>NZ_AUFO01000052.1 GCF_000426545.1 Paenibacillus massiliensis subsp. panacisoli DSM 21345 | reverse complement strand
TGGTCAAGACCCCATTTAGTGGACATTGAAAAAACACCTAAGCTAGAAACTGGCGTCGGTACTCTACCGGCGTCAGTTTGTTTAATTTACGCTGTGGTCGTCTTCGGTTGTAAAAACGTATGTATTTCTCAATTCGTCTTTGTGCCTCTGCCAGATTTCGTATATCATAGGGATAGAGTCCTTCCGTTTTGAGATGCGAGAAGAAACTCTCCATGGAGGCGTTGTCTAGGCAATTGCCCCGGCGAGACATGCTGATTTGGGCGCCAACCTTTGGCAGCATGTCGTGGTAAGCATGAGACGTGTACTGGAACCCTTGGTCGCTGTGAACGACCAATCCGGTCACGTCTTTTTGCTTTGCAAATGCCTTGGCAAAGGTCTGGAGGACCAGCTCATTGTCGTTACGTTCGCTAAGTTGGTAGGCCACAATCTCGTTATTGAATAGGTCTTTGACTGCTGAGAGATACAACCAGCGTTCGCCTACCCGGTATTGAGTCACATCCGTCACCCATTTCTGGCTTGGTTTTTCGGCTGTGAAATTTCGCTTAAGCAGATTATCAGCTACACGCTCGGCAGCCTGGTATGTCATATTAAATCGACGTTTCCGGCGAATGCTGGCTTGAAGACCGAGCTTTTGCATAAGGCGCAGCACCTTCTTGTGATTCATCCATACACCTTCATCCTGCCACAAGAACAGCTGGATCTGCCGGTAGCCATACCTTCCTTCGTAGCGTTTATACACCGTGCGGATGAGTCGTTTAGCACCGGCGTCTGGGTCGTTGTTCTTCCGCTTCAAATATGCGTAGTAACCACTTCTAGAGACGCCAAGGAGTTGGCAGTATTCAGCTACTTGGCCGATGTCCGCTGCTTGCTCAATGAGCTTGAAGCGCTGTTCTTTCCCTCCCGCATCCAGATTTCCAAACACTTTTTTAGCATCGTATTCTCCCGTTTCAACTGCTGAACATATCGCTCCTGATCTAAATATTCTTTCCGCCTTCCTCGTTGATCCAATAGACCAAACTCACCTTTCTCACGGTATTTTCGCATCCAACGCTTCATCCGACCCTGATCTTGGATTCCGAAATGATCGTTGATCTGCCGATACGTCCACTTTTCCTCTACGTGCAGGCGAATTGCCTCCACCTTGAGTTCCTCGGAATACGTCTTAAACTTTTGACCTTTAATAGCCATTAAAAATGCACCCCCTAGAAATTCATCGGTTAAACCAAGGGGTTTTTCCAATGTCTATTCTAAGGGGTGCACTTCA
>NZ_AUFO01000051.1 GCF_000426545.1 Paenibacillus massiliensis subsp. panacisoli DSM 21345 | reverse complement strand
TCCGGGAGGTTTTAGGAGATCAGAGCAGCCTCCTAAAGATCATTATGAGGATGAACCGAAAAGAAGGGAAGATAAGACTGAGGGGACGGGTGAAGGTAGTAGACCTAACCTTTATGATAAAAACGGAAAATATACTGGAGGAAGAACTCAAGAAGAGTTGGATGACTTGGCTCGTGACCCATCTCATGCTGGTAGAATCGAAGAACAAGGAATTAAAGAAAGAGAAGTTGGGCTTGATTTAGAAGAGCAGGGTGTTTTAGGGCGCATTGTTCGTGATCCTCAAGCCGATAAAGGTAGTGACCTTATTGACATCACTACAGGAATAAAGTGGGACGTTAAGAGTTTTGAATCGTATCCCCATGGTCATACTAGCCCTAAAAAAGGAGCGTTTACAGTTAAAAGAGCAATGGACAAGATTTATGGTGAGTTTGAAAAAGGGAATAGTGTCATAATTGATACGAGAGAGTTAGTACCCGAACATATTCAACAATTAAGAAAGGCGATTGAGGAAGATGGAATTGCTGATCGTATTATATGGTATCCTACGTGAGGAGGCATGATCATTTTGGAGAGTGATTTTGACAACATTATTGACCAACTCCAGAAACATAAATTATGGGTGGATACTGTCGGAGAACAAGGGAAGAAGTTGGGGTTAGATGAAATTGATCTAAGGAACATTGATTTAAGAAATTATTCTTTAGATCAAGCATATTTTACAGAATGTATATTTAACTCTATGAATTTACAGAATAGTGATTTTCATAATTCAGTATTATGTTCTTCGAAGTTTATCTCTGCCAACTTATATGGAGCAAATTTTTATAAAGCAGACCTGTCGTATACTAATTTTTCAAAATCTTATATGCAGAATACAAAGCTAGCCAAGGCAGATTGCTATGAAGCAATTTTCCGTGATACTGATTTAACAAATGCTAACTTGATTGCTTGTCTGTTTTATGACACCAATTTTCAGAATGCCATATTAAAAAATGCAGATATCAGTGTTGCTTCATTTAAAAATGTTGTACTACATGGAGCTGATTTATCAGGTTTAAGGGGGGTAGAAGAAGCAATTATATCTAGTATTAATATCGGTACTCTCGATACTCCAGTTATTCTACGTGAAGAAGAAGCTAAGAGATGGATACAATCACAGGCAGGAAAGTAAGAATTACATTATTTATGAGCATGTTAAACAATTTAAACACTTGATAAACGTTCAGAGCTCATTCCCACTTGTATTATAAGTAGGAATGAGCTTTCTTTCATGTTTAAAATTTACGCACTTAGCAAGCAAGCTACAGGGCAGTTCATTCTGCAATATCAGGAGACGGACTGGGCTTTCCTGCAGCGCTTGGCCTCGCATGCGGGGGCCGCGCTCATTCCGAATACACTGTCCCATCGCCCTCAGATCTGGAT
>NZ_AUFO01000050.1 GCF_000426545.1 Paenibacillus massiliensis subsp. panacisoli DSM 21345 | reverse complement strand
CAGCTGCTGAAGGTGGATGCTGTACAAGAAGTGGTTGTCACCGCCTATACCGCCGAGGATGGCCAAAAGCAGCTGAGCGCCTATCTGGTCGCTGATCGGCTATTGACAGCGAAGGAGCTTCGTGGGGTGCTGTCCCAGGAGCTGCCTGACTACATGATTCCGTCATACTTCGTGCAGCTGGAGCAGCTACCGCATACTCCGAACGGCAAGATTGACCGCAAAGCCTTGCCTAGTCCACAAGTCACCCGGGTGGATGCTGCACAACAGGAGCCGCCAAGGACGCCTACCCAAGCACAGCTGGCGACCATCTGGCAGGACGTGCTGGGACTTGATAACGTGGGCATCCGGGATAACTTCTTTGAGATCGGTGGTCATTCTCTGCGGGCCACCACGCTGGTAGCACGGATCTCCAGAGAGATGAGTGGACAGCTCACACTCCGAGAGGTATTCCAGTTCCCGACCATTGGGCAGCTTGCTGAGCTGCTGGAGAGCAGGAATCAGGAAGCTCATGTGTCCATACCTGTCGTAGAGAAGCGTAGCTATTATCCTGTATCCTCGGCACAGAAGCGCTTGTACGTGCTTAGCCAGCTTGAAGGCGGTGAGCTTAGCTACAATATGCCAGGCTCCATGCTGGTAGAGGGACAGCTCGATCGTGCACAGCTGGAGGAAGCCTTCCGCCAGCTCATCGCCCGGCACGAGACACTGAGAACGAGCTTCGAGATTGTCGAGGGTGAGCCTGTACAGCGTGTAAGGGATGAAGTGCCATTTATGGTGGAATACGCGCAGATCAGAGAAGACGAGACGTCAGCACACATCCGTGCGTTCATTCGTCCCTTCGATCTCCAGCAAGCTCCCCTGCTTCGGGTTGGTCTACTTGAATTGGAGCCGGAGCGCCACCTATTGCTGTTCGATATGCATCATATCGTCTCTGATGGTGCTTCGATGGACGTGCTGGTAGAGGAATTCATCCAGCTGTACGAAGGAAGTGCTCTGCCAGCGCTTCGTGTGCAGTACAAGGATTATGCCGTATGGCAGCACTCGGAGCTTCACGGTGAACGTATTGCGCAGCAGGAGGAATTCTGGCTGGATGTGTTCCGTGGAGAGCTACCTGTGCTTGATTTACCTACCGATACACCTCGGCCGTCACAGCGAAGCTTTGAAGGTAAGCAATTGGATTTCCACATTGACTCAGACCGAATGCATGGGCTGAAGCTGATCGCGGAACAGACCGGGTCCACATTGTACATGGTGCTGCTGTCTGCGTATACTACATTGCTTCATAAATATACCGGACAAGAGGATATCATTGTCGGCACATCTATCGCAGGAAGACCACATGCAGACTTGGAGCGGTTAATCGGTATGTTCGTGGGAACGCTGGCGCTTCGCAGCTATCCTTGTGGAGAGAAGTCGTTCATCGACTACGCACAAGAAATCAAAGAAACGGCTCTTCAAGCGTACGAGCACCAGGACTATCCATTCGAGGAACTCGTAGCTAAGCTGAATCTCAAGCGGGATTTGAGCCGCAACCCTCTCTTCGACACCATGCTTGTGCTTCAGAATACAGAGCGGAGTGAGCGAGAGATTGCCGGGTTGCAATTCAAGCCTTATCCACAAGAGTATATAGCAGCTAAATTCGATCTGACGCTGTATGTGGCTGAGCATGATGACAAGCTTGTATGCAGCTTCGAATATGCAAGTGCTCTATACCATCAGACTACGATAGAACGGATGGCTGGGCATCTGCTGCAGATCATTGATGCTGTTGTAAGCAATCCGCATGAGAAGCTGTCTGGTGTAGACATCGTAGCACCACAAGAGCGTACTCAACTGGTGGAGAGGTATAATGCGACAGCAGCAGCGTATCCGAAGCAGCAAGCCATTCATCAGCTGTTCGAGGAGCAGGTGCTGCGAACACCTCATCACGTGGC
>NZ_AUFO01000049.1 GCF_000426545.1 Paenibacillus massiliensis subsp. panacisoli DSM 21345 | reverse complement strand
ATTCCCGGATGGAGAGCGATGGTCCGGGAGGTTTTAGGAGATCAGAGCAGCCTCCTAAAGATCATTATGAGGATGAACCGAAAAGAAGGGAAGATGAGGAACGACGGAGAAAAGATGAAGAGGCTGAGGGGACGGGTGAAGTTAAGCATTTAACCGACCCAGAGGAGATGAAACCCTTCATTGCACCTCCAAAAGATGGGTATGATGCTTTTCTGGAGAGGTCGTATATAGAAATAAGAAAAGTAGGTCTAGAAGATGTCCCAATAGTATCTAAAAATACGGGTTTAACAGTTGAACAAGTTACTAAGATGAAAGAGCATTTATTTTTAACTATCCGTGATTTATCTATAGATGGGAAACCGTATGAAAAATTATATTTTCAGGCAGATCCTGATATTGCATATGGTTGGCAACAAGCACAAATAAGAGAACTTAATGTTAAAGAAAAAGATTGGTTTAAAAGCCTTGCGGATCATGAACTAAAAGAAAGAGATATAATGCTAAATGGCTACATTGATAAAGATGGTAACAAAATTGGTCCATTACCTTTAAGAGATCCAATAACATGGGATGGGACACAGTATGGCAAAAACCCCTTGAAAAATGCTCATGATGCAGCTAATGAAATGGGAGCAGTACAACCAACGAATAACTTTCCGACATATACCGATGAAATGAAATATAATGATTGGGACAATAATTTTAACCAAAAAATTAAATATTAAATAGTTTGAGGTGAAAGTAATGTTTTTAAGAGAAGCGATATCTCGAAGTAATAATATTGATTGGTGTTTGGTAGGGACAATAGTATCACCGGAGAATGAGAGATTGGGATATGAGTTTTTTAGAAGAATGGCTTCTTTTTTTCAAAAAGAAAATTTAACACCTATTTCACCTAAATTTGCCGATATTGCTCGTCTATTGGGTGATAGAAGAGAACTGGTAGATATTACAACGTTTTATAGCCATGAAACAATAGAATATATGAATAAATTTTCCGGTGTAGAATTGTTTTGTAATTTTTATCTAAAGTTAGCTAAGTATATAGATGATCATCCGGAATACGCTGAGTATATTTATGTGTATGAACCACTGTTAAAAATACTAGAACGGAAAGGGGCATTTGTATTTAGAGTGAATGAACTGGAGATAATTGGTGTTAGCCATTTTCCTTTAGGAGGATGGTATGAGAGATTTTTGAATATGCCTTCTTACGATATAGATAAATTGTAAATCCGGAAATGGTATGTTTAAAGATTTTCGAACCATTTGCTAAGTGTAATGAAATTTAATCTGATGGGGAAATAAACGGATTTTTCGAGACTACGAAGGTCTTCATCCAATCAAAAATGCAGTAATAATATTTTCTGAAAAAGATAAAGATATATGGAAATATAGGTGATTTTTAAAACTACAAAGCTCTTTCCAACTTGTCTTCTGAGTAGGAATGAGCTTTTTTGCATGTTTAAATCAAAGCACTTAGCATGGGAAGTAGAATTAGCAAGCAAGCTACAGGGCAATTCATTCTGCAATATCAGGAGACGGACTGGGCCTTCTTACAGCGCTTGGCCTCGCATGCGGGAGCCACGCTCATTCCGAATACATTGTCCCATCACCCTCAGATCTGGATCGGGATTCCACAGACGGGTAAGCAGATTCGGCTGGAGGGTGTACCTTTTACATTGCAAAGAAATCTCGCTCCTTATCTGGATCAAGTCACGAACCGTGGAGCGAGCGTACGTGCAGAGGATTATACCCGTTATGCGTTCGAATGGGATCGTATCCTGCAATTAGGAGATGAGGTGCATCGGGGACACGAGGTCTATGTGATTACCCGGCGAGAAGGGAAGCTGGTACGAGGACTCATGACCTGGTCCTATGAGTGTGCCATTCCCGAAGGGCTGCGAGTATCCAAGAGGTACAACCAGACCATTATCGGTGCGTCGATCGAAGGCAAGATTATCGAGGTCAGCCGGAATCAGGTGCGCTTGCATCTGGATCTGGATAAGCAGCCACCACAAGCGGCCCAGTGGTTCCCGTATTCAGCCGAGGGCAATCAGGTATGGTATCTCATGCCGGAGAAGGGCGCGCAGGTGAAGCTGTACTTCCCGGGGCAGGATGAGGATGACGCGATGGTCATTCAATCCGTGAGAACGAAGCCCTCGACGAATGTACCCCAGGCGTCTTCTGCTAGTTCGGCTGCGCCTGGAGCTATCGTCGAATCGTCAGCTCAGCGCCATGCACGGAAGACGGCCGACCCCGGCGTCAAATCCTTTGCGAATCCAGAGGGCAAAGAAATCTCGTTAGGCCAGCAGGAGCTGGCAATGCATGCCCAGGAGGGCGCCTT
>NZ_KE384539.1:3130-12765 GCF_000426545.1 Paenibacillus massiliensis subsp. panacisoli DSM 21345 | reverse complement strand
TCTCCTTCGCAGAACAGAGCTGGTTGCTCTGGAGTCAGCTCCGCTTGCGCCTCGAACAAGCCGTGAATCGTCTGCTCACTCGGGTAAGCCACCGTCGTATCTCCCCAGATGTCAAGGATCTGTCTACGCTCTGGCTCCGTGACGATTGCCAGTTCATTCACTCGAAGTTCCGGATTCGCTGCTACCTGCTCCAGCAAGTGCACCAGGTGACCCCGAATCTGCTCTACACCCACGCGATCAAAGGTCAGCGCGTTATAGCCAAAGATCATATGAATCGTATCCGCTGGCATGACGACGAGGTTAAAGTCATAGTTCGTCTGCTCGACGGATTCGACTCCTGTAATTCGGAAGCCAGATGCCTGACTGCCACCCAATTGCTCAATCTGCTCCTCTACCGGATAATTCTCGAAAATCATAATGTGATTAATCAAGTCCTGCTTCAGCTCTGACAGGCCCTGAATTTCATACAGCGGATACGTGTCATAAGCATTGGAAGCAATGGATTGCTGCTGATTGTCCTTCATGACATCCGAGAACACCCTGTCACCTTGCGCGCTAATGCGCACAGGAATGGTATTAATGAACAGACCGATCATATTCTCCACATTCGGGATTTCGGCTGGACGACCAGATACAACGCTGCCGAATACGACATCCTGCGACCCGTTATACTTTTGCAGTAAAATGCCCCATACAGTCTGCATCAGTGTATTGATGGTCACCTGATAACGTCTTGCAACCTGCTGAATTCCTGCTGTCAGCTCAGCACCCAGATCAAATTCGAGTCGGTCTGCCTCATATCCGGCTTTGATTTGCTTGTTAGCCTGCGGGAGTCGGGATTGCTCCTCATAGCCTGCCAGATAGCTGCTCCAATAGTCGGAAGCGGCCTGTACATTCTGCTGCTCCAGCCACTCAATATATTGGCTATATGGCGATACAGGCGCCAGCTGTGGCTGCTTGTCGGCCAATATGGCAAAATAGCTTGCAAATACTTCATTCGTCACAAGTGACAAGCACCATCCATCCATCACAATATGATGGAAGCTCCAGACGAAACGGTACGCGTCCTCCCCTGTACGCAATATAGCGACACGCATCAGTGCATCCTGTGCCAGATCAAAGCCTCGTTGCTTATCCTTGCGTGTGAACTCAGTAATATATTCACGCTGAACTCTCTCGTCCAGCTCACGAATATCCTCTACATACAATTCGCTGCCTTTGTTGCGATACACCACCTGCAACGGCTCATCCTTCCACCCACTGTAGAAGTTCGTACGCAATGCCGTATGTCGCTCTACCAGCTTGTCCAGACTAGCTGCGAACGCAGCGATGTCGAACTCGCCCTGCAGATCGAAGGAAGCTTGCTCAAAATACGCTCCAGATTGTGAATCCATCAGGTTGTAGAAGAGCATGCCTTTCTGCATCGGCGTCAGTGCATATACATTTTCCAATTCACCTGTATGAGATGCCTGCTCCGTGATCTGCTCCAGTTCCACGATCGACAGCCCCTTGAAGGATACATCGCTCGGAGTCAGCTCTGGCCGATCCTGAGCCACACAATGCGTAATCACTTCGTGCAGAGCCGTGTGCAGCATGTCTGCCAGACGTTCGAGCGTCTCCTTGTGATACTGCTTACGGCTGTAGGCTACCGTCAGACGCAGCTTGCCCTCCGAGATCATCGCATTGATATCAAGCGTGTAATTCATGCGCGCTCTCGTATCCTCCGTCTCCCCTACACTGTAAGAGGACAAGGTGATACCGCTATGCTGGAGATCCTGATCGATCTGACCCAGATAGTTGAAGCTAATCTCCGGGTCTGGATTAAGGGTACGCTCTTGCGCATCAGCCACAGCTACACCGATTGCAGCAGAGGACAGATAGCGCCAGATTCCATACGACAATCCTTTATGTGGAATGCGTCGCAGCCCTTCCTTCGTCTCCTTGATTCGCTGAGCCAGCGTCATTTCTCTGCCCGTCTCCAGCAATACAGGATACAAGCTCGTGAACCAGCCGATCGTACGCGTAATATCCACGTCAGGAATGATCGCTTCCCGTCCGTGCCCTTCCAGATTGACGAGAACCTGTCCTGCACCCGTCCATTGATGTACGGCCAGGCCAAGTGCGGTCAGCAACAGATCATTAACCTCCGTATTGTAGGCACGGTTAGCCTGTTTGAGCAGCATTTGCGTCTGTGTCTCGCTCCATTCCACGGACAACAGCTCACTGTCTGCCTGCACAGAGCCTTCATATATAAAGTCCTTTGGCAATGGGGCAACGCTGGATTTCTCCTGCTCAATGTGCTCCCAATATGATGTAATTAAGACACTCTCATGAGTAGCACCTGATTCACCAGAAATGGCTGCTGTCGTAACACGCTGTGCATACGATGCCAGCTCGCTGGTCCATAGCTGGAAGGAATCGGTCTTGTACGGTAACTGTATGGCCTGACCCTTCAATGCTCTCTCGTACCCTGCAGCAAAATCTTCAAAGAGAATCCGCCAAGAGACTCCGTCCATCACCAAATGATGAATCGTGATGAGCAGGTGATCGCCATCAACAGTTCGGAACAATCCAAGCTTGACCAGAGGACCTGCGCTCAGGTCCATACTGCTATGAATAGCAGCGGCTCTATCCTCCAACTCCTCCGCATAGCTCTCCAGTGCGCGAAGATCAACGATCTCCAGGGTATACAGGACACCTTCATCGACGCGTCGTGTCCAAGCCTCGTATACCGAGCCCGATTCATCAGGACGGAACACGGTACGCAACGCATCATGGTGTCTCACAATCTGATCCATTACCGAGCGAACAGCTACTTCGTGGAAGCCTTCCACGCTATATAGCATGACTGCTTGATTGAAGTGCTGCGGATGCTCGCGCTTCTGCTCGAAGAACCATTGCTGAATCGGCAGTAAGCCCGTCTCTCCATATACTTCGCCCTGATCAGCTATCCGACTTGCTTCCTGCAAATGCAGTGCCAGTGCTGCAATCGTTGGATGCTGGAACAAGTACTTCATGTCCAGCTTATAGCCGGTCTGGAACACACGGGACGCAATCTGAATGGCCTTGATCGAATCACCGCCCAGATCGAAGAAATTGTCCAGGATCCCGACCGTCGGCACGCCCAGCACATCCTGCCATACCTTTACAAGCGCCCGTTCCTGCGCCGTACGCGGCTCAGCATAATCCGCTCCGCTCTGCAGGCTACCTTCCGGTGCCGGGAGGGCTTTGCGGTCAATTTTGCCATTCGGGCTCAGTGGCATCTGCTCCAGCTGGATAAAGTACGTCGGCACCATGTAGCTTGGCAATTCGCGGCCCATTTCGCTCCGCAGCTCAGCCGTACCAAGCTCAACACTTGCTACATAGTACGCCACCAGTTGCTTCTGCCCCGTCTCATCGGCACGAGCCATGACGACCGCTTCGCGCACAGACTTCACCTGCAGCAGCTGCGCTTCCACTTCGCCCAGCTCAATCCGGTACCCGCGGATCTTCACCTGATGGTCGATCCGGCCCAAATATTCGATGTTGCCATCCGGTAACCAGCGCGCCAGATCTCCCGTACGGTACATCTGCCCGAAGCCTGCACGCCCACCCGAGAACGGGTCACGTACGAACTTCTCGGCCGTCAGCTCTGGACGGTTCAGATAACCGCGCGCCACGCCGACGCCACCAATGCACAGCTCCCCGGCTACGCCGATCGGCTGCAGCTGCTCGGTTCCTTCCTTGACAATGTACAGACGAATGTTCTGAATCGGCTTCCCGATCGGAATGATTCCATACGACTCCCCAGGCTCGCAATCAAAATACGATACGTCCACCGTAGCTTCTGTCGGACCGTACAGGTTGATCAGCTTCGCCCCGGTCAGGCTCGACACCAAGCGCTGGAACCGTGCTACATGCTGTGGCAGCAAGGCTTCTCCACTGGCAAAGACATGCCGGAGTGTACCCAGCTTCGCTTGCAGCACCTCTCGTGGCTGCTGCTCTGCATACTCCAGGAACGCATGCAGCATCGCTGGAACGAAGTGCATTGTTGTCACTCCATCACGGGCAATGGTATCCGCGATATCCTCCGGATTTTTCTCGCCGCCCACGGACAGCAAGCTTACCTTCGAGCCCACCATGGACCACCAGAACAGCTCCCATACCGACACGTCGAATGTGAAGGTCGTCTTTTGCAGGATCGTATCCTCCGCGCTCAGACCATAGCGATCATGCATCCACAGAATCCGATTGATCACCGAGTGATGCTCGACCATGACGCCCTTCGGCTTGCCCGTCGACCCCGATGTATAGATGACATACGCGATATGCTGCGGCCCAGCCAGTGGGGCCAAGTTGGAGCCATCCTCGTGATACAGCTCCTCCTGCTCCAGCACCAGCACTTTGCCGCCGAAGTCTGCCCATCCACTCGCCTCATTTGCACCAATACCAGCGACGGCACCAATACCATTAGCCCCATCAATACCAGCATCCGTATCACTAGCAATTTCAGTACCACTAACACTAACAATTCCAGCCTCTGCACCCAGCGCACTCGAAATTGCTGTAAAATGTCCCGACTGTGCAGACTGCACCTCCCACCGCTCGACAAGATGCTGCTGCGTCAGCACCAGCTGCGCACCCGAGTCCTCTAGCATGAAGCGGATGCGATCTGCCGGATAATCCGGGTCAATCGGCACATACGCACCGCCGGCCTTCAGAATCGCATAGATGCCCACGATCATCTCCAGCGAGCGCTGCACGACCACACCTACTGGCTGATCTGCTACAACACCTTCCGTACGCAAGGTACGTGCCAGACGATTCGCACGCTCATTCAGCTCCGCATAGGTCAACGATTGCTCTCCACAGATGACAGCCACCTGCTCCGGCGCACGTAGTACCTGCTGCTCGAACAGACTGCTAAGTGTCTCCTCCTGCGGATATGGTGCTGCGGTATCGCCCCACACCTCGATGAGATGCGCTTGCTCTGCCGGGGTTACCAAGGCAAGCTCATCTACACGGATATGCGGATTCGCAATAATCTGCTCCAGCACTTGCAGTAGATGCCCTTGCATACGCTCAACTGCAGCACGATCATATACATTCGCGTTATATCGGAACATGATGCGGAAGAGCTCATCCGGCATGACAACCAGATCCAGATCATAATTCGTCTGCTCGACCACCTCAACATTGCTGATTGCAAAGGCTGATGAGCGTACTTCACCCATCTGATCTACTTGCTGCTCCACCTGCTGCTCTACCGGATAATTTTCAAAGACCATAATATGATTAATCAGTTGCTGCTTCTGCTCGGTTAGCGCCTGGATTTCATACAACGGGAAGCTGTCATAGGCCCCTGAGGCCAGTGCCTGCTCCTGTGTATTCCGCATAATCTCAGTGAATGTAGCATTACGAGCATTGTGAATGCGTACCGGAATCGTATTAATGAACAAGCCGATCATATTCTCCACGCCAGGCAGATCCGTCGGACGTCCTGATACCACGCTACCGAATACAACATCCTCATTGTTGTTATATTTCTGCAAAATCACGCCCCATACGCTCTGCATCAATGTATTAATTGTCACCTGCTGTTGCTTCGCGATTCGATACAAGGCGTCGCCCCATGTGCGATCAAGATCAACCGTTATCTGCTCAGACCTATATTCAGATACATACTCAGACACATACTCGGAAGCATGGGCATTCTGCTCATCAATAGCCAACCCGCCATGCATCCTTGTGCTTGCTGATTCTTCCGTCATCGCTGAAGCTGAACCCGCCAATGTCATGGCATGATCCTGGGCAAGGCTGCTTGATATTTCTTGTCCCTCAAGGGCGGACTTACTGCCAGGCAATAGCGTCTGCTGCTCAAATCCAGCTAGATAGCCGTTCCAATAGTCCCTTGCCGCACGCTCGTCCTGACGCTCCAGCCATTCAATATACTCGCTAAAAGGTGTAATCGCAGGCAGTTGTGGCTGCTTATGCTCCAGCAGCGCAAAATATGTGCCGAACACCTCGCTTGTCACAAGTGACAAGCACCAGCCATCCATCACAATATGATGGAAGCTCCAGACCAGATGGTATGCCTCTTCATCCGTATGAAGCACGTGCACTCGCATGAGCGAGTCATTGGCAAGATCGAAGCCTCGGTCCTGGTTCTGCTGCTTGAACGCCCGAATATACGCCTGCTGCTGTGCAGTGTCCATTGCCCGTAGATCCTCATAAGTGAGATCGCTCGACTTGTGACGGAATACCATCTGTAATGGCTCCTGCTGCTGTTCCAATTCGAACATACGGAAGTTCGTACGCAGCGCCTCATGGCGACCAGTCAACAGATCCAGACTCTTACGGAAAATGGCTACATCAAAGTGACCATGCTGATCAAACGACGCCTGCTGGAAGTAAGCACCGGATTCAGGCTCCATGAGGCTGTGGAACAGCATGCCTTTTTGCATTGGTGACAGAGCATACACATTCTCCAGTTCACCGATGCCAGCCGTCTCCAGCATCAATTGCTCCATTTGCTTCAGGCTGAGACCTCTATATAGAACATCACTAGGAGTGAGCTCACTCCGCTCTTTAGCCGCGCAATGCGAGATAACCTCGTGCAGGCTTTCCTTCAATAGCTGTGCGAAATGCTCAACACTATGCTGCTCGAAGGTATTACTGTCATAGCGTATTTCCAGTGTCAGCATACCTGCTGTGATCATACCGTTCACATTCAACGGCTGCTCCAGCAACGTATGTTCACTCATCGGCTCACCGCCGGAGTGAGATGACAGAGCAATTGCGCCTTGATCCAGGTCCTGATCGAATTGACCCAGATAGTTGAAGCTGATTTCAGGCTGCAGATGGAGTGCAGAATTGGCTGCTTCGGCAGACAAGTATTTTAAAAGACCATAACCAATTCCCTTCTGCGGCACCTGACGCAGGTTCTCCTTGACCTGCTTGATCCGCTGACCTGCTTCCGCTTCTCCATCCACCTCTAGCAGTACTGGATATTGGCTCGTGAACCAGCCTACCGTACGTGTGATATCAAGCTCTGGTACGATTGCTTCCCGTCCATGGCCTTCCAGATTGACCAGTACTCTCTGCTGACCACTCCAGCGGTGCAATGCAGTGCCAAGTGCCGTTAACAGGAGGTCATTCACCTCTGTATTGTAAGCTCTATGCGCATCCTGCAGCAGTTGGCGCGTATCCTGCTCGCTCCACGCTACCGTCACCGTCTTGCTGTCACGCAGCGGATATCCCGCTTCTCCAGCACGCTCCTCGTTACTCCGCACTGATCCAGAAGCTTGCTCGGCAAGGCGCTGCCAGTAATTGCTCTCATGCGCCATCGCTTCGCTACTCGCATATTGCGACAAGCGCTCTGCCCATACCGCGAATGAATCCGTTTTGGCCGGCAGACGAATGGCTTCTTCGCGGGCGGCTTGCTCATACCCTTCAGCAATATCCTCTAGTACAATTCGCCACGAAATACCGTCTATGACCAGATGATGGATAGCCATCAGCAAATGATCACCGTCCGCACAACGGAACAGTCCGAGTCTCATCAGTGGTCCATTTTCTATATCCATGGAGCCTTGGATAGCATTAGCCCTGTCTTCAATCACTGTAGCCACACTGGCTTGCTCAGACATGTCCGTGAGGTCCACAATATCCAGACTATATAGCTCGCCTTCCTTCAAGCCACGATTGTATGCCACATAGCCATGCTCGGTATGACGGAACACGATTCGCAATGCATCATGGTGCTCCATAACCTTCGCCACTGCCTGCTGCAATGCAGCTACTTGGAACCCTTCGGCTCTGTGCAGCATGACCGATTGGTTGAAGTAATGCGGCTCTGCCGATTCCTGTGCAAAGAACCATTGCTGGATCGGTGTCAGCGGCAGAGTACCCGTTACCGTGCGTTGATCCGCTGTGCGAGTGGCCTGATGAACATGCCCGCTCAACAATGAGATGGTTGGGTACTGGAACAGATCCTTCATCTCCAGCTTATAGCCAGCTTGCAGCAAGCGTGAAGCTACCTGGATCGCCTTGATCGAGTCGCCACCCAGGTCAAAGAAATTATCCAAGATACCAATCCGCTTAGCTCCCAGCACGGCCTGCCATATAGATACCAACGTCTGCTCCAGGGAAGTGCGTGGCTCTGCATATTCAGCACCGCTGTGCAGACTGCCATCTGGAGCCGGAAGCGCTTTGCGGTCAATTTTGCCATTCGGTGTCAGTGGCATCTGCTCCAGCTGGATCAGGTGCGATGGCACCATGTAGTTCGGCAGCTCAATGCTTAATTGAGCACGCAGCTCCCCAGCACCAACCTCTTGCTCAGCCACATAGTATGCCACCAGTTGGTTCTGTCCCTGCTCATCTGCTTGCGCGAGTACAATGACCTCCTGCACAGCTTCCACCTTCAGCAGCTGAGCCTCCACCTCGCCCAGCTCAATCCGGTACCCGCGAATCTTCACCTGATGGTCGATCCGGCCCAGGTACTCGATGTTGCCGTCTGGCATCCAGCGCGCCAGATCTCCGGTATGGTACATCCGCTCATAATGGCTTGTGGCATGGCTGGCGGCATGGCTAGCGGCATGGCTAGCTGCTCGACCTTCTGTCATGTCATGCCCTTCACCTTCAGAGCCAGATCCAGCGTCAGCCAGTCCCGCTTCACCTACAACTCCCTCAGCTTCCTCAGACTCTCTCACTTCTCCAGTCACGAACGGATTCGGCACGAACTTCTCCGCCGTCAGCTCCGCACGATCCAGATAGCCACGGGCCAGACCCGGACCGGATACGCACAGCTCGCCTGCTACGCCGACAGGTGCCAGATGACCATGAGCATCCACGATGTAGACCCGGTGATTCGGCATCGGACGTCCGATCGAGATGATCTCCCCTGCCCGGCGATCCTCAGATACCGGCCAGATGGATGTTGCGACCGAATTCTCCGTTGGACCATAACCGTTGTAATACGACACCTGATCCTTCCACTTGTACACCAGCTCCGTGGAGGTCGCCGATCCGGCTGTGAACAGAATCCGCAGACTCGGCATCCGCTCCGGCTCCAGATACACCGCATACGTCGGCGGTAAGGCCGCCACGCTAATCCGGTGCTCCGCCATATACTGCTCGAACCGCTCATAGTTCAGGATCGTCTCGCTAGTCGGTACATACAGCGTCGCTCCGCAGAACAGCGCCTGGAATATTTCCCAGCATGCCGCATCGAACGAATAGCTCGCGAACAGCAACGCATGATCCGCAGGACTGATCTGCAGCGTCTGATCGAAGTAGGTCTTGAGGTTGCAGAGACCATGATGCTCCAGCATGACGCCCTTCGGCTGGCCCGTCGTACCTGAGGTATAGATGACATACGCCAGATCGTTCGGTCCAGACCATGGCTCCAGATTCGAGCCATCTCCATGGTAGACGGCATCCGTCCCATCCAGGACGAGCATACGTCCATCGAACGCGACTTTATCCGCCAGATGACGCTGAGTCAGCAGCAGCTGTGCTCCCGAGTCCTCCAGCATGTAGCGAATTCGCTCCTCTGGATACGTCGGGTCAATCGGCACATACGCACCGCCAGCCTTCAGGATCGCGAAGATGCCTACGATCATGTCCACCGAGCGCTCGGTCATGAGACCGACTAA
>NZ_KE384539.1:0-1160 GCF_000426545.1 Paenibacillus massiliensis subsp. panacisoli DSM 21345 | reverse complement strand
GCTTGCATCCAGATCGCCTGCTGGTGTCGTAACGGTCTCTTGTGCTGCCGCCGCTTCATGCTGCGCCTGTACATACTCGACCTCGAATGACACGGTATCTTCAATCCATTGCACAGGCTCTCCGTCCACCAGCCCAAAGCGAGTCCGCAAGGTCGCATGACGTGCAATGACTTGACGGAATGCCGCCTCTACCCGCTTCACATCCAGCGGACCGCTGACATGCAGCACCGATGGCATGTTGTAGCTAATATCCTGCGGGTCCAGCTGATGCAGGACATACAGTCGCTGCTGAGCGGAGGACAGTGGATAGTAGCTGCGCTCTTCCGATACCGGAATTGCGGCGTAAGTCATCTGCTCCAGCTGCTCCAGCACAACGGCCATTTGCTCAATCGTTGGTGCTTCGAAAATTCGCCGCAGCGGCAGCTGCTTGTTCAGCTCTTTGTGAATCTTGGCTGCCAGCGTCGTCGCCCGCAGCGAGTGTCCACCAATTTCGAAGAAATTGTCCTTCACGCCGACCTGCGTTAGACCTAGAACATCCTGCCAGACCTCCGCTAGCTTCGCTTCCAACCATGTACGTGGTGCAACATATTCAGCACCGCTGTGCAGACTGCCATCTGGAGTCGGAAGCGCTTTGCGGTCAATCTTGCCATTCGGTGTCAGTGGCATCTGCTCCAGCTGGATCAAATACGATGGCACCATGTAGTTCGGCAGTTCAGCGGCTAATTGAGCGCGCAGCTCACTTGCACCCACCTCTTGCTCAGCCACATAATAGGCCACCAATTGGTTCTGACCCTGATCATCTGCTTGCGCGAGTACAATGACCTCCTGTACAGCTTCCACCTTCAGCAGCTGAGCCTCCACCTCGCCCAGCTCAATCCGGTAGCCGCGAATCTTCACCTGATGGTCGATCCGGCCCAGGTACTCGATGTTGCCATCCGGCATCCAGCGCGCCAGATCTCCGGTACGGTACATCCGTTCATAATGGCTGGCGGCATGGCTAGCTGCTCGACCTTCTGTCATGTCATGCCCTTCACCTTCAGAGCCAGATCCAGCGTCAGCCAGTCGCGCTTCACCTACAACTCCCTCAGCTTCCTCAGACTCTCTCACTTCTCCAGTCACGAACGGATTCGGCACGAACTTCTCCGCCGTCAGCTCCGCAC
>NZ_AUFO01000046.1 GCF_000426545.1 Paenibacillus massiliensis subsp. panacisoli DSM 21345 | reverse complement strand
TACCCTGCCCATGCATTTCAAACCGCTACCGCAGACCGTGGCAAAGAGTTTGCCTGTTACGCCAGCCTGGAAGCCACTCATGGCCTAGAGGTGTATTTCGCAGATCCGTATTCCTCCTGGCAACGCGGTTCGAATGAGAATGCCAATGGCCTCTTACGAGAGTTTTTCCCCAAGGGGACGGATATCGCACAAATCACGGATGAAGCGCTGGAGACCGCTCTGCGCTTGATTAATCTCAGACCACGAAAATGCTTGGGGTGGAGAACCGCTCACGAATCCTTTTCAGAGGAACTGTCGCACTTGGCTTGACAATCCGTCGTATGCAGAAACAGTTAATACTGGCACACCTTGTGGATGTATAGATGACACAATTACAAGGGATGATTGTTAAAAGCAAAACTGTAACACAAGGCCATCCCCGGAGAGAAGCCGCAACTCTTAAAGCTCCAAAAGTCGAAGAACGTGCACCACAATGATGGCTAATATATTACAAGTTCTTGCCCCGAGCTGATTATGGCGCGTCTCCGGGCACGTATCGAATACAGTAGCAGCAACGGGAGGATAACCGGGTTAACCGGCGGTCCATTCTACTTTGCCGTTTATCACGTGACGACCAGCACGGTGCTTTCCAACGAGATGAAGGTGACGTTGGCAAAACGATGTGAAAACGGTAATAATGCCGGCAAGTACAATAACGGAGACGAAGTACGGAAAATAGGTGACGAGTTTCGCTATACAGGCGATGCAGATCCGGCCACTATGCTTAAGTAGCGAAATGATCATGCTGCCAAACACGGGATCCATCTTGGTCATGCATAGTTTGTGGATTTCTAGATAACCTTATTAAGGGTGATTGGTGCATGTTCACTCTAACTGAGATTTACAGTATGGTGTTGGCTAAACATTATGACTTGAGTTGGAGGATCAGGATTCATTAGTGAGCGCTGTTTCCATTTACAATAACCCAAAACAGGCTCAATTCAACGCTCTTATTTCGCAAGCACGTACGCAGTGCAAAAGTGATTTCAACAGCTTTCCAAACACTCGAAACACGAAGTTAGAGATGGAACTACAGTATGAAAATGAGGACACCATCATGGAAAAACTAGAGACGATCATTGATGAGTTCATTGAAGACTGATTGCTATCAAGTTTCAAATGGGGGAAGAGTAGGACAAGGTTTTATTCCGCCTCATCTTTAGACCCTAACAAGTTGGGTATGAACAAAAACGATTCATTAATGGGAGGAAATCCTACATGAATGACAATCTAAGTGCTGATAATGGCAATAGGCAATGCATGAGTCTTGTGCCTGTGGAATCTGAACGTCTCGATCAAGTTAGGTTTAGGAATGGAAGGGTCTCTCAGTTCTCAGCCTATGCTCCTCCATTGGTTTGGGGACCATGGCGCACTGTAAGAGAACATACAGGCGCTGCTACTTATGAAGTTGGATATAGAGCTGAAGGTGAAATACTAGTTGTCGCTGAAATTCGGTATTATTCTCTAGACAGAGGTCGTGTAGAACAAGGGTTTATTGACCAAGTCTCTATACAAACAGGCGATGTCATGGACATTATTGAAGTTAGGTTTAAAGGTGGAGGAATGGGTACAGGAGTAACCGGCACCGTTTACGGGCCTTAATATGCATGAAAAAATAAGCCGAATGCGACTGAAGCGCAAAACGGCTTATTTATTTTTCCTGTTATTCCTTATTTTCGCTAATTGATCTAACAAGTTGTACTTATGACCAAAGTTAATCCAATACGGAAAGTCCATCTCGGAAAATATCTTATCGAGTGGTATTTTTTCTGCTCTGTGAATTCAACGAGCATAGGAACGACTTTATTGCCACCATCACGTTCAAGAATACCAGTGAGAAATTCACGAGATTGCTGTGTCAACCCACTCAGAGCCTTCGAATAACTGTTGAACGTCGTAATGGATTCTTGTAGTTCCTGTGGAGAACACCTCCAATTAAGTACCTGATTTATCTTATTTAGTGTAGTGAGCGGTTGGAATTATAAGGTATCTTTACGCAATTATTTGTTAATTAACTTACTGGATAGGGCAGGCGCCTAATCCGATTCTAATTTTCTTTTTATGAAGTGCGACACCTACTGAAAAAAAGGCCAATGGGCGGATTCGTGTAGAATGAAAGTTCTCACACCTCATTCACACAAGGAGAATCCACCATGAGCTACACACATCTTAGCATAATCGAGCGCAGCAAGCTAGAAATCTTCCACCAGCAGGGGAAAAGTGCCAGAGCTATTGCCCGTGAATTAGGCAGACATCATGCCACCATTTGCCGAGAACTCCGTCGAAACCTAGCGCAGGAGCCATATCGCGCCGAGCGATCTCAGGAGAGTTATGTCCAAAGGCGCAAGTCCTCTATCCATGCTGAAAAATGGACACCGCAGCAGTCGGCCCTTATTGAAGAGAAGCTTCAGGCCACGTGGTCTCCCGAGCAGATCGTAGAACGACTCCGTCAAGAGGGACAGCCTGTAGTCTGCTTCAAAACTTTCTATCGTTGGCTGTATACAGGCCGTTTGATGAAAGGTGTGTTTACCGTCCTGCATCACAAAGGTAAACGGCAGAAGCCTGCAGAGACACGCGGCAAGTTCACTGTGGGTAAGGCTATCTCTCAGCGTCCGAAAGAGGTTCGTTTCCGGGAAAGCTTCGGCCATTGGGAGCTCGCTACGCTCGTCTTGGGCTGTGGGAAAAGCAAGGGCTGCGTAGCCACGTTCATCGAACGCAAAACCCGCTTGTACACCGCCATTCGAATGCCTGACCGTACCGCGTTGTCCATGGAGAATGCCTTTGGTGTACCGGCCTCACAGCATCCTACCCATGCATTTCAAACCGCTACCGCAGACCGCTGCAAGGGTTTGTCTGTTACGCCAGCCTGGGAGCCACTCATGGCGTACAGCTGTATTTCGCAGATACTTATTCCTCCTGGCAACGCGGCTCCAATGAGAATGCCAATGGCCTCTTGCGGGAGTTTTTTTCCAAGGGGACGGATTTCGCCCAAATCACGGATGAAGCCCTGGAGACCGCTCTACGCTTGATCAATTACAGACCACGAAAACGCTTAGGCTGGAGAACCGCTCACGAATCCTTTTCAGAGAAACTGTCGTACTTGGCTTGACAAGTCCGTCAAATAAAAAAAAGACAAGGATATTTTCTGCTAAATTAGAATCAGAGGGGCCTGCCCTTTATTATTTGTTACATTACTATTAGTGGGAATTTATTATCATAGACATTAATTACGGCAAAGTGAAGAAATGAAGAAAGTATGGATTTCTAATTGAATTACCTAAACATGATTTTGATTGCGAATTCAAAATCTTAAAGTGCAAGTACTTGCCCTACAAGCTTCTTTAACATCGAGTTCTAGTTGGTCTAAGTTCATAGCAGGACCTCCAACTACTTCAGTATACTCCAATTATCGCATACATAATGGGTTCCGCAATATTTAGCTATTACTGAATTTCCCAATCGCCTCTTACATAAAGAACATCTTTAACCACATAATACATGAGTAACTTATAAAACCATTATTGAGGAAAAAGGAGGAACAGTTACTTTGATTGAAATTTCGAGGTATTTAAAAACGTCAAGTCAGCATCTAAGTCCAAAAGAAGCGATTAAAAGTTCTCCAGATATTCTGCTCGGAGTAACTAAAGAAGCATCACAAACGCTTCGACATATGGAAATATTGACGGTATTCGATTTAGCACTATCGAACATTTTTAAGAATGCCAACAGACTCTTGAAGCGTCAGATGGTCGATTTCCCAACCAACAACCCTATGGAATACGCCCCCGCTGATATGTTGGACAGAAGTGCTGAAGGAATCGATATTACCTTGATTGCTTCTGAAAATATTGAAGTTCTTGCGGGAATTGGCCAGGAATTAGGACCTGAGCTTCGTAAAACTCTTGATGTAAGCAAAGTCCGCGACTTGGCATTGTGGCCACCGTTTATTGCTGCACAGGCCATTGTCGATGTGGTCTATGGTATTATCGAAACCAATCAAAAAGACCATGAGGCTCCTGCAGATCTTATTCCTGCTTCGGGTATTTATCCGGCTGAAAAAGTAACATACAATACGATTTTTCTTGATGATTTCGAAGATGAACATATAGATAAAAATAAAAACAAAGAATTAGTATCATGTTTGGATGTAACAGTAAAAATCGATTCCGAAGAGTTATGTATGAGTCCGCGGGAAGGAGCGATTGTTAAATATTCGCAAAGCTGGTTTACTGAGGGGGTTACCCTAGGGCAACTGCTACACAGTGTGGCACTGGCACCAGGAGAAAGCACGAAAATCGCGATCATCGACTGGTCAAGACAATCTCGAACAAATGTTTCCGAATCCATTGATCAGAATGAAGAGGTCAATAACACCTTTGTTCGCAACCGCGCCATCAGTGAGGTAATTGAATCAGTAAGGCGTGATGCAAGCACTGGTTTTCAAAGATCCACAGCTGATTCAGACAGCCTATCTAGTGGTAACGCAGAAAGTGGAATCAATTTACCAGGACTAAATCCTTTAGGCGCTTTAGGTGGATTAGGTGGATTAGGTGGATTAGGTGGATTAGCTGGCGGACTGTCGGGACTTGGATTGCGGAGTAATGACAATATGTTTAGAAGTATAGGGGGACTGGGTGATCTCGGCGGTGCAATTTCGGGAGCCGTTGGTGCACTTACTGGGGCGGTATCGTCGGTCGGACGATTAATAAGTCCATCCTTACGGCCATCCATTGGCTCGGAAACCTCATCAAGAAATCGAACGAGAACGAATGCAACAACACACACCTCAGCGAAAAATATTAGTGATCTTTCTTCCACCATGCTGAATAGGTTGACAGACAGTACACATCAGAGTGCATTATCTACTCGCAGCCGGAGAGCAACAATCGTAAAAGAGTCTCAACAAAAAGAGCATGAGTCCGTACAAACAAGAGTGATTACGAACTATAATCACATGCATGCGATGACGATTCAATATTACGAAGTTGTGCAAGTGTATAAGACTGTTATGAAGGTAGAGAATGTAGATAAAGTCTTATTTATCCCAATGCAACCCATTGACTTTGCAGGTAATTGGGGAATAATTGACCAATTTAGGGATGTTCTCGCAAGTGTGGCGTTACTTCCTTGGGTTCGGAACATGTTAGTGTCCTTGCCCAATACGGTAACCCTTCAAGCGGATCCTATTGCCTTAGGGAACGATTCTTGGAATATCGATAATATTAGTCAACTTGATACGTTATTTAATAATTCAGTCTTGGATCGATTCGGAAGTTTAACCTTTCCAAAATCCAATATTGTCGTGAATGAAATTGTCTTCTCCACGAATGCCGGTGAACCAAGTGTAGGTTGTAAGCTATATTTACTTGATGGCAGTATCGTAAGTGCTGTTACACCTGGGACAAACATACAAAAAAATTTGAATGATATTAAAGGGATCCGAGTTTCTCGACCTCCAGTCAATCCAGACAATCCAGAAGAAGAGCATACTGCATTGAAAGCACGGCTACGACTTAAAATTAGTTATACTAACAGTAAAAACGAAACATTACCTGGCGAGATTGATGTGCCAGTATATTTTCCTATGGATACGTTCGAAGTATCTGCCGTTAATGTAATCACAAGTGTGGATGAACCAGGAGCTCTGCAACAACATCTTCATGAATGTACGATGCACTACAGTCAAGCAATTTGGAGTAGTATCGAACCTACAAGGTTGTCGATTCTTCTGTCCAAATATTCGTATCGCAATGGACAACTTCTTTCTTGGATAGATCCAACACCTATAGGAATATCCGGCAATTTCCTCTTGTTTAGAATGTCGGTTCCATCTGATGAAATCAAAGCTTGGAGAGAAAAGCATAGGGTACTGAATGAAATTAAAGAAGCTATTGTTCCCCTTCCAACGGGTGGTGTGTTCGCTGAAGCTGTGCTGGGACGCTATAATTGTGCAGAGAAACTTGATATGACCCGCTTTTGGAATTGGCAGGACTCACCGATTCCGATACAAGCACCAGACTTGGGACCAATCACGACAGGTTCCCGATTTCATGAGGATGGCGATCAAAAGCCCGGAGAATTGGGGCAGCCAGTCATTAATATCATGAATCCAGTACAAGCTCCTGAGCCTGTCAGCACTGCAGCTGTCCTGGCTTCTTTACAAAGAGGGAATGGGGCTGATGCCGCGGTTGGTTTAGCCGGTACGGTGGCTTTGGCGCAAGCCGCTCTAACGGCTTCCTCTAATGCTGCAAATCAAGCAGGTTCTCAAGCTGGAACAAACCTAAGTACAATGACATCAGCAATCTTAGATGTCATTAAGACGGTTGCTCCGATTGTTGGTGCCGCCGCTGGAGGAGGGATTCCTGCTGCTGGTGCAGCAGCTACTGCCTCTAAAGCGGGCGCATTGTTAAATTACGGAGCTGCTATGGATGGAAAGAGATCGATTAAACCCGCGAGTACATCACCAGCAAGTGCGATTAAAAGTATTCGATCACACCACAACTTGGAAGATAATCATGACGTTGGAAAAGAGAATGTAGAACGCTCAATCAAAGAAGAACCTACAGGATTTGAGGCAACTGCCTTTCAAAGTATTGTTACTGGAAACTCGTCACAGACCACCATTCTCAATGCGATATTGGATTTAATGAAACTCGTTGGTGCTAGTCAAGCTCAAACTCATGTAAATCAAGAAGGCAAAGCAACTCTTAGTGTAGGGCAGAAGGTCCCCGATATGTTAGAATCTCAAGCTGCAGGACCTTTTACAGATGCAGTTCACCGCGGTAGCAATGAATTTAAGAATTTTGTTTACAACAACAATCCTCTGATAGTCTATGATGATGAGGAAAGAGGTCATTCCAACCACTACATGACAAAAGACTTGGCCGATCAATTGAATCGTCTTGCAGAGCTGGTTGCAGCTGAATGGTCAGGAATCAAGCTCATGGTAATCGATGGATGGAGTGATCCTGATGTTCGTCCACCTCATAATAACCGATTGTATCATGAGGGGAGAGCTGCTGACCTAACGGTGAGTGATTTGGATACCTCCAAACTTGGTCGTTTAGGCTGGCTCGCAGTCGATGCAGGCTTTGACTTCGTCCACTACGAGTCCCAAGATCATATTCATGTTGCTGTAAAAGTCGCCAATAACGTCTTGCGTGTTTCTGAACATGTCGTCACGCTTAATGAAGATTCCGAGCCGTCTTACACCACTTAATGCAACTGCTACGCACATTGAACCCGCTCCAGTGGAGCGGGTTCAATGTGCGTAGCAGAGTTGAAGAGTGTTCAACAGACTATACAGGTACTGCCAGATGACAAAGTTTTGAACAGACTTTGGATTCTAGTAAATTATTGTCGAGGGACAAGAACATATTCCCATTGAAGTCGCTATTTTAGCAGCTTTTTAATTTTATCAGTACAAGTTCGTGTCCCGAGCCAAGGCATGTTCCTATTTACGATTAGACATATATCTAATCTATGTTTTGGCGCTAATTCATTAAACTCCCTCGAAATGATTCAATTTCCTCACTCAAACTCATGAATTCGCAGGTTTTTACTCTGTAGTTAACGTGGAGGAAGAAGGCAAGGGCGGAGGTGGTAGCTGGGATTTGTAGAAAGGGCATGACGAAACAAGGATGAAATAGAACCACCCATATTATTCCATATTTGCACGTCTCCACTTCACCCTAGTGATTCTCACTCCCATGTCTCAACGGGTCATAGCCCTTTCATTCCTTCGTCACATCTTAACTAAGGGGTGGAGGTCGGTCTTTCTAACGGAACGGGTCCAAGCCCTTTTGCTTAATGTCTCCCGATACTCCGTGCTTCTTGTCATCCTGCGAATACATCAATCGGTGAGAATCATGCGATTTTATGCTGCTTGTGGAAATACTAACTGAACTGTAAGCTTCGCTACTCTTGGCCAGGCTAACAAGCATTCGGGCCACCTTACCACATAATTTCATAATAGATTTCATTTTTTTGAGCTTTTTCACGTCGACATTGTGGTGGTGCAGGGCTCTAATATCCGGATTGGTCATAACCATACACATCGTCATGAGATAAAGGAAACGCCGTAGACGAGGGCAGCCTCGCTTGCTTAGGACCATTTTCCCACGCCATTTCCCGGAGCTGGCTTCAGCCAGATTTAGACCTGCATGGCGAAGCAAGGCATTTCCGTGGGCATAACCGCTTAGATCACCGGCTTCCCCTAACACACCAGCCAAGCTCGTAGCATTTACCCCTCGAATGGAAAGTATCTTCTTGGCATAAGGAATACGCTCAAGAACGAGTTGGAGTTCACTCTCAATTTGCTCAAGCTGGCGCTTGGCCAAGTCGTATTCTTCGAGCAATTGACCTAAGTGAAGCTTGTAGGCGTGCAAAGCCTGCTTAGCGCCAACGCTGCGTTTAGCAAGCGAGATAAGCAGTTCGGCACGCTGTAAGCCCGCATGACGTTTCACATACTGCTTCCAGCCAGCAATGACTTGTTCCGTCGTTAACCGGCTAATTTCTTCCGGGAGAGGAAATAGCCTTAACGTGGCAATGGCACTGGTGCAGGTAAGGATTTTAAAGACATGACGAAGTTCTGGAAACACAATATCTACCCAGCGGTGAATTTGATTAACGGCGCTGTTAAGCCGTTTGGCCACCGTGTCGCGATTAGCCATGAGAATCCGCAGTTCCTCGTAGACTTCCGGATTAAAGCGTACAGGGGAATAGTATCCGTTTTTGACCATATCCGCGATGACAAGTGCATCTTTACGGTCACTTTTAGATGGGGTATTATCTCGGTTTTCTTTGTTCTTTTTGACAAGATGAGGATTTACGAGAACAGCTTCAATTCCTTTGGCCGAAAGCCATCAAGCCAGGCTTAGCCAGTAGTGGCCGGTTGGTTCCATACCGACGATGATTTTGTTCAGCTTGTACAACTTAAGCAGATCTTGAGTCCAGCGGCAGAACAACTGAAAACCCTCGTCATGGCTGCCAAACTCGAGTGGAGATCCGAGAGCGACTCCCCGGTAGCTAACCGCACGAGCTACGTGAACCTCCTGGGCAATATCTACGCCTACAATTAGATGTAATGAGGAAATGTTTTCAATGAGTTGATTTTGCTTGTCCTGGGCTTTAAACTTCATAGTAGAGCGACCTCCTGGATGGGCTTTTTGAGGCTATGACCTCGTGCGCAACCCCATCGTACCGAGGCGCTCGTTTTTATGCAAAGAGCAAATTATTCGTTTTACAGGAATTCTATCGGGCCGATAACATGATTATACAAGTGTGAGAACTCTGTTGTGCTTCATCAATTTGTACTTGTGCGGATCGATTACTATACCGAAAAACTCAAGCATTTGAAGAAGATGTTGTATTCGACAAGCTACGAGTAGTAATCCCAGTAGCATTGACGGGAGCATGAAATAATAGTTTGGCACTTTAGGTTTTGAGATTGCCCCTCATATGTAGGCGGCATGAGGGATCTGAAGCTGGGGATCTTCCTTTATTAAAAGGTTATTATAGGTAGCTATCTTACAACTTCACGCAGGAGGCCCAATGCTTCCTTCATACAATAGAGAAGTTGTTCAACCAGTTCATTTCAAATAAATTCACCTTAATAAAAGAGGAGTGTTATTCGCGGTTATCGGTTGAAGAGATCAAAACAACTCTCCAGTTCATCGATTGGATAAGCGAACAATTTCCCTTTGGTTACATAAATAAAATGATTTTATTACTCGAACGGGCTCAGGTCGATGAGAGTGGTAAAAAAAGCTATTTCCACAACTAGTTCCAGAGCACAATAACAACCAGAGCTCAGCACGACTTATTACGTGTTGCTCTCTGAGCTGCAGAACACGGCAGAGCACATTATATCCGAGCTTTCTAGCCAACCTTTATTTCAACGGCAATGACTGGATTGTCAATAGTAAATCAGACAGCTTTTTTAAGGGCTTCTTTGCGATACTGAACAGGTGTCATGTATCCCAGCGTTCCGTGAATTCGATGCT
>NZ_AUFO01000045.1 GCF_000426545.1 Paenibacillus massiliensis subsp. panacisoli DSM 21345 | reverse complement strand
CAGGCAAACTCTTTGCCACGGTCTGCGGTAGCGGTTTGAAATGCATGGGCAGGGTACTGCGAGGCCGCTACACCAAAGGCAATCTCCATGGACAAAGCTGTACGGTCAGGCATTCGAATGGCCGTGTACATGCGAGTTTTGCGTTCAATGAACGTAGCTACACAGCCTTTGCTTTTCCCACGGCCCGAAACGACCGTATCGAGTTCCCAATGGCCGAAGGTTTCCCGGGAACGAACTTCTTTGGGACGCTGAGAGATGGCCTTCCCCACAGCGAACTTGCCGCGTGTCTCTGCAGGCTTCTGCCGTTTACCTTTGTGACGTAGGACAGTAAGCATACCTTTCACCAAACGGCCTGTATACAGCCAACGATAAATGGTTTTGAAGCAGACCACAGGCTGTCCTTCTTGACGGAGTCGTTCTACGATCTGCTCGGGAGACCACGTGGCCTGAAGCTTCTCTTCAATAAGGGTCGACTGCTGCAATGTCCATTTCCCGACAGGGATGGAGGACTTGCGCCTTTGGACATAGCTCTCCTGAGATCGCTCGGCACGATATGACTCTTGCGCCAGGTTTCGACGGAGTTCTCGGCAAATGGCGGCATGATGCCTGCCTAATTCACTGGCAATGGCTCTGGCACTTTTCCCCTGCTGGTGGAGGATTTCTAGCTTGCTGCGCTCGATTATGCTAAGATGTGTGTAGCTCATGGTGGATTCTCCTTGTGTGAATGCGTGGTGTAGGAACCTTCATTCTACACGAATCCGGCCATGGGCCCTTTTTTTATTTATTTCCAGTAGGTGTCGCACTTCATATTACAATCCGTCATACATAAAAAGTGGGCTATACCAATTTACACAAAAAGGAGACTTAGATGAACGACAGTGATACTTCCATATTAGGCCGAACAACTTCATATATGGCTCCAGATGCTTTACCAGTTACGTGTACACCGTCTCCAAATTTAACACCTAACGGCCCATTCAAGACTGGACCTACCAAATGAGTTTAAGTGAGGAAATTGAATCATTTCGAGGGAGCTTATTAAAGAGGGAACAAAAAAGCCGCTGAAATAGCGACTTCAAAGTGACTATGTTCTTGTCCCTCGACAAGATTACGTGTCGGAACAAGCTCTTGAGGATCAATATACTTCAGTGCGTTGAGTTTTCGAATAAGAAGTGTCCTAACCGAAAAATTCTACTACTTATTTGTATACATTACACGGTTCTAATCGCATAAAATATAAACTAAGCGTACAACTCTTTACAGTTGCACGCTCCTTTTTATGACTTTGTAAGCTCCAAATATCCATCTAATTACTAAAAAAGCATGTCAAACGTAAACCAAACGTATCTTTTAAATAAGTATCTGTTGCTAGGATAATTTGTTTCATAGAATTTGTGATCTCTAATATCGATACTCCTGGTTGGACAATAGAAATTTCAAATTCTGTTTCATAACCAGCTCTCACCATCTTTTTTAACATATTTAAATTTTGTAAGTTCCCTTTTTCGAATCGTGTTTCACCATAACTTCTCTGTCTCGAATTTTCCCTTTCAATCATTCTTTGTATTATTTCTAATACATTATCATTCCACATAATTGATTTTTCAGCTTGGCCGCACACTTCATATAGATCTGAGACACGAGAACCGGGATGCTCTCCGTGTGAATACTTACAATGATAAAGATGAAATATAATTTTTTTATGCTGCATATCAATTTTAACAGAAACAATATCAGCAATTTCCCCTGATCCATCATCGTCAAAAATAATGTCTGAACTTTGATCGACAATATTATGTATCGTAGCGTATTGTATAGAATCAATCTTTCTTCCTCTCCCTTGAGATTCCGATTTAATATTGACTCCAAGATCAAGCCAGTTAACAGCATTAAGAGCATCTGAAGATAATTTAATTCCACTTTTTGGTTTGATCACTGTTTTTAGATTCTCCTGAACTACAATTACAGTTCCATCATGCTGTATAAAAGATATTTCTGGGGAATACTCATATAAGAAATCGATCATTTGAACTGAACTCTTACCTAATTTTACGATAAGCTTTTCACCTTCAATTTGCTTAAAACTATATGAGGACTCATTAATAATTTGTTCAAATATAAATTTCCTTTCATTTATTAAGAATTCAAATCGAAGATTTCCATCAACCAAACTGGGGTTCCTTAATTCCGATTGATAGAAGGGATATGCCTTTTCTTCTTTAGTAATATACAACTGTTTCGTGAAACTATTAGATGTTTCAATCGTTTCAGGTAATAGTATTTTATAAGGAACACCTTCTGGGAAGTCCTTTATTACTTCTAAAGTTAGTGAATTATTTAAAATACTATTTGTATCAATGGTATCATCCAAGACTTTTTTTCCTATATCCTGACACCACTCTGTCCAAAAGTTTATACGTTCCACCCAACGCATCCAAACTTTCCCTCTATACGAACAACCGATACTTATACGTTCCCCACCTTGATAACCATAACCGAATAAATTAGATTTAGTCGAATTAGACACGATTGCTTCACTTATTCCAGACTTAATATCGGTACCCGCAAACATTCTAAAACTAATCCTTCCACTTGGTTGTTGTTTCAATCCTAAAGTGCCAATCATTAACCTATTTATCTCATTCAAGCTTCGATATACTGAATCCCCCTTAATTGCTGTGGCTTGTGGAAACATACTTTCAACGAGTCTATTTCCTTTTCCTGTATCAGTTTCGTTTATATGTATTATTCCATTCTCCTTATCCAAAAACAAAACAAAAAAATTATAATCATATTGCATTATATCCTTTTGATCAGACCAAACTACTTTTGTTTCAATTTCCTCAATGAAAATGTAAACAGAATCTTCTTCATTTATCATTGCTGTAGTTCTATCTGAATCCAAGACCAGTTTCCACGCGTCTACAAAAGTTATTTCCGTAGGACACCGAAACATTCGGGTACTTATTTTCATCTTAAGTTGTGATATATCTATATCCGTAACATGACCTTTTTCAAACTTTCCAACAAACTCACTAAGTTCAATTTCTTTATCAATAGCTTGATGTGAATGTATATTGAGGAGCGAATTCCAATCAGAATCTTGACGGTATAACTCTTCTATCGAGTCCTTTAAATCATCCATTGCCACATTTGTTATGAGCTTTGCATTTCCTAAATTAGTACCACTTGTTCGAGCAAATCGTCCGATAAATTGAAGTGTAATTGGAAGTGACTTATATTTATCATGGATTGCTGCAATTTTTAATGTTGGAATATCGATACCTTCACCAAACATATCCACACAAACCACAATTTTTGCATTGCCATCTTTAACTTCTTGTAAATATTTATTCCTCTGTGTAGAAGGAATACCAGTGTGTATTACAACTGGGTTATACTCTTTATAATGAGAGTATACTTTTTCATATAACTCATCGGCGCGTTTACGGCTCTTCGCTCGTGCTAGAAGAACATGCTCAAATCCATTGTCCAAATCTTCTTTTAATTGTTGGATTGCGATTTTCGCGATTTCTTCATCAGACTTTTGTTCGTCAAATTCTTGAATTGGATAAAACTCAATTGGCTTGAAATATCCAGCTTTTTGCGCCATGGCCAGTCCGTAATTGAATATTATCTTACCATCCACTTTCTTTCCATCGTTTCTAAAAGGGGTTGCAGTAAATTGTAAAATTTTCTTTCCTAAAACCTTTTCTTTTACCGCTCCCCAATCCGGAGATGCAAGATGGTGTGCTTCATCAAAGATTACCACTTCTAGTTTTTGAATAAATTTCCCCCAAACAGATGAAGGCATTTTTTTTATCATACCCGGGGTAGAAACAACTATGTTCGCCTCCTGAAGTGCAGCAATCAAAGCTTTTTCATCTGTAGCTTCAACTTTTGATTTATAAAGAAAAGTAGTTGGATAAATAGACTCATTAGAGATCATATCTAATTTGGGAAGTATTCCAAAATGACGCGCTCCTTCATAAATTTGTTCTCTTAAAAGATTAGAAGGCACAATGATTAATGTTGAAGCAATTCTTTCAGAAATAATTGTTGCATACATTGTTTCGGACTTTCCTGTACCAGTAGGCAACACTATTGTAGCTGGAGAATTTGATGTTACCCAATGTGCGCGAATTGCCGATAAGGCTCCAAATTGAGGTGAACGTAAGCCAATCTCACCTTCGCTTCGCGAAACTCTCTCCTGATAAGACAATCTCCAACTATCAATAATTTTTGCTTGGCTTAATTTATTACCTTTGCTGTCCGTACAACGACTCAACTTATTACCACGTCCTATGGTTGACACTACTGTTTTATACCGCATCAAAAAAACCTTCTTTCTGTGTTGAAATTTTTGCAGATCTCTTGAAGTAATTATATAATAATTTTTTCAGAATACCGTTAACAAAATTATTTCTATCATTTTTAAATCAGGTATTCTGAATAGTTGTTTTAACGGATTCGGCTCAATACTGTGAGTTGGGTTGTCCGCCCGAGTTTATCTCTTGTTATATGAAATGAAATGTGAAAACCATCCTTCTTATGCTGCATATTCAAGTTTTAAGTACATGAGCTTTTTGTTTTGACGTTTATCTAATCGGCAAAGGGGACAAGTTCTGGTCCCTCTTCACTTGCATTAAGGTAAGCTAACCTGTCTGTTAGCTTAATGAAACAGATTAAATATCCCATTCGACAAGTTTGCCAGTTCCCACTCTTTTCAGCAGTGGAACGGAGATTTTGCCTTCAGAGAGCGATTGTGCTTTTATCTCATGACATTAGTTCTGTCATTATATTATCTAGGTAACAATCTAATTCGCAATGACACAATGTTCTTGTCCTTTTCGGCAATGGAACCAAGTTCTTGTCCCCAACAGCAAATTCCAGCACCAATATTTCGATTTTTAATGTCAAGTCGCCCATATTTACTTCTCATGTGTTCATTGTTCCAAAACAATGTGAACATTTCATATATAATGTAGCTTAATGAAGTATTAAGTGCATACACTTATTATCTAGATATTGATCTAACCAGTTATCGTCACGTTCTTGTCCATTCCTGCAATCGGTACAAGTTCTTGTCCTCAACACCTAGTTCCGGTACCAAATACCAATAATTTGCTTTGTTAATACCAATCTGCCCGAGTTTATTTCTAATTTAGTCATTTGTTCCATTAGAAATGTAAAACTGTACTGCACTATGCTGACTATTGAGACTTTAACTATATTGCTTTTTTTATTTAGATACAGATCTAATCGGTAATCGGACTATGTTCTTGTCCATCTCGGTAATCGGTACAAGTTCTTGTCCTTGGCTCGAGACAAGAACTTGTACCGATAAAATAAAAAAAGCCGCTAAATTAGCGACTTCAATGGGAATATGTTCTTGTCCCTCGACAGTTCCCTCTGATGATTTCAACCATACCTACATCTTGACTAGAAATAAAACAGCGGAAATTGCAGCATTAGCTACGAGTCCGCTGTTTTATTTCTACAAGAATCTTTTCATTTCATATCATTTCTCATTCTTTTACTTCTGCATGAGCTACAATCATGGCTCGGCCAAGGGTATGTCCAAACATATTAAATCCCAGAAATGCCGGAGTGGCTTCCGCACCTACACCAATATCCTCTACATCCAGCGCGTGTACTACGAAATAATAACGGTGAACCCCATGTCCAGCTGGAGGAGCTGCGCCAATAAATCTGGCGGTACGTGCGTCATTTGGAAGTTGATATGCCCCATTTGGCAAGTTCGCTCCATCAGGTATACCAGCGTTTCTTGGCAAATCAGTTACGTTAGCCGGAATATTTACTACTGCCCAGTGCCAAAAACCCGAACCAGTTGGTGCGTCTGGATCATACATCGTTACTGCAAAACTTTTTGTTCCCTCAGGTGCGCCCTCCCAGGACAATTCTGGTGAAACATCCTCACCACCAGGAATACCGAATAGGCCCGACAAGTGAATACTTGGGATGGATTGATTACTCGTAATATCTGAACTTTTTAAAATAAATTCCTGCACTTCAGGGATTTTTGCATAAGGATTATTCATTAGAAAAACCTCTCTTTTCTATATAATATCATTTACATAATTGATTATATAATTAAAATCGATTATGTAAATAAAAACGACTATTTAATTTAATAATTTATACCGGAGGTAGTTAGTAAACTTTACCTCTTCTACTAATAATAGCGCCGATCATCCTACTGATCCGTCGGCACTAATTCTTCCTAATTATTTAACTTCTGCTGTCGCTTCAATAACAGCTCTTCCCAACGTATGACTTAGCATATTGAATCCTAGAAATGCTGGTGTATCTTCAGCTTTAACTCCGATATCCTCTACATCTAAAGCATGCACAACGATGTAGTATCGATGAGGGCCATCTCCTACTGGTGGAGCCGCTCCAATATAACGGGCAGCACGAGCATCATTTGGTAACTGCATTGCCCCTTTAGGCAGCTCCGCTCCACCTTCATCACCTGCACCCGTTGGAAGGGAAGTTATATCCGCCGGTATATTAACAACTGCCCAATGCCAAAATCCTGAACCAGTTGGAGCATCCGGATCATACATGGTGACCGCAAAACTTTTTGTTCCTTCAGGAGCATCCGACCATGTAAGTTCAGGCGAAGAATCCTTCCCGCCCTCCACTCCAGATATGGTCGACATCTGTTCTCTCTTTAGAACACGATCTTCACCAATATTTGAACTTTTCACATCAAACGAAGCTACTTGAGGCATCCGATAAAATGGATTATTTTTTGCCTCTACCGCCTGAGTCTGTTCTGAAGCTTGGTTAGTTTCACTCGCTTCGTTGGTATTAGCTGCTGCTTTAGGTTCTTGCGTCTGACTGCAAGCTGATAGTAATACTACTCCTGCCAGCAGCACTATTCCCCATGCTTTTTTCACTTAAATTTCTCCTTTCTTGGATTATGTGAATATAATAAACTTTAGCTCATAATCGATTTTATTATATATAATATAATTTGTAAATATAATCGATTATAATATCAAAAAAAATTCATCATACCATTAGTGAATTTGTTTGCGTGAATTGCATTTAGTTCAAGTACTTTGGTAATGTTATAGTAATGTCAATAGTTCATAGATTTTATTTTGAAGAAGATTAACTGATTTAATAAAGGATGGTTATTATTTATGGCTAGGAGAAATGGCTCTTCCACACTTAGTGAAAATGTTTTGCAACAGCTTCGATCACAGATTCTTTCGGGCAGCCTGCCTCCCGGAAAACCTCTTAAGGCTTCTGAGTTGTCAGGTGTTTTCGAAGTCTCTATCGCTGTGATACGAGAAGCACTAACAAGGTTAGCTGAACAAGGTTTAATTGTATCCTTGCCTAACTTGGGATTTAGCGTTAAAACGATCTCCACAACGGAACTGCAAAACCTGATTGAGTTCCGTATACTTAATGAAGGGGCTGCTTTGGCTTCTGCCATTGAACATGGCGATATTCACTGGGAATCCACGATCATTGGGGCATACCATAAACTGAGTCAGACTCCTCAATATTCTTCTGAGAATCCAACTCAAATTAATGAGCAGTGGACAGCATTACATCGAGAGTTCCATCAGACCATTTTGTCCGCATGTCCCAATCGTTTCCTTACCGATCTTTCTGCACGTCTATGGGACCTTAGTGAACTTTATCGTCATTGGTCTATAACAAGAGACTTGAATCGAAACGTTGACGAGGAACACAAGACGTTAATGAACGCCATTATTTCCCGAAATTCATCTGAAGCTCTTGAGCTTCACAAACAACACATACACGTAACTGCAGACATCTTAATTAAAGAACAGAATTAAAAATGAAACTAAAAAAAGTTCTTGCCACAATAGGCAAGAACTTTTCATTATGATCATGTTTCTATACTAATTTGTTATACCCAAACGAGTCCCCTAAGTATATCCTTTAATCTATCATCTACTAAAATGCTGTGGAGATGCGAAATCTTCTTACAGACTATACGAAGAACTTTTTTGATCATTACGCAGTTATCGGCTCTCTCATATTTCAGGCATTGATTCCATATATTTAGCATGCTAAATATAGAAAGAGAAATAAGCAACATCGTATTTTAGTAATCCAGTCTCATATCCGGATCTAACTCCCACCGCAAGCCTCGCATTTAGCGCTGCTTGTCCTCCTCATGCTGCTCAAAGTTTTTACCCCATTCTGCGATACTATTTAAAATAGGCATAAAACTATCTCCTAACGCTGTTAACGAATATTCAACCTTAGGGGGTACTTCCTTATATACCTCTCTATGGATAAGCCCATCCGTTTCAAGCTCTCTCAGCTGCCGAGTTAATATTCCTTTGGATATGCCAGGCAGTAAGCGCTGAAGCTCATTAAAACGTCTTGTCTGCATGCTTACTAGCCATAGAATAGTCAGCTTCCACTTTCCAGCAATCATATTTTGTGGCTTAGCAATAGCACATGTTTTTATGTTTTCAGGATCCATGTGATTTGGATTGTACTCCATTTTAGCCATTCAACATCACCAATCTTCCCAAAGGTTCTTTTTTTGTGACTATGTTATAAAAATGTAACTACTTCCATTACAAGATACTATGCATTAAGATGAGTCCGTAGTCAAGGAGTCCATAATGGAGATATGACTTCGATTAAGCGATAGATTCAAGGAGGATTATTTAATATGGGGAAATATCAAAAAACTAACGATTTTAACGAAATCGTATTTGGTCGTCGCACCGTAAAGGTTTACGACCCTGAGGTTAAAATCAGCCACGAGGAAATGACCGAGATTTTGCAAGAGGCTACACGTGCGCCATCATCCATTAACTTACAGCCTTGGCGCTTTCTAATTATTGAAAGTGATGAAGGTAAAGAAAAGCTTGCTCCACTCGTTATGTATAATCAAAAGCAAATTAAAACTGCAGCAGCTGTCATTGCGGTGTTCATGGATATGCAGCATATTGAAAACATGGAGCGCATTTTGAACAAGGAAGTTGAGCTTGGATACAAACCTGAAGACATCAGAGACTTACAGTTAAATACTGTAAAACCCGGGTATGCCAACATGCCTGAATCTGAATTACGCCATTTTAACACATTAGACACGGGGCTCGTGTCCATGCAGCTCATGTTGGTTGCACGAGCACATGGATATGATACCAACGCTATTGGTGGTTACGATCGTTCGAGAATCAATGACGTATTCGCTTTAGATAAGGAACGTTACCCTACGGTTATGTTAATTACGATTGGGAAAGGAGTTAAAGAGGGCCATCAATCTTATCGTTTACCTGTAGATGAAGTGGCTACTTGGGTGTAAGAAAACGAATAACAGCAGGAACCAAGGGCTTGTTTTCAAACAGACAAGCCCTTGGTTCCTTAACTACATAACTTATTTATTACTCGTTTAGAATAGAGAATAATATGAAAAGACAGCTGATCACTTTGATCAGCTGCCCATCGAATGACCGAACTGCTTCAGATTGGTTGAACCTCTAAGTATTGCCACCCTCACATCCCCAGATCCGTAACCAGTTTCTTGAGTTGCAATGCATAAGCTCGCAATGTATTTAGGCTAGAGCCCTGAAATTTGCTTATCTGCCTCACCAAGGTGAAGTTCAAGCCTATTACTACAGACGGAGTTGGGACGAAACATTGGGAGATTTGTCGCGTTGACTTATTAGCGATTCCTCTTTATAATTCGGACATCGAGAGCCAAGGCAGATCATGCATGAGACGAATGCTAATACGAAGTCTAATTCATGGATCTGGGTCTCTTAAACAAACTCAAATGTGAAAGATGTGAAGGAATTATGAGTAAACAGAAAGTATACTACGGTAAAGATATCGAAGTGATGTTTAATTCTGAGGTATGCATCCATTCGGGTATTTGCGTAAAGGGTCTTCCTGGTGTTTTTGATTTGAGCAAGCGTCCTTGGGTTAATCCCGATGGCGATACGTCAGAGGCCATTGCCCGGCACATTGACACATGTCCAAGCGGAGCGCTGACGTATAGACGCCTGGATGACGAATATTCAACAAGGAAAGAAGGCTAAAGCATGCATAACGTAGAACATGAAACTGCTAACAAACGATTTCTTATTCAAGATAACGGTGACATTGCTGCAGTGATGACGTATGTAATCTCAAGTCCGGAGCTGTACATTATTGATCACACTTTGGTCGAAAATGCTTACCGAGGACAAGGACTTGGCGATAAGCTTCTCAAAGCCATGGTGGAATACGCGCGGGAAAACGGTATTAAGATTTTACCCTTATGCCCGTTCGCCAAGGGACGTTTCGATCGTATCCCTGAATACGCGGATGTTCTCAATAAATAACAACAATCTAATTAGGGTAGTAATCAGAAAGAAGAGCCTGAGAGTACGAGACTTCCTCGTCCCCTTCAGGCTCTTCTTAGGTGTCTGCTCAAAAATAGCGACCCTGCTCTAGTTATATTCAATAAGAAAGTTACTGTATACGATCTATCAAACGTTTTCCTTCAATTGTTCAACATTTTTGTTTAATTGCGCTAATATTTTTCTAAGCACAGTTAGCTCTGTATCATTGATTTCAGTTAATAGCTCCTTGGCAAAATACTCTTTTTCCTTTTGTGAGGATTCAATCAATTTTCTTCCTTCGTCCGTTAATTGGACTAAAATGATACGATTATCCCCTTCTTTTTTTCTTCGTGATACGATCTTATTGTCTTCGAGCTGTTTGAGATGTCTGGCGACAGCTGCCTTATCAAGCGTCACTTTCTTTTGTAGATCACCTTGACTTATTTCAATCTCTTGATATATTAATGCGAGTATTTCAAAGCGAGATTGGCTGATGCTGATGTATGCATCAAATGTAGTATTTATGGCGTTGTTTACACGGTACATTTCGTATAACAACTTCGACTCCTGTGACCAATCTTTGCTCAAAACCATCACATCTTTCGTAATAATATTGGACTGCTACCTGCTTGCAATGTGCTTACAATGTATTAGACAATATACAATTTATTTTCTTTTTTTACAAGTACGCTGTCCTACACCACTGCAAAAACATGTTTTTATTTCGCTAGGGCGACCATCCTTCTCATTCAAAGCCTAAAAGCCCTCTCTCAAGTTGGTCAAGCCCCCAATTAGTAGACATTGAAAAAAACACCTAGGCAGCAAACTGGCGTCGGTAATCTACCGGCGTCAGTTTATTTAATTTACGCTGTGGTCGTCTTCGGTTGTAAAATTGAATGTATTTCTTAATTCTCTTTTGTGCCTCCGCCATTTTTCGGATATCATAAGGGTAGAGCCCTTCCGTTTTAAGATGTGAGAAGAAGCTCTCCATAGAGGCGTTGTCTAGGCAATTGCCCCGGCGTGACATGCTGATTTGGGCGCCAACCTTTGGCAGCATGTCATGGTATGCATGAGACGTGTACTGGAATCCCTGGTCGCTGTGAACGACCACTCCGGTCACGTCTTTTCGCTTGGCAAATGCTTTGGCAAACGTTTGGAGAACTAACTCGTTATCGTTACGTTCGCTTAGCTGGTAGGCAATAATCTCATTGTTGAACAGATCTTTTATTGCCGAGAGATAGAGCCAGCGTTCGCCTACCCGGTATTGGGTCACATCCGTTACCCATTTCTGGTTGGGTTTGTCTGCCGTAAAGTCTCGTTTCAGCAGGTTCTCTGCCACACGATCTCCAGCCTGCTGCTTCGTCCCGTTCCTCCTACGTTTCCGGCGAATCCTGGCTTGAAGTCCAAGCTTTTGCATGAGGCGCAGAATCTTCTTGTGGTTCATCCATATGCCGTCATCTTGCCACAAGAACAATTGGAGCTGCCGATACCCGTACTTTCCCTCGTAGCGCTTGTAGACTTTACGAATTTGTTGTTTGGCTTCAGCATTGCGGTCGTTCCCTTTTCGCTTCAAATAGGCGTAGTAACCGCTTCTGGAGACGCCAAAGAGTTGGCACAACTCCGCAATTCCTCCTAGGCCTACGGCTTGCTCGATGAGTTTAAAGCGTTCTTCCTTACCTCCTGCATCCAGATTTCCAAACACTTTTTTAACATGTCATTCTCCCGTTTAAGCCTTTGAACATACCGATCCTGATCCATATATTCCTCTCGGCGTCCTCGCTGATCCAGTAGTCCATACTCACCCAGTTCTCTGTACTTACGCATCCATTTCTTAACTCTATCCTTATCCTGGATCCCAAGATGTTCAGTAATCTGTCTGTATGTCCATTTCTCTTCCACATGTAGTCGGATTGCCTCTTTCTTATCTTCTTCAGTATATGATTTAAACTTCTGTCCTTTAATCGCCATAAAAATGCACCCCTTAGATTTCATCGGATTAACCAGGGGGTTTTTCCAATGTCTATTCTAAGGGGTGCAATTCA
>NZ_KE384538.1:2518-16631 GCF_000426545.1 Paenibacillus massiliensis subsp. panacisoli DSM 21345 | reverse complement strand
AACTCAAGAAACATCGCCATCTTACTCAGGATGCGTTGATTCATTCGGATCAAGGATTTCACTATACGAACCCGAAGTTCCAAAAGCTTGTGAAGAAGATGGGGCTGGGTCAATCGATGTCACGTAGAGGAAACTGCTGGGATAACGCCCCACAAGAATCATTCTTTGGGCATTTTAAAGATGAAACGAACTTCAAAGAATGTATGACCTTGGAAGAGGTTAAACAAGAAGTGAAAAGCTACATGATCTATTACAATCATTATCGAGGTCAATGGAACTTAAACAAGCTGCCGCCTGCACGATACAGACAGCAGCTTGAAGTCGCCTAACCTTTTTTAAGTTGTCCTTTACAAGGGGTACAGTTTAAAATACAGCTATCCGGAGATAGCTGCTTGTGGTCGAGTCCTTATTTCGTATTACATTTGTCGATGACGGAGCTTGACGCTGAACTGTCTCCAGAGATGCAGTCACCTGGAATTTCGATGATCTGAAGGTGGAAGTTGTGTGGCTCTGTGGCTCTGTGGCTCTGTGGCTCTGTGGCTCTGTGGCTGTGTTAGTACTTATTATCTCTTGTTCTCAGCTTGATTCTTTCTTCTCTATTTCCTGTAGTTCTACTTCTCTTTCTGTGTCTTGCGTATACTGTAGTCCGAGGCGATAAGCTCTATATAGCTATCATTCCCTGTAATTAGATAATGCCGCAGGTTCAGACGATTGCGCGGGTCGTATAGAGGCTGTCGCTGCTGAAGATGCTGCGAGTCCTGTACGGCATAGAACCCATTCATTCCTTGCCCATCCAGAATCTCAAACTCTCCATGATGTGCCTCGTAGAAGTTCAAGCTTATACAATTGACCTCCGCGACAATCGGTAAGTAAATCTCCAACTCCTCATATTCCATGGATGCGGTCGGCTGGTTAGCCGTGGACTGGGCATTCGTTGGCTGGATATCAGACCTTTGGGCATCAAGCCGGATCTTAGCTCCGCCATGCTCGGTGTAGACGACCTCCACATCCGTCGTAGATATGACGAAGTCGATTGGCTCAGGGACCAGATTTAACATGTATGTATTCATCCTTTCCAGGAAAAAGCTCGGGCTACGAACCGTTTCTCTAGCTCATGTTCATCTTAGTGTATAAGGACGATGAATGGCAATAAATTGAAGTTCACTACTCTTCCTCACTTTTTTCAAAAAAATCCTCTTCGCCGTAAAGCTAGTTCAATAGTGCGAGACTATCATTAGTCATATACCACGTTCGATATTCATCTAGCCTACTATTTATAAAATAAATCATTTGATTTGCATACATCCGAAATGGAGATATCTTTAAACGGCTATTACATGGGTATGTCTAATTGGACTCTGCCGCCCGAATCATTCAGCACTGGGTGGAGTATTTATAAATAGCCGCCACTTGTATAATTGTATTTTTTAGCATACAGCGATGGACAAAAAAAGAAACCACAACACGGCGGATAGCTCGCATTGTGGCGTTGTTGATTGTATTGAAAAGATAATTATATAAAATATTTTACAAGATTTACTTATTCAAAACATCTTTGTCTATCTCATCTAGATAACTATCACTAATATCCTCTGGTTCAAACATACAAGACCCCGAAGATAAAAATCGCGAACAAGCTAATCCCCCAATAATCAACAGTCCTTTATCATATTGTATTCTGCCCCCTCTTTCAAATAGTTTTATTATGGGTAAATATAGCTCCTGAAACTGAACAGCGATCGGCACACCCTCCCCTATCAAATAAGCCCATTCCAAATAATGTATACACACTTCTCTGACAAAAATACCTTTTACATTTTGGAGTGATTCCATACATTCATCTAATATATTTTTAGGTAATTGCATATCGATTAATTCCATAGCACTAAATACTATTATTCTCATCGAATCTTTGTGAATATAATCATAGAATAATGAGCTTCTTCTCAGGTGCTCAGACAACAACACAGCATATGACGGTCTCTTAAACTCAATATGGCTCCAATCAACATTTCGAATAATGCATTTAGCTTCTTCAAAGACCTAATTCATCTCTTCCCTCCATATTATCTATATAGAACGCATTTAAGATTAAAACCTAATTAGTAAGCGATCAATAGTTTCCATCGGATGCTTATTGATTCGCTTTATAAACTGGCTGACATGAAGCTTAATCTTATAGAACTTCTCAAAAAAGACGTTATTGACCACATCTGATTTGAGCCACAGCCAAAGTCCTTCGACTGGATTCAGATTTGGACTATACGGCGGCAGAAAGACCAAGTGCAAGCGCGGATGTTTCTTTAGAAAAGGCTGTAACCCGGTAGCATGATGAATCCGGCTGTTATCTAAAATCATAGCCATTTTTCCGTTCGGGTACGCCAACAGAAGGTCTTCGAGGAACCGAATAAAGGCGGCCACATCGGCCTTTTCTTCTTCACGATGATGCACCTGTCCGGTTTCATAATTGATTGCACCGAACAGCTTCGCTCCTTCGTGCTTCCCATATGTCGGAACTTTGCGCTGCTTGCCTCGCGGAAACCAGTTATATTGCAGTGCTTGATAGGAACGAATCATCGATTCGTCTTCAAACAGCAGATGATCGATTTCTTCGGCTTCCACCTGCTTTTTAAGCTGGACAAAGGTGTGCTTGCGGAAATACGCCTGGGCCTCTTCATCAGCGTTGGCCAGCGTATAGGTTGCTTTGGTGAAGCTGAAGTTCATGCGTCTGAGCATGGCGCTGATCCCGCGCACACTCATCGTGACCCCAAACTCTCGCTTGATCCATTCCGCGATGAGTGGCAGGGTCCAGGTGTAGCGAGCTTCAAACCCTACATCGGCTGGCTGGTTCTGCTCCAGCATAGCGGCTAATTGGATGCGTTGCTCTTCCGTGAGCTTAGGTGGTTGTCCAGGGGAGTGGCTCATTTCTAGTCCGGAAAGACCCTGGGTTTGATAACTTTTCCAATAGTTACTGATGGTTTGACGAATGCGACCGAGTAAATTGCTGATCTCTGCAAAGGTATGTCCCTCTAATCGCAGCCGTACCGCCAGGTACCTTTCGTAAAGCCGTTTATCTGATGTTTCTTTCATGGCTAAGTTCAAGCGCTCGATTTCTTCGTTTTTCATTTTTATCGCCACCTTGGGTTGGTCTTACTGTTAATTACCCGTTTTGGTGGTTAGAGTAAAGGAATTTGTTTTTTAATTGCGTTCTATATAGTACTTTATTTTCTTTTAACACTTACGACTCCTTGATTGCACTTCCAACACCCAAGTGTGGCCCTTCTAGATTCACTCTGGATTGAAGAAGGTTCTCGGACCTTTACAGATCCAGAACCTGCATATGATTGTAGCCAAAAGCAGTGAACGATCAATGTGATGTTGCTATCAACTTGATAACGAGTCAAATAGTCTTGTTCACACCTGGTGCTCGTAGGAGCTGATAGTGCCCCTTATAGAGGGAATGGCAATGAAGCTGGCACCAGCAACAAAGTTACGAAGTTCAATCTGAGGTGGATGAGTTATGCTCTGTGAATCATTTTCCGACCGTCTCGATACCCAATCCTTGGAGCCGTACAAATTATTTGTTGGTGAAGTGTTTAAGTCTTTTAGATACAATGTTAGCAGCTTATCCTAAGCCGCTCTTTACGCTCTACGTTTTTTTTGAAGAGAATTAAGCTCTTGATTTTGATTAGCCTCTATAGATACTAATTCGCTAACTCTAGCAGCTTTTATATATTTGTTTACAATTAAAAAAACCTATCATCCCACTACCAATTTAACATTATTTATCATTATAGGCATTTGTGATAGTTTTTGTTATGTGTTAGTATAAACATTGTAGATATTCCCAAACGAGAGAATCTGCACTATATACTACGAGGAGGTATTGTTTTGAAGAAGCTTATTAGCATGTTTCTTGTTTTTTCCATGTTTTTAGTGGCCCTTCCGTTCTCTGCTAGTGCAAACGTATCCGAGATCAACACCCCAGAAGACTACATAAACTACCTTAGTAATTCAATGTCAATGCAATCCAACTCATCAGAACAAGACGTACTGGAGCAGTTTAAAGCACTATCCGCCGATGATCAGCAAAAATTCGTAGACTACATTAGCGACCCGGACGTGGCAGCATCAATCTTCAAAGCCATGAGCACTGGCGAGAAAACGAAGCTGTACGGTGGGGATGTTGAAATTACTTTCGAAAAAGGAAAGGCTGCCGACGACAACATCTCGCTTAGCAGCACAACGACTTACAGACAATCGGATCAAGCTAAAACTACTGTCTTAGGAATTGATATTATTACTGTCGAGGTGTACATCCAGTACAGAGTATCTGGTACCAACTTCGATAATAGAAAGATTACAGACATCCTCAATGGCGGCGGCCGTGTACTTAGAAACTGGTATCCCTCTGTTACAATAAGCGTGGATGATGACAGTCCATACATCCAAGGCAACCAGGCTTATCAAACATCTTATTTCGAATGGAATTTCGTACATCCCAAGTTAGGCTTCCAAATTGGCGTAAATACATTTAAGATATGGGGAAATCCACATGGAGGATGGGGGTCCGATTTCACTAAATCATGAAGAAAATTCTTTTAATTATTGCTTGTATTCTAGTTGTTCTATTAATTGGTGGTTTTTTTATGTATAATGGCATGACCACCTGATCAGTTAAATCATCAAAGAGCCCCTTAAAGGGGGCTTCAGAGTGTAGACAAACTCCTCTGTTTCGAATGAAACTTAGGAGTTTGTCTTGTTTTTAGTGAGGACGAACAAAATATCCAGTTTTTTGATATTCATACATGCATAAATTAGCATCGCTTGCAGTGTAACAGATCTGATTGAATGAAAATTCAAACGCCAAGCCTCTTCAGCTTGGCGTTGACAGCATCATTGAATGTGTAACCTGCAACTAGCTATTTCTAACCACCCATTCCGTGGTTTACCGTCTCTAACACTTCCTTCTTTCTCTATATATACTAATCTGTCAAAAATCAAATCTTGGGTATTCGTCAACAAATGTACTTTTGTTCAACGACCGCTTTAACTGTGCCTTTCGTTTACGGTCTTCCGCTGTCTCTTTCTGATTAAGACGAATCATTTGGGTCATAAACCAAGGAGGTAATCCTGTAGGAAATACGTTACGTTCCAGTTTAATTCGATCCTGGGGTGATAATGTTTCATATGCTGCCCAAATCGTTTCATCATTTCGGATTAGTTCAATGGGCAGACCCTTTAAATCGTCCGATAGTTGAGTGAGGATGATATCTGCAATGCGATTTGAGATGCTAAACAAGTCCATTTTTTGGGCAGTGTTAAATCCATTTAGAAGTAGATGCCGTTCAACTTCTTCTATTTTTTTGGGAGATGCTAATCGCTTGCTATCATTATGATTGATATAGTTAATAGAGTCTTCTTGTTGAGGAGCAGTGACCTTTTGAATATCCATCTGTCTTGGAGTTGTATTCTCTAGGTGCTGATGTTCTTTGCTAGCTTGCTGATGAAGATCCGCTTGGTGTTGTCGTAGTTCTTCCTCTGCCTGAAGTCGTTTCTCTTCTAAAATATACTCTACTTCTGCAGCTTGCTGAGCACGCCAGGTTTGATAAATTAGAGCTACAGGATCGAGGGCCTTGTCCGCTTCACTTCCCGTTACCATACCTTCCGTAAAATCAATACCAGGCTCTATGCTAGATTCAAAAACCTGGTCCTCGAAATGATTTCCTTCTTTAGGTGGATAAGCTGAGCTAACCGCACCCTTCGGATAAATTACATCTTCACTATCTAACAGTTTGCGTAGCGGAGTAACCAAAAGCGTCCGAACGACATCTTTATCAGCGATTCGAGTGATTTGGTATAACTCGTCCTGTGTTGTCCATGGCTCGCCCCTCTGCAGAGCACTAAATCTCTGAAGCTCGTTATCTGGATTACGACGAATGAGAAAAACTTCTCCTGCATGTGTCACAGCTACAACAAATCCATACTCATTCATTAGAAGAGTAAACGCCTTGCTATTGCTACCCGTTACAACAAAGGGATTTTGTTCCCCAGGCTGAAGACTATGAACCAGGTAATTAATTTCTTCACTGTCTGGATCAAGCTCAATTTGTTTGGTTCCTGTGTACCCAGTGAATAAATCATCTAGAACAATGACCCATGCCGTTGGTACACCTTCACTATAATACGCATTTATTTTCTTCGATATAGCAGAAGGTTTCATATCAGATGCCAGAATCTCAACAACTATACGCAACTTAGAAGTTGTTCCTGAACCTATATAGGCAGCTACATCAACACGGATTTTCTTTCCTTCAATCTGGTGCCGCGTCTCTTCATACACGGTGTAACCAGCATCACGCAACTTACTGAAAATGAATTTTTTTGTGAGAGCATGCGAGAGTGACTCACTAAAATGACAATTCTCCCGATTGTTATGATAAAAATAGGGGCTTTTATTTGCCTCTCTGATACCATCTTTAATGATCTGAAACCCCTTATTGTAGTACATGGGTCCATTACATATGGGGCAAGTTAAATATAGCGTTTTTTTGGACTTACGAAGCACGTTTCTCTCATCATCAGTAAGTCGTAGTGCATCCAATTGCACTTGCTCAAATTCATTGGCCGTCTGCAGAAGACCCGTAGGCAGTTTTTCTTCCCACCCTACAAATGGTGTGAAATATGCATATTGACTCATGTAGATACCTCTCCTTATGAATCATTCACATCAACCATAATTATTTGTAATCACTCGGTTCTTCCGTAAAGCCATAAGCATTCCACAAACTCGAAACTGCCTGTTCGTATACCTTCTTATATGACTCATAATCACGAGATTCAACTATCACATCGGATAGTTGTAAAAAGTCATCATCAATTTCTTGAGGAGGAAGACCATAATGCCGTCCTCGATCCCAGCCAGTTACGCCCATTACACCAACCAAATTTACATAATAATAAAACGGTTCATTAATCCCCAATAATGTATAATTCTTAATTTGTTTATCGAGGGAGTATTCCAGCTGTCTCTCCAAGCGAGTTGGACTTAGAAATGTGAACTTTTTTATCTCCTTATCATTTTTATTGTTTGCATAATCGAATGATAAGTTGGACACTTGTTCAATAATTCCATTTCTAAAAATCTGTGTGTGGCCGCCCTTACCCTCCGTTCCCCCCGTTCAAGATTAATCAGTCCATCTGAATTAATACGTGGGTTAGCTCCTGTAGAACCTAAAATATATAAATTTACTCTTTCTATTTGGTCAATTACAGGATATGTAATCGGATATTCGAAAGCTGATACTGGAACATAATGAACCATCACAAAAGGTGCTCTCATCTTGTAAACATCTACAGTCTTTGTAATTCTTTGCACCCTGAAACGAGAATAGTGGTCATTTAAGCTGCCAGTAATACTCATCAAACGACGGATTTCGCTGGTTGATGCCGGTATTTTGGAGGTACCTATTCTAATAGGAAATTTAAAATTCTTTACCATATGAGGGCCGGTCATGCTACGTGATACTCGAATAATGATTGCATATCTCCCGTTAGACAATGGGATACAACGCATTTTGAACTGAGTTATTTGTGGGTCCGTATTAGAACTAATTGATTGAGAGTGGCCACGCATCCACTTATCTGGGTCTTCTATATCGATCCCTTTGATCTCTGAAGGTATGCCGGCTGAATCTCCTTCAGCAATGCCAATAATAATATCAACACCACGGGTATTAGCGAAAGCTGCGACTTCTTCTACCAGACTTGTAGAGTTACTAATCTCAGCTTTGTATTCCAATTGGTTACCCTTCCATGATTTCGTTTTCAACCAATGCCAATAAGTCCTTTTCGGTTAGCAAATCAAAATCAGTATAAAAAGTACTAATGACAAAAACATCCTTTCATCTCTTATATTGATTACCCAATACACATATTATAAGAAATAAAAGGATTTTATGTAACCAAGTAGTCTTGGGTAGTACTTTATTGGGCCTAACAAGATTAGAAACCAAGATTTTCACTCACACCGTGATAAAGTAAATTCGGTAGACAAATGACTATTTTTAATAGAGCAGATGATGCTTCTTGGTAAGAGACTTTATAGGGAAGGTAACAAATCAAATTCCTCTTTATTATTGAAACTATATAATTCCTTCTACATCAAGCCAGCTGCTAATTATGCATCCATCAGCGCCAGCATAATATTACTTCGCCCTTCATTTCGGTTTGTTTCCAATTAGTAGAACGAGTAGTGAATTTTTTGACGTTTCGTCTCACCTTTTATTTGTTGTTCACTGCAGTCGTATCTTAACTCAGAATTCCATCGGAATCCACAAGCTGCAGCCGTCCTCGATAACCTTATGCCTACATCTTCAAAAGCTTTAAGCTATGTTTTCCCTTCTGCAACATACTCCAAGATGGTATTAGCTAGAATACTATCTTCTTCATCTTTCCAACCATCATATCTGATTTTCAATTGTAATCTCCTCCAGATCCTTAGCTATTAATTTTATAGCCATTGTGAACGTATTTTATTCCGGGGATATAATTCACTTCATTCACTGTATTAGATGTAAATATTTGGTTTCACTTCCGCAACTATTCTCAGTACAATGAGCTCATGATGAAATGAAGTAGTGTACGTGTGTTTAGGTTATTATGATTTCATCTATACTTCGCATTAGAAAGGAACAAAATATGCTTAGAAAAAAATGTTTGATTATGTTTGTATTGCTTTTACTGTTACCCTCACTTTTTATTTCTCCCTCTGTAGAGGCTGAAGAAGACAACAGTATTGGGCTTATAATCAATGGTGTCTACATGCTGATGACAGACGACTTTTTTCTTTATATGGACACAGGAAAAGGGGCTATTTATGCATCAAGCCTATTATTTTCCAGTTCATTAAACACTGAGGTAGACTGGAATGATTACAATAACACAGTTTCATTCAGAGTTAACGATACAAACAATGAAGTAACATATAAAATCAACCAAAAACAAGTCGTGATCAATGGAGTTGCTAAACCCTTAACTACCCCAGCGGTGATTAGAGATCCGGATCTCGGACTCAAAGATACGATGGTTCCTTTACGCACAACGATTGAATCATTGGGTGGATCACTTACATGGGATCATCACAATAAGGTAATTGATCTTAAAACTTCATGGAGGATACCTGTATTAGAGTTTGGGGGAAATTGGGAGCCATATGGTATTCAAGTGAATATCGCCCCTCAAATCTTCAAAGGTATAACAATAAAAGATGGAAAGATAAACGTAAGGTTACCTCAAATTGAGGGAAAGAACGTACATGCCCATTTTGTTGAAGGCCCAGATCCAACAAACGGAAAAGTTACGGAACTCGTCCCAGAAGAAACCTATATTTTTGATGCGGAATATTATTCACTACTCATCCAGATCGGAGATCCTGAATTATATGATTCCTATTACGGTGATTACGACGAATATTATCTTTACTCTGAAAGTGTATTAAAAAACTTAAGCAATTATGTTAAAGGAGATGTAAGCGTCTTTGATCGTTACCATAACATGATCCCGCTTAGTCGGGTTTATGAAGCCTTGGATATAACGCCATAACAACAGGCCCTCACTATGTACTGAGTGCATTCTTACTTAAGCTAGATTTCAGTCTGTATGGTAGGATATCCCCTCTAAAACAAAGAGCAGATTCTAAAATAGAATCTGCTCTTTCACATGGAATCCATCGGAGAATAGCTTTTGAGTAAAGTACCATCTAGGAACATCCAGGGTCTCTTTCTGAGAGTATAGCGGGACTTAACTCAGCCATCCTTCCTCCAAACTCTGTGCGGGGTGTTATCCTGGCCTAGGAACGTTGAGGTTCAAAGTCGGGAACCTCCCCACTCCTGATTAAATATCTGGCCAAAGTAGCCCCAGCGGGGCTTGCAGGCTCTTAGGCATCGTTCTCCAATACAACCAACATCAAGTATAGATCTAATAACACTTCTACAGCTAAAAATAACTTATTACTTTACCGATTGTAAATAAGTGAAGAGTTTCTCCTATAAGTGAAAGAGAAATCGGCAACTGGCATTCTAGAAATCGGCAACTGGCATTCTCAAACGATCGTGCTGGGTGGCAGCACGGCCACACAAATTCGTGTGAAGAAAGCGAATGGCGACTTAAGATCTACAGTATTATCACGGTTAACGGAGCAACTTGGTCTGTATATTTTACTCAGACCCCGACTCATTCGGCACTGGTGAGTATTGAGGCAAAACCACAATACGGGCGTCCATCTCGCATTGTGGTTATTGAATGTACTTATATGATGTAGCTCTCGAACTAAAAGTTGTTTGACTGGAGCCTACTTTTAATAATTATTCCGATACTTTCCAATTTATGTCGAGTTTATCCAAAGCTCTTTGACTAATATCCTCTGGTTCAACCGTGCTCATCTTCACAGAAATAATTCGAGAACGTGCAGCGCTTCCACAGGTTAACTCGCCATTATGGTATCTTATCCTCCCCCCTCTACTGAACAACTTTATTATTGGATCATATAGTCCTTGGAATTTAAGTGCTACGGATTCGTTCTTACCAGATAAATATGCCCACTCCAAATAACTTTTGCAAGCTGATTTGACTAACCACTCATCCTTAATTTCGTTTAATTCATCACAGTATTCATATATTTCAATTGGCAACTTTATACCACACATATCCGCAGCACTAAAAATTGCCAGTCTCTTTTTAGGTTCGCGATCTATAAAGTCATAAAATTGAGAACCCCTCCTTAAAAACTCATATAATAATATTCCGTGTGAAGGTTTGTTAGGTTCTTCACTTTCCCAATTAATATTTCTTATATTTGTCCTAGCTTCTTCAAACATCTGATTCAACTAAGCGTCCTCCTAAAATCAATTTACTTATTAAATTATAAAATAGTCTCATCCGCTTTAAAATCTGGGAAGTCTTTTGGTGGGAGAGGTGCTAGATCATGAGCTCCCTCGTTAGGCGGCCTTCCAGTTATCCCCTCTTTAGGATTCCATGATTCAATTTTACGATATGGTATTCCTTCTTGCATCATTTTACTTTCCGCTAGTTCATGATCTGCTAATTGTCTAAACCATGCTTTTTCTTTAGGCGATAATTCCCCTTGAAGTGCCTTTTCCCACCCATAAGCAATATGCATATCCGGATGAAAATAACCCGTATAATAATATTTCCCGGTTATCGGATCGGGTAAATTAACATGCTCAGTTAAAAACAGATGCTTCTTCAATCCAATGGCTTCTTCCAAACTAAGTCCTGTATTTTTGGAGAACAGTTCAAGTTCATTCATATCTAAACCTGTTCTTTTTAAACTATCGTATGTCTGTTGAGCAATTTTTTCTTGCTTAATAAGTGGTTCAAATTCTATAGGTTCCCCTCGAGGCTCAATAGGTTTTATAGGAGGAGCTTCACCCATCCCCTCAGCCTCTTCATCCTCTCTCTGTTGCTCCTCATCTTCCCTTCTTTTCCGTTCATCCTCATTATGATCCTTAGGTGGCTTATCCGGTCCACCACCAGAACCTCCACGACCATTGCTATCCATCCGGGAATAGTCCTCGAACTCCCATCTAGGTCGCCCATTACTGATTTTCCCGATTCCGACGGGAACGAGTTTCTTGGAAAAGATATTCATCCGATTTGCAAGGCTCTGCATAAAGCTCTCCAGCGAGGCTATATCCAGTGGGAGCCGCAGGGCGTTGGTCTTCAGTTTCCCATCTCCACCTAGACTTTTGACGGCATCGTGCAGGGTATCACTCCAACGAGGAGCTACCATGCCCCTTCCGCCTGAATCTCCGCCCCCACTAGTCGATTTGCCGCCAGCTGACTCCCCGTGTACTGCAGGAGTGCCCTTGCTCATATCTCCGACGCTCTTCGCGAGCTTGGCCACGCCTTTCACAGCACCTATGATATCCACGGCCCGTTCCGCGGCTTTGACCCGGTTATATCCTGCATTATAGCTCTCCTCGGCGCTGCGAGTGAGTACGTTGCCCTTATCGTCATAGACCTTCACAAATGGATCAATCAAGGACTCCCCGGCCCCTACGATGTCGTTGCCCAGCTCAGACCAACTTTTCTTCAGCGTGACCGTATCTGCAATATACGTCCCGGTCGCCTCCATAGCACGTCCTAGCCCGGCCTGCGTCTCATTATGCTCCAAAAAACCTTTCCCAAACATCTCGCCTGGCTCGATCACGGGATTGAGCAATTGCGCACCCATATCGACGACATCCACGGCAAAATTCCACACGCCCTCGACGAACTCTATGCCTGCATCCAGCGTACCCTTGCCCTCTTCCAGCGCATTGTCCAGGGCGCGGGAGGCTATGACCACTCCAATCCCTTTTTCGGCTACCTGCTGTTCGAATGCCGAGAGCAGCGGCTCGTCATAGGATTGATGTACAGAAGCTTCGAGCTGTACCTCCGTCCCTTGGCTGTTCACTTGCTCCGCCAGATCCAGCTTCTCCGTGGTTGTACCCAGATGCAGAGCATCAGAGCCGACGAGCTGATGCTGATGAGAAAGAGAAGATAACAAAAAGCAGGTCTACCATGGTGGTATCTGACTATAATCGACCTGCTTAACGTACCTGCTCATTCGGCAAAAGGTCTGGGCAAATCATCCAACAAAAAAACCAAATATAATACAGATGGCTATCTTGTATTGAACGACTGGTCGCACAAGATTATTAATAACAACTATGAATAAGACTGATTAATTTCCCTACAATGTGAAAAAGACCTATCTCACTTATCGTTCAAAGTGAAATAGGTCTTTGCTTGGACTGTAATTCTGTGTTGTATTTTATCGCTCACTGGTTGAATGTGATACATTCAACACTGGATATTCTTAATTCATAGCGAAAAGCTCCCAAAAGTTTGTCTTAATTATGTTGATTCTACAGAGCTATTAATCCTGACTATTAAAGTAGTTCTCTACAAATAGTTTATTCTTTTCATTCTCAGGAAGCAAACCTAAATATTGATACTCAAAAATCATTTGTCTTTGAGTTGGTGTTAGTGTTGAAGCTATTATATCTTCATAATCATAATGAATCTTCAACTTACCAGGATACTTCAATGTTAAGGTTAAGTTTGTCCACGCGTCTTGATCATTGTCTATAAATATTTGTCTTAACTCTTTGAATTTGGTTTGCAATTCTAATAATAATTTGTCGTAAATTTTTTCATTCACACTGTACTTTTCAGGGATATCATGGGAGTATATAAAATCCTCATTCTCAGAAGTATTGAAATAAAAATATACCTCTCTTGATCCATCCAATATTTCGGCATATAAATAAATCTCGTTCCAATTGTCGTCAGGTATCATACTTAAAATATGTTCTGCTATCAAGGGATATAGTCGATCCATCTGTTGATCCATAATTCTATCAACCTCCAATTTGATTCTCTATTGTAATTTTCTTTGTCCTACCGTCATCTATTGAATACTCTACTATAAAGCTATCAGGTCTTGCAGAATTACCAGTGTATTGGGGATTTATTTTTACTTTTACGCTTTCTTTTCTTTCTAACGCCGATGCCCATTCTTTTTCCATCTGATGCCATTTTCCACCAGCCTCATTAATTTGGGAATTCATTGGAACTAAGTTATCAATATCCCCAGAACCTTTAAATTGACTACCAATTAAATGACCACCATCATCTCTATCTGGGTAATCACCTCGGATTCTGTCTGTTTCTCCCACATTACTTTGAGCGTATTGATTTCTTGTTCCTTTGCCCAGTTGTAAATCAGCCTCGACACTTTCAATACGACCAAATTCATTTGTTTCATAAGTATATCCTTGTGGCGTAGTGTATTTTGCATTTGGTTTTAATATTTTTTTATTTCCGACTTTTTCAATTTGTTGTCCATAAGGGATTACAGTCTTACTATCTTTACCCGTCCCCTCAGCCTCTTCATCTTTTCTCCGTCGTTCCTCATCTTCCCTTCTTTTCCGTTCATCCTCATGATGATTCTTAGGTGGCTTATCCGGTCCACCACCAGAACCTCCACGACCATTGCTATCCATCCGGGAATAGTCCTCGAACTCCCATCTAGGTCGCCCATTAC
>NZ_KE384538.1:0-2288 GCF_000426545.1 Paenibacillus massiliensis subsp. panacisoli DSM 21345 | reverse complement strand
CCCCCACTAGTCGATTTGCCGCCAGCTGACTCCCCGTGTACTGCAGGAGTGCCCTTGCTCATATCTCCGACGCTCTTCGCGAGCTTGGCCACACCTTTCACAGCACCTATGATATCCACGGCCCGTTCCGCTGCTTTGACCTGATTATACCCCGCATTTTAGCTTTCCTCTGTGCTGCGGGTCAACCAATTGCCCTTGTCTTCAGAGACCTTCACAAATGTGTCAATCAATGACTCCCCGGCCCCTACGATGTCGTTGCCCAGCTCAGATAAGCTTTTCACTTGTGGTACCTAGATGCAGACCATCTGAACGGCAACTGATACGTTTGAGATGCAAAAAAGCGAAGGTAACAAAAAAACAGGTCTATCATGGTGGCATCTAACCATAATCAACCTGGGTGTCGAACTATCCTGCAATTTAGGTACAATATTTCTGGCACTACATCCATCAGGAAACGGTATTTACAGTTGGGAATGATGTTGAAAAATCGGTGAGAAAGCGAAGATAAAAAAACAGATCAATTTCAGGGTGGTATCTTACCATAATTGACCTGTTCAATTTAATGTAATAGCGTAATTTAGGTTATAAAATTAAGGCATTTGCTGCGCGTACAACCGAAATGAAGATATCTTTATACGGGGATTACATGGTTTAGATGTAATCTTGGTTGAATGTTGGGCTCCTTCGACACTGGGTGAGGTATTTTTGAATAGCCCCCACTTTCATTTATGTATACAGCGAAAATAAAAAAACCACAAAACGGCGGGTAGCTCGTATTGTGGCGTTGTTGTTTGTTTGTGCTGACAAATCAAATTAATCTTCTAACATATCAAGAAAACCATTGATATTATCAGCTATTGTCTCAGTGACTGGTTCAAAATCACCTGAATCCTCATTGTACCAAATACAAATTTTAGGTTCCGTTCTACTTTCACTATAATCTAAACAAACGAAATTTCCAGCAAATAAAGCCGCAAAAGGCACTAATTCAGCTCCTGTTAATTCACCATCAGATATAATTCTTTCATCTAATTGACTAAAAACAACTTTTATATCGTACATACCTCTTTCGTTTTCGTTTGGTTTATCTAGTAAGCATAGAAAACGATCAATTACATATTTATTAGATTCATACTGAAAAAATCTCGTTATTGGAATTGCTCCATTGTTTTTTGATATAAATTCAATAAACTCTTTTGGAAACTTTATTTCAAAACTCTCTTCCACACGTTTAATTAACTTAGTATCTGGAATAGGAAAAATTATACTGTCATTCTGTATTATCAAAATTCTTCACCTCGAAATTCATTGGAATCTTTTAAACATTTAAAAATCGAACTATTTATGATCAATCCCCTATACTAGTTATTCTAAGATTCCTCATCTGGCCCCTCCTTAGTTTTCTTTTCTGATCCCTTACTTTTTTTTCTTGGGGCGTCTGCCCAATGTCCTTTTGTTCTTCCACCATTATGCTTGGTAATATTATGAATGCCAAATGGTACAAGTTGCATGATACCGTCTTTCTCGTTATGGTGCCATACCGTACCTTCTGGTTGTACTTTATTTGGTAGTCTGTCATTAAGCCACTTAAACTGATCCTCATCTGTTGCTAACCATAAATGTTTCGGAAGTTTATCTTGAACAATTACTAAACCTGCTCCTTCAAAATCTGCATACCCAAATTTTAAACCTTCTACTTTCTTCACTTCAATATGAGGTATATCAGTATTCAGTTCTAGTGCCCGATCTTTTATCTTCTTCCTCTGATCTGCCGATAATTTACCAACGAAATCATCTGCCCATGACCAGTACTTATTCGACTTCACTATCTCCCCATATATTAAAGCATAATCATCAAGTACTTCATCAAACTTTTTATTACCTTTAACGAATTCTTGAATGTTCTCATGATTTGGTTCTCTTTGAGCTTCACCCGTCCCCTCAGTCTTATCTTCCCTTCTTTTCGGTTCATCCTCATAATGATCTTTAGGAGGCTGCTCTGATCTCCTAAAACCTCCCGGACCATCGCTCTCCATCCGGGAATAGTCTTCAAACTTCCATCTAGGTCGCCCATTACTGCCATCCCCGATCATGGCAGGGACAAGTTTCTTGGAAGATAAGTTCATCCGATTCGCAAGCCTCTGCATGAACTCCTCCAGCGAAGCTATATCCAGCGGGAGTCGCAGGGCGTTGGTCTTGAATTTCCCGTCTCCACCTAGACTTTTGACCGCTTCGTGCAGGTTATACTTCCATTGAGGAGTGACCACGGGCCTTCCGCCTGAATTTCC
>NZ_AUFO01000042.1 GCF_000426545.1 Paenibacillus massiliensis subsp. panacisoli DSM 21345 | reverse complement strand
GCGTTGATTCATTCGGATCAAGGATTTCACTATACGAACCCGAAGTTCCAAAAGCTTGTGAAGAAGATGGGGCTGGGTCAATCGATGTCACGTAGAGGAAACTGCTGGGATAACGCCCCACAAGAATCATTCTTTGGGCATTTTAAAGATGAAACGAACTTCAAAGAATGTATGACATTGGAAGAGGTTAAACAAGAAGTGAAAAGCTACATGATCTATTACAATCATTATCGAGGTCAATGGAACTTAAACAAGCTGCCGCCTGCACGATACAGACAGCAGCTTAAGGTCGCCTAACCTTTTTTAAGTTGTCCTTTACAAGGGGTACAGTTTAGAGCTGAGTAGCTACTGTCTCGACCTTTTATGTTGATGAAAGATGGACGAAATGATCGAATACTATACGCGGGCAGATGATGTCCTCGATAGCTTCTTAGATCAGCGATGTCAGGCTTGGTCTACGAAGTGACCCAGTGATTGCCCCATTCTGATTCGACTGCCGACCACCGCGGATTCCAGCGGCTTGAAGGTGTCGTCTTCCGTAATAAGCACTACTGTTGAACCGAATTGGAAAAAGGCTAGCTCCTCCCCCTTGGTCCAGGATTTCGCCTGCTCATCGGTATACTGAATGCTGCTGACGTTCATTGCGCCAACCTTAATAAGTGCCAATTCACCATAATTATGCTGGATGTAGGCGATCTTCCGTTCATTTCGACTAAGCACAGTCCTCATATGTGTCAGACCGAAATCATTGACAGGGTAGACCTTGCCCTTGATGTGCTCTTTCTCGACCAGCTTGCCAGTCACGGGACAATGAATCCGATGATAGTCTGTCGGACTCAGGTATAGAACAAAAGCGTAACCGTGTTTGTATTTTTCGAAGCGTGGAGAATAGTTCAGCAGCTCCTCCACGGAATAATCCTGTCCTTTGACATTCAGCATCGTGCCAGCCTCGACATCACCTGCGAATGTGATCAAGGCATCCACGGGACTTGCGAGCGTATTCGGTGTCTCATCTACCGGACGCATTCCCGGCTTCAGCCGCCGTGTGAAAAACTCATTCAACGAAGCATAATCAGTCCAATCTCGCTCCGCCTCTTCAGCGGCAATACGGTATGTACGGATAAATGTGGGTATTACATGTCGGCTGGCGCCACTCTGCGCGAAGCCTCCCACTAGTCGGCAGACCCATTTGCGTGATGAGAGCTCTGTCATCAGCCGGAGCCATTGTTTTGCCATTACAGATCCCCCTTGTGGTTGTTCCGGGCCATGAACCGAAGCGTATCCGGCCACTACTGCATTATATTGCCACATAATGTTATGTAAATCAATATTTTGGAGTAGATCGGTACACCAACCCGCATGAATAGGGGGCTGGCGCAAGGATTGATCAGAGAAAATTCGAGGCGGTGGTATCACAGACCAGAGTCCCATCACCGCCCTACACCTCAGATCTTTTGTTCTTCGGCACCTCAATATGTCAATGCTCAATAGCTCAACACTCAGTAGCTCAATGCTCAATAGCTCAACACTCAGTAGCTCAATGCTCAATAGCTCAACACTCAGTACCTCAACACTCAGTACCTCAGCACCTCAACATCAATGCCTCAGTACCCAATGCCTCAATGCCCAATAATTCAGATCTTCAAGTAATCACAGCCCACTTAGTAGGCTGTTGTGCCAAGGTAGCCTTGAACCCTTCACATACGCTTCAGGGCCAATTGATGGAGCACCCAGCTGGCATATGCGACAGGCTTGTCGTAGGCCTCCTGCCAGATCTCAGGCATGCCTGCCTCACGGAAGCCATAGCGCTGGTCTCTGCCGTTGCATTCGATAAAGTGCAGCTCACCACGTTGATCTACTCCCAGATCGAGCCCTACGTCGGCCAAAGGACTTAAGGGTCCGCTATGAACCAGAGAGGATGCCAGGGATTGGGCTATGCGTATGGCCAGCATTTCCAGTCTGGAGAGCAGAAGTCTCACCTGATAAGGCGGGAAATTGAAGGCTAGAGCCTCCTCCACGCGGATTGCACTTCCGCCTTGTCCTACGTTGGATACGAAGCTGTTCGGTGGTGCTACTTTGGCGAACATACCGGTAATTCCCCAACTACCACCATATCCACGCTGCACGGTCACGCGAATATCGAATGGCCGACCGTGATACTGTGCCAGAGGAACCGTCTGCTGCACAATGTAAGCCTGTGAGTGCATACGCTGAAGCATCCAGCAAGGCAGCTGTCCATTCAGCAGCGGCGCATTCAGCCATTTTCGCTCTCCTGTACGTTCTCTGTATTGCATCATCCAGTATTCACTGCCTTTGTACAACCGCATGATGCCTTTGCCAATACTGCCATTGCAGGGCTTGAGGACAACATCTCCATGCTCCTCCAGCAGCTTCGTGATACTTGCAGAGGATGCTTTGTGCGTGGCTGGCAAGTGGGGAAGGAGTGAGCGGTCCCGCGTGAGCAGCTGGTGAACGTCGTACTTATTAAAGCGGGTATATCCGTTGAAAATATGAACGCCGCGTCTTCTTAGCGCCTCCAGTCGCTGCCAGCTACGACGATGCTTATACATGGCCCGATTGTGAATGACCGTAGGAACCGGAACAAGCATCCGCTGATAGCCTCCATCAACTGGTACTTGTGCTACACAATGACGCTTCATCGGATGAATATCCTCCAGTCGAAGAAAGCAGGGGATGACCCCATACTTTCGGGCTGCCTCTACATAGTGTCCAAGGGCTTCTGTCCCCGTCCTTCCTGTCGTTATGCCCCGGTATAGTGCTGAATTCAGTAAGATACCGGCGTACTGCATGTGCATGACCGTTCCTCCTTACGTTATCCCTGGATCAACAGTTCATTAGCCTTGTACATTCATCTGATCGTTCCCATTGGCTGAATGCCTCGCCTGCGTGTCGAATCAGAATGTGTCTGTCCCTAGCAGTATATGAAGGTCCTTGTCCTGCTGTAATGGACAACGGCTGAAGGCCTTGGCCCAAAATCTCCCTATAGGTACATACTCCGTGTCCATACGCTGCTCTCTCTGTATATGATGTAGGGTATCCGCAACAGAATTGGAGGATGACGCCCATGAGGGAGATTGCAAGAATCGCCGTCATCTCGCCGGGATCGTTCGTGGTGCCGTCTGCACACAGCAGCTCTGTAGAACGCATCATCGAACATACGGTACCGCTCTCTGTGTATCGGGAGCAGACGATCATTTATGGAATTCGTGGAGAGGGTCTGCCGCGGCGGGGAGAAGTGCACGGAGTTCATTGCGTACGCGTATCCCGTGGTAAAGGCTATACACGTGTCGTCATGCGAGCCATGGCAGCCCAGCAGCCCGAGGTGGCAGATGTGCATAATAGGCCAGCTATCGCCTGGCGGATCAAGAGGACCTTTCCCCGTATGAAGGTCCTGCTGACACTCCATTCCACGACGTTCATCAAGCCGCCACTGATCTCCCGGCGCCGACTACGAGCGATGCTGCGAAGCATCGACGGGATCATAGTGAACAGCAGCTTTCTGAGAGATGAGGTGCTGCGGCTGGCTCCTGAATCCCAAGGTCGCTTGTTCGTCAATCTGCCAGGAGTGGACCCCCGGGACTTCGCCAGGCGTGGTCTTCCAGAGACAGAATTGCTTCGAGAGGCCAGATTGCAGCAGCTGGGCTGGTCTTCCCGCCGCATTATTCTGTATACAGGGCGCCTGATACCGGGAAAAGGAGTTCACCATCTGCTACATGCACTTCAGCATATTATCAGGCAGTGCCCCAATGTCCTGCTGCTCATCGTCGGTAGCCCCCGCTATGGCAGAAATATGGAGACAGCCTATCTGTCTGCGCTGAGAAGACAGGCTGCTGCCTTACCAGGGCATGTGCTCTTCCTTCCCTACACGCCACATCCTGCCCTTGCCGAGTTATATATGCTTGCGGAGATCGCAGTGGTTCCTTCCTGCGGAGAGGAGGCCTTTGGCTTGGTGAATGTCGAGGCCATGGCTACAGGAATTCCGGTGGTGGCTTCACGAATTGGGGGGATTCCAGAGGTAGTCCAGAATGGGATTACGGGTATTCTGGTAGAGCCTTCCCGCATGGCAGAGGAGCTGGCAGAGGCCATCACATACTTGCTCAGAAATCCACACTGCTCCAGAAGCATGGGGATGGCAGGACAGCGGGAGGTTAGCAGGCGCTTGCTCTGGAAGCACACGGCAGAACGATGGGATCATGTGGTACAGCAGATGCTTGCCGTCAAGCCTCCTTCTGGGAGAAGGTGGACTCGATAGCCAGTACAAATGCCGTTACCGCCCCATCAAGGGGAGCATAACATGTGTGGAACTGTTCGGATACCGACCACCGAAGCGGGAAAGCAGGAGGGTAGGCATGAAGCGGAAGAAGAAGAGAATATCAGCTGGAGTATCGGACAACAAAATGAAGCATCGCTCCATGACAAGAAGCGTGACCACCACAAATGCCAGGTCGTCCCGAAAGAGTAGACCTGCTCGGTCTGCGCAGCATTCGGACAGTATCCGGGCAGATTGGCTGCATGAAGCACGTCCGCTCGTATCCGTTATCATCCCGGCGATGAACGAGAGCCGAACCATTGCCTCCGTGGTGACGCAGGCTCAGCTGGTCAGTTCGCCAGTTGAGGTGATCGTCGTGGATAATGGCTCGGAGGACGGTACGGGTGATCTTGCCGCCGCCGCTGGAGCCAGGGTCCTCTCCTACGAGCAACCTTTGGGGCATGATATCGGACGCCGTATCGGAGCAGAGGTGGCAAAAGGGGAGATCCTGCTCTTTCTGGACGCAGACATGATCATTCCCGCTGCTCTCCTTCAGCCTTTCATAAGAGCTATATTGGAGGGGGCAGATATCGCTTTGAACGATTACAGTGGCCCCGTCCGGACGCGGAATGTTCACCCGGTAGTGGAAGCGAAGCATATGCTGAATATGTTGCTGCAACGGCCTGACCTGCGTGGAGCCTCACTGACAGCGGTGCCTCATGCTCTTAGCCGCACAGCACTCCAGACGCTTGGCTATGAGGTGCTGGAGAGACCGCCGCTGGCGCAAGCGATGGCCGTCCTGAATGGCTTGAAGCTGAGCCTGGCAGCGTCCGTTCCAGTGGGAAGCTGGAACCCTAGACGAACGACTCGTGGTGTGGACCCACTACAGCACATTGTAGTGGAAGATCATAAAGAGGCATGGAGACGATTAGCGGAGCATAGAGGCCTGCGCATGGGATATGATGCTATGCAACGGCTCCGTCATATGGATGTGATCCGATCATGAATCAAAGCCACAGCAGAAATAAAAGGCAACGTAGAGGAACAGCGAGAAGTAGCACAAGCTCAGGAAGAAGAGCTGGAGGATTGTCAGTCCGCGTGTCCGCCCGTAAGGCCCTCTCACCTTCCCTCGCTCAGCGGAGCGGGAGAGCCGCATCCAAGCCATCGTTCGGGGCGTTACACAAGTCAGTCTCTAAATTAGCAATACAACCACTCCATCGATCATCACACCGTACATCGAATCGTACATTGAACGAAAAATCACACTATACATCACACGGCCCTCCATACCGATCGTCATCCTCGACGCCATATCAGACATCACACCGGGCTTCACTTCGAGGCTCTTACAAGACATCACAGTCTATCCCGCTTGTGAACGGCAGGGCCAGAGCTTTCCAACATACAAGGGAGTTACGGATTCCCCTTCATATGAAGGCTGCTGCCATCGTGACAGCCTGCAACGAGGAGAAGACGATCTCACGTGTATTAAGCGAGCTAAGACGACTGCCCCTACAAGATATTATTGTGGTCCTGAATGGTTGTACGGACAGGACCTATGAGCAGGCGATAGGACACCCAGGTGTGACTGTCGTTCATATTCCGGAAAGGCTTGGCTACGACGTCGGCAGGAGCATTGGGGCCAGATTGACCACAGCAGATATCGTGTTGTTCACAGATGCGGACATTCCACTCCGTGCTGAGGAGCTTGCGCCTTTCCTGCTTGCCGTACAGCGAGGAACGGATGTCGCATTGAATCATCTGACACCGTTGATTCCCGTATTCGAGCAGCAGGATCAGGTTACGCGTTGCAAGGCTTTTCTGAATCGGATGCTGGATCGTACCGATCTTGGAGCAGATTCTATGACAGCTATTCCACATGCACTCTCTCGCCGCTGTCTTGATGCTGTTGGCACAGACGTCCTTGCCGTTCCTCCGCTGGCACAGGCACGTGCAATCATGAAGGGAATGAGGATCGCTGGGGTATGCAGTGTGAACGTGTTGGCGCGTAACCGCCGTCGGGCCAGCATGAACCGTGGGGCAGGGAATCCAGTGGAGCAGCTCATTATTGGGGATCATGCAGAAGCGCTGTCTGCCATATTGAATGCCTCCGAATGGAATGCCCGAGGCGAATCCAGCAGCCGCACGCTACCGTCCCGCGCCAAGATTGCCGAAGGGAGGAATCGCTATACGCCTCACAAGCATCATCATTCCCACGTATAATGGGTTGCCGCTCTTGCAGCGTTGTGTGGCTGCGATCCGGCAGCATACGGACGTACCTTACGAGATTATCGTAGTGGATAATGCCTCAACAGACGGCACAAGTAGCTATTGTGTCCGGGAGAATCTACGCAGTGTACGTCTGCCTGTGAATCGGGGCTTTCCGGCAGCCTGTAACCTCGGTCTTCGTCTGGCAGAGGGAGATGAGCTGCTACTGCTGAATAATGACGTCACTGTGACCCCCTGCTGGCTGATGAATTTACGTTCTGCCCTGCATAGCGCAGCCGATATTGGGATTGTAGGTCCAGTTACGAACTATGTGAGTGGCTTGCAGCAGGTCGATTGCGGGGCGAACTCTATGGAACAATTCATGAGCTATGCTGTACGTAACAATGTCAGTGATGCAGCGCGCTGGCGAGAGGTCAGGAGGTTGGTAGGATTCTGTATGCTCTTCAGTCGAAAGTTGCTGGACCGCATTGGTTACCTTGATGAGGGATACGGTGCAGGGCATTACGAAGATGATGACTTTTGCTTCCGGGCCCGGTTGCAGGGCAGCAGACTACTGATGTGCAGCGATTGCTTTGTACATCATGAGGGTAGCGCGAGCTTTGCCAAAGTCAGACAGCCAGAGCTGGAAGCCCTTATAGAGCGCAACTATCGCAGGTTCATGGGCAAATGGCATACCGATCCTCGCGAATATATTGAGCTTCCAGAGAACACGGTTCGTGGTGAACCGTATGAGAGCGGAGGTGGTGGGACATGAAAGGCATCATTCTGGTCGGGGGAACGGGAACACGCCTAATGCCCCTGACATCAATCATTAACAAGCATCTGCTGCCTGTCGGCAAATATCCCATGGTTCTGTACGGGATTGAGAGGTTGCGTCAAGCGGGAATCCAGGACATTCTGATCGTAATGGGGAAGCATTCTGCCGGGTTGTACACGAACTTGCTGGGAAGTGGCAATGCCTACGGGGTGCAGATTTCCTACCGTATTCAGGAGGAGGCCGGGGGGATTGCGGAAGCCTTGAACCTGGCCGAGAGCTTTGTCGAGCATGCCGGTAAATTCGTAGTCCTCCTCGGGGATAATCTCTTCGTGGATGATTTGCAGCCAAGTATTGCAAAATTCATGGAGCAGCCATTCGGTAGCGCCAGGGTACTACTGAAGGAAGTAGAGGATGCTCATCGCTACGGTGTGCCTGTCTTTGACCCCGATGCGCCTTCCAAGATTCTGCAGATTGAAGAGAAGCCGGCGGACCCGCAGTCCCAGTATTGTGTGACAGGTATCTACCTCTATGATGTATCTGTCTTCTCGGTCATCGAACAAATGGTTCCCTCAGCAAGAGGCGAGTTCGAGATTACGGATGTGAATAACTGGTACGCCAGAGAAGGTCAGCTGGAGTATGACGTTCTGGAGGGCTACTGGAGCGATGCAGGTACCTTCGAATCTCTGCGGGAAGCCAGCGAGCACATGAGGGATTTTGCTCTGGCTGCTCCTTCGACAGTGGAGTTTAATGAGACCTCGCTGGATGAAATAGCGGCTGAATCACAGGATGATAGCGATGAGCTGGCCCATGAAGGAATAGATGACAGGGACAATCGGATTGTTGACTCGGTGATCGAGATTTCTGAGAACGATACCGAAGCTACCAATAATATCGAAGCTATTAAGGAAGCCAAGGAAATCAAAGATAACAAGGATACCAAAGATATTGAGGCTAGCAAGCAAGGTGATGAGTAAGAACAGGAAGCAAGGCTGCGGTGTACTGGAGTATGCCGTGGCCTTTTCATGATTTTGGCATCTAGACAAGCTGTATTCAGGAGGACATGTGTGGGAGTCTGCATCTTGGGAAGCGACCGACTCACTGAGCAGAGCAATTATGTGATCAGCTTCAATTCCGATGGAATTTGGAAGAACCCGAATGCAGGCAGGCGAATAGGTTGTAGGAGGCGGCATACTGATTCTAGCCCACAGGATATACAAGTGGTGAAAAGAATAAGGAGGTATCGGGTGGTTCATGCAGGATAAAATTGATGATCTGCTGCAGCACATCTCCCAGTCTCATCAGCAGATGGCCCGGTTGCTGGACACCGAGCGGCAGGTTGTGGTGAGGATGGCCCACATCATTCATCAGCTGCCAGATCAGGACCCGGACCTGGATGGCATATCCGGCTTGATGGACGGCTCCTCGGAGGTTAACAAAAGTGTGATTGCCTATTTGAATGGCCTGGCCGACTTTCAGGATGCCATGGCTGAGATGCTTACGAAGGTCATGAAGGAAATGAATGGGCAGGATGAGGAATAGCGTACTACTAAAGGCGGTGAGGTGAAGATGAGCAGGGAACAGGCCATGATGCATATGCTGGATGCCGCTGCCAAGCTGCAGCGAAATGTAGCGCTCATCCTGGAGGCCAAGGCTCTTGAAGCTGAGAAGGCTCGCAATTGGACGATTAATCATGTCATGGCTCATACCTTTGAGACGCACGAGGATCAGCTGCAGAAGCCGCTGGAGATTCATGAGCAGATGGTGGAAATGCTGGAGGGCTTGACCCGTCTGCAGACAGGTCTGTGCAGCAATCTGAAGGCTGTGCTGGAGGAGGAGTCTGCAGACGGACTGGACGGGATGTTTGGCGACAGCTTTGGTGACGGAGACAGCGATTCATGAGCTATCAGCGGGAGCATGAGGTGAAGCTGGAGCTGGTGGATTCCATAGCAGCCAGCCAGCATGCCATTGCGAGGCTGCTGCACAGTATGGCCGATGTGATACCTCATGCCGAAGTATCCGCCAAAAGCATGGAGGAGAGCCTGCGGCTACTTACAGCCTATCAGCATGAGATGGCGCGCATGCTGGGGGGCATCTCGCTGCCCAAGCCACGACATGGGGTGCCGTCCAGTCCCTGGCTACCTCCGCAGCAGCGGATCAGGACAGAGCCGATGAGCAACTATAAGGAGGACTGACATGAAGAAGAAAACGGGACGCGTATACAAGAAGTCCAGGCTACGCTCCGGGCGCAAAACACTCGGTCGGGCTTCTCGAGCCAAGCTGAGACTCCAGAAGAAAAGAAGAGGGCTGCTGGTCAAAGGGCGCAAGCATGTGACCAAGCGTGGCAAGAAGGGACTCTACAGATCTCGCCGCAAGCTGCGGGCTGCCGCCGGGTTCGCTCCGCATCAGAATATATTTGTTCCGACTCAGGAGCCAGCCCCCGCACCCCAACAGGTAGAGGTCGTTCCAGCTCCAGTCAGCCAGAGCTTCGACGAGGCGTATCATGAAGGGTTCAACGAAGGCTTTGCCAAAGGGTATGCAGAAGGGCATGAGCTTGCCTTTAAGCCACAAGGATAGGAGATATCGTTCGTCCACCTAGATGGTATGAATGACCGAAAGACATCGGTTATTCATACCTTTTTTGTGTTATTGTCCCGTAGATTCTGACAACGAAGATGAGCAGACAAGACAGGGCTGGAGCCAATTTTCACAAAACACGGCTGTCGTCCATGATGCAAATAACCCCACGGCATATATAGGTTAAGAACACACTATCTGCCTGTATGCTCCTGCATGGATGGCGTGATCACACTAAGGGACCTTGGGTGGGTAGGCTGCAAGCCGTGGAATCTGAAATGACATGTCCTAACTTGGAAAGGAAGTGAGTCACCTGACACATACAGAGGGGTATTCGAGCGGCTATGAGGAAGGACGACGAGTAGGAGGCTGCAAGGCCATACTGGAGAGCTTCACGGTCACTCCACAAATGTCAGACTTGCGTGTGCTGTATATTCCGCAAGGATTTCCAGCCATTGATACGGGCGTCATCGACGCACTCCGCCAGAGCGTACGTGAATGCATCGTGGGCAATATCAAGACGATTTTGGCCGATGCCATCGTGTCGCGCCCTGACCTGGTGCTGGTGATGAATGGTCTGCATGGACTGCCGGAGGATCATGAGGAACAGCTGAGACAAGTCCGTGCCTTCGGGATCAGGACGGCGGTCTGGTTCGTTGACGATCCTTATTTTACGGAGAAGACAGCTAAAAATTGCTTGTACTACGATGTAGTGTTCACACACGAAATGTCCTGTGTACCCTTTTACCAGAGTATGCAGGCCAAACAGGTACATTATATGCCACTGGGGGTTGGCCCGAGTGTATTTCATCCCCGGAAGGTTAACCCAGAGTACAAATATGATATTTGCTTCATCGGCAGTGCATTCTGGAATCGGGTGGCGCTATTCGACCAGTTGGCTCCTTTTCTCGAAGGTAAAAAGGTGCTCATCGTAGGTGGCTCCTGGGAACGAATGCAGCGACAGGATATCCTTGGTCCCTTCATTCGTCCAGGCTGGATGGACATTGAGGAGACGGCTAACTACTACAACGGTGCCAAGATTGTGCTCAATATTCACAGACCTGCCGAGAGCGGGCTGGACAATGAGAACCTGCACCAGATTCCTGCCCAGTCCATCAATCCGCGCACTTACGAGATCAGTGCCTGCGGTACGCTACAGATGACGGACATCCGCGATGATCTGGTCCGTTACTATCAGCCAGGCCACGACATTGAGACCTTCGCTACGGCTGAAGAGCTGCAAGCGAAGCTGGCCTATTACCTGGAACATGAGACGGAGCGGCTCCGACTGGCGTGGGAAGGAATGCGTACCACCTTACAGAAGCACACGTTTGCCCATCGTATCCCGCAGCTGCTCCAACTGGCCGTGACCTGAGGCCGAAACGTCAGCTAGATTCAACCATTAGGCTTATTAAAGGAGAGAGAGCGATGTCTGAGAATACAATTACGGTCATGCTCAAGCCGCATGGCTGGCATCAGGGGTATGAGGAGGGCTATATGCGGGGAAGAGCGAACGCGATTGCAGCTCTGCCGCGCCCGGTTTTTCCGGTTCGTCCCTTGCATATTCTGTATATTCCTTCTGGCAAGTCATTCCCTTATTCCCCGATTGATTCGGCGATTATCGATGCACTCCAGTTGCTGGCAACCCGGGTAACCGTGACGGACCCTTCCCTGCCATTCAGTGAGATTGCTCTCCAGCAGCACCCGGATCTGGTACTGGCTCTGGATGGTCTGGACGTCGACAAGGAGCAGATGGATAAAATCCGCCGAAAGGGAATTCGTACAGCTGTCTGGTTGACGGACGATCCGTATTACACCGATCTGACCATTCCACTGGTCCAGCATTTCGACCACGTCTTCACATTGGAGCTGAATTGTCTAGAGCTGTACCAGCAGGCCTGCAGTGCATCTGTTCATTATTTGCCGCTTGGCGTGGCACCGTCTCATTTTCATCCGCTGGCTTATCCATCCAATAACCGCCGCGAGCTGAGCTTTACCGGGTCCGCTTATTGGAGTCGTATCTTCTACCTGCAGCCGATTATGTCCCAGCTCATGCAGCGTGACTTCCGTATCAACGGACTCTGGTGGGACCGGATGCCGGATTATCCATTGTATGCAGATCGAATTGATGTAGGCACCTGGCTGGACCCGAGTCAGACCAACGAGGTCTATAACGGAAGCAAGATTATTATTAATCTGCACCGCTCGCATGAGGATGAGCTTGTGAACAATAACCTGCTGAAGCTACCGGGGTATTCACCGAATCCACGCACCTTCGAGGTCGCGGCCTCGTCTGCTTTTCAATTGACGGATATGCGCGAGGATCTTCCCAGATTCTATGAGCCTGGTGTAGAGATCGAGACCTACAGCTCTCCCAATGAGCTACTGGATAAGGTGCATTACTATCTGGAGCATGAGGAGCAGCGGCGAAACATTGCACTCAAGGGGCTGGAGCGGACACTCCGGGATCATACGTATATGAACAGAATCGATCAGCTGCTGACGACTCTGTTCCCGGGGTGATGGAGATGAGCAAACGACCTACATTGATGTTATTCAGTCACATTAGCAGCAATCGGAGCATTACAGGAGCTGAGAAGCTGCTGCTCCACTTTTGCAGGGAAGTGGGCTCCTATTTCGATTGCATGCTCGTTGCCCCGGAGGAGGGAAAGCTGACTACAGAGGCGCGTCGCGATAACATTTGCACACATATTCAGGAAGTACCCGTGCTATACAGCATGTATACCCCTTACCCTGAGCTGGAGAGGGATATCGAGCAGTTAAAGCATTCGTCTGCATACACGGCTCTTGTGCGCCTGATTCGAGAGCATCAGCCTGATCTGATCTATGTCAATACCTGTATCCATGTACTGCCTGCACTCGCGGCAAAAGAGGCTGGGGTACCTGTCATATGGGGCATTACGGAGATTATTCGTAGCAATGAGTATACTCCGCTTGCTGCACGAATCATGGAACGGCTGGCTGATCGGCTGGTGGGCATATCCCATGCGACGTTACGACCGCTACAGCAGGCTGGAATACGGATTCGGATGGATGTACTGTACCCGACGACCTCCATAGATTCGATGGGGCAGGCCCAGCGCTATATTCAGCGCACTCGCAAGCGGGAGAAGCTTCGCCTACGCCCCGAGCATATTTGCATAGGCTATATCTCCTCCTACATCACCGAATCCAAAGGGCTAAAGTCATTCATCGACATGGCGCTGGCCTTGTGTCACAGGTACCGGGACTGCCGCTTCTGGATCATTGGAATGCCGATTGAGCAGGAATATTACCAGCAATGTGAGGCCAAAATTCGCGAATCCGGCTACAGCAGACGCTTTCGCTTTTCCAAATTCGAGGAATCCGTAGCAACGGCTTATGGTGCCATGGATATGGTGGTCATTCCCAGTATGGTCGAGGAGGGCTTTGGTCTAACGGCATTGGAGGGCCACATGTACGGCAAGCCGGTCATTTCCTTTGCACACGGAGGCCTTGTGGAGATTATGCAGCTATCCGGCAATGGTGACTATCTGGTGGAGCCAGGGAACAGCTATGAGTTAACGGCAAAAGTAGCATACCTGATCGACAATCGTGAGGAAGCGGTGCGGGTTAGTAAACGAAATCAGCAGGAATCCATGCGTATGTATGGGGCAGATGTGTATCGTAGCCGCTGCAAGGATATGGTCGTACGCTGGATTGCCGAGCATCCATCATGGTTCCCCTGCCTACAGCATCCAGATGGAGCTCTGTATGCCAATGGTGAAGGTTATGGGCACTGGACCACACAAGGCTCGGAAGGCAAGCCACGAATTCGGCAATTCCCGGCACAGATCATTGAAAGTCTGCCTCTGCGGCGTCAGGAATCGGCTCCTGAGCTGGAGGCCGTGCAGCATCGGGCTGTACCTGAGCTACCGCAAGCTCTGCCGCCCGCTCCAGAGCCAGAATATGTGAGAGATTTCATACAAGTACGTGCTGGAGGCAAGCGCAGGAGCATACGAAGACGAAAGGGTCAACGTACACACCAGAAGGGTCGCCGTCGCATACATCAACGTATGAAGCGAGCGTACAGGCTGGGCAAAGTAGGCAGAGGCAAGAAAAGGTGGGGAAGCAGAAGATGAAAATCATGACCATACTCGGTACCAGGCCGGAGATCATTCGTCTCAGCCTGGTCATGACCAAGCTGGATCAGTATGCCGACAAGCACATCATGGTGCATACAGGCCAGAATTATACGGAGAGCCTAAGTGGACAGTTCTTCCGCCAGCTTGGGCTGCGGGCGCCCGATTATGTGCTGCAGCAGAAGGCAGGAACACTTGGGCAGCAGCTCTCTGCTATGTTTGGGCAGATGGAGACGATTCTTCATCAGGAGCAGCCGGATCAGGTGCTGTTATTGGGGGATACGAATAGTGCATTATGTGCGGTGCTGGCTGAGCGACTGGGTTTCCCCGTCGTTCATATGGAGGCAGGTAACCGCTGCTTTGATCTGGCCGTTCCAGAGGAGAAGAACCGAAGAGTCATTGATGCGATCTCTTCTATTAATATGCCTTACACGGAGCAGAGTAAGCAGAATCTGTTGCGAGAGGGATTTCCGGTGCAGCGCATTGTTCGTACCGGGAATCCAATCTATGAGGTAATGAAGCATTACGAGTCGGATATTCAAGGAAGCCGAATTCTGGACATCATGGGGCTGAGCAAGGGAGATTATTGCATCGTGACGGCCCACAGAGCCGAAAATGTGGATGATCCAGTGCATCTGGCAGCGATCCTGGATGGCTTGAATAAGGTCGCTGCGAGCACTGGCAAGCGTATGCTATGCAGCATTCATCCTCGCACCGCTGCCCGGATTGCCGCAAGCCCCAGCATGACTCGACATCCACTTGTGGAATTCCATGAGCCCTTCGGCTTTTTTGATTTTGTACAGCTGGAGGCCCACGCCTGGTGCGCCTTAACGGACAGCGGCACCGTTCAGGAGGAATGCTGTATTTTGGGCGTACCGACCGTCACGATGCGTAGAACAACCGAACGGCCAGAGACGGTGGATTGCGGCAGCAATGTCATATCAGGCTTAGACGGAGATGCGATTGCGGAGGCCGTCAGCATTATGACCTCATTGCCGCAAAGCTGGAAGTGCCCGGAAGGGTATCTGGCGGAGGATGTCTCGGATATTGTAGTCAAATATGTACTCGGTGGAAAACGGCATGTATGAGCAATAGCAGAGTGCTACAACCATAAAGCGTCTTGGAAATATGGATATTAGGGAGGGTTCTCATTGAAGCTCCTGATTCTGGGCGGCAACGGCATGGCTGGGCATGTGCTGGTCAATTATTTCAAGCAGCAGGCTGTGCACCAGGTATTCTATACGACACGTGATTCCAAGGACCAGGGAGGACTACTACTGGATGTGTTGGATGGTAGTATGGTTGATCTACTCATCCGCATTGTACGTCCTGCGGTCATTATTAATGCTATTGGTGTGCTGAATGAGCACGCAGAGCAGAAGAAGACGGATGCTTACTGGATCAACGGTCTGCTGCCGCATCGCTTGGTGGAGAGTGCGAATCAGGTAGGTGCGAGGGTCATTCATATCAGTACGGATTGTGTCTTCTCCGGATCGAGCGGTCGCTATACCGAGACTGACCCACCAGATGGAACAAGCGCCTACGCCTTAACGAAGATTCTGGGGGAAATACATGAGCCAGGGCATCTCACGATACGCACTTCCATTATTGGTCCTGAGATACGGTCCCGGGCGATCGGTCTCATGCATTGGTTCATGCAGCAATCCGGCGAGGTAGCTGGCTATACGAGGGTTATGTGGAATGGAGTAACCACGCTGGAGCTGGCCAAGGCAATTGATGCCTTGCTGAATGAACAGCTGGATGGTCTCATCCATCTGGCCGTACCTCAGCCAATCAGCAAGCATGACCTCTTAGTACTGTTCAAGCGCATCTGGAGCCGTGATGATATTACAATCCGGCCAGAGGCGGGAATCGTGCAAGACAAGACCTTGCTCTCTACTCGCAAGGATCTGCAGTATCAGGTGCCATCGTATGAGACAATGCTGCAGGAGCTACATGACTGGGAGATGAAAGGAGGAGTACAATGAGGCCACTGGTTAGCGTCATTATCCCGTTCTATAATTGTCCCTATGTCGATCAGGCTGTACGAAGCGTGCTTGCCCAATCGTATAACCCCGTAGAGATTATCGTCGTCGATGATGGCTCCACACAGTACCAGGAACGTCTTGATCCCTATCGGTCCCGTATTATTTACCTGGGCAAAGCTAACGGCGGAACAGCCAGCGCTCTCAATCATGGGATAAGGCATGCCTCCGGTCAGTACATTGCCTGGCTGAGCTCCGACGACCTCTTTTACCCCGATAAGATCAACAATCAGGTATGCTTCATGCTGGAGCACCAGGTCTATATCTCTCATACCAACTTTGACTATATCGATCTGCACAGTAACATCTCCAGGCATGGGGTAGCCCCTTTGTTTGCCAATCTGAAGGAGTTCTACACCTTCTTCCTGACTGCAAATCCTGTGAACGGCTGTACTGTGATGTTTCGGAAGGAGCTATTCGAACGCCTGGGGCTCTTCGATGAGTCGCTGCCCTATACCCATGATGTAGATTTCTGGTATCGGGCGATTGTGAACGGCTATACCTTCCCGTTCCTGAATCAGTCGCTGGTCGGCTACCGCTGGCACGGGGGAATGGGGACGCTGCGCTATCGTGATGTGATTCAGCGTGAGTATGACTATGTACAAGGGCGAACCCGGGCGCGGATGGAGCAGTTCTTGAATACGATCTGATGGTGAACAGTCAGAAGTAGTCTTGAAATGATCTTGAAATGTGATCTCTAAATGACCTCAAAATCCACAACAGATGTGGACAGCGAGGTCATTTTTTATAGTCTTGTGGTTGGAATAGATCAACTATGCGTATAGAGCCGCGGCAAGTGGGGGGCCCTATCGACTACTGTTGTGCATGCTGTTCTTTCCTCTCAGATGAATAACGATCAACAGCGGTGAACAGCAAGCTTAAAGGCCACTGCATTTCTCGAGGGCTTCCCGCTTTCTGCTAACAACGATGCTTATCATACAAGTAGGGTGGCACATCAATGTGGTGCATCCAATCCTGAGCTTTGTGAAAGGTTGCGTGTTGCGTACAGTCAGGGTACATGCGGATTATGTGCATGGCTTGTTCCGCTGACCATATCTTTTCTTGCTGCTATGAATATATTAAATAGAGCTCTGGTAGCAGCTTCCTTGCACCGGACAGCTTTGCAGGAACCTTGAAGGAGGGTGTTACAGGTTTGAACGAACAGATTACAGTGCTCATCCCGTTCTATAATCCAGGCCCCTTTCTGCTGGAAGCTATCGAAAGTGTATTTAGACAGACCTACAGCCAGTGGAAGCTTATTCTCGTGGATGACGGGTCAACACAGCCTTACTCGCCTGGATTGAAAAGATATTTGCAGGATCCGCGGGTCATGTTGCTTAAGACTGTACGGAATGTTGGACAATCAAAGGCAATGAACAAGGGATTGTCCCAGGTAAAGACCCCACTTGTCATTCAACTGGATGCGGATGATTGGTTCTTCCCGTATACGCTGGAGGTTATGGTGAAGGAGGCCGCCAAGCTTCCGGAGAAGGTAGCCGTCATCTCAGGCAACATTCATATTGTCCATGAGGACGCGTATGGCAATCGTCTGATGACCGAGGTCTACAAGGGTCGGCACTACAAAGACAAGTATGCCTTCCTGCTCGCCAATTCGTCGGTATGGCCGCGATGCTATCGGGTATCCGCACTGCGCTCGATCGGGGGCTGGCCCATTGATGACAAATATGGCGGCAGATATCTGGAGGATAAGCGTGTATTGCTCCGTCTGATTGAGCAATATCATTTCCATTGGATTGATAAGCTGCTCTATAACCACCGTCGTCATTACACGAATCAGACCAATAATGTTCGTGTGTATGCCGAGATGGCAGAATGGACGATCCACAATGCGTTAAGCCGCTGGGGAAATGAATACAAGCCGGTCATTCTGACCTTCGGGGTTGGCTGGAAGCGACTGGATCGTCTCATTCCACTGAAGACGGCCAGAGGATTGTCCCCACCACTCAAGCCGGGGCTTGTACCTCAGCCACTTCAGGCACCGCCAGACATCCCAACTTCGCCGCCGACGCCTTCAATAGCCCCTGCCAGTACGGCTAAGCCTGCTGTAACAGCGGCACCAAAGGTAGCCACTCCACCACCGATAGCAAAGGCACCAGCACCACCAAAGGCGCCATTATTGCCGCCAACACCACCCATATCTTCTACCTCCTCTACCCCTCCAGCAGCAGCGTACACGGGCTTGAAGATTACGGAAGGGAAGGGACTGGGATCTGCTCCTGGCATGGGCTTGGGGACTGGACCCAACACAGGACCTGGAACAGGACCGGGGACGGGCCCCGGCACCTAAGGAGTGTGAGCTTGCATGAGTCAGGTGACGATTGTCGTCCCTACCTATAACAAGGCAGCCTACATCCAGCGCACTCTGGAGTCCATTCATGCTCAGACCTATCGGGACTGGCAGTTACTGATCATTGATGATGCCTCGACAGATCCGACTGTTGCGATTGCCAGACGACATGCAGACCCAGCCCGTACCCGAATTATTATACGCAAGGTTAATCAAGGGATCTGTCATGTACTGAATGAGGCGCTTAAGCATATCAGGACCGAATACTTCATTCAGGTGGACGGCGATGACTGGATCGAGCGGGATGCTGTACAGGTGCTGTATAATGCGATGACCAGACAGCCTGCCACTACAGCACTTGCTTACGGGAATACTGTACATTGGCATGAGTATGGAGGACAGCTACATTATCACAAGACCGTGAAGCAGCGAAGCTTCGCAAGCAGGTATGACTTTGCCGTATATGATCCCATGGTGCAGCCTCGCTTCTACCGAACCTCTAGTGTCAGACGTGTCGGAGGCTGGGAGATCGACAGGCTTACCGGTGGCCGGAAAATGGAGGATCGGCGTATGCTGCTGCGACTGCTGGATCATTACAGATTCGTCTACGTGAACCGTGATCTGTACCACTTCCGATACCATCAATCGAACCTTAGCCATGATCGAAATGCTGCGGTCTACAACAAACTGAGACGATTCTATACGGAAAAGGCTCTGCAGCGCTGGGGCGGTCACTATCGCTGTGAGATGGTCGGACCGCCGGAGCTGTGGCAATCGATCCGCCTCGTTCCCACGGGACGCAAGACATGACTGCAAGGATTATAGAACACGATTATAGAACACGATTATAGAACACATGGCGACAGAGGAAATTAGATGGGGACAATAGCTTAGTGTATAGAATAGATGTTTTGCAGATTTCTGGAGATCGAAATCGACCGTTCATAGAAGTAACTGAGGGACAGAGCTGTTAGAGCTCTGTCCCTTGCATTTTGCCTATTCTTACTCGTTCTTGCATGTATTTACCTTTAACATACTGAGAAGCCTGCAGAAATACGTATGGGTATTTCACGAATGTGAAGGCACAACAGACTAATTTCAAACATTAGTCTTATAGTAAAAATTAACTATTATAAAGTAAAATTACATTGTATTTAAAATAGAACAATTCATAAGATTTATTCTCGTCATTCCAATTTTTAAAAGGTGACTGTACCTTCACATATCCATCTGGAAAAGGCAGTGAGAGACAGCAATGAACAGATCCCAAGCCATGGAGCATTTTGAACAGAATACAGTGATCCCACGAGTGCAAGATATGCTTCAACGGCTTGAATCTTACTATCAGCAACATAAGGCCCAGCTAGCCCAGTCATTCTGGGTTTCTATAGAACAGATCATCTCAGGATATGAAGCTTTGCAGGAACAAGGGCAGCAAGCTGCGCTTGGTTATATTACATTCTCTCTACTACGAACATCCATGCTCAGCGGACAGAGTCTCTACTTGGTAGAAGCCTCGAACAGGCTATGGTTCCTTGACGAACAGGCGTACTCTGCGTGCTACGACGCGTCCTGGGCCTATGGCTTCTTGAAGCCTTTGGAGGCGGAGCTGTTGCAGCTGGCCAAAAAATATGCTGGAGCGATTGACCCGACAGATGTGCAGCGAAGGATCATGCATACGGCAGCATTCGTCCATCAGTACGTGCTTGCATTAGCCCGCTATACCTTGCGACTTCATGAAGATCAGCTGATGCATGCATTGAGCCGTGTCCGAATCGAGAGTGAACTAGAAATTCGCGTCGGCGAATATCGGGATCTAAGCGAGATTGTGTATAAGGTAGATCGCAGAGAGCGCTCTGCAGAGGAGCTAGGGAATGAACTGTCAGGCAGACATGGATTTGCGTATTCCGGTGAGGTGTTTCGTCATGCCGAGCTGTCGCAGGGAGATTATACGGGAATTCATTTGTATTATAGCGATCTGCGAGGAAGCTCCTGTAAAGGAAGCTTATTCACGAATGGCTATTTAGTAGGCTCTCGCTGGGATGAAGCGGACTTGTGCGATGCGGATTTCAGCGGGGCATTTCTGGCAGAGGCGAACTTTAAAGATGCAGACCTGCGTGGTGCGTCTTTTCGAGGTTGTATAGGAACGGCAGGCTTATTGGCGGAGAAGCATTGGGAACGACCTGGCTATGAGCCGGTGTGCTTCACAGGTGCTAATTTGGCGGGTGCAGATTTTACGGGCGCTTGGTTGCCCGGTGCTGATTTTCGGGGAGCCTTACATGTGGATGAGGCTATGCTTCACGGGGCTTGGCTGGAAGGAGCACAATTTTCTTCTGATGTATCCGAGGGATTAGAGCTGCTGAGTAAGATCGTAGTGGACAGGAAGCTGGTGGAATCATGAAATATTGGATCGGCAAGCCGGAGCACAGCATTGTGTATCCGGCTATCCCTGTATGGGATGAAGAGGCGAATGGAGAGGACTTGAGTCTCGCGGATTGGACACAATGGCCAGAGTCCAGTGCAGCCCAGTTCCGCGTGCGAGGCCATGATCTTACGGTCTATCCTGATCTG
>NZ_AUFO01000041.1 GCF_000426545.1 Paenibacillus massiliensis subsp. panacisoli DSM 21345 | reverse complement strand
TTCCAGTTTTCAGGGTGTAATTCATGTGGGTAACGTTTCAAGTAGACGTGATCTTACGTGAAGTACAGGCTGCATTTGGCGATGCAGTAACCTGAAAAAAATACTGTGAAGGAATACGCACAAAAGTGCAGTACTCCAAAGCAGGCATAAGCATTTGTGAATCAAATGCACGTTTGGTGGCGATAGCGGAGGGGTTCCACACGTACCCATCCCGAACACGACCGTTAAGCCCTCCAGCGCCGATGGTACTTGGACCGAAGGGTCCTGGGAGAGTAGGACGCCGCCAAGCAAAATTATTACTGGTCCTTGCGCATAGTGTGCAATAGGTCCAGTACTATTTTTGTAATGGGCTTTTATACAGTATAGCTGTTACTACAAATATTCCCTGATAGCTCAGTTGGTAGAGCACTCGACTGTTAATCGAGTTGTCACAGGTTCGAGTCCTGTTCGGGGAGCCATATGGAGAGGTGTCCGAGTTGGCCGAAGGAGCACGATTGGAAATCGTGTAGGCGCCAAAAGCGTCTCGAGGGTTCGAATCCCTCTCTCTCCGTTGATTTTTACATCATGGCTGGGATGAGAACCCATAAGGGGTTCGTCGAAGCATTCGCATCGATAGCATTACATCGCAGTCTCGAGCAAAGTGAGAGTATCCCTCTCTCTCCGTTGATTTTAAGAGTCTAATCCAGTTAGCTACTAGCTAACTGGATTTTTTGCTTTTTACTAATGTATTTCAGCGATATATTTTTATTTAATCTGAGATAATCAATTTTGTCAGCATATCAAAGAAATTGCTATTCTTCACTAAAAACACCCAAAGCCGAGATACCTGGCTTTGGGTGTACAACTAGAACATAATCATTGATGAAATATTTAAAAGTGGCTATTCACCTAATGGAAGCTTTGACTGGCCGATCGGTGTTCCATCCAATACGCAATGGATCGCATGTGCTACGCCATGCTCAAAGTTCTTGAGCGTTACGGCTTGAGCAATTTCCTGAATATCAGGAGCTGCATTTCCCATAGCGATACCAAGGCCTGCCATTTGTAGCATGGATACGTCATTGTAATTATCTCCAATGGCTGCTGTGTCATCCATGGAGATGCCCATGGATGCGGTCAGTCGTGCTAGAGCATTACCCTTAGACACATCTGGGTGCTGCATTTCAAAATTGTGCTCAGATGAAACGACCATAGCAACATCTTTACGACCTGAAAAGTAGTCGCGCCCGTGATTCAGTTCTTCTGGATACAGAGAGAAGGCCATGATATTGTAGATGGATGCGTCTTTTGGAATATCCAGATAAGAGCCAACCCGATGGAAATGGGGCTTCTCATAGTGCTTTTTAATGCTGCGGATCATATGTTCCGTATACTCACCTGGCTGATTACCCAGGAGGCGGTCCATTTCTGCGAGCATTTCTTCATTTCTATTGAGGGGAGCGTAAAGTCCGCGGTCGGTGGAGGCTTCATAATAATATCCTTGCTCATCGAGCCACTGCATGACAGATAGCGCCGTATCTCGCTCAACAGGAAGATGGTACAGCAATGTGCCATCCATATCGTGGATTGTAGCACCGTTGGAGGCGATGACGGGTGTTTTAACCCCGCCGTCCTTAGAGATCTCTACTACATCCGCATAAATTCTCCCCGTTGCAATTGCAATGTGAAGTCCTTCCTGCTGTGCCCGGTGTATAGCTGCAGCGCTCTCAGGGGCAATACGGCTATACAGATTTAACAGTGTTCCATCTAAATCGGTTGCGAATAATTTCATGGTGAACAGCTCCTCTGCTTATAATTCAGGAATCAGGATTTCAACCTGTTGCTTCTTCAGGAATTCTCTCCATTCATAGGAGAGAGGTTGATCAGTAATGAACAAATGTACATGTGACCAGTCGGCAAATCGATACATCGAACGACGGTTAAGCTTGGAGTGATCAGCCAGAACGATGACTTGCTCAGCTTGCTGCATCATTTTGTGCTTAATCTTGCCGTCCTCTACCCCTGAATATAGCCCTTGTCTTGCCACGCCTCCAACCCCAATAAAGGCTTTGTTCACATAATAGTGATCCAAAGCTTCAAACACAGAAGGGCCATATAAATATCTTTGCTCTTTTTGGAGTCTGCCGCCGAGCAGATGAATATCTACAGCAGAATGGTTAGATAAAGTATCTGCAGAGTGAATGGAATTAGTGATTACAGTACAATCCTTCTGGTGAAGGTACTCTGCACACGCTTGGACTGTCGTAGAGGAATCGAGGATAATATGATCTCCCTTGCGTACGAGTGCGGCAGCTAGCTTGCCAATAGCTCTTTTCTCTTCGGATACGTACTGAAGGCGATCGTTATAGCTTCTATACTCTCCGTGAGCAGAAGGAAGAATCGCTCCTCCACGGGTTCGAACAAGGGCATCCTGTTCTTCAAGCTTGATTAAATCTCGCCTTGCTGTATCCCTGGAGACATCAAACAGCGTTACGATGTCATCGGCTGAAATACGTTGGTGTTTTCGCAAGTATTCCATAATGAGCTGCATACGTTCTTCTTGAAACACAGAAGACCTCCCAGCATTCGTGTGTAATATCGCTACATCTTATTAGTTAATTATAAGTGAATGTAATGAGTTGTGCAATTTCATAAGTGATTATGCAACTTTCAGGATTTACTTCAATACATAACACTGTGTAACAAGATTCTCTACGAAGTTAATATGTCATTGGAATCCCATCATTATAATCTGCAGGTTTGCTTGTGATATAAAGATGTATGTTAAAAGAATGATAAATTATAGATTCTAAATAAATATTCAATTGGTTAGAAAAAAAGTTGCATATTTCGTTCCAGTTTGATATACTCATAAATGTTGCTACAAGATATTCACTAATTGAGGCCCGTTGGTCAAGGGGTTAAGACACCTCCCTTTCACGGAGGTAACAGGGGTTCGAATCCCCTACGGGTCATAAGGCTATTTCATAGCCGTTGAAAGATGAGAGTACCTGAGAGTTCGTCGGAGGATAAGCTTTGGAAGGATTACATCGCAGTCGACTCACATGGTGAGGCGCATCCCTACGGGTGATACATAACATGGAGGCTTAGCTCAGCTGGGAGAGCATCTGCCTTACAAGCAGAGGGTCGGGGGTTCGATCCCCTCAGCCTCCACCATAATCAAATATCGCGGGGTGGAGCAGTTCGGTAGCTCGTCGGGCTCATAACCCGAAGGTCACAGGTTCAAATCCTGTCCCCGCAATTATCTTTCAAGTGATTGAAAGTGCCTCATGGAACTGTGGTGTAGAGGCCTAACATGCCTGCCTGTCACGCAGGAGATCGCGGGTTCGAATCCCGTCAGTTCCGCCATTTATATTTTAGAGTACTGCGAGAATTAAATAAGTATTTTGCGGACGTGGCTCAGCGGTAGAGCATCGCCTTGCCAAGGCGAGGGTCGTGGGTTCGATTCCCATCGTCCGCTCCATATGTCCCCTTAGCTCAGCTGGATAGAGCGTTTGACTACGAATCAAAAGGTCGGGAGTTCGAATCTCTCAGGGGACGCCATAATTTTATATGCCGGCGTGGCGGAATGGCAGACGCGCTCGACTCAAAATCGAGTGGGAAACCGTGGAGGTTCGAGTCCTCTCGCCGGTACCATAATAAAAACTAACGCTCATTGGATAATAATCTGATGAGCTTTTTTATATTTGTATAACTTCACTCATTTTCTCGGCAGACGCGATTTTTGTACTATATTCCAGGTGCGAATAAATATTGGCCGTTGTTGAGTAATCACTATGTCCCAACCATTCTTGTACTTCCTTCATACTAACACCCTTTGACAATAGTAAGCTTGCGCAACTATGACGTAGATCGTGAAATCGAATATGTGGCATCCTAAGCTTCTTCAAGGTTAGATTAAAGTTTTGACTAATGTAGTTCGGTTTTATTCGATCTCCTAATTCATCCACGTAGATATAGTCCAAATAGTCTCTGCAGTACGATTCTTTGAACTGATGCTGGTTTATATCCTGTCGATGCTTTAAGCGTACTAGAAGGTCATAGAAGGTGTCTACGAGTGGAAGTGTACGGCGACTAGGCTTGTTCTTTGTCCTGTCTTTTTCAATAGTGATATACTTTCCGTTTAGCGAGCCAGTAGTGACCGTATGTTTGATTGTAATCGTTCGATGAATTAAATCAATCGCTGACCACTTTAGCCCCACGACTTCACTTCGCCTCAAACCATAAAAGGCAGCCAGTATAACACCTAATTCTAATTTTCCACCTCTTACATTCTCTAAGAGCTGATTTACCTGCTCTGCACTGTAGGCTTTACCCAGATAAGGCTCCTTTTTAGGACGAATAACTTTATCAGCAGGGTTGGTATCTATTCGTTCAGTTATGAAGGCATGCTGAAGCGCCGAACGAATATTGGCGTGATAATGAATAGCCGTGTTAGCTGAGAGCTTTAACTCATTAATGACGTAACCGTAGAACGCTTGGATGTCTTGCGGCTTTAACCCTTGAAGCGTAATACCTTTCTCCCTGAAATAGGGGACAATACGGACCTTAACAGCATTTGAATAGGAAATATAGGTGATAAGCTCAATACTTGGCTTAAGGGTTCAGGCTGAACGTGAATCCGTTACCTGTAAGTAGACCGTTTGCTTGCTGATTCTGTTCGAAAGGAAATGACACTGCGATACATGTTTCTTCCTTCCCGTGAGATATCTCGGGCGATTTGAGCGACTTCTTGCCAGGATTGAAAGGTTTGCAAGCCCCCGGCTTCATTTTTCCAAAAAGACCATGCGGCAAGTTCTCATGTCGGACTGCACCGGGGCGTGTAGCAATGTAGCCGATATGAACGTAATTGCTGACCGGAGTTTTGTGGTGGTTGGGGTGGAAAAAGCGCTGCTTATAAATCAGGACCGACAGTAGCATCACCTCCGCGCAATCGATCAATGTTCTGCTCAAAGGCATCGCCGGAGAGAAACAGCTTTTCGGCATCGGTCAGTTTCATCTTGGTGTACTCCACAGCAAGCTGCCGGGCCTTCTTTTCGATCTCGCGAAAAGTCGTATAGCGATTGGTGTCGATGAGATCCGTAATGATGGCTATGGTAGAATAGTACGCCGCGGCAGACATGATAAGGTCTTTGCTGGCAAGTCCAGCCAGCCGATTGCTGAGTCCACCGATAGCGATATTGATCTCCTGACGGATGATGGTGGTGAGGAAATCAATCTCCTGTGTGTAGGACTCGATGGACATTCCTTTCTGGACAAAGGCTCGTACCACATCTGCCATGGTGAGATGCTTGGAAGCCGCATATTTTTTGAGCGCTTCGTATTGTTTCTTGGGGAGCTTAACGGTAATTTGTACAGTCTTTTCGGGTTGGGCCAAGGGCTTCACCTCACTTTGGGCAATCTATAAACGAAATTCGATTGTCGGGGAGAAACATCAAAAAATGTCGGTGGAAGCTCTGCTTCCACGCGGTTTCTTACGCCAAATGACATTTGGCTATTCCTGCCTTTACACCACTCCCAAGAGTCCAAAGGGCGGGCCTCTTGGAGAGTAGAAGAGCAGAATGCTTATCAAATGAGAAAAAGATGTGTGACTCACATCAACATTCCTCCCGTGGCAGAGTTTCTGTTACGTTATAAGGATATATAAATAAACGTGTAGCTGGAGTGAAATAGCTTGGATTTTAGCTAATTGAACGATATACTACTTATATTGAATTGGTGTATAATTACAGGCGTTTTTTTCCAAGTCACCACTGTGGAGGTTTGAATACATGAAGATTGATTTAGAAAAAATAATAGCTATTTCCAAAGTAAACCAAAATTTTTCCGAAGCTGCTCGATTAACGGACGAACTTGGCTTGCTCACGATTATGAAGAACAGTAAGCCCAAGTTTGTATTAATGACTTTTGAGAAATTTAAAGAATACGAGAAGGAAATGGAATAAATTTAAAGATACTCTAATAATATATTTAAGTAAAAATGAGGAATGAGCTAATGAATAAAAAGTGCCAGGTGTTTACTCCAGTAGAAGCAGTTAAGAAGTTGCTAGAAGTAGTAGGCTATGAAAAAGACCTGTTCGGAAAAAGGATTATTGAAAACGCTTGTGGCGATGGTAACATTCTGACGGTTATTGTCGAAAGGTACATAACTGATTGTTTAGAGCAAGGATTATCTCTGGATAAAATAAAATTAGGACTACAGAATGATATATTTGGAGCTGAGTTAGACGAGGGGCATTATAGAAACTGTATAAATAATTTGAATATAATTGCAGAAAAGTATGGTCTTGATGGAGTCAATTGGAGTATTTTGAATGTTGATATTTTAAAGGAAGAGTTTGATTTTAAATTTGATTATGTTGTAGGAAACCCGCCATATATTACTTATAAGGATTTAGATGAGGAAACCAGATGTTTTGTAAGAGAGAGTTATGAGGTGTGTAAAGAAGGAAAGTTTGACTACTGCTACGCTTTTATTGAAGCAAGCTTAAAACTACTTAATGAGAATGGAAAGATTTCGTATTTAATCCCAAGTAGTATTTTTAAAAATGTATTTGCACACAATTTAAGAGTGTATCTTCTCCCATTTTTAAACCAAGTATATGATTACCAAACAATAAAACTATTCGATGTGCTCACTTCATCCGCAATAATCGTATGTGATAAGGGGAACGTCGTAGAACAAATTGAATACATTAATTTGGACAAGAGAGTTTCCTATAAAATCAACAAGGCTAACCTAATTAATAAGTGGGAATTTGTTGATAAGAAAAAAAGTATACAAGGAAAGGTAGCAAGATTCGGGGACTATTTCAATGCATCAATTACTATTGCAACGCTATTAAATGAAGCATTTGTTTTAAAAAATTTCAAGGAGATAAGATCGTTTGAAGAAAACGGGCAAAAATATATTCAAACAAAGGATTTCATAATAGAGGAAAATTTGTTGAAAACTGCTGTTAGCCCTAGATCTTTAAGCTATAATAAGAAAGAGTTTATAATTTTCCCCTATTTATACAATCAGGGTTCTTTAGTTAGGTATACTCAAGAAGAATTTGAGAAGAAATTTCCTTTTGGAACTAGATATTTGAAATCTTTTTTTGATAAATTACAAAATCGAGCTTCTGATAAGAACGTAAAGTGGTTTGAGTATGGAAGAACACAGGCATTGGCACACCTAAATCAAGAAAAACTATTAGTCTCAACAGTAGTAACGAAGCAAGTGAAGCTATACGATATTTCTAAGCAAGATATTCCATACTCAGGCATCTACATTACAAAGAAAACTGATTTGGGGTTGGATTTTGCAAAAAGAGTATTAGAAAGTAACGAGTTCTTTGAATACGCTAATAGTATTGGAATAAATGCGAGCGGGTCGTCATTTAGGATTACTGCAAAAGATATTAATAATTACTTATTTAATATTGAGGAGGTGTGATGTAAGAAGATGAATCTTGAAAAGTTAAATTATAAGATTTCGTCTAGAGCCACAATTTTATTAGGGAGAGAAAGTGTTTCTAAAGTTGATGGGGCAGTTATTGAACTTGTGAAAAATACGTATGATGCAGATGCACTTATGTGTTTTGTCTGTTTTGATATTAAAAATGACTGTATCTACATTTTGGATAATGGTACTGGCATGACTCGAGAGACCATAGAAGATTATTGGATGCTGATAGGGACAGATAATAAAAGAAGTGAGTATCAATCTAAGCGTAATCGAATCAAGTCAGGTGAAAAAGGAATTGGACGCTTTGCACTGGACAGATTAGGAAGTAAATGTGAGATGTACACCAAGAATGAGGCAAGTCAAAGCCTTATTTATTGGGAAACTGATTGGAAAAACTTTGAACAAACAGGTAAAACCTTAGATCAAATTAATGCTAACTTAGGTTATTTGAGTGCGGATTTAGAAAGTGTTATCCCTAGGGAAATTCTAAGTGACATACAGGATGTAGATAAGAAGGACATATTAGATGAAACAATCTCAATTAAAACTGGTACATTACTTAAGATAAGTGGTTTAAGAGATCGTTGGACAACAAAAGCAATCAATAATATTACTAATTCAATGGGATTTCTAATCCCCCCGGCGGAACAAAAGGATTACGTAATTTGCATAAAGAAATCTCTTGAAGACGATTATGTAGTTATTGAGAATGAGATTTCAGAAGAGTATGACTACAAAATTTCTGCCGAATTTGATGGAGAAAAATTTATCGTTGAATTAGATAGAAACGAGTTTGATCTAAACAAAATACCCTCAGAAGTTTTCGAATTGGAACATTTTCAAGATTATCCTTACAGGTACGAAGACTTTAAAGCGAAGATATTTAAGTTTGAATTTACTATCCCTGAACTAATGAATACGGAGCAAGTTGAACATATTGAATTTGTAAAAGAAATTGGTCAATTTAAATTTAACTACATTTTCATGAAATTATCACTGCAGGAGGATTCTAAAGATACGTTTTTTTATAAGGAAATTAGTAAAAAAAGAGCACTATGGTTAAAAAACCATGGCGGTATAAAAATCTATCGAGATCATTTTTTGGTTAGACCATACGGCGATCCCAATACTGAAGCATATGACTGGTTAGGATTGGATGCAAGAATAGCAAACAACCCCGCAGGTATTTCCCATAAAAGTGGGAATTGGCATGTGCGTAATAAGCAGGGGCAAGGAACTGTTTTAATTTCAAGAGTAACAAATTCATGTATTCTTGATAAGTCAAGTCGAGAAGGAATTATTGAGAACGACCACTTTTCAGTATTCAGAAATGTAATTAAGAACATTATTACTGTTTTTGAACAAGATAGAGCTTATATTGGTAGAGGAATGAAACAGTACTCTGACATTATCAGTGAGAGAGATACAACCAAGCAAGAAGGTAAAGAAATAGCCAGTAAGGTTCTACATGAGAAAAATGATGAAAATGGAGAATCTGCTTCCCCACCTAATCCAGAGGAAGTAAAAAAACTCGCTAAGACAGTCCAGTATCTGGAGGAGGAGCGGGAAGAATTAATTAGCGAGATAAAGTTATTAAGATCTTTAGCTACCAATGGTTTAATTACAACATCAATTGTACATGATTTGAAGGGCATTAATGCAAGATTAGTAAACCGGGTTGAAACATTGCAATATGTTATTCAAAGCAACATTGAAGGAATGATTTCCCGTCATTTAAATGATCTTGGTAAGGACGATACATTTCTCAAATCTTGGATTACTGTAATAACAAATCAAATCAAAAAAGATAAGAGAAAAAGATTAAAAAGAGATCTTTATCAAACTATTCAAGATATTATAGATGTGATGGAACCGATACTGGCGCAAAAACAAATAACAGTTGATTTTAATTTCGACGAGAAACAAGTCCATAAAAGAATTTTTGTTGCAGATTTTGAAAGCATTATTTACAATTTGATAATTAATTCTATAGAAGCATTTGAAAGAACTAAAGTATCAGTACGCAAAATTGCAATATCGCTGGAAACTGATAAGGATTTTACAATTCACTATAATGATAACGGCTGTGGCTTAGGAGAAAAATTTAAAAATCCTTACGATATCTTTAAGTTTGGAGCTACAAGCAAATATGATAAAGATGGTGAGCAAATAGGAACTGGGCTGGGGATGTATATTGTTGCTTCAACAGCCAGAGAATATAATGCACAATACATCATAACCGAAATAAACAATGGTTTTGGTTTAGATATTAAATTTCCTTTATGATTGGGTGAAAAATTATGACGATAGTCTTTAGAATAGGAATTGTTGATGACGATTCTGGGAAAGTAACTCAGATAATGACAAGATTAATACAAGGGATTGAGGGAGCTCCGCCTGAAAAACGGCAAAAATACTCGCAATATAAGTTTGAACCGATTGAAATTGATATAATTGAAGATTTGAATGTAATGGTTGATAAAATCATTAATGCGCGTTTAGACTGTCTTCTTGTTGACTATAAGTTATCTTCTTATAAAAGTGTTGACTATAGTGGGGTAGAACTAGCAAAAACTCTTGACGGAGCAATTTATGATTTTCCTATCTTTGTATTAACATCATATGATGATGACTTGTTTACAAATGAAATTTATAATGCCTACCAGGTGTTTGATTTTGATAGATACTTGAATGAAGATCCAGAACGTGTAGAACTGCATTTTAAAATAATTGAACAGATTTTAAAAACAGCAAAACAAAAAGAACAATGGGAAGAGGAATTAAAACGACTACTCCCTAAGGCCGGGACATCTGAAGATATCGATTCTAGGATCTTGGAACTTGACTCTAAGTTGGAAAAATCCATTGACGGTGGAAGCGCTCTTCCAGAGGGAGTGAAAAAGGATTTGTCTTCAAACAAAATTTCTGAATTACTTAATAGAATTGATGAGATTTTAGAAAGGGAGTAACCTCTTGAGATCAATCAAAATAAAAAAACCAGTAAGGAGTCATACTGGGGAGAAGTGGATCACAAACTCTTCTAATAAACAGTATCTTGCTCCTGATTTTGACAATAGATGCGCGTATTGTGACGATTTAGACAGTTATAGTGGGGGCTATAACGCTTACCATGTTGAGCATTTTGCGCCTAAAGAAAAGTTTAGAGAGCTTCAACATACATATGATAATTTACTATACAGTTGCCCTTACTGTAATATTTCAAAATCAAATAAATGGGTGGGGAGTACTGCGCAAGAGTGTGTTGTTGCAGAAAAAGGATTTGTTGATCCATGTACAGATGAATACTATAAACACCTCGCTAGGGACGATTCAGGCAATATAATTTCATTAACCCCATTAGGTCAGTACATGTATTTCGAACTGAAGCTTTACTTAAAAAGGCATTCAATTATATATAATATAGATCAACTTCGTATGCGAAGAGTTGCTTTGAAGTCGAAAATAGATGAAAAAATTACTAGGGGAGAAGACGTTACTAAATTGAGGCAAGTTCGGAGTGTACTCTCTGAGGTTCTTTGCGATTATTACGATCTCTTTTTAATAGATGAGGAATGTTGAATTAATTATGAATGCGAGGTATTAATTTATATTTCGTAAACATCTGCTTGCACTGATCCATTTTGATAGTATTCTAATAAATCTTCATTTAAGTCTTTATTTATAGGAATTTCTATAGTCGTAGTATAACCTAAACTATGATATTTCTCAGTGAATTTCAAGGCAGCCTCTTGCCCCCAATTGGGAGCGGGGCTGCCGTTGCTATAAGTAGCATTTGCATCGTTATCCAAACAGAACACAATTTCTTTCATTGGATTGTATTGAAGAAACCGCTCAAGTGCCTGATCGGATAGGCATCCGAGCGAAATGTAGTGAGCGGCTTTCCAGTCCTGACCACGTAGTTTCGCAATCGTAGCCCGACTCATAGCATCAATGGGGCTTTCACATACATATACCCGCGTGCTGTCAGAATTCCCGGTTAGATGAAACGGATAACTTTTGTCTGAATACTCTCTATCCTGCTTGAAAGGCTTATTTGGAGCGGTGCCGCGCATGGAGCAATACCGTGCAGTTCCTTCTTGGTCATATCCAACGAACACGCAGTTGCCCGTCTTGTCTTGCTGATACAACTTCTTTTCATGCATAAGTAATGAGACAATCTGAGGTGCTATTCCACGTACTTGAGTTAAATACCACGCAACTCGTCTGAAGTCTGGTGCTTTATCGGGAAGGATGAGTTGTCCTCGTTCTTTTGTAGAGGGAGCAACAGCTTTTTGAGGGAGCTCCAATTCCAGCAGATAAGCGACAGCTTCTTTAAATGTCATCCTGCAAAAATGCATGGCAAAATCAATCGTTCCGCCATGTGTATTACTGGAAAAGTGAAAGTAGCGATTGCTGTCTTTAAAAAAGTAAAGACCGCCACTTTGCTTGGCATGATAAGCGCGGCGACCGCCGTTCTCAAGTAGATAACCCTGTGATTTTGCAAATTCTATCAAATTCACCTGATTGGCTGATCTAATTTGCTCTTTGGTAAACAAGCTGTGTTGTGTCATGGACGCATCCCTCCATTCGTTGTTTAGGAAGGTGGAAAATCGTATAATATAGATAGGAAATTGGAAAGGGCGGATTGGATGGCTTCAGACGTGAACCCATATCTATTCCATTGCCATTAGCTAGAATATCTACGGTCAATGCTCTTAATTTCTGCCACGACATCTGAAACTACAGTAGGAAGAGTTCCTCCCCAAGAGCATAGAAGAGTGAAGTCCATTTGTTTTCATAAATTCCAAATTTAATGATATAATCAACTGAGAGAGTGATTCAATCGTTGGATTTAGGAGGGGATAGTATTGATATCGATACATTCAAGTAATTCAGATGGTGAGTCATTTAATAAGTTCCTAGAAAGGGTAATGACTACGTATAAACTCTCGACGCAAGCTTTAAGCAAGATGTCTAATAGTAGTGAGGATATGATTTTAGATTTGTTGAATGGTACTGTAGATGAAACGAAGTATTCCCAAGTTGTGATTTTAGAATTCCAGCAATTTATAGTCTTGCTATCTGTAGGTTTTGAAAGCGTACAGTCTAATGAAAGAGTTCAAGGAGTAATAGAGCATCTAATTCATAATTTGAATTTTTCTGTGGATTCACTAGCTCTTTTTTCCAAATTAGAAACACAAGATATTTACCATTTTCTCGAAAATCCAGATTCTATATCATTTGAAAAACGATATAAATTAGCGACCACCACTTTATTTCTTCATTACATATCTAAACCCTAACTACAAATAAGCGATAGAGGAATGAAACTCCACTATCGCTTATTTAAGTGCGTCCGAACTGGCAAAGAGCAGACGTGCAGCCATACACTCAGTTAGTTCATGGATTAATATACCATGTCATGTAGTTCCATACTGTTTTAGCAACTGGTATGCCTGCAAGATATGCTGTTCCAGTTAAAGAGGCAGAATAATAGTGTCCCTTCATTGGGGAATAAGGAACTGTTCCACTAAATCCGGTAACAGGCGTTGATCCTAGACTTAATCCTGATTTAAGGTCTGTCATATTCATAAATCCAACAAAGGAGGTGGCAGGTACATAGAGTACAATTGAGTAGTCAACTCCAGTTGCAGTAGGCTCAAGGGTCAGTGTTCCTCCGTCGCCTTGATATACTTTATTCGGGGTTATACCATCAGATGATTGTTCTACTAATTTTAAAGGAATAGTTACTTTTTGCCCTACCTCCAGTTTAATTGAAGAGAAATCTTCACTGGGCTGAAGAATTAGATTATTGGGAGGACTTACAGTTTCAGTTTCAGATTGGGCAAAAACTGATGAAGACAACGAAAGGAATAGTGCAATGGAAAATAATATAGATGATATTTTTTTAATCATTGTAAGACTCCATTCTTTATGAATTTTTAAGTCTTTATGCAGAGAATGTTAGTGATGTTACAACTCTTCGAAGCTACTGTGCTCATTAGTTTAATGAAAAAAATACAAATTTAAAGCCACCTAAGTTTTTTCATAAATAAACCTCCAATGGAATTATATTGTATTTCTAATTCTATGATAACTCTCAGAACATAAAAGTGCAATATGAACAAAGAACTAAAATTGTTAAAATTTTATATTTATAGTAATTTACTGAGTTTATCTGTACCCCAACTGGCACTATTTTTTTGTTCCTTGTAGATGTCTACCTATACTTCTTGTCCCGTATTTATCGATATGGTCACTTCTCCTCTTTTTGAGGTTTGTTCTTCCATATCATTATCCTCTACAATCTGTTCCTGCCCTTGCAATTCCTTAAACTCCAATGCAGAGTTAATCTCAGATTGCCGCACTACATATTGACTCAGTTGATCTTCTAATTCAAAGCGTTTCCCAATCTCTTTCTGTGCAGTCTCTATCTGGTGGAGGGTACCTTCCTGCTGCTGTTTGATTGCCTCCATCCTGACGGGTATTTTCTCCAAAAGGTTCTCTAACCTGCTTATATTGCCCAAAGCTGAATCTCCAAGCTCAACCGTGTAAGTTCCCGTTCCTCGCAGATGCAGATTGGCATGTTCAAAGGCAGAGTGGGATAACAAAATATCGAATCCTTTGTATTGCCTCACCTTTACAGCTTGATGCTCTAGTTCAGTGACTTTGGATAGAAGAAGTAGCACTTCTCCTGCTTGGGGACGCTCGGTATAAATCGTACTATCCAAGGTGATGGAGAAGCCGGTGTTGTTCAGCAAGCTTCCAATCTACTTGATACTGCTCCAATTTTTCTGCGCAGGAGGCTAACACCTGAGGGTAATGCTGGCTAAGCTGCCGTTCCAGCATAACTTGCTCGTTATGCCAGTTTGTTTTAAGTAGCTTGAGACGGATGACTTCATTGTCCACTTCCATTTTTTCCGCCAGCATGGGATTGCCTACAGCAACAGCCTTTACCTCAGCAGCGGAAAGCACCGTTTCGTCGGCGTCCTGACAGGAGCGAGAAATGCTTTTGCCAGTCATAACTTGCGATATATAGCGCAGCTTCTGCTCCTGGATTTGCCATAAATAAGAGTCGAAGGTTCCTTTAGTTACATAGCGGAAAATTTGCACCGATTCATTTTGATTGCCTTGCCGTAAAATGCGTCCATCCCGTTGAATGATATCAGAAGGTCGCCACGGGCAGTCGATATGGTGGGCAGCGATGAGCTTTGTTTGTATATTCGTCCCGGTTCCCATTTTTTGCGTGGAGCCCAACAGAATGCGGACTTCGCCGCGGCGTACCTGCTCAAACAAAGCCTCTCGTGCTGCATCTGTATTGACATCATGAATAAAGGCGATTTCCTGCTCGGGGATGCCTTGAAGCATCAGTTGGGATTTCACTTCATCATACACATTAAACTGCCCTGGTTTTGGAGTGCCACTGTCACTGAAAATAACTTGGGTAAGTCGATTAGCATGCGTTTCTTTCCAAATATCAAATACGTTATTAATACAAAGATTCAGCTTGGACATCGAATCAGCTGGGGCATCCTCATGTACAAGGCGAGGGTCAATCGACATCAGCTTGGCTTCATGAGTCAGCTTGAGCATGTTGTCCTCTTTAGCATCAACCTCATTATTCCGAATTTTCTCAGCCCGCATAACGAACTCATCCATCATCTGCTCTTGATAAGGGGAGCGGTCACTGACAACTACGTTAGCTTTATCGCCTTCCAACCTTGGAACGGGGAGTTTTAGCATGTCAGCAGTTTGAATATCTGCAACGAGACGGAACATGCTCATCAGCTCCGGCAAGTTATGGAACTTGGCAAAACGGGATTTCATGCGGTAACCGCTGCCTTCTGGCGTAATCTCTAGGGAAGAAACGACTTCGCCAAACGTGGCGGCCCAATTATCGAAGAAGTTTAGTCCCAACTTTTGCAGCAATTGAGGCTGGAGAAATCGCTGCATGACATACATCTCTGACATACTGTTGCTAATCGGTGTTCCTGTGGCGAATACAACTCCGCGTCCTTGATTCATCTCCTGCAAGTATTGGCACTTAAGCAGCATATCGGTAGCCCGCTGACTGCTGGATTTGCCGATTCCTGCGACATTACGCATTTTGGTGAAGGTGAAGCAGTTTTTATAGACATGAGCTTCATCAACAAATAGCATATCCACACCAAGCTGTTCAAAGGTGAGGAGGTCGTCCTTTCTACTTTCATTCATAAGACGCTCTAGGCGGGATTTTAGGTTATTTTCAAACACGACCATTTGCTTGATGCTCCAATTGTCGCCTTTTTCTTTTTTCATCTGATTAATCATGTGGGAGACGTTGTGGATTTCATCTTGCAGAAGCTGTTCCTGACGGTCATGGGAGATGGGGATTTTCTCGAATTGCGAATGACCGATAATGACAGCATCGTAATTACCCATCGCAATTTTGGAAACGAAGCGTTGACGGTTAGCCAAGCTAAAATCCTTTTTCGTAGTCACTAATACATTGGCAGAGGGGAAGAAGCGCAAAAATTCGTTGGCCCACTGCTCAGTCAAGTGATTGGGAACGCAGTATAAAGGTTTGTGAACTGCACCAATCCGTTTTAAATACATACCTGCAGCAATCATCGCCGCCGTTTTGCCAGCTCCGACTTCATGGGCCATGAGTGCTGTGCCAGAGTAAATAATGCGGGCAGCTACATCCTGTTGGTGCTTACGGAGGCTCATTTCCTGATTCATCCCCTGAAACACCAGGTGTTTCCCATCATAGGTGCGCGGGCGAATCGTGTTGAATTTGTCATTGTAGATGGAGAGTAGAGTATCAGCTCGGTCCTTATCCTGAAAAAGCCAAGAGGCAAATGCTTCTTTCATCTGCTGCTGCTTGGCGCGGGCAATCATCGTCTCCTTGGCATTGACCACATACTTGATTTGCTCATTGCCTTTCGCATCCAGATAAGTTACAGGGTCACGTATGGTAATGCTTTGTAAATTGAGACTGCTTTCGAAAATCTCATAAGCGTTGGCTCGTCCTGTACCGAAGGTCTGGTTGACTTTAATCGAGTCTCTTTCCACAGATTTTCCAGATACGCGCCATGTATTGGTGTATTCGAGATAGTCTACATCAATGGTCTGTGAATCTTGCATGATTCGGGCTGTTCCAAATGTTTCGTACATAAAGGCCCGATATACCTTAACTGGAATCCAGGGGCTGCCGATACGGAAGTCAATGTCTCCAGGCAGCAACGGAGCAGGTTGGACACGAGTAAGTGCCGCAACATTACGCTGAAATACATCCGGGTACGTCTGTGCTTTGAGCATGGCATAGGCGAGTTTGTCTTTAACATTGCCAGACAGATATTCCTCATCCAACTCCCAGCCTTCTTCTGTATCTCCTGTATAAGCTTGCGGATTTTGAAAAATTCGTTCCCCTAGTGCTTCTCGTACTTCATCGGTTGTTTTACCGCTAAGATGGGCGATATACGGCAGGTCGATGCGTAATCGGTGGTTCAGGCAAATTTGTAAGGCTTCCACCGGGTCATCCGTATGCTCCGGCAAGGCGTTGACTCGAATCGTCGGACGAGTAAAAATAGCGGCTTTTGTCCAGGTTTTATCTGCTGTAAAGTCTTCAATAGAGCGCAATAATGGTAGTTGGTTATCATCGGCAAAGGGAGAAGTATTTGCCCGTTCATTAATAGCACCATACTGATGAACAAAACGGTCATAACTTTGATTCAGTTTGAATTGAGATTGTTCCAGTTCTTCTGTTTCATAGCCGTATTCGCGAGATTGGATCTCAATGACATCAAGCAAAGCCGCGCGTATGGCGCATAAGCCTTTGATGCGATCTGATTTTTTGCCTTTGATGTCTTGAGGGAGAAGAATACCGTCCTCACAGTAATAAATGCGTTCTTGTTCGAAGATAAACGTATAGTTTGTTGTACCAGGAGGTGCTTTTCGGAAGGGTTCTTCTTCCCCATCTAGTGAGAGTGGTGAGCTATTGCTTTGGGTTAGGCTTATCTCATTCGGTAGCTCTGGAAAACGAGCCTGTAATGTACCGAGTGCTTGCTCCAGGGAAGGTAGTAGAGGACGTCCCTCATATGGAATGCAGGCACTCGTTTTCTCTGCACCGTACATACCCCGATCCCATTGTATTTGTCCTAACAGCATTTCAGGATGAGAGAGGTAATAACGATTGATGGGCACTCCGTCTAGCGTCTCACCAACCTCAATTCATTCGGGCAGGTCTGCTTGTGTGAGAGCAAGAGGGGACTCCCGTTTTTGTAGAAATACGATATCTGTGGTAACTGTAGCCCCGGCAAGGGATTGGAAGGTCGTGTTCGGCAAACGAACCATACCGATTAATTCAGCCTTTTGTGCTAGGATCTGACGTACACTGGAGTCTTGTTTATCCATTGTGCCTTTACTGACGATAAAAGCTAACATACCGCCAGGCTTGAGCAAGTCCAGCGAACGGATGAAGAAGTAATCGTGGATGTAATGGCTGCTACTATAACGGCGGTCGTGGATACGAATGTTATGAAAGGGAACGTTGGAGAAGATAGCGTCAAAGTGTTGATCGCGCCAGTCTATTGTTTCAAAGCCTTGGATATGAATGTTCGCCTTGGGATAGAGCTGTTGTGAAATTCTGCCCGTTAGAGAGTCTAACTCTACACCATGAAGTTCAGCATGTTCCCATTCAGGAGGCAATACGGAAAAGAAGTTTCCACTGCCCATTGAAGGCTCCAACAAGCGCCGCCCAGTGCCACTATCGGTTAATCCAAAGCGTTGCAAGGTCGCATGGATGGTCTGAATTAAGGATTGCTCGGTGTAGAAGGCAGTAATTGTGGAGTTGCGGGCTGCTGCATATTCGTCTTCATTTAATAGCTGCTTTAACTCAGTATATTCAGTCTCCCAGCCGCTCGCAGTAGGATGAAAGGCATTGGCTAATCCGCCCCAGCCGACATAACCGGCTAAAACATGCTGTTCATCCGTTGTCGCTTGCCGCTGAGCTGATTCCAATTGCTTGAGTAGGTGAATGGCCTCTACGTTCCGCTTGTACTTACTCTTTGGACCAGATACATAGGGGGATTGTTCGGCTTGAAAGCGATAGTTGGCCACAGCAGGGACTTTAGGTAGAGCATTTGAAGAGGACGTTTCATTTTCAATCGAGCCTTCAGTGTTTTCTAATAGAGAAGGGGAGTCTTGTTGCTGCCCATCAGCAAGATTGGATAAATGGTGCTGCTTCTCTTTGGCTTCGCTGAAATCATCTTTAATCTCTACTTGCTCGTTGGCGTAATCAAATAACGTCCATTCTGACTCCACAGGTGGAAAGGGAGCGGCGTGTTCGTCATATCGTCCTTCTGCAATTAATTGAAGTAATGTGTCGCTGAATTTCTTCCATTTAAAATGTTCTTCATGTGATCCATTTGCATCTTTCCAAGAAACCGTAATTTGTTTGCCATCAAAGGCATATCCGACAAGTCCATTTTCAAAATCACCTCGTGCTCCGCTAATTCCATAGAGAGATTTTAAAAAGGAGATCAAATCAGCCGACTTAATAGGATAGTTATCTACGACAAACTGATAGACACGTTGTTTTGTTGCCCAAGAGCTTCTGTTGCTTACGATTAAATAGGGCAGCATATCTTCACCTATGTGCACTTCGGAAAGAACTGCACTTTTATTGGGCATAAAAAAAGAACCGCTTGATGGCGGCTCAGGTGAGGTCGGCGAAGGGAGACTATCTTGGGTTATCGCGGCTTTAGAATGAGGTCGTTCATGATCAGTTCCTCCGCCGTTGATTTGATCTGGTTCAGATGACGTGTACGTTCCAATGTATCGTCCGTCTGGGGCAGGGGCTGAAGGAGAAGCAGTTGGTCGGTCAATTGTTCCATCCGTTCCAGTGCCTCCTGTTCGACCTGATGTATTTTGGTCATCAGGTTGCCTTCCATTTGAAGAATTTGAAAGCGTTACGGGTGATGATTCCGCAGATGGTTCAGCGCCAGCCGCCCGAATTTCCCCAAGGGCTGTTGATCGCTTATCGCTTCGTTCGAGATTTGCAGGTTCGGATACAGCAGTCCGTCCACTTCGTGATACGTCAATGTCGGTTTGTCGGGATGATTCATGAGATAAGCTCCTTTCCTGTTCCATAATTTTTACATAACGTGCAATGTCTGTGAGTAGGGCGTGGGCGTGAGTGTTCACCTGATAGCCCAAGCGTGCAGCAAGCGGCAAGGTATCGAAATGGGTAATCGTCGAAAAGTCAGTATGATTTGGTTCAGGCAACTGGCAGCGACGATGGATAAGGTAACGAACGCTGTCTTCTATTAAGTCGCCCATATGCTGTTCAAGTCCAAGCATAGGGATGCTACCTAAGAAATGGTCTTGAAGATCATGCTCAATATCCTGTAGCCATTCATCCCAGGTTGAATGAACCGTGTCATGTACGAGCTGCGAGATGGCTTCAGGAAGGTTAAGCGTATCGTAGGAAGTTATTCGCCCAGCTAGTTCCTCGGGATCAAGCTGTTCCAGACTCCAGAGAGTAGGGGCTTGTTTGCCTGTTGTTTGGGTGACATCGAATAAATGACTTAGTGCCGGTGTGGTTTGTTGGAAGTCACAGACGGCAATGCTCTTCTCGCCTTTTGTCACATAACGACCTAGCTGATTCCATAATGGAAGGGGAGCCAACATGGTCGCATCTGGACGCTGAGCATAAATGAGTAAGCTGTTGTCAAATGAGTACTTGTAGATGGATGCTGCAAAGTGCATGTATTGTTGCCAGGTATCTCCGCTGGATGTGATGTCGCTAATTGCAGAAGCATATAGTTGGCGCAAGGGCTGAAAACGGCTCATGGAAGGCTCTCCTTTCTGATTGGAATAGACAGGCGTTATATAATTCAGGCTTCGTGTTCATATGAAGAGTGATGATCTGTTTCTGTTGGTGAAAAGGCAAAGTACGGTTGTTCCAGGGTATGGGCATATTCTGCATAACGCAGCTTGATTGCTTCAAAAAAGTAAGGCATCAGTCCAGTGTCAAATAGTTGGTATGGGCTGTACTGACTGGGATTATCGCGTCTTGTTTCAGCATCTCCGCTATAGCCGTTGTACAAGTTAAAGGCGAGACGAGTCATCTTAATAGAAGTACTAGTTTGCCAGCCTTGTTCCAGTGCGTCCAAACGAATTGCTTGTTCTTCGTAATCGTACAGTTCTTGGATATGCTGGCGGGTTTGAGACGTAATTCCAAGAACATAGAAGAAAGCCTGACGGTACGGATCATGTTGACTATGGGTCATGCGAAGATTGCCCTCGTAAAACTGCTCATGCTCAATATCCTTAAAGATCGAATTCATGTGTGTGTCCTCCTTTTATTCATGGGATGATTCATTTGATGGTTGTCGCTGATTTGAGAAATACATTTCCAATGCTTTATCGATGATTTCCTCGACCTCGGTGGCCTTGTGAACTGAGGAAAAGTATTTTGCATATACTTTATGCTTGAGCTTGAAGGGAGCTGGCGTTTTATTTCTCAGCTTACGTGTGGCTTCGCCAGACAAGATTTTGACTGCTTGCTCATCGGTTAACTGGCCGGAGTATTCACGCAGGAGCTCTGCCTTTTTCATATCAACTTTGTATTCGTTCTGAGACAGTACTTCATGGACAGCTTGTTGTTCAGTCTCATTCAGATAGGAAAGGCTGACCGCAGGATATAGTCCGATCTTCGCATCATCTACCAGTTTCTTGAGTAGAGGAGTGAGCTTGTCTATACGAAGCAGACGGGCAACTGTATTTTTGGATAGTCCATACTCATGCCCCAACTTTTCATCACTTCTCAACTTCGTACCTATTAGGGGCGAAGTTTCATTTTCATTGTTGTATTGCGGGTTTTCTAGTGTTTTTAATTCTTCAATAATGTCATTTCGTTTCCCCTGTGAGAACATATCCGAATAACGAAGTGACAACACTTTTGCTTTTTCTGATGGAAACATATCTGAAAAGGAGCGCTGCAATACATTGGTTTCGACCACATACATAAGCGCTTCTTCATCAGTAAGCTTTTCCTTCACAACAGCAGGCAGTTTTTCAACCCCCAACAATTGCGCGGCATTCATCCGGTTATGTCCAGCCAGCATTTCGTGGTCACAGCCGTTCTCATCGACTTCAATTTTTCGCACAATGACTGGTACAAGAATACCGTTAGTTTCAATGCTACTCATCATATCCGCCAATCGTTCACCTTCATATAAGCGGAATGGATGTTCTTTATACATTCTGATTTTGCTTATGGGTATAGTTTGTATTCCGCCAGTTTGCTCTAACGGAAACTGGTCTTTCTCCGATAGCAACAACAGCTCGTCGATGCTCGAGAGCTTGGGAACAGGGCGCTTAACAGCCACTTTCCATCAGCTCCTTCGCCAGTTCTTGATACGCCGCGGCAACCTTGGACTTGGGTTCAAATTGAATAATGCTTTGGCTGTAGAAGTTTGCTTCTCCGACTTTAACGGACAAGGGAATCTGCACATCGAAGATACGGAAGGTTTCACGGTAATAGACTTTGACCAGACGAAAAGCTTCCTTATATAAGTTGGTTCGGGTATTGCACATAGTCATTAAGATCCCTTCAATACTAATGCGTGGATTAATTCGTTTTTTGACTTTGACAATGATTCTTAGTAACTGGGTTAATCCTGTTGCAGACCATAACTGAGGATTGACCGGAATCAGCACGCTATCGCTGGCTGCAAGAGCATTAATCGTCAGCAAGCCAAGCGAAGGGTTAGTGTCGATAATGATGAAGTCGTAGTTTGGCTTCATCGGTTCCAGCAGAGATGCTAGTGTTTTCTCGCCGCCCATTTCATCTCGCAAGTTGATCTCGGCAACGGACAACTCAATGTTGCTCGGAATGAGGTCAATATTGCCATGCGAGTGAATGTAATCTTCAGCAGGAGGAAGCGGCTCGTCGCTCATAATTGCGTTCATGACATTGAACATGGAGAATGGAAGTTGATCCGGTTGCTCAATACCAAAGCACATAGAAAGATTGCCTTGTGGATCGAAATCGACGAGTAGTACTTTTTTTCTTCATTAGATAGGGCGTAAGCAAGGTTGTAGGCGGTAGTCGTTTTACCTGTACCGCCTTTCTGATTGGCGATGGTGATAACGGTTGATTTGTTCAAGGATATTACCTCCTTTAGTGAGAATAATTTGATGAGTTTGAAACAAAATATATTTAGTTTCAATTAAGGAGTGAAGATATGCATTTACGTAAAGAAATTCGTTCACTATCCCCAGAAGAATTACTTGCTTTACGCCGTGCAATGATTGAATTCCAACTCAAAGAAGGGCAGGGAAGTTATATTGATTTAGCTGGTTATCATGGAATTCCGGGTCACCGCTGTCCGCATGGCAGTCCATTGTTTTTACCTTGGCATAGAGCGTACATTCGTACTTTTGAACAATCTCTTCAATCAATTGACTCTACAGTTTCATTACCGTTTTGGGACTGGACATCAAGTGAATCGTTAGCACAGGGGATGGCTAGTGCTCATTCAGATGAGTCATTTGAGATGGATGGGAGTATTTTAGCCAATCCACTTATGTCAGGACCAATTGAGGACAGAAGCCGTAATACCCGTCGTATGCCTCCTCATGAATTAAATCAACTAAGAAGTTTTGCTTTATCTGTGAATATTGCTATGAGTCAAATAAACTATCTTAGCTTTAATAATTTCATTGAGGAGCCACATGGTAGTATCCATGTTTGGGTTGGAGGACAGGGTGGTGATATGTCCTCAGTTCCTCGTGCTGCATACGATCCTATTTTTTGGTCGCATCACTCTAATGTGGATAGACAATGGGCAATTTGGCAAAAGTGTCATATTAACGAAAATCCAACTGATGATTTGATGTCTCAATTACTTGATGGTTTCCCTAATTGGAGAGTGGCTGACACAATTGATATTTCATCTTCACGACTTGACTATACTTATGAAGGATTAGATGCTATAACTTGTCCAACTAGATCGGAGGAGAATTTTATAAATGAAATAAAATCACGAATAATTGTTGAAGTAAAAGATATTGTTCGAGATAATGAATCCTTTATGGTGGATATTTTTTTGGAAGATGAAACATCTTCTTCTACATCAAAAGTTTTTGCAGGATCTTTTGGTATTTTTGGTGCTGAAGGATTACATGGTACTGGTCACGACGTCCACCATCATCATGGTGTAAAAACTAATCAACATATTGATGTTTCAGAGGCGGTAAAAAAACTAGAACTGAGTGCTGATCAAATACAATCTGTTCAAATTCATTTGCAAGCAACTAACAAAGAAGGAGATGTTATTGATTCTGCTAAGTTACCTATTGGATCAATGGATATACGGATGGTTTGAACATAAAATATGAGAATCATTTATTTCTTAAGGTAAATTTGTCAATGGTAGGGGCGGGCTGGTTCTGCTTCAGTTCTTTCCGAGTTCTTCCCAACGTTCTAAAATGGCTACTTTTTCAGTGATCATCGGGAAGTCAGACTGGCTCTGATTTCAATGGAAAAACCCGCAAAAAACCTTGGTTCTACAAGGCTTTTTGCGGGTTTTATATTCCTCTTCTTGGACTTAACTTCTGCTCATGTCGCAATAGAGTGTGCGACTCAAAATCGAGTGGGAAACCGTGGAGGTTCGAGTCCTCTCGCCGGTATACGTATAAAAAAGTTCATTAGACATCTAATGAACTTTTTTTGTATTCTCTGTTCCAGCAAGCGTGTGAGTTACAAACTGAATATCAATTAGAGTTCCAATTCACATTACTAGCACCTTGTTCTAAAGTAGAAACGATATTTCTTTTTACAAACCGATGGTCGGTTTATATAATTAGTTTAAATTAAAAGAAAGAAGGAAACCTGATGATCCCCTTGATCAATCCACTGGGCAGTTTTTTAGCATGTACGCTTGTTCATGCTGTGAGTAACAAAACAGTACTATCAAATGTGAGAGCTAGAGGACGGATTGCTCTAAGTATAATGCTGGTTTCAACAGGCATTTCTCACTTCACAAATGCACAACAGTTTGTTGATATTCCAGATTTAAGGTAGCAGGCATTGCAACTGTGATTTCCTTTGTGCTCATTTTTCCAGTTAATGATTAATGCGCTCAGCAACAAAGATGTTCCCGGAGCATTAAACCATATCCCTTATTATTTGTGGATCAGGCTACTGTTTCAGTCTGTGAATATTTGTTGGACGGTTTGGTCATCAGAACTACGCAAGTCTGGAGGAATAACACTTGAAAAATGAGGACAGACGAAAGAATACAATGGCGCATTTGTTGACTGCGACTAAGGAATTATTAGACGTAAAAGGTTGCCATGCAATCACTTTGAAAGAAATTATGGAGCGTTCCGGGTTATCAAAAGGGGCGATTTTCCATTATGTCCGAAGCAAAGATGAGATTTTCATCTGGATTCTAATGGAACATCAGGAAACGTTACATTCGAAATTTTTGTCTGCGGTGTCCGAAGCAGATGTGAAAACGTTTGAGGGACCGATGCAGGTCATAACTGCAAATCTACTTCAATTAGAACAGCAGGGATCGATAACGAACAAAATTCTACTTTATTTGTTGGGAAAAGAGGACGATCCACAGATCTCTGCTACGCTCGAACAATTTTACGAAAGGTCAGTTAGTTATTCGATGCAGTGGATTGAACTAGGTATACAACATGGTGTGATTGATCAATCAGTAGACACGGAACAACTTGGAGAGCTATTCGTTCTCCTCTCGATGGGACTACGGATACGTGCTTCAATGACCAAGAAAGAAAAGTCTCGGCTGGCTTCTGCTGAAATCTCACGCTTCATATCTTATATGCTTAGGTAGTAGGTTTAAACAAGGTTGCAAGAAACAGAAGGAGGATGTATGGCACCATTTATTGTATTATGCGTGTGTTTTTTGCTGCTTCGAGGAGGAGGCTATTTGTTTATTCCTATGCTTGACCATTGGCATCCTGCTCTACAAGGAGCAGTTTCCATTATGTTTTTGATGACGGCTTCAGCACATTGGGGCAGACGAAGAGCAGATTTGCTACGGATGGTTCCACCCCGTCTATCAAACAAAGAGGGGATTGTCACTTGGACAGGATACTTGGAAATTGCTGGGGCGTTAGGCCTTCTGGTACCCTATATTGATTGGGCTGCCTCTGGTGGTCTAATCCTTATGCTCATCATGATGTTCCCTGCAAATATCCATGCTGCCCAGGGGAAGCTTACGATTAATGGCAGGCCAGTTCTCTCGGTTTTCCCCCGTTTATTGCTTCAACTTGTCTTTATTACAGCGGTTGTACTTGCTTCGCCTCTGTTCGGTTAAATAAAGAGCATTGACGTTTCGTTTTATTACTATCTTTTGGGATAGTATATATCATAAAAGACCGTACTATATTTTCAGCTGCGTTCAATTTATACTAGCCTTACATTCAACTAAGGAGAGGATAGTATGACAACAGCTCAAATTTATAATCACGGTGTCGCATGGGAAGAGGATTTTGGTGTTACGCAAGGCTATAGTATCCATGGGACGATTTATATCTCCGGGCAATTTTCCCACGATATGGAGGGGAACTTCGTTGGCGAGGGAGATGTTGAGGTGCAGACACGACAGTCGCTGGAGAACCTGGATCGAGTGTTAGCTGGATTTGGTGTCGCTAGAGCAAATATTGCCGAATTAGAGATCTTCTTGACCCACCCACAAGAGCACTTTCAGCAGTGCGTTGGTCTGTACAAAGAGTATGTAGGCGAGCATCGTCCAGCGGTGACTCTCGTCGGAGTATCAGGTCTAGCGTTTCCTCATCAGCTTGTCGAAATTCGGGCGGTTGCACATACTGATTAAATCAGTACACCCACTTATACATTCATTCTTTACATTTCAATCACCACATTTAGCTCGTTATTCAATCCGTATTGGCGGATACTTGTCGAGGCTAAGCTTCAGATAACGTTAGTACTGTATAAAAGTCCAGAGTCTGCGTATGTATCATAGATCTTCGGCAAGAGGAGGCTGTCCCATAAGTAGATATTCTACTGGCGGAGACAGGCCCTCTGTGTTCTCAAAAGCTTAAAACGTCAACAGAGCAGCGATTCTCCCGTTATTGGAGAATCGCTGCTCTGCGTTTTTGGTCATTTACAGCTTGCTTCAATAGATTATGGGCGAGCGAAAGCCAGCCGACCTCCAGCGTCACTTTTTCGATGCCGCGAAGCAGAAATCGCCGGAAGCCCCGGTTGTTCTTCAGTTGTCCAAATACGCTTTCTGGCTCCGTCATTCGGCGTACGGATAAGAGATATCCTTCCTCGCTTTGCAGCGTTTCCCGAGCCTGCTTCTGGTACCGTAATCGTTCCAAGCTCACCACGACTTCCCGATTTCCCCTTGCCTTCGTGCAGCTTTCTTTTAGCGGACATCCTTCGCAGCTCTGACTTCGGTAATGACGCTTCCGAATTTCGTATCCGCTCTCTACGATTTCCTTACTCTCTTTGCGGAAATACAGCGTTTGTCCAGCCGTGCATATCCAGTGATCCTCGGCTTCGTTGTACATCCAGTTCTCCATCTTTCCGACATTCGCTTTCCAGGCTTTGCTCTTTTCCTTGTGGTAGCTGCCATATTTCACTACCGCCTGAATCTCTTTCTTTTCCAGGTAGGCGTAGTTTTCTTCGCTGCCGTAGCCGGCATCCGCAATTACGGTCTTTGGAAGTTTCCCAAGGATCTGCCTTGCTTTTTCCATGTGCGGTTGTAAACAGCGGGTGTCGGTCGCTCTTTGGTGTAGACTGTAGGCTAAAATAAACTGGTTTTCGGTCCCAATCTGTACATTGTAGCCTGGTTTCAGCTGGCCATTTCGCATGTGGTCTTCTTTCATTCGCATAAACGTCGCGTCTGAGTCTGTTTTACTGAAACTATTTCGGTCACCAAGCAGCTTTTGGTACTGCTCGTACTTTAGCAGCCGAGGAAGCAAATCCTTCCGTAGCCTCCGAACTGCCTTTTTTAGGGGCTTGTCTTTCGGTTTTAGGGCAAGCTGAGCTTCAAGCTTTTCCACGGCTTGTTCGAGTTTTACACTGCTCACTTCGAAACCTGTGCCGAGTTCAGCAAGATCTTTCCCTTGATTCTCTTGGTCTTCCTGCTCTTGTGCCGCTTCAATGTCAGCGAACAGGGCATGTACCTTTTCCTGCAGTTTGGCTTTGTGTTTGCTGACGGCTTTGCCCCACACAAACGTATAACGGTTAGCATTGGCCTCGATTTTGGTTCCGTCCACAAAGTACTGCTCCAAAGAAACGTATTTTTCGTCAGCCAGAAACTGAAGCACGGCGGTAAATACGGCTTCGAGAACGCTCTTCATCCGCTCGGAGCGGAAGCGGTTAAGGGTCCGAAAGTCTGGCCGCTGCCGTCCGGCGAGCCACATGAAGAGGATGTTCTCCCGGATGGATTTGGCGATTTGGCGGGAGGAATATATACGCTGAGTGTAGGCGTAAATGATGACTTTGGTAAGCATTTTAGGGTGATAGCTGTCACGGCCACCGCCAGGGTAGGCCGCGTCAAAAATGGCGTCGTCCAGCCGATTGACGGCCGCATTCACGACACGAACGAGGTGGTGTTCTGGAATATCTTCTTCCAGATCCATTGGCAAGCAAAGTTGGTCCATGGTATATTGAATGTACAAAAGAAACCCTCCTTTGAAATGGTTGCTCGACACTTCCATTTTACCAAAGAATGGTTTCTTTTTTTGTATTTTTAAAAGAATTGAAAATGATTCTCCCGCTTAAACAGTGGAGAGGACGGACTGATTGTGGAAAAGCGGTAGCGGTCGCCTTTGTCCCCGGATTTTCACCGCTTAGGAAAATAAATAAAATCTGGGGACAACAGCGATTGGAACAACGGTCCGTTCACGGAGCGTCCTCTCGAAGTGCCTAAGTATATCCTACTCTAAAACCAAAGGGTGTCCCAAGCAGCCATTTCATGGCTTTTGGGACACCCCCTT
>NZ_AUFO01000040.1 GCF_000426545.1 Paenibacillus massiliensis subsp. panacisoli DSM 21345 | reverse complement strand
CAGTCGCACTCTACTTGAGTGCGTGGATTGAAATAGCCTCCTGCTTCTGCTTCCAGTTGTACACCACGTGGTCGCACTCTACTTGAGTGCGACGTTTTGATTTTCAACACGCCCAGGCCATCAAGGCCGCTGCGCAAGCTCTTTCACTAAATCCCTTACCAACGACACGTATAACGGAGAGTGCAGAATCGATCTGGAGAAGCGGAGCGTTCGCCTTTATCCCCAGATTTCCCCCTTTGTAAAAATTTCAAGAAATCTGGGGATAACAGCGATTGGAAGATGATTCTGCACTCGGAGTGGCCCACGTGTGTGGAAGACGATTCTGCACTCGGAAAGGTCCACGTGTGTGGAAAATGACTCCGCACTCGAAGTGGACTACGTGCCTGATCCCTCAACGTACTTGACTCATCTGCGCTCTATGTGCTTGAGCCATCTACATGCTCGGAGTATTCCTCCATGCACTCTCCCCATGCACTCTCTCCATGGTGCGGAATGTACATGTACGCACCCCAAAACAAAAACAAGCCCGCACTCCCCTTCCAAGAAGTACGGACCCATCCTAACAACCATATGCAGCAGCCCAGCTAAAGAATCCATCCTGCACTTCAATGAAATCTCCCACTAAGGCCACTCATACCAGCACCACAACCAACCTGTGACTTAAGGCTGCACCATCCGATATGCCTGAATGCGATCCAGATACAGACGGCTCTCTGAATTTACCCAGAACGTGCCGACCACATCCGGGTTATCCACGAAGGCCTGCTGCTCCACAACCTGCTCCCCATCCACATACAGGGAATACTGCTGCGCAGGTACATCCAGCTCTACGCGCAGACGGTGCCATTCTCCCGCCTTCCAATCGACCTGCTCCAACAAGATCGTCTCCTTGGCAGGCGTGATGTAGCTTAATCCATCCTTGTTCAGTTGGAGACGAACAGCAGATTTGCCACCCGGCAGATTGAGCAGCTGAATCAAATGCTTGCCTGCATCGGAGGCCGAAGCAGCAATCGGAACCATCACATCCGCCTCCAGGATCAGCTTGTCAGCATGAGCCTGAAAACGCTTGGTGAGCGTGGCCAGATCAATCGCACTGCTCTGCATGAGCAAGCCGTTGCCTCGCTCCTCATCATTCGCCAGATCAGGAAGCTCGGTCACTCGGACATAAGCATCCTCCTTGCCCGGATAAGGAGGGTATACCGTGTATCCGGCTGGCGGACTATTCGCCGGGGTCGTGTCAAAGTTATCCTTCACCGTATACTGCTTGGCTATGGTACCTGGAACGGCAGCAGACTTGGCGACCGAAGGCAGAGTATCCCCAGCCGGATTCGTAGCTATAATTCGATAGTAATATACGTTGCCAGCTTCCACAGTCGTATCTGTATAGCTCGTGTCTGTGACACTCGGAGCAATTACCGAATATGGCCCGCTCTCCACCAGACTACGCTCTACTTGATAGCCGCTAGCCCCTTCAGACGTCTGCCATTTCAGTTCTATGCCTTCTGCCTTACCATGGGCTTCAAGCTCTTGGACAATTGCAGGAATTGACTCCAGATTGCTGACAGCGACCTCAGCGAAACGGCCCCATCCGTAATTGTAAATATCGTTATTGATGAGCGCTCCATCGGCTGCGAGCCCGACATAGATCGTCTCCGGCCAGTCAGCAATATCCACCGTACCCACCAATGTCCAATCATTCCCGTATTGAGACAGATAACCATAGACAATCCCGTCCAGTCTGACCAGCTTAATATAGCCTGGTGCCAGGAAGTCCTCAATCTGTCGCGAAGCGGCCTCCCCTCCCTGCTGGATACGCTCCCAGAAGCGGGCTACATGCCCGTACTTGACCAGCGACTGGGTCAGCGTTACCATGCGGGCATCCGGGTCCAGGCTGCTGCGCATCATAATTCCGGCCTGGGACTCATTATCCACACGGCCCACCTCGTTGATACGCGCCACGATCTGTCCATCGTCAGCCAGCGTCTGGTACACATAGTGGAAGGAATCCCGTGTCTTATCCACCAGCACCGGATCATCCGTTCCTCCAATGCGTCCACCACTGCGGAGAGTGATGACTCCGTCCTTTTCCGATGCATGGCCAGGGATCTTCGCCGAGCCGATGTCCACCGACATCCACGGGCTAGACACCTCTTGCGGATGAACCACATAGAGCGGGTGCACAGGGCTATCTGCAGCAGTCCCCTGCGTGTCGTACGCTCTGGCTGAAATCCAATAGGTCCCCTCCTCTGGAGACTCCCACGTGTATGCATAAGGTGCTGCTGTCGCTTCTCCCAGCTTCACGTCATTCGCGTAGAATTCCACTCTTTGGATAGCTGACTGACTCATGCTTGCCGTAGCATTCAGTACCACAGGCTCGCCAGCCTCTACAAGACCTCCATGCTCAGGAGCTAAGAGCTTCACCTGTGGGTTCACTGGCTTGTGATCTGCGATCAGCACATTCAGGTACATTTCCAGGTACGTGTACCCCTCAGGTCCGATCTGCTGTGAATCACTGGCATTATGCGGATCAAGACCATTTGCCAGCTCCCAATCGTCCGGAATACCGTCCCCGTCACTGTCTACCAACGTTGACGTCACCTCTGGCAGAGCCGGGAATCCACCTGATTCATCCGGGGAATTGGACAATCGTCCTCCGCGCTCCCGCACCTCCTGAATCACCCTCGCATCCATCGAATCACGGGCAGGGTATGTGGCTCCAGCTTCGTCCAATACTCGCTCATAAGCCTGAGTGGCTGATTCCGCTGTGTACGTGTATGGCATCTCAACAGGCTCGCTTCGCTTGGCTACCGCAGGGACATCTCCAAGGACACCAAGCCAGTTATCCTCCGCAATCTCGGGATAGCCATCCACAATATTGTCAGCGATGAACCACTGACTATCCTTGGAAGGTGTATCCCGCAGAAGGGCTCGTTTTGTACGGTCCGTATCCGGTCCATATTTGTAATAGTTCCCTACGATGTTACCCAGTGCACGCTCGCCCCCATAGGTGCTCATGAACTGCCAGTTGTAGATAATGTTATTGCGAAAATCGAGCGTATCCCCCTGATCTCCGGCAAAACGCGGGTTGCGGCTCGCATTGTGAGCAATGAGATTGTGATGGAAGGTGGTATTTTTACCGCCCCAAATCCCTCCATACCCGTGCCTGCCCTTGGAATGATTGGACATCAGCATACTCTCGGAGATGATGGACCATTGCACCGTCATGTTCTCCATTTGGTAAGGGGACAGCACCTCATCTACCGAATGGCTGAAGGAGCAGTGATCCAGAATGACATTTTTCCGCTTGCGGGCACCGAAGGCATCCTCTTCCGAGAAGAAATTATCGCCTAGTCGGAAGCGCATATAACGGATGATCACATTATCACCCTGCAGCGACGTGTCATAATCCAGTACAGCAATTCCGTTACCAGGCGCACTCTGGCCTGCGATCGTCAGATTCGAGCCCGTAATCTGGAGCCTGGACTTCAGATGAATATTGCCACCCACCTTGAATACGATAATCCGATCACTGCCAGATACGGCATCCCGGAATGAGCCCGGACCCGAATCATTCAGATTCGTAACCTCATAGACTTCACCGAAACGGCCGCCTGTCGTATACATCCCGCCACCCTCAGCACCAGGAAAAGCCGGAATACGCGTTGGCTCCGCCGCACTGGCTGTCCGGCCATCTCCCATAGGCACCAGCGCCGTAGCCACGACGACAAAGGCAAGTAACACTAAGCATAATTTGGACTTCAACATATCTTCCTCCTACACTTGAAAATAACGCTCAACAGCTTCGTTGAGAATGAAGAAAAGAAGGATCATCATTTCCCGAATACTTACAATTGAATCAGCATATCGACTTGATGACATTTATCTAGGGTCCCAGCCATCGCTTCCGCCCAGCACAGATTGGATGGTGATCGCAGAAGCTTGTGCAGACGTAAGTATATCCGACCAACCTACACGGTTACGGTCATTCCAGCCGGGACCTGAGTTATTGAATTCAGCGTAGCGTGCAGTGGCTTCATTGGCAGGGTTGCCCCAGTTATGCCAGCCCTCAGGACGAATATGCTTATCCATCCAATTGTTCATGAAGATAACCGCACTATATGGACGCCATGGACGGCCAAGGTAGACAGAATGGTCGCCTGTGCCAGAGCGCGTGATGCGACTGTTCATAATTACATAGCCATACTCAGAGGTCGGCTCTGTGGAGGCAGCTGTAATGTATCCGCTTCCAAGACTGCGAATCTCGCAATTATCGAACACCGCTGTGGCCCGCCCGAAGATAAAATCTACGGTCCCTTCAATATAGCTATTCTTGTAATATTGCCGTCCTCCGTTAGAATAAAGTGTATCCTGGAAGCCGAGTACACGGATATTCTCGAACCGGGAACGATCACCAGAGACGTAGAGAGCGACGGCTTGACCTGCATTGCGTCCGGCTGTATTCTGGAAGGTAATATTTTTGGCCTGAAAATTATTGGCCCGTACAGACGTGCTCGCGCTGTTCGTTGTACTGCCTGAGCTGCTGTTCGTGTCGTTATAGGTCAGAATCGTATTATGGGCATTCTCCCCGATCAGGGTAATGTTCGTCTTGGAGGTCGGAATGAATATCTTCTCTTCATAGACCCCAGGTTTCACGTAGATTATTCGCTCCGAGCTGTTACCATCAGGAATGGAATTGACTGCCGCCTGAACACTGGTAAACTGGCCTCCTCCATTCTTGTCAACCACGATCGTAGGTGCCGTCGCCGTAGTGCTCACCAGCTCACTGACAGATTGCTCGGCCTGCATGGAGTTAGCGAAGCCTGTCAGCCCCGTAATCAACAGAGTGCTTGCCAGAAGAACCTTGAAGCTGCGTGATGTTTGCCTAAATCCCAAATTCGTCATTTTACACATCCCCTTCCCTTTTACAAGGCATATTTTCAATTTTTTCACATTCCAGACAATAACAATTATAGTACGGTGATGGATAGAAAAGTTTTGATTTCATGCTTTGTATGCGCTATCATTTTATTGTTGTTGCGCATTTTCCAATCCATTCTAGGAGGGGATCGCCCGTGGCAAAATTACCTGAAATCAAATTCTCGCTCGCAGAGGACAGCTTCTCCATTCAGTACAAGATGAGCGAGGCATATAGCAATATGAAGAATCCCCATGCACATACCTTTTACGAGATTTTCTACGTGCTGAGCGGCGCAAAAACCTATACTATTCAAGGCACCACCATGGAGGTCAACAAAGGAGATCTGGTCTTCATTCCTCCCGAACAGCTGCATCAGACCTTCGGCTTCGCTCCCGTTCACTGTGAACGCATTTTGATTAATTTCTCCCAGCATTTTGTGGATGCTGAACTGGTACGTGCTTCCTTCGAGCGACTATACCAACAAGTATCACGCCCTGTCGTCCGCTTCGATCAGAATGAACAGACTGCCGTGGAGCATCTGCTCGGAAAAATGCTGCATGAAGCTAAGACACACGAGCCTGGCAATACGGAGTTAGTGCGTGCACTACTGCTGGAGCTGCTCATTCGAATTCATCGGCTGGAGCTGCGCTCGCAGCATTCACCTGTCGCGCAGTCGGAAGCACATCCACTGCGAGACAAAATCCTAGAGATCGTTGATTACATAACCAAGCATTACGACCAGCCCCATAGCCTCAATCATCTGGCGCAATCCTTTTACATCAGCCCATCTCATCTGAGCAGAAGCTTCAAGCAGATTACTGGCGTACCCTTTCGAGAGTATCTCCAAAACATTCGCATTCGTGAGGCCCAGAATATGCTGAGGGATACCGACATTCCTATTCAAGCGATTGGGGAGCGAGCGGGGTTCGCCAATGCACCCAACTTTAACGTGGTGTTCAAGAAATGCACGGGACATACGCCAGGCCAATATCGCAGGCTGACTTCGATGTAGTTCAATAAGACTGGACAAAAAAAGAACAAGCTCTTCCCGGACATGCACGCCGGGATTGAGCTTGCTCAGTTAGTATAGCTCTATTTTCTTGTTCATTTTAAAAAATGCTATGAGAGTCAATAAGAATTCCACATGGATCATGCGGTTCTTTCATTAATTTACTATCCCTGTGGTGGGTCCTTCAGGATCGATAACGGCTGACCACAGTGATTACAGTACCTGGATTCCCTCACCACGACCTTGCCGCATACGCATATACGCTCACCCTTTAGCCGCGCCAATTGCCATTCCAGGGCTTCAATCTCCCGGTCCAGCTTCTGGACCGTCTGTGTATAGGCAGCTACCTTCTCCAGTGGAGCATTGGCCCCTCCCGTCACATAAGCCTGATAGACCAGCTCTCCCAGCTTGGCGAATTGGTGTGTTCGGTCTTTACGCTTCAATGTGATCTGCGTGCTTAGCCTCGTCGTTTCTACCGTCTGGTTAGCCTTATCCTTGACCTGATTCATGCCCGTCTTCATTTTGTTCAGAAAATTACTCATCGTCATCCTCCTTCACAAGTTGACTGTACAGGAACCCTCTTTCAGATGTGTATGCGACACGTTCAGACTCGATGCTCTGCGCCCTCCAGCTATCAGCCTTACATTTGGCTTAATATAATGGTGACCAGAAAATAAACCAGCACCCCGGAGAGGAATATCCATATCCGCTTCTTGCTGTTCATACCTTGTACCTCACTCCCCCACGATGAAGTCCTCGCACAAATGCAGACTGATGCAAATCATAGTTTGTTTCCTCTAACGATCTTCCCCTGCTCCATTAATGCGGCTGCTCTTGCTTCGAATAGACCCCGTGCAACTCATCTGAACTAGCGTACATCTGCTGTAGCAGTTCCCAGAAGCTCTTGAGTGCAGGACTAATCAGCTTGTTCCGGTGTCGCACTGCATAGATATATCGCCGGGAACCCCATCCGGGTATTGGCCTGGAGCGAAGCTTCCCCTCTGCTAGCTCCTGCTGAATCGAGGCTTCGGCAATCATGCCGTATCCAATCCGGTGGCGGACTGCTGATTTCAGCGCCTCTGATCCGGACACGACCATGGAGGTATTCAACTCTACTTGATGCTCCTGCGCCCAGCGGTCTATCATCTGACGGCTGATTGAGCCCTCCTCATGAGAGATCAATGGATGAGCAGCCAGCATCGCAGGTGTTACCTCCTCTATGTCAGCCAACGGATGCTCCGGGTCCATAATCAGCACCAGATCATCCTGAATAAGCGGGAGCATCAAGAGATCAGGGTCCTCTATCTTCATGTGTGAAATAATGCCCATATCCAGCTCATACTGCTTCACTCGCTCCAGAATATAGGAGGCCGGGCGCACGTCCAGCAGGACAGTGAGGCCAGGAAAATTCCGCTTAAGCTGCTCCAGCAACGGCGGCAGCATATATGTAGCCGGTGTATGGGTGCTACCGATGGCAAGATGACCTGCGGCTGTTCCGCGGTGCAGCTCCATTAAGGACTCTGCCTCCGCCGACAGGGCACAGATCTGGGCGGCATAATGGTAAAAGGCTTTTCCCGCATCCGTCAGCTTGATGACATGATACGAGCGCGTATGGAACAAAGAGATCCCCAGTTCCTCCTGTAGCTTGTTTAAATGAAACGTAACTGTCGGTTGGGTCAATTGCAGCTTTTGGGCAACCAGATACAGCTTCTTCAATTCAACGACCAGCACAAAGGACTTCAATTGCTGCAGATTCATCCTGCACTCCCTCTCTTGTTAATACTGCCTGTTAGCTTGAATGGTAGCACACAATGCATAGATATTATCAATTTTATCATAAATTTAATAGATACTATTTTAATTGAATTTAACTCCGCGCTAATGTCCAGCAGATTGATCTTACCTACAATGAGGAAGTGCACACAATCATGTTCCACAGAAGGATCGATATGAAATGGAGGCTATTATGAAAATACACATGCTACGCAACATCATCTGGCTCGGATTACTGAGCGTAATCTTGCTCCTATCCGCCTGTGGCAGTGCTGGAAATGTAACGGGTACAGGTGCAGCAGCAACAGATGAACGTACTTCCGCTCTGACACCAGGCACCAGCGGAGGAGGAGCAGCTGACAGCGACGAGGACACAGGCGAGACAATCTACTTGTACGGCAATGACTTTGTAGACTTCATTGCTCCCCAATTCACAGAAGCTACAGGCTATAAGATGGAGGCCGTTCATTACGGTGGGGGTGAGGCTCTGGCCAAGATTGAGGCTGAGCAAGGTAACCCGCAGTGGGATATCCTCATGATGGATGGGCACGGCTCCGTGCGCAATCTGGGAGACCGGGATTTTCTGATGACAGGCTGGAAGCCTGAGAACCTAGACAATTTGACGGCTCAGGGCAAGGAATATCTACCCGAGGATCTTGCCTATTTCCCGATCGGTATCCATGCTGCCGCTGTCATTGCATACAACACTAACCTTGTTAACGCTGAGAATGCGCCCAAGACTTGGGAGGAATTCTTCGCCTTCCCCGGTACCGTCGGACATGCCGACCCTGCCGTAGCCGCTCCAGCCTACCCGCTCGTATCGGCCTTCTTTGACAAATGGGGGGTAGAAGAGGCTGAGCGTAAGTACACAGAGCGTTTCCAGAAAGGTCTGAACATTTATCCCAAAAATGGTCCTGTCGGCAAGGCCTTGCTAAGTGGAGAAATTCAGGTGGCTGCCTTACAGGAGCATAATGCATATGGTCTGAAGCTGGCAGGAGAGCCTGTCGAGGTCATTTGGCCGGACGAGGGGGCACCCGGAAGTCTGCGTGTGATGGCGGTCAGCAAGGATACCCGCAATCCTGCGGCCTCCAAGGCTTTCATTGAATTCATGCTGAAGCCGGAGACACAGAAGCTCCTCACGTCCATGGAGTCAACTGACGGCTTCTTCACCCCGCTGATTGAAGGTGTACCTTCGGCAGAGGGACGCAGACAAGACGGTACATTCCTGCTCCCTTCCGCGAAGTGGGCCTCTGAGCACGAGGTCGAAATCAAGACCTGGTTCGCAGACCAGAATATCCAATAAGTATGCCGCATACATCTGGCTGGCGGCTATTCAGCCGCCACTCCATGCCGAAGTAGGAGAACACATGAGACGATCATCGGAAGCACGCTGGGGAGGCGGGGTCACCGCCCTCCTGTTTCTTTTTATATTTTTGCCGCTGCTGGCGGTACTGATTAATGTCATCTTTCCGGGCATATTCTTCGGACGGCAGGAGTTCAACGGGTTTCAGCTGCTGGGGGAGATTGCTAATCGGCCCTTGTGGCGTCGTTCCCTGACGAACTCGCTTATGCTATCCATTGGTGCCGCTACCCTCGGTACTCTTATCGGCGGTATACTTGCGACAATTAGGGCTCGCTGGGATTTTACCGCCGCCCGCTTGCTCGATCTGACCGCATGGCTGTTGCTGATTGCCCCCTCATTTATGATTGCCCAAGGCTGGGTACTGTTCGCGAGCGCTGACGGCCTGGTAGACCAATGGCTGGGGTGGACCTGGGTAACGTCATTCATCTTTCAGCCGACAGGGCTCATCTTCGTAATGGCACTGAGCAAATTTCCACTAGCCTATCTTGCGATTCTCGCCGCCACGGAATGGAATGTGCGTCAATTCGGGCAAGCAGCGCGACTGAATGGTGCCAGCCCTTTTACGGTCTGGCGCACTATTGAACTACCGCTGGCTGCTCCCTCCTATCTGGCTGGCTGGACACTTGTTTTTATGGATACCATCGGGGATTTTGGCCTGCCTGCGGCGTTGTCTACGGTCTATACATTCCCTACCCTTACCTATTCGATCTACACGGCGATCTATCAGTCGCCCGTTCGATTCGATATGGCAGGTGTACTCGCCTTCTATCTGGTGATGATATTGGCACTGGCCATGCTCGTGCTGGTACTGGCCCGGCGCCGTTCACGTTATGATTTTTTGAATGCCAGCGCTGTGAAGACCCACAAGAGCAGACCGCGGAAGGTCTGGCTGTACAATCTGGGAATTACAGTATTCCTGTTGTTCTGTCTAGGAATTCCGCTCGGCACAAGCACTGTCGTGTCCTTCCTTCGTCATCTCGGTGAAGGAATGAGCCTGAACAATTGGACACTGGAGCATTATCGGCAGTTGCTCACGGATGGAACTGGGGATCATCGCTTGCTCGGATATGTAGAAGGGCTCGGTCATTCGCTATTCATTGCGGGTCTGGCAGCCATATTCAGTATGCTGATTGGCTTCGTCACGGCTTATGTGCTCAGCTTCTCCCAATTCCGCTTCAAGGGTGCGCTACAACTATTCTCTGTCATATCTCTGGCTGTGCCGGGGGTGGTACTGGGGATAGGGTACATATTTATTTGGAATCAAAAGTGGCTGGAGCCCCTTGGTCTTCACCTATATGGTACGCCGGCCCTGCTGGTCATTGCAGGCATCGCAGGCGCGATTCCATACGCGGTAAGAGTGCAGCTTGGCGCCTTCGGCAATCTGTCAGGCACGATGCTCAATGCCGCGGCCATCCAGGGTGCAGGGACCTTCCAGCGAATGAAGCATATTGTCCTGCCGCTGGTCCGCCAATCCCTACTACTGGCTACGCTGGCTTCATTCGGTACGAGTATATTCGACCTGGCCTTGTCATCCATGCTGAAGCCGCCCAACTACTCGCTCATGCCACTTGTTATCGACCGGGCGTTTGAATTTTCGCAATATGGCTATGCCACTGCTGCGACCGTATTGAGCTGTACGATTGTTGTGATTCTGATCCTGGCTCTTCAACTGACAGGTCGCTGGCTATTCAAATTATGGGACAACACACCCGAGAACAACACACAAGTGTAGCAACATGTGTAAGAACTCTAAGAGGAGATGACAGCTTGAGTTTTATTTTGAAATTACATCAGGTAACCAAAGCCTTCGGGACACAGCAGGTGCTAAAGCCCCTGTCCTTCGAGGTAAAAGAGGGCGAGCGCATCTGTATTCTCGGTCCTTCCGGATGCGGAAAGTCCACTCTTCTCCAGTTGGTAGCTGGCCTGCTCCCGATGGATAGCGGGCACATGGAGATGGCTGGCCGCATCGTCGAGGGCCATGGAGCATACGTTCCGCCTGAGCATCGTCCGATTAATATGGTCTTTCAGGATTATGCCCTGTGGCCGCATATGAATGTAAAGCAGAACATCGAATACGGCATGAAACGGCGCAAGCTGAGTCAGGCTGAGAGAAATGACCGGTTGCGCCAGCTTGAGGAGCTGTTGAAGCTGCAGGGGCTGCTGGAACGTCTACCGTCTCAACTATCGGGAGGTCAGCAGCAGCGGGTAGGTATTGCCCGCGCACTGGCCACCAATCCGCAGCTGTTACTGATGGATGAGCCGTTGTCCAATCTGGATGTCAAGCTGCGGACAGATATGCGAGGGGAGCTGGCCCAGCTGCTCGGCGAGCTATCCATAGCTACACTGTATGTGACCCATGACCGGATGGAGGCATTCACCATCGCAGACCGGATTCTAGTCCTGCGGGAAGGCCGTATTGATCAGCTTGGACGGCCTTCCGAGCTGTTCGAGCGTCCCGCCAGCCCTTGGGCAGCCCAGCTTATGGGGTATCACAATCGGCTGAACGTAAGCTTCGTTGGCGAGACCCATCCCGAGCTGGAGACAGCCCTTATAGCGGATCACCGTCTTCGTGGTAGACGGATAACCCCAGTAACCGCTTCACGTGCAGGTGTAATGCTGCTGCATCCAGATCACATTACACTGCTTGGGGAAGGAGAGGATTCAGGGAAATACCCGGATGGCGTCAACAGACTGCAAGCCAAGGTGGTTCAGTGCATTTATGAAGGAACTACATGGCGCATCATAGCTGCAGCAGCAGATGGACAGCGGCTGCATGTATTTCATCCATTCTGGAGGGAGCCTAACAGCAGTATCACACTCTGTTTTCCAGCGGAGTATACCCTGCTGTATGGAGACAGTGATACTTCGCAATCCACGGAAGAAGGGCAACAGCAAGGGGAAGGTCTGCAAGGGACTTATCGGATGGCGGGAGGCAAGCGTCATGCTGAAAATGAGTAGTCTATGAATCGGATTTTCGCCATCTCAGATATTCATGGATACGGTCATCTTCTTCCGCGCCTCCTGGCAGCAGCTGATTATCGTCCGCGTATGGATCGGCTGTTCCTATTAGGGGACTATGTGAATAAGGGGCCTGATTCCACCGGAACACTGGAACTGGTTAACCAGCTGTGTAGTACAGGAGCCGTAGCCCTGCAGGGCAATAACGAGCGCAAGTGGCTGCTGGGTATTCCCGAGAGCATCACGGTGGATTCGATGGCAGCTGCCCGGTATCGGAGTATCATTACTTCCATGCCGCTCTGGGCAGAATATAACCGCTATATTTTCGTACATGCGGGACTCCGCCCTGACGTTCCCTTAGATCGCCAATCCGCGGAGGATCTGACGGAAATCCGGCTTCCTTTTCATGAATCACTGCCCTTGCCGGGCAAAACGATTGTGTTCGGACACACCTCCACCTTCCGCTTCGGCGTGAAGCCCGATACCCTCTGGACGGCACCGGGCAAGATTGGAATTGATACAGGCGCAGGACATGGTCATTACCTGAGCCTGGTGGAGCTGACAGCCGGATGGCAGTGGTCGATCCCGGTGCTGTATCCCGGCACAGTACAGCGTACACGTATTGCCGCTCTGCTCTCTCATTAATACCATACTCAAGAACAGCAATACCAAGCATGGGAATGAGTAGACATAAAGAAGCCTCCTGCTTCCCATAGAAGGGAGTTGGAGGCCTCTATAACCTTTCACCAATAATACTTCGTTGCTCACTTGCTTGAGACTTATCAAGAAGAATCCTGTTGAGAGATACCTCATTGGGATAGATATTCCTTCACATTAAATCTCCTGCGCGTTAAGCGCCGTATTCCAATCCACCTGATAAGGACCCTGTGGGTCGACCTTCAACCTCGTATAGATCTGCTTGCGATAGACTAATTCCGATTGTGCATCTTCGGGACTCTCACCAGACCAGTACTGATAGCCAAGCAAATAGTTATGCACAAGCTGATCCCAGGAAACGAACTGCTCCTGCAGACGAGCGCTGGCCTCAATGCTGATCTCCATCGACCGTTCGTAGCTCAGGAACCCGGCTACATAAGACCAGCTAGCGATCTGGGTCGCCCGACATAAATCCCAAGCCAGAATTCCCTTCTCGGGATTATCTGTATGTACCTCTTCAAGCATATCGTACAGCTCCAGCAACTGTGTCTCATCAGACGTCAGACTCCCCTTCGCCTTCAGCTCTTGCCGGAACTTCATCACTTCCTCCCGACTGCCTTGATATTCGTTCAAAAGGTCCATGAACTCCTTGTTGTGTCCTTCTGTCATCAGCCATTCAATGGTGGACTCCGCACTGGCGGTATCGGTAATATTCCAGCTGTCCTTTAGAGCTACCTCCATGCTCATATTGTTCAGGAAAGAGCGCTTCAACCCTCCATATATGGATGTGTCCATATCATTGCTTGTCGTGATGAGCGCGTAGGTCGCGTTAATGAACCTCACTGTATCTGAATTCGTATCCTTCTTAACTCCGTCTTTAGCATCCCCGCTGCTGTTCGGGCTGACTTCTTGAGACGGTCCTTGAGCTACATTCGTATCGCTCGTCTGAGCCGATGCACAGCCACTAATCAACAAGGTAATAATTGCTAGTGCTGTCACCATTCTGAGCCATAGGTATTTTCGTTGCACCATTTCCCACTCCAATCCGTATAGTTAACCGAAGATGTTCATCGGCTACTTGGAGCGGGCAGTGAAGAGCGCGGAGGATAATTAGGACCTGTATCTAACTCTATTTCATAATTATGTATACTAATTCTGCATATTTTGAGGGTATAGTTAGAGCAGCGTCATCGCCAGTTGAGTAAGCATGAATACGGATAGGGTTATGAAGCCGTGGAATCGGGTATTATTGGCTACACGCCTTAGGGCAACAATCCCAAGAGAGAGGTGACTGTGTCATGAAACAATGGCGTACAGCATTATCGACAGGTAGACCCCATCTAAGGATCATCATCGGATCGATCTGTGTATTGATGGTACTTCTGCTGACCGCTTGCCCCAGAACAGAGCAGCCTTCCCCTGACCATCAGCCGAATCCAGCTCCAGAAGTAACTCCACAGGAGCCCACAGATTCAGAGACACCAGAAGGTAATGATACCGAACAGCAAACTCCACCACAGTCGGAACCCTCTGGACAGCATGGCGAGGTGCCTGCGCAGCCAGGCTCGGACCCTGCTGAGCTGAATCCCGAGACCTTCGAGGCTGGAGTTCACATTAACTGGGATAGCATTCAAGATCCGCTTATGGACCAAGACATGCTGAGCGTGCTCCAACAATTCACCGAGGCCGTAGCCGCAGGTGACAAGGCTACGTTTGAACAGTTATTCCCAAGATATAAGGATCAGGATTACGGAAGCTTCGCAGCGTTAGTGGAGCAGCCTGATCGGTATCGCTTCGTGCAGGTCGGCACCGTGATTCAGGAGCACCAGCGAAGGATCGTTCCGATCAATGGCATTGCCAATGATGAATTGCTGGGCATCCGTGAGTTCAGCAACAATCTATATATGGAGCAAAATACCAAGGGACAGTGGCAGATCGTATCCATTGACTAAATGTTGACGCATGAACTAAATGTTGATGCTTGACTATGTGTTGATACATGACTATATGTAGACGCACAGGGCTACCCTACCAGCCTAAACATCCGTTACTATGCGCACATTTCCTGCATTAGCTTTTTTGGAATAAAGTGTATAATGAACCTGTTGCTTAGCTTTACTCAAGCATTATATCGAAATGAACCAGACATAAAGGCAACTGGCTTAATGGAGGAAATGAATGAAAAAGTATGTGCTCTTTGTAATGATGTTTTTGCTGCTGTTCACAGCAGCCTCGCCCGCCATGGCGAAGCAGGTTCCCGAGAGCTGGGGGGCCGTGACGGACCGGGGAGGCTTTTTCACGAAGCAAGAGGTCGAGCTATTAGCCAAAGAGGCGAAGAAAGGACCTCTTCAATTCCGAATTATTACCTTTGATTCTCTGGCTGGCGAGGACCCAGCAGCATATGCCACCAGAATCTATAAAGCCTGGAAGCTGGATAGCAATGATGTTATCCTGCTCATGTCCAAGAAAGACCGGCGAATCGAGCTGAATTTTCACAATGATGAGCTCCGAAAAGAGCTGGACCAGCTTGCAAAGAAGAAGGGCTGGATCAGCAGCTCACAGCCTTCCAGCTTGACGGCCTTTCTGAACAAGCATTTTATTCCCTCAGCCAAAGCCAATCAATTCGCTAAGGGAGTAACACAGACGATGACTGAGCTAAATCGTCTGTATCCTGCTGAGCAAAAGAATGCCGCCAAAGATACAGGTGCCACCGATGTGGCAGGCTCAGCTGGCAGTAGTTCAGCTGGGGAGAAGCAGCCCGGCTCGGGTGCAGCCTCAGGAGCTGATGAGCCAGGCTTCCTATCCGCCTTAGCTAACGGGGATGGTGGCCAGTTGTTCTGGAATTTCCCGACAGAGCAGCTAATCTACTTTGGACTCATGCTGGTGTTCCTGGCCCTGTTGGTTCTCCTGCTCTACATTCTCTATTGCAATTTCCGATGGGAGCGAGTACGCAAGCGGATTCCCTCACTAATCGCCGAGGCCAATCAACAGCTGTCCATTCTCGACTCCTATGATGCAGCGCAGGGACATACGCTGGCCGTCGTTCAGCGCCTGAAGGATGGATTACACAGCGAGGTACACACGCTCAGTGACAGACAGCAGGCCGAGGGGCGCTCGATTCCCATGTACAAGTTCAGACTTCTACTGGAGCAGCGCAAGGCGCTTCATCTCATCCTGAACGATCATAAGGAGCGTATCCAGCAATTGAGCGGTGAGGTCCGACAGCTACAAGAGACGGACCGACTGATGCACGAGCGTATGATTCAATTGGTCGAAGAGCTTGATGAGCAGAAGCATATACTAACCGCACTTCTCGCAGCTCATCAGCTACCCCTGACACAGCTCACGGAACGTTACAGCAGCCTGAACGAATCCATCCAGGACACCGGACGCCTCAAGACTCATGACCCGCTTAAGGCCTATGAGCAATCTGAGGGAGCTCAAGAGCTTCTCGCAGCACTCCGGCAGCATCTCACAATCGTGCCCGATTATGTTGCCAAGCATCAACGCTTTCCGGAAGAGATCCAGGCGGTACGGCTGGAGATCGAGCAGCTGACCCTGCTGCATCAGCTGGAGACAGCCATTACCCGCTTGAATCCATATGAGGATCTTGAGCAGGCGCTGGCTCTGAACGAGCAAATGTATGCTTCTCTGGAGCATGGCCGCATGGAAGATGTATTGAGCCTGACACAAAGAATGGATGAACTGAAGGAGCGCGCCTCTTCTACAGCTGAGCGGCAGGTTGAGCATCAGCGCAAGAACAAGGCGGACATGCCCAAGCTGCTCGCTGAGCAACCCCAGCTGGCCTCCAAGCTACAAAGCATGAATAACCAGTTCTACCTCATCCAGAAACAATACGCTGAGCATCATTGGGCGGAGACCTGCAGTCAGCTGGAGCAGGCCATCATGAAGGTAGGGCAGCTGCCTGAGAAGGTAGCCGAGGCTGAGCAATTGACAGAGTCGCACATACAGCAGCTTGATGAGGCTCGGGCCATCTTGGATGAACAGTTGGAGGCACTCGACTCCGCAAGTACCCTGTTGGGTCAGGCGGCTCAGCTGGTTAAAGAACTGGAGCAGCGTCACCAAAAGGCTAAATCATATCTTAAGGATGCCTGGAAGGAATATCAGATTGCTCGTAAAATCATTGCGAAGGAGCTTCCTGTAGTCAGATGGAAGCATAACATCCAATTCATAGAGGAGCATTACCAATCCGTCACAGCAATGCTTCAGCAAGAGATCATAGACCTTGATCAGATCGAGCAGGTGCTCAAGCCTCTGGTCGATCAGGTTCACCAGCTCCGCAGCGAGATTCATAACAAGGTAAAAGAGAAGAAAGAGGCCATGCAGCGTTGGAATCAGCTGACTCGCCATTTCAATGATATTCATACCCGTGCATCCAGAACAGCTGGGCTGTCAGGCTATTATCTACAGCAATATCAGATCATTCGACACGATACGTTGGCGCTGCTGGAGAAAGCAGACTTCGAGCACGCTATGTCTCGCATGTCAGCACTCCAACCTCTGATTAGTCAGATGAATCAGGAATATAGCCGTTGGCAGCGGGCAAGAAATGCTGAAAGGCAAGCCAAATTAGCCCGTCAGCGAAGGGAAGCCGAGCTTCGTAGACAGCATCATAATCATCATAACAATCACCATCATCATAATCAGTCCAGTAGTAGCTGGAGTAGTTCCAATTCCTATGTGGATTCATCATCAAGCTCCTCAAGTAGCAGCTACTCATCTGATAGCAGCGATTCCTCCAACCGGGGTGGTCACTCCTCAGGTGGGTCTAACTGGTAGCTGCATAGATATAGGCAAGGGTCCGCGGCATACGTCGAACCATGACTTCACTCCAGAAGGTGAAGCCGTTCGACTGTTATGCAGGCGGGCCCTTGACTTTTCATCAGAATGATCTCAAGTCTTCATCGACCTATAACTTCAACTTTCGACCTCCAAGACCGATATATGTTACTGTAATGTAATAATTGTCGGTATTTGCCGAACAATCATGCCGTAGCAGCCATTCCGTCTCGCAAGAGCTCGTTGGTACACACTCGGCATATTTGCCCGGAGGACACTACAATGAATAAAAAAAGAAGAACTCGTCTTCACCTGCCCCTTGTTATTTTGATTGCTGTTGGACTGTACTTCTACGAGAAAATGTATGTGCAATTCCCTGATCCTGAGCCGTCTGTAAGCTCCCAATTGGAGGCCGATGTCATGCTGGAATTCCCTGCGGACAAATACCCAGAGACTGGACAGCATATCCAGGACGCCATTGCTTCCGGAGCCTCACCTGTATGCACTATTAATCGGGAGATGGCTGAACAGAACCGTGCAGAATCACTGGCCGGCATTCCCACCAAGAAAGGCTACGATCGGGATGAATGGCCGATGGCCATGTGCTCTGAGGGAGGCAAGGGCGCTCATATTGAATACATAGCTCCCAAGGATAATCGCGGAGCAGGAGCCTGGGTAGGCAACCAGTTAGAGGAATATCCCGATGGAACCCGAGTGCAATTCATCGTGAAATAAGGTACAGCTCCGTTCAGAAGGAAGATTGGACACCATCTGTTATACTAGTAGAGATGTCTGCTGCGCTCCTGAACATGGACCTATATGAGCTTATATGGACCAATATGAGCATATATAGAGCTGTGGCTCTATGAGCTCCCTTTAAAGGTCTGGAGCAAAGGGATCAGGGCAGGATTACATACAACGTGCTCACTTTACAACGGAAAGCAGGGAAATGGGTTATGTCTGAACAAAAAATCATATTTTTCGATATCGACGGAACATTGCTGGATCATAACAAGAATCTTCCGGCCTCAGCGAAAGCCGCGGTGCTGGAGCTGAAGCAACGAGGGCATGAGGTGGCCATCGCCACTGGACGAGCACCCTTTATGTTCGAAGAGCTACGTGAAGAACTGGACATCGACTCCTATGTCAGCTTCAATGGTCAATATGTTGTGCTGCGTGGTGAGGTCATTCATACGCATCCATTGAATCCAGTAAGACTACAAACACTGACCGAAATGGCGCTGCAACACAATCATGCGATGGTCTATCTTAGCAGTGATGATATGAAGACTACGGTCCCGAATGATGATTTCGTAGAGACCAGCATGAAGACACTGAAGCTCAAGCTAAGCCCCGGTCATGATCCGCTTTATCATCAAGGCCGTGACATTTATCAAGCGCTGTTGATGTGTCAGGCACATGAAGAGGTGCTATACGAGAGCGTGTGTGATGCGTTCCAGTTCATCCGCTGGCATCCGAACTCAATGGACGTTATCCCCGCAGGAGGCTCCAAGGCAGCTGGCATTGCCAAAATGATCGATAAGCTCGGTATCGCTCCTGAACATCAATATGCCTTTGGCGACGCGCTGAATGATCTTGAGATGCTGCAGATGATCCCGAATAGTATCGCCATGGGTAATGCATTGCCTGAAGCGAAGGCTGCTGCCAAATTCGTGACCACATCCGTGGATGAGGACGGAATTCGGCACGGCCTGCAAATGATGGGGTTGCTGTAGAGAGGGGTTCTGTAGAGAAGGATAGCTCTGATGAACTGTTGCCTGTAAAGCCTGTTCTCCTTATTCCATAAGTAAGGGGCAGGCTTTTCGTATGTCTGACTACTATACGATTCTTTCTGTTTGTATAGGGGGTATCTTCATGGTTCTAACTGATACATACGATCTCATCCATGAATAGTTGATTTTTTAAGGAAACTACTTACAATAAGCAGTATACTGCCAGACCAGTTACATGCGCCTCTATTCAGCGCAGACAATGCCCGAGTAACCCAATTACCCGCTGGCACTTCAGCCGCGGGGACACTTGCTTACAGCACATTATCTGGAGGTAACAGCATGGAAACTGAAGGTTTACGCAACGTGGAACATCTAGCCTTAAAGAAGTACAAGATCTTCAAGCAAAGCAAAATTCGTTATCTGTCACGCTCGATGCTTGCCAGCATGTTCATCGGCTTCGGGGTAATCGTCGCGTTCAAGACGGGGAATTTCTTCTATATGGAGCAATCCCCCTTCACCTACCCCATGGCGGCCATCACCTTCGGTGCTGCCATTATTCTCATCGCTTACGGGGGAGGAGACCTGTTCACAGGCAATACCTTCTATTACACGTATGCCGCCCTTCGCAAGAAGCTACGCTGGCTGGAGGTCATTAAGCTATGGATCACCAGCTATGTCGGTAATTTGCTCGGTGCCGGGGTGTTCGCCCTACTGATTCTGCTGACAGGACTGTTCGAGCCTGCCAACGTGAATGGCTTCCTGCTCAGCGTCGTTGAGCATAAGATGGAGGCACCGACAATGCAGCTATTCTTCCGTGCCATCCTATGTAACTGGCTCGTCTGCCTCGCCTTCTTCATTCCGATGTTCATGAAGGAGAATGGCGCCAAGATGTTCGCCATGATGCTGTTCGTCTTCTGCTTCTTCATCTCTGGCTATGAACACAGCATCGCGAACATGTGTACATTTGCTATTGCACTGGTGCTGAACCATCCTGGCACGATCTCCATCGAGGGTGTCATTCACAACCTCGTTCCCGTCACGCTCGGCAATCTCGTTGGCGGAGTGCTCCTGATGGGTGTCATGTATTACACGGTGAATCGCCCATTTCTGGGTGAAGCAGAGCATTAAGCGACTTATCTCAGAGCAATAAGCAACATAACTAACAAAAATCCGGAGAGCGATTCATGCCTCCGGATTTTTCGTCATGTGAAAAGGCTCAGCTTGACGACCACCAAGAATCCAGCACAATCCCTAGGCTCTAAGGTGTATATATGGCTGGCTGTGGTGGCGACTCCATCCCCTCGCCCAGATAAAAGCCTGTATGCGGTGGCTGATTATAGGCTACATTTTGCCAAGCTATGCTCAGCCGATAGACGGGATCATGCATGAGTGTATAAAAACGATACTCTGTCTCATATGGTGTGGAGTAGATTCGCAGGGCCGAATTATCCGCTGTTCGCCAGATAACCTCCTCACGCCAGTCGCCAAAGAGATCCGCCTGCAGAGCTGGTGTACCCTTGGTGCCATTATTGGATAACGTTCCATCTGCGTTCAACAGCAGCACTGGCGACTCATTGATATAGTCCCATTTCTCGATCTTGCCGACCCCTGTCTCGTTGTTGCTAGATCGGGTATGGTCCAGCAGCTCACGCAGCAGATCTCCATCCCACCAAATGCCGAAGTTCCTGGACGAAGGAGATGTACTGCTGATCAGCTCCCCTGTAGCAGAGCGCAGTCCAACATTTCCAGACGCCCACTGCTCCGCTCCCTTATAGCGAGGGTCGATGTCTGCTGACATGCCGCGTCCGGTATCCACTCCGGTATGCACGCCCCACAGAATCTCACCCGTCTGCGGATCGTACATGGCTGCTCCATATTTACCGTTGCGGTCCTCATTCACCTTGAATACCTCCAGCCCTGGCCGGTCTGGATTCAGATCACCAACATGAAGGGCGTCCCCGTGTCCCATTTTGGTATTCGTCAGTAGGGTACCATTGTCGTCCACGACCATTGCGCCGTAGATAATCTCGTCCTTGCCATCGTGATCTACATCCGCCACGCTCAGACTGTGATTGCCCTGTCCTGCAGTCCCCGCATTCGCCGGAGCATTGCTGTCAAATATCCATCTTCGTGTGAGCTCTCCATCACGCCAATCGTAGGCAACCAGGACAGAACGCGTATAATATCCTCGTGCCATGACGATGCTGGGGCGAGTTCCATCCAAATAAGCCACACCTGCGAGGAACCGGTCCACGCGGTTACCATAGTTATCTCCCCATGAGGATACACTGCCTCTTGGCGGCTCGTAGTCGATGGTAGTCAGGGCTTGTCCTGTATTTCCGTCGAACACGGTCAAGTACTCTGGTCCACTTAGCACATAACCCGCAGAATTGCGATAATCCGCCGTGGCATTCCCAATGACCTGGCCGACCCCATCAATCGTGCCATCTCCGGTCTTGCTGACAACCTCTGCCCGTCCATCCCCATCAAAATCGTAGACCAGAAATTGAGTGTAATGCGCTCCGGCACGAATATTGCGTCCCAGATTAATTCTCCATTTCAAGGTTCCATCCAGTTGATAGGCATCCAGATAGACAGGTCCGGTGTGGCCCGATTGCGAATTATCCTTCGAGTTGGAAGGGTCCCACTTCAGCACAATCTCATATTTCCCGTCTCCATCCAGATCCCCCACACTCGCGTCATTGGCATTATAGGTATAGACTACACCATCGGGCGTCGTTCCTCCTGCTGGCTGCTGGATAGGCACATCCATGTAGGTATTGTTCCATACCATTGCTGGGGATGATTCTGCTTGCGGCTCGCCGTTGAGGATTGCCTTGATGGTGTACGCAGAAGAGGTTGAACCCGATGTGTCCAAAAAGTTGGTCGATGCCGTAATCGGTGCCTCATTGAGCTTGACGTTATCCCGATAGACATCATAACTGACATGGGCAGGCTCCGTGCCCAGCATTCGCCAGCTTACTAGCATTCCACCCTCTACTGGTACAGCGATGGCGCCTCGGTCAAGCTGCTCCATCTGTCTAGATGCCGCAGCAGCTATACTTGCTCCTCCACCAGAATACATCCCAGCAAGCACCATACTGCCAATAGCAGCGAGGGCTACCTTATGACATGTTCGTCTCCATGTTCCCATAATGCTCCTCCTTACCGATTTGGATTTGCTGTGCCTGTTCGACTTGGATAGCTTAGATTGGAACAAATTTACATACTCATTATATGATAACGCTTACATTTTTGGGAAGACGAGTCACCTCTGCTTTTTGTTCAAAAATCCGGCCAAACACTTCACAAATCAGACATTCTAACTCGCTGCCTAATTACTCCCCCCTCATGATCCGAAAATAGCTAAGAGAACGCATGTCTTGACGACTTATACAAGCTAGCTACTAAAAAAACAGCCTCTCCCATTCGGAGATCGGCTGCGGGTATTATACACTATAATCAGTCTTCATATCGTCTATCATCATCGGCAATGGATTGGATGTCCTCCGCACTAATGCTCATATATACATAGCCATCCTTCTCCTGCTTTTTCAACGCAGCCTCCTTCATGAACCGGGGGCTGGCGGGACCAGCATCCTCATCATAAATTAGCAGAATTCCGTCCGTTTTTCGCAAAAGCAGCTCATCTCTTGCCTTGTATTGCCAGATTCCCTGATACGGCTGATTACTGACCAGCCCATAATAGTCTACTTGCTCCACAAGACGCTGGTAGTACTCCTTGCGCTCTTCCTTCCACTTCTCATCTGTAGGCTGATGCGCAGCCAGAATAGAGCACTTCACGTGAGGGTATTCCTCTCTGAGCGCCAGCACCGCCTCACATGCCCACAGATCCACTCCATATTGGCCAGGGGTAATTACCCATTCCAGACCCTCTTCGATGAGCGGAATAAGCTTGCCCATGATCGCCTTCTGGATGTAGGCAATTCCCTCATGCTGCTGATTGAAAATATTCAATTCATGGGCGCGATACCCGGTTACGAGCAGATTTTTCATAGTAATGCCTGTCACCAACCTTCAATACAACCTCTGTAGGGATTGCAGGAAATCTCTGTGCTGATCTTGCGCTGCGTCGACTTCTGAGCTCAGACCCGGGCATTTCCCCTGATCCTCTCGATCCTCTCGATCTCCGTGGCCTAGCGGCAGAACAGCCAGGAGCGTCTGTAGGCAGGAGCAGTAGAGGTGGGGCAGGAGTCCCCTGTCTTAGATGGGTTGTCACCGTCTCAGGGAGCGACCTACGTCGCATATGCTTATAGTACGGAGACAGCTTGTGCAGCGTCGTTAGCAGCTTCACCCGGTAGGTCAATGATGGGAACGGCCACTGCTTCATAAGCCATTCGAGCCGCTGAAGTGCGTCGTCGGGATGCATCCAGGCCAAGCTCCCATAGCTAAGCGCATCACGTTCTGGATGCACAAGATGCTCCACGACCTGCGATGCAGGTGTGCTCTCTCCTGTAGTGCCAAGCCCCACTCGGACACAGGCAGAATGCAAGCCGTCCAATACCTCTAGAATCGTTGCTAATCGGTACCCGAACAAAATGTACTCTTGTCTTCCGATACTCTCCCGTCGTGCATATACCTGCTCAGCCAGCTCGGACAAGACCAGCAGCATTCCGCTCAGCGGCTCCGGGGGTACAAGCGCATGCTTACGCATGAGGCAGTTCATCTCCCTTCCCTTGGATGAGCTTCCCCGCGTGTACCACTTCCCCGTGCACAGCCCGTCAGCTCCCGTTTCACCAAGAGCATATGCCCGTCCGGGAACGATTATGATGGCTGAAGCATGAGAATTTCTCTAAGCTCCTCCTCTGTCCAGAAGGATTCTGCCGTCTCTTCGGAGTGTAGCACTTCCTCGACCAAGTTTTTCTTTCGCTGCTGCAGCTCCACCATCTTATCCTCGACCGTATGCTGAGTCACTAACCGGATAACCTGGACAGCATTCTTCTGTCCCATCCGATGGGCCCGGTCCATCGCTTGCTGCTCTACCGCAGGATTCCACCACAGGTCAAAGAGGATGACCGTATCGGCACCTGTCAGATTCAGTCCGGTACCACCCGCCTTGAGCGAGATGAGGAACGCATCCCTGCTTCCCTCGTTGAACTCGGCACATAGCTCTACCCTTTCTCTGGGTGGGGTCTGACCGTCCAGATAGAAATATTGCACACCAAGCTGCGTGAATTCACGACGTATCAGATCCAGCATCTGGGTAAATTGCGAGAAGATCAGCATCCTGCGACCCGAGCTGCGGCATTCCTCCACGATCTCAAGCAGCTGCTCCAGCTTGGCAGAGCTACCTGTGTAGCCCTCCACGCACAAGGCTGGGTGACAGCAGATCTGTCGGAGCCTGGTCAGTCCGGCCAATATACGGATGCGATGCTTGTGAATCGTATTGTCATCCAGATGCTTCAACGTATCCTGACGAAGCTTCGCGAGGAAGGCAGCGTACAGCCGTTTCTGCTCAGGAAGGAGCTCCGACACTTGGAGATACTCCATTTTCTCCGGCAGCTCTGTAAGCACATCCCTCTTCAGCCGTCTCAGCACGAAGGGTCTTATTCGCTTAGCGACCTGCTCTCGGCTTAATGCCTGAAAGTCCTGCTTACCCTGTAGCAGCTCGGGAAATACCACATGAAAGATGGACCACAGCTCCTCCAAAGCATTCTCAATCGGTGTGCCTGTCAAAGCGAACTTTTGTCTGGCCACAATCTCTCTGACTGCCTGCGCCGTCTGCGATGTATGGTTCTTGATGGCCTGCGCTTCATCCAGAATCATCGTATGGAAGACCATTCCCCCATACAGCTCTTTGTCCTTACGAAGCAACGGATACGAAGTAATAACTACATCCTGCTCGGACCACGTCTCCAGTGATTCTGTGCGTTCAGAACGTTCACCATCAATGATCATCGCCCGTAGCTCTGGCGCGAACTTCCGTAGCTCATTAGCCCAGTTATAAATCAGTGAAGCAGGGGCAAGCACAAGCGCTGGCTGCCCCCGTTCCCGAATCTCCGGTAGACTGGAGACAATATAAGCAATACTCTGCAGCGTCTTGCCAAGACCCATGTCATCGGCTAATATACCACCGAAGCGGTAGCGAGCGAGCGTCTTCATCCACTGAAATCCATACTTCTGATATTCACGGAGCACGCTCTCCATCTTATCAGGCAACGCAGCCTCCAACAGCTCTGGCTGCCCCATTTGCTTCATGAATTGACGCAGGGCTTGCCCGGATTGGACGACCGTTCCGTGCTCCAATAGCTCTGTTAATTGAAAAGCCCGAGGCACGGGAAGGCGAATGCTTGCCCCCTCCAACTGTGTATGCGTCACCCCGGCTTCGTTCATTAGACGCACAATTTCCCTGAACTCTTCGGTATCCAGTGGCATGAGCGCTCCCTCAGGGAGTCGGTAGTACTGACGCTTCAGCTCTAGTGATTGCAGTAGCTCACGAATAGCCGCTTCATCCATGCGATCCACTTGAAAACGAAGCTCCAGCCAATCCGTTCGTTCATCGACATCAACCGTAATTCTTATAGGGGCAGGACCTCGATACAGCCGTTCCTTGACTGCCGAGGTCGCATAGATGTCCAGCAGCTGCTCCAACTGAGGGACTGTATGATACAGGAAGTCATATTCCGCTGCCTCATCCTCCATGAAGTAGCCGCTGTCCGTTCTCGCAAAAGCGCTATGCTCCATTAAGGATATAATCTGCTGCTCCTGATCTCCATCCCGCATCAGAATATACCCACGCCCACCATGGCCGGTAGATGACTCCTCTAACGGATTCAGAACAATGTCCCCATAGGTGAATTCGAGACTCGCCAGCAAACGTTGTCTGATCCGGTCCAGGTACAGCTTCGCTCGGAGTGGATGCCTTACAATCCGATCCGCTACCGCAGGCGCCACTGTGACACTGCCCAGCTTACGAAGACCAGGAATCACCTTCTCCATGAAGGATTCCATCTGCTCTGGCTGAATCCGAATCTCTCGTTGGCGGGAAGTATCCAGCAGCTGCTTCAACTCGGACAGACGACGGCAGGAGTCTGGCGAGAGGGGGATCATTTTCCCCTCATACAAGGCCGCTCCGTAAGGCTCTAGCAGCAGGATGTCATCCAACCGCTCGATTTGGAGCGCGTATTCCTCCACTTGGCCCTGTGCCTGATCAAAACGGAACTCCAGCAGCTCAGCATCCTCCACCACCTGAATGCCTGAATGCAGTGTCCCGTCTTGCTCTAGACGCACCGCAGATGAACGGTTCAGTAGCGGACGAAGCGTCTTCCAGAAGGAAGGGGGAATGAGCAGCATGCGCTCACCGCTAATGCTTCGTCCCTGATGTCCATTTCCCTGCGAGGTCTGCTTGTACCAGAGCTCATGATGGTAAATGGCTACCAACTGCTGCAGGATGTCATCGTCCTCGGTACGGAAGCAATTCACTGCAGGATCATAGGTATAGCTCTTGGAGAAGGGAAAGGGCTGTCGATGCTCAACCGCTTCCAGAAAAGCCCGCAGCTTCTGCACGATATACATTCTCTGTGTCCCCAGCTTCAGCTCCAGCGCAAGCATGTAGGTGCGACTCCCGGTCGGAAATGGCCTTAACAGGAACTCCACCTCCACCAGCGTGCGATGCTCCAGATAAGGTGCAGCCGCTGTGGAGCGTGGGGGGCGTTCAGAGAATAGCCCCAGCACAGCATTAGCCAGTCGTGTCTGACTGGACACCAATCCCTGGCGTCCTTGACGCTGAGTGCCCATGGTGCCGTGACGCACCTGCAGCTCACCTGCTCGCCCAGTCCAGCCTGTGGTAGACGTACCTCCAGAGGTCCTTGCACCAGATGATGTATACCCCTCTGACCCCGTGCTGTTTGCTGCCGCTGCTCCATCATGACGAAGCTCGTGAATGTGTAGCAGTACTGCAGCAATATGTGCGCAAAAATAATCGGATGTAGCATGGCTTGGACAGTCACAATCCGCCTTCACATCACCATCTTGGTCAATTTCCACGTATACTTCATATCCGATCCCGTCTCGTACCGTAGCCTTGTATACATTTACCTCAGGATTGTAGCTGGTGAGGAGGACTTTATCGTCCTGCAGCAGAGCTTCCCCTTCATTGCAGGTTTCTCTGCCGCAGAGTAGCTTAATGACACGAATCGTCAATGGAAAGCTCATTGCTCGTAATCCTCCCTGTTCTCCTTCGTACATCACCGTACTGGATAATTTCGCTCTATACTCTATTATACCAGAAAGCCGCATGCCAGCAGTGAACACACTGCCAGATAGCCTACTGGCATAAATCCCCTATTCACACTATGGACACTCATGCGCCATCCGCTCCAAGGCTATATGGGTGCAGCCTGCCAACACAGGGTCTGTATTCAGAAGCATACTTACTCCATGGAGGAAATACATTTATAGGAGTGGGATTTATCTGCTTATTGGGGCATCATGCCACTAATCTGCGGTGAGATCGACCAGCAGGGCATTATATTTTACAGGTATGAAGGAGATGGGTGAGACAATATGGAAGATCCTCGGCTAACACTCTGCATGATTGTCAAGGATGAGGAAGCTTGCCTGGCACGCTGTCTTGAAAGCGTTCAGGGGGTCGTCGATGAGATGATCATTGTGGACACTGGTTCCAGTGATCAGACCGTTGCAATCTGTGAGCAATATGGAGCTACTGTACTTCATTATGAATGGCATGATGACTTCTCCGCTGCTCGTAACCATGGCTTGCCCCATGCCACTGGAGACTGGATTCTGTGGCTGGATGCAGACGAAGCATTGGATACGTATGATGCAGCCTACGTCAAGGAGCTACTGCGAGAAGAGGAAGATCATGTGCTCTCTGTGCATCTGATCAATTACGTTAACGATACACGCAATGCGGATGATGCGTTTCATATTGCTCAGACGCGCTTATTTCGCAATGGAAAGGGATTCAAATTCCAGGCTACCATTCACGAGACCTTGAACATTACTGAAGCCTTGTCTCCTGAGGAGCTTCCTACAGCCATCAAGCTACTGCCCGTGCGAATCCATCATGAAGGGTATACTGAATCCGTTATTGCCAATAAAAAGAAATCTGAACGCAACCTGAATCTTCTCCTGAAAGAGCTCGGTAAAGAAAGCCACAGCCCATGGATTGAATATCACCTTGCCAGCGAATATGCTCACCTTCAGGAATACGAGTCAGCCTTTGCTTATGTGAATCGTTCGATCAAAGGTTTTCTGGAACAAGGCGTAGCTCCACCATCACTGCTATACAAGCTCAAGTATTCGGTTCTAATCTCTACAGGAAGCGCAGAGGGCGCATGGCCTGGCATTGAGAAAGCCATTGAAATGTATCCTGACTATGTAGACCTGCATCTGTACAAGGGTATTATTCTTTATTTAAAAGGCTGGTACGAACAGGCTCATGAAGCCTTTGACCACTGTCTGGAGATGGGCGAAGGTAATCTCGCGCACCTGACTCTCCGTGGCTCAGGCAGCTTTCATGCCTGGTATTACAAAGGTCAATGCTACGAGCAGGAGGGCCAGCTAGAGCAGGCGCTTCACGCCTACTATCAGTCACTTAGCTTATCTTATACTTACACCCCAGCGTCAGATGCCTTAATACGGCTTAACGAGCTATTGAAGGCATGACGAGCGTAATAAGCTAATAAGCAACTCGTGTTAGTACAACAGGCCAGTCAGGAATCACTTTGACTGGCCTGTTGTACTTATTTCTTTCTAGATTTATGTAGGATTTAGCAGCAATGGATTTGTACATGCTGCTAGTTGCAGCAAAGCCCCTCTTCCAGCCTCGTATCGGATGTATGTATTTAGTGAATATAGAGCTTAGGTATTAGAAAAAAAGCCGCTATTCCATGACGGAACAGCGGGCTAATATAAGACAACCTGCTTATTCGGTAAAGGTAAATCAACAACTCCTAGTATAAGAGTAAGAAGTGCACCCGTTGTGTTAGCTCCGAAAATAAAGCTGGCCGTAAGGCTCGTTCCCGTGTTTCTCGTATGGCTCCTGTTACTACCGTAATTCCTATTGGCACTGGTCCAACACTTTCAATACTGTCTTCAGCTTACTATCAAGCAGCAATTCCTTCTTGATCGTTTCCTGCAATGTGGATTGAACGCTCTTATTTATAATCAGAAGTTCACTAATCGTAGCAGGAATCGTTAGACCTGGCAATGTACCTACAGCATATTGAATCTTCTCTGCTTCTGCATTAATGACGTGACCTAATCCCAGCTCTTCCATCGCAATGGATGCTAAGAGCAAATTAATTGCTTCGTCTCTTGTTAAGGTTATGTTAGGATTAATATTAGGTATGTTAGGTTGAGACATGCTATCACTCCTCAGCTCAATTTTTGGCATTTCCTTCTACATAATCGATGAACACCTGAAGGAATATACTCTGTTCCGATTCAGGTATTTCTCCAGTACGCACAGAAGATATCTTATACTATGTGGTAGCTAATGATCCGTGATACATGCCAAGCCTAACTTTTCTATGCGCTGCTGATATGCTGAACCACACTAAAAAAGACTCCAAATCCACGATTAGAGTGGAATGGAAGTCCTACTGATCTGAATGAATGGTGCAGATTGATTATTTCGGCATTAAAATGCAGGTACAGATACCTCACCAAATTTCTTTTCAATTTACTAGAGAGTATAGAGCTTAGGTGTTAGAAAAAAAGCCGCTATCCCATGACGGAACAGCGGCTGATATAATTTACTAATTATTAACTCAAGCGAATTACAGTCATATTGGTTGGGGCATCCGTAGACAATGTCGCTACAGCAACCCCACCCGTCAATTGCAACTGAAGCGTGGCGTTCGCTGGAAGCGTAACAATAAAATCGTTAGTAAATGAAGATATACCCAGCACTGGAGATATTACTGATTGAGGTATTTCCGTAGTACCATTCAACAATACCCTTGAGCTCAAGAGAAGTGCTGCCGTTAAGTTAACTGAGTAAGACACAAAGTAGTTGCCAGCTTCGGTCAATGTAATAACAGTACTCGTTCCATTGAATGCTGTTCCTGGTCCGACAACCTGGTTATCCGGTAAAGGTACATCAACAACTCCTAGCACAAGAGTAAGAAGTCCGCCCGTTGTATTAGCTCCGAAAATAGAGCTGGCAGTAAGGCTGGTTCCCGTTTCACCCGTGGCACCCGTCGCCCCTGTGGCTCCGATGGCTCCTGCATCTCCCGTGGCACCCGTTGCTCCAGTTACTCCAGTTGCTCCGGTTTCGCCTGTCGGACCTGTCGGGCCAGTT
>NZ_AUFO01000039.1 GCF_000426545.1 Paenibacillus massiliensis subsp. panacisoli DSM 21345 | reverse complement strand
GTTCCTCCGGTGGCTCCTGTTTCGCCTGTTGCACCCGTGGCTCCTGTCGCTCCTATGTCGCCTTCTTCCCCAGTTGGACCCGTTGGGCCGGTTGGACCGGTTGCTCCCGTTTCACCTGTGGCTCCCGTTCCTCCGGTTTCGCCTGTCGGACCTGTCGGGCCGGTTGCTCCCGTTTCGCCTGTAGCTCCGGTTCCTCCGGTGGCTCCTGTTTCGCCTGTTGCACCCGTGGCTCCTGTCGCTCCTATGTCGCCTTCTTCCCCAGTTGGACCCGTTGGGCCAGTTGGACCGGTTGGACCGGTTACTCCCGTTTCGCCCGTAGCTCCCGTTCCTCCGGTTTCACCTGTCGGACCTGTCGGGCCGGTCACTCCCGTTTCGCCTGTGGCTCCAGTTCCTCCGGTTTCACCTGTCGGACCCGTTGGACCTGTCGGGCCAGTTGCTCCCGTTTCACCTGTGGCTCCCGTTTCGCCCGTGGCTCCCGTTCCTCCGGTGGCCCCTGTTTCACCTGTCGGGCCGGTGGCTCCCGTTGGACCTGTGGCTCCAGTTCCACCTGTGGCCCCTGTTTCTCCTGTCGGACCTGTCGGGCCAGTTGCTCCCGTTTCGCCTGTCGGACCTGTCGGGCCAGTTACTCCTGTTTCGCCTGTCGGACCTGTTGGTCCGGTGGCTCCCGTTGGACCTGTTGGACCTGTTGCTCCTGTTGCTCCTGTTGCTCCTGTTGGTCCCGTAATTCCTGTTGGAACTGGTCCCACAGTCTTCAATACCGTCTGCAGCTTACTATCAAGCAACAGCTCCTTCTTGATTGTTTCCTGCAAGGTGGACTGAACACTCTGATTCACAATTAAGAGCTCACTGATCGTCGCAGGAATCGTCAGACCTGGCAATGTACCCACAGCATATTGAATCTTCTCTGCCTCTGCATTAATGATGTGACCTAATCCCAGCTCTTCCATCGCAATGGACGCTAGAAGCAAATTAATTGCATCATCTCTTGTTAGGGTTATGTTAGGACTAATATTAGGTATGTTGGGTTGAGACATGCTATCACTCCTCAGCTTAATTTCTGGCATACCCTTCACACAATGGATGAACACCCGAAGAAGTATACTCTGTCCTAATTCCGGTTGATTTCCGGTACAGCACAGAAGATATCATATTCTATGTGGTAGCAAGTGAACTGTGATACGTGTAAAGCCTATCTTCTCTATCACTATTAAAATATGCTGCACCTCGACATCTCACAATCTTGGTCTGAATTTGTCCTCACCGTCTCGAGTATCCCCTTTGAATTCTATGCACAAGGTATAAGAATGATGGCAGAACTGGACATGCGAGCGCACGAAAAAAGACTCCAATTCCACGATTAGGGTGAAATTGGAGTCTTTCAGGTCTGATTGCATGGTGATGAGAGCTAATTTCTACATTAGAATGCAGGTACAGATACCTCACCAAAGTTCTCTTCCAGGTATTTTGCTACTTCTGGTCCGGTCATACGCTCTGCCAGCTTCTGAATGGGCTCAGAGTTAGCGTTGTCTCCCCGAGCCACAAGTGTGATCGCGAAGCGGTCATCCGTCTTCTCGGTAATGAAGGCATCCTTCTTCGGCGTCAAGCCGAGAGGACTTGCATACGCAGGATACATGGCCACCGCATCTACATCATCATAGGAACGGGCCAGCATCAGGAGATCCACTTCCTTGAAGACATAATTCTTCTTGTTCTCCACAATATCAGCCTGGGTTGCAGCGTAGCCGGCCCCTTCTCTCAGCTTGATCATGCCATTCTGCTCGAACATGACAAGTGATCTGCCAACATTAGTGGAGTCGTTGGGAATCGCAATAACGGCTCCCTCTGGCAGCTCATCTATGCTCTTATATTTCTTGGAATACGCGCCGAAGAGCGCATGATAGATCGGCTTTACTGCGACCAGATCAGATCCGTTCGCTTCATTATATTGCTCCATGAAGGGCACATGCTGGAAGAAGTTCGCATCCACTTCATTGTTGGCCAGCGCCGTATTAGGCTGTATATTGTCAGAAAGTACTACAACCTCCAGATTAATGCCGTCCTCCTTGAGGAGTGGCTTGACTACATCCAGAATATCCGTCATTGGTGGAATTAGAGATGCTACCTTCAGAGTCACTTCCTCGGCGGGAGCAGACTCCGTATTCTTGGGCTCGCTTGCCTGCTGCCCACAGCCGGCTCCTACTAACAGGATCATTGCCAGCAATGCCATCATCCAGGTGCTTTTCATTTTCTGCTTCATTTTCTTAACCCCCAACATATTCTCTATTTTTGACTTGCTCTTCATGGTTGCTGATCTGTGAGTGTGGATAGACACATTTCTCAATATCTGATTTTTAAGTATTCGAGCAATCAATACATACTATAGCCTTATGACTCAGCGCTTGTCCAGCCATCGCGCTATGGTATTCCCTGTGAACTGGATCGCCTGCACAAGAACAATCATAATAATAATTGTAAAAAACATAAGCTCCGTCTCAAAGCGTTGATAGCCATAACGAATGGCAAAATCACCAACACCGCCACCTCCAACGACCCCCATAACGGTAGAATAGGAGATAAAGGTAATCGTGGCCGTCGTCAGACCTAGCGTCAACCCTGACCGTGCCTCAACATACAAGAACTTGTATACCATCTGCAAGGTGGAAGCTCCCATGGAGGAGGCTGCCTCCATCACACCTTTGGGTACATCCAGCAATGCCTGCTCGACAAGCCGGGCATAGTAAGCAATGGCCACCACGGATAGTGGCACAGTCGCTGCGATCGTCCCCAGTGCCGTACCAACCACAAGCCGGGTAAACGGAATCATAAAGACCACCAGCAGCAGAAACGGAAATGAACGGATAATATTCACCACACTGTTGGCTATATTGAATATGATTCTGTTCTCATACTTCTGCCCAGGCCTGCACAGCATCAGGATCGTACCGAGCGGAAGACCAACCAGTACGGCCGCAGCAATCGAGACACCCACCATAATGAACGTCTCACCAATGGCCTGCCAGATCTGGGATTGATAATGGATAAGATTCGCTATCAGCTCGTCAAACATCCGTCCGCCCCCCTCTCCCTTGCTCTATCCGAAAGGTCCGCACCAGACGTCCCTGCTCCATCTCGGCTACACGATGGCAGAAGCTCTTCATCACCTGCATATCATGGGTCACGAGTACGATCGTTGCCCCGTATACTTTATTGGCGTGACGGAGTACTTCCAGGATCTCCTCTGTCGTCTGCGGGTCGAGCGCAGAGGTTGGCTCGTCACACAAAAGCACCTTAGGGTGATTCGCCAATGCGCGAGCAATAGCGACCCGCTGCTTCTGTCCACCACTCAGCTGTGCCGGGTACTGCTCCAGCTTGTCCGCAAGTCCCACGAAGTGCAGCAGCTCCTTCACTCGCTTCGCACGCTCACGCTTCGGAATGCCTGCCAACTCCAGGGGCATGGCTACATTACCACCCACCGTGCGGTTATGGACTAGATGATAATGCTGAAATATCATCCCGATCGAACGAATGGCTGTTCTCAGCTCATTTCCTCGCAGCCGGGTCATATCCTGTCCGTCTACCTGGACAATTCCCTGGTCTGGCCGTTCCAGCATGTTGATCATACGGAGCAGAGTGGATTTCCCGGCACCGCTGGCGCCGATAATACCATAGATCTCCCCTGCCTCGATCTCTATAGATACGGAATCGACGGCCGTATATGCGTGTTCTTTTCCCACATAGCTCTTGCTCACTTCCTGCAGCGAAATCATGGAGTCCCCCCGAAAAAAGATGATATGTCTCGGCCACCGACCGATAAAGAACTTAAAAAAAGCCCGCTAGGCCGAACTAGGCGGCCACGCGAGCAGGTTCACTCAACAAATTATATTACCATACCATAACAAGATCGGGGTAGTGAAATGAGATATACCTTAACCAGCCTACATCCATTCAAGGCCTCGGCGTGAAGCGCTGAGACTGTAATACTTAGGCCACATTCGGTGCATTAGCCCTTCGTGTTGTCATCTGCTTCATAGCGCAGACCCCATTGGCCACGTGCCTGATCCAGCAAGCGCATAATGCCCAGGGACTCCTCCCATGTCATAACCGGACTCTCCAGAAGCCCCTCCTGCAGGCATCTTCCCACCTCTTCAGCCTCATATGCGTAGCCTGCAAATTCACGATCATCCTTAATGACAACCGGCTCTTCACCGTCCACATAAAGTGTGGCCGAATCCGAGAAGAGGAAGCGCGGGATATGAATGTAGCCTTTGGTACCTTGGATGAAGGCATCATTCGGCAGTCCCAGTCGGATCGCTCCATTCAGCATGGCCGTGCGACCTTCGCTGTAGGACAGCATGATTGAGAACTGCTCGTCTACCCCCGTCTCACCGATGTGGGCTGTACTAGCCATACGTTCCGGGTTCGGACCGAATATCATGGAAGCAAATGATACTGGATAGATCCCTGCATCCAGTAATGCTCCCCCGCCCAGCTCAGGATTCAAGAGACGATGATTGGGGTCCCATTCCATACGGAAGCCGAATTCAGCCTTGACCAACAGCACGTCACCAATCTTGCCTTCAGCCAGCCACTCTCTCACCTGACGAATCGGCTTAAGATAACGTGTCCACATCGCTTCCATGAAGAAGAGCTGCTTCTCCTTGGCAACCGCCAGCACCTCTTCCAGCTCCGCACTGTTCATCGTAACCGGCTTCTCGCAGAGGACTGATTTTCCGGCATGAAGGGCACTGAGGATGTTCTCCTTATGCATCGGATGTGGAGTACCAATGTAGACGACATCAACCTCCGGGTCCGCTAACAGTTCTTCATAGCTGCCATATGCCTTAGGTATATTGAATTGCTTAGCGAATTTGTCTGCGCTTTCAATTGTACGTGAAGCTACCGCATACAATTCCCCGTTGCTTGCATGGGACAAATCCGCTGCGAATTTCTCCGCGATCCATCCTGTACTGATCAAGCCCCACTTCACACGTTTTGCTTCCTTCATATCGATTCTGCCTCCCTGATTGCAATTTGAACTGCATCCGCGCTGCTGCAATGTAGTGCTGTATTATACACGAATGCAGGCATAAGCGCTGGTAACTGTTTTGAAGCTGAATGTCTGTTCCAATTCTCATTCTATCAGATTATGGACGGCTATGTCGCACTTACGACAAAAAGGAAGCCAGGCTTGTACCTGTGCTCCCTTTGTGCAGCTGTATTCTATGAATAAGGATGGCTTAATATTGGGTATTTCCGGATTGGCTTGTCTTGCCAGAGGCAAAGCCTTTGAACAGTGTAGGAACTTTGCTATATCGTGTATTGGTAATTTTGGCGGCACTGGAGCTGCTGTCGGTTCTGAAAATGGAGTCCTTCACATTGGAAATATTGGAGTTATCCAGCGTGAAGTTCACGCGATAGCTAGTTCCTCCGTTTTGACGGGCCAGCTTGCCAATATCATCCGCACGGAAGTTCTTGATGTTAATGGTGCCTGAAGCGTTGGCCTGAAAGACCTTGTCATAGGCCTTGAAAGCCCCGCCGCCAGTAATGTTAACCGTACCTGAAGATTTCAGCGTCAATGCATCTTCACCTACATCAAGCCAGGTGACATTGCTGATCGTGGCATTACCATATACGTGTACACCGTCAGCTGCTGGAGCATCAATGTATACATTTTTGAGCGTCGCATTATTCTCAAGTCGGAAGATCGGCTTCTGCCCCTCTTTTTGACTTCCGTCACCCAGTGTTTTGGGATTGGCAACGAAAGTCTGGCCTTTGCCATCATACGTTTCCCCGGCCTTCACCAAAATCGTACTGTCTACAACCCGAGGGGCTGCCTCTGCTGGAGCCGTACCCCATGTGATCGTTAACAATAATCCAGTCAATAATATAGCTAATCCCTTTTTCACTAGAAACCATCCTTCCTATACTTTAGTATAGTACCACCCGCAGTAGTCTCTGGATCAGGAACGCAATAGGGTCAAGAAGAGATGTGCACCTCTCTCCATAATGTAACCGCTATCAACAAATGCTACTTAAAAAAGGGCTGACCGTTGTAGGCGATATCTGACTAAATTATACATAATTTTCCCATAAAAACAATATATTTTCATGACATTTTTCTTTATTTTTTTATTTTATTTCCAAATTCAAAAAAAGAAAATTGGCAGCATAATCTCTATCTAGCAAAAAGCGAATCTCTTGTGCAGAGATTCGCTCTTAATTCTGATCTATTTCCCTCTTGATCTTCAATGTACAAGTCGATTCATCTTAGAAGCCCTGATATTGCGGCTCCTCATCCTCTAGCTGCTGTACTCTGCTTTGAACCTGATTCACAATCTGCAGTGTTTGCTGCGCAGCGTTCGTGAACAGATTTTTGGCATCTTCATTTTGCGTCGATAATGCAAATTGCTCTAGACTCGCTTGAGCACTCTTCAAGGATGCCAGACAGGTCTTCACATCGGATGCTACAGTCATGTGTACTCACCTCCCTACTCTCGGTCATATCTTGACTGGATTATTATGACGAGCTTTCCACTCCTCTATTCAAATGGAAGCTATCGCATAAAAAACAGGATAAGCAGACATCCTGTGATATATGACTACTAAATTTCGTGACCCAAGGAAGGGAGCAAGCTTATGCCTGAATGGTTAATCGTATCCTATCGCACATTGGTCGCGCTGGTGGTACTCTTCTTCATGACCAAGCTGCTCGGCAAGAGACAGGTGTCCCAATTGTCCCTGTTCGAATATATTACCGGAATTACGATCGGTAGCATTGCAGCCTATATCCCGTTGGAAAGCGAAGGGACCTGGTATCTTGGTGTCATCTCCTTGATTGTCTGGGTGGTGGCATCGCTGGGCATCGAATATGTTCAGATGTACAGTAAGAAGGCACGGGATTTCATGGATGGGAAAGCAACGGTTGTTATCAAGGATGGCAAGGTGCTGGAGGACAATCTCAAGAAAGAGCGCCTGACCTCGGATGAGCTCATGGAGCAGCTTCGTGCTAAGAACATATTCAAGCTATCCGACGTTGAGTTCGCGATTATGGAACCCAGCGGAGTGCTGAATGTATTACCCATGAAGGAAAGTCAGCCTTTGACTCCCTCTAGCCTGGGCATTAAGGTCGCACCTGAGCAGTCACCCCAGATCGTCATTATGGATGGTAAAATTCTGGATACTCCTCTGTCCGAACTGGGACTCAGCAGAGAATGGCTCTATACCGAGCTGGATAAGCTTGAGCTGACTACGAGCAGTATTTTTCTAGCTCAGGTCGATTCCTATGGACAGCTGTATGTCGATCTGTACACAGATGATCTGATAGTACCCCAGCCGGAGGAAAGAGCCATGCTGCTGGCTAGCCTCAAAAAGTGTGAGGCTGATCTGGAGATGTTCGCCCTGTCCACAAGGCAGAAGAAAGGAAAACAGCTCTATGAGCAATGTGCAAGCCAGCTACAGCAGGTGATTCAAGAGATCAGACCGCTGCTCGGACGCTAATATTAGCCTGATCGTTCTGGAACACCGGATTATCTTCGCACCCTGTGCATCTGTCCCCATATAATGGAGTATTCCAGGACTCCAAGGAGGGCAATGTCCATATGAACAGACAACAATTCGAGGCGATTATGAGGCAAAATATCGTAGGGGCCGCACAAGCGCTGAACTACAGCGGAGTCTCCTTTGCCGACTTTGAGAATTCACGCAGTAACCCGCAATATTGGACGATGACAGATCAGGGAGGCTTTCGCATCCGAAAGGAGGTCACTCCTGCTGAAGGCATACGTGATATCTTCAGAAACGGGAGGATGTATGCCTTTGAGTGCGCAACAGCCATGGTGATTGTGCTATATAAAGCTGTGCTGGACTCGATTGGTGATCAGCAATTCAATCGCCTTTTTGCTAATATTCTCCTATATGATTGGCACTATGACGAGGACCTGAGGCTCATTCAGGTTCATGGTAGTCATCGGGCTACTCCCGGAGATATTCTCTACTTCATCAACCCGGATGTATCGCCGGAGACGCCCGAGTGGAAGGGCGAGAACACGATCAAGCTCAATGATACGATGTATTACGGGCACGGAATGGGAATTCTGCCAGCGGAGGAGATCATCGCATCGCTCAACAGACACCGTAGACCAGGAAGTAACCGTTCTGCCTATTTAACTGAGAATATCGTATTCCCTGACTTCGCCTATCTATCCCAGTTCGCGCCTGCGTCGAACCGCATTCCTCCTGAATGGCATGCAGTTTTACAGGCAATGGAAGCGGGCCATGGCATATTCCCCTCTCCACATGACACAACGGCGCCTGCCGTTACCGCTCGGGTAGGTAGACGCCGTTACATTCAGTAATTCAGCCCTTCTCATACGATGAGAATTACTGTCTAGTAATATTCAGTTGGGCTTGGTCGCCTTTGTAATCCAGACTGATCTGGTAGGACTCAGGAAGACCTACTGTCTCGATCGAAGTGAAATCACCGGTCTGCTTCCATGCACCATAGCTTATGATCTTGGAACCGATAGCAGGCACGTAGCCATTCTCGAACACCAGACGAAGCTTGCCGTTGAACTCAGCGGCACCCTGGATGGTAAGGACGTCGCTGTTGCTGCGCAGATGCAGCTCCAGCGTCCCCTTATCCGATTGCTTCAGATTGCCTTGAATTTTCAGCTCACCGCTCACATTCTTCTGCAGTGTACCCCCATTGATCGTGACATCGCCTTTACCAAAGGCTGTCTGGGAAGCCCCTACTAGCACGCCCTCTTCGAGCACTGTGCCACCGGAATACGAGTTGTTCCCCTCCAGCTTCAGCGTACCGCTGCCTGTCTTGGTCAGCCCGCCGACTCCAGCGATATGATTACGCCAGCTGTCTAGCGCGTGAAAGCCGCCATTCGTTCCATCCATATTTACAGTGATCTGTTCGGGGAAGGAACCGAAGCCGTCTGCAGCTGCATACAGATTGAGACGTCCCCAGCCCTCTTCATCATCCAGCAACGGATAGCCGGAAGGCAGTGCTGTAGTAGCCAGTACCGTACGACGTTGCTCGGCATCCAGGTACGGCTGGCGAGTCTCCAGCAGCACCTCTGCACCTTTAGGAACAGCTGCTGGTGCCGTAGTGGATTGAATTGGTGCGAAGCCATAAGTCAGACGTTCCAAGTATTTTTGCTCATTGACAGCAACATCTGCATACAGATCGTTGGCTGTACCTTGCTGCGTCAACAGCACTTCATGAGCCTGCTCATAAGCGGCCTTCTTCAAGTCGCTATGCTCTGGATCGTTCAGGATCGCAGCAGACAATGCTGTAGCCAACACACGTCCACCCATGACATCCATCGGTGAATGCATACCCGCTACGACGCGGCTATCTCCCAGCTCTGAGGCACTGGCTAATAGCTCCTGATAACGCTCTGGTACAGCGTAAGCCATAGCAAATGCAGTCAGATAGGCAGCATTCGTATGTCCACTAGGGAATCCTCCGTCAGTAGTAGGATCATCTTTTTTGGCTGGCAGCAGCGTAGGAATGATCAGAGAATCATCTGCCCAGCGGAATGGGCGCTTATAGTTGAAATAATTCTTGGACGGGTTCGAGGAGGAATACTCCCCACGCAGCGTGTTCACCAACGTAACAACCTTGCCCAGCTTGGATTCTGGATCACCTGCATTGTTGCCTTCATCATCATATTTCTTGGATGTGGCATCTTGTGCAACACTGGTAATAGTAGTGACTGCTCCGGCATTCTCACGATAAATATCCGTCAAGGAACCCAGACCATCAATGACGCTATAGCTTTGGCTTCTGCGGTCGCTTAGATAAGCATGCTCTTCGTCAGCGGCTGTCCGGCTGGCTGCAATGTCAGCCACCTTCTGAATGTTGGCATCCAGTACACTGCTGTTCAGCTTCGTACCCGAATCCCAGGAAGCACCTGGCTTCCATAGCTTATTAAATTCAGACAGCAACCGAAGTGCCGGGTTGGTATCCTCGGTCTTGAAATCTGATTTATTATTCTTGTAATGATCTACGAAGCTCGTTGAAGCTTCAGCCGGGGTATTAGCTGTTGGAGTCGATGTTGCTGATGTAGCTGGTGTGGTCGTTGCTTCTGTTGCACCTACCTGGCTTGCGCCCAGGGTGCTCGACAGCAATGCTACGGACAACAGCGCAGCGGAGGCATTCCGGTTAAGATGTTTCATGACTTGCATCAAATCCTCTCTTTATCCAATTCTCTTCTCACCGTTCTCTTGGCTATGACGCCCCAAAAACACTCCTATCTCATCCATAGGATGGAGTTGATTGCTCCATACCGTGACATTAGACAAGGTTACTGTATATTTATTAATTCTAACGTCATTTTATGTAAAATGAGTTTTTACATGAGAAGAGCGGATTTCCGATAAGACGATTTCTATATATAATATTTACGGTTTTACATATTCCATTAACCAGCAATCCCTTAATTCTCCTTCATGCAGCTCGTGCTTCTCTAGATACTTTTTCTTGGTAAATCCGCACTTCTCATAGACTCTTATGGCCCTTGTATTCCAAGCCTGCGGATCTAATACAATCTTGCTTGCCCCTCTCTTCTCAACGAGATGCTTGACCACCGCTGTTATAAGCTGGGAGCCTATGCCCTGATTCCAATACTCAGTCTCCCCTATAAACTGATCCATTCCATATAAGCCAGCCGAATGACCTTCATAGCCATATATTTGTGCTTCTTCCTCATCAAGAGGATAGATTTGGATGTAACCAATATCCTTGCCTTTATACTCCATGATATACGAGCTCATCTCATCTTGATGATCGATAAAATGCTCTTGCACCGATGCCAGATCATGCGGACGATCACGGCCTTCATAGTATGACAATACCTCAGGATCGCTCAGCCACCTGACAAGTGTATTCGAATCGCCAGGCTCAAGAGCTCGCAGCCGCAAATCTTCATTCAGAACAATAATCATCTGTATTCTCCTTATTTTAGAATGTACTCTCTCTAGACTCTCGCTTGATGAAGCGCAGGTAATATGTCGCTAGACCATTTTATTTTATATTTATCCTTAACATTTTACAAAAACATAAAGGAATTTACTGATTAATCCAGAATATATATCGCTGTACTCTCAATTCAGAAAGGAGAATATCTGGATGATTCGATGGGTAACTGCCAGACTCACAAGAAACACCGTAGTAGTAATGCTAATTCTTTTGTTAACGATTGCAGGTTCTTCATGGGGAGGAGGCGCTATGGCTGCAGCATCTGAGCCCCAACCTACGGGGACCACACAGCAGGATGAGCATACCACCAATCACAACGCACAGAATACTCCGCTCACGAAAGCTGCACCTCATCCTGCACAGACACCTACCTTCTCGAACGTCTCTGTCCATGATCCTTCCATTGTGAAGGATGGCGATACCTATTATGTATTCGGCTCACACATCGCCGCAGCCAAGTCTACCGACTTGACTCACTGGACTTCTTTTGCAAACGGTTACACAACACCTGGGAACACACTGTATGGTGATTTATCCGAGAACCTTGCCGGTTCCTTCGCCTGGGCAGGAGAGAATGATTCAGACAGCAAAGGCGGGTTCTCCGTGTGGGCACCTGATGTATTCTGGAATGAGGACTATATTAACGAAGACGGCTCGAAGGGAGCCTATATCATCTATTATAGCGCCTCCTCCACCTATATTCGCTCTGCGATCGGGATGGCGGTATCCCAGGATATTGAAGGTCCATATCAATATGCTGATACAATCGTGTATTCAGGCTTCACGAGAGACAGCGCCTTTGACCGGGACAGCCAGGTGGATAAGAAATGGACCCATACCCACATTCAACACTTAGTTGAGAAAGGAACGCTGGCTGGCCCACGAGCAGAATGGTTCAATGCTGATGGTTCCTACGGTAATCGCTTGTTCCCAAACGCTATTGATCCGACGGTCTTTTATGACACAGATGGACGGTTGTGGATGACCTATGGCTCATGGTCGGGAGGGATTTTCCTGTTGGAGCTGAACAAGACCACTGGAGCACCAATCCATCCGGGACAAGATGGTACGACAGCCGACGGGCGAATGATTGATCGCTATTTTGGTATCAAAATCGCTGGCGGCTATGGTGAGTCTGGTGAAGGACCTTATATCGAATACAATGAAGATACTGGTTACTTCTACCTGTACGTCACCTACGGTGGACTGGCTTCGGACGGCGGCTATAACATGCGCATCTTCCGTTCCACCTCGCCAACAGGTCCTTATCTGGATGTGAAAGGGCAGAATGCTGTACTTCCAGAGGGGGCCAGAAATATCGACTATGGCAACAAGCTGATTGGCAACTTCCTGTTCGACAGCAAGATTGGAGATCCGGGTGAAGGAGTGGGCTATGGCTATGTATCTCCGGGGCACAACTCGGTCTATACCAATCCTGATAATGGTCAAGTGTTTCTGGTCTTCCATACCCGCTTCCCGCAGCAAGGAGAGCTGCACGAGGTACGTGTCCATCAGATGTTCATGAACGAGGATGGCTGGCCCGTAGTCGCTCCCTACCGTTATAGCGGTGAGACCCTGACCCCACTCGCTGACGATGCACTCGTCGGTGATTACCAATTCATCGCACATGGCAGCGATTCCTCTGCCGAAATTAAGCATGTACAGTCTGTACGTCTTAACGCAGACTATACCGTTACAGGAGATCTACAGGGTACCTGGCAAAAGACAGGAGCTGCAAAGGCACGTCTCACTCTGGACAGTGGCGTACATGATGGGGTCTTTCTACAACAATGGGACGAGGTTACCGAGCAGGAGCAGATTGTCTTCACTGTTATGTCCGAACAAGGGGAAATGCTCTGGGGCAGTCAGCTGACGGAGCTGCCTCCGACTACTGTTGTAGATAACGTATATCGAGAGCTTACCCTTGGGGATACCAGCAAGGTCAAAGCTAACCTTTCCTTGCCAAGTGAAGGAAGCCGTCAATCATCCATCACATGGGCCACTTCAGACCCTAGTATAGTCACAGCAAGTGGCGAGATCGCTCGCCCTGAAGCCGGGGAACAGGCCGTGTCGGCCACCCTGACAGCGACAATAACCAAAGGGGATATTCACAGGCAGAAGGCCTTTACCGTTACAGTCATTCCGTATGAGGCAGCGAAGCTGACCGCTCAATATTCATTTGACGGGAACTTGCAGGATCACACTGGTTCATTCGTTGCCGGGGAAGTGATTGGAGACCGCATAGACCGCGCAGGTGGCACCATTACCTACACAGATGGCATTAGCGGTCAGGCTGCCGTCTTTGATGGAACATCTGGAGTAGCGCTGCCAGATGGACTGTTATCCGGTGACTCTTATTCCGTTGCACTCTGGGTCAATCCCGAGGAGTTGACCGTGTATACCACCACCTTCTTCGGCGCCGCAGACGCTAATCGCTGGATCAGCCTGCTGCCAAGAGGCCCTGAGCAGAATACGACGATGCTCTGGTCTGGCAGCTCACCTTGGTACACGGGTAGCACCGGGCTGAGCATTCCCACGAATGAATGGACTCACCTTGCCTTCACTGTGGAGGAAGGAGTAGCCAACGTATTTGTAAATGGACAGCTTCAATTCACAGGGAGTGGATTCCCTGATCATTTCACGTCTCAGACTGGAGTCTTCAGTCTGGCAGTGAACTGGTGGGACCCACCGTTCCACGGGAGCATGGACGAGCTGAATATCTTCGATGGAGCGTTGTCTCCTGCGCAGGTAGCAGAGCTGGCACAGCCATAAGCTCACGGCACTCATACTACTCACGGCACTCATACTACTCACGGTGCTCATGTTTGCTGTTCATCAGCTTTTCAACTGCATTCGTTACACCAAAAAAAGACGGAGCCGCATTCATGGCCCCGTCTTTCTTCCTCATTCACATTCTGCCTCTTCCCGATTCTACCCAGCGTTGTTCAATCAATCAATTAATTAATCAAAGTCATAGTCATTATAGTCATCATCGTGGTTGTCATCGTCATCATCCCAGTCCTTATCGACATGCAGCACCTTGCCTGTGCCTGCATCAATTACGACATCAGCCGTACCGCCGCTAATCCGTACTTCAATTTCGTAGACCAGCTTGCCACGTTCACGATCCAGCTCCAGTTCCAGAACTCTGCTGCCATTGACCTGCTTCAAGGCGATATCAGTAGCTCGCTGCTCATTGATTACTGTACTGGAAGAGGACTGCTTATTCGTACTGGATGGTGACTGCGTTGACTGACCGGATTGTCGACTGATTCCCTTGTCATAATCGTCATCGATGCGAATCTTCAGCACTTTACCTGTGTAAGCATCTACCAGAACATCTCGTTCCTGCCCCTGGCTATTCTCAATATCCACCTCGTAATAGAGGCTCGTGCCCTTGCGCTCCAGTTCGACGCCCTCTACCGTGCCATTGAAGGCAGCAAGTGCCTTCTGTACGGCTTGCTCAGCACCGATCCGCTGCTTTTCGTTCTGACTGACGGAGTTTGACGCCGCCTCTGCCTGCCCTGACCCGATCCATCCGGCGCCATAGGCCCCTCCGAGTAGTAGCGTACCAGCTAATGCGCTGATGACAATGGCTTTTTTGCTCATTTTCTTAGTATTTGATGTTGTTCTTGGTGTTGTTGGTGTCTTCATCATTCTAACTGCCTCCCTCTGGCTGTTCTGTGTTCCTGTAGCTACTATAACCGCAGAACATGAGAACACTCCGTCAGGAACATTAGAATTTGATGAGAAAATAGCGTTATTCATTGCTGGGGTCTTTAATCTCTACCTACTATAGATTGAACTGAAAATGTTAAGAGTTCGGGTCCGTGCAACTGCGGTGAACGTTTGAACCTCGGCCGCTGTTGTCTCCAGATTTCTTTCATGTACACGGCTTATAGCCGTAGAAATCCAGAGACAAAGGCGTCGCTGTCGCTCCTTCTGTTTCAAACTTCCCCTCCGTTGATTACTCCCCTTTCTCAATTTTACAGGTGAAATCTATAGATCTGTAACGAAGTTCATGTGCATCGTCACTCTCATGCATCGTCGTCATCGTCATCTTCTTCATCATCATCGTCCCACGCAATGGACATCACCTTGCCGGATATGGCATGAATTTGTACGACAGCCTCCCCCTTGTTTGGGGAATCGATCTCAACCAGATAATACCTGTTGCTCCCGCGGCCACTGTATTCAATCTCTTTGACCTCACCAGGGACCTGTGCCTGGGCCAGTCTCGCTGCTTCACGCTCGCTGACAGCACGCTGTCCATCAGTTGCTGTTCCTTGGCCAGTAGCAGGCTTGTTGCCGGAGGTCCCACCACTACCTTCTCCAGCACCTTTGCCTGAACTATCATCCGTGCTTCCTGAGCCCGAAGCATCGGTTGAGTCCCCCGCTGAGCCTTGGTTGCCGTCAGGCCTTCCTGCCTGACCATTGCCCCCACTCGATCCCTCCGCCGGACTCCCATGACCTTCGCTAGCTCCCGCAGGCACAGGAAAGGCCGCCGCCACCGGAGCCGAAGCGGCTGGTGTCTCCAGTCGCTGAATCGAATGAATCATGCCGTCAACCGGGTTGACCTTCAGCTCATATAGCCCCTGCGTGGAGCGAAGTTGCATCCTGTAGCTTCCTTCATGCAGTTGAACACGCTCTACCTCGCCCTCGTATTGTGCCAGGACACTACGTATAGCCTGTTCCTGGCTCAACGCTGTTACCGGAGCCTCCTGACGGAGCCACTGTGTCCCGGCCATTAAGAGTACAAGGAATACCAGCACTGCTGCGGCTACCCATCCTATCATTCGCTTGCTCCGCTTCATATGCTTCGCCTCCTTCTAGCCCTGTGGCTCGGTCATCAGCTCTTGTCGTGGAATCCAGACAGTCACCGTTGTGCCCAGTCCTTCCACGCTATCCAGCTCCAGACGCACGCCAAGTGCCTCTGCAATCTGTGCAGCAAGAGCGAGTCCCAGTCCCGATCCGCCACTCTTGCGATTACGAGCCTCATCAACACGATAAAAGCGGTCAAACACACGAGGCAGGTCCTTCTTAGGAATCCCGATGCCCCGATCGACCACGCGAATGTAGGCTTCCTCGCCTCGCAGCCCGACCGTTATTGCAATTGATTCCTCACTGTACTTTCTTGCATTGTCCAGGAATATGAACAATAGCTGACGCAGCTTCTGCTCATCTGTATATCCAATAATCGGCTGCTCCGCTGGCTTGTCGAGAGCCTGGTTCGCAAGTTCAGCCTGCTCTGCCGTAGTATCGGCTCCATCGCTCACCACGAATTGCCCCTCATCGCTCATCTCGAATGAGCGTTGTCCAACCGCTACCTCACGATGATAAGCCTTGCTGAAGGCTCTTGCCGCCTCCCTGCTCAGCTCCTCCAGTTCGACTTCGCTCAGCTCCAGCTTCCATTGCTCCTTCGGACTGGCCAGCATCAACAGCTGCTCGGTCAGCTCCTTCATACGGATCGCCTCGGAATGAATAGCATTAACGGACTCCTCCAGAAGCTCGGGACGCTCTGCACCTCTGCGCTTCAGTAAGCTGGCATAGCTCTCAATAATGGTCAGCGGCGTCTTCAGCTCATGCGAGGCGTTAGATACGAACTGCTGCTGCTTCTCATAATTGCTTTCCAACAGATCAATCATCGCATTGAAGGTATGCCCCATATCTACTAGCTCATCCCCGCCTTTCTCTTGCAAGGCAAGCCTACGGAAACGCCCGCTGCGCCGGATATCGTTCATCGTCCGGGTCATCATCTCAATGGGGCGCATAATCAGTCTGGAGAGCAGACGCCCGGATAGCAGCACGGGGATCAAGGAGATCACGGTTACAACGAGGAGCACCACTCGAAGCATATTTAAGGTGCCCATCGTTGCCTCTATACTCTCTGTGAACTGCACATTCATAATTTCACCATTCGTCCAAATGACAGGTACAGATACACTGATATATCTCTTTCCCTCTAAATCATGCATTTGCATCATAAAAGTAGTCGAATACGCAGGTCTCCAGTCGCTCAGGGCAGCCTCCGACAGAGAGGTAACTGGAGCTGGCTCTACTCCCTGCTCACGTACAATTCGAATCATTCCACTTACCGGTACGAAGCTCCGCAGCAGGTCCTCCGCCGGAATCATCTCTGCAGCGTCTCGAATACTCGTTGCCGCCTTATATCCCTCCGCTTCAGCCCGCTGCATCTCGTGCTGCACGATTTGCTGGCTAAAGGCAATATATACAGACACATTCATAAGGATCAGAAGAACGGCAAAAAGGACCGAGGAGTACAGATGTATCTTGCTCCCTAGCCTCATGGCGTGTCCTTTAGTACATAACCGACGCCCCGCACCGTATGAATGAAGGCCGTATTGCGGTTATGATCAATTTTTTTGCGTAAATAACGAATATACACATCCACTACATTCGTCTCCCCGGCATATTCGTAGCCCCATACTGCAGACAGTAGCTGCTCCCGGTTCAGCACCTGACGTTGATGCTTCAGCAGATATACCAGCAGATCGAACTCACGGGGAGTCAGTTCAATGGCGTCATTGTCCCGCAAGACTTCTCTGGTACTCTCGTTCACCTTGAGCTCTCCAGCTGTAAGCCATGTCTCACTAGGCAGATCTCCATCCTCTTCGGTCACTGACGCTACAGTCCGCAGGACGGCCCGAATGCGTGCCAGTAGCTCTTCGATCTCGAAGGGCTTCGTAATATAATCATTGGCCCCCAGATCAAGACCAGCCACCTTGTCCTCCACCATGCTGCGAGCTGTGAGCAAAATAACCGCTGTCCGTCGATCCTGTGAACGAATCCGTCGCAGCAGCTCGATTCCGCTCATTCCGGGCAGCATAACATCCAGCAATATCAGGTCGAAGGCTCCTGCCCGATAAGCTTCCATCCCCGCTGTCCCATGATCTGCTATAGTAACCTTGTAGCCCTCGCATTCCAATTCAATTTCAAGCAATCTTGAAATCTTGGGCTCGTCCTCTACGATCAATATCGACTCTCCGATGTTAGTGCACCTCCTACCCACCAATACCTGCCAATCGCCCGCCTGTTGGCGCCAGCATTCATCAGTCCAGCCGGGATAGCTTACGCAGACTGGCTACAGCATGCTGGATCAGCTCCGTCAGGTCCTCCATCTGCTCCTCATCTATACGCCGCCGAAAGTGCAGCTCCGCCGTATGATCGTACACTGGAGATGACGCTCCGTATAAATAAGCTATTCGTTGCGTAAGCTCTGCCTCCGCACTCCAGTCATCCGTCAGCACCTGTCTGGCATGCTCGCATTGGGCTCGCAGTTCATCCTCTGCTTTAGCTTCCATATTAAAGGTCAGTAGAACCTGACACCCTGGTACGTGCCCTTCCATATCCAGAATTTCTGTCGCCAGATCCAGTAGTCCCGTACCCAGCTGCAGCTCCGCTGTGACCCCTGAGGCTTCAGCAAGCTCGAATTGAATAGCACACCTCCGAGACATGACAGACATCTCCATGAGATCCTTTCGGCCCGTGATCCGGATGATGCCATCCAGATTGTCCAGATCGTACAGCTCATTCTCCAGCGCCACCTTCAGATTGTCGAAAATGGTGGGATCAAACCTCATCATGTTTCTTCTCCTTCACATAGCTACCCAATATCGCAATAGAGGCGCTCTAATAGTAAAGCCTTACACCAGATCTGCTTTGTAAACAAGTCCGATTTGCTTGCGAGCCTCTTCCATGACCTCTGCAACCGCCAGCGAGCATTCCAGAGAGTTGACCAGGCTGTCGCGCGCACCCTGCTGAATGAGCTGAATGAATTCGCGAATTTCATAATACATCGGCTCATGCATCTGCGGACGGGTCAGATCCTCGACATTGCCATCACGGTAATGAATCTTCACGTCGTATGGCTGATTGATCTTGTCAATGACCATGGTACCCAGTTCACCCTGAATTTCAGCGGGCACGTAGGAGTCCGTAATCTTGGAATGCAAAACGACCGCATCCATTTCCGGATACAGCATGTTAATGCTTCCCTCTCCATCTACCCCGGAGCCAAGCATAATTCCGACCGCCTTGACGGTATGCGGTTTGCCAAATAGAGCCACCATTGGATACAGGCAATAAATGCCGAGATCCATCAGAGAGCCGTTGGAGAATTCGGGATTAAATGCATTCAGGACTGTGCCTTCCTTGTACGCATCATACCGTGACGAATACTGGCAGTAGCTTGCGAAGTAGCGGCGTACCTGACCTATTTTAAAGAGATTCTCTTGAATAATCGTGAAATTGGGCATCAGTGTAGACTTCAGCGCTTCCATAAGCAATACATTATTCTCTCTGGCGACCGCGATCATCTCCCGCAGCTCGCGGCTATTGGAGGCCATCGGCTTCTCACAGAGAACGTGCTTACCGTGCTTCATACAGAGAATGGCCTGCTCCGCATGAAATGAGTTAGGACTGGCAATATATACGGCATCTATAAGATCAGACTGCAACATCTCCGTCAGTCCAGTGAACACCGTTGGATGGTTATACTTCGCAGCAAACTCAGCGCCTTTCTCTTCAGTACGCGAATAGATGGCTGTCAGACTGAACTGATCTGTCTCCTGCGCAGCTTGGATAAAACGCTCCGTAATCCAGTTAGTTCCAATGATACCAAATCGTACCACAGTATCCCTCATTCCTCTAAAGTGGTTAATCTGTCTGTCTGTTATTCTCTCACCACAGACTCACTCTGTCCACAAGGAATATTATGATTTTGAAGTATTATTTATTTGAACCAGCCCTTCTCCTTGAAGAGCGTGATGGCTTCAATGCGGTTGCCTACATTTAATTTATCCAAAATAATGGAAATATAATTACGAACGGTCCCTGTTGTGATGAATAGCTCACCCGCAATTTCCTTCGTATTTTTGCCGTCAGCAATGAGCAGCAGTACTTCCTTCTCCCGCTCTGTCAGCGGGTTCTCCTCATGAAAGACGTCATCCACAAGCTCCGGTGCGTATATCCGTCTGCCGCTCATAATGCTGCGGATGGAGGTTGCCAGCTCTTCACTGGGGCTATCCTTCAGCAAGTAGCCATGAGCTCCAGCCTTCAGCGCTCGTTCGAAATAACCGGGCCGGGCAAAGGTCGTCAGAATCAAAATTTTGCAGCCGAGGCCTCTCAGCTCCTCTGCAGCGTCAAGCCCGCTCTTGAGCGGCATCTCAATATCCATGATGCAGACATCAGGCTGATGCAGCTGCACCAGCTTGACGGCTTCCTCTCCGTTGCCAGCCATGCCTACTACCTGCATATCTTCCTCCAGGTCCAGCAGGGAGGCAAGGGCTCCCAGCAGCATTCGCTGATCCTCTGCAATAACGATAGATATCATGCCTCTGCCTCCTTAGGGGTCTGCTTCAGTACATTCGGAACGCGTATTTCGACGACGGTTCCCTGCTCTGCGCTGATGCTTAGATCTCCATTCACAAATTCAAGCCGTTCCTTCATTCCCCGTAATCCATTGCCCTTAATGAATATATGATCCCCGGCACTAGCAATTCCGCAGCCGTTGTCCTCCACGCGAAGCAGCAATTCTGTACGCTGAGGCGCAATAGTCACCTTGCATTCCGTGGCACCGCTATGCTTGACTACATTGGTGATGGCTTCCCGGAGGCACATGCTCAGCACATTCTCATTCAGCAAGGAGGTATCATTCAGATGAGTGCTGCCCTCCAGGGTAAAATCAATCTCCGCAGCCTTCAGAATCTGCTTAATGCGGAATACCTCATCCTCCAGACTGGTCCCACGCATGCGGGTAACTAGCTCTCGAACCTCCTTGAGCACGCTGCGCGCTGTCTGCCGGACGTCATCAATCTCTTCCTTGGCCCGCGCCGGATTGTTCGTAATCAGCTTGCTAGCCAGATCGCTCTTCAAGCCGATCAAGGACAGCTTTTGGCCAATTGTATCGTGCAAGTCTCTGGCAATCCGCTGCCGCTCCTCCAGCTTCACCAGCTCGGAGATTCGCTTGTTCGCGTGCTCCAGCTTGCCCTGAAGCTGGTCGCTCTTATTCCGCGTATAGGTCGTGACGGGGAGCAGCACGGCTCCAATCGTACTAAGCAGCACGAAGGGTAGCTGGGTAATGAATATAGGATTCTGAGTGACGAAGCCGTAGTTGATGGCGGCAATCACCGATACGAGATGAATCGTGTACAGCGTAATGAAGCCGGCTTTGTTCTTGATATTCCCGATAAAGAAAGCTGCAAACAGTGAGAAATATACATAGCCGAACAGCAATGTCATCCAGATCGAGATCAAGATTTGAACGCTGATCCAGAAGTATACTTGCCAGCCTTTGGTTAGAAAGGACAATACATAGCTAATGAAAAAAGCCACGATCATAATGCAGCCAAGCACAATCTGATAAGTCGAAGCGGGGAACACAAAATAAAAAGGGAGGATGTACAAAACCACCCATATATACGGACTGAGGCCAGTGCTTTTGTGTAGAATATGATACCATTTTTGCACGGCTGTTCTTCCTTCCTCGCGGAGGCCCGCTGCCCCCTGCTTTGCTATAACTTTGCTTTACCTAATACCTTGACTAGTCAAATATGAGTGTAGGGCCGCTGCAAGCGGGGAGCCCTGTCGACCACTGTTAAGCTTGCTATTCTTTCGAACGAAGTTGATAAAATGATGAACAGCAAGCTTAAAGGCGGAGCTTATGCTTCCGATGCAGCTTTCTTGCAGAAAGCTTTCAACTCCGTTTCTCTAGGGCTTCCCCGCTTTTCGCTAACTACGCTCTCTATAGATCATTCAGACCAGAAATTGTATTCCACCAAGGTCCTAGTCATCCTACCTGGTTACATTGTTCCCTTGCAAGGGAGAGGTCGAACCTGGTCCCGCTGCCTGCTCAGTGGCTGCTGATGTCTTGCGAAGCAAATGCCTAACCTCACCGAATCCGACAAAGGTCTTGTGCTGCTCATCCCACAGCCGAAACCGAAGCGACTTCAGGCTTGTGCCGATGGTAATTGTTGTTGCCTTTTGCAGCGGTGGAGTTGCATTATGAGCCTCTTCCAGATGATAGTTAGGCACCTTCGGGCTCAAATGGTGAACATGATGGAATCCGATGTTTCCTGTGATCCATTGTAGCACGGCAGGTAGCTTGTAATAAGAGCTTCCTTCTACCGCAGCATTCACATAGCTCCATTCCTCATCATGCTCAAAATAGGATTCTTCAAACTGGTGCTGAACGTAGAACAACCAGATCCCGAGCATACCTGACACGAAAAACACCGGAGCCTGCACAAGAACAAAGGCCTCCCAGCCGATAGCCCAGCATAACAGAGCATAGAGAACAACGATTGATATATTGGTGACATGCGTATTGATTTTTTCCTTGCGCTTTGCTCCTTTACGGTTGAAGCGATAAGAGATCAGGAATATATATATTGGCCCTAGAACGAACATGACAAGCGGGTTACGATAAAAACGATAGGCCAGACGCTGCCAGAAGCCTGCAGCCACATACTCCTCGATGGTAAGCACCCACATATCGCCCGTACCGCGCTTATCGAGATTGCTGCTCGTGGCGTGATGAATAGCATGGGTATTTTTCCACTGCTGATAAGGACAGAGTGTGATGACACCGGTAATGGTGCCCACGATATCGTTGGCCCGTTTGTTCTTGAAGAAGGATTGGTGACCACAGTCATGAAATATGATGAAGGTGCGGATGATGAAGCCTGCCGCAACGATCGAGATCGGGAGTGTAAGCCAGTACGAGATGGACAGGCTTAGATAGGCCGCATACCACAGCAGCAGCAAGGGCCCCAGCGTATTGATCAATTGCCAGATGCTGGACCTCGTATTCGTCTGCTCAAAAGCAGCTACATTTTTTTTCAGATGGGACAAACGGGCTTGATCCTTCATACATTTCCTCCTCGGATATCGCCTAATTCCAGCACGGAGGCCCATTAGACGCATTGAACTACTATTTATCCTAAAGGAAAGCGTCCACCCGCAGTAGTCACAAACGTCAAGTCGAAGACATGACAAATGTCATGCCCTCAGCTCACATTCGTTGTCACCTATTGAGCTGTCACCTATTGAATCGAATCCCGTCACCATGTATAGATTAATTCAGCTGCCGTAAGGTGCCCCCAGCTCAATAATGTTGTGGTCCGGGTCCAGAATATAGATCTGGGCGAAGCCTGCAACACTATCTGGCCGAGCTTCATAGTGGATTCCCTTGGCATCCAGCCATGCGATGGCTTCGCTGTAGCTCCTGATCCAGATGGAGAAGTGGCCATCCGTCGTATCAATCTCGCCCGAGCGCAGCGTCTCACCAGGAGGATGCTCCAGCAGATGAAGCTGCTGGTCGGTACCCACTGCGTACCATACTCCTTTAGACTTGAACGGGGGACGCTCCAGCTCCCGGAATCCCAGCACCTCCGTATAGAAGACATTAGCTCTTGCCAGGTCTCTCACTGCCAGACTTACATGATGAAGTCGTTCGAAGCTTATCATCCAACTCTGCCTCCTGCCATTCATTGATAGATTCTCTTCATGATTGTACCCTAATACATGCTATAGCAAAAAAAACGGCTAATATAGCAAAGAATACAGCAATGAATATAGCAAAAAACTGCCTCGCAGTCTCCTGTCGAGGCAGTCTAGTTAGTTCATATTTGCTGCTTCATAGATCAAACAGCGTTACATCGATTCTGACATTCTTTGTTTCAACCCTTTTGGTGATTGAATCAAGCTACTAATTCTTTGGATAATCTCATCCATGGAGGCTGGGTCATGTACATCATACTCATCAATGTTCAAGCGCAGCACCGGGCAAATTCGGGATTGCTCGAATTCCTCGATCCACGCTGAATATCGGCCATACATCTCCTCCCAGTAGGAACGATCTGTCTGGATCTCCATTTCACGTCCACGCAGCTGGATTCGCTCCAGAATGGAAGGCAGACTACCATCCAGATAGACAAGCACGTCCGGGTGTGGAAAATATGGCGTCATCACCATAGCCTGGAACAGGCTGGTGTAAGTCTCATAATCCATCTTCGACATTGTGCCTTTGTCAGCGTGCATTTTTGCGAATATTCCCGTGTCCTCATATATGGATCGATCCTGCACATAGCCGCCACCAGCCTCAACGATCGCTTTTTGTTCTTTGAATCGCTCCGCCAGAAAATACACCTGCAGATGGAAGCTCCATCTGGAGAAGTCCTGATAAAAGAGTTCAAGATACGGATTCTGCTCCACCTTCTCCATCGAGGTCTTGAAGCCCAGACGCCCTGCAACAGCGGAGGTCAGCGTGGATTTGCCGACTCCTACCGTACCTGCAACCGTAATCAGCGCCTGCTGTGGAATGGAATGATCTTTCATGGTATAAGCTCCTTTGCTAGAAAAAACGCAGGTCTGTAGCTCGGCTACAGACTAGAGTATTGTACCACAGCAAGCTCCTGTGGGAAGAGTCCCACGGCTCAGTTTTTGGATTGTGCAGATCGACGAACATCCAGATAACCCCGGCCTTGAATATATTCCGGCAGCTTACGGTCCTCACAGCCCTCTAGTAGCCTTCTCTTAATCTCGTCAGGCGCGGCACCTCGGAATCGTTCCAGCAGCAAGGCAACTGCTCCTGCACAGATCGGAGTAGCCATCGACGTGCCTGACATGGTCGTATAATCGCTGCCAATCCGGCTGGATTTGTAGAGCTTGTCCAGATAGGAACCGGGGGAACGGAGCGATACGATATCCGTGCCAGGCGCGAGCAGGTCTGGCTTCATAAGCTGATCCATCGTCGGCCCTCGGCTGGAGAAATCCGACGGCACATCATCCCCACGGTCCACTGTATTGTTATCATTCATGGCACCGACTGTAATGACTCGACTGCTAATGCCGGGACTGGAAATGGTTCGCTCCTCAGGCCCTTCATTACCAGCTGCTACGCATACGATCATGCCGCTATCCCATGCTTTTTCCACAATCTTGACTACCGGATCATCCGCTGCCCGGCTGACTGCACGACTCCCCAAAGACATCGACAGAATATCAATGGAGTACTTCTCCTTATGATCGATGCACCACTGCACACCGGCAATGACGGTAGATAGCCGACCTGAGCCCCGCTTGTCCAGCACCTTGACACCAACGAGCTTGGCTTCAGGGGCAGGGCCCGCATACACTCCACCCGAGGCGTGTCCATTCCCGGCTGCATCACCGGCGCAGTGGGTCCCGTGCCCGTTATCATCATAAGGAGCTGCTTTATGATTCACCATATCTTGAAACGCTACAATTCGGTTCTCTGGCTCCGTCAAATCCTCATGCGGATAGATTCCCGTGTCGAGGATTGCAATCGTAACCTCCTTGCCTGTCAGCCCCTCTTCATGAAGCCAATCGGCATGCATGGACGGGGTGGCCACATTCAGCAGCGCCTTGAACTCACGATCAGCATGCACCTTCTTGATCTGGTAGCCGCTGCTCAGCAGCTCTTCAATGCCCTGGAGCGTGATGTCAGCGGCGCAGCTGGATATCGCCGGGAACTTGTACTTCACACGGCAGCCATAATACTGCCTTGCCGTCTGGTGAGTGAAGCTTACCATGTCCGCATACGAATCTACTTGATCCTCGAATTCGATAATGACCGAATAGGTCTGTGTTTTCTTCAGGAAACGCTCTAATGCAGTGTGCAGTACACAAGGCGTCCACCGAAATAAAGTGCGGTACAGTTCCAGAATCTGATTGCGCAAATCCTTGTCCAACTGCTTCGCATGCTGCCGGACAAGCTGCAGCATCGAGTAGACTTCCATAGGAACCCCTCCTCTATTGAGATCAAGGTATTCTATGAGCGTCGACAGGAAGGGGTCACGTTGATAGACCAGAATTTGTCGAATATTACCTTGCGAAAAATTTTGACAGGTCACTACCGATAGACAAAGGATCGTAATAAAATAAGTTCATTATAAAATCAGATTCGATCAGGTTCTATTTTCTTGGTCTTATGGAGGGATATAAGTATGCAACAAGAAATGGTGCTAGAGATTGTCGACTGGGGTACACCCGCTTACGAAGAGACCCTCCAATTGAGAGACGAGGTGCTGCGCAAGCCGCTTGGCATGAGCATCGCCAAGGATTCCCTGGAGGGCGAGGAACGGGACATTCACATTCGGGCATGTCTGGGATTAGCCACTGTTGGTGTATTGGTGCTTAGTCCTCAGGGGGAGGACACCTTGAAGATGCGGCAGGTCGCCGTAGACGAATCACTGCGGGGCCAGCAGGTAGGACGCCGTATGGTCGTTTTTGCCGAGGAGATTGCGAGGGAGAAGGGCTATGCCAGATTCGTGCTGAATGCCCGTCAGGTTGCTATCCCCTTCTACGAGAAGCTCGGCTATAGCATCATTAGCGAGGAGTTCACTGAGGTAGGCATCCCTCATCGCAAAATGGCCAAGCTGCTCCAATCAGAGTAAGCTTGGCTTTCGAATGCTATGTCATATGAAGATGAGGAGCCTGATTAGCTCCAGTATGGAGGCAATAAGGTCACTGTTTCCCTTGAACCCCTTTATGGAAAAGCCGATATCCCCTCCAGAAACGATGTGTTCCCTCGTATTGCTCCCATCCGGTGGCTCCAGACCATACTGTCTCTCCAGACGTAATCTCTCCTCGGGAGTGATCTGGTGGGCTTGTGTATTATCTACAGCCTTAGAGGACTCTGCATAATCACTTATGGTTACCATGAATACTGCTGTCATAACCAATATCGTGATAGATAAGCGAGTAGAAAAGATACGAAATACGTTGGACACATTAGACCCTCCTTGTTCAAAAAGTACATGAGTCCGCGGAAGACAGCAGCAGAGCACTTTAGAGCACTTTAGAGCACTTTAGAGCACTTTAGAGCACTTTAGAGCACTTTAGAGCACTTTAGAGCACTTTAGAGCACTTTAGAGCACCTTAGAGTACTTTAGAGCACCTTAGAGCACTAGCAGACATGCGCCTGCGGGCATGCACATCGTACACTGGTTGCTCAAGCAAAATGCCCTGTATCCGGCTCAGGCTGGATACAGGGCATCATGCACCGCAGATGAATCAAAGTGGCTTACGCCATAATTTTGCAAATATCATTGGTGAACTGTACAGGGTCCTCGACCGGCAGTCCCTCAATGAGCAGTGCCTGATTATAGAGTACGCCTGTGTACAGGTCCAGCTTGGCTTTGTCACTCGCAAAGGCTTCCTTCAGGGTCTGGAAGACCTCGTGATTGACGTTGATCTCCAGCACCTTGTCGGCTTGTACATCCTGTCCATTCGGCATAGCCTTCAGAATCTTCTCCATCTCGATCGTCAGCTCACCATCAGCGGACAGACAGACCGGATGGCTCTTCAGACGCTTGGACGCCTTGACCTGCTTGACCTTGCCATTCAACAAGGAGGTCATGTGCTCGAACAGATCCTTGTGCTCCTGCTCTTCAGCCTCTTCTGCAGCCTTGTCTGCTTCCGATTCCAGACCGAGATCACCGCTAGATACGGATTTGAATTCCTTTTCCTTGTAGTTCATGATCACCTTGATCGCGAATTCGTCGATATCATCGGTGAAATACAGAATCTCATAGCCCTTGTCGGCTACCAACTCGGTCTGAGGCAGCTTCTCAATGCGCTCAATCGACTCACCGGAGGCATAGTAGATATACTTCTGATCCTCAGGCATTCTCGATACATATTCGTCAAGGCTGACCAGCTTCTTCTCCTTGGAGGAGTAGAACAGCAAGAGGTCCTGCAATACGTCCTTGTCTGCTCCATAGTTATTATAGACGCCGAATTTCAGCTGGCGACCGAAGGAATTGTAGAATTTCTCATACGATTCTCTTTCGTCCTTCAGCATACTCTGTAGCTGCCCCTTAACCTTGTTGCGGATGTTCTTCGCAATCAGGCTAAGCTGGCGGTCATGCTGAAGCATCTCACGGGAAATATTGAGTGAGAGATCCTCGGAATCGACCATTCCCTTCACGAAGCCGAAGTAATCAGGCAACAGATCCGAGCACTTGTCCATGATAAGCACACCATTGGAGTACAGCTCCAGCCCCTTCTCATATTCCTTGGTGTAATAATCGAACGGGGTATTCTCTGGTATAAACAGAATCGCATTATAGACTACAGCACCATCTGCACTGATATGTACATGCTTGAGCGGCTTATCGAAGCCGTAGCGCTTTTCATTATAGAAGTTGTTGTAGTCCTCATCGGTCAGCTCACTCTTGTTCTTACGCCAGATCGGCACCATGCTGTTGATAGTCTGCTCTTCCTGTACTTCCTCAAACTCGTTATCAGTGCCTTCCTTCAGACGGGAGCTCGTCATCTCCATCTTGATCGGATAGCGGATGAAGTCCGAATACTTCTTGATAATGCTCCGCAGACGATACTGCTCCAGGAACTCATCGTAGCTCTCTTCCTCGGTGTTATCCTTGATCTTCAGGATAATATCGGTTCCCGCAGTCTCCTTCTCGGCAGGCACGATGGTATAACCGTCTGCCCCCTTGGATTCCCACTTGAAGGCTTCATCCGAGCCAACCGCCTTACTGATCACAGTAACCACATCTGCCACCATGAAGGCAGCGTAGAAGCCTACTCCGAACTGGCCGATAATATTATGACCGTCCTGCTGATCGTTCTCCTTCTTGAAGGCCAGGGAGCCACTCTTGGCAATAACGCCCAGATTATTCTCCAGCTCCTCCTTCGTCATCCCGATCCCGGTATCGGACAGCGTCAGCGTACGCGCGTTCTTATCGACCGATACCTTAATGAAATATTCCTCTTTATTAAAGACCAACTGCTCGTCTGTCAGAGCCTTGTAATAGATCTTGTCGATTGCATCGCTTGCATTGGATATTAGCTCGCGCAGGAAAATTTCCTTCTGGGTGTAGATGGAGTTAATCATCATTTCCAGTAGTCGCTTGGACTCCGCCTTGAATTGCTTCTTCGCCATGAATAAATCTCCCCTCTATCATGATCATGATTAGGTTGATATATTAGCACTCCATCTGAAGGAGTGCTAAATCCTCCTTTTATATAACACATACTAATTTTGGATGTCAACTCTACACCTGACTCCAAGCACGCAAATGAACACTCTGTAATCGACAAGGCCCGTCGGGAACACTTATAATGATGAACAAAGCCTCGAGCTTGAAAATTGAATGAATAGGAGTGAATTCAGGCTTATCATGATGTACATACTGGCTTTTTTGCTGTCCTTCACGGTTGTTGTCATCCTTATTCCTCCACTCGGGCGGCTGGCGCATCGGCTTGATTTTGTCGACAAACCCCGCCGGGACGTAGAACGCAAGCTTCATAGGCAGCCGATCCCTCTGACGGCAAGCTACGCGATTTTCATCGGCTTCTTCCTTACATACATTGCATTCACCAAGCAGTTATCCTGGGAGACCGCTGCGCTGGTCGCAGGCGGCATTCTACTGCTGACGATTGGTACCATTGATGATTGGTACAAGACGAAAGGGAGGGATTTCCCTGCGCTTCCCAAAATGATCATTCAGGTGTCAGCAGCCGTGTTAGTTTTTGCCTCAGGCATCTCTTTTACAGGCTTTGTGAATCCATTCAATGCGGAGTATGTCCTGCTGCCCTTCTGGCTACAGTTCATTCTGACCATTCTGTGGATATTCGGAGTGACGACGGTGATTAACTTTTCCGACGGCATGGACGGGCTGGCAGGTGGTCTGTCTGCTATCTCAGCTATCACCCTGTTCATCGTCGCGCTAGCCAAGGGACAGAGTGATTCGGCACTAATGTCCATGGTCCTCGTCGGTGTGACACTAGGCTATCTCAAATACAACCGTCCACCTGCCAAGGTATTCATGGGGGATGCTGGAGCCACCTTCCTCGGGTTCATTCTTGCCGTTATCGCATTGGACGGAGCCTTCAAGCAGGCTACCGTGTTATCCTTGTTCATCCCGATTCTGGCCTTGGGCGTGCCGATCTTCGATAATCTGTTCGTAGTCATCAAGCGATTCCTGCAAGGAAAAGCTATCTATGAGGCAGATGCGAGTCAAGCCCATTATCGTCTCCTCCGGGCAGGCTTGAATCACAAGCAGGTCGTGGGCGTGCTCTATCTCATCAGCACCTGTCTATGCTTGTCCTCCATTATTCTGCTACTTCTGGAGTACACGCCAAGCTGAGGAGCAAGAGTTGTGTGGGGACTAGCGCTCCAGCACCAACTGAAGCGCCCATCAGATACATTCCTATCCTAGTACCTTGACCAGATCATACGTGATTGTAGCGTCGCTGCAAGCGGGGAGCCCTGCCCTTCGGCAAGAAGAATCCCACCAAACTCTTGTGAGTTCTAGCTTGCTAATACACAAAGAGCGAGTATTAGTGGCCTCTTGTCACTGCAACTCGCTCTTTGTGCTTGGTACTTATTTTTTAATAATAACCTTATTCATCCCCACTCAAGACTCGACCAGCAAGAGCAACTACTAACTAGATTGACGCCTTGCGTTTGAATAATAGGTACAGGAAGAACGGTGCGCCTACTCCGGCTGTGAACACTCCCGCGGGAATATCAAGTGGTTCAAAGAGCATTCTGCCCGCCAGGTCAGCCAGCAACAGTGTTATTGCTCCGATGAGGGCCGCCGCAGGGATCAGTACAGCATAGGAATGCCCTACGATTCGTCTAGCCATATGTGGAGCGAGCAATCCGATGAACGAGATCGTGCCTGCGAAGCCTACTGCGGCTCCTGCCAGAGCAACACTGAAGCAGATCAGCAATAACCGATTCAACTGCAGCCTACTCCCCAAGCCACTCGCAATCTCTTCCCCCAGCGCCAATATATTCAGCTCTTTGGCATATAGAAGAGACACCGGGATGAATATGGCTACCCACGGCCACATGGCCTGAATATGAGTCCAGTTCGTCCCGTAAATGCTGCCTGTCATCCAGTTCAACACTTGGGCAGCCAGATAAGCGGGCCCGCTTATAAGCAGGAACATGGTAAGTGCGCTCATCGCCGTCGAGATCCCGACTCCAATGAGTACCAGCCGGAAGGTTGAGACCCCATGCTTCCAAGCCAAGATATAATTGAACGCAGCGGCGACGAAGGCCCCGATGATAGCTATCATCGGCACCCAATGGATGCTCAGCCCTGAGAATAACGTCATGAACCCTACGACGGCTACGGAAGCTCCGCCCGTCACCCCTAGCAGGTCCGGTGAAGCCAGCGAATTGCGGATCACACCTTGCAGTAAGGCTCCCGATACAGCTAGCGCGGCCCCAATTAATATTGCCGTTACAACTCGTGGCAATCGGAATTGCATAATGATCAGATCACTGCCCTCCGGATTACGGCGGAGGAGAGAGAGCAGCACTTCTTTTACAGGGATCGATACACTTCCTAAGGATAGACAAATGATGGACAACGCGACCACAACCAGACCAAGTCCGGTCAACATGGTGATGTGAACTCCCTTGCTGCGTCTACGCATATTTCCTCCTTCTTGCCACATGAATCAGAAAAGGTACCCCGATCAGCGCGGTAGCGACACCGACAGGAACCTCCTTGGACACGAGGATGAAGCGCGAGGCCAGATCAGCAGATACCAGCAGTAGCGCCCCTGATACAGCCGCATAAGGAAGGAGCCAGCGATGGTCGTTACCTACTGCATAGCGGCACAGATGCGGAATGACCAATCCAATGAATGCGATCGGTCCAGCAGCTGCTACAGCACTTCCAGCCAGCAGCACCACCGCTGCGGTGCATCCCAGCCGTATGAGCGTTAGCCGCTGTCCAAGTCCTTTCGCCTGCTCGTCACCTAGCGCTAATACATTCAGCGAGCCTGCCAGCAGGAAGGACAAGATGAGTCCCGCTACGATATAAGGCAGCACTAGCAGCAGATGCTCTGTATTCCGACCTGATACAGATCCAACCATCCAGAAGAGAGCTGATTCCAGTGACTGCTTGTTAATTAAGATCAGCCCAGAGGTGACCGAGGAAGCGAATGCGGCCACCGAAGCCCCTGCCAGTGTTAGCCGTATGGGCTCGAAGCCACCCCTACCCTGCATGCTCAGTACATATACGAATAATGAAGTCAATGCGGCACCTATAAAGGCAAGCCCGATCATACTCGTCATCGTCAAGGAGGACCCCGTCACCGCCAGTCCAATAACAATGAACAAGACAGCGCCCGAGTTCACACCGAACACGGACGGTGAGGCTAGCGGATTCTTGGTGAGCACCTGCATGATCGTCCCGGCTACCGCCAGACTGGCTCCTACGACTACAGCAATCAAGGTGCGTGGCACACGTGTATTGAGCAGAATCAGATGCTCATTGGAGCCATCAAAATGGCGATAGGCCTGCCACAGCTCCCGCAGACTGAATTGCTGTAGGCCAAATAGTACACTCGCCAGCATGATTCCAAGCAAAGCCACGATTCCCACACCCAATCCGGCCAGCCTTCCGGTGCGGCTATTCAGCCAACCCGACATGTCATATCCCCCTATCTATCGCATGTCATGCTTATAAGAAAAACGTCTATCGGCGTACCTTCACAGAAGACAGACCGCATTTAGCTGAAGTTTTTCTTGCGATCATCAATTTGTTTAGCTCCACTGAAAACTTGTAAATTCTATGATC
>NZ_AUFO01000038.1 GCF_000426545.1 Paenibacillus massiliensis subsp. panacisoli DSM 21345 | reverse complement strand
TTTGCTCCAGTTTTCATACAGTCAAAGACATGTACCAAAACCTTCGCATTGGATTTTGCTTCACAAAATCCGCTCACTCGTTGTTCAGTTTTCAAAGATCAACTTTGTTTTCTTTACCAAGCAACTCTCGCTCAGCAACTTTTATATCTTATCATATCCTTGCCAAGTTAGCAAGCATTTATTTTAATTCCTTTTGGCTGTTAACCTTGGAAACTAAATACTGCTTTGCCGCCCTGATTTCTCAGTGCTTTCTTGGCCGGAATTAGAATATACCATGTACAACAACTTAGTGCAATACTTTTTTTCAAGAAACTTCTCTTCACTTTTTTCACTCCCACCACTTTCACCACTATCTTGCCGTTTTCAATATATTGATGATCAGCCTATGCCCAAGCCTCTCTCACTTTTCAATAACAGGTGCCTTATTTTTTCCGTCCATCATTTCATTTGTTTCGTCTCATCACCAAACTATACGCTCAGTACACATCCAAACACTAACTTTTGCTTCTTAATTACCTAATCTATGCTCTCTGATACATCTTACTCTGCCGACAATGCTCTAGACGCAGCAAAGTAACAGTTCATTTCACGTTCCACACCCTCTCCACTGTGCTAACTTTTCTCACCATACTCATCCCTGAATTTATCCTTTGAACCATTCCGAAATAAAAAGACAAGCCTGCAATCGGGCGCAGGCTCGTCCATTTACGATTTCATCATTTATGCCTTGGCTGGCAGGATGCTTTTGTCGAAGTCTACCTCGAATAGATACTCATCAAGATCTACCTTCAACGCCGAGTTAAATATATTAGAAGCAATCATCTTGCAGCCAACCGTTGTGATGACCACAATCTGCTCATTCGTGAAATGCTCCTTCAGTTTCTCGTAGATAGCCGGATCAATATGATTCGGATCATTAACCAATCCTCTGCCATAAGCAATCAATACGTTCTCTATCTCTGTGAATTCGAATTCATCGAACGCAATATTTAGTTCCTTCAACAGCTTGGCGTGATACGTAGAGCATACGAGACAATCATTTTCTGTAGAAATCGCATAGCAATAAAAGTATACCGCTCTTGTACCAATTACATTTAACAGCTCATTACGGATCGGGTAGAACTCCATCGCCCGGAAGGATGGCATGGAATGCAGCAAGGTTTTTACCATATTCGTTACCCTTGCATTGTCTCTCAGCTTTGCCTCGTAGAACTCCTTAGCTTCTGGTGTCATATCCTCTACTTGCGCCAAAGGTATTATACTCATCCTATCGTCCTCCTCTGAATTTGAATTTCTTCAACAATTTGACCTTAACCATTCAACCTCTAATATTCGAAATAAGGAATCTCGATTCGTGGGATCGCCTGAATAAGCGATTGCGTGTAGGGATGCTCGGGCTGTCTGAATATTTGCTCTGTATCCCCTGACTCTACGACCTCACCCTGCTTCATGACCAGAACCCGATCCGATATCGTATAGATAACTTCGAGTCCATGCGCGATGAAGATGTAGGACAGATTCCGATCCTGCTGTAGCCGCTTCAGCAACTCCAGAATTTGTGATTGAACAGTCATGTCCAATGCTGATGTAGGCTCGTCACATACAATTACCGTTGGTTCAGCCGCAATGGCTCGGGCAATGCCGACACGCTGACACTGTCCCCCTGACAGCTCCTTCGGATATAGATCGCGATAATGGACAGGTAGACCGACATCCGTCAGCAGTTGATCTACTCTTCGCTCGACCTCTACCCTCGAATATCTGAAGTACAAGCGTAATGGCTCACCTAGAATATCCTTGATTTTGAGTCTCGGATTGAGCGAGGATACAGGGTCCTGAAAGATGTACTGAATATTACGCTTCGTTGCTCTGCTCCGTCGCTGGCCGCTGACCACTTCACCATTCAAGGTGATATCACCCGAGGTCACCGGAGTCATACCAGCTATCATCTTGGCTACGGTAGTCTTGCCACTTCCCGATTCACCGACAATGCCAAGCGTCTCCCCTTGCTTCAGAGAGAAGGAGACCTCCTTCACGGCTGCGAACTCTCCACTCGTCTTGGTCTTGTATATCTTTCTCAGATTCGAGACCTCCAGGAGCGGTCTGCTCATTCGATCACCTCACCCTCAGTACTAGTCATCATTAAGGCGGCATTGACTACCTATCGACAATGAATGACGCTCTTTACCTTATTTTTGAAAATAAATCCGCGGCATGCTGTTCAGCAGCTGCCTGGTATACGCATGTTGTGGATTCGTGAAAATATCCGTCTTGGTGCCTTGCTCCACAAGCTCGCCATTCTTCATCACAAGCACCCTGTCCGCCATCTCATAGACCACGCCCAGATCATGCGTAATGAAGAGGATACTCATCGCATATTGCTCCCTCAGCCTTCGAATCAGCTTCAGTATATTGGCTTGCACCGTGACATCCAGCGCAGTAGTCGGCTCATCGGCCAGTAGCAATCGCGGCTTGGAGGATAGCGCCATCGCAATCATGACACGCTGCCTCATCCCTCCCGACAGCTGGAATGGATACTGCTGGATGACTTCCTCCACATTACGAATGTCTACCTGATGAAGCAACTCCTTGGCTTGCTCCAAAGCCTGCCTCTTCGTTAGCCTGGTCTCTCCATGCAGACGGATCACATCCACCATCTGGGTCCCAATGGTAAAGACCGGATTCAACGCGCTGAGGGCATCCTGAAATACCATAGCCATCTCACGGCCCCGGATCGCTTGCAGCTCCTTCTCATTCATCGCAAGCAGGTCCTCGTTGTTGAAGCGAATCTGTCCGCTTGTATATCGAGCTGGTGGGGTCGGCAACAGCCTCATGATGGATTTCGCCGCCACACTCTTCCCACTACCCGACTCTCCTACCAAGCACACAATTTCGTCCTCATAGATGTCAAAGGATAAATTGTTGAAGATCGGAGACCATTGTTGCTTTTTCTCGAAGCCCATACTGACATCCAGCACTTCAATGATTTTGTTACGTGTCATGGCTGTATCTCCTCGAACATAGCAATGTCCTGTACGCCCGTCTGATTTCGCTCCTGTATTGTGTTCAGTACAGCATGCGCAAGCGCCAGATCGAAGATCTGCAAGCCGAATGCGTTGAACATTAGCTTATGCTGTGCATTTTGCTTCAGATGCGGTTGTTGATTAGGCTGTTCCTGAGGACTCTGCCCCTGATTGATACGGGAGCGCTGCTCATAATTTCGTTCTTGTTCAATACTCTGATTTTGTTCAGCAATCTGATATTGTTGGATATTCAGTCCTTGTTGGTTAACTTGCCCTTGCTCGAGACTCGATTGCTTCCTATCCTGCTCACGCTTCGCTTCAACTTGACCACAGAGTAGCTCCTCCAGCAAAGAGATTTTACCCGTCACGACTGTCTCATCCTGACGAGCCAGCTCGAACAAGGATTGACTACTGGTCAGTACACCACTCTGATAATCATCGCAGATGATATGGTCGAAAGCCGCAATGGCCTCTGGTGTAACATCCCTAATACCCGCGTGAATGTACAAATGTCCCGGTACAAAGTGAGTCTGCTGCAAATAAGGCGTGGTAGCAGAGGTAATCCCGATGACGATCTCAGCGAGATCCAGACAATCAGGCAGAGTAGGCAAGACCTTCAATTGAAGATTCCGTTCGCTTGCCAAGCTCCGCAGACTCTCTGCCAACCGACGGGCATGCTGCTCATGACGACTCCAGATATAGATGGTCTTAAGGCGGGGCAGGAAAGGAATAACCGCCATCAATTGATGTCTGGCCTGATATCCCGATCCACATACCAAGAGCGTCCCGGCATCCGGGTTCGCCAGCAGCTTAATAGCCGTGGCTGATACGGCACCTGTACGCAATCCACTGATCAGGAGTCCGTCCAAGAGCGCACGTGGCATCCCGGTATCCAGATCATTGAGCATAATCATCGGGTGCGTAGATGAGCTGTGTCCTGCTTGCTTGTGCACATGCGAGGTCCATTTAATACCGGCTATTCGCTCCGCAGCTAAATACCCAGGTAATGAATAAAAGGCCCCCGCATCCAGATGCTCGGGAATCATGGCTATCTCCTGTGCACAGACGGCCAGACCATCAGCTTTGTGCCGGAAAGTACGCTCGATGATGGCTTGTGCTGCCTTAGGCTCAGCTATGCCGCTCTGAACGATCTGCTCATGAGTGATGATTAACATTCGGGAATCCTCCTTTCTCCAACATACCTTACTTATACTTCTACTTTTACTTCTGAGACTTCATAGCATAATCTAATCATAACTAATGATGAAGTAGCTGATGAAGCAGCTGATGAAGCAGCTTGCTTCTTATGAATTTAGTAACGGACTTTAGCGACGGACAGGTGAGCAATTCAGGGAATGGACGTCTGTACTCCATCTAGTGTCTGCCCTTCATCTAGACGTCTAACCCAAGCCCCTATCCAGCTTCGGACTTGTCCCGAAGCCAATCACTTACCAGATTAATGGTCAGAATGACAAAGGCAATCACTAACCCCGGAATCGTGGACAGCCACCAGGCTGAGCTAATATAATTCTTGCCATCATTTATCATCCCGCCCCAGGTCGGAGTAGACACGTCGATACCAAGCCCCAGAAAGCTAAGAGATGCTGCAAGCAGAATCATACGCGACATCTGCAGGGCCGCCTGTGTGACAATTGTGAATAACGTGTTCGGTAGGATGTGACGACGCATGATATCCAGACTGGGTACCCCCATGGCCTTGGCTGCCTCTACATACTCCAATTCCTTCAGCGACAGCACCTGACTGCGGACGACACGAGCGAAGACCACCCAGCCGGTAACAGACAGAACAATAATAATATTGGTCAAGCCTGAGCCAAGGACTGCTACCATAACAATGGCGAGCAGCATGCTTGGAATAGACATCTGAATATCCGCAAGGCGCATCATCAGTGCATCAATCTTGCCTCCATAGTATCCAGCAACGATGCCAATCATTGTACCGAATACACCTGCAAAGGCTACAGACACCATACTCATCCAGAGCGATAATCTGCCGCCATACAACAACCTGCTTAATATATCTCTACCAAGCTGGTCCGTACCGAGCAGACTTAGACCATCGTGCGAGCTGTAATGGCTGAGCGGAGGGATCAGGATGTCCTGCAAAGACTGCTTGTATGGGTCATAGGGCGAGAACACGGGGGAGAAGATAGTTACCATGAATATCATGGCTAGTACCGTAATCCCGATAATCCCTTTCCAGTTGCCTTTCAGCAGAGCTAATTTATTCATTGCGACTCCTCACTTTTAATTCCTCACTTGGTTACTGCACCTTGATTCTGGGATCGATCCACAGATAGATAAGGTCTGTCAGAAAATTAATGGCAATATACAGCACGCTAATCACGAGTATGCTAGCCTGCACCAATGGGAAATCCCGATTACTTACCCCCTGGACGATTAACTGACCGACCCCGGGCCACGAGAAGATCGTCTCCGTCACAACAGCGCCCGCAATCATGACACCGAACTCCAGACTGATAACTGTAATAACTGGCAGCAGCGCATTTTTCAATCCACGCCTGAACACCATTTGCCGCCTGGAGAAGCCTTGTGCCTTGCTTGTAATCATGTAGCTCTGCTCCAATACGTCAATGAGGGCGGATCTCATCGTGCGGGCAATCGGCGCAATCGGATATGCCGCTAGCGTGATGGCAGGCAGCACCAGCGAGGCCCAGCCTCTATTCCCTGATGTCGGGAACCAGTGTAACTGTACAGAGAAGATCAGAATAAGTACAATTCCTACCCAGAACACAGGTAGAGACTGTGTCACGAATATCCATGTGCTTAACAAGTAATCAACAAAGCTATTCTTCTTGTATGCAGACACAATGCCTACCAGCATACCTACGACTATAGCAATCACAATTGCAGCTACGGCAAGACCAATTGTCTGCGGTAGCCGATCCAGAACCAGTTGGAGAGCAGACTCTTTAAAATATAAAGAGTTGCCCAGATTACCAGTAATCAGGTCCTTAAGGTAATCCACATATTGCATAAGCAGCGGACGATCGTAGCCTAGACTGGACCGAAGTGCCGCCACCTGCTCCTCTCCCGCCTCTGGTGGTAGCATGAGTCTGGCAGGGTCTCCAGACAGGCGAATAATGAAGAAGATAACTGTGGCTGCTCCCAGTACCGCCAACAACGACTGCCAGACCCGACGGAAAATATAGGGTCTCAATCCACACACACTCCTATCACCGACATATGCTGATGCTTATGAATGAAGCAGCACATATTCGTTATGAGGTCACTTTTCTAGCATTCGTACCTTTTCAAAAAGTAGTTCCGCTACGCTGGCATAGCCCCTCATAATACAAGAAGCTTTGCCAGCCATGTAGCGGTGCCCTATCTATAAGATGGCCTTAGTTCGCAGGCTTGATCGTCACTACTGGAATTGAACCATCAATACGGCCATTCCAGTTCAGTTCATTCGATACGCCGTAGTATTGATTCTCTTGATAGAGGAAGATACGTGGTGCATCCTGCAGCACAATCTCCTGAATCTCTTTGTACAGAGCCTTGCGACGTTCCTGATCTGAAGTAGAGCGTGCCTCATCCAGCTTCGCATCTACCTCTTCATTATTGTAAGTAGAGTAGGACTCCCCAGAGCGCAAAATCGCATAAATCGCTGCATCCGCATCCAGTGTGTTCGTACTGCTCCAGCCCAGCACATACATATCAGACTGCTTATTGGAAGGAACCAGTGTGCGGTATACAGAGCTTTCTACATTGTTCACTTTGACAGTTACACCGATCGCCTTAAGCTGCTCCGCAATAACCTGTGCGACATCTGTATTCTTGATGTACCAGCTAACTGTATCCAGCGTAGTGGAGAACCCGTTCGGGAAGCCTGCTTCAGCCAGCAATTGCTTCGCTTTCTCCGGATCATAGCCATAGCCATCAAATTCCCCAGCATAGCCAAAGTCCTTAGGACCGATCAGGCTGTTCGTCTGGACAGCAGCCCCTTGCAGTACATTATCCACGATTGCATTTACATCAATTGCATAGTTCAATGCTTGTCTAACCTTCGGGTTGTTGAAAGGCTCCTTGTCTGTTTTGAAGCCAACATAGACTGTGTTCCCCGCACGCTCAACAACCGATAGCTTGGCTGCCGAGGAGGATTCGATCAGATTGCGATTCTCTGGAGACACTGCCGTAATAATATCTACCTCACCGTTCAACAGGGCGCTTACACGTGTGGACGCTTCAGGGATTGAGCGGAAGGTAACCTTCTTCACAGCCGGCTCACCACCCCAATACTCGGAGTTCGCTTCGAGCACCACCTGGCTTCCTTTATCCCAGCTTACGAATGTATACGGGCCTGTACCGACAGGCTTCTGGGCAAAAGCTTCCTGGCCGACTTCTTCGGTATACTTCGGCGGAACAATCTCCGTTGGATAACGATTGAAACGTGTAGGAATCAGCGGGTCAACCTTCTTGGTAATTACATGCACCGTCTGCTCGTCTATAACCTTGACCTCTTGAATAGTAGAAATATAGCTTGCCGTCGGAGCATTATTCTCTGGCTTCAGCACGCGGTCAATAGAGTATTTGACAGCCTCCGCATTAAACGGCTCACCATTCGTGAACTTGACACCCTCACGCAGTTTGAACTCCCACGTCGTATCGTCCACCTGACTCCAGCTTGTGGCAAGGCCCGGGACCAGCTCTTCATTCTCATCACGCTTGACCAGCGTATCGAAGATATTGTCTACGACCTGTGCATTTTCAGTCAGGAAGCCAGGGTCTAATCCATTGACGTCAAAGGCTCTGGCAACCGTGATCTCCAGCGGCTCTGTGGCAGCAGGCTCTGGGGAGCTGCCTTCTTGGGTCGAGGTAGTGCAGCCTGCAACAGCCAAGCTAAAAGCCAGGAACAATAGCAACAGCGCGGATTTCTTTCTCATTTCTTTCATAACCCTCTTTCTTATATGTTGTCGGCTATCCCCACAATCAATGCTTCTTGCGGTCGTCTTTACAGATCAACACTATGGCATTTCCCGAACCCCCCGGATTTACACCCGTGCACTCTCTATAGTCAACCCCTGATTTATGGATCTAGCCTTGTGTATCCTCTACAGAACTTTCAAGAACTCCTAACATGACGGCATAGCCCTGTTTCTTTACAGTGGACGCCGTATGGATGGACAGAATGATCGCTTGAGGCACTGGGCACGATATGACACTCTCTTCAAATACCGGCAAGCTGATCACCTTAAGCAGCTCTTCACCTAGAGTTACAATGGAACCCGCCGCTGCATGGTGAAGTAGTAGACCTGATGCCTCGAACCTGAGCTCCCTCACTTCACGGATCGTGGTCGGAGATTGCGTTGGTGCGTGAGGTACGACCTCAGACTGCATGCCTAGTCCCGATAGAATCATCGCTATCGAATACTCATGCTGCCTCACCGCCTCTGGCTTCCACGCGATCCCACCTCCGCTTTCCAGCAATACCGCTGGAATACCTGCCTCGCACACTGCCTGAACCAACATTGCTTTTGCATCCGTTGGACACTCATATATGGCGGTCAGAGACAGCTGATGAAGCAGACGGGCTGCGGTCTGATAGGCTTGCGGGTGATTGGTTGGTAGCATGGCGAACGGACATACATCCAGATACGCCCCTCCCCCGTGAAGATCAATCAAGAAATCGGCATGCTGTACAATCTGTTGCAGTAGCCACTCCCCATAGAGGTAGGAATGGCTATCCTTGCGATCATGCCCGAATACTCTGTTCAGATTCACCGAATCAACAGGGCTACCGTTAGTCCCCGCCAGACATGCTGAGGGATTGACGACAGGACATAGAATGATCTGCCCTTGCAGACTGGAGGGCACTATAGTCTCCAACAAGCGAAGTATGGCCACAATCCCGTCGTACTCATCTCCATGAAGAGCAGCTTGCACCCACAGTGTAGGCCCGAAGCGCTGACCTTTCACGACGAAGAAGGCTGTAACCTCATCTGCAAAGGAAAGCGATACCTTTGAGACGGTACCTTCAGGCTGTTCCGACAGGGCTGCTTCGAGTGAAGCATACTGCAGTTGTACATCTCTAATCATGAGACACAAGCTCCTTCGACTCTGTTGATGAACGCTAAAAATTGGCAATCAAATATCCAATTAATTTCATCGGATTTAATGTATTATTGAATATTATTAGACTCTTTTCGACAGATGTCAACAAAAAATAGTATGTATATTCTTGCCAATGCCGCATAACGAAAAAATGACAAAAAAACTGCCCCAGGCCTTGGCCTAGAGCAGCTTGAATTTGTTGCGTGTTTTACTGTATTAGCCCTCGCTTCCTACCAATACATAACGCAGGATAATTAGAATAGCCAGCACCCACATCATCCAGTGGATAGAGTATTTCTTACCCGTCTTCGCAGATGCCATATTGGCTACCAGAGCCAGAATGACATAAGTCACGATCCCGAAGGAAATACCATTAGCAATATTGTAAGTGAATGGCATGATGACGAAGGTCAGGAAAGCTGGAATCGCAATGACCATGTCCTGGAAGTCAATTTGCTTGATTGATTGAGCCATCAGTACGCCAACCACAATCAGAGCTGCCGCAGTCGCTGCACCTGGAATCAGAGCCGCAACCGGCGCCAGGAATAGAGCCAAGAGGAAACATACGCCTGTAGTTACAGCCGTCAGACCTGTCCGACCACCTTCAGCAATACCTGCCGCACTCTCTACGTAAGCCGTCGTTGTGGAGGTTCCGAGCATAGCACCACCAGTAACAGCTACTGCATCAACGAACATAGCTTTACCAACACGCTTCTTGCCTTCTTCAGGCTCATCCATAATTCCCGCACGTTGCGCTGTACCCACCAATGTACCGAAAGTATCGAACAACTCAACAAAGGTGAACGTAGCAATCGCCGAAATGATACCTGTATGCATAATACCGTTCCAGTCGAATTCCATAAAATTCAGCTGTGTAAAATCAGGTGTCCAGTGAGCATTAGGTCCAGATAATACGCTGTAATCTACCGCACCCATGAACATCCCAATCACCGTCGTGCCCAGAATACCGAACAAAATCGCACCCTTCACACGCAGGACCATCAGAATGGAGATCAGCAACAGGCCGAAGATCGCGAGCTGTACACTGGTATTCTCCAGGCTTCCAAGATGAATGACTGTCTCATAGGACAATACATTTGTAAAGGTGTGTGCCGGAATGTCATTACCAGCCTCGACACCGATAGTCATAATTCCACTGTTCTTCAATCCAATAATGGTAATGAACATACCAATTCCGACTGTAATCGCATGCTTGAGACCATCAGGAATGGCTACAAGTAGCGTCTGGCGAACTCTCGTTACCGTCAGCAAAATAAAGATCAGACCGGATATAAATACAGCCGTAAGTCCCATCTGCCAAGTGAAAGGCTGGTCGCTTGTAGCAGATGCCAAAATTACAGAAGCGAAGTACGCATTCAAGCCCATTCCCGGAGCCAGAGCGACAGGAAAATTAATGAATAGTCCCATAGCAATGGTGAAAATACCTGCTGCAAGCGCGGTAGCCAGAAATACGGAGTACCAGCCAATATCAATCTGTCCAAAGGCTGTTAGTGTATTCGGGTTAACTGACAGTATGTAAGCCATAGCCATAAAAGTCGTGATCCCGGCCATAATCTCCGTACGTACTGTCGTGCCGTTCGCTTTTAATTTGAAAAATCGTTCCACTAATCTCTCTCCTTAAATTCAAAATGTCATTGCATTTCGTACGGTTACTGCAAGACTCCTTACTACTATTGTCAGCAGACCACTAGTTCATGTACGTGCAAAGGATTGACATTGCTTTCTCATTTTAGGGCGAGGCAGCAGGATTGTCAACCATATAAACGAACATTAATTATTTTAACTGTCACATCGTTCGTAATCTATGATATTAGACCTTGATTTTATAGGATATTGTATGTAATCAGACCATAAATTCATTAGAAAAAGGCTCTTGCATCATGTTCGAGGCTAGAGCAAACTTTGGATCGAACCCGCTCATAGCCACCATGTCCTATCATCCCAGAGACCAGCCTCCTCAACTACTTGCCGAGCAAGCTTGTTCGACTTGAGACTCTTGAGCCCCACTAACAATCGTCGCAGACTATTCGGCTGTTGAACACATCGCTCAATGTCCTCAACCGTCAGGGTCTTCATCTCGAACATCGCCAGCTCCTCCAGTACGGGGGACGATTGCACCCAGTCCAGGCTCTTCAGCCCTACATTGGCAAGTATAATTCTGTGCAGGTTACTTAGACGATCCAGAGAAGGAAGCTCGGCAAGATGCGGCTGGTCCTCTACCTTCAGGCTGCGTAATCCTGTTAGCTCAGAGACGACAGAGAGATCAGATAAGCCTTTCACCCGCAACAGCTCCAAATGCCGCAATGCTTCTAGTCCTGCTAGTGTACCCAGATGCTCGGCGCTGCCAAAGCTTAAATCCAGGCTTTCCAGTAAAGGCAGCTCCCTAAGAAGTTCAAGCTCCTCCAGTGGCATACCCTGAAGTGCAACCTGCCTCAGACTTGTCAGCCCGCCGATCACATTCAGATTACGTTGATGCCCATTCACACTTAGCGATTCCAGATGTGTGAACCTCTTAAGCACCGACAGATCTGTCTTCTTCGTCTTGGTCTTGCCAATTCTGAGCAGCCTTAAGTCCGCAGGAACAAGCTCCAGCACCGATAACGAATCAGCCTCATACACATCCAATTCAAGCTCCTTCAGCTTAGGCAAGGTTCCAATAGCCTCCATGTGAGTTACCCGAGTGTTGCAATCTACACAGAGCTTCTCGACATAACTCATCTGCTCAAGACCCGAGAGATCACCCGGCTTCAGGTGAAAGCCATAGATTCGCCATACGATATCTGGCCTTACCCGAAAGAGCTCCTCATTCAACATACGCAGCATATCCATATCAGGTATATAGAGAGGCTCGCTGTATTGCACGATACCCACCTCTTGATCCTCAGCCAGATGCTTGATGTATTCAAGCGTCCAGCCTGCTTCCATTTGAATGCGTTTATGCATGCTGTCACCCCTTCTGTCCATTGAAAAAAATAAACTTTATACTTAGGTTATCTTATCGCAGGCTCTTCTCTTGCTCAACAAGACGTGGGACCCATGACCGATTGTAAGACAAGCATGAGAGAGCCATGAGATCATTTGACCTTCCAATTCCAACAAATAAACATAGGTTACCCATATGAACATGACAAGCAGTTGTCATCTTCCTGCACCTATAATAGTTGAAGGAAGAACCCTTACACGTTCAATCTATATAGCTTGTCTTTTCACTGCGTCGTACAAAGTTATACATTTCACAAATATAGGAGGTATTTATAATGGCAAGCTTTAACTATCCAGACAAGCAAGCCTTATTGAATGAGCTGGACAAGCGGGCTGGGCTATTTATTTCGGAGTTCGACGAGGTTCAAGAGCAGGATAAGGACGTCCTTCATGCTGATGTGGATCGGACACCCGCACAGATGCTGGCTTATCAGCTCGGCTGGATGAAGGTGGTGAAGCAATGGGAAGAGCAGGAGTTGGCAGGGCAGGAGGTCAGTATGCCGCTGGCAGGCTATAAATGGAATCAGTTAGGTGAGCTATACCGCCACTTTTACCAGCAATACGAGAATCATACACTAGAGGAGATGACCATCGAATTCAAAGCAGATATCGCACTTTATCATGCTTGGATTCAATCCTTATCAGACGAGGAGTTGTTCAAGCAAGGGCACAGGCAATGGACAGGAAATCTTCCCCAGTGGCCGATTGCGAGATGGATTCACATCAATACCATCGCACCTTTTCAGACATTCCGTACCAAGATTCGTAAATGGAAAAAGGGTAACTCTATTCATTCATGAAAACCGTCTTACTCGGGCTTGGCTACCTACCATGAATCCAAGGCGGATTAAGGTGGCTGTGCAGCAAGAATCTTAGCCAACGAGTAGTTAGAGTCGGTGTAGTCGGAGTAGGAATTGTTATAGTCAGAGTAGGCATAGTTAAAGCCCTTCAAGATGCCTGGTGGGGCAGACCAAAGGGCTCTTTTCAACAAGCCATATGCTGGGTGATAGAAAGTATAATTTATAATTGCTTAATGCTCATCGCACAATATTCCCTCTATATATAGAATTCCAACTCATTCTTCTTCGCAGAATATTTCAATATGTAATCCCCGTCACCCTCCAGCCTTCTGGATGCAATCTTGATCTGGGTATAGTCGAGTCTCGACTCTCGCAGCACACGCTTGACTGCTTGTATTCCTAGCTCTTCATCAATCACGAAGCAGTATATGTTCAGGGCATATTGTGGGACCGGACTCGCTGTCTTCCCCATGTCGTATCCGTCGACATCCCCCAAGCCCAACCAGCCTAATTCATTTTGCAACGCCTCGCTAGCTTTATCCTTGAGCCACTGATCGCGCTTGCTGCCTGCCATACTCTTCATCGGATACTGGACGATTAGCATATAGCCGTCATCCTCCCAGGGAGCCTGATAGCCTTTGGCATGGTATTTGTCCATGAAATCCCGTCTGAATTCGTCCTCGCTGCTATATATGCCCGGGAAATCAATTCTACTCGTTGTTCCACGGGTGCCGACTGTGCCAACATGCTCAACGACCTGGCCTTCCTCGTGCCAGTACTCCACATACAGCAGCTTACCATCCTGTTCTTTTTTGTATAATTTGATCACGCTCTGCCCTCCATTATCGTTGTGTGCTGCCATTCTTCATAGATAACGGCATTTGGTATGTAAATGAGTATCTTGACCAGATCAAACGTGAGTATGGAGCCGCTTGAAGTCAGACTTTCTCAATACGGATGTTAACATCCTGCACAAGAATAACTTCAGCATTACTAATAGGGTATAAATTCAATTGATTGCCGTATTTCTCAATAATGTTCTCCACTGCTCTAATGAACGGAATGTTCGTATGATGGGGTACGGGATAGAAATCAATGACCCCCAGTGCTGCAAAGGTATCCAGAGCTGGACCTTCCTGCACATTATCCATGAGCTGAGCATATTCAATCGAGGGCGCCAAAATCATGGAGCCAGCGGATTCACCAATGAACATTTTCCCAGCTTGAACCTCTTCTCTGATGATTACATCGGCACCGGTTCTTTTTAACTCTTGAAGCAGATAAAAGGTGTTGCCTCCACTAATATAAATGTAGTCATTCTCTCTGATCTTATATTCAATCTCTTCTTGTGTGGCTGTGCTTAGTTCAAGCTCATCGACAATCAGCCCTATGCTCTCCAATGCTTTCTTTGCTGATTTCACATAAAACTTGACCTTCTCCGGAATACTTGCCGTCGGGATAAAGGTCATCTTCTTCCCTTCCAACGGTTCAGCGGTGAAGGTGGCTAATGATGGAGCGACATCCTTAAAGGATGAGGCTAGGAATAATTTTAGCATCTGATATTCTCCTTTGGGCAGCATGAGTTGGGACAGCATATGTATAACTGATTTCAGATATATTATAAAGCATAATATCTTCAAAAAGTGACACCTTTGAGCCGAGCACTTCATAAATGGGCGTGCATCATACTTAGTAATATTTCCTCTTCTCACCTTCGTATTCTGTTACGTAACCCTGTGGGCCTACTCTCACGATCTATTAAGAGAGACTGTCTGAAGACACCTTCTCAGGGCTACATAGACCAACTCCACTCGTAGTCATATAAAAGAAAGACTCCTGCCGTACAGCGATATTTCGCCGATACAGCAGGAGTCTTGATATGACGATATAAGTCTTAACGATCTTGTTTATTCATCCCGCCTTATTAAGGCCAAGAGCAGATAAATCTACTCCCACTCGATCGTCGCTGGCGGCTTGGAGGTGATGTCATACACAACGCGGTTCACGTTATCCACTTCGTTAACGATCCGCACAGAGATTTTCTCCAATACGTCCCAAGGGATACGTGCCCAGTCAGCTGTCATGCCATCAATGGAAGTAACAGCGCGAATACCTACCGTGTAGGAATACGTACGGGCATCCCCCATGACACCTACGCTCTTCATGTTCGGCAGAGCCGTGAAGTACTGCCAGATCTCGCGATCCAGGCCAGCCTTCGCAATCTCGTCACGCAGGATATAATCGGAATCGCGCACGATCGTCAGCTTCTCTTCTGTCACTTCACCCAGCACACGAATAGCCAGACCTGGGCCTGGGAATGGCTGACGCCATACGATCGCTTCTGGCAGACCGCACTCTTCGCCTACCTTACGCACCTCGTCCTTGAACAGAGCACTCAGCGGCTCAATCAGCTTGAACTTCATGTCCTCAGGCAGTCCGCCTACGTTGTGGTGAGATTTGATCGTCTGAGCCGTAGCCGTACCGCTCTCTACGATGTCCGTATACAGCGTACCTTGGGCCAGGAAATCAAAATCATCGAAGCGAGCAGACTCCTCTTCGAATACATAAATGAACTCATTACCGATGATTTTACGCTTCTGCTCCGGATCATCCACACCTACCAGCTTGGACAAGAAACGCTCACGCGCATCAATCTTCACGACCTTCATATCGAACTTGCCGACGAAGGTCTCCATAACGCTCTCTGCTTCGCCTTTACGCAGCAGACCATGATCAATGAACATACAGGTCAATTGATCACCAATCGCTTTGTGAATGAGCATAGCCACGACAGAAGAGTCCACACCGCCGCTCAGTGCGCACAGAACCTTCTTGTCCCCCACTTGCTCGCGAATTTCACGAATCTGATTCTCAATGAAGGACTCCATCGTCCAGTTGCCTTCACAGCCACAGATTTCGTACAGGAAATTACTGATCATCTCATTCCCGTTCAGGGAATGACGCACCTCAGGATGGAACTGAACAGCGTAAAAGTTCCGGTCCGGATGGCTCATCGCTGCAATCGGAGCACTCTCTGTACCTGCGTCCAGCTTGAAGCCTTGTGGCAGCTCAGTAACATGATCACCATGGCTCATCCATACGGTTTGCGAAGCATCCAGCCCTTTCGCCAGAGCAGATCCTTCATTGAACTGCACGTCTGCCTTACCATACTCACGCTTGCCAGCACGTTCTACCTTTCCGTTCAGCTGCTGAGCCATGAGCTGCATGCCATAGCAAATACCAAATATAGGAACTCCAAGATCATAAACAGCCGGATCTACGTGAGGAGCATTCTCGGCATACACGCTGGATGGACCGCCAGAGAATACGATTCCTTTCGGAGAGAGCTCACGAATCTTGTCGGCAGGTGTATTATATGGAAGCAGTTCGCTATACACACCCAGATCCCGGATTCTTCTTGCAATCAATTGGTTGTATTGTCCTCCAAAATCCAGAACAACAACGATTTCATTAGGCTTATTCATTACCGTGCCTCCCTCAATTAATGGATTCATTATACGCAACGACAAAACACGTCGTCAAGGAAGGCACTTGTCTTTTCAAGATATCCCAGAATACGGACTCTCCAGCCGAACACATCCTTATGCTCTCAGGCAAATCATCTCTTCCAAATCCTCAGGCTTCAATTGCTCGTTGCCCCTACATTCTGCCCTAAAAGCATGCTGTCGCCTGCCAATGGGCTGAATCCATTATTCCCAGTAATATAGTGCATCAACTGTCCCGAGCTTCACGGGACCTAACTCGTTCATTCATCGTTATATTGCCTTGATTCGATACTCTGCCGACTGATCCCCCTCATATGTCACGACATAGCCCAGTCCTTCCAGCAGGTCCCTCAGTGGCAGGTAAAGGCTATCCGCTCTCATTTCAATGTTTGAATTCATCATATTCACACCTTGGGTTCCTTGGACCCCATGTACATAATTCATGTTCGCCTTGCTTTGGGCAAATCTCTTGCTCTTATATGCATTTTGAAGCAACTTATTTTTCATCAAATAGCCCGTAAAATACTTCACACCGTCCGTCACACTAGACAGAGCGCTGACACTAGCATTCCTGCTATGAGCACCGACCATCAGGAGAGGCACATCACGCTTGGGGACATAACTGACTTTGCTGCTGTTATTCATCTGATAGATCCCACCTTGTCGGGCATGAATCTCTATATATCGTTCTCCTATGCGTACAGAGGCAATCCCTGTCTTCGGCTGCCAGACCACTGTGCCGCCCAACTTCTCCACGACACTGCGTAATGGCGCAAGCACATGCCCTTGCTTCCATTCATACTCGCTCGCGGACAGGCTCAATTCTTGTGCTCCTATAGCGACATGTAGAGCAGGTCCAGACTCAAGCAGCGCACGGTTCGTCAAGATATGCTCGGCGATCCAGCTCTTCCCCGGTTGGGAACGTGTAAGCGCCTTTGCCTTCTGTGACACCGGGAACTGCCACTGCCGCATCTCTGGAGTGAGTACAGCAAAGGAATACCCTGCCGCCTGGTACTTTTCTATAATACGAGGTAGTGCCTTTACCGTCTCTCCCCTTGCCCCTCCATCGTGCAGCAACACGACCTTATCTCCACGCTCCGTAATCCCTTGTATAGACTGCTGTACAATCTCTTGTGCCGGAACACCTGAACGCCTTGAATCGCCGCTGTCCACATTCCAATCCACCACCGTATACCCGGCCTGATCCAACAGACTATAGTAAACATCATCGAAATGTCCATAGGTCCCTCCCGGCGCTCTTACCAAGGCAGGACGTTCCCCTGTAACACTATGAATAATGCTCTCCGTTCGCTTGATCTGACTCCAGAATTCCTGGAAATTGCGATACAGTTCCTCGTAGCTATGATTATAGGTGTGATTACCGACGACATGACCTTCCTCTGCCATACGCCGAATCAACTCTGGAGACCTCACGGCATGCTCTCCTAATACAAAGAACGTTGCTTGCACATCATATTGCTGTAGGATGTCGAGCACCTGCCCGGTGTATTTCCCTGGTCCGTCATCAAATGTTAAGTAGACCGTGCCGATGTCTGTAGTCCGAGCTGAAGCTACTATCGTGGAGGACCCGGAGCCTGTCGAGCTCCCGGACTGTAGCAGGGAAGAGTCCGCCTGAAACCGTGCTAACGCCTGCTCGTATGATAGAATGGACATGAGCATCCATAGAATGGTTACACACACAACGAATCTATATCTCATCGGGATCCCTCCATATATTGAACCTAGTATTTTTTGATAAAATATATGAAATGATGAAGTTAAATAGACTAGTCTGGTGCATATTTCGAAAGAAAGATATCGCAGAGGAAAACAGGAGTGAATAGCTGTGGAAGTGCTGCAATGGATTGAGGGTTTATTCGAAAATTACGGGTACTGGGTTCTCTTCGTCGGACTGCTGCTGGAATTCATCGCCTTGCCTTTCCCTGGGGAGACATCCATGGCTTACGCCGGGTATCTTGCCTATGCAGGCAGCTTGAGCTTCTGGCCCTTGATCGCTCTGGCCTTCCTAGGTACGACCATTGGCATGAGCATCACGTACTGGATTGGCCGCAGAGTGGGGCTTCCTTTTATCGAGCGTTATGGAAAATGGCTATTGCTCAAGCCTGACAAATTCGCCCTGACCCAACGCTGGTTCGTCAAATATGGCTACATGCTCATCTTTGTGGGCTACTTTATTCCCGGCGTGCGCCATTTTACGGGCTATTTCTCGGGCATTACAGCTGTGCCATTTCGCAAGTTCGCGCTCTACGCCTATAGCGGCGCCATGTTCTGGGTCATACTCTTCATCAGTCTTGGGAAAGTATTTGGCCCACAGTGGGATAGCGTATTCCTACTAGCAGAGCGCTATGCTGTACGTATTGCCATCTATGCTGGAGCCGTACTCCTCATCGTTCTGTTGATTCGAATCACAAGACGTATATTCGGCAGCCGTTCCGGTCGCAAGGATCGGATTTCAGGGCCGCGTTAAGCTTCTACCCCACCCTTCGGTTTCCAGAATTTACGGAACATACAACAGATCAACCAGCTTAGCTGGCTGATCTTTTTTTTGTGTGGACTTATGTGGCTTATGTGGACTTACTTATGTGGACTTATGTGGACTTATGTGGACTATTGAAGACTTATGTGGACCTGTGTAACTACAGTTTGTAGGTTGTATTGGATATAGAAGAAACAAATGGAATAATTCTGAACCAAAGATTGCACACTAAAGAAAAATCAGAAGCGAGGTCTTGAGATATGGAGAGCTCCACATATTCAACTCAACATAATCAGCCTCCTGTAGACACGATCTCATCCCTCCTCACCGACAATGTCTCGTTCATCCAAAATAGCATGGGCGCAAGCAGTGATCTCATCTATAAGGAAATCCGGAATAACGATTCCTTGAAGATGCTTCTGGTCTATCTGGATGGGCTGATTGATATGCAGCAGCTTAACGGACATATTCTCAGCTCCTTACTCAGCATAGAAAGCGAAAAAATTGTAGTGCTATCAGCTCATGAACAGGTTGATTACATTCTCAAGCAAGCTCTCGTAGCCGCCCATTCCGGCAGCTTTACTTCCACTCAGGAGCTCTTCAGCCGGATGCTCTCCGGTCATGTGATCTTACTCATGGAGGGTAATAGTCAGGGCATATGGGTAGATGCCGCAGGCTGGGAGGAGAGAAGTGTCGGAGAGCCTCTCTCACAAGGTGTTGTCCGCGGACCGATGGAGGGCTTTACGGAGAATCTGCGTACCAACACAGCTCTTGTGCGCAAACGTATTCAGGATCAGCGACTTTGGATTGGGACCAAGAAGATAGGAGCCGTGACAAAGACCAGTGTGGCCATTATGTATCTGGAGCACTTGGCAGATCAAAAGGTACTGGCTGAATTGAACCGTAGATTGGACAGTATTGAGATTGATTCTATTTTAGAGAGCGGATATATCGAGGAGGAGATTCAGGATACGGCGTTTACGCCCTTTCCAACCATCTATAATACTGAACGGCCAGATACGATCGCTGCTGGTATTCTGGAAGGAAGAATCGCTATTTTTGTGGATGGAACGCCTTTCGTACTGCTTGTTCCCGCATTATTTATTCAATTCTTCCAATCGGCCGAGGACTACTATCAGCGAGCGGATATCAGTACACTGCTTCGTCTAATTCGTTTTCTGTCTTTTTTTATTGCTCTATTGGCCCCGGCATTTTATATCGCGATTACCACCTTTCATCAGGAGATGCTCCCTACCAACCTGTTGATCAGTCTGGCAGCCCAGCGGGAGGGCGTTCCTTTCCCTGCTTTTATCGAGGCATTATTAATGGAGGTCACCTATGAAATATTAAGGGAGGCTGGGGTTCGTATCCCCAAGACGGTCGGACAGGCCGTCTCTATTGTAGGAACCCTGGTGATCGGTCAAGCGGCGGTAGAGGCTGGTGTAGTCTCTGCTGCCATGGTCATCATAGTCTCTATTACTGCCATCTCGACTTATGTCGTTCCCGAGAATGGAATGTCCATCGCGGTTCGTATGATGCGCTTCGTATTCATGATGCTGGCCGCTTCCTTTGGTCTATTCGGTATTCTGCTCGGTCTGCTTGCCATGACCCTGCACTTGACCACCTTGCGCTCCTTTGGTGTTCCCTATACGAGCCCGTTTGGTCCCTTCATAGCAGGTGACATCAAGGATACGGTTCTTAGAGTCAATTGGCCTCTCATGAGGACAAGACCTCGTTCCTTCGGCTCAGAGACAAGTCCTAGATCCCAGAAGCGTTCCTACAGACAAAAGAAGAGGAGAAGAATGTGGTAAAAAAACACTGGAACATCATATTGGCGTTTGGATTACTTTTGCTCTTGTCTGGATGCTGGGATAAGGATGAACTGAATGAAATGGGGATTGCTCTCGCCCTTGGTATTGATACGGAAGGTGAACTATACAAAGTCTCTGCCCAGGTTGTACTCCCAACAGGAGTAGCGGCAAGATCTGGCATGAGTCAAGGTGCCAGTGCCGTGACCGTCTATGAGGCCACAGGACCGACATTAAACGAGGCCGTAAGAAGGCTCACTGAGATCAGCCCTCGGGTGCTATATATTCCTCAGCTTCGCGTCGTGGTTCTGGGCGAGGAGTATGCCCGCAAAGGCATTAGCAACCTGGTGGAAGAGCTTATGCGAGATGTATATTCACGCACTGACTTCTTCGTTGTTGTCGCCAAAGAACACAAAGCATCGGATATATTGCAAGTGCCCACTTCCTTGGAGAAGATCCCTGCCAATCAAATGTTCTACTCCCTCCTGTTCTCCTCTAGAACCTGGGCCCCAACAACTACAGTAACGATTGACCAACTGATGAGGCAATTGGTCAGTGACGGAATTCATCCAGTGCTGTCTGGAATTCAGATTCAGGAGGCGCAGCCTGCTGATGGAGATCAAGCAAGCAATGGTGAGGAGCCCCTGAAGCCTAAAAGAAATCTGCGTGTTGCTTCGCTTGCTTTATTCAAGGATGATCGCTTGATTGGCTGGTTGGATGAGACGGATAGCAAAGGCTACAATTACATTCGCGGCAACGTACACTCCACCTTCGGGCATATTGTGACTGAACAAGGAGGAGCCGTAGGCGTCCGTGTACTGCGAAGCAAGACGGATAAGAAAGCAAAAGTCATTGATGGTATCCCGCATATACAGATTAAGGTAACCAATATTCTCCTAATTGTTGAAGTTGGATCGACCCAATTCTCACTTAAGAAACATGAGGACCTCCAAAAGCTGGAGCGAATGGGTGAAGAACAACTCGTACAAATCCTGCAGAATGCTTCAGATGTCGTCCAACACAAATTCAAGGTGGATGTCTTCGGATATGGAGATCTGATCCACCAGTCTGATCCCAAAGCATGGAAGGCACTGAAACAGGACTGGAACCATACCTTTAGTGAGCTTCAGGTGGATTACAAAGCAGAGGTGAAAATTACAAGAGTGGGGCAATTAGGAGATACTTATCTGAAGAAGATGAGGGGTGAGGAGAGATGAGCATGAAGCAGGCTTTACTGACCTGCGCGGTTGGGCTCGTGATTGCCCTGAAGGACACTCCCACCCTATTGCGCAAGAAGAGCATCAAGGAGCTGGCAGTCTATTCGCTTATGCTGGTACTTGGAGTATGGCTCAGTATTCTTGGCGCTAATTTTGAACGCAATGCTACACCCCTGCTTTTGATTGAGTTCATATACAGACCTGTAATTCAGATGCTACAGCATATTTTCCCAAGCTAAGGAGGATAAATCATGATTGAAAAAGGGCGTCTTAGCACACGCCAGATCGCTATCCTGATGTTCATCTTCCTGCTGGGAGAGAGCGTATTAATCTATCCATCTGTGATTACTGCCTTGGCCAAGCAGGATGCTTGGCTTGTCTCTCTAGCAGCACTTCCATTCGGCGTCATGGTCGTCTGGATTCTGCTTCGACTTCATCGTAAATATCCAGATCAAAACCTGATACAAATCAGTCACACGGTTCTTGGCAAATGGTTTGGGAGTATTCTGTCCCTCTGGTATCTATTTTTTTTCTACATAAGCACAGCCCTGTTCATTAGGCAAATTGGGGATTTCCTGAATACTCAATACTTCTCGAATACACCACTCAGGATTATCATCCTGCTGTTCATTGGCATCCTAATCTGGGGAGTATCTGCCGGTATTGAACCACTAGGACGCACGGCAGAAATTATGTTCCCCTTCCTGCTGCTGGCATTCACCTTTCTGGTGATCTTTTTACTGCCTCAGAGCGAATTTACGGAGCTAAAGCCAATCATGGAGGCAGAGCCCCTCGCGATACTGCATACCATTTTTGTAGTTATCTCCTATCCGTTCGGACAGAGCGTGGTGTTCAGCATGTTATTTCCCCTGGTTAACAAGCAATCCCATATGGGGCGAGACGTGTTGGTCATGGCAGCTGCCGCTGGCTTGCTGCTCACCATTATACTGCTGACCTCTCTGCTCGTACTGGGCTCATTCCTCTCGGAAAGTACGATCTACACCACTTTTTTTCTGGCGAAAAAGGTCAGCATCGGCGATTTTCTACAGCGAATGGAGGCTATTCTGACGACAGCCTGGATTGTTACTACCTTCTTCAAGACCGTGCTTTATTACTATGCCTCCATACTGGGGACGGCTCAATTGTTCAAGCTGAACAGTTATCAGTCTCTCATCTGGGTAGTCGCACTTATTTTCTTTGGGCTGAGTATCGTAGTATCACCAGACATGGAGTACTATGTGAGTGACTTTATCTCGTCCTGGACACTTTGGGACCTCACCAGCGGTCTAGTTATTCCACTACTGCTATTAATCCTGCCTGCATGGTCTCTGCGAAAAAAAGTGAAGGCCAATAAGCATTAAATAAAACAGCACCACTAGGCATGCAATTGGGCAAGCACGCTCTCTATGTGCCCTTTCACCTTCACCTTACGCCATTCCTGTACAAGTATCCCTTCCTCATCAATGAGGAAGGTGGAACGCACAATCCCCATGTACTGCTTGCCATACATTTGCTTCTGCTGCCATACACCATAAGCCTCTGACACGACATGCTCCTCATCCGCTAATAGCTGGAATGGCAGACCGTACTTCTCAATGAACTTGCTGTGCCGCTGCAGCGGATCCGTGCTTACACCGAGAATGACCGCCCCTTGTCCACTGAACTGCTCATGATGATCTCGAAAATCACAGGCCTGTGTCGAGCAAGCTGCCGTCAGATCCTTTGGATAGAAATACAATATCACCTTGCTCCCGCGGTAATCCGATAGTCTGACCATCCCTCCCTCACTGCCTGGCAGCTCAAAGTCGGGCGCTGGTTGTCCTATGATTGCATCCATGTACCTTACCTCCTAAATATGTATCTCAAATAAATGAACTATCTTAGCTCGATTGGATTCATTGGAACTTGCTATACATACCATTCGAGCTGATCATGCAAGAGTAGCCTGCTCAGGAGGCAGACCAGAACTGGGTCATGATCTGCTTCACAAGAGGCTGCTTCTTACCGTATTTACTTCATTTTTTCTCATTGCTTGCTTACAGTTATCTCTCTGCGGCCTCTAGTGCCAATTCCTACTGATTTCTCAACTGTTATTCCGTTACTGCTGCCGCTCTTTCCTTCTTACGAGCCTGCTCCCCGATAACGACGTACACCATGATTCCAGGCTAGCAAGCCCAAAGTCAGGAAGATAGCACCCATGACTGGAGTAAGCAGTGCCATCATGCGCATCTCGGAGCGCTCCAGGAACAACGAGGCTGGATAGACTCCTACGAATGCGAACGGAATAATCCAGGTCAGCAGCACCTGAAGTGTTCTATTGTAGATCGTAACTGGGTAGCGCCCATAGCCCTGTATGTTGTACATCAGCGGAATGATACCGGTTGGTGCATCCGAGTAGAAGGACAGAGACGTCAGCATCGTATAGATCCCTGTATAGATAGCAACTGAGCTTAACGTCATAATGATCAAGCCCGGAATATACCACCATTCGAAGACCATGCTCATCTGCGCGCCACTCGCGATCATGATGATTACGCCGACCAATGAACCGACCAATGCAGGTGGGTCCACATTTTCCAGCATGATCTGGAATAGATTATGGGCAGGACGTGTCATGACACGGTCCATTTCCCCCTTCACGATGTACCTTTCTCCGAACCCCCACATGTTGACAAAGCAGTTGAACACGCCAAAGGGTACCATGAAATAGCCATAGACGAACAGAACCTCACTCTGACTCCAGCCGCCCAGATTATCGGTGTGCATGAATACCACAAAGATGAAGATCAGGTTCGTGGCCTGGAATAATAGATCGGATACGACCTCCACCCAGAAATCGGCGCGGTAGGTCAGCCTGGATTTCATGTAATTTTTCAAATATTCAATGATTAAGCTCCAATAATACTTCATTACACCTATCCTCCTTGCACGAACAGACGGCGACGCGCCAGACGCCAGATGATGATCATGGGGATCAGCAGCAGGATGAACCACAGGACCTGAATCCCTAACACATTCCAGATCCCTGTCCCCTGCACACGCCCTGTAAACACCGAGCCCGGAAGGTAGGTTATCGCCTGAAAGGGCAGCCAAGCCGAGAGGCGCTCCAGCCAGCCTGGGAATAAGCTAATTGGCACTACCAGCCCCGAGAACAGATCGACGATGACCCGTTTCATTCGCATCATGCCTTCATTATTTTCAATGAAGAATGCAGACAAGCCTGTAATGACATTCAGCTGCGAATTGATCAGGAAGCTGAAGAACAGCATCACGAGAAATCCGATCCAGGCGTAAGGGTCACGGGGAAGCTCCACCGGGAACAACAGGATGGCAATAAGCATGCCGGGGATCATCAGCATCAGAAAGCGGAACATTCCTTCGCCCAATCCCTGTGTCATTTTGACCAGAATATAGTTATAAGGCCGTATGATCTGGATGGCAATGCTCCCATCGCGAATATCCGTCGATATCTCACGATCCAAATTGTTGAAATAGAACGCCCGGGCCATCCACGATACAGCCACATAGGTGGTCATCTGTGCAGCGGTAAAGCCTCCAAGCTCCTGACTGCCACCTCCATAAATCGCCATGTAAGTAAAGTAATACACACCGATATTCAGGGTATATATAAGTATGCCTGAGTAATAATTGATTCGATAGGCCAGCATCGTCAGAAAACGAATGCGAATAAAATCGGAATACACACTAAGCATGCGTGACCGCCTCCTCTTGCGGGGCAGCAGCCTCCGGTCGATCAGCGGAACCCGACTGGTAGATTCTGCGTACAATATCGTCCGTATTTGTCTCGATAATTTTGATATCCGTAATGTCCGTGCGCCCCACGACGACACCGAGCACATCAGATACGTTATATTCCAGAGGAATCCATACCTTGGCCATCAGATCATGCTCAGCTTCCCATTCTACTGGCATGCCAGCAGTCCATTGCCGAAGCTGCTCCAGGCTCGCAGGTGTCCCGAATTGGAACAGGACCTCCCGTCCGGTTCCCCAGCGAGATTTCAACTCTTCAAGGCCACCATCATAGATGATGTTCCCGTCATCGAGCATAATGACCCGGGAGCACAGTGCCTCGATATCCTGAAGATCATGGGTAGTAAGCAGAATCGTCGTTCCATGCTCACGGTTCATATCCTTGAGGAATTCGCGTATTTCCGATTTGACCACAATATCCAGTCCGATCGTAGGCTCGTCCAAGAAGACAATCGACGGATTATGCAGCAGAGCTGCTACCAGTTCACAGCGCATCCGCTGTCCCAGACTAAGCTTGCGAACGGGACGATTAAGCAGTTCCTGAAGCTGCAGGCGCTCTACCAATTCATCTAATCGACGCTTGAAGTCCGCATCTGGAACCTGATATACTTTCCGAAGCAGCTGAAATGATTCAATGACGCCAATATCCCACCAGAGTTGACTGCGCTGTCCGAATACGACGCCGATATTACGGACGAACTGTTCTCTTTCCTCATAAGGCGTATACCCACCTACCTTCAGCGTTCCTGAAGTAGGCACCAGAATGCCCGTAAGCATTTTAATCGTAGTCGATTTCCCCGCCCCATTCTCACCAATGTAGCCGCAAATCTCCCCCTGCGGAATCTGAAAGGAAATATCTTTTACAGCCATCACTTCCCGGTATTCGCGTCGAAATAAATCAAGGAAGGCACCCTTCAGGCCCTCCCGGCTCTTATGGACATGAAACGTCTTGCGCAATTGCTGAACATCAATAGCTAACATATTGTACCTCACTGTGTAATTGATTGAGCTCCAAAAAGAAATTATAATGTAATGAATTGAAAAGGGAAAGGGAGAACTGGAAACATGACCAGAAAGACCAAAAGAACGATCTGGACCGTTTTGGCTGTCATAGCCGTTGCGGTGATCGGTGTTGTCATCTTTTATTTCACATCCATATATAATCAGTTGAATCAGCTTCAAAAGACGGGAGAGGCTTCTCCGTTCCACAATATTGAGAAGATCGACAAGGTTGTGACTCCTGATCCACCAAAATGGGAGGGTACCGAGCGAGTCAACATCCTGCTCATGGGCGTTGATTCACGTGATGCTCAGGACGAAGGCGTTCCACGCTCAGACAGTATGCTGGTGTTGTCCCTCGACCCTGTGCAGAAGAAATATCACTTGTTCTCCTTGCTTCGCGACACCTATACATCTATTCCTGACCATGGAAGAAATCGGATCAATACCGCGATTACCCACGGCCCGAATACAGCAATGAAGGCCGCAGGCGACTTACTCGGAATTGATATCCAATACTACGTATACACAGACTTTCAAGGCTTCATCAAGCTGGTCGATGCGATTGGCGGTGTGGACTTTGAAGTCGAGAAGGACATGAAGTACATCAGTAAGGCCGATAAGCATCTCTATGACATTGACCTCAAGCAGGGCATGCAGCATCTGGACGGAAATACAGCCTTGCAATATGTCCGTTTCCGGCATGACAAGATGTCCGACTTCTCCCGAACTAGTCGTCAGCGGGAATTGCTAAAGGCTATTGCTGAGAAAATGCAGACCACGACCTCCATTGCCAAGCTGCCGAGCATTCTGGAGCAGGTGAATCCGTTCATTGATACGAACCTGTCCGTGAATGATATGTGGAAGCTGGCTAGTGTCGGGTACGAGAGTAAATTCGGCGGTAGTGAACAGATTCCACCAATGAACATGCTCAAGGAGGAACGTATTAATGGAGCAGCTGTCCTGACTGTTGGCAGAGAGGATAAGCTTAAGGAGTACATTCAGGAATTCCTGAACTCCACGCCTGAGGAGGAGACTCCAGAGCAGGATGACACGGGAACGGGTACAGGGACGGATAGCAAATCACCGCCTCCCACCAGTCCCCGGGAATCTGCATCAGAGCCTTCTTCTGGCAGCAGTAGCAGTCGAGCATCTGTATCTGACATAAATTAGAAGAGATACTGATTTTCATCTGAATAACATTCAGCAGCAGTTCATGGATGCTCTCCACCCTGTATGGGGGAGGGCATCTTTTTTTGTGCCGCTCACTGCACGTGCTGTGCTTTGAAAAAACAAGGAGTTTGACGGGCTACTGGATAGCCTTTCCTCCAAAACTGTCACATAACCTGCGGCAGCAGTCTGATATAATAGCTATGTTACCCGCATGCAGCACAACTTATAAATCAGGTTATCGCCTGCTGACAGGCGCAGAAAGGAATCTATATACATGAATCGAGACACTTCAGCATCACTGTATCAGGAAGCACTGGAGCATATTGTAGGTGGGGTCAACAGCCCTTCGCGTTCGTTCAAGGCTGTAGGCGGTGGCTCCCCCGTCTTCATGAAGAAGGCAGCCGGGTCCCACTTCTGGGACGAGGACGGCAATCGTTACATTGATTATCTGGCGGCATATGGCCCCATCATTACCGGACATGCCCATCCACATATCACTAAGGCCATTACAGAAGCGGCGGCAAATGGTGTCCTCTACGGTACCCCTACCCGACTTGAGATTAAGCTGGCTTCTATGCTCAAAGAGGCTATCCCATCTTTGGACAAGGTACGCTTTGTGAACTCGGGAACCGAGGCCGTCATGACGACGATCCGGGTCGCACGCGCGTATACCAATCGCAACAAGATCATCAAATTTGCGGGCTGCTATCACGGTCACTCTGATCTGGTCCTGGTCGCAGCTGGCTCGGGTCCCTCCACATTAGGAATTCCTGACAGTGCAGGCATCCCGGCGAGTCTGGCGAGCGAAGTCATCACCGTACCATTCAACGACCTGGGCAGCCTGAGACAAGCCCTGGAACATTGGGGGGATGAGGTTGCTGCCGTGATGGTCGAGCCGATTGTCGGTAACTTCGGTATGGTCATGCCAGCACCAGGCTTCCTGGAGGGATTGTGTGCGATGGCGCGCAGCAACGGCTCCCTCGTAATCTATGACGAAGTCATTACTGCCTTCCGCTTCCATTACGGTTCCACGCAGACTTATTCAGGTCTGAATAATTTAGAGGCTATCCAGCCTGATCTGACAGCCCTTGGCAAGATTCTGGGTGGTGGACTACCGATAGGCGCCTATGGCGGCACCAAGGAGATTATGGAGCAAGTGGCACCACTCGGTCCTGCCTATCAAGCAGGTACGATGGCAGGCAATCCAGCCTCCATCTCGGCAGGCATCGCCTGTCTTGAAGTTCTCCAGGGAGAAGGCGTCTACGAGGAGATGGAGCGTCTCGCGATCAAGCTGACCTCAGGACTGGCAGACTCCGCGAGCAGACATGGTGTCCCTCTTACGATTAATCGCATTCGAGGAGCCTTCTCCACACACTTCTGCGATCATCCAATTACCAACTATGATGAAGCACAGGATACGGATGGTGAAGCCTTCGCCAGCTTCTTCCGCCATATGCTAGATCGTGGTATTAACCTGGCTCCATCCAAATATGAGGCCTGGTTCCTGACCACCGCTCATACAGATGAGGATATCGACGCCACGCTGGAAGCTGCGGATGAATCACTCCGATTGCTCGCTGCGGGCAAGTAAGATTGTGGACGAACCTGGCAGGCTGTAGCTAGCCGAGGCCAAGAATTGATGGCCTGACGGAGCGTAAGCTTTTACCTTATTCTTAAGCTATTACCTTATTCAGCTTGTTCTTCTTAACTATTTCTTGTTAACTTGTTTATCTTAAATTGTTTGTATGTCTTGTCACATTTGGTCTGCTAATTATATAGTGCCACTATACAGGGCTATGCTGCTGTCTTTTCCAAGACTGTGGCATAGCCCTGTTCGCGTTTGACTAACAACATCCGTAGACGATGAGCCGCTTAACCAGATCCCTTGGGCTCATCCCGCCCTATCTTTTGCGGCGATCCAGCCGTTCCAGCTCCTCACGTACCATCACCAAGCCCCGTTCGATCTGCGACTCATGCACATTGGAAATGTTCAACCTCAATAACGGTGTAGCTCGATCCTGATCTGCAAAATATCGATTAGCTGTGTCTGCATGCACCCCTCGCTTAGACAGCCCGCTCAGTAATGCCCTGTAGGACAGGTTTGCAGGCAAAGGAAGCACAGTATGTTCTCCTCCATTACGTGGTGCTTCGGCAAAGGCTGGGTGATCCCCAAGTCGGTCCAGCATACTATTGAGCATCTTCATCCTTGCCGTATACTGCTCACGAATGCCGCGACGATGTCGATCATACATTCCACTACGAATATAGATTTCCAGTGCAGCCTGCGACAGGGTAGAGCTATCGATATCAAGTATGGTCTTGTAATGTGCGAAGCTCTCAATCAGCTCTGCTGGCAGCACAGCCACGCCCAGACGCAGGCCAGGAAAGATGATCTTGGAGAAGCTCTTCAGATAGATTACCCTCCCGCTGCGATCATAGGCGTAGACCGGGTCCCTTTTGCTATCCGTATCCAGATCTGCGAGGTAATCATCCTCCACAATATAGCTATCATAATGTTGAGCCAATTCGATGAGACGCTGCTTCTGGGCTATCGTCAGGGATACCCCGAGCGGGTTATGGAACCGGGGCATGACATAAATGAATTTGATCTCTCCCGTCTGAAGTAGCTGCTCCAACCGATCCATATCCAGACCGTCCAAATGACGAGGGACTGTATAATAGCTCGCCTGCAACCCTCGCAGCAACGGGAACATATTATGATAGCCTGGATCTTCAATGACAATGCCTGACTTCTTGTTCGGGAAAGGCATCGTGATTAACACAGCTAGTGCCTGCTGGACACCTGACGTAACACAAATCTGCTCTCGGCGGGTAAATACCTGATGGTCCGTCAATCGCTCCTGCAGCAAGGCCCTGAGTGATGGTAGCCCTTGAGATGTGCCATAGACAAAGAGATCCGTGCGGTAGTTGTCGATAGCTTGATTAATGCAGTGCTGAAAATCCACATAGGGAAATACTCTGGGGTCAGGAGCGGCGGAGGCAAAATCCAGCGGCCCCCCTTCATCCTGGGCAGAACGAGAATCTGGGCCACTTGTCACTGCAAAATACCCACTCTTGGGTAGACTGTAGACAAGATGCTCCCTCTCCAGCTCCGCATAGGCCTGCAGGACGGTACTTTTGCTGCATTGGTATCGGGCTGCCAACACACGTACAGATGGCAGCTTGTAGCCATCCACACCGCGCGGAATTCGCCGGTTCAATAGCTCTGTCCGCAGGTCCGCAGCAATGCTAGCATATTTAAGCTGCACAGGGGCAGATTCGGACTGTGCTGATCCGAGCTGTGCATATGCCGATTCAGACTGTGTGTGTGCTGGTTCGGACTGTATATGGGCTGATTCAGATTGTATATATGTTGGTTCCGACTGTATATGGGCTGATTCAGGCTGTGACTGTGTTCTTTTCATAATCTATCCCTTAACCTCCAATTCACCTGACAAGCTTGATATAAGGCTACACACCTGGTCAATAATACAATGATTAGTGCAGCTGCATTACGATAGCTGGAATGCCACCAGCACGCATCGGTCTGTTCAAGACATACTACCAGTATAGCTTCCAGCTTAATCTGACCTGTACTGGTACAGATGGGGTGTTTTACGATGGTTACAAGACTCCACCTCTATTATATTTAATATTGTCATCAGTAAGGCAGGTTTGATCTTCTGCTTCTTGTATGACAAATACACGATCTCAAGGAGCTTCCTATGAACACACAGACATCTAATGGTACGGCCTCTGCTTATCTCGCTGCGATCGCCTATGCCCTCATCATCGGCTTTTCATTTATGTTCGTCAAGCTGGCCATTCAGGTAGCCAATCCTCTAGATCTTTTGGCTCATCGCTTCTCCCTGTCATTCCTCGTACTTACCGTTCCGGTAATTGCAGGGTGGCTACCCTTCCGCGTACAGCGTCAGGACCTTCTGCGTCTGCTACCGTTAGGATTATTCTCTCCCGTACTATTCTTTATGTTCCAGACCTTTGGACTGGTCACCACCTCTTCCTCCGAGGCAGGGATCATTCAAGCTACAGTTCCTGTATTCACCCTGATTATGGCTACGATCTTCCTGAAGGAGAGAACGACATTACTTCAAAAGCTTTCTCTGCTACTATCGGTGGGCGGTGTCGTCTTCATTTTTGCCATGAAGGGGGGCGCGCAGCTCTCTACAGCCAACATCATCGGTATTGCCCTCATTACGCTCTCGGCTATCTGTTTCGCAGCATATGGTGTGTTGGCCCGGCCCCTGACCCAGAAATATGCGCCACTTGAGATTACTTATGTCACCTTGGGTATGGGCTTTGTGATCTTCAACGTTCTGGCCATCGGTCAGCATCTGATCGAAGGGACGTTACCTGAGTATGCACGCGCACTGACAAGCCCTGTTGCGCTAGGAGCCATCGCATACCTAGGAATAGCATCCACGCTAATCACAACATTACTGTCCAGCTTTGCACTTTCCAGACTTCAGGCTTCCAAGATGAGCGTATTCAGCAACCTGTCCACACTGGTATCAATCCTGGCTGGAGCTCTCCTACTTCAGGAGGAAATCCATTATTATCATATTATAGGCGCTGTGGCGATCGTGCTCGGGGTGCTCGGAACGAATTGGAGAACACGCCACATTCGTCGATCCTCCAAATCAGGCGTTAGGCCATCGAAGATGAGTTAGTACCTTGACCAGATTAAATATGAGTAAAACATCTCTGCTACATCCTTCGCTTCTCGGATCATTCAAGATAATAAGTATTTTAGACATAGCAAAGAGGCAGACCCACGGTCTGCCTCTTGTTCAAAATATGATGTCTGCTCAACCTGTGAATCAGTTACCCGCAGGGTAAGCCATGACACTCATCAGCGCCAGCTCCGGCTGAGTGGTATCAAGTCGGCTATACTGAACGAATACAGGGATATCACTTTCCACAGTGATCGCATACGGAACTCCTACAGGAATCCGCTCCCCATCCTTTTCTAATGAAGCAGTACGGATATGGCGTGTTCGCTTGCCTTCCACTAACGCCTCCATGGCCTCAATAGGCTCGCGATCCTCGAAATAAATGCTAATCTTCAAGTTCGCATCCTGCTGGTCGCAATTCAATACACAGATACTCTCGTGACTGTGAAGCTCCCCATTGCTGATTGGCGGTATATAGCCATCCGGAATAACCCAATAATAGCTTCCCTGCCTGCCAGTCTGCTGGCCTGCCTGGGTGCTCAATCCATCCTTCACGTCGTGACCTCCTTGTCTGTTCAGGCGAGTACGCCCGTCTACAGCGACATAGACATACTCCTTCGGTAATACTTCTACAGAAGCAAGGAATAGACCTCCTGCTGCTCTAGCACACGCTCATCTTAAGTACATCAATAATGGCTGCAGTCCTTCTTCCCTGATCCAATCTGCTACAAGCTGGGCAATGCGAATCGCCCCGGATTCCTGAAAATGCGTGTTGTCCTCCACACCACTGGAGAAGTTCAAATACTCCCCAGGTAGCACCCACATAAATATGTCTTTGGTGCCTTCTACTCCGGTCTGCTCAAATAGCTGTCTGGAGCGTTCAGCCAGATCGAACAGTGGTACCTCGCATTCCTCAGCCAGCTCACGAACAGCAATGGTATAGTCTCCATGCGTATCTGACAATGTGCCATCCGGCTCGAAATATCTCCGCTGGATCGGAGTAATCAGCACAGGACGCGCCTCCTTTGCCCGAGCCCCATCAATATAACGACGCAGATGCTCCTTATATGTCGTGAAAGGCTCGGTCCCACGGGCCGGGTCATTCTTCTCATCATTATGTCCGAACTGAATGAACAGGAAGTCTCCTGCCTTCAGCTCCTGGAGGATCACATCCAGTCGTCCCTCCTGAATGAAGCTACGCGAGCTTCGGCCCGAGATGGCGTGATTATCCACGCATACGTCATGCTTGAACAGCGCTGGTAGCGTCTGTCCCCAGCCTGCATAGGGATAACCCGACTCTGCTTGATCCGTCACCGTCGAATCTCCAGCCAGATATAGCTTCATCGTCTGAGGAGCTTGGACCAATTGAAGCGCATTCAATCTTGGGGCTTTGCCAGAGATGATCAGCCTTAATCTGCCTCCTCGCACAGTTACGGAGAAGCGCTCCTCAGCATATTGTCCGGGTGCTGTTCGAATCGGTGGAAGAACCCGCTTACCTTCCACGGCCTTAATCAGGGTATGCGTCTCTGCGAGCTCGTCACCCACAATCACCTTCACCTGATAGGTACCGTCAGGTACATCCACGACGAATGCTGCTCCCACCGGAATGCAGAAGCTGCTGCGAAGCCGCGGCGTGATTACGGAAATGTCCATCTCCTGTTGCGCGTTGCCAGCTCTGTCCAGAGGGGATACTTCATCGCTCCCCCCAGGTGTACGCACTCTGCCATACACCCTGGAGGTGTCCTCAAAGCCGTAGCCACGCTCGGCAGTATAGTGGCAATCTGGTGCTACTCCTTCATAGCCCGGTACAGGTTCGCCAGGCCCGAAGTCAAAATTTCGTTCCATTTCCTATTTCCTCCTCAAGACTGTAACGTATCCAGGTATCAGCCTTTGAGTCCGCTGGTGCTCATTCCTTCAACAATTTGCTTTTGGAACAGGAAGAAGACGGCGATAACCGGAATCAGACTGACTATCGACATGGCGAACATGCCCCCCCAGTTGGAAGCGGACTCACTATCCAGGAACATTTTGAGCGCCATAGATACAGTATATTTTTCCGGGGAGTTCAAATACAAGACCGGACCCAATAAATCTTCCCAACGCCAGTAGAAAGAGAAGATCGCAGCCGTAGCTATTGAAGACTTCAGCAGCGGCATAATAACTTGCAGATACAGGCGGAACTTGCCGCACCCATCAATTGTCGCTGCCTCATCCAGTTCCACGGGTATCGTACGTATGAACTGAATCATAAGGAAGATGAAGAATGGCATTCCGAAGAAAGCAGGTACTACAATCGGCAGAATCGTATTCAGCCAGCCAAGCTTGGTGAAGATAATATATTGCGGTACGAGAACGACGTCATGTGGCAGCATCAGCGTCACCATCATCAACGCGAACCAGAAATTCCGACCGAAGAAGCGCAGTCTGGCAAAACCAAAGGCAATCAGAGAAGAGGAGATAACCGCTCCAAGCGTAGCGATTACTACAATCACTAGTGAGTTATAGATATATCTACCGAAGCTGTAACCAGAGATGCCGGCCCAGCCAGTAAGATAATTCTCCCACTTCCATTCCGTTGGTAGCAGATAGCCCGCCGTTGCGAAGATGGTGCGGCTTTCCTTGAAGGAACTGAATAGCATCCAGATGACTGGGTACAGCATGATAAGGGCCAGCGATGCCACAAAAATGTGATAGACCGGCCATTTGATCTTTTTCCATAGCATCGTGATCAGCGTCCCCTTTCCGTCTCGTAGAACACCCAGAATTTAGAAGTCAAGAACAGAACCGCAGTTAAAATTGCAATCATAATGAGCATTACCCATGCCATCGCAGCGGCATAGCCCATATTGTTGAACATGAACGCCTGCCGGAAGAGATAGAGGGAGTAGAGCAGGGTTCCATCCAGTGGTCCGCCCTCACCTTTGGAGATGATGTAGGCAGGTACGAAGGTCATGAATGCGCTGATCGTCTGCATGATCAGGTTGAACAGAATGATTGGGCTGAGCAACGGCAATGTGATGCTGAAAAATTTACGAACCGGGCTCGCACCATCCACACTGGAAGCCTCGTACATTTCCATAGGGATGTTCTTCAGTCCAGCCAGGAAGATCAGCATGGAAGAACCGAACTGCCATACAGAGAGTGAGATCAGCATGCCTAGTGCCGCATTGGGATCACCGAACCATTTGACCGGGGTTCCTCCGAGTGCACCAATCAGTGTATTAATGACACCTTCATTACTGAAAATATTACGCCACATGATGGATACGGCAACACTACCACCGATAATCGACGGCAGATAGTACATGGTCCGATAGGAGCCAACCATCCGCGATTTGGTGTTCAGCAGCATAGCTACGAACAAAGCAAACATCAATCGGAAAGGTACCCCAACCACCACATACAGGAAGGTGACCTTTACAGAGTTCCAATATTTCGGATCGTTCGTGAACATCTTCTCAAAGTTATCCAGCCCGATCCAACGAGGTGAAGTAAAGAGATTGTAGCTTGTAAACGATAGATACAGGGAAATAACCATAGGAACCAACGTAAAAGCCAGAAATCCAATGATAAACGGACTGATAAAGGCATATCCGGTCAAATTGGCTCTAAGCGTATGACTTCGCCGCAACGGTACCAGCCTCCTTATTTCGTATTTTTCCTCTCCATTCCATCCTTTACATGCCCCTTCGAGTTACTAATTCCAGTGAAGGTTAGTAGTACAAATGCATTGTTAGTTGCATTAGTAGCATTTGTACTCGTTGGCATTGGATTGAAGGGGCCGGGCTTCGCACTTGAATTCGGGCGGTACGTCTATTCTTCATCTCAAGGATGATCCAGTAGACGACTACTCTGTCCATGTGCAGCTTCCGGCCGCCAACAGTTCCTCTCTAGTACTTATTTATTGTCGTGCAAGCTAGTTTATTGATTTTGTGACAAAATACTATTTGCTTCCGAGCGGAATTTAGCCGCTGCATCTTCAGGTGTCATTTGACCAAAGTTCACTTGCTCTACGTAGTCAGCCAGCGTAGCAATAACCTCTGGAGAGCCTACTGGAGGCGGTGGACTCATTGGAGATGCCTTCGGCTCCATCTCTGCCACGAAATCGAATACTTGCTTTGTTGGCTCATTCAGCTCTGATGCAACAGCTTCCTTAATCTTGGCTGAGATTGGCACGCCGCGCTCACCCTTGATCAGCTTGTTAGCTTCTGGATCATTAGTGTAGAAATCAATGAACTTGGCTGCTTCTTCCTTCACCTTAGAGCTAGCTGCAATAGACCAGTACATCGTTGGCTGCATGTAGATACCCTTTTCCATATCCGGTCCGAACATTGGAGCCAGTGCCATTGGCTTATCCACTACCGATTGCAGAGCCACATATTGATTAGACCATTGCCATTCACCAATCTGTTTGCCCTTCACGATCTGGGATTCTTCCAGAATACCTTTGGATTGATTGATAATTTCTGGGGATGGAGCTCCTTTGGCCTGCATCGTGTCAGCCAGTGTACCGAAGAAATCGGCGAAGAGCTTGTCATCATCATATCCTAAAGCTGTACCTTCCGCATTGTAGAGGGACAGTCCCTTCGTACGCAGATAGTAGTTGAAGAAAATGTCTGCTGCCATTGAGCTGTCAAAATAAATGTCCTTGGAGCCAGCTTGCTTGGCGAGTTCAGAGTATTGCTCAAAAGTCCAATTCTCAGGAATTTCAATACCTGCCTCTTTCAGCTTCTCAGGCACATATTGATAGCTGAGTACGTTTACCCCTGTCGGGATGCCATACTGCTTGCCTTGAATAACGCCTGTCTGCAGTACGCTTTCAGCTACATCTCCAGTCTGGATGGCACTACCCACATAGGAGCCGAGATCCTCCAGCTGACCATTCTGAGCGTATTGGCTGATATAGGATACGTCCATCTGGATAATATCCGGAAGTTGGTTCGCTGCAGCCTGAGGCGCAAGCTTCTTCCAGTAATCATCAAATGCAGCATATTCCACGTCGATCTTCACATTGGGATTCTTTTGCTTGTAGAGGTCAATAACCTGCTGTGTATACTCATGACGTTTATCAGAGCCCCACCACGCAATACGCAGTGTTACCTGTCCGTCACCAGAGGTACCGCCACTGTCGCCGCTTCCCCCTGAGCTACTGCAAGCCGAAGCAAACAGCAGCAAAAAAGTCATCATCAAAAATAGTCCTTTTTTCTTCACATCGCTCTCCCCTTTTTCGCTGTAATGGAACGGAGCTGTCGGAATCACAGGAAAACATTTTGTTGATAGCGCTTTCATCTGCTCCTAAGATCATTTTCCCAAAATTCAGGTCTGATTTGAATACACAAATCCGTGTTCATACCTTCAAAATTCAGTGTAGCATATACTAAAAAGAGATGGCACTATAGCAGCGCCATCTCTCTTAACGAATCTATGTAAAGCGGGTGATGGGAATCGAACCCACGCTACCAGCTTGGAAGGCTGGAGTTCTACCATTGAACTACACCCGCATGTATATGATCGGGACGACACGATTTGAACATGCGACCCCCTGGTCCCAAACCAGGTGCTCTACCAAGCTGAGCTACGTCCCGATATTGAATAGTATGGCGTCCCCTGAGAGATTCGAACTCCCGACCTTTTGATTCGTAGTCAAACGCTCTATCCAGCTGAGCTAAGGGGACTTATTTGGAGCGGACGACGGGAATCGAACCCGCGACCCTCGCCTTGGCAAGGCGATGCTCTACCGCTGAGCCACGTCCGCAAAACCTATGCGCGTGGAGGGACTTGAACCCCCACGTCAAAGACGCTAGATCCTAAGTCTAGTGCGTCTGCCAATTCCGCCACACGCGCATATGATACATTATGGTGAGCCATGAAGGACTCGAACCTTCGACACCCTGATTAAAAGTCAGGTGCTCTACCAACTGAGCTAATGGCTCTCATTAAGAGAGTTACATGGCAGGGGCAGCAGGAATTGAACCCACACTAACGGTTTTGGAGACCGCTGTTCTACCTTTAAACTATGCCCCTAATAAACTGGTGGAGGATGATGGATTCGAACCACCGAACCCGTAAGGGAGCAGATTTACAGTCTGATGCGTTTGGCCACTTCGCTAATCCTCCA
>NZ_AUFO01000037.1 GCF_000426545.1 Paenibacillus massiliensis subsp. panacisoli DSM 21345 | reverse complement strand
TTAATCATAAAAAAGTGCAGCGTATCATGAAGGAGTTAGGTTTGAAATGCATAGTTCGAATGAAGAAATACCGTTCATACAAAGGAACTGTAGGTAAAATAGCCCCAAACCTGCTTGACCGCCATTTTCAGGCGCAAAAGCCAAATGAGAAGTGGGTTACCGACATTACGGAGTTTAAGTTGTTGGGTCAGAAGCTGTACCTATCTCCCGTATTGGACTTGTTTAACGGTGAAATTATCACCTACACTATCGGATCTCGTCCCATCTACTCCTTGGTCTCGGATATGCTAAACCAGGCCTTTGAACGCTTATCCGAAGGGGGTGAACTCCTCCTGCATTCTGATCAAGGCTGGCACTATCAGATGAAACAATATCAGCATGCTTTAAAGAAACAAGGTATTACCCAGAGCATGTCTCGAAAAGGGAATTGTTATGATAATGCGGTGATGGAAAACTTCTTTGGCATTTTGAAATCCGAATTTCTTTATCGCAACGAGTTTGAAAGTATAGCCCACTTCAAGCAAGAACTTACACGATACATCGATTACTACAATCACAAACGAATCAAGTCTAAACTAAAAGGCAAGAGCCCAGTACAATACCGAGCTCTTGCCGTCCAGGTTGCCTAAATAAAATGTCTAACTTTTTGGGGTCACTTCAGAGGCGGCTGTCTTCTTGGGTATTCTGGGTATTCTGGCTAGTCTGCTGTGCTTGGGATAACTCGTCATAATTATGAAGTATCTTATCATAATATTGATGACCCTACTGAGCAGAATGAGCTGTCTTGGCTTGCACTCTGGGCTCCATGGCTCTCGCCTTGCTGTATAAGAGAACTGCAGCCACCAGAAGCATGATGCCATTAATGATGAATACCCAGCGAATCGGTAGCAGATACCCGAGCAAGCCTCCCAGTATTGGTCCTGCCATCGTTGCCAGTTGGGATGCCGACTGGTTAAGGCTGAATGCTCGTCCACGAAATTCGCGTTCCGTAACTTGAACGATCATGGCATTAATAGAGGGCAGCACACCTGCATAGAATAGTCCGTATGCAAAGCGAAGCACACCGAAGCCTACAAAATCCGTGACAAAAAACTGCAATATGTTACCGATTCCCGAGCCGATCAGACCGATAAACAGCACCTTGCCGAACCCGATTCTCGAGCCGATTCGCCCCCATCGTGGAGCCATAACCACCGTGGCAATACCCACAGCGGAGAAGACAATGCCGGAGGTTAGCGAGGCGCTATTTCGATCGACGCCCATTTCCATGACATACACCGTAATTAGCGGCTCCAGGATCATGATGGAGAATGAGCTGAGAGCAACCATACCGAGCAGCAGCACGAAGGGTTTGTTCGCAAAGGCAACCTTCAAATCATCCTTGATATGAGAACGAGGAGCAGAGCTATTCAGCTTATGCTCCTTCGCGCCGATCGTAGCGATCAGTGCCGAGATCAGAACGACCACGGCAGAGAACAGAAAAGCACTTCGATTCCCATAATAATGACTAACTACGCCGCCAATCAGGGGCCCTATGATGCTTCCCGTAGCACCCGAGGTAGCCATGATACTCAGCGCATAGCCTGTCTTCTCCTCTGGGGTATTCGTCCCGACAAGCGCAATGGCCGCCGGTACGAATCCAGCTAGCAAGCCCTGAAATACCCTCAGTACAAGAAAAGCGTACGGATCATTCACAAAGTAATTCAAGAAATAAAGAATGGCAAGACTGAAGCCAGAGCGGATGAGCATCGGCTTGCGTCCATATTTATCTGCTAGCGAGCCCCAGAATGGAGAGATCAGCGCACTGGCTAAAAAGGTGATCCCAAAGGCCACTCCAGACCAGATCTCCAGACGATCTGTTACACCAAGCTCCGTGTTCAGATAGATCGGAAGAAAGGGGATCGAGATGGAATAGGCCGTGCTGCAAAAAAACACACCGATCCATAGCACTACCAGATTGCGTTTCCAAGAGAAGTCCATCGTGCACACGTCCTTTCCGTTGCCTCCATTCTACGCCTGTTTCCGAAAATGTCCAGCTTACCTGACATCAATAGCTAATTACAACAGTCCCACGAGCATCGGGTCTATGGAATCCGTCACACCAGCCTCGGTGCATGACGCTAAAGAAGCTGGTATAATAAATAGCTGTAACCACTGGAATACCTGAAGAGTTGGGAGAGGATTGTATGGCTAAAAAGAATAAAAAGCCTTTAGCTGCTCGTCCTTCTGCACAGGATAAGCCTGCTACGTTAAAGGATATGCTAAGCAGTGATGTGCTTGCCCAGTTGAAGGCCGCAGCACAAGCTACTCAGGCCGAGCAGGACAAGAAAGCGGAGGAAGAGCGTGCACGAGCCGCCGAGGCTCGCAAGGCTGAGCAAGCCCGGTTGGATAATGATTTTGAATATTTGCTGAACAACAGCAAGATGGACTGGCAAAAGCATAAATGAGCGTCGGCTGACGTACATTTCAGGAATGTCGCCTTCTGAGTGAGGCTGTGGTCTGTTTCTTTTCTCACGCTGATGACAGCTTATACATTCTAACATCTAAATAAGCCGCAGCCCTCTGGGCTCCGGCTTGGCAACATGCTTCTTAATGCATGTATATGAAAAATGTATTTGAAAAGAGTAATCTTGAAGACTATAGCCAATCCTGTATAGCAAGCAACCAATAGCAGACGACGGTCCATACCGGAAGGCTGAACAGCAGCCCCCACGCCAGACCTTTGATTAATTTCGTATTCATCTCCATATTGTTCTCTTCCCCTTTCCTTGGGATAGCAGCAGTATGGGCATCAAGCAGCAATTCAATACCGCCATACCCAAGTTACCGCACACAATCAGGTTACATATCATGTACAAGGGAGTAGAAACGATGAACTCTATGAATCAAAAGCGTTCCAGACGATACACCATCCTGATCAGCCTTCTTGCTGCACTCATGGTGATTCTTGCAGGCTGCGGCTCGAAGCCAGCTGCGACTCCAGCGCCAACACCAGAGCCAGCTCCGACAGAATCTACCGCAAGCACGGGTGAGGTATCCCATCCGATTGCAACGATCGAGATGGACAGCGGCAAAGTGATTAAGCTTGAGCTCTATCCGGAGGTAGCGCCAAATACGGTGAATAACTTTATTAGCCTTGCCAAGCAGGGCTTCTATGACGGGCTGATCTTTCACCGGGTCATCCCAGGCTTCATGATTCAGGGTGGAGACCCTGAGGGAATGGGTACAGGTGGTCCTGGCTACAGTATCAAAGGCGAGTTCAAAACCAATGGCTTTGATAACACTTTGAAGCACACTACAGGCGTCATCTCCATGGCACGCTCACAAAGTCTGGATTCTGCCGGCTCGCAATTCTTCATTATGACAGCCGATGCCAGCCAGCTGGATGGTCAATATGCGGCCTTCGGTAAGGTAACAGAAGGACAAGATGTTGTCGAGGAAATCGTCAATCTTCCCCGTGGTGCAAATGATCGTCCAAATGATCCACCAGTTATGAAGAAGGTAACGATCGACACCTTGGGCAAAGAGTACCCCGAGCCTGTAAAAGTACAATAAGAGAGCGCCCATCCTTCAGGATGAATATAATCAACTCCTGGATCAATCTCTCGTGACCATAACCTGACCAGATCCCAGCTTCATATCCTGGGACCAGAGACCGCATGCGATGCATGCGGTCTCTCTGCTTAAGTATAGGAGATCCTGCATCGGAACCCACCTAAGTGCTCCTGAGAAGCTAAGCTCATGTATCATGTATACGTTTTCTTTACCCTAATTATACGCACTTGAGTCACTTTAGATGCGGATTCCAGTGAGAGATTATCTCCAGCTCGGTACCTGAACATGGGCAGCGGTCGGAATAGAATTCGCTTTTCTGCGCTTCTGTAGCCAGAGCTGGGGCGTGTCCTGGACTCCGCTCAGGCGCATTACAAAAGCTTCGACAGGTAGCCCCTCAAGCAGCAGATACAGGCGATTCCCATCCGTCTCTGATGAGTGTATGCGCAGTTCCTCCACAACGTAATCAGAGATTTGACGAGGATAATGGCCAACACTTAGTGCAGCATTCGTCTCAATGCGCTTGTTGAAGGTAACGACAAGCTCATTAGCCGCTGAGCGACTGACCGATAATGGAATCGGGGGCTGGTCATACATATAACCGCCAACATGGTATTCATAGGCAGTCCAAGCATCAAATCCAGCTGTGGGAACATGGGCAGCAAATTGCCGCAGCCAATCTGTCCCGCGTACCATCCGAGGAAGCGAGCCAATATCCGCCTGAATGCCAATGGGTAGCCCCGGATAGCTGGAGCGGATCGGATCAAGGAACTCTCGATACTTTGCAATGTAATCGGCAGGTAGTCTGGCCTTCATCCAGTCTGGCCAATGCGTCTGGAGAACGTGCATATCGGGCTTGACCTGACGAATCATGGAGACGGCATCGAGTCCTTGCCATTCCCGCAGTAACGCTGGCCCCTTCCTTCCACTCTGTACAGCAAGCGACCAGGTCGCTATTTGAATATCCGGTCTGGCTTGACGAACACCACCGGCTCCATTAATTACTTCATCAATCATGTGATTCACGGCCTGCACTCTGAGCTCGACCCATTGGCTATATAGCTCGGGGACTTTTTTGTAATAACGTGATGAACGCTTGTCTCTGAAATCCGGCATCACAGAGCCGAATTTTGCCTGGAAGGCAGCTGCCGCATGTGCCCCGATATCTCCATAGGTCCCACTGGCTAACCCCTCCCATTCGGGAAAATAAGGCTCGGCAATCTCGAACCCGTCGAAAGGTATGCGCTGTACCAACCGGGTCGCCTCCTGCTTTCGCCACTGCACATATTCCTCTGCGAACGGTGACAGTCGGCAATAGCTATCGCTAGGCTCCTTTACCAGCTCCATCCTCCACTGCTTCCAGCCTTCAGGGAGATGAGCTGTGCTGAACACCCCATTTCCCAGGATCATCGCCCAGACGGCTATTCCGCGTCGCTGGAGAGCTTCCACGATCTTATCGTTGACCTGATCCTCACGGACTACAAAATAATGGACACAGCCGTAGCCCGCAGCCTCAAGCTCTGCTGCCACGCTGTCAGCCGAGCGATTCTGGTAATACGCAAATAGCGGATCAATCTGAATAGAAGCTCCCGTCATCAGTCTCCGTACCCGTTCATTCGAGCCCAACGTACCTGCGCTCATTCTCCCGCCTCCTTCTTCTTCTAGATATGGACTGCATATCTATCGGAATCTGTGTCTGTAACTACACCTGTGTCTCTGTGGCTCTGTGTCTCTGTGGCTCTGCTCTTGTATATGACTTAAACTCTCGTCAGTTCATTAACCTTTTGTTCACATGACTTCTATAACCCCTGCTTTGATTCACAGTCTCTGCGGATATCAGAATCGGATTAAGGGGGCACACATCCCCCTCATGCTGGCTGAGGCTGCCTGTATTTCCGCGCTCCTGTGTTTATCCTATTCTCGACGAGGGTATGGAATACAAGAAAGCACAGCCTGTTAGAGAAGGAGGAAGCATACCTATGACAAATTCACGATTACAGGGAAAAGTGGCCGTAGTCACAGGGGGCGGTTCAGGGATCGGACAAGCTGCAGCGATCAGGTTTGCTCAAGAGGGTGCCAGAGTCGTCATGCTGGACCGTACACCAGAGCATGCTGAGAAGACGAAGGACATCATCGAACGTGCAGGTGGTGAAGCGCTTGTCATGAAATGCGATATTTCCAGAACGGATATGATCCAGGGCAGCATGGATCAGGCTGCAAGCCAGATGGGCGGGCTCGATATTATCTTCGCCAACGCGGGTATCAACGGTTCCATGGCACCCATTGAGACGATGGACATCAAGGATTGGGATCAGACGATGAACATTAATCTCCGGGGCACCTTTGCAACAGTCAAATATGCCATTCCTCATCTACGAGCACGTGGGGGAGGCAGCATCATTATTACTAGCTCCATTAATGGCAATCGTACCTTCTCCAACATTGGCTTCTCAGCCTATGCTTCTACCAAAGCCGGGCAGATAGCGTTCATGAAAATGGCTGCTCTGGAGCTGGCCCAGTACAAAATCCGGGTCAACGCCATTTGTCCTGGTGCCATTGAGACAGACATTGACGATAACACTTATCCGTCTGACGATCTGGAAGAGGTACAGATTACAGTCGATTTCCCGGAGGGGGATCATCCCCTTGAAGATGCGCCGGGTACCTCTGAGCAGGTGGCTCATCTTGTTTCTTTTCTGGCATCTGACGAGTCCTCTCATGTCACCGGAACCGAGATTTACATTGATGGAGCAGAATCGTTACTCCGCGGATAGCTACTGTGTCAATGCATACTCAGACATAGCTTGAATCTACAGCAAGAGGCCGAACATGATATGAGGACCCATCCTCTCATACTGTTCGGCTCTATGCTATGCACTTCCTACTGGCGGTGCCTTGAGGCTGCCCAGCGTGTTCAGGAGCGTGGACATTAATGAAGCGAGTTATACAGCGATGGATTGTACATGCTAGCCGGTCATATCCATGGATTGTCGTCTGCGAGAGTCTCCCCTGCTGCTCTGCCCGCGGCTCCGGCGTAAGAATAACGAGACAGCCAGCCTTGCACACCACAGCGCAACGAACAGGAACAGTGCAGCCCATACCGGAGCAGGAATGAACGTACTCGCGGCCAAATTAGACGCATCCCCGGCTTGCCCTGGCGAGGTGACGGCAGCCAACATGAGCATGCTTGGAGCTAGCACCGATTCCTCAAGCGTGATGAACGCGAGCAGCAGATAATACCCTTTGCGCAGCCAATCGCCCGCGAAGAACATAATAATGGCATTCAAAAGTATGAAGCCAGCTAGCCACCAAAAGCCATAGCCACCATGCACGTACAGTGCGACCATAACGGCGGCAATCAAGGTCATCACGGCGAACCCCAGCTGTTCAAGCCTTTTGTGATATAAATAGAAAAGAAGTACAGCAAACAGGGAAGCACCGATATATCCTGCCAATGCTGTAAGAATAGCCGCCCAGTTGGAAGTTAATGTTGAATAGGTCACTCCGCTATGGTCTGCGTTGAGATCAATACGAATGACCTCGCCTGAGGTCAAAAGCGTGACTACAGCATGACCGAATTCATGCACCATTGTATCCAGTGTGCGGAATAGATAAGAAAATGGAATGAACCTTGTTAGCAGCGCGGCCACAAATAGTAATAATATTGTCTTCAGCCAATCTTTCATAGAATCTCCTTCCTTACATCTATTGTCCTTTACGATATCTGTTGTTGTCCCGTCTCATATTCCTAACCTTCATTCAACAGCTCCAGCAACTGTCCGCAATCACATTGCTTGTATAATTCGTGTATGCTAACATAAGAATATAAAAAGGACCGGCGGCAACCGGTCCCTGCACAACACCGCTAAAAGAGCGGCCGGCTGTGAGAAAGCGATCAGAAATAGACCCTATCCCTTGGGCGGGCGGTCTATTTCTTTTTGTGTTGATTAAGCGCAATGGATATTGTAACGACAAGCCCGATCAATGCGATAAGCAATGATCCAAACGCTACCATTAGCATCAATGCGTCTTTGACCTCCACAGGCATCACCTCCCTTCCGGGAGATTAGCCGACCGCCCTATTAGCCTAAGTTGTACAAGCCAAATTATAACATAAATGAGTCCACGGAGCTTCTTCGGCTCGCACTACAGCTTTTTATGCCTATTTGTTATATGATGATTAGGATAACATACTTTATCATGCATTCTTAACACTGCATTCCGTTCAATAAGGAGATATCATATGCCAATTAATCGCAGATTAAATACAGACGCCGATTTCCAGGAAGTTATGGATTTGCGCATCCCGGTCCGCATCTTCGAAGCGGATCAGCTCGTTGGCAGCGGAGGAGTCGTCATTCGCTTTGATGATCAGACCATCGTCGTCCAGCGAAGTGTCAGCGAGGTCGATTACCATTCACGTGACAACTGCGAGTTCTTCGCTCTGAAGGACTAGCCATACCTCATCCGATATGCGAGTATAACCACAAAGAGGGACTCACTGCAGCCGTTGCTGCGTGAATCCCTCTTTCTTTGTTAGTAGAGCTATACGAGCTCCCCCAAGCTGTTCTATTCATACCTGTTGCTTAGCGACAAGGCCGTACTAGGTCATCAAGAGCTAGTTAGAAGCCTTCAGCTAATACAATCACTAAGCCTGTATGGTCCGTGTCTTCATGAGCAGCTTGTTCGTCAAAGCCTTAAGCTCCTCGGAGGAGGATGATATTTCTTCCATAATAGCTGTCTCCTCGTTCGCAGCCTCATAGATTCGCTGTGCCCCATCATGGAAGGCTGTCGACATTTCCTGGATGCGATTCATATACTCGTACGTCTGCTCGACACGAGTCGCTTGCTGTGCAACGGACGTCTCCATTACCCGCGTAGCATCAATGAACTCAGCAATCATCGCTATGAGCCCCTTCAGGGTCTCCTCGACAGAGTGGCTACGCTTGGCTTCCTCCATCACCAACGTATTCTGACGATGAATGAGCGTGACCGTCTCATGAATCTGCCCTTGTATACGGCTGATCATCTCGTTAATCTGCTCTACCGATGCGGAGCTCTGGGAGGCCAGTCCACGAATATGCTCGGCCACCACGGCGAAGCCCCGACCTTCCTCACCCGCACGGGCCGCCTCGATAGACGCATTAAGTGCCAGCAGATTGGTCTGTTCCGCAATTTCCTTGACACTCGCTGTGATCTCTTCAATTTTGGAGGCTTCCTGCTCCAGTCGGGATACGACATCTCTGGATTGCGAATGCGATTTCATAAGTTCGTTCATACCTGCAAGCAAGGACGAGAAGACAGCACGAGTAGCCTCTACCGAGCCCTCCATCTGTGTTGACATGGATAGCATATGCTCAGACTTGGTATGCATCATCCTGAAATCGCCCAGCATGCGGTCAGCTGTCTCAATGGATTGAGTGGAAGCCTTCTTCTGTTCCTCTACCCCCTCTACAATGACATCTACCTGACCAGACATGGATTCAATCTGTGCAGTAGCTTCAGCGATTGCTGCGCTCAATGTCTCTGCATTATGAGAGGTTGTATTGCTGCTATGTGAGATTTCCTCGAACAAGTCCTTAAGATTATGAACCATATGGCGGAACGAATCGTACAACACTTTAATCTCGTCCTGTTCGCGTCGTTCAGGGATATCCACCGCAAGCTTGCCAGAGGAGATTTCCTCTGCTACTCTTGCCAATACAACGATCGGCTTGGTGAGCAGCTTCGAGATGAGCCAGCCGAGTATCCCGCTCCACATCACACCCAACAGCAGAATGATTGAAATGTAGACCCACTCTGCCATGGACGGAGCAATCCAATCTTTGAGAACAAAGATAAAGACGGAACTGGTACCGTAGGTGATTGCAGAAATAATGATGAAGCCTAATACCATTTTAGCGCCCAAAGATAATTTCATGATGCCCCCTTGAATCGTCATTGAATAATTTTACCATTTCATCCATAAAGCTAGCGTGATATATATCACTACCATATAATAGCAGGGGCCTTGAGTACGAGAGTCTAAAGACCTATGAATACAGAGATATTTTCTTCATATGGGTCTTATAGCTTGTTAGTAGACGCGATATTCACAGACTTCCCGAAAATTACAGCCTCCACAGGCTCGTCTTGAGGGCATTGGCGTAAAATACGTCATAGGCTTGGGCCGATTGTAGTATTCATCATCCAGACACGACTTCATCTCATCGAGGTCTCTTCCCACTTGTATTTCTACACGCTGAATGTCTTCGCTGGTCGCCTGATAAGTCTCCTGCTCACCTGTCGCCAGATATTCAACACGGAGTTCTATGTCCTGTAGAGGAAGATTATACGTATCTCTTACATAAGAAGCATACAGATAGAGCTGATCTGTGAAATCCTCTTTCTTGCCCGTCTTCCAGTCCACGATAATCATGCGACCGTCATTCCGCCGATACAGCAGATCCATCTTCACAAACGTCTTTGTCTCATGCAGCAGCATGGTGTCCCACTTCTCCACCTCTACAATCTGGCTTCCACTCCGCTGCAGCTCAGACCAAGTCTCGGAGGTATATAGATGCTGAATGACCGCCCCAAGGCGCTCCTTAATCACCATGATTCGTTCGCGGAGCTTGTCCTCTTCCTGGTAATACATTTCGGCAAGCATCAATCTGCGCTTGGGCTGCAACAGCCACGCCTCTACATCCTTTGACTCCTGATAGCCTTGATTGAGCATATCCTTCATCGCCTGCTGTAGAAAGGCCGTTCGAGGCACTGGCTTGCCCTGATCAAGCGCCTGCACAGCTGACTGACACATTCGATGCGCGAGATCCCCGAACCACAGATACAGGTTGCTAAGCTGTTTGAGACGATATAACTTCACCTGCTCTGGGGTGGACTGCTCCGGATTCCAGCCATTGTGCGAGCCGTAATAGTGATAGTAATACTTGCGAAGACACTCATTGAACATATTCGCTCTGGACTGGGAATAGGACCAAGGCGGGTACATGACCACAACAACCTCTCCTCTCGCAAAAGTCAGTGTTCATACGACGAAAAAGGCAGCCCAGACAGAAGTTCTCTGTCCGAGCCGCCCTCTATTATACTATAGTACAGCTATACTGTAGTACATCAACGGTTATTTACGCTCCAGAATCATCATGCCATCCTCATCGATCTCCAGGGTAGCTCCCAATGCCTGTGCTCCTTGGCGAATCGGAATGTACATGTCACCATTCTTATCGGTGTAGATTGGTGTCGGCAGAGCAATGGTTTGACCATCAACGATGATCTCCTTCGCTCCATTCTTCAGACTAATGACCGTTCCAGTAATATCATCAGTCATCAGAACTGCCTTGGCATCTGCATCCCATTTCAGATCAGCATCGAAAGTATAAGCCAGATCCCGAACCGACACGAGGTTCGTGCCATTGCGGTTAATTACCCCATATTCTTCTTCTGGGTAGTAGTAGCCATACTTCTGGGTGATCTTCATCGTATCCTTCAGCAAAGAATAGATGTAGGAATTGCTGTCAAAATTGCGGAGCATGCTGCCTGGAGTTGTTGACGAGCTGTCTTCCAGGGTTATCACACCTGCAGAGGTATCAATTTTGGCTGCGGTTACTGCACCATTCACATTCCAGATTTCATTCTCGCTAACAAGGCTTGCAGATGAGATCGGAACCCCCTGGTTAGCAGGCAGAGCTACGACCAACTCCGTCCGATCCTTGCGGATGTTCAGGTTGTTGTCAAAGTACAGCTCAGTGCTCAGCTTCGTGTTCGGTCCCAATACCGTCTTGAGTTCAGGTACTTGGGCATACATCAGGGTCACACCTGCGTCATATTGTTGAATCAGTTCATCCAGAACCGTCTTCACCTCAGCATAAGCTGCGTCAATTCCCGCTTGTTTGTCTGTACGGTATTGCAGCAGAGGACCTTCCGTAACCTCTTCGCCCATTGATGCAGTTACGCTGGATGCAACCTCCAGCACTTGACCGATGAGCTCTTTCAGCCCTGTCTCATCCTTGGACAGGCTTTCCAGCATCGGCTTAACAAGCTTAACAGCCTCTTCGGCACTGATCTCTGCCTGCAGCTTGGTCAGTTGCAGCTTCTCACCGTATACCTCTTCGTTCACAGATTGAACGGTGATTTTGGATGGATTCGGAGCGTGCTCAACGAACAGACCAGCCGCATCCTTCACCAGCTCAACGATTTGTTCCTGGAACTCCTTCTGATTCAATCCCAGCTCAGCCAGCATAGGGTCCTGCGTCATAGGTATGTATAGTGGCTTCTTGGCCCCCTCAACCAGCACAGTTACACCTTGCGTATCCACAGCCATCTCGAATGGAAGACGGACATCTTGAACAGCCAGCACCCCTTTGGCAGAAGCTACCTCCTGGGACTGAGCCTTCACTTCATCAAAGGACAGACTGATGGAATTAATAAGATCAATAATTTCCTTATCCCCGGCCGTGATTCCCGCTGCTGGTTCCAAGTGTAACGAGATTGTCGAGCGAGATTCCGAGCTCTTTACATCAATGCTCCCTAACAGAGCCTTGTTCACATCCAGACCACCTACCGCCTGACACCCCGTCAAGACGATCAATAACAGCACCAACGGAGCTGCAAGCCACTTTTTAATCTTCAATGCGATTTCTCCTCCCTAATGAACATTTTACAATGCCAGTAATAATTTCCCTCCTATTATCTCAATGTTAGCTGCATTTGTAAATCAGCCTTAAAGAGAGTAAACACTTACATACGACAGGGTCCTTGGTCCTAATTAGTACGATTCAGCTTTCACCTTGGAGCATTCGATGAGCGAGCAGCGCCATCTCTAGACAGCGTCGTTTATCCGCCTCCATGTAGCCTTCACCGAGAATTTCCTGGATTTTGGACAAGCGATTGTAGAGGGTCTGCCGATGGATGAATAGCCGATCAGCGGTATCTTGCTTGGAGCCAGAGCAATTGAGGTACATCTCCAGCGTATCCATAAGCTGCATATGGTGCTCCAGATCGTAAGCGATCAACTCGCCGATATGATCCTCTACGAACATTGTCAAAAAAGGGTTGCGTGGAATTGCCTTCAGAAGCTGATAGATCCCAAGCTGTTCATAGAACAATACATTTCGCTTTCCCTTCACGCTTCGGGCGATCTCAATCACCTGATAGGCTTCCTCAAAGCCCTGATTCGCCTCCAGTGCACGAGATCTGCTGCGGCCAAAGCCTGCATGGATTCGAACTCCTTCCAGCTGCTTCTCTGCATAATTGCGCATACCCTGAATCAATTGAGCTAACACTTCGCGAATGTGCACAATTGATTTGGGGGTAAGCGCCTCTCTTGTGCACAGCAAGTAGACCTGATTCCCCTTGGCCATAATCTGCCCGTGCAAGTTCAGCTTCTTGAGCAAGGAACGCAACAGCACCAGGAGATCCTGGTGTACGGCCTCTCTACGCACCTGGCTAATGTCCTTGCGCAGATGCTCTACCTCGATCATGCCCGCTGTGAACCAATACTGCCCTTTCGTCAAGAGACGTAATCCCATCCGACTCTGAGCCTGCTCTTCATTAGCAATTCTCCTATGAAGCAGATCCTGAATCAGCTCATTCTGATTGCGAAGGGTTCGTTCCTCCAAGAACTGTGTGCGCAGCACCAGTGTGGCAGCCGCCCTTGACGTATGATCCAGAAGCAGTGACATCGACTCCTTCAGAGTCTCATCCGCTTGAATGAAGATGCCGACAGCCGAGAATACTTGACCGAAGCAGACTACAGGGGAGAACAGGATGGATGTATGCTCGTTAAGCCTGAATACGGAGTGCGCTTCCCGATCCGACCCCAAAGCCCCCTCTACCTCCTGTGAATATAGCTGTTCCAGACGTTCGGCAAGCCTTGCATGAATAGAAGGGACAAAACGGTTCCCATCAATAGTGGACATATAGACAACCTGCCGTGACACATATTCCTGAAGCAGACGAAGGATTGCTGTCATATCAGAGCTACGCAGGGTCTCTGTCTGTAGCTTTCGCGAGAAGCTCTCCAGATCCTGCAGTAGCAGGTGGTGACGGTTAATAAGAAGGGAGTGGATATCCTGAGTGATCTCAACAAATCTCACAGGCTGCTCAAATACAATAATCGGTAGCTGATGTGCATTGGCAAGCGACAGAATTTCTTCGGGAATCGTATCAATAGTCGTGCCAAACTCCACGCATAAGCCTGCCGCTCCTTGACGAATCAATTGCTCCATGTACTCAATTCGTTCCTTCTCATCACGCTTCATCCAAAGACCCGTAGATAATATAAGATCATGCCGGCTTACGAACGGAGATACATGGGTAATCTCCAGTACATGCACCCAACCGACGGTGCGCTGCACGCCCTGGATTCCAGCGACCAGAACCGCTCGCTGGAATACGGGTCTCTTCAGCAGATCTGCGATGGTAAATGTATCTTTCCCGTTCATAACGACCCCCTTATGTGATATTAGTTCACATTACAAGAGGATTTTACGGCATCGCACTGGATAATTCAACAAAAAGTAACGCCCACACTGTAAATCCATTGACAGAATGTATAGTGCCAACCGGAACAGAGACTAGTAAACTGACAGTAAATCTAACACTTACTATGAAGAACGGGTCTAAACAACTACGAACGAAGACACCATCGGGATGAAAGGAAATGTACAACCTGCATGCCATTTTATGAATGAGGTGATTGGATTATGATTATTGGCGTTCCCAAAGAAATCAAAAACAATGAAAATCGTGTAGCCCTTACTCCAGCGGGGGCTGCACAGCTGGTGCAGTATGGACATACCGTACTGATCGAGTGTACAGCTGGTGCGGGCAGTGGCTTCTCTGATCCCGAATATGAGGCAGTAGGAGCCTCCCTCATTCATGACGCAGCCGAGGTATGGTCACGTGCTGATATGATCATGAAGGTGAAGGAGCCTCTGTCAAGCGAATATGAATATTTTCGCCCAGGACTCATTTTATTCACCTATTTGCATCTGGCGGCCGAGCCTGCTCTGGCCAAAGCCCTTACGGATCACAAAGTGACGGCTATCGCCTATGAGACTATAGAGGTGAATGACAGTCTGCCACTGCTGACCCCCATGAGTGAGGTCGCCGGACGCATGTCCGTGCAGATTGGAGCACAGCTGCTGGAGAAGCCTAAGGGCGGCAAAGGCATTCTATTATCCGGTGTTCCGGGGGTGTCGAGAGGAAAGGTAACGATTATTGGCGGCGGGGTCGTGGGTACACATGCTGCCAAGATGGCTATTGGCCTCGGCGCAGATGTTACGATGCTGGATTTGAGTCTGCCTCGTCTACGTCAGCTGGATGATATCTTTGGTACACATATACGCACACTCGCATCCACGCCTTCCAATATTGCCACTGCCGTGGCAGAGGCTGATCTGTTGATTGGAGCTGTACTGATCCCGGGAGCCAAAGCACCCAGGCTGGTGACTGAAGCGATGGTGAAGACGATGAAGCCTGGCTCTGTCATCGTAGACGTAGCCATTGATCAAGGTGGAATCGTAGAGACAATCGACCATATCACTACTCATGACGCCCCTACGTATGTGAAGCATGGCGTCCTCCATTATGCTGTCGCAAATATGCCGGGAGCCGTCCCTCAGACCTCCACATTGGCACTGACCAATGCCACAATGCCCTTCGCCATACGCATTGCTGATCTGGGCGCCGAGCAAGCCATTCGCAGTAATGCAGCCATTCGCAGTGGGACCAATGCGTTGAACGGCTTTATCACCTATCAGGCTGTAGCCCGGGATCTGGGATATAACTATATGTCCGTAGAGGAGGCTTTGGCAACGCAGGCACCAACAGAGCAGGCCTCTTCCGTTCGATAGACCACAGCTCCCCCAGTAAGATCGATCCTTCTCTAAATAAAGCATCAAAGAACTCTTGAGATGGCTAAGCCTGTCCAATTATTAGGCGGTTATGGGGCACTAATCTAGAAGTTGACTTGCAATAGATTTGCGTAGACTTGCGTAGATTTTTATAGATCTTTATAGATTTGCAGTTAAATAAAAACAGGCATGGGACAGACTTTTGTGAGCTGTCCTTTTGCCCGTTCCCTTAATGATTCTTGCACTACTTTCATTGATAGCAATTTCCGCAGCATCAGAGGGTTGAGACCGCTTGATTAAAAAAACACGCTCAATAAAGCGTGTAAGATTCATGCCAAGGCTTCTAAGGCAGCCGGGATCGTCCGCTCTGTCTGACGCAGTACATTTTTGCAGAGCAATTCGAACTGCTCACGCTGCGCTACTGTTGCCTCGCTACGATATTCCTCGAACAAGGCCATGCATAATACTAATTGTTCCGTCTGATTCAGCTCTAGCGAACGCTGGAGGCTAAGCAGATTATAGTTCAAGCCGAGGGTATAGCGTCTGCTGCTAAGCAAATAGATGCCATAATAGTAGCAGAAGCGAGCATATTGAGCTTTTCCCAGACTACCACACGCTTGTCCTTCACCAGCATGACTACCAAACTCCATATCGACCAGCAGTAGCGCTAACTGCTTATCGATGCAGATCCGATGAGCGATGGCCGTCTGCACCAGCAACAGCAGCCCTTCCATAAGCTCCGCAGGCTCCCCTCCTGCCAGGAATTCAGCATATTCCGTAATCAGCATCACATTACCGCTACGTAGCTCCAGCATATACAGGTGCTTCTGCGCCTGTCGAACCAACTGCTGCGCTTCCTGAAATCCACATTCATCCAGCTCTTCAAGCCCGCTAAGCTCCTGGTAAGCCTGAATGCAGCTCCGCGCCTCATCCAGCCTCCCTTGCTGCTCCGCTGCAATTCCACGATAGAACAGACTTTGCCCATAGTAGACGATTAGCGGCTGAAGCTCCTTCTCCTGCAACAATGTTTGTCCAAATTCTTTTCGTTCACGGGGATTGTGCAGCATAGTCCCTGCTAACTGTTCCAGTTCACTCGCTATCGCATAGACGTCAGTCCAGCGATCCGTCATGGCAAATTGCTGACATAGCATCAGTAAGGCATCTACAGCATAGCTCTCAGGCAGCTTGGTCCGGTATGGCATGAAGCGAATCGTCTCGTCCGCTGCATTGCCCTGAAGCTTGCAGGCGATGACGAAGAGACGGTAATGGCTAGTGGCCAGCCTCTCGGAGTGAGCATACCGCTCGCTCTCGGCAATGCATTCATAGAGCACTGCCGACGCGCTATACAGCTGCCCCTGATACATCTGCTCTGCCGTCTCGAAAATTCCTGGAATGTAGGACAAATCATCAGCCAGTTGATTCAGCACCCTGTGAATACAGGCTGTCTTCCCAAGCTCTGCGCAGCGTAGCAGGAATGGGCGAATTCTCCGCCAATGTGGTGCGAACTCTACCAGACATTCCTCTACATAGACGTCATACAAGTCACCCTCCATGCGTCCCATACCCTCAGTGATCCGATCCAATTGCCCGACAGATATGGGACGCGGTGAATGTAGACTCAGGATGGAGCTAAGCGTCCCCCGATTAATCCCACTAATCTCGGCGAACTGCTCCAATGTATAGTTTTGTCTTATCAGATGCTGCCTGAGTTCGTCACGAATCGTGGTAGTCTCAGCCATACGAATCACACCTCCAATCGGAATTTGACGAGAGAATTGCACCAAATTTTTACAATAATTATATTATATTTCCTTGTTCGACAATCGTCAATCTGCACCATCACATCGCTTCAGGTCTTGTATCCAATGCTATATTTTCGCAGCATATCGTAAGCAAAGACCCCTTTCCTTCCGCCTTACGATAACGCACGACGGTAAAAAGGGGACCTGCCTGATTTTGATCAAGATACCTCTATTCAATTCCATATCCGTTAACCATCAGGCCAGATACGCTTCCTTCACTTGATGATTGGACAGCAAGCGGGAAGCATCATCCTGCAGTATAATCTCTCCCGTCTGAATGACATATCCACGATGCGCAATCTGAAGCGCATGGTAAGCATTTTGCTCAACCAGCAGGATCGTCATTCCCTCAGCGTTCAGCTCCTGTATAATTTCGAATATTTGATCCACAAGCACAGGAGCAAGCCCCATAGAAGGCTCATCAAGCAGCAATATCTTGGGGCCCATCATTAGTCCGCGGGCAATCGCCAGCATCTGCTGTTCGCCACCACTCATCGTGCCGCCAGCCTGATTGAATCGTTCCTTCAAGCGTGGAAAATAGACAAACGCCTTCTCAATTCTCTCCTTAATCAGCTTCTTATCCTTTACGGAAAAGGCGCCCATCTCCAGATTCTCCTTCACGGTCAGCTTGGGAAAAATCCGCCTCCCCTCCGGTACATGAGCAATCCCTTCCAATGCGATGCCGTAGGGCGGCTTGGACGTGATGTCGCTCCCGCCAAACATCACCTTACCTTTCGTCTGAACCTGCCCACATATGGCCTTGAGTGTCGTAGACTTTCCCGCCCCGTTGGAGCCAATCAGTGTCACGATCTCCCCCTGCTCCACCACTAGCGAGATGCCCTTGAGCGCCTGTATACCGCCGTAATAAGCCTCCACCTGCTCCATCTTCAGCAGACTCATACCGTCACCTCTTCCTCTACAGCACTTTTTCCAAGATAGGCCTCAATCACCTTCGGATGGGAGCGAATATCTGCCGGACCACCCTCGGCAATCTTCTCTCCATGATCCAGTACCAGGATATGCTCGGACAACTCCATAACCAGCTTCATGTCATGCTCAATCAGAATGATAGCTATGCCTAGCTCCTCTTGTATGCGGCGTATGAGCTGCGTTAGCTCCACGGTCTCTCTCGGATTCATCCCGGCTGCCGGTTCATCCAGCAGCAGCACCTTCGGTCTGGCCGCCAACGCTCGCGCGATCTCCAGTCGACGCTGAGCACCGTAGGATAGACTGCTAGCCTCATCGTTAAACCACGGGGCTAGCCCCACATATTCAAGCAGACGGTAAGCCTCCTCTTGCGCATACTGCTCCTCATGCCGGACACGGGCAAGATTCAGCAATGTTCCGACAATGCCCGTCCTTAGGTGAATATGCATTCCCACCTGAACATTTTCCAGCACCGTCATGGACCCGAACAGACGAATGTTCTGAAAAGTACGCGCAATGCCCTTGCCCGTAATCCGGTCAGGCTTCACATTCACAATCGACTCCCCATCCAGCACAATATCTCCTTCATCCGGGACATAGATGCCGGTTATCATGTTGAAAAAGGTTGTCTTTCCGGCTCCATTGGGGCCGATTACAGCCGAGATTGTCGCATCCGGGAACTCAAAGTTCACCCCATTCACCGCCAGCAAGCCGCCAAATTGCTTCTTAAGGTTTTTAACTGCTAGTATCGACATTGCTCTCCTCCTTCCTAACCTTATTCAGGTAATGTCGCCTTGCTAGAGACTGGGTGTACGCTGGATTCCCGCTTGCCAGGTACAGCCACCTTACGGTTCTTGGCTGAGATCAAACCATGCGGCCTGTAGATGGCCACCAGAATCAGAATAGCCCCAAAAATAAAGCGTTGCATCTTCGCCGGAGATAATGCATTCGGGATTTCTATGATCCCCTTGTTGGAGAGCTGGTTCAGCCAACCTGTGAACTCCGTCAGCACCTGCAGATTCAGAATAGTGACCAGCGCCGCACCTAGAATGACACCTGGGACGCTTCCCATCCCCCCCAGTACCACCATGACTAGAATCGTCGTCGATTCAATGAGTGTGAAGCTCGTCGGGTCAATGAAGGTCTGCTTGGCTGCGAACACGACCCCCATCATCCCGGAGAAGGATGCACCAATTGCGAAGGCCGTAAGCTTCGTACGAATCAGCGGAATCCCCATGGACTGAGCGGCAATCTCGTTCTCACGGACGGCTTTCCAGGCGCGACCGAGGCGTGAATGCTCAAGTCTTCTCACTGCGAAGATGACCACAGCCAGAATCCCTATGACAATGAAATAAAATTGATGCGGGAACGTAAATACATATCCGAATAATACGGGAGGCTGAATAGAGGACAACCCGAGCGCTCCGTTCGTTATATTCACTGGCTTCTCCATATTATTGAAGATAATCCGGATAATCTCTCCGAAGCCCAAGGTCACTATGGCCAGATAATCCCCTTTTACCCTGAGCACAGGTAGCCCTAGCAATATTCCGAAGATCCCCGCCATGAAGCCACCCAGTAGAATAAAGATCCAGAAGCTTGTGCCATCGAGCGGAAAGATATCGCCACGGATAAAATTATTAGCCTGCCCCGTAGCGAAAATGCCGTAGGTATAGGCCCCAACTGCAAAGAATGCAACAAAGCCCATGTCCAGCAGCCCGGCGAACCCGACGACAATATTCAGCCCCAAGGCCATGGCAATATAGATTCCGCACTGTGTCGCTACCTCCATGTAGGATTCGTAAGCAGGTCCACCCGAGCTAGCAAACGGAATAATCAAGATCAGCAGCACGCCGGCAATCGCCCATTTCATCCCGTTACTGAAGGTTGTGTAGTACAACATGAGCAATGAGCCCAGCAGCAGCAGGAAGGAGGCAACCGATTTGTCCATGAAATAGACTCCCGAGGCTGCCAGTGCTACAAAGACGATCAGAATTCCAGCCTGGATAGGCCTGCTAGCTTGAATTAAGCTTGTAATCATGCTTTGAATTCGCTTCATACAGTCCACCTACACTTTCTCTTTGACTGCTCTACCGAACAAGCCTTCTGGCTTGAAGATCAGCACGACAATGAGGATCATGAATGCGAACACGTCCTTGTATTCCGCGCCGAAGTTGCCGCTCGTCATCAGACCCAGATTCGAGGAGGCGAACATCTCCAGCACACCAATAACCAGACCACCGAACATCGCTCCCCGAATGTTACCAATACCGCCGAGTACAGCCGCCGTAAATGCCTTCATTCCCAGAATAAAGCCGATATAAGGATCAATCGTGCCATACTGCTGGGCGAACAACACACCTGTCGAACCTCCCAGAGCAGAGCCGATGAAGAAGGTAAGTACGATGACCTTGTTCACATTAATGGACATCAGCGAAGCCGTCTCCCGATCCTGGGCAACCGCCCGCATGGCTACTCCCCACTTGGTATGATTCACGAACAGGTCGAGCCCTGCCATCAGAAGAATGGCCACAATTAGGATAAACACCGTATTCGCCTTGATCGTCGCATCCGAAAATACACTGGAGATCGAGGAAAGTTCCAGATTGAAGCGTTCCGAGAACAGCGTCGGGGTGCTCACCACGAAATTCCCTGTCTTCAGCTCCGCAATAAAACGAATCACATCCTGCAGCACGAAGGATACCCCAAAAGCAGAGATTAACGAGATCAGCTTGGGTGCTTTTCTCAAGGGCCTGTAGGCTACTCGTTCAATACCGACCCCGAGCGCACCGGTAATTAGCATCGCTACTACAATAATAAGAATGTAGAATAGCCATGACGGTATTCCCTGCATCCAGCCAAAGGCTTGGAACATGAACAGCACCGCCGTGCCCACGAATGCGCCTGTCATAAATATTTCGCCATGAGCAAAATTAATCAATTCCAGAATTCCGTACACCATGGTGTATCCCAAGGCAACGACAGCATAGATCGCCCCAAGCGCCAGACCATCAATTAATACCTGTGGCAAAGATTGCAGCATGCTCCCTAACATAGTTCTGCTCCTCTCGACAAATGCAGTAACAGCCAAGGGATGACGGCCTCCAATCGGCACGAACCCCTTGGCTGCAAAATGCGATGATTATTTACTGTTCTCAATCTCCGAGATCATCTCACCCGGGTAAGCTGCATCTTTGAACTCGTAGATAAACACCTTCGCATACGCATTGTCACCAATGTCATCAAATGTGATCTTGCCTGCTACACCCTCAAACTCCTTAGTTGCCCGAACCGCTGTGCTGACTGCTTCGCGCGTAGGAAGCTTGCCTCCATTCTCATCAATGCCCTTCTTGATAGCCTCAAGCAACACACTCATGGAGTCATAAGCATATACGGAATATCCCTCTGATTTCTTTTTGAACGTCTGTTCATACTTGTCAGCCCATTGTTTGCCGCTGTCTGAATTCGTAATATCCCCAGCAACCGAGCTGTATAGCGCACCTTTGACTTCCGCACCTGCAACATTAACCATACCCGAGGAATCCAGCGCATCTCCACCCATCAGCGGTGCTGTGATCCCCTTGTCACGCGCTTGCTTGACCAGCAAGCCGCCTTCAGCATACATACCACCAAAGAAAATAAAATCAGGCTTCTGGGCAGCTACGATATTAAGCACGCCGTTAAAGTCTTTCTCACCAACCGTAATTCCTTCATATCCCGAAATGTTAGCCCCAAGACCTTGGGCCGCATCGCGGAACGCCTCCGCAAGCCCTTGTCCGTAAGCCGTCTTATCCTGAACCACGAAGATATTCTTCGCTCCGACCGTATTCACTGCATAATCGGCAGCAGCCGGGCCCTGGAAGTCATCACGGGCTACCACCCGATTCACAACCTTCAGCTTGCGGTCGGTGACGTCCGTTGCTGTACTGGCTGGCGATATCATAGCAATATTGTACTTCTCATATATAACGGAGGAAGGAATCGTCACGCCTGAATTCAGATGGCCGATGACCCCAAGTACAGCTTGATCAGCACCGATCAATTCCGCATTCGCGACCCCCTTCTTGGGATCTCCTTGATCATCATACGGCACTAGCTCCAACTCATAGCCAAGAGCACTGAATTCTTCCTTGTGATCGTCCAAGGACATCTGCGCTCCAAGCTTGATTGCCTCTCCCTGAACAGAGCTTCCGCCCGACAGCGGAGACTGGGTAGCAATCTTGATAACCTGCTTGCTTTCACTGCTGCTTGCAGGCTCAGATGATGCAGGAGCAGCTTCATTACCACCAGCCCCTCCGCAACCTGCGAGCAACGCCGTAATCAGTGCTAACACGATCCATACCTGTCCCTTGAACTTCACTGAGATTCCCCCTAATGAGTTTTGCGAAACTTTGTGCTGTTTCACGTTAGTTTATTTAACATTATGTGGTATGAATTATACAATTAGTATACACACATTCCTAGGGGTGGGCAATTACCTTTTTCAAATAATGTTACAAAAAAATAATTATAAGCGCAAAAAATATTAGTTTTCTACCATTTTTCTCTTTATTTATTTACATTTTGAATGTTAAATTGAATTAATATATGCTTTTTAAACTAATTTGCATTAGAAATTTCTTGCAGCAATCAAGCCAATTTCGGGTCAAATAATCTAACATAAATACGTTATGTATCATTTGTTGTCGATTTTTATCCGCATATACCAAAAAAAGATGACCTCTGAACCAATCAGAGATCATCCCTGGTATTCCTTTATAACAAACTCTATTGACGTACTTTCACAGACAACAGACTGCTTTAAGCTGAATTTATCTTGCGAGCAATTGGTCAGCGCTCAAGAAATGCAGTCAGCTCTGGTGTCACATCCTCTGCGAACAGTACGTAGAAATTCTCCGTATTCTGAACTAGCATTCGAAGTACATAGGCTGTCCGCGGATCAGCAGGATCATAATCTCTTCTATGGTCCAGAATATATTGCATCATAGCGTCGTCCCGAGCTTCCATCAAGGAAATGGAATTGGGTTGCTTGACGAGCTCATATGGTGGCAGCCACTGCTGAGACATAGCTTCTGCACTTGCTGGTGTATACTTCACAATCTCAATACTTCGAATGTCCTTAGGCTGAAGAGCAACCTCTTGTGCAAACCCACGCTCCTCCATCCAGGCACTCAGCTTGCTGAAGCTAGGCTTCCACTGCAAAGTAATCCTGTTCTGGTCCACTTCTTGTTTGTCCTGTGACTGCCATAACAAATCAATATTTGCACGGGGCCGGATGCTATCGCTCATCACTTCATAGTCCATCGCTTGGTATTCCTCAGTAAGCACCTGCATCAGTTCATCAATCTCATCCTTACCAGTTACCACAGTATATTTGTTGTAGCTGTCAGGAGATTCAATGGTGACGCGATCCGGCAAAGCCTCCAGCTGCTGCAGACGATACCGCTCCTGCTTATAAGCAGGCATCTCCATAACCGTCTTCAGTTGCTCCCTCAGCTGCTGCTCAGGCACAGTATATGCTCTCAGCATCGTTTTCCCATTCTTCAGATGATAGGAGATCACCACGGGACGGCTTTCTCTACCCGTTATCCGACGTTCGTCAGGACGCGAGGTAACGATCTCACGATGCAGGCTCAGGACAGCAGCCGTATATTCTTCATTTTGTACATATGGAATGTCCTTGTTATCATTACCATCTTGGTTGTATGGATGTAAATATTCCCCGAAAAATACGCCGTCCACCGTAGAAGCTGCTGGTATTCGACTTTCATAGCCAGTCCACGGAGAGACAGGAATATAGAGCAGGAGTCCAATAACAGCTGTATATACGGCAGACTCCACAAGCATCTTGCGACCCCAGATCTGCCACGACTTGCGAAGCATCATCTCGGCAGCGATGTATCCGATCACCGCGCCAAGCACGTATCCGAACAACGTCCATGACAGACTCCCTCGTGATTGCTCACTGAAATAAAATCCCACCACCATCATTGCACACAGGACTACCCCTGCCTTAAATACCGGGTGAAAGTAAGTAAACACGACGGCTTGTGACGCCTTCTCAATATGTCTTCTCTTGTACAGCAGGAATGAGAGTGCGACGAAGATCACACATAATCCAATATATATGAGCAGGTCAATCCAGGTTAATGGCAAATAATAAGCGGAGAATACCGTGACTAGCGGCGATAGCCTTTCACTCTTCATACCCAGCAGACTGACATCTGGATACCCGAAGATGAACTTTCGCAAATATAACTCTATCAACTCCACCCATAGGGCAGGAAGAAGCAATAAAATACTGACTACCACCGTCTGGAATATAGACTGTCCTACGCACATCCCAACGAATATCGTAAAGGCAAGCAGGAACAGTGACACCATACTCGCGGTAATTCCCCAATACCATACATCAGCACTTTCAAAAAGATAAGCTAACTGCTCGTTCCCTGTCATCAAGATCAAAATGCCAGTGGTCAGACATACAGGTACCAGCACAATGAGCCCCCCGCACAACAGCTGATTGGTCAGCATTTGGCTCCGACGTAGCGGGAGACTATGGTAGAGATCGGCAGCGGCCCTGCTCTGCAGGTATCTGGTTATGAACACCCCGGTTATAACAGGAAATACCACCAAAATGAGAGCTTGCAAGGCATCCTGCACGACAAAGAGATTGTCGAGCTGCTCCCTTCCAAGCCTTCCCTCCCAATTCACGGTTAGTATGAGTTGGATCGGCAGTACGAAAATCAGAGCGAGTAGATACAAGATGCTGATCCACCCGTGCTGTCTAAGATTCTGACGAAACATGCCACGATTAAAGAAGGATCGGTTGGATGGCATACCCGGCGTCCCCCATTTCATAGATAAATATTTCCTCCAAGGTTAGCGGAAGCAGGTCCATAACCAAAGGCTGATAGGAAGCGAACACATTCTTAATACGAAGCTGATCGCCACGAATGATGTAGAGCAGTACCGTGCCACGTTGTTCTTTATGTAAGATATCTAGCTGCTGCTCTAATTCATCAAGATGAGCACTTTCCTTGAAGGCGACCTGAATTTTGTGAATATCTCCTCGCAGATCGTCGATCTCCTTATGAAGCAAGAGGCACCCCTTGTGCATAATGCCTACGTGATCGCACATATCCTCAATCTCTCGCAGATTATGGGAAGAGATTACGACAGTCATCTGACGCTCGGCAGCATACTGGAACAGCAGGTTCTTCATATGTCTGCGCATAACCGGGTCAAGACCATCAATGGGCTCATCCAAAATGAGTAGATCCGGGGAACTGCTCAGAGCCAGCCAGAAGGCTGCCTGACGCCGCATTCCCTTAGACATGCGATGTAGCTTGCGACGAGGGTCCAGCTTGAATATGCTACTGAGCTGACTAAACCTCTCCTCACTCCATGACGAATAGATTGATCGGTAGAAATCCGCCATCTGACGCAAATTCGATTGTGGAAAAAAGTACGGGCTGTCGGGAACAAACAGCACCCGCCGCTTCACCTCTGGCTGCTCATAGATCTCGCGCCCTTCCAATGTAATCGTCCCCTCATCGGGCCGGATGATTCCTGCGAGCATCTTCAGCAAAGTCGTCTTGCCAGCTCCATTCGAGCCGAGCAATCCGAAGATAGATCCCTGCTGTACCTGCATGGTCAGGCTGTCGACCGCCTTCTCACTCTCATAGATTTTGCTGACCCCACTAATATCAATCATCGTGCTTCCCCCTTCCGTGCTGAAGCTGAGACGCTTCTGCATATAGCTGCAGCAGGTCCTCTCTCGTCATACCCAAGAATATAGCCTCCTCCATCAAAGTAAGCATATGTCCCCGTAGCTCTTCCAGCTTGACTCCTTGGGGTAGCTCCTCCAACGGAGATACGAAGCTGCCTTTGCCGGGAACGGAATAAATGTAGCCTTCTCGCTCCAGCTCGCGGTAAGCCTTCTGAATCGTATTGGGATTCACCGTCAATTGTGAGGACAAGACGCGTACAGACGGAAGCTGCTCATCCGGTGCCAGTGCACGACTGACTATCAAGGATCGAATTTTATCCATTAGCTGCTCGTAGATGGGCTTCCGGCTGCGAACATCCAATTCAAACATACACTTCCTCCTTTCGGTTAAGGTTCATAATCCCGTTTCATATGCTCCAAGTGTTCTTTATCTCTAATATCTGTACTAACTGTACTATCATATATAATACAGTTAGTACGGTGTGTCAACAAAAAAAATCATGCTCCCCACAAAAAGAGAGACATGATTGTAGAATAAACGTTTAGTTAGCCGCTGTGCTGTGGATATGCATGACCCTTTGCAAGAAATGCTCCAGGAATCTGTCAGCATCCACTTCGAGTGCCACTTCAATCTGCTGACTGGCGGACCCTATGGGTCCGTCTGACTGACTCGTTCTTCCGACAGCCACTGAAGCCCCAGCCTCCACCTGAATGTACATGGATTTCGTGCGAACAAAGCTCGGATCAATGGCCACTCCTACAGCCAATGGATCATGCAGCGCACAGCCAGCAATGCCCGGCTTGAACTTCTGATAGGCGTCGATGTAGAACTCCGTCATCCCTGTCAAGAAACCGGATAGCGCTGTCCCCTGTGCCCGCCATTTCTCTACGAGTCGCTGTGGCAGAAGGGTCTGCATCGTCACATCCAGCCCCACCATCGTCATGTGGAAGCCTGCTTCGATTACGCGAGCAGCTCCTTCTGGATCAGAATAAATATTGGCCTCTGCCGTAGGTGTAACGTTCCCCGGAACTGTCACGGCACCCCCCATAATAATCAGATGGCCGAGCAGCTGCGGCAGCTCCGGGCATCGGTCGAGTGCCAGAGCCAGATTCGTCAGAGGTCCCACAGCAATTACCGTCAATTGCTGTGGATGAAGCTTGGCCTGCTCAATAATGAAGTCGGCTGCATGCTTCTCCTCTGCCTTCCTGATCGGCTCCCCAGCCAGTTGATTGCCAATACCATCTTCCCCATGAATATGCCGGGCATAAGGCTTGAACAGCTCACGGGCATAGGGCTTGGCAGCTCCCGGATACACCGGTGCATCATGTTGCAGCAGCTCCAGCAATATCAAGGAATTACGCGTAGCCTCTTCTTGCGAGATATTCCCGTACGTAGTCGTAATTCCGGCCAATTCGAGTTCCGGCGAGCTTGCAGCATAGGCAATAGCGAGTGAATCGTCAATCCCTGTATCGACATCCAGAATGATTCGTGTAGTCATGCAATAACCTCCATCATGAATCCTAGCAACATGTCGCTGTTCCTAAGTTCGTCACTGTATGGTTACAGTATACACGAGCTTGTCCGATTCGGGCAGAGGATCAGGCCAAGCTGGACCCATGTGCCAAATAAGATGGCAACGCGGTCTCCAGCATCCATGAGGCAAAGTCACCGTTCCATTCCTGATCCGCTTGCTGAAAGAAATGCTCAGCAGCCTGATAATAAGCCTCTGCTACTCCTTGGCGTTCTTCCTTCCCTTGGGTCATTCCCCATTTAAGCTCCAATAAGCTCTCCGTATATAGTGACCAGTGCTTATCCAGCATACGCATATACTGTTCCCGACAGTGCATGAGCATTCTGGAGGCACCATTCCTACGCAGCATCGCGGCCCACAGATCGTCCCAGGTCTCGATAAGCTCCATAGTTGTTAAAGGCTCCTCCTGCAGTACTGGATGTCGATCCTCAAGCAGCTCAAGCCCCAAGTTAAATAATTGTAGCTGAAGGCTACTTCGTGGCCCCGAATACCTTTGTATATATCTTTTCAAATGTGTATGGAGATGACCTGCAACAGACTTCTTCTCCCACATCTGATCTCTTCGGCTATATATCTTGGAGCGGTGATCGTATAAAGGCTCATCCAGCGCAGCTGCACGTGCCCTCATCTCTTTGGTGCGCCCAAGTCGATGCAGATGGAAGGAGAGCTCCTCCTGCTGCTCCTTGAAGATCTTCTCGGCATGCTCCTTCTCCTTATCGGGCTTAATTGCGAGACAAGTTAATCCCGCTGCCCGAAGACTGTCTGATGACTCAGGCTGGTAGCCAGGTCTGTTCCAAGTCATCTTGGCGGCTGAGCGGTGGTGGCGAACAATCTCCTCTGTGAGTGCACGCTGGCGCAGATGCGAGGAAGGCATAATCTCACATTCAACACCATAGATCCGTGCGAGCTCCTCCTCATCGGAAGTCAGTACAGCCGCTGAGCCACACACGTGCGTATATTGTCTGTAATAGTGAGCTATGGACATTTCTACCCGCAACAGATGCTCACTATCCTCTTTTCCATACCCTTGTCTTTGCATAATCAAAGGACTCAGCATATGACGAATCAGCACAGATTCAGCATCATGAATAATCGCATATCGGTGAAAGGTCTGAATGCGCTCCCTGTCCTGTATCGTCAGATGATCGTGCAAATAATCGGCCATGAATTCATGAAAACCGCCGAACGTCACATCAGCCAAATAAGCCTGCTGCTTACGCTTCACGGTTCCTTGTGGATAATTCATACCTGCTTGCATGCCAAGCAATTCAAAGATTGGACGCAGCATTTTATAGTCCTGGAAGGCTTCCTCATCACTGACAGCCATGATGTGAACTCCACAGCCCTGTACAGCTAACCAGGTCGATGCCAAAAGAGAGACTAGCAGCCTCTCTTCTGCCGATCTCATTTCGATGAAATATCCTTCTGTCATGAACCAGGCTGCCGAGAGCTGAACATCATGCACCTCCAGCCCTGTCACCCTGCGAACGGCCTCTTTTGCTGCAGCGAATACCATGTAACGCCATTCATTATCTTGTGCTGACTTCGGCTCCTGCTGTGCTGAACGGATGATCTTGCCGAGATCTTCATCCTTCATGAACTTGTATCTTCGATAGATTTGCATAATCTCTCTACAATGCTCTTCCACAGTCTTCCCCGACAACAACGCCAAGCTGTATGAACTTTTACTCATATTAGCCCTGTCCGTCCTTTTATATAATATTGTAATGCCGTCCCCATTCTCGAATTGAGCCCAGTGGACACACGGCTGTCTGAAGTATCTTGTGGCACTCATTCTAACAGGACGCACTGAACGGATTCTGAACAGGCCAGGATGAGCGGCTTCTAACAGATGAGTGGCTTCTAACAAAGGATCATAGCGATCGTATAAAAAAACAAAGCACTCGTTCCCCCATCGTTGGGAAATAGTGCTCTGCTTAATAGACCTATCGTAATATACCTGCTATTTAATGCTCCAGCTGACCAGAGACCAGGCGACTGTAGAAGCCTTTTTCGGCCAGAAGTTCCTTATGGGTCCCCTGCTCGATCAATCTTCCGTCCTTCAGCACCAGGATACGGTCAGCTCTGCGGATAGTATTCAGCCGATGGGCTATCACAAAGCTGGTCCTTCCCTGCATGAGACGGTGAAGCCCTTCCTGAATCTTGATCTCAGTAACTGTATCTATGCTGCTGGTCGCCTCATCCAGTACGAGAATAGCAGGATCAGCCAGCATGGCTCGGGCAATAGCCAGCAGCTGCTTCTGTCCCTGACTAATTCCGCTTCCATCTGCCCGTAGCAGTCTATCATAGCCCTGCGGCAATCGGGAAATGAAGGAATGGGCATTCGCAAGCCTGGCAGCCTCCTCCACCTCCTGATCCGTCGCATCCAGCCTTCCATACCGGATATTTTCGCGGATGGTTCCCTCGAATAGGAAGGAATCCTGCAGCACGAAGGCCATGTGAGATCTCAGACTTTCGCGGGTGATCGTGCTCAGGTCCCGCCCGTCGAGCGTAATCGTGCCAGCGTCAGGAATATAGAAGCGGGATATCAACTGAATCAAAGTTGTCTTGCCAGCTCCGGTAGGACCGACCAGGGCAATCATTTCACCAGGCTGAGCCTCAAAAGTGATGTCTTCTAGAGTTGCACTGTTATCCTTGTCATAGGAGAATGTTACCTTCTGAAAACGCACAGCCCCCTGTACACTGGAGATTACTGTAGAGCCTCCTTCATCACCAGCCTCCTCATCCTCATCCAGCACCTCGAATACACGCTCTGCTCCAGCCAGAGCAGACAGGAGCGTATTCCATTGATTCGCCAGATCGTTCAACGGTCGTGTGAATTGGCGAGCATACTCGGCGAAGACGATCATGATGCCTACCGTCACAGCTCCGTGGATAGCCAGAATCCCGCCGATCCCTGCTACAATGGCAAAGCTGAGATTGTTCAGTCCGTTCATCAGCTTCGGAATGAAGCCGGAAATCGTCTGCGCCCAGAAGCCAGATAACTGGATGCGGTCATTGCGCTCTCCGAACTCACGTATGACCCGCTGCTCCTGAGAGAAGGCCTTGATTAGCCGTTGTCCTGACAATGTCTCCTCTATGTAGCCGTTCAGATCGCCCAGATTGCGCTGGCGTTGCTTGAACAAGGGACCTGTCCTGCGTGTAATCCAGCGCATCCCCACATACATCAAAGGCACAACAATGAAGGTGAGCAGTGTCAGCAACGGACTCAGCCAGAGCATGACGCCAAGCGTACCGAGCAGGGTAAGCACACTTGAGAATATCTGGATAGCCGAGCTGTTCAGCGTCGAGCTAACATTCTCGATGTCATTGGTCAGACGGCTCATAATCTCTCCCTGCTGGCGCTTGCCAAAATAGGCGACCGGCAGTCTATGCAGATGAGAGAACAGGTCATACCGGAGACGATACACCGTATCCTGGGCAATTCCGATCATCCAGATGCTTTGCAGCCAGCCTGTGATCGAGGCAAGAGCATAGACGAGGGCCAGCGCACAGAGGTAATACCCCCAGCTCCAGCTACCTGCACCCTGCAGATAGTCATCCACCGCCACCCCAACCATATAAGGTCCTAGTAGTGCGAGGCCTGAGCTAAGCACTACCATGAAGAGCACCCAGAACAGCTTTAATTTGCGCGACGCAAGGTAGGTCCACAATCTCCGCAACGTAGCAGACCAGTCCTTGACCTTGGCAGGTCTGCCTCTTCGGCCAGAGCCTGCTGCCTGTCCTGCGCCCGGCTCTATGACAGGACGTGGATGACGGAAAGGCTCAACGAATGCCTTGAACATGCTGCCCCTCCTCCTCATGCTGTGAATCATAAATGGTACGGTATAAGGATGAGCGCTCCATCAGCTCCTGATGGCTCCCCTTCTCCATTAGCCGTCCTTCGTCCAATAGCAAAATCAGATCTGCTGAGGCCGTTGAACTGACCTTCTGCGTAATGAGAATCGTTGTGCACGCCAATTCTTTTAGCTCCCGCAGCAGAGCATTCTCGGTCTGCACATCCAGCGCACTTGTGCTGTCGTCCAGAATAAGAATCGCTGGCTTGCGAACTAGCGCACGGGCAATGGATAGCCGCTGCTTCTGGCCGCCGGACAGATTCACACCTTTTTGGCCGATCATCGTATCATAGCCTTGTGGCAGACGTTCAATCGTCTCGTGAATCTGTGCTTGGCGGGCTGCAAGCTCAATCTCCGCAGCTGTTGCCGCTGGATTCCCCCAAGCAATATTGTCACGCACACTGCCCGAGAATAACAGCACCTCCTGCGGTACATATCCAATAGAGCTTCTTACCTGGTGCACATCCAGCTCACGCGCCGGATGTCCATCCATACGCACCACGCCCGAATTCTCCTCGTATAAGCGGGGGATGAGCTGCACCAGGGACGTCTTGCCTGAGCCCGTAGCCCCCATGATGGCGATCCGTTGCCCCGCTCTCGCTTGGAACGATATATTTAGCAGGACAGGCAGGTCGCTTCCGGGGTAGCTGAAGCTTACTTCTTCGAAGGCAATGTCTCCCACAATCGGCGCTGACGCAGGCCCTATCTCAGACCTCGACCGTTCCGTAGTACCATTAGCTTCGGAGATTGGAGTATCACCGTTCGAAGGGCTCGCTACTGATGCATGGCTCTGTGGGACAAGACTCCTTGGAGCATACGAGCTCTCTAGAGCTTGCGAGTTTGATAGTGCTTGCGAGTTCGATAGTGCTTGCGAGTTCGATAGAGCGTGTGAGTTCGATAGAGAGTGCGAGCTCTCTGGAGCAAGATCCTCGGCGTAGAGCACCTCACCAATCCGCTGTGCGGAGGCCCCGGCCCTGGAATACGTCGATACAATCCACGACAAGGCCGACAAGGCTCCAATGGTCCGCAGCATATAGTTAATGACCGCAACGACTTCACCTATCGTAGCATCTCCGGTAGCAATATCCGCTTTTCCCAGCCACAGCACACCGATAATGCCCAGATTCATTAGGAACAGCACAAAGGGCATTGTCGTCTCCGTGAACCGCAAGGCAGACATCGTCCCCTGCATCAGATTCCGATTATGCTCTGCGAAGCGGCCCATTTCGTGCTTCATGCGAACAAATACGCGAATCAGACGAATCCCGCTGAGATTCTCCTGGATGACCCCATTTACCTTATCCAGTCTGCGTTGCACACTTCGATACAGCAGTGCTGCCCGCTTCATGACGATGGTCAGGATTACGATCAGGATGGGAACCATCACCGTTAGCAGCAGCCCCAGTTTGAAGTGGACCAATAATGACATGATGACACTCCCGATGACGATTAACGGCACCCGTGACATGAAACGCAGACTCATAAAGATCGTCTCCTGCAGCTGCGTGACATCACCTGTGAGACGCGTAATGAGCGAGGACACGGCAAAGCGGCTAAACGCTGCGTAGGACAGTGACTCCAGCTTGCGGTATAGGCGATCACGCAGATCGTAGCCGACTCCCTGACTGGCATGTGATGCGTAGAAGGAGCCAAATACACCCCCTGCGAAGGCCAATAGTGCTCCACCAGTCAGGATGCCACCCCACATCCATACGACCTGCGCATTCTGCTGACGTATTCCTTCATCAATGATTTTGGAGATGATCCAGGGCTGCAACAGCTCTACAACTAGTTCGATCAGCATCATACTCAGTGCCACACAAGAAGCAATCCGGTATTTTTTCAAGAAAGTAAATATGAGTGCCATAGTCAGTCATTCCTCCGAAACCGGAATTTTCCGTCCTCTGTCGGACCTGTTATTCATACTGTGAATTGCAAAATATGTATACTTTAATATACCCCATATTTTTATGATTTTCTGCATTTGCCAGTAGCTTCGTCCGAAATTGCAAAAAAACTTCCGGCAGATCATGGCACAAGGCCATATCTACCGGAAGATATTAACGAATCATGAAGCGATCAGGGTCGGGTCACATGAATACGTTCCCGATCTAGTTCGAACCCAAGAACATATTCGTGTATCGAAGCAAGCCATGCTCAGCACGCACGGAGATATCCTGCGGCTTCTTACTTTTCTCCAGCAATCGGATCATCTGCTGCACATGCTCCTCAGCCTTGCCAAGCTCCCCTCGATCCAGCTGTCGCTGTGCCTGGGTCAGACGCTGCTCCAGCTTACGGGACACCTTCTCATCTACTTCACCATCAGCCTTGAATTGCTTCAACGCCTCCCCCATTCCATGCAGTGCTCCCGGAGCCCGCAGCTGTGGAAGCGGCACCTCAGACCACTCCGTATCTGAAGCAAAATAGAAGCTTGGATAGGATGGCTGATTATAGCCCGAATTCTGCCATGCAATTCCTGTTCGGTATTGCGCATCATGCATGAGTGTATACAGCTTTCGATCCGTTAACTCGGTGCTCATATAAATACGGATGGCCGAGCTATCGGCTGTGCGCACAAGCAGCTCCTCTCGCCAATCACCGAAGATGTCAGCTACAAGAGAGGGCGTACCCTTCGTGTGATTATTGGTGCGTGTTCCTGTTGCTGTCAGCAACGTTCCCCGTTGCCAGTCCTCGATAGTTGGTGTGTTCTCCAGGGAGCCATTCACAATCTGTGTCGTCATGTTAGCGGCCCACTTGATATTCATGTTCGTGCCCGGAATGGAAGTACTAATCTGCTGCCCATCGGCGGTACGAAGCTGGACAGCCCAGGTCTCCAGACCACGATGCGAAGGATCTACATCCCCGACCATGCCACGTCCAGTATCCCTGCCTGTATATCCTCCGTAGATGACTTCACCGGTCCGGGCATCCCGCAGGGAATAGCCATACGGAGCATAGGAACCCCCCTCATGCACCATGAAGATCTCCAGCCCCGGACGATCCGGATCTATGTCAGCGACATGCAACGCATCTCCATGTCCGAGCCGTGCTGTCGTCCCTGGCGTGGCGCTCTCTGGAGGCATGACATCCATGGAGCTGTAGAGCAGGGAGCCATCATGATCAATCGTAGCCGAGCCATAAATAATCTCATGCTTGCCATCACCATCTACATCCGCCACGCTGAGAGAATGGGCGCCTTGGGTCGTCAGTGTTCCGAACTCAGGGTCCGTGCCATTAACACCATGCGGTCCGTCATTGAACGGATTGCTCATCGGTGTCCAGCCGCTATCCACCAGCCAATCCTCCTTCAGACGCTCACCATCCCAACGGTACGCTACCAGCGTCGAACGTGTGTAATAGCCGCGTGCGAAGACAGCCGATGGATGCTCGCCATCCAGATAGGCCACTCCTGCCAGAAAACGGTCTACCCGGTTACCCGGTTCGATACGGCTCATGGCATAATCTCCCCACATTAGACCATCATCATGACGTCCTACCTTGAACGGAATCGTCTGTAGCTCCTTGCCTGTAAGTCCTTCGAATACACTCAGATATTCTGGTCCCTCCAGGATGAAGCCCTCGAAGCTTCGCAATTCATTGCGAGTACTCCGGGAAGGAGCGTATTCATCTATGAAATAGTCAGCCAGGCTCTCAGCGTCTGCACGAGAGAGTGGATAGTTGTATCGAGGCTCGATTCCGAAGCTCTCCTCCAGAGTTGCTGGCCAGTTCCCGTTAAGGACCTCCTCATGACGATGCCAGTTCATGAACATGTTCACGACATGCTCATAGTAATCCTCCGCACTCATGCGGTAGTCATCCTTATGACTATAGCCTGCTTTGAGATCTGCTTTGGGCATCGTGATATAACGCGCCTTGCCTGCACGACCTTGCGCATCATAAGGAATGACCTGCGTGCCCGGGGCCGTCTTGAACATTAGCTCTGCCTTCCCGTCCCCGTCAAAATCATAGACCATGAATTGTGTATAATGGGCGCCTGAACGAATATTCTTCCCCAGATCAATACGGTACAGCAGGGTGCCATCCAAGCGATAGGCATCAATGTAAGTATTCCCCGTGTAGCCCTTCTGGGACACATCCTTGGCATTGGATGGATCCCATTTCACGAACAATTCGTATTCTCCATCACCGTCCACGTCTCCCACACTCATATCATTAGCCGAGTAAGTATAGGATTCTCCTGCTGGCGTAACGCCATCGGCCGGCTTCTTCAGTGGCAGGTCCATGTACTCGCCATCCCAAGGCTGTACTACAGGACTTCTCTCCAGCTCTAGGCCATACACATCCTCTGTAGTGCCCGTTGGATCAGCTTCCGCTCCATATACGACAGCAGATACGGAATATTGAGACTCCGGTGTTCCCTCACGGTCCAGATAATTAGTGCTGTCCGTGACATAAGCAATCCGCTCACCGTTCCGGTATACATAGAAGCCCGGTCCGCTAAGACCAGATGCTGTATGGCCCGTAGCTTCATCCGCGAGCAGACGCCAGCTTAAGAATGCTCCGTCCGGCGTTGTGGCCGCGACTAGTCCACGGTTCAGATATTCCATCTGCTTCATCCTTGTCTCCCCAGCCCCCTCGGTGCTGGCTGCTGCCGGTTGCCCCCCGGCTCCCACACCAGTCACAATCATGATTGCGCTTACAGCAATGATCGCTATTTTTTGCGCAGCTCCTTTTGTTCGCTTCTTCATGTACAGTCTCCTTCCAAGTGTAGTCATGGTCCAAGGTACATTCATTCTGAACAATCGTTAAATGTTTGCGCTTACAAAAATAGATGCTGCCAATCTGCTGGTGCGCGCCTCCCTACCACGCCATACTGAATTACCATTTATTATTATAATTTCTGTCTTCTATCCACAGTGTTCAAAAATCCGTACCATTTCTTCAATGATTCGACCTTTGAGGTGTTATGCTGAGAAGCTAGTTCATAAAGCTCCTGCATCCATCGTTATAAGACGAAAGCGAACAATCTATAATTGGATTGGATGAGTGGATCGAATCGGTGATACTAGCTAAGGAAGCAAGTGAATATGCGGATCAACTAAGACCCCCGAGCATAGAGGTGGCCAAAAAAGAAGAGCTGACTAGATCATCCTAGCCAGCCAAGTTATGACTCTATTATTGAAGAATAAAAGAGAGCATACAGCGGTCTCTCTTCCCATTTCACACTTCTCTGTTGCCCTCCTTTTTCTTACTTTTACGCGTTCAACCTGAATAGATTCTATTTGCTGCCATTATCCAGCTTGTCCAGACGCTCCTGTGCATTCGGCGACAGGAATATATTGAGAAGCCCCATGATATTGTTAGTCTCTGCTCTTGCCTCTTGGTAGGCTGCTGCGAATGCTTCAGGCTGTGCTGCCGGATCTTGAATTGCGGCCAGCTTCGCCCAGGCAGGCTTGGTTAGCGTGTCATACTTCGTGAACATAATCGTGTCCGAGGAGGTTATCCCGCTAGGCAGCCACGAATCCAAAGAAGAAGCTTCCTGGAAGAATCGAAGCGAATTACGCGCCGACTCACTGGTGAAGTCATTGGTCCGCTGAGCCTCCTCCAGGATCAGCAATCCTTCTCTCGACAAAAATAGTACCTTCACCAGCGCTCTCTCCGTATTAGAGGCCTCGTTCCATGTCTTATAGGTCTCCTCTGGTGCAAGCCCTGTTGTGAAGAATGTGTACGCATCCTGAATATATTGCTCTGAATTCGGATGGATGGCCTCCTCTGTCTCTACATTGACTACTGAATCCCCGAAATTGGCTACAGTGATGTTGCCCGTATCCTGCACCTTCACTCGACGGATGGGATGCTCCTTAATGCGAATGAAGCCATGCTCATCCACATACGAGCCCAGCTCCTCCTGCGAGGTCTCTAATCCGAGATGTCCAGCGGGACTGGCCGTCCCTGAGTCTGTAGCTGTGTCTTCAGCTGCTTGCGTTCCAGTCGTCTCACTTGCCCCGTCTTCTGTCTTCGTATCATTAGTAGCCGGCTGACCTGTCTCCTGCCCGACCTGGATATCACTGTCGATATTCGGACTGTCGAGCGTCTGTCCATCACCACTACCTTTACCACTACCGCATGCATTCAGCAGAACGATGATTAATCCGATCATGAGCAGCTTCAAGCTGACACTGCCTCTGAATCTGTCCATTAGGCTTGATTGGTGTACTGTGCTGTGATCCTGATGTCCTGTCTTCAAAACAAATACCCACTCCTCTATGTCTTCTTATGTAGTCTCTTACAAATAATGCACTTATTGCATCATAGTACAATGCGGCGACAAATCATATCAGCTTGTGGTAGCCTTTTTTTAAGAACTTTGTACCAATTCCCCTTATTAGCTGAAGTCATCTATTCGTACTCAGTCTCTGGTTCATTTCATATTTATGCAATTGCGAAATAGTAGAAATTCAAAACGCCCTGGAGACTATTCACAGCCCTCCAAGGCGTACCGTTGTAGCTTAGCGATTATTGAATAATCCTATAGCAGTACCTTGAGCGAATCTAATTTCGCATTGAAAAAGGCTCCCCGCTTGCAGCGACTCTACACTCACACTTGATCTCGATACTGGTTAAGGTGCTGGTCAAGTCACTAGTCTAGTCCTGGAACCAGCGCTTATAGAGCACCTGCGTGCCCTTCTCCTCGTAGCCCAGAGCAGCCAGTTCGCGATAGAGAGATTCTGCCAGAGCCAGACCCGGTGTCTCCAGCTTCATCTCTTTGGCAGCCTCAAGGGCGATCCCCATATCCTTGATAAAATGCTTCACATAAAAGCCCGGCTCAAAATCACCCGCGATCATCCGCGGACCGAGATTGCTTAACGACCAGCTACCTGCAGCCCCGGATTCGATGCTTTTCAGTACCTGCGCCGGGTCCAGACCAGCAGTACGTGCATAAGCCAGCGCTTCACACACACCAATCATTCCCGCTGCGATGGCAATCTGATTGCACATCTTCGTGTGCTGTCCTGCTCCTGGCTTACCTTGTAGCACCACATTGGCTCCCATAAGCTCCAAGATCGGCAGCACGGCTGCGAAGTCATCCTCCGCACCACCGCACATGATGGACAGTCTCGCGTCCCGTGCTCCAATATCTCCACCGGATACGGGAGCATCCAGTGCATACAATCCCCTCGCTGCTGCAGCTTCATGAATCCGCGCAGCCAGAAGTGGACTGGAGGTCGTCATGTCAATGAGATAAGCACCTTTCTTGGCATGCTGGACCAACCCCTCTGTCCCCAGATATACCTCTTCCACATCCTTGGGATAGCCAATCATCGTGATGATCACGTCACAGATCTCCGCAAGATGTGCAGGCGATTCCTGCCACACAGCACCCAGCTCAATCAGCTCCTGCGCCTTTGCAGCTGTCCTTGTGTACACATGCAGCTCATATCCGGCCCGCCTGATATGCCCAGCCATGCTTTTCCCCATGACACCAATACCAATAAAACCAACAACCGTCTTTCCTGGCTCCAATCCCATATCCCTACCCCTTCCTGTGCCTTCATCATCCCACATCATGTTCTTTTGTGAAAGCAGAGCTGTCCTGATGCTATTATAGCTTACAAAAAATACATACTAAAAGTCTGTTTCTAGGACATTATTCCTGATTTTGAAAAAAAGTATGATTAATTTGGTGTGCAAACAATACATTCCATGTTAGGAATTAAGACTCCTGCATATTTCGCCAATATTGGTTATGATTAGGTGTATTGAGTATTTGCATAACCATTATGCAGTACTGAATAAAGAGGGTTCTGTGTTTTCTTTTATTGCTATTACCATGAAGGCAGTCTGGAATAAAGAAGTGTTACACGACACAAGCAGAATCCCTAACTACATTAGGGGGTATAATTGTGAAGAAATGGACATCAATTGCAGTGGGGTTGCTCGCGGCGATCAGCATCACCGCATGTGGTAGCAACAGCGCTGCTCCACAAGAGGCGGCTCCGGCCGCAGGTACAGGTACAGCTACTCAAGCAGAGGCATTGCCAACAGCTCAGGAATTGATCGAGAAGGTTGCTAGTGAGGGAGCCAATCTGAAGAGCTTCCACATGCAAAGCAGCATCAACCAAGACATGAAGATCACAGCTGGTGAGAATACACAGGATCAGAAGCTCAATATGACTATTGACATGGATTATGTAGGTGAGCCACTTGGCGTCTATTCGGAGATTGTTACCGAGATGCCTGGTGTTGCCGAGAAAACAACCATGAAGCAGTACATTACCGAAAAAGCTGCCTACATGGAAAATGCCGGAACGTGGATGAAGCTGCCTGATGCGACCATTACAGAACTGGTTGAACAGATGAAAGCACAAGGGAATCCTGAGGAGCAGCTGAAGCAGCTCAGCTCGATCCTTGACGAAGTTAACGTCTCCGAGAAGGATGGACAATACTTCATGGAAGCCAAGATTTCTGGCGATAACGTAAAAGCCTTGGCCGAGAAATTTCTGAGTCAAAGTGGTGCTGCCGACGAACAGCTATCGGCGATGCTGCAGCAAATGAACCTGAAGAGTATGGAGATCAGCTATCTGATTGATAAAAAGACCTATTTCCCACTTAGCTCCACTGTCAAAATGCAGATGGACATGAGCATGGATGGGCAATCACTTGATATGAGCATGGCCATGGACGCTACCTTCTCCAAGCTTAACGAGGTGGAAGCTATTTCGATCCCGCAAGAGGTTATCGACAGCGCACAATAAGATCAACACGAACAAAACCTCCTGTACCTTAGTCAAGGTGTAGGAGGTTTTGTTGTATGGATTTCATGCTACAAGTGCAAATTAGATTATCATGAACAAACCTCCTGCACCTTACTAGTCGTTATATACGAAGCAATTCAACAACAAACGATAATGAAGCGTGCAGAAGCGTGCTGGAGAAGCGTAGCTAAAAGCTTTCTGAAAGAATGCTTCTTAAGAAGCATAAGTTTAACGAAGAGTAAATAAGCACTACAGGCGTGGCGTATCGACTACCATGAGAATGAACATGATCATTAGATAATTGACGGAGAACATGAAATTCACCTTGGCCCAGCGCTCATTCTCCTGAACACGAAGTCCGCTGATGGTATGCACCAGCCATGCCACGCCGCCAATGACCGACACCACCAAGAAAATATATCCGGTATAGCCATATACGAAAAGTAAAATGCCAGCAGGTATTAGCAGAAGTACATAGGGAATCATTTGCAGCTTCGTACGACGGACGCCCTTTACGACAGGCAGAAGTGGAAAGCCAGCTACCCGATATTCCTCAACCCGACGAATGCCAAGGGACCAGAAGTGCGCGGGCTGCCACAGAAACAAAAAGATGAACAGGAGCCATGCACCCAGATCAACCTCTCCACGAACAGCACAATAGCCCATCACCGGAGGCATGGAGCCAGCAATTCCACCAATAGAGGTGCTCCAGGTGGAACTGCGCTTCAGCCACATTGTATACACTACCACATAAACGAACCAGGCAAGCAGTCCCAGCAAGCCTGTGACGGGATTCACGAGTAAGAACAAAATTCCGATCCCGATGACCCCGAGCACAATACTATATCCGAAGACAAATCGTAAGGAAAGTCGATCAATGGGCTCAGCACGCTCCCGCGTTCGTTCCATTCGCTGATCCAGCTCATAGTCCCAATAATTGTTCATTACGCAGGCCGAGGCAATCGTTAGGGTAGTACCGATCAGCATCCAGAGCATAATGCCCCAATCCAGCGACCAGCGTGAAGCAATCCAGAAGCCGGCCAAGGAGGCAAATACATTTAACTGCAGCAGCCTAGGCTTGGTTAGACTTATCATGTCCTTTATCACTTTGTAAAAATCCTCCTGATGACAATTAGTCCTGCAACGCAAAATATCATTGTACCAGAACTTTGATGAGCCTCCTACCCCCTATAGATAATGTACCCTAATTCATCGTATTCACCACTGCCAATGACAGGAGAAATACAAAGAGAGGCTGTCCCATAAGTAGATATTCTACTGGCGGAGACAGGCCCTCTGTGTTCTCAAAAGCTTAAAACGTCAACAGAGCAGCGATTCTCCCGTTATTGGAGAATCGCTGCTCTGCGTTTTTGGTCATTTACAGCTTGCTTCAATAGATTATGGGCGAGCGAAAGCCAGCCGACCTCCAGCGTCACTTTTTCGATGCCGCGAAGCAGAAATCGCCGGAAGCCCCGGTTGTTCTTCAGTTGTCCAAATACGCTTTCTGGCTCCGTCATTCGGCGTACGGATAAGAGATATCCTTCCTCGCTTTGCAGCGTTTCCCGAGCCTGCTTCTGGTACCGTAATCGTTCCAAGCTCACCACGACTTCCCGATTTCCCCTTGCCTTCGTGCAGCTTTCTTTTAGCGGACATCCTTCGCAGCTCTGACTTCGGTAATGACGCTTCCGAATTTCGTATCCGCTCTCTACGATTTCCTTACTCTCTTTGCGGAAATACAGCGTTTGTCCAGCCGTGCATATCCAGTGATCCTCGGCTTCGTTGTACATCCAGTTCTCCATCTTTCCGACATTCGCTTTCCAGGCTTTGCTCTTTTCCTTGTGGTAGCTGCCATATTTCACTACCGCCTGAATCTCTTTCTTTTCCAGGTAGGCGTAGTTTTCTTCGCTGCCGTAGCCGGCATCCGCAATTACGGTCTTTGGAAGTTTCCCAAGGATCTGCCTTGCTTTTTCCATGTGCGGTTGTAAACAGCGGGTGTCGGTCGCTCTTTGGTGTAGACTGTAGGCTAAAATAAACTGGTTTTCGGTCCCAATCTGTACATTGTAGCCTGGTTTCAGCTGGCCATTTCGCATGTGGTCTTCTTTCATTCGCATAAACGTCGCGTCTGAGTCTGTTTTACTGAAACTATTTCGGTCACCAAGCAGCTTTTGGTACTGCTCGTACTTTAGCAGCCGAGGAAGCAAATCCTTCCGTAGCCTCCGAACTGCCTTTTTTAGGGGCTTGTCTTTCGGTTTTAGGGCAAGCTGAGCTTCAAGCTTTTCCACGGCTTGTTCGAGTTTTACACTGCTCACTTCGAAACCTGTGCCGAGTTCAGCAAGATCTTTCCCTTGATTCTCTTGGTCTTCCTGCTCTTGTGCCGCTTCAATGTCAGCGAACAGGGCATGTACCTTTTCCTGCAGTTTGGCTTTGTGTTTGCTGACGGCTTTGCCCCACACAAACGTATAACGGTTAGCATTGGCCTCGATTTTGGTTCCGTCCACAAAGTACTGCTCCAAAGAAACGTATTTTTCGTCAGCCAGAAACTGAAGCACGGCGGTAAATACGGCTTCGAGAACGCTCTTCATCCGCTCGGAGCGGAAGCGGTTAAGGGTCCGAAAGTCTGGCCGCTGCCGTCCGGCGAGCCACATGAAGAGGATGTTCTCCCGGATGGATTTGGCGATTTGGCGGGAGGAATATATACGCTGAGTGTAGGCGTAAATGATGACTTTGGTAAGCATTTTAGGGTGATAGCTGTCACGGCCACCGCCAGGGTAGGCCGCGTCAAAAATGGCGTCGTCCAGCCGATTGACGGCCGCATTCACGACACGAACGAGGTGGTGTTCTGGAATATCTTCTTCCAGATCCATTGGCAAGCAAAGTTGGTCCATGGTATATTGAATGTACAAAAGAAACCCTCCTTTGAAATGGTTGCTCGACACTTCCATTTTACCAAAGAATGGTTTCTTTTTTTGTATTTTTAAAAGAATTGAAAATGATTCTCCCGCTTAAACAGTGGAGAGGACGGACTGATTGTGGAAAAGCGGTAGCGGTCGCCTTTGTCCCCGGATTTTCACCGCTTAGGAAAATAAATAAAATCTGGGGACAACAGCGATTGGAACAACGGTCCGTTCACGGAGCGTCCTCTCGAAGTGCCTAAGTATATCCTACTCTAAAACCAAAGGGTGTCCCAAGCAGCCATTTCATGGCTTTTGGGACACCCCCTT
>NZ_AUFO01000036.1 GCF_000426545.1 Paenibacillus massiliensis subsp. panacisoli DSM 21345 | reverse complement strand
AGATTTCCAAACACTTTTTTAACATGTCATTCTCCCGTTTAAGCCTTTGAACATACCGATCCTGATCCATATATTCCTCTCGGCGTCCTCGCTGATCCAGTAGTCCATACTCACCCAGTTCTCTGTACTTACGCATCCATTTCTTAACTCTATCCTTATCCTGGATCCCAAGATGTTCAGTAATCTGTCTGTATGTCCATTTCTCTTCCACATGTAGTCGGATTGCCTCTTTCTTATCTTCTTCAGTATATGATTTAAACTTCTGTCCTTTAATCGCCATAAAAATGCACCCCTTAGATTTCATCGGATTAACCAGGGGGTTTTTCCAATGTCTATTCTAAGGGGTGCAATTCAGATTAACCAGGGGGTTTTTCCAATGTCTATTCTAAGGGGTGCAATTCAGACGCGATAAAGGGGGATTTCTATAATACCCATGGATGGGGATCAAATCTAGCTTAATCCGACAGAGACTAATTATGCGGCGAATTCGGATTTTTAAGTGAGCGTCCTAGCCCCTTGAGGAAGCTGAGCCCGAAGCTTAGCGCTCGTAAAATGTCGGGATCGCGAAGCGATTTTGACATCGACCACAGACTGGTCTTGCTGGAGGCTGCAGTGGTCGTCTGTGCCTCGGTAATCCCGGACTTGAGCCCATCAATGAGACTCTTGGTATGAGCAGGATCGAGGCTGGTCAGTGCACCAGCTGCTGCCATTCCGTGATTGATCAGGTTAGTTACCTCAGGGCGTGACACTTGCCCGAGGGCAATCTCGGCGATATTGGCTCTTGCTTGCAGCAAGGACTCGGCAGCCTCAAGTATGCCGCTTTTATGGAGCTCATTTAAGATGGATAATGATTTCTCTAGTGCCTCATTGCTCTCAGCGAGCTGCTGCTTCAGTTGAAGAATCGTCCTCTCCTGCAGTTCTTCCTCTGTCAGCAGGCGTTTTTTGACGATGGAGATGGGTTTTGCCATAGTTGAATGGCCTCCTCTGGTATTCTATTTGACCAACGATACGAAGTCAGGTCGGTTCCACTTCCGCTCTACCTCAACACCTGCTTGCGGGTTGCGCTTCTTGTAGCGTGGATTGGTCGGAGGCAGAGGATTCACGCCCTTCACGTTCAGAATCTGCATACGCACCTTGGTCTGTTTGTAAGCAGGGGTCCGGGTGCGTACATCCAGCGCGGTACCCGTTAGCAGGTTGACCGCACTTTCATGGCTGTTGGAGTGCATGGGCACATACACTTCATGGCCCCGAACACGGTCTGTGACTAATGCACTGAGCTTAATCGCCCCGTATGGTGATTCCAGTCTAACCAGAGACCCGCTCTCGATGCCGCGTTCATGGGCAAGCTCAGGTGATACTTCAACGAATACATCAGGGAATTTCTGATTGATCCCTTTCGATTTCTTGGTCAGATTGCCTTCATGAAAATGTTCTAGTAGGCGCCCGTTGTTCAAGACGAGATCGTATTCCTTCGGATACTCTACAGGTGGAACGTACTCTACCAGTGAGAAGCGAGCCTTTTTGTCTGGGAAATAGAACCCATCTGTGTAGAGCAGCGGCGTGCTCTCTCCCGTATCCGAGCCCCACATAAAGCTTCCCCAACCTTCCAGCATCTCGTAGCTACACCCGGAGAAGAATGGAGTCAGGCTGGCCATTTCGGCAAAAATGTCGGATGGATGTGTGTAGCCCCAGTCATAGCCCATGGCTTTGGCAATTTGTGTGGTAATCCACCAGTCAGGCTTCGAGTCGCCCACCAAATCCAATGCTTGATAAAGTCTTTGAACCCGGCGCTCGGTGTTCGTGAAGGTACCGTCCTTCTCCAATGAAGGTGCTGCTGGTAGGATTACATCTGCGAACTGAGCGGTCGTAGACAGGAACACATCCTGAACGACGAAGAAGTCCAGCTTCTCCAGTACTTCATGAACGTGGTTCGCATTGGAATCGACCCAGGCCATGTCCTCACCTACGAGATACATCGCCTTCATTTCGCCACGCTCAATGTCATCTAGCATTTTGATATTGTCTTTGCCTGGAAGTGGAGAGATCGGTGTTCCGTAAGCTGCCTCGAATCTCATTCGTGCCTCGTCATTGGAGACGTGCTGATAGCCAGGCAGCCATGGCGGTAACGTCCCCATATCGCACGCACCCTGGACATTGTTATGTCCTCGCAATGGATAGGCCCCGGCGCCTGAACGCATATAGTTCCCTGTAGTCAGCAGCAGGTTGGAGATAGCTGCGGAGGTATGCGACCCAGCGATATTCTGAGTGACACCCATGCCCCAGCAGATTGCAGTTCCATCCGCATCACGAATCATTTCGGCGATCGAGATCAGCTCTGCTCTGGAAATACCGGTCTCTTGCTCTGCGAATTCCAATGTGTATGGCTCTAGCACCAACTCATAGTCTGCAAAGAAATTAACGTGATTCTCAATGAAGCTCAGGTCATGCCAGCCTTGATCAATGATGTATTTGGTCACTGCGGTAAGCCAGACGAAGTCCGTCCCTTGCTTTGGATGGATGAACAGATCGGAGCGCTCTGCCATCTCATGCTTGCGCAAGTCAGCAACGATCAACTTTTGCCCGTGTAGCTTATGTGCTCGCTTAATGCGAGTTGCCAGGACGGGATGTCCTTCCGCTGGTGCACAGCCGATCAGAATAACCAAGCCTGCAGCAGAGATGTCCTGAATCGTTCCCGCATCCCCGCCGATTCCTACCGTGGACATCAAGCCATCCGAAGCAGGGGATTGGCAGTACCGGGAGCAGTTATCAATGTTGTTCGTACCGAAGACCTGACGTGCCAGCTTCTGAATGACATAATTCTCTTCATTCGTAATCTTGGAGGAGGAGATAAATCCAATCTTGTCAGAGCCATAATCTTTCTTGATCGTACCCATGCGATCAGCAATCAGGGAGAAGGCCTCCTCCCAGGTAGCTTCTACGAATTCTTCCCCTTGGCGAATGAGTGGAGTCGTCAAGCGCTGGTCACTGTTGACAAAGTCCCAGCCGAATTTACCCTTCACACAGGTGGAAATGGCGTTCACCGGGGCATCATGGGAAGGCTGGATTTTCAGGATATTGCGCCCCTTGGTCCAGACTTCGAAGGAGCACCCTACGCCGCAGAAGGTACAGACGGTCTTCGTCTTGCGGGTCCGGGTCTCACGCATGGCAGCTTCCATCTCGGAAATCGCGAATATACCGCTGTATCCAGGTTCTACTTCTTTAATCAGATCAACCATCGGATTCAGCAGCTCTTCACCTATGCCGGACATGAATCCAGCCTCACCCAGCATAGACTTCTCCATTAGAGCGTTGCATGGGCATATAGTAACGCATTGACCACAGCTCACGCAGGAAGAATCATTGATGGAAGAGCCCTGGTCCCAGATCACTCGTGGAATGTCTGCCTCCCAGTCGATGGACAGGGTCTCATTCACTTGGAGGTTCTGACATACTTCTACGCATTGACCACAAGCAATGCACTGATTTGGATCATAGCGATAGAAGGGGTGCGACATATCTACCTCAGAGGGGGCTACCTTGGGACGATATGGATATTTCTGATGCTCAACCTCCATCATCTCGACGGTGTTGTGCAACTTGCAATTCCCATTGTTGTTGTCACATACCGTGCAATATAGCATGTGATTTTCTAGCAGCCGATCCATGCCTTCGGTCTGTGCAGCCTTAGCCGAGGGTGAATTGGTGATAATGCTCATGCCTGCCTGGACCTTGGTGGAGCAAGCGCGCTTAAGCTGCCCGTCAATCTCAACGATACAGGTGTCACAGGTCTGGATGGGATCAACTTCGGGAACATGGCAAATTTGTGGATGGGCGATATTGGCAAAGTTAATGACGTCGATGACATTTGCGCCCCGTGACACCTCATAGGTGCCTCCATTCACGACGACCTTGATCGTTTGCTCGTTCATACAGATGCTCCTTTACGATTTCTTGGCACAGAGTCTTGCGTATTTATGCATAATCTTGACTGTATGCCATTTCCTTTTTCGCAAAAATGACCATAAAAAAACTCCACCCCAAATGTAAAATCCGATACCTCGGACCATACATTTAAAGTGGAGTAATTCATTAGCAATGACCTACCAATGGATCAATCCTAAAATATTTGACAATTTTACGACTAATTAGATTATACTACTACATGACAAAAAAACAAGACTGCATCTTGAGGATCGGCACTTCTGCAATGAAATAGGATTTATTCATTTCTTATCTTTGGAGGATTTGCATGAAGAAAGAAGCTGCTTTTAACGAGATTGTGAGAAAAGTTAGAAAAGATACCTTTGGGAAGGGTCCAGAGCGGATTCACACGACATTTGTGGAGAATATGGCAATTACGAAGATGTACGGGAATTTTACGCCAACGGAGAAATTCATTGCCAAGACCACAGAAGGGGTACAGATGGTGCACAGCGCAAGGACGCATATGATCAAGAAGCTCTATGAGAATCATGTTCCAGACGGGATGGAAGAGCTATGCGGCTCAAGGCTGATTCATTTATTCTCGGATATTAAAGTGGATGAGGATGTAGCCGTGTCTGTATTTCTTTTTGAAAAAAATATTGAACAGGGATGAGATGCGATGAGTTTACCACTACAGCGTTCACAGCGTGTCATTCGTTATGAACATGGCCAAGTAGCTACAGCGGATGACCTGATTGTGACCGAGCACCCCGTCACTGTGAAAGTGAATGGGGAGGAGCTGGCCACAATGATATGCTCGCCGGAGTATATAGAAGACATGGCTGTTGGATATTTAGCGTCAGAAGGAATCATTAAGGACTATAGAGATATTCAGGAGTTATGGGTACAGGAGGAGGCCGGCTTTGTTCATGTTCGAACTCAGCGCCTCAGTCTCCTACATCAGCAGATGTACACCAAGCGTTACATTACTTCTTGTTGCGGCATGAGCCGTCCTGGTTTTGTATTCTTCAACGATGCGCGGACAGCGAAAAGTATGGAGGATGTTCATATCAGGCTGTCCTTCCAAGAGTGCTTCAAGCTGATGCATGAGGTGCTCGCACAGACGGATCTGTTCCACCGCACCGGTGGGGTGCATAATGCAGCCTTGTGTGATTCACAGGGGATATTGCTGGCTAGATGCGATATTGGACGTCACAATGCTCTGGATAAAATCTATGGTCATTGTCTGAAAGAGGGTCTAGCCCTCAAAGATAAGGTGATTGTATTCAGTGGGCGGATATCTTCTGAGATCCTGATGAAGGTATCGAAGATCGGCTGCGAGATTGTCCTCTCCAAGTCTGCGCCAACAGCGCTGGCGTTGGAACTTGCAGAACAGCTAGGTATTACGACCGTAGGTTTCATTCGTAATGATACTTGCAATGTGTATACGCACCCTGAGAGAATTGTAGATGTAAAGAGGCAAATATAAGAACATTTCTTGCGAATTACATGTCACATTATTGACAAAATCTGAATTCTGGAATAATCTTGATTTTGCAGAAGAACAACGCATCGTACTTATGCATTACGTTTGGAGTACATTCAAGGACTTGTCTTTACTCTAAACTACCCGGTAACCAGCTTGTTTGGTTCCCCTATAGTTTGTGTAGGGAAATTAACCAGCATGGAAGTCATCTCTTACCAGATTCCTCAAGTGCCACGACTAGCTTGAAGAGAGTCTATAACAGAGCATAACTTCATGAGGGTTATTTGTGCTTTCATGATATATAATCTGGAGGTCAGCCATGGGATATAATTCACCACAACAAATTATGGAATTCACCGCAGAGGCAGGTGTGAAAAAAGCACAGCTCACATGGTTGTCCTTGATTCTCCTTGGATTTCTAGGGGGAGCATTCATCTCACTTGGATTTCTCCTCGACATCAGAGTCATTGGAACCGCGCCTAAGGAATGGGGCTCCATCGCTGGATTCATTGGTGCATCGGTATTCCCGTTAGGACTGGTGCTCATTATACTAGCGGGAGGTGAGCTGTTGACAGGCAATATGATGACGATGTCAATGGCCTGGTTCGCACGCAAAATCCGCCTTTATGATGTACTACGCAACTGGATTGTTGTGCTCATCATGAATTTCGTGGGTGCGATCTTTGTCGCATTTTTCTTTGGACATGTCGTGGGACTCACAGAAGGAGACTTTCTGACGAAGACCCTGGCTATTGCTCAGGCGAAGGTGAAGGATGGATTCATGGAATCTTTTATCTCGGCGATTGGCTGTAACTGGCTCGTATGTCTGTCCATCTGGATCGCAAATGGCAGTAAGGATTCCTTAGGGAAATTCGCAGGAGTCTGGTTCCCGGTCATGGCGTTCGTGGCTATCGGTTTCCAGCACGTGGTGGCCAATATGTTCGTTATCCCGGCAGCCATCTTCGCAGGCAGCCTGACCTGGGGAGATTATCTTTCAAATTTTGTTCCAGTGTTGCTAGGAAACATCGTGGGTGGTGCGGTATTTGTCTCTCTTATTTACTTTGGAGCCTATCGAAATAAGAGAGAGGTTGCCAGTGTAATGAACAGAGAGGCTTGAGTGTCTGGAAGAGTAAGGAAGACTCATCCAAACTCCAATTTTGCTTTCTTCGTCTAGATATTTACATTTCATCCGTGAGAGAATATAATGGCAAATGTACACCATAATTGGGAAGTAACAGGCTGCCCTTTTGCGATTAGAGTGTTGTACAAAAGTCTGATGGCAGTCTCCAATTGAAAGGCCAAGTGCCCAAAACGGATATTTTCCGTGTTTCTTTAAAGCTTCTGTGATGCACATAATCACTTCGTACAAGATTAATCGTTGTTTAGGCACGTTGATCTTTCTTGGTGAAAATAGTCTCATTTGAATGATCTATCTTAGAAAAAGTAGATCCGTGGCGAAGCTATGTCTTAATGCTGAAAAGGATATTTTTTACATTTTTAAAATGGACGAGGGATTGCTAGTTTTTATTCCTTATCCATTTTTTTTGATATAGTTATCCAACTACTATCCACTCCAGTGAGACGAAAGGAATGCTTCTAACAATGGAAAACACTCATATTATTCTATTGGATAAGCCCTTGGCCATAAAACACACTGAAGAATTAGAAAAGAGAATTTTTTTCATATCCTCGAACATTCATCATTTTAAATTAATCACAGGCGAAACAACAATTAACGGTGTAGAAGTTACTCTGCAACCAGGAACGGACCCAGAGGGAATTAAGACTAAAATAACCTCTGTGATTGATAATGAAATTGCACTTCAAAAAGTATTACCTCCACGAGTCGTATGGAAATCAAGTGATAACGCGCCCCAATTTCAAGATGAGCTCTTTGATAAAATGCTGGAACAAGAAATGGTATTTGAAATGGGCGAGGGTCAGGTCTGCTTTGGGGAAAAGTTAATCCACTTAATGGATTGCTTGGATCAGATGATTAAAGATATGACTATATCTCATTTTGGAGCTACTGAATACCGATATCCTACCTTAATCTCTACCAAAGCCCTCGAGAAATGCGGATATTTCAAGTCATTCCCACATTTCTTGATGTTCGTCACACGACTGCATAATGATATTGATATCTATCGTGATTTCCTAGAGGACTACAAGTCCAATCATGGAATTGGCTCTTATTTACTTCCCTACTGTCAAAACGTCGATTACTGCTTACCCCCCACCATGTGCTACCACACATATTATCAGTTCCAAAACACCCAACATGCTGAGACACACAATCGTGTTATAACGTCTATCGGAAAATCATTTCGCTATGAATCGAAATATCATCGGACCCTGGAAAGACTATGGGATTTTTCTATCCGAGAAATTGTTTTTATGGGGTCCAGGGATTTTGTATTGGATAGTCGCCACAAATTTATGGAAGCAGCGTTCTCTCTTTTCGAAAAGCTGGGGCTAGAGGGACACTGTGAAGTAGCTAGTGATCCTTTCTTTTGCAGCGAAGATACTGCAGCGAAAATATTTAATCAGAGAATGCAAGAACTCAAATATGAGCTGCGCTTAAAGGTTGGACCTGATCGAACCATTGCTGCAGCTTCTTTTAATTTTCATGATCACTTTTTTGGTGAGCAGTTCAATATAAAACGTGGTGAGACGGAATGGATGTCAACAGGCTGCGTTGGATTTGGCATCGAGAGACTAGTCTACGCATTTATTAGTCAGCATGGACTAGATGAGGCACAATGGTCCAAGGTCTTGTCCAATGCACAGTCAGAAGCTATTCACGCTGAATAAGCGCCGTGAGCAGCCCCCAATATTAAAACTTGCTTATAAATCTAATGTATGGAGGATTAAATGGAAAAACAGGGTCTATTCCAAATATTAGAGCTCGACGGTACTTTGCTGGATGACAATATGTTGATAAACGAAAAATTGGCCATGGAAATGTACAAGCTTCTTGTAATCAATCGAGTGTTTGATCGCAAACTGGTGAATATGCAGCGCAAGGGTCAGATTGGTACATATGCTCCCTTTGAAGGTCAGGAGGCGAGTCAGGTAGGAAGTGCCATGGCTCTTTCGAAGCAGGATTGGATGTTTCCTACATATCGGGATCATGCCGCAATGTTAACATTCGGCTATGAGATGGTGAAAATAATCTGGTATTGGATGGGGAGAATTGAAGGATGTATACCACCTGACAACAGGAATATCCTGCCTCCTTATGTACCTATAGCTACACAAATCCCTCAAGCAGCCGGGGCTGCATGGGCTAGCAAATATAAGCATGAGAATGCATGCTCCATTGCTTACTTTGGCGATGGTGCTACCTCAGAAGGAGATTTCCATGAAGGGCTGAACATGGCTTCAGTATTCAAGGCCCCAGTGGTATTTTTCTGCCAAAACAATGGCTACGCAATTAGTGTACCTTTATCACGCCAGACATCTAGTGAAACGATTGCCCAAAAAGCGATAGCCTATGGTATGGAAAATGTTCGGGTGGATGGCAATGATATATTTGCTGTGTATGCAGCAACTAAAAACGCCTTGGAGGCTGCCAGAAATGGGAAGGGCCCTTGTCTAATAGAAGCAGTAACCTATCGTTATGGTCCGCACACAACTTCGGATGACCCAAGCCGATATCGGAGCCTAGCGGAAAGCGAAGCATGGAAACCGAGAGATCCTGTTTTGCGAGTAGAGGCCTACCTGCAAAGGAAAGGAATACTGGAGCAAGGTGTACGAGAGAGAGTCCGCAGTGAAGCGGAACGCTTGGTAAGTGACGCGATTCAGTTCGCACTTAATATTCCAAAGCCTGATCCACAAAATATGTTTAACCATGTGCTCTCTAGCAAGCCGTGGAATATCCAAGAGCAGGAGAACAACTTTAATGAATTTATGCAAAGTCATCACCAATAGATGTTACGGAGGAGACTTAGTATGGAGAGAGAATTGAACCTTGTTCAGGCACTAAATGAAGCCTTGGATGTGTTATTGGCCAGTGATGATCAGGTGCTTCTCTTAGGAGAAGATATCGGTATAAACGGTGGTGTGTTTCGTGTTACCGAGAATTTGTACAACAAATTTGGTGATCGACGTGTAGTGGATACTCCTTTATCCGAAGCAGGCATTGTAGGCTGCGCAATTGGTATGGCCTTAAATGGTCTTAAGCCTATCGTTGAGATTGAATTTTTTGGCTTCATTTATCCTGCCTTAGAGCAAATTCTGTCACATCTTTCAAGGCTGAGAATGCGCACTCAGGGTAAATATGAGGTGCCGTTAATTATAAGAGCTCCTTACGGGGCTGGAGTTCGTGCTCCTGAGCTGCACTCGGAAAGTATCGAAGCGCTGTTATTTCAATCACCAGGACTACAAGTTGTGATACCTAGTAATCCCTATGATGCGAAGGGTCTGCTTATTGCGGCTTCGGAAGGTAGTGATCCTGTCATTTTTCTGGAGCCTATGAAAATATATCGCAGTGTGCGCAATCATGTCCCCGAGCATAGATATACAGTTCCTCTGGGTAAGGCGAGTATCGTAAGAGAAGGGCAAGATATCACCGTCATATCCTGGGGGGCCATGATCTGGAACGTGATGCAGGCGGCGGAGCAGCTTGAGAAGTCTCAAGGTGTTCATGTTGAGGTCCTAGATCTTCGTACGCTATATCCATTTGACATGGAGACGATAGAGGCATCTGTAAGAAAAACGCAGCGGGCTGTGATTGTACATGAAGCTGCATTGACAGGCGGTGTAGGGGCGGAGCTAGTTGCTGTGATTCAGGAGCGTATGTTCAGTGAATTGAAATCTCCGGTAAAGCGAATTACAGGTTTTGATGTACCTATTCCCCAATTCTCCATTGAAGACTACTATTTGCCTTCTACAGATCGAATTGTTCACGAAATAGATCAAATGTTAGTTTCCTTGAAGAGGTGAGATATATGAAATATGAATTTTTGTTTCCTGAGCTTGGAGAAGGATTGTATGAAGGATATATCGTTGCCTATATGGTCAAAGAAGGAGAGCAGGTTGCTGAAGACCAACCGCTTGTTGAAGTTCAGACAGATAAGATAACGACCGTGTTGCCTTCACCAGTAGCAGGAGTAATCGACAGGCTCCCCTACAAGCCGGGTGATGTCGTCACTGTCGACAACGTCATCTTGGTTATTGATCAGGACAGTAGGGGAACCCCGGACGTGATGAATAACGAATGGTTAAATATGGATCTGGGTCAGGCCGAGCAGCAGTCATGGAATGACTTCGGTATCAATCTAGGTACATACCCTAGTGCAGCCTTAGAGGATTCCAGCGACGAGACGATTGTGAAGATGACATCCACTCGTAAAGAGATAGCGCGAATCGTAACAAAATCCGTGCAAACCATCCCTCATGTAACGGCTTATGCTGAAGCAGATATAACAAATCTGCTGAATTATAAGGAACGATTACAACGAGATAAGGGACTAGACTTAACATTGACACCTATATTCGCAAAGGCATTGTCCCAGACCCTTCATCAGCATCCTATGTTCAACGCAAATGAGTTCAATGGCTCATTGAAACTGTTCTCAGAACACAATATCGGAATAGCGGTGGATACTGTGGATGGCGTTGTTATTCCAAGCATACATCAGGTTAATGGGAAGTCAGTTGATGTATTGGCCCAGGAGATTAATGCACTCGTGGAGAGAGCCAGATCCAGAACTATGTTGCTTGCAGATTCTCAAAAGGGAACGATTACTATAAGCAATGTGGGAGCCATAGGAGGCGGATTTGCCACTCCTATTATTTTCTATCCACAGGTGGCTATCATTGCCTTTTACCGTGCAGATAAAAAAGTGGTTGTGACCGAGAACGATGAGCTTGTAGTTAGAAAAATGCTCCCGATCACGTTAACCTTCGACCATCGTTTCTTTGATGGTGCAGATGGACTGCGTTTTTTGAACACCTTCAAGGCTCATCTGGAAAGTGGATATGAGGATTATCTGAATTAACATATTTCACAAAATGGCTAAGAAATTCAATTCTAAACTCTGTACGTCTCAAATAAGTATGATATGATTGAACAAAAACTAGATGATATTCCCAACAAATCAATTATAAGTTAAAGTGGTAACAGAGAGGTATTGTTCACGTAGCTCTGTCAAAGAAATTCCCTTAGCATAGTTTGACTTATCCATCTCCTTACCATTGGAAATCGAGTCAAACCAGGTTCATAAAAGCATTACGAGGAGATGTACGAAGTGAAAAAGCTTATCGAATTCAAAGCTGTGACGAAAGAATATTCCATAGGAGAGGTGACAATTAAGGCACTTGCTGGCGTAGATTTCTCAATCATGGAGGGAGAATTCGTTGTAGTCTTGGGTGCTAGTGGTGCAGGTAAAAGCACAATTCTGAATATTCTAGGCGGTATGGATACAGCCACGGCTGGACAAGTGTGGGTTGGTGACCAGGATATTACGGGATTCAACGAGAAAAGACTAACGGAATATCGCGCTGAGAAGGTTGGTTTTGTATTTCAGTTTTACAACTTAATTCCGAACCTGAATGCGCTAGAAAATGTTGAGTTTGCCACGGAGGTATGCAAAGATCATCTGGATGCTAAAGACATCCTATACAAAGTGGGGCTAAAGGATCGTATGATGAACTTCCCTTCCCAACTTTCTGGTGGTGAACAACAGCGCGTAGCGATCGCGCGAGCGGTTGCCAAAAATCCGTTGCTTCTTCTGTGCGATGAACCAACCGGCGCCTTGGATTATGTTACGGGGAAATCCGTCCTAAAACTTCTTCAAGACCTGAACAAAGAAACGCAGAAATGCGTTGTACTGGTCACACATAACTCAGCGATCGCGCCCATGGCAGATAAAATTATTAAGGTGAAGAGCGGAAAGATTGAAAGCGTGACAATGAATCCTAACAGGCAGAACGTTGAAGGAATCGAGTGGTAATGATGAAGCTATTCATAAAATTGATTCGTGATATCAGGCAATCCATCGGGCAATTTATTGCATTTGTGCTGGTTATTGCGGTGGGCGCTTTTTTTTATGCAGGCTTGGTCACGTTAAGTGATGATCTTAGTGATTATACGAAGGCTTACTTTGAGGAGCATAACTTAAGTGATTTAAATGTCTACTATGAACGCATTTCCAAGCAGGCTGTGGCAAGCATGAGTGAAGTCCAGGGTGTAAACAAAATCGAAGGACGTTATACCTTGGATGCAACACAGGTGCTAGAGGACACGAAGGCAACTGTAAAGCTGTATTCGATTCCTGAGCATAATCAAATCAATACACCTACAATCATTGAAGGCCAAATTCCGAACCAAGCGAATGAAATCTTGCTGGATTCCCATTACGCTCAAGAGCATCAGTATCAAGTTGGCGATCAGATCCAGTTAAGTGTGAATAACAAAAATGAGTTGTTCATAATCAGTGCTTTGGGCGAGAATGTGGAATATGCCAAGAAAAATGAAATACAGGATCATAAAACCTCAGGATTTGCGTACGTGTCTGAAGCAGCCTTGCCTCTCATAGCAGGCAGCTCGTACTATAATGAGATATTGATTGATGCCAAGGACGGATACGATATTGATCAATTAGGTAGAACAATTGAAGAGCAGTCCAAGGGACTCCCTTATCTAAGTCAAGTTAGCAAGGAACGGTCATTCAGCTATTCTCAGTTACAACAAACCATTCACAATAATAAGCTGATGAGCAAAGTAATACCGCTCGTTCTCTTTATCATCGAAGCTATTATTCTATTCCTTACCATGTCACGGATCATTGATTCGCAACGGAATCAAGTCGGGATCATGAAGGCACTGGGTGTAAAGAACAAGAGTATTATGCTGCATTATATGGGCTATCCAGTATTAGTGGGAATTATAGGTTCGATACTCGGCTGTATTGCGGCTGCCAGTATATTCATTCCATTAGTGAGAGCATCGAATGCGAGAGCTTACTCGCTACCTGATATTGCCTTCTCCTTATCCTTAACTTCCGTGATTCCACCCATTCTTTTTTCAAGTGCATTTGGAATCCTGTCCTGTTACTTAAGTGGTAGAGCTGTCTTGCGGGAACGCGCGGCACAGGCGATGCGTCCAAAGCCGCCTAAGAAGATGAAAAGGCTGCTTATCGAAAGGCTTCCGGGAGCCTGGCAAAACATCCCTTACAGCTACAAGCTCATTCTGAGAAATATATTTCTCAACAAAGGGAAAGCTTTGGCGAGCTCCGCTGGAGTTGTCGTAAGCACAGTTTTGTTAATCACGGCTTTTGGTACTCAAATGGCTTTACAGCAAGTAGCTGATCAGATTGAAGTGGTAAACACCTATGATTTAAAGATTGACTACACCAGAGGAAATTCACCAGAGATGCTACAACTACCTGAAGGTATTAAGAGTAGCTATGATTTGTCAGCCTTCCCAGTGGAGCTCATTCAAGGAAATCGTAACGAGAATGCGACGTTAGTAGTTACTGAGAAGGATAACCATCTTATTCATTTCTTCGACGATCATGGTAATGAGCTGGCACTGCAAGACAATGGGGTACTGGTACCCAAATCGTATGCAGATAAGTACCGCATTGCAGAAGGTGATACCATTCAGATCAAGTTCACCACGCCAGAATTATCTAATAAAACGGTCGATATGGAAGTCTTGCAAATTTCTACTCAGTACTCGAATCCTTCATTCTACTGTACACCAGCTTATCTAGGTAGCTTCGGCATTGATTATTCGCCAACGTCGTTATTGGTAGAGGCAGGTAGTGGGACAGAGCTTACAACCGTACGCAACTTCTTCGAGCAAGTACAGCAGGTGGATATGATCTCGGATAAGAATGATTTAAGGCAATCGGCAGAGTATATTATGAAGCAAAATAGTTTTATCTTTATTATGTTTATCATCAGTGCTGTAGTTCTATCCTTTGGAGCGATGTACACGATATCCTCTATCAATATTTATGAAAGAAATCGTGAGCTGGCTACTTTAAAGGTGTTAGGCTATCCAAAACATAAAATACATCGGCTTATATTTTTCGAAAATATCATCCTGACCAGTTTTGCGATTGTGGTAGCACTGCCTATAAGTGGGTACATGTACGATCTGGTTGTCAGAGGCTTATCCAGTACACACCAGCAGATTCCTAACCAATTAAGTCTGCTTGTCTTGCTCATATCGGTGTGCCTTGCATTTGTGCTCACGATTTTGTCCAACTTGTTACTTCGAAGAAAAGTGTCGCAGATCAATATGATTGAATCCTTGAAGAGCATAGAATAGTGGAATAGTAACAACCCAATATTTAAGAAGCTTCCCACCCGTTGTGGTGCTGGAAGCTTCTTTGTTCTGGTTCTAAGAAAGGAACCCTTAAGGAGATGAGACAATGAGTTCAGAGAAATCTTTTACAAAGCGTGAGATTATTGGATATTTGGCAGATTTAGTGGAAGATATTTTGGACGAAAAGGTTGTGGATTATACCGAACCATTCATCAGCCTGGGTCTGGTATCTGTTGATATCCCTCTATTTACGAAGAAGGTATCGAAGCAATTCGGAATTGATATTGAAGTTGCATCTATATTTGAGAATTCCAACATCAACCTATATGCGGATTATGTCTATAACATCCTACACCCAGTAGACTTAGGCACAGAGAGTGCTGACCCGGCCCAAGACAACAAAGCTTCTCGATCCAAGGAGGATGTTGCGATCGTAGGGATGAGCTGCCGCTTTCCTGGAGGAGCCAACAGCCCAGAGGAATATTGGGATGTCTTAATCAAAGGGATTAATGGCATTTGTGAGATGCCTGAGAATCGGTGGGATGTGGATAGCTATTACAGCCCGGATAAAGAAGAGCCTGGAAAGATGTATTCAAGAAAAGGTGGCTTTCTAAATGTACCGATTGATCAATTTGATCAGAAGTTTTTTAATATATCGCCCAAAGAGGCAAAAGCATTGGACCCCCAGCAGCGATTACTCCTTGAGTTGACGTGGGAGGCCTTTGAGCATGGTGGCATCAATATTGCTCAATATTATGGAAGCAATACGGGTGTATACATCGGTATAGCAGGAGAGGAATATTCATTTGCTCATTACAAATCAGGGGATTTGAGTAAAATAGATGCTTATTCCCTTACGGGGACAACTTTTAGTACTGCCTGCGGGAGGATATCGTACACATTCGGCTTTGAAGGACCATCGTTTTGTGTGGATACGGCATGCTCTTCCTCACTCACTGCACTTCACTTGGCCTGTCAAGCGATTAAATCCGGTGAGGTGGATACCGCAGTTGTTGGTGCTGTGAATTTGATGATTTCGCCAGCCGTTCATGTGTGCTTCTCCAAGCTAGAGGCTATTTCTATTGACGGGCAGAGCAAAAGCTTTGATGCTGCAGCAAATGGTTATGGACGGGGAGAAGGTGGCGGAGTACTGATTTTAAGGCGTCTAAGTGATGCCGAGAAGGATAAAGACAATATCATTGGGATTGTAAAAGGTACAGCGATCAACCAGGACGGAAAGAGCAATGGATTAACAGCTCCCAATGGCCAAGCTCAGGAAAAAGTAATTCGAAAGGCGCTAAAAGATGCTGGGTTACAGCATTCTGATATTGAATATTTGGAGATGCATGGCACAGGTACAAAATTGGGCGATCCGATAGAGGTAAAGGCTGTTGTGAATACCTATGCCAAAGATAGAACTATGAATAACCCCCTTCAGATTGGCTCTGTTAAATCCAACATTGGGCATTTGGAGGCGGCGGCAGGTATAGCTAGCATTATAAAGGTGCTACTAACGTTCAAGAACGAGATGATTCCTGCAAATCTCAACTTTAACGAGCCTAATCCACATATCCCTTGGGAGAAATCACCGATCTCCGTCATATCGGAACACAAAGTCTGGAAGAACGAAGGAAGCTTAAGAAGGGTCGGAATAAACGGTTTTGGCTTTGGGGGTTCCAACGCCCATATCATTTTGGAGGAACCACCCCGAATAGAGCAGCAGCATACTAACGATGCAGAGCCGATCTCTATCATCAAAATATCAGCTAAAAGTGAACATGCATTATATGAAAACATAAAAAGCAATCTTGCATATTTACAGCGTAACCCGCATATTGCACTCAAAGATTACGCATATAGTAACAACCAGGGTAAGGTTGATTTTGCTCATCGGTTTACGGTATCTGGTAAAAGTCGAGAAGAAATAATGAACAGGCTTCGGGCATATTTGGATACGAACAGCAAGGATGGGATCTCCACAAGGCAGAATGAACAACTTGAGATGAAACAGGATATAAAGCTCGTATTTCTGTTCACAGGCCAAGGTTCGCAGTACTTGAATATGGGCAAGGAATTGTACCAATCCAATCCTCCGTTTAAGTTCGCCTTGGACGAATGCGATCAATTATTTTATCCGTTTATAAATCAATCGTTAGTGGAGATGCTCTATAGTGGCAACTATTCTAGCGGAGATATTGAGAAGACTCTCTATGCCCAGCCACTTATATTTTCCATCGAGTATGCCTTGCTGAAATTTTGGGAAAGCATAGGGGTTACACCTGAAGTTGTGCTTGGTCATAGTCTGGGAGAATACGCAGCAGCCGTTGCCGCTGACATATTGAGTCTTGCGGATGCGGTAAAGCTGGTCGCGGTGCGTGGCCAATTCATGGATTCAGCTCCGGGGCGCGGGGCTATGGCCGCTATTTTTGCGAATCAAGCTACCGTGGAAGCATTGTTGCAAGATTATAAAGGTAAGCTCTCTATTGCTCTGCATAATGCGGAAGAAAATATCGTGATCTCTGGTGATGTGGATGCTGTTGAGGAAGTAACGACAGAAGCCATGCAGAGAAAATTAAATGTAAATAGATTGCAAGTGTCTCATGCATTCCATTCTCACCTTATGACTCCGATCCTGGAGCAATTTAGACACGTTGCTGATGAAGTGAAATTTAATAAAAGTAAGCTCACCTATATATCCGCTACCCTCGGAAGAGTAATGGACGAAGAAGACATATTAGATGCGGAGTATTGGACCAATCATATCAAGGATAAAGTTGATTTCTACCATGCGATGTCTCAATTGAAGGATACACCCAATACCATATTCCTCGAAATTGGTTCCAACAAAATGCTGTGTACGCTTGGCAGACTGACCCTTAATGAGGATCGGCTATTGTTGAACTCATTGGATATGAGGAAAAATGCTTGGGAACAAATCACATACTGCCTAGGGGAACTGTATTGCCATGGTGTAGATGTCCAATGGGAGGGTCTTGCGACAAGCTTTGACCATAGCTTCAATCGGGTAGCATTACCTACGTATGTATTTGATAAGGAATCCTACTGGATGCAGCCCGTGTGCTCTCATGAAGCCAGTAGAACGAGCAGTGCAGTTCCGGATCATCATCCGCTTATTGGGCAGAGAATTAGAACGCCTTACTTAAAAAATGGAGTTCTTTATCAAAGCGAATATACGATGGAAAACCCATATTTTATGCAGGAACATATTATTTTCGATACCGCAATAGCACCTGCTGCTGCTCATATGTCCATGCTGATCTCGATTGCAAAGGATTTCCGAGATCCAGTGAGCTGCACCATTTCGAATGTGGAGTTTCATGCGCCCTTAACAGCTGTCCAAGAAGAAAAACGGATAGTGCAATTCTCAATTGAAGATACCGATCTGGAGCAAATGAAATTTGAGCTGGTCAGCACAGATAAGCAGTCAGAACACGAGAATTGGATGAAGCATTGTCAGGGAAATATTGTGATGTCCCAGGAGCGGGGACATGAGAAGCGGGTATCTATTACTGAATTAAAGGCCCAGTACCCTGAAGTGAACTCAGGGGTTAATGCTTATGATGTGATGAGGAAATTCGGATTCAAATTAGGTGAGGGTTTTACGAGAATTTCGCAGGTGTGGAAGGGTGAAGCTGAAGGGCTTTGTTATATTGATCCCAAAAAAGACATTCCGAATGGTCAAGATTATATCGTGTATGCAGGCACAATCGACTCGATTTTTCAATCCGTATTCTTCATTTCCGAATTAAGTATGAGAATGAATTCGCAAAGTGAAGATTATGCCTTAAAGACAGCCATTCCTATTTCTTTAGGCAAAATTAAATACTACTACAGGGAAGCTGAGAGTTTCTGGTGTCATATTAAAGTAGACGATTCGCAGCAATCTGGCGTTGTAGGCGATATTGATGTGTACAACGAAAAGGGGGAAATCGTCTTTGAAATTGAACGAATCATGGCCAAGATCACGGAGCGCGACACACTGCTCAAGGAATTGAATAGTAGTGGTGATCGTATGATCTACGATGTGAAGTGGATGGAACAAGCAAGAACGGCAAGAAAACTAGAAGTGGATTCGAATGAAAAGATAGTATTATTCGGAAATGAACCAGATGTCGTTGATCGTTTCTTTGAACAATTCAATAGCAGGGGCATGTCTGCTGTTCGGGTTATTCAAGGGGACAAGTATGTAGAGCATGAGAATGATGTATTTTTTGTATCGTACACGAATAAGCACGAGGTTAAAAACCTTCTGGAACATATCGCAGATCAATATCAACAAGAAAAATATAGACTCATCTATCTAAGCACAATCAATGAGACTAGGCTGACTAATCTTGATGCAGATGAGTTGTTGCGAAGGGTCCAAGAGGACTGCAGTGGCCTATTGCATATCGTACAATCCATTACGGAACTGAATTACACGCAGGTCATGGGGATACAAGTAATAACCAATAATGTGCATCAGTCAGATGGTACACCTACCTCCGTGTATCAAGCACCATTATGGGGATTTAGCGAGGTTATTCGACTTGAGCATACCGGGCTCTGGAATGGCATTATTGATTCAGATATTCCTATGTTAGAGAACCATATTGATGAGATCATCAGTGAAATTCTCCATGGTGCTGACAAGCAGGTCGTGCTCAGAAATCCCCATAAAAGGTACATTCCTAGGTTGATTAGAGGTGGAAGAAGCCTGGCTCAGCAAGAGGAACTCACGCTTCGAGCTGATGATAAGGCCGTATACCTGATCACGGGTGGAACTGGATCGATAGGTCAGATCTACGCGGAGTATTTGATTCAGAAGGGCGCTCGCAATATCGTCCTATTAAGTAGAAATCAAGCCTCGGCTACCATGCTTGAAGTGATGGACTCTTGGAAAGAAAACGGTGTTCAGGTCATGCTTGAAAAAGCAGATGTGAGCAATGAAGCAGACGTAATTGCTGTAGTACAACAGCTGAGACAGAACAACATGACGATTAGAGGAGTCGTTCATGCTGCTGGAATTATTGATGACAAGATGATCAGAGATCAGACCTGGGAAAGCTTTGAGAACGTATTCAAAGCTAAGGTAGCGGGTACCTATCATTTACATCATGCATTAAAGGAAGAGGATCTGGACTTCTTCATTATGATGTCATCTATCTCTTCCATTGTAGGGAATATGGGCCAAGCCAACTATGCTGCGGCTAATTATTTTATGAACATTTTTGCAGAATACAGAAGGAGCCTAGGATTACCTGCATTGTCGATATGCTGGGGACCTTGGGAGGAAGCCGGGATGGCAACGAGCAGTAGTGACATTTTGAAGAACATTGGGAACAAGGGCATATATGGAATGTCCAAAGAACTTGGCAGGAAAATGATCGACAAGGTATTCCTGAAGGATCTGGCTTCGATTGTAGTTGCTGATGCAGATTGGGAGCTATTTAGCCAAAAAACGGGTGTGGATGAAGTTACCGCATTCCTAACAAATTTCATCATGAACAGCCATACGGCTAGTGGGGCAAAAGACAATCAGGATTCCAGGCAAAATGTTGTCGCCAGCCTGCATGCTTTAGGTCCATCAGAAAGAAGCGAGTATTTATTAAGCCTATTGCACACTTCAGCGGCTAAAATTATCGGATTTGAGGATGTAAATCAATTGTCTGTAGATACCCCTTTTGCGGAGCAAGGGGTAGATTCTTTGATGATCTTCTCTTTGAGAAACCAGATAAAGAATCTGCTGGATTTGCAGGTCGATATTTCGATATTTTTCAATTACCCATCCTTAAGAAAACTGAATAGCTATTTGTTAACAGAGGTCGAGAGCTTACAGCAGCAGAAGGAAGCTGTTCCGTCGGCTAGTGACGAACCATCAGTAGATGACATCTTGTCTGAGATCAACTCTTTAATTAACTAAAGACAAGCTTTACTTGCTATGTCGTACTTCGGAGGAAGCGATACCATGAAATTATTTTGTTTACCATTTGCAGGTGGATCCAAGCGTGCATACTCACATTGGGGTAGACTTGCTAACCAATCCTTAGAGGTGGAGGGTATCGAATTAAAGGGGAGGGGGGAAAGGTTCGGTCAGGGCTTTTATCGTGATATTACGGAAGCCGTTGATGATATCTATGAACTGATAAAAGACAGCATCGAGAAGGAAGAGTATGCATTATATGGACACAGCATGGGGACCCTTCTGGCTTACGAGCTGTATTACAAGGTTATCGACGAAGGGCAGCGGAAGCCACAGCATATTTTTTTCTCAGGACGTCAGTCCCCTATTGTGAAGGACAACATGCATATTACCTCCCATATGCCTGATGATGAATTTATTGAAAGGCTCATTGCTCTTGGTGGCATTCAAGAAGAGCTAACTCAGAGCAAAGAATTGATGGAGTTCTATTTGCCAGTGATCAAGAATGACATCAGAATGATGGAAAACTATGATTTTCAGAAGAAGGCCAAAAATATAGAATGTGGTATTTCCGTTTTGCATGGCATAGACGATACGATTGATGGTCCACAAGAGATAATGTGGGATGATTTATGTGAGAAAAGAAGCAAGCTTTATTATTTTTTGGGAGGTCATTTTTTTATTAATGATCATACTGACAAGATTATGAATATCATTGAAGGCGAATTATTGCCGAATGAGGTTGATTATGAACTTGCTAATGAATAAGCAGCGAGCCTTTCTTTTTCAAGGCGTAGGTCCCCAATACCAGGATCTATTGGATAGATTCGATAATGTGCAGCTTCAAAGCCTGAAGCGCTACGCTTCCATTGTACTTGAGGAGATTGGAGTAGACCTGTACGGCTACCTAATGAAGCATCAGGATATGGAATGTGACAGCATGTTCTATGATTGGATCGCCATCTATACGTGTGACTATATCATCTATCAACAATTTATTGATTCCGGGGTGAGGCCTGCAGTGATGCTAGGGTACAGCATGGGCCTAATCACAGCCATGGCTTGCGCGAAATCTATCTCTTTTGCTGATGGCCTACGAATGCTTCAGACGATATATGAATACCCCAAGGACAGCTCGGATTCCTATGGAATGGGGGTTATCGTAGGGCAGACGTATAAGGAGGTGTACCAGCTTATCGTTGATTGTAAGGCAGAGAATGAGGTGTTCATTGCAAGTGAGAATAATGATACATGTCTGGTTGTGTCGGGGATCAAGGATAGCATCCATCAGGTGCTGAAGAGAGCTGAGGAAGAAGGTGCCATAAAAGCTTCATTGATAAATACACCTTATGCGTTTCATTCTCCTTACGCAGCTAGAGGCATAAATATGTTCGTTGATCTTGTTGAGACGATTCCCATTCGTGAGGCTGAAGTGCCGATACTATCTGTGTTTACCCAGACCTTCATCCAAAGTGCACCTGATCTAAAGAATGAGCTTATCAAAAACATGGCAAGTCCCATGAATTGGAATGCCTCCATTCTAAAATTAGGAGAGTCGGAAATAGATAGCTTTGTTGAAGTTAGTCTGGATGATTCTCTTACCAAAATATCAAGGATTATCAATCTGGATAACGAGTTTTTGACCTACAAGAAATTTCAGCGACTGGAAAAAGCGTTGTAATAAAAATACTAATATATTGAGGTGCTTACCCATGGAACAGATTAAAAGCCGAATCAGAGAAATGTTAAGCCAATTTATTAAAAGCCAGGATATTGAAGATCATGATGATATTTTCGCTATAGGAGATGTTGATTCTCTCTTTGCCATGCAGTTGGTTGTATTCATTGAAAAAGAGTTCGGGATTGAAATTGATAATGATGATTTGGATCTGAACAATTTCAAATCCATTGATGCTATTTCCGCTCTCGTAGCAAATAAAAGCAGTGTACTAGGTCACTAATTCAAGCAACATACAAATCACTTGAGGCCAGAGAGGATATGCTTGATTTCTGCCTTGGAGGAGCGAAAGGAATGGATATCAACATGAAGGTAATTGGAGTTATAGGCGCGGGTGTTATGGGAACGGGCATCGCTCATAACTTTGCATTAGCAGGATATGACGTAATACTCATTGATATCTCAACGGAGATTCTGGAACAAGCCAAAGAGCGAGTTGCCGGCAACATTCGTTTTCAAAGCTTGTACAACAAGGATTTCAAGGCAGAGAAGCCGGATACGATTCTGAACCGGATATGCTTCACCGATAATTATGACTTATTACAGAATGCGGACTATGTCATTGAAAATGTAACGGAGAAATGGGAGATCAAGAAGGACGTGTACTTGACGCTTGATCGGATCTGCCCTGAGCATTGTATCTTTGCCGTTAATACCTCATGTATTTCGATTACCAAAGTTGCTTCTCTTACCAAAAGACCAGATAGAATCATTGGCTCACATTATATGAACCCAGTATTAATGAAGCCCGTGGTAGAGGTGATCAAAGGGTACCATACCTCGGAGGCAACGATTGAAGCAACCGTTGAGCTACTCGCTACCTTGAAGAAAGAGGCTATTGTGGTGAATGACTTACCAGGATTTGTGTCCAACCGCATATCACATCTGATGATGAATGAAGCGGCATTCGTCGTGCAGGATCAGGTTGCGGAGCCAAAGGATGTAGACGATATATTCAAAAAGTGCTTTGGTCACAAAATGGGACCACTTGAGACGGCTGACCTAATAGGTCTGGATACCGTTGTACATTCGCTAGACGTTCTATACGAAAGCTACCAGGATTCCAAATTTCGTTGCTGTCCGCTCCTTCGCAAAATGGTAGAAGCCGGGACTCATGGAAGGAAAACAGGTCAAGGATTTTACACCTATCCAAGCTTCGAGCATAGTCTAGTGAAAGCATGACGAGGTAGTATAGTCTAATTTTAAAGCCGCATGATAACAGGAATAGGTCTTGGACAAATGAATCGTGTCCAGTGAGTGACGAGCATGAGCTCTCCAACTGAACGCGATTCTTTTTGTTTTAGCTCTCGACTGGAGGAAAAATGGAGAACACTAGCGAACCCAAAAAACGGTTGTGGTCGATGAATTTCTTTTTACTCTGGCAAGGACAATTGGTGTCTGCTTTGGGAGATTCCATTTATGAAATTGCCCTGACCTTCTGGATTCTTTACAAAACAGGCTCACCAGGGTTGATGGGAGCACTGATGGCTACTGCCTTGCTGCCCAAAGTTCTGATCTCTCCTTTTGCAGGAGTTATCGTAGATCGCACAGACAGAAGAAAAATGATATTGCTGATGGATTTCATTCGAGGCATATGCATCACTTTTGTAGGGATTGCTGCTATATTTGGAGTCCTTGAAATTTGGATGGCCTTCGCCGCAGGGATCATCCTCGGTACATGTGCTGCATTTTTTAATCCTGCAGTTACATCAACAATCCCTGATATTGTTCCCTCATCTCGAATTGTACAAGCCAGTGCCAACTTAAGCATGCTACGAGCCATTTCTCAAATACTCGGGCCTTCATCCGGAGGCGTGCTGTTTCATCTTGTGGGCGCACCGATTCTATTTCTATGTAATGGCATATCCTACATCGTATCATTTATTCTTGCGATTTTTATGAAAATCCCCAAATCAACGAACCAGGATCAGAAGTACAACTTTTGGCATGATATGAAGGATGGGGTTACGTATATCTGGAAGATGAAAGGGCTTAGAGACTTGATTGTGTTAGCAGGTCTCTCCAACTTCTTTTCAACGATAAGTATCGTGTTGCTTGCACCGATGTTCAAGAACTCAGCGAATCTGGGAGAAGTGAGATATGGTATTGCCATTGCCATCTTTACGTTAGGCATGCTAGCAGGGATGGTGTATACATCTGTATTTCGCATTAAGCCGGAAAACAAAAGTATGGTACTTACGATATCAGGAATACTTTCAGGATTATTCTTTTCAACTGCAGTCATGATGAATGGTTTTGCACTCATGACTTGCTTGTTATTTATCGGTGGTGTATTCAGTGCAATTGTTAATGTGTTGATTGAATCGACTATACAATTGACAGTGGTTCAGGAAATGAGAGGCAAGGTATCCTCCATAAAAGGGACGCTCACCATGGGGCTCGCACCTGTGGGTATGCTTATTGGAGGTCTATTAGGCGAGTTTTTCCCGATCAAATATATAGTGTTTACAGGCTTTATGGCCATGAGTGTATTGTTTATTCCGTTATTTTTCATGAAATCTTTTAAAGTATTTATTCGAGGTAATCAAGCGCAACATAACATTGGACTGTAATTACTGTAAAAGGGTGTGAGTGTATGGGGCAAGAGATTGATAAGTATAAATCGGCTCTTAAAAAAGCTGCAGCCAAAATAGAAGAGCTATCTACAATCATTCAGGACCAAAAAGACAATGATGAAATTGCTGTAATCGGCTATTCGGGTCGTTTTCCGGGCGATGCATGGAACCTTGAAGGGTTTTGGAATGTTTTGGCTAACAGCATGGATACGGTCACCGAAATTAAATCCGATCGATTTGATTTCCACCACTATTACAGTAATAATCCTGAAGCTGAAGGTAAAATGATTACAAAAAAAGCCTCCTTTCTGCGAGAAAATATAAAGGAGTTTGACAATATTCATTTTGGTCTATCAGCTATAGAAGCTGCATCCATGGATCCCCAGCATAGACTTTTGCTAGAGGTTAGCTGGGAGGCACTGGAGAATTCAGCGCTCAACATAGAGGAATTGAGAGGAAGTAGGACAGGAGTATTTGTAGGGATAAGCGCTTATGAATATGCCAAAGCCGAATTGTTCTCAGGTAGCACTAATGATATAACCCCTTACTCCACAGTAGGAGTATCACTGGGATCAGCGTCGGGAAGATTATCCTATTTTTATGATTTCAAAGGACCAGCCATTACATGTGATACGGCATGCTCATCCTCGCTCTCAGCCTTAAGCATGGCAGTGGACAGCTTGCGGAATAATCAATGTGACATGGCCATTGTCGGGGGTTCTAATCTATTACTCACGCCAGAGCCCTTTGTAGGACTTTCCAAATTCAGTGGTTTGTCCAAGGATGGAAAATGCAAGGCATTTGATAATGAAGCAGATGGCTTTGGTAGAGGTGAGGGTTGTGGTGTCATTATACTTAAAAGGTTAAAAGATGCTAACGCAGCAGGGAACCAGATTTCTGCCATCGTAAAGGGCGTAGCTATCGGGCAAGATGGTAAGTCAAATGGCTTCACAGCGCCTAACGGCCTGGCCCAACAAAGCGTAATCAGACAGGCACTACATAATGCAAAATTAACCGTCGATGATATCGATTATGTAGAGACACATGGGACGGGAACGCAGTTAGGTGATCTGATTGAAATTCAATCACTTTCGGAGGTCTTCAAGAATAAAAAAAGTCCGATCTTAGTCGGTTCTGTAAAACCTAATATTGGGCATTTAGAGGCTGCTTCCGGAATAGCGGGATTGATTAAAGTCATTATGTCTTTAGAGAATAAGAAGATTTTACCTAACATGTATTATGAAAATCCCAACAAAAACATATCATGGGGCACGGTTAAAATTGCGGACAAATTCATGGATTGGCACAAATCAGAAGGAGCCAGAAGAGCAGGAATTAGTTCTTTTGGGTTCAGCGGGACTCTGGGGCATGTCATTCTTGAGGAGCCGCCTCAGGACAACAGGAAGCAACTAGACCAATTACCAGCTCATATGTTGACCTTGTCTGCCAAGAATGTCTCAGCATTAAAGGAATATGCAGGTTCTGTGAAGGGACTATTACAACAAGATCAAAGCTCTATTGCAGATATAGCCTATACTTCCAATGTCAGTAGATCTTTTCTGAAGCAAAGGTTCTCGGCAGTGGGGCGAAGCAAGCAAGAGTTGCTAGATAAAATAGACCTTTTCCTAAACAATCATCCTGGCGATGAGCTCCTGAACCGGAAGAATACCGCTAAAGACAAGAAAATAGCTTTTTTGTTCACAGGCCAAGGCTCGATCTATGAAGGTATTGCCAAAGACTTTTACGCCACATCCAATACGTTCAGAGAGGCCATGAACCTGTGTAATGAAAAATTTGAAAAGATACTGGGGTTATCGATTCTGGATGGAATTTATGGGGAAGACAAGACACTGGTAAATAGACCCTTATACTCCCAAGCAGCAATTTTCTCAATCGAGTATGCATTGACCAGGCTTTGGGGTTCGCTTGGCATCAAGCCTGCTGTAATCATTGGCCATAGTATAGGGGAATATACGGCAGCCTGCTATGCAGGGTTAATCAATCTGGATGATGTAATCCAGATGATTGCACGACGTGGACAAATGATGGAGGCCATAGATGTTGAAGGCAAGATGGTCGTTATTCTTACCAATGTGGAATATGTAAAGGAGGCATTGGAGGAAAGTGGGTGTCAGAATGTCACGATTGCCGCGATCAATGCACCTGGAAATGTCACAATATCGGGGCGGAGCGATGAGGTAGATATCGTTATTGATACCCTGCAAGCCAAACACAGAGTATTTTTTAATAAGCTGAATATTCCTCATCCATACCATTCTTCCTTAATGAAGGATTATGAAAGTATGTATGAGAACAGCATTGGGGACATTACTTTCTCCAAGATGAACATACCTATGATATCCAGCATTACGGGACAGCTTGAGAAGGAAGAAGTGCTTGGGAAAAGTAAGTATTGGATAGAGCACCTGTCCAAAACAGTGAATTATCAGGAAGCTATTAACGAAGCCAAACGACTCGGTGTCAACCTCTTCATTGAGATTGGAGGAGATGCAACGCTAAGCGTATTAGCTAATCAGTGTCTGAACGACAGTGATATTCTATTTCTACCTTCCATGAGAAGAGAAGCGGACAACTATACTCAGCTCTTTAACTCGATATCTACACTATTCCTGAACGGTATAGATCTCGATTGGAATACCTTTTATACAAGCTACTCCAAACGGAGAGTTAACCTTCCCAATTATCCATTTCAAAAGAAGGAACTGTGGAAAGAGGTCAGTAGAATGGAGCTTAATACGGTTATACAGGAGCAAGCAGCGGGAACAGCTATGGGTATAAAAGATAAGCCTGAACTCTCGCAATACTCGCAGCAGCAGCAACATCAGGCTACAGATGAGAGCGATCAAGGACATTCTAATTATAGAATGCAAATTAATGCAGAATTAAAGGAAATGATTAAGATCCTGACGGGGCTCAGAATTGAAGAAATCGAGGATGATCTGAGTCTACTGACACTTGGCTTTGATTCTCTGGTACTCATTCAGTTAAATAAGCAAATTACGAATAAGTTCAATCTATCTATTGCGCTAAATGAGTTCTTTATGAACCTGGATACCGTAGAGAAAATCACTGAGTATATTAGCCAGCATACCGATTGTTCTGAAGATGTAGTTGACAGTAGCAATGATGCTGATCCTGTATCCGGTGAGATGACTACTTCCCTCCCGGTGACCGAGCCTGTGAATAATCCTGTGGCCGCGGGCGAAGTGAAAAGCCAACCTTCAGGAGCCCTCGATCATATGGCTGCTATACAAAATATTATGAATACACAGATGCAACTGATGACAGAGCAGCTTCATGTATTAAAAAGTCTAACGAATTCAGAGACGGTAATAACGACAGCAAACCGACTGCCGAGCCCAAAGCATATTCAGCCCGGCGTCAGTAATTCGAATGCTGCACCTTTGACGGTGGACACTAAAAGCCACTATGTTCCCTACAAAAAACTAGAGTTGATTGATCATGAGAACTTCAATGAACTGCAGCTAACTTATATTCGCAATATAGAAAACAAATATACAAGCTTCTCCAAAAAATCAAAAGAGAACATTCAACGTTATAGAAAAGTATACGCCAATAATAGGAATGTAGCGGGCTTCAGACCTGTAATGAAGGAAATGATCTATCAGATTGTAGCTGATACGGGACAGGGCTCCAAGCTACGTGATATTGATGGGAACGAAATTGTGGATTTAACCATGGGGTTCGGTGTGAATCTACTCGGACATAATCCAAGCTTTATTCGTGAAGCATTGACAGAAGAGCTTGATAGAGGAATGCCACTCGGACCGATGGGTAGGTTGGCAGGAAGTGTTGCGGATCAGATTAGGCACTTAACTGGTGTGGAGAGAGTAGCTTTTTATAACTCTGGCACGGAAGCTAACATGGTAGCCGTACGGATCGCCCGAGCAAGTACAGGCAAGAAGAAGATCGTTACTTTTGCAGGCTCCTATCACGGTACTTATGATGGTTTGCTTGGATTGTCCTCCATTGGAGAGGATGGCGATCTGACGACCATTCCGTTAGCACCAGGCATTATGGATAGTGTGGTTAGTGATTTAATCATGTTGAATTACAATCAAGAGGCCTCACTGGAGTTCATACGGACTCATGCAAGTGAGATTGCCGGAGTTCTAGTAGAGACTGTTCAAAGCAGAAGGCCCGATGTTCAGCCCAAGGATTTTCTTAAGAAATTAAGGGGAATCACCGAAGAAAACGGTATTGCCTTAATATTTGATGAGATTATCACTGGTTTTAGAATTTGCGCAGGAGGAGCTCAAGAGCATTTCGATATCCAGGCGGATATTGTAACCTATGGAAAAGTCGTTGGCGGGGGAATGCCGATTGGCATTGTATCTGGAAAATCTGAATACATGGACTGCATCGATGGAGGTATGTGGAGCTTTGGTGATACGTCAGTTCCACCGTGTGAGCAAAAAAGAACATTTGTAGCAGGGACTTTTTCTCATCACCCTCTAGCTATGGCAGCTGCTAATGCTTCATTAGCCTATATAACAGAAAATAAGGACACACTGTATGACAAATTGAATAACAAAACAAATGATTTTGTGAACCGGGTAAATGCCTTTTTCGAAGAAAATCTTGTTCCTATTAAGGTAGTCCATTTTGGCTCGTTGTTTAGATTTGTATTCCGGGGAGATTTCGAGATCTTTTTCTTTGGGCTGCTGGAAAAGGGAGTGTATGTGTGGGAGGGGCGGAATTGCTTCTTCTCAACAGAGCACACGGATGAGGATATTGAACATATCTTTGCTGCCATAACAAGGACGATCGAAGAAATGCGACAGGCTGGGTACTTTGATGAGCCCCCGATGAAGGAACGCGCAATTCAGGGGATTCACTCCCTCCAAGATGAAGAATTGGAATCTATATCTCCCATGTCGCTTATTCAACAACGATTATATACATTAAGCTCAATGGGAAAAGATGACCCCTACAATCTGGTGGCTGTATTGAAGGTTAGGGGGACGCTGGATCTTCAAAAATTTGAGAATGTAATTAATCAAATTATTGAGCGACATGAAAGTCTACGAACGCGCCTATATATGGAGGACGGGGAATTTAAGCAAGAAATTCTTGACCGTGTGAATTTTAGAATTCAGACAATCGAACAAGGTCCCGATGAGAAACTGGAGACTCTAATTGAACAATTAGTTACTCCCTTTGACCTCAAGGAGGCACCTCTATTTAAGGTGATCTTGATCGCTGGAGGTCCACAAGAAAGTGCGTTGATTTTCAATTTTCATCATACGATAGCAGATGGAATATCTATGAGCATATTCGTGCAAGAGTTCATGCGTTTATATGCTAATGAAGTCCTTCCTCCAGTAAATAAGCAGTATAGAGATTTTGTTGAATGGGAAGCTCAATATTTGGTATCGGAAGAAAAGAAGCAGAGTGAACAGTACTGGCTTAACAAATTATCTGGAGATGTTAACGTACTGAAGTTGCCAGCTGACTTTCCAACGGGTGATGAATCAAATTTCGCTGCAAACACAGTCTACATGAGCGTTGATTCAGAGTTGGTTCATGCTTTGAAATTAGTGGCTTCACGTAATCAATGCTCTCTGTTTATGCTATTAGCTGCAGCCTTTAATGTGTTACTTAAGAGACTGACGGGATGCGAAGATGTATGTATTGGGACACCTGTGACGAATCGAGCAGAGGGGTCCTTTAATGAAAGTATAGGTATGTTCACGAATACCATTGTGCTTAAAAACAAACTAGCCGATGAAAGTACGTTCTCAGAGTTTCTGAAGGAAGTGAAACAAAGCTGTCTGGAAGCTTATTCGCATATGTACTACCCGTTCAATTTGTTGGCAAGTCACATTAAAAAGGCCAAACATAGTAGAGAAGGATTTCTTAACGTACGGTTTGTCTATGAAAAGACAGATGAAAGAGTATTAGTAATAGACAACCTTGAACTCACAACCTACGACTATAAAAGTAAATTATCTGACTTTGATTTTGTGATTGAAATTCTGGAGGAGAATGGGCTGTTCAATATGGGGATGACATATAAAACAAGCCTATTTAAAGAAGAGACCATTCGTACATGGGGACAGCAGTATAAAAGTATCTTACAGTTAATTACCCAACCCACTAATCCTGATGGACCAGACCTCAGACTCAGGGATTTTGCAAGTATTGACCAGGATACAACTGAGAGCTTCATTCCTGATATGGAGTACGCACAGAGCGAAACGGTAGCACTTACAAGCGGATCTATTGCCAATCAAGGATATGAAGCACCACGTAATGAAACAGAAGAAATGCTGGCTCGTATATGGGAGGTTACATTGGACATCAGCCCAGTCGGTATTGATGATGACTTCTTTCAATTGGGTGGAGATTCAATTAAAGCGATCCAGCTCATATCCCGAGCCAGGACAAAGTGCTACAACTTTGAAGTTGATCATTTATATAAGAACCCTACGATTAAGCAACTGGTGGCATTTGTTGAGCAGCAGCATACGAATCGTACCCGGGAACTCCAAGCTGGGATCGTGAAGCTAACCCCCGTTCAGAAACGGTTCTTTGAGCAGAAATCCAAGGATCAACAGCTTTGGACTAAGGCTAAGCTGCTGTATAGACCGGATGGTTTTAGAATCTATGTAATTAGAAAAGTTCTTGATACACTGGTTAATCACCATGACGCGTTAAGTATGGGGTTCAAGGATGACAATGGAAATATCGTTCAGATCTCCCGAGACATGAAGGAACGCTTGTATGATGTCAACATAGTTGAGAATGTATCAGAGCAGGAGATTGTAGAGAAATGTAATGAGATTAGAAGCGGTATAGATTTGCAAAATGGACCATTAATTAGAATAGGCTTGTTGAAGACTGATGAAGGGGACAAGCTGCTTATTGCTATCCATGGTCTATTAGTCGATGAGGTATCCTGGAGAATCCTGCTTAAAGATTTCTCAAATGCTTATATGCAGGCTGAAAAGGGCTTAAGCATAAGACTAGCCAAGAATTCAACCTCCTTCAAGGAGTGGGCAGCAAAATTAGATGAGTATGCCAGCTCTTATGCTGTTAGGAGACAGGTTGAATATTGGAGAAGCTTGCGTGATGCAGACATCAAAAAATTGCCAAGGAAAAGAGGTAAATTGGCATGGAGTTGAGTAAACGAGCCCTAGAGCTTAGTGAAGAAGTTACCGAAAGTATGCTGCTAGAGGCGAATCAAGCATATCATACGAATTCTTTAGATATACTGCTAGCTGCTCTTGCCCACACCATCCATGATTGGACGAAAGAGGAACAAGCGCTAATTAGCTTGGTTACGCAGGGCAGGGAAAAACTATTCAATGCTTTGGACATTAGCAGAACTGTAGGGAATTTCAGTTCACAATACCCTGTTATACTAACCGCTCATGCACAAATGGATGATACGATCAAACATACCAAAGATATGTTGCGACGGATTCCTGACCAGGGTAGATCCTATGAGATCATTAAATACCAATCTAACGATGAGCTGAACCGTGTAGAGCCCGAAATTTGTTTCAATTATTTATGGGAATGGGACAAGGATGCGGTGGAACCTGCAATTGAAATCCTGAGTCTAGATGACATGGAATACCCCTCTAGTAATCTGGCGTGCACTTATGCTTTGAACATTGAAGCCAAGATTCTGGCTGGCCAATTAACCATCTCCATTTTCTATAACGAAGATGATTTCTATGCTGACACGATCGAGAAGCTGCTAGCTACGTATCAGGATCATCTCATTCGTATGATTACTTATTGTACTGGCAAGGAAGATGCAGAATTAACCATTACCGATATCACACAAGAAAACATAACCATGCAGGAATTGTCGCAATACAAAGATGAACTGAACAATATTAAGAATATTTATCCTCTTGCTCCTATGCAAGAGGGTATGCTTTATCATGCTTTGACAGATGAACAAGATACGTATATCAAATTATCTAGCTTCCAGGTCGAAGGACAGATTGATTTGGATATGTTGCAGCAGTCTTTTAATATCGTAGTTGAGCGACATGACATTTTGAGGACGGTTTTTGATTATTCTTCATTTCATAGAAACATGCAGGTGGTGTATAAAAAAAGAAAAGCAGAGGTTGAATACATCGACTTTCAAAAACACGGCGCTGCTGCTGAAGAAGAGCTTGAGCAGTTAATTAAGCAGTATCGCATGAGGCGCTTTGATTTGAGTAAAGATCCATTATTACGCATTGTACTGGTACGGATGGAAGTAAATACATATAGTATGATCTTTCATCTGCACCATATCCTTATGGATGGTTGGTGTAACAGCCTCATATTAATTGAGTTATTTAAAATTTATAACGAACTGAAGCATGGGATTGAAGCTAATCTGAACCCAGTAGTACCTTATTTCACTTATATTGATTGGTTAAAGAACAAGGATATAAGCGAGGCTAAGGCCTACTGGAAGAGTTACTTAAAAGGACATGAGGAAATCACAACCATTCCTTTCGCTAAAGATAATAACTTGAATGAAGTCATCAATCAGGAAATGGTGTTGGTCCTGGACAAGAAAAAAACGTCTTGCATAACCCGCATGGCGCAGGAAAGCAAAATTACAGTGAATACAGTCATTCAGAGCATTTGGGCAGTTCTGCTTAGCAAATATAACAATAGGAATGACATTGTTTATGGATACGTGGTGTCAGGAAGAAATGCTGAAATTGAAGGTGTTGAAGTTATACCAGGGCTATTTATTAATACGCTTCCACTGCGCGTGGAATTCCCAGAGCATATCAACTTCCAAGAGCTGACTAGACATATAAGCAACATCACGCTGAACAACAGCAAGCATGATTATCTTAGTCTTGCGGAAATTCAGAATCAGTGTGAAGCAAAAAGTGATCTGATTAGCAGCTTGCTCGTGTTTGAAAATTATCCTATTGATGAAAAGAAGTTAAATGAAGAAATTTTGCGCAGTAATGATCTGAAAATATTAAATTCTGTGTTTGTATTGCCCCACCATCTGATTGAAGGGACGAATTATAGCTTAACGCTAGTTGTCAACCAGGATACGGATATGTCAATTAATTTTGTATATAATGAAAAGGTTTTCTCCGAGGAGAGCATTGCGAAGATATCGGCTGCGTTTGATGCCATCGTGGATCAAATCATAGCTAACCAGCATATAAGCATCGAGGATGTAGAGATACTGGATGATCGAGACAAGGATCGGATTCTCTATGAGTTCAATCATACGGGTGGCGATTATCCAAGAGAGAAGAGCATTGTCCAACTTTTTGAGGAACAGGCCCAGAGGGTGCCGCACCATCCTGCATTGATCTGGCAAAATGAACATGTAACCTATCAGGAACTCAATGAGCGAGCTAATCGTTTGGCACACTATTTAAGAAAAAAAGGTGTGCGTGAGAATATCCTAGTAGGTATCATGGGTGAGCGCTCGATGGAGATGATCACTGGTATACTGGGGATTCTGAAGGCTGGTGGAGCATATGTTCCGATGGATCCGAAATATCCAGTAGAACGTATGAGGACGCTGCTTGCGGATTCCAATACGGGATTGCTCCTGACTCGATCAACCTATATAGGGGAATTAAAACATAGCCTTGAGAAGCATATTGAAATGGTGCTTTTAGATGAGATTACCGAGGATACAACCGCAGAAAGCACGGAAAATCCGCAACAGGTAAACAGTCCATCGGATTTGGCCTATGTCATGTACACATCGGGTTCTACGGGAAATCCCAAAGGCGTTATGATCGAGCATAAAAGCGTTGTGCGGCTGGTGAAGAATACCAATTACGCGAATTTTAACGGAGAGAATCGGATACTGCAGACGGGAGCCATGGCATTTGACGCCTCCACCTTCGAGATCTGGGGGGCTCTGCTGAATGGAAGCAGCTTGGTGTTGGTTGAGGAGCATATTCTCTTACATGCAGAGAGCTTAGGAGAAGAAATCAGGAGACATCGAATTACAATGATGTGGCTGACTTCCCCACTATTTAACCAGCTTGTGCAGCAGGACGTAGGCATATTTAGTGGGCTGGAGACTCTAATTGTAGGCGGAGATGCATTGTCATGGGAGCACATTAATCTGGTAAGAAAGATGTATCCATCTCTGCAGCTAATTAATGGATATGGGCCAACAGAAAACACGACCTTCTCAACCTATTATGCTATAGAAGAGCTATTCAGTAATCCCATTCCAATCGGAAGGCCGATCAGCAATTCAAGTGCATTTATTATCGACCGCCATAATCACCTGCTACCGATTGGAGTGGCGGGTGAATTATGCGTTGCTGGAGATGGATTGGCTCGGGGATATTTGAACAATGCCGAATTAACAGATATGAAGTTCGTGCCACATCCGTATGATGTGGGTGCACGAATGTATAAGACAGGGGATATGGCTCGCTGGCTGCCAGATGGTAATATTGAGTATTTGGGCCGGATCGATGAACAGGTGAAAATTCGAGGATTTCGCATCGAACTAAACGAGATTGTCCACCAATTAATGCTACACGAAATGGTTCAGGATGCGATTGTAGTAGCTCGAGCTGGAGAGGACGGGCAAGCTCATTTATGTGCTTATATCGTTAGTGAAGCAGAGTTGTCCATATCAGCATTGCGTAATCACGTATCTGCTTCATTGCCTAGTTATATGATTCCTTCATACTTCGTCCGATTGGAGCAATTACCGTTGACTCCTAACGGAAAAGTAAATCGCAAGGCACTACCTGAACCCCATGGAGAGATAGATACTGGGGTGCAATATGTCGCTCCTCGAGATGAGATGGAACAATCTATTGCCGTGGTATGGGGAAAAGTATTGGGTATAAAGAATATTGGTATTAATGATGATTTTTATTCGCTAGGCGGAGATTCTATAAAGGCCATCCAGGCCATCGCTCAAATGCGCAATCAAGGCTATGTCTTTGAAATCAAGGATTTGATGAATAATCCCAAAATAAAAGACCTGGTCGTTCATATCAAACAGACACAATTGATTGCAGATCAGAGTGAGGTGTCTGGTGAGGTCCAATTGACACCGATTCAACAATGGTTTTTAGAGCATGATCATATCAATAAGGATCATTTCAATCAGGAAATACTGTTGTTTTGCAGGCATGGTTTTAGAGAGGATCGGATTGAGCAAGCATTTGATCATATTGTTCGTCATCATGATCTTTTAAGAGCAACCTATATTGACAAAAAGTTAATCAATAGAAAGATCAACAATAAGCTATACGACTTACGAATCTATGATCTTAGAGGAACGGATATTGCAGATGAATATATTACCGATGTATGTACTCAAATTCAAGCTAGCATGAAGTTAGCGAAAGGTCCGTTAGTAAAATTAGGATTGTTCAAAACGGACAAAGGAGATTACTTGCTGGTATCTATCCATCATATGGTGGTGGATACCGTCTCATGGAGAATTATCATAGAAGACTTTGAAACCCTTTATAATGGACAGGCTCAAAGTTTACCTTTGAAAACAACTTCTTTTCAGGAATGGTCTTCCAAGCAAGCTCGATATGCAAGCGGGCCTGCAATTAGAAATGAACTCTACTATTGGAACAGCTTGGATCAAGGGGGGATTAAAGAGCTGAGCAAAGATAACATCCCCCAAAACATAGTGGGTGCGGAGATCGCAACAAAGACAATCGTATTGGATAAGACACATACTGAAAAGCTATTAACCAAAGTTAACAGAGCATATTCAACGGAAATTAATGATATTCTGCTAGCGGCCTTGACCGTCACTATAGCTAGCTACAACCAGACTGATCGGATACTAATTAATCTTGAATCACACGGACGAGAGTCGATTATAGAAGATGTAGACGTAACAAGGACCGTCGGTTGGTTCACCAGTCAATATCCTGTTGTCTTACACATGAAGGATACTCTATCGGATTTGATCAAAGATACGAAGGATACACTGAGACGAATCCCTCACAAAGGTATAGGTTATGGTATTCTGAAATATTTATCGCCATTTGAATTAAAGGATACCCGTACTCCGGATATAAGCTTTAATTATTTGGGACAATTCGATGAGAATATCTCGGGCAACAGCTTTATACTAGCTGATATCAGGCCAGGAGATTCGGTAAGCAAGAATAGTGGCAGATTGTATCCTCTGAATATATCAGCCATGATTCTTCATAGACAATTCACGCTAACCCTGAGCTATATCCGAGAAGAATTTAAGGATACAACCATTGAAGAATTATTGCAGCGATATCTTGACAGTCTTACCCAGATCATTGATCATTGTGTATCCTTGAATCATGTAGAGGCGACAGCTGCTGATCTTACAGATGAGAATATATCATGGAGTGAATTGGCGCCTTATCATATGAGCATCGACAATATACAGCGGATGTATACGCTAACTCCGATGCAGGAAGGACTACTTTTCCATTCTATAGCAGATAAAGGTGAGTACTATCATGTCAACATGGAGCTTAGGGTAACCGGTGTACTGAATGAAGAGTTGTTTGACCAAAGCTTTAGAGAATTAGTTGCCCGTCATGATGTCTTACGAACAAATTTTGACAGCAGCAACTTCAAAGAAAACATGCAGATCGTGTACAAATCCAGAGAAGCTGGAATTAAGTATCGGGATATCAGGGACTTCCAAGGCGACAAAGAAGCTTATATCGAACAGCTGGTAAGGGAGGACAGGCTGCAGGGCTTTGACTTGTCCAAGGATATTCTTATAAGACTCGCTGTAGTCCGGATGAGCGATGAGGAATATAGTTTAATTTTGAGTAATCATCATATCATCTTGGATGGTTGGTCTTTTGGAATTATCAGTAGTGAGCTGTTCAATATCTACAATCATCTCTTGCAGAATACTGTACTAGAAGCGAGAAAAGTGAGACCTATCGAGGACTATATCAAATGGATCGGCACGCAGGACAAGACGGCAGCGCTGAACTATTGGTCGACCTACTTGCAGGGATATAATACTACAATTGAAATACCGTTCAAGAAATCTACAGTAACCCATGGACAACCACAGGAGGTCATTCTAAGTCTGAACAAAGAAGCTACCAGACAAATTGAAGTGCTGGCAAAAAACAATAATACTACAATTAATACGATCTTCCAGAGTGTATGGGCGATCCTGTTGCAAAGATATAACAATGTGAGCGATATTGTGTTTGGTTTTATTGTCTCGGGTAGAACAACTAGAATAGATGGAATTGATGAAATGGTCGGTTTATTCATCAACACGATCCCACTACGAGTGAACACTACGCAAGACAAGAATTACAAGAATGTGCTACAGAAGATAAGATCAGACTTTAATGAGAGCGAGCCTTATCAATACTGCTCCATGGCAGAAGTTCAAAAGCTTACTGAGGTTGGCACGGGTCTGATCAATGGATTGATGGTCTTCGAAAACTATCCAGTTGACCAAGATACGATTAATAAGGATCTACAGGAACAGATGCATCTCCAAATTAGTTCAACTCGGATTTTCGAGGAAACGAACTATAGCTTTAATATCAAAGTCATTCCAGGAGACGAGCTGGTTGTTAAATTTGACTATAATGATGGTGTATACGCTGAAGAGGAAGTTTGTAAAATCAAAAATCACTTTCTGAATATCCTGAATCAAGTTATTAGCAATCCGGACCTACAAATTGATGAAATTGAGATTGTAGGGAGCGACGAGAGAAAGGAGATATTAATTGACTTTAACAATACCTACGTAAGTCTCCCAAAAGAGGATACAATTCAAGGAATATTTGAGTACCAAGCTGCTCAGAACCCTGAAAAAGTAGCTGTTACGTACGGTGAAGATAGAATTAGCTACGGTGAAATCAACAAGCGAGCTAATAGCATAGCTACATTACTTAGGGATAAAGGTGTAGGTATAGATTCAATCGTATCCATTATGATCGATCGGTCCATTGACATGGTGGTAGGTGTACTTGCCGTCCTAAAAGCGGGTGCGGCTTACTTACCTATCGATACGAATTATCCTGAAGAGCGAATCAATTATATTTTGCAGGACAGTAAAGCCGAGATTATGCTGTCTACCCATAAGCTTGTACAGAGCTATGCGCTTGAGATCAGAGATGTGATTGATCTAGAGGATGAAGAGTTGTATGCGCTACCAAATGACGAGGTTATCAACATCAATCAATCTCATGATTTGGCTTATGTGATCTATACTTCCGGGACGACCGGGAGACCAAAAGGAGTAATGGTAGAGCATAAAGGTGTTATTAGCTTGAAGCATTGGTTCGAAAGTGATCTTGGCATCGGAAACGATGAACATATCCTACAATTTGCAAGTATTGCATTTGATGCATTCTCATGGGAGCTGTTCATGGCGATATTGCTTGGCAACACACTTTGTATACCAAGTAGAGAGAAGTTGCTCAGCTCAGATTTGCTGAACGAATATATTAGAGCGAATCAAATTACAACCTTAACAGTACCTCCATTTGTAGCCGCTGAGCTAGAGACAGAAAATGAATTGAGACGAGTAATTACAGCAGGAAGTGAACTCAAGTATGAGCAAATCTCACATCTACTCGGGAAGGTAGATGTGATCAATGCTTATGGACCCACAGAGGATACCGTCTGTACGACAACTTACAGGCTACAGCAGGATCAACAGGCGAAGATAACGATTGGAGCTCCTATCAACAATCATAAAGTACTGATACTGGACACCCACAATAGATTAGTGCCTATAGGAGTGAACGGCGAGCTTTGTATTGCAGGTGTGGGCTTGGCAAGAGGATATCTGAACAACGAAGAACTAACAAGAGAAAAATTTATAGCTAATCCTTATCAGGATGAGGAGGTTCTCTACAAAACAGGAGATGTGGCCAGATGGTTACCTGATGGAAACATTGAATATCTAGGAAGAATAGATCATCAGGTGAAAATCAGAGGGTATCGAATAGAGATCGGTGAGATTGAGCTGAATTTATTACAATATCCAAGCATCTCTCAGGTTGCTATTGTGGACAAGGATATAGGCGGGGCGAAGTATCTATGTGCATATTATGTAGCTGAAGCAGAAATAGCCATTCATAGCTTACGTGAATTTTTGGGTAGGAAGTTGCCTAACTACATGATACCGGCGTATTTCATCCGAATGGAATCTTTACCGTTCAATCTCAATGGTAAAATTGATCGGAATCTATTACCGGAAATGGATGGCCTAATAAATACAGGCATTCTATATGAAGAAGCCGATAATGAGACCGAATTGTTGGTGATCGGCATTTGCAAAAATATACTGGGTCTGCAGCAGCTGGGTGCAAGGGATAATTTATTTGAAGCTGGGGGAGATTCAATTCGCATTGCCAAGATACACAAAGAATTAAAGAGAAACAATATTCACATTTCAATTAAAGATATATTCTACTACGAGAACGTGCGTGATATATGTAATAACTGCTTGAAGAAAAGCGACTCTGCAGCAGAGAGTAATACAGGAGGATTGAAGAGTGCAGGGAGCTTATCAGAATGGAAGGAGTCCCTAACCAGCCAGCTTCATGAATTCAGTGATACGATTGCAAATTATCATAAGATTACAAGGGTATATCCAATAACAGCAATACAGAAAATTCTGTTGGAAACCAATCAGACATTTAGCGGGACAATCATGGATTTTGACGATGAGGTTAATGTAGACCTGTTAAGTAAAAGCATTGCAAGTGTCGTGAATGAACAAGCATTATTACGAAGTGTTCTCATCCAATCAGAGCATCAAGTTATGCTACAGGAGCATAGCTTGGTGCATGGACTTAACATACCTTATTTAGATCTATCGAATGCAAGTCAAGAACAGAATGAGCAAGTCCATCAATATATTTATGAGATGTATGCTGAACATTTGGAGAACACGGATCTGTACAACAAATTGCTATATAAAGTTATATTGGTTAAATTTTCGGACAGTCACTATAAGCTATATTTGCCCATTAGTCATTTGATTTTTGATGCAATGAGCGTCGAAATACTACATGAACAGATACAGCAAGCATATGATAACCAGGGGGAGTTAAGGAAACCTAATCCATTACAGTATGAGCATTATGTCAACGAGGTAGTGCAGGGGCCACAGGGTATATCTGAGCAGGAACTAATTGAGAGATTCAATCTAGAGCAATTTCAAGAAAGCTTTAGAACGTATTTCAAAAAATATAAGAAAGCCTCATGGACCAATACGACTATTTCTATACCGTTGACAGAAGATATTCGCGAATCTGTAGCAGAAATGTCATGGGAAATATCAATGAAAGTTTTTTTGAAAGTTCTAGAACTTAATTTCGATCTGGATACCATACCGTTTGCACTTATGTATACAGGAAGAAAATATCAATCCCATAATTATTATCATACTGTAGGTGCATTTATTGATATTTTGCCGCTAAGTCTACCTCGAGATCAACACGCAGATTCCGAAATGATTAATGAGCTAATTACCCTGGCTTCCACGAAGAACATTAATTTTGCTGCCTTGCTAGCTCATGGGGAGCCGAAGAGCAAGTATAAAAAGGTGAAGCAGATCTTGAAAGAGATTTACGGCGTAGGAACAATCAACATCCCAATATTTAATTATCTGGGACTGTATGATTCACAGTCAAGGATGAAGGAGGAGCTTAATAGAATAAAGGATAGTCACGGTAGTAAAGTGAAAAATTTGTCTACTGAGATCGCGATTGGCGTGCAAGGAAATGAACTGGTGATTAGATTATTCTGTGAAGAAAACAAATTGACATGGCTTACACAAGAGCTTCAACACTTCATGGCTGATTTTAACAAATTAATATTAAGGTGAGATTTGCAAACAACACATCGCTAACACCAAGTAAACAAGTCCATAGCTTTTTATAAGCAGTACAGGCACAGATGGGCAGCCGCCCACATACAATAAACAGACCATACTGTGATGGAAAAAGACAGATTCATGTATATTTCCAGGAGGTGTCCTCTGTGCCCGGATTGTTTACTGCAATTGCTCTGTTCATTAAGGAACTGACCTTACTCGTCTCCTACGTCAAGAATAACGCCTTCCCCCAACCGCTCAGCGAACAGGATGAAGCGAGGCATCTGAAGCTGATGGCCGAAGGCAATGCTCATTCCCGTAATATGCTCATCGAACATAATCTGCGTCTCGTTGCACATATTGTCAAGAAATTCGACAATACCGGAGAGGATCTGGAGGATTTGATCTCCATCGGTACGATTGGACTGATTAAAGCAATTGAGAGCTTTCAGACTGGGAAGGGCACCAAATTGGCAACGTTTGCGGCTAGGTGCATTGAAAATGAAATTCTAATGCACTTGCGTTCGCTTAAGAAGACACGCAAAGATGTGTCACTGCATGATCCAATTGGGACGGACAAAGAAGGTAATGAAATTACATTAATTGATATCCTCGGCTCAGAGGAGGACGATGTGGTCAACACGGTTCAACTCAAAATCGAGAAGAGCAAGATTTACCGCAACTTGGACATTCTTGATGACCGTGAGAAAGAAGTGGTAATCGGAAGATTCGGTCTAGAGACGGGTGGAGAAGAGCGAACGCAGCGTGAGATTGCCAAGGAGCTGGGCATTAGTCGCAGCTATGTATCACGGATCGAGAAGCGGGCGCTCATGAAGCTGTATCATGAGTTCTATAAACAGAAGGGGTAACTTGAAATATATTAGTCATCCTGTTCAAGATAAAGGATAGATTAAGTACGCAAGGCGTGATGACGAACAGGCCACTTCATCGTGGCTTGTTTTTAATTTCGCCCATTTTACGCGTTTTTTTATGAATTAAAAAATTTAGAGAAGCACGATATTCTAGCAACTATTGATAATATGGAAAAATAACTATAAAAAATGATAAAAAGTGTCTAATTGAATTATATTTCAAGATATGATTTTTATAACGTTTTCAGCCTTTTATTTGATTTACAATCATAATGTAACTAGTCGCTGTTGTCCCGATTTGTTGAATAAAAAAAGAATACAGTACAGAGGGTGTTAACGTGGAATGGTACGCTCTTTTTGTTCAAGCCGATAAAGAAATGATGGTAGAGAATCGCATCCATGCTTTATTTAATGAATCAGTCTGTACTGCGTTAGTACCCAAAAGAATGTTGTTAGAACGAAGACAGGGAGTCACAAGAGCAGTTGCTAGGTTACTGTTTCCTAGCTATGTGTTGATCAAGACAACAATGCAACCAGATATTTACTATAGAATTATGGAAATTCCTTATATTCTTAAAATTTTAAATACGGGTATTCCTCGTAAGGACGGCTGTTATTGGACGGCGATTGATCCTGAAGAGATCGAGACCATTCTGAATCTTGTTGACCAATCTGGGGTCATTTGTTCCTCACGAGTTCTGATGGAGGATCGCAACTTTTATGTAGAAGAAGGGCCCCTATTAGGTATGGAAGATAGGATTATGAAATTGGACAACCATCATAACAGAGCCAAGGTCAGATTGAATTTTAACGGGGAAAGTAAGACGGTCGACTTGGCAGTGAATGTATTTCGAAAGAATAGTTGATACAACAGAAAACCTGAGGGAGCTGGTCATAGTGGATTTTAGTCATTCTCATAAAGAAAAGCAAGCAGAGTTTAAAGCTTTTGTCGATCAAGAGATTAAGCCGTATGCTGCTCAGATTGACCAAGAGGAGTATATCCCGAAGAGCATCATAGAAAAAATGGTTGAAAAGGGATATTGGGCTACTGAATTACCTAGTGAATATGGCGGTGCCGGTCTGGATTTAATTAGTTCAGGTTTGCTTCATCAGGAGGTTGGACGGGGTTGCTCTAATGTAAGAAATTTACTCGGTGTTCAAGGCATGGTGTCCAGCGCCATCTTAAAGTGGGGAACAGAGGAACAAAAAAGGCACTGGCTACCGAAGATGGCAGCGGGTCAGGTAGGCGCTGCTTTTGCACTGACAGAGCCTGGTGTCGGGAGTGACATAAAGAATTTACAGACAGAGGCGATCGAGGAAGGATCGGACTATATCATTAACGGACAGAAAAAATGGATCACCTTCGGCGGTAGTGCTGATTTGTACATTGTATTTGCCAAGTGCAAAGGAAGAGTAGGAGCATTTCTGGTAGAGCGAGATACACCAGGGTTTAGCACAACACCGATTAAAGGGCTGCTAGGATTCAGAGGCTCCATGTTGGCGGAGCTCACCTTCGATAATTGTAGAGTGTCTTCAGATAATCTGTTGAGCCGAATTGGGTTTGGCTTATCTCATGTCGCTAACTATGGACTATCTCATGGGCGTTATAGTACAGCATGGGGATGTGTAGGCTTGGCGCAGGCCTGCTTGGAATCCAGTGTACAATATGCTACTCAGCGCAAGCAGGGAGATAAGTTTTTGAAAGATCACCAGCTCATACAAGAGCTAATTGCAGAAATGGAGGTTAACATCACTTGTGCTAGATTGCTTTGTTTGCACGCCAGCTATTTAAGAGAAAATAACGATGAACGATTTGTAATGGAGACTGCTAAAGCCAAGTATGTTGCTTCCCGAACTGCTTTTAATGCAGCAAGAGACGCTGTTCAAATTCACGGAGCCAATGGTGTAGGATCTGATTACCCTGTCCAAAGATATCTTAGAGATGCAAAAATCATGGAAATCGTAGAGGGGAGCTCGCAAATCCAACAGATCATAATTGCAAGCCATGCTTTCAGAAAGAAGTACTAAACATGTGATGTACTGTGGTTTGGGTTATAGGTATATAAAGGCTAATGAATAAAATCGGGGTCTGGTCGAAGAAGTCAATGAAACAGAATCGACCAGACCCCAATTAGCTTATTAAACGGCTGTTATATGAACTTTGGGAGTTCTATTAATATCATGCATACGCTTAATTTGTGATTTGTTTACGTTAACATAATCAGCTCTGCTATGCAGATAGATTACAGCTTGGATGGCCAGTTGCCATACCAGGCATATCCGCCTCTTCTTTCCTTGTCAATTTCGGTAAGATCATACTTAACTACCCCGTCACGGCCTACGAAAATCGGTTTGTTCGTTCCAATTTCATAGAAGCGTGCCCACAGTGCTGAAGCGCTGGAGTCTTTGATGAGCTTGCTATCCCCATTCTTACGCTCATAGCGGTAGCCTGTAATTTTGACTTCCTCAAACCAGGCTTCTGCAGCTTTGATGGAAGCTGAGATCTTGGAGTTGGAAGGTCTTGTCTTCAGGAACTTTACAATAGAAGTGCTCTCTCCAGCCGAGAGGGAAGGTACTTCATAGATTCGTGCACCTGCTGGTTTGAGTGTCTTGGAATCGTGTTGCTGTCCCCATGCTGTCAGCTTACCGTTTGCCACGACTTGCGAATTCAAGATCGCGTCTACGCCCTTGTCCACAGCAGCCTGGCTACGAGAAGCCAAGGAACTGTCGATGAAGGAGAAGTCACCTTTACGGCTGCCCACCTCATCCAACAAGTACAGTACATTAATCATCGCGTCATCATTAAAGGTTATGTGTGTATGATAGCCTGAGCTTTTATAGACTTGCGGGAATCCCCCGTTGGAATACTGCATGTTGAGCAAAAAGTTAATACCCTTGATCGCAGCATCTGAATAGCGGGAATCCTTTGTTTTCTTGTACTCACTTGCAAGTCTTCTGATTTCTGAATAAGTAGCCTTGTTATCAATTGTCGATTTGGCCCATTCCCCACTAGTCTCCGAATAATCCTTTTTCCATCCTCCATCAGCAAGCTGATTCTTTAGAATATCGGACATACTAGCAGTCGTCCCTGAAGCATCCGCAGCGGATACTGTAGTGATTGGTTGGAACAACGTTACCCCACCAGCCACAGAAAATGCCATCGTGCATACCATAACGCCTGTAATGATCTTTTTCTTGTTCATAAACATTGTACACTCTCCCGTTTCATCGTTTATTTATGTTTACTTGCCATTCATAATTACAATGTAAACCATATACTCCTTTCTTTATTATTTAATGGCTTTGTTTTCGTTTTACACCCAATATTTGTATTGGATAATGGAATTTTATGACATGGTAATTCTTTTGTCAATACATGAAATATTATGTAATAAAAAATAATAAATTGACGATTATTAATTAGTTCTTTAGTAGTGTTTTTCGTTCGTAGTTATGTATGGGTTGTAGCTGGATTTAGATCTGGAACGAAGCCAAATTACTAGGAAAAGTCTCGGTTTTAGACGGGTTATCACAAACGAATTATGTCTTGTATTAAAAAGAGAAATAAACATTAATGCCTAATCATATGGTCCTATATGAAAATGGGGTCAAAATGAGTGTGTTCAAGTAAATGAAGTGAAACATATGACCGTGGAAAACTGACTCTTGTGTTTGAGAAAACGGGACTTGAGCAAAGACTGTATGATGTTATCATCGAAGCAATACGAACTACGCACCTAATCTCTATAAAAAGTGACCAAAGCTCCGCTGGCTAGTTACCGGCAGAGCTTTTTTTTGGTAACCCCTTGTTACCGATTACTCTTTCTATAATAGCTGGGGGTGACTCCCGTTATTTTTTTGAACATCACATTAAAATTGGCGACATGCTCAAAGCCTGTACTTTCGGCTATTTGTGAGATGGGGGCCTTGCTCTCTCTAAGCAAACGTTTGGCCTCGCGCAATCGAATAATCTGCAAATATTCTTTGAACTGAAAGCCCGTAATTTTCTTGAACGTACGGCTTAGATAGGAAGGACTGATGTAGAAGAGCTTGGAGACCTCATGTAGCGTGATCTGACTATGGAAATTATCGCTCAGGTAGCCAGCCACTTCAGTCATCTTCTGATGCATGGGATGGGCGGTTATCGTCTGTTTCATGCTCTCCTTAATTGCATGGCGTCGCATATGAACCAGTAATTCAATTAATAGGGCACGCACACAGGTCTCAACAGCTTCGTAGCCCAGTTCACATTCACGTAGCATCTTTTGCAGCAGCTCTTCTACTGCGGCTTGCAGATCAATGGGGAAATGAATCAAAGGACTAACAGCATTTTTTTGCAGCAGTGAAACCTGACATCTCGATAGCTCTGTCGCGATAAAGGATTCACTGAAGTTAATCAAAATACGCTCGCACTTTAATGCATCTGAGCTTGTGGTCCGATGGATATCATGAGGATGAAGCAGGATTAGCTCTCCCTTTTGGGCGGTGTAAACGGTCTCGTTTACGAAGAACACTCGCTCCCCGTCCAGTAAGTAATAGATTTCATACGTTGAATGTGAATGTGACCTAGGCATGGACGCAGGTCCGGTCTGGTAGAGATATTGAATCGTGAATTCGTTCTCCGCAATCGCATATTTGGTTCCCAGAATCTCTGTCATATTCAACACCCTTTGCTCGATAGCAGATTTAAAAGGACAATCATAATAAATTATAAGGCTAAAATGGACATATAACCGAAAAAAATATAGCTTTTTTTGCACTATAATAATCTTATTGTCCTGATAAAAGATAGGGGTTGATAATAAAATGAACACGTTCCAGAATCCGATTATTCCGGGCTGTTATGCTGATCCTTCGATATGCAGAGTCGGGGAGGACTATTATTTAATTACGTCATCCTTTGAATATTTTCCGGGGGTTCCCATTTTCCATAGTAAGGATCTGGTAAATTGGCGTCAGCTTGGGCATGTGCTGGACCGACCATCCCAGCTTGATCTGGATGGAACTCCTTGTTCCAAAGGGATTTATGCCGCAACGCTTCGCTATCATGATGGAATCTTTTATATGGTCACCACCTTCGTTGTAAGCGTAACCGGAGCGCGAAGGAATTTTTATGTGACAGCGAGTGACCCCGCCGGACCGTGGTCAGACCCTGTATGGCTTCCTGATGCACCGGGAATCGACTCATCACTCTTTTTTGATGACGATGGAAAATGCTACATCATGGCAAACCGTCAGCCCCCTGGAGGTCAGCAATATCCCAAGCATATGGAGATCTGGATGCAGGAGCTCGATGTAAGCAAGGGTGAGCTGGTTGGAGTGAAGTATAGTCTCTGGGACGGTGCATTAAAGTATGTTCATGCCCAGGAAGGGCCACATATGTATAAGATCGACGGCTATTATTATTTAATCATTGCTGAGGGGGGCACTGGACATACCCATTCGGTGACGGTCGCACGTAGTACAGATATAAAGGGGCCATATGAAGGCTGTAAGTCCAACCCGATTCTTACGCATCGTCATCTGGGCAATAAGCATCCTGTGACCAATGTAGGCCATGCGGACATTGTGCAGACGCAGGATGGAGAATGGTGGATGGTGTGTCTGGGATCACGTCCCTATGGAGGCTATTACAGAAATCTGGGGCGTGAAACGTTCCTGGTACCATTTGTCTGGGAGGAAGGCTGGCCTGTGGTTAATCCAGGAAAGGGCGTTGTTGAGCTGGAAATGCCGCGTCCTTCGCTTCCCGAGCACCGATGGCCGTCCCAGCCTGTCTGCGATCATTTTGACAGTGAGCAGCTAGGCCTGACATGGAACTTTATCCGCACACCAAGAGGTGAGTTCTGGTCATTAACAGAACGCCCGGGATACTTGCGGCTGAAGCTAAAGCCCGAAACGATGACGGAATTCGTCAATCCAAGCTTCGTTGGGCGACGTCAGCAGCATATTCAATTCTCCGCGCGGACCGTGCTTGAGTTTGCTCCGCAATCGGTTCATGAGGTAGCAGGTCTGGTCATCCTGCAGCACAATGATGCCCAATACCGTGCAGAGTATACTCGTAATGAGCAAGGGTGTATTGTACGGTTGGTTCGACATTTTGAAGGAATGAGCACAACGCTCGCTGAGCAATTGGTCGGGTCGACAGAGTCGAACCATAAGCTGTATCTCAAGGCCGAAGCAAGGGGACAGGATTACAGCTTCTACTTTGCCACGCAAGCAGAAGTGTGGAATCCGCTATTGGAGCAGGTTGACGGGACAATCCTGAGTGTTGATGTAGCAGGGGGATTCTCTGGAACGTATATCGGCTTGTTCGCAAGCAGCCAAGGGCAAGCGAGTCAGAATCATGTCGATTTCGATTATTTTGAATATTCGCCACTGTATTAAGGTGTATGGGCTATATCATAACAGAGCATTGTTGCTTATATTCAGAAAACGGTTCATTAAAAATTCCCGATGTTTATCCATCGGGAGTTTTTTTAATCTTAGAGATATTCGGATATTAGAGATATTCATATCTGGGAGATATTCAGATGTTTCAGATATTCGAATGCCCCGATATTCGAGTGTTACTTAGGCTGAGGGGGTTAATGCCTCTTTTCGGTTGCTTCGCCATTGGGAAATGAATACGCCAGCCAGTACTAGCATGGCTCCGATATACCCCTGCATGGTTAGTCTCTCCCCGACAAAAAGAAAGGCGAACAAGGCCGCGAATACAGGCTCCATAGCATACATCAGGCCGGTTTGCGTTGGGGCCAAATATTTCTGCGCTACAGGCTGGGCTATGAATCCAAAGGCACTGCAGATCAGACTGAGAGCCAGAATGGCTATCCATCCGCTAGGCGTATGGGGTAGGGCAGGCGACTCAAAAATGAAAGAGAAGAGAAGCCCGTATGCCGCTGTGAATCCTAGTGAGACGATGCCGAGATTAATGGAATCAGTCTTTTTGACCGCCGCACTAGTAACGAGGATGTACAAGGCATTGCAGATTCCTCCTGCGATGCACAGCACGTCGCCAGAATGTACACGTAGATCGCTATTAAGCGTAAGTAATCCGATTCCAATTATAGCCGTAATTGCCCCCAATAGATGATGTTCCGCAAGTCGTTTGCGATAGAAGAGAACATGGAGTAAGGGGACGAAAATCACCGTAAGACCGACCAAAAAGCCAGCATTGGAGGTGCTGGTTGTTTTTAGACCAAAGGTAATGAATGCGAACACGCCAAACAGAACCAGCCCTAACAAGGCGCCATACTTCACAGTCGTCTTGTCGATTCGCTTCAGACGTTTGAAGAATAGGGCACCCGTAATCAGGAAAGCGATCCCGAAGCGAAGTGCAATGAGATTGAATTCCTCAATGGACCCCAGCCCCATTTTCATGAATAAATAGGATGAGCCCCATCCCAGGGTAACAAGCAGAACTAGCATACTGGCCTTTTGTGCATTCATTGTTTTATACGCTTCCTTTGAGCTGTGTAGTAGATGGGAGTAAATATGTATTTCAGACGTAGGTTTCTCTGAAATTCCTTCTCTAGTATACTCGGATTTCAATACAAGAATATTGAAGGTTTGTTATACTTAGCATGAGAAAAATTCATGGAATAACAGCCCGAAGGTGGGTCGCTAGTCCGCCTCGAGCATTGCATCATAATGTAGATGATGGAGATGAGGTGTAATGTGAGCATTCATAAATATACGATCCTTATGAAGGTCGTAGAGTTGGGTAGTCTGACCAAAGCGGCTGATGTGTTGGGCTTTACCCAGTCAGGGGTGAGCCATGCCATTAGCAGTCTGGAGGAGGAGTTGGGTTTTACACTGCTGCTTCGCGGAAGGTCGGGAGTAAGACTGACCTCCAACGGAGAGCAGCTACTTAAGCCCATAAGGGAAATGCTCAATTGGAATGAGCAATTGAAGCAGGTAGCCGCCTCCATTCACGGACTGGAGACAGGTACGGTTCGCATTGGCACCTTTACCAGTGTGTCCGTCCATTGGCTGCCTCAAATGATCAAGGAATTCCAGAAACAATATCCCCGTGTGGATTTCAAGCTGATGGAGGGCGATTATGAGGAGATTGAGAACTGGATTGCTGAGGGTCAGGTGGATTGCGGATTTATCACGATTCCCTCTCGCGAAGCCTTCGACGTGTATCCGCTACGAAAGGAACGGATGCTAGCCATCGTGTCCATGGAGCATCCGCTTGGTCATTTATCTTGTTTTCCTTTGGCTCAGGTGGAGTCGGAGTCGTTTATTGTCCCAAGGGAGGGCTCGGATTATGATGTCCGCCGGATTATGGAGAAGGCCTCGCTCAAGCCCAACATCATGTTCTCTTCCAAAGATGACTATGCCATTATCGCTATGGTGGAGAATGGTCTAGGTGTGAGTATACTGCCAGAGCTTGTCCTGCAGGGACGTGCCCAGCATGTGCACTGTATGGAGCTGGATGTGCCCAGCTATCGCTTTTTGGGCATAGCCGTTCATACGATGAAGGATGCCTCACCAGCTACCAGACATTTTGTCAGACACGTTCAGCAGTGGCTGGAGACAACGGATACGCCGTAGGGAACGGCAGAAATGGTGTTAGGAAACGAACAGAAAACAGAAAACTAGAGGCTAAAGGAGTGCCACAACATGAATTACCAAGAATCGCTGGAACAATATATTGAAGCTACGAATTCACATGATTTTGCGAATGTTCAAAAGGTGCTGCATCAAGATGCGATATACTGGTTCACGGATCAGACTTGTACGACGATGGCCCAGATTCAGCAATACTTTGAAACAGCATGGGACACGATTAAAGAAGAGGTCTATACTGCAAAGGATGTACAATGGATCGCAACAGATGAGAATGTGGCAACATGTGTGTATACATATCACTACCATGGACTACACAATGGCAAGCGAGTGTCCGGGAGCGGTAGGGCGACGAATGTCTTCATAAAGGATCACACGAATGAATGGAAGCTGATTCATGAGCATCTGAGCAGTCTTTAAGTACCGATGCTATTGAGTATTGAGCATGCTGGTGAGGGGCCGCACAGATAACTGGCGGCGCTCTTCTGTCATTTTTAAACTACAGTAACGTATTCAAGCAGGTAGAAGGGACCCAGCCCAGCTCCCCTTTCTCTGTCTTGCAGTAGGTCCAGGCATTCAAATGCTTCATCCCAAGCAACACTTCTCCTTCGAGCACGGTAAGCTCATGAGCAGAGTAGTCCTGAAGAACTTTTGCAATGCCAGAGTCATCGGGTGTCGTTAGCATTTGCTTGGGCACCCATCCTTCTTTGTCTGTAAGAAGAGATTTGCAAAATATCCAATTCGGGTATTCTGTATCCTCTGCTCCGTATAGCACTTCTTGTTGTGCCTGCAGGATGATCGGGTCGGGGTAGGTAGATTCGTGGCTCTTAATTACTATATAACGATGCAAAGTCGCGCCTCTCCTTTCATCTATGGGGATGTGTTACTGAAGAAAATATATCATGTTAGCTCCCTGTTAAAAAAGGGGAGAATGCGAAGCGGCCTGAATCCAAACTTTTTTATGGTATAATGTCCGTATCTAGCGGAGGTGATGACTTCTTGAAAGCATATCATTATAATGCAGAACCAGCTTACCGTGCGGACCCGGATATACATTTGCAGTACTGGGGAAGGGAGGAGTGTGTGCCTGGACATGCTGTAGGTCCCTTGGTGCGCGATGTCTACAAGATTCATTTTATACACAAAGGTTCTGGAAGGGTTCAGGTTGGGGAGCATACCTATACATTGGGAGCTGGAGAGGCTTTTCTCATATATCCAGATGTCTTGACTTACTATGTAGCAGATCAGAACACACCCTGGGTGTATTCGTGGATCGGATTTCATGGGGAGCAGGTCAATTCCGTGTTGAACCGTACCCGACTTACTCCAGAGCAGCCTGTATTTCCGATGGATATGAGATTCATGCCAGGAATGTATGATTTGCTAACAGAAGCTTCCACTCAGGAGACAGGATCTGATCTACAGATTCAAGCTTTAATGTATGGATTTTTGTCAGTTCTTGTGGAGACGGTCCCTTACACAGCTGAACGAATCTCTGCCCCCAGAAAGCAAGACGTATACATCGTGGAGGGGATTGAATTCATTCATGCGCATTTTCATGAAGCCATCTCCATTCAGGACATCGCCGCATATCTGGGGCTTGACCGCAAGTATTTCTCTACGATCTTCAGAGAAGCTGTTGGTGTCCCCCCACAGCAATATCTGCTGCAATTTCGAATGGATAAAGCGTGTGAGTTGCTGAGGAAAAAGCGATATTCAGTTGGAGAGGTAGCGAGATCTGTAGGGTACCAGGACGCATTATTATTCTCCAGAATGTTCAAAAAAGTCAAAGGCACTGCTCCAAAGCATTATTATTAGTGTCTTGAATGTATCGAATGTGCCTATAGAGTCGTGCATCCGCTAACCGTTACTCCCCCAGATCATTCAACCTGAAATCAGATCCAGTGAAGATACTAGCCTCCACTACTAATGTATACTCATCCCTATAAATGTAATTATAACTATCGTCTATAAACGACATTATTCCATAAACAACACCCTTACTGCTATAGGAACTATCCGTCATAATCGTTAAAATGACCTTAGTTCAAAAGGGAGGGGTTCAATATGACATACCAAGCAAATGATAGAAGATATGACACAATGCTATATAATCGCTCTGGTGCGAGCGGACTGAAGCTACCAGCCATCTCACTTGGGCTATGGCATAACTTCGGGGGACATGATTCGTTTGAAAATGGGCGAACTATGGTTCGCAGAGCTTTCGATCTGGGGATTACCCATTTTGATCTGGCGAATAATTATGGGCCGCCGCCAGGCTCGGCAGAAGAGACCTTTGGCCAATTACTTAAGACCGATCTGTCTGCATACCGGGATGAGCTTATCGTCTCCACGAAGGCTGGTTACTACATGTGGCCCGGTCCTTATGGGGAATGGGGCTCTCGGAAGAATCTGATCGCAAGTCTGGATCAAAGTCTAAAGCGGCTGCAGCTTGATTATGTTGATATTTTCTACCACCATCGCCCGGACCCGGATACTCCACTGGAAGAAACTATGAATGCGCTCGCACAAATTGTTCGCCAAGGTAAAGCCCTCTATGTCGGTCTATCCAACTACAGTCCTGAGGCGACTCGTGAGGCCTCGCGCATATTGAGGAGTCTGGGAACGCCTTGTCTGATTCATCAGCCTAGATATTCTATGCTATCCCGGGGAGTAGAGGATGGATTGCTGGATGTTCTGGAGAAGGAGAAGATCGGTTCAATCGTATTCTCTCCATTAGAAAAAGGTATCTTGACGGATCGCTATCTGAACGGAATTGCTCAAGATTCGCGTGCAGCGGGATCAAGTCCATTCTTGAAGCCAGAGGACCTTAATGAGCAGCTTATGGGTAAGGTCAAGAAGTTAACGGAGCTTGCTGAGCAGCGTGGTCAAAAGCTCTCGCAGATGGCACTAGCTTGGGTACTGCGGGGCGGACGTGTGACCTCCGCGCTCATCGGAGCAAGTAGAGTCAGTCAGATCGAGGATGCCGTCGGTGCGTTATCGGCTCTTGAGTTCACCGAAGAGGAGCTAGCGGCCATTGATGCCATTTTGGCGTAACTGAAATTTAATATGTTCTAGGTAACTTAATAAGGAGTGAAATCGCTAATTGCAAAAGAGTTGCCAAGGATAGGGGAGGAATCCCTTATCCTTTTTTTATATGTTTTATATCAAATTAGTCCTTATAATGACTATAAATCAAATTTTTAGATGTTATATTATGTAATTAATTCATTAATAAAACATCATTGGTAAACGAGGTTGTATAAAACGGGTATAAGTCTTAATACCTAGGTGTTTGCTGTCGATATATGTAAAGAACTATAAATTGGAGGTCAGCGATGAAAAAACACCGTAAAAAGGGAAATCTTAAAAAGAGAACAACTACTGTCATTTCCCTAGCTATGATATTAACATCCCAAGTGTCTCAATATGGTCAAATAGTGAGAGCGGCGCCATATGCGGAGCCGGTGACGAGTATAACTCTGTCCTCCAATCAAAAGGTAAACTTCAAGCTTGATCAAAATCATAATTACATAGGTACTCAATATCAAGACGATATCATTAAAATCTCGACCGAAGCAGATAACACTCTGAGCATCGAACCTTTGCAAGAGGGCAGTACATTTTTTAATTTGAATATATTCAATCAGCAGAGCACGCTTGTTCAGCCTTTTGTTGTGAATGTTGTGGATGCTGGAGAAGACGGTATTGTAGATATCGGAGATATCGTGAGCTATTTGAATATAGTTCCGCCTACTGTGGCTAAGGACGATGTTCGAAACATGTTAGGAAACATAGATTATCGAGTAATTTCGCCCACAGGTAATCAAGCACCGCTCATCATGTGCCAGCCATTAGTAACGTATAACCCGAACGATGATACATTTACGCCAGCAGACCTCCCTGTGGAATACTGGTTCGAGGATCCGAATGGAGATACGTTGTCCTATGCAATTGTCCAGGAGCCGAGCTCACAGAGCGGTCTGAATTTGGACTTGCAGGGAAGTATTTTAAACATAGGAGGGACTCCGACTCTCCCGACTACCTTCACGGTACGAGCAACAGATCCGCAAGGACTGTATGCGGATGTGGAAGGCAAGCTGGACTTCGTGCCCGAGGCGCTAAGGTCTCATGGTGGGGTGCAAGTAAGTGGTCCGTTAACTCAGGTTGATCT
>NZ_AUFO01000035.1 GCF_000426545.1 Paenibacillus massiliensis subsp. panacisoli DSM 21345 | reverse complement strand
AGGTTGCCTACGTGTTACTCACCCGTCCGCCGCTAACTCTCAGGAGAGCAAGCTCTCCATCAAGTCCGCTCGACTTGCATGTATTAGGCACGCCGCCAGCGTTCGTCCTGAGCCAGGATCAAACTCTCCAATAAAGTTATTGAAAAGAGCGATAGCTCATTTTGAATCTGACGAGATTTAATATCTCATTAGTTTTGCTCCAGTTTTCATACAGTCAAATACATGTACCAAAAACCTTCGCGTTGGATTTTGCTTCACAAAATCCGCTCACTCGTTGTTCAGTTTTCAAAGATCAACTTCATTCATAGCTTCTTTTCTTGCGTTACCACCGCATCTCAGCGGCGACTTAAATAATATATCATGATGAATCATTAATTGCAAGCATTATTTTAATTATTAATTTTTCTAGCACTTGTAAGGCTGCTCATGATCCCAAAGCATGAGAAGAAGCGGTGAGTGCAAGCCTTCACCGCTCCATGTTATTTCACTATAATTGCACTAGCCTTGCAGCCAGGGATTTTTTCGAGAGCTTCCCTTCGTGGTTCGACGTGACTTCGTCACGCTACTCGCCGTTGACTTTTTCTTGGATGAAGATCGAGCACTCGATATTGAAGCTTTACCTGTGGACTTCGTTGCACTCTTCTTCTGCTTCTTTTGTGGAGTCACCCTCGTCGAATCATAGTCTGCTCCTTCTTCAGCACGACATCCGCAATTATAGGGAGGATAAGGTAGCATATTAGCATTAGTGCTTTGAACCTCTGCCTTTTTAGTGACATGCTCCCCTAGTGGCGAATAAGACGTGTTCTCTGTATTCAAATAGCCTGGCGACTGATTATAGTATGGCATATGCTCTCCATGCCCCCAAGGCGTTGGTGAGAATGGATGGCCACCATAATAGGATGGATACTGTGCAGGGTAGCCCCAAGGCTGCATCGGCCACATATACCCTGGAGGACATGAATAGGGCGATTCAGTCGCTTGAGAACTAGGCGCCCATGTATTTGCTTCAGCCTGTGGAGCACTTGTATACTCCGGACTGTAGCCATAAGGCATGTTCATATTTTCTTGGTATCCCATATTTACCATAGGCTGCATGTTCTCATCCGTTGCTGGCATTATATAACTGTTCTCATCACCCGCACCAATCCCTGGAAACATCGGGTTAGATGCCATGGAGACGTTAGCTCCAAGGGTAGGATTAGACCCCATGTAAGGACTGCTCCCCATTCCCATAGGTGAATTACCCTCAGGATAAGCCGGGGAGTAGGCCTCATAGGCAGGAAGCTGGTAAGACATATAGGGATGCTCTACCGTCTCAGACTGCTCCCCCCATGGAGCTACTTGTTGTTTTCCCTTTCCCTTGGACGCAGGCTGGTACATAGGCTGAATATTAGCATTATTGTAGTCAGGCTGGGATAAAGGACTTAATTGAGGATTGATATTGGACTTCTGCGCTGGTGACATACTTTGAGGCTGATAGGCTACGGGTTCAGGCTGCTTCTTGAAAAGCTCGGAGGCCATCTGTTGAAGGTCTGGCATTTTCGGCAGCTCAGGCATCGGCTGGCTCTTCTTCGTTTCTTTCGCTTCCACTTTTGCCATATTCTCTTTTGCGTGTTCTATGGCCTTCTCTTCCTTCCAAGGCTCATTGTACTCAGCCTCTAGCTTCTCATTCTCTTCATGCCCTTCATTACTCTCATTAGCTACATTCGTATCTTTTTCCTCAGGTTTCTCCATCTCTTCCTTGACGGCTGTATTTTTCTTTTTGGCATTCATCTCCCCAGACACAGAAGGCATTTGGGGATTAGCGGAATTAGAAGGTGTATTGGCTGCGACGGTACCCGGAATATACACAACCTCACCAACCAGCAGCGCATTTGGATTTTTAAGTTGCGGGTTCGCATCAATCATGTCCTTCAGGCTGACTCCCCACGCCTTGCTGAGCTTCCATAGCGTATCTCCCTGCTGCACCTTGTGCTCATGGACGATTGGTTTTGTTGGCTGGGTGGCGACTGGTGCAGTCGGGATTTTCACTTTATCCCCAACGTTCAGGACATCCGGATTTGTAATCTGTGGATTCATGCTGATCAGCTTATCTAGCTCGACATTATACTTTTTAGAGAGAGAGTACATGCTGTCTCCCTTTTTAACAATGTGTATCTTCACCTGTTCGCTAACCTCCTCGGCATTCCTGGGCATGGCATTCGCCCTTGTTCGTTAATACATCCTATGCAGTTTCTGGGCATATGACATCCTATAAACGAAAAAAATACCGTTCCTCACCAAAAGCAATAATGCAATGACGAGAAAAAACCTCTTCAGCCGTAGGTAGCCAAAGAGGTTAACAGAGAATACATACCCATGTAGGACAAATATCCTGGGGCAATAATTAGGTTGTACTTGGAGGAGAGCAAAGCCACTTCTCCAATAAAAAGACTATTCGAATTAAAAAGTTACTCGGACCATACCTTGTAGCCATCTACAGTTACAATTTTACGGAACTCTTCCAGCAGCTTCAATGTGATTGGGCCTGCAACGCCAGCACCAATGGTACGTCCATCCACTTCATAAGCAGCAATGACCTCAGCTGCCGTTCCCGTAAAGAACACTTCATCCGCGACATAGACATCATGCAGGGTAAATGGTTGCTCCTTCAGCGTGTACCCCAGCTTATCGCACAGCTCAATAATGGCATTACGAGTAATCCCCTCAAGGGCACCAAGATAGCATGGAGGAGTAAATACCGTACCGTTTTTGATGATGAAAATATTGTCGCTGGAGCCTTCGGTTACATAGCCCTGCGAGTTCAACATAATCGCTTCCCCAGCACCGGCGTAGTTGGACTGGATTTTTACGAGAATGTTGTTGAGGTAGTTCAAGGATTTGATCTTCGGATTCAACGCATCCGGAATATTACGACGTTGGGAGACGGAGACCGTCTTGAGGCCTGTTTTGTAGGCTTCCTCTGGATAGATCGCAAGCTGCTCTACAATTATGATAACGCTAGCCTTCGGACAGCGATTCGGGTCCAGACCGAGGTTACCAGGGCCACGGGACACGATGAGACGAATATAGCCGTTACGCATGTCGTTTCGGCGGATGGTCTCAGCCATCACATCACGCATTTCGTCCTGAGTCAATGGAATGTTCAATTGAATGGACTTGGCGGAGTCATACAGACGGTCCAAGTGCTCCTTGCATTTAAAGATATTTCCTCCATAAATCCGAATACCCTCAAAGATTCCGTCTCCGTACAAAAATCCGTGATCGTATACGGATACCTTAGCATTTTCTTTCGTAACATATTCTCCATCCAGATAAATCCACTGCTCTGCCATCATGGCCACCTCCGCTAATTCAATCAATCTTTATAGTATTGTCTAAATATGGGAAGCACGGGTAAGAACCCAGCACTCGCACCTGGCATTTCAGAGCTTCAATCTCTGCAAAGGCTGCCGTGAGCAGTACTGATTCAACCGACTCCATCACTTCAATGTAAAAATAATAACTGCCGAGCTGCTTCTTCGTCGGTCTGGATTCGATCCGCAGCAGGTTCAAACGACGCCATGCGAAAGCAGCCAGCACCTGATGCAGCGCTCCAGGATAGTCTGATGGGAGCATGACCAATACGCTCGTCCGATGCCCCTCCGGCTGCCGTTGCAGTACAAGAGGCTGCTGGCCAATCAGGACAAATCTTGTAAAATTATTGTGATGATCCGTGATGCCACTCGCCAATATGTCCAGCTGATGAGTGTGCGCAGCAAGAGTCGTGCCGATGGCTGCCCAGCTTTGGCCCGGATTTTGCTTCACAATCTCTACTGCCTGTGCTGTACTGCTGACGCTTTCCAGCTGCGCTTGCGGAACATGCTCTCGTATGAATTTCTGACACTGGGGAATAGCCACTGGATGAGACATAATCTTTACAATTTTGCTTAAATCCAGTTCTCCCGACGGAAGGGTGAACTCCTGACTTGATCCGATCAGATTCTGCTTGGAAGGATATACCCACTCCACCTGCATGGGAATATCCACCTCATGCACGAGCCAATCCAGATGCAGGCTTACGGAACCGTCGATCGTGTTCTCGATGGGAATGACACTATAATCCGTAGTCCCCTGCGCCGTTGCCCGGAAAACATCCGTGATCTGCTGATAATGAACCAACTGTGCTGGCTCGCCCGCAAGCAGGTTGTTCACTGCCTCGTGGGATACTGTTCCTTCCTGAAGCAATGCAATTCGTTTCATGATTCCGTTTCCCCTTTTATCATATCCAAGAAGGGAAGAACATCCTCCCCGTTGTATACCTTAACTCCATTCCGCTCTGGACGCAACCACATAACCGTAGACTCAATACCCGCTTCTTGCATTTTGCTCGTGACATAATTCTCTAGCTCAGCCTTACGGTCTGAACGTCGATCAGCAAGCACAAGCAACGTTGGCCCAGCTCCGCTAAGAGCAGCTCCCAGCGCACCATGCTTATGAGCGTCCTCCAGTACCTCTGTCATGCCAGGCACAAGTGCAGCACGGTATGGTTGGTGAACACGATCCTTCATAGCTGCTGCGACCTTATCCAACTGACCCGTCGCCAAAGCCGCCACCAACAGCGATGAATGACTGATATTGTATACCGTGTCCTTCATGCCGAATTCCGAAGGCAGAACTTGTCTGGCCTTGGAAGTGGATAATTGAAAATGAGGGATCACGACGAGCGCCTCCAGATTTACGTCAGGCTCCAATCGAATACAGTCCGCATGCTGTCCATCCCAGATCGCTGTTACAATTCCTCCATACAAAGAAGCCCCGACATTGTCAGGATGATCCTCAATGGAGGTCGCCATATCAAACAGCTTGGCATCAGATAAAGGCGAGCCAATTAGTGCATTCGCCGCAGCCAGTGCACCAACAATCGCTGATGCACTGCTCCCCAGCCCTCTGGTGAGCGGAATATCCGAGTACATCGAGATCTCAAGCTCAGGGATGGTCACACCTGCCGCTTCAAACACCTGCTGTGCCACCTGATAGATTAGATTACTCTTGTCACCAGGCACCCCCTCCAACTGCTCACCATACAAGTGGAAAACTGTATGTTCAGAAGGCTTCATTTCAATCCAGGCGTATAGCGACAGGGCCATTCCCAAGGTATCAAAGCCTGGACCGAGATTGGCGGTACTGGCAGGTATCTTGACTCTGGAGACTTTGCCTATGGTCGGCATGGGCTACAAGCCTCCTTCCAGCAACACCTTAAGACTGTTCCTTGATTCATATCACTTGCAAGCATTTCGGGATAATCCAATGGTTACAGCTCCTTTTATCGTCCACGTTTCAGCAAGGGGCTGCTAGAGCTCCCTCTCCTATCCTTCTACACGGTATACGCTTTTGATTCGGCGAATGACACTCAGTGACTCAAAGTGGCTCAGTACCTTCTTCATGTTGGCCTTGCTCGCCATATGGGTCACTATTATAATTTCGGCATTCGGATTATGCTCATTCGGCTGCTGCACTACAGACGCAAGGCTAACTCCAAACTCTGCGAACACCTGCGTAATTCGGGCCAGAACGCCAGCCTTATCATCGACATGGAGCAGAATGAAGTTCTTGCAGTACACCTCTTCGTCACTTGTGATGCTCTTGGTCTTATACGGCACGATCCCCTTCAGTCCGTTCACACCCAGCTTCAGATTCTTAATGACAGCCACCAGGTCTGCTACAACAGAGGTTGCCGTGGGCATCTCTCCCGCTCCAGCACCGTAGAACATCGTCTCTCCTACGGCCTCACCATGAACGAAGACCGCATTAAAGACCCCATTCACAGAAGCCAGTGGATGGTTCTGTCTTACCAGCGTAGGCTCGACGCTAATGCTGAACTGATCATCCTTACGCTCAGCTATACCGAGCAGCTTCACTTCGTAGCCGAGACGTTTGGCATACAGGATATCCTCACTCGATACCCCGGAGATCCCACGGACTTGAACGTCGCTCAGCTCCACATTGGATCTAAAGCCAAGTGTACCGAGTATCGCCATTTTACGTGCAGCATCCAGCCCTTCTACATCGGAGGTAGGGTCCGATTCTGCATAGCCAAGCTCCTGAGCCTCCTTAAGCACCTCTGCATAAGATGCACCTTCCTTGCTCATTTTCGTCAATATATAGTTGGTCGTCCCGTTCACAATGCCCATGATCTTGGTAATTCGATCCGAAGAGAAGCCCTCAATCAGCGTTCTGATAATCGGGATACCTCCGGCAACACTCGCCTCATAGAACACATCGCATTGCTTCTCCTGTGCCTTGGCCAGAATTTCGGAGCCGTGCAGAGCCATGAGATCCTTGTTGGCTGTCACAATGTGCTTGCCACGCTCCAATGCCTCCAGCAGATAAGTCTTGGTCTTATCAACACCGCCCATAACTTCAATAATGACATCGATCTCCGGGTCGTGGATGACCTCCCAAGGATCCTCGGTGAGCTTGGATGGTTCAATCGGAATGGAACGAGTCTTCTCTGTGTTCTTTACTGCGATTTTCTCGATAACGATCGGTGAGCCAACCTGGCTGCTGAGATCCTCTTGATTGCCTTCCACAATTCGGACAACCCCAGTACCTACAGTCCCTAATCCCAATAAGCCTATCTTCACCGGTTTCATGATATCCCCTCACTATTCCAACTTAGATCACACCCATGTACCCCTGTCCAATCATACGGACTCTCTTGACTCCTGCAACGCTTTGCAGATCCTCCAGCATACCCCCAAGATCCTCATTCAACCTCGACATTTCCACAGAAATGACCACGTTGGCTCGGCCCTGCAGTGGAATGCTCTGCTGAATCGTCAAGACATTCCCTCCATGCTCTGCTACCATTGCCAATACCCTGGATAATAATCCTGATTGATGCTCTAGATCAATAGAGACATTCACAATGCGCTCTCGTTCGAGCTGATTGATCAGGTGGATACCATCTTTGTATTTATAAAAAGCGCTTCTACTCAGGCCCACCTGCTCTACGGCTTCATGAACTGTCTTGACGTCCCCGGAGGCTAGAAGCTGTTTCACTTGAATCGTCTTCACAATGGCTTCAGGCAAAATATCCTCATTAACCAAATAGTAGCGTTCTTTCACGAACGTCCTCTCCTCAAAGACTTATGTTTTCATATAGAGGACATTATATCGAAAGAAATGAATTAGAGCAATAACTTTATGTCCCGATGAGCCAAGTGTCCCTATTACACCAGATGTAAGGTAAGACTCCCATGAATCATTTGTATATGCAAAAACACGACCCTCGCTCTATAGCAAGGATCGTGTTCTTCATATGTGAATCTAATATTCATGCATAGAGGCTTTGCCCCTATGACCTTCTGATCAGTATCCACTACAATTGAGGGATGTCTGCTGACTTAGTAGTAACTGCTACCCTCAACGAATTCGAATTCAAAATCATTAATGCGCACAATCGTGCCATCCTTGGCACCGCGCTTCCGCAGCTCGTCATCTACCCCCATGTGGCGCAGTGTTCTGGCAAGCTTGAGAATTGCCTCATGCGACGTTAGCTGCATCCGTTTCATCATACGTTCGATCTTCACGCTCTCGACAACGAAGATGTCGTTCTCTCTCACGATACGGAAGCTGTTATCTTCCTCCGTCTCCAGCTTGTACACCTTACGCTCCTGAAGCTCTGCTACTTCCTCAACGTCTGGCTCATCAGGAATCTGATCCAGCAGCTCGGCTGCGCGATATAGTAGCTCCTGAATACCTTGGCGTGTAAGTGAGGAAATCGGAAGAATTTCGAGATCCGGACGTACTTCAGCTACCTGACGGCGGAACTCCTCCAGATGCTCAGCAGCTTCCGGCATATCCATCTTGTTGGCTGCAACGATCTGCGGACGGGACTCCAGATTCGCATTGTACTGTCTAAGCTCCTCATTGATCTTCAACCAGTCATCATAAGGATCACGGCCCTCTGAGCCTGCCATATCCACGACATGGATAATGATACGTGTACGCTCAATGTGACGGAGGAACTCATGACCAAGCCCTACACCCTCACTGGCACCTTCAATCAGCCCTGGAAGGTCAGCCATAACAAAGCTACGTCCATCTCCCGCTTCGACAACACCAAGATTCGGTGTAATGGTTGTAAAATGATAGGCTCCAATCTTCGGAGTAGCAGCCGATACAACGGACAGCAGTGTGGATTTGCCGACACTAGGGAATCCGACAAGTCCGACGTCAGCCATGACCTTCAGCTCCAGCGTAATATAACGCTCCTGTCCATCTTCACCATTCTCAGCCAATTCAGGTGCAGGATTAGCTGGCGTAGCAAAACGCATATTCCCACGTCCACCACGTCCACCTCTGGCAACGATAACCTCTTGCCCATGGCGGGTCATGTCGGCAAGCATCTCACCAGAATCATCATCCAGAATCATGGTACCTGGTGGTATACGAACGATCATATGCTCCGCGTTGGCACCATGCTGACTCTTGTTACGCCCCTTCTCGCCTTTAGGTGCTTTGAAGTGACGCTGATAACGAAAGTCCATCAAGGTACGAAGACCCTCGTCTACACGAAAGATCACATGACCACCTTTTCCACCATCACCGCCCGCTGGACCTCCATTAGGCACATACTTCTCACGACGGAACGCTACGAGTCCATCCCCGCCGTCTCCGCCTTTGACATAAATTTTGGCTTTATCTACAAACATGCAATTTCACCTTCCTTATGCTTGACACTGCATCCTCATTCGAATAATATGCCCTGACGGATGCTCTTCTGCTCTTACCCGGGTATTACTGACAACAGATCGCAGCTGTAACAGCTTGTCCGATTGCTCAGGTATCCCGTCTCCTTCAATACGCACGACAATATCTTCATGGTCCATCTCAAAATACAAGCTCAGGCTGCGCACTTCTCCCCAGGACGACCGGCCCTCTCTGTGCTTGCAGGCATCAAGAAACTCAATGACGGCTGAAGCAAGCGACTCGCCGTCTTCGGGAGAGATGGCAGTCTCCAGTTGCAGTTGGTCTTCCACATGAATGCTTAGCTGTAGGTCACCAGAGCATGTCCGGAACGACTGCAAGTAGAATACAAGTGATGGGACACCCAGCTTGGCAACTCGGCTCTCCTCAAGGACACGTTCCTTGATTCGTTCCACGTACTGGACCGACCTCTCATGCTTCCCCATACGGATATATCCGTAGAGCACCTGCAGATCATTCATCCAATCATGCCTGTGGTGCGTTAATGTATCCATTGCCGTCTGCTTCAACTCCCGAATGGCTGAAGCTTGCTCGGTATCTTTTTTACGTTGGGCAATCCGCATCGCAGTAACACCTGCCACGCCACCCCAAAGCCCAAGCAGGACTATACTCATTGTACCCGGAAATAAAAGTGCTATAACGAAAGGAATCAGAATCGAACATACCGCCAGCAGCGGTAAATATTTCCGCAATAACATGGCTTCTCTCCGTTCTCAACGCTTAAGGTCAGATCATGAATTCAACATCCAGTATAGCATGAGTTACTTTCCAGTACATTACCAATAAAAAAGAATATTACTGCTATACCTCTAATGCCTGGACCCATGAGCCAAATGATTCATAATTCGAATGATCCATGATTCAAAAAAAGCCCCCGGCGTAATGCCGGAGGCCTGGTCACGGTTCAACCGCTATTAAGCTTCTACTGCAGCCGCTACCGGAGCGACATCAACCGGATAGACGCTAACTTTTTTGCGGTCACGTCCCCAACGCTCGAACTTAACAACGCCGTCTACTTTCGCAAACAAAGTGTCGTCTTTACCGATTCCCACGTTCGTACCCGGATGAATTTTCGTTCCGCGTTGACGAACTAGAATGCTTCCGCCAGTAACGGTTTGTCCGTCAGCACGCTTTGTACCCAGACGTTTGGAACGGCTATCACGTCCGTTCTTTGTGGAGCCCACACCCTTCTTGGATGCGAACAACTGAAGGTCCAATCTCAACATCGTGTCAACCTCCTTCATTTAGGAATTGTGTATTTCAATATACTTACCGTATGACGTTGCAATAGTCTCCAACATAACAGCCATAGATTTCATCAGCAGCTGAATCTCGTCAAAGACATGATCATGAGGCAGTTCAGGAAGATCGGCACTTAAAAATCCGTCCTTCATTCTCGAGTTGAGCACGACACCTGTCAAAGCTTCAATCGAGTTAACTGTTCCTACAGTGACGGCTGATACTCCAGCACACACAATGTCTTCACCAGATTTAGCATAGTTCGCATGACCTTTCACCGAAAAACCAGCGATGCTTCCGTTCTCCATATGCTTAATGTGTACGATAATCACTTATCGAACCCTCTTATGCTTGGATTTTTTCAATCGTTACTTTAGTGTAAGGTTGACGATGACCTTGCTTCACATGGTAGTTCTTTTTCGGTTTGTATTTGTATACAACAACCTTTTGGCCTTTGCCATGCTTCTCAACCTTAGCTGTTACGGAAGCTCCGGATACGAGTGGAGTACCTGCGTTAAGACCTTTGTCATTGGACACAGCCAGGACACGGTCAAAAGTTACAGTATCACCATCATTTGCGTTCAGCTTCTCAATGTACAATACATCGCCCTCTTGAACTTTGTATTGCTTGCCACCAGTTTCGATAATTGCGTACATTGCTTGCACCTCCTTATTTCTCAGACTCGCCCTGATGCAGGTGGTCACATCCACTAGGAATGTCACACTTCGACCTCACTGGTGCGGTTACAGCATGTGCAGCAATAGATCATACACATACCAGATGATTCTAGCATATGTGGTATGTGATTTCAAGATATTATTTCAATCATGCGACCATCAGCTCATTAAGGCACAAGCGTCTTCTCCTCACGAACCTTCTTGCGAGTGATCTCGAGTAGCCCCAGCTTCGTCCAGCCTACAATGTAGGACTTGGTCCGATCCTGCTTCAGCTCCTGCTCAAGCACACTCGCCACTTCCTTTCGATGCTCGTCCCTTTCCATATCAATGAAATCGACAATAATGATCCCGCCAATGTCACGTACTCTCATCAGACGAGCAATCTCTGATGCGGCTTCCATATTCGTCTGGGTCACCGTCTCCTCCAGATTACTACCGCCTGTATATTTGCCTGTATTTACATCAATAACGGTCAGAGCTTCGGTATGATCAATAATGATGTAGCCTCCGCCCTTCAACCAGACTTTACGGGCAAAATCCCGCTCAAGCTGCTCTTGGACACCATGGGCGTTAAAAATAGGCTCTGCCCCTTTGTACAGTCTGACGGAGGGTCGGCTGACTCCAAGCCCCTCAAGAAAGGCAATGGCCTCCTCCACCTGTGACTCCGTATCAATGATGAGCTCATCCTGCTCGGGTGTGAATGCATCGCGTATGAACCGCTGTACAATACTTAGATCCTTATGTAGCTCTGCCGGTGCATTTGTCCGTTCTGCCTTGGATTGTATGGCTTCCCATTGCCTGCGAAGCAAGCGCAGATCACTTTCAATCGCCTCCTGGCCCTCGTCCTCGGAGACAGTCCGAATGATTAGTCCTTCCTCGCCAGTTCGCACTTGCTCCCCCAAGGATTTCAGGCGGGCACGCTCCCCTTCACGCTCAATCTTCTTGGAGACGGCTACATAATCAGCACAGGGCATATACACGATCCAGCGCCCAGGCAACGAATAATGGGTTGTAACTCTTGCTCCTTTATTACCGAACTGCTCCTTGAATACCTGCACAATCAGCTCTTGCCCCACATGAAGCAGACTAGCAATATCGGGCTTCACCTTCGGCTGCTTGTCCGTATGAGCGTGCAATACATCATCCACGTACAAAAAAGCATTCTTACGCTGGCCGATGTCAACGAATGCCGCCTGCATGCCAGGAACCACATTGACTACACGCGCTTTGTAGAAGGAGCCCAGCGTATCCCGCTCCCGTGAACGCTCCGCAGCATATTCTACCAGTCTTCCCTGATCCAGTAGAGCCATCTGCGTGGTCTGCTGCTTATAGTGTACGATCATCTGTTTCATGGAATTCTCCTATCCCGGCTAAGTTCCTCTATCTATCATAACAACTTTTATGATGAGTTTATATCTCTATTTTTTCCATATTACCCCACTATGATATATTTCGGTCAGGTGGACCAGATGCATGATAATTAGTGAAAAAAGATCGTATTAACCGCTGCTCCGGGAGCATGGCTATAATGCCGCCCTCTTCATTCATGACATAAATCATATGGTATTTCTCCCTCTTAAATAGACGCAGAATCCCCTCCAAATGTTGCACTGGATGAGAGATGATTGGCGTGGCAATGATTCCCTTCTCTAGCTTTTTACGGTATTGATTATCTCGACCAAGCAGGAAGCGGACAAAACGATAGGGAAGGTTCCTGTAGTCAGTAAAATTGGAGTAAAAGAGAAACAAGCCCATAGCGAGCATATTCAAATACGGTGGTCCCTTGCCTGAGAGGGCAGGGATAATCGCCGCTACACACATCATGATACTGCAGACCATACTAACGCGTAACGTATGCTGGAGAACAGCATGATAGGACAGCAGTATACTCAGCAACGCCTGGACAATCTTTCCACCATCTAGTGGAAGCACAGGCAGCAGATTAAATAACATAATCATCAGGTTGCCACGGATGACATAGTCGATAAATTCGTGTTGCTCTGTCCCCAGATTACGAATCAAGAGCAGCACCGCAATCATAAACAGATTTTGCAGAGGCCCGGCGAGTGCAATCACAATCTCCTTCCATGCCGGAAGACAGCCCTGGTCCTCAATCTCGGCCACACCGCCGAAGGGAAGCATCTGAATGGACACTACTCTCGCTCCGAGCATCGATGCAGCAGCAGCATGCCCCAACTCATGAACGAACACTATGGCAAACAAGGTCACTAGCTCGATAAAATGTCCTGTGAGCACCGAGGCCATCATGATCAGAACGAAGAGCGGATGTAAGGACAGCCTTACTCCTCTGACCTTAATCAAACGCTACCACTTCTGCCGGGTCTACATACTGCTCTCCCTGCTTCACAGCTAAGTACAAGGTATTGGTTTCTTGTGCTTCCTGCATGATTGTAAATTGCCCCACAACGTCCCCTTCCTGTACCCAATCATTAGTCCTCAGCGAGGTGCCCGACAAGCGCCCATATATAGCAGTCAGTCCATCTGTATGACGAATGACTACTGTGCTGTCTCCTTCCGTGCCTGGTACGACATCCATGACTCGTCCCGCATCCATACTCTTAACCAGGACTGGGTCGGTTGAAAAGGATTCCGGCACAATCTCTATACCTTTTAAGCTCACGGCAAAGGGCTGGACAATGCTGCCTCGTACAGGAGGTGCCAAGTGATGCTGTCCATGCACCTGCTGCACCTTCTGCTCCAGACCCTTGAATATAGGTAAGAAGGCCGGTGAGCCACCAAAATGCTCCTCATACCAACCAGCAACAGACTGTACATCCATATCACGATGCATTGCATCCGCTACAAACAAGCGAATCTCCGAGCTATATGGCATTTCCCAGTGGAATACTCCCCACACCAATCCAAACAAAGCAGCACTTACCCATAGCCTTCGGATTAACGATGCCACGAATGAAGGCTTTCGTGGAGCTGTGAAACTATCATTCCAGCGATGCCTATTTTTTTTCCATTCGAATTCTGGATCTGGCTCCATCTCCTGCGCTTGTCCGGCACGCATTGTTGAATCCTTCATAAGTGGCGACGACGACTTCGGGTTGAGCGAATTGCGCTTTTGTGACTGCCTTCCTCGAATATACGGATCGATGGTCCGTAGATGCGAGTCCTCTTCTTGTAGGCGCATGCTCTGCCGGTAAACATCCTGAGGATGTATCTCCTGTGTGAGTAGCTCCTGAATGCGCATTTCGCGACGACGTTTAATTCCTGTATCTCTGTCCATGTTCTGTCCCTCCAGCGAGGATCTTTTGCTTCATGTATATGAGGACGGGCTCCAACTTATGAGCAGAACCAAACGCATTGAGCAGAAGACTTATGTGCCTTATGACCAGTTGGTGAAAAATTATCGTTAACAAGTGGTGTTTTGATCTCGTGTGGAAATAATGAACATAGGAGGAGGGATTATTCAAATGCAGACTTACGCAGACATTATAGTTCGAACTATATTAGCCATTTTCAGCGTATTGCTGATTGCCCGTTTACTTGGTAAACAGACCATATCTAACATGACGTTACATGATTTTGTAACCAACATTACACTGGGGTCCGTTGCAGCTAATTTGGCGTTTAATGTACCGTTGAAATATTCCTATTTCATTCTGGCACTCGGTGTCATGGCCAGCATTTCATTTTTACTATCCGTCATTGCGATCAAGAGCAGTAAATTGCGAAAATGGATTTCTGGCTCGCCAACTGTGTTGATCGAGAATGGGAAGATTCTTGAGGATAACATGAAGCAGATAAGGTATACGCTTGATACGCTGAATCAGGTATTACGAAGCAAGGGAATTTTCAATCTGAATGAGGTCAACTATGCGGTTCTTGAGGATAATGGGACAGTTTCGGTATTATTGAAGGAGGAGTACCAATTCGTAACTAGGAAGGATATGAAGCTTGCACCAAGTACCCAGAAGTTCCCTATTGAACTGGTTATGGATGGGGTAATCCTGGAACAAAACCTTCAAAATCAGGGATTAAGCAAAGAATGGCTGGAAACTGAAGTGAGGAGCAGAGGAAAACGAATAGCTGATGTGCTCTACGCGGTGAGAGGAACACATCAGCAGCTCTTTTTTGACTACTATCAAGACGATATCCGTAAGCCAATCGATAAGGAATAAAGGTTGAGCTCACAGCTACAAGGAAGCTACACCTTCAGATAATCAGCTCTTGACCCCGAAGAATTTCTTAAAGCGAGTCAGCACACTTGTCTTCTGATCCAACTGCATCAATGGAACAGTATCTCCCAGAATACGCCGAGCAATGTTACGATATGCAATCGCAGCCTGAGAATCCGGATTCATGACGGTAGGTTCGCCGATGTTAGCTGCTTTGATGACAAGCTCATCATCAGGCACAATTCCGATCAAATCAATGTTCAGTACCTGCAAAATGCCGTCGATATCCAGCATATCCCCGGATTTCACCATGCTGCTGCGAATCCGGTTGACGATCAGCTTCGGTGAGCCAATCTCCGAATTTTCGAGCAGTCCGATAACCCGGTCTGCATCACGTACTGCTGCATTCTCCGGTGTAGTCACAACAATAGCCTGATCTGCTCCGGCAATGGCATTCTTGAATCCTTGCTCGATTCCTGCAGGACAGTCAATAATGATGTATTCAAAATCCTTCTTGAGCTCCAGAATAATATCCTTGACCTGTTCAGGCGTAATAGCATTCTTATCTTTCGTCTGTGCAGCAGGAAGCATATATAATTCCTCAAAGCGCTTGTCCTTCACCAAGGCTTGGTTCAAGCGGCAGCGTCCTTCTGCTACATCAATAAGATCGTAAATGATGCGATTCTCCAGTCCCATAACCACATCCAGGTTGCGGAGGCCGATATCCGTATCGACCAGGCACACCTTCTTGCCGAGCAGTGCGAGAGCTGTTCCGATATTTGCTGAGGTCGTCGTTTTACCGACGCCGCCTTTTCCCGAGGTGACAACTATGGCCTCTCCCATGCGCTACACTCCTTTAAACACATTAAATTCACGGCGAAGTCTGCCAATATTCGTAATTTTGTCAATTTGCATGGTATCCTCCTGCAGATATGCAAATTCCATGCCGGCCTCGCGTGATTCCCATTCATCCGGGGGACGACTGATTACGTCCGAGATCCGTACTTGAGTAGGGGCGAAGTAAGAAGCGGCAATAATCGCCTCTCTATTGCCTTCCATTCCCGCATGAGCCATTCCTCGCAATGAACCGAGAATGAACAGATCACCCGTGCAAGTAATCGCTCCTCCCGGATTCACGTCACCCAGAAACAACAGATTTCCGTTGTAATGCAGCACCTGGCCCGAACGGACCATACCTGTCATCGTATGAATATGCTGTCCTTTGTCATCCTCGGACTGCAGGTTCGGTGATTCAACGGAGCGAATAAGCAGATTCCCCCTGGTACGTAATACCTCCAGTAAGGATTCCTTCTGCTCTTCGCTGATTTCACGGTTCCCCATCTTAATATCTACATGAACTATCGGTCCAGTCAATATATTTTGGTGGCTATGCTCAAGCTTGAAGCGCAATTCTCCCAGCAGTTCATCAAATTCACATTGATCATCCAGCAGGAATACCAGGCCGTCTTTGATGCCTTTAATCGTAACACGATTTGGTTTAACCGTCATTAGCCTGTCCCTCCCATCCCAACTCTTTCGCGCCGGAACGTCGAATCTCCTGCTTGGCCCCGCAAAAACGTGCAGCTACAAGCTCTCTTCTTTTTTTGGACGGCCACCCAGGAGCTCGAATTGCTTACGCATAGGTACATAGATGATCAATGCAAACAGGAAATGCACGCATAGATTGGGGATCATATATTGGGTAAGCGCCCAGTTAAATGAGTGCACATTGAGCTGAAATAGCTGATAGATGCCGAACAGTGTGGAGTCAAAGAGCAGACTTCCCAGCAGCACTACAGTCATCATGATCGGCATGGGAGCACGTGGGGCCTGAAAGATCAGACCCATCAGGTAAGCTGCGCACCCCATAGCGAAGGAATAAGGTCCAATCATGGCTCCATAAAAGATGATATCATGTAGCAATCCGAAGATAATGCCTAGCACAAGTGCAGTATGACGATGATAATATACCGATACGAATAAAATAATGATAAAGACCAAATTAGGAGACAAACGATACTGCCAGCCACCTGGAATCAGCCAAGGGATAATCGTACCCTCCACGATAAAGAGCACAAATAGAAGCATGATCAGTACATGTCCGCGGAACCTCATGATTCTGGCACCTCTGGAGTGAATACAACGAAGAGCTCCTTCCAGTCTGAGAATTTCGCGGCTGGTTCAATAATTGCTGTACGTGTCTGACCGAACTCTCCGACCTTTACCTCTTCTACCTTCCCAATCAGCATGTACTTTGGAAATTCCCCACCAGTTCCGGAGGACATGATCTGATCACCGGGCTTTACAACATCGCCCTCTTCAATCCTTGTCATCTCGAACTTACCTGTATTGGGATTGTAATTTTCAAGCATGCCGAAGGCTTGATCCTCTCTGCCCACTACTGTAGCTGCGATGGCATTTGTAGTCGGATCCAGTGAGGTCAGCAGCTTGACTGTAGAAGTGAAATTGGCCGTATGATCAATGACACCGACCAGTCCATCAATAGAGCGAACGGCCATGCCGGGCTTGACGCCTTCATTAGAGCCGATATCAATCGTCAAAGTCTTCACGACAGGATCAGAGCCAACATTGACAACATTGGCAATCTTGTCCGTGTAGTTGTATTTATTTTTCTGCATTTCCGTGAAATTGAGCTCTTCCTGCAGACGCTTGTTCTCTTCTTCAAGACCACTGATGCGAACTTCATTTTGGGTATAACGAGCAACTGCAATCTTCAGCTGCTCATTCTCCTGATACACAGCTCGCATATTCGCAATATCTTTGAAGAAGCCCGCTACGGCTCCAGCGGGCTTGTAAAAGATGCTTTGTACAAAACCAGTAGTATCCCTGACAAACTTCTCAGGCCAGGACAGAGATTCCCTGTTATTCAATGTGAAGCCCATCAGGGCTATAAATGTAACAATACCGATCAGCAGAATAAACAGTCTTTTGTTCCCAAGCAGCTTAAACAGTGGTTACACCCCCGATTCAACGTTTGGAGCGGACTGCAGAGCTGCTACGCGATTTGAACAGGTGGATGTTTTCGAGTGCTTTTCCTGTACCGATGGCAACGCAATCCAATGGATTCTCAGCGACAATGACTGGCATGCCAGTCTCGCCAGCAAGCAGTTTGTCCAGATTCCGAAGCAATGCGCCACCGCCTGTAAGCACAATACCGCGATCCATGATATCAGCCGCCAGCTCGGGAGGACACTTCTCCAGAGTCACTTTCACAGCATCCACGATCGCATTTACCGTATCCGATAGCGCTTCACTAATCTCATCTGATGTAATTGTAATGGTCTTCGGCAGGCCTGTCACCAGGTCACGTCCACGAATCTCCATTGTCTCCACGGTCTCCAGTGGCATAGCCGAACCCACTTCCATCTTCAGCTGCTCGGAGGTGCGCTCACCAATCATCAGATTATATTGACGCTTGATATATTGGATAATAGATTCATCCATTTCGTCACCGGCTACTCGCACAGAGCGGCTGGTCACGATACCTCCAAGGGAGATCACAGCAACCTCAGTTGTTCCTCCACCGATATCTACGACCATGCTACCTGTAGGCTCCCATACTGGCAGGTCAGCTCCAATCGCTGCTGCGAATGGCTCCTCAATGGTGTATGCTTCACGAGCTCCTGCCTGTCTTGTCGCATCCTCCACTGCCCGCTGCTCTACAGCTGTAATGCCGGAAGGTACGCATACCATGACGTTCGGATGGCGCGGAAATATGGAGCGTTGCTTCTGAGCCTGACGAATAAAGTACTTGATCATCGTGGCTGTAGTATCGAAATCGGCGATGACTCCATCCTTCATAGGACGAATCGCACGAATATTGCCAGGTGTACGTCCAATCATTTTCTTGGCAGATTCACCAACTGCCTCTATGCTCTTCGTGTCTGTCCGCAAAGCCACTACTGAAGGCTCTCTTACGACAATACCGCGTCCACGTACATAGACCAATGTATTTGCTGTCCCGAGATCAATTCCCAAATCCTTAGTAAATCCACCAAACATGCTGTAATCTCCTTTTCTAGTCAGTTCCATTATTGATGTAATATGTTATTATGCGGTCATTCCGACCGAATGCATACGTTGAGGGAAATGTGTGGTATTCATGAGCCCTGTGGTATTACCAACCAACACATTATATTATATAAGACCTCGTTCCTTCAAACTTACGTATTGTCCATCCCCGATGACGATATGATCCAGTACATCAATCCCGACGATGCTGCCCGCCTCGATCAGGCGTTGCGTCAATTGAACATCTTCCTTACTGGGTGTAGGATCTCCGCTCGGATGATTATGGGCGCAAATGATGGAAGCACTGCTGCATTTGATGGCTGCCCGGAACACTTCTCTAGGATGCACCACCGCAGCGTTAAGACTGCCAATCGACAAGGTCTCTTGAGCAATCACTACATTCTTCGTGTTCAGAAAGAGACAAACAAAATGCTCTTTCTGCAAATATCGGAGCTGCTCTGAGAGCAGATCGGAGACATCGCGAGGACTACGGATTGCTGGAGACAACGTATGCCGGGACAGGGCTAACCTACGCCCGAGTTCGATACCTGCCTTGAGCTGAAGTGCCTTGGCCGCCCCAATACCCTTGATCTCCATCAGTTCTTCAAGACTGAGATCCACCAGTTGGCGCAGATTACCTGCTTGCATCAAAATCCGCTGTGCCAAATGTAAAGCTGATTCCTGCTGTGTGCCTGTCCTTAGTAGGATGGCAAGCAACTCAGCATGACTTAAAGCCTCGGCCCCATACTGCATCATGCGCTCTCTTGGTCGTTCTTCATGGGGGAGGTCGCGAAGCATGAACTTATGCGACTCCATCATAGCATTCCCCTTTTATTGCGGGCGAAGCACATGTATCCCGAATTCAGACAACATGTCTGTCAGAAGAGACACTGGTAGCCCAACCACGTTAAAATAGCACCCCTCGATCGCTTCCACCAGGGTGGCTCCAAGTCCTTGAATTCCGTAAGCACCCGCCTTATCTGCGGGCTCTCCTGTAGCAACATACGCTCGAATAGACTGCTCGTCCAAAGGCTTCATCGTTACGAGCGTTCTACGGCTACTAATCCGTGTCATTCCGTTTCCTGTATGTAGACAAGCCACACCTGTGAATACTTCATGTGTTCTTCCTTGCAATGCTGTAAGCATTCGAACAGCCTCCGAATGATCTACAGGCTTGCCAAGAACCTCGCCATCGAGCACCACAATCGTATCGCTCCCAACGATAACAGCCTCTGCTGCGTCAGGCTCCATCGCATCACGCACAGAAGATGCCTTCCGAAGAGCCAGAGATTCAACAATCTGTGTAGGACTAAGACCTTCCTCAACCTCTTCGTCTGCATGACTGACAATTACCTCGAATGGCAACTGCAATGCAGTCATGAGCTCTCGTCTACGCGGTGATCCCGATGCCAAAATGATATGCGGAACATCCATATTCATCACAGTAGCTTACTCCTTTGACCACAACTAGAGCCTGCGGTACAGCCAGATCGCTACAATAATGCCGATCAAACTGAGCAGGCTCATCTGCAATGTTAATGTTATATTGTAGCTGATGATATCCAGATCAGCCGCAGGCTTCCATGTTATGGACGTAGCCTTCGTCAAGAAGGACAGAACCTGAACCGACTGAAGCGCCTTGGCAATCCAAGCCCCCAGCAGCCAGCCGAGAATAATAAACAGCGTAAATATGCCTGCATTTTTCCTCATCCTGATCTTCCCTCGCCATTTTTTTACACCATATTATTATACGGTGATTTCAGGTGCAACACAAACAGAAATCCGACACGGGGAAGTATTTCCAGTTCCGTGCCGGATCATGGGACACTTGGCTATTGTTTGATGAATTCCAGGAGCTGCCGCTGTCCAAAAACATACTTCATCATGGAGGATTGTACCTCCCATAAATGCTCCTTCGCCTTATTCTTGTTGTACTCCGACAAAGCCGACATCGCACTGTTCATCGACTTGATTAGTTCTCCCTCTACGAGCGATTTCGCTTCGCCGGGAATCCCCTTGGACAATACAGTAACGCTCTCTGTCCAGCGTTGATGTATACTCTCTAGCTCTGACATGGTGGAGTCTTGCACCTCACCAGGCTGCGCCACACGAAGCAATGAGGCAGACAAGGTTGTCAGACTGTGAACAAGCTCGGTGCTGACCGTAAAATATTCCTCTGCTCCGTCCGAAGTCCCCGTAAAAGCAAGTCTGTCTGCTCCAGGAAGATCCAACTGGCGGACATACAGCTCCATGCCTTGCGTCTTCATCTGCCCTCCCAGCAGCTTCGCCTGCTCCCGGTCAGGAGAGATTCCGGCATATACCCTGTTATCCTCAAGAGCGTCCCTTCCAGAGGCTACACCAGCGGCGGCCAGCTCTGTAGCAGCCTGCAGGGCGCGTTCCTCCGAGCTGAACACACCATATTGAAGCATATAATAAGAGCTTGGAGATATCTTCGCCTCCACCACAGGAAATGATGGAGGAACGGTAAGATCAGCGAGTGTGCCCTGCTCCTGTGAGAATACAGGAACAGCAGCCTGATTCTCAAGTGATGGTGCCTGCACACTGCTGCTATCACCGAAGATTGCCAGCACAATATAGCCGAACAAGGCACCCGTCATCAAAGCACTGGTTACTGACCCAGCAATCTTCCAGGGTGAGGTACGACGAACTCGTGCAACAGGACCTACCTTTTCTCTCCAGTAAGCAGGGGAAGACCATGAAGAGGCCGATGCCCCAAACGGGTCGTCCCAGTCCTCATGACCCGGTACAGGCACTTTGTCCACCTTGGATGGACTGTCTTCGAGTTCTTCTATGCTTTTCACAGCAGGCTTCGTCACTAAGGATTCAGTCGGCTCTTGCCGGACCTGTCGCAGTCTGTCAGCAGAACCATGCGTCGTTTGCTTCGATGGATCAGCCTCTGGCTGATTGAAGTGGAACGTCATTCTGGAATTATTCACGGTACACACCCCTTGTCCCTTTAAGCCTCATATCAAGTTGTATGCACCGCATTCTCGTTTTATGACTGTTTTGTTCAAAAAAAAGTGCCCTGAGCCGCCAATAAATCGACGACAGGACACTTCAAGTTGTAGTCTAGGACAAACGCCCCTTCAGATACTGAGCAAGGGCTTCCCCAGCCTTCCAGATATCTCCGGCTCCCATCGTAATGACAAGGTCTCCCGGCTGAATTCGCTGCTTAAGCTCCTCCACTACGGCCTCCTTGGTAGGCAGATAGCGAGCATTAGCATTGCTATTACTTACAATCAGCTCTACCAGCTTGGAGGAGTGAATTCCTTCAATCTGCTTCTCTCCGGCTGGAGAGTAAATATCGGTTATGATGACCTCATCCGCTCCGCCAAAGGCACGACTGAACGCATCCAGCAGGAAGAAGGTACGGGTATATCGCTGTGGCTGGAATACAGCAACGATACGCTTCCCTGTAGCTCGTGCAGCGCTGATCGTGGCTTCAATCTCCGTAGGATGGTGAGCATAATCGTCAATAACCAGAATATCATTATAATCACCCAGCACTTGAAAGCGTCGCTTGGCCCCGTTAAATTCTACGATCGCCTCGGCAATACGGCTGAATTCAATTCCTGCCTCCAGACAAGCAATGACTGTAGCCATGGCATTATACACATTATGCCGTCCAGGTACCGACAGCCGAATCACACCAAGCGGCTGACCTTTATGATTCATCATAAAGGATACCTGACGATCTCCCAGGTGAATATCGGTTGCAGTGTATTCCGCCTCGGAATCGATTCCGTAGGTCGTCAGACGAGTCGTCAATTGCGAGCTAAGCTCCTGAATATTAGCGTCATCCGCACATACGACAGCCGTTCCCTCAGGTCTAATCTGATTCAGGAACTGGACATAAGCTTTCTTGAGCTCGGCAAAATCCCCATTGTAGTTCTCAAGATGATCCGCTTCAATATTCGTAACGATCCCTAACCACGGATGATATTGCAGGAAGGAGCCATCGCTCTCGTCCGCCTCAGCAACGACGCAATCTCCCGTGCCAGCCTTGGCATTGGTGCCCACGTTCATAATCTCTCCACCGATAATGTATGTGGGATCTGTTCCGCAACGTTCCATGACGAGAGCGATCATCGAAGAGGTCGTTGTCTTGCCATGAGCTCCAGCAACAGCTACGCCTTTTCGTTCATTCATCAGCCGTGCTAACATTTGTGATCGATGCAGTGTAGGTATATTCAACTGCTCAGCTGCTACGCGCTCCACATTATCACGTGATAACGCTGTTGAATATACGACCAGATCAGCACCATGTACATGCTCCGCTGTATGGCCAATGTATATTTTTGCACCCTTTGCTGCCAGCTTCTCGGTCAGCTCCTGTGCCGCAACGTCTGAGCCGGTCACCGTGTACCCCATTTCCAGCATGACCCGTGCAATGGCGCTCATTCCATAACCGCCGATACCGATAAAATGAACATGTTCTGCAGTATTCAACAAAAAATTTCACCAACCTTTTTCCGAATCGGTCTGATGCACAAGAGTCGCACGCACATCGGAAATCAGATACAATGTGCCGGACACGACTCCTAGATCCCCCTCTTCTGTACGCGACTTCAACAGCTCAAGCGACTGCTTCCAGTCTCGTTCCACAATGACTTGTAAATCTTGTTTTGCATATAATGGGCGCAATCTATCCACCAGGTCTGCCAGCTCTCCGGCATCCATCTTGCGGCGAAAATCGGGCTCGGTCAGGATAAGCGTATCCACTAGTGGCAGTATATGCTTGAGATAAGCTTCGTGATGCTTGTTCGCAAGCATCCCCATCATGAAAATCAACTTCCGGTACTTGAACAGCGAAGGAATGCTCTTGGCAAGTGACTCTGCCCCTTCAGGATTATGCGCACCATCGACGACGATTCTCGGCTCCGTTGATAACAGCTCCAAGCGCCCCGCCCAGTGAGTCTTGCGGAAGCCCTCTAGCAACGGCTCATCGTCAAGTACGAAGGCCATATACTGGCGCAGTACCTCCAGTGTCATCATAGCACCGGCTGCGTTCGTACATTGGTGCTCGCCCAGCATGGTGATCGAAATCTCCAATTCTCTGAACGGACCAGCAAAGCGGAAGCTCTGTCCATGCTCATCGCCGCCAAGCAGCTCATATATGAAATGCTCACCAGCAAGATAGAGCGTAGCCCCCTTGGCAATGGCAGTCCTCCGAATCACTTCAAGAGCTTCCGGCTGAGTGACACAGCTCACGACTGGCACACCGGATTTGATAATCCCCGCCTTCTCTCCAGCAATCTGCTCCAGCGTATCCCCCAGAATATCCGTATGATCGAAGCCGATATTGGTAATCACCGATACAATCGGGGTGACAATGTTGGTAACATCCATCCTTCCCCCGAGCCCTGTCTCCCATACCACAACATCAGGAAAAGTAACTGTTGCATAATACAAAATGGCAAGGGCCGTAGCTACCTCGAACATGGTGGGGGAGCCAAGCTCTGTCTCCGCAATTTCCTGTACCAATGGGTACAGACGATTGGACAGCATCACAAGATCCGATTCGGAAATGTCAGCTCCGTTAAACTGAAAACGATTTGTAAATTTGGTGATGTAGGGAGAGGTAAAAGTCCCAACATCGTAACCATTCTCCAGCAGCACAGATGTAAGCATCGCGCAGGTAGAGCCTTTGCCGTTGGTTCCAGCTACATGGATGAACTTCAGATGTCGATGCGGCTCACCCAGCATGGTCATCAACCGTTCAATTCGTTCCAGGCCAGGTCTGATGCCAAATGGAATCAGACCATTAATCCAGTCAACTGCTTCAGTATATGTGTGTAAGGGTCCCGTTGACCCGCGAGCCTCGTACTGTTCAGACATGCTTTTCACCTTCAGGTCGCTATTATTTGTCACGCTGCTACAGCCAGCTCTCTTCCAGCCGTACCAAATTACACAGCCAAATTGCTGACAAGCACCTCAGACCATGGGGGTTTGTCAGCAAAGTGGTTGTTATTCATCAACAAGCGTGTGTTAATCCTTCAACTCCTGGATACGAGCGATTACCTTATCCCGCTTATCAGAGTAGTCTGCATGCTTGGCACGCTCCTCCTCAATGACCTTCGCTGGTGCCTTGGCCACGAAGCCCTCATTAGACAGCTTCTTGTCAATACGCAGCACCTCGTTGTTCAGATGCTGAAGCTCCTTCTCCAGTCGGGCAATCTCCTGTCCGATATCGAGCAGACCCGCTAGCGGTAAATAGAGCTCTGCTCCGGTTACTACTGCAGACATCGCCTTGTCTGGTACATTCAGCTCAATTCCATGCAAGAAATCGGAGGTATTGCAGAAGCGACGAATGTACTCTCCATTACGGCTCAGAATATCCAGAATATGCGAATCCGCTGCCTTCACCTGCAGCTCAATCTTCTTGCTCATCGGAACATTCACTTCAGCACGGATATTTCGCACCGAGCGAATCACATCACGCAGATGATTCATCTCGGCTACCGCTGCTTCGTTCTCCAGGGCAGCATCATATACTGGCCAGGAGGCAAGTGTGATGGTCTCCCCTTCATGCGGCAAATGCTGCCAGATTTCTTCGGAAATAAATGGCATGAACGGATGAATCATGCGCAGTGTACGATCCAGTACATAAGCAAGGACGGATTGCGTCTTCTTCTTGGCTGCTGGATCCTCTCCATATAGTGTGAGCTTGGAGAATTCAATATACCAGTCACAGAGATCATCCCATATGAAGTTATACAGAAGACGTCCAGTCTCCCCGAATTCATAGGCATCTATTAGACGCGTAATATCACGTGAAGTTTCGTTCAGTCTATGCAAGATCCAGCGATCTGCCGTACTGAGTTCACCCGTAATATCAATATCCTCATACGTTACGCCTTCCAGATTCATCAGAGCGAAGCGGGAAGCATTCCAGATCTTGTTGGCAAAATTACGAGCCTGCTCCACCTTCTCAATGCGGAAGCGCAGGTCCTGCCCAGGCGTACTGCCTGTCGAGATCATGTAGCGCATGGCGTCCGCGCCATAGCTCTCAATGACCTCCAGTGGGTCTACCCCGTTGCCGAGTGACTTAGACATTTTGCGTCCTTCCGCATCACGAACAAGTCCATGAATCAATACATCCGCAAACGGTCTTTGTCCAGTGAATTCCAAAGCGGTGAAGATCATCCGTGCTACCCAGAAATAAATAATGTCGTAGCCCGTTACGAGTACATTATTCGGGTAGTAGCGCTTGAAGTCTTCTGTCTCATCAGGCCACCCCATGGTAGAGAACGGCCACAGCCCTGAGCTGAACCAAGTGTCGAGCACATCCTCGTCCTGCTTCAGCTTGCGTCCCGCATACTCTGGCAGTGTCGTAGGATCCTCAGCGCTGACGATAATCTCGCCAGTCTCCTCGTCATACCAGGCTGGAATTCGGTGGCCCCACCATAGTTGTCGGGATACACACCAGTCTCTTATATTTTCAATCCAGTGCAGATAGATTTTCTCGAAGCGATCCGGTACGAATTGTACACCATTACCGCCTTTTTGCGCTTCAATAGCAGCATCCGCCAGCGGCTTCATCTTCACGAACCATTGTGTAGACAAGTAAGGCTCGATTACAGCATTCGTCCGCTCACTATGTCCCACCTGATGCACATGATCCTCAATGCGAATCAGCACCCCCTGTTCCTTAAGGTCTGCGACGATCTGCTTCCGGCAATCACTACGGTCGAGACCTTGATATTTGCCAGCTTCCTCATTCATCGATCCATCTTCATTCATCACATTGATCTGTGGCAACTGATGGCGTTGCCCCATTTCGAAGTCATTAGGGTCATGGGCAGGCGTAATCTTGACTGCGCCACTACCAAATTCCTTATCTACATAATCATCAGCAATGACAGGGATCTCACGACCCACAATAGGGAGGACCAGCATCTGGCCGATCATATCCTTGTAGCGCTCGTCCTCTGGATGAACGGCTACGGCCACATCTCCCAGCATCGTCTCAGGACGTGTCGTTGCCACCGTAATATGCCCATTGCCATTCTTCAGCGGGTATTGCAGATGATACAGGTGACCATTCACTTCCTTGTATTCTACCTCAATGTCAGACAGGGCTGTACGAGCCACAGGGTCCCAGTTAATGATCCGCTTGCCGCGATAGATCAAGCCTTTATTATAGAGCTTGACGAACACCTCACGAACGGCCTTGGATAGACCCTCGTCCAGCGTAAAGCGTTCACGGGAGTAATCCAGAGAGAAGCCCATTTTTTCCCATTGTCTATGGATATTGTTCAGGTAAAGGTCTTTCCACTCCCATACCTTCTCCAGGAACTTCTCGCGTCCTAGATCATAGCGTGTCAGCCCTTCAGCGCGAAGCTGCTGTTCTACCTTGGTCTGTGTAGCGATCCCTGCATGGTCTGCTCCCGGCAGCCACAGTGCATCATAGCCCTGCATCCGCTTCGTACGAATAATAATATCCTGTAAAGTGAAATCGAGGGCATGACCGATGTGCAGCATTCCTGTCACATTTGGAGGCGGGATAACGATCGAGAACGGCTCTGCTTCTGGCAGACGTCCTGCACGAAAATATCCTCCATCCATCCAGTACTTATACCACTTTTGCTCCGCCGATTTCGGATCATAGGTTGTCGGCATCTCGGTTGTTGCTTGGTGCTCTTGCTCTGACATATCTATTCCCTCCAACGTAATTGGTTTCCGTGCTCTAATCCGCATTCAATACCATGCATATATGGGGACGAAAATAAAAAAAGCCCTCCATCCTCAAAGGACGAAAGGCTGTTCTTTCGCGGTACCACCTTTGTTTCACATCCCTGCAACTGACCCATAGGGGTACAAGGTTGTGACACTCTACGGATAACGGCCGTCCCCGGCTTGTTCTAATACGCATCTTGCCTCGGCGGGTTCAAACAAGCGACTCCCGGGCGACTTCGGCCAGCTGCATCCTGCGGAACCTCACAGCGCTACAATTCCGCTCTCTGAAGGGCTCACTGCCTACTCTTCCCGTTCAATGTCTGTTGTATAGCTGGCAGATGACCTTGCGCTATTCAAAGCGCGTGATGTCAAGCACATCATCTCTCCAGTTGCTATACCACATCATAACTTGCTGAATGCTGTTAGTCAATATCCAAAGCCCCGCATTGCCTTTTACACGGAGTATAGCTGTCTTTTCAGAGCTCTAGTAGAAGGCATAATTCAAAAACTCAGACACAAGTTGCATAGAGGCTACAAGCTCACGCCCCGTCCATACATCATGGGATGAGCAATACCTGTCCTTCCTCCACCCCATGCTCTGTAAGCCTGTTGTATAGCTGCAGCTCACGTACACTTAGCTCATAGCGGTCGGCAATGGTCTCCAGTGTCTCCTCCCGCTGCACAATACATAGCCTCAGCTTACGGAAGGAGCCTTGCTCCCCTTCACTGCGCTGGAACAGGGAGTTCCACCGACCACCTGCTGCTGTGAAATCCTCTGGCTCCTGCTCAGCATGTGCTTCTGCCTCCGTTGCTTCCGTAGCAGGCGGCTCCTTGGATACCCGTGAGGTTGGCAGCAATGTAGAGAATGGGACAGCCTCCAGCTCGGTAACCAGAACATCCTTTTTGCTGCCGAAGGCCACCTTCATTTCCTTTTTGTCCTCTGAGGATGAATCTACAGCTGCAGTCACTTCTTCTTGCTCGTTCTGTAGTTCGGATTCAGACAGAGCGGATACCGCAGCATCGGAGTCTTCTACCTGAATATCGGAGGAAGGATCACGCTCATCCACTTCCACCTGCTGCTCCCGTTCTTCACTCCATGGCGAATGGTCAGCATCCGTGTTCGCTTGGGATGTACCAGATGGCCTGTCAGGCTCACGAATTTCTTCTCTCGCATGAGAGGCACTCTCGAACTGCCAGACCTGTGGCTTATTCGATGACTGTTCTGCAGCCGGTTTATCTGACGTAGAAGAGCTATGTGCAGCAGAATCGCCAAAATGAGGACTCCATTGCTCTGGAGCAGTCGTTGATGATGCCACAGAGGCAGAGTCCGGCTCACTCTGTTGCTCCTGTACTTCCTCTCGCTGCTGCACAAGATTTGTGGGAGGCTGCGGTGTATGCACGACCGTAAATTCATCATCGGCCCAGACAGAAGAGTCGGCTGGCTCTATCCCTTCCACCCCATGGAGTGACAACACCCCGGTAATATTCAGACTTCGCAAAGACAACAAATCCACATCGAAATTTTCAATTTCTACCGAGATGTCCTCTACACTGCTGACCCGGTTCATAGGAATCGTAATCTCCACAGGGATGAGATGAGTAAGACTCTGGAGCTCATTTTCCTCTCCCCGATATACCCCTTCAAGCAGCAAATGTCCGCGTAACGCCGCCTGATCCTCCTGCTCAACAACCTGAATCCGCGGCAGCAGCTCAATTTCCTCTAACTCTGCTATGCCCGCAGCTTCCTCCGTCAGATGGATACGTTCATAGATATCAAAACGCAAGCCATAGGGCCTATCTTGCATAGATAGCATCCTCCTTTCGGGAGCTTCCGCATGTTCATTGCCTGTGCGGATAGTCCTTAATCCAACCATTGTTCGTTCGGTTCATGTATATGCACCAGAAAGAAGAGCATGCCATCTTTTGCAAAAAGAACCCTCGTGATTAGCCCAATGCTGAATACGTTATAGGTCTCTTCTTAACAAAAAAGAACAGTGCCACACTTCCCCTGACAAGCGGCCTCGGACGAAGTCCTTCCTGCCTGCCTTGCTAATCGGGTAAGTCTAGCACTGATCTATCTGCATAAATAGTAATTTGCTATAGCTTCAAGCGATCATATAACTCTCGAAAGTCCGATGGCCAAGGATCATGGACGAGTATCTCCTGTCCACTGATCGGATGCTGGAATGTCAGCTCCTCACCATGAAGTGCCTGCCTCCGCATCTGTAATGACGGACCTCCGTACAACACGTCACCTAGCAGCGGATGCCCAACATGACTCATATGTACGCGAATCTGATGGGTCCTGCCTGTCTCCAGAGTCAGATGTACAAGAGTAGCTCCTTGCAGATATTCCTCAGTCTGCACAAGGGTAACTGCCTCTTGACCGGTAGTCGATACGCGCCGTCTCTGCTTATGGTGTCGATCCTTACCGATCGGCTCATCAATCCGAACAAGAGCCTTCGGCACCTTACCCTGACCAATAGCAACATAGCGGCGGTGGATCTCCTTGCTCCTCATCTGCTCGTCTAGCTTGAGCTGGGCAAAGCCATTCTTCGCATACAGCACAGGACCTGTCGTGTCCACATCCAGACGGTGGATATGCCGCACAGGTGTCCGAATCCCGTTCATCTCATAATAAGATGCCACCGCATGATCCAGAGTGACAGGGCCATCTCCCGCTCCTCCATCCGGATGTACAGGCATGCCGGCAGGCTTGTGCACGACCAGACAAAAGTCGTCCTCGTACAGGACCGTCAGCTCATGCCACCTCGGCTCCACGCCGTAGTCCAGCTCAGGGAACAACTGTATCCGCAATCGATCCCCGGCTAGCAGGAAAAGCTTATCGTGCTGTAATCTACGGTATAGCTTCTCAGGCATGCCAAGCTGCCCCTGTATCCAACGCTCTGCGGCAAGGTGCTTGTCCTCACTTGAAGTGACCTCCTTGCCAGGAGTCAGCTCTAGCCACGGTCCGCGTCGCTTCCAGCTCTTCCGCCAGCTCATAGACGTCTCAGCGCATTATAGTTGGCTTCAATCGTGGCATCAATATCCTGAATAGTGTGCGCTGCCGATACGAACATGCCCTCGAACTGAGAAGGCGCCACACTGACTCCCTCACGCACCATTTCCGCGAAGTAGCGACGGAAATGATCCGGATTACTTGCACGTGCCACATCATAATTTGTAACCTGCTTGTCGTTAAAGAACGGACACACCATAGAGCCGACACGGTTAATGGATACAGGAATTCCGATCTCCCGCGCATTCCGTTCGAAGCCCTCCTGTAGTCTAGCGGCCCGCTCCTCCAATTGGTCATATATCTCTGGCGTGAGTAGACTCAGTGTGGTGTAGCCTGCTGCCATAGCCAGTGGATTGCCACTCAGCGTTCCCGCCTGATAGATCGGGCCAGCTGGTGCCATCTGCTCCATAATCTCTCTTCGTCCACCATAGGCACCGACCGGAAGACCGCCACCAATGACTTTGCCAAGACACGTCAGATCCGGGGTAATGCCAAAACGCCCTTGAGCTGAATGATAGCCGACACGGAACCCTGTCATGACCTCATCGAAAATAAGCAGACTGCCATATTGCTCAGTCAATCGGCGCAAGCTCTCCAGGAATCCTGGCAGCGGAGGAACAACCCCCATATTTCCCGCTACGGGCTCAACAATGACGGCTGCGATATCCTCACCATATTTCTCAAAGACCAGAGACACAGAAGCCTCGTCATTATAAGGCACCGTGATCGTATTGCTAGCTACGCCTTCTGGTACACCCGGGCTGTCAGGCAGTCCCAGTGTAGCTACCCCGGAGCCTGCCTTGATCAACAGGCTGTCAGCATGACCATGGTAAGAGCCTTCGAATTTGAGGATTTTGCTACGTCCGGTATAGCCTCTCGCCAGACGAATAGCGCTCATGGTAGCCTCGGTGCCTGAGTTAACCATCCGTACAATATCAACAGAAGGCACACGTTCGCAGACGAGCTTCGCCATCTCGGTCTCCAGCAGTGTTGGTGCACCAAAGCTCGTGCCCTTGATCGCGGTATCATGCAACGCCTTAACGACCTCTGGGTGTGCATGTCCCATAATAAGAGGCCCCCACGAGCCGACAAAATCAATGTAAGCATTGCCGTCAATATCGTATACATAGGCCCCTTCACCACGTTCCACGTAAATGGGTGTAATCCCTACGGACTTGAAGGCGCGAACAGGGCTGTTCACTCCACCTGGAATATATTGCTTGGCTTCAGCAAAGGCTGCTGCTGATTTTCCATCATCATGTCTTCCAAAGGGTTTGCTCATTTTATTTTTTGCCTCCATCCGCCAGCCATTTGGCTGCATCCTTAGCTGAATACGTAATAATCATATCCGCTCCGGCACGCTTCATACTGGTGAGAATCTCCAGCACGGTCGCCCGCTCATCAATCCATCCTTGCAGGGCAGCTGCCTTCACCATCGCATACTCACCACTTACGTTGTAAGCGACCAGTGGGAGATCGAACTGGTCCTTAATCGTCCGCATCACATCTAGATAGGACAAAGAAGGCTTGACCATCAGCATATCAGCACCCTCCAGCACATCAGACTCCGCCTCGCGCAGCGCTTCACGAGCATTTGCCGGGTCCATCTGATAGGACTTGCGGTCTCCGAACTGCGGAGCTGAGTCAGCTGCTTCTCGGAACGGTCCGTAGAAGGCAGAAGCATACTTCACCGAGTATGACATAATGGGAATATGCGTAAAGCCAGCCTCGTCGAGGCCATGGCGTATCGCCTGTACGAAACCATCCATCATGTTCGATGGCGCAATAATGTCTGCACCAGCTTTTGCTTGGGATACGGCCGTCTTGATCAGCAGCTCTAATGATTCATCATTAAGAACATCGCCACACAGGACACCATCCTGCTCATAGGTATGTACCATCCCGCAATGTCCGTGATCTGTAAATTCGCATAGACAGGTATCAGCCACGACGAGCAGATCGGGATACTGCGCTTTGATCAGACGCGTCGCCTCTTGTACAATGCCATGCTCATCGTAAGCAGATGAACCGACATCATCCTTGGTATCCGGAATGCCGAACAACAGCACTGCAGGAATGCCAAGACTATGAATCTCTTGAAGCTCTGGCCCCAGCTGATCAAGTGAGAACCGATATACACCCGGCATCGACTTGATCTCCTGCTTCACTCCCTCACCATAAGTGACATAGATCGGCTGTATAAAATCAGCAGGGTTCAACCAGGTCTCACGAACCATGCTACGCAGTGCTGCCGTCTGCCGTAGGCGGCGATGTCTAGCAAATGATTGTATCATCAAGTACTACCTCCTATTATTTCTAATGCGTCCCTTCTACAATTCCCGTTCTCTCGAAGCTGAAGCTTGTTCATTCCAATCACATAAGCATTGGACCAGACTAGGGATGGTCGCTTCCTCCGACATCAGTTCAACCTCAAGGCCTGCCTGCTTTGCTGTCTCAGCCGTGAGGGGCCCGATCGCAGCCAGCGTAACTCCACGCAGCTTCTCCTCCGGGTTGTCCATGCCCATCCGGCGCAGTGCCTCCAGCAGATGAGTCACCGTCGATGAGCTGGTTAGTGTAATCGCATGAATGGCTCCATCCTCTATGAGCTTGATTAATTCATCATCATGGACATGGGTTGGAACGGTTTTATACACCGCAGCTTCCGTGACCTCTAGCCCCATCTCAATCAATTGGCCTGGAAGCCATGAGCGGGCGAGATCGCCGCGCGGCAGCAGCACATGTTGCCCTGCATGCATATTCTTGCCAAAGGTAGCCATGAAGGATTCCGCTTGAAAGGGTCCCTCTACCTGCTCAGCCGCAATCCCCCTGCTGCGTAGGGCAGCATAAGTAGCCGGCCCAACAGCGCCAATCCTTGCCTTGTAAAGAGCCCGCACATCCAGTCCTAACTGGTCCAGATGGGTGAAGAAGAATTCAACTCCGTTCACACTCGTGAAAAATACCCAGTCATATGTCTCCAATCGAGTCAGGGCTTCCTTGATCTGTTCCAGTTCCTCAGCTTCGTCTGGCATAATGGTCTCAATGACAGGGAATTCGTAAGGCTCGCCGCCCAAATCCTCAATTTGCTGTACTAGGCTACTTGCCTGTTTTTGGGTGCGCGTAACCAGGATACGCTTCCCGAATAAAGGCATATATTCAGCCCACTTCAGTTGCTCGCGTTGACGGACTACTTCACCGACAACAATGACAGCTGGCGGCTTGAAGGTCGACTCCTGCACCTTCTGCTCAATATCAGCCAGTGTACCGACCAGCGTCTCCTGCTCCGCACGTGTCCCCCAGCGAACCAGTGCTACAGGTGTCTCAGGAGAACGGCCATTACGAATGAGCTGCTCGCTGATATATCCAATTTTGGCAACCCCCATGAGGAAGATTAATGTACCCGTAGCATTCGTAACTTTGTCCCAATGAATACTCCGATCCAGCTTGTCAGGGCTCTCGTGTCCAGTAATGATGGATAACGATGACGCCAGATCCCGATGTGTTACTGGAATACCTGCATATGCAGGTACGCTGATGGCAGACGTAATGCCTGGAATGATCTCATATGGAATGGAATGCTTGCGGAGAAGGCCCGCCTCCTCTCCCACTCTTCCGAAAATCGTTGGGTCGCCACCCTTCAGACGAACTACAGTCTTTCCCTCCAGAGCAAGATCAACCAGTAACTGATTGATCTCCTCCTGCTTCATTGTATGACGATCAGGCAGCTTGCCTACATAGATCTTTTGTGCACCCGGCTTCATTAGATTCAGCAAACGAGGGCTCGCTAGTCTGTCATAGACGACCACATCGCCTTTCTGAATACATTGCCAGCCCTTTACTGTAATCAACCGCGCATCACCTGGTCCTGCTCCTACCAAATATACCTTCCCCGTCATAACCTTCAGCCCCTAACTTCTGCCAATATCTCTTCTGCACCTTGCTTCTTCAGATTGTTCGCCAGACGTGTTCCCAGTTCCTGTGCGTCGTTGCCGGAAAGTGTCTCCTTCAGAATGATCTGTCCATCTGGAGAGCCGACCATTCCTGTCAACTCAATAACTCCTTCCGCTGACAGGGTTGCATGAGCACCAATCGGGACCTGACAGCCTCCGTTCAGCTCGCTGAGAAAGCGTCGTTCAGCCGCTACCGTCAGCGCAGTATCCTGATCATTATACAACGCAAGCAAGGCCAATAGCTCCTCATCATCTTCCCTGCATTCGATGCCAAGTGCCCCTTGCCCGACCGCAGGCAGACATATCTGCTCAGGTAAATACGCACTAATCCGGTCCTCCCAGCCCATGCGCTGCAGGCCAGCTACTGCCAGAATAATCGCATCGAAGCCCTCCGTCTCCAGCTTCTTCAAGCGAGAGTCGATATTGCCACGTACAGGTTCAAGCTTGAGATCAGGCCGCATTGCCTGCAATTGACTGGAACGCCTCAAGCTACTTGTACCTACCTTAGCTCCCAATGGAAGGCTGTCCAGGTCTCCTCCCGTACGAGAGATAAGACAGTCCCTGGGGTCAAAACGCTTTGGCACTGCCCCATTCACCAAGCGCTCAGGAAGCTCGGAAGGCATATCCTTCATGCTATGCACAGCCATATCTATATCTCCAGCCAGCAATGCTTGCTCAATTTCCTTCACGAACAGACCTTTACCACCAACCTTGGACAGTGTAACATCCAGAATTCGATCTCCTTTGGTCACAATCTTGCGCACCTCAAAGTTCATGGCGATTCCATGCTGCGTACACAGCTTCTTGAGGTCCTCGATGACAAAGCCTGTCTGGGTCAAGGCAAGCGCACTTTGTCTGCTTCCTACAATAATCGTTCTCATGTCAGTCCTCCCATATTTCGCATGTCAGCGCTCAAGCTGCTGGGCAATCCAGCGTTCCACCTGTTCTGCTGCAGCTTTCCACTCCACAGAGCCCGATGGCTCCGGTAATTCGAGCTCTGCCAGCCCTCGCAGCACCCTGGCTCGAGTGTCTGAATCAGGAATGGTCTCCTTGACACGCTGCCTCACTTGGGCCATGAAATCCAGATATTCCTCATATTCAGGTCCCCATAGCTCTGCGAGCCGGGCCATGATCCTCCTGGACACCGCTGGTCCAGCACCATCTGTAGAGACGCTCACTGTAAGCCTTCCTCTACGTAGCACGCTCGGGCTAATAAATGTACTCTCAGTTGCATCATCACTTCTATTCACCAGTATACCCATCTGATGGGCTTCGCGCATTACTGCCTCATTCACTTCAGGTCTATTTGTAGCTGCAAATACAAGAAATGCTCCCTGTAAATCACCGGCGGCATATGCTCGGGCGATCCAGCGGAGCTGCTTCTGTTCGGCCATGGCTTGAAGACCTGGCGTAAGCGTTGGGCTAATGAGGACAAGGGAGGCTCCGCTGTCTGCCAGTCCGGCTGCTTTGCGTTCGGCCACTTTTCCCCCACCGATAATATAACAAGTTTGTCCCTTGGCATTCAGCATCACAGGAATCATGTGTGACATCCCTCTACTCCCCTGTCCATTGGTGAAATGCTGACCAGGAATTCACCACAAAATTCAAAATCATGAACCCGTACCCGATCAGAGCCAGACGTGCATTAATGACACCCGAAGGACTCTTGAAGCGCCTGACAAGTAAAAAAACAATGTACAAACACATAGCCGCACTTGTGGCTATTACTTTCGAATCCAGCAGCAGAAACCAGCGACCTTCAGCGACAATCGAGATCACGGCAACGAACACAGATACCATCAGCAAAGGCGTTCCAATCAGCAATGAGGTATGTGTGTAGCGATCGAGCACCTCCAGACTCGGTAAGCGCCGCAGGGTATCACTCCACCGTTTGCCCTTGAGATTATGATGCAAGAATAAGTACAAAGCGGCAAATACAGCACCGACAGTCAGTGCAGCAAAGCTTAGGTTAGCCAATACAATATGCAAAATCAAAAAGCCATGTACAGTCTGCCATGTGCTCAAGGGATCATCCACAGGTCGAAACCATAGCTTATTCAGGACAACGATTGTACATCCAATCAAATTCAGGAGCAGTACAACCATCTCTGATCGCTGAAATCGAGCCATGATTAAGGAAAGCGCCACGAGCAAGCATGAGACCAGGAACAAAAAGTCATACGTTATCAAAAAAGGGAGATGCTCGTCGGTCCATGTCCTGACTCCCAGATAGGCCAGCTGCAGGACCAGAACAGCAACAAGAAGCCCTGTACCCGTCCGCTTGGCCGTCGCATTACGACGAATGCAATCCGAGAACACAAACAGTAGGCTCAGGGCATATGTGTACATCATGGCATCATAAATTCCATTACCCGGTGACAATATGCATCACCTACCTATAGACCGACCGGCGCATAAGAAGCCGGTGCAGATTCGGACACGCTGGCTTGCTTTTCTTTCTGGGCTGTCCCTTTCATTCTCATAGCCAATGCGTGACTATGTTCCACCTTCGCTGCCGCATCGTCCAAGCGATCCTCCAGAGCGAATATCTGGCTGAACATCTCCAGCGATTCATTCCCCTGCTTCTCGACAGCCAGTTCCTTGATCCGATTAATCGGGTCATGCAGCATCTGATTCATCATACTCTTGGTCAGCTTGCGAATGACGGTACGCTCATGCTCATCCAGATCAGGCAGACGATTGAAGAGGCTTTGCAGAGTCTCTTCATGCACAGAAGCAGATTTCTCCTGCAGTGCACGAATGACCGGGCGTACACCCATGGTCTTAAGCCACTGATAGAATTGCTCCATCTCTGATTCCATCATCACTTCAATCTTGGCTGCTTCCGTTCGACGCATTTCGAGATTACTCTCTACGATGCCTTCCAGATCATCAATATCATACAGGAACACGTTATGGATATCCCCGGCAGCAGGATCAATATCCCGTGGGACCGCAATATCAATCATGAATAGTGGCCGCGACTGACGCTGCTTCATCTGCTCTCGTACACTTCTGGTATCCAGTACATATTCCTTGGCTCCTGTGGAGCTAATGACGATATCCACCTCATGCAGACGCTGGAGCGCTTGGTCCATCGTAACAGGAGTACCCTGGAATTTGGAGGCCAGCTCCTCGGCGCGCGCCAGTGTCCTGTTGGCAACAATCACCTCTGCTGCCCCGCCTGCGTACAGATGCTTCACTGTCAGTTCACTCATCTTGCCAGCACCCAGGATCATAACCTTCTTATCCTTAAATGTGCCAAAAATCCGCTTGCCGAGCTCTACAGCCGCATAGCTGACAGACACTGCGCTCTCGCCAATAGACGTCTCCGAGTGCGCTCTTTTGCCAAGCGTCACGGCCTGCTTGAACAGCATATTGAACCAGGTCGCTGTTGCCTTCCGCTCCTGAGCAGCGAGGAACGCATGCTTCACCTGACCGAGAATCTGTGTCTCGCCAAGCACCATGGAATCCAGCCCACAGGTTACACGGAATAGGTGACGGATGGCTTGTTCGTCTTCGTATATATATAGATGCTGTGTAAATTGATCACGAGGGATACCGAACCATTGCTCCATAAAGCTGCGAATAAAATACCCACACATATGCAGCCGATCTACCACCACATAGATTTCCGTACGATTGCAGGTAGCTACAATAACACCCTCAAGCACACTCTTCGTGAGTTTTAGCTTCTCCAGTGCTGCTGGCAAATCCTGCTCAGCGAAGGTAAATCGTTCTCTGACCTCCACAGGAGCTGTTCTATAGTTTAATCCCACTGCGAGGATGTGCATGAATAGTCCACCTGCCTTACTGTAGTAAATAAAATCACATACGTTCTTTCAACTATGTTAAGTATATCACAGAACCCCGATAGCTCCAGGCGATTTTTATGAAAAGTTTATGAAGAAACTAAGACCCCTTTAGTTTAATCTGTGTCCACTTATGTTATACCTAACCAAATCACCATACAAAAAAGCACCCCTTTCGGGATGCTCATAATGTAAACCTTATATCATAAAATATCTATAATCATATTGTATAGCTGCTACATCCTATTGCTAAATCAGACTTTCCACGAACTTCCTCATCGTAAGACTAATCACGCTCTGTCTCGTTCTCAGACTCAGCCGTGGCTGGTGTCTCCTGTCCAACTCCTGTATACTGCGAGATCACAGACCACAGCTCATCTCTTCCCAGGCCCTCTTCTGACGAAAATGGGATGAACAACCCTCCAGGGCCGATTCCTAGCTCCTGCTTGATCATCTTGATGTGCTTGTCACGACGGGTCTTCGGAATTTTGTCTGCCTTCGTTCCTACTACGCACAATGGCAGGTCGTAATGCATAAGCCATTCATTCATCAGTCGATCATCCTTGGATGGTGGGTGACGAAGGTCGACCATCTGCAGAACCAGCTTGAGTGGCTCCCGTTGCATCAGATAGGTCTCGATCATATTGCCAAATGCTTGGCGAAGCGACTTGGAGACCTTCGCAAATCCATAACCTGGAAAATCCACAAAATATAATTCATCATTAATGCGGTAATAATTCAGCTGTTGCGTCTTCCCCGGTGTTGAGCTGGTCCGGGCCAGATTCTTGCGGTTGATCATGCGGTTAATGAGCGATGATTTCCCGACGTTGGAGCGCCCTGCCAGAGCTACCTCAGGCAGGGCATCCTCAGGATATTGATCAGGGCGTACTGCACTGATCACGAATTCCGATTTGGTTACTTTCATGTAATATGTGTCCTCTCTAATGCACGCTCGCCTGCTCGACAAGCGCATGCTGCAGCACTTGATCCATGTGAGCCACAGGAATGAACTCCACATCATCCTTGATACTATCAGGGATGTCTTTCAGATCCCGTTCATTGTCCTTAGGCAGCAATATTTTCTTGTACCCCGCTCGATGGGCGGCTAGTGATTTCTCTTTCAATCCCCCGATGGGCAGTACACGACCGCGCAGTGTAATCTCCCCCGTCATGGCAACCGTCTTGGAGACATGGCGATTGGTTAGGGCAGAGACAAGCGCTGTAGCAATTGTAATACCAGCCGATGGACCATCCTTCGGAATGGCTCCCTCAGGGATATGGATGTGAATATCGTTCTTCTCATAAAAATCCGTCTCAATGCCAAGCTCCGAGGCTTTGGAGCGCGTGTAGCTGAAGGCAGCCTGTGCTGATTCCTTCATCACATCTCCCAGCTTGCCCGTGAGGATCAGCTTGCCAGAGCCAGGCACTACCGTCACCTCAATCGTGAGAGTCTCGCCACCAACCTCCGTCCAGGCCAGCCCAGTGACTGTCCCAACCTGATCCTCAAGCTCAGCCATGCCATATCTGAATTTGGGTATACCCAGATAATCCTTTACATCATCAGGCTGGATATGAATCGCTTGCTCCTCAGACGTGGATACAATAGTCTTCGCAGCCTTCCGGCACAGAGAAGCAATCTGCTGCTCCAGATTACGGACACCGGACTCCCGTGTATACTCACGAATGACGGTAAGCAGTGTGTCCTCTTCAATGATTAGCTGCTGATCTTCAAGTCCATGCTCCCGCTTCTGCTTGGGTACCAGATAACGAGTTGCAATCTGAAGCTTCTCCAGCTCCGTATAGCCCGGAATGCTCAGTATCTCCATCCGGTCCAGCAATGGGCGCGGAATATTATGAAGTGCATTAGCCGTCGTCACGAACATCACATTCGACAGATCGAACGGCAGCTCTACAAAATGATCGCTAAACGTATTGTTTTGCTCCGGGTCCAGCACCTCCAGCAGAGCAGAGGCCGGATCACCACGGAAGTCCGAAGCCATTTTGTCAATCTCATCAAGCAGAAAGACAGGATTCATGGTACCGGCTGATTTCATCCCCTGAATAACCCGACCAGGCATCGCACCGACATACGTTCGCCGATGCCCACGAATCTCGGCTTCATCACGCACACCGCCCAAGGAGATTCGCACGAATTCTCTACCAAGTGCTTTGGCAATCGAGCGAGCAAGTGATGTCTTCCCGACCCCTGGCGGCCCAACGAGGCATAGAATCGGACCCTTCATCGTCTTCACCAGCTTGCGTACAGCCAAGTATTCCAGCACACGCTCCTTGGGCTTCTCCAGACCATAATGATCTTCATCGAGCACTTCTTCTGCACGCGCCATGTCCAGATCATCATCTGTCGTCTTGCTCCATGGCAGACTGAGCAGCCAATCCACATAGTTGCGAATGACCCCGCCTTCAGCAGAGCTGGTAGGCATTTTCTCCAGTCGCTCGATTTCCTTCTCCAGCTTCTCCTTTACCTTGTCAGGCAACTCCTGCTCCGCCATCTGTGCGCGAAGCTCCTCTACCTCACCGGCACGGCCTTCCTTATCGCCCAGTTCCTTCTGGATCGCTTTCATCTGCTCACGGAGATAGTACTCTTTTTGCGTTTTCTCCATCTGCTTCTTCACGCGCTGGTTGATTTTGCGCTCCAGCTCCAGCACTTCACGTTCGTTGTTCAGAATATCCAGCAGCTTTTCGAGCCGTTCTGCAACATCGATCGTCTCCAGAATTTCCTGCTTGTCTTTTATTTTGAGTGCCAGGTGACTGGTAATGACATCAGCCAATCTGCCAGGCTCCTCGATATCAGAGACAGCCGCCAGCGTCTCCGGAGTGACCTTCTTCGATAAATTGATATAGTTCTCAAATTGGTTCAGCACCGTGCGCATCAGAGCATCAATTTCCAGATGAGTCACGTCAGGCTCGGGCAGTTCTTTTGCCATTACCTCGTAATACTCCTCATTCTCCAAGTACTGGATAATCTCTGCACGCTCCAGCCCCTCTACAAGAACACGAATGGTTCCATTCGGAAGCTTGAGCATCTGACGTACTTTGGCCACTGTACCAATCTTGAAAATATCATCCTGCGTAGGTTCTTCAATATTAACATCGGATTGAGAACACAGCAGGATCAAATTATTCTCTACCATCGCTTTTTCCAAAGCCTTGACCGATTTTTCCCGGCCCACATCGAGATGCAGAACCATACTCGGGTAGACAAGAAGTCCTCTTAAAGGCAGTAAAGGAAAACGACGGCCTTTAGTTTTACTTGGTCCCATCGCTTTCGCACCTCCAATGGTTCTCAGGTTCAGCATCATGTACCCTCAGGCCTATATCGATAAGCCGAAATACCTCACATACAAGATGCCCAGGTTGTCATTATTGCTATTTTAACAAATGTTTCATGGAAAAACCAATGAGAGGCACCCATCTATGCCAAATAGGAACTCACATGCTGCTTCCCTGCGGCCCTTCTGCCTGTAAAAAGCTCGTTCTTGCTGGCAAAAAATTCTCCATGGGCGCTGTTGCTTCCTGCTCTGGATTCCATGCTTCCCCGAAAATATGTCCGAAGGCTTCATCTACGGACTGCACGGGAATAACCTGTAAATCCGCTAGCTTATCAAAAGAGCTCTGCCAGTTATCCAGCGGAATGATGACACGCTTGGCGCCAGCTTGCACGGCTGCTTCAATCTTCGCCAGCACTCCGCCTATCGGCTTGATTCTGCCATGTATACTGACCTCTCCAGTCATGGCCAGCTCATGATCAATCGGAATATTCCGAATGGCAGATGTGATGGCCGTAGCCATGGCAATGCCAGCTGATGGTCCATCAATTGGTGTTCCACCCGGGAAATTGATGTGCAGCTCATAATCCTCAGGCCGTAGCCCACAGGTCCGCAATACTGTGAGTACGTTTTCCACAGAGCCTTTAGCCATACTCTTGCGCCGCAGCGTTCGTGAGCCGCCCCCGATCTCTTCTTCATCCACTACACCAGTAATATTATAGTTTCCCTGTCCTCTGGGCACAGGAACGGCCGTAACCTCAATCTCCAGCAGCATACCTAGATTCGGTCCATAGACCGCAAGTCCATTCACAAAGCCTACCTGTGGACGGGAAGGCACCTTCCGGTCGGGACGTGGCTGGATCTGACTGCTGCCAGCGACCCATTCCAGATCATCTGGATGCAGCGTATTGCGTTGCTCTGTCAGTGCGATCCCAGCAGCCAATTGAATCATGTTCACCGCTTCTCTTCCGTTCGTGGCATAGCGTTGTACCACCTTCACGGCTTCAGGACAAGGCTCGAAGCTCAGCTTGGATACAGCGTCCTCCGCGATCCGCCCGATCTCCTCCGGCAGCAGCGAGCGAAAGTAAATCTCCATGCAGCGGGAGCGAAGCGCTGGCGGTAGCTCGTGTGGAGAACGTGTCGTTGCCCCGACCATACGAAAATCCGCTGGTAAGCCATTCTGGAAAATATCATGAATGTACGCAGGTGTATGCGTATCTTCAGAATTATAATATGCACTCTCCAAAAATACTTTACGATCTTCCAGCACTTTCAACAATTTGTTCATCTGGGTTGGGTGCAGCTCTCCAATCTCATCTATGAACAATATGCCGCCATGGGCCTTCGTAACCGCACCCGGCTTCGGCTGGGGAATTCCAGCCACTCCCATCGCGCCAGCTCCTTGATAAATGGGGTCATGAACAGAGCCAATGAGTGGATCAGCAATTCCGCGTTCATCAAATCTCGCCGTCGTTGCATCAATTTCAGTGAACTTTGCATCTGCCCGAAATGGAGAGGACGGATTCTTCTTCGCTTCCTCCAAGACAACACGAGCGGCGGCTGTCTTACCAACTCCAGGAGGCCCATAAATAATGACATGCTGAGGATTCGCGCTGCATAGTGCTGCCTTGAGCGCACGTAGCCCATCCTTCTGTCCCACAATATCTTGAATAGCCGCAGGGCGAGTACGTTCAGCCAAAGGCTTGGTCAATGAGATGGAACGCAGCTTTCTTAGCTTATCCAATTCCTTACGTGATTCTCGATCCACAGCGCCCCGATTGGTCTTCTGGCTGCGAAGCAAATTCCAAAAGTACAATCCGATTACAATTCCAAAGAACAACTGCACGAGCATGATAATCATAGTGAAATCCATTTGTCATTCCTCCGTTTTACTCCCTGTCTGCAGGGATCGTCTATGACAACCATTATTTCCTTTTCATCGACCTCTAAACGATACACACAAAAGAAGTTACAGACAGAGAAAATAGGGGGAGATGTCAAAGGTGAATGACGTAGCAAAAACGGAGGTGATAGATAGAAGTGGCAACAGAGATGATAACAGAGATGGTAACAAAGCAAAGAAGCATGCGAGCTACTCACATGCTTCTTCAATATAACAAGCTGCAACTGAACCTAGCAGCCCGCTCATATGCGGTTGTGACTCAAGAACAGCGACGTATACAGCTGTTAGAGTCACATTTATCTATAGCCAATCCGGCAGATATTTAATGTATTAGTTCACAAGCCACGTCCAGCACAAGCACTCGCTCCATCCTCAAGCCTCTTGCTTTTGATGACCGTGCCGTTCCTTACGTCCCGGAATCTCGCCGGTCTCCTCATAGGCCTTGACGATAATATCAATCTCTTTCTTCAACTCGTCTACCATATCGGCCTCAGGAACCTTGCGAATCATCTGTCCGTAACGGAATAGCAGACCCTCGCCGCGTGCTCCGGCAATTCCGATATCCGCTTCCTTCGCTTCACCAGGTCCATTCACCGCACAGCCCAGCACGGATACCTTGATGGGTACCTTCAGCTTGGCAATATAATCCTCAACCTCGTTGGCGATGGAGAACAAGTCAATATCCAGTCGCCCGCAGGTGGGGCAGGAGATGAGCGTCGCTGCGTTGGTAATCAGCCCAAATGTCTTCAGCAGCTCACGAGCCACCTTAACCTCCTCGACAGGATCAGCACTGAGCGAGATACGCATCGTCGAGCCGATACCTGCAGAAAGCAGAGCTCCCATCCCGGCCGCACTCTTCACAGTCCCTGTAAACAGTGTTCCTGCTTCGGTAATACCCAAATGCAGCGGGTAAGGGATGATTTTAGCAGCCTTCGTGTATGCCTCAATCGCCATCGGCACATCCGATGCCTTCAGAGACACGATAATATCGTGGAAGTCCAGCTCCTCCAGAATGTTAATGTGAAAGAGGGCACTCTCCACCATCGCATCAGGCGTAGGGTAGCCGTATTTGTCCAGCAAATGCTGCTCCAGGGAACCTGCATTGACTCCGATCCGAATCGGAATCCCCTTCTCCTTACAAGCCTTAACGACTGCCTCAACCTTCTCACGACGGCCGATATTTCCGGGATTGATCCGTACCTTGTCGATGCCGTTCTCAATGGCAAGCAGAGCGAGCTTGTAGTTAAAATGAATATCCGCAACAAGAGGAATATGAATTTGCTTCTTGATCTCTTTGATGGCGGCGGCAGCCTCTTCATTGTTGACAGTTACCCGAACAATCTGACAGCCGGCCTCCTCCAAGCGCAGAATTTCAGCTACGGTAGCCTGTACGTCAGCTGTCTTCGTCGTACACATACTCTGAATGATCACTTCGTTGCTTCCGCCAATGGTCAGATTGCCGACTTTGACGGGACGGGTGTCTTGTCTTAAGAACATGGTCATATCTCTCCCATAATACCAAAGCTCCACCCCCGCCCGCTTAGACGTCAAAGCGGGCGAAACGTGGAGGATGGCAGGCTCATGTTATCGAGGTCGCGAAAGTTACTGTCTTAGGCGCTCTCTTCTTGTGTTTTATCTTTGTCGGCACCACGAAGCTCGGGAGCCATCTTATCCTGAACGACTTTCTCATTAATGATGCAAGTAGTAACGTCATCACGGGACGGCACTTCATACATGACATCCAGCATAATGCCTTCAATAATCGCACGCAGACCACGAGCTCCGGTATTACGCTTAATTGCTTCTTTGGCAATGGCCTCCAGTGCGTCCTGCTGGAATTCCAGCGTGACATTATCCATTTCCAGCAGCTTCTGATATTGCTTCGTCAGCGCGTTCTTAGGCTCCGACAGAATACGTACCAGTGTGTTCTCATCAAGCGGCTCCAGCGTAGAAATCACTGGCAGACGACCTACAAATTCAGGGATTAGACCGAACTTGAGCAGATCCTCAGGTAGTACCATTTGCAGATATTCACCTGGTTTCAAATCTTTCTGGTCTGCCGAGGCATTGAAGCCGATGACCTTTTTGCCAATCCGGCGTTTGATCATTTGCTCCAGGCCGTCGAATGCACCACCACAAATGAACAGAATGTTCGTGGTATCAATTTGAATAAATTCTTGATGTGGATGCTTACGTCCACCTTGCGGAGGAACAGAAGCTACCGTACCTTCGAGAATCTTCAGCAAAGCTTGCTGAACACCTTCCCCGGATACATCTCTTGTAATGGAAGGATTCTCGGACTTGCGAGCAACCTTATCGATCTCATCAATGTAGATAATACCGCGTTCGGCCTTCTCTACATCGTAATCCGCTGCCTGAATGAGCTTCAGCAGGATGTTCTCTACATCCTCACCGACATAGCCTGCTTCCGTCAGGGACGTTGCATCGGCAATAGCGAATGGCACATTCAGAATCTTGGCCATCGTCTGTGCTAGCAAAGTCTTACCTGAGCCTGTTGGTCCCAGCATCAGAATATTACTCTTCGTCAGCTCAACATCATCGGCTTTGCTCTGCGTATTGATCCGTTTGTAATGATTATATACTGCAACAGACAGGGATTTCTTAGCTTGATCCTGCCCAATGACATACTGATCCAGAATTGCACGAATCTCAAGTGGCTTTGGAATATCCTTCAGGTCAAGCTCTTCCTCGTGACCCAGCTCCTCCTCCACGATCTCCGTACATAATTCAATACACTCATCGCATATATAGACTCCAGGTCCCGCAACCAGCTTGCGCACCTGCTCTTGTGATTTTCCGCAGAAGGAGCACTTCAGTTGCCCTTTCTCATCGTTAAATTTGAACATGTAACCACCCCTTTACAAATTGGTCGGCTTGGTAAGCACTTGGTCTATGATCCCGTATGCTTTAGCTTCTTCGGCATCCATGAAAAAGTCGCGGTCTGTATCCCGTTCGATTTTTTCCAGGGGCTGACCTGTCCGCTCCACATAAATCTGATTAAGCTTCTGGCGTGTCTTGATAATCCAGTCAGCGTGAATCTGTATATCGGATGCCTGCCCTTGGATGCCACCAAGCGGCTGATGAATCATAACCTCACTGTTGGTGAGAGCGTATCTCTTGCCAGGCGCGCCGGCCGTGAGCAGCAGAGAGCCCATGCTTGCAGCCATACCTACACAGATGGTTGATACGTCAGGCTTGATGAATTGCATTGTATCATATATACCCATACCGGCTGTTACAGAACCGCCGGGCGAATTGATATACAAGCTGATATCCTTCTCAGGATCATCCGCAGCCAGAAACAGAAGCTGTGCTATAACGAGATTGGCAACATCATCGTCAATTGCGCTGCTCAGAAAAATAATGCGATCCTTAAGCAAGCGGGAGTAAATATCGTAGGATCTTTCTCCTCGATTCGTTTGCTCAACAACCATAGGTACGAGACTCATTGTGACCAACCTCTTTTCCATTGGTAAAATGAAAATCGGCAAAACCGAAACAGAATTTTACCTAAACGTATTTTAACATGTTACAGGTCCAATGTCATATTGCAGACCTTATCATATTTAAACATGTTTTATATGTGCAGTGCAAATGGCATTCAGGCAGCCCGATTAGCAAGGCTTTGAATCAGTATATGTACTTCGTAATGGCGATAACACGACAAAATGGACCTATGTACAAGAGATGCTGGCTACTGAATCCCCGCGGATTCTTGCACTCCGTCATAGGGAATCCCCATGTAGTATCAGGTACTATTTGCCTCCTGAACTGCCAGGGTTTGGATGCCATAAGTTAAAAATAAGGCACGAGTTGATTAACTGCGTGCCCTATTTCTGTATCATTCACTATCAGGAACGGAGTATACCTCACCCAATAGTAATTTGTCATGTAATTCGGTGAATCTCCCTGTTGCCGATAAGCTTACTCAGCCGCTGGAGCTTCTACTTCTTTGCTGCTGTCTACCAGCAGAGCGATTGTTTTGCGAAGAGAGATTTCTTCACGAAGATTGCTGATGGAGCCATTACCTTCAAGGATTCCGCGAATTTCTTCAACAGAACGCTTGTAAGTGTCAGCCATTTTTTGCAGTTCTTCGTTCACTTCTTCTTCACTTACTTCAACATTCTCGGCTTTGGCTACTTGCTCCAGCACCAGGTTGTTGCGTACGCGCTTAGCAGCGTCATCACGCATTTGTCCTTGCAGATCCTCACGAGTCTGGCCGGAGAAGCTCAGGAACATGTCAATGTTCATGCCTTGATTGCGAAGACGGTTGTCGAAATCACGCATCATGTTCTCAACTTCGCTGTTGATCATGGCTTCAGGAATGTCGATTGTTGCGTTCTCGCCAACTTTTTCTACTACAGCATTTTCACGTGCTGCTTTAGCTTCGTTGTCTTTACGCTCTTGAAGTTGTTTCTTGAGATCTTCTTTGTACTCAGCCAGAGTATCGAACTCGCTGACATCTTTAGCGAACTCGTCATCCAGAGCAGGCAGTTGCTTGCGCTTGATCTCATGAATTTTCACTTTGAATACCGCTGCTTTGCCAGCCAACTCAGCAGAGTGGTAGTTCTCAGGGAAGGTTACTTCAACATCCTTGAAATCACCAGTGTTCATGCCGATGACTTGATCTTCAAAGCCTGGGATGAAGGTACCGGATCCGAGTTCCAGAGAATAGCGCTCAGCTTGTCCACCTTCAAATTGCTCGCCGTCTACATAACCGTCGAAGTCCAGCACAGCTGTATCGCCGGCTTGAGCAGCCTCTTCTTCTACCACGATCAGTTCAGCATGACGCTGTTGCAGACGCTCCAGTTCAGCTGTAACTTCTTCATCCGTTACTTCGGATTTGGCTACAGGCACTTCAACGCCTTTGTACTCGCCCAGCTCAACTTCAGGCTTCACAGTCACTTTCGCTTTGAACTTGAAAGTTTCGCCTTTGTTGAATTGCTCGATATCTACGTCTGGACGATCTACCGGGAAGATATCCGTCTCATTCACTGCTTCGCCGTAAGCTTCTGGCAGCAGAATGTCGATTGCATCTTGGTAAAGGCTTTCCACACCAAAGCGTTTTTCGAAAATCGGGCGTGGCACTTTACCTTTACGGAATCCTGGTACGTTTACTTGTTTCACTACTTTATTAAAAGCTTTGTCAAGCGCTGCGGAGACACGTTCCGCTTCCACTTCAACCTCAAGAACGCCTACGTTCTTGTCTATTTTCTCCCAAGTTGCTTTCATTTTATGCTTTCCCCTCCAACAATATCTTAACTTGAATTCACGCTAAAAATACGCACAAAATTTCCATCATAGTATATACAACTTTGAAAACTTTTTCAAGGGCAACCCTGATGGCAGGGAGTGGAAACTGGTCCCGAGGCTACGGAGTTTGCATGCCAACAGATACAAAATGCTTCATCGATCGATAAGCCTGCTCATACCTAAAGCGCATGGAATCGGTAATGCCGTAGAGACTTCTTGTCTCTTCCTCGTCCTTTGCCCCTGTCAGGCTCTCTGATACGGTCTGATGCAGTGCTGCCGCCCAAATATCCATCATACTGTCGTCTTCACTCAGCATTGACCGATAATCGTCCGTTCCATACACTGCCATGACAAATTGAGACCACAATTCCTGTGCAAAGTAAAACAGTGTCGGTTCATGCACCTCCGTCTGATCCGCCACACGTTCCAGAATACGAATAATCGGTTGTGGAAAATCATCCGGCTGCAGTGGCACTGTATCCATGTCAATCTCTGCTGCCGATCCATCCCGTTTGAAGCGAATCGTGCCATCCACGCCCCGCTTACGTAGCGTCTGCAGCACTCGGAACTGCAGCAAGGGATGCATCGGCTTCTCCTCAAGCCATTGCATCAGGGCCTCATCAATTTCAGGTTGCTCAAGATAAGATAGCTGCTCCAGTGCCAGCATCGTCTGCTCGGACAATGGCTCTTCCATGACCATGCGAAGGAGCTTGTCGCCATATCCCGAATCCTGCTGAAGCTTCAGGTGAGCCTGCCTTCTTGCCAACTCCTCTTCACTGACGTCTCCCTCATCATCCGTACGATTCTCAGACAGCTCGGTATGTACAGTTCCTTGCGGAAAAGCCGCTTCCAGCCATTGCAAAAGTGCATCCCATTCTTCGTAATGCTTCGGATTCTGTCCCTGACATTTCAACAAAAAGCGCAGCAACCCCATGGCTTCCTGATATCGCTCGTTCTCAAGCATCACGGTCAGTTGAATCTGGTAATAATCCAGCGTCTTCGGGAACAGGATAATATTGTTATCTTCTGTGGATACCTTGGAGTCCTTTATAATATTCCCCCCTCTCCTCCAAAAGCTCAAATGCCCAAATGATTGTAGATTATACTGGGAAACAACAGTCGAAGTCCAATAGCTTGTTTTTACTAGAAACCTATATGATTCTAACATACCCTATTTCGAAAACGAAAAAACCTCCTATCACTTACTTTAGAAATAGTTAGAAAATAAAACTTGAACTTGTATCAGATATATGGTACATTAATATTCGCTTGAATTTTATGTCCCAGTAGCTCAGCTGGATAGAGCAACGGCCTTCTAAGCCGTCGGTCGGGGGTTCGAATCCCTCCTGGGACGTATAGGTAAGAAGCACTCCACATGGAGTGCTTTTTTACGTCAGGGGATGAGAACCCCTTCAGGGGGGCGTCGGAGCATAGGCTTCGGTAGCGCTACTTCGCAGTCGGCTCGATTTTGAGCCGTATCCCTCCTGGGACGTATTACAAGAAGCACTCCGCTTGGAGTGCTTTTTGTTGCGTCTGGGGATGAGAACCCCTTCAGGGGTTCGTCGGAGCATAGGCTTCGGTAGCGTTACTTCGCAGTCGGCTCGAACTTTGAGCCGTATCCCTCCTGGGACGTACAGTATAAGAAGCACTCCACATGGAGTGCTTTTTTACGTCAGGGGATGAGAACCCCTTCAGGGGGGGCGTCTGAGCATAGGCTTCGGTAGCGCTACTTCGCAGTCGGCTCGATTTTTGAGCCGCATCCCTCCTGGGACGTAAAAAAAGCACTCCGCATGGAGTGCTTTTTTTACGTCTTGGGATGAGAACCCCTTACTACCCTTCACATAAATGAATCTTTTTTCGTTTCGTAGTTACTTGTCAGCTCAGTTGACGCCGGATGCATTTTCTGTGGTCATTTGCTGCGTTCTTCTTTTCTTTTTCGGCTGCCCTTTCCAGGACAGATACGTCCAGATCCGTAGGACATGCTCGAACGGTCCATTGCTAAACTTCTTTAAATAGAGCGGGCTGAACCACAATTGAAAGCCGTAGACAGCAAGCGCAATAACAGCCCCGATGAACACACCAGCACGACCAAACAATCCCAAGCCATATCCGTAAAAAATCATTGTACAGATCACACTTTGCATCAAGTAATTCGTCAACGAGAGTCGCCCAACCGCCTCGAATCTGCTGATCAGCCTCGCATGGCTGCGCCCCACATAAAGCCACGCAAATGCATAAATATACCCAAGCGCAAGTAACGTTCCTCCGAGTGCGCCCCCAATGCCCATTCCGGGCCATCCTCCTACACTGAGCTGTGGCGCCAATACACCGTATGCTTTGAGCAGCAAGCTGACCGGAATCAGAATCACGGCTCGACGCAGATACGTATGCCGCATTGCCTCAGGATCGTCAAACGTGCCCACTCTGGCGGCGCGCATACCGAGCAGAAACATCGGCACCAGCAACAGCGGAACAGACACCAGAATCAACAAGGCTAACGTCTCATCGAAGTCCCGGCCGAATGGATCGGCGTTGTTCATGAAATTTCTGATCTCTGCATAGCTGCCGCTGCCGTAGACATCTTTACTCTGTAGAATATAATTCTCCATATGCGTGGACGGTGTATGGGCCAGCGGATCCAGTGGATTGAAGGCAAGAAGACCAAACAAGCCTGACCCGGCGAGTAGCAGTACCGCCCAGATTAGTAGCGTTCTCGGCTTCCTGTTGAGGAACATCAGCAAGAAGAAGCCAAGGACCCCGTAAAACATCAGAATGTCCCCTTCCCACAGGAAGGTCATGTGCAGCATACCGATGACAAATAACATTAGGAAGCGGCGAGCCAGATGGCACTTTGGGCGCAGCTCTCGTGATTGTAGGCTTTCTGATAACTTAATCATGCCGAAGCCAAACATAAATGCAAAGATTGGCATAAAACTTCCTACCACAGTGACAAGGAGGAGCGAGTGCAATGCCCGCTCAGCTCCGACTATCCCGAATAATTGCGGTGTACTCTGGCCGAAGACCCCATATTGAAATGCCAGTATATTCGCTAGCACGATCCCGGCCAGACTGAATCCGCGTAATGCATCGATTAATTGAACGCGCTTTTTGGGTGTACTCAATCTAATCACCTCTATTTATAGAATATTGATAGAAATAGCATCCATTTATTCCTACAATGTATCATTCGAGTTATTTTAACACTTAATTTCTAAAAATTCTTTATAATACAATTTAATTATTTTTATAAAGTTCTTTCATGTTCTGGCCCCTGTTCCCCTCCCCCTCGAAATGAAAAGGCACCCTCCATAATGAGAGCGCCTCTTCTACTCTAAAAAATATACGTCGAACAGCATATTCCGACTTTTAGTACATTCAGGACTTCACAGCTTGTGGATGCTCGTCATTTACCAGTGCAAGCGAGGCAGCGGCCGCATTGGACTCAACCTGCTCAGGAGTCTTGCAGCCTGGAATAACAGCCGTCACAGCCGGATGCTGCAAGCACCAGGCCAGTGCCCACTCGGCCATCGGTACGCCTGCTGGTACTTCGTCACGCTGAATCTGCTCCACCTGTGCCAGTCGCTCGTCCCGTTGCTGCACGTCATGCTTATGACGGACATCATTTTCACCAAAGGCCGCTCCCGGCTTATATTTACCACTCAGATACCCACTTGCCAGCGGCACTCGTGCCAGCACACCGAGCTTCTGCTCTTCGCAGGAAGGGAACACCTCTTTCTCAGGCACTCGATCCAGGCGGTTATACACCACTTGAATAACCTCCGCTTTCAGATCACTGGCCTGCGAGGTCTGATGGATGTTCGCATTGCTCCCGATGGAGATGCCCAGATGCCTGATTTTCCCAGCCTCCACCTGCTTGTCCAGCATAGTCCATAGCCTATCATTGTCAAAGCTGCTATCTGACCCGGAATGAAATTGGTAAATATCAATATACTCTGTTCGAAGCGCCTTTAATGATTGATCCAGCTGTGCAAGCACTGCTTCAGCCGAGAATTGATCTGTTCGTTCGAACAATCCATGAAAATGATGACCGAACTTGGTGGCCACGATCCAGCGTTCACGTTCACGTCGACTGAGATAATCCCCAATGAACGATTCAGACAAATGATCGCCATAGCATTCCGCCGTATCAATTAGATTGATGTCCAATTCGGCAGCCTTATCCAGTATGCTGTCCACTTGACTTTGCGAATACGTCAATCCCCATTCACCACCGAATTGCCAGGTTCCTACTCCAATGACAGAGGTCTTCAATCCGGTCGTGCCCAACGTTCTGAATTTCACAGCAAGCGCTCTCCCTTCTATGTATCCAAAATGTATCAAAAATGTACTCAATGCTCGTAATCACACCCTTCCATTGTAAACGAGTTCAAGAAGCCCATACAACCACAACCGCTCGACAAATTACTCCCTCAATCGAATTCCTAAGCATTAACTAGTCGAAAACATCTGCTTAACTGAGCAACTAGCATCTAATTCCGAAAATGATTAAGACCGAATCATCCAATAAGAAAGCGACCGTTAATAGGATATACCTATTAAGGTAGTAGTTTTCCAATATTTCTATACAGGTGCCTTTCTGTGCGACAATACATTCATAACTACAGATGACATGATGAAGGAGATGGTCCTGATGTCTTCAAATGCTTGGAATCCAGATACCTACGATCAGCAGTTAGCCTTTGTAACTCAATATGGTAAGGGATTGGTTGAGGTGCTTGCTCCTCAGGCAGGAGAGCTTATTCTTGATCTGGGATGCGGCACTGGCGATCTATGCCATGCAATTTCGGAGACTGGTGCACGAGTCATTGGCATAGATATGTCACCTGAAATGATCGAGAAGGCACAGCACAAATATCCCGCTCTAGCCTTTATGCAAGGAGACGCGGCAAGCTTTGCCGTCCCTGAGCCGCTGGATGCGATCTTCTCCAACGCAGCTCTGCACTGGGTCACCGAGGCTGCAGAGGTCGTATCCTGCATGTGGCAAGCACTTAAGCCCGGAGGACGGCTGGTGCTGGAATTCGGTGGTCACGGCAATGTGCAGCAAGTCGTTAATGCCATTCACGAGGTCTTAAGCGCAGATTATGGGATTGATGGCAACAGCCTTCATCCCTGGTACTTCCCAACGCTTGGCGCTTACAGCTCTCTGCTGGAGAAGCAAGGGTTCCGGGTTCTGTCAGCTGTCCACTATGATCGTCCGACTATGCTCGAATGCGGAGAGCAGGGGCTTCACATTTGGCTGGAGGCCTTTGCTGGAAAGCCCTACTTCTCAACTTTTACAGAATCAGAAAGACAAGAAATCTACAGTAAAATAGCAGCTGCATGCCGCACCGAACTGCTCCAGGATGGGAACTGGTATGCGGATTACAAGCGGCTTCGAATAACGGCTGTTAAGCCAAGCTAATGTCCTTACAAGGGGTTCTCTTCCCCTGACGTAAAAAAGCACTCCATGTGGAGTGCTTCTTATACTGTACGTTCCAGGAGGGATACGGCTCATAAATCGAGCCGACTGCGAAGTCGTGCTAACGAAGCTTATGCTCCGACGCCCCCCTCAAGGAGTTCTCTTCCCCTGACGTAAAAGAAGCACTCCTAGTGGAGTGCTTCTTAACTGTACGTCCCAGGAGGGATTCGAACCCCCGACCGACGGCTTAGAAGGCCGTTGCTCTATCCTGCTGAGCTACTGGGACACTTTAAAATTATGTATTTAGTGCGTTTTTGATTATAGCACAGATTGGAGGTCTATGGAAAGTGTTTTTTCTTAAATTAATAATCAGCCACTAATGTTCACATAAAAATATAGCCGTCCACATCAAGCAGACGACTATTTTTTTACGATCAGGGCTACTTATTTCCTGTGCGCCATGGATTCTTTCCAGATGGATGCTTTACGTTCTGATCAAGGACTTTTTCTGCATACTCAGAGTCATGCGAATAGTTGTTGCCCTTGTTCTTCTTATAGTTATCCTTAACGTTCATAATCCCCCTCCTTTCCACTACGGCTCTAATGCTCCTTATAGTGTTTGGCCTACAACGTATGTTGCGTCATGCATGGACTTGCTAACGAGCACCGAACTCCTCCGATAGCTCTGCCTCCAGCTTTCCGAACCCTACTAGCTCAGAGGTGAATTTGCCACGTTCCTCGCCAGCTGTAGTTAAGGTTGAATCTGTAAAGGCCTGCTCTGTTGCATCCTCAAAGGCAGAATGAAGATTGTTATCGTACCAGTCCAGCTCCAGATCAGCATCATTACGTACAATACGAAGCAACTGATACTGATTGCCATCTGCGGCGGGAGCAACGTACACGAGCAAAGAAGGGTCATCTGCTGCTCCTGGCTCAACCTCAATCTCGGCACAGCGCATCCCGTTGATTTCCGTATATCTTCTGATCTTGGCATCCTTAATGTAATACATTTGGCGTCCTCCTTCCTGAGGGTGCTAAGTGCTTGTAGTCCCCCGGATCATATGTAGTTTTCGAAGCGGACAGACATTTTATGCCTTGATTCGGCATATCCTTGTTTATACTCTCGATGTCAAAAACCAGACACTGGATGAACTATGACAAGGAAGGGATGAATCTACATGTGCGGAATTACTGGATTCATACAGTGGAATACAGATCTCACCCGACAATCCAATCTGCTCCTGCAAATGACGAACACGCTCGTGAGCCGTGGACCGGATGCATCGGGCACCTGGATCTCCAATCCCTGTGCCTTTGGTCACCGGAGACTAAGCGTCATGGACCCTGAGAACGGCGCACAGCCCATGATCCGCAAGCGTGAGGACACTACGTATACGATCGTCTATAACGGGGAGATTTATAATGCGCCAGAGCTTAAGCTGGAGCTGCAGCAGAGAGGTCACTCGTTTACGACACAATGTGATACCGAGGTTCTGCTCGTTGCTTATATGGAATGGGGACCTGACTGCGTAGACCGGTTGAACGGAATCTTTGCATTTGCGATATGGGACGGCAAGGAAGAACAGGTCTTTATGGCCAGGGACCGACTGGGGGTAAAGCCTTTTTTCTATAGTGAGACCAAGGATGCTTTCATTTTCGGGTCAGAGCCCAAGGCTTTGCTTCAGCATCCTGATGTAGAGGCTGTCGTGCATGCAGACGGTCTTGCGGAGATTTTTATTATTGGCCCGGCAAGAACCCCCGGTCATGGTGTATATGCCTCCATTAAGGAGCTTAGACCAGGACAGACGTTGACCTACGACCGCAATGGAAGCCGAATTCGTACCTACTGGAAGCTGGAAAGCGCCGCCCATGAAGATAATGTGGAGGACACCGCTGCCAAGGTAAAAGAGCTTCTGCAGGATACGGTGGAACGGCAGTTGGCCTCGGATGTTCCTGTCTGCTCCTTGCTGTCAGGAGGACTGGATTCAAGTGCACTATCCTCACTTGCAGTGCGCTATTATAATCGAACAGGACAAGGGCAGATTCACACGTATTCCGTCGATTACGTCGATAATGACAAGCACTTCAAAGCCCATTCCTTCCAGCCTGGAGCAGATGCACCATGGATACAGCGTATGGTTGAGGATTTGAACACCCAGCATCACTGGATTGAATTTGACACCCCTGAGGTTGTTGAGGCTTTGGAATATTCGACTCGCACGAGGGATCTGCCAGGAATGGCAGATGTGGACTCCTCTTTATATTTGTTTTGCCGAGAAATCAAAAAGGGAGCGACCGTGGCCATTTCCGGTGAAGCTGCTGATGAGGTCTTTGGTGGCTACCCATGGTTCCATCGGGAGGAAATGTTGAATGCAGGCACCTTCCCGTGGGCAGTAGCTCCAGAGCTGCGGGCTAATCTGCTCTCCCCCGAGATCAGGGCCTGGATCAAGCCATTGGAGTATTTACAGGATCGTTATAGCGAGGCTGTCGGAGAGGTTCCCCGTCTGCAGGGAGAGACAGGTAAGGCCGCACAGATGCGGGTGATGTCCTATCTCAACATTACACGCTTCATGCCCACATTGCTGGATCGCAAGGACCGAATGAGTATGGGCGTAGGCCTGGAGGTGCGTGTCCCTTACTGTGATCATCGTCTCGTGCAATATGTATGGAATATTCCGTGGGAGATCAAGGTGACGGGCAATCGTGAGAAAGGTATCTTGCGCAAGGCGCTAGAAGGTGTTCTGCCTGATGATGTGCTATATCGCAAAAAGAGCCCCTATCCCAAGACGCACAATCCCGCCTATCTTCATGAGGTGCGCAAGCAGGCGTTGGATATGCTGGATGACCCGTCCTCTCCGATTCTGCCACTGATTGATGCAGCCCGGATACGGGAAATTGCAGCTTCGCCTGAAGCCTCATCCAATCTGCCTTGGTTCGGTCAGCTCATGTCAGGTCCGCAGCTATTCGCCTACCTGACTCAAGTCAACTATTGGCTTCGCACGTATAAGGTCGCCATTCGTTAATGTTATGTATATAGATTCAACTATCTAAAATAAGCAGGCAGCCCGTCATCTTCGAGTGAGTGAAGTGACCCCAAAAAGTTAGACATTTTATTTAGGCAACCTGGACGGCAAGAGCTCGGTATTGTACTGGGCTCTTGCCTTTTAGTTTAGACTTGATTCGTTTGTGATTGTAGTAATCGATGTATCGTGTAAGTTCTTGCTTGAAGTGGGCTATACTTTCAAACTCGTTGCGATAAAGAAATTCGGATTTCAAAATGCCAAAGAAGTTTTCCATCACCGCATTATCATAACAATTCCCTTTTCGAGACATGCTCTGGGTAATACCTTGTTTCTTTAAAGCATGCTGATATTGTTTCATCTGATAGTGCCAGCCTTGATCAGAATGCAGGAGGAGTTCACCCCCTTCGGATAAGCGTTCAAAGGCCTGGTTTAGCATATCCGAGACCAAGGAGTAGATGGGACGAGATCTGATAGTGTAGGTGATAATTTCACCGTTAAACAAGTCCAATACGGGAGATAGGTACAGCTTCTGACCCAACAACTTAAACTCCGTAATGTCGGTAACCCACTTCTCATTTGGCTTTTGCGCCTGAAAATGGCGGTCAAGCAGGTTTGGGGCTATTTTACCTACAGTTCCTTTGTATGAACGGTATTTCTTCATTCGAACTATGCATTTCAAACCTAACTCCTTCATGATACGCTGCACTTTTTTATGATTAA
>NZ_AUFO01000034.1 GCF_000426545.1 Paenibacillus massiliensis subsp. panacisoli DSM 21345 | reverse complement strand
CGTTTGGTGGCGATAGCGGAGGGGTTCCACACGTACCCATCCCGAACACGACCGTTAAGCCCTCCAGCGCCGATGGTACTTGGACCGAAGGGTCCTGGGAGAGTAGGACGCCGCCAAGCACAAGAACCACTGCCGATTTTCGGTGGTGGTTTTTTTGTGTTATTTGGATTTCTTAGAAAGTTATACTCAAAAACCAATTACAACCGATATAAAAAGAAAGGAATCATCCTAAAAGAGAATTAACCATTAGATATGTCGAAATGTGTGATCCCACAATCACCACCTGAACCAACCGTACAATATGCAGAGGTATACTATTGTCCCCTCTGTGAGTCGTCTAATGAATATTTCTAAGGAGTTGACTTTCAATGAAGTGGGTTCGCCAATGGTCACTAACGGTTAAACTGGTTACATCGCTTGTTCTCGTCCTTACCTTACTATTCGGAGCATGGATAACCATCAATCTCGGACAAGTGAAAAATCTGAGTATGCATAATGGTGAACTAGAGGCAGAGATTGCTGGTGAACAGTTCGCCACGCAGATTAAGGACAAATTAGTCGCTAACGAGAATATGTTGAAAGCCCTTTCTATTTTGCTGATGGATGCGAGAGAGCATCAGACTTACTCGCGTGAGCAGGTCGTGGCCCTCTTTGAGAAGATGCTGGCAGCAGATGAGAAGGTGCTAGCTATATACACGCTATGGGAACCGAATCAATTCGATGGTGCAGACGCTCGTTATAAGAATATTAATGCTTATCATGATGCTACAGGCCGCTTTATTCCATATGTTGTTCGCAGTGATAACCAAATTATTGTCGACCCACTCGTGGATTATGAGCAGCAGGGAGCAGGTGATTACTATTTATTGCCGAAACAGACGAATAAGACTACGCTCGTTGAGCCCTACAACTATCAAGTCGGCAACAAAACGGTACTAATCACTTCGCTTGTACTGCCTATGTTGGATGAGTCAGGGGCCTTTGTAGGAATAGTCGGAGTGGACTTTTCCTTGGATTCTTTACAGACAGAGGCATTAGCTTATTCGCCAATGGGTGGGCACGTGAATATCATTTCCAATTCAGGAGTCTATATTGCCAATTCAAACAGCACAGATCAAGTGTCACAGACCTATTTGGATGGTCCGGAGAAGCAGCGGCTCTGGGAGGATGTCGTCCAGGGCGTGAGGAATTCCGGCTATACGAGCAATGCCAAGGGCGACGAGGAATTGAGAGTCCTTCTTCCGGTAAAGCTGCAGGCTGCTAACGAAGCCTGGTATGTGGAATCGGTTATACCGCAGTACAGCATTCTAGAGCAATACACCAGTGAGCGGCTTAAGTCAATTATCATAGCGCTATCTTCGCTGCTTATTACCGCTTTTATTGTATACCTTTGCATTCGATTCATGGTTACACGCCGATTGGGTGCCTTTAATGAGAAGTTTAGATTAATGTCAGAAGGTGACTTTACCCAGACCATCAAGATTCGTGCGGCGGACGAGCTTGGCGAAATGGGAGAACGGTTCAACGCCATGTCTGGCGAGCTTCGCAGCATGTTCAGACAGGTATCTGATCTATCGTTATCTGTAGGTGCTACTTCAGAGCAGCTGACAGCTGGTGCTGAGCAGACGGGCCAAGCTGCCGAGACCATTACCCAATCCATTCAGGAGGTTGCCGGAGGCTCAGAACAGCAACAGCAGGCTAGTGGTCAGATGATGCGAGCTATTCAGGAGATGTCTGTTGGCATTCAGAAAATAGCTGAGGCATCCTCGTATGTCGCTGGGGCTGTGCAGGAGGTTCAGACTCAGACGGTGCAGGGTAATACTCAGATTCATCAATCTGTAGCACAAATTCTCCAAGCTCAAGAGCGTGTCGTCCAATCCGAGGAAGCGCTCCGCTCTCTAGAGCAGAAGTCTCAGGAGATTACAGGGATTATTGACTTAATCACTGTAATCAGCAACCAGACGAATATGCTGGCATTGAATGCAGGTATTGAGGCGGCACGAGCTGGTGAGCAGGGTAAGGGGTTTGCGGTAGTAGCCAATGAAGTACGGAGACTGGCTGAGCAGACAAAGGATGCAGCTAATCAAATTCGCGCGGTTATGGTGGAGATTCAGTCAGAGACAGCGCAGGCTGTGACGGCGGTAGGGATGAGTACGGCTGAGGTCAAGCAAGGTACACAGAGTGTGCAGGAGAGCGGACGTATCTTTGCTCTCATCACGGAGGAGATGGCGAAGGCCACGGAGCAGGTACAGGAGGTATCAGCGGCAGCTGAGCAGATGACTGCCAGTGCAGAGAGCGTAATGCAGACAACCGAGCACTTGGTGCATATCGCGAAGGACGCTGCTGACAACTCTCAGCAAGTGGCCGCGGCATCCGAGCAGCAGTTGGCTTCAATGCAGGAGATTACTTCTGCGGCGGAGAGTCTTAGCTCTATGGTGCAGGAATTAATGACAAGTGTGACCCGTTTCAAAATTTAATCCGCATAACTAAATTGTATAACTGTATTAATATACACAAGCAAGTGGCATTACTCTCTAGGGGAGGCCCACTTGCTTATGTTATTTTGTCTCCTATATATTATGTAATACTCGGCAAATATTCTGGCAAATACTCTGATGCATGTACATATGTCCACTCCCCGCACACAGTTCCGAAAAGGCTGCATTGAAAGATACAAACAACAGGATATGGTGCCTTGACACCCCTATACCGCTTTGCTAAGATAAGCAATAATATAATTTCAGAAGCTTTCAAAATGTCCGTCACAGGCACACATTTGTGTGAGAGTATAGAACTTTTAAGGAGGAACAACCGGGTGTGGGAAGATAAGTTTACAAAAGAAGGCTTAACCTTCGATGATGTATTGCTGGTACCGCGTAAATCTGAGGTATTGCCTAAAGAGGTGGATATTTCAAGTCGTCTAAGCGACAATGTGAAGTTGAACATGCCGCTGTTAAGTGCCGGAATGGATACCGTTACTGAGGCGGCATTAGCTATAGCTATCGCCAGAGAAGGTGGCGTCGGCATTATTCATAAGAATATGACTGTTGAGCAGCAGGCAGAGGAAGTAGACCGCGTTAAACGCTCCGAGAGTGGCGTTATTACGAATCCATTCTCATTGACTCCAGACCACCTCGTGTCAGATGCTGAGGTCGTTATGGGCAAGTTCCGTATCTCCGGTGTGCCGATTGTTAATGAGCAAAATAAGCTTGTAGGGATTTTGACGAACCGCGATCTGCGCTTTATTCATGATTATTCTATTAAAATTAGCGATGTAATGACCAAGGAGAACCTGGTTACTGCGCCAGTAGGGACAACCCTGCAGGAAGCTGAAGGAATTCTCCAGAAGCATAAGATTGAGAAGCTGCCATTGGTCGATGAAGACAATAATCTTAAGGGTCTGATCACCATTAAGGATATCGAGAAGGCCATCCAGTTCCCGAATGCGGCAAAAGATTCGCAAGGACGCCTGCTTGTAGGTGCTGCAGTAGGAATCTCCAGTGATACATTTGACCGGACTGCCGCTCTAGTTAAGGCGGGTGTTGATTTGATCGTAGTAGACTCTGCTCACGGACATCATATCAATATCATTGATGCGGTCAGAAAGCTTCGCGCAGCGTATCCGGATCTTACGATTGTAGCAGGTAACGTGGCAACTGGAGACGGCACACGTGAATTGATCGAAGCTGGCGCCTCGGTAGTCAAGGTGGGCATCGGTCCAGGATCGATCTGTACGACGCGTGTAATCGCAGGTATTGGTGTACCTCAAATTACAGCTATCTACGATTGTGCTACTGTAGCTCGTGAGTACGGTATTCCAATTATCGCTGATGGCGGTATCAAGTACTCTGGAGAGATTACCAAAGCATTGGCAGCTGGCGCATCGGCAGTTATGCTGGGTAGCTTGTTCGCAGGTACAGAGGAAAGCCCAGGTGAATCTGAGATTTACCAAGGTCGCCGTTACAAGGTCTACCGTGGTATGGGCTCTGTAGGAGCTATGAAGCAAGGGAGTAAGGATCGTTATTTCCAGGATGATGATAAGAAGCTCGTGCCAGAAGGGATCGAGGGCCGCGTAGCCTATAAAGGTCCATTGTCTGAGACAGTACATCAGCTGCTGGGCGGCTTGCGCTCAGGTATGGGATACTGTGGTACACCTAGCATTGAGTCACTGCGTAACGATACACACTTCATTCGGATCACTGGAGCTGGTCTGCGTGAGAGCCATCCGCATGATGTACAGATTACGAAGGAAGCTCCTAACTATTCCTTGTAATACGAATTAATCCCTATACCACCAAAGACAGGTTAAGCAGATTCGCTTAGCCTGTCTTTTTTTGCTGTATGGCCTGTGATAGAATAGACAAGTACTAAGTTATTAAGTTGGCATGATTGGGAGTTCTAACGGCTTCTGCCAGCGTACAAATGCAACACACTTATGATGAATGATAAGAACGGGCGTTAGCTCAGACATAGATAATATAGTGAATGATATGGAATCAAGTGTTTTGACAGCATAATTGGCTTAGACAACCCATGAAATACCTGGCATATGCGGCATTTTAGGTAGGGTTGAGTATGAGAGGAGTTCGTAACCGTTGAAAGAATTGAAATCATTGAATGTGAATCGTGACATGAAGAAGAACAAGCGCGCCAAGGCGGGCAGGCTGGTGAAGCAGAGCGCTGCTGCACTAGTAGCACTCAACCTCTTGTATGGAGTGGCTTTGCCGTCCGTAAATGTACTTAACCCGGCTTTTGTAGCTGCTGCTGAAGGAACAGCGGCTGCCTCTACGAGTGCTATTGTGGGGCTTGGTGGCATTAAGACACCAGATCTGGAGCTCAGCTCAGCGATCCTGATCGAGCCTACTACAGGACAAGTCATTCTGTCCATGAATCCGGATCAGCCTTTGCCGCCGGCAAGTATGACTAAGATGATGACGGAGTATATTGTAGCTGAACAGGTGAAACAGGGCAAGCTAAGCTGGGATACGGTAGTCACCGTTGGTGAGAATGCTGCCAAAAGTGTAGGTTCACGCATCTTCCTTGCAGAAGGAGATCAACATACAGTTAGAGAATTGTATATCGCCATGGCAGTTGGCTCGGCAAATGATGCTACGGTAGCTTTAGCTGAGCATGTAGCGGGATCAGAGCAAAATTTTGTAGTCATGATGAATGAAGAAGCCCAGCGCATGGGAATGACAAATTCATACTTTATTAACTCAACGGGCCTCGATAAGAAAGATATGCCTGCAAAGTATCAGCCTAGCACGGATCGTGAGACACTAATGACGGCACGTGATGTGGCTACGCTGGCAGGCTATATTGTACGTGATCATCCAGACTATACCGAGTTCACAACAATTCAATCCTACCAGTTTAGAAAAGATGATAAAGCGCCTATTATTAACTGGAACTGGATGCTGGAGGCCAACAAGGATATTCGTAATTTCAAGCAGTATGCTTACGAGGGTCTGAACGGGATGAAGACTGGGCATACCAACGCTGCAGGAAATTGTTTTGCCGGAACAGCTGTACGTGATGGAATGACGCTTATAAGTGTAGTTATGGGAGCTGAATCTAATCCTAAACGTTTTACAGAGACACGTAAGGTGCTCGACTACGGCTTCAATAACTTTGAGATCAAACAGGTGGTAGCTCCAAAATCCGTCGTTCAAGGCGTGGAGAGCGTACCTGTTACCAAAGGTAAAGAGAAGACGGTTGGTGTCGTCACAAGTGACGCTGTGAGCTTCATTGTTCCTAAGAACGCGGCCAATCCGCAGCTTACTTTTTCGACGAATATTACACCTGAGGATCAGTTGGTTGCGCCTTTGACACAAGGTGCCAAGGTTGGAACTGTAACCTACTCCTATAAGACAGATGGGATGGAGCAGGCACAGGAAAAGACAGTGGATCTGATCACGACAGCTGCCGTGGAGGAAGCGGGTTGGTTCAAAATGTTGTTCCGTGCCATTGGAAGCTTCTTCGGGGATCTATTCGACGGGATTAAGAATCTCTTCTAGCTTTGAGCTGTGGGATTTTTGTTGTGATTTTAATCCTATTCCAGTAGAATAACAAGTTAGAATAATACACAAGATCATTGTGTTAACGCACAGTGAATGTCTAGGTTACATGAGCTTACAATTCTTCTATGGTAGAACCATAACACAGGAGGTCAGGTATGGAAACGGGAACATCGCGTGTAAAAAGAGGTATGGCGGAAATGCAAAAGGGTGGCGTCATTATGGACGTCATGAATGCTGAGCAGGCAAAAATTGCTGAGGCTTCGGGTGCCACTGCGGTCATGGCTTTGGAGCGTGTCCCATCTGATATCCGTGCAGCTGGCGGGGTAGCTCGTATGGCTGATCCTACCATTGTGGAAGAGGTTATGAAGGTTGTTACCATTCCCGTCATGGCAAAGGCACGGATTGGGCATTATGTAGAAGCCAAAGTGCTTGAATCCCTGGGCGTCGACTATCTGGACGAAAGTGAAGTTCTTACGCCAGCCGACGAGGTATTTCATATTGATAAAAGAGAATTTACGGTTCCATTCGTATGTGGCGCCAAGGATTTGGGCGAAGCATTGCGTCGGATCGGTGAGGGTGCCTCGATGATTCGTACAAAGGGTGAGCCGGGTACTGGTAATATCGTAGAAGCGGTTCGTCATATGAGATTCATTAACAGCCAGATCCGCAAGGTACAAAATATGTCCAAGGACGAGCTGTACGCCGAGGCTAAAAATCTGGGTGTTGCCTATGAGCTCCTGTTTGAGGTACATGAGAACGGCAAGCTACCTGTGGTGAATTTTGCAGCCGGTGGTGTAGCAACTCCAGCGGATGCAGCGTTGATGATGCATTTGGGTGCTGATGGTGTATTTGTTGGCTCCGGTATCTTCAAATCGGACAGCCCTGAGAAATTTGCACGTGCTATCGTGGAAGCGACCACGCATTATACGGACTATAAGCTGATCGCTGAAGTGTCCAAGAATCTCGGTACGCCAATGAAGGGCATTGAAATCTCCAAGCTAGCTCCACAAGACCGCATGCAGGACCGCGGCTGGTAAGGAGAGCTGGTTCATGAAGATTGGAGTACTGGCGCTGCAGGGCGCTGTAGCAGAGCATTTGAAGAGTATTTCGTCTGCAGGTGCAGAAGGAATTGCCATCAAGCATATCGAACAATTAAGTGAGGTAGCTGGGCTTATCATTCCTGGTGGAGAGAGCACCACGATTGGCAAGCTGATGCGGAAGTACGGTTTTATCGAAGCGATCCGGGAATTCTCGGAGCAGGGCAAGCCGATATTCGGCACCTGTGCAGGTCTAATCGTACTGGCCAAGGACATTGAAGGAAGCGAAGAACCACATCTTGGACTGATGAACATCTCGGTAAGCCGTAACGCCTTCGGTCGCCAACGCGAGAGCTTTGAGACAGATCTGGACATCAAGGGGATCGAGCAACCTGTACGTGCGGTGTTCATTCGTGCTCCGCTCATTAGCCAGGTAGGTGAAGGTGTGGAGGTGCTGTCAGAATACCAGGATGAGATCGTTACTGCGCGTGAAGGCCATCTGCTGGCATCGTCATTTCACCCGGAGCTGACCGACGATTATCGACTGCACCAGTATTTCGTAGATATGGTCAAGCAGCAGAGTATGTAAGATGCATATGTAAGCATAGCATGTCAATCAAACCAACCTTGACCCTTCATTCTGACTCCTTAACTCGGTACAAGTCTCTTGGAGCCGATTAAGGCATAGGATTAGCCAGAGAAGATGTTTCTGCTGGAGGGTCAGGGTTTTTGTGTAGGAGGGCTATTCGTGTTAGATGTCAAAATATTGCGTAACGATTTCAGCCGTGTAGAACAAGCGCTGCAGAATCGCGGCAAGTCGCTGGAGCTCATTAGTGGTTTCCCGGAGATGGATACGCGGCGCAGAGAGCTGCTGCAGGAGAGTGAGGCGCTCAAGAACCGTCGAAATACGGTCTCTGGTGAAGTAGCTAAGCTCAAGAAGAACAAGGAGAATGCAGATGAGCTGATTCTGGAAATGCGTCAGGTATCTGATCGCATCAAGGAACTGGATGATCAGGTCCGTGAGTTGGAGGAGCAAATCGAAGAGCTTACCATGGCAATTCCTAACCTGCCAAGCGGAGATGTTCCCGTAGGAGCGTCCGAAGAAGAGAACCAGGAGGTTCGTCGTTGGGCGGAGCCTAGAGTGTTTGACTTCACTCCCAAGCCACATTGGGAAGTTGCACAGCAGCTCGGAATCCTTGATTTTGAAGCGGGTGCCAAAGTAACAGGTTCACGCTTCACCTTCTACAAAGGGCTGGGTGCACGTCTGGAGCGAGCGCTGATTAACTTCATGATGGATCTGCACAGCACGGAGCATGGCTACGAAGAGATGCTTCCACCATATATCGTCAATAAAGACAGTCTGTATGGAACAGGACAGCTTCCCAAGTTCGAAGAGGACCTCTTCAAACTCCGGGATACCGAATATTATCTGATCCCTACAGCTGAGGTACCCGTAACCAACTATCACCGTGAAGAGATTATGGATGCAGAGGAGCTTCCTAAGCATTATGTTGCCTATAGCTCTTGCTTCCGCTCTGAAGCTGGCGCAGCTGGCCGTGATACCCGTGGATTAATCCGTCAGCATCAGTTCAATAAGGTGGAGATGCTGAAGCTGGTTCACCCGGAGACCTCTTACGATGAGTTGGAGAAAATGACGGCAAATGCTGAACGTGTACTTCAGCTATTGAACCTGCCATACCGCGTATTGTTGCTGTGCACAGGGGATATGGGGTTCAGCTCTGCGAAGACTTACGATCTTGAAGTGTGGCTACCTGAGAGCGGTGTGTATCGTGAGATTTCCTCTTGTTCGAATTGCGAGGATTTCCAGGCACGTCGTGCCAACATTCGTTTCCGGCCAGAGGCCAAGGCAAAGCCGGAGTTCCTGCATACGCTGAACGGCTCTGGATTGGCAGTAGGACGCACGGTAGCGGCTATCCTGGAGAATTACCAAGAGGAAGATGGCTCTGTTCGCATCCCAGAAGTGCTGCAGCCTTATATGGGCGGAGTACAGGTCATTTCCCCACGTTAAGAATAATTGCATTTCTCAATAACTTGTGGTAAAATAATTTTGTTGCGCTCTTGTGAGAAGTCAACATTATGTTTTACCTACTCGGAGAGGTACCGAAGCGGTCATAACGGGGCGGTCTTGAAAACCGTTAGGGGGCAACTCCACATGGGTTCGAATCCCATCCTCTCCGCCATATTATATAAATACAACTACTTGAATTGGATTGAGACCTTATACATGAGTGTGAGGAGGATGCCGTTTAAGTAGTTTTTTTGTATTTGCAGGAGATCACTCTATGATGGAGGTTAAGGGTTATGCACACAATTCAAAAGTTATTTGATCATATGGATTGGGCCAATCTGCGATTGCTTGAGGCATTGCGAGTAGCCACACCCGCTGAGGCAAGTAAAGCTGCAATTCTGTTTCGACACGTGCTCCAGGCGGAGAGCATTTGGCTGACAAGGCTTCAGGGTCAAAGTAGCAAGGGAATTGCAGTATGGGTCCATGAGGCTGACATGGATACTTGTGAGGAGCTAACCAAGGCCAACCGAGAGGGATTTCAGGCTTTGCTGGGCGCATTATCAGAGGATGCATTGGATTTGCCTGTAGAATACGCCAGTCAGAATGGCACACCTCATAGGACATCTACCCGTGACATTTTAATACATATTGCTCTGCATGGTCAGTACCACCGAGGACAAATCAACGCTATGCTTCGTACGGTTGGGTTGGAGCCGGTGCCTATGGACTATATTTTATATTCGCGAATTGCTCCACAATAACGGCCCATGCACAGGGGAATATTAGACGTCACTTTGAGTCACTTACCCAGTTGAGTGTCCCCAAGAAAAGGATAAGAATCAGCTCTAGCCGGGAGTAGGAGAGGATGTATATATTTCGCCTCTTTGCCGCACCTTATCAAGACGGAGGAGGTGCTAACATGAATAAGGAGCTAAACATAGACCAACAGCAGTTAGTTCAAGCTTGGCAAGAGCGTTTGCCTGAGTTGTTGCATCCGGGAGATCATTCGCTGGTCGCGGCAGATGAGGCAAATGGTAAAGCGCTGCGCATTCATATTGATGCTAATGGGCGTCAAAGCTATTCATTGGACTTCGCCTGTACGTACGTCGATACACGCGAGGTGCAGGTCCAGCTTGTCGATGTTGAACGGGATGGACAGACGATCGATGAGCGGGGAGATTATGTCCAGGAGCTCGCCGATCATTACACGAGACATATTCATCAATGCGCCCAAGCATTGCAACAGATTACGAACCCCTAGTTAGTATACGCGAACGTCTACCAGTATAAGAATTGAAAGCAAGGTGTTAAGAAAGCCTTAGGGAAGTGAAGCGTTCCTAATAACGAAGGATGTCCAATCCGATGGAGCATTCAATGGAATGGAAAGGATGTGCAGTGAACATGAGCAAAGCCAAGCAAGGTCTGGACAAAAACCTGAGCAATGTAGTGCAGGACCTGAATACTACCCGTGTGAATTCTCATCACGCACAGCAGCTTCAACAGGATCGCAATGATCGCAGACATCAGGACGGCCTGAACCATGATGAGACTGAGGATATGAACCCGAGTCATTCCTGAAGGCACAGATGAACAAGCTCTCCGGTAGAGAGATAAGCGGTTTATAAGTTCAGAACATCGATCTGCTTGAGATTCAAACACGTACTATACTGGCCAAGTGGACGGCGTCCATGACAGAATACATCTGTGTGCTTCAACTATGTTTGCATAAGGAGGTATATAGGATGAGCAAGCCCAAAGCAGTACCGGTACCGGAAGCTCAGGACAATAAGTCCAGAAGAAATGACGACCGAAGCGGTGGCATGCAGGAGCCGTTGTCGGGCTCCAAAAAGGTGAAAAATCGCAACCATGTCGACCATCTGAATCCGCAAGGCTAGTACCTTAACCGAATCAGATTACATGTGTAATGATCTGGGGCGTAGCATTAGCTGAAAGTGATCTATGCTCCGAATTTGACCTGTTTAAAATAACAGCTTGCGAAAGGAACCCTGATGAGTCACATACTAGTCAGGGTTGTTTTCTGTTCCATGCGTTAATATACACAAAGCTTATGTCTCAGGTATCAATTTCCCTTTAAAGTGTTTCAATACCTCGCTAGTTAGGTTATGATTAAGTTGATATGTGTTGTATTGATGAACAATCGATAAATGCATATCTATTTTTTTGAGGGGTTAATACGAGGGGAGAGACAGAACTTAGCATGAACAGAAAATTGACAACATTGGCAATGTGTGCGCTACTGGTCTTCATGTTGGCACTTGTAGGCTGTGCTAAAAAGCAGGAGCCAAAGGAGCTGATCAACTCAGTTGTAGAGAAGACGAGCACAATGACTTCCTACGAGATGGCTACAAAATTGACTATTAATGACCTATCCTTCACTTCACCAGCGCTGGAGAATGATCCAACAGCTGGCATGATGATGAGTATGCTGAAGGATGCTGAACTTACAGTGAATGGCGTCTACCAGCTGGAGCCAGCACAGACGGAAGTAACAGTAGGTATTCATCTGAAGGGTGATATGGCTACAGAGCTTACGATCCCTATGGTAGTAACCCAAGATAAAATGTATGTGAAAATTCCAAGAATTCCGATGCTGCCAATGCCGGAGACGGTTGTAGGCAAGTTCCTGGAGCTTGATCTGAAGGAGCTGGCGGAGCAAAGCGGTGGCGAGTTCACTGCAGGATCAGTGGATCAAGTCCAAGCACAGAAGCTTGTGAATGAACTGTCTACTGCTGTACTTGCAGAGTATGATCAAGATACCTATTTCAAGGACATTGATCCTAAGGATGCTGCTCTTCCAGAGGGTGTAAATGCCAAGCAAGTCGTGCAATTCAGTGTGACTAATGATAACGTTCAAGAGGCGCTGAATATTTTCATCACAAAGGCACTTCCTAATGTGCTTGATATTCTAGCCAAGGAAGAGTACAAGGAGCTGCTCCAAGGAGATCAGGCTGAGATTGTAAAAGCCAAGGAAGAGCTTCAAGCAAATAGCGGGGAGATCACCAAGCAGCTTGATGAGCTGAAAAAATCGCTGAAGGTGAATCAGTTCGACGTTAACACTGCAGTGAACAGCGACGATCTGCCGATCTATCAAGAAATGAAAGCAAATCTGGAGTTCAACGATGCAGAATCCCAAAGCAATGTGAAGGTTGCCTTCACGGGTACATCCCAATACTCCAAGATCAACGAGAAGCAGACCTTCGTCATTGGCATTCCAACGGGTGATGACGTAATCACGATGGAAGAGTTCCAACAACAGACAGGTGCAGGCTTCTAATACAGCTTCATCTTCATAAACTGACAACCGATTGTTTAGTGGGTTATCTTGCGATTTAAGAGGACCTTTCTACATCTGTTGGCTACAAAAACAACGCCCTACCATGCTAAAGATTGCATGATACGGGCGTTGTTTTGTGTACAGGGGATTCATACTAAATGCTACGCCATGCTAAGCGAGACCAATTAGACTACCCTTGCAAATAATCCAGCTGATCATCTACCATAACAGCGAATCTGCGATGATCCTGCCACTCACCATGAATCTTCAGATAGCGACGCGAGATACCCTCACTCTGAAAACCGGCCTTGAGCAGCACCTTCTGTGAGGCCTCATTATGCAGAAGAGTACAAGCCTGAAGTCGATGAAGCCGCAGGGCGTTGAAGCCATACTGGACAATAAGCTTTAGAGCGGCTGTCATATGGCCTTTTCCAGCATCGTCCTGATTAATGAAGTAGCCAATATCAGCGTATTGGGCCACGCCCCGAACGATATTGGATATGTTAATCTGTCCTATCAATCGCTCATCCTTTAAATCAAACAGACCAAATAAACAACCTCGATCGGCTGTTGCATCATCCAGACGTTGCTGAATAAACTTTTGCTGTCCGTCTAGGGTAAAAAAGGATTCCTCACGGATCGGCTCGTAGATCGCATGTGCCTCTCTATTGTTGATGCGAAGCTCCAGCAGGCTGTGTGCATCCTCTAGCTGAAGCTGGCGCAAAAAGATTCCTTGGGGAGTGTTATATAAAGTAATAGTCATGCTGGATTGCCTCCTTTAGTTTTTTTACGTAGCTGTCGGAAAAAATCAGTAAGCAAAGAGGAGCAGTCCGACTGAAGTACATTCGGAATCACCTCTGTCTGGTGGTTAAAGCGAGGTTCCTGTAACAGGTTCATCAGCGTTCCTGCACAGCCTGCCTTCGGATCTGTTGTTCCATAGATGATTTGGGGAACTCTGGACTGCACGATGGCTCCTGCACACATAGGACAAGGCTCTAACGTTACATACAGACGGCAATCCAGTAGACGCCAAGCGTCCAAATGCTCACTAGCCTGGCGAATGGCAACAATTTCTGCATGGGCTGTGCCATCTTTTGTCGTCTCGCGTAGATTATAGCCCCTTCCAATAATCTCATTATGATGCACAATGACAGCCCCAATGGGGACTTCGCCAAGCTCCTGTGCTTTTAAAGCTTCAGCTATCGCCTGTCTCATCCAATATTCATGATTATGCTCTTGCTCCATGATGCTTAATGTGGGCCCCTTTCTCCAACGGTTATTCGACGAACAAATATTCCGTTGTTAACATGATGTGCATAACTCTGTGTATAAGTCTGAATTTATACACAGAGTTATGCACAAACCGTTAATAATTTTGTGGATTTGTGTATAATTTGTGGATGAAATCCTTCTTTATTGTAGTCAATGCCAGAGTTAATGACAATACCAAGTGATCCAGGCTGAAATAACACCTTCTTTTCTTTTCAAAATGCTGTAAAGCGGTTATGATGGAATTACTATTGCCAGTTATCCCCATAACCCGTTAAGGGGTGAACTTTCAGTGTGTCGATGAAAATAAAACTAACTCTAATTATGTCAGGTTCTGCACTATTGATTCTGTTGTTGAACATTGCGCTTAATCTCTATTTATTGAATGAGAACGAGCGAAGGGCTGTTGAAGTACAGCTGCATCAACTGGCAGAGCAGCTTAGTCACGCTGCCAACGAGAGTGGAAATTATGTGAGTGATAACATTGTAGCGCATACGGTGGAAAGCGATCCAAGAATTCTGGAGATTACGGGTGTGCGCGCACAGCAGCTTTTGGAGGGAACAGCGAACGATAGCTCTTTGGCCGTAGCCTTCGGCAATTATGAGCAGGGTACTCTAAGTGATGAAAGATCTGCCATTGAGGAGGCTGTTCGCACCTCCAATATGGTATTCCAGTACAGTGGCTGGGGGCAGAATCAAGTCGTCAAGATCTTCTATCCGTTCTATTCCAATACCTTCGAGGCATATGTCATCCGCATCATGGCGGATAACTCTCAAGTGGCTATCATGGTACAGGAGCAGCTGCTGAGCATGGTAGTTATCTCATTAGTATTACTTGAGGTCATTATTATCGGCAGCTACTTCTTGGCCGGAATGATTATTAAGCCAATTCAGGGTATTCTCGGCAAAGTGAATGAGATGGCGGCAGGACAGTTTGATACGCGTCTGACGATTCGTAGTCAGGATGAGCTGGGACAGCTGGGAAGCCGTATTAATGTCATGGCCAACAATCTAAGCCTCTATACCCACCGTCTGGAGCAAATGAACGAGGAGAATCGCAAGGTCAAGGATTACCTGGAATCGGTCATTAATCAGACTGCTGATGCTATTCATGTGACGGACGCCAACGGGATTGTTGTGCGTGTCAATCGGGCATTCGAACAGCTATATGGTTGGCGGCAGCAGGAGATTCTGGGCAAGCAGCTGGACTTCATTCCGGAGGAATTGAAGGAAGAGCACATGCAGCAGCAGCTTAGACTGCTCGAAGGGCATCAGATTCATTCGTATGAGTCGGTGAGATTACATAAGGATCGAAGTCAGGTCGAAGTGAGTATCAGTATTTCTCCGATTCATGATGAGAACGAAGGGATTACGGGCTACATCAGCGTCTCTCGGGACATTACCGGGCACAACCGAATGGAGGAGCTGCTCCGTCGCTCCGAGAAGCTGAAGACGGTGGGACAGCTGGCCGCTGGGGTCGCACATGAGATCCGTAATCCGCTTACGACATTGCGCGGCTTTCTGCAGCTTCAGCAGCAGACAGATCGATTGAATGCAAAGCATGTAGACCTTATGCTATCGGAGCTCGACCGTATTAATCTGATTGTGGGTGAGTTCTTGATTCTGGCGAAGCCGCAGGCAGTTCAATATCAGAAGCTGGATATTCGATATGTACTGGGCGATGTGGTATCTCTTCTGGACAGTCAAGCTCATCTGCATGATATCCAGTTCGAGTTGGAGATCAGTCTGGCCTGCGCTATGGTCTATTGCGAGGAGAATCAATTGAAGCAGGTATTCATTAATCTTCTGAAAAATGCCATTGAAGCCATGCCGAGGGGAGGAATCATCCGTATTAGTTTGTTCTCTTCACCGGGAAGCGTTACAATCAAGATCAAGGATCAGGGTCCAGGCATCGCGCCTGAGATTCTGGCGAAGCTGGGTGAGCCCTTCATTACCAGCAAGGCTTCGGGGACAGGGCTAGGACTAATGGTGAGCCAGCGTATTATTCAGAATCATCAGGGTACGCTGGAGATTGAGAGTCATTCAGAGGAAGGAACAGTTGTTACCGTGCATCTGCCCGAGGCCCAGAGACATTCAGCTTCTAAGCTGGCAGGTCCTGCAGAGGGTGAGAATGAGATAGGAGTGTAGAGAGCTTGCGTATCAATAAGTTTATCAGCGAGACAGGCTTCTGTTCGCGACGTGAGGCGGACAAGTTGGTAGAAGGCGGCCATGTGACAATTAACGGCGTGACTGCTGTGCTGGGGAGCCAAGCCGAGGAGGGTGACGATGTCCGTGTGCATGGCAAGCCGCTGACGGGGAAGTCCGGGCATGTCTATATCGCCTTGCATAAGCCTGTAGGCATCACCAGCACTACCGAGAGTCATATTCAAGGGAATATTGTAGATTTTGTAGGACATACAGAGCGAATCTTTCCGATCGGACGGCTGGATAAGGACTCTGAAGGACTTATTCTGCTGACGAATGACGGGGATATTGTGAACAAAATTTTAAGGGCAGAAGGCCGTCATGAGAAGGAGTATATCGTCACTGTGAATAAGCCGGTGACAAGCTCATTCCTGTACGGGATGTCCACAGGGGTAAAGATTCTGGGGCAGCGTACCTTGCCTTGCAAAGTGACTCAGGTCGGGGAGCGAGTATTCCGTATTATACTGACAGAAGGCAAGAATCGACAAATCCGGCGAATGTGTTCTGCGTTCGGCTACGAAGTGCACCGTCTTCAGCGTATTCGCATTATGAATATCCAGCTCGGCACGCTAGCGAGAGGTAGCTGGCGTGATCTATCGCAGGCAGAGAAGCAAGAACTGGGGCAGCTGCTCGATTACAAGCTTACTTAGCATATATGTGCTAAGTCTGAAGCTGGGGAAGAGGTATTCTGCCTGTAGTTCCACCAGCAAGTATATTTGCAGCATGACAAGCACGAAGGCCTCAAGCTTGTAGTAAAAAGGTAGTAAATAGACAGCAAAAGAGGCATCACCTGACTCATGGAGTTCAAGGAGATGCCTCTTTTTCTTATGGATTATTGTTGTCTGAGGTTGCACTTATGACTTGAGTTCCGTTCTGATACTTACGAATGACGGATATTTCAACACGTCTGTTCTTCGATCTACCTACGTTATCATTATTGGAGGCTGCCGGACGATACTCTCCATATCCGATAGCGCTGAATTTGCGTGGGTCCAGCTTGTCGTCCAGCAGGAGAATACGCATGAAATTCAATGCTCGGTCTGCACTCAGCTCCCAGTTCGACGGGTACTGGCTGTTGGAGATTGGTATGTTATCCGTGTGCCCCGATACAATGATATCATAGTCTGGGAAGCGTTCCAGCATAGTAGCAATAGCTAGAGCGATCTCGCGTGATTCAGGCTTCACGATAGCCTGTCCTGATGAGAATAGTGCATTATCGGCGATGGTAATCATGAGCTGGGACTGATTGAGCTTGGTGCTGAGCAGATCTGTGAGGCCGTTGCTTGAGATGTATTGATCCATCTGCTGTTTGAGCTTCTCCAGGTCCTCTTGCTCTTGCTTGGCCAGCTGTTTTTGAAGGTTATCGGTCGTCTGCTTGCTCTTGCCCAAATCTACGGTAGGATCTGTAGGATTGGCAGATTTGTAATCAAGAACGCTTGTGCCGCCATTGAAGGCGGAGCTCATAGACTTCGCCATTTCTTCGAACTGTTTGGCATCCAGAGAGCTCATTCCGAACAGTACGATGAACAGGGCGAGCAGCAGGGTCATTAAGTCCGAATAAGGGAGCAGCCAGCTTTCGTCTGCATGTTCTTCATGCGGCTCATGTCTACCTTTTTTACTCACTGCCCCTCTCCTCCCTGTCGCTCATGGTTGCCCGCTCTGTTGGAGTCAGGAAGACAGTCAGCTTCTGGCTGATTGCGATCGTGGATACGCCAGATTGAATGGACAACAGACCTTCAACCATCATGAGCTTCACTTCGACTTCTTTTTTGGATAGACGCTTCAATTTATTGGACATCGGGTGCCATAGGACGTAACCTGTGAAAATACCGAGCAGGGTAGCGATAAATGCAGCTGCGATCGCATGGGAGAGCTTCTCCATGTCACTAAGGTCAGCAAGGGCTGCAATCAGACCTACGACCGCACCGAGTACCCCGAGCGTAGGAGCATACATGCCGGCCTGTGAGAACATTAACGCACCACTACGGTGTCGATCCTCTGTGGCATTAATATCTTCCATTAATACATCTCTTACAAATTCCTGATCGTTACCGTCGATAATCATCCGCATACCGCCGCGCAGGAAGGCATCATCAATTTCTTCGACTTTGGCCTCCAGGGCCAGCAGACCTTCACGACGAGTAATGGATGCCCATTCCATAAAGGTAGAGATTAATTGCTTGCGGTCAGGCAGCTTTTGTTCGGTGAACAGAATCTTGAACAGCTTAGGGACCCTTTTCATATCGGACATAGGAAAGGCCATGAATACACTCGCGGCGGTACCCACGAAGATGATCATGTAGGCAGCAGGGTTATTCACCAGATTGACAACCGGAGCTCCCTTCAAAATCATACCTACAACGAGCGAAACTAGCCCGAGTACCAGCCCGATAATTGTTGAAATTTGCATGATACACCTCATCCATGAGAAATTATTAACAATCTACGCCGAAAGGACATCCTTGACCCGGCGCATTGAAACGCGATTATAGTATTTATCGACACAATCCGCTTTTTTTTTAAGGGCAATTTTCCGGTATAATATAGTACACAAGAACGATTCTTACTTTTGGCTTACTGAATTTGCCCCAAAAAGAGCATCTAGCGATTGGAAATTATGTAACGGGACAGGGAGCAGAAGCCGCTATAGGAAGGATGAAAGGGCCGGTATGGGAGTAAAGCATGGACGTGAATATGAAGAGATTTTGAGGGAACTAACGACTGCCGTAGGACAGATTGAGGATAGCTATTTATTTTTTGAGATGGAGTCGGACGAATGGGGGGCCCTTGGCCAGGAAGAGCAGCACGAAGTGAATGAGGCGCTTGCGGAAGATTTGTTCTATGCACTGAGTGAGAATCCCGTCATTACGGTGGGCAGTGGGGTCGTCATTCATGATCCGGAACACCATCGGATTAATATCCTCATTGGTGAGGAAGAAATTACCGTTGTATCCCTGGTGTAGAAGCCCTTGGTGGCATTCTGGCTATCGTCATGGTAATATGAAACACGATATTAATCGGCGCATTGCACCATCGAAGGCAGCTGATGCTGTGAAGAGGTGTAATGGCGGGGGTTTGTCTAGCGGAGAGGAGTAGAGAATCATGCCTTTTACACAAGAAGAAGTTGAGGCCCACCTGGAGAAGCTCGAAGGCTGGGAGTTGGAAGAGGGGCGCTGGATTATCCGCAAATTCAATTTCTCAAGCTTCATGAAGGGAATCGCATTCGTTGATGAGGTTGCTGGCATATCAGAGGCCTTTAATCATCACCCCTTCATTACCATTGATCATAAAATTGTTACGCTCCGTCTAACCTCCTGGGATGATGGAGGAATAACAGCTGTGGATATTAAGGAAGCTCAGCAATTTAATGAGCTCTACGAGAAGATGCGTTCAGTTGATTAGAATAGGGCATGGATGCGTGAGGTCTGCTCTGGATTGTGAGAGGACAGAGTTCACGGCTCAGCTATGTGCTTAGCACAGGATGGAGAACGAGACGATGAATGAGCGCAAGGATACTATTGCTGTTGTAGGAAGCCTGAATATGGATCTGGTGGTTAAGGCGACTCGGGCACCTGAGCAGGGGGAGACTGTGTCGGGTGAGGCACTGTATTATCTTCCGGGGGGAAAAGGAGCCAATCAGGCTGTTGCTGCTGCAAGACTGGGTGCGTCTACGTACATGGTTGGGACGGTCGGTGACGATGCCTTCGGTCAACAGCTGATCGACTCCTTGCAGGCAAGTGGCGCAGACACAACGAAGATTCGCAGATTGTCTGGGCAGACGACAGGAACGGCCTCCATCTGGCTGTCTGGCGGAGATAATCGGATTATCGTCATTCCCGGTGCAAATGGACAGCTGACCCCTTCCATCCTACATGAGGAAGAGGTAGCAGGGACGATTGGTCAGGCCAAGCTGGTGCTGCTGCAACTGGAGGTACCACTGGGCACAGTGACCGAGGCGGCACGTATAGCTGCTGCCGGAGGAGCGCGGGTCGTGCTGAATCCGGCCCCAGCCGTAGAGAACCTTCCCGAGGAACTACTGCGGAATACGCATGTGATCACACCTAATCGAAGTGAGCTTGCCATGCTCACCGGGCGTGGGGTGTTGGAGGAACGTGAGGCGGTCGAGGCCGCTGTAGCAGAGCTGGCTGCATCCATTGGAGCCGATGTAGTAACGACTCTGGGGGCAGATGGAGCAGTGTACGCCTCCATCCCGGAGGCTGGCAAGGACATCGTTGTACGCCATGTGAAGGGCTATACGGTAGATGTTGTAGACACTACGGGCGCGGGAGACTGCTTTAACGGAGCTCTGGCTGTGTCCTTGGCACGAGGGCAATCGCTCGATGAGGCGGTATCTTATGCGATGGCTGCGGCCGCTCTGTCCGTCACCAAGCTTGGAGCCCAATCGGGTATGCCCACTGCGGCCGAGGTCGAGGCCTTCCAGAAGGAGCAGTCTCAAGCCTGAGTGAATGCCTGGCGAAGAGTTATGGCCGCTGGGGAACAGCTATTACAATAGAAAAATAGCGAATAACGTAAGGGAGTCGTGCACTAGCACGGCTCCCTTTTGCATTATTCGCTCTGGCTACCTGCCTGATAGACCATACAGTGGAAGGGCTTCATACCCTCAGGAGTCTGTCGCTCGTAGGTGTCCGTAATTCGAAAGCCTGCCGCCTGATAAGCACGGATGGCCCGTTCATTCCAGATCAGCACCTCAAGGTCAATCTCGTTCTCCGGATTCCTTCGTATGGCTTCATTAACGATGGCTGTGACAAAATTCTTGCCCTGTCCGTGTCCGCACAGATCGGGGCGCATACCTAGACCGAGACGGGTAACACCAACCATGGGAAAGAATTGTACAAATCCACATAGCGTGCCGGTAGCATTGAGGACAACCGCATATTGGGCCTGTCGTAGCTCGGGATTACCGAATTCAATCTCCAGTGCTTTCATCTGCTCCCAGGGGAGCCAGCCGTATATGTCATAAGGTGGAGTGTATTTCCAGCTGCTTATGATGGCTCCATGGGCCTCCTCCATGGGGAGGACATGATAGTCACCTGCTTCAGATGTCACCGTCTTCAACTCCTTGCATATCTTGAATATTAGCTTAATATCCCCTAATGGAGTGGGTCAAGTCAACCTCTCATCTTATGTGATAGTATGTTTGGAAGCTAGCCGACGGGGTAATTAGTCTATATAAAACGTTATAACCATTCGGTTATGTGCATAATTTCTGCAACCTTCCTTTGACTTACATCGTTAATGAAGTAGAGAATACAAAAAAACCGCAGAATGATCTGCGGTCTTATCCGTTGGATATATTATTGGAAAAATTAGCTTAATTATTCCACATCGTCGAAATCTTCACTGTCGACAGCTGCTTCATGATAAGTGTCTGTACTCATGATGCGTTTTGCACCTACATAACGATTCACATAGTAGCTCTCGCTCATAGAACTGATAATAACGCCACGAGAAGAAGAGGAGTGGGCGAATTTGCCGTCGCCGACATAAATGCCTACATGAGATACGCCTCTACCGCTAGTATTATAAAATACCAAGTCGCCTGCTCTCAGATCCGCGCGGGAGACAGCTGTCCCCATCTTGTATTGTGCACCGGATTGGTGCGGCAGCTTGATGCCAAGTTTGTTGAATACAAATTGAGTGAATCCTGAGCAATCAAATCCGTTAAGAGTTGTTCCACCAGCACGATATTTAGTACCAACGGCATCATCGATGACCTGATTCATCTTAGAGTCCGCAAAAGCGCTTCCTGCCCCAAAGGAAAAAGTGGAGAATGCGATCGCGAAGCTCACAGCTGCGATAGTTAGTTTCTTCTTCAAAAAAGACAAGCCCCTTCCAATGCCTACGAGGTTAGCTTAAGGATTCGGTAAGAAGGTCCCCTATGATCCCTCTGTTACAAGATCAATTCACCCAAAACTGGTTCCCCCGCTCCCCAGGTGCGAGGATTCGGCAACACATAATTTTGCACCTAGATTCAAGCGATATCAGCAGATTACAAGTTATTCATAATCATCACGGCAAAAATTACAAAGTTGTTACTATCCAATCACTGCGATTATTGTAACAAAGGATTATCATTTTGGCAAATGTTTCAAAGCAAAAAGCAACAAAAAAGAAGCCCTTGCATTTTTGCAAGGGCTTTCTTTGTAAAAATAATGCGTAACTATGAACAAGAACAGACGTTTTTTCTCGCTTTTTGGTCAAGATTCCTTCGTGTATGTGCAGTGGGTTTCCTCAAGAATGTCCCTCTTTCGAAATACGATTACAACGATTTGTTCCTCAACATTGCCAATAGTTCATACTTTTTCTTGAAATTTTCTTTAAAGTATTTCTCGCCTTCTGAAGATAGCTTCCCCTCTTCGTGGCCCAGGACAACAGATACTCCTGAAGACTGACATCAATCTTGAGCGATAAGGGGATACATTCTGGCGGTCGCTGGGCTGCTTCGATTATATTAGTACAGTTTTCATTATATATCTACTGATGTGAGGGAGCACTACTATGAAGACAATCTGGATGTTGAAGCTGGTGGAGCAACAGAGTGCCAGAGTGCATATTGCGAGCTAACGTGCCAGAGCCCGAAGAGACTGGTCACCACATGATACAACTGCTGAAGAATGAGCGCAGCGAGACCTGTCCACAGCCACTGTACACCACCGAAGAGAAGGAATAGCAGACAGGAGAACAGACCGAGCAGTAAGGATATCGTCATCCCAGGGAGCAGATACCGCAGACAACGTAGGAGAGCTCCCCAGGCTCCAGTATGGCTGACTGTGCCGAGCTGCATGTGCAGAATGCATTGCTTTATAAGCCAGCCATAAGCGATCCATGCTGCTACATAAGGAAGGATGTAGGTAAGATGAGCGAGATTTTGCGGAAGTCCTTCGATATGGGGAAGCAATCTCTGAAGTATCCAGTATCCAGGCAGCCAGATCAGGCAGGTCTCAATCCAGTAATAGAGCATGGATGAGCGCCAAGTCGTCTTCATGCCATGGAAGAAGGCGAGCTTACCGTGCTCTCCATCTTGGGCATGCAGTGCGTAGTAGATGCCTGCGCGAATGATTGGAGTCACTATCATGCGTATAAGCGCCATCACAATGATGACCCATATATAGGTCTGGACGATACGCTCTCCTGTAAGCGCGAGCTGGCCCTCTATCCAGAACAGCGCCTGGTTCAGCTCGCTTTGCTCCTTTCCAGGATAACGAAGCAGGATAGGGACTACAGCGTATTGCACAACTTGGTAAATGAAGACACCCCAGAGCAGACGGTATAAAAACAACATCACGACTATGTGCAGCCGGGCGCACACCAGCCCCCAGCCTTCCTTAATATATGCAGGCATTCAGCAGACACCTCACCATGACAGACTTCCAAGCCATAGCTCAATCAGCTTGGTAATACCTAGATTCCAGCGGGTAGAGACCTGCTCATCAAGCCGGGCCCGAAGCATGTTATTGATATGCTTGTGCTCCAGTACGATGGTATGCAGTGGATCGATGGTAACGAGAGCGACTGGTGAGCTGCCTTCGAGCTTATAGGTAACGCTGCTGTCTGCACCGTTCCAGGACTTCATGAGCTGTTGTCCATTTTCAAATGTGATCTGAATGGGTACTGCCGGCACATCTCCCCCGCGCTTGGAGATCGTGACTGTCGATTCATAACGACCGGCTCCAAGTCTCTTCGTCCTTATCTGATCGACCGCAAAATCGGCCATCTGACCACCGTACACATATTGATCAAAGAAATCACCCCAGGACTTATGGGTAACCTGTTCCACGACAGACTGGAAATCCTGCGAGGTCGGATGCTTGAAGCGGAATTTGCGTGCATAGGTACGCATAATCGTATTCATTTTGTTCTTGCCCACCTGCTGCTCAATGGAATATAGAATCAGCTTTCCCCTGAGATAGGAGTTCTGGGCGTAGTTCGTGGACGAGCTGTATTTCCATGCTTCCCGGGTCAAAGGCTCTGGTGATGATATCTGACTGGCCTGTAAGGGCAGATTAGGGATTAAACCATACTCCTGCTCCATCAGGCGGTCTTCAGCATAGCTAGTGAAGCCTTCGTCAAGCCAAGGCTCTTCGAACTCATTACTCGCAATCATCCCGTAAAAATACTGATGCCCAATCTCATGTACTACCGTGCGCTCAAGCTCATAGCCAGGCTGGCTGTCATCTGCTCCAAAGGCTGTGATCAGAGTAGGATACTCCATGCCGCCGGCTCCATTGCCCGTCTTGGGAGGGACTACAATGGATAGTGTGGAGTACGGGTAGGTGCCGAACCATTTGCTATAGTTCTCCAGTGCTGACTTGGCTGCATAGAAGTAACGATCCTTAAGGTCCTTGTGAGCAGGATCGAGATATAGCTTGATCTTAACGCCAGGTACGCCCGCAGAGGAGAAGGGCTCCTCCGCTGTTACGAAGTCGGGTGAGGCTGCCCAGGCAAAGTCATGTACATCATCTGCATAGAACTGATAAATCTTCTGCCCATTTTGTGTAACAGGGGTACTGGTCGGGAAGCCTGTAGCAGCTACAATGTAGCGGTCAGGGACGCGAATGCGGACACTGTAAATTCCGAAATCTGCATAAAATTCCGAGTTGCCATGATATTGATGCAGGTTCCAGCCTTCCACAGCCCGTCCTCTACGGCCTTTAGGTTCATATACACTCAGCTTGGGGAACCACTGTCCAGCCATTACAAAATCCCCAGCCACGCCCATGCGGGCGAAGATCTGCGGAAGCTTGACCTCGTACTTCATATGCAGCGTGATACTCTCCCCACCCTTGACTGGCTTAGGAAGGCGAACCTTGAGCAGGGTGCGGTCATTCACATTTCCATCATCTGGCTGTACATATTGCGTACGATGCATCAGGGAAAGCCCGTCCTCGGTTGTTAGCTCCTTTAGCGTAATGGAGCCATATCCATCCTTGGGCATTCGGTCATTGCGCAGCTTGCCGCCTGATTCCTTCATGAAGGTAGAATCGGCAGATTCGAAGGCATTCGGATACATGTGGAGGTATAGCTCGGTTACAGTTTTCGTGCCGGGATGCTTCCAGGTTACGGTCTGAGTGCCTTGCAATATCCCTCCATCCTCCAAGGCGACATCCATGTGATATTCCACAAGCCGTTTGCTTAACACTTCAGCCTGGGGTGCAGGAGGGGGCGTGGGTGGTGTTGGAACCGCCGCTGCTGCGGAGGGCTTGGCCGGATTGGAGGCAAGCGCAGAGGCGGGATCAGGATACAGCCAGCTGCCAGCTACCAGCTCTCCTGTGATGAGCACGATCATAAGCAAGCACTGAATAAAAGTTTTGGCGCATGTTGGAGCCATACATTGGATACCTCCCGTTGACAAGCATCTACAGCATGTATATGTTTGCAATCAGGAGATTATTAGTTAAAATATTTAGAGTACATACTGGTTGGTATGGATACTATGGAAGTTACCTGCTGGAATTAGGCTTGATATACTAAATACAACGTGTCATGGAGGATCGATATGGAGCAGAATCAGGATGGCAAGAAGCAGATTGCCTTGAATATTGTAAGTGCGAAGAGCAAGCACAAGGGCTTTGGTGCAGGGTCCATTGACCTGAATAACATGTCACCGGTCATTATTGATCGTGGTGAGGCCAAGATTGATATTGGAGCGATGCATGCCAAGAGCAAGGTGGAGCGCGGTATCAAATTTTCTACCAATAAAGAAGATGTGCCCAATGGACGTCAGGTATGGCTCGTCTGGGTAGCGGTGGATCGTACACCAGAAGGCCGCTTGTATGCAGGGGCTACGGCATGTGAGATGTGGATTGATGAAGAGGCCAAGCGTGGCTGGAAGATTCTCGCCGAACATGTAAATAAGATGGATTATGCCCTGAAGCGTCGCATCATGCTGGATGAGCTGGGGCAAGAGGAGAAGACAGCGCTGAAAGCTCTGCTGATCTCCCACAATGAAGAATGGTGGAATGCTTCACCTGATGAGCTGAAGCAAGCACTGGAGGCCTAGCATTCGTAGCTGAGATTGATGTATCGTTAGCAGATAGAGCATGAATTCTATTGTACAAAGTATATGTATACAAAAATAAGACCGGAAGTGATCCTATGATCCTTCCGGTTATTTGTATGGCTGGAAAGCAGCTATTATGTTAGGTATAGGAACGAAGCAGCCTTTGCAGGGCAGGCAGAACCTCACCGCTGAAAATCCCGCCATGATAGCAGATCAGTGTATCGATCTCATAGTTGGCCAGTTGCTGAACGGAGCTCACTGCTTGGGGAAGATTCAGCGTATATTGCGGATTAGCAATTCCTAGCTCTCCACTGGGCTCAATAACTACAGCATCACTGGCAATCAGTGTGCGGCTAGCTTCCAGATAAATGGAGATATGTCCAGGTGTATGTCCAGGCGTATGCATAATTTTCATTCCTGGGCACCCAGGTGGCTGCTCCTGATCCTGCACAGTCTGATCGACTGGGGCTGATTCAAGTGACTCCAATACCCGGATGAATTCCTTCGCTGCGGGCAGCTCCTGTACAGGGAGGAGATTCAGCGAATCCAGCGCCTGTTGTAGACGTGGTGCGGTGCACTTTCCTTCTATATATTGAGCCTCCAGCTCATGGGCAATAATACGGATGTGGGGAAACGTTCGTTTGATCTCGGCAAGCGAGCCTACATGGTCCAGATCATGATGTGTCAGGATTATTCCTGTTAGGCTTGAGAAGGAAGTCCCTTCTTGATTTAGTGCTTTTTCGAGCTTAGATATGAAGCCCGGGTACCCACAATCCACCAGAAAAGTATGCTTCTCATCTCTAATCAAGGTTGGGGTAATGACCTGGGTCGCTCCGTTAAACATAAACTCAATATTTAGAGCTTTACTGTATAGGCTCATTTTTTACACACCTCCATGATCTTATGATCTTTACCCAAAATAGATACGGTTTGTAAGGTTTGTAGGGTTTCTAAGGAAAGAGTAAAGTATCCTACCGTCAGGGAAAAGGTCATAGATAAAATAGCCTCAATGTTGTCCGGTGAGCTGGTCCAAGTCACCATATTTTTTATAAAAGGATAGTGGCGCCTTGGGCACCGAATTAAACGCATGATCCCGGATGATGAAGCGCCAAGGCTTCTCGGCGTAGGCGCCTGCGTAGTCGATATTGATGCGGGGGCCGCTCATAATTTGCATATTCGGGTCTATCGTGGCCGTCTCCAGCCAGAGAGGCCCCTCTGTACTGCGAAGCGAGCAGCCGTTAAGGCTCTTATCAATACGCAATGCACGACATAGCTTGCCTGGACCATTGCTCATATCAGCGGGCTTCCTGAGCTCAGTTCCTCGATAGCGCCTCATTAACAGCTCATCCTTTGGTGTCAGCGGTTCGACGGCACGGATTAGTACGGCCTGAGGGTCGTCTATGGCGCCAGTGACTACATTGAGACAGTGGTACATTCCATAGATGAGATAGATATATGCAGGCCCACCCGCCTGGAACATAAGCTCCGTGCGAGCCGTGCGCCGATTCTGGTAAGCATGGCTCCCCTGATCCTCAGCCCCTCCATAGCTCTCCGTCTCCACAATGCGGCAGCGGATGACCCCATCCTCGGTAGCTCTAACCAGCGTATGGCCCAAGAGTAGTGGAGCAGCTTCTAGGGCGGTAAGGGCGTAAATGTCGGATATAGTGATTCTCTCAGCATCGGCAGAGCTATTATTCAGCAAGTGGACGACTCCTTTCTCGACCTTTCTCGTTCAGGGTGACCTGAAGCGTCTAATACTTCTGATCCCTTTCTTCTATTGTATAGGCAATCGGATGTATAGCAATCTTATGTATGGTTGTTAACCAAGTATGGTTACCAATGTATAGTCATCGAATGTGTGGCCATTGAATGTATAGTCATTGAATGTAAAGTCATTGAATATATAGCTAACGAAGGATTACGACATAACAAGAGCTTCACCCTGACCACAGCCAGGGTGAAGCTCTCTTTTACCTCATCGACTTAATCCATCCACCAGCGCTTGAAGTCAGACCACCAGGAGCGCTTCTCTTCGTGTCTAATCTCTGTGGTTCCAGCTGGCTCTGGCACAAGTGGCTCTCCACCATGTCCGTCACATGTCTCCTTAGGCTCGGTGCCACTGACGAATACCTCCAATTGCTTGTTCGGGCACTGGGCTGAAGCCAGCTTGCCTGAGTCAGGATCAACATAGACGCTCACGACTCCATCCGGAATCGGAAAAATCTTGGGTGGCACATTCTCCAGAGCTTGCTCAGTATACTCCGCGAAGATCGGAGCCGCCCTTCTGCCATCCGTCGTACTGATTGCACGATTCTTATCGTAGCCGACCCAGACGGCTGTAGCGAGCTCTGGTGTATACCCGACCATCCAGGCATCGGTATGCGTCGTGCCGCTTTTCCCAGCTACAGGGCGTTTCATCGTCTTCGCAACACGGTTGCCTGTTCCGCCTTCCTCGAAGACTCCCTCCATCAAACGTGTCAACACATAGGCGGCGGCCGGCTTCACGACCTGGACTCCAACAGGTTGGGGGGCTTCATAAAGGATGCGCCCGGCTGCATCCGTGATTCGGAGCACTGCGATAGTAGGACGCTTCTGGCCTCCGCCAGCCATGACGGCGAAGGCCGATGCCATCTCGAACGGACTGACGGGGGAAGCACCCAGAGCCAGAGAAGGGACTGCCTCCAGCTCAGTGGTGACACCCAGCTTATGTGCCATCTCGATGACGGATTCCGCTCCGAGCTGCATGATTGTGTTGACCGCGTAAATATTGTCGGAGGCCGCAATGGCTCGCCGCATATCGATATCTCCCCAGTATTTATCCCCGAAATTGCGGGGCTGATAGGTCTTGCGGTCATCGTCGTATCGGAACAAAGTAGGCCTGCTCTCGAATTTGGAGGAGCTGGTCAATTGCCCCGAATCAATGGCGGCCAGGTACATGATCGGCTTGAACGACGAGCCTGGTTGCCGGGTCGCAGTCAACGCGTGATTATACTGGTTGACCCTGTAGTTACGTCCGCCGACCATGGCCTTGACGTGACCTGTACGGGGATCAATCGAGAGAAGGGCTGTTTGCAGCTCCTCGGTGCCCTGCAATCCTTTGGCTACGGCCTGTTCTGCAGCTTCCTGCATCCCCATATCAAGCGTCGTATAGATGCTTAGTCCCCCATGCTCCAGCAGTGCTTTGCTAATTCCCAGCTCGTTCAGAACGACATTGCGGACGTAATCCCGAAAATATGGCGCAGCCTCCACCGTGGTTCGTTCGCTTGGCGCCTTCAGCGGCAGCAGCTGTTCATAGGCCGCAGATGCCTCGGCGGGGCTAATTTTGCCAGTGTCCACCATGGCCTGTAGCACAACTTTTTGCCGGTTTTTTGCATTCTTCATGTGATTATAGGGTGAATAATAGGTAGGGCCTTTGGGAATCCCGGCTAGTAGAGTGCTTTCCGCCAGATTAAGCTCACGGGCAGTCTTCCCGAAGTACATCTGGGCAGCTGCTTCAATGCCATAGGCCCCATGACCGTAGTAGATCTGATTCAAATACATCTCCAGAATCTGCTGCTTGCTGTATTTCATCTCAAGCTGAGCTGTATATACGGCTTCCTTGGCCTTCCGTGTCCAGGTCTTCTCATGACTTAGATAGAGGTTCCTGGCCAACTGCTGTGTCAGGGTACTCGCCCCTTGTGACATGTTCATCTCTTGCAGATTCACGAGTACGGCACGGGTAAGGCCCTTAAGATCAAAGCCAAAATGCTCGAAGAACTTTCGGTCCTCCACAGCAATAGTTGCATCAATGACGGGCTGTGCAATGTTCTCCAGTGCTACAGGGATGCTGTCTTTGCCGCCGGCTGAGAAGGTGGCGATCACTTGTCCGCTGCTATCTAGCATTCTGGAGTTGCGGTCCGTATCTGCCAGAGGCAGGCTGGTCGTATATAGATACAATGCGGCTACTGCGGTTAGTAATACGCATAACACGCCCGTAACCCACATGGTCTTGAGAAGCAGTATAAAAGCACGCAGGCGTGATTTGGGCCTGCCATCTGCGCGACTCACGCTTCCACCTTCTTCCATGGTTTTATACTCAGTATGTGCAATCTGCATCCGTCTATTCATATTCCCGGGACAGACGGCTAGTGGCGGATATGCAAGAAGGGTTGTGGGATGGTTCTGGATGTATGCACCATGGAAGCCAAGGTGATGATAGGAAGACCAACACTATGTTAACGGAAAGAAGGGATATACGATGGAATTGTGGTACACGGAGAAGCAGACACCATCCTTCGGAATTACAGCCAAGATCACACAGACCTATGTAAGAGAACAGACGGAATTCCAGGAGCTGGCCATGATCGAGACGGAGGAATTCGGCAACATGCTCGTGCTGGATGGGATGGTTATGACGACGGTAAGGGATGAATTTGTATATCATGAAATGGTGGCTCATCCGGCGCTTCACACGCACCCGAGCCCCAAGAGCGTGCTGGTTGTTGGCGGGGGAGATGGTGGTGTAATTCGTGAGGTGATCAAGCATCCCGAGGTAGAGAAGGCTGTGCTGGTTGAGATTGATGGCAAGGTGATCGAATACGCCAAGAAATATCTGCCGGAGATTGCAGGAAAGCTGGATGAACCGAACGTAGAGGTGCTGGTGAACGACGGATATATGCATATTTTGGAGCACAAAAATGAATATGATGTCATCATGGTCGATTCTACCGAGCCTGTCGGTCCAGCCGCGCCGTTGTTCGAGCGGGGCTTCTATCAAGGGATCTATGAGGCGCTCAAGGAGGATGGCATCTTCGTCGCTCAGACCGATAACCCGTGGTTCAAGGCGGACCTCATCCAGAAGGTAAACAAGGACGTCAAAGAGATTTTCCCGATTGTTCGCGTCTATGGCGCCAATATCCCGACCTATCCGAGTGGGCTGTGGACGTTCACGTTGGGCAGTAAGAAATACGATCCGCTAGAAGTGGATGAGTCACGGATTCCTGAGATGGACACGAAATACTACAGTCCACGCCTGCATAAAGCAGCATTCGTATTGCCTAAGTTCGTAGAAGATTTGACGAAGTAGACTGCTGCAGCTATGACTGCTTGTAGCTAAGCTACTGGATGCATTCAAGTCTTTATCCAAGGACAGTCCCCAGCAGTATGACAGCCCACGCTCTACTGGAATGTGGTAGTAGATTGGAATTATGAGGTTAGCTGAATATAGCGAGGTATGGCCATAGTAGCCGTCTTCCCTGGTGGTCTGCAGGCGAAGGCGGTTTTTCATGCGGACATGGGGCATGCTGGTGTCATTTTTTTAGCCGGATATGTAAATATCGTAACTTGTATATGTATACCTTGACCTATAAAATGTGAGGTGTGAGACAAGCCATCCAGGAGGTGTTCATCATGAAACGAATGAAATCAAGTCAGTCAGCCAGATTGTCATGGAGCACCCTATATCGGCGAATAGGAATCATAATGCTTATGGGACTGCTGACGGTGGCGAGTATGCCAGCAGGGACAGTGAATGCTACAGCGGCAACCGGAGCATGCATGAGTGGAGATCAGGGATTGTTAAGCAAGCTGAAGCAGGAGGGCACAGGCCATCCCAGAGAGCAGCTGGTCCTGACGGATATTGATTTTCTGAATACGAAGACGGGCCGCGTAGCGGGCAGTGGATTTTTAATAGGGACATCGGATGCAGGCTGTCATTGGCAGGCAATTTACACAGGACAGTGGAATTTCGCGCAGATCGACTTCCCCAATAATGTGCAAGGCTGGGCTTTGGCCACTGTAGGCGAGCAGCCGACGATGTACTTACTAAGAACAGAAGATGGTGGATCGCATTGGAAGCGCCTGAATACGCCAGCTCCGTTCATCCGCATTCAGCTGCTGAACAAGAGCACGGGGTTCGGCTATACATCGTCAGGTGCGTATGTTACCAAGGACGGTGGTGATAGCTGGAACAAGGTCAAGGTGCCAGCCAACACGCGTGGAGCGACCTTTGCTAGTGCACAGGATGGATGGGTAACCGTCGTTCGTCCGGGAAAAGGATATGCGGTAATGAAGACAGTGAATGGCGGTACTAGCTGGAGTCTCGCATTGGAGGTTCCCTTCAAGGACCCCGTTCAAGGTGATCTGTATGTAAAGGATAATCAGGTCTATGCCTTGCTGTATGGCGACTCTGGTATGTCACAGGTGTCTTACGCGCTGTACGGCAGCAAGGATGGGGGCAAGCAATGGCGACAGGTGCTGAATCAGGCAACAGCAGGCGGAGGCCCGGCACCAGGTGGACAGGTATCCAGGGTGCACGAAGGTCCTGCTAACCCTGGGGGACATCCAGGTAATATGGAGCTGATCGGGAGTCAGACTGCATTTCTGGCTGGTGGCTCTCCGGCAGGCGGCAAGGTGGCCGTAGGCTACACAACTGATGCCGGTGTCCATTGGACCAACAACACTCCTGTAGTAGAAGGTTATGGTGCGAGAATATCATTTACAGACAGCAAGACAGGGTATATGGCAGTGACCGGCTCTTCGACACCAGCAGTGTATGCTACACAGGATAGCGGTAAGCATTGGAGCCAGCTGCTGAGGTTACCATCCCTTTGATATTCCATGTGAGGTTTGTTTGAGGTTGCTGCAAGGTGTGGAGCGGAGGAATTGTAAAATCTTCGCTAAATTCATCGTCTACTCCGAAAATAGCATTATATTTGCCATTTCATATGATCTAGATCACATGTGAAAACATCGCTCCCTCCCTATAATGAGTACAGCCCGAGGGCCTTAACGGCTTTCGCGTACAATTTCATATGGGAATGGGAAGTGAGTTATGGGCTTAGCATCTAAAATTACGTATAGCCTGATTGCTCTGCTGTTGGTCATGGGCATGATGCTGGGGATATTCAGTTACCAAACTGCTTATGAGCAGGTGAAGACGTCGGCTGGCGTTGAATTGGTCGGCTGTGCCAATATTACGACAGGGCTGGTCAATCCCAGCGATGTCGAGCAGCTGCTGCAAGGTAATAACGCAGGTCTGGCAAGTATGGAGCAGCGATTGAATTGGACCGTAGAGCATAAGTCTCTCTTCAAGGAGGTCTTTCTGCTCTCGCTAGACGGTAAGATTCTAGCCGCCGATCAGAATGTGAAGGCACGTGGGTATCAGTCAGGAGATACCTTCTATTTTGATCCAGTGGCGCAGCAGATGATTAAGGAACAGAAGCATTCCATGTACTCCGATGTATTTACCTATGATGGTGTTGAGCTGATGTCTGGATATGGGCCTATTTATAAAAATAATGACTCCAATCAGGACATTATTGCTGTGATGGTGATCAACTTCGATGCCTCCATCCTGAACGAGCGTACCTGGGATACCCTGTCTACGCCGCTAATGATTGGAGCTGGGGTGCTACTGGTGACAGCTCTGTTGATCTATCTTCTAGTCCATTGGATGATGAGGCCGATTACGCTGCTAACAGCGGAGGTGGATCGGGTGACGGCGGGAGATCTGACGATCAAGCCGCTCCCATGGACGAGCAAGGATGAGGTGGGAAGGCTCGCACGTAGCGTGGAGACGATGGTGGCGCAGCTACGGGACATGATAACGAAGGTGAACGATGCCTCCTTGCAGGTGGGCTCATCGGCACAGGAGCTGTCAGCCAGCTCTGAGGAGACCAGCAAAGCCAGTGAGCAAGCTGTCATGATTATTCAAGAGATGTCTGATGGCGCAGAGAGACAGCTACAGAGCCTTGAGTCCGGATCTGCAACGATACAAGACATGGCTACCCACTTATCCCGCATGACTGAGCATGCTCATGAGGCCGCACGTATTGCTCGAGAATCGTCCTCTTTTGCTCTAGCGGGAGGACAGTCCGTGGCGCTCAGCAATCAGCAGATGAATGCCATGGATCGTCGAATCAGTGAGCTATCTTCGATTATTCAGAGCTTAACAGGCTTCTCTACACAGATTAACAGTATTTTGGGCGTTATCACCGGTATTGCAGGCGAGACCCATTTGCTGGCGCTCAATGCAACCATTGAAGCCCAGCATGCCGGAGAGCATGGGAGGAGCTTTGGTGTCATTGCACAGTCTGTCCGTCAGCTGTCAGAGCGCTCCACGGCTTCTGTGAAGCAGATTGCGGATATTGTATCGGTTGTCGTGCAACAGATGCAGCTGGCCTCTGAGATGATGCAGACGACTTCCGGGGAGGTTGCCCACGGGACGGAGCTGGTGCGCAGCGCCGGAGAGGCTTTTGTCGCCATCGAGCAGTCTGCGCGTCAGACAGAGACAGCTATTGCAGAGGTAGCGGGGGCGGCGGACCATCTATTGCTGCGCTCGGACCATCTCGTGCAGTCTATGAACGAACTGGTTGAAGTAGCGGATACGACAGTGGACGGAGCACAGAGCATGTCCGCTGCATCTCAGCAGCAGCTTGCGGCGATGCAGGAGGTAGATGCCTCCGCAGCGCTGCTGTCCGAATTGTCGGGCAAGCTACAGCAATTAATCGAGCGATTCAAAGTATAATCGAAATGAAGAATAAGGACCGGAGATTTCTGCTCTTGCAGTATGAAATTTTCCGGTCTTTTGTGATAACATAGGAATGTGCTGCTAAATCCCAATTGAATTGCTTGGGTGAACTGGATATAGTAGTACAATAGGACAGATATGCAGGGAGTCAAAGCCATGCCGCAATTCACACAGGTAAGAGTCCGTCTGCACAGCCGCCACCAAGGTGAAGATGTGGTGCAGGACATTCCAGCTGAGGCCATCCTTCGCGGCAGCACGCTGTACATAAGGTATGAGGAACCGCAGGAAAGTCCGCTGGGCGGAACAACCAATGTCACGATTAAAATAGGACAAGCTGAACTGAAGCTGATTCGACACGGTGAGGTGCAATCCGAGCAGTCCTTCGAAGAAGGAAAACGACTGCCCGGTTTTTATCGTTCTCCTTACACTAATTTTTCCATGTCCACGGATACTAGCAGGTTAACCATTCAGCGTGAAGGTCTGACTGCGCATGTGGAATGGGACTATGATTTATATGTGTATGAGGATTTGTCCGGAGCGTTCGCTATCAGTTTGCATATACAGGAGGAACAGGAATAATGACGAGCAATCCCCTTGAACGAATTCACCAGCAGGTGGTGGAAGCCATCGAAGCTGCGGTACTGGCAGCTGGTATTGTGAGCCAGGAAGAGATTCCGGCGATTACACTGGAGGTCCCGAAGGACAAAGCGCACGGCGACCTCGCTACGAATGTGGCTATGCAGTTGACTCGTATTGCCAAGCGCAATCCGCGTCAGATTGCCGAGCAGATCATCGAGCATTTGGATCGGAAGTCTGCATCCATTGAGACAGCGGAGATTGCAGGGCCGGGCTTCATTAATTTTCGACTGGACAAGAGCTATTTGTATCCGGTAATTCAGCGTGTCTTGGAACAGCAGGCGCAATATGGACGGGTAGAGGATGGGGCTGGCAAAAAGGTACAGATGGAATTCGTCAGCGCGAATCCGACGGGAAGCCTTCACCTCGGTCACGCGCGTGGTGCGGCTGTAGGGGATGCACTCTGTAATGTGCTGGATTTTGCAGGCTACAAGGTAACCCGTGAGTACTATATCAACGATGCCGGTAATCAGATCTATAACATGAGCCGTTCGATCGAGGCGCGTTATCTTCAGGAGCTGGGGCAGGATGCCGAGATGCCTGAGGACGGATACCACGGTGAGGATATTATTGGTTTCGCCAAGGAGCTGGTGGCTGAGAAGGGGGATTCGCTGCTGTCGATGAGCCCTGGTGACCGTGCAGGCTTCTTCCGCGATTATGGCCTTGAGAAGGAGCTTGGCAAGATCAAGCGTGATCTGGAGCGCTTCCGTGTGCCATTCGATTCCTGGTTCAGCGAGACCTCACTGTATGAGAATGGTGAAGTATTGAAGGTGCTGAATGAACTTCGCGATCGCAACGAGATCTACGAGGAGGAAGGCGCAACCTGGTTGAACACCACCAAATACGGTGATGACAAGAACCGTGTATTGATCAAGAATGATGGGACTTACACCTATCTGACACCAGACATTGCTTATCATCGGGATAAGTATGCCCGCGGCTACGATACGATCATCAACATCTGGGGAGCAGACCATCATGGTTACATTCCACGGATGAAGGCAGCTATGGAGGCGCTGGGTAATGATCCAGACAAGCTTAAGGTCCTCATTGCGCAGATGGTCAGTCTCTTCCAGAACGGCGAGAAGGTGAAGATGTCCAAGCGTACGGGCAAAGCGGTAACGATGGAGGATCTGATGGATGAAGTGGGCGTGGATGCCATCCGTTATTTCTTCACCATGCGCAGCATGGACTCGCATCTGGATTTCGATATGGACCTCGCGATCTCCACGTCCAACGAGAATCCAGTATTCTATGTACAATATGCACATGCTCGTGTATGCAGTGTGCAGCGTCAAGCAGAGGAGCAGGGTATTACATTGCGCCCACTCTCCGAGATCGCGCTGACCGAGCTGAATACCGAGCGCGAGTATGATCTGATTCGCAAGCTGGGTGAGCTGCCTGAGGAAATATCCGTAGCAGCAGCCAACTACGCACCGCATCGTGTCATCCGCTATGTATATGACCTGGCATCCATGTTCCACAGCTACTACAAGGCTGAGCGTGTCATCACTGACAATGTAGAGCAGACCCAGGCTCGTCTGGCGTTGCTGTCTGCAGTACGTGTTGTCATTGCGAACGTACTGAAGCTGGTAGGTGTGAGCGCGCCAGAACGGATGTAGCCTGCTCAACCGTACCTCTTAAGTGATTACAATTTGAATAAGATTGTCTCAGAGCTAGTTTTGTTGTAGGACGGATTGTAATGCGAAGTGTGCTGAGACTGAAAGAAAGGGCCATCCTAAGGGGTGGCCTATTTCCTTTATAAGGTGCAGTAGCCGCTGTTTCAGCCCATTTTGGTGCTCTCTGCCAGGATTCTTTGGACCGTGAGTTCGTGAAGATGCTCCCTAATCTCGTACATTCACTGCCGACGATCACTTTTGATCAACAGATGACCATACATGGCAGCAAGCGTAGCATTCAGCTCCTTACCTTTGGCGGTGGTCACACGCAAAGCGATGCAATCGTGTACATCCCGGAGGACAAAATTGTCGTAATGGGAGACCTGGTACTATCACAGCATCACCCGGTTCTAATGTATGCCAATCCTCAGGAATGGCTGAATATTTTGGGGCAGGTCGAACAGCTGGATGTCGAAACTATCGTACCGGGACATGGCGAGGTATGCTCTTTGCAAGAGCTTGACGAAGTGAAGGGATACATAACGCGTATCACTGAAATAGTGACGTAAGCCATTCAACGTCAGGAAAGCATTGATGAGATTCATGTACCGCAAGAATATCATGACTGGTACTTTACTACATATTTCAAGTCAAATTTGAGTAAAATTCATGCCATGATTACGGAATCTGAGGGTGCACGATAAGTATTCGTTTAAATATTTATAAATTTCTGAAAAATGGGGATGTTCACATAGGTGACAGCCCCATTTTTCGTATGAGCTGAAGCCTTCCTGTCTGAATCTTTACTTGGGCCCAACAGAGATTAGACAGGCTGGTACGCGAGTGCGATATACCCGGCTAGATGTTGAATGAGTGCCGAACGGTGCCGATCGGAGTTGCTGACGAGGTAGATGTACCGTTCGTAAGGGTTGTCAGGAATCGGCTGAGCGATAAGTTGCCCCCTATCGACTTCGGCCTCCACAGCGATACGGGATACGAAGGATACGTGCTCTCCCAGCATGACTGTCTGTTTAATGGCCTCCAGAGAATCCATCTCGAGTCTGGACGTAAGGGATCTTCCTGCATTGTCTAGCCATTTGTCCGTTAGCTGTCGTGTGTTGGAATCCCTGCCGTGGAGTATGAAGGAGGCCGAGGCCAAGATATCCGCGGTAAGCTCCTGCGTGCTCGCCAGTGGATGTGTCGGTGCACAGATTAAGACAAGCTCATCCTTACAGATCTGTTCAGCCGTTAGGGAGCTCATAGTGAATGGCTCGGTGGAGACGAGACCAAGATCGAACTCACGGCGATGCAGCTTCTCTTGGATGACTGGAGCAGTCTTGACGGACAACGAAATTTGAATACCAGGATACTCCTGGGAGAACCGATGCAGAATGGCTGGCAAAATATACGTCGCCGATACGTAGCTTGCTCCTATGGAGATATGACCACGCTGCAGGGTGTCGAATTCACGGACCACCCGCTGCGCTTCGTTCGCGAGCGCGTTAATTTTGACCGAATAATGCAGTAAGGCACGTCCCGCATCCGTCAGCAGGATTCGGCCCATGCGTGCATCGAAGAGCTTAACCCCCATCTCCTTCTCCAGATTTTTCATATGAAAGGTCACCGTTGGTTGCTTTAATCCTAGCAAATCGGCGACTGCGGTGATTTTCTGATGCTTGTCCAGCAATTCCACGATATGTAGCTTTAGTAGATTCAGGTGCAATTCACTCTCTCCTTTCAAGCTGGTATCCAGCTGAAGATCCCTCTATATAGATTAAATCTATGAATGTTAATAGAATTCATTGAAATTATTAATTTTGCGCTTACCTTCCGCTGACACTGCTCTTAAATTGAAGAATTACACTGTAAACAGTCATGACAGATAAGAAATAGCAGGGAGTAAGCAATGGATCTGAATATACAAGGAGTTAGCAAGACATTCGGTGAGACCACTGCATTGCATCAGACGGATCTCATCGTACGTCATCGTCGATTCACTACGTTACTTGGTCCTTCCGGCTGTGGCAAAACAACGCTGCTGCGGATGATAGCTGGTCTGGAACGACCTGACACGGGACGGATATCCCTTGGCGACCAGACTCTGTTCTCAGCTGCGGAGCGCAAGGATGTGCCTGTGCACAAGCGTCAGTTCGGCATGGTGTTCCAGGATTTTGCCCTCTGGCCGCATATGACGGTGTATGACAATGTAGCCTATGGACTTATGGCAGGCAAACGTCACAAAGATGTGCGTAGCACGGTGATGGAGGCATTGGCATCAGTACGGCTTCAGGGTATGGAGCAACGCTATCCTCACGAGCTCTCGGGTGGCCAGCAGCAGCGGGTAGCATTTGCCCGGGCAGTGGCGATCCGTCCAAGACTGGTGTTGTTCGATGAGCCGTTAAGCGCGCTTGACGCTGTATTGCGTGAGGAGATGCGGGTGGAAATGATGTCATTGGTACATGATCTCGGACTGACGGCGCTCTATGTCACGCATGATCAGATGGAGGCCATGTCCATGTCGAATGAGATTGTGGTGATGAACAGCGGGCAGATTCTGCAATCAGGAGCCCCGGAGGACATTTACAATCGTCCTTCGAATGCGCTGGTAGCTCGGTTCATTGGCAAATCCAACTGGTTGATCGAGGACGAGATCATGTTCCGGCCAGAGCACATTTTATGGGAGTCAGATCACCAGTCTTCTGCTAAGCAGTTAGAGCGTTATCGTGTGAACATACGACATGTCAGTTATTTAGGAGACCGATACGAGATTGGACTCACAACAGATACAGGACAGCACTGGATGGCTTACCATCACACAAGACTATCTGTTGGCGAGCAGCGTGATGTCTTTGTATCCAAAGAACATATTCACTATATGAAGCAATCATGAATTAGGGGAGATGGAGAAATGAAGAGCAAGATGAAATGGACACGTGGGCATGTGCTGAGCAGTCTGGCCTTGATAATTGGGTTGGCGGTGACAGGCTGTGGAGCGGCGGGCCCTGCGGCGACGACGGGGACATCTGGAGCTGAAGCAGGTGCAGCACCAGCATCAGCAGAGAAGAAGCTCGTCGTGTACAGTGCCGGACCAGAGGGGCTGGCCAAAAATCTGATTGCAGGCTATGAGCAGGCAAGTGGTGTTAAGGTGGAGATGTTCCAAGGTACGACTGGCAAGATTCTGGCCAGAATGGAAGCAGAGAAATCCAATCCGGTCGCAGATGTCGTCATTCTGGCATCTTTGCCATCCGCACAAGGTCTCAAGGCTGACGGCTTGACCATGGCTTATCCAGAAGCTGCGAACGCAGACAAGCTGAACCCGGACTGGTCTGATGCTGAGGGTCATTACTTCAGCACCAGCGCATCTGCACTTGGCATTGCGTACAACACGAATGAGGTCAAGACACCACCGACATCTTGGGCAGATCTCAGCAAGCCCGAGTTCAAGGATCAGGTGAACATTCCTGATCCATCGCTGTCAGGCTCTGCATTGGACTTCATGACGGGCTATCTGAGCGTGAAGGGCGAGGAAGGCTGGACGTTGTTCGAAGACTACAAGGCTAACGGAGTTGCGCTCGCTGGAGCGAACCAGGAGGCGCTTGATCCGGTTATTACTGGTGCAAAGGGCGTAGTGGCGTCCGCGGTGGATTATATGACCTATAAGGCCAAGGATAAGGGCGAGCCAATCGACATCATTTACCCGAAAGAAGGCACTGTCATCAGCCCACGACCAGCGATGATTATGAAATCCAGCGAGCACGTGGATGAAGCCAAGGCATTCATTGACTACCTGCTCTCGGATGAAGCACAGAAGCTGGTGGGAGATGCTTATCTGCTACCAGGGCGTACGGATATTCACGCTGAGAATCGTGCCAATCTCGATGAGATTCCGGTGCTTGCCGTGGACTGGAACTGGATGTCTGAGCACGGTGCTGATGTAACTGACCGCTTCCTGAAGCTATTCAAGTAATACGGGAGTATACATGACAAGTCGTTATATACGGGCGTGCAGCATAGCATTGGCGCTGCTCGTCCTTACTTTTCTAATTATTGTTCCGCTGGGTATGATCTTCGTTCAGAGCGTGTATCCCGAGGGGGAGCTGGATATATCGTCTCCATTCCGCATTATGCTGGAATCGGAGCTGTCTGGTGTGTTGCTGGACTCGATTTGGCTAGGTGTATGCGTAATTGCGGGAACGACGGTGCTGGCGCTGCCCTTGGCATGGATGATGTCGAGTACCAGCTTGGGCAGGTACCGCTTCCTGGATGTTATTTTCCTCATTCCGTTCATGACGCCACCTTATATTGGGTCCATGGGCTGGATTCTGTTCATGCAAAAAAATGGTTATCTGGAGCAGCTCGTACCATCTGCCTCGGGTATCACTCCTGCCTTCTTCAGCTTTGGGGGCATGGTGATGATCATGAGTCTGCACTTGTTCCCCTTCCTGTATTTGCTCCTGAGAGGGGCGCTGATTCAGATCGGGGGAAGTCTTGATGAGGCAGGAGCCGTTCATGGTGGGGGCTTCCTGTACCGCTTCCGCAGAATCATTGTCCCCCTGCTGCTGTCTGCCTTCGGCATGGGCGCGATGCTGATCTTCGTGAAGACCATCGCAGAGTTCGGCACCCCTGCTACCTTCGGAAGAAGGATCGGGTATGAGGTGATGACGTCAGAGATTCACAAGTACATCTCTAGTTGGCCTATTCATTTTGGCAAAGCAACGTCGCTGGCTTCCGTCCTGCTGGCTGTATGCTTGGTCGTATGGTACATGCAATCCCTTATCAGCCGTAAATACTCCTATCGACTGGTAGGTGGTAAGGGAGCGAGAGGTACCTCATATCGTCTAAAAGGCTGGACACTGTGGCTCTGTTACCTGTATGTATTGCTGCTGCTGTTGTTCTCTATAGGCGTACCTTACTTCTCCATTATTGCGGCATCTACAATGAAGCTGAGAGGCGTGGGATTGGCCTGGGATAACTTTACGCTGGATTATTATGTGCAATTGCTGACATGGGGTTCTGAGAGCATGAATGCTCTGGTTAGCAGCACGCTGTTGTCGCTCGCCGCATCTACGGTAGCCGTCATCTTGGGTACCTGGTTCGCTCTCATTATTGGGCGCTCTGCGACGAGAGTTGCACGGGTGACGGATTTGTTCAGTCTACTGCCTAACACGGTCCCTGGCATTGTCATTGTCGTGGGTCTAATTCTACTGTGGAATTCACCATGGATGCCGATCCGACTGTACAACACATATGGAATGGTAATATTGACGTATGTAGTGCTGTTCGTTCCTTATACAGTTCAATACGTCAAGGCAGGCCTGAATCAGCTTGATCCTTCTCTATTTCAGGCAGGCGCGGTATTTGGAGGGGCACCCTTCTATATTTTCCGCCGGATTATGTTGCCTCTGATATTACCGGGGATGCTGGCAGGCTGGATGATGACGTTCACCATTGCCTCACGTGAGCTGGTAGCTTCATTGCTGATCCTGCCGCCTTCTGTTCAGACTTCTGCCACTTATATCTTCGCGCAGTTCGAGCAGGGACAGGTATCCCTTGGTATGGCGATGGCTGTCGTCACAGTGGGCCTTACTACAGCGATATTGATATTAATCGAGAATGTAAGCTCGACAAGAAAGTGGAATGCACGATGATTAGTGTGACAATCTGGGGGGGAGCAGGGGAGCATGGACGTTCCTGCTACCTGATCACAGGCGAAAGACATAAAATCCTGCTGGATTGCGGTGTGAAGAAGGTTGGCACAGGCGAATATCCGTTGCTGTCCAATGAACGGGTGCCTGAGCTGACCGCAGTATTCCTGTCCCACGCCCATGAAGACCACTCCATGGCATTGCCCTTGCTTTACAAGCTGGGCTATCGAGGGGAAGTATGGACGACGCGCGCGACAGCAGAACAGCTTGCCTCCTATTTCCGTTCATGGTCTACCTTCGTTCATGCAAGACAAGGCGAGCTCCCCTACGAGGAGGAGCATATTCAAGCGATCACTTATCGTTACATTGAAGAGACTGTATCTGCAGGACAATGGCATGAGCACACTGAAGGATTATCGTTCAGATGGGGGCGCACTGGTCATTTGGCTGGATCCGTATGGTACGACGTGATCATGGAGGGCCGGCGAGTTTTCTTCTCGGGAGATTACAATGCTGAGTCTGAACTCATTGCAGCAGATCGACCAGAGGTTCAGGTAGCTGAGGAAGCTTTGCTATCTGGTCAGCAGAATGAGGGCGGTTGTCCCGATATTTCGATCGTCGATGCAGCGTATGGTATGGATGTGGAGACGCAGGAGGACAAGCAAATTCAATTGCGTGCGGAACTAGTGGCGACCTTTCAGAATGGGGGGCATGTGTTAATGCCTGTTCCGGCCTTTGGAAGGGGACAGGATCTGCTAGTGTGGGTCGGAGAGCAATTCCCTGACATCCCTCTGATCGTTGAGAACAAGGTCTGGAATGGCTTGAGGCAGTTGCTACAGTGGAAGGATTGGCTGCGTCCAGAGGCCGAAGCCAGAATTGCGGCGGCAATGGATAGGAAGTTACTGCATATCCCGTCCAGTGATGCTGAGAGAGTACAATTGCTCGCCGCAGGTCCAGCTGTCATTTTCACGGCGGATGGCACAATGGAGTCAGTGAGCTCTCAATGGTATTACCAGCAGTTAGCCACGGAGTCCGCGCATACAGTGCTGCTAACGGGTCATACCTACAAGGATACATTCGGCAATAGGTTGCTGAAGGGGGAGCTAGTCTCCGGGTGTGCTGTGAAACGAATCACATACAAGGTGCATCAAGGACTGGAGGATGTCCGTGTCATGCTTCGCAGCATGACAGCGCGCCAGACGCTGCTGGTGCATGCTCCTTGGGAGGAGACCAACCTTGTACGCGATGAATTGGAGGGCTCCGGGTTCAGCGGCATATACTCTTTAAAGCCAGGGATGACTTTAGGCTGCACCGAAGTACTGAGTGTCCCTATAGGGTCTACAGTGTCTGAGTCAGGTCCAGCAAGGTAGCAGGGCAGATCGCAGATTGGGGCTTAATGGCGACCACACAACACAGCGGGAGATCAGCCTTGGTGAGATAAAGTAGTCAAATGGCTAGTTTCAGGTCAACAAAGGTCTTAAGGGGCAGCCCAAGCCGAATAAACGGTCAGGCGCCCCTTTGTTGTGCTTCATCGTCGAAAAAACCAGCCCATGCCTATTTCATATTTCGTAGCCTTATTGGCCGCCTAATCAATAGGGTTAGGACACTACCTCACGAATGTCGCCGTCTACACCATGCTGTAGCTCCAGTGACTCGAAGATAACCTGGCAGCCTTGGCCAATAGGAGATTGGGCAACAATGCCAATCTGAATGTCCTTCGGACAATCCAAGCCGAAATAGCGAACGAGCTTCCAGCGCAGTCCATCCTTCGAGTAATGAAAGGCGAAGCTGTTGCCAGCTCTTGCAATACTTAAATAAGGTGCAGGGACACCAGTAGGTGCCGATACACAATCATCGGATGTGCGACGGGTCACGACACTGAGAATGGAGGGCTCCTCCTCGAAGAATTCAAAGCATACCTTCGCCCAATAATCCTCCTTCGCCATGATCATTAAGCAGCCAGAGTCATATTGCTCCTTCATATCGACACGGACCTGTGTGGTCAGCCGGAAGTCCCCGCTTACGTTGGTATAGAGAAAAGGCGCTGAATTCTTGGGTGCGGAACCGCCTGGGTCAAGGAAGAAATCACCGCCAGCAGGAGCCTCGATGACAAGCCTGCCATCCTGAAATCCCCAGTCTTGAGGCTCATTAATCCATTTCAGATTTGGAGATAGCGCTTTCTCAAAACAGCCTTCAAACAGGTTCATTAGACTCGCTCCTTACCATCAATCATCATTATTCGAGGTGGAGATCGGGATGAATTGATAAAATATGACTGTTCGAGTGTGCATGCTCATCCCATCTACTTACCTAAGATTCTATATTCGGCTGCGAGCTGCTGAATTCCTGTTAAAGGTCTGAGAACTCTTGAAATACCGTTAATCAGCCAGTGAGATTCACATAAGACTATGAGGTTCATCACCAGCCTGTGAGTTCGCACGAGGAACAGTGGGGCAGCCACTTCTCGTTCTGCCCCGCTCGTTATCTTGTTTCCGGTAGAAGTGTAGCGACAGGCTTATTTCAAGCCTTCCTGAAGCAGACGATAGGCATCGATCTCTCCAAGTTTGCTGGTCCGACGCGTAGCCCCCTTGGGAGAGCGAATGGGAGAAGATGTCTTGCGTAGCAGCGCCTTGATCTCGGACGGAGACAGGTCAGGCTTCTGGGCGAGCAACAAGGCAATGGCGCCGCTGACATGAGAGGTGGCCATAGACGTTCCACTCATCTCATGGTGTCGACCCTTGATCCAGGAGGATACGATTTTGTCTCCAGGGGCATATACGTCTACGTAAGGACCACGATTGCTGAAGCTGGCGACTCTTTTGAATCTGTCTGTAGCACCTACAGCGATGGTCTGTGGGTAACGTGCCGGATAATCAATGCTGCTGCGTTTGCCATCATTTCCAGAGGAGGCGACGATGGTAATCCTGCTTTGATGGGCTCGGTTCACGACATCCAGCAGCGCCTTGCTACGGGTCTTCATGCCGAAGCTCATATTAATGATATGAACCTGGTTGCGTACACACCAGTCAATGCCAAGGACAATATCTGATACATAAGCGGAGCCATTATGGTCAAAAGCCTTCACAGGATAGATGATGGTATGTGGGGCGACGCCCATCAAGCCGGATTGGCTGTTGATGCTAGCAATGGTACCGGCAATATGAGTTCCATGACCGTTATCGTCGTAGGGCCATAAAGCACGGTTCAACAAATTAACCCCTCGTGCGAGTGCGTGCTGAAGATCCGGGTGCTGAAAATCCACACCGGTATCAATAATGCCGATCCGGACACGGGAGCCTGTTGAGATTGGCCAAATGCGGGGGGCACGAATTTGCTTGATCCCCCAAGGAATGTCACCCTCTGGCTCAATACGGATCTGCGGGGTACTACTCTTATGAATTCGAACACTGGAGTCACGTTCAATCATCAGTCTGTCCTGAAAACGCTCCAGACGTTCGCGGCAGGCGGCAGGGGCAATCAGGGCACGAATGGAGTGAGCAGCCTGAATACGACGAAGGCCAGAGAATCCGGATTTCATCTTCTGTAGGTGCGACAGACATTCCCGATATTGTCCAGGCCTGTTGAAGCGGATGATGTGCTTGTGACGTCCGCCATGGGCGGCGGAGTTCTGGATAGCTTCATGTAGCTGCTGCAAAAAAAACGAGTAATCCATACTCTGCGCTCCCCTCAGATGAGCTGTGCTGAGGTATTGTATGAAGGACATGGGGGAACGGCATGAGGAACTTGCCCCTTTTTTTACAGAATAGGCCTGCGCTCGTGTCAAATGTGTTGAACAGACATAGGATACATAGAGGGCTTAGGCCCTTAATGCACCAACTTTGAGGGCGCGTCCTTCAAAGCGGATACAGTCGAGAGGCGGGGGGAACTTCCTTCCGTCCTTTTTCCTTGATTGGACTTGGCCTTACATACTTGCATTTTGTGCCTAAATAGGTTTTACTTATGTGTGATAATGGATAGTGACTTGTGAATTATGCGTGAGAGGAAGTGTCCTTTAGTGAGTACGCCACTCAACTTGAAGATTGACCCTGAGAAGGTCCATGAAATTCCTATGGTGGATCTGGCGTTTATGGTGCTCAAAGCAGCCAATACGCCTTATTACTACCGTGACTTGATGAATGAGGTCGCCAAATTGCGCGGCTTGACCGAAGATGAGATTAATGATGTTATCGCTCAGCTATATACGGAAATCAACATCGATGGGCGGTTCGCTTGTGTCGGCACGAATCTGTGGGGACTGAAGCGCTGGTATCCTGTAGACAAATCCGAAGACGCCCTTACAGGCGCCAAGCGTCCACGTATCATCAATGATGAAGACGATGAGGACGATGATTATCAGGACGAGGAAGAGGAAAGCTACGACGCGGACGACGACTTCAACAGTGATGATTCCGATGATGTGGATGATGATCTGTTCGATGGCGAAGACGACGACGATGATGCGGATGAAGAAGTTATCCTTGATGATGAAGATCTTGAGGAAGAAGAAGAGGAAGACGAAGAGTCCGAAGAAGAAGGCGAGCCGGACGATCGTTAATTCGACTTGGAGAAGGGCGAGATCTCTGCTTGATAGCAGGGGTGTCTGCCCTTTTTTTCCTGTTGTAACGCCTTGGAGGTAGTCGTTTGAAGAGGCGGCAAACTTTTGTAAAATCTAGTCCCAACTTTCCTTGACACGGCAATACACACAAGGTAAACTATTGCTTGGGCTTATGATTAGTATGTATATTAAATCATTCCGAGTGATAAAAAGTGCCCCGTACAGCGGGAGTGCTTTTTTTGTTTTTATAATGTCAGAAGTATAAGTTACGGAGCATCAGCTTCCTGATATTGCAAGGAAAACAACGATATATGTTTTTCTTATAGGGTGCTTGCACCTGTGGTAACCAGGGCGAGGCGGCAGGGTTGAAAGATCATTCTGCTGCCTTCTTTCATGGATGATGATCCGTGCTGGATGGATGACGATCTGGCGGGTTACGCTAACATCATAATGTCGCCTGAATTTTTGGACTATATTTAGGAGGGTATTAAACAGTGGCAAAGTATATTTTCGTGACGGGCGGGGTTGTATCATCTCTTGGTAAAGGTATTACTGCGGCTTCGCTAGGAAGACTTCTCAAGAACAGGGGATTGAAGGTTACGATCCAGAAGTTCGATCCCTATTTGAATGTCGATCCCGGGACTATGAGTCCTTATCAGCATGGTGAAGTATTCGTTACGGATGATGGCGCAGAGACGGATCTGGATTTAGGCCACTATGAGCGTTTTATCGACATTAACTTGTCCAAGAATAGCAATGTAACCACTGGTAAAGTCTATTCCAGTGTCATCAGCAAGGAGCGTCGTGGTGAGTATCTGGGCGGTACAGTTCAGGTTATTCCTCATATCACGAACGAGATCAAGGAGCGTGTGTTCCGTGCTGGTCGTGAAGCAGGTTCCGATGTAGTCATCACTGAGATCGGTGGTACAGTGGGCGACATCGAGAGTCTTCCGTTCCTGGAAGCGATCCGTCAGATCAAGAGTGAGGTTGGACGTGAGAATGTGATGTACATTCATGTAACCCTCATTCCATACATCAAGGCTGCCGGTGAAGTGAAGACTAAGCCGACTCAGCATAGCGTAAAAGAACTGCGTAGCATCGGTATTCAACCGAACGTGATCGTGTGCCGCACCGAGCATGAGCTGTCGGCCGACATGAAGGCCAAGATTGCCCTGTTCTGTGATATTGACGCGAATGCTGTAGTGGAATGCCGCGATGCTTCTACTTTGTACGAAGTACCGCTTAATCTCCGTGAAGAAGGCCTCGACGAGATTGTCGTGAACCACCTCAAGCTGACCACGCCACCACCAGATATGAAGGATTGGGAGAGCTTGGTTGAACGGATTAGCAAGCTGGAGAAGACGGTTGAGATCGCGATTGTAGGTAAATATGTAGCTCTGCATGATGCGTACCTGAGTATCGTGGAATCTCTCTCGCATGCAGGCTTTGATGCCAATGCAGATGTGAAGATTCGTTGGGTCAATGCAGAGGAGATTACAGACGAGAATGTACAAGGACTTCTGGGCGGAGTTGCTGGTATTCTGGTACCTGGTGGCTTCGGTGATCGTGGTATCGAAGGTAAGATTAGCGCCATTCGCTATGCCCGTGTGAACCAGATTCCATTCTTCGGCATCTGTCTGGGTATGCAGGTATCCGTCATCGAGATTGCTCGTGCACTCGCAGGATTGGAAGGAGCGAACAGCTCGGAGATTAACCCTTCGACTGAATATCCGGTTATTGATCTGCTGCCTGAGCAGAAGGACATTGAGGATCTGGGTGGCACTATGCGTCTGGGATTGTATCCTTGTAAACTGGCAGAAGGCTCTCTGGCTATGGCCTGCTATGACGATGAGCTGGTGTACGAGAGACACCGTCACCGGTATGAGTTCAACAATGAGTATCGTGAAGTGATCGAGAAGACAGGTCTGAAGATCAGTGGTACTTCACCAGATGGACGCCTGGTAGAGATCGTCGAATATCCAGATCACCCTTGGTTCCTGGCTGTTCAGTTCCATCCGGAGTTCACCTCCCGTCCGAACCGTCCGCAGCCGCTGTTCCGTGAATTTGTCAAAGCAGCCCTGCAATTGCAAAACTAAGCTCGATCGATTACGACGTTGTGCCGTAGGTGCATGTCTGGATCATCGGTATAAAATAAAAAATGATCTGCAGCAGTCCGGTTGGTTATAGCAGCTGGTATTGCTACCTAAATAGCGCGTGTCGGTGGAGCTCACCGATGTGCGCTATTTGTGTTCTGGAGTACATATTATCATAATGCAGCAGGTGTATCCCTAAGCACAGGCTCTAACTAGAATTCCCCTTTCCAAACAGGGCGCAGATTGGTGTAGCCCATATCCCGCAGTATGTCCCATGCATTTTCAATAAGGTGTGGTTGCCCCTTACACCAGAGCTCTGGCCGCTCCTTCTTCAGATAATCAACGATCTCGGCTATATGTCGAGGCTTGCCTAGATGAATGATCGCCTGTTCATTGTTTTTCTGTGCAGTGACGTCGTAAAAGCACCAGGAGGTGAAGGGGTCCTCGTCTGGTGGATCGGCTTCAAAGACGAGCGTCATTTTTATATTTTTGTCTGCCTTGGGTGAGATATGTAGGACAAAGCGTGGTCCACCCGAATGCCAGTACACAAATGCGTGATCATCGACGGTAATATTTCTTAACGTGCTCTTCATTGTGTGTCCTCCCCTTGCATTAATACACTGAACTTTACTTAACTACTCTGCTAAAAATACTAATTTGGGATGCCTCGACCGTCCACTGTTGGCACATCAATTCGTTGCCCTTTCATATGCATAGTGTATCTTATTTTAGGTGGCTTCTACAGTTTGGAGACACGATATTTTCCACAATTTTGTATCTGTGCAGGATTTCCCCGTACAATCTAGAATATCTTTGTATCAAACCTTATCTGATGCAATGGCATACTGCGCAACTTGAAGGGAAAGGCATCTGTTGTTGTTTTCATGACCTTGGGAGGTAAGAATGTGGAAAAGAAGAAAGTGTTGATTGTCGATGACCAGAACGGTATCCGTATTCTACTCATGGAAGTGTTCAGCAGTGAGGGATACGAGACATTCCAGGCTCCTAACGGCAAGATCGCTCTGGAGATTGTCGAGCAGGAGGTTCCTGATCTTGTGTTGCTGGACATGAAGATCCCGGGAATGGATGGACTGGAGATTCTCAAGCACATCAAAGCTATGAAGCCAGCCGTGAAGGTTATTATGATGACAGCTTATGGAGAATTAGACATGATCAAGGAAGCGACAGAGCTGGGTGCTCTGATGCATTTTACCAAGCCGTTCGATATTGATGAGATGAGAGTTGCCGTTAATGGACATTTGCAGCATAGTGGAATTAACCGTTAAAGCTGATTGTTGAGTCCTGCGCCCAGCAGGATTTCTTTGTCGTGTGCATAGGCTAAGCCGCTGAGGGTCCAACTAGGAAGACGGCATATCATTGACGGCTTCTAACAACTGGAGTAATTCCTTCAAGCCCTAGTATAGGCCTTTCAGAATACAGATTGGCAGTTAGAGCTGAGCGTCGATGAGGTGCCTCTGGACAGGGTATAAAAGCAAGCCTTTTGTCCGAGGCTACTGATATAATATTCAAAGCTGGATTATTTATTTTCTGTGCTGGTGTGAGGAATTGTATAAATCGACAGGTAGCCCTTCAATCCTCAACATATAGATCGAAGTGATTCTATTCGTCTATACGTTGTGTTGATCAGGGCACTTCCTCCTGTCAATATTGCGAACCCCATAAATGTTGGGAATGAATTATGAAAAATACTTATGAAACAACGTGCAATATTCCCTTCAATGATTGTAAATGCTTGTTTAGTATTTGACATGGGATGTGGTATAATAACCCCGTATTGTAAGTCGGCTAAACAAATACAGACAAACGATAATCCTAGGAGGATGAACCATGCCATTAGTATCGATGACAGACATGTTGAACAAAGCGTTGAAAGGAAAATACGCAGTAGGTCAATACAACATTAATAACTTGGAGTGGACCCATGCAATCCTTGAAGCAGCTCAAGAAGAGAAATCCCCAGTAATTCTGGGTGTATCCGAAGGTGCAGCTCGTTACATGGGCGGATTCAATACCGTTGTAAAAATGGTTGAGGGTCTGATGGCTGACCTGAAAGTAACTGTTCCTGTAGCTATTCACTTGGACCACGGTTCTTCCGTTGAGAAATGTAAAGAAGCAATCGATGCTGGTTTCACTTCCGTAATGATCGATGATTCCCACAGCCCGATTGATACTAATATCGCGACGACGAAGCAAGTCGTTGAATATGCACATGCCAAAGGCGTATCCGTTGAAGCAGAAGTTGGTATGGTAGGCGGTCAGGAAGACGATGTTGTTGGCGACGTAATGTATGCGAAGCTGGACGATTGCGTACGTATCGTTAACGAGACAGGCATCGATACACTGGCTCCAGCTCTTGGCTCCGTTCACGGTCCTTACAAAGGCGAGCCTAACCTGGGCTTCAAAGAAATGGAAGAGATCTGTAACGCAGTAAGTCTTCCACTCGTACTTCACGGCGGAACTGGTATCCCAACTCATGACATCAAGAAAGCAATCTCTCTGGGAACTTCCAAAATCAACGTGAACACTGAGAACCAAATCTCCTTCTCCAAAGTTGTGCGCGAAGTATTGGCTGAGAAGCCTGAAGCTTACGATCCTCGTGTATTCCTGAAACCAGGCCGTGAAGCTATCAAACAAACAGTTATCGGCAAAATCCGCGAATTTGGATCCAACAACCAAGCTTAATCTAGCTTAGGCAACACATTGAATGGCGAGTCTAATTGGACAAGTCTGCATGAATGTAAGCCTTAGCGGCTAAATGTAGCCAAATTTGAATAGAATGATATGGAGAGCACACCGCTTAGCCGGTGTCTTTCCATTTTCACCACTTTCACAGTGCAAGCACCTCAGCATCATGTCTGCATCACCAGTTGCAAGTCACGTAGGAGGAACTTCTGGATTATGGAAAAATTGATGATCACCGGCGGACGTAAACTTCAGGGTATGGTATCCATCAGCGGAGCTAAGAATAGTGCGATCGCTTTGATTCCTGCCGCGATATTGGCGGAGTCGGAAGTAGTATTAGACAATCTGCCGCTCCTCAGTGATGTGGCGGTGTACGCAGAAATATTGGAGGAGCTCGGGGCCTCTGTAGCTTGGGAAGGCAGTCAGATGCGAATTGATCCTTCGGATATCAAGTCAATTCCTATGCCGAATGGTCCGGTGAAGAAGCTGCGTGCTTCTTATTATATGATGGGAGCTATGCTTGGACGCTTTAAGGAGGCTGTAATTGGCCTGCCTGGTGGCTGTAACTTTGAACCTAGACCGATAGATCAGCATATTAAAGGATTTGAGGCACTTGGTGCAACCGTGAAGAATGAGCATGGGGCGATTCACCTTTATGCGAAGGAATTACGAGGGGCCAAGATTTATCTGGATGTGAGCAGTGTAGGTGCTACCATTAATATTATGCTGGCGGCAGCAAGAGCCAAAGGCGCGACAACTATTGAAAATGCGGCCAAAGAGCCTGAAATTATAGACGTGGCAACACTATTGAACTCCATGGGAGCCAGCATTAAAGGAGCAGGAACCGAGACCATTCGGATTGAGGGTGTATCGGAGCTGCATGGCTGCCGACACTCTATTATTCCTGACCGGATACAGGCTGGAACCTACATGATTGCAGCCGCCGCCACCCGTGGCAATGTATTGATCGACAACGTAATCCCCAAGCACATGGAAGCTCTGACGGCCAAGATGCAGGAGATGGGTGTGGGTATTGAGGAGTATGATGAGAGCATTCGCGTCATTGGTGCTCCAGAATATGCTCATGTTGATGTGAAGGCTTTGATCTATCCAGGCTTTGCTACGGACCTTCAATCCCCAATGACCAGTCTGCTGACGCAGAGTCGCGGAGTCAGTGTATTGAGTGATTTTGTATATAGTAATCGCTTCAAGCATGTCCCGGAATTAGTTCGTATGGGAGCGAAGATTCGCGTGGAAGGTCGATCAGCAATCATTGAAGGCAGCCCGCTGAATGCAGCTAAGGTCAAGGCCTCTGATCTGCGAGCCGGTGCGGCACTTGTCATTGCTGGCCTAACTGTCGAAGAGGGTATAACCGAGGTTACGGGTGTAGAATACATCGACCGCGGCTATGATCATTTGGTATCGAATCTGCGTATGCTGGGTGCAGATGTGTGGCGTCAAACGGAGTAGTAGGGTTGCGTTGACACATCTAACATCGAGTGTTATATTATCCGATATATTCCATAGGCGATCTTGCCTGGAAATATCGCTAAGCTAACGCAAACAAGGTGATAGATATAGAGGCTGCGGATACATTTGATATCTGTATAGCCTCTGTAATATTATAAATTCTTAAAGAGGTGCATAACCGCTCTATAATTGGGTAATTATAGTTTAATGGGGTTTTTGTGCCTGTCTGATGGACTTATTAATTGAATAGGTGGTTATTATATGGATCTGCAAATTTCCAATTTGGAAGAAATGAAGCTGACCGATTTGTATAAACTGGCGAAACAGCACCAGATACCTTACTACGGTCAGATGAAGAAGAAGGAGCTCATCTTCGCGATTCTGCGGGCGCAGGCCGAACAAAGCGGACTGATGTTCATGCAGGGAGTTCTGGAGATTCTTCCTGAAGGATACGGCTTCTTGAGGCCGATTAATTACCTCCCGAGTGCTGAGGATATTTACATCTCTGCATCACAGATTCGCAAGTTCGATCTTCGTACGGGCGATCTGGTATCAGGGAAATGTCGAGCACCTAAGGAAAACGAGCGTTACTTTGGATTGCTGCAAGTGAATGCAGTGAATGGTGAAAGCCCCGAACATGCTGCTGAACGGCTGCATTTTCCAGCACTGACTCCACTCTATCCACAGAAAAAGCTAGTCTTAGAAACATCCCCCAAAAATCTGTCTACTCGCATCATGGATATATTAGCTCCCGTCGGACTTGGACAGCGCGGACTGATTGTTGCACCCCCTAAAGCCGGTAAAACACTGCTTCTCAAGGAAATTGCCAACAGCATTTCTACCAACAACCCAGAAATTGAGTTATTTGTGCTGCTGATTGATGAGAGACCGGAAGAGGTTACGGACATGTCGCGCTCGGTAAAGGGTGAAGTTGTTGCGTCTACCTTTGATGAGCTGCCAGAAAATCATATTAAGGTTGCTGAACTGGTGTTGGAGCGTGCACTGCGTCTCGTAGAGGCCAAGAAGGATGTTGTAATCTTGCTGGATAGCATCACTAGACTTGCTCGTGCCTACAACTTGGTCATTCCTCCATCTGGTCGTACACTTAGTGGTGGTATTGATCCTGCTGCATTCCATCGTCCCAAACGGTTCTTCGGTTCTGCGCGTAATGTGGAGGAAGGCGGTAGTCTGACGATCCTGGCAACGGCTCTGATTGATACAGGGTCACGGATGGATGATATTATCTATGAGGAGTTCAAAGGAACGGGGAATATGGAGCTACATCTCGATCGCAAGCTGGCGGAACGGAGAATATTCCCGGCTATCGATATCCGTCGATCTGGTACGCGCCGTGAAGAGGTGCTGCTGAACAAGGAAGAATTGGATACGATCTGGGCAATTCGCAAGAATATGAATGACAGTCATGATTTTGTAGAAGGCTTCCTGCGGAAGCTGCGTAATAGTGAGAATAATGCCGAATTCCTGGCGTCTTTCGACACCAGTTCGCTTGGTAATAATACAAGCAACTCTGGCACAGGAACCAGTGGCCAGCGTAGAACGTCTCGTTCCACGACAGCTTCTGTACCAGCCTCCACGAACTAACAATTCTCTGACTCCCACCGACGACGTTGCCTTTCTGGCATGAGTGATTACGGGTTGTTGGTGTGGCGGTCTGATTCCCTCAGTGACGTATTACAATCAACTTGAATCTACACTGGAAGGAACGAAAGGAGTTCCATTTATGTATTTGGTATACGCCGATGCTAACGGGAATGTATATGACCATGCTTCCTTGCATGGACTTGCCCGCAGCGCGGATATGATTGTCGAGATTATGGAAGAGGAGCTAATCCCTCTACCAGCGGGAGCTACTCTGGTTAGCCTTCCAAGCACCCGACCAATAGGTATGGACCCGAGCACGGGTGAGATGGTTCCGTTGCCTGGCGATCTGCAAGCCGTAGGTGCCCTGCTACCGCAAGGTTTTACGCGGCTGTGTCTTCCGGGCTATGTGAAGACGGATAAGGATTATAAGTTGCCTTTATTCGGATATGCTGCGGTGGTGTGGAAGGATGGTAATTTCTATGTAACTGCTGAACAGAGCGATAACCCGGATCAGTGGAACCCCGATCACTGTGACCGTACTCAGGTGAAAAGGGGAGTAGAACGACTGGCCCAGCAATACCCGGACAATCGTCTATACGAGCATTTAACCAATTGTGCTCTCGGCTATGAATGCCTGACCTCGTCGAATACCTTCCTTGGTCGCTGGGAGGGTGGAGTCCCCGTCTCCTATTCCTGTAATGCTGGCTGCTTCGGATGTATATCGGAGCAACCGGAGGATAGCGGCTTCGTCTCTCCGCAGACCCGGATGAATTTCCGTCCCCGTGTGGAGGAGATTGTAGAGGTGATGCTGGAGCATCTGAAGACACCGGAATCGATTATCAGCTTCGGGCAAGGCTGTGAGGGAGAGCCATCCACTCAAGCCAAGCTCATTATCGAAGCGATTCGTGAGGTTCGATCCATCACAGATATGGGCTACATCAATATCAACACGAACGCAGGACTGAATGATCATATTCGTGGCATCGTCGATGCAGGACTTGATCTGATGCGTGTGAGTACGATCAGTGCGCTGGACGGACATTATAATGCGTATTACAAGCCACGTGGTTATACACTGGAGAATGTTGAGAAGTCCCTGGCCTACGCGGCCAAGCAAGGCGTCTACACCTCTATTAATTACTTGATCTTCCCGGGCGTAACCGATCGTGAGGAAGAGATTGAAGCAATGATTGAGTTCATTCGCAGAACAGACCTGAAGCTCATTCAGATGCGGAATCTGAATATTGATCCGGAGAGCTATCTGGAGCTGATTCCTCCGGCCCAAGGCGATGTGCTGGGAATGAAGCAGATGCTGGAGATCTACCGGGAAGAATTGCCGGATGTTGTAATTGGATCGTTCACACATGTACCCCCAGCAGGCAGTGCACGTCTCAAGAAATCCATTACCTTGCTCTAACATTCCTGAATGATGGAAGTATTCCTATCCAAAGGGCTATTGGGCTTGAAAAAGGTGGAATATGTCTATGTGGCTACAGCATGTTGTGCTGAGGTGGGATAAATATACTAGAGGTGCCCCTTACTCGTCACTCAGGAACAGGTATCAGCGTGCATTCAAGCTTCCAGCAACGGTTCTTGAATTCCATCGGGAATATGGTATGCCCTGTCATACGATCAGTATATGGCAAGATCAGGAGGGCTTTCGCCCAAAGGAAGGTCTCGCTATACTTAAGCATGGTGCTAAAGAGTGGAAGATCGGTTGTGTTGAGATAGTTCGTGAGGACGGATTATTACACGTTGATTTTCGCTATGAAGCCTTCCTTGGTGCTCCTTACAGGTATGACTATTGGGGGGGGTTCTTCATGAGCGCGCGCTAAGTCTGAAGCCTGATGAATATGGGCGAATCCAGTATAATGGGCGAATTGCAACCCACGAGGATCCTTATTATGAGCTGAACATTATGAACATCTATAATGGGGAAAAGGTGGACAAGCATTGTTTTAGCAGCCACGATCCTGATCAAGAGTATAGACAAATTGAGCATTTATACTAAGATGTGTTTTGCGGCATTTTAAATACAATAAAATATTTGCATATTAACATGGGTGGTGCTATAATTCGTTCATGTGTCTACATTACTCTGGGTGGACTAAGAAACTCAGGGCGGAAAGAGGTGAAACTCAATGCAACAAGCAATCCAACCGAAATACTTCAAGACAACTGTAACTTGCGCTTGCGGTAACACGTTCGAAACCGGCTCCGTAAAAGAAGCACTGCGCGTAGAAATTTGCTCCGCTTGCCATCCTTTCTTCACAGGTAAGCAAAAATTTGTTGACGCTGGTGGCCGTGTTGATAAATTCAAGAAGAAATACGGTATCTAATCTGAATGTTGCCTGATGGCATCATTTAGTAGCCATTCCCCCTGTCTTTGGCAGGGGGATTTTTGTGCGCCTATCCTTGATAAATGGATAGGATAAATCATGGCATAATTGCCATACACCTGTTGGTTGCAATTTGTACATGCTTGAGATATACTTATTTTCACCGTGCTAGATGGGGAGGTAGCGGTGCCCTGTAACTCGCAATCCGCTATAGCGAGGTTGAATTCCTGTTAGAGGTATTGCTGATGTGAGGCTGGTCCCTGCGCTTGGCGTTGACGGCTGGGTCCTCCGCAATGAGCACTTGTGAACCTGGTCAGGTCCGGAAGGAAGCAGCCATAAGCAAGAGCGCTCTTGTGCCGGAGGGTAGCCTAGCCTGAGCTGATGTTCAGGATTGCCGCTCGGATCTCAATATCAATAACAGGTGCACGGCTTAATTTTATCCACCAGACTTTTTTTCTGTAGTATCAATATTCTCTGGATGGAAATTTAATTAGGTTATACAAATTAGCGATCGACATCTTGCGCAGCAGCGCGAGATGTTTTTTTGTGTTCAGGATTATAGTATAATGAGTAACACGATGAAGGTCACCATAGTGAACTGAAAGAGGGTAACGCGAATTGGAACACATAGCGTTATACCGTGCTTGGCGATCCCAGTCGTTCCAAGACATGGTAGGACAGCAGCATATTATCCAGACCCTGCAGAATGCTATTCGCGACGGGAGGACCTCTCACGCCTATCTGTTCAGTGGGCCGCGGGGCACAGGAAAGACCAGTGCAGCCAAGATTTTGGCCAAGGCAGTCAACTGTGAGCGTGGGCCGTCTGTAGAGCCTTGTAATGAATGCGAGACCTGTGTTCGAATTACGGCGGGGGCGGTCATGGATGTGCAGGAGATTGATGCTGCATCCAACCGCGGTGTAGAGGAGATTCGTGATCTGCGGGATAAGGTGAAATATGCACCGACCGAGGTAAGACGCAAAGTCTATATTATTGATGAAGTACACATGCTGACGACGGAAGCGTTCAATGCATTGCTCAAGACGCTGGAAGAGCCTCCGACGCATGTAATGTTTATATTAGCTACAACAGAGCCTCATCGCCTTCCAGCGACAATTATTTCTAGATGTCAGCGCTTTGACTTTCGGCGGGTGCCGTTTGAGGAGCAGTCTCAGCATCTGGCACGGATCTGTGAGCAAGAGAATATCTCTGCTGATCCAGACGCATTGCAGTATATCGCTCGTTTGTCTGATGGCGGGATGCGGGATGCGATCAGCTTGCTGGATCAGATTGCTTCATTCACAGATGGGACTATAACCTACCAGCAGGTGCTGGGTATGACGGGGGGAATCCCTGCTGAGCAATTCGGCAAGCTGGCACGTGCGCTTCACGCTGAAGATGTGGCTACTGTATTACAGATGATCGATGCCTTCATGCAAGAGGGTAAGAGCGCGGATAAGTGCATGGAGAATCTGCTCTACTATTTCCGCGATCTATTGATGGTCAAGATGGTGCCTGGTGCCGACCGTATGACGCAAAGGTTGCTGGAGCCTGAGCATTTCAGAGACGTAGCCGACCTGTTCACTAGTGAACAGCTGTTCCAGATTATTGACACACTCAATCACTATCAGAACGGGATGAAGTATGCTTCACAGCCGCAGACACTCTTCGAGGTGGCTTTGCTCAAGTTGTGCAGCGTCCCTGCTTCGCCAAGTCAGGCGCCTGCGGCATCAGCCGAGGCGGCTGATCGTGGCGAGGTGACGGCATTGCGTAAGCAGCTGGCAGACCTGGAACGTAAGCTGGAAGGTGCCCTGCAAGCGGGCCTATCGGCTGGCAAGGGACAGGAACAAAGCTCTTCAGGGCGTGGGCCATCCAAGCCTCCAGCAACACGGGTGTCGTCACCTGCGAAGCTCCCTTCCCAGCTTAGTGAATTCGTTGCACAGAAGGGAAGCTCTGAATTCTCCGAGGCTACTCGAAAATGGAGTCAGATTTTACAGCGGGTCAAGGAAGAGAAGGTCACGGTCCATGCGTGGTTCATGGATGGCGAGCCAGTATCGGTGTATGATGATAGTGTACTGGTAGCCTTCAAGAACAACATTCACCGTGAGACCACGGAGAAGGCAGCTAATCGTCAGGTTATTGAGCGAGTGCTTCAAGAGCAGCTGGGCAGACCTATGCGTCTGGTGACGATGATGCTGCGGGATTGGTCCTCCGCGATTGAAGGCTCAGCCACCAAGCAGGAGGAAGAATTCCGACTGGAGCCAGAGGATGCTGGTTCGGGAAAGTCGAAGGAGCCCTGGATTGATGAGGCCATGGAGTTATTTGGCAAGGATCTGATCGTCATTAAAGACTAGGGCTGGTAATAGTCTATCTAGTAAACCAATTAAGGAGATGAATAACATGAACAATATGAACCAGATGATGAAGCAAGTGAAGAAGATGCAGGAGCAGATGCTGAAGGCACAGGAAGAGCTTGGAGGCAAGACTGTAGAAGGGACATCCGGTGGTGGTGTAGTAACTGTCGAGGTGAATGGTCACAAGAAGGTTCTCTCCATTGCGATCAAGCCAGAGGCTGTTGACCCGGATGATGTTGAAATGCTGCAGGATCTGGTCCTGACTGCTGTCAACGATGCGCTTACGAAGGCGGATGAGCTGGCTAACAATGATATGGGTAAATTCACAGGCGGCATGAAGATCCCGGGCCTGTTCTAATCTAATCTTTATATACGAAGGAGCAACAGACCATTGTACTATCCGGAACCGATAGCCAAGCTGATTGATGCTTTTACACGCCTGCCGGGCATTGGTCCCAAGACGGCTGCGCGTCTTGCCTTTCATGTGCTGAACATGAAGGAAGATGATGTGATTGATTTTGCCAAAGCCCTGGTCAGTGTGAAGCGCAATCTCCATTATTGCTCGGTCTGCTGCAACATCACTGATACCGATCCCTGCCGAATTTGCCAGGATAAGACTCGAGATGCCTCGGTTATTTGTGTAGTCCAGGATTCCAAGGATCTGGTAGCGATGGAGCGTACCAAGGAGTTCAACGGGTATTATCATGTGCTGCAGGGGGCCATCTCTCCTATGGAGGGTGTGGGACCGGAGGATATTCGCCTGAAGGAGCTGCTGACTCGTCTGAGTGATGAGCGAGTGGAGGAGTTAATTCTCGCTACGAATCCGAACATTGAGGGAGAAGCGACGGCTATGTATATTTCTAAGCTGGTCAGACCTTTCGAAATGACGGTTACCCGGATTGCCCATGGATTGCCTGTGGGCGGAGATCTTGAATATGCAGATGAAGTTACGTTGTCCAAGGCATTGGAAGGTCGACGTCAGTTGAACTGAGCGAAATATAATTGTCATCCAACTTTATAGCCAAGCCCAGTATTTGGGCAAGCCTAAAAGCCGCTATTGCGGCTTTTTTGTCATAGGATGGCATTATTTGAAGTGGAAAGGAATCAGGATTATCATAGGGGCGGTGATTGTATGTACGAGCGTATTCACATCATGGAATATGAAGGCTGTGATCAGTCACAGGTGTCGGAGCTTATATTACATATCCAGCAGGAGGAATATCGGATTTCCATCACGAGAGAGGATCAGCCGGATCTGTTGGCTATTGAACAGTATTATCAACGAGGCAACGGGAACTTCTGGGTAGCTAAGGAGCGAGACCGAATCATAGGTACGATAGCTCTATTAGATATCGGACAACAGCAGAGTGCTTTACGGAAAATGTTCGTACACCATGAGTACAGAGGGACAGAGTGGAAGGTAGCCTATCGCTTGCTACAGGAGGCTATTCGTTGGGCTGGGAGCAGGCAGGTAAGCGATATTTTTCTGGGAACAACGCCGCAGTTTGTAGCTGCTCATCGCTTTTATGAGAAGAACAGCTTTGTTGAGATCACAGCAGACCAACTACCAGATAACTTCCCGGTAATGCAGGTGGATAAAAAGTTCTATCACTATCATATTCAGCGTGCATAGTCTTTAGGGAACTAGAGAATTATCCTATGAACACGGCCATCTTACCGGTGATGATACGCGGTTTCCTATGTGGTGTTCGTTTTCTTAGATTAGGTCGATCTGGAGTAGAACTGTTGTAGAGTGGTTGTAGAGCTGTTGTAGAGCTGTTATAGATTTTCGCTATGGAATGCAGCAAACTTGTCATCTGGCTACAATGTATTTGTTGTCTTGTTCGGAGTAGCCCCCATCTTCCGTTCCGTAAGTAGAATGCGGTTCTAAGTTTGTCCCCTTTTCGATATGAATGAATAGAGGACAGTCGAAAGACTGTGATGCGAATGGTAGGGAGGCGCGCGATGATGACTATCTGGTATAGCAAGAAGCTGCGCAATCAGCTCCGCAAGGAACGAATCAGATCGGAGCTTCATGCAGAGATTATCGAGGGTGTCCGCCTTGCCCATGCGGACTGGCTTAGAGCACAAAGAATGTTTGAGGAAGCCGTGGGTAAGGATCAGGTGGACTATGCTATTTTTCTGCTGGAGGCAGCAGAGTTGAATTATCAGATTCAGCTAAAGCGAGCAAAGCAAGCGAATGTACATCGTCCTGATTATGACAATGATGGTGAAGAGAGCGGAGGGGCCGAGGGGGCCGCTACAGGGGAGGTGCTGTAGGGTGAGGAGTGTTCTGTGGATACTGCTGTCATTCTCTTCACTTATGCTTGTATATATTCTTATCAAGAAGAGCATGGGGTTCAGATGGTTGGGTGTATTCGTAACACATATGGCCCTTGCAGCAGTTGCAATCTATGTAGTGAACTACTCAGGTTGGATCACACATGCATACATTCCCATAAATCCAGTAACAATTGGGACTGTCGCCACTTTAGGTCTTCCGGGGGTTGGGTTGCTGCTGGGGATCAAGCTGGCTCTCTTTACTTGATTGCGGTCATGCGCACGGTGGGAGGAAGCATATTGCCATCATGTCCTCCACTCTGCGGGCTCTATATGGATATTCGAAATGAGATCTGCAGGCTTATGGGGGAATGATGTGGAGGGAGTAAGCTGTGGAACTATGCCAAAATTATAGGTCTAGACCATGTGTAGGGGCTTCTGGGGAGAAGCTCTTTTTTGTTGAAATATAGCGTGTGGAGAAAAAAAGAAAAAAGGTGTTGACCTATTTGTGAAGTGTATGCTATATTATAAAAGTCGCCGCTGAGATGCGGTGGTAACGCAAGAAAAGCAACAAATGAATGAAGTTGATCTTTGAAAACTGAACAACGAGTGAGCG
>NZ_AUFO01000033.1 GCF_000426545.1 Paenibacillus massiliensis subsp. panacisoli DSM 21345 | reverse complement strand
ATTTCAATCCACGCACTCAAGTAGAGTGCGACAGCGGAAAACATCGTATAAACGCTGTATCCAGCACCTATTTTACCGTATATCCGTCAAAATGGAAGAGGGCATTTATCTTGGAAACGACTCTTGTTCACATTTTATTCACATTCGACTTCGATTCGACAAAATCTGAGGTGCGAATCCCCCGGGAAAATCATGTGAGCTTGGCATTCGCACCAACCTATTCTATTCAGCAGGTGTCGGAATTCAAGGGAATGTAAACGTGACTTTATGCCAAATCTCGGCATTCTGCTAGCAACGAAAACGGGTATACATAGATTCCAGTGTAAAAAGGAGTTAGGTAGAGTTTTAGCAGTGAAGTGGCTTCACGATTGGATTGGTGGAGATGAGTCAACAAAAGAAATGATAGTTATTCTTGCGAGTTTGATTGAGAGCCAATTCACTGACGTTGCAAAGGGTGTTGGAATACAGTAGTAAACTTACCAAAGAGGGGGGAGGAACGGCATCAGGGGATTTTTAGGAGCTAACGCTCGCATACACGAACTGGAGAAACGATTAGGAGAACGAAGACCCGTTGATCGATATCTGAGTAACTGAAGCGTTTAGGTAATTGGTTGGATGAACATAGCATCCATCATATATCCGAATCCAGCCTCATCAGACCGAGAATTCCTTAGTCTTTTCGTTGGGATGTTCAAAATTTTTTTGACAGCATGCAATATACACCGAACAATAGGAATTAAGTGCATGTAGAATTAGGAATCGAGTCAGTGGCTTCATTTACGCATCTTCTTTATTAAATACACAACCCAATAACCTAGTGCTATTACTCCTGCGCTTATAAAGCTAACGATTAAACCATCTCCCCCTACTTTTCCAGAAAGTATATACATGGCGAAGAGCGCGGTGAAAAATGTAAGGATTATATTTATAATAAAGTTTTTCAATTGCAACAATCCTCTCTGGAAAGATGTGTCTAACAGCAGTATCCATAACTTATTGTTTTACAATTGAAGATCGAAACTTTGTTGAGACGATGTATTACAAAATGTTATTTAATCATCGCACTTATGGAGAGTACGACCAATTGCCTTCCGTAAATCAGGGCGAGACGGACCTATTTCAATCCACGTACTCATAGAGAGTGCGACATGGATTGTCAGCAGTAAATCAAACAGCTTTTTTAAGGGCTTCTTTGCGGTACTGAACAGGTGTCATGTATCCCAGTGTTCCGTGAACTCGATGCTTGTTAAACCAGTTTACGTAATCGCATAATTCTATTTCGAGATGACGAAGGTTTTGGAAGCTCATCTGGTTAATAAACTTTGTTTTCATGACTTTATAGGTGGCTTCAGCCACCGCATTGTCGTAGGGACAGCCATTCATGCTAAGCGAGCGACGGTTTCAAAGAGCTCGTTCATCTTTACGTTTTTATACTCACTGCCACGGTCTGTATGAAACCACTATATTTGACGCAGATCCCCCTGTACGGTAGCAAAGGCGCGGGAAATCAGAGCAGTGTCCTTATTTGGACCAGCACTACGACCAATGATTTCTCGATTGAATAAGTCGATCAGCACGTAAATGTAATGCCACCGATTCTGAACCCTTAAAATACGTTAGATCGCTAACAACGAAGCGCCTCTCTTCCGTCTGCTCAAATTTACGTGCCAGGACATTTGCCGTCTCTGCTTCATTGCAGGCTGTTTTGTGGGGCTTATCGGAGCGATTGTATAGGTGGAAACCAGCCCCTGCTCTTTCATGATCGGCCAATTCGACGTCTGGACACGACAAAGCCTTGTTCTTGGAGCTAGACTTTGATCTTGCGTGTACCGTAGTTTTTCGATTTTATGAAAGATCTCCTTAATAGCTCAAGTGATCTCATCTTCATTCGATGGTTCTTGCGCTTCATAGTAAAAGGTTCTTCTTTTCAGGACGTCACACATTGCTGATACCGAGTATTTATCACGGTTATTCTGGATGATAGCTACTTTCGTCCCATGTTCAGCGCGGCTTGCTTTAAAATATCTACCTCCATTATCAGCCGCTGGTTCTCCTTTCGTAAGGTGATGAGCTCGTTGTCTTCGGAGGAGCGATTGTCCTTCTCTTTGAAGGAGCCCGTTGTCTGAGTTTGCTTGATCCAGCGGTCTAAAGCAGAAGCCGTGAGGCCATATTCCTCCACAATCGCTGCTCTGGATTTCCCGTTTTCATAGAGCTGAATCATTTGCTTCTTGAATTCTGCAGTAAACGTACGTCGTTGTTGTTTTGGCATTGTAGAGTTGTGCTCCTTCATGTGATAGGTTGTATTCTACAAGCCTTTATTTTTTCTGTCCAACTAAGTGTAGCCGAATCCACACCCCTATTTCGAACTGGAGATCTGGCTACTGTTATATTAATGAGCCACTTTATGAGCTTCATGAAATCACTCTCCTTGAGCAATAAAAAAGCCGTCCAGTGAAGGAACGACTTTGGCTGGTTGAATTACGTTTCTGGCATAAAAAATAACGATTTCTGCTGCTACTATAACACTTATTAAGATCTGGCGTCCGTGTGGTCCGCTGCAAAAACGCTGCGCTCTTTGCTTTAAAAGCATATGCACTTAGTAACAAGAGAGGAAGAACAAGACCATTTTACTGATTATGTAAAATCAGGGTCAAGGAAGTGAAAACGGGTGAAGATCGATCACGTCGAATCAACACACCGTTTCCTCTGATTTGCTCACTATTTCACTTTAAAAGCAGGTTATATTAAATCTTTTTAGAATTGTCGCGCATTTATGTTCAGATCATATTGAGCACCAGTTCTGTTGTAGATGTACACTTCCCAATCTCCACTTAAACCAGAAGCAACAAGTTCCTCAAAATAGAATGTTTTTTGGCTCCCAGCACCTAACTGATAATCAGAGTGGATCTCAGTTCCATTTCGGCTGATCACTACATACACCGGTGAAGAACTACTGTTTTTCACATAAATATTCATGTGTTTTCCATTATTGGGGCTCAATGTAAACTTACCAGTGTAGGCGGCGTATCCGCGGTGTACAGCACTTCTGATAGGCGAATCGTCCATAGGAAAAATCACTTGCTCGTCAATTATTCTTGTTTTAATAGTTGATGCTTCTTGTGTTACAGATCCTACAGATGTTTGAGCGGAATGAGACGTCACTGACTCGGCTGCAGAAGCTGGCACCACTGTAGTAAGAGAAATCATTGCCACCAATAATGCAGATGCACACATTCTTTTCTTTCTCATCATTTAATTCTTCCTCCTTATAAAATATGTAAATATTTGTACCGATGTCATAATACAATATTTTCCTTTTTTATTTATTACAACGCTGTAATGATTATATATAATTTTCCTTTTTATGCAAAGTAGAACAATCATAGAGCAAGTCTAGAAATTCTGTGTCAGTTATTCCTTTTTGATGCGCACAAGAAAAGGCGAGAAGAGGAACGCCCCAGTCATGTGCTGCCTTGTGCAGCTGTGCGTTTCATTCTCGCTCGATTTCCACATTACAAATATAACATGCCTAAAGTCCAACGAACGGCAACTAAGCGGCAAGATTCCGGCAAAAACCGGAACCCCTTTTTACACGACGGAGCTGGTCGCATCATCTTTATACCCGAACAGCATATCAAGAGCGGCCTGCTTTATTTCACGCAATCGGCGGTCGCTCATGTGCATTTCCCCGGCGATGATGTCATCGAACTCACCTTCATGATCCAAGAAGCTCCGCTCTATAACTTCGCGTTGAATGGATGATAGTCGTTCCATTACCATTGTCAGCATTGCGTCCTTGCGGGTGAGCTCAGCTTCCTTGCTCACATTGTATATAGCGACACTTTCAGTCTGCTTGCTGATCGAATTGGTTGATTGAATACTCACTTGCCTGTGTAACTGGCTTCCCTCTGTACGAATCCAATTTGCAGAAATTGCCGAACGGTCTCTAGATACTCTTTCACTATTCCCGCTCCCGTTGACCTGTCGCGGTGCCGTAACTGATTTATGACCTTTGTTCGGTGGAATTGGTGACTTATCCACTTCGGCCTGTTACTTATGGGGCTATTCGGGATTCGCACTTTTTTTGATGGAAATACATTAGAGGTACAAGAAGGCATATTGTGTCTATCTGTATGGTGGCAATCTCGTTGATTGTGACCATCATTTTGTGGATAATGTGAGATGTATTTGTGAAAAAAAAGATACTTAAAAACAACAAAATTACTTAAATAAGTCATTTTGGGGTATACAATAGTTCCATAACTTGGTATAATATGAATAGTTAAGCAAGAGTGAAGTACATATTGCGAAATATCATAATTAGCACTATTCGTTTCGAGTTGACGTTGAAAGGGTGGTTTTTGATGCAAATCACACCTACGATTCGGACAGAAATTCAGGATTATTTACACAAGCTTAGCCTGAACATGAGTCAATTTGCTTCAATAGCAGGGCTGAATGCAGGGACGATCAGTGGGATGCTGATGAGCAACCGCACAATGTCTGTACATCAGTTGGATTGTGTTACGAGGGCTATGGAGAAGCCAGAGGATTATTTTTACAGTCGATATATACAAGAATCCTTGCTGGAGGCATCCGTGGATTGGCGCAGAGCCAAGGCATTCCTACAGCGCTGTATGGAACTGAACCGATTGGACTGTATAGCCCAAGTGGCAAATGTGCTCATGGAGAATGTAACCTACTATGCAGGTCTAGTGTTTGAGTTGGCAGAGGAGTTTTTTGCGCAAGAGCATTATGCCGCAGCGAAGATTCTGTATGAAAATGTCGCTTTTAGCGAGAAACACCAGCATTCTGAACGACTTGCAGTGTGCCAGTACAGGCTGTTCAAGATTAGAATTGGTGATGATCCGGCGATCAATTTCAGGACAGCTATATTATTTGAAGTTTTTGTTGAGCGTCTGAATGAGATAGAGCAGCTTGATGCATTAAAGGATTTGGCCAACGTTTACCGATCTTTGCGTGAATGGGATAAGGTGGAAGAAGTAGCGAATAAAATGAAGGAGAAAGCAAAAATCCAGTATTCGATAAAACACCAGCAAGCGAACCGAAGACAGGATGAGCCAACTATCTTACTAAGTCGTCCTTTGTTCTTGTATGTTGCTTATGCTGATTTGCTTTGCTCAGGCTCCTGTGAAGTAAAAGGTGATTATGAGGGGGCTCTACAACATACCTACGCCTATTCTAATTTAGAATGGGTTTTGGAAAAGGATGAGGATAGCCAACATTGGTTAAGACTATTTCGGAATTGGGCAGAAGGTAATACTTACGTATATAAGCTTCTATCTGGAGATTTAAGTGTGTATAACAACTATGTTGAATACATTGCTAGGTCCATTGATGAAGCTGATCAAGGAATGATTACTAGACTTTTGAACCTGATGCTCGCCGTAAATAAGTATCATCTAGATGCAGATGGTATACTTAATCGTTGTAAAAAGTTCCTTGATTCTTTTGTGCAGCAGCCATCTGAAGATCTGTATTCCAAGCAAGTCATACCTGAGCAGCACGCACGTTTGAGCTATGAGCTAGCTTATTATTTTTTACATCGAGCTGTATATGATGAGGGCTTTAAACATTTAATGGTCTCAATGAAAAGCTATCATATCATGCGAAATGAGACTTGTTATTTGAACAGTATAGGTATGTTTGAGCATTTCCGCTCTTATGTAGGTCGTGAAGTGCAAGAGGAGTATTCAAAATTTGTTGGAAAGGTGTGGTTAGATCGTGTTGAAAAAAATGGTGCTGTTAATCTTGGCGAGTAGTTTTTTGTTTTTGGGGGCTACCCCGACGCAGACGAATGTTCATCAGATTACCCCGTTATACGATCCCATTGGTGGAGCTTGAATTTTGTAACGTAATAACTATAAAGCTGAAATAGATATAAGACCTTATAAGGAAATATGAAAATTACATAAAGGACTCCGAGCTAGCCATTTGTTGGTGGCTAAGGGAGTTCTTTTGTGATTTTTTTCGTTTGTTTAAGATCTGGTAAAGAAGGTTTGGAAAATGGGCACACAAGTAGAGTGCGACTCGGAGCATCTATGCCGCTTCGTATTACTTTGCCTATTTCAATCCACGCACTCATATAGAGTGCGACAAGGCACAAGCGGAAGAAGCTGCTAATGGGTTAGGATTTCAATCCACGCACTCATATAGAGTGCGACTAGGAGGACTGTGCAATCATTACCTCTGTCAACGTATTTCAATCCACGCACTCATATAGAGTGCGACTTGACAGTGAAGACCTGGAAAAACGGGTCATCAAGATTTCAATCCACGCACTCATATAGAGTGCGACCACAATCAGGTTAGGTACCATGCGTGTGCTCAGATTTCAATCCACGCACTCATATAGAGTGCGACCTACATTCACGGTTGTGTACCTCCCTCATCACATTGATTTCAATCCACGCACTCATATAGAGTGCGACGCAGATCAGGTATTCTCTGTTTTCGTGGACACAATTTCAATCCACGCACTCAAGTAGAGTGCGACAGCGGAAAACATCGTAAATACGCTTCATCCAGCTCCTATTTTACCGTACATCCGTTCAAATGGAAATCTTCCCCGGCTTTAAAAATAGATCTTATTCACATTTTATTCACATTCGACTTCGATTCGACAAAATCTGAGGTGCGAATCCTCCGGGAAAATCATGTGAGCTTGGCATTCGCACCTCATCATTCCACCCGCTATCTATCTTCCGCTCCGTTACTCGGCTACGCTCGGGTCTGTGCACCTTTTTCATCAACAATGATGGATTTTCGTGCCCGCAGCCAGCGAATAAGTGCGAACACCAGCAGCACGACTCCCGGGTACAGCATCGCCCAGCCTGTGAAAGGGAACACGACAGCTGTGGCTACGAAGGAGATACCGCTAATCCATTGGCCGAAGCGATTGCCCTTCAGGAGACGCACCCCTGCAGCACAGCCACCCAGATAGGTCAGGATAAAGGAGGCATTCGGTAGCTGGATGAGGGTTGTTAGCGATACGAGCCCACTGCCATACAGGAACAGGACAAGGATGAAGCAGAGGCTTAGGAACCCCAACGCTCCTATTGGTGTAAGATACTTGCTGGACAGCTTGCCCATCCAGCGAGGGGCTGCTCCTTGTCTGGCCAGGGCATAGGCGACTCTGGAGGACGCGCCGACGTAGGCAATGATCGTAGCCATGCAGATGAACAAGCCTGTAGCCCCGGTCAGCACAGCTCCGTAAATGCCAAGCGGCTGGCTGATGATCCAGATCAGGGATGCATCTGAGCCTGCAATAATATAGCTATTAGTAGCTACTGTAGCCAGTGCTGTCATGAAATACAGGACACCTACGAGCAGCGCGGCGATGGTCACTCCGCGAATGGCGGCGCGTTGCGGGTCCTTGAATTCCTCAGACAGATGGGACACAGCCTCCCAGCCGATGAAGCACCAGAACAGCAGCGCTCCAGCCTGACCGACACTGGTCCAGCCATGCGGCGCGAAGGGGGTCAGATGCTCCACGGACATGTAGGGAATCGCTGCTATGAAGGTGAACAGCAGTACGGCTGTAATAGACAGGACGACGGCCACCTGGATGCGTCCGGCGAGCTTCATGCCGATCCAGTTGATCAGCAGCGCGACCACGATGGTGATAGCGGCAATGATGATACGCGCTGTCTCGCCAAGCCCGAGGGCGGAGGTCAGATAGCCAGCACCAGTCAAGGCGGCTACAGGTGCGCCAATCGGTACGGACATCAGGAAGAACCAGCCGATCAATGCCCCAGCCCGTTCACCGAAAGCTAGCGTTACATAATGGGATACGCCCCCGGCATTGGGGTATTTGGCGGAAAGCAGCCCCATACTGAGAGCCATCGGTAGAATCAGTACAATCATCAGCCCCCAGGCTGCCAATGAGGCAGGACCAGCCACCTCGGCGGCCAGCCCCGGTACGAGCAGGATGCCGGAGCCTAGCACCGCACTGATATACAGGGCGATCGCCTGCGGCATTCCGATGGTCTTGTGGAGTAGCTTGGATTGGGATGTCATTAGCGTTATTCCTCTCTTGCTTTTTTTATCAGCGTAACAGACAATATACCCATCTGAAAAACGGAAGTTTTGAATGTTTTCCATTCGAAAAACCGATGGAAGGACTGATCAGCATCGAATCCCGACATTTATTCACCTTTCTGGTCGTTGTCGAGACGGGCAGCTTTACCAAAGCCGCATTGAAGCTGGATTATGCACAATCTAGTATTACCTCGCAGATTCAGGCTCTGGAAAATGAGCTGGGGAAACCCCTTTTTGACCGTATTGGTCGTACAATTCGTCTCACTACAGCAGGAGAGCGATTGCTTCCGTATGCACAGGAAATCTACCGTATGCACGCCATGGCAGAGAATGCTCTTAGCACGGATGTGGAGACGAGTGGGACGATTCGTATCGGTGCGCCAGAGTCTCTGGCTGCCTTTCGTCTACCTTCGATTATTCGAGAATACCGGGAGCGGTATCCGCAGGTGCGCATTATTTTGAAGCCAGGGTTATGCTGGGAAATGCTGTCCCTCATTCGAGCAGGTGACCTGGACGTAGCCTTTATCCTCCAGCCAGAGGCAGAGGAGAGGGATCTGCATATCGAGACGCTGGTACATGAGAACATGGCGCTTATCGCTGCTCCGAATCATCCACTTTCGAGTGCCCTAATGGTGGAGCCCGGACAGCTGAAGGAAGAGAGCATTCTGTTCACCGAGTCAGGCTGCTCCTACCGGACTTTATTTGAGAAGCATCTGCATCAATCCGGAATCGTACCTGATCCGAGTCTTGAGTTCTGGAGCATCGAGGCTATCAAGCAATGCGTAGCGAATGGATTAGGCTTGTCCTTCCTCCCCTATATCACCGTCCAGAAGGAAATACAGGATGGCAAGCTGGTGCGCTTGAACTGGAACGATGATGGGCAACGGGTGGCTACTCAACTGGTATACCATACGAAGAAGTGGCAATCCCAGGCTATGCTGGCCTTCCTTGAGACGGTGAGGCAGCATGCACCACGGTGGCGCGAGGAGCAGGCGGAACTGGCACAGGTGACGAATCTATAAGACAGACAGCCTGTAGTGACCTAGAGTGACCTAGAGTGACCTGAAGTCACCTGAAGTCACCAAAAGTCACCAAAAGTCACTCAGCGGGCTGACCCGCATGATTTCTCATGAAAAATATTCATTATGGCATTCGAAGGAGTGTATTCAATATGAAGGACTTGTCCTCGTTAAGAGAAGCCTATCGTCAGGCACCTTACCCGCTCGGCGGCCATCATGACCGGAAGCTTCGTGTACTTACCGAAGCGTTGGAGCAACTGGACCCTGAGTTGGATAGCGATATGTATGGCAAAGGAGAGATTATTGAGAATTTCGAGCACCGTCTTGCACAGCTGACCGGGAAGGAAGCGGCGGTGTTCTTTCCCAGTGGGACGATGGCGCAGCAGATTGCCCTGCGCATATGGTGTGATCAGGCCAACCTCAAGCGGGTGGCTTATCATTCACTGTGCCATCTGGAGATTCATGAGGAGGATGGACTGAAGGAGCTACATCATATTGAGCCTATTTTGCTGGCTGATGAGCATCGTCTGATTACGTTGGAGGATGTGCAAGCACTGGATACGCCCGTGTCCTGTCTGCTGCTGGAGCTGCCCCAGCGTGAGATTGGCGGTCAGCTTCCCTCCTATGAGGAGCTGGTGGCGATTGCGGATTACTGCCGCGACCAGAATATCCGGCTGCATCTGGATGGCGCCAGACTGCTGGAGGTAACACATTACTATGGTAAATCTGTCGCAGAGCTATGCAGCTTATTTGATAGTGTATATATTTCCTTCTATAAAGGTGTCGGCAGTGTTGCTGGTGCAATTCTAACCGGAAGTGCTGACTTCATAGACGAATCCAAGCGCTGGAAGAGAAGGTACGGTGGAGACCTGATCAGCCTGTATCCTTACATTCTGAGCGCAGACTATTACCTGACACAGCGCATGGGCAGAATGGAGCATTATTACCTTAAGGCAAAGGAAGCAGCAGCTCAGTTCAATGCCTGTCACGCCACGCGCACGCTACCGGAGGTGCCGGTATCGAACATGTTCCACGTTCACTTCGAGGTGTCGCAGCAAGAGCTGGAGCCGATTCTGATAGCCGTCATGGAGCAGTCTGGTATAGGCTTCACTCCATATCTGCATGCGACAGGTGAGAATAGCTGCTACTACGAGCTGAGTCTAGGCGATCGTTACGCCGATATTCCTAAAGATCGCTTGCACGAGGGCTTCCGTCTGCTGGATCAGGCTCTAAGAGAGCTCATGGAAGAGCTAGGTAAGTAACTAGTATCTTGACCGTATACGTTTTTGAATTTGAATGATCTTGTAGAGAGAGTGGTTAGCGGAAAGCGGGGAAGCCCTAGAGAAACGGAGTGCCCATCTTTAAGCTTGCTGTTCATCAGCTTTTCAATTTCGTTCGAAAGAACAGCAAGCTTAACAATGGTCGACAGGGCTCCCCGCTTGCAGCGGCTTTACACCCCTATTTCATCTGGTAAAGGTAATAGTGCATTGATCAAATTTGATTTTAATGACTGGGGGCTCAGGTTGGACGAAAGTATCCGACTGCAAGCTTGCTGCCCCTAGAGATGTAGCAAAATCGAGAGAAACAAAGATCATACGCCCTTTGTGATGGCCTTGTACGGTTTTAGCGTGAAATATCGTTAATTCTGACCGGAATCGAGGTTTACTTTGCACCGCGTTGGGAGTATATTTTAGCTGTTTCCACGAATTGAATACGCAAGCCGCTTAATTTCCGTCATGGAAAGCGGGGGAACCAATCAATGGCTACTTCATTGTCTTAGATCTGGCCATTATGGGGTGAATCCTGAATAGATGCAGTTGGCATCTTGACAGGTAGGGCGACTCTTACCGCCCGAATCCGTCAGCTAACCTCGTAAGCGTATGTAGAGGGGATGAATACAATGTGACCGCCGTTGGAGCCACAGAGGATACCCTTTGTGGTTTTTTGCTGTGCATTTATATGAATCTGAATGCGTGGTTAGAGCGAGTGTTCGTTACAGCTGCAAGGGTGAGGACCAGGTCCTTGTCTGTAGTAGTACCGATTGCTTAATCAAGAGGCTAAATATATGGAACGGATTGTACAACGAAGGAGTGCTTAGTAATGAAAATGGAGCGAACAGGACGCGGGACGTCGAAGCGGACAGTAGTGCAATCTACTACTACCTTGAATAGAAAGGAAGCGGGAATGCCCACGGTAACGACGGAAGGCCCCGGCTGTGAACAGAGAAAGGAGGAGGGAGCGGATCATGACGACGGCTACGACTCCGGAAGCTCCTGTACAGGCACCAGCACCAGAGCGATAGACCATGACAAGCTGCAGAAGGAAGGCTACATTGTGGTCTGTGCTCCGACAAGTGAGGGCGAGGAGTTCATTAAGCTGCTGAGATACAGGGGGGAAAAGGTCGCTGGTCTGACCAACAATGCGGAGGAGAAGACCCGACTGGAGCGCCTTGGTGTCGAGCATACAATCATCGTGAACACCAGACATGAGCATACATGGGTAGTTCCCTCTTTCCCGGTCAAAAAGCTGTATATCTTCGAGCGTAGCCTGACACAGTGCTCACGGTATATTCAAATTTGCCGTTCATGGACGTGTGGGCCGCTAATAGTTATTACAGATTCCAGGCATTCCCGGCTCATGTACAAGAGTCTGGGTGCTGATGACGTTCTCTATTGCCATCGGGCTGATGCGATCCTACATACGGAGACGATGTAGCCACTTATTCTATAAATTTTCACAAGGAAATATAAATAATCTATTCCAAAATTTGAGATTTAATGTAAAATGAAAGAAGCTATGCTAGAGCATGGCTTCTTTTTTAAGTGTATTGCAGCGATGATGCCTATGGTTTTACTTTCTGCCCCCAGAGAGAATGTTGTCGGCATTATCGTCTGCATACGCTTCTGTATGCTCGGATGATACATAATGAAGATTTTAGTAGTAAGAGACAGCTAGAAAGGATGATCCGACGTAGAGTTAGCATTTTACCAAAATCTGGGTGGAGGGATTACTAGTGAGGATAAGAAAGAAAGCTTGTCTAGCTGTACTATCAACCAGTCTGCTGTTGACGGGAATGGCTCTCGATGCCGGTACTGCAGCAGCTGAGGAGAACATGCAGGTGTCTGCCTCCCGAGAGGCTTCGATTGGAGACGCTTCGCTGCAAGCAGCAGTAGATAGCATGCCCACGGCGCTGCGCCCTTCGATTGAGTGGGTGTATACGAATCGGATGCTGGTGGAGGATTCCGTAAGCCGTAAAAATCTGATCTTCGATCAGATCTATGCAGGCAAAGGAACCTTGAATTACGTGGTCCGCTGGCAGTCAAGCAAGAACCTGACACGCGAGCAGCGCCAGAACATGGCGAGTATGATGGAGCGGCAGATTAACAATTGGACCAAGCATCTGGAGGGCTACGATGGCTGGCCATATGGACATATACCAGTCAAGATTGTAGGCTGGGCCGTAGCTGACTCCAGACAAATTCTGGACAGGCAGCCTGATGAGATCGTCTACACGGATACGATTCGGGATGACCTGAGTCAATCCGATCCTCGTATTCCGGCACAGCTGCCAGTAGCGCCAAGAGAATTGTCGCGCTTTGAGAACTTCCACAATTCGAGATACGTCTATCCAGGTGGTCTGGACAAGCGCTTCGACATGTATTTGTGGGGGACAGCGAACTTTGGCGGGGGGGCCGGAGGAGACTGGGGACAGCGAATGTCCGATGATTACATCCTGAGCAATCTTCGTGCCCAGGAATCCGAGATTATCGAGCATGAGATTGGACACGGCTTTGGCTTGCCTGACTTCTACCAGGCGCATGAGCGTCCACCAGGAGGATTCCCGGTACCAACGATCATGTGGGCAGGTAATTCCAGAACTATAACGAATTGGGACGTTTGGATGCTACGCTACACCTGGAGTCAATTGAAGCAGGATCAAGCCCGCTTCCCGACGGCACCAGTCACTAATCAACCAGCGAATCTGGCAGGACAAGCCAGTGTATCTACTTCTTATACATCGCCGTGGGAGAATGTACAGGCTTTGAATGACGGCGTTGAACCGACTCATTCCAATGATCGCTCCAGTCTGGTGTATGGTAACTGGCCAGAGACAGGGACGCAATGGGTCCAGTATGATTTTGACCGGGAATATACCTTCTCACAGAGCGAAGTGTACTGGTTCAAGGATGGTGGAGGTATTGATGTACCGAGTGCCTATACGATTCAATATTGGAATGGATCAGATTGGGTTGAGGTACCGCGTCCTAACGGCTACGGCCTTCAGGTCGATACGTACAATCGTACTTCCTTTAATGCGATCAGCACGCGTGCACTGCGTCTTGTGATCGAAGCGAAGGCTCCGGCTTCAACAGGAATTCTGGAGTGGAAGGTCATTGGGGAGTAATGCTACTTGCTTAGAGCAGACATTAGGCTGATCATGGGATCAATGTTAACTAAGTCTTAATCACGAAGGTGCATTCTAGTAATCATCGTACTCTCTCTTTTAACAGATAATCGGATATAAAAACATGTAGAGACCGTCTTCTTGGTAAAGGATGGAGTAGTCCATCCCATGAATCAAGAGGCGGTCTTTGTTTGTGAAGCTAAAAAGCCATCCCTCCAGTCAATGACTTCAGGGACGGCTTTTTGGTAGTGCCAGATCAGTCTGCGAGGCAGACAGTCTGTTAATTATTTTACAGCAATGCTGCCTAATTCACAGTAATTTCGCCTAATTTACGGTAATGTTAATCGTAATGGTCTTCTTATTCCATTTGGCTTTAACGGAAGCCTTGCCCTTGCTGACAGCGGTAATTCTACCGTTCTTGACAGTAACAATATTGGGCTTGGAGCTGGTCCACTCCACATTGCTGGTTACCACGTTCTTCTGACCTGTATCATACAAGGCGAAGATGCTGACATTGGTGCTGTTGCCTGGTGCAAGGGTGACCTTGCTATTGCCTGCAACGAGCTTTTTCAGAAGGGGCACAACCCGCACTTCAGTGACTACTTTCATATTCTGATAGGTCCCTGTAAGGGTAGCTTCACCTTGCGCGAGGGTCTTCACCGAACCATTTTTGACAGTGGCTACAGACGGATTGGAGGACACCCAGTTGACTTGCTTGGACAGATTCACCGTCTTACCACTGCTGTAATAGCCAGTTACCTTTAGCGGCTTGGATTTCTTGATATTCAGGTTCGTCACGGCCGGAGTGACCTCCATACGCACGATTTCATCCTCTATGGCAATTGGGACTCTTACAGTCTTGTCGCCATATTTACCCACCAAGGTCACTCGACCAGGAGTTACCCCGCGGATCGAACCATTCTCAAGCACTGCATTACTGCCTGACAAGGTCCATTTAATAGAACTCGTTACATTTTCCTGAGAACCACTAGTACGCGTAATTGTTACTTTTGGTAGGGATTGAGTTTTTCCTTTGGTGAATTTATAAGATTTTGGAGAAGCCACAATTGTTTTAATAGGCTCTTCCACTACGACATCTGACTGGGCTGTGAATCCTTGCCAAGCTGATGTTAGCCTCGTTTCTCCCTTGGCAAGTGCTTTAATAGAACCATCTTTCACAACAGCTACAGAAGAGTTGGAAGATTTCCAAGTCATATTCTTAGATAAATCCACTGTCTTACCAGTGCTGTAATAGCCAGTTACCTTTAGCGGCTTGGATTGCTTGATATTCAGAATCGTCTCGGTCGGAGTTACCTCTATACGCACGATTTCATCCTCTATCGCAATCGGAATCTTAACGGTCTTGCCGCCATAGGTACCCTCAAGTGTAACTCGTCCAGGTGTGACACCTCGGAATGATCCATTCTCAAGCACAGCGTTGCTGGCAGACATGTTCCATTTCACGGAATTCGTAACATCCTCCTGAGATCCATTCCCGCGAGTAATGGTCACTTTAGGCAGTGTCTGCACGCCCCCTTTTGCAAAACGATAGGATTTAGGGGAGGCTTCAATCTTGGTAATCTTATCTTCCACTTGAATGTGTAATTGGGCTGTGGCACCCTTCTGGCTGGCTGTCAGCGTGGCCTTGCCACTCTTCAACGCCTTGGCCTTGCCTTTGGTCACAGTTACGATGGAGGCATCGCTGGTCGTCCATGTAACGGTCTCAGTCACGTCATGCTTGCTCGTCAATCCTTCGATGTCAGCCATCACTTTAAGCTGTACGGTCTGGGATACGGTGAGCTTCTGGGGATTCTCGTTAACAATCGTCAGGGCAGTGATATCTCCCGAGGCCGCATTCGATGTGGTCGGTAGAAGCACCACTGCAAAAAGGAGAAGAGCTAGCCATCCTTGCAACCTCAATAATGCTCTTGTCATCGAATCTTCCAACTCCTGTTCTTAAATGATATTAATGGCGGATCGCAAAATACAAGAGTAATGATTTACTTATACATCCATAATATCCCGTATTTTAGCGCCTACCTCCATATATCGGCAGTTCACTATGATTCTATTAAGTGTATATTCAGAGTAATTGATGAAATAAAACTCAAAATTATGGATAATAGAGCCAGAATATCAAGCTGGAGGGACGAAGGATGACTGAGCGTATTCCGTGCAAAAGTGAAGATTGTACCGCAACTATATTGCCAACGACCGCTGCCAAAACAGGGGGCTATTGTATGCCCTGTCATCAAGGGATCGAGCGGAGAAAATGGGAGGAATATGTAGCTGCGAACCGTCGTACAGTGAATTTGTATGCCGATGTGACGGATGCTGTGGATATTCTGAAGGTGATGTATACGGAGCACCCGCGAGATCCGCTGATAGAATATCTTCCTTATGAGAAGTCCAAGGAGGAGCTCTATGTATCCTTATCTATGGCTGAACAGGAACGAATGGTGGAGTATGCCATGAATCATCTGCGCGAAGGTGATCAAGACATCTGCCGTGAGGTGCTGACTTCCTTGGTATGCTACAATGATCTGCATTTGACTGAATACCTGCCAGAGCTACTGGAGCACGAGGTCTACGATCCGGCTATGCTCTACAAGGATGCTTCCCCGGAGCTGAGGGGGCAACTGATGCAGAGGGTAGAGACGGATGAGGAGAATCGGAACCATCTGCTGATGATGCTGGCGTGGATCGGTGATGATGTCATTGTGAAGCAGTTCAGGCACTGGAGCGAGCAGGCACCGTCATGGTCCGATAGCTTGTATGTACCTGTACAGGACTACGCCAAGACGGCGAATTGGGAATTAACGGATGCGGGCGAGCGCCGTGATCTATATCATCCGCGCAGCTATGCGATAATTGCGAATGTCGAACAGAGCGATGATTTGAGCTACGAGCTGAGATATGATCAGGCTCGGGATCAGACTCAAGCCCAGATTCGATCTCAGAGTCTATCTCAGGCTCAAGCCCAGGCGCAGAAGTCTTTTCGGCTATTAGCACCTGCCACTGAGAGCTGTCCGTGGTGTGGAGCACGTCTAACGCATTTGGTGGATATCGAAGCCAGCCATCCAGCTCTGGGTGGAATGCCCTGGAACGGAGCGAGGTTAAAGGTACAGACCTGCATTTTATGCAGCTGCTATACGACCGTCTATATGGATATAACTCCTGACGGAGAGCCGGAATGGAGTGCCAGCAATGAGCGCCCGGATTATTTGCCGGAGCTTCATCCAGAGGACTTTGACCAGAGCTATCTGGCTGCTGGTCCACGATATCGACTTGCGGAGCAACCGCGTCCCGCACTGCATGGTAGTGAATGGACACTGGAGCCAACGCTATCACAGCTGGGTGGCCACCCAGCCTGGATTCAGGACGCCTATTATCCTGAGTGTCCATGCTGCTCGAAGAGCATGCGCCATATTGCGCAGGTAGACTGGGCGGCGATTGAGCGATTGGGAGAGGGCATTTACTATATGTTTGTCTGTGAGGATTGCTGCAAGACGGCAGTGACATTTCAGCAGACTTGACCCATGCTGGATCTTTGATGGGGGGGGGAGCGTGAGAGACTCCATCACAAAAAATGACACGTAAGCTATCTCTCCTGCGTATTGCTTACTAACAAATTACTTATGGAGACTGATTTTTGATCCTCTAATATCCAGTGAATTCCACTTTGCAGAAAAGCTTTATAGTACAATGAGAAGATGAATGCATGCTGTAATGCATGCCGTTAGGTAACGTCCTGCAATGCAAATGAGTATATTTGTATGTACTGTGCCTTGGACGTGGGAAGGGAGGAAGCCGGATGAGATTAAGCTCTAATAAATACATAAATCTATTGGGACTCATCCTTATTGTTGTGTTCTTGAATATACTTTTGTTCATTCCTGGCTGGATTGATCTCGGAGCTAGAACAAGCGCACTCGGAATTGCTTTTACGATCACATGGATACTTGCCAATATTTTGGTGCTGCTATATGCCAGCTATATGACTTTTTTCAAGCCACCCGCAGTATTGCCTGTCAAGAACATCGAGAAGCATGAGGATTATCTTCAGGCACTGGGCTACTACAAGGGCATCAAGGTGCTGGAGGAGGATGTCACACTCGTCATCTCACAGCTAGAGCGGATGAAGAAGAAGCGGGAGGCTTTCCTGAATGTACTGAATCACCGCTTCGATCCGGGAGAAATGAGCTTCAAGAAGTTTGCTTCGGTCTCCCAGGAGGTCGAGAAGCTGTTATATCTGAACGTAAGAAGCATTCTCAATCGCCTTCACGTGTTCGACAAGGCTGAATATGGCAATATGCTCACGAGCAAACCCAAAGGCCTTACCCCCGAAATGATGCAAAAGAAGAACAAGGTCTACAACGATTATCTAACCTATCTCAAAACCTCCCTGAATACCAATGAAGAAATCCTGCTCAAGCTTGATCAGCTTATGCTCGAAATCTCACGCCTGGATAGCTTCGAGGAGGGGGATATCGAACAGATGCCTTGCATGAAGGAAATTGATCTATTAATCAAGCAGACCAAATTGTACAGAGATTAAGGAGGGTTACGCATGACCAAGCGCAGCAAGTTCTTCCTCGTATCCGGTCTATTACTGGTATTGGTGTTCGGACTGGTGTACACGGGGCTATCATTCTTCAACAGCTTGAGTGGAAAATCAGGTGCGCAGCTCAATATGGAGCAGGCCTCGCGCAAGCTGAACAAAATGTACACCAGCATTGCTCCGACTACCGCAGAGCCCATCAAGGGACAGATTGATCTGGACCCGGTGAATCTGGCAGATTCCTTACCGGATATCTCCAAGTTCGAAGTGACCGTTGAGAATACCACGCCGCAGTATGTTGAGATCTTCTCCTCGACCGAGAAATCCGGCACAGGTGTAGATGGCTGGCTTGTTGGCGTAGCCAATGATTTCAACAAGTCCAAGATTATGGTGAACGGGAAGCCTGTATCCGTAAAAATTCGCAATATCGCATCAGGAACAGCAACCGATTACATTAAGTCAGGCAAGTATATCCCTGGTGGATTCACGCCTTCAAGTGAGCTGTGGGGGGAGATGGTCAAGGCCAGCAATGTCAAAACCGAGCTGATTAGCAAGCGTCTAGTAGGTAATGTTCCTGGCATTGTCATCTCCAAAAATAAATATGACAGTCTGAAAAGTACATATGGTGAGGTCAATGTACAGACCGTTATTGAAGCCATCAACAAAAACGAGCTGGCTATGGGCTATACAGACCCGTTCGCGAGCTCGACGGGACTTAATTTTCTCATTACAGCCCTGAAGTCCTTCGATGGAGCCAATCCGCTCGGACCGGAGGCCGTGAAGCGCTTTGAGCAGTTCCAGGCCAATGTACCCTTCACAGCTTCGACTACGCTGCAGATGCGAGGAGCCGCTCAGTCGGGACGTCTGGATGCTTTTGTGCTGGAGTACCAGACCTTCGTAAATACACCCGAACTACAGGGTGGGTACGTGTTCACCCCCTTCGGCGTTCGGCATGACAGCCCGCTCTATGCTTTGGGAGAACTGCCACAGCAGAAGCTTGATATTCTTCGCCGATTCAGCGAATTCGTGAAGCAGGAGAAGTATCAGACCTCCGCTCAGAAATCAGGATTCAACGGGAAGTCTGATTATGCTTCTCCTTCCGATCAGGTGGATGGCGGTACGCTACTGGCAGCCCAGAAGGTATGGAAGGAGAAGAAGAACAGCGCACGGCCGATTGCGGCAGTATTTGTGACAGACGTCTCCGGGAGTATGAACGGGGAGCCTTTGAACAAGCTGAAGAAGTCGCTCATTCAAGGACAGAAGAATTTGGGTGCGGACAACAGCATTGGCCTCGTCTCCTATTCGAGTGCTGTTACGATCCAATTACCGCTGGCCAAATATGACACGAACCAGCAGTCTATGTTCGCAGGCTCAGTGGAAAGCCTCTCCGCAGGAGGCGGGACAGCAACCTTCGACGGCGTTGTCGTCGGCTTGAAAATGCTGGAGGACTATATGGCCGTTAATCCGAATGTCAAGCCGCTGCTCTTCGTGCTCAGTGATGGGGAGACGAATGAAGGTCACTCCTTGAAGGAGATTAGGGAGCTGATTGAGGCTTACAAGGTCCCAATCTATACGATTGGCTACAATGCAGATCTTGATGCCTTGGAGAGCATCTCCAGTATCAATGAGGCTGCAAGCATTAACGCAGATACTGACGACGTTGTCTACAAGATCAGCAATCTATTCAACGTGCAGATGTAGATAGAAGTGAGCTCATACGTGATAAGGGGGAATTAATATGTCATCATTTTCTATGGAAATCCCAAGTGAACAAGAGATTCAAGCGGTGATTGAAGAAGAGACGAAGCCTGTCCCGGCTGAGGTAGCTGAGCTTCAGGCCGTAGCCAATTCCAATGTAGAGATGATCATGACACTGGATATGGATTCGCTCGATAAGCGCCGGGAGATTATGAAATCCATCGACAGCTTTGGTCTCAATACCATGAGATCCTCCTCGGAGAAAAATGCACTGCTTCAGGTCTCTGTCGGCCATCTCTCCAAGACGGGAGATGAGGGAGGACAGGTGGCGAAGGACTTGGCTGAGCTGCATATCCAGCTCAAGGATCTGGACCCGAGTATCGTTGATTTTGCCAAAAAAGGGCTGCTTGGCAAGCTGTTCAATCCGCTGCGGGCGTATTTCCTGAAGTTCGAACGGGCCGACTCGGTGATCGGGGATATTGTGAACTCGCTGAACAAGGGCCGAGCCACACTGAAAAATGACAATACGACCCTGGAGATCGAGCAGCATAATCTGCGTGAGCTGACGAAGAAATTACACAAGGAAATACAGCTGGGCATGCTGATGGATGAATCCATTGCTACGCAGGTGGAGGCGGCTAAGCTGCGCGATGAGGACCCGGAGAAGATCCGCTTCATCACCGAGGAAGTATTATTCCCTCTCCGGCAGCGCGTGATGGATCTGCAGCAGATGCTGGTCGTGAACCAGCAGGGGATTATGGCTATTGAAGTGGTCATTCGCAATAACAAAGAGCTGATTCGTGGTGTCGATCGCGCCAAGAACGTTACCGTATCCGCCTTGAAGATTGCTGTCACAGTAGCAAGTGCTCTCTACAATCAGAAGATTGTGCTTAAGAAAATTGAGCTGTTGAACCAGACGACCAATGATCTGATTGCCGGCACCTCACGACTGCTCAAGAATCAGGGAGCGGATATTCAGAAGCAGGCACTGGAGACCAGTATTTCCGTAGATACGATGAAGCAGTCGTTCAGTGATGTGCTTGATGCGCTGGATTCGATCAGTGCCTACAAGCAAGAAGCACTGCCACGCATGCGCCAGACCATTGATCAGTTCCGTGAGCTGGCAGACACGGGTGAGCAGCAGATTAGACGACTGGAGAAGGGGCAGAAGCTAGGACTGTAGTGTACGGGAACAGAAGAGGCTGTCCCAAAGGCCATGAAATGGCTGCTTGGGTCAGCCTTGTTTTTACGTAGGAAATACATAGGCTTTTTGGGTGGACGCTCCGTGAACGGACCGTTGTTACAATCGCTGTTGTCCCCAGATTTTAATTATTCTCCTAAGCGGTGAAAATCCGGGGACAAAGGCGACCGCTGCCGCTTTTCCACAATCCGTCCGTCCTCTCCACTGTTTAAGCGGGAAACCAGTCCTCCATCTTTTAAAACCACAAAAAAAGAAACATCACTTTTGGTAAATGGAAGTGCGACCAACCATTTCAAAGGAGAGGTTTCTTTGTACATTCCACCCCTTCCGTTCCCAGCGGATGAAGAGCGTTCCCGAATGCGTATTTACCGCCGTGTTTCAGTTTCTGGCTGACGAAAAATACGTTTCCTTGGAACAGTACTTTGTGGACGAAACCGAAATCAAGCCTAGCTTTTGAGAAGACAGAGGGCCTGTCTCCGCGAGTATACTTATGAGACAGCCTCTTTATCTAGAAGATCATGATGGATAAGCTTGCTGTTCATCAGCTAATCAAGCTTAATCCCAAGACAACGAGTTGAACCATGCTTGACAGGGCTCTCCGCTTGCAGCGGCTCGGCACTATACACACATTTAATCTGGTCAAGGTACTAGGATGGCTCATGCATCCGCGATCGGAACATACCCGCTTAGCCAGTTCAGCTCGCTATCCAGCATGAAGCGCACATGCCAGCCCTTCTCATTCTTTGGCCATGTACGGAATTGATTCACATTGTCGAATAGCTGCTCTACATGCTCTGGGGATTTGGTTTTCAGGACAGCGTCCATTTGCTCAATCAGTCCCTCTGGCTTATCGATTGCTTCGCCCAGCACCGTCATGAACCATTTATGATAAGGGTACACCACTTCATTATGGGCCAATATCAATCTTCCTGCGAACAGCACGAACTGCGGGATGGCGTATTCCATCAGGTAGGTCTCATTACGCTTGGCCCCTTCATAATACAGCCACTTCCAGCCTTCGAATTGAGCATAGAATTTCTCGATCATCTCTTCCTTGCGTGCCTTCGGGTATTGGGAGGCTGCTGCAACCAGCTCCTCCAATCCGTCTACCTCACTATAGGTCACGATGGCGTCACGATACGCGAAGCGTGCGGGCTCACTGCCGGATTCTGCGACCTGGCGGATGTAAGAGATGGATGTGTACTTACCATCTACATATCCCCCTTCATAAGGAGTAGCTTCCTTCTCGTAATAGCTGACATCCCCACTGTCGAGTCGAGCACGGAAATCCTCGTCTGACACGACGAGCATCAGGTCAATATCGGAGTCCTCCTTGGCATAGCCATGGGCTACCGAGCCCCCAACAATAATTCCAAGCACGTCCTCTCGTGTCTTGAGCTTGTTTGTAATGACTGTAATGGCTTCCTGATGATGCAGATACATCGGTAATACACCCCTCTAATATTCATATAATTAGTCGCAATACTCCATGTGTTATGGATGAATGTGGCTAAATTTATGTCGAAATTGTAGCGCTTACACTAAATGGAGCCAGCGATGAAAGGAACGCGAAGCCTTGAACCGTATGTCGTTGACGAATACCTTGACCGAATCAAATATGAGTGAGATATCCAGAGCATTCAACCTGAGATCAGATTCGATCAAGGTACGAGCCACTACTTGAAAGTCTATATGATTGTAATTGCTATAGCTTGTTCAGATGTACCTTCCGCATTGGAGTGAGCCTCTTGATTGTATTATTTTCGCCGATGGCTAGCTGTGCGGGAAGCTACATACTGCTCGGCTTTGACGATGTGATCGGCAGTGGCCTCATCGGTAATCAGCATGTTAATATAGCGCCCCTTCAGGGCTGCCACGATGCAGTCAATCTTGTGCAAGCCGAAGGCCATGCCTACGACAGTCTTCGTCTGCTTCAGTTGCTCAAGCCCAAGCCCGATGACTTTTTCGTTAATGGGATGCTCACTAATCTCACCGCTACGGGTGATGAAGCGTGAGTTAATGTCGGCAACGACATCCATCGCTTGTAGCTCCACCAGCACCTGCTCATTCAGATAGCCGGATCTCTCCATCGTGGACATGGAGTAGGGATTGCCGATCCCGACCAGGGCCAGATCGATATGCTCTCCTTCTTGAAGTACCGATGCGATGTTAGGTAGCTGAACGATCTGCTCCTTCAATTGCTCCGTCTCGACTACCGCAGGGGCATAAAGCGTATCACAGGTAACACCGAGTCTCTTGGATAGCTCATAGGCGATCTGATTGGAATGCATCTCATTGCGTGCGCTACCCGTACCGCCGACCAGCGGGATGAATTTGACGTTCTCTTTCTTCTCCAGCGGGAATTCTCTGACCATATAGTAAAGCGTATTGCCCCATGAGACGCCTACCCTGTCACCGTTGCGAATCAGCTTCAGTACGAATTGGGCGGCGGCCTTGCCGACTGCGCTGGACACCAGCTCCTTGTTCAGGTCCTTCGTCGGGACGACCAGCACTTGCTGTAGACCAAAGAGCTGCTCCATATCCTTTTCCAGCTTGGATACTTCATGATCGTCATCATGAATGACAATCTCGACAATTCCTTCATCTCGCGCTCGCTGCAGCATTTTAGAGATGACGGGTCTGGATACCCCAAATTGTGCAGCAATCTTCTCTTGCGTCCATGCTTCGTAATAGTAGAGCTTGCATACCTTCACCATGTTCTTGCGTTCTTCTATATTCACATATAGTCCGCCTTTTAAAAATTATTCAACTTCCTGATTTATTTCTCAAGTACAACCCCCACTATAAATTGGCTGTCGACAGCGAGTCAAGCTGCCCTCCATTTACCAGCTGACGTTTACGTAAAATTGACAAACGCATGACACAACAATAACAGAGGGTAATTACAATTGTAATCGTTCGGAACAAATGTAAAAGACGAGAACAGATGTCGCGAACAAAATAACAGATGCAATCAGCACACAGGCTTCTCAGTTTCGCCATAGTAGTTGATCGACATATCTTCTATTGGGAGTAGGAGCCATGTAAGGGGAGCAGAAGCAAGAGGTGACAACATGAAGGTGAAGATATTGGGCTATTGGGGCGGATACCCCTCTGCTGGAGGAGCTACTGCCGGATATTTGGTTACAACGGATGAAGGGCACATTCTGCTGGATTGCGGGAGTGGTGTCATGAGCAAGCTTCCTGCCGAAGTGAAGGTAGAGGATTTATCTGGCGTTATTTTATCGCACCTCCACCATGATCATATGGCAGACCTCGGAGTGCTGCAGTATGCGGCGGCTGGCGCTATACGCAATGCCCGGATGCAGCATCAACTGAAGCTCTTTGCACCGAGTGAGCCTGTAAGCATGCACCAGAGTCTCTACGGGGAGCATACGGAGGTGCATGCCATTGATCCGTTCGTGAAGATCAGGCTGGCTGGCGCGGAGATTGAATTCGTCCCGGTGGAGCACACCATTATGTGCTACGCCATCCGCATTACCTATGGTGGCAAGGTGCTGGTCTATTCCGGCGATACCTCGTACTGTGATTCATTGATTGAGCTGGCGCGGGACGCGGATATTTTCCTGTGCGAGGCGACGATCTGTGAGGGTAGTGTACATACCTCGGGGCAAGGACACATGAATGCGTTACAGGCAGGCACGATCGCAGGTATGGCTAATGTCAAGCAGCTTGTGCTTGTTCATCTGCCGAGTGATGGTAACCTGGAGCTCATGCGTCAGGAAGCAAGGCGGGTATTCCAGGGTCCTGTTGATATCCCGGAGCCACTGCGGCTGTACACGATCTAACGAGGAGGAAGGAGACACAGGATGTACAAGTTGTTGGCACTGGATATGGACGGCACACTGCTGAATCCTGACAAAATGATTACACCACACACGATGGCTGCCATACGTAGACTCATGCAGGAGGATGTGCTCGTCACCATCGCCTCTGGGCGCTTCCCGGCCTCGGTATGGCTGCATGCGAGAGAGGTAGGCATGAACTTTCCGCTGGTTGCTCTCAATGGTGCAGTAACACTGGACGCCACAACGGGGGAGTTATTGGAGGGAGCACCTCTCTTGTATGAGCAGGTGCTGTCCTTACTGGAGCGGATTGAGGAAGCTGGCGCTTATGTGCACTTCTATGGCTACAATGTGCTGTATGTTCGCGAATTAAATGATATGAATCGGCGCTGGCCGCTGAATAATGTGGTCGTTCGGCCCCACCGTGAGCTGAATGAAGCCAATTACCGTGATCAGACGATGCTGATTCAGGTAGAGGATGTTGGCGGGGATTTTCGCTCGTTCGTGCAGGATCGTCATCCGGTATTCTACAAGGCTGCAGTCATCTGCCCGGATCATGCCAGTCGTGAACAGCTCTATGAGGAGCTGGAGCGTCAAGGCTCTTACGAGCTATCTCGAACCGGGACTCTGCGCTTTGATGTCAACGCCGCGGGAGTCACGAAGCGAGGGGCTCTGGAGAGATTGTGTGCTCAGTATGATATTAGGCGAGAGCTCGTTGCTGCAGCCGGGGATTATGACAATGATCTGGACATGCTGCAATGGGCAGGACTTGGCATCGCGATGGGGAATGCTGAGCTGCATGTGAAGGAACGGGCTGCAGTTGTTACTGGGACGAACCGTGAAGACGGAGTTGCACAAGCCATTCATGGCTATCTGCTGCACTCCGGGTTAACTGCTGCCTCAGAGAGCTGAGGGAGATTACATGGAAGAAATCTGGAGACAACAGTGGCCGGAGGACCACATGTTCACCGCAGTTGCACGGACCCGAACTCTCAACATCTTCAGTTCAATCTATATAGTAGAAGCTATACACACCAAAGGAGAGATTATTTGTGATTCCATTCAAAAAAACAGCAATTCTTCCGCTGCTTGCAGGTATGTTGATCTTTAGCGGCTGCGCTTCTCAAGGACCGACCGCTTCTCAGCCAAGTGACAGCGGCAATGGTGCTGCTAACGAAATCTCTGGCAATCTGTCATTCTACACCTCTCAGCCTGAGGAGGATGCCGGCAAGCTGGCAGATGCCTTCAATGCACAATACCCTAACGTGAAAGTGAATATCTTCCGCTCTGGAACGGAGGAGGTTACGGCCAAGCTTCAGGCTGAGCGCCAAGCTGGCAAGATTCAGGCAGACGTCTTGCTGCTTGCGGATTCGGTTACTTTTGAGAGCCTCAAGAAGGATGACCTGTTGTTGTCCTATAAGTCCCCTGAGCTGAGCGAGATTCCAGCAGCACTGGTAGACCCGGACGGCATGTATGCTGGAACGAAGGTCATGGCGACCGTACTGGCTACCAACACCCAGAAGGTAACGACTGCACCGGATTCGTGGCAGGCTTTGGTCGCTGCCGATAGCAAGGATGCCAGCATCATGCCAAGCCCGCTGTACTCGGGAGCTGCCGCTTACAACATCGGGGTATTCAGTCGTACTGATGGCTACGGATGGGACTTCCTGCAGCAGCTGAAGGATAACGGTATGTCCGTCATTAAAGGTAATGGGGCCGTCATGAAGGCTGTCGCCAGTGGCGAGAAGTCCTATGGACTTGTAGTAGATTATATGGTTGCCCGTGAGAAGTCCAAGGGTTCCCCTGTAGAGCTGACCTATCCTAAAGAAGGCGTGCCAGTGATTACAGAGCCAATCGGTATTATGAAGGATGCAGCCAACGTACCTGCCGCTCAGGCATTTGTAGACTTCGTATTGTCTGAAGAAGGACAGAAGCTGTCTGCTGAGATTGGGTACGCTCCGATTCGCAAAGGTGTAGCACCTCCAGAGGGGCTGAGAAGCATTGAAGAGATGACGATGCTGTCTGCAGATCTGGTACAGCTGACTGATGAGCGTGAGGCAGACAAGCAGCAGTTCATCAAGGTATTTGGAGAGTAAGCATGGAGCAAATGGAGCCGGTATGGACAGACAGAACACAATCTGGTGAGCGATCACTGACAATCTCCAGAAAAGGGCGCACGCCCTTTTCTGTGCTATTGGCGTTATTTAGCAACAAACGAATACTTACGCTGCTGGGAGCCATCGCAGTATTGATCTTGTTCGTGTACCCGATTTTGAAGCTGATTCTGCTGAGCTTTCAGGGAGAGCAGGGCTGGACGCTGGCTCATTATATGAACTTGTTACAGCAGGACCGATTCTGGACGACGATGCGCAATACAGCTGTAATCGTGCTGGGCTCCACGGTATTATCCGTGGTGCTGGGAGCCGCATTTGCATGGATCGTAGCTTATACGGATATTCGGCATAAGGGACCGCTGCATATGGCGATCCTGCTGTGTTTTATTTTGCCATCGTATGTGTTGACTCTGTCCTGGTCCTCCTTCATGGGGCCCCAAGGCTGGATAGCCAAGCTGCTGCAAGGGATTCATTCTGATCTTGCGCCGTGGAGCATGTACAGCATGGGCGGGATTATTTTCGTGATGGGCATCCATCATTTTCCTTTGGTGTATCTGTTCACGGTAGATGTCTTCCGTAAGATTCCGCGCGATCTGGAGTGGGCCGCAAGAGCAGGCGGAGCAACCAGACTGAATACGCTGCGCCGAATTACCCTGCCACTGGCCTTGCCAGGATTGACTGCAGGCGGATTGCTGGTGTTTCTGGCCTCACTCGACAATTTTGGTATCCCCGCTTTTCTGGGGAGCCCGGTCAATATTTCGGTCCTGAGCACTTTGATCTATGAAGAGATTATTGGTTTTGGCCCGACAGCTTTTGCGCGGGGAGCTTCGCTGTCTGTACTGCTGGGTCTGGCAGCGGTGCTGGGGAGTCTGCTGCAATGGCTGCTATTGCGCAAGAGCCATGCGTCAGACACCATCCAGCCAGATCTTACGCCACGCTATACGCTGGGCAGAATGAGCAAGCCGTTATCCTTCATATTGTGGGGCTTCCTGCTATTCATTACCGTAGTGCCGCTATCGTCGATGATCTCTATGTCGCTCAAGAGAGCCTACGGTCTGGGTCTGACGGCGGAGAACTTCACTCTGGATAATTATCGATACATTTTACTGGAGAATCAGCGGGTCTGGCAGGCGATTCAGAATAGCCTCGTGCTGTCTGCCGTGACGATGGTGGTATGTCTTGTGATTGGCTGCGCCTTTGCCTATATGCGGGTTCGTAGACCGACTGCCTTCAATAAGGCTGCTGAGCTGGCAATGGCTGTTCCTTATACACTACCGGGCATCGTGTTTGCACTGTCCATGATTCTGGTGTGGATGGAGCCTATTCCTGGCTGGAACCCCGGTATTTACGGCTCAATGACCATCTTGTTCATTGCTTATATTTGCCGCTTCCTGATCCTGCAGGTTCGCTCAGGAGTCACTTCGTTCCTGCAGCTGGATGTGTCTATGGAGGAGGCTGCCCGCATCTCGGGAGCGGGAGCATGGCGCAAGTGGACGGCTATTCTGCTACCGCTACTATTGCCAGGCATTCTCACGGGAGGGATGCTGGTGTTCCTGACGGCACTGACCGAGCTGACGGTATCGGCACTGCTATATTCGTCTGGTTCGCAGACGATTGGCGTTACGATCTTCGGCTTCGAGCAGGCGGGAGATACGCTCTATTCGACGGCATTGTCCAGTCTCATCGTGGCCCTGATTGCGATAGGTGGAGCATGCATGCTGCTGGCTCAGCGCTGGGCGGCGCGTCGAGGCTACAAAGCGTGAACAGGTATAAGGTAGGAATGCTAAGGTAGAATGCAAAAGTAGGTATGCAAAGATGTGCGTACAAGATGCTATACAAGAACGGCATAGCAAGGATAGAGGTCAGCAAATACAGGGCCGTGAAGCTAAATTTACAGAGCTATTATCTGGAGCTAAGTATAGGAGACTAAATGTACAGAGTTAACTATAGAGGACTAAATGTACAGAGTTAAGTATAGAAGACTGGATATGTAGGGCTGGATACCGGAGCTAAGTATATATAGGTAAGGAAATAAGACGGGAGTGGTGGCATGAGCATCGAGATCAGGCAGGTGAGCAAAGCATTTGGCTCCTTTCAGGCCTTGCATAGTATCAACTTAACGATTGAGAAAGGGGAGTTCGTAGCGATATTGGGGCCCTCGGGCTGTGGTAAAACGACGCTGCTGCGTATTCTCGCTGGCTTCGAGCAGCCGAGCAGTGGCGAGGTACACATGGACGGACGTATGGTTGCAGGAGTAGATCGGTTGCTTCCCCCGGAAAAACGCCGAATCGGCATGGTATTTCAATCCTTCGCCCTCTGGCCGCATATGAATGTGACAGAGCATATTCGTTTTCCTATCCGTACCCGTAAGGACACACCTGCACATATTCGCGGCCAAGAGGAGCAGCGCATTCGACAGGTGCTGGAATTGACCGGATTATCGCACCTGGCAGAGCGAGTGCCACATGAGCTGTCTGGCGGACAGAAGCAGCGGGTAGCGATTGCACGGGCCTTGGCTTCGGAGCCATCCTTGCTGCTAATGGATGAACCTTTAAGCAGTCTGGATGCGATGCTCCGAATGGATATGCGTCGTGAGATTCAGCAGGTGCACCGTAGTACTGGATCGGCGATCGTCTATGTCACCCATGATCAGGGAGAAGCCTTGGCGATGGCAGATCGGATTGTCGTGATGAAGGATGGTCGGATCGAGCAGGCGGGGACTCCGCAGGATATTTATTTACGCCCCGAGACTGAATTTGTCGCCAGATTCGTGTCCAAATCCAATCTGATCGAAGGTCGCTGGAGTGGCAACAGCTTCATCCCGCAAGGAAGCTCTAATACGGCATGGGATGGGACAGAGGTCGCTGGATACTTCAAGCAGCACGACCTGTACCCGGTGCGTCCCGATCAATTCCTGCTGCGCGCAGGCGGTGAGGACGGAATCCCAGGTGAGATCGTCAATGTACAGTTCCAGGGCAAGGAATTCCATTATGATATTCGCTGTGATGAGCATCAATGGGAGGTCATTTCGCCACTGGCTTTCCGGCTTCATGACAGAGTGAGTCTGAGCCTGGCTAATAGTTCTGTGCTGCTGGGAGTGTGAGCGCAGTGGGGAAAAGAGCAGATAAACTCATTTTATTCGATATTGACGGTACATTGCTGGACCACAATCACCAAGTCCCCTCCACGGCGAAGACAGCTGTAGCAGCATTACAGGCTGCTGGCCATACCGTCGCGCTGGCTACCGGACGATCCCCGTTCATGCTGGAGCAGCTCAGATTGGAGCTAGGTCTTAGCTCTTATGTAGGCTTCAATGGGCAATATGTCGTGCATGAGGGAGAAGTAATCTACACGAATCCACATGCTACAGAGCTGCTTCGTGAACTGGCGACATTCGCTGCTGGGCGCAATCATCCACTCGTTCATCTGGATGCGGAGCGGATGAGCTGTAGTCAGCCGTATCATCCATATGTGGAGCAGTGCATGAGCTCGCTGCGGGTGGAGCATCCTGCATGTGATCCGTTATTTTATGAAGGAAGAGCAATCTACCAGACGATGCTATTCTGCACGCAGGAGCAGGAGGAGGTTTATCGTAGCCGCTTCAATAAGCTGCATTTTGTCCGCTGGCATAGCTATTCTATGGATGTGCTTCCAGCAGAGGGCTCCAAGGCCGCCGGTATCGAAAGACTGATGGCCAAGACAGGCTTCCGTCCTGAGGATACAATTGCCTTCGGTGATAACTACAACGATATGGAGATGTTCAGCTACGTTGGCTGCGGGATCGCCATGGGGAATGCGCCGGAGTCTGTCAAGAGCCTGGCAGCACATGTGACAGCCGAGGCCCATCAGGATGGGATCTGGCGTGGGCTGCAATGGGCGGGGTTGATTTAAATAGGCAACACTTAGAAATCATAAAATTGATGTGATAAAACGTATGAAACTCACTTCGACTGGTGAAGCGCGCGAAACAAAAAACCACCCGCTATGCGGGTGGAGGGATTGAGGGTTTGAGGGTTTGACCACCATGACCATTCCAATAAAATTGAGATGTTCAGGCTCAAAAGAGAGGAATGGTCATCAATGGCAACCAAGAGCTACAGCCTAGCTCACACAAAGTGGATGTGCAAATACCATATTGTGTTCACCCCGAAGTATAGACGGAAAGAAGTCTATAATCAAGTGAGAAGAGATTTAATCGAAATCTTCAAACGTTTGTGTAAGTACAAAGGAGTAGAGATTATAGAGGGTCACATGATGCCCGATCATGTCCACAATCATGCCTGACCATGCATCGTTTGCTTCCACTGACTGCGGCTGGTTCATGAATGTAAAACCATACGAAATCATTACGGTAGGCATTCCTAGTAATAAGCTACTGAAGAAAAAGGACGGGGCTGAGTAGCAGCCTACGCAATAAAGACGCCTCAGATTCCAGGCATGCGCTGGGTGAAGAGGCGTCTTTGGCATTAAGTGTGGGACAATGCTTACGAGTCTATTGAGCCACGGCACTAAGCTGGCTCTTGAAGTCATGACCAGGGAGAAGCAGCCGGATGCCTCTGAGCTTGGAGACTAGCGATTCTTTAAACTTTCCAGATCAGCCTCAAGCTTTAACTGGCGACGATTCAGAATATCTATACTGTGTCCGTGCGTAGTCAGTTCGGAGGATACCTTTCGTTCAAAGCTGTGCAATGAAGATTTATTTTGCTTCGATAGGTCCAAAGTTTCCAGCACAGCTTGCTTGATGGCGGGTATATCCTTGGTGTGGTTTTTGATCTCAGAGATATCAGTTTCCAGGCTATCCAAGCGTGTGTCTATACGGTCGAAACGTGAATCCACACCGTCCAGTCGTGAATCCATACCATCGAAACGTGAATCCATACCATCCAATCGTGAATCTATACCATCGAAGCGTGAGTCCATACCATCAAGTCGTGAATCTATACCATCCAAGCGCGAGTCCATACTGTCCACTCTGATGTTTAAGGTTTTCAGTTGCTCTAAAATTTGGGTTAAAATCTGTTCGCTCAAGTATTCCAACCACCTTTTGTAGAATGATAAGTTTTCAATAAAATGTAGAGAGAACTGTTCATCTTGCTGTAGAAGCAATTATCGCTAATAACAGCATTAAAATCAATGTGAAAATCTGCTGTCTGGGACTTGCTTTCGGCCCGGTCATTCGGATATAGGTGATGTAATTAAGCGTATTACTTTATAGCAATAACACAATGAATGTAATGTCTTATGATTTTTACTGATGCTGCTGGGAAATGTTTGGTCCGAAGAAGAAATGTGGCTATACTGTGTATTCTAAATGCCACCGTATTAGATCAATCATTAAACTAAAATGAGCGAAAAGGCCCGGAAACTGTATTGCCAAAATGGGTGTGCTAAGTCTGAGTATACTTATCCATTGTATCATGGTTTATATCACAGCTAGTATCGCAGCTAGCAGCATAGCGACACAATGCAGAAAGACGCTCTCGTTACCAATGCCCCTCTATACGAGCGGGGGCGTGGACTTGAAAGCGTCTTTTGCAGGTGTATATCCAGCAACCGAAAGAGAAGCTCCTCTCTCGTTGCTGTTTTGGTCGTGGGAATAGAACTAACGTTCCATTCCCATCGTAAAGCCCTGTGACTCCAGTGGCTCTGTATCAAGCCATTCGGAGATGATCTGGGCCAGCGCATGCTGCTCATGCGACACAGTGACGGCATCCGCTAGGAGTTGCAGTGCTGGTGCTGCATTCCCGGTGGCGATGCCGAGATCCGCTGTCTGCAGCAGTTCAGCGTCGTTCATTTGGTCGCCGATAGCGATCAGATGCTTGTGCTGCCAGTCCATCAGCGTTGCCAATCGAACCAGTGCCGTTCCCTTGGAGCAGCCTTCGGGCAGTAATTCCAAATAATTCGTCTCAGAGAATACAACCGTGCAGCCAGGCATCCGCTCACTCAGTTGCTGCTTCAACCAACGTGCGGCTGCTGGCGTCTGTGCTACCGCCAGCAATTTGACTGCTTCCTGAGCGGCCTCCTGCCATTGGGCAAGACTAGTGGGGATGCTCTGCAAGCTGTCCTTGCGATCATGCTGCACGATCAACTCATTGCGGCATGGAGTCAGCATCTGATCGCCTGTGCACAGCAGCAGCCCAAGCTGGTTGTCTTGCACCTGCAGCTCGTACAACCAGGCACTTAGCTCTGGCTGCAGAGACAGCCGCTTCGTACGCAGCACGGTATTGCGGTTCGGACAATACAACTGGGCACCGTTGCATACGATCAGTGGCTGCTCAAGCCCAAGCTCGCGCGCATACGGCAGCGCCGACTGCCAAGGACGGCCAGTAGCGATCACGAACAGGCCACCAGCCTGCCGGAAGCGGGTAATCGCTGCCGCATTCGTTGTGCTAATTTGCTGCCTGCTATCTAACAGGGTTCCGTCCAGATCGCTAATAATGACGGTGTGTGCCGCCTTCATTGTTACGCTCAGTCCAGCCTGTGCATGAGCTCCCATCCTCATACACTCTGGCGCAGCAGATCTGCCTGCAGCAGCTGCTTGATGTCATCTGCCGCCCGTACCTTGATCGGCAGGCATGGCGAGATGACTACCGAATAGTCGCCTTCCTTGATGCAACGCTTCAGATCGGCGATGGTGTCGCAGGCGCGTCCAAGTGTATTGACAATACTGCCTACCTGCAGGGGATGGTGCGTATCGCTTCCACCTACCAGCGGCAATGCTGCCTGAGCAGCATATTCTCTCATCTGCGAATGCATGGCTTCCACTCCATAGGTGCGCAGGTCCTTGGCATTGAGATCGACCGCATCCAACTGGCTCAGCTGTTGCTGACTTAAGAGCTGCAGCGAATTGCTGGAACGGAAGGGGTGGGCACCGATAATCAGCATTTCATGCTCCGAGCACATCGTCATAAGACGATCAAAGGTAATAAAAGAGTCGTCAGTCATGTGCCCTGTCAATTTTGCGTGTATCGACCGAATGGATTCCCGCGGGCCTATCACGAGAATATGTCCGCCCTCTGCCACATCGACCTCCATGCCAGGAAATACCTTAAAGCCATCGACGTCATAATAATGATTGCGGTAAGGATAGCTTCGGTCTAGCTCATCATAGATATCGTTAAAGCGGAGCGTGTTGAAATGCTCAGTCATCGTGATGGCCTGCAGCCCTTCCTGTCTGGCCTCGGAGATCATGGCTTGAAAATATTCGGGGGAGAATGAGACCTTTTTAGATAATTTAACATGGATATGGAAATCGATCTTCATCATTGTATAGCTCCTTGTTGTATGAGTTTGGCTACATGTAATAGCTCATTATATTACTTAATAATAATTTACAAAACGTTTACAATGTAAAATTATTTTCACTATGTGCGCTGTTGCAGTATAATAAGAACACCACTTTGCCGGAGGTATTCGGCATGCCAAAAGGAGACAGCACTTGTGAATCAACACTTCGATTGGGATCTGGACAAGCTGTCCAAAAATCAGAAGAAAATTGCCAATTTTATCGAAAAGAACACGAACCGTATCGCTTATTTAACCGAACAGGAGATGGCGGATCAGGTCCGTGTCAGCATCGCCTCGATCTCCCGCTTTTGGCGAGTGATCGGCTACAAGAACTTCAAGGAATTCAAGCAGATGCTGGCCGATAATCCCGACATTACGCCTGCATACAAAATCCAGAACCTGATTAACAAGGTGGATGGAGAAGACCTGCCCGGTCAAATGCTGAAGCTGGGCGTCCAGTATCTCACCGAAACGGCAGATGCGCTCTCCCGCCCCGACTTCCACAGGGCAATCGCCGCCTTGCGCGAAGCGCAGCGCATCTATGTGTACGCGCCTGGCCCTTCGCAAGGTCTTGGCGAGCTGCTCTCCTTCCGACTGAAGCGCTATGGGATGCATATCATCAACATGGGGATGGGCGGACACGAAATGTACGAATCGCTGATGCATTTGCAGCCTGCGGACGTAGTCGTTGTATTCGGATTCTCCAACATCCTTCCTGAGACCAAAGCCATTATGCAGATCGGCAAGCAGGTGGGTTACAAAACCGTATTTATTACCGATTTCATGGTATCAGACATGCTCAACGAAGCGGATATTGTCCTGTACACCTATCGCGGCAAGCTGAGCGATTTCCACTCCATGGTGGCCCCGACGGTGCTGGTGGAAAGCTTGATTGTCGGCGTAGGACAAGCTGAGAAGGAGAACATCATCCCCAAGCTCAACTATCTAAATCAATTGCGTAAGCAGTACGCTTCGCTTATTCCGAAATAGCTGTGGTGCTCGTCAACCCGTCTTTGTTCTGGGCAGAGCCTGAAGCAGGGGGCGGCTCGATCAGGGAGGGGGCTGCTGCATATGCAGGAGTACCATGCTTTGGTGTGACATCGGACAGGGGCTTAGGTGTGGATTCACCTGCCGAAGGCTCCGGTGATAGCAGCTCACCGCTCTGATTGTCATAGGCCAGCACCTTCTGCCGATCAATATGCACCCATACCGTGGAATCGAGCGGATATTCACTCTCGCCAATCTCCTTGACAAGCAACTGCGTATCCCCGCTTTGTAGCTGAATGAGCGTTTCCGAGCCTGCTGGCAGCACAGAATAGACCTGAAATGGTGTGGCATCCTTGACCGGCTCACGGGAAATGACTAGATCCTCAGGCCGCAGTGCCAATGTAATCTCTCCTAAGCCTTCGGGGATTAGACCATCCAGCCACAGTTGTCCAAGCGGAGATTCGATACAGGCGTAGCCCTCAGCATCTGTAGCCTTCGCATACCTTGCGGATAAGAAATTGATCTTGGGATTGCCGATGAAATCGGCGATGCGCAGATGCTGCGGACGACGATACAGGTTGCGCGGCGTATCCACCTGCAGCAATCTCCCTTCGAAGAACACGGCTACTTTGGTTGACAATGTGAGTGCCTCCGCTTGATCATGCGTGACATAAATAACGGTAGTATTCAGCTCGCGGTGCAGTCGCTTCAATTCTGAGCGCATTTCTACTCTGAGCTTGGCGTCCAGATTGGACAGCGGCTCATCCAGCAGCAGAATGCGCGGCTCCGTCACGATGGCCCGGGCAATTGCCACCCGCTGCTGCTGTCCGCCTGATAGCTCAGATGGATAGCGATCCTTATAGGGGAGGATGTGCAGCTTTTCGAGCGTAGCCTCCACCTTTTGGCGAATCTCCGCCTTGGGCATTTTCTTCATTACGAGACCAAATGCAACATTATCCATGACAGTCATGTGAGGCCAGAGCGCATAGTTTTGAAAGACAAGATTAAGCCCGCGCTTGGCGGGAGGGACGAACTCCAGCTTGTCTCCATCCGCGACCGTGGCACCGCCAATCCGAACCACTCCCCGCTCCGGATTCTCTAGTCCGGCGATGACGCGAAGGGTCGTTGTTTTACCGCAACCCGACGGTCCGAGGAAGGTCATGAAGTCTCCTTCCTCCACCACAAGATCAATATCCTTCAAGATGGGCTGGCCTGCAAAATGCTTATTAATTTGCTTTAGCTCAATCAAATTCATCGTTATCCTCCAATTCCTTTGGTGAGGTCCGCTTTGCCGAATTTGCTCGCCAAAAAGTACATAATTAAAATGATGATTACAATAATGATCATGATGGCATTGGCATATTGTTGAAAGCCTTGCTCAGCGTATTTGTAGATCAGCGTAGTGAGCGTACCCGTCTGCGGCGTTACCAGCAAAATAATGAGATCAAGCTCCTTCATCACGCTGATGAACAGTAGCATGAAGCTGCCGAATAATCCTTTGCGGCACAAGGGCAGCAATATTTTGGTGAACCGCTTGAACCAGCTGGCTCCCTGCATCTGGGCCGCTTCCTCCAGTTCCCCGCCGATCTGGTACATCGTGCTGGCACCCGACCGTGTTGCGAACGGCAATTCATTGACGATCGAGATGAGGATGATGAGAGTCATCGTCCCGTACAGCGCGGGCAGCAGTAACGTAGGCTGGGCGAACATGGACAGATAGATGGCTGATAGCGCAATACCAGGGATCAGATAAGGCAGGAACGATACTTGCTCGATCAGCTTAGCGGATAGCGAATTGCGTCGCTTGGCGATAATGTAGCCGAACAACAGACCGATTACGCTTGCGACGCCAGCTGCTACGAGCGCAATGTGCAGGGAATTACGTAGCGCCTGAACGATACCATCATTGACCAGCACGCCCACCTCTCCCGATGCAATCCGTGGGTTCGATTCACCTGTCCAGAAGTGGAGGGTAAAGTTGCTCCAGCTAAAATCACCGTCTGCCAGCATGAAGGACTGCAAGACCAGAACCAGCATGGGCAATATGGCGATGATGAACATAAAGCACATTACCAGCATGGCAACCGGTATTCTCCAGCGTCCCAAGTCAAACAGGAATTTGCGCGAATCCTTGCCGCCTACAGTGGCATAGCTTTTGCGGCGACCGATCATTTTTTGATTCATATAAATGGTAGACGCACACACCAACAGCAAAATCAGGCTCAGAATGTATGATTCCGAAACCATCCGGTTCTGCATGCTCCCGTGCAGCATCGTGGAGATTGTGTAATATTTGATCGGCAGTCCCAAAAATGCTGGAACACCGAAGGAACCAAGCGCCTTGGAGAAGGTCAGAATAAAGGCCGACAGAATGGCTGGCATGACCAGAGGAAAGGTGATCTTGCGCAGTACCGTCATGCGGCTGGCCCCAAGCAGACTTGCCGTTTCCTCCAGACTGCTGTTGATTGACGAGAGTGTGACCGAAATGAGCAAAAAGAAAAACGAAAAATAATTAAGGCTTAGACAGATGACAATCGGCAAAAAACCGTAAGAAACCCAGTCAGGTGGGCTGACACCTAGCAGCATTTGAACGATTCCCTGGCTTCCGCCAATGCGATCATTCTTGAAGATTGAAATCCAGGCAAAGGACGTAATCCAGGATGGAAGCATATACGGAATGATCGCCAGGAATACGAGCGTCTTCTTGAAGGGTAGATTGGTCTTGGTAGTCAGCCAAGCGAGCACGCCGCCAATTACCATAGACAGCAAGGATACCCATACGCTGATGTTTATCGAGTTCAGTAACGGCTTGTATAACAGAGACTGACTGATATCGCTGCTGAGCACCCGCATCCAATGGTACAGAGTGAATGCTCCCGGAACGGCTTCACTGACACGGCGGGCATCGTTAGCTGTCCACTGCAGGCTGTGCAGCACGATTTCCCACAGGGGCAATACCACCGTATAGGCGAGAAAGACGAGCGACAAGCCCGTAATGAGATACAACGGGCTTGTCACATAACTCTTTACACGATTAAACAGGCGCTGCATGCGAAGAAAAGAACGAGGGGACTGAGCCCCTCTATTGGATACTGACACCTTTTACACCATCCCTGCTATTGATTGGCCAGTATGAAATCGATGACCTTCTGTGTATTTTGATATAGGAACTCACCGTCATATTCCCACAGATTAAGCTCACTGGTCGGACGCTGCTCAGTCAGGTTAATGTCCGTCCGGGTAGACCATGAGCCGAGCACGTTATAAGGACGGAAGCCCTCAGCCTTGCCGTCTGCTTCCCCGGCCATCCAGCGAATCAGCAGCTTGGCTGCGCTTGTGTGGCTTGCCTGATCAGCAACGTACAGGTAAGACGTGCCTGCTACCGACATTTTAGGAGCGGTGTCATAAATAAACTGCATCTTGAAGCCTTTGTCGACGATGTTGCGTGATTTGCTTGACGTGGATACGCCCAATGGAGGGTCCTGTTGGCCTGGCGTACCGACTGCTGTTACTACGTCATCGCTGGATTTGACGAATACAGGATCATTCGCAAGCAGACGCTTGATGAATTCGTACCCGGCATTTTCGGTGCCGTCCAGCACAATTTCCTCGCCGTATTTTTCCTTGTAGGCCGCCGCCATGTCGTCGCTGTTCGCAACCATAGTTACGAGCAGATCCATCGTATCCGCCGAGAGCATCGGATCATCAACGACAACCTTACCTCTCCAGCGCTCATCGGTCAGATCCCACCAGTTGTTGACAGGCGCCTGATCATATACCTCGGTGTTATAGAAAATAGTTCGCGTCGAGAAGTAGAATGGCAATCCAGGGGAGGATTCGAAGCCAGGGGCCAGCTTGCTGACAATGTCTTCAGGCATGTAGGCGTGCAGTGCACCTTCAGCTACGAGCTCCTGCGACACCGTGCCTCCAGCGTCCTTGATAAACACGACGTCTGCGTTATACAGGCCTGCCTGCTGCTCACGAACCAGCTTTTCGATCATTTCGTTGGTGGACATATCGTAGGCCTCAACCTCAATGCCAGGGTACTCCGCTTCGAAGCTTGCTTTGACATCCTTAATGCGGCTGGATTGCGAATAGACCGTTACCTTGCCTTCCAGCTTGGCTTTTTCATATAGCTTCTCAGTGGTCTCTGTCAGATCCAATCCAGCTTGCTCCAGCCAGCTATTGGCTGCAGCTGGCGCATCTGCTCCGGATGGCGAAGCAGAAGGAGATGCCGTCTGGGAGGTAGATGCTCCACATGCAGTCAGAGCAAGCGAAAGAATGAGCGTACAGGTTATGCCTGTCAGGCGGAGATTCTTTTTCATGAAATATTAAAGCCTCCTAAGTTATGATGTTGACCTCAGTATAGGAAGCTTTTATTAAACGAGGATTATCGCAACGTTAATTGATGTAAAAATTATTTCATTTATTATAAATTGAATGTTTTATTACAAAATGTTGTTTTGCGAAGAAAAATACAGCACCAAAAAAAGACGAGCCCATCGCTTATGCTGAGGGTCCGTCTTTGGGCTCGTTACTATGACTGTTGTTCAGTGGCCTACGCACCGAAAGGTTGGAGAAACAGGCTACTCACTCTTGGCAATCTTGGAAGGGTTGTTGATCTTGTAAGGCACAGGGTACTTGGCCAGCTTCTTCTTAATGATCTTGGCCTCAAAGGTAAGCACATCTCCCTCCGCCAGCTCGTGCTTCTTCATCGTAGCACTATGGCTGGACCAAGCCTCGCCCACCTCAAGCAGCTCCGGCTCCAGAATGCTTACCTGCTCATAAATGATAACCTCATCATCATTATCCGAGAAATGATTGGGAACTGTGGTGAATTCTTTAACGATAGCGCTCATTTTCACCTTGCCCTCAGGCAGCTCCAGCTTGGGTGCTTTTGCCTTTCCGCCCTTGGCCTTAGGCTGAGCCGGGGCCGTAGATGCCGCCTTGCTCTCAGGTGCAATATATTCCTCGACGAGTCCGTCAGGATCTCCCTTAAAGCCTGTATACTCGTGACTGTCTGCTGCTTGTCCAGCGTCTTGGTCCTGCTCAACGCTCAATTCGTCGCTGTAATCACCTTCTGCATCGGCTGGCTGATCGTCTATGGTTAATCCGGATTCGCTCTCTACGTCGTCTCCAGCGCTCTTGTCCTGAACGGATGCTTTGGACACAGGATCGGTCTCCATGGCTTGCTCGCCCTTTAGCGCGGTGTTCTTGACACCGAAGCTGGCGGCCTGCATCTCCTTCAGATAGGAGGGATGGATCGTATGCTTCTCTCCATTGTCGAACTGAATGACTGCGGTTACGTGATCGGTATATCCTACCAGCTCGCAGGTGATGTTCAGTCCATTCCCTTTATAATAGAAGGTCTTCAACTTGGTGGCCTTATCCGATACCAGCCCCCAGGCTCTGCACTGCTCCAGTAGCTCATCTTCGTTGGTAAAGCTTATATAATGCTCAGGCTCGATTCTGAATGCGTAAGTCATACTCCAGGTTCCGCCCTTTCTGATCTTGTCTCGTGCTATTAGTGTAGCATAGTTAGGCATTGTCTTCATCTTGGAAGGAGCAAATAAGAAGAAGCAAACGATCCCGAGACGAAGAAGTAGAAAAGCTTTGCCCATTCCAAGTACGCCCGTTATACTAGGAGGAGTTAATTGCATACATGGAACTGGGTGCTCCATCTACAAGGATGGTTGCTTAAAAGGGAAGTCCGGTGCAATACCGGCGCGGTCCCGCCACTGTAACAGAGAAGTCGCAGCAAATGCCACTGGGTGATCCCCGGGAAGGTAGCTGTATGGACGATGATTCTGGAGCCAGGAGACCTGCCCGTTCAACAACACAGCAATGCCTACGGAAGATAGGAAGGTGTTACAGGAGTCCGATTTTCACCGAAAATCTGTCTATTTGGAGCGACTTTTTTCCGTTTTTTACACGGGAGAGGTCGCTCTTTTTGCTATGTGCGTAGCCTGCTCCATGAGGATGAAAGTATGCATCCTACTTCGTAATACAGTATTTCAGACCAACAGAACTGCAGAACTGCTTATTTTAGCTGCTTATTCATATCAGGAGAGGACGGCGAAAGGCGTGGGCCGATATATTGTACAAAGATTGCTCCAACTGGTCGGCGTGCTGCTGGGGATTTCCTTCCTGACCTTCCTGCTTACTTATCTGTCGCCGGGCGATCCTGCAAGGCTGATGCTGATGTCTACGGGAGTCACCCCTTCGGAGGAACTAGTCGCACAGGTGCGGACAGAGCTGGGGCTGGATCAGCCTTTTCTTGCCCGCTATGGCTACTGGGTCCTGCGGGCGCTGACTGGTGATTTTGGCATGTCCTATACATATGGACGTCCAGTGACGGACGTTCTGCTGTCCAGAATGCCTGCTACGTTAGAGCTGGCTGGTGCTGCTCTACTACTGGTGGTGCTGATTTCATTTCCGCTTGGGATGACAGCCGCGATGCAGCCTAACCGTGCGAAGGACTATCTCATTCGGGTCTTTTCTTTTGCAGGGCTGTCGATGCCTAGCTTCTGGCTGGGATTACTTCTCATGCTGCTCTTTGCAGTCAAGCTGCAGATTCTCCCGGTCGTGGGCAGGACAGGAGTCCGCAGTGTGATCCTCCCGGCCTGTACGCTGGCCGTACCGTTGATAGCGCAATATAGCAGACAGATACGTACAGTGCTGCTGGAGGAGATGTCTCAGGATTATGTAACTGGGGCCAGAGCCCGTGGGATACAGGAGAGGACAGTCATGCTGCGGTATGTTCTGCCGAATGCGTTGCTTCCGATCATGACGCTGCTTGGGATGTCCACGGGCGCTTTACTGGGCGGCGCTGCGATTATTGAGAGTGTATTTGTATGGCCGGGTGTGGGGCAATTGGCACTGGAAGCGATTATTGCACGCGATTACCCCTTGATTCAAGGCTATGTGGTCTGGATGGCTGTCATGTACGTGGCGATTAATCTGTTCGTAGATATCTGGGCACATGTTAGAGATCCGCGCCTCAGACTTGGGGAGGATGTCTAGATGAGCATGTTGACACAACTGCTAATACGGCTATGGATGCAGCATCGACTATTCTCTGTCTGGTTAGGCGTGGCTGGTCTATGGCTGCTACTCGCCATCCTCGCGCCTTTACTGGCACCACATGATCCCTATGCCACGGATTTCACGAGGGTGCTGCAGCCGCCAGACAAGCAATACCCCTTTGGAACGGATCAACTCGGACGCTGTGTGTTGTCTCGGGTGCTGTATGGGGCAAGGACCTCACTACTTATGACCTTTGTGTTAGTTACAGTGGTAGCTGCAATCGGGATGACGGTAGGTATCCTGGCAGGTTATGCAGGCAAATGGCTGGATACGGTGCTTATGCGACTTGCGGACACGCTTATGGCCTTTCCGGGCATTATCTTCGCCATTGCCGTTGCGGGAATGCTTGGTCCAGGTCTGCTTCATACCGTAGTGGCACTGGCTGTCGTGTGGTGGGCCAAGTATGCCCGTATGGTGCGAAGTATGGTACTTCAGCACAAGCAAAAGGAGTACGTTACGGCGGCTGCACTCGGTGGAGCACGTCCCGCCCGAATTCTGCTGAGATATATTCTGCCCAATGTACTGCCACCTTTAGTCGTAATGGCGATGATGGATATCGGTGGTATGCTGCTGTCCATCGCGGGCTTGTCCTTCCTGGGTCTCGGTGCACAGCCGCCAGAGCCGGAATGGGGGGCGCTCCTAAGCGAGGGACGAAGATATATGCAGACAGCTGCTTGGCTGCTGATGTATCCGGGGCTTGCCATTTTTTGCACCGTGATGATCTTTAATCTGCTGGGAGATAGCTTGCGTGATGTACTCGACCCCAGACATAGACGCTAAACAAGGAGGAGATATCGTGAATTGGTGGAACGAATTTTGGAATAGGCTGCAATATAAACATGTGACGGTGTGGCTGGTGATGCTGCTACTGCTGTCTGCCTGTGGAGGGGGAGCAACAGGGAATTCCGGTGGAGGGGCTGGGGGCTCACAAGGAGCAGGAACGACAACAGACTCTGTAGTTACTGGAAATGAAGGGTCTGCAGGTGGTCACTTGAATGTGGCCTTGTTCTGGCTGGGAACAAATCTTGATCCGGCCGAGGAATGGAACGGCTGGACGCTGACGCGTGCCGCTATTGGCGAGACACTCGTACAATTCGATGAGAAGATGCAGATGGTTCCCAAGCTGGCAGACCGCTGGGAACGTCAGGATGACAAGACGTGGCTGTTTCATATTCGAGAAGGGGTGACCTTCCACAACGGTAATCCCGTGACGGCCGAGGCGGTGCAGCATTCGCTCGAACGCTCCCTTTCGCTGAATCCGCGCGGCAAGGCCACGCTCCCGATAGCTTCCATGAGCTCAGAAGGGCAGAATCTTACGATTCGGACCAGTGAACCCTATGCTTCTTTGTTGGGCAATATTGCTGAGCCTTTATTTGTCATTGTGGACACGACAGCGGACATGGCTGCTTTTGCGAACAAGCCTGTAGCCACGGGTCCATACATGGTCACTTCCTATACACCGGAGCAAAAGATCGAGACGCAACGCTATGAAGGCTATTGGGGCGGTGCAGCCGAGGTAGGGAGCATTACGTTCAAGTACATCGCTGATGACAATACAAGAGCGATGGCTCTGCAATCCGGAGAGATTGATGTAGCGAGTAATGTAGGCCGCAGTCAGCTGCCACTCTTCCAGGATAGCTCCCGTTACAAGATTGATGAGATCCCAGGATTACGTACTCAATTTGTCTGGTTCAACTACAATAATCCGGCACTGAGTGATCTTGCCGTTCGCCAAGCGATCTCCTACGGCATTGACCGAGAGATGTATGCCAGCACGCTGGTAGGGGGGCAGGCAGCCAGGGGACCGTTCACTTCGGCGCTTCCGTTCGGCTACGACAAGATAACAGGCTATACCTATGACCCCGAACAGTCCAAAAAGCTACTGAGCCAAGCGGGCTATGAAGACCGCGATGGTGACGGCATCCGTGAGAAGAATGGGCAGAAGCTCGCCCTCCGCTTGATTCTGAATGCTTCCTATGAATCGGATTCCATTGTGGCAGAGGCCATGCAATCCCAGCTTAAGGAGCTTGGTGTTGCTCTGGAGCTGACTTCTTATGAGGATTTGACGGATGCACAGAAGAGTGGCAACTTCGATCTGGCGCTGACTAGTATCAATACGGGAATTACTGGTGACCCACAGTATATTCTGGACTTCTACTTCAAGACAGGGGCCGAGTGGAATATCGGCGGTTACAGTAATCCTGAGCTGGATACATTAATCAACAGCCTGTCCTCGGAATTTGAGACGGAACAGCGCTACGAGATTGCAGCCAAGGCACAGCAATTGATTATGAATGATGCGCCTTATCTGTTCGTGACCTATACACCAATCAACATTGTGAGCAAGAGCTCTGTCGCAGGAGCAACCATGTACCCGATTGATTTTTACCTGCTTGATCGCCATATTCGGCTGGGACAGCAATGATCAAATTTCCCACCTACAGTATACAGAGTCAGAGTGAAGGAGTGGATAGCTTACTGCTGCAAGTAGAGCATTTGAGCGTCAGCTATACTGCTAATGATCGGCCAGCGCTGCATGACGTGAGCCTGTCGGTGAAGCCCGGCGAGGTTGTAGCCTTGGTCGGTGAGAGTGGCAGTGGCAAGTCCACCTTACTGCGGGCCGTAATTGGCCTGCTGGGAGCTGGTGGTCGGATTACAGCTGGAGGCATTATGCTGGAGGGCCGTTCGCTCACCGCTCTGGGTACACGCGATTGGGGGAGTGTTCGTGGGCGGCAGATTGGTATGGTATTTCAGGATAGTGGGGCTTACTTGAACCCTCTTCGCAGAATGGAAAGTCAATATATCGAGGCGATTCGAAGTCATTTACCATTATCAAGATGTGAGGCTTACCAGCTAGCTCTACAGCATTTGCAGGATATTGGACTGAAGGATCCGGAACGGGTTATGAAGGCATACCCGAACCAGCTAAGTGGAGGTATGAAGCAGCGCGCGGCCATTGCGATGGTTATGACACTGCAGCCGAAGCTACTGTTGGCAGATGAACCGACCAGTGCACTAGATGTGCTGGCACAAGCCAAGGTGCTGAAGCAGCTCAGGATGCTGCGTGACCACGAGCAGACAGGGATGATTCTCGTTACTCATCATATGGCGATTGCAGCTTCTATTGCTGATAAAGTGGGAATTATGAAGGAGGGAACCCTCCTGGAATGGGGCAGCACCTCACAAGTGCTTCAAGAGCCGCGTAATCCATATACTCGCGAGCTACTGGCGGCTGTACCGGAGCTACGGATATCGGAATGGGATACACTACGTGAGCCGCACCCACGTGATTCGGAAGTTCGCCCAGCAGAGACACAACCCAAGGAAAATGCCAAGGAAATAAAGGGGGATGAACATGCTTGAATTGCAGCAGGTAACCAAGAGCTATCATCTCCCTGATGGGAAAAATGTTCCTGCCTTACAGGCAATCAATCTGGTGCTGCAGCGAGGGGAATGGCTCGGAATTGTCGGAGAGAGCGGTAGCGGCAAGAGCACGCTAGCACGCTGTATCACTCACCTGGAATCGGTGAACTCTGGTCGCATTCTGTATCGACAGCAGGATGTCACAAGTATACAGGGTGAGGCGCTGCGACAGCATTACAGACAGATTCAGCTCGTATTTCAGGAGCCAGGCTCCGTATTCCATCCCCGGATGCGAATTGGCGAGTTCCTGTCGGAGCCGCTGCGTAACTATAAGCTAGTGCCAAGACAACAAATGGCATCTGAGGTCGGCCGGCAACTGGAGCGTGTGGGGCTTTCCCCTGCTATGGCTGGCAGGTACCCTCATGAGTTGAGTGGAGGCCAGCTGCAGCGCGTGATGATTGCCCGGGCAATTAGCATTCAGCCACAGGTGATCGTCTTCGACGAGCCTACCTCGGCTCTGGACGTATCCAGCCAGCGACAGATTCTGGAGCTACTGTCCACCCTGCGTCAGGAGACGGGTGTGGGTGCCATTTTTATATCGCATGATCTGGCGGTCGTACAGCAGGTTTGTGAGCGGATTGCAGTTATGCAGGAAGGACAGATCGTGGATGTAGTGACCGACAGTCGTCAGCTCATTCCATCCGAGCTTCATCCTTATACACGCAAGCTGATTGAGGCTGTACCCACTATTCACACAGCAATGAGGGGCAGTCAGTAGACTGAAAATGTAGTCAACATGTCAATTAGTACCATCAACATACCAATCATCGAAGTTAGTAGGTCGATCAACACGTCAATCAACACTGCTAACATGCCTATCCTGCTTCTAATACGCTAGAAGGCGTCATTACGCTATGCCGAATATTTTGTTCAACAATATTCGACATCATGATTGACATTCGACTTTATCCGACTATAATAAAGATATAAATTACACGGACTGTTACTGGGCGAACCAGGCATGACCGAATTCGATTGCTTAACTGTAATCGCTTTCGGTCATTTTTTGTTTAGACGTGCCAATCGCCTGGCATCCTAGTAAATACAGGGCTAGACGTTTTTCACAGCAGGGGGGTGAGCATCGTGAAGGTCATTAAAAAGGTAAACAATAACGTAGCTATCGCCATTAATGACAAGCAAGAAGAAGTATTCGTGGTCGGCAAGGGAGTTGGCTTCCTGAAGACGCCTTATGAGCTGACAGAGACAGATATGGTGGAGAAGATTTTTGTCGCGCCCAAGAACATTCGAATGTACGATCTGCTGAACTCTATTCCTATAGAGGATATTTATTTGGCTGAGGAAATCATCAAGCTAGGTGCACATATTCTGAGTAAGACGTTCCATCCGAATCTGTTACTGACACTGTCCGATCATATCAGCTTTTCGCTAGTGCGTGCCCGTGAAGGCGTTACCATTAAGAATCCGCTGGAGTGGGAGGTACGTACACTATATCCTGATGAGACGAGGGTAGGCGAGGCTGCTGTCAGGCTGATTGAGGAGAAGGCTGGGATTACATTGCCGTCTGCGGAGACTACACTCATCGCCCTGCATTTTGTGAACGCTCAGGTCGGGTCCGGTGAGATGAGCGAGACGACCAAGATTACGACCGTCACTGGTGAGATTTTATCGGTGATCAAGTATGCACTCAAAATTGACTTTCAGGAAGACTCCATTCATTTTATGCGCTTCGCTACCCATATCCGATACTTCATCATGCGACAGATGAGTGGCAAGTCCCTCAAGGACGAGAATGAATCGCTCTTTGAGGTGGTGAAGGAGAAATCTCCGCGCGAGCTGGAGTGTGTAGAGAAAATTGCTGAATTTCTCGATAATAATTACGGCTGGAGATGCTCTAATGATGAGAAGCTGTATCTGACGCTTCATATTCAACGGCTTATGGCCAATTAATATAACATAACTTCATACGGACATTGGACTGTTACTGATTCGATCAGGCATGACCAGGCTTAGAGAAACGACCTTTGTTGTTCTCTTGGCTTGGTCATTTTTTTTACCCAGGAATTTAACGTGAGGAAATAACGGTCATCATGACGTTTTTCATAATTAGCGTGATATTTGCAAATGCAGATATTACCTGCCTTTATCTACTCAATACTAGACTAATGAAGAATAAGGAGATGTGCCGCATGAACAACAGAGATTTGGCTCAGCAGGTACTGGAGCTGGTCGGCGGAGAACGCAACATATCAACCCTGACACACTGCGCTACCCGGCTCAGATTCGTGTTGAAGGATGATAGCAAGGCAGAGCTCAAGAAGCTGGATAGCCTCGAAGGTGTCCTGAAGGCCCAGAATGCTGGAGGACAGGTGCAAGTGGTCGTAGGTGCGAAGGTAGACGCCATCTATAGCGAGATTCAAAAGCTGGTACCAGACGGTCTGGGGACAGCCGAGGAGAGCGGACCTGCTCGTAAACGCAACCCGATTAATGTCGTGCTGGAGACAATTGCGGGGATCTTCACGCCAGTCTTGCCGGCGCTGGTCGGCTGCGGGATGGTAAAATGTGTGGCGACTGTAATCTCAGCTATGGGACTAATGCAAGGCTCCGGCTTCCTGTCGATCGTAAATATGATTGGCGACCTGATCTTCTATTTCCTGCCTTTCTTCTTGGCTGTCAGCGCAGCGAACAGATTCAAGACGAATCCTTATCTGGCAGTAGCCCTCGCAGCTGGCCTGATGCACCCAGTAATTCTGGATGCCGCAGCCAAGATTGCAGAGACGGGCATCAAGACGATAGATTTCCTGGGCATGCCGATTCTGCTCATGAAGTATTCATCCTCAGTCATTCCGATTATCCTGGCTGTATGGATTATGAGCTACATCTATCCTATAGTAGACCGTGTCATTCCGAAGTTCCTCCGCGTGTTGCTCACGCCTATGATCGTATTGTTCATCATGGTGCCGCTTGAATTGGTCGTGCTGGGGCCGATCGGTAACTATGTCGGTACTTGGCTGACTCAGGGCATCGACTATCTGTATGCTACAGTAGGTATTCTTGCGGGTACAATTCTGGGCTTCTTCAAGCCCATCATGGTTATGTTCGGCATGCACTACGCGCTGATGCCGATTCAGGTGCAGCAGGTGGCAAGCATCGGTTCGACTGTATTGCTGCCAGCTTCGCTCGCTGCGAATCTGGGACAGGCGGGTGCAGCCTTCGGCGTATTCTTCCTGACGAAGAGCAAGACGATGAAATCTGCAGCAGGCTCTACCGGCTTCACCGCTTTGTTCGGGATTACGGAGCCAGCGATCTATGGGGTAACGCTTCGATACAAACGTCCGTTTTTTGCAGGCTGTGCGGCAGCGGGTATCGTTGGGGGCTTTTACAGTCTCGTTCATGCGAGTGCCTCTGCCATTGCGCTTCCAGGCGTGCTCGCACTGGGCACCTATGCAGCGGATAGCTACATCTATATTGTAATAGGCTCGATTGGAGCAGTCGTGCTGGGCTTTGTCTTTACATTGCTGGCAGGTATTAAGGAGCCAGAAGAAGGCAAGACCGTGAAGCAGAGCTCAAATCCGACTGGTAATGGAAATAATGAATTCGTAGCTCCTTCTTCAGTAGTAAATGCTTCAACTGTGGCATCAAATGATATGCTGATCGTGAGCCCCATGACTGGCGAGATTCACCCACTCTCGGAGGTGGAGGATCAGGCTTTTGCTCAAGAGCTCATGGGTAAAGGCATTGCAATCGTACCTACAGAAGGCAAGGTGTACGCTCCCTTTGACGGTGTAGTAGAGGCACTGTATCGCACGAAGCATGCTATTGGACTGAAGGCTGCGAACGGTGTTGAGATCCTGGTGCACATCGGAGTAGACACAGTTAGTCTAAAAGGCAAGCACTTCAACGCGCTGGTGGAGCAGGGGCAATCTATCAAGGCGGGCGATCTGCTGGTGGAGTTCGAGCCTGAGAAAATCAAGGCGGAGGGATATAATACGATCACCTCGATTGTTGTTACGAATATGCAGCAGTTCGGTGATGTACTGACCTCTTCAAACGAAGGCCCGATTCGCGAGGGTCAGCCGCTGGTGAAGCTGATTCCTTAACCGTAGGCTCTCCGCTTGCAGCGGCTCAATACACTACATGTAATCTGATCCATGAATAGATAAGCTATACAAATAGAAACTCAACACAAATAGAAATCAACACAAATAGGAGGAGAAACATATGACTGCAACCCAATTTCCCGAAGGCTTCCTGTGGGGAGGAGCGCTGTCAGCCTGTCAGGCCGAAGGAGCCTACGACGTGGATGGCAAGACGCTGACTATTCCAGAGGTAATGCAATTCAACCCCAAGAATGATCGCAAAGTGACCAAGCAACTAAAAATCAACATGGAGATGATCCAGGCTGCTAAGCAGGACCCAGACCCAGGGAAGTATCCCAAGCGTCGCGGTATTGATTTCTACCATACTTTCCGTGAAGACATCGCCCTGTTCGCCGAGATGGGCTTCAAGGTATTCCGTTACTCCATTGCTTGGGCTCGTGTATTCCCGAACGGGGATGATGCTGCCCCGAATGAGAAGGCCCTGCAATTCTACGATCAGGTCATTGATGAGTGCTTGAAGTATGGGATGGAGCCTTTGATTACCATCAGCCATTTCGATACACCTATTGTGCTGATCGAGAAGTTCGGCGGCTGGTATGACCGCAAAGTGATTGAGCTGTACCTGAAGTATTGTGATGTAATCTTCAAGCGCTATAAAGGAAAAGTGAAATACTGGGTAACCTTCAACGAGATCAATATGAGTGTCAAGGCTGGTGCCAAGACGCTTGGTATTCTGGATGAAGGCCAAGCCAACTACGAGGAGATGCTCTTCCAGGGACTGCACCATCAGTTCGTTGCGGCGTCTCAGGCGACCAAGCTGGCTCATGAGGTGGACCCGAGCAATATGATCGGTAGTATGGTGGCCTATTTCACCACCTATCCATACACCTGCAAGCCGGAGGATGCCCTCCAGATGCAAAAGGACGACCAGATGAAGAATCAGTTCTTCCTGGATCTGCTCAACAAGGGCGCGTATCCGTACTACGCCAAGACGTATTTTGCTGAGAAAGGTATTCAGCTCCGCATCGAGGAAGGCGACCTGGAGAGCATCCAAGCGTATACGGCTGACTTCGTAGGCATGTCGTACTACAATTCCATGATCTCCAGCAGCGATACCGAGCAGCTAGAATTGACGGCAGGTAACGTGCACAGCGTATACAAGAATCCGCATCTGCCCGAGAATGAGTGGGGCTGGCAGATTGATCCGGTCGGTCTGCGCTATACACTGAATCTGGTCTATGATCGTTATCAGAAGCCTGTATTCATTCTGGAGAACAGCTCAGGCTTCTATGACAAATTGAATGAAGATGGTACGGTGAATGATCCCTATCGTGTCGACTTCCTGCGCCAGCATATTGAGCAGATGGGGCTTGCTATACAGGATGGCGTGGAGATGATTGGTTACACCATGTGGGGACCGATTGACATGATCAGCTCGACGACCTCGGAGATGAGCAAACGCTATGGATTTATCTACGTCGATCAGGATGACTATGGAAATGGAACCATGAAGCGCTATCGCAAGGATTCCTTCTATTGGTATCAACAGGTCATCAAGACGAACGGCGCTGAGCTGTAAGCGGCATGAAAGCAGGCAACATGAAGCTCTTACAGACGATCCAAAAAATACCTGCTGGTCTGCTGATCATTCCCATGCTGCTGGCAGCGGTGGTGAACACGATCTTCCCCTCTTTCTTCCAGATGGGAGATCCAACAACAGCGCTGTTCACCAACAAAGGGACCATGGTGCTTATTGGCCTGATTCTGTTCATATCCGGTACACAGCTCAGGCTCAATCAGTTGCTTGGAACGCTACAGCGTGCAGGGGTACTATGTCTGACACGGGTGCTGATCAGCTGCCTGGCAGGCTGGGCGTTCGTAGCCTGGTTCGGCATTGAAGGCGTGGCGGGAATCTCGGCAATAGCTTTTATTGCGGTCATTACCAGCTGTAATCCCGGCCTGTACCTGGCACTAATGAATGCGTATGGAGATGATGTAGATCGCGCTGCCTTCGGTATCCTGAATCTGATCGCGGTTCCAGTCATTCCAATTATGATTCTGAATTCTGCCAGCGGAGTGGGAATTGATCTACTGAGTGTGGTTGCAACCTTGCTACCATTCGTACTGGGTATCGTGCTTGGAAATCTAGACACGCACATTCAGCAGATGTTCGCCCCCGGAACGATGTTCATGCTGCCCTTCCTTGGGACGAGCTTTGGTTCGAATATTGATCTGCGCGTAGCATTTGACTCCAGTCTTTCGGGCCTGCTACTGACGCTGCTGTTCCTGATCATCTGCATGCTTCCACTTATTGGCGTGGATCGTTGGGTGCTGCGCCGTCCTGGTACGGCTGCTGCAGCTACTTGCTCGGTAGCAGGGCTATCATTGGTTGTCCCGTCCATGGCTGCTACGCTGAATCCAGCCTATGAGCCCTATGTCGAGTCGGCGATTGCCCAGATCGCCTTCGGCGTGATCTTGACCTCTATTGCCGTGCCATATCTGGTGAAGCTGATGGCCGGAGCAGGTAAAGGCAACCAGCATTGAGGCAGAGCGATATCATTACGTACGAGTCCACATCATATGAATACATGAGGGCGTCTCCTTAAAGTCATGAAGATGACAGGAGGCGCCCTTTGTCTGTGCTCTCATATAGCTATGATTGAGCAAGGTCGTGTGTTTCACAGCAGGTGGAAGCTTAAGGATTGTGAGTGTGCATGAAAGATGCCTATGAATTAGGCTTAGATTACGAAAGACTATCGACTTATTGTCAAAAAACATAACATCATAGTAAGATTGGATGGGACAATTTCCTAAAATTGTAGATTAATCTAGTGAATCAGTATATCATCAGGAGTGATAGAGATGGAAGTCAAAGTAGATGATCTGAGTGGGCCAGAAGTAGCTGCGCTGATTGCGGAGCACCTGGAGGGAATGCATACCGACTCCCCACCAGAAAGCGTACATGCGCTGGGTATGGAAGGGCTCAAGCAGCCTGACATAACCTTTTGGTGTGCTTGGGAGGATGGGGAGCTGCTAGGCTGCGGCGCTCTGAAGGAGCTGAATGCCGAACACGCTGAGCTCAAGTCCATGCGTACGGCCAAGCTGCATTTGCGTAAAGGCGTGGCTAGAAAAATTCTGGAGCATATTCTTCAGGAGGCAAAAGGTCGCGGATATAACCGGATCAGTCTGGAGACGGGCACTCCGGAATCGTTTATGCCGGCTAGAAAGCTGTATGAGGATTTTGGGTTTTCCTACTGTGGTCCCTTTAGCGATTATGAGCTTGATCCCTTCAGCGTGTTTATGACTAAAGAGTTATAGAATTGTAGAGTTATAGAGTTAGGGCATTGCTGTCATTCGCCAAGCCGTGCTACAGATGTACTGCCAAGCATACTGACCTTCCGGGGATACCTATGGAGCGCATGCACATATACTTATCCCCCACCACGAAGGTTATCTCTTCTTCAAGCGATGCTTGGCAGGTGTTTAAGAACACTTTTCGATGAAAAAGACCCCCTACTTCCCTTCGGTGCAGAAATTCACATCATGTTAACCAAAACATCATGCCGATTTAACAGAAGCCGCCTACACTGATGTAGTGCTTATTTCGTAGTGTCGTTTCCTGGTATCAGCACTCACACCTTGACGTTTTTGCTATATCGGTAGTGAGGCGGTAAGGCCACACTCTGTGAGCTAGTGACGCCTACTCAAGTGTCCTGCTCATATGATGTATAAGCTGTATAGCCTGGACAGGCTCCATACAGGCTCAGACATATTGTAAGCGCATGCCAACTACAATGAATGGGAGTTGAATGAATGTACAGCAAGCAATCAAGGCAAGCAAGATTATGGAGACAAGTGAGGGAGGCCAAGGCCATACAACGGTCCTTCCAATGGATGCTTATCTTCATCGTCATGATTACCGGAGCGATCCCGGCGGGACTCTTCGCAGATCGGGCATCGGCTGCTGGTGGCACCCTTACGGTGGATCAGGCTCTTGCGATGACTCCAGATGATTCTACGATATCCATTGAAGGATATGTCGTTGGCTTCTACGCAGGCACAGGCAATGTGAAGCAGACTCAGCCTTATGGCGGGGACACCAATGTAGCTATCGCAGCAAGTCCTGGCGAGACCGATGTAAGCAAGATGATGCCAGTGCAGCTTCCTACAGGCGTACGAAGCGAATTCGGCCTCGTATCTAAGCCTAGTATTTTTCAACAAAAAATTCTGATAAACAACGGAACATTCACCACCTATTTCAGCACCAAGGGAATTCGTTCCATCGGAGCTACAACCTTTGCTGTAGTTGACAGTACACCGGCTAATCAGGTGGCATCCGTGACGGCCTCGCCGCCATCTGGCCCAGTTCCAGTCAATACAGAGGTGTATCTGAGTACAGTTACGAATGATGCCTATATCTATTACAGCACGGAATCAGGTCCTAATGCACAATTCTCACTCTTTAATGGACCGATTACCGTAACAACGGACACGTACATTCAGGCCTACGCAGGCAAGGATGGCTTGGACCCAAGCCCGATTGCAAGCTTCCAGTACACGATTGCAGATACTACTCCAGTAAGTATCACAGACGCGAGAGCCAAGGCTGAGAATGCCCCGGTTGCTGTACGTGGAATTGTAACCTACCGTGAGGTGTCTGGCGGTCAGACGAACTATTATATCCAGGATCAGGGTGCAGGTATCGTCATTCGAGCGAGCGAATCTGCCATTGAAGTCGGCGATCGCATCGAGGCTTACGGCCCCCTGACAATCTTCAATGGTCTGCTTCAGATTGAAGTGAACAAGAGTGGCTTCGCTGGCGGCTATGTGAGTGTCACGGAGCGTGATCAGGATCTGCCGACACCACTTCTGCTAACCTCAACTGACTTTGCTCGCGCGAGCGATGGCAGCAAAGGTCCTGGTGGGCGCTATGAGGGCATGCTAGTAGAGCTTAGTACTACTGACATTGCTCGCAGTAATAGCACAACCTTCTATGGTAAAGACACACACAGTGCGGAAGAGATTACGATCTACGCCAAGAATGCCCCTACAGCTCTTACAGTGGGTAAGACATACGAGCGTATTACTGGTGTAATGACCTATCATACAAGCTATGGTTTGGAATTGCTACCACGGGATGCGTCCGACGTGATCGAACGTCTACTGTCTGTACAAGCCAGTGTTCCGACAGGTGGCATTGTCAAGGGTGGATCCGTTGAACTGACTTCTCCGAAGACAGGCGCTACGATCTATTACACACTGAATGGGGAAGAACCTACCCTGCAATCTACTTTGTATACAGGCCCTATCGTTATTGAGGAAGACGCTACCGTCAAGGCTATTGCTGTTATGAACAGCGACATCAGCAGCACTTATACGTTTACTTATAAGGTCCTTCCATCCCTGGATGGTCTGCGTATCCATGATATTCAGGGCGAATCCCATTCCTCATTATTCAATGGATTTGAGGTAAGGGGTGTAGAAGGGATTGTTACCTCCGTATCCGGTAGCTCCTTCACGATGCAGGAATATCCTGGTCTGGAGGATAACAATGATGCTACCTCTGAAGCGATTCAAGTATATCGTCCATCTCATGGCGTAACCGTGGGAACACCGGTGAAGGTGAGCGGTCAGGTGAAGGAATACGAGCCTGCTGCGAACGAACTGAGCATCACTCAGATTGTAGCTACAGATATTCAGAAGGAGAACACGACGGTACCATTACCTACACCAGTAGTAATAGGAGCAGGTGGGCGGACCTTGCCAAATGTCATTGATTCCGACAGTCTGCAGGTCTTCAATCCAGAGCAGGACGCTATTGATTTCTATGAAAGCCTGGAAAGCATGCGCGTACAAGTGAACCAACCAACGATTGTAGGCCCATACTCCAGTGAGCCAGGACTGGCAGTTGTGGTGGACAATGAGCCAAATAATCCGCTCCGCACACCAGCAGGAGGAGTTATTCTCCGTGGAGACGGCGCAGGTCAATTCGAGAGCTCTCTAAATCCGCAACGGATCTTCATTAACAAGAAGCCGTCTGTGGCTGTGAAGACGGGTGATAAGCTGAATGGTTCTGTCACAGGCGTCTTGACCTATGCCAATGGGAATTTCAAGATTCAGCCAGAGGGTAACCTTCCAGTTGTCATTCCAAGTGATCTAGGCCAGGCTGTTACTACGATTGCCCCAGCTGAAGACAAGCTGACGGTAGCCACGTTCAACGTAGAGAACTTCAGCAAGAAGGATGCAGCCAGAGCACAGAAGATTGCTGCAATTATTGTGAATAATCTCAAGCAGCCAGACATCATAGGTGTCATGGAGGTTCAAGACAACGACGGCGATACGAATAGTGGAAATACAGCGGCGGACCAAAGCTTCCAGACCCTGATCGACGCGATTCGGAATCAGGGCGGCGTTGACTACAGCTATACGGATATTGCCCCAGTGAACAACCTGGATGGAGGGGCACCTGGAGCGAACATCCGGGTAGGCTTCCTGTATAACCCTGAGCGTGTAAGTCTGACAGGCAATGCCGTGAAGGGCGATGCTGCAACACCAGTTGAGGTGAACACAGATGGTACTCTGTCGCTGAATCCGGGACGGATTGCACCTGGTGATGAAGCGTTCGCCAGCTCACGTAAGCCATTGGCTGCGGAGTTCCAGTTCAAGGATGAGCGGGTAGTTGTTATCGCTAACCACTTTAATTCCAAGGGTGGCGATCTGAAGCCATATGGCAGTGTGCAGCCTGTTGTACGGAGCAGTGAGGTGCAGCGTGCGAAGCAGGCGACGATCGTGAATGGCTTCATTAAGCAATTGGTGGACCGCGATCCGAACGTCAGAGTCGTAGCACTGGGTGACTTTAATGATTTCCAATTCTCCAGAACATTGCATCTGCTGAAGGGTCAAGAGCTTACGAATCTGGTAGATCAGCTTCCAGAAGAGAAGCGTTACTCTTATATTTATGACGGTAACTCCCAGACTCTGGATCATATTCTGACCGATCGTAAGACGGCTAAGGCAGCGGCTATTGAGGTTGTACATGTGAATGCGGATTTCGAGCAGGCTCATGGGCGAGTAAGTGACCACGATCCGTTGCTCGCGCAGTTGTCCTTCGAGGATCTTCCGCAGGATGGAGATTACAAGCTGCGTGTGCTTCATACGAACGATACACATGCCCATCTTGACAATGTGCCTCGTCGTATTACAGCGATTAACGAGCATCGCAATGACAACACCTTGCTTGTCGATGCCGGGGATGTATTCTCAGGTACACTGTATTTCAACCTGTTCAATGGATTAGCCGATCTACGCTTCATGAATCTGTCGGGATATGATGCGATGACGTTCGGTAATCATGAGTTCGACAAAGGACCAGCTTTATTGGCAGACTTCATCAAGAAGGCTGAATTCCCGTTTGTGAGCTCGAACATTGATTTTACAGCTGAGCCTAGCTTGTCTGGGCTGTATCGTAACGAGATTGGTCAGCCAGCAGCCAAGGCTACGATCTATCCAGCCATCATCAAGGAGGTTGAAGGCGAGAAGATTGGTATTTTCGGTCTGACGACACCGGATACCGTATCTCTGGCCTCACCTGGTGAGCATCTTGTATTCAAGAATCAAGTAGCAAGCGCCAATGCTACGGTAGATATGCTTAAGCAAGAGGGTGTCAACAAGATTATCGCTGTCTCTCATCTGGGTTACACGGTAGATCTGGAGCTGGCGCAGGCTGTACAAGGCATTGATATTATTGTGGGTGGACATTCTCATACGAAGCTGTCCGAGCCTGTGGTAGTGAATGAGCAAGCCGAGCCGACGTTGATTGTGCAGACAGGTGAATACAATCAATCCCTTGGACAATTGGATGTGACCTTTAATGAAGAGGGCGTATTACAGACATGGGGAGGCTCCTTACTGAACCTGGATCAGAAGGACGGCTCCGGAGCTTACGTCTACAAGGATGACCCGGAAGCAGCTGCCATTCTGTCTGAATATGCTCCTCAGCTTGACGAATTCAAGAAAACGATTGTAGGAAGCTCTGAGGTGTTCCTTGACGGTGAGCGGGGAAGTGTCCGCAAGAAGGAGACCAATCTAGGCAATCTGATGACTGACGGTATGCTGGCTAAAGTCAAAAGCATCGTTCAAGCGAATGATGTGAAAGGCTATGTAGCCATTCAGAATGGCGGAGGTATTCGTGCATCCTTGCCTCAGGGAGACATTACCTTGGGTGGGCTGCTGACCATGATGCCATTCGGCAACAATCTTACAGCGCTCAAGATGACAGGTAAGGAAATTACAGCCGCTCTGGAGAATGGTGTCAGCGGAGTAGAATCTGGAGAAGGACGTTTCCCGCAAGTATCCGGACTCCGCTTCTACTATGACTCGACCAAGAAGGGTGAGAAGATCGACGCTACAACTGGACAAGTGACACAGGTAGGCGAGCGTGTCCGCCGTGTTCAGATCCAAAATGCGAATGGCACGTATAGCAATATTGATCCTAATGCTTTCTATATTGTAGCTACGAATTCTTTCATGGCTGACGGTGGTGACTTCTACCGCTCCATGAAGGCAGCGAAGGCAGATCAGCGTCATTATGAGCTGAACCTTGTCGATTACGAGGTGTTCCTGGAGCAACTAGATCGGGTAGGTGTCGTGAAGCAAGGGGTGGAAGGGCGCATCATTGATCTTAAGGGAGGTCCTCTTCCTGGCGGTGGCTCCAGCAGTGGCGGCTCCGACGATATCGATGGAAATACCCCGGGTGGCAGCTCCGGCGGTGGAGGGGCTCCAACGCCTACTCAACCAACAACACCAGAGCCAACAACACCGGAACAGCCGACAACGCCAGAGGTTCCTGGTGATAACACAACTCCACCAGTCTCTAATGTGAACTTCTCGGATACGGCAAGTCACTGGGCAAGAGAAGCTGTTCAAAAGGCAGTAGCACTTGGAATTGTAAATGGCTATGAAAATGGCGAATTCCGTCCTAATGCAAAAGCAAGCCGTGCAGAATTTGTGGTTATGCTGGCGCGAGCATTAGGGCTTGAGGCTAGCAGCAATAACCTTTCCTTCCAGGATGCCAACAACATTCCGGCCTGGTCCCGTTCATATGTGGCCCAAGCAGTGCAAATGGGCATCATTAGCGGATATGAGGACGGAACCTTCCGCCCAGCCGCGAACATGAACCGGACAGAAATGACAGTAATGCTGGTTAGGGCACTTGGTCTGACGGTGGACCCGGCAGCGAAGCCGACATTCACCGATGCAGGCCGCATCCCAGCATGGGCAGCTCCATATGTAGCTGCTGCGGTAGATGCAGGTCTCGTACAGGGTGCTGGCAACAATCAGTTCAATCCACTGGCAGAAGCTACTCGTGCCGAAGTGGTAACCTTGCTTCTGAACGCCCTTGAGGCGCGTCAAGCACAATAGGCTTAAGGGAGCTCATTTCGTCTAAGGCATAACAACAACAGGATTGCATTCGTAAGCTCACTGCTTGCGAGGCAATCCTGTTTGTTATTTACAAGCTATTACTTGAAAATGAGCTGCTAAGGATCATCCTCCATTAAAGTGCCTTCAACGCATGATCGAGTTGGACGGCTGTATCGAGCGTGGCAGGATTATCCGTCTCCTCTGCATTGTACCAGTACAGAATCAGGACATTCTTGTGTTCGATAGCTGCTGGCTTTTTGATTGGGAGATTGGCGGTCTGTTCGTTGAAGTTGGCTAATCCCTCCTGCCGAGCCTGCTCGGAATCGAAGACATAGATGGTGACGATCTCGTTGTTCTCTGGCTGATCAGCCGAGCCATTGAGCGTATTTCTCTGTGGCTCTACATCATTCAGCACCCAGTCGTTTTCCTGCGAAGCAGCAGTAAGCTCCAGCCCTTGAGCCTGGATGGCTTGTTGGACCTGGTCCAGCGTTAAGATCGCAGCTTGTCCGGTGTTCGTATCCTCAGTTCCGTCAGGAGTGCCTGGCTCTGGTGTTGCCTCATTATCGGGAGTCTGGCCATCGGGCTCAGTTACGACCTCCTGTCCATTTCCTGTGTCCTCCTGTGCGGGTTCTGTACCTGAATTGGAGCATGCAGCTACGAGAAGTAGAGCAGCTACGAGCATAAGACGAGCGAACCATTTCATAAAATATAACCTCCTGAGATATATAGAAATGTTATGTTCTCATTAACCGATTTTTTATCATTCCAAACGTATACCTTAGCACGTGATGTCAAATTGACCGAGGGTAGATAATATTCTATAATCCTTTCATATGAATTTGTTTGAGGGAGGAGAATTCGTTGGAAGACAAGGTATTGTCGAACAGCACGAATCTGGACACCCTGGTTAACATGATTGAATTAGCACTTTCTTTCGAGGACTGGAGCACGATGATTACGCATGCGGATCATCTTGCATCTGTAGCGGGTAAAGCATACCAGCTGCAGCAGCGCTTCCGAAAGGATGGTATACACCCCAAGAGATTGCAGATGAATCAGCCCCTGGTACACTACTATGGCTACAGCCATATGATGAAGGGGGTTGCATACAAGAGGATGGGCGAGTATGGATTGGCGAGAGATTGTATAAGTGCCTTTTCCCGCCTCGATTGGTTCGATGATCCGAAGGAATCGGAGTGCCATATAAGAAAGCGTTTTCGATCTATAGCAAGATTACAGCTGCTGGAGCTTGACCTTCTGTCTGGTCGTATTGATAAGCTTTATGAATATACACAAGTTTTGCTTGAGCACAAGCCAGATATCCTCCCTGGTCTCGTCACCCTAATCCGCATAGCTAACCTACACCATCTGCTCATTGACGACCTGCTGCCTCTTCTGGCACAATCTATTTCATTAATGAATCCTGCCCAAATGCTTAAGCATTTATCGGATTATCATATGTATCTATTAGAGCTCATTAAATATAACGCTTCGCATCATCGGTTTGGACAAGTGGTGGAGCATGTCCTAGAGCTGCTCTCCTCGGCCATTCAGCATAATAGTGGAAATGACTTCAAGAAAAGCGTCGGGCTGTTCGAGCAATATAGAATACATGCCTCGAAGAATCACATTCAGCAGTATCAGGAGCTTGTAGAATCTGCACTTAAGGAAGTGCTGGTATAAATTGGAATGAATCATTGCTCGTCATGGACAACATAAATGTGAATGCTGAGTAAGGGGGTGTCCCAAAAGCCATGAAATGGCTGCTTGGGACACCCTTTGGTTTTAGAGTAGGATATACTTAGGCACTTCGAGAGGACGCTCCGTGAACGGACCGTTGTTCCAATCGCTGTTGTCCCCAGATTTTATTTATTTTCCTAAGCGGTGAAAATCCGGGGACAAAGGCGACCGCTACCGCTTTTCCACAATCAGTCCGTCCTCTCCACTGTTTAAGCGGGAGAATCATTTTCAATTCTTTTAAAAATACAAAAAAAGAAACCATTCTTTGGTAAAATGGAAGTGTCGAGCAACCATTTCAAAGGAGGGTTTCTTTTGTACATTCAATATACCATGGACCAACTTTGCTTGCCAATGGATCTGGAAGAAGATATTCCAGAACACCACCTCGTTCGTGTCGTGAATGCGGCCGTCAATCGGCTGGACGACGCCATTTTTGACGCGGCCTACCCTGGCGGTGGCCGTGACAGCTATCACCCTAAAATGCTTACCAAAGTCATCATTTACGCCTACACTCAGCGTATATATTCCTCCCGCCAAATCGCCAAATCCATCCGGGAGAACATCCTCTTCATGTGGCTCGCCGGACGGCAGCGGCCAGACTTTCGGACCCTTAACCGCTTCCGCTCCGAGCGGATGAAGAGCGTTCTCGAAGCCGTATTTACCGCCGTGCTTCAGTTTCTGGCTGACGAAAAATACGTTTCTTTGGAGCAGTACTTTGTGGACGGAACCAAAATCGAGGCCAATGCTAACCGTTATACGTTTGTGTGGGGCAAAGCCGTCAGCAAACACAAAGCCAAACTGCAGGAAAAGGTACATGCCCTGTTCGCTGACATTGAAGCGGCACAAGAGCAGGAAGACCAAGAGAATCAAGGGAAAGATCTTGCTGAACTCGGCACAGGTTTCGAAGTGAGCAGTGTAAAACTCGAACAAGCCGTGGAAAAGCTTGAAGCTCAGCTTGCCCTAAAACCGAAAGACAAGCCCCTAAAAAAGGCAGTTCGGAGGCTACGGAAGGATTTGCTTCCTCGGCTGCTAAAGTACGAGCAGTACCAAAAGCTGCTTGGTGACCGAAATAGTTTCAGTAAAACAGACTCAGACGCGACGTTTATGCGAATGAAAGAAGACCACATGCGAAATGGCCAGCTGAAACCAGGCTACAATGTACAGATTGGGACCGAAAACCAGTTTATTTTAGCCTACAGTCTACACCAAAGAGCGACCGACACCCGCTGTTTACAACCGCACATGGAAAAAGCAAGGCAGATCCTTGGGAAACTTCCAAAGACCGTAATTGCGGATGCCGGCTACGGCAGCGAAGAAAACTACGCCTACCTGGAAAAGAAAGAGATTCAGGCGGTAGTGAAATATGGCAGCTACCACAAGGAAAAGAGCAAAGCCTGGAAAGCGAATGTCGGAAAGATGGAGAACTGGATGTACAACGAAGCCGAGGATCACTGGATATGCACGGCTGGACAAACGCTGTATTTCCGCAAAGAGAGTAAGGAAATCGTAGAGAGCGGATACGAAATTCGGAAGCGTCATTACCGAAGTCAGAGCTGCGAAGGATGTCCGCTAAAAGAAAGCTGCACGAAGGCAAGGGGAAATCGGGAAGTCGTGGTGAGCTTGGAACGATTACGGTACCAGAAGCAGGCTCGGGAAACGCTGCAAAGCGAGGAAGGATATCTCTTATCCGTACGCCGAATGACGGAGCCAGAAAGCGTATTTGGACAACTGAAGAACAACCGGGGCTTCCGGCGATTTCTGCTTCGCGGCATCGAAAAAGTGACGCTGGAGGTCGGCTGGCTTTCGCTCGCCCATAATCTATTGAAGCAAGCTGTAAATGACCAAAAACGCAGAGCAGCGATTCTCCAATAACGGGAGAATCGCTGCTCTGTTGACGTTTTAAGCTTTTGAGAACACAGAGGGCCTGTCTCCGCCAGTAGAATATCTACTTATGGGACAGCCTC
>NZ_AUFO01000032.1 GCF_000426545.1 Paenibacillus massiliensis subsp. panacisoli DSM 21345 | reverse complement strand
CTCTCCAACTAGCTAATGCGCCGCAGGCCCATCCTCCGGTGACAGATTGCTCCGTCTTTCCTCACTTCTCCATGCGAAAAAGTGAATTATCTGGTATTAGCTACCGTTTCCGGTAGTTATCCCAGTCCAGAGGGCAGGTTGCCTACGTGTTACTCCCCCGTCCGCCGCTAACCTCAGAAGAAGCAAGCTTCTTCATCCGTCCGCTCGACTTGCATGTATTAGGCACGCCGCCAGCGTTCGTCCTGAGCCAGGATCAAACTCTCCAATAAAGTTATTGAAAAGAGCGATAGCTCATTTTGAATCTGACGAGATTTAATATCTCATTTATTACATCGTCCATTTGTTCAGTTTTCAAGGAACTTGTCTGACACATTCAATCGTCTGCGTCAGGAATTTTATAATATCATGTGTCGAACATTGTTGTCAACACATTTTATTTTTTGTCGTTTCCGCTCGATATACTTCATATCAGGGCAACGAATAATAATTTATCACATCCAATCTAACAAAGCAAGCTTTTTTTAATTTCTGCCCTTTTACAGCTGTCTAACCAAAATAACATCCATGATAGTCTCCCCCACGCAAAAGTAATGTAGAGAGATATTCATTCCATCGGTGTCTCAACGACATTAATAAAAAAACGGCCCAGGGCAAGCCCGGGCCGTGCAGCATGTTACATTTACAGTTGCTAATATACAGCTGCTAACTAAGGTTCAAAAGACCAGTTACTCGTATCATCTACTCATTGCTCATTAAGTAAACGAATGAACTCATCTTCGCTTTCAATCGTATCAATACCTAGCTGCTTGGCCTTCGCCAGCTTGCTTCCCGCTTTTTCACCTGCAATAACAAGGTCCGTCTTCTTGGATACCGAGCCAGTAACATTCGCCCCAAGACGTTCCAGACGAGTAGTGGCCTCATCACGTGTGAGCTGATGGAGGGTTCCCGTAAGTACGACTGTCTTTCCACTGAAATAACTATCTGTCTGCACAGGCTCCACTGCCGCAGGAGCTTCTGCTTTGACGCCAGCATTCAGCATCTTCTCAATGGCCGCACGAGTGAACGGATCTGCGAAAAAGGCTACGATGCTCTCCGCTACAATACCGCCGACATCCGGCAGCTCTACCAGCTCCTCCACCGTTGCTTCCATCACACGAGTCAGATCCCGGTAGTGATCAGCAAGCATACGTGTAGTAGATTTGCCTGTGTTAGGAATACCTAGCGCATACAGGAAGGAAGCCAGATCACGATCTTTGCTCTTCTCGATCGCCGCGAGCAGATTATTCGCCTTTTTCTCGCCGAACCGCTCCAGCTTCAATAACTGGTCAAACTCCAGGCTGTACAGATCAGCTGGCTCTCGAAGCTCCAGCTCATCATGCAATTGAACAGCGGTCTTGTCACTGAAAGTCTCGATGTCCATCGCATCCCGGGAAGCGAAATGCGAAATACGTGCAACGATCTGTGGCTTGCAGCCCAGCTTGTTGTCACAGAACAAATGCGCACCTCGCTGTACCAACGGGAAGCCGCAGGCTGGACAATGATCTGGTGTGACGATTTCTTCTCCGTCCTGCTCTTCCGTCACTTTACCCAAAATCTCCGGAATGACGTCATTGGAGCGTCGAATGAACACACGTGTCCCCAGTGCAAATTTAAGATTCTTGCGTTCTATATCTCCCGCATTATTCAAGGTACAATTCTGAACGGTGACACCCGCCAGTTCTACCGCCTCCACTCGCGCGAGCGGAGTCACCTTGCCAGTACGCCCCACATTCCAGCTTACAGATTCAAGCACAGTGGTCGTTTCTTCAGCCTCGAATTTATAGGCAACCGCCCAGCGTGGGAATTTGTCAGTATATCCAAGCACTTCACGCGTACGCATATCTGTGATCTTCACAACAGCCCCATCGATCAGAAAATCAAGCTCGGATCTTCCCTGCTCGATCTCCGTCAATTGCTCCATGACTTCCTCAAAGCTATCGAAGTAAGTCAAGTAAGGATTCACCTTAAACTGGTTATCCTTCAGAAACGCCATCATTTCCTGATGATTGTCAAATTGAATTCCGTCACTGTAGCCCACATTGTAAAAGAAAGCATTCAGCTTGCGCTCTGCTGTGACCTTCGGATTCAGGTTGCGCAGGGCTCCTGCAGCTGCATTCCGTGCATTTTTGAGTGGCTCTGCTGCAGTCTCATTATATTTAGCCAATACAGACAGGTTCATAATCCCTTCGCCCTGCACCTCAATCGTCCCCTCACGATAGGGGATATTCAATGGTACAGACTTGATGGTCTTGACTTGCGCAAGGATGCCCTCACCCGTGACACCGTTACCCCGGGTAGAAGCCTGAACCAGCTTGCCATCTGTATAGGTTAGATTCAAGGTTAATCCATCGAACTTAAGCTCAATTGCATAGCTCGGTACAGGGAGTGGCTGATCCGGGTTTTTGGCATTGTAATCCGTAACCAGCTTGATAACCCTAGCATTCCATGACTGAAGCTGCTCCGTATTTTGAGCCTTATCCAGGCTCCAGAGCGGAGCCAGGTGGCGATGCGGTGTAAAGCCCTTCAGGATCTCACTACCCACGCGTTGCGTCGGAGAATCCGGTAGGCTCACGCCACTTTCCTGCTCCAGGCGGAGTAGCTCGTCGTACAATACGTCATACTCCTTGTCGCTGACCAAAGGCTCATCCAAGGTGTAATAATGATAGTTATAACGGTTCAACTCAGTGACTAGCTCTTCCATTCTGTGCATAGGGTCCATTAAGAAGCCACTCCTTTATTCATTATTCCACTTTGGTAATGGGAGCAAAGCCCGCCAACAGCCGCTTGACGCCAACTGGAGCAGGGAACGCAATTTGAAGCTCCATATCATTGCCGGTGCCTTTGACTGCCACAATCGTGCCTGTTCCCCATTTGCCATGCTGCACCTTATCGCCTGCGGCAAAGGAGCCGTCGCTTGCCTTGCTTGGAGCTGCAGGCTTGGCGCCTGGGCCAGATACGGTAACCCGCGAAGTAGAGGTAGAGGTTGCACTGGAGCCACTACGACTCAGGGCATCGAAAGAGCGACCGCCTCCAAAATTGCTGTTTCCACTGGAACCAAGACCTTTCCCAGCATAAGAGCCTCCGATGTTACTTCCACGTCGATAGCGATCTCTTGCCACTCCGGTATCTTCCTTAAGCTCCTCGGGAATCTCCTCCAGGAAGCGGGATGGTGGATTCGCCGTAGTCCGTCCGAACAAAGTTCGGCTCTGCGCACAGGACAAGAACAACTGCTGCTCGGCCCGAGTAATCCCTACATAAGCCAGTCGACGCTCTTCCTCCAGCTCTTCCTGGTCCAGGAAAGCACGGCTATGCGGGAATACTCCTTCCTCCATGCCCACGATAAAGACAACCGGGAACTCCAGCCCCTTGGCACTATGCATCGTCATCAGAATGACAGAATCCGCCTGCTCCTCAGGATCATCATTCATGGAATCAATATCCGCAATGAGGGCAAGGTCCGTCAGGAATGACACTAATGACTTATCATCATTCTTGTTCTCGAATTCCATCGTCACAGATAAGAACTCATCAATATTCTCCAGACGAGCTCGGGACTCCAGCGTATTTTCCTGCTGCAGCTCCATTCGGTACTGGGACATTTCCAGTATCTTTTCCGTAAGCTCCGTCACAGACAGGTACTCCACCATCTGATGTAGAGCCGCAATCATATCGTAAAATTCAACAAGCGCATTACGTGTGCGTCCCGCGAAGCCCAGATCATCCACAACCTGCAGGATTCGGAAAATCGAAATACCACGCTCACCCGCAGCACCTTGCAGTTTGGCTACCGTAGTATCACCTATTCCCCGCTTGGGAACGTTAATGATGCGAATGAGACTGATATCATCATCAGGGTTGGATAAAAGGCGTAGATACGCAAGCAGATCCTTGATCTCCTTCCGATCATAGAACTTCACGCCCCCTACAATCTGGTAAGGAATATCCGACTTGATGAGTATTTCCTCCACAACCCGGGATTGCGCATTAGTACGATACAAAATCGCATGATTACTGTAGTTCTTGTTAGCCTTAACGTTCTTCTGAATCTCCGAAGCAATGAAGTATCCTTCATCATGCTCCGAGTCTGCCCGATAGACCTTGATCTTTGGTCCGCCTTCTTTGTCCGTCCACAGCTTCTTGGGCTTACGTCCGCTATTCTGGGCAATGACTTCATTCGCTGCGTTCAGGATATTGGAGGTCGAGCGGTAATTTTGCTCCAGTAGAATCGTGCGTGCCTCAGGATAATCCTCTTCAAAATTCAAAATGTTCGAGATATCTGCTCCACGCCAGCGATAGATGGACTGATCACTATCCCCTACAACACAAATACGATGATGCTTGTCTGCCAGCATGCGGGTTAGCATATACTGGGCCCGGTTCGTATCCTGATACTCATCGACATGGATGTATTGGAACTTCTTCTGATAGAAATCCAGTACCTCCGGCACTTCCTTGAAGAGCTGAATCGTAGTCATGATCAGATCATCAAAGTCCAGGGAGTTGTTGCTCTTCAAGCGCTTCTGGTACATGGTATATACTTTGGACACAATTCCCTCGAAATAATCGCCAATCTTGCGCTCATACATTTCCGGGGTTACCAGCTCATTCTTGGCTGCACTCATCATAGCCTGTACTGCCTTAGGCTCGAATTTCTTCGTATCAATGTTCTGGTCCTTCATACATGCGCGGATCACGGAGAGCTGGTCTCCCGAGTCCAGAATGCTGAAGTTCGAGGTAAAGCCAATTCGTTCTATATCCTTGCGCAGAATTCGAACGCACATGGAGTGGAATGTCGATACCCAGATGTCCCGTCCAGCTGAGCCAATCAGCTTGGATACACGCTCCTGCATTTCGCGGGCCGCCTTGTTCGTAAAGGTAATCGCCAGTATGCTCCAAGGCGGTGCCTTGCGCGTAGCGATCAGGTACGCAATGCGATGCGTCAGCACGCGTGTTTTTCCCGAGCCGGCACCTGCCATGATCAGTAGGGGTCCTTCTGTCGCTTCTACCGCTTGTCGTTGCGGTGGATTGAGACGTTGTATTGCCTCATGTATATCAATCGGCTGCATGTTACGTTGCCTCCCATTTTTCATAAACTTGAATAGATAATCACTTCTGAATCACTACAAAAAACTACTAATCAACTAAGATAGCTACTATATAATTTGAAATTAACTACGTAAAACATCCTTGACTGCACTTACCGTAGCTAGTGCCTGCTCCAGATCATCGTACACAATGTTACCGACAACAACGGTATCTGCCGCTGCCGCTGCTTCTGCAGCTCGCTCGGCCGTAGTTATCCCGCCACCATAAAATAACTGTGCCTGATCTAATGAGCGATGCACACGCCGAACTGTGCTCATGTCTCCATATGTTCCGCTGTATTCCAGGTACACGATCGGGAGGGACATCAATCTGTCGGCTATTTGTGCATAAGCTGCTACTGCATCCGTATCAATCCGTGCATCTGCGCCAGTCAACTTGGCCACCGTCGCATGTTCATTTAATACAATGTACCCCTCAGCTACGACGAGCTCCCACGGAATCATGTAGCCAAAGCGCTCGATGCCCACACGATGCTGTCCCATAATCCAATTGGAATCCTGCGTGTTCAGCACCATCGGCACCATATACAGGTCAAAGCCAGGGACAACTGCTTCAAGCTCCGACACCTCCTGTACACACGGCAGTTCATATCTGCGCACACGTGATAGCAAGTCAACGGTGTTATCATAGGTAACTCCCGAAGAGCCGCCGATCATTATAGCATCTGTGCCTGACATGCAGACAGCATCCAGCGCTTCATCCGATACAATCTTGTCCGGATCAAGCTTAAATACATGCCTCCATGCTCTCAACTGTTCCTTCAAGCCTCATTCCTCCACGTTAACGGTTAACCTGCTAGGATTAGTCTAAGACAGCGAGGGATGCAAGTCAATTTGATGTTCGCATTTTATACGAACAATTTATACCTATTCAGAATTAGACCCTCAGAATGCTGCATTACTCGCGATTCGTATGTAATAAACAGGTTACCCCGTTCAATAGTAAACCTCTAAAAGACTGATCATTGGCAGGGCAAAAGGAATTAAAAAAGATCTGGTATGAAAGGTCGCTTTATTTACAGGTCATCAAAAGAAGAGCATATCTGTGCATATCCTTTCCCCTACTACCCCAAGATGGAACTCGAAGAACGCATACATGTGAATAACTTCTTAGTCGGCGGTACATTAACTAAGTCAAAAACTTAACTTCCTAACATTTTAGGGATAATGACTGAATAACAGGGACGATCATACCGATTTTATCCCCGAGATAAGCACAAACTGTGCACAGAATGTTTATAACTAGGGATAACTTGTGGATGAACACTGTGAATATTGTGAGTAACCTGTTAACATCTGTTTATAAACTGTGGGTAAGTCAGTAAAACTCATTCTTAGCACTCATTTCTGTGGATAAAAGTTATTTCTCCGTTTTCTTTTCCACAATAGCACCTCCACTTCAACACCTAACCGCACTTCACCTTGTTGTTACTCTTCATATCCCTACTCTGCCTACCTCTGCCTACCTCTTCCCACTAATTCCTCACTTCTCATTGCATAATGAACAGAGAAAGCAATCCTTCTTGTGGAACTTACTTGTGCATCATCAGCTGTCCATGCGACAACAAAAAACCTCACCCGGCTTGAACGCCGTGATGAGGCTCAATAATTTTCTAATAAGATAATGGTCATGAGTGCTTGATAGTTTACGTACCATAAGCTTGTTTATAAGCATAACTGACTCAAAAACTAACTAAAAAATCTTTTCATGCTTCTCATGATTAATATGCATTTTTGAAGCCATTGCGGATGGTCAGGAAAATAATTTTGATATCGAAAAGCAACGACCAGTTCTCAATATAGAAAATGTCATGCTTAATCCGCTCCTCAATGGAGGTATCTCCGCGAAGGCCATTGCTCTGCGCCCAGCCCGTAATTCCTGGTCGCACGTGATGCTTGACCATGTATTTCGGGATTTCCTCACGAAACTGATCTACGAAGAACGGTCTTTCCGGTCGTGGCCCGACGACGCTCATATGTCCCAAGAGCACATTAAAGAACTGTGGAAGCTCATCAAGGCTCGTCTTGCGAATAAAGGAACCGAACTTTGTCCGTCTTGGATCATTCTCAATCGTCCAGCCTGTATCTGCTGCACCTGGTGGGAGTAATCGCATAGAACGGAATTTATACATATAGAATGTGCGACGGTTAAGCCCTACTCGCTCCTGCTTGAAAATAATAGGTCCGCGTGAGGTCAGCTTCACTCCGATCGCCACAGCCAGCATGACTGGTGACGTAAGTATAATCGCAAACAGCGAGAACACGATGTCGAAGGTTCGTTTGAACAGTCGATTAGCCGCGATATCCAGTGGAATATCTCTGACGTTGATCATCGGCATACCTGCAAAATTATCGAAGTAGGGGCGTGCCGGCAAGTAATCAAAAAAGTCTGGAATGATCAGCGTGCGAACACCAGCTTTTTCACACTGATTAATGATTCTTGGATACTTGTGGTGAGCATCCAGCGGAAGGGCCAGAATGACTTCATCAATCATCAGTCGCTTTAAGGTAGCCTCAAGGTCACCGAGCGTACCAAGAATCGGCTGATACAGACCTTCCTCCTCCTCAGACCATGTACGCTTGTCATCGAGAAATCCGATTACCTCATAACCCAGATCCGGATACTGCTGGAGATTGGCATAGAATGTCTTGCCGAGTGTGCCCGCACCAAGAATTAATACGAACTGTTTATTATAGCCCTTCTGACGAACAGCCTTTAATACCTTCTTCACGTAGTAACGGTAACACAGTATCAGCAGTACGTTAGCCACCATATAGATAGCCAGATATCCCCGTGAGATGTTGATCTCTTTCACAAAGAACATGACACTCAAGAGAACGAACAAGCCCACAACATGGGTCTGCAGGATCTTCATCAGATCATCGGCATATCGTTTCTTACGAGTGGTCGTATAGAGCCCGATCATAATCCCGATAGACACCGCAATGGTCCCGTAGATCAGACTCCATCCACCGTACACCTCAATAGGAAGCGGCTGCTCATATGGGATGAGCCCACTCTCGAACTTAATGAACCAGGCAATCAGGAAGGAGAACTGAATGACTGCGAAATCTGCCAAAATATACAGTTGTGTTAGGAAACGCTGATTTCTGCGAATCATGCTTTCACCTCGGTACGTGATTCTTCATGCGTATTCGACGGTCTGGGCGGTGCAGGTGCCCTGAAACGATTCATCGCCATGGCCATTGTATATTTCAACGCAATACCTGACCAGACGGCTATATTCGTAAATAGATTATACTTGCTGTAATAATGCTTGCGATGAAACACCCACATCGCTCTATGAAACTCATAGATGATCTTTGGCGGACGACGTCTGGCGCTGCCTCCCTTGATATGAACAATATATGTGCGTGGATAGTAGTAAATACCCCATCCAGCCTGTTTGATTCGGTAGCACCAGTCAATATCCTCACCATACATGAAGAAGGTCTCGTCCAGCCCTCCGATCTGGTCAATGGTCTCTCGACGCACCAGCATAAATGCCCCAACAAGCACATCTACAGGATATTCTTCATCCGGGTCCAAATGCCCTAGCTGATACTGATTATACTTGGGATTATCGGGATAGCGCTTGGAAAAGCCGAACGCATAATAAAATGACGCAGATGGGGTAGGAAAGCCTCGCTTGCATGCTTTATCCAGTGAACCGTCGGGTAAGATTACTTTACAGCCTGCTGCCCCGAGATCCGGACGGCTATCCATCAACTCAACCATAGTCTCCAGTGTGTCCAACTGCATCAGCGTATCTGAGTTCAACAGCAGTATGTATCGCCCGGAGGCTACATCCATGCCTTGATTATTGGCTTTGGCAAATCCGGTGTTCTCCTCATTCGCAATCAGAGTAGCTGCTGGAAATTGTGCGCGTATCGCCTCCACGGAACCGTCACTGGAATGATTGTCAATCACAATGACCTCATAGCTGAACCGGGTCTGTGACGCGTATACCGATGCAAGACAGTCCAAGGTTAGGCGCTGCGTGTTGTAATTGACGATCAATATGCTTACATCCATGAAAGCTAATCTCCTGACTTCATCGTAATCTATCAATGATTATAGCATATTGTGCTGCGCTGTGACGGTAGAGATGCTTCACTGAGGGATTTTCGACACAGCAAAGAGACGTCTTACATCTATGTAGACGTTTCTTTGCGAGAAAAGTTCCAGCATCTGGAGAAAAATGCAGACTACAGCTTGCCCATTATGTAGACCAGCTTAAAAATAAAATGATCTGAAGCAGACTGTCTATAAAAAGGGGTCTGAAGAATATATTGGAGTCGTCGAACAGGGCCTTTGCGGTAAGCCCTCAGGAAGTTGTTGATGTCCTGCTGATATGTAGGCTTGACACGCTCTCCAAAGGTAGCCATAAATTCATCGGCCTGTATGCTGAGAATATATCGGTTTTTCCCCTTTATGAACCTTTTAATCCGTTTTACCCATTTGCTAAATAACCGGTCTGTAGCTCCCCCCAGCGCATTATGCTGATGCTGCCGATACAGGATGTAAGACTTCTCATCGAACACCACCTCACCAAAACAAGATACAGACAAATAGACCCACCAATCATGCATGATGACCTTATCCACTTGCTTAGGCATCTGTTGCTTGATCAGCAGCATCGCTTCACGATTCATCAGCATTGTACAACCTACACATACATTTTCAATCAGCGCGTTATAGGGGCTGAGCCTCTTCTCTGGCATAGGTGGCCATAGCTTCGTAGGATTCAAAGCCTCATCAGTCATCTGCGTCGTAGAGCAATACATTAGAGGACGTGTGTCAGCCTGTTCATTGGACAACTCAGTAGATAACTTGGAGTGAGCATTCAGCTTGTGAATCGCACTGATTAGCTTAGTAGACAACCACACATCATCCTGATCACAGAACGCATAGTAATCGTACTGGTCTGGGCATTGCTCTATTAGCTCAAAAAAGCTCCTCACCACTCCTATATTGGATGCTAGCATAGTCGTAATATGATTCGGGTATTGGCTTTCCCAATGACTCAGCCTCTCTAGTGTATTGTCTTTCGAGCCATCATCCCTGACGAGTATATGAAGATTTACTTCTTCTTGAGCCAGCAAACTCTGCATTTGCTCATCTATGTACTTCTCACCATTGTAGGTGGACATTAGGACAAGAACTGTATACAACGGCTGTCCTCCTCTTCTAAAACACAAATTAAAAAAACACTCAACCTCACCCTTCAAAGTATATTACGTGTCTCAAGCGGCATGCAATCTACAGCTCCTTAAAACAAATAACCTCACCACTCCAGTTAACGCTGGAGGGAGAGGTTGCTTTCATAAAGAGTGTATGATTCGGTATAGGCTAAGCTGAAAGCTCCTTGAGAAAATCCTTCAGTGCTTCACGCCAAGGCCGCAAGTCACTGAAGCCATTCGTACGAATCGACAGATGCTCCATCACCGAATTAGCTGGACGATGAGCTGGGCGTGGGAACTGGTCTGTAGTGCAAGGGTGCAGCTCCGCTTGAATAGTAAGCCCCATAATGTCCCGAGCTTCCTCAAAAATGGCTTGCGTGAACTCATACCAGGTGCAGGCACCACTGCCTGAGGCATGGTATATTCCATATTTATCAGTAAGCATCAGCTCAGCCAAAAAATGCACCAGATCCACGGTATACGTGGGTGAACCCTTCTGATCGTGTACGACCTGAAGACTTGGCTTTTCCTGTCCAAGCTTCAGCATGGTCTTCACAAAATTATTGCCGTGTAAGCCGTACACCCAAGAAGTACGCACAATGAAATAACGTGAGGATAACGTCTGAGTATGAACCTCACCAGCTCGCTTGGATTTACCATAGATGGACTGGGGGTTCGTATTGTCATATTCATGATAGGCTTGCTCCGATTGGCCATCGAAGACATAATCCGTACTAATGTAAATGAGCTTTGCTCCTACCCGTTCAGCAGCGACGGCCAGATTACGTGTACCTACTGCATTGACACGATAAGCACCGTCCACGTCTGTCTCAGCAGCATCTACAGCCGTATACGCTGCACAATGGACAATAGCGTCTGGCTTAAAGGCTGTAACGGCATCTAACGTCTGCTGCTGGTCTGTAATATCGAGCTGCGCACGATCACTAGCAAGTACTTCGTGGCCTTGTTCCGTGAAAATGCGTACGGCATCTGTCCCCAGTTGCCCAGCCGCTCCCGTCACCATGACTTTCATCTATTGATCCCCCAAGCGGGAAGCATATTGCTGCTGGTAGTATGCTTGATAGTCTCCAGACTGAATGCGCGTCCACCATTCTTTATTGGCCAGATACCATTGGATCGTTTCTTTGATTCCCGTCTCAAAATTATGCTTCGGCTTCCAGCCCAGTTCATTCATCGTCTTGGTCGGGTCAATGCCGTAGCGGCGATCATGGCCAGGACGGTCCTCTACATAGGAAATCAACGACTCTGGCTTACCTAGCTCAGCCAGGATCGTCTTGACGATGTGCACATTGGTACGCTCATTGTTGCCACCAATATTGTAGACCTCACCAAGCTTACCGTTATGAATGACCAGATCAATGGCACTGCAATGGTCCTCTACATACAACCAATCACGGATGTTCAAGCCATCTCCGTATACAGGCAACTGCTGATCATTTAACGCACGAGAGATCATAAGCGGAATCAGCTTCTCCGGGAACTGATAAGGTCCATAGTTGTTGGAGCAACGTGTGATGTTCACAGGTAAGCCGAAGGTCTCATGATAAGCACGCACGAGCAAGTCCCCACCGGCCTTGGAAGCAGAGTAAGGGCTATTAGGCTGTAGAGGTGTCTCTTCAGTGAAGAGACCTGTCTCACCCAGTGAACCGTAGACTTCATCGGTGGATACCTGTACAAATTTGGTTACACCATACTTCTTGGCCGCATCCAGCAACACCTGGGTTCCCAGCACATTGGTCTTCACGAATACTTCAGGCTCCAAAATACTCCGGTCCACATGCGATTCAGCCGCAAAGTTGACAACAACATCAATCCCTTGCTGCATCAGTTGATCGATCGCCTGAGTGTCTGTGATATCAGCCTTTACGAAGGTATGGTTGGGATTTTGCTCGATAGATTTCAAATTCTCCAGATTTCCCGCGTAGGTAAGCGCATCTATGTTGATAATTTGATAATCTGGATGCTGCTGCAGCATATACATGACAAAGTTACTGCCGATAAAACCGGCGCCGCCGGTGACGAGAAGTTTCATAAAGTCCTCCATGATTACAAATGTATTTTAGTGTCCAAAACATCAAACTAATTCAAAATCAATCTCTTCAAATAGCGGATGTTTTGTATCTTTTTCAGACAAGATTACTTTAGATGTAGGCCAATCAATATTCAAGTTAGGGTCATTCCACAGTATCCCACGATCATGCTCAGGTGAATAGTACTCATCTACTTTATAAAGAACCTGAGTATTAGGAACGAGTGTACAGAAACCATGAGCGAAGCCTTTTGGAACCAGAAGTTGTCGCTTGTTGTGCTCACTTATTATTACCCCTACCCATTCACCAAAAGTAGCTGAGTCTTTACGAATGTCCACAATTACATCATATATCGCTCCCGATATCACCCTTACTAACTTAGTTTGGGCTTTGGGTGAAATTTGATAATGCAACCCCCGTAATACTCCAGCCTCTGCTGAGAGTGAGTGATTATCTTGCAGAAAATTATACTTGATGTCATTATCATGGAACAATTTTTCATTATAACTTTCTGTAAAAAAACCTCTATGATCACCGTATACTGCAGGCTCAATTATTTTTGCACCGTCTAGCTTCAAAGAGATTACTTTCACATTTTTGCTCCTTTCACTTAAGCTCAGATATTTACCTAGAGTGTCTAGTTATAGTTTAATTATTATATTGGGTACATATATAAAAGGTGATTAACACTAGTGGCCCTATTTAAGCAGTTTTTGAACTTTAATCCAGAAAGAATAAACCCCTTTTTTTACAAGCCAATGTTGTACAGAAATGACATATTTCATCTTATATTGACTTTTTTCAATTCGTTGATTTTTTAAATAACGAAACGCCTCTAGTAGACCCTCAATGTATTCTTTAGATAAGCCTTTTTTTTTGAAGAAGCGATATTTCATGAATAATCCTAAAAGCAAAAAAGGGGAGTTAAGCAAGATTTGAACAAGAAGCATGTTTTTGTATATTAAAAAAATATTATTCCTTGCTGACAGCTTTACTTTTAGAGGAGAAAACCCTCCACCAGTTGTTGCACTTCCTATATGGAGTATCTCGGCAGTAGAACAGAGGACATTTCGAAACCCATATAACCTTCCTCTATATCCAATATCAACGTCCTCCAGATATGCAAAAAAACGTTCGTCAAAATACCCTATTTTATCAAAGAGGCTCCGTCTGTAAATTGCAGCACCCGCGCAAGCACTAAAGACATCCTGATCTTTGTCAAAAAAATGCTTGTGTTGTCCATGCCCCTCTTGATAAGCATTACCAAAAATAGTATACGTATCTCCAGCGTCATCCACCAAACAAGGGTCATGATAAATCAACATTTTGCTAGAGCATGAAAAAATTGATGTATCTTGCTCGATACAATGAACTAGATTAAAAAGCCAGTCAGCATAAGCTATTGTATCATTATTTAAAAGCACAACAAACTCACCTTGAGATCTCATAATCCCGGTATTTACGGCTTTACTGAATCCCAAATTTGAAGCCAATTTTATTATGGTAATACTAGGAAGGACAGACTGAGCTAGATTAATACTATTATCAGTCGAATTATTGTCCACTAGGATCACTTCAAAATCAGTGAATGTTTGATTTTTCAAAGAACAAAGGCAATCCTGTAAGTATATGTCACCATTGTAGTTCGGAATGACAACCGATACCTTCATTAATTAATTCCTCTAATACTTCTATATAGGGATTCAATGCCTTTTTCTGCCGCTACTTTAGAATAGAAACCTAGCTTCTCCTGAGCTTTACGGGGATCAAGTACATTTCTCTTAACATCATAACTTCTTTCACTGTAGAATTTAACTATGGCATCAGTACCTGTAACCATTTCAATTAAGCGAATGATTTCAAGTAACGATAACCCTCTTCCAGTGCCTACATTAAATATCGGATCTGAATCATTTCGCGGAGGCTCATATTTTAAAGATGTAATAATTGCCTCGCACACATCTGAAATCTCAATGTAATCTCTGACAATTTGTCCTTCACCATAAATGGATATTGGTTCATTATTTAGAATACGATGCATAAAAATAGAGATTGCTCCAATTTTTTTATCAGGTGACTGTCCAGCACCATAAGGGTTCGCAACTCTAAGTATAATGTTGTTCATATTAAATAGCTTGTTGTACATGAGTAAGATTTTTTCAATTGTTAGCTTCATATTTCCATAATGATTTAATGGAGAACACGGCATCATCTCATTCAGTAAATCAGCATTTACTTCTCCATATACAGTTCCACCTGAAGACAAGAATATAATCTTTTTAATGCCCACTTCTTTTGCAGCCTCTATTAACTCTAATGTTTTAATAACATCTTTAGAATATGGCTCCAATACATTTTCCATTGAACTAGAGGGTGTAACGCTACTAATTAACTGAATAATAGTATCTTTTCCCTCTAGATAACTCTTAAAATTAGTTTCCGAAAAAAAATCGCCCTCAATTACATTATACTTTCCTTCTGGCAACTTTTTTTTGTTGATATTACGGTCATAAAGAGTTACCTTCGTGCCTCTAGAACAAAGCCTTTTAATTAGCTCGGCCCCAATAAACCCTGCCCCTCCAAAAACAATTGTGTTCATAGGGTCTTTCCTTTCTACATTGTTAAAGTCACCGATCATTAAGACCAGTGACTTTAACAGCTATTCAAAAATAATCGTAATATCTACTTGCAAAATTATGCATAGTAAATTGTTTGAACAATACCGAGGTATTCTCTTTATATTCCAAAAACTTCTCCGGTTCATTAGTCATTACCTTCATGGCATCAACAATGTCATCAACATTAACAATACCTTGATTTAGCTCAAGTAAAATTCCAGCTGACTTATTCTCTTCTTGAGATTGAATCATGTAACGAATTTCCCCAATGTTGGTAGAGATTACTGGTTTATCGTAAGCTAAATACTCGATTACTGAATTAGGTAAGCTCTCCGAGATGAAATAAGTTGGTAACAACGCTACATCAAAAACCTTAACCCAGCCAATCCATTCAGAAGGTTCCCGCAAGTCCATAATAAAATGGATATAATCATAATTCTTATATTTTTCTTTAAGAGCTTTAGAATACTCACTGTCGCCAACCAAGATGAGATGGGAATTCGAGTTACTTTCTTTATTTAATTTTATTATAGCCTGTATACTTTCTTCCCAGCCTTTTTCTTTAATGGCACGAGAAACTAAGCCAAATACAAAATCATTCTGCTTAATACCTAATATAGCCTTGTCTTTTTCAGGAATGCTTTGTAAGTCATATCCATAGTATACCTTTTTTATTTTATTTGGCTCTGATACTTTTACCTGCTCAAAGATCTTCAGATTTTTATCTGTTGCGTGAATAATATGATTAGCTCTCTCTAAAACCATCGGGACTATATTCAAAAAATCATGGTCCCAATCAGGATTTTGTTGAAGAGCCTCATAACATCCATGCATAGATAATACCCAATTTATATCTTTGCTTTCTTTTATTGCATTAAAGACGATCTTATCAGACCACCAAATATGAGAATTAATTGTGTCAATATTAAGATTTTCAATATAAGATTTTAATTCTTCTGGGTTACCCGTGCTAGGCAACACCTTCACAGAAGGAGAAATCATTTTAAGCACAGATTCTTCCTCCAGCCAAGGTCTAGCATTGTAAATGTACACATTTTGGAAAGTTGAGAAGAAATTCGCAAGTCTTATAACCAGCATTTGTCCCCCACCAACTTCAAAATCAGGCGTAACAAAAAGTAAATTCTTCGTTTCGCTTAAATAGTTCGTGCCGGAAAATTTTAGCACTGCATTTTCTTTAACCAGTTTCATTTTCTCTGCTAATTCCGGGTTATCAAAGATATTTCTACTACTATAACCTGCACATCCTAGCCTTTCATAATCTTTAGGAACTTGTTCCAGGAATCTGTCCAGCATACTCACAGGTAATTCATAAGTGTCAATAATATATTGCTTAATGTCTAGCAGTTCTCTATAAAGGTCAACCTTTTGTTCATTTCTGCTAATGATGCTTTGAGAGTGTCTACGGTGGTAATTTAAGATTTCAGGTGTAAATGAAATTTTACCCTGCTTCAGAACAAACAAATAGCCGAACCAATCCCCACCGATCTTGTAGTTCTTCAACTCTTTGTCAATGCCTGCTAGTGCAGATGCTCTCATAAGAACTGCGCTAGCATTAGGAATAGTGTTTTTGATACCTAAACCTTGAACAACTTCATCTTTTCCACTAATACAATACGATTGTAACCACTTATCAACAGATAAGTCATCGGTATATTGAGTATAATGATAGTCTACTTTATTTGAATGTTCATCGATGATTTGAGACTGTGCATAGGAAAGATTAACTTCCTGATCTTTAAATGCTGGAAGCAATCTTTCAAGCATAACGGACTCACACAAATCATCGGCTTCAGCTATCCAGATAATATCTCCTTCAGCTTCTTTAATTCCGTTAATCCATTGCCCAAAGCAACCTACATTCTGTTGATTGACAATAACCTTGTGTTTAATATTGTGCTCATTCAAAATTTTTCTTGCCAAATTAACACTATTGTCCTTCGACACATCGTCCAAGAAGATAATTTCATATGGTGTTACAGTTTGGTTAATAATTGATAGAAGTCTTTGTTCAATAAAAGATTCGTAGTTATAATTTGGAATAATTACTGAAACCTTATAATCAAGTTTTTCAGTTGTCGACGGCTCAATACTCTTCAAAATGTCGCCAACATATGTCGTAAAATTAAACTTCTCCTCTATTGCTTTGTGTCCTCTATTAACAATTGAACTGTAAATGTCTTCATTCCCCAGAATTCTCTCTACTTCCATAGCCATTGAACTGACATCCAGATAAGGTATTGGGCTAATACCAAGCTCAGTTACAAGCTCAGGCATTCCTCCACCATCTTTAAAGGCAACAACCGGAGTCCCATTATCAATGGCTTCTAGTGCAATAGAGGGAAAAGGATCTTCTCGAGAAGTTAAAACAAAAAGATCGGCTCCTTCAAAAATAGGTAGCGGGTCAGACTGGAACCCAATCATATGAATATTATTGGTGAGTCCTAAAGTATTCGCATCATGCATCAACCATTTTTCAAGAATTCCTTCAGTCTCACCCATCCACACGAAATGCATATGACGAAGCTGCTTCTTATGAACCAACTCCTGAGCTAGTTTGAAAAATAAATCAAGACCTTTTCTAAGGTCACCATATCCGCAACCCAATAAAACAGTTGCATCATTGGGTATCCCTAACCTTTTATGCAACTGAGCTTTCGCAAGCTCTTTATCTAAATTCTTTGATCTTTTTTTATATATACCTTGAGGCATAATCAGAGATCGTTCCTCATCAAGAGGGAAATACTCGACAAAGTTATCCTTAACAAACTGGTTAGGAAAAACGACTTTTGTTGCATAGCGAGCTGCAAGCTTGGCGGCCTCTGTAAAGTTATACGTATGGATTGAAGTGGGTAATTCGTGAATTAAGGAAATCGTTTCAATGCCATTGTTTTTAAGAGTTTTAACTAGAATACTTGAAACTACTGAATTAGCTATGCAGTACTTTACACCACTCATTGATAAAGAGCGAACTATATCATTTACTTCCTTTTCATTTTCAAGAAAAGATAATGAATGTTGATGTAGACTGATTACCTCAGCAACTTCTGCGAAATCTTTTTCCAGGGGCCCTCCTTTAAGTAGAATGGCAATAATCCTTTTACCATACACACTCTTAAGAATCTTAATCATATTTAATGACAAGATCGAAGCTCCTGCATTTTGGGCATCATGCACTATGAATAAAATTGCCTTCTCATTATTTACAGCACTCTTGCTTTCAATTGTAACCTGATTATGAAACTCTATAATATTCGTCTGAGGGTCAGTACTGTATAGCTTTTGTTTAACTTTAGCTATTGCTAATTTGAATCCTGATGCCTTAATCTCCTGAAAGAATCTCTTGCGCAAATGAGGCTGAAGCCTAATCGTCTTATTAAGTTTTACCCCATACATTTTGAGTTTATTATACACATATTCACTTTTGGAGATTCCTATTAGCTCAAGCTGGCTGATCTCAAAGGATTCAGAAGAACTAAGATGGACATCAATTCTCGATATATTGAAATGCGTCTTAAAATAAAAAGGGATACTTGTGCCATTAAAATCCCCTACATCAAATTTCTGTAGTTCCCCATGTTCTCCGTGACAAACAAGACTTACTTTACCTTGGTCGTTAGAATTAAAGATGCAATAAATAAATTTCACAAATTGAATTTCTCTGCTTACTGAGAATGTTATTTGTGCCTCTTGATCCGATTCAAGCACGTAAAATTGGTTATTTTCATTAGTCCCTAAATTGCTAACGTTATTAGTCTTGAAAACGTCAGAGGTCCTAAGCATGTTATTTTTTTTTGTGTTTCTATCTAATACGGCATTAATTGTATCCAACAAATGACCTACTGACATTAATCCACACCCATTTTCTTGAATTTAGATATTAATTTCCATCTTTTTGATGCATAAATTCTATTTAATTCATCTGATTGTTCACTGACTTTTGCTTCTAGATTTCCAATGGTCGCACTCATTTCTTTCATTTTCTCTTCCTGTTCTAAGAAGCTTCTCGTACGTTCATCTAATTGTTGAGTACGTTCATCTAATTGTTGAGTACGTTCATCTAATTGTTGCGTTTGTTCATTTATACTTTTTGTAAATTCATGTACTTTAGCTTCTAGATCTTGTGTTAACTTTTCTACTAATACAGTCAATTCTTCTTTCTCTTTCCTTACTTCGTATATATCTGATTCGTATTCATCGTTCTCTTTTTCCAGGCTCTCTTTTTCTTGCAACAGATTGTCTAATATTTCTTTCAACTTATTTAATTTTTCGTTAGAAAAACGGACGGTATCACTTCGTTCATCTAACTGCCCTAAAAGTATAGATTGTTCTCTCTTAGTTTCCTCAATATTTTCTACCAGAACGTCTATAAACTTGTATTTATCAAATTCTTGATCAATTATAGATAACGTAATTACAACTTTTTGCAAATCAAAAAAGCCATGTAGATCCATTAGGATTTGTGGATCAGAATTGAAAAAGACACAAAAATTATCTTGTACGTATTCTGCATTCGTCTCATAAGAATCAAGTGTATGAGTTGTTCCATCCTTCGCAATCAACTCTATGTTCTCAATTTTTAGAGAACAACTGACATTCAATGGGTCAAATCTAAGGCGGCTCACTTCTTCAAAATTATCTAGCTCGAAAGTGATCTGGCCAGAGTAAGTTTTGTTATTAATAATCGTTTGACTTTCGCTAAAACCCTGTCCTGTATCCACATACAACTGCGAAAAATAGTAATTGCTAGTTAAAGGAATATTTCTAAGTACACCCTCTTCAGACAACGGGTCATTCTTTCTTATCTTCAGCACATATTGGTATACATCTCCGAAGTCACGTGTCTTTAGAAAAGCTGAAACAGAATTGGGGAGTCCGTCAAAAAAATTGCCGATCTCCGTCTCACCAACCCTTTTTATTACGGCACTTTCCTTAACTGTGACATATCCACTGGATTCTATCATATTTATCAACGTAGGATAGGTGAAAAATCGAATGTGTGTATCATCCAAAATGCCTATTGGTCTATACTGAAATTTGTTATGCAACATTTCAATGATTACACTGTTATGTGCAATGTTCGGAATAGAAATACATACCGAGCCATTTTCCTTTAATAAGGAAGCAGCAGACTCCAGGACACGTTGCGGGTTATACAGATGCTCTAATACGTCTGCAAAAATGATATAGTCAAACTTTATATCCCTAAATTTCTCCAGCCACTCTAAACTTTCAATATCTCCTACTATTCCCTCTTTTGCATATTGTAAAGCTTTAATGGCTGCCTCTTGATCTATTTCCACGATATAAACATCGCACTGTAATTTCTCTTTCATGTAACGAGTTAATCTTCCTGCAGCTGGACCAAATTCCAGCACTGTTGCATGAGCCTCAATTTCTTTAGCTATCAGCGCCAAAGAATTATTAGAGTTCAAGTCTAATTCGAAATCGTACTTCATTTAAGCTCATCCTTTCATACTCCAAGAATGGGGTAAGACACAAAGACCTTCAGCAACATATGGGGCTTTTACAAAGAAGTCACAAACTTGTGCTTTATAATCAATGGGAACATGAGCATTTTTTTCAAACAAAGCAACATCAAAATAGTAGCTGCCACCTAGAAGATTAAAATCAGAATAATTTAAATATATAGTGTTCTGACCTTTCTTATAGTCGATTTTCACTTTATCTAATAGAGTGTTCAATCCACATACATAAATATTGTCAATTGTATGAACAGCTACTCCTACTACAATATCTATATCTTCTTGATTCATCACAAAATCAATCTTAATCTTAAAATCCTCACCACTTTGTATCTCATTACCATGTTCATTAGTCTGATTAATAATAGATACATCTTCAACAAAACCGACAATTTCTTTGTTCAATACCCTTGTCTCTGATGGCACTTTACCAAAAATCGGTTTTTTCGTTTTGTCTTCACCATACTTTAGAAAGTCAGTATAACGATCACATACAGTCTCTGTGTCACCTTGGGCCTCGATTTTGCCCTGGTTAATCCATATTGCTCTTGTACAATATCTTTTTATACTATTAATATCATGAGAGACGAATAGAATAGTCTTCCCATTATCTCTGAACTCATTAAATTTCTCCATACACTTCAATTGGAATTTCAAATCACCAACAGCCAAAGCTTCATCTACTATTAGAATCTCTGGATCGACATTTATTGCAACAGAGAATGCTAGTCTTGCAAACATCCCACTTGAATATGATTTTACAGGTTGATGAACAAAATCGCCTATATCAGCAAAGTCTAAAATAGATGGTAGCTTCGCTTCCATTTCTTCTCTCGAAAAACCCATCATCATACCGTTGAGAAATACATTTTCTATTCCCGTATACTCTGGATTGAAGCCTGCACCCAACTCTAGCAATGCAGAAATTTTACCTTCAACAACTACATCTCCTGAGCTAGGAGACACCACACCTGTAATAATCTTAAGAAGTGTGGATTTCCCAGCTCCATTTTTCCCAATAAGGCCAACTATCTCGCCTTTGCTTACAGACATGGATATATTATTTAGCGCAAAAAATTCTTTGTGATATTTTCTTTTTTTGATACTAAGAGATTCTTTCAAACGATGGATAGGCGAATCATATAATTTATATATCTTTGAAATACTCTGAATTGAAATAATTGAACTCTCCATGTTCACACCATCCTACAACACATCAGCAAAGTGAGGTTTAAGTTTTTTCATGATCACTATACCCAGAACAAAGAATACAGCAGTCAGCAACCAAAAATAGATAGATTGATTATATCTCTCCCAGAACCATACCTTATAAATCAAAGAGTCTCTATAACCCTCAACGACATAATAAGCTGGGTTAATCTTCAGTATCCATCTGAACTGGCTAGGAAGCATGGTTGAATTCCATAAGATAGGTGTAAGCCACATTCCAAACTGTAGCACCAAGCTAACAATCTGACCTAAATCTTTAAAGAACACAATCAATGAACTCGTAATTAATGAAATACTATACACCATAACAAAAGCAGCAATAGAATAATAAATCAGCTGAATATAGTAAATATCAGGGTACAGACCATATACTCCATAAATAAGTAACGTAATTAGAATAAAGAAAATATGAACATAACTACTCGATATAATCTTCATAAAAGGAAGAACACGAATTTGGAAGACAACCTTTTTAACCAAGTAATTGTACTCTATAAGTGAATTCGTTGAATTTCCCAAAGATTCTGCAAAGAAGAACCACGGTACTATTCCGGCTACCAACCAGAGTATAAAGGGAACCTCTTGCACTGGTCCTGATCGAAAACCTACTTCAAATACAAACCAATAGATAAGGACAGTTATAACAGGCTGAACAAACGCCCAAACAACACCTAGATAAGAACCAGCGTATCTTGTCTTAAAATCATTTAACGATAAACGATAAATGAGCTCACGGTGTTCTACCATTTCCCTTATTAGATGAATGATATCCTTCCTAATCTTCAATAATAAACACATAACTATGGACACAATCAAAGAGATGCCAATTACCAAAAAATATTTAATATATGCATTATCTCTAAGGACATCATTCTTAATGCTATTAGGAATGGAGACATAAACATACGGATCTGTACCATCTGTTTGAAACGAGACACTAGTTTCGTTAAATTTAATATCTGAGACTTGGTTACTATTCTTCATAGTTATATTACTTAGTGGCAAGTCGTAATCTTGATATATAGAAGTCAGTTTTATGTCAGACAAAGTTGGCTTAGATGGTTGCGCCCCTAAATCAAATCTAACTTTAAATACATTAGTATCCATTTTAAATTTCAGTTCTTGAGTGACATTAGGTGTAGCATAGTTTGCTTTCACAGAATTTTCTTCAGAGAGTTCGTCATCAGCTGAGTCTAATAGGTAAAGTTGAAAATCATCCGTGAATTCGTTTGTGATATTTGCCTTCAGATGCATCGTACTAGGAGTTTGTACAACTATATTCAATAAAAATGAACATGCAGTAACTATTAAGAAAAATACTAAAAGCCACTTTAATTTCTTATGCAAATGCAAAAAAATTACCCCTTTAATGAGAATTGAACTATATATTTATCCATTAGCCACGATATCCAATAGATAGCGACCATACTCGGTCTTTAAAAGCGGCTCTGCCAAAGAAGACAATTGAGAGCTATTAATATACCCCATGCGATAAGCAATTTCTTCTATGCAAGCTATGTATAGCCCTTGGCGCTTTTGAATAGCCTCCACAAAATTAGACGCCTCTAATAAAGACTCGTGAGTGCCTGTATCTAACCAAGCCATTCCTCTCCCTAGAAGTTCTACTTTTAACTTCGACTTCTTGAGGTACTCATCAATGACTGAAGTGATTTCAAGCTCCCCACGTGCTGATGGAGACACTTGCTTGGCGATGGATACTACTTCACTATCAAAAAAATACAAGCCAGGTACTGCATAGTTGGACTTTGGCTTGTCTGGCTTCTCCTCTATAGAAAGCACATTACCGGCTGCATCGAACTCTACTACTCCATATGCTCTAGGATCTTTTACATTGCATCCAAAAATAACAGCGCCTTCTGTGAGCTGAGCAGCTTTTTGAAGAGTTTTGCTGAAATTCAAACCATAAAATATATTATCTCCAAGAACCAATGCCACAGGATCTCCATTAATAAACTCCTCACCGATTACAAATGCTTCTGCAAGTCCATTCGGTTGTTCTTGCACACTGTATTCAATAGTGATGCCTAGTGATGCACCATTCCCTAATAGCTCCTGAAATAATGGGAGATCCCTGGGAGTAGAAATTATTAATATCTCTTTAATGCCTGCTAACATCAGTACAGAGAGTGGATAATAAATCATTGGTTTGTCGTAGATTGGGAGCAATTGTTTAGATACAGCCCTTGTTAATGGATACAACCTTGTTCCTGATCCCCCAGCAAGTATAATTCCTTTCATTCGTTGTTCCTCCTAAATTTATATAATGTACCTAATAGATCAAATCAAAGATCAGTGTTTTACTAGTGAAATATGTGCTAAAATATTGACGTATCTACAAGAAAAGGAGATTGTAAACCTTGTCGAATCCAGTATACGGGAAACAGACCCGAACGTCGACCCATGACGAGAAAAGGTCGTCTATGTTTTGGGTGTTAATTGTTGGCATTATACTCTTATGGACCTGGGCACCATTTCAGGCCGCGCTGTTCAACGGACAACAGCTGAATTTCGAAAGACCGCTATATTGGGCTGTAGTCATCTCCTCACTTTTGTTCATCCCAGGCATTGTAACCTATTATAAGAAATTCAAGCTGGAAGAGCAAAGAGACTGGCTGGCGATTATAGTACTTCTGTTGCCGTTGTCATATATTATTTCGTTAATCACAGCTGCCTCGCACTACTTGGCTATGAATATGGTACTCGCGCAATGTGTCTATGCTTCCATATTCATCCTTTCATTGTACCTAATGCAAGACCGATTGGGAAATAAAATCATGCACACCATGATAATGTCACTGGCTTACATCATTGTGGGCTTTGGCTTCATCAACTGGTTCGGGCAGTGGGTGTTCGCCGGCAAGCTCGTTGGCTGGTTCTCCAGCATGGTGCATAACGATCGTTATATCAATGCTGTTATGACCGATTCGAACGGTCTTCGTCTTACATCAGTGTTCCAATATGCCAATACATATGCCGCCTTCCTGATGGCATTCTTGTTCGCTGCAGTATTCTGCTTGATGAAATCCAAGACTTGGTATGGGCGGATGACGCACGCATTTATGCTAGTACCTATTCTTGTTTCACTGTTCCTGACGTTGTCTCGTGGGGGATTAGTGTTGTTACCAGTTGTTTTTGTTATCCTTTTATTATTCTTCAAGCCTGGGCAGCAGCTCTTATGGATCATCCACTGTGCGGTTGCCGGGATCGCGTCTGTTATTGTTCTAGTCCCGATTACGAACATGGGACTGCAGTTAAATGAGACCTATAGTGGAGGCTTAGCTGCTAAGGCTTGGTTGATCCTTATTGCAGCGTCCGCTGTCACAGCAGCAGTACTATGGTTCATCCAGCATAAGTTGGCTCCAAAGTTGACTACTGAGGACAGTGGCTGGAACACACGTAGATTTGCGAATCTGTGGCTTCCCCTTGGCTCAGTAGTAGTTGTAGCTGTAGTTGCTTATCTACTGATTGGGACAAGTCTTCGTAACATATTGCCAGAGAACGTTCAGACTCGGATTGAGGGAATTAATTTTCAGCAGCACAGTGTATTGGAGCGGTTCACCTTCTATAGCGATGCGTCCAAGCTTCTTGCTGATTATCCGGTAATTGGAGCCGGCGGCGGTGCCTGGGCATCCTTGTACGAGACTTATCAGGATTATCCATATGTCAGCCGTCAAGCTCATAACTTCTTTATTCAATATCTGGTAGAAGTCGGTATCTTAGGATTTGTAATCTTTATGGGATTCGTGCTGTATGTGTTCTACAAATATATTCGTGGTTATATGAAGCAAACGAACGAAGAGCGTGAAGGGCATTTCCTGTATGTTATCATCACTTTATCCATTCTGGTGCACAGCTTCCTGGACTTTAACCTAAGCTATGTATTCATGGGTATGCTAGTGTTCATGGGACTTGGAGGAATGGCTGCAGCCATGGACAGTCAGCCGCTAAAGCGCCTGACGATGGGTTCAGCATTCAAGCCTGTGTATTCGATTACTATGGGGATTCTGACAGTTATCGTTCTCTTTACAGGATTGCGCTACCTGCAGTCCAACGGCGCGATTAATGAAGCCAGAAATCTGTACAACGTAGGTGGATCAGCGGAACAAATCCAGACTGAGATACAAGATGCTTTGTCAATACGACCAACTCATCCCGAATCGGTCATCATGCTATCTTCCATGTACCAATCTTTTTATCAACAGACACAGGACGACCAATTCTATAATGCGGACCAAGAGCTGCTCGATCGTGCCTTGAAGCAGGAGCCATACAACAAGTCATTTGTAACGAATCTTATGAATCATTATCAGTTGAAGAACGATAACGCCAAAGTGTTTGAGATCTTAGAGAATACTATCCCACACTACAACTGGGATATAAATTGGTACAACAATCTAATAGCTCACGCCTATTATTTAGGAAATCAAGCGAAAGAGCAGCAGAATACTGCTGCTGAAGAGAAATATTTTGCAGCTGGCCTTAATGCTTACCAACGTATTCTGGAAGGTGTTAAACACATTGAAGCACTTCCAGAGGGCCAACTCTCCGGTCGCGCGTTCGGAGTTACACCGGACATAGCACTAAATATCGGAAAAATCCAGTTTATCTCTGGCCAAGCAACCGAGGCTACCACTCTTCTCCAAGGCTTCTTGAATGAGGATCTTAGCAACGCTACCAACAAAGAGATTGCACGGTACTATGTTGCTGCGACGCAGAAGCTAGGCCAAGCTGACCAAGTCTGGCAGGATCGTCTAATCCAAGCTGATCCGGAAGAGAAGCAATTACTCGAGCAACTAAATAATATGCAATAATACTTTAAGCAAGGCTAGAAGCATTGGAACTGACTGGGGCGGTCTTTTGAGGCCGCTCCAGTTTTTATATATACCTGCCCCCTAAAATGAATCATCCTAACTTCAAATGACATTTTGTAAATAGCGCCACAAAATGCTCTAATTCCACCGCTATTCCGAACTATAAGAAATCTGTGACTTACACGACGATAATGTACCTGGAACAGGAAAACGCTTCTCTTAAATCTTAAGAGAAGCGTTCTTCGCTTTAATTACATTGTCATGAGCTTGGTAATGAAGTTGAGAATTTCTTTGATTAGTTCTTTTGATTTCATTTAAATGCTTCTATATTTCCTGTAACTTTTTATTGAATAATCAAATAGTAAAGAAGTTAAAATCAAAACAATAAAGTAAAGTCCATATTGATAGTATCTACTGATTGTAACGCTATCGCCTAACAACATTTTAAAGAAATAGCCTACTGGAAGATTCAAAAAGAATAACTGCATTGATAAAGACCCGATTCTCTGTAATATTCCGAGTGATAAAAATTTTCTAACCCAAGATATTTTCTCGATTAATATTATAGTACAAGGCAAAATAACCAAATCAGTAATTATGATAAAATCTATTGTGTTCGCATACTCACCACGATAGATAATAATGATATATGATATGAAAATTATTATTGCAGCCAACATACCAAATATATTAATTTTAAGCCCATATTTCTTTACGATCACACTAAAGATGCATCCTACAAAAAAGCCTAATAGCCCTCTCAGCATATAACCATTTAAAATCGGGAAATTCCATTCATTTTTAAGTGCTATTAAGCCAATAATAACTATTACTACATATATTCCAAAAGCTCTTTCTTCACTTTTATATTTACAAATATAGAAAAAGAGACTGTATGCTAGAAATAAAGGTGCTAAAAACCACGTTCCTCCGCCAGCGATATCAATTCGATAATCACCACCACCTGGAATATATCCACTCTGAAGAAATAGCAAATTATAAAAAGTGTCGTATATATTGATTTGCCCTCCGCCAATTACAACATATAAAGAACATAAGGCTAGATTGACAAATAGCAAGGGATATACCATACTTACTCTTTTTCTCGTATAATCTAAAAATTCAATATCTTTAATTTTATCGGAATAATTGTATATCATTAAGTAACCTGAAAAGAAAAAGAACATTTCTACTGGAATATAGCCTATAACAGATACAGTATACATTATTTTATTAAATAGATTAGTGTGACTATCTGGCAATCCAATAAGTCCAATAATATGATAAAAAGCAATAATTAAGGCGCCTATTCCTTTTAGCGAGTCTATATAGGCAATATTCTTTTTCATTTTAATACCTTCCTACTCCATCTTTAGCATGAATGGGGAACAATTTATCGCGCAATTGCATAAAAGGTGTCTCTATAAAGCGGAACATAAGAATGGCAATTGCATATGTTACAACTAATGATATTAACATTAAAAGTATCGAAGATAGAACAGAAGGATTAGTTTGGTACTTTCCTGCTATAAACATGAAGATCGGAAAATGAACCAAATATACAGAGTAACTTGTCTTGCTCAAAAATGTTATGAGTTTCCTAATGGCTCCTTGTGACAAATTATTAATTTTGCCCCTCTCAAAATACGCAATAAATAATGCACAAGAAATAGAAACAATGATAAACAAGAAAGTTCTACCATAAAATTAAGAATTAATAGTTTCATTAACTATGCCATTGTATACATAAAGCAGGCCGAAGAAAAATAAAACGAGCGAATTGACTAACAAGTAAAAATCGATTTCGGGCTATATATTCATAAATTTTATTATAATATAGCCTAATCGAAGCTAAAAACACACCAACAAGCATACTATCGAATCTTAACGGTATCTGTTTTCTTACACCAAAATCCCACACGGGTGAGTAATTTATAACATAGTATACTCTGGTTGCACTTAATAAGATTAATAGCGATACAATAACTATAATAAATGAGCTCTTTTTTGAATTGCTTATTTTGGCTAATAATAAGAAAAAGATAGCGAACAGGACATAGAACCATTCTTCAATCGAAAGGCTCCATGATACAGCAAAAAAATCAAGATGCTCTGCTCTGAAATTTTGTAGAAAGAATAGTGTTTCTATATTAAATTTGTCCTTTTGTACAATATACAAAATAATGACCATGAAAAAATAAGCGGGCAACGTTCTAAACCATCTTTTTGCGCAAAACTCATAAAGTTTTTTCCACTTTGCATCATGATATATATCTTTCAGCATAATAGTGCCTATGAGAAAACCGCTTAGTACAAAAAATAACTCTACACCCCAATATCCAAATACATAAACATATCCAATAACATTGTAATCCAAAAAGAAGAATGATAAACCATGACAAATCAAAACCATTAATATAGCTATTGATCTTGTGAAATCAAGCCCAACATTTCTAACCATTAGATTGCCCAGCTATCCTATACAAATGATAGTTTTTTTGATCTGGGTTAATAAATTCCTATAGATGTCCTCTGGGGCAATCTAAATTTCGCGAGTCCAATAAAGATCTCTCCACGTATCGGACTACATATAATGTTTAAATTCACTCTTTATTTATGATTTTCTTCATATAATCTAGCACTTCATCCTTAATTTCTTCATGCTGTAGCGCATAATGAATCGTTGTTTCGATGAATCCCAGTTTCTCTCCGACATCGTGCCGCTCACCTTCGAACTCATATGCCAGAATAGGATTATCCTCCCCTAGACGAAACAACGCATCGGTCAATTGAATCTCTCCACCTACGCCTACCGATTGCTCTCCGAGCAGATCAAAAATTTCCGGCGTTAGAATATAGCGCCCCATAATTGCGAGGTTGGAGTTAGCATCTTCACGTGCTGGCTTCTCTACAAGGCGTGTAGCCTGAACAAGAGAATTCTCAATCGCTCTGCCTTCGACAATACCATAGCGGTGAACTTCATTCCACGGCACTTGCTTAACTCCCACTACTGGTTGGTGATAACGATCAAAAATATGAATCATTTGCTGTAGACAAGGAATATCCGCCTCCACAATATCGTCACCCAGCAATACCGCAAATGGCTCGTCTCCTATAAATTTGCGCGCACACCAGATCGCATGACCGAGCCCCTTTGGCTCCTTTTGGCGTATGTAATGAATGTCAGCCATCTCAGAGGGTCTTCGCACCTCATCAAGTAGCTTCCACTTCTCTTTCGATGCTAGATTATGCTCAAGCTCAAAAGACGAATCAAAATGATCTTCAATTGCTCTTTTCCCCTTACCTGTGACGATAATGATATCTTCAATTCCTGACGCTACTGCTTCTTCAATAATATATTGAATCGTTGGTTTGTCTACGATAGGCAGCATCTCTTTCGGCATGGCTTTGGTAGCAGGAAGAAATCTTGTTCCCAGGCCAGCTGCTGGAATAATTGCTTTACGAATTTTCATACTTGATCTCCTTTAGTAATCCTTCTAATATCCAGCTCTTAAAAATCAAAAGTACAAACTTTCATGTATCATTATATCAGGAAAAGTCGAATTTAAGCCGAAAATAGTTTTAAAAGACGAAAGTAAGTTACTTCCACTATAAAAAGGCACTTGCTATGGTAATGCTCATAAGCAAGTGCCTTGAATACAAACTATTCTACGGTCACCTTTAATCTATTTCACCAATTGCCCACGGGTAACGCCAAGCTGATTCGTTGCCTTTAGCGTCTTCCATACCTGTGTACCGCTAATTTCGCCACGAAGCGCACGCTGGTACAGCTCAATCACTTCTTGCACCTGCTCAGGAGTCTCCTCCAGGAACTCTACGCGATAACGGGATACACCAAGCTCCTGGAAATTCGGCAGGTATTCGGCGCCCGATTGCTCGATTGCGTTGTACACCGTATTACGACAGCCTTCATCAACACGCACAGGGTGAGACATACCGATCCGATCCTGTAAGGATACATTATGATCCTCGCAAGGACGACCGCAGTTGGTAAAGTCGGTCCCTTCGCTCAGGAAGGTGCAATATACGCAATGCTCGGTATGGAACATCGGTAGATGCTGATGAATGACCACCTCAAGCTTGTCCGTACGGGAGCGTCCGAGCAGATCAATCATCTGCTGAATGTTCAAGTCGTAGGATGGCGTCACATGATCACAGCCAGCCTCCAGGAACAGCTCCACTGCCTTATGATTCGCGATATTCAGCGAGAAATCGCCGATCAGCTCAGGATGCGATTCATTCGGGTGTTCCATACGATGGCGCAAGTAGAAGTACAAAGCACCTGTATTCCGCACCAGCACTGCATCGGGCTGCAGACGCAGAATATTGTTATGGTATCCATTCTCTCCTGGCATATGGATACGCGGCGTCGCGAGTGCAATCTTGCGTCCCGCTGCGCGAACCATCTCCACGGCTGCCGGGAACTGCTTGATGAACTCGAAGTCGGCGTAAATGAAGCCGACGCTGGCCGCAAGTGCAGCCTCGACCTGCGGGAGGCTGCGGCATAGCGCGGTCAGCTCAGCGGCACCGCGCGACACTGGCGATGCTGGCGTAGCCACATCGCCGTACACCTCCACCGCCCGTTTGATGTATACGGGCGGCTTGGGGCGTTCGCCCGCGAGCAATTCTACCGCCTTCCGGCGGATCTGATTGAGCTCGCGCATGGGCACGATGACGTCCCCATGAAGATGGACGTCCAGCTCTTCCAGCTGGAACACCGTGCCGCCCAGACGACCGAACTGCTCTTCGAGCAGTTCACGCGTCATTGGACGCTTCTGGGCAATCTCCAGTTCCAGCTCTGAATCGACACGGATGGTCGTTCCCTTCTGCACATCCGTCCACCATGTTGTAAGCGGTTGGCCCGGATGTCCGACCGCTTTGACATGAACCGGGAATACCCGGTAAGGCTTCTCGGTCTCGAAGGTCTGGCGCAGCCGCTTATCCAGCGCTGGATCATTCGTCTTCCAGATGCGGTCACCGACGTGCAGACGGCGTAGGTCCACATCATTTCGTCCTGGAACGATGTCGATAATCCAGCCCTCACCGGCTTCTCCCTCCAGCTTGACGCCCTTACGACGCAGATCATAGACTCTGCCGCCTTCTTCTTTTTTCGTCGGGTCCCCAGCATCGAACACGATTCCATCCCCACGCTTCAGTGGTGCTTCGATGCGGCAGACCACGCCATCCCGCAAAATCTGCTCGACTCGTCCCAGATAGACGCCTCGGCTTTTCGGGAAGGTACCATCCACCAGCTTCTTGTTGTTCGTTCCCTCCAGGAAGCCATGTGTGAAGCCGCGCGAGAAGCTCTGCTGCAGCTCACGAATCTCCTCCCGGCTCGGCGTTGACGTATTACCGTCGAAATAGAGGTCAATCGCCTTGCGATACTTGCTGACGACATTCGCCACATACTCAGGCGATTTCAGGCGACCTTCGATCTTGAAGGAGGTAACCCCTGCTTCGATCAGCTCCGGCATAATATCAATCGCCGCCAGATCCTTCGGTGACAGCAGATAAGCGACGTCTCCCATCGGCTTCTGCTCCCCATCCACCATTAAGTCATACGGCAGACGACAAGCCTGTGCACATTCCCCACGATTCGCTGAACGACCGCCCCACATCTCCGAGGTGAGGCATTGTCCAGAATAGGATACACACAGCGCTCCATGCACGAAAACCTCCATAGGCAGCTTGGCTTGCTCCCCGATTTTCTGAATTTGCTTCAGATTATTTTCACGTCCGAGTACGACGCGCTCCATATTGAAGGGCTTTGTGAACTCCACCGCCTCCGGCGAGGTAATGGTCATCTGAGTAGAGCCATGAATCGGAAAGTCCGGGGATATCTCCCGAATCATCTTCACCAGCCCCAGGTCCTGAACGATCACGGCATCTACACCCGCATCAATGCAAGCATCGATCAGTTGCTTGGCATCGGCCAGCTCATCCTCGAAGACCAGGATGTTAAAGGTCAGAAAGCCCTTCACCCCATAGCTGTGCAGAAACGCCATAATCTCCGGCAGCTCATCCATACGGAAATTATTCGCACGTGCCCGTGCATTGAATTTCTCAACACCAAAGAATATGGCATCCGCCCCGTTGGCTACCGCAGCTCGCATGCAGTCCCAATCTCCGGCTGGAGCCAGCAGCTCCACATCTTCTCTACGTAATGATTGTACTTCCATTATATCCTCCTTGAACGACTCGTAAGCCGCCTTGTTCTATATACGTATTTCATACGATCCGTTACCACTGGCCCTAATCACGATTAATAGCTATATTTTAAAGTATATCCACGAATCAGACCTCAGCAGTATAGCCAACAACTATAATCCAACTACAAATCCAGCTACATCATCTATTGCACAGACTTCTTGTCAGCGATAACCAGCTAGATACATGACGCGAACCAGAGAAGGTTATCCCTCCCAAGCCCCCCTCACTTCTTCAGCCTCACATCAAGGAGGGCGACTGATTCTACGACATCCCGCGAGACTGCCTGGATACTGGATACTCGATCCTCACCCTGCCTCATCGTGCCCTGCTCAGCGCCCTGTAAGCCTGTATGTTTCCGTAACAAACATTCAACAATATTTTAACTAATCCAGTGTACCAGACTGTGGCCTCTCGTTCTACTGTTTCCATAGATTCCTTTCAAAGAATTATCAATGAAATAGAAAAGCAGCCCTCCTGAGACTATCAAGAGATCTGCCAATTTCTACCTACTCCAAACAAAAGCACTGTGCAGCAATTAAGATGCTAGTGCCTTGACCAAATTTGATTTCATGTTGAATGATATGAGGAGCGTGATGGTTAGCGGAAAGTGGGGAAGCTCTAGAGAAACGGAGTGCCTGCCTTTAAGCTTGCTGTTCATCTGCTTGTGATTCTTTAATCCAACGAACAGCAAGCTTAACAGCAGTCGACAGGGCTCCCCACTTGCAGCGGCTCTATACTCACATTTGCTCTAGTCAAGTTACTAAATATTATGACTGGTCATGCTTACATCACCATCATTGGGCCAGTCAGCTCACCTATTTTACTAATGTAAAAGAATTCAAGGCTGAATCCAGCGCTACTGCTTGGGCAGCCGTGTTGTTCGCGTCATTCAGGACGGTGCTAATCGTGTAAGTTGAGCCATTGTGCTCAAGCAAGATTTGACGTCCCGTGTAGCCTACACCGTTATCTGTACGATGGAAGGTAAAGGATACCGCAGGCACACCTGCAAATTGGATATCCTTCACTTGCTCCACTTTCAGATTCGAATAGCCCTTCGCCTCGTCAGCATAGAAGTCTTTCAGGCGGGATACCTGCATGTCGAACGGATCATCTGAGTTGATACGAATAGCAAATCTTCCGCCTACGAACTGGTACTCCACATAGCCAGATTCAAAACGATCACTGATCGCAGTCCAGTAGCGTGGTATTTCTACGCTATACTCGTATGCCTTCGAGATCTTCTTCGCAGCTGTTGTCTTATCCATCAGATATTGATTATCGTCCAGCTGCCCGAAATTCTCCGCTACTACGGAGTAATCAATCTGCAAGGAGGAAATGATTTTCTGGAATTCATCCTTGCCCTTGTTCGATTCATCATCAGGCACTGAATATTCTACAAAATAACGATAGCCGGCCACCTGCAGCATGACATCGTATTCCTTGACCCAGCCATCCCCGAAATTATAGCGGTACTCATGCACAATAGCGGCTTCGCCAGCTACCTCCAATGGATAAGTCTTTACAGCCTGATAAGCAGAGGCGGTAAAGGAATCCCGCAACCACTGCTGCAGCTGCGCGTTCCAATCCTCTTCCTTGGCTTCTGCCGGGGCAGAGCTGACCGTAATGCTCAGATAAGAAGAATCGCTGCCTTCAAAGTTCAACTGACTGTTATCGATGAGCCAGCCAGCGGGGACCTGGAGTGAAATACCATAATCGCTGTTATATACACTTTTCATTCCGCCCTCTACTGTAGACAAGTCCTTAATCGTTCTGTCCTGTGTATTGAAGGACGTCTTGAAGGAACCCAGCAAGGCTGAGTGCTTGTTCAGATCCTTATAGTTCGTCGCAGCAGAGTCGCTCAGATAGACGGTATATAGCTTGTCATGAGCGTAGTACATCCGATTTTCCCACATAGAGCCATCTGTACCTTTGGTAATCACGCGGGCATAAGGGACCTCACCCTCGCCAAAGGACTTACGATCCAGGATCATTTCTCCCGTATCCTTGGCTTCCTGCACCAGCTGCTGTAGCAGATCATCACCATCCAATGGAATCGGCTGTGGCGTAACATGCACTTCCATGTAATAATCCCCGTTCTCATCCATGAAAGTGGAGGTGCTCTCATCGCTGCCTGTCTGGCCAATGACAAGGCCCGTCGGATAGTTCATGGACCACCCATAGTAGCTATTGCCAATCTTGCTCTTGCCCTGATCCTGATCGATCTGCGGCGTGTCAGATATGATCTCCGTCTCATCTTCCTGTGCTGCCATGCGTACGGTGACTCCACCTGCATTGCCTGTCAGCTTGCCTCCAAGCCCTTCTGCGACGGGCCGCAGTGGTACCATAAGATAACCATTCTTCATCTCTGGTGCAGCTGATAATGTTACCTTGCTGCCTCCAATATAAGCCGTGCGGCTATCAATGGTCATGGACACGACACGCGAGCCACTAATCAGCTTCACGTTCCGGGCCGATTCCAGGCGAACCTGCGTGTTGAAGGCCTTCTTGAACACACCGACTGGGACCATCATCGTTCCGTTCTTGCTATATGGAACAGCAATGGTCATCGCCTGCCCATTCACTGCAGCCTTGGCACTTCCGCCCTGAATATAGAGCTCAGTAAACTCCTGATCTGCTGCCGCTGGAAGCGCCGACAGGATTAATGAACCTGTGAGGACACCTACGGACAGTAAGCGAGCTATTTTTGCATGGGTTTTGTTCATCTTTGATCTCCCACATCCTATATATAGTTCAATGATTGAAGCAATACAATGAAAATAAATGATTTCTACATGAATCCTGTAAAGAGATTTTCGTACTGTTCACTGACAATACGGCTCTCCCAATTGTTAATATAGTACATAGATAGTACTGCAATCATCGACTAGACAGTTCTCTTCTCTGAAATCAGACAACAACAGAAGACTATGGCTCGAGACCTTCAAAGTCCTCGCCTGCTTCAAAGCTGTCTGCCGCCGCCTCGGCTGCCTCCAGCATGCCACCCTGATCACGACTAAGCTTGAGCTTCCGCTGGACAATATCTCCATCTGACTGCATTAGCACATTCACGGTCTGTCCTGGCTGATAGCCCTTCAACAGCTCGTTAATATCAATGATGGACATGACACGCTGCCCATTAATGCTGTACAGCTCGTCGCCTTCATGGATTTTGGCCTGAAGTGCTTCGGTCGAGCTCACTTCAGTTACTGTCAGCGGATCGTCCGTAGGAAGACCAACTATAGCAGACCAGCTCTCTTCGAGCTTCAGTCCGAGACTTGCCCTTCGCACCTCACCATATTTGAAATATTGGTTCATGACATATTTGACCGTATCTGCCGGAATTGAAAACCCCATATTCTCGACGCCCACAGCCGCGAATTTCATCGTATTAATCCCTACGACCTCGCCCTTCATATTCACCAGCGGCCCGCCACTGTTACCAGGGTTGATGGCGGTATCACTCTGGATGAGCCGATAGGATGCATTTACCCCACGGTTCAAACCACTGACTACTCCTGCTGTAGCAGAGTTACGGAGCGAGAAGGAGATTGGCGTACCAATTGCAACGACCTGCTCTCCGACTGCCAGATTCTGAATCGAATCCGCAAAGGTAGCTGGCTTGAGTGAAGAAGCATTGATTTTGATAATGGCAAGGTCACTCACCGGATCACTATAGCTGTCTGTAATGCCGTAGGTTTTACCATCCGAGGTAACGACCACTGCATCATCCAGCCCACTAATCACATGTGCATTCGTGACAATCCAGCCGTTGGATTTCACGATAACGCCGGTGCCATGCGCCAGATTGTAACGATCCCCGCTCATCCCATAGCTGCTGGTATTGGAGCGTCCAATGATACCGACGACTGAGGGAGATACCTTCTTGACGACGGATGGAATTAATCCCGAGGATAACGAATATGTACCACTAGAGCTGTTATAGGAGCCTGTAGTTCCCAGTGCCTTGTTCAGCTCGTTCACGTTCACGTAGATACCGCCTTCAAGCTTCTTCGCTTGCAGTGATACATCTGCGGCCTGTACGCTCGCAGGTACACCAAGACTTGCCCCTAGTACAACTGCCAAAGAGGCAACAGCCCACTTGTTGCTCACAATTTTCATATATTTATGTACCCCTCTTCCCCTACTGCGATGTCTTACGAGCACATACATCTCTGTTCAGCATTTCACGTCAATCCGTCAGTCTGGAGACTTCCGAACACCTGCGGACATTTCCTGCTCAGAGCGAATCCCATATCATCTCTTAGCTTCCTAATATAGAAGCCCCCCACCTAAAGCAGGCATCCATGCTCATATGTAAATACTACGAATCTCTGACTCTATTGTAACAGGCATTACCAAAAAAAAGATATTGAATTTAAATATTCCACAGAACATTTTTTCGCCTATATATCAATATATGGAATGAATCTCCTCCCCTACATCGTTCGCTTCCTATCAGGCATTTTAAGGCTTACAATCTATAATGTGCTTCGACCGCAATACTAGAGCTCATTATTCAAGAAAGCTATTTCCACGCTAACAGCCAGTCACTGGAAAAACCGCAACTGGCTGCTCTGCACTTATTTATTTATGAACCAGAATTTTCATCAAATCCAGCATTACAGCTGTTGCAGCATTACTCTCCGTTCGACTCAAGATCACATAGCCTTCAGGAGTTTTGTAGAATAGCGAGCCATCTAGCGTGACTCGGAAATAATCGTCCTCTTTATACACGGTATTAGTCGACCACAGCTCCTCCCCCTTGCGATTCAGACTTGTGATCGTAATTCCATGCATGAACATGTTGCCTTTTCCGCCCATTGCTTCATATTGATCCGATACGGAGAGGAATGCACCATCCTCAGGTATATAATAGAGGTTAGCATCATAATCTCCGGTGTCGCTGCGCTCTTTCATCTGATGGTCAAAAATGAGTGTGCGTTTCTTGGCGGATGCTTGCGATTTGCCAGTAACCGTAACGGCGATGCCATCTTTCCATTCATGGACATCCAGCACCCTGCGTTTGCCCCAGCCATTCCATACCTGGTTCCGCTTGGGCTGCCCATATACATCGGAGAGTACGGATTTCACACCTTGATCAGTATTTAATATACTGTAGTACCCATCATCCGCAGCAATTAGCCAGCCAGTCTCTACTCCCCCGGTTCTTCGGGTCGAGTCTAGCTCACCATCTCGATTATAGTGATAAGTCGTTAACGTTCGATGCTGATCAATCGTATATACAAGAAAATCCCCCTGCGGTAAAGGCTCAAGGCCAAGAGAGGCATTCTCCTGTCCCGTGGCCATTCCATCCGTCTCAAGCGGTCTGGACCACAGCACCTGACCATCAGCTGCTGTATGTACTGCCAGCCATTCGGCTCCTGATTCCGCTTTCATATATGATATTAGCCACAGCTGCCCACCACTGTAGGTCTCCCGCTGTACTCCCTTAGCGGGCGTAGCACCCGCCGCTAGTGGTAATGTGCTCTCTTGCTGCCACTGCTGCTGGAGCGAGCTATCCCACTGTCCATAGGTAACCTGTAGTACATTGGCCGCTTGATCCTCTTTTAGACTCAGCGCAGCAAATCCCCCCTGCCTCGTCTGCTGAATATAGTTTTTTGCATGTGACGGATCATTCACTTCGCCCATGAAAGGTCCACTCTCCAGCTCAGTGTTAACACGAGCGCGTTCTGTCACTGCCACGACTTCAGCTGAATTCTCTAGCTCGGTCGTCTGCGTAGATTCTGGTGATGGCTCGGTAACTTCAGAAGCTTGTACATAAGCAGGTCCCCCCAGCAACATGACGATAATTACAGCTGTGAAAGCTATACCCGATACCACCTGCACCCATTTGCCCTGGATACTCATTGAATAATTACATTTCACTGCGAAGATCCCCTCTCTGTAATCTACAATGCATTGTCCCATGGTGTTATTCATGGATATGCCTCTGCTGTCTGAATTCATGACCAACAACTACTCTACGGCATCATTGATACTGCGATTACGTGGCAGGATCTCTGTAGTTCAAGCCTGTGTCTTATATAACCGATTCCAGATTTCCCAAAACACGTATGATTGATCTGCCACTATTGTACAGGGGATGACCTCCCATGGCTATGTCTTAAAATGACGAATACTGAGAATTAAACAAAATTTAAGAAATTTGACCACTACATACAAAAAAGCCCTGAAGAGACTGACCGTTCATCATGGATCAGTTCCTTCAGGGTCTATGAACACTGTTAGCTTTTACTGGAATCAAGGTGCATTACTCGTTATGGCTATATGCCAGTGCTACGTTTACCCCTAGCAGCTTTAGTAATGCATTGCTGCCTTATCAGGGCTTAAGCCTACAGCTCTGCGGTCTGTAGTGCTCTGCTGCGAGCGGTATCCCGCTCTAGAACAGGCTTCAGATATTTACCTGTATAGGAACCCTCTACCTGAACCAGCTCTTCGGGTGTGCCTGTAGCCAGAATTGTACCGCCGCCGCTGCCACCCTCTGGGCCGAGGTCGATCAGGTAATCAGCTGTCTTGATGACATCCAGGTTATGCTCAATGACGAGCACCGACTCACCAGAATCCACCAAGCGATGCAGGACGGTCAGAAGTCGATCAATATCATGAACATGTAGTCCCGTAGTCGGTTCATCCAGAATGTACATGGTCTTGCCTGTGCTACGACGATACAGCTCAGAGGCAAGCTTCACACGCTGGGCTTCCCCACCTGACAGTGTTGTTGCTGGCTGTCCAAGATTCACATAGCCCAGTCCCACATCAAGCAGGGTCTGGAGCTTACGATGGATTTTCGGGATGTTCTCAAAAAATTTGACCGCATCCTCAACCGTTAGCTCCAGCACATCCGAAATACTCTTGTTTTTGTACTTTACTTCCAGCGTCTCACGGTTATACCTTTTGCCCTTACATACCTCACATGGGACGTAGACATCAGGCAGGAAGTGCATCTCAATCTTGAGAATACCATCGCCACGGCAGGCCTCACAGCGGCCACCTTTAATATTGAAGCTGAAGCGGCCCTTCTTGTAGCCCCGTAGCTTCGCTTCGTTTGTCTGGGAGAACAGATCGCGGATATCATCAAATACCCCTGTATAGGTCGCTGGATTGGAGCGAGGTGTCCGCCCGATCGGAGACTGATCAATTTCAATGACCTTGTCGATATGCTCCAGACCCCGAATTTCCTTGTGCTGCCCTGGACGTACTCGCGCACGATTAAGGTCCCTTGCCAGCGTCTTATATAGAATTTCATTAACAAGCGTCGATTTACCTGATCCAGACACCCCAGTTACTGCAGCGAATAGACCGAGTGGAATTTTGACGTTCACATTCTTAAGATTATTCTCCTTGGCTCCTCGAATCTCCAGATGCTTATCCGAAGGCTCGCGGCGCTTCTCTGGCACCGGAATGAACTTACGCCCACTCAAGTACTGACCCGTCAAGGAAGCAGGATTCTCCTGGATCTCTGCCGGTGTGCCCTGAGCAATAATCTGTCCCCCATGAATGCCGGCACCTGGCCCCACATCAATGATATAGTCAGCAGCCATCATCGTATCCTCATCGTGCTCCACAACAATCAAGGTATTACCTAGATCACGCATGTGCTCCAATGTCTGAATCAGACGGTCATTATCCCGCTGATGGAGGCCAATACTAGGCTCATCAAGAATGTACAAGACCCCCATCAGGCTTGAGCCGATCTGGGTAGCCAGCCGGATACGCTGCGCCTCGCCACCAGACAAAGTTCCAGCAGCACGACTCATCGTCAGATAATCCAAGCCGACGTTGACGAGGAAGCCAAGACGACTATTAATTTCCTTCAGAATCAGGTTAGCAATTGCCTGTTCCTTCTCACTCAATTGGAGTGTAGAAAAGAACTGGCTAGCATCACTGATGGAGAGGCTGGTGACATAGGCCATATTCTTATCTTGAATGGTTACGGCGAGTACTTCCTTCTTCAGACGGTGGCCCTTACACGTATTACAAGGCTTGGCCGCCATGAAGCCCTCGATGAATTCACGAATGCCGTCGGAGGCTGTCTCTTTATAGCGACGCTCCAGGTTCGGAATAATTCCCTCAAAAGTCACCAAGGCTTCCTTACGCTGTCCGAAGTCATTCTCATAGCGGAAGCGGATCTTGTCCTTGCCTGTCCCATACAGGATGGTCTTCATGTGCTCTTCGCCCAAATCCTGAACTGGCACATTCTGCGGAATTCCGTAATGCTCACACACGGATTGCAGGAACTGCGGATAATACGTGGATGTTCCGCCAGCCCATGCCTGAAACGCGCCATCCTCAATGCTCTTCGTTGGGTCTGGGGTGAGTAGATCCGGATCGACGATCATCTTGTTTCCCAGGCCGTCACAGTCCGGGCAGGCTCCAAATGGGTTGTTGAACGAGAACATCCGCGGGGACAATTCCTCCATGCTGAAGCCGCAGACTGAACAAGCAAAGTTGGAGCTAAAACGTAGCTCTTCCTGATCTATAATATCTACCAGCAGCTGTCCTCCCGACAGATTGAGAGCCGTCTCAATAGAATCGGCGAGTCTGGAGGCTACATCAGGCTTAATCACAATCCGGTCAACGACGACCTCAATGGAGTGCTTCTTATTCTTCTCCAGCTCGATACTCTCGGATAGATCCCGCAGTTCTCCGTTCACCCGCACACGTACGAATCCCTGCTTCGCAATGTCAGCGAACAGATTCTTGTGCTCTCCCTTTCGTCCGGATACAACTGGAGCAAGAATTTGCAGACGGGTACGCTCAGGGTACTGCATGATCCGGTCGACCATTTGCTCTACGGTCTGTGAGGTAATCTCGATGCCATGCTCGGGACAGTGGGGATGACCAATTCTCGCGAACAACAGACGCAGATAATCATAAATTTCGGTTACCGTACCTACCGTCGAACGCGGGTTGCGACTGGTAGTCTTCTGGTCAATGGAGATCGCTGGAGACAGACCGTCAATCGAGTCAACATCAGGCTTCTCCATCTGACCTAGAAATTGACGGGCATAGGCTGACAAGGATTCTACATAACGGCGCTGTCCTTCCGCATAGATGGTATCGAATGCGAGGGAGGATTTTCCTGAGCCACTGAGACCTGTTAATACCACGAATTTATCACGCGGAATGGTCACGTCAATATTTTTCAAATTGTGCGCTCGTGCGCCTTTGATTATGATGCTTTCTCTTGCCAATTGCGTCATCTCCCTTGCTTAATCAGCCTTTAATTCCAGCAAAGCGTCACGCAGCTCTGCGGCCCGCTCGAACTGAAGATTTTTTGCAGCATCCTTCATTTCCTTCTCTAGGCGCTGGATAAGTGTCTGGCGATCCTTCTTGGACATTTTCCCAGTATCACCTGGCAGATATTCATTCTTGGCCTCGGCAACCTTGGTTGCCTCTATGACATCACGAACCTTCTTGCGAATCGTCTGTGGAGTAATGCCATGCTCCTCGTTGAACTTGATTTGTAGCTCACGCCGTCTTGCCGTCTCCTTGATGGCACGATCCATGGAGTCCGTTACCTTATCACCATACATGATTACGAGACCCTCACTGTTGCGGGCAGCCCGGCCAATCGTCTGAATGAGGGAACGATCTGAACGCAGAAAGCCTTCCTTGTCTGCATCGAGAATGGTCACCAGAGATACCTCTGGCAAATCCAGTCCCTCCCGCAGCAGGTTAATGCCAATCAGCACATCAAAGACACCTAGACGCAGATCCCGCAATATCGCCATCCGCTCCAATGTCTTGATCTCGGAGTGCATGTATCGGACCTTAATGCCAACCTCTTTGAGATAATCTGTCAAATCTTCGGCCATCTTCTTCGTAAGTGTCGTCACCAGGACACGTTCGTCCTTATCCACTCTAACGCGTATCTCACCAATCAGATCATCAATCTGCCCTTTGGTCGGTCGCACCTCGATGATTGGGTCAAGCAGACCCGTTGGCCGGATGATCTGCTCTACCATGGTGTCGCATTTCTCTGCCTCGTACGGACCTGGCGTGGCAGATACGTATATAATCTGATCCACCTTATCCTCGAATTCCTCGAAGCGAAGCGGCCTGTTGTCCAGCGCAGAAGGCAGGCGGAAGCCGTGCTCCACCAATACATTCTTGCGTGCCTGGTCCCCGTTATACATGGCGCGAATTTGTGGCAATGTCACGTGGGACTCATCAATGACCACCAGCATATCATCCGGAAAATAATCCAGCAGCGTATACGGAGTAGCTCCTCGCTCACGGAAGGTCAGAGGACCCGAATAGTTCTCAATCCCTGAGCAGAATCCGACTTCCTTCATCATCTCAATATCATAGCGTGTACGTTGCTCTAGTCGCTGTGCCTCCAGGAGCTTGCCATTCGCTCTTAGCTCTGTCAGGCGCTCCTCCAGTTCACGCTCAATGTTAACCAGCGCGACCTTCATCGTCTCTTCTTTGGTAACAAAGTGAGAAGCCGGGAAGATAGCGACGTGATCTCGTTCGCCGATCAGCTCTCCAGTCAACACATCAATCTCCGTAATTCGTTCTACTTCGTCACCGAACAGCTCAACACGTACAGCATGCTCTCCCTGCGAGGCAGGGAAGATCTCAATCACATCCCCACGCACCCGGAAGGTCCCCCGTACGAAATTGATATCATTACGCTGATACTGGATGTCAACAAGTCTCGATAGAATCTCATTACGCGGCTTCTCCATTCCCACTCGCAGGGATAGTAACAAGCTACCATATTCCTTTGGTGAACCGAGACCGTAGATACAGGATACGCTCGCTACAATAATGACATCCCGCCGCTCGAACAGAGAGCTGGTCGCAGAGTGGCGAAGCTTATCGATCTCTTCATTAATACTGGAGTCCTTCTCAATGTACGTATCGGAAGACGGAATGTAGGCTTCTGGCTGAAAGTAGTCATAGTAACTGACAAAATAATCAACCGAGTTGTTCGGGAAAAACTCCTTGAACTCACTTGCGAGCTGTGCCGCCAGCGTCTTATTATGTGCGATTACCAGGGTGGGGCGGTTAAGCTTCGCAATGGTCTGAGCAATTGTAAAGGTCTTACCTGTTCCCGTCGCACCTAGCAGTGTCTGGTGTTTCTTTCCCGCCAGCACACCCTCCACTAGCTCCACGATGGCCTTGGGCTGGTCACCCTGTGGCGAGAATTCGGACTCAACTTCAAACGTCTTGTTGCTGATGACAATATCACTCATTGCCCTGCATCACCCTTATCGTCTAAAATAAAATCATCCTGTTTTTACAAAAAACGAGTTATTGCTACATCTATGAAAGAAAAACGTCGATCAATGTACATCCAGGGGAGACAGACCGCGTTTAGTAGTGGTTCATTTGGCAAGGCTCATGTTGTAGCGTACAGTCAATTTCAAGTCCATCCAAGTGCTAGAGATGAGACCTTGCAATTGAGCAGCAAAGATAGCCGAATCCAAGCCTTATGGCCTTTGAGACATTATGCTTCTTTGCGCACAAGACTGTTACCCTGTACCTGCTAGTTTGTACGACTTTTTGCGTAATTTTACCTGCAAGAGGCTCGCAATCTAAAGTTATGCAGTAATAAAACCGTTCTATCTCTTATACCCACTATTCTAGCTGTCACCTCAGACGGTCACAGCTGACTTATTCCGTGTGTCTCGTGCTGTCGTTATTTCCCGAGAAATGACACGGAACACTTGCTATAAGAATGTTTGTTCCCGTCATATTATACCTCTTTCATATTACGGATGCAAACGATAAGTATTCATTGGGAGTGATTAACTTTTGGACATCACGATTTGGATTGGCATCATTGCAGGGCTCGTAGCTATTGTAGGCGGCTTTCTGATGGATGGGGGAGAATTTAGCGGCTTGTTGCAGTTCACTGCTGCTCTAATCGTATTCGGTGGCACCGCTGCTGCTGTCACTATCAGTTTTCCCAAATCCAAGCTACGTACGATCCCGGCAGCATTGAAAGTAGCCTTCGGGCGTGAAGATATACCTAACGGACGCTATATTAAGGATATTGTGAATATGGCGACCATTGCCCGCCGTTCAGGAGTACTAGCTCTGGAGCGGAACTCAATGGAACATCCGAGTCCATTTTTGCGGGAGGGCATTCAGCTTGTGGTAGATGGCACAGATCAGGAGCAGCTGAAGCAAATGCTGTCCCTGGAGCTTGATGCAGTAGAGCAGGAATATGAGGGCTATGCCAAAGTGTTCGAATCGGCCGGCGGTTACGCTCCTACGATGGGGATTATCGGTACAGTTATGGGCCTGATTCACGTACTCAGCAGCCTTACCGAGCCCACATCTCTCGGGCCATCCATCGCTCTTGCCTTCACCGCTACATTGTATGGGGTAGCCAGCGCCAACTTGATTTTTCTGCCTATCGCCTCGAAGATCAAAACCCGGGGTGAGCTGGAAGTCCATACCATGGAGCTGCTCATGCACGGAATCATTGCTATACAAAATGGTGAGAACCCTCAGCTCGTTCAGCGAAAGCTAAGCCTGTTTGACCGCACCAGCGGTACGGACAGCCGCAATCGTCCGATCGCCAAGGCCGAGGAGGGCTTCCATGAGAGTGCGAATTAGAGACAAAAAAGCTGCTCCTGCAAATGATAGCAGAGACCGCTGGCTGATTACTTATGCTGATCTTATTACCTTACTCCTGATTTTCTTTGTCATTATGTATGCCATGAGTCGACTGGATGCAAGCAAATATGAAGTCGTCTCACAGTCCATTCAGGGGACATTTCGCTCTGCGGACTCCATTCTGGAGCAAGGCTCAGGGATTACTGGCACTGCAGATGTGAATACCAGCAAGAACCCTCCTGCAGCACAGGAGGGCAAGGGTAATGGACCTGGCAATGACGGCCAAGCCGTAAGCGGCGAGGAGCCTGGCTCTGAAGTGATGACCGAACGAGAACTCGCTTTCCGGCAGCAGGAGCAGGAATTAATGGATCTCATGGGCATGATTCAGGAGTACATCACAGAGAACCATTTGGACGACCAGGTCTTCGTGGCCGACGAGCCACGCGGTATATCTATCACCCTTAGTGACCGATTCCTGTTCGATATCGGTCAAGCGTCTCTCAAGTCAGGCTCAGCCCCCATACTGGATAAGCTCGCCAGTCTATTTCGTAATCTGAATACGCCGATCAGCATTGAGGGTCACACCGATAACATTCCTGTGGGCTCCGGCTCCGCCTACCGTGATAACTGGGATTTGTCGGGTGCGCGTGCCTTATCTGTGCTACGCTTCTTCATTGAACGCAGGCAGTTGGACCCTAAGTATTTCCAATATGCTGGTTATGCAGACACACGTCCCGCTGGTGATAATTCCACGCAGGCCGGACGTCAGAAGAATCGACGGGTTGAGATCACTGTGCTTCGTCAGCTGCAACAATAATAACTCCTAATAGCCACTCATAGAAAATCCCCGACAAGTCCTGTGAAGCATCACGAGCTTATCGGGGATTTTTTTAGATATTCAGTATATTACTGCCCTCAGCCCTTGATGCCAGCCTCATGGGGTCTCAGGATCGTAGCGCCCAGTATAATCAGAATGATGGCCATGCAACCCAGAATGGCCAGCGGGACCATAATATCCGCCCATTCTCCGCCTGCAGCCATCGTCTCAATGGCCTGAATAGCCCATTTCTGTGGCATAAAGTTGGCTAGCTTTTGCAAGAAATCCGGCATGATGGAAATGGGCCAGAAGCAGCCTCCCAACATGCAGGTAGGCGACACGATAAGCGGATTCAGCATGCCTGCATTGGTCTGATTACGAATCATTCCTGCTACCGTGCTGGATAATCCCAAAGCTACAATAGTAAAGAACATCAGTATCACAAAATGCGGCAACAAAGGAACACCATAATCAAATCCGAATATACCACGCGTTACTCCCAAAATGAGCACAATCTGAAAACAGCCCACCGCAAGGCTTCCCATAAAATAACCCAACGTAATCTCTGCCGAGCTTACTGGAGCCATGTACATCCTGGCTAGCATATGTGAATTGCGGTCTCTCGTCATCAGCGTCACAGCACTGGTCACTAGTCCCAGCAGGAATAGCAGCATGAAGCCTGTGCCGTTGCGCAGACCCGCCTTGGGATACATATCCTCGTCTATCGTTGACGTCGTGATCGCAGGTGTCAGCTCTTTTGCAAGCCAGCTCTGAATCGAAGGCTCACGACGCTCTGTCGGTAGAGACTGCAGCATAACCATAGTACGACTCATGCGCTGGATGGCCCCCTCCAGCGTAGCCTTCACAGCATAGCCAGCTTCACTAACTGCAATCTCATAAAATTCAACAGAGGGAGCTGCCCCTGATCTGAGCTCTGCCGAGAAGGATTCGGGAACTCGAATGCCAATGACCGCACGTTTATCCGTCACAACCTTGCGCATTGCATCCAGTTCAGTCATCTCCATTATCTCTATTCCATCCATAGATTGCAGCTCACCACGAATCACCGCCGCCTCTGCTCCTTGATCCTGAATCATGAATGTAACACGCGGCTCCTCTTCCTGTATCCCGCCCAACAACACATAGGTCAACGATACCACGACAGAAGGGAGCAGCAGTAAACCTAATATGCCATTACGTGTACCTATCGTTCTCCTTATGACATTCCAGGCTATTGCAGCTATAATCGGAATATTCATTGATAGCCCACCTTCCTGTACATCATTCCAGTGATCAGTAGCAGTCCAAGTGCTATCGCACATAAAGCGCCGATGGATGGCCAGATCTGAGCTGGCTCCCCATTTTGCATCAGTAACAGCATGCCTTCCATTCCCCAGTAATTCACAGTCCCCTTACCAATCACGTTCAACCAACCGGGTAATTGAGGAGTCATCCCGCCACTGATAAACGTCATAACAACAATTATCATACTAATGACCGTCGATGCTACTGAAGGTGCTGTTATGCTGAAGGTGAGAATCACGGCCATACACATTGAGATAAAGATAACCAATATACTAATTATAGCCAGCATCCACGGATGGCTTCCCCAGTTCACCCCAAAGATCCAGTGGGTCGCCATAATGATGAACAGCACCTGTACCATCGAGACAAGCATATTCCCCAAGATTTTTCCAAAGAAAATATGGTTGCCATGAATCGGAGCAGCATACATTCGGGCTAACGTTCCTAAGCCCTTCTCATTGTTCAAACTATGGCTAACCGTCATTCCACAGTACAACATGAACATGATGAGCATGGAGACTGCATAGAACTGAAAGGCCGTATAGCTGCCATGCTCTCCAAGCTTACCAGGCTTCAGTAAGCTCTCACTGGCTCCAGCATTATACCACTGCTCCCATGCCTCTACTTTTGGAGGGGATTCCCTCATAATCATCGTCACCGTCTGACCTGTGTTGACTTGCTTCACGAAGTTATTAAATAACGATTCTGCTACCATATTTCTTGTAGCATCTCTACCACGGATGAGCTCCAGCCGGGTCTGCCCTCCTGTGACAATCTGCTGCTCGAAGTCAGCCGGGACAACGACCGCAAAATCCGCCTCCCCACCTCGAAGCATCTTCTGGGCTTCCTCACGGCTCTCCGCCGTAAAGGAACGGAGTAGCTCATCAAGGGATGGCCAACTTATAAAGCTATTCCAGATCTGTTGCTCATCGGCGTTCCCCTGCTGCACGATAGCCACCTTCATAGGTGTCCAATTCAATTCCTGTCTCCCCTCAAAAACAGATGACAGGGCTGTTCCCAATATAAAAATCAGTAGGACAGGCAGCAGAAATTGATTCAACAGCACTACTTTTTGCCGTAGCATACGCTTTAATTCAAACCAAGCAATCGTCAGCATCACATTACCTCCTTAATCCCGCAACAATCGTCCGGTCAATTGCAGGAACAGGGACTCCAGATTGGGCTCCTCGCAGACAAGGGAGAGAATAGCAACCTCATGCCGCCCACAAATAAACAGCACATCCTGCAGGCAGCCCTGAGCAGAGGGTAGCGCAATCTCGACACGACCGTTCTCTTCGGCAACACGGGTAATGCGCGGATGCTGCTGCAGCTCTTCCCACGCTGCTTGCTTCCAGCCCGATACCTCCAAGATGATCTTCTCTTCCCGGAATACGCGCTCCTTCAGCTCTTGCTCCGTGCCGTATGCGATAATATGACCTTTGTCCATAATCGCTACCCGGTCACTGATCGCTGCGACCTCCTCCATGTAATGGCTCGTATAGATGATGGTCGAGCCCATTCGGTTCAAGCTGCGTACCGACTCCAGAATATGATTACGGGATTGTGGATCAATGCCCACGGTTGGCTCATCCATGATAATGATCTGGGGACGATGCATGATGGCACAGGCGATATTCAACCTACGCTTCATACCTCCCGAGAAGGTTGAAGGCAGCTCGCGGGCATGCTTCTCCAGACCAACGAACTCCAGCGCCTCAAGTACTCGGTCTTTCAGTAGCTGGCCCTTTAGTCCATATAGCCGTCCGAAAAAGCGAATATTATCCGCAGCACTTACTTGCTCATAGACAGCAATATCCTGTGGCACAAGGCCAATATGGCGTTTGATCTCCCGTGCATGTGACAGGACAGAGAGTCCGTCCACCCGAATGTCTCCTCCGTCGAGACGAAGCAGACCCAGGATCATGTTGATCGTGGTACTTTTGCCAGCGCCATTAGGACCTAGCAAGCCCACAATCTCCCCTTTATCAATGCTCAGATTCAAGTGATCGACAGATAGCTTGGGTCCGTAACGCTTAATGACATCCTTAAGCTCTATATAAGCCATGGGCTCCCTCTCCTCTTTTGTGATTCATTTTTGCAGCATGTTATCCATTCCAGAGTGCGCCTGCCATTTAGAGCATTTCTATTGGTCAGAATACTTCTGGCATTACACATGATGATCTGATTGCGCTCACCAGCACTTCTATTTCATATTTTACCTACCTGAGACCACCTCGTAAGGTCACTGAGGTCACGACCTTCGGATGACTTAAGTCACCTCAGATGTCCGTACGGCCTGTGATATAATGTAGCAAGCATGTAAAGAATTCCAGCGAACAGGCAGACACTATATTCCTCAAAGCAGGGCTTTGGAGGAGAAATGGAGTAGACCCGGATGAAATACATACGCCATGATCTGTGGCCCTTGCGGTATGGTCTCATTATCGGACCAGGCTTACTTGGCATGTATGCTCAAGAGGTAGCACTGAGTGATACCTATACGCTTCATTTCTTCTCTTTTCTGGCCTTGGCCGTCATCAGCGATAACCTGCGTCGCGGACGTACCCTGATTGCTAGCTGCGGATTGGAGCTGGTGTGCGCTATTTGGCTAAGTTGGTATTATGGTGGTGTATGGTTTGTTCCCGCATTATCGACTATGACACGATACATGGCCTTTCCGAGTACAAAATCACGATACTTCATGTTGCTGGGGCATTTTGCGTTCCTGTTCTGGTCCGCACAGACTTTACCAGTGCTTCATCAAGGCTTACTGTTGATCCTCTATGCCGCAGGAGCATTTTTGCTCCACCGACTGTACCGGACAACTGAGGACCGACGGCTTACGGACCAGCTATACGATGAGCTACGCAAAAAAAATTACGAGCTGAATGATGTCCGCAGCCAGCTACTTCAATATGCAGGTCAGGTTGAATTCATTGCTCAGATGGAGGAGCGCACACGCATTTCCAGACATCTACATGATGATATCGGGCATCGGCTTATACGAACCAAGCTGTTATCTGAGGCCGCCCTCCAAGTAGCCCCAAAGGATGCCGACAAAGGATTGGAGTTGCTAAGACAAATCCGGGATGAGCTTGCTTCCAGCATGGATAATATGCGGCAGATTGTCAGACGCATTCATCCAGAGCCTCGATTCGAAGATGCATATTCTCTGCACTCCCTGCTGGAGGAGACCGGAAGAGGCACTGGAATCCTCACACAGCTCATCATAGAAGGGAACGCTCCTCCCTTATACCCGAGCCTGCGAATTGTTCTATATCAGAACGCGCGTGAGGCGATTACCAATGCGTTGCGCCACGGAGAAGCTACCGAGATTACAATCAGACTACACTATACCCGGCATGAAGTTACCATGCTGGTCAGCAATAATGGCTCGCTTCCCAAGGAAGCCAAGCGCCCCATGGGGCTAGGTATGAAGGGAATGCTGGAGCGGACCTCGATCCTAGGAGGTGAGGTCACCGTTCATGATACGGATACCCCGTATACGGTAATCACCCGCTTGCCTGCAAGCTACGCTGAGCATCAGGATTTCTATGAGTCTACTTCACAGCAAGGAGGATAAGCGATGATTCAGGTTATGATTGTGGATGATGATCCTCTCATTTGCGAGAGTATGAGGATGATTCTGGGGCTGAATGAGCATATTCAGGTGACAGGGACAGCTGCCAATGGACTCGAAGCCGTAAGCTTGGTCAAGAGCGGAGTCCAAGCTGATGTAGTATTGATGGACATCCGCATGCCAGGCTGTGACGGTGTTGAGGGGACTCGTCTCATGAAGGAGGCCTCCCCGGACAGCAAAGTGCTGATCCTGACAACCTTTGACGATGATGAATTCATTATTGAAGCGCTACGGAACGGTGCCTGCGGATATTTGCTCAAAAATATCTCACCAGAACGGATTATTCAGGGAATCCGGACAGTGCATGATGGAGATATGCTCATTCACCCCGACATTGCCCGCAAGCTTACGGAGCTGCTCAGGACACCATCCCCGGCACACCATGAGCAAAGCATGGCATGGTCGTCCGAATATGGGCTGACGCCAACCGAGGACCAGGTGGTTACCTTGATTGCAGAGGGAATGACCAACAAGGAGATAGCGCAGCATCTCTACCTAAGCGAAGGAACCATTAAGAATTATGTCACGGATATTCTGGGCAAGCTGCACCTGCGCGACCGTACTCAGATTGCCATTATGTATTGGAAGAGCCAACAGTCCCGATGACAAGACCAGTGCTACATGCTTTACAGCTCACAGCACTTATACGACTATTTTTCGCAAAAAAATAGCTGATCAATGTAGGAATATGTCCTAGACTGATCAGCTTATTTATTTTGAACAGGAACATTCGTCGTCTTCCCTACTGTTGTATGCTTCTAGGGTTTCGCCGCTCGCTGCTCGCTTCTCTCTGGCAAGGAAGCTGTGCTGGTCCTCGTCTTGCGCCGAGCGCCCTTCTTCATGCCAAGCAGCTGAAGGACGGACATCTGTCTCCCCGATACAGCCCAGCCTGCTGCCTCATCGGGCGCCAGCACCAACCCGAGCTGATGATGATCTCCCTCATACAGCGCACGCTGTAGGAACTTGCTCTCTCCCTGAAGATTCCGTATCTCCAGCTTGCAGAACGCAGCATTCAAGCGAAGCGCCCGGTGCAGTTCCTCCTTCGTGTGAATCAAAATTCCATTGGCCTTATAGATCGACTCTCCCGCCTGTATGCCCAAACTTTCAGCAGGGCTGCCTGGCAACACCGCCAGTACACGCAAGCCTTCTTCGGGATGCACGAACAGGGGAGGGGCATTTCGCTCCTCGTAGCTGTCGTACCAGAACAAAGCCTCATGGGCTAGGAAAGCGAACAATGCCGCCACGATCATGAATGGACTCCACCATGCAGCAATCAAGCTCAGACCTAACAGCAGCGCACTGTACAGGACCAGCCGTCGGGAGGCCATTCCCGTCTTTTGCCGGGGTAAGAAGCCTGTGGTCATACCACTATAGCCCATCATTACTGGAAGAGCAGCCAGCATGTACAGCCCCTCTCCTCCCAATAAGGTAGGCCAAGGCAGGGACAGACCGTCTGTTACTGGCACCAGCAGCAGTAGTGGGACCGGCCAGTAGCTTTGCATAAGATAGCCACCCACCAATCTGCCACGCTTTCCCTCCATAAACACAGGTGTTGCATCTCTCCCCCGCCGCCAAGCGACCAGCAACGCCTCAGCACCATGTAACAGAGCTACAATAATTAGCAGGGCCACCATATCAAGCTCACGGACAGTCTGTATAACGAGTCCCAGCCAGCCATCCGCACGCCATTCTCCGGTCCAGAGCAATATGGCTTGGACGACACCCAATAACCCGACGGCATAAGCGAAGCACAGGTATCGAATACGGAATAGCATCAGAATCGCAACGGTTACCCATAAACATACGATGCCAGCACCTGTTAAATGAATGCCAATGAACATACCGAGAAGGCTCACAAGTAGGCCTGCACCCAATCCTGCAATGACCGTCTCCCACGTCTGTCTCACCCAACTATGCAGTCTGGTATGAAGCAGCCTCCGCTCCAGCTGCATCTGGCGCCGATAGGCTAACGCAACAAGCAGAATCGCAATATAGTAAAACGGCTGCGCCAGCAGTTGAAGGCCCCCGTATAGCAAGCTCCAGCCCCATGGTATAATCCCTTCCAACATTCATTCACTCCTTTCCCGCCCATGATCAAGAACGCCATGCAGGGTTATGTAAGAACAACATATTTTATCGACACTCCACAACTAAAACGCACATAGCGGCGGTTATTCTTGCCGTCATACAAAAGTTCAGAGCCACTGATCGCTCACAACTCTCCATAATCTTAGAAAAAGGAGGCTGTCTCCAGCCTCCTTCAGCCCTTCTCTTATTTCGACACGGAGCTTGCGATCTCCTTCCGAATCTGTTCGATTCCCTTCAGCAGCTGCGTGTCATTCTTCGGATCACGTATATTCTCAATCAATTTGGCTTCCAATTGCGCAGCTGTCTTGGCATCAACGACTCCATTCACCGCAATGCCCTCCTTCTTCTGGAAGGATCTCACGGCCTCTTCCGTCGCTTTGTCAAAATAGCCGTCCTCACGACCCGGGTCATAGCCGAGTCCTTCCAGCATAATCTGAGCACTCTTGACGTCGGAGCTGTTCGAATTGTATTTCAGGGTATTCTCCTTGTTAATCGGAGCAACCGAGAAGTACTCCGGCTGAGCTACAGCAATATCTGGCTCAATACCCTTCTGGTGAATCCAGCTTCCATCTGGCGTCAACCATTTCGCAATGGTAATCTTCAGCAGGCTTCCGTCTCCCATTTGCTTATCGTAGCTGGTCTGTACGGTCCCCTTCCCGAAGGAATGCTCTCCAATCAGGGTAGCCCCTGCCGATTGCTGCAATGCACCAGCCAGAATCTCGGAAGCGCTGGCACTACCTTTATTCATCAGGACGGTCACTGGATATGGCTTGCTGGAGCCTTTGGACAGCTCCTTCTCACGCTTCTGGTTCTTATCCTCCACCTGAACGATGACTTTGCCCTTCGGAACGAATTGCTGAGCAATATCAATGACGACAGACAAGACACCACCCGGATTGTTACGCACATCAATAACGAGTCCGTTAATATTCTGCTTTTCCAGCTTCGCAAGCTCTTCCTTGAAGCGATCAGCCGTATTTAGCGAGAATTGGGTAATCGTAATGACACCTATACCGTCATTTTCCATATGTGAAGAAACGGTCTCCAGATCAATATCGTCACGGACGATTGTATATTCCATAGGCTCTGCCGTGCCCTCACGTTTGATCTGGATTTTAGCTTCGCTGCCCTTCGGTCCCCGGATCTTGGATACTGCCTCATTCAGGTCCAGTCCCTCCAGCGATTCACCATTCACAGACAGGATCACATCCTTGGCACGCAGTCCTGCTTTCTCTGCCGGTGATCCTTTGATAGGGGACACAATGACGACACTTCCGTTCTCAGACGAGACCTCTGCCCCGATCCCTGAGAATGAACCCTCAATGGATTCCTCGAATTGCTGAGCAGTCTCTTTTCCCATATATGAAGAATACGGATCTCCCAGCGCATCCATCATCCCTTTGATGGCTCCATCCACCAGCTTCGTACGGTCAACATCCTGGTAGTATTGGCCCTGAATCAGGTCTAGCGCGGTTTCTATTTTCTTCAGATCGCTCTTGGAGGAGGCGCTGCCTGTGACGCTAGCCAGCAATCCCTCACCTGTTACTGCGCTGGGAATAGCTGCGCCTGTATATGCGAACGTCAGCAAACTGCCACCAAGAAGTCCGATCACCATTAGCATAAGTGCCGTGCCCTTCTTCATCATTTACCTGCTCACCGCCTTTGCATATTTTCACCATAGCTCCAGTATGGGCAACTCATTTTGCCATTATCCACCTTCATGTATCCACATCATCCGAATAGGACTCTGAAGACTCTATGCATCTGGACCTAGCTACCCACATGGTTACTTTCATATTATCGCTTGTTCAGCGTAGGATATCAAACACGAAGCCCTATTCATATCCAGATCAGACATGAATAGGGCTGCTACTAGCGCTTATAATAGTTCATATGGGCTTACAGATATTTGTTTGGATTCACCGGAACGTTATTCTCACGGACTTCAAAGTGAAGATGAGGGCCTGTGGAATTCCCGGTAGAGCCTACCTCGGCAATTTTTTGACCACGCTTGACGGTCTGACCGTTGCTGACCTTGATGCCTCCGTTGCGAATATGCCCATAGAGAGTCCATAATCCATCACCATGATCAATGATGACTGCATTACCATATCCACTCCACCATTCGGCCAGAATGACTACACCATCCTCAGCAGCATAGATTGGCGAGCCCTGAGGTGCAGCCATATCAATTCCTGTGTGCATCTTCCCTCTTACCCCCGTAATCGGATGGGTTCGCGGACCGAAACCGGAGGACATACGATAGCTACCAATCGGCATACCCATAATGCCGCTGCCACCTGAGAAGCTGGCCGGAGCTGTGGAGGCCGATCTCTTGGCTGCTGCCTTCCGTGCTGCCGCTGCTCGCGCAGCCTGCTCAGCCTTCAGCTTGTTCTGCTGCTGAATGAGCGTGGAACGCTTGCTAGCCAACTGCACGAGCATCTCATTCGCTTCATCCGAGATATCCCCTGCTGCGATGATTTGATCATCATAGCCAGCAATCAGCCGTTGCTTCTCCTGCTCCTTTGCATCCAGCTCTTTCCGTGCATTTTGCTTGATTTCATACAGACTCTTTGCATAGGCATACTCTGAATCAAGCTGTTGCTTCTTGGATACTACCAAAGCCTTGTCCTTCTTGTGCTCATCGAGCAAGAACTGATCCTGGTCCACGATGGTCTTGATCGAATCCACACGTGTTATGAAATCATTAAAATTCGTTGATGATAGCAATACATCCAGGTAGGACACGGTGCCGTCGGTATACATCAGACGTACACGCGTCTCCAGCGTCTTCTCACGAGCACCAATCCGGTTCGTTGCCTCTTCAAGCTCCTTCTTCGTCTGGCGCAAGCTTTCCTCCGTGTTCTCAATATCGAGTGCTACACGGGCTAGCTGATTACTGACATCCTCAATCTGCTGCATGACAATCTCAAGCGCCTTGATCGTCTTGTTCTTGTAATGCTCAGCTTCTACTTTGTCAGCCTCTGCCTGCTGTTGCTGCTTCTTGAATGACTGGGACTGACTATCCAACTTATTAATTTCCCTGTTGACTTCCGACAGACTCTTGGCTTGTCCCTGTCCGGGCTGAAAGATCACGGCAGTCAGCAATGCGGCAGCCAATACAGTAACTGTTTTTTTCAACTTGCACTCCCCATCCTTTGTTCCAATATGAAGCCGGGATTCCCCGCTTGATCGTTACCCAGCAAGTCAGGCGATCTGAATCATGACGTCCTATTTTCCAGTAGCTATACCTTAAGAAATTTACGGATGGACAGTGTACTGCCCAGTATGCCTACAAGTACTCCAAGTATCGTCAGCAGCCCTGCAAGCTGAATCCAGATATCTCCAAGTGGCAGCAGCTTGATCATGGAGAGTGACAAGTCATTCGCAAGGCCCGCTTCGAGTCGATTATAGCCAACGAACAGCGCTGCAATCGTCACCAGTGAGCCAATCAGTCCAATTAACGCCCCTTCGATAAAGAAGGGCCAGCGTATGAAGAAATTCGTGGCTCCCACCAGCTTCATAATGCTGATCTCACGGCGACGTGCCAAAATGGTAACTCGAATCGTGTTAGAGATCAGGAACATGGACATGAGCCCAAGTCCGGCTACGAAGATGAAGCCAACATTACGGATCAGTCGAGTAATCTTGAACAGGGTCTCTACTGTTCCCTCACCGTACTTTACTTTCAGGATCGGTTTCTCCGCATATTGATCGTTCAGTGCCTGGATTTTCTCTGATACGAATGGAACCGTAGTTGGCTCTACAACCTCTACGATGATTTTATCAGGGAGTGGGTTGTTATCTTTATCGAAACCCTCTAGCAATTCCTGGCCGCTCTCGCCCATGTCTGTACGAAGCTCCTCCAAGCCTTGCTCCTTGGGAACATACGTAGTCTTGCTTACTTCTGGCATTTTGCCGATTTCCGTCATCAGTTGATCCTTCATCGGCTGTTCTACGTTCAATTCCAAAAATACATTGATGCGTACCTGACTGTCGGCTTCATCCACCAGCGAGTTCACGTTAAGCACCAGCATAATAAAGACTCCCAAAATAAACAGGGAAACAACGATCGAGGTAACGGACGCCACTGACATCCATCCATTGCGGAATATGTTCTTGAACCCTTCCCGCATATGTCGCAAGAAGGTGTTAAAAGTCATATCCGTATTCTCCTCTCACCTGATCTCGCACAATGTTGCCATCCTCAATGGCAATGACACGCTTACGCATGGAATTCACAATATCCTTATTGTGGGTAGCCATAATAATGGTGGTACCCCGGAAATTAATCTCGTCCAGCAACTGCATAATTCCCCATGAGGTCTCGGGATCAAGGTTGCCTGTCGGCTCATCCGCGATAATCACAGATGGATTATTCACAATGGCACGGGCAATCGCAATCCGCTGCTGTTCCCCACCAGATAGCTGGGAAGGCTCACGATCTGCCTTGCTCTTCAACCCTACCAGTTCCAGCACCTCAGGAACACGCTTGCGAATGAGACGGTTGGGTGCTTCGATAACTTCCATGGCAAAGGCTACATTTTCATAGGCTGTCAGTGAAGGTAGCAATCTGAAATCCTGAAAGATGACTCCGATATTGCGGCGAACATAAGGAATCTTACGTTGCTTGAGCTTACCGATATTAAAACCATTTACGGATATTTGGCCTTTGGTAGGTGCTTCTTCTCTATAAATCAGCTTCATGAATGTTGACTTCCCGGCACCGGATGGGCCAACCAGGTATACAAATTCATTGCGGTCAATTTTCACAGAGACGCCCTTGAGTGCGTGGGTTCCATTCTGGTAGGTCTTCCACACGTCCTGCATTTCTATCACTCTATCACTTCCCGATGCTTGTATTTCATACTCAACTAATATTATTTCGACATATTCATGCCAATTCCTTTGCAATGGCCCAAATTTCACCACGTTATTCATTATTGTAACAAATTCGTTACCTCTTGAGTACCTGTAATCCTCAATTTCATACAAGCATCGTATGGGATAACAAATAAAAGCACGCATATACATGGATGGAATGCGCAATTTGCCCGAATAGATCCCTGACTAGGAGAGAGCTTGGCTATGAAAAAAACCCACATCACGCTGATTGTATTGTTGACTGCATTATTGGCTGGCTGCATGACGTATGGGGGACTGCATCTGTATGCAGATCGCTCGGCCTTGCCGCAAGATACGAGAATAGGAGGGCTACAGCTTGGAGGGATGGACCGACAACAGGCAGTACAGCTCGTTCAGGCAAAATTGAAGGAATTGGAGCAGCTTCCCCTTCATCTGGAGGATGATGAGCAAGCTGTTGACATGAAGCTGACGCTGGGTACAGCAGGTGTATCCTATCATGCCGATGCTTTTTTCACCGCGGTCGAGAAGCTGGGCCAAGGGCATCTATGGGAAAGGGTGCAAGCACGACGATCCTTCGGTGCATCCTGGGATATTGACGTGCATATGGAGCCAGGGACATTGAACACACTGCTGGACCAGGACTGGGAGGAGCGTCGCTATGGTCATCCAGTCGATGCTGTACGGCAAATCACCAGTAATGATGAGGTCCGTTATATCCCTGAAAAATCGGTCTATCGGCTAGATCGTACCCGTCTTATTCAGGAGCTCGCGCAGCAGCTGCCCAGGGATTTCAAGACACTCGATCATGATGATATGAAGGAGTTATCGCTGAAGCTGCCACTGAGCCGTTTGGAGCCAAAGCGTACTGTTGAGAGCTTGAAGCAGGAGGGCATAGAGCGAAGAATTGTGCGATTCTCCACTTCACTGGGCAGCAGCTCCACGGGTCGGGTCCATAATGTGCAGGCGGCAGCCAAGATAGTCGATGGCATGATACTTCGACCAGATGAGGTATTTGATTATGCCAAAGTTATTGCTGATGCCGAGAGCAAATATGGCTTCCGCGAAGCTCCTGTCATTGTAAATGGTCGGCTGGAGCCGGGGATTGGTGGCGGAATCTGTCAGGTATCCAGCACGCTGTATCATGCGGCTCTGCAGACAGGGCTAAGCATTGTCGAACGCCGCAATCACTCGCTTCCGGTCAGCTACCTGCCCAAGGGACAGGATGCGACCTTTGCTACAGGCTCCATTAATTTCCGTTTCAAAAATAACACCGGCAAGCATCTGCTTCTGAGGGCGAATGTAGAGGCTGGACAGCTCGTCGTCAAATTTTTCGGTACCTTCCCAGAAGAAGTAACTTATCAGATCGAATCCAAGACTGTAAGCACCATCTCCATTCCAGACAGCTATGTGCAAAATAGCTCTCTCCTGCCTGGAGAATCCCAGGTGTTAATCCCCGGCAAACCAGGCTATGTAGTAGAGACCTATCGTACCAAGCTTGTTGCTGGCAAAACGGTTGAACGTGAGACGATCTCCCGTGACACCTATCGGGCCCAGAAAAGAGTCATTGCCCGAAACGGTCACACCTCCAATGAGACGCCTCGCTTGGAAGAGCCACGAACGGAAGAGGCTCCTTTGGTAGAGGATGGCGTACGAAGCCAGCAATAAAAGATTGCTACTCAGGTAGGCTGGTATCTTGCAAAAGCGAGCCTGGTCGACCGTCGTTCATGCGCTGCCAATGTACCCATGGCCCTAAATTACATGGCCCTAAATTAAAAGCCTCCCTATCTACTCAAAGGTAGCTAGGGAGGCTTATGTTGTATCAGAACGAAGCAATATAGATTCTGTCCTGAATGAATCAGGACGATATTCTTCATAGCTTCTCTGGAATGATTGCCTTTTTTACAGCTTATTGCTCTTCAAAGCTGTCTGTAGTAACATCAGCCTCTGTATCATCAGGAGCATTTCCATCCTCATCCAGCACGGTAATTGTCAGATGCTCACTTTCGTTGCCGTCCACATCTTCCGCATACACGGTCAATTCAACGCCCTCAGGCTGTGTGCCCACAAACACGCTGAAGCTTCCATCTGGTCTGGCTGTTATGCTAGAGAGCAGCGTATTGCCGGAATAGACACGAATGATGCTACCTGCTTCAGCCGTACCTTGAATGGTGCTGTCGCCGGCTTTAACAGGGTCAACAGAAGGTGCAGCTACTGCGGACTCATCAGCTGTATCCTCATCATCCGCATTATCCTCTGTATCAGCAGGAGTTGTCGCGTCATCTGTAGTCTCTGTCTCATCCACTGTATCCTCCGGGGACGTTGTATCTTCGGAGTCTACCTCCGTCGCTGGCGTCTCTTCCTCTTCAGGAGGTGTTACCGCACCGGTATTATCCTCACCATAAGTATCATCAATGACGCCTGCACTTGGTCCACCAGGGGTTACCGTGGTGCTACCATCCAGATTGAAACCGGATGCAGCATCAATAATAACGATGGCCTCAGCACGCGTCAAGCCTTTGGTTGGCTGGAAGGTGCCATCCGGATATCCGCTCATGGCATCCTGGCTGATAGCAGCCGCTACGCTTGCTCTACTCCAGGAAGCGATATCTTCATAATCAGAGAATCTCGTCAGACTTGAAGCTGAGCCCGGCGCCCAACCCGTAGCCTTGGCCAGAATAGCTGCCGCTTCCTGACGAGTAACCACTGCATTCGGCTTGATTGTACGATCAGCATAGCCTCCGATGAAGCCAGCATTTACTGCTTTCATCATTGCATCATAGGCCCAATGATTGGAAGGCAGGTCTGTGAACCCGGAGCCGTAAGTATCGTCTGTGACTGCCACATCGGCACCTGTCACCACAAAATTACGATTCACCAGCGAAATGAACTCTGCACGGGTAATTGTCAAATCTGGCTTCAGTGTACCGTCAGCGTACCCGCTCAGGTAGCCCGTGGCTGCCCAGCGCTGCAACTGATCTCCCGCCCAATGGTTGGACAGATTCTCGGTTGCCGCAGAAGCGCTCCCAAATGCACTGAATAATAGACCTGCTCCCAATGTACCCGCCAACACTTTACGAACCTGCTTATGTTTATTGCTCATATAATTGCTTCAGCCTCCTTTTAGATGTGACTGTGACATGCAATCATGTTCACAAGTCCTTGAAAAACGAAGTGGTTTGCCTCTGATGGCAATGTCGCCGGATGAACCGCCGCTGTAAATTACTTAAAACAATTTACCAGAAAATTAAACAATGGGAAGCAAAATTCATGAAAATGATCCCAAATAACCAATTGTTCTCACGACAGAATTTCTGGATTGCGCTATAGTAAATTGGACACAAAAACCATCAAAAAGGCGGTTAAGAACATGGCGCTTATTCAATGTCAGTTTTATTCCGAGACACTGGGACTGAGCACTTCCATGTGTGTCATCCTGCCACAGCAGACCACATCACAGATCGGGATGCACAATGCACAGGGGCTTGGTCCCCACCCCGTCCTATACCTCTTGCACGGGCTCTCAGACGATGATTCAATCTGGGTCCGTCGTACTTCCATTGAACGATATGTAGCTTCGTTGGGACTTGCCGTAGTCATGCCTCAGGTGCACCGTAGCTTCTACACAGATATGTCTGAGGGAGGAGCCTACTGGAGCTTCATTAGCGAAGAGCTACCTATGCTGGCACGCTCCTTTTTCCCGCTATCTGCCGACCGCGAGGACAACTTTGTAGCCGGCCTGTCTATGGGTGGTTATGGCGCCTTCAAGTTGGCCCTACGCAAGCCAGAGCAGTTCAAGGCCGCTGCTAGCTTATCCGGGGCACTCGATATTGGGCTGACGAGAAGAGCCCCTGCACTACGTGTCATGTCCGAGTCGGAATGGCTCCGAATCTTCGGCCCTGAGCCGGTGGAAGGTTCGGAGAATGATTTGCTTGAACTGCTGAGCCGACTGCAGCAATCCAACGCTCCACGGCCAATGCTTTATCAATGCTGTGGGACAGAGGACTTTTTATACCGTGAAAATATCAGCTTCAGAGAAGCCTGCCAACGGACTAATATTCCATTGACCTATGAGGAAGGTCCTAGTGGGCATGACTGGGGCTATTGGGACCAGCAAATTCAGCGAGTATTGGATTGGCTACCGCTGCGTAACAGATTAACTGAATAAGGCAAGGTTACTTAGGTCCTAAGAACTATTGCAGGGCAGCCTATATTGAATCTAGCAAAACGCTACTGTGAACGGTGGGCATCCTTATCGGGCTAATAAAGCTATGATAGAGCGATTAAGTGTTTGAGTGAGTGAGAAGTGAGTGGGTAATTGTTTGTTTGAGTGAGTGAATGAGTAAGTGAATGAGTGAGTGAGTGAGTGAGTGAGTGAGTGAGTAAAATATGAGCAAGAAAACAGATCTCAGCCTTAGGCAAGATCTGTTTTTTTATTTTTATTTCGTACAAAAAGAATTCTCACAGCCATTTTCTATTGATTAATGTACATAATCAGGCTTATATTATTACAGTTGGTAAGATATATATCTATTATAATTACATTTAGTTATTCCACATTGCAAATGAGTAACGTATGGGAGATGACGAATATGGATTCTGGAAGCTGGTCTAGCCTGGATGAGATCGATCAACGCATTATTGCTGTGCTCCATGAGCACGCGCGAATTTCTTATACAGACCTGGCGAAGGAGGTTGGACTATCACGGGTAGCCGTTCAGACGAGAATACAATCCTTGATGGATGACGGTGTGATCGAGCGCTTCACCGCCGTTATTAATCCTGAGAAGATTGGCATTAATGTATCGGCTTTCTTTAATGTGGAGGTAGAGCCCAAGTTCTTGCAGCAGGTAGCCGAGGTACTCGCAGAGGAATCCGTTGTCACAAGCCTCTATCATATGACAGGACCGAGTAAGCTGCACATGCACGGGCTGTTCAGAAATCATCAGGAGATGGAAAGCTTCCTCAAAGATAAGCTATACCCGCTACCAGGCATCACGGACGTGGACTGCCAGGTGCTTATTCATAGATACAAGAGCCGCATGGGAATGCGACTGTAAGGACCAAGGAGGATATTTCGTCTATGGGAACATCAACAAACAAATATATCGACCTCTCTGCCGCCATGCTGCGGACAGGGATTCTCGGCTATGGAGGCGGCCCCTCTGTCATTCCGTTAATTCGCTATGAGGCGGTAACACGCTATCAATGGATGAACGATGATGAATTCGGAGAGACACTGGCGATTGCCAATGCCCTGCCTGGACCGATCGCAACCAAAATGGCAGCCTACCTGGGTTATCAGCAAAGAGGGGTGCTCGGAGCTATCATTGCCGTCATCGCTCATATTCTACCTAGCAGCATAGCTATGATTGCCCTGCTATCCATGGTACGTGTCCTTAGCACCTCACCAATCGTGGCTGGCATGATCGGAGCTGTCACCCCTGTTATTGCCGTAATGCTCGGCACGATGGCTTATGAATTTGGCGAGAAGGCCATTAAGGGCCTCGGCAAATATATGGGAGTAGGACTCTTTATTGTGTCACTGCTCATGCTGCAATGGATCGATATTCACCCAGGCATCGTTATCATTCTCTTCCTTGCTTACGGAGCCGTGCATTTCCGGCTAGTATCCAGACTGAAAGCTCGCCGTCAGCAGAAGGGAGACTCCTCCTCATGATGGAATGGCTGCAATTATTACTTGGATTTTTCATCTCAAATGTATTGGGCTATGGGGGCGGACCTGCATCCATACCGCTGATCTATCAAGAGGTCGTCACCCACTACGGCTGGCTGGACGATAAAGAGTTCTCCAATATGCTGGCATTGGCTAATGCCCTGCCGGGTCCTATTGCTACGAAGATCGCGGCCTTCGTCGGGTACGATGTAGCTGGCTGGATTGGCTTTATTATTGCACATGCAGCGACCATCATCCCCTCATGTGTAGCCCTTATCATCTTGCTACGTATAATGGCCAAGCATCGGCAGTCCCCTGTTGTCAAAGGAATGACTCTGCTCGTACAGCCTGTCATTGCGGTGATGATGGCGATCGTGACCTGGCAAATGGGGAGCGAGTCGCTTGCCTCCATCGGGATATGGCAATCCCTTGGTATTGCCGCTATTGCCTTCTGGGCGATGAATATACGCAAAATTCACCCGGCGCTAGTCATTGTAGCAGCTTTTGCCTATGGTGGACTCGTGCTCGGGCACCTACTGGTCTAATTTAAGTCAATACCAAAAAGGTCGAAGACAAGCGTAAACTGTACCCCTTGTAAAGGACAACTTAAAAAAGGTTAGGCGACCTTAAGCTGCTGTCTGTATCGTGCAGGCGGCAGCTTGTTTAAGTTCCATTGACCTCGATAATGATTGTAATAGATCATGTAGCTTTTCACTTCTTGTTTAACCTCTTCCAATGTCATACATTCTTTGAAGTTCGTTTCATCTTTAAAATGCCCAAAGAATGATTCTTGTGGGGCGTTATCCCAGCAGTTTCCTCTACGTGACATCGATTGACCCAGCCCCATCTTCTTCACAAGCTTTTGGAACTTCGGGTTCGTATAGTGAAATCCTTGATCCGAATGAATCAACGCATCCTGAGTAAGATGGCGA
>NZ_AUFO01000031.1 GCF_000426545.1 Paenibacillus massiliensis subsp. panacisoli DSM 21345 | reverse complement strand
CGTTTGGTGGCGATAGCGGAGGGGTTCCACACGTACCCATCCCGAACACGACCGTTAAGCCCTCCAGCGCCGATGGTACTTGGACCGAAGGGTCCTGGGAGAGTAGGACGCCGCCAAGCACAAGAACCACTACCGATTTTCGGTGGTGGTTTTTTTGTGTAGTGTCGAGTACAACTATTGGTTCAGAGCGAATTGCTCTTCGTTAAAAAGAAGTAGGCAGTTGTTATCTGATCGTTTCCTACTAGAAGGTACACATGAAGAGTAAAGAGTGATGCCGTAGTTAATAAGGCTAATCCTCCCCCATAATATGATTATACAGCGGTGTGATACTCCATGTGCTCATCGTTGCAGTCCAAATATCTTTCAAAGCATTTATTTCAGGATAGTCGTCAATTAGCCTTGGAATCCCCGGATAGTCGTACTCTTTTGTTGAGATAGTACTTAACATAAGGCCGAGCATAGATTTATAAATGTACAGGCGTATCTCCGAAGCAGACTACTTGGGCAGATTATACAGATAATTTGACTTTGGACAGACTGACAGTTAATTAAAGCTATTTTCTAACAAAAGGAAGGTAACATTTTTGTTACGGAAAAGAGATATGAGTTGGTTATAATGTAAAAGTGCACAGAAGTATATGAAGTATTCCTACGATTATCCTATTGATCATAGAGGATTGAAGTTCGCAGTAGGTAATAAGGAGGAGACACCATGCGCAAATATAGATGGCTGGTCCTTATATTCATCATAAGCGTCGCGTCTATGCTTGTTATCGGATGTGGGGCAAAGGAACCCTCCTGGACGGCTTTTGAGGGAGCAGCCAATGTGAAGACCTTTCCTGTACCCAAGGAAGCTAACAAGACTGATCGTGCAAACGGAAATTCGGATATGGACTTTGTGCGTTACGCCCTGCCAGGTATGAAAGAGGCTGATGATATTCCAACTCCATATTTGCAGGAGATTGCAGCTTGGGGATGGAAAGAGGAGGAGGAGCAGTCTGCACCTTCCCAACGAGTATTTCTGAAGGATAAGCAAATTGTGCATCTATCCGTTCATGACGACTATTTCACGCTACTTGTTCCTAAAGACACCAAGTCAACCGCTAATGTACAGGATTTAAGCTCGGATGACGACCCGGACATAGATTCTTACTAGAGCAGCCCTTCCATTAACATGCTTGCTACAACTCTTTATAGATCGACATGGAACAAGCCCTTACTGCACAGGCAGAAGGGATTTTTTTAATGACATACAGTGAGTGAACGAGAAAGCGTATTTCCAGTAGAACATGGTTCTGTTCAAATTGCTGGAGATAGGCTTTTTTGGTTTATTCGGAGGATGAAGAAAAAAACGAACGATATTCGTGAGCAATACCAATATAAGGTGTGAGGGAAGGAGGGGTAATGATGGAGGGCAGAGAGAATGGTTGCAGCGAGGAGATAGCTATTAGTGAAGGGAAAGAGGTTATTACCGAGACAGAAGCTAACAAGGAGAAAAAAACTAAGAAGGGGACAGAAGTGAACAAGGATTTAGAAGTTAGTAAGCAGATCGAGGTTAGGAGTCACAGAGATAGGCAAAGAGAGGAACAGAAAGCCAGGTGTAAGGAGCTGGTATACCTAACACGAACCGGAGACTACTCAGCTTATGGGGAGCTGTATGAGCTTACGGTAGCAGATGTCTATCGTACTGTGCGGTTTTTGCTTAAGAGTGCTACTGAGGCCGAGGATCTTGTGCAGGAGATATTTATTCAAGCTTATCGATCATTGGAGAGATTTAATACTGATTGCGACTTTCGCCCATGGCTCATGGGAATCGCCATGCGACAGGTTCAGAACTATCGGCGGCGTGAGCTGATTCAGTTCCGATTCATGCAGCGGCTAAGAAAAAGTGATAAGACTACGGAGTATGATTTCGCGGGTGATCTGGTACATAGGCTGTCCTTCAAGCCACTGATGGATCAGGTAAGAAGATTACCATATAAGCTGCAGCAGGTGATTACACTGCACTATCTAAATGAATACACCCAGGAGGAAATAGCAGCGATCCTGGACATTCCGCTCGGAACCGTAAAGTCACGTATTCATGCTGCACTCCGCAAGCTGCGCCAGAAGCATCAGACAATGGAGATCTATAGAAAGAAAAGAGTGGAGGATATGATATGAAGTTGGAACATGAATTGCAGCATGCTTACCAGGAGGAGACCAGACAGTGGACGATCAGAGCGGAAGCCAGAGACAATATGCTCAAGTCTCTTCAACAACAGCGTGAGTCCCGACCTAACAGAAAACGAGCGAACTGGCTGGTGGCTGTGGTCGTAGCAGTTGTACTTATCATTCCATCAGGGGCATATGCTGGCTATACGTATCTAGCTGATTACATCTATGGCTCTGAGAAGAATATAACAGCCATCGGAGGGACAACGTCGGATTACCAGCGACTAGAGGCTAAACTGCGTGTCGCACAAGAGCAGCTAAGCTCTGAGGAGTTCGCGGCATTTATGGAAGTGCTGTTGGAATTCGGGAAGTTCGCTCTGACACATGCCGACCTTCGAGGACAGCTACACCCAGAGGATTGGAGTATTGAGGATCAACAGGTGTATAACCAGTTAGCTGAGCAGCTAGAGCCCTACTTCGATAAGCTATCGAATGCCGAGGCTCAACAAGCGATTATAGCTGAGGAGCGTATTTGGCAAGAGACGCTGGAGCAGGCTAAGCAACAGTTCTCCTCTGAGGATTACGCTGAGTTCACGTCTCTATTTACACAAATGAAGCAATATGAGGCTATTGTAGTAGATCAAGATAAGAGCCTTCACGAAGACCGCTTGTCACCAGAGCAGAAGCAAGAGCTGAAGCATTTAAGAGAACGCATAACCCCTTATCTACAGCAGTTGGGGATGCAATAGCCAGGAGTGACAGTATAAAAAAAGATCGGTCATGTGAAAATATTAGAGAAGGAATTGAAAATAGAGATTGAAAGGAGAAGACTCCAATGCCACGTATAGTGGTATGGAGTCTTCTTGTACTTCTGTCAGGAGGAAGATTAGGGATCACGCTACTACAATAGCCCTAAGCCCTCTTAGCTGCATTCCATAGGCTCCAGATAAATTCTAGTTTGTTAGCCCAAATAGAAGCTGCTCTTAGTGTAGTACATTCCGTGTAGTGCACTTAGTGTGTGTACGTGTCTTGCACAATTATGTATTTCAGAGGTAGTCTTACTGCTGATAGTACGACACATCGCCTGGATTGAATTTGAGCATGCCGTCCTTCCGCTCCCGACGCAGCTGAATCAATGTGTAGAGTCGGGGCACCAGCAGCCACAGATGCCAGAAGATCAGTGAGATTGTGAATACTGGTGGTGACCAGAGTAGAAATACGGCGGTGATAAAAAATCCTGCCCAGAGCATGTGAAATTGCATGCGGTTGAACAAAACATACTTAATGTACTGTTCCGGCATGTAGCCCTGCCATGGGAATTTCCAGCTGTACTTCCAGCGCTTGCGTGAAGAGTTGCCGCTTACATAAAGAACCAAGCTGGACACCACAAAGTGAATCCACATCATGACTGGCAGGGCTAACAGGAACAAGAATAAGCTCGTCCAGGTTAGTACCAGAAGGAACGCAAGCATGATGATGGGCAGGGAGTAATAGCTCCACAACATTTGACGATGGATATTAATCTTCTTAATCAATTGATAGTGATAATAGGTGGCCTTGGTACCCTGAATCTCTGCCATTCAATCAGTCCTTTTCATTCATACGGAATATCAATCATGCAAAAAATAGGGGTGAAGAGAAATGAAGGTGCTTTCCTATACATTATCGGCTACAACAGGTATTTTTTTGAATAGGCTTTTAGGTACAGACACCTCGGGACGCCAGTAGGAATAGGCTGTATAAAAATGTTGAAATGGCTATGAAAAGGTTTAAAATAATAGAAACTGTATCATACTGATAGTAAAAGAAGATGTAAGGGTGGGATAAATCATGTATGATAAATTGGAATGCCGATGCATCATCTGTAATGAACCCAAGGCGGAAGGAATCTTTATTATGTCGGAATTCATTTGTGATGACTGCGAATCTGAAATGGTACACACGGATGCTGCTGATGCCAAATATCATTTTTTTATTCATCAGTTAAAGCAGATTTGGGTACAGAAGAACGCGTGATCAGAGTAGCGATTAGAAGAATTAGCTCTCTGGATTAGAAGAACTGGCGTTTTGCATAATGCAATATGTAGAGTTGAACACAATGACTTATTCAATACACTAGCTTGTTCAATACAATACCCTTTAATAGGGATAGCAATGATGTTGGAGCAATGATTGACTAGCTATAGATACAAATGAAATATTTACTAACGAATGATAGAGCGAACTATCTGTTGTGAAGAGTATTAAATTGCTGTATTCATGTGAATGATGAACATGTATATAAGCTGCTAATATATTATATCGAAGAAAATCAGGCCTGTAATGGCCTTTTTTTGTTGTCCTGTGATGGCAATGTAGGATAGGATTCAAGATGTGTTTGCGATACAATATAAGTAGCTAATTCAGGTATGGTGTCTCATAGAATAAAATATTAGTATGGCTATTCGCAGTATGGTTGCAGGGACTACAGGAATTTGCTGCGTCTGGAAGGAACCCACAATATGACGAATCAAGCGAAGGAGGCACAGGCTCCGATTATGGATGCCTTGCTTCATTATAGAGAAGCTGGACGAGCCTCTTTTCATGTGCCAGGACATAAGAATGGTCAACTGTATAGGCAAGATGAGAGAGCTCGCTTGCTTCAGGATGTGATGTCCATTGATGTCACTGAGATTACCGGGATGGATGATCTGCATCATCCGGAAGAAATGATACTAGAGGCACAGCAGCTTGCAGCAGATTGCTTTGGTGCGGAGGAGAGTTTCTTCCTGGTAGGGGGGAGCACATCAGGCAATCTGGCCTTAATCTTGACGGTATGCAGCCAGCCTGGTGATATTTTATTGGTCCAGCGAAATGTGCATAAGTCTGTGCTTCATGGCCTTATGCTCGCAGGGGCCAGGGCCGTATTTATGGAGCCCTATATCGATCCTATTAGCCAACTGGCATCAGCGCCGGTGGATTCTACAATAAGGAGTGCTCTCGCAGCATACCCTGAAGCTAAGGGCGTGCTGATTACCGTCCCTAACTATTATGGAATGGGTCTTGATGTTGCGGCGATTGCCGAGGTATGCCATCAGATGGGGGTACCCTTGCTTGTAGATGAGGCACATGGAGCGCATTATGGTCTTCACCCCCAGCTTCCTGCTTCTGCGCTGGCCTCGGGTGCAGATGGGGTAGTACAGTCCACTCATAAAATGCTGTCTGCTATGACAATGGGAGCCATGCTACATATTCAGGGTGAACGGATTGATCGTGAGTTATTGCGTCAACGTCTGGCCATGCTTCAGAGCTCTAGTCCGTCCTATCCAATCATGGCCTCACTTGATTTGGCTAGGCGGTATGTTCATGTACATCGTGAGCAAGCATTCCAAGAGGGCATGGAGGCTATACGTGTGTTCCATGAAGGGTGGGCAGGCTTGACGCGCTTTGGGCTGCTAGAGCCAGTCAACGTGAACGGCACCGTTTCTGTACCTCCATCAGGGGAGACTATTGAAACAGAAGTGCAGGGATTGGAGCCGTTATTGGAAAGCATTCCAGGCTATTCTACACAGGACCCGTTCAAAATTGTTATTTATGATCGTCATGGCGTATGGAGTGGCTATCAGCTGCAAGAAAAGTTAGAGCAGCAGGGCTGTATTCCAGAAATGAGTACGGAACGTTATGTGGTCTTGTTGTTCACACTGGCATCTGTAAAGGAGGATGCAGAACGATTGCTGCAGGCGCTAGAGGATCTGGAGACGGAGTCTGCTCTACCTTTACAGGTGGGTGTAGGAAGTAAAGGCATACCGAAGAAGGATCATGAAGTTTCCACGTGGAACAATTTGCGTGTATTGAATTATTCTCCACCCATCCAATTTCATTTGCAGCCACCAAGAAAGGAGCAGGTGGAGAGCGTATCCTTGGAGCTGTGTAGTGGGCGTGTAGCTGCAGAGATGGTCATCCCCTATCCGCCAGGGATTCCATTGTTATATCCGGGAGAGACTATACAAGCCGAGATGGTGGAGCGGTTAATGAAGCTTCAGAATGCAGGAGCTAAGTGCCAAGGAGTTGCAGATCCGAGTATGAGGACGATCCGTGTGTTTAGTGACGGGACAGATTAACGAATGCTAACCAGTCTCCGCTTGCAGAATCTTTACCCACATTTTGTCTGATCAAGATGCTAGTGAACCTGTCTAGAAATATTAGGTTCAGAATATACAGGTTGTGCAGACAATAGCGTAGGGAAAATTATAAATAGCATTATGTCATAGCTACAGAGTTAGCAATCCAGGGAAAGCAGGTATGATATGAAAGGCAAAGGCAGATTCATTACATTCGAGGGAGGCGAGGGCTCGGGCAAGACTACGGTCATCAGATGCCTTGCGCAGAGACTGCAGGAGGAAGGCTATCCGGTCATCGCTACAAGAGAGCCGGGAGGGATTGAGATCGCAGAGCAGATCCGATCCGTTATTCTGGATACAGCCAACACGACAATGGATGCCAGGACTGAGGCATTGCTGTATGCTGCTGCTCGTAGACAGCATCTGGTGGAACGAGTAGAGCCTGCCATTGAGGAAGGAAAGATGGTCCTGTGCGATCGCTTTGTTGACAGTAGTATGGCCTATCAGGGACACGCACGCGGAATAGGTATGACAGAGGTAGGTATGATCAATCAGTTCGCAACAAACGCCCGGCAGCCAGATGTAACGTATTATTTGGACATTGAGCCCGAGCTGGGACTCACCCGAATTGCCAGCAATCAGCGTGATCGGGACCGTCTAGATCGTGAAGGTCTTGAGTTCCATTATATGGTGAAGGAAGGGTATAGTCTTCTCATAGAACAGAATCCTGAGCGCATATGTGTGATTGATGCATCCCAGTCTATAGAGGATGTGACAAATGATATCTATGAGCACCTGAAAAAGAGGATTTTGCCGACTTTTCTCGAATAACTCTATATGCACAAAGAAAATATTAAATAACAGGGCATAGCATGTGGCAGCAGGTAGTAAGTATGGCATAACAATAGATATAACCATCCGAGGCCTTGCGTATCATGTTGGATTGCCGTTCTCTTGTTCGGGATGGACGCCCCTGGCGTTGACCTGAAGATTATATTTTGTTCATTGAAGTAACCGATATTAAGGGAGGAATTCAGGATGAAACTGATTGTTGCCATTGTTCAGGATAAAGATAGCAACAGACTGTCCAGCGGACTGGTAAAAGCTAATTTTCGTGCAACCAAGCTGGCAAGTACCGGTGGATTTCTACGTGCTGGCAACACCACATTCATGATTGGAGTGGACGACAGTCAGGTCGAGTCTGTTATGAGCGTAATCCGCAATAGCTGTAAGGTGAGAGAACAGCTCGTGACGCCGGTGACTCCTATGAGTGGAACAACAGACTCTTATTTGCCTTTGCCAGTAGAGGTTCAGGTTGGTGGAGCCACGGTATTCGTTCTTCCGGTTGATCGTTTTGAACACTTCTAGATATACTACAATTGTCAGTACAATATGACGATAATATATGTATCTGCTCTTCCGTGACTGGAAATGGCTGGCCTGCTGAACAGGTCAGGTATTGATGGTGATGTATGGAGCTATACATTCTGCGGCGATGCTATGGTGCCGTGCCTGATTAGTGCTCAAGATAGTTACAGCTTGCAGCTCGGCTATGCCGGTTAGCCTGCAGATACCTCGATGAGCCGAGCAGGAGAAAGCAGGTTCATTATGAAAATTAATCCGGGCTATCGCCCATTACAAAGCGGTATCGCTCCAAGTGATACGAATACCAAGCCCGTTCAAAGCAAGAGCTTCTCAGATATGATGAAGCATAGTGGAGAGCGAGCCTCACAAGAAGAATTAAGTCGACAATTCAAGGAAATTCAGATGCAAGGAGATCGGCTTGCCCGCTCCATGACTGTGCGTGAATTGAAGGCCTACAAAGTATTGGTGAAGAGATTTCTGGAGGAGACTGTACGCCGAGGGGTATCCATGAAGGATACCAAGGGCTGGGATCGTCGCGGTCGCAGCAAGCGTTATAAGCTCATTGATGAAGTAGACTCTATTCTGCTGCGGATGGCAGAGGAGCTGCTAGATACAGAGCAGGGGAAGATTGAGCTCCTTCAGGGTGTTGGGGAAATTCGTGGTATGCTGATTAATCTGACTTTTTGAGTAAAGCAACAGACCTCAAGTGTATAATAACCTAAGCAAATAGCGACCCATAATATAATCTGTCGACTTTACAGTCGGCAGATTGTTTTTTAAGATAATTTGAGTTATAGGTTTTCACAGGTAAAATCATAACGATTCGTGGTTTGGAAAGTGAGGCAATATGTCTTTTCAGGATATAATAGGTCAAGAGTTGCCGAAGAGTATGCTGCAGCACGCGCTTCGCAAAGGAGCGGTTAGTCATGCTTATCTGTTCCATGGTCCAGCAGGCAGCGGACAGCTGCAGATGGCCATGGCCTTCGCCAAAGCGTTGTTCTGCGAGCGATTAAGCGATGATGCTTGCGGTGAGTGTCTGGAATGCAGAAAGGTAGAGCATGGCAATCACCCCGACCTGCACATCATTGCTCCAGATGGCAACAGCATCAAGATCGATCAGGTTCGAGAGCTGCAGCGTTCGTTTTCGTATCGCTCGGAAAGCAAGCATCCGAAGGTGTATATCATTCAGCAGGCGGATCTGTTAACGACACAGGCTGCAAACAGTCTGCTGAAATTTCTGGAGGAACCACAGCTGCCTACGGTGGGTATTTTGCTGACCGACAATGGACAAGCCGTACTCCCTACGCTACATTCACGGACCCAGCATGTACCGTTCTCTGCTCTGAATCCGCACCTTATGCAGCAAATACTGACAGGGGAGGGCTATTCAGCAAGTCTTGTCAGATGTGCGGTTCATATTGCTTCTGGATTGGAAACAAGTAGAGAAATTCTCCAGCAGAATTGGTTTGCAGAAATTAGAAATGTAATGTTACAATTAGTAAAGGAGTCGTTGAGTAGAGGGAGTTCCTCCGTCATTTTGGCTCAACAGAAGGTGTTCAAGGCCGGGCTCGGCGAGCATCTTGACATCCTGTTTCATTTGTTTCACCTGCAGTTCAAGGATATGCTGCACTTCCAGTATGGAAGGCACGATAGCATTGTGTTCATAGATCAATTGGAGATGATCTCCAAATTGGCAATCACCCGCAGTACCGAACAATGGGTCTCTTATATGGATTTGGCCGCGGAGTGCAGAAGAAAGCTCCGTTTCCATGTAAACGGTCAGCTTTGTGTAGAGCAGCTGATGATCGGTCTGTCCCCATCATGAGACAGATCCAGCGCCGATGGTCCGAGACTGCGCTACGGGCAGGTTATGCATGAGCAAGGCCTGTCCCTCGCATACCGAATATGGGAGATTGTGCCCGTGGCACGTTCAGCTAAGATGTCCCCAAGCAAGGTTCTAGTGGCACACAAGGGGGTTTATTTTTGTACAGTGTAGTGGGTGTTCGCTTCAAAAAAGCGGGCAAAACGTATTATTTCGATCCGCTCGAGCTTCCGCTGGAAAAAGATAACTGTGTAATTGTTGAGACGGCGCGCGGTATCGAATATGGTAAGGTTGTTGTAGGCAAGAAGGAAGTGAATGACTCCGATGTCGTGCTTCCCCTGAAGAAGGTCATTCGGCTAGCTGGCGAAGCGGATGCACAGATTGTAGAGGAGAATAGACAGGCTGCCAAGGAAGCCTTCGGAACTTGTCTTCATAAGATCAAGGATCATGGACTCAAAATGAAGCTCGTGGACGTGGAATTCACCTTTGACCGCAACAAGATTATTTTCTACTTTACGGCTGAGGGGCGTGTTGACTTTCGGGAGCTGGTCAAGGATTTGGCTAGCATTTTCCGTACACGGATCGAGCTAAGACAGATTGGTGTGCGGGATGAAGCTAAGATGCTGGGCGGGATTGGGCCTTGCGGACGTATTCTGTGCTGCTCCTCCTGGCTTGGCGACTTTGAGCCTGTATCCATCAAGATGGCGAAGGATCAGAGCTTGTCCTTGAATCCAACCAAAATATCCGGTCTTTGTGGAAGGCTGATGTGTTGCCTCAAGTTTGAGCATGATAATTATGAGAGTGCGAAGGAAGAGCTTCCTCAAGTCGGCAAGCTCGTCGTAACTTCCATGGGAGAAGGTAAAGTAGTAGGTATTAATGCAGGTCATCGAACTGTTCACGTACAGCTTTTTGAGATTAGTAAAGTCAAGGAACTTCCAATGGATGATGTAGTCATCAAGTAAACCATTAGGTGGCTTCGGGGTGGAATCTTGGAAAAAATAAATGTTTTCGAGCGTATTCTCGAGTTGGAGACGCAAATGGGGCAAATGTACAGTGATCTTGGTGAATTGAAGCTGGCCGTAAAAGAGCTGCTTGAAGAGAATCAGCGACTGACGATTGAAAACGAACAGCTGCGTAAGATGCTGAGAGACCATACACATACGGAGGAACCAGAACGTATAACAACATCGGACCATCCGGCACACCTGATCAAAACAGAGGAAGTGCAAGGAGAAGTCGTTGGTGAGGGGTACGATAATCTGGCGAGACTGTATCATGAAGGCTTTCATATATGCAATGTTTATTACGGACATTTACGAACCGAGGGCGACTGCCTATTCTGTCTGTCATTTTTGAATAAATAACATCAAGCCGTAGGACACGTGCCTACGGTTTTTTTGTAAGGAAACAGAACAATTGCACTAGACATATTGCATGAGGATTGCAGAAAAGGAAGGGAACGTTTGATGATGAATGAGCCGCTTAACGACTCTGAACGAATTGATGATTTGCTGACACATGATCTTCGAATCATACAGAGTGAGGAAGTATTCAGCTTCTCTATGGATGCTGTACTCCTAGCGAGATTTGCAGGTATTCCGAAGAGAGGGAAGATTCTCGACCTGTGTACAGGCAACGGGGTTGTGCCGCTCTTATTAACGACTCGAACACAGGCACAGATTGAAGGCATCGAGATTCAACCACGACTTGCAGATATGGCCCGTCGGAGTGTAGCTCTGAACGGACTAGAGAATGTAATAACGATTCGTGAAGGTGATCTTCGTCAGCTAGTCGAGGTTACCGGACATGGTGTGTATGATGCGATTACGGTGAATCCGCCTTACATGCCTTTGAATGGTAGCGATCTCAAGGTTAATATCTATGAAGCCATCGCACGCCATGAGCTGCACTGTACCCTCGAGGAAGTCATCCAGGCTTGTACAAGGCTGGTTCGTACGGGTGGAAAAGTAACAATGGTACATCGACCACAGCGGCTGGGGGAGATCATCTCCTTAATGCGTGAGTATCGTCTGGAGCCCAAACGAATTCGATTCGTGCATCCTCGGCCTCAGGCAGAGGCAAATATCGTCTTGATCGAGGCATTACGGGATGGCAAGCCAGATGTACGGCTGCTTCCGCCACTCATTGCGTATGAAGGTGAGGGCAGAAATCAGTACACACCAGAGATGCTGGAGATCTATACAGGGCAGAAGGAGGAATAGGTATGGCTGCTACGGTGCAAAAAAGCTTTTTGGATGGGGAACAGGGTCAGGGAATACTCTATCTTGTGGCCACCCCGATCGGCAATCTGGATGATATGACATTTCGAGCGGTGAAGGTGTTGAAGGAATGTCATATTATTGCGGCGGAGGACACGAGGCAGACACGAAAGCTGCTTACACATTTTGACATATCACCAGAGATGCTATTCAGCTATCACGAGCATAATAAGGCAACAAGTGGGCCTGAACTAATTAGATATATAATAGAAGGAAAAAATTTGGCCCTTGTGAGTGATGCCGGGCTACCAGCGATTTCTGATCCAGGAGCGGATCTGGTGAAGCTGGCCTTAGATGCTGGAATCTCGGTCGTACCGATACCCGGAGCGAATGCGGCATTGTCTGCATTGATTGCCTCAGGGCTTGATACAGATCGGTTTACTTTTGCTGGATTCCCCCCTCGTGAACGCAAGGAACTTCAGGAGCTACTGCAGTCCTTTGGAGCCTCCCACGGTACGGTCCTCTTTTACGAATCCCCGCATCGAGTTGCCAAGACACTTGGAGTGATTCAGGAGACGCTTGGTGCAAGAAAAGTCGTATTAGCACGTGAACTTACGAAAAGACATGAGGAATGGCTGCGAGGAACAGCCGAGGAATGTCTACAGTGGCTGGAAGAGCATCCACCACTGGGCGAATATTGCCTGGTGCTGGAGGGGAAGAGTGAGGAAGCCGAGGAGCAAGAGCGCCAGGCCTGGTGGCAGGAGCTGAGCTTGGCTGAGCATGTGGCGCAATATGAGCAGCAAGGGCTGAACCGGAAAGAGGCCATGAAGCGTACAGCTTCAGACCGATCGATCTCCAAGCGAGACGTATACAATGCACTGCTGTAATCCGGTGACAGGAATGTGTGAAATGAAGAGTCTACACTGAGGGCACTCTATCGTGAACGAGGGGAATTTGTACGATTGCTATGATTCAGGGCAGTTATCCAACCCCCAAATGCTCCTTAGACAAAAAAAGGCCTTCCACGAGTGGGTTCTTACCCGTGGAAGGCAACAAGGAGATATGAAAAGGTTAGAATTAACAATAGGTATAATTTAATTATATACTATAAATCTTATTTTGTCACAGGTGTTGGAATTTCAGAAATACATTCATTACATACGATTTTACCCTTGAAATATGTAACGTTCTCGGCATTGCCGCAGAAGATACAGGCAGGCTCGTATTTTTTGAGCATAATGCGCTCTCCATCTACATAGATTTCCAGAGCGTCCTTCTCCCCAATACCCAACGTACGACGCAACTCGATTGGAATTACAACGCGTCCAAGCTCATCAACTTTTCTCACAATACCCGTAGATTTCATCATAGATCATCAGGCTCCTCTCGCCGTATCAAAAGTATAAGTGTCAAGTTTCGACATTATTTTATCTTTTATGATATACACTATACCAACCATTCCCAAAACAGTCAACCTATAAAATAACGACAAAGGTTAAAATTTCTAATAAAACAACTGAAAATTCGCTGAATAGGCAGAAAAAACAGTTAAAATCGCAGTTTGCTGAATTTGTCGATTTGGAAACAAGAAAAATCTATAATTCGACACTATTCGACATCCTATGTCGAAATTGACAAGAAAATAGTGATAAAACAGGTGAATGTTGTGTAATCAAGTTTTTGGAATAAAATAGAGTTAAAGGAGTGGATACCTCATGAGTGGATTCCAAAACCCTCTGACAGAAGAAAAAGTATTCAAGGACCCTGTACATAATTACATTTACGTTCAGGAAGTGGCCATATGGAGGCTTATTAACACACCTGAATTCCAAAGGCTTCGCCGTGTAAGACAGCTAGGAACCTCCTACCTGACCTTCCACGGTGCCGAGCATAGCCGATTCTCACACTCTTTAGGGGTATATGAGATTACACGGCGGATTATCTCCCAATTCGAACGCGGTGATTATCCGGACTGGCCCAAGGAAGAGAAGCTAGTAGCTCTGTGTGCCGCATTGCTCCATGATGTGGGACATGGTCCATTCTCGCATTCTATAGAAGAAGCTTTTCAGATGCATCATGAGGATTGGACATGTCGGATTGTACTCGGCGATACAGAGATCAATAAAGTTCTGAAGGATATAGCTCCTGATTTCCCCGAGAAGGTAGCAGCCGTCATTTCTAAGGATTACGATAAGCCCATCGTCGTGAACCTTGTCACGAGTCCACTGGATGCCGATCGGATGGATTATCTGCTGCGAGACGCCCATATGACAGGTGTCAATTATGGAACGATCGATCTGGATCGTATCCTGAGGCTTCTTCGTCCTCATCAGGGCAGGATTGTTGTCAAGGAGTCAGGAATGCATGCGGTTGAGGATTATCTCATGTCCAGATACCAGATGTACTGGCAGATCTATTTTCATCCAGTGACCCGTAGCTCTGAAATACTGTTGCGTCAAATCTTCAGAAGACTGAAGGAGCTACGCTATCAGGACTACCGCTTCAAGTTCATGCTGGAGCCGATTCCGCAGCTCATTGATGGTCATGTGACCGTGCAGCAATATTTAATGCTCGATGAGGCGTTAATCCAGACGACCTTTAACCAATGGAGATTCGAGGATGACCCGATTCTTAGTGATCTGTGCAGCCGGTTCCTGGATCGCAGACTGTATAAATATATACAGCTGGAATGTCTGGATATGGATAAGGTCGATCATATTCGTGAAGCATTACGTGATGTAGGGCTGAACCCCGATTATGACCTGGAAATTGATTTTCCGACCGATCTTCCTTATGATGTGTTCAGAAAGAATGGCTCGACCGAGAATCAAATTCTGCTGCTGGGCAGAGAAGACACCGTAAGAGAAATATCGGAGGTGTCTGATATTGTACGCTCCATCAGCGGCATTCATCGCGGCAAGTACCATCTGTATTACCCGCATATGAAGCTGGAAGCCGTCAAAGATCGGTTACCGCATGATATTCAAAAGCTATTTGTTAAATGATCACCCATTTGTCTATAAATTGTAAACGGCCATGCCTAAAACTGATTATTGCAAATTATTGAAAAAAAGAAAAAATACGATGAGTCTTGTCTGAATATTTGAGCGCTTTGCTGTAAGTGCTGTGCTGTAATATGGAAAGGAGTCAGTCATGCAATTATTCGACACACATACACATTTAGATGCTTCCCAATTCAAAGAGGATCAAGAGCAAGTCATTGCACGGGCTGTCGAGGCTGGTGTCACCCGTATGGTTAATGTCGGTTTTAATCGTGAGACGATCCCAACGACTATGGAGCTTGTCGAAAAGTACGATTTCATTTACGCCGCTATTGGATGGCATCCTGTCGATGCTATTGATATGAAGGATGGCGATCTGGAGTGGATCGCGGAGCTGTGCAGGCATGATAAGGTAGTAGCTATCGGTGAGATTGGGCTGGATTACTACTGGGATACTTCCCCGAAGGACGTTCAGCAGCAGGTGCTCCGTCGGCAGATTGGACTGGCCCGTGAACTTAGCATGCCAATTGTCATTCATAATCGGGATGCACATGAGGATATTGTCAAAATTCTTCGCGAAGAGAAGGCAGGAGATGTCGGCGGAATCATGCACTCCTTCTCTGGTAGCTGGGAGACCGCGAAGCTGTGCCTCGACATGGGCTTTCATCTCTCCTTCGGGGGACCGATTACATTCAAGAATGCACGTCAACCGAAGGAAGTGTTAGAAAAGGTACCACTGGATCGCTTACTGATCGAGACGGATGCTCCATACCTGACTCCACATCCGTTCCGAGGAAAGCGAAACGAAAGCGCATATGTAAAATATGTGGCTGAAGCAGCAGCTGACATTAAGGGGATTTCACTGGAGGAATTGGCTGAAATTACTACCAAAAATGGACTGGAACGATTTGGCATTGTGAGCAAGGAAGAGAAAACAAGCTGAAAAAAAGAGATAGACGAAGACAATCATGAATTTGTTGCAGTAAAATCGAGAATATTACAATATTTTAACCGATTATTTAGAAAAACACACTTGAAAGCCGCTTTACAACATGGTTACAAACAGGATATCATTTCAACAGTGAATTGTTGTTCGCGATTTAGGTCCTAAGTCGTGATCGAAGCAACTCACTTCGTGAACCAGTCTCGCTGAGTCTCCAACCTGGAGAACGGGGGAACCGAATCGCACGCTGTCTGTCAGTTGTGCATCGATTTCTTTTTTGGGTCTTCGGGGTGAATGTGAAGGTGTCCGCCATGAGCGGATAACTGGAACTAGGGCGATCTCTACGTCCGAACCCGACAGCTAACCCCGTAAGCGTAACAAGAGAGAAGCAACCTCGTGCATGAATTTCCGCATCAGTCATCGGTGGAAGCCACGAAAGAGCTCTCTTGCTCTTTTTTTGGCTTTTTTTGCTTGTGGCCTATGTTCGGGAGTGATGTCCAATCTACAGTCTTGAAGTTGATGTAGATGGCGCATGCTGCGAAGACGGGAACATGATGCAGGACATCGGGAAGTTCCGAGGTGGTCCTGTAGAAAATCTGGTATAGTCGCGTCTATTTCAAGTTTGCATCATTCCAGACGGCGAGGCTATGTAAGGAGGGACGGAGAAGTGGGCATTTTCCAAAAAGGGGAGACCCATGAGTCACGCTCATCCAGCATGTCTTACGCGTTGCGATGGAAGTATGGAAAAATCAATCGGACTACGCTGGTTGCACTTTTTCTAGTCGCATTAATTACCATGATCTCTATTCTGGTGTACATTCAAGACAAGAAGCAGGTGTCTCTCGTTATTGATGGTGAGGCTGTCACCTTGGAGACACGCGAAGCGCTGCTGCATGAATTGCTGCAGAAAGAAAATATTACTCTCGAACCGCATGACATGATCTCCATGCCACTGAATGGGGCAATTCAGGATGGGGACGAAGTGGTGATTAAGCGTGCTGCACCTGTGCAAATCACGGCTGATCATCAGAGCAAGACACTATACACCACTGAGAAGACAGTTGGGGATGCAGTGAAATCTCTGGGTTATAAAGTGTCCTCCAAGGACATTGTCACCCCGGCACTCGATACCCAAGTTTCGTCTAACATGGATATAAAAATCGTTCGGGTAACGACGCAATCGCTTGAGCAGGAAGCCGAGATTCCGTTTCAGGTCATTAAGACAGCCGACCCAAGCTTGTTCAAGGGGGACAATCGCGTCCTTCGTAGCGGCAAGGCTGGAGTTATGATTCAGAATATCGAGAAGGAGTACCATGACGGTGTACTCATCTCCAAACGGATGGTCAGCAAAGAGGTAGCCACGAATCGGGTCGACAGAGTGGTTGCAGTCGGCACGAAGAAGCCAGTGGTGCTCGCAGCCTCCACGGGACCAGCTAATGCCAAGACGGCAAGTGCTAGCGTAGCAAGCACGGGCAATAATGTCGTAAGTAAAGCTGGAATTGATTTTAAATATAAAAAGGTACTCAACAATGTATCCATGACAGCGTACTCCTCTCAGGAGCCTGGCATTGGTACACGTACGGCTTCCGGTACACGCGTAACCGAGGGCCGCACGATTGCAGTAGACCCGAATGTAGTACCGATCGGCTGGTGGGTCTATATTGAGGGATTAGGCTTCCGTCGTGCAGAGGATACGGGCGGAGCCATTAAAGGCAACAAGATTGACGTGTACTACGATAATCTGAACCACGCGCTGAACTTCGGGCGCAAGTCAGGTATTACCGTATATGTCATCGGACCTGTGAAGCCAGAACTGAACTAGTGTCTTCTGGACATAGCTTGTATTACAGGTGTCCATTAGGATAGTATAAGAGCAAGATTATGTATACTTAAGAAGAGGGTGAATACTCTCTTCTTATTTTTTGTTTGTTCATATGTACGTAGGAGCCCATACGAATGCATTTCGTGCCGTGGCGCCTATTCAGGAAGGAAGACACGAGATGATTAAGGAAGTTATCGTGGTGGAGGGACGGGATGATACAGTAGCCATCAAGCGGGCAGTAGAGGCGGATACGATCGAGACCGGAGGCTCCGCCATTAATGCGATGACCATACGAAAAATAGCCCTTGCCCAGCAACGCAGAGGCGTTATTGTGCTGACGGACCCGGATCATGCGGGAGAACGTATCCGCAAGATTATTACCTCCAAGGTGCCTGGCTGTAAGCAGGCGTTCATCCCCGAGTCCGAGGCGACGCACAAGGGAGATATTGGAGTGGAGAATGCCTCTCCCGAAGCCATTCGTCACGCGCTGGAGCGTGTGCGCACGACGGTGGACGAGGCGGAGCCAACGATCGCTTGGAGCGATCTGATTGAGGCAGGCTTGATCACCCATCCCCGGGCCTCAGCCAGACGGATGGCACTGGGTAACGAATTAGGGATCGGATATTGTAACGGAAAGCAGCTCCATAAGCGGCTAACGGTATTTCAGATTAGCCGGGAGGAGTTCCTGGATGCATTAAGTAAAATTGAAGGTGAAGGACTGTGATGGCATGAAAGGATTTGAAGATATCGCAACACCCCGGCGTACGAAGGAGATCATTCAGCGCCATGGCTTTTCCTTCAAGAAAAGTCTGGGGCAGAACTTTCTGATTGATCAGAATATTCTGAGAAATATTGTCGCGGCCGCCGAACTGGATGATACTAAGGGAGCCTTGGAGATTGGTCCAGGCATTGGGGCGCTCACCGAAAAGCTGGCACAGACCGCCAAGCGTGTCACGGCTGTTGAGATTGACCAGCGCCTGCTACCGATTCTGTCTGAGGTATTGGAGCCTTATAGCCACGTGAAGGTTCGTCACGGAGATGTGCTACAGCTTGATCTGAAGACGGTATTTGCTGAGGATTTTGCCGAGGTAGAGCGGGTTAGTGTTGTGGCTAATTTGCCTTATTACGTAACCACACCGATCCTGATGAAGCTGCTGGAGGAGAAGCTCCCGCTGGAGAACATTGTAGTCATGATTCAGAAGGAAGTGGCACAGCGGATGGCCGCTTCACCAGGGACGAAGGACTATGGTAGCCTGAGCATAGCTGTACAATACTACAGCATCCCGGAAATGGTATGTATTGTGCCCCATACGGTATTCATCCCGCAGCCTAATGTAGAGTCTGCCGTCATTCGTCTACGTGTGCGAGAGAAGCCGCCAGTAGAGGTTATGGACGAGCAGCATTTCTTCGAGGTTATTCATGCTTGCTTCGCCCAGCGTCGCAAGACGATTGCGAACAACCTGAAGAGCAAGTTCTTCACGAAGGAGAACAGGGACGAGCTTGAACCGCTACTTGGCAAGGCGGATATTGATCCTACAAGACGTGGTGAGACACTCAGCATAGCGGAATTTGCCCGTCTGAGCGATGTCTTGCTGGAAGCAGGCATTCGCTAATAATAATCCTCCGGATGGTAACCAATCGGGCAACTGCCCCATACCATGAAGGAGGGGTGATACAGTGTGATGACATTAGGAGACTTGGTCGTTCGGAGATCGTATGGCGGAGATGTGACATTTCGCGTAGAGGGTATCCGGCAAGATAAGGCCATTATCAAGGGGACAGAATTTCGATTGCTTGCCGATTCCCCCGTGAACGACCTGGTCAAGGTCCCGGCTGCATCTATGAGCGACAAAACGAGAAAGGCATACATCAAGGCGAATCAATCACTGTCCCATCTGCAGCAGGATCGACAGCACCAGATGGAGAGAAGTCGTTCGATATTGTCGGAGCAAAGTCAAGATTCGCATATATCCTACTTCGAGCTGCCGGGGAAGGTGCTGCATCTAGATGGCGATGCGAACTATCTGAATAAAAGCCTGAATCTGTATAAGCAGCTGCGTGTGCCCGCAGAGGGATATCATGTGCATGAGTCGGCCATGGCCGATACCCTGTATCGTCTACTTCCACGCTCAAGGCCCAGCATCGTAGTCATTACCGGGCACGACGGCGTGCTGAAGCAAAGAGTTCCCTATGATCTGAGCAATCTGTCCAGCTATAAAAATTCGCAGAATTTCGTAGCTGCCATCCAGGTAGCGCGGCAGTATGAGAAGAATCTGGATGGGCTTACGATCGTAGCAGGTGCATGTCAGTCTCATTTTGAGGCACTTATTCGCTCTGGAGCTAATTTTGCCAGTTCCCCCGGTCGGGTGCTCATTCATGCGCTAGACCCGGTCTATATTGCAGCTAAGGCGTCATTTACCTCGATTCGGGAGACGGTTAGCATGTCGGATATTTTCCATCATACGATTAGTGGTAGCCAGGGTGTCGGTGGAATCGAGACAAGAGGCAGTTATCGTGTCGGGCTGCCAAGGCTTGAGGATCTATCTACCTTGAAGGTTACGCCGTCAGCCATCTAAGCATTTTGCCATACATGCACAAATGGACTCCAACTAGATAATCAGGACAGCACAGAACGAATGATTAAGCCTGTTATTTGCTCTGTACTCAAACAAAAGTCTAATCGAATAATAGGCAAAATGGTGAAGATAAAAGCTCCATATGGGGGCTTTTATTTTTTGTGCAAAAAAAACAATTGACAATATATTTTTGCAGTTGTTATAATTATTGTTTTGATTTGACATCGGTTATCTTCTTTGTTATAATGGACAAGGAAAGAGGTGGTCGTTAGCAATGGCAAAAAACTCGCTATTGGATATCAAACGCAGTCTCGATGCACATGTTGGGCAAAAGATTTTGCTACGGGCTAACGGCGGACGCCGTAAGACCGTTGAACGAACTGGTGTCTTGGAAGAAACGTACCCTTCTGTATTTATTGTAAAGCTGGATCAGGAGCAGCAGACCTTCAAGCGTGTGTCCTACAGCTATGCCGATATCCTGACGGAGTCGGTGGAAGTAAGCATTTATGATCCTGAAGGCGAGATCGCCATTGAATATTCTCAAGCATAACCTTTGTTGGTTGTGTATCGTATAGAGAGAACTGCATCCCTAAGGGGTGCAGTTTTTTCTTTCCTCGATTATGGATGAGCATTTATTTTGTATTTTGTGATTTGGTCACAGCTACTCCTCTTAGGTTTCCTACGCTGCACTTCATAATCACCTTTGGTCTGTATAGCTCCGTTCATGAGCAGGCATACTAACGTCGGGAAGATCCCGTACTCTTGATTTTCATATTACTGAGGGAGGTGCCTTCATGAGCCGGAGAAGACGTAGCGTGATGTCTGAGGAGCTAAAGTATGAGTTAGCGAAGGATCTGGGCTTCTATGAGACAGTGCAACAGGAGGGTTGGGGTGGCATTAAGGCCAAGGATGCTGGCAATATGGTCAAGCGAGCGATTCAACTGGCAGAACAGGCTGCTGCCCGCAAGCCATAAAGTATAGGTGGGAAGGCTCCGGTGAAATACCCGGAGTCTTCTTCCGTTGTAAATGCCCGTAGAAGTAAGGATAAGATTATATTGTGAACTTAAGCGTGATAGTAGAAATGAAGGTATTTATTATAATGTAAGCGATTACTCAGTGCCGTGCTGCCTCTTCTATGCTTGACAGCTATGTTCTGATATAATATGTTAAGTTGTCTTGATGGAAAGGTGAGGACGGGTGAACGCCTTGAAAATATACGAAAAAGCTCCAGCTAAAATTAACTTGATGCTTGATGTACTGCGTAAAAGGGATGACGGATATCATGAAGTTGAGATGATCATGACAATGGTTGATCTGGCAGACCGATTGGAAATGCATGAGCTTCCACGGGATACGATCATGATCTCCAGCCAAGCTGGCTATATTCCGCTGGATGAGAAGAACCTGGCATTCCAAGCAGCAAGGTTAATCAAGGAACGTTATGATGTAAAGACTGGGGTATACATACATTTGGATAAAAAGATTCCGGTGGCAGCAGGTCTGGCAGGTGGCAGCAGTGATGCTGCAGCTACGCTGCGCGGTCTGAATCGGTTATGGAAGCTCGGCATACCGGATCAGGAGCTGAGAGAGCTGGGAGCACAGCTGGGCTCTGATATACCGTTCTGCATTACGGGAGGCACGGCCCTTGCGACAGGTCGCGGGGAGCTATTGACGCCTCTGCCGAACCCTCCTCAGTGCTGGATTGTCCTCGCCAAGCCACCGATTAATGTGTCTACTGCGGAGGTATATGGACGCGTGCGTGCGGACCGGATACAGCATCATCCCTCTGCAGCACGGATGGAAGCTGCCCTGCGCACAGGCTCATTTCATGATATATGTAACGAGCTTGGCAATGTACTTGAGGATGTAACGCTGAACCTGCACCCGGAGGTGAGGCACCTGAAGGAAGCTATGGTTCGCCTGGGAGCAGATGGGGTGCTGATGTCGGGTAGCGGACCAACAGTGTTTGGTCTGGTATCGAAGGAAGCGAAGATCCCGAGGATCTATAATGGGCTACGAGGCTTCTGTAAAGATGTTCATGCGGTTAGATTGTTGACCTGATTAGAGTGAATTGTGTATTGATCAGTAAAGGCTTGTACAAGATTTTGCAGATTAACTTGTGTATACACGTACAAAAATGTTATATTTTAATATAAATATTCGGATTTTAATGAAAACCAGCAACATTTATGCCTGTGAAAGGGTTCGTCATACGGGATATGTGACCCTGACCCAGCAAGGATGCTAAGATAGCGAGGAATCTCACGTGAAAAAATTAAAAAGAAGCGCACGCTTAGTTGAGATGACCCAGTTCCTGCTTGCTAGACCGCACACACTTGTGCCCCTCACTTATTTCGCGGATCGTTATGGAGCTGCGAAGTCATCGATTAGCGAGGACTTGGCGATTATCAAGGAAGTATTTGAGGACGATGGCACGGGAGAGCTGCTGACATTGGCTGGAGCTGCAGGTGGAGTGAAGCTGATTCCAAGACTGTCCACGGAGCATGCCCTGACCTTTGCAGAGGAACTGTGTAAGCAATTGGAGCAGCCTGACCGGATTCTGCCTGGGGGCTATCTGTATATGTCCGACTTGTTGGGTCAGCCCGCAATGATGAATGAAGCTGGCAAGATCTTTGCCACAGCCTTCGCAGAGAAGAGTATTGATGTAGTCATGACTGTCGAGACGAAGGGGATTCCACTGGCATATGCTACAGGCGCGCAGCTGAATCTTCCGGTAGTCCTTGTAAGAAGGGATCATCAGGTGACAGAAGGTTCAGCGGTAAGCATCAACTATGTATCCGGCTCTCAGAAGAGTCTACATACGATGTCTCTATCCCGTCGAGCCCTCCGCGAGAAGTCACGCGTACTGATCGTAGATGATTTCATGAAGGCAGGCGGCACGATCCAGGGTATGGTTGACCTGCTGCAAGAATTCAATGCTACGGTAGCGGGTGTTGGCGTGCTGGTCGAGTCTGGTGAGGTGCATAGTGAGGAACGGCTGTTGCACGATTATGTATCATTGGCCCGTCTGACGGCGGTGGATGCACGTAGCAAGCAAATTAACGTGCAGCTTGGCAATTACTTCAGCTGACATTAAATTGTCATATTCCATAAAAATGCCCTTGTAACAGGTAAAAATTGAGGGTATTGAAAAATTTTCCTGATTTCAGGATACAAATTGTACAAAAAAAGAAGGAATTTGCTCCGGCGTGTGGAATTATACACCAAGTCCTTATTGGAAAAAGGTGGTGAATACAACACATGCAAATTACGGATGTAAGACTTCGCCGCGTGAACTCGGAAGGGAGAATGAAGGCGATTGCTTCCATTACGATCGATGGAGAGTTTGTCGTGCATGACATTCGTGTCATTGATGGTAACAATGGAATGTTCGTGGCTATGCCAAGCAAGCGCACCCCGGACGGGGAGTTCCGCGATATTGCCCACCCAATCTCCTCTGGTACCCGTGAGAAAATCCAGGCTGCAGTCCTGGCAGAGTATGAGCGGGCAGCCGTGGAGGAAGAAGAAGTAATCGAAGAAGGCGCCTAAGATACAACTTGGACGCGATTGGGGTTTTGAAGAAAAGAGAGCCACGAACTGTGGCTCTCTTTTCTTTTTGTCTAATATAAAATATAATCTTTATGGTATTGACTATAGGCAACAGCATGAAGGGCTAATCTTGAGGGAGCATATCTTGAGCAAATTCGATGAAGCAACCATCAAGTATTGGATTCCTGTAATGTGAAATATAGCTGAATGCAGCAAAAAGGTTGAGCTAAAGGATTGGAGGATAAGCACTTGAAAAGGATGGCTGTGATTCTTGCCGCAGGGCAAGGAAAGCGTATGAAGTCCAAGCTCTACAAAGTGCTGCATCCCGTATGCGGCAAGCCAATGGTCGGCCACGTTCATGATACAATTCGTGAAGCTGGCGTGACACGCACAGTCGTGATTGTAGGCCACGGCGCAGAAGCCGTACAGGGATATTTGGGAGACAAGGCGGAGTATGCTCTGCAGCAGGAGCAACTGGGTACTGGTCATGCAGTCAAGCAGGCTAAGGCCCTCTTGGGTGAAGAAAAAGGTACTACCATCATTATCTGCGGAGATACGCCACTCGTTACACCGGAGACGGTAGAGGGGCTTATTGCTCATCACGAGAGCAAGGGTGCTGCGGCTACTGTACTGACAGCTGAATTGCCAGATCCGCATGGTTATGGGCGTGTCGTACGCGACAAGGCAGGTTCTGTCATTAAAATCGTAGAGCAAAAGGATTGCTCGGCAGAAGAAAATGCTATTAGTGAAATCAACACGGGTACGTACTGCTTTGATAATGCCAAGTTGTTCAAGGCTCTCGAACAGGTCACGAATCAAAATGCGCAGCAAGAGTACTACCTGACGGATGTGATTGGCATTTTGCGCGGTGAAGGTGAAGCCGTCGAGGGGTATTTGGCCCATGATCCGGCCGAGTCCATCGGTGTGAATGACCGAGTAGCTCTGTCAGAAGCTGAGCGTTACATGAAGGAGCGCATCGTTCGTCGCCATATGCTAGGCGGAGTAACAGTCATTGATCCGGCTTCCACGTATATTGGTAGTGAGGTGGAGATTGGAGCAGATACCGTACTTCATCCAGGGACGATTCTCACAGGCACCACTCGTATCGGTGAGTTTTGCGTCGTTGGACCGAATGCGAATCTGACAAATACGATTGTGCATGATCATGTGGAAATTCGCTATTCCGTTCTGGATGATGCAGAGGTTGGACAGCGTACATCTGTCGGTCCATTCGCTTATTTGCGTCCTGGCTCTCGTTTGGGCGAGCACGTCAAGGTTGGCGATTTCGTAGAGGTCAAGAATGCAACAATTGATGACAACTCCAAAGTGTCGCATCTTAGCTATATAGGGGATGCGAAAGTGGGTAAGAATGTCAATATAGGATGCGGTGCAATAACGGTGAATTACGATGGATATAATAAATCCATTACAGAGATTGAAGACGATGCATTCATTGGCAGCAACGTGAATCTGATCGCTCCAGTCCACATCGGCAAGGGCGCATATGTCGTGGCAGGCTCCACGATCACCTCGGACGTTCCTGACAACGACCTAGCGATTGCTCGCAGCCGTCAAGAGAACAAGTCTGGCTACGCGGACAGAATTCGCAATCAGGCGAAAGCCAAAAAGGAACGCGGCAATTCATCTAAATAGACAGTTATACACTAGTTGATTCAGTGATATTAGGCATCATTTCCCGGTTGTTATTTGAAAATCAGCAGATGAATACAGTGTGTATCAGATTCCAATGAATGAACCAGCACGGAGGGTTTATATTAATGACTTATTGTGATTCCAAATTAAAGATTTTCACCTGTAACTCTAATCCTAAGCTAGCCCATCAGATCGCAGATTATATCGGCATTCCAATGGGTGAGTCCCACACCACCTCATTTAGTGATGGGGAGATTCAAGTCAAATTGTCAGAGAGTGTACGTGGATGTCACGTCTACATCGTGCAATCCACCTGTAATCCAGTCAACGATAACCTGATGGAATTGCTGGTTATGGTAGATGCACTCAAGCGTGCCTCTGCCAAGAGCATCAACGTTGTTATTCCTTACTATGGTTATGCCCGACAAGACCGTAAGGCACGTTCACGTGATCCGATTACGGCCAAGCTGGTGGCCAACCTGATCGAGAAAGCCGGTGCACACCGTGTCATAACAATGGATTTGCATGCCATGCAAATTCAAGGCTTCTTCGATATTCCGGTTGACCATATGCTGGGTGTACCTATTCTGGCTCAATACTTCCGCTCTAAGCAGATTGAGAATCCCATTGTCGTATCTCCTGACCACGGTGGTGTAGTCCGGGCGCGCAAGCTGGCTGATTTCCTGAATGCCCCGCTCGCAATCATTGACAAGCGTCGTCCAGAGCCCAACGTAAGTGAAGTGATGAATATCATCGGTAACATTGAGGGCAAGACAGCCATCCTGATCGATGACATTATTGATACGGCTGGTACAATTGTTCTTGGAGCGAATGCACTCAAGGAAGGCGGCGTGAAGGAAGTCTACGCGTGCTGTACCCATCCCGTGCTATCGGGTCCAGCTATGGAACGTCTTGAGAATGCTCCACTCAAAGAAGTGGTGGTAACCGATACGATTCCTATCATTCATCCGAATCCGACGAGTAAGTTAAAGGTCCTCTCCGTGGCGCCGTTAATGGGTGAAGCCATTATCCGTGTTCATGAAGAACTGTCCATTAGTAAGCTGTTTGAAATCGAATAAGAAGACCGGGGTATGACGTAGGGGTTACTTTTCCATTCAGGAAAAAGTAACCCCTATCGGCGTGTCTCATAGGATTGCAGGTAATACATGTATGGTGCGGCTAGCATGGTGAATATGTGATGCTGGATTATCCGCTTGATCAAAAGCCAGGACGTGAGATAAAGACGAATCGCTTGCGGTGATAGAGAGTGCCGCCAATCTCCACGAAATATTCGTTGAACCGGGCTATGAGCCCAAGTTCAACATGCTTACCTGTGTCATCATATACCTGGACAGGAACGGCGTTCTTCAGATGGTACAGAAAATGGCTGTCATATGATAGTGTATCTGACGGGTCTCGAATGTGCTGTCACCTTCCTATTCAGAGCTGGAATATGCAATATATTCAATATACAGATTACAGACTATTGTATCAAAAAAATAATAACTGCAAAGAGAGGCGAAGCCGCAATGAAATGGATTGTCGGATTAGGGAACCCAGGTCCACAATACGAGAAAACTAGACACAATGTCGGCTTCATGGCATTGGACAGGCTGGCTGCACGCCACGGCATTGCTGTTAATCAGAGTAAATGCAAGGCCTTGGTGGGTGAAGGAATGATTGGCGGGGTGAAGACGGTCATCATCAAGCCAATGACCTACATGAATCTGTCTGGAGAGTCCATCAGAGCCTATATGGATTATTATAAGGCTTCGCTTGATGATTTAATCGTCGTATACGATGATCTGGACACCGAAATCGGCAAGATTCGTCTTCGCTACCAAGGCAGTGCAGGCGGACATAACGGAATCAAGTCGATTATTCTGCACACAGGTACTCAGCAGTTCAACCGCATTCGGATGGGGATCTCGCGCCCAGAGCCTGGTTATGCCATTGTGGATTATGTGCTCTCCACCTTCCCCAAGAAAGAGAAGGAGCAACTGGATTCCATGATTGAAGAGACCTGTGATGCTCTGGAATTCAGTCTGAATGAGACGTTTGAAAGAACGATGGCCAAATTCAACAAGTAAATGCTCAACAAATAGGACGATTAACAGAGAGTAAGAATGAGAGGGATCATCACAATGACCGGGTAGGGCTAAATTGGCATTTTCCGGGCATACTGAGAGTATGGGCATGGCTACATCATTCATGAATGTGGCATGTTCAGTATAAAAGACTTTCAGGAGGCATATAGATGTATGGCAGTTAATTATGTATGCAGACATTGCCGGACGTTCATTGGACGAATTGATGCTCCCGATATATCAGAGGAACGGCTCGGCTTCCATTTCTTGACCCCGTCCGAGCGGCGAGATATAATAGCCTATAATTCAAGCGGCGAGATTACGGTTCGTATCACTTGCGATTACTGTAGGGAGAATCTCGAGGATCATCCGGAGCTGAGCCTCCTAGCCAACCCGCTACAATAAGAACCAAATGGCACAATGATGGCCCCGTCTTCCTGACCATGGCAAGATGAGCTTGGCCTTGTGGAGCCTTGGCAGCGCTGCCGAGGCTTCTTTTGAGTTTTATATGTTCTGGCGTATACATATGCCTCCAAGTGATATTGATGAGTATGAATGAAATGAATGTAAAAAGGGGTGCCTTTTTTGTTACAAGCACTTATTCAGGATTTTTCCAATGATAGCGATTTTGGATCAGTTGCTGCCGGACTTTCATCAGGAATGAAGGAGCAGCTTATTTCTGGTCTATCCGGGTCTGCTCGTCAGCTGCTCATTGCAGCACTAGCTTATGAGACGAAGCGGCCAGTCCTTATTATGACGCATAATATGTTCGCTGCACAAAAAATCATGGATGATTTGCAGGAAGCGCTTTCATCTGATCAAGTACTGCTGTACCCAGCCAATGAGCTGGTAGCTGCTGAAGCTGCCGTATCCAGTCCTGAGACATTGTCCCAGCGAATCGATGTGCTGATGAAATGTGCTCAAGGCTTTCGTGGCGTAGTTGTAGCTCCCTATTCGGGTATTCGCCGTTATCTTCCTGTGCCAGAGGCTGTGGCGTCGGCTAGGATTGAGCTGAAAGAGGGAGAGAGCGTACAGCTAGATTCGTTCTTGCTGCGTATGGTGGAATTAGGCTATCAACGGGTAGAACGGGTGGAATCCCGAGGCGAAATGAGTGTGCGTGGAGGAATTATCGACTTCTATCCAATGACGACTCCGTTAGCCTATCGGATCGAGCTGTTCGATGACGAGATTGATTCGATTCGTACCTTCGATCCGGGAGACCAACGCTCTATTGAGCGTGTACAGGCCATTACGGTAGCTCCGTGCAGGGAGCTTATTGCTGATCCGGCTCGAATGAATCGTGCAGCTGATCAGGCCGCACTGCTACTGGGAGAGCAGATCGAGAAGACGACGGACCGGCAAGCGAAGCAACGTCTGAAGGAGGAAATCCAGAAGGAGATTGAGCTGCTACGGGAGCGGGTGTATTTTGATGAAATATATAAATATGCCTCTCTTCTATATCCAGAGCATAAGACGCTGTTGGATTACATGCCTGAGGACACGATTCTGGTCATTGACGAGCCAGCACGGATGCTGGAGACGGCCAAGCAGCTGGAGCGTGATGAATCGGAGTGGAATCTGCATCTATTGCAGAACGGCAAGACGCTACCCCAGTTTGAATTAGGGGCATCTAGCGATACCATATTGTATCAACGCCGCTTCCAGACGTTGTTCATGTCCCTGTTCCTGCGCCAGGTGCCGCATACGCAGCCGCAGAATATTCTGAACTTCATCAGCCGTGCCATGCAGGATTTTCATGGACAGATGAACGTCCTGAAGTCGGAGATGGAGCGTTGGATCAAGGCGGGTACCAAGGTCATTATGTTGGCTAACGGAGAGGACCGGCTTGATCGGATTCGCCGTGTGCTGCAGGATTATGATATTCCAGAACCAACGATGCTGATCGGCAACCTGCAGAGCGGCTTTGAAATGCCGTCCATACATCTGGCGGTCATTACTGAGGGTGAGATGTTCTCGCAGAAGCAGCGTAAGGCGCGCAAGCAAGGACGCCATGTAGACAATGCTGAGCGGATCAAGAGCTATAGCGAGCTGAAGATCGGCGATTATGTCGTTCACCAGAATCACGGGATTGGTAAGTATCTTGGCATCGGCACGCTAGAGGTCGGTGGCATACACAAGGATTACATGCACATTCTGTATGCAGGCGGTGACAAGCTGTCGGTACCGATTGAGCAGATTGACCTGATCCAGAAGTATGTGGGTTCGGAGGAGAAGGAGCCCAAGATCTACAAGCTCGGTGGCAACGAGTGGACGAGAGTCAAGAATAAAGTGCGCAGCTCCGTTCAGGATATTGCTGATGACCTCATTAAGCTCTATGCTGATCGCCAGTCCTCACCTGGCTATGGCTTCGAGAAGGATACACCAGAGCAGCATGAATTCGAGGGCATGTTCCCTTATGACGAGACTCGTGATCAGATTCGTGCAATTGAAGAGATCAAGAAGGATATGGAAATGAGTCGTCCCATGGATCGTCTGCTGTGCGGTGATGTAGGCTATGGCAAGACAGAGGTTGCCATTCGGGCAGCCTTCAAGTCGGCTATCGAGGGCAAGCAGGTCGCTGTGCTTGTACCGACTACTATTCTGGCTCAACAGCATCATGAGACGTTCGTAGAGCGGTTCGCCGGCTACCCGTTCAATATCCAGGTGCTCAGCCGCTTCCGCTCACGCAAGGAGCAGAATGAGACGATCAAAGGTGTGAAGCAGGGTACCGTTGATATTGTTATCGGTACGCATCGCCTGCTGTCGCAGGACCTGATCTTCAAGGATCTAGGTCTGTTGATTGTGGATGAGGAGCAACGCTTTGGTGTAACTCATAAGGAGAAGCTGAAACGGCTCAAGACCAATGTGGACGTGCTGACGCTGACGGCTACACCGATTCCACGTACGCTTCATATGTCTATGCTGGGAGTGCGTGATCTGTCGGTCATTGAGACACCACCAGAGAATCGTTTCCCGGTCCAGACATATGTTGTCGAGCACAGCCAGGCGCTGGTACGTGAGGCTATTGAACGGGAGCTGGCTCGCGGCGGTCAAGTGTATTACCTGTACAACCGTGTTCAAGGCATTCAGGAAATGGCTGCCGAGATCAATGCTCTGGTTCCTGAGGCCCGCGTGGGAATCGGTCATGGACAGATGTCGGAGTCGGAGCTTGAGAAGACCATTCTGGACTTCCTGGATGGTGAATATGATGTGCTGGTGAGTACCAGCATTATTGAGACTGGTGTAGATATTCCTAATGTGAATACCCTTATCGTGCATGATGCTGACAAGATGGGCTTGTCTCAGCTGTATCAGCTTCGTGGCCGCGTGGGCAGATCGAATCGGATTGCATATGCGTATTTCACCTACCAGCGGGACAAGGTACTGACAGAGGTTGCAGAGAAGCGTCTGCAGTCGATCAAGGAGTTCACAGAGCTCGGTTCAGGCTTCAAGATTGCGATGCGGGACCTCTCTATACGTGGAGCGGGTAATCTGCTTGGAGCAGAGCAGCACGGATTCATTGCTTCTGTCGGCTTTGATCTATATTCACAGATGCTTGCTGAAGAGATTAATAAACGTAAGGTCACTATGTTCGGGGAAGAGCCTGAGCAGACACAGCATTGGAAGACCAGCATTGATCTGAGCATTGATGCGTATCTCCCTGGCGATTATATCTACGATAGTATTCAGAAGATTGAGATCTATAAGAAGGTAGCAGCAATCAGTAGCTTCCAGGAGGCGACAGAGCTGGAGGAGGAGCTGGTGGACCGTTTCGGGGACTTGCCGGAGGCGGTGGTGAATCTACTGGCAGTCGCAAGGATCAAGGTGTACGGAAGAGCTTATGGAATCGAGTCACTTACTCAGCGTGCTGATCAGATGGTCTTGCGCTTCTATGAAGGGCAGGAAAAGGCGATTCAGCCTTCCGGAATTGCCCAGATTGGCAATCGCTTCGAAAGACGTGTACAATTTGATCAAGGGGTTCCTATGACCGTTGCTATAAAAGGCGCGGGTCTAGGCGATCGTCAGCTTATGGAACTGCTTGAGGAATTCCTAAGCTCCATGAAGGAAGCTTTTAATTTAAAGGGGGAACTTTTGGATGTTGTCAAATAGACTGAAATCCTGGAGGACGTTGCTGCTGACGCTTGCAGTAGTAGCGGCGGTATCGCTGCTAGCTGCTTGTGGACAGAAGGGTGATCAGACACAGGAGCAGCAGGATAACAGCAAGGTGGTTGCCACTTATGACGGTGGTCAAATTACCGAAAATGAATTCAATCTGGAGCTGGGCATGATGAAGATGCTGTATCCAGAGTATGAACAAATGCTGGCTATGGATGAGTTCCGCGAGACTATCGTGAAGCAAGAGATTGCGTATAAGTATCTTGCAGGTCAAGCAGATGAAAAAGCGCAGCAGGATGGAGCCAAGAGCGCGGAAGAGCAGTTCGCGAATTTCAAAAATTCGGTCGGTGAAGAGCAATTCCAGAAGATGCTGACGGATCAGAAGCTGAGCGAGCAAGATGTGAAGAATTATATGACACGGATCATGACTGTAATCAAGAGTGAGACGAACAAGGTGACGGACGAGCAGGTGAAAAAGGAATTCGAGACCAACATCGACCAGTTCACAACTGCATCTGTGCGCCATGTACTGATTAATTTCACAGATCCGAAGACCAATAAAGAGCGTCCGAAGGAAGAAGCGCTCAAGCTGGCAAAAGAAGTGAAGGACAAGCTCGATAATGGGGCAGACTTTGCGGAGATTGCCAAGAAATACTCTGAGGACCCAGGCTCTGCTGAGAACGGCGGATTGTATGAAAATTCGCCAGTGGGACAATGGGTAGAGGCCTTCAAGGAAGCAGCTAAGACACAAAAAGTGGGCGAGATCGGTGAGCCAGTAGAGACAGAGTACGGCTACCACATCATCAAGGTGGAATCCCGGAATGAGGCGAGCTTCGACAAGCTGACTGCAGAGCAGAAAGATGGTCTGAAGAACAAGCTGGCTTCTGACACGATCACGAACTTCATGAGCACCGAACTGGAAGGAAAAATCAAGAGCATCGATCTTCCTAAGGCTCCGGCAGCAGAAGGAACTGAGGGGCAGCCAGAGAACAGTGGTGCTACTACTCCTGAAGGCAGCACCGAGAATAAACCTGGTGATGCAGGTGCAGGCGGCAACGCGACGGATGGAAGCAATGCAGCCAATGATGGTGCTAAGGATGCAACAGAAGGGAAATAATACCCACTCGGTAGGTCTACGCAACACCTAGCAACCACACCTGGTGATCATTTGGACAAGAAAGGCGCGGAAACCCGCGCCTTTTCCTATTCGGGGCCAGTTCTTGAATCGCATGTATAATGAATTGGGAGCGGATGAATACTATGGTTAGACTTCAATAATTACCGTTTTGAGGCAGGGCCGTAGTAATTAATCTTCCTAGAAAGTGGGGCAACATGTACATGAAAGCTACTGGCATTGTTCGACGCATAGACGATTTGGGTCGGGTAGTCATTCCGAAGGAGATTCGCAGAACACTGCGTATCCGCGAAGGAGATCCGCTCGAGATTTTCGTGGATCGGGATGGAGAAGTAATTCTGAAGAAGTATTCGCCAATTGGAGAACTGGGTGATTTTGCGAAGGAGTATGCGGAATCATTGTACGAAAGTACAGGTCATATTACGATGATATCAGACCGTGACAGCTTCATTGCCGTTGCTGGTGGATCCAAGAAGGAATACCTGGACAAGTCCATAAGTACGCTAATTGAGGAATGCATGGAGAATCGCAAGACGCTGCTGGAGACCTCAGCTGGCGCCTATGAGATCGCGAAGGATAACACGGAGCAGATCTCGTCATTTGTGGCAGCGCCGATTATTTCCGGGGGTGACCCCATTGGAGCCGTAATCCTGCTTAATAAGGACGAGAATGTGACCATGGCACAGATGGAGACCAAAATGGCAGAGACAGCTGCTGCATTCCTTGGCAAGCAGATGGAACAATAACAAAATGAAGCAACTGTAGCGCTCCCGGAGGCCTCTAGTCTTTCGGGAGTTTTGTATGTCTACGGAAGACGCTATAATAAGAGGGGTGTAGCTGCTAGTTAGGGACAGTAGCGATTGTGATTCTTACATAGTACGACAAGCATAGAAATGGATGGCTAAGAAAAGTGCAACAGGCTAGGAAGCAAAATCCAGAGTATGAGCAGGGTATATTCATGCAAAGTTCAGTTATAACCTTGCAAGTAGGAGGCCGTCATGGGCAAGAACGATAAGGCAGGAAAGCTGCTGCAAGGAGCGCTGATTTTGACAGTGGCTGCCATAGTCACCAAGCTCATCGGTGCACTGCAGAAGATTCCCTTGCAGAATATTGGCGGCGATGGAGTATTTGGCATTTACAATACGGTCTATCCGTTCTATACCGTGCTGATTACCATAGCTGCTGCTGGCTTCCCGGTAGCCATCTCCAAGTTCGTAGCAGAATACGAAGCAGCCGGGGACGAGCAAGGAGGGAAAAGGGTAGCCAGACTAGCTTACATGGTGTTAGGTACAATCGGTCTGGTCCTGGGAATGCTGACGTATGTGTCTGCTCCACTCCTGGGTAAATGGATTGATAATGCACACGTCATTCCTTCCATTCGGGCGGCTTCGGCAGCTTGCCTGTTCATCCCGATCATGGCTGCGATGCGTGGATATTTTCAGGGACTGCAGAATATGATCCCTACTGCTGTGTCTCAGGTGACGGAGCAATTGATCCGCGTGACAGTGATGATTGTGCTGCTGCTGTATATGATCGGTCAGGGCTTCTCCCCGGACTGGATTGCAGCTGGAGCCATGCTGGGCTCTGCGGCTGGCGGCGCTGCAGGCCTCTGTATTATGCTGTTCTACTGGTTGCGGGTCAGTCATGGCCGTTCTCGTACGACGAGACCACCTTATTCGCCGGAGGTGGCGGCTACCTCAGAAGTGGGGTTAGCTGACAAGCATAAGTATCAGTCAGAGCGTACAGGCCACTCTGATAGGGATATGGATAAGGCTGCTCAAGAGAACGTATCGGGAACCAGAGGGCATGCAGGGCTCAGAGGGCGCGTATCGAGGTTCGGAGAGCGTGGCTATGCTCAGCCAGAGTATGAACAAATTGAGAAGCTGCCTGGATCAGAGTTGTCCCGGCCAGGGGCCCTCAAGCTTCTGCGGTCACTAATGCGCTATGCGCTCCCCGTATGCCTAGGTAGCCTTGCGATTCCGCTCATCTTGATGGTTGATACATTCACGGTCCCGCGTCTGCTCAAGCAGGAGGGATTGGGAGAAGCGGAGGTTATGGTTGCCTTCGGTATCTATAATCGGGGTCTGCCTCTGGTACAGCTGGTCATGATGCTGGCGACAAGCCTGACGGCGTTGTTCATCCCGGCCTTGGCCGAGGCCAAATTCAGGGGTGATGATAAGCTGATCCGACGTCAGAGCGGTCTGGCGCTGCGCTGGTCCTGGCTGCTCGGCTTGGCTGCTGCGGCGGGTCTGGCTATCCTGGCAGAGCCCATTAACCAGATGCTGTACAAGGATGCCACGGGCAGCGATGTCATGAGCTGGCTCGCGCTGTCCGCAGCCGGCGGGACAGCCAGCATCATCTCGGCGGCGCTGCTGCAAGGGCTGGGTGCCGTCCGTGCGCCGGCGCTGCACCTGCTGGCCGCCGCCGCGGTGAAGGCGGCGCTGAATGTGCTGCTCGTGCCCATCTGGGGTACGACAGGCGCCGCCATTGCAGGCGCAGCCGCCTATACGCTGGCGGCTGCGCTCAACACTGCGCAGCTGGCCCGCCTGGCTGGGCTGCGTACGTCTTGGTCCGCCGGTGTGCTGAAGCCGGCGGTCATGCTGGCCGCCATGGTGCTCGCGGCGGCCTCGGTCTCCTGGGGCACCGGCGCAGCGCTGGGTGCCCTGGGCTATGCGGCCGACAGCCGAACGGCCGCGATGGCGAAGAGCCTGCTGGGCGTAGCCGCAGGCACCGCCGGGTTCATGCTAGCCGCTGTTCGATTGCGGCTACTGACCGAGGCTGAGCTTCTGCAGCTGCCGAAGCTCGGCTCTCCGCTGGTGAAGCTGCTGCGCGGCCTGCGGATGCTGAGCTGAGGCTGGTCACCCGCCTCAGCCAATGAAAGGCTTAAAGGCGATGCAAGACAAGCTTGAAGCCACATGTGGTAAGATAATAGTCACACGAGTTCTGTTTCAGACGTGATACTTGATGATATGCAAAGCCTTTTATACGACTGAAATATTTAGCTTAGCCTTTCGATTTCAGTCATTTTTTCAATACAAAATATGGATGGATAAAATCGTTTCGATCAATATCCTGCTGACTACGTTCTTTGGTTTTATGTAACATGCTCAGCTAAAAATTGCTTAGGCGAATAGGAGGATGGCCATGAGCAGTACCCTGACAATAGTCGGTCTTGGCTCAGGTGACCCTGACCAGCTTACGATCGGCATCCTGAATCGACTGAAACAAGCGGATACCCTGTATCTCCGTACCAAGGAGCACCCGGTGACCGCCGTTCTGGAAGACTACAACATTAAGTCTGAATCCTTTGACGACGTCTATGAGGCCAAGGATTCTTTCCCTGAGGTATATGAGGAGATAGCACAGCGCTTAATCACACAAGCCTCACAAGGGGCTGAGGGTAGCAGCATCGTCTATGCTGTTCCTGGTCATCCGATGGTGGCGGAGGCGGCTGTACAGCTACTGAGAGAGCGTTGTCCGGCTCAAGGTATTGAGCTGCATGTTCTGGGTGGGGAGAGCTTCTTGGACGAAGCCTTCGTGAGACTCGGCTTTGACCCGATTGAAGGGTTCCAGCTTCTGGACGCAGGCAGTATGGATGCCAGCTGGCTTCAGCCGCGTCTACATACGCTGATTGGACAGGTCTATGACAGCTTCACCGCCTCAGACGTCAAACTATGCCTTATGGAGCGTTATCCGGATGATTATCCAGTCATCGTGGGACACGCCCTTGGTGTAAGCGGTGAGGAGCAGATCCACAGAATACCACTGTACGAGTTGGATCGGGTGCAGGGATATGGCAATCTGTCGGTTGTCTTCATTCCACGGAGTGAGGATACGTTTCTGCGGAGACATTCCTTTGAGCGACTGCACGAGATTGTGGACATCCTGCGGAGCCCTGAGGGGTGCCCTTGGGATCGAGAGCAGACACATACTTCCATTCGCAAAAACCTGATCGAAGAGACGTATGAAGTACTGGAGACGATCGATGAGGATGATCCAGAGCACATGAAGGAGGAGCTTGGCGATCTATTGCTGCAGATTCTTCTTCATGCCCAGATGGAGGAGGAAGTGGGAACCTTCAGTGTATATGACGTAATTGCAGGTCTACACGACAAGCTAATCTTCCGCCATCCGCATGTTTTTGGCGAGCAGACCGCGGACAATGCTGAAGAGGCCTTGCAGAGCTGGGAGCAAATGAAGGCTGAGGAGAAGCGACTGAAGGGAACAGATGTACAGGAGGCCTCGTTACTGGATGGCATTCCTAAGGACCTCCCTGCCTTGATGAAGTCCTATAAGCTGCAGAAGAAAGCGGCAAAGGTCGGCTTTGATTGGGAGCAAATTGAGGATGTTTTTTCCAAAATAAGAGAAGAACTGGAAGAACTGCGGGGAGCGGTGCAGGAAGGGCAGACTGCTGAAGAGCAGATGCTGGAGCTTGGCGATCTGCTGTTCGCTGCAGTAAATGCTTCAAGGTTCATAGACGCCGATCCGGAGGAGGCACTGGCACGTACGAACCTCAAATTCACCCAACGATTCCGCTATATTGAGCGCCGTCTGCAGGAGCAGGGAAAGACTCCTCAGCGAAGCACACTGGAGGAAATGGACCGTTATTGGGAGGAAGCAAAGCGGGCTCTGTCATCTGACAATTAGCGGCGTTAGCTATCAATGTATGTAAAAGATGGGAACGGATATACTGAAAAATACCTAAAAAAATACGCTATTGTTGACCCGTCTCGTAAAAAAAAGTAATATCGTGTTGCAGGAATTCGGTAAGACATCAAGAATACTTGATCTTAGTAATTCTAAACATTCAGTGCTCCTGGACGTATCCCAGGCTGCCGATTGTTCAGTTTACAAGGTTCCAAGCAGGCTTGGTTTGGAAATCCTCCCGACAGGGAAGACGTACAACCTGCTACCAGGCTGAATCTATTTCTTTTTAATTCTAGGAGGCTCTTAATCTATGAACAAGACAGATCTGATCAACAACATTTCCAGCAAAAGCGGACTGACTAAACGTGATGTTGAAACCGTACTGAACGGTTTTCTTGGAGAAATTACAGACGCGCTCGCAAGCGGTGACAAAGTTCAATTGATTGGCTTTGGCACATTCGAGACTCGCAAACGTGCTGGTCGTACAGGCCGTAACCCACAAACGGGTAACACCATCGAAATTCCTGAATCCACGGTTCCTGCATTCAAAGCTGGTAACAAGCTTAAAGAAGCAGTGAATTAATGCGTCTTGATAAATTCCTGAAAGTATCCCGGCTCATCAAGCGCCGTACCGTTGCCAAGGACGTCTCAGAACAGGGACGAGTGATGGTGAATGGTCGTGAAGCCAAGCCCAGCAGCTCCATCAAGGTAGGTGATGAGCTTACGGTCCAATTTGGACAGAAGCTGGTCACGGTGCGAGTGGAACGACTTGCGGATACGACACGCAAGGATGAGGCGGCAGGGATGTACACGCTGATTAAAGAAGAACCGATTGCCAAGGATAACGGAATCGATTGGTAAGGAGAAGCATTCCTTCGTTGCAAGTTCATTGCACAAAGAGGAATGCTTCTTTTTCGTATTGATGCAAAACCTGTTCGCTGAATTAGGTTCTACCAGTCCCTATAAAACGTCAAGATTATAGCCGACATATAATATTGGTTCTATTTGCAGCCCCCCTTCCATAAGCTATCAACAGAAGGAGGGGTACATGCCATGATGGAACACAGCAAGCCGAAAAAGCATGATCTGCACATGCAGAACCGCAAGCTACTGGACCTGACGGGAGTCAGCAACGTAGAGAGCTTTGACAGCGAGGAATTCTTGCTCCAGACTGAGCTTGGTCACTTAACTATTCGCGGGCAAAATTTACATATCAAAAACCTCAGCCTAGAGGAAGGGCTTTTGTCGATCGAGGGCACGATTAACTCCATTGTCTATCTGGATCCCGGTTCTCGCCCCAAGAGCAACAAAAGCCTGATCGGCAAGCTATTTAAATGAGTCCTTACACACAGTGGATTACCTTGATCTGGATGACCCTATCTGGAGCAGCTATGGGAGCCGTGTTCGACAGCTACCGGGTGCTGTCTGGTCGCTTCCGCTTCGCCAGGTGGACGGTGCATATCCTGGATCTGCTGTATTGGATACTGTCTGCGCTGTTTATTTTCTACATGCTGTATGAGAGTAACAGGGGACAATTGAGGTTTTATGTATTTTTAGGACTAGTTTTAGGAGTTTGCTTCTATTTTTGGCTGTTAAGTGTTACGACTCAGCGATTTGTGGTAATGTTAATAGAGGTCATCAACAGGTTTATTTATATACTGTGCAGAATATTTAATGTATTGATTATACAGCCACTGTTGGGGATATATCGCTTGACGCGAGCGCTAGTCATCGGACTGTGGCGACTGGTTATCCTGATCGGTCGAGCTATGGTTGTGCTGCTTCGGCCTTTCATTAAGCTAGGGTGGTGGATCATTCGTCCGCTGGTCGTACTGATTCAGACCAAATTCCCCAAGCCACGATGGCTGCTTCGGGTATGGAACTGGCTACAGCAATGGTGGACAAGAACATGATTATATTACTAATGCGCAGAAGGAGGTACAATCCATGAGACATTCGTCTGTCGGCACAACTTCATCTTCATCAGCATCCAAGTCGCACACTGGTGCACGCAGACGAATCATGATCTGGTTGACGGCAGTAGTATTGTTTGCCGGGTGGACGATATTCACCTTTTTCTCTCAGTCGTTCAGTATGCAGGAGCAGAATAGTGCACTGCAGCAGAAGCTTGCTGCACAACAGGCTGCACAGGCTGCTGAGAATCAACTGAAATATGAGGTGAATCGACTTCAGGACCCTGAATTCATCGGCGAGCTTGCAAGAAGCAGATATGGACTGTACAAGCCTGAGGAAACACCCATTCTAAATGAACAGAAATAGGCGCCATTATAGGCATTGCTTAGTTGACCTAAGTTAAGCCATTTTGTATAATCAAATCACCACAGCGTGATTTTGAAAAAATCGGTTGCATATATTTAAGGGAGGATCATTTTATTCTATGGCAATTGAAGTGGGCACCAAGTTAGAGGGCAAAGTGACAGGCATCACGCATTTTGGAGCATTTGTGGATTTGTCTGGAGGTGTCACGGGTCTCGTTCACATCTCGGAAATCGCCGATAACTATGTTAAGGATGTCAACGACCACCTGAAGATTAATGATGTCGTGACGGTGAAGGTCATTAATGTTGACAAGGACGGGAAAATCGGACTTTCCATCAAGCAGGCTGTAGATAAACCGGCTTCCGAATCTCCACCACCACGAGCCCCAAGACCGGACCGCGGTCCAGGAGAACGTTTTGGCGGTGGTGGTCAAGGGCAAGGACGTAGCGGTGGCGGTGGCGGATTTAACCGTGATCGTGGGGGACGGTCGTTCAAGCCTGCAGCGGGTAAACCTTCATTTGAGGATAAAATGTCACGCTTCCTGAAGGATAGTGAAGAACGTATTTCCTCGCTCAAAAAGAACACCGAAGGAAAACGTGGAGGGCGCGGAGCGAAGCGCGTATAACCGCGTTAAGTATGGCGTTCATCACAGCACACAAACCGATCAATATAGAAGAACCGCAGAGCCCATCGGCTACTGCGGTTTTTTTGTCGTGTCTATAGAAATGTCCGACATCATACAACGGTAATCCAGATAAGTCTGGGCAAAATCCAGTCGACTCGCCTGTGCCGACGCCGCAGAAAGCGCCATTCACTGGCTTGATCATGATCGGCAGGGGAAGGAAGAGAACGCAAGCGTAGGGGATCAGCGGGCTTTTCTCCTTGTTTCGCATGCGTCTTTTTTTTGTCGGAAATTTCTTTGGCATCATGGAGAGTTTCTGACAAACTTTCACAGCTTGTCCCGGTTAAGATAGGAACCATCAAATTGTTGAATGGGGTGCCTGAAAATGATGAACAAGTGGAATGTGCTTCAATTTCCAGGATTGAGAACAAGCAAAGCCAAAAATAAAAAAAGCGGAACTGAACTAACCAGCCGCTTGGTAGATTGGCTCTACTCCTTCAAGATCATACAGGCACTGGATGCGCAGAAATGGACACTCTTACTCTCGGCTATGGGCTTCTTGCTCGGAAGGGCTACAATTCTGGATGAGCTATCCCCTTTTGCAGCAGCTTACTTCGGGGTTATTCTCTTTATGCGGCGTGACTTGATGATACCAGTGGGCATGTCTCTGCTACTTGGTAGTCTGTTCGCTCCTTATCCAGCCGTGTGGGTAGTGGCGCTCCAGCTGCTTATCTTCTTCCTCCTCAATAAAGGAATCAGCACTTACGGCAAGCCGGATCTGTCCTATATTCCGATCATGGTCTTCGTATCTGTCTTCATGGTGAATCTGTTCCACGTCGTTATCGGTCCGTCCATGTCATGGTATGCCTTCATGATGATGACGACCGACGCCATCCTCAGTTTCATGCTGACATTGGTGTTCATTCAGGCAATTCCACTCTTCACCTATCGCAAGAAGGTTGCACAGCTGAAGAATGAAGAGATTCTATGCCTGATTATTCTGCTAGCTTCCGTCATGACGGGAGCCGTCGGCTGGAGCGTATACTCCGTATCCCTGGACCATGTGCTGTCCAGATATCTTATATTAGTATTTGCCTTGGTTGGTGGAGCGCCCTTGGGAGCGTCTGTCGGGGTCATAATGGGTCTGATCCTGAGTCTGGCCAACATATCAGCGATCGTCCAGATGAGTCTACTGGCATTATCGGGGCTGCTTGCAGGGATGCTCCGTGAAGGGCGCAAGATTGGGGTGGCGGTCGGACTCTTACTCGGCTCCTCTATATTGACTGTCTACCTGGACGGCACTAGTGATGTCATTACATCAACATGGGAGAGTGGTATTGCCATCCTATGTTTCCTCCTGACGCCAAAGAGTCTATTCTCTGCCATCGCTAAATATGTCCCCGGTACCCAGGATCACGCCCGCTCGCAGCATGAATATGCCAAGCGAATCCGCGATCTGACGGCGGAACGCGTCAGTCGCTTCTCCGAGGTGTTCCGCCAGCTGGCACGGAGCTTCCATCAGATTACCGCGGCAGATCAAACCCAGCGAGAGGATGAGATGGAGCACTTCATGAGCGCTGTAGCCGACAGCACCTGTGCCTCCTGCTTCAAGCGGGAGCAGTGCTGGGACCGGAAGTTCATGCAGACCTATCAATTCATGACAGAGATGATGGGTACCATTGAGGATCAACCGGATATACAGCCTGCGGATATGCCTGCCAAGTGGAGCCGAAGCTGCGCCAAGACAGAAGCTGTGCTTCAGGTGATGAAGCAGCAATACGGTCTATATCAGCATAATATGCAGTGGAAGCGCCAGGTATTCGATAGTCGTCAGCTCGTAGCGGAGCAGCTGTCAGGCGTATCGCAGGTGATGGATGATCTGGCACGCGAGATTCAGCGGGAGACACAGGCCATGTACCGCCAAGAGGAGCAAATACGGGATGCGCTGGACAAGCTGGGACTCTCCATTTGCAGTATTGAGATCATTAATCTGGATGCGGGACAGGTAGAGATTGAGATTGTTCATGCCTATACACAGGGCTTTGATGAATGTAGGAAGATGATCGCACCGTTGCTGTCCGATATTCTGGATGAGCATATAGCTGTGCTGGGGGAATCCATGACCGACGCCAGGCAGGGGCTGGCTACGGTAACCTTTGGCTCGGCCAAGACGTTTGAGATTACTACGGGCATTGCTTCTGCGGCCAAGGGAGGGGATATTCTGTCCGGGGACAGCTTCAATGCTTCTGAGCTAGGGAATGGCACGTATGCGGTGTCACTCAGTGATGGAATGGGGAATGGTGAGCGAGCCAGACAGGAGAGCAGCGCAGCCTTAAATATACTGGAGCAATTGCTGCAATCAGGAATGGACGAGCGTCTTGCGATCAAATCGGTCAATTCCGTACTGCTGCTGCGATCTCCTGAGGAAATGTATGCAACTGTCGATATGGCATTGATTGATCAGTATACCGCGAAGACCACCTTTATGAAGATTGGCTCTACGCCGAGCTTTATCAAGAGGGGCAATGAGGTCATCCCTATTTCGGCTAGCAATCTGCCGATCGGGATTATTCAGGATATTGAGGTCGATCTCATCTCGGTTCAACTCCAGGCAGGAGATACTCTGATTATGATGACTGATGGGATCTACGACGCTCCAGGCTATGCGGTCAATAAAGAGCTGTGGATGAAACGGCTCATTATGGAGCTGGAGGACGATGATCCGCAGCGTATGGCAGACCTGCTATTAGAGAGGGTTATTCGCTATCAACAAAATCAGATCATAGATGACATGACGGTCGTCGTCAGTCAGGTAGATCATTACCGACCGGAATGGGCAACCCTGCATATGCCTGGTCTGAGCCGAATGGAGCGACCACGCACGGTGAGCTAGAGTGGCACTAGAAGAGCTTGCGCGTTCTGTACTACCTTTGCGTCGTCATGCCAGTCCTTGGCTTCGTCATGAAGCCTTCACGAAACTTCACTAAGCTACCAAGTTTGAACTATCGATCATTCGGGAATACTAGATGATAGATAGATTCATGCTAGATCATAGCGGAGGTGAAGAGTATGAGACAAATTTTGTTGATTACAGACGGATGCTCCAACGTAGGAGCAAGTCCGGTTATGGCAGCGGCTCATGCACTACAGCAAGGAATTACGGTCAACGTTGCAGGAGTCATTGACTATGGAACTATTGGTGAGCTGGGAAGTGTAGAGATTGAGGAGATTGCCAAGGCAGGAGGTGGGTTCAGTCGAATTGTGGGCACCAGGCAGCTTGCGCAGACAATCCAGATGATGACTCGCAAGACGGTGGTTCAGACCATTCAGCACGCTGTGAATAAAGAGCTTAGACATATTCTCGGTGAAAATGGACCTGGCAGTATAGAAGAGCTGCCACCACCAGAGCGTGCCAAAGTAGTAGAGGTGGTGGATCAGCTGACCGAGACGAGCAATCTGGAGGTGGCTTTGCTGATTGATGCCAGCGCGAGTATGAAGCCGAAGCTGGCAGCGGTGGAGGAGGCGATTCGTGATCTGAATTTGAGCCTGCAGGCTAGAATGGGAAGTAGCCGAATTTCCGTATTTCATTTTCCTGGACAGCGATCGGGGCAGGATGTAGTTCGAACCGTGGAGTGGACCTCAGACCCCGCCGCTCTCAAGACGATATTTGGCAAGCTGCAGATGAAGGGGGCGACACCGACCGGACCGGCCATTTTAGAAGTGATTGATTATTTCCGATATGATACACTAGAGGGACAACAGCATTTGGAAGAAACTTACGGCAAAGGAGAAGGGATGCTTGGTGACTACGTCGTCTGATCCCGGTCTTGCGCCGGGGACTACCATCACAGGCAGGTGGAAGCGAAGCAGCTATGTCGTCCAGCGCATGCTGGGACGTGGAGCCAATGGAACTGTGTATTTGGTGAAGGAAGCCGGGGGGAATCGGCACTATGCTCTGAAGCTCGGGAGGGATCCCATGGATATCCAGTCCGAGATCAATGTGCTAACCACGCTCCAGTCGGAGGGCGGAGCACTGCATTCGAACGGCGTTCCTTCCTATTTATTTGAAGTAGATGATTATCCAAGGATGAACGGTGATGTTCCCTTTTATGTGATGAAATATGTAAAGGGCGAGCCGCTTCATCGTTTTGTGGCCCAGCGAGGGGTTACATGGTATGGGGTGGCAGCGGCTGGTGTCTTGAAGCAATTGGCCGAGCTTCATAATGAGGGATGGATCTTTGGTGATCTGAAGCCTCAGAATATTCTGGTGAGTCCATATGGACAAGCAGAGCTCATTGATTATGGAGGCGTTACTCGTGCAGGCCGCAGTGTGAAGCAATTTACCGAGTGGTATGATCGAGGCTTCTGGAACGCAGGAGGGCGCAATGCTGATCCGCAATATGATTTGTTCTCATTCGCTCTGCTGGGCATTCATATTATGGAGGCGGATGCTCTTAAGGTAGCGGCAGGCAAGCTGCCACAGTTAAGGAGCATATCTGATCTCACCTCCATTGTTGCGCATAGCCAGGTGCTGAGACCCTATGCAGCGTGGCTTATATCTGCAGTACGTGGTGAGCACCAGGACACTCGACAGGCAGCGAGAACCTGGTCGCAGCTGGCGGCTGCTCACGCCAAGAGCCCCGGGACCAGGAAGAGATATAAGGCACGGTGGCTGGGCTATGCATTTACGGTATCACTTTCCCTGCTGGCAGGAGCGATCTGGCTGGCGTTGCGCTAGTACGAGTGGACAATTGGAAATCGACAGCGTAGCGTAACGTCTGTTGTCATGTCAGAAATGAAGGCAGCCAGCGGGAGTATACATAACGAATTCCAACGTATTTCTGGTTGATGTTAGATCAGGTATAGAAAAGAGGACGATCTATGGAAGGACGAATGTGGGATAGCATTGTGGAGCATGTGCTTAGGTCCTCGGCTGAGCATGCGATGTGGGCACCTGGAGACAGTATAGTAGTCGCAGTGTCCGGGGGACCGGATTCTGTGGCTCTTTTGCATGCATTAGAGGAGGTCTCAAGGCTGCATACGCCACTGCGTCTCATCTGTGCACATGCTCATCATGGCTTTCGGCCAGAGGAGTCAGATGAAGAGGCTGAAGTTGTGCGCAAGCTTGCGAATCAGCTGAATATCCCTTTCGTCATGTCTAGGCTGGAGGTGCCGGCTTACATGAAGAGCTCAGGCAAGGGACCACAGGAGGCAGCGCGTGTGCTACGATATCGTTTCCTCCATGAGACTGCCATGCAGTACGGGGCCAAAAGCATTGCGCTGGCTCATCATGGCGACGATCAGGCTGAGACCGTGATGCTGCATCTACTACGAGGGAGTGGTACGACAGGGCTTGCTGGAATGCGGCCTGTGCGCATGGAGAAGAATGTGCAACTGATTCGTCCACTGCTTCGTATGTACAAGACGGAATTGGTCAGTGCCTGTGAGCAGAAGCATATCTCGTATGTAGTGGACAGCAGCAATGAGCATAACAAATACAGACGAAATGCAATCCGTATGGATGTACTTCCTTATTTGGGGCAATATAATATTCAACTGACAGAGTCCCTGAACCGGCTTGCAGAGGTACTGCGTGCTGAGGACGACCATATGGGGGAAGAGGCTGAACGTGTATTTTCGGACCTGGTGAGGCGGGAGCCAGACAAAATGACCATTGATCTTCCGGCCTTTCGGCGCTTAACCCTCGCTTTACAACGGAGAGTGATTAAATTAATATTAAACTACCTGCCTTCAGATCATGAAAATGCAGATTTTCACAAAGTTGAAGCCGTGCGGCGGGGCTTTATTCAAGATAAGCCTACGACATGGAGTCTGGATTTGGGAGGTATGGCAGTATGTATCCGGGAATACGATACAGCCAGCTTTTACAGCGAACCATTAAGCTCCTGTACCGAATATAATTACAAGATTCAGCTCAATCAAGCTGAGGGAACCCTGGAATTACCGCAGAAGAGCAGTTTATCATGGTTTTTGCGCGAGCAGGAGAAGGGTATACAAGTACCTTTTAATGCCGATGATGCTGTGTTTGATGCGGAGCAGCTCATATTTCCGTTGACGATTCGTACACGAAGACCGGGAGATTCCATACAGGTTATGGGGTTAAAAGGAAGAAAAAAGGTTAAAGATATTTTTATAGATGCCAAAATTCCTCCTTCCGTAAGATCCTCCATTCCTGTGGTATGCGACGGTTCGGGTACAATTGTGTGGCTTCCAGGTATCCGGCGCTCGATTCATGCCCCGGTGCAAGAAAGCACATCTTCGGTTATATATATGTCATGGCGTACAGGGAGCGCCCGCAAGAGCGGAAAGTGAATCGGTAATCGCCCGGTTGCTGCGTTCATAGTATATATTTAGGAGGTTCACTCAGTTGTATAACGATATTCAGGAAGTGTTGATCAGCGAGGAAGAAATTCAGGCAAAAATCAAGGAACTAGGCGGCATTCTTAGCGAACGCTATGAGGGAAAGAATCCGCTGGTGATCTGTGTGCTGAAAGGTGCTTTTATCTTCATGGCTGATTTGGTTAAGAATATTACAGTCCCTCTTGAGCTTGATTTCATGGCTGTATCCAGCTATGGAGCTTCGACAAAGTCGTCGGGTGTAGTCAAAATCATTAAGGATCTGGATCAATCCGTCGAAGGACGTGAGGTGCTGATTGTCGAAGATATTATTGACAGTGGCCTGACGCTCAGTCATCTGATCGAACTCCTGAAGAGCCGGAATGCAAGCTCGGTTACGGTTGTAACCCTTTTTGACAAGCCTGCTCGCCGCACGGTCAATCTGGAGGCTGATTTCACAGGATTTACACTGCCTGATGCCTTTGTGGTCGGATATGGTCTGGACTATGGTGAGCACTACCGCAACCTTCCATACATAGGGGTATTGAAGCCAGAGATTTACACCACCTAACATCCCGTACTACAGTCCTAGGACTGTACTAGTATGTGTGTTGAGAACATCTTACAGGCTATGGTAAAATAACTTGAGTGTTTTGAGAGGAGGTAGGGGATGAATCGGTTCATCCGGAATTCTGGTTTTTATTTGATACTTTTCTTAGTCGTGGTGGGCATTTCTCAATTTGTAATTCGAGGTAATGAAACTGCCGATCTCCCTAGTTATAACGAAATTCGCAGCGAACTGAAGGCTAACAACATCAAGAGTGTTACCGTTCAGTACGAAGGTTTCTCATTTCTAGTAACAGGTACTTACAAGCAGAAGCCGAGTGAGGCGAAATCGGAAGACTTCTCACTGTATATTCCACCAACGGATGCAGCGATTAATGAATTTGTCGCATACAGCGAGAATAATGGATTTGATTATCAGCAGAAGAAGATGGAAGGGCAGAGCATTTGGCTCACGTTCCTGACCTCCATTGTTCCGTTGATTATTATGTTTATCTTGTTCTTCTTCTTGTTCAATCAGGCCCAGGGTGGCGGCGGCAAAGTGATGAACTTTGGCAAGAGCAAAGCCCGTCTGTATAACGAAGAGAAGAAACGCATTACCTTTGAGGATGTAGCAGGAGCTGACGAAGAGAAGCAGGAGCTTGTCGAAGTCGTGGAATTCCTCAAGGACCCTCGCAAGTTCGCAGCTGTGGGCGCTCGCATTCCTAAAGGGGTACTCCTTGTGGGCCCTCCGGGAACAGGTAAGACTTTGCTGGCGAGAGCAGTAGCTGGTGAAGCTGGAGTACCGTTCTTCAGTATCTCTGGTTCCGACTTCGTTGAAATGTTCGTCGGTGTCGGTGCATCCCGTGTGCGGGATCTGTTCGAAAATGCGAAGAAAAACTCCTCTTGCATCATCTTCATTGATGAGATTGACGCGGTTGGTCGTCAGCGTGGCGCGGGTCTTGGCGGTGGCCATGACGAGCGTGAGCAGACGCTGAACCAGTTGCTCGTCGAAATGGATGGATTCGGTCCGAATGAAGGCATTATCATCATTGCGGCGACGAACCGTCCAGATATTCTGGACCCAGCCTTGCTTCGTCCAGGACGTTTTGACCGTCAGATTACAGTAGACCGTCCAGACGTCAAAGGCCGTGAAGCGGTACTGAAGGTACATGCCCGCAACAAGCCGCTGACCAAGGACGTCAAGCTGAATGTAATTGCGAAGCGTACGACAGGATTTACAGGAGCGGACCTTGAGAACCTCCTGAACGAAGCTGCGTTGCTCGCTGCTCGCCGTAACCGCAAGGACATCTCCATGCTGGAAGTGGACGAAGCCATTGACCGTGTCATTGTCGGTACCGAGAAGCGCAGTCGTGTCATTAGTGATCGTGAGAAACGCATTGTGGCCTACCATGAAGCGGGTCATACGATTCTGGGATACTTCCTGGAGCATGCCGATATGGTGCATAAGGTAACAATTATTCCTCGTGGGCGTGCTGGCGGATATGTCATCATGCTGCCGAAGGAAGACCGCATGCTGACTACGAAGCAAGAGCTCCTCGATAAAGTAACGGGACTCCTAGGCGGACGTGTTGCGGAGGAGCTGTTCATCGGTGAGATCGGAACAGGCGCTTATAGCGACTTCCAGCAAGCAACAGGTATTGTAAGAAGCATGATCGTGGAATACGGTATGAGTGAGAGACTTGGTCCAATGCAGTTCGGAAGCTCACAGGGTCAGGTGTTCCTGGGCCGTGACATCGGTCATGAGCAGAACTACAGTGATCAGATCGCTTATGAGATTGATCAGGAGATGAACCGCTTCATCACTGAGTCTTATGAGCGGGCGAAGAACCTCTTGACCGAACGTTCCAAGGAAGTCCATCTCATTGCACAGACGCTGCTTGAGCAGGAGACATTGGAGCTCGATCAGATCAAGCAGCTGATCGAGACAGGTTCCCTTGATTCGTCCTCCAGTAGCGATCCAGGCTCAGAGCAAGGAGAGCCTACGATTGATAACATCGGAGATGTTCGTGTCCGTATTCAGGGCAAGGACGAAGAGAATCAAGGAACGCAAAGTTCTGGAGATCTGCTGAAGAAGTCTGATGACGAAGATGGCAACTCCAACAACTCAGGCGGAACACCACCAACGAATGCTTAAGTTGAAATAAATAGTACAAGGCAGTCTCAGTAATGAGGCTGCCTTGTTTTTTATTATTGGTCTCTATGCACGGAGTGAGAGCATCAGGGGCTATATTCATTTATTCAGCACCATGCAATCATCGTCATGCGACATCAGGAATTAGCTTCATCCAAGCGCTGAAGTATCAAACGCTTCTTATAGAGCATCTGTCCAGCCTCTGCAACATCACGGATCGTATTTCGATTGCTGACCGAGCCGAACCACATACCTGCAATGGGGACAAGCTGGAACAGCTTTTTCCAACCAAAGGATTCTTGATAGGACAGCACAACCTCTCTCCATCCTTGAATTTGCGAGATAATTTGTACCTGTCGCTCAGGGTTGTCATAGTCCACTAGTTCTTCAAGAATCGCCTGTTTGCCAACGATGTCTGCAGAAGAGTACTGGAGGCACTTCACGATAAAGACACGCTCCTGTGGTTCATCAGGGTCAAAGCCGTAGCACAGGGCCATTTCTTGCAGAACCTTCAGAGACAATCCCAAGACAAGTGGAATATCGGCGATCATGGTCACGGCCCCGCCAATCCCTGTAGTGGCCCCTTGAGCTGCGGCGAACTTTACTCTGCGTTCCGTGATATGCTGAGCTGCTTGGTCGAGCACATCAAGTGGGAGCTGCTGTACTATTTCCTGAGAGCTGTTGACCTTCTTCCCTCTCTGTTCGGTTGCGAAAGAGTAGTCTGCTGAAAGAACTGCTGAAGAATCCACTGGATGCTCTGTTGAATGCTCTGTCGAATGCTCCGCTGGTTGATCTTCTGAAGAATCGGTTGAAGAATTCAGGTAGCCTGCCTTGGCAGCCTCTTCCTGCAGCAGCTTGACGATTTGCGAGGGCTGTACGAGATATTTCCCACCATCCTGTACGAACTTCCCAACCTCATTCAAGGCTGTGGCAAGCTTGTCCTTCAAGCCCTTCGGTAGAACCCGGTCGAGCAGGGCAAAAGGCAGTCTCCCCAGCTTGTCCCACCATACAGTATCCTTTTGCTCCTGTTCCCATCTCTTGATGATATCCAGCTCCTGATTCAGTCTCTCTCGTGAATCCATAATATCCTCCCTTGCTTATGCCTCCATAATATAAATCACGCAATTTCATCATTCTATCTTAGTGGCTTTTACGTACGACTTCGTCGAGAGGTTGCTCGTATACGCAAAATCCTTTGTGATTTAAAAATTGACACGCACGGTTACGTTGTGTACATTTGAAAGGATGTACCAAATATGAGTTGTGGTATCATATTGACATCATGGCATGATAGGCTTAAGCTGATTCAGCATGGTTGCAATTGGATATTAACATGAAAGAAAGAAGGTACCCCATTGATTCTTGTAGTAGATATAGGCAATACAAATATCGTGCTGGGTATTTATCATAATCGTGAGCTTCTACATCACTATCGAATTCTGACATCCAGGCAGTCTACCGAGGATGAATACGGAGTCCTTATCCATAATTTATTTGGTATGAAGGGCATATCCTTTCAGGATATTGAAGGTGTAATTATCTCATCTGTCGTTCCTCCATTGGTCAAGGTCCTGGAGCAGATGTGTACCAAATATATTGGTAAAACCCCACTTATCGTAGGGCCTGGCATTCGTACCGGACTTAACCTCCGCTATGAGAACCCGCGTGAGATTGGTGCGGATCGGATCGTAAATGCTGTAGCGGCTGTGGAGCAGTATGGTGGACCGCTGGTTGTCGTGGATTTCGGTACAGCGACTACCTTCGATTGCATTGATGATCAGCGCAATTATCTGGGTGGTGTCATTGTGCCTGGCATTGGAATTTCGACGGAGGCGTTGTATCAGCGTGCTTCGAAGCTACCGCGTATTGAGCTGGAGAAGCCCAAGAAGGTGATTGGGCGCAATACTATCAGTGCGATGCAGTCCGGTATTATCTACGGCTATGCAGGTCAGGTAGATGGTATCGTAGCTCGTATCCGTCAAGAGATGCAAGCTGAGCCAACCGTGATTGCCACGGGTGGCCTTGCCGAGCTGATTGCAGGGGAAACGACCAGCATTCAGGAGATTGCTCCGTTGCTGACGCTGGATGGGCTGCGTATTATATTTGAACGCAATCGGGACTAAGAACCGCTTGAGATGCTAACAGCATCTCCATCACCGAGCCGCCACGCCTGACCAGTGTTGTCTGGTTTGGCCTTGGTGGTGTTTTTCGTCTATAATGAGTACAAACTAGAGACATATACAATGAATTTCATTTGTGCATAGAGAAGGAGCTGTACAGGTATGGAGAAGAAGCAAGATCGGTTGATCCGGGGCACGGCGATGGAAGGACGGGTGCGTGCTTTTGCGATCCGAACTACCGAGCTGGTAGAGGAGTTGCGGAGAAGACACGATACCTTTCCTACAGCTACTGCTGCATTAGGGCGGACGGTCACGGCCGCTGCCATGATGGGCGCTATGCTCAAGGGTGAGGAGAAGCTAACCGTTCAGGTGAAGGGAGACGGACCCATTGGTCAGGTCGTGGCGGATGCCAATGCCAAGGGTGAGGTCCGGGGCTATGTCAATGAACCACATGTGCATCTTCCTAGCAATCATTTGGGTAAGCTTGATGTTGCAGGTGCAGTCGGTACTACTGGATTCATTAACATTACCAAGGATCTGGGGCTGAAGGAGCCTTACCGTGGAAGCATTCCGATTGTTTCGGGAGAGCTGGGGGAGGACTTTACGTATTACTTTGCCAAATCTGAGCAGACGCCATCGGCAGTGGGGCTGGGTGTGCTGGTGAACGAGGATAATTCGGTGATTGTCGCTGGTGGTTTTATCATTCAATTGCTCCCTGGGTTGAACGATGCGGAGATTACGGCCATTGAACATGCTGTAGGAGCACTCCCGCCAGTCACTTCCCTGTTGGATGAGGGATTGGAGCTGGAAGAGATGCTACATCGGATGCTGCCAGATGTTCAGGTGCTGGACGAGATGGACATTCACTTCCGATGCCAATGTACGCGAGAACGCGTAGAGGCTACGCTGATCAGTCTGGGACAAAGTGAACTGGAGCAAATGATCGAGGACGATGAGCAGGTAGAGGTCGTGTGCCATTTTTGTAATGAAGCCTTCCAGTTCGATAAAGACGAGCTGCAACAGCTATTGATTCAAGCCAAGGCATAAATTACGGGAAGAGAGATCAAATGGGATGACAAGACAGGAAAAAGGGTTGTTAGCGGCTGTCGTTGTCTTAACCATCAGTGTTGTGGTGCTGGGTAGTATGGTGTATAGAGGGTTCCAGCCTGCCCGGAATGATGCAGATACGACCGGAATGGACAATACGGACGATATGTCTCGCATAGCCGCTATAATCGGTGGGGAATCCATTTCGGAACAGGAATGGGTTAAAGAGCTCAAGAAGCGGTACGGTACCAATACGCTGCTGGAAATGCTGAACCGAAAAGCCATCACCCTGGAAGCCAAGCAGCGGGGTATCCAGGTTACGCAGGATGAAATAGATGACAAGCTGAGTCGGCAGATGCAAGGGTACGAGTCCCCAGAGGCTTATTATGGTGAGATGCAGAACCAGTTCGGTCTTTCGCGTGATGATCTCAGGATTGAGGCTGTTTACCGGCTTAGCCTGGAGAAGATTGCTACGCTGGACATTCGGGTGGATGACCGGGAGATTGATCGGTATCTAGAGGAACATGCAGCTGATTTTCAACCGCACAAGCAGATGAACCTGTCGTGGATCAAGCTATCCAAGGCTTCCGATGCCGAGCAAGTGATGACGAAGTTAGAGCAAGGGCAGTCCTTCGAGGAGCTGGCAGGGACGTATTCCGTTGATGAATTCAGCAAGGATATCGGCGGGGAGCTGGGTTGGCTAGATGAAGGCGATCCCTTCATATCGGAGCAGGTCATGTCGGCTGTCAAGTCACTAAGTCCTGGTGATATTGCAGGACCCATCACATTGGATGAAGGATTCGCCATTGTGTACGTTAAGGGTATCCGAACCGATGGTGAGACGAACCCGAACAAGATTCGTGAAGCCGTCCGTGAAGAGCTGGCACTCCAGCAGGCTGGGCCACTCGATCAATTGGAGGAGAGTCTACGTGCCAAATACGGGGCTCGTCTGATTGATGATCAGCCTTCGTTGTAGCACCGCACTGAACATGAGTTTATAAGTTTGTTTTTCTCAAGCCTGGCCAAATACAGATGAAGATGATGGGTACAAAGCGCACTGAAGAGGTCGATGATTCGATTTGGTGTGCTTTTTCTCATTTTGAAAATAATATCGTACTTTCTTCTTCCTCTCAGTTGACAACAAAACGGTAACTTTGTTATGATTATCTCAAAACCAACCTGATTACTCGGGAATTGATCCTTTACACACAGAAGCGTTGGAGCATTCATTCAAGCTTAATATCACAGCTATATATTTATTGCCAAGGAGGCCATGATTATGCCGAAAGTCGTTAATAACGTAACTGAACTGATTGGTGGAACACCGCTTGTTCGCTTGAATCGTATCGTGCCGGAGGATAGTGCAGAGATCTACGTGAAGCTGGAGTTCCAGAATCCGGGTGCGAGTGTTAAGGATCGGATCGCTGTCAGCATGGTAGAGGAAGCGGAGAAAGATGGTCTTCTGAAACCAGGCGGAACGATCGTAGAAGCAACAAGCGGTAACACGGGAATCGGCTTGGCGATGGTGGCCTCTGCTAAAGGCTATAAAGCAATTATTGTAATGCCAGAGACGATGAGCTTGGAGCGTCGCAACCTGCTTCGCGCCTACGGTGCAGAGCTGGTACTTACTCCGGGGTCTGAGGGGATGAACGGCGCTGTCAAGAAGGCCGAGGAGATTCTGAAGGAGAATCCAGAATACTTTGCAGCAGAGCAATTCAAGAACAAGGCTAATGTGAAAATCCACCGTGAGACTACAGGTCCTGAGATTGTAGAAGCTATACAGTCTATCGGGGGTAGCCTTGACGCTTTCGTAGCAGGGATCGGTACTGGTGGTACAATTACAGGCGCAGGAGAGGTGCTCAAGAAGGAATTCCCAGGGGTGAAGGTAGTGGCTGTCGAGCCAGCTGCTTCTCCGATCCTGGCAGGCGGTAAGCCTGGCCCTCACAAAATTCAAGGGATTGGCGCGAACTTCATTCCAGAAATCCTGAATCAGGAAGTCTACGATGTAATTACTCATGTCGAGAATGATGAAGCGTTCGAGACAGCGCGTCAACTAGCCAAGGAAGAAGGCATCCTGTCCGGTATTTCCTCCGGTGCGGCGGTCTTCGCTGCGCTCAAGGTAGCCAAGGAGCTGGGTAAGGGCAAGCGCGTAGTTGCCATTGTCCCTAGTAACGGAGAACGCTACCTGAGTACGCCACTATACAACTTCGAGGCTTAATTCCATAGTGATCTGTAGCCATACCCTCATCTCTGTCCGCTGTAGTGACAGGGGTGGGGGTTTTTCTTATGATAGATTTCCACCAGTTGCTCATGATATAAAGAGATAAGCAGATGAGCCGGAATGGCGGAATTGAGGAATGACTCATGAGTATACAGGATGTAATTACACTGGAGCAGTGGAGGACATGGTGGCAGGAAGGAACTAATGTACTTCCCTTCCTGCTGAAGACAGAGGCTGCGGCACTCCCTTCCACCTGGAGTCGGGCCTGGGAGCAGGCTTCTGATTATGCATTTGTGCTGGAGAGCGGCAAGGACGGACGGTATACGTATTTGGGATTGCAGCCTGTCGAGATCCTGTCAGGCAAAGGATTACATGCACAGCTGAAGGATCTGGTGCACCACGGGGAGAGTGTCAATGAGGGACAACCACTTGAAGTGCTTAAGCAGTGGATGACTCCGTATCGTGCTCCTCGGCTTAAGGACGAGCCCTATTATCATGGAGGCTGTGTCGGATTCCTGAGCTACGATGTCGTACGTTCCTTGGAGCGACTTCCAGAGCAGGCCACTGACGATCTAGGACTGCCTGATTATCTGTGGATGCGTTTGAATGAGGTGTGGATTTACGATCACCATCAGCAGGTCATCACCTGTGCGGTCAGCGTATGTCTATCGGATTCAGAGGGCGAGGTGTCTGACAGTCAGCTTGAGGCCATGTATGCCAACGCGCAGCAACAGGCCTTGAGAATGCAGAAGCTATGGCAAGACATTACCACATTGCCAGTCGAACAGCAGACCCAGCGTTCCAGACGAGAGACGTGGCTAGCTCAGCAGACACAACAGACACAACAGACACATCAGACACATCAGACGGATAACGTAGCAACAGAAGAATGGGCTACTCCCTTTCCGCAGCAGGATTTCGAGCAGGCGGTAACCCGTATTCAAGAATATATTGCACAAGGCGATGTCTTTCAGGTAAACCTCTCGTTACGGCAACAGCGCGAGCTGGATTCCGCGCCAGAGGAAGTGTATGAATGGTTGCGCTTGATGAATCCATCCCCTTATATGGGTCTGCTACGCACGCCAGACTTCCAGCTGATAAGCGGGTCGCCAGAGCTATTGGTGAAGCTGAGCGGTGAGAAGATCAGTACCCGACCGATTGCAGGTACTCGCAGGCGTGGATCGACCGCTGAATTGGACAAGGCGATGGCTGAAGAGTTATGGACCAATGAGAAGGAACGTGCCGAGCATATCATGCTGGTGGATCTGGAGCGTAATGACATCGGGAGAGTGGCGGCGTATGGCTCGGTACAGGTCCCGGAGCTAATGACCATCGAATATTATTCGCATGTGATGCATTTGGTATCCCAAGTAGAAGGGCGTCTCGCAGCTGGACATAGCGCCTATGAGCTGATTGCGGCAACATTTCCAGGTGGAACAATTACAGGTGCGCCTAAGGTCAGGACGATGGAGATTATCGAGGAGCTGGAGCCCGTTCGTCGTGGTCCCTACACAGGCTCCATGGGATGGATTGACTATAACGGTGATATGGAATTAAATATAATTATAAGAACGTTAGTGGCCAAGGACGGAATGGGTTATGTACAAGCTGGTGCTGGCATTGTCATTGATTCTGATCCTTACCGAGAATACCGCGAGTCCCGTAGTAAAGCTAGAGCAGTGATGAAGGCAGTTGAGAACAGTGAAGTCGAGCATGCCAATATTCAAAAGGCATAAATTAGGAGGGAATTGCTGATGATTCTGGTAATTGATAATTATGATTCATTCACTTACAATCTGGTGCAGTATTTGGGTGAGCTGGGGCAAGAGATCGTTGTGAAGCGTAACGATGAGATCAGCCTGGAGCAGATTTCTGAGCTGGGACCGGATCATATTCTGTTATCGCCTGGACCTTGTACACCCAATGAAGCGGGGATAACCCTTGATGTGATTGAGCATTTTAAAGGGAAAATACCGATTTTCGGTGTATGTCTCGGGCATCAGGCCATCGGCCAGGCTTTTGGGGGCAACGTCATTCGTGCAGAGCGTCTTATGCACGGCAAGACGTCACCAATTCATCATCAGAACCAGTCGGTATTTGAAGGGCTGCCTGCGCCGTTCACAGCAACAAGATACCATTCGTTATTGGTGGAGCGGAGCAGCTTGCCTGATTGTCTGGAGATAACCGCAGAGACCGCTGAAGGTGAAATTATGGGATTACGCCATAAGGAGTATGATGTGGAGGGGGTACAATTCCACCCCGAATCCATTATTACCGATTATGGACACCAGATTTTGCGCAATTTCCTCCAGCGTAGTATTCGGGTTTAAGCGATGCAGATGATTGGATTGAACGGTGTCCTGACAAAGGCCGCTGATGCCGTGATTCACGTAAGTGATCACGGCTTTTTGTACGGCATGGGACTATTTGAGACGTTTAGAACCTACAGAGGGCGCCCTTTCCTGCTGGATCGACATTTGCGACGCTTGGAGGAAGGCTGTCAGCTGTTGGGTATTCCTTATACTAGTGACGAAGCATCCCTATCGAGGCTCATTGCACAGCTCATGGCCGCAAATGACCTGCAGGATGCTTATGTAAGATACACTGTATCGGCAGGAGAGTACGCCTTAGGCTTGCCAGGAACGGATTATCTGCAGCCGAATGAGGTGTTGTTCGCAAAATCATTACCACCTGTGCCTACTGAAACAAGTGCTCGCGCTAAGTCGCTATGCCTGCTGCATACCCGGCGCAATACACCAGAAAGCGGCGTGCGATTGAAATCGTTGCATTATATGAATAATATTCTCGCGAAGCGTGAGCTCAATCGGTACCCTGTAGCAGTGAATGGTCTACAGACGGAAGGTCTGATGCTTACGGATGCGGGCATTGTTGCCGAGGGGATCGTGAGCAATGTCTTTTTTGTGAAGCAGGGCAGATTGTGTACACCATCTCTCGATACGGGGGCACTGGGAGGGATTACACGGGGCTTTGTCATGGAACTGGCAGGTGCCAAAGGGATTCAAGTGGATGAGGGATTGTACACCTGGGAGGAGCTTATGGAGGCAGAGGAGGTCTTTCTTACGACTTCAGTTCAGGAGATTAGCCCTGTGACCTCACTCTCTGACCCGGAGGGGAGAACTTATGTGATCGGCAACGGGCGTCCAGGGCTGATGACAGAAGAACTGCTAGAAGACTATCAGAAGAAAGCGTGGGGGTAAAATGACACCCGTCATATATGAACGAAGCTACACATGCGGTCCAACCGAGCTAAGGCTAGGGAAGAGCACAATGATCATGGGCATACTGAATGTAACCCCAGACTCCTTCTCCGATGGTGGGAGTCATCAGACCCCGGAGCTTGCTCTGCGTCATGCACTACAACTGGTCGAGGAAGGGGCAGATATCATTGATATTGGCGGTGAATCTACGCGTCCAGGCCATGATCCTGTCGGACTGGACGAAGAGCTGTCACGCGTTATGCCTGTCATTGAGCTATTGCAGCGGGAGGCGCCGCATATTCCGTTATCCGTGGATACATACAAAGCTGAGGTAGCCAAGCAGGCATTGCGTGCAGGGGCCCATATCATCAACGATGTGTGGGGGTTGAAGGCTGATTCTGGTATGGCTGGCGTAGCAGCTGAGGCCGGGTGTCCCGTAATTATCATGCACAATCGACATGATCGGGAGTATACCCATCTGATACACGATATGGAAGCAGATCTTCTGGAAAGCATCAAGCTTGCCGAAGCTGCTGGTGTGCAGCCTGAACAGATTATTTTAGACCCCGGTATCGGCTTTGCCAAAAATCATGATGAGAACCTGCAGGTCATGGCCTCCCTATATAAACTGGGCGAAATGGGATACCCGCTGTTGTTGGGCACATCACGCAAACGATTTATTCGTACGGTGCTTGATCTGCCTGCTGATGATGTGGTGGAGGGGACAGCTGCTACGGTGGCCTTCGGTATTGCGCAGGGGTGCCAGATTGTACGCGTGCATGATGTGGGCAAGATCGCGAGAACAGTCCGTATGAGTGATGCGATGCTGTATGCCTCGCAAGACTTGAGAAGGATCTGAGTGTGTAGTGTAGCTGAAGCTGCAGTGAGGTACTGGACATACATCGTTAACTAGTTAAGGGGGCATTAAGATGGATAAAATCATAATCCGCGGCATGGAGTATTATGGGTATCATGGTGTATTCGCAGAGGAGCGTAAGCTTGGTCAGCGCTTCTATATTGACCTGGAGCTGGAGCTTGATCTGCGGGCAGCTGGTGAGAGGGATGATCTGAATCAGACCGTCAATTATGCCGAGGTGCATGAACTGGTGAAGCCGATTGTAGAGAAAGAGTCGTTCCAATTAATTGAAGCCTTGGGGGAACGTATTGCATCTTCCCTACTGGACAATTATACTAGTGTCAATGCACTGACCGTCAGGGTCACGAAGCCGCATCCGCCTTTTGATATCCATTTCCAAGGTGTGACGGTGGAGCTGTATCGTACAAGAAAGTGAGACATGTACATGACTGCTTATCCGACCTCTGAATCATCAGAGGCTTATATTGCTTTGGGGGCTAATCTTGGAGATCGGGAACAGACGCTGCGCTCTGCGATTGCATTGTTGGATGCGCACGATGAGGTTCAACTACTGCGCTGTTCTGGAATCTACGAGACAGATCCTGTGGGGTATCTGGATCAGCCCGCTTTTCTAAATATGGTCATTGCAGTAACTACCACGTTGTCTCCACAGGCACTGCTTGCCTGTATGCTGCAAGTAGAACAGCAGCTGGGACGCGAGCGTAGCATTCGTTGGGGCCCTCGCACAGTGGATTTGGATTTGCTGTGGATGGAGGATCAGAGTATTCAGACGGAAGAACTAGAGCTTCCCCATCCTCGAATGGAGGAACGGGCTTTTGTCCTCGTTCCATTAGCGGATGTTGTTGCGGCTGACACGCCTGTGCTCCATCATCTAGTACAGACTGCCCTAGAGATAGTGGAAGGTAAGGGAGGCGTCCGGCTGTGGAAAACATGCGTCTCGCATATCGAATCCGAGCCTTCAGGAAGCTGAAGGGATACACGCAGCAGCAATTAGCTGAAAAGACAGGTCTATCCTTAGTATTAATTGGGTCCATTGAGAGAGGTAATCGCAAGGCAACTTCTCAGATCGTTGATAAAATTGCGGCAGCTCTGGGCGTTAGTAGCCAGGAGCTGAATCCGGAAGATGAGCTAAAGGGGTGAAAGAGGACAACATGCTGAAGATTGGCTCAATCGAAATGAAGAATCAGGTTGTGCTGGCTCCGATGGCCGGCGTCTGCAACCCGGCTTTTCGCTTGATCGCAAAGGAATTCGGAACGGGACTAGTCTGTGCTGAGATGGTTAGCGACAAGGCGATCATGCATGGCAACAAGCGCACGCGTGAGATGCTGTTCGTCGACGAGCGTGAGAAGCCGCTCAGTCTGCAGATTTTTGGCGGTGATCGGGAGACACTGGTTGAAGCAGCCAAGGTTGTGGATCAGGAGACAAATGCCGATATTATAGATATCAATATGGGTTGCCCTGTACCAAAGGTAACGAAGTGTGATGCTGGCGCACGCTGGCTGCTGGACCCTAACAAAATTTATGAAATGGTGTCGGCAGTAGTGGATGCTGTCCAGAAGCCCGTAACAGTCAAGATGCGTATCGGCTGGGATCACGAGCACATCTACGTGGTAGAGAATGCCCGCGCGGTTGAGCGCGCCGGTGGACAGGCTATAAGTGTGCATGGCCGGACGCGTGAGCAGCTCTATACAGGAACGGCTGACTGGAGCTACATCAAACAGGCCAAAGAGGCGGTATCCATTCCGGTTATTGGCAATGGTGATGTCGCTACGCCAGAGGATGCACGCCGGATGCTGGATGAGACGAACTGTGATGGTGTCATGATCGGACGTGGAGCGCTTGGTAATCCGTGGATGCTCTACCGTACCATTCAATATCTTGAGACTGGGGAGCTGCTACCTGATCCAGCGGCGGAAGAGAAGATTCGTGTAGCCATTCTGCATATGGACAGACTCGTGGCGCTCAAGGGTGAGGCTGTTGCTGTACGGGAGATGCGCAAGCACATGGCCTGGTATCTAAAGGGACTCAAGGGAGCTGCGCGCGTCAAGGACATCATCATGGAGGAAACAAAGCGTGATGAGATGGTTCAGATTTTGGAACAATATGTAGCAGGACTGGAGACGGCAGAGGAAGAAGAAGCGAAAGTATCCTGATAGGCTTCATTGACTTTTTGAAAACCTTGCCATATAATCTTTCAGTATAAAATTCTGATGTGGTGAGCCCACAAGAGGAATTCAAGTAAGACATCTGCAGAGAATGTTCTCATTTTCTCAGAACGGCATATAGTGTTACGAAACGTGCATGAGCTGCACATTTAACTTTTTCCATGACAGGAGAATCGGTTGATGAGCGATAAAGAAGTCATTCTTACACAGGAAGGTCTCAAGAAGCTGGAAGAAGAGCTTGAGAATCTGAAATCGGTTAAGCGCCGCGAAGTAGCGGAGCGGATCAAAGTAGCCATCGGATACGGTGACATCAGTGAGAACTCCGAGTACGAGGATGCGAAGAATGAACAGGCTTTTATCGAAGGCCGCGTTATTACACTGGAGAAAATGCTGCGCAACGCACGCATTATCAATAGTGATGAGATTGATACTGACTCGGTAGGGATCGGTGCCACAGTTATTGTGGAAGACCTTGAATTTGGCGATGTAATGGAATATACGATTGTGGGAACGGCAGAATCCAACCCACTTCAGAACAAGATTTCCAACGAAAGTCCGGTAGGTAAAGCCATTCTGGGCAAGAAAAAGGGGACTGTCGTTGATGTGACTGTTCCTGCAGGCGTCATCCAATATAAGATTGTGGATATTAAGAAGTAACACCATAACTTCGGAATTACGAAAAGCTTCCTGAGGGAAGCTTTTTTTCTCATGATATCAGGGAAGTACATACTTTGATGATATTAGACGAAGCTCCGCGGACGATGGGATCTGGCATACGATCTGGCATACAGCGTATCGAATAACAAGCGGTCTGAACCGCTAGTAAATAAAGGAGTTGACCTAGCGATGCAAGAGGACAACAACATGAACCAGGAGAATCAGGACAATCAGCAGACCGGGGAAGAGCTCAGTGAGCTCTTGCAGGTTCGCCGTGCCAAATTGGACGAGCTACGAGCACTTGGTATTGACCCGTTCGGGCGCAAGTATGTCCGTACAGAGGAAGCGGGGCAGATTCTTGCCAAGTATAATGACCTGACACAAGAAGAGCTGGAAGAGAAGCATATTGAAGTGAGCCTTGCCGGACGGATTATGGCCAAGCGTGGAATGGGTAAGGCTAGCTTCGCCCATATCCAGGACCTGAGCGGACGCATCCAGATCTACGTGCGTCTCGATACGGTGCCTGAGCATAAGTACAAGGCGTTCACCATGCTGGATCTCGGGGATATCATCGGGGTGACGGGAACTGTCTTCAAGACGAAGACAGGCGAGACTTCCGTGAAGGTGCAGGATCTGGAGGTCCTCTCCAAGTCCCTCTATCCACTGCCTGAGAAGTATCACGGTCTGAAGGACGTTGAGCTGCGTTATCGCCAGCGCTATGTAGACCTGATTATGAATCCTGAGGTTCAGAAGACCTTTATTACACGTTCCCGCATCATTCAGTCCATGCGTCGTTATCTGGATTCACTGGGGTATCTGGAGGTGGAGACACCAACTCTGCATTCGATTGCTGGTGGGGCTGCTGCGAAGCCTTTCATTACGCATCACAATGCGCTGGATATGCAGCTGTACATGCGGATCGCCATTGAGCTTCATTTGAAGCGTCTGATCGTCGGCGGATTGGAGAAGGTATACGAGATCGGTCGCGTATATCGTAACGAGGGAATCTCCACACGTCACAATCCTGAGTTCACGATGATTGAGCTGTATGAAGCCTATGCGGACTATAAAGACATTATGCAGCTGACTGAGAATATGATCGCTCACATCGCACAAGAGGTTCTGGGCTCCCAGCACATTAGCTACCAGGGGCGTGAGATTGATCTGACTCCGCAATGGCGTCGTGTCTCTATGGTAGATGCGGTCAAAGAAGTCACGGGTGTGGACTTCGGAGTGCACATGACGAATGAAGAGGCGCATCGACTGGCTAAGGAGCACAAGGTGGCTGTAGAGCCTCATATGACTTTTGGTCATATCCTGAATGCCTTCTTCGAGCAATTCGTAGAGGAGACTCTTATTCAGCCGACGTTCATTACAGGACATCCTGTTGAAATTTCGCCGCTTGCAAAGAAGAACGAGGAAGACCCTCGCTTCACGGATCGTTTCGAGTTGTTCATTGTAGCGCGTGAGCACGCTAATGCGTTCACAGAGCTGAATGATCCAATCGATCAGCGTCAGCGCTTTGAGGCGCAACTGGTGGAGCGTGAGCAAGGCAATGATGAGGCTCATGAAATGGATGATGACTTCATCCGTGCGCTTGAGTACGGTATGCCGCCAACAGGTGGCCTCGGTATCGGTGTTGACCGACTCGTCATGCTGCTGACGGATGCAGCTTCCATTCGCGATGTGCTGTTGTTCCCGCATATGCGTAATCGTTCTGTAGAATAATTAGCTCTGAGTAGAGTAGCATAATTAAAGATGCTTACTGTAACTCGTATGATATGTAAAAGAAGAGGATCAGGCAGGTCGCGTCCATGCCCTGTTCCTCTTTTTTCTTAAATAACGTATGTAATGAAGTATAGATTTGAAAAAATGGATGGAGAGAAGGCAGCTATGAAGCTCACCGTCAAAATTACCCGCTGGGCCTCGCCGCCTATTATTCTGGTGCTTGGGCTCCTCATAACTATCGCTATTGGCACATTGCTGTTGAAGCTGCCTGTCTCGACCCAGGATGGAGTAACCCTCCAATGGGTGGATGCCTTCTTTACTGCGACCTCAGCAGCTTGTGTGACTGGACTGGTTGTCGTTGATGTTGAGACTACCTTCACCGTCTTCGGAGAGACCGTAATCGTCGTGTTGATGCAAATTGGCGGTCTGGGGTTCATGACTATGGCTACGCTGTTTGCATTGGTGCTAGGGCGGCGTTTGTCGCTCAGGGACAGGCTGCTGCTGAAAGAGGCCATTAATGCAGAGAGCATGGAAGGGATCGTCCGCATCGTCCGTAAGGTTATGATCTTCTCATTTACCATTGAAGGTATTGCTGCTGTCATACTTGCGCTGCGGTGGGCAACAGAAATGCCATTGGGTCAGGCGATATATTACGGGCTGTTCCATTCAGTATCCTTATTCAATAATGGTGGCTTTGATTTATTCGGGAATAGCTTTCAGTTCTATACGGGAGACTGGCTGTTCAATCTGGTAGCCTCGGTGCTGGTTATCTCGGGTGGGTTAGGCTTTGTAGTGTTGAATGATCTATTCGAGTATCGCAAGACCCGGCGTCTGTCACTCCATTCCAAGCTCGTGCTTTATGTATCCGGTGCGTTGATCGGGATTGGAGCCCTAGTTCTGTTCGTGTTCGAATTCACCAATCCTCACACCTTGGGCTCGTTGAACTGGAGCGAGAAGATCTATGCTTCGATCTTTCAGTCTGTGTCCACACGTTCATCGGGTACCAGTACCATTGATATTACGGAGATTAGGCAGGCAACTCAGTTCTTCTTCATTCTGCTGATGTTCATTGGGGCTTCACCCGGTTCTACCGGCGGTGGAATCAAGACTACAACCTTCCTGCTCATGATCGGGGCAGTATATGCGATGATTCGGGGCAATCGAGATATTGTATTTTTCCGTCATCGTGTTCCACGGGATCTGCTAATGAGGGCCCTGACCATTATCATGGTTACGCTCATGATCTTTATGGTGGTTGTTATGCTGCTCCTAGTGATTGAGGATGCGCCGTTCCTGTCGCTCATGTTCGAGGCTGCCTCAGCGGTTGGTACGGTTGGCTTGTCTGTGGGGGTAACTACGGAATTGAGTAATATAGGAAAGATTCTTATCGCTTTCACAATGTTCGTCGGCCGGATTGGGCCGTTAACAATCGCATATGCACTTCGTCCGCGTAAAGAGAAGCAGCTGTATCGTCATCCTGAGGGCCGGATTATTATTGGGTAATAATCAGTCGGACCTGACCTGCAACATGAAAGGAATGAGCAGTGGGTGATTCTGCTGAATAGTAGAAGTTATTAAGGTATAGCTAAAGGACGTAATGGGAATGCTCGCTATGAGCGAGTTCTTCTATATCAAAGCCGTAAGCACTGCAATAGCCCGTGGTAACAACGGGAAGCTGCATTGTTGCTTGCGGTTTTTTTGTTATTTGATGAGGGGAATGTATCGGTGTTAAACATGATAATTAAAAGGGTTGCAGTTTTTTTGAAAAAAAGTGTTGCATTAAATTAATGCACATGGTATATTCTAATTCCGGCCAAGAAAGCACTGAGAAATCAGAGCGGCAAAGCAGTGTTTAGTTTCCAAGGTTAACAGCCAAAAGAAATTAAAATAAATGCTTGCAAACTTGGTAAGGGCATGATAAGATATAAAAGTTGCTGAGCGAGAGTTGCTTGGTGAAGGAAACAAAGTTGATCTTTGAAAACTGAACAACGAGTGAGCGGATTTTGTCAAGCAAAATCCAGTGCGAAGGTTTTTGGTACATGTCTTTGACTGTATGAAAACTGGAGCAAAACAATGAGATATGAATCTCGTCAGATTCAAAATGAGCTATCGCTCTTTTCAATAACTTTATTGGAGAGTTTGATCCTGGCTCAGGACGAACGCTGGCGGCGTGCCTAATACATGCAAGTCGAGCGGACTTGATGGAGAGCTTGCTCTCCTGAGAGTTAGCGGCGGACGGGTGAGTAACACGTAGGCAACCTGCCCTCTGGACTGGGATAACTACCGGAAACGGTAGCTAATA
>NZ_AUFO01000030.1 GCF_000426545.1 Paenibacillus massiliensis subsp. panacisoli DSM 21345 | reverse complement strand
CGACCAAGGGTTCCAGTACACGTCTCATGCTTACCACGACATGCTGCCAAAGGTTGGCGCCCAAATCAGCATGTCTCGCCGGGGCAATTGCCTAGACAACGCCTCCATGGAGAGTTTCTTCTCGCATCTCAAAACGGAAGGACTCTATCCCTATGATATACGAAATCTGGCAGAGGCACAAAGACGAATTGAGAAATACATACGTTTTTACAACCGAAGACGACCACAGCGTAAATTAAACAAACTGACGCCGGTAGAGTACCGACGCCAGTTTCTAGCTTAGGTGTTTTTTCAATGTCCACTAAATGGGGTCTTGACCACCCTGTTCTCGGGGCTTTTTTGTCCATCAAGGTTCATTTTGTACACTCCGATCCACATCCTTCACATTAGAAAAATATACTTTTGTTCACCAACCACGAAAGGCTTCACTCCCCAAACTGTATGCGCTTACATAATAATGAACATACGCTACTTCTGCTTGCGGCACCACGGCTCCACATCTGATAGCAGCTGGGCGAGCATGAAATCACACGAGTGAACTCTTTTTACTCACTATTCGTCTTCATGCTACTTCTACTCTGTCTACATACCAGAAAGGAGTGACCTGCATTGACCCCTGTCTCCAAGCAAGCCGTTCATTTGCCTACAGATGCCTCCCTCCCCGTCCCTACGCCCAAAGTCGGGAGACTCCGAGGCTTCCTGCTGGAGCTACGACGAAATCACATCTTGTTCCTGATGCTGCTACCGACCTTGATCTTCTTCTTCATTAACTCCTATCTCCCTATGGTCGGGATCTATTACGCCTTCACCCAGTTCGATTTCAATACCAGCTTGTTCAATGCTCAGTTCGTTGGTCTGCAGAACTTTCAATTCCTATGGCAATCTGGCACCTTGACCAAGCTGACGCTGAACACGGTCGGCTATAATGCCGCCTTTATTCTGCTCGGCAATACGATGGCGATCGCCTTCGCCATTATGCTCAATGAGCTGCGGGCTCGCTGGTTCAAGCGTCTGGCTCAATCCGTCATGTTCCTGCCCTACTTCGTATCCTTCGTGATCCTGAGTGTCATTGTGTATAATCTTTTCAATTATGAGAGCGGATTCCTCAATACGATGCTTCAGCAGCTCGGGAGCGAGCCCGTTGACGTGTACAACAAGCCATGGGTATGGATATTCCTGATCATCTTCTTCTACCTATGGAAGAACCTTGGCTACAGCACGGTCATCTATCTGGCAGCCATTGTCGGTATTAATGAAGAATATTATGAAGCCGCCAAAATGGATGGAGCGAATATCTGGCAGCGAGTCTGGTACATTACCGTGCCCATGCTCAAGTCCACCTTCATCGTCCTGCTACTATTCGCACTCGGCAGTATTATGAAGGGACAATTCGACCTGTTCTATCAGCTTATTGGCAACAACGGGATGCTGTACAATACGACTGACATTCTCGATACCTACGTATACCGTTCACTCAAGGTTACCTTTGATGTGGGGATGGCTACGGCCGCCGGTGTGTATCAATCTCTGTTCGGCTTCGTGCTAATCATGACCGTCAATTATATCATTCGCAAGATTAATGATGAATACGCCTTATTCTAGGAAAGGAGTTCCCTTGCCATGACTATTAAAGAGGAGCTTTCCAGTCGTATTTTCCAATGGATATCCTACTTGTTGACCCTTGCAGCAGCCATCGTCTGCCTGCTTCCCTTTCTGTTCATCCTGTCGGCATCGTTCACGAGCAATGAATCGATCATACGCGATGGCTTCCATTTCATTCCTAAAGAGTTCTCGCTGGAGGGCTACCGCACCGTGTTCACCTTCCCGGAAGAGGTCCTTCGAGCCTATGGGGTCACCGTCTTCACCACGGTTGTCGGTACGACGCTAGGGCTATTCTTCATGACGATGGCTGGCTATGTACTGGCACGCAAGGATTTCAAATATCGTAACAGCCTGTCCTTCTACATTTACTTCACAACCCTGTTTGGCGGTGGTCTTGTGCCTTGGTACATCCTGCTGACCAAATATCTTGGATTGCTGGACTCGTATGCTGTTCTCATTTTTCCAGGCCTGATGACTCCATTCCTCATCATTCTTATGAAGAACTTCATTCGTTCCTCGATGCCAGATGAGCTATTCGATTCTGCCAAGATCGATGGGGCGGGTGACTTCAAGATTTATTACAAAATTGTACTGCCACTGTCCACGCCAGGCATTGCCACCATAGGTCTGTTCCTGGCCCTTGCTTACTGGAATGACTGGTTCTTGTCTTCGCTCTTCATCAATGATCCGCACAAGTACCAACTGCAGTACTATCTGTACAATGTCGTTAATTCGATGCAGTTCATTGCGCAGATGGGCGCAGGCACAGGAGTCTCTCTCTCGGCGGATATGCCGACCGAATCCACCAAGATGGCCATGGCCATCGTCGTCACTGGTCCGATCCTGCTACTGTACCCCTTCGTTCAGCGCTACTTCGTTAAGGGACTGACCATCGGTGCAGTCAAAGGATAATGGGTCTGATTACCTGTTGTATCGCCAGGTCAAACCTAACTTACGTAACCTAAGGAGGCCTTCCCATGGATTTTTTTCAATACAGCAAGCCGTATCTGCTTATACTGGTGCCAATGCTGCTCGTCCTCTTTTTGCTGAGCGGCTGCGGTGGTAGTCAAGAGCCACAGAAACCAGGTAATCCTGCAGCCGTTGTCAAGGATGATATGTCCAAGAAAGTGCAGCTGCAATTCTATATGCTCGGGGATGCGCCTAAGGAGCTGCCAACGATCGAAGCTGAGATTAACAAAATGGCGGAACAGGAGCTCAATGCCACCGTTAAATTCAACTATACGACCTGGACCGATTGGGATCAGAAATACAAGCTGCTTCTATCTTCAGGCCAGCCCATTGACTTGATTTTCACAGCCGATTGGACACAATATCAATCCTATGCCAAAAAAGGGGCCTTTCTCCCTCTGGATGAGCTCCTGCCTGAAGCCGCTCCTACATTAAATTCATTCGTGCCCAAGGAGATGTGGGATGCCGTCAAGATTGATGGCAAAATCTATACCGTACCTAGCACCTTCAAGGAATATGTCACGAATGGGTTCGTCTGGCGCGAGGACCTGCGCGAGAAATACAACCTGCCAAAGCCCACGGATCTAGCCAGCTTTGAGGCTTATCTGGATGGTATCCGTCAGCATGAGCCCAATATGCGTCCCATCTCGCTCAACAGCGATGTCAAAGGCAATCTGCATGATCGCTACACAGAATTGGCCACGAAGAGCGTCGGTGCGCTTCCTTATGGCATCGGGATCAAATATGAGCAGCCCACCAAGGTATATGCCTATTGGGGCTCCGACGAGCATAAGGAAGAGCTGAATACCTACAAGCGCTGGGCCGACAAAGGCTTCATTCCGAAGAACGTTCTGAATATTAAGGATACCCTGCAGGATCAGGTGACATCAGGTAAGGCTGCCACCATCTTCGGCGACAATCCGAATCGCTTCAACGATATGGTCATCAAGCTGAAGTCCTCCCACCCGGATTGGAAGCTGGAATACTATCCATTCCCACTGACGACAGGCTATGCGACACCCGTGCACCCGATTCATAATGGGTTCGCCATTCCAAAGAGCAGCCCGAATCCTGCCCGAGCGCTAGCCTTCTATGAGAAGCTTGTGACCGACAAGCGTTACAATCTGCTGACGCAATATGGAATTGAGGGCAAGAACTACACCGTTAAGGATGGCTACTATCAAATGCTGGGGACGAGTGCAAGCAATGGCTTCCCACGCGAGGCCATGAACGGCTGGGCTTGGCGCAATCCCGAATATATGCTGTTTGATCCGAGCTTCGATAAGGTGAAGGAGATTTTTGCAGAGCTGGACACGATTCAAAAGCCTGACATCTATACTGGGTTCGCAGAGGACTATACTACCTATCAGGCCGAAAAGGCTGCTCTGGAGCAAGTGGAGAAGCAATATCTCTATCCCCTGCAGGCTGGGCTTGTAGCGGATATTAATGAAGGTCTTGAAATATTCATGCAAAAAGCCAAGCAAGCCGGACTGGAGAAGGTGCAAAGCGAGTACACCAAGCAATGGGAAGCCTATGTTCAGGAAAAGGGAATTCAATAATCCTCTCAAGTAACGCAGCTATGACAGCCCGAACCAATGCTGACCAAAGATAACAGCCGTGCTACGCTCTACCTAAGGAGCTGTATTGCACGGCTGTTGTCTGTAGACTTGCTTGCCTTATACCGAGATCGGACGGGAGCGGCGATAATCTGTAGGAGTTACGCCAAGAGCACGCTTGAACATCCGGTGAAAGTACGAGGTACTGGCAAAGCCCGTTTGCATCGCAATATCCGCTACAGGCCAATCCGTCTCCAGCAGCAATTGACAGGCCTTCTCGATGCGAGTTCGCTGCAGAGCATCTACGATCGTAATCATCATCTGCTGCTTGTAAATTCGACTGATATACACGGGGGAGCGATCAAGCTCCTCCGCGATCTGATTCAGACAAAAATCAGCATCCCCATAGCATCGATTAATTTTCTCCTGAATCTGCTCCACCAGTTGCTCTTGCTTGGTGCTTCTCTTATGCAGCAGCTGTTGCCGTACACAAGAGAATACGATTTCCACCTCCCTTTGCCATTCCGTCACCGTATCGAAAGCTTCTGGTACGGGTACCTGTGGGATTACGCCTGCCTTGAATCCGTTCATTTCCTCGATATGACCGATCATTTGCTGTAGATTCAGCACCAACCTTGAAAGCGCTATCTGCGTTGCCGAGAACGAAGCCCCCTGCATCGCTGCAATCATTTTCTGCAACAGCGTATAGGCTTCATCGGTATGCCCTGACCTCAAGTAATCCAGCAGCTTCTTCTCCTTATCAGCAGGATAATAGTACGTATGCTGAAGTGCAGCTTGCTCCATCGCCTTTGCATCCACAATAATTCCATTACCCAGGAAATAACGTTGCTCCATCGCCTCCTGCACCTGAAGGTATAAGTTTGGTAGTTGCTGTGGCTGATTACTTACTTGACTATAAGACGTTGATATAGATAACCGTAAATATTCAAGACATGCCTCACGTATTTGACGCAGCACAGCTTCCAGCAGTAGCTTCGAATCGTCCCCCTGATCTGAAATCGTAGCACTCTCCATATGCAGCAGCAGAATGACCTCTGCTCCCTCCGCATCAATCGTCTCCACACGATAAGCCTGACCTCCGATCTCGGATGCAATGTTCATGATCGCGAATTTGTAGGGAAGGAGATCCGGACCACGCTCCTGCTGCCAGCGGAAATATTCATCAATGTGGATGAGTACGAGACGATAATCCTCATGAAATGGGAATGTAATGCCAAGCTCCATTCGTCGAGTCAGCCCCTTCTCCTCTGACATGGACTGATTGCCTCGTACCATACTCAGGAGCATGCTTTGACGAATCGTATACATACTGTTACGTTTCTCCGATTCAAGTGTGTTCACATAGGCCAGCATACGGTTGATCGGCGTATATAGAATACGAGATATTTTCCAAGAAGCCGCGAGCCCAGCCACAGCAATCATAAAAGCAATGAACAGCATTGTATTTCGTAATGAACTAGTCATACTGATAACGCTTTCATAAGGAGTGATACTGATATATTGCCAATTCATTTGGTCTGGTGAGGTGAACGAGATCAACGATTTCCTTCCCTGGAATTCATCAATAAAGTAGCCTGAGCTCTGCTTATAGATCTTCGTCGTTAACCAACCCCGATCGTGCTTATTTGCCTCTGTGTCTATTAGTGTCCCAGCAGACAATAGTCTCCCCTGATCATTCAGAATATAGGATTGAATAGCAGAGCTGCTATTTTCTTCTTCGGCAGCCATCCCGGTATTCATCCAGGCCGCAGATACATTAACGATAATTGCGGATTGGATCCGCTCCTCCGCATTGATTGCGTCATAGCATAGATACGTATAAGCAGCTACTCTCGAATCATCCCACTGACTCGCTCCAGCTGCTGATTCGGCAGCCGCAAGCTCCGCGGGAGGTAACACGGAGTACACTCTTGGAATTGGCGTAAAGGGCTTATAATTCTGATACTGCTTCATGATCTGCAAAATGCCTTTATCCGCTAGCTCCTCCTTATGAAAGATGCCATTTTGTCCGCGATTAGAGGCGATGTATACGGTATTGCTTTGTGCATTATACACATAGATGGACTCAATATAAGGCATAGAGCTTAGATAGTTGTTCATTTCCGCCATAGCACCCGTGACATCATAGACTATGGGCTCCGGGTAATACAGCAACTTGGACAGTGTACTGCTTCGATACATCTGAAAGGCGAGCGACTGCGCTACAGACGTCATATTATTGACCTCACGACTCCTGCGCATCAGACCAGCATGATTCGCCTCGAAGGCTTGCTCCTGCTCAACCTGAACATAATAGAAATAATAGACTGTAGTCGATAGCACGAGCGTTAGCGTAACGCATAGGGTAATTCCTACGAGTAGCCTGCTTCGCAGGTTGCGGTACATGTAGAACGAGCTCAAGTGGACTCCCTCCCTGTCTGCATGCAACTGATATCTGAACTAAGTCTATTATATGTACTTTGGCTTGAACAGAATATTGTACAAATGGGATGTTTGTGTACAATTTGAATTTTTTCAGTTTTGTATTGAATTTTTATTCTTATGGTTGTATATTTATTCAATCACTTCACAAAAACCGAATTGGAGAATCTAGCCATGACAACAATGATTAGAAATGTGACACCACATGATCTGACCCAGCTGACGGAATTGATGTATGAATACATAGTGGATTTTTACAAAAATCCTGCTCCATCCGAAGAGAAGCTTCACAGCATGGTTCATTTGTTAATGGATCAGCAGGAAGGAATTCAATTTATTGCCGAGGATCAAGGGAAGTGTGTAGGCTTCGCAACCCTATTCTTTACATTGAGTACGATGAAGGCTGATCGAATTGCGGTCATGAATGACCTTTATGTACAAGAGGCTTATCGCAATTCGGAGCTTGAGGAGAAGCTATATCATTCCTGTGTCACCTATGCCCGAGAGCATGGTTTTGCCAATATGACGTGGATTACCGCCAGTGACAATACACGGGCACAGTCCTTTTTTCATGCTATGAACGCCCGCCAAGGCAGAGAGTGGGTTCACTTCTCCATGAATTGACGGGCGTAGCTACTTACTTTTTCAGATGGTATGGTACGGTGGTAATAATGACATTTTTCCTGTAGAGCAAATGTGCTCTGATCAACAGACTGGACTGATTATGCAAAATATTATGCCACCCCTTCTTGGGGATGAATTGCGGGATGATCACCGTCACCTGATAGTTCGCCGAGCTAGCCTTGCGCTGCACCGTATCAATGAATTTACTCAAGGGATGAATAATGCTGCGATAAGGAGAGTACAAGGTAACCAGTCGAATGTCAGGCTGCCATTCCTTCCATTTCTTCTCGAAGATCAGCTCATCCTCCCGCTCAAACGGGACATAGACTGCAATAATCTGTTGTGGTGATAAGGATTTAGCATAATTCAATGAATTCTCGACAACATGAGTAATACCAGCCACTGGCAGTATGACCACATTCCCATCAATCGGTAGTGGTGGCTCACACGTAGACAATCTGAGCTGATCAGCTACATCATCATAATGTCTGCGCACACGGTAGAACAGCCATACGATGACCGGCAGGAAGATGAGCACTGGCCACACCTGGCTAAATTTGGTCAGAAAGAACATCAGAGCAACCATCAGGCTGATTAAAGCTCCTGTCGTATTGGTTATCCATTTAAGCACCCAGCCCTTGGGCTTTTCACGTAGCCATTTAAGCATCATGCCTGTCTGGGACAGGGTGAATGGAATGAACACACCCACTGCATACAGTGGAATCAGATGCTCAGTCTGTCCCTCGAAGGCAATGATCAGAATAATAGACAAGGCACCAAGACTAATAATTCCGTTCGAATAGCCAAGACGATCCCCTCGAACCGTGAACATTCGCGGAATAAATTTATCCTTGGCCAGATTAACCGCCAGCAGCGGGAAGGCCGAATACCCCGTATTGGCTGCCAGAATAAGAATAAGCGCTGTCGTACCTTGAATGAAATAGTACATAACATGCCTGCCGAAGGTCTGTTCGGCAATCTGCGATACCACAGTCACCTCCCTAAGCGGAGTCACACCATAATAGTAGGCAAGGAGCACAATACCCGAGAACAACAGGGCTAGCAATGAGCCCATCGCGAGTAGTGTCTTGGCTGCATTGTTCGGTGCCGGACTCTTGAAGTTCGGGATCGCATTCGAGATGGCCTCTACCCCTGTCAGGGCAGAGCTGCCTGATGAGAAGGCGCGTAGCAGCAAGAACAAACTGATACCCGCCACAGGCGTCCCAATATTCGCATGCATCGTTGGGTCCACCTGACCTGTGACAATACGATATAATCCTGCCCCGATCAGGATAAATAAAGCGATCACGAACAAATACACCGGATACGCAAGTACCGAAGCCGACTCCGTCACGCCCCGTAAATTCAGAATCGTGAGTAATACCACAAAGATTACCGCAATAAGCACGTTATAAGGATGTAGACTTGGAAAAGCCGAGGTAATCGCGTCCGTACCGGCTGATACACTGACCGCAACCGTCAAAATGTAATCCACCAGCAATGACCCGCCAGCTATAAGCCCTGGATATTTTCCAAGGTTCTCCTTGGAGACGACATAGGCTCCGCCCCCCTGAGGATACGCAAAAATAATCTGCCGATAGGACAGGATCAAGGCCGTCAGCAGCACGAGCACACATACTGCGATAGGAATGGAATACCAGAAGGCTGCCGTGCCCACGGTCACCAGAACAATCAGGATCTGCTCCGGTCCATAAGCCACAGAGGACAGGGCATCCGAGGACAGGATTGCGAGCGCCTTTTTCTTGTTCAGCTTCTGCTCCCCGGCTTCATGAGATTTCAAGGGTCTACCGATTAAAAAGCGTTTTAATTGAGAAAACACAAGGCTCACCGCTACTTTCTAAGAAGAATGAATCAGTTCACACATGCTTAAGCATGCGAATCTGCTCGTTGTCATAGTCTCCCCCAAGCGGCCAGGATTATCTTCGCCAGTCGGGACTTGAATAGAATATTCCTTTATACCGATGGTGTAAAACGGCGGCTAGCTTAATTTTGACAGGAATGATTTATGTAAACGGGTAAAGTTGCCTTTTTCTATTCCAAGCTCTCGATAGCTTATGAAATCATGCAATTAACCACTTCTTATCAAAAACACCGCTACCGAGCGGTAGCGGGTGATTTCATGTCCGTCTGCAGCCTATTCAGCACTTGTAACTACTTTGGTAATTAGCTATTGGATTCCAGTCTCTCCATAGCCTGTAGCGGCCTGTACCTAGGCTGCCACATAGCAGAGCGCACTGCCTCCTCTACATCCTCTGGCACCTGTAATGCAACCTCATCCTCTATGGCAGCCTTGGCTACAGCTATAGCTACTGCAACCGAGACATTTTTCAGATCCTTCACCCGCGGCAGCAACGGAGCACCCTGCTTGGTTGAATCTACAGCATCCGCTACGGCATGAGCAGCGGCGGTGAACATTTTGCTGGTGAATACCTTGGCTTGAGCTACAATAGCTCCAAGTCCCAAGCCCGGGAATACGAAGGCATTGTTTGCTTGTCCAATCTCATAGATCGTCCCTTTGTAGATTACGGGTTCAAATGGACTACCTGTTGCAATCAAGGCCTTACCGTCCGTCCAATGGAGCAGATCCTCAGGCACCGCCTCCGCGAGCTTGGTCGGGTTAGACATGGGCATGATTACGGGACGCTCCACATGGCTGCTCATCTCCCTGATAACCTGCTCACTAAATGCACCAGATACACCAGAGGTGCCGATCAGAATAGTCGGCTTCACTTGCTTCACCACCTCCAGTAGTGATATTTTGCCGCTCGTGTCCATCGTCCAGGAACGAAGCTCTTCGGCACCTCGAATATACGGCTTCTGGAACTCCAGCACCCCCTCCGTCTCATCCGTGAGTAGTCCACGATAATCATATGCCCAGAACCGTCTCTCCGCCTCCTCCTTACTCAGCCCTTCCTTCATCAACGCATCGCGAATCTGATCCGCATTGCCGATGCCTGCAGCCCCAGGACCGAAGATAAGAATTCGCTGATCACGTAGAGGAATACCGCTAACCTGCACCCCGGATAAAATCGCTGCCAGTGTTACGGCACCAGTGCCCTGAATATCATCGTTGAAGGTCAGCATATGCGGACCGTAGCGGTTCAAGATGCTTCTGGCATGGACATGACTCATGTCCTCCCAATGCAGCAGTGCCTTCGGAAATAACCTGCGGGCTGTCTGGACATAGGCATCAATGAATTGCTCGTATTGCTCTCCACGAATTCGTTCATGCCGATTCCCGATATATAGCGGATCATGGAGCAAGGTCTGATTATTCGTCCCCGCATCCAATACAACTGGCAAGACTCGACCAGGATCGATCCCGGCAGCAGCCGTATATACAGCAAGCTTGCCGATGGCTATGTTAATGCCGCCAATGCCCCAGTCTCCAATGCCCAGTATACTTTCCGAGTCGGTAGCTACGATCAGATCTATATCGCCAGCCTCCACGCCTGTATTGTGGAATGCTTCTGCAATGCCATCCAGATTGTGAATCGACAAATACACACCGCCTGGCTTATGGTACTGGTGGCTATATTCCTGAATGGCCTGTCCTACCGTCGGTGTGTAGACAATAGGCAGCAATTCGCTAAGATGCTCACTCAACAGGCGATAATAGAGGACCACATTTCGGTTGTACAAATCATTCAGCATTATATTTTTGCGCAGATCGCTTGGCTCATTCTTCAATTGCTCATAAGCACGACTCACCTGCTCCTCGATATTCAGGACGACTGGAGGCAGGATGCCATTAAGATGCAGGGCTGACCGCTCCGCTTCCGTAAAGGCAACTCCCTTGTTCAATAACGGATTGGACAGGATATCCTTGCCTCTAAGTGGCGTTCGGAGCACACCCGTCGAATCCCGATATAATGTTCGCATATACTCATTCCTTTCTTATGTCAGCATCAGTAGTTTCAGAAAAAGCTAAGCACATGACATGCCACGGATGATGGAATATAAGTAATTAGGTTACTTAGACAGGAGTGATGGTTAGCTTTCCCCGGAAGTCCCAGATTATTACTCCAGCACTTTTGCAATGCCCTGCTTTTTGCGCCTCAGCCTGAATAGTCTTTGAAACTACCACAACCTAGAATCAGCACAGAAAAATTCCTACTTACATACAATGAACAAGATATTTGTATTAGCTATGAAAAGGAGGGATGAGCCATTAATAGTTTCTACACACACGATGAGCTCGCTGAGCTTGGATTAGCCGAATACGGCCATAACGTATGGATTAGCCGCAAAGCTAGCATCTACGGTGCACAGCACATACGTCTAGGCAATCATGTCCGTATTGATGATTTTTGCATTTTGAGCGGAAAGATCACCCTCGGCAGTTATATTCATGTAGCTGCTTATTCTGCTTTGTACGGGGGAGATCAGGGTATATTCATCGAGGATTTTGCCAACATTTCCTCACGTGTGTCCATTTATTCGATATCTGACGATTACTCCGGCGAGACGATGACGAATCCTATGGTGCCTGAGAAGTATAAGCACGTGACCAGTGAGCCGATACGGATTGAAAAGCATTCCCTTATCGGCAGCGGCAGCATCGTCATGCCGGGAGTCACCATCAGGGAGGGAAGCTCATTTGGCGCGTTCAGCTTTATCAAGAATGACTCCAATGAATGGTCAATCAATGCGGGAATTCCGAGCAAAGAGCTTAAAAAAAGAAGCATGCAAGCTCTTGTGCTCGAACAAAAATGGTTAGAGGAGCGCGGCGGACTTGAGTAAAAAACCAATCTATGTCTCCCGTTCCTCAATGCCGCCATTTGAGGAATATATGAATGAGATCAGACCAATGTGGGAAACGGCCTGGCTGACCAATATGGGGGCATATCATAATCGCTTTGAGCAGCAGCTTGTTGAATATTTGGATGTTGATTATATCTCTTTATTTACGAATGGGCATCTGGCACTGGAGCTAGTGCTGCAATCCATGAATCTGACAGGCGAGGTCATCACCACACCGTTCACCTTTGCCTCCACGACCCACGCGATTGTCAGGAATGGACTGACTCCAGTCTTTTGCGACGTGAACCCGGTCGATTACACCATGGATGTCAGCAGGATTGAAAGCCTGATTACCGATAAGACCTCAGCGATCTTACCCGTTCATGTGTACGGCAATATTTGCAATGTCTATGAGATCGAACGAATCGCCAAGAAATATGAGCTGAAGGTCATCTATGATGCCGCTCACGCCTTTGGGGAGAAAATTCACGGTCAGAGCGTAGGTAGATTTGGAGACGCCAGCATGTTCAGCTTTCATGCCACCAAGGTATTTCACACCATCGAGGGTGGTGCGGTTACCTTTGCTGACGAAGGGATCGGCAAGAAGCTGTATCATCTGAAAAACTTCGGGATTACGTCAGAGGAATCAGTAGAAGGAATAGGCTCCAATGCCAAAATGAATGAATTCCAGGCGGCCATGGGTATCTGTAATCTGCGGCACCTGCCTGAGGTTCTGGAGAAAAGAAAACAGATTGTAAGCCGTTATCGGGAGCGATTAGCTCCTGTGAAAGGGATTCAATTGATTCGTCCCGTGGAGGGTGTGCAATCGAACTATGCTTACTTTCCGGTTGTCTTCCATGAGACGACTTTCGGATTCACCCGAAATGAAATCTATGAACGGCTCAAGAAACATCAGATCATCACCAGAAAGTATTTCTATCCTCTGACCAATACACTCGCATGCTATAATCAGCGATTTGATGTCAATGCAACTCCTGTAGCCCAAACTATTGCCAAGCGTGTGCTCACCCTGCCTCTGTATGCCGAGCTGGCAGTAGAAGATGTCGACCGGATTTGCGATATTATATTAGAAAGATAGGCGGGGAAAGCATATGATTATACATGTATACTCCATCTGCTGGAATGAGGAGAAGATGCTCCCTTTTTTCTTCAGGCATTATGATGATATCGTGGACCAATACTTTATCTTCGATAATGGCTCGACCGATCGCTCCTTATCCATCTTGGAGGCGCATCCGAAGGTAACGGTCGGTAGCTTCGAGACCAAGGAGCATTCACTCGTATTGACAGCTCTTGATCTATTCAATCAGTTCTGGAAAAACAGCATCGGCAAGGCGGACTGGATTATTGTCTGTGACGTGGATGAGCACTTATATCATACGGATCTCAGGGCCTACCTGGAGGATTGCCAGGCGCAAGGAATTACCCTGGTTACTCCCCTCGGATTCGAAATGGTGACAGATACTTTTCCGGATGAAGCAAGCAAGTTGTGCGAGACAGTTCAACACGGAGTACGACGCCACATGTATGACAAGCCGCAAATTTTCAATCCCAACGCGATTACAGAGACGAACTTTACGCCTGGTCGACATCGAGCTGCTCCTGTAGGCAATATCATTTCACCACCCACCATCGAGATCGTTCTGCTTCATTACAAGTACCTGGGCTTCGAGTATGTGAACTCCCGATTTTCGATCTTACAGCAGGGGCTACAGCATCTGGACATTGCCCATGGGTACGGAGTTCAGTACTCATGGGGCGAGCAGCAGCGATTTCAGGAATTCTCCAATCTGCTTATGAGCGCAACAAAAATTGTGTAATCACACCATCCTGTCGCATTTGAGAGTTAATTATTGCTGATTAATAGAAGAGGACTCCACCAACGTATAGTTGGGTCTGGAGTCCTTTACAATAGACTACGTTAGCCAGCAATGCTCGTCATATCATTCTCTAACATCCCTTATCATGACTGTTCATGAGTGGAAGGATTGAAATACAAAAAAAATATATCTTATACATAAAGGTTTTTGGGAATATTTGGCGAATATGATATGTGTTAGATTTTTTGCATAACCAATTTCAGTATTATAATACACAGAATAGAAAGCGCTTACTTATATGAGGAATTGGGCTATGAGAAAGGAGAATGTCGCGGCAAGTTCATAAAGGTGTACACGGAAAGTGTGCTTAGACTGTTACAGAAGCTGCATGTCTAAAGTGTATGGTGCTATGCAATTATTTATTAATGAGGAGATGAGATCATGATTTCACGGGTAAAAAAGACCATTTGCACACTATTGGCCTGCGTGACGGCATTACCGCTACTATTGAGTGTACCTGCCCCTAATCCAGCGTCTGCGGCAAGTGATGCTACCATTAATTTATCAGCGCAAAAGCAAGTCATTCGCGGCTTTGGCGGCATCAACCACCCTGCATGGGCTGGTGATCTGACAGCATCCCAACGTGAGACGGCTTTTGGTAATGGACAAAATCAGTTAGGCTTCTCGGTGCTGAGAATCTACGTAGACTCCAATCGCAATAACTGGAATCGCGAGGTAGCCACCGCTAAGAAAGCTATTGAAAAAGGCGCCATTGTCTTCGCTTCCCCTTGGAATCCTCCAAGCGATATGATTGAGACCTTCAATCGCAACGGTGACAGCAATGCCAAGCGGCTCAGATACGACAAGTACGCTGCTTATGCACAGCATCTTAATGATTTCGTGACTTATATGAAAAATAACGGGGTAGATCTCTATGCGATCTCGGTGCAAAACGAGCCCGACTATGCTCATGACTGGACATGGTGGACTCCGCAGGAGATTCTTCGCTTCATGAAGGAAAATGCCGGCTCCATCAATTGCAAGGTCATGGCACCTGAATCGTTCCAATATCTTAAAAATATATCGGACCCGATCCTGAATGATCCGCAGGCGCTTGCCAATATGGATATCCTCGGCGCTCATCTGTATGGAACCCAGGTCAGCAATTTTGCCTATCCCCTCTTTAAGCAAAAAGGAGCAGGCAAAGAGCTATGGATGACCGAGGTATACTATCCTAATAGTGACAATAATTCGGCAGACCGCTGGCCTGAAGCGCTGGACGTCTCCTATCACATGCATAATGCCATGGTAGAAGGCGATTTTCAAGCGTATGTATGGTGGTATATCCGCAGACAATACGGTCCTATGAAAGAAGATGGTACCATCAGCAAGCGTGGCTATAATATGGCTCATTTTTCGAAATTCGTCCGTCCTGGCTATGTGCGCGTCGATGCGACCAAGAATCCAGATACGAACGTGCATGTGTCTGCTTACAAAGGCAACAACAAAGTCGTTATCGTAGCAATCAATCGTGGGGATTCAGCCGTCAATCAGAATTTCGTCCTGCAAAATGGAAGGGCAGGTACACTATCCCGATGGATCACAGATGCCAATCGGAATATGGCATCTGAAGCCACACTCAATGCATCCAGCGGCTCATTCTATGCCCACCTGCCAGCCAGAAGCGTCACAACCTTCGTGGGCGATCTGACAAGTTCAGCTACACTGAATCTAGATGATGCAGCTCTGATGAACACCGTGGTAGAAGATACTTATTCCAAATAAAACAATTGTACGTCGATGTACGAAGACAAATACAGCCTTCACTCCCTTATCTCAAGTGGAGTGAAGGCTGTCGTATTACGTCATACCACAAGCAGCTAGGTTATTCCAACCCTGCAGTAATTCTAGATATCTTCGCGATAGCTTCTGTTCCTTGACTACCTTCCATCTGGATGGAAGCCATCCTTCTGCACATAATCCTCTATACTCCAAATACCGATTCCTGCCTTCTGGGCGTCGGATTGAATCTCCTTGAACCGGTCCACATATTTCACATTAGGGGGATAGATGTATGCGACACGGGCGTACCCTTCCTCCAGTAGCATTTCATTCAGCATACGGTCTCCAACCCAAGCATAGGCTAACAGTCGTCCATAGCGATCTCGTTCAGACACATCGAATTCAAGCGATAATTCTTCCTGCTCAAGCATACTTTTCGTATAATCCGAAGCTTCCTTCGCAAATGGCTGCACCGGTGTATTGGGCTTCACGCTTTCAGGAGTGTCAATCAACAGCAAACGCACCTTCTCTTCGTTCCCTCCGATAGAGACAACGAACGTGTCACCATCTACCGCCCTGACCCATGTAGCAGGAACACGCCCACCAGCAGTCCATTTATCTGTTTCTGATCGTCCTGTTTCCTCGTGCTGCAGCGCTACACTGAATAACGAAGCTACGGCAATGATCAGCATGAAGATCAACGCCCGATAACGTTTGAACTGATGCAGCCAAATGTTAGCTGTGTTCTTCCTATTGTGGTGCATCTGTTTCCTCTGACTATCTGTATTTCTCATCCTGTCCTGTTCCCCACTTCTCTCCACCTTTTTCTAGTATGTATGATACTACAATCAAGGGACGGTATAAACCATCCCTGAAGGTCGAGTATGTGGGAGGACATTCATGGACAAGTATCACAGCTAAATAGTGCTTGCTTCGAGTTTATGCAATGACTCTCTGTTGGGCACGTATATTTTGTACACGCCTAGGATGTCTTGGACCTACGAGGCTTGCTCTCTCCCCTTTTCCTGATAAAGCTGACGATCAACAGCATGACCGGGATGATCCCGAACAAAAGGACAGATACATCCCCCAGTAGATCTCCTAACGCCAGGGTCTGATCCAAATCCTTCGGCAAATAGGAAATGATATACAGCACGGGTAGTAGAATGAACTGTATGGTCTTTATTTTCTTAATTCCAAATATATCTCGAATACCCACAGATGCGAAATAGTGCTTGAAGACATAAGTGGCAAAGATCTGTACTAACCAAAAGATAAGAAACTGGGATTCAAAGCGCTCAAAAAGAAAACCCTCCATCTCAAAGCTTCTGACCATATCAAAGGTCGGCCAAGTCCTTGCCTCAGCTCCCTCAAGAGACAGGCTCCCTATCACCATAATAATGGTAACCAGATAAATTAAGGTAACAATAGATATGCTGGTGTATACTGCTTTATTGCTATCCTTGATATTGGCCATGTATGCCGTCGTGATCAGAACAACTTCATATCCCGAATATGACAGAAACGATGGCTTGATTCCTTTTAGCACAGGCACGATACCTTGGCCTAATACCGGTCTGAGATGGTTCAATTCAAACGTCTGGCTGCTAAGTAGCATGACAAGAAGAAACAGTGCTAATGTAATCGGTAAAATAATTGCAAATACCCGTATCATCACCGTAATGCCACCCGTAATCATATAGATCCCAACCCACATGATCACCATAATGCTGGCCCAGGTCGGCGTACGATCCAGCAAATACATATCCGTAATCTCTGCCATGACCCTAATCTCAAAGGAACAAAGAATTGTAAAATACAAAATAATAAAAATCCCGAGTAAATAAGAAAGCCATTTCCCAATAATCTCGGGAATGAACTCAAATACCGTCTTTCCGGGGAATTTTCTGCACAAAAAAACCAGTAGGAGGCCTATTCCCGTAACCATCAGACCTGATAGGATTATGGAGATCCAGGCATCAGGCGTGCCCACCGCTTGGCTAATAGTCCGGGGAAGCGTCAATATTCCAGCCCCCAACATGCTGTTCATGACAACCATGACAACTCCGGATGCTTTTATTTTCGAAAAGGAACTATCCATTCATTTCACTCCACTGGAGAATTTGATAAAAGTATCCCCGGGTTCCATTATTTTTATGTGGAGTTAGTGGAGTTAGGTTCACTCAATATTCAATCTGGTATAAATACAAGGCCATTACCATTTCCCAGCTATTCGATCTTTAACCACTTGGTTAATAGTCTCTTCATATGTGATTTTGTCCAATTTATTAAGCTCATTCGTATATTCGAGCCATATCTTCTCGAAATTGCTTGTAGACTCCATGATCAGCTTAGGAAGGTACTTCATTTGCAGATCATCAGACCTCGTGATAAAGATCTGCTCTGGAGAGCCCTGAGCCAACTCAATAGACCAAGCTGGAAACCACGGGCGCTCTTCCGGTTTGGCAAATAGCTCGCTAAAGGTATTTACACCATATGCATCCAGAAGCTTTTTGTCTCCCTCGGTATATGAAAACGATGCAGCCTCTGGCTGATTCCCGGGATTATAAGCGTTACCATCCGTCAAGGTCGAATTATCACCGTAACGCGGCCAATATGCGCCAAAATAAGAGAAACCAAAGGTGCGTCTTAGCTCAGGATCATCATGATATCTACGCTGCTCGTCATTTTTATAATAGTAACGACCATTCTCGTCTACACTGTACGTTTGATCCCGAATTCCCCATTGAACAAGTACCTGGTTTTCCTCCTTTAGTAAAGTATCAAAATACTGGATAATACGGACTGGATCCTTAGCTTTGACCGAAATGCCGATCCCGTAGTTGTTCACGAAGCCTGGAGGATCTATATATTGGTCTTTGATGCCTTTGTCAAATACAATGGGTAGAGGAGCATACCGTTTATCATCAATACCTGCACTTAATAAATTTTTGTTGGCATCGCCCACCTGCCATTCGTAATTGAAATACCCCAGCACACGACCAGAGGTCAGTTTGGCTAAATACTGATCCTTATTCATAGTAAAAGATTCTGGATCAAGTAATCCCTGAGCATGGATCTCGTTCAGCTTCTGAATCCATCTTTTCTGATAGTCTGTTCCTGCTACAAGCTTTGCATCGTGAGTGTTCATATCTACAATGACGCTTCCGTCGTTAGGATAACCAGCCAGATGCATGGCCGGATTCTGCAGCGTAAAGAAGTTATTAGTAACACCTGCAAGGGAAACAAATCCGATCGTGTCGAGGCCGTCCACCTTCGGATATTTCTCCTTATAACGTTTGATTAGGTCAAAATACTCATCCAGCGTAGTGATCTTCGGATAATCGAATGCTTTCAATACAGCTCGCTGAATCCAGAATGCTCCGCCACTGATGTTAGGAGATCCGATATACTCACCCATATTGGCCGTGTAAGGCAATGTATAGATAGCGCCATCCTTCTGTCTCATCTTGTCAAAATAGGGACCGTACACGCGCTTAATATTAGGACCATGCTTTTCAATCAAATCATCCAATGGAATATATGCGCCTGCACCAAGCAACTTATCCATCTCACCACTTGAGCTAATAATATCCGGGTAATCTCCGCTAGCGATCATAACACCTGCTTTGGTAGAGCTGTCACCAACCAGGTACTCCAGCTTCCAGTCTACGCCAGTCTGTTTTTGAAGCTCCTTTCCAATCGTTGTCTCGCTAGCTAATATATCTCTGTTTCCAGGTGCAAAATGATAATAGGTAAAGGTAACCGCTTGACTCTCACTTCCATCGGTGGTCGATGTGGCTGGGGTTGCCTCCTTGCTGCAACCAACAAGCATGAACAGAACGGCTAGGCAGACATTTAGTAGCTTATTTCTAAACATTTGGCTGAATCCCCCTTAGTTTTGGATATTTTTGTAAGCCCTTTCAATATAACAAGAAGCCTCATTCTCAGTGACCTAAAAAAGTATAGAACTTACTTAGAAAACTATTCAATTTTTATAATGAAATCGCTTCTTGCTCACGACGAACAAGTTGTTTTTGCCGGGCTACAACCACATTCGAATCCTTGCTCAATAAAAAAGCTCCACCAGCAAGAGCTGATGAAGCCAAAGTATACGATACGACTATTACTTATAGACAAAATTATGAACATGCATAGTCCAATATATAAGCCCATTGCCATCTAAGGCAATAACCGTACAATCATGCTGTGTGGTTAAGTGCATGTAGTCCATTCCTTCCTCCCAACAGCTTTTGGCAATATAGCGATCATCTATTGTGCTGTATATACTTCTAATTGTAAGATTGGAGAGATCGGAAAGGAATGATAATATGGCTATTAAACCTGACTATCCTGCTGTCCCCAGATCACATAAACAAGCGCCCCATCCACCCGGTATCCTGGTGTCCGATCTTTATCGTGAACCCTACGGATATAAGTGCCATCGCCCCGAGGGCACCAAGGACTGGCTAGTTATGTACACGCTGTCAGGCCAAGGCCGGATTCGGAATGGTAACGGAGGCTATCTGGAGTGTGTCCCAGGCACAGTTACCCTCCTCTCTCCAGGAACACCGCAAGAATATTTCACGACGGAAGACATGATCTGGGAGAAAATGTGGGCTCATTTCATCCCGCGCATCACCTGGATCGATTGGATGCCTTCCAGCAATACGGATGGACCTGTATATCAGATCAATATTACTGATAAGAGCACCCGCGCTTCCATCGAATCGGCGTTTCGCCGTGTGCTTTCCTACCGCCTGGACCCATTTGCATTGCTACGAGATGAGCTCACGCTCAACGCTCTGGAAGAGATCATTCTGTTGCTCTCCGGGCTACAGTCCGACAAGAAAGCATTGGACCCCCGCATTCGGGAGGTTCTCAATATCCTTGTGGAGCAGTACGCAGAGGATCATCCGATCAAGGAGCTGGCGCACAAAGTCTGTCTTTCCCCGTCGAGACTCTCGCACCTCTTCAAAGAGCAGGTAGGGGATTCGATTATTGAGACCTTGATGAAGTACAGACTCAGACAAGCCGAGAAGCTCCTGCAATATACATTCCGTCCTATCACCGAGATTGCACTGGATGTGGGCTTTCATTCATCGGACTATTTCTCAAGGCAATTCGCTTCCTATTATGGAGTAACGCCTTCCCATTTCCGCAAGCAGCATCGGGAGCAGTCCTGATCACTTATATAAGTTATCCTTTAAGCAAAAGAAAAACGTCTTTCGAAGTACTTTCACAGGAGACAGACCGCCTTTAGTGAATGTTCTTCTTGCGATAATCGAATGGCTCAGCTCCGCTGAAAACATATACATTCTATCCATTAAAAATAGCCCCGTAGAATAGACTTGGCGGTCACCAAAATCTGTTCCACGGGGCGCTTATGCCGGTGTAGACGAGTGTAAACAGTGAATTACTGAGTCAAGTTATGTCACGAGTTAACCAATGAAAAGTAATACTATATCTACGAGGGTTACCCCGTTCTCATTTCTCATATATCCATAAATTCAATCAGCTCACCATACACTACAGAGAAGCCAGTTGGCCTCTGAATCTGAATCAAGCTTTGTTGCCAATGGTCTGTAGCGATGCCGTCGAGACTCACTACATAGCTCTTGCCTGGCAACATGCTAGGAAGTGTAATGCTCGTGTTCCCTCCACCTGGTTCATGTACTGTTAGTGTATACCCCGTCAAAGTGTAGCTAGGAATACTGTCACGAATGGTAATGTTTAGCTCTAGCTCATCCTTTTCCGGCTTGCAGACAGCCCTTAGTTCCAATGGAGAGCCCAATTCTCTCAGCACCTCATAGGACGGCTTAGGCATCCCGTAGCAATCCATAGAGCCATGTATACGCTGTCGAAGTCTTCCTTCTCCATCCTCACCCATTTGCGTACGATAGTCGTTCAGGCTGAAATAGATGAGTGCTGCAATGCCAGGGTGCTTGCGGTACTCCAGGGTATTCTCTACCAGAATCTCTCCACGTCGTGCATCTCCACCTGAAAATGCTGGTTCACACAATCCGAATTCCGCTACAATAATGGGTTGATCAGGATAGTCCTCGCTTATGCTCCGAATGACGGCAGGGCGGTCTAGCTCCCCATGCCATGTTCCAATATAATCATTCCACATAATTAGATCGCCCACCCCGGTTGCATCTAGCCCAGGATTCTCATGCACCGTATTAGATACGTAGTTAATGAATCTTGTATCATCCATTTCGTGCACCAGTGATTTTAGCTTCCTGAAAAAGTGAACCGTAGCTGGAGACTGTCCATTGACCTCATTACCTAACCCCCAGGCATAAATACAAGGATGGTTATAATGGCGATTAATCATCTCTGAGGCGTGCTGTATGGAGCGCTCCAGCCAGGTATCATCAGGATCTGCCGGTGTCTGCCAATGCGGAATCTCCTCCTGCACAAGTAAGCCATGACGATCACACCAGTCCAGAAGCTTGCTGTCCTGCTGCCAATGAAAACGCGTAATTACGCAATTCGCATGCTTGATATGCTCAAGCATCTCAATCCATTGCTCTTCCGTCTCTGCCATTCCGTGATCTGGATGCGACCCTGGCATCCACTCTACCCCCATTAATCGCACAGGCTCTCGATTCAATAGCAGCAGATGACCTTGTGCTTGAATCTCCCTAAAGCCTATGGTTCCCTTCCATTCATCGGTCATGAGTCCTTGGCATGTTAAAGAGATGGAGACGGTATACAGGTGAGGATGATCAAAATGCCACAAGTGCGGTTGCTCTACCCGGATCTCGGGTAGCTGTACTGGATTCCCCTTCGATCTTACCTCGATTTCTTGCTGAGCAATAAGACTGTCTTCTCTGAAAATGCCTATCTTCATGATCAAAGGTACGTCCAACACAGCGGATTTCTCCGTAGTTAAAAAAACATCACCAGATAATACACCATAGGCAGCACTATTGCCCTCATCCGTAAATACGGGTACAGCCTTGAGCTTGGTATAATCCATCGCATACTGTCCTGTGACGATCAGTGATACGCCGCGAATAATTCCGCCATCATCAGACCAATCGAAGCTATTGCTTAACGGAAGCGCTGTCATGCTGTTCTCATTATTGACTGATACCACGATCAAATTGTCTTTACCAGGAGTAATAAGTCCTGACACATCCAATACAAAGGAGGTGTAACCGGCATTGGCATGCTCACCTGCATGCTGCCCATTCACCCAGACCGTGGCATCCCGGTAGACAGCATCGAATTGTAATCGGAGCAGCTGCCCTTCCCATTCCGGCTGACCGAATACGGAATAGGAATACCAGCCTGTACCTCTGAACTCCTCCAGCCCTGCCTGTACGTTCCAGGTGTGTGGGATGCTGACTTCTTGAGCATCTGGAAGCCCACGCTCATACCATTTCTGCATGCTTCCTTCGCTCGTAGGGTCAGCTTGGAATTTCCATGTCTCGCTAAGGGGATAACTGAATCTCGCCATGATTGATTTCCTCCATACTCTTTCTGATTCGCTATGTCATGCCTCTGCTCTATTGGTACTGCTGCCTTTATATCTTTGCATGAAAGTATGGAGTTGAAATAGTTCAATCATGCTGAAAAACAGAAGGATTATGCTACAATTCTCTTTTTGCCCATTTTTTTAAATAAAAAGATGGCAAGAAGTAAAGCTGTGCTTACAGCGGCAAAACCCAGCCAATTCAAATACAGGACAGATGTACGGCTGATGACCAGTCCGCCTAATCCAGATCCCAGTGCAAAGCCAAATTGAATGAACGAAGTATTTACGCTCAGGGCAATGTCGGGATTTCGAGGCGCTAAAGTTACCAGATATAGTTGCTGCGCAGGGGAAATACTCCACGTTGCTAGCATGAAGATCATTAGAACCAAGATCAATACATAGAGATTGACACCGGCTAGAGCAAATAAAAGAAGTGTCGCCCCTTGTAACAGAAGACCGAGACAAATTGTAAATTTCGAGCCCTTGGCATCTGCCAGCTGCCCACCCACTTTTGACCCAACGAAGCTACAAATTCCCGCCAGGAACAGAACCCCGCTAATTTCCGTAATGGACAGTGAGGATGTAGCTTGCAAGAAAGGCGTAATATAAGTGAACAGTGTAGAATAGCCTCCGACATATAATAAAGTAATGACCAGTGCAGTCAGAACCGTTGAACTCTTCAACATTGAGAGCTGCATTCCGAGCGTAACTTGTTCTTCTTCTTTGATTGCCGGAACCTTGTTATAGATGATAACTAATGGCAGAATGCTTAGTACACCGATGAAAATAAAAAGATTCCTCCATCCAAACATTTCACTGAAAAATGTGCCAATAGGAACACCGAGCACTAACGAGCTGCTAAGCCCCATCAGAATAATGCCAATGGCGTTACCTCTTTTCTCATGTTCAACGAGTCGTGTCGCTATTGCCATGGCAACTACGGTAGTGATTCCTCCACTAGCTCCCTGAATCATTCGAATCCATAGTAATGTTTCGTAGGAGAGATTCACCAGCATCATTCCGTTACTCACGATAAACACTCCCAGAGTGGACATTAATAGCTTCTTGCGATCTATATTGATCGTGAGTGCAATGAGAATCGGTGCGATTATGGCCGCTGCGAGTGCAAACACTGTCACTAGCAACCCTGCCTCGGAGGTCGATACTTTCAAGTCCGTAGCGATCATCTCAATGATTCCTGTAATAATGTATTCAATGGTTCCGATCAGAAAAACAGCCAGTGCGAGAACATAGATGATCAGTTTGTTTTTCAATCCACTCATTCCTCCTTGCCCAGTTCGCTATATCGTATTGGAATTTGTATTTCTATCAATTGTGCATCCTGTTCTGAAGATAACGAATAATACAGCTCCCTACCGGATTCGCTTTCCTTGATCTGATACTGATGTCTCTCAATCCATCTAGCTAAATGAACACAAGCTGCACCATCAAAATGAGTATTGGAATGAAAAGCCATCGTGGCCATCATCGGCTCAGCAGGAAGAGTTCGTAGCTGAAAAGGCCCTGGGTACGATTGCAGCTCACAGGTTACAAAATAACCGACTTCAAATTCAAACTCATCCTCTTTTCCCTCGATTTCTTTCCACAAAACAACCTGCGGACCTTGAATCCATTGGCGAATTTCCTTCGTTAATAACTGCTCCAACCGACAAAGCAAATCTGGAATGTCCTCTTCTTTCCCGCATGCGGTCTGAAAAAGAAACTGCCTAGTCTCTTCTGCTTTGACTCTGACGTCTTGCTCTGTCTCAAATTGTCCCTCTTGTTCTATAAGCTGCATGCGCTCCTCAATTCTGATGAGTCTGGCTTGTTCCGTGTCAATGATTTGCTGGATTTCACTTCTTTTCAGCTTGAACATCCCCTGGATGTTCTCCAATGAAATATCTTCCTGCAGCAGCTGTGCAATTTGCGGCAATGTGAAGCCCAATTCCTTGTAGATTAAGATTCGATTGAGCTCCAGAAGCTGATCGGCGGAATAGTAACGATAGCCGGTATCGTGATCCACCCTTCTCGGCTTCAGTATCCCAATCTGGTCATAATAACGCAGTGTTTTTAAGGAGACCTTACTTAGCCTTGCAAACTCACTGATTTTAAACAAAATATCACCTCCGCTCTAAACATAATAGGAGTATATAGGTTCCCGTGCAGGGGAAAGTCAAGTACGGAGTAGTACTAGCCATATCACACTGTCCTATAGCGAACAAAAGGATGCCACTGATCACGGCATCCTCTGGGTATTCATTCATTATTAATGATTGAATCTTAACAGCCTAAGTTCAATCAATAAAGTACTTTATTGTCGTTTGGCACTTATTTATAATTCCGAAATGCATTTGGATCCTCTTGGATATTCTCCAGATATACAATCTTTCCTGCTTCATTCAGCCTGGCAATGTCAATGCCAGTTCTAGCATATACGGTGCCATCTGCAGCTTGCCCACATACGGCCCAATTTGTCCGGTAGCTGCCGTCCGGCTGTAGTTCCCATTGATCCCACATATGCTTGACATCACTGTTGTACTCGTAGAAGGCCTTCATAAAGCCTTCAAAGCCTGTTCTAGTCGTACCGTTAAGTACGATCTCGGCATCAGGTGTGAACATGGAGAGCAGATCGTCCATCGCACGTTGCTCCGTACGTGAAGCGTCAAACAAGCGGAAATAGTTATTTAATGCAGTAGTCATGATGTTCCTCCAAGTAAAAGTGTTGTATATTAGTTCGATAAATTTCGAACCAATGTTAATCACAATAACATAATAGGTAGCCCATCACAACTGTCAGTTCGAAAAAAATCAAACATTGAAACATCAAGTCCCCTGTGTTACCGTTATGTTATGAAAACACCAACGATCCCAGATACTTCTACCCTAAATCTGACGACCGTCTTCAACGCACTTGGAGATCCGATTCGTATGAAGATCGCCCATTGCTTAGCTAGCTCAGGCGAGAAGAACTGCTCCGCTTTTGAAGTAGGTCATATATCCAAATCAACGCTGTCCCATCACATCAAGATTTTACGGGAAGCAGGAGTCATTCAACCACGAATTGAAGGAAAGCAACATTACTACTCTATTCGGAAGGAGGATTTGAATCATCGTTTCCCTGGAATTGTGGACCTGATTATAGCTGAGGGCGGGGAAGTAAAGTAGCAACGCGAGTACGTTTGTTGATTTAGATTACATACCCACGAGCCTGCCTCACGATCTTCTGACCTCCAAATAAAAAAATGCCCCTGCCTATGATGGCGAGGGCAGTACCCAACCTTTCGAATTCCTTATTATACATTTTTTAAAATGAGGGTTCACTAGTCTTGCAACTCGGATATCTCGGGCCTACTGAACCAGTAGAGAAGGCTACCCATGAACGACTTGAATACACCACGAAGTTCCCCTTTGGTAATATCTTGACCATGAACCATAACCTCATAGGATTGATTGAATTGACTGATCGTCAGCTTGGAATTTTGATAACCATTCCTTAAGTAAAAGCTTTTACGTTGTGTCCTCTGTTCATGGTTACTGGCCTCCTCCTCAACGGCTTCAATATTGAGAATAATACGGTTATTCGGGTACATCTCCTTAATCTTAGTCAACACCTGACTACCATATCCTTTAGATCTGATCTGATTATCAATCGCCAGGTAAAATACAAAAGTAATGTCTTTAAATACAATCAGATAGGTAAAGCCAACGAATGTATGCTCATCATAAAAGGCTTTAAAATGGATATGATTCTTCTTGGCTCTCCATAATAGAATCCACATAGGCACTCTTTCTTCTTCAGGAAATGCTCCCTCGTAAAGCTCTTGCAATCTATCCATACCTTTAAAATATTTATCGACACTCTCAATTCTCACACTCATATCGTTCTCCTTTTCCATAAAAAAAATGCTACCTCAAAGTAACAGGTATCCCCCTCTTGACTTCACCATCAACATACTCAAAGATTTGAATGTCCCACTTAACGAAATAAAGAATTATCTTGCGGTAAGAAACGCCGAACGATCCATACAGATGTCAGAGCAAAAAATCAGCGAGATTAATAGGGAGATCGAGCGATTAGCCTTTATTAAATACACCTTAGAGGAATCCGTTAGCAATATAAGACGAGGCTTAAGTGCGGATGTTTACACGGTTAGGCTGGAGGAACAGGCAGAAGAGCTAATTATCCGAAGCGAGCCTTTAACGGATCTGGATGAAGATGAATACATTCACTGGATGTTAGCCTTTCACAGCTTCGAAGATCGTAACATCACTAAGGACACCTCATTCGTAGGTTACCTGCTTAGCAAGGAGAGTATCCTGCAGGGTGATTACCACTCCAAGTCATATTTTTTTGTCAAAAGCAGGAGTAAACCAAATAATTCGGCGATCAACTTCATTAAACCAAAGGGCATGTATGCCGTTGCCTACCATCAAGGTAGCTACGCAACCATTGGTGCGACGTATGAAAGGCTCGTTAAGTATGCGAACAAAGAAGGCCTAACACTCGCTGATTATGCCTACGAAGAATATCTTATTGATGAGGTCACGGAACAAAGTGACCGCAATTACGTCACCCAGATCACGATAGGTGTCACGTCCCTTGCGAGTGAATAGATAATTGCTCAGTCTTTGCTTAAACGACAATGGTCCCTGACTACTACTAGATCAGTTAGCAGGGATCTTTGTTTGTTGCCAAGCCTTGTGATCAGACCTCCTTCACCATTACCCTTTCCCCGTTTATATCCAGCTCTCCATTGAACTGAAATCCAAACTTTTGATATAAATACAGTGCTCCTTGGTTATTCTCATATAGACTAAGGTATATCTGTTTACAGCCATATATCTTAACAAGATGCTCAATGAGATTACTGAGCATGATTTTTCCGATACCTCTCCCCTGAAAGCTCTTGTCGATCAGAAATCGATCTAACCATACCCGTCCATCCCTGCCTTCTCCAGGGAACAATCCATACATAGCGAATCCTGCCAGTTCATCATTCCAATAAAGTGCTACAGGCTGATAATGCTTACATTGCTGTGCGTCCTCCAAACATTGCTGAGTCGTTTCAATATATATTTCTTGATCACTGTTCACACTCAAGGATAATACTTCTTTGATATTATGCTTTGTGATTTTTTGGATATCTACTTTCATAATTCTAATCATCCACCTTAGCCAATCTGATGAGCTAGCTATCATTTCAGCCACTCGTTTCTGTGATAACAATAAAGTATGACGTTACCAGATAGTCAAGATGTCTGCTGTTATTAGCTTTTAGCTCCATATCTGCATGGGATTCAAAAATTCGTAAAATCTTTAGTTTGTCATATATATTTGACATATCTTTAATAAAGATATACCATAAGAGCTAACTTCATGTCATTTATATGTGACATAATAGGAGGATTTATGAATAAAGTCAGTGAATTCAGAAAGCAATCAGGCCTGTCACAGCTTGCTCTCTCTCAGAAGGTTGGCGTTGCCAGACAAACTATTAATCTAATTGAAAATGACAAATACAATCCTTCACTGGATTTATGTATTAAATTAGCTAAAGCCCTGAACACTGATTTGAACACACTTTTTTGGGAGGAAAATTAATGGAAGCAAACCATTTTGAGAAGAAAATGCTAAAGCACTTTATAGGTTATGTGGAGGAAAGAGATGAATACCAACAAGAAGCGATCTATCGCATTTTAGCTAATGCCTGTCTGTACGCCTTCTACCTGGCAACTATTCTAATGCTCATAAGTTTGATTATAGACACTGCACATCACACATTTAGCTTCGGGACCATGTCATTATTCATTGTGCAACAATTTATATCTTACTTCACTGTAAATAAACTCAAAAAAACAGGGATCGCTGAAACTGAGTATGATCTTGAAACGGACTACAATAATAAAATTTATGTCTTGAAGAGAAAATCTATTATATCTGGTATTCAATGGAGCTTTAGCATGATGATTATGATAGAATTTCTGTTTCCTACTATAGCTAATCGGACGATCACAATGAATTGGTTCTCGATGGTTGTTTGGATTATTGCCGGTGCAGCCTTTGGATTGTGGGTGTATTTTCAACAGAAGAAAAATATCAAACTGTTCAAAGATAGCTAGATTTCAGCTCTATATAATAATTCAATATAGGTAAGCTTGTATGGGGGTGGAGGGATTTCACCTGGAGCATGGCTATTCTTGATGAACTCTATTTTTATACTCATCACCATATAATGGTATACTTTGTTTCTCATATATAATTATAGGTACTCACATGAAGGCAAAAAAAGCTCTTCTAGCATAGCCAGCAGAGCTTTTCATGTAATAGTTATAATAGATACAACCTAATAGATACTTACCTGTTGCAAGCTTACACTACTATTTCAGTACGCCGCTTAGGCTGCCACCTTGAGCAAATAACGGATCAATTCGTTTCTCAACAGCTGGATCCGGAATAAGTGGAGGGGCATGATGTGGCTTCGTTCTAGCATCTATAATAAGATTGTCGCAGCCCCAATGCTTAAAGGTACTGTCAGCATTCACTCCATAAATATCATGAGAAGGATTACTCCGAGTGAAGGTCGTCCATAGGAAATTATCAAGCTTCTCACTGACAAAAGAGCTACTGTCACATAGAACGATTAGCGGACAGTTGGACAATTCACCACGCATACTAATGGCATTCGTCAGCTCATCCAGCTGCTGCTCTGCATCTGCATACGTATTGAACGCTGGCCCTTCAATCGCTACCATACCCGGAAGGATGAGCTGCGGATTGACGTAATTTCTTAGCTCCTTCAGCTGTTCTGGAACCTCTGTACACAAGTCACGCTTCTTGTCGCCACAAGCAGCAAATATGACTTTGCTTCCCTGATTCAGTCCATTACCCGAATAATCTAATGTATCAATAGTTGTGTTGGTCTGAAAATGAATATCTCGCTTCAGGTCAATGCGCTCCAGCACATAAGATAAGAACTGAGATATGTTATGAGTGCTGAGCGGCTGCTCTTCCTCTGCTGCAATGAATAAATATTTGGCAAGACTCAGTTGGTTGGTACCCAGAATTCGATTAGCGATGGTGAGCAGTTCCGCCGGTTGCTTTACCTTCGTGTACGGAGTATAGCGTTCATAGCCAACTGCAAGTAGCAGTGGATGTACCCCCGCAGCATCAACAGCATGTACCTCCTTCACCCCTGGAATCTCCTGCTTGATGGCCCCGCCTGTCAGCTCATGAATGAGTGCTCCGAACGTGGTGTCTTCCTGCGGTGGCCGGCCAACGACGGTGAAGGGCCAGATTGCATTCTGCTTCGCATAGACTTTGCGAATACGCATCATAGGGAATGGATGTGTTAAGCTATAGTAGCCCAGATGATCACCAAAAGGTCCCTCAGGTTTTGTTTCACTAGGATGAATTTCTCCAGTAATCACAAAGTCCGCATCCCGGCTTATACAGTAGCCGGCCTCATCATATCCGTACCTGAACCTTTTGCCAGCTAACAGTCCAGCAAACAGCATTTCGCTTAATCCCTCTGGTAGCGGCATCACAGCTGATACGGTATGTGCGGGTGGTCCGCCTACGAAAATGCTTACCTTAAGCGGCTCCCCTTTCCGATTGGCTTTGTGCTGATGAACTCCGATGCCCCGGTGAATTTGATAATGCAGGCCAAGCTCCTTATTCGTCTCAAATTCATTGCCTGTGAGCTGTACACGGTACATTCCCAGATTAGCTTGCATAATTCCTTGCTTGTCAGGGTCCTCACTATATACTTGCGGCAACGTAATGAATGCCCCTCCATCCATCGGCCAATGCTTAATCAACGGAAGGTCGGTAATTTGGATTTCTTTGAAGCCTGATAGAACATTCCCTTGCTTGAGTGGTAGCGCTTTAATGGCCGACGTAGCATCGGAAATATGCCGAAACGGGTTCTTTAAAGCCTTCATCGGATCATTGCGTAAGGCAATGATATTCTGTGTTGATTCCCAGGTATCTCTAAAAATAAATTTGCCCCGCTCCATTGTGCCGAACAGGTTGGATATTGCCTTATAACGCGATCCCTTGATATTCTCGAATAAAAGAGCGGGACCTCCCGCTTCAAACACTCGCAGGTGAATGGCGGACATTTCAAGCAGTGGGTCTACTTCTTCTCGTATGCGAATGAGATGCCCATTTTGTTCCAAATCCTTTATGCATGCCTCTAGTGATGTATAGATTGTAAGACACTCCTTTCATGAGCTACCCTTGTATGCCATTAGGAAATTCTATTGCAGGAAAATAAACATGTTATTTTGCCCTTCCTCTATAGTACTTATATGTGAATAATATCTCAACCTAGTCACTACTTACATAACCCATGTTCTCGCCTAGAAGAAGCTCTGATTAGACATGGAAAAAGCTCTTTTCGGTCTAGAAAGGCAATAAGCTCCTGCAAGGGAATGACTTGAGTCCAATGAGAATAGTACAGTACAAGGCTATCTAATGGCAAATATTGAAGATGAAATGGTATACTTACATGAAAAAAGTAGGCCGGAGGCATTCACAGGGCTCACAATTGGCTGAAGTATTCAGTCATGTACTGGGTGACAATATAAGCTTCGTTTCCTTGCCTTTTGACAGCTTTGAAGCGGGCATTCGTCCATTTCTAGGAGAAGAGACAGCCAGTGGCCCAAAAGGAATGTATCAGTGGATTTATGATCATACCGATCACCTTCCGTTATATCAGAAGGTCGATGCGAGCCTTAAAGCCAGCCTTCAGTTAAATACACTGGCAGAGTGGATTCGTCAGACGATGATTAAACCATAATACTGAGTTATCAGCTATACAATGAAGTAAAACAAGCAAGAAAAGATAGATTGATATCTTTTCTTACTTGTTTTTTTGCACAATCACACTAGCACCTTGACCAGATCACACAACAGAATAGAGCCGCTGCATGTGAATGCTTTGTCAACCACTGCTAAGCTGCCAGCTTCACTTTAGATACCAGTTCATTGCATTTTTATATAGAACCTGTTCCGTCTGTTCTTCACCAAGCGTATTATAAATCAGTTCAATATCAAAAGGATGATAGGGCCTCTTTGCTCTCGTGGAGGGCAGATCCGTGCCAAACATAAGAGCCTCAGGATTCACGGAGCAAATGGAACGGATCGCCTGTGCTACGTCAAGCTCAACTCTACCGAAGCCTGTTGCTTTAACTCTTACCCCTTTATCGACTAAGGATAGCAGATGATGAAATCCTTCCTTGGATAGCCCCAAATGGTCTACCGAGACGGCTGGAAGATGCTCCAATACGGATGCGATGTCCGGTAAGGAAGTAGAGTCAATGTATAACTCCGCGTGCCATCCTGCTACCTCATAGACTCTTCTTGCAAAGTAGTCCAAACGAGAGATATCCTCTGAACCTCCGCGCCTGACATTGAACCGAATGGCTCTTACACCATACCCATGAAGCCTTATAATTTCTTCGTCCGGGGTATTGTAAGGCACTTGAGTGACTCCAACATAATTTTTACCGAGCTTTTGCAATGAATCGATCAAATAGGTCTGATCAAAGCCTTGAAATGAACCAGATACGACAGCCCCGCCTCTAACCTCTACATTTTGGACTTGCTTCAGGTAATCTGTGCAGGTGAACGCATCAGGCACAAACCCTTGATTCTCGATTAATGGAAAGCGTGGGTCAATAATGTGTAAATGAGCATCAAATATAGTTCGCATGACGTTAAAATCTCCCTTCTTCCTGCTCCCTTGCTTCTTTACTCCCCGAATTTTTTGGTGATAGCTAAAAATAAATTAGTTTCATCTATTGAAACCTGATTTCATTATTACACCTATCTTAACATAGCATTCTTGCAATGGAAAACTCCAACATTCACGCTTGAGATAGCTTACACGACTTTCGGACCATACATTTGCATAAATGGTATCCAAAATAAATTTTATTCAATATATTACATTTAATGTTTAGACAAAAACTTTTATTATGCTATGCTTCATGGATACCTATAAAGGTTTCTTACTAGCACTACATTGTAGGGAGGTGATGCTGTGATCCAGGTTAAAGAATTTATAAGCACTGATATTTCTTATGCCGAAAAAGAAGCAAATAATTTCCTTGCTGAGCTTCATGAGGAACAATTCATAGAGGTGCTATACGATACTCACACTGTACTGGATGCCCAAGGCTGTAAACATAACAGATCAGCCATTTTGGTAGTCTACAAAAAAATCTGATGGTTTGACGGTGAGCATAGAAATCGAATAAGAAGTGAAGGTTCACATTTCGTCAGTGAGGCGAAGTGTCTTAGTTGTATGTCCTCTTATAGAAATACTATTAAGGAGGGGATCACGAGCTCTAACTTAGTTTCTCTATAACAAAAGAAATACGGAGGGTTTAACATGAGCTATTCATCCAATCCACTTATCTTTCAGGGGGAGCTTATCTATTATGAACCATAGTTTGTTGCTGGAAGGATCAAGAGTACAACTCATTGACCAATTAGTGTATCTGGACGAAGGTTTGTCTTCCTTTATGGATGAGTATTTCCCAACTCCCAATAGACAACGAAAGTTAGTGGAAAATACGCTAACAAAATATACGTCCATTATTGAAGGCATTGTTCAGAACTTTACGGATCGTAATTTGAATACTTTCGTATTGATTGGAAGCAAAGTAACTATACAATATCTGGATGATGGTACAAGTGAGTCCTTTGTCCTTGTCTTTCCTTCCCTTGCAGATCCGGACAAAAATCTCATATCGTTTCTTTCTCCTATAGGCTTACATTTGCTGATGGCACAAAAAAATGAAGTGTATGAGCTGGAAATTCCTTCAGGAACTGTACCCGTTCAAGTGGAGAATATTCAATATTACAACCATGGAAGCCTGGAGTAATGTAATCAATTAAATATAACCTCTCGTCCAGACGGGCGAGGGGTGTTCCTGTTGGGTTGGGCCTGATTGTAAAAGAAAAAAACTCTGCCAACGTTAGTCGACAGAGTGTTAGCTATTTTCTATAAGAGATTGGGTGCATAATTGGTATTGTTCAGCATCTGATTCACAATATACACCAGGTCAGCGTCATTCACGTTCCCATCAACAACTTGATCTGCACTATGATTGATTGTATCCGTATCGGCAGCTGCACGTCCAAAATAAAACCCATCGATCGCAAGATCAACCAGTGTGTATTCACCGGAATGGTTAACGTCCAGGATATCAGCTTGTTCTACGGTCACCGTGTCACCTCCGCATGAATCGTCTATCAGATCCCATTCCGTCTCTGTATTCGCTATGCGGCAGTACAAAGCATCTACATCACCCGTACCCGCAGATTTCGCTTTGAATTTCAAATTCAAGAATGTTTTAGCTTCGGCCCCAGTAATTCCATATTCCTCACCTTGACTAGCCACGATAAAGCGAATCTGGCCATTCTCATCCACTGGGGTATTATATACCTTGTATCCATCCACTTGGTCAAACCCTAAATATTCAAATCGTTCTGTATCATACTTTATTCTGAAATCCTCGGCATAGATGCTACTAACATTCTCAAGCGAAATAGCAGCTATGAATTCATCTCCGACTTTTACAGTATCTTCAGCGATGGTAACACTCAACACGGCTTCAGGGGCAGCTTCAAATGTTACTGAAGCCTCATTGGAATAAGTCGTTTCCGCATCGTTTACGATTCCCGCAACCACAAAATAATACGTCGCCCCGTTTGCTAATCCTGGGACTTCATAATTTCCATAAGCATCCTTGGTAACCGACACCGTATCTGTGTATTTCCTGGCTCCGTTCCGTATTTAATCATATAGCTATCTGCATACGGGTTCGGTTCCCAATCTAATATGACTTGTTGCTTAGAAGCAGTAGCATTTAAATTTGTAGGAGCATAATTTATCATTTCTCCCGTACTATCGATATCTATTGATTCCACTGTAATCCAACCCGTCCCATTAATCCCACCAATAATTTCCACATGATGCTCCTGATCACTCAGACCATCTATCTCAAACACCAATGTTTGCCGTTGATCACTCCCAAATTCGGAGTAAGTATATGTGACACCATCAATGATGACTCTATTATCTGTGAATCGCTCATTATACCGATAAGCCATTATTCTTAGCTTACTGCCCTTGAAGCCAAAGACAACCTTTGAGTTCTTGGTACCTCTATACAATGAAAAATTAGGAATCTGTGTCCAGGTTTTGTTGTAGTAAAAATAGTTTTGTGGGTTGGCAACCACTCTTTTCCATCCCGCTTCCGGCGCCGCAAGTCTACCGCCTACAGATGCTGCAAAAATACTACCAGCATCAATGAAGCAAAAAAGTAACAATGCACTAAACATCAGACAGACTCTTTTCAACAATGTTTCTCTCATCTTATCCCCCTGCGTAATATTCATTCTATTAAAAAATATTGAATATCTAGAATTTTGTCTAAACAATTCCTTGCTGATCTATAAATTTATACTATATTTCTTAGAAAGGATGCGAATCCACCTGCCCCTTGGGCAAAAAAATCAAAAAGACTCTGCCACAAATGCAGAGCCTTAGTATCCAATATTACCTCATCACTACCTCATAGTTTTAAATGTAAAACCATGATCCTTCAAATATCTCAGGATTTCTGGGAGAGCCTTTGCCGTCTCTTCTTTACCATAGGTGTCGTGCATTAAAATTACTGCTTTTTCCCTGCCAGCCACACTTTTTTTGAACTCTTCTACTAACGCTTCTGCTTTCTTGGGCGCCCCCTCAGCATCTCTCGGCAATGTATTCCAATCTACTTGATGATAGCCATCAGCCTGCAGCATACTGTCCAATACCGATATACCGGAAGGGTCTTTGTGCTGCCAGGTCATATGTCCTCCAGGAAATCGAACAGCCCGGGTTGAGAAATCCTGTCCGAGAACCATCTGCAAAGAGTCCTTCGTTTTATTAATTTCTTTCATAAAATGATCTGCATTAACCTTTCCGCCAGGATATAAATAGTCATAATCATGTGAATATGTATGATTGCCTATCGCATGTCCTTCTGCGGCTATTCTTCTGACTAGATTTTTAGTATCTTCATTTTTATCTACCGCTTTTCCTAATACAAAAAAAGTAGCTCGCACATCTTCTTTCTTCAAAATATCCAGGATTAGCGGGGTCACTGTCGTGGAAGGCCCATCATCAAAGGATAAATAGGCAACCTTTTCCCCATTCGCTCCATCTGGCATATCTCCAAGCATTTGCTGTTCTAAATATTTCTCCACAAATGCAACATCCTCAGCCAGAGGATCTTTCTGAAGCGGAACGATCTCATTACTATTTAAAAGAATCGGCCCTTCAGCATTCATATACTCCCCGGACACCTGTTCTTCAGGAATCGAGGCAAACTCTTTGGTTTGCTCGCTTTTGGAGGACTCGTTACTCGTTAATACTCTTATACATACCAGTATCAAGATAATTATAAGCAATAGGATTAGTCGATTTCTTTTCACTCTTTGAGATCTTTTCATTCCTCTGGCACGTCTCATTTGCAATGCAGCATTCTTTTTCATTCAGGTGTACCTCGCTATAAATGGATTGACCTTCTGTCTTGTCCTACTATAGCAAGCAGTTGTATCTTTCCTACCCATACTTGTAACGGTGTTGTTACAGCGTTGTCACAGTGTTGTGAAATCATAAAAACTGTACAAAAGCACAAAGCTTTCATACAATAATTTTCCTACCACACTTTAAATGTAAAACGATAGATTTCACTTGTGTCTCGGGTGCTTCCAGCGACAAATAGACTATCCTCCAACCAGGTCAATTGGTAGAAATCCTGGACGTTGCGATAGATGATCGTATCTGACTGGAGTGTGTCATTTCTCAGGTAGGTGACATGCAGCTCATTATTACTGGAATCATACAGGAACAGCCCTCTGGTTCCATCTACTCTACCCATTAGCATGATATCGCCATTATTTAATAGGGAGTATTGAATGATTTCTTCAGCACGAATGAACAGCTCATCATCCTTGGTATCTTGAAGTGCATAACGGTAGATAGCCTCATTGCCTTGCCCAAGATAAACGACCATAAAAATACTTGCCTGATCCTTACTAATGGTTATGCTATCAGGATTAGCCATCATTCCATTGTCAGACTCGCTAGCGACGAATTGAGACATACGGAATACAAATGGCACAGTATTTATGGCAATTCATATACGTAGTCTGCAAAAAGCCTCATACTCACTGCGGGACTGGGATTAACCCTGGCAGTGTGAATGAGGCTCTTTTTAAATCTAATTCATCTAATTCGTCTTGTTTATCTGATTCGATGCATAAGCCGCCGCACCGATCATACCTGCTCGCCCACCAAGCTGTGCAATAACGACACGACAAGCATTTGACGATAATTGAAGTGCATGAGCCTGAATGGTCTCTCGTACAGTATGTAACAAGCGTTCTCCTGCAGCCGATACCCCTCCACCGATAATAATTAACTCTGGATTAAATAGATTAATGACATTCGCAAGACCGAATCCGAGGATCTCCCCTGTCTCATGCATAACCTGAATCGCTAGCGGGTCGTTCAGATCATAAGCATCTGAGAGCATTTTTGCACTAATCTGACTCAGATCACCTTCCACCCAGGTCTGGATCATGCTATGCTCTCCGCGTTCCAGCTTCTCAATACAAGTACGTACCATTCCTACAGCAGATACATATCTCCCCAGGCAGCCTGTACTCCCGCATCTGCACGGACGCCCTTCCCGGAACATGTTCATATGTCCAATTTCTCCGATGCTCGAAGTCGTTCCATATAGAACTTTTCCATCTACTACAACCCCAGACCCCAAGCCAGTTCCAATGGTGACCAGTACGATATTATTCAAGCCCTTTCCTGCTCCAAAGTGCCACTCTCCATAAAGATTCACCCTGACATCGTTATCCATAAATACCGGGAATGAGAAGTCTTTTCTCATTTCTTGGACTACATTAATATTCTCCCATCCTGGGAAGTTCGGCGAGAAAATAGATAGCCCCTCCCTGGGATTCAGCAATCCAGGAATGCCTATTCCCATGCACAATACTTGCTCGTCGGATATTTGATGAAGCTGCATTAGCTCACGGATCATATTTTTAATGGCCATGATAACATAATCAGGACCCTCCGATGCATATGTAGGCTCATTTCGCTCTGATAAAACACTCAAGCTTTCATCTAGAATAGCTGCTTTGATATTGGTTCCCCCGAGATCGATGCCAATAATATAACCAGGTGAATGATTCATAGATGAATCTCCTTTGAGGTATGTATTCTTGTACAGTGTAAGTTGGCTGTAAATCAAGTGCATTTTCGATTGTGTGTTTTCCTAAGCATCAGAACGCTTTCCTGAAATCTCCTCTTAGTATAGCAGTTAACGCACTTCATGTTGTGACCAGATCATGTCTAGTTGACAACTCTAATACAAATAAGCGAGTAGATATACGATCAATCGAACATTATGTCGATATCATTACGTACTTCTCTCGCTTATTTGGTAGGATTTTTTTAAGAACCACCTAAGTATTCAATGTAATCAGATAATTGTATTTATCAGCATGCTTAAGCTCATCCAATATGATGCCGAACACCGTGTCTTTATAGATGCCAGCAGGCAGTCCAAACCAAATCTTGCGGTATCGTTCTACTGCACCCAATTCCCCCATCAAGGCTCGCTGTAGACCTTCTGTATAGGAGTTCACTTTTTCATATTGCTCATTGCTGGAACCTGTAATGGTCTGACCTGTCCTGACATGAAGAGCAGAGAAGTGGAAGTCCAGCATCTGGTACGAACAGAACTTTTTTATGAACAATAAAATCAGTCTGGGCATATGGTGTATTACATATCAAATAAGGAGTGCTGAGTATGACCCTACAATTGAATCCACAGCAAAGAGTGCTATTTCAAGCAGACCATAATACAGCTCAAAACATAAGAGCCTATAGAGATCATCTGCACAACATTTGCAGACATCATGTACACCAATATGTTCGTATCGAGACCTTAGACGGTCAGGTTGTTGTTGGTAGAATTGTGAGCTGTGACAAGGGATTGTTGAACATCGCTGTTAAAAATAATGAAGGTCATCACGGGCATGGTACTTATGGGAGAGGTTTTGGTTACAATGACGAGCTCATTTTAACTCTTGTTCTCTATGAATTGCTCGTCATTACGTTGTTGTACACCTAACAGAATACTTCATCATCGTGAATAAAGGAATGACTCCTGTCTTTACAAACAGAGCCATTCCTTTTTGTGATGTATTTTACCGAACAAGCGAAATCATAGACGGGGTGTGATCAAGCTGCAAGATGTATTCAGCCTCACTGCAATGAACGCAATCAATTAGCAAAAAGTTCTCAGAACGATAACCAAGAGAATGTAGAGTACCAGAATCACGGCAGTCGAAGTGTAAATCGGGCAAATTTTCTCACAACTCACTACAAACACCTCCTTGTGATTTACCACAATATACGCATGTATCGTCCCGAGTGTTTGTGCTCATACCTAAAATTAGATATGAACATTTAGACCAATTCCATAACTTATGTAACATCGTGGCCGCCATCATTATTTAATCCAGCGTTTAAATTAATAATGATTATGATGATTATAATAGAGCTAATCAGGTGGAGTACAATGCGACCTCCCTTGACTATTAATCAACTAGATAACCTGGAATAATCCGCTGAGGAGGAATAACAACGCTTGGAGAATCATCAAGTTCTACATCAAGACCAACCTAAAAGTAAAGCCAGGGCACTGTCTGAAGTGCTGGCTGTATCCACGAAGCTCGGCCTCACTTCATTTGGAGGACCGATCGCACATCTTGGTTATTTTCATGAAGAGTACGTTCGCCGTCGAAAATGGATGGATGAGCGAAGCTATGCGGATTTAGTAGCACTGTGCCAATTTTTGCCCGGACCTGCGAGCAGTCAAGTAGGGATTGGAATTGGGATTATCCGCGCCGGGCTGCTCGGTGGGCTGATAGCTTGGCTAGGTTTTACACTTCCATCTGTCATTGCCTTAGTCTTGTTCGCCTTCCTCTTGCAAGGGTTTGATATCAGCAGCTCAGGTTGGATTCATGGTCTTAAATTGGTTGCTGTAGCCATTGTCGCCCAGGCCATACTCGGTATGGGACAAAAATTAGCTCCTGACCGTAGCAGAGCAACCATTGCCATCTTTACGGCTGCGGCGACCCTCTTGTGGCAGACTGCTTTCATTCAAATCCTCCTTATTATTATGGCTGGCTTTATTGGTATGATCTATTTTAGAAAAACGACAACCACTCCGACATCAGACCTGTCTGTTCCTGTAAGCCGTAGCTTGGCAGTAGTCTGTTTAGGTACTTTCTTTGGAATCTTGATTGTTCTACCGCTGCTAAGCCAATTGGATAGTTCGGGATGGCTGTCATTCTTTGATAGCTTCTACCGTTCAGGATCGCTTGTATTTGGGGGAGGTCATGTCGTACTTCCACTGCTGGAGCGTGAATTCGTCCCTACAGGTCTGATCCACAAGTCCGACTTTTTGGCGGGATACGGTGCAGCACAAGCTGTACCGGGGCCATTATTCACCTTTGCCGGATATTTGGGAGCGATGATAAGCGGAGTTACAGGAGCAGTGATTGCAACGATCGCTATATTTTTGCCCGCTTTTCTTTTAATCGTAGGAGCATTGCCCTTCTGGAATTCTTTACGTAAAAGCCCCAAAATCCAAGGCGCTCTAATTGGAATTAATGCTGCTGTTGTAGGCATCCTGTTGGCGGCATTATATCATCCGCTTTGGACAACATCTGTCCTAGCTCCTGTTGATTTTGCACTGGTAACTATTTTGTTTCTAATGCTCGTTTTTTGGAAAGTACCGCCCTGGATCGTTGTCGTCGCTGGTGCAGCCGGTGGTGCAATGATTAACTTGCTCTAACTCGTTAAACGGCAAAGAGCCTTACCAGTATGAATGCTGGCAGGGCTCTTTTGAATATGACGGTATATTGTTAATACTCACTGACCTCAAATGTCAGTACACGATCATATAAGATGTAATCTTTACGGCTGCTGAATGGACCTTTGTTATGATCATACTTGTCGAGGGCATAGGAAGCTTTGCCTCATATCTAGTCCAGCCATTTTCCGGGTTCTTAAGTACGGTTCCTATATTGGCTGCATAGGTTTTTGTTGCCGTTAAAGAGAGTAGCATGAAGAGCGTAAGACCAAAAATGATCGTAAACTTTCTTAGTATTTCCTTATTCATCGGAATACCCCCTAATATTTGGTGAATCCACTTAAAAATAAGGTAATCCATCAATCATGTCTAAACATAAACTTACTGATTTATAAAAATATACTATAATTTTGCATAATTATTTTTTATTGGTTTTCATTTTGATACAAAAAGCTCTGCCAGCGCTCGCCAGCAGAACTCCTAATACTAGAACTAACCAATGTTGATTCAACTAATTGCTCTGCCTTACGGTTCAGCTCTGTAAACTTGCTAAATAATGTTCCCGATAGCTGTATTACCTTATGCGATAGATTAAGCTACCTCCAATTGTTTCGTGTTTCTTTACTTCCCCACACTAGTACTTGCTTGGTCTACACCCGCCTCGTCTACAACTGAATCAGGCTCACTGGTTTGTAGCACGTCTTGTACAAATGCTCTCAAATCACTTTTACTCGTCACACTTAAGACTGCTGCTCGCCCCACATAAGTCTGTTCGATTAGCTTCATAGGAGGAATCTGCTCACTAGCTGTAACGTTGCTCTGGTAACCCAATGAAGCCAGCTTCCATATATCGTCGACCGATAGATTGGTATCTATATAGGGACTTACTTCCTTCAGGATGGATGGGAGCTTCATAATCGAGGTCGTCGTCTTCATCTCCTCGGCAATGGCCTTCAGGAAATCTCGTTGTCTCTGCGTACGCGAGAAGTCAGACATGGCATCATGGCGGAAGCGCACATACTGCAGGGCTGTTGTTCCATCCAAATGCTGCATTCCCTCTTTGAGGTTGATATCAAATTCGTGCTTATCCGCTTTACTTTCATAATTCATATCCTTCTCAACATGAAAATCAACACCACCTACAGCATCGACCAGCTGAATAAAGCCTTGAAAATCTGTATACACATAGTATTGAACAGGCATACCTAGCAATTCGCCTACTGTACTCATAGCCACCTGTGGCCCGTGTTGAATGGCTGTATTTATCCGGTTCTTGCCGTGTCCAGCTATATCCGTATAGGTATCTCGAAGAATGGAGAACACATGGATGCTTTTCTGCGTAGGGTCCAGGGATACTACCATCATGCTGTCCGATCTCGGAATTTCCCCCTTCTTGGTTCCACGGGCATCTACCCCCATCAGTAGAATATTCACAGGCTCGGTGCCCAGCCACTCAGGTGGTTCAACAGCTACAGCTTCATTAATCTCACTAAAAGGAGAGTTTTCTGGCGTCTTATTCAGACTCTCCAGTCCTCTATAAATAGAGGAAACGTAATAGATAGCAGAGCCAAGTGCCATGATTAGGATTAACAATAATAATTTGATTAACGTTTTTTTTCTAAGGGTCATTCGATTACTTCCTTTCTCGACCTTGCTGTATACTGAGATAAATTAATGGTCCTGCAAGGCTTCTACAATAAGTGAAGCATAATATCTTCCGCCATCAGGCTTCAGGTGAACGCCATCTTTATAGAAATACTCTCCTTTGCCTTCACTGGCAGCATACCAGTCTAGCACTGTCGTATTGCTGAACTCCTCAGCAACCTCTTTGATATTCCTGTTCACCGTATCCTGCCATCCCTTGGGTACCCGTGCTGTTACCAATACCACTCGTTTGGCGTCGGACAGGGACTGTAATAAGGAACGAAGCTGCTCCTTGCTGAACGGTCCGTTGGTACCCAGTTCAATGACGATCTGTTCCCCCAGTTTTCCTTGCGCTTGTAAATCATGGATGACCTTCTTCGCCTGCGACATCTGTCTGCCCACCTTGCCGTCAACGGTGATTTCAGGAAGCTGCTCCTTCAGGTAGGGTTTAACCCCGATCATCACAGAATCACCAATGGCGGTAATTCCTTCTCCGTTGATTGCTAGCTGTGCTAACTCCTTTTTCTTCGCATTAGAATCCCTCTCCTTCGCTGGCGCCTCCTTTGCAGCCAATCCATGATCGTTAGCTTGATGCACCCTTTCTCCCTGCGCTATGGAATGAACATCACTTTGCGAAGCTGTAGGTGTCTTAGCTCTCGTGACTCCCTCTGATCGGCTTCCCCAGTACACACATATAGCAATGACGCATACCAAAACGAACCATAATCTCATCATTTTACGCTGCTTCATGACCTTCTCATCCTCTCATAATGAACTGTCAATATGAATTTATATTCATGAATTAATCTCTTACTGATGGGTATCTTGCTTTATCCTATCTGCTAGAAGCGAGGCATAGAACCGGATTCCCTCTGTAGTTAGATGAACGCCATCGGGGGAGAACAGCTCTTGCCTGCCAGCACTGGCTGCATACCAGTCGATGACAGTCGTGTTCCCGAATTCAGCAGCAACGTCCTGGATACTTTCATTCACGGTATCCTGCCAATCTTTTGGAACGCGTGTCGTCACAATATATATTTGCTTGGCATGATTCAGGGATTCTAGCAAAGACCGCAATTGAGCTTTGCGAAAAGGACCATTCGTACCCAGTTCAAGAAGGATATGATTCCCCAGCTGGCCCTGCGCCTGAAGATCATCGACAATCCTCTGTGCCTGAGACATTTGCCTACCTACCTTACCGTCAATAACGATGCCAGGCAGCATTTGTTCCAGCTCAGGTGCTGCACCGATTAGCAGAGAATCCCCAATCGCGGTAATGCCGTCTTCTGCCTTGGACAAGGATTCATCCTCATGCTTCCCGAACTCATCACTTAGGTTGGTGGATGCCGCTGCTGGCGCCACAGGTGCCAATTCCTGACTCATGGTGGGTACTTCCTCTGCTGATGGCTCCTTCAGGCTATCACTCCAAGCAACCAAAGTCAGGAACAATGGCAGAAGTACCGCTAGCAGTCCGATCCGTCTCTTTCGAATCCAATGCAAAGTTGCTCTGATGTTCCCCCTACGAAAAGGCTCTTCAATATACGTGTAGGACAGAGCAGCAAGGATGGCAGTAGCCAGCAGTTGCAACAGAATATGTGTAAAGCTCGACTTTTCTGTATGGGTGACAGGATTCGTCAAAATGATGACAGGATAGTGCCAGAGATAGAGACTGTAAGATCGTTTGCCAACCCATACAAGCGGCCTCCACCCCAAGATGCCATTCACTCTGCTGGCAGGATGCACCAGTACAGCGATCACCACCGCACTGAGAATGGATAAATATACAAAGCCGCCGCGGTATAGAAAGTCATCATACTCATTCGTAACACACATCAGTCCCAGCAGCAGGACCATTCCTAATCCCCCTATGGAATCAAGCGCCGAACGAGCGGGCCGCGTAATCCTGCCGCTTAATTTCCAGCTAGGCCAGATCACCGCCACAGCAGCTCCAATCAGAAGGGCAAATGCCCGAGTATCTGTTCCATAGTATACGCGGCTTGGATCGGTACCCGGTTCATACATCAAGCCCATTGCCATAGCTGATATCGCGGCACCTATGAGAATCCACAGCATCAATCTACCTCTACGCAAGACCAGCTTTATCCCCAATATGAGGATAATGGGCCAGAGCACATAGAACTGCTCCTCGATGGAAAGTGACCACATATGGCCGATCGGCGAGGGTGGACCGAAGCTTTCGAAATAGGATACTTCACGAAAAATGAGATACCAATTATTCACATACAGCAGTGAAGTAAGGAAATCTCCATGTAAGGCTTGCAGCCTTGGAGCGTCCAGGATAAGTAGCCAGCAAGCAACAAAAAGGAGCATCGTGACCATAGCCGGTAATAACCTTCGAGCTCTGCGAATCCAAAAATCGACAATGAGTAGCCGCCCCTTCGTTCTCCATTCCATGATGATCTGATCTGTAATCAGATAACCAGATAATACAAAGAAGATTCCCACACCCAGCAGACCCCCCTGGGCCCACTTTGCATCCAGATGATAGGCTATCACAGCAAGGACAGATATTGCTCTAAGACCATCTAATCCAGGTATGTAGCGCTTGTCTTTTGGCTTTTCTAATGGCTTGCCTATCGCCCTTCTGATTGGTCGCCTATTTCTGTCCATTAAGCTTCAGTCCTTCTTCGCTACAGGGTATTTCTTGCTCACATTCAATATACCGAGCAGATGTCGCCAAGATTTGATCAACATGTAAACAAGTTGTCACAAGCGAAGAACGTATTTGAGGAATGTATTAAATAAAAAGGAGCACCCCTATCTCCGTAAACCGGAATAAGGATGCTCAGGAAGGGCTATATGCAATTACAAACTATACTCTGGGCTGTAGAGTACGATGTTCAAGCCATTTGATTATCGAAATTCGATAATGAATGTCTGCTCGTCCTTCCCATCCGAGGCGATAGCTTGCGTAGTAGAGAACATCTTTTGCCCACGAATTAACACACTCTTGTTATCTGGACTCCAATAGATTTCATTCGCGATCAGCCCACGGTAGACAGGTTCGTTAGAGAGAATATTCTTCCCCTGAACCTTCCCGACATAGAAAACATCCTGATCATATAAAGAATAAGCAATACTCTTCTTGTCGTGCGACAGTTGAAAGTAATTCACCTTCTCCAGCAATATGGACAGTTCACTGCTACGCTTATCGTATACATACAGGGTTCGATCAGCACCGAGGAATACGAATTGATCTGCTGTAAGCCAAGCATATTGCGCCCCCGCCCTTTCGCGCTCATATTGAACTCTAATGCTGTCTCCACTAACTGATCCCAATAGCAGATTGGTCCTGCCATACGAACCAGGTGGATACGTAGTTAAGAGTACACTTTCTCCATCATCGGACATCTGTACGGTAAGAACTGACCCCAATGAAGCCAGGTCTCCTAACGTATAGGACTTCGATGTCTTCGTAACAACATCATACGAGCGAAGCCTGCTATGCTCATCTCCCTGATAACCTACCAATAGATAGCTCAGGTATTTGCCGTTGTTCGACCAGGACACGTCCTGTAGGAAAAAAGGGTCACGGGTGCTAATCTTGGCTACTTCTACCTCGGTACCATCGGCTAAGGAAATGATCTTCAGCCTACTCTCCGATGCTGAACTTGTGATTTGGCTAACATACTTACCGTCAGGCGACAACAGCATTTGAGTGTTGACATGGTCCATATTAGGTACGACCTTACTTTGATCATAGGGACTGGTTATACGCCTTAATTCAGTCCGACCAGTTATTCCTTCATTTCGAGTGACAGCAAGTACAGAATTCGAAGCTGCCCACCCTAATAATAGATCCGAATTCGTAATCTCATCAGGAAGTCGATAGATCTTATGGACCTGGAATGGATGAGAATCAGGCTCTTCTATATTCATATCTTCCTGACCAGGTATAATGACAGTCTCCGTTGTAGGCCCCATATTGCAGCCTGACAAGAGTATCACACTACATGCGAGACTCATTAGAAGCAATGCAACGCGTGTGTTGTTCATAACGATGTCCCCGTTCTTGCGATCTTCAAGCCGTCAAATTCTACAGTTACGCTCGTATGACCCTGCTGATTAAGGATGGATACCGTTCCTCCAGATTCATGCACGATAGATTTTACGATGCTAAGTCCCAGCCCTACGCTACCCTCTTCCGATCCACTGGGGTCGGCCAGATAGAAGGGCTCGAACCAATCAGTCAATGAATCTGCCTGCATTGGATCACTCGGATTCTCAAACACAAAGCGAATTTTACCATCGGCGTGAAATGCCTTCACATTGATTTCCGAGAACGATGCACTATATTTAATCGCGTTGTCCAGCAGATTGATAAAGATTTGGCGGAGCCTGTCCTTGTGGATCATTACCATCAGATCGGGCTGAATTTCACACTTTATTTTTTTCTTATAACGCTGTGCGCGGATCGTCATGGACTCACACACATCCTGTAGAATCAGACCTGCCTCGACCTTATCGGATTCCTCTGTTGTTACGTTTTTACGCGAGACTTCAAGGAGCTTCACCACCATGGCATGTAATCTCTTGCTTTCCTCAATGATATGATTCATTCCTTTATCAAAAAAGCTTCGATCCTGCTCGCCGTTCTCCCGGATCAGTTCAGCATATCCCAAAATGGACGTGAGAGGTGTCTTGAGCTCGTGAGTCACGTTATCAAAAAATAGCTTTTCCTTCCGATGAAGCTCCTGAAGACGATCTCGATCCTTTTTGATAATCGTAATTTGTTTGCTGATCTGTTCAATCATATCGTTGAAGTTGTTCGCCAACCTGCCAATCTCGTCTTGCTGCTTCACCTGAGCCCGCACATCCAGATTCCCATTCTTTACTTCCGTAGATACGCGGCTAAGCTTGACCAAGGGAACGGTGATATGTCGCGACAGAACATACGAGAAGAGGAAGGCCGCCACAAAAATGGCCAATGACATGTAAAAGATGATATCCAGGACCCGACCACTTTGCTGGTATAACAGGCTGAAATCCTTGGAAAAACGCAATATCCCCACTCTCGCTCCATCAATAACGACAGGATAGGAGAAGAGAGCCACAGCACTGCTGTGGTCATAGGTGATGCTATAAGCCATGTTGCCATTCACAGCCTGCTGCAGATCATTCTCTTGATGCTGTCCGAACATAGAGCTGTCCGAGGCATGGAGTAATTCGCCTTCCACTGTGTAGACACCTACGGCGCTGCCTGTCGCATGATTTAGATCATCCGCCATTTCCTGAGCCATTTCACCAAAATACAGAGTATTGCTTGTGAAATGATTAATGAGAAACGCCTGACGAACATAAATGTTACTGTTGTTCTTAAGTCCCACTAACTCTGAGGTTACGAGCTTCTGATTGCTGGACTGAATGAATTCCTTAACCGTCTGATTAAGAATAAGAAAAGAGAGGAAGAAGATAAGAAAGAATCCTACAAGAAATTTAACACTGATTCTCTTCATGATTCTTAATCCACCTGTTTTACAAATTTATACCCGATACCGAACACAGTAATAATATAATTACTGGCACCTAGTTTCTTACGCAGTCGCTGGATGTGAGTGTCTACTGTACGTGTATCGCCTACAAATTGGTAGCCCCATACCAAATCCAGCAAATCCGAGCGAGTAAATGTCTTGCCCTGATTTCTGCACAGGAGCAGCAACAAATCATATTCCTTAGGTGTCAGTTCCACGGCTTGCCCATTGTTCTTGACGAGTCGTTCCTCGGTCACAATCTCCAGCTTATGAAAGCTTAGAACACCTTTACCATTCTCTTCATGGCTTTCACTTCTCGCAGAATCAAGCCGTCTCAGGATTGTTCGAATCCGGGCAATAACCTCCCGTAAATCAAAGGGCTTTGTGATGTAGTCATCCGCTCCGATTTCCAGTCCAAGGATCTTGTCGGTAATGTCTGATTTAGCTGTAATCATAAAAATGGGGATGTTATAGTCTGCAGTCACCCTTTTACAAATATCCAGCCCGCTCTGATCGGGCAGCATCCAGTCCAGTAACAATAAATCTGGCTTAAATAGCTCCAACTCCTTCATGCCTGCAGCACCGCTTGCAGCAGTCCGCGTCTGGAAGCCTTCCTTGGAGAGTCCATAGGATAGCAGATCGGCTATCGGCGCGTCATCTTCAATGATGAGAATTTTTGCATTGTTCAACGGATCTTCAACTCTTTTCTTCTTAACGTAACGTTCACAAAGTAATAGCTAATATGGTTGCACCATAATACCCCAATAACTAAAATAGATGGTAACCCAAAAAAATGGGAAAACTGCGTTTTGGGGTCCTTCCTACAAAATAGTCCTTATCGTTCAAGGTAGCAGATACAGCTACCAGACACAATCTTTAAACGGTCTTGTGACAAATTGTTTACATCCTGATCAAACTTTAGTGACATCTCCCCTCTAATATGCTCTATATTCAGTCCTTAATCACAAGGAATGAAAAGTACATATCAAAACCAGAGTCTTTCTGGGAGGAGGATATCGGTGTCTATTCGTAATACACTGCAACAGGATAGCAATGCAACAACGATCACAGAGGATTCTATGGAAGGAAAAAAGCGCCAAAGAGCAAATCCCTCGGGCTCTGGCCGCCTTATCGCGCTTGATGCTGTTCGGGGACTGGCCGTAATAGGCATGTTTTTGCAGCATTTTGCGCTGAATGAAAGGAACGCCTTTGTTTCAGGGAATACAACCTTGCTTTTTATACTCTGTGGCGGAATCTCTTACTCGATTATGGCCGGACGAATGCTGGGGAAAGGTACCGACATAAAGGTATTTCGTACGCGAATGCTGGCCCGGTCCGTATTCATCGACATCATTGGATATCTGCTGATCATGTTAAATGCTCCGTTCGGTGTGATTCTGCCAGCCTATGCTGGACTGTTCATTCTGGCGTTGCTATTGGTGCGTCGCTCGACCCGGACGCTTGTCTTGACAACAGCAGTTCTGATCTTGATCGCCCCACCTCTGATGATCCTTGGAGGAAGCCTCCTGTCAGGCACTTACTTACTCAGGGACATTGCTGGTGGTCCAATGTCAGCGCTTGGACTTTCACCTGCCTTCGTAGCTGGTATGGCGATTGGCCGCCTTAATCTTCAGCATGCGCGAACAGCCTTCTTGTTCGTTGTTAGCGGAGGATTCATTATCGCGATCAGCAAACTGCTCGCTACGTTCATTCTGCCTGGTCTTAATCAGTCATTTGAAGCATGGATCGTAAGTGTTCAGGGCACTGTAGTCAACCAACCTGATCCTTATGCTATTTGGCCGCATAATGTGGATTCTCCGATGTGGCATATGCTTCTGTGGACAGCTCCACACAGTGCTTCTACATTTCAGACACTTATGGGGCTGGGAATCGCGTTCCTGGTGCTAGGAATTGTCTGCCTCATACCGAACAAGCTCTCAGCACTGCTCAAGCCTTTTGCAGCCGTCGGACGTGTCGCATTGACAATGTATACCTTACAGTTCATTGTGATCTGGATACTTGAGCTAGCTGGAATTGAACTAGGATTGGGTAGTATGCCATTAGGTGATTTGCTCGTTACAGTAATAACCGTAGCGATTAGTTGGATCATTGCGCTGCGCCGCACAGGTCCACTTGAAGCCTTCATGAGAAGATTCGACCAAGCCTTCACTCCCGCAGCCGACACGAATAGCGGTTCATCTAAGTTATAGTCAACTGCTAAGTTATAACCAGCTACACAAAGTCAATAAGCTTACCTAGTCACTGTGTACAATGCTAGGAAAGCTTATTGACCCTTAAATAAATGGAATTATATAACTATAAAACACTGCATATTGGGTATGCATTGCGAACAAGCTATAACCATTACATTGTGAGGAGGATTTTTGTAATGAAACGAATAGTTGCATATGTATTACCCTTGCTCCTGGTTACAGCCTTATCAGCTCCGGCTTTTGCCCAACACACGACGGATCGAGACATGACGTATCAAAACAATAGGGCTAATTACCAAACGAACTCCGTTCGAGCTAATGCAGTGGACAACGATAACAACTCGAATTGGGGTTGGCTGGGATTATTAGGTCTGATCGGATTAGCGGGCATGAGAAAAAGAGTACCTGATCGTTCCGATCGATAAGTAAGCTTATATCCATCAAAGAGCAGTGAGGAAAATCATCCTCCTGCTCTTCGCATTACCTAGGTCCCACAATACTAAATGGTTAAACTATTCAATTAAAAGCTCAAAGTTTTTTTACACTTAAGTAGCATTTTTTCCAGGAGCAGGGTCACCGGTCCGGTTAGCGCAAAAGCTATAATCGTTCCAATACCTACAACCCCTCCAAGAATAAATCCAGTGCTAAAAAAGATGGCATCTACGCCAATTCTACCGATGTCATACCGAAGTCCGAATTTGGACTCGACGTATCGCAGAACAGCGTCTAACGCATACATTCCATTGCTGAAATTCATCAACAACACATAAGTCATGGAGAAAAAAATGTTGGCAAGAAGCACAATGGAGATTTTTGCCCATAGTGATAATTGAGGCAAGTCCATATCGGCAATGAACGGATGAACCCAGTTAATCAAGGGACCGATTAGAAGACAATACATAATGGAGCCTAACCCGATAGACTTATGATTTAACCAAAGACCTGCAGCAAGAAAAGCAATGCTTAGGCCGAAGCTTGCAAGCCCGACACTGATGCCGAGGCTTTTATGCAAGCCGTCTAATAAAACCGTTAAGGTATCGGACCCTATATTACATTCGATAAATAAATTGACGGCTATGGCGCTTAACAGAGTCGCTACGAACACGATAACCAATTGGCCGATACGATTTGCGAATACAGGGGAAACCAATTTCAATCGAGATCTTCTCCGTTGGAAGCAATCACCTTTTTCATCCAATGATAACTATCCTTAAGATAACGCTTCTTGCTTCCCTGACCATAATCATCCTGATCTACATAAATGAAACCGTACCTTTTGCTCATTTCCGAGGAGGAGCAGCTGACAATGTCGATCGGTCCCCAGGCATAATACCCTCTCAAATCTACCCCATCTTTAATAGCTTCCTTCATTTGCTCAATATGGTCCCGGTAATAGTCAACCCGGTAAGGATCGTGGATGGAATGATCTTCTTCCAGACGGTCATGGTAGCCGACCCCATTTTCCGTAATATAAATTGGACACTGGTACCGATCATAGAACAGATTAAGCAAGGTACGCAGTCCGACAGGATCAATGGTCCATCCCCATGAATTAGCTGGAAGCTCGAAGTTGCGGTACGGACCCGTTTTGTTTTTCAAGCTCTCATTATCAAAAATACGAGTATAGTAGTAGGAAAATGACATAAAGTCAGCCGTATGTCGCAGCGCTTCTTCATCACCCTCTGCGAACTCAACCGTAATGTTGTTGTCGTTGAAGTAACGGAAAGCATAGCCAGGATAATAACCACGCAGCAACACATCGGAGAAGAAGTATTCCATTTGGTTATTGCGAACGGTAGCGAATACGTCTTCTGGTTTGCTGGTCGCCGGGTACGCAGGTCCACCACAAAGCATCATACCTATTTGCAAGTCAGGATTCAGCTCTTTGGCATATTTCGTAATCAAGCCGCAGGCTACCATTTCATTATGCACACCTTGATATTTAGCGGAGAGCAGATCATCCACAACATCCTCCGCAATACCTAGATGGTTAAAGGATTCATGAACGATTAAATTGATTTGATTAATAATGATCCAATATTTCACCTTGGTATGGTAACGATCCAGGATGACTTGGCTAAAGCGGTGAAAAAAATCAATCATTTCTCGGGAGTACCAGCCTTTATAAGCCAAAGTTAAATGAAGCGGCATTTCATAGTGGGACAGCGTGATCATCGGCTCCATCCCATTGGCAATAATCTCGTCAATCAAATCGTCATAAAACTTCAATCCAGCTTCGTTGGGCTGCTCTTCATCGCCGTTTGGAAAAATCCTCGTCCAGTTGATCGACGTGCGGAACGTTTTGAGTCCAAGCTCACTGAGCAGCTTCAGGTCTTCTTTATAGGTATGATAGAAATCAATGCCCCAGCGCTTTGGAAAAACCTTCTCTTTATTCTGAATGGCATTTTTAATATAGTCGGTAGTCAGCTCCAGATTGTATTTTTTCTCTAACGGAACTTGGTCTTTATACTCGTTAATATCCGCTACGCTTAACCCTTTTCCGTCAATATCATAAGCACCCTCAGCCTGATTGGCAGCAATGGCCCCTCCCCATAGAAAGTCGGCAGGAAACCCAGATGGAATGGTCTTCATAGTTTATACTTCCTCTCTTTGCTTATTGGTCTCTAATTGGTTCAATCTCTTGTCGAAGCTTTCAAAAATATCAAGCAGCCGCTTGGCCAAGTTAATCTCGCTGTAGACGGTCATTAGCGTATCTTGTGCATGAGCGAATAACACCGAATAATCTCCTTGCTGGCCTTCCGTTTCTTTTTGGATGCAATTCGTTTGCACCCGATGAGCAATGACGATTTCAGCGTTGGCTAACTTCATTTTTGACCTTGCGCCGTCAAACTCAGCATTCTCAATGTCTTTTAATGCCTCCATACAGTGCTTTCTTGCTTCTCCTGCATGCAAAATGATTTGCATCGCTTCCTGAGCCACTTGTTCCGATGTCATGATTATGATCTCCTTAACAAATTAATGGGCTTGCTGCGCTTCCTTCTCAACCTCTTGTTTCTCGTACGTTTTGAAAAATGGATACCAAATCAGCGTAGCTACAACAACACAGATCAGCATCAGCATAATGCCTGTGACCGTTCCCGTCGTGATCCAGGTAGAGATCGGAAACGGGACGTACCACATATCGAATATCACTTTTGGTATAGGAGCAAACGGAATCACTTTCGTTCCGAACCAAACGATCGCAGGCAGGACAATACCAATGATCCACATCGGAATCATCAATAACGGATTCCATACGATGGAGCCGAATATTAAAGGCTCGTTGATGTTAAAGATGGAGGGAACCAGACTTGCCCGTCCCAGAGCTTTCAGTTTGGTGCTTTTGGAGAACATATGCATAACAAGTAGTGGCAATGTACAACCAACGCCCCCCACCCACAGGTAAGCGGAAAATATCGTCTCTGATGTAACCAGATTGTGCGCGCCCATCGTCGCATTAGCAGTGATGGCCGCCAGAAAAATGGGTTTGGTTACCGGGGTCAATACCCAACTGGATATCCCCATGGAATACAAGAAGCAATAAATAAACAGAATCAGCATAAATCCCCAAGGGCTTTCCGTTATATGGGCCAGCGGCATAAATATATTCAGAATGATGTTGTAAATATCGACATGAACGATATCGACTAACAGCCAGGCTATAATCAACGTGATGCCAATCGGAAGCATCGAGTCGAACCAGGATCGGACAAAGTCCGGGATAACGGACTCTTCCTTGAAGAAAGAGAATTTTCCGAACAGGCTCATCACATACCCGGTAAAAAGAGCAGCGATAATGGCAACGAACATTCCTCCGGTTCCCAGCGAACTATGGGTAAATCCGACCGTACCATCCTTGATGACCTGAGGGGAAACGATGATCAAAAAAGTGATCAGACCTGTACATCCGGCAATAAAGCGCTGTTTTCTTAACTTCTTTTTCTCCATCAGATTAAATGGAATGAGGAAAGAAACTAACAGTGAAAGCATCCCCATCGTCCATCCGAACGGTACCCAGAAATTAGGGTAATTCGGTATTTTGTATAAATCACCTGGTATCGTCAGCAGGCAAAATACCGAGCCTAGAAGAATGAAAGGTAACAGCTGCATGACAGAATCCTTGAGTGTCACAATCCAAACATTATTGTTGACCTTATTCATCTTTGGAGAGAAGTCATTTTTGAGCCATTCGATGAAGTTATTCATTGTCCTTATCCCCTTTAAATGTTCAACTCGCTTAACAAATCATCCAAGGCTTCTTCCCCGTTTAAGGTGGAATAATAAGATGGCTTCATTAAGAGCACTTTAACATCAGTGCCATCCGTGAGCTCCTTAATGTCATCCATAATATAAGCCAAGTGAGGACCCACTAATAATGCATCAATATCATCAATGTAATTTTCAATTTCTGCCTCTCCTCTGGCTTTGATCTCCATATTCAGGCTTCTTTTTTTAGCAGCCTTGCGAAGATTGGCAGCCATAAAACCGGAGCTTGCTCCCGACCCACAGATTAGCAACACGTTCAGCACTTCTTCTGCATTTGCCATGGTAATCATCCTCGCTTTTCTATATAATCGTGTTGTGACAGCGCTGTCATCCTTACAACCACACTATATTACAATTTCAAAGCCGCTCTCAAATAAAAAACTGCACTCCTAAGGTGAAAGATGTTAAAGCGAGGAAACGCCTATGAAAACACAGTATATCGATTTAATTCATTATTTAAGCAACTGCACGCATTGGATACCGTCGCAAAGCTTGGCAGATCGATATGGTGTGTCCAAACGCACCATCAAGTCTTACATTGGTGAGATTAATCAGCTCCACCATGGGTTAATCCTCTCGTCAAACAAAGGCTATAAAGTGGATACGGATCAGGTGAACACCTTTCTGAACAGCGAACAAACAGCCATCCCTCAGATGCAATCCGAACGAATTGCCTATATTCTGAAAAAAATAGTGCACACCAATCAACCTATTTATATACACGATTTAAGCGATGCACTGTTTATCAGTGAATCAACGCTGAGGCTGGATTTGAAGCTGATCAAGGAAAGGCTTGCCAAAAGCAATCTGGAATTGAGCTGGGCCAAGAATCATATTGATTTACGAGGCAAAGAAAAGGACAAGCGTAAATTAATGAGCAGCATTTTGTACGAAGAAGCAAACGGAAGCTTTATCGACGTCGATAAAATCAAGAGTTTTTATAGAGAACTGAATGTAGATTACATTCGAAAAGTCGTTGTCGAGACCTTTTCCTCCCACCACTTTTTCACTAATGATTTTTATTTAACGAACGTGATTATTCACATTACCATTGCGCTGGATAGAATGAAGCATGATTTCCAGTTTTTGAATAAGGCTGTAGATTTTCAGACGGACAATGCTGCATATCAGATTGCCAGAGAGATTGCCTCGCAATTGGCAGCCTATTTTCACGTCCAATATTCAGAAGAGGAAATCGCGGATTTGGCGCTTCTGATTTCGTGCAATGGTACAAACGTCAACTTTACCCAAATCGAAGTCAGCGATCTGGAACGAATCGCCGGGAGCGACTGTATTGATTTGGTCAGCGAAATCGCATTCAACTTGCACAAGTATTACTATATCAGTATTGCCGATGCTGATTTTATTACCCGTTTCACGCTGCATGTTAAAAACCTGTTGATGCGATTAAACAACAACCATTCAACGAAAAATCCATTAACGAGCACGATCAAAAAGGAATGCCCTCTGATTTACGATTGTGCCGTACATGCATCCCTTGTAATTAAAGAACGAACCGGTTATCGGATCAGCGACGATGAAATTGCTTATTTGGCTTTTCATCTGGGATATGCCATTGAATTGCAGCGGCAAACAAACGTAAAAATCTCGTGTACGGTGCTGTTTCCACTCTACTACAACATGAATGTACAAATGATCAATAAATTGCAGCAGTATTTTGGCGACGATATTTCGATTCATTCGATTGTTACGGATGAAAGCGACTTGAATTACACATCTAGTGATTTCATTATTTCATCGGCCCAGCTACACAAAATTCCGGAAGTGCCCTTTGTCGTGATTACTCCCTTTTTTATCGAAAGTGACCGCGAAAAAGTATCGGATAAAATATATGAGATAAAGGAGCAAAAGAAGAAGAATCAATTCAAGCTCCATCTGGAAGCTTTCCTGGACGAAAGGCATTTCTGCCACTCCACGGAGCAGTCTGAGAAGGAGGATGTTTTACGGTTTATTTGCCAAATTATGAATCAGGATGGGTATACGGACGAGGATTATTATTCCAAAATCCTGGAACGAGAAACCATGTCGTCAACGGCATTTGGACAGGTAGCCCTTCCGCATGCGATTAAAATGGAGTCCCACAAAACAGGCATGTTCATCTACCTGAATCCAAATGGGATCAAGTGGGATCATTCTATCGTGAAAATTGTGTTATTAATCACCGTGAGCGGAGAAGGAAGAAAGATTTTCCGTGACGTATTCGATTCGCTCGCCACCATATTAACGAATGATACCCATGTGAATGTCCTCTCCTCCTTGGATAATTACGAGGATTTTATCAAGCAATTAATCGCCTGCTGGGAATAATAGCTCGGCATCTTCCAGCGTAGGCTTGTAGGCAAACATAACAAAAGGGTCGATCATAGTAACTGGCCATAATCAACCTGAACTGTCAGTTGAAGTTAGAAACGATCTTGCTCGTATTCCCCATCCAATAGAACACAAAAGAGCCCGAGGCATATGCCCTGGGCTTTATCTATCTACATCCACATGCGCTCCCACGATGTCGTCAATCTCAATCCATCGATCCTCATCTTCGCTTCCAAAAGCTAGACTCTTCAACTGGGAGTAGTCACCATTAATCATCATATTATTTAGCTACAAAATAAATTCCTAATGGCAATGATGCGCCTGGTTGCACCATTGTATACAAATCATATTTAGAGCGGTTGCTAATAACCATTCCATTTAGTTTACTATAATTATAGTATCCTAATGCACCTGTATCCGTCTTATAGTTTATAAAGCCAGATTTAACCTTTTCTGCCCATTTTGGATCATCTTTCAGATCTGGTCTGTCTATACCACCATAAATCGTATAGACGTTCGAGCGCCCTGTATTATTTTTAATATCTATTTTATAGGTGTAGTCTGTACACCAAAATGCACCTGCCTTTTTCCCAGATATTCTCCCTATAACTGGCGCTTGATTTTGGGGATTCCCTTCCACGGTCCATCTAGATAAAAGCTCATCTTGCTCATCCTTAAACTCTGCTCCGTATCCATCACTAACCCCGAGATATTTTGCGGGGCTTGAGGGGGTGAGCGTAAAATTATTAAAAGTAACTGTTCTCCCAGAAAACTTCAACAAACCTCTGTAATTATCGTCACTTTGTTTAAATCCAAAGTTAGTAGGCGCTATCGTAGCTGTATTTGAAATTTTATCAAGATTTGCTGAACTCGAATTTGTAACAATATCAGAAACTTTTAAATCAGCAGGCCCCGATTCCCTTCCATTAATTACACTCATAGCAATAAAATCTCCTATATACACAGCAGCTCTTTGTTGACCTACACTGGAACCATAATTAATCGTATAGGAGCCTCCAGCAGGAATAACAACATCTGGTTTTGACTTCTGGGTAGCACCATTCTTTCTCATAAATTGTTGTGTGGCTTCTAGCGGTGCTGCAGTAATTCCGCCTGCGGAACTGCTCTCTCTTATTTTATAAAGATTCACGGGATTCGAAGTAGGATTCTTAATATAAACATAAAAATTCAATCTAGTGCTCACGTCATTAAAGTGGGAAGTCCAGACCCTAAACTTCCCATGTACATTATCCTTATAAAGTGTCTGATTGATCTGAGTGTTATATTTAATAGTTTCTGGAGCATTGGATGCAAATACTTGAAAACCTGTTTTTTCGACGCTAATATTAGATGATGATTTAGGTTCTCTCTCAGCAATACCACGGTGTGATACAACTTGTCCGATCGAATAACCAGTGGCAGTAAGACTTACTGCGCTTAGCCTATTTTCATACACCTCATCTGTGACTGACTGCCATTGCTCTTGTGCAATAGGTTCTTGAGTATCATTAGCATCGACAACAGAAAGAGTTGGAACTGAAAGGAGAATTGCGGATAGAGCTATTATTGCTAGTTTCTTTTTCACAACTACGCCTCCAATATATGTATTTACTTACACATTTAAGTTACACCTTTGAATATGTCGAAGTAAGGTGAAAATTGTCGTTCACAAAATTTACATATTATGTAATGTATCGAGAAATAAAAAACCTTCCATCGTTATCCATCAGATCTCTTGATTTTGGTTATAAAAACATAACAAAAAGGTCAATCATGGGAGTATCTGACCATAATCAACCTTAACTGTCAGGTGAAGCTTAGGCCCACCAATGAAACCGGGGAATTTTCAAGTAATTCCTATGAACAATTCTCCTCTGACGTTAACTAAACATTTGGCATATTATTCTAATTCCACGAACGCCAAGAATCAGAAAATGTATTTTCCACACGAACAGATAGTTTAAAATAAGGAATCCATATTAAACATACAGCAAGAGCTTGAGCAATTGACCAATATGCTAATCTAATCTCTTCGCTAACAGCCTCAACAGTCGTTAAAAGCAAGCATGTTTCGATGATTATACTTAGCAGATTCACGATATAAAAAATGATCATTAAACGCGGTACGATCGGCTTCTTTTGCAAAAATTCAAATAAAACATAGCAGCTATAGAGAAGGATCAGCCCCTCAACCACAGCTTCGTAAGTCAAAATGGTCGCCCAATCAGCATTGTAATATTCTCTGAACCACCATGTCTCAAACCGCACAATCTTAGAGTCTGAGAACAAGGCCGGCAGCGTTTTACTAAATAAATGATTCGCTACAAGGAACATCGAAATCAGCAAACCTATAAACACGACCAATAACCAGCCGCTAATCCCTCTAGGTCCATGAATTTTTTCATTCCATTCTACCTTTTCTACTACTTGTTCATTCTCTAATGCTTCGTAATCAACTCGGTTCTTTACTAGCTTTTCCAACAACAGTCCCCCAATATTTTGTTTGATTTGACTCTTCAATAAGGTTTATCGACAAAACATTGTATTTTATTTACTATTTATATAATATTAACTTCCAAAGTTTTAAATAGGAATATGAGACTTGGTATATAAGTTAATAAACGTGAAAGTACTAGGAGAAGGAAAAGTATAAAAAAGCTCCACCAGCGTTAGCCGATGAAGCCCTAGATTGATTTACATTAACCTCAAATGTCAGGACACGATCATACAGAATGTAATCCTTACGACTGCTGAATGGACCTTTGTTATTAGCCCGTTATCATCGTTACCACCAAAATAGCCTTATATGAATTGTTTGGCTTCATCTATTCCGACAAAGACTAAGGTGTTGGGGTCTACTCTGGAATGATATTAAAGATGGAGTTCGCTAATAATCGATATTGATGCTGCGAATGATCAACACTGACCAGATCGTTGGCAAACACAGTCACATTTGTATGACTATCCTTATACGTGAAGGCCATAATATGCCCCTTGGCATTGTCATGCCCTGGCCACCAGCCAGCTTTATAAAAATTATCTTGTTCGCTGAATGTAGCAAGAATCTTTGCTGCCTGTGGAGCCGATGTGATATAAGATCCCGATACGGTGTAAAAGTATTCCTGCGTATCATATGGTGCTGTGATTACGCTATGCTGGTTGACGTCTGTGAGGTATACGCCTTCATAGCTCTCCCATTCTGGTCCTCTGAAGGAAAAGTCAGGAATGAAATCCTGAACAATCCCCATGCCCATATTACCATAAGCGATAAAAGGCTTCCCATTCGCTATGAACTTATCAGAATCGAACATATTGACAAGTACGTCGGCTCTCTCCGGCTCAGCCGTCACATTAAAGCCCATCTTCTGCAGTACGTAGGCAGGTTGGCCCAGCGCTGCTACAGTTATCCTTCTTAGCTGTTTGCCAACAGGCTTACGGTCATAAGTACTCACTTCAAGAAGATACTTCGACGCCAAGGGATGCAAGTCCTTATAAGAAACGACGAAATCCCCCAACTCATAATCGGCACCGCCTGCCGTTAACATCGTCACTGGTTTTCCAGCAGAGAGCAATTCATTGACTGACATAATCGCATCGTTATTGGTATTTCGAATGAGAACGTACTCGGTGTCATCCGGCATTTGAGTGCTGGGAATCGTTACAAATGTTACAGGAGTCGTTTTCTGCGCGAATACGTTAGGCTGTCTCACAATATAACGATTGAAGCCCCGTAAATCCGGGAAGTTCTGAACAATCGCCCCGGACACCGATGCATAATCCGAGACGTCAATTCCATCATATAAGACCAAGTTTGCCATGCCTCTTGTTGCTTGGTGCATATTCACCACAAAAGATCCTTCAGGGTACGTCATTCCTTCAACGGTGACTGCTTCCCGGGACCGTTCCACCTGAACCCCATTGCGCAGCAAGTATTCGACCATGCGATACGTTTCGAGTGCATTTTTTTGAATTCTTGTATCGACTGGCAGCACGTAATACTCCGGGAAAAAGTTTTGAGCTCCCTCCCGTGGGCGGCCAATTATTTCGTTTTTAGCATTAACCAGGTATTTATCTACTGCGTGATTATCCTCGTTGTCCATCCCACGTTCATAGATTCGGAGTTGATTGAGAAATAGCTCCTCTTGGTGATTCATGACGTAGGATGTGGCCCCTGCAATGCTGTAATATAATGCCTTCGTCGATTCTTCGTTATTCTCAGGTATTTCCAGCGTATGTCCTAATGCACCGTGATGCATGGCGAATACTGCCGTATAGGCTGGAGATGCATCATCCCAATTCGAAGACGTTCCTTTGGAAACGTAGTTGGGGTCCTCGACAGTTTTTCGATGTTCCTCGTAAGGAATATGATAGTAATCATATTTCGTATTCGCAGTTCCTGCTTCTCCCATCGCTTTCGCTTGTTGTACCATACTACCAATTAACAAATCGTATTCCATATTCGGGTCATGCGGCGGGGTTGCTGGTTCGATCAGAAAATTGGCATCGAATCCGTGCAAATCCAGAAACGACAGTGGGGACCATAATGCAATGTGCTCCGTAACACTACGTGTCTCCGGCTGCGTCTGGTACGAGTTATCACGGTTCAAATCAAAATCATTGGCATTCACACGATCTGTATGGACACGGCCATCAGGATTATTCGTATACACGAACAAAAAGAACACATGCTCTAACGCATCATCCACATTCAGATTCACTTTGCCACGTTCACCATCAGGGAGCGTGGTATCGTACACTAGCTCCTTATCCAGCGCCATGGATTTGAAATAATTAAAGATAGCATCCACGCCAGGCGATTCATTGGGATGGATATTATTGATCCAGATCGGCACTGCATAGTCACCAAATGCTCCCGACTGAATATCTGATTGCAGCTTCTTGGGATCATTCATCATGGCCGGGTGCGTCACATTTTGGTATTTATCTATCGTTTCCTGGTCTTTAGCTACGATCGTGAAGTATATATCTCGACCCTCCACGGACTTCCCTATTGAAGTCGTTGTAATATATCGATCATTTGTTTTTCCTGCTTGCGCTGTCACAGCATCAATTGCCGGCTTCAGCTCACCATATGTCAGGAAGCTGTCATATGGTGTTAATTTTATTGGTGCCTGTGCAATCACCTGTCCATTGGCTACTGCGCTTAGTTCATATGTACCCATCATGGATGCAAATAACGGGCGGCGCAAACGAGGTTCAGCCAGATTGCTTGTTCCGTAAGGAAGATCAAAAGTTACGTTCGCCGTGTATACCCCTTTCTGAACCTGCTCCCCATTCACTGTGATGAAAGAGGGGCCAGTGAAATCAAAGTCTTCAAACGTCTTCCATTCCGTTAGTGGTTTGCCGTCATACGTCCAATGTATATTTTTCGCTTCTACCCCGTTCGGCAGATCAAATTGAACGTGGAATGTCCTCTTCTCCGTCATGGATGCAACATGCTTATCCATCTTAAGGATTTGAACTTGTGGGGGCTTCTCAGCTGCAACTACTCCACTGCGGTTAGCACCTCGCGAAATATTGCCTGAAGCTTGCGCTGCTTCTGCACCCAATGTCCCATAAGGCAGCAGCTCTACCAATAGTAACAGTGCAGTTACTAGCGTCATCATGCGGGTCAACACTGTATTCAATGCTCTCTCTCCTATCTTTGCTAGCCATAATCAAGCTTGTAAGGCTTCCTTAATCGGCAATATACTTCAATATAGGGGTCAGATGTCACCAAAGTTTGACGCAGATGCAAACAAAATGTCACAATGCTCCATTACTATTTTCGTGTATGAAGCATTGCTCAGAGCTCTGTAAGTATGGCTCTTACAACACCTCGCGTGGCGTATCTGGCTTTTTGTAGATGAATCTGATGGATGGTAAAATATAGTTACTTACATTATAGACAGAGGGGGAGCGATGTGAGGCATATTTGGAAAGTTATCATTGCACTACTTATTGGTAATATGATCGGGAATTTAACCTACAAAAGATTAGACTATTTTCAGTACAATCGAGATTTGGGTGTCTTCACCTTAGAAAATATTATTAAATTCATCTTGAACTTAGGGTTGTCCGTTGCTATTCCCTTTGCTTTATATTTATTGCTTGATAGGCTATTTCCAAGACCTAGGGATAAGTAATCGAAGCTTTATTCACCCCTTGACTTGACAATCCGTATAGTAAAAAAAGCTCCATCAGCATTAGCCGATGAAGCCCTTAAGTAATTCTATGGATACTCACTTACCTCAAAGGTCAACACACGATCATATAGAATGTAATCCTTACGGCTGCTGAACGGACCGTTGCCCTGTCGTCATTGTGACTACCATGATTGCACGGTTGCCGGAAATCATGACTTCTGCCCTACAATTCCTTTTATGAGGTGTAATCAAATGGCATTGCAAAATGATAAGAAAATACTTGGTGACTTTATAAAATCCCGTCGTGAACGGATTAAGCCGGATCAGATCGAGATTGCCAGTCGTTATGGCAGAAGAAGAACGCCGGGATTGCGCAGAGAAGAGGTTGCTCAGCTTGCGGGTGTAAGTATCACTTGGTATACCTGGCTGGAACAGGGACGAGTGGGTTCCGTTTCAAGGGAGGTCCTTGAGAGCGTATCCCGAGCCTTGCAATTATCTTCTGAGGAACAGAATCATTTATTTCGACTGGCCGATTATCGAGGAGATAGCCATCCAAGTTCAAGCACTGGGGAAACACACCCCGAGCTTCAGGCGATTATCGACCAAGTGAACTACCCTGCCTTTATAGCTAATAATCGAACCGAGGTGCTGGCTTTTAATCGGATGGCAACTGAAATTATTACCGATTTCAATGCCATCCCTACTGATGAACGCATATTGACACGACTAACATTTACAGAGTCAAATTTGCGTGATCAGCTGGTCAACTGGAATGAACTTGCAGATTATACGATAGGTGCCTTTCGAATCTATTATGACCAAAAGCCTGGTGATCAGTGGTTTGAGTCTTTCGTTCAGCACATGTGCCTTGAATCCGCGGAGTTTAAGAGTCTCTGGGAATTGCACAATATTCAGCAAAAGAAAGCCATCCTCTACACATTTGATCATTGTGTTGTTGGGAGAATGTTTTTTCAATTAAATACGTTTTCTAATATTAACGGACATGAAGACCTACACTGCTGCATATTTACTCCTATTGAAAATAGCGGAACAGCAGAAAAATTAATGGACTTGCAACAAGTATCCTATTAGTCAGGATACCTGTATCCAGGGAAACTGGTTGCCTTGTTCAATGCGAAATATAATGATCTCATTCCCAATTTAGGAGGTCATTTTAATATGAAAGCTATTGTTATCGATCAACCAGGAGGGCCTGAAAGCTTAAAATGGGTTGAAAAACCGGATTTGCAGCCGGCCCCTGGTATGCTTACTATTGATGTTGCATATGCAGGAGTTGGATATTATGAAGTGCTGCTGAGCCGTGGCGAATTTGCGTCCCTTATGCCATTTCCAATCACCCCCGGTCTAGAGGTGTCAGGATATGTACGTGCCATTGGAGAAGGCGTAGAAGGATTCCACATCGGTCAGCCCGTAGCTTCAATGATGCTAAAAGATCATAACGGCTTCGCCACTATGGCGAATGTGCGACCAGAGATGACGGTTCCGCTTGATCAATTAGGGGCAGCAATTGACCTTGCGACAGCAGCCGCTGCGATTGTAAATCTAACGACAGCTTACCTGACCCTTTCAGAGGTATATAAAATGAAACAAGGTGACAACGTACTTATTCATGCTGCTGTAGGTGGTTTAGGCAGCTTTCTTGGACAGGTTGCTAAACGTCTAGGAGCAGGCAAAGTATTAGGCACTGTCGGGAACCTGGAGAAAACTAAACTCGCTGCTTCCTTTGGATATGACGAATTGTTTATCCGTTCAGCATTTATTGAGCAGGCTCTAGAGGCTGCAGGAGAAAGAGGTATTGACGCTGTCTTAGACCCGGTAGGAGGAAACGTGCGACAACAAAGCATAGAGTTGCTTAACCCATTGGGCACATTGGTTGTACTCGGAAATGCCAGCGGTGAAGAAGGTACTCCGCTTTCTTTTAACCAGCTTTGGTTTTCCAACAAACAGTTTGCTGGTTTTACAATAGGCCAATACGCCGAAACTAATCCTGGAGTGACCGGGAAAGCAGCACGAGAATCACTAGCCATGCTGGCAAGAAAAGAGATCCATGCTGAGATTCACGGTGTATTTCCAATGGAAAAGGCAGGAGAAGCACTTGCAGCTTTAGAACAAAAAAACACGGTGGGTAAACTGATTTTGGAAGTATAGACCCCTTCAGCTTTTAAGTGGATGGTGTTATTGACTAGCGCATCAGCATTTCATATAGACGGATTGTAATATGAAGTGCGACACCTACTGGAAATAAATAAAAAAGGGCCCATGGCCGGATTCGTGTAGAATGAAGGTTCCTACACCACGCATTCACACAAGGAGAATCCACCATGAGCTACACACATCTTAGCATAATCGAGCGCAGCAAGCTAGAAATCCTCCACCAGCAGGGGAAAAGTGCCAGAGCCATTGCCCGTGAATTAGGCAGGCATCATGCCACCATTTGCCGAGAACTCCGTCGAAACCTGGCGCAGGAGTC
>NZ_AUFO01000029.1 GCF_000426545.1 Paenibacillus massiliensis subsp. panacisoli DSM 21345 | reverse complement strand
CGTTTGGTGGCGATAGCGGAGGGGTTCCACACGTACCCATCCCGAACACGACCGTTAAGCCCTCCAGCGCCGATGGTACTTGGACCGAAGGGTCCTGGGAGAGTAGGACGCCGCCAAGCACAAGAACCACTGCCGATTTTCGGTGGTGGTTTTTTTTCTGTGATATTACGTCAATAGACGCTTTTCTTATGCAAGTTATAAGGACCTGTTCCGAGTAGCCGTATATAATAGCCACGGAACAGGTCCTTTTTCTACAAATCGCCTTTGCTACTAGTAACGTTCTAAAATTTGTTGTGTCTTTAGTCCGTCTGCTGGAATAAGCCACCCTTGTGTGTCAAGCTCATCTAATAATTCGTGGCGCATTTCTGCTGCAGTTGCCGGATCATCCGTCTTAAATGAAACTTCGACGATAGGCTCAATCCCGGTACCTGCCCCGTTGCGAACAGGCCATACTTCAAGAGTCATCTCCTGCCCGTTCAAGGTCCCTTTATAGCGATCAAAGGTTAATGGACCATAAGCACGTGAGTCATTCAGTCTCTTTTTACCCCAATTAGAGGAGGACCAGTTTTTTAGTTTTCCAGGCAGCTTGTCCAGCAGCATCTCCAGCGCCTTCGCTTCGGATGGCAATACGGCTCCTTTATCTGTAGTATCTACCTTTTTGGTATTAGAGAAGCTTAGCGTCTGCTTGCCATATCCCCAATCAATCTCAGCTTCATAGTTATCATCGGACGCATCGAATCCCTCTTTGTTGGCTAGCGTAAGTGCAGCTTCCACATCGCCGTTTAGGATGGGATAGCGTTTTTTGTAGGTTAACTCATAATTGGATTTGTCTTCTTTTTTACGAAAGCGAACATTCCAGCCTTCATCGTTGAGGTCAAGCTGGTCTGTATCAAAATATTCTACTTGAATAGCCTCTGCATTGGCTTCGAGCCCGAAGGTACTTAGGACGTCCCTGCTTGGATTTCCATTCTCGTTCAATACGACCGCTGGGTCTGCCAGGAATTTAACCTCGTAGGAGGGAATGGCATTGGCAGCGGCAGATATCTTGGCAGTCTCTAGTCCTCCAATACCAGTAATACTACCTCCCCAGGCTACCAAGCCGAGCATGAATGACAGGGTTATCTTTTTCCACTTGTTCATTTCACATCACTCCTATATTCTGAATTTTGTTACATAGCTCATTGTACGAAGTGAGCATAAGCGAACGGTTAACATCAGATAGTGATTAGGTAAATAATGTATAGAGTTCCTCAATGGCTCCCAATAGTTTTTGCGGATGAATTGACTTCCTTTCACAGCTTTGAGACACTCATGTAGTGTGCCGGATGATACGGTCACGCATGTGAACGCTAAAGTCTGCTGGATAAAAATCAGAATTGAGGTGGACCAATGAATATTAGACAATTCAGGGCAGATGAGTTTGATAAAAATATGGCCTTGTCAGAGTATGCATTTCAGGCTCGATTAACAGAAGAGCAACGTGAGGCTATACAGAAGCGATTTAAGCCGGAGGATAGCTGGGGGATATTTCAGGGCGAGGATTTACAGGCGAAGCTTACCATAATACCTCTGGAGACTTATATTCATGGACAGACCTTTCTGATGGGAGGAATCGCTGGGGTAGCGACTTGGCCAGAGAAACGGCGTGGGGGAATGGTGTCCCAACTACTAGTCCATGCCCTTGAGGAAATGAAGCGTGCTGGTCAGACCCTATCATTCTTACACCCGTTCTCTTTCCCGTTCTATCGCAAATTCGGGTGGGAGATCTATACAGAGTATCGTAAGTATACGATTCCAGTGGAGAAGTTCCCCCGCAAGACAGTGGAGGAAGGCGAGGTCCGACGGGATATTCGTGATATTGCCATTTTAAGCTCAATTTATGACGTCTATGCACGTCGATATAATGGAACCTTGGCACGTAGTGAGAGCTGGTGGCAAGAGCGTGTGTTCCGTGACCAACCATATACAGCAGTCTATTATAACGGTAAGGGTGAACCGGAAGGTTACGTGCTGTATAAGATTGAAAATAAAGAGCTGCTGTGCAGTGAACTGGTCTTTATCACTGAACGGGCCAGACGTGGACTATGGACTTACTTGGCTAACCACGATTCAATGGTGGAACGAGGTGTCTTTACATACGTTCCAACGGATGATGCAATGCCTTACCTGCTACAAGATCCGAGGGTACAACAGGAGATTGTTCCCTATTTCATGGGCAGAATTGTCGATGCCTCGGCATTCTGGTCCCAGTATCCTTTTGTTCCAGCTGCAGAGGACACCAGATTCACGCTTGCACTTACAGATCCATATGCATCCTGGAATGATGGTGTCTGGGAAATCGTTATCTCAAGTAGTGGTCAGGGTAGCTGGCGTCCATCCAATCTAGAGGCAGATAAAGCTGATCTCACCTGTGACATCCAGGCTCTGACTGCCATGATGATCGGCTATAGGAATCCGATTTATTTGTCCACATGGGAAAAGCTCCAGGGTAGCTCTAGTATCGCAGCTACATGGGCAGCGCGGTTGCCCCAAGCTACTACTCATTTGATGGATCACTTCTAAACCGCCATTCAGTAAGCTTGCGAATTGTATTGCTGCAGGTAAGTAGAATTAAAAAACACAGGCTCCTATGATAGGGGCCTGTGTTTTATATTTGGAACGATTTGTGGCGAAACCTTTCTGGAACGATTAAGAACGCCAAAAAGTGCAAAAAATAAAAACAGGATGACTTGGCAAATGAGAAAATTATGTTATAATAAAAACAAAGTCAAAGAAAGTCAAAGTCAACGCAGTTCAAATGTCTATGTAGCTTAGGTAAGCTTTGGTCTTTTGGAACAGTCTTTGATTTTTCAGACCGTGTAGGTCGAAAATCGAATCAGGCGTTATGGTGGATAAGGTCCTTTTTACAGGGGTTGAGCTGCTGTAGGGCTTATTTTTGCAAGATTCGTGACTTTAGTCTTTGGTTAAGTTGTGTATACGGCACACTCTGTGGAGTACAGAGCAATTCCTGTGTTTCCATCAGTGGAGGATGATGAAATGCGTAATGTTTCTGATATTATCGAACAATATCTGAAAAGCATGCTGGTCGAGAGTCCTGAAGGATTAGTGGAAATCCAGCGCAACGATTTGGCTGACCGCTTCTCTTGCGTGCCTTCCCAAATTAATTATGTTATAAGTACACGGTTCACCCTTGAGAAAGGCTATCTCGTTGAAAGTAAACGCGGAGGCGGCGGGTATATTCGCATTCAGCGAATTGAGCTACCAGCTCAGCACATCCTGCATACTCATCTGCACCATACGATAGGAGATGAGATTAGCCAGACCGCAGCAGAAGGGTTAATCTATCAGTTGGAGGAAGCCCGTGTACTGAACAGGCGGGAAGCAGCAATCATGAAAGCAGCGATCTCCAGAGAGTCTCTGGCCTTAAAGCTTCCTCTAAGGGACCAGTTGCGGGCACGAGTCTTCAAGGCGATGCTTATAGCACTTCTCGCCAGATGAAGCCTTCTTCGGCAGTATAGAGCAGGACCGAGTTCCGCTCAGTGGAGCTGCATCTATAGTGCTGATGGAGGTTGAACCAAGACATGTAACCTGATGGGATTAGTCCGTTGGTTAGGGAATGTCTTGACCGATTGTGACCAAGTCTGGGTTACATTATTAAAGGAGGTACTTGTATGCTGTGCCAAGAATGTAATAAAAGGCCGGCAACGCTCCATTTCACCAAGATTGTGAATGGAGAGAAGACGGAATTTCATATCTGTGAGGCCTGTGCCAGGGAAAAAGGTGAGCTAATCCCCGGAACCTCTAACGGATTTTCTATTCACAGTCTATTATCAGGCCTTCTTGATTTTGACCCTGCTAATAAGAGTCAGATGCAGGGCGCTTCCACACCACAGGCTATACGGTGTGAGGAATGCGGAATGACCTACTCTCAATTCAGCAAGATCGGGCGCTTTGGCTGCAGCTCTTGCTATAAATATTTCGATGAACGACTAGATCCGTTGTTCAAGCGTGTGCATGGTGGCACTACACATGTGGGCAAGGTGCCTGTGCGTACTGGCGGCAAAATGAAAGTCAGACGGCAAGTGGATGAACTCAAGCGTGAGCTGCAATTCAAGATTCAACAAGAAGAGTTCGAATCAGCTGCACAATTGCGCGATCAGATTCGCGAGCTTGAAAAACAGATAGCCCAAGAGTAAAGTTGGAAAAGTAGGAGGGATGCGACATGCCTAATCTCCGATTCACCGAACAGCCCTTAAGTGAGTGGATGCGCAGCGATGCTGTGGACTCTGAGATTGTAATAAGCAGTAGAGTCCGGATCGCACGCAATCTACAGCATTTTCCCTTCCCTATGCTTGCCACGAACCAGCAATCGGAAGCGGTGTTGAACAAGCTCAGTGAGGTGCTGGAGCAAGAGGAAATGAAGGAGTACGGTGCTTTTCATTTGCTTAAGATTCCCGAGACCAGTGATCTGGATCAAAGAGTGTTGGTGGAGAAGCATCTGATTAGTCCAAATCTGGCCAGTGAATCTCGTAATGGTGCCGTGATGATCAGCGAGAACGAGGCCGTAAGTATTATGATTAATGAGGAGGATCACCTACGTATTCAATGTCTGTATCCCGGCTGTCAGGTCAAAGAGGCTTGGCAGAAGGCAAGCAGTATTGATGATGTCTTCGAGGCAGCTGTAGATTATGCCTTTGATGATCGGCGTGGTTATCTGACCAGTTGTCCGACCAATGTAGGTACTGGACTGCGGGCCTCTGTCATGATGCACCTGCCAGCTTTGGTTATGACCCATCAGATTAATCGAATTTTGTCTGCTGTCTCACAAGTGGGGCTGACGGTTAGAGGAATTTATGGGGAAGGCAGCGAAGCAGTAGGTAATCTGTTCCAGGTGTCCAACCAGATTACGCTGGGACAGACCGAGGAGGAGATCATAGAGAACCTTCACGGTGTCGTACTGCAGATTATTGAGCATGAGAGAGCAGCCAGAGAGCGTCTGATGAATGAGTCGATATTGCGGATTACAGACCGAATTATGCGATCCTACGGTATCTTGTCTTATGCTACTGTCGTCGAATCCAAGGAAGCCGCTCAGCGGTTATCTGATGTACGACTTGGTGTGGATATGGGCATCCTGGAGGGACCCTCGATTCAGACATTAAATGAGCTGCATGTCATGACGCAGCCGGGCTTTCTGCAAAAGAAATTTGGAGGTGAGCTCGACAATGCTGGGCGAGACACCTATAGAGCAACATTGATTCGGGAGCAACTTCGTTCCTCAGCTTCCCGAGCATGATATAGTCATTTAGTTTAATTAATATTGGATTACAAAGAACTACACTATATATGGAGGTGCAACACATATGATGTTCGGAAGATTTACAGAACGAGCGCAGAAGGTACTCGCATTGGCTCAAGAGGAAGCGGTCCGTCTTGGACACAACAATATCGGTACAGAACATATCCTGCTCGGACTAATTCGAGAGGGTGAAGGAATCGCTGCCAAGGCCCTAATTGGTCTGGGGCTTGGTCTTGAGAAAATTCAGGACGAAGTAGAGACGCTAATCGGACGCGGTCAAGAGCAGCCTACGAATATCGCGTATACACCTCGTGCGAAGAAGGTTATTGAGCTCTCCATGGACGAAGCTCGCAAGCTGGGTCATACCTACGTAGGCACAGAGCATATTTTGCTGGGTCTTATTCGTGAAGGTGAAGGTGTAGCTGCTCGTGTACTGAATAATCTGGGCATTAGCCTGAACAAGGCTCGCCAGCAAGTGCTTCAGCTGCTTGGCAGCAGTGAAGCGGTATCCAGTCACAGCGGCACACAAGCGAATGTGAGCACTCCTACACTGGATAGCCTGGCTCGTGATCTGACTGCCATCGCGAAGGATGGTAACCTTGACCCTGTAATTGGCCGCAGCAAAGAAATTGAGCGGGTCATTCAGGTGTTGAGTCGTCGTACGAAGAATAACCCAGTGCTGATTGGTGAGCCAGGGGTAGGTAAGACGGCGATTGCGGAAGGTCTTGCTCAGAAGATTATTGCTAATGAGATTCCGGAGACACTGCGTGATAAGCGTGTTATGACACTCGATATGGGCTCTGTTGTAGCTGGTACAAAATATCGCGGTGAATTCGAGGATCGTCTGAAAAAGATTATGGATGAAATTCGCCAAGCAGGTAACATTGTACTGTTCATTGATGAGCTTCACACATTGATCGGCGCTGGTGGTGCAGAGGGAGCGATCGACGCTTCCAATATTCTGAAGCCTGCACTGGCACGCGGTGAGCTGCAATGTATCGGGGCCACCACACTGGACGAGTATCGTAAATACATTGAGAAAGACGCAGCCCTGGAACGGCGCTTCCAGCCTATTACAGTGGATCAGCCATCTCCAGAGGAAGCCATTCAGATTTTGTACGGATTGCGTGACCGCTATGAGGCACATCACCGTGTAAAAATTACGGATGAAGCGATTGAAGCAGCTGTTAAGCTGTCTGACCGTTATATTACAGACCGTTTCCTGCCGGACAAAGCGATCGATCTGATTGATGAAGCGGGTTCTAAAGTACGACTGAACTCTTACACCGTACCGCCCAACCTGAAACAGTTGGAGAACCGTCTGGAGGATATTCGTAAAGAGAAGGATTCAGCTGTACAAAGTCAAGAATTTGAGAAGGCTGCTGCGCTTCGGGATACCGAGCAGAAAATGCGTGAAGAGCTGGATCTGACCAAAAATCAGTGGAAAGAAAAACAAGGGCGTACTGATTCCGAGGTGACACCTGAGGATATTGCGCAGATCGTAGCGCTCTGGACGGGCGTGCCTGTCAGCAAGCTGAAGGAAGAAGAAACGGAACGTCTCTTGAACATGGAGCAATTGCTGCATGAGCGTGTAATCGGTCAGGACGAAGCTGTCAAGGCAGTCAGCCGTGCGATTCGTCGTGCACGTGCTGGTCTCAAAGATCCTAAGCGTCCAATGGGCTCCTTTATCTTCCTTGGTCCTACAGGGGTAGGTAAAACTGAGCTTGCTCGTGCGCTAGCCGAGTCCATGTTCGGTGATGAAAATGCAGTTATCCGTATCGATATGTCCGAATACATGGAGAAGCACTCTACATCACGTCTGGTCGGAGCGCCTCCAGGGTATGTAGGCTATGAGGAAGGAGGTCAGCTGACAGAGAAGGTTCGCCGCAAGCCATACTCCGTCGTATTGCTTGATGAGATTGAGAAAGCTCACCCAGAGGTCTTCAACATCCTGCTGCAAGTGCTGGAGGATGGACGCTTGACAGATTCCAAAGGTCGCGTAGTTGACTTCCGGAATACGCTCATCATCCTGACTTCCAACGTTGGAGCAGAAGCGATCAAGCGGAACTCTACCCTGGGCTTCACAGCTGTGGTGGATGCTGGGGCAGACTATGACAATATGAAGGGTAAGGTCATGGAAGAGCTTAAGAAGAGCTTCCGTCCAGAGTTCCTGAACCGTATTGATGAGATCATCGTGTTCCACTCTCTTGAAGAGAAGCACATTGGTCAAATCGTCTCCCTCATGTCCGAAGAGCTTCGTAAGCGTCTGAACGAATACGATGTGGACTTCGAGCTGACTGACAAGGCTAAGGCATTCCTGGCTAAAGAAGGCTTTGATCCAGCCTACGGGGCACGTCCATTGCGTAGAGCGATTCAGAAGCATATTGAGGATCGTTTGTCCGAGGAGCTGTTGAGCGGAACGATTACCAAGGGGGATTCCCTGCTGATCGACGAGATTGAAGGTGGTTTGAAGGTTAGTAAGAAAACGAATGTTCCCACTCAATCCTGATGAATATAGCGTTTGACAAGTGAGAACTATATAGAAAAGGGTTGCTCCCGTTATGTACTGCGATGTGCTGCATACAATGGGGGCAACCCTTTTTTTCATCCCAAGAGGTAGCATCTTCATGTTCGTGAAATGCTGTCATATATTAATCTTATCTGCCTTGAATTCCGGGCAAATCATGCTCGGTCATCAGAATTTTGCTTCATTACAGTGATTGGAAAAGTTTGTGATATTGCTTTACGGTTGCTCTGCTTCAATGGTACACTTTTAGTATTGGAGCTTTTTGAACAAGGAGAATCGAATGGCTAAAGTAAAAACCAAATTTTATTGCACGGAATGCGGCTATGAATCGCCTAAATGGTACGGAAAATGCCCAGGGTGCCAAGCATGGAACTCCATGGTTGAGGCAACAGAGACTGTTGTAAAGACAGCAGGGATGAGCTCATCCCTTTTTAATAACCAGACGCAAGAGAAGCCTTTGTCGATTACCGAGGTCGAGAGTGGGAAAGAACCACGTGTGCTCACGGGTATTGGAGAGTTAAATCGGGTGCTGGGTGGAGGACTTGTTCCAGGCTCATTAGTACTCGTCGGCGGAGATCCTGGAATCGGCAAATCCACGCTACTACTGCAGGCGTCTAATGAACTGGCACGTTCAGGCTTGCGTGTGCTGTATGTATCTGGTGAAGAATCCGTTCGTCAGACCAAGCTGCGTGCTGATCGACTTGGAGTGCTCTCGCCTGAATTATATGTTCTATGTGAAACGAATCTGGAGACCATTGAGGCAGCTGTAGATCAAATGAAGCCCCAATTTCTGGTTATTGACTCGATCCAGACTGTCTATTTGCCAGATGTGACCAGTGCGCCGGGCAGTGTATCCCAGGTGCGAGAGTGCACAGCTCGTTTTATGCGCATCGCCAAAGGGCTTGGCATAGCCACGGTCCTCGTAGGTCATGTTACCAAAGAAGGAGCCATTGCAGGTCCAAGACTTCTTGAACATATGGTGGATTGTGTACTGTATTTTGAAGGGGAACGTCATCATACCTATCGCTTGCTTCGGGCCGTCAAGAATCGATTCGGTTCCACCAATGAAATGGGGATCTTCGAGATGGGAGAAGGAGGCTTGCGGGAGGTAGAGAATCCTTCGGAGCTATTCCTATCCGAACGTCCATTAGGAGTAGCAGGTTCGACAGTGGTTGCGAGTATGGAGGGCACGAGACCTGTACTGGTGGAGCTGCAGGCGTTGATTGCAAGTACCCACTTTCCTTCCCCGCGGCGAATGGGCACGGGCATTGATCACCACCGCTTAAGTCTGATCATTGCGGTGCTGGAGAAGCGTATGGGAATGTTCTTGCAGAATCAGGATGCGTATCTGAATGTAGCAGGAGGCGTGAAGCTGGATGAGCCGGCGGTAGATCTGGCAATTGCCGTCAGTATTGCTTCAAGCTTCCGTGATGTACCTACGAAGCCTTATGATGTGGTTTTTGGTGAAGTAGGACTGACTGGTGAGGTACGTGCTGTGTCCAGAGCAGAGCAGCGGGTGCGTGAAGCTCATAAGCTCGGATTCAAACGAGTGATTTTGCCGGAAAAAAGTCTGAAAGGCTGGACGCCACCTAAAAATCTGGAGATCATTGGGGTAGGGACTGTGTCTGAAGCACTGGCAGCCGCATTAAATTAGGGGGAAAAAATACAATGAAGGAAACGAGCCAACTCGGTAAAATGAACGATTTATTGCGGCTTGTAGCGCCGGGTACACCCTTTCGTGAAGGTCTAGAAAACGTACTCAGGGCTAAGACCGGAGCACTTCTCGTCGTCGGCTACAGTCCAGAGGTTATGGAAGTGGTAGATGGAGGCTTCTCCATTAATTGCGACTTTTCACCGAACTATCTGTATGAATTGGCCAAAATGGATGGGGCCATCATTTTGAGCGAAGATTTGAAGCGGATTTTATATGCGAACACGCAGTTGATACCGGATTCCTCCATCTCCTCCATTGAGACCGGAATTCGTCATAGAACGGCCGAGCGAGTTGCGAAGCAAACGGGGAAGCTGGTTGTGTCCATTTCTCAGCGTCGTAATATTATTACTTTGTATCAAGGCACGCTTCGCTATGCCCTTAAGGAAATTGGTGTCATATTGACCAAAGCCAATCAGGCTATTCAGACGCTGGAGAAATACAAATCTGTACTGAATCAGGCCCTGACGAACCTGTCTGCCTCCGAATTCGAGGAGCTGGTAACCATCCCGGAGGTTATCAATGTAATCCAGCGGACGGAGATGGTCATGCGGATTAAGATGGAAATTAAGCGTTATGTCAACGAGCTAGGCAATGAAGGCCGTCTGATCAGCATGCAGATGGAGGAGCTTGTGGGGACCACCGAGGAAGAAGCTTGGTTACTCTATAAGGACTATGCCAAAGAAGACAGTGATGAGAAAATCCGCGAAATCATTAATGGTCTAAAGCATTCAACGGATGAAGAACTGCTCGATGCTCATCATATAGCGCGATTGCTTGGTTATCCTTCGTCCGCGGCCACTTCAGAGGAAACGGTATCCCCAAGAGGGTATCGTGTACTGAATAAAATTCCAAGGCTACCTAATGTGATTATTCATAATCTGGTAGACCAATTCAGTGAGCTGCCACAGGTTATGATGGCTTCCATTGAGGAACTGGATGAGGTGGATGGCATTGGTGAGGTGCGCGCCCGTACCATCAAGGAAGGGCTGAAGCGACTGCAGGAGCAAGTGTTCATTGACAGGCAGATGTAATTGCAATATCATCAGTGGATGATATTGGAACTAGAGCTTAGCTTATGAGGTGAAAATATGATAGCCAAATCAATTCCGAACATGTTTACTTTGGGTAATCTGTTCCTTGGAATGATTGCCATGATGCTTGCGGTAGATGGTAAATACAGCTATGCAGCCATTATGGTTATTGTTGCAATGTTGCTTGACGGATTGGATGGCCGTGCTGCGAGAGCACTCAATGCACAGAGTGATTTCGGCAAAGAGCTTGATTCCTTGTCGGATATGGTTTCTTTTGGCGCAGCACCTGCTGTAATTATGTATATTGTTAGTTTCCATGATGTACATCCAGCACTGGGCTGGACGGCTACGGCCATTTTTCCTATGTGTGGTGCAATGCGTCTAGCGAGATTCAACGTGCGTGCGGGGATTCCAGGCTATTTTACGGGACTTCCGATTCCAGCAGCGGGCGGTGTGCTCGCGACTCTGTCCCTGTTCCATGCAGATATATCTCCTATACCGATGGCTGTAGCGACGATGCTACTCTCATACCTGATGATCAGCTCCTTAAAGTATCCTAACTTCAAGAAGGTTGGTCTTCCGAAGAAAGCGATATGGATTGCACCTCTGGTTGCAATCGGGGCCGTGTTCATTGCGATCCAGTTCGCTGATAATCTCTCCAAGCTGATTTTCGTACCCCTGGTGCTCTATGCACTCTACGGTATGAAGCATCATCTGGAACGAATCTTTGGCAGACGGAGGAAGAAGCGTAAATCGTCTGATGATCAGTATCGCCACTCTGAACGTTAATGTTTGTAAGCTAATTATGCGATAGCTAATACAAGTTCCAGGAATTATTCGTATCTCCAATTCGTTGGAATAGATTTAGTAATTATGCTGTTATCCATGTCTACTAGGATCGAGTATTGGCTGTGGTCATTTCAACAAAGCAAAAGGAAAAGCATGTATGTCTCATTAATGGGGCACACATGCTTTTTTTGTTGCTTAGGGCACTAGCGTGGATACTCGGCGTCCCAAGCCTTCTATGATGTTGATGAGAAGGATTGTTCAGGTAAATAAAAGCATTAAGACATATTGAATAGTCCCAGCGTCGAGCACTTCTGAGACTCGCGCTCCACCACATCTTCCAAATTGATCTCCAGCAGATTGCAAAGAGCGGACATGTAGAAGAGGCTACGACCAAGCTCGGACATAATAACTTCCTTACAATTCTCACAAAGCGACCCTTGAACGTGGTTATCCAACTGAGCTTTGGCATCCTCCAGACTGGACTCCAGCTCATAATCCTGTTTTTTGGCGTGGACCTCAATGCAGCCGCATTCCGTTATTGCTTTGGCAACGGCACGGTTCACAGAGGCGCCTGATTGCCCAGTTTTGGACAGAACATCTAGCAGACTGCGGTGACGGAGCAGCAGTTCGGATACCTGATCTTGAAAAGCGTGCAAGCTTTGTACGGTCATTTCGCTACCCACCTCTGATTTATAGGAATAAATTCATTATATGCCAAAAAAATATACCCTTTCAATATAAAGATCAAGGTTGCTGGCTGACTCTCCCTGTCTAGCTTGGGAAAAAAGTTCATCAACCCACGGTTAACCCCGGCTGATTTGGATCATACTGGATAAAGAATCCAGATAGAAATGGATACCAAGGAAACAGAGGAGGTGCGGGGGTTCATGTGGAAAAGAGCCATTTTAACTTTTACAGGATTGTGCGGGGCATGGTTCGGCTATACGTTATATGATAGAGTTGCAGGGACTGTTCGCTGGCTGCCGGTATGGATGCAGGATTCTCCTGCGGGTGACGTGATTTGGACTATACTGGGTGCGTTGGTGTTTCTCGTTAGCTGTTCAGCTGCGGGCTCAGCGCTTTCCAACCGATTACAACGAGGAATTGATAGGCTGGCGGGCATCCCCATTCATGAGATTGCTTCTGGCACAGTAGGCTTGCTGAGTGGTCTGCTGTTTGCGATACTCATCTATCCGGGGCTGTCCTGGCTCGGAGTTAGTGGGCAGATCCTCGGTCTGGGCATCATGCTCGTGTGTGGATATGTCGGTATGATGGTGGGATTGGAAAAGCGTGATGAGCTTACGTCTCTATGGACGTCAGGGCGCTTTCACCACACGGAGGAGCCTGAGGAACGCTGGCTGGAGGAGCATAAGATTCTGGATACCAGCGTCATCATTGACGGCAGAATAGCTGATATTTGTAAGACGGGATTCATTGAAGGCACGATTGTTATTCCAGAATTCGTACTGGAGGAGCTCCAGCATATTGCGGATTCATCCGATCTACTCAAGCGTAATCGTGGACGCAGGGGGCTCGATATTCTGAACAAGATTCAGAAGGAGCTTGATGTGAAGGTGCTTATCTATGAGGGTGATTTTGAAGAAATCTCTGAAGTGGATAGTAAGCTCGTCAAGCTGGCGAAGCTTCTGCAGGGTAAGGTCGTGACCAATGATTTCAACCTGAATAAGGTATGTGAGCTGCAGGGTGTGTCTGTACTGAATATCAATGATCTAGCCAATGCGGTGAAGCCAGTCGTGCTGCCGGGTGAAGAGATTGTCGTGCAGATCATTAAGGACGGCAAGGAGCACGGTCAAGGCGTCGCTTATCTAGATGATGGGACCATGATCGTAGTAGAGGGTGGACGGGATTACATTGGCACGACCATGGAGGTGCTTGTGACGAGTGTGCTGCAGACCTCTGCGGGTCGCATGATCTTCGCCAAACCGAAATTATTGGAAAAAGCTCAGTAAACACGGTATGATGGAAGGGTCGGTGTTACCGACCATAGCCATTCCGGCATACTGACTGTTAAGGTAGGGATTGGAGCAATGGACAATAGCCTCGGTGTCGTCGTTGTGGCCGCAGGACGCGGAACCCGAATGGGCACGACAGAGAGCAAGCAGTTTTTGAAATTAGGGGACAAGCCTGTTTTTATATATACACTTGAGGTGTTCGCCCGTATGCCTGAGATTCAGGAGATCGTACTCGTCACTGGTGAAGGAGATACGGACCGCTGTCGTGACTGGATTGATGAATTCGGCATTGATAAGGTGTCATCTATCGTCGCTGGTGGTGCTGAGCGTCAGCATTCGGTCAAGCGCGGTCTTGCGCGGCTGAATACGAAGTGGGTCATGGTTCATGATGGGGTACGCCCTTTTGTGACCCGGAAGGCCATACGGGACTGTCTAGAAGCTGCTCGCGAGCATGGAGCATCCGTGCTGGGTGTTCCTGTCAAGGATACGATTAAGCAGGTGGATCAGGACGGTAAAGTTGTGGCAACGCCAGAACGCCGAAGTCTGTGGAGCATTCAAACGCCACAGACTTTTCGTCTTTCCGATTTGGAAGAGGCATATGTGCTGGCGGAGAAAGACGGATTCCTGGGTACGGACGATTCGATGCTGGTAGAGCGTCTTGGTATCCGTGTACAGATGGTAGAGGGCAGCTATACCAATATCAAGATTACTACCCCGGAGGATCTGGAGATCGCAACATTATGGACGGGCAGAGAGGAAGAGGAGACAGAATGATTCGAGTAGGACAAGGATTCGATGTTCATCAGTTGGTCGAAGGAAGGCCGTGTATTATCGGGGGCGTAACTATTCCGTATGAGAAAGGTCTGTTGGGCCATTCCGATGCGGACGTACTGTTACATGCGATTACGGATGCGATCTTGGGCGCCCTAGGTATGGGAGATATCGGCAAGCATTTTCCTGACAACGATCCTGCATTTAAGGATGCGGATAGCCTCAAGCTACTGCAGCATGTATGGCAATTGGCCAAGGAGCAGGGATACGAGCTTGGCAATGTAGACAGCACGATTATTGCCCAGCGCCCGAAGATGGCTCCATATATTCCACAAATGGTAGATGTTATAGCAGAAACGCTTGGGGCGAAGGAACGTTCACAGGTTAACGTCAAGGCTACAACGACTGAGCAGCTTGGCTTCACCGGGCGTGGTGAGGGAGTCGCTGCACAATCGGTTGTGTGCCTTGTCAAGGGTATGCTATCATCATGAGTTGAGAGATAAGTTACGGAGGGGATTGTATGAGCACGGAAGTCCGTGTACGGTATGCGCCAAGTCCAACGGGACATCTACATATCGGAAATGCAAGAACAGCACTGTTCAATTATTTGTATGCTAGAAATCAGGGTGGTAAATTCATTATTCGTATTGAAGATACCGATGTGAAGCGTAACATTGAGGGTGGCGTGGAGAGTCAGCTTAAATATTTGAAGTGGCTTGGCATCGACTGGGATGAAAGCGTGGATGTTGGCGGTGAATACGGCCCTTATCGTCAGACTGAGCGTCTGGATATCTATAAGGAGCAATGGCAGTCCTTGCTGGACAATGGCCTTGCTTATCGTTGTTATTGCACGGAGGAAGAGCTGGAGAAAGAGCGTGAAGAGCAGATGGCTCGTGGCGAGACCCCTCGTTACTCTGGCAAGCACCGGGATTTGACTGAGGAACAATGTAAGGCCTTCGAAGCAGAGGGACGTGTGCCGAGCATTCGTTTCCGGGTACCGGAGGACCGTGAATATACATTTGATGATATGGTGAAGGGCTCCATTACGTTCAACTCCAAGGAGAGTGGCGATTTTGTTATCGTCAAGAAGGATGGAATTCCGACCTATAACTTCGCGGTAGCAGTGGATGATCATTTGATGAAGATTACTCACGTCCTGCGCGGCGAGGATCACGTATCCAATACTCCGCGGCAGCTGATGATCTATGAGGCGCTTGGTTGGGAGCCGCCGATCTTTGGACACATGACTCTAATCGTGGGTGAGGATCACAAGAAGCTTAGCAAGCGGAATGAATCCATTATCCAATTCATGGAGCAATATGACCGTCTTGGCTATTTGCCAGAGGCTATGTTCAACTTTATCGCACTTCTGGGATGGTCACCAGAGGGAGAAGAAGAGATCTACGATCAAGAGCAATTGATCTCCATCTTCGATCCGAATCGTCTGTCCAAGAGCCCGGCTGTATTTGATCCGCTGAAGCTGGCTCATCTGAATAATCACTACATCAAGCATGCTGACTCTGCACGGATTACGGCAATGGCTGTTCCGCATCTGCAGGAAGCTGGATTAATTCCACAGGAGCTGACAGAGGAGCAGGCTGCATGGGCCGAGGCTCTGGTACGCTTGTATCAGGAGCAAATGACAGCTGCGTCGGATATTGTCAAATTATCAGACGTCTTCTTCCGCTCACATCTGAAGCTTGATGGGGAAGCCCAGGCTGTACTGGCAGAAGAGCAGGTCCCAGCTGTACTACAGGCATTTGTGGACAAGGTACAGGCAAGTGAAGAGTTCACAGCAGCACGTATGGCTGCCCTCATCAAGGAAGTACAGAAGGAGACTGGCTTCAAGGGCAAGCAGCTATTTATGCCGATTCGTGTGGCGTTGACGGGCCAGACCCACGGAAGAGATCTGAACGAGACTATTTATCTTCTTGGTCGGGATAAGGTCATTCAGCGTTTGCAATCCCAGATCAAAGGCTAAGTCCTGAACTGGAATTGTTGTCAGTTTGTTGTCTTTCCGCTATAATGGGTGTCACCAACGAAATGATTGATGACGGTGTATTTGCGCCGTAACATAAAAGCAACGAGCAGGAGAAGTACATTGCAATAGTCATCTAACCAGAGAGGACAGACGAAGGCGAAGGCCGGGGCTGTGAGTTGTCCAGATGGCCAGCAGTAGAAATGCGCCTGGGAGCTGTTCGATTGAACCTGTGATACCGGATCGGTAGCCAGGACAGGTTGAACCGTGTCATCCGCGTTACTGGATGTGAAAGATGAGAGGTCGGCATATGCTGCGGCATCTCAAGCAGAGTGGAACCACGGTAAAACGTCTCTGCAGCTTTGGCTGCGGAGGCGTTTTTTTATGCCTTATTTGCCTTATTGCATGTATGGAATCTCGACCGAAGCAAAAAGGGGGCTCCTATGTTCACAAAGATGAAGTCGGACATTCAGGCGGTGCTGGATAACGACCCGGCAGCTACAGGGCCGCTGGAGGTTATTTTTACGTACTCCGGGATTCATGCCATTTGGTTTCACAGAGCAGCTCATGGCCTTTATCGCAAGGGCTGGCGTACACTGCCTCGCATTATATCGCAATTTTCGCGCTTTATGACAGGAATCGAGATTCATCCGGGAGCCCGCATCGGGGATCGTCTATTCATAGACCACGGTATGGGTATCGTCATTGGTGAAACCTGTGAGATCGGAAATGATGTCATTTTATATCAGGGAGTTACTCTTGGGGGAACGGGAAAAGAAAAGGGTAAAAGGCATCCTACCATTGGTAATAATGTAGTTATCGGCTCGGGCGCGAAAATACTGGGGTCATTCACTGTAGGAGATCAGTCCAATATAGGCTCCAACTCAGTGGTCCTGAAGGAGGTTCCTCCATATAGTACGGTAGTAGGTATTCCAGGACGTATTGTGAAGCAGGCGGGAATTAAACAGGATCGCTTAAGCCACCAGCTTCCAGACCCGATCGTAGATTCCATACGGAGTCTGCAGGCTGAAATCGAGCTACTGCGCACAGAGCTTGCTGAAGTGAGAAGCAGCCCATCTTCGCGGGAAAAGCTTCACGATGAGCGTATGCATGTCCCATCGGTAAAAGATGAGCAGGATTGAGAAACGTCCTGGCAATCAAGTAAGATGATATTAATACAGCAAAAGCTGTCCGGATATAGCTTCTCGTGCGGTGCATGGGATTCCGGTTAAGGAGGAATAGCGTATGACGCTTCAGGTCTATAACACGATGCATAGGAATAAAGAGGTGTTCGTCCCCCAAGAACCTGGAAAGGTCAAGATGTATGTATGCGGACCGACGGTGTATGACTATATTCATATTGGCAATGCCCGTCCAATTATCGTGTTTGATATGGTGCGTAGCTACCTTGAGTATTCAGGATACGAAGTTAACTACGTTACGAATTTTACCGATGTGGACGATAAGCTGATCCGTAAGGCGGAAGAGCTTGGCACAGATGTACCTACAGTGGCTGAGCGCTTCATTAAAGCTTACTACGAGGATATTGCGGGGCTAGGTATACCTGCGGCCACTCTTAATCCGCGAGTTACCGAGAGCATGGATCTGATTATTGAATTCATCCGTGAGCTGGTTGAGCGTGATTACGCCTATGAGAACGGCGGAGATGTATTCTACCGTACCGAGAAGTTCAAGGACTACGGCAAGCTGTCAGGTCAGAATCTGGAGCAGCTGCAATTTGGCATTCGAATCGGTGTCGATGAGCGCAAGGAGCGCCCGGAGGATTTTGTACTGTGGAAGGCTGCCAAGCCAGGCGAGATCTACTGGTCCAGCCCGTGGGGAAATGGTAGACCCGGCTGGCATATCGAATGCTCTGCCATGGCCCGTCATTACCTGGGCGATACGCTGGATATTCATGGCGGTGGACAGGATCTGCAGTTCCCGCATCATGAATGTGAGTGCGCGCAGTCGGAAGCATTGACCGGCCAGCCGCTCTCCCGTTACTGGATGCATAATGGCTATATTCGAATCAATAATGAGAAGATGTCGAAATCGCTCGGCAATGGTATCCTTGTCAAGGATCTGCGGGCACAGTATAAGAAGGAAGCCATACGTTACTTCATGCTGTCTACGCATTATCGCAATCCACTGAATTTCAATGAGGAGACCATGAGTCAGGCTGAGAAAAGTGTCGAACGTATTGCGAATGCTGTCGCAAATGTAACACACCGCTTGAAGACGGCATTGCCAGGTGATGGCCAAGTAGGCCAAGAGCTAGCGAGCAAGCTGCAGCAAATCCAGTCTCAGTTCCGCGAGAAAATGGATGATGACTTTAATACGCCAGATGCGATTACAGCATTGTTCGATTGGGTAAGTGAAGCTAATCAGACATTGCAGCGGGAGGTAGTGATTACTGCTGAGCTGACAGCTCTCCTGAAGACTTTCGAGGGGATGAACAATGTACTGCGACTTTATGACGCTACGAGCAGTGAACTGCTGGATGAGGAAGTAGAGCAGCTGATAGCAGAGCGTGTAGAGGCAAGAAAGTCCAAAAATTGGGGCAGAGCGGATGAGATTCGTGATCTGCTGGCAGAACAGGGCATTCTGCTAGAGGATACAGCTCAAGGCATGCGCTGGCGGCGGAGATAAGCGGAGGGAACATGGAATTGCAGAAGCTTTGGTTCCCCTATCCCCCTTCCAAGCCAGCAAGACTCATCCCCCCTATATCGTTGGCTTATATTGGGGACGCTGTATATGAGGTTGCCATACGCCAATTTTTGCTGAGCCAGACTAACTTGCGCCCACACCATCTGCACCGCAGAGCGATAAGTCTGGTGTCAGCCAAGGCGCAGAGTGTGATGCTGCAGAAGCTCGAAGCGATCCTCACAGAAGAGGAGCAGGATATTGTACGGGCTTGTCGCAATGCTAAATCAGGCAGCATTCCCAAAAATGCGGATGTGCTGGAGTACAGACATGCTACAGCTCTGGAAGGGCTGGTAGGATTTCTGTACTGTGATGGTCGATTGGACAGACTCACCGAGCTGCTTGATGAGGGGATTCGGGCGATGGAGTCTAATGTCTAGCATTAACGAGGCGAATTTCGACAAAGTTTGAAAGCTCACTTTGGGCAAATACTTTGTGGGTATACAATAAAGAAATTATATAGTGCATGTAAGAAGTGGGCAGGAAGGCTTCATACAGCAGGGAGGTTACACGGATGGAAGAAGAATGGATTGCCGGTAAGCACTCGGTTATCGAGGCTTTGAAGTCAGGCAGGACAATTAATAAAATATGGCTGGCTGAGCAAGCACAGAAGCACTTGGTTCAGCCAATCATTGCGGAGGCCAAAAAAGCGGGTGTCATCGTACAGCAGGCGGACAAGCGTAAGCTGGATCAGATGGTTCCAGGCATACAGCACCAAGGAGTAGTGGCACAGGCAGCGCCATATGCCTATGCAGAGGTTGAGGACCTGCTCGCAGCTGCTGCGGCAAAAGGACAAGCTCCTTTTCTGATATTGCTGGACGAAATAGAGGACCCTCATAATCTGGGCTCCATTCTACGTACAGCTGACTGCACAGGTGCTCATGGCGTAATCGTACCCAAAAGACGCTCTGCATCCATCACGGCAACGGTCTCCAAGACGTCAGCGGGGGCAGTAGAATATGTACCCGTCGCTAGAGTGAGCAACCTTGGACAGACCATTGATCGTCTGAAGGAAGCTGGTATATGGGTGGTCGGTACCGATGTCGAAGCTACAGAGCCGGTGTTCGGTAATAATGTATTCACAGGACCGGTCGCCGTCGTGATCGGAAATGAAAACAAGGGAATGGGGCGGCTGATCCGTGAAAAATGTGACGTCCTTGTCAAGTTGCCGATGGAGGGTCGAATTAATTCCCTGAACGCTTCCGTAGCTGCCGGGGTCGTAATGTACGAAGTACTGCGCGGTCGATTGGCCGGGAGCTAGCCTATGGCTGATATGCGGGATGTTCTGCTTGTGGACGGTTATAACATGATCGGGGCCTGGTCCGAACTTTCCGCATTGGCGCAGCACAGCTTGCAGGAGGCACGGGACAGTCTGCTTGAGAGGCTCGCGGATCATCAGGCCTTTTCGGGGAGAAGGGTCATCGTTGTATTTGATGCGTATCGTGTACCCGGGCTTGGCAAATCTTTTACACATAGCAAAGTACAGATTTACTTTACCAAGGAGAAAGAGACGGCAGATGAATGTATTGAGCGTCTGGTTCGGGAGTTAAGTACGAGGCGTCGAACGATCTATGTGGCAACAAGCGATCAGGTGGAGCAGCATGTGGCTTTTGCTCAGGGAGCTCTACGGGTATCTGCTCGAGAGCTGAAGATTGAGGTGCAGGAGTCCGAGCGACAGGTAAAGCAACGGATTGAGCTGGATCAACAGCGCTCAAAGGGCAATACACTGGATGCAAAGCTTTCGCCAGAGATGAGAAAGCTATTCGAGCGCTGGCGCAGAGAGTGAGCCTAATCTTCTTCAAATAATTTTAAATTTTTACAAATTACACATTAATTATCCTCCTTTATGATAATTGTGGAAAGTTCAGTTGACGTTGTCGTATGCGTTCGCTTATACTTGTCGTATATTTTGAGAGAAGTAACGGGGACCTTGCGTTGCGGCCGGAGGGATTGTTAAGTGAGTGTCGACCTCAAGGATATCATGTTATCTGATTATGATTACAGGGATGATGAAGACATTGTTGCAGCGGTCCATGAAGGTGACAGCGAGGCTCTGGAGTTCCTGATCAACAAGTATCGGAACTTTGTTCGCGCGAAGGCCAGATCTTATTTTCTGATCGGTGCCGATCGCGAAGACATCATTCAAGAAGGCATGATTGGCCTGTATAAGTCCATTCGTGATTTCAAGGGTGATAAGCTGGCTTCCTTTAAAGCGTTTGCGGAATTATGTATCACGCGACAGATTATTACAGCGATCAAGACGGCCACACGTCAGAAGCATATTCCTTTGAACTCTTACGTGTCGCTGGACAAACCTATTTATGATGAAGAGTCAGATCGTACATTGATGGATGTCATCTGCGGTTCGCAAGTCAGTGACCCTGAGGAATTGATTATCAATCAGGAAGAATTTGTCGGCCTGGAAGACAAGATGTCTGAGATATTGAGCGATCTGGAGCGCAAGGTATTAATGTTATATCTAGATGGGCGTTCCTATCAAGAAATTGCAGTGGATTTGAACCGTCATGTGAAGTCTATAGACAATGCTTTGCAGCGAGTCAAACGAAAGCTTGAAAAATACCTAGAAGTTCGCGATAATTAGTATATACGTTTCGAGAAAAGGCTCAGTGATTCGAGTCTTTTTTTGTTGGAGATTATTCTGCACAATCTAAAGTGAGTAACACTGAAGTGTAGTCTCCAATTTCAGCAATTAGTGGATCGAAGTGATTCATCCGTCTATGTATTTCACAAGAGCAATGACACCAAACGGTACAAAATGCTCGTTGTCGACAAGTCGGAGGTTTATAACGCTGCGATTTGATAAATACTGGCATATGAATGTATGGATATCCAATCTGGCGATCGTGGCCAGAAGCCTTTAGCCGTTTGGGATTTAGACAGCAAGATGCGGAAAATAAATCAGAGAAAATGACTACAAACATTCGTTGACATGACTACCCCCTTGTGATAAAGTGTTTTAGGTAGGCCTAAATTCGCGTTTTTTAGGATCAATTTAGAGACTCCGTCTTTTTTGGATGTCTTCGGGAGGTGCACATCATGCGGGTAATAATTACTTTGGCTTGTACAACTTGCAAACAAAGAAATTACACTACGACCAAAAACAAGCGTAATCACCCTGACCGCATGGAGATGAAGAAATTCTGCAAGTTCTGTAACGAGCAGACTCCTCATCGGGAAACTAGATAGTTTTTTGGAGGTGTAGTCGGCGTGAAACGTAGTTTCAAGTCTCTGATTTCCTTTTTCTCTGAAAGCTGGGCTGAACTCAAGAAAGTTCGCTGGCCCAATCGTAAAGAGTTGACGAACTATACGTTGATCGTTATCGGTACAATTGCGTTTGTCACAATTTATTTTTGGGTTCTGGATATCGGCATCTCTGCTGTGATCGAAGCGATTATTTAAGAAGGGTCCCAGGTGGCTTGATATGGAAAAAAGATGGTATGTCGTTCATACCTATTCTGGGTATGAGAACAAAGTCAAAGCCAATTTGGAAAAACGCGTTGAGTCCATGGGCATGGAGGACAAGATATTCCGAGTTCTTGTTCCGATGGAAGAAGAACTGGTAAACAAAGACGGTAAGAAAAAGACTGTCATGCGTAAAGTTTACCCGGGTTATGTCTTGGTCGAAATGATTCAAACCGATGATTCCTGGTATGTTGTGCGCAATACACCGGGCGTGACCGGATTTGTAGGATCGACGGGTTCTGGTTCCAAGCCTACGCCTTTGCTTCCTGAGGAAGTTGAGCAGATTCTGAAGCATATGGGTATGGTCGAGCCGAAACCGAAGATTGAATTCGACGTGAAGGAATCCGTTCGGATTAAAGTTGGTCCATTTGCGAATTTTGTGGGCTCCGTGGAAGAAATATTGGCTGACAAAAGCAAGTTGAAAGTGCATGTCAACATGTTTGGACGGGAAACCCCGCTGGAGTTGGATTATACTCAAGTGGAGAAAATATAGGTTTTCTTAAGGTTTCTTGTGGGAGGATCATCTGATCCATTGTACCACTATTGAGTCAAGGAGGTGTCACCATGGCAAAAAAGGTAATCAAAATGGTAAAACTGCAGATCCCTGCAGGTAAAGCGAATCCAGCGCCTCCAGTAGGTCCGGCTTTGGGTCAAGCAGGTGTCAACATCATGGCATTCTGTAAGGAATTCAACGCTCGTACTGCTGATCAAGCAGGCCTGATCATTCCGGTTGAAATTTCTGTGTTTGAAGATCGTTCCTTTACTTTCATCACAAAAACTCCACCGGCTGCAGTTCTGTTGAAAGTTGCTGCTAAAATCGAAAAAGGTTCCGGCGTGCCGAACAAAACGAAAGTAGCTACTGTAAAACGCGATACTGTTCGTCAAATCGCTGAGCAAAAAATGCCTGACCTGAACGCAGCTTCCGTTGAAGCAGCTATGCGTATGGTTGAAGGTACTGCTCGCAGCATGGGTATCACCATCGAAGATTAATCGTAAGCTTCGACAATCGGCTTTGTACCGATTCATGTGGGAGGTATATCCGCTAATACCACAAAGGAGGAAATGAAAATGGCTAAACACGGTAAGAAATACCTGGAAGCTGCTAAGCTGATCGACAGCGAAGCAACTTACGAGCCTTTGGAAGCCGTTGAACTGGTGAAAAAGGCAGCGACTGCAAAATTCGACGAGACCGTTGAAGTAGCAGTTCGTCTGGGCGTTGACGCTCGTAAACAAGACCAAGCCGTTCGTGGCGTAGTTGTATTGCCGCACGGTACTGGTAAAACCCAACGCGTCTTGGTGTTCGCTAAAGGCGACAAAGTGAAAGAAGCAGAAGCAGCTGGTGCTGATTATGTTGGTGATCAAGATATGATCAACAAAATCCAACAAGGCTGGTTCGAATTCGATGTCTGCGTAGCTACACCAGATATGATGAGTGAGGTTGGTAAACTGGGTCGTCTGCTCGGTGGTAAAGGTCTCATGCCTAACCCTAAAGCAGGAACAGTTACTTTCGATGTTGCCAAAGCTGTTCAAGAAATCAAAGCTGGTAAAATCGAATACCGTCTCGACAAAGCTGGTCAAATTCACGCGCCAATCGGTAAAGCGTCCTTCACAGCTGAGCAACTGGGTGAGAACCTCAAAGCTTTGGTTGATGCCCTGAACCGCGCGAAGCCTGCGGCTGCTAAAGGTGTATACCTGAAGAACATCGCAGTATCTTCCACAATGAGCCCAAGTGCTCGTGTAAACACAGCTAGCTTTAGATAATAATTTTTGATTGACTAGTTCAATCTGATCTGTTATTATATTGAAGTTGGTTACGGAAGATTGACCGTTAAATTTGAATATGCTTACCGTAGACAGTAGGTGCCGTCAGGCTTAATTTCCTACCGAGGTGTTATGATAGAACGACTCATGCGGCGGTTCTTACCGCCCATGTTGATTTATCAAGCCTTCGTGATTGCTACGGAGGCTTTTCTTGTGCTCAAGTAGCCTACTTGTAGTGAGATCTAGGGATCTTCATTAGAAGTGAATAAATTTCATCAGGAGGTGTACAGTTTGGCAAATGCAAAAGTGATTCAAGCAAAACAAGAAGCCGTTGAAGCTGTAACTGCAAAGCTGCGCGAGAGCGCAACTACTGTTGTTGCTGACTATCGTGGTCTGAATGTTGCTCAAGTAACTGAGCTGCGCAAGCAACTGCGTGAAGCAGGCGTAGAACTTCAAGTACTGAAGAACACATTGTTGCGTCGTGCAACTGCAGCTGCAGAACTGTCTGAACTGGACGAAGTATTGACGGGCCCTACCGCAATCGCGTTCAGCGTTGACGATGCTGTAGCTCCAGCAAAAATCCTTAATGATTTTGCTAAAAAGAACGATGCTTTGAAACTGAAAGGCGGAGTAGTAGAGGGTCGTGTAGTTGGTGCTGAAGAAATCAAAGCACTGGCAGAACTGCCATCCCGCGAAGGTCTCCTTTCCATGCTCCTCAGCGTGCTTCAAGCTCCTGTGCGCAACTTCGCGCTTGCAGTTAAAGCTGTTGCCGAGAAGGAAGAGCAAAGCGCATAATCGAATATTCGGTTCTGCGACTGCAGTAATGGTATAAACAAAAAAACTATTATATAAACGGAGGTTCAACCATGAGTAAAGAGCAAATCTTGGAAGCAATTAAAGGTATGACTGTACTGGAACTGAACGATCTTGTTAAAGCAATCGAAGAAGAATTCGGCGTAACAGCTGCTGCTCCAGTAGCAGTAGTAGGCGGAGCTGTTGGTGGCGCTGCTGAAGCTGAGCAATCCGAGTTTGATGTAGTTCTGGCTAACCCAGGCGCATCCAAAATCAACGTTATCAAAGCAGTTCGTGAAGTTACAGGTCTCGGCCTGAAAGAAGCTAAAGAGCTTGTTGACAACGCTCCAAAGCCAGTTAAAGAAAAAGTGGGCAAAGAAGAAGCTGAGTCCATCAAAGCTAAGCTGGAAGAAGCAGGCGCTACTATCGAGCTGAAATAGTATTTTGCAATGAGGTTAGTAATAAACCCCTTGGAGTATTCTTCAAGGGGTTTATTGCTGTAGTTTGTTCAGTATAGATGTCTGAAAAAGCCTGGAGATGGATAGGATGTTAAGAAACCCTCTATCATCGTACTCTCAGGAGACGGACCGCGATCATAACAAAACCAAAGGTGGGCAGATGATGTCTGAGCATTATTATTCCAATAGCCCGAGTGTGGGACATGATCGGCGTGTGCTGGAGACGGAGCTGCGCGGACATTCTCTTCGCTTTATTAGTGATGCCGGGGTATTTTCTAGGGATGGAGTGGACTATGGCAGTCGAGTGTTGATTGAGGCCATGGAGCTGCCGGCGGGTGCGAACATTTTGGATGTGGGCTGCGGATATGGACCGATAGGTCTTGTGGCAGCACGCCTGAATCCTTCGGGCCATGTAACGATGTTGGACATTAACGAGCGGGCAGTTCAGCTGAGCAAAGAAAATGCAAGCAACAACGGGATTAAGAATGTGACTGTGATGCAGAGTGATCGGCTAGAGGCTGTGCAGGGACGGCAATTCGATGTGATTCTGACCAATCCGCCTATACGGGCCGGTAAGCAAACGGTGCATTCGATCTTTGAGCAGGCTGCGGTTCATGTGAAGGAAGGCGGGACACTGTGGGTAGTCATTCAGAAGAAGCAAGGTGCGCCATCGGCACGAGCCAAGCTGGAGGAGTTATTTTCACAGGTCGAGGAAGTCACCAAGGACAAAGGCTATCGGATATTTAAGGCAAGTAAATAATTACAGAAAATTCGAATAAGACCATTGACTTAGGTCATAGCCTATGATATTATTGTATAATGTCAGTATTAGGATGCCCTTTATGGCTTTAGTTTGCTGAAATGTCAACTATTTTATACGAGAATTAGGCATGGATAAGTCCTTCTCTACGTATAATATAACCATTTTGGGTAAATCTACAAGTAATAATGTGGTTCCGGCAGGAAGACCTCACAGATGAGTCGCTCTTTTTTCGAATGAATTCGAGTAAGGGCTTTTCTTTATTTGTGTGGTATGTGTGTTACATGCTCTTCTGTATGAGTTCATTATACGGCTCCAAACAGAGGTTCGCAATGAAATTTTTAAGTGAGTAGACATGAGGGGTGAGTTAAAGTTGGCAGGACATCTTGTTCAATATGGTCGACGCACTCGGCGCAGTTATGCACGAATTAACGAGGTACTCGAAGTTCCCAATCTGATTGAGATCCAGCAGAAATCGTATGACTGGTTCCTTGAAGAAGGATTGCGTGAAATGTTCCAGGATATCTCGCCAATTCAGGATTTTACGGGAAATCTGGTGCTGGAATTCATCGATTACAGCCTCGGGGAGCCTAAATATACAGTTGACGATGCGAAGGAACGCGACGTCACGTATGCAGCGCCTCTGCGTGTAAAGGTCCGGCTTATTAATAAAGAAACCGGAGAAGTTAAAGAGCAGGAAGTATTTATGGGAGACTTCCCGCTGATGACCGAGACCGGTACGTTTATTATTAACGGTGCGGAACGGGTTATCGTCAGCCAGTTGGTTCGCTCTCCCAGCGTCTATTTCAGTACTAAAGTAGATAAAAACGGTAAACAGGCCTATACGGCAACAGTAATTCCTAACCGCGGAGCCTGGCTTGAGCTGGAAATGGACGCGAAGGATATTATCTATGTCCGCATTGACCGTACCCGTAAGATTCCGGTTACTGTTCTGCTGCGTGCTCTGGGGTTCGGCACCGATGCCGAGATTCTGGATTTGCTTGGCAATGACGAATATATTCGCAACACACTGGACAAGGATAACACCGATTCTACGGAAAAGGCCCTCATTGAGATTTACGAGCGTCTTCGTCCGGGTGAGCCGCCTACGCTGGATAACGCCAAGAGCTTGCTCGTAGCGCGTTTCTTTGATCCAAAACGTTATGACCTGGCTAATGTAGGTCGTTACAAAATCAACAAAAAGCTGCACATCAAGAACCGTCTATTCAACCAACGTCTGGCGGAGTCACTGGTAGATACCACTACAGGTGAAATCATTGCCGAGGCGGGTCAAATGGTGGATCGTCGTCTGCTGGATGAGATCATGCCACACCTGGAGAACACTGTTGGCCACCGCACTTATCATGTAGCGAGCGGTGTACTGGACAGCAATGATATTCCTCTCCAGACGATTGACGTGTTCTCGCCGATCGAGGATGGTAAGGTAATCAAGTTGATCGCTAACGGCAATATTGATAAATCCGTGAAGAACGTAACACCTGCGGACATCATTTCGTCGATTAGCTATTTCATCAACTTGCTTCACGGAATCGGTAGCACCGATGACATTGACCACCTGGGCAACCGTCGTCTGCGTTCTGTAGGTGAGTTGCTGCAGAATCAGTTCCGTATCGGTCTATCCCGTATGGAGCGTGTAGTTCGTGAGAGAATGTCGATTCAGGATGCAAATGTGATTACACCACAGGCCCTGATCAACATACGTCCCGTTATCGCATCCATTAAAGAGTTCTTCGGAAGCTCCCAATTGTCTCAGTTCATGGATCAGACCAACCCACTGGCTGAACTGACGCATAAGCGTCGTCTATCAGCACTGGGACCAGGTGGTCTGACACGTGAGCGTGCGGGCATGGAAGTACGGGACGTTCACCCGAGTCACTACGGTCGTATGTGTCCAATCGAGACACCGGAAGGACCGAACATCGGTCTGATCAACTCCTTGTCCACCTTTGCGCGGATCAATGAGTATGGCTTCATTGAGGCACCTTATCGTTGGGTTGATCCTAAGAACAGCCAAGTTACTACGCAGATTGATTATCTGACGGCTGACGAAGAGGATAACTATGTCGTGGCACAGGCGAATGCGGAGCTGACAGAAGAGAATACCTTCAAGGATGAAGTCGTAATTGTGCGTTACAACAAGCAATCCGACAACATCATTCCGATGCAAAGTAGCCGTGTTGACTACATGGACGTATCACCGAAGCAGGTTGTATCCGTAGCGACGGCGCTCATTCCGTTCCTTGAGAACGATGACTCCAACCGTGCGCTCATGGGATCTAATATGCAACGTCAGGCTGTTCCGCTTCTGATTCCGAAGGCTCCGCTGGTAGGTACAGGAATGGAGCATAAGGCTGCGAAAGACTCTGGTGTGTGTATTGTGTCCAAATATGACGGAATTATTGAGCGTTCCTCTGCGAATGAGATCTGGCTGCGCCGGGTTGAATTAGTGGACGGTCAAGAAGTCAAAGGCGACATTGTTAAATATAAATTACACAAATTTATGCGTTCGAACCAAGGAACATGCATCAATCAGCGTCCAATTGTGAAACGTGGGGATGCCGTCAAGAAGGGCGACATTCTTGCAGATGGACCATCCACAGAGATGGGCGAATTGGCACTGGGACGTAACGTAGTCGTAGCATTCATGACTTGGGAAGGTTACAACTACGAGGATGCGATCCTGCTGAGTGAGAAGCTTGTGAAAGAAGATGTATACACCTCCATTCATATTGAGGAATACGAATCCGAAGCACGTGACACGAAGCTCGGCCCTGAAGAAATTACTCGTGATATCCCGAACGTGGGCGAAGAAGCGCTCCGCAATCTGGATGAGCGTGGTATTATCCGGATTGGTGCCGAGATTGGCGCAGGCGATATTCTCGTAGGTAAAGTTACACCTAAGGGGGTAACGGAGCTGACGGCGGAAGAGCGTCTCTTGCATGCGATCTTCGGTGAGAAAGCGCGCGAGGTGCGTGATACCTCCCTGCGTGTACCACACGGTACTGACGGTATCGTTGTGGACGTTAAGGTGTTCACTCGTGAGAACGGTGATGAACTGCCACCAGGTGTGAATCAACTGGTTCGCGTATACATTGCCCAAAAACGTAAAATCTCCGAAGGCGATAAGATGGCCGGACGTCACGGTAACAAGGGTGTCGTTGCCCGTATTCTGCCAGAAGAGGATATGCCGTTCCTGCCGGACGGTACTCCGGTTCAGGTCGTACTGAACCCGCTGGGGGTACCATCACGGATGAACATTGGTCAGGTACTCGAGGTTCACTTGGGTATGGCCGCAATGCGTCTGGGTATTCACGTTGCTACTCCGGTCTTCGACGGAGCGAACGAGTATGATGTATTCGACACCATGGAAGAAGCAGGTATGCAGCGTAATGGTAAGACCGTACTGTACGATGGACGTACAGGCGACCGTTTTGAGCGTGAAGTTACTGTAGGCGTCATGCACATGATCAAACTGGCGCACATGGTTGATGATAAAATCCATGCCCGTTCCACAGGACCATACTCTCTCGTTACGCAACAGCCGCTGGGTGGTAAAGCTCAGTTCGGTGGACAGCGTTTCGGTGAGATGGAAGTATGGGCACTTGAGGCTTATGGTGCTGCCTATACACTTCAAGAGATCCTTACCGTCAAATCTGACGATGTGGTCGGCCGTGTGAAAACGTACGAATCCATCGTGAAGGGCGAGAATGTTCCAGAACCAGGCGTGCCTGAATCCTTCAAGGTATTGATCAAGGAGCTGCAAAGCTTGGGTATGGACGTCAAGATTCTCTCTGAAGACGAGCAGGAAATTGAAATGAAAGAAATCGACGACGAGGACGATAACACAGGCGACAAGCTGAGCCTTAACTTGGAAGGTGCTGAAGTCGGAGCTGAATAAGCTTCGGCAAGGCCGCTGATATTCGTCTACAGCAATGGTATTCTGCAGGCTCCCGTACCGGAGAGAATCCTCTCCGGTGTGGAACCTAGAACATAGGATTGGGTTAAGGAGGGTTGCTCCTTGTTGGACGTCAACAATTTCGAATATATGAAGATCGGGCTTGCTTCCCCGGAAAAAATTCGCTCTTGGTCCCGCGGAGAAGTCAAAAAACCGGAGACAATTAACTACCGTACGTTGAAACCGGAAAAAGAAGGACTGTTTTGCGAAAAGATTTTCGGACCGACGAAGGACTGGGAATGTCACTGTGGTAAATACAAACGTGTCCGTTATAAAGGCGTTGTATGTGACCGTTGTGGTGTCGAAGTAACCCGCGCCAAGGTTCGCCGTGAACGGATGGGCCACATTGAGCTGGCTGCTCCAGTTTCGCATATCTGGTATTTCAAAGGGATTCCAAGCCGTATGGGCCTTGCGCTCGATATGTCTCCAAGATCCCTGGAAGAGATCATCTACTTCGCTTCCTACGTAGTCACTGATCCAGGTGATACACCATTGGAAAAGAAGCAACTGCTCTCCGAGAAGGAATACCGCAGCTATCGTGAGAAATACGGCTATGGATTCCAGGCTGGTATGGGAGCAGAGGCTGTTAAGAAGCTCCTCCAAGATCTGGACATCGAGAAAGAACTGGAGTTCCTGAAGGAAGAGCTGCGTACAGCTCAGGGACAACGTCGTAACCGTGCTATCAAGCGTCTTGAGGTTATTGAGGCATTCCGCAACTCTGGTAACCAACCGGACTGGATGATTATGGATGTTCTTCCGGTAATTCCTCCAGAATTGCGCCCAATGGTACAGCTCGATGGTGGGCGTTTTGCGACCTCTGACCTGAATGATCTTTATCGCCGCGTGATCAACCGTAACAATCGTCTGAAAAGACTGTTGGATCTCGGTGCTCCAGACATCATCGTACAGAACGAAAAACGGATGCTGCAGGAAGCTGTCGATGCGCTGATCGACAACGGTCGCCGTGGCCGTCCTGTTACTGGACCAGGTAACCGTCCACTGAAATCCCTCAGCCATATGCTGAAGGGTAAGCAAGGTCGTTTCCGGCAGAACCTTCTCGGTAAACGGGTTGACTATTCCGGTCGTTCCGTTATCGTAGTAGGTCCTTACCTGAAAATGTATCAATGTGGTCTCCCGAAAGAAATGGCTCTGGAGCTGTTCAAGCCATTTGTTATGAAGGAGCTTGTTAATAAAGGTTTGGCTCATAATATCAAGAGTGCGAAGCGCAAGGTTGAACGCGTGAGCGCTGAAGTATGGGATGTTCTTGAAGAAGTTATCAAGGAGCACCCGGTTCTGTTGAACCGTGCCCCTACGCTTCACCGTCTTGGTATTCAGGCATTCGAGCCAATCCTGGTAGAAGGACGTGCGATTCGTCTGCATCCACTCGTATGTACAGCCTACAACGCTGACTTCGATGGTGACCAAATGGCGGTTCACGTACCATTGTCCGCTGAAGCACAAGCTGAAGCACGGCTTCTGATGCTCGCTTCCGGTAATATCCTGAACCCTAAGGACGGCAAGCCTGTTGTTACTCCGTCTCAGGATATGGTCTTGGGCTCTTACTATCTGACAATGGACAACAAAGAAGAAATTGGCAGCAACATGGTGCTGCGTGACGTTCATGAAGCGGTATCCGCATACCAACGCGGTATCGCCGGTCTGCATGCGCGTGTAGCCATCCCGGTTAAGTCTTTGGGCAAAACGAGCTTTACTGAAAAACAACAAGGTGCTTTGCTGATCACAACGATCGGTAAAATCATTTTCAATGAAATCTTCCCGCCAAGCTTCCCGTATATTAACGACGCTACCCGTGCGAACCTGTTGCAAGGTACAGCTGAGGAGTTCTTCGTATACGAGAAGGGTGTTAATTTGAATGAAGCTATTCAGAATGCGCCTCAAGCTGGTGGTGTTGGTAAGGATTATCTGGGTAACATTATCGCCCGTTGCTTCGAGATCTACCATACGACTCTGACTGCAGTGATCTTGGATAAGATCAAGCAGCTTGGCTTCACGTACTCTACTCGTGCGGGTGTAACCGTAGCCGTAGCAGACGTAGTCGTACCGCATGAGAAGCAGGAGATCCTGAAGGCATCCGATGATAAAGCGCAAATCGTTACGAACCAGTACCGTCGTGGTCTGATTACGAATGAAGAGCGTTACGATAGAATCATTGATATCTGGTCCAAAGCAAAAGATGATATTACCGAAGTGCTGATGAAGTCCATGGATCGTTATAATTCTATTATGATGATGGTGGATTCCAAAGCGCGTGGTAACAAATCGCAGATTACCCAGCTGGGCGGTATGCGTGGTCTGATGGCGAATCCATCAGGTCGTATCATCGAGCTCCCAATTAAATCGAACTTCCGTGAAGGTCTTACGGTTCTCGAGTACTTCATCTCCACGCACGGTGCACGTAAAGGTCTGGCGGATACGGCGCTGCGTACAGCGGATTCGGGTTACCTGACTCGCCGTCTGGTAGACGTAGCTCAGGACGTTATCGTTCGCGATGAGGATTGCGGCACGGATAAAGGCTTCACAGTAAGCCGTATCCAAGACGGTAAAGAGGTTATCGAGGACCTGTATGACCGTATTGAAGGTCGTTACTGCTTCGAGACCGTTCGTCATCCAGAAACGGGTGAAGTATTGGCTCGCCGTAACGAGTTGATCGATTCTGACAAAGCCGAAGCCATTGTCAAAGCTGGTGTAGCTAAGCTGCAGATTCGCTCCGTACTCAGCTGCCGTGCGAAGCATGGTGTCTGCAAGAAGTGCTATGGTCGCAACCTTGCGACTGGCAAGCACGTGGAGATCGGTGAAGCGGTTGGTATCATCGCAGCTCAATCCATCGGTGAGCCAGGAACACAGCTCACGATGCGTACGTTCCATACAGGGGGCGTAGCTGGAGACGATATCACACAAGGTTTGCCTCGTATTCAGGAGCTGTTCGAAGCACGTAACCCTAAAGGTCAAGCTACGATCAGTGAAATTGACGGCGTCGTCAAGGAAATCCGCGAAGGCAAAGATCGTCGTGAGATTGAAGTTGAGGGTGAAGCAGAGACTAAGACATACTCTGTTACCTATGGGTCTCGTCTGCGCGTAAGCGAAGGCATGACCATTGAAGCAGGGGATGAGCTGACCGACGGTTCTATCGATCCGAAGGAAATGCTGCGCATTAAAGGCGTTCGCGGTGTGCAGAACTACATCCTGCAAGAGGTTCAACGTGTATACCGTAACCAGGGTGTTGAGATCAACGACAAGCACGTTGAAGTTATGATTCGTCAAATGCTGCGTAAAATCCGTATCATTGACGCTGGTGACACGACATTGCTGCCAGGCTCCTTCGTGGATGTTCATGAATATGAGCAAGCCAATAAGATTGCCATTCTTGGTGGTAATGAGCCGGCTGTTGCCAAGCCAGTCCTGCTCGGTATTACGAAAGCTTCCCTGGAGACAGACTCCTTCTTGTCTGCGGCTTCCTTCCAGGAGACGACACGCGTACTTACCGATGCTGCAATCAAGGGCAAGGTAGACCAATTGCTTGGTCTGAAAGAAAATGTTATCATCGGTAAGCTGATTCCAGCGGGTACGGGAATGAACCGTTACCGGAGTGTAAGATTTGCCGAGGCTGACAATGGTGAATTGTCTGCTGAAGAGCTGGAGACAGCTAGCGTTGAATAAGCTGCTGTAACGTACCCATAAATATTCAGGAGCGCTGTCTGATGTAGACGCGCTCCGCATTAAAAAATTCCCGAAAATACTGCCTCGATGTACGGCCATAACTGGTCATGAATTGCGATGTAGCAGTATTTTCGGAGTTTTTTTGTGAAATAGATATATGTCTTGACATTGTCTATTAGGAATGCTAATATAGCAAAGGTGCGTGAGTTGCAGCTGAGATATTCAGGTCTTTTCGGAGGAATGCGAAATGTCTAACAATGAATATGCACTGCAAGATGCTCATGTCAAGATCGGTACCAAGCAGACACTTAAGACTGTCGAATTGGGTTTAGCCTCAGAGGTATATCTGGCGCAGGACGCAGATCCACGCCTCGCTTCACGCTTGCTTGAACTGTGTAACAGACAAGAAGTGAAGGTTACGCTTGTAGCTACCATGCAAGAGCTTGGTAAAGCTTGCGGAATTGAAGTGGGAGCAGCGATGGCTGCTATCGTAAAACAATAACGTAAGGAATGTTTTTGTCAGTGCTTCTGTAAGCATCAAAGGCAAGAACTTTTCATTTGTTCTTTTATGAACCGCCTGGGTCTGTGGACTTAAAAGTGAGTTTGCAAAAGATCATTTTAAAAATCGAGGAAGGAGGTGGCAATTAACATGCCAACTATCAATCAATTGGTGCGTAAAGGCCGTAAAGCTAAAATTTACAAATCCAAATCACCAGCTCTGCAAAGAGGATTCAACGCTCTGAAACGTGAGGCTACTGAAATCAGTGCTCCACAAAAGCGTGGTGTCTGCACTCGTGTAGGTACAATGACTCCGAAAAAACCGAACTCCGCACTTCGTAAATATGCTCGTGTTCGCTTGACGAACCGTGTAGAGGTGACTGCTTACATTCCTGGTATCGGACATAACCTGCAAGAGCACAGTGTCGTGCTGATTCGTGGAGGTCGGGTAAAAGACCTTCCAGGGGTACGTTACCACATCGTTCGCGGTGCATTGGATACTGCAGGTGTTAACAACCGTATGCAAGCTCGTTCCAAATATGGTGCGAAGCGTCCAAAAGCTAAAAAAGCTTAATGAATTCAATCCCGGCATGAATGTCGGTGAATATGTGAGAAAGGGGGATATCCATGCCACGCAAAGGTCCAGTTACCAAGAGAGACGTGCTGCCTGATCCGGTATACAACAGCAAGTTGGTTACTCGTCTGATCAATCGCATCATGCTCGACGGAAAACGCGGAGTTGCTCAAAACATTCTGTACAATGCGTTCAAGCTTATCCAAGAACGTACTGGGAATGACCCAATGGAAGTTTTCGAAGCAGCTATCAAGAATATCATGCCAGTCCTGGAAGTTAAAGCTCGTCGTGTAGGCGGCGCTAACTACCAAGTACCAATCGAGGTTAAGCCAGAGAGACGTACTTCCCTGGGACTTCGTTGGCTCGTGAACTACTCCCGCAACCGCGGTGAGAAGACAATGGAAGAGCGTTTGGCTGCTGAGATTATCGATGCATCCAACAACACAGGCGCTTCCGTTAAGAAACGCGAAGACACGCACAAAATGGCTGAAGCGAACAAAGCATTCGCTCACTACCGCTGGTAGGATTCAGTTTTACAAAATAACTTCTATTTTGAAGGGAGACCCATTTCATGGCAAGAGAGTTCTCCTTGAAAAATACACGTAATATCGGGATCATGGCTCATATTGATGCGGGTAAAACTACGACAACTGAGCGGATCTTGTTCTACACAGGCCGTACGCACAAAATCGGTGAGGTTCACGAGGGTGCTGCGACAATGGACTGGATGGAGCAAGAACAGGAGCGCGGAATTACGATTACATCCGCTGCGACTACAGCCGCTTGGAAGGGTCACCGCGTTAATATCATCGACACCCCGGGGCACGTTGACTTCACTGTTGAAGTTGAACGTTCCCTTCGTGTATTGGACGGAGCAGTAGGTGTTTTCAGTGCGAAGGAAGGCGTTGAGCCTCAGTCTGAAACTGTATGGAGACAGGCTGACCGCTATGGCGTTCCACGGATCGCATATGTTAACAAAATGGATATCATCGGTGCTGACTTCCTGAACGTTGTTGCTGACATGCGTGATCGCCTTCAGGCAAACGCTGTTGCAATCCAACTGCCAATCGGTGCTGAGAATGACTTCCAAGGTATCATTGACATCGTTGAGCAAAAAGCTCACATGTACAAAGATGATCTGGGTCAAAACATCGAAGAGGTAGAAATTCCAGATGAGTTCAAAGGCCAAGTCGAGGAGCTCCGCAATGAGCTGATCGAGAAGGTTGCTGAGCTGGATGAAGAGCTGACTATGAAATACCTTGAGGGTGAAGAGATTTCCGTAGAGGAAATCAAAGCTGCTCTCCGTAAAGGTGTAGTAGAAGTTAAGATCTTCCCAGTTATCTGTGGATCTTCTTACCGTAACAAAGGCGTTCAATTGATGCTGGATGCAGTTATCGACTACCTGCCAGCACCAGTTGACGTACCAAGCATTCAAGGTCACCTGGAAGATGGAACTGAAGTAGAGCGTCACTCTTCTGATGAAGAGCCATTCTCTGCTTTGGCTTTCAAAATCATGACTGACCCTTATGTTGGTAAATTGACATTCTTCCGCGTATACTCCGGTGTTCTGCAATCCGGTTCTTACGTATTGAATGCAACGAAAGGCAAGCGTGAGCGGATCGGACGTATCCTGCAAATGCATGCTAACAGCCGTCAAGAGATCACTGAAGTATTCTCTGGTGATATTGCAGCAGCTGTAGGTTTGAAAGATACTGGAACAGGTGATACACTGTGTGATGAGAAGCATCCAGTTATCCTTGAGTCCATGAACTTCCCTGATCCGGTTATCGAGATCGCGGTTGAGCCTAAGACTAAGGCTGACCAAGACAAGATGTCCGTAGCTCTGGGTAAGTTGACTGAAGAGGATCCAACTCTTCGCGCTTCTACTAACGAAGAAACAGGACAAACTATCCTGGCTGGTATGGGTGAGCTTCACTTGGATATCATCATCGATCGTATGCGTCGTGAGTTCAAAGTGGAGACGAACGTAGGTAAACCACAAGTTGCCTATCGTGAGACATTCCGTGCTCCTGCACGTGTTGAGGGTAAGTTCGTTCGTCAATCCGGTGGTCGTGGTCAATACGGTCACGTATGGGTTGAGTTCGAGCCACTTGAAGCAGGTACAGGAAGCCAGTTCGAAAGTAAAGTTGTTGGTGGATCTGTTCCGAGAGAATATATCGGACCTGCTCTTGCAGGGATCGAAGAGCAAATGAAGAACGGCGTAATCGCAGGCTTCCCGCTTGTTGACGTTAAGGCTACCATCGTTGATGGTTCCTACCATGATGTTGACTCCAACGAAATGGCATTTAAAATTGCTGGTTCGATGGCGCTGAAAGCTGCGAAAGACAAATGTAAGCCGGTATTGCTTGAGCCGATTATGAAAGTTGAAGTAACGGTTCCTGAGGAGTACATGGGCGACGTTATGGGTATGCTGAACTCCCGTCGTGGACGCATCGAAGGTATGGATGCTCGCGGTGGTGCTCAAATCATCCGTGCGAAGGTGCCTTTGTCCGAGATGTTCGGATACTCGACAACTCTTCGTTCTGGTACACAAGGACGCGGTGTGTTCTCCATGGAACTCTCTCACTATGAAGAAGTTCCTAAGAGCATTGCGGACGAAATTGTATCCAAAACAAAAGGTGAGTAATACACCTGAAGTGTAACTGGACTGGCGGAGCTTCACTCATAAGGTGTCGCCTCGACAGTCTACACATAAAACCAAGATATTGAGGAGGACTTGTTCAAATGGCAAAGGCTAAGTTTGAGCGTAATAAACCGCACGTTAACATTGGTACTATCGGTCACGTTGACCATGGTAAAACAACTCTGACTGCTGCAATCACAACTGTATTGTCCAAAACTTACGGTGGTGCTGCAGTAGCGTTCGACCAAATCGATAAAGCTCCAGAAGAAAGAGAGCGTGGTATCACAATCTCCACAGCTCACGTTGAGTACGAAACTGACAATCGTCACTATGCACACGTTGACTGCCCAGGTCACGCTGACTATGTTAAAAACATGATCACTGGTGCAGCTCAAATGGACGGAGCAATCCTGGTTGTATCCGCAGCTGACGGCCCAATGCCACAAACTCGTGAGCACATCCTTCTGTCCCGCCAAGTAGGCGTACCTTACATTGTTGTATTCTTGAACAAATGCGACATGGTTGAAGACGAAGAGTTGCTTGAACTGGTTGAAATGGAAGTTCGTGACCTGCTGAACGAATATGAGTTCCCAGGCGATGACACTCCGATCACTCGTGGTTCCGCTCGTGAAGCTCTGCAAAACCCTGATGGTGAGTGGGCTCAAAAAATCGTTGAGATGTTCAAAGAAATTGATACTTACATCCCAACTCCAGAGCGCGACACTGAAAAACCTTTCTTGATGCCTGTTGAGGATGTATTCTCCATCACTGGTCGTGGTACAGTTGCTACAGGTCGTGTAGAGCGTGGTACTGTTAAAGTCGGTGACGAAATCGAAATCATCGGTATCCAAGAAGAAACTAAGAAATCCGTTGTTACGGGCGTTGAAATGTTCCGTAAATTGCTGGATTCCGCTCAAGCTGGTGACAACATCGGCGCACTGCTTCGTGGTGTAGATCGTACTCAAATCGAGCGCGGTCAAGTACTGGCTAAACCCGCTTCCGTTAAACCACACACTGAATTCACTGCTCAAGTGTATGTTTTGACTAAAGAAGAGGGTGGACGTCACAAACCTTTCTTCACTGGCTACCGTCCACAGTTCTACTTCCGTACAACTGACGTAACTGGTATCATCAACCTGCCAGAAGGTACTGAAATGGTTATGCCTGGTGACAACATCACAGTTACAGTTAACCTGATCGCTCCAATCGCGATCGAAGAAGGTACTCGCTTCGCGATTCGTGAAGGCGGACGTACAGTAGGCGCTGGCGCTGTAGCAACAATCATTAAATAATAAGGGATTATCCCTTATCACATAAGCAACATTGTACTGGAACGAGTAACATTGTACTGTAACGATTCGGAAGCCTCCACCTTCGGGTGGGGGCTTTTTCATTAGCGTATCTGCAATGATATTATTATTTTATATTTTTTTGGTTTAATGCTTGCATTAAGCCTATATATTCTATATAATAAGAATGTTGTTTGTGACTGTGCGATGATGTGAGAGGTTACTGACACACCCGGCCCCTTTGCCATGGGGTGGTGGTTAGAAAATTTTCACGGAGTATGTCCGATACCAAATTGGGCGATAGAAGGAGGGACTACAATGGCAAAGCAAAAAATTCGTATTCGTTTGAAAGCATACGATCACAGAATTCTTGATCAATCCGCTGAGAAAATTGTTGAGACAGCAAAACGTTCGGGTGCAGGTGTATCTGGGCCAATTCCGCTGCCAACTGAAAAACAAGTTATTACTATTCTCCGTGCGGTACACAAGTACAAGGATTCCCGGGAGCAATTCGAGCAACGCACTCATAAGCGTCTGATCGATATTGTGAACCCAACTCCACAAACTGTGGATGCCTTGATGCGCTTGGATCTGCCGTCCGGTGTAGATATCGAAATTAAACTGTAATAAGTAGATGTAACTAAGGAAAGGAAAAGAGGTGTCAACATGAAAGGTATCTTAGGAAAAAAACTTGGAATGACCCAAGTGTTTACCGCTGAAGGTAATGTAGTTGCGGTTACAGTAATCGAAGCTGGTCCTAACGTTGTTCTGCAAAAGAAAGACGTGGAAAACGATGGCTACGAAGCGATTCAACTGGGTTACTCAGATAAGAAAGAAAAGAATGCCAACAAACCAGAAGCAGGACATGCCAAAAAGGCTAATACTGCACCTAAGCGCTACGTTCGTGAATTCCGCGGTGTTGATTTTGCTGCCTACGAAGTAGGTCAAGAATTGAAAGCAGATATCTTCGCTGAAGGTGAGTTCGTTGACGTAACCGGTACTTCCAAAGGTAAAGGTTTCGCTGGTGTTATCAAACGTTGGGGACAAAGCACAGGTCCTATGTCTCACGGTTCCCGTTACCACAGAGGTCCAGGTTCCATGGGTTCCATCCAAGCGAACCGCGTACCTAAAGGTAAACGTCTGCCAGGACACATGGGTCATGATACAGTGACGATCCAACGTCTTGAAGTTGTTAAAGTCGATGCAGAACGCAACGTGCTGCTCGTAAAAGGCTCCATTCCTGGACCGAAAAACAGCTTAGTGAAAATTAAAGAATCGGTGAAGAAATAAGGACTGAAGAAAGGAGGAACACGAAATGCCTAAGGTAGCACTTTACAATATTAGCGGAAGCCAAGTTGGCGAAGTTGAACTGAATGATGCGATTTTCGGAATCGAGCCGAATAAGCACGTTCTTCACGAAGCAGTTGTTATGCAACTGGCATCCCTGCGTCAAGGTACTCACAAAGTGAAAGGGCGCTCTGAAGTACGTGGCGGTGGACGTAAACCTTGGAAACAAAAAGGTACAGGTCGCGCTCGTCAAGGCTCTATTCGCTCTCCACAATGGAAAGGCGGCGGTGTTGTTTTCGGACCTACACCACGTAGCTATGCCTACAAACTGCCTAAGAAAGTTCGTCGTCTTGCCATCAAATCGGCACTGTCTTCCAAAGTGATCGCGAACGAAATTATCGTATTGGATGCACTTACTATGAATGCTCCAAAGACGAAAGAATTCGCTGCTATCCTGAACAACCTGAAAGCAGACCGCAAAGCGTTGATCGTAGCGCCTAGCTATGATGATAATGTGGCTCTTTCCGCCCGCAATATTCCTGGGGTGAAGTTTGTTGCAGCAGACGGTATTAATGTTCTTGACGTGCTCAAACACGACAAGCTGATCATTACGAAAGAAGCAGTCCAGAAAGTTGAGGAGGTGTTCGCGTAATGAAAGATCCTCGTGATATTATCAAACGTCCTATTATCACTGAGCGTACAGCTGAGATGATGGGCGATATGAAATATGTGTTCGAAGTGGATATGCGTTCCAATAAGATCGAAATCAAACAAGCGATTGAAGCTATTTTCAACGTGAAAGTTTCCAATGTGAACACTCTGCGTGTTCCTGCGAAGCCAAAACGTTACGGTCGTCACTCCGGCTACACTAGCGAGTGGAAAAAAGCTTTCGTAACGCTGAGCAAAGACAGCAAACCGCTTGAGTTCTTTGAATCGGTATAAGAAACCTTTAAAGTAAGGAGGGAAAATCAGTGCCAATTAAAAAGTACAAACCGACGTCACCTGCAAGACGTGCAATGTCCGTATCTACTTTCGAAGAGATCACGACTAATCAGCCGGAGAAATCCTTGCTGGCGCCTCTGAGCAAAAAAGCAGGACGTAACAACCAAGGTAAAATTACGGTTCGTCACCACGGCGGTGGACACAAACGTAAATACCGTATCATTGACTTCAAACGTACCAAAGATGGAATACCGGGCCGCGTTGCTACAATCGAGTATGACCCGAACCGTACTTCCAACATCGCGTTGATTCATTATGTGGATGGCGAGAAGCGCTATATCATCGCTCCTAAAGGTCTGAAAGTAGGAGACGAGGTAGTGTCCGGACCAGCTTCCGACATCAAAATCGGTAACTCCCTGCCACTGGAAAACATTCCTGTAGGTACAGTGATCCACAATATTGAGTTAAAACCAGGTAAAGGCGGACAACTGGTCCGTGCAGCTGGTACTGAAGCTCAACTTCTTGGTAAAGAAGAAAAGTATGTAACAGTTCGTCTGTCCTCCGGTGAAGTTCGCCGCATTCTGAAAGTTTGCCGCGCTACAATCGGTTCCGTTGGTAACGAAGATCACGAGCTCGTGAAAATCGGTAAAGCGGGACGTAATCGTTGGTTGGGCAAGCGTCCTGAAGTCCGCGGGGTAGTAATGAACCCTAACGATCACCCTCACGGTGGTGGTGAAGGTCGTGCACCAATCGGGCGTAAGTCTCCAATGTCTCCTTGGGGCAAACCGACACTCGGATTCAAAACTCGTAAGAAAAATAAAGCTTCTGATAAATACATCGTTCGTCGCCGCACGAAATAATGCACGCATTGCTTAATGCGTGCCTGGACTAAGAACGAGAACGTTTGACGAAGGGAGGATTCACATATGAGCCGCAGTCTTAAAAAAGGACCATTCGTAGATGCATACCTGCTGAAAAAGGTAGAGGTTTTGAATGAAACGGACAAGAAAGTAGTAATCAAAACCTGGTCCCGTCGTTCCACAATTTTCCCGCAGTTCATCGGACACACTTTCGGTGTATACGATGGTCGCAAGCACGTGCCTGTATATGTAACTGAGGATATGGTTGGTCACAAGTTGGGAGAGTTCGCTCCTACCCGTACTTACAAGGGCCACGACGACGACAAGAAAACAAGAAGATAATGAACCACTGCTATGTTTGAGAGGAGGGTAACTCAATGGAAGCAAAAGCACATGCTAGATCTATTCGGATCTCCGCACGTAAAGTTAAACTCGTTATTGACTTGATCCGCGGCAAGCAAGTGGGTGAAGCGGTCGCAATCCTGCGCCACACACCAAAGTCAGCTTCTCCAGTAGTAGAGAAGTTGCTGAACTCTGCAATTGCTAACGCTGATCACAACTATTCCATGGACGTAAACAAATTGTATGTATCCGAGGTATTCGTAAACCAAGGACCAACAATGAAACGTTTCCGTCCACGCGCAATGGGTCGTGCTAGCCGGATTAACAAACGCACTAGCCACATCACTTTGGTGGTATCTGAAAAATAAGGAGGGAAAACGTGTGGGACAAAAGGTAAACCCCGTAGGACTCCGAGTCGGTATTATCCGTGATTGGGAATCCAAATGGTACGCAGGCAAAGATTTCGGTGATCTTTTGCTGGAAGACGTAAAGATTCGTGAACACCTGAAGAACAAGCTGAAAGACTCCGCTGTTTCCCGTATCGAGATCGAAAGAGCAGCGAACCGCATCAACGTAACAATCCACACTGCGAAGCCAGGTATGGTAATCGGTAAAGGTGGTTCTGAAGTTGAAATTCTGCGTGGTGAAATCACCAAAATCGCAGGCGGTAAAAAAGTACACATCAATATCTCTGAAATCAAAAACCCTGAACTGGATGCAATTCTGGTTGCTGAAAGCATTGCACAACAACTGGAGCGTCGCGTATCGTTCCGTCGTGCTTTGAAACAAGCAATTCAAAGAACTATGCGTTCCGGTGCAAAAGGGATTAAAACACAAGTGGGCGGCCGTCTTGGCGGTGCTGAGATCGCTCGTTCAGAAGGCTACAGTGAAGGAACTGTTCCACTGCACACGCTTCGTGCCGACATCGATTATGGTACAGCGGAGGCTCATACTACTTATGGTCGTATTGGCGTAAAAGTATGGATCTATCGTGGAGAGGTTCTTCCTACGGCTAAGAAACAAGCTGCTCAGGAAGGAGGCAACTAATCATGTTGGTACCAAAGCGCGTAAAACACCGCAAGCAACAACGCGGACACATGAAAGGCCGTGCTAAAGGCGGCACAACGCTGAACTTTGGCGAATACGGTCTGCAAGCTGTTGAACCAGCTTGGATCACTAACCGTCAGATCGAATCTGCTCGTATCGCGATGACACGTTACATCAAACGTGGCGGTAAAGTGTGGATCAAGATTTTCCCAGACAAACCGATTACACAAAAGCCTCTTGAAGTGCGGATGGGTAGCGGTAAAGGTAACGTTGAAAAATGGGTTGCAGTCGTGAAGCCAGGTAAGATCATGTTCGAACTTGCTGGCGTACCGGAAGAGGTTGCTCGCGAAGCAATGCGTCTTGCCGCTCACAAGCTGCCAATCAAAACTAAGTTTGTGAAACGTGAAGAATTGGGTGGTGAAGTAAATGAAGGCTAGTGAATTTCGCAACCTAACCACTGCTGAACTTGAACAAAAAATTACCGGGTTTAAAGAAGAACTCTTTAACCTCCGCTTTCAACTCGCTACCGGTCAGCTCGACAACCCGACTCGCATCCGCGATGTTCGTAAGGAAATTGCTCGTGCTAAAACCGTAATCCGTGAGAGAGAACTTGGGATTAGCTAAGAACTCATACCAGACGAGGACATCGTCTGTAATTAGGAAGGAGGCCAACAATGAGCGAACGTAATGCCCGTAGAGTACAAGTCGGCAAAGTAGTTAGTGACAAAATGGATAAAACGATCGTGGTAGCTGTAGAAACTTACAAAAAACATGATCTCTACCATAAACGTATCAAGTATACGAAAAAGTTCAAAGCACATGATGAGAACAACACTGCACAAATCGGTGATACTGTTAAAATCATGGAAACTCGCAAACTTTCCAAGGATAAGAACTGGAGAATGGTCGAGATCGTTGAGAAAGCAGTAATTATCTAATATAGAAGCAGTTTTGTCCGAAAGGAGGATATCTAAATGATTCAACCATTTACACGTTTGGCTGTAGCCGATAACTCTGGTGCTAAGCAACTGATGTGTATCCGTGTATTGGGCGGAACTGGACGTCGTACAGCCCAAATCGGTGATCTGATCGTTTGCTCCGTCAAACAAGCAACACCAGGCGGCGTTGTCAAAAAGGGTGATGTAGTTAAGGCGGTTGTTGTTCGTACAAAACGTTCCGTGCGTCGTAAAGACGGTTCCTACATCGGCTTTGACGAAAATGCAGCGGTAGTTGTGAAAGAAGACAAGAGCCCACGCGGAACTCGTATTTTCGGACCAGTTGCTCGCGAACTTCGTGATAAAGACTTCATGAAAATCGTTTCTTTGGCTCCGGAAGTAATCTAAGCAGAGACCCTGCCCGTATACAGCAAGTTATAGGAGGTGTACGAAATGCCAAAAGTGAAAAAGGTTCTGGAATCCCACAACAACAAGCTGCACGTCAAAAAAGACGACACTGTTATGGTGATTACAGGCAAGGATAAAGGTAAAAAGGGACGCGTAATTGCTGCTTATCCTCGTGAAAACCGTGTGCTTGTGGAAGGTGTTAACATGATCAAAAAACACCAAAAGCCTAACCAGCAAAATCCACAAGGCGGCATCATCGAGAAAGAAGCTCCAATTCATGTTTCCAACGTGATGCATATCGATCCAAAGAGCGGAAAAGTAACCCGTATCGGTTACAAAGTATTGGATAACGGTAAAAAAGTGCGCGTTGCTAAACGTTCCGGAGAACAAATCGATAAATAATCTTTAAAGGAAAGGAGGACCATTGTTCATGGCTATTCGAATGAAAGAGCGTTTTCTGAATGAAATCACTCCTGCTCTGATGCAGAAGTTCAACTATACGACTGTAATGCAAGTGCCTAAGATCGAGAAAGTTGTAATCAACATGGGGGTTGGCGAAGCTGTTCAAAACTCCAAAGTGCTTGATTCCGCTGTTAACGATCTGCAGCTGATTACTGGTCAAAAGCCAGTTATCACTCGTGCTAAGAAATCCATCGCAGGCTTCAAGCTGCGTGAGAACATGCCAATCGGGGTTAAAGTAACACTGCGCGGCGAGCGTATGTACTACTTCCTGGATAAGCTGTTCAACATTACACTGCCACGCGTTCGTGACTTCCGTGGTGTATCCACTAAAGCCTTTGACGGCCGTGGTAACTACACACTCGGTCTGAAGGAACAATTGATCTTCCCTGAGATCGAGTATGATCAAGTGGACAAAGTTCGCGGTATGGATATCGTTATCGTAACAACTGCGAACACTGACGAAGAGTCCCGTGAGTTGCTGACTCAACTGGGAATGCCTTTTGCAAAGTAATATTGGCTTAACGTTGTGGGCAGCTGCCCATTTCTCCGAATCTATCTAGGAGGTGTCAGGCTAAGTGGCAAAAACTTCGATGAAAGTTAAACAACAACGCACGCCGAAATTCAAAGTTCGCGCATACACTCGTTGTGAGCGTTGTGGTCGTCCACATTCCGTGTTGCAAAAATTCAAGATCTGCAGAATTTGCTTCCGTGAATTAGCTTATAAAGGCCAGATTCCTGGCGTGAAAAAAGCAAGCTGGTAAAAAGTCCTGAACGGGAAGGAGGTTTATACACAATGACTATGTCTGATCCAATTGCAGATATGCTTACTCGTATTCGTAACGCGAACACTGTTCGCCACGAGACAGTTGAGATGCCTGCTTCGACAATGAAAAAGCAAATCGCAGACATTCTGAAGCGTGAAGGCTTCATTCGTGATGCGGAATTTGTTGAGGATAACAAACAAGGGATTATCCGTGTTTTCCTGAAATACGGTGCTAATAACGAGCGTGTTATTACTGGTCTGAAAAGAATCAGTAAGCCTGGTCTGCGCGTGTACACGAAGAGCAATGAGATTCCTCGCGTACTGGGTGGACTCGGAATCGCGATCATTTCTACATCTAAAGGTATCATGACTGATAAAGAAGCTCGTCAGTCCAAAGCCGGCGGAGAAGTTATTTGCTACGTGTGGTAATACAAAGCTAAGAAGATAGGAGGTGCAATACATGTCCCGTATTGGTCGCAAACCAATCGCAGTACCAAGTGGTGTGGATGTAACACTGAATAACGCAGTGATCACTGTTAAAGGACCGAAAGGAACTCTGACTCGTGAACTTCACAAAGACATGCAGGTTACTGTTGAAAACAATGAAATTAACGTAGTTCGTCCTTCTGATAACAAACTTCACCGTTCTTTGCACGGAACAACCCGCTCCGTTGTCAATAACATGGTAAGTGGTGTAACTGAAGGATTCGCTAAATCTCTGGAACTGGTTGGGGTCGGATATCGTGCAAGCAAATCCGGAGATAAAATCGTTCTGAACGTTGGTTACTCCCATCCGGTAGAAATCACTCCAGAACCGGGCATCGAGTTCGAAGTTCCTTCGAACACTAAAATCATCGTTCGCGGAATCGACAAAGAGCGCGTAGGTGCCTACGCTGCTAAAATCCGTTCCGTTCGTGAGCCTGAGCCGTATAAAGGTAAAGGTATTAAGTATGAAGGCGAACGCATCATCCGTAAAGAAGGTAAAGCCGGTAAGAAGAAATAACTTTCTTACCGCCTTTCTGTGGTCTGCCGTCTTGGGGAGACTACGTGCCTCTTTTTTACCCAGTGCGTCTTGATCTGAAGCTGTTAAAGGCAAACTGAAGGGAGTGAAAGAAGAAGATGATTACGAAAAAGGATAAAAACAAAGCACGTGTGAGAAGACATCTGCGTGTTCGTAAAAAAATCCAAGGAACGGCTCAACGTCCTCGTTTGAACGTATTCCGTTCTGAAAAACATATCTACGCTCAACTGATTGATGACGTAGCAGGCGTGACATTGGCAGCTGCATCCACTATGGATAAAGAGCTGAGCAAAGATATCGCTAACGGTGCTAGCGTGGAATCCGCACGTAAAGTCGGAGAACTCGTTGCTAAGCGCGGTAAAGAAAAGGGTGTTACTGCGGTTGTTTTCGACCGTGGAGGCTACCTGTATCATGGACGTATCCAAGCGCTGGCTGAAGCAGCTCGCGAAACTGGACTTGAGTTTTAAGACATTTTACAAAAGGAGGTTAACGACTTGCGTGTAGATCCGAACACTTTAGAACTGTCTGAAAGAGTTGTAAATATTAATCGTGTAGCTAAAGTTGTAAAAGGCGGACGTCGCTTTAGTTTCAGCGCACTGGTTGTTGTCGGTGACGGCAATGGCTGGGTTGGTGCTGGTATCGGTAAAGCTGGCGAAGTACCTGAAGCGATTCGCAAAGGTGTGGAAGACGCTAAGAAAAACCTGGTACACGTTCCACTCGTAGGAACTACAGTTCCTCACCTGGTTACTGGTAAGTTCGGCGCAGGCCGCGTTCTGTTGAAGCCAGCATCTGAAGGTACTGGTGTAATTGCAGGCGGTCCTGTTCGTGCGGTGCTCGAACTGGCTGGCGTAGGTGATATTTTGACAAAATCTCTGGGTTCTTCGAATTCCATGAACATGGTCAATGCGACTTTGGAAGGTTTGTCCCGCTTGAAACGCGCTGAAGATGTAGCGAAATTGCGTGGCAAAACTGTCGAAGAGCTGCGCGGTTAAGGAGGATATGTCATGAGTAAATTAGAAATTACCCTTGTCCGTTCTTTGATTGGCCGCCCAGGTACTCAAAGAACAACTGTGAACACTCTGGGACTGCGTAAGCTGAACCAAACTGTAGTTCACAACGACGATCCTGCCATTCGCGGTATGATCAACAAAGTAAGTCATCTGGTTTCGGTTAAAGAAATCGAAGCTTAAGAGATACAGAAGTTCAACAAATAATCAAGGAGGTGCAACGAACGATGAAGTTACATGAGCTGTCCTCAGCTACTGGCTCCCGCAAAGAACGCAAACGCGTTGGTCGCGGTACTAGTAGCGGTACAGGTAAAACATCAGGTCGCGGTCATAAAGGTCAAAACTCACGTTCCGGTGGTGGTGTGCGTCCGGGCTTCGAAGGTGGTCAAAACCCATTGTATCGTCGCTTGCCTAAGCGCGGTTTCGTGAACCCAACTCGCAAAGAATATGCAGTTGTGAATATCGAAGATCTGAATAGTTTTGCAGAAGGTACTGAAGTGACTCCTGAATTTTTGGTTAACAGCGGAGTTGTGAAAAACACAAAATCCGGAATCAAAATTCTTGGTAACGGTGAAGTCACTGTCAAGCTTACTGTAAAAGCTAACAAGTTTTCTCAATCTGCGGTAGAGAAAATTGAAGCTGCCGGCGGTAAAACCGAGGTGATCTAATGTTCAAAGCCCTTTCTAATATATGGCGGGTTGAAGATCTGCGGAACCGCATCGGGTTTACACTTATGATTCTCATAGTGTTCCGTATTGGCTCATTTATTACAGTACCAGGAGTCGACAAAAATGTATTTACTAATGATACAGCAGGCAGTGAGCTGTTCGGCCTACTGAACACCTTCTCCGGAGGTGCGTTGTATCAGTTCTCTATCTTTGCTCTCGGGATCGTGCCGTATATTACGGCTTCGATCATCGTGCAGCTCCTATCCATGGACGTCATTCCGAAGCTTGCGGAATGGGCAAAGCAAGGGGAGCATGGTAAAAAGCAGTTGGCGCAAGTTACACGTTATGGTACGGTAGTACTGGCGCTCATTCAGGCATTTGGTACCTCGATCGGATTTAATCGTCTGTATGGAGCACAAATGATTCCTGGAGCAACAGTTGCAGACTACATCCTGATTGCGATCGTGCTTACAGCGGGGACTACGTTCCTGATGTGGCTTGGAGAGCAAATAACGGAAAGAGGTATTGGTAACGGTATTTCCATCCTCATCTTCGCAGGGATCGCAGCTGGCATACCAAGACACATTCGGACAATTGCTGAGTCGCAGTTTATCCAAGCGGATCAACTGTTCATCAATATTCTCAAAGCGATTATTATCGTTTTGGTAATTGTGCTGATTGTCGTGGGTGTTATCTTTATCCAGCAAGGTATTCGTAAGATTCCTGTGCAGTATGCCAAGCGCGTTGTGGGGAACAAAATGTACGGTGGCCAGAATACGCATATTCCGATGAAAATCAATGCGGCAGGCGTTATTCCGGTTATCTTCGCAGTGTCGTTGCTGCAGTTCCCGATTATTATTGCAAGCTTCTGGGCGGATAAGGCATGGGCACAATGGGTAACTACTCACTTGTACTATGACAAACCGCTTGGTATGGTGTTATATGTTGTAATGATTATCGGCTTCACATTCTTCTACACCTTTGTGCAGATGAATCCGCAGCAAATGGCCGACAATATGAAGAAGAACGGCGGCTACATCCCAGGCATTCGCCCTGGTAAAGCCACTGAGACCTACCTGACGCGGGTAATGTCCCGTCTTACTATGACAGGGGCACTGTTCTTGGCAGTCATCTCGGTTCTGCCGGTATTCTTCGGTGCACTTTCTGGTTTGCCTCGTTCTGTACAGATCGGAGGTACTTCACTGCTCATCATCGTTGGTGTTGCATTGGATACCATGAAGCAAATCGAAAGCCAGCTCATTAAACGCCATTACAAAGGCTTCATCAATAAATAGTCAATAGGTTCCGGAACAGGATTATGCCTGTTCATCGGCACCTATTGTGCTGTTTCTTGTGTAGGGGTCGTTCCTGAGGAGTGAGAGAGTGAACATTCTGATCATGGGCCCTCCTGGGGCTGGAAAAGGCACACAAGCTGAAGTAATCGTTAATGAACTCGGTGTCCCACATATCTCTACAGGTGATGCATTCCGTCTGGCTATGAAGCTCGGTACTCCAATCGGTATCAAGGCCAAAGAATACATTGATCGTGGAGATCTGGTACCTGACGATATTACGATCGGTATCGTAGAGGAGAGACTCCAGCAGGCAGACTGCAAGAAAGGCTTTCTGTTGGATGGATTTCCAAGAACTTTGGCACAGGCTGAGGCGCTGGACCAAATTCTCGGACGTCTGGGCATGTCGCTTGATCATGTTGTCGATCTGAAGGTAGACCGCGACCGTCTGCTGGCCCGTATTACGGGTCGCCGCATCTGCAAAACCTGTGGTGCAACGTACCATCTGGTATTCAATCCACCAAAGGTAGAAGGCATTTGTGACAAAGACGGAGGCGAGCTGTACCAACGCGCTGATGATAATGAAGAGAGCGTTGCGACACGGCTTGATGAGTATAGCAACAAAACGGCACCACTCCTCTCGTTCTATGAGAACAAAGATCTTTTGCGTCAAATCGACGGGGAGCAGGATATTCATCAGGTATCTGAAGATCTGGTATCCTTGCTGCGGGGTTAATTGTAATGATCGTTTGCAAGTCCGAAACGGAATTGAGCTATATGAGGGAAGCCGGACGCATCGTAGCTGAGACCCACAAGATTCTGGCCGAACAGATTGAGCCCGGCATAACCACCGGTGAGCTTGATCATATAGCTGATCAGTACATTCGCAGTCAGGGAGCTGTGCCGTCTTTTAAAGGTTATAATGGTTTTCCTGCTAGCATTTGCGCTTCAGTCAACGAACAATTGGTGCACGGGTTCCCCGGCAGCCGCAAGCTAGACGAAGGTGATATCGTTACGTTTGACATTGGTGCGCAGTATCGGGGGTACCATGGGGACTCCGCATGGACATATCCAGTTGGCAGCATCTCGGATGCTGCACAAAGGTTATTAGACGTGACGGAAGGCGCCCTGATGGAGGGACTGTCTCAGGTCAAGCCGGACGTTCGCCTGTTTACAATCTCGCATGCGATTCAGAGATACATTGAGGAAGCAGGCTTCTCAGTAGTGAGGGAATATGTCGGTCACGGCATAGGAGCCAAGCTGCATGAGGATCCGCAAATTCCGAACTACGGTATCCCGAACGTGGGACCGAGGCTCAAACCAGGCATGGTACTGGCGATCGAGCCCATGGTCAATGCCGGCTCCCGGCATGTACGGACGTTGGAAGACAACTGGACGGTCGTAACGGTGGACGGATCACTTTGTGCTCATTTTGAGCATACGGTCGCGGTAACGCCGGACGGCATGGAGATTTTCACTATACTGAAATCGTAGGTGGTAAGCATGAAAGCACAAAACAGCCTGCAGATCGGTCAGATTGTGAAAATCCTGAGAGGTAGAGATACCGGTCAGGCAGCTGTCGTAGTATCCATAGCGGATGATCGTTTTGTATATATTGCTGATGGCAACAAGCGCAAGTTTGATCAGGCCAAGAAGAAGAATATTCTTCACCTGATGCCGCAGCCAGTAATTAGCAGCGAAGTTGTGAATAGTTTGCAGGAATGCGGTCGGGTTACGAACGGAAAGCTGCGTCATGCAGTGAATGAATTCCTGGATTCCACCAATCCAACAACTGAAGAGAAAGGAGACTAGCTGTGGCCAAAGAAGATGTCATTGAAGTAGAAGGTACTGTGATCGAACCTCTTCCCAACGCAACATTCAAGGTGGAGCTCGAGAACGGTCACCAAATTCTTGCTCATGTTTCCGGAAAGCTGCGGATGCATTTTATCCGCATTCTGACAGGCGACAAAGTGGTCGTTCAGTTATCGCCTTACGATTTAACCAAAGGTCGTATAACGTACCGGAAATAAATCGTGTGTTATCTTTTGTTCCAAAAACTATGAATGGTTATGAAACGAGTTTTACCAGGGTAAGACTTGGAGGAGGTAATTAGCATGAAGGTAAGACCTTCTGTAAAGCCCATTTGCGAGAAATGCAAAGTCATTCGCCGCAAAGGCAATGTAATGGTTATTTGCGAAAATCCGAAACACAAACAAAAACAAGGTTAAAGAAGGGGGTGTAGCGTAAAATGGCTCGTATAGCTGGTGTGGATTTGCCACGTGACAAACGCGTTGAGATCGCCTTGACTTACATTTTCGGAATCGGTAAAACGACTTCTCAGAAAATCCTTAAAGAATCAGGCATCGATGTGAACACTCGTGTTCGCGACTTGACAGAAGATGAAGTGAGCAAATTACGTGAAACAATCGACGGATCGGTAAAAGTAGAAGGTGATCTGCGTCGTGAAATTTCCTTGAATATTAAACGTCTGACTGAGATCGGTTGCTACCGCGGTATTCGTCACCGTCGTGGTCTGCCTGTTCGTGGTCAACGTACAAAAACGAATGCCCGTACACGTAAAGGTCCTCGTCGTACTGTAGCAAATAAAAAGAAATAAGAAAGGAGGATAACATTCAATGGCTAAACCGAAAAAAGTTGTACGCACCAAACGTCGTGACCGTAAAAATATCGAATCTGGCGTGGCACACATCCGTTCCACGTTCAACAACACTATCGTTACAATTACGGACCCTCACGGTAACGCAATCTCTTGGGCAAGCTCTGGCGGTCTTGGATTCCGCGGTTCCCGTAAATCCACTCCGTACGCTGCACAAATGGCTGCTGAAACAGCTGCCAAGGCTGCAATGGAGCATGGCATGAAGAGTGTTGAAGTTATGGTTAAAGGACCAGGCGCAGGCCGTGAAGCAGCGATTCGTTCCCTGCAAGCTGCGGGTCTGGAAGTTAACCTGATTAAAGACGTGACTCCGGTACCTCACAACGGATGCCGTCCTCCAAAACGTCGTCGTGTCTAATGAGATTTATCCTGTACGTGTAGTATAAAACCATTGCAATCTGCTAATAATGATTGTTTAGACAATACTGCATGGTTAAAAATGGATATGGTGAAGGTTTCATATAGGAGCGACGTTTTGAAGGAGGGATATTGCAGTGATTGAAATCGAAAAGCCGAAAATTGAGACGGTGGACGTCAATGATGATGGCACCTATGGGAAATTCGTAGTAGAACCTTTGGAACGCGGATACGGCACGACGCTGGGCAACTCGCTTCGTCGTATTCTGCTCTCCTCTCTGCCGGGTGCGGCAGTGACATCGGTGCAAATCGATGGAGTTCTGCACGAGTTTGCAACAGTTCCAGGTGTGATGGAAGATGTAACGGAGATTATCTTGAACCTGAAGGCTCTCTCGCTGAAGATCCATTCCGATGAAGAGAAAGTGCTCGAAATCGATGCGGAAGGCGAAGGAACTGTGACGGCAGGAGATATTCGTGCGGATAGTGATGTTGAAATCCTGAATCCGGATCTTCATATCGCCACATTGGGGCCGGGTTCGAGACTTCACATGCGTATTTTCGCCAATCGCGGTCGCGGCTATGTTAAGCAAGACCGGAACAAACGCGAAGATCAGCCGATCGGCGTTATCCCCGTCGACTCCATCTATACACCGATCTCACGTGTAAACTACGGAGTGGAGAATACGCGTGTTGGCCAAGTAACCAACTACGATAAGCTGACACTCGAAGTATGGACCGACGGAAGTATTCGACCTGAAGAGGCTGTAAGTCTCGGGGCTAAAATTTTGACCGAACATCTTATGCTGTTCGTTGGCTTGACTGATGAAGCCAAAGACGCTGAGATTATGGTTGAAAAAGAGGAAGACAAGAAAGAAAAAGTATTGGAAATGACGATTGAAGAACTGGATCTTTCCGTCCGTTCCTACAACTGCCTTAAGCGCGCTGGTATCAACACGGTACAAGAGCTTACTACGAAATCTGAAGAAGATATGATGAAGGTCCGTAACTTGGGCCGCAAATCTTTGGAAGAGGTTCAAGAGAAGCTGGAAGAGCTTGGTTTAGGACTTCGTACGGAAGAATAGTTTAGCAACGTCCTGAGTGAAGGAGGGAAAACACATGGCATATCAAAAATTGGGCCGTAACTCCAGTGCACGTAAAGCATTGTTCCGTGACCTGGTAACGGATCTGTTCCTGTATGAGCGTATCCAAACTACTGAGGCGAAAGCGAAGGAAGTTCGTTCCATCGCTGAAAAGCTGATCACTAAAGCTAAAAAAGGTGATCTGCATGCACGTCGTCAAGTAGCTGCTTATGTTCGTCGCGAAACTTTGGACGGCGATCAGGATGCAATCCAAAAACTGTTTAGCGATTTGGCTACTCGTTACTCCGAGCGTCCAGGCGGGTACACTCGTATCCTGAAACTGGGACCTCGTCGTGGCGATGCTGCTCCAATGGTTTACTTGGAATTGGTTGACCGCGCGTAAGCAGGTGGAAGAGGAAAGGGTGGCAGAATCCGATGATTCTGAGCGGCCCTTTTTTTCTTCTGTGGGAGAAGCTCTGTAAGGGCTTCTCCTTTTTAATGATTGTATTTCGATCCCCCTATAATTCCCCCTTAGCCAAGGGAGACCCCAGGGGGATGCGGTCCCCTGGACCCCTGCAAGCTTGGCGGTAGGCGGGCATATAAGAGGGGAACGAATATATTGTCTAGGAACGGCTCTCCTTCCACAGCCGCATTCTTGCGAATGCAACCGTGGAAGAGCCTTTCATGCGAGTGCCTGGTTGCTGGCCTGCTTCGGGCCAGCGCTGCACTAGTGTCTTGCTTTCATGAACAGTTGCATGGAGTCATAGAGCAACGGAGGACTTTATATCAGCAAGCAAGCGCAGCGCTTGCTGTAATCAATGCTAACAAAATGTATGGGCAGAGGAAACGAAGTGCTCGCCTTTGTAGCTCAGCAGATTCAGGCATCGAGCATAGCTTGGCATGCGCCTATTCATCTGAATTTATGAGGTTAAACGTACAGCTTACGCCGGAACGGAGAGAGCAGAAAAAACCTGGAGAAGCGAAGCGCTCGCCTTTATCCCTGGATTCATTCCTTTCATATGAATTAATCAAAGAATCCGGGGATAACTGCGATCGGAAGGTTGTTCTGATCTCGGAGTGAATGTCCGGAGCCAGCGCGAGTGTGAACTCTATGAATGGATAGCCTATGTTGACGCACACAAATCTGCTTGCTGCAACAGCGATCCGATGCACATACATCATCCATAAGAAGGTGCGATTTCAGACATGCGGAATATTTGCATGAAAGTGAACTATGATGGAACGAGCTATTACGGTTTTCAGACACAGCCTGGCGGTAATACGATTCAGGATTATATTGAAGATGCTATCTTTTCCTTAACAGGAGAAAGGCTCAAGATAACTGCTTCAGGGCGTACGGACGCGGGCGTGCATGCGTATGGGCAAGTCTTCAACTTCCTTACGGAATCACGTATCCCGTTACACCGCTGGTGTCTGGCGCTGAATGCGTGGTTGCCGGAAGACATCATTCTTACGGAGGCCACAGAAGTGCCGCTGGAATTCCACGCACGTCATATGGCCAAGCGTAAGACGTACCGCTATACCGTGAATGCCAATCGCTTCCCGGATATTTTTCATCGCAGGACGCAGATGCATCATCCAACTCGTCTGGATATTGAAGCTATGAAGCAGGGGCTTCAGCTCCTCATCGGAACGTATGATTATACATCGTTCGCTTCCCGGCATTCGCAGAAGACGAATCATGTACGGACCGTGTATGATGCCCATATGACGGTGGATTATTCCTTTTCTAGACCTGGCTCGGATGATCAAGGAATTATTTATACGTATTTTACCGGCAATGGCTTCTTGCAGCATATGGTCCGGATCATGATGGGAACGTTGTTGGAGATTGGTGAAGGAAAGAAACGACCTGAGGATATCCCGCATATTTTGGCTGCCAAGAGCCGAAGTGCGGCTGGTCCGACTGCCGTGGCTCATGCCCTGATGCTGTGGAAAGTGGATTATGAAGAAAACACATAAAACACTTAAAAATACATGATAATTTGCTTGCGGAATTGCAATATATCGTGTAGTATATAAGTTGTGTTTTCTTAATGGCTTTCCCACAGCCCCAATTAAGATGTACACCTAATGAGTAAATATCCATCACAAATGCAATAACTTAATGAACGAAGATAAATGAATATTAATGATTGTAATGATCTGAGGGAGGAACATTTTCATGCGTACTACGTATATGGCTAAGCCAAGTGAAGTTGAGCGCAATTGGCATATCATTGATGCTGAAGGCAAAACTCTTGGTCGTCTGGCTAGTGAAGCTGCTGCATTGATCCGCGGTAAGCACAAGCCACAATTCACTCCACACGTTGACGGCGGTGATTTCGTTGTCGTTATCAATGCGGAGAAGATTGTACTGACGGGTAAGAAAATGGAGAACAAAAAATACTACCGTCACTCGCTGCACCCAGGTGGTCTAAAAGTGACTGTCGCTCAAGACATGATTAAAAACAAACCAGAGCGTATGCTGGAATTGGCTGTTCATGGTATGCTTCCTAAGACTCGTATGGGCGAAAAAATGAAGCTGAGATTGAAAGCTTACAAAGGCACTGAGCATCCACATGCAGCACAAAAACCTGAAGTTTACGAACTTCGCGGATAATTAAAAGGAGGACAGTTTCATGGCACAAGTACAATACTATGGGACAGGTCGTCGTAAACATTCGGTAGCTCGTGTTCGTCTTGTACCGGGTGAAGGACGCATTGTCATTAACAAACGTGATATCAATGATTATTTCGGTGTAGAAACACTGAAAATGATCGTAAGACAACCACTGAACCTGACTGAAACAAATGGTAACTACGATGTTGTAGTTATCGCACATGGTGGTGGTATCTCTGGTCAAGCTGGAGCAATCCGTCACGGGATCTCCCGTGCACTGCTCAAAGCAGATCCAGAATTCCGTCCCGCTCTGAAAAAAGCAGGATTCCTGACTCGTGACCCACGGATGAAAGAACGTAAAAAATACGGTCTCAAAGCCGCTCGTCGCGCACCTCAGTTCTCCAAACGTTAATATTTCTTGTTATCAAGAATATGCAGCTCTTGGCTTTATGGCCAGGAGCTGTTTTTATTTTAAGAGCTGTTTATATAGAACATAGCTGACATAGTGAATAATTTACTCGGTGAAGTTTTTGCTTTTGAGCTGCTTCCGATTGTGATAATTGGATTCGATCTGATGAACTATCTCTTGAACAAAGAAGGTATGTATTTGCAAGGTACGTCATTCTCTTCAACAAATAAAAGCCAACCAGTTGGTTGGCTTATAAGTAAAGCTACATTGCGTACGATCGAGCTAAAGCGAATTTATATTTAGAGTAAAATCTCCGTAATCTTTCCGCCCTCAAAGATCACTGCTTTGAAGTAAAAGGATCGATCTCCATAGACCCATATCTCCACACCAGATTCCTTGCTTTTGACTGTGGGTCTTCCCCAGGCGAATTCAGCTTGTGTAGTATTCATTCCAAAGCTTACCTCGTTACGCTTGATACTGTTCCAGATGGAGGTAGACCAGTTATATTTCTCATAAGGATTGTAGGTCAGGAATTGATCTGAATCAGACAGCATGTCTGGTATACGTGAAGCTCCAATATCAGCTGGTGTTCTATACACTTGGCCATTAGGTGTTCTGAATACAACACTGAAGGATTTCACTCCCATAGCGTCTGAGCTCACCTCAATATCCTGAATGGTCACCTTTTCGAATCGTTCTCCGGCATTGTAATAATTGTTCACCCAGTAGCTTTTGCCAATAAGATTCACCAGATTTCCGAGCGCGATGGACTTCTTGATCTTCCCGGTGGCAGAGGACTCTACAATTAACTTGGAGCCTGCGATGTCTAGTATCGCCTGCTGAAGCTTATTGTCCCATTGAGCTGTACCTTTCTTTAGATCCGCAAGGAGGCTTGCAGGGAACACTGTCTGCCCATTAGCAGTCTGTATTGCCCCTTTAAGTGTGATGGTCTGTCCGTTAAGTGAAGCTGTAGTACTGCCCTTACGAAGTACAATGACATCCTTACCTAGTCGCACAGTGAACTTCTGTCCCTCAACCGCAATGGTGCCTCCTAGTGTCTTGAATACAGGTTGTAGAGGCAGATATGCTTTGCCTTCTAGCATTGCTGCGCCAGTCAGTGGTTGAACAGTAGTCACAGATAGTGCTACAGAGGAGCTAAAGCCGCCAGTGCTAAGATTCACAGTTGAAGTGCCTATGCCACGTACCTTCAATGTACCTGGATCCTGGAGCGAAGCTACCTCAGTCTGATCAACCGTAATTTCTCCTGCATTGGGGTCTCGGACGAGCTGGTACCCATTCGAGTACGTCTCCTTGACCTGTAGATAGATAGTATCACCGACAGCTGCATTTCCCTCGCTACTCATTAAGGACACACTGCTTAGAACAGGAATAGATAGTGGGGTAGACACTCCATTTTGATATCCAATCCAGGAACCATCCCTTAGCTGTACAAAGAGCTCATTTTTGGAATCGACGAGCTTTACTGCATTCGTAATTCCACTCAGTTGGGTAGGCTTATAACGCTGCATACGGTCGTAGCTCCATACGGAGCCGTCTTGATGAATGGTGAAGAGGGTATGAGTACCTTTCTTCCAAATGATATAGCTGATGCCCTGTCCCACTTCAATCGGAGCCTCATCTGTCAAAAGATCAAGCATAACGACGCGCCCATTCGTCTGTAGTACAGCTGCATAGGCGCTGCTCATCTGGATATCAACAGCATGATCTACATGACCGACAATTCTAGGCTTGGAGCCAGTATAACCAGACGAGTACCATACATCGCCGGCATCAGTAATTGCTGTGAATTGTTCTTCACGTTTGTCGCCATCTACAATGTTTGATAGTCCATTCACAATTCGGCCACCTACGAGCACCGTCCCATCTTTTTTAACGGCAAATCCTTCTCCCGAGATCTCCTTAATGTTCGCCGATTGAGTGGGTACACTGGCTTGACCGGTTGCGGTGTTCCAGGACACCGAGTGCCCGTCCGTGGTCCAACCATAATGACTGGAGCCCTTCCCCGCAGTGATGCCGATAAGGTCCAAGTGTTCTAATGCAGGTCCATCGACACTGGTAGTCCACAATGAACCATCCTCAAGTAAATAATTGTTGCGATCAATGACATCTGATATTTTGGCGCTCTTCCATGAATCATTCACAGCAGATTGAGCTACCACCGCTGAATAGCTAGCCGTAGGTAAATATGTCGCTACTAAAAGTGTTGCTGCCAAAGCCGTTGTTACAATCTTCTTCATAAGTGCTCCCCTTTATGTGAATACATCTGATTCTTTTGACCTGAATCCAAGGTCTTTTTATTATTCTGGAGGCGCCCTTATTTTTCCTTCAATGGATGGAGCATTGTGTCAGACCAAGCCAGAGCTAACAGTCAAGCATAAGATGAAGGAGACAGAGAGAGCGATGGGGAGAGCTCTCTCTAAGAAGGGCAATGCGTGCAGATCGACATATGAAAAAGGGGGTGAGATCATGCAGCGAGGGACGAATTGGCGGAGAAAGCTATCCAGCCGTAAGTTCTGGGCACTGCTAGCTGGGTTGATTACTTCCATTCTGTCGGCTCTAGGCTATTCGGAGAGTATTGCGATTCGGGTGACGGGTATTATAACAGCAGCGGGTGCAGTTATTGCTTATATTCTCGCTGAGGCATATATAGATGGCAAGCATGTTGAATCGCAGTATATGAGAAAGGAAGACCATCAGATTCAGCAGGAAGGACACCCATCCCCTGATTCAGCGTCGAATGCTCCGCCTTCTGACACAGAAACCCATTGACTGGATTATGCTCAAGTATGAAAATCGGACGCATGCAACTTTATCAAATTGTCACCATGCAAGTAGAGCGGTCTCTCAGAATGCCAATATGCCAAACAAGCTAATACACCAATAAGCAACAGATCTTCCCGAGGGACAATCTGTTGCTTATTGGTGTTGTGTCGTTGCTATGGGGATTCCATCAATATCATGGGCAACAAGTGGATGCTGGTGTACTTATAGATAGATATCAGTACTGTTGTTGTATTTTCATTTAGTAGCTCATCATAGGCTCGGACGCGTGAATAGGTCTATATTGTGGCTCCCATACGAGACTTCGGATAGCTGTAGCAAGATCCTCCGGTTGCTCCCGAGCTACATGATCCTCGATAGCCGCCTGAGCTACTGCTATGGCAACCTGGAAGGATACCTTCTTAAGCTCCTCAATACTAGGCAGTAGAGACGCACCCGGACGGTCTAGACGAGTGCTCTTGGCTACGGCATCTGCAGCTGCTGTGAACATGTTAGGTGTAATCATGGATGCTCGAACTGCAATTGCGCCCAAGCCTAGACCTGGAAAGACAAAGGCGTTATTGGACTGTCCAATTTCGTATGTAATTCCCTCGAAGGATACGGGCTCAAAGGGACTACCTGTCGCTACAAGTGCCTTACCATTAGTCCAGCGGATGAGATCCTCAGGCATGGCTTCAGCAAGAGTAGTAGGGTTGGACATCGGCATAATGACGGGACGTTCCACGTGACAGGCCATCTCCTTGATAATTTCTTCTGTGAAGGCTCCGCTTACGCCACTTGTTCCGATCAGGATCGTCGGCTTCACCTGACGGATTACCTCAAGTAAGCTGATTGCACCATTCAAGTCCCGCTGCCAGTGCATTGTCTCTTCTGCTTGACGTACATAAGGCTGTTGGAATTCCAGGATGTCCTCCATACCTTCTGTTAAAAGACCGCGATAGTCGATGGCCCAGAATCGTGCGGAGGCTTCTTCTTTTGTAAGTCCATCTCGTACCATGGCATCACGGATTTGATCAGCATTCCCAATTCCCGCTGCCCCCGGACCAAATACGACCACACGTTGATCGCGCAGTGAGCTACCGTTTATCTTCAGGGCGGAAATAATTGCGGCCAGCGTTACAGCTCCAGTACCTTGAATGTCATCATTGAAGGTCAGGATCTGTTCGCCATAGCGGTTAATAATGTTGCGTGCATTTACATTACCAAGATCCTCCCAATGCAGCAGAGCTTTAGGAAATTGTCTTAGAGCATGTTGGACAAACAGATCAATGAACTCTTCATATTGCTCTCCACGAATGCGGTAATGACGATTGCCTATGTATAAGGGATCTGCCAGTAGCTTTTCGTTATTAGTACCCACATCCAATACAACTGGTAGTACTCGAGCCGGATTAATGCCGGCTGCAGCTGTGTATACAGCGAGCTTTCCAATCGCAATATTGATGCCGCCCACTCCCCAGTCGCCAATGCCTAGAATACTCTCCGAGTCCGTAACGACAATAAGGTCTACATCCTCCTGCGTGAGGCCGGTATTGGCAAAGGCCTGCTGAATACCTTCTGGATCATCAATGGAGAGATATATACCACCTGGGCGATGATATTCATGACTGTATTCCTGTATAGCCTGGCCTACGGTCGGGGTATAGACTATAGGCAGCATTTCACTCAAATGATCCGAGAGCAGTCTATAGTAAAGCACTACATTTCGATTGTACAGGTCATTAAGGGATGCATTGCGGCGAAGCATGGTTGGCTGGGCGAGGAATTGCTCATAGGCTCTCTCCACCTGTTCCTCCAGCGTTAATACGGTTGGGGGTAAAATGCCGTTCAATCCCAGCCTTTGGCGCTCCTCGTAGGTAAAAGCCACCCCTTTGTTGAGGAGCGGATTCGCCAGTACATCCTTTCCTTTTAGTGAAGTACATAAAGACCCGTCTTCTCGAATATAAAATGCTTCCATTTCCTAAATACCTTCTTTCTCATTTTTCATTACATTTTTTTGCTAAGCTGCGCAGAATACACGCCTCTCTTATCTTACGGGCAGGGGACGTGTGGGTCCAATTAAATTTCTTTGACTTTATGATAAAAGAAAAGGCAATCCAACTCGTGGGGCAAACTGCTGCAAACGCGTTGACTTTTTACCAAAAAGAATTATACTTAACTTAATAATTCATATTTGATTAGTAGGTATTGTGTAGCAGCCTAAAATGAATGAAGGAGCTATGTGAATCATGAACCTATTGGAAAAGGAACGCTTGATTGAAGTGAAAGCCGTGGAGCTGGAGCATGCATCACCAGAGGATATTATTCGGTATGCTGTGGAGACCTTCCCGAACATTACATTTGCTTGCAGCTTTGGGGCAGAGGATGTTGTATTGGTTGATATGCTTCAGAAGATAAGCCCATCCACAGACATTTTCTATCTGGATACCGATTTTCATTTTCAGGAGACCTATGATACGCGTGATCGACTGGCAGACCATTACAACATTGACTTTGTAAAGGTAGCGCCGCAGATCACACCGGAGGAGCAGGCGCAGCAGCATGGTGAAGAGCTGTGGAAGTCAGACCCCAACGCATGCTGCAACATTCGCAAGGTAGAGCCACTTACTAGAATCCTATCGCAGTATGAGGCCTGGATTACGGGGATTCGCAGAGATCAGGCGCCTACACGTGCCAATGCCAAAAAAATCGAATATGATCAAAAATTCGGACTTGTAAAATTCAACCCGATTGCTCACTGGACTTCAGAGGATGTATGGCAGTACATCAGAGACAACGGAATTATCTATAATCCGCTGCATGACCGCAATTATCCAAGCATTGGTTGTGAATATTGCACCAGACAGGTGGCTGCAGGAGAAGACCCGCGTGCAGGTCGTTGGTCTGGTAATGATAAGACAGAATGCGGACTTCATAAATAAGCTCTTATAAATCAATACAGCTCATTAGCCGGAATACGAATAGACGCATCATTTTATCACCTAGCAAGAAAGGCATTCATTTATCTTATAGTAACCACTATCGTAAGGAGTGAGAAAATGTCTGGCTTAGCACCGCACGGCGGCACCTTGATCAATCGTATCGTGGAAGGAGAGGAACGTACTTCTCTTTTACAGATCGCTTCTGGCTTGGAGAACATTCGTATCAATACGTGGGCAATCTCGGATTTGGATCTCATTGGGGTTGGGGCCTTTTCCCCATTGACAGGGTTTATGGATGAGAGAGACTATTTGTCCGTTGTGTCGACCATGCGTCTGCATGATGGCACCGTCTGGAGTATCCCGATTACATTATCAGTAGATGAGGACACAGCTAGTCGTCTTACTGTTGGGGAGAAGGCAGCTCTGATCGGAGCAGAGGATGCCGTAGTCTATGGTGTTATTGAGATTACAAGTCTGTATCGCCCGGATCGTGGAGAAGAGGCGGTCAAAGTATTCAAGACGGATGACCCTGCGCATCCTGGTGTGCAGAAGCTGCTGGAGCGTCCACCTGTGAATGTAGGCGGTCATATTCAGGTATTAAATCGTCCTCAGCCGAAGCGATTCGCCGAGTTCTATTTCGATCCGGCTCAGACACGCGAACATTTTGCCAAGCAGGGATGGAAGACAGTCGTAGGATTTCAGACGCGTAATCCGGTCCACAGAGCTCATGAGTATATCCAGAAGAGCGCCATGGAGATTGTCGATGCGTTGTTCCTGAATCCACTTGTTGGTGAGACGAAGTCTGATGATGTTCCGGCAGATGTTCGCATGAAGAGCTATCTGACGCTACTGGAACATTATTATCCTTCGGATCGTACATTTCTGGGGGTATTTCCAGCTGCGATGCGTTATGCGGGGCCAAGAGAAGCTATATTTCATGCAATGGTCCGCAAAAATTATGGCTGCACGCATTTCATTGTTGGTCGTGACCATGCTGGGGTGGGTGATTATTATGGTACCTATGAGGCTCAGGAGATATTCCGTAACTTTACCGCTGAGGAGCTTGGAATAACTCCGCTGTTTTTTGAGCATAGCTTCTTCTGCACGACTTGCGGCAACATGGCGTCCAGCAAGACTTGTCCACATGGCAAGGAATCCCATCTCACGTTATCGGGTACCAAGGTGAGGGGATTACTACGTGAAGGGAAATGCCCTCCGCCGGAGTTCACGCGACCTGAAGTCGCACAAATACTGATTGAGGGGATGTCCGAGCAGGTTCATTCCTAATGGATCGTTAACCATTTCTGATAACCTTCAATCAATCCTGAAAAGTTCTAATTGAGCGCCTTGTCCCATATAGATTATAAGAGTCTGTATGGGAACGGAGGCGTTTTTTTGACGATTCTAGAATGTGTGAATTCTCAGCGGGGCTGAGCCATTCTACAATCACAAGAAAAACCTTCCTTGAACCCGGTCTATCTTCCTGGAAAGTACGCCGATAGGAGGTTTCTTGTATGTCTAAGCATCGTCATCGCACCACCATGATGTGGATACGTTATAGCACGGTCAAGAGGATAGGGGTCTTATTAGGGCTAGGGGTACTCCTGGTCACCCTTGTGCTATATGAGAATCCTGTATCGCGAACCTGGAATTCATGGGGATTGCCACTATCGGGAAAAGTCATTGTACTGGATGCTGGTCATGGCGGGCCAGATGGTGGTGCAGTAAGTAAGGGGGGGGTCATCGAAAAGGATCTTAATCTCGCCATTGCTCTCTATCTACGTGATTATTTACAGCAGGCGGGAGCTATGGTAATCCTGACACGGGAACGGGATCATGATCTGGCTTCCCCCGATACACGGGGCTATGCCAGACGCAAGACGGAGGATCTCAAGCAGCGAGTCCGAATGATCGAGGAACAGAGTCCGGATTTGTTCGTCAGCATTCACATGAATAGTATGCCTTCCAGTCGTTGGAGTGGTGCTCAGACCTTTTACTACCCTAATCATGCAGATAATGCGACAGTTGCTGAATTGATTCAGGATGAGATCAGACGCAGCATGGAGAATACGGACCGGGTGGCCAAGACTGTGAATACGGTGTATTTGCTACAGAAGCTGCAGGTGCCCTCGGCACTGGTGGAAATCGGCTTCTTGTCCAATCCTGCCGAAGCAAGACTGCTGGCAGATGAAGCCTATCAGCGCAAGGTGTCAGCTGCTCTCTATAAAGGCATTCTCCGCTACATGTCTGGCGAAAAGCTGAATCCTTCGTCATAGGCTAGGAGATAATGGTATAATGGAAGCTCAGTACGACATACATACCATTCTATGAAGCAGAGGTGCTTTCATGATGCAATCTAAAGAAGAGATTCTGCAGAAGCTGGAGCCAATAGTTGAACCCCGAACTGGCAAGAGCTTAACAAGCCTGGATTTTGTACGTGATATTGTCGTAAGAGAAGATCGAATTTCACTGACCGTGGTGCTGATGGATGCGACAGAGGAAGAGAAAGAAGGCCTTCTTCAGGAGATTCAAGGGCGTTTGAACGAAACGGAGAACCTTCATATCCATGTTCGGTTCCGCGAGGCCTCGGAGCATGAGCGTTCTACAATTGGCGAATCCACAGTAGCTGACCCAGCAGAAGACCCTGTTCTAACGAAGGGACACGCTGCGGGGATGGAAGGACATGAGCTGCTGGATGAGGCATCAGGGGTGGAATTTATCGCGATTGCCAGTGGAAAAGGTGGTGTCGGCAAGTCTACCGTAACGGTTAACCTTGCGGTTGCTCTTGCTCGCGCAGGTAAGCGTGTTGGTGTTATAGATGCGGACATTTATGGATTTAGCGTGCCAGACATGATGGGGATCGAGACGTATCCTGAGGTTGTAGATGGTGTTATTCATCCTGTCGAGCGCTTTGGTGTCAAGGTCATGTCTATGGGATTCTTCGTACGTGAGAATAATCCGGTAGTATGGCGTGGGCCTATGCTGGGCAGAATGCTGAGACAGTTCTTTAGCGATGTGGCCTGGGGCGAGCTAGACTATCTACTGCTTGATTTGCCACCGGGAACAGGAGATGTAGCACTAGATGTACACCAGATGATTCCACACAGCAAAGAGATTATCGTCACCACACCTCATGCAACAGCAGCCTTTGTAGCAGCAAGGGCCGGAGCCATGGCTATTCAGACATCGCACGAGATTCTTGGTGTAGTCGAGAATATGTCTTATTACATCGCATCCAATGGGGAAAAGGACTATGTGTTTGGTAAGGGGGGCGGGGCTATGCTTGCAGACACTGTGCATGCACCACTTCTGGCACAGATTCCATTGGGTGCCCCGGATAATCATCCTTCAGAGCCTGATTTTTCCCCGTCGGTGTACAAGCCTGATACCGTTCAGGGAGAAATATACGATGAGATGGTACGCGGACTTTTGGCACGTAAGGTGAATTCGTAGGTTGGTGGACATACTACGGAAATATTAATGTGAAAAAGCTGGCCGAGGCCAGCTTTTTTTGGAAATGTAGCTGTTTGTTTACTGAGAAGCGCCGCCTTGTTGACCTTGACCTTTTTCTTCTTCGCCGGACTTGGATTCGCCCTTTTTTTCTTCCTTCGGTTCGAGTTCTTCTTTGACAGCTGTCTTGAGCAGGCTCAGTACTTCCAAGCGGAACAATGGATTTTGCATTGCCTCCTGCATAATGGACATGGTCTGCTTACGATATTCCGGTGATTTAGTCATCTCCAAGAGCATCTGTGAGACCTCTGGTGACTTGAACATGTCTTCCATGGACTTCTGATAAGCTGGGTCCTTGATAAGCTCCATGTGTAGCTTTTTATTCTGAGCGGTGATGACCTTGGCAAATTCGCCAGCGAATTTCGGATCTGTCATGATCTTCTCGAATTCCTTCTGGTAAGCAGGAGACGTGAGCGTATCCTTTACAGCCATACGAATGTCCTCATTCGTTCTTGAGGGCAAAAGCATCTTCATACTCATGCCGCCACCGGAGGATTTCTCTTTGCCTTCGCCGCCTTCTTCGTTTTCACTGCCACCACCAGAGGAACTTTCAGAGCTGGATTGGCCAGTAAGGGCCTCTTCTACGGCTTTTTTACCATCGTCACTTTTAAGAATGTCAATGACCATGGACTTCGTTTCCTTATAGCTGCTCTGAGGAGGAGAGGAATAATTTTGATCAGATCCGCAACCGCTCAGGATGATGCCGAGTACAAGCATTAAGCTGAACCAACGATAATCCGGCCTTTTCATGCTGTAGCCTCCTTGTCTTTACTGTGGGTAGTATGCGACGAACAAGGCCGAATTATAATCAACACAAATAAGAGCCAACATTTGTTAGCTCCAATATAGATCCATCTGTTTTTGCTTGATGCCGTTGCTTGATGCTTTTTGCTTATATGTTGTTCTGATGCTAATTACAGAATCATTTAGGGATTCGTATAAGTTGCGGCCTGGTCACGAACTTCCTTGCCTTGGGCTGTGCCTTGCTGCAGCAGCTCGGATACAGAGACGAACTCATAGCCCTGCTCACGAAGCTTATCTATAATTACTGGCAATGCTTCATGCGTCTGGGTCACAGAATCACTCGCATGCAGGAGGACAATATCGCCCGGATGAGCTTTACTTACAACCCGATCAATAATGGCCTGGGTCCCTGGATTCTTCCAATCCAATGAGTCAGTATCCCATTGAATGGCGGTATAGCCAAGATCGGATGTGATTTGCAGCACGCGTTTGTCAAAATCTCCATTAGGCATGCGAATTAATTTAGGTTCTTTCCCTGTTAATTCGGTTAACATAGTATGAGCAGTAGTGATTTGTTTGCGGATGTCCTCGTCACTCAGGCTAGTGTAGTTCTCGTGCTTATGACCATGGCTGCCGATTTCGAAGCCACTGTCCTTGATTTCATTTACAAGCTCGGGATGGGTCTTGCCCCAGGGGGAGGAGAGGAAGAATGTCGCCTTTTGCACATTCTTGTCCTTCAGTACCTGCAGAATAGGTGCTGCTCGCTTCTCACCCCAACTAATGTCGAAGGTCAGTGCAATAACCTTTTTGTCGCTTGGTACGCTATACACAGCTGAGGGTGCCTCTTCAGAGAAGACACTGATGTCACTGGTCTCCACATAAATAATGCCTAGCGCAAATATTGCTGCAGCTATTGCTATAAGACTTCGTTTAATGGTCTTGCCGCTAATTACATAAAAAAACGAATTCATGATCGTTTCCCCTTTCCCGCAATGCTTGTTCAGCTTGTTTATTTATCCCTATTTCAGCAACAAGTAAAATATGACTTCACCAGAATATAGGAGGACAGACAATGGGGTTGAAAAAATTTCTAAGTATCTTGCACTCGATGAGCGCCTTGATTTGGATTACTACAATTATTTTTGGTCTGAGTATGGCTGCAGGCTGGTTCAGCACGGGGGCTATACAGTCCTTACTAGTGAATCAACTGGATCAGCTAGGAGAGGTGGCGCAAGGACTGCAGCAATCGGATAATGCACAGCTCAGCTTCTTTGTCTTTATATTTTTGAATAATGCAATTAAATGCGTACTGGTTATTTTTCTTGGGGCGGCATTTGGAATCTTTCCATTACTGTTTATTACGATTAACGGAATGGTTATCGGTTTTCTTGTACATATGGTGGCAGCCAGCGGAACAGTCAGCTTATATGACCTTATCGTCAAAGGCTTATTGCCACATGGCATCATCGAACTACCGGTACTCGTCATTGCCTGTGCGTATGGCCTGAGATTCGGGGGGATGGTATGGTCGTCCATTACAGGGGCGATCAGCGGGGAGCGAAGTACGAGAAGGGACTGGCCCACATTTATGCGTGAGACAGGGAATATGTCCTTGTGGGTGGTCGTTCTGCTGTTCATAGCAGCAGTCATTGAGAGTACAGTAACTTACAGCCTGCTAGGGGGATAAGTTGAGTGACAGGATTGGCCAAAGGCAAGGCAGATTCCCGGGATTGGGTTACTGCTGATCTTCTTTGAGCTGCCTGGACAAGTCTATCAAAGGATATGAATAACCTTCATGTTCTGAGTCTCAACTTCGCTAGATTTGTTTAATGAATGTATAAAGCATGGGACAACGATACAGAATGAACTAGTGCATGCAACAACGAGTTAACATAGGCATTCCATACATGCGGTAGCTTGCTCTACTCAATTCATCTGTTGAAGGCGCTAGTCTGAGACAGGTGGATTACTCCTTGGTTATGGCTTGGGGCGTGTGTGGGATGAGTCTTGCCTTAATACTACTATTTGCTAAGGGGTCTGGTTCTGATGATGGGTATGCTTTTCAATGAAAAAGAGTGCAAGGAACTGGATTATGTACTCCGACGTGAGTTAGACGAAATGCTGATGGAGATGGGGGACAAAAGGCTTGATCAGGATATTCGCAATGCCATTGCTCTGCGGTATAAAACAGTATTTCGTATGTATGCGCGTTTTGCGCCACCCAAGCAATTGTCCAAGTATGCTCGCAAAATGAAGCTCCCTTATTCATGAAATTCAAATATGTATTGACTTTATAAGTCTTAACGTGATAAATTAAATTTCGCTCGTTTCGAAGAGCAGGACTTAAGAAAAAACGTTGATTAAATAAAACGCGAAAAAAAGTCTTGTCAAATGAAATTGAGTGTGATATATTATAAAAGTCGCCGCTGAGATGCGGTGGTAACGCAAGAAAAGAAACAAATGAATGAAGTTGATCTTTGAAAACTGAACAACGAGTGAGCGGATTTTGTGAAGCAAAATCCAACGCGAAGGTTTTTGGTACATGTCTTTGACTGTATGAAAACTGGAGCAAACTAATGAGATATTAAATCTCGTCAGATTCAAAATGAGCTATCGCTCTTTTCAATAACTTTATTGGAGAGTTTGATCCTGGCTCAGGACGAACGCTGGCGGCGTGCCTAATACATGCAAGTCGAGCGGACGGATGAAGAAGCTTGCTTCTTCTGAGGTTAGCGGCGGACGGGTGAGTAACACGTAGGCAACCTGCCCTCTGGACTGGGATAACTACCGGAAACGGTAGCT
>NZ_KE384537.1:78091-91130 GCF_000426545.1 Paenibacillus massiliensis subsp. panacisoli DSM 21345 | reverse complement strand
TATTGATGATCCAGCGTCATTTTGATTTGGCGAGCTCCCTTCTTTCTTCCCCGATAATGGTAGGCTTTCAGGAGGATCGCTCTCACTTTTCCATCGTTTTCTTCCTGTTTTTGACGATGCAATCGAGCGTCTTCGCTACAATATCGATAATAGCCGGAACGTGAAACCCGAGCGATTTTGCAAAGAACATGCAACTTGAGCTTGAAAGGATATGTATTCATCATCTGTTGAATAAGTTCGAACTTTTGCCCCGTGCTTAGTTGGATTTCTTTGTTCTCATCTGCCTTTCGAGTTGATCGAGCTTTTTTAAGAATTCATTCTCCGCTTCGAGCCATTTCATTTTCGCTTCCAAACGGATGTATTTCTCTTCGAGACTTAATTCACGGGCCAGAGGGCGGCCTGAGGCGTGTTTTCTAGCGTCTGTTAGACCAGCAATCCCTTGTTCTTGATACGCCGTACGCCAACGATTTGAAGCTCTCATAATTCTGGTTGTACCCAAAACGTCCAAGTCAAAGCCGGCCCCCTGAAAAATCTCACTTGGAAACTTACCTTGATTGTATTCTTGAATAAATCGTTCTTTAAACGCATCCGTATATGTAATGGCTTTGGCACTGACATTTTTCACATAGGGATTTGTTCTTAACTGCGTTTGTTCTTGAGTGGTAAATAATTTTTTTGACATCCGATTCGACCACCGCTCGTTTTAATTAATTGTACACAAAGAAGACCCCACAAGATGACCTTTTTTAAAGTGTCCATCTTATAGGGTACAGTTTATTTTTGCATATTACCACAGCGTCCCAGACTTATAAAAGGTCACAGAAGCGTTCAGACTATCCTTGTACAAGAGTATCGGCGTAAAGTAAATTGCAGACTTTTTATTTAAAATTTTATAGAATAAGATTCGACATATCACAGCGTCATTTGACGCTCACGAGGAGGAAGATTACACGAATGCTGGAGAAAAAGGTGACCTGGCTTGAGCTCTTCTACGATCTGTTGTTCGTCGCTGCGGTCTCCAAAGCCACGCATGTGCTATTGCATGTCGAGCATGGCAGTATTTCGCCAGAGCATCTGGGGAAATTCATACTTATTTTCATCCCGATCTGGTGGGCTTGGGTTGGTCAGACGGTGTACGTCAATCGTTATGGTGAGGATCGTAATACACAACGGGTAGCTATGATTGTGCAGATGTTCTTTGTACTGATCATGATCGCGAGTCTGGATGTGAATTTTGATGCGAACTATTTACCTTTTCTGATCGGATACATCGGTCTAAGGGCGCTAACTGCGATCCAGTATATGATAACGGCCCGTGCTCACACGCATCATAAGCGCGAGACAGCGAGTTTCTTCGGAAAGTATTTCTGGATTGGCATCGTCATCTCATGCCTGTCGATCTTTCTGGACTCGGGGCTGCGGTATGTGGTGTTGTATGCGGGGATTGCGATCGATATTCTAGTGCCGATCATTGGGCGGCGCAAGCTGGTCATCACACCGATTCAGACGTCGCACCTGCTGGAGCGCTTCGCGCTGTTTACCCTCATTTTGCTCGGAGAATCTGTTGTTAGCATGATCTCTGTGCTGGAGGAGCAGCATTTTACGATTCAGTCGATTGTGTATACAGCCTTGTCCTTCATGCTGGTCATTGCTGTGTGGTGGCAGTATTTCGAGAACGTCGAGCGCTATGTGGATAAAGAAAAGCAGACGGCAGGACAGACGATCATGTACGGTCACCTGTTCATTTATCTCTCACTAAGCATGATGGCTGCATCCTTGCAGCTGCTGTACCTTGGAGGCTTGGAGTACACGTTCATCTTGTGCTTTGTGTTCGGATCGGTACTGCTGTATTTCTGGTCGGTGATGTTCACTTTCCATTCGTTCAAATTCAGCCATCGCAAGCCGAGCTATAAGCTCATGCTTTCCTTAACTTCAGTGATTGGCGTGCTATTCGTATCAGATTTATATCTGGCTGCTTCACCGCAGTTGATACTGGATGAGCTGTTAGCATTCTTTATCGTATTTGCGAAATTAACAGCTTGATATGGGATCAAGATGATATGTAGCGGTCTAATCGCGGGAATCTGGTGAGTCACAGGAAATCAATGGAGTAGTCTTATGGAGTAATCTTGACAAAATAATCTCAAAGTCTGGACAAAAAACATGAAGCGGGTAGCAGTGATCGTATAGGATCATGCTCCCGCTTGTTGTATTTGGCAGGTATGCTAGCAGTAGTACCTCTGCTCAAAAGGGAGATTGTGACTGGCTATCAGACAGTGGAAGGATAAACACTCTATGAGTGAAACTGTGCATTGCCCTAGAGCATGGTGCGAATAACGATAGAGATGATAACTTTTTGTAAAAGATAGACTTACCCGTGGAACTCAGGATCTGCCTGTCGGACCACAGCATAGACCGCATCTTCCAGCACTGCATAATCTTCAGGGTAGACCAGTTCCGCAGAACTGAATTGTAGCTCTACACCTCGCACACTCCCAGGTGCCAATTCGATCCTCTGCAGCTTAAGCTCAAAGGCAAAGCCATCCGCAAAGGCAACTCCATCCCGATCTCGGTAAGCATAGAGACCTGAAATGTCCTCCAACGTAACGTTCAGTATGCCCTGGTCTGTGAATTGCATATCAATCATCCTCCATGCTAGATTGTAGATAGCAAGAAATGGTGTGGAAGCGATTTACTCATATGGAGTATATATGATGGCACAAGACATAGGCAAATTCTCGTATAGACAGCGATATACTCCTTATTTTTCGTGCATGTCAGTTCTGAAGGCCAAAACTTGTCTGTACAACAGCTATAAGGAGTGCTCAATCAATTTCAATAGGAATTCAAAAATGACTTGGAAGATTAGGAGGATTCACATGTCTTTATCTGAAGAGAAGCAGCAGCAACTAGATCAATTGTTGGAGGAGCACAGCTTCACACATGCTCGCTCGTATCTGCAGGAGCAGACGCGATCCGGGGTTCGCTTCACCAAAGCCGGAGAGGCAGACTATGGGCGAGTATGTAGCTCCAGAATAGGCGGAGAGCCGGATCTGCCAGAGGAGTGGGCATGGCCGCTGACTAAGGAAGAAGTGCCCGTACCTATGACATTCCTGGCACAGCTTAATTTGGCGGAGCTACAAGGCGTAGACGCTACAGGCCACCTTCCTGCGAAGGGGATGCTGTATTTCTTCGTAGGTGTGGACGAGCCTGCTTATAACATCGACCATCGGGTGCTATATGCCAAGGAGGAAGAACTGCTCACCGCACGTCGTCGCTCGACTCCTGAGGAGACTGCGCTGGAAGAGGAATTCAACGGTTACCAGCTAGCTGCACGGTCATCCTTGGAAGCACCGAATTATGCTTATGTGGATTATGATGTGATTGAAGACGAGGAGCATGAGTACGAGGATTATGAGGATCTGCTATTATCTATGAACGGGGAGGAAGACGATGTAGCTGTGATGTTCGGTTATCCAACGGGGCAGCATGACGACGACTTCCATGAAGCAGTTCTTACGATCCTGACGTGCAAAAACTATGAATACAGCAAGGACAAAGCCCTGAAGGCTATTGCCGGACATTTCGACGGAGATGAGACCCGGGCACAGCAGGAAATTGATAATACCTTGATGCTGCTAGAGATCGAGACAGATAGTGAGATCGGCTTTTGCTGGTGGGATGCGGGCGTGCTGCATTTCTTCATTCGTAAAGAGGATCTGCTGGCAGGCAACTTTGACCGGACTTATTGTGCCTTGTATTCGAGCTAGGGATATAAGGAAATAAAAGATATAAGTGATGTAAATGATGTAAATGATGTAAATAATGTAAGTTAAATGAGAGTGGATTGTGGTCACTGAGGAGGTTCTATGTGGGCATGGGGAATTGCGTGCGTTAGTGGTGCGAACCCCAAGCTCACATGAAATCCCCGGGGGATTCGCACCTCAGATTTTGTCGAAACTGAGTCGAATGTGAATAGGTGGCGTGGAAAAAGCTCGCTGTACCTTTCATTTCTACGAAAGTGCGGTAGAATGAAAGGTGGAAACACCTTTTTTACGTTGTTTTCCGCCGTCGCACTCAATACGAGTGCGTGGATTGAAATACGTCATATTGCGTGAGATTGTAATCCCTCAACGCGTCGCACTCAATACGAGTGCGTGGATTGAAATCAGACGATGCAAGCACAGCTTGCGGTGGATGCTAAGTCGCACTCAATACGAGTGCGTGGATTGAAATTGAACAGAGACATAATCTTTGTACAAGTGCTTGTGTCGCACTCAATACGAGTGCGTGGATTGAAATAGCAAGCATGAAAACAAGCAAGTTTATGATGATATGTCGCACTCAATACGAGTGCGTGGATTGAAATTTTAGTGGCCTCGTACATATCGATTGCTCCACCGGGTCGCACTCAATACGAGTGCGTGGATTGAAATCACTATGTCCCCGACTATGACGTCAGTTCCTATGAGGTCGCACTCTACACGAGTAACGTGGATTAAATAGCTAAAGAGGACCTCCAGCGTAAAAGTGTAGTCAATCCACTTTCCATACTCATTTCCAAGGAACTAAAAGATTCTCCTCAACTTACCATGAAAGTTGAGGGAATTTTTTTTCTCTATGTACGCTCTATCCAAGGGAGAAAATCCAGAAATAATCACGAGCATCAAAAATTGAGTCTTTTGGCGTGGTTTAAAAGTGTGTGTTAAGTGTTTCTTATCCAAAAAAACAAAAAAAGAAGAAAATTGTAGGTTTTTAGCAGGTATTTTAGATAGGTGTATAGAATTATATAGTGCATTATTCGTGCAAATCAATTTTCATATTTTCAGTCATTGGAACTATTTAGAGGTTGGAGTTGATTTGGTGAAATATATTGCTCATATCCGAAAAAGCGATCTTGAGAATCAGTGGGTCGAAGAGCATTTGATTGGCGTGAAGAAGCTTGCTGAGACAATTGGGAATAAGCTCAATATCAGTCATATTACCGGGCTGGCTGGTCTGCTTCATGACATGGGGAAGTTCACGATTGCATTTCTGAACTACATTGTTGAAGCTGTGAACAATCCTGATGCTGCTCCAAAGAGTAAAAAGATAGACCATTCTACAGCAGGTGGCAGACTTCTGTATCAGCTTTTTCATACAGGCAGAATTGACCGTGAGAAGGGCATTTTGGCTGAAATTGTAGGGAACGCGATTATATCCCATCACTCTTATTTGCATGATTACTTGGATCAGGATTTGGATTCGCCTTATCTATACCGGGTCAGGGATAAGGTGGAAGTAATTGATTTTGATAGAAGTGTGCAGTTGTTTTTTGAGAATGTCATGAACGAAGAGGAATTTCAACGGTATGTGGAGCAGGCGGTCTTAGAGCTGAAGAGTTTTCTGGAGATGCGTTCTTCGTGTAACAGGGAAATAAAGTGCATGTTCCTGGCGAAATTTGTTTTTAGTGCGCTCATTGATGCGGATCGTACGGATACGAGACGCTTTGAGGAAGCAATTACAGCTGAGGAAGAGAAGCCACCGTGTGCTAAAGAGCGTTTTCAAAGCTACTACGACAAACTGATTGACGAAATTCAGAGCTTGTCCAATAAAGGGAACTCCAGACCCACCATTAATCAGCTAAGAAGTGAAATGTCAGAGCAATGCGACCGATTTGCAATGCAACCATCTAGTATCTATACGCTATCTATTCCCACTGGTGGGGGGAAAACATTAGCCAGTCTCCGCTATGCTCTAAAGCATGCTATTACCTACGGAAAAAAGCATATTATCTATGTGCTCCCTTACACGACAATTATTGAACAAAATGCCGCAGAGGTGCGCAGAATTTTGAATGATGAGGTACATATTCTGGAGCATCACTCGAATGTTATTGAGGATGATGATGATGACGAGGCAGAAGAAGGGCTTATGAATGTGCGGCAGAAGTTGAAGCTTGCCAAGGATAATTGGGAATCACCGATTATTTTTACGACTATGGTACAGTTCTTGAACGTGTTGTATGCGAAAGGCAGCAGAAATATCAGAAGAATGCACAATCTTTGCGAATCCGTCATTATTTTTGATGAAGTACAAAAAGTTCCTGTGTCTTGTATCTCCCTCTTCAATGAGGCGTTAAATTTTCTGAAGGACTATGGTCACTCTAGCATGATACTATGTACAGCCACTCAACCAGCCTTGGACTTTGTCGAGCATCGTCTGCAACTGAGTTCGGATGCCGAAATCATTCAAAACCTGGATCAGGTCATTACCGCATTTAAGCGAGTAGAGATCAAAGATAAAGCTACTCAGGAGAGTTTCACGAATGAGACTTTGACGGATTTCATCCATTCCAAGTTGATCAAGAAACGCAACATGCTGGTTATTCTAAACACTAAATCCGTGGTCAAGGATCTGTATGAGCGTTTGAAGTCGCAACTAGAGATACCTGTTTATCATTTAAGCACGTCCATGTGCGCTGCGCATCGGAAGGAATTACTAGATGAAGTCCGAGAACGCCTTGAAAAGCAAGAGAGCCTTGTTTGTGTGAGCACACCGCTCATTGAGGCCGGAGTAGATGTCAGCTTTCAAACTGTCATTCGGTCGCTGTCAGGACTGGATTCTATTGCACAAGCGGCGGGAAGGTGTAACAGGCACGGAGAGGATGAGCTTCAGCAAGTGTATGTAATAGACCACGCCGAAGAAAATTTAAAGCATCTGCATGAGGTGAGGAAGGGAAAGGAAATTGCAAGAAAAATGCTAATAGATTTGCAGCGAGAATCAGGTGCGCATGGTGGCCATGTATTGTCCGTTCAGGCGATGCGTAGTTACTTTCAACAATTCTATACAGATGTGGAGGGGCAACTGAATTATAACGTTCCCAAGCTAAATATAGCCATGACGGACCTGTTATTTGCACAATACGAGCATAACCGCTACTACCAGAATTATCGTCAAAATATAAAACAAAGCCCTCCCTTATTTCTCGTCAATAGCTATCGAACGGCAGCCGAGCACTTTCATGTCATTGAAGATAAGACCACTGCCGTTATTGTGCCTTACGGGAGGGGCAAGGATATTATTACGGAACTCAACGGAGCTGAACGGATCGACGATTTCAGCAGGCTAATGCGCGAAGCACAGCAGTATACCATCAATCTCTTTCCCCATGAAAAAAAGAAATTAAGCGATAACGGTGGTCTGGAGCAGTGCCTGGATGGGCAAATATTCGTTCTCAAAGACGGAGCATACAACGAAGAATATGGCCTTGATCCAGAAAATGATAGCTGGTCGGGAGGGTATTACCTTGATGAATGAGCGAAAGGAGGTGAATGTATGATTAGAAATTCAGTTGAATTTTCCGTATATGGAGATTATGCGTTGTTTACGGACCCGTTGACCAGGCTGGGCGGTGAGAAGCTGAGCTACCAGGTTCCGACGTATCAGGCTCTGAAGGGTATTGTGGAGAGCATTTACTGGAAGCCAACTCTCATTATGGTGGTTGATGCGGTTCGTATCATGAACCCGATCCAAATGGAGTCGAAGGGTGTTCGGCCTATTGATTATGGAGGTGGCAATACACTTGCCAATTATACCTATCTTAAAGATGTTCATTATCAGGTGTCTGCCCATTTCGAATTCAACCTGAACCGTCCTGACATGGCTTATGATCGCAATGAAAACAAGCATCATAACATCTTGAAGCGATGCGTTCGCGCAGGTGGTCGCAGAGACATTTTTCTAGGTACGAGAGAGTGTCAGGGCTATGTTGAACCGTGTGTATTTGGAGAAGGAGATTGTTTTTACCAAAGCTATGCTGAAATTCATTTTGGAACCATGGTGCATGGCATCAATTATCCAGACGAGACCGGCAGGAATCAGATGGAGGTTCGGCTGTGGGAGCCTGTCATGCACAATGGCGTGATTACGTTCAAAAAGCCGGAGGCATGTGATAAGGTTCGCGTCATATCTCCTATGCAGCCAAAACAGTTTGATAGCAGCAACGTAGAATCAGCAGAACAATTGCTGATGCGTTGGGGAGGGGAGGTAGAGCTATGAGTTGGCTGCTTAACCTGTATGACACGTATGAGTCTAATCTGGATCGTGTAGGCGAGGTAGCTTTTAGAAATGAAAGGGAGTACACGCTGCTGCCTGTCTCACATACCACGCAAAATGCTCATATTGAAGTGCTTGTCACCGAGGAAGGAGTATTCCACTCTGCACGGGTTATTGCAAAGGGCGACACCAATACATTAATCCCCTGCACAGAGAAATCAGCCAGCAGAGCAGGCTCGGTGATTGCGCCATACCCGTTGCACGATAAATTAAGCTATGTCGCAGGGGATTTTGTGGCCTTTGGCGGCAAGATCAAAGGGGAAGAACCGTTTGCCACCTACATAAATGAACTGCGTAACTGGGCGGAATCCCCGTATGCTCATCCTAAAGTTGTTAGCATTTATCGTTATCTTAGCAAAAGAACGTTGATTCATGATCTAGTCAATCATAATAACATCTTGGCTGTGGACGAGCATAATCAGTTGATTGAGAAGTGGGACAGTAAGTATGAGGCACGTTATCCTGTGAAGCCTGCTATTTTCGGAATCATAGCAGGTGAGCAGACAAGTGCCTTCGTGAGATTTAACGTGTATTCGCCCGATCCCGATCACCTGCTAACGAATGTCTGGAAGGATAAGGAAGTATATAATTCTTTCATTGCTTACTATGCAGAGCGGTTGGGTGATGAGGATTATTGTTATGTAACAGGGGAATTGCTTCCTGGCACGGAACGGCACGCCAATAAAATTCGCAATGCGGGAGACAAGGCCAAATTGATCTCGGCAAACGATACAAGTGGTTTTACGTTCCGTGGACGCTTCGTTGAGAGCAAGGATGCGGCAAATATCAGCTATGAGGTATCGCAAAAAGCACATAATGCACTGAAATGGCTGATTAACCGGCAAGGAAAGATCATAGATGACCGTGCATTCCTTGCCTGGAGCATTGATTCCGTATATATACCTGATCCAATAGAAGATACATTTGCCCTAGATCCAGATGTGATGCCTACCGTAGTGCTCAAGTCTAATACGAATGAAGCGTTAGCGTATGAACTTGCCAAGGCACTTGGTGGGTATAAAAACAAACTTGGAGACGGGGCGGATGCTCAATTCCAGTCTGCTTCTGTCAATATTATGGTGCTGGATTCGGCTACTACCGGCCGGATGGCTGTGCTGTACTACCGCAATATGAACAAGGAAATCTACTTGGACAGGCTTAACGAGTGGCATAGCACATGTGCCTGGCTCCATCGATACCGGAAAAATGATCAAAATGAATTTGTTGCATTTTATGGGGCACCGGCAACACGGGATATTGCATTGGCCGCTTATGGCCCACGAGCTGGGGATAAAGTGGTCAAAGGCCTGATGGAGCGTATGCTTCCGTGCATTATTGACGGTGCAAAGGTTCCGCAGGATATTATCTCAAGTGTAACGAACAGAGCCTCCAATCCTGTTGCTCTGGATAACTGGGAATGGGAGAAAACCTTGAGCATTGCGTGTGCATTAATAAACAAACATTTGAAGGAAAGACAGGAGGGAATGGAATTGGCACTTGATGAGCAAAGCGATGACCGCAGCTATCTGTTCGGGCGGATGCTGGCGGTAGCAGATGTGTTGGAAAGATGGGCTTTGGGTGAAGAGAAACGGGCAACGAATGCGATTCGTTACATGAATGCATTCTCCAGACATCCCGAGCGTACCTGGGTGATCATTCAGCAGGCAATACAGCCCTATCAGGCCAGATTGGGCAGAGAGGCTACGTATTGGTCGAAAATTATTGATGAGATTGGATTCAAGTTCAAATCCGAGGACTTTAACAATGCACCGTTATCAGGTAAATATTTGCTTGGCTTCTATAGTCAACGACATTCGCTTTATCAAGGCAACAAGAAGGATGAGTCCGGCAGTACAGAACAAAACAACAAATAAGGAGTGAGTAGAATGAGTCTGGACCATAAAATTGATTTTGCAGTTGTACTATCTGTTCATAATGCTAACCCGAATGGTGATCCGCTGAATGGCAATCGGCCAAGACAAAATTATGATGGCTATGGTGAAATATCGGATGTCGCACTGAAGCGCAAAATTAGAAATCGCTTGCAGGATATGGGAGAATCAATCTTCGTTCAATCCAATGACCGTAAAGTGGATGGATACAGCAGCTTACGTGAACGGGCTGAGGGCAGTGAAGCTCTCAACAAGATTATGAAGGGAAAAAACGTGTCGAGTGACGAGTTTGCCAAAATTGCTTGTCAGGAATGGATTGATGTACGTGGCTTCGGTCAAGTGTTTGCCTTTAAAGGAGCGAGCAGTGGTGGAGGAGTCTCGGTTGGTGTGCGTGGTCCAATCTCCATTCATACGGCACGGAGTGTTGAACCCATCGACATTACCAGCATGCAGATTACCAAGAGTGTAAGTTCTGAGCCTGGCAAAGAGCGTGGTTCGGATACGATGGGGATGAAGCACCGTGTAGATTTTGGCGTGTATGTATTTTATGGCAGCATTAATACACAACTGGCAGAGAAGACCTCCTTTACGAATGAGGATGCGGAAAAAATCAAGCAGTCCTTGCTAACTCTCTTTGAAAATGATTTGTCCTCAGCAAGACCAGAAGGAAGCATGGAAGTGCATAAACTGTACTGGTGGGAGCACAAGTCGAAGCTTGGACAATATTCCTCGGCGAAGGTGCATCACTCACTCCAGATTACACAGAAAGAGAACGTCGTTCAGTCCAAATCCTATGATGATTACAGCTACGATATTGTGCCATTGGACGGCTTGGAAGTTCAAATCTATGAAGGACTATAACGAAGACGACTATTTACTGCTGTCAGGCATCCAGCATTTTAACTTTTGCCGGCGTCAGTGGGCACTGATTCATATTGAGCAGCAGTGGGCTGAGAATGTGTTGACGATTGAAGGCGATTATCTACATCGTAAGGCGGACGAGCCTCTGATTCGTGAGAAAAGAGGGAACAAGCTGGTTGTTCGCGCACTGCCGGTGCAATCCAGAGAGCTTGGAATTACTGGTATATGTGACGTGGTGGAGTTCATTCATGATCCGAAGGGGATCACGCTTGCAGGCGAGGACGGGCTATACCTTCCTTGTCCTGTTGAATATAAGCGGGGGAAGCCTAAGCGTAACGATTCAGACCATTCACAATTAGTCGCTCAGGTGATGTGTCTGGAGGAAATGATGGTGTGCGACATTGATACCGCTTACTTGTACTATGATGAGATCAAGCATCGGGTTGAGGTCGTTGTTACTGAAGCTGATAGGGAGAAGGTTCGGGCAAGCGTGCAGGAGATGCGGCAATATTATGAACGCAGTCGTACCCCATCCGCCAAGTCAGGTCCGCACTGCAAAAGCTGTTCGTTAAACGACGTATGCATGCCGGATATTTTACATAAAAAATCGGTGGCAAGCTACATTGAAAGCAGGTTAGTTGAATGAAGAAACTATTGAACACCCTTTTCGTTACGCTTCCGGATGTGTATCTGGCGCTCGATGGCGAAAATGTCGTCATCCGGCAGGAAGAAGAGGTGAAGGCACGTTATCCGCTGCATAATCTGGAGTCGATCTATACGTTTGGCTATACTGGAGCGAGTCCTGCTTTAATGGGCAAGTGTGCGTCTAAGAACATCAGTCTAACGTTTATGACCAATACAGGTCGATTCTTGGCTAGAGTCATTGGAGAGGATCGCGGCAATGTAGTGCTGCGCAAGGAGCAATATCGCATCTCGGATAGTGAGACTCGAAGTGCGCGACTAGCCAGGAACATGATTGTGGGTAAGCTGTATAACAGCAAGTGGATTCTCGAACGGGCCATGCGCGATTATGCGCTGCGGATCGATGCCGAGCGAATGAAGAGGGTAACCGCCTCACTTACGGATATCATGAGTCAGGTACGGCAGACAGAGGAACTGGATGTGCTGCGCGGGCTGGAGGGTACTGCGGCGGTTCAGTATAATTCCGTGTTCGATGACCTGATTTTGCAGCAAAAGGAATCCTTCTACTTCTACGGGCGCAGCAAGCGTCCACCTCTCGACAAGGTGAATGCCCTGCTGTCCTTTGCCTATACGCTCTTGTCCAATGATATGAAGTCGGCACTGGAATCCGTCGGTCTTGATCCGTACGTAGGCTTCTTGCATCGGGATCGGCCGGGGCGGGCATCACTTGCGCTGGATATGATGGAGGAGCTGCGCGGCGTATATGCGGATCGGTTCGTCTTATCGCTGATTAACAAGAAGATTGTGAGTGATAAAGGCTTCTATATTAAGGAAAATGGAGCCGTCCTGATGGACGACGACACGCGCAAAAAGGTAATCAAAGCATGGCAAGAGCGCAAGCAGGATCGCATCCTACATCCTTACCTGAATGAACAAATTCCATGGGGGCTCGTCCCGTATGCGCAGTCGCTACTTCTCGCAAGGCATATTCGCGGTGATCTGGATGAGTATCCTCCGTTGCTGTGGAAGTAGGTGTGAATGATGCTAGTGCTAATTACGTATGATGTGAGCACAGTTGATGGGGAAGGGCGCAGAAGACTGTCCAGAGTAGCTAAGAAATGCGTGGATTACGGGCAGCGTGTGCAGAATTCCGTATTCGAATGTGTGCTGGACGAGGCACAGTTCCGCCGCTTGAAGCTGGAGCTTGAGGCGCTAATTGATAAGCAGACAGATAGCCTGCGCTTCTACAATCTGGGGAACAACTATAAGAGCAAGGTAGAACACACCGGAGCCAAGAAGGCTTATGATATGGAAGGACCACTTATTTTGTAGGTGCGAACCCCAAGCGCACATGAAATCCCTGGGGGATTCGCACCTCAGATTTTGTCGAAAACATGTCGAATGTGAACAAAAAGTGAACGCGGAGTTGGGAAACGCTCTCGTACGTCTTCCATTTTACAAGAGTTACGCTACAATAAGGTGAGAAACTAACGTGGAAACGTTATTTTTCGCTGTCGCACTCTATACGAGTGCGTGGATTGAAATAA
>NZ_KE384537.1:74212-76985 GCF_000426545.1 Paenibacillus massiliensis subsp. panacisoli DSM 21345 | reverse complement strand
TACATCCAGTCGCACTCTATACGAGTGCGTGGATTGAAATATCAATGCGCTGCGGTTTGGTGATCCGAAAGGACGGTCGCACTCTATACGAGTGCGTGGATTGAAATCCAGCTTGATCATAGGCGCTATCTCTATCCCCTTATAGTCGCACTCTATACGGGTGCGTGGATTGAAATCAAGCTTCGCGTCAAAAGGCGAAAATTCGCCCTTCGTCGCACTCTATACGAGTGCGTGGATTGAAATTACATATCCATCAGTGTAACTTGAGATTTGGATAGTCGAACTCTATACGAGTGCGTAGATTGAAGTACAACTCGCCCGGTGTACCCGGTTGATCGCATGGAGGACACACTCTAATAGACGTTTAAATAACGCAGCTTCACATTCATGTCGACTCAATAGTTAATTAGCGATAACGTATCTCTCTTATTCTTTGATATTAAAGTTTTTGTGTACTTGTAATCACATGCATTTAATATAGCATGTGATTATTTACGTGCATAATTTATGCATGTTAGAATATACTTAGAGAGGAGGATGATTTTGGGCTACTCATCACGCAGCATCATTAAGAAGATTGAAGCGGATGGGTGGTACTTGGTTAGGGTCAGAGGTAGTCATCATCAGTTTAAAAATCATATAAAACAGGGCCTAGTAACAGTGCCAGACCCGTCAAGGGATTTAGACCCTAAAACAGCAAAATCCATACTCAAACAGGCGGGGCTACAGTAGCCCTTCCTCAAGGAGGTTATATATATACTATGGATAAATTCATTTATCCCGCAATTTTTGAGAAAGGAGAAGTCAAAGGCTACACCGTGACCTTTCCCGATCTACCGGGTGCCATTACCGAGGGAGATGACATGGAGGAAGCATTGCGTATGGCGCGTGAGTGTCTGGAGTTGCATTTGTATGGAATGGAAGAGGATCAGGATGAAATCCCGAATCCTACAGATCCAACAGCAGTATTACCGCCTAAGGGTTCTTTTGTCACCATGATTGAAGTGAGAATGGGATCTATCCGAGATGAGATGATGAACAAGTCTGTTACGAAAAATGTAACCATTCCACGCTGGCTTGAGAAGGAAGCTGCGCGTGAGAAGCTTAACTTTTCCCAAGTGCTTCAACAGGCGTTAAAGGAACGCTTAGGAGTGAAGGACTACCCGACAGCGAAATAGGGATATGTTGCATGCAACATTTTTTGTAGTTCCTTACACTACGGTTATTGAACAGGCTGGACTCTACACGAGTGCGTGAATTGAAAATACTGTCACTTGATCCGTCACGGTGAGCGGGCCTGTCGCACTCTCTTTGCAAATATGATGGAAACGCCAATAAAGCACTGAATCTGTTCAGAGGAACCGATTAGTGCTTTATTTTTATCTACACACTGTCTCAATCGCGTGGACGCACTTCGAACAGATCGTTTGGCGTAATGTTAAAGTATAAACAAAGCTTTACGATCAAAGATGTAGAGACTTTCTTCTTATCCATATTCGTATTGTGCACTAGCTCCATGATAGTTGTGCGGCGATGTCCAATCTCCTCAGATAGTTTCAACACGGACATGTTATCGTGTGCTTTGAGAATCTCACTAAGCTTGCAGTGCAAGGTATAGTTCTGAAATTCCATAGAGACCTCCTGAATTATATTAATTTGTTGCACGTTTAAGGTGCATATGGTATATTGAATGTGTCTTAATTGAACGTTTAAAGTGCAAATAGTTCACTCAAGGTATTTCCAGTGTGCAAAAGTTGAATCGACATGCACATCGAAAGGTCAACTCTCCTAGTTATTTTACAAATTGATATCTAACTCATTATTTGTGCCGCTAGTTACGAACAAACGAAAAGAATACAAAGGAGTGTTACTATATTTCAAATGAATCAGGTATGCAATAAACAGGGTATTGTCGACATTTTCAGACAACGACTTCTGTGGCCAGAGGCCGAAGGGCTCGCAAGCCAAATGTATACGTACCATATAAAAGATTCTTTGGGGCGGAAATGGCACACGATTGGATATGATGCTACTGATGCTATCAAAGTATTCAGTGCTGGATACTCCCAGCCATGGACGTACATCATCGAGCCAGCTTCCTATGATTCGGGACTCACACATGATGAATTAGTTCGTCGCTTGTATTTTGGCCCCGGTGACGGTCGTTTTTGGACTGATATGCCTATCATATTAAATACTACTGAGAGACGCAATGAGTTGGTTAGGCGTGTTGTTAATGTGAATGAAGATAGTCTATCTTACATATTGCACCAGATGAAAGAAGAGTTCCTGCTATATGATGCCCTATCTCCAGTGTTTTTTTGCAAGCTTTATAGTATTAACCCTATTGAGGCACTCTCTCTATACTTTCTTGAAAGCGTAGATCTATATTCATTTTGGAAATGGGAGCAAGCTGGAGGGGAAGCTGACAAAGCGATCAGCTACAAGGAGATGGATGCTCAGTTGAGCTTTGCACAGGCCCTTCGTCTGCTGCAGCAGAAACAGCGTGGCAATCAATAAGATATATGATTTATTCTTTCCTGAAAAGTTGGTTTGCTTGGTGCGAACCCCAAGCGTACATGAAAACCCCGGGGGATTCGCACCTCAGATTTTGTCGAAACTGAGTCGAATGTGAATGAATTGTGAACTGATGCGAGATAAAAAGCATAAGTAGCCTTTCATTTGTTCGGATTTACGTTAAAATAGGAGACGTGAACAACTCTTTTACGTTGTTTTCCGCTGTCGCACTCTACACGAGTGCGTGGATTGAAAT
>NZ_KE384537.1:31516-73166 GCF_000426545.1 Paenibacillus massiliensis subsp. panacisoli DSM 21345 | reverse complement strand
CCAATCGTCGCACTCTACACGAGTGCGTGGATTGAAATCCGTTGACGCTCCGCCTCCGCCCGGAAAGTTGTCTAGTCGCACTCTACACGAGTGCATGGATTAAAATCGTCAGAAGGCCCGCGAATGGATCGGTTGTCATGTAGTCGCACTCTGTATGAGTGCGTGGATTGAAATCTAATCTATACATGAACATAAGATGCACTGATATTTCCAATCGAAGGTATGAGTCTTTTGACTGGAGAGTAGTGCTTGAGGCCATGACTTTCGAGGGTGGAACCCCCGTTCACGTCGTAGCTGAAAACTGCACGAATTATGCAAATCGGGTGGGATACGGCATTTGGCTTTGAAGGTTGGATGTTATATATCGATAGAATCATACAAAGATGTCGTTACAATATTCCGAGACGCGCAATCTGACATAGAGGTCAGTGCGCGTTTTTTTAGTGGATGTTTGGCGAAAAGCAGGATTATGGAAAGAGTAGATGAGATTACTGCTGTCAGTTAAAACCACTAAATCTAGCTTATAAGCCAATTAAAATATATGCAAGGAATGAGACGTGAGTGTAGCGCCAGTGGGTACACAAATTGTAATGGATACTACAAATTTTGGAATAAGGATAATTTTGAGTGCAAAGATAACCTCCTTACTATGATAGGTTCATTGATTACAAAAAAAATAATAACAGATATACCTGAAAAATAAACTTACAATCTCGAAAAAAGAAATAATTTACAAAATATATTTATTTATGGTATATTTCTGATGTAAATTTATTTACAAATTATCAATAAAAAGGAGATGGGATTTTGTTTAAAAAAAGATTGCTATTAGCTGTACCTATTTTGGCACTAAGTCTTTTTAGTATTGGTAGTGTTACTAATGCCGCAGAAGGAACTTTCTTAGGACAAACTTCAGGTTTACAAGGAGTATATGGTGGTTGGAGTGAAGACGAAGGATATTTTACTATTCAACCTGCAATTAGTCCCAATGCAATTACTCCTTTTGCACCAAGTGCGGCGCCTAAATGGCATAAAGCTGATATTAGATCGTATTCTGCAGGCGCCTCTGTTATACGTGAGTACATTGTTGCAACTACAGAATGGCCAGATGCATATCATTACACTGTTGCGCAATACGAAAATAAATACAATGGTAATGTCCAAGCAAGTAGTGGGCGAGTTTACGGAATGGACCAAACAACTGCAATCAGTGGAGATGTAGATGGAGAATTTCGAGGGCTTTATTTAAAAGCAAAATCATATTATGGTAGATAATAGTATAGCATGTATTTTGTTGATCGATTAGATATATAAATTAAAAAGAAGAATTAGACTGATTTTATGTTGATGATCATACCCTTAATGTACCCCTTCGTCCTATTATTACATACATAGTTATAAACAAAATTAATGAAGGGGTTACCCTTTTCTAAATTTCCTCCGATAAGCAATTTTTAAAATGTAGATAGCTAAACATGGTTAAGGATGCGATAAATTGTCATTATCTCAGATCAGTCAACGCCGGTTTTTTCGCCTTGGAATTGATGCTAGATTTTATATTTTGTTTTTAGCTCTGCAGATGCTGTCTGTAGGGATATTTTACTTTCTTGCCTATATAGATAATCTCAATATGCTACACAACGGCTACGTCAGTAAGCAATCCATCACGTTCAGAATGACGAGCATCCATCAACCACTAAGGTTTCCTGAACAGGATTATTTACTGATGCAGTATAATCCTGTCCAGCCGCAACTAAAAATAGTGCGAATTAGTGGTGATATCAAGCTTCCACCATTGCAGAGCCAGTCTGATCGACCGGATGACATAGATAAGTGGAATACAGAAGCACTAATAGGAAAGGCGTTAATTGGTGATAAAGTGAATCCTCAATTTATTCCTGAAGGTTATGTATTTGCAGGACAATTTGATGTTCCCGCCGATTATCAATTAAGTACCCAGCAGTGGCTGTTTCCAGCTTCTAATAAGGTGTCACTAGCAGATGGTGAATTGTTTGTTATGAGTTCTCCTAATGCTAATACGATGGATCTAGTTCAAACAGTCTCCAACCACAATCCGATTGAACTTATACATACCGAATTCAAGGGCACGTATGCCTTGTTATCCAATCAATGGCTTGTGCATCTCCTATGGGTAGTATTAGTATTTACGAGCTGTGTAGCAATCTTGATCATGCTATATTGGCTGAGACAGGAGCGGGCTTTCATTCGTATTTGCAATGAACATGGGTGCACGTTTTGGCAGATGTACATGCATATGCTCGTCTATAAATTGTCTCCATTAATTGGAGCAAGCTTTGTAATGGTGTTACTTTGCATCTCAATCTTCCAGACACTCATGCAGGTATGGAGCAGGCATTGGCAGCTTCAATCATGGTATATGGTAGGTGTATTTAGTCTACTTATCATCCTTATTACCTTCGTTATAACATGTTGGTACAGTACAAGGTCAAGGAGAGTTCGTTGATGAAGATGGTTTATTTGTTATTCAAAGGACATAAAGGCTTCCACCTATTTCATATATTTCTAGCAGCCATACTATTCTTGCTGGTCCTTCTAATGCTGTTGAATATCCTCCAGTCTCGGATTGAGCTTCAGGCTACTTCAAGTTTTAAAGATAAAAATATGTATCAATTGGCAGATAACCTGTTCAATGACAAGGAGAGGTTGTTCTTTCAGCAACAAGCTAGTTACAGCATCCTCAAAAATTTTGGTGATCGTCTGAAGACAGAGCCGCGCTTTCAATATGCGGTTGTTAACTGGCAGCCAATCCATGTTGTAGATTTTAAGGGTGATGAGATTTTTGAAGCCTACTATGAATTAGGCCAATCGCAGGATTCGCAGACATACAGGGGGTCTACCTACCGGAATATAAAGTCTTTACAGATGAATCAGGGTTCGTTTGATGTCTTTCAGATCAGGATCAGTTCTGGTCATGGCTTCCAGGATAATGATTATACATATGACGGTTCTAAAGAGACAATCCCCTTAATATTAGGTGCTGAGTTGAAATCTTACTACAAACTGGGCGATACGATTTCTCTGATGCTATATAATGAGCCTTTCACAGGGGAGGTTATTGGATTTACTGACCCTTCACAGGTGGTTGTTAGTGCGAGATCACAGGAGACATTGATTGATCGTTATATCATCATGCCAGCACTACAGTTTGACAAGATTACGCCTGATTTGCTACGTAGTCATGAAGATACGCCATTTATACGTGCTTCACTATTTAGTTCGATTAATGGCTTTGTATTTACAACCGAACAGCCACAGGAAGTGCAACGTATAATGGATACGATCTCCAACGAGGTGAAATTCTACGACTATTCTATCATCGGTGCTGATGGTGGGGTTTTGGGCGTGTTGATTCAACTTACAGACCAGAATCGAAATTTATTGTATTTAACTGTAGCTGTAGCTTTTGTCCTGATCTTGTTGCTGTATTTATGGACAATAGCTATACACATTCGGTACAGTCTAAAAACCTATGCAGTCTTACTTATCAGTGGATATCATCTGCAGAATATTCCCCACATAGTTGTCGTGCAGTTGGTGATTATGATGCTGCTGGGGAGTGTGCTGCCAATGCTGCTACTTTTACTTGTATGGCAACAGGCATGGATTCTACTGTTAGCCTACATTCTGTCGGTGTTGCTGGTGGTTGGTATATTAGCAGGAATGACACTTCTTTGTACCAGACGGGTCTTGGCTCGGATCGACATGATTCAACAATTGAAGGGATGAGTGTAGCTTGTGGCGACGATTGAATTAGACCAGATGGACAAGGCATTTGGCAGAAAGGTAATATTTCAGAAGGTTCGGTTGGCGGCTAGAGCAGGTGAATGTGTAGCTATTAAAGGGAAAAGCGGTACCGGAAAAAGCACGCTATTAAATATATTGGTTGGCTTGGAGGTTGCTACTACAGGGAGCTATCTGCTAAATGGGATTGAGATGACCAGGCAAACGGCACAGCAGAAAGCCCAGATACGTAGTAATCTAATCGGTTATATTCCTCAACAAAGTCCGGTTATATCAAGATTGACAGTACAAGAAAATATCTGCATACCGATCTGGGTAGGAAATGGTAAGCACAGCAGTGAGCAAATAGAATACATGATGGATTTATGTGATAGGCTTGGAATGACGTCTTTGTTACAGCAGAAGGCAGGCAAGTTATCTGGCGGAGAAATTCAGAGAGTTGGGTTAATCCGCGCTTTGTTAAAAAAACCTGAACTGATCATAGCAGATGAGCCGACAGGTGCGCTTGATGATGATACGGCTACCAGAGTAATCCAATTAATTCAAGAGCTATGTCAGCAAGGAGCGACGGCAGTGATTGCTACACATAGTCAGCATGTCGCTTACCATTGTAACAGGGTACTGGAGCTTACATACGATGGACTTCTTGATTTGACTTAGGCCTATCGCGGAACATTTATGTGGATATTTTTGAGTTTTTATTCATGTACAATATAATATCTCCGGATGAAGAAGAGAGGAGCATACCAGTTTTAGAGACAGCCTTGGGAGTAGTAATCTTCATTTTTACGTTGTTTTCCGCTGTCGCACTCTTCACGAGTGCATAGATTGAAACCCTGCAACGTTTTGATCCCAGCCGTTTTGACTGTATACGGTTGTGGATTTGAACGATCTGAAGAGAGCGTGGTTAGCGGAAAGCGGGGAAGCCCTAGAGAAACGGAGTGCCCATCTTTAAGCTTGCTGTTCATCCGCTTTCCATTGTATTCGAAAGAACAGCAAGCTTAACCATGTTCGACAGGGCTCCCCGCTTGCAGCGGCTCTACACTCACATTTAATCTGGTCAAGGTAATAGTTGTACTTTTGATAAGTGCTCTGCTTAAAATGGTCATTGTCGGTCTGTTACGCCATCGTTTGAATAGTCGTACTCTACAAGCAGTGGAGGGATATCATGAAACCAAAACAAAGATCAAGGCTTAGACTACTAGCAGGATCTTGTTATTTCAGGTTCAGAAGATACTTGAAGTGGTATTTTGGACATGAGAAATTTGCTTCTCGCATAGAGAATGAAGAACTTCCGTATATCACCTTTACACACCAGACCCCTCTGCTAAGAAAGCTTAAAGAGGTCGATATGTGGCTGCAGCACAACAAAATCATTAATCTGAAGATCGCCAAGCAAAAGCTAAATAAGATCACGATCGCTCCGGGAGAGACTTTTTCATACTGGAAGCTAATCGGCAAGCCTACCAAAAGAAAAGGCTACGTGGAAGGAATGACGTTATTCTACGGGACGTTCAGGCCTGGTGTGGGGGGAGGGCTTTGTCAGTTATCCAATCTCATTTACTGGATTACGTTGCACACGCCGTTGGTCGTGACTGAAAGGCATAGACACAGCTATGATGTGTTCCCAGATGCGAATCGGACACAGCCATTTGGTAGCGGGGCCACGTGTTCATATAATTATCTTGATTTGCAGATATTCAACCCGACAGATCAACCCTACCAGCTAGTCATTGACATCGACAAGGAGTACCTGTACGGTGAGTGGAGAACGACAGCGAAGCCTACCCACATTTATGAAATATACGAACGAGATCATAAGATCACCCAAGAATACTGGGGTGGCTATGTAAGAACTAATATGATATATAAAAGAAAATATAATCTGCATCAAGAGCTTGTATCCGATGAGTTAGTCACGAAGAATCATGCGCTTATGATGTACCAGCCATTTTTAGAGTCACCGCTGTAATCTCTATAATAGAAGAACCAGAACCACCGCAGGATGAAAAATCCAGCAGGGTGGTTCTTTTTTTCACCTGTCTAGTATGCCATCATTATAGCTGGGGGCGATAAAGGATGTTCCAGGATTTCAGGCTGGTCGGAGACCGCCCGGTTGCATTACAAGTGAAAGAATACGTCACACGTTTAATTATAAAAGGATCACTCCAAGCGAACCAGAAGCTGCCCTCCACGAGAGAAATGAGCACGCTGCTGCAGGTGAGCCGCAATTCGGTCATTGCAGCCTATGAAGACTTGCAGGATGACGGTTATACGTATGCCCTTCCCGGCAAGGGCAGCTATGTCGCAGCCATGGTTGGTCAGTCGGCGGCAGCTCAAGGAGTGGCTGATGACACGGCAGCTTGGCAGATGGACTGGAAGTCCAGAATGAACGATTATGCTGTCGCAGCCGTAGAGCTGGACATGATGAAGAAGGGCATTCGTGCGCCCAAAGGCACGATTTCGTTCACAAGCATTGCCCCGGATGAGCAGCTGTTCGATCTGGGTGATGTGAAGCGTGCCTTCATGGACCGGATGGCCATCGAAGGGCAGGTGCTGCTCAACTACGGCTACGCCAAGGGCTACAAGCCGTTAATGGATTATCTGATGCGTTATATGGAGAATAAGGGCGTCGATCTGAGCGGCAAGGATATGCTGATTACCAGCGGGTTCACCGAGGGGTTCGACATCGTGCTCTCAGCACTGCGTCCTACGGTGCGTCGTGGGGCAGCACTTTGTGAGAATCCGACCCACCATACGGCGATCAAGAATTTGAGGCTGCATGGTTTTGAGATTACAGGCATTCCGATGCAGCGCGATGGTCTGGATGTGGATCAGCTAGAGCAGGTATTGGAGCAGCAGACCGAACAGTTCGATCTGGCCTATCTGACACCCTCGTATCACAATCCAACAGGCATCGTCATGTCACCCGCCAAGCGTAGTGCCGTAATGCAATTGCTGACGCGCTACCAGATCCCAGTGATTGAGGATGGCTTTAATGAGGAGCTACGTTATTCAGGAGCACATGTGGCTCCATTAATCGCGACAGCAGGGAAGGGGAACGGAGTCATCTATATCGGCAGCTTCTCCAAGGTGCTGTTTCCTGGTCTGCGAGTGGGCTGGGTGCTGGCTGACAAGGCACTCATTGATACGCTGGAGAGCATGAAAAGGGCACGTACCATTCATACATCAACGATAGATCAATCGATTTTATATCAATATTTGCTGAACGGAAATTTTGATAAATATGTAAAAAAAGCGCGTGCCGAATACAAGCGCAAATATGAATGGACCAAGACATGCTGTGAGACGCATCTTCCAGAGGCCCAACTGTCTGGTGATGGGGGCTTGCATCTGTTTCTTACTTTTCCGGCTGGCCTCGATACACGTCAATTGCTGGAGGCTTGCTTAGAGCAAGGGGTTATTTTTACGCCAGGGGACAGATTCTTCGTGCAAGCAGGCGAGGGGGAGAACACGTTGCGGCTAGGATTCTCGCGAGTAACGGATGAGCAGATCGAAGAGGGGCTTCGGATGATCGGTGAGCAGGCGCGTCGCTTGCTCGGGAAGTAGAGTTATATTCAGAAATTGTGGAGCAGCAGCAATCGAGAGGATCATTCACGTGGCTTCCTCTCACATAGCCTTCTATTACTAATTCAGGAAGTGCCACACAACGAGATGAGGGGAGAACAGAGTGTCATGATGAAAATCGGCGTAATTATGGGTGGAGTATCCTCCGAGCGTGAGGTGTCCCTACAGACGGGTCAAGAGATGATCAGGCATCTGGACCGTAGTCGCTATGACGTGGTGCCCTTGGTGATCGGGCAACGCTCCGATCTGATCACGCAGGTACAGCAGACAGGGATCGATCTAGCGCTACTGGCGCTGCATGGACAATATGGAGAGGACGGCACAGTACAGGGAGCTCTTGAGACGTTAGGCATTCCGTATACAGGCAGCGGTATTCTGGCAAGCAGCCTATGCATGAATAAGCAGCTCTCCAAGCAGTTACTGAAGGCAGCGGGCGTACTTACCCCATCGGGGCTATGCTGGCAGGGGATGAACGAGTATGATCCACAGGCAGTAGAGCGGCTGGGCTATCCTGTCATTGTGAAGCCGAATACGGGAGGCTCCAGCATCGGCATCCAGCTCGTGCGAAATGAACATGAGCTACTGCCAGCCGTTCAGGAGGCGGAGAGTCTGGGAGAGTCGATCCTGATAGAGCCCTACATTCAAGGCAGCGAGCTTACTTGTTCGATTCTGGATGGCGAGGTGTTGCCGATCATCGGCATTCAGTCAGCACATTCGGAGTGGTTCGATTACAGAGCGAAATATGAGATTGGTGGTGCTGAGGAGAAGGTCATCCAGCTTCCGCCCGAGATCGAGCAGCGTGTGCGTAAAGCGGCACTAATGAGCTACCGACAGCTGCAATGCAAGGTCTATGCCAGGGTCGATATGATTTTGCGCCAGGATGTGCCTTACGTGCTGGAAGTGAACACCTTACCGGGAATGACGGCTAACAGCCTGTTGCCGAAAAGTGCAGCGGCAGCGGGAATCACCTTTTCACAGCTGCTGGATCGTATTATTACGAGCTCACTTCATGAACGAACACAGGAATGGGGGATGGCCCAGCATGTGTAGCGAAGAGCAGACAGGGAGCTTCCTATCCTCTCGTGTACGGGATATTCGACCATCGGGCATTCGGGCTTTCTTCGATCTGAATGCAGCAGGAGGGGATACTATTGCGCTCGGGGTCGGAGAGCCTGATTTTGTGACCCCGGCGAAGGTACGCGAGGCTTGCATTCAGGCCCTGCGGGATGGACGGACGAAATACACCTCGAATGCAGGCATGCTAGAGCTACGGGAAGAGCTCGCAGCGTATCTGTCCAGCAGCTTCGCGCTGTCCTATGAGCCTGAGCACGAGATCATCGTAACCGTGGGCAGCAGTGAGGCCGTCGATCTGGCGCTGCGGACCGTGATTGATCCGGGTGACGAGGTGCTCATTCCCTCACCAAGCTATATTGCCTATGAGCCCATCTCTCATCTGCATGGCGGAGTCATTGTAGAGGTGGCAGCTACAGCAGAGGAGCAGTTCAAGCTGACTCCGCAAGCGCTGGAGGCAGCCATTACTCCGCGTTCGAAGGTGCTCATGATTAATTATCCATGTAATCCGACGGGTACAGTGATGACAGAACAGGATTGGTTACCGATTGTAGAGCTGGTGATCCGGCATAATCTGGTTGTCATTTCCGATGAAGTGTATGCCGAGTTAACTTATGGGAGACAGCATGTGAGCATCGCTGCTCTACCGGGAATGAAGGAGCGTACGATTGTGATTAGCGGCTTCTCCAAGGCGTTCGCTATGACGGGCTGGAGAGTAGGCTATGCGTGTGGCCCGCGTGAGTTGATTGCGGGTATGCTAAAAATCCACCAGTACACAGCTATGTGCGCACCTACCATTGCCCAGATTGCTGCGCTTGAATCTCTGCGTTATGGGCTGACAACCAAGGACGAGATGATGGCTAGCTACAACGAGCGCCGCAAGCTGTTTGTCGCGGGTCTGAATGCGATCGGGCTAGCCTGTCACGAGCCAGAGGGAGCTTTTTATGCTTTTCCTTCTATTGCGGCTACGGGTATGTCATCGGAGCAGTTCGCGCTCAGGCTGCTGACGGAGGCTAAGGTAGCTGTCGTACCTGGGCATGTATTCGGATCAGGCGGTGAGGGCTATATTCGTTGCTCCTATGCAACCTCACTCGTCGATCTGGAGAAGGCACTGGAGCGGATGAGCCGTTTCATGCAGATCATGCAGCCTGTTGGATGAAGAGCATGCATTACCAGTGCTGTGATGAGCATCCTTCCTTCAAGCACAAAGAAGATCGCCCAGTCCTACCTGTGTAGGTGTCATCTGGCGGTCTTCTTTTCATAGCTGCAACCATTTCGACCCTAATCATGAATCGTATGGTGCGAGTGTGCGTATCATGGCCATGCTTATCGAACATCCAGAGCATCGAAGTAGGGGAACAGGCTCCCCGTCCAGATCGCTGCCGCAAATACCCCCGTAAAATAGATGCCCAGCCAGATATCTGCTTGCGAGTAACCTATTACATAATAATAGGTGCGCTTCTTATCGGAGAGTCCTTTGGCCTCCATGGCAATGGCTGTACGCTGCGCGCGGCGGATACTTTGCGCAAGTAGAGGGATCGCATACATCTTGATATGGGCATACAGATTCCAGCGGCTGACATGGCGCCTCGTGCCCCGGATTAACAAGGCATGCCGGAGTGTCTGGAATTCGTCCAGCAGCATAGGAATCATCCGCATGGCCGCAAGAAAGCTATATGCATACTTTGGGGGAAGCCTCCATTGCTGCATCAGAGAATAGAAAAGTCTCACAGGTCGTGTCGTCAGACCGAACAGCAGTCCAGCAACTGCCATACAGAGGGCGCGGCAGCCCAAGTGAATACCACGTAGAAAGCTCTCCTCCGTAATATGCACAAGTCCCCACCTCCACCAAGTTGTCTCTCCCGTCCCGAAGAACATCATCCCCGTAGATGTTGAGATAAAGATCAGGATGAATGGTGAAGCATACAGCAGCAATCGTCTCCATGGATGCCCAGACCATAGGAGCAACAGCAGCATTCCTGCAGCAAGATTAATCATGATATTCAGATTGTGAATCCAGATCACCGCTGGAAAGAGAAGGGCGAACACGAGCAGCTTCAAGCCCGGGTTAACCCGATGCAGCCAGGTCTCATGATGAGGGAAAGTTATTTGCATACTCAACCCTCCCGTGTCGGACCCGCCATTCATCCGTGCAGTAGCGGCGGACCACTTCGGCATCATGAGTCACCATGATGATTGCCGTCCCAGCACTACGAAGCGACTCCAGCAAATCCAGAATGGAAAAGGTGTTGCGGGCGTCCTGACCAAAGGTAGGCTCATCCAGCAGTAGCACCTCAGGCTCACGAATAATGGCGGTGGCAATACTCAAGCGGCGTTTCTGCCCGAGCGATAGCTGATAAGGATGTCTGTGCTCCAGGTGCAGCAAGCCGAATCGGGCCAGGAGCTGCTGCACCGTATGCCTCCGCTGCTCTGGATTCGGAAGATCGAAGAGTACCGAATATTCCACCTCTTCATACACCGAATTGGTGACGAACTGGAACTCGGGATTCTGAAATACGAAGCCAATATGCTCTGCCAGTTGTTCTGTCTTACCTGCAGGCCGATGGCATAGCTCGTATCGTCCCGTCGTCTTGAGCAGACCCATCATGGATAGCAGGAGGGAGCTCTTGCCCGCTCCGTTTGGACCGGTGATCCCAATCCATTGACCGGGAAAAACCTGGACCTTCTCCACTCGGATAACCTCCGTTTTGCTTCGCATTCCGGCAAAGTTACCTAGTTCCATGACCGGGGAAGCACCATTACAATAGAGGTTGTCTTTGCCATAAAGGCTATTGGCTACGAAATGGGCCTGCTCTGCTGCATCGTTCGACAGCCGCGGAGAGGTCGCCTCACTCCACACCCCAGGGTACCAAATGCCGAACGCTCTCAACGTATCCCGAGAGGTGGCGAATACCTCTTCCGGAATTCCATCGGCGATGATTTCTCCGTCGGGAGACAGTACGACAATCCGATCCACCAGTTGAATAATGTCACTTATCTTATGCTCCACGATGATCAAGGTCTTATCCGCAGCTATGCTCCTGATCGTGTCCCAGACCTGAAGGGTTCCTTCTTCATCCAGTAACGCGGTAGGTTCATCCAGGAATAGTACCTCTGCCTCTGCAGCGAGCACGGAAGCGACAGCCAGCCGTTGCTTCATTCCTTGTGACATCGCCTGAATAGGCATTCTGGCTGCTTCTTCTGCCAATCCGACCTGTGTCAGACAGTCGAGTATGCGTGATGGCATCTCCTCGCGCGGAATACAGCGGTTCTCCAGCACGAAGGCTAGTTCTTCATCGGCAAAAGACATACAGAACTGGGTATCCGGGTCCTGGAATACTACACCCGGACGTTCAGGTGTGATGATTTCATCACATTTCATTGGCACCTCGACAGAGTGGGGGATCATGCCGCTAAGTACCTGTAGCAGTGTTGATTTGCCGCAGCCGCTTGGCCCAAGCAGCAGTAGCTTTTCCCCTTTGCGAACGGACAGGGACAAGCCCTGAAAGAGTAGCTCTCGTGCTTCTGGGAACTTCAGTCGCAGATTGCTAACACCCGCAGCGATATCGGGAGTGTGCCCTAAATGCTTCAGATGCTCCACATGCTCCAAATGATCCTTATGCTCTACATGCGCCAGTCCCCAATGCCGCTCATGTTCTACGTGTCTCGAATGCTCCACCCCCTTAAGAGCCATACTCAGTTCAAAGCCTCATAGTCCTCACGAGATGCCGGGCGGAGTGATTGGGTCACTCCAGTCAGCTCAAGCGCCCTCGACAGATAATAAGCGAAGATGCCTGCAATGATGATGCTTCCTAGCAGACGAAGACCGATGAAGAGCGTATAGTTCCAGGCCGTCAACGATTCGATGTATCCATAGTGGAAATCAAGCAGAAGTGAGCCGGCTGCCGCGCCGATTGCGGCCAAGCAAGTCACCCACAGATTGTTTTTTCGGTAGAGAAACAGGGCAAAGAACAGCTCTGCACCCAGTCCCTGCACCAAACCATAATACAGGGTAGAGATTCCCCATTCGCTGCCTAATAAGGCGCTGACGGTTGCCGCAGCTACCTCTGCAAGGATAGCCACCCCCGGCTTACGGATGATCAGATAGGCGAACGTTCCTGCCATGAACCACATGCCATAGGTAATCTGCTCTGCGTGCAAGCCGAGGGGCTTGACCATGTCATAGGCAGGTCCCCAGATTTTGTACACAATACCGAATACCACTGCGATGACGATCGTGACCAGAATGTCGGTCAGCTTGAGAGCTGCACCTTTTTTAGAAATAATTGCTGTCATGAGCTTCAACTTCCTTCCCCTAAATAAAATAAAAAAACCTGCCCCGATCCGGGCAGGTAGCTTGCGCAGTATGAACTTCATTTGCTGTCAGATATCCATTATCAGACGGCATCAGGAAATAGCACGCATCGGCGGCGCCTATTCCATCTGCAGGTCTGCTTGAATGCATACCGACTGCATTTGGTCTTCTCTACGCTGGCATTACCCAGATCAGATTTCACGGTCGGCGGCATACGGCCACCCTCTCAGCCTGACTTCATCAAGCTCCCGTTTCTTATTGGAATCTTAGATTAATGTACACTACATTCGTTAAGCTGACAATAACCTTTTATAGAAAAATTAGGAATGAAGGGGCTGTCCCAAAAGTATTCGCATGACATGGGAACATCCCTATTACAACACAAAAAAGGACCTCAAATTCACTGTATAGTGGATATTGAGGTCCTTTTATTCGAAGAAATTCGGTTTAAAGTGGGGGCCAAAAAATCACAAATTGACTTTTGGGACAGCCCCATTTTGCATAATTCGATTGAACACGCTCATGTGTATATTCATTTAGATAAACCTATTACCTATTGTTTTGATTGCACAAACTCAGCGGATTTGATACCTGCTTGACGTCCGAAGATAATAATTTCAGCAACAGAGTTACCGCCAATACGGTTTTCACCATGCAAGCCGCCTGTCAATTCACCTGCTGCGAACAAGCCTTCAATGGCTTTTCCATCCTTGTCTAACACTTCTGTGTTGGTGTTAATCTTCACACCACCCATAGTGTAGTGAATCCCAGGAGCGATTTTGATGGCATAGTATGGTGCGGCAGATAGGTCATGATCCATACCTGTTGTTCTTCCAAATTCACCATCTTGTTTGTTCTTCACTGCTTCGTTCCAAGTGTCTACGGTTGCTTTCAATGGATCGGCTGGAACGTTGATGGCTTGTGCCAATTCCTCGATTGTGTCACCTTTCACGACGAAGCCCATCTTGTCATATTGCTCAATGGCCTTCACACGAGATTTCACGCCAGAGTCAAATACTAATGTAGCTGCTTTCTCAGGCAGGGCATTAATTGCTGCGGTTACTTTATCACGTGTATCCAATTCGTTCACGAAGCGCGTACCTTCAGTGGAAATAAGGAGTGCACCTTCACCGCGTACAGCTTCACCAATTAAGTACGATTTATCTTGCTGTACAGTTGGATGAACCTGGATTTGATCCATATCAACAGTCGTACCGCCAAGCTGCTCGATCATCTTAATACCGTCACCTGTGCTACCAATTTGGTTGGTTGTTACTAAGCCTTTTAGGTCAGGTCTAACCTCGGAGATCATCTCCGCATTAGAACCAAAACCACCACTCGTTACAACAACGGCTTTAGCAGTAATTACTTTTTCATCGGTTTGATCAATCAATACTTTAACACCGTTTACTTTACCATCAGCTTGCGTTATTTCTTTTACATCCGCATTGACGAACAATGGAATCTCTTTTTCATGTACATTTTTAACCAACCCAGCAACTAGATACTGACCTATTGCTGAACCATCCTCAGGACGGTGTGTACGTTTTTCTTTCATACCGCCTGTTATTGTAAGGTTGTTCAATCGGATTCCGATCGAATCTAACCAATCAATTGCATCTGCAGAATGATCAACAAAGAAACGTAGCATTTCTTTATCATTGGTGTTATGCCCACCCGCTAATGTCTCTTCATAAAATAAATCATTGTTATCTTCAATGCCTTGTTCCTTTTGGAATTTGGTCTGAGAAGCATTCATCCCGGAAGAGGATTTGGTTGTATTACCACCAGCGACTGGCATCTTTTCGAAAATAACAGGGTTCATTCCTTTTTCCTTTGCTTCTAATGCAGCGGTCATACCAGCACCACCAGCACCAACAATAATAATGTCATAGCTATCTTTTAATTGATCAATTGGTGTATAGCTTGCTTGTGACGCACCTGACACCGTATCCGTCTTTTTCTCTTCGGTTGTGCTTTGGCCTTCATTTGCTTTTTTCTCACTATTACTACTAGTATTTCCGCAACCTGCAATGACAAGAACGATCGATAGAAGCAGTGTAAGTAGTACGGTTGTTTTCTTTTTCATTTCTGCATTTCCCCCATTGTGCACCATTTCACAATATTATTGTGCATTATTTCACAAATGTTATAGTAATAAAGTGAACGACGGATTGTCAAGGAAGTTTCCGATAGTTTCTTTGGAAGAGATTTGCTAGCCCTTACAATCCGTCTTATGGAAAAAGGAGAAATTGAATAGTTTAAATACAATAGAGTATAGTCTGAGCTATACGCCTATAGGCGAAGTATATACTTTTATTTCATGATTAAGTCATTGAACGCAACCGAATCAAAATGATCCTCCTGTACCAGCCACTTTCCCTCTTCATAGGATAGTGTCAGTGTTCCCTGCATCGGGACACGTTCATTGTCGCTGCTGACGTCATCTCCTAAAACGAGATCAACCTCATAGATCAGATCAATCATGTTCTCCTCGCGGCCAGATACGGAGAAGCTCAAATTTTCCGGGTGCAGGGAGGTGTTCTGTATATGTGCAGCGTGGAATGGAACGACAGTATAGCGAGTTCTTAGGGCCTTTTCCGAGAAATGCTCAGTGAAGTAAGGCTTCATCTCTTCCGTGCGCGCCAAGATAGAATCGTCAGATAGCATATCCTCTGATGCGGTCACGGAATATTCCTTGGTCTTGTAGGCTTCCGCTGCCTGTATAGCTTCCTGTACCATTTCCTCACTGAACGTTGATTCGGGAGCAGCTTCATTCCCCGCTACTGGATCCCTCGAAGATGGGGTTGTAGCATCCTTGCATCCTGCCAACAGCATAACAGCAAGTATCGCTGCGACGATGTACCACGTACTATTCCTTGAATTTCTCTTCATGGAGTCCCTCCTCTGTAATTGAAAAATAAATACCATATATTACTTGATAATACGTATAACATCCAGATGGGTCTCGCTTTTCTGGCAAGGAATTCATCAGCATCCTCTATTTTCTTGAGTGGAAGGTAGCACTTCAAAACTGGTTCGTAATGTGCTATCGGGGTAATGGAAAGTACCAAAGAATACAACGCCAGCATCCGTATTTCAACATGAAATAAATGAACAAGTGGGAAGAGAGGGACAGTAAATTAGAGGTAAGACAGACCATACAGATATGTCAGACTATATAAACAGATACAAACAATAAAAAATAAATAAATAGTACAAACAGTACAAACAGATACAAGGAAATACAGGGAGGTGAGTATCGAGATGGCCTATACATTGGAGGAAGTGAGCGATATGTCGGGAATGCCGCTTGAGGAATTGAACCGCTACGAACACAATGGCTGGTTAAAGCCGTCTCTGGTCTCAAAGGATGGAGTTCATTATTACGATGAGCGGGGGTTATTGTGTCTCCAGCATCTCATGATCTGTCAGGAGCTGGTCATGCCAGGTGAGGAACTGGCGATGTGGATGCATCGCTATATGGAGGCTCCGACTGATGTATTGCTGGAGCATAGGCTCAGGATTATGCAGAAGGCTCAGCGAATGCATCAGCTTGTTCAGACCATTGATCTAACCTTGAGTCATCTGAATGGCGAATTCCCGTTGGAGCATCGGAAGCTGTTCAGCGGACTTCAGTTGCAGCAGGGCTGGAACAATATGCATCAGTTGAACCAGTATAGCGCCCAGCAAAAGCTTCATCACAGTGAAGTAGAGCCGCTTGAGGTGAAGCCTAGTGCCATGGGGTGGTATGACGAATTGTCAGAACATGAAGTTATCACGGAAGATACAAGGACGGCAGATACGAAGAGGACAGTTACGAAGACGAGTGGTGTGAAGGCTGTGGATCGTGCAAGACAGCGAGGTCAGGGGCAGATGTCTGAAGAACAGATCGAGAACAGATCGGTCAATCTCTCAGCATCTGTAAGACAGGAGCATGAGGATCGAGAGGAGAAAGAGCAATCTCAGCACCCAGAGGCATGGCCGAAGGAAAAGTATCTGCAATCTCAAGCAGAGGTTGAGGAGATCCACCGTGAGCTGATCGCCGCCATCAAGGATGGGGAGGAGCCGGGGAGCAAGAGAGTGCAGGCGATTATACGACGCCATTTGGAGTGGATCAGCCACTTCTATACACCTACAGCACAGATCTATAGCGATCTGGGTGATTTGTATGTGGAGCATGAAGATTTTCATACGATGTATCGTGAATATCATCCCAGGTTGGCAGAATTCTTACGAGACGGCATGAAGATCCTTGCTGCGTGCGAGCTTAAATAGCAGGTGCAGACTAGCGCAGGATAAAGTATCGAGGTTAATAGGGACATGGTAAATAAATTGGGGTTACGACGCTCGTGGTGGGGGCGTTTTTTTTGTTGATAGCCTGTCATTGAATAGCCCTGCCACCAGTAACGGGAGCAGGGCTATTCAAAGTTAGCTGTGCCAGTATGATTTGTCATGATCTTGCACCTAACCTTGTCAGGCGCGGGCGTTGCAGCTGCTACAGTACTTACTATAGTAACTAAGACTAGTTACAGCTACTAATGTGTTACTAGGGTTACAGTTACTAATGTGCTACTTCAGTTACTACAGATTTACAGCTGCTCGATCAGCAGTTCTGCGAATTGCTCCAGGAAAGCCTGATCCTCGGCATCAAACCGATTTTTAAGCGGGCTGTCGATGTCCAGCACTCCGATCAATTCACCGTCTTTGACTAAAGGAACGACGATCTCACTATTGGATGCAGCATCACAGGCGATATGTCCTGGGAACAAATGAACGTCCTCTACAACTACAGTGCGGCGTTCTTCAGCGGCTGTACCGCATACACCGCGTCCCAGTGGAATGCGAATACAGGCTGGAAGTCCCTGAAAGGGACCCAATACCAGCTCATGCCCATCATAGAGATAAAAGCCGGTCCAGTTGACATCGTTCATAAAGTGCTTAAGCAAGGATGCGGCATTCGCCAGATTCGCCACTCGATTCGGTTCATCATGAATCAGAGCCTTCAGTTGGTTCAGTGCAGAAGCGAATTGCTCACTGCGTGTTCCTTCATAAGGGATTGCTTGAAACATACCTTCACTCTCCTGCCTGTGGACATTTTGCATAAGCTCCATGAGCCGCTCCCGACTCTGAAGCTTAAAATTGCATCTACCAGCGGTTAATTAATTTAAGATATACCGGAATCATGCATGGAGTCAAGAGTTACATATAGGTTCCTTGCAGGTGAAATTTGGCTGCTGGCTTGTTTACCTTCCGGCGCTTGAGGGTAATACATCCATATCTTGAAGGCTTTAGCCGGAAAGGGGTGTTGCTATGCACGCCGAGGTTCAGAATTTGTTCATCCGTATTCATATGCTTCATTTTGCCCAACAGCAAAATTTGTCGGTAGGTGAGTTGCAGCCTGTACTTGAGAGCCGTGGCTACAGAGTAGGGGAGCGCGAAATCAAGCAGGAGCTGGAACATCTGACCCAGGAGAATTTTTTGACGGCCCATGGTGATCAATTCAGTATTACGGGCGCAGGTATTGTCGAGCTTAAGGAGATCCGTGTACAGCTAAGTACGCTCTGCAAGGATATCGTGACGGAGCAAGCCCAGAAGGAGCCGCAGCATTAGGATAGCTCATCATTTCAGATATTCATCTGTGTCTGGCACGAAGCCATCCGTTGAATGATGATTTAATCTGTTGAAATGAACACTATACATCCGTGGGGACAGGGAACCGGAGGCTTGGCATCCGTTGCCTGCTCCTGAGGGTGTATTTGGCGTACAGCCGAGTATTCGCTACTTATATTTGCCCTACAGTGCCCCATATTTCTCCATATCCCTCTATCGCGCTCTATATTGCTCTATATTGCTCTATATTGTCCTAGATAGGTTGCCCTTTATTAGAGCTGTATGGTTAAATTATGTATGGCTGTAGCGATGTGGAAGCGCTAACCATAGGGAGTACATTCAGGAGGTAGAATTCATTGTATACTTGTAATGGAAATATCCCGGTGCTGGAGGGGCCGCGGCTTAGATTACGCCGTATGGACACGAAGGATGTTAAGGATATTTTTGCGATCTGGTCGGACCCTGAGGTGACACGTTATATGAATATCTCAGCGATGTCTTCACCGGATGATGTTCAGGAAATGATCGACTTGCTTAATGCTTTGTCCAGAACTGATGATGCACTTCGCTGGGGAATTGAACTGAAATCCAGCGGTAAAATCATTGGAAGCTGCGGACTGAACAATTGGCAGCTAGACGGCGCCTTCAAGGCCGAGATCGGCTATGAGTTAAGCCGTGAGTATTGGGGGCAGCGCTTCATGACCGAGGCGCTGGAGCTCATGTACGCTTTTGCCTTCGATAAGATGAAGATCAATCGGCTGGAGGCACTTGTGGACCCGCGAAATGAGCCTTCCCAGAAGCTCCTGGAGTCTATGGGCTGGGTGCGCGAGGGGTTGCTGCGTCAGTTGCAGTATACATCTGCGGGATATACGGACATGCTCATCTACTCCTTGCTGTATGAGGATTATACGAAGCGAAAAGCCGCAGCAAAATAGTAATTGTGTAATTGACAAAAGCTCAACCCCGATCGACAATATAACATGTACTGTCAGGCGGTCCGTCAGGTCCGCCTTTTTCAGCTTTCGAAGGCTTGTACAGGCCGTTGAAATTGTCAGATTATCTGTTTGTTGAATGATCAGTTTGTTGAATTATTGGATTATATGAGAGCAAGAGAGGATTATGAAGTCATGAATAATCAAGCATCAACTAGCACTCCGGCATCAACCAAGCGTGGGCTTGTGCTGATCGGCGTGCTGCTAGCGACCTTCCTCGCTGCGATTGAAGGCACGGTAATTGGACCTGCTGGACCCACAATTGTAAGTGATCTGGGCAGTGTCGGTCTATTGAGCTGGATTTTCACCGCGTATCTATTGACGATGGCGGTCACGACCCCTATTTTCGGAAAATTAAGTGATTTATTCGGACGTAAGCCCGTGTTCCTGATTGGCTGCACGCTATTCGTACTGGGCGCTCTGCTCTGTGGTCTGGCAGGGACGATGGAGCAGCTCATTGTATACCGGGCCATACAGGGCATCGGTGCTGGGGCCGTAATTCCAGTGACCTTCACGATCATCGGCGATATGTACTCGATTGAGGAGCGGGGGAAGGTACAGGGAATGATCAGCTCTGTATGGGGAATCTCCTCATTGCTGGGGCCTATTCTGGGTGGATACGTTGCACTCTACGCGGGCTGGGAGTGGATCTTCGGCTTCAATATTCCCTTTGGTCTACTGGCGATCTTCTTCATTGCTCGTTATCTGCAGGAGGGCTCGGTTCGTCGCAAGGCGAAGATCGACTATGCAGGGGCGGTCACCTTTACGATTGGTATGACGTCGTTGCTGCTGGTGCTTACGATGGGCGGGCAATATATGGATTGGGCGTCCGTTCCGCTGCTGTCCCTGCTGCTGGGAGCGCTGGTATTCCTAGTGCTGTTCTTCGTCATTGAGCGGCGTGCTGAGGAGCCTATGGTGCCGTTGAAGCTGTTCAATATTCGAGATATTGCTGTAGCGAGCATCGCCTCCGTTCTCGTGAGTGCCCTGCTGATCGGCCTGACAACCTATTTGCCATTGTGGGTACAGGGTGTACGAGGCGGTGATGCTGCCGCTTCAGGGCTAGCACTCGCACCGATGTCCGTCGGCTGGTTGGTCGGATCGGTATTTGGGGGGAGGCTGCTAGTGAAGCTGGGACCACGTTTCACTTCCCTGTTAGGGCTATGCTTCATTGTTCTGGCTTCCTTCATGATGCTACTGGCTAACGAGAGCTCTCCGATGGGAATCGTCTATGGAGCCACATTTATCTATGGACTGGGCTTTGGCTTCTCGCTAACGATCTTCACGATTATTGCCCAATCTGCTGTGGGCTTCGAACTACGGGGGGCTTCAACGGCACTGAATACCTTTTTGCGGACCTTGAGCCAGACGGTGAGTGTGGCCGTGTTCGGGTCTTGGCTGAATTATAGTATTATGCGCAATACGATGGATGATCGTTTACTGGAGAAGGGAATTACTCAGGAGGACATCAGCGGTCTATTGTCCGCACACTCGGGTGGCGGCATTAGCAATGAGGCAGCGCAGCTGCTTAGACATGTGCTTGGAGATAGCATTCATGGGCTATTCTGGATCATGCTGGTGATTGCAGTAGCAGGCTGGCTATCTGTTATGTTGTTCCGCAAGCGACTTGCCGAGGCTGGCTCCTGAGACACAAAATAAGACCACAGCGTGCGAGATGCCAACGCTGTGGTCTATTCATGTTGCAGGACATTGTGTGCAGTTACCGATAAGGTATCCACTTTCGTGATGGTAGGTACTGGCTTACTTATGGGAGCCTGCAGCCAGATTCTCAGCGCTGCGTCCCAATTTTTTCAGGAGACGAATGAGAGTTTCCTTCTCGTCTTCGCTAATCCCACTGAAAGCCCTATCAATTTGTCTGGTGTAGGAAGGGTAGATTTCATCCATGACTCTTCGTCCCTCTGGGGTCAAATCAGCGTAGATAATCCGGCGATCCTGTGGACACGGCTGACGATACAGATAGCCTTTGCTCTCCAGCTTATCAATAACGTAGGTGACATTACCGCTCTGTAGCAGCAACTTCGCTCCCACCTGCTGAATCGGCTGTTGTCCCTTATGATACAGTACTTCCATAACGGCGAATGCCGTAGGATTGAAGCCCGCTGTCTTAATTCCTGTCACTGCGTGTTCGCTTATACTTTTGAACGATTTGGAGAACACGCTGTGAAGATGCATGGATTGCTGCGTCTGCAGCGTTGGGGTATCAAGCATATTCATTCCGCCTTCGATATGAATTTGGGGTCCTCGACCGCTCGATCCATAGTGACCGGGCAACCATGCCCATGAAACAAGTGTACAGGAACAGCCGAACATCGCGACATGAGGTTTGTCACACTAACTGTATTTTTAATTATTCAATTTTAAAAGACAATCAATATTTCACGTAATCCTCACAAAATCTCTTGCTCAGACCTCACGAATCAACCTCGTTAGCCAGATGCTTAATCAGGCCATTATGAAAAGGTTGGAAGTGGTTATATTAATAATAAGAAATCTTGAATGTGGAGGGAAAAGTGATGAATACAGAAGCGGCGTCAATTCAGTTCTACTTTGCCAATGAAGGAGCAGCAGCATCCGCATGCGACACCTTGCGTGAGATTGGCTATGAGGCAGAGCATGCAGGGGGAGGAGAGGTCAGACTGCAGATTGAGAATCAGGACGTGGAATCTGCACTAGAGATTTGCCAGCTTCATGGAGGGCAGCTACAGCTACCAGGAACGTCTCTGGCTTACGATGCTACACCTCATGCGTACGAAGCTGGGGGAATTATTATTCCTGCCCACACCGTGAATGAGGATTGGAGTGAGGCCTATAGCACAGGAGCTATTGATAGCTATCAGTCGCTGGAATCCTCCATGTCTGGTCGGAATGTGAGCAGTGATAGCCTGCCGGAGCCAGATGTTGACGGATTCTCGGGTAGCGTGAAGGCATAGGACCATCAGGGGACATAACGGTGAAAGCCAGAACTATGAATACGAGCACAAGCCCTCTGTACCGCATTCCCACGATGTAATCATGGGGCGGCAGAGGGCTTGCTTAATGATGTGTAGCATAAAGTGGGGCATACAGTAATAATTCGAACCTACGATACTAGTACTTAAAGCGTAGCTGACAGGCTCTTTGTCTGCAGTGACCAGCACTCACATTGAATCTGATTACGGAACTAGCCGCGACCCTTCAAGGTGGAAGCCGCATGCGTCCCGGCATTATGCCCGGTGGTGAAGGCAGCCGTAATGTTATAGCCTCCAGTATAACCATGAATGTCGAGAATCTCACCACAGAAATAGAGCCCCGACATGAGCTTCGATTCCATACTGCGAGGATCAATCTCCTTCAGATATACACCACCGCCGGTGACAAAGGCTTCCTTAATGGAGCGGGTCCCGCTGATTCGGACGGGAATGGCCTTGATGCATTTGGCAAGCTCCATCCATTGCTGCTTCGGAATATGGGCATAGGTGATGTCGCCAGATAGTCCGCTTTGCTCCAACAGGATCGGCACGAGCTTCTCCGGCACGTATCCTTTGAGTACATTCCTGATGGCCTTCTTGGCATCCTGTGCAGCCAGCGCATAGCTCTCGTCATAGATCTCCTGCTCACGAAGCTGTGGAAGTAGATCAATGGTCAGCAGAACGTTACCGCCGCCATTCTTCTTCAGCTCCTTCACGACGAACTGGCTACAACGCAGGGCCGCTGGACCCGAGAGGCCAAAGTGGGTGAAGATCATATCTCCCTCGTGGGTGACGATCTTTTTATTCTTGGCACTCCACACGGTCAGTGACACCTCACGCAGGGAAAGACCTTGAAGCTCTTTGCTCTGGATCACAGGCTCATTTGACACTAACGGTACTTCAGTCGGATACAGCTCTGTGATCGTATGCCCAGCTTGCTCTGCCCAGGCGTAGCCATCTCCCTCCGAGCCGGTATGGGGGACGGATTTGCCGCCTACGGCCACAATAACCTTCTCGCAGCGAATCTTCTCGCCATTGCGCAGGCGAACGCCAGAGACTGCTCCTTCTGTATACAGCACCTCCGCTACGGGACAGTTCGTCCGAATATCCACTCCAACACTGCGTACCTTCCGTACAAGAGCATCAACCACAGACTTGGCTTTATCCGTGATCGGGAACATTCGACCATGATCCTCTTCCTTCAGTCGAATCCCCAACTGCTCGAAGAAGGCAGCAATATCCCTGTTGCTAAAATTCGCCAGCGCGCTATGCAAAAAACGCCCGTTACCCGGAATATGGCGAATAAGCTCATCTAATTCCTTCGCATTCGTCACATTGCAGCGTCCACCGCCAGAAATACCGAGCTTCCGCCCCAGCTTGTCACCTTTTTCGAGCAAAAGCACACGTGCTCCCGCTTCACCAGCAGCGGCAGCAGCCATCAGGCCCGCTGAGCCAGCCCCTATTACTATCAATTCATATGTCATTGTTATATTATCTTCCTTTTTCATTAGTGCTAAAGATACATTTTTCCGACTTAACTGAACATAATCTCGGAAGTTATTACATATTATTGTAATATATTGTTGCCTATGTTTTAATCGAACTATCAGTTGCAGCCATTAGGAGGAGGAGATGGTCATTTTTACCGTGATGAAGGACATTGTACTCCAGATTCTTCTAGCTGCTGTAACGGCAGGCCTATTCTGCGTACTGCCCAAGGGATGGATCACGGGCTACTTCAAGCGCAGCGGCAAGAGTCAGTTGCATCTGGAATGGGTGATTCTGCTTGCTTGTCTGCCGTCGATATGGCTCAGCACCTTGTTTCAACAGGAGTTAATCCCCGGCGTCATTCTGAATCTCGGAATTGTTCCTTTGATGACCGGCGTACTATATGGTAACACGTTAACGGGCATAATACTCCTATGCTCCAGTATGCTTCTTCACTTTGGAGCCTCAGACCTCTTGTCGATGTCGAATCTGGTTCTCCATTCTGGTGTGCTACTGATTCCATTACTATGGCTGGTTTCATTTCATTTTAAAATGAGATCCACCGCCCAGAAATATTGGATTATCTCCACATTGTCTGCGATTCACTGGAGCCTGGCCAGCTTGATTCCGTGGCTATCCTTTGATTATACATATTTATTTCGATTGCCAGGTGTAGCCATCTTGCTCAGCAGCTTGGCTGCGATGCTCTTGCTTCCACTACTTCATGTCTATGCCGTTGAGAGGGTTACAGAGAGTCAGCAGCGATCGAGGGACTTCGACCAGCTTATGACGAAATATCTGAATGAAGCCGACAAGTTCAGGCAAATCTCTGAGGCACTGCCACTAGCTGTCATGGTGCTGGATCATGAGGAATCTGTTGTATTTATGAACAAGATCATGCTTCGCCTGTACCAGCGGGATCAAGTGAGTCTGCAAATGGAAGACGTGATTGGGAAGAAGATACCAGAGTTCACCTCGCCTCATTATATGAACGGTTTTCGAAGACGTTTTCAGGCCGTTATGGGGGGAGATAAAGTCACGGAACTGCTCCGTTACGGTCAGCACTCCTACTTATCTAATCTTGCTCCTCTACGTGACTATCAGACACAGGAGATTACTGGTGTGCTGATCTCCGCGCAGGATACGACAGAGCTGGAGGTGCTCCGCAGCGAGATGGGCAATGTCGAGAGACTCAGTCTTGTCGGCCAGATGGCAGCAGGTATTACGCACGAGATCCGCAATCCGATGGCTGTAGTGAGGGGATTTCTTCAGCTGATGCGTGAGAAAAGCCCCGCCTCCTTACACCACTACTACCGAATTGTGATGGATGAGCTGGATCGAGCCAATGGAATCATTACGGATTTCCTGTCTCTGGCACAGAATCGTGCCGTCGAGAAAGAGGAAATGCACCTTCATAGCATTATACAGGAACTAAGTCCACTTTTGTGGGCTGATGCCAATCTTAGAGGACAGAGTATAGAGCTTAAGCTGTCAGACAGCGTATCCTCATTGCATATGAATTCTAAGGAAATGAAGCAGCTGATACTTAACCTGTCGCGCAACGCGATGGAAGCGATGAACGATAAGGGGACTTTAACTCTGTCGACTCGCTCCTGCCCCGATTACGTTGAGCTGGAGGTGCGTGATACTGGACCTGGAATCCCGCAAAGTCAGATTGACCGATTGTTCGAACCCTTCTACACGACCAAGAGCAAGGGGACCGGACTAGGACTTGCGCTGTGCATGAGCATAGCTGAGCGCCATCATGGTACGATCATCGTGAAGTCTACGGAAGGGGAGGGAACCTCTTTCATCGTGAAGTTTCGTAAAATTGCAGAAGTTTCTGCTGTATAAAGGGTTTCGTGCAAGCGAGGACGCGGGTTCTACTTTGCATTCGAAGAGCTTGCCTGTATAATAAGTAAGAAAATAAGTTTCAGTTGTGGCGATTTTTATATCAAAGTTTATTGACAGAGAGATCTGTCAACAAATAACCAATCCAACGGAAATGAAGGAGTGGACATACACATGTCAATGTCATTCGACCAATATATGAGAGACATGGTTCAACCTATGCGGGATGAACTGACTGCGCTGGGCGTTCAAGAGCTGCGTACTGTCGAAGAGGTAGAAGCTCAGCTTCCTAATGCCAAGGGGACTGCCCTTGTAGTCATTAACTCGGTATGCGGCTGTGCGGCTGGGCAATGCCGTCCAGGTGTAGCACAGGCTCTGCAGCACGATATCACACCAGACCACCTGTTCACAGTCTTTGCTGGACAGGATAAGGAAGCAACGGCCAAGGCACGCGAGTATTTCGCGCCGTATCCGCCTTCTTCCCCATCCATTGCATTGCTTAAGGACGGCGAGCTGGTTCACTTCATCGAACGTCATCAGGTTGAGGACCGTTCTGCACAGCAGATTGCGGAGGATCTGACTAGCGCGTTTGACCGTTTCTGCCGTTAAGACAACGGACTCCATAACGCTCCTGCATCTTTCGTCTATCGAAAACTGCCGGGGCGTTTTACATATTTATTACGGTCTCTCACCCCTGCCTGTTAGAAAGTACATCGAGCAGCTGTAGGACTCCGTTTTATAATTGATGTAGGCTCGAACCACATATGTGGTTAATGAAAGTCATGTGTAGAATGCATAGACTCAGGAAATAACAATTAAAAATGAGGTGTAAGAATGAGTTTACAGGAACAAATCATTGCAGAGCTGGGCGTTCAGCCTACCATTAATGAGGAGACAGAGGTACGCAAGCGGGTTGATTTCCTGAAGAGCTACGTCCAAAAGACAGGCTCTAAGGGCTTGCTGATCGCCATTAGCGGGGGAATTGATAGTGCTGTAGCGACAGCCCTGTGCAAGCGGGCAACCGATGAGCTGAATGAGGAGCAGGAAGGGCCATTCATGACGCTTGGCGTATTCCAGCCTTTTGGTACACAGCAGGATATTGAGGACAGCTACTCTGTAGCCAAGGCTTTCAACCTGAAGCACACGGCCGAGACGAATATTGAACAGCCTGTGAATGATATCGCACTGGAGGTCGAGAAGTCCTTCCAATCCATGGGGATGGATCGCTCCATGACGTATCAGGGCAAAGGTAATGTGAAGGCGAGAACGCGCATGGTCGTACAATACGCTCTGGCGAATGAGCTGAATCTGCTCGTTGTCGGGACAGACCACGCTTCCGAGGCGATTACCGGCTTCTACACCAAGTGGGGTGATGGAGCGGTAGATATTACGCCGCTGTCGAGTCTGAACAAGCGTCAGGTCCGCCAGCTGGCAGCCTATCTGGGTGTGCCTCAGCCGATTCTGGACAAGGCGCCGTCTGCAGGGCTGTGGGAAGGTCAGACAGACGAAGGCGAGCTGGGCATCAGCTATGACGATAATAGCGATTATCTGGAGGGCAAGGATATTGATCCCAAAGCCCGTGAGATTCTGGAGAATTATTTCACCCGCACTGCTCATAAGCGGACAAGCATCCCAGGCATCTAATGACCGTTGATTAAAGCCGCAAGGCTCTGGATAACCATCTGGAGTCTTGCGGCTTTTTAAGATTGATTTTCTTACATACCTCTACCTATGTACTAGGGTATAAGAGACTGCATCTTAGGTGGCTGAGGATGTGACAGGGGCAGTATCAGGCAAGGGATGGGTTCAATAATCGCTCCATGAAGCGATGCGTCTCTGTAATCGCCTTGTTGAGCTGCGGCGTCGTTCCTGCAAAGGGATGGACCGTATTGAAGGTATGTCCGCCACCTTCAATCTGCACCCATTCTATATCTGGTCGAACGGCAGTCAGGCGTGCGGAGCCCTTGCGCAAGCGGGAGCTGTCCTCGGTGCCTTGAATAAGCACAGCCTGCAAGGGTGAAGCGGCGAGCCGATCAATGATCGCGTATTGCTCCTTGTTCCGTTCCAGATCCTCCAGAATGATGACATCGAGCGGCAGTTGCTGGCCTGTCCGGGTATTCTCAACATGAGAGCGGCCCAACTCGCGCATCTCCTGCTTTTGCTCCTCCGTAAATAAATCGAGATCCGTGACCCCATTCCAGGAAATGACGCCTGTCACCTGATCCGGATGATCCAGTGCATAGACGAAGCAGCTCCCTGCCCCGCGGCTATGGCCGAGCAGGAATAAGGGGAGCTCACGCAGATCGGACCTGTCCTTCAGAGCATGGATGACAGACTCCAGATCAGCCTGTTCGCGTCTGTAGGTATTCACAGCGAATTTCTCCAGCTCTGTGAAGCTCTCCATGTCCGCGCCTATACCATTGTGCGAGAAATTAAAGGTAACTACATGATAGCCGGATCGCAAAGCTTCAGCTACATAGGGGAACATGCCCCAGTCCTTAAATCCCTTGAAGCCATGTGCGATAATGATGACTGCTTTGGCTCGATTATGAGCCGTATACAATGAGGCTTGGATGGCTTGGTCAGGTCCAGCGGAGATGGTCCATGTCTGTGGCATTTTCAGTACCTCCTTGAATATAAGGGATTCTATTCCATTTTAGCATGCAAGCTTTTGGAAGGCGAAGAGACTCGCCAGCAGGCACAGCAACCTGCTACAATAAGGAGTGGCCTATTTCATGGCGAAAAGGCTTTACTACCAACATTGGTGCTACAATTGGAGCCAAGTCGTACATTTTGAAGCAGAAGAGAAGGTGATGAACATCATCTACGGGATCGGACACGATATCATTGAGATTGGCAGAATCACTGCCATACTGGAGCGCTCAATAGGACAGGCATTTATGCGAAGGGTGCTGACCGATGCGGAACGGACGCTGGCGGAGCAGCGTGCAGCCAGACTTGCTGAATTCGTGGCCGGACGATTCGCGGCGAAGGAAGCCATCAGCAAGGCATTTGGCTGCGGAATTGGGGGTAAGCTCTCTTTTACGGATATAAGTATATTGCCTGCCGAGGGCGGGCGACCTGTGGTGTGTATCTCAGATGAGGCTTGGCATAGGCTGGGGCTGCAGGCACAGCAACATACAGTTCATATCAGCATTACGCATCAGCCAGCCATGGCTTCGGCTTTTGCCGTGGTAGAGCGGGTGACGACGACATAATACGGTTCACAGGAGATATGGTATACAATGAATAGAATGGAGCATCAACGGTATTTTAGTAGAGAGCTACTAGGCTGGTATATGGTTAATAAACGTGATTTGCCGTGGCGAAGACATCGTGATCCTTTTTTCATATGGGTGTCCGAGATTATGCTGCAGCAGACGAGAGTGGATACAGTGATTCCCTACTTTCACCGATTCATCGACCGTTTTCCGACCATTCAGGCTTTGGCAGAGGCACCGGAGGAGGATGTGCTCAAGCATTGGGAAGGGCTGGGCTATTATTCCCGTGCCCGGAATCTGCAGCAGGCTGCCAGGCAGGTCATGGAGCTGCATGGGGGTAACGTCCCCGATGATCGTGTGGCTGTAGCTGCGCTAAAAGGGGTTGGACCCTACACGACCGGGGCTATCATGAGTATCGCCTTCAATCGTCCAGAGCCCGCTGTGGATGGAAATGTGATGCGTGTGCTATCGCGTCAGTTCCTGATCGAGGACGATATTATGAAGGGCAGCACTCGTGCTGCGATGGAGGAGCTGGTACGCGAGCTCATTCCCGATCAGCGGGCCTCGGATTTCAACCAGGCCTTGATGGAGCTGGGGGCACTCGTCTGTACGCCAAAATCGCCGCATTGTCTCACCTGCCCTGTGATGGAGCATTGTGCTGGAAGACTTGCTGGGCGAGAGGAGACCTTACCCGTGAAGACGAAGGCCAAGCCGCCACGCTTGGAGCAGCGCTCGGTAGCCCTGATCGAGGGTGTGGGCGAGCACGCAGGGCGTATTCTGGTACGTCAGCGTCCGGCTACTGGGCTGCTGGCTCGCATGTGGGAGCTGCCGCATGTACCTGCTTCGCCGAGCGGTGTAGACGGTCCTGTACCGGATGAGCCGGCGATGGATTGGCTTGCAGGCAGTCTGCGTGAGGAGGGCATTGGGCTGCAGCCGCTAGGCTTCCTGCGAGAAGCAGAGCATACTTTCAGCCATATTCACTGGAACCTGCGGGTGTATCGTTGTATGGAGGAGCCCACGCTGGTGAAGGGTAATCGAATCGAAGCCATGGCTCTTACGACAGAAGGCGTACAGGCTGGCATACAGCCTGAAGTGATATCGGACTCGGAGCAAAGAGTCGCGGAGTCTAGGACAGAATATACGCTGGTACCTGATCGTGGCACAGCGGATGGTACTTCATCAGGCAGCGCTTCATTGGACGGCGACTCATTAGGGGGGAGCTTATCAGCTGGAAGTTCAGCAGATGGCGGTTCACTAGATGGAGGCTTGTCTGTGATGGTTGAAGTGGGCGGACATGACAGCAGTGAGCAGCTTGCTGCCGCACCGTCATTACGCTGGATTCAGGAGAAGGATATGGAGACGCTGGCGTTTCCGAAGGTCTTTTTGGATATTATTCGTGGATATTTTCAGCAGCAATGAGTATCAGCGATGGTAGAAGCGATATTCTGTGAACCATCATTGTGAATAGCCAAGAGGCGCATTCCATAGCTATATGGGATCGCTCTTGGCTGTTTGTATTGTCCTGCAGGATTGGAACGAAAGCTACAAAAATATAACACAATAAAAATAATACAAAAAAAGTACCCCGCCGACCTCGGAAGGTCGACAGGGTACTCGTCACGTCACACCGCTTATTTTGCTGCTGCGTAGCGTTTGTTCACTTCATCCCAGTTGATTACGTTGAAGAAAGCTTCAATGTAAGCAGGGCGTTTGTTCTGATAGTTCAGGTAGTATGCGTGCTCCCACACGTCCAGTCCGAGAACCGGAGTCTGACCTTCCATCAGCGGGCTGTCTTGGTTAGGCGTGCTAGTGATTGCCAGCTTGCCGTCTTTGCCAACTACGAGCCATGCCCAGCCACTGCCGAAGCGAGTGGTAGCTGCTTTGGTGAAGTCTTCTTTGAATTTATCATAGCCGCCAAGCTCGCTGCCGATCGCGTCAGCGATTGCGCCAGTTGGCTGTCCGCCGCCGTTCGGTCCGATCACTTCCCAGAACAGCGTATGGTTAGCATGTCCACCACCGTTGTTGCGAACAGCAGTACGGATGCTTTCAGGAACGCTATCCAGGTTGGAGATCAGGTCTTCCAGGCTTTTGCTTTGCAGCTCAGGTGCGCTTTCCAGTGCAGCATTCAGGTTCGTTACATATGTGTTGTGGTGACGGTCGTGGTGAATCTCCATAGTCAACGCGTCGATATGCGGTTCAAGTGCGTCATTGGAGTAAGGAAGTGCTGGTAATTCAAATGCCATGATAAAATCCCTCCTGAGTTAGATAGTTGTTAAGGTGTTCCTATGTAATAATACCCTCGACACTTATATTAAACCGCATTCCACATATTTTTTCAACATTTTTGTTTAAAAAATACCTCGAGGTTAGGAATAGGCATGTCATAGCATTTCCTGGAACAGAGAAGCTATACATTTCTTGAAATACGAACGTTTGGTTAAATATAAGTAAAAATGTAAGCGTTTTATAGTAAGCGGTTGCACAAAAAATGAGATGAAATATGACTTATTTTGTGGTTTAATAATTGAGTGAGCCCTCCTAGTCGGCTTTTTTTGTCACTTTATTGTCACAAATATTTTACAATACTAGGAGAGTATAAAGAGCGCTGAAGTAGAAATCTAATGTAGATTCCTTATGGCAGGCCGCTTTTTCCACATGTCACGGTCGGGTGTCCCATTTTCGACACATTCTGCGAGTTGTCAGTTGATTCGCACAACATTTGTCACTGCAAAATTACATTAATCCAGTACATATATAGTATAGGCAGCTCAACCGGCTTTGTCTTGTGTGCTGGTTCCGGATGAGTGTACATTTTATTATGCTACGAAAAGGGAGATATTACATTATGCAGATTCGTTCCTTTCAGTTGAGTGATGTTAGCCAAGTTACTGAACTTATGCAAGATGCATTATCTGAAGAGTGTTACACTAATACTATTGGGGCATTTGCCCGTCAATTGTCTTGGGATTCGGATCTTATTGTGGTTGCAGAGGACGAGGGTAAGCTGGTAGGTGCCTTGATTGGCACGATTGACCAGAACCATGGCTGCTATTACCGCATTGCCATTCATCCGGACCACCGGAGACAAGGCATCGGCAAAGCTCTGGTAGAGGCTATGGAGCAGCGCTTCCAGACTCGCAAGGTTAGCCGGATCTGGGTAGCTGGCGACGAGCACAACAAAGCGGCTATGCCACTGTATGAAGCAATGGGATATGGAGCGAATCAGATTCTCCAGGCATTCCAGAAGCTAAGTATTTTGGCGCCTAACTGAACAGCAGGCTGGCAAGCTGTTTGTGAAAATTACCATAAAGGCATATCTCCCTAACCGTTGCAATCGGCCAGGAGATATGCTTTTCTATTTGTACGGCTTCTGTGCGCACTAGGAAGGGGCGAGGATATGGATACGCCGGTAAGGGACAGGCTTCCAAGCGGGGAAGACACGGGTCAGAAGACCACAGATGCTCCGTGGCTCACAGAGCTTAAGGAATGGCTGAGGATGGCGGTAATGGGTATGCTGATCGTGCTGCTGATGAACCTGTTCATCGTTAACCTATCTACGGTTCGAGGCTACTCGATGCACCCGACATTAACAGAGGGCCAGCATGTGCTTGTGAATAAATGGGTCTTTCATTTCTGGCAGCCCCAGCGGGGTGAGGTTGTGGTGCTCCGTGATCCCCAGCCGGATGGCGACGGGAGAAAGCTGCTAATCAAGCGTGTCGTAGGCGTGCCTGGAGATACGGTCGAGATCAGAAATGGACAATTATATATTAATGGCAAGCTTCAACTGGAAGCCTATACGGTGTCCATGATCGAGGGAGACAATTACGGGCCCTTGAAGCTGCAAGAATCACGTTTTTTTGTCATGGGAGATAATCGTCACTACGGAAGCAGCAAGGATAGTCGCTATTTCGGCAGTGTGGACAGGCATCTTATCAGTGGGCGAGCTGAGTTCGTGTTCTGGCCTTGGGATGAACGCAAGCTGTTGAGGTAGCGGAGCGAGTCTAACAATGCTGTGGCTTGAGATATGAAATGTCCAGAGAAGTATGGAGTGTCAGTAAAATATGGAATTTTAGAAATACAGAATCATAGGGGAATACAGAATACGAGAGAAGGATGAGCACGAGGGAGTGAGTATCGGCTCTGTGTGTAATCTGTGAAAATATGGATGCGTTCACATGCGTCGATAAGGAGGGATAGAAGTTGGTTACGAACCATGCTGCCACCCCAGTCAGAGTCAACTGGGAGATGCTGAAGCAGGAAGTGATAGCAGCAGCACCTGATTTGGGAATAGATGCGATTGGCTTTGCTGCGGCTGATCCGTTTCTCTCCCTGAAGAAGCTACTGGAGGAGCACCGGGCCAAAGGCTATGAGTCTGGCTTTGAGGAGCCAGATATCGAGAAACGCGTCTACCCGGCGCTGGATGATGCGGTTCCGGCTTCGTTGATCTCTATTGCTGTCGCGTATCCATCCAAAATGAAAGACCCGCCTCGCTCTGAGCCAGGGAAATATCGCGGTATATTATCACGATCAGCCTGGGGGCGTGACTACCATGAGGTACTGAGAGAGGCGATGTCCAAGCTGGAGGCGTATTTACGAGACCGCGTACCAGGTGCTGTCATCAAGAGCATGGTTGACACGGGAGAGCTGGTGGACCGTGCGGTAGCGGAACGGGCTGGCATCGGGTTCAGCGGAAAGAACTGTGCAATCATCTCTCCTGAGCTAGGGTCATGGATATACCTGGGGGAGCTGGTGACGAACATTCCCTTCCAGCCAGACCAGCCCGTGACGGAGGGATGCGGAGAATGCACGAAGTGCATCGATGCCTGTCCAACGGGGGCATTGGTCGGACCAGGGGAGCTGAATGCACAGCGCTGTATTTCTTTCCTGACACAGACGAAAGGCTTTCTGGAAGAGGAGTTCATGAAGAAGATTGGCAACCGACTCTACGGCTGTGACACCTGTCAGATCGTATGTCCCAAGAACAAGGGGAAGCATTGGGACAGGCATCCAGAGCTGACACCAGACCCCGAAATTGTGAAGCCGCTGCTGCTACCATTGCTGGATCTGAGCAATCGGGAGTTCAAGGAGCGTTTCGGACAGAGTGCCGCTGCCTGGCGGGGCAAGAAGCCTATCCAGCGCAATGCAGTCATTGCCCTCGGGAATTTCAAAGACAAGAGTGCTGTCCCAAAGCTAACCGAGGTGCTACTGCATGATCCACGGCCTGAGCTTAGAGGTACGGCTGCCTGGTCATTGAGTCAGATTGGAGGGGAGAGTGCCATGAGAGCAGTCCAATTAGCAACAGAGAAGGAACAACATGAGCAAGTATTAGACATGCTTGATAAGGCCATTTCCCGTCTAAAAGGGGAAGAAGACGGAGCAGTAAGCAACACCGAAGGTGGAACCAAGTCTCAACGTGAAGCGGAGCATGAGCACACCGCAGCCGAAGATTCACAGGCAACCACAGCTATGTTGTCTGCGAATATGCAGAATGGGAGCTCACCCCGTCAAGCGGCGAGCATGGAGCCAGCATCTCAGGATAGAGGAGACTTACAAAGGGTAGAGACTCCCAGTCAAACTACGAGAGGTACCGTGAATGTCCACCGGCAGCAGCCTGACAGCCGTCCGGTATACTATGATGAGCTGCACACTCCCATAGGGATCTTGACGCTATGCGCTACGGAACAAGGACTATGCCGAGTCGAATTCGGAGCGTATCAGGTGCAGGAGGCGGTGCTTCAGCAATGGGCTCGCACATGGATCGGTGATTATACCTTTATACAAGAACCAGAGCGCCTTGCCGAGGCGGGTGATCAGCTGAAGGCTTATTTCGCGGGTAGCAGGGAGGCGTTCGAGCTTCCTTTGGATATCAAGGGAACGCCGTTCCAGCTACAAGTATGGGGCGCACTTGCCGATATACCTTATGGGGATGTGGTGTCCTACACAACGATTGCCCAGCGGATCGACAGACCAAAAGCAGTGCGTGCAGTAGGCGGAGCGAACAACAAGAACCCGCTACCTATCATTATTCCTTGTCATCGAGTAGGCGGAGCAGACGGTCGGCTCGTAGGCTACGCAGGCGGCTTGCAAGTCAAGACGTATCTGCTGGATCTTGAAAAATCGCGCACGTTCCGTTGATATACCGACTTTAGCAGAGCGGATGCTCATTCACGGGGGAAGACACGATGAAATATGTAAGCATAGATAAGGTGGAACCAGGTCAATATCTGGGGAAAACAGTATATTCGGGCAATGGGGCAGTATTACTGTCCGCAGACGTGCAGTTAACGGTGTACATGATTAATACGTTGAATCGTATTGGTGTTACGATGCTATATATTAAAGACCCGACTTTGGAGGACATCGAAGTTGAGGAAGTACTGAGTAATCAGACCAAGACAGCGGTCATCACCGAGATGAATCAGACATTCAGTGCTCTACGCTCAGGTAAAGACTGGAGCCCGCGCAAGGTAGCAGCTAGTGTGGATCAGATTCTGGACGAAGCTATGGGTAACAAAGAGACGCTCATACAACTGACCGATATTCGTACTGTAGATAATGCGCAATATGTCCACGGTATTAATGTATGCCTCATGTCTACCATGATTGGAATTAATATGGGATTGAACACCACCCAACTGAGAGAGCTAGCCATAGGTGCACTCTTGCATGATATTGGGAAGATTGACCTGAGTTCCGAGACGAAGCTTCTGGATATCACCCGCAACCATCATACATGGCAGGGCTTTGAGCTGCTCAAGTCCAAGCGTGAATTCAATCTGCTGATCGCTCATGTGGCGCTTCAGCACCATGAACGGGTCGACGGTGAAGGTTTGCCAAGGGGACTAGCGTCAGACGACATCCATATCTATGCCAAGATTGTAGCTGTAGCCAATACCTATGATAATCTCGTGAATCCGTTTAATGGACGTGGTATGCTTCCGCACGAAGCCTGTGAGGAGCTTATGGCGATGTCGAACCGTGAGCTGGATCATGAGGTGTTAATCGAGTTCAATCGCATCATCTCTGTGTATCCGAATGGCAGTGGGGTACGTCTGTCCACGAAGGAAGCAGGTGTCGTTGTACGTCAGCATCGTGGCTTGCCGAGTCGTCCGGTTATCCGGATTGTGAAGGATCATGGTGGAGATCTGGAGGTTAAGGAAATTGACCTCGCGGTACACACGACCGTATTCATTGATTCGGTCATGGTATGATCCGTCAATTTGTTTGCCGGGAATGATGGAAAATGCTATGATATCGTAGTGCGTAGAGCCCAAAGCACACGCAACATATGAACATACAGAGGTGACAAGCTCATAATGTGGAGTTACATTATTCCAATTATTACGCTCATCGTAGGTTTGGTCGGGGGATTCTTCATCGGAGCCTATTATCTCCGCAAGCAACTGGAGAAAATGCAAAGTGACCCTGCGGCTCTGCAAAAAATGGCCAAGCAGATGGGCTACAATCTGAACAGCAAACAGATGCAACAGGCACAGCAGATGATGAAAGGCCAACAGTTTGCCAAAAATCAATCCGGACCGCGTAAAAATCAAGGTCGCCGGAAATAACTAGCATGAGCACAGACAGCAACAACAGCTGATATGGCGTAAGGAGGTTGAACAATGGCCGGAGTTAAGGACTACGTGAACGACAAGGTAACAGAGAACCGTGAAAAAATCGAATATCATGTGGAGCAAATCCTGAAGCTGATTGGCGAGGACCCTCAGCGGGAAGGGCTGCTGGAGACACCGGCACGTGTAACCCGGATGTATGAGGAGATTTTCGCGGGCTATGCAGTAGACCCCCGTGAAGCGCTGGGTATTACCTTTGACGAGAACCATGAGGAGCTTGTCATCGTGAAGGATATTGTGTACTACAGTCAATGTGAGCATCATATGGCCCCTTTCTTCGGGAAGGTCCATATTGGATACGTGCCTAGCGGCAAGATCGTAGGTCTTAGCAAGCTGGCAAGACTAGTAGAGGCGATTACACGCCGTCTGCAGGTGCAAGAGCGTATTACCTCCCAGATCGCAGACATTCTTACGGAGGTTGTTCATCCGCATGGCGTGATGGTGGTCGTGGAAGGCGAGCATCTGTGTATGTGTGCGCGCGGAGTCAAGAAGCCCGGAAGCAAGACCGTAACATCGGCTGTACGCGGCTCCTTCCGTCAGGATGCAGCACAGCGGGCAGAGTTCTTATCACTGATCAAGGAATAAGGTTCAGGGACAGAGCTACAGATCATCGGTGGCACGTATACAGGCTGATATAAGCTGGATCACGATAAGCTGTTCGTAGCAATTCAGTATATTTTATCTAACAGACAGGAGGCATCCCAAGCAGATTTTGAATCTGATGGAGTGCCTCCTGTCTGCGTAATGGCTACTTTGTGGATGAGGAGGTCAAAGAGACGTGACTAGACAAGACAGTGGTAACCAGAGAGTATCGTCGCTCCCCGCAGAAATTCTGTTGCAGGTGGCACCGCCAGAGCTGAGCGCAAAAGGTGTGCTATATCCGTTAGCCTGGGAAGAGCTGATGGGTAGAAAGGTGGGGCGGGGAGAGTTTGGTCCCGTACTACATCTATGGCAGCATTCTGGAGCTGTGGTCATCGGCCACCGTGATCGACGGCTCCCCGCAGCTACAGCGGCATTAGAGAAGCTACGTCAATCCGGTCTGGATGCCTGTGTCCGTCCATCTGGCGGGGCAGCAGTACTTCTGGATAGCGGTGTCCTGAATGTGTCCTTGATTATGCCGAACCCGCAGCATAGCATCGGAATTCATGCTGATTTTCAGCTGATGGCACAGCTGCTTGGTGATGCGATCCGTCTCTGGCATCCGCTCGTGAGAGCAGGAGAGGTGTCAGGCTCCTTTTGCCCAGGGGACTATGATCTAAGCATTGACGGGCGTAAATTTTGCGGAATCGCGCAGCGGAGGCAGGCCAAGGCCTACATGATTACCGCCTTCGTTATTGTTACCGGAGCAGGCGTGGATCGGGGGCGCACGGTTAGAAGCTTCTATGATACTGCAGCTGGCGGGTCGGCGCATGACTACCCACAGGTGGTACCAGAGACGATGGGCAGTCTGGCCGAGCTGGCCGGGGTTCCATCGGTTGAAGCCTACATACAATCACTTCTGACTAGTGTGCAAAAAACAAGCACCCTCCAGATGCTGAAGGATGCCGAGGCTGGGTTATCTGATCTTGATGAGCAGGTGGAGGCTCTAAGAGTCCGTTATGATACCGATATCAATTGAACATCACTATTTTCATTCACATACAACTGCAATTATAGAGGGCTTCGTTGGGCAACCTTGGTGGAATATTACCGACGTAGAGTCCCCGTCAATAAGGTGTCCAGCGTAGCTTGGAGGCCTTATTGTAGCGCTCCTGAACAGCAGGCCAGTAGACTACATTCCACCAGTCCTCAATGTACTTCTTACGCTCATTTTGATGCTTCAGATAGTAGGCATGCTCCCACACATCCAGCGGCAGCAGGGGGATGACATCCCACTGGGACAGGTTCTGGTGCTTCTCGGCCTGGAGAATCTCCAGACGACCCGCTCTTGGACTCCAGACAAGAATGGCCCAACCTCCGCCTTCCACCTTCTCGGCTGCCTGACTGAATTGTTGCTTGAAGGCCTCGTAGCTGCCAAAGTCCTGCTTGATCTGCTCAGCCAAGGTTCCCTCCGGCTTGCCCCCTCCCTTGGGATTCATGATCGTCCAGAAAATGGTATGCAGGTAATGCCCCGCACCGTTAAAGGCCAGCTCTCGCTCCCAGTGCTTGACCAGATCGAAGTTCCCTGTCTTGCGAGCCTCATCCAGCTTCTTCTCCGCGGTATTCAAGCCATCTACATAGCTCTGGTGATGCTTGTCGTGATGAATCCGCATTGTTTTCTCATCGATATAGGGTTCCAGAGCATTGTACGGATAGGGAAGGGGTGGCAGCTTGTGTCCTCCGATGGGAACTGGACGCTCGCCTTGCGGATTGTTGGCGCGATATTCAAAGATACGCAGGATGGCCCCCTCGTGCTGAAAGGGGAGTGTAGAGCTGAGGAAATACCGACTATCCTCTGTAGCGTGGCGAAGTACGTCAGCTGCCGATGGATAGTGTCGTAGTGAACGGCTCCTTGTCTCTAACAGGGATAGTTGATGAATGAACTCCTCCGATTGCCTTTGTGCAGCGGCTAGTAGCTGCTCCAGCTCTTCACCCAATTCCAGTGCGTGCTGCTCATCTGCCTTAAGCTGCTCCTCCCACAGCTGATTGAACAGCTCCCCTGCCTTATAGCGCGTCCGCTCAAACACGTGATCCCAATCCTGCAAATGATGAACATATGCAGGCTCCAGCTCAGGTACAGCCGAGATTACCGTCTGTACATGTCTGCTCTCCAGGTGCTTCCAATGCCAGATCTCCTCCAGCATGCGCAGTGGCAGCAGATTACCGTAAATATGCAACATGAGAATATTACCTCCCGATTGGACGAATTGACGCTGTTCATAGTGTATTCCTGGTAGCTGTTGTCCTATGACATATGTATCCAATCAGGATAATCAGTCCGGTAATTCAAGCGAACATGGATGCGAGGGCCTGGATGCTGTGCTGCATGAGGTGTGTCTGCTGCTGATATCCCCTTGCTTACACTGCGCAAGTTCATTAGGCCAAAAAAAGCGACAGCTACGGGTGTATCTCAATCCGTAACTGTCGCTCCGTTCACATGCCCGTCGTCTCTACTGTACTCGTGGTGGAATCAACCGGTTCATCTCCAATCTGTGCCTGGCTCAAAAAGGTGGACACACGCCGCAAGTATTCCCGCGGGTGCTGACGGAACAGTAGCTCATGCAGTCCATCTTGTATGATCCATACATCAGAGGCCGGATTCGTCTGATTCGCAGCGAGCGTCTCGGCAATAGGATACGGTGCCTTCTCATCCTCTGTACCATGCACGAACAGGATCGGGAAGGGATAATCCTCACTCTTGACTTGCATATAAGGAATCTGCTGTACGCCAGTGCCGTTGACAAGCGGGAATAGCAGCTCCAGGATCTCAAGTGACGGATGACGAGGCAGATCAATCTGATTCTTGATGTTATGGTACAGTGTGTCCGGCTCTAGCAGGAAGGTACTGTCGAGAATCATGGCATCCACGTCCTTGGTCTGCAGTCCAGCCTGCAGTGCTGTGCCTGCGCCCATCGAGAAGCCCCATACGACCACCTTCTGTGCCCCACGCTGCTTGGCCAGCTGAATGGCCCCAAGCAGCTGTTGGGCTTCCACCTTGCCGCCTGTTGCGACCTGCTTGCTGGTCTGTGAAGCGAAGCCATAGTCGAACATAATGACATTGAAGTTCTGACGGTGCGCGTAATGGGCAAGATCATACATAGGAATCCAGCTCTCTTCACGATTGGCGCCATAGCCATGGCTGAAGACGATCGTCTTGTCGGATTTCTCTGCTGGAATGTACCAGCCCTGCATCATGCGACTGCCATCCTTGGCGGGAAAGCTAATCTCTTCATAGGCCATTCCTTTGGCTTGCATCGGGTTCGAGAACAGAGGGGCTACCGTTGGATTGGACAGCACCCAGGCGATATAAGCATGCAGGGCGATGAAGCAAAAGAGCAGGAAGAAGATGACCGACAGTAACAAGGCAATGACAATATGCTTGAACCGGATTAACCGGGGAGACAACTCGACGGGCGGCTCTTGGGCGGTAGCATGCAGATGCTTGCTATGCTGGGGTGTAAAGATCATCTGGGAGCCTCCTTACTTCTATAAGCTATTGTAGTGCTGTCGTCACAGCACCTACATGGATCATATTTATTCATCGTAAAATGCAGGAAGGTAGAAAGTCAATCTTACATGGCGAATTGTGAAGGATTGGCATCGAAAATGGCTGATTCTGTCATAAGGGTTACCGCCTACCTCTGTACTCTTTATTTATATAAACGCTTGAACCGGCCTTATACCAAAAGATATGTGCACTGGTGTAAGAGGAGGCTATGCAATAAGGAGAGCTGGCTCTCTGCATACCAGCTATCTTGGTTTGAGAATGTCAGTGTGCTGTTGGGCATTGGCCTATAACTTGCTGAAGGGAACAGAAATCAGCAGATGGACAGAGAAAGAGAAATACAGGCTTTATTCATATCACCAATCATTTTCAGCAACATACAATATTTTGTCTTCTGTACTATGCCAGATGCCGAACCGGAATAAGGACAGAAGAGACTTCTGAGGGTAGTTCGTCATCATAGAATAAGGATAAGAATAAGTTTGAATTTGAGTGTAGGAGGGGTAGCATGTCTCAACCGAACATACCTAATATTAGTCCTACTATAACCTTAACAAGAGATGACGCAATTAACTTACTTTTAGCGTCCATTGCAATGGAAGAGCTGGGCCTGGGACACATCATTAATGCGGAAGCAGAGAAGATTCAGTATGCAGTGGGTACACTTCCGGGTCTGACAATACCTGCAACCATTAGTGAACTGTTAATTGTGAATCAGAGTGTCCAGTCCACATTGCAGGAAACGATCAAGAAAGAATTATTGCTTGATAGTAAGCTGCAGACTGTGTTAAGCAGTGTAGGACCAGTACCTACAGGATTTACTGGAGCAACAGGAGCCACTGGCGCTACTGGAGCAACAGGAGCTACGGGAGCACAAGGAGCGCCAGGAGCAACGGGAGCTACGGGTGCAACAGGAGCAACAGGAGCAACCGGTCCGACAGGTCCAACAGGTCCAACGGGCGAAACGGGAGCCACGGGAGCAACAGG
>NZ_KE384537.1:0-30922 GCF_000426545.1 Paenibacillus massiliensis subsp. panacisoli DSM 21345 | reverse complement strand
ACAGGTGAAACTGGGGTAACTGGCCCAACCGGTCCGACAGGTCCAACAGGTGAAACGGGAGCCACGGGAGCAACGGGAGCAACAGGAGCCACGGGAGCAACAGGAGCAACAGGAGCCACGGGAGCAACAGGAGCAACAGGAGCCACAGGCGTCACAGGAATTCCTGATTATTTAAGCATTTTCCGCGTTGATCCAGGCACAGGTACGGATACGGTTCCTGCAAGTTCCCCGGTTATTTTCAACGGATTATTTGCTAACGTAGGTGGGTCATTTACATTTGTAGCTCCATCAGCGACAATCACGATCAATGAGGTTGGAACCTACTTGCTTAACTTAGTAATTCATAATCAGGGAAATGCAGATTTTAACATTACTGTAAATGGGACACCTATAACCGCATTTCCTTTTACCGGAAATGGCGGAGGGCCAACATCTGCTGAAGTAATTATCACCGTTGCTGCAGTTCCTGCAACTATTCAAGTGGTAAATGCTAATGCGACTCCGGCCCAATTGCATAACTTTACTAACTCAACGCTTACCATTTTAAAACTGACATAATTCCAATTAATCAACGCAGCCAATGATGCATTATTACAGTAAAGTAAACGCAACTATGTCGTTAAATCAGTAGAAGATATAAAAGCACAAAACCCACCGTTAAAGCTGAATAGCCTCGGTGGGTTTTGTTGTGGAATACAGTCTGCCCTGTAAGGCATACGTCGCTGTTCCGGAAGGTTTCAGTTCGTTATATTTTTTCGAATAGCTTGTACTTTTTCATCTGTAAAGACACCTGATCCTAACAAGTCTAAAATAGAAAGCACCCCACCACGAGAGCCCCAGCTTCCCTCATCAATGACCTGAAAGCTTACCCACCAGGCTGGAGAAGGCTCTGGAACCTCAAGAATGCTGGTAAGACTCCTGAAAGTATTATTAATTACTTCTTTACGTACATCATTCGGCCAATCCCCATCCATCACAAGGATATTGATTGTGATCACATCACGCTCAGGCTGGTCTGATAACAGCTTTCCTCCAATAGCCATATAATCTCTCGGGCGCTCTGTAAAAAGCACCTGAAATCCTTCCCTTGCAGGTGGACAAAATTGTCCAACTTCAGGAATCAACACAGCATCTGTTAAAGCTTCGGCTAGAAGGCTTCGTTGTCTCGCGGAAATTCGTCCAACAGGGGAATTAACATTAATAATTGTCACGTGTGAATACGCTCCTTAATATATCCGAAAATATAGAAATTAATATGAATCTGCCGGCAAAGTAAATATAACTCTGTCTGAAAAACGTTGTCAACACTAATTATTATAATAATATATATTTATTAAATATATAGAAAATACATAAGTGAAATATGATACGATATAAATATTGCAATGTCACGAATAGCGGTAGTAGCTCTTTAAATCTAGGAGGAACATGGAAAATGGAAAACCGACCGGCGAGAGTAAACACTAAATTTGCGGTGTTAGGCATACTTACTTTAGGACCACATACCGGTTATGATATCAAGCAGCACATGGAAGAAAGTACAAGCTACTTTTGGAATGAAAACTATGGCCAGATCTATCCCAGTTTGGCTGACCTTTTGGACACAAATGATATCGAGGTTGAGATCATTCGCCAAGATGGAAAGCCTGACAAAAAACTGTATAGCATAACTGACCAGGGGAGAAGAACATTGTCTGCTTGGCTGTCTCAACCTACAGATTATGTTGTTGATCTGAAGAAAAATGAGTTATTGCTAAGAGTGTTTTTTGGTAGTAACTCCTCACCGGAGACGAGTATTATGCATATTGAATCCTATCAGCGTAAACTTGAGGAAAGCTTGCGGGTTTTTGAGGAACTCGAAAAATGGCTATTACATCTTGAAAATAAGGATGTTAATTATAAATATTGGATGATTACGAACCAATACGGAAAGAAACATTTCATCAGTCTAATCGAATGGTGTGAAGAAAGTGTGCGGATGTTAAGAGCCTAACTCTTGGGGGGTGTAGCCTTTTTGCTACATTCCCCATTAATTTATTGGCCACTCCATGCCGCTTCGGTCCACTCAGTACATACCGGATAATTACCCCTTTCTAATTACCCCTATATTATCTAATGTTGTTTCTACTGAACGTGAAAATTGTATTAGAGCAAGAGCATTTTGAAAGTCATAATATCTGTATGTATATCAGGCGTGTGACACGCAGTCGAGAATGACTAGAAATATACTTAGAAGTCTGAAAAATAACGTGCCGTGTTCATATACGATAGCAGCAATGGTTGAAATGAGATATAATTAATGTAACCACGTTTCACAGAGTGAAACTAGTATTTGTAGATGGAAAAGAGGCGGTTTACTGTGGAAGACCGTAAATTGACTGTACGTGCCGTAGAACGGGCATTGGATATATTGTTGTGTTTTACTCAAGCGACTGATCTTGGACTGACGGAGATCGCCGCGAGAATTGGACTTCATAAGAGTACGGTACACCGACTGCTGACCACATTGGAGGATCGGGGCTTTGTGATTCGGGATGAGGCTACGGAAAAATATCGACTAGGTATAAAAGTCTGGGAGCTCTCCACGCATATGTCACAGAGTGATGAGCCAGCAGTTCTGCTGCTACCCTTGATGGAGCGGCTGCGTGATCATCTGGGAGAGACCGTGAGTCTATATCTACGGGATGGACATGAGCGGATTCGCATTCAGGCGGTGCAGAGCACGCAGGGGATCCGGCGGGTGGCTCCTGTAGGCGCACGCATGCCATTATCGGTCGGAGCCTCCAGTAAGGTGCTGGTAGCATTCGCAACTGAGGAGGAGCGTCAGAGCTTTCGACAGGAGGCAGAGTGGGGAGCGTTGTTGGATGATGAGAGCTATCTGCAGCAGCTAGTGGAAGTTCGAAGCATCGGTTTTGCTACTAGTATTGAGGAACGTGAGCCAGGAGCGGCTGCTGTGGCAGCACCGATTCTGAATCGCAAAGGACAGCTTGCTGCAGCTCTGTCCGTATCCGGACCGGTGAGCCGACTGTCAGCCGAGACGCTCCACGAATTTGCACCGATCATTATGGATGCTGCCAAAGAAATGAGTATGCTGCTCCCGTAAAAGAGGTGTCAGGCTTTGGAGCCTAGCGGAGCTATAAGAGAGCGCTTTAATAACTCATTAGTAGCAAGTGTGGAAGTAAAGGGGCGCCAGCTATGCATCGCAGAAGAATTGAGGAAACGATAAGTGGAAGTGAATCTGAGTAGGGAAAAGGCCCTTCAATTACACTAATGAACTGTGACGCGTAAGATTGAAAGGCCTTTTCACACTAAATACAATTTATCTATTTTAGAGAGACTGCTTAAATAAATTGATTTAACAATTAGCTTTCAAGCCAGTTAACAGTGTCTCTAATAACTGGCCGATATAAATCAGATCCTACATATATGTCTGCCCGAGCATATAGATTAATTCCTGTGATAAAAGTTCTTGAAGAAACACTAGCGGCCTCTGTTGGAATGTTGGTATACCATGTGTTCTCAAAGGGCTCCGAAGTCCAGTCTACAACATCATCTCCAAAGCTGATTGATGGAGGTGCTGAAAGAATTAACGTAGTACCTTTAAAGGTACTACGTTAATTCACAACGATTTTATCGGCGTTCCCTCTTCCTTGCCATGTAGCCTTTATTTTTCCTTTTTTTACTCCCATTACATTCGCAGTAGCTGGGTAAAGATATGCCCAGTCACTAAAACCTCTGGTTGACCAAGATAGATCTGCTTTCCGATCATATTCTTTCATATCATCTCTGTACCAATTGTAAATTTCCCCTTGAGGCGTAATAGGCGATTTTTCTTGCAATAATTTATCTGTAAATTCAGAAACAGAGGCTTTATCATTCACTTCTGTGGGAATAGTGTAAGATAAGTTGCCGTTAGCATCCTCCCAAGTTTCTAGTATAAATTGTTCTCCATTTAACTCGTAAGTTTTATTCTCTATTAATGTTAAATCTGAGTTGCTTTTAGCATTTGCCAAATCTAGTGGAGTTAGGGCAAAAATAAGAGTGAATGATAACAAAACTAGTAATGCGTGTCTACGTACCATTTGAAATCTCCTTTTTATTGTATTTATATTAGCACTATGCAGGAATTCCTATTATAAATTTTAATTATGGAATCATGCTTAATGCCTAATATCAAATTAGATGCTATTAATTATTGATTTTTGGTTTATTTTTTTTAAATTTCGCAGTAACTTTTCTTTGTTAGGAACATCTAGTTCGAGGGCGATTAACAACTTAACCGCATTGAAGGTAGAAAGAACATCATATCCTTCCCGAGTATTATCAATGTTAAAAAGTCCATTTGGTAGTTGACGATCATATATATATTTTGAAATTTCGGTTTTGTTTAGATTTAAGGGAATATTAATTGAATGTTCTTGAAGACTATAGAGAGTGCTATAACTTTCAAGTGAAAGATCTTTGATGTTATAGAGTGAAGTTAGTTGAGATGCGATAGAATCATAGTTTAATTCTTTTTGGCCTCCCGGAGTTTCACCAATTAAATCACTAATTTGTTTCATTACCAACGTAAGGCCGCCTTTAGAAACAAAGTTTAAATTTGTTTGATTGAGTTCTATAATAGTTTTATTCAAATATTCAGAGGTCTTCTGTGTACTAACTTCTCCATTCAACACTTTGAGAGTTTCCAATGCCATCTTAGTATCGACTAGATGAGTATATAAAGTGCTATTAGAGCTATCAGAATATTTCTCTTTAGAATTTGCATAGTAGTATCCTAAATTGGAATTTAAACTCTCGACAAAATCCAGAATTTGTCGAGATTGTCCCTTATCAATCTCTGCTGACATTGTATAAAGCCAAGCATCATGAATAGAGGAGATACTGGAGAGGTCTAGATCTATTTTTAATTTTGCGTTTGTTGCACCCTCCATCAGTTCAATTGTTTTCTTAGAATAGTAGAAATCATAGAAGTCTACTTGCCCTGATGGAAATATGTTGCTAGGATAGCGATGTAGTATATTGCCATTCTTATTTAAAAAATCAATATGGAGTGACGATGAGGATTCGGTACTATATAGTGTATCCGTATTAATAATGAGGCTTTTGCTGACATCTTCAATTTTTTGAAATTGGCTACCGCGGTAGATTATTATTTGTTTTGTGTTTTGTAATAGTTGATCGTCTTGAAACATAATGATGAGATATTTAAGTCCACTTATTGCCCCTAGTATGTACACTTTATCCTCAGAGTTTGTGGGTATACTCATACTTTTACTGTAGTCTAATTTACCATTTTTGTTGGTGGCCACTATTGCGCCAACTTCATTACTGTCTGTATAAGCGATAACAGTAGAGGAACCGCGATCATTCACCAAATTTTGATACTGCAGTATATTGATCTGTTCATTATCTTTAATTAGTTCTAATTGACTCTCGTTTATTGCAGTATATTTTTCATATGACTGAGTTTCATATAATATAGCAATACAAATAATTACAATCCCAAGAATTATAGAAGTATACTTCAAGTGAATCACCCTTTTACTTTTATGTAATAATTTAGTTTATATAACTATGTATTACAATAAGACATTTTGTATTTTATGTAAATAATTTTATTTTTAGATAATTCATTGATGAAAGAAATGATTTAGCGGAGACCATTAAAAGGACCTGCTATTACCAAAGGAGTGTACCCATGATAAGGCTAGAGCCAGCTCAATATGATCGCATTTTAGGGCCATTAGGCACCCTTAAGATGAACACTTTGTTTGCCGAGTCCGTGTTACTTCAGGATGTGGATGGCACGGTGTATGTGGATCGGGTTGAGGACCCGCAAGTATTTTACATTGCCCATGGCTATGGAATGTCATTGCTGTGGGGTGATATGCATCAGCCGGAATTTAATGAAGCTTTGCGGAAGTATTGGCTTGAGAGTGAAGAGCGCCAGCAGAGAGAGTGGCTTCAGGTCTACCCGGATGGCTGGAATGATCACATTCGAGCGTTAATCAAGGCTGGGAAAGGGAATATTGAGGAGCACACGCGAGTGAATTTTAGGTTCGATGCAACACGATACCGTGAGCTGCGTATAACGGAGCCAAGACCTGGCCTCGTACCTGTTCCGACGGATAAGAAACTGTTCGAGCAGGCTCAAGGAGCAGTCGTTCCACGTTATTTTTGGAGAGATGCAGAGCAGTTTGTGTCCAAGGGCATTGGCTTCAGTCTGATATTGGATGGACAAGCTGCGGCTACAGCCTTTGCAGCTTTTAATATTCGTGGGCGCCTGGAGATTGGCATTGAGACCGTGGAGGCATATCGTGGGCAGGGGCTAGCTCGTATTGTATGTACGGCATTAATTGATTATTGTCTTGCTCATGGTCTGGAGCCGGTATGGGCATGCAGACTCGGCAATCAGGGATCCTATCATCTGGCCCAACAGCTGGGCTTTGTCCCAACACTACAACTTCCGTATTATCAGTTCAGGAATGGACCCCTCCACTGATCAGATTGAGATGAGAGGGTTAGCTCTGTTGCTGTATCTACACGGATTTAAGTCACTGTTGTGATGGCACATATCATTATACTCCGTAAGCGTGGTCAGTGGCAGAAGCGACCCGTTATCTTGCCATTTTTTCATTCAGAATTTGCTGGAAGCTGAGCTTCTTGTCACTATCGTCCTTCTTGGAGTTCTGTACAGGATTCGTTCTTGGATATTGATGGTTATAAGGAATGAGCGTATGTAAGGTAATGTTCATGATCTGCATGCGTTCTCCTCCCAGATTCGTAATAGTAATCAAGATAGTAGATGACTATGCCAGTTATCTGCATTTTATGTAGGTTCGATTGAGTAGGTTACTTTGATATAGATAGATTACTTCAGCAGGGTATCGTGCACAGGTCCCAGATGACTCACTGTACTGATACATTCTCACTTCGTTAGGGTGTCCCCTGTTTTACCCATAATTAAATAAAGGAAAACCCTTTTCGGGGAAAAGGGTAAAATGGTCTTAATCATCTTGTGGTGGACTCGGGAAGGTTGTATGAATATAGGTGGAATTGACTAGTAATCAAAGAGGTCTATAGGCCTTTGGAAAAGAAGCGCTTTCTAGGACCTAGGGGAAGCGCCCTTCACATGAAGTAAGGCACATCATTTGCGGTCTATAAGCTGTATGTAGCTTGCAGAAAGTGCTGTGTGTACAGGCCGGGGCTGGGAGCTATTCAGCAGGATCGTCTTCGCTGCGCTGGATCGCAACATAAATGTCAGCCTCTACGTGCGGGTCCGAGCCACTTCCATCGTAAAGCTCAAAATCTCCTGTGTATGTCCGACGGATTCCGTGCTGTGCAGCTACTTCGGTCCAAGCCCAGATGTGCTGCCAGGTATCGAAAACGACTTGTGCGAGGGGCCCATTCGCAGTACGAAACACAGCATAGTCAGCTGACGGCAATGAGGTAGAGACTAGTCCCTGCGGTAGTATTGGTACGTCTGCTGGAGCCATGCTAGTGCCGAGCAGTAAGGTATAAGCACCGTCTACCCCGTCTTCATAGTCTGTGTAACAGCCGTAGATCGGTTGACCTGAAATATATCCCGGGATCTGTCCCGGAATGTTCTCCTGCGTGAATTGACCCCATAAGCGAGGAATGAGTCCCTCATGGCCCGCATTGTCTGTCTCTGCGCTGTTGGAGGTGCGTGCTGCGATTCCTCCCAAGACAAAGCTCTCAAGCTTCACGAACCATGGTGCACGCGGCGAAGGCATGATACCAAAGGTTGGTAGTGTGTCAACAATTATACCGAGTGCTGGGGAAGACCCCTTGGGGCCGGACCATCTCTTAAGTGTAGGCAAAAATTCAAGCAGCATCGCATGGGCGTTCTCAGTGGTCCATCCGTCCTCCACCAAGTAGGGTAAAGAACCTTCAATCATGCTGTGAAGCGTAGCGTTTGGCTCGGTGAAGCTACCGTCTGTATAGCAGTATTTGCAGTAGTCTATGGAGGTGCTGCCATTCAGCTCGCTTCCTCTCAGGTCTTGGTCGTCTATCGGCATACCGCAGCTTTGACAATGGATATTCATATGTAATTCCTCCTGTATTCATTATTCATGAATAGTGTAGAGGTTGAAATATGACAGCTTTCTGTCAGGTTACTGGTGGAAGGCTATACTTTTTTTGCATGTCCAGCACCATCTCATGAACTCGCTGCCGAATGGCAGGAGGCTCCAGTACCTCAGCGACTGCTCCGATACTTAGTATGAAGCTGTAAAGCCAGTCATTTTCGGGCATGGATACGTACACCCGGGTGTAGCCAGCAGCGTCCTGTTGTTGTTGCTCCAGAGGGAACCATTCCTCGGCGAGATGTACTCCGTTAGGATGGAAGCGGAGAACGATGTCCACCTGCTGCTCTGGCTTGCCCCAATCCTGCTGCCAAGGCAGCTCCTCCACAGCGAGCGGTCGACGGATGAAGGTGTCTGGTCCCTGCCGAACGTCCTTCATACGTGACAGCTTGAACAAACGGAATTCGCAGCGAAGGTGGCAGTAGCCATATACGTACCATTGGTTTTTCTTTAGTACAAGGGTGTGAGGCTCCAAGGTTCGCATAGTGGACTGTCCGTCAGCATTCCTGTAGCTAAAATGGAGCATGTGGCTGTCGGCAATGGTTGCTCGGATTTGTCCCAGCATTTCAGGTAGTTCCCGGTGTCCACCCCAGTCCGATAAATCTACGACCAGTTGCTCGGTCTGAATGCGAAATTGCTCGGTTTTGGAGGGAGGGATGATCTGGGTGATTTTGTCTAGCAGCAGCATTTGCTCTTGATTTGGCATGGATGTACTGAGGCCACGAATAGCTGTCGTGATCGCAGCTAGATCCTGATCGGTGAGCAGGGTATGATCCAGACGGTAACCCTCCACTAGTCCGATCCCGCCGTTCATGCCCTGATAGGTCACGACAGGCACTCCGGCCTGACTTAGCGTATCGATGTCCCTGTAAATAGTACGCAGGGAGACTTCAAAGCGATCTGCCAGCTGCCGGGCGGGCATTCTCCGGTGCTTCAGTAATAGCATGACAATGGCCAGCAGCCGATCAATTTTCATAGTATGGATGACCTCCTGAGTGTCATTTGTGTATTTTATAGATTATTCAAGTATTGAAGTGTTGAAGTATCCCTGGCCGGTGGCTCTTGTGACATTGAGCTAAGCTTGTTCTATACAGTATAAATCATTGACAAAGAAAAGCAGCAGTTCATCCCAACATCGGAATGAGCTGCTGCTGTCTTTGTATCAGTATCAGGGGCTATCCATAATTCTGATTATAGATTTAGTTGTTCTTGATCATCTGGCGCAGTACCGTCTGCAGGATACCACCGTTACGATAGTAATCGATGTCTACCGTGCTGTCCAGACGAGCCGTGACAGGGAATTCGAACTTGGTACCATCCTCACGCTTCGCTACAACAGTGAGTGCCTGACCAGGCTTCACTTCGTTGTCGATGCCCAGGATGTCGAACGTCTCTGTACCATTAATGCCAAGGCTGGACCAGCCATAGCCTTCCTGGAATTGGAGTGGCAGTACACCCATACCTACGAGGTTACTGCGGTGAATCCGCTCGAAGCTCTCCGCGATGACTGCTTTGACGCCCAGCAGGAAGGTACCCTTCGCTGCCCAGTCACGGGAGCTTCCTGTACCGTATTCTTTACCTGCAATAACGACCAGATTCTGTCCGCCGTCCTGATACTTCATAGAAGCATCGTAGATGGACATGACTTCATCCGTAGGGAGATACTTGGTTACGCCGCCTTCGGTTCCTGGAGCAACGTTGTTGCGGATCCGGATATTCGCGAAGGTACCACGCATCATCACTTCATGGTTACCACGACGGGAGCCGTAGGAATTGAAGTCCTTGCGCTCGACGCCATTATCAGTCAGGTATTTGCCACCTGGGCTGTTCACGGCGATATTACCAGCTGGAGAGATATGGTCAGTCGTTACAGAATCACCGAGCAGGGCGAGTACGCGTGCATTACGAATCTCTGCAATGTCCTGAACGCCATCCTGCAGTTTCTCGAAGAACGGTGGGTTTTGGATATAAGTGGACTTCTCATCCCACTCGTACAGCTCGCCTTCTGGTACATCGATTGCGTTCCACTTCTCGTTGGCCGTGAACACATTCTCGTATTTGCTGCGGAACATTTCCGGACTAAGGGACAGGCTGATCGCTTCCTTGATCTCCTCGGAAGTCGGCCAGATATCCTTCAGATAGACAGGCTGTTGTTCCTGATCATAGCCGATCGGATCATTCTGCAGATCGACATTGACATTGCCAGCCAAGGCGTAAGCCACGACGAGCGGAGGTGAAGCGAGATAATTCGCTTTGACCTGGGCGTGAACGCGACCTTCGAAGTTCCGGTTACCGGACAATACGGCAGCTACAGTCATGTCATTATCAGCAATTGCCTGACTCACTTCATCTGGCAATGGACCGGAGTTACCGATACAAGTCGCGCAGCCATAGCCAGCTACGTGGAAGCCAAGTGCTTCAAGCGGCTCGATGAGTCCTGCTTTTTGCAGGTACTCGGTTACGACCAGGGAGCCTGGAGTCAAGCTGCTCTTCACATAGCCTGGCTTCACCAGACCGCGTGCTACCGCCTTCTTCGCAAGCAGACCTGCACCCAGCATAACGCTTGGGTTGGAGGTATTGGTGCAGCTAGTGATCGCGGCGATAACTACCGCACCAGTAGCCAGTTCGCTCTTGGAGCCATCTGGATGAGCTACAGCAACCTTTTGTGCAATCTTCTCATCGCTCAGGCCGTATCCGCCCTTGTCTACAGGGGTACGGATAATGCTTTCGAAGTTCTCTTTCATATGTGCAAGCTCAATGCGGTCTTGCGGACGCTTCGGTCCAGCAAGGCTCGGCACTACCGACGCGAGATCCAGCTCAATGGTATCCGTGAATACTGGATCAGTAGTGTCAGCTGTACGGAACATGCCTTGTGCTTTGTAATATTGTTCTACCAGTGCTACCTGCTCTTCGGAGCGGCCTGTGCTGCGCAGATAAGCGAGCGTCTCGGCATCTACCGGGAAGAAGCCAATCGTAGCACCATACTCTGGAGCCATGTTCGCTACGGTTGCGCGGTCAGCAAGACTGATATTAGCGAGACCTGGGCCGTAGTATTCAACGAATTTACCTACTACACCCTTCTTGCGAAGCATCTCAGTAACGGTCAGCGCAAGGTCTGTTGCTGTTGCACCCTCGGAGAGGCTACCTGTAAGCTTGAAGCCAATAACGTCAGGAGTTACGAAATATAGCGGCTGGCCCAGCATACCTGCTTCAGCCTCGATTCCACCTACGCCCCAGCCTACGACACCAAGACCATTAATCATGGTGGTGTGGGAATCTGTCCCTACCAGAGAGTCAGGGAATACAACAGTCTCGCCATCGATTGTCTTCGTGGCTGCGACAGAAGCCAGATACTCCAGGTTCACCTGATGCACGATTCCGGTTGAAGGGGGTACAGCACGGAAATTGTTGAATGCTGTCTGAGCCCAACGCAGGAAGCGATAACGCTCCTCATTTCGTTCAAATTCTACATTAATATTGTAATCCAGCGCGTCCTTGCTACCGAAGGCATCAACCATGACGGAGTGGTCAATAACGAGATCGACCGGTACGAGTGGATTGATCTGCTTCGGATCACCGCCAGCTTTCTTCACGGTGTCACGCATAGCCGCAAGATCGACTACGACAGGTACGCCTGTGAAGTCCTGTAATACGATACGTGCAGGAATGAAGGGAATTTCTTTGTTCGCATCACGATCAGCTGCCCAATTCGTCAATTGCTTGACATGATCCTGGGTAATCGCACGTCCGTCGAACTGACGAAGCGCCGCTTCCAGCAATACCTTGATTGAGAATGGGAGCTGAGCTACGCCCGCTTCTCCTTGCTCTTCAAGTGCCTTAAGACTGTAGTAGCGGTAAGATTGTCCGTTAACCTCTAGGTTACGGGCAATAGAGAACTGGTCTTGTCCTGGCATGAATGAACCTCCTCATGAAGTTGTTTCATCAGATGAAACATAATTTCAAAAATCACCATGACTTAAGTATACCGTTTTCATAGCTGTTCGTAAAGGCCTTTTAGCCTTGGTTCGACTGCCTAAAGACACCATAAGGCGTAGCCAAATTGCTTTTGCCGAGAGCCTATGCTACGCTATATTTAGTTCCAGAACCAGCCAGTACTATTACGAATGCATCATCATTGAAATGAATGTGTTTCATCTACTATAATTTCATCGAAAGAGGATTGTAACTGGTAATCAGGCAAAACCTAAATCGATGGTAGAAGTGATTCCCTTGACCAGGGAGTTGTTTGTACCTTGGATTTAGGTTTTTCTTGTTTTTCGGGCATAGTTGACAAGTAGTTACGCAACACATTTTGCCGGGAATCCTGAAAAGCCCATATTAATGTAGAAAAGAGGTCGTTATCAATGAGTGCAGCAAAACAAGGATTTCCCGAAAATTTCCTGTGGGGAGGCGCTACTGCGGCTAACCAACTGGAAGGTGGATTTGATGCTGACGGTAAAGGCTTGTCCACCGCAGACATGATCGCACTGGTACCCAAGGACCAGCGTAGAAGCGTTCATGCTATGGAGATGACTACCGAGCGTATTCAGCAAATTCTGAACGGTGAAGTCGAGGCTCGTTTCCCTAAGCGTGACGGTATTGATTTCTACCATCGCTACAAGGAAGATATTGCGCTGTTCGCTGAAATGGGCTTCAAAGTATTCCGGATGTCCATTCACTGGGCACGTATTTTCCCTAACGGCTACGATGCGGAGCCGAACGAAGCGGGGCTGCAATTCTATGACAACGTCTTTGATGAGCTGCTGAAGCACGGAATCGAGCCGCTCGTAACGCTGTCTCATTATGAGACACCGCTTGGTCTGACCTTGAAGTACAATGGATGGGCTAGCCGTGAGGTTGTAGATCATTATGCGAGATATGCAGAGACTGTATTCAAGCGTTACAAGGACAAAGTAAAATATTGGCTAACATTTAACGAGATCAATATCATGCTCATCAGCCCGTATACGGGTGGCGGCGTATTGACAGATCAAGTGGATAACAAGCTGCAGACGTCCTACCAGGCACTGCACCATCAATTTGTAGCAAGTGCAAAAGCAACCAAGCTGGCGCATGAGATTATTCCAGGCTCCCAAGTGGGCTGTATGCTGGCTCGCATGGAGACCTATCCATTCAGCTGTAACCCTGCCGATGTACGCATGGCACAATGGGAGAATCAGGTGAACATGTTCTTCACGGATGTTCATGCACGCGGTAAATATCCGAATTACATGGAGCGTTATTTTGCTGAGAATAACATTGTAATCGAACGTGAGCCAGGCGATGATGAGCTGCTGCTGAACAATACCGTGGATTTCATTTCATTCAGCTACTACATGACGATCACTCGCTCCTCCAATCCGGATGACGAGGTTGGTGAAGGTAACCTTATTGGAGGCGTCCGCAATCCGCATCTGGAAGCATCCGATTGGGGCTGGGAGATTGACCCGATTGGTCTGCGTGTGACGCTGAACAACTTCTACGACCGTTATCAAAAGCCGTTGTTCATTGTGGAAAATGGTCTGGGTGCCTACGACCGCGTCGAAGAAGACGGCTCCATTCATGATACGTACCGCATTGATTACCTGCGCAAGCATATCGAACAGATGAAGGAAGCCATCAAGGATGGCGTTGAATTGATGGGTTATACGAGCTGGGGACCAATTGACCTGGTGAGCATGTCGACGTCCGAGATGTCCAAGCGTTATGGCTTCATCTATGTTGATCTGGATGATGAGGGCAAGGGAACATGGAACCGTTCGAAAAAGGATTCCTTTGACTGGTACAAGCGTGTTATTGCCTCCAATGGTGAGGATTTGGCGTAAAGATAGTCATTGACAGCGCTACCAACACTGCGTTATGGTGAGTTTACAACGATAGGATTGTAACCGCACAGACGGGCAAAACCTGACATATGGTTTCTGAAGCACATCGCATGTCTTGAGAGATGCAGATGCGCATGAGGGCGACCATTTGTAGGTTTTGACCGTCTTTTTGTGCTGTATGATCCTGAGAGGGAGGCTACAAGCAATGAATTTGGTAAGAAAAAGCTTGACCGGACTGTTGGCAGCAGTCATTGGAACCGCAGGGCTAATCGTACCTGCAGCTGCGGAAGAGGCGCCGTCTGTTCAACAAATTACAGGCCAGGCGTATGTCGGGGATGCTGGAACGATGGTGGAGTCCTTCGATATCAAAGTAGCGGATGTTGATCGCTATGCTGATCTACAGGCTGAGGATTTTGAAATTACAGGCAATTATGACGGTTATCCTGTGAATGAGCAGGGGGAGATTGTACAGGACAATTATGAGGATGATGGTCTTGAAATCGCTGTCAGTGAGGAGGGCATCCATCTTACCTTCAAGCCATTCCGTTATCCCGGGGGCACAGTATCCGCGTTCGCTGTAACCAATACGAAGTTCCCGGAGCTATCCTTCAATGCAGACAAGGTGGATAGCGTATCCATTCGTACTGTAGATGAGTTCGAGCCTGGAACTTTCACAGCAAGCAATGGGGAGACGCTGCCGTATCGACTGAAGCTGAGTGAATCCACAGGACCACAACCGCTAGTTGTATGGCTGCACGGAGGAGGAGAGGTCGGTACGGATAACATCAAGCAGCTGACCGAGAATCGTGGCGCCACGACTTGGACCGAATCTGGCAAGGATACCTCTGTGCTCGCGGTGCATTACCCGAAGAATTATGATTGGGCAATCTATAGCAATGCAGAGCAGCTGAAGAAGATGCAGGATTACTTCGTCCTGCAATATGAGTTGATTCAGAAGCTCGTTGCTGAAGGGAAGGTAGACCCGGATCGTATCTATCTGGCGGGGGTGTCCAGCGGTGGCGGTGGTGCTTTCCGTTTCATGATGCAATATCCTGATCTGTTCGCAGGTGCCATCGTAGTGGCGGCTAAGGATGCTGTTGCAGACTATAAGGGGCCGGTGGATGCCTTCAAGCAGGAGTTGAAAGGTCTGGTGGACATGCCGCTCTGGATCGTCCATGCGGAGAATGATCCGATTACGGACAGCCGTACTAGTAAGCTTGCTTATCAGGCACTGATTGAGCTGGGTTCAACGAAGGTGAAGGAAACGCTCTACACTGATGAATTTATGGACAGTCAGCGTTTCTACGGTGCCATGAAGCACTGGTCCTGGGCTCCTGTCTTCAATGATCAGAATATGATCAATTGGCTGTTCTCACAGAAGAGAGATTCCAGTGGGACACCTTCAACAGAGACTACTTCAGAAGAAGTTGCAGAGCAACCAGCAGCAAGTGGGCCAATCACGAGATCAGAGCTTGCAGGACTGCTGACGACAGAGCTGAATCTGCCAGTAGCAGCTTCTGTATATGGACTATATGAGGATGTTCAGGGTACCGAACGCACTCAGGAGATAGAAGCCGTGACCCGGGCGGGCTTAATGCGTGGTATAGGTCAAGGCAAATTCGCTCCGGATGCCGCAGTGACACGCGCTCAATTGGTAGTCATTGTAGGTCAATGGCTGAAGTCCAACGGCGTGGAGACAGCAGAGTCTCCCGGCTCCATGACAGGATATTCGGATGTAGCGGAGAAGCATTGGGCCTATCAGGATGCGGTGATTGTTAGCCGCTTGGGAATTATGCCTGCGAATGGCGCTGGCCAGCTGAAGCCTGCACAGGTGGTGACAGTAGCAGAAGCAGCACAGGTTCTGAAGTCTTTGCAGCAGTATGAAGTGAAATAATCACGTGGATCTGGTGTAGTTACGCGTAGAGCTAATGCAGTCAAATGAATAAAAAGAGACCTGTACAGCAGTCTTGATCCATCTCAAGAAGTTACTATTCTTGAGTCCAAGCTCTTGAGTTCAAGCACTCACTGTGCAGGTCTTTTTCTATAACTTTGAATGAAATCCAGAAAGGCTGGTGACTCAGGTCGTAGAGCGCAGAATGAGCTTGTATTCCAGCTGGCTCTGCTTAAGCTCGGTATGCAGGAGCGTGGGGGCAAGCATGTAGAAGGCATGCTCTGCCTGGGCTCTGATCGGATTATGTACTGTCGTCAGCTCCAGTGTGCGTGATATCTCGTTATCATCGAACCCGACAATCGCTAGATCACCCGGTACGTTCAGACCATGCCTACGTGCTTCGCACAGAATACCTGCAGCGACATAGTCATTGGAGCATAATATGGCGTCTGGCAGCTCATGACCTTCCTTCTGGCGCTCAAGTAGGGTCTGAATCAATTGTTCACCATGATGAACAGAATATATAGAAGAAAAATAAAGTTCCTGTGCGATGGGAAGCCCATGCTCATGCATGATTTTCTCATAGCTGTGCATTCTACTTTGCGTATTGAGACTTTCAGGGCGTCCAAAGGCATGAGCTATACGGCGTCTTCCTGTCGCAAGCAGATGCTTGAGCGCCAGACAGTAGCCTATACCCTGATCCATGGCTACAGAAGGGATGACATGCTCGGGCATTCGTTGCCAGGATACGATGGGGCCGTATTTGCTGTATGTACTCAGCAGAGAAGGTGGGTTAGCGCAGGTAACGATCACGAGCGCATCCGTCCGCTTACTCCTTAAATCTTCAAAAGCTTGCAGCTCTGTAGCTGGATCGTCACCAGTGAAATAAATGACTGTCTGATAATCATGCTTTTTGGCTGTCTCAATGAAGCCGTTCAAGAACGGCATGATAATTTCACTGATGGTCCCGGTTACCAGTCCGATCTGTTGTGTCCGTCCCTTGGACAGGGATACGGCTGTACGATTGGGTACATAGTCCATCTCATCGATGACCTGCTGTACCCGAAGTCTGGTCTCGGCACTCACATGAGGGAAGCCGTTGATGACCCGTGAGACCGTGGCTTTGGAGACGCCCGACAGCCGCGCGATTTGTTCTAAATTAGCCATTTCCATTCTCCTTCGGAAAAGTCGCTTGACATGAAACGCGTTGCAGAACCTAGAATTGAATCAGGCCTAGAATCAAGTCTAGCAAATCCATTTGATTTTGCAAAATCCTGAGCTATAAGGCCATATCGGCTTTATATCCATCCACTTAACGAAAGGCAGGTTCATTATTATGAGCACACCATTTCCACAAGGATTTCTATGGGGCGGCGCAGTAGCTGCCAACCAACTCGAAGGAGCCTATAACGTAGACGGCAAAGGCTTGTCTGTACAAGACGTTATGCCAAATGGCATCAAGACTCCACCAACCCCGGAGCCTACCGAGGACAACCTGAAGCTGATCGGAATTGATTTTTACAATCGCTATAAAGAAGACGTTAAGCTGTTCGCGGAGATGGGCTTCAAGGTATTCCGTACCTCTATCGCCTGGTCCCGTATCTTCCCGAAAGGGGACGAGCTGGAGCCGAACGAGAAAGGTCTTCAATTCTATGATGATCTGTTCGACGAGTGCCACAAGTATGGTATCGAGCCGCTCGTAACCATCTCTCACTATGAGACTCCGCTGCATCTGTCCAGAGAGTATGATGGCTGGGTGAACCGTAAGATGGTCGGCTTCTATGAGCGCTATGTGACAACTCTGTTCAACCGTTACAAGAACAAGGTTAAATACTGGCTGACGTTCAACGAAATCAACTCGATTCTGGAAGCCCCATTCATGAGCGGCGGGATCAGCACACCGAAGGAACAGCTGTCCAAGCAGGATCTGTATCAAGCAGTCCATCATGAGCTGGTAGCGAGTGCGCTTGCTGTGAAGATCGGCCATGAGATCATGCCAGAAGCCAAGATTGGTTGTATGGTACTGAGTATGCCTACCTATCCACTGACTCCTAACCCGGACGATGTGATCGCTGTGATGGAATCCGTTCACAAGAACGACTTCTTCGCTGACATTCATGTACGTGGTCAATATCCTAAATATTTGAACCGTTATTTCAAAAAGCACAACATCAACATTCACTTCGAGCCAGGTGATGAAGAAATCCTGAAGAATACAGTAGACTTCATCTCATTCAGCTACTACGTGAGTATCTGTGAGACAGGTGATCCAGAGAAGAAAATTGCTGGTGAAGGCAACCTGCTGGGCGGCGTACCAAACCCTTATCTCCAAGCAAGTGAGTGGGGCTGGCAGATCGATCCGCAAGGACTGCGCTACGTGCTGAATACGTTCTACGATCGCTACCAAAAGCCTTTGTTCATTGTTGAAAATGGATTGGGTGCGGTAGATGAGCTGATTACGGACGAGAATGGCAACAAGACGGTACATGACGATTATCGCATTCAATACCTGAACGATCACCTTGTACAAGTGGGAGAAGCGATTGAGGATGGGGTAGAGGTAATGGGCTTCACGCCTTGGGGCTGTATTGACCTTGTAAGTGCCTCCACAGCAGAGATGAAGAAGCGCTATGGCTTCATCTATGTAGACCGCAACAATGACGGTACAGGCACACTGGAAAGATACCGGAAGAAATCCTTCAACTGGTATAAGGAAGTAATTGCTACTAACGGTGCAAGTTTGAAAAAATAGAAGAGCTTCTTTTTAACAATTCACCATCCATTGTTATTTACTTTGAGTTATGTTAGAATGGGTTACGGTCAAATAACTCTGGATTGTTACTGTTCATTCAGGCAAAACCAGCAACCGGCATTTTCAATTCATGCCTGTTTTGGTTTTGCCTTTTATACTATGACGGTTCAAGGTGATGGAATGAAAATTGCGAAGGTGCTCAACAATAATGTCGTTACGGTATTAGATGCATTCCAGAACGAGCTTGTGGTTATGGGACGTGGCATCGCTTTCAAGAAGCATGCTGGCGATACTATTGAAGAAGACCAGATCGAGAAAATCTTTTCGCAGGACAACAAGGAAGTATCACAGAAGCTGATGACCTTACTGTCCGATATTCCCGCAGAATATGTGGAATGCTCGGATGAAATCGTCCGGTATGCCGAGACGGTGCTGGGCGAGAAAATGCACGACAGTATTTACATTTCCTTGACTGATCATATCCATTTTGCCATTGACCGCCATAGGCAGGGACTTCCGATTCGGAATGCACTGCTCTGGGAGATCAAGCGGATGTACCGTAAGGAATATGCCATTGGTGAGAAAGCGCTACAAATTATCGAAGAGACGCTTGGTGTCTCCTTGCCAGAAGATGAGTGCGCTTTTATTGCAATGCATTTGGTCAACGCCCGGATGAATGGTGAAATGCGCGAGACGGTCAGCATGACCAACATCGTGAAGGACATATTGAATATTGTCAGACGCAGTTTTCTGGTGGAGCTGGATGAGGACTCTCTTAGTTATTACCGCTTCCTGACGCATCTGAAGTTTTTTGCTCAGCGCGTGCTGCAAGGCACAGCCGTTGAGCAGCGGGACAAGGATAACATGCTCCATGATCTGGTAAGTCGTCAATATCCGGAAGCTTTTGCTTGTGCGGAGAAGATCGGCAGCTATACTCGTAAGATCTACGGACGAGACCTGTCCAAGGAAGAGATTCTGTACCTCACGATCCATATTGAGCGGATTGTAGGGGGAGAAGCCAATTGAATAGGCAACACGGGATTGTTACTAATGTAGGCAAAACCTAGACTTTGAATCACGACAAGCAAGCATTGCATTGCTTCGGGGTGATTCAGGGTTCTAGGTTTTTTTGTTTGTACATGCTGTGGTTATTTCTACACATGCTACGAGCTATCCAATCCAAATTCAAAGGAGTAGACATCATGGATAAAAATGCTTTGTCCAAAGAAATACTGAAGCATGTCGGTGGAGAAGAGAACATCGATCAGGTCACACACTGTATGACTCGTCTGCGCTTCAACTTGAACGACAACAACGTTGCGAACAAGCAAGCATTGCAGAACACTCCTGGAGTCATGGGCGTTATGGTGAATGGCGGCCAGTTCCAGGTTATCATCGGTAACGATGTACCTGTGGTGTATAACGAGCTGGTGAATAATATGTCCAAATCCCCGGAAGCGAAAAAAGCAAGCACAGGCGATACTGAGCCAGTCAAGAAGAAGCGCTCTGTAAGTGATGTACTGGGCTTCATCTCCGGGATCTTCACTCCGATCCTGCCGGCCATCGTCGGCGCAGGGATGATCAAGGGGATTGTAGCCTTGCTGGTCTCCATGGGCTGGATGACCGAAGGCAGCATGAACCATTCTATTCTGTCCGCTATTGGCGACGGAGCATTCTACTTCCTGCCAATTATTCTTGGCTTTAGTGCAGCGAAGAAGCTGGGTAGTAATCCGTATATCGGTGCGGCGATTGGGGCGGCTATAGTCCATCCGACGCTCATTACCTTGCTCGCTTCTGGAGAGCCTGTAACCTTCGTCGGACTGCCTGTACTGGCAGCAACATACTCTTCATCGGTTATTCCGATTGTATTGGCCGTATGGCTGGCGTCTTATGTTGAGAAATTCGTAGATAAATACACACATGCTTCCTTGAAGCTTATTGTAGTTCCAACAGTAACTCTGCTAATCATTGCACCAATTACATTGATTGCAGTCGGACCGCTTGGTGTGGTTGTAGGTAATGGATTGGCAGATGGTATTGCCTGGTTGTTCGCGAATGCCGGACTGCTGGCTGGTCTGCTTGTAGGAGGTACCTTCTCCCTGATTATCATTACAGGTATGCACTATGCATTGGCTCCGATCATTATCGGTTCAATTGCTACATTGGGTTATGACTATCTGATTCCACTGATGCTGATGGCGAATATGGCCCAAGCAGCAAGTGCATTCGGTGTCGGTCTGCGTACGAAGAACAAAGGAGTTCGCTCCACAGCATATTCTACTGCTGTTACAGCATTTATGGGTATTACAGAGCCGGCGATGTACGGCGTGAACATGCGCTTTAAGAAGCCGTTCCTGGCAGCGCTCATCGGTGCAGCTGTCGGTGGTGCCTTCATGAGCTTCTTCGGCGCCAAGGCTTTTGCAATGAGTGGTATCGTAGGTATTACAGCTCTACCAGTCATGATTGGACCATCTTTCGTATACACCATCCTGGGTCTGGTTATTGGTATGGCTGTGGCTGTCGTGCTGACTTATATACTTGGCTTTGAAGATGTGAAAGAGGCAGCTCCTGCTACCGAGACTACAGCTGTTGAGAGCTCTGCTGTAGCAAGTGGGTCTGCTGCGACTGCGGCTGTACAGACACCAGAAGAAGTGAAAATGCAGGATGAGCAAATTTTCAGTCCGATTGCTGGAGAAGTGAAGCCGCTGTCTGCGGTCAATGATCCTGCGTTCTCGGAAGAGATTATGGGTAAAGGCGTTGCGATTCAGCCGTCCGAAGGACGTGTGGTATCTCCTGTGAACGGAACGGTATTCTCCTTGTCCAAGAGCGGTCATGCGATTGGTCTGGTAAGTGATACAGGTGCTGAGATGCTGATTCACATCGGTATCGACACCGTGAAGCTGAAAGGACAGCATTTCTCGCCGCAAGTACAGGCGGGAGTGAAGGTATCTGTCGGAGATGTGCTGATGGAATTCGACCATGTTGAGATTGCCAAGGCAGGTTACGATACCATTACTCCAGTAATCATTACTAACATTCACAATTACAGCTCCATCGAATCCTCCGGTGCCTCCACTGTGCAGGAGAAAGAGCTGCTGTATACTGTTAAGGCATAAGCTTTAATCCAAGTAATAATTGATTAAGAAAGGCTAGTCTCAGAGGCAAGCCGCCAGCAGCTAGTAGAGGTCAGCGTAAGCTTGATCCCTACTAGCTGTTTTTCTTTTCATATGGAACGAATTCATAACGCGTCCCATTTCCTCATAGACTTCGTAGAAGAGGAGCCTTAATTCTTGGGGGAGAGAGGGGAGGGTGCTCCATGGATGGGCAGGGTTGGAGACAAGCGCTATACAGCTATGTGAATCATTACAACAGAGTACAGGTGGGAGAGGGGCCTGTGCGGGAGGATGGCGTCATTACAGATCTGGGCCTACTGTACCAGCGAGGGGAGCTGCGGTCACGGCTTGTAGAATGGTATAGGGAGCGTGGAGCGGTGCCCCTGCGTAGCGAGACCCGGGCCAGTCAGCTCCGCGTTGTGACATCACTGCCGGAGGAGACTGTAGTGGATGTGCGACTGCAGCTTCGGGTGTTCTATGTGAAGGGTGGCATGACACATCGTGAGGACCGAATTGAGCAGGAGCGACTGACGTTTATTCGTGATGGACGGTACTGGATCATTTCGCGGGTAGAGAGGGATTCCGCTGAGGGTCGCTCGGAGACAAAGGTGGCCTTCCCAGAGACCGCGGATGGGCAAGGCTCGATCGTGAGGCCAGACAATCCACCATTTCTGAACCAGGAAGTGCTTGGTGCTAGCGGAGGAGGGCGGCCCATTCGGTACAGGCGGGAAGAGGCAGTTGCTTATGCTGATCGATGGTGGGACAGCTACAATCCAGAGTTTGAAGCATTCGATGTAGATTGTACCAATTATGTGTCGCAATGTCTCTTTGCAGGGGGGGCACCGATCCACTATACTGGTAAAAGAGAATCGGGCTGGTGGTACAGAGGGCGGTCTAGTGGCAAGGAGCTATGGAGCTTCAGCTGGGCGGTATCGAACGCGCTGGAGCGCTATTTGGGTGCTAGTGGGCGTAGCTTTGACGCGGTACCTGTGGAGCGACCGGAGCAGCTGATGCTTGGGGATGTTATCTCGTACGATTGGGATGGTGACGGTACGTTCCAGCATAGCACGATCGTCACGGCTTTTGATGCGGGAGGTATGCCGCTGGTCAACGCCCATACCGTCAGTGCGCGTCATCGTTATTGGGATTACCGGGATTCTTATGCGTGGACGGACAGGACGGTCTATCGCTTTTATCATATTGCGGATCATCTGTAATCGATCACGTTCCAGAAATGAGTCTATCCAGATGGATGGCATTTAAGCAGAACACACACAGGCTCGATATCACTTGAGTCACAGGCATGGTCAGAAAGCGGAGGTAAGCATGGCAGAGAACAAATTGACAGTCGGTCTTGTCTATGGAGGCAAGTCAGGCGAACACGAGGTATCATTACAGACGGCATATGCCGTGCAGAATGCTTTTGATTTCAGTAAATATGCTATTATTCCATTCTACATCACTAAGCAGGGCGATTGGCGGAAAGGTGCGGAGATCCACGAGCCCTTCCCTGCCATTGAGGATCTGAAGCTACCGAACGCTAGCGCATCAAGCAAGGACGCAATGAATAGCTTGTTCAGCAAGCTGTATGGTGAAGGTGGTGGGCCTGATATTATGTTCCCTCTGCTGCATGGCACATTCGGTGAGGACGGAACCATTCAAGGGCTCTTTGAGATGGCGGATATGCCCTACGTGGGAGCAGGCGTGCTTGCTTCTGCAGCGGGAATGGATAAGGTAGTCATGAAGAAGCTGTTTGCGCAGGCAGGATTGGAACAGGTTAATTTCTGCTATGCTACCAGCATCCAATGGCAGCAGGACCCGCATGAGCTGCTAATTCAGGTGGAACGTGAGCTGGGCTATCCATGCTTCGTTAAGCCTGCCAACCTGGGCTCCAGCGTCGGGATCTCCAAGGCCCGTAATCGTGAGGAATTGGAGAAGGCTGTGGAATTCGCCCTTCGCTATGATCTGAAGGTCATTGTAGAGGAGTTCGTGGATGCCCGTGAAGTAGAGGTCAGCGTGCTGGGGAATGAGGAGCCGATGGCATCTGTGCCTGGGGAGATCGTATCCTCTGCTGATTATTATGATTATGCTGCGAAATATACAGACGGCCAATCGGAAATGGTCATTCCGGCAGTGCTGGATGAGGAAGTTGTGGACCGTGTGCGTGAAGCTGCGTTGAAGGCATTCCGGGCTATTGAAGGCTGCGGCATCTCGCGAGTGGACTTCTTCGTCCGCAGATCAGATGGCCTCGTACTGATTAATGAGGTGAATACGATGCCAGGCTTCACCCCGTTCAGTATGTATCCGCTATTGTGGAGAGAGACTGGCGTATCCTATCCCGAGCTGCTTGATCATATGATCCGGTTGGGGTTAGAGCGTTATGCCCAGCGATCATCTCTGCAATATGAGCATGGTAACTAAGCTTCATAATTAAGCATATTTAATATGTAGCATGTTAAGGGGGAGAGCTTCTCCCCTTTTGCCATGGTATAAGAGATGCAGAAGTACCCACGATTTACATAGCTCAGCCGCTAGGATGATGATTTATGATATGGAATATTCACATAATGAACTCAGAGTTCACGGAGCAAGAGGTTCCTTGCTTCAGCTATTCGATAAAAGTTATTGCGTTACAGTTAATCGGCAATCGGAGATTAGCTGTTTTTCTGTTACAATCAATATACAGTATTCATATTTAGGAGGAATTCTCATGGGCTTCCAGACAGAGTTTAACTCAGTATGTAAATTCAAGAGCGAGCAAGAGCTGTACGAGCTGCTGGAATACGGGCGGGGGAAAATGGTGAAAAGCGGGCTGCGCGTCTTCCCGACAGGTCAGCAGGTTATTGCCTACAGTCCGGATAATGTTGCTGTTGCCATCGTAACCATTGTAGCGAGCATTGCCGAAATTAATTTTCAGGGTGAAGAGGTTACTGAGGTGGAAATGACGCTCAATCGCAAGCTGAACGAAGAGGAATCGAGAGTACAGACAGCCCTGGCAGATGAAATGTTCTTCAGTCGCCAGTCAGGTTCCTAGCATCTGGCGGAATTGAGACGCTACTTTCCGGGTAATATGCTTAATACAGACAGTCTGGCTTCGGGAGTGGATAGATGACTCGAGCAGGCTAGTGAAGTATGGACCCGGAAGGACGTGGAAGGCATGAGAGTCAGATTCGGATATGTAGCGATGTCCGTTACCGTCAGTAACGCATCTCCCTCCAGGACGATGACGTATGCCAGCTTTAGCAAAATCCCGGACAGAGAGGCTGCTATTCGCAAGCTGGAGCGTATCGCGGAGGAGAATCTACATAATACATTAAGGCTACTGCGTCATAATATGGCGCACGATATTATGGTCTATCGCTTCTCATCCAAGCTCATTCCGCTGGCTACTCATGCGGAGCTGCAGGATTGGGACCCGTATCCTGTATTGCGGCCAGCATTTGCCGCGCTTGGAGATGTGATCAAGAAAGCGGGCATGAGGGCATCCTTTCATCCCGATCATTTTACTGTACTGAGCACGCCCCGCCCCGAGGTGCTTGTTAGCTCCGTGCGTGATCTACAGCATCATGTTCGCATGCTGAAGGCGATGGGCCTGGGGCCAGCAGCGAAGAATAACATTCATATCGGTGGAGCCTATGGGGACAAACAGACCTCAGCGCTACGCTTCGAAGAGCAGGTAGCTCGTCTCGAACGGCCTATGCTGGAGCGGCTGACGCTGGAGAACGATGACAAGACCTTCACGGCATCCGAGACGCTGACCGTCTGCGAGCACACGGGACTGCCCATGGTACTGGACATTCACCATCAATGGGTTAACAATGACGGGGAGAGGCCCTGGGAGCTGTGGCCTACCATATTGAAGACGTGGCACACACCACTCGCTCAAGCCGGATCTTCGGTAGATAAGCCCCTGCCGCCCAAGATTCATGTATCCAGCCCGAAGAGCACGAAAGACCCAAGAGGTCATGCTGATCATGTCTCAATAGGGCCGTTGCTTGAATTTCTACGAGCCATAGCTGCCAAGACGCCGGAGCTCGATGTCATGATTGAGGCCAAGCGCAAGGATGAAGCACTGCTGAAGCTTATGGAGGATTTTCGAACCTACGAGGGTGAAGGGATTCGTATCCTGGATGGAGCGACGATTGAAGTAGAGGGCTGATGAGAGGAAATGCTGCTCGTCGCAATTTCGGGCGAAACTTTGCTATGGAAGTGGCGTATCTTGTACAAGCAAAGCAATCGAATTGATATTAATAATAACAACATCATGGGCACAGCAGCGTGGTTGCTGTGCTTATGGATGTGATATGAAAGTAGAGTGAGTGCTGTGAACGAGAGAGAACAAGAGAAGATTCCTTATGTCGTTACAAGCAAGAGCTATACTGCTGTAGCCATTAATGCTGCTTCAAAGGCGGGTGAATGGATCAAGAGTCGACTGGGAACGGTGGAGCACCTGAGTACGAAGCAATCTGCGCAGGATCTGGTCACCGAGGTGGACAAGGGAGCAGAGCAGATGATCCGCAGGCTGATCCTGACCCATTTTCCAGACCATGCCATTCTGGGTGAAGAGGGTGTAGAGCCGGGGCGTGAGGCCGCTGCTGCAGCATTAAAGGCGGCACAGGAGGAAGAGTTCCTATGGATTATTGATCCGGTTGACGGTACGACGAATTTTGTACATGGCTTCCCTTATTATTCTGTATCCATTGCACTGGCTCATCAGGGTGAGGTTATCGTCGGGGTCATCTATGACCCGTCCAGAGATGAAATGTTTGTTGGTGAGAAAGGGAAGGGCGCTTATGTGCATGGTACACGAATGACTGTATCAGAGGAGCGTGAGCTGGCCTCCAGCCTTGTCGCTATTGGTACGCCACCAGACCGTGAATTTGCGTTGCCCGTGAATATGAGGGCAATTCAGGCACTGGCTCCGCAGGTCAGAAGCCTCCGGGCCGGTGGCTCTGCTGCACTGCATCTGGCTTATGTAGCAGCCGGGCGTCTAAGCGCCTATACAGAAGTGGGATTGTCTCCCTGGGATGTGGCAGCAGGCGCCCTGCTGGTGCAGGAAGCGGGTGGTAGCATGACGGATACGATCGGAAAGAATTATGATCTGACCGTACGCCATATTGTGGCCAGCAACAAGCATATTCATGCCGAGCTGCTGGATGTTCTGCACAAGAACAACGCAACAGGTTTGGAATAACGAAGACAGGTTTGCGATAACGATGTAAAGTCATGTTGGTTCAAAATACCCCTTGCCGTTTAGTCCGGCTTGGGGTATTTTGAATGAAGATTATAGATTTTATACATTTTCGTCGAATGTAACCAATCTGTATACGTCGGATAACCTCCGTGGCCAATGGCTATTGTAAGAATGTACAGTGAGTGCCGCTATTCTTGTAACCTCAGCTTCCAGCTTGTACCTAACGATGTGCAGAAGGAGGAGTATGATGGCGAACAAAATCAAAAGCGCTTTCATAAACGCTGGAATTCATCATAAGATGATGCTGCTCATTACGCTGCTTATGCTGACCAGCTTTGCCATTTTTGCTGCTGTGCTGACATACGTCTTCAACATATATGATGATCAAATGTACAAGAAGACCTCTCAGGTGCTGAACATGTCATCCATAGATATCGAGAATCAGCTCAAGGAAGTGGAGCGTCTCACGTTCAATGTCGTCTCAGACCAAGCGCTGCAGGATCATCTCAGACAGCTTGAGAAGGAGGAATCCTCCTACGGTCGCACCGTGCTGCACAAGAAGATCACGAATCGCCTCATCTCTCTGGCTGGTTCAGAGAAATATGTCTATTCCATGCTATTGATTGATAATGAGGGAAAGGTGATGGCGGCAGGGAACCGTGAAGGGATTCCTGAGGATCTGCGCTCTCATCTTGTCCGTCTTGCTCAGGAAAATAGCGGCTCCAATGCTTGGTTCGCTCCAGGGGACTCGTCTCTGCTGGCAGTCCGTCAGATCAAATCCTACACGGGTCAGACCTTTACCCTGCAAGGATTAGGTACCTTGGTGCTCAAGGTGCGTATCGACCGAATCGTCAATGAACGCGTACAGGATGCGGATAGCGGACAGCTGATGATTGTAGACGGAGAACGCTTGATCTATCCTGAGGTCCCCCTGTTAAGCCCGGAAGGAATCAGCACGGAATTGAAGCGCACATTGCCTTATGGGATTGAATCCTACGACCAGGAGAGCTATTTTACGGCTAAAGCTACCTCAAGCTATACAGGCTGGACCTACTTGCACACGACTCCGTTTCAGGAAATGTTCCAAAGAGTCCAAGTGATCAAGGATCTGGTCATGGGAGTGTTCGTACTTATGCTGCTTGTAGCACTAGCGTGTGGTGCGAAGCTCTCTGTCAGCATTACCAGACCCATTCAGCAGCTCATCGCGAATATGCGCAAGATCGAGCAAGGGAATCTCGACAAGCTAAAGGAGGAATCCCTTGGCCGCATGCCTTCTCCATCTCATAATGAAGTTAGTCTGCTCTATCGTACCTATATTAAAATGATCCGGCGTATTCGTGAGCTAATCGACGAGAATTACGCTAAGCAGCTATTGCTTCGTGAAACAGAGTTGAAAGCGCTTCAAGCTCAGATTAATCCACATTTTCTATACAATACCTTGGAGTCCGTGAACTGGCTCGCCAAATTGAACAAGCAAGACAAGATATCGGAAATGGTGGAAGCGCTGGCTTTTCTGCTACGCAACGCCGTGAACCTGCAGGAGCAGCTGATTCCGCTTGAGCGTGAGCTGGATATTGTCCATAGCTATGTAACGATTCAGAAGACTCGCTTTGAAGAACGGCTGAACTTCGAGCTTGATCTGGAAGAAGGGGTAGAGACAGCGCTTATTCCAAAGCTGACCCTGCAGCCTCTGGTGGAGAATGCCATTCACTATGCCCTTGAACCACGTATTGAGCCTTGTCATATCGTCATTCGTGTTCGCCGGCAGGATTCTGCGCTGGAGATCTGTGTTGAAGATGATGGCCCAGGGATGACCAGTGACTTCATAACCAGGCTGCATAGCGGCAAGGTCAAGACCCGAGGGCAAGGTATCGGTCTCTCTAATATTGAAGAACGTATTCAACTAACCTTCGGCCAAGCATGGGGTATCCACTTAGAGAGTGGTCCTGGCCAAGGTACTCTTGTTCATGTCCGTATTCCATATGTGAAGGGGGAGGAGATTCATGTACAAAGTTCTGTTGGTTGATGATGAGCGTATGATTCTGGACGGCATATCTCAAGTGGTGGATTGGCAAAAATCAGGTGCCGAGCTGGTAGGCACGGCCCGCAATGGACTGGAGGCTTACGATCAGATTGTGAGCAATCAGCCGGATATTGTGATTAGCGACATCTCCATGCCGGGACTGGACGGTCTTGGCCTCGTAGCGAAGACTCATGAAGCCTATCCGGATATCCGGTTCATCATGCTGTCAGGCCACAAGGATTTCGACTATGCCTGCCGCGCGATGCAATATGGTGTGAAGCACTATCTGTTGAAGCCATGTAATGAGAATCAGATCAGTGATGCTATCAATGAACTGCGTAAAGAACGGGAAGAGCAGAGGGACCGGGACGACTTCGTAAGTCGGATGAAGCAGGATTTCGAGAAAATGCTACCTCATGTCAAATCGCAGGTGCTGCGTGAGTTCATCCTGAACAAGACATATGGAAGCCGGGATCTGGAATATTATCAGAACCTGTTCGGTCTGGAGCTGCAGAATAAGCAGGTGCAGATGGTGCTCATGCGACTGGAGGGTCCGCATGAGCCAGAGCATTGGTTCGCTCTTCAAAATATCGCCGCCGATGTGTTAGGCCAGGTGCTCTTCAGCACGACGATTCAGGGTCAGGTGCTTATTGTTGTAGAGAGTCCTGAGGAGTCGAGTCAGCTAATGAGCGGAGTGGAGGAGGTTCGCAGCACCTTTCACAAATTTTACAAGCTGGAGGTCACGGCTGCTGTCACTGAATCGGATCGCATGTTAAGGCTGCGCAAGATGTACCGCGAGGCATTAGAGTGTCTGAGTCACCGCTTTTATACGGGGGAGGGTAGTCTGATCACCAAGGATGATCTCGCTACGAGTGACTTGAAGGAAGGCGATGAGCTGGATCTCGATGTAGAGGAGCTGTGCATGTTTATTAAGGCTGGTAATCGGGAGAAAGTGGCAGAGGAAGTGGATCGTCTGTTCAGCATTCTTGCAGTACAGCGTCATGAGATTGCGGTGACCCGTTCCTACGTACTGCAGCTCTATGCGGCGATGATCCGGCTGTGCCCTCAGGAGGAACGAACAGACTTCACGGCTCAGATGGCCAGCCTGTCTGAGATGGATACGCTGTCCGAGCTGCAGGAGTTCGTCAAGAATGCGGCTGAGAGCCTGACAGCCCTCTATTACAAGCGTAATATCTATCGTCAGTCCTCAACTGTTGATAAAATGATCGGAATTATTGAGGAGAACTATCACAAATCAGACCTTTCCCTGAATGGAGTAGCGAATGAAATGCTATATATGAACTCCGATTATCTTGGGAAGATCTTCAAACGTGTCACAGGTGACAACTTCTCTCATTATGTGAATCGCTACCGGATTGAGCGTGCGGCCGAGTATATCCGCCGAGAGGGTGATGTGAAAGTGTTCGAGTTGGCCGAGATGTTCGGCTTTGGTGGGAATGCACAGTACTTCAGTCAGGTTTTCAAGAAATGGAGCGGGACGACACCCTCGGAGTATATCAGGTCCCAGCTGTAAGTGAATGAGGAGAGGGAGTCATGGGGCTTATTCTTTAGAGATAATTCTTATGTAAACTGTCGACTTGTCAAAAGTGGGCCACCAGGAATAAGTTTCTGGTGGTTCATAGACGCTCTTTGTACAGCGCAAAGAGGGTAAAGTAAGTTAAGGGATTCAACTCTGGCGTACGGCATTATGCTGCAGAGGGCGCTTTTCTTAAAGGTAATCCTCATATATCTAATAGAGATGGGGGATGAAGCAGAGTCAGAGTTTTAAAATATGCTTGCTTTTATTCTGCAGACATGATAGATTAATGTTCTGCCGTTAAAGTGAGCGGCAAACGAGTGAATTAGAAGTAAAAAGTATTTTTAAAAAAAAGCTTGCACTTCTCTCGGTAACATGTTATGATCTTATAGCTGTCGCGAAAACGACAGGAAAGAAAAACGAAGTTGATCTTTGAAAACTGAACAACGAGTGAGCGGATTTTGTGAAGCAAAATCCAA
>NZ_AUFO01000024.1 GCF_000426545.1 Paenibacillus massiliensis subsp. panacisoli DSM 21345 | reverse complement strand
AGGGTATTGTCACAGACAGGGAATAGTGCTTCTGCCGGGAAGGAAGATTTGCGGCCCGGAAAGGGAAGTAAGCTGGGATATGTCGTAGCCGGGGCCATTCTAAGCTGTAGCTTCGGCACACAGCCCACTCGGCTGAAGCGCCCGCTAAGCCATGGTGTATATGTCAAAGGCAAGGCGCAAATGAATGTCGGCGATTGTGAGCCGGGAGTGAACATATCTGGCTTTGGCAGGTGCTGGTGTAAGGCCAACCCTGCGGTGAAGGCGAGCAAGCTGGTAGATATCTACGGAGTGCCCAAAGCACCGTGTGTACCGGTCATCACGGGAGCATGGATTGGTGGAAAGAAGGATGTGCTGATTGAAGGTCAGCCAGCGCTGCTGCAAAGCTGCTCTAACGCCTGTATGTATGGAGGCATGATTCGAATTGACGATGATGGACAGAATCTCGACTGAGCGGACGTTCATCATACAAGGAAGGGAAGACAGGGGAGGAACAACGAGATGAGGAAGAATGGTGATGAGTGAGATCCCGACCAATCAGAGCACAACAGTAGAACCTAGCCACATTCCACTGCATCGGCTGGAGCTGTCAGCGCCATTTGCGCTGCAACGGATTTCAGACATGCGAATGAGCCGCCCACTGCACAATCACGCCAGACTGTTCCTGATGGGAATTGTAGATGAGGAGCAACAGGGACGCGTGCTAGAGCAGGCCCGAGCGGATCAGCCGCTCATACTTACGCTCCGAGGGGAGGAGGGTCAGCCTGCACGTACGCTGTTTCATGGAGAGCTCCAGCAGGTGCGCATGAGCATGGTTCGAGGAGTACACACCGTTGAACTGGAGGCGGTGTCTCATACCTATCAGCTGGACGTCAGACCACGCACGCGTTCTTTTCAGGACTCGCAAATGACGTATGCTGAGCTTATTCGGCAGGTGCTAGAGCTTTATCCCGATGCGGACTGCATCCAGATGGTTGGCGATGAAGTCAAGCTTGGTGAGCTCCTTGTCCAGTATCAGGAGACGGACTGGGCATTCCTGCAACGGATGGCCTCCCGTTTTGGAACGGTGCTGGTTCCTGAGGTGACGCTTCCTGGTCCGAAGCTCTGGTTCGGGGTACCAGAGGGACGCTCTGTCAGCTTGGACAACGCCCATTATCGGCTGAGACGGAGCTTCGATAAGGACGCCACGGCGGAATTCAACCATATATTAGAGAGCGGAACACAGGCCCAGCCGGGAGATGAGGTAGAGTGGGCGGGAACGAACTGGACCATTGGAGAGATCACAACGAGCACCCAAAGTGAACTGTTGTTCCATGAGTACCGTCTGATGCCTGAAGGCAGCATTCATAAGCCGCTGCAGCACAATGCAAGATTGACAGGGGCCATACTGGAAGGCAAGGTGCTGGAGGTCAAGGAGGATCGCCTGCGTGTGCATCTGGAGGTGGACGAGCAGCAGGACCCTGCGAAGGCGTGGTGGTTCCCCTATGGAACGCCCTATAGTGCCGAGGGGCATAGCGGCTGGTATGTCATGCCGGAGGTCGGGGACCAGATCCAGGTCTACTTTCCGAATGTTCGGGAGGTGGAGGCTGTGGCAACGGCCTCAATCCGCCGGGCCAAGTCAGCGTCAGCGAAGCTGACTGATCCCCAGGTGAAGGTGTGGGGGACGGCGGCGGGGAAGTCAATACAGCTCAGCCCATCTGAATTGACGCTGACGGCGAGCAGTGGAAAGGTAGACATCCGACTTCACTCTGGTGGCGTGCAGGTGAGCAGTGACAGCAGCCTGTCGGTCTCTGCCAAGAGTCGTCTGTCGCTGCATGCAGATCGTCGTGTGCAGGTGGATGCAGGTAGTGCGATCTATCTGCATGCCGGAGGCAGCAGTCTCGTGCTGGACGGTGAGACCGATCTGCGTTCAGCACAGGTGAAGCTGGAGGGAACGGTGAAGCGCCCGGTCTTCGTAGCGGATCTGGAGCCGATCTGGGAGCCACCTATTGCCGGGGCCCCGACTCCCGGAGACTCGCCAGACGCTTCCGGGGGAGAGGGTGGAGAATCCTCGTCAGGTCGCAGCTCTTCGAATTCGAAGGGAAGTGAAGGGGGCCAAGCTCCTGCGGCCAATCTGATGGGGGCACAACTCAATGCCCTGAAGCTGGGTCAGGCAGTGGCGGGTATGATCCCAGTCTTAGGTGCAAGCCCGGTGGTCGCTGCTGTTGGTGCCGTTGTCGCTGTGGCAATTGCTGGTGCGATGCCGTTCATGGGCCATGTATCATCAGGAGGAGCCAGAGGACGTTCCAGTTCGAGCATATTCGGTCAGCATCTATTGTCAATCGTGGGTGGTCCGCTACTGGGTAAGGCGTATACCGCCGCCAGATTGTTCGGTAGAACGCCGATGGCCGAAGAGCTCATTAAGGCCATGAAGGATGAGATGAAGCGGAAGCAGCGATATAGTACGTATATGGCCTTGCATATGGAGAAGGATCTATTAAGGCCGAAGATAGAGAAGGAGACTCTGGCGGCGATCAAAGCACGCAACCCCGATAGTAAGCTCTATGGTGGAGAGAAGGAGGGCTTCTATCAGGCGCAGCAGTATTATCTAGTATGGCTTTATGGAAGTAAGGCTACTGAAAGGCTGAGCCAAGAGGAGCTTGGACATAATTCATATCTCGTGTATGAGCTGGATAAGCTGCAAAAGCAAGGTAAGGACTTATCGACGCTAACGGTTGAAGAAATGGACCGACTGTCATTTGAAAATGCGAGTCGATGGTTTAAAATTGATTCAGCGGTTGTTACTGCTTACGGTGCAGGTACGGCGTATATGGAGGGCAGAGCCCTGAGCTCGACGGCAGGTAAGACAACTGTAGATCCACAGCCTAAAGCCACTTCTCAGGAGTCTAGCGATCATGTTACGTATTATCGTGTACAGGGAGGAACACCCCCTAATGCTAGTTGGGAAAGAATTAAGAAAAATGATAACGAAAGCATTACCGTTCAAAAAGGTGTTAATGTCAATATAAGTACTGGAAATATTAAACATGCAGAATATTTCCTTAAGGAAAAGCGTCCTGGTGGAGAAATAGTTGCTTTCGATTTACCCAAATGGTTTGATGATTTTGTTAAAGAAACTGCAATAAAACAGAAAGGGTATAAGAAAAACCCATTAAATCAAGGTGGTAGTGCTCCTAAGATCGTTGATCCAACTACTCCCGGTGACTCATATGAGTTTCCCCCGATATGGTCTGAATGGTTTGAGGAATATGCGAAAAATGGTAGGATAATAAAAGATGTTGGGGATTAGATAGTTTAGTTATATTTTCAAATCAATTTAGAAGGTGATTTTATTGAAAGTAAATATAGAGTATGGTGAAAACATTATAATTGCAGTCATATTTAAAAAAAATTGGAGCTGGTATGTTACTGAGAAGGATTACTGGTTTTTAGATCTAGTTAAATTGGAAAATGCATATTTGAATAAAGGCTATCAACTGCATGACCAAGGTGATTATTCGGATCGTTTTAATATTGCAGTACTAGATGAAAACTCAGTTGAGAATTTTTTAGATGAGATAAGTGAATTTCAGGTAAGTAAAGATGAATTGAAAGAAATAATACTTATGACAGATGGGACTAATACAGGAGTTGAAAATTATTTACTTCAGTATATGCCTGCCTTGTTAGTTGATTTTGATAATAGAATATTATCATCCAATTTTCCTGAGCCTGCTTCTTTTGAATGCTATGTTCCTGACGGTTGGATCGGAAAGTATGAAGACTTTTTAGATAAAGTCTCAATTGAAGAAAAATACTGGTTAATAAACAGTAGAGACTATTTTTCCAAAAAGTAAAATATACTACTCAAGGAGGATGTTCCCTTGGAAGAGAATAATAAACTAAATATTTTAAGTGAGAAATTTGTTAACGGCGAGACTGGTCAAGAGGTCGAAGGTGTTACAATAATGATTGATGGTAAATTCAAACAGGCTTTAGACATAATTATGGATAATATCGGTGAGTATACTAGTTATACAGAGATTATGCGTGATATCATATTCAGTGGTACTTCGCAAATTATTGAATCAATTAAAAGGTGATTTTTATGTTTTTAACAACCCCATATAGGTGATTTCGAAAAGCAAGTTTATTTACAAGTTTTAAAACAAGATCGTACAATACAACCAACAAACCAAGGCTAAACAATTAACAAGCACTTGATAAACTTTCAAAAGCTCTTTCCCACTTGAATTTGAGTAGGAATGAGCTTTTTTGTGTGCAGAAAACAAACTAATGGCTGAATAACATGGGGAACAATTGTAGGCAACAGAGCAAAAGAGCTAAACTACTAAATGGGGTAACACTGAGTATAAAACGAGTCAAAAAGTACTGACTAAACCAGAGTATATGACAGGTATTGTAGATGAGGAGCAACAGGGACGCGTGCTGGAGCAGGCCCGAGCGGATCAGCCGCTCATACTTACGCTCCGAGGGGAGGAGGGTCAGCCTGCACGTACGCTGTTTCATGGAGAGCTCCAGCAGGTGCGCATGAGCATGGTTCGAGGAGTACACACCGTTGAACTGGAGGCGGTGTCTCATACCTATCAACTGGACGTCAGACCACGCACGCGTTCTTTTCAGGACTCGCAGATGACGTACGCTGAGCTTATTCGGCAGGTGCTGGAGCTTTATCCCGATGCGGACTGCATCCAGATGGTTGGCGATGAAGTCAAGCTTGGTGAGCTCCTTGTCCAGTATCAGGAGACGGACTGGGCATTCCTGCAACGGATGGCATCCCGTTTTGGAACGGTGCTGGTTCCTGAGGTGACGCTTCCTGGTCCGAAGCTCTGGTTCGGCGTACCCGAGGGACGCTCCGTCAGCTTGGACAACGCCCATTATCGGCTGAGACGGAGCTTCGATAAGGACGCCACGGCGGAATTTAACCATATATTAGAGAGCGGAACACAGGCCCAGCCGGGAGATGAGGTAGAGTGGGCGGGAACGAACTGGACCGTCGGTGAGATCACGACGAGCACCCAAAGAGAACTGTTGCTCCATGAGTACCGTCTGATGCCTGAAGGCAGCATTCATCAGCCGCTGCAGCACAATGCAAGATTGACAGGGACCATCCTGGAAGGCAAGGTGCTGGAGGTCAAAGAGGATCACCTGCGTGTGCATCTGGAGATGGACGAGCAACAAGACCCTGCGAAGGCGTGGTGGTTCCCCTATGGAACGCTCTATAGTGCCGAGGGGCATAGCGGCTGGTATGTCATGCCGGAGGTGGGCGACCAGGTTCAGGTCTATTTTCCGAATGTACGGGAGGCGGAGGCTGTAGCAACGGCCTCAATCCGCCGGGCCAAGTCAGCGTCAGCGAAGCTGGCTGATCCCCAAGTGAAGGTGTGGGGTACGGCGGCGGGGAAGTCAATACAGCTCGGCCCCTCTGAATTGACGCTGACGGCGAGCAGTGGAAAGGTAGACATCCGACTTCACTCTGGTGGCGTGCAGGTGAGCAGTGACAGCAGCCTGTCGGTCTCTGCCAAGAGTCGTCTGTCGCTGCATGCAGATCGTCGTGTGCAGGTGGATGCAGGTAGTGCGATCTATCTGCATGCCGGAGGCAGCAGTCTCGTGCTGGACGGTGAGACCGATCTGCGTTCAGCACAGGTGAAGCTGGAGGGAACGGTGAAGCGCCCGGTCTTCGTAGCGGATCTGGAGCCGATCTGGGAACCGCGGACTACTGTCGCTGCATGCAGACAGGCGTGTGCAAGTGGATGCAGGTAGCGCGATCTATCTGCATGCCGGAGGCAGCAGTCTCGTGCTGGACGGTGAGACCGATCTGCGTTCAGCACAGGTGACCACCGCTTGACCGCCTATTGCCGGAGCCCCGACTCCCGGAGACTCGCCAGGCGCTTCCGGGGGAGAGGGTGGAGACTCTTCTTCAGGTGGCAGTTCCTCGAACTCGAAGGGAAGTGAAGGGGGCCAAGCTTCGACGGCTCCTACGGCCAATCTGATGGGGGCGCAATTAAACTTGTTGAAGCTGGGTCAGGCAGTGGCGGGCATGATCCCAGTCTTGGGTGCAAGCCCGGTGGCCGCTGCTGTGGGTGCCGTTGTCGCTGTGGCGATCGCTGGTACGATGCCGTTCATGGGCCATGTATCATCAGGAGGAGCCAGAGGACGTTCCAGTTCGAGCATATTCGGTCAGCATCTATTGTCGATTGTGGGTGGTCCGCTGCTGGGCAAGGCGTACACCGCCGCCAGAATGTTCGGCAGAACGCCGATGGCTGAAGAACTCATTAAGGCGATGAAGGAAGAGATGAAGCGGAAGCAGCGATATAGTACGTATATGGCTCTGCACATGGAGAAGGCTATGCTAAGGCCGAATGCAGACATCGGCAAGCAGACACTAGCGGAGATCAAGGCAAGAAATCCAGAGAGCAAGTTGTACGGTGGAGAGCAGGAAGGGTTCTATCAGGCGCAGCAGTACTACTTGGTGTGGCTCTATGGGAGCAAGGCAACGGAGCGCTTGAGCCAAGAGGAATTGGGGCATAACTCATACCTCATCTATCAATTGCACAGCTTGCAAAAGAAAGGCCAGGATTTATCGAAGTTAACGGTTGAAGAAATGGATCGACTGGCATTTGAAAATGCGAGTCGATGGTTTAAAATTGATTCAGCGGTTGTTACTGCATACGGTGCAGGTACGGCGTATATGGAGGGCAGAGCCCTGAGCTCGACAGGTAAGGCAACTGTTAATCCTGAAGGGACGGGTGATTCTGCAAAGATACCTAGAACAGGACCAGAATGGGATGAGTATTTCCGTTCAAAGTATGGCGATGGTAATGTGGACTGGAAGACTAACTCTGAATACAAACTATACGGTGAAAAATATATTCCTTATACACCTAAAATCAGACCCAATGCAGTAGTTACTAAGCCATCGTTACCTAATGGGGGAAAACCAGAGGGCAATTATGCTGATACTACCGGTAAAGATAGTCGAGGATTAGAAAGACAAAATGAAGCTGCTGACGTACTTGCGGAAAAAGGATATCATACGACAATGCTTGACGAATTTGACAATGGAAATGGTTATGGTCGTGATCCTAAAAAAAGTCCCGATTTCATTATACAAGGGCAAGTATTTGATTGTTATTCTCCTGAGTCAACTAATCTATCGAACATTAATAAAATGCTCAGAGATAAAACTACAGGTCAAGCTAGAAGAATAGTATTAAATTTAAATGATTATCCTGTTGGAAATAGACGTGAGCTAATTGAGTTTATAAGAAGCCAAACGCATAAAGATTTAAAACATTTAGATGAACTACTGATTATCGAAGATCGTCAAGTAACTAGAGCGTACTGGAGGTATGAGTAAAATGGATTTTTGGTTATGTATTGGTTCTAATCTATCTAGGGCGGATTTGAGAAAGTTGCTTTATGATATGATGTGCGAGGTATTATTTGTAGAATTGATTGATTATGAGGCAGAAGTATGGGATTGGTCCGATACTCAACGCGTAAGAATCGGTTGCACATATTTTTCAATGAGCATTAATTTAGAGGATGAAGATGAATACAGAGAACGTTATCGGAAGGACAATCTCGAAGTATATGGTGTAGATACGAATGTTTTTATTAGTATTCAATTTATAGCCCGTACTTTTGATATCGGGTGGATAAAGATTCTTGAAGTTATTGGGAAATTACTGCGGTTGAACAATAATGATCTGGTTATTGAAGATGATACCTCATATCCATTAATCAAAAGAACTAAAGGATGTTTACTGATAAACACTCATTCAGTTGAATATCAAGCAAACTACTTGACTAAAGAAAACTTGGAACTGCTGAATTATCCATATCAGAAGAAGGATTTTTTTGAAAGTGAGTAAAGAAAGTAACTGCTTCTGATTTGCTGAATAACAGAGACATGGTACTCTGCGGATTTTTGGTGTATCCTCAGCACAACACGAAACCACAATATGAGCATGATTAGATATGAAAGAATTGGAAATTCTGTAATGTTGGACTTTTAGGAATATATTGAAGAAGAGGGTTTACGTATTGTGGTCTTTTTTGCCCTTGTTTTTGCTTCAGATATTAGTGAAGTACCTTCACCAGTACCGAGTGAGTTGGGTAACTAAACCCTGGCAGACATAATCTAAGTAATTGCGGTATGAAAAATGAGATGAAGCGGAAGTAGCGATATAGTACGTATGGCGCTGCATATGAAGAAAGATATGACCTATGAATTACTGGAAAATGAAACAAGAAAACAACTGGACAAGATTCTTTGCAGCTTATGGAATACTGACCCTTATTATGACTTAGAACGGTATAAATAAACAAAACTCAGCTACAACCTATCAGCAAGATGCTAGATAGAAAAGGCCTCATGATCTATGTACTTCCGTACATGAGATCATGAGGCCTTTATCTCATTATTTCAATAAGTTGTTACTCTTCCATTACATATTCATAGGCTTCCTTCAGACCGCTACGTAGATCATAGCAGGGCTTCCAGCCAAGCAGTCGTACTGCCTCGCTATGATGCAGCACGCTGTGCCGGATGTCACCAGGCCTCTCGGGCTCGTAGTGTACCTGGAAGGGCTGAGAATGCAGCTGACGTAGCTCATGCACCAGTGTGTTCAGCGAGGTAGGTGTCGTGGTGGCGATCTGAATGATGTGCTGGTGGCCCCGCCTAACAGCGGCCAGGTTGGCTGCGACGACATCCTGCACATAGACAAAATCCCGTGTCTGCTGTCCATCTCCATAGACGGTCAATGGCAGACCTTTTTTCAGACGCTCCAGGAAAATAGAGATGACACCACCCTCTCCCTTGGGTGTCTGTCTTGGTCCGTATACATTCGCATAACGCAGAACAGTGTACTCGAGGCCATAGAGCTTGTGGAAGACACGCAGGTAAGATTCTGGTGTGAGCTTGGAGATTCCGTAGAAGGAGATAGGCTCCACCAGATCCTCTTCCCGAATGGGGAGCTGATCCAGCTCTCCATAGACGGCACAAGAGGAGGGATAAATGACCTTCCGCACTCCAGCCAGCCTGCAAGCCTCCAGTAAATGAGCTGTTCCGGCAATGTTCACTGTGGCATCGTAGCCAGGATTCTTGACGGAATATTGCACATCTGCCTGTGCGGCATGGTGGAACACCACCTCAGGCTGGATGCGGAGCAGCAGCTCCTGTGCTTGAGGGCTACCGATGTCACACACGTGCAGATGAGCTTGTGGGGACACGTATTCCTGTTTGCCTGTTGAAAGATTGTCTATAATGTGGAGTTCTGCCCCTGCAGAGAGCAGGGCATCGACCAGATGGGAACCGATGAATCCCGCTCCCCCTGTGACGACAGCCTTCATGACAGTCGGCCCGCTTTCATCTGATTGCGGAACCAGTCAATCGACAGTTGAAGCCCCTCTTCCAGCGAAATACGCGGTTCGTACTGCAGCAGATTGCGCGCACGAGAGATGTCGGGTACGCGCACGGGCATGTCTTCATAGCTGCTTCCATAAGCATCGATATATGGAATGTATTCAATCGTGGAAGAAGACCCTGCAATAGTGCGAATCTTCTCGGCCAGATCGGCAATGGTAATTGGCTTCTCGGAGCCAATGTTGAATGCCAGTCCGTCCACCTCCCTCTCCATAGCGGCAATGGTGCCCTCGACCGCATCGCTGATATATGTGAAGCAGCGAATCTGCGATCCATCGTTGTATACCTGGAGCGGCTCACCAAGCAGGGCAGCCTTGATGAACCGGGATACGACCCCGCCATAGGGAGAGGAGGTCTGGCGCGGACCGTAAGCGTTAAAGTAACGTACGATGCTGACCGGGAGTCCTTCCTGCGCATAAGCAAAGCACAGATGCTCATCCGTTGCCTTTGCTGTCGCATAGCACCAACGATTGATGGAAGGTGCACCGAGCACCCGGTCCGAATCCTCACGGAACGGAAGTTGTGTGTTGCGTCCATAGATCTCCGAGGTGGAGGAGAACACGACCTTGATCCCGCGCTCGAATGCCAGCTTCAGAATATTGCGGGTACCGTCTATATTCCCCTCAATGACTTTCAGCGGATTCTCCACTGTATTCTTTACACCAAGTACGGCAGCCAGGTGAAAGATAACGTCACATTCGTCCACAAGCTCGCGAAGCACGCCTGCATCCGTCACAGAGCCCTGTATAAAGGTATGATTCGGATTGTGGGATACCTGTTCAAGGAAATGCAGTCGACCTGTAGACATGTCGTCCAGCGTCCATACCCGATGACCGAGCTGGAGCAAGCGTTCTACCAGATGTGAGCCAATGAAGCCAGCCCCGCCGGTTACCAGAATGTTCATGCTTGACACCGCCTTTAATAGATTTTGTAGCTGTACTGGATCACTTGAATGATCAGATCAGGATGATTTTGCTGCGATCCTTGACATGCTTGGTAGCATTGCGGGTATCGATAATCAGATTGGAGACGGATGGGAGCTGCTCATAGGGGACAGAAGAGTGGTCAGACAGAATCAGCACACAATCGTGCTGCTGGATGTTTCTTTTGGTAAGTGGGATACTCTGAAGCTTCGCACGTCCTACGGTAACCTCGGGAATATACGGATCGGAGTAGCTTATGCGGACACCGAGCTGTGACAGCTTCTCCATGATCGGAATGGCTGTAGATTCCCGCATGTCATTGACATCCTTTTTGTAGGTGATACCGAGGACCAGGACACTACTCTTGTTCAGTGCCTTGCGGGCTGACAGGGACTGGCTGACCTTTTGTACGACATAGTTGGGCATGAAGCGGTTCACCTTATGGGCCAGATCAATGAATGTCAGATCGTAGCCGTATTGCTTGGCCTTCCAGAGCAGGTAGAGTGGATCAACGGGAATACAGTGTCCTCCAATGCCGGGTCCAGGATAATAGGGGGTAAAGCCATAAGGCTTGGTACTCGCTGCATCAATGGCTTCCCAGAGATTAATGTTCATCTTCTCACAGAGCACCGTCAGCTCATTAATGAAGGAAATATTAATCAGCCGTTGGCAATTCTCCAGGATCTTGGTGAACTCGGCCACTCTCGGAGATGATACGACAACGACTTGATCGAAGATACTTTCATAGACTTGCTGTGCAAAGGCTGTGCATTGTCTTGTCACGCCGCCAAGCACCTTCGGAATCGCATGTAGAGCAGCTTGCTGCGGCCCCGGATCGATACGCTCGGGAGAGTAAGCCAGATGGATTTCTTCACCGACCACAAGTCCCTTGGCCTCCAGCATGGGCTGCAAAATCTCTTCCGTTGTTCCCGGATACGTTGAGCTCTCCAGCACAATCAACTGGCCCTTGTGCAGGTGGGGGAGCACGGCTTCCATAGCTTTTTTGACGTAGGTGAGGTCAGGCTGGCTGTCACGGTCCAGTGGTGTAGGCACACAGATGATAATGGCATCTGCATGCGTGACATCGGCGAAGTCGCTACTGACCTGGAAGAGCCCGTCCGCGAACAGCAATCGAATCTCTTTGGCAGAGAAATCCGAAAGATAGCTTTGATGCTGCAGCAGCTTCTGAATCTTGCTATCATCCACATCGATTCCATAGACGTGGTGTCCCTTGCTGAGGAAGAGCTGAGCCAAGGGGAGTCCTACATATCCTAATCCGATTACGGCAATGTTGAAGGTTGACTTGTTCATGTTTTCACTCCTTTTCCAGTGCTTGTATATCCTACTCATTTGCTCTTCCAAACGTATAGATTAAAGTACCGTCAGCGCAAAAATGGTAGAATACCATGCCTGTTCCAGGATTCAAGAGATTATGGTGAATGGCGCCATGAATGGCAGACGTCATGGAAAATGGTTGGATGTCCCTGACGGTGACAGACACCAGCACATAGAATAGTGTGAAATGTCTTGGGGAGGTGCTGGATTAGGTGAGAATTTTGCTAAGTACGTATTTTTACTTGCCCCATGTCGGCGGTCTGTCGACCTACGTAGACACGCTTAAGCAGGGGCTTGAACAGTTGGGGCATGAGGTGGATGTGTTCGCCCATCACCCGGATATGGCGCATTATTACATGTCGAACAACGGTCGCAAGCTCAAGAAGTCACTTATTGAGGAACGGGTACATGGTCAGCTCAGCGCTTATTATGAGCAGCACATGCCACATGTGGAGCACTGGATTCGTTGGCGGGATATCGAACGCTATTGCTTCGAGATTGCGGCAGCCTCCTTCGGCCTGGAATCCTACGATCTGATTCATACGCAGGATATTGTCTCTACCCGAGCCCTGTGGAGGGTGAAGCCGAAGAAGACGCCGTTGGTGGCCACCATACATGGCTGTATTGCTACGGAGTTCCTGCACAATGGAGAGGTTACAGGAAAGAACACACTAGCTTGGAAATATGCTGCGGCTGAGGAGCTGTATGGTGCTACCTCCAGTCATGCGACAATGGTGCCCTCTCGCTGGCTGCAGCAGCTGATGGTATCGGACTTCGGTATTCCGAACCGTCATGTAAGGGTCATGCCCTACGGCATTGATGTAGATGCCTTCATGGCACGGACGCAGCAGCCGACAGAAATAAGTGCAGCAGAGGGGACCAAGGTGATCGTGTGTCCAGCCAGATTGGTGCCTGTCAAAGGACACAAGTACTTAATTGACGCACTGGCTCGCTTGAAGCAAGACCGTACAGATTGGGTGTGCTGGCTGTTAGGAAATGGACCACTCAAGGAGGAGCTACAGCAGCAGACGCAAAGGCTCGGCCTGCAGGAGCATGTCCTATTCTTGGGAGATCGCGCAGACGTACCAGCCTTGCTCAAGAAATCGGATATCTTCGCGCTGGCGAGTCTTCAGGATAATTTGCCGTTCTCCGTTATGGAGGCTCAACTGGCTGGGACTCCCGTCGTAACGGCAGGAGCCGGCGGTATTCCCGAGATGGTGCAGCATGGCAAGACGGGCTTCATTTGCCTTCCAGGACAGAGCAATGCGCTATATACGCATCTCAAGCGTTTGCTGGATAATCCGGAGCTACGGGCTCAGATGAGCAAGCAGGCCCAGGAGTGGGCGACGGAGTACTGGTCCATGTCACGCATGATGACTGAGACGATGGAGCTCTATGAAGAAGTGACGAATCAACCAACCTAAGAGAAAGGAATGACGCATATGGCTTATCGTATGGGGCTGCTCAGACAGACCAAATGCGCTGCGGGTAGACCGACCAAAAGCAGACGTACTAAAAGCGAACGCACCAAAAGTGAACGCACCGCGACTTGGGGTTCTGCTCGTAAGCGACGCCGGTCAGAAGGCTTGAAGAGTCGGAAAAGAAGGCCATCATCGTATAGCGGTAGCGGCGGGGGAGTCAAGCGACAGGCGAGAAGACTCAGGAGGAGTACTCAGGCCAGGGGGAGCAGAGGAGTAAGACAACGGAAGCCGAAGCAAGTGAAGCAGCTTAAGCCGAGCAGTCCATTGCAGCAGCAGAGGAACCACCTCATAGCTCCTGGACTGCCTGCATGGCCTGGAACGCCGCAGCAGGCTGAGGCTTGCCCACCTGAGCAGATGCTGCAGCCGTTGGTGCCTCCAGTACAGCCTATAGCAGCCGTCGCTGATCCTGAGAAGCTGATGCAGCAAGTGCACCCAACGCACCCATTAGAGTTATCCGAGTCGGTGCTCCCGAATCTGGCAGCAGCAGCGCTGCAGCACGAAGGAGAGGGAGCAGGTGGCGATGAATGGGGAGCGCATTCCGCAGCGTTCATTGCAGAGCATTCAGGATTTACTTCTGAGCATCTAGCCAATGGAGCTGTGGAGCAGGTAGCGCCTCACTCTGAAGCAGTCGAGCATGTAGGGGCTCACCCCATTGAAGTTAGTTCGTCGCCAGTTCAAGTAGATGCAGCTGGAATGCCTATGGTTGCAGAGCATACGATGCAAGAGAACAAGATATCGGACGACATCACGGATACAAGTGTTTGGGGAGCTTCTGTAGCCCATGGAGCATCTCCTGAGTCAGCTGCAAGCGAGCCTGTAGTCCGGGAGCATACTGCCCCAGAGGAGGATATACCTGTAATCACCCGGCTGGAGTTGGACCCGGCTTTCCTGGAGGTATTGTTGACATCTTCACCTGCAGCCTTGTCGAGTGCTAAGGGCATGGGAAGAGATGAAGGAGTGGGGACGGTCCTGTCCAAGGATGAGATAGATCAGCTTGCCCTTCAGGTCAGCCCGCCGGAGGTAGAGTAGTTGTAGAATGCTGCTTGAGCTCTTTTTAGGTAGACGTAGTGAAGGAATGTTTTTTTAATGCACGAATGTGTAGGGGGATGAAAAGGGTAACGATACTTTCAAGAAAAGAGAACTCTGTATAAATCAGCCTTCAGTATGCTTGATTCAATAGCGACTGAGGGCTGTGGCTTTTGAAGCCTGTAGGCATGAGTCTGTCTCATTTTTAAACTCTAGTAGCAAATAAAAGCTGACAATGAACAACATGGGAAAGAATTGTATTGTTATCAAGGCTATTTACATCTTAACGATATCCTTATGGAGTATAATCACTATACATACTTTCTGTTTGGAGTGAAAATATGACATTTAAATATGCAATTATGGATGATGAAACTGATACAATAATTGGCCACTGCACAGACGTACAGGTAATTTCTCTCGACGAGGATGAACTAATAGAAGCATGCGTAACAGAAGGTTTTGTACCTAGTAAGGTGGATTTAAACACACATCGGCAAATCCATAATATCTTTTTAGCCCTAATGGATGAACAAAGTAACGTTTTGGGAGGGTACTATTGCTATTTAGAAGAACCAGTCAGCTATAAGAACCTAAACAGCTCTAACCTTTATTTCATCATCAACAGTGCAGCGCGTCCTACAACGAGAGAATTTCAATTATGGGAATATTTCAGAAGGGGGAACTTGTTCAAGGGTAACTGGCTTGAATTTGACTATCAGGGGAAAATAGCTTGGTTACGAGTAGTTCGGATGCATTCTCCCTCAATCGACTATATGGATGTAACTCAAGGCTCTTATACTATTAACTGTAGAAATATAACGGATAGATCATCCTTGTATATTGAGTTAGGAGAGGCTATAAATGGTCCTGGAGGTTATTATGGAAGTTGCTTGGACAGCTTGCATGATTGCCTTTGTGGCGGATTTGGAGCAGTTCCCCCTTACAAGCTTATATGGGAGGGATTCGAGTATCTTGTGGAGTGGTCTGTGGATCAGAGGTGCTATTCAGAGCATGATAATTCTATGACTCTGCAAGCATATATTCAGGAAGCCATACAACTGCTTGAGGAATATGGAATTAGTAATCATAAGGAATGATACAATTTCAGGATAAAAATATACATAAACCTTTCTCATGAAGGAGGTTCGCATGGAGCGAGACTCATATATAGACAGCTTCCTGAAGGAGCACTTTGACGGCAATGAGCTGAAGAAGCCGTTGTTTTACAACTCCCGCGTAGCTATTCGATTCGAGATGGGGGCAGATGTGGAGGAGGACGAAGCAAGGGCAGCGCAAGTGAAGCAAAGGGCCGTTGCCTTATATAATGCCCTGAACCAGCCTGAGGACGATGTGCTTGTGGTGCTATTTATGGACAAGTGGATGGATGAGCCTGTGGATGCGCTTGAGCCGGAGGTTGCGGAAGCCTTCAATACCTATATAGACCAGAATCATATGGGGCCACTAAGCAAAAAAGAACAGGAGTACCGGTATAAGGAACCGGATGATTCCGATGATGTGATGACGATTCGGTATGCGGTGCGTGTGAAATCAAGATATGTGAAATTAGCTGACCTTATGGAGGTCATTGCTAATCAGACGCTGGGGCTGGAACCTACGGTAGATGGCGACATTTATGTGTTGAACACAACGAACAGGACGATTTTTCATCTCTATGATGATCGGGGACTGGATATAGCAGCTGCGAACAGAGAGACGCTGAGACCGATATATGAGCAGTATAACGGCTGGATTTTGGACTATGACCGTGACAGAATTGATGCCACATTCAACTAACCCATGTCATGATCCAGGGAACGATTACTATCACTAAGAAATGATCGCAAGATATGAATTAAATGTAGCCAATGTGTTTGTTTTGACGTCTACAATGACCCGATGCACTCATATAAATAATAAGCTTATTAGGAGGCTCCACGATTGTCTGACCTCTTGTTGCCAGATCGTTTACTGTCAAATCACTTACTTATAGTATTTTTGCTGAATTTGTCTTTATTTCTCCTGCACGAAATGGATGCGATCAGACATGCAGAATGGAAAATGTTTGTCATTCTCAAGGATATGGAGGATTCCACAGCATATAAAGTCTTCACAGGTATTCATCTACCTCTGTATCTCATTATCCTGTATTTCCTGTTCAGTCCTCACCAGATCATTGTGTTCTGGGTTCTCGATCTGTTTTTCATGATTCATGCTATATTGCATCTCTTGTTCGAAAAACACCCCCAAAATGGAATGAAAAATACGTATTCCAGATCTATTATTTATGGCATGGGTATCCTGGCAATGGTTCATGTCATGTTACTTTTCTAGTGACTTAATAGTGTGAATGTTGTGGAGCATGTTCATGTTCCATGACATTCTTTTTTTATTGTAAGGAGCACCATATCATGGATGCGAATGTCATATTAGAGGACATAGCGAGTTAACTTTCAATAAAGAAAGCGCTATTAACAACTCTTTTTATCCTTCTCGCACAATAAACCCGCAATCATTTTGGCAAAGCGGTACATTGTAGCCCTCTTCCGAACTAGGTAGACTTGATCTCAAGATGAACAGCTTAGAGAGGATGTGTAACCATGCCACTTCAAAAAACATTATTGGCCCTTGAGGCTCTGGATAGTGCTTATGTTACAGGAGAGAGTGTGAAGCAGTTGTTTGCTTCTTACCCGCGTGTGTCGGTAGAGGTAAAGACGGTGCAGGGGGAGAAAGGTAGCACGGATTTTGTGAAAATTGTAGTGCCAGGAGCTGACGGGAAATCAGGCGGTGGGCAAGCCCCAACGATGGGGATCGTCGGTCGTCTTGGCGGCATTGGAGCACGCCCCGGGCGCATTGGTATCGTCTCGGATGCGGATGGTGCAGTAGCTGCGATCGCTGCGGCCTTGAAGTTGGCAGACATGCAGACGAAGGGAGATGTGCTCCACGGAGATGTCATTCTAACGACTCACATCTGTCCAGACGCGCCGACACTGCCGCACGAGCCGGTTGATTTCATGGATTCACCTGTAGACATTCAGCAAATGAATGAGCAAGAGGTCCTGCCTGAGATGGAAGCTATTTTGTCGATTGATACGACAAAGGGCAACCGTGTCATTAATCATAAAGGGATTGCGATCTCGCCAACAGTCAAGGAAGGCTATATTCTGCGCATTAGCGAGGATCTGCTGCGACTGATGGAGATGGCAACAGGACAGTTGCCTGTAACCTTCCCGATTACGATGCAGGATATTACGCCTTATGGTAATGACCTGTACCATATCAATTCAATTCTGCAGCCAGCGGTAGCTACACATGCCCCAGTAGTAGGTGTCGCCATTACGGCTCAGGCTGCTGTACCAGGCTGCGGCACGGGAGCCAGCCATGAGATTGATATCGCTACGGCGGTTCGCTTTGCCATTGAAGTCGCCAAGGAGTTCACCGGCGGGATTTGTTCCTTCTATGACGCTGCGGAATTTGAGCGTATTCACAGCCTCTATGGCTCCATGAAAGTGCTGCAGACCTCGGGCGCTAAGTCTGGTAGCCCTACGGCCTGATTCTTGAATCCTACAGCTTGATAGGCTAGTACCTTGACCTGATCAAATGAGTGTAGAGCCGCTGCAAGCAGGGAGCCCTGTCGACCTCTGTTAAGCTTGCTGTTCTTTCGAACGAAAATGAAAAGCTGATGAACAGCAAGCTTAAAGGCGGCCACTGTCGTTTCTCTAGGGCTTCCCCGCTTTCCGCTAACCATGATCTCTCCAGATCATCCACCCTGAGATCAGATTCGGTCAAGGCAATAATAGTCGAATTGTCTAATACTCGAATGGTCTATCACTCTAAGTATCAGTGACTCTGCAACTGTGCCATAACTTAGAATGCAGAGTCATGATGAACAGGGCAAAGGAGCCGATGCTATGAAGCAGCTTGGTATGATTACGATTGGTCAATCTCCTCGAACTGATGTGGCTCCTATTATTGAGAAATATCTGGAGGGCCGTGCGGAGCTTGTGCAATGTGGAGTACTGGACGAGCTCACACCGGCTCAGATTGCAGAGCTGGCACCAGCGCCCGGGGAATATGTGCTGACCTCCCGTCTGCGTGATGGCGGCGCCGCGGTTGTATCCCGGGAACGAATCAGACCGATTCTGGAGCAAAAAATTCGGGAGCTGGAGGAGCGCGGCATCCTGAATATATTGCTGTTATGTACGGGATCATTTCCAGGGCTGCGGGTAGACCGTGCCCACCTGATTGAGCCAGACCGCATTATTCCCCCAGCAATTGAAGCGCTGGCTGATGGTCGTAGGCTAGGACTGATTGGCCCCCTGCCGGAGCAAGCAGATCAGCTGGGGCAAAAGTTCACCTCTACGCCTCCCCCCCTTTTTGCAGCAGCATCCCCCTATGCTTCAGGAGAAGCGGAGTTCCGCCAGGCAGCACGAGCGCTGAAGGATCAGGCCCATTTGATTTTGCTGGACTGCATGGGGTATGATGAACGACACCGTCAGTGGGTAAGCGAGGCTGCGGAGGGAGTTCCGGTGATGTTGTCGAATGCATTAATGGCCAAGCTCGTCTCCGAGACGGTATGACCTATAGGCATAGAAGGAGGCAATACCAATGAGTCAAGAGCGTATCGAGATTAGCAAACATGTACTGATTCAGTGTCTGGGGCTACGCCCTGGTGAGAATCTGGCAGTCGTGGCGGATGATGCCAAGCGTGAGCTGGCAGAATCCATCTATGAGGCAGGCAAGGCGCTTGGTGCGGAAGCGGTGCTGCTGGTTATGAAGGAAAGAAACCGATCAGGTGAGGAGCCACCTGCTCCGATCGCTGAAGCCATGGCTCGTGCCGATGTAGCTGTCTGCGTGACACGTCACTCGGTGACACACACACAAGCACGCAAAGCGGCAGCGGCTGCAGGTACAAGAGTCGCGACGATGCCGGGCATGACGGATGACATGTTCATGAACGGAGCCATAACGGCTGAATATACCGAAGTGAAGGCTCTGACCGAACAAGTGACAGACTTGCTCTCCCAAGGGCGCGAAGTCCGTATCGAGAAGGATGGACAGGTGCTGTCGTTCTCCATTCAAGATCGTCCAGGTGTTCCAAGTACAGGGATGTATTTGAACCCAGGAGAGTCCGGGAATCTGCCTTCCGGTGAGGCCTACATCGCACCTGTGGAGGGTCAAGCACACGGCAGTATTGTGGTCGACGGCTCGATCGCAGGAATCGGTGCATTATCTGAGCCGATCACGCTGACCGTGGAGAATGGTCGTCTGGTTGCAGCGAGCGGAGCAGAAGGAGCGAAGCTGCTGGAGATTCTGGGTGAAGGTGATGGACGCCTACTCGGTGAATTCGGTATTGGGACGAATGACAAAGCCCGCATTACTGGTGTGGTGCTGGAGGATGAAAAGGTGTACGGCACGATTCATGTAGCTTTTGGCAGTAATAACACTTTTGGAGGGACTATTGCTGCGGGTGTACATATCGACGCAGTGGTCTGCAAACCGGATGTGTATATTGACGATGTCCTGATCATGCGGCAAGGAGAGCTGCTCTCCAAGTAATGGTGATCTGCCCGTTGCTGGGCACAAGGAATTAGACAGAGAACAGCGCGTGGAAGAGCGGAGCGTTAAGATACATACACCATGCAAAGTACACATGCTAAATACAATATGCTAAATATGTTAAGCAAAGTGTTAAATACAATCTGCTACATAAAGACATCTTATATGCCCGGTACGGTACTTAATATGCGCAGTACGATACTTTCGAACAGTTCATCTGTAATGCAATAAGACTGTCTCGCAGATAAGGTACTTGGCTTCATTAATTACAATTTCATTACACATCAGCTAGGAGGCGGACGGATGTTAGGGATGATTCGGGTAATTACGCTGGAGCAGGAGGAAGCGGTTCATAGGCACGGGGCCTTGCTTGAGGCGAAGTATGGACTTCCCGTTATCAGTCGCTGCATTCCAGATCAACCGCTGGGTGTATACGATGAGGCTACGGAGCAGGAAGCCATTCCGAAGATTATTGCCTTGGCTCGTGAATTAGAGCAATCAGGCTGTACAGCGATCGGGATTAGCTGTGCCGCCGATCCTGGTCTAGCCGAGGTGAGAGCGGCGATCGGCATACCGGTATTCGGAGCAGGCTCCTGCACTGCTCATCTGGCTTTAACTGCTTCAGAGCGCATAGGAGTGCTTACCATACTGGAGGAGGTTCCACCGTTGATCCGCTCCATTCTGGGGGATGCTTTCGTAGGGATGGAGCGTCCTGAGGGAGTGGTGACGACGGTGGATCTGAATACGCCAGCGGGTAAGACAGCTGCGCTCGAAGCGGCCCGAAGATTGCAGACGATGGGTGCTGACTGCATCGCATTATCCTGTACGGGCTTTGCAACGATGGGGTTCGCCGCCGAAGCAGAGCGAACGCTCGGCATCCGCGTGCTGGATCCGATTCTCTCACTGGGAGCCGCAGTAGCAGCTTCGCATGTCGAGGGGAAATGATCTTCCTTCTGTAGACGAACAACCTTCTCTAGATGAGCAACCTTTTGCAGATGAACAACTAAGTAAAGGCTGCTGCATTTCCCCATAGTAAACGCAATACAAGACTAGCTAGGAGCTGGCTTGTGTGCAAATAGCACCGGTTGGCTGAATGCCTGCTCGGTGCTATTTCGTATGATTGGAGATATTTCTAACTCAATGACTATATGATTCTAGGATTCATGGTTGTACGCTCTATGACTCTATGACTCTATGTCTCTATGTCTCCATATCTCCATATTCTGGAGGCAACTATCTAACCAAGGATTGGAGGATAAGACTTTATTCACTAGATCACTTTACTCCTTCTAAGTGATAACGTAATAAATTTTTTTTGTGTATCCATAGATTTCATATAACAACATGAAAATAAAATATATTTTCATGAAAACAAGATAATAAAAGAAAAAGTCTCAGGAATTTCCGTTTTGTTTACGAATGGAGTCTGGTACACTATCTGGAACATTAGCACATGATGAAATGACAGTAACGACATAATACGTATAAGCAGACATAGAAAATCGGGAAGGATTTATCATCATGAATGCCACTACCGGGTCATAGGGGGCGATAGACTTGAGAACGACAGGAATAACACTGCAGGAGCTAATGAATATCTCCATACTCAACAGAGCCAAGGTGATCAGTGGTCATCAGGGATTGGACAGGGTCGTCCGTTTCGTGGATATTATGGAAGTTCCAGAGCTGAAGGGCTGGCTGCGAGAAGGCATGCTCATGCTGACGACGGCCTACTCCATCCGACATGATCCTGCGATCTTGGGTGAGCTGATCTATACGCTGAATGAGGCGGGAGCAGCTGCGCTGGCAATCAAGCCCGCTCGTTTTCTCAAGGAAATTCCTATAGAAGCTGTGAATGCCAGCAATGAATGCGGATTGCCAATACTCGAAATACCGCCGGATATTCCTTATATGGATATTACCCAGCCAATCATGGAACTAGTGCTCCATCGTCAGGCTGCGCTGCTGCGCCGTTCGGAGGAGGTCTATCGCACGTTAACCACGATGGTCCTCGAAAATAGCGGTATTCAGGCTGTTGGCGACAATGTAGCTGATCTGCTGCAGGCTCCTGTTGGCGTTATTGATAATGCAGGAAAGATCATCGTCTCATCTCCACAGGATTATAACTGGAAGACGACGGAGCATGCCCCGTTATCGTGGGAGATTAACCTGGATCGGAGGCGGGTCGCGCGATTGCTGGTGGACAAGCCGAAGCTGGATGAGATGGAGGAGGTTGGTATCGAGCAAGCACGGCTGGTGCTGTCGCTTGAACTGATGCGCAACAAGGTGGCAGAGGACACTGAGCATCGGCTACGTGGCAATTTCATTGACGAACTGCTCACACCTCCTCTGATGTCAAGACACGAAGCTGAAGCCCGCGGCAGCAAGCTGGGGATGAATCCACAGCATCTGTGGGAGGTCGCTGTCATCGAGGGGGAGGATGAGCCGAATCAGGAAAGTCTGACTGCCCTGCTGGAGCTCGAAGCCAGACAACGTGGTGTAACGCCGCATATGGAGTTTCGCTCGAATCGGGCTGTCTTGTTCTTGCCTACACCCGATTACAGACCAGGCATTGATGATACGGAGAAGCCCTGTGCCTGGGCGAAGACGGTAGATGGCTGGCTGCAGGATTCTGCGAATCGGCTAGGGGGCTTCAGGGCCGGAATAGGCAGCCCGGTCCAGCTGTGGAACATGCACCAGAGCTACGGAGAAGCTCGGAATGCATTGAAGGTATCTGTACGCCTGTACGGATCACGCACGACTCGCTTCGAGGAGGTCGAGGTCTACCACCTTCTTGGGGAATCCATTGAGGATACAGGCTTCGCCGCACTGTTCGAGCGCAAGCTGGGCAAGCTGTGCCAGTACGATCAGGAGCATGCAGGGGACCTGCTGCGTACGTTGTTCTATTACCTGGAGAGTCGGGGGAGCCTAGTGGACACGGCTCAGCGTCTCTATATTCACCGCAATTCTGTAAAATATCGACTGGAGCGTATTCGTGATATCGTAGGCTTCGATCTCAATCAGCCGAGGGAGCAGTTCGTATGCCACCTATGTCTGGTGTACTACTATTTAAGACAGGATGAGCAGGAAGGCTGAGACTTCATCCACAGCAAGACAAACGTTCGCGCAATCCCGATCTGTTTCTTGTCGAAATACGCCCATTAGAACTTTATAATGTGACTTAAAATGACACGGAGAGGTACATTAGTGCACAACCGACAAACGGTTGTGCTTTTTTTTAGCTGAAATGGACGTAGTTCAGCCCCCGGATTCTATGTAAAATAAGCACAATTACTAAAGAGCAAGTGCCGCAAACCTGAAGTACATTGTCTGAGCTACAAGATGTTCCAGCCACAATAGGCAGCTTTCTGCTACGTGCTGGTACTATGAACGATTGGAATGTATCGACGCAGAATGCTGAAGAAGAGATGCAATTGACACACAGCAAGGTGATGACAACAGAGATAAAAAGGGGTTGATCCATTGTTTGCTTTTACAGTCCGCAGGCTGCTGCAGATGATTCCGGCATTAATCGGTATTATCATCATCACGTTCATTCTGTCCAGGGTCCTGCCTGGAGATCCTGCGCTTGTGATGGCGGGAGAACAGGCCACGGATGAGGTCATCGCGAAGATTCGGGCGGACATGGGGCTGGATAAGCCGTTATTCATGCAGTTCTTCGCTTATGTAGGGCAGCTGCTACAGGGTGACCTGGGCTTCGCCTATCATACCGGTCATACGGTTATGAGCGACTTTGCGACCCGCTTCCCGGCTACGATTGAGCTGACCCTGGCGAGCATGATTATTGCCATCTGTGTAGCCATTCCAGTGGGCATCATTGCTGCTACACAGAAGGAATCGATCATTGACCATATTTCACGGGTGTTCTCGCTGATCGGAGCCTGCGTACCTATTTTCTGGCTTGGTCTGCTAGGCATTTATATTTTTTATTCAATTCTAGGCTGGGCTCCTGCACCCATGGGACGCATCAGCGGTGATCTGAATCCGCCGACGAACATTACAGGCTTGTATGTAGTAGACAGTCTGTTAAGTGGGGATATGGTTGCCTTGAAGAGCAGCCTCGCACATCTCCTGCTTCCCGCGATCTGTCTGAGCACAGGTACGATGGCGATTGTGGCACGAATGACCCGTTCCAGCATGCTGGAAGTGGTAGGACAAGACTATGTTCGCACCGCACGGGCCAAGGGCCTAAGTGAGACGGCAGTCATCGGAAAACACTCTTTGATTAACGCATTGATTCCGACCATGACGGTGCTTGGACTGCAGTTCGGCGGACTCATGGGGGGCGCGGTGATCACAGAGACGATCTTCTCCTGGCCGGGTGTCGGTGGCTATGTGACGGATTCAATCCTCGCAGCCGACTATGCACCGATTCAAGCATTTACCTTGGTCAGTGCCATTTTGTTCAGCTTCATCAACCTGATTGTGGACCTGGTGTATGGATTAATTGATCCACGAATCCGCTATGAATAATTTCTCAGTAACGATGGGTGCTGTGAAAGGAGGAACAACGCTGTGAATACTGCTGCACCGACGAGCTTGGGCACATCACCTGCCAAGGCAGTGACTCCCAAGCCAAGAACGTTCTTTCGACTCCTGCTGCGCAATCGTCTGGCAGCCATAGGACTGGCCTTTATCATCATGTGGACTGTGATCGCAGCTGTCGCGCCTTGGATTGCACCTTATGATCCTTATGCTACAGACACCTCTGTGAAGCTTACCGCTCCCACAAGCGAGCACTGGTTCGGAACGGACAACTATGGACGGGATATTCTGAGCCGGGTACTATACGGAGCCAGAATCAGTATCTGGACTGGCCTCATTGCAGTCAGTATTTCGTTCCTGATCGGCGTACCGTTAGGTGGCATCGCTGCTTATTATGGCGGACGTACTGGAACAATCATCATGCGTATCATGGATGTGCTGCTAGCCTTTCCTTCCCTGGTGCTGTCGATGGCGATTGCCGCCTCCATGGGGAATGGATTGACTGGAGCCATGATCGCTGTCGGCATCGTGGGCATTCCCGAATTCGCCCGCTTGATGTATGGACAGACCGTTTCCTTACGTGAAAAAGAATATGTCGAGGCCAGCCGGGCCATCGGCGTGAAGGATCGAACGATCTTGTTCCAGCATATTTTGCCCAATGCACTTGCTCCTCTGCTGGTGCAGGCTACGCTGGGGATGGGATTTGCCATTCTGACAGCCTCAAGCCTTAGCTTCCTCGGTCTTGGTGTCAAGCCACCCATCGCTGAGTGGGGCGCAATGATCTCCGAAGGACGGGAATACATCATTTCAGGCCAGTGGTGGCTGGTGACGTTCCCGGGACTCTCCATTGCGACGTCGATTCTGGGCTTTAATCTGCTGGGTGACGGCTTCCGCGATGTACTTGATCCACGGCTACGCTCGGGTAAATAGCCCGAGGGAATAAGCGGACCGCACGTAGCTTCGCTCCAGCCAGCGATTGGGTTCTCCGATCCGGGAGAATGGATGATTCATACCTGTACAAACAGGTACCGTCAAGCACCTTCGTCCATCTGTATCCAAAGTGAGCATCTATGTGAATCCACGTGCATTCATGCACTCTGTTGAATTGAAGCGATATCGCTGCATGACTTCACAGTGTGATGATCATATGGTGAATCATACTTTGCTGACTGCTGTATATTCGATACCTGGCTTCATTGCTGCATGCATTAGCACCAGCATTCATTCATAGTCGTCAACTTCAAGCATCCAGGTACCCAGACATCCAGAAATCAACGCATTCAAGGTATCAAGGCTTGAAGGATTCAAGCAGCAATCGCTCTACCGATCCAACACGGCTTGAACTCGATTCCACTCGGTTCTACGTGGTAACGAAGGCTTCATCAGATGACAAGGTTCAATTGGGGAGGAAAACAGACATGAAAAAGCTCAAATGGTTCTCAGCATTAATTGCCCTTACTGTAGTACTCGGCGGCTGTGCCAGCAACGCGAACCAGCAGCCTGCGGCATCCGGCGGAGGAGAAGCAGCGAAGCCTGCACCATCACTGACGGTAGCCTACTCTGAAGGCGGTACGACGATGGACCCAGCGGAAGCCAATGATTTGACTTCGGATACCCTGGTACTGGCCACTTACGACCAGCTCGTAACGTATGGGGTGAAGACACTGGATGGCTCAGAGGTTGCTAATACAGAAGATATCCAACCAATGCTCGCAGAGAGCTGGGAGGTATCGCCAGACAATACGACCTACACCTTCAAGCTGAAAAGTGGCGTGAACTTCCAAAGTGGCAACCCGGTAAATGCCGATGCGGTCGTCTACTCCTATGATCGGGTGAAGAACTCCAGCTCCGGCAGCTTCCTCTATGGAATGGCTGACATCAAGACCGTAACGAAGAAGGATGATTCCACTGTGGAGATCGTGCTGAACAAGCCGAACCACATGTTCACACAGATTATCGCGATGTATACCTTCTCGATCGTGGACCAGAAGCTCGTCGAGGAGAAGGGTGAGGATTACCTCAAGACCAATGCCGCTGGCTCCGGTCCGTTCACGCTGGAGAAGTGGGACCCGGCAACTGAAGCGGTGTTCCAGGCTAATGCAGACTACTGGCAAGGTGCTCCCAAGCTTGGCAAAGTTACACTGAAGTTCACCAAGGAAGCCTCTAACCGTGTATTGCTGCTGAACAAGGGCGATGTGGATATGGCGATTGAGATTCCGCCGAAGGACGTGGCGGCGCTGAGTGAAAATAGCGCTTTGACCGTTAAATCCAATGCCAGTAACCGTATTTTGTTCTTCGGTATGAACAACAATGTGAAGCCGTTTGACAATGTGAAGGTGCGTCAGGCTATCAATTATGCGATTCCTTACGATCAATTGATCAATGACGTTATGTATGGACAAGCGAAAGTGATGAAGAGCTCGGTAGCCAGCAATACACCAGGCTCTACGGATGCAGGCTATGTCTATGAATATAACCTGGATAAAGCGAAGCAGCTGCTGACAGAAGCGGGCTATCCAGACGGATTCAGCTTCGACTTTACACTGGGATCAGGCTTTGATGACTGGGAATATGATGCGGTACTGATTCAGGCAGAGCTGGCCAAGATTGGCGTGAAGATGAACATTAACAAGGTCGCTCGCGCTCAATTCCTGGAGCAACAAAAGGAAGGTAATCTGGTATCCTACATCTCCAAATGGACATCCTTCGTGAATGATCCTGGCTACCATCTGGGCTTCCTGCTCTATGGCAAAGGCTCCTCCAACTACATTCATTACAACAATGAGGAAGTCAACAAGCTATGGGAAGAAGCAGGCGCAGAGGCAGATGCGGACAAGCGTAACGAGCTGTATAAGAAAGCACAGGAAATCATTACAACAGAAGCACCTTGGGCTTACCTGTATGAATACAATCGCGTTGTGGGTATGAGTAACAAAGTCAGCGGATACGTGTACTATCCAGATGAGGTATTGCGTTTCTACCCGCTTAACAAAGGCGAATAACAGCACAGGCAGCAAGAAGCAGGAGGGAGACAGGTGCATACCTGTCTTCCAACCTTTTTTCAGGACGATATGGTTAACTGTATGAATATTTGAATAGACGATGCGGAGAGGAGTCTGATCATGATGGACTGGAAGAAGAAAGTGCTGGAAGCAATCGAGGAGCAACAGGATGAGCTGTTGGAGCTGTGCTCGAAGCTGATTCAGTATCCGACGGAGAACCCGCCTGGAGACTCACGGGAGATCAGTGCCTTCATTATTGATTATTTGCGGCAGGCGGGGATTTCCACGCAGGTTCACGCAGCGACAGATACGATGCTGAATCTGGTCTCGACACTGGAGGGGGCAGGCCAGGACAAGTCCGATCGTCATCTGATTTTCTGCGGTCATACGGATGTAGTCCCGGCAGGGGATCTGTCGCGCTGGGATTTCGACCCATTCTGTGGTGAGATTCGGGACGGATACATGCTGGGGCGTGGCGCCTCCGACATGAAGGGCGGATTGGCCGGGCTGCTGTTTGCCACGGCGATTCTGGCCAAGCTGGGCGTGCCACTACGCGGTGATCTGTCGCTGATGATCGTGCCGGACGAAGAGACTGGCGGCGATCTGGGTGTGCCTTGGGTGCTGGAGCGAGGCCTGGCAACGGGGACTGCAGCCGTCATCGCTGAGCCTTCCAGTCCCCAGCATCCGACGATCGGACAGAAGGGGAGCTGCTGGTTCGAGTTCACCGTAGAGGGTACGCCTGGGCACGGAAGTCTGTCTCCCGTCGTAGGCGATAATGCAATTGTCAAAGCAGCGAAGGGGATCGAATCCCTGCAGCGGCTGTGGGATATCAAGCCTAATATTCCAGAAGAGGTGCAGGAGATCATCCGTATATCCCAGCAATATGCGATTGAGCGTGAGCAGGCTGGACTAGCCTATCAGGTCTTCGATCATGTCACTGTGAATATCGGGACAATTACAGGTGGAACGAAGGTTAATGTGGTCGCGGATCGTTGTACGGTACAGGTGGATTCCCGTGTGCCATTCGGCGTGGATTACAGGGATGTGCTGGATCGGGCGCGCTCTCTGCTGCTGGAGGCCGGTATTGAATCCGAGCTGAAGCCGTTCGGCTTCCAAGGTAATGCCAACTGGACACCACCGCATGAACCGATCATTAGTAATCTGGTCGATAGCATTATCGAGGTCAGTGGCGAGGAAGCGTATGGTGTGCTGCAATGGGCTTCCAGTGATGCCCGTCATTTCCGCAATCACAATATTCCCGTACTACAATATGGACCAGCCGAGCTGTCCACGATTCATAATTTTAACGAAAAAGCGCCTGTATGGCAGATTATTCAATGTGCCAAGGTCTATGCGCTGAGCGCTCTGAAATATCTCGGTGTGGAGGGTATGGACGATACGCAGAAGGATGCCCCAGCTGATGGTGCTACCGCACAGGGAGTTACAGCTTCTTCGTAAATGATGCAGTAGATACTCGTTCTGGGAGGAGGAACAACATGACTGAATTGCTCGAAGTCACGGATTTGCGAACAGAATTCATTACAGACAGCGGCGTCATTCGGGCCGTGGACGGCGTGAGCCTGTCTGTGCGACAAGGCGAGGCGCTGGGCATTGTGGGCGAGTCTGGCTGCGGGAAGAGTATCACCTCGCTGTCGATTATGCAGCTCCTGCCCAAGCGGATCGGACGTGTCGCCTCCGGTGAAGTGCGATTCAAGGGCAAGGATATGCTCAAGCTATCCAGACGAGAAATCCGGCAGGTGCGTGGGAATCAGATGGCGATGATTTTTCAGGAGCCTATGACCTCATTAAATCCGGTGTTCAAGATTGGCAAACAAATATCAGAGTCGGCGCGTTATCATCTGAAGCTAGGCAAAAAAGAAGCCTGGGAGCGCTCAGTGGATATGCTGCGCAAGGTTGGCATTCCGCGGCCCGAGCGTATTGCGGAGCAGTATCCTCACCAGCTATCAGGAGGAATGCGTCAGCGGGTCATGATTGCGATGGCGATGGTGTGTAGCCCACAGCTACTCATCGCGGATGAGCCGACCACGGCGCTGGACGTGACGATTCAGGCGCAAATTCTGGATCTGATGCGGGAGCTGCAGCGTACCGAGAATATGGCAATCATGATGATCACCCATGACCTGGGCGTTGTCGCCGAGATGTGCGATCGGGTCATGGTCATGTATGCAGGGCAGGTTGTGGAGGAGACGGATGTGAAGACACTCTTCTCCAATCCCAAGCATCCATATACGCGGGGGTTAATGGCTTCGCTGCCCCAGCTGGCCGGGGACCAGAAGCGACTGTCCTCTATTCCGGGGCAGGTACCCAATCCGGCACATATGCCTGCAGGCTGTCGCTTTGCTCCACGCTGTTCAGTCAAGCAGGAGCAATGTGAGCTGATGCAGCCTGAGCTGCTGGAGATCGAGCCGGGACACCGCTGTCGCTGTCTGCTGGAGCAGAAAGGAGGAGCCTGATGAGTGCCATATTGGAAGTTCGCAATCTGAAGAAGCATTATCCGATTCGGAAAGGCCTGCTAGCCAAGCAAGTAGGTGCAGTCAAGGCTGTGGATGGAGTCACGCTAACGGTAGAGACGGGCGAGACTTTGGCTGTAGTTGGTGAGTCCGGCTGTGGTAAATCTACCACAGGACGTGCGATCCTGCGGCTCATTGAACCGACAGACGGTGAGGTGTTCTTCGAAGGCCAGGATGTGCGCGCCCTGTCTCCTGAGCAGCTGCGTCGTTTTCGTACCGATATGCAAATGGTATTTCAGGACCCCTATGCGTCACTTGATCCGCGTTGGACGGTACAGCGTACACTGGAAGAGCCACTGCTGACCCATCACAGCTTGGGCCGTAATGAGGTCAAGAGCCGTGTAGAGGAGCTAATGGAGGTCGTAGGCCTGTCTCCTTATCAGGCGCATCGCTTCCCGCATGAATTCTCTGGAGGTCAGAGACAGCGGATCGGTATCGCCCGTGCCCTGGCACTCAACCCGAAGTTCATCGTCTGTGATGAGCCTGTCTCGGCACTCGATGTGTCCATTCAGGCGCAGGTGCTGAATCTGATGCAGGATTTGCAGGAGCAGTTCGGGCTGACGTATATGTTCATCTCGCATGACCTGTCTGTCGTTAAATTCATCAGTGATCGGGTAGCTGTCATGTATCTTGGAAAAGTGGTGGAGCTGGCTCCGACGGCCGAGCTGTTCAAGGAGGCGTTGCATCCGTATACGCAGGCGTTGATGTCAGCTGTTCCGGTGCCGAACCCCGAGATCACCCGGCAGCGGATCGTATTGAGCGGAGATGTACCGAATCCGGAGAATCCTCCGTCTGGCTGCACCTTCCATACTCGTTGTCCGTATGTTAAGGATACCTGCCGCTCCGTCGTACCGGAGCTGCGAGAGATATCCCCGGGGCGTCAGGTTGCTTGTCATCTGTATTAAGTAGAGTTGATCTATCTAGTACCTTGGCCAGATCAACTATGAGTAGAGAGCAGCTAGCGAGCAGGGAGCTCTGTCGACCGCTGTGAAGCCTGCTCCTGTCTAAATTGAAGTCACCTGAATGCATGAGACGAAGCTCATGACCAGGTGGCTTCTTGTCGTATCCGGGGGTGAAGGAAGCTTGACCGTCACTGTACTTGGCTACATACTGAGCATACATGGAGGCCATACAAGCAGGAACTACATGTATGGCATCACCTATATGGCATCACCTATATGCATACGTTTACCTAACGTCTATACGGCGCCTATGGCATATGAATTTAGCCGCATGAGTCATAGACGAACAGTAGGGAAAGGAGAGAAGAGCATGTCCAGAGTTAACTTTTATCGGGATGCGGAGACTCCATTTCTGGAGGCCAAGCATTGCCTTGCTGATGATCTGGCTTACCATAAGCATTTTCACGAGGAATATTCCATAGGTCTGATCCATCAGGGACGTACTCGCGCCTGGTGTGATGGTCAATTGCTACATGTGGACGCCGGGAGAGTCATTAGCTTCCCGCCGCAGATGCTGCATGCCTGTCAGCCAGAGCCGGAGCTGGGCTGGCAATACAGTATGCTCTTCATTCAACCAGAGTGGCTGAGGCAGTTGGAGCCGCGGGAGCTGGAGCGTGTGCATATCCCGTATTTGCTCGCAGATGGCAAAAATCAAAAGTGTGCTGTCCTGATCGAGCATGTGATGGCTGCGCTGCGGGAGCACAGGGGACCACTGGAGACGGAGACAGCCCTCATTGACCTATTACAAGCCATTACAGGTGCGGAGCCGGATGATCTGCGCCACGCGCATCGCAGCAAGGGAGATCATCAATACATTCGACGGATTCATGAGTATCTGAACGAGCATTTTATGAAGCGAATTACCTTGGAGGAGCTAGAGCAGCAGGCAGGCATCAGCAGGTTCCATCTCATTCGTCTGTTCAAGCAGTGGAGCCACTTGCCCCCTCATGCTTATCAGAACGTGCTGCGCATCAATTTTGCCAAAGTCGAGCTGGCTCGTGCACGTCGATCGCTATCGGATATAGCGATTGAGGCAGGCTTTTATGACCAGAGTCACTTTACACGGATGTTCACCAGAATCGTCGGAGTCACGCCGCGCCAGTACAGTTTATCCGTATAGGTACTCATAGAAATAGAAGCTTCTATTTCTAGATTCAAATTATCATCATCTAGATTGAAATTATCATCAATGCAATTCGTCTTCTTCTGTCGACAAGATTCTTCTTACCTCGTAAAAATTCATATCAAGTAATATTCTGGAGCCATTCATTGGAGTAATATTTTGGCGCCGTATATCGGAGCAATTTTGTACAATATTTTGGTCGCCCTCTCCTGTACAGTAAGGATACTCAGATGGCTTTTCGCGAACAGTACCTGCTTTATTGTCAACGTAAATGTTACTGTCCCTGAGATTATGTTGGCATTAGTAGAAGTGCCTCGGTCTCGAAAAGCTGCCTTACGAAAAGGAGCTGGAAGAATGAATCAACTACAACCTACAGACCTAGATAAGCAGCTAGCAGAAGCACTCAAAGCTATTGCCCGTCGTCAGGATATCAAGGCTTATCTGGAGCAAAATGAACAGATGAACCGGCTGGTGCGTCGAGCGGCGGTGCAATATGTCACGGGCGAGCAGCGTTATGAAGCCATGATTGCAGCAGCTAGACTAGAGCAGCGTGGCTACGCCGTATCGCTTGAGTATATTGGAGAAAATACGACAAGCGAGAAGGAGTGCGAGCTAGCTGCGCAGGAGCTGTCTGATCTCATAGCTGAACTGGGGGCGTCCAGGCGTTCAGGTCGTGTTTCCTTTGACCTGTCTCATATCGGACTGCTGCTGGATACAGAGCTGGCGCTAGGATATTTGCTACAACTGGCAGCTCAGGCCAAGCCGCTGGGTATTGAGCTATTCATTAGTATGGAGGAATCCACCAAGACAGCCCGAATCTTACAGGTATATGAGCAGGCTGTGGCCCTACACTTGAATATCGGCATCACGCTACAGGCTCATTTACATCGTACCTGGGAGGATGTCACGGCGAAGCTTCCAGCTCAAGCCAGAGTACGTATCGTCAAGGGGGCTTATCAGGAGGATGAAGAAATCTGTCTTCCACGGTCACAAGCTTTGAATGAGCGTTACCTGGAGCTGTTGATTCACGTTGTGACTCAAGGCCATCAGGTATCCATTGCAACTCATGATGAAGCATTAATAGAAGTAATCCTGCAGAAGGGCTTGTTGGACAGACCGGGGGTGGAGTTCGAGATGCTGTACGGCATTCGACCGGAGCTCAGTGCTCGCCTCCAAGCCGCTGGACATCCTGTTCGTATCTATCTGACCTACGGACAGGAGTGGTATCTATACTTGTGCCATCGCATTGCCGAGTATCCGCCCAATCTGTACCGCGCCGTCATTCACATGATTCAGGAGGAACCTATAGACCCTATAGCATCCTATGGTGAATGGCCTACCCGATAAAAAAGATAGACAACCCAATATGCCCAACAAGCGCAACAAACATATCAAGTACAACAAGCACCATAAGCAAATTGGAAAAAGTAAGTTAAGCAAATTAATCAAAACAAGCACAACGAGAAAAGCTTACTAGAAGCCCACGGATAAAAACTCACGAAGAAAAGCCTAACAAAAGCAGCTCCCGAGCTTGCAGATGGATCAACCGTTACTATGGGGTAACGGTTTCTTTTTGTTGTGATACCGTTTACAATTCCATATATAATATGGAACATAACTATTGATCTAGGACGTGGATGATGTGAAAAAAACACTTCTGATCTATGTGGTGCTGATTGGCCTGTTTGCGCTCTATGTGTTCCGATACGAATATGCGAGCCGGACACAGGGAACCTGGGAGGAGCATGCGCTGCAGGGAACATTGACGGAAAGCTATGTCATGATAACGTTCCAGTCCGGGCTGGAGTATTGGAAGGGAGCGCTAAAAGGGTTTGAGGATGCAGCCGATGCGCTAGGGGTGACGGCTGAATATCGCGGAGCCACTCGTTATGACGTGCAGGAGCAGACGACGGTGATTGAGCAAGTCATAGCGCGCAAGCCGGCTGGGATCGCCATCTCAGCTATTGATCCGACCTCTGTCGTTCCAGCGATCAACAAAGCTATTGATGCTGGAATTCCTGTCGTCCTGTTCGATGCCGGGGCACCGGGCAGCCGGGCGTATTCTTTTCTGGGAACAGACAATTATCAAGCCGGTATCACCGCAGCAGACCAGATGGCAGAAAGGCTGGATGGTACAGGAGAGGTAGCCGTCTTGACACTCCCTGGTCAACAAAATCATATGGAGCGGACTCGCGGGTTCATGCAGCAGATCCAAACGCAATATCCTGCTATACAGGTCGTTGAGGTTGCGGATGGGGAAGGTGATGCGAAGGTATCGAACAGCGAGGCTCTTCGATTGATGACGGAGCATCCCCGACTGACGGGCATCTTTGTGACAGAAGCGACAGGGGCAGCGGGGGTAGGGGAGGCGGTTCGGAATGTTGCTGCTGACAGAGCGCTGACGGTTATTGCATTTGATACAAATAAAGCGACGCTGGACATGATCAAGGATGGGACGATCTCGGCGACAGTAGCCCAAGGAACCTGGAATATGGGGTACTGGTCCCTTCAATATTTGTTCCATTTGCAGCACGGCCTGACCGTTCCGGCACCTTCTCCGACAGCTCCCACGGCTCCACTGCCTGTGACGGTAGATACAGGGATATCGCTCGTGACCCGCCAGAATGTGGATGATTTTTATGCAAAATAAACATCAACGTCAGCAGCTACAGACTGAGATACGCGGCAGCCACGAGCAACAGTCAGCTGAGATACAAGAGGACCATGACCAGCATCAACGACTTCGAAAGCTTCTTACCCACATGCAGCTGCGGAATATGCCTCTGCGCTATCAGTTGATCCTGCTCTTTCTGTTATTCGCCATTGTCCCATCGGTCGGTTTGGGAGCTCTGGTGAACTGGACGGTCGAACGAATCGTAGAGCGGCAGGTGGAGAGCCATACACTACAGCTGATCGGGAAGGTGAATGAGGCGCTGGACAGTCAGATGGAGAACCTGCAGAACATGACCTATCTGATCGGTTTTCAGCCGGAGGTCATGGCCTTCATGTCAGGGCAGACGGCAGCGGATGGCTATACCGGACAGTCGGCGCAGACAGCAGACACGTCAGACTCAGGGTCTGGGGCTTCACCAGCTATAGCTTCGGCGCTGGCAACCGTCTCAGCTTCAGCAGCGGTCACACCATCTTCATCATTCTCATCGTCATCATCAGTTTTGTCTTCAACAGCAGTCTCGCCATCATCATTCTTATCATCAGTCTCGTCTTCAGCAACGGATTCAGATTCTCCGAAATCTGAATCGCAGCCTGCATGGCAGCAGCATTTACCGAAGGCTCCGTTGTCGGCTACGGGCGCACCATCGGCCCGGAGCCAGGATCAGCTGTACAGCATGAAGCAATACCTGCAGGGCTTTACGACACTCTATCCCGAGATTGCAGGCATTCTACTCGTCAATCAGCAAGGGGATTATATTAGCAATGATATGTATCCCAGATATGATCGCAGTCTGCTGCTGGAGGATTGGTACGTCAAGGCGAAGCAGAACCCCGGTATTTTCACTGTGCTGGGCCAGCCTGATCAGCGTAACCTGACGAGCCATGCCCGCTATCAGAACAATGAGCTGGTGTCGATCGTTCGCTCGGTGACAGATCCGGCCTCAGGCCAGGTGCTGGGCGTTATCCTGATTGACCTCAAGCAACGAAGCATCTCACAGGCAGCCAGAAATATAACCCTTGGCAAATCCGGCTACGTCATGGTGACGGATGCAGAGGGGAGAAGCATCTACATGCCGGAGCTGTCACCTATCAAGCATATCCCTCCAGAATGGCTCCATAGCGGAGAGAGCGGAGGCATTTTCACTCGGGAGACAGAAGGCAGGGAGATGCTGTTCATGTATCAGGCCTCTTCATTTACGGGCTGGCAGACGGTAGGTGTATTTCCTGCCGATGAATCGGTACAGGAGGTGCGCCAGATTCAATTTTATATTGTCTGCTTTGTGTTCATCGTCTGTCTATTCGGCTTGACGGCGTCCTTATGGTTATCCCGGTCGATTGCCCAGCCCATCCTGCAATTGATGTCTTATATGCGTAGAGCAGAGAAGGGAGATCTAAGCAAGGGGAAATGGACGGAGCGAGCGGATGAGGTGGGCATGCTCGGCAGGAGCTATAACCGCATGGTAGAGCAGCTTCAACAGCTAATGCAGCTGAACAAGGTGCGTGAACGTCAAAAGCGGGAAGCTGAGCTGCGCAGTCTGCAGGAGCATATCAAGCCACATTTTCTATACAATACGCTGGATACGATTCACTGGATGGCACGTAAGCAGGGAGCTGCCGATGTGTCTGTCATGGTAGGAGCACTCTCGCGTCTGTTTCGCATCGGACTCAGTAAAGGCGATGATTATATTCCACTGCAGGCGGAGATCGAACATATCTCCAGCTACCTGCATATTCAGCAAATGAGATACAGAGATCGGCTGCGCTATGAGCTGGTCGTGCCACCAGAGCTTGCGCGATTGTACCTGCTGAAGCTGCTGCTTCAACCCATCGTGGAAAATGCCATTTATCATGGAATCAAGGCCCGGCGTGGACCCGGCCTGATTCGCATTGAAGCTTCCACAGATGCAGACAGCCTCAGGCTCACTGTGAGCGATAATGGGGCAGGCATGTCAGCGCAGCGCTTGCAGGAAATCAGAGAGCTACTGGCATCCCCTGTGGAGAAGCTGGATACGCACGACCGAAGACAGGACACTACTTGGACAGGAAGAAGCTACGGTATGCTGAATGTGCAGGCTCGCCTGCGCCTGTCGTTCGGTGACACATATGGAATCACAGTAGATAGTGTGGAAGGGGAAGGGACCTGTGTAACTATCATTCATCCACTCTTGCCTGATATGCCAACACCTCAGGCTGAGCGGACGGAAAGCGAGGGATTGGATTGAGCGAAGTTGTGACTAACACAAACGGAGACGGTCATAGAGAACCTATGATGTGGCCGCTGGAAAAAGCCCGCAGCATAGGCACGAGTCCACCTACTGCTTCCTACAGAGTGCTGATCGCTGATGATGAGCCTATTATTCGTGAAGGTATACGAGAGGCCATCCCATGGTCTGAGCTAGGGATGGAGGTAGTCGGTGAAGCAGAGGATGGTGAGGAAGCACTGGAGCTTGCTCGAGAGCTGGATATTCATATTATGCTGGTCGATTTGAACATGCCTTTCCTGAACGGGATTGAGCTGATTCGTCGCTTACAGGAGGAATGCCCGGATTGCCGCTGCCTGATCATATCCGGTCATGATGAATTCGCCTATGCCCAGGAGGCTGTTCGTCTCGGTGTACAGGATTATCTGCTCAAGCCAGTAGACGACAGGCAATTATATGAGACCTTATCCGGTCTGCGACAGCGAATGGATGAGGAGCTTGCACGGAGCGCCTATGTGGAGCAGACGGCCATCCAATTGGAGCGACATATTCCCTTGCTCCGGCGTCGCAGCTGCCTGGAGTGGCTAGAGGGGAGCATGGAAGAACCCGAGGTGCTGGAGCAGCTCGCCTTCCTGAGCCTGCCGTCCCATCTTCCGGTACAGATTGGACTTGTACGCTGGCCAGGAGGGGAGTCGCAGAGCATTATGCAGGAGTCGGAGCGACAGCTGCTTCGATTCGGTGCTGAGAATATTATGGGGGAGCTGCTGACGGAGCTTCCGCATGTGTTGTTCCAGACGCGCGGAGGACTGGTTGGTATGTGTCTGTGGCAGCTTGCGCCTGAAGGTATGGAGGCGGAGATTGAACAGAAGATTGGCAGCTTCCTGAATATCGCGGTACATTGCTGCCTGGAGAAGAATGAAGATGGACTGGATGGACTTCGAGCAGCGTATCGGCACTGCCGTGAGCAATTGCAGTATGAGGCCCAGGTGTCTCCCTTGGTCCGCCGTGCACGTCAGCTGATCCGGGAGCGTTATGCCCAGCGCGAGCTTACGCTGGATTCGCTGGCAGCCAGCCTGCAGGTATCGCCCGTGTATCTCAGTCGTGTGCTCAAGAAGGAGCTGAACGATAACTTCGTCACACTTGTCACGCGTACCCGAATTCGCAAGGCCGTGCAGCTGCTGGATTCCACCCTGCTGCCCATTCATGCGATCGCAGAGCAGACCGGATATGACAGCCAGCATTATTTCAGCACGGCATTCAAGAAGATTATGGGCGTCTCTCCGGCCCAGTACCGCCGAGGTCGGGGCACGTTACCAAGTGGGAAGCAATAACGAATAGACGAATAAACGAATAAAGCGATCACTGAAAACTGATAACGATCACTGAAAACTGCTGATAGCTGATAATTGATGAGCCTTAATAACTGACAATGAAATAGCACAGGCCACAGAATAGCAAGCTTAACAGCGGTCGATAGGGCTCCCCGCTTACAGCGGCTCTACACTCCCATATGATTGATCTGGTTAAGGTATAGTAGAAACCAAATGACTTCATCCGTTCTCTGGAGCTGGTGAGGTCTTTTTGTGTTTTTTTAGAGGCAACCGTTCACTAATTTTGATGAGCAGTCGAGCCTGACAAGACAAAAGTTAAAATTTTATAAAAAAGGTTCATTCATCATAAAGACCCTGCTTATTCCCAAGTGATACCATATCCATGCAGGTGACGTACCAATATTACATTTTGAAAGCGTTATCCAATTGTGTCACTGAACATCCGCCAGCAAGTAGCGGCAAGCACAATTCGGGACGAGTGGGTTGGCGATTCAATAGGAAAGGGGACTTCGCGATGAAAAAAGGAGCTGTAATGCTGTGGCTGCTGGCCATGACCCTGCTGCTATCCGCCTGCAATCTGGCAGAGAGCGGGCCGGGCAGCAGAGAGAAGGGCTACGTGGGCATATCTATGCCGACCAAATCCTCTGCACGCTGGGTAGCTGATGGAGAGAATATGGTCCGTCTCTTTCAGGAGCAAGGCTATAAGACGGACCTGCAATACGCTGAGGATGTCGTTGAGAATCAAATTTCGCAGATCGAGAACATGATTACCAAGGGCGTTGATGTCATGGTCATCGCTTCGGTAGACGGCAATACACTGACAGATGTAATTCAGAAGGCACATGATCAGGGAATTCAGGTGATTTCCTATGATCGTCTGATTCGCAATACACCTTATCTAACTTACTACGCAACGTTTGACAATTTCAAGGTAGGCGTGCAGCAGGCCTCGTATATCGAGCAGCGTTTGGAGCTTAAGGAGGGTAAAGGACCGTTCAACATTGAGATGTTCGGCGGGTCACCGGACGATAACAACGCCTATTTCTTCTTTGACGGGGCCATGTCTGTGCTACAGCCCTACATTGATGAGGGCAAGCTTGTCGTCCGTAGTCAACAGACCACGATGGCCCAGATTGCCACGCTGCGTTGGGATGGTGCGCTAGCTCAGTCCCGGATGGATAATCTGCTGAGCGCCTACTATTCGACAGAACGGGTGGACGCTGTGCTGTCACCGTACGATGGAATTAGTATCGGAATTATATCCTCATTGAAGGGCGTCGGCTATGGTAGCAGTGCCAAGCCCTTGCCGATCATCACCGGGCAGGATGCTGAGCTCTCCTCGATCAAATCCATTGTAGCCGGGGAGCAGACGCAAACGGTATTCAAGGATACACGTAAATTAGCGGAGAAGACGGTAGAGATGGCTAACAGCATCTTACAAGGTCAACAGGCGGAAGTGAACGACACGGAGTCTTATAACAATGGAATAGAGGTAGTCCCGGCTTATCTACTGGACCCTATTTCTGTCGATCAGAGCAATGTGGAGAAGGATATTGTGGATAGCGGATATTACACCCGCGAGGAGATTGGTCTTAAGTAACAAGCAGAAGACACGAGCTGGAAAGGAGCAGGTCCATGGCTGGAATCATTCTGGAGATGATTGGTATCACCAAAGCTTTCCCGGGCGTCAAGGCGCTGGAGGACGTGAATCTACGGATTCGCGAGGGAGAGATTCACGCTTTGTGTGGCGAGAATGGAGCAGGAAAATCGACCTTGATGAAGGTGCTTAGCGGAGTGTATCCCCACGGCTCTTATGAAGGGGAGATTCGTTTTCAAGGCCAGACGTGTGAGTTCAAGGATATTCGGCAAAGTGAGGAGCTTGGGATCGTTATTATCCATCAAGAGCTCGCGTTAATTCCGGAGCTGTCGATTGCGGAAAATATCTATTTGGGCAATGAGCGAGCCAGCAAAGGAGTGATCGACTGGAACGCCACTTATGCGGGCACGCAGCAGCTTTTGGCCAAGGTCGGACTGCATGAGCGGCCAGACACGCTGGTATCCAGCATCGGTGTAGGGAAGCAGCAGCTCGTCGAGATCGCCAAGGCCTTATCCAAAAAGGTCAAGCTGCTCATTCTGGATGAGCCGACGGCAGCCCTGAATGAGAACGATAGCGAGAACCTGCTGCAATTGATGCTGGAGCTGAAGCGACAGGGCATTTCCTGCATTATCATCTCCCATAAGCTGAATGAGATATCCAAAGTGGCAGATTCTGTGACCATCCTGCGTGACGGGCACACCATTGAGACACTGGACATGAAGAAGGACGTGGTTACAGAGGATCGGATCATCAGCGGTATGGTTGGCAGAGATCTGACCAGCCGCTATCCGGAGCGACACGCCGAGATTGGTGAGGTCATTCTGGAGGTGAAGGACTGGACGGTCTACCATGAGCATCATGCGGACCGCAAAGTGCTGGAGGAGGTCAATCTGCAGCTACGGCGCGGGGAGATTGTCGGAATCGCCGGACTGATGGGAGCAGGTCGAACGGAGCTGGCCATGAGCATCTTCGGCAGATCCTACGGGCGTAGCATCTCCGGGCAGCTCATCAAGGAGGGCCGCATCATTCGCAACCGGACCGTGACGGAGGCTATTGAGAATGGGTTCGCTTATGTTACCGAGGATCGCAAGGCTTACGGCCTGATTCTGATGGATGACATCAAGCGCAACATCTCGCTGACCGGCTTGCCCAAGCTTAGTCAGAACACCGTGGTGAACGAGCATGAGGAAGTGCTGGTGGCTGAGGAGATGAAGCGCAGCATGAATATCAAGGCACCAAGCATTTTGCAGAAGACCGGTAATCTAAGCGGTGGCAATCAGCAGAAGGTGGTACTGGGAAAATGGATATTCGCGGAGCCTGACATTCTCATGCTGGATGAGCCGACGCGCGGTATTGATGTAGGTGCCAAATATGAGATCTATACCATCATTCATCGACTGGCTGCAGAAGGAAAGGCTGTGCTGGTGATTTCCTCCGAGTTGTCCGAGATTCTTGGGCTATGTGATCGCATCTATGTCATGAACGCAGGACGAATGACCGGAGAAGTGAGCCGTGAGGAAGCATCGCAGGAAGTGCTTATGAGATATATGACCAAGTCAGGAGGCGGGAAGCATGACCATGTTGGCTAGATTGTTCAAGGGGAATGTACGGCAATACGGTATGATATTTGCATTGGTGGTCATCATGCTGCTGTTCCAGGTGTTAACGGGCGGGCTATTGCTCAAGCCGATCAATATTACCAATCTGATTTTGCAAAATAGCTATATTCTGGTGCTTGCCATCGGCATGGTGCTGGTCATTATAACAGGGCACATTGATTTGTCGGTCGGTTCGGTTGCTGCATTTGTGGGTGCGGTAGCTGCGATCATGATGGTAGACTGGCAGCTGCCGACATGGATAGCTGTTATTGCTGCCATCCTGGTTGGTGGCTTAATCGGTGCCTGGCAAGGCTTTTGGGTCGCGTATGTACGGATTCCGGCCTTTATCGTGACGCTGGCGGGTATGCTGCTCTTCCGCGGTCTGACCATGATTGTGCTGGATGGGCAGTCCATCTCTCCATTCCCTGGTGGATTTCAGAAGCTGAGCTCAGGTTTCCTGCCGGACGTTGCTTTTTCAGGAGTTAGTATCATCTCGGTGGTAGTGGGTGTTGCACTGAGTGTCTGGTACATTCTGAGTGAAATGCGTGCTCGTCGTGCGCAATTAAAATATGGATTTGAAGCGGGGGCTAATAGTTTATTCCTCCTGAAGCTGGCTGCGGTAGCAATCATAACGAATGTGTTCACCTTCATGCTGGCGAGCTATGCGGGCATTCCGAACATTCTGGTTCTGTTGTTCGCACTTATTATTGCCTATTCCTTTATCATGAATCGTACGGTCATCGGACGACATGTGTATGCACTCGGAGGAAATGAGAAGGCGGCTGAGCTGTCCGGGGTCAAGACGAAAAAGGTCACGTTCTGGGTGTTCGTCAATATGGGTGTGCTGGCTGCCATCTCTGGCCTGATTTTTGCCGCACGTCTGAATGCTGCTACGCCGCGGGCTGGAACGAACTTTGAGCTGGATGCTATTGCAGCCTGCTTCATTGGGGGGGCTTCGGCCTCCGGGGGGATCGGGACGGTCTATGGTGCAATCATCGGGGGCTTGGTTATGGGCGTGCTGAACAATGGTATGTCGCTCATCGGCCTCGGTATTGATTGGCAGCAAGGTATTAAAGGTCTGGTACTTCTACTGGCCGTAGCATTCGATATCTACAATAAGAATAAGCGCGCAGCTTAGGCACCAAAATCAACCATTTACGATCTATTGCCGCTATTCATAACCTGTTGTAAAGTGAGGGAGATAAGGCACTTTTACATCGTATCCGGGTATCTTCAACTGGATGTCTGAGCTGTATTTTGGGCCTGGATGTATGCAAAATGCTGACTTTACAGCGAACAGGGGCGATAGGGATGAGAGGGAGCATTGAGAGACTTGTGCCGGTCTGGATTACGATGAGCCTGCTGCTGGCGGCTTGTACGGGGATGCAGAATTCAGCTGTAGATCGGGAACAGCCTGTCCCGGCACAGACGCAAAAGGGTGTGAACACCCAAGGTGAAGCTAAGACGGACAGCGGCTTGGGTGCGGGGAGTGAGCATACGCTAGACAGTGAAGATGCTTCAGCATCCACGACTCCAGCGGCAAGCCATTCGAGTCTAGGCTCCTCGTCAGCGGTGTCATCGACATCATCGTCATCAATATCATCTTCATTTTCGGTGTCGTCTGCGGAACCACTTGCAGTTCTCAATCCTTCCTTACTATTGACCGAAGGCGCCTTAGGCTTTGCAGATGCGTCAGGCAGCAGATTGTTAGTTGATTCGCCAAGCGAGGGCAAGGTGCCGAGTCAGGGATACAATCTCGCCGTAGGCTACCATGGCCAGCGCCTCGCTGTTCGATATATGAGTGTACAGGAGCGAAATGATGCGGATAATGGCCGCCAGACGGCCCAGAACTTTGATTATTTGCCTGGCAGTCTCTATGAGATCATCGAGGGGAAGGCTACGCCGAATGAGACCTATTTCTTGACAATGGCGCAAGACATGCCTGAAGCTGCTCAACTGGGCATGACCTCTATACGTGAAGAGCAGACACCTGCTGCGCTCGTCAGCCGTCTGGATAATACCTGGAAGCGTCAGATTCAACATATCTGGCCTTTAGAGCAGATTGACTCACAGGGTAAGTTGTACCTGGTCCAATTCGAGCCCAAAGGCCAAGAACTGCTGGCCAGCCTTGTGCTTGACAGCAAGGATGGACTGATCGTGCAGGATTATCCTGCGCAGCTTGAGGGCTATTCAGCTTGGCGAGTGGACGATGGTGGAGAGGTCCTGCCAGAGATGTTCTCATTCCTGTGGGCCGCTCGCACACCGCAAGGATTCATGCTGGGTGTGCAATGGATGGGAGCAGAAGGTGAGTCCGTCACGTTCCTGTCAAGGGAGCAGAACCAATTTACGGAGCTGGACGTTACTTATGGTCGCTATATGTCACCATTGTGACGGTTAAAGAGACGACGCATATAATTATCTTCTTTATAATTGTCTTTTAAAATACTTGCGCTACTGCTGCAATAGACCTCAGAGACGTGATAACGGATCTATGAGGTCTATTTATTTTGCTGAACATATATTGTTGCTGTTATTCTGCTGTTGCTATCGTTATAGCTCAGTTATATTTGAAGAGTCTTGCTGAAAGGAACGCAGAACTAGGCTCGAATGAATTCAATGCTTCAAGATTAAATTCTGTTGAATTCGATGCCTCTGAAACGATATTTGATAATGATTCTCAGTGAAACTATAATAGAACTAACATAAATTCTGGAAGCGGGGGGTTGGAGCACGAATGGTGACACGCGATCAAATGCTGTTATGGACTTGCGCTTCCATTGATATTGTCGATATTCGACATAGCCAGCTGCAGCCGGGAGAAGAGCTGGATTATGTTGCACCTGCAGAGCTATTCCTCATATCAGGGGCAGGGATGGCTCGAATTGAGGCTGGCGATGTAATTTGCAGCTCTGAGGGTTCACCTGTCGTTCATGTCGTGAAAGGAACACGCCTTCATATCAGTCAGGTGTCGAACGGGCTGGAATACGTCCTGATATTGTACAAAGCCTCTCTTCCACAGCAATTACCGAGCGGGTTGCTTGAGCCGGAGCTGGCTGTGGATCGTTTTGGCTCTTGTTATGGCGGTCCTCCCGGGTCCACTGCCATGTATAGAAGCATGGCGTCCGATATGGACAGATTATGGCATCAGGAGGACCCGCTGGCGCGTCTGGAGGCAAAGCAACGCTTCTATGCCTTCGTGCAGCTGCTGCTAACAGAGCTGGATCGGCTGGAGGGAGCCGCTGACAGGACAGAGGAGCAGGATATGATCGCTTCCGCTCTCTGGCATATGGAGGCTTGCTACAACGAGCCTATTACGCTGTCCTCCTTGGCTGAGCGATTACTTACAAGCCCTCGTCAATTGCAAAGAGGCTTCAAGGCTCGCTTCGGACACGGGCCGATGGAGCATTTGATTGGCATTCGTATGGAGCGTGCAAAGCGACTTTTGGAGCAAAGCGGGCAACCTGTTGCACAAATTGCAGAAGAGGTCGGGTATCCAGATAGCTATTATTTCAGTCGGTTGTTTAAGAAAAAGATCGGACAGTCTCCGAGAGGCTATAGACAGACACATACAGCCAATCCATTCATGACAGGAGTAAATTGTGATAATTGTCGTATTTCTCCAAGTTCATCGTCGCAAACGGTCATTGTCCCTGCCAAATTCGATAGTTATCATCAAAGGGTGAGCGCCACGCAATCCTTCCGTGCACTATTGTCACTAACCCTGATGTGTACCGGAGGACTCGCTTACGTGGACGACAGGATTCGCATGCCTCATATGAGAGGAATATTGGAGCTTGAACGCAAGCCCGAGCGAATCGTCGTGCTTGATTATCAATATTCAGATCAACTGCTATCCCTTGGTGTCTGCCCGGTAGGTAGTGTGGCTTGCAGTATTGTAACGGATGGACTTCCTTTACCACTGAAGCAGTTCATGGGAAGCATGTATCACCTCGGAACGAAGGAGCAGCCTGATCTGCAAGCCTTGGGCGAGCTTCAGCCTGATCTTATTGTCTGTACGTCATTTCAGGAGCACTGTTATGGGGAGCTGCTGGGCATAGCGCCGACAGTAATGTTTGATCGCAATGAGGATTGGCGTGTCACACTGCTTAGATTTGGCGAGCTTGTAGGTCGACAGCATCAGGCTCTTGAGATCCTAGACGGCTTCAATACCAAGCTGGATCGACTGCGTCGCAGAATTGAAACTGGTCAGGAACAGACAGTGGCATTGATTCGACCACGTGACGGCAGCATACGACTGCATACGGAGCGGCATCGAACCGCGCGCCTGTTGTATGAGGATCTTGGCCTTGCTCCGCCAGCGCTCGCAGTGAAGCAGACCGGCACTAGCTCATTAATTCCGTTAGAGACGTTGCCAGAGTTGCAGGCGGATCGGTTATTTGTGCTGACAGATAATTTGAATCAGGAGCAGACTCAGCTATATGAGCAGCATCCTTTGTGGAGTAGTATGAGTGCTGTTCGGAGTGGACGAGTGCGTCATTTTCACACTGCATTATGGACCGGTTATTATGGGCCACTGGCGATGAACAGGGTCGTTGATGAGATTGAAGAGACATTGCTGCCCCCTATTACTTCTAATTTTCGTATTCATAATTTGTAATTAAAAGTAAATATTCCAATTCGGATGGTGAGGGACCTATGCCTGTTACTAAACTGAGTCTAACGGTCGCCTCCAGCGCGGGTAATGAACGAGAGCGCGAGGAGCTGGCTGAACTGCACAGCATCATTATGAATTGGGTGATCCAGATGAACATCCGCGATTGTATTCAGGTCAAAATGGAGTATGAGGCGGTTGATCAGGAGGCCCTCCCCGTAGCTGCGGCTACACGTATCCCACAGTCGGCAGGGCCGGCGGAGTCTGTGGTGCTGAGCGGGAGGCAGCTTGAGATTGCTGAGCTGCTGTGCCGCCACTACAGTATTCGCAGAATTGCGGAGGAATTATATATTAGCGTTAATACGGTTAAAAAGCATATTCAGAATATTAAGAAAACGCTCTGTATCGAGCAGACAGGAGGAGATTTCGTCTTTCTGCTGGCAGAGAAGCTGAAAAGCCACAGTAGAACGCAAGACTAACCCCAAATTAACACGATAAGAGTATGAATATAATCCTGCTGGATAATATTCAGTTCCACTCCATAAATGGTATGATTTAGGCAACCTACTGATAATGATTATCATTAGCGGTAGATCATAAATCGTATCCAAGGAGTGAACCCGTATGCATCCAGCTACAGCGGCAACAGAAGCATCTGCCAACAGCCGTTATCTACAAAGCCAGCAGGAGCGTGAATCTTCGGCCCGCTCCTACCCTAGACGCCTTCCGATCGTGATTGCCGAAGCGGAGGGAGTCCATATCAAGGATATGGACGGTAAGGTCTATTACGACTGCTTAGCCGGCGCAGGAACCTTGGCGCTTGGGCATAATCATCCCGTGGTGATTGAAGCGATGAGGAATGTGTTCGATCAGAAAATTCCTCTGCATACGCTTGATCTTACAACTCCGCTTAAGGAGAGCTTTATTGACGAGTTATTCGCGAGCTTGCCTCCGTCCTTTGCCCGTCATGCCCGTATTCAGTTCTGTGGCCCAACCGGCGGCGATGCCGTCGAGGCCTCAATCAAGCTGATGAAGACGGCGACTGGCAGACGAAGCGTGCTGGCGTTCCATGGAGGCTATCATGGCTCGACCCATGCGACGATGAGCATCAGCGGTACGCTGGGGCAGAAGGAGCAAATATCAGGCCAGATGCCAGATGTTCATTTCCTGCCGTATCCGTATGCTTATCGTTGTCCTTTTGGTGTTGGAGGCGATGAGACACAGCGACTGGGTCTCCGTTATATCGAGAATGTACTGCGTGATCCAGAGAGCGGGATCGTGAAGCCAGCGGCGATGATTGTTGAGCCTGTTCAGGGCGAAGGAGGCTCGATACCAGCTCCAGCTGAATGGCTGAATGGGCTCCGGCGTATTACCCAAGAGCAACAAATTCCCCTCATTGTGGATGAGGTTCAGACAGGATTTGGACGTACCGGAAAGCTATTCGCCTTTGAGCATGCCGGGATTGAGCCAGATGCCATCGTGCTGTCAAAAGCGATTGGAGGCAGTCTGCCACTCTCCGTTGTCGTCTATCATGAACGCTACGATGTGTGGCGGCCAGGTGCGCATATTGGTACTTTCCGTGGCAATCAGCTAGCCATGGCAGCCGGGCTCGCAGCACTTCGCTATATCAAAGAGCAAGAGCTGCCTGAGCGGGCTCGTCAACTGGGCGAGCGCCTGCAAGGAAGACTACGCCAGCTGGCGGAGCAGGAGCCTTGCATCGGGGATGTACGCGGGCTAGGCTTGATGATCGGGGTAGAGATCGTCGATGAGCATGGTAAGCCGGATCATCTGGGCCATATACCTGCAGCTTCGCGGTTAGCAGCGCAAATCCAGCAGGAATGCCTGAGACGTGGACTTATTTTGGAGGTCGGAGGTCGACACTCTGCGGTTATGCGGTTCCTTCCACCGCTCATCGTGACGGAGGAGCAACTGGACGATATCGCTGATCGGTTCTGCGAATCGGTGCGGGCAGCCCGCAAGGCTCTGTCATGCTGACAGAACGGATGACAGTGACGACGGCACAGGGGATGGCCGAGAGTATGACCGCTCGTTCGCTGCTTAATGCTTTCCTGCGGGAAAACGAAGACGCGATAGAGTCAGTCGCCGAGCTTGAAGCTGCGGCACAGCAGGGCTCAGCCGTATCACTAAGCTTGCTGCTGGCGAATGGCGCAAAATTGCGCGTCACGATCCGTTATGCCTCACTGACCGGACAGCACCTGTTCGAGGAAGGCTGGTTATTGGAACGTGGCGGCTATACTGGGCAGCTCAGCTTCGAAGAGTTGGCCGAGACGCTGGTCACGGAGCTGGCACTCCGCTTCGACTCGGAGGCTAGTCTGAACACGACAGCGGTGTTGGAACGCATACACCGTAGCGTCTCTCAACTGCGGGGGCATTTGGAACAGTGGGTGGAGGCCGGGGCGGATGACAAGAATCCGAACAGGCTGGATTACATTGCCTCAGAGCAAAGTGTATTTGCAGGCCACCCGTTCCATCCATATCCCAAAAGCGCCGAAGGCATGAGCGAATCTGAGCAGGATCGCTACAGCCCGGAGCGCGGTGCGAACTTTGTCCTTTATTATTTCGCGGTTCATGCTTCCAGACTGCAGGAGCAGTGGCTGCAGGGAGAAGAAAGCCGCGCCTTTCCAGCGGAGGTATATGTGCAGTTCCGGCAGGCATTGTCGGAGCGTCTGAGTAGCGAGGCAGACACGCTGTACAAGCCCTTGCCCATGCACCCGTGGCAGGCATACCGCATGCTGGAGCGCCCTTGGGTGAGGGAATTGATACAGCGTGAAGAGCTCATTCCACTGGGGCCATTAGGCCCGAGGGTATACCCTACCTCATCCGTACGAACCGTCTGGGAGCCTTCTAGTCGGAACGGCTGGAAGCTTCCGCTGGAGGTGCGCATTACGAATCTGATTCGTGTCAATACGCCAGAGCAGACGTCTCGTACCATGGATGCAGCATCCTTGACTGCGTTTTTGGGGCATGAGCTGGTCCAGGAGCTGCCTGGCTTACTTCCAGAGACGGGGTTCATCGGCCTTGTAGCGCCAGGTCAGGATCAGCCTGATCCGGCCTTCACTGTACTCATCCGACCGATGGAGGTGGATCGAACGTCCACGTTCGTGCTGGCTTCGGCGCTGGAGAGCTGGCCGGGTGAGCATACACCCAAGCTGGCCCAGGCCATATCAGATCGTGCGCGAAATGGGGGGAATCTGCCCATACCCGATATGAAGGCATGGCTGGAATGCTATCTGCGGTTGTCTATGCTGCCGTTGCTGCGTGTCTGGGATCGCTTCGGCATCAGCTTTGAGGCGCATGCACAGAATTCGCTGTTGTCGCTGAAGGACGGCTGGCCTAGCTGCTTTTACATCCGCGATCTGGAAGGGATGAGCGTAGATCATGAGCTCGCCCGCAAGCTGGAATGGATTGGTGGCTCTATTGCGGAGGATAGCCCACTGTTATACGCCCCGGCAGAGGCTTGGCATCGTACCAAATACTACTTTTTTGTCAATCACCTCGGTTCGCTAATTCATGCTCTCGCTCTTTGGCAGGAGCGGCCAGAGGGTGAAGGCTGGGCTGTCGTGCGTAGTCTGCTGCTAGAGGAGCGGGAGCGTGCGAGTGTGCGGCTGCGTCCGTATGTGGAAGAGCTACTGAATACAGATACGTTGCCGGCAAAGGCCAACTTTTCCAGTTGCCTGGCAGATAAGGGAGATACACCGTCGTATTTGGGAATTCCGAATCCAATACGAGAGAGCTGTCTTTCATCCGAAAGGGGTTCGCGTGGTAACAGCATTTTAGGTGAGCAACGAGACTGTGGGAGCTGAATGGATAGGCTTCAGACGTCACGGCATGTTCCACACCAACAATGAATGCTATGAAAGGAAGACGGGCCAAGATGGAAGCTTGGAAGCGTAGTCTATACATCCTGTGCATCGGTCAGTTCCTAGCTATGGCCTCCGTCAGTTGTGTGACACCGTTTCTGCCCCTGTATCTGCAGGAGCTGGGCGTGCATGGACAATCAGAAGTGATGCTCTGGTCGGGCGCGATCTACGGTGCGAATCTGCTCAGTGCCTTTGTCCTTGGTCCCTTCTGGGGAAGACTGGCTGACCGCTATGGACGCAAGCCGATGCTGCTGCGCTCCGGCTTTGGCATGGCGCTGACGATCACGCTGATGAGCGTGGTGAGCGGTCCGCTGGAGCTCTTCCTGTTGCGTTTGGTAAATGGTATGCTCTCTGGATTCAGTCCGGCTGCAGTAGCGCTGATCGCGAAGAATGCCCCGAAGGAAAGAAGCGGCTATGCGCTTGGCGTCCTGCACTCCAGTTCGGTTGGCGGCACGATATGTGGTCCGCTATTGGGAGGAGCACTGGCGGATCAATTCGGCTTCGCACCTGTATTTCTATACATCGGGATAGGAATATTCGCCGCTTCGCTGGTCGTTCTGTTCGGTGTACATGAGCAGCGGGAGGAGACAACGAGCCAGATGCAGACGACGGGATTGCGAGGGGATTTTGAGGAAATCATGTCCCGTCGGGCCATGCCCACATTGCTAGTCTCGGCCTTCTTGCAGCGGGCGGCTATGGTAGGTACCTTGCCGTTCATTCCATTGTATGTACAAATGCTGGCGCCTGGCAGCGATAATATCGCATTGCTCGCAGGCTTTACTGCAGCCGCAATGGGTGTAGCCAATATGCTATCGGCACCACAACTGGGCAGACTCGGCGATCATTATGGACAGCGGCGAGTGTTGAATGGAGCGCTGTTCGGCGCCGTCGTGCTCATGGTTCCTCAGGCTTTTGCACAGCAGCTGTGGCAGCTGATTGCTCTTCGTTTTTTCAGTGGCGCCTGTCTTGGTGGACTTGGCCCGTCACTGAATGTGCTTGTAAGACGTTATGCTCCGTCTGGGATGGAGAGCCGTTCCTTCAGCTATCTTAACTGCGCGCAAATGGCAGGAGGTCTGCTTGGCTCGATCGGATTGGGCTGGATGGCTGCGGCTTTTGGCTTGCGTTATATATTTGTAGGCTCGGCGGTGCTGCTTGCGGCCAACTTCGTCTGGATGTGGACAGCAGAGCGGCGGGAGGGGGTCACGAATACAGATTCCCTGTCGGGTGAAGCTGCATCGGATACAAGCATGATCCAATCGGAAAAACGGGAGCTATAGACAGCACTATCGACGGTGAGGCGTTATCTTGCTGGATGTCCTCCCGGGTGTGTCTCACGGCTGGCAATCCAGTGGTGGTCAATACATCGACCTGGTCCAAGATATAAGTGATAGTAAGGTATGAGTATAGCTTAAGATGTGAGTGATAGTTTAGATGTAAGTGATAGTTTAAGGTATGAGTAATTGTTTGTATAATTCGCAAAACAACGAATAAACGAAATTATGCGAGGTGAAGAAACACATGAAACCATGGAAAGAAATCGACCCGCGCAGCCTAGCGATTCGCTCTCAGCACTACGAGGCGGCAGAGCGACGCGTGCTGGGACAATTGCTTGAAGCTGTGCTGTACGAGGAAATTGCTTTGCCTAAGGAAGGCCTGCCACAGGCAGGCGAGAGCCGAATGGTGGAGCTGGCTGGACGTTCAGCGTCTGGAGAGGTCGTTCATTACCGTTGTGTCTGCCGCCGTAAGCTCAGCTTTGAGAGGATTCGTCTTGATCGTGAATCGCTGGAACGGATCGGGCCAGACGGAGAGTCATCTCCTGCACGACTTGCGCTTTTTGTGGATGAAGTACTGGGTCAATATCAGCAGGGGGAGTTGCTGCTTCGTTTGCAGGAGGAGCTGTCACGCACGTTGCTACATGACGCAGAATCCCGCGCCTGGCGTGTAGAAGAGGGGGCACAGCGACAGCGTGATCATGCGGAGGGAGAGCTCGATGGTCATCCGTACCATCCTTGCTTCAAATCCCGTGTTGGATTTGATGCCAGTGACAACCGTCAATACGGACCGGAGTTCGGTGAGCTATTGAAGCCGGTATGGGTAGCTGTCTCACGTTCCTATGCGCAGCTGTCGCTACGTCGTGGCATGAATGAGGAGGAGTGGCTGCAGGAGGAGCTTGGGGAGAGGGTTCTGGCGGATTTTCGCGCCGTGATTCTCCATAGCGGCTATGATCCAATAGATTACCTGTTCCTGCCCGTGCATCCTTGGCAATGGGAGCATGTAGTGGTGCCTGCACTGCACCGTGAAATAGCGGAAGGTATCGTACTGCCATTAGGTTATGCAGAGGATGACTATCGGGCGCAACAATCCATTCGCAGTCTGGAAAATGCAAGCGATCGCAGCAAAGCAACACTGAAGCTGGCACTCGGTATTGTTAATACGTCGACTCGCCGCATGCTGGCACGGCACACGGTGCTGAATGCTGCCTTGGTGTCGGATTGGCTGCATGATCTGGTGGCGATGGACCGTACACCGAACAAGCCGGAGTTCGCGCTATTGGATGAGTATGCCGGTATAGCCTTTGATACGCAGGAGCTGTCGCCCTCGGTGCGTGAGCGGGCTTATGGTGCGCTGGGCGCCATTATGAGGCGCGGTGTGGGAGCTGTTGTGCGGGATGGCGAGCAGGTGCTTCCTTTTGCCGCGTTGTCACACCCGGAAGGAGAGCAGGCAGACCTTGTAGGGGAGTGGATAGCCCGATATGGGGCAGATCAATGGCTTGGCGAGCTACTTGAGGCATCGGTTACACCGCTTATTCATCTACTGTATGCGCATGGAGTGGCGCTGGAGTCACACGCGCAAAATATTCTCCTGCTGCATCGGGACGGACGACCCGTGCGTATCGCGCTACGTGATTTTCATGATGGCGTTCGGTATTCCCGGCGCTTGCTGCCACAGCCACAGCTTTGTCCAGAGCTGCATCCCGAGCCGGCAGCACATTTGGCTCAGAATCGCCATTCCTATATGCAGACGGATGACCCGGATGCTGTTCGGGATTTTCTGCACAGCGCATTCTTTTTCGTCTGTCTGGGTGACCTTGCCCTCTTCTTGCATGAGCGTCATGGCATCGCAGAAGAGTCCTTCTGGGAGCGTGTAGCCGGAATTATCCATCAATATCAGCAGAGCCACCCTGAGTTCGCAGCTCAGTACGAGCTATATGATCTGTTCTCGGATAGCATTCGTATTGAGCAGTTGGCCCGCCGCCGTCTGTGGCCTGATACGCAGGTCGATCCGAGGTGGGTACCTAATCCACTTCATGCATTTCGTGCTGTGAAAGGAGTGGGGATATATGCCGAATAAGTTGGTTGAAGAGGAAGCACTACGACGTGTCATGGAGGATCTGCTGAACACGTTGCTGGCTGAAGAATTGTTAAGTGGGCTAATCATGCTCACACCAGCAGCCTGCGATGCGCTCGCTGAAGCGGATGAAATCTTCGATTCCGTCTGGGAGCTACATCGGATCCAAGCAGCGCTCATTGCTGAGCGAGCAGGTGCCAGAGCAGGAGACGAAACAAGTGCCGACGGAGCTACTGTAGGATCTGAGACAGAACAGAGCATGCACCCAGAAACATCTGAAACGATGTTTGGCCTTTGGCGTTCGTCCAAAGACAGTACGATGGTCTTGTTCGCCCTTCGTCCCTCCGTGGTACAGCGCTGGCGTTGTATCCCGGGAGCCGTGGTAGTAGGGAGTAATTCTAAGGGAAGAGCCCGACTTCTATCTCCGTCAGAGCTTATGCGCTTAGTCGCTGACAGTCACGGGGAAGCAGCCGGAATACAGCCTGAAGGTACTGCCGTTTTCATCGACATGCTGCAGCAGACAGTTAGGCAGATCTCGTGGTCGCTGGAGCGTCGTCAATCTTATTCGGACCAGCTATCACTACCGCCAGAGCATGCTCTTCTCTCACTGGAGCGTTATGCCGCATGGCGGGACCGTCCATTTCATCCGGTAGCAAAGGCGAAGCTCGGCTGGGGTCAGGAGGAATGCGGGAGCTTTACGGCGGAGGCGGCGGAGCCGATCAAGCTGCGCTGGATTGCCGTGCAACGGGATCGTCTGCTGAGTGGAGCGGATACTGCGAGCGTGCTGCCGCATGAACTGTTGCTCTCTGTAGCAGAGCAGCAGAAGCTGACGGAGGAGTTAACCCGCCGTGGACTGAAGGATACGCACGCAGTCTTGCCTGTGCATCCATGGCAGATGGAGCATATGCTGCCTAGTCGTCTGCACCCAGAGCTGGAGAATGGTGCATGTGTCCCGCTGGATATAGAGGCAGGCACCTATTATGCTACTTCTTCTGTACGCTCATTAATGAGTCTGGAAGCATCACCACGGCATGTGAAGCTGCCACTGGGCATTCGTTCACTGGGTGGCCTGCGTTATCTATCCGCAATCAAGATGATGAATGGCGTACGTGCCGAGAGCTTGCTGCGACAAGCCCGAGAGCTTGATCCGGTCCTGAGCGCACAGCTGTATTTATGCGAGGAAGGGCGCTGGTGGGCATTGAGGCCTGAGGACGATGATCTGTTCGCGGACAATCCCCGTCATCTCTCTGCTCTGGTTCGCACCTATCCAGAAGAAATAATGAGTGATGACAGGAAGCGGCTTGTCCCGATGTCAGCTCTAGCTGTGGAGAGCAGTCAGGCATTGCTGTTCGCCGAATGGCTGCAGGAACGAGGACTTCCAAATACAGCGGAGTCTGCACTTGAGCTGTTCCGTGAAGTTGCCGAGACGTTCGGTGAGCTATCCTTGCGCCTGCTACGCTTCGGTCTCGTACCGGAGGCGCACGGGCAAAATGCTGTCCTGGTCCTCCATGACGGAAAGGTATCAGGACTCCTGCTGCGTGATCATGACGCGCTGCGTGTGCATGTGCCATGGCTGCAGGAAGCGGGTCTGGCTGATCCCGAATATTTGCTGCGTCCAGGCGTGCCTAATTCGCTGTACCATGATTCGCCACAGCAGCTTATTGCGTTCTTCCAGATGCTCGGCATTCAGGTGAATTTGTTCTCCATCATGGATAGCTTAGCCAACGCTTACAGCCTCTCTGAGGAGCGAATGTGGTCAGAGCTTAAGCGGGCTCTGCAGACGGCAATGGAGCGAGCGGCACTGCCTGAACCACAGGCGAGTGTCATCTCCAATAGTCTGTTTATAGCCAAGCAGTGGCCATGGAAGCAGATCGTCCGACCGCTGCTGGCACAGACGTCCAAGGTACCAGGCAGCATGCCATATGGCAAAGGCGAAATGCCGAATCCACTGTGTGCTGTCCAAGCAGAGGAGGAGGTGCCACATGTTGCGTATTGAGCCTCATGCTAAGCCATTGGCACCGGAGCTGCTGGAGCTATATCGCACCATTCAGCCCTCTACGATTGGACATTTGACTGACTTCGGTTATATTCGCGGGATACGCCCATTATTTCATCCGATCCGCTTGCTTGGCTCAGCCCTTACAGTACGGTTACCCCACCTCGATTCTGCGGCGCTGCGTGAGGCGCTGGAGATGGCTCAGCCCGGGGATGTGCTCGTCATCGACATGTCAGGCGACGAGGATCGGGCCTGCTGGGGAGAATTCCGCGCCTACAAAGCCATAGCCAAGCAAGTAGCTGGAGCGGTCGTATCGGGATGTGTCTCGGATGCAGCAGCGCTGAGACAGCTTGGTTTTCCAGTATTTTCGCGTGGCATCAGTGCATTGACAACTCGCTCGCTGGAGCTGGAGGGAGAGGTGAACACCTGCGTCAGCGTGGGGGGTGTAGCGGTACGTCCTGGTGATCTGATCATCGGAGATGAGGACGGACTGTTCGCTATTGATCCCTTGCGAGCAGAGGAGCTGGGAAGGAAGGCTGTGGAAAAGCAGCAGCGTGAGCAACGCACCCGTGACAAGCTCGGGTACGGCCATATTGGTGAGGGAGGAGAGGGAGTATGAGTACAACAGACCAAGGAAGACGTCAGCTTCACCTGAATCTGTTCTTGCTCAGCACGGGACATCACGAAGCAAGCTGGCGTCATCCCGATGCTAGTCCGCAGCTAGCAACAGACTTTCGCTATTACGAGCGACTGGCCCGGATGGCAGAGCAGGCGAAGATGGATTCCATCTTCATTGCAGAGAAATACAGATTGAACAAAATGACGAAGTATCGTGTCATTCCGCAGCTGGAGGCATTCACCATGCTTGCTGCGCTATCAGCGGTAACGGAGCGGATCGGTCTGACGGCGACGGCGTCGACCACGTATAACGAGCCCTTCCATATCGCTCGCAAATTTGCTTCACTGGATCACATTAGCGGTGGGCGAACAGCCTGGAATATCGTGACCTCAACAGGTGATGCGACTGCTCGTAACTTTGGTAGGCAGAACCATCTCGATCACTCGCTCCGCTACGATCGCGCCCATGAATTCGTTGAGGCAGCTGTTAAGCTGTGGACAGGCTGGGCTGAAGATGCGCTGCTGATCGATCAGGAGGCTGGATTATATGCGGATATGAACCGGATCAAAGCTGCTGACTATGAGGGTAAGCATCTATCAGTGGCTGGTCCGCTCAATCTGCCACGATCTCCTCAGGGGGTGCCAGTGCTTGTACAGGCAGGCTCCTCTGAGGCAGGGCGCTCATTCGCTGCCCGGTGGGCAGAGCTTGTGTTCACAGCACAGCCTTCGATGGAGTCGGCGGTGGCCTTCTATACGGATTTGAAGAGCAGGCTGAATCTATGGGGACGCCGACCTGAGCAACTGAAGATTTTACCGGGGCTGATTACCTTTGTGGGGGATACCGAGGCAGAGGCGAAGGAGAAGGAACGCGAGCTGAATGAACTAAGCGCTTCCGAATACGGGCTCTATAATTTGTCGGCGTTGCTGCAGACAGATCTGTCGGATTGTCCGCTGGATGGACCGCTTCCTTATGAACGCTTACCTCAGCTTGAGCAGATACAGGGCCAGAAAGCGCGCTTCCAGCTGTATGTCAATCTCGCACGTGAGGAGCAGCTGTCGATCCGAGAGCTGATTATCCGAACGGCGGGAGGACGAGGACACTTTACTGTTGCGGGTACGCCGATTCAGATTGCCGATACCATGCAGCGCTGGCTGGAGGCAGGTGCGGCCGATGGCTTCAATCTAATGCCGCCACTTTTGCCGACGGGACTGGAGGATTTTGTGACGAAGGTCATCCCTGAGCTGCAGAACCGCAGTATCTACCGTACAGAGTACACTGGAAATACACTGCGTGAGAACTTGGGGCTGACTGAACTGCCTGCGACGCAGTTGGTGTGAGGTATACTAGCTGTGCCGCGACTGCTCAAGGAAAGAATTTGAGTGGTGCAGTATATAGAATGAAAGCAAGGGCTGTCCTGAGAGGGATAGCCTTTGTTGTTTTTAAGGTGGTTAATGGTGGCAGTAAACTCAAACAAAAACATAACTTCAGTAATATAGATGATTATTTCTAAATAAATACTGATACTGCAAAATGATACGTGTCCACGTACCACATTCATCTATTCCTTATGTTAACCTCTCCATAACAAAGGAGTGGTGACATGACAAGTACCAACAGCGAAGACCTCGCTTCGCAATACGCACAACTCGTCCAACGTGAAGACAAACCAACTGGTCACATGTAACAAACTCATACTGGACGCTATGAACATCATCGCGAAGCGAGCGGGTGTGCTGCACATGGACACAGTTACACAGGCTGCGTATCACCTCCATGCCGTCGAGCAGGATCTGAATCGGAAGTTATTTGAAGTCCGACTGGAGAAGAGTATCTTGGCGAACCGAATGAGCCAGTCTACATAAATCCTTTAAATCAGGGACAGCACAGGATCACTTTAGGGTGTTCTTGGACTGTCCTTTTACCATTCCGTTAATACCACGATTCTCATAAGTATTGCCATTCTCTTAAATATCCCTACTGTCGGAAATGTCCAGAACTGCTGACGCAAATGTTCATTTTCAAGCCTTAAGCTTCATGTAATAATGAGAATCAATATCAATTAAGGTTGAGATAGAAAAAGGGGAGTGTCCATTTCATGTTTAGTTTATTCCATAAAGGACTTCGGAGGCGCTCCGGGTTCATGATGTTTACGGCTTGTCTGCTTGTGCTGGTCGTATTGGCTGGATGCGGACAAAGTGCCGGTAATACCGCAAGCTCGGGCAGTGGTGAAGCTACAACCTCCAACGCTCAGTCGGGTTCGACCGCAGCGGGGCAGGAGGGCTCTTCCGCAGCAGCTGGTGAGGAACGTACTGTTCAGCATGCCATGGGCGAGACGGTGATCAAGGGAACGCCACAGAAGGTCGTTACCTTGTTCCAGGGAGCTACTGATGCTTCATTGGCGCTGGACGTCAAGCCTGTAGGTGCCGTAGAGGCATGGATTGAGAAGCCGTGGTATAACTATATCCGTGAACGGATGGATGGGGTCGTGGATCTGGGCTCCGAGAACCAGCCGAATCTGGAGGAGATCGCTGCACTTAAGCCAGATGTCATTATTGGCTCCAAGACCCGTCATGAAGAAATCTATAACCAGCTTAGTGCCATAGCGCCAACGGTGATGACGGAGGAAGTGCATATCTGGAAGGATTCGCTGTCGTTGACGGCGGATGCACTGAACAAGAAGACTGAAGAGCAGGCCTTTCTAGATCGCTGGGCAAGCGAGGTTGCCGATTTCAAGGAAAAGATGGGTGACAAGTTGAACCAGCAGGTGGGAATTGTTGATTTCCGTGCGGATCATGCACGTATTGTCCATACAGGCTTCTCGGCGCTGGTCCTGGATGAGCTGGGCTTCACACGCCCTGACGTCCAGAAGAGCGAGGAGTGGGGAGTGAAGCTGGTATCGAAGGAGAACATTCCGCAAATGGATGCAGACATCATTTTTGATCAGACGAGCACAGATCGCGATGATGGACGCCTCGACTTGCGCAAGGAGTGGACAGAGCATCCACTTTGGAAGAATATCAAGGCCGTGCAAGCGAACCGTGTCTATCAGGTGGATACAGCCGTCTGGAACAGTGGCTCAGGTCCATTGGCGGCCGAAGAGATGCTTAAGGATCTTAAGGAATTCTACGAACTGGACTAATGAGCGGCAGGGCAGCGGCAAGTGCCGAGAGGTATTTATCGGTGCGCCGCTGTTGCTCCGTATAGCGGCGGCCGATATGGCTTGCCGCTTCTGTCTTTTTTTCATTGGCCCTGGATGTTTGTGCACCATGATATGAGGGAGGATCATCGTGAAGCCACTTTTGCAACGTAACCGTAGCAAGCTGATCGGCCTTGTGGCCGCGCTGTTGCTGCTTGCTGTCGCTTTTATCGGCAGCATCGCACTCGGAACGACACCTATTGCCCCGTCTACAACGCTGGAGGCGCTCGTCAGCTACAATCCGGCCAACAATGAGCAATTGATCATCATGACTACGCGTGTACCACGGGCTGCGTTCGCCTTGGCTGTTGGTGCAGCGCTGGCGATTGCCGGGGCACTCATGCAAGCCCTTACTCGCAATCCCCTGGCTTCACCGGGGCTGTTCGGGATCAATGCCGGTGCTGTGCTAGCGGTGGTTCTGGCGCTCACAATTCTGCCGTTGTCCTCGCTGTCACAGCTCGTGTGGGCAGCCTTCGCAGGCGCTGCGATTGCAGCTCTGCTAGTCTATGTACTTGGTTCATTAGGAGGCGGAGGCCTGTCACCGCTTCGGCTAGTGCTGGCTGGTTCCGCGCTCAGCGCTTTGTTCGGCGCCATGACTCAGGGCGTGCTCGTGCTGGACGAATCAGGCTTGCAAAATGTACTGTTCTGGCTGGCAGGCTCGGTAGCAGGCAAGGAGCTGCCGCTGCTACAGCAGGTGCTTCCTTATATGATTACAGGTGGAATCGCGGCTCTGGGGCTCGGTTACCCGCTAACTGTGCTCAGCTCTGGTGAGGATGTAGCCAAAGGTCTTGGTCAGCGTACCCTGCTCGTCAAAGCCATTGCTGCCGCTGCAGTCGTATTGTTGGCGGGTAGTGCGGTAGCGGTGGCGGGAGCCATCGGCTTCGTTGGACTGGTTATGCCACATTTTGCCCGCTATCTGGCCGGAACTGATTATCGCTGGGTCATTCCATACAGTGCCGTGCTTGGCGGAATTCTGCTGCTTGCTGCGGATATTGTCGCCCGCTTCCCAGTGCAGCCGGGAGAGCTACCGCTTGGAGTCGTGACTGGACTAATTGGTATGCCATTCTTCATTTATATTGCCCGTACTGGATTTCGGGGGAAGGAGGCCGCAGGATGAGTCGTCTTGTTCCGATTCGTAGTCGTCAAGAGCGTATATCCCTTCTGGCTGATCGACGAATTGCTCTGACATTGCTGGTATTGATGCTTCTTCTCATGATGTCATTCGTGCTGGGAGCGTCTCTCGGTAGCAAGTGGGAGTCACCGTGGCAAGTGCTGCTTACGCTTGTTGGCCAGGGGGGAGATTCAGCTTTTGTGATTGGTACGCTTCGTCTACCTCGGCTTGTGCTGGCGATGTTGGCCGGAGCGGGTCTCAGTGTGGCAGGGGCTATCCTGCAGGGAGTAATTCGTAATCCGCTGGCTTCCCCGGATGTGCTCGGGATGACAGGGGGAGCATCGGTCGCTGCCGTTGCCTTTATTGCTTTCCTCGGAGGGGAGCTCAGCATTCGCTGGCTACCGCTTGCTGCCATGTTCGGTGCTGCTCTCGTGTCTGGCTTGATCTATGCCCTTGCCTGGAAGGATGGCGTCTCACCGATTCGCCTCGTATTGATCGGCATTGGCATCTCAGCGGGTACAAGTTCCCTGACCATGCTCATGTTGTCGTTCAGCTCAATCACCACAGCGAGCCGTGCTTACATCTGGCTGACTGGCAGCGTATATGGAGCCTCCTGGGAGCAGGTGCTGACGCTGCTGCCGTGGACGCTGATATTTATACCGCTTGCAATGATCTGCGCACGACATCTGAATGTGCATGAGCTGGGCGAGCAGGTGGCTGCTGGCGTAGGCGCAGCTGTACAGCGTCAGCGCCTGGGCTTGCTCCTGATTACGGTGGCATTGGCAGGATCGGCCGTTGCCTTGGTGGGAGCTGTCGGCTTCATCGGCCTGCTTGGGCCACATATTGCGCGCAGACTTGTCGGACCATCCTATGGCGGGCTGCTACCCGCCGCAGCGCTAGTCGGAGCATTGCTATTCTTGCTGGCGGACACCGCAGGACGGACGCTCTTTCAGCCGCTGGATATTCCAGCGGGCGTATTCACCGCCGCAATCGGCGCTCCATTCTTCATCATGCTGCTGCTTCGTCATCGACGTCATTAATCAGGATAGGGAGTGAATTGCCATGCAACAGACAGGCGGACTCGACATTCGTGACTTAACGATCTCCTACGGAGGAGATCCGGTCATTGAAGGGCTCGATCTAGAGCTATTAGCCGGAAAAATAACGGTATTTGTCGGCAGCAACGGATGCGGCAAATCAACATTATTACGTACAGTGGCACGCTTGCTGCGGCCACAGCAGGGTAGTGTGCTCTTGGATGGCAAGGATCTGCTGCAAATGCCAACGAAGGAGGTAGCCCGGAAGCTAGCTATTCTCCCACAAGGGCCGACCGCTCCTGAGGGGCTGACGGTGCTGCAGTTGGCACGCCAGGGACGCTATCCCCATCAGAGCTGGCTGAAGCAATGGAGCCGTGAGGATGAGCGAGTCGTTCGTGAAGCGCTCGACAAGACAGGGATGAGTGTCTACGCGGAGCGTACGGTAGACTCCTTGTCTGGTGGGCAGCGACAGCGGGCCTGGATTGCCATGACACTTGCACAGGATACAGATTGGTTGTTACTGGATGAGCCTACGACCTACCTTGATCTGGCGCATCAGATTGAAATTCTAGACTTGTTGTTTGAGCTAAATGAACGGGAAGGGCGTACTGTGGTGATGGTGCTGCACGATCTGAATCTGGCCTGCCGCTACGCACACCACATTGTGGCTGTCCATGACAAGTCGGTATGGACCGAGGGGCCACCAGAGATCGTTTTGACGAAGGACATGGTTCAGGCTGTCTTTGGTCTGAGTTGTCAGATCGACACAGACCCTATTTTTGGGACTCCCCTTGTCATTCCGCACGGTAAAGGCAGGAGATTGGTGCAACGCTCGAAGAAGAACGTTCAGTATGTATAAGTGAGTAGTATATGAGATGGGAAATATGAGATGAGTGAATAATGATTAGAGAAAATCATTAGAGAAAATCATTAGAGATTAGAGATTAATAACCGTATTATATTTGAGTCGTAGTAGAGGGCCGTTATAGATTGCAGTTTTAGAGAGTAGCCATAGACATAGTGATAGTCATTAATAGAAATAGCGATATAATAACTAACAATAGAAACTAATAATGGAAACTAGCACCTTGACCGGATCTAATTTCAGGTTTTAATGATCTGTAGAGCGTAATGGTTAGCGGAAAGTGGGGAAGACCTAGAGAAACGACCGTGTCCGCCTTTAAGCTTGCTGTTCAACTGCTAACAACTTAGTTCAAGAACAACAAGCTTAACAGTGGTCGAGAGGGCTCCCTGCTTGCAGCGGTCTTAGACCCACATTGATATTTGAAATAGTCCACAATCTACCTCAGAAGGATTCAGAAGAATCCCTGAGGTTTTTTTCGTTCCATAGCTTCAACTAAGGTCCATACCAACGGCAACGAGTGGAATATATTAAATAGTATAACTCCTTGTGACCTATGCTTTTGCAAGGATCGAAGATTTTCACCCAAGGGATGGGTTCGTATCGTGACATTTGCTCAGTAAGGTGAGCGGTTGTTCGGGAAAGGAAGGGCTTCGTTTGAAGATTTTGCTTGTAACCTACTGGCCATACCCCCATACAGGCGGAGTGACGACACATTTGCAGGGCATGTCCTCACGGCTAGAAGATTTGGGTCATGAGGTGGAGGTGCTCGCTCAGCATCCAAATCTCTCTCATTATTACTTGGTAAAAGAAGGACGACTGATCCCCAAGCAGCCGCTTCTGGATCAAGCTGAGGCAGCCATTATGGCACGCATGCAGCAGGAACAGATCACCCTGACAAGCTGGCTTCTGCGAAAGGAGATCGAGAAGGCAGCTTTTGGTCTGGCCTGTATCCAGGCGAAGCTGGGGCAATATGACATCATTCATGCTCACGATATTTATGCCTCTGCAGTTTGTGCCAAGTATAAGCCTGCGCGTACCCCATTAATCTTCTCCATTCATGGGTGTCTGGCTACGGAGTGGGTAGTAAATGGTGAAATTCGCTATCGGACTGCTCAAGAACGCGCGTATCTTGTCTGTGAGGAGTACAGCGGGGTGAGGTCTGCTGATCGCTTGATTGTCCCCTCCCGCTGGCTGACTCGCAGATTGGGGGATCTGGGCGTCCACCACGCCAGTACGGATCTTGTTCCCTATGGCTTGGATCAGGAGCTTTATGTCCACAGCATGTCCTTGCCGTTAATGAAAGCTGTACCTATGCATGCTCAAGAAGAGGATAAGCTTGTCATTGCCTGTCCGGCACGACTGGTCGCCATCAAGGGACATGTATACCTGTTGAAGGCGCTTGCCAAGCTACGTGATTCCGGTCATCCATTCGTCTGCTGGATCATTGGCGATGGTATGCTCAGGAAGACATTGGAGGAGCAGATTGCGACTCTTGGTCTGGAGGCTTCTGTATATTTGCTTGGCAAGCGCAAGGATATTCCCCAGCTATTGTCCCGTGCGGATATTGTGGTGCTTCCATCGCTGCAGGACAATCTTCCGTATTCCATTATCGAGGCCCAAAGTGCCGGAAAGCCCGTAGTGGCTTCTGGCGTAGGCGGCATCGTGGAAATGATTCATGATGGGGAGGATGGCTTCCTGGTTGAGCCAGCTAATGCGGATATGCTGTATCAAAGGCTTGCTCTATTAATCGACGACCCTGTGCTGAGACACCGTCAATCGCAGCAAGCATTAGCCAAGCGAGGCGAATGGGATGAAGCTGTGATGACGAAGCGAATTTTGGACATATATACGGAGACACATGCTGCCACCAACCTTGCTTCATCAAACACCACAAACACCACCGAGATGGATCACATAACATGCTCTCATCCATGGGAGTTATTAGAATTCATGATGCCCAAGAGAACAGAGCAGAGCAGCATATTCCTGGCAGGTGGCGCCCCTGAATCACTAGCCCGTGAGATGTCTGACATATCAGGCGTTGTAACAGCTGCGACAACAGCGCAGCCGATCCCAGATGCAGGTCTTCATTTGCTCGATTGTGCCGGGATGGTATTGTACAACGCGAGAAGCGGGCATGACGGAGCATTTCAACTAAGTGATGTTCAGCCTGGAAGCTATGAGCTTGTATGTGTGAAGGAAGATTACAAGCCTTATACGCAGAAGATCACTTTGCATACATCCAGTGAACTCAGGATTACAGCTGTACTTGGAGAGGTGGAGAATGAATGAGTGAGCAACAGCCCTTTTATCTATGGAAGCAAGTGGAGGGAGAGGGGGAGCATGACCGATTCGGAAGCCGTATTCTAGCGGGAGATATTAACGGAGACGGACAGGAAGAATGGATTATCGCAGCCAGTACAGCCACTTATGTAGAGGATAAAAATGGAGTGAACCCTATCCCGTATCCATTTAGCGGCAGAGTATATGTCTACACCCGTGATATGGAGCTACTGTATACATTGGAGGGAAATAACAACGGTGATTGCTTCGGAGCAGCTCTTGCGCTTGGAGATCTCAATGGTGATGGCGTTCCTGAGATTGTTGTAGCCTCTCCACGGGCAAGTAGTCTCACCTGCGTAGAGTGCGGAGAGATCCGTGTCTTCTCTGGCGTGTCGGGAGAATTGCTATATCGCTGGCAAGGGATGGAGGATTATGCTCGTCTGGGATCTCAACTGGCCATTCTGGACTGGGATGGGGACGGGGTACCGGAGGTAGCGGTGTCCTCCCATCAGACAGACATGTATGGCACGGAACAGGACGGAATGGTTACCGTCTACAAGCAAGATGGAAAGCAGATTTTGGCTCGCTTCATGGGAAATGCCCGAGAGGGACTGGGTCTATCACTGGCGGCAGGTGACGTCAATGGTGATGGACGAGATGAACTGATCATCGGTGCTCCTCATTATCATGCAGATGGGATGACACGCAGTGGGAGAGTGATGATCTGCGCACCGAACGGCGTGCTGGGCGAATGGCGGGGAAGCCGCGCTTATGATGAAGGCGGGAGTCGTGTTGCTGTACAGGATGTGGACGGAGACGGAATACCAGATATCCTGATAGGCTCACCAAATGCCAGTCGCAAATACCAGCGTGGAGGACTCGTCACCGTCTATTCTGTTGCGCTACAGCGGGAGCTTCTGCAGAAGGAAGGGACATTTGCATCCCAGCAGCTCGGAACCTTCGTTGGCAGTGGACTGAGCGGACAGAAGCAATGGCTTATTGGCTCCAGAGCAGGCCTTACCTATGTACTGGATTCCTCGGGACAGGTGCTGCATGAACTGGAGGGTGTCGAGCATGAATTATTCGGTCACTCCCTATGTGTATTGGATGCAGGACTGGGCCGTAGTCGGCTTGCCATCGGCGCGTTGTCGGGCTTGAATCGTCAGCACTGGATGTCGGGCTGTGTGTATATTTTCAATCAAGAAGGGAAAGCTCGGGATGCTACTAGCTCTGTAAAATCCAGTAACTCATCCCATTCCCCCGGAACTAGTGAATCAAGCCAATCTGCTCCAACAACTCCAACAACTCCATCAGTGGAATTTACCAATTCCAACGATTCCAGCGAACCAACGGGATTAACATACTCAACCGAAACAGCCCTTCCAACGGAATTAGCTGCATCGAGTGCATCAAGTGCATCAAGTGAGTCAACGGCAAACGCATTTAACAAAACTAACGAAACTATTGCATCAACCACACCAACCACACCAACCACACCAACCACTTCTAGTGCATCTAACGAACTCATCCAAGCTACTGAATCCTCGTCCTCCCATTCGCTTGATCAGATCGACTCTGCGAAACAATCGGAAGCACCAGCCAACGTTCCTGACCGGACTATGCCGTCACCCACAATAGTTGATTCCACCTCTGGCACTCATCTATCATCGGCTCTCATAGCCAAAGGTCATCCCACCTACATTAGATCCTTACGCATTCTGATCGTCACCTATTGGTATCTTCCGCACGTGGGGGGCGTAGACGTCTATGTGCGCCTGCTCAAAAAAGAGCTGGAGCAGCAAGGGCATACAGTCGATGTGTTGGCCCACCACCCAGATATGGCGCACTATTACCTGACAGATGGTAGCCATATAGAGGACAAATGGCCGATCAAGGAAGTGGTATACGAGAGACTGATGCCCCTGTATCAAAAATATCTCCCCCATATTCAGCCTTGGGTCCGTTATCGTGAGATTGAGCGCTATTGCTTCGAGCTGGCAGCCTCCTTGTTCAATCTGAAGCAATATGATCTCATTCATACGCAGGATATTATCTCGACCCGGGCTCTATCACGAGTCAAGCCAGCCTCTACCGCACTCGTATCCACCATTCATGGGCTGCTGGCCAAGGAGCACGTCTATGCCGGGGACATTACAAGCAAGGAAAGCCTGGCCTGGAAGTACGTTGCAGATGAAGAGTACTATGGCTGTACTTCAGCAGATGCTACGATCGTTCCCACCGAATGGCTGGTTCGTGAAATGGGACAGTTCGCGGTACCACCGGAGTCGCTGTGCGTTCTTCCCTATGGAATGGACATTGCTGGCTTCCTGAAGCGTACAAAAGAGGTGCCTGTCCTGACGCAAGCTGAATTCCAGCAGGGAGTACCCATCATCAGCTGTCCGGCCAGACTCGTACCAGTGAAGGGTCATCGGGTGCTGCTGGGGGCACTGCGCCTGCTGGCCGCTGAGCACAAGCTTCCGTGGCGCTGCTGGTTAATCGGCGATGGCGTGCTGCGAGAGGAGATCAGCGTCATGATTGCGGAATACCAATTACAGGAGCGGGTAGTGCTGCTTGGTGACCGGAGCGATGTGCCTGCCCTGCTACGTCAGTCAGATCTGATGGTGCTGCCATCCTTGCAGGATAATCTTCCATTCTCGATTATGGAGGCACAGCTGGCGGGAACGGCCATTGTCGCATCGGACACCGGGGGAATCCCGGAGATGATCAAGCACGGTGTAACAGGTCATATTGTAGAGACGGGAAATGAACGTCAGCTGGCAGCAGCGCTTCAGTTACTGTTGACTGGACACGAATACAGGCAGCAATTAGCAGAACAGGCCCGAATATGGGCAGAGAAGCATTGGTCATCGACTACGCTAATGAATCGGACACTTCAGGTCTACCAGGCTGCGATAGATTCGGTGAAAGGAGCTGCACAAGAGTGACGAGAATTCCCATATTCAATATCACGACGCGTCCTGTCCTTCCCGAAGAGAGGCAGCACCAGCTAACCGAGCTACTGGCAGCGTCTTGCCTATTCCCTGATCCTGCCTTTCTGAAGACACTCGACCCGCATGAGCTGTATAACGAGGAGCGACTATTTAACATGGATGGGTTCCGGGAGCTGGAGCAGAGAAGCGAAACAGTCGACCTCTGGACTAGGCTGCAACAAAATCTGCCTGAGCAATATACCATCCCGGACATACCCTTTTTGCGAAGACAGCTTGAGATCGATTGACGGGTCATGAAGTAGGGCAGGAGAAATGAGTTCAGACACATTCGACAGCGGAGCCTCGACTAGCGTTCGTCACAGGTCCAAGGTTATCTTCGTAGCGATGTTCACGACATCCATTTTGGTTATATCCATCACGAGGCTTAATGTGTCCCAACAGGCAGACAAGAAAGTGTGGAGGGGAGGAAGCACGCAGTGAAAGTTCTGTTTGTTTTTTACATCCCGAGCGGAGGTATGGAGACGTTGAATCGCCAGCGCTGCTCAGCACTTCGCCAGCGTGGCATTATGGCCGAATGCCTGTATTATGAGCCAGGAGCTGGGCTGCAAAATCCCGTGGACTTCCCGGTTCATGTCACTCGGGATGATGAGCAGACACGGCGAATTTTGCAGGATGGTCAATATGACGTTATCGTCGTGACAACGGATCATAGCAGCTTTGAACGGTTCAGAAGCCTCGGATTCCAAGGCAAGCTTGTGCTTGAAATTCAGGGCTACGGTCCGATGGAGGTAGCACGTGCAGAACTGACCAAAGCTATGCCCATTGTTCAGGCCCATGCATCTGCTTTGTTGAATCCTAATACACCCCATATCGCAAAACTCTTCAACGAACTGTATCCGACCCTTCCGAAGTTTCACATGAACAATTGCTTTGATACAACAAGCTTCACCTATGATTCGGCATCGAAGCCTGATGCTCCGATTGTTGCCTGGATCGGGCGAATCGAGGACAACAAAAATTGGAGAGAATTCCTGTACATCGGGTATCGACTGATGCAGGAGTATCCCCAGCTACGTCTGTGGATGTTCGAGGATGCGAGTCTGTCTGTACCCGCAGAACGTGAGCAATTCGAGCAGCTGGTGTTGGGACTGGGGCTGGGACCTCGCCTGGAGATCCGCTCCAATATACCGAATGCCCAGATGGCTTATTATTATTCGCAGATAGGCGATTCTGGCGGATTGCTCTGCTCCACCTCCAAGGTAGAGGGCGCTCCGTTATCGATACTGGAGGCACTGAGCTGCAGATGCCCTGTACTCGCCTCGAACTCAGATGGTGTGACGGCCTCGGTCATCCATAATGTCACTGGCAAGCGCTATATGCTGGGGGATATTGAGCAAGCTGTACGTGGCGCCAAGGAGCTGATGAATGATCCGAGACATAGGGACGATATTCGTGAGGCTGGGCTCAAGCATCTGCAGCAAGAATTCAGCGCTGAGAAATATTGTATGGAATTTATGAAGATGCTCCATGCAATCGGGTAGAAAGACACGATCCAATACGGGGGAAAGAGAAATTCACATTCATCCCTATCGAACGCTTCAAGCTCGGCGATTATGATTTATCATTAGGCGGCATCTGACGATGCTGCTTTTTTGCTTTTAAAATCAAAGGATTTCTATGAAAACAAATGTATTTTCCTCTTAATTCACTTCGTCCCCCGTTAATCATCCATGTAAAAAAGTGTTTTATTTATATAAGCTTATACGGAAGCGAAAGCCTTTTAAGCGGCAAAAAATAAATAAAGGAGATTTTTTCGTGAACTTAAACACTGCTCTTGTAAGAAAAGGCGGGGCTAATGTGTCGTCTTCCAAACGTCTTCCGTGGGCCGGGTTGCTAGCTTTAGCCATGGCGGGCTTCATCTGCATTCTTACGGAAAGCCTGCCTGCTGGATTACTGACGCAAATTGCACAGGATCTTGGGGTTAGAGAAGCTCTTGCTGGACAATTGGTCACTCTCTATGCGATTGGATCGCTTCTGGCCGCCATTCCTTTGACAACGGCTACCCGTGGGTGGAGGCGTCGACCGCTTCTGTTGCTGTGCATCATCGGTTTTCTTGTATTTAACACCATCACCGCGTTATCTTCTGTTTATGTGCTGACGCTTGTCGCACGTTTCTTCGCAGGTGTCTCGGCAGGTGTTCTGTGGGGGATGACGGCCGGTTATGCACGGCGCATGGTACCTGATTCGCTGAAAGGAAAAGCGATGGCCGTAGCCATGGTCGGCACTCCGCTGGCATTGGCGCTTGGCGTTCCGCTTGGTACTTTTTTTGGAACATATACAGGGTGGCGTCTCATTTTCGGAGCTGTATCATTACTGACTGTAGCGCTTATTGGCTGGGTGCTCTGGAAGGTGCCGGATTATGCAGGTGAGCCAGCTGGGGATCAAGTCCCTTTTCACAAGGTTTTCCTGCTTCCTGGAGTGCGCACAATTTTGTTCGTCGTTTTGACATGGATACTGGCTCATAATATTTTGTACACTTATATTGCACCGTATCTTGCGGAGACCGTGTTTGCTCAGCGAGTGGATTTGGTTCTTCTTATTTTTGGAATTACCTCGGTTGTTGGCATTTGGGTAATAGGCATACTGATTGACCGTTTTCTAAGAATGCTGGTTTTAATCAGCATCACAGGATTTGCCTTGGCTTCTGTAGCCTTGGGAATCGGAATGAATCAGCCTGTAATCATCATGCTTGCTATTACAGCGTGGGGGCTTACGTTTGGCGGGGCAGCCACTTTACTGCAAACAGCAATAGCACAAGCTGGAGGGAAAAGCGCAGATATAGCCCAATCAATGCTGGTTACTGCGTGGAATGTGGCCATAGGCGGGGGAGGCATTATTGGTGGCTTTCTTCTCGAGTTGCTCGGAGCCCGATTCCTTCCGGGAGCATTAATTATCCTGTTGCTTCTCTCTTTGCTTGCAGCTTGGCAAGCTAAAAAGCATGGGTTTCCTTCCTAAAGGAGCCCAAGAGTATATGTAACATAAGCAAAAAAATGAATCCGCTGTATGGCGGATTCATTTTTTTGGGATTAGAGAAGTACATCTTATGCGAGCAAATCTGTTTCTCCAATGAGATTTTTGTAAGCGATTGGTGAAGACATGACGATCATAGTCGTATAGGTTCCGTATTGATCGCACCGGTGTTCAAACCCTTCCAGCTCCTGGGTTGTTTCCGTGAGGACCTTCAATAAATAATTATGCTCTCCGCTTATCCGGTAACATTCCGTGACCTCCGGTGATGAACGACAAAAATCAAGGAATGGATAGCAATTACGGGTCCGAACTAGCATATAGGCTGTACATTGCTTACCCATTTTTTGCGAAGAAATGACGGTTCGGTATTCCTCGATAACCCCCTTTTCTTCCATGCGTTTTACACGTTCAGTAACAGCTGGCTGAGATAACCCCACTAGCTTTCCTAAATCTGTCATTGATAATCTCGCCTGATTCTGCAAATGGAGCAGGATGTCTTTATCGATTTCGTCCAAGAAAATCATCCTCCTTTAATTTAAAATCCATTTATTTTAAATGCCTTTAAAATCATCGAAAATTTCTTTGTATAACTTGTTTTCTTTATGTAAGGTGGCAGAAATTATTTATATAATAAACACACTTGCTATAAAAAATCAAGTGAATTACAGCAGGAGAGGATGAGAAGCATGAGAAAAATAGATCTGGAATGGCTGCATAAAAGCGTCAATGAGGTCATTGACCACACACTTGAGGAAAAAAGGATCGTGGGTACCGTCGTCCTAATTGCATCAGGCGGAAATGTTGTCTACCACAGGTCTGCTGGTTGGGCCGACCGCGAGCAGAAACGACCGATGCAGGAAAATGCTTTGTTTAGATATGCTTCGGTAACCAAGCCGATCGTGTCAGCGGCAGCTTTAGTATTAATTTCGCAAGGGAGATTGCAGTTAAATGATCTGGTGGAAAAATGGTTGCCCGCCTTTCGTCCCAAACTGCCAAACGGACAGTATGCCTCTATAAGCATTCACCATCTGATGACACATACTGCCGGCTTAACCTACCGTTTCTTCCAGGAAGAATCGGGAACTTATGAGCTTGCCGGGGTATCGGACGGCATGGACCTGGCAGGAATTACCCTTGAAGAGAATCTGCAAAGACTCGCTTCTGTCCCGCTTCTATATGAGCCGGGGAAAATGTGGAGGTATTCCATAGCAACAGACGTGCTCGGAGCGGTCATCGAAAAGGTAACTGGAATGCCGCTAAGTGAAGCTGTACGGTTGCTTGTAACTCATCCGCTCTCAATGATGGACACAGATTTCAAGGCTGTGGATGCGGACCGATTGACCGCGGCTTACGCAGACAGTGCTGGAGAGCCCCGGCGCTTGCACGATTTTGATACCATTCCTTTCGTGGAGGGGACGGCAGGATTCCGCCTTTCACCCAATAGGTTTACCGATAAGACAGCTTATCCTTCTGGTGGAGCTGGTATGATTGGTAGCGCAGGAGACTTTCTTAAACTGCTGGAAGCTTTGCGGCAGGGAGGAAATCCGATTCTGCCTAAGGCTCTTGTCGCAGAAATGACAACCAATCAAATTGGTAACCTTGTGATGCCCTATTGGCCGGGAAGAGGCTTTGGACTTGGTTTCACGCTGCTTAAAGACCCAGCGGATGCCAATACACCTGAATCGCCGGGAACGTGGCGGATGGGCGGCACCTATGGGCATTCCTGGTTTGTTGATCCGAGTGAGGAGCTTAGTGTTGTATCGTTCACTAATACGGCGCTTGAAGGAATGTCAGGCAGGTTTACAACGGAGCTGTGCGAATCTGTCTACAAGGGTATTCGAGAAGATAAGTAATGAGTAAGAACATTATCTTGAACAAATTTTGGAGTATGTAGACTCTATATGGATATCAGGATTTTTTCTACCTTTTCAGCTGTTCTTACAGTGCTTGCGGCGCTCATTTTTCGTCGTCGGCTCTGGCAGGAGCAGTTTCTTTTTATTCAGGCTCAGCAAGTCAAATAGCAATAAAGGGGAAAGCGATATTTATGATTTATTAGTTCACAAGTTAGACACATTATTTTAAGCTTGCATTTAGATAACTTTAAGCGAGAATTAGTAGTTATTAGATATAGTGGTACAGCCTCCCGTTCACAAAGGCGGGAATATGCGGAGAAAGGATGAAGTGATGTGCTTGATGTGAAGAAGGTTAGCAAAGCTTATGATGGCCGGATGCGGGTCAAAGAGCTTGACTTCAGCATCCAGCCCGGTGAGATTGTTGGTTTTCTGGGGCCAAATGGAGCCGGAAAGACTACGACGATGCGAATGATTACAGGATATCTGTACCCCACCTCGGGAGAAGTGCTGGTGAATGGGATCTCCGTGCATGATGAAGGGAAGCGGGTAAGATCACGAATTGGTTATTTGCCAGAGACACCGCCTCTGTATTCAGAAATGTCCGTACAAGGTTATCTGAGATTCGTAGCGGATCTGCGAAATGTCCCTGCCCGTGAACAAAAAATGACCATTAGCGAAATGATTAGCAGACTAGGGCTGAATGGAAGGGAACGACAGCTTGTTCGGAGCCTGTCCAAGGGATACAAGCAAAGACTTGGCCTTGCGGGGGCTATCCTCCATCGGCCAGATTTACTTGTGCTGGACGAGCCTACGTCGGGGCTGGACCCTAATCAGATTATGGAAATCCGGGATCTGATTCGTGAGTTGGGGGAAGAACATACCGTACTGCTTAGTACACATATTTTGCCTGAGGTAAGCATGCTCTGTAACCGAGTGCTGATCATCCATGAGGGGGAGATTGTCCTGGATGGTGATCCGCAAGCAATAAGAGGAAGCGTGAATGAAGCCTTCAAAGTAACGCTGGAGGTCAAGGGGGAGCGGCAGCAAGTCATGAGTGTACTGGAAGGATGGTCATATGCCAAGGCTCAGATAGCTGGTGCTGTGGACACGTTACCTGCGAATACATCACCTACGAACACTTTAACTGGAGCAGCGCAGCTTCCAAGTCAACGTGAAGACGATATACATCAGCTATCAGCTTCCGGGACTACTCGTCTGTTCCTTGAAGGAAATACGGCTGAGGACTTCCGTGAGCCGTTATTCTATCTTTTATCCGAGGCGAACCTGCCTATCCTGGAAATGAAGCGAGAACAGCCAAGTCTGGAGCAGATATTCCAGCAGCTGACATTGGAACGCGCCTCCTCCCCATCGGAAGAGATAATCTCAGCGGAAGATTCACAGCAGACCGTTCCGAATCAGGTAGAGTCTTCCGCACAGGATACTCCTGCAACGGACGAGCCTGAATCGTCGAGCTCCACACTGGACAAGCAGAATTCAGCAGAGGAGGACAAGCGATGAGAAGAATGCTTGCGATCTGTCGAAAGGAGCTGCATGGCTATCTATGGACACCTATGTCGTACGGGATACTTGCCGTGTACATGCTCCTGTCGGGGTTACTGTTCTACTCAAGCTTCGTGTTTTATCAGCCAAGTATCGTAGATTATCGCTTGGTACTCGGGGATACATTATCTGTCTTCATCTTCGTGATTCCACTCTTGACGATGAGACTGATGGCTGAGGAATTCCGTCAGGGTACTGACGAGTTATTACTAACCTCACCAGCGAGTACGACAGAGATTATTCTAGGTAAATACTTATCCTCGCTCGTATTCTTGCTGGTGCTGGTCTTACTTAATTTGCTCTATCCGTTATTAATGTCCCAGTTCGGAGAGCTGGACCTCGTTATACTCTTCACCTCCGCATTCGGGTTATTCCTTATGGGGGCTGGTATGATGGCGATTGGTCTGTTCGCTTCGTCTCTGTCGCGACATCAGATGGTGGCGGCCATAGCCGGCTTCATTATATTGCTCTCTTTGTGGATGCTTGATTCACTCGGAGGCAGCAGCAACACGGCTATTATGAAATGGCTTCAGCCCTTCTCCTTATCCAGTCGTTTTAACGGATTCCTGAAGGGCATCCTGAATGGAGCCGACATCATCTACTATATAACACTGTCCGCACTGTTCCTGCTGTTCAGCATACAGGTTGTGGAACGGAAACGGTGGAGGTGAACGGAACATGAAAAAATGGCTGGGACATGGAAACAGTGTGGTGTTATCTCTGGCTGCAGTTGGAATATTCATTCTGCTTACGTTGTTTCTTCGTTCGATTGGCGGCTTTCAGCTCGATCTAACCGCGAATAAGCAGTACACCCTGTCTGAGCAGACACAGAGTGTGCTGAAGTCGATCCGGCAGGATGTGCGCATTTTGTCCTTTACGGTAGGTAGTGCGCAGAATCAGGTTCTGAATCAGGATGTCTCTGATCTGCTTGAAGAATATAAGAAACGCAGCAGCAAGCTGTCTGTGGAGGAGTATGAATTGAATCAGGAGCCTGCACTCGCGCGGCAGTATGGTGTCTCATCCGCCTCGATTGTGCTCCTGCAGGGAGATCAGAGCCGAGTCGTGGATATCGGTACTTTGTTCCGTGCCACGGCAGATGGCAATGGCTACGAGTTCGCAGGGGAGGAGCAGCTCACCTCAAGTCTGATGTCTCTGTCCTCTTCGGATACGCATAAGATTGCCTTCCTGAGCGGGCATGAAGAGATTCCACTATCAGAAATGACGGGGCTACATTCGTCTTTGGAGCAGTACAACGCTACGGCTACCGAGCTTCAACTGAATCGGGATGGAGCTATTCCTGAGGATACGGATGTACTAGCGATCATAGGTCCGCAACGTGATCTTAGTGATCAGGAGCTGAAGCTGATTCGTGAATATTTGAGCAATGGCGGCAAGCTTCTTCTAGCACTTGGATTCAAGGATGATATGGCAGAGAGCTGGAGTAATATTGATGCCTTGGCTTCTGACTATGGCGTGAAGGACCTGCATGCCGTCACAGTGGATCGTACCCAGACGAGTACACTGGGACCACTGTGGGTTGTGCCTAGTCTTGGAGAGCATCCGATTACGTCGAAGCTGGCTTCAGCCAATCTGCTGCCCATGCTGTCTCTGTCTATTGCTTTGACCACATCCGAGGAGGAGCAGAGCAATTGGCAGCTGACCTCTCTCATGCAGAGCTCGGGAGACAGCTATGGAGAGCTAGATATTAAGGGCCTGTTAAATGGAGATACGAGCTTTAATGAAGGTACTGATATTCAGGGACCAGTAAATCTAGGGTATGCGGCTGATACAGCAGAGGGCAAGTCCAAGGCGATAATTCTAGGCAGCTCGGCCCTGTTCAGTGATACGGAATGGATGAATGGAGGCAATCGGGATCTGGCGCTGAATAGCTATAATCATCTGCTGGAGCGTTCCAACGATCTGTCGATCAGACCGCGACAACAGCAAGGCTATGAGCTGGCCTATTTGACGCCTGTTCAAGCCCGGACCATCTTCGCCATTACTGTGGTCGGAATTCCGCTGGTGCTGATAGCGGGTGGGGCACTTCTGTGGTGGAGGAGAAGACAGTCATGAGAAAATGGATGCCTACATTATTGCTGGTCGTGATATGTATAGCCGGCTTCTGGTATGCAAGCTCGGAGAATTTCTTTCGGAGCACCGAGACCGTAGCAGCGCGATTAGTCCAACAGGATAAGAGCTTAATCCGAGAGATTGTAATTCGTGGAAAAGGAGAAGATGGGACAGCTATACGACTTATTCAGGACAATGGGGCCTGGATGATGAAAGAACCGGATGCCTATCCATTAAATAAATACGGTGTAGAGCGATGGCTGGATATGCTGCAGACAGCAGAAGCCGGAGATGTCATTGAAGCGAACCCGCAGGAGACTGCTAAATATGGAATGGATGGGCAACACGACGAGATTGAAATTACGGATGAACAGGGAACGGTCACAAAGATTGCTTTTGGAGATACTCTTCCTACGGGTGATCAGGTATACGCTCGGGTGAATGAAGGAGATATTACGTCCATAGCCAATAGTACGATGACTTCCTTGCTGCTGAGCTATTCTGAATTCGTGAATACTACACCTTTCCTGTGGGATCAGTCCGAGATTACCCAGCTGGAATGGGAGGGAAGAGAAGCATCATGGATGCTGTCCCGCAGTACAACATCAGAGACGGAGTGGAAGCTGAATGGGACCCGCGTAACGAATGAAGTGGCCTCAGGCATTGCAGACCAGATTAAGAATACCGTTGCAGAGCTACCTTTGCTTCCCGCCTCCAAGCTCAAGGGGGCTGTACATCAGTTTACCTTGACAGTCACACGCTCAGGGCAAGATCCAACAGAGGTATACCAAGGCTGGACGCTTCCCAACGATGCGAAGGTATGGGTGGTTCCACCGGGCAGCAATTGGGCCTATGGTATCTCAGCGAGTGAGGTGTCTAGCTTCGACCGATCAGCAAGTGAGGCTGCCCAATCAGAATGACACTCTTCAGCAACCTTCTTTCTTCATAATGATAAAGCGTACGACTGTGTTCCCATATCCTTGCAGGATAAATGCCCTCTCATGAGCGCATTCTAGGATTGTCACACAATTTATCATATTGGAGGATGAATTCATGCCTGGAGGGAAACAACTTATTTCTTTGTCCTTATCTGCTGTACTGATTGCTGGCATGGTCAGCGTGACAGGCTGTGGATACCGGGATGGCAACGGAAACGTTAGCACGAACAGTACACGGTATGGAACGAAGACTCTGGATATGAACAGAGTGAATCGTTACGGTGTCAATTCCACTGGACGAGATGGTCTGATGGACGGCAGCGCGAACGGTCGTAGTGAGAACCTGCGGGTCAGCAAGGAGTTGTCCCAGCGCATTTCTGAAATGGCAGAAGTAAGAAATGCTACCGTGATGCTGCGCAATAATGATGCCTATGTAGCCGTAAATACGAATAACATGGGTGCAAACGGCGTACGTGGAATGAATAGCACGCGTGGGATGAATGGCACAAATGGAATGAACGGCACTCGTGGGATGAATGGCACAAATGGAATGAATGGCACTCGTGGGATGAACGGTGTAAATGAGCGGACGACAGACCTGGGAGGTCCCCGTGTATATGGAACGAATACTCCTAACACGACAGGTGTGCCAATGACTGGTGAGCGGAACATGGTTAGAGGAAATACAGGCTATGGCCCAGCCGATCAAGGGATGGACATGACGTCACGTACAGGCGTGCTTGGTATGATGAGAGGCGCAGCAGCTAACTCTAATGCAGGTGTTCGTGATCATGGCATGATGAATAGAGCTGGTGTTCACACGTATAATACCAACACAGCAGCTGCAGAGCTGCCACAACAATTGAAGAATAAAATTGCCAATAAAGTCAAGCAATTTGCTCCAGAGATTGAGAATGTATATGTATCGGCTGACCCACATTTCACACAGCGCATGAGCACTTTTGCCCGTGATATGGAGAATGGACATCCGGTACGTGCGATTACCGATGAGTTCCGTGTGATGACGGAGCGTTTGTTCCCGACTCCAGCTGGAACGACCCAACCGAACGGAACGGTTAATGGAACTCAAGGTATGCGCGGTAATACTATGCGATAATACGAACTGATAGCATTCTGGAATGCTCTGTACATTTCTCACGGAGCCATCCATGAACAAAAGTCACAGTTAGTACCTGATCGGTGCTGCTGTGACTTTTGTTTTTATCCAACGTATAGCACCGCCAGAATCATTGCTGCAATGTACTGTGGTTGTCAGTTGGATGGTATGTTCAAGGTTTCACCGGTTCAACGGTAGCTGCCTGCCCTGAATCCATACCTCCTCAAGCGCAAGCTGAGGGGACAAGCGTAGTATATCTGCCTGCTTACCCTGTTCCAGCGAACCGACACGATCTGCCATGCCGATGGAACGTGCCGGGTTCAGACTGGCAGTCAGCGAAGCCTCGACCAGACTCATGCCAGCTTCTTCAATGAGAAAGCGGAAGCCGCGGATCATGGTTAAGGTGCTACCAGCAAGGGTGATCCCATCCTCGAGGCGTGCGACACCATCCTTCACTACGACGGGCAGATCACCGAGGGTATAGTTCCCGTCATGAAGCCCTGCCGCAGACATGGCATCCGTAATGAGTATCAGATTATGCTCCTGCTTCAGTCTGGCAAGTAAAGCGACCGCTGCCGGATGAACGTGAATCCCATCGGCTATGACCTCCGCTTCAATCCGATCATCCCCGAGCACCGCTCCAGCCGCTCCAGGCTTCCGATGATGCAGTGGAGTCATAGCATTGAACGTATGCACGGCGTGGCGTAGTCCAGCCTTGACCGCTCGCTGAACCTCTTCATACGTGGCATCGGTATGTCCGAGTGCTGGGGTAATTCCTTGCTGACTCAGCCAGGCTATCAGCTCCAGTGCACCTGCCTGCTCTGGAGCCAATGTGAGCTGACGGATCAAGTCAGGATATTGCGTGACCCATGATCGTGCCCATTCGAGATTTGGCAGGGCAATATGCTCTGGGTTCTGTGCTCCTGGCCACTTGGGACTGAGAAAGGGTCCTTCCAGATGGACGCCAAGCAATTGAGCGTATGGCATATCCTGTTGGATATAGGCATGCACTTCTGCCAGTACACGCTCGATGCTCTTGCGAGGAGCTGTCATGGTCGTAGCTAGCATAGAAGTCGTCCCCTGTGAGGCATGAAAGGAAGTAATGGTATCGAGTACCTTTTTGTTAGCGTCCATAAAGTCTTCTCCGTTACCTCCATGGACATGAATATCTATAAATCCAGGTACCAGGTAGCCATGCGAGCCAGATGCTATCGCTTGATCAGAAGACATTCCTGCTGTCGATGCTAGAGTGGAGGCGACATCCTTCCATTGGGCTGGGATGTTCTCCATAGTGCCTACATATTGCAGAACTCCATCCTGTATGACCAGCGCACCGTCATGGATAATGCCTGTCGGAGTAACGACAGCGCCATACATAACCTGCGGCTTAGACTCTTGCCCCCTCATGGCAGCTGACTCCCTGCTTCACGATCAAGCAGAACAACGACATACGGATGGCATTGCAGCAGTGATGCCGGACATGCAGTCGTGATCGGCCCGGTGAATGCTCGGCGAATAATGTCCGCCTTATCTGCACCGCGTGCAATCAGCAGGATTTGGCGCGCCTTCATGATGGAAGCAACCCCCATCGTAATGGCTTGACGTGGGACATCATCAATCGAGTCGAAGAAGCGTGCGTTGGCCGTGCGTGTCTGCTCATCCAGCTCGACGACGTGTGTACCACCAATCAGACTCTCAGCAGGCTCATTGAAGCCGATATGGCCGTTGTGTCCGATGCCTAGTAGTTGAAGATCTACTGGCCCTCGATCATCAATGAGTCGATCATAAGCAGCGCATTCTGCCTGTAGATCAGGAGCATTTCCATTCGGCACACGCGTATTGGCGATTGGGATGTTAACCTCGTCAAAAAGGTGCTTGTTCATGAAGCTGCGGTAGCTCTCGGGGTGGTCAGAAGATAATCCGACATATTCATCAAGGTTCACTGTGGATACCTGAGCAAAGCTGATCAGATCCCTGCGGTACATCGCGGTTAAATGGCGATAAATGCCTACCGGTGAGCTTCCGGTTGCAAGGCCGAGGGTGGCACGGGGCTTGGTCTGAAGGAGGCTTGCAATGATGCCTGCTCCTGCTGCATTTAGGTCATCCTCGTGTTCAAAAATTCGAATATTCATCCTTCATTCGCCTCCCTGATGTTTACGAGTCTTCTGTACGTTGCGGTAGGAATGCTCCAGTCTTGGAATGTAGTGGTCAAAGCCAGCGCTCACCATACCTGTAAACAAAATATCAATCACATGCAGCTGCGCAATACGCGAAGCCATATCACCCCTGCGCATTCCTTCCTCCAGCGAGGATGAGAACAGCGGAAAGTCCGCAATTCGGGCAAGTGTATTGCTACCGTAAGAGGTGAGCGATAGCGTAGCTGCCCCGTTTTCCTTTGCGACACGCAGTGCGTCAATCGTCTCGGGGGTCTCACCGGAATAAGATACAGCGAGCGCTACATCTCCTGACCCGAGTGTCGAGGCTGAAGTGATCTGCATATGGGAGTCGGCAAAAGCTGTGCTGTTCTTGCCGATGCGTACCAGCTTCTGATAGAAATCCTGAGCCACAATGGAGGAGGTTGCCATTCCATACAGGTCAATGCGATTAGCTCGACATAGCAGCTCCACGGCCTTTTCCAGTCGTTCCATATCTAGCAGCCTGGTTGTATCTGAAATGGAGGCCAGATGATTGGCGGCGATTGCTTCTACGATTCGGGATAGGGGATTGCCTGCTACAATATCCTGATAGGCCGTCTCCTGAGCGGGCTGAGAGATCTCGGCAGCCAGCTTCATTTTGAAATCGGGAAAGCCTTTGAAATGGAACGCTTTGCAAAAACGTGTCACCGTTGCGGGACTTGTCCCGCTCTGTAATGCCAGTTGGTTAATCGTCCAGCCTGGAACTTCGGAGGGAGTATGCAAAATAATCTCCGCAATCCGGCGCTCCTGTGGGGGGAGACCCTCCAATGTCTGCTGCAGCACATGTAGTATGGCTGTCATGTAGAAACTCCTCTGAAAATTATTTTTATTAATTATAAATAAATTTAGAAAATTATTTTTACATCTTGATTGTAATCAATCATTTATAGTAAAGCAAGTGGATTCTGGTCCATAGCCACAAAAAAACATAATGAACAGGTGTGTAATATTACACAAAGTCCCCAGGTTCATTTACTATGGATTACGTGGATACCAGCAGCAAAGGAGATATCTGGCTATGAATCGACGACAACGTCAGAAGTACATTCCCTCACTCTGGATTATTGCGGAGAAAAAGCACACACATGGCTCGTATTTTGCATTGTATGCCATCGATTGGAAGCGTGGAGGGCGATTAAGCTGGGAGGGATGGCAGCGGCTTGAGGATCTGCTACAGTTTCGCATTCCATTGAAGCGCGGAGCAGGAGGCAGGAAGCTGCGCTACCAGCCTGGTTCGAAGATCGTCCCCAAAGCACTCCACCTGAGACTGGACGAGTCACAGTATGATGAACTAGAGAGACTCTTTTATCAACCCTTCTCCCCAAAACGCTGGAGGGAGTTCATTCGAGCAAACAACTGCCCATTTTTGCAGTAAAACTGAACCAACACCCTTCACCTAACATAAAATGTGTTGACTGTATCCCTTAACCTTGTTACACCACATAAACCCGAGCAAGGAGGGGTGAATCTTGAAGGGCAGCGACCACAAAAGCAAATTTTTGCTGACTCACCGTGAACGTGAAGTATTCGAATTGCTGGTACAAGACAAGACAACGCGGGATATTGCAGGGCAGCTATTCATTAGCGAGAAAACGGTGAGAAACCATATCTCGAACGTAATGCAAAAATTGAATGTTAAGGGGCGTTCACAAGCGGTCGTAGAACTGATCAAGCTTGGAGAACTGAAAATCTAACGTACTTACGCTCCTGCGGGTGCATAACCTTCTTGATTATCCTTCTGCAGAAGGATGGGAGAGAGGGTTTTTGTGCGGTATTCCTTTTCGTTGCTATTATTCAGTCAAATCCTGGTGAGAATTAGAGACCAACAACAAAAACACGGAGCTCTTGGCTCCGTGTTGGAACGTTCCTTGCGAACTATTCTTCCCTGATTTGCCTGATATTCCGATTCATTAAATGACGGACAATCCGGCTATAGATCTTTTTTTTGAGCGGACCCAGCTGTTGTTGATGAGCGGAGAAAAAGGCGTCTGGACTCTTGTAGGTTCCGAAATCCTGAACAATTCCTTCTTTTTGTACATAGGTGTCATTTTCATTCCAATGGATGGGCGGGTTCTGAAAATTGTCTGTAGCAACGCCATAGCCACAAAAGGAGCCTGTACATTGCTGGAATTTTTGCTGAAGCTTGGTGAGATAAGGAAGGTCCAGAATGAAGCCCTCGATATTCAACCACTTGTCCTCATACCATACTTCCACCCAGCTATGCAGAATTTCCTGGGGCGACAGTCTATAATACCAGCCCTTTATTGCGCCTTTTTGCAGCTGTTTATGGATGGTGAATCCATGCATACGACAAGGAATGCCGAGAGCTCTTAGCAGTGCCATAAAAAGTACACCTTTGGTATTGCATTGACCATAGCTGTCTTGCAGTACTTCGGAGGCTGGAATATCATCGGATCGATTATAGCCAAAGACGATCTCGTCGCGGACGTAATTATATACGGCAAGAATCTGATCCTTCACAGGTAGACAATCCCACTGCCGACTGCGGATTAGGCCTTGAATCGTCGGGTGAGTGTAGTCAAGTAATACGGTATCCGTTAGATATGAACTCATTACAAGCACCTCCTTGCGCTAATTGTATAGCTAATGCAGGCAGGAAACTTGCAAAAAGACGCTATCTTTGCGAATATCCTTGGCCGTCATACCTAGCAATTTCTTGCTTGTGGCGGCTAAATGCGATGGACTATCGAATCCCGCTGCCATAGCGGCATCTGTAATACGGAGTCCCTGGAAGATCAGATAAGAGGCCTTTTGAAGCTTGTGGAGCAGAATATACCCACTCAGCGATATCCCCGTATTTTCTTTAAAGAGATGTGACAGCCTACTGTTGGACAAGCCGATCTGGCGAGCAAAATTACTGATTGAGTGATCGGAGTCCGTACAAGCTTTTATTAGCTGAATAAGCTCTATAATTCGGGGGTCCGTAATGACAGGTTGCTTGTAGTCCATATGAAAATGCTGCAAGAGGTTCTCCAGAAATGAGACATACCCTCCGGTATCCTTAATATGGAGTGATGCACTGTGTATAAATGGGACGACATCGTCAATTATATCTGCTGGAAATAGCGCATACGGCTGACTGCCCATATAGCGCTTGAAGCTTGCCGCCATTGTAGATGTACTATCCATAAGCAGCAGTAGCAAAGGCTGGCCCATTCCGTGCAAGCGATGCGTAACATTGGAATTAATGATGACCCCGCTGGAAGATATATGTTGTCCCTCAATGTCCATGTCAAACGGAGCTTCTAAGGCGATGGTAACTTGAATAAAAGAGTGCTTATGCACATCCGCATCAATGGTATCGGATAATATAAGGATGTGATGCTCAGCTCCGTATAAAATCATCTGCAAGTGAATTGTTGGACATGATCATTATAATCATGCTTCAGATACAGGGTTCCAGACTCACCGATAGCGAGCACACCCGCATAATAGTGTCCCATAATGCCAATACATAGACATTTCTCTTGAGCATGACGAAGGATACTCTGATAGTCCTGGCCTTGGCTGAAAATATCAGCTGCTTCGATGTTCAGCCTGAAGTCAAAATCAAAATAGTTATCGCCGCCTTCCTCATAACAGAACTGGATGTTCGGCTCCAGATTGGCATAGCTCGCAATGAACTGGTAGGAAGCTGGTGTCAACTCTACGAATCTTGAGCTAGCCATCTCTTTATATGCTGTAATGTCTACTGTGCGACCTTCATACCAGCCTGCAACTTTTAGAAACATTTCATACTGCTCATGTCTGGGAAGTGATTTTACATACATTATCTATTCTCCTTAACGTCTGCTGCCATACTCTTGCTCCTTACCAATCTCGTTCGCGAAGAGCTTCTTCCAGATCAATATCAATGGCGAAGAATTGAAGCACATCTCTCACAGATACAGCAATGCTATCCCGCGCAACAGTCTCAATCTCGCTCTCATGTTCCCAGAACAGCTCCTGAATATCGTTAATGGTACTCGTCATCTGGTCGAGCTTCTCTTGAATGGCTTCAAGGTCCTTAGTGTCGGTCTCCAGAAAATGAACCAGGCTAACTATTTCATCCTTGATCTTGTCTACCAGAAAATCGGGATAATAACTGCTGCTATACATGTCTGTTAGAAGCTTGAACTTTGGCTTTGCATTCAATGGACTGTGCCTCCTTAGTGAATTGAAAGTGCTTATTGAGCTAGATCATGTCTTAGCCTATACGGCTATTCTTGAATACGAATGATTCATGGTATGTGATGCTCTACATTAGGTACTACAAGTTGCGAATGTGTGCCTCTACGGATCTACATCACTACGCATTAACCTTATGCATTAACATCCGTAATGGCAGGCACATGAATTTCTTTGACGCAAGCGACCTTGGACAGGCTGACAATGCATTTCACGATGGAGACGATATCTTGTACGGGAATCCGTGTCCCATCATATTCTGCAATCGCCTTGTCCGGCCCATCCTCGAACGGAATCTCTGCGGCCAACTCTCCGGGATTGACGCAGGTGACTGCGATGTTGTCCTTGCGAACATGCTCCCGCAATGCATTCGCAATACCGCGCAGGCCGAACTTGGAAGCCACGAAGGACACTTGGGCATTATTAGTATGATCCAGCCCGGCTGTCGAACCAATCATGATGATTTTGCCAGCCTCAGAATGTCGTACATTAGGCAATAATGCCTGGATACAGGTAATCGTCGCGGTGATGTTCACCTGGATAATATTCGATATCTCAGCAGGAGTATCTAGGTCAAAGCTATAGTGCTCCTCGAAGCCTTCCTTTTCCCAGATACCCACGTTATAGATGAGTACATCAATGGTCTCGCCTTGCAGAGCATCGGACACGGCCTGTGCAGCGTTTGGTTGCCCCAGATCGGCGGCAATCCATCTTCTATTGACGCCATCCGCAAGCTCCATACTGCTTGGCTTATTTCTGGAGACGATCCATACTTGATCCCCCTGATCAGGCAGTCCTTTCACAAAGGCATCGCCCAACCCCTTGCTTGCACCAAAAATAATATAGTTTCTCATATGTTCTCCTTCATTGCTAAACAGTTTGATATATCATTTCATTTCCTTCATTATCGTACGTTCTACCATTACATCTGTCTTTCGAGCTCCTTCACTATGGAATGCTCTTGTCCAGTCGTTCCTTCATGCTGACGAGTTGATGAGCGAACCTCTGCTTAATGTAATAAGGATGAATATCAAGCAAATAAGGCCCGAATTGATGACAATATTGGAGTAGGAAATCGATCTCAGAAGGTTCGATCCAGCCAGTGATCAAGCTTTGTCCATCCTGTCCATTCTTCTTCTCAAGCGACATATTGGGATAATGAGAACGCTCGTAGATGGGTTCGCCTTCTGTAGCAATGGTAATAATGTAATCCATCGCCTGATCACTCTTGCGCACCAACTGGAAGTGATTGGTCAGATCCAGATCCTGCAGCCACTTCAGAGGTAGATCGTCAAGTACAGTCAATTGGATGATCCGGTCACAACGGAACAGCCTGTATTCCTGTTTGTCGAGGTCCCATGACGGACAGTACCATTTACCATACTTGGCGAGCATGCCTATGGGCTGGATGCGCCGTTTGGTGTGCTTGTGCGCGGTCTGATATACGATGCTTACTACAGACGGCTTCAGAATCGCTCGAAGAATGGGCTCCAGCATAGGGCAATCGTCAGCTAGCTTCACAGTACCAAATGAAATACGAGAGTTCAACTGCTCCAGTGTACTCCTGATATTCGGCGATACCGAATCCAGAAATTTAGAACGTATGGCACCATATTCGGCTTGGAAGGGTATAGCCCCTAGCAGCTCCATACTCTTCATAGAGAAGAACAGGGCGTAGGCCTCCTGTGGAGAAAAAGTCACGGGGGGCAGCTTATAGGTGTCCAGAATAGTGTAGCCACCGTAGCGGCCCATTTCCGAGTATAAGGGCACACCGATATCTTCAAGGGCTTTGACGTAGCGGAGGGCGGTGCTTTTGGAAATGCTGAATTCTGTCATTAGATCCTGCAGTGTGAAGCGATCTTTTTTGTAGGCATAATTCATGATCCTGTATATGTTTTCGTATTTTTTCATAGTCTCCACCAATGGTGTCTAATTTTGATACCTTTCGTGATTATAGTATACATAGATCACACGTAACATCATACATGAATAAAGGAGTGACATTATGAGCTACGAGGTAGTTACATTTTTATCGATGAATGGAAGAGCGGCAGAGGCTATTGAATTTTATACGCGTCATCTTCAGGCCAAGGTCATCTTCAAGGTGACCTATGAAGAGATGAAGAGAATGGAACCGACTCTGGTGGTGAAGGAAGGAACAGAGCAGTGGGTATCCCATTCCATACTGGAGGTTGGGGTGCATAAGCTTATGCTAGCGGAGGAGACGATGCTCCCTCAATCAAGCTACCAAGCAGGAAATCATATTTCCCTGTGTATTCAATCTGCAGATCGGCAGGAGATCGAAGGCATGTATCATTCACTGCTTCAGGAATCGAGAACCGAGGTGATCCGACCTTTGGGCGAGATCGTCTTCAGCGAGGCCTATGGGATTGTACAAGATCCATTCGGTATTCTGATTCAATTGATGTACGACAAGCGTCTGGCCAAGTAACCGGGGCAAAAATGGAGCATGACAGAGAAGAGCCTCACCAGTCCACTGATGTGGACCGGGAGGCTCTTCGTTGTAAGTGATTGACTGTGCTAGAACATACGTCAGGTGTAGCGTATTTATCCAGGCACGTTCGTCTAGTATTCTATCTAGCGTACTCAGGACATCCTTAAATGCGGAACCTACCCGCAAGCTCCTGTAGCTGCTCTGCCAGGCGAGTCAGGTCTGCAGCGGAGGAACCAATCTCCTCCATGGAAGCCAGCTGCTGCTGGGCTGCGGCAGAGACAGTCTCTGTATGGGCTGCAGCCTCCTGCGCCAGATGGGTCACTTCGGTCATCGTAAGCACGACATCTTCAGCCCCGTGGGATATCTCCTGCACAGCGCCGGATACCGACTCCAGCTGCTTCGCAGCCTTCATGACGCTTCTGCGAATGCGAGAGAAGGAGCGGCCTGACGAGTCAATGGACAGAATACCTTCTCCGACGCGTTCCTTCACGGTCTGCATTGCTTGCAGGGCTTCAGTGACCTGCTGCTGGATGCCCGCGATCTGCTCGTTAATCTGTCCAGCGGAAGCGGACGAGTTCTCAGCCAGCTGGCGAACCTCGGAGGCCACGACGGCAAAGCCTTTACCATGCTCACCAGCTCTTGCGGCTTCAATGGAAGCATTGAGAGACAACAAGTTGGTCTGTCTTGCAATGTCCGCCATCAGTGTGACAATGGTACCAATGTGCACAGAGCGTTCGTTAAGTGCAGCGATAATAGTATCGAGCTCCTCGACAATGGAACGGATGCCATCCACGTGGACTACGCTGTGACCAATCTGCTCGCTACCATTGTCAGACGCGGTAATGCTCTGCTCGGTGAACTCCGCCATTTGCGCTACAAGATTAGTCATGGAAGTCATCTGCTCTGCAATGCCCTGTAGGCTCTCCTGACCGTGCTGGACCTTGTCGGCCTGCTTCTCACTGCCTGAGGCTACATCCTGGATTGCTACAGTTACATGCTCAATGGCACGCGTAGTCTGCTCTGCACCTGCCGCAAGCTCCTGAGAAGAGGCAGACAGATTCGAGGTTAGATCCTGGATGCTCACTACCATTGAGCGGAGATTGTGTACCATGGTTCCGAAATAACTAGCTAATAAGCCGATTTCATCCCGACTGGTGATTGTTGTCTGCTGTGTCAGATCTCCATTGCTGACCTGCTCAGCCACCTGTCTGAGTCGTTGCAGTGGCTTCAGCATCGAGTGAATCAACCAGTAGGAAAGCAGGCCAATGACCACAGTAGACACACCAAGCACGATGAAGGTCGCATAGGTAATTGGTGCGATGGCCTGTGAGATTTCGGAAATCTGCAGTACCCCTGCAATTTTCCAGCCTGTTAACTCGTTAGTTATATACTTCATGCGTTCAGCGGCTCCTGCGTCATCAATATGATCGAATTGACCGGAGGCATCCTTGAACAACCCATCGCTGAGATCCGTCTCCGCCACTTCTCCAGCAGGCTGTGTAGGATGACTGATAATCTGTTTGCTGCCATCAAGGATTAGTATGTATCCATGATCACCGACCTTCATGTTGGTCAGCTCCTGCAATGCCGTCAGATTCAGAGACATACCCAGGACCCCGTTTCCATCAGCAAGCACGCGTGAGATGAACACGACAGGGATGTTCTCGGTATTCAAGGACACGGATGAGATTATCGTCTCACCGGGCTTGTTCATGGCATCCTTGTACCAGGCTCTTTCTCGCGGATCATAGGGCTCCGAGGAGTTACGCTCCAGACCTCGCACCATGATGCCATCTTTCGTACCTACGAAAATATTCGTAACCTCTGCATGAGTGGATAGATACAGCTGAAGTTCATGTAGCAGCTCGGAATCCTCGGGATTGGCTGTCATATCGGTGCTCAAGATGCCAGCATAAAAATCAATATCTTTTACCTTGGTACTAATCGTCTGGGTAGTGATCATGTCGGCAGCTGAGATGCTGGACTGGGCCCCCGACATCAACTCGGCTTCAATTTTGTCAGCGGCCACTTCATAAGCTATTATGCTAACTAATAAAGCTGGGATCACCATACAGATTAGAAATGATCCGAGCAATTTTCTGCGCAAAGTAAAAAAGCCTAACTTCATATGTCTCTCCTCCGTTGTCTGTTTCTGTTCTAGTATTGGGAATTGTTTAACAGCTTACATGAATATATATCGGGCGAAGGGCTAAAAGTAATGAGAGAGAATTTGTAAAAGTATGGAATTTGGACGCCCAGATCAGAAATGTAAAAAATAAATCAAAATCGTCAAGCCACGGTTTTTGCCACATTAAGGTTAAAATAAGGGATAGCATTGATGTTTTCATATCTTTATAGTACATTAGCAGTGAATCCAAAGGAGGCTCTTCATGTACGCAAACAGACAAGAGGATACTTTATACATCATGACCTACACATTAAACAGTGGCATTAAGGGCACTGTGCCTTTGTCTAATCAGCAGATCCAGGAGTGGATGAATTGTTACAAGAGTGGAACGAAGTTCGTCACCGAGATTGGAAAAGAATTTTTCGGCCTGCACGCAGACTTGGTTGCTGATTTCAAAGTACATAATTCTTCTTCCAGCTATCAGGAAGTAATCACGCCTGTCCAACAGCAACAGACAGACAGCAATTTGAAGCAGCTATCGAACGCCTACAAAGAAACAGAGATTTTGATCAAAATTGACTGCAAGTGCGGTACCGCATATGTAACAGAGTCCCCATTCAAGCGAACCAAGTGGTACTGTACCAAATGTAAGGAGATCGTGTTCCTGGATTCAAAGAAGGGAATGGTAGAAACTTCACGTGGCGAAGCATACTATATGACCAATAAATATTTCGTGGAAAGAGAAACAACCGGCTGAGCGCCGGTTGTTTTTTTTGTTCTATAATTCAGGCTTGCAGCGAACGAATGTATTCGACGATCGTCAACAGACCTTTATCGAAGTTCTCCAGATTGAAATGCTCGTTCGGTGCGTGCAGATTCTCATCTGGCAGACCGAAGCCCATCAGTACAACTGGTGCGGACAAAGCCCGTGCGAAGGTCTCAACGATGGGAATGGAGCCACCATCCTTGGTGAAGATGGCCCGTCTGCCGTAGACCCGTTCGAACGCATCTGCCGCCTGCTGCAGGAAAGGCTGATCCGGATCAATGTTGAAAGCACGGGCCTTCTCCTTCTGGCGAACATCAATGCGAGCACCAGTAGGTACATGAGCATTCAAATGCCGCTCAATCTTGTCCAGGATGTCCTGTGGGTCCTGATTCGCTACCAGTCGGCAGGTAATCTTTGCATGAGCCTCCTTAGGAATGACCGTCTTGCTGCCTTCGCCCTGGAAGCCACCGTATACACCATTCAGCTCCAGAGTTGGACGTACACCGACACGCTCCACGAAGTTAAAGCCCTCTTCGCCATAGAGACTCTCCAGACCCAGACCCTGGCGTAGCTTCTCTTCATCCAGATCCATCTTCTCCAGCTCCGTCTTCATGGCTGGGGAGAGAGGCTCAACGTCATCATAGAAGCCATCCACACCGACACGTCCTTGCTCATCATGCAGGGTAGCTAATAGCGTGACCATGGCATGAAGTGCGTTCGGCACTCCACCACCATAGCTGCCGGAATGTAGATCTGTATTGGCTGTGTGCAGGGACAGCTCCATGGAGCAAAGTCCGCGCAGCCCTGTGCAGATCGCTGGTTTGCCTTTCTCAATCAGGGAGGTATCGGAGACCAGCACTGCATCCGCAGACAGCTTGGTTGCAGCTTCTGAAGTGTTGAGGAATTTTAACAGATTAGGGCTACCAATCTCTTCTTCACCCTCTATGCAGAACTTGATATTGACCGGAAGCTTGCCGTCTTCACGAAGAATGGCCTCGATCGCTTTGACGTGCATGAAGATCTGTCCCTTATCATCTGTTGCTCCGCGTGCATACAGCTTGCCATCACGTTCCGTCGGCTCGAACGGAGGTGTCTCCCATAGATGGAGCGGATCGACGGGCTGCACATCATAGTGCCCATAGACTAGCAAGGTGGGCTTCCCTGGGGCATGCAGATGATCCGCATATACGATGGGATGGCCAGCTGTCTCAATGATCTCGATATGCTCAAGACCTGCTGCCTTCAGGTGATCAGCCAGCCATGATGCTGCTCTGTTCACGTCTTGTTTGTGATTGCTTAGTGCAGAAATACTGGGGATGGTCAGCCATTCCTTCAGCTCTGACAGGTGCTGCTCCCGATGGTCTGCAAAATATGTAGTATAGATGTTGGAACTCATCTACTTAGGACCTCCTTCAATCTTTTCTTTCCATAATCTGTCCCTGTCTATTGTACACGTTTTGAAGGTAAAACGGAAAGAACGACACAAAAGGTTCTTCTGCGCAGGTCAGAGTGTATTGCAGACCCGGAGAAGAACCTTCTTTGGTGAAGCTTGATCATCGTCTCAATCAAATTCCTGTGACGCTATCTATCCTGCTGTTCTCTATTCATTTGAATCAATGCGGAACTTCTCGACCTGTGTACGTAACTGCTCTGCCAGGTGTGTCAGATCCGCAGCAGACGAGCCGATCTCTTCCATAGAAGCCAGCTGCTGCTGAGCTGCTGCAGAGACGGTCTCGGTATTTGCGGCTGCCTCTTGGGCCAGACGAGAGATGTCAGCCATGGCTTCAGCTGCCCTATTGGCTCCTGCTGTTACCTCCTCGGAGGAACGTGTGATGGTATCCAGCTGCTCGGCTGTCTTGGCTACATTCCGACGAATACGAGAGAAGGAGCGTCCTGACAGATCAATGGACGCAATCCCCTCCTGAACTCTTGCCTTCACCGTGTCCATGGATTGAAGAGCTTGGTTCACGCTTTCCTGAATGCTGGAGATCTGATCCCGAATCTGCTGCGCAGATGCAGAGGAGTTCGCCGCGAGCTTGCCGACTTCCGTAGCTACTACGGCAAAGCCCTTGCCTTGCTCTCCAGCTCGTGCCGCTTCAATGGAGGCATTCAAGGCCAGCAGGTTGGTCTGCTTGGCAATCTCGGAGATCAATGTGATGATACTGCCGATGTGCCCGGAACGTTCATTTAGCGTGTTGATTACGCTATCCAGCTCCTCGACGATGGCTTGAATGCCGTCAATGTGCATGATACTGGTCCCGATATGCTCACTACCCTGATCCGAGGCCACGATAGCTTGCTCAGATAGCTCGGACATCTGGATAATCAGCTCGGTCATCGCGTGTGACTTGCCAGCAATGACTTGCATGCTGTCCTGACCTTCCTGCACCCGCATGGCTTGCTGCTCTGTTCCTGAAGCCACATCCTGCATGGCTACCGTGACATGCTCTATCGCACTCGTTGTCTGCTGAGCGCCAGCTGCCAGCTGCTGGGCGGAGGAGGACAGATTGACGGTCATGTCCTGAATGCCGCCTACCATACCTCTCAGATTGTCCACCATAGTCTGGAAGTGACTGGCGAGCACGCCTACTTCATCGCGGCTATCAATCCGGACCTGGCTAGCCAGGTCTCCCTGACTGATGCTCTCGGCAGACCGACCGAGACGATGGAGTGGTCGCAACAGGGAACGGACGATAATGACCGCAGCCACACCAACCAGCAAGGCCGATACGACCATTACAATGACAATGAAGTTCAAGAGCGGCCTTACAGCTGCCTGAATCTCGGCGGTGTCAAGGCTTCCGGCGATCTTCCAGCCAGACAGCTCATTCGTCGTAAAGCTCATCTCTCTACTGCTATCAGCGTCTGTGTAGGAGAATAGCCCCTCTGAGGCACCAAACAATTGATCAACCCATGCACCTTCCGGCTGGTCTGCACTGGCCAGTGTCGGGTGTACAACAACCTTATGCGTGTTATCCAAAATCAGGACGTAGCCCTCTTGCCCAATCTTCATGTTCGTCATGGCTTGCAGTGCGCTAAGATCCAGGGATAGTCCCACAACGCCACTTCCATCTGGTAATGTTCGGGAAATGAACACGACAGGGACCTGCTGCGAATTCAGCTCTACAGGCGTCATAACGGTCTGACCAGGATTGCTCATCGCGAGCTTGTACCATGGTCTCTCACGAGGGTCATAATTGCTGGAGGTAAGGGGACGTCCTGGCGCAATCCGACCATCTGGAGTAGCCAGATACATGTTCAGAACGTCACCATGTGTATTCAAATATGTATCCAGTACATTAAGAATACCGGAGTCTTCCGGCTCCATAGTCATGTCTGGACTGAACACGGTTGCATAATATTCAATGTCTTTCATCTTAACGCTAAGTGTCTGGGTGACAGCCATATCGGCTGCATTAGTGCCTGCTTGTGCACTATTCAATAACTCACTACGAATCTGATCTCCAGCAGCCAGATATGAGAACACACCAATGATAGACGTGGGGACAAGCAAGCAAAAAAGAAATGCTGCGATTAATTTTTTTCGAAGCGTCAAGAATCCAAGTTTCATTCCAATCCCCCGGCTTTCTGCACGAACTGCACCCATCGGTTAATGGAGCATCTGCTTGATATAACGCATGCTGCGGGCTTTTACATGAAATCCCGCAGCATGCTGATACTATATATATCGGCCAATTCCGGGGGAAAAGAGAGAGGGGATTCTAAGGAAATAACTTGAAGCTTAGAATAGGCTCATCTGCTCCGGGTCTTCTCCATCCTCAGGTGCTAGACGAACTGGCAGGGGCTTCGGATTCATGCCCAGTAGCGTCATCAACTGCTTAGCGTTAGCCGCAGCGTGCCCACCTGAGTTGTTGTTGAAGATGACGCATACTTCCTTGCACTGCTGCTGCAGCTCCAGAATGATGTGCTTCCAGTCGGTGAGCTCCTGCTCATTATAATTATAGAGGTATCGTACCTCACGCCAGTTAGGAGCATCACTCTGATTCCAGCCGCTGACATTGCGTCCATGCAGCCTGACGAGTGTCAGCTCCGGGTGAGTGGCCTTAGGGACGATGGGGATCGATCCCAATCCGGCCTGCGGCTCGTCACACACACTATGCCTCCACTGCTCACGGGATAGGAAGGCCAGTGTCCGTTCACAGAATTCGTCCGCGTACCAGCTCTGATGACGGAACTCGACGATACAGGGAATATCCTTCATCCGACTACGGGTATCACGTAGAATCTGTACATTTTCAAAGGTGCAATCGAACCATGGTGGGTATTGGAACAAGACTGCCTTGAGCTTGCCTACCTCTACCATGGGGGCTATGGACTGCAAGAAGGCGTGATACATATCCTCTTCGGAGGTGAAGTAGGGTATCTTGCCCCGTGTATGTCCGGTCATTCCCTGATACGCCTTCACGATGAAGGAGAAGCCCTCTGGCGTCTCCGCCGCCCATTTTGCCATTCGTTCCGCTGGCTGTACTGCATAGAAGGAGCTGTCCAATTCAACGATGGGAAAATGCGTCCCGTACACATAGAGCTTGGCTGAGGGCTTGGTGCCGTAGGGTTCTAGGCTTTCGTGGTCCCCCCATCCGGTTAATCCGACATGAATCATTCGTAGCACCTCATTAGTCATGAATTATGCAACATGTAATTATTGTAGCATGTGATACAATATCAGAGAATTTTACAGGCCAAATGGAACGTCAGTAGCTAGATAGACTTGTATTTGGGGGGATAGAAATCATGACAGAATGGTATAAGGACAGCTTCGGAGAAGATTATCTGATTGTATATAAGCATCGCGATGTAGCCGGAGCGAACCGTGAGGTCCATCGAATGATATCCTGGCTGGACCTTCCGAAGGGAGCCCGTGTGCTGGATCTGTGCTGTGGCATGGGAAGACACTCCATCGTGCTTGCCCAGATGGGCTATAAGGTGACAGGTGTCGACCTGTCCAAGGTACTTTTGCAAGAAGCATCTCATCTTGATAAACAGGAACAGGTAGAGTGGGTATGTGCAGATATGAGAAATCTTCCATTAGAAGGCGGATATGATGCGGTAGTGAACCTCTTTACCTCGTTCGGGTATTTCCGGGATGATCAGGAGCAGGAGAAGGTATTGCATGAGATTCGCCGAATATTGAAGCCAGACGGGCGATTCATCATTGATTATATGAACTCGTCCTATGTCATTCGTCATTTGGTGCCGCATTCTGTCCGATCTATAGAGGGGCTGGAGATTGAAGAGCACCGCAAGGTGGAGGACGGATATGTCAGTAAGCAGATCACGCTGCGGCCCATGAAGGATGGTCAAGGGGACGTGCGGACTCACCAAGAGCGTGTCAAGCTGTACACCTATGATGAATTCATGCAGATGCTGCAGGAGGCAGGGCTTCATGTTCAGCAAGTGCATGGGAGCTATCAGGAGGACAAATATGATGAGCAGAATTCTCCTCGCATGATCTTTGTAGGTTACCGGAAGGAGTAGTACGGAGGAGTAGCTACATAGAAGCTATACATAGTTACCCTAGTCCACTTGGAAATAGAGTTCAAGTCAATCGTACATTTCTCATGTTTCTAGTAATTCAATCAAGTGAAATGGCGACAAAGACAAGCTGGTGCCAAAAGAAGGAGTGTTGGACCTCATGAAATTACCAGAACTTACTTATTGGGATGAGGATGATCTGATTCAGGCGAAAATAACGATGGCTTTCCCCCTACGCTGGGTGAATAGTTATATTCTTCGAGACAGAGAGGGTGTGACTATTATCGATCCTGGTCCCCACACGGAGCTGGCTGAGCAGGAGTGGAAGTGGCTGCTTGAGCAGTTATCCCTGTCCTTTAAGCAGATTAAAGGTATTGTGGCGACTCACCATCATCCTGATCATTATGGAATGACAGGCTGGCTGCAGGAGCGAAGTGGTGCCCCTGTCTACATGTCCCAAAGAAGTCAGGAGGAAGCGAGGAGAATGTGGGGAGCCTCTGCGAACATGGTTCAACAGCTGCCTGGGCTGTATGCCAGACATGGCATGACAGCGACGTGGCTCGAGGCTCTGCCTGCACATATGCAGGAGGGGGAGCAGCAAGTGACGCCCCAACCGGAAGTAACCCTGCTGGATGAGCGGCAGAGCTTCAACATGGGAGGTCAATGCTGGCAGATGATCCAGACCGGCGGACATGCTGCTGGCCATCTGTCCTTTTATCAGCCGGAGCGGCGTACGATGCTATGTGGAGATGCGGTGCTACCGCAGATTTCACCCAATATCAGCTATGTGCCAGGTGGTGAGACGAATCCTTTACAGCAGTATATGGACGGGCTAAGGGAGCTCGGAAAGTATGAGGTAACGAAGGCCTACCCAGGCCATAGGAACCCTTTTTCTAATTTTCAAGATCGAACGTGGATCTTGCTATCCCATCATGAGGAGCGGCTGAACCGCTTGGAGGAGTTGCTCGTTGCAGGACCGACTACAGCCTTCCAGCTCTGCATTCAGCTGTTCAGTCAGAAGCTGACACCTCATCAGATGCGCTTCGCCATGTCAGAGACACTGGCGCATCTGTTCGAGTTGATTCGGCGTGGGCGGGCAACGCAAAAAGGGGGAGAAGAGGCGGAGGAGGTACTGTTCCACCACTCAACGTCCCCGTGGTCAGTCAACTCGTAGCTTGATCGAATCTGAGGTCGGATGGATGGTCTGGAGAGCATCGTCGTTAGCGGAAATCGGGGAAGCCCTAGAGATACGGAGTGCCTACCTTTAAGCTTGCTGCTCATCAGTTTTGGAGCCTTGGTCGACAGAACAGCAAGCTTAAGTGATTGACAGGGCTCTCCGCCTGTAGCCTCTATACACCTACAAGCGAATCTGACGAAGCTACTGCTTACTACTCATGAATAAATTTATTATGAGAACTTTAAAGGGAGCGGGAAAAGACATGGAAGCTATCCCGCTTCTCCCAGCCGTGGGACAGCCAGAAGCGCTCTCCCTGCTCGTTGCCGCTAATGACGAAGATGTGGCATTTATCAATGCCTTCCTGTCGTAGGGCCTGCAAGGCGTGCTCGACCAAATGCTCACCGATGCCGCGCCCTCGCCAAGCAGAGTCGACCGCCAGATGATACAAGAAGCCACGGCGTCCATCATGCCCGGCGAGCACGGTTCCTGCTATACCATTGCCGATATCACATACGAAGCTGCAGCCGGGGTTGTGATTCAGATAACGCTCAATCTGCTCTCGTGAATCTGCCTCGCTGACAGCTAATCCCTCCATATGCTCCCACAGGCTGAACGCCTGTTCATAATCCTCTATTGTCATGGGACGAATGCTCCATGAGACCTTCGTGTCACTTTTGCCACTCACGCCACTCATGCTATTCATTCCACTCACGTTACTTGGCTTACTCAATAGTACCCTCTCACTCTCCATTTCAACTAAGTCCCTCTGTCTACCGGTACATTTCCCAACGTTATTAATCATCCTTCAGCGAGCGGACTTATATCTTACCGCCCATAGAGTTCATTCGATCGGGATGTGATTAAGGAGCGATGCTGTCTCCGAGTGTATCTTCACCAAGCTCCCGCTCCCGCTCTGCTTGCTTGCGGTGGGCAATGCGACTGCTTGCGGAGGCGGCAATCGCGCCAACGATATCGTCCAGGAAGGTATGAATCGGGAGGCTCGACTTATCGTTCAGACGCTCCAGCACCCCTGGCTTCAGCTTGTCCACGTATCCATAGTTCGTGAAGCCGATGCTTCCGTATACATTGACGATGGAAAAGGCGAGAATCTCATCTACTCCATACAAGCCTTCATCATTCTCAATCATTTCCTGAAGGGGGGAAATCAAGGCACCTTGCTCTGCAAGTATATCGAGCTGAATGCCAGTCAGTACAGCATTCTGCACCTCTCGCTTGGCCAGTACCTGCTCGACATTGTGAATGCATTCCTCCATCGTAAGGTTGGGGTAGTACTTTTGCTGGAGCAGCATGACCAGCTCTGCAATTTCACTAATCATGACGCCGCGCTTGTGCAGCCACTCTCGGGTAGCATCGGCGACCTTCTTGCTGTTCAGACTATACGGAACTTTTTCTTCCTTCATCATGAAGCACCCTCTCTTAGCCGTTCTTGTCGTATGATTATTTCCTGAATCAGATATTTCTAGCGAGCTATGCATGACGAATTTACTGGTTATTTTTTGCATACAGGCTCGTATACATATTAGTACAATCTCCAGCCTGTTCACAATGCTTGCTATGGTTCGTTTACGGGAAGATCGCTTATGGTAAGTCCGTAATCGGTAGGGCGTGGGCAAGGCTGTAACTACTAGGTTTAGGGGAGGGCTAACACTCATGAAGGGTAAAAGAGCCATTAGATTAGTTCCGGCTGTTGGCGTGCTTATGGTGCCATTGCTGCTGGCTGGATGCGGTCTATTCGATTCTTCGGCACAGTCCATTGATCCACCGCCAGCCTCGGTGGAAGAAGCGATGCTGAAGGCAGCATCAGGAGAGAGCGTACCGACTGGAGATCGTCTGGAGGCCGTCTATTTGTCGGATCAGAACGGCCTGCTAGCTCCTGTATCACTTCCGATTGCACCTGGAGATTCGGCAGCGAATGCGAAAACTTCACTTGAAATGCTCGTTAAAGGCGGACCATTCTCAGGCATCATTCCGGAGGGCTTTCAGGGAATTCTCCCGCAGGGGACCGAGGTGGAAAGCGTAAGTATTGATCAGGATAGCAAGGTTGCTGTGGTGGAATTCAACTCCTCGTTCCTTGACTATCCCGCGCAGGATGAACGCAAAATACTGGAAGCCCTGACATGGACTTTAACGGAGCGTCCGGATGTACAGAGTGTGCAAATATGGGTGGATGGCCGCAAGCTGAATGAGATGCCAGTCAATGGAACACCGACCGACCGTCTGTTGACAAGGGCTTTGGGGATTAATCTGGAGCTTGGAAACGGAGTGTCTGCGATGTCTTCAAGCCCTGTAACGGTCTATTTCTCCGCTGCTTCCCCTGCAGGCGTGGCCTACTATGTGCCTGTTACGAGGCTCGTTCAGTCTGGTCCTGACAAGCTAAGCTCTGCACTGACTGAGCTTATTCATGGTCCTCAGTCCAAGCAAGGACTCAATCAGGTGCTGACTGGCCAGACGAAGCTGGAATCCGTCAAGAAGACAGAGGATGGGGTGGTCAGTGTCGCGATTACAGACGATATGTTCGAGCATGGCGAGATCGTCCCAGCGGAATTCCTGCAATCCATCGTGCTTACCGCAGCAGATAATGCCGGTGGAACAGCGAAGATCCGCATTGAGCTGAATGGGCAAAAGACAGTCATGGGCGAGGATAATCAAAATTACGGTTTACCTGTGGCAAGGCCTGAACATATTAATGAAATTCCAATCTAGAGCGATCACGGAGCGTTCCTGTTTTTGGATTTTTACAATTCCTCTGTTAGAATAGAGTGAACATGCAGGACGCAAACGATGTAGGAGGAAAACATGAGATCTAATGGACGCAGCAACAGTGATGAGCTAAGGCCAATGAAGTTGACCACAGGTGTGAACAAATATGCGGAAGGCTCCGTATATATTGAAATGGGAGATACGAAGGTGATGTGTACTGCCAGTGTAGAAGAGCGGGTACCTCCCTTCATGAAGGGGCAAGGCAAGGGCTGGATCAATGCAGAATATTCGATGCTGCCTAGAGCAACACACACCCGTAACCAGCGTGAGGCAGCTCGCGGCAAGCTGGGAGGACGCACGATGGAGATTCAGCGTCTGATCGGCAGAGCACTACGCTCAGTCGTCGACTTACAGGCGCTTGGGGAGCGCACAATCACGTTGGACTGTGATGTTATACAGGCAGATGGCGGTACGAGAACCACTTCCATTACAGGTGCCTTTGTGGCGCTGTCCATCGCTGTCGATAAGATTGCGCAGCAGCACAAGCTTCAGGTATTTCCGATTACGGACTTCCTGGCCTCAGTGAGCGTGGGGGTAGCCGGCGGTAACACAGTACTTGATCTTAATTATGATGAGGATTCCAAAGCGAAGGTCGATATGAATCTGGTCATGACGGGTAGCGGCAAATTCGTAGAGCTGCAAGGCACTGGAGAGGACAGCCCATTCGATCGCAAGGAGCTGGAAGAGATGCTGACGCTCGGCGAGAATGGCATTCTGCAGCTAATTGAGCGCCAGAAGGAAGTACTGGGGCCAATCGCACTGAAGATTGGGAGTCGCCAAGCCGGGGTGAATGCTTAATGAGCAGTCAGAAGGATATCGTTATTGTCGCCACGAAAAACAAGGGCAAGGTACGCGAGTTCGCCCATGCGCTGGCCCCTTTTAACAAAGAGGTTAAGAGCATGTTTGATTACCCGGATCTGCCTGAGGTGGTGGAGGATGGCGCGACTTTTTCTGATAATGCCCTGAAAAAGGCCAGAACAGTAGGGGATGCTCTGGGATTGCCAGTTCTTGCTGACGATTCGGGTCTTTGCGTGGACTTACTGGGTGGAGCGCCGGGTGTCTATTCTGCACGCTTTGCAGGGGAGGACGCCACGGATGAGGACAACATCGAGAAGCTGCTGGAGCAGCTGGAAGGAGCGCAACAGGGAGATGATACGGGACAACCGTTATTGAGCCCTGCTCGCTTCGTCTGCTCACTCGTACTGTATGATCCGCAGACAGGACGTACGCTGGAGGCTTCTGGAGAAGCCGAAGGCTGGATTACCACTGAGAGAGCAGGGAATGGCGGCTTCGGTTATGATCCTGTATTCTACGTGCCAGCCTACGAGAAGACTATGGCCGAGCTAACGATGGAGGAGAAGCAGTCGATCAGTCACCGAGGGGCAGCGCTGCGCTCTTTGGTACAGCAGTTGGGAAGTCACGAGCTGTAAGTACAGAGGATGGTTGGATCGGTTAGCCCTAGCGTATGGAACAGATTACATGTGAGTAAGAGCCGTTATCTGCTAACTCATGCGCTCCACAGATCACGAAGCATGATAACTAGGTAAGATCAAGGAGCCGGGATAATTACAGGATATCGTGAATAAATAAGCAGGCAGCTCTGAACTGCACCCCAATTGTTAGACACCATCTAACAGTTGGAGGTGCAGTTTTTTTGTCCAAATTTAATTTAGAATTAAAAAAAGAAGCAATCAATCAATATCTTTCGGGGTCTGCTGGGGCAAAGAGCATTGCCAAGGCTTTAGGCGTGAATCATGAAGTTTTGCGTATGTGGATTAAGCAATACGAATATCACGGTTTAAAAGCCTTTGAAAAAAGCTATACAGCCTACTCCATGCCATTTAAACTAGACGTACTCAACTATATGAATGAGAACGGGACGTCTCCAAATGAAGCTGCTGTGATCTTCAATATCTCTTCACCAGGGGTTATTCGAAGGTGGCGCAGTGAATTTAATGAATATGGTAGCGACGCCCTAATACCAAAGAAAAAGGGGCGTCGTATCATGTCAGATAAACAGAATAACGGATCTAATCAGAATAAGCCTGCGCAAGGATCAATTGAAGCATTACAGGCCGAACTAGAACGTTTGCGGATGGAAAACGCGTATCTAAAAAAGTTGAATGCCTTAGTTCAAAACAAGGAAAAATCACCAAACAAGACAAAGCGCAAGTAGTCTATG
>NZ_AUFO01000023.1 GCF_000426545.1 Paenibacillus massiliensis subsp. panacisoli DSM 21345 | reverse complement strand
ACATGTACCAAAAACCTTCGCGTTGGATTTTGCTTCACAAAATCCGCTCACTCGTTGTTCAGTTTTCAAAGATCAACCGTAACACTTTTCATATCTCGTCGCTGCATTCTCTCGAACAATCAGCAACTTTTATATTGTATCATCTTCTTTTGAAGAGTGCAAGCTTTTTTTATTTTTTATTTTGCTTTGCACTAGTTGATGATACATCACCGTTTTCAGCGGCAAGAAACAATATACCATACATATTAACTCGATTGCAACCTGTTTTTTAAAAAAATTCATAGTTTCCTTTAATCCCGTACACCAGATAGGATGTATGCTTCACATATAGCAGGATTAGTCCCGTGGCAACCTTGAGACCCTTCATATGAAGTACAACAGTGAGCTCACATCTCTGTAGCAAGCATAGTTGAAGACGCCCTAGTTCATATATGTCCCACCATTCAGATTAATGGCCTCTCCAGTAATAAAGTCAGACATGGAGGACGCCAGGAACAGTACAGCGTCAGCAACGTTTTGTGGCGTACCTAACTTACCAAGCGGAATTTTACTTAAGACACTCTCCCGATATTCCGACGTCCACTGCTGACTCATATCCGTATCAATAGGCCCCGGACATATGGCATTGACATAGATATTATGCTTGGCCATTTCCAATGCTAAGTGCTGGGTAAGATAGTTAACCCCCGCTTTGGACGTCCCATATGAGGGTGCAGCATTCCTGTGCGGCGTCTTAGCTGTCGTAGAGGTCACGTTGACAATCTTACCATACTTCTGGTCAATCATATGCGGTATTGCCGCCATACACGTATAAAGTGTACCATTCAGATTAATATCCAATACCTTTCTCCAATCCTCCTCAAGATCCATATCAAGAGTTGGAGTTCGCCTGTTAATGCCTGCATTATTAACTAGAATATCAATACGCCCAAATTGCTCCATGGCCAACTGAGCCATTCCCTGTGCAATCTCTTGAACCGACACATCTCCTACGTATATAACACAGCCTGATCCAAGGGCCTGTATCTCAGCTGCTAGCTCCCTTAGCAAATCTTCACGGGTACCATTAACGACAAGCGACGCACCGTGCATAGCCAGTGTAAGGGCAATCGCCTTGCCGATACCACGACTTGCCCCCGTCACAATCGCGATTCGTCCTTCCAGCAGCATCATGCTTCACTCTCCTTTTCATCTGCTTCGACTTCTATAAAGCGTTTACAACAAAATTATAAAACATGCTATTTCATAAAAAAAGCCCCAACATCCGTAGATCGAATCTGCAGCAGAATCGTATCCGAGGTTGGAGCTCTGAAGTCACATGTTATCCTAGCTTGAGCTTGCGTCATAGCATAATTAGATAATGACTAGTCTCTGGACTACATTATAGCCCTACGTTAAACAATGATATCCTCAATGTGCAGATCAAGACGCTGCACCAGATTGATAATCTCATCGCCGAGATTTACCATCGGCCGTGTAGGATGATCACGATCTGCAAAAATAATTTCCCCAACTCGCTGATCATTCAGACGCACCTTGGTCCCATTGGACAGTTGAGTAACCTTGCTAATAAAAATACGTACAATAGACGGGTCCAGCTTGCCGAAGGCTTCACTTTGAATCTGCTCCAGTACCAAATAAGGAGACTGTGCCTTTCGGTATGTCTTATGCAGTGTCATCGCATGAAAAATATCCGCCACACTCACAATACGTGCATAGATATGCGTCTGTGATTCCTTGAGATGTAGCGGATAGCCACTACCATCCACCTTCTCATGATGTTGAAGCGCTGCAAGTCGCACTCCTTCATTGATGCCCTTCACATTTTTGAGTAGCTGATAGCCATACGTAGTGTGCTGTCGCATTTCATGTAACTCTTCTTCATTAAGCGGAGAGGGCTTGTGGATGACCGCAGGATCTACTTTTGAATTACCAATGTCATGGAACAATCCGGCAAAAGCCACCTGAATCCAGTCCTTCTGCGGCAGTCCGATCCATTGGGCAAGACAATAAGATGTCAGAGCCGTAAGCACTGCGTTATGGTAGACATATTCGCTTTCCTTCATGGAACTAGGTGTAAAAGTTATCACGTTGTAGCGATCGATCTGCTCCAGCATAGACTCCAGTTGGGCCCGAAGCTCATAGATGGAGAGATCGGATACTAGTACAGTTTGGAACGCGCTCTTAATATGATTGATCATTTTGTCATACTGCTGGTCGAATGAAAGAGTCTTGGCCACGGTAACGCCAGCCTTATCACTTAATGAACCCTGAGTGGCGGAACTGGAGGAATTCGAATCCGTTGATGTTTTGGCTGGAGCTTCATTCACTCGTCCTTTATTTGAGTGGCCCTGTCCTTCCGTTACGATCTCAACCTCATCAATCAGAAATGCTTGCAGAATCTCAATATCTCGCGGAAGCAGCACATGCTCCTTCGAAAGCAGCACACTTCCATACTCGGTGAATACATCCTTGGCCAATTTACTACCTGCCGACAACTCTTTAACGGATATGATCATATCGAACCTCGCTTATGTCCTGAAATTATGTCATGCGCCTTGCGCTGCTCTTTTTTCCTAATCTACACTCCATTATATTACTGCCGTAGAACACTGTACATGCTATTCCCAACCTTGTTCACAGGCCATAAGACCTATATTACAAAAAAACCTCCTGCAAAGAGTCACCAAATAAGGTGCGCTCTCTGCAAGAGGCTTGTCTGGATTAGTTAGCTATGCTATAGGTGTACTTCTAATGTCTTCAGTTAGACATATTCTGAATCACTTGGTATGACAGTCTGATAGGCTACGGCTTATTCAGCGTCGCCGCCTGATTCGTTGTCAGTCGTCTCCTCAGAGCTCTCTATTGCTTCTACATCAGAGGAGAAGCCCTCCTCATTCAGTTCCTCGTGTTCTTGCTCCTCATTCTTATCAGCACGGCACACGGTAGCGACTGCATCATCCTCGCGGATATTGATCAGCTTGACCCCCTGTGTATTCCGTCCCATCGTCGAAATTCCTTCCATGCTCGTCCGAATCAGGGTTCCGCTAGCGGTAATGATCATCAGATCCTCTTCGTTCTTCACGATCTTCAGGCCAACCACTGCGCCATTCTTGTCTGTGACATTGATCGTCTTGATCCCTTTACCGCCACGGCTCTGTACACGATAGTCAGTAACCGGTGTACGCTTACCATAGCCTTTGGCAGTAACGATGAGCACTTCGAGCTCCTGATCAACAATGTCCATACCAATGACCTCATCGGTTGGATCCAAGGTAATTCCTTTGACCCCTGTAGCACTCCGTCCCATCGAACGAACATCATCCTCTGGGAAGCGGATGGACATACCACACGCTGTACCAATGATCATTTCCTGTGCCCCATCCGTCAGTTTTACCTCGATCAAGGCATCGTCCTCACGGAGATTGATGGCAATCAGTCCACCCTTACGGATGTTCACATAGTCCTCCAGCGGCGTCTTCTTCACAATCCCCTGCCGTGTGGCAAAGAACAGGAATTTGTCATTCTCGAACTCTTCCACCGGAATGACCGCATTGATGGACTCACCCTGCTCAATCTGAATCAGGTTAATGATCGGTGTCCCGCGGGCTGTACGACTCAGCTCTGGAATCTCATACGCCTTGATTCGATACACCTTACCCTTATCTGTGAAGAAGAGCAGATGATGGTGAGAGTTCGTTACGAACAGATGCTCCACGAAATCCTCTGTCTTCGTATCCATCCCCACAACGCCACGTCCACCACGCTTCTGGTTACGATACGTGGTAACTGGCAGTCGCTTGATATAGCCTGTATGGGTAACGGTTACGATGACATCCTCACGCGGGATCAAGTCCTCATCAAGAATGCTCTCTTCCCCTACTGTAATCTCCGTTCTGCGTTCATCGGCAAAACGGGATTTCAGCTCTTGCAATTCCTCACTGATAATATTCAATACGAGATGCTCATTCGCCAGAATCTCGCGGTACTCCGCAATCTTCAGTAGCAGCTCGTTATATTCATTCTCAATCTTCTCGCGTTCCAGTCCTGTCAGACGTTGCAGACGCATATCCAGAATCGCCTGGGCCTGCTCATGACTAAGGGAGAAACGGTTCATCAGTCCGTCACGCGCAGCATCTGCTGTCGCAGAGGAACGGATCAAGGCAATGACCTCATCCAGATGATCCAGCGCTATTCTCAAGCCCTCCAGAATATGAGCACGAGCCTCAGCCTTCTTCAGATCATACTCGGTCCGGCGACGAATAACTTCGATCTGATGCTGCAAATAATGATACAGCACATCACGAATATTGAGAATCTTAGGTTCTTTATTAACGATAGCGAGCATGTTGATACCGAAGGTAGATTGCATCGCTGTATGCTTGAACAGATTGTTAAGCACGACATTCGGATTGACATCCCGGCGCAGCTCGATAACAATCCGCATCCCGTTACGATCCGATTCATCCCGCAGGTCGGTAATACCTTCAATACGCTTATCACGAACGAGCTCAGCGATCTTCTCTACCAATCTGGCTTTATTGACCTGATAAGGCAGTTCACTGACGATGATTCGGGCTTTGTTACCGTTCTCCTCGATCATCGTTCTCGCGCGCATAGTCACGGAGCCACGCCCGGTCTGATACGCCTGACGGATGCCAGAGCGTCCCAGGATGTAGCCTGCTGTTGGGAAATCAGGGCCTTGAATGTGATCCATCAATTCCATAGGCGTAATGTCTGGGTTCTCAATCATGGCCTGTACGCCATCAATTACCTCACCCAAGTTATGAGGCGGAATGTTCGTGGCCATACCTACAGCAATCCCGCCTACCCCGTTGACCAGGAGGTTCGGGAAGCGAGCAGGTAGCACGGCCGGCTCACGCTCTTCTCCGTCATAGTTAGGAATGAAATCGATCGTCTCTTTGTTGATATCGCGCAGCATTTCCATAGCGATCTTGGACAGCTTGGCCTCCGTATAACGCATCGCCGCAGCCATATCGCCGTCTACGGAACCGAAGTTCCCATGACCGTCTACCAGCATGTAGCGCAACGAGAAATCCTGAGCCATCCGTACCATTGTCTCATAGACTGCAGAGTCACCATGAGGATGGTACTTACCGATGACCTCGCCCACGATTCTGGCTGATTTCTTATAGGGTTTGTCCGGAGACATCCCAAGCTCAGACATCGCGTATAAAATACGACGGTGAACCGGCTTTAATCCGTCCCGTACATCAGGCAGAGCACGGCTGACAATAATACTCATCGCATAATCCATGAAGGATTCGCGCATCTCTAGGCCGATATCTCTGTTAATGATTTGCGGGTTATTTTGATCCGCCATGCTGGACCTCCTCTTTCTTTACCACTCTTCGTAATTCTGATTTCACTATATGTGAAAAGCCTTACAAATGCCTACTGAATCCGATCCTTCGGCATGCAGCCCAAAACGCCGCACAGGCATGCCAATACAAGGTCATACCTCTTCTAATTATATTATTTTCACAAATAGATCACAATTAAACGTGGCTTATTCAGGGTTTGCAACGAAATCCTTAAGAACTGGGGATTCGCCCTACCCACTATAGGTTTTCGACATACAATTACGTATACGGTTTTTTGTCTATCATGACGTAAAGAAGTATGTCCTTATACAAACATCCGAAAAACGCCGTATTCACCTATTATACCACTGTTTATTGAAAATGTCCTTTTGTTTTACTTAATTTGGAAATTGATTGTTAAAGTAATGACTTTTTATCTGCAAGGGTATGAAAATTACAGAAAGGGTGATCTTCCTTGTCCATTCAGCGGGTATCCAGCAAATGGGACAAAACGAAAGTAATCTTGAACCATCCCAAATTAGCCCCCTATATTCCCGATACCAGGTTGTACAGTCCTGACCATCTCAAAGAGATGATAGAGATGTATGACACTGTCTACATCAAGCCGGACTGTGGCACCTTCGGACATGGCGTCATGCGAGCTGAGAAGGAGCGAAATCCCCTCTTGCATGTATCGCCACCGGTCAGCATACCACCCAACTATAGCTATAGCCTTCGTTATGGCGTTCAAAAGGAGGAATACTCGACCCTGGAGGAGCTCCATCAGGCTATATCCACCCATATCAAATCTAAGGTATACCTCGTTCAACAGGGGATCCAACTGCTGCGTTATCAGGATCGTTCCTTCGATCTGCGTGTGCTCACACAGAAGAATCTACGCAATGAGTGGGAGAGCACCGGGTTCATCGGCCGTGTGGCTGCGCATGGTAAAGTAATCACCAACTATCATAGTGGAGGTGCGATCGGAGAATTCCATACGCTTCTCTCAGCCCACACAGATGTCATGACGCAGGCTCGTCTAAAGCGCAAGTTAGGAGTGCTTGGTGAGAAGATAGCAGAGCAGCTGGAGCAAGCGTATCCACGTATCAAGGAAATTGGGCTGGACGTCGCTTTGGATCAGCAGCTCCACCCCTGGATTCTTGAAGTGAACACCTTGCCCTGTCTGTATGTCTTCGGCAAGCTATCTGACAAGGAGCCCTATCGCCGTATCCGTAAATATGCCATCGCTTACGGGCGCATAACCAGCTCTGGTTCTGGACGCAAGAAAGGCACTACCAACCGCAGTAGCCGCAAGACGGCCCCTGTCACCTGGAAGAGACAACAAGCGTAGCCCAAGCTGAAGCTTCTGGAACAGAGAGTCGTGTGACCAATATGTAGAGATGATCAGTAGAGGTGCTACTAAGGGAGAAGGTAAGTACAGGAGGTATTACTCCTACAACGAGCTACAGTTAATTTTCTGGCTACGCATTACGCCTATCTGGGTGCATCTTATTAAGCTAAAAGGCGCCCAGATGGGCGCCTTCACACATGAATACAGTGTGTTTATTACAGGGCAGTTGCACATACCAGCAAGCTCTTATGCCAGAATTGCGAACTCGCCTTTTTACACTTGGTTTATACGTCCAGGTTCTTCACGTATTTCGCGTGCTCCTGGATAAAGTTACGGCGTGGCTCTACGTTATCGCCCATCAGCGTATCGAACAGGGAATCTGCCAGCATGGCATCACCGATGGATACCTGAAGCATAGTGCGGCTCTCAGGGTCCATGGTCGTCTCCCACAGCTGCGCAGCATTCATCTCGCCGAGACCTTTATAACGCTGTACGTTCAGCTTGGCCCCTTCACCGAACTCCTGAATGATCTCATCTCGTTCCTTCTCGCTGTTCGCATAACGAACAACCTTATTGCGCTCAATCTTGAACAATGGTGGCTGTGCGATATACACATACCCTGCCTCAATAATCTTGCGCATGTAGCGGTAGAAGAACGTCAGAAGCAGCGTGCGAATATGCGCACCATCGACATCGGCATCGGTCATGATGATGACCTTGTGATAACGTGCTTTGGCGAGGTCAAAGTCATCGCCAATCCCTGTACCGAATGCAGTTACCATCGACCGGATCTCATCACTGGACAGAATTCGGTCTAGACGTGCCTTCTCGACATTGAGAATCTTACCACGAATCGGCAGGATCGCCTGGAAATGACGGTCACGTCCTTGCTTCGCAGAACCACCAGCGGAATCACCCTCTACGATATACAGCTCGGAGATGGATGCATCCTTGGAGGAGCAGTCCGCCAGCTTACCCGGCAAGGAGCTGATCTCCAGAGCACTCTTACGGCGTGTCAGCTCACGAGCTTTACGTGCTGCTTCACGAGCACGGGCAGCCTGCAGCGCCTTCTCGACAATCCGACGGGAGACGGAAGGATTCTCATCCATGAACTCCTGCAGCTTCTCGGCGAACAACGATTCGACAATCCCTCTGACCTCACTGTTCCCTAGCTTGGTCTTGGTCTGCCCCTCGAACTGCGGCTCAGGAATCTTCACGGAGATGATCGCTGTCAGTCCTTCACGCACGTCATCACCAGACAGATTGTTATTGCTGTCCTTGATAATACCCGTCTTACGGGAATAGTCGTTAATGATCCGGGTCAGCGCACTCTTGAAGCCTGATTCATGCGTACCGCCTTCATGTGTATTGATGTTATTAGCGAAGGAATAGATGTTCTCCGTATAGCTGTCGTTATACTGAAGTGCTACCTCTACCTGGATCATATCCCGGGCACCTTCTACGTAGATTGGCTGCTCGTGGAGCACCTCTCTTTGCTCATTAAGGAACTGCACGTATTCACCAATTCCGCCTTCATAGTGGAACGTAGCATTCTCACCCGTTCTTTCATCGAGCAGGGATAGCTTAATGCCTTTATTCAGGAAGGCCAGTTCACGAATCCGTGTCAGTAGCGTCTCATAGATATAGACTGTCGTCTCTGTGAAGATTTCAGGATCGGGATAGAAGGTGGTCTGTGTTCCCGTCTCCTCCGTATCACCAATGACCTTCACATCATACTGCGGAGCACCCCGATGGTATTCCTGTTGATAGACATGGCCATCCCGCTTGACGGTGACCAATACCTTGCTGGACAAGGCATTCACAACAGAGACCCCGACACCATGCAGACCGCCAGATACCTTGTATCCGCCGCCGCCGAATTTACCACCAGCATGAAGTACGGTCATAACGACCTCAAGTGCTGATTTTTTCATCTTGGCGTGCTCGCTGACTGGAATGCCGCGGCCATTATCAATCACGGTAATGCTGTTATCCTGATGGACGATGACCTGTATGGTATCGCAGTATCCGGCAAGCGCCTCGTCAATACTGTTGTCCACTACTTCCCACACCAGATGATGGAGTCCCTTGACGCTGGTTGAGCCGATGTACATACCCGGCCGCTTGCGCACAGCCTCCAGTCCCTCAAGGACCTGGATCTCGCCCGCATCATAAGTTGGTTGATTCATAGACATGCCTTTCACCTACTTCTATAGATTCAATAGCCATAGCTTGGGCTCTAATTCTTAAGATCCGTTCATTTTCCATAAGTTAAAATGGGCGTTAGCCAGCCGCTAAGGATGGTCGACAAATATGTTTGCCCTTTTCTTCAAGGTTGCGGATGAGATCGGAGAGTAATAGACCTTCCTTTTGGTCACCACAATAGACTTGGCCTCTTCCTCGCCAATAACCTCGATATGCTTATGCTGCTGTGCATAGCTTACATATTGCTTGGAGATTTTAGAGGATTTCTCAATCGAAATATCGAAAATGGCGACGAGCTCGGAGGATCGGATAATCTTCTCCCCTCCCAGATGGATATACATGACCGTCATTCACTCCTTCTAGGCAGCTTGCTGAGGTTAAGTACGCAATACTACGTACCTAGCTCCTTACACCATGGAGAGCCTGTCAGCAAAGACGGGCATAATCCTGGCAAGCGTCTCTAATGCTCCACATGTCCTGCATGCACATGATAAATACTGGCATCCTTCAGCCGTCCGGTGTTCAGGCTCTCAATGCCTGTTGCTGTGATGAAGGTCTGCACCTTGCTTTGAAACGTCTCGATCAGTTGGGTCTGGCGGTAGGAGTCCAACTCGGACAATACATCATCCAGCAATAGAATCGGGTATTCCCCAATCTCCTCATGAATCAGCTCGATCTCTGCCAGCTTCAGCGAGAGCGCGGTCGTGCGCTGCTGTCCCTGTGAACCATAGGTCTGAACCTCTTTACCGTTGATGGCAAAGGTCAGATCATCGCGATGCGGCCCCGCGAGCGTCATTCCACGCCTGATTTCCTGATCCCTCATTTGTGATAACTTTAACATAAATTGCTCCAATAAGACAGCTTCATCTTCTTCCTCTGCCTCGCTGAAGGACGGAACATAGCCTAATTCCAGCGTCTCTTTGCCTCCAGCAATGCCCTCATGAATCTCCTGTGCCCACTTTTGGAGCTTCTTTATGAATTGTTTCCGTTTTTTAACAATCTTAACACCATGCTCTACAAGCTGTTCATTCCAGACCTCCAGCATGACCTGTACCGATGACAGATCCTTGCCCCAGGCCTGCTTCAAAAGATTGTTGCGCTGGGCTAGCACCTTCTGATATTGCTGCAAGTGGTATAGATACCCTGGAGCCACCTGACCAATCTCCATGTCAAGAAACCGGCGGCGGCCCCCCGGTGTCCCCTTCACAATCTCCAGATCCTCCGGAGCGAACATGACGACATTCAGCGCTCCGATGAAATCACTTAGCTTGCGTTGTTCAAGTCCGTTAATCTTCGCCTTCTTCCCCTGTACAGACAAGGCCAGCTCAAGCTTGACCTTCCCATACCGCTTCTCCACCTCGGAGGAAAGATAGGCAGCGGAGCTATCAAATGCGATTAGCTCTCGATCCTTGGAGGTGCGATGGCTCTTCGTGAGAGCCAGCACGAATATCGCCTCTACCAGATTCGTCTTCCCCTGCGCATTTTGTCCGATCAGCAAATTCACCGGTCCGAACGCATTCAGCTCAAGCTGAGTGTAATTGCGATAATGCTGCAAATGGATGTTGTTCACATACACGCTTGGTCCCCCTCATTCAGATGACCGGCACACGACAGGAATGCTGTCCTTTGGCGGGCTTAAGTCGCCGAGATAACCTCAAAGCTTCCTTCGCCCTCTACCTCTACACGATCGCCTGGGTACAGCTTGCGTCCTCTCCGCTCCTCCGGCTCACCATTGACATGAACGGCACCCTCCTGCAACAGAGCCTTGGCCATTCCTCCAGTCGGCACACAATCTGCCAGCTTCAAAAATTGATCCAGCTTAATATATTCACTGTGGATAGAAATCTGCTTCATGTATCACAACCACCTTCCTGCTTGTCCACATGTGCATAACTTTTTTAGTTGGAAAACCTGCTCCAAGTTATGCACCATGTCTCCATCCTTAATTTGTCGTCCGGTAAGGCAAAATAATGTAGAGCGCCTTGCTCTCATCAGTCGGCTTTAGAATAATTGGGCTCATGATACCCGTAAAGGCAATGACCAGCTGTTCACTATCAATGACCTTGAGCACATCGAGCATATATTTCGAGTTGAAGGAGATTTTCAGTGGTTCGCCTTCAAAGCTAGATACGCTAACCTCTTCGCGCACCTTGCCTAGCTCCGAGGAGCTGGATGAGATTTCAAGTCCGCCTTGCTCAATAGATTGCATACGCACAATATTGGTCTTTTCTTCACGAGATAGCAAATAAGCACGGTCGATTGACTCGCTCAGACTTTTTGTGTCCAGCATCAGTTCTGTTTTATACGATGTCGGAATAATCCTAGAAGTATCGGGATAGGTTCCGTCAAGAATACGAGAATAAAATAGCACCCGATCAATCTTGAACAGCACCTGACTATCCGCTACGACGATATCGACCATTGTATTTTGATCTGGAACGATCTTGCTCAGCTCGTTCAATGTTTTACCAGAGATAACCACATTGTTGAAACGAATGCCTTCTGCAGAATCCAGCATGGCGGAGCGAGTAGCAAGGCGGTGGCGGTCGGTAGCAACGAACTTCAGTTCATTGTCGGCCAGACTCCAAAGTACACCCGTCAGAATGGGTGTTGTCTCGTGCGAGGAGATGGAGAATACAGTCTGCTTGATCATATTCTTGAGCAGATCTCCTGGAATAGAGAACATTTGGTTCTCTTCAATGCTTGGTAGTACAGGGAACTCCTCAGGATCAAGACCTACCATCTGGATCTCGGTTGCTCCCGCAGCAATGAAGGTCTGGAATTGGTCCTTAACCTCCATATGAACTTCCTGAGAAGGAAGCTTCTTGATAATTTCAACAAAAAATTTGGCAGGCAGCACGACGCTTCCTGGCTGATCAACCTTTACGATCGTCTGATCACCACTCTCAATCGGAATAAACGATTGGATGGAGATATCCGTGTCGCTGGCGGTCAGTGTCACGCCCTGATGATTAACATCCAGCTTGATGCCGCTCAAGATGGGGATTGTTGTACGGCTGGAGATCGCTTTGGATACATGCTGGATGGATTCATTAAGAGCTTGCTTTAAAATACTGATTTTCATAATTTCCTCCTACAAGCGAATGGACTTTATCTTGCTACTGTTGTGGGTTCAGCTTTTCGTTATTCATGTTGAGGCAAAGCCGATGACATGATGGTGATTTATTTATAAAAAATAGTAGTAATAGCAGTAGGTGCACTGAATATGTGGATAAGTGACATAAACGTGAATAAATCAAGCCTATCCACATGTGTATATATTGTGCATAGGCTTTGTACTTGTTCAGGTTGGGTTTTTGATTTTCTCAGTAATGTTGTTGATAACTTTGAACAGATCCTGGTCAGCTTGAATGGACTTCGAGATCTTCTCATGGGCATGAATGACTGTTGTATGGTCTCGTCCACCGAAGGCTTCTCCAATCTTGGGCAAGGAATAATCGGTCAGCTCTCGTGACAAATACATGGCAATCTGACGCGGGAAGGCAACAGCCTTGGTACGCTTGCGTGCCTTGAAATCCTCCAGCTTAAGATTGTAGTATTCTCCGACCTGCTGCTGAATGTCCTGAATAGTAATCATCTTCGGACGACTGGATGGAATGATATCCTTCAGCGCCTCGGCAGCCAGATGCGTCGTTACATCCTGATTGGTTAAGGAAGAGTAAGCCACAACGCGGATCAAGGCACCTTCCAGCTCCCGGATGTTTGTATCAATCTGATTGGCGATATACATCATCGCTTCATTCGGAATGTCCAGGTTCTCCGCCTTGGCCTTCTTACGCAAAATGGCAATTCGCGTCTCCAGATCCGGAGGCTGAATATCCGTGATTAATCCCCATTCAAAGCGGGAGCGAAGCCGTTCTTCTAGTGTGGGAATCTCCTTGGGCGGTCGGTCACTGGAGATGATAATCTGCTTGCGTTCCTCATGAAGTGCATTGAAGGTATGGAAAAACTCCTCCTGTGTCGACTCCTTGCCCGCCAAAAACTGAATATCGTCAATCAGCAGGATATCGATATTGCGGTATTTGTTCCGGAAGCTCTCGCCGCGGTTGTCGCGGATCGCATTAATGAATTCATTGGTGAATTTCTCGGATGACAAATAAACGACCTTGCTGCTGGGATTGTGCTCCAGAATATAATGACCGATAGCGTGCATAAGGTGTGTCTTTCCTAGTCCCACGCCACCATACAAGAACAATGGGTTATAAGCTTTTGCCGGCGCCTCGGCGACGGCGAGCGATGCAGCATGGGCAAAACGATTGCCCGACCCGATCACGAAGGTATCGAACGTATATTTCGGATTCAGCATATGAGAGATGACTTCTTCCTGGGCAGCAGGCTGCTGGGGCGGAAGCTGCTGCGGGTCAGGCTCTGCAGGCTTGTTCTCTTCGATGATGAATTTGACCTCAACCTGCTTGTCCAACAGCTCATACACGGTGGAAGCGACCAGCTTCGTATAGCGGCTCTCCAGCCACTCAACAGCGAATGTCGTCGGCGCAGAAATCACAATGGAGTGATCCGTAAGCTTTGTCACCTTGGTTGCCTTGAACCAGGTATCAAAGCTGGGCTTGCTAAGTTTGGTTTGTATGATGGATAGTATTTGCTGCCATATTTCGGAAGTATGGCTCTCCACAGACGTCACTCCTTTTACATCCTCCAATGTGGCTACAACCGCCTCGTTAAGGCACATCCGCGTTGCTGACTAGCGGCGCACAGTTGCAGAGAAACGCAGCACAAACCAGCCCCGAACGAGACATAGACGGAAAGTCAGCTGCCGTAATCGGCAGAATCGTGGCAGTCAATTCAGGTGGGCTTGGGCAGTGTAGTTGTACTCTGTGTTCCATAGGCCGGAGAGGAAATCAAAATGTCGAAATGAAATGAATAATGTAGAATATATCCCCAGAATCCAGTATCCGCACAAATAAAAAATATGGATAAATTGAACTTGTTCACAACTTTATCCACAGACTGTTGATAATATATAGGGTAAAACAACATATTCACAATCAAAAGTAATATAATCATAGCAAAAGAAGCCTTGTATTTCAATGAGTCATCGGATTTTATCCACAAATTCAATCTGTTGTGTATAAATCTTATGCACAACACAAGATATTGTTAATAATTTGTTTAGTTTTCGACAATAACTCAATTCACTGGATAAAAATTATTCACAGGTTATGACGGATCAAATCGGTTATAAGCTGTTTTTGTGAGCTTGTGTATAACTCCGATCTAGAGCATTGTTCAAAAGAGCCTGTGGAAAACTCTAACTGACAGCAACTGACCAGCAGCTTATTCAGGATTGGCTCGGAATGTACTTAATAGTGGAGTAGACGCTATGAGGGTATCGTTCCATTTTTAGAGGATGATTATGTGGGCAAGGTACAGGAAGAAGAAATATAGAAAAAAGAAAAAAGAGGAAGAGCTTCAAGCAGGTTGACTTCGTAGAATACTTATGGTTAAATGTATAAAGGTGTTTTTTGTGGAGATCGCTATCGAGTATATTCCATATAAAACGTATTTCTTGTAAGGAGGTGCAATACATTGAGACCGACTTTCAAACCAAATGTCAGCAAGCGTAAAAAGGTTCACGGCTTCCGTAAAAGAATGAGCACGAAGAACGGACGCAGAGTGTTGGCTGCCCGTCGCCAAAAAGGCAGAAAAGTATTGAGTGCATAATACGTGCATGGAGACCACCTGCGGTGGTCTTTTTTTTTGAAGATAATAGAATTTTTAAGTTTTCAGCGGCCTTGAATTATTCGATTATCTCCAGAAAAATATCCATAAACACGGTCTATCTCCTGTGAAAGTACGACGAGAGACATTTTCTTATCAGACAGTGGGAGAAAAAGTTCCTACATCTATATATGGATGATGGTGTATGAATTAGGCCCAATATAGATGTAGGCATAGCTCCGGTTGCATCTAGATTATCACCCGGAAGTTTGGGCTATAATTATTTATAGTAGAAACGCATTCCGGGAGCGGACGAATGAATAGAATTGAATTGAAGCAAGGAGAAGCGCCGTGCAGAGAAAATTGCGTCTTCGTAACCGTGCAGACTTCGGACGAGTATACCGACATGGCAAATCCTTTGCGAATCATCAGTTGGTTGTATACTGGTTTCGCAAAAAAGAGGTAGATCAGTTCCGCGTGGGTATCTCGGTAAGCAAAAAGATTGGTAATGCCGTCGTCCGTAACCGGATGCGCAGATTAATTAAAGAAATTATGCGTCACCATGAGCATGAGATCATGGACCATATCGATCTGATCTTTATTGTTCGCAAGGGGGCCGTATCCATGTCCTATCAAAATCTGGAGAAGAGCGTATTACATGTATTACGCAAAGCCTCACTGTTGAAATCTTCAGGGAGATAGTCGGTTTCTTTGTCCTGCTCAATATGGTATGATTTACGTTGGAATGGATTGGTTAAGAGAGGGGTTATGAAGTGTCGCGATTCAAGACAAAACAGGGAAAATGGTTTCTCCTGAGCGCCATGCTTGGTCTTGTTGCTGTATTAGCCGGTTGTGCTCCATCAGCGAACAATTCCTATACGACAGCTGACTTGGCTAACGGAAGCTTCTGGCAAAGGAATGTCGTATACTGGTTCTCTTATGCACTGGACACCTTTGCTGAATGGTTCAGTGGAGAGTATGGCTTAGCAGTACTACTGCTCGTGATTATTGTAAGAACACTGATTTTACCGCTTACCCTCAAACAGGTGAAGAGCTCAAAGGCAATGCAGGCGATTCAGCCGCAGCTGAAAGAAATCCAGAATAAGTACAAGGATACACCAGAGAAGGTACAGCAGGAGACGATGAAGCTGTTCCAAGAGAACAAGGTCAATCCTATGGCTGGCTGTCTTCCACTAGTTGTGCAAATGCCAATCTTCATCGCGCTGTATAACGCGATCTACTATAACTCGGAGCTGCGTGATCACACATTCCTGTGGTTACAACTAGGTATGCCTGACCAATATTGGATCCTGCCAGTTATCGCAGCGATTACAACATTCGTGCAGACCTGGATGATGATGAAGATGAATCCAACGCCGCAGCAAGGGCCTATGCAATTCCTGCTGTGGGTATATCCGGTATTGATCTTCATTATGTCCTATCAGTTCCCATCGGCGCTGCCGCTGTACTGGGTGTACAGTAACATTTACACGATCGTACAGAACTATTTCTTGTATCGCAATAACGACAAGACGGCTGCAGCTCTTGCTGTGAATGCTGCCAAGGTATCTCAAGGTGGACAAGGCAATAGCAATAAGAGAAAAAATCAGAGCGGAAAACGGAAAGGAGCTAAAAAATCGAGATGACCAAAGTCGTTGCGACAGGAAAAACCGTTGAAGATGCTGTAGAACAAGGGCTTGCCGAGCTTCGGACAAGCCGGGAACGAGTAAACGTGACCGTGTTAGAGCAGCCGTCAAAAGGATTCCTGGGCTGGTTCGGGACCAGGAAGGCGAAGGTAGAACTAACTATAATTCCTGAACCTGACCCTATACCGGCTACTAAAGCAACCATAGAACATCATCCGATAACAGCTCCTGAAGCAGAGGTACAATCTGCTTCTACACAATTGGCGTCTACAGATTCTTCTTCCACCGGTGCTGATCCATATGAGGAGGCTATTCGCTTCATCAGGGAGACGGCAGCAGGTATGGGGCTTGAGGTAAGTGTGGATGTCCACCATCGTAAGGATGAGAGCACACTGGATATTTCCGGCCCCGAGCTTGGAATGCTGATAGGAAGAAGAGGGCAGACGTTGGACGCTCTACAATATTTAACCAATATTGTGGCTAATCGATACTCTGATGGATATGTTCGTATCATTCTTGATGCCGAGAATTTCCGGGATCGACGACGTAAGACGCTGGAGAATCTGGCTGAGCGTCTGGCTGGACAAGTTGTCTCTTCAGGCAAAGAGGTCATGTTAGAGCCTATGTCTTCGGCGGAGCGTAAAGTGATTCACGCCAAGCTACAACGTAATCATCAGGTTAGAACGTACAGCAAAGGGGACGATCCGAATCGGCGCGTCATCATTGCCAAGAAATAAAGAAATGCAATGGCTCTCTGCCTGGTGCGGAGGCCATTGCTTTTTTTCATAAGAGCGAAGAAGAGGCATGTGTGCCCCAGAAAATAGAACGAGGTGAGAATAATGTTAAGCGATACGATAGCAGCGATCTCCACAGCAGTTGGTGAGGGAGGAATTGCGATCATCCGCGTTAGCGGGCCAGAGGCATTACCAGAGGTTCAGCGTATGTTCAAGAGTAAAACCCCTCTTACAGAGGCTGAATCACATACTGTGCATTATGGACACATTATCGAGCCCCAGAGCGGAGAACGAGTCGAAGAGGTGCTGGTAACGGTCATGAGAGGGCCGCGATCCTTCACTACAGAGGATGTCGTAGAGATTAGCTCTCATGGGGGTGTGGTAGCTGTCAAGCGAGTCATGGACCTGTTACTGCTCCAGAATATTCGACTGGCTGAGCCAGGTGAGTTCACGAAGAGGGCATTCTTGAACGGACGAATTGATCTTAGCCAGGCAGAGGCCGTCATGGATCTCATCCGCTCCAAGTCAGACAAGGCATTCTCTATTGCGATGAAGCAGTCAGAGGGGATGCTGTCCTCGAAGATTCGCAATCTTCGTCACATTCTGGTCGAGACGCTTGCCCATATTGAAGTGAATATTGACTATCCAGAGCATGATGTAGAATCGCTAACCTCGCAGTTCATCAAGGACAAGAGTAGTGAGGTCATGAAGGAGATTGATGGACTTCTGCGTACAGCTGAGCAGGGGAAGATTCTGCGCGAAGGGATTACTACCGCCATCATCGGGCGACCGAACGTGGGGAAATCTTCATTACTGAATGCTTTGGCTCAAGGGGATAAGGCAATTGTCACAGATATCCCTGGTACGACCCGTGATGTCATTGAAGAATATGTCACAATTCGCAATGTTCCGCTAAGGCTGCTGGATACTGCCGGGATTCGGGAAACGATGGATGTGGTCGAGCAAATTGGTGTAGAGCGTTCACGGACCGCTGTCAGTGAAGCTGACCTGATCTTACTGGTCCTGAATTCAAGTGAGCCACTGCATCAGGATGAGCTGGAATTGTTGGAACAAATCCGCGGTAGACAAGTGATTGTCATTATGAATAAAATGGACTTACCTTCCCAACTAGATCGAGGGATTCTGACACGTTATATAGCTGAGGAGCTGATTGTTCCGATGTCCGTGAAGACGGATGAAGGCTTGGATGGATTGGAAGAAGCTATCTCCAAGCTGTTCTTCAGTGGTAAGCTGGAGTCTGCTGATCTTACCTATGTAAGTAACGTGCGGCATATTGCGCTGTTGAAACGGGCAAAGCAGTCACTCCAGGAAGCCTACGAGGCTGCCGATCAATTCATTCCGATTGATATGATTCAGATTGATGTCCGGCTCGCATGGGAGCAGCTTGGAGAGATTGTGGGCGATACGGCTCATGATGCGTTGATTGATCAGATCTTCTCCCAATTCTGTCTTGGGAAGTAGGAATTACAGCTTCAGAAATTGATGGTTAGAAAATCATACTATTTATAATAGAAGAGAGTGAATAGCAACGGCTATGCTCTTATTTTAAGGAGGTACTACCAATGGGATACGATGGCGGCAACTATGACGTTATTGTTGTAGGCGCTGGACACGCTGGCGTAGAGTCAGCACTTGCTGCGGCCCGTATGGGCTGTAAGACATTGATGATTACCATCAATCTGGATATGGTGGCTTTTATGCCATGTAATCCTTCGATTGGTGGTCCGGCCAAGGGTCATGTTGTACGTGAAATTGATGCGCTCGGGGGAGAGATGGGGCGCAATATAGATAAGACCTTCATTCAGATGCGGATGTTGAATACAGGCAAGGGACCAGCCGTTCATGCGCTGCGTGCGCAAGCAGATAAGTTCTCTTACCAGCATGCCATGAAGGAGACGATGGAGAAAGAACCCAATCTGACACTTCGTCAAGGTATGGTCGAGGAACTGATCGTTGAGGATGGTAAATGTGTAGGGGTACTAACAAAGACCGGAACCTCCTATCGGGGAGGTGCAGTGGTATTGACTACTGGAACCTATCTGCGTGGGAAAATTATTATGGGTGAGCTGATGTACGAGAGTGGCCCGAACAATCAGCAGCCATCTGTACGACTGTCGGAGCATTTGCGTGAATTGGGCTTCAACCTGGTGCGCTTTAAGACCGGAACTCCTCCACGAGTGCATAAGGATAGCATTGACTTCAGCAAGACAGAGATTCAACCAGGTGATGATCAGCCCAAATTCTTCTCGTATGAGACGAAATCGTCTGACAACGAGCAGCTTCCATGCTGGCTGACATATACTTCAGTGGACACACATCAGATTATTAATGATAATCTGCACCGTGCTCCTATGTTCTCAGGTGTTATTGAAGGGACAGGGCCTCGCTATTGTCCTTCGATCGAGGATAAGATTGTACGCTTCAGTGATAAGCCGAAGCACCAGATCTTCCTGGAGCCTGAGGGCAAGAATACCTCTGAGTATTATGTACAAGGCTTGTCTACAAGTCTTCCGGAGGATGTGCAGCTTGCTGTGCTCCGTTCCATTCCAGGTATGGAGAACGTAGAAATGATGCGTAATGGATATGCTATAGAATATGATGCGATGGTACCGACACAGCTCTGGCCGACACTTGAGACGAAACAGCTACCAGGACTCTTCACCGCTGGACAAATTAACGGTACCTCTGGATATGAGGAAGCGGCTGGTCAAGGTATTATGGCTGGGATTAATGCAGCTCGTAAGGTACAAGGCAAGGAGCCAGTAATCCTTGATCGTTCACAGGGCTATATTGGTGTACTGATTGATGATCTGGTGACCAAGGGGACGAATGAGCCTTATCGCTTGCTGACTTCCCGTGCTGAATATAGATTGTTGCTGCGGCATGATAATGCAGATTTGCGTCTGACACCGATCGGCCATGAGATTGGTCTGATTCCAGAAGAGCGCTATGCGGCATTCGTGGATAAGAAAGCTAAGGTCGAACAGGAAATTGAACGTCTGCGTACGCATAAAATCAAGCCTGTAGATGTTAACACCATGCTGGAGGCGGCAGGCTCTGCTCCAATCCAGGATGGTAGCAATCTGCTGACGATCCTTCGTCGTCCAGAGATCAGCTATGCGCAGGTTGAGCAGATCTCGGCTTCACCAATGGAGCTGGATGCAGACATGAAGGAGCAGGTTGAGATTCAGATTAAGTACGCTGGCTATATCGAAAAGCAATTGCAGCATGTAGAGCGTCTGCAAAAGATGGAGCAAAAAAAGCTGCCTGAGGACCTTCAATATGATGAGGTACAGGGGCTTGCCATGGAAGCGAAGCAAAAGCTCAACACCATTCGTCCAATGTCCATCGGGCAGGCTTCACGGATCTCAGGTGTGACACCTGCTGATATTTCGATTCTGCTAGTCTATCTGGAGCATTATAATCGTGTGAAGGCGGCAAGAGCATAATGGCAGATGCGATACAGTTAGAATTTCAGGCAAGATTAGCCGAGCATGGCATTATGATTCATGAACAGCAGCTAGACCAGTTTGAAAGCTATTATCGTCTCCTTGTAGAGTGGAATGAGAAGATGAATTTGACCGGGATTACTGAACGTGAGGCTGTCTACACGAAGCATTTTTACGATTCCGTCTCCCTGGCCTTCTATGTGAATATGGACGAGATTCGGACACTCGCAGATATTGGATCGGGTGCGGGTTTTCCTGGCATACCTCTGAAAATTTGCTTTCCGTCCATTAAGCTGACGATCATTGATTCGCTGAACAAACGGATTAACTTCCTGTCGCACATCAAGGATGCTCTGCAGCTTACGGAGACCGAGCTGATTCATGGTCGAGCAGAGGAGCTAGGTCGTAAGGCTGGCTATCGGGATAGCTATGACCTGGTTACAGCACGAGCTGTAGCAAGGCTAGCAGTTCTTAATGAATTCTGTCTTCCTTTTGTACGCAAAGGTGGATGCTTCGCGGCGATGAAGGGCAGTGACCCGCAAGAGGAGATTCGAGAGGCGGCTTATAGTCTTAAAGAGCTACGAGGACAGCTGAGCTCAGTTGAAGCCTTTCAGCTTCCCGTTGAAGAGTCTGCTAGACACATGGTGCTGATTCGAAAGCTTGCCGAGACACCTAAGAAGTATCCGCGTAAAGCAGGAACCCCTTTAAAAACGCCTTTACTGCAGCCTTAGGTCATTTGATTTATGGACTGTCGTAAGAAATTCCAAATATAGAGCTGAGTAAAGATCGAGATCATGATAAAGATACAAATATAGAGACAAGGGAGTGTTTCACGTGAAACATTCCCTTTATTTGTGATTCAACAATTTTCCATATTATAATAGAGTAGCCTAGTAAGATATTATATTGTTGGAAAGGAGACAAAGAATCCGCTGCTGATACATATCTTCAATTGATGCTGTAGACGATGTAGAGAAGTAACGGTCTCATGGACCAGAGAAGGAGCTTGTTAGCTAGTATCAGACATGGGTGAATTATATCATTAACCTATAGTAAATAAGAGACCAAATCATATATTTTAGGGATTGGGAATAGATAGGATTATACTCGAAAAAGTGATAGAATAGAAATAACGGATGTAACCAGATACATGATATACAAGTAACTTTATGCCCGCATCACATTTTACTCATAGTTGGAATCTAGTTCCTGAAGGTCCGATGAATTTGATGTTACTTCGCGTATCTGTATGTACATAGTCTCTGTATTACACATGAATAGATATCTGCTCATATGACCAAGGTTGCTTGTCCACATGTGGATAGCCATTCTATTGTGGCTGAGGATATATCAATTAATGTGCATGAGGGGTCTTTAGCCTGAGTGATCTTCAAGGTAAGAGGAGACAGCAGGACCGTGTATCAGGTGAGTGTATTAGGAAGAAACACAAATGAGTGTGTGCAGGTTCTGTGAATGTCCATTATGAAATTAGGTGGTATTATACGGAATGAAAGAACAATTTTCTAAGCTATTTGGTTTCTCGGAGCGTGTAAGTGGAGATGAAGTGAAGAACATTCCGATCCATGACATTGTCAGCAGTCCATTTCAGCCTAGGACGATTTTTGACGATGACAAGATTGACGAGCTGTGCCAGACGATTAAGACACATGGAATTATCCAGCCGATTGTGGTCCGTGCCCGAGATCAACATTATGAGATTATAGCAGGTGAACGTCGTTGGCGTGCGGTGACCAAGCTGGGAATGGAGAGCATTCCAGCAATCGTGCGTGATTTTAATGATTCACAGGCCGCTTCCATTGCTCTCATTGAGAATTTGCAAAGAGAAGGACTTACTTCGATCGAAGAGGCTGTCGCCTATCAGAAGCTGATTGATCTGCATCAATTGACTCAGGAGAGCCTTGCTCAGCGTCTGGGTAAAAGCCAATCGACGATTGCCAATAAAATACGTCTGCTCCAGCTTCCAGATGGGGTTAAGACGGCTTTGATGGAGCGCAGTATTACTGAGCGTCATGCCAGAGCTCTGCTGTCATTAGAAACAGAAGAATTGCAGCTTAAGGTACTGGCAGAGGTAATCAGCAAGGAACTGAATGTGAAGCAGACGGAAGCCAGAGTAGCCTTTTATAAAGAAGCATCCAAGATTAAAAAGGCTAAGCGCGTATCCTTTACGAAGGACGTGCGGCTGGCCCTGAACACAATCAGACAGTCCATCGATATGATTACTGGCTCGGGAATGGACATCAAGACAAAAGAATCAGATAATGAAGATCACTACGAGATCGTTATCCATATTCCAAAGCGTAAATAATGTAGTTGAAGCGTCAAGCGGCAGCGTTGCCGCTTTTTCTGTCTCGTGAGACTGTATTCTCCGTAGAACGATGAACTCCGGGAATAAGGTACAGTGGAAGTTGATGATCAGGTTCAGTTAATATAGTAGAAGAGGTTAGCTGTATTGTAGCTACATCCATTAGAATGTAACTATGTATAGCTAATCTCAGAATCTATCAGAATAAGACCCCTTTAATAAATTATGAGGTGAACGAATTGGCCAAAATTATAGCCATAGCGAATCAAAAGGGCGGGGTAGGTAAGACGACTACTTCCGTGAATTTGGGCGCTGGACTTGCTTCCCTCGGCAAGCGGGTACTGCTTGTGGATATTGATCCGCAAGGGAACACCACAAGCGGGGTTGGAATCAATAAAGCAGATGTGCCTAACTGTATATATGATGTGCTCATTAATGAAGTCCATCCTAGTGAGGCCATAGCGCCTACGCAGGTGGAAGGATTGCATATTATTCCGGCTACCATTCAATTGGCAGGTGCTGAGATCGAGTTGGTACCAACCATTTCCCGTGAGCTTCGGCTGAAAAAGTCTCTGCAGCTCGTCAAAGACAACTACGATTATATATTGATTGACTGTCCGCCATCCCTTGGGATTCTTACGCTGAATTCGCTGACGGCATCCGATTCTGTCATTATTCCTATCCAATGTGAGTATTATGCTTTGGAGGGGCTTAGTCAGTTGCTTAATACGGTTCGCTTGGTGCAAAAACACTTGAATACTGGCCTCCAGATTGAGGGTGTGCTGTTGACGATGTTCGATGCACGGACGAATCTTGGCATACAGGTCATTGAAGAGGTCAAGAAGTATTTCCAAAGCAAGGTGTATCAGACCATCATTCCTCGTAACGTAAGACTCAGTGAAGCACCTTCACATGGACAATCGATTATTACGTATGATCCTCGCTCACGTGGGGCAGAAGTATACATTGAGTTGGCAAAGGAAGTGGATGCAAATGAGTAAGAGACTGGGTAAAGGTCTGGATGCACTGATACCTTCACTTGCTGTCAATGATGACGATAAAGTTGTAGACATTCCGCTGAATCAATTACGAGCGAATCCGTATCAACCACGGAAGGTGTTTGAAGAAGAGGCAATTAAGGAACTGGCGGAGTCCATCCGTCAGCATGGGGTCATCCAACCTATTATTGTCCGCAGTGTGCTCAAAGGCTATGAGATTATAGCAGGGGAGAGACGATTCCGCGCTTCTCAATATTGCGGCAATACGACGATACCTGCAGTGGTGCGGAGTTTTTCTGACCAGCAAGTAATGGAGATTGCTCTTATTGAGAACCTGCAACGTGAGAACCTCAACGCGATGGAGATCGCCGTTGCCTACCAAGGATTGATGGAGCAATTTTCCCTGACACAAGAAGAGCTTTCGTTAAAAGTAGGAAAATCAAGATCTCATATCGCTAACTTCTTGAGATTATTGTCTTTGCCTGAAGAAGTGAAAGATTATGTTTCACGTGGAACATTGTCAATGGGACATGCACGGGCATTGGTATCGGTCAAGAATGAGGAGACGCTCAAAGCACTTGCTCAGCAGTCGATTGATTTGCAATGGAGTGTACGTGAGCTAGAAGAGGCTGTTCAGCAACTAGATCGGAAAGCGGATGACACGAAGAGCAAACCAAAGCAAAAGAAGAAGGACCCATTCATTGAAAATGTTGAAGAATCATTACGAGATCGATTCAAGACGACTGTTCGTATTAAGCATAACAAGGACAAGGGTAAGATTGAATTGAACTATTATAGCCAACAGGACCTTGAACGACTGCTTGAGTTACTTCAATAAGGGTTAGTAGGTCAGGAGAGGATATACTTTTCTGTATAAGCCTCTTTATGTCCGGCAATTCTTGAAAACCATTGTAAGTTAATTCTATGCAATACGTAATAAATGGTTAGCGAGGCAAGGCGTGAAATAACCTGAAATAGCAAATACTCAAAATGATGGAGTAAGGTTAGAAGAAATCATCATCCATTCGACCAATGACAGAATCAGAACAAGCAGAGACTCACACCATACCCGAGAGGTAAAAGTGAAAGTCGAAAAACACACTACAGACCATAAAGAACGAGCAGGAGCATAGGGGATTGCATAGATGATTGATTCATAATCCATGCTTTGCCATTACAATAATCAAAATGTACAGGGGAGTAGGAGCAATACATGGTCGAATTAAACGGACTAATCGCGGAGCAGCTGGCTGCTTTGATGGCGGGGATATTTCTCGTTTTACTGATCCTCATCATTGTAGTCATTGTCCAAGGGGCCAAGCTCAAAGGAATGCGACGCAGATATCAGAAAATGATGGCAGGCAGCGGAGTCGACAATCTGGAATCATTGCTGATTGATCTGAAGGTTCAGATGGATGGGATTGAGGATGAGCAGGAGAAAAATCGGGCTCTGATGCACACGATCCAAGGTAGAATGAAAGGCCTGAAAGGGAATATTGGGGTCAAAAGATACAACGCTCTTGGAGAGCACGGTGGAGACCTGAGCTTCTCCCTGGCCATTCTGGATGAGCATCGGGATGGTATGGTGTTGACCGGGATTTACAACCGAGATGGCTCTTACGTTTATGCTAAGGCTGTAAAAGGGGGAAGCTCCTCCCATATGCTCTCCCCCGAAGAAAATGAGGCTATTGCTCTTGCGCAGTCAACAGTGCATAGTGATAGTTCCACTCCTTGATCGCTGTATACAGGCTATTTGAAATAACATCAGCAAGCTTCATTACCAGATTCAAGCGAGTGTTCTGAAGTACAAAGTATTCCATAAAACCGCCGACGTTCACGATGCCCGTAAGATGGATATCGCCAACCGGCGGTAATTCTTTATTTACCCCTGCTCCCGGACGAAGAGGCCCTTCTGTGACCTGTATGCATCCTACACTGGAGCTCTGGCCTAGACAAGCATCAATACCGATCACGTAGGGGTTATGATGCTGTTGGCTGATCTGGTCGAGTGTGCTTTGCAAATTAATCGCGTGTACAGGCTCATCAAGTGTACCGTACAAGTGAAAAAGAGGCGAGTGGAGCTTGCTCAGGCTCGTTCCGACAAGAGGACCTAACGAATCGCCAGTAGAGCGGTCTGTACCTACACAGACAACGACCAGATTCATATTGCGGGCCTGATGCAAATAGAAGAGCAGACGATGCACAAGGATAGACTGGATATCAGGGTCTGAGTACAAGACCTTCAGGTTGGCCGCTTCATAGTTACCTGTAGATTGGGGAGGACGATTCATGAGATCTTCCTTTCGTAGCTTAGTGTGTCAGCATAATGCAGACGATATAGTAGTAACTAGTATATGGAAGTAATCTTCTTTTTATACTTTATGAATCAAGAGAATTCATAGATCGGCTCCCGCAGGGATTATCCTGGGAAAGAGCCGCATTCCAGGGAACTTATAATCATGCTTGGGACATGAGAAGAGTGAAAGGAATGAAAAGGGGTAAATGATATAGATAATAATGTACATTGCTGTAGAAGAGGTCACGGCTAGAGGAGGAGATCATGTGTGGTAAGGCTGTTAAATGAGAATAGTGGGACAGAGGATATTATGAAAGATGCGGCCTTATGGAAGCAGCAAATCTGGGCATGGCTAACCGATACTGGAATGTGGACCGGAACGGCCTACACCATACTGAAGGTTGTTATTATTATCTTGATTACCCGCATTGGTATACGCCTGATGTATAGGTTGATTGACCGCACGATGGAGCAGCGAAAGACGCGCAAAATTATGGTCAACTCCAGAAGAATGACGACCATAGGCGAGCTCCTCAAAAATGTCATTACCGTCGTGTTCAATTTCCTACTAATCATGCTTGTGCTATCCCAACTGGGCATAAATCTGGCTCCACTTATTGCCGGTGCAGGCGTTATTGGACTCGCGGTCGGTTTTGGTGCACAGAGCTTGGTGAAGGATATTATTACGGGCTTCTTTATTATTTTTGAGGATCAATTTGCTGTAGGTGATGTAGTTGAGACTGGAGCCTATAAAGGGACTGTAGAACTCATTGGATTGCGGACGACCCGATTGATTGGCTGGCGGGGTGAGGTGTACATTATACCGAATGGTATGATTACAGCTGTCACGAACTACTCTATGTCCAACTCTCTTGCTGTCGTTGATCTACCTGTGAAGGCAGAGCGTACTCTGCAGGAGACGGTAAATATGGTCAATCAGGCTCTGGAAGGTATACAGGATCGGAATCCACTGGTTATCTCAGAACCTGAAGTGCTGGGGGTACAGTCGATGAGCACCTCCGAATATATTATTCGTATCGTAGCAGAATGCCAGCCAAATACGAGATCTGAGGTGGAGCGTGACATCATCACTGAGGTGAAGAAGTCAGTGGAGCATGAGGAAGCGATGAGACAGGCATTGCTGGAGCAGGCAGCCTCCAGAGAGCAGTGAGAAAGCCAATTGCAGTAAAGAATACTAATTCGAGAAATGAATAGACTGAGCTTTGCTTTGGCAGATATGATAAAGATATAAGCAAGTATTAGAGCAAGGCTAAGCAGGTGATTAAAGGGGGAGTCATGGAGATGGAGCGCAAGACCTTCCAATTGGGAGATATCGTACAAATGAAGAAGCAGCACCCTTGTGGGAGCAATGAGATGGAGATCATCCGAATGGGTATGGATATCCGCATTAAATGTGTAGGCTGCAAGCATAGTGTACTCATTCCACGTCTGAAATTTGAAAAAAATATGCGGAAGGTGCTGCGCTCAGCTGGGGCCGAAGAGGGGCCAACCCCTTCGTAATGCGTGTTGCAGGAATTCTTTAGACGGACATCTTGAACCGAACCCATATATGTGATACAATAAACCTTGCTGCGGAAAGGTACCCAAGAGGTCCAAGGGGGCTGACTCGAAATCAGTTAGGCGTCGCAAGGCGTGCGTGGGTTCGAATCCCACTCTTTCCGCCATTTCTACTTTCTGCTTATACATGCTCGATCGGATATATTCCTCTTGCACTCGACAGAGTTCAGGAGGATTTTTTGCATATATACAATTACGCTAGCCTTACGCTTAGTATATGGATTATAGAAGCAAATATTAATGAGTGGCCGTGTATACAATCCAAAGAACTGATGCTCGGTTTTCAGGCAATGAGAAACCCCTTGCTCGGCTTGCTGCTGAACAAGGGGTTATTGATATTTATCTATGAATACATAAATGAAAGGATCTCTTCAGGTGAGACAAGGCTCTCTAAGCTACGTAAAAGACCGCTCTACCTATTTAGAATGGGTTAGGTGGGTAAGAGTAGCGCTCCGTTCGCTTAGCCCCGGTAATCATGCACAGAATGGCTGTAATAAGGTGCAATAGCCAGCCGAGAACAGGAATCCATGCGATTGCAGAGGTAATTATACCGAATACAGAGCCATAGATGGGCTCTTGGTTGCGAAGTGAGAGAATGACTGTAATCAGATGAAGGACGAACATGAAGCCGAGAGCCGAGTAAGAAGTACCAATTACAATGGACCCGCCAATGATGGGGATGGCAAGAATCAGCTCCAGAACGCCTGAGATCCATTTTAATACTCGGGACACGCTCATAGCATTTACCTCCAATGGAATAGGATCATTAGTTCAACAGGTATAGTCTATCAGAACTAACCAGAACAATCCAGATAACTGGCGTAAGGAAAAAAATAGAAAAAGGAGAAACCCTAAGGCTTCTCCTCTTCGGCAGTGCATTAATGGATTGATCTTTCCTTATCATCACGAACCCAGTGTATTGCTAGGCAATACTTGCGCTTACAGAACTAATGTCCTCGGCACAATCTGTTGCTCTCTAATGTCCGGGGCTGATCTCCCAACAGTCTGTCCGGCTACGTCATCCAACGGAACCACACCTCTCTGCTACACTGCCTGATAATAATATGCACGCACTTGCGATGTTTTATACATTACCCTAAAAATTTATTGAGTGGACTTTTTGAGTGGACTTAGTGAACGCGTGCCTTGGTCTTCTTTTTCCATTTTCGATTATGGTTAGTGGTCTCAGGGAAGGTATCTCCCTTGAGAAGATGCACATGCTGCGGGTTTTGAATCTCGGTATGGAAGCTTTTCTCGCCGACCTCCATATAATACCCGTCATTTGGAGCTTTGTCGCCAGGCTCAAATTCGGTTTTTTCACCCATAATGCTAGTCCTCCTTTGTAGAAAGTGTGTATTTTGCCGAAGCGGGTATATTGTGTGCTACTGTCCAGGGAAACATGTGCCTGCGTCTACAGGAGAATCAGTATGGGGAAAAGAGGGGGGAGCGGCGTGAGCAAGTGCAGCGATCAGCTAAAGATGGAAAGGGTCAAGTTAGAAAGTAAAGATAAGAAATCAGAAATTAAGTAAAAGAAATTAGAAAGTAAGGATACGAAGTTAGAAGGCAAGTATAAGGGAATACAGCAGAAACAAGGAAATTAGGAGTTTTCCTTGCAATAGCAGTATCCTTTTGATATAATATTTCAGTGCGAGTTTGTGCTCGTTCCTTGCTCTCAACTGAGATTGAGGGCCTTAAGTCCATAAGGAGGTGTAAAGAATGCGCAAATACGAAGTGATGTACATTATTCGCCCTGACATTGAACAAGAAGCTGTTCAAGCGGCAGTCGAAAAATTCCAAGGCATCATCTCCAACGGCGGTGGCGAAATTACCAAGCATGATGTGATCGGTAAGCGCCGTCTTGCGTATGAGATCAAGAAGTTTCGTGATGGTTCCTTTGTTCTTGTTAACTTCACAGCTGAACCAGCTGTAGTTACTGAGATGGAGCGTCAAATGAAAATTTCTGACGATGTAATTCGTTATCTCATTACGAACGACGTAGCTTAATTCACATTCTGTGATGTAATTATGCACAACGTACAAAGGAGGGGATTGGATTGTTGAATCGTGTTATTCTGATCGGTCGGTTAACCAAAGATCCAGAGCTGAGATATACACCGGCAGGTGTCGCTGTTACTCAATTCACTTTGGCTGTAGACCGTCCGTTTACAAGTCAAGGCGGGGAACGGGAAGCGGATTTTATTCCGGTTGTCACCTGGCGCCAGCTTGCGGAGACCTGCGCTAACTATCTTCGTAAAGGTCGACTAACGGCTGTTGAAGGCCGAATTCAGGTAAGAAATTATGAGAATAATGAAGGTAAACGTGTATACGTGACTGAAATTATTGCTGATAATGTTCGCTTCCTGGAGTCGAACCGTGACGGTGGAAATGGTGAAGGTGGTCGTCAAGAGTCCTCATCTTCATATGGGGGCGGCGGCAACCAACGTGGGAACTATAACAACGCTCGCAGCAATCAGGATCCTTTTTCCGATGACGGAAAGCCGATTGATATATCGGACGATGATTTGCCATTTTAAAACGGAAAGGACTGACAAAGAATGGGCTTCAGACAAAGAGAAGGCGGAGACGACAACAAAAGACCAGCTCGTCGCGGTCGCAACAAACGTCGTAAAGTATGTTTCTTCACTGTGAACAAAATTACTCACATTGACTATAAAGATACAGATCTGCTCAAAAAATTCATCAGCGAGCGCGGCAAAATTTTGCCACGTCGTGTGACTGGAACTAGCGCGAAATATCAGCGTATGCTGACAATCGCTGTTAAGCGTTCCCGTCAAATCGCTCTGCTTCCTTACACTACTGAGTAGTAATTAGGGGCTACAGAAAAGGGACATTCTCTTCGGAGAGTGTCCTTTTTTTGTTAGGTAAATACTTTGGAAAAAATAACAGACTTAAGGAAAAGCTTGACAACTCTAGCATTGCGATGTAACGTGTTACTAACACATTTTTATTCCATTACTATCCAACTTCTCTGTATCATCCAGAAATAGCTTTGTTATTCAATTTTTTTTGTTGATGAAATTCAAAGCCTTCAGATATGATCCCCACAACATGATGCAATTCCTACAGTAGCAGACTCTATGTTATCAGACCATAAACCTGATCAAGTATAGCTCCATTTACCAGATAGCAATAATACGTCAATTATATGTAATGATAGTTAACTCTACATAGCTACATTGTGACATATATTTATAGGTGAGCATGCTTTTTCGTTACTAACTCTTAATAATCGAATAAATATATAACACTAATATTTCATGATTATGAATTAAAGTTAATTAATGAGAGGAATAAAATATATTGACGTAATGTTAAGTGACATTGTAATATGATTGATAATTCATTGGGATAATTTGTGAGCGAGAACAACAAATTATTGACCAATGGTTTATTTCTAAGACATTTCTATGAAGTCCAAAGCTAGGTAAAGAGGGGGATGAATCTGTGGTAAAAGTAAAGAGCTGGTATGGAACATGCATGTTGATTCTGGTGTTAGGTCTGGTATTAGGTGCTTGTGGGGGAGGAAGCGGAGCAGATACGACTGATCCAGCTGCGGAATCACCGCCTGCCGAGACGCAGACGCCTACAGAGGAAGCTAGTGAAGGGATATTTGAAGCTGAAGATATGTCATTGAACCCAGCTGCCGCACAACAGCGTACAGATACAATTATTGTTGGAATGACGGCTCCTAAGGGAGTGTTCAACTGGTTATTCTATCAAACCTCCTATGATAACTATGTGAACCGTCTCATATTCGATACGCTTCTGGAAGTAGATGTAGATGGTACGTTTAAGGAAAGTCTGGCTGAGAAGGTAGATGTATCTGAGGATGGACTCAAGTATACATTCCACCTCAAGCCAGGTGTGAAGTATAGCGATGGTACACCCGTGACGATGAATGACTATCTTTTCGTCATGAAGGTTCTGCATGACCCGGCATATGATGGAGAGCATGACATGCTGTCGATCAATATTGCAGGTGGTAAAGAATACTTCGAGGGGAATGCACAGGATATCTCAGGTATCAAGATTATTGATGAGCTGACGGCTGAGGTGACTGTAACCGAGCCAAATGCGGCTACACGCGATGTATTGGGTGATGTAGTGCTCATACCTGAATCCTACTACGGCAAGGACTACAAGAAAGGAAGTCTTGATAGCATCAAAGCACTGAGTGACAAGCCAATTGGCTCTGGTCAATATATTCTTAAGCAATATGTACCTGGACAACAGGTTGTGTTGGAAGCGAATCCGGATTACTTCAGAGGAGCTCCAAAGACAAAGAATGTCATCTATAAGACAACTACAGACGGAACAAATCTGTCCATGCTTCAGACGGGTGAGACAGATATGGATAATGTCACGGTGACCGAGGACAATGTAGAAGAGCTGAAGAGCTTTGGTTTCTTGAATGTGCATATCATGCCGACGAACGGCTATGGATATATAGCTTTTAACCACAAGGATGAGAAATTCCAGGATTTGAAGGTGCGCCAAGCACTGACAATTGGCCTGAATCGGGAGGAGATCGTGCAAGGCGTATACGGGCCTTATGCAAATGTCATTAACATTCCTCAATCCACCGAGTCCTGGGCTTATACAATTGAGGGTGTTGAACAGTATGAGTTCGATATGGAGAAGGCTAAGCAGTTACTGGATGAGGCTGGCTGGACGGTCGGAGCTGACGGTATCCGTGAGAAAGGTGGCAAGAAGTTCAAGATCAACTTCTCTGCAACAGCGGATAATCCAGTAGTAGATTCACTGCTACCGATCATGACAAACAATTACAAGGAGCTGGGCATTGATCTGGCCGCAGAGACGTTAGACTTCAATGCCATTATGGATAAAAAGGATACAGGGAACTTCGAAATGTTCTTCGCTGCATGGAGCCTGACGCCTGATCCAGATACAACGGTCTATATTACGAATGGGGCGCAAAATGATATTGGATACTCCAATGCCAAGGTTGATGAGCTGACGCTGGCGGCGAAGAAGGAGCTGGATCATGAGAAGCGCAAGGCTCTGTATGCTGAGCTGTACCAAGAGATTAACAAGGATGTACCAGTAATCTTCATGTACCAGCGCCGGGATATGTGGCCAATCAACGGCAGATTGTCTGGTTTCGAACTATCGCCGTTCAAGGATTTTATGTACAGCATGTATAGCGTATCGACTGCACAATAAGTGACGTTCATATATGCTCAGCTCTATTCAGGGCTGGGCATATCATTTATCTTCCAGGAGGAATCCGCATGAAGCAGTATATCGCTCGAAGGCTGCTGCAAATGATCCCCACGCTCCTTGGCATATCCATTATCATTTTTGCCATTTCAGCCTTGGTACCTGGCGACTATATCACAGGAAAAGGCAATCCGAACATGACCGCTGAGAAAGAGGCACAGCTTCGTCATATTTACGGGCTGGATAAGCCTGACTATCAGCGCTATTTCATCTGGGCTGGCAATATGCTGAAGGGGAATTTCGGAGAATCCATGCAGCATAAGCAGCCGGTCACCAAGGTCATTAACAATTATGTCTGGAACTCCTTCCTGATCGCCTTCTTCAGTCTGATCTTTAGCTGGATTATTGCGGTCTTCATAGGTGTGTTCTCAGCCAAGTTCCAGTACTCCTTATTTGATAAACTGGCTACACTCTTTATCTTCTTATGTATGTCTCTTCCCTCCTTCTTTATAGGGTTATTGTTTATCAAAATATTCGCGCTAGATCTGGGAATGTTTCCGGTAGGCGGGATGACGACTGCGGGAATCACCAACAATACATGGGAGCATATCGTCGATATTATGAATCATATGTTCTTACCTGTACTCATTCTGACGATGCTCAGTACAGGAAGCCTTACCCGCTACTTCCGTACAGGAATGCTAGAGGTCATTCGCCAGGACTACATCCGAACTGCTCGTGCGAAGGGGCTGAAGGAACGGACGGTCATCTTCAAGCATGCGCTTCGTAATGCACTGATCCCGGCAATCACCTTGCTCGGCTTCGAGCTGCCGGCTCTATTCAGCGGTGCGATTATATTGGAAAAGGTATTCGTATGGCCCGGGATTGGTCAGGTCTACCTCGAATCCATCAATATGAGGGACTACCCCTTTATGCTCGGATTCACCGTCTTCTTGGCTGTGCTAACACTGCTGGGGAATCTGTTGTCGGACGTATTATACGGGGTTGCAGATCCACGCATTCGTCTGAAATAGAGGACGACGTATACCTAATCATGAATTAGCAGGAGGGATTCATTTTGTCAGTTGAGACGGTTACCTCAGAAATGAATCAGCAAGTCCCTGTGCGTCGTTCAGAGCTCTCGCCCTGGCGCATCGCATGGAGTCGATTTGCTCGTAATAAACTGGCTGTCATCGGCGCTATTGTTATTATGCTGATGGCTGGAATAAGCATTTTTGGACCCATGATCTCCCCCTATACGGTGAATGACTATGATCTATCACAGAAAAATCTGTCTCCTAACTCAAAATATTGGCTGGGAACCGATAAGCTAGGTCGTGATATTCTGCTGAGAACAATGCTTGCAGGGCGAATCTCGTTAATGGTCGGGCTGGTAGCCACCGTCATTTCAGTGGTCATTGGCTCTACCTTGGGCGCTTTGGCAGGCTTTTATCGCAAGAACGTTGATACGATCATCATGCGGATTGCCGATATTTTCATGTCCTTACCGACACTACCACTCCTCATTATCCTGGGAGCCGTGCTTTCTGACCTCAAAATTGACCCATCCAAACGCATTTATTTCTTAATGTTTATTATAGGAGTTCTAAGTTGGACTACGCTTTCTAGGTTAGTGAGAGGGCAAATACTTACACTTCGAGAGCAGGAATTCATGCAAGCGACAGAGGCACTTGGTCTTCGGGATCGGCGTAAAATTTTTCGTCATCTGCTACCGAACACGATTCCTACTATTATTGTTACGGCGACACTAGGCGTAGCAGGAGCAATTATTACCGAATCAGCCCTAAGCTTCTTGGGGCTTGGCGTTGTTCAGCCGACACCCTCGTGGGGCAACATGATCTCAGCCGCCAATAATCTCATTGATTTCCGCAAACGACCGTGGCTCTGGATTCCTCCAGGCATGTGTATTCTCATCACGGTAGTTGCTATTAATCTGATGGGGGACGGACTTCGGGATGCCCTTGACCCCAAAATGAAGAGATAGACCGGGAGGCCATTATGGAAAATACACTAGTCGAATTTCGAAATCTCAAAACCCACTTTCATACCTCGAGCGGTACGGTCAAAGCCGTGAATGATGTTAGCTTCAAGATCAGAGAGGGGGAGACACTATGTGTGGTCGGGGAGTCCGGCTGTGGTAAAAGCGTAACCGCGATGACCATGATGAGGCTTATTGATTCCCCCCATGTATCGGAGGGCGAGATATGGTTTGAGGGACGTGAGCTCCTTTCTCTTCATAAGCGGGACATGCAACGGATTCGCGGGAATGATATCTCAATGATCTTCCAGGAGCCGATGTCTTCTCTGAATCCAGTGCTGACGATCGGCGAGCAGATTATGGAGCCATTGCTCATGCATACACTTATGAGCAATAAGGAGGCCAAGGTACGTGCGATTGAGCTGATCAAGCTGGTTGGTATCTCAAGGCCTGACGAAATCTTCCGTTCCTACCCACACGAACTGAGTGGTGGTATGCGTCAGCGCATCATGATTGCGATTGCTCTCTGCTGCAATCCTAAGCTACTCATTGCGGATGAGCCTACCACGGCGCTGGATGTTACGATACAAGCGCAGATCCTTGACCTGATGCGTAATCTGAAGCAGGAGATCAAGACCTCTATTATGCTGATCACGCATGATCTGGGTGTGGTAGCCGAGATGGCAGATTATGTGGTGGTCATGTATGCAGGGAGGGTTATTGAGGAGGCATCCGTGTATGAGCTGTTCAAGAATCCTAAGCATCCGTATACTCAAGGATTGTTAAAAGCCAAGCCTATCATCAATCAAAGGAAGGATCGGCTATATTCCATTCCCGGACAGGTGCCGAATCCGATTGATCTGCTAGATAATTGCCATTTCCATGAACGATGTGAGGCTTGCATGCAAATATGCAGGGAAAAGACCCCACCGCTACGTACGAAGGAACAGGGACATAAGGTAGCCTGCTGGCTGTACGAGGAGGAAGGGGGAAGCAGACCATGAGTACAGAAGTCTTGGTTGAAGTGAATCGGCTCAAAAAGTATTTCCCGATTACAGGTGGTGTGTTTAAGCGCAAGGTCGGGGATGTGAAGGCTGTAGATGATGTGTCCTTTCAGATATATAAAGGTGAGTCCTTCGGACTTGTTGGCGAGTCGGGCTGTGGCAAGAGCACCATCGGACGTACGATATTACGTCTGCTCGACAAGACGGGTGGTGAGGTGCGCTTCAATGGGACAGATATTCATACCTTGCCCAGTGATCAGATTCGCAAGCTGCGCCCACGTATGCAGATTGTATTTCAGGACCCGTTCAGCTCGCTAAACCCACGAATCAAGATTGGTGAAGCTATCGGAGAAGCGCTGCTGGATCATGGATTAATTGACCGCAAGGAGCTGAAGGACAGAGTTATCGAGACGCTCAAAATATGCGGCCTTGCCGAGTATCATTACGACCGTTATCCCCATGAATTCTCAGGTGGTCAGCGTCAGCGGATTGGTATTGCTCGTGCTCTGATCCTGAATCCCGACTTCATTGTAGCCGACGAGCCAGTATCTGCTCTGGATGTATCGATTCAGGCCCAAATCATTAACTTGCTTAGTGATTTACAGGAGAAGCGCCAGCTGACGTATCTATTTATTTCTCATGATCTGAGTGTGGTAGAGCATCTATGCTCAAGGATAGGAGTCATGTATCTCGGCTCCATGGTGGAGATGGCTACGACAGATGAGTTGTTCAGCAATCCGTTACATCCGTATACGAAGGCACTACTGTCAGCGGTTCCGATCCCTGATCCTACAATTAAAAGGGAACGGATCGTGCTGCAGGGAGACATCCCAAGCCCGGCGAATCCTCCAACCGGCTGCAAATTTCACACCCGCTGTCCGTTGGCGGCCGACCAGTGCAGGCAGGTTGTGCCCGATTACAGGGATATGGGTGGCCAGCATTACGTAGCCTGCCATTTCGCATAATCATGTGCTGGGTAAATACCCCTCTACACCATCTACAGTATTTTATAGCATTCTCGACATCCGCCAGAACGGCGGATGTTTTTGTTTTTGGAAGGACACGGCTCGGCGAGTTTCTATAAATATTTCGTTATTGTCACCAGATTATGACCGATTTTAAAGGGGAAATTCTCTTGTCCGAAAAAAAAATTAAATTTTTTTTACAAAATTGCAGACCAAAACCCTCTTTAGTTCGTCTAATATATATATGGGGGTTGTGCGATGATGAATAAACGATGGTTCCGCTGGGCTCTGGTGCCCACGCTTATTATATGTGTGTGTATAATCGCTTCACCAGTCATGCTGGTCGGCAAGCCTGATGTAAACGCTAATGCAGCTGTAGTCATGGATATGGAATCCGGCAATATCCTGGTGGATGTGAATGGAGGACAAGCCCTACCTTCTGCCAGTATGTCCAAGCTTATGACGGAGCTATTGGTGCTGGATGACATCGCTGCAGGCAAACTGAATTGGAATGATGAGGTTCGAATCAGCCGGTATGCAAGTACAGTTGGGGGCGTTAACCTGTCATTGCGGTATGGTGAGTATATGACGGTAAGCGAGCTCTTCCAGAGCATGGTAGTCTACTCTGCCAATGATGCTGCTGTTGCGATCGCTGAGCATATTGCTGGCTCGGAGGCATCATTCGTACAACGTATGAACGAGCGTGCTAAGGAGATCGGACTCAGCTCACACACCTTATTTGTGAATTCTTCAGGAGCAAGTGCACAGGAGCTCGGAGTGAATCATCCGGTAGATATTCATGGCGAGACGCTAATGACAGCCACAGATACGGCTAGATTGGCCTCCTATCTGATTCAGACACATCCCGAAATTCTGACGACCTCAAGTCGCACACAGCTGGAGTTGAAAGGCAAAGGCTTGTATCTTAGCAACACGAATTGGCTGCTCGCTGCACTTGGGGGCCCCTATTCCTACCAAGGTGCAGATGGACTCAAAGCAGGCTACACGGCAGATGCCGGGTATTGTATTACGGGGACAGCGGAGAAGCATGGCAAACGTCTTGTAGTCGTCATTCTGGGTGCTGCAACCCGGGAGGAACGATTCGAGGAGACGCGCAAGCTGTTCAATTATGGGTTTGGAGAGAAGGTATCATTGAAGGATCGATTCCAGAATTGGGCTCACTTGGCCCCGAACTGGCTGGTTGACCTGCAAAGATTGTAATGGATAAAGAACTTGATCCGATTATAGCATTTCATTGATTACCACTTTGGCAATGGATAAAGGAAGCCAAGAAGGCTCTGTCATCAGACAGAGTCTTTTTATTTTGAACGATTCAGCTGAATGGAGAAGACAACGGTGAATAAGCTATAATACAGGAGGTTGTTTGCGAGTTTTGACAAGTGACCATCTCAACTCTTATGCTGAGGTAGACAAGTGGCGCTTCATCCTGTGGCCAGTGCGGTTAAATGAAGATAGTAGTCGTAGTCATGCGCTATTAGGCAATTATTGTTATTGAAAACTAACGGTAAAGAAGGAATCATGATATGGATAAAAAACCTGCCGAATCCGGGAAGACAAAGGTGAAGACAACTGCTAAGAAAAAGAAGGGAAAGAAAAGCGCGAGGCGAGTATTCGGAATCGTGCTCATTGTGGTGCTCCTGATAGCTGGCGCTGGCTTCCTCTTCCGCAAGCCTTTGACGGCACTAGCCTTTGATTTGTTCGTTGCTCCGACGCTGGAGAATAAGCTGCAGGAGTCCTATCAGCCGCGAGGTGGCGGTGAGGACAATATGGTGCCTACCAGGGTCCAGAATGAGCCATTCTCTGTCCTGCTGCTGGGCTCAGACCGCAGATCGTATGAGAAGACGCGGGGACGCTCAGATACGGTGATGTTCGCAGCGGTAAGGCCCAAGGAGTCCCGAGTGCTGCTGGTGTCGGTACCACGTGATACCTATGTGCAGATTGTAGGACGGGATGCCAATAAGGATGGTCAGTATGATTTTGACAAGCTGGCACATGCGTACGCTTTTGGTGGGGAACAGATGTCCATAGACACCGTAGAGCAGTTGTTGAGTCATAAGATTGACTATTACGCTACGATTAACTTTCAAGGGATACAAGATGTCGTGAATGCAGTGGGCGGCGTGTCGTTGCCGATTACAGAGGATATAGAAAATAAGAATCCCAATCACGTAAAATTCAAAATTGAAGCTGGAAAACCCGTGTATAATGGAGAAGAGGCTATGTATTATGTGCGTTATCGGGAGGACAGCGACTTTAATCGCACTAAGCGTCAGCAGATATTCCTGAAAGCCTTATCCGATAAGGTTCTGAATCTGAGTGGAATTACCAAGGTTCCGGAGCTACTGGATATCATGGGTGATAATTTCCAGACAGATATGCCACCCGGCTCGATTACAGATCTGGGCAAGCAGGTATTGATGCAGGATACAAGTCCACAGATCTCCAGCTTCACTATTATGGGTACAGGACAGAAGGTGAACGGCATCTATTATGATCAGGCTAATGAAGAGGATCTAGAGTATGCCAGGTCATTGATCCAGAACTGGATGGACCCCAGTACAACACCAGCTACCTTGAAGCTGCCAGATCGACAGGATCTGGATTGATGGAGTGAAAGACACAGTCAGGTGATTAGCATCAGCAGTCGGAAGGTTCCGTCTGCTGATTTTGTTCCCTGTATAGAACGGGGTACAAACCTACAATATAGGAGGATACACAGTTCTCATGAATATTGCATTTTTCTTGTTGCCTAAGCAGGAGGTTGCTTGTGTAACGTCTGATTCAACCTTAAGACAGACCCTGGAGCGGATGGAATATCATCGCTTCACCGCTGTTCCAATTCTCGATAAGGATGGTAAATATATTGGAACCGTTACCGAAGGAGATCTGCTATGGCATATGAAGGACTCGGGCGGGAAAATAACCTTCGAGAATTCATCAAAATTTCTACTGAAGGATGTTCCTCTGCGTGTGCACAACAAGCCTGTATCTATCGAGGCTAACATGGAGGATCTTATCAATCTGGCCAAGGTACAGAATTTCGTGCCCGTCGTGGATGATATGGACCGCTTCATTGGCATTGTGCGGCGCAGCCAAATTATTGAGTATTGTGAGCAGTTGGTGTCGAAGGAATCTCTGAATTCCGGATAATCCAGCTGTCTGGCCTGCAGGAGTGCAGGCTTTTTTCAAGAATAATCTTAGGACATTCTATATCTGCTTGTTGTTGCTCCTCTAGATTAGGCTGGGGAGTGAAAGCAGTGTCATTATGCCTTGGCAGAGTGGCTATGTATAAGGTGGTAAGTCACCTTCGTATTCATGCAGGGTTATGCTATAATGGAGAATAAAGCTTTTTCAGAAGGGGTGGCTCTTCAGAATTATGGCTAAGGAACTGGATGTGGCCAAGCGGGCCAAGGTCATTGAATGGCTAAAAACAGAGGTATTGGACCAGGTGTCTCGCCTGTTCAAGGCCATATGGGAAGGAAGTACAGCGCGAATAGGAGATTGCCTGGCAAGTCTCATTATGAGCGGATACATCTTGGGACGACGTCTGGGAATATCGTATCGTGAGTTGGATGACCAGTTGCTTGACAAGCTAAAGAAGCACAGACAGGAAGGCCATCAACTGGAAGATTGGTATCAGGATATTTCCGCTCTGGAAGAACATATGCGTAAGAGGTGAATACATTTGAAATCCCGTATGACTTCAGCGGTGTGGGTCGTTATATACGTACTGCTGCTGTTGTCCTTGCTTACACCGTTGAGATTAATAACCTCCTTTTTCTTGATTGTACCAGCTGCGGTTCTATACGCATTGCTGCCTATTAGACAATTTCTGCTGTATATTGTGGGTGTGGCAGTTGTGGCTTTGATCGCTTCACCCGTGCTGTTGCTGTCGATGTTATATTTCCTGATTCCAGGATTGTTGATGGGGATGGCCTACAAGAAGAAGGCACCAGCACTGCAGGCCTTGATGACAGGAACGGGTGTCATGGTAGCGATGCTGCTGTTGCTCTTGTTAATTAGCACGACACTGTTCCAGTTCGATCTGTCCGGGTATATCCGGGAGATTGTCAATCAAATGGTTGCTCCGCTGCAGGATATGACGAATAACAATCCGTTAACCAGCATTAACTGGACGGATCAGGATACGAAGGAAGTGGCGGATGCTACAGTTGCGATGGTACCGTATGCGCTAATCCTGACTTCTTTCTTGATTGCGTTAATTACGCACGTGGTGACAAGACCGCTCCTGACAGCTGCTGGTATGGATGTTCCCAAAATGAAGCCTGCTCGGGAGTGGCGTATGCCACGAGCATTGATCTGGTATTATCTGCTGGCTGTACTCATTGAATGGATTGCGTACGGCTCCAGCGGGGGCTGGGCTACGATTATCGCTGCGAATCTGATTCCACTGATTAACATTTGTTTTGTGATTCAAACGATCGGGTTCTTCTTTTTCCTGACACATGTCCGTCGTTGGAATCCGGCGATCTCATTCCTGTTATCCGCATTGGTGCTGCTCATTCATCCACTTCGGATAATAGGAATTATTGATCTGGCCTTCCCGCTTCGTGAAGCTATTACGAAATCCAAACGATAGGGAGAACAGTCATGCCTAAATTCCTACAGAAACGCTGGCACGGCTATTACACCGTCTGGGCGTTTCTACTGTTGCTATTGCTGGTCATTGCTATTAGCTGGTACAACTGGGCGCTTGGTGTTATTGGTCTGGTTATCTCCTTTGCTCTAAGCGGAATGCTTTTGCGCGCTGAAATGAATTTTCGGGAAGGGTTGTCCGAGTACATAAGTGGACTCTCCTTCCGCATCAAGCGTGTAGAAGCGGAGACGGTGAATAAGCTTCCTTTTGGAATCATTCTCTACAGCGAGGATCGCACTGTGGAGTGGAACAACCGTTACGTAGCGGGAATGTTCGAGGATGAGCATAACCTGATCGGTGCTTCGCTTCAACAGGTATTCCCGCAGCTAACGGCGTTGCTGCAGAACAAGAAAGAGCTTAAAGAGACGGCGAAGGTTCATCAGTTGGAGATCCAACATGACAGTCGCTTCTACCGAATGACAGTCATTCTGGACGAACGTCTCATCTATTTACATGAGGTTACTGAGCTTGCCGTGTTGCGAGAGCAATATGAGAATGAGCGTCTGGCGATCGGAATCGTGCTGCTCGACAATCTGGATGAAGCTTCACAGGGCATGGATGATCAGCAGCGTACAGCCTTGATTGCCAAGGTGTCCAGCGAGATTACCGCTTGGGCGAAGCAGTTCAATGTATACCTGCGGAGACTCTCCTCCGAGCGCTACCTGATGATGCTTAACCAAAAGTCTTTACAGGAGCTAGAGCAGAGCCGATTCGTTATTCTGGATACTGTACGGGAGATGACAGCTGATCTGAAGGTGCCACTCACGCTGAGCATTGGCCTGTCCTTCGGCGCTGGCACGATTAGTGAGCTGGGCGAGCTGGCACAATCCAGTCTGGATATGGCGCTTGGTCGTGGTGGAGATCAGGCTGCAGTCAAGGCAGGGCAGCGCTTGTCCTTCTATGGCGGCAAGACGAATGCCGTCGAGAAACGGACACGAGTGCGTGCGAGAGTCATCGCCCATGCGCTTCGCGATCTGATGCAGGAGAGCGACCGTGTGATTATCCTCGGCCATCGGGCGCCGGATATGGATGCGATTGGAGCAGCCATCGGCGTGCGGAAGGCGGCGTCGCTCTTCAAGGTGGAATCGAGCATTGTCCTGGATAAGCCGAACCCGTCGATTGATCGACTTCTTGAGCAGGTAGCCAAGGATGATCAGCTGACATCAGCGTTCGTTACACCAGAGCAAGCCATGCAGATGATGACGGAGCATACATTGCTCGTCGTGGTAGATACGCACAAGGCTTCCATGACGATGGAGCCCAAGTTGGTACAGGCGGCCCGGCGCGTGGTTGTAGTAGATCATCACCGTCGGGGTGAGGAGTTCATTAACGATGCCGTGCTGATCTATCTGGAGCCTTATGCCTCCTCTGCGTGCGAGCTGGTTACGGAGCTGTTGCAATATATCCATGATCGAGTGCAGTTCACGCCACTGGAGGCAACAGCGCTGCTATCTGGAATTACGGTAGATACGAAGCACTTCTCCCTGCATACAGGCTCGCGGACCTTTGAGGCCGCAGGGTTCCTGAGACGCAGTGGAGCGGACACAGTCATGATCCAGCGTCTACTGAAAGAAGATCTTGATGAATATATTGCTAAGGCAGAAATCATTAAGCATGCTAAAATGATGTATGGGCATATCGCGCTTGCGGTCACTGAGCCAGGGAATAAAATTCCTCAGCTATTGATCGCGCAAGCGGCCGATACACTCTTGAATATGACGGACGTGATTGCGTCGTTCGTCATAAGTGAACGCCCGGATGGTCTGATAGGTATAAGTGCCCGGTCATTCGGACGTATGAATGTTCAAGTCGTGATGGAGCGGCTGGGCGGCGGGGGACATCTAACGAATGCGGCCGTGCAGCTGGAATGTACGCTGGCCGAGGCAGAGCAACGCTTGCTTGCCGTGCTGGCTGAAATAGAAGAGGAAGAGGGGTTGTTTGAATGAAGGTCATTTTTTTGCAAGACGTAAAAGGGCAAGGTAAGAAGGGCCAAGTGAAGGAAGTATCCGATGGTTATGCATCGAACTTTTTGCTGCCGAAAGGCTTGGTTCGTCCAGCAACCGATGGCAATATGAAGGTGCTGCAAAATCAGGCAGCTGCAGAAGATAGACGCAAGCAAGAGGAGAAGGAAGAAGCGCAGGCTCTGGCTAAGAAGCTGGAAGCAACTGCAATTGAGTTGAAGGCCAAAGCTGGTGAAGGCGGTCGACTGTTTGGAGCTATCACCTCCAAGCAGATCGGAGAGGCTCTGTCCAAGCAAGGACTGAAGATTGATAAGCGTAAAATTGAGCTGGATGAGCCGATTCGTCACCTGGGCGTGACTCAAATGACAGTTAAGCTGCATCCGGAAGTGAAGGCGACCCTGAAGGTTCAGGTGACCGAAGAGTAAATGGGCGGCGAATTCTTTGACCGGATTCCTCCGCAGAATCTCGAAGCGGAGCAGGCTGTAATTGGCTCAATTCTGCTTCAGGCAGAAGCTCTGATTACCGCAATGGAGCGGGTTCAGAGTGAGGATTTCTATGATAAAGCGCACCAAATGATCTACGAGTCCATGATTGAGCTGGGAGAGCAAGGCCAGCCAATTGACCTCGTGACGTTGACTGCGAAGCTGCAGGATAAGGGCCAACTGGAGGAAATCGGTGGTGTCAGCTATCTATCGAAGCTGGCTCACGGTGTACCTACAGCAGCCAACGTAGACTACTATGCCCAGATTATCGAGGAGAAGTCGATGCTTCGTCGTCTGATTCGGGCAGCCACCCAGATTGTAAGCGAGGGCTATACAGGTGGGGAAGATGTACCTGCGATGCTCAGTGATGCTGAGCGGCGGATTCTGGAGATATCCAACAGCCGCTCCGGTAGCGGATTTATAGCAATCCGTGATGTCGTCATGGAGGTCTTCGACCGTATGGAGGGGCTGTACCAGAATCGGGGCAATACGACAGGAATTCCATCGGGCTTCGTTGATCTGGATAAGATGACTGCGGGCTTCCAGCGTAACGATCTGATCATCGTAGCAGCGCGTCCTTCCGTGGGTAAGACAGCCTTTGCACTGAATATCGCCCAGAATGTAGCGGTACGGGCCAAAGAGACTGTAGCCATCTTCAGTCTGGAGATGTCCGCGGCGCAGCTCGTACAACGTATGATCTGTGCCGAGGCCAATCTGGATGCGAACGTTATGCGTACAGGTGAATTCAAGGGTGATGAAGACTGGGCCAAGCTGACGATGGGGATTGCAGCTCTGGCTGAGGCAGAAATCTACATTGATGATACCCCTGGTGTGACGGTAGCGGATATTCGTGCCAAGTGTCGTCGCTTGAAGACCGAGAAGGGGCTTGGAATGATCGTCATCGATTACCTCCAGCTCATTCATGGTCGCGGCAAAGCAGGCGAGAACCGGCAGCAGGAGGTATCGGAAATCTCCCGTACACTCAAGCAGATTGCCCGTGAGCTGGAAGTGCCCGTCATTGCTCTGTCCCAGCTTAGCCGTGGGGTTGAGCAGCGGCAGGACAAGCGTCCAATGATGAGTGACCTTCGGGAATCAGGCTCCATCGAGCAGGATGCCGACATCGTCGCGTTCCTGTACCGGGATGATTATTACAATCAGGAGACGGAGAAGAAGAACATCATTGAGATCATTATTGCCAAGCAGCGTAATGGTCCGGTAGGCACGGTGGAGCTTGTATTTCTCAAGAATTATAATAAGTTCGCCAATTACGAACGTGCTCATACCGACGCATTTGCCGGATAGCGGCTGGATGGCGCATTTCATCCAAATGTACTCATGTTAAACTATGAAATGGTCGTCTTCGCTTGAGGTATCAAGCGAGGACGGCTTTATTTTCGTAAAATGCTCATAATATGAATAGATATCAGGTTCGAACGGTGCCATTTTGTGACGTTACTTGGGAATGTTATAATATAACTGTAATTTACATTCGCGTATTGTCATACATATTTTAGCGATAAACCATCATCCTAGAAGGAACGCTGGGTATACAGAACTTCCGTGTCATCGGAACTATAAGGTCTTAGGCTGTATCGCTTATGGGGAAGCTTGTCATTTGCAGGCTTGGTTAATTCACGAACATTTATAATTTTGCACAACCAATTGTTCGCTTTTAATTTGACTTTAAAATTTGAGGCTGGTACACTTAAAGTGCTGCGTTAAAGCAGTGGGCTGCTTATGCGCCCGGGGATTTCCACGCCCGCGGAAGGGCATCTCCGGACGTTTTTTCCTGCTGCTTGTCATTCCGTTGTCCTGTCACTGGTGTTATTGGCGGGATGCAGTGAACGGAAGCTCAGCTCAAAATCAGAGTGTCTGCGAGCACTCCACGGAGGAATGAAACATGTCAACTGTAGTCGTTGTGGGAACACAATGGGGAGACGAGGGTAAGGGTAAAATTACGGATTTTCTGGCCGAGAAGGCAGATGTCGTAGCCCGGTACCAAGGCGGCAACAATGCAGGCCATACCATTCTGATTGAAGGAAAGAAATATAAGCTTAGCTTGATTCCATCCGGTATCTTTTATGAAGATAAGACATGCGTCATCGGGAATGGTATGGTAGTGAACCCGACCGCATTGATTGAAGAAATTAATTACATTCATGATAATGGATTTAAGACTGATAATCTGGTCATTAGCGATCGTGCACACGTGATTATGCCTTATCATATGACGTTAGATGCGTTGGAAGAAGATCGTAAGGGTCCGAACAAGATCGGTACGACCCGTAAGGGAATTGGCCCGGCATATATGGATAAGGCCGCACGGAACGGTATCCGTATCGCGGACCTGATGGACGCCGAGGAGTTCGAGCTGAAGCTGCGTCACCTGATGAAGGAGAAGAATCAGATCATTACGCAGATGTATGGGGCAGAGCCGCTGGATGTGGAAGAAATTCTGAAGCAATATCTGGAGTATGCAGAAATCCTGCGTCCGTATGTTACCGATACCTCTGTTGTATTGAATGACGCTATTGATACGGAGCGCAAAGTATTGTTCGAGGGTGCTCAAGGGGTCATGCTGGATATCGATCAGGGTACTTATCCATTCGTAACGTCCTCTAACCCGTCAGCGGGGGGAGTATGTATCGGTTCTGGCGTAGGACCTTCCAAGATCAAGGAGGTCATCGGTGTAGCGAAGGCATACACTACGCGCGTCGGTGATGGTCCATTCCCTACGGAGCTGAACAATGAGGTCGGTGATTTCATCCGTGAGAAAGGCCATGAGTACGGTACTGTAACTGGTCGTCCACGTCGTGTAGGCTGGTTCGATAGCGTAGTCGTTCGTCATGCACGTCGCGTAAGCGGAATTACAGGGCTGTCCTTGAACTCTCTGGACGTTATGACAGGTCTGGATACGGTCAAGATCTGCACAGGCTACAAATACCGTGGTGAGATTATTACCCATTACCCGGCAAGCCTGAAAATGCTGGCTGAATGTGAAGCGGTCTACGAGGAGCTGCCAGGCTGGCATGAGGACATCACTGGCGTGAAGACGCTGGAGGAGCTGCCAGAGAATACTCGCCGTTATGTACAGCGTGTATCTGAGCTGACAGGTATTCCGATCGCCATCTTCTCTGTAGGACGCAATCGTGAGCAGACGAATCAGGTACTGCCGATCTACGTGTAATCCTTTTCGGAAATAAGAGCAAGCTACCACCCGACGTTCGTGTAACGGAGGTAAGGCTGCTGCGAGTATAAATAAGGGCTATAGTGCCATAAGTGTTATAAGGAAGCATAAATAAGCAATATATAAGCGCTATGAATAAGCGTGCCCATCCGATGCTATTGGCTGTCGGAGGGTACGTTTTTTTTGTTGGGGTGGGAGAGTGCACTAGGTACATCTTGTCGAGATGATTTAGATGCAGCCTGTGAAGAGGAGGAGACTCATAGTGGCTGTCGGGCTAATTTCGGTGCTGGCAAGGTTAACTCGACTTCCTTTGGTCAATAATGGAGACAGACGGACTTACCGTTAACTTGGCATCATTCGAGGATGGATGTCAGTGAGGAGCTTTGGATGGTTCTTGTCAAATTCGAAGCCTTCATAACGGGGTCCTCCATTCGGAGAGCGTTATTCCTGGATGGCTGAAGCGGAAGAAGGAGGTACACCGATGAAGTGGATTAGCTGGATGGTACGCAAGACCTTATCTATCGTGATGATTGTAGCGCTGACACTACTGACGACTGGATATGTCGTGAATGCTTATGTGCAGTCTCTGTTAGGCATGTTCAATATTAAGCTGGAGGGAACCTCAGTGCTGGGCCTGAACATTGGACAGGGCCTCTTTGGGTCCAAGCAGCCCTCTGCGGGTGAAGGTGGAGTGGGGACGAATGGCACATCGAACAGCACATCGAACAGCACATCGAACGGCCTGAACGGCACTGTGGGCGGCACACAAGGCGAACGCAAGCCAACAGATAGTTCGCGTGAAGGATTGCCTAACGGGAGTGCGGCTTCCTCAAGCACAAGCAATTCCCCAGCTCATGGACAGGAATCAGAGGGAGGCACCCCGGGAAGCGTGACTGGCAACCCGGCGTCTGAGGAGGAGGAGTCTACACCCGAGGGAGCATTACCTGTGATGGGGACAGCAGACGATGAGGACACCCCGACAGCAGCATCCCCTGAATCTGCTACACCACCAGTAGTAGAAGGGCGATCTTTAGAGGAAGAGGAACTGGTAATGACCCCAGGAGACCTTGTAGACCGGAAGGATGAGCTGAATACACAGCAGAAACAAGAGATTCTCAGCATGCTGATGAACAAGCTTCCAGCCGAGGACATGCAGATGATCTCAACAGCTATGGAAGGCGGATTGACGGAGAAGGAGCTGCAGGATATACAACAGGTCATCGCCAAGCGACTTACGAATGAGGAGTATACGAAGCTAATGGACATGCTGAAAGTAAGCAGATAAGTATTCTCTCTATGTAAAATTTCCAATAAATATATGTTATACAACATTAGTGGAATAAATGAACATTAACTGTATAATCATCCCCAAAGCCGCGTCCAGTGCGGCTTTTTGCTGTGGAGCGATGAAGTTGAAATTCATCCAGTAGCTATGATAAAGTAAACAAGTGTTTATAAAAGGTTAAATTTTTGACACCTTTTATAGCAATTTTAAATAAAACTAGTATAATTATTGGTTCTTCAGCTTGTCTTAAGGATTATCGTGTAAAGTAGTGGCTATGACTTTCCTGTGGATAGGAAGCTTATGCCCGCAGAATGGATTTTGTATTCTATGGAACGTCACATAAAAGAAGGCCTAAGGCATGATCATCGAGCATCTTGAGGCTATCATTTTGAACACTGAACATGCCCATGCCCACTCTACTAACAAATGTACTATTCAACGCACTACACAGCCATGGATGCGTCCAGGCGATATGAAGCCCTGGTGACGAAGGTATGTCCATACTTAAGGAGTACAAAGGAGTACAGATGAAAGGAAGAGAAGTATGAAAGGTTTCAAAGGGAAGCGCCCGAACGGGAAGCAGCTAAAGACGAAGACGTCCAAGGCGCCACAGAGCAGTAAACACCCTGTCGAGCGTGTGAATGAGCTCTCTGCCAGAATGCTGGATTGGAGTCGTCAGCACATTTGGACGGGACAGCGACGCTGGCTGACATTGGCCGCGAGTGGAATTATCTTGGCCGGAGGATTGGGATTCGTTAGTAATCAGTATGTTGCAGCCAACACCGTTCCTTATTACAAGGTATATGTAAAGGGGCAGGAGGTTGGAGCCATCCAAAGCGAGGATCAGCTAGCTGCGCTGTATGAGAACAAGCGTAAGGCTTATACGGAGAAGTATCCCGACGCGGAAATGGTACTGAATACCGAAGCCATCACTACGAAGATTGAGAAGGCCTATAAGGCCGACGTGGATAGCAAGGCCACCTTGACGAAGCTGGACGGAATGCTGACAGCATACGCTAAGGGCGTCAAGGTGATGGTGGACGGTGAAGAGGTCGGTGTAGTCAAGGACGAGGATACAGCTAAGGCTGCGATCAAGGCGTTGCAGAAAGAGTACATACCGGAAGGACAAGGACAGCCTGCCGGATGGACCTCCTCTGTGAAGAAGACTTCAGCTTCATCAGCTAGTAATACCTCCAAAGCGTGGTTGATGTCGGTCGGAGTGAACGAGGACATTACCTATGAGGAAGTAAAGGCTGACCCGAACAAGCTGTTGTCCGAGGAGGGAGCGTTACAGGCTTTGAAGGAAAGCAAGGAACAGCCCATTACGTACACGGTTCGTGAGGGGGATACGTTGTCTTCCATTGCAAGCCAATTCGGAATGACAGCTTGGGAGATCAAGCAGAACAATCCGGGGACCCGGGAGAAATATTTGCAAATTGGGGATACTCTGCAGGTGACTGCACCTAAGGCTCCCTTAACTGTAACTACTGTGGAGAAGATCGTGGAGCAGGTCACGATTGAGCCGACGATCGTCACTCGTGAGAGTGATGAGCTCAAGGCCGGTACCTCCAAGGTCGTGCGCCCAGGCCAAAGTGGGCTGAAGCAGATGGACTTCCAGATTACGAAGGAAAATGGCCAGGTTATTAAAGAAGAATGGCTCGGTCAAAAGGTGATCAAGGAATCGGTCCCTGAGGTCGTACTCAAAGGAACCAAGGTTGTAGGTGAAGGAACAGGACAATTTGTATGGCCTGTATCCGGTGCAGTCCTGACGAGCAGCTATGGCAGCCGCTGGGGTCGAATGCATGAGGGGATCGACATGGGAGGAGGCCGTGATATTAAAGCCTCGGATGAAGGTGTCGTGACCTTTGCAGGTCAGCAGAACGGCTATGGCAATGTAATTATCATTGATCATGGCAATGGCTATCAGACCTTGTACGGGCATTTGAACAGTATTGGGGTTCGCTCAGGCCAAGTCGTTCGACAAGGAGAGTCGATAGGTGTCATGGGTAACACAGGACGCTCTACTGGCACGCATCTTCACTTTGAAGTCCGTAAAAACAACGTTCCTCAAAATCCCATGACTTATCTTCGATAGGGAGCAATGGGTCAATTTCACGATACGAGGAATTGGCATGAATCACACAAATCACAGTAATTACCCTAGTTAGTTGGACAATGTGCTGTATTCGAACTATATGTATCCAGCCATCCTACTCATGATCGGTTACGAAATTATACATTATAGCGTACACAATAAGACAAGCCTCTGAACGATTCCGTTCGGAGGCTTGTTTCTCGTTTATATTTAACGCTGCCAATTCGATTCCCCATTCGATATGCGTAGACCTGATCTCGTCTTTAGGCAATACAGGCTGTGTCCGGATTGGGCCTTACAATACATTAATTGTTACTTCGATGTTGCCACGTGTAGCACGGGAGTATGGACATTGCTCATGTGCTCCTTCAGCCAGCTTAATGGCAGTCTCGCGATCTACACCTTTGACGAGTACATCCAGATGTGCAGCGATGCCAAAGCCGCCGTCTTCTACTTTGCCGATGCTGACAGTTGCAGTAATCTCAGTACCCTCATGCTTAATACGTTGCATACGTGCTACCATGTTCAGTGCGCTATCGAAGCAAGCAGAGTATCCTGCTGCGAAGAGTTGCTCCGGGTTCGTACCTTCACCGCCAGCACCGCCCAGTTGTTTAGGTGTATCGATATCAAGACGCAATGCTGGAGATTCGGATTCTACGAAGCCATCACGGCCTCCTACAGCTTTTACAGTGGTATCATAAAGTTTTTGTTGAATTTTCATCATGGTGAAAACATCACCTTTCCAATTTATATTTTATACAATTTAATTTAGCACAACTTAATTTAAAAAGAAAGTCTTTTTTTGTTATAGGGAAAAATTTAGTTCATCCGTTGGCATGAATTGATCTCCGTGAGCATGTTGAACATTATTGAACATCAAGGAACATCACTGAACCTCGATGGACCTCAATGAACCTAGATGAATTAGCCTATAGCAGAAATCACCAGCGTTCAGCAAGAGTCTGTACTGGATGTATCCGCGGATGCACTATGTTAAAATGGGATGAGATATACTGAGCGGCTTACCGCTCTTCGAATCGGATAAGAGTCTCGCACAGGGATAGCTATATCTCGCACAGGGGCAGCCATATAAAGTGGATTATAAGAATGAGGTGAACACAGGTGAAGCAGGGAACCATTCTCGTAGTGGATGACGAACAACCAATTGCCGATATACTGAAGTTCAATCTGGAGAAGGAGGGCTACACGGTTCTCTGCGCCTTTGACGGCAATACAGCTGTGGATGTGGCCTTAAGCCAGCATCCTGATTTGATTTTGCTGGACTTGATGCTACCAGGCATGGATGGGATGGATGTATGCCGTGAGGTGCGCAGCCAACAGCTTCAGATGCCGATCATTATGCTGACTGCCAAGGATGATGAGATCGACAAGGTGCTCGGGCTGGAGCTCGGGGCGGATGACTACGTGACCAAGCCCTTCAGCACGAGGGAATTGCTTGCCAGAGTGAAGGCGCACATGCGGCGACAGCGTGGCAGTGCGATATCACAGGATAACAAGCCGCCTGAAGAGCGACAGGGCTTGCGGATAGCCAATCTGTTCTTCGACACGGATATGTATACGGCTTATAAGAACGGAGTGCAACTGGACCTGACCCATCGGGAGTATGAGCTGCTCTACTATATGGCCAAAAATGCCGACAAGGTCATGACTCGTGAGCATCTGCTGCAGGCTGTATGGGGATTCGAGTATTACGGAGATGTACGTACCGTCGATGTGACGATTCGGCGGCTGCGTGAGAAGATTGAGGAGAATCCCAGCAAGCCAGAGACAATCTACACAAGGCGTGGGCTCGGATATGTCATCCATAGCGGCAAGGGTGGAGGCTACGGATGAGCTGGCTGTCCTTCTTTCGGACGATTCAGGCTCGTCTCATCATCATCTACGTACTGCTGATTCTGGTCGCTATGCAGTTGATTGGCGTGTATTTTGTCAGTTCCATGAAGAATTCGCTAACGAGTAACTTCACACAGGATCTGCAAGCACGTGCGGAAATGCTGGCTGTATTGGCCGAGCAGGATTTGGCTGGTGGAGATGGCCAGACGGAGGAAGACAGTGTGGAGAGCTTGCGTGCACGGGTCGATAATCTCTTTGATTTCAGTGGAGCCGAGATTCAGGTGCTGGATTCCAGTGGCAGAGTCTTGATCACGTCACAGAACTCGCATGCAGATTATGTCGGGCGCAAGAACACGCAGACCGTGGTTAGCAGAGCTCTACAGGGTATACGCAATAATGAAGAATATATGATTGACGAGGATAATGTACGGAAAAAGGTCGTGGCCAAGCCAGTAATCAGCAGTGGCAAGATTGTTGGTGCAGTGTATATCGCTGCCTCCATGGCGGATCTGTACGATACGATGAAGCGAATCAACAGCGTGTTCATCTCGGGTATGCTGATTGCGCTGGGACTGACAGCTGTACTGGGTGTGGTGCTGGCGCATACCATTACTTATCCGATCAAGGTCATGACACGTCATGCTACTGCTGTTGCCGAGGGCAGCTTCGATCGGAAGATGCCTGTATTCGGAAGCGATGAGATCGGGCAATTGAGTCACGCTTTCAATTATATGACCAGTCGTCTGAGGGACGCACTGTCGCAAAATGAGGAAGAGAAGGAGAAGCTTGCCTCGATCCTCACCAATATGAGCGATGGTGTCGTGGCAACCGACGAGAATGGCCGGGTCATCCTGGTGAACCGCCGTGCCAGCACGATGCTGGGTATCAGTGATCGTGAGATTAGCGGCAGGCACATTGCTTTACTACTGGGGCTGGACCCGGAGGAGACGGATGCGCTGATTACAGGCATGCCGGCCTCTACGCTGCTTCAATTGGAGCCTGCAGGTCAGGGCGAGCCATTGGTCATTCGAGTGACTTTCTCACCTATTCATCGTCGAGAGATTGGGATTACGGGGACGATTGCGGTACTGCAGGATGTGACGGAGCAAGAGGAGATGGAGGCATCACGGCGGGAGTTCGTGGCGAACGTATCGCATGAATTGCGCACACCACTGACGACCATCAAGAGCTATGCCGAAGCACTGGATGATGGAGCCATGACGGAGCCTCAGCTAGGCGAGCGGTTCATTGGGGTCATTCGTAACGAGACTGAGCGCATGATTCGACTGGTGACAGACCTGCTGCATCTGTCTCGGCTTGATTCCAATGAGGCGCCACTCCGTATGCAGACAGTTGATGTCGTAGAGATGCTGGAGGACGTAGCAGACCGCTTCTCCTTCCAGATGCAGCAGAAGCATATTGAGTATCAGGTACAGGTCGAAGACAGCATCACTCAGGTCGTGGTGGACCGGGATCAGATGGATCAGGTGCTCGATAATCTGGTATCCAATGCACTCAAGTATACACCAGAGGGTGGAAGCATCCGTATGGAGGGTGTCAAGAGAGAGGGGCTGCTCTCCATCTCGGTACAAGATACGGGCATGGGGATTCCGAAGAAGGATTTGGATCGTATTTTTGAGCGGTTCTATCGTGTAGACAAGGCCAGATCACGTAATATGGGAGGGACTGGACTAGGCCTATCCATTGCCCGGGAAATTGTAAAAGCCCATGGTGGCGATATATACCTAGAGTCTGAACTCGATCAAGGTACCCGTGCGACCTTTACTCTGCCGATGCCGGGCGAAGGGAGGGAGTCCTCATGAAGGAGCAGCTTAAGTCTATGGTTCTGTTCCTGCTGGTCCTCAGCAGTCTGATTCAGAGCTACTTCCTGATCTATCGCCTCCCTGGCGGAGATTCAATCGTCAGCTCAGAGACCAATTATGTCAAGACCGACAGCATGGGGCAGGAGCAGCGTATTGAGCAGTTAATCTTCCCCAACAAAATTATCGTTCATATGGGCGAGGATAAGCACACAGTCTTTTATCCTGAGACGACCTTCTACAAGCTAATCTTCACCCGGCTAGAGAGCCGAAGCTTCCAAAGCTTCGAGCGTCGAAGTATTCAGTCGGCTAACTGGAGTGAGGTTCGTCGCAAGTATGAAGGGATCGAGATGGTGTTCAGCGGAGGCGTACCCGTCACGCTGTTGGAGCGAATGATGCGTTTGACGGCAGACCCCGTATTCCAGGCCGAGACGATTAACCGAATCTGGGTGTACACCGATGAGAAGGCCACAAGGACACATGCGCTCTTCTTCAGTGCGAGGGGAGACGTAGTGTACGAGGCTAATGAGGTTGATCTGACCGTACAGGATGTACAGCAGCATGTGAGCTTCGGACAGAATGCGACTCCGTATGAGCTGATATCGGGGCAATATTATATTCCAATGGACCATATAGAGATGCAGGAGCCGATCGTGAATTCGGGATTGTTCACGACAGAGCAAATGCAGCGGAATCTCTTCTTCGATCCGGGAATTACTCGTAATATTCAGGAAAAAGACGGCTCCGAGATCTATACGGACAGCAAGCGTAGTCTACAGGTAAAGCAGAGCCAGCGGTGGATGGGCTATACCGATCCAGCAGCACCTTCCTCAGAGCCTGGTAACCCGGTTAGGGATATTCTGGCTGCTGTAGACTTCGTCAATCAGCATGGGGGCTGGGATGGCGCCTATCGGCTCATCATGAATAACGCAAGTGATGTCTCGGGTGAAGAGTATCGAACGAATGTCTCTTTCCAGCAGTATTACGGGTCCTATCCTGTGTTGGACAGGCCATCATTCAGGTTCGGTACGATCCGGCTAGAGGTGCAGCAAGAGACAGCATCAGTCTATGAGAGGTCTCTGCTCTATCTGAAGGGTGGGGAACAATCGAATGCATCCATGCTGCTGCCGGGTGGAGAGGAGCTACGTGCCAGGCTGAAGCAGCTCGCTGGCAACAAGACTATTCTGGATGTCACACCTTCGTATTCACCTGAGCTGACAGAGGACGGCAGTCTGAAGCTGGTTCCTGTATGGCGTATTCAGCTGCTGAACGGTGGAATACAGACGATCCAGGCTACGCCTGCACCACAGCCGCCGGTGAGTGGTACGATCCCTTAAGCGAGAGATCGGTGTAGTGAAGGCTCGTAAATGAAGTACACACGAAGGACTGGAAAGGGAGGTAACGGGAATGGATTGGAGCCGCGCCAAGAATGTATTGATCTTCACCTTTTTCCTGCTGAATCTGGTATTAGCCAATCAGCTATGGAATGATGCGCGGGAGACGGTCGGACCGAATCTGGATTTCACTTCACTGGATGTAGGCACACAGCAGCTGATGGAGCAGAAGAGCATCCAGGTGCTGGCGCCCATTCCCGGCGATACCCCCGAGCTGTCCAAGCTGTCCTATACGTATCTGAATGGAGAGGCGGGCAAACGTACAGAGCTGGCAATGCCTGTCGATAGCCGACTCATGTTCAACCGCCCAGAGCTGATTCAGGAGCTAGAGGACGAGATTCAGGATATCCGCGATTACGAATATGATCCATTGGCAGAGCTGGAATTGGATGTGCAGTACGGCGTATTCGTGCTTCATCCACTCGTGGAGAACCGCTATCCTCTGTTCAATGTGAATCTGGAGCTGTATTATAGCAATCAGAAGATACGAGCATATCGTCAGACACCCGTAGAGATGCAGTCCTCGGGAGAAGCAGAGAAGGTGCTTCCGGCCTCAAAGGCCTTGGGAAGGTTAATTGATAATTTTCTGCCAGCTGGTGCAACAGTCAAGGATATTAAGCTTGGCTATTACGGTAGTGTATTTAATTCGGACAACCAGGTGGCGGCACCCGTATGGCGCTTCACGCTGGAAGACGGCAAGGTCTATTACGTTCAGATGAACGGGGATGTCATTAGTCCGAAGACAGAACAAACGGAGGGGTTATAGTTACATGGGCATGTCATTTACGGTCCTGTCGAGTGGATCGACAGGCAATGCCACCGTCATCAAGAATGAGGATACTGCGCTAATGATTGATGCAGGACTCAGTGCGAAGCGTATTGAGGAGCTGCTGAAGGAGCGGGAGCTAACCGGTGAAGATCTGAACGGCATTCTGGTGACCCATGAGCATTCAGATCATATTAAGGGTTTGGGGGCGATTGCCCGCAAGTACAAGCTTCCCATCTATGCTAATGAGAAGACTTGGGCGGCGATGAGCAAGCATGTAGGGACACTTGAGGATATTCAGCGTGTCATGCTGGAGACTGGAGCTACGCGTGAGTTCGGCTCCTTGCGTGTCGAATCCTTCGCGATCTCGCATGATGCGGCCGAGCCCGTCGGGTATAACTTCTATGACGGGGAGTCAAAGCTAAGCGTGGCGACTGATCTCGGCTATGTGAGCGATAAGGTGAAGGAGGCCATCTCAGACGCAGATGTGATGGTGCTGGAAGCGAATCATGATGTGAATATGCTGCGGATGGGCCGCTATCCATGGAATATCAAGCGTCGAATTCTTAGTGATATCGGGCATTTGTCCAATGAGATGGCCGGAGCGATCCTGAGTGAGCTGTTAACCGGAGTTACCAAGCGCACATACCTGGCTCACCTGAGCCTGGATCACAATATGATGGATCTGGCAAAAATGTCGGTCCGTAGTGCCATGGAGGACCGTGGATGCTTTTATAAGGACACGGAATTCCAGCTACGTGATACGTATTATGACCGACCTACACCGTGGGATAAGGTGAGTGAGTCATGAAGCTGTCGAGCTCGGCAGCTTTTTGCTCTAGCTCCTCGCGGGTAATCAATCCCTTGTCGGCAAGCAGCTCGATCAAGGTGCTGAGCGCAAGGGTATTGCGGTAATGCTCGTCCTTCAGATCGGCTAGCTTGGCGATCATGTCCACCTCTTGTATGGCTGAATAATGGGATTTCATCAGCTTCCTCCTTTTTGAAAAATCCTCTTCCAACGACAGGGCTTGTCCAGGAAAAAAACAAGGTCTGTCCTGCTCGAAGAGCTCTGCTCTTTTGACCTATCGTATGTTACAATACAGGTACTTCACATAGATACACGAAATGATACGCGAGCTACGGAGCATTCAACAGTTCGAAATTCATGGATACAAGGCTTGGGTTGTTCAGAAAGTAGCCTCCCTACCCCTGTATCATGTGCTATGCGAGTCGCATCATTCAACAAGACAATAACAAGCTGACAGGAGGAACTGTGAAGATGGCTCAGGTATGTATGGAGTTATCCGAGCCAGTCCTTGTGTCTTATTTATATTCTAGTCCACATGGGTTGAAATCATTCCTCTTATATCTACTTCTATGCGATATTCTATTCCCAAAAAGATTGAAAGGATGGCCGTGGATGAAGAGAACGTCGCAACTCTATGTAATCGTATGTAACCCTATGTAACCCATTCAAGGGAGGTTTTGTAATGCAGGAGCTTGCCGAAGCAGGGAGTCCGTTCACACTACATACGCAGCAGCTTCCTACTGGCATGCTGTTCACGATTCGACCGATAGCCGATGAGGTACCAAAGTTATCCCTGCATCGCAGTTCATCTGACCCGAGCAGAGGAGAGGTCCAGCTATGTATATACGAGTATACGGCAGATGGACTTTACCATGTACATTATGTGACCATCGACCGGATGGGTCAGCTTCTACAGGTCCGACGTGAGCAGGAAGGAGTTCTGCCAGCCTTTTTTACTGCGCCCGACGGTACTCGTTGGGTCTCTCTCTCAGACACGCAGTCGGAAGGGGCTAAGGAAATCGTATTGCCGCTGGACGGACGTGAACGCATTACCAAGCGAGTGACGAGCAGAGAATTCCCGGTCGATGCAGATTTATCCGTGCCTGGCAGCGTGTTGCTCTATAACTATGATATGTTCAACAGCAAGAAACCCCCTAGACTGTGCAGTCTGGAGTTCAATGATGAGGGGCTCTATCAGAAGCGAAAGATTCACAAGATACCATTGCCTTCCACGGATCTGGTCCTTCGAAATGAAGAAGGAATTCACCTGCTCTATGAGCAGGAAGGACAACTGCAGCATAGCATTGTGAACGAGACAGGCGAGGTGCTCCATACGAGAAAGCTGATGACAGATGAATTCATAGCCTATCCATTGAGCATCAGCATGCACCGTGATTCGATACTGCTATCCTATGAGGATGAGCGCGTGCGACTTATGGTGGCAGATGCGACGGGAGCGATCATCCGCTACCAAGAGCTGCTCGGGCTGGAGGAGGGGCAGGTAATATACTCGTTATTTCGTCCGGTCATGCTTGATGATCAGACATGGGTGGTTCGCTTCACCTCCGAGCAGGGAAATGGCTGGTTCGTGATCCATGGGGAGGAGCTTAAAGCTTGTTATGTACGCTCTCGGAAGCGGCATGCTTATGTGGAGCTTCTCAGTCAGGGAGAGCTACCGGTGCCGGCAGAGGATATGATCATTCATGACGTCGTGCGCTGGGATGCGTCTACCTATGGAATGGTTATGTACTCCAAAGTGAATCCGAGAGAAGCATATGTGCTGATCCCTTGACATGCAGCTATAGCGAGGCCTCCAATAGAATGCAGGGTAGAAGTTATCTAATAGCTCTGTCATGATAGCTCTATCATGATGGATACCTCCTCTTTTTTCCTCTACCCAGTGCTTAATTCGACGTGTATGCTGATACGTATAAGTCTGATATAAACGCTGAATGACATCTGTTCTGCCTGAACACTTATGAGCTTGCAGACTATGAGCATAATGATGGGTTAAGAGAAAAGTCTGGTGACTTATTTTTCACAGAAGACAGCCTGTGTTTAGCTAATGTTTCTCGCAATAATTGTATTATTCAGCTTGGCTGAATACTTATACACTCTGTTATCCTAAAAAATGATAGACAACGGGCCGCTTGGGTGACCTGTTTTGTGGTGATTAATATAGTAGGTTGTTGGTTTGGTTAAGAGCATGTAGCTCATAAATTGTGGGAGAACAGGCGGGGCTCTGGTGTGTGAAATGAAGGGAAGTGGATCAGCATGGGGTTGTTTGACGATGATTTCTATTCGACAAAGGTATCGAGTCGCACGACAGATATCACTCCGAGCCAAGGACAGGAGCGGCAACAAAGCAGATTCACGAGAAGGCGCCGTCCACTGCCCACCTTGTATGTGGCCATCATTAGTGGTCTAGTGGGAGCTGTAGTGGCTGTGTTGCTATTTAGCTTCATCTCAGGTGTGCCTGGCAGTACAGCCTCCAGAGCAGCGAAAGACTCGAGCTCCAATCTGATGTCTGGTGATCCGTATGAGAGAATTGTGCAGGCTGCAGCCAAGATTCGACCATCGGTAGTCAGCATTGTGAATCACCGCTCAGAAGGTGATCTGTTCGCGATGCAGGAGTCCGCACTGGGTTCAGGTGTCATCTTCCGCCTACAGGGCGGAAAGGCATATATTATGACGAACAACCATGTCGTCGAGGGCTCCAATCAACTGGAGGTAGTCACCGTGGATGGTGAGACCAAGAAGGCGAAGGTCATCGGCAAGGATCGTATTACCGATATTGCCGTCTTGTCGGTGGATGATAAAAATATTCGCACGGTAGCCGAGATCGGGGATTCCAACAGGCTACGGCTTGGAGAGACTGTCATAGCCATTGGTAATCCGCTGGGACTGGGAGATACTCTTACCTCAGGTATAATCAGCTATACGAACCGTATTATTCCGGTCTCCATCAATCAGGATGGAGTCTACGATTGGGAGCAGCGTGTCATTCAGACGGATGCAGCTATTAACGAGGGGAATAGCGGTGGAGCACTGGTGGATCTGAATGGGCGCGTCATCGGGATGAACACGATGAAGATTGCGGATATGGGCGTCGAGGGATTGGGCTTCGCTATTCCGGCCAACGAGCTCATGATCACGGTCGATGATCTGATTGATGATGGCAAGATTGAGCGTCCTTACCTAGGGGTCTACACCGTTGATCTTGAGAATCCTTATGCTCCGCTGGATGAACAGCAGCGTAAGGAGCTGGAGCTGCCGGATCACGTGGAGAATGGGGTTGTCGTCTTGGAGTCGCATGGTCCTGCGAAGGAAGCAGGGCTCAAGCTCAATGATGTCATCGTCGCCTTCGACGGTGAGCCGATTGACTCTACGCTGGCACTGCGCAGATATCTGTATAACGAGAAGAAGATTGGTGATTCACTGGATGTTACCTTTTACCGGGCAGGCAAAGAGCAGAAGGTGACACTTCAGCTGAGCGATAAGCCGGAGGAATAAGTGCAGTGATCAAGTATTACCACGAATCATCGGGATACACAGGAAGAGGCCTATTCCGGGCGACCGGATAGACCTCTTTTTTGTGTGAGGATGTGTACGCTCTATGCAAAGTAGTATGAAAAGCCAATAGCTCCTGCTCCGGTATGTGTGCTGATAATCGGAGATGTGTAGTTAATGACCGTATCCGTGTAACCGCTGGCCTCGGCGATGGTGTGGTGGAGCGACTCTGCCAGCCGCAGCCCCTCGGCATGAGCGATGCCTGCGCCTTTGACTGTCTTGCCCTTGGTGTCCTCCAGCCATTGCTTGGTCAGGTATTTGACGACCTGAATGTGACTTCTCATATTGGTGGCAGGCACAAGCTCGCCTTCACGCAAAGCTGCGATCGGTTTAATTTTCAGCAGGGTGCCGATTAAGGACTTGGCCTTACCAATTCGCCCGCCCTTGACGAGATTCTCCAGTGTATCCACCATGACGAACAAGCGAGTATTACGACGGATCTCGTTCAAGCGGTGAATAATCTCCTCAATCGCTATACCCTGACGCGCCATCATGCTGGCCTCTACGACCTGGAAGCCCAAGGCATGGGAAATGAATCTGGAATCGACAACTGTAACATCCGTGTCAGTCATGGCTGCAGCCATCTCGGCCGCTCGGACAGTACCACTCATGTTGCCGGTCATATGAATGGATAAGACCGTATAGCCTTCGCTCCCCAAGCGATCATACAATTCTACGAATCGGCCCACAGCCGGCTGTGAGCTGGTTGGTAGCGTAATCGCTTTCTTCATTTGTTGGATGAATTGGGCAGGTGTAAGGTCTACACCATCCAGGTAATCGGTTCCGTCGATGGTGAACGATAGAGGAATAATCTCGATGCCATACTCCCGGATCAGCTCTGCGTCTAAGTCCACGGTTGAATCGGTTACCACTTTAATTTTGGTCATTCTACACTCTCCTACTTCACTTCGTGAGCCAGTGCTATGCTTATATACTGTCCATAAGTCCAATCAATGAAGCTCGCATGGGATCTTCCGCAAGTCACTTGTTGGGCTATGTCTGAGCCGTCTAATTTCTACTATATATTGCACTACCAGCGGTATTAATCAGATTATGAAAAAGTGCTAAAATATATGGTTATAAATGTCTGGAATGGCTTCTATATCAGCAAGACAGAACATGTGCAGCAGCATGAATCAATTGGCTTTCGTCTAGTATAAACGCTGGGGAATACGCATTCAAATAAGCTCCCTTTCTGGATGTGAACAGCGTGTGACAATGTTAGGATTTGACGGCAGGTAAAATTTGTTATAACATTCACTTAATATAATTAATGGAAGCATGATGATGGTGTTTGTTGAAGTAATCAAGGGATGTTCCGGGGAAGTCTATTCACTGGATTAGGTAGCATTAGCTCTGCACCGTCCTAGCTGCATCATGAAGTATCTCTCTATTAAGCATAGGATCAAGAATCGCTGTGTTTGCTGCTGTATCTGGCTCAACTATCATTCATCCTATAAGTAACAGGTGTTCATCTGGCGGCTGACTAGGATGGTAGTGGAGAAAGGGTGGATGGAGACATGATGGGATTGAACTTAAGTGAGCTCAGAGAGTTAGATGGATTCGAGAAGCTGCTAATGATGGCCTATTCCTTGAAGAATTGGGAAGAGGTCGTGGAGATTGCAGATCAGATGTTCAGGGCTGTCCATGAGACGCTGGGAGATTTGCGTACAGGGTATGATCTGGGCAAGTCTCGCACACTTCCGCGTACGAAGCGATCATTGGTCTACTATTATGGCTATAGCCTGATGATCAAAGGGATGGCTCTACGTCGACTGGGTCGTGTCGAGGAGGAACGAGTATGCATTCAACATTATCAGGATCTGGGGTGGCTGGTAGCTCTGGTCTCTGAGGGCCAGAAGGATGCAGACGAGCTTAGAATTCTGGCAGAGGGCAATCGGTATGCGCTGGATATTCTTCAGAATCAGTGGCACATCCTGCCTCAATACGTCAAGTACATGGAGGCCAATCCTCAAGAGACGGTGCCTGTGATCCGTACCATACTGGAGGCAGCTATCAAGCATGAATATAATGTAGATGCTGTGTTAATCCGCTTCGAGGATCATCTTCATCAGATTGACCTTATGGACACTTCGCTCAAGATGTCCCAGTACACGACTGTGCTGAATCTGCTCATGCTGTACTATTTCCACAATGAGAATTACGGCAGAGCGATCGATTATACATTGCATACGCTGGAGCTATTCATTCGCTATAATGAGTCCGTTGGCTTCCGGAAATGTGTAGCTTTCATGGAGTCATTCCGTACACATGCTTCACCAGTACAGCTCGAACGATATGCTCATCTGCTGACATCACTATTGTCACGGGAGCTTGATGAGGACGATGGTGTTGTCTTCGACGGCCAAAGGCTGCGAGCATTATAAAGTCATTAAAGCAAGCTGGGATTCGGCACCAAATTGGTGCCGGGTCTTTTCTTTCTGGGGCAGGTATGGTAGAAATGAGAGGTAGCAGGTTGGCATGGCTGCCACATATCTGTAATGATGTGCTGCTATGAAATGAGGTATGGAATACAGAAAGGGATGCTAATATGTACGTCGTATGTAAAGAACACTTGGAGCAGGCACTGGATGACTTTGTGGATGAATATGAGGATGCCCCGGACGTGGTCGATCTCAAGGAGACGGAATTCTCCGATTGGGACCCTCCTGTTCAATGTGCACATTGTCAGAATAAGGGCGAGTATCTGGTAGTATGACGGGCCGTAGCTAACGGCGAATTGGGATGGTTACAGGCGAGATGAGATCTATGAATGAGGAACGGTTCATATAGATAGAAGAAGATATAAGCCAGCGTGTGGAATGACGAAGGGGAGCGTAAGCAATTACGCTCTTTTTGTTCCATAGAGGCTGGTTAGTGCCTTGACTAGATCAAATAGGAGTGTAGAGTCACTCCAAGCGGGGAGTCCTGTCGACCACTGTTAAGCTTGCTGTTCTTTTGACCAAAGTTGATAAGCAGATGAACAGCAAGCTTAAAGGCGGACACTCCGTTTCTCTAGGACTTCCCCGCTTTCCGCTAACGATGTTCTATGTAGATCATTAAAACCCGAAACCTTATTTGGTCAAAGTACCAGGCTAGGCAACTCACTTTAGTTGCTAACCTGAGGTGCTGCCTAGGTGAGGGTCTGCTCGGTATGCATGATGTTATAATTCAAACATACATAATAAGTTATAGATAAATCCACAAAAGCGGGGGAGAAGCAAATGGAAGCAGGAGCACTGGAGTGGCGGGAGTTCCCGGAGCTGGAGACACCTCGTCTGCGGCTACGTCCAATCACGGCGCAGGATGCGGAGCCCTTGTTCGGCATATTTGGATCGGAGCAGGTCATGCGTTATTACGGACGTCATCCCATGATCGAGCTGATGGAGGCCGAGGAGATGATTGAGCGTTTTCGGCTGCTGTACCTTGAGCTACGGGGCATACGGTGGGGGATTGAATTGAAGCAGGAGCGACGGTTGATCGGGACTGTGGGCTTTCACTCGTGGGTGCATGGCTACCAACGGGCAGAGCTCGGTTATGAGCTGGAGCCGGTTGCACAGGGACAGGGCTACGCGACAGAGGCGGTAGAGGCTACGATCTCCTATGGCTTCGGGCCGATGGGACTGAATCGAATTAGCGCACTCGTCTACCCGGATAATGAGGCTTCGGCCCGCTTGCTACAGCGGATGGGTTTTCGGCTGGAGGGGCTACTGGAGCAGTATGCGTTATTTTGCGAGCGCTATGAGGACCTGCATATGTTCGGATTGGTGAAGCAGCGGTGGATGGCGGAGTGTGAAGACAAGCGGATTGGTTGAAGGAGTAATAGAGCGCTCAAGAGAGCGAAGGAAATGAAGAAGAAGTATAAGAAATTATTAAGAGAGAAAGTAAACTTAAAGAGAGATAAAGAGAGATAAAGAGAGATAAAAAGAACTCAAGAGCGATAGTGAGAATTCAAGAGCGATAAAGAAAACTCAAAGGAATTTATAAGAATAAAGGAATATAAAAAGAATTAAAAAGAATTAAGAAGAAGTAAAAGTAAAAATAAAAGGATTAGGATACCAGGTGTATTTTATGGGCGTATGATCATGATTTTGGGAGGGTGAGCACATGGATTACAGGCTGCATTCGTTATACCGCCCCTTACAAATCAATGGTATGGTCACGGGCAAGGGGTATGCTGAATGCCACCCTTCTGCTTCGTTACTCCCGTATGTGGCTTGCTACTGGGAATCAGGCGCTCATGAGCAGCTTATGAATGATTTCGAGCAGTTCGCTGAATGGATTCATGGTAGTCCGCAAAGGCAATCGGCTCCAGGTGAAGTTTACCAACGAAATCAACAGGAAGGCTTGGCTGTATCCGCGAGGGTCCTGCCTGACGGCTGCTCGGATATTCTGTTGACCTACGACCCAGTCAGGGAAGAGCTGGACATGTCGTATTGCGGGAATTATACCAAGCCGTTTGCGTTTCATGAAGAACCTGCTACAGAAGTAGATACAAGGAGTAGGGGAGCGGGCTATACGTTTGGGGTGCGCTTTTTTCCAGGAGGGGCTAGGGTCTTCCATGGTATATCTCTGGATGAATTCACGGATCAACGGATACCACTGGAGCAGTGCTGGCCAAGAAGTGCAACGGAGCTACGCGAATTGGGTGAACGGATGCTGGAGACAACAAGCTTCCGGGAACGTGCTCGGCTCATGGACACTTACCTGAATAGCTGGATCAGCAGTACACTTCTGCATGGGCATATGGCTGAAGGTGACCTCATGAAGAATGTGCTGCATCGTATATTTACGAGTGGTGGGCAGACTAGCATTCAGGAGTTGGCTGCGCAGGAGACGGTCAGTGAACGGCAGCTGCATCGGTACTTCAAGCCGTGGCTCGGCATTAGCCCGAAGCGCTTCAGTGAGGTTGTGCGCTGCCAACAGGTGCTGGCCTCTATACAGCAGGGACATATCCAAGACTGGGCAGAGCTGGCTGTGGCACATGGCTTCTTCGATCAGGCGCATCTGATTCGGCATTTTCGTGCCTGGTATGGGGCCACCCCCGGTGTAGCTGCTGCTGAGCATAAGCAAAAATTGTCCGTTATGTACAATACGTCCCGTGCTTATTCGGGTACACTACAAATATAGATTGTTAGACAAGCTGTACAATACGATCCATGGAGGATCGATAACAAAGGAGATATGATAGATGAGTGGAACTTTTCAAATGCGAGATCATTTGCTGCAGGAGCTAGAGACCGGAGTGCGTACAGGAGCCGAGCTGATTCGTCGTATCCGTCCTGAGGATTGGGCCTATCGACCGCAGGATAATATGAGGTCTTTACAGGAGTTAGTGCATCATTTCGTACAGATTACCGCCTCTGATCTGGTCATTATGCAGGAAAAGGGTGAGGCAGAGGTTGGCGAGGTGGAGAATCGTCTGTCGGGGCAGGATGATCCTGAGCAATTGGCGACAATTTTGCGGAGCAACTTTGAGGGCTACAAGGATTATATCGTGTCGCTCAGCGAGGAGGATCTGCTTAACCGTTCGACCAAGGCGTTCTATGCAGAGCATGGTCATCTACAGGCACAGTGGCAGATCGAGACACTGACGCATGTATTCCACCACCGTTCGCAGCTGTACAACTATCTGAAGCAGTTGGGGCATGAGCTACATTTTTCGATGCTGTATATGTAATCTATATAAATTGAACAGAAGTGGTAAGAGTTCGGGTTCGTGCAACTGCGGTGAACGTTTGAACCTCCGGCCGCTGTTGTCTCCAGATTTCTTTCATGTAAACGGCTTATAGCCGTAGAAATCCAGAGACAAAGGCGTTCGCTATCGCTCCTCCAGTTCCAAACTTCCCCTCCGTTGCTCATTCCCTTTCTCAATTTTACAGGTTCAATCTATATAGAGGATTTAATTCGTAGCTGAGTTATGTGGCTTATTACAGTGCGCGATAAGCAATTTGATTATGTGCGTATGTAATGTCTGGGGTATGCAATCGCAGACTATTATGAGGGGCACCTATTGGTGCTCTTTTTGCTGTGTGGCGTGCCCAGCTAAGCACGCATCTTCTAGCCGGTGGAAGTCCGGTCGTGGGAGGGGCCAAGCCCCCACGTAGCTAGGATACTTGCGTATGGCGAAATCTGTGCGTAAAAGCGTATCGACGAAAGTACCTGACAGAGACAGGGCGAGCAACATGTCAGGCCGTAACATGAAGTGAATCCTGCCGCGTCGTCAAAAAGGCCTCGCAAGAGGGAAAAGAGGAAGCCGAGTCCCGCGCGCATGGACGAAGGCCAAGGAAGCTGTAAGGAACTTGGAACAGCAGTGAAGAATCCTCCGGCGTATGGGGAGCGGCATGGTATGAAAGAGGATGCAGTGAACTGGGGAGACCCTCCCCTGCACGGGATTTTTTTTTTGTAACCGTAAAAAGACGATCTATAAACCCGAAAGGTGAAATGAACCGTCTGCAGGAAGGGAGTCCGAGGGGCGAATAGTACCGAAGAACGCAGGACAACACAACCTGCGGGAGGAAAGGCGCCCTACTTTGTTCATGTTTCTTAAGGAGGTACGAGTCAGTGAATGCCAAACGGCTAACGACACCCAAGGAAAACGTTCAACAACTCCAAGAGAAGCTAGGTCATGCGGCCAAGGAGAGCAAGAAGCGAAGATTCCACGCGCTGTACGACAAGGTCTACCGGATGGATATCATGTGGGAAGCATGGCGCAGGGTGAGAGCGAACAAAGGATCGGCAGGCATCGACGGTGAAACGATGGCTGACATTGAAAAGCAAGGAGAACATCTCTTTCTGCATGAATGCCATCGACTGCTGAAAGAAGGCAAATATCACCCACAGCCTGTCCGGCGGCAATACATTCCGAAGAAAGACGGGAAACGAAGACCGCTAGGGATTCCAACCATTCGAGACCGCGTCATACAGATGGCAACAAAACTAGTAATGGAACCAATCTTTGAAGCGGACTTTCAGGAATCCTCATTCGGATTCCGTCCGAAGCGAAGCGCTAAGGAAGCGCTTGAGCGTATCCGAAAAGCATGCAACCGCAAATGGAATTGGGTGGTCGACATCGACATCCAAGGCTACTTCGACAACATCAACCAGGAGAAGCTCATGAAACTGTTGGAAATGCGAATCAGCGACAGGCGTATCCTGAAACTGGTGCGGAAGTGGTTAAAGGCGGAGTCATGGAAGAAGGAACGATAAGGCGCTCGGATGTAGGAACACCGCAGGGCGGGGTGATCTCTCCGCTACTGGCGAACATCTATCTGAACTACTTCGACATCCTGTGGGAACGGCATGGTAGCGGGATCGGAGAACTGACGCGATACGCAGATGACTTCGTCATCGTGTGTAGGACGAGGAAAGACGCAGATCGAGCGCACGAACTAGTACGCACGATCATGGAGCGACTGGAACTTACGTTACATCCGACCAAAACCCGCATCGTCGGCCTCTGGACGGGAGAAGAAGGCTTCGACTTTCTTGGCTTGCACCATCGCAAGACGAAAACGGAAACGTCGAAGGGAAAGGTGTACTACACCACCCAGCAGTGGCTAACCCGAAAAGCAGAAGAACGCATCCGGGAAGTGATAAAGGAAAGATTGGCGCCGCCGAGTATGCGACATAAGTCATTCCAGGAACACGTAGAATGGCTGAATCCGAAGATTCAAGGCTGGCGGAACTATTACTACACGGCCTACAGCCAATTGAAAATGGCAAAGCTGAATTGGTACATCTTACTGAGACTCGCAAGGTGGTATGCGAAGAAGCGACAACGCTCAGGCTGGATCAACTCGATCCGGGAGGTCAGATTCTTGTCTACACAGTATGGACTCAAATCGCTATTGTAATCTGCATGCGCATGAATGACGAACATCGGAAAGCCGTATGAGGGAAAACCTCACGTACGGTTTGATGAGGAGGGGCTGGGTCTCACGCAGCCTTTCACTCTAGATGAGGCCTGCGGTTAGGGTAAGAGCCTTGAGGCTTGGATACACTTGGACAAGGTAGACAGCAGACGGTATAGTATACGTATCTTACGTGAACGGATTCAAGGAGGAAGCTATGCTGGTTGAAATTATTGGAGTAGGTAAGCTGAAGGAAAAATATCTGGTCGATGGCATCAATGAATATGCCAAGCGGCTGAAGCCATATATCAAGTTCCAGATCATTGAGGTACCGGATGAGAAGGCTCCTGACCATCTAAGCGATGCCGAAGTGCAGATTGTAAAGGATAAAGAGGGCGAGCGTATTCTCGCCCAGATCAAGCCGGATGCGCATGTGGTGGCTCTAACGTTGGATGGGAAGCTCTGGAGCTCCGAGGATCTGGCCTCCGAGCTAGACAAGCTTGGTACCTACGGTACGAGCCATGTGGTGTTCGTCATCGGTGGGAGTCATGGTATTGCTGATGCGGTCCTACGGCGGGCTCAGCAGAAGCTGTGTTTCGGGCGCATGACGCTCCCACATCAACTCATGAGGCTGGTGCTGGTGGAGCAGGTGTACCGGGCGGTGAAGATTAATCGAGGTGAACCATACCATAAGTGACGGCTAAATTTTTAGACAGCAATCATTCAAGAATTTTGCATCATCGCCATTGCGATCAACCAGAAGGGACATTTGAGTATTACTGACATTAGGGAAGGCATGTCGTTTGATAAAGTGGTTATTATTGTGGAAATCGTAAGGCTCCGATCAATCAAACAGTAAGATGGTCTGCAATTTTAAGGGTTCTGGCGATCTGAACCCAGCGGGGTACTGGTGTTACAAGGTGGCAGGGTGCTTATGAACGCACTGTCTGATTAAGCAGTTGGTTAATAGAAAGGATTTGAAATGGATGGGACAAGAGGTAATCGCCTTGGTATGCGGCACATGCAAAAGTTTATCGGAGCGCGTGAAGATGGAGAGTGAGCTTTTTGATATCGTTGGCTTCGAAAATGATATTATGGAATGGTCTGATTACGAAAATAAAGTCCCCCCGCTAGATGACCCCCGTTGGATGCGGTCAGATCGCCCTCCTTTGCAAGGCCAGGTTAGAACAGTGAAAGTATATCATCCTTTCCATATGATGATAGGAGAACCCTTTTGGATGTTGTATACCCCAGTATCCTCCAGCCTTAATGGATGGGATTCTCATCCCGAAGAGATTGAGCAATCCTCTTTTGTTCGATGCTCCATCGAACGTGTACTAGAGCGGAACGATTATAAAGCGTGGTTGCGAGTTAAGGTTTTAGAGGTATTGATGATTAAGGATTACAATATGCGTTTTCCGGTCAGAGATGGGAGTAACGGGTACTTGGGGGATTTTGAGATGTTCGGAAAGCCCTATATATTCAATTACAGGGATTGGTTATTTATAAGTGCTGGCGCACAAGGAGATCTCGGCGTATGGGGACTCGTAAAACGAATGGATAGTCAGTACCATATGCTAGTATATGGAGACTGGGGCTTTCATAGGAGTAATGCTTTTGGAGGCAATATCCTACTGCCTAAGCATCAGATTAAGGGATGGATTGAGCAGGCAATGCAGAATGATCGCTACGAGACGGTAGAGTAATAGGATTATGTTGGGAATCTGTGTTACGCTCTATCCGTTTTAGATAATGTAGATATGCCCTTTGAAGGAGATTTGTGACATTTCTTATGACTCAGGGATCGCACAAGCCCATATGTACTGAGGCGGCTGATTGTTTCGTAGCTCTAGTTCCAGCCTTGTCTTACGGGAAAACCATCCTACAAAGGATGGCCTTTAAAACTTGCCGCCACAGATAACAGGGAAAACCATACCATAAATGACGGCGAAAAAATAAGTGAAAAGTTCGCCTCGCCATATATTCGCCCTATTCCCAGTCTTCTTAATCAGTGATAATTACTCTAAAGGGTAGATGAGCATTATAGACAGTAATACTTTTATGAAACAGGGGGCGGGGACGTAATGCCTTTTACACACCAAATCAAGATTGACTTTCATAGAGATTGGGCCAGATTACTAAAACATAATATTGAGTTACAAGGATATAAAGTCAGTCAAGGGACATCGGACGAAAATATAAGCTTACAATACTTCAATTTACAACGTCGTTTGGTTACACCTGTCCCGAGAGAGGTGTTATTCTCTAATAACTTTACTTGTCCGGTTCAGCTTCAAGCTGGTCTGGATTCTGTCGTAGAGAAAATAGCCAAAGGCGAGTCTATAAAATCTAATTTAAGTAAAAAAATCGTGAATCTAGAATATAACGATGATTTATTGAATGATTGGGGAGTTTACCACCTACATTTGGGGACTTCTTTAGACAATGAAGGATTTGTCGAGCGTACAGGCCCTCTGCTCTTGGCAAGGTTCGACAACGATAGAGCATATTTAATTAATGTCATGCCACACGGAAGTTGGACTAAAAAAGAAATAATTACTACAGTTCATAAGAATTGGCCAGAATCAATAGCTCAATTTAAGATGAAGATGTCAAGACTAGAGAAAGAGATTACAGACGAGGATCGAAAAAGCTTGAGAAGGTTACATACTATTACGGCGGTAGAGGTGGGGGATGGAGTTATCTATGGCCCTTTAGGGGGAGGCTATACAACTTCAGGATTGAATGCGGAAGTTCTTCGAGTAAGCGATTTTTGTTTTAATCAACTTAGTCTTTATGAGATCTGGATAAAGGAAAATATATCAATTTTGAGAAAAGAGTTAAAAGATCTGAATGCTAACTTTGGGGCAGTATTAATCTTTTCACTTGAAGTTATAGATAATATAGCCTACGCGCTTGAAATTGTCTCAAAAGTTCGTTTTAAATTAGGGCCAGTGCTACCGTAATAAAAATGATTTATGATATATCTGTACCGACTAACCAACTACATCGCGGCTGCTCACGCGCCGACAGGGGGGCTCTCTTTTGGCCGCTGATTTATTCGCACCATATGATGCGTTGGACGCTGTTGGAGTAGATGTATCGGGCGATTAGATTAATCGGAGGGACAGTGTCATAAGTGACGGCGAAAAACTGGTTTTATTAAGGAAATATAAGCGTGAAATGCATGCCTCTGATACTTTATTGGGCCCAGAGGTTTTTTAGTTGTCTGTACCCACAATTTTCCATAATATGATATGATGTTGGAAGGGAAATAAGCAAGAGAAATTAAACATACAGTCTATAAGACCTATACATATTAAACGGAAGGGTGTTTATGTTGATTTATCATGGCGCAAGATGGTGGAAATTTGATTTCCATACACACACTCCTAAATCCATAGATTACGGAAAAGGATCAAATTACACTGTACTTCAACAAAGAACTCCACGTGAATGGCTTTTGGATTACATGGGAAAAGAAATTGATTGTGTCGCCGTGACAGATCATAACTCAGGGCATTGGATCGATGTATTAAAAAATGAATTAGCTACTATGCGAGAAGAACAGGTTGAAGGTTTCAGGGAAATAACAATATTCCCAGGCGTAGAGATTACAGTTCATGGGAATATCCATCTTTTGGCTATATTTGACCCGAGCGAAACTTCTGAACATATAAGCAATTTACTTGCCAGATGTGAATACTTTGGTCAATCGGGGGACTCCGACCAGTGCACTAGAAAATCTTTCAATGAGGTTGTTGAGATAATTCTTCAAATGAAAGGTTTACCTATTCCGGCCCATGTAGATACAGTAAGAGGATTATTTGTTGAAGAACAAGGAAACTCGCTAAGAACATGTTTAACAACTGATGGGCTTCTTGCTATTCAGGTATGTAATATTAATTACAATAAACCACAAATTTATATTGACTCTAAGCTAGTATTTGCTGAGATAGCTGGCTCTGATAGTCATCATCCTGATTCGGCAGGATCGTCTTTTACATGGGTGAAAATGGAGAGCCCAAACTTAGAAGCACTACGCTTAGCATTACATGATGGCGAAGATGGTATTATTAGAAATGATGTCTTAACTACAAATCCGAATGACGTCAGAGAACGATTTTATATTCAATCAATAGAGGTAACTAATGGGGCGAAAGCAGGAAGAGGCAGAAAATTAAACATTAGTTTTAGCCCTTGGTTAAATACAATTATTGGCGGAAGAGGATCGGGAAAATCCAGCATCATTGAATATATGAGGCTCCCCTTCAATAAGGTTAATGGTCTACCTGAGAAAATTGACGAACAATTTATCGAATTTAATAAGATTCCAAAAGAACGTGGTAAAACAGGGATGCTTACCGATTCCACAGTCATTCGTGTGCAGATGCACAAGGATGGAAGGGAGATTGCTCTTAAGTGGGAGAACAATAAAATTATCGAGGAACAACTTAATGAAGACGGAGTATGGGAAAGGAAGGTAGAAAGTAGTAATATAGACTCTCGGTTTCCTGTTAGAATATTTAGTCAGAAGCATCTTTATTCTCTAACTGAAGATCCCAATCATATATTAAAAATTATTGATGAACAATTTGACAAAAATAGCTGGATAGAAGAAAAAGAAGAGTTAACAAAAAAATGGATGCAGTCCCGCGCTAAACAGAGGGATTTGAAATCGAAAATCAGTGAAAAAGGGAATATAAAAGCGGAGCTTGAAGACACCTTGGCAAAAATGAAGGTTTTTGAAGAATCGGGATATAAAACTCTGCTTGAAGAATATCAGAAAACGCAAGCAACTAATAATACAATCCTTAACTCAGTATCAAAAGTCGATACATTTATGGTCACACTTAAAGATATTATTAAGGATGCCCCGCCCTATCTCTTTGATGAAGAGTGTTTTTCTTCACTAGATAAAAATTCTATAGATATGTTGAGAGTTCAATCAATAGAATACGAAGCGATTAAGAATACATTAGTTCAATTGGTTTCTAGAACAAACCAATTGATTGAAAAAACAAAGGGAGTTGTAGACTACATTCCCTGGCAACAAACAAGGATGGAGAATGAACAAAAATATTCAGAGTTTGTTCGTAAATTAGAGGAACAAGGGGAAAAGAACCCTAACGCTTATGGGGAATTATCTTCAAAATCACATCTTCTTCAGCAAAAACTTAAAGATATTGCAGCCCTTGAAGAGCAATTTACAGAACAAGACAAAATAGTAAAGCAATATTTAAACGATATTCATGCACATGAAATCCAGTTAAGAACACAAAGAAATAATGTAATTAGTCGTTGGCAAGGCACAAATTCTAGTGTAAAGATGTGTCTTTCAATAATGGGTGACCTCGATAACGCAGAAACGAGCTTTCGTAGCTTAATAAGAAGACCTGGGACAGAATTTGCAAGAGACATACTTGAACGAGATGATGAAGGGAACCCAATAAGAGGGTGTTTGTTAAACATAACAAATTCCACATCTGCATGGGAATCTAGGCAAGAATTAATAATTAGACTTTTAAGGGCAAATGAAGAGGAGAGTCAAAACTTCAATAAGCCTTTTGTAAAACATCTGACATCTCTAAAGATTAATACGCCAGAAGACATAGATAGACTATTTGTTTGGTACCCTGAAGATAAAATCAGTTTAAAGTTAGTTACCAATCGTAAAGAAGAAGATATTGAAACGGGCTCTGCCGGTCAAAGAACTGCTGCAATGCTTTCCTTAATGTTATTATTAGACGACTCACCAATAATTATTGATCAGCCAGAAGAAGACTTAGATACAAAAAGAATTACTGATTTAGTGGTTACTGAATTGAGGAGATTTAAAACTAAACAGCAAGTTATTGTTATAACTCATAATCCGAACATTCCTGTTAATGGTGCAGCCGAGAATATAATTCAAATGAACTTTGAAAATGGACAGATATATAATCAGGTAAGCGGAGCACTACAAAAAAACGACGTTCGTGAAGCGGTTTGTAATATCATGGAGGGAGGGAAAGATGCATTAGATAAGCGTTACTTCAGGATTTCAAGAGCAATGGAAAAATAAAATACTTATACAGAGATATATAATCTATAGATTTTAACTGGTGTTGAAAATGCAGATATAAGATTTTTGTTTTCCTCTTTGTAAGCAGTATATAAACCATCAAGGGGTGAATAGAATTTCTCTGCTTTTTCAAGACTGTCCCATAAAGAGATGTGAGTCGCCATTTCCTTTTGCTCAAGAGATTTAATTTCTTCAATAGACATTTTAATGAACATATATGTCCTCCTCGATAAATGTTTATTAATATATTATTGATTTGAATAAAGATATATTCATGACGGATTGTAATATGAAGTGCGACACCTACTGGAAATAAATAAAAAAGGGCCCATGGCCGGATTCGTGTAGAATGAAGGTTCCTACACCACGCATTCACACAAGGAGAATCCACCATGAGCTACACACATCTTAGCATAATCGAGCGCAGCAAGCTAGAAATCCTCCACCAGCAGGGGAAAAGTACCAGAGCGATTGCCAAGGAACTTGGCAGACATCATGCCACCATTGGCCGTGAACTCCGCCGAAATGCAGCAGAACACCCGTACTGCGCGGAGAACTCGCAAGAGGGCTATGTCCAGCGCCGTAAGGCGTCAGTTTCCGGAGGTAAGTGGAATCTAGAACTGGCGAGTCGCATCGAAGAAAAGCTTCAGGCGACCTGGTCTCCGGAGCAAACCGTAGAGCGATTGCGTCAGGAGGGTCAAGCGATGGTATGTTTTAAAACGATCTATCGCTGGCTGTATACAGGCCGTTTGGTAAAAGGCGTGCTTACGGTTTTACGGCACAAAGGTAAACGGCAGAGACCTGCAGAGACACGCGGCAAGTTCGCTGTGGGTAAGGCCATCTCTCAGCGTCCGAAAGTGGTTCGTTCCCGGGAGACCTTCGGCCATTGGGAGCTCGATACAGTCGTCTCAGGCCGTGGGAAAAGCAAGGGCTGCTTGGCCACGTTTATCGAACGCAAAACCCGCTTGTACACCGCCATTCGGATGCCAGACCGTACCGCGTTGTCCATGGAGATTGCCTTTGGTGTAGCGGCCTCACAGTATCCTACCCATGCATTTCAAACCGCTACCGCAGACCGTGGCAAGGAGTTTGCCTGTTACGCCAGCTTGGAAGCTACTCATGGCGTACAGGTGTATTTCGCAGATCCGTATTCCTCCTGGCAACGCGGCTCGAATGAGAATGCCAACGGCCTCTTGCGAGAGTTTTTCCCCAAGGGGACCGATTTCGCGCAAATCACGGATGAAGCTCTGGAAAACGCTCTGCACTTGATCAACCAAAGACCACGTAAATGTCTGGACTGGAGGACCGCTCACGAATCCTTTTCAGAGGAACTGTCGCACTTGGCTTGACAATCCGTCTCATAAAAAACTATTTTGATATTTAATATCACGCCTTCACCGTGCCCAACCCAAGGGAGAACGTCATCATAAGCGTTCTCCTTTTCTTCATACACGACCTTCCATTGCCTCTCTTGCGATCTGCTGCGCATAGGCTTCACCCAAGCCAATCGATTCGTAATAAGCTCGTGTCACATCCTCCATGCGCCGGATCACGGCATCATGCTGCTCGACTGGAATGAATTGTAGAATCGCCGCTGTGATTGCCTGTTCACGCGCATCCTCACGAAGCTTGATTTCCTCCAGCCCATAGTACGTATAACCTCCGGTTGAGCCATTGGTGAGCTTGTGTTTCATCTCCATAGCCTTAATGGCGGTGGCAGGGCTAATCACTTCCATTTTGCTCAACGTGTCGAAGCCCTTCTGAATTACTTCATCAAGTAGCTCCAGATCGTGTCGGATGCGTTTCGGGGATTCCTGTTCACGCACCTGTTCCGTCGCGTTCGCCATAATCTGCTTGGCTCTCGCACGATCTTCGCGGCGGTTCACCTTGTTCTGTTCGCCGCCCTTCTTTGAAGCCTCTTCCAGCGCCTTCCTTAGTGAGTCCTCTGTCTTCGGTTGAAGCAGCTCGTTGGTGAGATTGTTTACTACGCCTTCCCTGCGCCGCTTCATATAGGTGTACATCTCCCATTCCATTAGCCCATTCCTCCATTCCCCGATATTCGGATTCGAGTAAAGAATAGAGGAGGAGCGGGACTAATTACAAACTTGACTTCGGTGAACGATTAGGAAGGATTTATGGAGAACTTCCCTCTCTGCTTCCGCTTACGTGGTTTTTGGCAGTAGTTCGTTAAGCCCAACTTGCAGGCTTAAGAACTCCAAAAACGCAAGTCACTTTGAAGCTCGGAACGCCGCCTCGCGAAACACTTAGGTGTGAAAAATAGAGTAAACAAGCTTAAGTTTTGTTGGAACAAAATTGAAGTTATTTCCATAGTCGTTTATAATTACGCGAGAGAGAGGGGAGTAGACACTATGATCACAGGAAGCAGAAGTGATATGCTTGAAATCATATTGGATTTAGAGGGTTCTATTAGAGAATGGTTAGTGGCAGAGCGTACAACCAATGATAGAATTATTGGTTACCGTGAAAGGATGGCCAAGTTCGGCGCTAAAGAATATTACGAAAGGCAGATTCTTGAAGAAGAGGAACTGCTAATTAAGGTACAGGATACCCGCAAGAAAAGGGAGTCTTTTTTAGAGGAATTAAAAAAATCGTACAATAAGCAGTATGGAGAGTCGTTTCCCATTTAAGGAGATCCAAGGAAAAGGCCATATGTAACCAATTCAACCGATTGGGTATATATGGCCTTTTATATGCCCTAAATGCTGATAACCAAGATGGCTTTTTAAGATTATAGTATCTAAATTGGTAAAGCATTTGGGAACTACGCGCCCGCAGAGCATTTTTCGCCGATAGACCCGTTAAGCTGACCGTACCACAAGTAGGGCGAAAAATTAATGTTATGCTTTCTTAGGGAGCGGGACTAGTTACTTTATATATGTTAAAATGTTCCTTATACTAATATTTCTTAAGGAGAGCATCTAAATGACGAATGCCCCTGCTGCCCCTGTAAGCAATCAAATTCAAGAAATCAGAGTAGATTCTATCTCAGGATTTGCTGAAGCATTATCATCAATTACTTCAGAAGGCTTTAGCTTTTTTAGAGGACAGAGTTCGATTAATAGAAGCCTATTGCCCTCACTTTTACGGTTGGATAAATTTGATAACAGAGCGTACAGTGATACTTGCGATCAAAACTTTATGATCCAATTCAAATCACGGGCAGTTTCGTATCTGGAAACTGTTCCGAACGATGACTGGGAATGGATGCTGACAGCACAGCACTTTGGACTTCCAACAAGACTGCTAGATTGGTCTCAAAGTGCATTGGTTGGTTTGTTTTTTGCTGTTGAAGATGACAGATATACTTATGAAAACGAAGAAGACGTTCCTGTTGTTTGGTGCTTAAACCCCTTTGAATTAAATGCTAAAGCACCCTTCACGATTGAAGATGGAATTTTAAGTTTCTCCCAAAATTCAAAAGCTTTTATTCAGACAGGTCTTGAAGAGTTTTACGGTATTGGAAAGAGAAAAGAACGGATTGTAAATCCAATTGCAGTTATAGGGCCTAGGAGTAATAATCGAATAAATGCACAGAGGGGTGCATTTACCCTTTTTCCTTTGAACTGTCAGGCTATGGAGGATTATGTTGATGCTAATCGTTATTTGGTAAAGATTATTATCGATAAGGATAAAAAGCAGTTGATAAAAAAACAATTGTTTGATATGGGAATATCGAAAGTGAGTGTTTACCCCGAGCTTCAATCAATTTCCACAGATATATTGTACGAATATAATTCTTAAGGTGGAGTATTCATGTCTAATATATGGGAAGTAAAATCGACTTCTGATTCCAAAAAGCTACAAAGTGTACGTGAAGAAATAGAAGCAGGTATAAAAGGGGAGGGTGGGATAAACTTGGACCCTGAATATCAGCGGGAGTATAAATTTACTGAGAAAGACGAGAGTTTACTAATCGAATCAATTTTAATAGGCATACCTATTCCCGTTATTTATCTATCTTCTGACATCACTAAAGTGCCGCACATAGCTAATGTAATTGATGGCCAGCATAGGTTACGCGCGGTATATCGTTTCCTAACTGATAAATTTAAATTAAAGGGTCTTGACCATTTAAAAGATTTAAACGATCGCAAGTTTACTGAACTTCCGCCAGAGACTCGTAATAAACTTCTATTCCAATCTCATTTAACTTTTGAAAATATTCATGTTCAAAACAACCCTAAGCTTGAAATGGAGATTTTTAAGAGATATAACCAAGGCACTCATCCATTAAGTAAGCAGGAAATACGTCATGCAGTCTATAGAAGTGAGTTTAATATTTGGTTTAATAAACAGATAGATTCTTACTTAGAAGATGTTAAATTAAAGGAAATTTATAATATTACCAAAACCAGATACGCTGACAAGTCAGTTCACGAGTCATTGTATATAATGGCCTCAATTCTTAAAGATGGTTTGAAAGAAGAGTATGATACATCGCCTCAATATGCAGAAAATTTTATGAAAGAGGCCGCAGAGCAAAATAATGATAAAACACTAATAGCCTTTTTTTCAAACACACTTGGAAAAGTGAACCAATTCTATACAAAAGTTTACGATGAACTTTCGATTAAGCATCCCTTATCCAAGGAGATCTATGGAGTCCAAAGTAAAAATCAATATTTACAAACACCAATATTGATGATAATATCTGCTTTTTTAAATATACTTATTAGCGAAGAACATGATCTAGTGTCTGATAGAAACTTTAGCAGGATTGTTTCGAGCATATCTGATACTTTAAAAGTATCGTATTTGGAAAACTCACTGTATAAGGGCTCAAATACAAGACCCTCATTACTCATTGAAACCAGGGACAAAATGGTTTCGAACTTTAAAGGGGATTAAAAAAATATTATATGAAGATAATCATACCTTTTGATTATCTTTATTTGTTTATTTGCTGAATATCCATTAGCTGAACCATACCATAAGTAAAAAAGTGTTTAACGGAAACAATAAAGGAGCATGTCACGACATGCTCCTTTCGTATTTTTCGCCGATAGCTCCGTTAAGCTGAACCTTATCACAAGTGACGGCAACGGAATTTGAAAAATTTAAGCAAATACATGCTTGCCTGTGACTGAACCATTTGCTTTTTGAATTCTGCTGTAAACGTACGTCGTTGTTGTTTTGGCATTGTAGAGTTCCGCTCCTTCACTTGATAGGTTTATTCTACAACCCCTTATTTTTTCTGACCAACTAAGTGTAGCCGATCCGTGATTCATTTTCTTGCCAGAAGAGGGAAAGTAAAGTCAGTACAAATATTTATGAATGTTATTCAGAAAAATCGTCTCTAGCCAAGTAGAACTAGAGACGGATTATTATCTCAGTTATGCTACTCTGAGTTTATAAAGGCTTTGCTCGCTAAATAGCAAAACAATAAACTCAGGTGATAAAAGGACATAGTATTTGAAACTAACTAAAAAACAGCAAACCGTTCTCATTATAAAAATTTGAATAGTAGTATCTATCTTATGCCTTAGTCACGGCTCCCGAATGAACCCACATATGTAAGAATATCGCTATCAATAATTTGACTTGGAGTGACAAAAGCTTCTTTATTTGGTGTATAGTAACCTATAATATAATCTGTATTATAATTCCCATAATAGAATGCTTGCCATATAAATTTTGAGCAGTAATTAGGATTAATGGTCTTAAGTTGGAAGTTGTCCCAAGAAGCCCAAGGAATATAGTAATTTGTTACTGAAGAATAATTATCTTGTGCCCAATAAGCTGCATTACGGCCATGAGTGGCTCTATAGACTGCAATTGATTCACCAGGATCATGTCTTCTTTGATAATTATAAATAGTATCTCTTTTTCCACCTTCTCCTTGATTTTTATCGGTTACAGGATTAACATGATAAATTCTGTAGTCAGGTCCCATGATTCCAACATGCCCGACAATCTTTGTACTCCCACCAAGCGCTTTGGAAGAATAAAGGACATCTCCAACTCTGACTCTAATATTTGTTCCCGGATATGTTGAATCTGGATCTAATGCTGAAGGTGAAATTCCGTAAGTGTCATCAGTGGCACTTACAGGAGGGTAGACTTCATCAGAGAAATCCACTAAGGAGGAGAGTTCATCTGAAGTTCCTACCAAAGGATAAGCTTCAGAAGCACTTGCAGAAGTAGAATTCATAAAGGTCCCTAGAATAAGAAACAAAAGTAAAAAATGAAGAAATAATTTTGATGTTTTCATCACAAACAATTACACTCCCTTTCTATTGGATTTTAATTCCAATTATATACAAAATAAACATGGGAGTAAATAGTATAATAGGGTATAATTATATAAAAAGGGATATTGTTGTTTTGAGTAGAAAGGGGACAGACAAATGAGTTTATATAGTAATAGAGCTGTTCAGATATTCATCACACTTCTCTATCCAATTATTGCGTTTGTGATATTAAGTAATGGTCGTATGATAGGTTCGTGGATTATTCCAGCAATCATTGCCTTTTTATTTTGTCTCCTATGGAGAAATATTGGTTATTTAATGATTTCTAATGTTCTATTGTGGATTATTACAATACCTTTGTGGTGGTTGCTAGTTGAGCGCTCCAGAGAAAGCCAGGGAGCTGATATTTTTATTGCTTCCTTACCATTCATTGTGTTGGCATATGTATTTTTTGTTTTATTACCTGAAATTATAATTGTTTCTCTTAGGAATTCTATTTTAAGTACTTTTGCAAGACGTGGTGACAAGTGAATTTTCCATTGTTATGCTTACATAGTAAGGTGGGACTTTTAGCGATGTATTGATTATAGATATGGTGTAGACTGAGAGACTTCTCAGTCTTTTCTCGTTGGCGAAGCAACAAACAAGGTGAACCGTATCACAAGTGATGCATCTGCAAGATGAACTGAACTGCCCAGTCAAGTAAACAGTGAAAAAAAGATCGTTAAGCGGCCTTCGTCCTGAATTCGATGGGACGAAGGCCGTTAAGTTTTGTATGTAATCATTCACACAAGTCGATCACGCATCTATACTCGTAGACAAGCTTTTTTTCTTAATAGAGTCTACCATGTGCACCCAACCAATTAATCCACATAAGACAAAACCAAATGCATGCAGAGATCCGTATATGGGAATGAAATCGAGTATGGTTAAGGAAAACATGTTTCTCAGTAGCGGATAGAAAATGGAAATGACGATAACCGTGTAAAAGGCTAAGCAGGAAAGGCCTAAAAAGAAGGTTGCCTTATTGCGTAAAGAGTGTCTCCTCAAGTAAGTAAGGAGATAAGTGGTGTAGACCACAATATTACAGGCGAACAAAGTGACACCAATGTACTCTATTGGCTTGGAGAAGATCATACCAAAAGCAATCAATATGGGGCCGATGATATCGATGGCAACGACCCAGGGGTACCAGCTTTTCTTCGACATGATCCGTCCCAGTGCACCAATAAAAATCGGAACGATAGCAGATGAAAAATGAAAGTGGACGGAGCTTAACGCATGCGTTGCAGGATTAGCCTGGAAGAGGTTCAATTGATATTGATATAAGGTAAACCAAATGCCCCCGATAAAAAAATAAACGAGTCCCGCGCCAATCGCTATTTCCGCTGATTTTCCCTTGTGAATTACAATATTTATAAATCCATAAATACCGAGTAGCAGTGTGAACAGTAGCCACCCAAGGGAGAGAATCCCCGGTATTGCCGTGATTTCTAATCCCCATATCTTACTGCTCATTACGGAAGTCAGGGCAAGAAGCGCTGCGGGAAATTGAAGCCATGTAATAGAGGCATAAACGATTCGTTGATGTTTATTCTTTTCGTCATAGTTCAAAAATAAGATTACAAGCGGTACAATGACGAAAGACGCAAACAGTAGAAATTTGTCAACAAGTTCGAATTGGAAGTAGTCCGAATAAAATATAAGAATAGTAATGATTCCACCGGGGATCGCTGGTACTAATAATGACTTCATCAGTTGCTTCAGAGAACGATTCATGGCGCCCCTTTCTACCTATTTTTGGCGTATAATCTGCCTACATCTGGTTATGTAGCATTCTTTAGTATAGAGTAGGTAATTCTCGTTTTAGTTTAACATGGTGAACCGTACATAAGTAGGGGGAAATGAAGCACTCCGTTATGGTACATTTGTATGCGATAAGACTTATAACGAAATTAAGTTATTGATATATCGCACCAAGGACATATTATGACACAGTGCTTTCATAAAGGAGTTGTGGTGTCCAATGAATAAGAATGAAAGTTCAGAAATGAAACGTTCTTCAAAGGCAGAAAACATCCTAGCACAGATCAATAGTACAACTAAGCTAGGGGACTTACGAAAAATCGCGAAGGACATTAAAAAAGATCACGAATTAGCTATGGAACTTTGGTCAACCGAGGATTTTTTGCCCAGACTATTGGCAATCTTGATTATGGACAAAAAACTTCTTTCAGAAGATGTGCTGAATAAGCTTGATCAGGATATGCAGATTCACACTTTCGATGAGCGAAATCACTTAATGGATTGGTTAATGGCTAATCAGCTCACCAAAGACAAGAAGACAATTGCATGGATGGAGTCATGGGACAATAGCCCTTCTGCTCTTCAAAGAAGAACTTTCTGGTATTATCAAGCGCGATTGAGATGGACTGGACAAACACCGCCTGATAACACCGAAGACTTACTAGCAGCAATTGAAGCTAATATTATGCAGGAAGAACCGGAGGTTCAATGGGCGATGAATTTCATTGTAGGGTGGATCGGCGTTTATGATCAAAAGTTTCGAGCACGGTGTATTGAACTTGGTGAGAAAACGGGTCTTTATAAAGATGAAATGGTCTCAAAGGGCTGTACTCCCAATTATTTGCCGGAATTCATTGCGATTGAAGTTAACAAACGAAATTCGTGAGAAAGATTTTTAATGAAATAGGATAATAGGTATCTCAAAACTTTCAGAGGGCAGGATAAGTCGTAATGAACAATAAAAACAAACAACGCTACCGCTTTAGTGAAGCACCTATATGGAATATTCAGCGGAAGTACTATGAAGATAAAGGAACAAAAGCTTGGAATAATGATCAAGTGCCTCAATATATAACGAGTAATCCGATGATCGCTGCTTCCTATGCCGAAATGATATTCGGGTTTCTTCAAGATCGGGCGAATAAGGGATATAGTTCGGAACCTGTTGTGATTGTGGAGCTTGGAGCAGGAGCGGGGCGTCTTGCATTCCATGTGTTAAGTGAGCTGTGTCAGCTAAGAGATTATGCTGGGATTTCATTACCTTCGTTCCGTTATATTATGACGGATTTGGCGATAAACAATGTTCTAGCCTGGAGGGAGCATCCTGCTTTTCAATCGTTTATTACCGAAGGATTACTTGATTTTGCGCAATTCGATGCTGTTCATGATACGGTTCTGAACCTTGTTGTATCGGGCACAACGATTAGGGAGGCAGATGTAAAGCAGCCCTTAATCATTATTGCCAACTATTTTTTTGATAGCATACCTCAAGAGTTGATTTATGTAGGAGATGGTCAAATTTATGAAGCTGATGTTTTTGTTGAGTATCCTGAGCAGGAGGCTTCACTTAAACCATCTGATTTATTAAACCAAATATCTTTGCGTTATGAGCATAGGCAGGCGCCCGAGTATGAGCAAGCAACCTTTCCATATCGTGATGTCATAGCAGTCTACCAGGAACAACTAGAGGATTCTCATATTTTATTTCCTGTCGCTGGACTCAACTGTTTGGAACGTTTGAATCGGTTATCTCAAGCAGGATTCTTATTAATAACAGCAGACAAGGGGGATCACCTGCTTGATAACTGGAAATTTGCAGAACCGCCAGAGTTGATCCTGCACGGAAGTTTTTCTTTAACGGCCAACTACCATGCGATTCAGCATGTTTTTGAACAAAGGGGGGCCATGGCGTTATTTCCTCCACATCATTATAAAGATATAAATGTGGGCTGTATTCTCAATGTGGATACACCGCTGGACTATTTCAATACAAGATTAGCTTATCGTCGAAGTATTATACGCTTTGGCCCAGATGAGTTTTTCAGTTTGAAAATGGGGATAGATCGCAATCTAGATAACATGGGACTACAACAAATTTTAAGTTTTTGGCGTTTGGGTGGATATGATGTTGAATTTTTCATTCAAAGTACGAAGCGGATCTCGAGTCTGTTGCAGGATGCAGACGATGGAGAAAAGCAGGATATTTTGAGCGGTATACAGCGTATGTGGTCCTCGCACTACGTAATGGAGCAGCGCTATGATTTAGCATTGGATGCAGGATTACTCCTCTTTGAGTCGGACATGTACGAGGAGGCCAAACGGTTTTTGGAAATTTCAATAGATCAAGAACAAGGTGAGATCGTATCGACCGTATTTTATTGTCTGGCGATTTGTTGTTTCGAGTTAGAGTTAGACGAAGATGCTCTGGGATACTTGCGGAAATTAATAGAGCTTGAGCCGGATCATGAAGAGGCATTGGCATTGTTAAGCAATTTTGAGTTGAATTAGATCAATAACTGAATTGAACTTGGTGGTAAACAGTGTTACTCTGAACAACGGCAAACTCAACATTCATGTTCCGCCATACCGCCAATACTAGCCACCATTTTAGCTATAAAGAAAGGTAACATTATGATAAAAGTGGATAACCTATCCTTCTCGTTTCCGCAAAAGGAACTATATAAAGACATTTCATTTACGCTTGAAGAGGGACAACATTGTGCTTTTATAGGAACAAGCGGCAGTGGGAAAAGTACACTGATCGATATCCTAATCGATCCAGAAAGATATTTGTTCGATGGCAAATTAGAGATAGACCCCAATTGCAGAATCGGGTATGTCAGTCAGTTCTCACAAATAGACAACGCGAAGGAAATAACTGTTTTTGAATATATAGGAGAAGAGTTTATTAGGATACAAGATGAAATAACAGCGATTTGTACGGAAATGGAAACATCAACGGATATGGACTCGCTTCTGGAAAAGTATCAATTAGCTTTAGACGCATTCGAATCCATGGGTGGCGATGATTTTGAAAGCAACATGAATAAGAAGCTAAATCTAGCTAACCTCATGAAGCTAAAAGATCTCAGGGTATCCGATCTGAGTGGTGGAGAATTCAAGCTTATTCAAGTGATGAAGGAGATGCTGAGTAGTCCAGACTTAATGATTATGGACGAACCAGATGTATTTTTAGACTTTGAGAACCTGAATGCACTGAAAAAACTCATTAACTCCCACAAGGGAATGCTGCTGGTTGTTACGCACAACCGATATCTATTGAATCATTGCTTCAACAAAATTATACACCTGGAAAACATGGAGCTCCAAGAGTTTGATGGGCGATATATAGAGTATAACTTCTCTTTACTTCAGACTAAAATGGAGTCGCAGGAGCTTGCAGTCGCTGAACAGGAAGAGATTGAACGAAACGATACGATCATTGATAATCTTAGAGCAATCGCAACTTATAATTCAGAAGCATCCAGAGGGAGAGCGTTAAAGGCCAGAGTCAAGTTTCAAGAAAGATTGGAAGCGCGTAGAATTAAAGCACCGTTTGTTGATATTAAGCAGCCGAATATTCATTTTGGTATAGATCATGAAATGGAAGACACCGTGGTTGTACGTGTCAATAATTATAGTGCTGCCTTTGATGAGTTGCTTCTACACCATGTTAGCTTTGAAATAAAATCTACAGATAAAGTAGCCATTATCGGTGCAAACGGTACCGGCAAAACGACGTTACTCCGAGAAATCTTCAAAAATAATCATGATTCCATTGAAATACATGCTGATGCGAAAGTGGCTTATTTATCTCAACACCAAGGCGAAACGCTTAAGGATTCGAACACCATACTGGATGAATTCATTGATGCTGGATTTACAACTTATGATGAGATTAGATCGTATCTTTCAAGCTACGGCTTTGAAGGAGAAATTCTTAATCAGAAGATCGAATCTTTATCCGGTGGAGAAAAAAACATGCTTCAATTGGCTAAAGTGTCTGCCAGTCAAGCAAACGTACTGCTTCTCGACGAACCGACAAGCCATTTAGACATCTATTCACAGCTCGCACTGGAGAAAGCAATTGAAGACTACAAAGGTGCGGTTCTGATGATTTCTCACGATTTCTATTCTGTTGTAAACGGTATGGACTATGTGTTAATCATTGATGACAAGACGATTAGAAAAATGAGTATGCGGAAATTCAGACAGATGATTTATACTAGTCATTTTAATAAAGACTATTTAGCAACGGAACAAAAGAAAAAGTCGATTGAAATGAAAATAGAATTGGCTTTAAAAGATACTGATTTTGAACTTGCAAAAGTATTGGTTGATGAGCTGGAGGAACTGATTAAGCTGCTTTAATAACAAAGCTCTGATTGGAATGATGCCCTAGGATCAGCTCGCAGTCATGAAGGTGCATTATACGTAGAAGGTGTGGATACCGTAGTTTCAATCTATCTCGCGAAGAAGTCATTCCAATTGTGCGAAAGGAAAGTGCACGTTTGGGAATTCGAGAACCAAGAAAAGGAGTAGGCCCTGAGCATATTAAGCTAAGGGATCTGCTCCTTTTTGGCTCAGCGTGGTATGAGCTTCACCTGAGAGCCTTTTCCACTTGTCTGAATGCCCGTTTCCTTACTTCCGACTTCCTTAAGTTCACTCAATAGAAGCTCCAGCACTTTCTTGGCTGCTGCTCCCTCCTTCGCACCGGAGGCCTTAACTACAAGCTGCACTGGCTTGCCGGAGCGCAGATGCTTATCCGCTTGCCGCAGCTTCGTGTCGTAATCATGCTGTTCGATGTGAGCAGTGAAGCGCAACTCCTTGACTTTTTCTTGTCTGCCGTTACCGCCAGCTTGCTGACTTTTACCTGCTTTGCGTGCAGTCGCTGACTCTTTCTGTGCCGTTGCCTTAGCTTTGCCCTTAGCCATCAGGCTGCAGGGCGGGGGACTGCTCATCAGTGAGGTGCAGACCAGATCGACTTTTTTGGACTTGGCCATAGCGAGCGCCTCCTCTCTGGTGACAATGCCGATTGCTTCACCATTCAGTCCGGTAAGCAAGACCTCGGACGCTCTAATTTGTTCGTTAATTAAGACTGCCACGGTAACTCAACCTCCTGCCATATCAGGTGAACGCAAAAATGACAACGCCATCCTGATGTTCAGCCTGTATAATTCCTCATATGGTTAATCATATACGGAAGCTGCTGGGGGTTCAAATTATGGCACAATCGTTTCCCGAATGCACCTGCAGGCCGTAAGCCTTCAATGGCAATCTGTGGGTTGTAAAGACAAGCTTGCTGCTCATTTGTAGCCACCTTTAATAGTTAATTTATACTTCGTAGTGTACTCCAGTTAACCTTTCGGATCATAGCCAAAGCTTCTCCGCAAGCAGCGTATCCAATGCCTTTCTGGGGAAATCTATACACTTCCAATAACCAATAAAAAATGCTAACCAGTGAAGATCGGTTGACCTAAAATAAAGTCCCTAAAAAGCGAGTAAAATAACATGCTGATGTATAATTTACCTTGCTTAGGGAAGTTTTGGGGGACATACTTACTTTAGAGGCAAAATTGGCCGTCACAGTGATTTGCTGAAGCTAACTCTACAATCTGTTGTCTTAATGGATTTGTATATAAATGTAGCATTCATGTTGAATAAGTTTATAAAGGGGCATGCACTATGTCTTTAAATAATCAAGAGCTTCACAAGGAATCGATTAAATACCTCACAACTGCGCCGATTCGCGAAAATGATCCTAGGATAATGAGGGCATTAGATGATGTAGTCTATGAGTTTTTAACAAAAGAAGAGGCAGACTTAATAGAAATCTTGTATTTTAAATCTAAGAATGCCGCATGGCGAAATAAAATTCTGAGAGGTCTCATCCAATGCAAGGAATTAGGGTTGAAAGATTTTTTTCAGAAAGCTTATAAAAAAGAACGATACTTAGATATGAGACTACTCACGATCCATGGACTGGCCCAATATGCTACCGAACAAGAGATCGACAAGGTCATCAATCATTTCTTAGAGCTCTTAATAAAAAGAGCAGAGACAACTCCTTATAACTACTATGAATATGAGTTTCTAAGATCTGCTTTCGGGTTTCCTCTTCTAATTGAAAAATACGGGTATTCCTGTTTTAAAAAGATATATCAACAAGTCGAGAAACAATATCAGGATATGCCGGAAGCATTTAAGGGGCATTTGACCTTTGATGAAGATGGGAAGCAAGTTTCGTTGAGAACGCCGATGAAAACAAAGCAAATGATAGATCGTTTTTATGAATCTCAAAATCTTCGATAAGCTGAGTCCAAGAAGTTGAAAAGCAGCGACGACTATGACTGTATCGCAAAGGTACCTCTTTTCAACTGAACCATTTAAATCGCAACCTTGCTCTTACTGAACACAAAGAATTGTTGGTTATCGATGAATCAGGGATTGCATCAGAGAGTATGTTTAAAAGCGTTACAGAATTTTGCGAGAAAATTATTCCTTATTTATTGGGGAGTACTATGATGCGGAGAAAGGTAAGATGATAGACATGGATGATATTGAGCTTCCCTGTTTCATAGGCGGGACAGCCGACTTGAACCTACTTACTCTAACGTGAGGATGATCTGCATTGAAAATTTTATTAGTCGAAGATGATAAGACGATCGCGTCGGGACTGGAATATTCGCTGCAGCAAGATGGTTATATAACCGTTCTCTGCCATGATGTCGCTTCAGCCCAAAAGGTGCTCGCCGAAGACATCGATCAATTCACTTTATGCTTGTTCGATTTACAGCTTCCGGACGGAAGCGGTTATGAATTGTGCAAGATGGTGAAGGAGCGACGAGACATTCCAGTCATCTTCTTAACGGTGATCGATGATGAGGTCAATGTCGTGATGGGACTCGACATGGGAGCGGATGATTACATTACCAAACCTTTTCGGGTTCGTGAGCTTCTCTCCCGGATCAAGTCCGTCTTGCGAAGATACCAGAAGCCGTCCCACGCTGGAGCGATCATCGCTATCGACAATGTTCAAATCCATACGCTGGAAGGCAAAGTACATAAAAACGGTTCCGAGATTCCGCTAACCGCTTTGGAATATCGCTTATTGCTGATCTTTGGCAACCACGTTGGACAGGTCCTCACTAGGAATCAGCTCTTGGAGCAAATCTGGGACGTGGCCAGCGATTTCGTGAATGACAATACGTTAACGGTCTATATCAAAAGGCTGAGGGAAAAGCTGGAGGACAATCCAGAGCAGCCGACTTTGATCAAAACGGTACGCGGTTTAGGCTATAAGGTCGGTGATTAGATGCTGCGCAATCGGGAGATTCAAATGTTATTGCTCGTCATGGGCTCGATCAGCATAACGGCAATCGTCGTCGCTGCTTTTATTTCGTCCGTCGCCGCGACATTCGTTTTTATTGTATCCATGCTGCTTATTGGCACGAGTGTGATATTCACGAGATGGAGATACCACGAGTTAGCGAAGCTCTCTGTCTATTTGCGGGAAATAAGCAACGGCAATGAGTCCCTTGATGTTCGAGATAACCAAGAAGGCGAGTTAAGTATTTTAAAGAATGATATTTACAAAGTAACGCTCATGCTATCGGAGCACCGGTCGCTATTGCAGCGGGACAAAATTCAACTGACGGATGCCATATCCGACATTTCACATCAGCTCAAAACACCGCTCACCTCCATGACGGTAATGGCTGATTTGTTAAGCGCCCCTGACCTGCCTCCGTCCAAAAGAACGGAGTTCACCCATCATATTCGCATCCAGCTTGAACGCATCGACTGGCTTGTTTCCTCCTTATTAAGGTTATCAAAAATGGATGCGAAGACCATCCAATTCAAAAAAGATCGAATACCCATAAAGAACCTTATCCAAAAGGCATTAGAGCCGGTTATGATTCCGATGGATATTAAGGGACAGACAGTTTCCATCGCGGGCGATGACCATGTCGCTTTTGTCGGAGATTTCAATTGGACTGCTGAAGCGGTCATCAATATTTTGAAAAACGGCGTGGAGCATACGCCTGAAGGCGGAGCGATCGCCATCACATTTTCCGACAACGCGCTATTTACGGAAATCGTCATTGCTGACAACGGAAAAGGCATTCCGAAAGAGGATTTGCCTTATATTTTCAAACGTTTTTACAAAGGAAAGAACGCTAGCGAAGGAAGCATCGGTATAGGGCTTGCGATGGCTCACAGCATCATTTCCAGCCAGAACGGTGTGATCGATGTGACGAGCGATAGCGAGAAGGGTACGCAGTTTCGAATTAAATTTTATAAGCACGTGATTTAACGGCACTCTGTAAGTGACTGAATTGTCACCTCCATCGTCACTGGAAAGTCATTTTAGACAGTTAAAATGATATTCATCAGATGAACGATGGAGGTAAGACCATGCATTTGAAGCAACAGCGCAAGATTATTTTTGCAATTACTATATTCTATACTCTTTTGATTCTTTATTTTTTGTTTTTTGCCTTCGGTAGAGCGGGTAAGGTGGATCAAATCACGGAGTACACCTTTATTTTTTTACCGAACAGTTTTTTTAGGCTGCCAGGTCTATCCGATCTGTTACATCCTACGCTGATGGATGTTGTGGATTTCGGGAACATCGCAGCCTTCATCCCCTTTGGCATATTAATTCCGTTGTTATATCGAACCAGCTTTGCTCGTTTCATGACCTTGTTCATCTTGTCCATTCTCGTGTTGGAGACCATTCAGGCACTAACTTTCCTTGGTAGCTTTGACATGAACGACGTCATACAGAACTCATTGGGTGCAGCCGTCGGATTCGGGGCATACAAACTTGGCTTTCGCACAAAAAGCAACTGGAGAAATATTGCCTCTACGGGCATTTATGGCATTGTTTTGATGCTCGGCGTGTGGGGGGTCTTCGGGACGCTTGACCAAGTGTTCACCAAAGAAATTGGCCCCTTTGTGGCGATAAATGAATTGATGGATAGTACCGGAAATCCATTAACGGGAACCAAACCGTCCAGTCTTAAGATTGGCGGTCAAGACGTGGAACCCCAATATAATGTGTATAGCATCGAAGGTAAAGAGAAGGAAACGTACACGTATACGTTCGGCAATAAGGGGGAGTTGTATCTTAGCTTGAATTATGGAATTCCCGATCAGAAGGATTTCCAGGGCAGCATCAAGGTTACCGTCGACGGGCAGGAGTTCCTGTCCGTATCCGCAGAAGATCAACTCCATGAGCCGGATATGAGGATCATTTATCTCCCCCAGGCAAATGAGCTTACGATAACTATTGAGGGGAATGAAACCCTTTGGGATGTTGGATATAGAGCGATGGTATATACCTGGAATTAAGTATTTAGGAGAGCCCATGCTTCCGAAGTGAGTTTTGTACGAGGTTGATTCAAGAAGTAACGCTCACAAAACTTTTAGGGGGTATAACAATGGAAATTTTAAAAATTGAGCATCTGTCTAAAATATACGGCACAGGCGAATCGGCGGTGAAGGCGCTTGATGATGTTTCCTTTTCGATCCCAAAAGGCGAATTCGTCGCGATTATTGGCCCGTCCGGATCGGGGAAATCGACGCTCCTTCATATGCTGGGCGGCGTGGATCGGCCGACTGCCGGGAAAGTATATGTGCAGGATACAGACATGTATGCCTTGAACGAAACGCAGCTGGCCATCTTCAGGCGCAGGCAAATCGGCCTGATCTACCAGTTCTTCAATCTGATTCCCGTCCTGACGGTGGAAGAGAATATTACGCTGCCTCTCTTGCTGGATCAACAAAAGGTAGATCAAAAGCAATTAGATAGCCTTGTGAATACGTTGAATTTGCGGCATCGATTAAACCATCTGCCGAATCAGCTATCCGGCGGACAGCAGCAACGTGTCTCGATCGGCAGAGCGCTCATCGGCAATCCTGCGATCATGCTGGCCGATGAACCGACCGGGAATCTGGATAGCAAGAATAGCAGCGAGATCATCGACTTATTAAAAATGCTGAATAAGACCTATCATCAGACGCTGATCGTGATCACGCATGACGAACGGATCGCCTTGCAAGCCGACAGGATCATTTCGATTGAAGACGGGAGGATTGCCAAGGACGAGGTGATCAGGCGATGAATATTGTCAATACATTAACCATCCGGCATCTGAAGCAGAACAAGAGACGAACGCTTGTAACCATCCTCGGCGTCATCATTTCGGTGGCCATGGTGACCGCTGTCGCTACGCTTGTTTTTTCCTTTGCGGATTTAATGATCAGACAAACCATCGCGGATACAGGGGAGTGGCATGTCCAATATCAAGATGTAACCAAGGAACAGCTTGCGGCGATACAGGGTGATGACGCAACCAAAACCGTTGCCATCACAAGAGACCTTGGCTATGCCCTATTAGAAGGGGGGCAAAATCCCAATAAGCCGTACTTGTTCATCAAGGAATATGATGCGTTAGGTTTCGCACAATTTCAGATTGAACTAAGCAAGGGGCGTCTTCCGCATACGGACAAGGAAGTTGTTATCTCCGAGCCTCTTGCAACGAACGCCAAAGTGAAGTATGAAATCGGCGATCATCTAACCCTTCGCGTCGGCGAACGATTTGAACAAGGGGGCGATCATCCCCTGGATCAGACCGAACCGCTGCGTAGGGAAGATGGCACTTTGACCGAAACGTTGCAGCATATCAAGGTAAGGGATTATACGGTGGTAGGCCTCATCAAGCGTCCCGTAAGGGAAACGGCTTGGGCCCCGGGTTATACGGTCATTAGCTATGTCGATGATCATATCATTGGGGGAAACGATCGAGTCGATGCGTCGGTGGTTTTGCAGCGAGTCAATCCGTTCTTGTTCGCGCATGCGGAGGAGCTGGCTGAGAAAAACCAAATTGAAACCGTCCAATACAATAATGATTTGCTTCATTATTATGGCTTGTCCAGCAGCGGAGCTTCATCCAGCATGATGTTTTCATTATCGGCGATCATTATGGCGGTTATTATGATTGGCTCAGTTTCGCTCATCTATAACGCTTTTGCGATATCTGTCTCGGAACGTTCCCGGCATTTAGGGATGCTCGCGAGCGTGGGGGCAACGAAAAGGCAGAAGCGAAATTCAGTACTTTTTGAAGGGTTCGTCATTGGCTTGATCAGCATTCCCATTGGCATCCTATGTGGCCTTGCCGGAATTGGGATCACCTTTTGGTTCATGAACACGATGATTGAAGGGTCATTATGGACCAGTGAAAAGCTGAGGCTCATCGTCACGCCGCTTTCACTCTTGATAGCTTGTCTTGTTTCAATGCTGACGATTTTCGTTTCGACGTATCTCCCAGCAATCAAGGCATCCAAGGTATCTGCTATGGACGCGATTCGCCAAACTACCGACGTAAAGCTTACAGCAAAAGCTGTGAGAACGTCGAAGATCATTCGTAGGCTCTTTGGGATCGAAGCAGAAATCGGGCTGAAAAACTTAAAAAGGAACAAACGGAGATATCATGCTATTCTTTTTTCGCTTGTCATCAGCATCGTTTTATTTTTGACAGTATCGTTTTTTACGGCAGGCATGACACAATCCCTGGAACTGTCGCGGGAAGGCGTCAATTACGATATTGAAGTGTCGTACAGTAATGGAAAAAGAATAGATGACCGGTTGATGCAATCGATTGTATCTCTGGATGGAGTCACGGAATACAACGTGATTCACGAGTTAAATAAGAACGCTTGGGTCGATGCAGCGAGCATCGCTGATGAATTGCAAGAGACGGTTAAGCAGGATAAGAGTATGCTGCAAGAAGGGAAATACCCTTACGATATTAAAATTCATGCATTGAACGGTTCGAGTTTGCAAGCCTATGCCAAAGTGGTTGGCGTAGATTACGAACAGCTTACGGATCCGGATCATCCCGCCGCGATCGTGATGGATACGATTCATTACAAAGATATGGGCACGGGGAAATATATTCAGACGAAGGCCATATATACGAATGTCGGCCAAAGTATCGAGCTAACGAACTTCTATAAAGAGAATGGGGAAGAAACAAAGGCAGACAAAGTGATATTTGCCGCATTGACGGATCAAGCCCCTATGGGGATGAACCAGATAGGTGTAGGCGGGTTAAATATGATCGTGTCGGAACGCGTCATGAATCGACTGGCAGGCGACGAGGACCTAGCTAACGCCTCGACGTACCTCCATTTGAAAAGCATGGAACCGATGAGAACGCAGCAGGAAATTGAAGAGATGCATGAGACCAATCTGAATGTCTACAATGTATATCAGTCCAGAAAAAGCGAAGAACAACAGATTCTATTGATGTCCGTCTTTTCTTACGGTTTTATCGTATTAATCTCTGCGATTTCCATTGCGAACATTTTTAATACGATCTCGACGGGGTTGGCTCTTCGCAAACGAGAGTTTGCGATGCTGAAATCCGTAGGCATGACGCCAAAAGGCTTTGCGAAAATGATGAACTATGAAAGTGTTTTTTATGGGGTCAAGTCACTGTTGTTCGGCCTTCCCATTAGTTTCGCCGCGATGGTTCTGATCTATAGAGCATTTGCGAACAAATTTAGCTACGGGTTCACCCTCCCTTGGATGAGCATTCTGTTTGTCATTGTCGCCGTATTTGTCATTGTCAGTTCCGCGATTGTTTATTCCGGCGCGAAAGTAAAAAAGGAAAACATTATTGATGCATTAAAGCAAGAGAATATATGATACGGAGACGGAGAAAGGGACTGGTTGTGCCAGCCCCTTTTTCAATTCTTTTTCTCCAACTCTACCTTTAATTTTGCATTCTCTTCCAACAGCTTTTGAACGTCTGGAGCATCCTTGCCGGAAACCCAGCCATACAGATCGTCTCTTGCTGCATACACCGGCAATTGATCACGAAGTACCATTTTAATGTGCTGTACATCTTCAACATAATAGATAGGGACTTGTGCCATGACCGCTTGCTTAAACTCTTGAAACTCCTGATAGTATTCAATTGCTGTGAAGTCATATGGCTTTTGTCTTAATGCTTCATCCGTGACAACAAAAGCAAATCTAGGTTTGCCCGCTTCTCCGGCATACTCGTATTCCCACTGCGTATAGCTCTTGGATTCATCATCAGGAAGCGTTAAACCATAGAATCCTCCGAGAATCAGGATATAGACATCGGACTCGTCGATCCATCTCTTCCTAATATTTACCGGACATTCCTTGAAAAATTGCTCGATTCCCGCAGGGATATGACCGGCTCGAAGTACGGCTTCAACAGCGGTATGTCTTTCCTCAATAAGATCGTAGTAAGTAGACGATATGTAAATTTGTAATTTTTTTCTCATAGCCCACCTGAATGAAAGAATTAGTATAGATAGAATGGTTTAATTAACACTTTGTTTGGAAATGCGCCTTTCCTTCCAAGATTGCACGCAAAAACTTTTTCGACTTTCTCAATCGTTTCTGGATATCATCAATTTCATTGATTTTTTGTTCTACCATTTTCTTCTTTTCCTCATATGACAAGTTAATTTGTTGATTTACTAGCAAACTTAACTCTTCTATAGAAAAGTTTGCGGATAAAAGTACCTTTACATCATCTAGAAACTCAACAATTTCTTCTGAATAGAAACGATAATTATGTTCATCTCTTTTAACGAATTTGTCTGGAATTAGGTTTTTTCGTTCATAGAATCTCAATGTTGATATGGGAAGACCAGTTAATTTTGAAACATCATTTATTTTCATAGAGTGCCCTCTTTTTTTATTGCTATAAACCTAGGTTCATAGTTCATAATACGGCTATGATAACGGACGACATGGACAATGTCAAAAAAACTAACGTTATCCAAAGGAGAGATTCTATGTTTAACAATATTTTAAACAACGATTTCGCCAATATAGTCAAGGGACGACGTTCTGTCCGTAAGTATGATGAGAACGTTAAAATATCGAAAGAAGAGCTGAGTGAAATAATTTCGGAAGCCAGTCTGGCTCCATCCTCTGCAAATATGCAGCCTTGGCGTATAATGGTGGTAAATACCCCGGAAGGAAAAGAAAAACTAAGACCTCTTGTGCGTTTCAATACATTACAAAATGATACTTCAGCAGCCATGTTATTAATTTTCGGTGATACCCAAAGCTATTTATATGCTGAAGAAATTTTCAATACAGCTGTAGAACAAGGAAAAATGCCAGCAGATGTACGAGATCGTCAACTCGAAACAATTCTGTCGATGTATCCGGCTCTATCAAAAGAATTGAAAGTTGAAGTTGCAAAAATCGACAGCAGCCTCTTTGCAATGCAGTTCATGTTAGTAGCCCGTGCACATGGGTATGACACGAATCCAATGGCTGGCTTTGAAGCCGATCAGTTAGCAAGATCATTTGATTTAGATGAAGAACGCTATGTTCCAGTAATGATTATTTCAATAGGAAAAGCTAAAGAAGAGGGGTATGAGTCGGTTCGGTTAGATTCTGACAAGATTACATTTTGGAGCTAAAGCATTTTCGCTGAGACAACTGCTTTTTCATTTTCGCCGATTTCATTATTTATTGCGGGGGGCTCTCTTTTTTAGAGACCCGCCGCAATTTAACTTTTGGGGAGGGTCTAATTCAACATGAAAGTCACTGTTCTCTAGTATAAAGAGCTGCTCATCTATAAGTTGGTCCATCAATTGAATGCCATCAAAGCGCTCAAAATCCAGATCGCTATCCTCCGTATTAAATACGGTAAAGTAAGCTCGTCATTCCCTTTTTAGATCGGTGTATTTGCTGTTTATTCTTTCCTTTTTAATGGTATCAAGTGTAAAATTTAAGAAAATATAATAAGGAGTCATTATGAGCATACATGACGGATACACCAATAACAGTGAGGGTGACAGACCTGTAAATAAAACCGGGCTACAGTATTTGGCCAAGGTGTTATTTTCCACTGGGGTTCCTAAGGTGTTTTTAGGTATAGCCCTTATTCTAAGCATTGTCAGTTCATTGTCAGGATTAGTTGTTCCGATCGTTACCGGAAATATGATTGATCAATTTCGTTTGGAATTATTAGATGCCATTATGATTATACAGCTTGTTTTAATCTTTATTTTGCAAGCCGTATCGAGTGGATTTTCGTACTATCTATTGGCATATGTCGGAAGTAGAATGGTCAATCAATTGCGTAAACAGCTTTGGGAAAAGATGCTTTATTTGCCGATGCGTTTCTTCGATCGCAACCGTTCTGCAGATCTTATGAGTCGTGTGGCAAACGATACAAATGAGATTAAATCGCTCATTACCAATCATTTAATCCAATTTATATCCAACTCCATTACATTTATTGGAGCATTGGCGATGTTGTTTTATTTGGATTGGCAAATGACGTTAATCATATTGCTGGTTCTACCTATTAGCCTGGCTGTATTGATGCCCATGGGCAATAAGATATACAAGATCTCGATGCAACTACAAGCGCATTTGGCAGCACTGTCCTCAACGCTGTCTCAAGTCATTGGAGAAATGAGGCTGGTTAAGGCCTCTAATTCGGAGCGAAAGGAATGGAGAAATGGCGCAGCTAACATGGACGATTTATATCAATCAGAAATGAAAGAAGCTCGGATCAATGCTGTGCTGATGCCATTGATGACGTTGATCATGATTGTGCTGCTGGTCGTCATTATTGGTTACGGCGGCGTGCGTGTTTCCTCTGGTGCTCTTAGTGCAGGGAAGCTTGTATCGTATATTTTGCTTTTGTTTCAAATCATGATTCCTTTTGAACAGTTTGGAACATTTTTTTCGAATTTGAAAAAGGTAATGGGCTCAACGGAGAGACTAAGACTCATCCTGGAGCAGCCTCAAGAAACGGATAACAAAGAGTATGTGGTACCAGACAAGCATAGCATCTTGGAATTCCGCGAGGTTCGTTTTGGTTATGAAGAGGATAAACCCATTTTGCTGAATGCCACTTTTACTATACCGGATCGTAAAGTAACGGCCTTTGTGGGTCCTAGCGGAAGTGGGAAGACAACGATCTTTTCGCTGATCGAGAGATTTTACGAACCAGATACCGGCAGAATACATTGGGGCGGTGCGGCGATTGATTCCTTTGCTCTTCATGATTGGCGTAAGAAAATTGGTTATGTGTCACAAGATAGCTCCCTCATAGCAGGTACCATTCGAGATAATATTATCTATGGGCGGGAACACGAAGTAAGTGAAGAGGAGGTCATGAATGTAGCACGACTTGCCTATGCCCATGATTTCATTGAGGCCTTGCCAAGAAAGTATGAAACAGAGGTAGGTGAGAGAGGAATTCAGCTATCAGGCGGGCAGCGCCAGCGTATAGCAATTGCTCGTGCTTTGCTGCGAGAACCGGATATTTTGCTGTTAGATGAAGCAACTGCTAGCTTGGACAGTGACTCGGAGCATGAGGTCCAAAAGGCGCTTCAATTTTTGATGCAGGATCGTACAACCATTGTCATCGCACATAGATTATCGACCGTTGTTCATGCAGATCAAATTATAGTGTTTGAGTATGGTCAAGTTACAGGAACTGGAACACATGAAGAATTGCTTCAGACACATCCTTCTTATACGGCTTGGGCACACAAGCAGTTTCAAGGTATGAGGGCTTAACTCGAACATATCCTTCAGCTGGACCTTAACCAACAGAGGATATTTGGCTGTGCAGCGTGATGATGATTCGTAGGTTAGGGTTCGAGATTCCGAAGAGAAGCGACCCTACTAAAGAAGCGATCGCACGCAACAGTCCTGCGTTTGAAGCGAAGCTGAAGAATCGTCGAACAGTCAAGAAGGACCAGAGATCCCGTGCGAACCAGGAGGTTCTGAAGCTACATTTTAACGGGGGAAGAAAAAGAAGATCAGAGCAGTAGACTTCGTCGTTCCATCATTGCTATTATAAAACCCCAAGGAGCCATGATAAAAAGCGCTTCTTGGGGTTGGTTGTGATTCCTCAATCTTCTACTTTAGGCACGATTACCGCGTCGGCAATTATCTCTCCACAGGGGAGAATTGGTGTGTTTTCCTTGTTCGCTGTCCTTGCACGGTGGCTAGCACTACGCCGCAAATGATGAGAACAGAACCCGCCACTTGCGTCAGGGAAATCGGGGTGCCAAGCGTGATATAACCTAGAACCATGGCAACAAACGGCTGTAAATTCAGAAACAGCGATGCTTTAGCCGCCCCTACCTTGCGGATCTGCGCATTCCAGATGACCGCGCATAAGCCCTGAATAAGCAGCGCCGATCCGATTAGGAGAGCCCACCACCAGAAACCGGGCTGGGCCTGTACGTGAGGCTCGCTCCAGACCGCCACCGGGTATACCAAAACGCAGCCCAAGACTGTCGTATACACCGTTGCGACCAACGCATCCATACGTTCCGTCAGCTTTCTCATGAGGATCATAGATCCTGAAAATGCCAGCATGCAGATAAACATGATCCAGACGCCTTCGGTAATGGCTAGGCCCTTGCTTCCGCCAGGTCCAACCACGAAGAAGACACCAGCAAGAGCGACAATCGAGCCTGCCGCCATGCGTTTCGTTAACGGCTCTTTCAAGAATAAGCGAGCAAACAGCGCTGTAAAAATCGGAGCTAACGACAAGATGAGCGAGGCCGTCGTTGCGTCCGTTGTCCGAAGCCCTGTAAAGAAAGAAACTTGATGCAGCAGCATCCCGATCAGAACAAATGGCATCAGATACACGGAGTCACGGAGCGTAATCTTCGTTAAGCGACGGGTTGTAACCAAATAAATAAGCAGGAACACAGACGACACTATAAGCCGGTATGCAGACAGATGTAAGGCGGGAAATGCCTGCAGTAGCAGCGAACCTAAGACGAAATTGCTCCCGTAAAGGGTTGCGCACAACAAGAGAAGCCAATACGTTCGCAATCAGATGCGCCTTCTTTCATAGAAATACGAATAGTGGAGCAGATTTAAATGCGCTTGATTGCGATAAGCTCTATTTCAATCTTGGCGTCTCGTGGAAGTCTAGACACTTCCACAGTTGTTCTGGCAGGATAATGATCGCTGAAATATTGGCTGTACACCTCGTTCATCTGTTGAAATTGCTCTAAATCGGTCATGAAAACGGTGGTTTTTATAACGTCTTCTAAAGACAATCCTGCTTCAGCTAAGACGGCTTGCAGGTTGTTTAAGATTTGCTGGGTCTGGTCAACGATGCCTTCTTTCAGCTTTCCTTCGGCATCAATCGGAAGCATGCCCGACGTATAGACCGCATTTTCTAAAGCGATGGCTTGCGAATAGGGACCGATAGCTGACGGTGCCTTTGTTGTGGTTATGGCAATGTGGCTCATTGTTATTACATTCCTCTCTTGCAGTGACATCTTATTTGGCAGGTGCGTACACTTCATCCAAGAAGCCGCGTATGGCTTGGAAAGCCTGAAGTCTGTTTTTCTCCAGTAAAACCATGTGCGTCCCTTCCCCGATTTCGACCCAGCGGCGATAGGCAGCTCCCGTCAGGGAAGTGAAGAAATTTTGGGCTAATTCAAGGGGCACATCAATATCCCACTCGGCATGCACAAGAAGGACGGGAACGGTGATCTCCTTAGGGTCATAGAAAGCTTTGCCCGCCGTCCAGTATTCACGGATATCGAGGATCGGACCATTGGTCGCCCGAATATGCTCAGGATGATCGGTTAGGCTTCCTGGATCGGAAGCCAGCGTGGCTTGGACCCATTGCTCAAACCAGCCCTCTGGAATCAAATCACCACGTTTATGCTCAGGTGCCGCACTCAGCCAGCGTTCCTTCGTGCTGCCAGCAGCCACAAGGCGATACGAACCAAGCGGACCCCCAGTATCGATCGGAATCGGTTTGGAGCTCAGCCATTGCGGAGCCACAAGCGTAAGCTTGGTTACCTTATCGTTGTTTTGACTGGTATAAGCCCCCGCAACCGTTCCACCCCAAGACATGCCCAGGACATTCACCTTCGTTAAATTCCGGCGCTTCAGAACATAGTCCACAGCTGTGCCTAAATCCCGGACTCCTGTTTCCGTACGGACAAGCGGTGGATTCAGGTCAGCAGGCTGCTCCATCTCAGGTGGTCTTGTCGAGCCGCCGTAGCCGCGGACGTCCACAGCGTACACGTCATATCCATGGCTGGCGAGATAGTCCAGAAAAGTGAAGCCATCCAGCTCCACATCGTACAGACTGCCAATGGGATAAGTAGCGCCATGAACCATCACGATTGTTTTTTCATTAGAGAAGGTGTTCATGGAAGCTGGTCGTTTATTTCGTACATAAAGTTCGATGCCAGTTGTATCACTCGGGATACGAAGGTCTTCGGTCACGATATGTACATCAGGAAGAAAACTAGGGGTTGTCATAAACTCAGCGCCTTTCGATTGTGTTGGTGTCAGGTCGTATTAAATAAAGTCCCACTTGTATCCGTCCCCGCTTCGAGTCACGTATCCCGCCGCGCTTTCTGGAAAATGCGTGCTAAAATAAATGACTGGACGATCTGCGATGTCCTCCAGTACCCGTCGTCGTGAGGCTCGGGCTTGATCGGCAAATTCGCAGTACATGGAGTTCCATTCAGGGTTAAACACCTGGAACGGATGGTGCATCACATCGGCGCCAAATAAAGCTTCTTCTCCGCCAGTGTTAAGACGGATGGACATTTGGCCGATACTATGGCCGGGCGTCGGAATGAATGTGAACATATCAAGAAATTCCCCGCCCTCAGGGTTAATTGTCTGCGTTAAGCCGGCTTCAACAACAGGCAATACACTTTCTTCATAAACGTTAAAGTTGGCTTCGTTTGCTTTGTTGTGGCTGGCCTTACTTGAGTAATATTGCTGCTCCGCAAGGGGGAATACGTATTTTGCATGTGGGAACGTCGGTACCCATTTTCCATCAATGAGCTTCGTGTTCCAACCGACATGGTCGACATGCAGATGCGTCAGCAGGACGTAATCGACTTCCTCTGGTGTTACTCCGGCCTCTTTCAACCGCTCCAGATAAGGGAGCTGGAGATTGGCGAGGTCCGGATTTAAAGGCAAGCTTTTATTATTTCCTGTAGCCGTATCGATAAGGATTGTATGCTTCGGGGTCTTCACCACCCAGGTTCCAATGCTAACGATAAGCTGAGAACTGCCATCGATCAGGCCATCCGGAAGAGAGTTCCGATTCTCCTCTAGGAACTTGGGGTCCCATGATCCCGCAAAATACACCTCTGGTGGGATACCGTCAAGTATCATTTCCGTAACACGTGTAACGGTAACATCACCTACTTGATAGACCTTGGGAATGCTCGTAGTCATTCTTTATGCCCCTTTCGTCCTTCTGACATATTTCTATGAATCTGAATAACAAGGAACGGCTTTCCGTTGCCATCATGTAATTAGTGCCTCGTAATGCTTAGTAAATTTCGCTGAAAATGAAAAAATTCTGTTGAGATGAACGATGTCAGATACCCGGGTAAAATTCGTTCGTTAACCTTGATTAAATACTAGTCCAATAATAGCGCCAAATCAACGTTTTTACACCGTAATCCTGCTCTGGTGAAGGGGCTTGATATTGCTCGGATTTACGCCTATTATAAAGTTATAAATTTCGCTGACAGCGTAAAAATATCGAAAATTCAGGAGGCTTGCATATGAATTCGATCGGCGAAGCCATTCGAAGCACGCGAAAAAAACAGAATTTAACGCTTAAGAAGGTAGCTGAAGCAGCCTCTGTATCTTTATCTTTTCTCAGTGAAATTGAGCGCGATAAGGCGAATCCGTCGATCAGTGTTCTGAAGCGCATAGCGAATGCATTAAACGTGAATTTTTCCGATTTGTTTGGTGAGGAGAAGCGAAGCATTGTCGTTAGGAAAAATGAGCGCAAACTTTTGGTGCATTCCGAGGGATCTCGTATTACCTGGTACGCGCTCAGTCAAGGAAGCAGCAACCGAATGGGACCGATATGGGGAGTGTTGGAAGAAGGAGCTGCTTACGGCAATATCGGCGTTGGCCATAGCGATGGCGAGGAATTCCTATTTGTTCATTCCGGGCGATTGGAGTTTGTGCTCGGCAATGAACGTTATACGCTCGAAGAAGGGGATAGCATCTATTATGATGCCAGAATCCCCCATAGCTATAAGAACATCTGGGAAGGCGAAACGCTGCTCATAGCAGTTGCTACGCCGCCTACTTTTTGATTAAGTCATTAACGGATCATGAAGAGAAGAGGGTGCGTGGTTGGCTTTGACCTATGTTTTAGGTGGAGAGTCTGTCGATCGGATATTTTTGTATGTCTATGCTCTAATCGCGCATCATATTGAGACATCCCATGGTTCACCGAGGCTCAGCGTTATGGGGGACTGTTTTACATGTTACAACGAGTGCTGTCTTGGGCGTTTGTTTGGTAGAAGTCTCTTCATGCAAGCGGACGATCAGCTTCGAGATTCCGTTCAAGCAAAGCGCCCACCCGCCATGCCATAAAGGTAGGAGGGAGAGGCCTTCCATTCTTAAACCACCATTCTACTACCCCTACGATGGCTGATCCCAGAAATTGAATATCAACATTCATACCGTCTGATGATCCCTTGTTACCCCCTTTGGACATGATAGCCTCCTTCTCTAACTCCTGGAGAAAAAATTCAAGGAATCGATTGCGAAAAAAAAAGGCCCCCCATACTCGCTAGCAATGCCGAGAAGAATAAGTGATGACGTTCAAAATACTCGAACCATAACAACCCCATATCTCTATAATCCGCGTCAGGGTCTACCGAATTGCAAAGTTCACACATCTCTTCAATATGTTCTTCAATGAGCTTGTCCAACAGGTCAAATTTGTCCATGTAGTGAAGATAGATCGTTCTTCGGCTAACATCTGCTTTGTCGGAAAATAAATACACAATTCTAAAGGATTTGTGAACTAATGCGCGGAACCTGCCTTTTTAAGAATTGTAGACTTTCTATTTCTGCATACAATTATACATAGTTGTTTCTTAATGCACTATTGTGCAATTTAGTGCATGCATAAGTGTGAAGTCAATCATGTCACCAGTCAAAGGGGAGCATTTCAATGAAAATTGCGATTATTGGAGCAACAGGGGCCACGGGGAGGAAAGTGATGGAGCGGGCACTTGAGTTGGGACATGAGGTTGTGGCCGTGGCTCGTCGGCCGGAAGTCATTACTCCATCTGAGCGGCTCATCATCCGGCAAGGAGATGTATTTGACGCCCCTAGTCTGGTCAAAGCCATTGCCGATACAGATGCAGTAATCAGCTGTATCGGTCCAACTAGTAACTTCTTGCCGGGTACGGCTATGGCGAAGGGAATTCTGAATGCTATTGCGGCAAACTTCTCACCGGGTACCGTCATGTCGGAGGGAATCCCAAATATTCTTGCGGCCTGTCAGCGTACAGGTGTCAAGCGCTTCGTCATGCAAAGCGGCATTGGGTTGAGTGAAGGGAAGGAATTCACCAGAGGTAATCGGTGGGCGATTGGTATTCATCGGCGCATCTTCTCGAAGGCGGTTAAGGATAAGACGATTGCCGAGCACGTGGTGGAGCGAAGTAACCTGGATTGGGTCATTGTACGACCGCCGGGAATGAACTCCGGGGCGGCCACTCTGAACTATACAGCAGGTCCGTTAGCACGCATCGCTCCGTTCCGGACTTTAACCTTCGAAGACTGTGCCGACTGCCTTGTGCGGGCAGCGACTAGTGAGCCAACATGGATCAGGAAGATTGTTAACGTTGGACGGTGAATAGACGAACACCTTTAGAGGAGGTATGATGAGTAGGATGGCTTGAAATTCTGAATAGGAACGCTCATTGTACGTGCTGAAGGAAGGAGCAAGATCCATGGAAATAACCGCACAAGAGGTGGCGGAATGGATGGTCAAGGAAATCAGGTTCACGGGTACGCTGTATCAGACCGATGCGATTGAATATGTGAAGACCAACTTCGGTGAGCAATTCGTATTCGTGAATGAAAATGGAAATGCATCGCTGTCCAAAGAGGTGAAGAAGGCTTTCCGCAAGCTCCACGGCGGCAGAGTTGCCTGGGACCGCGACAGCTTCATGTGGGCTTGGACCTAAGACGCTTATTACGGTCGGTGTATTACCGTGTATAACGCGGCATTCAAATCAACTCTCCATAGAGGGTGCCTCACAGTCCTAAGTGACGGCGAGACATCCTCTTTCTCATTCTTGGATTAAGGGACCAGACTTTGGGCCAATATAGAGGAAGTAATTGAGGGTTTATTTCTTTTAACACATTGTATGTTGACGAAAAGGGGTATACTAGCTATTATAGATATGCAGAATCTGTAATAGAGGTGATTATAGATGAAATACTCCAAGGCCACCGATTATGCTCTCCATACCATGCTCTTTCTTGCTGTGGCGACTCCACAAAAAGCTATTGGTGTACAGCAGCTAGCAGAGCGACAAAATGTGTCTCCAACGTATTTATCCAAAATACTGACCAAGTTGGTGAAGGCGGGCATGATTGAATCGACAACAGGGGTACACGGCGGATATCGACTTAAACGAGATTGGGAGAACATTTCGTTTCTTGATATTATACAAGCCATTGAAGGCTCGGCTTCCTTATTCGATTGCAGCTTTGAACATGGAGCAGGCTGTCCGATTCAAAAAGTGGTGCTATCAGCAGAAGAGAAGATGGAAGAGCATTTAAGAAATCAGAAGATGTCAGATCTTGCGCGCGGTATGAATATCGAGATATAGAACATATATTTTTTTAGGATAATTAAGGACAATATATATCTTTAAAGGATTTAATAATAAGGGGGTCGAGAAAATGAATGTATACTAAAACCAGTATGAGCTGATCCAGCGCACAAGGGAATCATTGTTCCGGTATTGCGAGACTTTATCTCCCGCTGATTATGTTACAGAAGTTGAAGCCCTGGGTGGAGCTTCTATTCGCAGTCTGCATGCTCATGTCGCCGATTGTTATCGAGTATGGTTGGGGAATCGTGCACTTGGTAAGTCACTTCCCAAAGTAAAACCAGAGTCCATCGGCAATGTGGAGGACATGCGCGAGGTATTTAAAACTATCGACGCCCTTACGTATGAATTTCTAAATGAGTCTAAAGACAAATGGGAGCCTTCCAATCAAGCATCTGGACAGAATGACAGCGTAGAGGCCAGCGAATTATGGCTATTTACGCACACCATTACCCACGAATTTCATCATAGAGGGCAAATTGTAAAAATGGGCAGAATGCTCGGGTATCCCCCGCCGAAAATGAATCTCGCTAAGGTCTAGAATAAATGCAGTATATCAAGGCCCTTCTTACTCTGAAGTGCACCCCTTAGAATAGACATTGGAAAAACCCCTTGGTTTAACCGATGAATTTCTAGGGGGTGCATTTTTAATGGCTATTAAAGGTCAAAAGTTTAAGACGTATTCCGAGGAACTCAAGGTGGAGGCAATTCGCCTGCACGTAGAGGAAAAGTGGACGTATCGGCAGATCAACGATCATTTCGGAATCCAAGATCAGGGTCGGATGAAGCGTTGGATGCGAAAATACCGTGAGAAAGGTGAGTTTGGTCTATTGGATCAACGAGGAAGGCGGAAAGAATATTTAGATCAGGAGCGATATGTTCAGCAGTTGAAACGGGAGAATACGAT
>NZ_AUFO01000022.1 GCF_000426545.1 Paenibacillus massiliensis subsp. panacisoli DSM 21345 | reverse complement strand
TTGTTGTTTTGGCATTGTAGATATCCGCTCCTTCACTTGATAAGTTTATTCTACAAGCCCTTATTTTTTCTGTCCAACTAAGTGTAGCCGATCCAGGTAAACAAATATGAAGGAGAGATCCGTTACGATTAGAAAGGAATTCATGATATACCAGCCAATCAAGATCCCGCGAAACAAAAAATATGGAAACAACTATTGGACTCCCCGTGGAAACAAGGTCAATAAGCGGATCATCGAACTGTATAGTGATCTGGAATATGACCATTGGCTTGTGACTGAAACGAATCCAGAAGTTCTCACATATTGTGAGCAACCATTGGAGATTTCTTACGTTATAAACGGCCAACTACGTACATCCATCTTTGATATGTGGATTTTGAAAAAGGATAACTCGGAAACATTTGTAGAGGTCAAATACGAAATAGAGCTTATATCTAAACATCCAAAATATGCTCGAACTCAACGTCAAATCGAAGCACAACGAGAATGGTGCAGAATTAACAATAAAAATTACGTAATATGTACAGAAAATGACATAAGAAGGGGGCGTCATTCTATTGAAAATAGAACATCATTATCAATGGCAGTACTCAATAGCAAGAAGCCTGCTTATACAAAAGAAGTGTTAGGCTGTATTTCGAATCAAGGGACTAAAATTAAAGAAATTATAAAGAACCTTTCTCCTATTGCAGTAGAAGATGTGATTTTAACACTAAAATGGCTACTCTACGAGGGTGAGGTCATATCAAACATAGAAGATCAACTTATCGGATTTGAAATGGAGGTGTGGACAAAGTGAGCAGATCACGAATATATGAGCAGGATGGATTAGAACCTGAGCAAGCTAATCCAGAATTTTGGCCCTCAGTGGATGAGAATGTATTAAATGAGTCTGCTCATGCTGTTTATATACAGCGTAAAAAAGCCGTTTTAATGTATTTCCGAAGAGAAAGTCTAGATATCATTCAACACACAACCGGAGTTTCACCTCGCAACTTGAGAAGATTATTTCGAAGATGTATTCAGTACGATCAATACGGTGTTGTTTTAGGTTTTCGAGGATTGATTCCACAAAAAAATGTAAAAACCTACGAACTAGATTTATTCAGCGAAAAAAGAAATAAAGAGCGAAAAACTGGAGAATTCAATCGTTTTCTGGACATGCATCCAGACATTAAGGACTTGGTGGAAGATCTATTCTTAGGTAGAAAAAAGCGTTCATTGGAACCGGTCATGAAAGTTAAACACATTCACAAGCGCTTTATTGAGCAGTGCCGGAAAAAAGGAATAACACTTTCTGAGTACCCTTTAAATACAAAATGGATGGGATATAAGGCCTTACAACGGTACATTAAGGAATTAGCCCAGCAAAATTTCAGAAAGTCAGCAGCTCGCTATGGTTACGATGCATTTCAAAGAGCAAACCGAGTAGGGGAGGAAGATCAAAACCAACTTTCTAACCTATTCCCATTTCAGAAAGTTCAATTTGATGCTCATCGAATTGACGGTTTTTTTACTGTAGATCTAAATACACCAGATGGAGATCTCGTGACTATGACGCTGGAGCGTTTCTGGATTCTTACCATTATTGATGTGAGTACTCGTAACATTTTGGGATATTCAATTTGTTTAAATAGGGAGTACGGGGCAAGTGACGTTATGCACTGTGTACGTAATGCAGTTATGCCACATAAGCGGCTAGAATTGACAATCCCTGGGTTGTCATATAACCCTCCTGGTGGTTTTCCAACAGAAAAGTTTCCTGAGTTAGAATGGGCAGTTTGGGATGTGATCTGTCTAGATAACGCCAAATCTCACTACGCAATAATGGTACAGGATCGACTAATGAACCTAGTTGGATGTACTCTGAACTTCGGTCCGGTAGCACTTCCCATGAGAAGAGGAGTTATTGAGAGATTTTTCAAAAACTTAGCCGAAAACCTGTTTCATCGATTGCCAAATACAACGGGCAGCGGGCCGGATGACCCTAGACGAAACAACCCTGAAGAGAAAGCGCTTCATTTAAACATAACATACGATCATTTATTGCAACTTGTTGATGTAATGATTTCGAATTACAATGGTACACCTCATGGAGGAATATATCATCAAGCGCCTCTTGAACTTCTTGAAAAGAGAATACAAATAACAGGTTTACTCCCTAGGCGCTTAGAGGAAGAAAAAAGATCGGAGATGTTATTTATGCAGACGACAATAAAACGAACGGTTAGAGGGGCACTAAATTCTGGAAGAAAGCCTTATATTCAATATGAAGGCGCGGAATATCGAAGTGAAAAACTTGCTGATTCAGCCTATTTATTGAATACCGAGCTGATTCTTCATGTAAATGTTGACGATCTTCGTATATTAAAAGCTTTTCTTCCAGATGGTAGTGAATTTGGTTATTTAACAGTTAGTGGAAGATGGTCACTAACTCCGCACTCCTTACAAACGAGACGTGCAATCAATTCATTAGTTTCGCGAAATCTAATGCATCACACGACTTGGGATGACCCTATTTTTGTTTATACTGATTACCTTATGAGTCAAAAAAATCTGAAAAAATCGACGAATAAGATCACTCAAGTGAATGAGGTTAGTAAACAAAAACCATCGGATCCAACTGGGGAACAAACCATAGCATTGGAGGAAGCAAAAGCACAGTATGAAATATTAGATAAAGTTCGTGAAGAACAGATCATAAGGGTAAAGCAAAACGAGATGGATGATTACGAACGCTTATTAAAACAATTTAAAACCAAGATGTATTAAAGGAGAAGATGTCATTGGAAAATCAGATACCTGTTGGAACACATCCTGTTGAAGTCGGACATTATTTACTCCCGACCAAAGAAGTACTCCGTTTAATGGATAACCTCAAAAAAATTGTACTGAACCGATTACCAGGAATGATTGTCTATGGTAGGCCACGTCTTGGAAAGACCTATGCATTAAAGTTTGCATTAGAGAATTTGTCACAATTTATAAATGCACCAATTCCAATATTCATAGCCAACAGCAACACATATCGATTTCCAAGTGAAGAGAAATTTTATGCTGATCTTCTTTATGATTTTGAATTTCCGTTTGTCGCTAGACGAAAACCTGGTGAAATGCGAAATCAAATTGTCAATTTACTCAAAGAAAAATCCGAGTCTCGTTTAAGAAGAGCGATTTTAATTATGGATGAGGCACATCACTTAACAGAATCACATTATCATTGGTTAATGGACATCTACAATCAACTAGATCGTGCGAAAATCAGTATGACTGTAATTTGCGTAGGTCAAGAAGAATTGTTGACTAGAAGAACATTCTTTCTAGAGCAACGTAAATCTCAAATCATTGGAAGATTTATGACACATGAACATCGTTTTTTCGGTATTACCTCCTTAGAAGATATCAAAGCTGTTCTTCGATGCTACGATTCACCAGAGATCTCTGCGTATCCTGAAAATAGTGATTGGAGCTTCACGAGATATTTTTTTCCAAAAGGATATGAGAAAGGGCTGCGATTAGAAAAAGATGCTGGTGTAATTTTTAATCAATTCCAAAATCTTCGCAGAGAACATGGTGTGAATTCAAAACTTGAAATCCCTATGGAATACTTTACGTATGCTGTTGAGAACGCCTTGAAAATTTATGGAACAAATGGGGAGCATCTTGAATGGATCTCAGCTCAACAGTGGCTTGATTCCATAAAGCTTACCGGCTACATTGAATCTGAAATTTACATGGCTTTGGCACATAAAGGAGATAGATAATGAATATCGTATGGAGAGAAGGATGGATCCACGAATACGAATCACCTTGGTCTGTATTTGAAAAATTAGCTTTGGTAAACCTTGCAGATCGTAACGAGATTCTACAAGTCTTTGGCAGTATAGAAGTAAAAAAAATTAAACATCACATAGGAGACAAGCAGAGAGAACTATTGTACTTAAGTGGTTTCCATCTTGAAAATCTTCATCATGCACTGAATTTCAACTTACTAGAACACAGTCATAAGATCATTCAGTCGTTGATAGCACCATTTTCTGATTTATATAGTTCTTGGGAGCATTGGTTCCATAGAGATTTGCACTGGTGTCCGAAATGTATAGAGGGAGGGTTTCATTCATGGTTTCATCAGTTTAAACTTTTCGATGAATGTGCATTTCATGATCTTAAATTGACTAACTTTTGTCCGGACTGCAGGGCAACGATACCCTTTTTGTTGTCTAATAAACAGTTAGAACATGCATTTCATTGCAAGTGTGGATATGCCCTTGCTAACTTTCATAGATCCAGTTGGAACGAGTGGAGGCCGCCTAATCAATTAAATCAAACAGTTCTATTGTGGCTTCAAGCAAACATGAAGACAGCAAACATGCATTCCAAATGGATAATTCATGCACAACATTGTAACCTGAAGCTATTAATAAATACTGACCCTGAGGAAATTAAACATTTTATTTCAGTAGAACCCATGCACAGACTTGAATATTTCTCTAACCGTTGTCAAAAAGATTTACAGCAAGTTTGTTCTAATGCATTTCAGCAAGTTGTAGAGCAACTATTCCAGGATTCACTTCAATACCATCAACATTGCATTTCTCAATTAATGGAACTTAGAAAATCTGATAAAACGGCTGCATTCCCTGAAATTTGCCCCTATGCATACACTTATGTCTTTTGGAGAAAATCTCTCTTAAAGGAGGAACATTTCTATGGCTTCAATTCTTTAAGAACTAACTTGATTTCTGATACAGCGCCACTAATAATCAGAGACATCCTGGAGTATTTCGTTGACCAGGTTGCCAGATATCAAATGAAAATCCATAGTACTCTTGATGTGAAGGTTCTTTCTTGGATTCTTGAAAAACTGGTTATGCAGTTCTGTAAGAATTTCTTTTGTGCTTGGTTGGCGATCGCAGGGAAGAGAAGTAAGGAAATCAGCGTACCTTCTTGGAGCGAAATTGAGGATATGAGAGATCGGTCTTTCCCGAATGTAGCTTTTAAATACAACTTTAATGAGAGCAGTTCATCAAGCAGCATTGAATTTACCATATGAAAAGCAAAGAGCTGTTGCTAAACAAATGTGATTGCCCCTATCAGCATGAAGGTGCTAAACATGATATTCAATCGATGGTATCATACACACCACAAAAAACTACAATGCTAATCATGAGTGATCCAAGTAATGAGCATAAGATGCTTCAAAAAACAGTCGAGGAATATGTGAAAAAGTTGAATTTTTGAAACCGTTAATCTGAAAATGATTTACGGTTTTTTTTGATGCTTTAAATATCCAAAGCAGAAAGGGTACGGAAATCGGTACAAGTTCTTGTCCTTTAACGGTATAAGTTCTTGTCATCCGACAGGAACCGAGGACAAGCTTATAACTAAAGGATCTTAATACATATGTACAAAATACGAGTTTTGTGAAGAAGTATTAAAAAAGCAGCGGTGTCTGGAATTTAATCCCCGCTATTTTCAACAAAATCTATTAAAAGCATTCTCTGTATTTCTGATTCTTTGATTCCTTCTCCATAGATGTTCGTTGCAGGCTGCAAAATAAGCTTAGTTGCGATATTAACTTGCAACTATAAACCGATCGGTATATACTATCACAAACGGTATAGAAAGTGAGGAGATTTTATGAACAAGCCTTCCCATTCATGTTTCTGAGCCAGACAAAGCTTCTGTTATTGATTGTATGTATCGTAGCGCCTCACATTATTACAATGTGTACGATCTCCTAATAATCACTTCAAACGGCAATCATTGGATAAAATTGACAATGGAAGATTGCATATGTACAATTTAAACTAAAATATAATTACTAACGGAGGGATTTTCCATGGCTAAAGTAAATGTAGGCGAAGAGAATGCTCAACCAATTGAACTGTATTATGAAGATCATGGAGCGGGAAAACCCATCATCCTGATTCATGGCTGGCCTTTGAGTGGACGATCCTGGGAGAAGCAAGTTCCTGCCCTGATTGAAGCGGGCTACCGTGTTATCACGTATGACCGTCGTGGATTTGGCCAGTCTTCCCAACCTTGGGATGGCTATGACTATGATACCTTTGCTTCGGATTTACATAAATTGATTCTGCACCTTGATCTGCGCGATGCCACACTAGTCGGATTCTCCATGGGTGGCGGCGAAGTAGCACGTTATGTGGGAACATACGGAACAGAACGCGTTTCCAAAGCCGTATTTGCAGGAGCAGTCCCTCCTTATCTTTATAAAACCGAAGATAATCCTCAAGGAGGATTGGATGATGCAACTATTGCAGAATTCCAAAATGGGGTAAAAGCGGATCGTCTGGCATTCCTGGACGGTTTCACAAACAACTTTTTCGCTGCAGGAGACCGTACAGATCTCGTAAGCGAACCATTCCGTATCTATAACCGGGATATTGCATCTCTGGCTTCTCCTAAAGGTACCTTGGATTGTATTGCTGCCTTTGCCCTTACCGATTTCCGTCAGGATCTGGAGAAATTCAATATTCCAACACTGGTTATCCATGGTGATTCAGATGCCATCGTGCCTTTGGAGGTGAGTGGACAGCGTACTCATGAATCCATCCCTGGTAGCCGTCTGGTGGTTGTCGAAGGTGGACCACACGGATTTAATGCGACCCACTCTGATCAATTTAACGCAGCATTGATTGAATTTTTGCAGGGTTAAGTTTAACTAGGCTGAAAATTTTAGCAAAAAGCACAAAGTGAAACAAGCAGACACCCCTCTTCGTATGGGTGTTCTGCTTTTTTGATTATTACAATCGTTGATATACAAAAAGAGCCACTATGCATAAGATAGTAGCTACTTGGTACATTATGAATATGAACCGATTCGACATTTGAGAGATCGTGCATCCTTAAAAGAAATAGTTTAAAGTTCTGAAGGAATAACCTTTTGTGCTCGCTTTGGAATAATATTAACTTGCATATCTAAACCAATCGGTTTATACTAACACAAACGGTACAGAAAGCGAGGAAATTTAATGAACAATTTAACTCCCCCATTCACTCTTGAAACGGCAATCCAAAAAACCCGGATGGCAGAAGACAGCTGGAATAGCCGAGATCCCCAGCGCGTCTCACTTGTATATACTGAGGATTGTTATTGGAGAAATCGGAGTGAATTTATCACAGGCCGCCAAGAAATTGTCTCTTTACTAACTAGAAAATGGGCCAAAGAGCTGGACTACCGACTTATCAAGGAGCTTTGGTCATTTACGGATAACCGTATTGCTGTAAGATTCGCATATGAATGGCATGATGATAGTGGCAATTGGTTCAGATCGTATGGGAACGAGAATTGGGAATTCGCTGACGACGGCCTGATGAAGCGTAGATTTGCTTCGATTAATGACATGCCGATCAAGGAAGAGGAACGCAAATTTCATTGGCCTCTTGGCTCGCGTCCCGCTGAACATCCAAGCCTAAGCGAGTTAAACCTGTAACTTGCACTGTTTTGAAAATCTGACGTAACTCCTCTCGTTACTGAGGTATTTGGTGAGTTAAGGTTATGAGGTTACATCCTTGAATAAAGTGACTTTACGGGAGGTTCAAAATCTTGAGTAATTTTGTCGTAGATCAATTGGGATTTGTTCGCCGTCAGGCAGTGGATTATGTGAGTAGCATAAGTGAATCTGCCGCGGAAACTATCCCAGCAGGATTGAAAAACAATATAAAATGGAATCTAGGCCACATGTATGTTGTACATGAGAAATTCGCTTTCCAGCTTACTGGGGAAGAAACTAAATATCCTACTAATTTTAGCAAGTTGTTTGATCCAGGAACTAAACCTTCTGACTGGGATATAGAGTCTCCAACGATGTCTCAAATAATTGGCTTGTTAACTGAACAAATAGAAAGGGTTGAATCGGTACTTTCAAGCAAATTGAAAGAAGAAATCGAACCTCATTACAAGTCGTCTACAGGACTTACCTTTACAACGGTAGAACAGTTACTGGGTTTTCTAATTTACCATGAAGCAATGCACTTTGCGACTATTAAGAACATCAAGAGCATAATTAACAGTTAGGATTAGTAAAGGTATCCCCCTTGCTTTATGCTTGACATGGGTACTATCAATAGGGCTCAAGTAATGCAAGCAAATCGGTACAAGTTCTTGTCCTTGGCTTGGAACAAGAACTTGTACCGATAAAATGGATCATTCATTTCTATTTTCTTTCACCGCTTTGTTCCGAATAGTCTGCGGAGTGGCTCCGTAAGCCTGTTTGAACTTTTTATAAAAAAAGCTCATGCTGTCATATCCAACTTGTTTAAAGATAGCTTCAAACGACAGCTGCGTATTTACGACTAATGAATAAGCTGCGTTCAGTCTGATGTTCGCGATCATTTGCGTGTACGTTAGACCGGTTACTTTTTTCAACTTATTACTCAAGTATGTACTGTTATAGTTAAAATGATCCGATAATTGCTGCAGACTCAGGTCCCTATAGTGCTCTTCTATGTAATTCAGAATGGCCGTTATGTTACTTTCCTGTTCATTCAGGCGCATGTTGTGCTCGCTCTTCAATACGCGGACCAATTCTCCAAACACAATCTGTAAGTATGACTTCACCAATTCCATCGAATCATCATGCTCTGAAAAGTATTCTATCAAAATTCTTCGCAAAATGTACTGCAGGTTCTCGTGACCCTGTGAATTGAAAATAATGAAATGATCATAGTGTTGATGCTGCAGCACTGAGTTGGCTAAAAATTCGCCGATTACACTTTTTTTCTTCGACAACCGTTGCAGGAACAACGAGGAAATCGTTTCCCTCTGCAGTAAAATATTGATCAGGATATCGTTCTCTCCTAGAGGAGCGATGCTATGAGGTACATCCCGATCCAGAACGCACATCTGGCCTTCCTCAAGCCGAACTTCCCTCCCTGCTATGATCTGGTTGCATGTCCCGGAATATACATAGTTCAACTCGATGAATTCGTGCATGTGCTCCAACATCGGAGCGAAGCGGTTGTGCTTGTTGATGAAAATATCATGTTTATCAAAGAAAAACGATGCTGGCATACGATAAATGTTTCGCTGCATGTCGAAATATCGTTCATCCTCCGATTTTGCAGAAAGGTCATTGAAGACCTCATTGTTCTGCTGTTGCAGCAGTTCAATTTCTGTTTTGGTTCGCAGCAACTGATCCAGCTCTTGAAGCTCCACTAATGTCCCTCCCACGACGATAATGAAAAAAACGGGCAGCACCGGTCCGCCCGTTGATGAATGGAATTGTTAAATGATGCCTAGTCTTTCCTCTAGTGTACGTGATTTAGCTTAAGGATGCACGTGTAGGATGCTGAACCTGCTGTTGGTACTTATAATTGAATTCGTACTGGCCGGAACCTACTGTAAATGACAACGCGTGCTCTCCACTTTCTTGGAAAATCTTATCGTTCCCATCAGTCCCCATTGTACTCGCCAACTCCAGCGGAATGCTTACTGGCGGATTCGCAATCGAAGGATATTGCTTAGCAATGGTCCGCTTCAATTCGTCTGTATCCACTACACCTGGTAGCGTGATATGAGCTGTTGTATTGTGCGGAATATGAACCTTGCACCGCATTTCTTCATTCTCAATTTGCCAATGAACCTTAAGAGCTCCATACGGTGTTTCCAATTCACCACTAGCTGACGTTAATTTCATAGGTGGTTTGGGTGCGATACGTGATTTTTTGTAGCCTGGTTCAATCAGGTCAATTCCCGTAATGTTCCGGTACATGAAATCGCCGACGGAACCATATGAATAGTGGTTGAAAGAGTTCATCGCTGTGCTCCAAAACGATCCGTCCTCCTTGATGCTGTCCCAGTGCTCCCACATCGTCGTTGCTCCCCGTTCAACTTGATAGAGCCATGAAGGGTAATCATTTTGGAACAATAGCGTATAGGCTACATCTGCATAGCCATGATCGGATAAAACTAAGCAAAGATACGGGGTACCGACAAAACCGGTATCCAAATGCATGTTTTTCTTTTCAATAAGACTGACAAGCTCTTGAATGACCTGCTTTTTATACGGTTCAGGCACCAGATCGAAATACAAGGCGATAACCTGCGCAGTCTGTGTATTCGAAGTGAGCTGGCCTGCATCATTAAAATATCGGGTGATAAAGGCAGCTTTAATGCCTGCATGTAAAGATTGATAAATTTTGTAGTCGCTATAACGATTGAGCAGCTTCGCCGTTTGAGCTACGATCTGTGTTGAATACGCAAAGTACGCCGTCGCAATCAATGTTCCGTCCGTTGCTCCGAAATAGCTTCCTTCCTCACTGTCCAATGCCAGCCAGTCCCCAAGCTGCAATCCGGTGTCCCACAGATACTCTTCGCTTCCTTGTGTACGAATATAATCAACCCAAGCTCTCATGCTGTCGTATTGCTGGGCCAAAATCTGTTTATCCCCATAGCACTGATAGATCGTCCAAGGACAAATGACGGCCGCATCGCCCCAAGCTGCTGTCGTTCTACTTATGCTATCCGCAAAGGTTCCTTTGAGAACGTCTGGAACAACAAAAGGAACTGCCCCGTCCTCCAGCTGATTGTAAGCCAAATCCCTTAGCCATTTGCGAAAAAAAGACGCTGTATTCATGTTGAAGCTGGCCGTTCTCGCAAAAATTTGCGCATCCCCCGTCCAACCCAGCCTTTCGTCGCGCTGCGGACAGTCCGTTGGTACATCCAGGAAGTTCCCCTTTTGTCCCCACACGATGTTATGCTGCAGCTGATTGAGCTTCGGGCTGGATGTCTCGAACGTTCCAATTGCCTCCATGCCAGAATGCAGGACAACACCGGTGAAATCTTCAATTCTTACCCCGTCCGGAAAGCCCTCAAGCTTCACGTATTGAAAGCCTTGGAACGTAAAATGCGGGCGATACGTCTCCGTGCCTTTTCCACTGCAAATGTAGGTAATCTGCTGTGCTGCATCCCGAATGTTATCCCGATAGAAGTTACCGTCCTGATCCAGCACCTCGCCATGAACCAGATTCAACACCGTACCGGCTGGTGCCTTAACTTTAAATTCCAGCCATCCCACCATATTTTGGCCCACATCAAGAACCAGTTCACCTTTAGGGGTTCGAATGAGCTCAACTGGCTTGAGACGATTCATAATCCGCACCGGCTCGTTCTCCTGAGCGACGAGATGACTCAAAGGAAACGATAAGACTTTCATCTTTTTTCGTTCCATTCTCCGTTCGTTGGTGGGATAATCTCCGTCTTCCAATAGTTCTAGCCTTGCATCATAGATTTCGCCGTTATAGATATCCGACATTAGTATAGCGGAGCCCGTTTCCTCCCATGTGGCATCTGAGCAGATCAATTCAGTACGGCCATCTTCATAGCTAATTTTCATTTGCAGCAGCAAGGCATTCGTATCCCCGTAAGTGTCTTTACGTTTTTGCCACCCCAGATAACCACTGTACCACCCCTCACCCACCATCGCCGTAATTCGGTTATGCTGCTGATCAATGAGATCCGTAACGTCGTACGTCTGCACCTGAACACGATTATTATAGTCCGTCCATCCCGGGGTGAAGTACACATCGCCCACTCTTTGCCCATTCAGCTGCAATTCATACAAACCGAGGCTAGTCGCATAAATGACGGCTTTACTAACCCTGCCCTCTACCGAGAAACCTTTCGTTGTTGCAAATGGTGCCCGCGCCTGAAAACCCTCATGTATGCTTCGCTCCTGGGCAGTGATCCATTGTGCTTTCCAATCCCGCTCATGCAATAAGCCCATTTCCCAAAATGCTGTATCACTCCACGCCGACTCTTCCGGCTCTGTGTCCCCCGCCCCTTGGGCCCATACTTTGACCCGATAATAATATCGTTGCCCAGATTCCAACGGGGGGCCTTCATATGGAACAAGAACGGATTGCTCCGAATAAGTGAAATGGTTCCAGAGCAGCGAATCGAATTCACTATCTAAAGACACCTGTAGCTGAACCCGTTTTTGGGTGACATACATCTTATCCGATTCGATGTGCCAGCTTAATCGTGGCTGCAGGCAGCCTAGTCCAATTGGATTGTTGAAATGTTCGCATCGAAGCGTTTTCACTTTTAGCATGGTAACGACCTCCCCATAGTTCACTTGCTTAGCTACCTTAATTAAAACGTTTCCAAAGGAGGGAGGTCAATGTTCTATCCCTGCATGTTTAGTGCTTGATTTACAGGTGTTGTCGGATACGAAACTAGGCTTCTACAGGGTTCTAAAGAATTCTAAAGGCCTTCATATAAAGGGAACTTTGACGTCATTTCCTGCACACGCCCCGCTACATCCTCTTTATTCTTCAAGCTTTTTGGATTTTTAAAAACAAGACTGATTAATTGTGCAACCTCCTTCATCTCCTGGATTCCAAATCCTCTAGATGTCATGGCGGGGGTACCGAAACGAATACCACTCGTTACTAATGGGCTTGCTGTATCATGCGGTATTGCATTTTTATTAGCAGTTATCCCTATTTCATCAAGTAAAGTTTCAGCTTCCTTCCCGGTCAATCCAGTAGGACGTAAATCAACCAATACCATGTGGTTGTCTGTTCCTCCCGATACCACTGTCAGCCCTTCAGCTATTAGTGTGTCAGCCAATACTTTTGCGTTCTCTAAAACTTGTTCCATATACGTTTTGAAATCCGGCTGCGAGGCTTCACCTAACGCCACTGCTTTACCAGCGATGACATGCAGCAGCGGACCACCTTGTGACCCTGGGAATATTGCTTTATCCAGAGCTTTTGCCCATGGTTCTTGACATAAGATGATTCCTCCTCTAGGGCCACGCAGTGTTTTATGTGTTGTCGTTGTGACGAATTGCGCGTGTGGTAATGGATTAGGATGCAGTCCGGCTGCCACAATACCAGCAATATGAGCCATGTCTACAAAAAACAGAGCCCCGACTTCGTTCGCGATTTCTGCGATTATCTCAAATTCGATGATGCGTGGATAGGCACTTGCACCTGCGACGATCATCCGTGGTCGATGCTGAAAGGCACTTTTTCGAACCTGGTCATAATCAATATATCCCGTTTGTTCATCAACCCCGTAAGGCACAAAGTTATAGAATGATCCTGAAAAATTCACTGGACTTCCATGTGTAAGATGACCGCCATGAGACAGGTTCATACCTAATATAGTATCGCCTTGCTTAACTGAAGAGAGATACACGGCCATGTTCGCCTGAGAACCTGAATGTGGCTGCACATTAGCATGCTCTGCACCAAAGAGCGATTTCGCACGTTGGATGGCAAGCTGCTCCACCTGATCAACATAGTCACATCCGCCATAATATCTTTTACCAGGATATCCCTCAGCATATTTGTTAGTCAGCACACTGCCTGTAGCCTCCATAACGGCTCGACTTACGAAATTCTCAGATGCTATAAGTTCAATTTTATTCCGTTGTCGTCCAAGCTCTTTTTGGATCGCTTGCGCTATTATTGCATCCTGCTGCTCCAAATGGTTCATATGTAACTTCCTTTCCGTTCTCTTTTTGAAAGACTTCAGCCCCTGACACCCCTCTGAATATAGATTCAGTTGTGTTGCTATAGCTTGATGCCATTGCGGATGTAATGATCGCTATGCTAGTATATCAATCAATGGATTGGCAATGAACATCCATAATCTATCTTTTGAAGCAATCCATAAATCCATAAAGCAACCGGTGGTGACAACATGCTCAACGTAAATCGTGATGATAAACGCCCCATTTGGCAGCAACTTCTGGATCAGGCTATTCATAATATTACTACTGGAAAATGGCCTCCTGGTGAATTGCTACTCCCCTCTCGTGAGCTTGCACAGCTGATTGGTGTGTCGCGTTCCACCATACAGATTGTGTATGAGGAATTATTTAGCCGTGGATACACGGTCACCTCGCGTCGAGGTGGGACTAGAGTAAATGAATCAATCTATACCGCCCCTTTCTCAAAGGAAACAGAGCTGAACGAACCTGCTTCACCCGAATTGCCACCTTTAACATTTTCGATTGACCCTCTGCACAGCTGGTTTGGTAATAAAGAAAAGCTGGAAACAGATATTGATTTCAATCCCCACGAGCCTTATGTAGATGATCTATTTCAAAAGAATTGGAGGCAATCCTTCTTACATGCTTCAACAAAAGCAGATGTAAACGTCTGGTCTTATGGTGATCCAAAAGGTTTTTTGCCGCTTCGCAAACAAATTCAAAGATACCTGTCTCTTGAGAGAGGCATTGACGTACATGTTGATCAAATTTTATTAACTTCTGGAGCCCAACATAGTATTGATCTAATGTCTCAAGCCCTTCTGCAGGAAGGGGATACGGTTACGGTTGAAGATCCGGGATTTCCTGCTGCATGGATGACCATGAATTATCGACAAATGATCATTGAACCAGCCCCAGTCGATGAATACGGTCTTTGTGTCGATCAGATTCATCCCAAATCAAGGCTTGTGTTCGTAACGCCATCTCACCAATGCGCTGCAGGAGTAATTATGTCGGAGCCTCGTCGTCAGCAATTGATCCATCTGGCCGCACAATCTCAATTTTGGATCGTAGAAGATGATTATGACAGCGAATTTCGGTACCGTGGAGACCCACTCCCTACTTTATTTAGCCAGCGGCCCCAGAGCACGCTGTACATGATGAGCTTTTCCAAGATGATCGCTCCTGGCATTAGAATATCTGCGGTCATCGGTCCGCATGAAGCTATTCATCGAATGACTCAGGTCCAGGAATTGACCTACCGCCACCTTCCTATTATGGAGCAACTCACGCTTGCCCATTTTATCGAGACAGGCCACTTTATGCGTCATATGAGGCGAGTACGAAATGTGTACCGACGTAGGCACGAAGCCTTGTCTAAAGCCATAACCACAACGGGATTAAGCGAACATTTTAAGCTAAGTGGAGTAGAAACTGGACTGCACATGCTTCTAGAGGCAGATCCGTCTTTTGATGAAAAAGCAGTTACACAATTAGCTATGGAGGATGGTATTCGTATTTATCCACTCAGCAAATACTGTTATACAAGTGACCGAAAAGGGTGGGTCCTCGGATTTGCTAAAGTAGATGAGGCTACCATTGAGGAAGGAATTAAACGTCTGGCAAGGATACTTATTCCGTAAGTACCTTGCCATGTAAGTGTAAAAACAACGCAAGCGATGCCTGCCATATTACGCTTAGAAGAGTTCTCATGCGCAGCTTTCCCCGTACAAATTGCAGCCGGAATGGCGGCTGGCTAATCCAACTGTTGAATGTTCTCATTCCAATAGTAGCCGTCCGGTAAATATCGCTGGCCGAACACACTCGTCCCTACTCTGATCATCGTGGCTCCTTCTTCAATCGCCACTTTAAAATCAGCAGACATCCCCATCGAAAGAATATCCATGTTCACCTTCGGCATGTTTTTTTCTATAATTTGTGCTTGTATATTTTTAAGCAATCGAAAACAATCCCGGGTTTCTTCGTTAGTGGCATTAAACTTACCAATGGTCATCAAGCCTTTTATGTTTAATGTGTCGAATTGGGACAACTGTTCTACCAGTTCAACGGCTGCCTCTGGAGCAGCTCCAAATTTACTTTCCTCATAGGAGGTGTTGACTTGCACCAATATATCCATGCTTTTATTTTCCTTCATGAGCTGATGGTGCAGAGCCTGGCCCAGCTTCAGACGATCTACTGAATGAATGAGCGTCACATACTTCACTACATCCTTCACTTTGTTCGTTTGCAGGTGACCAATAAAATGCCATTCTAGTTGTTCATGTTGCTGCATAAGTGGGAACTTGTCCCTTAACTCCTGAACCTTATTTTCACCAAATAAAGTTTCACCAGCCCGTATAGCCTGTTGCAGCTTTTCTAGTGGAACTGTCTTCGTGGCCAATAACAATGTCACATCCTCAATTTGGCGACCAGAGGTGCGACAAGCCAGCTCCATTTGCTGTCTAACGGTTATGAGATTCTCCTCTACAAGTTGGTCCATACTCCTCTACCCTCTTTCAGATATTAAATACGTCAATCCCTGTGCCAGTATACCAACAAGTGGATGGGTGAGACATATCCAAAAACAGAAAAAAGAACAGTCCAAAAGGAAAGAAACTATAGGGCGATTAATGAAACCATAGGACGATGAATGTGGATTTAAATAAATACTTCTAGTAGATTTACTTCTCCTGCTCCTTTACGACCTGCTCAATTCCAAGCAAAATCAGCTTCAAGCCGAACTCGAACGCGCCGTCGCTCCCCATCACCTTGAATAGCCCGCTCCTGTAAATATTTCGGAACAATCCTGCTTCCGACTCACTCATCGAATCCAGCATATCGTCCATCTCCCCGATCGGAACCACACCCTGCTCAGTTAGGATCGCAGTTATATTGCGCTCATGCTGATAGTTGTCCAGAACGAAATAGAAAACATAGTTCACGAGCGTAAGAACCGCCTGCAACTTCTGCTCTTGCTCAAGTGGCGTCGATTCCATGCAGAGCAGCATACGGTTGGTGAACCGGATCATGTCTGGCTCGTGAGGCAGCGTCATCATCATCAGCTGCGTGGAGCACGGATACCGACCAAGCACACTTCTTACCGTTACAGCCAGCCCCGCCATCTGCTCCTTCCAGTCTCCATCGGAGTGGAACTCCTCCAGTATTATTTTCGATATTTGATTGGCCAGGCGCTGATAGAGATTCTGCTTACTTTTGAAGTACCAGTACAAAGACGGGGCCTGAATTCCCAGACGGTCGGCCAATCGTCTCATACTGAATTTCTCGATGCCATCCTCCCCAAGAAGCTCCCAGGAAGCTTCCAAAATTTTATCCTCCGAAATCTGTGGCTGCTGTTTTTTCATAGCTATCCATCCTTTTATCTAACGGTGTAAGTTTATGCTTTACAGGTTGATTAGGTTCATGATATCATCTAACACTGTAAGGCGCAATCTAACACTGTTAGACTGTTGAAAAAGCACTCCAGAGTAGCTGAAGCAAAAATAAATGAAGAAAGTAGTGACTCCATATGGATGCAGAAAATCTCTATTATTTTGAAAAGGCACCCATCGCCAAAGCCGTAGCCCACTTCGCTGTACCGATGATGCTAGGTACGTCAATGAGTGTCATATACTCGATATTGAATGCCTATTTCCTTGGTACGCTAGGCAATACTTCCATGCTTACCGCACTCACACTAACCTTGCCTCTATTTGCGCTCATTATGGCGCTAGGCAATCTGATGGGTATGGGGAGCGGTACATTCATCTCCCGATTGCTTGGAGAGCACCGATACGATGATGTGAAGCACGTGTCATCATTCGCCTTTTACAGCAGTCTGGTTCTCGGTTTTATCGTCATGGCCGTGGGTCTGCCGTTGATTGACCCCATCGTTCATGGGCTGGGAGCCACGCCTGAATCGTTCGGATTCACAAAGGACTATGTCATGATTATGCTGTTGGGTTCACCATTCGTTGTATTATTCTTTACGCTGGAGAATATCGTACGCTCGGAGGGTGCAGCGATCACTTCAATGATCGGCATGCTTCTCAGTGTGGTCGTTAATATAATTCTCGATGCACTAGTCATCTTCGTCTTCCATTGGGACGTGATCGGGGTGGCGTCTGCTACAGTCATTTCTAATGTCGTTGCGAGCACATTCTACGCCTTCCATATCGGAAATAAGAGCCCCTTTTTAACCATCTCCGTAAAATGGTTCAAGGCTACCAAGGAGATTCTGAGCAATGTACTCAAAATCGGCGTTCCCGTCTTTGTTATGAGCATCTTCTTGGGTGCCATGTTACTCATCGTGAATCATTTTCTGATCGAATATGGAGAACAGGCCGTAGCAGGATACGGTATTTCATCACGGTTACTGCAATTTCCCGAGTTCATTCTGATGGGCCTATGCGAGGGAGTTGTGCCGCTCATTGCCTACACTTTTACAGCGAACAAATTACGCATGAAGCATACCATTGGATTTACAATCAAAGTAATTGTGTCATTAGCCGCCGTGTTCGGCGTCATCGTCTATCTCACCTCCGACCACTTAATTAGTTTATTTACGAATGATCCGCTATTCATTGAAATGGGTAGCTACATTCTTCATGTGACGTTCTTATCCCTGTTCATCTCAGGAGCTACCACCTTGTTCACGGGGATCTTCCAAGCAACAGGGCAAGGAACTGCCGCCTTTGTAATGTCTGTTATTCAAGGAATTACGCTGATTCCTGTGCTCTACATCGCTAATCAAATGAGCGGCCTGCACGGTGTAGTCTGGTCGCTTGTCATTGCAGATGTCGTTGCTTTCCTCGTTGGTGCCATCATGATGTATGCGCTGCGGACCAGATTGCAGCCGGATATGGACCATCTCGTCCAGCCGCAGTAGCTTCTCCCGATGGAACAGGAATGCATAAAGACATGCATAACAAGAACCAATCACATACGCAGAATAAAATAAGAAGGCTTGACGTGTGCTATATGCCTACGTCAGGCCTTCTTCTTGTTCGCAAGAGTGAATAGCTGGCGATTTAAACTGCTTAAGCGACTACAGTGCCTAATAACACCTAAGATGCCAAAGTTATTTTTTGTGAGGGAATACTGTCCGCTCTGCTAGTTCGACTTCATATTGTACAACCTCGTCATACCCCAGACCTTTGGATTTAGTCATCATCTCTTCTTTGAGGCTATTGTATTCTGCTTCATTCTTGGCAAAAATCATTTTCCAGGAATACTCCTTGATAATCTTACCGATGCCGTCGAGCTTTTGCTGTAGCTGGGCCGGTGTTGTAGCAGGAGTCTCCGTCGTGAAGAACGGTTTTGACACCTCGATCATATCGTTATTCACAAAATATTCTTTCGCAGTGGTAGCGCCCATGGCTTCCCGCCAGCTTTGGGTTACGGGGTCCGGGTCATGATTCAGGGTTGAATTCCAAAGATTATAGTCATACGGCTCGCCTGTGTCTGGGTGAATATTGGTAAGCTTCAGTGTCGTGTTATTGATCTGATTCATGCCATCCTTGAAAGTACCGCCTCCATATTCCGCTGGAACTGGCTCCGAGCTCGCAGGCAATGCTTTCCATCCATATTCTGTGACGAATGGTTTGCCTTGATCGTCAATGTCCCATGCGAGCCCTTTAGGGCCGTAATTGGATTCCATCACACCTTCTGGAGAATACAGCCAGCTCAGAAATTCCATAATTCGCTCCGGGTTCTTCGCTTTTGACCCAATGGCCCATATTCGGTTCCCACCATACGGACTCATCCCGTAGGATGTGATCTTCTCCTCTTCAAAAGGCACCAAAGCAAAGCCTTTACCTTCAGCAGTACGTTCCGAAGTGTTGTACACGTTATCTACCCAAGGGAAATGGGAGAAGAGCACTTGTCCATCCTTGACCTTGTTGGAGACATCGGAGAACTTTTGCGTCAAAGAATCGGGATCTAGCAACCCCAGCTGATTAGCGTCAAAATAGAATTTAAGCCCTTGAAGGTAATACCCGTCCTCATCGAGGATGCCTTGCCACTCATTCTTATTCTGATGCGTCAAAGTCAGACCTGCCGGGTTAAGTCCATCGCCTTCATTATAACCATGGAACTGAGCAATGACCTTGGCAAGTGTCATGTAGTTGCTGTCCCAATCAGACCAAAGCGATATTCCATAGGTCGGACGACCAGATTCGCTTTTAGGCTCCAGCTCTTGCATTTTCTTCAGTACCGGCAAGTAATCATTCAATGTCTTGATTTTGGGGCTGCCAAGCTTCTGGTACAAGTCCCAGCGCAGATTCGGCCCATAGCTCATCGTTACACCTTCTGAGGGTCCCTCTCCTGTACCCACGTCAAAGCCCACTCCGTACACGCTCGTACCGCCACCGAATTGCGTCTTGTTGGCTTCAATTGCTTCAGGAGCATATTTCAATAAGCCTTGACCATGTGTGTCAAGCAGCCCATCCTGAGTCCAATCGAGCAAAAGGCCCGCCTTGATTGCGTCTTGATAGTCCTTACCATTCGTGCCAAACACAACGAGATCGCCTAGATCGCCAGAGGCCATCATGGTTGCGATTTTTTGCTGTCCGCCAGCCAGATTGGAAGAGATGATATTTAACTTAAGATCAAATTTGTCCTCGACAAGCTTGGCGAACCATCCAGGCTGTTCACCGGCATAGTTAGCAAGCATAGAGAATACGTCGATTGTCAGCTTTGTGGAGTCTCCTGCTTCGGCTCCGTCATTATCCTTGCTGCTGCAGGCTGAAGTAAATATAAATATGACGCACATAAGAACAAGTAGCACCGGTTGATATCTTTTTTTCATATACATACGTCCTCCCTTATGTGTGATCCTTCTTTTGCTACTCAAGCCCTTGGAGTTATCACTTTCTATAGAGCTCAATTATTATAGATGTCATCAGCATTTCGTGTAGCCTTCCTCCCTTCAAGTGAAGTAGCGGAGATTATCCCTTAACGGCACCAATCATGATTCCTTTGACAAAAAAACGCTGGAAAAACGGATACACGAGCAGAATAGGCAGCACAACAACCATGGAGACCGTAGTTCGGATGGAAGTCGGGGTAGCCATGTTGGCCAAGTCCAGATCCATGCCACCTGTAGATTGCTTCATTAACTGTGCTATCGACGTGGCTTCATTCATGTAGCGATACAATATAAACTGGAGCGTGAACAGACGCTGGTCCGTAATCAAGAACAAGGTATCCGTAAAGCTGTTCCACTGGCTGACGGAGGAGAAAATAGCAATGGTCGCTAGAATGGGTGTGATGAGCGGGAAGATGATGGATGTAAAGATTTTGAAATAACCTGCACCATCTATTTGTGCGGATTCTTGCAGAGCTATAGGTGTAGACTCTACAAAGGTTTTGACAAGGATAATAAAGAACGGTTGGACGATGGCAGGCAAGATATAAGCTAAGAAATTATTGGTCAGCCCCAGATGTAGCATCGTTAAATACCACGGAATAAGACCGGCATTAAAGTACATCGTAATGACGAGAAAGCGATACCAAAATTTTCGTCCCCACATGTGTGTGGTGAAGAGATAACCGAGAAAAGCAGATGCAAGTACCGTTAATACGGTACCAATTAGCGTACGACCAACAGACACAAGCGCTGCTTGACCCAGACCTGGGATTTTGAAGACATCCGTGTAGTTGGTAAAGTGTAAGCCTTTCGGGTAAAACATGACCAGCCCTCTACTGCTCAGGTCATTGTTGCTGATCGTATTAATAAACAGATAGTAAAATGGAAATACACATATGATCGTGATGATCGTAAATACCGTATAATTGATGAAGTGAAACCATGTGAATTTCTCTTTGATCGGCATGCTGCACTTCCCCTCCTTTACGCTATTACCAGGATTTAGAAGATACTTTCTTTTCGAATAACTCTGGACAGATTATTGGCTACGAACAGCAGAAACAGACTAACCAGCGATTTCAGCAAGCTAACAGCCGTGGCAAACCCAAAGTTGGAATTGGTCATCCCAATATTGTAGACGTACAGATCTAGCACTTCGATATGACTCGTGTTCATCGCATTTTGGAATACATAGAACTGCTCCATCCCGTTATTGATGAAGTTCCCGATGGAGAGTAACAACAGTACGAAAAATGTTGGCATAAGTCCCGGAACGGTCACATGCCACATCAAACGAAAGCGTCCTGCGCCGTCGACCCGCGCTGCTTCATAGATTTCTTGATCGATTCCTGTAATGGCCGCGATATACATTATTGCGCCCCATCCGAGACCCTTCCACACACTCCATAACGTCATCGCCAGCCAGGTATGATCATCGGAGGCCAGAATATTCAGCGGCTGGTAAATCCATCCCATCTCCAGTAGAAAGTTATTAAGGAAGCCATTGTCTACAGAAAACAACATGAACGCGAACGAGTATACAAGCACCCAGCTGATGAAGTTCGGCAAGGTTGTAAGCGTTTGTACGATTTTTTTGAATTTCGTGCTTCTAAGCTCAATCAGAAATACGGCAAAGATTACTGGGAATATGGAGGTCGCAATATTTAAGCTGCTTATGGCAACTGTGTTACGTAGCACCCTGATAATTTCCTGACGTTGTATTTCATTCGCTACCATTGAGGTGAACCATTCAAAACCCATGTATTCCGAAGCAGAGAGCGGGATGCCTGGCCGATAATCATAAAAAGCATAGATCCATCCGTAAAGAGGCAGGTAAGAAAAGAGAAAGGCCAACACTAGGAAGGGTAATGCCATTAGAAATAAATGATATTTATCTCTTCTGGGCCTCTTTAATGATTGTGTACCGATCAGGGGATCTCTAGCGTTGTTCATGTCATCATTTCCCTCCAGTATTGCGTATTTTCTCGATACAACACAGATATGACTGGGTACTTCCATTCATTGGATTATTACTGTCACTTCTAGGATTATTTCCTGTCCACCCTGTCTATTCCAATCTTTAAAGAACTGCTCAAATTCTTCTAGAGGAGCTGCCCCTAAAATGATTTTTAGAAGGTCTCTTTTCGAGATTTTGTAGTGGCGGAGACAGCTCCCTCTCCTCTCAAAAGCCTAAAACCTCAACAGAGCAGCGATTCTCCACTAATGTGAGAATCGCTGCTCTGCGTATCGGTCATTTGTATGATGATTTGAGGCTCTGCTGCCTTCCGGGCAAGTTGATTTATTAATTCGTTGTTTGCAATGTTCTTAATAGCTCGAATATTTGTCCTCTGTGATGAGCCTCATGCTCAACTAAATGATAAACAACCCATTCAGGGGTGACATCATAGTCTTCCAAGTGCCTTGGCGTTCTCCAGTCCGTCAGATCAATCTGCCTAAAATGATACAGTAACCTGTCACGGACAGTCTGCAAGCGAGCAAGATGTTGTTCCAGCGTTTCTCCTTCCACATGAACCAGAGACCCATTCTCCAACCTGTCACTTAGCTGGAACAAAGAACGAATTTCCGGCTCATATTCGGTTTCAAGCACCTCGACATATAGCCAATCCGCCTCAATCAGCGCAATATGATACAGCAGCGAGCCGATGCTGTGCCGACCGTCAACTTTTTCATCCAGCAACTCTTGATCTAAGCCCTTCAGCTTGTTCACAATCGTCCTGCGCACATCCTCCAGACACCAAAGCCACCGTCCTATCTCAGGCTCGTATCCAGACAAGACACCAATCTCTAATGTTGTTCGCCCCATATCCAATCACCCTCCTTGTCTCACCTTAATATTCGCTATACGCTTTGTCTCCCCCTTTTTATTCATGAAATTAATCATTGTGCAAAATGCTGGATGACCCATCATCTCGCTGCTTTCAGGAACAAAGTTCAAAAAAAAAGATCAAGCCAGGATCATTGCAAACGATGTTTGCAAGACGGCTTTGATCTGCTCTGGAGCTGCACCGGATCTACCCAAGGTTCTCGCACCTAGTATCGCATTGTTCAGATAAGCTGCCAGCTCCTGGCTAGTATATCGTCGCGTAATCAGTTGCTGCTCCTGACCACTGCGAATGATCCGCTCGATGATCTGCACTGACTCTACGAACAACAGCTCCACCTCGCGGGAGATCTGTGCGTCATCTGTTCCGAATTCCAGGGACGTATTGACCATCATACAGCCGCGACTCATCATCTCATCACTCAGTAGCGAGTCTAGCAGTGCTTCCAGCTTGCTCAACGGAGACTTGTCCTCGGCATCTAGTTCCTTCAGCACTCCAATACTATAGCTGCGGTAGTGTGCCAAGGATTTCAAGAATAGACTGCGCTTATCATTGAACACGCAATACAGGCTTTGCTTCTTAACTCCTGTCGAACGAGTCAAATCCTCATAGGAGGTTGACTTGAAGCCCTTTTCCCAGAATACTTCCATACATTGGTGTAGCACGTCATCAACATCAAATTCTCTCGGTCTGCTCATGCATCCATTCTATTGCTTGTTGACCCAGTAGTCAACAAAATCGCCTTATTGGATCGTTCGAACAAATTCATGACGAGAAGAACCCCTGCTAAGACTTGATAATCAATTCAGCCAAATGATGGCTCTCGATCACACGATCCGCACTGATCAGGCAATCCTCTGGACGCTCCAGGGTCTGGAGGAATTCATCCACTGCCCCTGCAAAGCCACGTCGATGCAAAATACCATCCCAGCTTCCGAACGTTTCTTCCTGAGGAAGGGAGCCTTTCTCGTAATATAGCGCCTGCTCCAGATTCGTGATTATCGCTGATCTTCCGCCACCATGTAGCTCGATTTTCTCAATATCCGTTCCACCCTGCCGTACCATATCAAATGTGCTATAAGCATGATTGCTAAGCTTTACCGCGCCGGCACTATGCAGTAATCTTCCTGCATCGTCTGTGCGAGCATAATGATGCAGCAGCTCATAATCATCCTTGGCCAACCACACCAATAGATCCAGCATATGAATCAGATCATCATAGATGGTCTCTTTGGCAGGACGATTATGGAGCCCCGTGCGATGCTTGATGACAGATAAGGACTCCAGTAGCGCTCCTTCCTCCATCCACGCTCTAGCCTTCTTGTATAATGGAGCGAATCTGCGGTTGAAGCCGACAGCCAACAGTAGCCCCTGCGCCTCTGCGAAAGCTGTCATCTCTTCAGATTCCCGAATATTATAGGAGAGTGGCTTATCTACATATACTGCAAGTCCACGCTCCAGACACTGCATAACCAGCTCGAAATGAGCCTCTGTAGCTGTATGTATAAAGACTGCATCCAGATCCCACGACAGCAGCTCTTTAATATCTGTAGTACCCTGTTCAATACGATATAGCTGCTGCATGCGTTCGATCGGTTCTACGGACCGGTTCATGAGCCCTGCTATCTCTACATGGGCATGAGCGGATAATAGTGGCAAATATACTTTTTGAGCAATGCCTCCCAAGCCTATGATTGCAGCGCGTGTACGCTTAGTTTGATTGTGCATAGCGTGTTCTCTCCTGTCGTGACATTAATGATAGCTAATCAGATATAGTGTACCACTCGAAGACAAGCACAGCATAATCTTTTTAGACGCATTAGACGTATTATAGCACTTTGCAAAGACATGAAATAAAATGCTGTGTAAGCGATATAGACAAAAAAGAACACTCTGGAGAGTGCTCTTTGATCCAGTCCCATAAGGGAAACAGGATTAAGTTGTTATATTCAAAGCCGTCTGCATGTTTTTCAAATTCAACTGAAGCTGCTCCTGAACATCAAAGGGTTGATATAATCCACGCTCGATCATGTAGGTGGCGATCCTTTCATGCGCATCAATCGCTTCATTTAATTGCTTGGTAAGTACAGCTCTGATTTCGGGTGAGGCACATTCTGTGACTGCCATGGCGTAGTTTCGCACCCCACTTTTGGCGTTCATGAGGAGATCCATGGCAATGACCTGATCGGTTAAGGACCCCATACCTGTAATATATTCCAGAATCGGATTCATCCCTTCAGCTCCCTTGCTGTGATTTGGACAGAATTCCGCCAAGCTCTTGCAGTTGCTGTGTGGTTACTTTAACATCGTTACTCAGGAGGCTCAGTAGCTCTGGATCTGTGACCAAAGCCTGCATCGTCAAGCTCTTTGTCATACATACAGTCTTGAATGCAACGATCTCCTGTACCTCCAAGGTCTCATGTAAGGCATATTTCGAGTTTATCTCCATCACGGTATTCCCCCAAATTCAGGTACAGAGTATACAAATATCATCCTCATGCTACCTATGGCTTCAGAATCACTTTGATGCAATTGTCCGTCTTGGTATCAAACACCTCATACCCCTGCTTCGCATCCTTAAGGGGAATGATGTGAGTGATAATATCACCGGGATCTACGTTCCCGGATGTGATTAGATCATACATATGCGGCATGTAGTGAATAACCGGAGCCTGCCCAGAACGAATGTTAATATTACGCTGCATGATGTCTCCGAGCGGAAATCCATGGTAACGACCAGCGTAGACACCCGTAATCTGGATCGTTCCACATTTGCGGACGGCCTGGGCGGCCATAACCAGCGGACTCATAGTGCCACCCTGCAGCTTCAAGCCACTTGCCAGAAATTCCAGATCATTCATCTTTCCATCCATACCTACAGCATCTATGACGACATCGGCGCCACCATGGGTCATTTCCTTGAGATAGTTGCCTGTATCTGGGTGCTGTTCAAAATTAACAATTTCCACATGATTGGTGCGCTTCGCATGCTGCAAGCGATAATCGATATAATCCACGGCGATTACACGCTTTGCTCCTTTTAACCATGCGAACTTCTGCACGAGAAGTCCCACAGGTCCACAGCCCAGCACAATAACGGTATCCTCTTTCTTGACACCCGCATTCTCCACGCTCCAGTAGGCCGTCGGTAGCACGTCCGCAATGAGACACAGCTTTTCGTCAGGCTCCTCACAGCTCTCTGGTATTCTGAAATGGGTAAAATTCGCGAAGGGTACTCGCAGATACTCCGCCTGTCCCCCAGGATAACCACCCGTGTTGCCTGAATAACCGAAATATGCGCCCATGTCCCCGTTCGGATTCGAATGATCGCATTGAGATTCAAGCTCATGCTTGCAGTAGATACACTCGCCACACGCAATATTGAACGGAATCACAACCCTGTCGCCCTTCTTGAGCTTGGTGACACCCGATCCTACTTCTTCCACAATTCCCATAGGCTCGTGCCCGATAATATAATTCTCCTGCAGATTCGAAATCATGCCGTGCACCAGATGCAGATCAGAGCCACAGATCGCTGTGCTGGTCATTTTGACAATCATATCGTCAGGCTTCTCAATTCTCGGATCAGGCACGTCCTTCACTACGATATTTTTAATCCCTTGATAGGTTACGGCTTTCATGCCTGATCCACCCCCAGATGCTCATCTGGCGTTCGATCGAACATTCCTTTGCGCCGTGTATCATCCCGGAACAGATTCATTTGACCGATCTGAAGTGTGTTCTGTGCCGACAACTGATCCAGCTTATATTGCTCCTCCAGCTCATACGGGTGGAACCATTTCTTGCGCACCATGAGCTCCGTAATTTCCTGATGCAAGGCAATACTATCATGCAATTGTCTGCGGAGTAGTGTACGGGCTTCTGGCGATACAGTCTCGGTAAGGGCAACAGCGGTATTTCTTACCCCTTCCTTCGCCCGCATCATAAAATCCATAGCAAAGGTCATATCCGCCATCTCCGGCATATTCAGTGCATTAATTGGGTCAAGATTATCATTATTCATGAAAAAAATCTCCCCTTTAGTTCAAGATGGGTGTAGGACGGTTATGGGGAACGGGCGCCTGAAATGGAGCGTTGACATATACAGCCTGAAGCTCTGCGATAGCCTGAGAAGTATGCTCAACATCCTTCTGCATTAAGTCCTTCAGCTCTTGGTCAAATACGAGGCCCTGCATCAGCTTGGACTTGGCCAAGCATAGCGTCTTGAAATTAAGCAATTCGTGCAGCTCCAGCGACTCATGCGGTGCCAATGGCTGTCGTTGCATGTATGAAATTACTCCCTTCCTTGTCATTTCACCCAGATCGATTTCTCTCGAATAGTCTTGCCGAACCTCGATGAGTTATGCAATGACCTATTTTTATCATACATTGACAACTCACATGCTTCCGATTTATACTGATAACCTCAATGGAATACTAAAACCTGTTTTAGGCTGTGGACTTTTCTGGAGCTATCTCTAAGAGCTATCTCTATTTTCGCCACACGAATGTTCAATAGAGCATTTGTGTGGCTTTTTTGCGTTCAAATGAAGGAGGATTATGTGATGAAGCTTTGGCATTATGCACTAATTGTATTTTTGGGAGGATGCTGCTACGGTGTATTATCGACATTTGTGAAGCTGGCATACGCTACCGGGTTCTCTGTTACCGAGGTAACAGGAAGCCAATATATGTTCGGGGCCTTGCTTACATGGATTGTAGTTATGTTCACCAGACGGAAGACACTATCTTTCAGACCGACATTGAAGCTGCTGCTCTCAGGCATTCCATTTGGATTGACAGGCATCTTTTACTATCAGTCTCTACAGACACTGAATGCATCGCTTGCCATCATTTTCTTATTCCAGTTCGTGTGGATTGGCACGCTGTTTGAATGGATCATCTACAAGAGAAGACCCACTACAGCTAAGCTGATATCCATCGTGATACTTCTCGTCGGCTCGGGTCTGGCTGCCAACATGGTAGCTCAAGAAAGAGTAGTTCTGACCTGGCAAGGCTGTGTCTGGGGAATGCTTGCTGCACTGACCTTTACAACGTTCATTTTTCTTAGCAGTGCTGTTGAGCGAAATACTCCCCCAATCCTAAAAAGCGCTCTGCTTGCCACCGGGGGCATGCTTACTGTATTTGCAGTGTTTCCACCTGCGTTCTTATTGAATCCGCCTGTTCTGCTGGAATTGGTTCCTTATGGGTTGATGCTGGGCTTCTTCGGGGTCGTACTGCCCCCTCTGTTATTCTCAATCGGTATGCCGCATGTAGGGCCGGGGCTCGGTACCATTCTGACAGCCTCTGAGCTACCAGTAGCTGTATTTATGTCATCTCTTGTGCTGGCAGAGCAAGTGGGCTGGCCTCAATGGCTGGGCGTTGCTCTCATATTGGGAGGTATCATCGGGGGAAATGCAAGACAGATCCTAACGAAGAAGGCTGCGGTCTATACTCATAACAGCTCCGCTACGTAATGATGAATCATTGTTACTGAAGTATTGTAGCTGTAACAGGCAACACCTCTCTGTAGGCAGACGCTTCTATGTATTGAAGGTCTGCCTACAGAGAGGTGTTTTTTGATTAGTACATCAGCTAAATTTTCTGCGTTCCAGGCCCAACCGTTCATATAACATCGTCAAGCTTTCGTTCACAGTTTATCCCACGGGATCAAGTGCAGCTTCCATAAATGGAGTCGATTAGTTGATTAATAATTTTGGTTCCTCATTTGGAGCCCCTACGATCGTGTTTCCGCCGAAACTGAGTTGCAGACCATACTTCTCTACGATAAAGTCATTAAACGAACCGTCTGCATCCACTGTGGCAATAACTGTGGGAGCCCCTTTTTTGGTGAACGTCATTTGGTCCTTATCCCACGCATTTGTTCCTCTTGCTCCCTTATATCCTTTTAGATCCAGATTTAGCATCGTTTTTGCGTCTTTCATTGCATTCTTCATTAATGTATCTAGCGTCAGCTTCTTGATCTTTGCATCTTTTGATTTTTCTTTCTTTTGGAATTCTTTGTAATTATCCAGGCTTTTACCATTACTATGATGTACGCCTGCTTGGAGCAGTTCCAGCGTTTGTTCTTCAATTGCAAAGCTCACATTCATCGTTTTTGATTTATAGTTATATTGATACACATTCGGTTTGCCATCAAGGACAAACACACGATCTAACTTTTCACCCTTATTGGCCTTTCCATTGGTAAGCTTGGATAATACCTGAACAGCCTTCTTCTGCACGCTTGCTGGGGCATCATCAGGAGCATAATTTACACCATGCACCTCGCCATTCTCTTCCATATAGACTTGTTTATTTTGTTTCGCATTCGATGAGATTGTACCCACACGGTAGATTGACTCTGAGATACTCACATACTTTGGTGTTTCCCCTGGGAACAAGGCTTCCCATGTTTCCTTCAGTTTGGTTTGATATTTTCCACCGTTTAAATCTTCATAATTAACTTTAATACCGATATTTTCGAGCTTTCCATTAGCTTTATAAGTAATAGTATCATATTTGAAATTCTCTCTTTTAAAGCTCACAAAATCTTTCATGGCAGTTCCTTGAATTAACGTATACGTATTTCCTGTCAATTCTTTAAGCTTATCCTGAGCCGTTTGCATAAGCTTCTGATCAAGCTTAGCATCCTGTGAAGCATTAATATTTACCGTGTTAGGAGAATTTTCCTGAGCAAATATTTGGCATCCCAACAAACTTCCTAATAATAAAGCTGCACCGAGGATAGGAGGGATTTTCTTTTTGTTCATAGCAATGAACTCCTTTCTTTTGCGACCTCATAGTTGTAATGAAATATAAATGCATCTCCAAGCTACTTTGCATACATATCAGTCAATTAACACTTTGAGTTCTTCATTTGGGGGACCTGCGATGGTCATTCCGTAAAAGTCGATGTTCTGATTATACTTATGAATGGTAAAGCTGTTAAACGATCCGTCTTTATCAAATCTAGCAGTAACTGAGGGAGACCCTTCTTTGGTGAAGGTCATATAATCCTTATCCCATGCATTCGTTGCTCTTGCTCCCTTATATCCTTCCAAATCCAGATCTAGCATATTTTTCGCGTCTTTCATTGCGTTCTTCATTAAAGTGTCTAACGTCAACTTCTCAATCTTTGCCTCTTTTTCTTTTTCTCGTTTCTGAAATTCTTCATAGCTGTCTACACCTTTACCATCGGTATGATATACATCTGCTTGGAGCAGTTCCAGCGTTTGTTCTTCAATGACAAAGCTGACTTTCATAGCTTCTGATTTATACTTATATCTATATATATTGGGTTTTCCCTCACGGACAAACACACGATCCAACTTAGCACCCTGCTTGACCTTTCCATCGGTCAGCTTGGATAATACCTGAGCAGCCTTCTGCTGCACGCTTGCTGAGGCATCGCCAGGAGCATAATTCACGCCATAAATCTCACCATTCTCCTGCATATAAATTTGCTTATTTTGCATAGCATTCGATGAGATTGTACCCACACTGTAGATTGACTCTGAGATACTCACATATTTTGGTTCTTCCCCTGGGAACAAAGCTTCCCACGTTTCCTTCAGTTTGGTTTGATATTTTCCACCTTTTAAATCTTCATAATTGATTTTAATAATGATAGTTTCGAGCTTTCCATTCGTTTTGTACTCAATAATATCGTCCTTGAAGCTCTCTCTTTTAAAATGAATAGAATCTTTCGTAGCCGTTCCTTGAATTAACGTATACGTATTCCCTGTCAATTCCTTAAGCTTATCCTGAGCCTGTTGTATCAGCTTCTGATCAAGCTTAACACCCTGCGAAACATTGACATTTACGTTGTTAGGCGCATCTGCCTGAACGAGTGTTTGGTATCCCAGCAGACCTCCTGATAATAAGGCTACTCCGAGGATAGGAAATTTTTTTTTTTTTTTCATATGAATAAACTCCTTTATTTTTTATTTTGCTTTGCCCACAGCTTTTTAATGGAATGGTTCAGTCACGTTGAAATAAATCTATAGAAAAGCAGTAGTCATCACCTCCTCTCTCTGCCTTAGACCGAGCAGCACCCACGTTCAACTTGCAAGGCAATACAGCTTGGAGCCATTTTAATTCAGCCTAATCCCAGCATTTCCTTGATTAGTCCGCTCCTTTTTCAGATAACTCTCGTAGCTCGATTTCCATACAATAGATCGTTCCTTTAGAGGTGATCACCGCAGTCACGGATGGATAGCCCTCTTTCGTGAAAGTGAATGTATCAAACCGGTATTCAACTCTGGATACTTTATAATCAGCTAAGTCCAAATTCATCCATACTTTAGCTTGTTTCACGGTTTCCTCACGAACCTTATCCAGCTCAATTGCTTTTGTTTTCTCGACTAAGTCACGATATTTCTTTTGATCCTCCAATTTATTAAGATGATCCGACAGCGGAAAGGCTACTACCCTTGTGATCTGATTGGTATCTTTTTGTACATCAATGAGGATAGAACCCTTGTTTGTTTCGTACACGAACTTATACACCGGCTTTTGATGGGGTCTTAAGATCATTTGACTTACTGACCTTTTACTTTGTTTAAACTCCCCAACTTGATTAAAAGCTTGATCCGCTGCAACTTTTACAGCATCTGGAACCTGATTCTCTCCAATCGTTTGTCTCGCTAAATACCAGTTACCCTGGTCAAATTGGATAGATCTGCTTTCGTTTCGTGCCTCTATGTGATAGGTGTCCGCCTCATATTCGTATATGATCACATCATTAATTTCTTCTCCCTGGGGAAAAACCTCTTTCCACACCCTTTGCAGCTGGCTCTTAAACTCCTGGTCCTCAATGTCATCAAACTGAATCATCCCCGCATGAAAAGACTTATTCCCATCCAAATCCCGCTTATAAATTGTCTCTACCTTCTCATTTGGATTTATTTTCACTTCTTTGGCAAAAGGATTGATATATTCAAGCAAGGATAGCCGCTCTATGGCTTCAGCCATGACAGGTGTCAGAAACACACAAAAAGCAACCAGTGACGCTGCGATGACTCCCACTCTTCTTGTGAAGAATGGCTTTTGTGATGGTACACTCTTTGATTCAAGTTTTTCTACAATCTGTTGACTCATGCTGTGCTCTGGCGTCTCCGTATCCCGAATCATTTGCTCCACCTGGTGAACACTTACGTTTTTAGATGGACTTGGTGATCGACGCATTCACTGTTCCTCCTTCCTTAACTTCCTTCGTCTGTAGTTTTTTGCGAAGACGTTCATACTTTTTGCGCACCGTTGCTGGTTTCATATTCATCATTTCACTAATCTCGTCAAAGTGATATCCATGAATCGCCCGAAGAAGTAATATATGTCTCTCTTCTGTAGTCAGTGGCTTTAGAAGATCCTTCAGTGTAGTTTGACTATCTACTTGCTGAGTCGTGGTCTCAGGCTGATCATACTTATAACGATCTATAAAACGAAACCACCTTTTTTTGCCCCGGATTTGATTCAGACTGTAATTGTAGGCAATTTTGTACAGCCATGCCGAAAAACTCATATTTGAACGATACTTATGTATCTGTTCATACACTCTAATAAATATTTCTTGTAGAGCATCCTCTGCTTCTTCCTTGCTTTTGAGCATATGGTAACAATAGATATACATTGGTTTTTCAAAGTTTCTTATAATTGAAGCGAAAGCTTCCTTATCACCAAGTTTAGTCCTTTCAACCAGCCTCTCAATTTCTTCTGAGTCTGATTTATACTCTCTGTAGTGTCTATCCAAAAATCATCCCCCCCTCCTGCCTACACTCTTAATACACCGATGCAGGTCATTTTGTGACAGCAACATCAAAAATAATACTTGGTAACATCATCGACCTTGATGAAAAAAAAGAATATTGGCTGGTATAAAACACACTAGTGAAGCTTTGTTTTCCACTTGTCATGCTACGAAACCCGCAAATTATTCAGCACAATCTGCTAGAGAATATGCTAGCCTTTATTATTTCTCAATGTGATCACCTACATTGAATCACAAAGATAAAAGAAGAAAAACACAGCCTATAAAGGAACTAGCACTCTTCTAGTTAAACCTTTTCATAACTCAAATCACGAGAGGTTTAAGTATAGAAGGATGCTTATATCCCCATACAGTTGTGTTTTCCTGTCTTACGATAAGATGTGAATACGTTCTAATGAAGCTTCAGCTGAGTCTGATGTTGTATTATATCATATAGGATGCATCGAAATATATTCGCTTGCTCTCTGAATTATGAGGAACAATATCTCTTAGGACTTATTTTCAAGTGAATTTAAAATGAATTTCGTCCTACATGTGTAACCTTAAGCGTATCACTCGTCACCGTCCCACTCTCATTTATCCACTCCACGTAGTATTCATATTCGCCTGGGGCTCGATCCGTAATGGTTACCTTGGACTCCTGAGCACCAGGAGAAGCTGTATCAAGCGACTGTTCATGAAGCAGTGCTCCGTTCTCGTACAGACGGTAGGAGGTCGCATTCGTTCCCCACCACATATTAATGGTAATCGTATAATTTCCATCACCATCCCAATTGTCAGCCGAGAGGACCGGCTTGGTCGGGGCTGCATCGCGGACAGTCACCGTTAGTGGGCTGCTCTCCGTCTTGCCTTTTGCATTGATCAATTCAGAGGTGTATACATATGTGCCATTGGAACGACCAGAAATGTCCGTCACTGCCGTCTGAGCGGCAGGTGTCGCGGCTGTAAGCTTCTGGGTATCAATGAGCTCTCCGTTCTCGTATAGCTTGTATTCTGTCGCATTATTTCCCCACCACATGTTCATCGTTATGGTGTACTGACCATCGGCTAACCCCGTATCATGGCCGTTATTGTCGGACAGAACAGGTACCCCGGGTGGTCCATCCACCTGATCCGCTCCTACAACTGTTACCTCTGTCGTAAGCTCAGTAACTAAGCCGACGCCATTCTCAGCCCGTGCGGTGAAGGTATGCGTTCCTAGCAGACCCTCTAGGCTAATCTCGTCACCAGAGCTTACCGGCTCACCGTCCCATGTAAGCTCAAGTCGGACGATGCCAGACTCAGGATCTTCTGCCCTGACGTCTACCCTCAATATCTCATCCTCGCTCATTCGCTCTGCAGGCATTCCCGTAATGACAGGGGGCGTAGTATCCTCCGGGTCTGCTGGGGAACCGACATAATAAATGCTCGGTGCAGGTGGCTGAGCCATGCCCACTCCCAGATGGAAGCCTGTATGAGGTGGCTGATTGTAGGCTACATTCTGCCATGCAACGCCGAGACGATAGATCGGATCATGCATAAGCGTGCGGATCCTTACATCCGTCTCATCTGTTGTCGTGTATATACGCAAATGCGAGCTGTCTTGACTGCGCAAGATGACCTCCTCGCGCCAATCACCGAACAGATCGGCTTGCAGACTCGGATTGGCCTTGGTACCGTTGTTAGAGGCTGCTCCGGTGGCTGTCAGTAGATTCACAGTTGTCTGATTGTTGTAATCCCATTTATCGACTCGAATACCATCCTGCAGTTCACGCAATAGATCACCGTCCCACCAGATACCAAAATTCGTGGAGGAAGGGATTTCTGTTGAGATCAGCTCACCTTGAGCACTGTAGAGTCCTGTAATCGGAATATGCTGTTCATTGGTGATCGTAGCTGCCCATACTTCCGCTCCAGGGTAATTCGGGTCAATATCAGCAGCCATGCCTCGGCCTGTATCGAGACCCGTGTGCACCCCCCACAGTATCTCGCCTGTAGCTGCATCGCGCATTTCCATACCGTACTCAGAGCTTTTATTCTCATGAACTCCGAACACTTCCAGTCCCGGTCGGGTCGGATCAAGATCACTCAGATGTATGGCATCGCCATGTCCCAGCTTGGTGTTGTACAATGGCTTCCCATTGTCATCAATCGCCATCGCCCCAAATGTGATCTCATCCTTGCCGTCTCCATCCACGTCACCAACGGACAGATTATGATTGCCTTGCCCCGTATAGCCTGCATACCCATCGTCATTGGTGTCAAAACGCCACACCTTGCTAAGCTTGCCATTGCGGAAGTTGTAAGACACTAGTACCGTACGCGTGTAATAACCGCGGCTGAACATGGCGCTTGGATGCTCTCCATCCAGGTAGGCAACTGCTGCCAGGAAGCGGTCCACGCGATTGCCGTATCCATCTCCCCATGCTGCGACATCCCCCCGCGGAGGATCATAGTCCACCGTATCCAGTGCAGCTCCCGTCTGCCCGTCGAAGACAGTAAGGAATTCGTCCCCAAGCAGCACATAACCTGAGCTATTTCGATGATCGGCATGGGCATCTCCAATAACCTTGCCTTGCCCATCTACTGTACCATCTGCAGTACGCATCATTAGCTCGGCTCTACCGTCGCTGTCAAAGTCATAAACGAGGAACGGAGAATAGTGAGCCCCAGCTCTAATATTCGGTCCCATCGTAATGCGCCACAGCTGGGTTCCATCCAGCTTGTAGGCATCCATATAGACGATGCCAGTATAACCTGAATGGGAGTTGTCCTTGGCATTCGTCGGTGTCCACATCAGCACGATTTCATACTCCCCATCACCGTCCAGATCGCCGACACTGGCATCCCCGGCAACGTAGGAGTAGGGCTGCCCATCCTTGGTGTATGCATCAGCAGGCTTCTGTAACGGAATGGATAAGTACGTATCCTCCCAGACACCGAATTCCTTGGTCACTGCTTTTTCCGTATTGTTATCCACCATCATGATCCGATATCTGGATGAGGCATCCCCTTCGCTGTCCACAAAGTTCGTGCTACCCGAGATCGGTTCGTCATTCAGATTTATACCATCCCGATACACGTTGAAGGTCACAGACTCCGGGTCCAGCCCCAGCATACGCCAGCCGATATAGTTGCCTCGCTCTGTGCGAACAGCAACGGGAGCACGATCCAGGTATTCCATCGCACGGTCCAACTGTGTGACCGCAGGAGTCTCAAGTACAGTTGATAGCTCAGATACTCCGCCTGCATTGACCGATGCGACTTTATAGTAGTAAGGAATCGTGCTCAGAATCGTCGCATCCTTATAGAGCGTTGCTTGTGTGCGCCCAATCAGTTCATAGGGTCCCTCTACGCTGTTCGAACGATAAATCTGATAAGCGCGTGCTCCAGCTACCTCGGACCAGCCTATCGTAGCATCACTTTTGTTGACACTCACAACATTCAGGCCAGCAGGTACCGCAGCTTTCTCAACACTTGGGTCTAGCGTAGATACCTCCAATGCATTGGAAGGCACGGATTCCGTGCCAGTCGCGTCAACGACAGTCACGGTGTATACATATTCCATTCCCAGGTCGATCTCACTGTCGACATAGCTAGCTACATCGGTTGTTGCCAGAAGCTCAGGCTTCTTGGCACCAGCAGACTGACGATAGACCTTATACTGTGCGTCATCACTAGTCGCTTGCCAGGATATTGTAGCTGTAATCGGATCGGTACCCAGCTCCAGCTCATCCAGCTTTAATTGGGATGGAGCAACCATTACAGGTGTGATCTCAAGCCCATTAAGATGGGCAGTCTGACCACTGAATACCAGATTCATCTGTCCATCCTGGACCTGGATCTGATTGTACACCTTCTCTGCTATATTTTGAGCACCAGAGGATACGGTCCCATAATCCTTTCCTTCAATGTTCACATTGGTCCGCGCGGACCCAATCCAGTCTCCTGTGTACGTCTTCACAGCGTAGGTTCCATTCGGAAGATCCACTTTGAATTCGTAGGAGCCGCCAAAATAAATGACGAAATCCCTACGCAGGGCATCAGTCGCACCGCCGCGATCCCGATCTGCCATGTTGGCTGATGATGTCAGCCCGTAGCCGCGCTCCGGAGTATAGATCGTATTCCGGTTGACCTCTGTATATCCTTCGGCTACCGGCGATCCTACAGGACCGAAGTCATAACGATATGTTGCGGACTTTGTGGTGAAGGTAACTTCATCTGATGCCTCAGATTCCCCGCGTCCATTTACGGCTGTGATTCGGACGGTGTAGGATTGGCCCTCAAGCAGACCACTGAGCGTAAGCGTGGGTACGGTTGCCGTTCCAGCCAGCTTATACGATGACTCAGGCTCTGCAGCTAGCTTGCTATAGACTTTGTAGATGTCCGCTGCAGAATCGGCCGTCCATTTCAATTCGGCTCCCGCATTACTGACACCCCCTACCCTGAGGTCCACAGGCTTCGCCGGTAGCTCAGCTGGTATTTCTGCATCCTCAACAGCTGCTGCTAATGGAATATCCAGCTCACGAACAGCATCCGCTACGATCCGTGCAAGCTGAATGGCACCATACTCTTGAAAATGAGTATTATCCGTAGCCCCGTTAGGGAACGCCTGATAGATTCCGGCCGGAACGTGAAGGAAGACGGACAGTGCTGCTTCAGGACCGATGGAATCGTAGTACTCAACGCTCCGTTTGCTGAGATCAATCATAGGCACTTCTTTCTCAGCGACGACCTCTTTCATCGCCTGAACATACTCAGGGAAGGATACATTGAATTTTCCCGTCCCCGCATTGAAATCTCTACGTCCCACTGGAGTAATCATGATGGGTGTTGCTCCACGCTGCTGTGCCCCGTCTATGTAGGTTTTAAGATAATTTTTGTAATCAGCGGGCGAGGCATAGCGTTCTGGATTGCTAATCGTTGCATCATTATGTCCGAATTGCACCAGCAAATAATCGCCAGGACGAATGACACGCAGAATCTCATCCAATCTGCCCTGGAACAGGAACGACTTGGAGCTGCGTCCACCAATGGAATGGTTCTTGATCTCTACCGCATCGCTGAAAAAGTCGGGCAGCATCTGTCCCCAGCCAGCCTGTGGCTTCCAGTATGGATCGTAGGTCTGCATCGTTGAATCACCTACAAGGTATACGACCGGCTTGGTACCCGCATCGCGTTCAGGCAGCTTAGTAATCGTAATGGCATTCAGCTTGGCTGCTGTACCAGAGAATACAAAATTCAACTGTCCATCCACCAAAGCAATATCAAAGTCCATCTCCAAATATTCGCCAGCTGCTTTGGTCGTTGGCTGTACCTTGTCCATATTCTCTACTTTAATAGCAATATTCGTGTCTCCCTCTGGATCGCCAGCCATCAGTGAGACGGTATAATCACCATTAGGTAGGTCTACATTGAATCCGGCTCCAGCTTCCAGCACAACAAAATCCGATTGTAGCGAACTGCCTGTGTCACGCGTCTCAGCTCTAACGAGTGTCAGATCTGTGAAGCCGTAGCCTTGCTCTGCAGAATACGGCGTATAGGCGTCAATCCCGGTATAGTCAGCAACCGCTTCTCCAGGCCCGAAGTCAAATTGATGAACGATGGCCTCCAGTGCCTCATTATTATCAGCCGTCCCGCTCACCGCCTCGTTCCCAAATACTGTACCCCATCCAAGACTGGACAAAGTAAAAACGCTCATAAGTAAGATCAAGCCCATTTGTCGCATCTTCGCGATCATTAACATCCATCCTTTCGTGTACCCAGCTAGGTTAGGCTACAAGCCACTGCACAGGAAAAGCAGTAAGTAAGCGTTTGCATTTTGATGTGTGACACATGAAGCGCATCCGCTTGAACGTATCCACGAAGCTCCGCCAATTCACTGCCCTGGAATCACCTCCCTATCATCAGGATGCTCAGTGACTGCTGCTTACAGCTCCAATATGCATCATTTGAGCTGTGTAAAGCACTTTGCTTTTTTCGACACCATGATTGGATACGAATTGTCTAATTCTCAATAATTGTAGAACTAGCAATAATGTAGCACATCCATCATTTGGCATACATAATCAATTGAAATGATCATTCAAATTTTGCTATTGCTCGTTAATTGGTGTACTTTCACAGACGACAGGCCACCGTAATTGAAGTTTTTCTTGCCATGATCGAATGCTTCAGCTCCGCTGAAAACCTTTAAATTCTAACATCTCAAAAAAGCCGCCTAAGAGGCGACTTGATAAGTAGGACATATCATAAAAAAACACTCAGGAATTGATCACTCGCCATCAACAAATGGTCTATAGCTGAATAGCTTGGAAGGCCGATGACCCGCATCCTTCCTGTACTCCGTGCTCTCCTCCACCATATCAGCAATTTTACGGCGGAAGGCCGGAGCTAGCAGCTCCTTGCCCAGTAGTACCTCATACACTTGCTGGAGCTCTGTTAGAGTAAATAAAGGCGGCATTAGATTGAAGGCGATGCTTGTGTATTGGACTTTGTTGCGCAGACGATCGACCGCATACTGAATAATCCGCGCATGGTCAAATGCAAGCTGATCACTTGCCACGATTTCGCGAGCTATCGTGTTGGACTTGCCGCTTACCCGCTGCACCACTTTGACCTGGGCTGACAATGTCACTTCCCCATGGGTTAAGCAAAGCTCTACTAGCCGCTCCAGCGTGTAGCCATCCTTCAACGTTGTCTTCTGCTCGTGTACAATCCTGTGCGTCAGGTCGAACCAGCAAGCTTCAGCAGCATCGTCACCTGCCTGCACCTGAAGTGCACTACGATCTACAAGTGCCATATAAGAACAGCTGATCACACGCGTACGCGGATCTCGTCCCACCTCACCCCAGGTATACAGCTGCTCCAAATGGAGCTGATCGTCATCCAGATTCGTCTCGCTCTTCAGTTCACGTCGTGCTGCCGAATCCAGATCTTCATGCATTCCCACGAAGCCGCCTGGAAGCGCCCATTGCCCCAGAAAAGGATGCTCACCTCTCTTAATCAGCAAGAGCTGCAGTGACTTCTCAGGAAGCTTCCTGTAGTTGTTCTGTTCCTTGTCTGCTACGGTGAAGATCAACATATCCACTGTAAGTGAGGGCCTGTCATATTGACTAGCATCATATTGCTTCAAGAACTGTTCCTCATTCATACCATTCCGATCAACGGGCAAGTGCTCCTGCATCTATTCATCACCTGTAATTTCATATTCTTTATTCATATAATCATCATGTTATTAACAAAACAATAGTATACATGTGCCTGTACGTCAACTTTTTGCGAATTCATAGGCTAAATTTGCGAACTCCGTGCGTAATCTCTTGAGGTGAGACTCATAGATGGATAGAATAAATTGGAGAAGTATATAAGAGTAGTTATAGATACAGAGCCTGCAGGATCGGAGGAAGCAGCATGTCAACTTATGAATGGGAACAATTAAGAGAGCACTTACCCGCATGGCTTGAAGAAAGTCGTCAGCACCACGTTCATGGCAATGTAGCTTCATATATCCCGGAGCTGTCCAAGGCACCGAGAGATGCGCTAGGGATATACATCATGGATGGCAAGGGACAATCCATATCCGCAGGTGATTGCGGCCTGAGCTTTACTTTGCAAAGTATATCCAAGGTGTTCACCCTAATCCTTGCACTGATGGATAATGGCGAGGAGGTCGTATTTTCCAAAGTTGGAATGGAGCCTACCGGAGATCGCTTCAATTCCATGCTCAAGCTGGAGCTTGTAGAGCCTGGTATCCCCTTCAACCCGCTTATTAATGCCGGGGCCATCGCCATCTCCTCACTCATTGCGGGGAACAGCACCGAGGAGAAGTTCACACGCATTCTCCAGTTCTTCAAGCTGTTGACACAGAATGATACTCTTGTGTTCGATGAGGACACCTATGCCTCTGAATCTGCCACAGGACACTTAAATCGCTCCCTAGCCTACTTTCTTACCGAGAAAGGCATTCTCAGGGGGAAGGTTGAGGATGTGCTGGAGGTCTACTTCAGACATTGTGCCATCACTGTAAACTGCTCTGATCTTGCGCGGATGGCATTGATCCTGGCTTATAACGGCTATGATCCAGTGGCCGGCGTCCCGCTCATTCCCCGCCGTTATGTTCAGATTGCCAAGACCTTCATGACCACCTGTGGAATGTACGATGCTTCTGGTCAATTCGCCATACAGGTCGGGCTGCCAGCAAAAAGTGGTGTGTCCGGTGGAATTCTGTCCATGGTTCCTGGTCGCTACGGGATTGGAGTCATAGGGCCTGCGCTTAATCGGATGGGTAACAGTACGACTGGGGTTCATCTGTTGGAGACGATATCGCAGTCGCTCGACTGGAGCATGTTCTGAGTACACAGAGTTAATAACTGTAGATCTAGTGAGTATATATAGCAACAAAAATAAGACTCTACTGCTAGGGGACAAGGCTGTTCCTCTAGCAGTAAAGTCTTATTTGTTGTAAGTCCGTAGCAAGCAATTAGCGCTTTGGATCGTCATCTTTTTCTTCCGATAACGAATCAGAACACGCACAATCAGCAAGAAATTAATTGCATTAATAATTCATTGAGTTAATCAAATGCACAAAAATCGCAATTGACCGGAACATAGCTTATGGAGCCCATGTCATTCATATAGTTCATGTCGTTAATTACCTTGGCGACATTTACCCGAGAAGATGCTCTTGCTCCGTCACCAGTTGGACTTGAATATTGAATGGGTCCTTGGCGAACCACTTGCCAGCCTGCTCGCTTACCTGATAGCCTCCCTGACGAAGTCTATCCAGCACAGCCTGTCGCTCATCATCATTCGGCAACACAAGGCTATAGAAGTCAAGTCCGGCAGCATTTTCTGGTACGGGTGGCGCACCCACTCCTGCCCACGTATTCAGACCGATGTGGTGGTGGTAACCGCCTGCGGAAATGAACATGGCCATGGAACCATACATAGCTACAATGTCGAAGCCTAACGTCTGCACGTAAAATTTCTCAGCATTGCCCAGATCGGATACATGGAAATGAACATGTCCGATCGTCGTGCCAGCGGGAAGCCCAGTCCAGGTCTTATCTGACGACTCGTCCAGCAATCCTTGGACATCTACCTGCTCCGTAGCCATAATATAATGGCCATTTTGATCTCTTTTCCAAGTCTCTCTTGGTCGATCTGCATACATTTCAATTCCGTTATTATCCGGATCATTCAGATAGAACGCCTCACTCACGAGGTGATCCCCTTGACCAATCTCCATATTGTGCTTCGCCAGATTCCGAATTGCCAGGCCGAGAGAAGCACGATCAGGTAGAAGGATGGCAAAATGATAGAGACCCGCTCCTGCACGCTCTGGTAAAATTAACGCATCCTTGTGCTCGGTCAGTGTCAGCAATACTGTCTTTCCATCCGCTGTCAATTGGGCAGTCTGACTAGACTCATGCAGTAGTTGGAAGCCAATGACCTCAGTGTAGAACACAATGGAACGCTTCAGATTGCTAACCTTCAGGGCCACCTTGCCAATTCTCGTAGCTGAATGTAATGTTTGGCTCATTAGAACTCCTCTTTTCTCTGATTTTCTACTTCCGGTGATTTTCCAGCGGCTATTATTTCACGACTGGCGTCTAAAGCGGAGCAGAACTCTTAATAATATTAATTGAACGAATTTGTTTTCTGAAGTTTAAGAAGGCTCTTAATCAGTTTCTTACATTAACTTCATAATTAGGCTCTTAATCCGCCTGGTTCTTAAGTTCATCTTAGAAGTGGCTGTTATTCAGCAACTTCCCCTACCCCAGACTTGTCTCTGAACAGCAGGCGATCCACTGCGAACGCAGTAGCTGGAGCGAACATGAGATGCAAGGCAATCAGCAGATAAGCGATATCCAGTTCATACCCGGGCATTTGTCCGTTTCCAAGGAACCCCAGCGGCAGCTTCACTGAGATGATGGCTCCCAGCATAATGAGAATAAATCCGCCAGATACCACACGCGTCAGCAAGCCCAGAATGAGTGCTATTCCTCCGGCCACCTCAGCTGAAGCGACAATATAGGCGAAGAAGCCAGGCAATCCGATACTGCCAAAGTAACCTGCCACATTCTCTATGCCTGTCTGGAATTTGTCCAGACCATGGATCAGGAACATGATCCCCAGTCCCACTCGAAGCAATGCAGATACGTACTTGTTCATTTGATTCAATCCCCTTTTGTCCATTTTTTTATTGGCTAATCATTACATTATCCCAACCGTAAGCCAGTCATTCTATGTTGCCTAAAGTAAAAGTCTAAGATTACTTCTGTATAACTATGGCTGATTGGTTATTTGTTATCAATAAATTAACATGTAACAAAAAGTAAGTCAATGATAAAATGTTTTATTGTTTCTATATGTATTCGAATGGCTTCTTCTCACTAACAGGTACTTGTTCAGTTAGTACAAATGCCATCCTGAAACTGAATTAAAAAAACAAAGCCTCACCTACAACAAAAAAACCTCTCCAGACGTGCCATTACAGCCCATACGAAGAGGAATATATACGAGTAATTACCCGAACCAATAGCGCAGGATCATTAGGGTAATGATCCCTGTAATGACTGTTCCAAGCAGGCTTCGGGTGTAGATAGCAACCAACAGCGTCGGAACGGCGGCGAGTACCTTCAGATTGAAGAGCTCAAGCTCACCATCCTTGATCCATATCTCCTGGCCAATCATCGCGGCCATGACAGACACAGGAACGTAATGCAGCCAGCGCATAGCCCACTCAGGCAGTTGGACACGGCTTAACAGCATCAATGGCAGCACACGTGGAATGACGGTGACAAGTGCACTACCCAGAATAATAACGAGCATATATCCACTCACTTCCATCGGCTCATCACCATCCCAACCGTTGCCGCTCCTACCGTAGCAATGATAATAGCCATACTACCTGATACCAGCACACTGGCCCCGACGGCGATCACGATGGCACTCGCTGCGACAATCAGATCCACCAGCAGCTTGGAGCGGCTGGCAATTTGCACAGCTAATATGCCGATGAACATCCCTGTTAATGCAAAATCGAGGCCCCATAGCTCCGGATTGCTAATCCACTGCCCCAGGTAAGCTCCAGCCAGGGTCGCCACGAACCAGTTGAGATAGGCCGTCAGGTTCAGACCATGCATCCACTTCTCGCCGAGCTTCTTATGCTCCGCTGCCTTAATCATAGCTACGCCGAAGGTCTCATCGGTTAACAAGGCGCCCACAAGACCGCTCCTCGCTGCGCTCAAATGCCGAAAATACGGCGAGACCGCCGCGCTCAATAATAAATGCCTGAGGTTCACCAAAAAGACCGTAAGAATTATTGCCGTTGGTGATGTGCTTGCGACCACCATGCCTGAAATAATGAACTGGGCTGAACCGGCATACAGCAGTAGGCTAAGCAGGGCAATCTCCAGGATCGATAGACCAGCTGTCTTGGCAACAACGCCAACTGCGAATCCTATGCTTAAATACCCAAGCAACGTCGGTACACAATCCTTCACTCCCTGAAGGAAGCTGTCTTCCCGAATTGCCATAGTGGGCTTGCTACGTACATTTAACTGCTCCATTCAATCCTCCGCTCCGTTATCAGAATTTATGGGAGAATTATGGAGCAAAATAAAGAATGCGTCAACTCTATTCAAAGTTTAAGCATGTTGCATGATTCGATTAGTATCGCTATAAAGTGCAATTGATAGACGAATAGAACCATTTCGATCTATCTATTGTTGATTGAATATCGCTTGCTGGATTTGCAAAATGCTCAGTTCAAGTAGATTTCCGGTAGCGGGCTCGCTACGGATTCCAGCTCAGAGGACGGGAATGCCAGAGCAGCGTTCGCTGCAATCAGATAACAAGCGGCAGCAGCTAGGATGGCTGTAAGAATGACTGTTTTTCGTTGCTTGAACATACGACATTCATCCCCTTTCATAGGCTTGCCATGACTTGCATAGGCTAAAACTAACGCGGCAATCTACTTTTTCCCGGCATCAATATTCTCAGGTCTCAAGCCTTCCCAGATATTTGGTATATTCGCCTGCTCCGGATGCTCAAATACGAGGAATGCCGTTGGCAGGTAACGCTCTCCATACTCGGAGGAAGGCTTATTGACAATTGCTTCGTTGTGTACAAGCACCGTAGAAGAGCCTCCATCCAGATTCGCCGCAATGACGGCACCCCGCTCCAGCAAAATATTCTGCATGTCATAGAGATCCGCACCAATGCTATAACCTGGCTGTCTTCCGTCAATGATAACGAAGAGTATCGCTCCATCAGCTCGCTGACCCATGGCTGTTCGCGGAGCAATGCCCCACCCTTCTGCATGATTACGGATCAGACCTTTGCCATTCACGATCAGCCTTGGCTGAAAGGTTACAGCCTCCTGAACCTCCATCCGGTTCAATTCTTCCAGAGAATAGTGCCCTGCGATCATCTTGCCCTGCTTATCGATTCCGACGATCTGGGTAGAAGCCTTCTTACCCAAGCCGTTATAAAATAACTTCCCTTGAGAAATGACAACACCAATCGGCTTGAAGCCATTGCCTTTCCAGTTAGGATCTGCAAAGCCACCACCATTCACTCCAGCCACGGCACCCAGACGCTTGACCATGCTGGATACCTTCTCGCCTTTACCCTGCTGTGCCGGGACACCTAATCTGATCTTGGTAGGATCGTGGACCGTCATTACGAAGCCGTGATAGCTCTTGCCGGATACTTCCTCAATCTCTATTAGCGGCTGCTCCTCTTGTACGGCTGCAACAGGTATTGCAGGAGTCTGAATCGTATGATGATCCGTCTCTTCGCCCATTTGCTCGAATCTGGCCTGGTATTCAGCCACTCTTTTATCCAGCTCGTCCTGTCCAATAATGTACTTGGCCCAGTGTCGATGCTGAGTGGTTATAAGCGTATCCGCTATACGGTAACGGAACTCCTCACCTGAGGATGTGAACATGAGCCAGCCGCCGCCTGTTAGACCAGCTATGAGGAAGAAGACGAGGACATGTAGCGTGGCTTTTCGCAGCCGTCTTCGTTGCTGTCGTCTGCCAGATTGTCGTCGAACAGACCTGTTGGGTAAGGGACGCTCACTCACCCTGATCATCTCCTTATGCTCGTTCTACACGATTGTTGGATTGAATGCATAATGACGAAATGTGCAATAATTACGCCTATCATAAACTAATATAATTGGCGGAAAGTTTCATTTTTTTAACATAATTGATACCTTTTCTTTCAGAAGCAAAAGAAAAGTCGAAGGTGAGCGCTTCCTGCGAAGCCTTCCTTCGACTATGTTAGTCCGGGATGCATCCTATTCGATTCAGAAGGTAATGAAGAGAAGTAACCGTGAGATACATGATGCCTTGCTTGCAAGATTTATTTTGCTCACTGAATTGGAAGCAGACTCTATATATCACTGTTCTTGCTTTTGTAGCTTCTGCTGTCGGCATTTCACAGCAGCCTGCTCAACAGCTCGAATAATTCCGCTATAGCCTGTGCAACGGCATAGATTGCCGTATAACGCTTCTTCAATGTCTGCTTTCACGGGGCTCGGGTTCTGATCAAGCAGTGCTTTGGTGGACAGAATCATACCCGGTGTACAATAACCGCACTGAAAGCCACCCTCTTCCACAAAGGCTTCCTGGATCGGATGAAGAATAGCCTTCTTTCCTTGGATAGCGATAACGCTCGTGTTCATCTTCTGATCGTCTTCTGCTGTTGAATCTTTGGCAATGGCTCGGTCAGCACAGTCTTCTGAACCTAATCCTTCTATAGTCACGATGCTGCGGTCCTGACACTGATAAGCCATGAGCAGGCAGGAATTCATTGCGACCCCGTCGATCAATACCATGCATGCTCCACATCGTCCAATCTCACAGGAAATCTTCGTTCCTGTTTGTTGCAGATCTGTACGTAGTATATCGATCAAACGGCGAGAAGGAGCTACCGCAAGCTCGATCTGACGGCCATTCAGCTCTGCTCTCCATAGATACGCTTGCTCACTCATCCCCACTTCACTCCTTTCTCCTGCCCTATGAGCGAATCAAGAGGTCTCATGAGCAGCTCCCTTCTGACTGGCAGGTGCTTCACTCGCACACCTGTAGCTTGATATATAGCCTCAGCAATCGCAGGAGCCAGCGCCACTGATCCGACCTCACCTACACCACGTGGTCCGTAAGGATCGCCCTCCGGCAGCGCTTCAATCGCCTCTACCTCCAGCGAGCTGTGGATGTCCCGCACCGTCGGAATGATATACGTATCCAGATTCGGTGTTGCATAGCGGCCTTGTGTCATAACCGCATCCTCTGTCAAAGTGAAGCCCAGTGCCATGACACTACCGCCCTCGATTTGTCCCAAATATCCCATGGGATTCATAACTGGCCCCGCAGCTACGATATGACGGGTATCCTGTAGCTTGGCTTCGCCAGTCAACAGATTCACTTCCACCTCTGCGATGACGGCTGCATACGTATATAGAAAATGGCCGCCCATGACCGCATCTGGTGTAGTCGGATAATCGAACCGTGTATCGAACACAAGGGGCTCCGTCGCAGCTGCCACAATCTCTGCATAAGTCACGCGTGGACGTAACCGTGTCGCAGCCATGCGCCTGTATTCCTCCACCTGCCATACACCTCCGGGTCCCGTAACCAGCTGCTCTGGAATAATGCCTGTCAAGGCTGAAGCAATCCCCACGATTTGCTTCAGGAAAGGGTCCTTCAGTCGCTGCAGGGCCATCCATGCCATCGTCGTAGACCGCGAAGCTGTACTTGACCCGCTGTGCGGCACGAGGTCTGTATCCCCAATGATGATGCTAAGATCCGAGGCGGAGCAGTTGAACAGGTCCATCAGCATCATTTCGAGCGTAGCCACCAATCCTTGACCGAATTCCTCGTAGCTGAAGGCCACCTCAATAAGCCCCTTTTCGGTAAGTGACAGTCGGCCACCTGCTGGATCAGGTAGTCCATAGCCCAGTCCTGCTCCATGCATGGCTAGAGAGGCGCCGATCCCCCGACGTATCCATGGTAGACGCTTCTCTTCCTCTATACTACCTCTCCTGCTCTGCCACAGCGAAGAGCTCTCTACGGCTTCCCACACCTGAGCTAGCCCCTCCGTCTCCAGTATTCGTTGCTCCAAGGGGCCTGGGTCACTGCTACTCCGCATGTTCCTGCGCCTGAATTCCCAAGGGTCCATGCTCAGAAGAGCAGCAAGTCGATCCATCTGTCCTTCTACGGCGAATATAGTCTGATTACCCCCGAAACCTCTGAACTCGCCTGCTACACCATTATTCGTGTATACAGCCATTCCTTCTACATCCACATGCGGAATGCTGTAAGGCCCGAGACAGTGCTCTGTCGCAAAATTCAATACGGGAGCGCCCAATGTCGCATATGCTCCGGTATCCGACATCATTCTTACCCGATGGGCAACCAAGTAGCCTTGTTCATCCGTACCTGTCATCATCTCGATCTTCATTGGGTGTCGCTTGAGTCCTGCCCGGACAGATTCCTTACGTGAGTTATGAAATTTCACTGGACGACCACAATGCAGGGCAAGCAGCGCACCGTATGGCTGTACATTCAACTCGTCCTTTCCACCAAAGGAGCCCCCAATCGGACTGGAAATGACCCGAATCGCTTCCTCGGGCAGGGCAAGAATGCGGGATAGCTGCATTCGATCCTTGTAGCCGTGCTGAGTGGCAGCATACACCGTAAGTCTGCCATCCTCCTCAGGAACGAAGAGGCCTCCCTCCAGCTCCATGTAGGTATGCATTTGGCGCGGGGTATAATATGTTTCCTTTACAACATGCACACACTCCGCAAAAGCGGCCTCAGCATCGCCACGCTTCACCTCAGTACGGTGTAGTACGTTGCCTTGGGGATGTAGCTTCGGTGCCTGCTCTTCCAGTGCCGCTTCGGGCGAATCCACAACCGGCAATTCCTCGTAGCTGACCTTGATCAGTGCCAGAGCTGCTTCCGCCAGCTCAGGCGTGTCTGCTGCAACAGCAGCTATCGCGTCTCCTGTATATCTGACCAGATCCTCACAGAAGACGGGCTGGTCTGGTGTGGCGATGCCAAATCGATTCAGACCGGGTACATCCCGCCAGGTAAGGACTGCACGTACACCGTCGAGACGTAGCGCAGCTTCCAGATCAACGGCTACAATTCTGGCATGTGGATATTCACTTCGTAGCACACGACCATACAGCATATCCGGATGGGATAGGTCGGTCAGATATGAAAGACGGCCTGTGACCTTCTCAGGTCCGTCAGGCCGCTTATACCAGCGTGTGCCGCTGTTCTCACGATTCAGCAACATTCGGCTCACTCCTTTGCTTTGTGAATACTCTCCATGCTCTCAAATAATCCAGCGGTAAGCAGATTGGCGGCAAGACTGCTTCGGTATTCGGCTGTAGCGAACACATCTGTATTCGCCGCAAATTCCTCTTGTATCGTTCGTGCAAGTTTACCGTAATCTGTCATCCATGGCTGCATGGATAACAGTAATTCCTCCGAGCGAGGGAGTCTTGCTGGGATACATGCACCGCCACCAGCCGCCAGAGCAGCCGATATCCACTTTCCTGCCCGAATCCTGGACTCCCTCAAAAGCAACGCTCACAAGGGCAGGGGTGAAAGCCGCTCTTCTGCCTACTTTTTTGAAAAAGCTCACTTGGGGTCCAGCCACTCGCGGGATATGCGCGGCACATAGAACAGCTTCACGATCAATGCCATTGCTACGGGCGCTATCTAACCAATCCCTAAGAGATTGTCTTATGAAGCTCTCCTGCCCGAGCCATTCCAATTCGGCATTCATAACCAGCAGAGCTGGCAGAGCATCGCCAACCGTAGATACAATGTTACCGCCGAGCGTGGCTAAATTCCGAATAGAAGGGGCAGCAATATGACGAACTGCCTCTGACAGTAGCGGCGCACATTCTACAACGGCTGTATTGCTGATACAATCCTTCAGTCGTGTCATCGCACCGATGCGTAGAGCACGTTCTTGTTCAGAGATTCCGTGCAGCTGTTCAAGCGCATCCAAGCCGATCAGGTTGGATGGGACAGGCACTGCGCCCCCTTCCCATTGGGTCCGTAGCAGGGTTCCTCCTGCCACGATAGTTGCCCCGACACCCAATACTGATCTGGTATGCAGCAACTCCTCCTGTGTCGTTGGCAAGCTCACAGTCGGCTGGCTCATTGAAGGAGAGATCGAGTGGCTATTCATTTGCAAGACTCATCACCCTCCTCTCTTGTTCTCGAAGGTGCATGAGCGCCGTCTCCGTATCTGCATCCATGAACAGATCAGCAGAGTAGTCACAATAGATACCTCTGTATCTAGCGCTCTTGAGCAGTATGCCTGCACCACAGTCTCCCTGTAGCTGTCGCACTGCCTCATACATGGTGGATGTCAATATAACCGGGGGCTGGGGGGAGGCTCCGTTACGGGCAGCAATATAATCGAAGCTCTGCTCTGGTCGAGTGGAATTGTGGAGATCATAATAAAGCTGTAATAATGCATCCAGACTACTCGCCTGCATGAAAGGCTGATCAGCCAGCAAAATCATAATCGCTTGCGCTCCTCGACGAATAGCCCCTTCCAGTCCACATTGCAGGGAAGCAGACATGCCCGTGTCAGCCTTTGTACAATGTAGATATTCTGCTCTGTCTTGTCGGAGTGCTTCATCGAAGATGGATGTAAGCCAATCTGGCTGGGAGCATTGCCGTCCCACTACAAGCACATGGTCAAGCCGTGAATTCAGGGCAGTATCTACTACTCTTGCTCCGATCGAACGACCATCCAGCAGTAGCTCCGCCAGCTTGTCACGACCCAGTCGCGAACTTTGGCCGGCTGCCAGAATCACTCCGGTGACGCTCATAATACCACCCCTCCTTCAAGGACTGTGACTGCGCCTTGGCTGTTCCCCTTCGAATCGCAATCAACTCAGCCATGATGCTGACAGCAATCTCCTCCGGTCCATCTGAGCCAATGGAGAGCCCAACAGGAGAATGCAAATTCAAGAATGTGGGCAATCCCTCCAGCAAGCGTGCTGTTCTTCCCTTCGTTCCCATAATGCCGATGTACGCACATGTGCTCTCTGCCAGCAGCTCTAGCAGCTCACGCTCACGCTGATATTGATGGCTCATGAGGAGCACAAAATCCGTCTCCATGATACGAAGCTGTCCATACAATAATTCCTGTGGGAAGCCATGGATCAGATCAGCTCCTGCAAAATTCTCTGCAGTTAGCCGCGCTGTCCTCCAATCCGCCATAACTACACGGAAGCCTGTGGCAAGAGCCAGCTTACATACGGGCTCCGCATCAGGTCCAGCACCGAAGATCACAAGGCGTGGCTGGGGTCGATAAGTCCGCACATAGCTATCAGGCCAAGGCTGATGCTCAGTATGTGCGAGCATCTGCTCATGGCTATTGTCTACATGAATTGCAGCCAATGATGCCAAATTGCCTGACGCAACTAGCCCATTATCAATAGCATGCCCGGCAATTTCCAGCCTATATTCTGCGCACTCGGCAAGCCAATCGTAGGTACGTGTGAGGATAACATGGTGTCCTTTTCCAAACAGATCAACCATCGTCTCCATGGCCATCTGGAGCTGCTGCACGACTGGCTCAAGCACCAGATGCATCAGTCCACCACAGCCGACATGCTCACCCCAGGACAGATCGTCCACAGGTCTCATATCATAGGGAACTTTGGCAATTTTCCCTGTGGACAGTACCTCGCAGACCCGTTCCCGAAGATCCTCCTCTATACAGCCGGGACTAATGCTCCCCCAGACTCCCCCATCTTCCCCGAGCAGCATGGAAGCCCCTTCTTTGCGGTACGCATGACCCTCAACATATACGGCTGTTACTAGCACCTTTCGTTCTCCGCCTTTGACAGCATGAACACATAATTCCGCCATATCCATACGAGGCTTCCTCCCTTCAGCGTGGTATGCACCTTGGCTTCACTTGGCTGCGCGAGCTTATATAGTTCGTAATAATCTCTAGAGCCAACGGTTCAGAACTTGCAACAATCCCATGAATGTCCATCAGTTCACATCAAGTAGAAACGAAAATTACATTGTACGTATCAACCTCGCAATGGATTTATCCGCCTCCTGCAATACGATGCCCCGATCTATGGTTGTCACCATACGATTCTCAAACACTACAGCTCCGTCAATAATAACGGTGTCCATATTGCTCCGGGTAGTGGAATAGACGATGCGGGAGTAAATGTCTGTATCATACGATGGGTATGTGTGATAGTCATCCAGATCCAGCAAGATCATATCGGCCTTCTTCCCAGCCTCCAGGCTGCCGATCTCTTTGGCCATACCCAGCACCTCAGCTCCGCCCATCGTTGCCATTCTCAGGACAGTACGTGCATCCATTGCCGTTGGACCATGTGGAATCTTCTGAATGAGCGCAGTCAGGCGCATTTCCTGGAACATATCCAGATTGTTATTGCAGGGTGCTCCGTCGGCACCAAGTCCGACATGAATATGGCGGTTCAGCAGATCAGGAATATCCGCAATGCCTGAGGAAAGCTTCAGATTGGAGCCCGGGCAATGAGTCACCTTCACCCCGCGTTTACGAATGATCTCCTTCTCCTCCTCACTCAGCCAGATGCAATGCGCCAGAATTAGTCTTGAATGAGCCAGACCAATATGATCCAGGTAAATAATATTTCTCATACCGCGCTCGGATTCAACTAGCGCAATCTCGCCCTGATTCTCTGAAGCATGCGTATGCACCCGCACATGATACTGTGCTGACAGGTCACGTACCTCGGTCAGAAGCTGCTCAGTACAGGACACTACGAATCTTGGACAGAAGGCATACTGGATACGTCCACCGCCAAAGCCATTCCATTTCTCCAGCAGGTCTACACTTTGCTGAATGGAATCCTCTGTGCGCTCACGTAGCGGGAGGGGCACCTCATCTCCATGATCCATCATCACCTTGCCGGAGATAATTCGTATGCCGCTCTGGGCCATGGCCTGAAATGCAGATTCGGTGTGATGCACCGTCTCCATATCCAGCACTGTAGTGGTCCCGCTTGATATTAGCTCTCCTATGCCTAGCAGAGCCGAGTAATAGACGGATTCCTCATCGTGAGCAGCCTCCAGCGGCCAGATTCTTTGGCGAAGCCAATCCATCAGCTCCATATCGTCTGCGCGCCCGCGAAACAGGGTCTGACACAGATGAATGTGCGTCTGCACAAAGCCTGGCAGCAGTACTTTGCCGCGAGCATCAATGACACGATCAGCTTGTGCTTCAATATGTGGACCAATCTCCTTAATTACCTGATTCTCTATAAGAACGTCGCCAATGAATACCTCCTCTTCGGCATTCATGGTAACGATCTGTGCTCTCTGTATTAAAATACTCCCCATATGTGCTCCCCCTCTAATGCTTACCTTGATACACATCCAGCGCTGCCTGTACAGCTTCTCCCGCTGGTGCACGATATCCACTTCGAATCAATACTGCCTCCAGTGCTCCAAGCGTATGCAGCACATTTGTCTGCCTACAGCTATAGCCCATCGTTCCGATTCTCCAGATTTTCCCTCGTAATGGCCCAAATGAGCTAGCAATTTCGATCCCGAAATCATGAAGCAGCATCGAGCGCACCTGCTCCCCATCGATTCCCACTGGAATATGGACACAGGTCACTACAGTAAGCTTGCTCGCAACATTCCCGTACAGTTGCAGGCCCAATGCCTGAAGTCCGGCCATCAGCGCTGCTTCATGCAGCCGGTGTCTGGCAAAGCGTGCCTCCAGCCCTTCATCCAGAATAATCCGCAAGCCCTCATACAATGCATAGAGCATGTTGGTCGCTTCTGTATGATGATTCAGGCGCGCTGGACTCCAGTAATCCTGAAGCTGGCTCAGATCGAGATAATTGCTCTGAATGGGGCGACACTTGATTGGGTCCGTTACCGTTAGTGCCACCTTAGCGTCCTCAATCGGACCTCGCAGCCCCCGTTCCACTCGCTTCCGTGCCTGAATCCGCTGCTCTGCGCGCTCATTATAGGTTAGGGGGGCCATTCCTGCCGGGACAGACAAACATTTCTGTGTTCCTCCCATAACTGCATCAAGCTTCCAATCGTCGGTCTCGACTGGCACCCCTCCAATGGTAGCCACAGCATCCACCACAAGTAAAATGTCCATCTCCCGGCAAGCTGCACCGATCTCAGCGAGCGGCTGTATTTGGCCCGTAGAGGTCTCGCCATGCACCATGGCCACTAGATCCAGCCTTACTCGCTTGGCCTCCTGAATGATATCTTCGGGGTCAAAGACCCCTCCCCAGTCCCGCTCCAGGATACAGACTTCCGCTCCACAGCGCTCGGCAAGTTCCACCAGCAGATGACCGAAGCGTCCAAAAATAGGAACCAGCACCTTGTCTCCCGGACGGATCAGACTGGTTAGGACCGCCTCAATGCCTGAGCGTGATGTGCCATCTACCGGGTAGCACCACTGGTTGTTCGTCTGATATATCATGCGCAGCATCTCCATCGTCTGGTTCATCAACGCTGTGAATTCCGGGTCAAATTGCCCCAAAATCGGATAAGACATAGCCCTTAGCACTCGTGGATCTACCTCTACGGGACCTGGAGTCATTATTGTCCGCGGTGATGGAGAAAGCTCTCTGTAACTACTCAAGCGCCTGCACCCCCGTAACCTAGTTCATATAATGCTGATGCTAGTACGCTGTAGCCTAATATTAAATGCTCGGGGGACGTGTATTCGTCCGGGCTGTGGCTAATGCCTCCACGACTTGGTACGAAAATCATGGCCGTAGGGCAGACATGCCGGAACATCTGTGCATCATGACCCGCACCACTAGTCATTACGCGGAAAGCCAATTGCTTGCTGTGGCACACTGCTATCAGAGAGTCCATCAGTTGGCGGCCCATGGGTACAGCAGCTGCATCCAGTGTCTGAATGCTGACGAAGCTGACCTCATCTTCCTCTGCCACTACTGAAAATTGTCGCAGTAGCTCTCTGCTATGCCGCTGCAGCTCCGCATCCTCTGCATGGCGAATGTCTAGTGTGAATTCAGCTCCACCCGGAATGACGTTTGGGGTTCCTGGCGTTACAGAGATACTCCCTACAGTAGCTACCAGTCCATCGTCAGCCTCCAGTGCATACGATTGGGCGGCTACAATCATCCGGGCGGCACAAGTCAGGGCATCCTTTCGATGGCCCATCGGTGTCGTTCCTGCATGATTCGCCTCGCCATGGAGCTGGATGCGATACCGCTGCTGAGCGACAATCGCCGATACAATGCCGATCGGAATGTTGGATCGCTCCAGCACGGAGCCCTGTTCAATGTGCAGTTCCAGGTAAGCACCCAGTTTCCTCGCGGGCTCAGCATATGAACTATCAGGCCCAAAGCCACATTCTCTTGCAGCCTCCAGCATGCTGATGCCTTCACGATCCGGGAGCAGGCCAACATCCTCCCAGCGGACACGCCCAGCGATACTTCCGGAGCCCCAGTAAGCGGTAGGGAATCGACTACCCTCCTCCTCGCAAAGCGCGACTACCTCCAGTGTTCTGGTTGGTTTACCATATTGCTCCTTCAGCTCGATCAGTGCCAGCAGGCCAGCTACAATACCTAAAGCACCGTCGTAATCTCCGCCTGATGTCACCGTGTCCACATGGGAGCCTGTTACAATTGGAGCCAGATCTGGATCTGTTCCTTGAAGTCTGCCAGTAAGGTTACCTGCACGATCAAAAAACACCTCCAATCCAGCCTCCTTCATCCATGTCATAAGCTTCTGCTGTGCGGACAGCCATGATCTCGTATAAAGAAGACGCGTAACTCCCCCAGTATCATCTCGACCAATATCCGCCAATTCCTGAAGCAGCTCAATCAGTTGGGGACCATAAGTCTGTCGTTCTTCATGTCCATTGAGTGAGGATACTGCTTGCTCATGAGCCTCACGCATAACGTTCCTCCCTTGGATCAACCCCAGCCATCCTGGGCTTTAACCAGCTTCCTGACCGACTCTCGCTAACCCCATGCTGCTTGTCATATACCTGATTCCCCCGGCAAAAGGTAGCCGCAATCGAGCATGGAAACGTGTGATTCAAATAAGGACTCTGTACATGGGTATAAAGAAGCTCCTGAGCCGTTAACGTAAAAGCCTTGTTGAAATCTACCAAGGCAAAATCAGCGTCCTTGCCAATCTCAATACTTCCCTTGCGGTCGTCCAGCCCCATTCTGGAGGCAGGTGCCAAGGCAACGAGTCTAGCAATCTGTGGCAGTGAGAGGCCTCTGGCGAGATATCCCTCCTCCAGCATGAGCAACAGTGTACTCTGAGCGCCGGAGATTCCGCCCCAAATCTCGAACATATCATCAGATTGCTTCAGCGACGGTGGGCATGGTGAATGATCCGACGCAATGATATCCACTGAACCATGGAGCAATGCATTCCACAGCCGCTCCCGGTTATCCGCGCTTCGCAGCGGCGGAGCACATTTGGCCACAGCTCCGAGACGATCAGCATCCTCATTGGTGAGCAGCAAATAATGAGGGCAAGTCTCCGTACTGACATCCATCCCACTGGCCTTGGCTGCATCAATCAGCTCCAAAGCCTCTGGTGTGCTTATATGAACAAAATGTAGCCGACAGCCCGTATGTTTTGCGTATAGCAAAGCACGACTAACGGCCTCCACCTCAGCGATTACAGGTCTGGATTCAATATAATCCTGCATGCCCATACGCCCTTGCTGCCGTATTGAAGCCGTAGACGCCTGCACAATATCTTCACTCTCTGCATGCAAGGCCAGTAGACCGCCTATTGCGGCAATCTTTTTCATCCCCTCCAGCAGCGTAAGCTCATTCGAGCGTGCGAAGATCCCTTCGCCCTCGCCACCAGGATCGGACATAAATGCCTTGAAGCCGACGACCCCTGCCGCTGCCAGCTCATCCAATGTCTCGATATTGCCCGGAACAAGCCCGCCCCATAAAGCATAATCCACACAAGAGCGCTCCTGTGCTCGTGCAAGCTTCAGGTTCAGCGCCTCTCTGTTCACCGTTGGAGGAACTCCATTTAGCGGCATATCCACATATGTTGTGCATCCGCCAGCTGCGAGAGCTGCAGAGCCTGCTTCGAAGCCTTCCCAGCTCTCCAGACCAGGCTCGTTGAAATGCACATGGATATCGACCGCCCCAGGAAGTATGGTCAGCCCTGCTGCATCAAAGACCGTCGTTTCCTCTGCAATGTGTTCAAGGTGACCTATAGCAGCTATTTTGCCATCCTTCACAGCGATATCTGCCTCTATGCATACCTCTGGTAGCACAACCATACCGTGTCTGATTACCAGATCGAATTGTCCATGTCCTGTCATTGCGAATTCCTCCCTTAGCTCCCCCGATACGTACTATAGCCCCCAGGTGCCAACAGAAGTGGAATATGATAATGCTGATGGCTGTCCCGGATATGAAACCGAATTGGAATCCAGTCCCACAACGCTATATGGGCTCCAGAAGAATGCCTGGTATCCTCCAGATAGGCTCCGGCATAGAACCTCAGCTCATAGATCCCCGTTCGCACAGCCTCACCCTGCAGCAATGGCTTATCGGTTCGCCCATCCTCATTCGTTGTAGTCTCAATTAGAAGATTCCCTTTGTCAGTCCGTGAAGTAGTCTCTCCATAGTAAAGCAACTCAATCTTCATCCCTCTACCGGGCAATCCCTGGCCTGTATCCAGCACGTGAGTTGTTAATTTTCCTGTATGTGTAATCATTAGACAGGTCCTTTCCTGATCAACAGTTAGATTTGTTCAGTGCGCTCGACCCACTGCTCCAGCCTGATTGATGCAATGCGCAATACCTGCTGAGTAGCGGTCTTCAATTCCTCCTGTCTTGTGCCCTCCACCCGTTCGCGCATAATCTGAATGATCGAGGAAGTTGTATGGCCCCTGACCGCGAGAATGAACGGAAATCCAAAACGCTGAGTGTATATCGCGTTCAGACGTTGCAGCTCGTGAAAATCAGATTCAGACAGCTGGCTCAATCCTGCTCCTGTCTGTTCCTGTACAGAATTGCTGCTCATCTCCAGTCTGGAGCCCAGATCAGGGTGTCGACGTAGAAGATCCAGGGTCTGCTCGATATCAGCCTCCATAACAATCAATTCCATTACATCCAACATGGCTGTATAATCCGGAAAAGGTCTATACCCCGCAGTCTTCTCTGCAATCCAGGGAGAATGCTCGAATAGTGCTCCGAATTCATGCATAAAAGCTTCGTGTGGCATATCATTAATAAGTTGAAGCGTGGATGGCTTCATCCTGTCAGCCCCCCATCGGATAATTGAGAGTTATTGTATATGTATGTATATAGCGTGACAATAATAATTACGCAATTTTGTTACCTAAACTAACATTATGTATGATTTTTGTATTTGGTTCCTGACCGCTCCATGAGAACAGCCCTCCCGATTGAACGGGAGGGCTGAATTCCAATAAATTCGATTGGGATGGATCGGGTGAATAGAATTGGTTAGAGTTGGAATGGATTCGGGTGGGTATCGTAGGATTTCATTGCATTGGGCTGCATTGAATTGAATATGCTCGCTTGGCTCACTGTGCCTTTTGTTGCTTAAGGAACTTGCGAAATGTAAAAACCATCTTGAGCTTCAATAGATCATTAGTTTTCTTGAAATCCATTTGTAGCAGCGCACCGATCTTCTCCATACGATAGGTGACCGTATTCCGGTGGACGTAGAGCTGTTTGGCTGCCTCGTTAATGAGGCCATCATGCTCGACGAAGGCTTCCAGCGTATGCATCAGCAGTTCATTCGGGTCCTCACGAACGAGAGGCTCCAGCAGCTTGCTGCAATAATTCGCCATGATCTCGGTAGGCACATGCTGGAACACATACGCGAATTCCAAGCTATCAAACTGAAGCGCCGTATCCCTCATAGCGAAGCGAAGAGCCAGTTTGCGCGTCTCCACACATTCCTGGTATGCACTCTGGAGCCCTTGCTGCTCGGTCTTCAGCTTGCTGATCCAGAATCGAGGACCAGGCTCTCCACGCGTGTGCTGTGTGGCAATGACGTCACTGAAGCGATTGGTCAGAAAGCGGGCGAGCTTATCTCCCTCATCCTGCCCTGATACACTGCTGAAGATGGACAAGATGCCGGTATCCACCAAAAAGTGACGCGCAGGGTTCAGCTTCATCAACGGATTGTATTGAAGCTCATGATACAGCTGCTTTAATAAGGTATGTGAAGCAAAAACCTCTGGCTCAAGAGTCGTCAGTACGCATTGATACGGGCCCTCACAGACACTCATTCTCCTACTCTCCAGGTACTCGGCAAGCTCGCTAGCCGTAATCCTCCCGTTCAAATATTGCATCATGACAGCTTTCATCTCATCCTGTGAGGTCGGACTCATATGCACCTGATCCGTCTGATTCATGTAGTAGGCAAGCACCTCAGCTGCCTGCTGAAACAACCCCTCCTCTGCCTTGAAGGATATCGAGGATTCTGTGAAGACGAGCAGAAATCCAAAATCCTCCTCCAGCTGACGAATCGGTACTCGATGGCAGCTGCCGGCATCCCATTTCACCCGGGCATATACCGACTTCCAGGGCCAGCCCTTCATCCAGCCCTGCTCTTGCTCCCATTCGCCATTCGTATACAGGATATGGCCTCTCGATCCAACAACGGCGATTCGGCAGTCCAGAATCTCAGACAATCCCGCAAAAATACTTGCTTCTGCTCCCTTTCGCAAGGCAAATTGCATAAGCTCCTTCTGCCTGCTGACAACGGACTGCAGCGCCTTCGTGCTGCGTTCATATTCCGCTCTGAATAGCGCATTCATCTGATCCGAGAAAGTGAACTGAAAGGGCAGCTCAAGGAGCGGAAAGCTGAGACGATCCGCCTCCGCCATCACAGTCTCCGGAATGCTGTCCCAAAAACGGCCAAGCTTGACTCCGAGCCCTGCGCATCCTCGCTCGTGAAGCTTCTTGAGCAGCTTCGTCGCATCCTCATGACTGTCCCTGAGCAAGAACCCGGTAGTGAACAGCAGCTCTCCGGATTTGACCCAATCGGCAATATCAGGCGCATCCATCACATTAACTGAATTCATCCTGCGAGAGGTTCCCGCTGCCCCAGCAACTAACTTGGCTTCCGATAGCGGGTATATTTCGAGTGCCTCCTGTACCGTAAGCTGCATGTTATAGACCTCCCATTCTTTTCACATGTCGCGTTATATACCTTTGTTTGTAACTTATTATAACACGATAAACTGGTGCTGGTCATCAGGAGGTTATAAATGGGCACTGGATACAAAAAAAAATCGCCCTTTAGATTAATGGAAGTATTAAGCCTCCATAGTCCATAAAGGTGCGATTTTTTTGTTTACTTTAAGTTATCTGCTTAAGCCGTGCCCTGAATGCAATGCCTTTGTCTCTACGGCAATACCTAAGCCTTCGGTTCAATCATCTTGGCAGGGTCCACGTACTGGTCGAACTGCTCTTCAGTGAGCAAGCCTGTCTGGAGTGCAGCTTCCTTCAAGGATAAGCCCTCGGCATGTGCCAGCTTGGCAATCTTCGCTGCATTTTCATAACCAATGTACGGATTCAATGCCGTTACCAGCATCAATGAATTGTACAGATTGTGCTCAATCTTCGCTCGATCTGGCTCAATTCCTACAGCACAGTTATCATTGAATGCCACGATGGAGTCAGCCAGCAGCTGCACAGACTGCAGGAAGTTATAGATGATGACAGGCTTAAATACATTCAGCTCGAAATTTCCTTGGCTAGCTGCAAAGCCAATAGCCGCGTCATTTCCCATCACCTGGGTAACTACCATGGTCAGTGCCTCGCTCTGTGTCGGATTGACTTTACCAGGCATAATGGAGCTACCAGGTTCGTTCGCAGGGATGATAATCTCGCCCAGGCCGCTTCGTGGCCCACTTGCCAGCCAACGCACATCGTTGGCAATCTTCATCAGATCTGCTGCCAGCGCTTTGATCGCACCATGGGCAGTAACTACCTCATCATGACTCGTCAACGCATGGAATTTGTTCGGCGCAGAGATGAATTCTTTCCCTGTAAAGGAAGAAATCTCAGCCGCCGTCAAGTTGCCGAACTCTGGATGAGCATTGATGCCCGTCCCGACAGCAGTGCCTCCAACCGCCAGCTCCTTCATATATTTAACGGTATCTATAATCATACGCGCACTCTTATCTAGCATGGCATACCAACCGCTGATCTCCTGCCCCAGCGTCAGCGGCGTGGCATCCTGAAGATGGGTACGACCGATCTTAATAATGTCCTTGAACTGCTCAGACTTGTCCTGCAAAGTGGCCTTCAGCTTCTCGATGGCAGGAAGCAAGCGATCCTCTACCGCAATAACACCGGATACATGTAACGCAGTCGGGAACGTGTCGTTCGAGCTCTGGGACATGTTCACATCGTCATTCGGGTGCAGTCGCTCTTCCTTGCCCTGCTCTGCCAGCCATTGGCTTCCCAGATGAGCAATTACCTCATTCACATTCATATTAGACTGGGTGCCGCTGCCTGTCTGCCATACTACAAGCGGAAAATGATCATCCAGCTTGCCGCTGATAATCTCATCAGCAGCAAAGACAATAGCATCCTTTTTACTCTCAGCCAGCTTGCCCAGCTTGTGATTGCTGATCGCTGCACTTTTCTTGAGAATAGCAAAGGCCTGAATGACCTCAATCGGCATTTTTTCCGTACCAATCGGGAAGTTCTGCTTACTGCGCTGTGTCTGCGCTCCCCAGAGTCGATCTGCCGGGACCTGAATCTCACCAATCGTATCTTTCTCAATCCGGTATTGCACGTGTATTCCTCCCTCAAATATGTAATGAGCTAGGTACAGCCTGAATGTGACTTCTGTCATATTATACATGATTCAACAGCGTTCTTCACATTTTTTTGTAAACGCTTTTCTATAATTCCACATAACAAATATTATGTAAACTAAATCACTGTACTAGTGTTATGTAGCCGTATGTCATCTAAATGTTGGTCAAGTTCCTCATGCACTGGGTAAAGAGAGTCTCAGCCTTCGACGCACCAAGACTCTATGTATGTGGGAGCAGCACAATCCGTCTTATTTACATCATTACGGCTTCAATAATGCAGCGTTATTAAATTGATTCATAGCACCGGCAAAATCGATAATAGATATTACTTCAACGATCTGTTTATCCGTAAAGCCAGCATTCTTTAGATATTTTGTATAACTTGAAATACACATTTCGCAGTTATTCATGATTGATACTGTCAAACAAATGATTAGTTTTGTGTTTTGGTCGAGCTCTTGAGAATTCATGAAGAGTTGAGCCTTCTGGGCTACAATCTTCATGTACTCAGGATGATTAGCCATTGCTTGTATAGATTGTGGCAACTCTCCAAACATTTGCTTGGCCTGTTCAAACATCTCTTTAACTTCGCCTTGAGCTTCCTGTTCTGAAATCAATTTTATAGTTGACATTTAGAATCCTCCCGAAAAAATGATCTTAATCTACTGGCATCGCGGGTCTAGCTGAAGTATGGGATATCTCATCCCTTCATGCACTTTATCCATTCCGATTCATTCTTGGATTTTATTTCGTAAACTTTCTCAGTATTCTGGAATTAGAGAAACCTATTGGTCATAGTTAGGACAATAAATATTCGCCTCCTTCGAAGATTCTTCGTGAGCATTCCTAAGAAGAATCAAACAAATAAATAAAAGACTTTGAGAGTCTATAATATCCTTGATGTCTCTAATTGTCAAGAGATTACATAACCAATCAAATACACATAGATCGCCGAGAATCTCGTCTAATCCAATGGACATGCAACTGAAGAAAAGCAACAAAGCAGCATTGACAAGGCAGAGAACGGGGAATTGTATGAAGAATATTTATATGGTAGGCAGGCTTTATGGTAGGCGAAATGATGATCAGATTGGACTAACTATATACAAATGTACAACAATGCCAACCGAGTCGTGCTGTATATCCTCCGTCATAGCCACTATCCTCCAACGCAAAACGGGGGTGTCTCGAAAGACGGCCCCCGCAGTACTAGAACTATATACACCTTGTACATGTGCTAGGTCCAGCACTTTACTTTACCTCTAATTAACATTAATTTATCTCACTGCACTGCACTTGCTCATATTAGCAGTTACTCAGCCACCTGTTGAATACAGTACAGACGTGCTGTTTGTTCGAAAATCTCACCAGGCTGAAGCGCAATCAAGCCAGATTCCTCTGCTGCAATGCCTTGCAAATTCGGTGCATTGACACGGTTCATCTGCGGCTCTGGGCAAATGAACTGCCCGCACGCCTTGTTATTCCAGATCATCCAGTGCTTATAGCTGGTACCTACATCATAGATCAGCGTTGCACCCACACGAGTATCAGTCAGGGACATGTAATTGCGACCGTTCTGCGGAGCCGCTGTATAGTGGTGATCCATCTCTTCAAAATAGGGATTGATCCCCTCACCTTTGAGGGCCTCCTCTTCGGCAGACAGCTGCTGCAGCGAGCCCGTAGGCAAGGAGCGGTCGCTTAGCTCAATTCGCTCACCAATCGTCACCTTGATACGATAATCCTCTGCACTACTACCTGGAGCGAATGGCGCATTAATCGCCGTATGGAATGCGAATAGATTCGGCATCGCCTCTTCGCCCTGATTGACAATCGTGTACTGCTGACGCAGTCCGAACGCATCCAGGCTGTAGCGAAGCTGAATCGTGAAGGTGAATGGCAGGAAGGCATACATCGGATGCTCCTCATCCACCTGCTGTGTCAGAATAACATAGCTCTCTGCCTCAGATGAGCCATACTCCTCCAGATTCCATGGCACATTGTGCAGAAATCCATGCAAATGATTGTTGGTCTTTGGCTCATTGATCGGCAGCTCGTAGGTTGTACCGTTCCAAGGAAATTTACCATCCTCGTAGCGGTTAGGCGGGAACAGGAACGGTATCCCAAATACCACAGGACTGCTCAGGAACTCCTCCATTCCATCGGCCTCTGGCTCTCTTAGAAAGCGATAGCCGTACTCCGTATCCCGAAAAGCAACGAGATTAGCTCCAACAGAAGGTATAACAGCTGCTTCATAACCGGCAAAGCGCAGCCATACAGCAGGTACGCCGTGAAATGGCTCCTCTAGTGCAGTATGTTGATAAGACATATACGAACCTCCTTGACATATGTATAGAACCAGACAGTAACACAGCTACATACTGGCCATTTTTGTAACTTGCGCAAGGGCAGCATGCAGCATTGTAAGCGCTGATCATTTCGGTTTGACTATATCATGAATTGGCCCCTATTGGAAATGGGTCAAAGTGCTACTTTGCGCACGCTTATGTGACAATATATTACTTGGACTCCATCGCAGCTCTCGCCGCATCGAGCAGCATGTCGAACAGATCGTCATCATCCTCAAGCAGCTCGTCAATCGCCAATAGCTCCTCTTCGACCCGTTCTCCTTCAGCAAAATGTAGACTGTAATCCCACTCCTTGCCCTTTTTGCTGAAGAAGGAGATTTCAAAATTGGATTTCTGTCCTTCCATATTAAATACTGCCTGTCCGAGGAAGCTTCCGTCCTCCTCTTGCCGCATGGTTGCACTAATTACTGTCGCCTTGGACTGCTCTGACATTTGTTCATACATCCTTTCTTGTTCAGCGTAATATCACTTTGTGCTTATGATGATTCATGGTGATTGAAGCGATCATTTGTGAACCTCATAATTCCATTGTACAATAGTTGTGACACGTAGCATACTGCGTATCGAATTACCTTTAACGGAGGAAGAACATATGTCTGATTTTGAGCAAAATTTAGAAAAATATGCAGAGCTCGCCGTTCGCGTAGGTGTAAATGTCCAGCCTGGACAGACCCTGGTTGTGAACGCACCGATTTCCGCAGCGGAATTCGTTCGCTTGATTGTCAAGAAAGCCTACGAAGTGGGTTCCAAATACGTGAAGGTGATCTGGTCCGACGAGGCGGTCACCCGTCTGTACTACGAGTTGGCTCCAGACGAGAGCTTTAGCATTCCACCGAAGTGGCATGCAGAGGAGATGACCGAGCTGGTCGAGCAAGGTGCTGCTGTACTACACGTCATTGCGGATAACCCCGATCTGCTAGCTGGCATCAAGCAGGACCGCATTACCGCTGCCCAACGGGCCAAGGCTACAGCTATGGCCAAGTACAGAGCCTATCAGCAGGCTGACAAATTCAGCTGGTCGATCGTAGCTGTACCTTCCGAAGCGTGGGCTGAGAAGATTTTCCCGGATCTTCCTGCAGAAGAGCGCATACATACACTTTGGGAGACCATCTTCAAAATGGTTCGTGTGGACCAGCCAGAACCGGTTACGGCTTGGCAGGCTCATATGGATAACCTTCAATCCAAGTCAGATATTCTTAATGCCAAGAAGTATCACAAGCTGCACTATACAGCTCCTGGTACTGACCTTACCATTGAGCTGCCGAAAGAGCATCTGTGGGTTGCTGCAGATAGCAAGAATGAACAAGGCAACTTGTTCGTTGCGAACATGCCAACAGAGGAAGTGTTCACTGCACCGCTGAAGACAGGTGTGAACGGCAAGGTATCCAGTACGAAGCCACTTAGCTACGGTGGTAACATCATTGATAATTTCACAATCACGTTTGAGAATGGGCGGATCGTGAAGGTAGAAGCAGAACAAGGCCTGGAGACCCTGAAGAGTCTGGTTGAGATTGATGAAGGCTCCCATTACCTTGGTGAAGTGGCGCTGGTTCCTCATCATTCTCCTATCTCGGAGTCCAACCTGCTGTTCTACAGCACACTGTTTGATGAGAATGCTTCCAACCACTTGGCTATTGGCAGCGCCTATGCCTTTACACTGAATGGTGGCAAGAAGATGACTCAGGAGGAGCTTGCGGAGAATGGTCTGAACAGCAGTCTTACGCATGTAGACTTCATGGTCGGCTCTGGTGAGATGAACATCGATGGAATTAACCACGATGGCACTAGAGAAGCTGTATTCCGCGACGGCAATTGGGCAATCTAGATCTAACCGCACGATAAGTCGCTGTCTGCTGTTGTTGAAAGACTTGATGTAGGTGCCTGATGTTAATACTTGAATTATGTGCGATTCAGGCACAACACCGTATAAATTACTAGTAAATATCGCACATACTGCAAAGAGGCCGGACAAGGATTACCTTGTACCGGCCTCTTTCAGTTTTTAGATAAGAGCAGTTGGATATATCAAATAGGTAAGCTTCACCGAAATGAAGACCGTTTGCGTTTGCGCTTACGCGCCCTCCTCTTCCAGCATTACCTCATCTTCTAGTCTGGAAATATGAATGCGCGAGATTCGTTTATTCTCCGTCTCCGCTACACGCAGTAGAAAGCCATTGAACGCGATGCTTTGCCCGGGGTCGGGTGGAATCATTTCAATACGGGAGTACATCCAGCCTCCAATCGTATCATAATCCTCACTGTCCAGACCCAGATCGAAGCGCTCGTTCATTTCTTCGATAAGCATCATGCCATCCACAGAGAACTCATCCTTGCCTATTTTCTCTAGTGGTGGGCGCTCATGGTCGAATTCATCCTGAATTTCACCGACGATCTCTTCCATGATGTCCTCCAGCGTCACCAGACCAGACGTGCCTCCATATTCATCAATCAGGATGGCAATCTGTGTCTTGCTCCGCTGCATTTGCTTCAGCAGACTACTGATCTGTGTTGATTCCGGAACAGCCAGAATCGGTCGGATCATCGTTCGGGTATCCAGTGACCTGTCACGCAACAGATCCTTGATATGGATAAAGCCAATAATATGGTCCTTATCCTCACCGCATATTGGATACCGTGTTCGCATGTTATCCGAAGCAATATCCAGGTTCTCCTCCGCCGATAGATGACTATATAGACAGATCATTTCTGTACGGGGAATCATAATCTCGCGCGCTGTCGTATCAGTAAAATCAAATATATTATCAACAAGCGCCAATTCCGTGTTATCGATTAGACCGCTCTTATTACTTTCCTTCATCAGTATACGGATTTCTTCCTCTGTGTGAACAGACTCCTCCTGCTCACTTACCGGTTCGACGCGGAACAATCTGAGCAGTTGATTCGCCAGCCCGTTCAGTACCCAGATAAAAGGATACATAAGCTTGTAGAACCAGGTCATTAGCATCGCAGAATAAAGTACAATCGTAAGCGATTTTCGAATCGCCAATGTCTTGGGTGCAAGCTCACCAAGTACAATATGCATGATGGTAATGATGATAAAAGCTACTATGATCGCAGCGCCATGTACATAAATCGGACCGAGTCCGGCAGCTGCGAATACAGGTTCAATGAGACTTGCGATGGCTGGCTCCCCAATCCAGCCGAGTCCTAGGGATGCTAATGTGATCCCAAGCTGGCAAGCAGATAAATAGCCGTCCAGATTGTGAATCATTTGTGATGCATATACAGCCTTCTTGTTGCCTGCTTCCAACAGACTATCAACCCGACTGCCTCTCACCTTGACCATGGCAAATTCTGCAGATACAAAAAAGCCGTTCAGCAGCACCAAGAAAAACACTGCAAAAATATTAAATATAATGGGTAAAGGGTCACTACTCAATCAATTCCCTGACCACCAATGGATTAGCAGCCAGGTGCACCTCCTTCGAATGGTTTGCACATATACCGGACTTCCTGCAGACTGCAGCTTCAACTCCCCAATGGGCCCACTCCTCTCTTCACATCGGCACATAGCATAATAATTCGAATGTATTCAATCAGGGGTAGCTTATGTAGACGTTACAAGACGCTTTCCACCTACCTACTGCTGATGGGATATCATTCGCAAGATTGATGCAACATGCGTAGCATAAGTAAAAACTTATACTTAATTATATAGATATACCATACACAACGAAACAGTCAGCTATCACTGCAAAACTGGTTGAGAAGCTGTTTTCACCCAAATTTCGGCGGTTTTCAGCTATTAAAGGGCCTGAATGCCCGATTTTGCGACGTTTTGTCCTTCAGTTTCACTTTTTTTCCATGTACAGCAAAAATCCTCTGCTTTCACAGAGGATAGGATACAATATTTTCATGCACTGTTCACAGCATCCTCACAATCTAGCCTCGCTGGATGGACTAGAATCGTGTAGGCGGGTTCCCCTGTACTCCAGGGTACTGGTATACAAGTGGCTCATCGAAGGTAGCATAATCCAGATTGACCATCAGCAGGATCGTCCGAACACCCGTCTTGGGATCGCTGATGATGATGTGGTCACGTCCAGCTGCCTCCAGCACACCCTTGAAGATTTTTGCATTCCATTCGCTGTTATTTTCATAGGTCATGTAGAAGGTACCGACTTTTCCCAGGTTCAGACGCAAAATGTTCTCAATATACGATTGCTCGAATTGAGGAGTCTGTGTCTGCACAACGGTTCCGGACGGGGTCATTACGCTTCCACTGCTGACCTGCGGAGGAGCCATCGAAGCTCCCATCATGCCCCCCATCATCGGGGAATTGGGCATACCTGTCATGGATGGACTTACCATAGGCATGTTAGGCGAATTCGGGGCTGCCATTCTTGCAGGATAAGATGCTCCGCTAACAGGTGGAAAAAACGTCGGTTGAAAAGCTTGTGGATACATATTCGTGATTCCTCCTTGATTCTGTCGAACTAAAATGGCATTGCAGACAATAAGAAAATATGGTGTGTTAGTACGTCTCGGCGTTACCTCATCGTGTTAATTCATGCTGTTAACCCTGTTGTTACTTCATGACATTAAGTACAGTTGCAGACTAATAGACGGCTGGACAGTCCTCAGCAGTAGGACGGAAAAAGCAGTGCGCCTTGTAGCGTCCGGTATTTTCCTGGTTATACCAGGTCCCAGGGCATTCTCCTGCTGGTCGAAAAAACCATAGCGCATTGCTCGCCGGGCGGATTTTCTCTCCATTGATAACCCGCTGGGCCAAACGAATGTCACGATCGCGGGCTCTTTGGTAAAAATAACCCTTCTGGGTCGCCTCGAAGCCCCCCGGGCTCTGAAATACCATGTCATTCATCAATCGGATGTTCCGAAAATCCAGACAATTACCAAGAATACGATTGACTCCGACGTTCCCTACCATCAACATCCCTTGCTCGCCTTCGCCCTCCGCCTCGGCTCTCATGAGACGGGCCAGCGTCTTTACATCCTCCGAATTTGCTTTGATGACAGCCAACTTCAGCCCTCCTCTTCTTCCTTTTGCACATGATATCGTATTGTACATTCGCCCATGTTGTGACTGTTACTTCAGAAAAAATTTATCCATCCGCTTGGAATCGCAATTTCTAACGCAAAAAAGCCCTACACAGTAGGGCTTGCACGGTGGCGCGATTGTACGTTATGCACAGCTACTCATATTGCACGGTAGCATCAGGAAAGACTGTTTTATAGCTCTTAAAAGTGTCTTGGCCCGTACCTTAATAATATAGCTCAGCGATATGGCTTAGTAACGTATCTAAGCTGTATCTAGGTTCAGGTTCTATCTAGGTTCTATCCGAGCTGTATCTGAGCTATACGCTGATGAGCCTTAAATATCTGTATATTCGGCCAGTAGCTGTTCTACCGCAGCCTTGCCTTGAGCGATGCAATCCGGGATACCAACACCGCCATATCCTGCACCACATAACCATATACCAGGCAGGCGCTCTGCCAGCGTATCCCTCAAGCTCTTTAGAGTCTCTAAGTGTCCAAGCGGATATTGTGGCATCGCCTCGTTGCAGCGGCTTACCTCAACCAGCATCGGCTCTGCCTTCAATCCTGTCAATTCGAGTAGATCTCGGCGAGCAGCTTCAACCAATTCTTCATCGGTCCATTGCGTCCAATCCTGAGCGCCCGCATGACCAATATAGGTTCGTACCAACGCATAATCCTCAGGAGCCGTATGCTTCCATTTGCTAGATGACCAAGTGCAGGCAGTAATCATTCTGCCCTCCTTCCGCGGGACAAGAAAGCCTGTACCTTCAAAGGCCACACCCAGGTCCTTCTTGCGATACGCAAGTGAAATGTTGGCCACAGAGACATAGGCAATATCCTGCAGACGGTCGGCCCCCGGCACCTCTGCCAGCAGCCTTGCTGCCTCGCGGGCTGGCACAGCACATATAATCGCGTCTGCCTCAAGCTGCTGTCCATTCTCAAGCACTACATGATATTTCTCCTCTTTTTCAATAGCAACGGCACCTTGGCCGACCACATACTGAGCCGTACGAAGCCGCTCCTCAAGGCGCTTGATCAGTGTAGAAAGTCCGCCGCGATAGGAGAGGAACATGCTTTTGGCTACCAGTGCACTATATCCACCTTGCCCCTCTGTAGCGTGGGGACTCGGCTTACTCCCGCTTCCCTTAGCCATCCCCTTGATCAGGCTGCGGTGCGTCAGCTCCATCTGCTTGAATTGCGGAAAGGTTGCATTCAAGCTAAGGCTATGTGTATTACCTGCATAAATTCCCGACAGCAGAGGCTCTGTGATGTGCTCCAGCACCTCTTGTCCCAAGCGCCGCTGTATGAAGGCTCCCAGTGACTCATCCTCCTTCTCCCTACGAGCTGGCAGGATTAGATCCAAAGCCGCACGCAGCTTGCCTGCCGGGGAGATCAGACCTGTGCGGATGAATGGAGTAAGCTTGGTTGGAATACCCAGTACAAAGCCCATAGGCATCGGATGAAGCTTATTTTTGTGAAGAATATACGCTGTTTTGGCTTGTGGGTTGGTAGGCACCAGCTCCTCCTCTAATCCGAGCTCTCTCGTCAAATCCAGTACGGCGGTCTTTCTTGACAGGAAAGAGTCCGGCCCTTTTTCCAGCACAAAGCCCTGTCGGTGAAGTGTCTCAATCCTGCCCCCCATCCGCTTGCTCTTCTCTATAATGGTGATCTCAACGGGAAGCTGCCTTTCCGAGGCTAATTTTTGCACATAGAACGCCGCACTTAAGCCGCTGATCCCTCCACCCAAAATGACTACTTTCTTAGCAATTGGCTTCATTGACTCCTGTGTCCCTCCATCTCTGGGGTATATATGCACAATACGGGTCACTCTCTAGATAGTCTCCTGTGATTCCGTAGGCCCTAGCTCTTGATCCACCGCAAAGCTGCTTGAATTCACAGACACCGCATTTACCCTTGAGCAGTGTCTTGTCTCTCAGGCTTCTCATAATAGTCGATTCGCGATAGATATCAGCCAGGCACTGGTCCCTGACATTACCGCACACGACAGGAAGGAATCCGCTAGGATAGACTTCTCCGATGTGACTGATGAATACGAACCCGTCCCCATCATTCACACCCTTAGGCGCTCTCCCTAGCAGATCTGGCCGTTTGCGTTCAGCAGCCAAGGGAGCATCACTTGCATTCCTGCTAGCCTGCAGCACAACTCTTCTGTAATGTGGAGCCTCAGTAGCCTTGATTCCGCAAGTCATCTGTGACTGCTTGGCCTGCATCCATTTCATGACCGCCTCATGCTCCTCTGGGCTAATCATATCCTTGATCATTCCCCGGCCTGTCGGCACCAGGAAGAACAAGCTCCACAGCACCGCCTTCATCTCCTGAACGCGCTCCGCAATCTTCTCCAGATCATTTAGATTATATCGGGAGACGGTCGTATTCACCTGAATCGGAATCCCCAATTCCTGCAAATAACCGATCCCCTTCATCGTGGTTGCGTAAGACCCTGGCGTGCCTCGGAAATGATCGTGAATCTCTGCACATGATCCGTCGAGGCTGAAGGCCCAGCGTGACAATCCTACTTCTTTTGCTTTCTCTACAGCCCCCCGTGTGACCTTGGGCGTCGCGCTTGGCGTCATGGATACAGAAAGCTTATGCTCCTCAATCGCGTAGCGGGCAAGCTCGAACAGGTCAGGACGCATGAGCGGATCACCGCCCGTAAAGACCACCAGAGGATGATTCATCTCGGCGATCTGGTCTAATAATCGTTTGCCCTCTTCTAAAGAAAGCTGACGCGGATCTGGTCGATATTGGGCCTCCGCCCGGCAATGAAGGCACTTCTGGGCACAAGCCCGGGTCACCTCCCAAATGACAATAAAAGGATCTTTCTCATAATTACGTGTGTTATCCAAGGATATCATCTGTGTACACCCTTTCGTGTATCATAAGTCACGACATTCCGCACAAGGAGTCGGCATGATGGCTGGCTCCACCCATCACCGAACTCGGTACTATTTAATTCTAGGCGGTAAGGTCAGACTGGAGCTATAAGGGACTTCCCTATTTCACAGCACAGACTGCCTATCCTCACAGAGGAGACACGAATTCATACTCAGATGCAGTTCAACTGAACGAAAAAAAAGCAAATCCTTCGGAAAGGATCTGCTTAGTACTCATACTTCAGGCTGATATTTTCATAATAGTTCATTCATTTATGGTACATATATCATCTTCCGGGTCATTCCCCCGTCAACAACGATGTTCTCACCTGTCACGAAGTCATTCTCCGGATCTGTCAGGTAAAAGGCAGCCCGCACAATATCCGCAGGTCGTCCTACTCGTCCAGCTGGATGCTGGTTATGATCCTCGGGACGAAGCGCTGCTTCGTCTCCAGTCTCGATCCAGCCTGGGCTGATGGAATTAATTCTTATCTGGTCCGGCCCCAGCGAGGCTGCGAGCGCATGGGACAACGCAACCATTGCCCCCTTGGAAGCCGCATAGGCTTCACTGCTTGGCTCGGACATTGTTGCTCGTGTGGAGGCCATATTCACGATACTCCCCCCTGTCTGGTTATGACGCATGAGCTTGGCCGCTTCTCTGGACGCGATGAAGCAGCTTCTGACATTGGTATTCATCACCCGGTCCCACTCCTCTACGGTCAAGTCATAGGGAGATTTCCAGACAGATACACCAGCATTGTTAATCAGCGTATGGACCGTACCGTATTCCTCCTGAACCTGCTTGAAGAGGTCAATTATATCCTGTTCAATGCTTACATCACAGCGAACGAATATGGCTTCCTGACCTTGATTCCGCGCAGCAGCGGCTGCTGCAGCCCCATTCGTCTCATCCACGTCTGCGTAGACAACCTTCGCCCCCTCCCGGGCATATGCATCAGCCAAGGCTAGTCCAATTCCCTGTGCAGCTCCAGTTACAACCACGATCTGTTCCACGAATCTCATCCTGATCTGCCTCCTCGTCTTACAACATCCTATTATATATCAAACAGATGAACAGCATGCAGAAACGATATTCCGCCAAAAACAGAAAAATCCCCCGGAAGCTCACTTCCGGAGGTCCTATTCTAGCCTGCAGTGGAACCACTTGAATGTCCACCCATGGATCCATTCATCGTCCGGTGCCGACGCTCGAAGCTGTAGAATTTCGTTCCCCGAAAGGTGAGTTCTCCTTCATCCCCCTCGGCACACATCCCATAGTCTTCTCCAGACAGCTGAAATTCCAGCCGATCACCACTTTCTACCTCAAAGGTTACGTAATAGACTGTAATCGTATGCGGAGCCTCAGGCTCATGGTGTACCTGCTTCAGATGTGTGCGGCGTGCAGCAATTTTCGAATTGACCGTCAAGACAGGCTGCTGCCGATTGCGATTCCACGACAAGGCCTCCCTGACAATAGAGAGAACGACGATTCCAAGGACAACTGCAAAAAAGACCGGCAATACCGTACCGAGCCAATCAAACATCCACAATGATTCAAATCCCATTTCGATCCCCTCCCTAGCCCATCGCCCTTGCAGCCCGACATGTGAAAGCTTGCTAAGAAGAGTATATGCACGAGATCTTATATCTTGATCAAGCATAGCAAAAAGAACCTCGCGTTAGGTCGCAGAGGTTCTTGCTTACGGGCTTATAGATGGTAAGGATGGAGAAGCGACGATTTCGAGAGACATGTTAAGCGTGCACCATTTGTAGCAAGTGACGAGTCTCATCGTTCGCATCATCTGTCTCCATGGCGTATCTTTCTGCACATTCTTTGCATTCTTCCTCCGTCATACACTCATGTGCGTCCTGGCATGTGTAGCAGAATTGCAGGAAATATTGTGTCATATCAACCGTTCCATTTTCGTTTCTTCTCATTGTAATCACTCCTTGTTCTTTATGGCTTAAGTATAACAGCAGTAAGTAGATTATATTGTGATTTATTTCACAAGAAATCGAAAATTTAAAATGAAAAAGCAAAAAGCCAGTAATATCTGTTGGATATTTACTGACTTTCTGTCGATCAAGCTATCATCTACAGCACTTTCCACGTTCTTCCGCCGTCGATGGTTTGCATCAACAGGGACTTGCGATCCTCTGCCTTCTCAATTAACAGCCAGCCTACCTTCGATGAGGCAAATCGCAATTTTACCGGCTCTGGGTACTTCTCCAGCATATCAAGCAGTACCTTGTTAGCTCCAAGGGAAGTCCAGACCTTGCCTCCATCCTCGGTGTAATACACGCTTGGGCCGACTAAGACCCAGCCTTGCCTGTCATTGAGAAAAGTAGGTACGGTCGAAGCCATTCCCATTGGTACACGCAGATTCAATTGTGCATACTGCCAATGATTGCGCCCACCGTCCGCGGTAAAATAGCCGCTGTAGCTTATGTATCCATTCTTATCACATTGCAAAGGCATCCAGCCGTCAGGATCACGGATGTCTCTGAACTGCGGCGCTCCATTCTCCGGGGCTGAGCAGGCGTTCGGGGTCTCGACAGCCTTTGATGGAGCCCAGCTACGGCCTTGATCTGACGTATTGTAGATACGTGGCCTGTTATTCACATTCATCGAGACAAAGCCATGCTCATCATCCGTAAAATGAATACCTGTCACTTCTCCCATCAAAGGCAATAGCTCACTGACGTTGTTGACGACCTGTCCATCTATATTCGGGTTCGTCATTTGTCTGCTCCAACTGGCTCCTCCATTAGTCGTTCGATAGACCGCTCTGCTCAGAATCCTGCCGCTATAAGCTAGCTCAGAAGCAATCCATCCATTGGACCCATCTGTGAAGTGAATGCCTTCAACGGTTCCCGAATCGGGTAATGCAGCTATATTCCAGGTCTCCCCCCCATTAGAGGTACGAAGCACAATCGTATCAGCAGACCCCCAAGCCTGACGGACAATCCACCCATTCTGGGCATCTGCGAATAAAATCTCTGTTCCGTAATGGAGCTCACCAGGAAAGGGAATGTTCTCCGATGGGGAGATATTCGTCCAGGTGACGCCTCCGTCATGTGTATAGTAGAGTCTAAGGGCATTGCGAGTGACGCCCCAGGCTATGCCACTGTTACCATCGAATAGATGGAAATCAGTTAATCTCGTCTGAATCTGATACTTGGTTGTATCCACGCCATTTTTTTCCTGATCTGTAGGAATGATCGTGATGGTCTGTCCTTCCTCTTGAGCCGGCTCGGTAGGTGTCTGCATGACAACCGAATCAGGCTCCGTAGACGTACAGGAGACGAGAGTCATTCCTGTGAGTAGGGTAAAGGCCACTGTCCATACTCGCCATGACTTTTTCATCGTAAGGTGTCCTCCTTTTGCCGAGACAAGCTGTTTAACAGATATGACTTCTAAATAGGATAGGACTCCATATCCATGTCTGTCTTCTATAGAAATCAACGTACAGCGCATACTTTCTGAATGCATCAATATGTATCTCTGAATAAAATCATGTAACTTCTACGATACTAGTACCTTGACTGGATCAAATGTAAGTAAATTTGAATGAATCTACCAAAGCCACCATCTCAAGTGCCTATTATAGCATAAAGCTGATAGACGCACACTTTTGTGCAAGTTGCCTCTGCTTTTGTGACACACTTGGAGAAATGTCTTGAATTTTATATGATCTTAAGCGATTATGGTTAATGATGGGTATTAGCATGTCCATCATTTATCTCAGGAAGGAGATGATCATTGATGAATCAGAAGCCCTTTAAACGCAGCAGAGTCGCCATTGTCGGCATGGGAGCTGTGGGTACTACCACTGGCTACACCCTGCTATTGAGGCAGCGAATGTCCGAATTGGTGTTCATTGATGTCAATGCAAAAAAAGCCCGCGGTGAAATGCTGGATATGAATCATGGCCTGCCATTCCTCGGTGGGGTTAAAGTATGGGCCGGAACCTACGAGGATTGCCGGGATGCTGATATTATCATTGTCGCGGCCGGAGCTTCCCAGAAGCCTGGTGAGACACGCATTGATCTGCTTAAGCGTAACGCATCCATTTTTGGAGAAATCATTGATAACATTACAAAGGTGAACGACCACGGCATACTGTTGATCGCAACGAATCCTGTGGATATCCTCTCCTATGTATCCTGGAAATTAAGCGGTTGGCCCAAGGAGCGGGTCATCGGCTCAGGAACCTTGCTTGACAGCGCTCGCTTCCGTTACCTCATCGGACTCAATAAGGGGATCGACCCGCGTAGCATTCACGCTCACATCATTGGTGAGCATGGAGATTCGGAGCTGCCTGTATGGAGCCTCGCGAATGTCGCAGGTACTCCACTTGACATCCCTGAAGCGGATCAGGAGCAGATTTTTGAAAATACCAAAAATGCAGCCTATGAGATCATTGATGCCAAGGGCGCTACTTCCTATGCCATAGCTCTTGCTCTGGACCGGATTACCGCAGCGATTCTGGGTGACGAAGCATCTGTGCTGAATGTGTCTACCCTGCTGACTGACTATAACGGCGTATCCGATGTGTATCTGGGCGTACCTTGTGTCGTAGATCACAATGGTGTGCGTGAGATTCTGGATCTGCCACTGAATGACGTTGAAAAGGATGCATTCCAGCGCTCAGCCAATAAGCTGAAGGATCAGATCTCCAAGCTTGACCTGTAATTCAGCTTGATCTATAGCTATCAAGCTTACTCACGCGAAAGCGCATACACAATATTTTAACAAAAATACATGCCTAACCAGACCTAACCGTCCTTGCAAGCTGCTGCCATGTACCTTCCGAGCCAGCGCTTATAAGGGCGGTTATATTTGGGCCTTGTTCAGGTCTTACTCAGGTCTTGTCCAGGTCTTATCTAACTAAACTATTCGCTTAATCAGGTATGCATTTCTTAAATAGTCTGTTTACTATAGCTCGGTCTCCCGCTATTCTTCTTCATCGTTGCGCTTGGCCTGCAGGCGCTGTGCCACGGTGGAAAAATCCTCTGGCTGCAGCAGCTCTATAGGAGAGTAGGACTTATCGAACATGAATGAATCGCCTTCCAGAATGAGTGCATAGCGATCATGAAGTCGGGTAATATGAAGCTTTACGCCAAAGTCTGCGAGCAAGCCACGTATTGAGGTATCATCCAGCTTGAAGCGTATATCCATCTCTGGCTTCAGCTCCACAATGCGCTCAGCAGCCTCCATGACTTGAACTGGCTCCCACTTCTCCTGCAGATCCCTCTTCTCGCTGCCTGCCCATAGCTCCAGCTCACGCTCCTCCTGCTGACGTTCCTCGTTATCCGCATCAGGCCAGCGTGTCTCTACATAATCCTGAACGAAGCCCAGCACATGCTCGTTGACGATCTCAGGCATGGACTGCTCGTAGGTCACGAACTTCAAGAAATCCTCAAAATACCGCGCATGAGAGGATTGATGAATTTTCAATTCCCACTCGTCCAGCATCCCCTCTTCAATCAGATATGGATACATGATAGATTTCATATTACGAGCAGATATCGCCATCTCTACTTCGGACACGAGCTTGCTTTCTGAAATGCGTGCAATCTTGGGCTCGAAATCACATTTCAGTACAAAAATAAAACGATCATCCGAATGTGTCCCCATGATGGCTTGGACGACAATCAGTGCCCCACCGCGGACAGCGCTGGTGTCCAGATACATCCTTACCAGATCATCACAGGCGTTCTTGAAGTTCTCCTTATCCGACGCGGCTCTCAACCGGGCAAACATATTGAAATTCGGATTGCTACTGAGATCATGCTCCGGCTCGACAATGAAGCGTCCTATCTTGGTAGGTGCCTGCTCGGTGCTTGGGTGCTTCTCTACCTTACGCTTGCTGATCCGGCTGAATTCCCCATCCAGGAATTTCTTCACATCGCTCTCTTCATAATCGTAATCGTCCATCGTGGCATAGTGCTTATAATTCTTACCACCCTGACCATCCTTACCATCGATCTGTATCACAAAAAAAGACAAAAATTCCACTGTAAAATTCATTCATGCGCTCTCCTTCTCAATCTGTACGGGTTATTATATCATTCTCATTGCAAAAGAGGTACCCGCCTACAACATGTCATTCCAACTCAGCACAGTAAGATATGCCCAATTCTCTCCGACTCTAATGGGACTGTTCCGATCCGCTCTACATTTATCTATAGCTTTATCGAACTGCTGCTTTCGAACTTCACTTAAGTTGGAAATAGCTTTCTCATCGAATTTGGTTTACATAATAATTGTTATGTAAAAAAATGTAAACACTGATTGTTCAAGACGTATGTTAGCTTCATGTTAGAATCGTCCCTACAACAAAATAGCCACGGATACGCTTCTAGCGCTTGTGGCTTTATTCCGCTTAAACGGCTGTGATCTAAGCTAGGTTCATGCTTGAGCTAATTCATGATCGTTCATAATCATTCATATAGGATCATACTTATTATTTGGTAAATTGTCTATTAGCCGCAGCTGTCCAGCTTGTTCCTGAATATAGAAGATCATGGGCCGCTCATCCGGGTGAATATTCGGCGAGTGAATCGTAAGCGCCAGCTCACCTGATAGCGTACGAAACAGCATGCCATGTCCCCCATCCTTAGCAAATAGTGGAATCTCATCCTGCGTCCACGGTCCTGTCGGCCCTCCAGATTGTGAGCGCGCAAGACCCATCGTATATCCTTCCTGCCCCATCGTCGACCATAGCATAACCAGTTCCCCGTTCTCCATGCGATAGAGGAAAGGGCCATCCGTAACATAACGGTTGCGCTGCTCTCCAGTACCAACAGACCATACCGCTTCGGATGCCGAGAACAGGAATACAGGATCACCAATCGTACCGTTCAGCTCAGCATTGAGGCGTACAGCGTACATTTCTCCATCCTCTACCTGCACCCATTCTCTACAAAAGATCATCCATGGCTCTCCCTGCTCGTCCACATATAATGTACCGTCGAGACATTCCCAGTCTGGCGGAGTCAGCGAACGACACCACGGAACAAAAGGGCCTTCAGGCTGTTCTGCTACCAGCACGCCAGTGACTCTCGGCACACCTTCAGCCTTGAAGCTGGCGAACATGAAGTAACGTCCCGCCCATTCATGAACCTCCGGCGCCCAATAATGACGATCTGACCAGAAATCTGCCGCTGGGCGAAAGCATTCCCTCGGTCCCTGCCAATGAAGCAAATCTTCACTTTCATAGACATCAAAGCCAATGGCAGGACCGTCCCACACATTCTGACCAATTGAGCCATATAAGTAATACTTTCCATGCTGAGGTGACGTCAGGATGTACGGATCACGGAAATGAATCTGTTCCAGCTTGGTTTTTAACAATGTGAATACCTCCTGTGAGCGATTTCAATGAGAGAAACGCAGTTAGAGCCACATCTGATGAGCCATGTCTGTTAGAATAAGTTCATGAATTACGATATATCAATTAGAAATCAAGGTGTATCCATATAAAGCAGCTCATAGTGCAATATAGGGTAAATCAGTGTAAGCTGACGAGCTCGCCTGTCACGGCATTGAACAATTGATCACAGGCTAACGTGTAGATCGGAATTGCTCTTGGTGCAGCCAGCGGACCGTTATATTGGATTCGATAAGATAGCCTTACATCAATATGTGGCTTCAGCACTCGCCAAGCCTCTTCTAGTGATCGCTCGGCTATAAGAAATGTACCTTGCTTCTCACGGCTGCCGCTTACTCCAGCTAAAGTGGTCTCTTTTGACGTTGCATCCATATCCAAAAGCTGTTGCAGCTCCAACGCATCTATGGCATGAGTTACCCTGCCACTGCCCCGGTCGATAACCATACGAATCCGTCCGCCCCCTAATACAATTCCATGCAGCACTCGATGTACATCGACCTGTAGCTGATGACCCTGCATGGCTTCGACGGCTTTCTGCTCCGTATTCTCCAGAAAAGCAAATTCATAAGGCTCATGGGCATATTGTTGTTCCAGATAAGAGACAGCAGCAGCTTTAGCTTGAACAATCTCATCGTCGGAGATGACAGGTGCAAATGGATGAGGAGCATATGGGTCAACCTCTGTAACCCCTGCTGCCAGCTTCAAGGCCTCGTAATGCTCCTCCGCAAAGACAGGCCTTTGCTCCTGCTTTGAGTCTAGCTCTAGGTGAAAATAAGCCGTATTCTCTTCCGCACTTGCGTTACGATTAAGCTGAATCATCTCCCTCTGCTGAGCCTTCTCTCGAAAGATCAGCTCACCGCTAACTGCATGATATCCTTCTCCAAGACATACATAATAAGGGTATCGCTTGGATATCGGAAGAATGTAACCGAGCGAGAGAGCATCGGCACCTGCGCTAGACAAAACGTCATCAATGGATTGTGTGTGCTCAGCCACTTCGAACTCACAGTCATCCCATTTACATAACCATTGTATGACCTCATCCTGAGCATTACATTCCATATCTACCGTCTGGTAGCTACTGACACGAACCCCCTGATGCTGTCTAGCAAAGCAAAAGCGATAGCCGCCGTCATTCTTGATAACTGCCTTCTGAAGCTGCAGCTCATCCGTCCGAATATTCAACTTCATCCGTTCCATCCAATCCAGCTGCTGATGTAGCAGTCTGTTGAATGTGGCGTCGTCCATGTCCGTATCCGCTGGCTTCGGTAAGGCATGCTTATTCAGGACAGGCTTCAGATCATGGCGGATCAATGAGATCAGCCTGCCTGTGACCGCATCCATCTCGGCATAAATCGCTCTATTGCTTACCAATTCAGTCTCAAATTCGTCCGTTACGTGCTTGTCATCTCCTTGGTCGACATCATCGTTTGGCTTCGCCGCCTTCATTCTCTCTTCCGTATTTCTGTCATGTTTCGTAATCGCGTCATAAATCTCCGGGAATGTCCATTGCAGCTCAAGCTTATACAACGGAAGCTCATCAGGCTGGGAATTGCGTATTATCTCCGCACTCATTAAGTTATACTCAGAGGGAATCTCCAAATCCTGCATCAGACGTTCTGCCGCCTCTAGAGGATGAATTAGTTTCATAAAATGACACCTCCGGAATCATTAATTGATTCATGGCATGCTCTTTCTCACGATTCGTAACGTGCGTATAGACGGTAGTTGTCTGAATCGAGGCATGTCCAAGCAATTCCTGCACTGTCCTTAGATCAGCTCCCTTGCGCAGCAGCATCGTCGCGAACGAATGCCGAAGCTTATGGCTAGAATAGGACAGACGCTGACTTTCAGGCAGATGTGCCTGAAAACGTTCGAAGCTCTCGGTTGCAATCAGCTGGATGCCACGAATAGATAGCCTACGTCCCTTTTGTGAGACGAACATGGCATCCTCCTTAGCAATCCAGGGCGTAAGTCTGTCGTACATGGCTGCTTGCAGAATGTCCCCCACTACCTTGGGCACAGGCAACGTGCGCCATTTGCGCCCTTTTCCGAACACCTGCAATGTAAGCCGATCAGCATTGTAATCCTTACGGTTCAGGGCATGCACCTCACCGACCCGCAGCCCCATGTACCCCATCAGCAGAAAAATAGCCAGATTGCGCATGCGATATTTCCCGCTCACCGAGCCCAGAAAGCGTTCCAGCTCCTGCTCATCCAGATACACGGGCGCTTGATGCTTGACGGTCTTTGCCTTCTTGATGCCTGTAGCTGCATTGGTCGTCAGTAATTCCAGCTCAATGAGTGCCTTATAGAAGCATTGCACAGCGGCGTGCTTACGATTCCGTGTCGCATCACTGATGCCTCGCTCACGCGCCCGACTCAAAAACGAGAGCACATGCAGCTTTTTGGCTTCTGCCAAAGACTTTCCCTCCAGGGAATTCAGGAATTCAAGCACATCACCAGTATAGGATCGGACCGTGTAGGAGGTGTAGCCAGCATCTCTTAGCCAGATCCGAAAAGCCTCCAGCTCATCAGCATATTGCTCTGTTACTTCGATTGTCATCATCCCAAGAATCACCTGCTGCTTCCCATTCAAAATACGCGAGTATAGCTTTCCATTGAATCTCAGCTTAGTAGCTATTGATGTGAGCCTAAGTAGCCGCTATACTTCTGCCTCTTCCAGAATATCCACCTGAACCAAAGGAACGATGGTATTGGTCTGTTGCTCTGAGCGCCGGGCCAGAAAATAGGGGAGTGGGCTCTCATGAAGCCCGTTCATAGACTGACATTGTGTCAGATACAGCTCCAGCCGTAGCGTGCTGCCCACTCCCTCTATTAATAATTCAGGCCAAGTGAGCTCCGCACATTCTTCCCAGTTACGCAGGGCATTTACAGGGATAACACTCAATTGTTTGAGGTCAGCAGCGATGCGATAGATCCCTGTCTGTACAGGCAAGCCTTCAAGTGGAAGGCGTGCTGTTAAGTTCTTGTCAGACATCCCGAATATCGAATAACACCATGGAGTCAGGCCCCATACAATCGACATCACGCCTTCTTCCATCAGACGATCGGCCAAATCGCCTTCACGAAAGCATTCAGCAGGTCCAGCTTGCCCTCACCCAACTCCTGACGAATACGCTCACGCATGCGCGGCAGATCAGCGAGAATAAATCCACTGCTGCCATACGAATCGAATAAATGCTGGCTCTTCGAGTACAATCCGGCATCCTGCTCTGCATCGAAAGGAGATACATGTATGTATATCGTAATTACCTGAGCATATTTGACCAGTTCTGACTGCTCGGGTGTCAGCTCTCCTTCGGCAATGCGTGGCGTTTTCATGTAATGCCCAATTCGAATCTGATGCTGTCCCGCTGGCATCCCTTCCCAACGAATAGCCAGCTCTTCTTCCAATCCGTCAACCTCACCCAGAATAAAATGACAGTCCGGTGGAAGCTCAAGCTGATATTGATGAATACCGATCTCGCAGCCATAAGCCATCTCAGCCCAGTCGGAGCTTGCCGCCTCCCTGCTATATTCCATGACTACAACCGTCTTTCGACTTTCCAGCAAGTGCTGATGTGGATCCACGGGTATAACACCTTTATCGCTACTACCAGCTATCGAATGACCTGCAGCATCTTGAATCATCAAGACCGATGAAGACAGAGGTGCTGAGTCTGCAAAAGCAAGTGTCGAAATCTCTCCCTGTCCATCCAGAATATTAAGTGTCTTATGGTGCATCATATGTATTCCTCCTTCAAGACATGCCTCTATCTTTTTCTACTACTTTATTCAGTTCATAGGTTCCGTTGTAACATTTCGGTGTTCCTTCCATTCGGTGTTCCTTCCATAGCATTTCGCAATCACTTGTCTAGAGTCCTGTCCGTCTTGGACAAATCAGGAATATAGTCCCATAAAATTGCTGGAATAGGCCATGAATTAAGGTGGATAATTGTCCATTCCTTATGCCAAAAATCGTTTTAAATAAAAACTGCGTATAATTTATATTATACGCAGTTTTTATTCGTTATGCTAGATATGTGTTACTGCGTGAATACAGAAAAAAGAGAGGTTCGAACCCGAAGGCTCGAACCTCTCTTTTTTCTGCTTGAAAAGCTTAATCTTGAAATTTTAATCTACAATCGTATTGAATAGGTTTATTGAGCCACCATACCACCATCAACGGTATAGAGTGAAGCTGTTACAAAAGAGGCTTCATCAGAAAGCAAGAAGTTCATAACCGCTGCTACCTCTTCAGGCTTACCATATCGGCCAAGCGGAGTCGCTGCTTCATTTGCCTTCTTGAATTCTTCTGCATTACCCGAATTGGCTTCAATCTGTTCCATCATACGTGTCGCAATGGTACCTGGCAGAACGGCATTCACACGAATTCCGAAGGAAGCCAGTTCATTGGCAGCTACTCTAGTAAGACCGATCACCGCATGCTTGGACATAATGTAGGGAGACATCCCTGGTGCTCCCATAAGTCCAGCAAGCGAAGAGGTATTCAGAATGGCTCCAGACTTTTGCTTCTTCATTACAGGGATCACATAGTGCAGCCCAAGGAAGACACCACGAACGTTCACGTTATATACCAGATCCAGGCCCTTTACACTTTGCTCTTCGATTGGCCCCATTGGACCTTCAATCCCTGCATTGTTTGCAAAATAATCAATTGTACCGAATTTCTCAACTGCTTTATTAACGTAGTTTTGTACATCCTCTTCTTTGGACACATCAGCCGCTACGGCAAGTGAGTTAGTTTCATTAAGCCCCAGCTCTTGAATGACGGATTGGATTTGCTCTTCTTTTAGATCGACCAGTACGAGATTCAGTTTGCGCTCTGCGAAACGACGTGCAAGTTCTTTTCCGATTCCTCCAGCAGCACCAGTGATAATCGCTGTCTTAGCTTGAGATTGAGCCATTATATATCGCTCCCTTTTTTAAAATACTGTAACTAAATTATAGTAACTAACTTATATTTCTATATCATCATACACCCACCACTTATCTATGACAATAATCACTATTCATTGAAATGTCATCTATTGGACAAATACTTTAACAATGTTGAATTAATGATTGATTTTGAACATTTGTAGTAATGATGTTGATTCATTAAGTATTCCCATTTGGGTACAATCCGATTCGAATGTTATAATGATATAAACATATGCGATCTACATCTTTAAGAAGAGACGGGAGCAGTAATATCATGCTTGATCAGAACGACAGAAGAACAAAGAGAACCAAACAAGCCTTACAGACAGCATTTATTGAACTCGTTCTTGAAAATGGTTACGAAGCCGTTACCATTATGGATATCGCGGCACGGGCAGATTACAATCGGGGAACTTTTTATAATCATTATGCAGGAAAAGAGGAATTGCTTAAGGAAATTGAAGAACAATTTCTACTGGGCGTTCAACAAGCTCTATTAGAACCCTATCAAGGAATGGAGCGTGTACTAGCGAACCAGATCTATCCGTCCACTTTGCGTTTGTTCGAGCATATCCAAGCGAATAAAAATAAATTCCTTGTACTTCTCTCAGTGAATAACCAGTTAGGTAACGCGATCTATAATCTACTTAGAAATTCAATGAGAAAAGAAATGCACATTGAAATGGACGCTGCTGGTATTTCCATTGATTACGAGATTATGTTAAGCTACCGCATGTCTGCCTGTGTAGGTGTAATTATGTACTGGGCAGAGAGTGGTTTTAAATATTCAGCAACTTATATGGCAGAGCAAACGCTGATTCAAGTGACCAATAATATAGATGTTATCGAATTTAAAAACAATTGAATTGTAAAGATCCTTATCGATAGACATAACAGAACAAGACCACCAGCGAACTGGCAGCCTTGTTCAAGCTTAAGCTGTAATCCTTCCTTATCCTGATCGTTTTGGAACACGGCGATGAACTCTTTCAATCAATTAGCAGCTTAAGCGTAGACTACGCGATCAGCATCCGTTAAATGGTATTGCTCATTCAGATACTCTACACTGGCTAGCACTTGCTCCTGCACACTCGGGAGATTCACATGCAGCAGTTGTCCCCCACGCTTTACCATTTTGCCTGCCACGAACACCGTGTCCACATTGGATGGATTGGCAAATTGCACTACAGCACCAATGGGATCCTGTACCGGGAACAGGTTAAGATCCGCCGTACGGATCAGCACCAAATCAGCTTCTTTTCCAGGAGTTAGGCTACCGATTGTGCGGTCCAGCCCCAGCGCCTTGGCGCCAGTCACTGTAGCAGCACGAAGCACCTGCTCTGACAACAGGTTAAGCTCCCCTGGCATATCTCCTCTACTTATAATTTGCTCATTGACTCTAGAACGCTCTGCCTGCAGCATGAATTTCATCTGTGAGAACAGATCCCCACCTGTGGAAGTGACTACATCCACGCCTAGTGATGGTTCCCCTCCCTGCTCTAGAAAAAATCCAGTAGCTGGGTAGCCATGACCCATCATCATCTCAACCTCAGGCGTTACGGATAACGAGGCACCGCTGCTGGCTAACAACTTATACTCCTCTGTACTCATTGTGTTACCATGCACTACATTAATATCCGGACCGAGCAGGCCAGCTTCATGAAGACGAGTGATAGAATGATCCTGACTCCCCCAGCTACCAAAACCAACATGCATGGAACAAATTGCATCCAGTTCACGTGCAAGCCGAATCTCCTCCACCGTTGTATCCCAATGGCTAAATTCCGGTCCTCGGATCGCTAGACCTAACGTTAGCAATTGATCCTTCGAGGAGAAGTATTGCTCCGACACTCTCCTGAGATCGGCGGAATAGGTCAAGCGACTGTCCCGATTCCAATATTCCGTCTCACCAGGGACGCCATGAGCAAATACTGCCCGAATTCCTGCATCCTGCAGTCCACGAATCAGCTCATCGGTATGCTCCGGCGAATACGGCATGCTCCAGTCCAATAACGTAGTAACCCCAGCATTAAGCGCTTCCAATGCTCCCAGCAAGTTCGCGATGTAGCTGTCCTGTGGGCGAAGCTTGCTTCCCATAGCGCCGTAGTAAAGATTTTGTAAGTAGACTGGCAGTGACCAGTTGGTGCCCACAGTCCGCACGACAGATTCCCACACATGCCGATGCGTATCCACGAAGCCTGGAGTAATGATCATACCTGATGCATCAATCACTTCCACATGCTCATCATTAAGCTCCATATTCGGCTGAATGACTTCGATTCGCTTATGTCGAATGAGAACATCAGCCTTGCGATATGCCCCTAGCTTCGAATCCATCGTAAGCACCCAGCCATTTTTGAGCAGATAGCCTTGTTTCTTTTCCATAACGCATCCTCTCCTAACATATATATTAGGTCGTTAGATGCCATACGTATTCTTGATGTTATTACCGCACTATTCCATTACTTATTTTGCATATTCGTATGCATCTGTATTTATTGTATCAAATTACTATTATTCAGTAAATATTTAAATTTCACAGTATATACCAACCTTCAACAGTCATGATAACAACATTTAACAAAAGGTAATATATTTAACGAAAATTTGCATTAAAATATATACTTTCCATTCAATAAACGTGCTAAAATAGCATAGAAATGATAAATTTTGGAAGGAGATTCAAGATTATGATGAAAAGGTGGATGTCTTTGTTGCTTGTTGCTCTGCTCACTTACAGCATCACAGCAGTACCGGTGCAAGCCGGCAAACCAACAAATCCGAATACGGGAGGTGTACCTGGGAGCTGGACGGAAGGAACACCACCTGATCGAATTGATCCATCCAAGCCAGCCATTTTATTCGTGCATGGCTTGAACAGTAGTGCAGGTGTATGGTATGAGAACAACGATATGTATGAAAAATTCCATAGCAATGGGTACCAGACAGCGTTTATCAACTTGTATGACATTACAGGAACATCGCAAAGCATGTGGGACAATGGCCGTTTGCTATCCGACAAGATCAAAGAGATCAGCAAGCATTTCGGCAAGAAGCTCATTATTGTGGCCCACAGTAAAGGTGGCGTGGATACACAGACTGCGATCGTCCATTACGATGCAGCACCTTATGTACAGCGTGTCATTACCCTTGGTAGCCCCCACCACGGATCACAGCTGGCAGACCTTGCATACAGTAGTTGGGCCGGCTGGCTGGCTGAGCTTATCGGCTCACAAAGTCCGGGTACTGCCTCCGTACAGACCTCATATATGAAATCCTTCCGTTCCCAGACAGATGGCCTAAGTGCTAGCAAAGCTGTTCCCTTTTATACCCTCGCAGGCAACAATTGGTCCTCTGGCAGTACATCGCATTTTTGGGGTGGCCTGTATTTATCATCCTTCGGTGACAACGATGGTGTCGTGACCGTACAGAACTCATATCTTCCACATGCACGCATGATTAGTGTAGGCTCCTGGAACCATTCCACCGTTCGTACTGGCTCTCATGTATATTCTCTGTTATCTCCTTATTTGCAGCAAAAAGAACCTGCGCAGCTAAGCTCTTCTAGCTTCACATATGACCAGAGTGCAATTCATTCGTCGGCCTCCCCATCCTCCAGCAACTTCTACATTCGTGGTGGCAAGCATGATGGACAAGCATCACAGACGCTTATGATTGAAGATGGAGTAGACACGGTCAAACTGGATTGGATCAATGATCAACCGCTGAAGAATCTGGAATTAATGCAGCCCGACGGCTCAATCAAGAGCGTTCAACTCGATGTCTATCAGGACTCTGAGGTATTCCAGGGAGCTTGGCACCATACGGCAGTGCTGCAGCAGCCTGAACCTGGGACCTATCAATTGACTGCCTCCACTTCCGATGCTGGTGCTTATCTGATGGTCGCCCAGTTCAATCGTGTTGAAGATTTCAAAATCAGCCTGAAGTCCTCTGGATCTGAAATCAAGCTTCAACAGCAAGGACAAGCCAGTGTTACCGATGTTACGTATAGTGTCTACTACTATGGTAATCCTGGTGACTCCAGTGCATCCCAGCTATCATCCCCTTCCCTCTCAGACAAAGTACATACTTCTTCTTCGGGGCTTAAGCTGTCTACAATCAGCCAACCGGGAATCTACAGCATAACAATTGAGACAGAAGGCATCACGGAGAAGGGCTTCCCTTACCGTCGCACCATCGTACAGTCGTTGTATGTTGACGAGAATGGACGCCAATTCGGATTGTAAGTAGGATTGAATTCTTGTAGATCGTTTCTTCGTTTCTTACAATTGAAATAGTTCACAAGCAAAAGAGGACGGATGCCAGCATCTGTCCTCTTTTTCATACACGAAGGTATTTCTGCTCATATTCATATTCCATATTCATCCAAGCCTTCTTATCTCCGACTAGGAATTTTTCTGACGCTCCCGAAACCTGCGCACCTTCATCAGATTTCCACACATTTTATCATCACAGTATTTTTTGGTGCGACTGCGTGTGTCGTCATAAAATACCCAGAGGCAGTCAGGATTATCGCAGAACCGTATCCTACTCCCTTCTCCCTCCACGATTGTCTGTATAAAATCAGCAGCCACTTCAGCCATGACCTGCTGCCAGCTAGGTTCCATAGCAATCAGCTTGAGTTGAATCTTCTGCTGCTCCTCCTGGCTCCGATCTAGATCAAGCCTGCGGTAGACTGAGCCCTTGGCCAAGATCAAATTCAGCCACTCACGATCTTCCTCGTTTAATAAGCCACCATCAGCTAAACGATGAGCCGTCCGCTGAAGCTGCTCCCTAAAGCCCCGCATGTTGTCCACCTCTGACACAGATGCTGGTACTGGTGCATGTAGCTCCCAACGTTCCAGCCAGCGTTGCTGCCACTCACTCTTCTCCAGTCGATCCTCGGAATGACCACTGCCTCGCCAATCGCGCCAATAGCTGTTAACAAAATCTGTCCATAATCTCTCCATATAACGAACCTCTCTCTAAGCTTTACATGGTGAATCACTTGCGTGTAACCACCAAAAAACAATATTGATAGTTACCAATAACCATGCTTTGTGTTATGATTATTGTAACCAATATAACAGCTAATAGCTAGTTACACTTACTCTCCTTTGCTGCTCTCTATATTGGATAAATGAAAAAGGAGGCAACACGATGAGTATGAACCTGAATGATTACATTGTCTTGCAAAGACAACACACGTGGGCTCAAGAGGACTGGATCGTTCCATTAGCCAAAGCGATTGAAGGTCTAACAGCCAGTCAGGCGGCCTGGATTCCAACAGTAGGCGGCTTAACCATTTGGCAGATGGTGAACCATATGAATTACTACAATCGGCGCATGCTTAATCGCATTGGAGACACTGCCCCATTGGCACCGACAACGATTACAAATGAAGAAACCTTTGGCGCAGCAGGGAATGCTGAAGATGAAGCTGCATGGCAACATACCGTTGCTCTTACGACAAAGATTTCCCTGTCTCTGGAGGAGACCTTAGCTTCTATGAACGAAGAGCAGCTTCATGTGCCTTACTTCACCCCCACTAAAACTACCACCCTTGCTGAGCTGATTGTCCCTTGGTTGATACATGATGCCTATCATATTGGGCAGATCGTGTTGCTAAGAAAGCAGCAAGGAAGCTGGCCAACTCCGTCATAGTCCATCTGGAGGATAGTGAACACGTAGGCAAGCAGTTGCTAGCTGGAGGCATTGTATTACTAAGCTGCAACTGCTTTGCTTTCTCTTCTAAGCTGTTTACTTTTTTTCAAATCAGCATATTACATATTTCTTAGGCAGCGCTATCAAGACTACTTCTTGTCATCTGAAATAGGTTATGAGATTAGCATAGTGATATTACATAATAAATATTATGTTAACCATATACGTTTCGTAGTTTACTAAGACCCAGCAACACTTTTCTGTTATAAAATTATTTTGCAGCCAACCTCTTAACTCTTATATCGAATTTACTGAACTAAATTTTCAAATTTTCCTTATTGGAAATCACTTCATCCAGGAACCTATCTGCATCACTATTAAATTTCCAAACCACTCCAAATTTATCAACCAACATTCCGAAGCAGGATGACCAAGGTACCTCAGATAAAGGCATGATAACATGGCCTCCTACGGACAAATTAGAAAAGTAATTTTTCATGGTCTGTTTATTAGCCATTACAATACTAATAACTATGTTGTTTCCTTGGACCCATTCCCCTGTCACACTTTTCATCGAAGGCACAATATCCGACATCATAATTTTCCCACCAGCGAACTCGATGGAAGACTCCATGATCATACTTAATTCATTTTCTGGCATTGCATAATTTGGATCTTGTGGAAGATCGCTGAACTTTACCATTTTCACCTTGATTGCCATTAAAGCCTCTGCATAAAATGCAATCGCTTGCTCTGCCACTCCATCAAAGTTTAAATATACAATAGCTGCCATAAGCTAAACCTCCTTCTTGTGATAAATGAAGTATAATGTATATTCGGCGACATACGTATGTCACCTTTTTAAAATAAAGTTCAACAAAATAAAGGAGACAATATGGAGAAGGTTGAGAGATTAATATCTATCATCATGATATTGCTGAGAAGGGATACTGTTTCAACAAAAGAATTCTCACAATTATTTAACGTTTCCAAAAGAACGATTCTTCGTGATATGGAAACACTGAGTGTGTCCAACATCCCGATCTACTCTATCCAGGGGGTTCATGGTGGCTACGGCATTATGGATGAATACAAGGTGGATAAACGTCTTTTAAGTAGCTCTGACTTGGAGAATATATTGACCGCGCTCAGTGGGTTGGAACAAATTCTAATTAGCGAAGAAGTTGAAGTCACCATTAAAAAAATAGAAGCCATGGTTAGCCCATTGTCTGCCACAGGTTCAATCCAACTGTCATTTTATGATTGGGAGGGACGCTCTGAGATTGCGAACACCTTGAGGATTTGCCAAGAAGCGATTGTGAAGAGAAGGCTAGTTACGTTTGATTATATAGATAGAAATGGGAGTACCACGAGTAGAATGGCGGAGCCCTACCAACTTCATTTTAGTGAATCGAGTTGGTATTTGAAGGCATTTTGTTTATCTCGTCAGAGCTATAGAACATTTAAATTATCCAGAATCAACCAGCTTATTGTGAATGAGAACACTTTTCCCCCTAGAAATTATGTATTGGAACAAGAGCAGGAAGCAAATGCTCAACCGCAATTAGTCCCTATTAAGGTGTTGATTTCGCCCGGCATAGCAGATCAATTCATTGAAAGATACGGTCGAAAATGTATTGATAATTATAGTCCTGAATATCTCTTAGCCACCATCTATGTTCCTCAAAACAGCATTGGCTTTCAATTTTTAGCGAGCTTCGGAACAAATCTGGAAGTAGTAGAGCCGAGTAGCTATGTTGATGAATTCCGTGATTATTTGCATAAAATGGTGGAGAAATATACTTCATAAGGCTTCCATTAACATGGGAATATCTCCTACTAACGCATTTCAGTAGAAGCCTTATTTTCCTTTAACGGGAAGTATAAGGGCCATCCTTTGTGGGATTGCCCTTTGCAAGGTGGCAGCACGTTACGTCAGGTGCATAAATATGGTCTCCATTGCTCCCCAAGGTGCTTCTTTCTCATCTATCTTCACGAAACCATATTTTTCGTATAAATTAACATGGTCACTAACGAGGTATACTTTTTCAAAACCCAGTTCCTTCGCATAAGTCAAAACAGATAATATCAGCTTTTCGCTTAATCGATTGCCTCTGTGCTGCTCCCCCACAACATGAACCCGATATACGGTGTATATGAGACATCTGGTATGCAGTCGGTTTTTGCAAAAGTGCAATAACCAGCAATATGATCATCATCAAATACTGCAAAAACTCTTTCCCAATCCGAAAATTGCCCTTCTTTCATTTGCTTCGCTAAATTACCCCCTGCTTTCCAGGAGCAATTCTGCGCATACTCAGCAACGGCCTGCCATAACTTATCGCTATAAGTAAGTGATTCTATTTGCATACAGTTCCTTTCCTCCTTTATTGACTTGAATCTTGTTAGTCAAATATGGAATGCGAACGGCGTCATTTGAATAATGACCGGACACTGGGAGGATCCTGTTTCCTCCTTGCTGATGAAGTTCGCGATCTGGACCTCCAGACCGCGCTTCAACAGCTCATGAGTTTATTTCTTGAAATGAGAGAGGCCATACGAAGAAGGATACAACGTCTACATTCTCTCCACGAAGTGCTGAATATCCTCCCCAATTAAGGCCAGCGCATCTCTCCAGAACTCCGATGAATGCACATCGATACCCATTAACTGCCCAATATCTGCAACTGTGGAGGTAGTGCTGGCGCCCAGAAAGGCTTGATATTGCTCTACGAATCCGCTCCCACGTTTCTTATACTGCGCGAATAGCCCTTTAGAGAACAACAGCCCGAACGAATTCGGGAAATTCAAAAACTCATTGCCTGTCATATAATAACCGGCCTTGCTAATCCACTGGTAGGGATGAATAGAATTCGGGGTAATACTGCTTCCATAGGCCAAAGACATGGCATCCAGCATCAGACTGTTCAATTCTTCCACCGTTAGTGAACCTGATTTCCTCTGCTCATAAAGCTGGCTTTCAAACAGGTAACTGGCGTAGAAATCAACGATATAATAACCGGCATCCGAGAGGCTCCGCTCGAGAATCGGCAACACTTCTCCTTCCGATGTACTCAGTAGTAGCTCTTGATTAATCAGACTCTCACAAAAGATCGACGCCGTCTCGGCAATCGGAATCGGATAATCCGTATTGACCATAGTCTTTCCGGCAAGGCAACTGCTATGGTAGGCATGACCAATCTCATGCGCCAGCACACCTACATCCATATAGCTCCCGGTGAAGCTGGTAATAATCCGGCTCTCTTGGATTGGAGCAATATCGAGGCACATACTAAAGTTCACTTTTCCTGCCCGTGGCTCCGCATCGATCCAACTGGAGGTGAACACCTTGCGGGCAAACGCACCTAGTTCTGTACTGAACGAGTTAAACCCGGCAACAATAATCTCTTGTGCCTCCAGGTAGCTAATTTTGACGGAAGAATTCCCTCTAACCGGAGCAAAGATATCATGGGAAGGGAGCGGTCCTGCATGACCAAAAAGCTTTGCTTTGTGAAGATAATACTGATGAAACGCAGGCAGGCTCTCCTCAATCGCTTGCAGCATTACCTCTAGCTTCTCCTGATCCATACGTGAGGTCTCCAGTACTTTATGCAGCGGCGATTTGTACCCTCTTAGCTCATAGATTCCTATCGCCTCTCCGCACACCGCATTAAGACAAGCAGCACTCTGTTCGGCAACACTGCGACAAGCCTCGGCTTCCGCTTCGTATGCCGCCTGCCTAACCTGAGAATCATGGTCGTACACCAGATTGCGCAGCTCCGCCAAAGACAGCTGGTGCACTGCCTCTTTCATCTCGACCTCTACGCGCAAGTTAGACTGTATCTTCATGTACAACCTCTCCCACGCTTTGGCGCCGGTAAGCTGCATCCGAGCAATGACCGCCTCCGCTTCTTCACTGAGCAGATACCTTGACCGCTGCTGCAGCTGACGCAAATAATAAGCATGGTGACCCACATACTCACTCGAGCCAATAATTGTATCAAGCTCTTCCGCACTCATACCAGCCAGCCATTTGCTGAAGCTTGCTAGAGCTTCTACTGAATCAGCTTCCATTTCATCCAATACGTTCATCTGATTTGCAGCTTCTGTATTCTCGTTGTCAATGCTGAATACCAGCTCTGCATAGCTGAATAAGCACAGATACACGCTCCTGAATGCATTATATTGCCTAAGAAAATCCTCCGTTAGAATCGCAGCCTTCTCTTGAGTGTGTAAATGAAGCTTTGCCCTCGCACCAAGTTCATCTGCAAGCTCTGCTGCATGTTTATAATCCTTTTGATATTTCTCCGACTGAAATGAGGGATACAGACTCTCCAAGTCCCATGTTAAGTTCATCGCCGTTAATCTCCTTATCGTAAACACAAGCGATGCTACACGTATCCCGGCAACCGGCCATATCGAACGTATAGCAGGCTGCGTCATATTTTACTGGATTAATTCGAATATTGTATTCTGCGGCTATGACTTACATGTGTCCACCTCTTCCGGTACTATGCTAAGTTAAGTTCGAATATAACACGCCCGCCTATTCCCTAATATATGATAAGTCACTAATCACTCTCCATTCACGCCAAAAAGCCCCGTATCCGCAAGGATCGGTTCATTTTATTTTAATCATTTTAAGAAATTGAAGTGACGCATGACGAAATGCACTTGTTTGTGATTCGTCTATATGATGGAAAGTAACATCATCAATATTTGGAATATTTGATGCATCATAAACATAGCAAGAAGATAAGCCAAACGTATCCAGCAGAGCTATCAGTCTTGAATCTATTGATCTGGGGTCTTGTGGATTATCAGATACTGGGAAAACCAAAAATGGAACCTTATATAAAATGGCAAAAACGGCCCCATGAAAAGCACTAGTAATAAGATATTTAGCGTGTTTTATGTACCCTACAAATTCCTTCGGACCAACCGTAGCTGCTCCAGTAGTTGCAAGAGATATAATCTCGTATCCGTACTTTTGTGAAAGTGCTTCAGCATATTCCTGAACCCCTGTATCTCGTAAATCATAAGTGAGTATATAGGCTTTTTCTGGCGGAGTAGCAGCTATATCATCCCATTCGGATTTATCAAGTAGCATTACAGGATCCAATACGTGAGTAACCTCTCCATTTCTCATCGTTTTCACAAAAGGAATTGCACTTTTTTCACGAACAGAAACAAAGTCTAAGGAATTAACGTGTGGAGCAAGGATATTTTTTCGATCGGGCTCTATTTCTGCTCCTCCCATGCTTGCTGCGTATGCAATTTTCGTTTTTGATGCTGGAACAAAAGAAAGTGCCATACAGGGTAAAATGTCGTCGGAAATAACCCATGGTAAACCCCATATTTGGTCGCTACCGCAAACAAAAATATCGTAATCATCAACACATTCTGCAATATCAGATACTGTATATAAGCGTTCGCTGTGGGGAATGCTTTCGGAAAAAGTCCTAAAATTTTCAGCACTTATAGCGCTTTCATATGCTTGTAAGGTGTATTCGTTTAGCCACTTGAATGTAATTTGCTCACAATGAAATCCTAATTTAGCTATAGCTTTTTGCAGTGCATACGCTCCAAGTTGGCCACCGTAATTATAATTTTTGTAATAAAGAGTAATAATTCCAACTCTTTTCATAATAATCTCCATTCCGACTACGTCGGCACAAACAGGAGTGAAAGAAAAGTGCCGAAAAGTCTACATAAATTTGAATTTTTGTACCGCGAAACCCTTTCGAATGCAAGGGCACGCGGCTGAGAGATTAATCCTCCAACAGTTATTTTAATAGTTCATAGATATACCAACCACTCCATACAGCTAATGCAATCCAAATGGCTATTACAAGTGTGCCTGTGTTCCAATTCTTAGGCTTGCCCAATTTCCTTTGTTCCTCTGCCTTTGTACGGTACTCTTCAAGTACTTCCTTTGGAAACAGTCGCAGAGCTATATAGATGCCTAGCGGTACAAGAATTAAATCATCAAGATATCCAAGGATCGGTATAAAATCAGGTATCAAGTCCACAGGGCTAAAAGCATACGCCACTACACAAATTGCTAATATTTTTGGAAATAAGGGTATTCGTGGATCGCGATATGCCAAATATATCACCATCAGGTTTGTTTAAAGCTTCCTTGCCATCATTTTCTAATCTATTTATTATTGATTGTTTTGCTTCATTTGCCTTATCTTCTATTATCAGCTCACCTTTTTGATGGTCTTCTAATATATCAGAGAGCACCTATAGTATTCGGTATTTAGATGGAAGAAACCTTCTTGTTAATCGTTTCCTGGGCGGTGACTGCCTTATAGGAGCCTTTCCCATTCCCATAATTCGCACACAAAAAAATCCAGCTTCTCTTATGAGTAGCTGGATTGGAATTTATCTCTCACATAAATTTACATAATTATTATTATGTTAACCACATGATTGAATCAAAACAAACAATTTGAGCTGTTCTCAGAAAGTTCCATATATATCCTATAATGGAGTTGTTTGATTTTTCGGACAACCAAGCTTACGTAAGGCATGACTCATCAGTAAAGCTGCAATCATATAGCACACAATCATGCCAATGACACCCTTCCAGCCATAGTAAATATAGAATACCCCTCCTGCTGTTCCACTCACACTGGAGCCTACATAGTAACAGAACAAATATAGCGCAGAAGACTGAGCTTTATGCTCAGAGGCAAGCAGGCCAATCCAGCTACTGGCTATGGAATGTCCTCCAAAAAATCCGAAGGTGAAAAGTGATATTCCCAAAATCACAAGCCACAGCGGCTCTGCGAGCGTCAAGACGGCTCCAATTAAAATGATTCCTGCAGCAATACTAAGTACAATGTAGCGCCCATAACGATCTGCTAGCCTTCCCATCCATGTTGAACTGATTGTTCCCATGATATAGACCAGGAATATCCAGCCGACCAGAGATTGGCTTAGCTCATATGGCGGGTCCATCAGGCGATAGCCAATATAGTTGAAAAGCGTCACGAAGCTGCCCATCAGTACAAAGCCCAGACCATACAGACAAAGAAGCCGAGGGTCCTTGCACTGCTCCAGCAGCGTGCTGGTCAAGTCTCTAATGCGAAAGCGACGCTTCTGAAAATGTTGGGATGATGGCAGCCAATAGTAGAATAGGACAAAGGAGATCAGGCTAATCAGGCCAATGATCGCAAGGGCCACCCTCCAGTTCGCGACATCTGTCACAATGCCCGTCACAATTCTTCCGCCCATACCACCGATGGAATTACCGCTAATATACAATCCCATCGCATAGCCCAAGCTGACCGGATCAATCTCTTCACTAAGATACGTCATGGCAATCGCAGGTAGCCCAGCCAGGATCATTCCCTGGACAATCCGAAGCAGTAATACATACTCGAACCCCGGACTGACAGCAATCAGCAGGGTAATCAGCGCTGCCCCGGCCAAGGAGCAGCACATGATGAATTTCCTACCCTTCACATCCGAGATCGTCCCTACGAATAACATTGTCACTGCCATAGCAATTGTGCATATGGATAACGATAGACTGGCGACAGCCGGAGATACGTCGAATTCCTTCGAGAACTCAGGCATGAGCGGCTGAAGACAGTATAAAATAGCGAAGGTGCTGAACCCTCCGGCGAACATGGCCAGGCTTGTTTTACGGAACAAGCCGGTTCCTTTTTGGATATAACTCATGCGAGAACCTCATTGCTGATATAGTTTGCGTTCCATATGTGTGATCGAGTCGAACCCATCCTTGGTGACAATAACGGTATCTTCAATCTGAAAGCCTCCTGCACCGAGCTCATAGTATGGAACCTCTACACAGAACACCATGCCTTCCTCCAGTACCCGCTGATCACCCGGCGCAAGTACGATATCATCATATAGCTCCAGGCCAATGGCATGTCCAACATGCTGGCGCCGATAGTGCGGAATTCCACTTTGTTGAACCGTTTGTACGGCTGCTTCAAATATCTCGGATGCTTTGGCACCGGGCCGCACCAGCTCGAGTGCCCGCTCCCATCCGCTCTTGACAGCTGCAAAGTGATTGCGCTGCCATGGGGACGGAGAACCCAGCACAACGGTTCGGCCTGTGTCTGCCCAATAGCCATCGAGCTGACAGCAAAGGTCAAAGCGTACCAGATCACCAGGCTGCACCCGATGGAAGTAACGTTCAATCAGTGGCAACGCGCTGCGTGGTCCTGCCCCGACTGCGACCATAGCAGGTACTCCTCCTGCTCTGACTACTTCTAGCCGGTAATGCTCTGCTAATTCCTCTTCGTGCACATTGGCCGCGATCTTGTGAATGAGCTCTAACTCAATCCGTTCGTTTAACGCCGCAACTGTACGAAGACGCAGCAATTCAAGTGGGGTCTTGACCTGACGAATCTCCCGGAACAAGCCATACGCTGAACGAAGTGCCCCTGCAGAAAGACTGTCGCTTAATCGTCCATAGATCGCCGGAGACATCCGCATCTCATCGACGCCCAGTGGTCCATCATTCACATCGAGGTCCTTCAGCGCAGCCTGTAGTGCCTCCAGTGGCCCGGAGTATGTCTGTACTGAGCCTAACAAATGATACAAGAGATCAATATCGGCTGTAGAGGGCTTCCCATCTGGAGAGCCTTCGAGGAAAAAATCGCTGTAGAGATAAATGTCCGCTTCAGGCAATCCCATCTGGGCAATCACCCCTAGCCGATTGGTCGGCATAATGAGCCGTGGTCTTGCTTTAGCGCTCCGAGGAAGTACGGCATAGATCTGCATCGTCCAATTCGTCGCCCGTAGCTGTGAACCGATGACGTAGGATACATTTTCAGGTGTGGTGGCAACCAGCGCTTGCAGACCCTCTCGCTCCATAATGTATTCAGCACGTCCCCGATGCGCAGTACTTGCAGAATCGGCAGATACTGTGTTCCTCATCTCCAATGGATTGTTCATGCAGCAAATTACCTCCTTGCTTCGTTCTGTATCAACAGGTACCGTCTATCCTATTACTTCTCATGCTGCTTATTCACAAACTTCTGCACCTCAGGCACAGATCGAAGCATCAGCTTCAGTCCGAAGAAGAGCAATATGGCAAACAGCAGCATTAATGAAGAGACTACTGCAATCGTAGGGTCCTGCCATTTTTCCATGTACAGAAACAATTCAATTGGCAGTGTATAATTGGGTGGCCTTAGGATCAACAAAGCCGTTTCTACCTGATCAAACGTGAATATAAATGAAAGAGCACCACTAAGCAGCAAGCCTAGCCTCATTTGGGGTAAGGTCACCGTGAAAAACACCCGGATGGGTCCTCCCCCCAGATCCGCCGCGGCTTCCTCGTATTCTTTCTTGATGTTGGCCAATGTACTGCCCACAATGGCGAGTACGAAGGGCAATACCGTTACTGCCTCACCCAGGATGAGTGCAAATAAGCCCCCGGCAATCTTCAGTTTGGAGAATAGAATGAGATAAGCCACGCCCAACGCAATCTTTGGAACGACCATCGGTGACATGAAGATAGCCCGCAGTAGATTTCTTCCGGGGAACTCGTAGCGCTGTATGGCAAGGGCTGCAAGCGTCCCTGCTACAAGTGCCAGTATGGTGGAACATAATGATGTAAATACACTATTTCCAAAGGCTTGCAAAAACTGCGGCTGCGACGACAGATTCTCATACCAACGGAAGGATAAGTCCTTCGGCGGAAATACACTATAAGCCGCAGAATTCAGAGAAGTAATTACGACGATGACCAGCGGGGTCGCCAGAAAAATACATACCAGCCATGCCGCCGCAGTTAGTAGGCCAGTAACCCATAATGGTCTATGCCGCACGCTCCTCACCTCCTCTCGAACGCAGGAAGGTCAAGCGATCTGCTAGTCGATTTAATAGCCATACTACAACTGTTGAGGATACAATCAGGAACAAGCTGGCTACTGCAGCAATCGGCCAATTGGTATCCAGGGTACGCTGATAGATGAATGTCGGCAGTGTCATGACTCGTCCCCCGCCGATCAAAGCAGGTGTCGTGAATGCTGTTAGGCACAGTGTAAATACAATCTGAACGCCTGACACAATGCCCCGAACCGATAACGGCAAGGTTATCGTTAAGAAGGTCTGCAGACTGCCTGCACCGAGATCATGTGCTGCTGCCTTCAGCTGGCCTTGCTGCTGATCCAGCACACTTAGAATCGGAATGACCATGAAGGGCAAGAAAATATGCACGAGTGCGATAATAACCCCTACTTCATTAAACGTCATCTCATATCCAGTGTCCGTGATCCCGCTCTGTATGAATAACCAATTCACAAGTCCCTGGCGGGAGAGCAATACCATCCACGCGTACGACTTCACAACGGCACTGACCAGAAGCGGCATGAACGTGATCAGCAGGATCATCTGACGCCAGGTACCATTACGTAGCTGTGAAATGTAATAGGCCAGCGGATAGGCCAGCAATAGCGTAATTCCGGTTACTTTCAGCGTGAGACTGAAGGTGTCGCGGATAATACTCCAGTAATACGGGTCTGCCAGGAAGGCAATATACGCATCCCATTGAAAGGCAGGCATTAATCTCCCATTCTCAAAGGCATCAAAGCTGTATCTGCCAAAGATGAGCAGCGAGCCGATAAATACAATGCCCATCAAGAGTAAAGAAGGGACAAGCAGCAGGAGCGGCGTTATCCATGACGAGTGCTTCGGCGTCAGCCAGCTCAGCACACGGTCAACCCGATGCTTCACGAGCTTCCCTCCTCCCGCCGAGTCAGATAGATTCCATCCTGCACATTCCAGCCAACGGTCACCATATCCCCCGCCGCATAGCGAATCTTTCCGGGAGCATGAGGGACATTCGCCAGCAAGGTCAATTGCCCATCAATGCGAAGCTCGTAGCGGAGCAGGGTACCTGCATAATGCACCTCTGTGACAAGGGCCTTCAGTCGATTATCCAGTTGCTCTGCCTCTTCTCCCATACGAATATACTCATGACGAATGGAAATGTCTCCACGCTCGCCCAGTTCGACCTTGCCTGTCTTTGGCGGCTTCACATGTATGGTGAATTGTCCCTCCACGGTAGTAATCGTCATACGGTCCTCATTCATGCTTTGTACCTGAGCCGGCAGCAGATTGGTATCACCAATAAACTTGGCCACAAATTGGTTCACAGGCTGCTCATAGATTTCATCCGGTGTACCGTACTGTAGCAGAACACCCTGATGCATGACTCCAATACGATCCGATACGTTCAAGGCCTCGCTCTGATCATGGGTTACGAAGATAAAGGTCGTGCCCGATTCACGTTGGATTCGCTTAAGCTCCTTCTGCATATCAAGTCTTAGCTGCGCATCCAGGGCGGACAATGGCTCATCGAGCAGCAATACCTTCGGCTCATTGACGAGTGCTCTTGCAATGGCTACCCGCTGGGCTTGTCCTCCCGAGAGCTGAGAGATCGCGCGACGTCCATAGTCTGGTAGCTGCACCAAAGCCAAAGCTTGTTCTACCCGCGAACGAATCTCGGCTTTGGGCAAGCGCTTCATCTTAAGTCCATAGGCTATATTATTGTAGACATCCATGTGCGGAAAAAGTGCCAGCTGCTGAAAGATCATGTTCGTGTCTCTTCCATAAGAAGGGACACGGGTCACATCGTTCTCAGACAGATAGATGGAGCCTTCATCCGGCAGTTCTAAGCCTCCCAGCATCCGCAGCAGTGTGGTCTTCCCACAGCCGCTTGGTCCAAGCAGAGAGACGAACTCTCCCTGCTTGACCTGAAAGGATACATGCTTGACAGCAAAGTTGCTGCCATATCGCTTCACCACCTGACGCGCTTCGATCGCTGTATGATTCCCGGTTACGGACATGACTGTGCCTCCTCTTGTGCGCTTCCCTGTTGCTAGTTACAGTTTGGTCTTGACAATACGATCCCACAGGTCTTTCCAGACTGAAGCATTCTGAGCCATGGTAGACCATTCAGGATTCAGACCCTTATTCTGCTCTTCTACGGAGAAGGAAGGATCATCCTTGAATTTGTCTGGTACCTGTGCAGCTGTACTCGTGAACGGTGTACCCGTTGCTTCGGCGTATTTTTGCAGATTTTCGGCAGCCAGCAGCTCATTAATGATTTCATTCGCTACTCTGATCTGTTCTGGTGAAGAGCCTTTGACTACCTGTAGTGAGTACGGGAACGATACGAAGCCTTCCTTCGGAATTACGACCTCAAGCGGTGCTCCTTCCTCATCAATCCAGGTCTGTGCAGTCTGGGAGCTGAACGGTGCAATCAAGGCTTCACCAGAGATCAGCATGTTTTTAAGTTGGTCGTTAGAGGTGACTAGTGTACGAATCTGATCCGTGTGCTCAGCCCAGAAGTTGAATGCAGGCTCCGGATTCTCGTAGGTTGCTCCCAGTTCCTGACCCTTCAACTCAATGACGGGTGCGATATAGGCATAGAACATGTAATCCCAGAGGGCAACCTTATCCTTGAACTCTGGATTCTCCCAGAGATCGCTCCAACTCGTTGGAGGTGTCTTCACCAGATCCTTGTTATAGACAAGAGCGAAATTCGTGACCCCCCATACAATGCCGCGATTATCCGGTGTGTGGTATTGCTCCGGTATATCCTTCATGTTCGTGACGATCGATGGATCAAGCGCTTCCCACATATCATCGTTAATCCCCTTGGCGGAGGCATCTGCATTGAAATAACCGAAATTCACAACCGGATTATTCGGGTCTGCATTTTTGGCAGCAACCATTTTCGGATACATGACGGAGTTAGAAGATTCCTCAAAGGTCACTTCGACATTCGGATGATTCTTCACATATTCGGCAACGACTTCCTTAGGAACGACATCCTGATTCGCACCCGCCCAGATGAACATGGTGAGCTTGATTTTCTCACCGTTATCTCCAGATGCTGCAGGATCTGCCGGTGTAGCTGCTGGCTCTGCTGCATTTCCGCATGCGCTTAAGAGAAACATCGTGAGTGTAAGGAGTAACGAGAGCCAGGTCGCAGACTTTCTAAATGGTTGTTTCATGAACAATTACCTCCCTTAATAATGAGCTAACGATAATTTACCTTCCCTGGATCATCAGATTAGACCATCACCGAACGCCAATATAGGCTAGCTATCCAGGGCTATGCATATTGCGATACAATGCTCTGATGAAGCTGATTCATGATCGTGGCAGCGTCTGCTGGTCGAGGCACCTCCCCTCGCAGCGCACGTTCATCCATATCCTGCATCGTACGTCGTTTCAAATAATCGCGTAGAGCAAGAGGATATTGCATCAGCGCTGCGTTCACGGCGAGCTGCAGTTCATCAGTCCATACAGTCTCATAGTCTTCACGTTTAGGGCCGAAGTCGAATGGAGACTGCTTGCGTTCTCCTCCCGCCCGCACTGCTGCAGTCTCAGCTTCATTAACTTCATCGTCATGAATCACAACGCCATACTCGTCAAGAGCTGACTCTACTGACAGCAGACCATTTCGCACATCCTGGTGAACCTGAGTCGTCGCCCGTTCATAAGGATGACCATATCCACCACCGCCTTGGGAAAAAAATGAAACAGAATCACCCGGCTGTAGCAGTAACTCATCAATTCGTCCAGTCACCAGCTCATCAGGCAATCCAGCATTCTTCACTGCTATGCCAGCCGCACCAGCCTTGCCCCCAAGTCTGCCCCATGGCTGAAATTGCATCCGCTCCATATTTCGCGCCGTCAGTACCGTATCGGGACTAAGTACCTTGAGCTGTAGCTCAATTCCGGAGCCCCCGCGATACTTGCCAGCTCCAGCTGAATCCGCCCGCAGCCCATAACGCTCGATCAGGATCGGCATATCTGCTTCTACCGTCTCTGCCGGAATATTCCTGAGATGGCCGACGGCAAAATCCATGCCATCAATACCATCCTTCATGGGCCTTGCGCCTGAGCCCCCGCAGATCGGCTGAATGACGCCCACCTTGCGCTTGCCTGTTACCGGATCGGTCATGGCCAGCATGACAATGGCAGCCTGTCCAGCGCCAGCCGCAGGCAGCTTGTTCTCCTGCGCCTTGCTCAGCGCACCTGTCAACACATCCATGAGACGGATGAATGTCGCCGCACGGGCACCGATCGCCGCTGGAAATTCCGGGTTCAGAATGCTGGCTGTTGGGGCATCATTGGAGATCATGCGAACCATACCCGAGTTCCAAGGAATGGATGGGTCCAGTGTTCGGAAATACCGAATCAGTGCTGGCACTAAGTAATAGTGTCCTTGCTTGTTCAGCGTAGGAATATTAAAGGAAGCTCTCACTTGTGGATCGGTCCCCTTGAAATCGAGAAAAATCTCATCAGCCGCCACGACCATTCGACAGCGCAGGCGTACCGGGTAGCCACCGGGACCATCCTCAATGTAATCCCAGAATTCATAAGCACCGTCAGGAATGTCCTGTATCATCTGCCGAACCCTTACTTCCGCATAGGACAGCAAATCCTCGATCCCCTGCTCCACCTTCAACAGACCGTAACGGGTGATCAGCTCCTGAATCCGCTGCTCACCGCGATGAAGCCCGGCCATGAGGGCACGAAGATCTCCCCAGTTCTGATCGGGAATACGGCAGTTATCAAGAAAAATACGCAGCAGCTGCTCATTCAGCACACCCTTGTCATAGAGCTTCATTGGCGCGAGTCGGATTCCTTCCTGATGAATATCATACGAGCTCGGCGAGACGCTGCCAGGTACCTTGCCACCCACATCGGAGGAATGAATGAAGCATAGGCCGTAAGCTACAATCTTGTTGTCATAAAAGATAGGCTTTAGCAAATATACATCCGGCAAGTGAGTAGCCATCCCACCTGTGGAATATGGATCATTACAGATGACAATGTCACCCTCATGCCATTCCCCAATGGTAGCCAGTACATCCTCTACCGGAATGCCAAGCGAAAGGCTGTATCCCGTATCCAGCGGGGAACCAAAAGTCTCGCCTGTGGCTGACAGCAGGTAAGTACCGAAATCTCCCGTCTCTTTGACGAAGGCCGTAAAGCCTGTTCTCAGCACCACATTTGCCATTTCCTCAACAATTGCCTGTACCCGGTTTTTGAATATTTCCAGAAACACACGATCTGTTGTCATGCCTTCGATCTGGGTATCAACTTGCTGACCACTCATGCTTCCACCTCCCCAACGATGTTACCCTGCTCATCAGCCTGTACCCGGTATCCTGGTGGAACGAAGACAGTCGTATCATATTCCTCGACGATGACGGGCCCTGAGAGCCATTCCTGAGGAGATAGTCTCGACCGGCCAACAACACTGGCCTCCCACTCGCCCCCATCGAACTGAATAAGGCGGAAGTCGCTAACTTTACTCTCTGCCTGCCGAAGCGGCTGATGCGAGCCTGCTGGCTTGCGGGTTACACCGACAATTGTGACTCGCAAGTTAACAAAGGACACAGGCGCACTCTGCTGACTGATCCCAAAAATGCTCTCATATTGGCTGTGAAAACGCTCGATAGCCGTCTGAATCCATCCCCCACCCTCGGCATGAGCTGGGAGCTGCACTTCAATATCAAAGGCCTGACCCTCATATCGCATGTCTGCACTGTAGAGCAAGTAAGTCGATTCCAGCGGTATCCCACGACTACTTTCTTCCTCCAGCCACCGTTGCCCTTGCCCAGCTAATCTGGCGTACAGCTGCTCCAATTCTCCGTCCTGCAACTGATCCCCACCCTTATATAAGGTGTGTACAAAATCATTTCGCAGATCCGCTACAATGCAGCCCGTCGCGCATAGGGTGCCGGGGGATGGAGGAATGAGCACCTTTGTGATCCCTACCTCTCTTGCTAGCAGAAAGGCATGTGTTGGGCCTGCTCCTCCGTAAGCCAGCAACGTATAATCACGCGGATCAATCCCTTTGCGTGCCATCAATGGAGTGAACTGGGCATACATATTCGAAGTCGCCACATCCAGAATGGCCTGCGCGGTCTGCGTCGGGCTCAGCCCAAGCGAGCTACCCAGCGCCGCAAGTGCTTGCTTGGACAATTCAGGATTCAGCTGCATTCCTCCTCCCAAAAAACGGTCAGGATGGATTATTCCCAGTTGTACATAGGCATCCGTCGTGGTGGCCTGCTCCCCACCTCTGCCATAACAGGCTGGACCCGGATCTGCACCAGCGCTCATCGGACCGACCTTAAGTACCCCCGCCGAATCGATCCAGGCGATAGAGCCTCCTCCCGCTCCAATTGCTGTTACATCAACAGCCGGGATAATGACGGGAAAATCACCAATCTGATTCTCGGTAGAATACGCAGGCTCTCCATCAATCAAGGCAACATCTACACTGGTCCCTCCCATATCGAAGGTAATAATCTTGTCCATACCAGCCATTCTTGCTACATAGGTAGCTCCGATTACACCAGAAGCTGGACCAGATAACAGTGTCTTTACTGGCTCTGCCGCCGCTCTCTCAGCTGTCATCACCCCGCCATTAGACATGGTAGATAGCACCTGAGCACTCATCCCACGTTCTCTTGTGCCTTGTAGAAGTCCACGGAAATATTCACTCATTCGGGAGCCTACATATGCGTTCATTACCGTGACAAGAGTCCGCTCGTATTCACGCTGCTGCGGCCACACCTCACTACTGGAGCACACGAATAGCTGCGGGAATTCCCGGCGGATCAGCTCCACCGCCTGCTGCTCATGTGCCGCATTGTGATATGCATGCAGGAATGAGACAGCTATGGCGCTTACTCCTTCTTTTACAAGAGCCTGGACTTCTGTCCTGAGTTCGTTCTCGTCTAGTGCTCGATACTTCCGTCCACTCGCAAGCATTCGCTCGTCTATCTCACGCACAAGATATCTGGGAACCAAAGGCGTTGTCTTGTCCCCATACAGGTCGGTCGTGTTCTCCAGCCGCAGACGACGGATCTCCAGTACATCTCGAAATCCCTTCGTTACTAGCAGTCCTGTGGTAGCGCCATTACGTTCAATGAGCGTATTTACCCCAAGTGTAGTGCCATGCACGAACAGCTCTACCTCAGCAGGCTGTATATTTCTTTCCTTTAACTGCTCAATCGCGTTAAATATGGCCTGCTCCGGTGCCGAGGGTACCGAAGGTGTCTTGAGTGCGTGCGTGTGACCCGCTTCATCTGTTAGCATGACATCTGTAAATGTCCCCCCGATATCAATGCCGAGCCTGTATGTTGACATGTCTGTTCCCCCTAATTGCCAGTCCAATGCCTCATGCTGCCTAGCCCTGACCTAGAATGTCCTTCACTTGTGAACCGTGTTATTGCTGCGCATGAATCTGATCGTAATATTTATGAACATCCTCAATCATCTGATTAATGTGCGTAACCATGGCCGATGCTGCTTCATACGGAGAGCCAGTGGCAATACATTCCACAATCTTCTGATGATCGACGACCAGCTCACTCCCTACTGACCTGCGAATTAACGCAGTAGCAGGAAGATGTGCTCCTTCACCCCACACAAGCTGAAGTGCGTGGAGAAGAATGAAGTTCCCCGAGGCTTTGGCGATTAATTCATGGAATTCGCGATCCTCCTGGATTGGAATCTTTCCGTCAGCCATTAGTTTATTCTGACGCGCAATGGATTCCCATAGCATATTTACCTGCTCCTCTGTAGCATGCTGAGCCGCCAGCCATACGGTCTCTCTTTCAAGGGCTCGTCTTGCGACAAGCAGATCAATAAGCGACTGCTTGTCCGATACATGCAGAGCCTGCATCAGCTTGGCGTTGTCGCGGAACTTGGCCAGCTCCCGCTCAAGGCTCTTGAGCCGCTCTCGTCCAGTCGTTGCCAGTACACGCCCTTTTCGCCCCACACTTTCGGTATAGCCCAGAGCATCGAATTCCATCAGCTTTCTGCCGATCGAAGCCTGACTTAGTCCGAATTCCTTGTCCATGACTAGCACGAGCGTCGTCGCTCCTACAGGCGTATCGTATCTGGAAAGATGTAACAACAGATCGTGCTCCAGCTTTAATTGCTCAAAATCTTTGTTCAGCATGTAAACCTCCACATCATTACTTGTTACTAATCAGAGATGATTAACGAGTCTCGAAAAAGCAACATACAGTTATTTTTCGGGTTGTATTCCCATATTTTTCTTACAAAATCATTATTTATCAATTAGTAGACTCTTAGTCTGAGAGGGATTAATTACGTTCAATACCAATAAGTTCCCTCACTCTGATATAAGTCATTTTAGCTTGTTTATGAGATCATTTCCATATATTTGTATCAAATTCATATCATATTTTGTAATTTTATAGTATTAAATGTGACTAATTTTAGATTAGAACATCCGTTCTCTAGACTACTGATCTGGAATTAGGGTGATTATATTCCCTCCCACAAATGTTAGTCAATAATTCTTATGAGTTAACTTGGTATAATTCATTTTGAATTTTACTCTTAGATTGATTATAATTTGATTGATTATGTAACTATCAATGTTTCATTTACTGCAATTACAATTGGAGGTCTATTGATGAATATTGAAATTTGGTCCGATTATATGTGCCCTTTCTGTTATATTGGCAAACGCCGTCTGGAGCAGGTGCTTGCCACATTCCCTCACCGGGATGAAGTCGAAATTACATTCAAGAGCTTTGAATTAAATCCAGATGCCGAGCTCAATAGCGGAAAAACAATCAAAGAGGAGCTATCTGCAAAATACGGCGTAAGCCTGGAGGAAGCGCAGGCCATGAATGATAACATGAAGACTAACGCAAGAACTGCAGGATTGGAGTATCAGATCGATGATATGGTGCCAACTAATTCATTCGATGCTCACCGCTTGACACATTGGGCAGCTGCTAATCATAAGATGCTTGAATTAAGTGAGCGCTTGTTCGAGGCTGTGTTCATGGAAGGGAAGCATATCGGGCAGCCAGATACGCTAGCAGCTTTGGCTGCTGAAGTGGGGCTGGATCGAGATCAGGCCGCGGCCGTGCTTGCGAGTGATCAGTATGTAGCTGAGGTTCGTTCGGATGAGACTGAGGGTAGCCAGATTGGAGTTCGCGGAGTGCCATTCTTTGTGTTCGATCGCAAATTCGCGGTGTCAGGCGCACAGCCACCAGAGGTATTCAGAGACGCGCTTCAGAAAGCCTGGGCAGAGAGATCGCCCCTGACTGTGCTGAATTCCACTGATGACGATGGCGGTAATGTCTGTACGGACGAAGGCTGCGATATTCCTAAGTCTTAATCTGGAATAAGAGCTTGATAGGTTCAATTCATTAGCTTCAGCTTCAGAGTAATATCAAAAAACAGTCCGATATAGCTTGAGTAATCCTCCAGTCAAGTTATGGCATGTAGTGCCAATAATGTTGACAAGAGCATTCCTAGGCTACCATCGGACTGTCTTTTGGACTAGACCCAACTTGCTATACACTCATCACCCTACTTTTACCTGTTACCCTTGCACGTATTGCACGAAATGGTTAAATTGCTGATTAGTCTTCTTGATCGGTTGCTGAATCCTCCGTCTTAGCAGATGGCTCTGTATTGGCCTCTTCCTGCCTAACTGACATTATAGGGATACAATGCCGCTCTGGTATGAAGATCGTATCCCGCAAGACGATGTCCGTCGGATTGTAGCCACGCAGTGCAATCTCAAAAGCTGACAATCCTACATTCCATTTCTCACGGAAGCGCTCCGCATTCTCCATTGACGTTAGCCGGTAGCCAACTTGTGCTGCGGTGTGCTCAAACGTTCCCTGTCCCTTATGGTAGATAAATACATCCTGTGCCACCCACAGGGCATACCCGGCAATCCGAATGCGCAGCGAGAGGTCATCATCCTCATAGTTCCCTGGAAAAAAACGTTCATCCAGCCCGCCAACCCGCTCTAGTACCTCTCTCTTGATCAGCATACAGAAGCCAATCAGCTTATGGGAATAAAAGCCTTGACCGTGATGCGTATTAGCTCGGTGTGCAGCGTATGCATCAATGTCCGCTACATTGTTCCCGTTATAATCGTACACACACTGTATCGGCGCTACATGAGTCGCTACAGGCCCCACCGCCCCTAACTCGGGTTGCTTTTCCAGGCGTTCCACCAATCCGCCCAGCCAATGCTTCGTTACGATCGTGTCATTATTCAATAGCAGCAGGTATTTACCCTCTGCAGCTAGTAGACCCTGATTGCATCCAGCCGCAAACCCAGCGTTATAGTCATTACAAATAAGTCTAGACTGTGGAACTGTCTTCAGGTACTCCACGGTGCCGTCAGTTGAAGCATTGTCTACAAAAATTAGCTCGAACGGCTCCGGAGTATGTCTGAAGATGCTATCCACACAATCACGTGTCATGTCCAGACCGTTGTGGGTCAGAATGATAATAGATGTTAGGCTCATAGGCCGCCTCCTTTCCATTTACCCTTATCTCAAGCTCTATAGCCCTGAGGTATTTACAATAAATGAAATTACCGGATTCAGCTCCGAATCCTCGGGAAGCAGTATACCCAGACCATTGTTGGAATGCAGTAAATACAGCTTCAGCTTGACCTCGGATTGCTTCACAAAATCTTCCACCGCCGTCAGTACACCGTTTCGCTCTCCATATTCCGTGAGAGCATTATGTACCGTGTGATTGAAAGCTCCTTCGACCAGCGCGGATGAGCCTGGAACGATCCCACTCAAGGCGCATGGCTGGCGCTGCTCCTCCGGCACATTATCAGGGTCGTAGTACATATCTCGCCGTCCATACGGCCACGCAGTATCATGTAGCAAAATGACCGGGAACCTCCCACTGAGCTTTGCCATATCCTCTGCATGCTTCAGCTCATGATAGACAGTGTAGTAATTGTGATCGCCATCAATCAGAAGCAGGTCATACTGTTCAAGCTCGGGTAATGCCTCCAGGCTGAGCTGCTGACGAAGCTCGAACTTCTCCCGGTAATAGATCTTCATCCACTCCACCTCAAATTTAGGATGGGGATCAATGACATAGCAGACGGCGTCCAGATGCTTGCAGTAATCCAGAAGCTTCACCGTGTTCAGCCCGGTCAGGGAGCCTATCTCCACAATGGATGACGGCTGTACTACGGCCAAAATCGGTTTGATCACTTTCTCCCAGAATCGATGCACGAAAGTGTCTCTCCCTTCAGAGTGATTAGAAAAACAGGTCTCAAGTAGTGTATGTAGGCGGGGTGATTTGTGGAACTCGAACTTTTCTCTATATAGATATGTGGGATAGGCTGGGATAGCACGGGATGTACAAGATTCGTTGCTTTTACTATTGTGAATTTTTCATATGTTGAATTAAGGAAAATAAAGATATAATGAGCTCATTTTGGCGGAGCGATGATTGCATATTGCTGCTGCATGTTTCTCAGTTCATCAAGGAACGTACGTTCTTATTCGTGCCTAATACGAACAAAATTACAGTTATCCAAAGCCTGCTTCTGTGCACATATTGATGCAATTTTGACTTTGTTCACATTTTTTATTATCGATTTCAGAAATTTGCTACTCGATGGCTTTCACTTTTGCAGTATAATTTTTATCAGTGTCTGTCTCAGGAGATTCTTGATACGGCGTAACTACTGGATGAAAGAAGTTGACTTTGGCATGTTCTTATCTATTTTACTTGAGGTTGTACTCCCCATCTTCGTGCTGATCGGTTTTGGATGCATTATGCAGTATGCTTTTCGTCTGGATCTGTACACATTGGCAAAAATCAATTTTTACTACATTACTCCTGCCATCGTATTTGTTAGTCTTTATAGCTCGAATATTCCCTTCTCCTTGCTAGGGTCTGTAGCCCTGTTCTACATCCTGTACGTCTTGATCCTGTATCTGATCAGTACCGTCGTAGCACGCTCAATGAAATACAGTCCCGGGATGCGCGGTGCTTTTACCAATAGCGTCATGCTTGATAACTCCGGAAATTATGGGATTCCGATCAACGAGCTGGTCTTCAAGGGCGAGCCTGTCGCTGCTTCTGTCCAAGCCCTTGTCATGACCTTTCAAAGCTTCATCACCTTTACCTACGGTGCATTTGTCGTGCAGAACGGCAGCGCAAGCCCGCGTAAAATATTAATGAACTTTCTGAAAATGCCTGTCCCTTACGCTCTCGTGCTTGGTCTTGGTCTGAATCTGCTGCATGAGCCCCTACCTCCCTTGCTTATGGAGCCGCTGAACTATGTCAGTCGCTCGATGGTTGCTTTGGCTCTACTGACACTCGGAGCACAGATCGTACAATATCCTTTTCGCATGAAGCGTTTTTCCGTCTATCTCAGTATGGTGCTTCGCCTTCTTGTCGGACCGGCGGTGGGATTTTCACTTGTGCTGCTGCTCGGACTTGAAGGTATTCCTGCACAAGCGCTGCTGATCGCATCAGGCATGCCTACAGGTGTGAACACGGCCATCCTGGCTGAGGAGTACAAGAACGAGCCTGATTTTGCAGCGCAGACCGTCCTCTTGTCTACACTTGTGAATGTGATTACGATGACCGTGCTGATTACCTTCGCGCAGCAGCTTGGTTAAGCCGATAACTTACGGATGACTCAAGCTTGATGCACCATCATCAAGCACGCTGAGCCACTATTTATTATGGTATTCAAAAATCCCCCAGCCACACGCGGTATTCGCGCTAACTGGGGGATTTTAGCATATAGTTATTTAAAGTTTACATGATCAAAGCAACTAAATTTCTCTTGCATCATTTTCTTCCTCAAAGCAATATACTACTCTTTTTTTCCATTCTAACGACTTATCTATTATATTCCCTTAAGCAATTTCCGATCTAATTAAGAAAATTTTCCCAATAAAGTCATCGCATCATTTACTCCAACATCATACCAATAATCATCTGAAGCATTCTTTCCAGACATTTCAGTTATGAATTTGTAAAATTATTCATATTCCCCTCCACTATCCACTAATTTATTGGTTCAAATCCTGGCGCTGTGGTTTACCTCCCACTGGATATCCAGGAGTAAATGTTATTCCCTTCTTTAATAACATCTTTTTCAGCACCATCTACAGTACCGCTATGCAAAGTTGTAGTTCCACCATCTGAAGTACGGCTTCCAACTGCTGGTGTATCGCTAGTTTTTTTATAGAGCTTATAATTTTCTCATCATTCGGGACTGACCCTCTCAGTCTGGGCAAAGGACGCATGTGAAAAAAGCTCATTCCTACTCAGGATTCAAGTAAGAAAGAGCTTGTAGAGATAATTCATGGTAAATCAAAATTTTATTTAATAGTAAATACTTGTGGTAAAACTCTCAACGAAATCAAGTTGTTTTTAACAAGTAAAAATTGAGATTCGATATCTGTACAAATAAATTCAACATCAACCAAACCCTCGCTATATTTCACTACATCATTTGGATGCATTACATGATATAAATTTGCATTTTTCAAATTTAATAGACCACCTTTATTAAGATACATTTCTCTTAACTGGTCTGGTACATATTCAGAACAAAGTTTGACGCCAAAATTCAATTCATCCATAACATCATTTTCTGAAAAATTAGCAGAATCATAGAAAAAGTAAACCATTTCTGGTTGCCCAGTTTCCTGTGCTATTTTAGAATCTAATGTCATCGCTTCAAATGATACATACTGATAGGGGGCAAAAGTTGGATTGGAAACTACTATTTGAGCCAAACAATATTCAAATGTTAAATCAATTAGTAGTACCTCATCTTCATTTTTTGTTATTTCAATATCATCTGCTCCGATTATTTGCTTTAATTTATCACTTTTACTCCATCTCGACACTGTTTCTTTAATTTGTTTAAGAGTATAATTGCTCATCTTTACTTACTCCCTTTTTTCTCTATATTAGTAACTTTTGGGACTTCTGTTATTCGAGGTAATCCTTTTTTAGAATTTAACCTATCCAACAATGAGCCTGGACCATTAATAATTCCCCAACCGTCTGCACCACCAGGAGTCATAGTGCTATTAGATACATCAAATTCAACATACAATGAACCTTTTGGAGCTTGTTTACCGAATGCATCTATATTTGCAGGATTTGCAACATGAACTTTATTGTCTCCCGACATTTGTATACGACCAGTTTCTACCATTTTATCATACTCTGCTTGAGACATCCATCTCCCAACTCTTGTAGTGTCCATCCCCTCAGCCTTCCTACCATCTGCAGCTCCCTGATAATGCAACCTGTCGTCAAATTCATCAATCGGTTGGTTGACACCCGGCCCGCCTTTATTCGGTTGCTTCGGTTTAGGCTTAGGTTTATACTTCTCGAAATCAATTTTTGGGATCTTGACGGGTCCATTTATTTTACCTGGTCGAATCGATGCGATGCCTACGAACATCGAAAGGCTTGTCCCAGCGACCACAGAATACGCATAAGCTTTGGACACAGGCTCTCCCGTATACGGATTATACCCAGCTAATAATGCCTTGTTCTGATCAATGATAAATTTCTCCAGCGAGTCGTCCTCTGGAACTTCCAACTTGATTTCTCCGCGCTTAATTGCTTCATTATACGCTAAAGTCGCTTTCGCCGCTTCCTGATCTACATTGCCGTTCTTACTCAGTATCCACATGTTCCCAACAAATTTCTTACTGTATTGGCTGAAATCATAGTCCGGAGTCGGGGCTGGTGGACGCAACAGATCCTTCTCCATATGCAGGGCCATATACGTACTATACCGCTGCTTCCGCTTCATCTCTTCCTTCATCGCCTTAATGAGTTCTTCAGCCATCGGTGTTCTGCCGAACAATCTGGCGGCGGTATACGCCTTACCCAGTAGCGGGCCACCCACGATCGACAATAGATGCTGACCGAACATGGCTGAACTGGAACGTCTTCTGGCTCCTCCCGGTGATACATGGCCCATGAACGGCATCGCACCAGCGATCGCCACAGCGACAACGGCACCAATAGCAGCGGTCACTGGGCTTGCTCCCAAAGCCGGAATCATGCCCGCTACCGCCTGACCCAGCTTCAGCGCATGGAGTTGTGCCCCCATCAGATTGGCCGTAGGAGCTGTCGCAGCTTGGCCCCCTTCACTTCCCTTCGAGTTCGCGGAACTGCCACCTGAAGAGGAGTCTCCACCCTCTCCCCCGGAAGCACTGGACGAGTCTCCAGGTGTCGGGGCTCCAGCAATAGGCGGCTCCCAGATCGGCTCCAGATCCGCTACGAAGACCGGGCGCTTCACCGTTCCCTCCAGCTTCACCTGAGCTGAGCGCAGATCGGTCTCACCGTCCAGTACGAGGCTGCTGCCTCCGGCATGTAGATAGATCGCGCTACCTGCATCCACCTGCACACGCCTGTCTGCATGCAGCGACAGACGGCTCTTTGCAGAGACCGACAAGTTACTTTCACTGCTCACCTGCACACCACCAGAGTGAAGTCGGATGTCTACCTTTCCGCTGCTCGCCGTCAGCGTCAATTCAGATGGGCTGAGCTGTATTGACTTCCCCGCCGCCGTTTCCCACACCTTCACCTGAGGATCAGCCAGCTTCGCTGACGCTGACTTGGCCCGACGGATCGAGGCCGTTGCCACAGCCTCCGCCTCCCGCACGTTCGGGAAGTAGACCTGAATCTGATCCCCGACCTCCGGCATGACATACCAGCCGCTATGCCCCTCGGCACTATAAAGCGTTCCGTATGGGAACCACCACGCCTTCGCAGGGTCCTGTTGCTCGTCCACCTCCAGATGCACACGCAGGTGATCCTCTTTGACCTCCAGCACCTTGCCTTCCAGTATCGCCCCTGTCAATCTTGCATTGTGCTGCAGCGGCTTATGAATGCTGCCTTCAGGCATCAGGCGGTACTCATGGAGCAACAGTTCTCTTTGGGTGCTCGTCGTGATCTCACCGACGGTCCAGTTCGTTCCCGCCCACTCGACCTCATCTCCCGGTTGGGCCTGTGTTCCGCTCTCTAATATATGGTTGAATTCCGCCGTGGCGTCCTTCTCGAAGCTCCGTCTCAGCCGATAATGGGCGTTGTCCAAGCTGACGGGGCGTCCCTCCGGTACGCCGAACCAGAGCTTCGGACCAGGAAGCGTCACCTCAGGAACCAGCACCGTTCCAAAACGGGAGGCCATCCGCTGCAGGAATGCCCAGTCCGTCTCCTGATACTGGACGAGCAGCTCACCAAGCCTCACTTCGTCGCCAACCATCTGGATGCAGTCCGCATCGGGATAAAGCTCCAGCACCTGCCGAATGAGCTCAGCGTAAGTCATCTGCGAGTCTTGGAATGAACGCATCCGCGGTCTGACGTCCAGTTGATAGGTATGAGACACCGCCTCCAGTTCAACGGTGTATACCCCTCGAACCATGCTCATGCGCACCTGCTGGAGCTCCCCATGAAACAGCGTACGGGCAGGCTGTCCCTCCTCTCCTCGGAGCGTAAGTATGAGCGGCTGATCCGCTCGGGCCTGCTCTAGCACGCGTCCCTGTTGCTCCTCGTCTACCATACCTGTCAGGAACAGTCTGGCGTGATCGTGCAGCGGGCGGCTCATTCGCATGTCTGAAATCCGTTGCAGCGCAAATGGCGCTGACAGCTCCAGCCGATGCAGTGGAATGTGGCTAGGTTCTACTGTTGTGCTCTGATTGGTCGGAATCTCACTCACCACCATTCTTCCTCATCTCGTTGTTCCTCCCCCGTCTTCCCTTCCTTGTGATGAACGTCCGCTCAGTCGAGGTTCTGTCCATCATCGTCAATTCGAATCATGCCTCCATACATACAGGCGTTAGAGCAGCCTTGCAGTAGCGCTGGCTGACCTTCAATCAGCACATCCTTCTTTCCACCAATCCATGCTCCCGTGATGACCGGGACACACGGTGCTTTGGGCACTCCGTAGATATCCACCAGCTTGCTCGCCTTCACCGCAGGGTTGGCCTTACACCAGCACCTGCCAAAGCCAGATATGTTCACTCCCGGCTCACAATCGCCGACATTCATTTGCGCCTTGCCTTTGATATATACACCATGGCTTAGCGGGCGCTTCAGCCGAGTAGGCTGTGTGCCGAAGCTACAGCTTAGAATGGCCCCGGCTACGACATATCCCAGCTTACTTCCCTTTCCGGGCCGCAAATCTTCCTTCCCGGCAGAAGCACTATTCCCTGTCTGTGACAATACCCTCACTCCTTTGCGGCATCATGGCCACCGCATCCTGATTTCCTAACATTTGTCTCTCTCAAACTGCTCTTGCCTACTTCTACTTCTACTTCTACTTCTACTTCTACTTCTACTTCAGCCTGTCTACAGATCAATTGAAGTCTGCATATGGTCTCTCTCTGTAGCTTCTTTCCTGCTAATTCGTCTTCACCTCACTGCCCATGACCGTCGTCTGACCGCCCAGAGACACCGTACTGCCCTGACTAGAGAGCTGGATTTCCTGTCCTGCCGTGATCTTGACCTTGTCCCCTGCGCTCAATGAGATACTTCCACCTGCACTGAGGCTGATCTCTTGATCACTCGTAATATGAATACCTTCCTTCTCATTCAAGCGAATAAAGACGGCTCCGTCCTTGCTGGAAATGATGATCTCATCCGGTGTCAGCCGAATTTCTTTGCCGTGTGGGGTACGAAAAATCTTCACCTGCGGATTACTGAAACGGTTCTGTCCCTGCTGTCCCTCCTCACTCCGTCCCTCCCGTGCTGAGCTGCTGGCGAAAGCCCCGTCCTCCAGATGCGCCGGAAAGGTAATGCGTACGCGATCCCCCAGCTCTGGCATCACATACCAGCCACTATGCCCTTCAGCGGTATAGGGAGAAGCATACGGGAACCAATAGGCTACTGCTGCCTCCTGAGTCT
>NZ_AUFO01000021.1 GCF_000426545.1 Paenibacillus massiliensis subsp. panacisoli DSM 21345 | reverse complement strand
TGAATTGCACCCCTTAGAATAGACATTGGAAAAACCCCCTGGTTAATCCGATGAAATCTAAGGGGTGCATTTTTATGGCGATTAAAGGACAGAAGTTTAAATCATATACTGAAGAAGATAAGAAAGAGGCAATCCGACTACATGTGGAAGAGAAATGGACATACAGACAGATTACTGAACATCTTGGGATCCAGGATAAGGATAGAGTTAAGAAATGGATGCGTAAGTACAGAGAACTGGGTGAGTATGGACTACTGGATCAGCGAGGACGCCGAGAGGAATATATGGATCAGGATCGGTATGTTCAAAGGCTTAAACGGGAGAATGACATGTTAAAAAAGTGTTTGGAAATCTGGATGCAGGAGGTAAGGAAGAACGCTTTAAACTCATCGAGCAAGCCGTAGGCCTAGGAGGAATTGCGGAGTTGTGCCAACTCTTTGGCGTCTCCAGAAGCGGTTACTACGCCTATTTGAAGCGAAAAGGGAACGACCGCAATGCTGAAGCCAAACAACAAATTCGTAAAGTCTACAAGCGCTACGAGGGAAAGTACGGGTATCGGCAGCTCCAATTGTTCTTGTGGCAAGATGACGGCATATGGATGAACCACAAGAAGATTCTGCGCCTCATGCAAAAGCTTGGACTTCAAGCCAGGATTCGCCGGAAACGTAGGAGGAACGGGACGAAGCAGCAGGCTGGAGATCGTGTGGCAGAGAACCTGCTGAAACGAGACTTTACGGCAGACAAACCCAACCAGAAATGGGTAACGGATGTGACCCAATACCGGGTAGGCGAACGCTGGCTCTATCTCTCGGCAATAAAAGATCTGTTCAACAATGAGATTATTGCCTACCAGCTAAGCGAACGTAACGATAACGAGTTAGTTCTCCAAACGTTTGCCAAAGCATTTGCCAAGCGAAAAGACGTGACCGGAGTGGTCGTTCACAGCGACCAGGGATTCCAGTACACGTCTCATGCATACCATGACATGCTGCCAAAGGTTGGCGCCCAAATCAGCATGTCACGCCGGGGCAATTGCCTAGACAACGCCTCTATGGAGAGCTTCTTCTCACATCTTAAAACGGAAGGGCTCTACCCTTATGATATCCGAAAAATGGCGGAGGCACAAAAGAGAATTAAGAAATACATTCAATTTTACAACCGAAGACGACCACAGCGTAAATTAAATAAACTGACGCCGGTAGATTACCGACGCCAGTTTGCTGCCTAGGTGTTTTTTTCAATGTCTACTAATTGGGGGCTTGACCACGTCAGTGGCAAGGGGGATTTCTATAACGCTCCTGTAATTCTGCTATTATGCTTCGATTCGCATTCACTTCTTAAAATCTATCTATTTCTTCCTCCAGCCTGATCCTATCGTTATAAACCAACCTCTGTCGCTTCGGTAAGAACATATCCCGATGAAAATGACCAAAATACCACTGCTTATATGCCGTTCTGCTCTCCACAGCATCGAAATATGCATGCAGCTCATCCAATTCCATATGTATGCCACAGTGCTCCGTAATGTAGCTAAGGGCACCCGTCGAGCATGTATGTGTCAGTATGTAGTCTACCTGCCAATTGTGCTTTTCCAAATTCTGCAGACCCTCTTCATACTCTGCCTGTGATGGCATCTCCCGTCTCCACCATGACTTCCCTTCCTTGCGATATTCAATATCATGGGATGCTGCTCCCCCAAAGGTAAAGAACGTCTGTCCTTCTATGGTAAATACCTGGCCTCGCATCAGATTGAACTCCTCCCCGGGCCTAATTCTTTACCTGCCAGATGCCGATATTTAAAATTAATACCAATATCGTTATCGTAATTACATAAATTTTACGCAAGCCGGGGCTTACAAGCAATACATAGAACAGCTTATTAGCTCATATGCAGTATGAATGATGCCAGGGGGAGCACGTTAACGGATGAATACTTTGTTTATGCGTATTTTTTTATTTTTCTCCTGTCTTTTATTAGGAGCAGGGGTCATCTTAGGCCTAACGCTGTATCGCACCTCGGCACAGCTGGTGGAGCAGTCCATGGGGATGCAGGCACAGGCTGTTGCTGAACGAGCTGTACAATTGATCGATACCGCTCAATATGCACCGCTTAGCACAGGACAGAGCAAGACGAGTTATTACGAGGTACTGCGCGATCAGCTAAGTCAGCTCCGTGAGGCTAACGGACTTAAATATTTGTACACCCTTGGTGTACGCGAGGAAAATGGCTCTCCATCGTATTATTATGTCGTCGACGGTGCAGCTGCGGATGTGAGTGAGGATGATTTCTCTCCATATGGTTCAATCGAAGAAACGCACTATGAAGGCATGCTACAGGCCTTTAGCCAGAATGAAGCTGTCCGGGGCGAGCTCACAAGCGATGAATATGGTGCTACAATTACAGCCTATGTACCGATCCATGGCGAGAGCGGAGAAGTCCTTGGCCTGGTGGGGGCAGATCTGGATTCGACCGCCGTCTATGAACTGATGGCACAGAACCGGCTTACGATGATCTGGACTGCACTGGGAATTGTCTTGCTCAGTGTGCTGCTGGTCTATCTGTTTGCTCATATCCTGACCCGCCCGCTGGTAAGACTCAGACAGAACATTGCTCAGGTTGGCCAAGGTGACCTGACCGTCAATGTGGAGCTTGGCTCCAAGGATGAGATTGGACAGCTGGCATGGGAGTTCAAGCGTCTGGTCACCGATACACGTGAAGTCATGAGGGGGATTCGCCAAGACTCTGATTCTCTGCTTCAAGCCGCTGAAGATGTATCGAGGCATTCACGAACTACCGCAGAGGCCAGTCAGCAGATCGTGGTGCATACTCAAGATTCAGCCAAGGGGGCCTCCGAGCAGGTCGCACGAGCCGGTGAAATTACAGCCTCCATGGAGGAGATTACACGTAGCATGCAGCATATCTCTCAGGCCGCCTCAGTCGTTGCGGATATATCCCGGGATACGACCCATAATGCTGTGAAAGGACAGGAACAAATCCATACCGCAATCGGCAGCATGGATCGAATCCATAAAGCCAATGCCCAGATGGCCAGCTCTACATCACAGATGGAACAGTATTCGGGCAAGATTGAGTCCGTAGTGCATCTTATGAATAATATTGCCTCTCAGACGAAGCTACTCGCCTTGAATGCCAACATTGAGGCCGCACGCTCGGGAGAGCACGGCAAAGGCTTCGCTGTCGTTGCCTCGGAGGTTCAGAAGCTTGCAGGTGAATCCGAGCATTCGTCCAGGCATGTATCCGAATTGATTGCAGAAATGACACGACAGACGGCTGTATTGGCTGACCATATGGCTGCCAGTACCACTGAAGTACAGACAGGGCTTGCAGTCATTCAGGAGGCAGGCAGATCCTTTGGTTCTATTCATGCAGGGGTCGAGAGCATGGACGAGCGACTGCATGAAGTCTCTGCAGCCTCGGAGCAGCTATCTGCAGGTGCCGAGGAGGTATCAGCAGCCATTGAGGATATGGAGCTCATCTCCCGCGACTCCTCCTATAGCATTCAGGAAGTGTCCGCTGCGACAGTGAGTCAGCTGCAATCTATGGACGAGATGAAGGGCTCGGCAGAATCACTTCGTGAGCTATCCAGTAGTCTGAACACGCTAATCAGCCGCTTCAAAATTTAAAATTGAATACATTCTCGTAAAGACGACGACTCACTCTCTTATGTCCCATAGCTGCGATGTAGTGAATCGTCGTTTTTGTATCTATAATCTCTACTTTTATTTCACCTCAAAAGCATCTCGAAACGCTCCGATAGTCCGTCCGTCGGCTTTACGGTCCAGTACTGCGAATTCAATACGTTCAAACAAACTGCCATAATTCTCATCTACAATGACCTTACGGAACCACTCTGCTACCTCCACCGGGTTATGACGGAATACGCCGCATCCGTATGCTCCGAGAATGAGTGTATCCATTCCCTGCTCTGCCACGACCGCCAGAATTCCGCGAATGCGGTTCAGCATAACTTCTGCGATGCGTTCCACATTCTCCGATTCACGCTCACGCACGACACCTGCATTAACAGCTGGAGCAGTGATCATCGACACACAATATGGCTCCTCCAGCAGCCCTCCATCATCTGCACGAAATACGGGTACCTCTGGAGAAAAGATCATGTAATCCGAGTATAGGCAAGTGCCTATACGCTTGTTGAACTTATACATTGCCTCCATCTGCACGATGGAAGGATACAATGCTGAGGAGCGTGCAAGGCTCTCTTCCTGAGCCTGACTTCCTCCGAGAAAGCCGCCACCAGGATTTTTGGCAGAAGCAAAATTAAGACACACGACATGCGCTCGCCCTTCCTTTGTAACCAAGCGTTGTGCTGCTTCCAGTGTTGTCTCTGCAGTCACACGAATTTCAGTAGTCCTTTCGTTTCCGTCGGCGGTTCGATTAGCAGTTCTAATTGTCTCTTCTATCCGTTCTCTAATGGTCGGAAGCTCATCCGGTGCATATAATTTTGCCTCGGCAATCGTCTTGGCTATTTGCGCCTGAATCTGAATCTCTGTTCCAACAGGGTGGGTATAGCCACCCTCCTCTATAATCTTGAGCGTTTCCTCTGCCCAACGGGATCGAATCACTCTTTGATGATGGGTCTGACTCATTTGGTATCACTCCATTGTAAATATAATTCGAATTCGGTAATTGATATTAATTATTTGTTATTAACAACACGATAATAATTCACAGAGATAAGAATGTCAATATCCTTTAACCGCTTCAGCCCTTACAACTTGGAGTTTGTGCACTTTTGTTCTATACCTTAAGTCAAAAACATAGTGATTATTTCCCAGGAAAAGATCATCAAAAGCTAGCAATATGCTGCAATGAGGTACTGTGAGGTACTGTGATCTGTATTGCACACTTCCAGCTTACAATAATCGAATTGTTCAGCTCCGCTGAAAGCTTATACACTCTATGATCTTAAAAAAACAGCCTGATCCAAAGGAGTGAATTCCCCTTCGATCAGGCTGTTTTTCAAATTATAGGATCAGATGAACAAGTGAAAGCTCACTTCTCCTCCATATCCAGACGCAGACGCTTCAGTGTTGTGTGCTTAATTACCCATTGACCATCAAGCTGAACAAATGTCTCATGGTAATGCCCATAGCCACGAAATGACTTATTTGGGTTCTCTGCTGGGAATTGAACCAAATCCTCCATCGCAGAGATGACCTTCGCTTCATTCTCCGAGACAAACTCAACCTCTACACTGTGAATATGATGCACGGAGACAGAGACATCCACCAAGTCACGAAACACCTTTACAATCGTATCGCGTCCTTCCAGGAGTGGTATGGGATTACCTTCCGTGCTGAAATCAGCTACCGCATCAGGAGCGAATACCTCACCCAGCTTGTCCCATTGCTTCGTGTCGATGTAGCGACAATATCTTGCCTTGGTATTCCTGATGTTCTCCAAGCTGATCAATTGTTCGATCGCGGTAACAGATGATGAGTTCATGATTAGTCCCTCCGCAGTCATATTCATATTAATTCAACGTTCCATATTGTACCATTATTTTAATGATGCTTCAATAAAGCAAGGATGAACCGTACCGGATCTGCTGTAGTTGCAACATATAGATAGGCCTACCTGAACATATGAAGGAAGCCCTTTCCACTAGCGGACGGGCTTTTGTAATGCATACAGCTCCTCTTCCAGATTGAGCATTTGCTGATCAATAACCTTGCGGGCATCGTGAATTGCACGATTATACACGTAAGGTGACAGCTCCTTCAATATGTAGTCCAGCAGATTCTCGGCTGCAAGCTCTCCAATCTCCTCCGAACGCTCCATTTCAAAATAATGCTGCAAGCTTGCAATTAATTGGAGCTTCTCTTCTCGTGGAAGTTGTAACGGAATCATAGGGGCATTCTCCTTCAGTGTTTTTTTTTGCATTCTGGACTATCATTGTCATTTCTTCACTTTACCTTGTCGTGGGTACTCAAGCATTTCATTACTCTCTCTACCATATTCATTATAATGCTGCAAAGCAATAGCATGATGTCAGTCTTCCTCTATGAAAGCATAAATCATGCATTTCTCAATAAAAAAACCTTCTGTCCCCCCATTCAGGTGGACAAAAGGCTTCTGAGCACATTCTCAGATCAAAGCAATAGCCAGCAGCGTGAACAGGCTTAAGGTTAAGATCGAGCTTCCGTAGCCATAACCATACGGATAGAATCCTGACGTGTTGACCCGACCCTTATCTTCCTTATCCATTTGTAAGTACACATTCTCGCGGTCTACATTCACAATTACGCCCTCGTAGTGCTGACCTTGGACTGTCATAACCCGTACGCGCTTGTTCATGCATTGCATGCAATTATAATAAGCTTCTACCACTGTATCACTCCTCTCCGTATACATTGCTAGTGTATGGAAAGGAGTACCTGACGGTAACGGCTATGAACTATATGGCGCTTGGTGAAAGGCCTGCCAGAATTCTCCCTTTGTATTAATAAGGTTACGAATCTGAATGAATGGAATGGTAAAGGTCGGAAACCCAGCGGCATAGGGTGCAATCTCATAGGGCTCAAAGTACAGATGTAGCGCATCCTCTGTGACATAGAAGGGCTGATCCTCTTTTATACCTGTGTAGCTATCCGGAAATACGTAAGAATATTGCGGGTCGTTGCGAATCTGCTCTCCCACGATCCTACTGAGCTCCCGTACATACGGACTGCCAGGCTTGAACAAATCCTTCAGACTATACATACGTCCATTACCCAGGTTAATGATAGCGTAGATCAATGAGGGCATACCATGTGCTGCACCGAGCGGATAGCGGTACCCTGTGAGCTCCAACTGAAGTAGGTAATAGCGGTAAAAGGACACCTGGAAGTCGCCTGTATACGTATAATCCAGTTTTTGATCCGAAGGCACAGGCTTGACCTGCGACAGCTCCTTGAGCCTGCGATTGAGCTTCTGTGCAGCGGTACGGTCTTGAATTCCCTCCACCTGCGGATAGTACACGAGATAGTCAGGGTTCGGATGGTACTTTTCCTCTCGCACAGCATATGGCGGTGCAAGGGGAATTAGCGTATTTTGCTGCCAGATGACCTGACCTGTGCGCCTTACATAGCTTAATCGCTGATCTATGAAAGCCTGAATCAAGCCATGCGAGACCAGCTTCACGCTCCCCTGCCCTCGAAGTCGTGGATAGCCCGGAGCCGGACGCCCCGTCAAGTCAATGAAATACGTCTCCTTGCCGTCAGTTGCAGATGCCAGTCCATCCTGATACGATTCCAATTCTGCATAGATGAAGTCTGTCAGCCTACGTCCATTCCAGTCCGCAATAGCATAATATGATCCCAGGAAGGGCTGCGAAGGATCGACAGCTCTTCCCAAAGCCAGCCGTCCTGCATCCAGATTGCGAATATCGTTGTATTCCGGCTGCACAATGTATCTGCCCTGACGGTCGATGACACCATACAGGTACTCTCCATCCTCTGACGTATTTACGATAGCCCTCCCCTGCTGAAACGGCATCGCGAACGTAAATGCAGGCTGAATCACGACATCCCCACGCTCATTAATATATCCATATTTCCCGGCCTCCTCCTGCTGGAAGGACATCAATCCATCCGAATAGGGACCGACACTTGGATAGCTATATTCGTGCAGCTTGGTTCCATCCTTCTGGATCAGTGCATAAGCCCCGGCTGGCAACTTCACAATCGCACGATCCTCTTGAAAATCATAAGCCTCTTCATACTGTGCTGGAATGACTTCGTGGCCTGCGCGGTCCAGATAACCATAACGTGTCTGCTCCTGACCACCTGCACCTGGCACCTGAATCGTGTCGCTAAAGACAGCTCTGCCATTTTTGACTGCGTTAATGTACGAATAGGCTCTGCGGGTAATAATGTTCCCCTGTTTATTCATTAATCTGTAGCCTCTGGCGTCGGAGACGACGGCAAGACCCTCGAAAAAGGGACCGATTGAGTCATACACAGGCTGGACCACGAATTGAGCTGCCGCATTAATCAGTCCGTATTTATTGTGCTTGCTGACCACAGCCAAACCATGCTCAAAATCTCGGGCATCATCAAATTGCGGCTGAATGGTAAGCTGCCCCGTCTGGTTCATATAGCCCCACTTCAGACCCTCTGTCGTCTTGAGTGACACCGGATATAAGCCCACCGTTCGCCAAAAGCCCTCCTGATAGCCAGCAGTCAGTATCCATTGCTCCAGACCAAGCAAGCGACTTCTGGACGTGGCAGACTGTGACAGCGTTAACGTCCTGCCCACGGTATGTAGCGCTGACTGTAGTGCTCCAGTACGGAGCTGCGCATCCGCCAGATAATAGCCGTACACAGGTTCATCCGGATAGGCTTGCTGTAGCTCTTCATAGTAGCGGATGACCTTCGGAAAGTACGCCGGGTAGGCATCCTGAGCTGCCACAAGCCCGCTGCCAGACCAACGAAAAATATCAACACGATAGGCCGATTCGGTCTCATGGAGCCATAGAGCCAGCTCCGCCACTCCATCAGAACCATATCCGCCAGCGATGTCCTCCACATCCATATGACTGAATTGGATCGGACCTGGTGTAATATCCCTAAGTCCTGCTTCATCGTAATCGTAGACCGAGAGCAGGCAACGATTAGTATGAGTACGCCAGCCTACAAGCAGCTGCGGCCGCCCTGTACCAATCAATGAGGCTGCGGTGAGTGCAGATACTGCATATCCAGGTCCAGCGAGGTGACCTGCCTGTCTCCAGCTGCCACCGTTATTCACCAGCACCAATACATACAAGCTGCCATTCCAGCGATATACCGCGGCAATATCTGCCTGCCCACTGCCCCTGAGATCCGCAGGCAGAATCGCAGCCTGACCATCAAGTCTCTCCACATTCATCAGTTCACCGCCATGAGGCACGTAACTCATGACAAGCTCTGACCATGACCATTGGTTTAATGTCATATTTGTTCTCGCCCCTTCACATACATTCATCGCCTAATCGTATGCAGCGAATGGACAAATATGCGAATTAGCCCGCAATTGTTATGACAAGCTGATCAGAGACAAATATCTAAGTATTAAAAACAGGTTGTTATAAGAATTAATCTTATAACAACCTGCCTGTTTCAAGAAAACCTGCTGCTTGAGCAATCCTCACAACTTGCTTATTGGTATAGTGAAAACATACGAGTAAGAATGAGAACGCTTCATCTAAGCTTTGGCAGGAGCCTCTGCATCAATGGAGGTCTGGCCCCCTGCATTTCCTTTAGTGGCACCACTATTCATACTGCCATTCTGATTATTCTTGTATTTCGCCCAGTAGGCCGTCAGGATTGGCACCAGAATGGAGGTCACGATGACCGATGCTGCTACGAGTGCTGTCGCAGATTGTGCCGCCGGCATGAATTCTGGCTTCATCGTCGCGACAATCATTGGATTGGCTACGGCTGCTCCTGCTGTACTGGAGGCTGCAAGTCCTGCAGTACCATTCCCGCCACCAATGAAACGATCTGCGAGCATCAGTGGAATGCCTGTTACAATGATAACAGCTATACCAAGCAGAATACCAAGGATACCTGTCTGAAGGATGACACTAAGGTCAATCGAGCTTCCCAGCGCAAATCCGAAGAACGGAATCAAGGTCTGTGTAGCTTTTCCGAAGAAGGTTCTAAAATCATGATCCACATTCCCCAGCAGGAAGCCCACGAGGAAAGGTAATACTGCCCCTACAAACGCATGTGGTTCGAATACCGCCATACCTGTACTTCCCAGAATCAGCATCGTTACGAGCGGTCCGGATTCCAATGACATCAGCACGAACGCGCCTGCTTCTTCTTTGGAGCCATATTGATTCATGATGGAGGCATACAGCCCACCATTCGTCATATCCATAGCCGCAATCAAGGCCAGTACGGATAGTCCGGCGAAGAATCCGGTCTGAATTCCGCCTACTGGCAGGAACTGGGCAGCAATGATAGCCACCACCCATGCCACCGCGATCTTGGTTAAAACAAGCGTACCCGATTTGCGCAGCACTGTACCCGTAGCCCTTACATCAATGGAGGCGCCCATACAGAAGAACCATACGGCCAGAATAGGCACGGTACCTGTCATGAGTCCATTCGTAAAGGAACCGAAATAGGCACCCGACGTTGGCCAGAAGGTATGGATTATGGCCCCGATGAACAGCGGCACCAGCATCATGCCGCCAGGAATCTTGTCAATTTTCTTCTTAATGTTCATACATTGATCTATCCTTTCTGTATGCTCCATCCCGTTTGTTCCTATAAGATGAAGCCAAGCTTTAGTTAAAGCGGTATCATTTTCGACTTAGGCCAAGCTCCGGGATCAGTCGTGCGAACAAATCATGATATTCCTTCAGCTGACTACCGAAGCTCTCGCTATCTCTAACCATTAATCCCAAGCCATTTTGTCGCATTCGTTCCCGAAAGATCGGGTCCTCGGTCGCCTGCATGAATGCTTGCTCCAGACGATCCGTAATTTCCTGTGGCGTCCCCTTCGGAACGGCCAGCCCCCTGAGTGTTCCAATGAATTCAAATCTTACGCCAGTAGCCTCATAAAGAGTCGGCACCTTAGGAAGCGCTTCCGAGCGTTCGGCCGTGTTCACAGCCAACGTACGAAGCTGCCCTTGTTCAACTAGTGATTTCACTTCGGCAGGGCTAACTGGAACCGCATCCACGAAGCCGCTAGCCAAAGCCGATACTGCTGGACCGGCCCCTTCATAAGGGATGTGTGTAAACGTAACGCCGCTTTCTTTCTCCAACGTGGCAGCCGCTAGGTGCCAGATACTACCCGTCCCGGCGTTTCCCATCTTCACTTCTCCGGGATGTGTTTTTGCATACTCCAGAAACGCCGCAGCTGTCGTCCATGGCGCATCTGCACGAACCGTGATGGCAGAAGGATCAAAATTCGTCTGGGCAATCGGCTCGAATTTCTCATAGGTAATGGGCAGCAATCCCATATGGGGCAGCGTCGTCAGCTCAGCCACCAGATACGTTACCGTATAGCCATCTGGTCGGGCATTCGCTCCCTCCATAAGCCCGATCGCTCCGCCTCCCCCTGTCCGGTTCACCACGATAATCGGCTGATCCAGATACTTCTCGGCAGCCTCAGCCAGTGCTCTGGCCGTGATGTCAGTCCCACCACCGGCAGCATAAGGCACGACCAATGTGATAGGTTTGTTGGGAAAGGAAGCCGCGTCACGTTGCACAGCATCCGAAGAAAATTTGCTGCTGGGTAGCATCATTATAACGATCATTAGCAAAACGATACCTGCTCCTGCAATTACTATATACTTTCGCCATCCATGCCCTTTCACTGCCATCCCCTCTTTTCTGTAGGGTCACCTCCGTCTCTTCATGGTCTGCTTCATGAGGATATCATTCCCTATGGGCTCTGAATCCTGCAGTCGACATTCGTCAGGCGAAGCGCTTATCTCACCTGAAGTGTACCGTAAGAGACGGTGTGCAATCTATCGTATAATCTTATTCCTGATCGTCAAAAACCCCGGCGTTATCGGCATTTGGAGGATCTGCATATCCGCTGGAGGATTTGAAGGTCTCTCTGTACTTGCCTGGTGTAACTGATTTCTGCTTGCGGAAGGTGCGAATGAAGCTGTTCTCATTCTGGTATCCGACCAGCCCGGCAATGTCTGCAATCTTCAGGCTAGAATCCTGCAGCAACTCGCAGGCTTTTTCAATCCGAAGGTTCGTCAGATAATCATAGACGGTGCTTCCCGTCTCCTCCTTGAAGATACTACTGACGGATGAGATGCTCATGCGCACAGCATCAGCAATATTTTGCAGACCGATATTCAGATGCAGATTGTCCTTCATATATTGGATCATTTCCTGCACAAGCTTGTACTCTCTGGATTCACTATGAGCGGTCATATGACCAGATAAATACACAGCTGCTTGTGATAACATAATCTCAATCTCCGAAAGGGTCATGGTCCCTACCTGATTCGTGCTGTAGTGTGCAAGCTCGGACGGCAGCTCAATGCGCTGCAGCTCGGTGAGCTTCAGTAGATCCTGAACCAGCATGTCAGCTGAGATATAGACAACGGACGGTTGAATTCCGTTTTTTCGAATATACTCAGCCCACTGCTGAATCCAGCTCACACAGGCCTCCATATCACCAGATTTCAAGCTGGTATTCATACCGATTCGCCAGGAATCATCCAGAATGCTGCGTGGGTATTCGCCTGTCGGATAGGGAAGGGTCGCATATTCCATAATCGTTCCATAGCCCTCATACAGTCGATAGGAGAGTGCCTCTCTGGCTTCCTCATAAGACTGGTTAATTTGATACACATCCGCTACCGGACTGCCTACTCCAATTGAGATGGTCACATGCAGGTACTCCTGAACCGTCACAATCATGCGCTGCGCATCCTCCAGTAACGAAGGCGCATGTTCTGCCTCTCTTGGCTGAACCACAATGACATAATGATCCTTCTCCGCGGCAATGCTGACTGCTCTCCAGGAGGACATTAGCATTTCCAAAATAATATTATGCAAGGCGTACTTGAGCAGCATCTGATCCTCTTCCCTGTACTCATTGGTCCACTGCCAATAACGGTCAATCGACAACACCAAGACAGAGAGTGGTCCTTCCTCCCAATCCTGGAAGTAGTGCTGCCATTTTGTGCGAACCTCCTGTAAGCCAATGCTCTTGTTCAGGATGTCCTGCACATATTTGGAGCGGAGCTCAGGCAGGCTGCGTTCAGCCACAAGTGACTTCATCTGATATTCGCCCACCCATTTACCAATGATTGGCTCCAGTTCATAGAGATTCACTTGCCGACCCCCACGCTCCCCCGGATTCAAGAGTTGCTGGATTCTTCTGACCGGTCGAAGGGCCGCATAATTATAGTAATAAATCGCTGAACACCCGACCACAATCGAGAGCAACGATAAGAAGAGCATCATGTTCCGGGCCAGATTCACACTTTTCAACATCTGATCCATCGGCACCAAAGATACCAGACGCCATCCTGTCACATCCGAGAAGGTCTGATTCGCCATGTAGGCTAGCCCATCTACCTCTACATAGGTGAACGGGTTCACGTCAAGCTCACGAATGACATGCTGCATGTCTTCCAAAGGCACACTTGTATTCAGCTTTGGGTAGATCAGCTCATGATCCAAATTGAACACATATTGATGGCTGGGGAGATGCGTGTACATTTTGGAGAAAAAACGATCATAGTCCATATTCACCATGACTGCACCAATGATGCGGCCTTGATCTACGATCGGTCTCACTAGCGACAGCAGCTCCACCTGCCCTGGCGTCTGCGCCTCACCAGTCCATCTTCGCTCGATCAGCAGGGGCTTGCTGTTAATTTCTTGGATCCACGGAATCCAGCTTTGATCGGCCGCATCGGTCCAGCGTGATATATAGCCCTCTTCGCTGGAGAGCAGAGCCTCTTCCTGAAGGGAGATAATATACGCCGAATGTATGTCCTCTTCGTTTGATAGTGCTTTCAATAAGGAAAGCTCCTGCTCGGATGAAGGAGGCATTCCACCAGACATCGCCTGAACATATGAAATGACGGCTGGCTGGAACGCCAGGTCTACAGCTTTGCTATCCGATTCCCGGAAGGCACGATTTGTGACATCCAGATTAATTTGAAGCAGCTCCACATTAGGGGTGTTCAGCTCTGTATCCATACCTTTTCTATAGTTGTTATACGAGAAGAGACCAATCAGCGTAATGAGCAGCGAGACAGTCAGCGTCAGAAGCAGGATTAGCCGGGTCTGCTTATTCTTGAACATGAATTTTAACTTCAAACGAAGCATGGTGTATCTCATCCTTCCAGCCTTGAGCATGTATTGCAATTGCATAAGCATACTGCATATTTTATTAAAGAATACTTGCCTGTACAAAGGCATAGACATCGCAATGCAGCATACGAAAAATGCATCATATACTAACTTACACACACAGTATCTCTCATCCTGCATTGTAAGACATTAAAATTGAAATATCAGTGTGCTTTTTAACAGATCCTCCCCTCCTGCTCGCTCATCTCATATACAAATAGTTACTTAACCCACTGGCGCGTCACTTAACAGCGAAGCATCTGCCAGAACGTCGATAAATGTGTCTGAATCCTGACCAAACGCTCACAAACCCGGCCATTTAGCCGATATTAATTATGACTGGCAACATCATTTCATATAGACTAAAGAAGGCGATGACTTGGACATTTACTCCCAATTTATACGAAAAACAGTTCTGAATTATATTGTTGGATCATTCATCGCCGTGATGTTCACGGGCTTGTTTTTTATATTTGTAGCTATAAAAATGCCTGTAAAGGAAGCACTATTCTTAATGACCGTTCTGATGCTGTCCTTAGTAATAATGATTACAGTGGAGCTTGCTGTATTTTTTCGACATCTGTATCCGATTCACAGAATTTATCGTGAAGGCTCTATTCCGTCCTATGAGGAGCTACGGAAAGCTTACATTCAGACCCATCGCCTTCCGTTGCTGGCGATCAAGCGCATTGTACTGCCACATATGATGGGGCTGATGATTCCTGGAATATTGTTGACGTATCTGTCCATCTATATGAAGTGGATTCATGTTCCCTACAGCTATCTGGTGCTTGCCATTGTCTGTGCTCCCGTCGTAGCAGGTATGCATGCATTTATTGAATTCTTCCTGACGTCTCATGCGATCATTCCAGTGGTCAACCACATTCGCAGCATGGCTTACAACCTCTATGGTAAGGATTTGTCTCTAGAAGGCTCGGTTCTGATTTCGGTCCGCAAAAAATTTCTGTATAGTGCCTTTCTGATCGGCACCTTTCCATTATTTCTGTTCAGTATTGCAGGCTATATCCGTCAGGACTATCTGGATCAATATAACTTTATGAGCTATTGGGAATGGACGACTATCTTCCTCGTAGCAGGAGCGATCTTCTCATCCTTCGGTGCATGGGTACTGTCCAGGGACATACAGCATCCGATTCGCAACATCACAGCCTCCATGAGAATCGTTCAGCAGGGGAAGCTGGATCATCTAACCCCCGATATTTATTCGGATGAATTCTCCCAGCTGGTAGCCGGCTTCAACCACATGGTCAGAGCCTTGAAGAATCGGGAGGATATGACCAAGCTGCTCATTCAGAGCTATTTTACTACCCTTGCTACTGTGCTGGATGCCAGAGACCCCTATACGGCAGGGCATTCCAAGCGTGTGGCACATTATTCCCATGAGATCGGCAAGCTGGCTGGCTTGACAGACCAGGAATTGGATACCCTTCGCAAAGCTGCGCTGCTCCATGACATCGGCAAGATCGGGATTCGCGATACCGTGCTGCTCAAGGAGGGCAAGCTTACCGATGAAGAGTTCGAGATTATCAAGCAGCATACCGTGCTAGGTGAGAAAATCCTGCTGCAGATCGAGCCAGCTGATGCGATGGTTGAGATTTTGCCGGGAGTACGCTCTCATCATGAGCGCTACGACGGGAACGGTTACCCCGACCGTCTGGCGGGGAACAGCATTCCTGTAATGGGCCGCATTATCGCCATCGCAGATGCTTACGATGCAATGACCTCGAATCGTACCTACCGTCAAGGAATGACGGAAGAGAAGGCTCTGAGCATTATGCTGGAAGGAAAAGGTACGCAGTGGGACCCGTATTTTACAGGTCTGTTCATTGCCAACTTTGAGCGGATTCGATTGGAGCATGAGGATAAAGGAAGCTCTCCTACGAGTAAACATGCTACAATGTAGGCAAAATGGCATTTTGCATGTGTACGCATCACAAATATAGGTTCAGACGAGCCTGATTTGCTAGAGCCTACCAGCTCTCTTCGTGTCTGCTGACTTTAGCTTGAATGCTGCAGCATGCCCAAAATGCCAGATTCTATGAGCATGAGTAGCTCGTAAAGGGCGGTGTGAATGTATGATTTATCTAATCAAATGGTTGTATAGCTTCGTACTTCCCCCGGGATTGTTCGTGATCTTATTACTAGGCATCAGCATCTGGATATGGAAAAAACAACGCCGAGCAGCTATTACGCTACTCGGCGTTACCGTGTTGCTGTATGCTTCCATGATTCCGTTGACTGGTGATCTGCTCGTTGGTACCCTGGAGCGGCAATATGCTCAGCCACAGGAGACTCATGGTGATATTATTGTCGTACTTGGTGGTGGTGCCACGCAAGGTACTCCCGATCTTGACGGGGAAGGGAATATGCTGGGATCAGCAGCGAATCGACTGCTAACCGCAGCCAGGCTATATGAACAGACAGGCCTGCCGATCCTGTTCTCTGGCGGTCAAGTATTCCCGGACAGTGGGAATGAAGCAGACATTGCCCGCAGACAGCTGCTCGGCCTAGGAGTTCCTCCGCAGAACATTTACACAGAGAACCGCTCGCTGAACACAGAACAGAATGCTAGCTATTCAGCCTTCTTGCTTCAGGAGGAAGGCTTTCAGCGGCCCATACTAATCACTTCAGCTTTTCATTTGCCACGGGCTGTTCTGCAATTCGAGCGGGCAGGCATTGAGGTGACGCCCTTCCCGACAGACTATCTCGCAAGTCAGCCGCAGCACTGGTATGCAGGCAAGTTCTCGCCATCACCCGGCGCTTCATCCGTGATAGGGACTGCCTTCAAGGAGTATCTGGGAATTGCCGCGCTAAAGCTGAAGGACTAATACATGGACCGAATTAAAATGTGTGCATAGAGCCGCTGCAAGCGGGGAGCCCTGTCGATCACTGTTAAGCTTGCTGTTCTTTCGAACGAGGTTGATTAGGTATTGTTTGGAACCTGCAGACGATTAGTCCAGAACTCCTGCGCGTGGCGTCACGCCAAATGCTTTTGCCAGATCCAGAAGCTCCTGCTTCGTGATTCTCTGCTTGATCTCGTGATGGGCGATCAGCATATAGATCTGAGCTGCTTTCTCTACAGTCTCAATCAGTCCAAAGGCTTCATCAATCGAGCTTCCTGTGCCGAAGATTCCGTGCTGTGGCCACAAGACTACACGATGGTCCTTCATCTTGCCTGCCGTAGCACGCCCGATCTCACTCGAACCGGGAACCATCCAAGGAATGACGCCGATTCCGTCCGGGAATACCACCACACATTCAGTACACATCTCCCACAGCGTTCTGGTCAGCAGACATTCGTCCAGATCATGAATGAATGTCATCGCAATGACATTGGTCGCATGCGTATGAATCACGACTCTGTGTGTAGGATCAACCTTGAGTCGCTCAATGTGACTCATGAAGTGCGAAGCAAGCTCACTCGTCGGCACACTACCGTTGCCGAAGCCCCACAGAATCTCCAGCTTCTGTCCATCGGACGAGACGCGTAGTACCCCCAAGTTCATTTCAGGTGCAGCCAGCATGTTCTTGAAATATTTACCCGAGCCTGTCACCACAAAATACTTACCCGCCAATTCAGCTACTGGAAAAGCAGGCTCAATTGTCCGAATTACATGATGGATGTCTAAGTAGCTGCTTACCGTCTCCTCATCCAGCAGCCAGCTGATATTACCGCCGTTCCGCTCGTCCCAGCCCAGACTCCACATATCATATGCGATACCGGCCATTTCCTGAATGAACGGTACGTCGGCAGCATTCACTTCCTTATAGCTTACTTGCCCCATCTTGATCCACTCCTTAAATCTTATATTTTAAAAAGTAAAAATAAATACAGATAAACAATACCTTTTTCACTTTCATCCTACTGCTATATTTTTGTTCAGTCAATAAAACAACACACATAAATTCGTTTTTATTTTTATTTTTCTTTATTTAGTTCTGATTTCAGACAAATTTTCTCATAGAAGCTCCTTTAAATGCTAGTCGTTTACAACTTTATCCTTTTCGGCTTACAATACAACGAGCAATACCGCGAATAAGCTGTCGTTTGCATACGTTATGCAGTTGTCATTAACGCTATGGAGTCAACCCGTAGCAAACCCGAGAGACGGGGGAACGAACATGGATATGCGTCGTATGGCTGTCACACCGATGCAGGTGCCCTGGATGATTAGCCCATCCTACGACTTTGCCACCTATAGAGGAGATGATCGGCAAGAAGTCCGTGTACAGATGATGTGCGGGTATAGTAGCAAGCACTTTGAGAAGATCATTTCGGAGCTGTCGCTTCAATATCATGGGGACATACCTGATGAAGAATATAATAATGCCGGAAGCGCCCTTGTCGAGATTACCTTTGCCCCAGTGCTCCTCTTCAGCGTGTATAGCAAGCTTCGGGAATGGGAGCGATATGACTACAGTTATTTCGAGCCATATACTCGTGGGGAGCGCTCATTGCGGGAGGAGTGGAACTATACGGGAATGTGTCCCAATCCAGGCTTCTATGAAGTGATCAATTCACCATTACGAGCTGTCTACGGCTTCACCTCCCCCAAGATCAGACATTGGGTGCTGAGCGCACATGATTCATATATAGACGTGCTGGCTCATAGCTTTGCATGGCAGGAGGTAGGCTCACAGTCCGAAGCCTGACGAATGAAGCTTCATAGCCATAAAGTAATATACTAGTATGAATGAAAGAACAGCAAGCTTAACAGCAGTCGACAGAGCTCCCCGCTTGGAGCGGATCTACACTTACATTGGATACGGCCAATACAATTTAGAATGTTATAAATCAACAAAAAAACCACCTTCCCCCAGAGTCTTTCCGACCCCGAAGGAAGGTGGCACACCTGCTAACCACCAATATGAGACATCTCCACTTTGCCGTGAGACGTGCGGCCCAGCTCCCGTTCAAGCGAGTACTGATCTGTACGTCCACTCCAGATGGCGTGAACCTGCTCCCTTAGCATGGCATCATCAGCCTCTGATCGCAGTAGCTTGCGCAGATCATGTCCTTTAACGGCAAACAGGCACGTATACAGCATCCCACTCGCAGACAGACGGGCGCGGGTGCACGTGGAGCAGAAAGCATCCGTTACGGAGGAGATCAGTCCAATCTCTCCACGCCCATCCACGAATCTGTAACGAGAGGCTACCTCTCCAGGATAATTCGGCGCAATAGGCTCCAGCGGCCATTGACTTCCGATCCGATCCAGCAGCTCCTGCTTGCTAACAACATGCTCCCGATTCCAGCCGTTCGTATTCCCTACATCCATATACTCAACCATTCTGAGGATGTGGCCCTCATTTCGAAAATATTCAACCATGGGCAGTACAGCGTGCTCATTCACACCCTTCTGCACAACCATGTTGACCTTAACCTCAAGTCCGGCGGCAGCTGCAGCAGCAATTCCCTCCAGTACAGGCGTTATGCGGCTTCGACGGCCATTCATATTCAGGAAGGTCTCATCATCCAGCGCATCCAGACTGACCGTAATCCGTTGCAGACCAGCCTCTCTCAGCTCACTTGCCTTATTGCGCAGCAGACTGCCGTTGGTGGTCAATGAAATATCCTCAGCATCCAGGGCAGCCAGACGCCGAAGGATCTCTGTCAGATCCTTGCGTAATAACGGCTCTCCTCCGGTAATCCGAAGCTTACGTACTCCCAAGTCTATGAATAGGCGTGAGATTCGCTCAATCTCCGCAGCAGACAAAATATCCTTGGTAGGAAGGAATTCATAATCCTTATTAAATATTTCCTCAGGCATGCAATAACGGCAGCGAAAGTTACACCGGTCTGTGACCGAAATACGCAAATCTTGCAATGGCCTGTTATGCTGGTCGTATACAGTCATGATGTCCCCCTATCTACTGCAGCTCAGCTAGCCACGATGTATATATAGTATCTCTTAGATTATCATATATACCCGGCTGTGTCCCTCATAAAAACGCCGAGCCCGCTAAAAAGGCTACGCTCCGTCTAGCTGCAGAGTATTCAATTCCTTAATATTCGTTCTATAAGAGTAAGCTACAGACAGCAGCTCGCAGTCGCCAAGAAGAGAAATACACTGGCGCCTATCCAAAAAAAATACCCTGCTGAAGTTCAGCAGGGCCAAGTGTATATCAATTAGGGGGTTATTAATAATTACTATAGGCGAGGAAGCTTAAATAAAAATGAATGCTAAATAAATCTTTGCTGAAAAAGTACGTCTACCCCTGCTTGCTACTCTTTCTGCGTAGCTTGCTTTCATTCCAGCCACCCGCACCGACCTCTGGCTCACGTTCCAGAATATCCATAGCTTCGTCATAGCGACGCTGCTTGAACAATAAGATCATGTCCTCCAGATCCTCACGATGGAGCAGAGTTACTCTATTCACACCAGCCAAAGTCTTGCAGGAATCCGTGTATCGTCCAGTGGTGATCACAATGGAACGCTGTGCATGATAATAGTTAATAGAAGTGAAAATTTCCTGGACAGCACCCAGACCTACCGGACTCTGCTTGCCATACCGCTTGGCCTGCACTACATTTCTTAGCCCGTGGCGATCTGTGAATACGAGATCTGCTCCGAAGTCGCGGCTGCCAGTTGTCTTGTATACCTCATCATACCCAAGCTCTGTCAGTAAACGATGAAGATAGGCTTCGAATTCCGAGCCATCCTCCATACGATCAATATCCTTCATGGTGATTTTGCGCGGGTTCAGCTCTCGTAGTACACGTGCTCTCCTATGTATGACCCACCGGATCAGCAAGCCTGCCAGGATGAGTAGCCCAATAAGGGCAGTCAAGCCTACAGGCGTATACAATATGTCCATCTTTCGTTCCTTTCTGCTGAAGTTAGATAATCATACGAGGATAAAAAACATATGAATCCATCAGCTACAATGAAAAACGTTCCCAGGTAAAGGAAGCGTAAAGCTACCATTTACACAGGGAACGTTCAGAATGAGCTTATTCCCGCTCCAGCAGTGCCTCACCAGCAATACCTGGCTGCGTCATCTGATAAGGGTCCAGAATAAGATCTAGCTCTTCTTCAGTCAAAACATTATACAGAAGGCAGAGCTCCCGTACAGATTTGCCTGTCTGAATCGCTTCACGAGCAATACGCGAGACGACCTCATACCCCAGATGTGGATTCAGTGCAGTAATGATGCCTACACTGTTATCGACATAAGATTTGCAACGCTCCACATTCGCCTGGATGCCTTCAATACAATGTACCCGGAAGACCATGAAGCCCTGATTCATAATCTCCAGGGATTGCAGCAGATTGTAGACGAGTACCGGCTCCATGACATTCAGCTCTAGCTGACCTGCCTCCGAAGCCAGACAAATTGTATTATCGTTGCCGATAACCTGGAACGCAATCTGATTAATTACCTCACACATGACCGGGTTGACTTTGCCCGGCATAATCGAGGAGCCAGGCTGACGAGCTGGCAGGATCAATTCTCCAAAGCCCGCCCGCGGCCCTGAAGCCATCAAGCGAATATCATTGGCGACCTTGGACATATTCATCATGCAGATCTTCAATGCGGCTGATACCTCGGTATAGGCATCCGTGTTCTGAGTAGCATCTACAAGATGATCATCTGCATGCAGCGGATAGCCAGACAGATCAGCAAGCACCTCGGCCACACGCTGAATATAACGCCGATCCGCATTCAGTCCGGTACCAACGGCAGTCGCTCCCATATTAATGCTCAGGAGATGCTCTCTGGTAGCCGCTAGACGCTTGATATCACGCCCCAACACGCGTGCATACGCCTGGAATTCCTGTCCCAATCGAATCGGCACAGCATCCTGCAGATGTGTACGACCCATTTTGATGACACCGTCGAACTCCTCCGCCTTCTTCTCGAATGCATTGCGCAGCTCGCTCATCGTCCCCAATAGCTTATCCACCATAGTCAGGACAGCCAGATGCACTGCCGTCGGGAAGGAGTCATTCGTAGATTGCGCCATGTTGACATGGTTATTAGGACTCAGTTGCTGGTAATCGCCCTTGGTGAAGCCCATCAGCTCCAGCCCTCGGTTCGCGATAACCTCGTTCGTATTCATGTTAATGGACGTGCCAGCGCCGCCCTGAATTGGATCTACAATGAAATGATCATGCCATTGCCCAGCGAGAATCTCCTCAGCAGCCTTAATAATCGCTTCTGCCTTGGTATGATGCAGACGAGTCAACTCCGTGTTGACTGTTGCCGCTGCTTTTTTGACCATAGCCATAGCTTTAATCAGCTCAGGATGCAGACGCTGTCCTGTAATCGGGAAATTCTCTGCTGCCCGCATCGTCTGAATGCCGTAGTAGGCATCAGGCGGAACTTCTTTTGTACCCAAAAAATCATGTTCAAGCCTCATTGTCCTTCATTCCTCCGCTGTGGATTACTTCCGAACCTGGCCATTCGAGCCAAATCAACAATACTCGGGGCCAGTACCCATTATACGACCGAGTTACAGGTTATGCCAGTCGGAATATGAAGATGTTGGGTTTTACAGGGTATAACAAGGTTAGTGTTCCATCCCTGGATTTTCATTATGGTGTTCCAGCAGGTGACTCCGTCATAATAGATCTGTGCACAGTCTCCCCAACTTAATGTCTTCCTATCCCTTGCAAGACTCTAATGGACGAGTATACCAATTGACGATGATGCCCAGCTAAGCGAACCCGTATGGAGCCTCGGGGCAATTCAAGCAACGAAGTATTCACACGTAAAAAGTGTATATGTGTCATGTAATGAAGGCATATAAAAGAAGTGTATATGTTAGTATATTCCGAGCAGCGGTCTTGAAGTGGGTCTCAGTCAGTCCCGCCATGAAATAAGGCACTTTGGTAAAGATATGTTATTCACTAATGTTCACCACTTTCCTAATACCTTGACCAGATCAAATATGAGTGTAGAGCCGCTGCAAGCGGGGAGCCCTGTCGACCGCTGTTAAGCTTGCTGTTCTTTCCGAACGAGACGTAAAAGTGGATGAACAGCAAGCTTAAAGGCGGCCACTGTCGTTTCTCTAGGGCTTCCCCGCTTTCCGCTAACCACGGATCTCTCCAGACCATTCAATTCTGAAATCCAATTCGGTCAAGGTACCAGCCTGATCAATATTTCATGACCATTCAGTACGGTGCTATGGTACACTGTAACCAATTAGCATCCCGTGTCGGGATCACAGCTTGCATTTGAATAGCGAGACTATTGTAGAATAGGAAGGTCAGACGGATGGAACACTTACTGAACAGCAGCGTCAAGGATATTCAAATTAGTGGAATTCGTAAAATCGCCAATAAGGCTGCCAGCATTCCAGGGGTCATATCCCTGACGATTGGACAGCCGGACTTCCCCACGCCTTCGCATATCGTAGAGGCTGCTCAGCAGGCGATGAATGCCGGCAAGACCGTCTACACCCCCAATGCCGGACTGCCTGAGCTGAGAGAGGCAGCGGCAGCTTTTGTAGGAGCACGATACGGCCAGCATTATAATCCTAACGATGAGGTCATCATTACGAACGGCGCCAGCCAGGCACTGGACATTACGCTACGTACGATTTTGACACCAGGTGATGAAGTCATCCTGCCAGGTCCGATTTATCCCGGATATGAGCCTTTAATTCGACTAAGCGGTGGCATTCCGGTTCTGGTGGATACACGGGACAGTGAATTCAAGCTCACTGCAGAGCTGATTCAGCCTCATCTGAGTGAGCGTACCAAAGCCGTCGTGCTAGGCTATCCTTCTAACCCGACCGGACGTGTCATGACGCAGGAGGAACTGCAGGACATTGCCCGTCTCCTGTCGGGACATGACCTGTTCATTATTTCTGATGAAATCTACAGTGAGCTCGTATATGATATGCCACACGCCTCCATTGCTACGATCGAAGGTATGCGTGAGCGCACCATCGTCATCAACGGGCTGTCCAAATCCCATTCCATGACTGGGTGGCGCATAGGCTTCACGCTGGCTCCAGCTGCGATTACGCAGCATATGCTGAAGGTCCATCAATACAATGTGACCTGTGCCAGCTCGATCAGCCAATATGCAGCGATTGCCGCGCTAACATCCGGAGTGGACGACGCCCTTCCGATGAAAGAGGAATATCGGAGCAGACGCGACTACGTGCATGCACGCTTAACTGCGATGGGACTGCCGCTCTCGAAGCCTGAAGGAGCCTTCTATCTATTCCCATCCATTCGACACCTGAACATGGAATCCATGGACTTCGCTCTTCGCTTGCTGGAGGAGCAGCAGGTGGCCGTCGTTCCTGGAAGTGCGTTCTCTGTCTACGGAGAAGGCTATATTCGGCTTTCCTACGCCTGTGCACAATCCGTGCTGGAGCAAGGTCTGGATCGACTGGAGAGCTTTCTGCAGCGATTGTAGAATTGTATAAAGGTTGGAACTGTATATCCATAGAAAAGCAGCTTAAAGAAGTGGTCTTGTGTCACTTCTTGCTTTCTCTTATTCGATGTTGAATATAGTGAATCATAAGAGGTGCGCTGCATCCACCTAAAAGAAGCCTTGAAAGGAGCAGTTCCTTTCAAGGTTATTTGTAGTTCTTACAACTGGACTTCTATAAAAAACATTTGTTTTGAAGGTTTTAGAATTGAGTAATTTACTTGGGTTGCTTGTGGGATGTTTTCTTCAATCATATCCTCTAAATAGAGCATAAGTGCTTCTTTCGCCATTTCACTCGCTTCATCTTTTGTATGCCCGCATGTTATACATCCTGGTAAATCTGGAAAAGTGACGTTTATTCCATCATCAGCAAAATCAAATAATGCAAAATACTTATATAATTTACCTTTCATGTACCCTCCCTTATTTATAGCCCGCTTGCTTCTTAGTCAAAAAAATAAAAGTCATCAGCTATTTCCCCATCAAAACTAAACAAAACTCTATGTAGTCCTATATTTTCGCCACGGTACCTTATCGGAATATCGACAACTACATGATTATAGTTGAAATCCGGGTAATTTGAATATTTAATGGAAACAGATTGGATTTTCACTTCCAAGAACTCAGGCGAATAATCAGGGAAGTATTCCAGAAATTCTTCTGGCTCTTCCTTTCTATAGCTTTCTGTGTTTACCCAAAAATTTTCGTAAGCCCTCTGCTCTGCTTGTTTTTCCTCAAGCCATAATTTTATCTCTTCAATGAACATTACTTTCTCCTTTGCGTTTTGAATCTTATTCAAAGAATTCTTGTACTAAAATGATATTAAGAGTCTTTGCTTCTGCAGTGGCGGTCGAATAAAACTTATATACTTATTGAGATAATTTTTCTATCCACTCTTTTTTGACAAAAGCATCAGCTTTTATTTCATTAAAATTAATCTCGAACTCAGCATGGTCACCGATTGCATGGGGAACTCCAAAGGAAACGCCCAATGAATCATTCGTGATATATGTGTATATCCCTAACTCGTTCTGCTCACCGAAAGTGTCAGAATGATCCAAGTAATAAAGTAACTCAGAGTCAGAAAAACTATTAATATAATCCCTAGCTTGCGATTCAACATTTAATTCCGGATCATATGATATATATTTTGATTTTCTTAGAATCTCAACAAAATTATCATTTAATTTAACTAAATCTGTGATTATAATCCGCTTCTCGCTGTTCAAATCAATATTAGTTGTAAAAGAAATATTAACAGGGTAAACACCCGATTTAGTATAACCAGTGCCTAGATACTGAATACTCAACAGATCTTTCCCACTGAGCTGTGTAATATAATCCAGTTTAATATCTATGTCTGGATTGTCATTAACATAACTATTCAGGGCTTTCAAAACGTCATTTTTTAATAGTGTATTTATTCTACTCTGTTTTTCTGAATCTTCTAAATTAACAAGCACAGGATAAAAACTCTCTATATTGTTATACGTATACTTTTCCTTTTTGAGATTTAAGATATTTCCGCTTGCATTCTTGTCCTCTTTCTTAAATTCTGTATCATTGGATTCCTTTGAGTAGTTATGATTTGCTAGCTCCCCACTAATCAATAGATCATTATTAACTATTCCACATGAAGCTAGAATAAGTCCAAAAATGAGAATCACACACAATTTCATTTTTTACACCCCACCAATCAATAAAGCATTGCAATAAAATAATAATCGAAAGATTGATTGCCCTATTCTATTCTTTGGAGCATTACCTGATACTCCTCCGAACACTCTTAAAAGGACTCTGCCTCCACTTTCAGTGGTGCAGAGTCCTTTAATGTCTGAATCCGAGAAATTCTTCCGAATACCTTCAAGCCTGCATATGCTGCTACACACCTTCTAAGTGTCCTCAACACTCACACTTGATGGGTCCGCGATACTAGCTACTTCAAGCTCATCTTGAATTGCAGGAATAGCTCGTTGTAATGCGCCAGCATGCTCTTGCCCAGATTCGCATAGACCTCCAGCTCTGAAGTCAGCTCCGGCTCCGGATAGAAGCGTGTATCCCCGGAAATATCCTCCGGCAGTAGCGCCAATGCATCCACATTCGGCGTTGAATAACCTACGTATTCCGCATTCTGAGCCGCTACCTCGGGATCAAGCATGAAGTTGATGAACTGATGTGCTGCCTCCACATGGGTGGCCGTCTTTGGGATGACCATGTTGTCGAACCAGAGATTCGAACCCTCCTCTGGCACCACATAGTCCAGCTTCTCATTCTGATCCATGATCTCAGAGGCATCCCCTGACCAGACAAGACCGACAGCCGCCTCTTCATTAGCCAGCAGCATCTTGATCTCATCCCCTACGACAGCCTTGACGTTGGGAGCAAGCTGCTTCAGCTTGGTCAACGCCTCCTGCAAATGCGCCTCTTCCGTATCATTCAGCGAGTAATTCAGACTGTTCAGTCCCATTCCCATGACTTCACGGGCGCCGTCTGCCAGTAGGATGTTATTGCGTAGTCGTGGGTCCCACAGATCATCCCAGCTATTGAACTCGATGCCCTCCGTCAGCTCAGGATTGAAGACAATACCAACGGTGCCCCAGAAGTATGGTATGGAGTATTGGTTGCCAAGATCAAAGGACAGGTCCAGAAACCGCGGATCAATATGCTTCAGGTTAGGAAGCTGGCTATGATCCAGAGGGATGAGCAGGTTCTCTTCCTTCATCTTGGAGATCGCATATTCCGAGGGGATCGCCACATCAAAGGAAGTCCCTCCCTGCTCAATCTTCGTCAGCATCGCTTCATTGGAGTCGAACGTCTGATAGATGACCGTAATACCTGTCTCCTCCTGAAAGCGATCCAGCAGTTCGGGGTCGATATAGTCACCCCAGTTGTAGATCGTAAGAGTGTTGCCGCTTGTGTAGCCCTGATTCGAGTTCAGCCACGCAGCTACGCCCATAAGAATAAAGGATGCTGCAAATACAGCTACGAATACACGTACAAGTGACTTCATCTAGGAACCCCCATTTCCGCCGCAGGCTCCTGCTCGCGTCTAGCTTTATCTCTTGCTTGCTGGGTTCTGCGAGTAATGAAGTAGTAGCCGACAACCAACAAGACCGTGAACAGGAAGATCAGCGTAGACAAAGCGTTAATGGACAAGGCTACGCCCTGCCGCGCCCGCGAGTAGATCTCGACAGACAAGGTGGAGTAGCCGCTACCCGTGACGAAGAAAGTCACTGCAAAATCATCCAGCGAGTAGGTGAGGGCCATGAAGAAGCCCGTAAAGATCCCAGGCTTGATAAAAGGCAAGATTACCTTCGTAAGCACGTCACGACGTGTAGCACCCAGATCGCGGGCCGCATCAATCAGTGTCGGACTCATTTCCTGCAAGCGTGGCAGAATCATGAGCACCGTAATCGGAATACTGAATGCGATGTGTGACAGCAGCACGGAGACAAAGCCCAGCTTGATGCCGATCATCGTGAACAGAATCAGGAAGGAAGCGCCGATAATGACATCAGGGCTTACAATCAGGACATTGTTCAGTGACAACAACGCATTTTTCACCCGTCTCCGCTGCATCCGGTCGATTGCCAGTGCCCCCATAATGCCGATAATCGTAGCAATGGCTGCCGAGAGCAACGCAATCACAAGGGTATTAATGACGATAATCATCAACCTCGTATCCTGAAACACTTCGCCATACCATTCCAGCGTGAAGCCCTCGAAGCCGTGCATCGTTCCTCCGCTATTAAAGGAGTAATACATCAGATACAGAATGGGTGCATACAGCACGACAAAGGTCAGGAAGAGATAGATGTTAGCAAGCTTGAATTTACCGCCCACCTCGCACCTCCCGTCCGCTGCCAAACAGCAGCATGAGTACAATCATCGCTACGATCAGGAAGACTGCGACCGTAGAGCCCATGCCCCAGTCCTGTGTGACAAGGAAATGCTGCTCAATTGCCGTACCCAACGTAATCACCCGGTTGCCGGCGATCAGTCTCGTAATCATAAATAGTGACAATGCAGGTATGAAGACCGCCATACATCCCGAGCGAACACCGGCCAGCGTGAGCGGGAAGATCACCCGACGGAAGGTCGTCCACTGCGAAGCACCCAGATCACGAGCCGCATCCAGCAAGGAAGGCTTCAGTCCCTCCAAGGCATTATAGATCGGTAGAATCATGAACGGGATGAAGATATAGACGGAGACGAAGACGAAGCTGAAGCTCGTGAACAGAATCTGCTGCTGACCCAGTCCAGCCACCTCGAACAAAGCGTTGATCGGTCCGTAGGTGCCGAAGATGCCAATGAAGGCGTAGGTCTTCAACAGCAGATTGATCCAGGTCGGCAAAATAATGAGCAATAGCCACAACTGCTTATGCTTGGTACGGGTCAACAGATAGGCCGCAGGATAGGCAATCAATAGTGAAAATACGGTCACCAGCAGAGCGTACCAAAATGAGCTCAATGTCATTTGCAAATAGACAGGCGTTAGGAAATTCGCGTAGTTCTGTAGCGTAAATTCCCCATTCACATCAAAAAAGGAATAATAGAGCACCAGCAGCACTGGCGCGATCACGAATACCACAATCCAGAGGTAGTAGGGCAGCAAGTAGACTGTGCGTGTATTACTGGACATGCTGCACCTCTTCGTAGGCCTCCAGACGACGGTCAAATTCCTCTTCCGTTTCCCCGAATCTCATAACATGAATGGCTTCAGGATCGAAGTACAGTCCAATCTCACTGCCCGGGTCCGCGCGCTTGGTGGAGTGCACCAGCCATTCCTGTCCGGAATCATCATAGCAGCTGATCTCATAATGAACGCCCCGGAACAATTGGGTATCGACCTTTACCCTCAGCTTTCCTTCGTTCACACCTGTAATAACCAGGTCCTCCGGGCGAATGACAATCTCCACCGCCTCATTCGGGCGCAAGCCACCATCCACACACTCGAACTGACGGCCATTGAATTCGACCTGATAATCCGCAATCATGCGAGCTGGCACAATGTTGGACTCCCCGACGAAATCCGCCACGAAGCGGTTAATCGGCTCATCATAGATGTCATTAGGCGTACCGCTCTGCTCGATCTTCCCCCGGTTCATGACGAAAATCTCATCGGACATGGCCAAGGCTTCCTCCTGGTCGTGTGTAACGAAGATGAAGGTGATGCCCAGACGCTGCTGCATCTCCCGCAAAATATACTGCATTTCCGTGCGCAGCTTCAGGTCCAGAGCCGACAGGGGCTCGTCCAGCAGCAGCACATCCGGCTCATTCACAATAGCTCGGGCTATAGCTACACGCTGGCGCTGCCCACCAGACATCTCGTCAATACTCCGCTGCTCGTAGCCGTCCAGATTCACGAAGCTGAGTGCCTGCTTTACCTTCTCTTCAATCTCTTTCTTGCCCAGCTTGCGAATACGCAGTCCGAAGGCCACGTTCTCAAATACGTTCAAATGCGGAAACAAGGCATAGTCCTGAAACACCGTATTGACCTGGCGCTCATTAGCAGGCACCTTGTTGACTAGCTTACCGTTCAAATAGATGGAGCCTTCTGTCGGCTCTGCGAATCCTGCAATCATACGTAAAATAGTCGTCTTCCCACAGCCAGATGGCCCCAACAGTGTATAGAATTTTCCACGCTCGATGGTAAAGCTGACATCCGCTAGCACGGGCGGGTCATGATCATAGCTTTTGGTAACCCGGTCAAATCGAATAATTGTACGGTCTTCCATGTTAGCTCCTCCTATCCTCGGCCTTGCACCTGATGCTTCTCTTTTGCTGGTGCGTCTCTCTTGGATGATTACCCTGATCACCAATCCGTTAATAATCCGTATTACTTTGTACTGCTGTATCTTTCATATTCTTCTACTGTGGCTTTCCAGCTCTACTACTAACCTTCATATACACTGATATGGCTTTCTTTCGAACGCTACTGCTGTGACTTCCATGTGAAGTAGCTAGTCACCGTCTCAATCGCTACAGCAATGGCACCTTCATCCGGTTGCAGCTTGGCATGATGCAGTCCATAAGGCGTATCGACACCAAGCCAGAACATGAAGCCTGGAATGTGTTCCAGGAAATAACCGAAATCTTCACCCGTCATGGCCTCCGTGCATTCGGTCAGCTCCACTCCAGGTCGCTCATCCAGCCACTGCATGAACTCGCCTGTGAGTGAGGCTTCATTCCATACCTGAAGATAATTCGAACCATAATTGATATCTGCACGGCATTCGAAGCCTGTCTCTACACCATGAATTAGAGCTTCAATCCGGGATTTGATCAGCTTCATCGTATCTGCTGAGAGGGTACGAATCGTGCCCTCCAGGCGTGCGGTCTCCGCAATGATATTCTGCTTCGTACCACCCTCCACCTTGCCGACAGTTATGACGGCTGCGTCGAGAGGATTGATATTCCGGGATACGATCGTCTGTAGCTGACCGACAAGCTGGCAGCCTGCCACGACCATGTCATTAGCTTTATGAGGATACGCCGCATGGCCACCTGTTCCTGTCAATTCAATGAATAGCTCAGACGTATTTGCGAAGAGAATGCCAGGACGAGTCGCAATCGTACCCACCGGATATTCTGGTGCAATGTGCAATCCTACCATTTGGTCTGGCTTCCACGCTTTGAACTCCTCGCTATCCAGCATGGGGAGCGCTCCCCCCGGACCCTCTTCGGCTGGCTGGAAGATTAGTAACAGATCGTCCGTCATTCGCTGCTTGGCAAAGTGCGTCAGAATCCCAAGTCCGATCGTCATATGCAGATCATGGCCACAGGCATGCATGTATCCGGGATGCTGGGACTTGAACTCCAGCCCCGTATCCTCTGTAATGGGAAGACCGTCCATATCAGCTCGATATCCGAATCTACGTCGCGGCGCTGTACCGTGCACCAGCACCAGTATGCCAGTACGCCATGTCTTGACCTCCAGATGCTCCTGCGGAAGCGTGGAAATATAATCAAGCAGGTACTGCTGCGTCTTGAATTCCTGAAAGCCTGCCTCCGGAATCTGATGTAGCTCTCGCCGGATGCGAGTATATGTATGCAGATCTACAGCGGTCATCGTTGCACTCCCCTTTCGTAAATTCCATCATGCCTAAACTACATCTTACTGAATTACGTCCTACTAAATTACGTCTTACCTGAATTACGGTCGGTCTGGATTACGCTCCAACAGAACACAAGACTCGGCGCAGCCGCCGAGCCTTGTCCGTTATCTATTTCGAAAGAGCATAGCCACTCATGGATTAGAGGGTACGCAGTTCTTGCAGAATCTCTGTCTTGGATTTAGTCTTGTCATCGACCTGCTTAATGATACGGGCAGGCATTCCGGCTACTACGGAGAACGGAGGAACATCCTCGGTGACTACTGCGCCAGCAGCTACCACGGAGCCTTGTCCGATTCTTACACCCTCAAGTACAACGGCATTGGCACCAACCAGGACATCATCCTCCAGTACAACTGGCTGTGCGGATGGTGGTTCAATAACCCCGGCAAGGACAACTCCTGCACCCACATGGCACATTTTTCCGACCTTAACACGTCCTCCAAGCACAGCATTCATGTCAACCATTGTGCCTTCGCCGATCTCCACACCAATGTTAATGACTGCACCCATCATGATGACCGCATTGTCGCCGATACTAACCATGTCACGGATGATTGCGCCCGGCTCGATCCGTGCGTTAATGCCTTTAAGATCAAGAAAAGGAACAGCAGAGTTGCGGCGGTCATTCTCCACCACATAATCTTCTTCCTTAACGTTAGTGCTCTCAATAACAGCCTTGATATCCGCCCAATCGCCAAATACGACACCTGTGCCGCCGGAAATAAAGGCTTGTACATGATCGCCAAAATCTGCTCCTGCCAGTTCACCCTTTACATATACCTTCACAGGGGTTTTCTTCTTGCTGTTCTTGATCAGATTAATGACGTCTTGTGTGTTCATTTCGTTAGACATTTGGGTTCAACAGCTCCTTCATCGCTAGTCATACACTATATTCCTTTATAGCATAAAAGAGAGGGTCCCGCAACGAACACCTTTCAGTGAACGTGAAGTCGGGACCCACTCAGGTGACCGTTCAGCTCGTATTTGGAATAGCCTGCTCCATGCCGCTTGCTTACCACTCGGATCATAACGCAGCCCTATATCTTGATCGAATTCGTATTCCCGATGTCGATCCTATTCCAGTGTGTTCAGCGAAGTATAGATATGGCCCTGGAAGCCCTCGGAAGGCTCACCTTGTGGAATGTTCACGACAACAGCGAAGCCTTGTCCATTGTTCTCAAGGACGATATATTGACGCGTCAGCTTGTGATCGCTACTGGTAGCCTTCAGCATGAGACTGGCATGCTCCAATGCGGACGGAATGTCAGAAGAGCTCAGCTTCTCTGCTGTGCCTACCTCGGACAGGGCCTGCTTCCCTTCCTGCTCCAGCGTATCCAGGCTGAAGTCCGTCGGCAGCTTCGTAATCTCTGCGTAATACTCATCATCAATAGCCATCGCTACGCGGTGCTGATCCGGAAATAACGACATCGCATCGAACACGTATAGCGAGTAGCCTTCACCTTGGGCAAGCTCGGCCGTACGAATCTCATCCGTACCTTCCAGCTTCAACGTGAAATCCTTGGTCGCCGGGCGATCACCGGTTACGACTGTACCCTCTTCTGAAGAAGCACCCGCTCCTGTGGTGCTACCTGCTTCACCTTCTACCACTTGAATTGATGTCAAGGTAAGCTGCTTCAGGGTGTCATCTCCCTCAACAGCCTCTTCTGTATATTCAAAGGAGACAGCCTGTCCTTCGGTCAGCTCAGCAATGGACGCATCCAGATCCTCACTGAATTGAAAAGCCTTGGGCTCCCCATTTACTTCAATCTCTACCGTATGTGGATCAGCCTGTCCACTGTACACCCCGTTGCCGCTCAGTACTTCAGGGGTTACAGGCTCATTCTGCTCCTGAGCTGGCTCCTGCGGAGCAGGTGGCGCAGCCTGTTGTCGGCCACCACAGGCAGACAGCACAAGCACTAGGGAAGCCAATACAACTGCATATACGATCATATGTTTTTTCTTCATTTCAACACCTCCACCATATTAGACGAGTCTGAGTCGAAAAAGTTCCTTAGCTAAGCGAGTTAGCATCCTTAGCATCTTTTACCCTGAAAACGCCAAGGCCCCCCACCCAAATTATTCCTGTAAAATATAGTTCACCATTCTGGATGGCTCGGCTATAATGAACTTCTGTAAATCCCCTGTGATATCCTGCTGTCAGGCAGCTCGAACAGGAGGTTACGTTAATCTACGAATGGAGCTGTCAATGCATGAATACTCATCAACCATCCCGGCAGACGCTGGGACTGCTATACATGATCGGAATTGTCGCTATCTCCTTCTCTTCCATTTTTATCAAATGGTCTGAAGCCGAAGTGTCCGCTATGGCCATGTATCGACTATACCTGACCAATCTGATCATGCTGCCTCTGGCCTGGACATACCGCCGGGAGCTGTTCGGCCTTACCCGCAAGCAGTGGCTGTGGCTCGGTGCCTCAGGCATAATGCTCGGTCTTCATTTCCTGCTATGGATGGCCTCCTTGCGTCTAACGACCGTGGCAAGCTCGACCGTCATTCTTACTCTGGAGCCAATCCTCGTCATGCTGGGCTCCTACTGGATCTTCCGAACCCGCACGAATCGCATGATGCTGCTGGGCATGTCCCTTGCAGTCCTAGGCTCCATCGCTATCGGCGCTGGTGATTTCCACGCTAGCGGAACTGCATTAACTGGAGATCTGCTATCCCTGCTAGGCACCGTTGCTGTGGCTATTCATATGCTCATGGGCAAGCATTTACGGGATCATATCAGCGCCTTTACCTACAATTTCTGGGTATTTGCCATTGCAGCCAGCTTCCTGGCTGTCTATAACGTCAGCAACAGTATTCCGTTCACAGGCTATGCCTGGCGGGAATGGGGCTTGTTCCTGTTGTTAGCGATCGTCCCTACACTATTTGGACATTATCTGTTCAATTGGCTGCTGAAATATATTAATGCAACTACAGTCTCCATGGCTGTCCTTGGTGAGCCTGTCATCTCCTCCATTCTGGCCTGGGTGCTGCTGCACGAACAGCTCACTGTCATTCAGATGACCGCAGGTGCCGTGATTCTGGCAGGAGTCTGGCTGTTCATTCGCTTCGGTAATGATTTTAAGCCATCTGAAGGAACGAGCTCACAGGCCAATTCCAAACCTCCTGCAGCTGTATAACAGCAATACAGTAACATCTCTATGTGCCATGCTACCAGCGCAGGGGCTCACATTCCTTCCACAGTACCCAGCGTCCATTCTCCCGTAAAGGGGCCGTGCCGATATCATAGTCCGTTGCGGTCACGCTCTGTAGATCCAGCACATGCAGCATCCCGCCATAAGTTCCTACATAGAGCTGACTCTCGTCAGGGCTGACCAGCAGCCCTGCAATGGTGCTGCCTACAAAATAGCGCCATTTCTCTTGCCCATCCTCGTCCAGAAGGCGCAGGTAGCCGTATGCATCTCCTAAAATAATTCCCTCTTTCAGAGCTGCGCCGGCATAGACTCGCATGGACTCATCCACGAAAGGCCACTCTTGCTGTTCAAGAGCTGTCTCTGCTCCAGCCTTCTCGGGGACGTATACCGACACGGTAGCTCCGTTATAGAAATGACAGGCATTATACCATACCTGTTTGCCATCACGCGTGAAGATGCTGTAGTGCGGGTAACTGATCTCTGGGGGAATCTCATAACGTGTCCCGCTCTCCACATGCATGAGCACATGGTCACTATCCTGGCTGCCGCAGGCGATCCACTGCCCGTCTGGCGACACACTTCCATGACCCATATCAATCCGTGTATCCTCTAGCTCATGCTTTCGCAAGGAAGGTAGATCAGGTTCAACCAATCCGACCTGCCCATGCTTCACCAGGTACACACCGTGCATGGTGACCAGCAGCACCCTATGCTCCTCGCCAAATGGAATGACCTCTATAATCCTGAATCATGCGCAGCACCTTGGCTGCCAGCTGTGAACGTCTATCCGCCCTTGGCTCCTGATTATCATCCGTTTCTGCCCAGCCACCTGCCATCCCTCTTCTCACGAACTCATTCACTGCCTTGGCATAACGTTTCCCCTCATTACGCCATTTTTCGGCAATGCTCTGATCTAACCATGTCATCTTGTTACTCCTTCCTGACCGTGTTCCTATTTGACTACAATTTTAATCTTCATTTACACACGATTCCTGACGATGAATAAAGAAAAGCAAATTTAAATGGAACATTATGGAGCATGGAGGACATCATGATTATGAACCGCAGAAAAGAACCTTTTCGATATATAATGAAAGACCCTGTAGATTTCGAGCTCCACATTCTCAGTATAAATGGAAATCCGGCCCCTACCAAGCCTGTACCTGCCCGTCTGTATGATATTAGCCGCTCGGGGTGCCGCATATGGATACCACTGGCCCTTCATGTAAGCACCAACAGGATCGCGATCCGTCTGGACTTGCACCTCAATCAAGACCCGCTTCAAATAGAGGGCGAGCTCCGCTGGGGACCACTGGAGAAGGACCAGAATTATTACGGTGTGGAATTTCTGATTCCCGAGCAGGAGCAGGACCGCCTGCCACGTGAACTTCGGATGCTGGCCGGTGATGGTCGCATTATAGTCAAGTAATATAGGGTCAGGAGCATGTCCTACCACTCACAAGGTGTGCTATTCATCTGCTACATCACTTTTGTGAATTTGTTGACTCATCTTCGTCGTCTTTTAGCTCTTGGTCGCTTTGGATAGGGACAATTTGGCCTCACTACTGTCAGCCATGCTACAATAGGCACGATTACTTCATAATTGGTAAATGACAGGAGGATTCGTGATGAGTGATGAAGTGGAAGCAATCGGCTGGGAGGCCATAGACGGCGCTCTGGAGCAAATCTATGGGGATCAGGAGCCCATGCATTATGCCAGCTCCATCCCTTACATGCTAGGAGGAAATGATCCGCTGAACGGAATCAGTGTCTATCAGGCACAGCAGCCCCTTCCCCACTGGCATTTTGTAACGTATGGCTTCTCTGACCTGTATGAAAAAGAGACTGATGACCCTGATTACAGCGGATACGGCTTCGAGCTCACGCTGCGACTGGTCCGACAGCCTGATGAGCAGGAGCCTCCAGCCTGGACGATGAATCTATTGCAAAATCTCGCTCGCTATGTCTTCAGCAGCGGCAATATTTTCAGAAATGGCGATCACATGGATGCGAATGGTCCGATTATGCTTGGATCGGATACGAAGCTGACAGCGCTGGGCTTCATCACAGACCCGGAGCTCAAGGAGATGGATACGCCTAACGGCAAGGTGGAATTCATACAGGTGGTGGGCATTACAGCGGACGAGCTTCAGGTTACGCAGGAATGGAATACACTTGGATTGCTGCATACGCTGGCTGAATATATTCCATCTTATCTGACTGATCTCGGACGTGATTCCATACTGACGAAGCCAGCAGCATTGCAGGCCGTGCAGGAGGGCAGCGAGCGCGAAGGGTCCAGTACCGGATTTCTGTTCGTGGATCAGCTCGGCTGGGAGACGCTCCCCGGGCAATCCCTAGCTGATTCATATACCCTCACCTTGGGAGCGAAGCAGGCAGAGGTAGTCGGTAAGCTGCTACGGAGGAGAATTTTGCACAATCGATCCTTGACGCTTGTTAGCTCGGGTCTGCAGGTCATTCTGGAGCCGGGTGAGCAGCCGTTTGTTACCGAGGAGAATGAGGAGATTCATGTGCAATTGAATGAAGCTGCTGTGAACGAATTGGCAGAGCTGCTTCAGCCGATCGCGGGTACCGTTAGGCTGTCTACTTTCCCGAAAGTACAGGTTCAGGTTGTACAGACTCATATCAAGGATACAGATGGCAACGTCGTACAGACGATTGGATAGTGTAGGCCTTTATATTGATATTTATATTAATGCTGATGTTGCGGTTGATGCTGCTATCACAATGGAGCATCGTACGCAATATATGTACAAGGATGCTTGCTTCTAGCGGGCTTCCTTTTTTGATGTGCACAGGCACATCCACACGCACATTCACAAGCACCTGCACATTCACACGCATGTTGATATCCACCTATGACTGCCTCTTTACTCGGCACATACACTTCCCTTGATAAACATGTTGTTGTCCCCACTAGTTATGCGGCTTAGGTTCCATGTTTCACCAATTGTGGCATGTTATAATGAAGCTTACAGTCTATTCTGGATAACATGTGCAACTCGGCTGGCAATCTACATACGCTATAGTCCACTCCATATTTCTCATACTTAGCATGACGCTACTCATGACACTACATAAGAACTACAGGGAGAGAGCCTTATGAATGATAATGTACAGATTTTGCTGAACGAGACCTGGGAACACATGAAGCCCGTACTAATGAAAGAACAGGCACGTATCGAAGAGCTGGGGAAGCTCTCTTCGCTGCAGGCGGGGATTCACGACTATATCCGTGTCGGTTACCGTAAGGGGAAATTCAATTGGGCCGATGGCAAAATGTTCTTTGAGATCAGTCGTCCGTTTGATTGGAGTGATTCTGCGTATACATGGGATACCGCAATTGATATCACCGAGCTTACCGATGAGCTCATCACACAACAATGGCTGCCCGCCTTCAAGCAGGAGCTGGAGCGCCTGTTCTACGATAATGTTCACGGACCGAAGTATTTCGATTATCATCTGGAGCTTGTTCTGCACTTTGAACGACCTACGGGAAGTGACTCTTTGCAGTGGACAGAGCGCTGGATTCATGAGCCTAAGCTGAGTGAGCTGCAGAAGGCATTACATACTTTTATCCGTGACAAAGTACAAAGCGCTCCTCCCATATATCCGAAAGAAAAGGATCTGTTCCATTTTTCAAGGCAGCTGGTGAATCCAGAGGTATTCCCTGATGACCTTCCCACACTGAAAGAGTTGTGCGAGCACCTAGACCATAAGCTGAAGCCTATTCCCAAGCTCTACGAGGACTGGGTACGCCATTCAGGCCTTGCCTTCCGCTTCTGGGCAGATGATACGTTACTACCACAATATTACGATGCAGGTGGACTTTTTAACCGGACATTGACCCTGAAGCCGGATGAGGCACGTCCTGCAATAGAGTCTTCACAGCTGGACAAGCTTGTGTATGGGGCACTTCGTATCGGTATGATGGATTCCGGGGACCGCAGGCAGTATCTGGAGTACGCAGTTCAACTCGGCTCAGAGCAAGCACACAGCTACCTGCAGCAGGGCAGTGGCACCATCGAAAGTCAGCGGCGTACAGCTCATATCCAAGGGCAGGCGAACGATATTTTACATACGATTCAGATCAAGCTGCTGACAGATACGGAGGAGAGCTATGCAGATGCATTGACCTATCTCTGTGACCTGCTGCGCGAAGGCTTTCCTGTGGAATACAGTCTCAAGCTTGGTGGAAGCAAGTCGAAGCTGCTATTGCCGGTGAAGGGTCTGGCGAAGTCGCCGCTGCACCGTTTCTTTGTAGGCGTCCTCCAATACCCTGCACTGCACCCATTGCTTTCAGAATACGCACAGCTTGCGATGAAGGAATTCGCCTGGTATGGAGATGTGGAGTCGGGTGAAAAGTCAGTAATGCCCGGATCGTATGCGGTGCTTGGGCTAGCTCTGCACAGCAAGGAATATTTCCCACTGCTGCAGCACTATATGAAGCTGGTCGATACAGAGCATCAGCTCGCCCACAATGCATTCGCAGAAGCCTTCATCTCAACGTATCAGCTAGATGAACAGCTGCTTCCGGTGCTCATCTCGATTCTGCTCGGCAGTGGTGAATCTGCCAGACCCGTTAAGGGACTCGCGGACCAATTCGACTCGCCAGAGCTGGCACAGCTGCTCGCGGACCACCTGAAGGCACTGGAGGATTATCAACGTGATCTGGTGCTCTATCTGATCTTTGGAAGTCAGAGCAAGCAGAATCGCTTTCTGAAGCAGGTTGGGCTAAAATAAAGCATATCAGTTGCTTGAATCGAACAGAAACCGTCTCTCAAAAAAGGAGTTGTCCCTATGCAAAATACCGTATCCATCAGATGGCTGCTCGCCCGAATGTATGAGCCTGATCTGGTCATCGCAGATTGCCGTTTCTGGCTGAACGACCCATCTGCCGGGCGTCAAAAATATGAAGAGTCACATATTCCGCGTGCCGTATTCCTTGATCTGGAGCAGGATCTCTCCGCACCAGTCACCACACATGGCGGACGACATCCATTACCGGAGCCGGAGGAGATCGCCCGCGTATTCGGCCGTGTCGGACTCAGCCAGGATGATCGGATCGTAATCTATGATGACAACAATGGCATGAATGCTGCCCGCTTATGGTGGATGCTCACTTATCTTGGTCATACCCAGGTCTACATTCTGGAACAGGACTTCAGCGCATGGCAGCAAGCTGGATTTCCGGTTACGGATGAGCAGCCTGTCGTCATTCCCAAGACCTTTGTTGCCCATCCACAGCCAGATATGATTGTAGATGTAGATTATGTTCGTGAGGTGTCGAAGAAGGCAGAGTCGGCCATGGTTGAGACAGCCGGACCTCAGGTGCTCATCGATTCTCGTGACCGCAATCGTTATCTGGGCCTGGAGGAGCCGATTGACAAGAAGGCCGGACATATCCCGGGTGCCTTGAATTATTTCTGGAAGGATGTTCTGAATGATAACGGTAGCCTGAAATCCTCTGAGGAGCTGGCACAGCACTTTGCCGGACTGGATCAGGACGCAGAGATTATCGTCTACTGTGGCTCTGGCGTCTCCGCTTGTCCGAACGTGCTCGCACTCCGGCAAGCCGGGTATGAGAATGTGAAGCTCTATCCTGGGAGCTGGAGCGACTGGATCTCGTATGAGGATAATTCGGTGGCGACGGGGGAAGAGGTGTAGGTCAGCTTGGAGTAGAGAAGCCTGCGGTGGACGCGGGCTTTTTTTGCGTTGTGGCGGTTGAGAAAGTACACGGTTTAAGGGGCTAAAACGGCTTGGAGATGCGTTCTACAATATATTCAACTCCACCCTTAGTAACAAAGCAACATTCGAAAGCACAAGTGGGGACGTCGGAAGATAAACGATATGAGACGCTATCCGTATCCGGAAGCAGCATAAGATAAAACGACTCGCCGGGCAAAACCCGGCGAGCCTGTATACGCAAGGAAGAATTTGAAACGTCTGCCTTGATTCATCAGAAAGCCTTTTATGACCGCACAAAATCTATGACTTCCCGATTGAATTTTTCTTTTTCCTCATAGAAAGGGGCATGTCCGCTGTTTTCAAAACGAACAAGTTTGGATGTCGATACAATTTCGTGAGCTTGCTCGGCGGCGGGGAACGGACACACTTGATCGTGAACGCCGTGCAGCATTAATGTCGGAACACGAATGGCTTCAAGATCGGAGCGAAGATCCTCCCTGCCGATTGCTTTTACCGTTTCGATCGTGGCATGAACATTTGCCTTCATCCCCATGTGCCATAACCAGTTTTCGATCCCTTGGGAAGGCAGTGTGTGGAAAAATCCTTTAAACATATTCGTCAGCGTTTGCGGACGATCGGATTGAAGCCCGGCGATCAATCCGTTTACCGCTTCTTCGGGAAGTTTGCTCAACGTCGAGGCTCCAAAAAGCATCAATTTGGAAACTTTATGTCCTCCATGCCTTCCCATATACCGCGTTACAACGCCGCCGCCCATAGAAAACCCGGCCAGCGTAACATCATTGAGATCAAGCTGATCGATCACTGCCTTAATGTCGTCTGCCATCCGATCGTAAGTGTACCCGTGCAGCGGATGATCGGAACGGCCATATCCTCGCAGATCGATTCCGATAAAACGGATACCTTGTTGAGGCAGGATCGATTGCTGATACTCGTAAATCCGGTGATTGACCGGCATGCCATGCACAAATACAACAGGTTTGCCTTCCCCGACATCTTCCACGTAAAGCGTGACGTTTTCCTCGACCTTAATATAATGACCATTGGCTGTATGCATCATGATAATTTCCCCCTTGTAGTTAAACGTTCCACTCGATATCGTCACGGTAGGCTTCATAAGCGCGGTCGTACTCCATGATTCGGGCTACCTCTGTAATGAAAGCTTCGTCATAACCCGCTTTTCTAAGTAAATGAAATCCCATTTCCATGCCGGCTGCGATTCCGCCTCCTGTGGCGATACGCCCGCTGTCCACGACCCGTGCACGACTAATACGGCAGGCTGGCGCAAGCTCGGCCAAACGATCGATCGGCACTTTGCCCATCTCCGAAGCTTCCAAGTGATCAGGAGCTTTGCGGCTGGTCGCGGCGATGCCGTCGAGCAGTCCCATTTTTCCGTAAACCCAAGAACCCGTACATACACTTGTCAGCAAACAATGTTCCGGAAGAGAGCGGATATAGCGATACAAGCGACCGTTATGCATTATCTTGGCGTGTTCCGAAGCCTCCGGGAATAAGAAAAGCATCCATATCGGGCTCTTCGGCAAACGAATAATTCGGCACCACTGTCAGGCCGGCCTGTGTTTGTACGGGACGAAGCGAGTCCGCCACCAAAAACACGTCCAATTCCGGATCAAGTCTTCGCGCTACCGAAAATACGCCGTAAGGTGCGGCATAATCGATGACTTCCGCATCTTTGAACACATAAATTCCTAATCGAAATCCGCTTTTCTTCATTACGATGGTTCCTCCTTGAAGAAGTGGTTGGCTTGAGAACATCCTGATGTTATCATAGATTTATCCATTTCAAAAACGAAAAAATACGATAGAATCCATTTCCTTTTTCGATACCTAGGAGGAACAATCATGTTGGAGACTTTGGAAGGACGGTCGCTGCTTACCTTTTTGGCCGTATTGGAAGAAGGGAATTTTAGCCGTGCCGCAGAAAAGCTGGGTTATGTACAATCAACGGTGACTTCGCAGATCCAGTTATTGGAGCAAAGCTGCAATCAAAAACTTTTTCACCGACTTTCCCGCGGCGTAAAGCCCACTGAAGCGGGCGAACAATTTGCGCTTTATGCCCGACAATTTGTACAGCTGGGTCATTCGCTCGAAGAAGCCTTGGAAAATCTGGATCATCCTCGAGGCATGATGCGTTTGGGATCTTTGGAATCTTTTTTGGTAACGCGGATGTCCGATTTTATGCATGCTTTTTTCACAGAATACACCGAAATCAATCTGCTGTTGGAAACGGGATTTCAAGCGGACATCGTTGAACAAGTTCAGTCTCATGCACTCGATTTCGGAATCGTGCCGATGGACCCCAAAAAAGAAGATCTGATTTTCGAACCGCTGATCGAAGAAGAAATGATCGTCGTGGCCTCTAAAAGTCTGGCTCATGTGATCGAAAGCGAAGGCTGGGAAAATACTTCGGGGATTCAGATGGTTGGTTTCGGTTCCCGCTGTGTGTATCATACGGAAGGACTTAAACTGTTAAGCGAAATGGGGTTTCCTTCTGGAAGCCGTTCGACCGGATTTGCAAGTACCGAACTTGTAAGGCAGATCGTCACTTGCGGACTCGGCGTTGCTCTTGTGCCTAAAATCTCGATGGCTCAAGAACTTGCGGAAGGCAGTGTCGTTTCACTTCCCCTGCCTCGACAAGTCACCTTCGTTCACGGGATCGTTCGGCACAAAAAACGTATTTTGAATACGCCTTCCAAAGTGTTTTATCAGGAAATTATCGAATATTTCTCCGATAGAACTTCTATAAGACCGATATAATAAAAGGTGCCGCATACTCAACCGGTAAAATCGTTCCCATCCGTATACTGCATTTTTCACATACAGTTTTGTGAACAACGTCGATGACACGATGAACTAGACATCGGCGAATCCGATTGGAGCGACTGGATTAGCTATGAGGAGAACCCGGTGGCTACAGGTGAGAAATAAGAAGAAAAGGAAGCAAAAGGAGAACGTAAAGGCTGTGAGGAAATGGTTAAAGCAGTGGATGTACCCTCCTAAACAACATAATTTAGGAGGGTGACGTATGAAATTCAATCTTATTGAGATGGATCATTGGCCCAGAAAGCCTTATTTTGAGCATTATTTCAATCATGTCAATTGTACCTACAGCATAACTGCCCATATAGAAATCAGGCACTTGCGAGAAGAATTAAAGCGCATGGACATGAAGCTGTACCCTGCCTTAATTCATATGCTGACCACGGTGGTTAACCGGCACAATGAATTCCGTACTTGCTTGGATTCCGAAGGACGGTTGGGCGTGTGGGATCAGATGTCTCCTAGCTTCACCATATTTCATGAGAGGCATAAATCTTTCTCAAGCCTGTGGACACCGTTCAGCGAGGATTTTCAGACCTTTTATAGTCGCTATCTTCAAGTTATCACAAAGTACAAAAATACGGACCAGTTGTTCCCTGATCCTCATGAACCGCCTAACACGTTCTCAATCTCCAGTATTCCATGGGTTAGCTTTACCGGGTTTAACCTGAATGTCTATTCAGGAGAAGCCTATTTACTCCCTATATTTACTTTAGGTAAATACGTTTGGCAAGATACAAAGCTAATGCTGCCTTTATCTGTGCAATTTCATCATGCCGTGTGTGATGGTTATCATGCAGGCGTGTTATTCAATGAGCTTCAGCAGTTAGCAGAAGAATGCAAGAGCTGGCTGGGAGGTAGTTAACTCTACCTCTCAGCGATGCTCGTTTATGCATGCATGAATCTCAAAAAACTGGCCGTCTGGCTATAAAATTCAGGTGGCTCAAAACACAGATTAGGCGTATTTTTGCTCATCCTCGCTAAGAAACAAGACAAACTCCTAAGTTTCATTCGAAACAAGGAGTTTGTCTGCACTCTGAAAGCCCACGATTACCGTGGGCTTTTACTAGTTTTCCCAAAAATCGTTCGGGAGCCGTCATTACCAGTCAATGCTAAATACCTGGTGATGTATAATAGAGTACAGCTATAGTGCATAGTCACTGCATCGTTGCTTAACTGCACTCATAATCCCTAATTCACATTTTTTTCAAAGGAGTGTCTTAGTTGAAGCTCTATCATTATGATCTTGGCATCTATCCACTGGATTGGGAATTTGGCTTATTCAATATCGAAGAGTATAAAGCGAAGCTGGCCGACAAGTATGCGCAAAATGAACCCTACTACCAAGCTGTAGCAGGAGAACTGACAGTCATCCTGCAGCAGATTGACGAGCTTCTGGAAATGGCTCTTTCCCATTGGAAGCAGCAATTCACCTACAATTCTGAGCTCCGCTGTCCGCCCATGATCTTTGCCCTTCCCTCAGGGGATCACAAGGGAAGTGTCGTATTCGGCATCGTTTTGAAGCGTGAGGAGGATGGCGACACCATCGTGTATTCTCCGGTCCAGCTACCCCATTTGGAGGGGAATTAATGCCAATGCATCCGTTCCTGCTCAAAAGAATCTATGAGCCCCCATATTCCTCTGATGGTCTTCGTATTCTGGTAGATCGACTCTGGCCCAGAGGGGTTACAAAAGAGTCGGCACAGCTGGACTTCTGGATGAAGGAGGTTGCTCCCAGTCCAGAGCTACGACGCTGGTTCGGGCATGACCCTGCCAGATTCGAGGAGTTCAGTGAGCTGTACACACTCGAATTATCTACAGAAGAACTCCAGCCTCACGTAGCCCGAATCCTTGAGCTTGCCTCCGAGAAGCCAGTTACGCTGATCTACGCGGCCAAAGATGTGCAGCATAACCACGCTGTCGTGCTACGAGGATTCCTGGAGTCGCTGCAGACAAAATAGGTTTTATATCAACATAAAATACTCACTTCATGTTCCTCTAATGTCCATTTTGCATATTAATTTAATGAAAATAGCACTTTCTAGCAATTATATAGTTTTTATGTAAAATAATTTCATTTTTTTAGTGCTTAATATCACAAATCGCTCCACCTCTACCGAATAATATAGTTATACACAAAAATAGAGGTGGGTTTATTATGAATAATTGGCTCCTGAGACCATTCACAGCAATCATGTCCCGTCTGAAGTATGCGCAAAAGTTTATCCTGCTTAGTCTTCTCTTAATTTGCCCCCTAACACTTCTAATGAGTAATTGGCTGACAGAGCTGCAAAAGGATATTCGATTTGCTGTCAATGAACAAGAAGGCGTTCATTACATTAAGTCATTATTCCCGGTCATCCTGCAGATTCAGCAGCATCGCGGCCTAGCAAACGGCTATCTGAATGGCGATTCACAGGCCAAGGCCAAGCTCGACGAGGTGGGTCAGGAGCTAGGCAATCTGATAGCCTCTATTGATACAGAACAATCTGGTGCTGCCGCCAAGCTCGGTACGGAGGCAGAATGGAGTAATATAAAAAATGAATGGAGCACACTGCAGTCGAGCGTGATAACGCTAGCCTCGGAGGAGAGCTTCCAGCGGCATTCCGAGCTAGTTCAGAACATACTGGATCTCATCATTCATGCTGCTGATCAATCCGGTCTGACTCTCGACCCGCAGATCGACTCCTATTATGTAATGGACCTGATGGTCAATCACATGCCGGAGCTCATCGAACTCTCCGGACAGGTGCGCGGACAAGGAAATGGTATCTTAGCCCGTAAGCAGCTGACAGAGGATGAGCGAATTAATCTGGTGATTATGAAGAATCAAATTCTAAATACACTCGAAGGTATTCAGAAGGCGCTGACGAAGCTGGGAGAGAACAACGCTACCTCCAGCCAGCGGATCGGAGATATAGGCACGAGCAACGTTCAATCCATTGAACAATTTGCAGCCACTCTTGATGATCAGATTCTGAATGCGACGACGCTATCCATGAAGCCGACTGATTTTTTCGCAGAGGGAACGAAGACGATTGAGACCTCTACGCAGCTATTTAATGTCGTCGTTGATGAGATGGATCATCTCCTAACCGAACGGTATACTTCGCTAAGTGACACCCGGACGGTCATGCTCATTATTGTAGCCGTAGCTGTGCTGCTTGTAGCCTTATTTTATCTTGGCTTCTACAGCAATGTACGCTCCACCATTCGAACCTTGCGAGATGGTGCGGATAAGATGGCACAAGGGGATCTGTCTGAACGGTTCGACCTGCAGACAAAAGACGAGCTACGCTATGTGGGTGAATCGTTCAATAATATGGCAGACGCACTGAACACACTGCTGCTGCGCAATCAGGAAATTTCTGAGCAGGTCGCCGCAGCCTCTGAGCAACTGTCCGCACTAGCCGTAGAGTCAACCTCGGTCACCCAGCAGATTGCTAATTCCGTGGGCTCCATATCCGATGGGGCTGATACGCAGCAGAAGGTGTCGGAGGAGAATGCACAAGCCATGAATGAGGTAGCCGCTGCCATTAATCGCATTGCGGAGACTACCTCGGATGTATCGGAATCCGCTACGAGTATTACGCAGGGTGCAAGACTGGGCGAGGCAAAGCTACAGGAGACCTTCCGTCAGATGAGTAGCGTCCAGGAAGCAGTTCACCATTCCAGCGAATTGGCTGCACAGCTTAATCAGCATTCCAATGAGATCGAATCTATCGTATCTGTGATTATGGAAATCTCAGCTCAGACTCATCTTCTTGCCCTGAATGCCAATATCGAAGCTGCACGCGCTGGCGAGCATGGACGCGGCTTCATGGTTGTAGCCAATGAGGTTCGCAAGCTGGCAGAGCAGGCTACTCATTCAGCTCAGTCCATTACTCAGCTTGTCGGCAATGTCCGGACTCTGCTGGCACGGGTAACGGCCTCTATGGAGGAATCTACAATCGTAACAGAGCAAGGAATTGCCACCAACAAGGAAGCCGTTGAAGCGATCGGTACCATTCTGCATTCCATTGGGCAGGTAGCCGAACATATTCAAGAGGTATCCGCAGCAGCTGAGGAAGTATCAGCAAGCACCGAGCAGGTCACAGCTGCGATTGGAGAGATGGTCGGCGTTACGAGATCTACAGCGGACGAGACACGCAACGTAGCCGCTGCAACCCAGCAGCAGTTATCTTCGATGGAGGAAGTTCAGGCTTCCTCAGAGATGCTGAGTGCAAGTGCGCAACAGCTGCAGGATGAACTGGGCAAATTCGTCCTTAAGCAATAAAAAAATAGGCTGTCCTTATTAACATGCACCTTGCGACAAACAGATGAATCATCATGTTGTCACCAAGGAAAGCATGCTATAAGACAGCCTTTTTTACATCCTCACACCCCAAATTCGGCCAATCTACTAGCCCCTTCGACTTGGCTATTGCTGACCATCCGTGGTCAGCAGCCGGGCCAATCCGTCGAACATCAGCTTCCATCCCTCCTCGGAGGATGTGTCATACTCCTGCTTCGCTTGCTCGATCTCTTCGTCCTGCCAGCCTTCTTCATAAGGAACCACGATCTCCTGTGTAAAGTTCATCTCACAGCCGGATTTCTGGGGCCGGAGCTCGACGATAATTGTGTCCATCGTATCGCTGAATTGGGGCATCTTGAAGGTGAATACGAGGCGCTTGGGTGGATCAAGCTCAAGATACTCACCTGTTGCCATATAATCCTTACCCTCACGATGGTCTGTAATCTGCCACTCCCCTCCGATATAAGGTTCATTGCGGGCAATACTGTTGGTAGCTTCCTGCGTGAAGAGCCATTTCTTGATTTGATCCGGGCTTACCCATGCCTCGTACAGCCTTTCTGCTGACGCTTCGAAGCGTCGAGTCATGTGTAGACGAATGGTTGTGGTTGAAGTTGATGCATGCGCCAATTGTCCTGCTCCTTTCCATAATCAGCCTTGCAGTGATTACATTCCCGTTTCGCAAATAATGAATTTTCACATATGTACCGTTCCATTCTATTATCTGTTAACCTAAGACCGATCATACAGCTCTATTCAGCTACAGACATGGGGCCCAGGCGTTGTACTACCTATACGGTACTGCTACGGATTCAGCTATGGATTCAGCTACGCAACTCCACTTTGTTCAGGATCACTTGTGTCATTCGCCCCATTCCATCTATTATAGAGCTTATAATCTCTACTATTAGAGCGTGTAATCTTACTTTAATACCAAGCGCGTATAATCTCATTTCTAGCGTACCCGATGTATTGAAGCAGTGACTTTGGCGGGCACATGCCCACTCGTTCAAGCCCTGCAGTACAGAGCTTGCTGCTTTACTCTTATGTTGAACTGGAGGATTATGAATTATGAAATTTGCCAAACGCATGGACCCTTTCAGCGAAGGAATATTCAGTCGCTTGCTGGAGCTCAAAAAAGAGCGGCTGGAGCACGGACAATCGGTTATTGACCTGAGTGTGGGGGCACCGAATATCCCCCCGGCACCGCATATTATATCAGCCTTATGTGAAGCGGCAGCAAATGCCGAGAACTATATCTATGCATTAAATGACCAGACGGAGCTGCTGCAGGCGGTTAGTGAATGGTACGAGAGACGCTATCAGGTTGAACTTGACCCTCGTACGGAGATTTGCTCCTTGTTAGGCTCGCAGGAAGGACTTGCCCATATCTCCCTGTCCATAGTTGATGAAGGTGATCTGGTCCTCATCCCTGATCCTTGCTACCCGATCTTTGCTGATGGGCCGTTGCTGGCTGGAGCAGAACTATACTATATGCCGCAAAAAGAGGAGCACGGCTACGTTATCCAGTTACAGGATATTCCTGAAGACATTGCTGACCGCGCTAAGTTCATGCTCGTATCCTATCCGAACAATCCGACGACAGCAATGGCGCCAACACAATTCTATACGGATCTCATTGCCTTTGCCAAAAAGCATGACATTATCGTACTGCACGACAATGCCTATAGTGAGCTGGTGTTCGATGGCAAGCATGCGGGGAGCTTCCTCTCCTATCCTGGAGCGATGGATATTGGCATTGAGTTCAATTCCTTGTCGAAGACCTACGGTCTGGCAGGGGCGCGAATCGGCTTCTGTCTCGGCAACGCTAAGATCGTCTCCATGCTGAAGAAGCTGAAATCCAACATGGACTACGGCATGTTCCTGCCGATTCAGAAGGCCGCTATCGCTGCTATTACGGGTGATCAGTCCGAGGTGGAGCAGGTGCGAGCCATATATCAGGAGCGGCGCGACATTCTATGCGATGGAATGAGTAGTCTGGGCTGGCACATCCCTAAGCCTGATGCCACCATGTTCGTCTGGAGCCGAATTCCTGCCCACTACATCTCTTCGGAGCAATTTGCCATGGATCTATTGACCAGAGCTGGTGTAATCGTAACGCCTGGCAGTGCTTTTGGTCCTTCAGGGGAAGGATACGTTCGTCTAGCGCTGGTGCAGGATCATGAGCAGCTAAGACAAGCAGTCCAATCGGTCGCAATGAGCGGAATTCTTGACACGGATTGATATAAATTGGATGTGCGCCAGTGAGCTAGTTTAGTACATTGCCCGTATCTGATGTCAGATCTAATGATCTGGAGAACGTGGTGCGTGGTGTATTAGCGGACATCGACTTTATACTCGACTTTAGATTCGGTCAACATACTAGCCGTGTGATCAGGAGGATGATCTATATGCTTCACCAGTATTTCCTGCAATGGACAGAACGCCAACAGGAGCACTTGCAAGCTAGTGGCATCGCAACGATTGAATTCATCCATTCTCAAGAAAGCGCGACTAGTGCTACTGCCGATCCTGCGATAGGGGTCCTTCATGAATCCAGTCTCTGCTTGGGCAAGATCGTCGTCTGGTCATCGCAGCAAATGGAATATGAAGTTATACACATCGAGTCCGAGGAACTCATCCTATGGACATATATTGATCATATTGAGAAGAGTGCTGATTTTGGCGAGCTGCTGACAGACTACTGGCAAGCACTTCGTTCTGGAGTACAGCCATAGGCCGTTACCTCCGTTGAAAATGAATCCAAGGAGGAATCCATCGTGACAGATGACATTCAGCGTGGACAATTAGAGCTATGTGAGGGTAACAGGAAGCTGCTGCTTCACAACGGGTTAACGGAACAGCAGCTAACTGATTCAGACATGTACAAGCACCTATCTGTAGAGGTTCGAGATCTTGGGAACGGAAACGTATGGTACAACTTGGGGTGCATCCACTTATCTGGTATGCCCTTTTACGTCTCATTATGCTTTCGTACGCCATGCCTTGTGTGCGCGTATTTATCCGCGGATAGACCTGACTTCCCTAAGTCCTGGGAGGAATGGAGCGAAGAGGCTGAGCTTGTCAAGAAACGGCTGCATGATCGCATCCTCATGGATATGCTAGGCAGACAACCAGATGTACGACGCTCACATCCGTATCCCTACATAGAATATCAACTGGCTTGGGGGACTGTTATCTCCAGCTATGACCCCCGATCTGCTGCCTCCTCCATAGGGATTCACTATAACCTAGGGGACTCATTATGAACTTGGGGCATCCTCTTGCGTTGACGAAATGTCCAGCTTAAGCTTGCTGTTCATAAACTTTTCTGTTTCGTATCAATGAACAGCAAGCTTAACGATGGTCGGCAGGTTCTCCCACTTGCGGGCCCTGCACTTCTATTCGATCTGACTAAGGTACTAGATTAATTGCATCGTTGTAATGCAGGTGTTATCCCCCTCACGGGTAGAAATATCCGCCTCGGACGTCTTGCCCTCATGCTCAATCGTAATATGATAGGTCTGATCACGCGGCAGCCACAGATCGATAAAGCCATTAGACTGAGACTTCACAACGTCACGGTTCATCACGGTATTGCCGCTCTCATCCTCAATGGATATCGTGAACTCCTGATCCTGGAGCTCTCCTTCACAGCCTGTCAGACTATGAATTTCACAGGGATGCGTCTGCTGAATATACGGCGCAATGGACACAAAAAACTCATCACCATCTACGGCATACGTCTGGGTGTGCTCCTTGCTGTCAGTAACCGTCAGCTGATGTGAAGTGATGGAAGCAGATTGCGCATCCACTTGACCTGTGCTAATCTGCTGCACGAAGGACTTGATATCTCCAGTTACCACACTGGTGGTACTCGTCTCCCTCTGCTGCGGCCCCCCCATGAACAGATATGTGCCTACAGCCATTACCACAAGTCCCACGACTATTGAAATTCCTTTTCTCATACAGTTCAACTCCTCGTTCCTATCTCTGATCTGATGCTCATTAGATAAGAGCAACTGTATACATCGGTACACGATCCTCTCTCCTGCGTATCTAGAATTGGCACACTAGCGTACGAAGGAATACGACATATCCATTCATTATAGTAAAGAAAGACAAGTATGCGTGAAATTCGGCATGGAAGTCACTCGATCTTCACATTTCGACCTATTGCTAGTAGAGATGGTATACTATAGCCACATAATGGTCACAACATTGCAAGTCTATCGGAGCAATAGACAGACCAGAAAATAGATGAAGCAGGCATACAATGAATCCGTGCAACACAACACCTGATCCGTGCCTGCTTGAACAGATAATACAGACAAATTAAATTCATTACACTGCACTTGGAGGATGATTAATTTGAAAGTCTGGCTCTTTCTCTTATTTTTCGCGCTCGCCTGGGCCTTCATGGGACTGGCCTTCGCCCTGATCGGCGTAATGCGCAAAAACAAGGCACGTAAATGGCCGTCCACAAACGGCGTAATTATCAAGAAAGGGGCATTCGCCAAAGCTGCTCCTGACCGCCGTCCTACCTTCCAATATCTAGTGAATGGCGTACAGTACGAATGCACCTCCTCCGTTCAGCAGCCTTCGGGCTTCAAGCCGGGAACTTCTGTCTCCGTGCGCTATGACCCTGAGCAGCCAGAGCGTGCGATTATCGACACAATTGCCCAGAATGGTACTATCTTCGCAAGGATTGGCTATGCCTTCCTTGCGACTGGATTAGTTCTTGCATTGATTGCAGCCGCCTTTGCCTGGAGCTCGATGTAAGGAATAGCTCGCCAGGCCGTGTATCTGCTTAGAGCATAGCTCTCGATACTTGGACATGAAAGGAACCTCTCTTCACAGGTGAATGCAGCGAAAGTGAAATGAGCTAAAAAGTGCCTGATCCGAAGACTTATGTCCTCGGCATCAGGCACTTTTTCTTTTCGTCAAACGGCCCCGGTATTTTAACCGAATCTGATTTCAGGTTGAATGATCTCGGGGCCATAGTCGTTAGCAGAAGTGATTAGGTAGAATATTGCAGGATCATCGCTTCACGTGAATATTCATCATAGGCGACCCATAGCTCATCACCCGGCACTACGCCATATACAGGTTCAATGGATTGGTAGATCTTATAGACGCTACCACCTCGCTCCACCGAGATATGGGCCAGCGGACGCTCGCTTAAGGTCCCCTCATATTGTACATCTATAACCCTTGCAGCGCCTTGCTTGCCATTCAAGAGTCTCAGCTCCCTGGTATAATCCTCTCTTTTCATGCTGACAGGTATCACAGCACCCTCTTGCAACGAGAGCTCCTTGGGCACGAACATGCTGTTCGTCCTACGAAGCTGTCCCGATCCGCCCAGACCGTTTCTCTGGGTAGTTGCCCCACGGGCTGTATGGGCAGTATCCCCAGCAGACATGCTCACTTCCATCACCATGAGCTGACGGTTCTGAATCGTCATCGGATACCGCTCTAGCCGAATGATCTCTCCCTGCATCGTTACCATATCAGAGCCCTCCAGCCTGGTTACTTGACCATAGCTGATCATTCGAATCAATCCACCGATGACAGCAAGCGTCGCTCGTTCTCCGGCTCGGTACTCGAATCCGACAGGCTGCACGACAGGGACAGCGTATTGACGATCATTGGCCCTGAAATGAAGCAATAAAGCTTGCCCTCGGCCGACCTCGCCATATTTATCGATCCGTTCAAGTATTGCGTTGTCTATATTCTGACGCTCTGACTCTGCGGGGATATCCCCTGCTGTAGCAAATACGGCACGGTTCCGCTTGCGATCATAGCTGATCAGCACAGAATCACCGACCCGCACCTCGTTCAGGTAGGAGATGACCTTCTTGATCTCTACCTCTCTCATCTGCCCCTCATCCTCAAAGCTGATTCGAAAGGCAACCATCGGCTGATGATTCACCTCCAGTCCTGTCTCCTTCATGCTGACAATCGTTCCTTGTCGCATGACACCACGTGCCACTGCACGCGCTTGCTTACGTTGCGCCAGAATGGGAACGAGTACCAGTAATCCCACAGTGAAGACTGAGATTGCAATCCAGACCACCCAATTGATCACCAACGCCCCACCTTCAAGCACATAGCTCCAAAAGCTCTGCAATGATATCGTATCCTTGCCTGCATATAGCAGCTGTAGAGCCTGTTCATAGGTTAGCTGTTGGGCCGTCGCCTGTCCCATATGCATCAGCCCAAGGGTCTTCTCATCATTTACATAATAGAGAACTTCGCTTCCAGTAGCTTTGAGAAAATGTAGGTTAGGCGCATTCAGCTCATTATAGCTGAGCTGCCCAACTAGTGGGGACACATCCGCGAACTCACCCGTTGCTCTCTGTAGCACATACCCGATAACCTGACCTTGAAGTGGGTCCTTCGCGGAGGAACCAACGATGAGCGCCTCCTCTTCATTTAGCGAGTACGCCTTGGCTTGATATACAGGCTGTGGTGTAGGGACAACTGCGCCCCATTTGTCAGTGGATGCGTTATAATATTGGGCTTGCTTCGGATAGCTGCCTTCTACCCGAACCAGTCTCGTATTATCCCTACCCAATTGCTTCGCAAGCTCTCCAACGATGCGGTCTCTTTCGTCAAAATAAGAGGCCTTATCATCTTCCAGCCCCACCGCCGGAAGTCCGTCCTGATTCAGAATGCCGCTGATGTAAGCCGTCCTGTCATCAATCAGGTCGGCCTCAAACACTGGAATTGCTGCATCCTGATCAAAGGTCTCATTTACCTTGCTTACCCGCACAGGTCTAGCTGGCAGCTGCTCTACCTGATTTAGCATGATTTTGGCCAGCTTCCCTTCATGCACCTCAGCCATAAGCAGCTCCTCGCCAGAGGTCTCACCTGCAATAAGAATTCGGTCCTGCCAGGTCATGACCCCGGAGGTCAGATAGCTGGGCACTGGCAAGGTGGACATCGCCAACTCACTGACTTCACCAGATGGATGGATGACATTCAGTTGCAAGTCCCTGCCCTCATCATAGGTGACAATAATCAATTGATCCTTCTGATAGGATACAGCCAGCACTTCATGGACATTGGCCATGATCGTGGTCTCTTGCAGCCGCTGTCCCGTCTCGCCATCAAACATATGTAGTCGCATGCGGATTCTGTCTGGCTCATTAGTCAGTACAACTACCTTGCGCCCTTCATCAAAATAATAGAATGCCTCCGCTTCGGAATTCTCATAAAGGTTATCAATCTTATCCGTGTAATCATTCCACACAAAAATACTTAGCAATATTACAGGGAATAGAAATATCAGGTTCATGAACAAGCGACCAAAGCTGAACTTACTATTCATTGGTATCTCTCCTTTCATCCACCTGTCATTTCCGACACAGGCGAATCTTGGGCAAAAGCTATACCTTCACCCTTGGTCAAGCCTTACGGCCTGCTGCTCAGCTCCTTACGAAGTACACCTCTGACCTGATGCAAGGAAGCCGGGACCTCCTGCTCTAGCTCCTCTAGTGAAGCAAACGGGAACTCCTTCAGTCTGTGAGTTACATTGGATCGAATATAGCCATCATTCGTAGGGTTCTGCACCAGCAATTCCTCGTACACCTCTAGCAGACCCACTTCCGTCACTCCATGAAGCGCCTGCAGAGCGATTAGCTGTACATAGGATTCTGGGTCCCGCAGTGCACGTATAAAGTCAGCAACATGCTCGGACTTGACCTGTACCTGGCTTTTCCCGGCCTGGTATAACGACTGTACCCGGAAGTCCTTATCCGGATGAGTGAAGAAAGGCAGCACCGAGGGCAGCATATCCACATCCGCAGCATCCAGTATATAGCCAGCAAAGCGAAAGGTCTCGATGTCTTCAATCTGTGGTAATAACGCCAACAGCTCCTCTTCAAAGCTGTACATCCCTTCCGGCATGGACCATTGAATGCTCTGGACAGCTGGCAGCCAGGCTGCTTGATCCACCTCCTGCAGCCACCTGCGGATGACCGGCTCTGCCTCAGCGAAGCGCGATTTCGCCAATACCTGTAGCGCATTGTAGCGAATCTCTCCCGTACTCTCCTGACATAGCCGCAGCAAAAATTCTGCCGTGTCATCATGAATGACCGGCAGCTTGAACATGCCCTTCAGAGCCTGCATCCTTACATCGTCCCTCATCGTTGACGCATAAAGCTGCATCAGCACACGGTCGTCGCCTCCACGAGTCGTTCCGAACCAGGAGCTGTTGTAACGAGCTATAGTCTCATCCAGCCAGCGCTCGTACCAGTCCAGAAAGGTCTCTTCATAGGTAACAAAGGTCTGATGACTCTCCAAATCCATATAGATTACTTTGCCACGAAGCTCTCCCGTAACGACTAGCATAGTCTCATAGCTACAGCCCTGCTCACCAATATTCAGCAACCCTTGTGTCATTTCCGCTATGTATTCATCATATTCGGTATCGCTCATCTCATCCGTGTCAGCCTTCACAGCGTAATCAGCATCCTCGATGATCCCATCCAGCAGGCTTGTAGATTGAATTGCTGATGGCTTATGTAGCCGTTCCAGCTCCATGGATTGGTTGGTACCTAAAGGGTGAACTCCATAATATGGGCCTGCCCCTCCGTTACCAATGTCTGTCAGAAATGCAACATAGGACTCTGGTAGGATAATTCCATGTACCTGCTCGAACTCCTGAAGTTGTGCATGGTGGAGTGGGGGATTTAGCTTATAGCGATGGGAACTGGCTCCGAACACCTCACATTCCTGGTCTGCTTGCGCAGCAAGCGGAAGCTTAAGCCTAATTCGGTCCAATTGTTCTTTAAACATTTTTTCCACTCCTTTCCTCTTAATTATATTAAACTTCCTCTTAACCGTATAATCTTACTATAGACCTAATTTTCATTGCGGATATTCAAGCAACTGCTCTGATATAAATTACTAATGATAATTATTCACATCTGTATTATGATAATTATAACTTTTATCCAAAGTATTCCTTTTTCTATAATCCAACAAAAATATATGAGGTGATTAGATGTCTAATGAGCTGATCAAGACGTTGCAATGGCTGAAGCAAAAAGAATGGGTCGATCTGACACATACCTTTGGCCCGGATTCTCCCCATTTTCCCGCCTTTGCTGCCGCACAATTCACCACCCTGTTCGACCATGACCAGGGCTTCTTTGCCCAAAGCTTTACCTTCCCTGGACAGTACGGCACCCACCTGGATGCCCCGATTCATTTTGTCCGAGGCAAGCGATACCTGGAAGAGCTGGAGCTGAAGGAGCTGGTACTACCTCTGATCGTCATTGACCAATCATCTGCAGCCGCTGCCGACCCTGATTTCACTCTGAGTATCGAGCATATTGAGCAATTCGAAGCACAGCATGGTATCATTGAGCCGGGATCATTCGTTGCACTGCGGACGGACTGGAGCAAGCGTTGGCCAAGTCAGGAAGCCTTCGAGAACAAGGATGCCGAAGGCAACAGCCATTCACCAGGCTGGTCTGTGGATGCACTGCGCTTTCTATTCACCGAGCGAAAGATCACAGCCGTCGGGCACGAGACCTTTGATACAGATTCTGCAATAGATGTCAGCAAGAACGGTTCCCTCATCGCTGAGTACTATGTGCTGGAGCAGGACGCCTATCAGGTTGAGCTGCTCACCAATCTGGATCGTCTGCCTGCGAAGGGAGCTGTCATCTTTAACATCGTGCCGAAGGCTGCCAAGGCCTCAGGCTTCCCTGTTCGATCCTTCGCTATTTTACCGTAATCACAACAGTATTGCTGTTTTTCACTCAACTTATATTCTTCAACTTATCGTAGAAAGGATACTACTCATGCACAGCTTTCAGAGCCAGCCGTTGCAGCAATCATTGACTGCCTTCATCACACAGCATCACCAATACAATGAAGCCTACGGCCTGTTCCCTGGCAATGAAATACGCTTCTACACGCAGCCAGCTACGCCGCAGATCGATGAGAGGATTCCTATGTCCCCCGAGCTGACGGATTTCTACACACACTGCAAGATCAATGATCCTGCAGCTGAAGGCACCAAACGAATGAAGCACGCAACCATCGAGATCGGTGATGGTCCGTTCTTGGACTTTCCTGCGCCCGAGGAGCTATACCGTCAGCAGCTCGGCTACCGCTGGATCACCACGGTAGACCCGAACACACTGGTGACTTCTCCGCACTGGCCTGAGCCTCACGTCGTCATAGCCAACTCTAACAGTGACCCCATCATCGTCGATACCTCTGTCCCGGGCTCGCCCGTGTATGGAGCCATAGAAGGTGGTCAGGCGAAGCTGCTTGCCCGTTCACTCGCTGATTTTTTCCAAGCGCTAGCCATCCTGATTGAAGCTGCTCTGGCGTTCGATGGACAAATAACGGATGAAGACACCTACGAGGTCAAGCCAGATTATGTTAAGCTGATCAAGGAAAAATTGAGTTCCCTGTTAGAGGAAGAGATGATCCATCATTTGCTGGATTACTTATCCATAAGTGAATAGTCCTATCGGTCATCCAGCCTGCAAAATATTGAATTCGAATAAAGGTGGCCACGTGAAATGATCTATGCTGCTTTATTGCGGGGAATTAATGTCGGTGGACATAATAAAATCAATATGAAGCTCTTAAAGGCTACTTTTGAGCGGATCGGAATGAAGCAGGTCACCACCTATATTAATTCTGGCAATATTGTGTTTGCTTCCGATCCGCTGCCTACTACTGAGCTTGCTGTCCAGCTGGAGCAGGCCATCGCTGCTGACTTTGGCCTCGCCATCCCTGTGTTGATTCGCAGTCTGTCAGAGATGGAGCGAATCATCACCACCCTCCCTGACGAATGGAGCAATGGCGACACCATGAAGAGCGACGTTCTGTTCTTATGGGAGGAGATAGACGACAGCTCAGTGGTGGAGCAGCTTCCGCTTAAGGTCGACACGGCAACCGTCCTCTATACACCTGGAGCAGTGCTGGTATCGATCCCCCGCGAGCTGGTGACTCGCAGCGGCATGAACAAGCTGGTCGGTACCCGCCTGTATGCCGCCATGACCATACGCAATGTCAACACGACACGGCAAATATACAAGCTCATGCAAGCTGCTGCTCAGCAGGACCCTGCTGAAGGTGAGAACTGAATATAGGGATATAAAACAAAGAAAGGGAGCCATACAGCTCTCTTTTCTTTGTTTTATATTTTTTTTCAAAATGGCCTTCCGAAACTGAAACCTCTAATTTTCTTACGGCGTATCATTGTGTAATAAATCATCAAGGAGGCTAACACAATGTCCATGTTCAAAAAAATGCTCGCCAGTGTTGGGATCGGAGCAGCCCAGGTTGATTTGATGCTACACGAGTCTCATGTTCGTCCAGGCGACACGCTCACAGGGGTTGTACGTATCCAGGGAGGACGGGTCGAGCAGCAGGTCGACGCCATCTATGCCTTCGTCAAGACCAACTACATAAAAGAACAGGACGACAAGAAATACAACGTGGAGGCCACTGTATCCAAGCATCAGCTTACAGGACCCATGCTGGTAGAGCCTGAGCGCACCTACGAGTTCCCCGTCTCATTCGAGCTTCCAGCGAATACACCTGCTACACTTGGCAGAACGCCTGTCTGGATTCAGACCGGATTAGATATTAAGGATGCTGTAGATCCTAAAGATCGGGATATGCTGCATGTTAGTCCGCATCCTTATGCTGCTGCCGTGCTGGCGGCTGTCGTGGATCACTTGGGCTTCCGGTTACGTGAGGTAACTTGTGAATACACGCCAAAATACAGCAGCTCGGGACAGCCTTTCGTGCAGGAATTTGAATTCGTCCCTGCGAGTCAATTCCGCAGCGAGCTGGATGAGTTGGAGATCTTCTTCACACCTTACGAGCAAGGCATTGAATTGCTGCTGCAAATTGATCGTAAGGCACGCGGGTTATCCGGCTGGCTGGCAGAAGCAATGGATGCCGATGAGCATTTCGTAAAAGTCAACTTTAGCAGCCGCGATATCGAGCAAGGCCCTCCGTTCATCGCGAGTGAGCTGCAGCGACTGATCAGATCGTACGTATAGACTTTGACTACAACATCAACTTCGGGAATCAAGCTGGCTGTCACAGCCATTTTTCATCAAATATAGCCACATTCACAACGGGAGGACATAAGTCTCTCCCGTTGTCTTCGTCCTTGCGCTCCGCTCTACAGCTGCAGCAATTACACCAATTATTGCAATTAGACTGTACCGAGCTCCGGGGATGATCCATCTGGACACTTGTTGTGACTGCCACTGGTCGTGACTGCTCAAGTGCTGCAAGCTTCATATCTGTGCTGGCATGGCCTACATCGCCTTAAAGTATCGATAGATCTGCTCCAGTCGTTTGGACTGCTGACCATTCTTTTTCTCCATCGAGCCAAACTCGAAAAATTTCACCTTCTTGATACCGATATACTGAAACAACGCTCGCTTCATCAGTACCTTGTGTGCATTATTCAGCCACAGCAACGGGTATCTCGTCGGCCCCTCCATCGTGGAAATGACCACGACAGATTTATTCTTCAGCAATCCCTCTGGCATGAGCCCTCCAGATTTGCGATAGGCAAAGTTCGTCGACATGATTCGATCTATGTAACCAAGCAGCATGGCAGGCGGACGTCCCCAGAAAATCGGATAGATGAACACATATTGATCTGCCCACAACAATTGCTCTCGGTACTCCTTCATCTCCGGGTCCTGATATAAATCTCGCCTCCGCTTATGCTCATTGAAGACCAAGCGTGGGTCGAAGTCCTCCTCATACAGATCAAGCACCTTGATCTCGCCAGCACGTGTATTTTCCGTCAGTCCCTGAACGGTCTTCTGCAAAAAGGCATAGTTCAGACTTTGATGATTGGGGTGAGTGTAGATAATCAGGGTTTTCATTTGGCACCTTCTTTGTTATCATTTGATAATAAGCTAGCACAATATTTAAATAGTTGTCAATAGATAATTATCATTTGAAAATAATCCACAACTTGAGGTGACTATATGAATGCCAAAGAAGTACTTTTCCAACAGACGGTGGCTTTCGTAGCCTCGGTGCATCAGGTGCATACCGAATGGACTAAGCTGATCCACATGGAGGGCATCACACCGCTGCAATACCGTATTATCGAATATTTGATGGTTCATCAGCCGCTATCACCCAGCCAGATTAGCGCATGTATGGATGTCTCCATGCCGAATACAAGTCGTGAACTCAAGAAGCTTACAGATAAGGGGCTATGTGTAAAATTTAATGACCCTTCCGATCGGCGTAAGCAGTACTTTCAGCTATCTCCAGCAGGCGAGCAATATATGGGACAGGCATTTGCATGTATGCAGGCACAGCTCAGTACACAGCTAGAAAGCTTGAGCGAAGCAGAGCTTGGTCGGATTACGGAAGCGATGCAGCTACTGCAAGCGACCGTGTTCAAGACAGTCAACTTGTCATCTTCTACACCTACAGATAGAGCTTCAGCTGAACATTTTTTGGGTTCGTAATACTTTCGCCATGTTCGTAGCCTCCCGAATACGGCAGAATGAGTACCAAGAGAACGGTGCTGCATCGACGATTCGCTCTGCGGATTACAGTTGCCCCGCCTCCCTCCAGGCTATTGCCGTCCTTCCTTCTCTCTATTGATAAGATATAGGGCAGCAGCTCTCCTGGTCATTCCCCATCAGGCTATCGCATATCTTCCTTCTCATCCAATTGATATGGCCATAGATATGCGGGTTCCCTGATGCGGGATTCTTATAAAGGTTACGCAAGCGAAAGGAGGCAGCCGTGACTCCCTGCTCTCAATCATCCCAAGGACCCTGTTCCCAAGGACTTAGCAAGAGGTTCACAGGCTAATAATGACCTATGAATAACAACGATATTTTATTACGTAGACAACGAAAATGGGCTGTGCAGCCAGGAAGGCACGAGCTTCCTCTTCCCTATATAGCAACTGCACTTAAGAATATAGAACAACTCGGCTTCACATGTTCCCCTGCCCTGATCAAGGTGCTCTCTACCCTGACTCCAGCTGCTTTCGTAAAGGAATACAAGCAGTTGGTCCGTCAACTCAAGACGCTGGTCGGCGCTAATGTTACTTACACGCCGTTGTTCCCACGCTTCCCGAATGATCTCATTGAAGAGGGCGATGCCAAGCTATACGTCCATAATCTATTGCATTATTTCGGGCTGGCTATGCCTGAGCGTGAACACACTGCACGCCCGTCCCTGATCGATCATCCAGAGCTGAAGGTTATTGAGCTCGGACATCAGGAAGATCTGCCATATCTCATCAGTCAATTAATTCAGGCAGGAACCTCCATATCGGCTACGGATCGGGAGGATATTGAGCAGGTCATCGCTTCCACGGAGGATATCTCTTCACTCTTACCTGCTCACATTCCGCACAAGGAAAATGCCAGCTTCGTAGTTGCTATGCTCCTCCGACACGGCAAGGCGAGTCCTGAGCACATTACTTCCTACTTCAAGACAGCTACAGACATATTGCGGCTGGCAGTCGCCCTGTCTGACGGAGATATCAGCCTCGCCCAGAATACCCGCTTCCGCAAGTTCAAGCGTAGTGAGCGACGCTTGTTGCTGGCGCTACTGGAGCAATGCTCGAGCATCACTGAGGATATGCTTCGCTACAAGGAGCCTTGGATTCGACTTGGTGAGATCCTGCATCCATCTGAATACAAGCAGCGTTATCCGCAATGCTTCGCCGCCTTTGATCTGCTGCGTAACAATCGCCCGTATGCTACCTTCGGAAGCAAGGTTGAACTGGCACTCCGCTGGCAACAGACCGATGATGCTCTGCTGCTGCTTGCGGAGCGTCCAGGCGAGCTGGCGCGTAGATTGGATCACCTGCTGCGCACGCACCCGGAGCCCTATTTCGTAACCGAGCTATTTGGTGACGTCATAGATCAGATATCGACGCCTACACTGCTCCAGCTCATTACGCATTTTACGCAACGCAACGATGAACGGGCATGGCGAACTTTTTTTCCAAAAGGAAATACCGCCAAGGCCTACACCATACCCAATCTTCTGCCAAAGCTGGATACCACACTATGTGCTACATTGGTGCATCTCATCCGTCAAGCGCTGCTGGATCGCTTCGCTGAGCTTCCATCACTGGGCAAGGTCTACATTGATGAGCAATTAAGACAGCACATGGTGCCATTCTCCCAACGCTCAGCCAGCAAATCGCTGCGCACACTCGTTCGCGGAAGCCGGATGAGCCTTCCCGAGGGGAATACCGTGCGCTTCTTCCTGTGGTGGAAGGAAGGCGTCGTGAACGGCAAGCCGACTGGCCGCGTGGATATTGACCTGTCTGCAACGCTATTCGACACAGACTGGAACTACATGGATCATATTTCATACACACATCTAAGCTCACGGAAATTCAATGCTGCACATAGCGGTGATGTCGTTACCGCTCCGAACGGAGCCTGCGAATTCATCGATCTGGACATCGAATCTGTGATTGGTAATGGTGGTAGATATGTACTTACCTCCCTGCATTCCTTCAATAGCCAGCCGTATTGCGATCTGCCAGAATGCTATGCAGGCTGGATGATGCGCAAGCGCCCAGGCTCAGGCGAGGTCTTCGAGCCGTCTACGGTGCTGGACAAAGTGGATATTACCTCCGATACACAGATTGCGGTTCCAGTCATTCTCGATCTGGTGGAGCGCACAGTCATCTGGTGTGATCTGTCGTTCACAAGGGATGTGAGCCATCGTAACAATCTGGAGGGGCATTTGTCCGGCCTCGCTCTAACTGGATATACAATGGCGAACTTACGCAAGCCCAATCTGTACGATCTCTTCCTCCTTCATGCAGAGGCACGCGGCCAGCTTGTGGCTGCACCGGAAGAAGCGGACCTTGTATTTTCTGTTCACTCCGGCATCACTCCTTTCGATCTGGAGACGATTATGGCTCAATATATCGCTTAGCTTATAGGTATCCGCTCCATTCTCACCAGTACAAGTAAAGGGCTGTTCCCAAGTGCCTCAGCACAGGAAAACAGCCCTTCTGTTATGTACTCATGTCCCCATAGAGTTTTACCCGCATATACTAATACCTTGAACAGCTATACTTGTACTACCTTGGTACTCATCTACTGATAAGTCTTCTTCGTACGATCACTTGAGTCCTGCTCAACGCTCAATCCTGCTACTCAACGCTGCCCGTATGTTCGGGCCACATAGTCCAAATACTGCACTCGTGTAAGTCCACCTGTCCGACTGTTAAATTCGTCATAGGAGATTTCTGCCGGGAAGCCATACTCCGCCAGAGCCCTGCCGCGCTCCACCTGATACACAGCATTATCCAGCGCATGGGACCAGCTCCGTTTCTCTGGAGCCCCAAAAGAATCCGAATGCAATCCTGCATACACTCCATGGTTCAAAAATTGAAGTCCCGACTTGAAGTCTGTCTCCGCGGCCAGCTTGGACACCGTGCCAAGCCCCCACGTCAGCTTATAATGCTGCTCCTCCCCTGTGAATCGGGCCTGCTGCCCATACCCCATCGGGAACAGCACATCATCCTCTGTCAAGGTCTTATGAGCGACGTATTCATAAGCACCGCGCAGGAATCGATCATCCATTACGATCCATGTCTGCTCTGATAACGGAGCGGCAATAATCTCCTCCATGGAAGGGTTGCGGCTTGTGGTCTTATATAGATAAGGCCGTACGAAAAGCGGCATGGTCATCACACTGTTCCAGATGCTCTCTTTGCCAAATAGCTTATCCTTCTGCATGCGGCGCAGATCTCCAATAACAAGTACATAACCATCCGTATGCAGGTCCAGCTCTACCCGAAAAATATCGCCCGGAGTTGCCTTATACTGCTGATTCTTCATATACTTGAGCCGCTCCAGCTTGCGTTCATAATCGGCAGGAACTATCTCCGGCAGGCGCTTCAGCCACGCTACGATCTCATCCTTGTCCTTCAATTGCTTGTAATTGAAGAATGGCAAGCTTACAGAATTCCTGTTATTCACAGCAGAAATATAGCTTATTGAATCTCTTTCACTGATGCCTGTCGAGAAGGTAACCCCCTCTGCCTTGAAGCCGCTGACGCTGGTGTAATTAAGCTTCTTCTCCTTGCCCCTAGCCGTCTTGGGCAATACAAACTGGCGCTCTCTGGTAACTATCTCAACGTCGGCCTCAGTATACGAAGCATTACTTACGCTGATTCGCTTTCTTATCACTTCGCCATCAAAGCATACCCAGAAGCCTTTGCGTAGCTCCGTCAGCTCCCAATGCTCCTTCAGCGGTTCCAGACCAACATAATGACGTATTTCATTCGTCAGCCATGCTTCCATTCGCTACCACCTTTCTAGCCACTAACTTGACGTATATCGTTATTCTTGCGTCACCTTGGCCAATGACTGATCTAGCCACAGCTCATACCAGTCCAGAAAATTCAGCCTATCCTTATTGCCAAAATATTGATCAGGATAAATTCCGCCGCTATTCCCGCGGTCATCTACCCAAATCTCTCCATAGGAATTCCCATTTACGATCAGATTCATCGTTACACCGCAGCCAAAATTACTGATGCGCAGCATGCCCGCAGAGTGCCGATTACTGAAGTACTCCTCATCCTTGGCCGCACTCTCGTCCTCGTCTACATCATCCTCGAACCAATCTACTTCCGGGTTCCACGTCTCTGTATAAGGAAATTCCCCCGAGATATCATTCGGTAGATCCTTGTAGTCCAAATCTACATAGATGCCTTCCTCAGGCTTCTCCAGTCCATAATATGGTCCAGCCCCGCCTGAACCGATCTCCATCAGAAAGGCTTTGTAATCCTCCGGGAAACTTACATTCCAGTCGGACTCCAATTGCCGAATTTGTTCAGGTGTCTTGACAGGGTCCAGCTCATAATCATGGCAATCGGCTCCGAACACAGTAAGCTCCGTATCCGCTTGTCTGAGCTGATGGAGCTTCGAGCTAATCCGTTGTAGCTGCTCTTTATACATCTGTTTCACCCATCCTCATGTAATACCTCTAGCAATATACCATCACGAACATACCACCACGAACAATAAATTTACCGATAAAAAATTCATGTTACAACCACAATACTTATAGTTTATCAGATTTATAGCCTCCATGATTAGGGCCCCTAAGGACTACTCGTTCAAGTTAAACGTTCACAAGCCTTACACAGCCAATAAGCCCCTAGACCCACTCTCCTAGACGGGTGGTATCCGAGGCTTGAACATCATGCATGTAAGACATGAATGTGCTTCATATTCTTATTTTCTTACGTTCTTGTGCTACAGCACTCTAGTGCCTTTATGCCGCAGTATTATCAAGCAACGACGAACTACAGATTTTCGTTTGCAATCGCATCTCTTATCGCGGGTCTCACAGGCTGGTTACGCTATTACCTCTCAGGTCTGCTTCGCGCAGTATTCTTCGAATTTGTGCTGTCGCTGCTGCCGGGTCAGACGCGGGCAGGTATAGCAATAATCCTGTCCTTGCACCCGATAAAATTGACAGCAGGCGCTCTTCATCACAGTTAGCCGGTTCGGTACCAGCGGCTCCAAATGAACAATCTTAACGGCAAATGGATTCCGGCGGCAACCAAACACCTGAGATGCATCTGCTTCGTCCCTCAGCAGCTGGTAATCGTCCTTCACCCGTTCCCGCAGAACGGGCTCATCCAGTTCTTCGGCCAGCCACTGCTGCTCCCGATAGAAGCGGCTCGGCCATTGCCCCCAGAGCTGTGTCTCGGCAATGCCACTCACCTCAGCCAGCTTCATCAGCAAGGGCGCCAACTGGCCTTTATAGAGATCCATCCATTGCTGCCTGAGCCAGCTCTGCCTTGCTTCGGCATCGAAAGGACCCAGAGTTTCAGCCCAGCGCTCCAGCACAAAATCCACTCTTGCCCGTCCACTATGCTCCCATAGACGCAGCGATAGGTTCGAAAGAGAGAAATCAGCAGCCGTATTATATGTAGATAACCCATATTGGAATGCCAGTGGAATAGCACCGATCCAGCTAGCAGTGAATGCTGCTGCTACTTGACGGTCCTCCGCCCGCACAATGCGGGTATAGCAATCCAAGTAGTCTGCTACCAGCTGGGGATTGAGCAGGTCTGTCAGTCTGTATACAGCTTTTTCATTATGCGCCATTGCTTGCTGAGCTTCGTCCCGGGACAATTGATTGATGTCAGCACGGAGGGTAATCCCATACTCTTTACTAAGCCGCGTGTCTTCACATAGCCTCATGATCCTTCTCCTTTCGGATCGAGCCAATCCTCACCATTTCTCTATTGATATTGATTATCAATGAAATTATAAGAAAAAGCAGGGCCAGGGAACATGGACTTTAGCGTTCACTATCTGGACAAAGATGATGGGTATCCTGTGACCTCTGTACTTAATCAGAGCTATCGCTCCCTTGGAACTTGTATCCAATTCCACGCACAGTTGCGATGTAGCGATGGGGGCTGTCTGCGTACTCCTCAAGCTTACGTCTCAGATGATGAACATGTACCATGACCGTACGGGTATCACTCCAATGCTCCAGCCCCCACACCTGCTCGTACAATTGCTCCACACTGAACACCAGACCTGGATGACCAGCCATGTAGAGTAAAAGCTGCAGTTCTTTGGCTGTCAGGACGAGCTCCCTACCATTAAGCCTTGCCTCATTTCGGATGAAGTCCAGCTCCAGTTGACCATCGCTCCATATTCGTCTCATGGCAGCTGCATGCGGTCCCCCAGACATAGGTGAGCTTCTCAGCCGGGCCTTTACCCGTGCAACCATAATATCGGGGTCAAACGGCTTGGTAATATAGTCATCACCATGCTCCAGACCTGAAATAATATCCTCGCTCTCCTTCAGACTGCTCAAGAAGATGACCTGAATATCCATATTTCGCTTGAGGGTCTGTATCCACTCCTTACCGGAGCCATCAGGAAGCATAATGTCACAGATGATCAAAGCAGGTCTATACCCATTCAGGAGCCCCACTGCTTCAGCCAAGCTACTGGCCACACGGGTCGTGAAGCCGTGATTATGCAAATAAAGGGACACTAATTCGGCGATATCCACATCGTCTTCTACAATTAAAATATCGCGCTGCTCCTCAATCGCATTCATGTCTTGGTCCCTCCTCCTTGATCCATACAGGCAGCCTGAAATAAAATCCACTGCCTGCTCCTGGCTTACTGTCTACCCTGATATCCCCCTCATGATGATGTATGATCTCCTTGCAGATCGCCAGACCCAGACCAGATCCGGTATGCTGGCTATCCATAGCTGCACCGGGTCCCTTCACTTGGCCAAAGCGCTCAAAAATATGCTCATGCATGGACGGATCGATTCCAATTCCGGTATCTTGCACCCGGATTACGGCCATCAGCACAGCTCCTTCCTTGTTGGCCCCCTGAGACTCCTCTACATGGATGTGAAGGCTGATGGCTCCCGGAGGAGCCGTGAAGCGTAGCGCATTGGATATTAGATTGGACAGCACCTGCTCGATTCGTACCGGGTCCAGGCGAGCGAAGCATGACGAATATGAGCCAGCTGGTGACAGCACCTGCTCATACCGAATACCCCGATCTGCAATCTCATATTCGTATTTATCAAATAGGTCTTTCATGAATGGAAACAGTTCAACCTCCCGCATATGAAACTTACTCTGGTTGGTCTCCAGCTTCGTTAGCTCAATCAGATCCAGTATCATTTGTTCCAGAAGAATGGAACGCTCATAGATTCGATTAGCATACTTGGGAGCATCCTGGGTAATAATTCCGTCTCGCAATGCCTTCGCGAAGCCCTTAATCGAAGTAATCGGCGTACTTAGCTCGTGCGAAATATTAGCCAGTAGACGCACCCGGAACTGCTCAATATCCGCCATCTTCCGATTGGCTTCCTGCAGATGGCTGTTACTCTGCAGCAAGGATTGCGTCCGCTCCTCCACAGTGCGCTCCAGCGAGTGATTCGTCTCCAGCAGCTGTGCAGACAGCTCCTCCTTCGCCTGCAGCGCACTAGAGAAACGGGAAGACAGATTGAGTGCCTGAGTTAACAGAAAAGCCAGCAGCCCCATGGACAGCAGGTCATCTGTTGGCAGCAGGCCTGAATAGAACAGCATATCGTTCAGGGCGAAGATCATGAAGATCAGGAAGCCCATCGCATTCATGAATGAGCCCTTGCGACGACTGAGTAGAGAGCGGGCATATACATATGTCGTGTACAGCAGAATCGGGAACAGCACGACCCAAATATAGATAACGAGCCAGTAAGTATACACGCGTGCAGGCAACAGCAAAAACAATAGTGTACAGCCAAGCATCACAATGGCGGTCATCTGAGGTGCACGGGCGTGAGATTCCGCCGGATACTCTCTATGTATGAACAGCACCACAATCAAGCCGGTCATGGATATTGAGATGTACTCGGCCTTCACGGCCCATTCCCATGGTAAGGATGGTAACAGATACGGGACCGTAGTCTCGCCAAGCACGACTGTTCGTACGCCTACAGCTATACATAGCAAGCTGAATAGCAGCGCGGAGAACTCCTGTCTCCGATTCAGATAGACCAACAGATAGTACAGCGACATCACACAGAATATTCCTACAATGAACATCTGGACAGCGACACGATATACTCGTAGCCAGGATATCCCCTCAGCCATCCCTATCTCCATCTCCTGCCATATCCCCGCATTACGCTGCGAGAAGTTGGAGACCTGGATAACAATCTCATTCCAGCCCTCGACTGGTTCAAAGTAGAAGGTCTTCGGATAGCTTGCTGGCTGCATTGTGGCATGGCTTGTTCCGACGGTTCCATTGCCGCCCTTCAGCTCGCCATTCACCCATAAGCGATAAGCTGAGGCAATGCTCTTGGGGTAAATGCCCAGCATTTGATGCTCGCGCACCAACTGCTCTGGAGCCAGAAAGCGAAGCCGGTACGTGGCATATCCCTCATTAGGCAGATGCCCGGTCCCCAGCTTGTAAGCTGTCCAAGGCTGTGGAACAGATTCCAAGGAAGGCTGCGGGAGCGAAGGTCTTTGGAAATCCTTTGGCTCCAGTAGAGCCTCCCAATAAAATTCCCACTCTCCGTTCAATTCCAGCGTAGGCTGCTGCTCTCCATTCCAATTCGATAGATCTGTAGTGCCAGCCGTCACCTGTCCGAGGACGGGCCCGGCAGAAGCGGTAGATAGTCCCCACCCGGCTGAGCCTTGGGGTAGCATGCACAGGAGGATGACGAACAATATCGCCAAGCATGCAACTACCGCTGCTTTACGGGCTTTCTTGCAGAGGAGTCTGCAATATTCTAGGATCGCCCGTGACGGACTGGCGATCTTCTTGTCAGAGACTAACACTTCCCTAGAAGAGCGTTGTATTCTATAGAATGATTCAAAAGACGGTTCACAAGATGAGGCACAAGATGGGTCATAAAATATACCCAAGGGCTCGCCCTTGCCTATGTCTGTATCCTGCATTGTTAGTTCATCTAGCATGCCAAAGCGATCCTCCATAACTGCCGTCGACTGACTATAACCGCTATGAGCTAGCTTCAGCCGTATTTTTTAGAACACATCGCTATTATATCAGGAGGTTGTAAAGATCGTATTGGCACTTTTTTGAATAAGTCGCTGCGAAGTCCTGAGCCATTGTATGATTCCGTGATTTGAAAATGCCCCTTCCATCAGCCAGATACGACTGTGTAAGGAGCTGTGGAGTTGCCTAGTAACTGTGATCGAACAAAGAGCTTACTACCCCTATTCCCAAGCCTACTTGTGAAGGCCGATGCACAAGCCCTAATGAAAAGCCGTGAGCTTATCCATCCAGACCCGACTGGGCTTTAGTTAGCAGCTTGCCATTCTGAAATGTGAACACAGCATTCGCACCGATCCCCCCGGTACCAAAATAGGAGTAAACAGCCATAGTGGAGGACTCGCTGATCGCATTGCCATCACCACCCATGATCGCGGCAACCTCCTCATAGGTCATACCAATCTGGACCTGCTGATACTGCCCCCATGTAATCCGAACACCGTCCCCCTGATCCAACGGACCATTTTTGCTGGACTCTGTGCTCTCAGCATCTGCTCCCTCTATCACGGCGCTCGCGATGTCCTGCTCCTTTAATTCTTCCGTAAGCTCTGTAATCTTCTGATCACGCTCAGCCAGTCGTTGCTCCAGCTCTGCTACACGCTGCTCAAGCCTCTCGTACTCGATCTGAGAAGGACTGGAAGACTCCCCACAAGCGGCTACAAGCGTGCATATTGCCACCAGACCCGCTCCACCAAGCATTCTGCTCATCTTTTGTTTCATGGAAATACTGCCCCCTATACCCATTGCATTTTTTCTCGTCTGTTATATTGTGTGACCTTTTTACTGTGAAAAAATAATCCATCCTAGTGTATCATGACTGGATTTTTCTGTAACTGAGTCTCAGGTCTGCTTTACGATGCCCTTACGTACATCACCAGGGGGCACTGGCACATAATCAACCGTAAAGACTTGTAGCGCATCTATATCCGCCTACAGGTGGCTTACCTCGAAGATGGCTATAGTGGAAACCTTTCCCCTCGCGAGTATTGCTTCATGGCCACACTCGACTCTCGGACAATCAGCCGTGGCTCGAATTCCACCCGCTCATACTCGGCAGGCTCCGGGGACTGAATACGCTTGAGCAGCAGCTCTGTAGCAAGGCGTCCCACCTCACTGCCCATGATGGATACCGAGCTGATCTGTGGAGACGTGACGGTCGCCCACAGATTATTATCAATGCCGACCACCGCCACATCCTCAGGGACACGCACACCCAGTTCCTTAAAGCGGTTCACAATACCGATGGCTACCATGTCATTTACGGCGTAGATGGCATCCGGCATGAGCTTCAGATTGTAGAAGTAATTAGCAGCCTGTCGTCCAGTCTCAAAGGTGAAATCCTCTCCAAAGTAGACCAAAGACGTGTCCACATGTGCCAATGATTGCTCGTAGGCCCGGTAACGCTCCTCAATCTTGTCCTTGGGCGCTCCGGCATAGGCAATGCGGGTCCTGCCGATCTGGAGTAGATGCTCCATGACCAGCCGGCCTTCCTGCCGCGCCAGACCGACGACATCCGCCTTCAGCTCAGGACTGAGCAGCTTGCTATAATTGATCACGGATACCGGAATGCTCGTCTGATTAATCATACTCTCGATCGTCTTCGGATAAGCCAGCGGCATAATGACCAATCCATCGACATGCAGCTTCTTGATATCTCGCAGCACCTCTAGCTCCAGTCTGGCATTCCCAAGGGTATTTATCTGCACGACCCGGTAGTCATGCTGCTTGGCAGCCTGTTCCACCGCCCAAGCGATGTCGGGAATAATGGCATTACGGATATCCGGCACCGCAAGCGCAATCTGGCGGGTCTGACGAATCTTCAAGCTTTGCGCCGATGTATTGGGCACGAAGCCCATCTCCGCTACCACCTGCAAAATATGGGCTTTCGTCTTGGCACTTATGCCAGTGCTATTGTTAAGCGCTCTGGATACTGTCGCAATACCGACTCCCGCATGCTTTGCCACATCCTCAATCGTCACTTTTTTTCTACTGGCCATGGCTACTACCCTCTCCACTCGGAATCGTTTCCTGTTATTACGGAAATTTTCACACTTTTCAATTAGTATATCATGAATTCTGATAGCTCTTCATCCGTCGCTCCAACAACGATATTGAATAATTTGAATTCCGCTAGTGAATACATGTGTTTAAGCATTGTATTTCTCATTTGATGTGTCTAAAATGTGAATTTCCCTCTCCTAAAACGATTGACACTTTATATAAATTGTGACATCCTTGTGTAGGAAACGTTTCCTATAAAATTTTTCTAATTTAATATTTATGAAATTATACACCTGGATAGGGAGATGACTTTCATGCAAGCATTGAGATGGCACGGAGTAAAGGATGTCCGGATGGAACAGATTGAGGAGCCAACTGCGCTAAAGGGAAAAGTTAAAATTAAAGTAGAATGGTGCGGAATCTGTGGTAGCGATCTGCACGAATATGCTGCTGGTCCCATCTTCATTCCGAAGGATGCACCTCACCCGTTGACACAGGAGCAGGCTCCGATCGTAATGGGTCATGAGTTCTCCGGACAGATTGTAGAGGTTGGTGAAGGAGTAACCAGATTCAAGGCTGGAGATCGTGTCGTCGTCGAGCCAATCTATGCCTGTGGTGAATGTACCGCCTGCAAGCAAGGCAAGTACAATCTGTGTGAGAAAATGGGCTTCCTTGGCCTGGCTGGCGGGGGCGGCGGCTTCTCTGAGTATGTAGCGGCTGATGAGCATATGGTGCACAAGATTCCGGACAGCGTGTCGTTCGAGCAAGGTGCGCTGGTTGAGCCATCGGCTGTAGCACTATATGCCGTCCGTCAGAGCCAGTTCAAGGTAGGAGACCGCGCAGTCGTATTCGGTGCAGGACCGATCGGGCTGCTAGTAATTGAAGCACTGAAGGCTTCTGGTGCATCGGAGATTTATGCCGTCGAGTTGTCTCCAGAACGCAGAGCCAAAGCCGAAGAGCTAGGGGCTGTTGGACTGAACCCAGCTGAAGGAGATGTCGTAGAGGACATTCGTCGTCTAACAAACGGTGGCGCAGATGTCTCCTACGAGGTCACTGGCGTTCCCGTCGTGCTAACTCAAGCGATTCAGTCCACGAAGCTGAGCGGTCAAATCATGATCGTCAGCATTTTCGAGAAGGAAGCACCGATTCACCCGAATCTGATCGTCATGCAGGAGCGCAACATTGCCGGCATCATCGGCTATCGCGACGTATTCCCAGCGGTCATCAGTCTGATGGAGCAAGGGTATTTCTCTGCGGAGAAGCTCATTACCAAACGAATTGCCTTGCAGGATGTAGTATCCGAAGGCTTCGAGACTCTGATGAAGGAAAAGAGTCAGGTAAAAATCCTCGTATCTCCGAACCTGTAAGCTTTTTTTAGAACAGAGGAAGTAGATCGCCAATTCAAGGCCGGTCAAGCTCATTGGACCTTTTTGCTTCCCCGCTTATGGAAGCAAATGCACATGCAGAATGCAGCCCTACACATAGAAGACAGGTAGAGGATATTGTGTTCCTCTACCTGTTTTTATAGTAGTAGCTTATTTCGTTAGATTCGCTGTGTCCTCTCCAGCAGTTCATAGATTAAGGAGATATCCTCTACGTTTATTGGAATAATGAAGCTATCATCGGTCAGCTACAGTAGCTCTCCATTGCTTGCAATAACTTGCTTATACCAGTCAAAGCTTTTTTTACGAATTCTCTGCAAGCTTCCGTTCCCTTCATTATCTTTGTCTACATAGATGAAGCCATAGCGTTTCTTCATTTCCCCTGTACCCACAGATACTAGATCAATGCAGCCCCATGATGTGTATCCCATTACCTCTACCCCATCAAGTTCAACCGCTTTCTTCATTTCTCGAATATGCTCCCGAATATAGTTAATTCGATAGTCATCCTGGATAGTCCCATCCGACTCTATGCTATCCGTAGCTCCAAGACCATTCTCTACGACAAATAAAGGTAATTGGTAGCGGTCGTACAAGCTGTTCAGAATAATCCGCAATCCGATCGGGTCCATTTGCCATCCCCATTCACTGGCCTCCAGGTAGGGATTCTTGACGCCTCCTCTAATCATATTTCCGCTGCTGGATTCTGCATTTTGCCTTGTAGTAACTACTGTGGAGGCATAATAGCTGAATCCAATGAAATCAACAATCCCTTCCTGAAGGATTCGTTCATCTCCCTCTTCCATATGAATTGTAATACCCTTACGCTCGAATTCCTTCAGCTTGAATGCAGAGTACTTACCACGACACTGGACATCCAGATAGAAATGCCTTCTTTGCATTGCTTCTGCCGCCATCTGCACCTCCACCGGATTACAACTCTCTGCATAAACAGGGCTATAAGCAATCATCATACCTACCTTCATACACGGGTTGATTGTTTTGGCCAATTGCACTACTTTGGCAGAGGCTACGAACTGGTGATGAGCAGCCTGATATTCCGTCTGACCATCCCTTGCCTCCAGACTACCGAATCCACCTGCATGCCAAGGGTGGTAGCAGATGACATTAATCTCGTTGAATGTCATCCAGTACTTCACTTTGTCCCGGTAGCGAGTGAACAGGGTGAGACAATACCGCTCGTAGAACTCAATCATTCGTCGATTGGTCCATCCTCCGTAGGTCGTCGCTAGATGCAGGGGTGTCTCGTAATGAGAGATCGTCACGACCGGTTCAATTCCATATTTCAAGCATTCATCAAACACACGATCATAGAAGCAAAGACCCGCTTCGTTTGGCTCTTCCTCATCTCCACGCGGAAATATCCGCGCCCAGTTAATGGATAACCGAAAGCACTTAAATCCCATTTCGGCAAACATAGCGATGTCTTCCTTATATCGATGGTAGAAGTCGATGGCCTCATGGCTGGGATAATATTTCCCTTCCTGAACCACATATGTCAATTCTCTTGGAACGCCGTGACTACCGGCAGCTACTACATCTGCTGTGCTCAGTCCCTTGCCATCTGCCAGATAGGCACCTTCGATTTGATTGGCAGCGGTGGCCCCTCCCCATAGGAAATCAACCGGAAATCCCATATTCGCTCCCATCCCTTCTTATTTAAAATTTAAATACTAGCTGTCGCTGCATTTTTTTGTTCCGAATCCACAAGTTGCTTTTCGTATGCCTTAAAGAACGGATACCAGATTACAATAGAAATTGGAACCAGTACCCAGGAGAATATAAAGTTCTTGATACTCATGGCTTGAATAGCTGCCCCTACACCTATTGGCAAATAGGCTTTGAGATAAATATACGAGCCCTCAATCCAGCCCAGGCTTCCGGCAATATAGCCAAGAGTCGCACAAAATACCGGAGAAAATATTAAAGGGATCAACATAATCGGATTTAGCATAACGGGTGCCCCAAAAATAATAGGCTCATTAATCCCGAATAATGCTGGAATGGCTCCTGCTTTACCAACCACCTTCAACTGTTCAGACTTACTTCTTAACATTAAGATGACAAGGCCGATTAGACTTCCTGAGCCGCCTATTAATGCATAACTAAATGTGTGAACCGCATGGAAAATAGGTTCTTGACCGGCAGCAACCAGCTCAGCATTTTGGGTAATCAATTGGATACTGAGTGGCATAATAAGCGGATAGACCAGCGCCATTCCATGAATTCCAAAGAACCAGAGGAACATTCCGAAGCTAATTAACAAGGCCATCCCCCATGGTGTGTTGACCCCCTCTAATCCAGGAGACAGAACTTTCGTTATACCATCAATTAAATTAAAACCTGTTGTATTTAGTAGCAGCACATTGAAGCCAAACAAAATAATAATATTGAGAATTAACGGTATTATGGAAGAAAAGGCTTGTGCAACGCTTGGTGGTACAGAATCCGGAAGTGTCAACTTGAGTCCCTTCCGATCAGAGAATCTCGTAATTTCCACGCTTACTAGCGCTATAATCATTGCTCCGAAAATCCCCACTGTCCCTAGATTAGTAGCAGCGATCACGCTAGTTACTGTGTCACCACCAGCAGCGATCGTGGATGAGAGCACGCCTGTAGTCATAGGTGCCGCCACCATGAAGAAGATACATAACGAGATAATTCCGTTGGATAATGCGGACATTTTATAAGAAGCTGCCAGCTTGTAGGCAATTGTAAATGAGACCAGTAGACCAAACAGGTTCATTGTCATGTTGTACGGAATCTTCAGAATGGCTCCATAGTTGGTTGCCAGACTAATCCAGCCCTTCAGCAGCCCTGAGAAAATCCAGGCATTATTGGCAATCTCCTCAGTTACTGGAGGTGTGGAAATGATGTTGAAGATGGCACCAATCAGAGTCAAGGGCACCATAGCAGCCAATCCACCTGAAATCGCCTGTAAGTGGCGCTGGTTAGCAACTCTGGCCCCGAATGGAGCCAGCTTGACCTGCATGAATTCTACAAATCGTTTTAACATGATGTTCTACCGCCCTATTCACTTATTTTTGCTGCTAGCTGAAGTATTTTTTCGGCCTTGCCCATGGCATAGTCCATAGGTTCAATGACAGCGACTGGCTTGCTCGTCCGCTCCTTCAATTCGTTGAGCTTGTACGAAATTTGTGGACCAAGGAGTACAAGATCGAATTTGTCAATGTGGTCATCAAAATCCTGAACCGCATGAGCCTCCACCTTTAATGCAATTCCCTCCGCTTCAGCATGCTTCATCATTTTCTGCATCAGAATTCCTGTAGATACTCCGCCTGCACATACCAACAATATATTCATAATTATTCCTCCTAAAGATATATAGTGTCTGTTTCTCATAAGCTAAAGCTTCCGGTCAGATCAAATGCGTTAATCTCTGTCAGCTATGGTCTGATGTAATTCAACTAATTCCTGAATGAGCTCCTGAGCTAGCAAGCTATTCATTAAGTGATCCTGTGCATGAATCAGAAGAACGGAAATTTCTGTTTTCTTGCCTTCGGACTCAACGAACAATAGACGGGATTGTACTTTATGAGCTAGCTTCGAGCAACTTTCTGACTGTTTCATTAACGAGGCTGCCTCTTCAAACTGCTGCTGCTTCGCTGCCTTCAATGCTTGAAATGCCAGGCTCCTTGCCTCACCGGATTTACCAATGAGCTCCATTGCAATTTGCTCCATATTTACAGTATTATTCTCCACTTAACTAATCCTCCAATAAGTCTATTAATTGTACCTACCTTTGAAAAAACGCCACTATACCTATGAAGAGTCACCCTGCTCAGAGCTTATTAAATACTTCGAGAAATTCATCATAGGTCGTAGCCTGTGCAGCTTCGTTGATTCTCGCAGGCGAATCCAGTAATGCCTCGACTTTTCCGTACATCATCGTTAACAAATCTTGCTCTTTCGTATTCACTGCGAACAGTAATATAAGTTTGATTTTCCGCCCCTGATATCGAATTGGAGTCTGGAAGGTACCGATGGCTATCACCGACTTTCTCGAAACGGCTTCCATTGGATGGGGTATGGCGACCGCGCAATCCATAATTGTGGAGTACAGCGCCTCCCTTTTTAAAACCGAATTATAGAATTCCGACTCCTTCTGGATATATCCCGTGTTATGCAGCTTCTTGCATAGACAAGCGATTCCTTCAAGGTAGCCCTCGTTGCCAAAACGAACATATAGTTCCGAGTCCAAAAAGCTATACCCACACGCTCTCTCATCCCTAGTAACCGGGTAAGCCGTCTTATTCAGAAAACGGTTGACCTTGGCTACATCCTCACTGGTTACTAGAGAGTTCACATGAACAATAGGGATGTCATAGCTACCCTGAATTGGTAGAGTTGTGATAATCAAATGAACGGCACCAAATTCTCCACCAGCCACCTTGGGCAACTGATACAACGGAAAATGGCCTATGATATCAATCTGATCACCAAATGAGGACAATAGTCTACGCTTGACCAGCTGGGCAGTACTCAAACCTGAGCCGCACAGAATAGCAACCCGCTGTTTCTCTATTTTTTCCTCCAAAGCGACCGCAATGTGTAGGGCAATATACGTGAGCTCGGACTCATTGATTACGAGATGAAGCTTTTTCTGAAGAATGGGTATAATTGCAGTCGCGATCTCAACAGCTAATGGATAGTTTTTCTTCACTTCTTCTCTTAGCGGATTATCCTGATATTGCCCTCGGCGAATTCGATGCAACATGGAGTTCAAATGCAGGTCAAGATTGGACAAAAAGGTTGGATTATCCGTAAAATCATAACCATATTTGTGCTGGATCTCTTCCATCAAATGATTTGATATCTCTTTAGTTTCATCTTCAATGGTGATTTCTTCACTGTCCATCTTCATAACTCGCTTAGCCTTGAAGCTCTGCTCCAAATAAGCTTGGTCACCTGCTCCTACATGGATGTGAAAAGTGCGCTCCAGTTCACCAATAAACTTTTGAACCAGATTCGAGCTGTTGATATCCTGATCAGGGAGCTCCGCATAGAACCCAAGCTGGATTCGCTTGCAGCTAAGCAGAAAGTCAACTGTTAGTAAATCAACATCACTGTCTGTCATGGAGTACCCTGCTTCATTCAGACCACCGACGATCATATCGTAAATGTACAGGATCTCCCGATTGATATTTTCCGTGACTAGCATATGGTTCAGCTTCCGTAGCAACGAGCCCAGGTCCGTCAATTTCTCCTGGTTGAGCACCTGTGAGAGAACTATTCGCTTTATACTTTCCGAGCCTTGAAGATACAAACCTTTGACGGGCGAGACAATAAGCTCAATTTGTGGAAAAGACTTTAACAACTCAATAATCTTTTTGATGTCATAGTTGATCGTGGTCTTGGATACATAAATTTCTGATGCCAGCTTCTCCATGCTAATGCTATCCTGCGTGGAAGCAAGCTTCAGCAGAATAAAAATCATTCGCTCCTCAGGTGTATTGGGAATGTCCCCCAACCACTCCTGCTGTTGCATCATTTTTTCAAGTAGATTTGAATTTCTCACCTCTTTTTTCAAATAATAGCCATGCTGCCTAGACGATTCGATCTCCAGATCGTAAGGAGCAAACATTTCATTAAGCGCTTTCACATCTGAGCGAATGGTTCTTGCACTTACATTAAAACGTTTAGCCAACTGCTCCCCCGTGATCGGTTGATCTTCACTTAACAATTGTTCAATAATTTCCTTATGCCTTTTGAGTATCAATGGGATCACCACAACTTTCATTGTCTATTCTAACTTCAAAATTCGACATCCTACCATTCAATTAATTTCCTATGTAATGAGGAAATGACCTCGGTTCAAGCTCTCTCTTAACGGAATCCATACAAAATAGTGCAAAGACAACCGCATACGTTCCACATGCGCATTTGACTTTTACATACCGAATCATCTATCCCGGTGATAGAAATCCTTGTCAAAAAGATCCTGCTTTGATACGCTTACATAATATTGGCTTCTTAAAAGAAATTTCACAATTAGGAGGAATAAGCATGACTAAGCAACGCACACGACGTTTTGCCACAGGACTTCTCGCTTTGACTGTATTATCAGGTACTTTGACCTCTTTGTTTGTAAGCGCTAACATTTCTTATGCCGAATCATCTATTCCATCCTACAAGCTGCTGACCAAAGTGTATGACGGAGGTCCCGGTATCTATAAGGTCATACTGAACATCAATACGGAAGTACTCGCGAGTTCGATTGAGAAGGATAGCTTTAAGGTACTCGTTGAACGCACGTACCCACAATTGAATCTTCAAACAGGGATCAGCTATGAAGCCTTCGACAGCAGCAGTCGACAAATCCAGCAGATCTATCTCTCTGACGAGCAAGGGAACGCCTCTGAGCAGGAAGCTGGTAATTACATCACGATCGAAATGACTGTACGGCCTGACGATCCTACTACCAGCCCGATTTATTATGATCTGTCTGCCACACATAATAAATATGCTAATTATCAATATACCATTATCCAGCAGCAGCCCTTGAAAAATACCGAAGGCAGTGAAGTTACTAACCTGACTACAACCAAACACAATCCTTATACTATAGTTGAGCAAACAGTCGATGAATTTGATACTAGTGGAAAATTCAACTACACAGATGCGCAGCATGGAGATATTACCCTCACCTATGCGTCCTACAAGCCTGAAGGCACCGTACAAAAGCGGCCCCTGATTATCTGGCTTCACGGCGCTGGAGAGGGTGGTACGGACCCACGCATTTCGGTGCTGGCCAATGAGGTAACTGCATTAGCTGAAGAGCCGATTCAGGGGTATTTTGGCGGCGCCGAGGTTCTAGTCCCGCAGACGCCAACCATGTGGATGAATGACGGTAGTGGGCAATATACCAAGGATGGCAGCAGCATGTACACCAACGCCCTGCTAGCTTTGATTAAGCAATATGTTGAGGACAACAAGAATACGATCGATACAAGTCGCATCTATCTTGGTGGAGGCTCCAATGGTGGCTTTATGACCGTGAATCTACTGCTTGCAGATCCTGATTATTTTGCGGCAGCCTACCCTGTAGCCGAAGCTTACCTGGATGCCTGGTTAAGTGATGAGGACATCGCGAAGCTGAAGCAAACACCGATCTGGTTCACGGCTGCTGAACAGGATCAGGTCGTCAACACAGCCAAAAATACCACGGCAACCTATCAACGCCTCGTACTAGCCGGAGCACCTCATGTTCATTATTCTTACTTTGACAAGGTCACAGATATCCGGAATGAGTACGCATTGGCGGGGGGAAGCGTACAGCCATATGAATACGATGCACATTGGTCCTGGATCTACGTATTGAATAACGATAGCACCAAGGATTTTGATGGCACGCCTGTGACCGTCAATGGCAAGGCTGTTACCCTGATGGAATGGCTCGCAGCCCAGCGTAAATAGTCCTCACCCGTGGCTGGCACCTATCTCCACAATCAAAGGTATAGAATCTCTCCAAGGTAGGCTTTGTAATGCCTTCTTTGGATCGCATACAAAAAGGGGACAGGTGTACTGTCCCCCAAAATCCAACTATGGTGCAAGATCTACTGAATTGGGCAGACCAGTTTTCCGCCTCATTTTTCAAGTGTCTGTATGAAAACATAAGTGCGCTCGTCGGACAGTTCCTCTGAAAAACCATAGTTTAACCGGTCAAAGCTTCGAATGCCCTCCACGGCTACAATCTGCCGTTCCGCCATAAAACGTACCATTTCTCCCCTGGCCATCTTGACCTGAGTTCCCTTCTCAATAACCTTTCCGTCTATCTGCTGCCCAAAAATACATGTGATAAACCGATCCTCTTTGCTCAAAAAAGGAGAAATGCATTTGCTATACTCCTTGGAAGCCAAATTCAGAACGCAGCTACTTTCGGAGAGAAGCCGATCTGCGAGCTTTCTGCCCCAAAATTGGTAGAGAGAGCTGAAGTCGGGGCCTCCGAGCCTTGCCTGCATCTCCAACCGGTACGGAGTCACCCCGTCAAAAGGACTCAACATCCCATAAAACCCGGATAAAATCCGCAAATGTCGCTGAAGGTAATCCAGCTCTTCATTTTCAAAAACGCCCGGCGCCATGTACTGATACTGGATGCCCTCATAGGAGTAGATAGCCGGCGTCAAATTACCCTTCAAATTCATATGCTGGATCCGCTCGACATTCAGCGCAGCGATAGCATCGTTGCACTTCCACAACGTTTTGAGTTCATCGTACGTAAGTTTTTGAAGCAAATCTAGTAGGTGCTCTGACTCCTCCATAAATCGAGGCAACCCGCGGTAAGCCATGTTATCCGTATCTACCTTCATCTTTTTGGCGGGCGATATTATGATTCTCATCTTGCCAATCCTTCCCTCATATACAGCTGTATCTGTTATGCCTTATGGCAATTCAGCTACTTCTTCCAGTGTATTCCACTTCCATTGGCTGACATTGGAGTCGGCCCTCCTAGAGCGGGCGCATCTGAATCATTCGTCTGGTTACGACTGATCATCTCTGCAATCTTCATCTGAATAATGGGTACCACTAATATATTGAGTAAGACCAGAGACGATCCCGCAAGCGCCAGGGCCAACACATACACATTACGGTTAGCCTTTGTACCTAGCACCTCCTGCAATCGATCACCAGGTCTGGCCAGTGTAGCATGGCCGTGAAGCAGATTGTACGACAAATAATAATAAGAGATGACTTCAACCAGCGCCATACAGTAAGCCGAGACAACAGCATAAATGATCCATCCCAGGATAGGAATCCAAAGCGCCACTTGAGCCAGAAGATTTAATACAGTCCCCCCACTGGCACCACCAATCATCACAAGTACATATACCCACAGGAACTTCCGTGTCCCTACACGCATAATCGACGAGAGCTTCATGTCCCCCTGAACGGCTAGAGAAGGCATAAAGTAAAGTCCCGACCGCAAAAAGGTCCACACGATACCGAACAAAATAGCCATGAGGAACACCAGTAACAAATCTCCCAGCGGTGTCCAATCCATTGCCGAAGGCAATTCGTCCTCTACCTCCAGAATCAGGACAAACATATCGAATATTCGGGCAAAATTGTCCTTCAGCATAATGAAATACAAGGTAACCAAAATAATTAACGGTAGTGTTCGCAATAAAAGGTTGTATTTCAGATAATCAACATACGTAGCCTTCAATCATAGATCTCCTTTACGTCATATTTAATTCGGGTGTAGCTATTCAATAGTACGATCACCCTCACCATGAATCTTGTAGTCTGCGATCAATGAATTGAGCTGTACCGCACTGTTCTTCACCTGATCAGACTGCTCAGTAACCTGGGAGGACTTCTCGCTTGATACTACCATATTTTCGGCGATATGCTGAGTAGATACTGCAGATTGCTCGCTGGCTGTTGCAATTTCATGAATGGCTCTCACCATGGACTCTACTGTATCCCGGACCTGCTGGGAGGTAAGATTAAGCTCCTGTACAGTATGGGTATACTCCACCGTATCCCGGAGATATTGGCCAGCCGTGTCCTCGAGCAGCTGGTAATCCCGTCCTACCTGATGCTTCATGAATTCCAGTAGCTCCTCAGCGCTAGTGGACAAGTACTCCACCGATTGCACAACCTCATGTGTAACGCTCTGGATCTGGTCCACTGCGTGTCTGGAGCTATCAGCAAGCTTGCGAATCTCATTCGCAACGACGGCAAAGCCTCGACCTGCCTCTCCTGCGCGAGATGCCTCAATAGATGCATTCAAGGCAAGCAGATTCGTCTGTGCAGTAATCTCCAGAATTGACTGCGAGAGCATACGAATCTGTTCGACGGCCTTAGCCTGCTGAAGAGCTTCGGCCATTTTCTGGCTCGCCGTCTGGTACACTTCTTTTGCTTGCTGGCTGGATTCACCGGCTTCACGCTGCAATGCCTCGGCCCTCCGACTTGTGCTCTGTGCCGTCTCTGTGCTCTCATGAGAGCGGCTGGCGATGGACTCGATGGCGCTTTTTACTTGCTCTGCAGAGTCATTCATATTTTGGGCATAAGCACTGGTCTCCTGCATCGTGGCGGATAGCTGCTCTACCGTAGCCGAGACATCACGAATCTGTTCATTGAGCGCAGCAATATTATGATTCGTCTGATCACTGAGCCCACTAATATGACGAGACTCACGTACAATACCAGTAATGACGCCGGTTGTATTGCTTGTCATCTCCTTAATAGCACGAGAAATGACGGCAATCTCGTTGTTCCCCTGAAGTAGTCGGGGATCGAGTGAGGCTGTCATGTCTTTTTGAATAATCTGACCACAGTATTCGGTAATCATCTTCATCTGATGCTTGGTTCTACGAATGACCAGGAAGGAAATCGCAGCGAGCAGGAGCACAACCCCCGTCATGACTGCAACGAGCAGGCTCCTGTTCTTCGTTATTTCTTCCTGAGCCTCCCCATACAGCAGCGCTGATTGCTCGTTGTTGTAATCGGACATTTTCGTAATCTGTTCAACTATCGCTGTACTGGACGAGTTAATGCGTCCGCGTTCCTCATTATCATAGGTTCCCGTATCCTTCTTGACTGCCATAATCCCTTCAATATCCTGATAGTATGTATCTATTGCAGCCTGCAATCGGCCATACATCCCCTGCTCTTCGTTGTCCAGATTCATTTGCCCGAAGCTGTTCAGGTTATTGCTTACACTGCCCTTGCCCTTCTGCACCTGCTCGTACTGTTTATCCGTATATTGCGGATTGTCGAGAACCTTCGTATAGTTAGCTCTCATATTGTAGAAGTCTGCCTTGAGCTGAAGAATCACTGTCTGGTGCTGAAAACGGTCATTGTAGAGCGTGCCCGAATCCTTTTTCATCTCATTCATTCCTGATAAGCCTACAAATGTTAACGTTAACAAACCAACCAGGCCAATAATGACCATCATCAACATTGCCGTGCTGATCCTGATATCCAACCTTGCCTTGGAGCTACTGGCTTCATTCGTGCTTCCTGTTTCCATTTCCAATTCCCCCATTTATCTGTAAATGAAATAACCTATCTTGTTATATATCGGTTATTGGGGGCTTGCTCTACATATGATAATATGACTTATCAGTGTTTCTCACTGCATAATTCATGCAAAGTATTGGATAATGATATGGCAATATTGCTATATCAATTTTTAAGGAGTACAATTTAAATAGTATGAAATTCGTAATTCACGTCATTTTCAATAGATAGGAATGGTAGTATGAAAGACAAAATCGTAATGCCCCTCTGGACCTGCTGTCTGTTCATTGTCGTCATGAATACAACGATGTTCAACGTATCCTTGCCTGCCATTATAAAGGATCTTGATATTACGGCTGATCTCGGTGCCTGGGTCATTTCCAGCTACTCGATCGGTTATGCCCTCTCCACAGTAATATATAGTCGCTTGACTGATCGCTTCCCACTGCGCAAGCTGGTCGCAACAGGTCTGCTGACCTTGGGATTAGCCTCTGTGCTTGGATTATTTGCGCATTCCTTCGCCTTATTGCTAGCTACCCGCATTTTGCAATCCGCTGGTGCCGGAGTGATGGCGGGGCTGGGGCTAGTCATCGCCAGTCGATATGTGCCAGCCCAGCGTAGAGGTGCTGCCATCGCCATGATCTCATCAGCTGGAGCCATGGCTTTCGGCCTGGGACCGATCGTCGGAGGTCTGATTAGCGAATATTGGGGCTGGAACGGGCTATTCGCGGTTACTGTGCTTGTTCTTGCTGCTCTGCCTGTGCTCTTGTACTTTTTGCCTCGGGAAAAGTCCTCCGCTGGCAGCTCATTCGATGTTATTGGCGCCATGCTGACTGTCATCAATGCTGCCTCGCTGCTCGTAGCCATTACAACGCAATCCCTGCTGTGGTTAAGCGTCGGAGTCGTGTCGCTTATCGTGCACGCTATATATATACGTCGGGCGAATAATACGTTTATTCATCCCCGGCTCTTTGCGGTGCCTGGCTATACAAGACTGCTACTCATCGGCTTCGGTATCCTGATTCTGAATCTGGGCAACCTGTTCCTGATGCCCTTAGTGCTAGCCAACGTCTTCCACCGCAGCTCACTCATGATCGGACTGCTGATTGCTCCTGGTGCATTGCTATCTGCTGGCTGTGCCCGCTTCGTTGGCCGCTGGATTGATAGTCGTGGAGGCATGCGCTTCCTACTTGTCGGACATGTGCTGCTAAGCGCTGTCCTGCTGTTGTTCATGCTGGAAATTCATGCTTCGGCGCTGATCGTGACCCTAGGGTATCTCATCTTCTCTCCTGCGTTCTCAGCCACGATGGCTTCCGTCAATAATGAAGCTGCCCGGCTGCTGCCTCGGGAGTTGGTGGGCTCCGGAATGGGCTTATTGCAGCTGATTCAATTTTTCGGCGGCTCAATGTCTGTAGCCTTCTGTGGTCTGCTGCTACACAGCAAGAGCTATCTGCCATCTGCAGAGGCCTACAGCTATGTGTATGGCATCCTTTTGATCGTCGCTCTTGTCTCCTTCGGCATCGCCGTATGGCATAGTAAGGCTGCAGTGTCTTTAGCGCAGTCCGTGTCCGACCATTGAGAGACACAGTCGGAATTCCTGAACATTTTCAGCTATAGACTTGCTACATTGGCAAGTATCTACTAGCCTTCTAACTACTCTTGGCCAAGCATGCCCCACAGCCTGTCTGTAAGCTCCTGTAGCTCATCCTTCATAGCAAGCCGTGCAAGCCAGTGCTCCGGGATCTGATCATAACCGTAGTAAGCGCCAGCCAGTTGACCATACACTGCTCCGGTCGTGTCCGCATCATCTCCGAGATTCACAGCGAGTAGTGCCCCTTCCGCAAATGAGCTTGTACGATCAAATGCCCACAAAGCAGCCTCCAGCGAGCGAATGACATATCCGGTCCCTTTGATCTCTGGCGGCTCCCTGTGCTTATACGAACCATCAATGACCTCCTGCAGTCCGGGAGACAGCTCCTTCTCCCCAAGCCAGTCTTGCCATGTCGTGGACGCTAGCATCATCTGTTTGTCTGCTCCCTGCATAGCGGACACCAGCATCGCAGCCAGCACGGCGCACGCTTGTACACTTTCGACCGCACCGTGTGTCGTTAACGAGCTCTGCTCGGCATAGCGTATGGCCTGCACAGGCTGATGGGCATAAGCCATGACCACCGGTGCCAACCGCATAATAGAGCCATTCCCAGCTGTCATAGGGTCTGTCAGACCACTATACGCCTCGCCAGTATGCTCGAAGCGCTCCAGCGCAGTACGAGTCGCATTTCCGATATCAAAACAAATTCCAGTGCTGCTCAGATAACCGGTCCTGTACCAATTCACATATCTGCGCATCTGGTCCCCTGCATCGAAGCCACCGCATCTGACCAGGCTTTCCCCCAGACATAGGGCCATGGAGGTATCATCTGTCCACTGACCTGGCTTCAGGTCAAACACGCCTCCACCAACCATATCCTTCACAGGCGTAAAAGTGCCGGGGCTGCTGAACTCCACAGTGGTGCCTAGTGCATCCCCTACCGCTAGACCGACCAGACACCCATGATGACGATTCCGGTTCACTGTATATTGAGTCATGTACATTCAATCCTTTCTGAAAATAGAATAGACATTCTATCCTATCTAGTTCACTTCTGTTAAATATACTATAAAATAGACCATACATAAGCTTTTTTATAGGCAGGGCACATTCATTGGGTTTATGCCAAATGCTTATTATAATTACATTCATGTCAAGCAACTTGAGGTGTAGGATGTCGTGAAATGGTCTAAACAAATTCAAATCTGGAACGAGACGCCGCTCATACTGCTGGATATCCGTCATATCCGGATGAAAAAAGACGAAGAGCTTCGTTCCTATCGGTTACCTGCGAGCTCCTTCATCTATGTGAATCAAGGGAAAGGATTCATTTCCTTGAGCGGTCTGGAGATTCACCAAGTTCATCATCATGCGATCCACGCTGGCAAGGGAGAATCACTGAGCATCCAGTGTTTAACTGAACCATTGGATTATTACATGATTATGTATAAGTCGTTGCCCGATCCCAATCAGCTTCAGGAGAGCAGTGCAGCTCAGTCGGAGCCTTTCTCTGAAATATATGCTTTCACAGCTGGCCATCCCCTACGTCTTCTTCCTTTGCTGGAACGTATGCTCGAATGCTGGAGGAATGGACGGGAGCTGGATAAATTACAAATGAAAGGGCTGCTGTATCAATATATTTACGAGCTTTATCATCAACGAGAGCTATCTCCACTCCCTGCCCAGAAGCCTGACCTGGCCGTGCAGGTGGCCCAATTTATTCAGCACAATTACCAGCAACAGCTGTCCATGGACCAGTTGTCTCAAGCGATGCATTATAGTACACATTACGTGGCACGAGTGTTCAAGCGCAAATACGGCTGCAGTCCCATGGAGTATCTTGCACGTACTCGCATTCAGAAGGCCAAGCATTGGCTTACTCACAGTGACCTCCCCATCCGGGATGTGGCTGATCGTGTCGGCTATAAGGATATGTATTACTTCAGTCGTCTATTTAAAAAGATGAATGAGGTCACTCCTGCTCAGTTCAAAATGAAGCAGTTGTCTCTGCAAGGTTCAATTCGTCCTGAAATGAGGTTCAAATCGTTCATTGCTTCGATCGAATCAGAACGCTATAGTGTTATAAGTGATAATGATTCTCAATACGGAGCATGGAGTGTGAATGACATGAAATCAGGTCTTAAGCCGACCTTTGCAGCAATGCTGCTACTCTTTAGTCTATCCCTGATTTTGGCGGCCTGTGGGGCTACCGAGCCACAAGCACAGCAGTCGCAGGGAAATGCTGCGCAGACGGGTGATGCTGGTGCTACGGATACTGCTGCACAATCGACCAGAGTCTACAAGGATGCCTTGAATCGGGAAATAGAGATTCCTGTAGAGCCCAAACGAGCTGTGGTGATTACCTATGGTGGCTATCTGCTACCGCTGGGTCTTAAGCCCGTTGGTGTAGACCAAGTAGTATTGGACTTGTATCCTGAGGATATGGCTGGTGTAGAGAGCATTGGAGAGGGACTTGGTAACCTGGAAGCCATCTCGGCACTAGAGCCAGACATCATTATTTTACCCGAATACTTTGATCAGGCTACGTATGATAAGTATCAGGTCATAGCCCCTACCGTCGCTGTATCCTGGGGCGGTGATCCCGATGTAATCAACATTCTTGGAGACATAGGCGAGGTCATGAACCGCAAGGCTGAAGCGGACGCCTGGATCACCAAATTCGAGGCCAAGCTGCAGGGCATCCGAGACAATATCAAAGTCAACCTGCCAGAAGGGGCGACAGCAATCACCTTTATTCTGTACAAGGGTGAATTCCTGCTTGGCGGTAAAGGAGGCACACTTGGCAAGCTCGTCTATGAGGACTTCGGCTTCCAGATGCCTTCGCAGTTCGAGCAATATGCTGATGGCGGCGATGCTCTATCAATGGAGGAGCTGGCTGGCAGCAACAGTGATTACTTCTTCACGCAGATGAATGATGATGAATTACCAGCCATGCTGGATCTGTTCGAGCAACCGCTCTATCAGACGATCCCCGCTGTGAAGAATGATCGCATTATTAATGTCAGTCGTAACAAGTGGAACTACGGTCCCTATCTGGTCGAAGAAGCTGTTGATGAGCTCATTAAGCTGGTAAACGAGAAGATGGAATAAACAACTTGGGCTATAGCCGAAGAGAGCTGCCTTCAATCATCACATAGATGATTGAAGGCAGCTCTCTTCTCTTATCCGTTCTTGTACCCTATTCTCTTACACTTTTCTTTTGCTTTTCCATTTTTTTTTGGATCAATAAATAAAGCATTATCAATGAATAAAGCATAATGAAAATGTTAAGACTCTTGTCTGGCTGTGTTCGTAGCTTCCGTTACAACAATGTACGGATACTCTCCATTAGCAATCTTCCGCTTCCATTCCTGGATCATATCCTCGCGCGTACGGGGCTTCTCCTGAACAACTGCCCCTGTAGTTACCTTAGCCATCCTCATTTCTCCTATGCCATGCATTATTGGATGTTGACCTTCGCCCCGGTTATGGATACATTCCCATCCATCTCCAGCAGACTGGTTTTACATTTAAGCCCAATCGCGTCCTTGGCCGTAATCTGTACGGTATTTCCTGCCTTGAGAGAAAGGGTCCCATCCGCCTTAACCCGAATATCTTTGGTACTGCGCAGCTCGATACCGTGATCATCCAGCAAACGAATCACTACTTCATCATCCTGACCCGTAATCAGAATCTCGTGCTGATCGAAAATAATGGCTTTACGATATTTTGTCATGAATAGCTTGACTGCTGGGTCTTTGATGAAATCGCCGCCCTTGGAGCGTCTACGAATCGAGTGGGTTATAATCGCATCCTGCTCTTTATTGCTCGGGAAATATACATCTACAAAATCGAACAATTCAGGCATGCAGTACCATCCTGTATTCCCCTCAGAGGTGTAGAAGGTTGCATATGGAAAAGCGTGTGTCTCAGCTACAGCTGGCTTGTCCTTATCTATTTCATAGAAAAAGACCTTCACATGATCCTGCTCCAGTCCAATTACCTTGGATTTCAATGTCATTCCCCGGATGCTCTCATTGAGAATCAGTTCCTGCTGCATTCCTTCCTTCGTGGTAAGGACATATTCATGCCAGAGGGCACTATGGCGAATCATAGTCGAGGATTGCAAGACCCACAGCGTCATATTCCTGAACTGGGTCTCGTCTCCGATACTCAGACGCTGCCCGCTCATTCCTTTCGTCTGCACCTTGTAATACAGCAGATTTGAATCGTTAGGCTCAGCTTTTCTGGTAACTGAATAATTGTATGAGCTCAGCTTGCCCTTCTGCGTACCGTCAGGCAGACCGAAGTAAAACTGTTGCTTGCTCGTCAGTGGATCAGGAATCAGCCCCCAGCCAAAACGAGAAGCCATACGCTTCAAGAACTCCCAGTCCGTCTCCTCATACTGTAAAGTGAAGTTTTGAATTGTCTCGTCCCGTAGAGGATGTGTGCAGTTAGCTTCCTTGTATCTGGCCAAGACCTTATCCAGTATAGCCTTGTAGGGCATATTCTTATTTTGATAAGACCTGCTGCGCTTCTCCTCATCAAGCTTGATGGTATAGGATACAGCCTCTGCTACAAGATGAGCTACATCCGCCACCATTTTAATGCGCACCTGACTGATGAGACCCTTGAACAGTAACGTTCGCTTGTCATCATCCTCCTGATAAGACAGCATCAGACCTGCACCTGTATCCATTGCTTCCACATATTTTTCTGGCTCTTCTCCTGTCAGCACCGCTGTAAGATACATTTTCGCATGATTATTGATCCGTTGAACCAGCTTGATTTTTGGATTCTTCAAGGGCAGGGCGCTGCCATTAAGATAGATGATTGGTATACCCATAGGATGATCCCCCTTCGAACGATGACTGCCACGTAGCAGCGCTGCATATATACTTCATGTTTCTCTGGCTAGTCCACAGTATCTTCTACTTGCAATGGTGCACACATACTTATTATTCTCATCAGCTATCCTGCTGTTCAATCGAACGTTGCATATTCCATTCAATAAAAATATTGGCGATCTTCTTCGTAGCTTTATCCACACTAAATTCCAAGACAAGCTCATCGAGACTATATTTCAGTACAGTGATGTCCTGATTTGTATTATCTTGCTGTACAGTTGGCTCTCCATAAGCTTGCAATATAGCATTCAGGTGATCACCTATCTTAATTCCTCTTCTTGTAGCAAGATTGGACGATTCCAGACTTGTAGCTACGAGATAACTTTCTCCATACGCGAGTTCTTCAGCTTGTAGGCTCATTTCAGACATGACTATCAAACGCAGATCTGGGTTGTTATAGTTAGGATATACAAGGTTCCATCGCCTATTTTCATCATCTCCGCTAATGAATCCTTGATTATTAGCTTCATAGTCCTCACCATATCCCAGCTTTTGAATGAGTTCCTGCACATTGGTTGTTCGTTGAATAGCGACAGATTGATATTGTATAGTAAAGTCTTCTGTTTGTAATGAAGGTACCTGTTCTTGCTGCTGAATCTTATGAGGTTCATTTTGCAATGTCACTGATGGAGGTTTCTCTTGACTAGTTATCGCTTCATCTGCAGTACATGCACTGAACAATAAAAGGCATAGCAATTGGACTGCAATTACTGAGTATATTTTTATTGACCTAATTACCAAAAGATATCAACTCACTTCTAGAATTTCCCGACAATGGTATACTCACCATTGTTTTTGCCTAAGCTAGTTTGTCCATTTCGGCTAGTTACAAAAGAAGCATTTTTAAGCTTAATGCCCTCTGACTGCACAATTTCTTTTGCCTTGTTCTTCGGAATGCTCTTCAAGTACATCTGATACTCAGCAGATGAGTTTTGACTAAGGTTATCATAGATTTTTCTGACACCTGAATGCCATGCATTATCACCTGCGTAGACTCCCAGATCAATTCGTTTGGAACTCATCCTAATAATTGGCGTAGACCAATTGCAGTATTGAAAAACATCCCCGTCTCCACTAATTCCTTTTAGATTTTTATTCTTATGAACAGCACTTCTAAAGTCCTCACCGTAATAAATATATCCAAGAATTTTTCCGAAAATCAGACTATTGGCTTTCATTAAATCCTTAGCGTAATCTTTTTCAACACCATGCTGACCATCTGCTGCTCTGTTATCACTGCTTGTATTGAAGCTTCCTGTTCCTTCTTGAATGATAATTGCTAATAATAGTCTAGGATCAATCTGGATTTGATAAGCGTTATCTATAGCCCTTGAAGCTTCCCATACACCGTCTACCTTGCTCTGATTCCATGTCACTTTCTTAAATTTACTCAATCGCTGATTAAGATATTTTTCTGCTTCAGAACTCCCAGAAAGCTTAAGTATTGAGGCAGGAATCCATTTTCCACTAGGTGTATTTGTAGTACTGGAAGGAGGTTTTTCTTCTTCATTTGCAGTGGGAGGTTCTTCTTCGACTGGCTTTTGATACTTCCCAATAATCGCCTGTGCCTCCTGGCTGTATTTATCCTTCGCTGCTTTTACAGCCTTAGGGTCCTTGCTGAGATCTTTGCCGTCTACGAGGCCATGATCATGAGCGGCATACCATTTAGCCGTCAGCTCATTCAGCTTGTCCGCATCAGCCTTGGAGGTTTTCGCAATGGTCCGAATCAGATCCAGCTTCTCACGAATGCCCTTTCCTGCTTGCTCTGCTGCCTTCATCTGCCGGATGTTACCCGTAGCCTGTCCCTCCATCCAGAGCAGGGTCTGCTTCTTCATCTGTTCCTGTGCCCACTTCGGCATGTTCGCCATTTCCCGTAGCTTGGAACGGAGGCCCTCGGCCAACTTTTGCGCTTTGCGCATCCCTACCTCATCGCCGTTAGCCTTGGCAATATACCAAGCCTCCTTATACTTCCTCATCCAGTCCTGGGCCCAATCGGGATAGGTCAGCTTTTGCTTCTTCTGCTCCGCTACCAGGTCGAAGGACTTGGCCTTCTTACGAGCACTGGCGGTAGTTAATGCCTTTAGCATAGGTGTCGCACCAAAGGTAGGCTCTTTCCATTTCATGCCCTGCTTCACCTCTCTCCTGAACAGTAATCTATCAGAACACCCTTACTTCGGAAATGCATGTATCAGGATATGTCGTACCAGATTCTACTTCGAGAATGGTCAGCTTGATCCACGAGGTCTGTACAGGTTCATCCAGCTCATACTTTAACGCATCACTACTCATTACAAGACGCTGCCCCTCGGAGAATTCCAATTGTATTCGCTTGAATCTATTATTGGCGAGATAAGACGTTTTGGATTTGGTTAACCCATTCAAGATTTCAAGCCCGTTCACCACTTGAGGCTGACCAAAGTCCAGCTTCACCCACTCCCCTACTCCGTCGCCAGCGGCACCCTCACACCATGCCGTATTGGCGTTTCCATCAATAAGATTAGCTGGATTATAGTTATTTCCTGATTGATCCGGCAGCGTTGATGATGCCGTAATCTGGTGTACAGGAATACTTGTACGATATTGTGTAAAATCAGTCCTACTCTCGATCCTTTGTACCGGTCTCAGGGTGTAGCCAATTCTGTTGAGTACAGCCGGGTAACGGACAACATCATTACTTTTCCAATTCCATTCCAGGATCGGACCGGATTCCTCGGCAAGCAAGAGCTTCTCACCATCCAATGTCATGACGGGAGCTTCTACCAAATCCACTGGGGGCTGACCGACACTCTGGGATTCCCCAGTTGTCATATCTACCAGAAATAGCTCATTGTCATTAGTCCCCGCATATAACAATTGATCCTTGCTGAGCCACTGCCTCAGCTCCAAACCTGTAGTTGCCACATGCTCATGCTGACTTACAGAATAATCCCGTAAATTAACAATGAACAGTGCACCACTAGTCTGTACAGCCAACCTAAGGCTATCTGGTGAGTACACCACTCCGTAGATAGCGCCTTCTTCATACGGTCCTTGATTAGTAGGAGCCTTCAGCTCCTGCAACGTCTGAGCCTGGAAGCGATACACGTACAGCTTATGGTCCATTTCATACACGCAGCTCTCCAGATCAGGTGAGAATTGGATAAATTGATTGGGCATATCTACCTCTAGCAGCTTCTCTGCTGTGTTTAGGTCGTATATCCCAACCTGCTGATGATCCAGCTCATGTGATTGACGAACCAGAGCAATACGGCTGCCGTCTGTTGATATACCTCCAAGGTATAGCTCATACCATGGATATGCTGCCCCGCTCTTCGCATGTAAACTCTTCATTACATCTTCTATTCGTACATAGCTGCTGCCTGTCGGGTCCGTCAGGTCTACCAGCTGATCCAGGCTCTCACTATCATTTTCACCATACATCAATAGCCAAGGAGTGCCCTGTTGAGCGGACACGTCTGGGTTGCTGCTGCCGTTTGGCGCCTGATTAGTAGTCTGTTCAACAGTGCTGGCAGCCAGAGTCTGATCACCCTGGGCAGCTATGGATTCAGAGCTAGCTCGTTCCTTACTTGTACACGCGCATAGTAGTACCAACAGGAAGATAAGATACAGTACCTTGACTGCATTTGCGCTTTGTCGTAACCGCTCAATCTTTTGATACATCACAGCACCTCAAATGATATTGTCAGCATCTAGTGTGCTGCTAAGTAATCCAAATAATCGACTTTACTCATAATCCATTGCTCCGGGTACGTCCAGTTACCATGTCCATTAACAGTACTGGTAATATCTCTTTTCTCATCATTTTGTAGCTCGACCAGAAAGGTCTTAACGAGCCCCTGATTAGCTTCAATCATCCTCGTATGATCTGGTGACAAGACAAAAGAATTATCTGCAGCCCCAATTCTCTGACTTTGCCCTGTCAACATATCCAGCACATAGATTTCGCTTAGAAATGAGTCTTCATGTTCATGCACCGTATATATAAGCTGCTCTGATTCATCCCACTGCACGATTGAAGATATATTGTGCTCTGTAACTATGAGCTCGGATGTTCCTTGCCGGATAGAGGTGATCATTATGCCATTATTAGCAGCAGGCAAGCTAATCTGATCATGATCTGGAGAGAATTTACCATGCCTGTATCGCTCCAGAGCACGATCCTCAGGGATGGCCTCCACTCCATAATCCTGTTCTAGTCGAATGTTCCATTTCTGACCTGATATACAATCATAGACGTAGAACTGTCCCTCCTGCTCATAGAAATAGTGAGTCAAATCAGCAGAGATATCGAGCAAGTCTCCTGGCATCTCAAAGCCTTGCGCCTTTTTTCGTTCCCGAAGGTCGTAGATCTCCACGTCAGATTGCTCCTCGCCATCCCACCAACGATACACAGCCAATCTACTTCCATCACTGTTCAGCTTTCCCATCGACAGGTAGGAGTCTTGGCTGTCCTGACGCTCTTCATCCGTCTGTAATTCATTGACTAATTCCTGAACCGAAATATAAGATTCGCCAGTAGAATCATCCAATCTGGTCAAGAACATCTCATCCTCACCAGGGCCACCGCCTAATGTCGCACTTAGCAGCCATTCCCTTATATCCTCCTTGGGGGGGACTTTTGTTTTTGCTAGCGATGTGGTCAGTTCTGTCTGAGTTTCAACATCCGTATTTAATAGAGGAGCAGCGCAAGCTGATAAGGTTAAAGCAAGCCATATTATAGATAATTTTTTTATAGAAATCATACTGCCCCCTTTCGCACTCATATTACAGCTAATTCTCTTCGACTTTCTCAAGCGGTCTTATCTATCTTTTCGATCTATAATGGCTAGCCCCTTAATACCGATAGGCTTCTCACTGAGTGACCTCTTAACGACTCCAACGGCTACAAGAAAGTTCACATATTCATCTTTGTGAACCGTAAGACAGCCTGTAGATGTAGGCCTATCTATATTATCTTTGTTATAGCCCTTGTGAATATTGATGCCCGTTGCAGTGTAGCTTGTCTTTTTGGAGCCTTTTGTGGCTGGTACACCTGCTCCATCCCGCACGCGTAGAGCTGGGTATGTGCTTCGATGATAGCCTCCTACGAATTCATACACACCATCAATTACTGTTGCAGCCACACTTTCGTTGTCCGGCAGAGAGCTTGCATTTTTACTGGTGTATTTAATTTGACCATTAACAACTACAATAGCCATTGCTCCATATCTTCCCTCTGGATGATTCTGCTGCGCATAGCTGTAAGACCCGTTGCCTTCAAAGAAAAATACAAGCGGCGTGTTCTTATTACTGGATAGCTTATTCTTAATCATACTGTTGTTCGTATAATCATTTACACGATAAAGCGCCTTCGCCTGTTTGCCCTTTAAACTGTATTTCTTAATGTATTGTTCAATATGACTTACTGCTACTAACCCATCCTTGTACTCGCTCTCATCTGCTGGTTTTTCGTCCTTCGGCTTATCAGGAGCTTTATCCGGCTTCGCGGGCACCTCGGTTACGGGCTTGCTCACAGGCTTGGTAGCAGTCACCTTCGGCCACGGAAGAATACCGTTAGCTACCTGATACAGGTATACCTCCAGCACCTCACGGCTGTAGCCCTTCCCGGCAAGACCATACTTCTTGGCAAAGTCGTATAATGCTGCATTAAGATCCGCATCCCACTCGTCTCCCAGAGGTAGCTTATAGGGGAAGCTGTCTGGAAATTTACGACCCAGCTTATTGAGGTTCTCACGCGCCTGCAGATTGCCGATGCCATACTTCTTACGCAGCTCAGCAGCCTCCTTCGCCAGTGCTGCCTTGTCAGCCACTGTAAGCTTGTGTGCCGCATCGGCATACAGGGCCGACAGCTCTGCCAGACGATTGGCATCCTTATACGACATGGCTGTACTGCCTCGGATCAGATCGTTGATGAGCACATGATCGCGCAGCTTGTTCGCCAGGGCATGAATTTTATTTTGCCGAGCCTTATCACCAGTTGCATGAGCCTCCCACCACTGAGCCGTATATTCATGCATCTGCGATCTGGCCCAATCCGGCATGGCGTCAATCGTCGCAAGCTGCTCACGCACCTGCTTGGCTTTGGCCGCCGCAGCCTTCGCCCCCTTCTGGTCGCCAGCTGCTATTGCCTTATAGTATTCTGCCTTGTATCGCAGCAATAGCTCTTGTGCCCAGGACGGATACTTCTTGCCCTGCAGTTCCTTCATTAACGACTCATATGCCTTCAGCTCTTCGAGCGGTACCTGTGCCGTCAACAGCTTCGCTGCCTTCAAGTGGAATTCCTCGTCTGCCTTCAGGTAGCTTGTTTTACTAGACAAATTCAGCCCCTTGGTTGCCGTAATCTCAACCTTCTTGCCATGCAGGACCAGATCAACATCTGCAGTGAAGCTCATATCATGTCTACTATATACATGCATGCCGCTGGCTGGATTCAGTCGAATGAGAAGCTTCTCCTTCTGAGATGACAAAGCAAGCTCCTTCTCATCGAATTTGGCTTTTTTCCCTGACCGAGTATGAAAAAGCTTGCGCTCAGGCTGCTGAATCTCATCTCCTACAAGCTTCTTCTTACGGATCGCCTGGATAACATAGGCCTCTCTCTCGTTGGCCGAGGGAAAGTATAGCTGCACCGTGTCCCCGAGCTCTGCCACGCATTGCCAGCCCACTCCATTCGCGGTATACATCGTTGGATAGGAGAACCACGTACTACCTGTCGGAGGCTCGGTATCCATATGAAGGTGCAGTCGGACAGACTCATTGGCCCTGTCAATGACTACGCCATCAATCGCTGTTCCGCAGAGCGTCGGAAGATATGCCTCCTCATATGACAGTCCCTCTTCAGGGACAAGCTCGTATACAAATGTCAAGAGACCCTTGACTATTGTGCCTGTTGCACGGTGTATACTCCACTCCCTATTCTTGAATATCACAATGTCCCCTGGTGCGAAGCGACCCGGATCTTCAACCTCGTAATATGTATTTATTTGGTTATTGTTACGACTGCCCGAGGCTGCAGCACTTTTTCGTATAGTGTAGTTAGTCCCCTCAAGTCTGCCCTTCACTTGCCCTCTGGATGTGCCCAGCCAGAATCGCGGAGCCTCAGAGGTCACCTCAGGAATTAATCCCGTTCCTAATCTGGATGCCATTCGCTGCAAAAACAACCAGTCGCTCTCCTGATACTGCAGCGTAAAAGCACCCAACGGACGTTCAGCATCAATTAGATCAATAAAATCACCATGAGGGTAAGCATCAATCCGGTCACGAAACAGCTTGTAATACGTCATCTCCGGCTCTTGATAGCTGCGGCTTGTCGGCCTTCTATCCAGCAGAATCGTATGAGAAGCCGCGCTGAGGGACATGGAGTAGACTCCATTGACCGACCTGACAGTCAACTGGGTGATCAATCCCTTGAAGAGGCATGCTGCTACTTGACTCCCGTCCATCTCATACACCTCGACCGGCTCGTCCTCATACATCAGTTTGTCATAGCCTTGCTCATCGTCATCCGAAATGACAGCGGTTAGATGAAGTCTGCCATGGTCATTAACCTGATGGATCAGATCGAGCTCCAGCAACCTGACAATAGGATAAGGAGCCATGATTTTAATATTTTCATAAGTAAGTATCCGCTCTGACAGGAGACCCATTAGCCCTCACCCTTTCCATCCGAGTAGTTCATTCCTGACCATCTGTATCAAATGAAATAATCCCACACCACATGCACATATTCGTAGAGCAGCTCAGTAGCGCTGGAGAATGATCCACCATAACGTTGTTCTTCCCATTCAACCAAGCCATCGAGACCGATGGTCGGCAGGGCTGCGGTATCAGGCGATCCAACTGCCCCTGACTGGCAGCAATCACATCTGGATTATGCTTGCTGCTGCACATGCCGAATGCAGGGATGTGCATTCCAGGCTCACAATCTCGAATACTTCCCTGCGCTCTGGAGTGAATGAATACCTGCCGTCCTGCTCCGGCTCGAAATACACCTGTTGCGCTCCCATAGCTGCAACGGACTGAAGCTCCATCTACGATATAACTATCACTCATCTCCCATACACATCCTTGCTATATTAATCCTTGCCAGCCAAGACATCCCGCTCGATCTGAAGCCGCTGCAACTGTATCCCCTTCATTGGGAATCGAAGCATGCATTCTGCCACATCCAGATCTACAACAACCTCAGGAGCCCCGGCCCCTTGAACCCTGCATACCTTATGACCACGAAGCTTTCTTTCATCCAGTACCATTTTTTTCAACGTTCCATCTCTATTCCACTCACTAAGCGGGGACAACGCATTAATAACCTCCGTGGAGGCCATAAGCCAACATAACCGCTGTGTCCTGGTGTGCTGGTCAGCAAGAATTACTTGCCGCCAGGCCAAGCCGGGCTGATACTGTTCCCAGATACCCTTCAGCTCATCCGATAACATGTAAAATGGATCATCCAGCCAATCCAGAAAAATAGCCTGTCCATTAACATAAAACTGGAGGGAGGATATATCCTGCTCCTGAGCTATCGCTATTTGCCTCAGCAGTTGTTCCTTGGTCAGATTGAGTGGATGGGCATAATCCGTGAACCGATCATCCTGTATTACACGATAGTACTCTATCTCCATCTCATGAACTCCACCTGTCTGTCAGCCTTTTAGATCCAGCCCATCAGTTCTTCTTCCTCCTGAAAAGGTTCTTCGGGGATGGAGTAGATCACCTTGCTGATCCCTTTGTACTCGCCAATTCTAATCTCAAGTCCCTCTTCCAGCTCCAGCTCAGCGAATTCTGGAAGCTTCACAGCCTCTCCTATACATTCCGCTCCTAATCGCACCACATATTCATGAAAATCCGGAATACAGGCCCAATGAACCTGCTCCACCTCCGGTTGGAGAAGGCGATCCATGTATAATTTGCGCCGGGATTCTAGCTGCTCACCAAGCTCGTGCCAGCAGGTCCACACCCACCCGGCATCATAACGCTCCTCACACGGCTTGGTATCAAAGAACCAATTCCGGTCAAATGCCTGCACCACATAATCATATTGCCGATGCATCAGATAGGTTCGTCTCATGGAAAAGGTGATATAAGCGATCGCTCCCTTGACTCCCTGATCTTGTTCAGTCTTGGCCAGCTTGCATATGCGCCGAAATGCTTCGACAAATTCAGCAGATCTGACATGAAACTGGTTACGATGTTCCTCTTCCAATTTATGAATATAGTCCTTCTTATGTACATCTATGTAATGCTCTCGGAAATGATACATGGCTTCTGCTCTATTCATAAATCCCCCTTTTTTCCTAGTATATAGGAAACGAAAAATCCTACAATGATAGGATAAGCCCATTTTTATGACGGTTTATGCATATTCATGAAAGGCTCCGCTATACACAAAAAACGACACTCTCTATAAAGAGAATGTCGTTTTTTGTAATAAGCTATTCGGTTCGTCTCAGCTGTAGGCTACGCTGTTGCTTCAGCTGAATTAATAATCCCAGAAGAAACGTCCCTTCAGTACATCTTCTGTCAACAGCTTGTAGGTATCCTCTGGAAGCTCCTTCTTCATTTTCTCCAGTACAGCTTCCTTATCACCATTATAATCCTCTGACATGCCGAAGATCGCTTGTTCTTTGTCACCGTCGAATTTCATGATGCGTTCCTTGCCATCCTCGGCAGTCCATGGTGTCCATGCCTCAAGATCACCAGTAGCGCCTGTTCCCGGATTACCTGTGTACAGGAACTGCTTCAAGTAGGAGTTCATCACAGTCGACAGCTCCAGACGTCCTTGGAGATTGTCCTCAGTGAAGTATCCTTGTGGGAAGTAGGACGCAATCCCGTCAGCGCGACCCGTGTAGAAGTCCAGATCAGCACCGTGCGGAGCACCCAGCAGCGTATGGAGACGGTCAGAGATCAGGCCCTCTTTGGCTCCCCATGCGAAGCGATATGCATATACAGAAGGTTGGCCTTCTACAGCCGTCAGACGCTCTGCTACACGCTCGGCGTTGAAGCCAGCATACATCTCGCTACCATACTTAAGAGCAGCTGCGTATTGCGCTCCCTTAGTTGAATCCGTAAACAATGTTCCATCATTAATCGAAGGAGCGAAGTTCGGATCACCAAAGGCAAATCCGGAGAATTCCGTTTCCAGACTGCCGAGCAATACAGGGACCTTATTATAATTACCTTGATCCAGAGCATCAAAGCCTTCCTTTGGAATTACTGTACCATCACGGAACAAATGCGGGAACGGCTCCATACGAATCGCTGTGCTCCCGAAAGCTTTGACAAGACGATCAGCTGAGAGGGAGCGAACGTACGCATCCATTTGGCTGGAGGACAACTTGCTGATCCATGCCTTGGCATTGTCTAAGGAGTTCGCTTTGCCATCCTCAAGAGCCAGCTGTGCGAGTACTTCCTTGGATTTGCGCTCTCCATCTTCTGGAGCTGCTGTAGTCAGACCGCCACTGAACGCGATAGCCTTGTGGTACAGACCTTTACCCAGCGGAGAAATCAGCGCCGCCAGTACATCACGTGCTCCGGCAGATTGTCCAGCCAATGTGACATTGTTCTTGTTACCGCCGAATCCTTCAATGTTGTCCTGCACCCACTCCAATGCGCGGAACATATCGAGTAAGCCGTAGTTGCCAGAGTCATCCAGAGCATTATCCGTAGCGAGTTGGCTATTCTTGAAGAAGCCCAGGGCTCCCAATCTGTAGTTCACGGTAATAATGATGCTGTTGGTGCTGCGAGCCAGCTTCTCCCCTTGGAAATCCTTACCGGAGCCAGTCATATTCGCACCGCCATGGAAGAATACCATAACTGGCAGGTTCGTCTCCTTTGTATCTGGGCGCCAGATGTTCAGGTAGAGGGAATCCTCGCTGCCAACTGTTTTCTGACCGGAGAGCTGCAGACTGTTCGAAGCAAACGTCTTGGCTGCACGAATGCCAGTCCATGCTTCTGGCTCACGTGGTGCTTTCCAGCGCAGCTCGCCTACTGGAGGAGCAGCATACGGTACTCCGAGCCATCCCATTGTGCTATATACATCATTGGTAACCCCTTCAATCAGACCATACTTGGTCTGCTGGAGCGTATTATTTTGGAAGCCTGCATTCTGGAGCTTGTACACACCTGCATCCGCTGCATTAGTTACGGCAGTCAAGCCGCTATTTGCCGGGATTGTTCCTGCCACCAGACCAAATACAGTAGCCACTACCGCTGTACGTTTCAATAAAGCTCTTGTCTTCTTGCTCTTCATCAAGTAATTTCCCCTCGCTGCAATTATTTGTGTGAGTATATAAAAAAACCTGAATTAAGTGAACTTCTATAGCCATCACATCAATGCTACAGATCTTCAGCTCAATTCAGGTTTTGCCATAAACGTAACAATCCTGATCGAAATTAATAACACATATATTGTAAATATATACAGTTAAAATAAGTCTTATTCAGTTCATTCATACAGGGTTTTGCCCGCTATTAAGCGGTTACAATCCTTTTATTAATTTCATGTTAACATATTAATAAAACGTTTGCAATCATAAATATACAAGCTCTACAGAGAGACTCGTATTCGTCTTTAGGACCATTCTACTGGCTTACTAACGCTATTCTCCCCTGCTGCTCAGATGCTTTCCCCTTACTTGATACAGTAAATTATAGGTTGATTTATCGCTTTAATTTTCCATTTTATCAATGATAATTTACACAATCACTGATTTCACTAATTCACTGACCTACGAATGTCTGATCATACCACAAAAGAGGGAATGCCCCTCCTGTATGGAAGGTCATCCCCTCTACCTACGCATTATTTTGCAAGGATAAGCTCAAGCTGAACCGTGAATTCATTCTCGGTCTCAAGCACAACATTATGAGGATTCGTCAGCCCGAAGTCGGAGAACGTCACCTTTGTTGTACCAGACAGCATCAGCTTTCCTTCATTGTACACGGCCTGACTTTGGAACACGACGTCCTTATCCACGCCCTTCACTGTCAGTACGCCATTCATTTCGAATGGTACCGCAGTACCTTCAGTCCACTCTTGTGGTAGCTCCGAGAAGGAGGTTGCCTTGAAGGTCGCTTCAGGATATTGGCTGATATCCAGAAGGTCCGCCGCCTTCACATGCTCGTCCCGCTGCTCATTACCAGAGCTGAGTACGCTCAGATCTACGACGCCCTCTCCAGTGCTGACAGAAGGATCATTCACGTTCAACGTCCACTTTCCTGTAACCGCAGCATCCTCGAAGTTAACAGTCTCCCGAGAAGTCGTTACTGACCAGTACACCTTGGAGCCCTCGGCAATGTTCCAGTCCCCATTGATCTGGTCAGCTTGTACTGCTGTGCTTCCCGAAGCTGCTTCCGTTGATGTCGGCTGCGATTGAGCCGGAACTACGGATTGAATCTCTACATTGTTGCCCAGCGATTGGTTCATGACGTTATAACCGATGATACCTCCACCGATAATGACGACTGCCCCAATGCCTATAATCCACTTTTTATTGTTTTTCATGGAATCTCCCCTTCACGTAATCTCCTCATCCTTGGTATATTATGATATTGAGATATCAAATTTTAGGACATGAGCAGATTGTAGCAAATGTTTGTGTCAGGGAGATGTCAAAATACGGTGAATGTGCTAATATTCGATTTTATTTTACGGTGATAATCACACGCTGATAGTGCTTCAACGGATGCTCCCCGTTATCTTGGACCTCTGCAATGATATGAATGGTATCACCCGACTTGGCATTGGCAGGGACGGTAAAGCTTACTTTCTGCGTATCGCTGCCTTCCAGCGCAATCGTATCCGTCTTCTCACCAGGACTAAGCTCACGAGCTAGGCTTAATTGCAAGCCGCCCATCACCACAGGCTCAGCCTTCGTCGTCACCTCGCTATCCTGATAGGTGTCCGCCTCGAAATATCTCCACCATTTGTATGTCAATGTATCGCCATCCGGATCACTGCCCTCAGCCGTCAAAGTAACCTTCTCACCCGGTGCTGCCGTAAGATCCAGTCCTTCCTTAATAGTCAGCTTCGGATTATGGTTGGCATTCTCATACTCGGGTGTAATCGCCCAATCGGCACGAGCCGCAAAATCATTCTGAATATCATCGAACCAGCGCATCAGCGAATACTCTGCTTCATATTTCTTCGTATAGATATCGTAATCCAATACGTTATTTCTATACAGCTTATCGCTCACTGTACCAAAGCGTCCTCCCCAGCCTCCGTAGCTTGGATCTTCCATGCTGCGCAGCCCGTTGTCAATCAAATAGAAGAAGGAAGGAGAATCACCCTCGGAAATGAAATCATAACGCTTGTACTCTGGATTATTCTTAAGATAGGCCTCTGCTCCGCGCTGCTCCTCATCAAGCTCGCCTTCAATGATGTTGCCATCACCCATCAAGGCATACATACCCAGTAGCTTGCCGTGTCCATCTTTGATATTCGGGAACATCCAGTCTCCCTGCAGCTTGCTGTTCACTTCATCGGGATGAAGTTTCCACGCATAAGCGAAGTGCCAGAAGTTGGACTGGTCATTGATAATGCGAATATCCGGCCAGTTCTTGGCAATGTATTCATTGTAACTGTCGTCCTGATCGAGAATAATGTAGAGGACTACTTTATTGCTGACCTTTTGTCTAATCTGATCCCACTCTGGAGTATCCTTGTACTTCTCTTCGATGGATTTCAGTGCTCTAGCCGTAGTATTCGTACCTCCCCAAGTCTGAACGTACAGATCTCTGGAGTCATCGTCCAGGAACAGCTCCTTCAGGAACTCAGAGCCCTCCGTCTCCTTGGTCATTTCGCCTTTGTCGGAGATATTGCCGATTTTTGTCATACTCTTGAGCGTCTCTGGCTCAGGGTAGCCGTCTGTATGCTTGGACAGATTCGGATAGATTTCCCCGTAAGCATCGAGCATATCATACAGCCACTTTGTTCCTGTCCAGCGGAACGGCTCAATGCCTGCCTCCTTGTCTCCCGCATAGTGGTACACCGAGCTAGTCAGCACGATTCCAGCTAGGTCCATCTCATTGGAATATAACAAAAAGCGAATCACCGAGTTCATATCATCGACTTCACCATCTGTCGTAATGACTGTTCTCGCTTTCTGAGATTGCTGCTGCGTCGTCTCCTGCTGTGGCGGCTGCGGTACCTGCTGATTCGCCTGCCCCGGTGTACCTGCACAGGCACTCAAGCCAACTGTCAGGACTGTACTAACAGCCAGCATATTCCACCATGTATTCTTCCTCATTCGCTCTACCCCTTTTCTTCGATTCTGGATGCTATAAGGATTATTTCCATGTATTCCTTCATTGTTGCATGAAGACAAAAAAACCTGAAAATAAAGCTGCCACTTAAGTGGACAAGCTTATTCTCAGGTTTTGCCTGCATACACAGTTACAATCCTTTAGTGGACAATATAGCACACCCTCTCAGGAATGTAAACGGTTTTATTATAAGTATTCCAAGTTTGAAAGAGATACACTCCTCTTCAAGCTTGGATTATAAATTCCCAACAATTTCGATTCCATCCGCATGCTGCAGTGCTGCCCTAGCCCACTCTATAAAGGTACGCATGAAGCTCTGGGCTTCGGGATCATCGGGATAAAGGGCTTCCAGCTCCTCAAAAATGCGAAACCAGACATCTGCCGGAATCGGATTATCCCAGCAAGCATCAAAAGCTTCATAGCCTTCCCCCGCATACTCTTCATCCAGCGGGTATTGCCGCTTAATGATCTGAATGGGTTCAATAAAATCCTCATCATAAATAAATATTTGTTCAGCATTCTCTACCGCTGACCCTCCCCGCAAGGGGCAGAACGTATAACCAATGCCATTACGTGGCCCTTGGTAACGGAATCGCCAGATGTGAGTCCGTTCAGCCGCTGATGATCCAGTCATGTGCATCCCTCCAAGTCTGCTACAGCCTGACCGCCCTCACTACGTCACGTGCCGCAGAAGGTCCGATAATTGCACATCGAATCAGGCGGCCCTGCGGTATATTCCTCCTGCGCTGTCGAATAGGCGTATGGCTTCGACAGCACATCCAGCAGTCGTTCCATGACACCATGATCCCCCTTCAGCGCGGCCGCAAGCGCCTCCTCCACGCGATGATTACGGGGAATGACTGCAGGATTACTGAAGCGCATGAGCTCAAGCGATTGTTCACGTGTCTGCTGCTGCATCGCAAGTCTGCTCTGCCAGCGTGCATACCATGACACGTATTCTGCTGCCTCAGCGAGTGCAGCCTCTACTGGCTGCTCCAGTGTTAATGCGCGGAAGGTGTTGGTATAATCTGCGTGGTGCTCTTGCATGAGCTGCAGCAGATCAAATATCAACTGCTCATCCGCCTCCTTGTGCTCATCATCGACGTGTCCATCATGCTTCGGCTCATCCTGCCCAGTGACGTTCCCGGTAGCAGTCTGTTGCCCATTCTCAGCTGCTGTCTCAACAGCCTCTTGAGAAGCGAATATTCCCAGCTTGGCCCGCATACCTCGCAGCCAGTGCGCCTGATACAAGTCCGGGAACTCCGCCAACGCCTCCTGGGCTATTCTGATTCCCTCTTCCTCATCCTCATGAAGCAAAGGCAGCAGCGCCTCAGCTAACCTGGCCAGATTCCAGAGAGCAATATCCGGCTGATTACCATAAGCATATCGTCCTTGCTGATCAATGGAGCTGAATACAGTCGCAGGATCAAATTGATCCATGAAGGCACATGGGCCATAATCAATCGTTTCGCCGCTTAAGGTCATATTATCCGTGTTCATAACCCCGTGGATAAAACCGACCAGCTGCCATTGTGCAATCAGAGCCGCTTGCCGCTGGATCACCTGTCGCAAGAGTGCGAGATAACGGGACTGACCTTCTACTGGTAACACATTCGAATAGTGTCGCAGCCATGTATAATCAGCCAGTGCTCTCAGATCCTCCACACCACCCCAGGCGGCAGCATATTGAAATGTACCGACCCTGATATGACTAGCTGCCACTCGCGTTAGGACCGCACCGGGCAGCCCCTGCTCACGCAGAATCGTCTCGCCGGTGGTCACGACAGCCAGACTGCGGGTGGTCGGAATACCTAGTCCATGCATAGCTTCGCTAATAATATATTCCCGCAGCATCGGCCCCAAGGCGGCGCGACCATCCCCTCCCCGGGAATATGGCGTTCGTCCCGAGCCTTTGAGCTGAATATCAAGTTGTTGCCCCGCAGGAGTCTTATGCTCCCCCAACAGCAACGCCCGCCCATCACCTAGTCTGTTGAAATGACCAAATTGATGCCCTGCGTAGGCCTGAGCAAGTGGAGCTGTGCCAGCGGGCACCTCGTTACCTGCCAAGGTCCGAACCGCTTCCTCGCTCCTGAGCGCAGCTGGCTCTAGACCAAGGGTAGCAGCATAGCTTTCGTTCAGCACGAATAGCTCCGGGGCACGTACTGGGGTCGGTGCCTGTCTGGTATACATTAGCTCGGGCAGCTTGCCATAGCTATCATGCCAATTCCAACCAACACTCGCTTCTGTCTTCTTCTCTGTCATGGGAGCCTCCTTCTATACTAATAATGGACTCTTGCAAATAAGAACAAGCACTGCTAATCGCTCCTTATTGTACCCTACCTCAACCAAGACAACACATTCACTTCCTGCCTGAGACGTGTTCTACAGCAGGATTGGACGATAAGCCAGTGCTGTGGCTACCACCTCACTGGGTGATAAATCCTCCATGTAGATCAGATTCGATACGTCTGGCATCAATACATTGCGCTGTAACAGCTCCAAATAGTAATCCACTGCTTCCTCACCATAAGGCTCAAATTCCTGAATCCGCCTTACCAATTCTATTAATTCAACCTCTCGAATATCCGCTACCTGGACCGCAACTGCACCCATACGATAGTCCAACTCCGCACGCAAGCTCATATTTCTCCTCCATTCTCGTTTGTAAACTGTGATATGTATACAGTTGAACTGCATTTTGTGTTCTATTAAATGCTCCGTTAATGCTGCGCTAACAAAAACAGTCTAAGATAGGGTGTACCTTATCTGCAACAAAAAGAAAATTAAAGGATGGTATACCCAATGGGCATTCATACGTACTTCAGGTCCCTCAATGACTTGGAACGAATTATTCGCTGTCCTGGCAAATTCAAATTCGAGGAGCATAGCGTGTCCGCACACTCCTGGAAGGTGGTACAGTATGCGAAGACACTGGCTGACATCGAAGAGCAGCACGGGGTGAGTGTGGACTGGAAGAAGCTCTACGAGATTACCAGCAGCCACGACTATGGTGAGATTTTTATCGGGGATATCAAGACCCCTGTGAAGCATTATTCCATGGAGCTTCGTTCTCTGCTACAGCAGGTTGAAGAGGGCATGATTGAACATTTTATCGATGAGAATATTCCTGAGGAATTCAAGGCGATCTTCCGAAGACAGCTGCGAGAAGGAAAGGACAGCTCGGTAGAGGGTCGAATTCTGGAGGTAGCTGATAAGCTTGATCAGGTCTATGAAGCATTCGCGGAGCTGCAACGTGGCAACACGGAGAAGGAATTCATCGTGATGTACCGCCAAGCCATTATCAAAATCAAAAGCATTGAACTGCATTGTGTAGACTACTTTCTGGAGCATATCCTGCCCGATCTGGTACACGAGGGCATGCTGTCTCCCATTGATATCAAGCAGATTACTGAAGAAGCCCTCGCCCATCAGCCTTGACTGAGGGGCTTTTTGGCATACAAGCCTGAAGCCCCTCGTCTCCAACCCCTTATTTAACAATCCACATGTCTCGCTAACCACACCACTAATCAATGAGCTATACTACGAACCGTTACCTTCTCTGCTTCCTTCTCCACCAACACTTGCTTTACCCATAAATATTACAGCTATTGCAGCCAATGCAATAGGCACAAGAGCGAGCAGGAATACATACGTAATGGATTCGGACATAGCCTCCACGATGACGCGAAGCACCTGTGGTGGAATCTGCGCACGCACCTCAGGCTGGAACACCTGACGCAAATCTCCGAATTGCGCCATATCCGCTCCACCCTGGCCTGCAAATGCCTCCGTCATTCGCTTGGTCAGCACGCTCCCCTGAATTGTTCCGAAGATCGTAACTCCGAGCGTCATTCCGAGCGAACGCAAGAACGAATTCGTAGAATTGGCAGTTCCGCGATAGCGCGGCTCCAGTTGATGAGCAGAGGCTGTTGGGAGCAGCGAGAATGAGAAGCCCACCCCGAACCCCGTAAGAGCCATATACAACGTCAATGCACCACGCGAGGTCTCTGGCGACATGAAAGCGAGCAGGAGCATCCCAGCGAAAAAGGCTACCACTGAAATGGTCATAAGACGACGGAACGTAGTTTTCGTCTGAAATATTCCCCCGATCGAACTCCCCGCCACAGAGCCCAGCATCATTGGGGTGAGAATAAAGCCTGCATTGGTCGCCGATCCACCATACACCGCCTGCACGAACAGTGGGATATAGACCGTCAGGATAATGAAGGTCCCCCCATATAGAAATGCCAGTGCTTGAGCCGAAGCAAAGAGCGGCCGCTTGAATAACCAAAACGGGAGAATCGGGTCCGATGCCCTACGTTCAGCCAGGAAGAAGATTATAGCAAACAGTAGGAAGATAGCGAACAACCCAATGATCACGGGAGAATTCCAATCGTATGTACCGCCACCCAGTTCCAGCGCGAACATCAGACTTACAACAGCAATGACCAGTGTGATGGCACCGATCCAGTCAATCTGCTGCTTATGCTGTGAAGTTGATTCTCGATAAAAGGGGATCACCAAAGCCAATGACAGCAATCCAATCGGGACATTAACATAAAAAATCCAATGCCAACTGATCGTATCTGTAATATAGGCACCAAGCAATGGACCGAGCACACTGGACAAGCCAAATACAGCTCCAATGAGACCTGTCATCTTTCCGCGCTGCTCTGGCGGGAAAATATCGAATATAATCGTGAAGGCAATCGGCATGAGCGCACCGCCACCAATCCCCTGAATCGCCCGAAACAGACTGAGCTGTGTCATCGACTGGGCGAATCCGCACAGCACCGACCCAACAAGAAACACGATTAAGCCAAAAACAAAAAAGCGCTTGCGACCGTACATATCCGAGAGCTTGCCGAAAATTGGCATCCCAGCCATCGTGGCTACCATATAAGCCGAAGTAACCCAGATGAATTGGCTAAGTCCACCAAGATCGGCCACGATAGTACCCATGGCTGTCGCTACAATCGTATTATCCATAGCGGCCATCAGAATACCTAGCAGCAAGCTCGCTACGACCCACTTTCTATGCTGTTCAATCATTGCACACCAGCCTTTTCCTTCAATATTGACTCTATAGCATTTCAGGTATCCATTATATTGAACCCAGCCTACTATGTCACTGATTACTTATTACACCATAGTCAAGACTCATAATCCTCTTCAGGCAGTATAGACAAAATTCAATGAACTTATGAACATGACGGCAAATGAAACAACGACAAACACAACAAGGGCATAAGGCTCAAATGCATTATCATTTAAGCCTTACACCCTGGCTGCTACTCATCGCAAGCTCATCCACTTCCATCAACAACACAGCAATATTGCTACAGTTCCACGGCAACTCCGAAATGGTCAGAGACCACCTCACCACGGATTCCGTTCATGACGACTGTGGAGGACTTCGCCTTGCGCGGCTCGCGCGAGAAAATGTAATCAATGCGAAGATCCTGCGTATTGCCCTCCCAACCACCAATGGACTTTGTCACCGTAGCTCCTGCATCCTTGATCTCAGCGGCAGTATACAGGTCACACCAGCCTTTGGACATCATGTAGTCATAACCCTCACCAGAGATTTCAGCTACATTGTTAAAGTCACCCATGAGGAACATAGCGTCCCCTGTATAATTCCGTAAAATAGCCTCGACCCGATCCCATTGAGGACGGAACGGCTCTTCCTCATCATGCCACCATCCCAGATGCCCATTCACAATCCAGGTGTGGACTCCATCAATTGTCGTGCTGGCGCCGAGTATTTTGCGGGTCTTGTAATTGTTATATATCGTTATACCAGACACATGCTCACAGAAAGTCTCACCAATAGGTGTCCGACTAAGGAACGCCAATCCCTCATCATATCGGAGCTTGCCTGTGTGCACCGGAGCCCATGTCCAGTAATAATCCGCTTTGAGCTGCTGCTGTACAAGATATGCATAATTATTCGCTCTTATGGGCATAGAGGAATCGGTTACCACGAACTTCCCTAGCTGCTTCAACGGAACAACTGGCTCCGTCTTCATTTGATTGACCTCTTGGAATGCAATTACATCGAATTCATGCTCTTTAATGAAATCAGCCATGTAATTAATCTTGGCCAATTGATCCTCTTCAAGCCAGGAGTGCGTGTTCAGTGTCAATAACTTCAAGCCGTCTCACCTATCCTTTGGGTGTGAATCATCTATATTCGTATAGTACAAGTATAACACACACCCTTACAGCAGAAGCGTATATATCGGCATCTGCAAGCTCTGCAGCTACCTACCTCTTGCTGATCTGACTTCGCCCTAAGTAGGTATTCAGAAAATCCGGGTTGGAATTATATACAGTAGCTATTTCTTCAACATCATGGCATTGAGCACGTTCAGCACTACAATCATCCAATGCAAACACTTCATTATCTCCTTGTTAGCGCAATGATTTTCTTACTTATGAAAATTTTAGATTATTTCCGACATGAAACTATACAAAACTACAAATATTTGTCGATATATATTTACTGTACAGTACTGTTAATCGTCCAAGGAGTGGAGACTATGACAACCAAAGATTTATCTAAAAAAGAAGGGCAATCCAAAGTGAAATACAGTATCCGCATGAAGTTATTAACCGGTTTTATGCTGGTCGTTGTACTGCTTGCCGGAGTTAGTGTAAATTCACTCATACAAATCAATCAAATGGACGACAATTCCACCCAAATCGACGAGAAATGGATGCCTCTGGTCGCGTTGCTGGGAAATATGAATGGCGATGTCTCTGACGTGGATCGGCTGGCCGTGACGATGGCCATTCAGACGAATGCCGACGAGATCGCACAGACCGAACAAACGCTGAATGCTTTGCTGACCAGGCTTGATGAGGAAAGCAAGCAATTAGCTACTTTCCTGGAAGGAACCGATCCTGAGATTACCAAGCTTTATGAAACTTACACCACTAATTTTGAATCATACAAGTCCGAGCTACCAACATTTTTGAAATTAGCCCAAAACAATCAGAACGAGGAAGCGCTGGAGATTCACGAAAGAATATATCCAGCCTGGTACACAGCTAATGATTCCCTAGTTCAGCTAGTCGAATTAGGAGCTACCAACTCCAAGGAGATCACGACATCATCTTCAGAACTGACCAGCTTTGCTTATCAGACTATACTTATCGCTACAATTATCGTTTCCATTCTGGCAGTCGGTCTTGCCATTCTGATCTCAATAATTATTTCCAGACCGATTCAGTTGATCAATAAGGCTGCTCAAATGGTAGCCAACGGAGATCTGACCAATGAACCGATCGTATTGCGTAACCGTGATGAATTAGGGGTTCTTGCAAGCTCTTTCAACGAGATGACTAGCAACCTCAGACTCATGATTCAATCGGTCACGGATACAACTACCCAGATTACAGCCTCTTCCGAGGAGCTTCTGGCTAGTGCCGAGCAGAACTCAAGGGCTTCTCAGCAAATTACAGAGCAAGTCGAGGAAATGTCGCTGAGCGCTTCTGAACAAACGAATGTTGCTGAGCGTTCTTCCCAGGCGATGGGTGAAATGTCGATCGGAACCGATCAGATCGCTCAATTGGCGCAAAGCGTATCTGTGGCTGCTGTCGATGCCGCTACACAATCTACCAACGGAAATGAAATCATTACTCATGCTGTAGATCAAATGAGAACAATCCGGGACTCTATCACCTCTCTCAATGAGCTGGTGACTGGGCTCGGGGTACGTTCCGCCGAGATTGGTTCGATCACGGAAGTGATTAATAACATTGCAGGTCAGACCAATCTGCTTGCACTGAACGCTACAATTGAAGCGGCGAGAGCCGGAGAACATGGACGCGGCTTTGCTGTCGTCGCGAATGAAGTTCGCAAGCTGGCTGAGGAAGCTGCCACCTCATCCCAGAAGATCACATCACTCGTACAGTTAATTCAGGATGACACTCATAAGGCCGTGCAGGCTGTGCAATCGAACAGCCAGGAAGCCGAATCCGGAATACAGGTAATTAACGAAGCGGGACAAGCCTTCGGACAGATCTCTGCGGCTGTCAACAAAGTAGCCAGCGAGATTGAAGAGGTCTCTGCCAGCTCTGAGCAGATGTCCGCCAGTACTGACGAGGTCGTTCGTAATGTCGATCAGGTAGCCGAGATCGCCAAGAGCTCGGAAGAGAATGTGCACAGCATCTCGGCAGCAACCCAGCAGCAGCTGGCATCCATGGAGGAGATTACTGCCCTCGCAGGCTCTCTGTCCAGTGTCGCCGAGGAGCTGCAAATGCAGGTCAGCAAGTTCAAGCTATAAGGCTAGCTATAGGCTCAGCTATAAACAAGCTACTAACTTCAAATAGCCTTATCCCTTCATAAAGGGTTAAGGCTATTTTCATAGGGCTCGAACTCTCCCATTGCAGGACCATACTACAATTTCAGACCGTTCTCTTTATCACGAATGTAGATATCGAGCGCTCTGATTCCACGTTGAGCAAGCTGAATAAACAGAATCAGCGCGTATATGCCCAGACCTCCGAAGACAAGGGTAAAAATAATACTGATCAAGGAAATGATACCGAAACCAGCACTAACATTCATATGATCTCTCCTTTCTCTCCAAGCTTAATAGATAATACAATTATTGCCAACCCTTGATAATCATAATAAAATATGCAGGTAGAGTAGATTGATAATCTATCACAAATCGTTCTACCCAATTTTCATTCGACTTCATTATTTTTATTCGACTTCATTGTCGTTTTGCTTTGCCACATTCCCAGCTATGAGGAGACTTACTTATGTTAACTACAGACAATTTATTTTTGGGCCCGAAGCTGAAGCTAACCACTGCCCGAGCCGATGACATTCAGACCATGCTAACCTGGAATGAGGACCCGGAATATTTGCGTCATGTCGATACGGAGGCGGCTATTCCGTATTCCGAGAGACAATTGGAGGGAGAACAGGATTCCAAGGATCGTGAGGTCTATTTCCGCTTGAGAACCCGGACGGAGGATGAGCTGATAGGCTTCGTTGTTATTCACAGTATCGAATGGAACAATCGTACAGGGCAGCTCGCCATTGGGATTGGACTGTCCAAGCACCGCAATCAAGGCTATGGCACAGAAGCACTTCAGTTGATACTTAGATATGCATTTTATGAATTGAACCTTGATCGGGTAGGTTTGGACGTCATCTCGTATAATGCCAAAGCTATTCGCGCCTACGAGAAGGCTGGCTTCCAGCAGGAAGGGTGTGTACGTTCTGCCGTGTACCGGGATGGACAGCGATATGACCGCATTCTAATGGGTATGCTTAGATCCGAATGGGAAGCACAGCAGCAGACTCCAGATAAGCAGCCTTAATATAAGTACAACTAAGTCAGGAATTCCGATGCTCGACCCATGATGAATCGAATCAGAGTATCACCCACTACTATTGCCCCTGTAATAGCTTGGACTACAGATTATCCTTGTTCTCCATGCATGGGAGCATCAGTATAGCTCGAAGCCCCCCTCCTTCCTCGTTCTCCAGGACAAGTCGCCCTTGGTGAGCCTTGGCAATCTGCGCCGCCATCGGCAGCCCTAACCCATGCTCACGGTGTGCCTGCGATTTGTTATACCTGGAGAACGGGAATTGCAGCAGCCAGGGAATCCGGTGCGCTTCAATACCTTGCCCATCATCAGATACCCTGCAGCAGCACATGGTGCCTATCGCATCGGTTGCTACATCAGCACTGTTCATTATTAACACTGCAATGGTTATATGACAGCCTTCAGGATTATGGCGAACACTATTGTGAACGAGGTTGGTAACTGCCCGTAGCAGTAGCCTCTCATCCCCCAGCACCTGAATTCCTTCATTTGCTACCTCCAGGTCCACAGTATATTTCCCGTCAAGACCATTATTGATCAGCTCTGTCGCTACACGCCTTGCAATGCGAGAGAGTCGCAATGGCTGTCTATTCAAGGGCTGCATCTCGTATTCAAGCTTCGAGACCAGGTTCAGGTCCTGCACCAGCTCCCGAAGATGAACTGCCTGCTGTCTAATAATCCCTGCCTGTCTCTGCTGCTCTTGAGTCAAGGCCTCATTGTCCTCCAGATCACTGGCGTGCCCAAGAATCATGGACAGCGGTGTTCGAATATCATGAGAAATGCCTGCTATCCAGTTCGAGCGCGCCGCATCACGACTCTGTATGGCGTCCTTCTTGTGCCGCAACAGCCGGGAGACGTGATTAATCCGTTCCGCCAGATCTGCTAATATCCCTTTGGTCTCAAGACGCACCTCCCGATCCTCGGCTAGTGCCTGAATCCCTTCTGTTAGTGGACGAATCGATTGAATTAGGCGGGAGCCGATCCATAAGGAGAGCAGCACAGCGAGCAGCATGTTACCTGCAAGGATGAGTCCAAGCTTACCGAGCAGACCCTCCACCCAGCTGACGGGTAGAATGTACTGGTATTTGGCGAGACTGTGCTCGGGATAGCCTATTACGACTAGTCCACCAGGATGCTCCCAGGAGAATACGGGATATTCCTGCAAATAGCCTCGCGACCACTTGGCAACATCGGTCAATGAATAGACCCGCTGCAGATCATCCGGTAATTGATAGCTCCAGCCGACACTGCCATCCTCCAGCACCAGCATGGCCCATACATGCTGCTCAGACAGCAGCTCGCTAGCTGATGGCTCCAGTGTGTAGCCCTCAGCTCCAGGCTGTAGTTGCTCTGACACCTGTCGCACGACTGCTGCAGGTGCCAGCTCTGTACTCATTCCCTTACTGAACCATACGACAAGAACGATTCCATTGAGCAGCAGCAGTAAGATGGAGATGAGTACTGTCGAGCTTATGAAGCGTCTCAGGATCCTGACGGTGCTTTCCACTCCTGCTCCTCCCTCCTAGTCCTTGTCTGCTTGTCAGCATCATGCTCACGATTTAACCCCCTTGATTGATCCCTGTTGTAATCAACGCACATCTTCTACAGCCCCGTCCTGCACTAGCAATTTATATCCGAGGCCTCTCACGGTCAGAAGATACTGTGGACTTGAGGGAAGCGGCTCGATCTTCTCCCGAATACGGCGAATATGGACCATCAATGTATTTTCATAGCCATAATAATCGTCCCCCCACGCTGCTTGACAAAGGGCATCATTCGTTACGATTCGATTGCGCTGCTCATAGAACGCTGACAACAGCAGCAATTCCTTGGCTGTCAGTGCATATTCCTGTTGGAGCGCGCGAATTGTGCCACTCTCCAGATTGACCATTCTCTCTCCCAATTGAAATACAGGACGTTGCTCCCGAACTGGCGGAGCGTAGACCCTGCGGAGAACAGCCTTCATGCGAAGCAGCAGCTCACGCGGCAAGAAGGGCTTGACAATATAATCATCGGCACCCAGACCCAGACCGAGCAAGCGGTCTTCATCCTCTCCCCTGGCTGACAGAAATAGTACCGGGACATTGGACATCTGACGAATTGCCCTGAGCAGCGAAAAGCCATCACCATCTGGAAGCATGACATCCAGAATCATCAGATCCGGCTTCACCCGCTGAACCATTTCTAAAGCAGCTGTACAGTCCTGGGCGTGATAAATTCGTGCATAACCATCCTTTCGCAGGAAGCTCTCTATCATCCTTCGGATGTTTGGCTCATCGTCCACGATTAGCAATTTTTTTTGCTGTAATTCATTCATATAATGATCACCTATATTACATCATACCGATTTTCTGTGGTCCGTACAGCTTATAGCAGCTTCTTCGCCGACATTTAAGATTGACGTAAGGTTGTGCTCAGGCTCCTGTCAGGGCCGTCAGCTACACTTGAACCATCTTCTTAGAGACCAACAAGGACAGGAGGAAGCACCGATGAGTCTTATTGTGTCAACACGAAAGCTGACCAAGCAATACGGCCGCTCAACCGTGGTGGATCAATTGAACCTGGAGATTAGAGAAGGTGAGATTTACGGATTTTTGGGACCGAACGGGGCTGGCAAATCGACGACCTTGAAAATGCTGCTCGGACTGACACGACCTACAGCAGGAGAGGTACATATTTTCGGACAGGATCTGGCCCGACAACGCCAATCCATCCTTCGCCGAATCGGTTCATTGATTGAATCCCCCTCCTATTACAGCCACCTTACTGGCCTCGAAAATATGAAGGTCGTTCAGCAGCTTCGACATGGCTCCGATCAGGAAGTGAAGGATGCGCTACAATTGGTCAGGCTGGATCGTCAGCAGCATAAAAAGGCGGGGCATTATTCACTTGGTATGAAGCAACGGTTAGCCATCGCTATGGCTCTCGTAGGCTCACCTCGCTTATTGATTCTGGACGAGCCTACGAATGGACTGGACCCGGCTGGGATGCAGGAAATGCGTGAGCTGATCCAGATTCTAGCCTCGCGCTATGGAATGACGATTCTTATATCCAGTCACTTGCTGAGCGAGATTGAACAGCTGGCGACCTCCGTGGGCATCATTCATCATGGCTCTCTTATCTTTCAAGGAAGCGTAACGGCGCTTCAGGAGCGCAGCAGACCTGATATTCTCCTACGCACCCGTAACGATGCCGCTGCGCGGAGGCTGCTACATACGTACGGACTGAATGCCCTCGCAGAGGATCAAGGGCGCGGTCTGATTCTGGGGCTACTGAGCGATGACGAGATTTGCAAGATTGTGCGCTACCTGGTCCATGCTCAGATTGATGTGCTGAGGATTGAGGAACGCAAGAAATCGCTGGAGCATATTTTCCTGGAATGGACCGGAAAGGGGCAGCCGATATGCTAATGCTGTTGAGGGTCGAATTTTTCAAGCTACGACGTCGGGGGTTTCTTCTCTTCGGCATCGGTATGCTCATCATTGAAGTAGGCTGGGCCTTCTCTGCCATTAGCATGTCTATGGCCCGGAATCCACAGGTTGATGTATGGGCGTCCCTGATTCTGCTGGTAGCCTCCATGAACAGTCTGCTCCTGCCGCTGCTCTCAGCCATCATGGCCTCCAGAATATGTGATATGGAGCACAAGGGCGATACCTGGAAGCTACTGCTAAGTGCGGCCATTCGTCCAGGGCAGCTATATGCTGCGAAATACCTCTGTCTCTGCAGCATCATGCTGGGGATATGTATACTGCAAAGCAGTGCGATGCTCCTCTATGGGTGGATGATCGACAGCTATGAGCCTGTTCCAGGTGTGCTGCTACTTCGTTTCTTCTGTGGAACCGTGCTAACCACGGCGACTGTACTCGCCCTTCAGCAATGGGTGTCCTTAATCGTCCGTAATCAAGCATGGGCTCTCTGTCTCGGCATGCTGGGCGCTTGCCTAGGGATGACTGCCGAATTATTCCCAGCGTCGGTTCGTTCTCTGTGGATCTGGTCGTATTACACCGTCCTCAGCCCGGTAAGCAGCAGCTACGTAGACGAGCAGCTGCAATTCATCATCCGGCATGTCCTGGATACTTTACCCGCAATCATTGGAATGCTGCTTGCTACAGCATTGCTATACACAGCCGGCCACATACATTTATCCAGGCAATATAAATAGGAGGCGATAGAATCATGCTACTGCGCTGTATTACCGCAGAATGGATGAAGCAGCGACGATCAGGAATATGGATACTTCTGTCGGCTCTGCCCCTTGTTAGCGTATTGATCGGCTGCGCGAATTTCATGCTGAACCAAGGTGTACTGCAGCACGAATGGTACAGTCTCTGGTCCCAGGTAGGATTGTTTTACGGTGAATTCTTCTTTCCTATACTCATTGCCATCGGGGCCTCCTATCTGGGAAGACTGGAGCACAGCAACGGAAACTGGAAGCTGCTACTAAGCTCCCCGATCCGTCCAGCGTCCATTTGGCTTGCCAAGCTGTTGATGCTTGCTCTATTCCTTGGATATGTCCAATTGCTATTCCTTATCCTGTATTATGCCGGGGGAAGATGGATCGGACTTCCACCCGGGATGCCCGCTGAATGGCCCAGCTGGATATTCCGGGGATGGGTGGCAGGAATGGCTATCGGAAGTATGCAGTTGGCGTTATCTGTGCGTATTCGCAGCTTTGCTGTGCCCATAGGTATTGGGCTATCTGCATGCATTATAGGCTTGGGCTTGTATGTGCTCAAGCTAGGGCTGTTATTTCCCCACTCCCTGCTTACGATTGGGATGGGAGCGTTGAATCAGGAAGCATTAGCCACCGGCACTATGCTAGGATTTTACGTCATGTGCATTCTCTACATTGCTGCTCTAAGTGCCTTGGCGATTCGACGCTTGGAACGGGGGGATGCAGGCTGAACGATTCTTTCCTGCCTTGAAGCTGACGCTACGTCCTGCGTCCCTATAAATGAAGCAACAGCTACTTGGTCTCATAGGGACGGTATTAATCGCCGATCCCAAAAGGATTAGTCGAAATGGATACATACTCCAGCGATTTCATCCGCTGTAGGAAGTTGGGCTTCTTATCCATCAAGCTATTGGCAATAGTCAGAGACTTCAGATTCTGCAATCTCTCCAGCTCTGGTGGCAGCTCATGAATGCCGCTATAGGCGATGTCCAGATATTCCAATCTGCTAAGCTCTCCAATCTCGGCAGGAAGACTTCGTAATGGCAGCTCCTCCTTCGGTCTGGGACGCCAGCCCGGAGTAGGGCGATCCGAGCTGCCGCCATAGATTCTGAGTTCCCTCAATTGCTTCAGTTTGCGTATCTCCTTCGGAATCTCGACCAGCTCGGCAGACATAATACTAAGACTCTCCAGGCCTGTCAGTTCAAATAAGGCCGGGGGCAGCCTGTCGAGATCCTGTTCGAACACAGACAGATGCTTCAACTGCTGCAGCTCACAAATACGGACTGGCAGCTCGGTAAGCTCGTACCCCTGGATCTCCAGCCAGTCTGTCTGGTGCCGGATGGCATCGTCCAGGTAGCGATCGAACTCCTTATGTTCTGGTAGCTTCAGGAACAGGCCCTGTATCCGGGACATAAGTTCTCTTCTCTCGCTATACTCTACATTCAGAACTCCCATTCGTTCATGGGCAACCGAGCCCAGGAAGAGCGTACCATCCTCGTTCAGAAAGGTCAGATCCTCTGGAAGCGGCGAGCACCAATCATAGAGCCCGTGCACCGCTTCTGCCAGTATTTGACCTGAAGCCTCACAGCAACGATAGTAATAGAATTCTCCTGCTCCACTCATACCATGGTCCAATAGGGATTCCACTTCCCCATTTTCAATAGCTGACATTACCTCCTCGTGTGTAACCCGCCGCACGTCCAATAGATAGGGCTGAAGCCTGTCCAGTAGTTCTGGGGGCGGGGGCTGTATATGATGATAATCATCTCCGCAAAAGGTTGAATATCCACCCACTCCTAGCATGAACTGTGACGTACGCTGGATGGCATATTTAATAAGCTCCTTATAGGCATTTCCCTTCGGATCGGTATACATATTAATAAGATCCCTCCAAAATAAATTGAATTAGCTCGCACTATAGATTCCTTATTATGCCACAATTCCAAATGATGCCCTAGTTCAAAATGCAGCATATTCGCCTCCCTCCTTCCTGTATCTAGCATAGTTACGACTAATTTTTATTTTGGTGCTTCTAGCAGTTATACTATGAATATAGACACGAATCTGGCAGGAGGCTAAAGAGAGTTGATGAGGTCGGAATAAATAAATAGATTATTTGTACATCTACTACACAATACATGAAAAACAGCTTGTCTTGAGGGCAAGTGCATGGAGGTCTGTCACATACATGTTCGCATTTATCGGAATTGCTATGCTGTTAGTCTACGCTTTATTAGTATTTTACATAGGCTGGAGCGGCTGGAGCTGGATGAAGCCTGTCGTATCTGCCAGATTCAGAATCCTGTACATCATTTGCATTATCTTTCTCTCCTCAGCCTTCATTCTGGGCAGACTGTTTGGTAACGCTGCATTCCTGAGCGTGATTGGCTCCTACTGGATGGCGGCCTTCTCTCTGCTGATTATACTCCTTCCCATCGTGCATCTGAGCCTCTGGCTGATCCGTCTAACCCGCCTACGCCATCATGAGCTGCACAAGTGGGCAGGTGCCGCTACTTTAGTTATCTTCCTTGGACTTATGGGTTATGGCTCCTTCAATGCATACAGTCCTGTCGTCCGTAATTATGAAATACAGCTGGATAAACCTGCGGGCGACCTGGATGATCTCAATATTGTCATGGTGTCGGACATGCACTATGGTGGTCTATCCGGAGCTGCACATGCTCGCAAAATGGTCGAGGAGATTCAAGCACTCCAGCCTGACCTTGTCCTTTATGCAGGAGATATTATAGATGACGACCTAAGCGCGTATTTGAATAAAGGCATTGACAAGATTATGGCAGAGGTGAAGGCACCTCTTGGCGTATATGCTGTATTGGGCAACCACGACAAGGATAAGAACTCTACGCAGGAGCTGATCGAATCACTAGAGGAAAGTCACATTCAGGTGCTGCACGACAAGTCCATACAGATCGGGAATAATCTGACGCTGATCGGGCGCAAGGATCGTACCGAAGATGATCGAGCAGAGCTGTCTGAGCTGATCGATGGCGTGGATCTCACTCAGCCTGTGCTGTTAATGGACCATCAGCCCTATGACCTGGATATTGCTGGGCAGCAAGGGGTTGACGTCATGCTCTCTGGTCACACGCACCGCGGACAGATCGCTCCATTTCATCTCATCACTGGGGCAATATATGAGAATGACTGGGGATATTTGCAGAAAAATTCTTTTCACTCCATTGTCTCTTCTGGCTACGGCTTCTGGGGACCCCCAATTCGGACAGGGAGCAGGTCAGAGCTTGTGCAGCTTCAGCTGAGCTTTAGGCAGCCTTGAACATACACAGCTATAACTTGATTCGCAGTCCCTCTCCATCGTATTTTGGTCTAAGAACACGACCACACTTACAATTTCAAAAGCCGATGCACTCTTAAGTTCAAGATGCAACGGTTTTTTTTGTTGCCTGCTACTTTAGTTACAATCCTTTTCTGCATACTCATGAAAACGAAAGAAGGATTATGCGCCGCTAATTCCTGAGCACACTTCCTTTCATCAGTTAAGGTTGATCATCCTTTTTGATTAATTCATGCATGAAATCATATTTTCCTCATTCATCATGCCCAACCACAAACTGCATACTGCCCGTTTTATAACCCAAAAACTTGAAACTTTAGCACTATAAATATTACAAAAAAACAATCCGATACATAATTTGTGAAAATAATACACTTTGTGGAGGTAAAGAAATGATTTGGAGTAACAAAATTAAAAAGCTGGCTTGTGCAGCTACTACACTTGCTTTGGTACTGTCACTTGGCAGCACTAGCTTGACCAACGCATCGGAGCTTGAGGTGGAGACTGTGAACACAGACCAATTCTCCAGTTCCGTCATTGATGCAACCTACGGAGAGATTCCTGCCCTGACGGAGGACATGTTGCTTACTTCCCTGGCTGCTGTCAGCAGCAATGAATATGGAGTAGCCGGATTCGCAGCGGGCACCACTGGTGGAGGTGTCATTGCCGAGAGCAATTCCAAATACATCAAAGTATACAATGCAACGGATCTGGCTAAAGCACTTAAGAAAGGTTCAGGATATAAAGTTGTCGAGATCATGAATGATCTCGATCTGGGATGGAATGAGATTCCTTCTGCTGCCAAGAATAACCCTTTTGCCCAATACGCCACTCCGCTCACACATCCTGTGCTGAAGAAGACCGGTGTAAGCAAAATCAGCATTGACGGATTTAATGGATTGACCATCTTCTCCTCCAATGGAGCCAAGATCAAGCATGCGGGCTTCACGTTGAAGCGGAGCCAGAACGTAATTATCCGCAATCTGGAGTTCGACGAGCTGTGGGAGTGGGATGAAGCAACCAAAGGCGACTATGACCGCAACGATTGGGACTATATCAACATTGAGGAAAGCCATAAAATCTGGATCGATCACTGTAGCTTTAATAAGGTATACGATGGACTAGTCGATGTAAAGAAGGGCAGCACAGGTGTAACGATCTCCTGGTCCGCCTTCCTCGGGGATAATGGGAACTCGAATAGCTGGGTGAACCAACAAATCAAAGAACTGGAGGCCAACCGCTCCAAATATCCGATGTACAACCTGCTTAGATCCCAAGGTCTGAGCACGAAGGATATTGCTGCAGTTGCTGCCAGCCAAAAGAAAGGCCATCTGATTGGTGCTAATGAGTTCGCAAGCGACAACAAGGATCTACAAGTGACGCTACACCATAACTACTACAAGGATGTTCAGGATCGCATGCCTCGCCTGCGCGGTGGCAACGTTCACGCCTACAATATCGTGATGGATAACGGCAATGCATGGCAAGCCAAAAAACTGATTACCTCGAAGATTAATAAGACTCTTGCCGATAAAGGCTTCCACTTCGGTGTAACGAGCAACGGCGCAATCTCTACTGAAGGTGGCTCTGTGCTCGTAGAGAAATCCGTCATTAATGATGTCTCATCACCTGTGCGAAACAATCAGAAGGATGCCAAGAAGAGCAACTACACGGGTAAAATTCAGGTACTAGATACCATCTACACCATGGATGGTGTTACCTTCCGCGGAGGCAGTGAAGATTCTAAGAGTCCGCTCTCTCCAGAGCCAGCAAATGCCATCAAATTTTCTTGGACAGGCTTCAGCAAGCTGCCTTACAGCTATACACCTGACGATCCTTCCAAGCTGAAATCCCGATTGATCAGCTCCAGCGGTGCTGGTGCAGGCAAGCTGAACTGGAAAGGATCGCAGTGGTTAGGAACTAAATAATTGTTGCTGATCTTTGCGTTGTTGCTACCTATGTATAAGCACCTTCACACTTTACCCGGACACAAGTTGGACGAACCTCTCACCTAGGCCATCCAAATCCGGGCGTTGTTAGCCCGGATTTGCTTTATCTTCTTTATGTCCTGATTTCTTTCTAGCATCGTTCTTGGATCAAGTATGTATTAGTTTCCTCATATGTCTTGTTTGTCATGGTCCTGTCAAAAAATAATTCAGTTCGTTATTAAATAAGGAAAATATACACTTGTATCTTATTATTTTTCATGACAGAATAAGGGTATTAAAATTATGATAACAACCATTTACTAAGTCAAAGGAGAATCAGAATTATGAAGAACCATTTATACAGGACGTCTGCAGCCGCACTTATATTGGCCGCGCTAACGAACACCTCTAGTCTAGACCAGGCTCAAGCAGCCTCGGTAGCTCCCATCTCGATCAATGGATCTACTATCTCACAAGAATCCAATAAAGCTATCTTACCAAGCGGTGAAAAAGATATTCCCTCAATCAAATCTGAAAGTGTCAGAAAAGATAAGCTTATTTACGACGGATCTGGGAATGTACTAGAAGATATTAAAAAGAGTGTTAATGCAAATGTAGAAAGCAATCTCTTAGGCATTGCACAAAATTTTCATATTTTTGCTAATGAAGCTTCCCTATTAACACATACAAACGGTAACGTAGCTATTAAAGATCTGAAGAATGGTAACTCCAACTTCGGAACAAATATCCGGGGCAATTCTGAATGGGATAGTATAATGGATATCAGCTATATTCAAAACTTCTCAAGTAACATTAGTCCATCTTCCATCGTATCAGCCCGTCCAAACAAATTCGTAGTTGGAAGCACAGCGGAATTAAGCCTGATGGACAATAACAATGCTATCGGCTTAAATGGAATGAAATTAGATCATGCAACGAATGCTTATCAGGATAAAAACTCATCATACATTGACTTTGAAAGTGAATTCTTCAAATTAGCCGGCATCTCAAGAAGCCTGGCTGAAGATGTGAATGCTAGACAGGCTGTATTAAATAAATACGGGGACAGTTACACACTGGATCTTTCTAATGTGATCGCACAAAACAATAATATTATCTTAAATGTTAGTGCAGCTGAATTGTCAGGAAACGCAGGAGATTTGAGAATCATTGGCTTGAAGCCAGGAACTATTATAATCATCAACTTGGATCTGAAAGGTTATACCGAATACAATTTCGCTAAGAAAGTGATTTTAAGCTATGAGGGCGTTGGCGATCGTTACAACCACGCTGCAGTTGATTTTTCAGATGCCAATTTGCTGTGGAATTTCACAGATTCAACGAATGAATCAGGCTACACAGGTAAAATCCACCTTCATAGAGAATTTCAAGGTACAATCCTAGCTACGGGGGCGACATTAAGCGGCTCGTCCAACATTGATGGCTCCATTATTGTTGATAAATTTATGGGGTCAGGTGCGACTCACCGTTGGGATTTCCAAGGTACAAATACATCATCGACTGTCCCAGGAAACGATGGAGACCCTTCTACTCCAGGTGATAACGAGAACCCTTC
>NZ_AUFO01000020.1 GCF_000426545.1 Paenibacillus massiliensis subsp. panacisoli DSM 21345 | reverse complement strand
TGGTCAAGCCCCCAATTAGTAGACATTGAAAAAAACACCTAGGCAGCAAACTGGCGTCGGTAATCTACCGGCGTCAGTTTATTTAATTTACGCTGTGGTCGTCTTCGGTTGTAAAATTGAATGTATTTCTTAATTCTCTTTTGTGCCTCCGCCATTTTTCGGATATCATAAGGGTAGAGCCCTTCCGTTTTAAGATGTGAGAAGAAGCTCTCCATAGAGGCGTTGTCTAGGCAATTGCCCCGGCGTGACATGCTGATTTGGGCGCCAACCTTTGGCAGCATGTCATGGTATGCATGAGACGTGTACTGGAATCCCTGGTCGCTGTGAACGACCACTCCGGTCACGTCTTTTCGCTTGGCAAATGCTTTGGCAAACGTTTGGAGAACTAACTCGTTATCGTTACGTTCGCTTAGCTGGTAGGCAATAATCTCATTGTTGAACAGATCTTTTATTGCCGAGAGATAGAGCCAGCGTTCGCCTACCCGGTATTGGGTCACATCCGTTACCCATTTCTGGTTGGGTTTGTCTGCCGTAAAGTCTCGTTTCAGCAGGTTCTCTGCCACACGATCTCCAGCCTGCTGCTTCGTCCCGTTCCTCCTACGTTTCCGGCGAATCCTGGCTTGAAGTCCAAGCTTTTGCATGAGGCGCAGAATCTTCTTGTGGTTCATCCATATGCCGTCATCTTGCCACAAGAACAATTGGAGCTGCCGATACCCGTACTTTCCCTCGTAGCGCTTGTAGACTTTACGAATTTGTTGTTTGGCTTCAGCATTGCGGTCGTTCCCTTTTCGCTTCAAATAGGCGTAGTAACCGCTTCTGGAGACGCCAAAGAGTTGGCACAACTCCGCAATTCCTCCTAGGCCTACGGCTTGCTCGATGAGTTTAAAGCGTTCTTCCTTACCTCCTGCATCCAGATTTCCAAACACTTTTTTAACATGTCATTCTCCCGTTTAAGCCTTTGAACATACCGATCCTGATCCATATATTCCTCTCGGCGTCCTCGCTGATCCAGTAGTCCATACTCACCCAGTTCTCTGTACTTACGCATCCATTTCTTAACTCTATCCTTATCCTGGATCCCAAGATGTTCAGTAATCTGTCTGTATGTCCATTTCTCTTCCACATGTAGTCGGATTGCCTCTTTCTTATCTTCTTCAGTATATGATTTAAACTTCTGTCCTTTAATCGCCATAAAAATGCACCCCTTAGATTTCATCGGATTAACCAGGGGGTTTTTCCAATGTCTATTCTAAGGGGTGCAATTCAAGTAGAAAGAGGGCTTTCCAAAAATATTACTTAGTATACGGACAGCGTACCGTCATAATTAATCACTTGTCCATTGTGGTTCTCATCATCCAAAACAAAATTAACGATTAATTCCGCTGCTTGAGCAGGTGTTTTTACAAAATCTCCTGTCATATTTCCGTTCAAATCTGTTGTAACTGCCCCAGGCATCACTGTGAAAATCTCCACAGGGATATTCTCCTTCTCAAAACTCATTCCCCAAGACTTGGTCATGACATTCAAGGGAGCTTTGGATGTTGTATAGGCAAATGCATTGAAGTATGGTAACGGCTCAATAGGTATACTGATATTTTGAATAATGCCCTTATTGGCAATTAGTAGCGGGAGCAAGCCTTTTGAGAGCGCAAAAGGACCGATGAAGTTAACTTCATGAGTGGCTCGAAGATCCTCCACAGTAAATTCCCATCCAACCTTATGCATATCGCCTGGAATACCGGCATTGTTCACCAGTAGCGATAAATCTGTGTAATTCTGCGTAATCGTTGCTACTGCATTCTCAATACTGTGTAAATCAGCTACGTCTAACAATAGCAAATGTGCATCACCAAAAGCTCGAAGTGAAGCTACCGCCGTATCTCCTCGCTCCTGATCACGTGCTCCAACTAAAACGCGATACCCTGCTTCTAACAACCTTTTTGCAATCTCATATCCAATCCCTTTATTCGCACCCGTTACTAATGCTGTCTTTGTCATCTGTGTTTCTCCTTTGCTACGGGCAATCTTAAATTCACTGCTCCGTAAGTTTTCTTCGATAACGTTGATATATCAACGTTGATTCATCAACAGTTTATGATAAATCATCTTTTATGGCAAGCTTTTTTTATAAAGTAAGTAAGCTGGTCAGTACATGAATAAAGGCAACCAATCATGTAGTAGATCGGCTGCCTCCTTAATTTAGATGATTGCTTTAAATATTTTTTTACCTATAGAGTCTATCATAATTCCTTGAGAAGGCTCTTCTCTAGTAATCCATTTTTTTAATTGAGCAACATAATAATCGATAAGCAAATTCGAGAAAAAAGAATAATTGGATAGCAATACAACTCCTACACGGTGTCGTCACGGTTTTAACTGTTTAATGTGGATGACAAGATTTGATAGAAACGTTCCTTATCTACTTCTCGTGAAATTTCCACGTTTCCATGTTGAGCTGGTTGAAATGAAGTGCCTCCCATAAAGGCTTCCTCGCGGGTTTCAACGCGAACAAATCCTTTTTCAAATTGACAAACATCAGGATGAAAAATACAAACCGCCGCCAATGGGTCATGTAATGTCAACTTATTCGAACTTTCAAGCCACGAATTGCCAAAATCAAATACGGCTTTCATCAAATCGGAATTCGCAAGTAATAGCTCTCCCGCCTTGGCTGCCTCTATGGTCAATTTGTCTGTGATTTCAAGCGTAATGGCCCGGTTGATCGCTACTTTGGAAGCAAAAACAATGTGGGATGCGAGCGGGTCAGCCCATGAGTTCCAATTGTAGTAGGCTTCCGGCAATTCCTCTTGGCCAAAATATCCATTCATCATATAGAGTCCTCTTAACAGAGACGGGGCGTCGGGATATGTATTAAACAACGTTGCAATATTGGTCATGTTTCCTATGCCGAGTAACACAATCTCATGTGGATTATCCCTGATCATCTCATACATAAATGCAGGCGCATCCGATTTTTCATAGATATCATGTTCCCAGTTCGGCAATGCCGTCGCACCGTCCGGAGTCGGATATACAGGAACAGGCTGCAACGTTGTATCCAACCCCGCAACAATCGGAATATCCCTCTTAACGGTTTTACAAATGGCATTGGCAATGGCTGCCCGCTTCTCCGGTTCTCCGCACACCGTTGTAATGCCAACTAAGTTACACTGCGGCTCTTTTAATAAATAGGCCAGACAAAGGGCGTCATCAATATCGCCGCCAATATCCGTATCAAGCAGTATTTTCTTCATGTATAGATACTCCTGTATTAGAAATTAGCCCGTACTGTTCCCATTGCAATGAAAATAAAAGCCGCTAAACAGTGACTTTCCGTGAGACCATGCAACTGGCCCTAGACAACGGGTGTCTTACGATTAAAGGGTTCCATAATCAATTTCCATAAACTGTGTAACTTCTTTCTCCCACCGCTCAGCTACAAATTCAATGTGCTTGGGATGTACGTTATACATTTCATAATCTTCTTTACTGTTAAATACCATAGAAAATCCAAAATCAAAATGATTCTTGGGACTGATTTCACGAAACACCTGGAAATTGTTCACTGTAGGTATGCTGCTTAACATGGTTTTACCATCATGCAGGAACTGTGCTTCTTCTGCTGAGCCCTTCTCGTGTTGAAGTGAAAATACAACAGAATGAATGATTTGCTCTTTTTCCATTGATATCGCTCCTTTAGTCATTCATATTGTAATGATGGGCAATACATGAATTGGAAATCCGGCTCCATCATCCACATAATCATAAGGATCTACCTGAAAAATCTCGGTTAACGTCTTATTATGCTCTTTCAAATGGAGATGAAGCTTTAAATTATTGCTATGAAAGCGATACACCGTATTTGTCTTCCTTCTTAGCCATTCGGCGTGATCCGGGGTCATTCCTTCTAAGGCCGCATGGAAAATTTGCTGCCTCCCTTTGGAGATATCTACTGCAATGGATTTCCCTTCACTTTTTGCAAGTTCCAGCAGTTTAATCCCAATCTCTATCCCGGTTTCGTTGCTAAACTGATCAAACTGTCTGATCACACTTAGACTCTTGTCCCATGTCATAATCAGCGATTCCTTCGGTCTTTGTCTAATACATTCGTTCACATTCGCGATCTCATACTGGAACCCTTCATCCTTGACTCCATCTACACGCTGCGGTACAGGCTCACCATATGTTGTTAGCTCTCCATTTTTCAAGACTTTGATCGTAACAGGTCTCCAGTATCCAGTTTAGCTTGCACTTCTAGACCGATCGTTTTATACTATACCAAATAATACGGAAGGCGAGGAGATTTTATTGAATACAATCATTCCCCCATTCCCCCGCGAATCCGCAATGCAAAAAATCCGGATGGCGTATGGGAACGAGAATGGGAAAGCTGCCACCAATGGTCTGATGAAGCGCTGGTTCGCTTCGATCAATGATATCCCGATTAGCGAAGACGAACGTAAAATTCATTGGCCGCTCGGTCGGCGTCTGTATGATCATTCTAATCTTACCGATCTAGGCCTATGACTCGTACTGTATTCGAAAGGGCCGATGTTATTCCTATGGTTGCTGAGGTATTTCGCGAGCTTGGCTACGAGGGGGCATCCATGAGTAAAATTACAGCCCGCACACGTCTTTCAAAAGGAAGCCTATATCATTTCTTTCCTGGGGGGAAAGACGAGATGGCCGCTGAGATTCTCGCACACATTGATCAATGGTTCACAAGACACATATTTGAGCCGCTTGAACGGGACGAGCCTCGAGAAGCTATCCAGAACATGTGGCGAGAGGTCAATGCTTATTTTCAGTCAGGTCAACGAATATGTCTTGTTGGTGCTTTTGCTCTTGACGAGACACGAGACCGATTCGCTTCACTCGTTCGGGAGTATTTTAAAAGATGGATCGATGCCTTATGTGCCGCAATTGTTCGAATAGGAGCATCTATGGAGGCTGCAATCAAAATTTCCGAAGATACGGTTGGCGGTATTCAGGGGGGATTAATACTTAGTCGAGCACTCCATGATCCGACTGTTTTTGAACGTACATTAGCAGGAATCACTGAGCGAGTAACTATATTTATAGAGGAGATTTGAACGAGAGCAGCCAACGACTGGCTGCCAACAGGGATTCTTGCTACCGCTTTATCTTTGTGTCAGCGGGTATCCCAATAAATCCAGTAAGCCGATTCCCTCCCCCATTGCCGTCAGCAACTGGGGGATCAGGATTTCGAGACGCTCGCCCTTCAAAGGATTGCGTATCAAGCCAACCTCTGCCGTGGAACGGTCTATTTGCATTTTACAGACAAATATGACCTCCTTACGCCGTCAATTCTTATGAAGAACAAATGCATCATGTTCAGAGGTCATCATGTAACTTGCGATTTCTTGTATTACTTGTTCACATGAGCTAATCTCTTTGATTCCCCCTGCTGATAGAGAAACACAGGAAATAAATCACACTAAGAACAGTGAAAAAAGCCGCTAACATAGCGACTTCATGAGCATATGTTCTTGTGCCTCGATCGTTCAACGCAATCGCTTTGCAGGTTGTTCAATCCCTTTAAAAGAATGGTTGTTTTTTTCCTAAATCGGTTAAATCAGAGCTTCGCAGTACTAGATCGTCCCTGAGCGAACCATCCTCCTGGAAAGGTTCTATGACAATTAACTTGTGCTCTACTAAAAAATTCATCAGTACTGTTGTCATTGAATTAACTTGCTGCTGATACGACAAGCTTTTACTTCTTTTTAACATCGTCGGATAACTGTATCTTAATATACTCACGCATGTCACCTCGGATTTCACTACTTGCTATGGCTAGTTTAACTGATACGTAAATTTTCAGTCAAATGAGTGCACTGGAAGATAAGGATAAATCTATTTGTGCTATAATGTAAAAATTAGGTTGTCCTCTAACGAAAACTTAATTCTAATTAGTCTAGACATTTAGGGAGGAGAAATGAATGGATTTAGAATTGAAAGATAAAATAGCACTAATTACAGGTGGCAGCAAAGGGATCGGACTAGAGACAGCAATTATTCTAGCATCGGAAGGCGCAATGGTGGCAATTGTTGCCCGCAACGAAGCTCCTCTTCAAGTCGCGGCGCAGCGTATTAAGGAGACTACAGGTGCAGATGCACTAGTCATCTCTGCAGATATTTCAATAGAAGCAGAGGTGCGACGTGCGGTGGAGCAGACTGTAGAACATTTCGGTGGACTAGATATTTTGGTTAACAATGCCGGAACAGCAGCGGCTAACCGCTTTGAGGCGGTCAGCACCGAAAGCTGGACTTCAGATTTGGATTTGAAATTGTTAGGAGCAGTTCATAGTTCTAAGGCGGCAGTTCCTCATATGCGTCAAAGAGGCGGTGGTTCCATCCTTAATGTGACGGCGACGGCAGGTAAGGCGCCACCTGCGTCGTCTTTGCCAACATCAGTCAGCCGTGCGGCAGGACTTGCCCTCACGAAGGCCATGAGCAAAGACCTCGCCAAGGAAAATATTCGTGTTAATGCCGTGTGTATCGGTCTAATTCGTAGCGATCAGATTGAGCGGAAGTGGAAGGCTTCAGCACCAGAACAAAGCTGGGAGGAGTTCGCTTCCGATCCGAGTCATGGCATCCCACTCCAGCGAATAGGTCAGACAGCTGAGGCCGCAAAAGTGATTGCTTTTCTTGTGTCAGGAGCAGCCTCCTATGTCACAGGAACTGCCGTGAACATAGACGGTGGTACATCCTCCGTATTATAAAAAACGATGATATAGTTCTATTTTAATCCTTCCCTTTGGTGGCCGTATCTTATCCTCCACAGAAGCGCTATCTCTCCCTCACAGTCCTGACAGTCTTGCTATAGTTGGTGGTGGCTATATCGGAGTAGAGCTAGGGCAGATGTTCGCCAAGTTCGGTACGAAAGTAACGATTCTTGAAGGGGGTGGCCAAGTGCTGCCAGGATTTGAAGGTGAACTTGTTGCTCCTGTAGTTCGTCAACTTGAAGAAGATGGAATAACAATCATTACAGACGCCAACGTAGTAGGCGCTGATCAGCATGCACACCATCTTGAGCTTCACTATTCACATCAGGATGAACGCTGCACAGTTCAAGCGGAATATGCACTGATTACTGTCGGAAGAACACCCAATACGGATGGGGAATTGGGTCTAGAACGCATCGGTCTGCCCTGTACAGCCCAAGGACTGATTGAAATCGACGATCAGTGCAGAACGTCCATTCCGCATATTTATGCCATCGGTGATATTATCCAGGGACCCGCTCTGGCTCACAAAGCTTCCTATGAGGCGAAGATTGCTGCAGAAGCCATCGCAGGCAAGCCTTCCATTGTCGACTACAAGGAGATTCCGCTTGTGGTGTTCTCTAGTCCAGAATTGGCTAGTGTTGGCCTTAATGAAACCGAATGCAAGCAACAATCAATTCCAGTTGTCGTTGGAAAATCTGCATTCTCTATTAATGGCCGAGCATTAGCTTTGAAGGAGCCAGCAGGTGTTGTGAAAATTATAGCGCATCAAGCATCTGGCCTTGTATTAGGAGCACAGATTGTGGGTGCTGAAGCATCTATCCTTATATCTGAGCTTGCCTTGGCCATCGAGATGGGAGCAACTGTTGAGGATTTGGCCATGACGATCCATCCTCACCCGACGTTGGGCGAAGTCATTATGGAGGCCGCAGAGCATGCCAATCGTAAGATGGAAAAGCTCTCAAGCCATTAAGAGATTGTATGAGGTGAAATATGGACAATACAAGCGCTGTATATGCGGTTACAGATCGTCTTGTCATTCGGCATTTTGGTTTGGAGGATGCGACATCTTTTTATAACTACCGTGCAGATCCATCCACTTCCCGATTCCAATCCTGGGAGAATTATATCTATGAAGATGCTGAATCCTTTGTCAGAACTCAAATGGAACATATGCCTGACCAACCAGGTACGTGGTTTCAATACGCCATTGCCTTGGCTAGTTCCAATCAATTGATTGGGGACTGCGCACTTCATACACTTGGGAATGAACCCCGAATTGTTGAAATAGGATTCACACTCGCACCTGAGCATCAAGGGATGGGGTATATTCATGAGGCCCTTTGTTCCTTGCTTGACTATACTTTTAGTACCTTGGGCAAGCATAAAGCCATTGCTCTTGCCGATGTACGAAACGAAAAATCCATTCGAGTTCTAGAACGTTTAGGTATGAGACGCGAAGGACATCTGTTGCAAAATTACATGTCAAAAGGAAATTGGGTAGATGAGTATCAGTATGCGGTCCTCCAGTCAGAATGGTTAACTAGACATCGTTGATCGTAACACACATAAGCAGCCTGCCAGCAGGCTGCTTATGCCACATTCCTTCAATCTGGTTCTATAATTGCAAGTTCTCATCCTTGCCAATCAACAGGTGTAATGGTCCGTTTAAACCATGATCTGTCTTCGTTTATCACTGACCATGTCGGAACAAATAGCTGAGCAAGGCACCGTTGGATGTTCCTGTCGCGCTTTCCTCAGAAATATCATAAAGTGGAACAAAATTCCGGCATTCTGCAACAGCATGGTCTGGCATATCCATCGTGAATAGATGATATCCAACCACATGCATTATTGCACGTATCAATATACCATACTCCACAGAAACATGAACTCATGAGTATTCTTTTTTCCTATCATGTTGATATTGGATGAGCCACTCCTCCTCCAATGCATCCCAGCTCGGGGTAGGCACATCCGACTTGGCCCTCCACGCAGTAAATGCCTCATTCAGCACCTTGAGCTCTACTGCCGTCCCATCAATCAGTCGGCTCACTGGGAGCGCGAAGAAAAGCTTCATGGCCAAGCGGGTTAAGCGTGGATAGCGGGTAATCCAAGATGCTTGCGCCGCTGGGGTCAGCGGATACCCTAATGAATCCAGTACGCGGAAGCCCTCCCCCATCGCGGCCACCAACTGACGCATTCGCTTGTCGTCACGGACAATCTGTTTCATCTGGAAGCGATGGAACAGAATGACCATGTTCATAGGCACGACCAACACCATGTGATTTTTCAGCCAGGCATCGATCTGATTATGATGGTTGAGCTTGTACTTGGTTCGCATGAACGCCTGCTCCAGCAGGGAGTCGAAGGGAATAGCCCCATTCAATCCCCCGATGACCATCTGCCCGTGACCGCCACGGATGCAAATGACTTGCCCGTTCGCACGTGTACCCCCTGTAGTCTGGAATCCAAATGCGACCTGCTTGGGAGAGCGCCCAGATTTGCTGAGATAGTCCTGCATAGCATAGGTATCCATATTGTTGCCGACCAGTACGATATGACGGCTATCGTTGTCTGCGAGGATCGGCAGCACAGCCTCGAAGTCCGAAAATTTCATGGTAACAAAGATCAGGTCATACGCGTCACCTGGCTCCAGTGTTCGAATCACACGAACCGGATCGATGGTTGTCTTGCGCTGAAGGTAATGTCGGATGACCAATCCAGCCTGTTCTAGTTCCTCTGCTCGTTTTCCTCTTGCCAACACGGTCACGTCATGCCCACCTCGTATGAGGACATGCGCCAGATAGCTTCCTTGCACACCTGCACCGTACACGAGTATGTTCAATAACATCCCCTCCTCCTACAATTAACAGTTGTTGAATATCTAACACCTGTGTACTACAATCAAGGTATCATTCGGATGGAGGCAAGCGCAATGGTTAATAACATTCGCTTTTGTTGAGAAATGAACAACGGACGCTGGATGTGTTCAAGAAAGAGGGGAAGAATATGGATCGACGTATCATGCGATCAAGACAAATGATTATGCAAGCGTTCATAGGGCTGCTGGGGGAGCAGGATTTTGAGAGGATTACCATTCAAGGGATTGCGGATCGGGCCAATGTCAACCGCGGGACGGTCTATTTGCATTTTACAGACAAATATGACCTCCTGGAACAGAGTGTAGAGACATATCTGATGATGCTTGCTGACAGCTGCGTGCCGGATGAAGAGGTTGACACTTTACTGTCCCGGGAGCTGCTGATTCGTACGTTCACGTATCTGAAGGAGCATGCAGCAATTTATAGTGTTTTGATCACTAACAAAGGCATTCCGGCTTTCAGACACCGTATGACACAGATGATAGAAACGAATATAACCGTGGTGGTGAACCATATGGAACTGCGTACCGATATCCATAGAGATGTGCTGGCGCAATTCTTATCCGTTTCTATCACAGGGTTGATTGAGTGGTGGATCGTCCAATCCATGCCATATACCCCAGAAGAAATGGTCGAACAGATGACTAAGATTTTGGAGGCCAGACTGCAGCTATGGTGAACCCTTATCTAAGCCGGACATCTTTGGTTTCGAACTCAACATTTAGCTATGCATCGAATCGGTAATCGAAGCCAGTCCTTGTCCATTTCGGCAAATGGAATTTTTAAAAAAGTTCATGTACTTCAACTAGATTCATATGTTATCTCTAAATCCTTGTTAAGAAAGTAGAGTTAAAGACTGCTTCATCTGCCTCATCGAATTTCAATTCTCCATCCCTTCAATTGCTCTGATCCATAAGTAAGGGAATATTTTTGAATTAGTTGCTGTATTGTTACTATCTGTTCTGAAATAGCTTCACTACTTGCTTTCACAATAAATACAGGATGAATATCGTTTTCGCTTAATATATTTATAATCAATGTCAGAATTTTAATATCACTGTTTAGAGGATTGGATATTTCTTCAAATCCAAAAACTTTGTATGGACTTAAATTATTAACCTGAAGAATCATCTTAAGATACTTATGTGAATTCTTTTTGACTAATTCGGATATTTTTATCAAGTATGGAGAAGTTGAATTTTGACCATAGGGTCCAAATATATCGAGGTTAATCCATTTGTTTTGCTCACTGCCAATGGTTTCGTGACGGCAAAATAACCCATTATGCCTTGGAAGAACAAATGCTGGATCGATTATTTCCCTGCAGTATTCTAGCATCTCTTGCTTTTTCTTATTTTCTTTGCGAAATTCTTTCGGTCCCTCTGGGAAAATCTTATTGAATTTTTGATAAAAATATCTAGGAGAAGAAAAACCACTCTCGATTGATACTTCAACTAGACTTTTGTCTGTAGTTAATAATAGTTTTATCGCGTGCTCAATTCTTAAGTAATGAAGTAAATTTTGCAGCGTATCTCCTATTAACAATTTAAATTGTGATGATAAATAATCTAAATTTAAATACTCCTCAGTAATTTTAGCAATATCATTTAAAGATGCCTTGTTGGTGTAGACCCTGCTATTAAATAAATATTCATATAGTTTCTCCATTCGTTGCAGCTTGGTTGGGTTACCATCGAAAATTCTTTTGACATTAAAATTTGTAGTGAGTAGATCCAACAATTGTTCTGTTATGTTCATTAGAGCTAAGAAGCGGTTCTCTCTCTTGTTTACAATTGGCGATACTAACGTGCAAATTGTTTCATTCATTTCTTTTATTCGTTCTAACCCTAGATAAATTCCAGGGCTAAATTCATGCGCAAACCAGATTTTTGATATATCCGGGCAATACTCTTTTGCGAATTCAGCATCTATATTTATCTGGAGTACTAAATTATTATCATTAGTCTGAAATAGACGGTGAACTTGATTGATATTGAAAATTTCTATTGCACCAACTCCTAATTTCCTGCCCTCGTCTGCAATTGCAATATGAACGCTACCTTCCAATACAATCACTACTTCAATGGAATTATCCCACCGAAACGGTTCATCTTTGACTCTTAGAAGCTGCGCTTTTAAGGGAGTGTTTTGGGTCGAAAAATGTTTACTACTCATCTTTTATTTCCTCCTCTCAATTCAAATATTAATAAGCAGCAAATAAATGAGTCTAAGAAATGTACGAACAATTCAAAGAAATGTGAATTGTTCACTCGTCTTCATTTGAGGAAAATGAAATACAGAACAACAATGAAATTTAAAATGAAGGATTGGGGGAGAAAACATTGAATCAAATTGAAATCACATCGAAGCTTAATCCACAACAGCAAGAACAAGTTGCAAATCTATTTTACGAAGCTTTTCCATTGAAAGTAAAATATCTATGGTTTTATGCAAAAACTAGAGAGCAGGCAGTTGAGCTATTATCTCAATCTATACAATTTGAACAAGGTATATATGCCATAAGAAATGAAGAAGTGGTTGGATTTCTAGGATACAATATAGGAAAAAAAGCTTTTACACCTGCGAATTATAACGCTTTTCGGAATGTTTACTCTCCATTCATAGCGATTTGGCGATTTTTATTTTATACGTTTTATTTAAGATTCCATCTATACAATGAAAATATATTGCATATTGACCCTATTGCTGTGTCTGTAAAAGCTCGTGGCAATGGAATAGGGAAGTTGCTATTAAACAAGGTAGAGCAACTCGCAAAAGATATGCGCATCAATAAAATAAATCTAGAGGTTGTTGATACTAATCCGTCAGCACAAAAATTATATGAACGTTTTGGTTATATTATCAAAAAAGAACTTAAATCTAGCTCATTTACTGTAAAAGCTGGTTTCAAAAAGGTGATATTTATGCAAAAATGTTTAGAGCTCACTACCACGACCTAATGTGCACGTGACTTGAACAAAAGCAGCCGATCATGTTAATCAGCTGCTTTCTTCGTTTCTTACAATTAAGATTAATAAAGAGCTCCAAAATCAGAAAATGGAATGCGATGCGTATATCTTCGAAATTTCACTTTTTAATTGTGCGAACACCGCAAGGTCAATGTACCTGCCTTTCTCAAACTCATGCTGACGAAGTACACCTTCCTGTTGAAAACCAAGCTTGTGCAGCAGACGAATGGATGCCTCATTCTCCGGTTCAACCTTTGCTTCGATCTTGTTCAACTGCATGCGCATGAATCCAAAATGTAGTACAGCACGAGCCACTTCTGTCATAACGCCGCGGCCCCAGTAGTCGGAATGCAGATCGTATCCAACCTCTGCACGGTTATGTACATTTTCATAATTCAGGAACCCACACGTTCCAATTACACGACAGGACTCACGGTCTTCAATCATCCAGCGCAGACCCGTATGTTCCTTGAAAATCTTCGCATACCAGCTCATCTCTCCCCTAGTATCCTCTTCAGATTCGAATGGAGTAAACGGCATATATTGCACCACGGCTTCATCCGAATACAATGCCAATAGATCCTTACTGTCCTTGTCCTCTGGTGCCCGGAGAATGAATCGTTCGGTCTGGATTAACGGAAATAAATCAAATGCAAATGGATCACTCATGCTCGTTCTCCTCTGTTTTATAGTTACTTGCTCATTCACAACGATGCGCGAATCGATATCCTGAGTTATTTTACTACGTTAACCTGATTTAACCAAGGGGCTGTCCCGTTCCCATAAAGTAAAAAAAGCCGCTATAATAGCGACTTTTAGTGGGAATGAAGAATACGCGTATAAAGTGCCCCTTCAAATGGATACAGCCTTTCTCCACCCGCCAAGATGTGTAATGTCCACCGCAGTCTCTACGGCTGAGGCCTCACAAATGAAACCCGACACCACCCTGCCGTCTTGCAGCAAAATCTTACCCATCCCTAGCGGAGCTGGAATGGCTGCTGTAAATACACCAAAGGAGGTAACTGGCATGCTCCATAGCTCCAGATCAATGGCTGCACCATTTTCCAATGTATGAACCAGACCCGGCTTTGCTGGACTCGTATTCAGTTGGTACAGACGATATGCGGGAGCTGTGCGGGCTTCCTCCACAAAAGTAGCTCCCAGGCCCGTCATCTGAGCTTCCAGTAACATGCCTCTCATATGCAGGCCACAGACAGCGACCAGAATACGAGCCTGATTCTGTCTGAACATCTTAGCGGCTTCAAGCATGGAGGCTTCCTGCTCAGGTAATGTGAAGAGAGTTATTCCAAAAGGCGTGTTCTCCTCTACCTCCCCTGCGGGAATCGCGATCGCACTCAAATCGAGCAAATTGCAATGATTCGTGTATAGTCCCATCTGACTATTCGCATGAATGGGGTCCTTCTGTACTTGTTCTCTTGTCCATGTTCCTCCGCAGGTTGGCAGCACAAGGACGGCCTCTTGCAGCAACTCTGCCGTGCTGCGCTGAATTTCAGCCAAACGGTGCTGTGCACGGAATAATGCAGCGGCGGTATATGTTTCCTTGCTGCCTGTTCGAAGGATTGTCTCCGTTACAGGTAACAGTGCGCCAGGATGCAACTCGACGAATGATTCCAGGTCCGCCCATCGTTCAGCTACAAGTGGCCCTTCGTACAGAAGCGTTGCAGCTTCTTGCAAGAGAGAGATATCAACCTCTTCAACATTTAGACCTGACTGCAGCAATGCTTGCTTGGTAGTATGCCAAGCCGCCTCGTACTCTTTTGCAAATGGACCATAAAATGTTAGCTCTCCCTTGGGTAGCAACCACTTGGCAGGTGCGCGAGATGGACCCAAAGGGCGTGCTCTTGAGAAAGCATCTTCGATATGTGGACCTCGCACGATCCGGTCTACGGAAGCCGCGTCTTCCAGCTCATTGGCAAACACAGTAATGCAATCAATGCTACGGCATGCAGGAACTAGGCCAGTGGATGGCCATGCGCCTACAGCAGGCTTATAGCCAACCAGACCATGCAGTGCGGCTGGAATTCGGCCCGAGCCGGCGGTATCTGTGCCAAGCGAGAAGGCTGCTTGACCAAGTGCTACTGCTACCGCCGAACCAGAGCTTGAACCTCCGCTGATCAGCTCGGGACGTAAGGCGTTATGTGTCTGCCCATAAGGGCTTCTCGTACCGACCAGCCCTGTGGCGAATTGATCAAGATTGGTTTTACCGACAGGAATGGCGCCAGCAGCAATTAGCCTTTCCACGACTACGGCATGTTGCTCGGAGACCGTTGCGAATTCTGGGCATCCTGCCGTGAGAGGCCACCCTTGAACCGCAATGTTGTCTTTGATGGCAAAAGGAATGCCCCACAGCGGATATTCAGTAATGGACAGATGCTGAAGGCTCTCCAGATAGGGAGCAATAAGCTCCAGAGACGGCGCTGTGATCCAATGGTGGTAATCCTCAGTGTCACTTGCGCGCTGGATGATGCTATCCACCACCTCCGAAGGTGTGAAGCTCCCTTGAAGATAGCCGTTACGGAGTGCATGGATCGACATGATGTTCGGAATGGCATTCACCGTCATAGCCTAACCTCCTCCTTGGTCGTTGGGATGATGGCAGCGATCCAGTCTCCTGATTTGATCTGATCACCCGGTGAGACATAAATCGAAGCGATCATTCCATCTGTCGGAGCGAGCTGCGGGAACTCCATTTTCATACTTTCTTCTATTATAATAGTGTCACCCTTTTGGACCTTCTGACCTGGCTCCACTAATACTTTCCATACGCTGCCTGACATCGAGCTGCTCATGCCCAAGCTCCCTTCAGGCATCTCTACTTCCTCCAAGGTTGCCGCTACTTCAGGCTCAGACACATATTCCGCGATACCGAGTTCCTTCCAGTAATTCCGTTCCGCCTGGAATGCGCGCTGCTGCTGCTGCCGGAAACTGCCAGATTCCTGTTCGATGGTTCCCAGCCATTCCAGATACGTGCCCAAATGGAACGTGGTCTCCTCGACCTCCAAAGTAAAGCCTCCCCGCGGGAACTCCTCACGCATGTTGAGAAGCTCTGCCTCTGACACCGGATAGAACTGAAGCTGATCAAAGAACTGTAGCAGCCATGGCTTGCCTGCCTCGAAATTGCTTGTTTCTCGGAACGAGTTCCACATTTGTACCGTGCGTCCGACGAACTGATATCCGCCAGGACCCTCCATACCATACACGCAGAGATACGCGCCGCCAATGCCGACGGCATTTTCCGGAGTCCACGTCCGCGCCGGATTATACTTGGTGGTTACCAGTCGATGTCGCGGGTCCAGTGGTACAGCCACTGGCGCACCAAGGTACACATCTCCAAGCCCCATGACGAGATAGGAGGCGTTAAACACGATTTCAGCAACCTCTTCCAGCGATCCGAGTCCGTTCATACGCCGGATGAACTCCAGGTTGCTTGGGCACCATGGCGCATCGGGTCTAACATTTTGCTGATATCGCTCAATGGCAAGCTGGGTTGCGGGGTCGTCCCAGGACAGTGGTAATTTGACGATCCGTGAAGGCACTTCAATGGTCTCCAGCTCCGGAAGCTGTAGGTCCAGCTTCATGATCAGGTTAGCCGCTTCTTTTACCGTCATACGGGTCGCGTCCAGATGGATCTGCAGAGAACGAATACCTGGCGTCAGCTCGATATAAGGTATGTTCCCCTTTTCTTTGATCGCTTGCATGAGCACGTACGCCTGGAATCGGTATAACAGATTTAACTCGCGCTCCCCGTACTCGACCAGAATGTTCTCATCACCGGAGCAGCGTACTGTAATCGGGAAGCGTCTGCCTTCTACCGCTTGGGCTAGAATCGGCATATACTCACCGGTAGATGTTGCGGGTAGAGCGGGCAGCATTGGCTGCGCGTCAAGCTCCTTTAGATAAAGCTCTTGCTCCGCTCTTAATTGCTCGGCTTCTTTAACTGTTATAAGCCTGAAGCGGAGCTTGTCGCCAGGGCTTAGTTGCCCGAGCTTCCATAATTCAGCGGTCGCCGTGGTTACCGGGCAGACGAACCCTCCAAGACTCGGACCGTCTGGTCCTAGCAGGATTGGCATGTCGCCCGTCAAATCCAATGCACCGACAGCATAAGCATTGTCATGAATATTAGAGGGATGCAGCCCTGCATCACCGCCGTCAGTTCTCGCCCATAGCGGGGCAGGACCAATCAATCTGACGCCTGTTCTGGAGCTGTTGAAATGAACCTCCCATGTAGTCTCGGTCAACTGGTCCAGATAAGCAGGAAGCACGTATTCATCCGTACAGTGTGGTCCAGGTATCACGCCAATCGTCCATTCATTGTTGTACTTCGGTCTGCAATCGGCTGTGAGGGGAGCAAGCGTGACCTGCTCCTTTCCTTTTACATCATGTACTCCCAGAATGGCACCAGTGCGCAATGCACTACCACGATGACCACCGAATCCACCCAAAGTAAAGGTTGCTGCACTACCAAGAGTGAGCGGCATATCCAGCCCCCCGGCCACGAGCAAGTATGTCCGCAGGCCCTGTCTGGCTTCACCAAGAGTAAGCACCGAGCCTGGAGAGGCAACTGTCGGCGTATATGGCTCAACAATCACACCATCCAGTTCGGCCTTCATATCAGCTCCTGTCAGGCAGAAGATGATTTCGTCTCTGAAGCGATATGCTCCCCCGCGTAGTGTCATTTCAAGTCCAGACGCATGTGCATCATTGCCAAGCAATCTGTTGCCAATACGAAAAGCAAGGTGATCCATCGGTCCGGATGGGGGCACACCGATATCCCAGTAGCCAATTCTTCCAGGACAGTCCTGTACCGTGGTCTGAATACCGCCGTCCAACACTTCAATGGTACACTCCAGTGGTTTAAAGTCAGAAAGCATTCGGGTATGCACTTCCCCATTCTCGAAGGAAACGGTGTGTAAAAATGCTTCTATATAGGACTGATTGGTCGTTACGCCATACACCCGAAGCTGAAGGAGTGCATCCTTCATTTTGTCAATTGCTTCCCTGCGCGTGTTGGCGTGCACAATGATTTTAGCCAGCATCGGATCATACAGTGTAGTCACATTCAATCCAGGTTGAATCCAGCTCTCAATTCTCACATCTTCGGGCCAGTGAATCGCATCAATGCGTCCATCGCTCGGCCGAAAATCATTCATGCAATCCTCGGCGTACAAGCGTACCTGGAGACTATGCCCTGTTGGTGAAGGAGCTGAGATATTCAATGAGTCGGTCTCATTGGCGGCTTCCTTGACCATCCATTCCACCAAATCGATGCCTAGTACCTCTTCTGTCACCCCATGCTCTACCTGAAGTCTTGTATTTACCTCCAGGAAGTAAAATTGCTGCCCATCGGGATCATACAGGAACTCTACCGTTCCAGCATTGCGGTAGCCTGCGGAAATCGCCAGTCGTCTGGCACATTCAAGCATCTCCTGTCGCACTGCATCCGGTAAGCATGGAGCCGGGGTCTCCTCAATGATTTTCTGATTGCGCCGTTGTACCGAGCAGTCCCGTTCCCCCAGAGCTACTGCTTCACCGTTACCTGTACCGAAAATTTGAACCTCAACGTGACGTGCACGTGCAATGTACTTTTCAAGGAATACGCCGCCGTCATTAAAATTGGCTGTGGCCAAGCGGGATACCGATTCAAAAGCTTCGCTCAGCATTTCCTCGTGCTCACAGACCCGCATGCCAATTCCCCCACCACCAGCCGTCGATTTCAGCATCACAGGATAACCAATGCTTGCAGCCTGTTGAACTGCTTCATCCAGAGAATGCATCAGGCCTGTGCCAGGCAGCAAAGGTACGTCAGCTTCAGCTGCCATGGCCCGTGCCGTATGCTTCAAGCCAAATAGCTCAATGTGTTCAGGAGAAGGGCCAATAAATGTAATGTCCTGCTCCGCACACGCTCTAGCAAAGGCTGCGTTCTCGCTCAAAAATCCATAACCGGGATGTATAGCATCAGCCCCTGCCTCCTTGGCAGTCTTGAGGACCAATTCGGCATTGACGTAGCTCTCTCTTGCCGGCCCCTCACCAATGAGCACAGCTTCGTCTGCAAGCTCGACATGCAGGCTGTCTCGGTCTGCTTTTGTGTAGATGGCTACGCTGGAAATGCCCATCTGACGAAGAGACCGAATGATGCGTACGGCTATGGCACCGCGATTGGCGATCAACACTTTTTTAAACATCGGCGTTACCTCCCTCTGCATCCCAGATAAGCACTTTGGCTGGAGTGGGGTTATAGGCATTACATGGATTGTTCAACTGTGGACAGTTGCTGATCAGAACGGTCACGGGGGCCAGCGCAACTAATTCAACGTAACGACCTGGTGCCGATATGCCATCTGCAAAGGTTAGCTCGCCTTCCGGTGTAACAGGCACATTCATGAAAAAGTTGACGTTAGGGGCGAGATCCCGCTTGGTATATTCATCCCGCTGTGAGAGCATTAGCATGAAGGTATCACGACAGTTGTGCATCGAAAGCTTATCATGGGCGTAGCGGACAGTATTGCTTTGTGCCGAACAGGCACCGCCGATCGTGTCATGTCTTCCGCAGGTATCAGCCGTAATCCGCAGCAGCTCTTGGCCCGATTCAGCGAGTAGCGTCGAACCTGTCGTCAAATACAGATTTCCTTGACTGGTAATCGTGCGAACTGCACTGTAATGGTTAGTCGGATCTTCAGTGGAGTAGAACAGCGTATCAACGGCCTGATTGCCTTCCATATCAACGATGCGAAGTACTTGGCCTGGCCGAAGATCATGTAGCCAGCCATCACCGGCTGGGATTACGTGCTCGTATATGGCTTTTTCCTCCAGTAATTGACTCTCTACAAGTTGAGGAGTATTCATGTTAGTTGGCCCCCTTCAGCAAAGCAAAAGCATTCCATGTATTTTCAAAAGCTCTTTGATTCTCTCCACAATGAAGAACACAAGGGTCCTCTTCAGAAGCGGGCTCGACATCTGTCACCGACACGATAACCGAGGTATTTGGGTAGTGTGCTGAAGGATCAAGCGGATGAGGTGTATTTGATAGCACGAGCAAGATGTCCATTTCCGTCCGGATCGTCACTGACCGTGCTGCTGTCTCCTGCCATGTGTACTTCATCGTTCCATCCAATTCGCACACGACCTTTGAGAAAAAGTTAACCGGAACCGCGATGTCACGCGGCGACAGCTGATGCCGGAACAGCTCGACCTTAAAGTTCTCTTCCCCGCTTCTCAACCAGTCGTTGCGCTGGTCCTGATATGTGGTGATTCCATATTTTTGATCCGTCGCCTCACGAGTCGTATATCCGGATAAAGGATCATGCCAGCCTACCGTATCTTCCGTAATGGAAGCCAGCACCCTCCCTTGATCGCTCATCAATACGTTGCCTGTCGTCAAATAAGCGGTGTGTTGGGCTTTCAGGGTATCAGGCATGTTGTAGCGTTCTGCCGGATCTTGTGCATGGAATAACAATGCGGATACATTGGCACGATCTCCTGTTGCTGTTAATGTGATCGCTTTTCCTCTTCCTACATGGGCAGACCATTTGCTACCAGGCTGCATAGTCATCGTGAATAATGCTGTCATTGTTCATTCCTCCTGTAGAAAAATATAAAAAAGCCCGAGAGAAACATCAAAGATTGCTCTTTGATTGATTCTCCCGGGCTTTTTTCCCGCCGTGTACATTAGGTGATGCGCCCAATGCGTTTTCTCTCGGACCAGTCAACCGATCTACGGTTCGGAACCCTAGAAAACATTTTTATGAAATTCATGTTATGAATACTAACACTCAAAATCACAAATCACAATACTTTTTTGAAAATAATCTTAAAAAACATTCCTTCCGCTTAAACTCATGGCATGTTTTTCTCAAAATGACGAAAAAACTACTATAGAAAATGACTGGACGTGCGTATATGCTCAAAAAAATAGCTTGATTTTTACTAAAACGCCTGTAAAAATGTGAAATATCATGACACGGAAAAACAGCATATCATTTTTAATTTCGAAGGGGGTTTTATAATGTCACAAAAGTTAACACTAAAAAGAAATCTCTCCTTGAGCCATGTGGTGACCATGGGACTGGCCTGGATGTCTCCCATGATATTTTTCACGAGCTTTGGTGTCCTACATGAGGGTTCTCAGGGGATGCTGCTGGCTGCATACGTTCTTGCTTTTGTAGCTATTCTGTTTACCGCAGGCAGCTATGGACAGATGGCCAAGGCTTTTCCGGTGTCAGGTTCGGCTTATACCTATGTAAGTCAAGCGATGAACCCGTTTATCGGCTTTTTGGTAGGCTGGGTGATTCTGCTGGATTATCTGTTCTCCTGTATTGTAGCTGTACTGATGTTTGGCATTAATCTGCATGCCCAGTTTCCCTCTATTCCTTCACCCGTCTGGATTGTGCTCCTTACTCTTATTGTGATGACCATCAACGTGATCGGCATCAAAACGTCCGCAAACGTCAACAAGATATTTGTGCTGATGCAAATCATTTTTATAGCAGGTTTTTGTGCCTTTCTTGTATACAAAGCCGTGACACAAGGGGTGGCTACGGGACTTAACCCACTTCATTCCGTAGAAGGCGTTCCCTTCTCAGCCATATTGGCTGGAGCTTCTCTCGTCTGTTTTTCTTTCCTTGGCTTTGATTCCATCACGACGATGGCAGAAGAAACGAGACAACCGGAAAAAACGATACCCCGTGCCATTCTGATCATCGTTAGTATCGCTGGTATTATGTATTTCGCAACGGCTTATTTAATTCAACAGATGTACCCTTCCTTTACGTTTGCACATATGGACTCTGCAGGATTCGAATTAATGCAGGTTATTGGCGGAGGAACACTTGCCTCCATCTTCACCTTTGTCGTTATTTTCTCCGTGCTTGCGCAAGGCATGTCTTCTATGACAACTGTCTCCAGGCTGCTGTTTGTCATGGGCAGATCCTCCTTGCTGCCCCGAAAATTCAGTTCTATTCACCCCAAATTCCGCACGCCTGTGTTCAATATTGTACTCGTCAGTGTTATTTCCCTCGCGGCCTTATTCATCAGTCTGGAGACGGCAATCATGTTTGTCAGCTTTGGTGCACTAACAGCCTTTCTATTCGTAAATCTCTCTGTCATCGGCCATTATATCATTCGTCAGAAAAGACGCAGTTTACAGGATTGGATTGTTCGAATGATTTTCCCCTTGTTAGGAGCCATCTTCATTTTATATCTCATCACTCAACTTGGAGCTTCCTCTCTTCTTCTTGGCACCGGATGGATTGTGCTAGGCCTGCTTCTGTATGTGAGTCACCGAATGAGATCTGCATCAGTCCACAACCTATTGCCTGAGGTTGAAGAGGCGATGTGAGCGGAATATACGAGCAAGTAACACGAGCCAATCACGCAAATGAGACTAGTTTGCTGGTTGGCTTTTTAACATCCTGCCTCTATAACATCCCTCATTGACAGAGCGACGGCAAAGTGGTGTATTTAACTTATGAAATATGCTAATTATTTACAATCGGAACTATTAATACACATTCTCGTTTAGTTCAAAGGAGGAGCATAATGAATACACAGCCTGAGCAAGCACGGCACATTATCCGATTTTGCCAGGGACTTCTAAGTCATGTAGAGGACACCATCGCTATGGAACACCCGGTAACGATTAAGATTAACGGCGAGGAATTTGTAACCCTCGTCTGTACCCCAGAGTTCATCGAGGATATGGTCATCGGCTATCTCGCCTCCGAGGGAATTATACGCCATATGCAGGATATCCAGCATATTTGGACCCAGGAGGAAGAAGGCTTCGTGCATGTCACGACGAAACGCTGGAATCCCCTGCATCGGCAGCTATTCGCCAAGCGGTACGTCACCTCCTGCTGCGGCTCGGGGCGTCACAGCTTCGTGTACGTCAACGATGCACGCACGGCCAAGCATACCCATGGCGAACCTATTGAATTGCGCTATGCCGATTGCTTCCGCTTGATGAATACGGTACTGTCGGGAACTGAGCTGTTCCAGCACACCGGAGGCGTTCATACTGCAGCACTATGCAGCAATAAGGACGTACTTCTGACCCGCAGTGATATTGGGCGCCATAATGCACTGGATAAGATACTGGGACACTATCTGCGACAAGGAATTCCCCCCGAGCACAGCACGATCGTACTCAGTGGAAGAATCTCTTCGGAAATATTGTTGAAGGCCTCCAAGCTCGGAGCGGAAATCGTCCTGTCCAAATCCGCTCCGACCAGTCTTGCGATCGATCTGGCTGATGAGCTGGGTATAACCGCAGTCGGCTTCATTCGGGCAGACGTCTGCAATGTATACAGCCATCCCGAGCGAATTACTGCTGATTAGCAGGCAAGTGTGAGCCGTTTAAGAGAATTCGCGCAGTGACGGAAGTCTGTAAGCCACCTGTGTCAGCAAGCGATGAGCTATCCTTAAGCTGCTGATAGGATTTAAATGTACTAATGAGACCCTATAAGACCCCATAAGACATGATGAGAATACCATGAGATAACGGTAGAAAATCGTACGATACAGCTAGCAATAAAAAGGCCCCTAACAACGCATAAATGCGACTTGTTGGGGCCTCCTTTCTATTTACTTTTCATATAAAATTCACTAGAATCGCAAATCCCGCTCACCGCTTCGGATTCGCTCCAGTTGTCTCATGGTAGCCTTTCTTACTCCTTCCTTAGGAATACTCTCAAGATTGTCGCGAATAATCTGCTCCCCCAGCTCCTTCATTTCCTCATCCGCGTAATCCAGCAAATATTCCAGCAGCGTCATTAGCGAATTCGGCTGACACACATTGTGGATCTGTCCAGACTTGGCCAGTTGCATGAAACGGTCCCCGGTACGGCCCTCGCGGTAGCAGGCTGTACAGTAGCTGGGAACGTAACCATCCCTGCATAGTGCCTTGACGATCTCAAGTGGTGATCGGTGGTCGCCAAGCGTGAACTGCGATACCTGCTCCTTGTCTTTATTGACGCTGTAGCCCCCTACGCCTGTAGCAGAGCCAGCGCTAATCTGTGAAATGCCTAACTGAATAATCCGGTCCCGGAAGCCAGTGTCTTCCCGTGTGGACAAAATCATGCCTGTATAAGGGACGGACAACCGCAGAACAGCCACGATCTTGGCAAATTCATGATCATTGACGAGATATGGATAGTTATCCAGATTGACATTTTCAGCCGGCCGCAGGCGAGGAACGGAGATCGTATGGGGGCCGCAGCCGAATGCCTCCTCCAGATGCTCCGCATGCTTCAGCATGGCGATCGTATCGTATTTGTGATCATACAGACCGTACAGAACACCGATACCGACATCATCTATACCCGCGCGCATGGCTCGATCCATGGCGGTCGTATGCCAGTCATAATCCCGCTTCGGACCATTGGGATGATAATGGCGATAGCTGGGCCGATGGTAGGTCTCCTGGAAAAGGATGTACGTTCCGATCCCTGCCGCAGCCAAACGGCGATAATTCTCCTCTGTCGTGGCAGCAATATTGATGTTGACGCGACGGATTTGACCGTTATCCAGCCTCGTCTCATAGATGGTACGTATGCAATCGAGCACATAGTCTATGGAGCAGTAGCGCTCATCCTCGCCAGCCTCCAGCACAAGTCGTTTGTGACCAAGGGCTTGCAATACCCGGACTTCCTCCGCGATATTGTCGGCACTCAGGCGACAGCGCTCCAAATCCGAATTAGAATGCTTATAGCCGCAATAGACACAATTGTTGACACAGTAATTGCTTATATATAGCGGAGCAAAGAGTACGATTCGGTTGCCGTAAATTCGTTCCTTAATCTGTCTAGACACCAGGAATAGCCGTTCCAGTGTCTCCGCATCCTCCACATGGAGTAGCACAGCTGCTTCCATAGAACTGAGCCCCTTGCATGCGCTAGCCCTGTCCAGTATATCCTCCACCAATGCACGGTCCTGCACCGCCTCGGCGCCATAGCGAAGGGCGGCAATTATGTCCTCATCCTGAATAAAATCTGCCGGGCGATGCTCATCCAGCTTGCTCACAGCGATTCACTTCTTTCTATAAAATAGATGGTGATACTTGGAGCCGTTTTCCGACAAATGCACGTTGTTACATCTCGTCTACTACGCCAACTTGTGCGGGACCCTGCGTCATTGCCTTTTCCTTCTATGACAAGAATGGAGCGATAGGCTGCCCGCTTCGGTCCAGGTATTTCAGGCTATCACCGCGTCCCATATCCATATAGAGTCCAACTGCTTCAATGCGCCGCTCGAGGCAGAAACGGCATTGTGCAGATTCGTCTCCTGTGCAGATTTTGTTGTTATAGAGCATGTATTTATCGCGCACGGACATCGGTGATAGATTCGGCATGACGACATTGGCACCTGCCAGCAGCGCCAGCTCCCGTCCTTGCGGGTGGGCCGTGCCCATTGCCGTCGTGGCCGGAATCAATGCTTGCGGAACCAGCAGTCGGGCCAGTGCAATCATATCAAGGGTACGCTCTATTGTACCTGGGGGCTGATCCCTGAGCGGGGTTGCTTTATGCGGCAAAAAAGGGCCAATCCCGATCATATCCGGCTGCAGCTCCTGTACATACAGCAGGTCCTCCGCCAAGTCGGCTGAAGTCTGTCCCGGTAGGCCGACCATGAAGCCTGCCCCGATCTGATAGCCGATGCTTTGAAGAGCGTGCAGCCGCTCTCGCCGTTGCTCGAATTGCATTGTCGGGTGCAGAGCATCGTATAACGCACGTGATGCTGTCTCATGGCGCAGCAAGAATCGATCGGCTCCGGCCTCGTACAGCCGTGTATAACATTCATTGCTTCTCTCGCCGATGGAGAGCGTGACGGCCGTGTCTGGATAGGACTGTTTGATGGAGTGTATTAACTCGGCCAGTCGGTCGGTTGTATACCAAGCATCCTCGCCGCTTTGCAGGACGAAGGTTCGGTAGCCGAGTTCATAGCCCTCATCGCAGCATTTTATAATTTCCTGAAGCGACAGACGGTAACGGCTCAGTTGCTTATTGCCTGAACGCAGTCCACAATACAGGCAGTTTTGCTTGCAAATATTCGAGAATTCGATCAGCCCACGCACATATACGCTATTGCCATACATAGATACACGTACACGGTGTGCCGTACGCCGTAAATGCTGATGCACAGACTCATCAAGAGAGTCGATCAGCGAAATCAGCTCGAATCTGCTTAGTGTACCTTGACTGCCAAGTTTGCTTATGAGGTGATTCGTTGGGCCTCCCTCCATTCCTACAGCAGCCTATTGCATCCTTTGATTAAGGTGTGTACGCAAACGATCCCAAAGAACTATGGTGCGTAACTTCGCTCCGAGCAAAGCCCCAAACTAAGCTCCCAAGCAAAGCTCCAAACAAAAGAACCCTTACGATCGCTGTTATGTCTGATCTACCTTTCCATCGAGACTTCTAGTATCGTATCCAGTGTAATTATTAAGGATTGAACACAGGCTCATCCCAGGCCAAGCGCGCCTCAGGGAAGATCTCAATCGCTCGCGGGAACACTCCCTGCACATAGGCGATGAACATCCCGTAATTCACGATGGGTACCCCGGCAGCTGCTGCCGCAGCCAGGCGATTCAGCATAGCCTGGCGATTCAGCATGCATGCACCACAGTGGATAATGAGGGCAAAGGAGTCCAGCGATGGGGGCAATTCGCCGCCTGAGGCGTGCTCAATAGACAGCTTCTTGCCGCACCGCTCCCGCAGCCAGCGAGGGATCTTCACCGTACCGATATCATCGCATTGACGGTGGTGAGTGCAAGCCTCGGCAACCAGGACCCGATCCCCTTCCTTCAGAGTGCTAATCGAGCGTACTCCCTTGACGAGCTGCGGCAGATGCCCCTTGGCTCTGGCGAACAGGATCGAGAACGATGTGAGCGGCACGTCCAAGGGCGTATCCGCAGCGGCCTTCATGAATACCTGAGAGTCCGTAATGACGAGACTGGGCCTGCGACCTAATGAAGCCAGTGTATGTGCGAGCTCATGCTCCTTGGTCACTACAGCCGTGGCATCACATTCCAAAATGTCACGGATTACCTGCTGCTGTGGCAATATCAGCCGTCCCTTCGGTGCAGCCTTGTCAATCGGAACGACGAGCACCGCCAGCTCTCCTGGCTGCAACAGATCGCCTACGAGCCGAAAGCGCTCCTCCTCCTGAGCTGCCAGTCTGACAGCCATCGCCTGCTTCAGCTTGACAATGCCGCTATGTGTGAGGCTGCTCACCGCGTGCAGCTCCAGCTCGGAGCTTGCCCCGAGCTGGAGCACGATGCGATCGCAGTACTGTTGTATATCCGCTGGCCCACCATCTATACGATCTAGCTTATTTATGATTAGCATGATGTGAGGGGCTGTTGCCTTCAACCTGTGAATAAGATCCTGCTCCAGCATATCGACACCATACTCTGGATCAATGACCAACAGCGCCATATCCGTCTTTTGCAATATGCTTAGTGCGACACGTGAACGTTCATTGCCGAGCACACTGTGATCATCCAGTCCCGCGGTATCAATGAACACGACCGGACCGGCCGGGAGCAGCTCCATGGCTTGATAGACCGGGTCCGTCGTCGTGCCGCTTACCGGGGATACGATCGCTGCTGTGTGCCCACAGATCGCATTAATCAGGCTTGATTTCCCCGCATTACAACGCCCGAACACGGCAATATGCGGTCGCTGGCCACGCGGCGTGTGATTCATGCTCAAGCGATTCACATCGTTCCCTCCTTCGTCCCGCAGACCGGTTCGTTATTCTCTCTTGAACGCCCAGGAATGCCAGGACTCGTCACAGCATAGGGGCTCAGCACCTGACGGATTTGCTCGGGTGTCATTAACCCTTGCTCCAGCAGCATTTCCTCCAAGGGTCGACCTGACGAGGCAGCTATCCTGTGCAAGTCCGCGGCTGCATCATAGCCGAGGTACGCCACTGTGGCTGCCGCCAGTACACCAGAACGCTCCAGATGCTCTCGGCAGCGCTCTTCATCCAGTGTCAAGCCTGCAATACAGCGCTCCTGGAACAAGGGGACGGCGTGGATGAGCAGCTCTAGCGATTCCAGCAACGCCTCCGCTAACAGCGAAATGAACGCATTCAGCTCCAGTTGACCGTGTGACGCGGCCAGCGTCACTGCCGTGTCGTTTGCGATTACGCGCATCGCTACGCAGCCCAGCATTTCAGCCATCACCGGATTTACCTTGCCCGGCATGAGTGAGGAGCCTGCCTGTACTGGAGGAAGGACATATTCACCTATTCCACCAGCTGGTCCAGACGACAGCAGTCGGCAGTCATTAGAGATTTTAAGAAGATTCACGGCCGCAGCCTTTAGCAGACCCGATACTTCTACGAAGATGTCCATATTTTGCGTCGGATCCATCGGATAATCGCATCTGCACAGGCCAAGCCCTGTCAGCTCGCGCAGTTCGTCTGTCATGGCATATGCATAAGCAAGCGGAGCATTCATACCCGTACCTACCGCTGTACCTCCGATATGAATTTCTCTCAGCCGCTCCTCCACCTTATAGAGCCGCCAGCGGTCCCTGGCAACTGCCTTCGCATAAGCCCCGAAGGTCTGCCCTGCCAGAATGGGCAAGGCATCCATCAATTGAGTGCGGCCCAATCGAAGTACCTCTGCATACTCCTGCTCCTTGAGCTGGAAGATGGCTTGCAAGCACGCCATCGCCTCCGCCAGCTCCCTTACCAGCGGAATCAAGGCTATACGAAGGCCAGTCGGATAGACGTCATTCGTAGATTGGTAGCGATTCACATCATCGATGGCATGAACGATGTGGTAGTCGCCCTTTTGCTCGTCCATGTGCTCCAACGCGCGGTTCGCTACCACTTCGTTCACATTCATGTTCGTGCTTGTCCCCGCGCCCCCTTGATAAGCATCCACAACAAATTGCTCCTCCAGTTCACCAGCCAATATGTCATTGCAAGCCAGCTCAATAGCTCTTGCCTTATCGACAGGCAATTCGCCACTTCTGCCATTCACACGGGCAGCTGCCTTCTTCACAAGAACCACGGCTCGTATGAGTCTTAGGTTCACTGGACGCGAGCTGACTGCAAAATTCATCTTCGCCCGCATGGTATGGACGCCATAATAGGCCTCAGCGGGAATAGGCAAAGAGCCTAGCGCATCCTGCTCCTGTCGAAAGGCCTGCCTGTGCTTACACGAGGGAGCCGAATGCTCCACAGCGTCTAGATGCTTAGTCTGCTTCATCCTTACATCATCCTCCTATCTTCATCCTCCAATCTGCGACATTTGCCGAGCTGTCCCTTTTTGCCTCCCATGCTGTGACTCATCCTGCAGTCTTGGTAGCACCGACAGGTACTGTTCCGTTTGTGCTGATTGCCCTAGCTTCACTGCATCTGCTGTGCAGGTGGAGCAGGTAGAATGTGATGGACAGCCAGAGTACATGGAATGTGCGGAATGATCTGAGGTCCTGCAGGACATTGCTGAGGCTCCCATGCCATGGCGAAGCGGCTTGAGGCCCAGCGCCCTTTGTAGGGCTAGCTTCAGCTCGAAGTGATTTCCAAGATACGGCTTGATGTCAGATTCTTCATTCCAGTAGAGACAGGACTTTATACAGCCGTCCGCCGTCAATCGCAAGCGATTACAGACAGCACAGAAATGCTCGCTGATCGGCGAGATCAGGCCAAAGCAACCAGTCGCCCCGTCGATTCGGTAGTAACGCGCGGGTCCGCCCAACGTCTCCAGACAGCCTTCAGCCTTGCTGCTCGCCTGGTTTCCGACCTCAGCAACGGCCTCATACCTCCAGCCAACTCTCTTACAGAGCTCCAATACACCTGTCAGTGGCTTATAGCTGTCGGCCCAGCCTTTCGTGTTGCGTCCGATGGGCATATATTCGATGAAGCGGACGGCAACCGGTCTCTTTAGAGTCAGCCGCAAAAAATCTTCCACCTCATCGTCATTCGTTCCACGCATATACACGACGTTCAGCTTCACTCGCTCAAAGCCGGCGGCCAAGCTGGCCTCCAGCCCTCTCCATACGCGGTCAAAGACATCAGCTCCAGTAATCGCCGCAAATGTCGCGGGTCGCAGAGAATCCAGACTAATATTCATGTCCGTCACCCCAGCTTCCCGCAGCGAGTAAGCTTGCGCAGCCAGCAGCATGCCATTCGTCGTCACCCCAAGCCGCTGAATGCCGTCAATAGCGCGTAGTCTGGCAGCTAGTGCAGCCAATCCTGGTCGCAGCAGCGGCTCGCCGCCGGTAAGCCGAACCTTCTTGACTCCCATCTCCGCCATAGCCGACACCACAGACACAATGTCATCATCCGTAAGTACATCCGTTGATGTATTCAGCGGTTGTTCACGACCAAGCATGTCCTTGAGCGCTGGCCTACAATAGCGGCAGGACAAGTTGCAATGCTCTGTCACAGCGATACGTACATAAGTGTGTACACGACCAAAGGAATCCTTCAAGGAATTGAGCATGTGCTTCACCTGCCTTTTAGCAAAAATTCACACCCCTACCGAATCAGACCACCGAACTGCCGCAATGTGCGTGCCGTGTTCAATCTTTTGGAGGCAATCTCCAGCTCCAGCTCCTTGGGCTGAACCAGCTGCAGCGCCTGTGTAGGGCAGATCCGCACACACTCTGGCCCCTGTCCGCTGTCCACACACAGATCACATTTACTTGCAACCATCCGCTCCTTGGGTCTCCAGCCTCCACCGTTGCTCATGCGCAGGCCTGCCTGATATTCCTTTCTGCCGCTCTTATAAGCGGGAATCATCGTAATCGCTCCGTACGGGCAGACCAGCATACAGGTTTTACAACCAATACAAGTGCTCTCATTGATGTAAATGCTGTGGCCCCGGTTCACGATGGAACCATTAGGGCAGACATTGGCACATGGAGCATCCTCGCAGTGACGACACTGTACAGGTGCAGTAATCTCATTCGTCTCCATCACTCTCAATCTGGGGTAAAAGGGGACCTGCTCCTCCGAACACAGCAGCATATTCTCCCCCGCATGGGCCGTGGCACAAGCCACCTCGCATGTGCGACAGCCAATACAGCGTTCGGGATCAGCAATGACAAAGCTATTCATCTTGATTCAGCTCTCCTTCCTGCCTGTAGGGGAGGACAGGACGATGGCTTTCTTGATCGGAACACAGTATGCAGCAAATGATGAGATACATGTCCCAGCGGCTCCCCTAAAAATTGCGCATATAATTCAATAATGGCGGGATTCTCATGTGACTTGCGAACCTGTTGATGGGCATCATGACGATAGACCGCGGTCTTCCTGGCCAGATATGCCTGCTTGCGCTGTGTCTCCAGTAGCAGCTTCGGCTGACCGCCTCCGCTGATACAGCCTGCCGGACAAGCCATTACCTCAACGAAATGATATGGGCAGGTTCCCTCCCGTATCTGATCCAGCACAGGCTGGACGTACTGAAGACCGGCTACTACTGCTACTCGCAGGCATAGCTCACCTACCTGAACCTCCGCTGTGCGAATCCCCTCCTCACCACGTACAAAATCCAATTGGAGCTCCATCAGCTTCTCCCCAGTCATGAGCTCATACCCGGTGCGGATCGCGGCCTCCATCACGCCCCCGGTGACACCGAATATGGAACCGGCACCGGAGTACAGACCAAGTGGCGCATCAAAAGGCTCATCTGGCAATTGCTCGAAGTCAATACCAGCATCCTTGATCAGCTGAGCCAGCTCTCGGGTCGTAATGACCACGTCCACCTCACGATGTCCGTCGACCTCCATTTCCTCACGGCTGCATTCGAACGCCTTACATGTGCATGGCATGACCGCGACACTATAAATGTGCGACGGGTCAACTTCATCCAGCTGCGCTCCGAAGGTCTTGATTAATGCGCCTACCATCTGCATCGGAGACTTGCAGCTGGACAAGTGCTCCAGAAGATCAGGAGCCGCCGTTTCTGCATGCTTGACCCAGGCAGGGCAGCAGGTTGTGAACATCGGCAGCCGCTCCCCTGCCATCACACGTCCGATCAGCTCCGTTCCTTCCTCCATAATGGTCACATCTGCACCAAAATTGGTATCATAGATGCGGTCAAACCCCAGGCGTCGCAGTGCGGCTGCCATCTTACCAGGAGTAAGCGTACCGAAGGGCAGGCCGAATTCTTCTGCAAGCGATACACGTATTGCCGGAGCGCACTGGACGACCGTCTGCAGCTGCCCGCTTCTGAGTGCCTGCTTCACCTTCAGTACCTGTCCGGTCGAGTAGGCTGCGAAGAGCGGCTCACGTACAGATGGCAGTTGTCCACGCCGTTCTCTCAGAGCAGCGAGGTACTTGCCTTCCTCGTTGCCTTCAGCTGCATAGGAGGTACAAATCTGCACACATTGACCGCAGAGCACACAACTGTCTGTATCAATCGTCTGTGGTTGACCAGGCTCCCCCGCAATGGCGTTTACCGGACATACGGTTGCGCACTGCCGGCAGCCTGTACACAGCTCTGCATCAATTTGAACGAAAAGCTCACTATTTGACATGGCAGTCATTCCTTTTTTGGTTCTTTTTAGATGGAATTTATGGGCTTGCTCAAGCTTTTATAATTGTTAATCCTGTATACCTTACGAGCTTTAGAGCATCGGATTCGCACGACCATAGACAGGTACGGGTGCTGCTTTGTGCGAAGGCAATGCCGCTGGCTTGATCAGCTTCAGAGCGTTCACCGGGCAGACAGTCACACAAGCAGGCACACGATCGCGAACCGCATTCGGAGGTGCATTCAGTTCCTCCTCCCCTTCATGCCCTTCGAAGCTGCTCAGATCAGCTTCCCGGCACAGATCACATTTATAGGCGACCATTTTAGACTTGATGCCATTGCTATTGTCCCCATTTCGCTTTCCCTGTCGCTCATACACCTCTTGCTGTCGCAGTCTTTCCTGCCTGACCTCCGCACCTGCACTGTATGCCTTGTACAGACTGATCGCACCGAATGGACAAGCGAGTGAGCAGGCTTTACAGCCAATACATGCATCAGTTGAAATGTCGATGATCCCTTCTGTCTGACGGATGGCTTGCACCGGGCATACCTCGGCACAAGGTGCATTCTCACAATGACGACACTGGACTGGCATGGTGAAGCTGTCATCACGAATGACATACAGCCGAGGAAGAACAGGTATGGTGACCGTTCCTACTGCAGCCTGTACCCCGTTATGGCGGTGATGTACTGCAAAGCAGGCCAGCTCACAAGCCTTGCAGCCAATGCATCTATCCGCTTCGGCAATGACCAGCGCATTGGGCCCCACAGCACTCATCCCCTGCGCTCCCCTACCAGCATCTGCTCACGGAGTAGCTGATATTGACGGCGTACCTGCTCCTCGGCCTGAGGCTGATCCGCGATCGCCTCAATCCGAATCGCGCAGTATTTGAACTCTGGTGTCTTCGATACCGGGTCCAGCTCATCTACGGTCAGCTCGTTGCATGCCCCAATCCAGAAATGATACGTCATGTACGACGCTCCTTTGGCTACACGATCTGTTACCAGGGCCCTGGATACGACCTGTCCCCGACGTGAGACGATACGTACCAGCTGACCATCCTCAATGCCCAGTGAAGTGGCATCCTCGGGGCTCATCTGCACTCGACCAGGCTCATCGGACAGCAGACTAAGCGCGCGGCAATTGCCCGTCATCGTCCGAACCGAATAATGTCCTACCTCGCGCACCGTCGACAGCACAAGCGGATATTCCTGATCCGGTTGCTCGAGCGGTGGTCTCCACTCACATGCGAATAGCTGACCTTTGCCGTTCGGAGTAGTGAACTTATGACCTTTATAAAGATAAGGAGTGCCTGGATGCTCCTCTGACGGGCAAGGCCACTGCACGCCTGCAAGTCCATCGAGCTTGGCGTAGCTTGCCCCGGCAAAGCTTGGGCATAACCCTCTCATTTCATCCCAGATCTCCTCGGTGCTGCCGTAGCTCATCGGGTATCCCATCGCCGTGGCCAGCTCGCTAATAATCTGCCAATCTGGCTTGACCGAGGCAGGGGGCTTAATTGCCTTGCGGATACGCTGGAAGCCTCGGTCGGCTGAGGAATAGACCCCATCATGCTCACCCCACGAGGTCGCTGGCAGGATTACATCCGCATGCAGGGCCGTCTTGTTCATAAAAATATCCTGCACAATGACCAGTTCGAGCTGATCCAATGCTTCCCGCAGTTCGGCAGCATTCGGATCGCTCTGTACAGGATCCTCGCCAAAAATGTAATAGGCCTTGAGCTTCTGCTCCTTCAGAATGAGATGCGGTACCTCGGTCAGCCGATACCCTGGTCTATCCGGCAAGTCGACTCCCCAGGCCTCCTCGAATTTACGTCGTACCTGCTCATCTGTGACTGCCTGGTAGCCCGGATATACATTCGGCAATGCGCCCATATCGCAAGAGCCTTGTACGTTATTTTGACCCCGTACAGGCCCAATGCCCACAGAGGGTCTACCAAAATGTCCCGTGAGCAGCGCAAGTGAGGCCAGGCCTTTGACCACGTCTACCGCCTGCGCGAACTGGCATACGCCCATGCCATATAGAATCATCGCCTTGTCCGTCCTCGCATAGCTGCGCATCGCCTGACGAATATCTGCTGCACGTACCCCGGTAATCGTCTCTGCATATTCTGGTGTATACTTCTCTACAGCAGAGCGATATGCACCGAACCCATCCACATAACGAGCTACAAAATCTGCATCATACAGCTTCTCCTCAATAAGCACATGTCCAAAAGCATTAACCAGTGCCATGTTCGTGCCGCCCTTGAGTGGAAGCCAGAGATCGGCAATGCGCGCGGACTCGGTCTTACGCGGGTCACCTACTACGAGCATGGCTCCTTTTTGCTTCGCCTTCACGATCCGACGGGCTACGATGGGATGAGTGGCCGGGGCATTATAGCCGAAGATCAGCAGCATATCCGCATCTTCAATCTCCGGAATCGAATTGGACATCGCGCCATCCCCCAGAGAATAAGTCAGACCTGCAACAGACGGACCGTGACATACCCGCGCACAATGATCAATATTGTTCGTGCCAATGACCGCTCTCATGAATTTCTGCATTACATAGTTCGCTTCATTGCCAGGCCCTCTTGCGGAGCCTGTCCCCATGATAGAGTCCGCGCCATATTTGTCCTTAATCTCTAGCAGTCTGGCCGCAGTATACTGAATAGCTTCCTCCCACCCCACCTCGGTCAGCTTCCCTTCCTTGCGTATCATAGGGTGACGTAGACGCGAGGTTAGCAGCTGCGGGTCATGGAGGAAATCCCAGCCATAATGCCCCTTCAGACACAGGTTCCCTTCATTCGTGCGGCCATCCGCCGCTTCTGCTCCGACAATCTGTCCATCCTGGACACGTAGATACATTTGACAGCCACTCCCGCAATAAGGACATATTGTGCGAACCTTTTCTTCCATGAAATTGACCTCCTTGTGAATTTATACACATAACATGCGATAAACGTAGGTTTCAGCTAGAAATCAATTGCTAATCTACTGTCTGCATAAGCCGCAATAAGACAAAATTACAATAAAAAAAGCCAATACAAAGGATGCAGCTTCTCCGCCGCAACTCTGTAATGGCTTATTAAAAAGCGAAGGGCTTTGCCACCCTTTCTCTTTAATCAAACCGTCTTATGAAGCTGAATAATGACTGTACTGCTCTCCTGCTCTAGATCAGGAAGCTGCCAGGAATACGAGAATGCACTTCCGATCGTCGCCATTACCTCATCCATAAATCCGCGCTCCAGGTAAGGTCTCAGTACCTTCCAATATTCTGTGACGAGATCTTCCGCGCCCTCCCTCAGTAATATTTCAGATAGACTCGATAGCATCCCCTTAATCTCTATCGTAATCTGTGACTCACTATCCAGCTTCACCTTCACCAGCTCAGGACCTTTGCCCCGATAATGCTTCACGATTTTGACAGCCAGTCTGCGAATACGCTCCTGATATTCATAAGCAGCTTCAGCCATACCAAATCACGATCCAATCATTCCTTTTTTTGGAATTTCATCGCTGATTCATATGTTAAGCTCCGTGCAAAATAATGTCAATTCACAAAATAGGACGGATTTGGCCCAATATTAGCGTTCATAAGCAGAAATCAACCCCTCTTCGCACCCATGCTGCGATTCGCATCATTGCACAGCCGAAAGTGCTCCCTCTGGGGTGGACACGGTCTGTCAGCCTATTGTCATTGTAGGGCTAAGTACAGCAGATCCCCAAATGCCTCAAAGCTAAGCCGATAGAAATCCAAGCCCTTATTTAGAATGGTTCCCATGGCAATGTATATGGTGCGCTTTATATTGGATGGTGGACATGCTTCATTGGGAGACGGGGGCTGGATCACAGCTCACAATGTACGATCCATATGCTAGTTCACTTTGATGAGGCATGTTCCTCAGCACGAATACGAAGCGCATAATAAGGCTTACTAGGCAAAGGGATGCGGCATTTTCCGCGATAGCTCAAAGGTAACTTGGTGATACTTAAGCCTTGCGTGTCGATCCATTCAGCCGAAAAATCTACGTCCTCCGGGAGCTCAAGCTCACGGTAGCCTGGCTGATGTTGGCCGTAGTAATGCAAGTAATATGAACCCTTCACTCCGAGTGCAGGCACGTCACGAAGCGGGATCGGCTGCGTATCAGGAGGCATTTCCTCGGCAATGCTGCGTAGAAAGCGTATCTGCTCCTGACTTCGTCCATATAACCTCCCCCCTTTGGACCACCAGATTTCGTCATCGGGGTGTAGGTATGTCTCGCCGTGACTCGCATATCCACCGCGGGTGAAGCTTTCCCAGACACGATGCGTCATTTCCTCGGCACTCAGGTTGCCCCACCGTTGCTGCAAATTCCCTTCATAACCACACTCATCAACAATAACTGGCTTCTGATAGCGCTCTCGCCATGCCGTGACCAACGTGACGTCCCAGTGTTGAATGCTGCAGTGGGTAATCTCAGAGCGAGTATGATCATACATTATAACGCTTTCAGGAATATACATCGCTGTCCCGTTATGAATGGACAATAGATGATGGTGAGTATCCGCCTCTGATGCAACGCTTACCAGACGCTCCCAGTCCGGCATTGATTTGTCCCTCATGAAATCATATTCATTCGCCATGGACCACCAGATGTTCCGATAAGCCCCAAGTCGTGCGATGGCATAACGGAGATATCGTTCGTCCTCCTCCGCAGACATGCGGTCGAAGCCCCATCGACCTTTATCATACGGATGAAACAAGATTACATCCGCTTCGATATGAAGCTCAAGCAACGATTCGATGCAGCGCTCGACATGCTCCCAGAATACCGGGTTAAACCGTGCTTTATCAAAGCCCATGGCTGGCGAGCCCATAAAAGGAAATGACTCCGGTTCATGGACATTAAATGAGTAATTTTTGGGAAATAAACACATTCGAATTTTATTAAAAGGTCCCTCCGCAAGTGTCTGCAGCGTTAGCGTACGCATGGCTTCCGCCTGATGAATCCAAGCGTACGCTGTCGTACCGAACGGGAAGTATGGGGTGCCATCCGCATAGGCAAAATGATTCTCATCCTTCACCCTGACTGGACCGTGAACCATGTGTGCTGCAGTGACACAAGTGAAGCTTCCGTGTACCCCATTCAGCTCAGGCGTGTTGCTATGCGTTACGTATGTCCACTTTCCGCTGACTTCAGGCATGAACCTGGTGATATACAGACCATCTCCCGCATAAAAGCCAGCAGACGTGATTTCCTTTTCTTCATGGCGAAAAATGACACTCCATTCGACATCGACGTAGGGATTGTCTTCGATGGGTCCTGGTAACCGAAGTTCGAACCTTTCCCATTGAGCGACCGTTTCTTGGCACATCGTATTTTCCATGATAATTCCTCACCTTTCTCATAATAACTATCAATACAAGACGTTTATGCCAACCCAACATCCGACATGTCGAACGTAGTACAGAGCTTAATAAAGATGTCAGCTTTCGTTTAAGTGCTTGTCTATGGGGAACGGTCTACCTGCCCAAGCCCTCTTGGAGGTCCAGTCTGCTTCTCCATGCCAGAATGGATGCTCAGGTGGTAGTCCAAGGGGCAGAAACACGGAAGTGCATAGATACAGACTGCCCGTAGAAATGTATCCTTCGCCAATCCCCTCCTGATCGCCACAGAATCCTATGCGCAGCCAGCCGTCCGTGTCAAAGGTTCCAGGCTCCTCGATCATACGACGGATAACGGCAGTCAGCGCACAGCTGACTTGGTTAGGAGCGATCTCCGTGGGAAGCCAGCCTTGAAGCACCGCCTGTGATAGCAACTGAAATACACCAAATCGGTACGCAAGTGAGCGTCCGATTGGAGGGAAGGTTCCTTCGGGAGAAATCAGCCGTTCCTGTTGCGACGCATGACGAGCTGCCCTGTGAATAACGTCTGCAACCAAATGTTCCGAATCTGGCAATTGTGATCCCATGGTCTGCAAAATATCGACTAGCATAGGCTGAATGACGAATCCGTTATAGTAGTCCCAATGAAATTCTGGCCCATCTCCGTAGACACCGTCACCTAAATACCACTCCTGATGCTTCTTCAAGGCATAATCAATCCGCATCGGATCCCAATCCTCGCCAAGCTGGTGCAGCGCCGTCTCGGTCATGGCTGCGAACAGTAACCAGTTGTTGTACGGAGGCTTCCTTGAGCGAGTCGCCTTTAAGCAGTTGGCTACATTTTGTTTTACTCTTACATCAAGACCGTTGAGCAGCTCCTTCGGGGCCCGGATCATGGCATGGGACAAGAAAGCGGTATCAACAATAGGCTGATAGCCTTTTGCAAAATTCATAAAATCCGGTGACAAAGGGTCCGTAGCAGCATCAATAGCCTCTCTCGCTAAATGCACCATCATACTGCGTTGCTCTTCTTCTTTACCTGATAAGCCACTCAGCTCCAACCAAGGAGCCATCCCTACAAGCAATCTCCCTAAGGCTTCTAAGTAAGTATACTCTTCTCTACCTGCTTGCTTGCTCTGGATGGGCATTCGTTCTTTTAATTTTCGTTCAGCTAGTGCTTCCAGTACCGGCTTACCAATCTGCAGCATCCACTCCAGCCATTGATCTCGATTCGTTGTGTCATGAACCATGCTCTGTACCTCCCTGTTTATTCCTTAATCTCCCCACATTGAATAGCTGTCTGGAGAGTTCTCCTTAGGTAATACAATACGAGTCGTGATCCAAAAATCCTCCCAAAACTATCCTTTTCAAAGTCAAATTTAGAAGCAAATCCCCCATCTTTTTTCTCCATTTTGGCTGAACGAAATTTTAATTTGCATGGTTCAAAAATGGGAGTATAATGATCTAGGAAATTCGGCAGTGTAACTTTCACGCTGGCATTTTCACACTCACTACACTGTCTAAAGGATGCGTGTCAAATTGAATAGACATAAGGCCAATTTGCTTGTTTTGCTCGTTACTCTTGGATGGGGATTTTCCTACCTGTTCATGAAATTAGGGTTGGAGTCCATCGAAGAATTTAACTTGCTTGCGCTTCGGTTCGGAATTGCCTTTATTGTAACAGCTGCTATTTTTTACAAGCGCCTGCGTGTTATCGACAAAACAACTATTGGTTACGGAGCGCTGCTCGGAGGTATTTTACTTGGGGTATGCGCTTTTATCCTGTTTGGTCTGAAGACCACCAGCACCTCAAATGCCGGCTTTCTAGTCGGGCTCACAGTTATTTTTGTTCCTTTGTTAAATGTAATCCTTTTCCGTAAAAGGATGGAGGAAAGTCATCTGATCGGTGCTCTGCTGGCTATCGCCGGGATCGGTATGCTGACCTTGAATAGCGAGCTAAGCATGCACCCGGGCGATATACTATGTATTGCAGGGGGAATTTGTAATGCGCTGTATATTCTGGTCACTGGTGCAGCGGTGAAAAAATGCGATTCAATTGCGGTGGGCGTGTTGTCCTTGGGCTTCACAGCCGTTTTTGCACTGATTCTCTCTTTCTTTTTCGAGTCCCCGGTCCTTCCTGCCACATTCAATGGTTGGTTGGCTATTTTGGCTCTCAGCCTGGTCTGCAGCGCTTTTTGCTTCATTGCCCAGTCGATATCTCTAAAATATATCGCACCTGTGCAATTGGGATTAATGTATGCTTTGGAGCCTATATTCGCTGCTGTCGTTGCCTTTATTTTCGTGGGAGAACGATTGACCTTGCAGGGATATGTAGGAGCTATACTGGTAGTGAGCGGAATACTTATCTCTCAATGGATGGAGCAGCGAAAAAAACAAGGTCATCGGTACGCATACGCTCTCTCTCCTTCAAGTAGGGACAAGCATCCTACGTGATGTGCCCTGACTTCGCAGGTAAGCGACAAGCAAGGTGAATAACACACACATGCTTGCTAAATCAACAATAGATCTCTTGTTAAGTTGAAATCGTTCATATGGATTAATGTATCTAATTCATTATATATGCCCCGAGATTTTTTCCATATTGTATGGACTAATGTGTAAAAAGCCGCTAATATCAACAGAGCGGCTTTTTTTATTCCTTTTGATTTTTTATTCCTTTTGTTTATATTAGTTCCTGTAGTCCTTTTTGGTGTTGATATTCAGCAAGTTGAGCATGATTATCGAATCAATAGGCTCTCTGCTGTGCGGATACAGCATAATCATCCAGTTCCTTCATCACGCGATGGAGCAGTGTGCGCTCAAGCTGAAGGTACGTATGCAGCTTTTGTTCGATCCGGCTGAACAGCATTTTATCGTTTTTAAAATTAAATTTCAAAACCAGATTTCTTAGTGACTCATGCTGCTGCACAATCAGGGTATAGCGTTCGATCACGTCATCGTCTGGCTTCAGAATCGACAGTTCCATCAAATACCGCAAGCGTTGCAGCATTATTATTTTGTGCTCCCAGAACAGGTGAAAGGCTCTACGATCGAATTGAACAAATGATGTTGAATGAAGCTTGTCCTTTATTTTCTCAATCGAATGTTCCACCGCCTTCATGCCGAACAGCGTCTTCTCCTTGAAGCTTAGATCCACTGTGATCGATGAATTCAAGTAGCGGCGAATCGACTCAGCGATCTGATCAATCTGCAGCGAATAATCCCGTTCTTCACGAATGCTGAGAAGATGGACATTCTTGAAAAATTCGTTATCGCTAACTATACTGTAGTACCCTTGCTCGATCTCTTCGATTGGACACTCCGTCTTTATATATTTACCATCGGCCAAATTGTCCGCCATCAGAAAGGTTCGTTTCTGTTCATCATAGCCATACACCAATATTTCGTGCCAATGACTTACTTGCTGATATTGCTTAGATACAGATATGTAGGAGCGGTCTACGTAGAAGTAAAGATAATAATTAGAATGAAGAGATTCTATGATAAAATCCGTAAGGCTCTCCCATTTTCGATTCAGAATATCACGGGGGATGATATGATGATTAATCCATGGAATATTATCCAGCAAGGTATGATGGTTATCGAAAAAGTAGGAATCCCAGTCCTCCACATAGCGAATCTGAATGAAATTATTGTACAACCAGGGCAAGTAATGATCGTTGTTCGAGAGCATAGAAGTGACACTTCCATAGATATTGTATGTGTAAAATGTCGGCTCATAGAATGGCAGGATAATTGAAGCCACGCTCATACCTCCCGCGGTTTTTAAATTGACTTGCACTCCGTAAGATAAATACTTCTACAATAATTACCAACTCCCTCCATGTTAGCCTGTTTTTTTTTGGGATGAAAGATTCAAGATATGCGACAATTTCCCTGAGTCTATTGGTTTGTTTATATCCGCGTGCAACATTGGAACCACCGTAGGGGCCGCGCTTGGCGGCTTATTTATATCAGGCCTGGGTGTGAAATATGTTGTATGGGTGGGCATTCTTTCTGTGATATTAGGTCTGGTAACGATATTGCTCAGACAATCCACTCACAGCTCGGCCACACACAATGCTAAGCAATATTCAGCCTAAAATTAATCCGCCTCATTGGACGTTTGCGTTGAAATGAGGCGGACTATCTACACAGCTACACACTTACAGCACTGAAAAAATACGTACCGTTAATCCCCCTGAATATCCCTCAAGGACTGCTGTCAAATCAGAATAATTTAGAAATGCGAGTGCCTTGCTGTCTGTATTCACCTTCGGCTTCCATTCCTCATTTATCCGTTGGTTCACAATATGTAATCGGCACTTCTCACCCGTATAGTCCGTGCCCTCCAGTATATATTCAGCTCGAAGCTTGACAACTCCATTCCCAAAGTACTCCTGTACATCCTCAGCTCCGGGTAAAATGTGACCTGTAAAGTATGGACCTTCACAGCTGCCTGTGAAGAATATTGCAATCTGTCTATAAGTACCTTCTTCCCTCCGAAGCTCTCTGCCTGTAATCTGTATGTCGATCGTTAACACTTCTTTTTTGCCAAGTAAAAATTGTTGGATGGATACGATTGCGCTAGAGGTCTGCTTTTCCGTAAATTGATGTCCAGCATCTTTTATCAGCTGCAGGTGACACTGCCCTGGTTCATAGCATTCCTTCGCCTTAATGGAGTAATTGTAATGTACGATTTCATCCGCTGTGCCATGAAGCAGCAGCACGGGTCCATGATAGGGCCTAATTTCGTCGAACGGATCCATCTCTACCACGGCATCGTGGAACTTCTTACTGATTAGCATCTGCCCACAATCAATAAGCTCTGGAACATCGTGGACATGATATGAGGAGTTGGCGAGGGTGCCGCTGCGTGCATGATCCGGAATACAGAGTGCAGGATAGATGAGGATTAGCGACTCTACTTCGTCCGGGCATTGTGCAGCTACGAGAGCCGAGACGAATCCACCCTGGCTGAAGCCCATGAGAGTCAATCGCTTGGCATCTACAAAAGGCAGCTTTACAATATCATGCATAACAGCTTTGAGATCCTCGCATTCGGTCAGGATTGTCATGTCCGTCGTTTCTCCGTCACTTCTCCCCTCCCCATTGGCAGAGCCCCCACAGAAGTCAAAGCAAAACGCGGCATAGCCCCATGATGCAAGTGCCATACAATAGTCCACTAGATTCATGGAATTCCCACCGAATCCATGACTGACGATGACAGCCGGAAGATGATCTCCCTGTGGCAAGTATTCTTTTCCACGAATGGTTAACCCATCTCGTATGCAACAAAAATCACGCTCACTAATCGCATTATTCATTCGCTCCATCCCTCCTTCTTTGATAATAATACGCTTACATCAAAACATATATATGTTTATTTCTGTTTTCTAAATATAGACAATTATCTACACTAAATATCATAAATATTGGTTTAGTTACATAATTTGTGTTGACACTACAATATTTGAAGGATACAATCATTATGTAAAAATAAGGATAATCAAAAAAAGGATGGTGAATTTTTATGAAAGGGTTTACAAAATGGATGGTTGCTGCTGCGCTTCTGATCTTAACGTTCTCTTCTATCACGCCTACTTATGGTGCAGCCAACTTTCCGAACACGGGCACGACGGGGCTCACCGGGTTTGCGGGGAATGCCAAAAATGAAAATGGTGTCTCCAAATCTGCAGTCACAGGCGGCAAAAACGGTCAAATCATCTACATCAATAATCTGAATGACCTGCGAACGCACATTGCGGACACGACTCCTAAAATTCTGGTCATCGAACGCAACATCTCGTCGTCCTCATTGCAGAAAGTTAATTTTGGTGCAAATAAGACAATTGTCGGCTCATATGACAATCATACGCTTACGAATATTCATTTCCGCTCCACCTCCACCTCCAGCAATGTTATCTTTCAGAACCTGAAATTCGAGCATTCTGCCAGCATCAACGCAAACGATGATATTCAGATGTACATTACCTCTGGCTCGAACTACTGGATTGATCATGTGACATTCTCGGGCCACAATTACAGCTCTGGCGGCGGAGATCTGGACAAGCTCCTGTATATTGGCGATAGAGCAGACTATATTACCGTTAGCAATTCCAAATTTGCTAACCACAAATACGGAATTATTATGGGACACCCCAATGATGGCAACAGCAGCTACGATGGTGTGCCTCATGTGACCATAGCTAACAATTATTTTGAGAATCTGTACGTTCGTGGTCCTGGTCTCTTCAGATATGGGTACTACCATATCAAAAACAACTATGCCAACAACTTTAATCAATCGATTACGATCGGTGAAAAAGCTCGCATTTACTCGGAGAACAACTATTTCGGAGCGGGTGCAGAAAAAGGCGGCATACTCGATGACAAGGGTAAAGGTGAATTCACCGATACAGGCAGCACACCTGCTCTAACTGCTCCAAAATCCCCAAAAACCAACTGGAGACCTAGTAGTAACTACAGCTATGAAGTGCGTGATGCCAGCTATGCTCGTGAGTTCGTGACCAAATACGCCGGCTCATCCAATACAACGCTTGTCTTTGGTAAATAATGATTCAAAAGGGTTAGACCTGTTGAACATGCTGTCTTAATGATGTTGTGGATGGCTGGAGGATTCCCCATCCACAACATCAAGCTTTATTGGGCTGGCGAAATGCTTTGCGGGTTGTTGAATACATTTTGCGGATCGTACTTCGCTTTAACTTTTCTCAGTCTGGCATAGTTCTTTCCGTAATAGACCGGTCCGGAGCATGTAATGCCTTGGTCTGGTACGTTGATATACGAGCCTACTATATAAGGCTCCAGTTTCTTTCTCGTGCTTCGGGTCAAAGCGATATTTCTGGCTGCATGGGATGGCTTCACCCACGAGCTGTTCCATTCAACATAGTAATCAGCCTTTCTCCAGTAGAATGCCGTGGCTTGTGGTGCAACCCGACTGACAGCCCCACCCCAATTCAAGAAGTAGAAGCCCGCTGGTGTACCTCCCTCCGCCTTTTCCAGGAATTCACGCATGGCTTTGAAGGCTTTTTCAGGGAATGGACGTCGACCAAAGCCGCTGGAGAACTGATTGCTGAACCTTTGTGTAAGCACAGGGTCCGGAGCCAGCATAAACTTTGTGACTTGCGTGTATGGAAGGTACTCAATAGTTTTCTGAGTTGGTGTCCCTACACTAAGAATGGGTGCCAACTGCCGAAGAGCCTCACTTTTTGATCCGAGATACAGCCCCAGCATGCTGACGTTTCCACCTTTTTTGGGACCAACGCTTAGTTCACTCCCTAGCTTGGTACTGGCATTCGGTGCCCAAACCTGCCATTTCTTCACGACCTTCTCGAATTGTGCCCATGGCCAGGTAATGCGGAATACAGTCGCCTTAGCTGGAGCGCGTCGCACCTTGAACTTATATTTGGTATATACACCGAAGTTACCGCCTCCGCCGCCTCGTGTGGCCCACAGAAGATCAGAATTTTGTTTTTTGTTCGCACGAATAACCCGTCCTTTGGCATCAACCATTTCAAGCTCCAGCAGGTTATCGCTGATCAGACCGATGGTTCTTTGTAGCGGGCCGATGCCTCCGCCAGGCGTAATTCCGCCGATGCCGACCGTTGGGCTGTCACCGAATGGGGCCATGAACCCTTGCTTCGCAAGCGCATCTACGATTCTTCCCACCCGATTACCCGTCTCCACAACAACCGTTCCGCTTTTTTTGTTTAGCTTTATTTTCTTCATTTCGCTAACGTCAATGACGATCCCACCATTAACCTGTGACAGGTTAGTCTCTAATGCGTGTCTCCCGCTTCTTGGACGAATCGGAACCTTGTTATGACGTGCCCAGCTTATGGCGTTCGCTACATCCTTTGTCTGCTGAGCGAACACAAATACTTTGGGGAATCTGTCTGTATGTGGGTCCCAGTTCTTACGCGCCCTTTCGTACCCAGGGTCCCCCTTGAAAATAACTCGCCCCGTTAGCCTCTTTTGTGAACTCACCGATCTACTCAACTCCTTAGATTAAGTAACCATCCATGTCTGCTCGTGAACAATTGGGCTGACTCCATATAGCCTATGTAATAGGCTCGAGATGTGTATAGGCTAGTGCTGAGATGTCTTAGGCATATTTAGCGCTGAAATGTAGATGCGCATCCCAAAAAAGACCTATGTATGCAAAGTGCACACATAGGTCTACATCTCCGTTCAGATCAACATAGAACTGGCAAAGGGGTCAATTGCATTTGTACTGGCAGGAGTTGTAACGGAAAGCCCCAGCCTGACTTAAAACATCCTTATCAGCACTACACCAGCCAGCATAACAAGGATTCCAACAATCTGTATGGGCTGTATTCGATTTTTTACAGATCGCAGCAGACCGAATTGCTCCACGAATAGGCTGCCGATGATTTGCCCTAATAAAGCAAGAATCACGGTCTGACCTGTACCAAGTTGATTGACCAGAAATACGTTAATCAGTACGTAGGTTCCTCCTAGTATTCCGCCAATCCACACCCACCAAGGAGCGAATTGTCTAATGGGTTCCTTTACATTCGTATAAGAACGATCTCTAAGAGCCACTACGAGAATCAATGTAATACTACCAACGAAGAATGATACAAATGCTGCATGAAACGGTGAATCCAGCACTCTTCCCAACTGACCATTAACGGCGATTTGGACAGACATCAGCATACCCGCACCGATGCCCACCATGCGCCATATCCATTGACTTACCTGATTCGTGCTATTCGTTGCTTTGGAGAAACGGCGTGTACGTAGCACATCCTGTGCAGCTATTGCCAGAAAAACGCCTAACAAAACCAATGTGATGCCCATGGTACGAGTGGATCCAAAAGGCTGCGAAATGGAATGGAACCATCCATAGTGATCAATCAGCATACTCATCAGCGTCATCCCCAAAATGGGTATAACCGCCGTTTGGACACTTCCCAGCTTAGGAAACAAAAGAATGTTCGTAGTCAGGCCAATGACGCCACACAAGCCCCCAAGCCAAATCCAGCCGGGTTCTCTAGTGAAGATCTCTAGGGGCACACTCAATGAGGAGCCAGTAAGTAACGTGGCGGCGCTAAGAAAGATGGCGGCTATAGCAAAGGAAATCATGGAGGCTAAAAATGGCGATATGACATATGTTCGCAACTGGGCATTGATCGCCGTTTGAACCGCAAGACTAGCTCCGATTCCCACAGCAAGAATCATGGCTAACAACAGAACTTCACTCCTTATATTCGAGACAATTCAGTATTATCAATGTAGTTCATTCAGATAGAAATTACTGTTCCATAGTATCTCACCGTGACCATATTTATGGACGTATTAGCCTCTGTTTATTGACCTGGTATGCGTGGATTCCTCTCTTCAACCTCTGCAGCCCTTCTTCCAGCCTTGCGGCAGGACAAGCATAATTTAAGCGTATAAAATGATCACCATTGCCACCAAATATACCACCCTTTGACACATATAAGCCGGTTTTTTTTCGAATAAACTCGCATAGATCCTCGGTGTCCTGTGTAATGGAGCTACAATCAATCCAAGCCAAATACGTAGCTTCCGAGGAGATAACCTGAAGTTCCGGTATTTCGTGTTGGATAAACTGTTCAAGCAGCTGCTTGTTCCTCATCAGATAACTTAATAACGCTTCAAGCCAAGGTTCTCCTTTTGTAAAGGCCGCTATGGCCGCTTCCACGGCAAATACGTTAGGCTCTGCAACCTCGTCCGTATTGATTCCCCGCCGAACCAGAGCCCATATTTCAGGATTCGGTATAATGATGCTTGAAGTCTGAATTCCAGCCAGATTAAAGGTCTTGGTTGGAGCGACGCAGGTAATAGAATGGTTCGCGATCTCTTCAGAGACCGCAGCAAAAGGCACATACTTGAAGCCAGGATGTGTTAAGTCGCAATGAATCTCATCCGAAACAATCAGAACATGGTGCTTGATGCATAACTGCCCGATCCGTTCTAAGATTGCTCGGTCCCATACCTTCCCGATCGGATTGTGAGGATTACAGAAGATCATTAGTGTTGTATCAGGGTCAGACAACTTCACTTCAAGATCCTCCCAGTCAATGGCATACTCACCATTCTGGTAGAGTAGATTGCTTACGATCGGCTCACGTTGGTTATTTAGGATGGAATTATAGAAAATATTATATACAGGAGCCATTACCAGTATTTTTTCGTTCATCTTCGTCATTTTGCGTACAATGGAGGAGATCGCGGGTACAACCCCCGTACAGAACATAATCCAATCTTTTTGCACCTTGAATTGATGTCTATTGGCCCACCATTGCGCTACAGCCTCATAATAGCCATCTGGTACAGAAGTATAGCCGAAGATGTGATGATCTAGTCTTTTTTGCATAGCCGTGATTACGGCAGATGAAGTCTCAAAATCCATGTCTGCTACCCACATGGGTAATTCACCGGATGCAATATCCCATTTATATGAGTTGGTTCCGGATCGCTCCGTCATTTTATCAAAATCAAACATCATGTAGCTTTCACCCGATCCGTTAGGTCATATTGTGTCGAGTCTGCTATAATCTCGGGATCATCAAGAATGAGCTCTCGTATATTCTTCGCCTTAATGCTTCCGGCTAATGGATTCTTCACACTTAAGAGTTCTGTTGTAGCTTCTACCTGAATGGCTGAATATTCAAATGCCAGGTCTGTGTTGATAATCGTTCCGTTCTCAATCGTTAACTGGTCCATGTAGCACATGCCCTGGTTACTCTCAATTCTGCAATTGACAAACTTGATATTTCTGGAGTTCCAGCCGAGATATTCTCCTATAATCACGGAATCATACACGGTGACATTCTCACAGTTCCAGAAGGCGTCTTTGGAAATGAGTCTTGCGTTTCGAATCTCCATATTCTTGGCCCCATCAAACGCATAATTTCCAACTAGCGTAAAATCATCAATGAAGATGTTCTCGCTGTTCATACCAAAGTAATCCCCACGGGCAGTCACATGGTTTAGATAGATATCTTTACATTGCCAAAGGGTCTCCTGCGCATTGGGCAAATCTACATGGGTTAGTCGAATATGGCTTGCACGCCGAAAGCTCTTCGGCGCCTCAAGGACACTATCACTGATCGAAATATGATGTGTATACCATATACCCGATCGTGCCATCTCCAGCAGTGTACTGTTCATTAGTGTAACGTGATTACAGTACCAGAGTGGATACTTCCACTTGAAAATACTATGCTCAATAATGATGTTACTACTTTCCTTCAATGGGGACTCACCGTCAGTGAATACAGAATTCGTTATGGTTAAATCCTTACTTTTGAATAGGGCACGTTCTCCGGTCAATATTTGTTGGTCAATCAATGACAATCTAATCCCCCGTTTCGCTATGGTCATTACTTACAGACTTACACCCGGATGCATTCCTTCTAGCAAGGCTTAGTGCTGTAGGTATTTCAGATAGCAATTCCTTGAGCAATAAGACACATGAGTAGCAGTATACGATCCGATGGTGTTCACTTCCCGTCAATAAAAAGAGCCTGCATACGCAGGCCCCACTAATCAAGTGGCCTCTGCCACTTAAGGTCTGATCAATACTTTGAGAGCCTCGCGATTATCCATCGCACGGTATCCCTCAGGAACGCCGTCAAGATCAACGGTTACGTCAAAGACGCGACCAGGCTCAAGGCTTCCATCCAGAATATCTGGCAACAATACTTCCATGTACGCACGAGTCGGCGCTGGACCACCTCTAAGGGTAATATTACGTCCGAACAGACTTGTAAAACCAACCGGAGCATCCTCGTATTGAGGTACTCCTACACGACTGATAACTCCACCAGCACGAACGGCTCCAAGACTCATTTCATAGGCAGACATCAGCCCAACACATTCCAGTACGACATGCGTTCCTTCACCATTCGTCAGTTCCTTGACTTTCGCGATGCCTTCTTCTCCACGTTCAGATATGACATCCGTGGCTCCGAATTCAATACCAAGATCTGTCCGCTTCTTATGGCGACCCATGAGAATGATTTTCTTCGCGCCAAGCTTCTTCGCAGAGAGAACGGCAAGCAGACCGACAGCTCCATCACCGATCACAGTTACTGTTGTACTTTCATTGACTCCGCCCATGACAGCAGCATGATAGCCTGTACCATACACATCAGACAAAGTTAGCAGCGACGGCAACAACGGAGAATTCTCATCAATATGATCAGGTAGCTTGAACATGCTTCCTTGTGCCTGAGGCACTCGAACATACTCCGCCTGACAGCCTGTCATGAAGCTCCCGTGCACACAAGAAGTCATTAAGCCTTCCTCGCAGAATGGGCAAGTGTTGTCTCCTACTGCAAAGGGGACGATGACTAGATCGCCTTTCTTGAAGCCGGAGACCTGTTCACCCATTTCTTCGATTCTTCCAATCACCTCATGGCCCATAGCTTCACCTTCACCATGCTCATGGGCATGCATGTTGTGATATGGATGGAGATCACTGCCGCAAATACACGCAGCAACCACCTTCAAGATGGCATCCGTAGGAAGCTGTAATTGCGGGACAGCTATTTCTTCTACACGCACATCCCCAGCGGCATACATAATATTGGCTTTCATCATAGGGGTTCCACCTTTACTTTCATATGAGTTGCAATTGATGGTTGTCCGCTCATGCAATCTGAGCAAACTACTATATATCGGTAACTGATTGTTATCTGACGGATAGCTGTACAACCTCAGTGTTCTGTATATAGGTAGCATAGTCTTTGGCACTTTGCTCAAGGGCTTCATCCGACAGGTGCTGCATGACACCGTACAAAATGTATGGAGTCAGATAACGCATGCCGATCATATTACTCGTGGTCTGAAGAGGTCTCAGCAGTTCATGAATCGTGTGTTTAAAATTTCCATCTGGTGAATAGTTTTCTTTGGCAGCGCCTACGGAGACTGCAATTAACAAATCTTTGCCGTGCAGCTTATTCCCTGTACTTCCATACGCCCAGCCGTAAGTGAGGACTGCGTCCTCCCATTTCTTCAATAATGAAGGTGTGCTGTACCAATAGAACGGAAACTGAAGAACGACACGGTCATGCTGCTCAAGTAATTTTTGCTCAGCCGCTACATCAATGTTCTCATCGGGGTAAGCTTCATAGACCCGGTGCACTGTAACCGTCCCTTGCTGCTCCAGTTCTTCGGTCAAACGTCGATTCACACGGGATGCTGCCAAATTAGGGTGAAATACAAGGACAAGTGTTTTCATTTCAGCTTCTCTCCAATTCGTTTGTGTGTTGAGGCCGTTCACTAACTGGCGAATTTTGCTCATCACGATCAGCTAATAGCATTCCTGCAACACCAATGTTATCTCTATCATTTTCCTTTATGAAAACAAAAAAGGCTTGCTCTGGCAGGCTCATGATATTTGCAGCTGATGTGGTCATTTCCTTTACCAACATTCTCTTTTGCTCTTTTGTTAATGTAGGGGCTTCAATGGATATTACTGGCATGATATAGTCTCCTTTTTATCTAATGTTGCATTTCTTAAGCTCTCAAATATGAACATTGATTGTTTAATCAACTTATGTTTATAATTCTAAACAGAAACCCTATTCTTTCAATAATCAAATCCGCTCAATGTGTGGATTAATGAACATATTCTAAGGAATTGCCGATTATCTAACGGAGGAGCTGACTTATCAATGACAAAAATAGACAGACGAATTATTAAGTCTCAAGAGGCGATCAAGAAGGCCATTCTTGAGCTTATGGTTGAGAAAAACTTTGAAGAAATAACAATAAGAGATATATCTGACAGAGCCAATCTGAACCGAGGAACCATCTATCTTCACTATATGGATAAATATGATTTACTCGATAAGATTGTGGAAGAACATATTAGTAATCTCCGTGAACTATGCCACTCTGCTGCTGACATGACCTTTAAAGAAGGAAATTACGTCTGGTTTGATTACTTTGCTAACAATCACCTATTCTTTTCGATCATGCTCAATACAAAGAGCGCAGCCTACTTCCGCAGTCGCTTCCTTGATCTGGTCGTTCAGGAATATGGCGTTGAGGTCGATACCTCCGAGGGAGTCAATCAAGGCTTGAATGAAGAGATTATTCTTCAATTTTTTGGAGCTGCTGTCGTTGGAGCTGTAGAATGGTGGTTCAAGAATGGCATGCCTGTACCCCCTCGTGTAATCGCCGAACAAACCGGACAAATCTTGGACAGGAATTTTTGAATGTTCCTAAGGAGCTGCTCCATATCGTAACCCGCTTAATCTGACAATCATTTTTCCGCATATTTCTTAGTTCTTAAAATAGGCTTCACAAATACTAGATAAAGAATCAAGGATAGCCCGACGGACAATGCACAGACTACAAATAAAGCCTGATAACTGGCATAGTGAGAAATCATGCCCAATATAATCGAGCCGAGACCGATCCCGAGATCGTTAGCAGTTGTAATTGTAGCATTGGCGACTCCCTTACGGTCGGCACGTGCAACCAGTAAGGTTGCTGATTGGAATGCCGGCTGAGCCGATCCAAAGCCAATACCATATAGGACCGCTGATATCACAATACCCACCGTTCCTTTGGAAGCAAATAACATAATTAAAGAACTGATCGTAACTACTAGTGAAGGAGCAAGTATGAATAGCTCCCCGTATCGATCCGAAAGCTTCCCGGTAATGGGGCGGCTCAATGCCAGCGCTGCAGCGAACGTTAGAAAGAATACTCCGGAATTGACCTGAAGTGAATCAGCGAATAAAGGAATAAAAGTGGTAACACCACCATAAGCGATGAAGAGAAAGAAGACGGCTACCGCGATAGGTAACACTGACTTTTCGTACAATTGTAGTTTGCCTTTGCTCGGTTGTGGGTTGAAGGGGATCTTTGCACTCATGGTCAAGATCAACGCAATCGAAGAAAGGATCAGACCTAACAGAAACAATATGCTGTAAGAGTGCATTTGGATAACCCAGATCCCGAATAGCGGACCTACTGCCATAGCTAGCGTCATTGACGTGCTGAACCAGCCTAACCCCTCGCCTCTTCTTGCTGGAGCTACTGTATCTGTCACAGAAGTAATCATTGCGGTAGTAGAAAACGCCCAACTGAGCCCATGAAGGATTCTGAGTGCTATAAGCATCAGAATGCCTCCAACCCAGTTATACATATACATGGTTACAGCGAACACTATGAGCCCCAGCGTAATAAACAAACGTCTACCATAACGATCTAGCAGCCCACCTACAAGCGGTCTGAAGAACACAGCAGAGAGCGCAAAAGCGCCCACTACCATGCCAACCTGAGACTCGTCGCCACTCAATTCCTTAATAAATGCTGGCATCGTGGGATAGAGCATATAAAATGCGGTAAACAGTGCCAGATTTGCAGCAGTCATTAGAACAAATGGCTTGGTCCATAAACGATTTATTGTGCTCATCGTTCATCCCCCCTTCTCAGGAAGTCATACTTGCACTATGACAAGAACAATTCTTCTCCATTGCTTTCAATCACTTTTTTATACCAGTCAAATGATTTCTTCTTTTTGCGTTCCAATGTGCCATTACCGCTGTCATCTTTATCAACATAGATAAAGCCATAGCGCTTACTCATTTGTCCACTACTGGAGCTTACCAAATCAATGCATCCCCATGTCGTATATCCGAGAAGCTCTACACCGTCTTCCTCCACTGCTGCTTTGAAAGCTTGAATATGTTCACGGATGTACTCAATTCTGTAATCATCCTCAATGTGGCCCATTTCGTTAATGGTATCGTGGGCTCCAAGTCCATTTTCTACAATGAACAGCGGTTTTTGATAGCGATCATAGAGTGCATTTAGCGTAATTCTGAGACCCAATGAGTCGATTTGCCATCCCCACTCGCTTGTTTTCAAGTATTTATTTTTTAAAGTCGGAAACAAATTAGCCGCAGTCTCTGTATTTACTTCGGGATCTGCACTGGTCAATCGTGAACCATAATAGCTAAATGAGACAAAATCAACCGTATTATTCTTTAATAGCTCTTCATCCCCCTGCTCAAATTGCAGGTCAATCCCCATTCGCTCAAACATCTTTTTAGCATAATTAGGATATTCCCCACGGGATTGAACATCAACGAAGAAATAATGCTCCCTGTCTCGTGTCATGGCTTTCCATACGTCTTCGGGAGCTGGAGTATAAGAATACGTGCTCGCCCCAGCTAGCATGCAGCCAATTTGGATTTCAGGATTGATTTTGCGTGCAATTTCGGTAGCCTTTGCACTCGCAAGTAATTGGTGATGTGCGGCTTGATATTTGATCGCTTCTTCATTTTCACCTTCCTTGAATACTAGACCTGCGCTGCCAAAGGGAAGATGCAGGATCATATTGATCTCGTTAATCGTGAGCCAATATTTCACTTTGTCTTTATATCTACTAAAAAGGGTCTCACAAAGCCGCGCGTAATGCTCTACCATTGTGCGGCTTCTCCAGGAACCAATCGTTCTGACCAGATGCATGGGTACATCAAAGTGTGTAATGGTTACCAAGGGCTCAATGCCATATTTCAAGCATTCATCAAATACATTGTCGTAAAATTCCAGTCCAGCTTCATTAGGTATTTCATCATCCCCATTGGGAAAGATCCTTGTCCAGGCTATGGATAAACGTAGTGTTTTGAAGCCCATTTCTGCGAACAACGCAATATCCCCTTTATACCGGTGGTAGAAATCAATGGCTTCATGGCTCGGATAATAGTGTGAGCTGTCGCACTCAAGTGCTTCTTTTTTACCTCGCATAATAGGAACCCGGTCTTCTCCCCATGGGATAACATCGACATTGGATAGCCCTTTGTTCCCTTCCAAATAACCACCCTCACATTGATTCGCAGCAGTTGCTCCTCCCCAGAGGAAGTCTTTTCGTAGAACCATATCTCATAAGCTCCTATCTCTAATTTACTTTTAGTTCGAATAATGAATCCTCGAAAGATACCACTGTTTGTGTGGTCTCCGTGAGCTCTTTGTAGCGATCTGAGTTAGTAATAATAATTGGAGTTTGTGTCACGTAGCCCTCTGCTTGGATTTTCTCCAAATCAAAGGTAAGCAACAATTGTCCCTTCGTAATTCTTTGCCCCTCGACAACATGCGATTCAAAATACTTACCATTGAGCTTAACCGTGTTCAGACCTACATGAATAAGAACCTCAGCACCTGTATCTGACCGGAGCCCCATGGCATGCTTTTTGGGAAAGAGAGATACGATTGTGCCATCAAAGGGTGAAATAACCTTTCCTTCGCTAGGCTCTATTGCTATTCCTTTACCCATGGCTCCAGAAGCAAAGGCCACATCTTGTATATCTTTAAGTGCAATGGTGCTTCCACTCAATGGACTTGCTATAGTTAATGCTGCTGCTGTAATTGGAACAGTCTCTACCGCTACTTTTACTTCTTCCGTGCTCACGTTTGCTGATTTTTCAAATCTAAAGCTAAGCAAGTACGTAAGAACTGCGGTTACAAGTGCTGCAATAAGCAATGCAATTAAGATATTATAGAAATTAGCCAAGTTAGCACCTAAATACAGCGGAATGGCAGGTATACCGGATGCTCCGGTTGCATAGCGAGATACCCCTGTTAGACCTGCATATAGTCCGCCACAAGCAGCACCAATCATTGCTGCGATTAGCGGATATTTCTTCGGCAAGTTTACTCCATAAAGAGCTGCCTCTGTAATACCCATTAATCCGGTAATACCACTAGTTGTCGAGATTTGCTTCATGGATGGATCTTTAGTTCTCGAACCTACCACCAAAGCAGCCACACCTTGCGTTATATTAGATACCAGAGCACCCGGACCTATAATATTTTCATAACCTAAGGTGGTGATTTGCGTTAATGAAAGAGGCACAATGTTATGATGTAGTCCAAACATGACAAGGATTGGCCAGAATGTCGCGATGATGAATATAACCAGCCAAGAACCATGCGAACCTAAGAAATCAAAGCCCATTGCTAAATACGTTCCGACAAATGATCCTAACGGACCAAGTACGGTAAGGCCAATCGTTCCAACAACCAAGATAGTTAACATCGGCACAAAAATAATTTTTATGGAATCATGTATTATTCGCTTGAAGAAAGGCTCAATATACGATTGCGCCCATACCGTTAGAAGGATTGGAACCACAGATGAACTATAAGTAACAAGCGTCAGTGGGATACCAAATACGTTGACATCATTGCCCTCTGTCTTTAATTGAATCAAACTGGGATGCAAGAAGATTCCCGCCAGGACAATTGCCAATACAGGGCTACACTTTAGTTTGTTTGCAGCAGAGTAGGCTAACAAAAATGGTAAGAAGTAAAATATGGCGTCTGACATAAAATTAATGACATAAAAGGTCTGTGAGTCTCGTGAGATCCATTTAAGCAAAATCAACAGAGCTAAAAGTGCTTTAATCATCCCGGCACCAGCAATGGCAGGAACAATTGGACTAAAGGTTCCAGATACGAAATCAATAAATTTGCCTACAATACTTGCTTTTCTCCCATTACCTGCTTCGCTATTTGAAGCCCACTTAGGTTCCAAATGCTTGACGACCTCGTTGTAAACGTCTTCAACATGTGTTCCAATAACGACCTGAAACTGTCCGCCACTTTCTATGGCATCAATGACACCATCTAAAGACTTAATCGACTCACGCTTCGCTTTATTAATATCGTTCAATGCAAATCTAAGTCGAGTCATACAGTGGGTTAGTGTAGATACATTTTCATGACCACCAACACGCTCTACAATATCTTTAGCTAAGTTCTCATACTTTTTGCTCATACCAAGGTGCCCCCTCTAAGTGTCTCTATTACTACTATGAACGTACACGGAAGCGCTTATAAAATTCTGCTTATAAGCATTTCCACCTCCTTAATTAACTCCTCCCAAAATAAAAAAGCTACTTATCTGTGAGTGATATAAAAAGGTAACATTCACTGCACCTTTAAAATATCATCAGATAAATAGCTATAGCCAATACCTATATTTAATGCTTTATCATGCCTGAAAGGCATGTTTAATATGTTGCAAAAAACGCACTGCAGATGGACTGAATATTTTATGCTTCTTCCAGACAATCACCGTTGGAAATTGAAGCTCTGGATAAAATGGGATGAAGCAAAGACTGTCCGAATGCTTCATCGCCACAGCCCCCTCAATACAGATTGCAGTTCCTAATCCCTGCTCTACTAGATTGACCACATTGGATATTAGGTTATAGGTAGCTACAAAGTGAAGCTGTGAATACTCATCGGCGAACCAACTGGCAATCTCATTTTGTACAACGACTCGACTCGAAATGAGCAACGGTACTCCTGTCAGATCTTTTGCAGCCACATAGTCTTTACTTGCAAGTGGCGACGAGGTTCTTGTAAGAATGCCCCATCGCTCTTTTTGCGGTAGCCTGATAAAATCATACTTTTCGATATGAATCGGTTCCAGCAAGATTCCAATGTCAAGTAAACCCTTATCGATCCTTTCCTTGATGTCATCACCAGTCCCGCTAAAAATGTGATAGCTAACCTGAGGATATTCTGCATTGAAGTCTTTTAGCGATTGTAGAATCACATTGGATGTTAATGATTCAACACTACCAATCGAAATGGTTCCTCCAACCAGGTTGTTCTGATCCTTGAACTCTTTCTCGGTTTTATCTGCAAGGGTAAGAATCTCCTCTGCCCGCTGACGCAAAAGCATCCCTGACTCCGTTAGTGTTATTTTGCTTTTGCCGCGTATAAACAATTGAGTTCCTAAGTCTTTTTCCAGATCAGCCAACTGTCTACTTAGCGTAGGCTGTGTCACATGCAGGATCGTTGCTGCATGTGTAATGTTCTCCACGCGGGCTACTGTCAAAAAATATCGAAGCACTCTTAATTCCATGACCCCTCCTGCTTTGCTTCAACTCACCAAATGCTAATTCACCTGCCCCCATATTATCTTGGTTTTATATGATTTTCAACATAACCTGCTTTTAGGCTACATATCCCTCTGTACGGTTGAGAGAGAGACCAGCACAGGCCCGGCAAAATCGGAGGCCTCCTCCCCCTTCGGATTATGATGGCGGAACAGAAAAGCATCCCCTGCTTCTGATGTCCACACCATATAATCGCTAATCCCTTTCTCCCCGGAAGCTTGAAGATAGAGTTCTGCGTAGCCAAGTGGGTGCTCCATCAACTCGCCGCTATAATCGGACACCTCACCAGCCTGGCTTAACTCTTCCCTTCCTGCAGCTTCAAGCTGAGCGATATCATAATCTGCTGGCAGTGGCTCAATGTCGACATAATAATCTGGATTACTGCCCAAGGATAAGCGCCCCGCAGCCGGATCAAATGCAAATTTCTCGAAGACATACAAGGAGAACCCCTCCCCCTTCTGCAGGACTGCTTCCAGGGATTGGTTGCCTTCAGCTGTCAACAGCTCAAAGCTTTCAGTATGCGGGCGGGTTGCTACTTCGGATGCCTCCTGCCCAGAGGAAGGTGGTGAGGTTACTTCGGTTTCTGGACCTGCTGCTCCTGGGGTGTCGGTAGTATCGGTAGTTTCCGTAGGAACTGACCCTCCCTTACATGCGGTTAGCATGAAGACCATGACGAACATCAGTATAATTGTTCTCAAGGGATATCTGTTATTCAATCTGATCGCTCCTTTCGTATCTTCTCCTGTGGCTCTGGATATAACACATCACACTACATTAACGGTTCAGCACTCTCTAATGTTTCAATGATATGTTATTACCCATTATGGAGAAGGTACTCACATGCAGAGCGTAACTGAACCTACAGGTTCTTCCCAGTAATATCTGTACAAGATCCGTACAAGATCAGCAATCTTCCTGCCTATACAATATTGATCACAAGCTGAGCAGGATACATGCCTTCGGAATAGGCTGATAAGACAGCGCGTCCTCGCTCTCCAGTCAGCCGAATCACCGTACTGACACAACCGTGATACATATGCATCCAATGGCTGTCGTAGGATTCGCTTGAGCTGAGATCTCCGTTATCTACAGCGACAATTTCTGCCGGCCCGCTAACCTTGAATACAACTTTTGCACTCTCTCGGAAGACAGGTATGTCAGCTCCATCTTTAGCTCGAACGGTGAATAGCTTCAAATAACCAGCGGCTGCATCCAGAAAAACTTCCTCCTTGTCAAAACGGAGCTTAGCCGCAATAGCAGCTGTCTGTAAGGTGTACGTACTAACCTCTTGTCCATCTATTAAGCCTCGCACCGTAACTTTGCCTGGTAGATAGGGAAGATAGCCTGTGATCATTCGATTGGGATAGGAAGAAGGTGAATTTACGTAAAATACTTTGTCATTCAGCTCAATCGTTACCTTTTCACAATTGGTTGCAATCATGTAAGGGATTACCGATTTATTGAACTGTGGAAAATCCCAGTGACTCGCATATCTTGGCGCATCCCAATGCTCCTTGACTCCTTCGTCCTGCAGTGAATAATCCATAACAGCCATATATACGATAGGCTGATCTGACCAATAGCTTTGATATAGATAGGACATGGGCTTGCGTTCATTATTTGTCCAGAACAAGGACCCCGCCCACCCCTTGGCCGGGTATCCCATGGATTCACCTAAATAATCAATCCCCGTCCACAGCATGCCCCCGATGACATAATCATTTTCCTCCACATCAAGCCATGGCACCTTTTCGCTATAATTCTGGAGGTGATCTGGATGTCCCCTGAAGAATTGATACGTCTCTGTCCCCAGGATCAATTTGTCTGGAATGGCCTTATGAATCTCAGGATACCATTGCTCCTGATAGTTGCAGCTAATGACATCTACAATCTCTGCAATCCTGCGGATGCGCTCCACCCGATCTTGCAGGTCATAAATTTCGGTATCGTCCACTTCATCCACAAATTGCTGAATATCTGTCACCTGTGACACGTCCACATGGCTTTCATATTTGAAATGCGGGTTCATAGCATACGATATCGGTCTCGTGTTATCCATAGTTAGCAGATGCTCCTTCAGCATGCTCAGAATCTTCAACATCGACTCCTGCCCCTGGTTCTCAACCTCGTTGCCGACGCCCCACATGAAGATACAGGGATGATTGCGATCCCTTCTTACCATGCATTCCACATCACGCTGCCACTCCGTCTCAAAATATCTTCCGTACGCTCCACCAGTCCATTTGTCAAAGGGCTCCTCGTAGACTAGAAGTCCCAGCTCGTCACACAGATCCAGAATTTCAGCCGCTGGAATATGATGCGCCGTACGGATGGCATTGCACCCGATTTCTTTGAACTGGACGAGTCTATCCCTCCAGATCTCCGGGGTGACAGCTGTTCCGAGACAGCCTGCATCCTGATGAATGCAGAGTCCCTTCACCTTGGTCATGGTTCCATTAATATACATCCCTTTTCCGGGGATCATCTCAATTGTCCTGATGCCCACGTTCAGTGCATAGCTGTCAATGACCTCTCCGCCCTCCACCAACGACAGCTCCAGTCGATATAAATAAGGCTTTTCTGGGCTCCACAGCTTCACATTTGGAATCTCCAGTTGAATGTGTCCGGTATCGGCTTCAGCAGTCACGCTCAGATCGTCATCGAAAAGGCATGCTTTCACCAAGGAGGAAGTCCCTGTCTTGATGGTCACGATTCCTGTTACACCATCAATTTCCGTAGTTACGTGAATTTCTTCTGGCTGTAGGTGGTTATAATTCAGTTCCATCAGCGTAACCGTTCTGTATATACCTGCTCCCGAATACCACCTGTCGGCTGGTAATGAGGTGTTATCCACCTTTACCAGAATCAGGTTGTCCCCCTCATGAATCAAATCCGTAATATCCAGCACAAATCTTGAGTATCCGTATTTTTGAGTGCCGGCTTCCTGGCCGTTCACCCATATCGTACTATTCTCATACACACCATCGAACTGTAGCTTGTACACATGGTCCTTCTTCATTTGATCCAATACAAGCTTTCTTCGATACCAGCCAATCCCCCATCTGTCCCTGAACCCCTGCTCCTTGGCTTGACTCATCGTTCTTGAGATCGGGGCTGTAATAGCCCAGTCATGAGGAAGCGTGACGGGTTCGAAATTATGGTCATCGGGTTGCTGCAATGTGAACTCCCAATCCTGCATCAGCTTCGTTTCATGTCGGCTCATCATCCTTCACCATCCTTTTGATTGTAGTCGCATGTCAAGCTTTGTTATATTTATATTGTAGGATCCAATCCAGACCCGTACAATCTGACAATATTAAAAATAACTTTAAAATATTAAGGTGATTCTATGTATAAGAGGCTTCTGCCAGTGATTACAGATGCGGACAAAGAGCTCCCCTACTATCTAGTGGATGCGGCATGCAATTGGCCTCAAGAGCATGTCATTCGTCCGAAGGGTTACCTGCACCAATGGATTCAATGTGTGGAGGGTGAAGGGGAGTTGATCGTTGCCGGGAAAGCCTATCGAGTTAAAGAGGGGTCTGCCATGCTGCTGCTGAAGGGGCTTCCTCACGAGTATTATGCAATTAGTCCAACCTGGACTGTGAACTGGGTCGTATTCGAGGGCCAGCAGGTGGAGCCTTTTTTGAGGAAAACGGCAGGGATGAATACCTCTGGTGTATTGCACATCTCCAGACCAGACATTTTCTGGGCGAAGATACAAAGTATTATGGGGGTTGAACAATCGGATCATGCTTTAAGAGGTCTCCAGTGGTCCAGCCTTGTCTATTCCCTGCTCACGGACATTGTTCAATACGCTTCGACCCATCCGCATAACAGCATTTCCCATCCGAATCTCAGACTGAAGCCGCTGCTCACATTTATTGATGAGAACTTTAGCAATCCACTAACTCTGGATGACATGGCCGAGATCACGGGAATTACCCCGCAGCATTTGTGTACGGTCTTTAAGAAGACTATGAACATTAGAATCTTTCAATATATTCAATCGGTTCGAATCAAGAAGAGTAAGGAGCTGCTCCTGCAACAACCGCTCTGGTCCATTAAAGAAATTGCTTTTATGTCCGGCTTTGAGGATGCTAACTATTTCTGCACGGTCTTCAAGAAGCACGAACAATTAACCCCCAAGCAGTTCCGGAGGCTCCATCATTGAAGGGGGATAATTCATTCGCGCAGCGCTCTTTCCACCGCCATTATTTCTCGACTACAATAGGAAGTTCGGCTCCGTTCCTCAAGAACAATGGAATATGCTCTAATGGCGCTTCTACCTTGATGGTACAGCCCCCTTCCAGCATGTCACCGCTATAGGCATTCTTCCACGAGACTCCTGCAGGCAGATAGACTTGGCGGCTTCGCTGACCCTCTCGGACTACAGGAGCAACCAGTAAATCCGGGCCGAACATATACTGATCCTCCACCTCCCATGCCGCCGGATCGTTATCAAAATCATAGAATAGCGGGCGCATGGGTGGAGTTCCCTTTTCATGGGCCTCCAGCATCAATTCGGCAATATAAGGCTTCAGGCGCTCGCGCAAATACATGAATTCCCGGAAAATCTCATATGCCTTATCCCCATAGCTCCATACTTCATTATCCGAGCCACTACCACAAATGCCGCCCCCTGCTGTCCCAGTGGGTGGAACAAATGGCTGACGATCACCATGAAGCCGAAAGACAGGACATAATGCACCGTACTGAAACCAGCGAATTATACATTCCCGGAATGATGGGTTCTCCGGATCTCCGCCATGAAAACCACCGATGTCTGTCGTCCACCAAGGAATCCCCGCAATTGCCATGTTCAAGCCCGCCTTCACTTGGATCTCCAACACCTTGAAGCTGGAGTGTATGTCTCCTGACCAGACAAGTGCACCGTAGCGTTGACTTCCCGCCCAGGCACAGCGCACCAGATTGACAATATTCGCTTGTCCTTCTGCTTCCATTCCTTCGTAGAACGTTTGGCTATACTTTACTGGATAAATGTTGCCGATCTGCTTACTGGAGCCCATATGATAGCGGTAAATATCATGATCATAGACGCTTAGCTCCGGCTCCGCCTCGTCCAGCCAAAACACCCGAATGCCTTTGTCGTAATAATTCTTCTTAATCAGCCCCCATAAGAACCTACGTGCTTCGGGATTTGTGGCATCAAAAATAGCATTTTGACCGAGAAATTGAAATTGGGTACGCACGCCGCGATCGGAGCGTAGCAGGTAACCCTTTTCCAGCATCTCCCGATAGTTCTCACTCTCCGTCTGGACCGTAGGCCATACTGAGATCATCAGCTCGATGCCCATCTCCCCCAGCTCCTTGACCATCCCTTCAGGGTCAGGCCAATAGATTGGATCGAACCTCCAATCCCCTTGATTGGTCCAGTGAAAGAAGTCGATAACAATTACATCAATTGGCAATTGTCTACGCTTATATTCTCTTGCTACTGTAAGTAGCTCCTCCTGAGTACGGTAGCGAAGCTTGCACTGCCAGAAGCCAAGACCATAGTCCGGCATCATCGGTACCTTGCCTGTGGCGGTAGCATAACTTTCTTCAATCTCTGCAGGAGAATCACCCGCTGTGATCCAGTAATCGAGCTGCTTGGTGGAGGGGGCGCTCCACTCCGTGACGTTCAGACTAAAATGGACTTGTCCAATGGCTGGGTTGTGCCACAGAAAACCGTAGCCAGCGCTTGATAGCACAAAGGGCACGCTGATCTGACTGTTACGGTGAGTCAATTCCAGTGAGCAGCCCTTCAAATTAAGAAAGGAATGCTGATATTGTCCCATGCCGAACAGCTTCTCGGATGGATCGGACTCCAATCGTAGCTTGACGGAATAATCACTGCTACCCGGGTAAGGCTTGAGCTCTCGGCCACCGTATTTCAATTGATAGGTATCTTCCGTTTCATGAAGTAGCAGCTTTCCATCCTGGTTATAAAAGGAGATTTGTCCTTGCTTGCTAATCTCAGCTTTGATTTTGCCGTTCACTATCGTTGCTCTGTCCTCTTCAATTATCACCTGCGCGTGGGTTGAAGTAGCTGGCAGCAGCGCCCACTCATCATTCTGAATGTCGTTGTAGGAGGCACGAACACGAACAGCATTCTCCCCCCATGCCTCGATCCATACCCGCTCATGATCATATTCTCGTATCAGTCTTCCATTTTCCGAGCGAAACATAGCAGTAGACCTCCATCTCAGCATATAATTGGATTACAGCCCCATTATAGCGGACAAAGCCAGAACAGAATCTACGAAAACTACGTATTATTCATACGATATTACGTTTGTAATGGAGATGAGCATGTTCATGGATATGCATGACGAGAATTTATATTCCTGGAGACAAGAGCATACGGAAATACCGGAATTCACCTTTCCGGTTAATGTGTTTCATATTCATTTTCCCGACCGTTATCTGATACCGCCTCATTGGCATGATCATTTGGAATGGATTTATATTACGAAGGGGAGCTTTCAGCTACAGATTGGTTCCGACTCTAGACAATTGCATGCAGGAGAAGCTGCCTGGGTCAACCGTAGACAAATGCATTCCGCTCATCCGGTGGAACACGGAAGTGAACTATATGCCATTGTGTATAATGAGGTCCTGCTGAAAGGGATACAAGATTATACGGAGGTACAATATATCCAACCGCTGCTAGGTGGAGAGGTCTCACTGCCATTGTTCTATGATAGGGACTTGCCCATGTCCGATATGGTTCGCGAATCACTTGAGCGTCTGATTATGCTACACCATGAACAGAGTCCAGGCTACGAATTGCGGTTCAAGGGTGAGCTACTTAGTCTACTCGGCTTGGCATTTCAACAGACCAAGCAACGAAAGCGCAACCAGCACATCCGATTGGATACCGGAATACATCCGTTGCTCGTGCATTTAGGCAGTCATTTCCACGAACCCATTACAATAGAGCAAGCTGCTCGGATGTGCTGTGTTACGCCCAATTACTTCTGTTCACTGTTCAAGAAGACAACGGGTACAACGCTAATTAAGTATATTCACATGCTGCGAGTCTACGAAGCCTGCCGACTCCTCCAGCTTCAGCGCTACTCCGTGCAGGATGTGGCCAGCCAGGTCGGATTTTCCAACCTGACTTATTTTGGCAGAGTATTCAAGAGCTTCACTGGAATGTCACCGAGACAGTACATGGCTCGTTCTCATATAAATGAATAGGACAAAAACATATTGCCAGCAACGGTGCCTATGAGATCAATGGTGTAACTTCCATTGCAAACGCATTCAAGGAGCTGAGTTGTCGTCGCAGGACTCATAGTCGAACCAATCAAAATGAGCTGGTGTAATAGATCGTGCTCCATTACCAGTTGCATACATTGCTATGAAGACTCCTGTGAAACCACCTGCTACTTCCGTGGCAAGTAGTCCGGATTCACCTTTTCCGAACCAGAACGGTTCCTTGTCTTCGCTCTCGGAAAATCCAAATTGATAGTGTGTTTTATCTGCTTGAATGACTAGAAGGATGTGATCAGATGACCAAGGAATCTCACTCTCGACCTTCCACAAGGTACCCAATCGTCTACGAAAGATCAGTTTGTTGTCGCCAGCCAATCGAACTAAAGCCATGTCATAATGAAAACGTTCGTTCATATACACGGTAATGCCTGCTTCTTCACCGTCTTGCTGTGGCTTAAAGGATAAGTGCGTCGAGGCTCGGCAATGAAAATCCTGCTGTCTTCTACCTACGAATGCTGGTGAGTCCGCTTCATTCAATGTAATTGGAGAACCATATAAGGTAAGACAGCCTCTCTTCGCGCTGAGTGACCAATTATCAGGCTGCGGTGAACGGAGGAATGTCCAGCTAGCAGCAAGGCTCTCGTTATTGAAGTCATCCCTCACGGGAGCAGTAATAGGTGCTACCAGCGTGAGATCCTCAGCGGACATGATGTCATCTATCGTTCCGTTGTTACCGATCAATGGCCAACCATCATCCGTCCAACGGACAGGTGCGAGGAAGGTCTCACGACCAAGATGATGGCGCGGAGGATAACCGTTCGGCCTTATTCCCAGAAATACGGCCCACCAGCTACCCTCGGGAGTCTGAACCAGATCGGCATGACCTGTGGCGTGAATGGGCTTGAGAAGGCTCCGATGCGATAGAATCGGGTTGTAGGGACAGCTTTCAAACGGACCATCTGGCCTCTTGCTTCTAGCGATCGTTACCATATGACCGTACTCTGTTCCGCCTTCTGAGATTATCAAATAGTACCAATGTCCAATGCGATAGAGATGTGGGGCCTCAGGATATTGACCGCCAGTACCCTTCCATATGCGTGTTATGTCTGATAGCCGTTCTCCTGTTCTTATGTCGATTCGGCTTTGGTATGCGCCCTGACCCATAGCATCATGAGAGGTAGTAAAGTAGACCTGTCCATCCTCGTCAAAAAACAGATCCGGATCAATGCCTGGCTGGTCTACGAGAATAGGGTCTGACCATTTTCCAAAGGGGTCCTCGGTGTGTACATAGAAGTTACCACAGTCCGACACATTGGTGGTTGTCATGTAGAACGTCCCATTATGGTAACGAATGGTTGGCGCATAGATTCCGCCTGAACTGCCGGCGTTACTAAGATTCAGCTGTTCCCTTCTCGTCAGTACATGACCAATCTGATGCCAGTTCACCAGATCAGTGCTATGAAATAACGGGACGCCTGGGAAGTACTCAAACGAACTCGTCACGAGATAATAGTCATGGCCAACTCTGCAAATGCTGGGATCAGGATGAAAACCACGAATGACGGGATTACGATAATTCATAGACAAGCTCTCCTTCACACGTTGTTATGATATCAATCCCATTATAGATAGTCAGTTGTCCTTCAGCCTTGATTGTAGAGTCATAAAGTAGCATGATAAGGACAGCCTTTCATCACCAACTTCATTGTGAAAGGATATTCCCATGAGAAATATTCATCTGAATTGGTTCACAGCAGAAGAGGATTTTAACTTCTATATACAGTACGGGGAGCATGAGAAGGACATGTTTGTTCACCAGCATGTTGATTTTTCCGAGCTTGTTATCGTTTTACATGGCCATGCCACCCACATCGTCAATACGGAAGAAATGTTCATCAAGAAGGGCGACATTTTTGTGATTAACGGAACTACCTCTCACGGTTACAAAAATCCATATGAATTTCGAATCTGTAACATCATGTATAAGCCTGATCTACTGGAGCTGGCAGGTCCTGAATTAAGAACCATAAGGGGGTATCAGGCCCTTTTTGTTATAGAGCCGTATTATCGCAATATTGACCATTCCTTGAGTAAAATGAGCTTGCCAATCTCAAGCTTCGATTACATATCCTCCACCCTTGACTTTATGATTGAGGAATACGACCACCAACTGGATGGCTATAAATCCATTTTGCGTTCACGGTTCATAGAGCTGGCTATCCAATTGTCAAGGCTATATGAGGATCAGGAGCAGCAAGGAACCCGTGGCAGTCTCCTACATTTGGCAAAGGCAATCTCCTATATGGAGGATCATTATACGATGCCTTTATCCCGTGAGGAAATTGCGGCCCAATCGAATGTATCCGTGAGACACTTAAATCGACTTTTTCAGTCGTACTATCACACAACACCCTTCGCCTATCTCCAGCAGCTACGCTTGGAGCATGCACGTAGATTACTGGAGACCACTTCTCTTCCGATCTCAGACATAGCCTTTAAGAGCGGATTTAATGACAGCAATTATTTTACTCGCCAGTTCACAAGTGTACTTGGTCAATCACCAAGAGCTTATCGAAAAAAAAGCTGATTGCTGCAGACTACCCTACAGTATTAATACTACTACTCAGTTCTCGGATAAAGGATTGGAGTGTGTGGGTAATATACGAATCCTTTCGATGGATGAATACCGTGGAGACTTCATGATAAGGACTAGGGATGCAATAGCCATGTAGCTTCCCTTCCATAAGTAACTGCTCAACAGATGATTTTGGCACAATGGTCATACCAATACCCGCCGAGACACTGCCAATGATCGTTTCGAAGGTACCAAATGGCATAATCTTTCTCGGGATAATCCCTTCAGCCTTCAACCAGCTTTCTAACCTTTCACGGTAGCTACAGCCTTTATTGAACAGTAACAAAGGTGTTCTGCTAATATCCTGAGTGGAGAACTTTGGGTGCTTAGTGACAAGGATGAGCTCCTCACGGAATACCTGCTGCGCCTCAATCATCGGATGATTGATCGGTCCTGTAATAAAGGCTCCATCCAACTGGAAGTTCGTCACGTCTTGAAGCAGCTGCTCGCTCACGCCTACCTTCAACGAAAGATCCACATCGGGGTGCTTTCCGACATAGGAGGATAAAATGCTAGGCAGACTGATCATGGTCTCGACAATCCCGATATTGAGAATACCTGAAGGCAGATTGGAGCTCTGAAAGGCACGTCTGGCTTCATCTAGCTTGGCTAAGATCTCCTCCGCATAGATCAGCAAGCGTTTGCCCTCGGAATTAAGAATCATTCCTCGCTTGTGCCTGAAGAACAATTCCGTCCCCAGCTTGCTTTCCAGCTGCTTGATTCTTACGGTCACATTGGACTGAACATAGCCTAATGCAAGTGCAGCATGGCTGACACTGCCTAGTTCGGCTACCGTCTTGAAGATTCTCAAGTCATTTAATTCCATGCCTGCTCCTTCATTCTTATAATCTTTATTAGAACTTTTACTAGTGTGAGATAATGCCATAGATATCATTTTAAATGATGATAAGTGACATTTTCAATCATTTTACACTCCGAGTCGTATCCCTTATGATTCTGATACATGACTGAATGAAAATGAACTTGGAGATGTGGACATGAACAAAAGAAATGTGAGTATAGGTACGTTATTGTGCCTGATTGCCAGTATGTCTTGGGGGGCGATGTTTCCGGTAGCGCATGATGCATTACAATATATCGATCCGCTGTACTTTTCATTTTTTCGCTATGTATTTGTTAGTGTTCTACTGGTAATGCTGCTGTACTTCAAGGAGGGGAAATCTGCCTTTCGTTTCGAAGGAAAAGGACTCCAGATCGCCTTTTTTGGAGTCATGGGATTTACCGTGTATAACTTCATGATATTCTCAGGGCAAGATCTGCTCGGGGCTTCAGGTACAATCATTGCCTCCATCATGGAGGCACTCATGCCAATGATCACGGTTGTTATCCTGTGGTATAGAACGAAAATAAAACCAGCCAAGCATACCTTGACCAGTATATGGATCGCTCTTGCAGGGTCTATGCTTGTCATTACGAATGGAAGTCTCTCTTTCTTCAGAATGGCTACAGAACATCTTCTTCCAGTACTCTTCATCTTTATTGGTGCTGTGGGATGGGTTCTCTATTCACTGGGAGGAAGTAGGTTTCGAGACTGGTCTGTTCTAAGATACTCTACATTGACTTGTCTGCTCGGAACGATGGCTTCCTTTGCGGTCGTCACTTCAGCCTCTTTATTCAATATACTGCCTGTACCTGATTGGGACACTTTGCTCTCCATAAAGCTTCAGATGTCTTTCATGGTGATCTTTCCAGGGCTCATTGCTCTACTGAGCTGGAATGTTGGGGTCAAATTACTTTCTCCCATCAATGGCATTCTGTTCATGAGCCTGGTACCGGTAACGACCTTCATTCTAATAAGCATGCAAGGATATGCAGTCAGCATGAGTGAATTCTTCGGGACCTTGCTGGTAATTTGGGCCTTAATCTATAACAATTTTTATCAGCGAAAAGCTTTGAAGATGCACCAGGTGCTATAGAGCATTAACCAGACTTCGGAGCAATAATAAAAGTGGACTAAAGAGTATCAATAAATTACTGCGCATATGAAAGGGCACACCTTATTACTCGGTGCGCCCTCTTCCCTAATTTCAACCAGCCATTTCTTCACGATTAGAGATTTCTTTCCAGCAGGCTTCCTACCTTCTCAGCCATCTCCTGAGGCGGATAAGGCATCCCATTCTTGAGCCACCATTCCACGACACCTACGTAAGCATTCGCAACAAATTCGACAACGACTTCCTCGCTTTGGCCGAGATTTTTGCCCTTGGTAATATCCATGTTAACACTTTCAGCTTCTTCTTTACCTTGGCCAGGGATTGACGGGTTACGCGTACTTATACGCCCTTTCCGTTCTTTCTGAGCGCCAATCCGAGGAACTCGCTAATCCGTTCATTGCTCGAACAACGGTTGTAGTTGCTGGCGATGGCTTGTTAGATCAGCCGATATCCACGATGGTCGGGTCAACTAGTTTTCTTGGAGTTGTTGAACTTTTTCCTTAGGTGTTGTTCTTCAAGTACTATGAGCCCCACGGACTTCGGCACCTTCTATTCCACCTTGCAGGGCCTTGGGGCCGGAACAAAGAAGAAGCATGATTTCCATGAATGAAGAGATCGGACCATAGGCAAAATAATGATCGTTAATCGCGATAATAATAACCCATTCATAAGGCGGTGAAATGACATGCAATGGATGAGATTCCTACGGGGAAAAGTAAATAATCGAGGGGTTTTAATGTCGTTATTGGCTTTGGGAGTTGGATTTACCACCCTCGGGATTACACGGCGCGGGAGATTAAGCAACATTGGCTGGCGTCGAATGTTGTCGTCGCCTATTCGAAAAATGTTCTAAGCACATCATCTATAAGCGCAATACAGCCACCGGTATAAAATCATACCGGTGGTCTCATGATCAAGGCATAAACGCTACAAATGAGGAAGGTGAGATCAAATGGCCCACGCTCTTATAAATGGATATCAAATGCAATATAAGGATTGCGGAAAAGGAACAGCAATCATATTCATTCATCCTCCCGTTTTGACAAGCTTCAATTTTCAGTATCAGATGACCTTGTCGATGAATTTTCGGATTATCACTTTCGATATTCGGGGCCATGGACAAAGTGAAGCTTCCAGCAAAGAAATTACTTATCCGTTAATCGTCGAGGATATCAGGCAGCTGATGGATCATTTGCAGATTGAAAAAGCATTTTTGTGCGGATACTCAACAGGCGGAGCGGTAGTGCTGGATTTTCTGTTAACCTATCCTGAACGAGCACTCGGCGGCATTGTCATTGGCGGCATGTCAGAAGTGAACGATAAAAAGTTAAGAAACAAAATCGCGCGCGGTCGTTTCTTGTCTCGCATAGGCGCGATTAGTGCAATTGCGCTCTCTACTGCCTGGGGTCAAGCGAGATTCAAGCTGTCATTGTTTCGGTCATTGTTAGACGATGCTAAAAACGCAAACGCCAAAAACGCCGAACAATATTATCAATACAGTCTACACTATAACTGTACAGCTCGATTGGGAAACATCCTCCACCCCGTGTTGTTGGTTTACGGGGAGAAGGATACGATATTCTACCCTTACGCAAAATTGCTGAAAGAACGATTGCCCAAGAGTGAACTGGTTTTTATTCCAAACACCAGACACCAGATCCCTACTAAAGCTGCGGATGCCTTGAACCAACTGATCAGGAAATTTATTCATCACTGCGGCTACTAAGATAGCTTTTGCAGCAGCTTCTCTCCGCTTACTGCCTTCTAGCGGCCTTTTTCGTTAAAAGGTTAAGCAAATAAGCTTTTAAATCGACCATTCGCAAAGATTCAGGCTTTTGATCTGTTCCGCTGATAATCAAGGGAACAAGCGACTCCATTTTACGAATGGAACCGTGACCACCTCCGCCCTTGTGCGTTGGTGAGCTGCTGCTCGCCAATTCATATCCCGGTTTTGCCGTGACCACCAAAAATTCTCCTTGATGTGAACGAAGCGCGCCTGACAACCGTTTCAGAACATCTGGATACTGATCGTAATTCAATGAATGTGCGGCCATGTTTACGCTTAAATCCAGTACCTTTTCGTCCTGTTCGACTGTCCATGATTGGTTGTATGGATCGGTTAGGTTGCCACCTGCTTTAAATTTGATCTGTTTGGCTGTTGATCCCTGAATAGCGTAAATCCATTCCTTCTCTTTCCAAGAAATAAAATCGATGCGCGGATCGTTTTTTAATAAGTTCGCTATATCTCTCAAAGAACGATCCTCTTTCAATGAATATACATAGGCCATCGTTTCATTGATGGCGAGAATGATTTCTGTCTCCTTCGATACAGCTTCACCTGGACGTAAAATTCTGGCATCTCCGAGCAAAGAGGGCAAATCAATTACCGGATTTTGTCCAGCAGGAAGAATTTGGGTCATTCCGCTGTCGCCTGCAATGATAAAAACGGCATCATGCAAAGCTTTTTCCGGAGAACCGAATGTTTGTAATACAGATTGAAGCTGCTGATCCAGCTCTTTGACCCCACGAAGTGCCGTAGGGCCTTTCTTATGTAACTCCCGGTCTAAATCCGGTAAATAGACAAACAAAAAATCCGGCAATGTATTGGATCGAATCAAATATTCTACGGTTTTAATAGCGAAATTATTATTGATGCCCATCCGATTCGTTAGCCCATCCGGCAAGTTTTTAATACCCTGAAACGGATTAGATAATGAACCCAGGGACAGGAAATCCGGCCCTTTCACATGAATCTCTTTCGGTAAAGAGGTAGGACCTTGAATCCATGCAGGTATCGACAGCTTATGAGCGGACGCCCCCCTGTAGATCAGGCCGTTGATCGATCCAGACTTTAAACCATGCCGGGCTAAGTCCTCATAGATCGTGGGTAAATCCTTGTTCAAATGAATCCCGTTCAAATGGATTAGCGCATCCGTCAGTACCGGATTAACTCCATGCTTTAGTACCTCTATCGGTCCGGTTCCGTAAATGATCATTTTCTGATTTTCCGGAGAATACCAAGTTAGACCCGGCACGCGGTGAATATCCGGATACGCACCGGTAAGCAATGAGCTGTCGATCGTAACGGACATTGTGGGAAAAGAACTGACCAGGTTTTTATAATATTGCCCGTGCTCGATCAGGAATTTTAATGTGGGAAGCTCCTGCTTGCTAATTCCTTGATCGATGGCCTGATACATCAAAGAGTCCACCATTAGGAAGATGACTTTCTTCGCATTATCTCCCTTGGCGGAGTTTATCCGCATCACATTCTGTTCTATGGATTTCGAGCTCTGGCATCCGATGAGCATGATCAATATAAAGAGCGAAGGCAATACCCTAATTCTATTCTTCTTCATATCCGTTCACCACCTTTCTGTAACATTCTGGATTGAAAACCCTAGAGTTATCCAAGGTTTTTTCTTCCATTATGAACATAACCAAGATATTGATCGGACTTAGAACCGTTAGGTCGATTCTTCCTGGTATGATTCCGAGACGTTAGAAGTAAACTATGCTTCAATTCATCCTCCATAGTGGATGAACGTCACGCTTCGGCATTCCATCTCCTGATCGAACTCCTTCAGACTGGCTTGGGAATCTCCTTACGCTGCATCGGAATTGCCTTGTAGCTCCCTTCACGTTCCACGCTATTTCTTTGTTGGTTGCCCTTTCGGTATTCTGCTTCCATCGCATCGGCTCTCCTTTCAGTCCGTACTTGAGACTTACGCTTGTTCAACCCTTCCCAAAAAAAACGTTCGGTACTATGGCGTCTGCTGACTTCTCACAGCAAGCTTTACTCGTCTTTCGGATTTTTTTCCTACTTCACGTCTGTGAGACCTCCCGGGGTAAGAGCGATAACTCCCCCCTCATCCATCTGCCACATTTACAGGAAGAGATTCGGGCAGTATTGGACTTTGGGCACTTAGATAAAAAAACCGCTGATCTTCTCAGGAAGATCAACGGTTTTTTCTGAGCAATGAGCCTATTGATTGGCCAGATACCCCAAATGATAATGGTTAAGATTACATGAAGCCGCGGGCCGCATGAACGTAACATCAGGTAAGCTGCCGTCCGCTGTTCTGGGTGCAGCACCTCTCGATAGCCAGGAATAACTAGTCGTGTCCGTTGGACTCACTCGTTCGAGCATATCAAAGTTGCCTCGAATTAATATAGGCATTATTATAAGTCCAGGTGGCTGACTGTCTTGGATGGCGATTCGCGTAAAAACCATTAGCGCCATTAATCACAGCCAAAAGAATATCTTACGGTATGAACAGGCAACGAGTTTGGTAGTCCGTTCGTTCTGATTCCCTTGGTGGTCAAATGACCAGCAATGGTCGTAAATGATGGTGCCTTCGAGCTGATGCTGCTGCCATAGGGAGTAAGGCTAGGGAAGCACCAGGAAGAAAAAGGCTGACGAGCAGCGTTCGGCCAATTCCTCACTTAACCGAATTTTGTATTTCTTCATTCTTTTCATCCAGGTAACCCCACTTTTTCATTTTAAACATATAAGACATACGGATAAGCGACCGGACCAGCATTTGAATACTTCCCAAAATGAACAAGTAGGTGCCAATTAGCTTTACCTCTGGATAGAACAGACAGAAGCTTCCTGCAAGAAACAACAGAGCTGTCGTGATCTCGCTAATCAAATGTGCTGACTCATAGCGACTCCGAATTTTCAATCTTTTTTTCGATTGTGAGGATTTCCTTCGGTGAAAATGATAGCCTCGGCGCTTCCTGCTTGGCGGAGCGATCTCCCTGGTCTCATCGTCCTGCTTATTATTCATCTGCCATCATTCCTTTTCTGATTTCCTTACCCGTAAAGATCGGATCTAAACGTGAATCATGACTTTACTGGATGTTAATAAGATCCTAAAACCCCACATCATAAGCATAAGTATAGCTTGTACAAGCGAAATCCTTTGACTTAAAGCTTGTTTACTGAATCTTTAGCTAATTAATATCAAGAGACTTTTTTTCCTAGTGTCGTGTCAAAAGAAACACAGTAACATCTGGACTGACCCCTATGCACTCATGTTGCTTTCCGTGTTTTAATATCCATGCTTCAATTTCATAAATGTTGTTGTTAGATTGAGTTTATGTACAGCAAAATTCTTCCGCTTCCATATCTTGCTTCGCTATTCCCCAAAGCTTTATCAGCCTGGCTTAGCGGGAGTATGGAATCAGTCTCTGCTTTAATCGTACCGTCTTTGTAAAACTAACTAATGATTTTAAGGGAGCGTAACTTTTAGATGTGTAGCCAACTAGAGAGGCTTCCTTGCACAATGGATATCTGTCGATATCACTATAATATATCCAGTTAACACTTAAATTATATTTATTTTATTAATGATAAAATAAATTATAATTTTAATATTATTTATTTTTTATTTGATATTATTTAATATTATCTTTATTATAAGTATAAAAAGGAGGGAGACTATGGATATAAAAAATGTTCCTAATTGGGTTTTATCCTTAGAAAGCGAAGACCTAGAATTCATCAGAAAATTCATTCTCAATTCAGGATCATTAAAAGAAATTGCGAGAATTTATGAAGTTTCATACCCTACAGTAAGAATAAAGCTAGATAGATTGATCGAGAAAATAAAAGTCAATGAAGCAGAAGATAACGAAGACTTCATCAAACTAATCAAAAATTTAACCATTGATGACCGTATAAGCATAGATGACGCAAAACTAATTATTGAAAAATATAAACTAGAGAGGAAGAAATAAGATCTATGAATGACGTTTATAGACTATTAATCATAGTCGGAATTCTAGCAGTTCAATACTTACTTTCAACCAGGAACAAGGTTTATTGGGGAGCAATTGTACCAGTAATTTATATTATTCTCTGTACATGGATGTTTGTTCTGGAACGTTTTGAGAGCATATTTGGTTTTATCCTTTATTTATGCTTAGGATTGCTTTTCCTTATTGCAGAGTGGAGTGCAGGAAGAAAATCACTCAATAAGAAGAGAAGTAGGGAATTAAATAGAATGAAAACCCACGACATTTGCTAGACATCCTAGAGGTAGAAACTTGCTCCAATTGTTAAAAAGCGAGTGGTACAAGGCGCTGATGTCATGGTGTACTGGCATATTGGGTTGAATAACTATGTGATTACGTGAGGTGATGATAATTTTTAATATAGTAAATAAAACTGCTTTTAGAAGGGCTGTAGTTTTCTTTGTCACAGCAATGATAGTGACTGTATTGGGAACAGCGATAACTTACTTTGTCAATCCTGATTTAAAAGGAATAATGGAATCCTTCGGGGATAGTTCTTCGGATCAATTGAAAGAATCTATTGGGATTAAAAAAGTATGGGCGTACATTGTGAATAATGGATTCTTGGTACCTTTGCAAATGTTTGTATTGGCTTTAATTCCTATACAGTTTCTTTATCTCATAAATGTAATATCAACTGCTCTTATCCCTGGTATCCTTTTTGGTGTTGTTTTGCAGTTGGACTTTATAAAAGGCATTGAGATAATTGCATCTACCATCCCTCATTATTTTGTTGAAATTTTTACATTTTGTTTATTTGCAGCAGCTCTATTTGAATTAAATCGAGTCATTAGAGTAAAAGTTAGAAGTGTATTCAAGAAAGGTAAAGATCAGGTTCCTCTTGTTAAGGAAATTTTAGGCACAATAAAAATTTATGGAGTATTAATATTACCAATGATTATTGTAGCTGCATTTTTGGAGACTTACATAGCTGATATTTTATTTGACCTGTTTCAGTAACAGGTTCGACAATCGGGAGTGATTGTTGAAGAACGAGGAAGACATCCTACTGTTTTACGGCGTAACGGGTTTCTTCCTGTTACTGAACCGGAAACTACCATTCATGGCCTTTATCCTTTAGTCGTTGCACCAGGGGCTGACCAGCAAGCCGGTATAACGGAGTTGACCTTCTGATGACGCCCTCTTCCTATGTATTTCGAAATGAGGATCAATCAATATTGACACTCGATTCCATAGGATGGCAGCGAATCGTTGATGAGAATTATAGCTTCTCAAGTGAAGATAGACCCGACTGTGGTCATGTTATTTTTCAGTACATGCTTAAGCCTTGAGAAATCATCTGGCTGAACATTCGTGGTGCTAAGGCCAGCAGGATCTGGGAGCTGGTTACACAGCAGGAAGGAGCAGTACTTCAAAGAAACGAAGATTCGCCTGTAATAGGTGAGTATTGGTAGCTTATTGCGGTATCAATAAGCACTATTTGTGCAGATTATTTCAAAAATCCGAGCAGACCTCCCCCCTTGCCTACGTCAAAGACAGGAGGGTTGAGGCCGCGCTCGCTTTGCTTCGTACTACGGAATTACCTATTCACGAGTTAGGTCAAAAATGCGGCTTTGAAAGCCCCAGCTACTTCGGAAAAGCATTTCGAGACTATATGTCATTAACACCAAAGGAAAGGAATATCGAATGAAGGAATTGGAGTTTCCATGTGATACAATTTATTATGAATAGAGCTACAGGAGCTCGATGTACCCTTCTGTTCCATGCACGCGAATTCGTTGCCCATCCTTGATCAGCTTGGTAGCATTCTCTACTCCGACGACAGCTGGCAAGCCATATTCTCGTGCGATCACTGCTCCATGGGTCATCAGTCCACCCACCTCGGTGACTAGGCCCTTTATGGATACAAATAATGGTGTCCAGCCAGGGTCCGTAAAAAAGGTGACTAATATATCCCCATCCTCCAGAACAGCATCCTCCATGTGCAGGATTACGCGTGCGCGACCCTCGATAACGCCGGAGGATACGGCTAGTCCTGCTATAGCATCGGCCGGGAGATGCGCTCGCTCATACTTCCCTACAACGATCTCGCCATCGGATGTGAGCACACGAGGCGGGGTCAGCTTTTCGAATAATTTATAGTCGCTTTTACGTTGATTAATGAGCTGGTAGTTGAGTTCATGGGTGCGCACGACTTCATGAAGCTCATCGAAGCTAAGATAATAGATATCTGCTGCTTCATGGAACACTCCAGCTTGAACGAGTCGTTCGGCCTCCTTCAGTAAGGCTTGCTTATATACGAAGTAGCGACTTACGATGCCGTATTTTGGATATTCCCGGTAGCCAATAAAATTCCGAATGAGGTCGATCATTCGCTTGGTTTCTTTGGCTTTCTGTTCACCATCCGGTAATTGCAGCAATCGATCGAGTAACTCTTGTTCTTTTTCCAAAGCTTCCTGACGGCCTTGCTCGAACCTTCTCTTGCCAGCATTAGGCTCGAAATTCTTGATGTTATTCAAAATCAAGGGAACAAGTGTAAGTGGCTTCTCACTCCAGCGAGTTCTCGTAATATCAATCTCACCGGCACATCGCATTCCGTATTTGCTGAGATAATCATAGATCGCGATCTGGCTTTCCCTTCCCCCGTCAAGCTTAATCAGCTCATCCAGAAAGTTATCTTCTTTTGTATGCTGCAAATATTCAATCACCTCTGGATAAGGGCGAATCACATCCGCGACATCCAATAGTGCCAGACCCATTTCCGAAGTAATGTTGTTGGGTACAGATTGCGAGAGCGGATCTGCAGCATTTTTTTCACCTAACCACTCGTTCATCTTCTCATTGATCCATGATGTAGCATGGATGGCAGCCATGAATACTGCTGTACTTTGAGGGTCAAATAAGATCTTCTTTAATTGCTGGATATCCTCCAGAATGAAATCACACACATCCACTCCCGATTTCCCCTGAATGTGTTGCTGTAGCTCTTCAATTGAAGTTTGACTACGCTGAATCAGCTCCGTAACGATTGATGGATTGTTCTCAAAGGGGGCATGCACCTCTGTATGTTTTTCGCTTGGTATGGATTGGTTTGAATCAGCGACCTGATTCGTCGGTGTTGTTGGATCACTGGATAACAAAGGTATAAAATCTCGCTCTATGAGGGTCGTAAGTGCCCCTTTTATAAGTGGATCGGAACCCAGAGCACTTAATAGCGCCTCTCTACCGGCAGACGTATTCAGCCTAGACGCAATGTCAACAAATAACCGCCCACCCGCTGTGCGCATAGGTGCAGGAGTAATTAACAGAAAAAAGGACAATCCCAATGGTGTCATGGCATCGGTCATCATTTGCTGATGTCCAACTGACACGTATACGTGCTTGTCTTGATCATCCACCTCAGGGATCGGATATAATGTAGTGATTGGCCGGCTCTGCACAATGTAAAAGCTGTTATCTGCTAGGCACCATTCAATATCCTGAGGGCTGCCAAAATAAGCTTCGATCTGTCTGCCTATGCGTGCTAGCTGTACAATCTCTTCATCCGTAAGTGTCTGTGCCTGCTGCTGTACAGAATCGAGCTCACGGGTCTGTGTCCCGCCTTCTGGTCGTGCATAGATGGCGAGCTTCTTGCTCGCGATCCGCTTATCGATGATCCTCTCATTCTGCACCTTATAGCCATCGGCAGATACGAATCCAGAGACCAAGGCTTCCCCAAGCCCGAAGCTCGCATCAATGGATAGCAGCTTGCGGTTCGAGGTCATCGGATCTGCTGTGAACATGATGCCTGAAGCTTGAGGGAGAACCATTCTCTGCACAACCACGGATAAATACACTTGGTCATGGTTAAAGCCGTTTTGCATACGGTAGATCACAGCACGATCGGTAAATAGAGAAGCCCAGCATTGGCTGATATGCTGCAAAATAGCCTTTTTTCCGATAACATTCAAATACGTGTCATGTTGGCCAGCAAAAGAAGCATGCGGCAAGTCCTCAGCCGTCGCGCTAGATCGCACTGCATAAGCGTGTTGATCTCCAAGCTGGGAGAGGTGGTGGGCAACAGCCTCTACCACATCAGAAGGAATTTCTGCTTCCATGATGGTATGACGGATCTTCCGGCTGATGTCGCTAATGCGCTCTTGCTCCGCAACCGTTAGCAGTGCCAATTGCTCCAGTAATGCCTGAAGTGTTGGGTTGCGCTCGATCGCCAATTTATAGCCCAGCGTTGTAACGCAAAAGCCTTCTGGCACTTGTATTCCTTGAATTTTTGACAATTCACCCAAGTGCAGCCCTTTTCCCCCGACGAGCGATAGCTGTGCTGTGTCCATTTCCTTGAATCCAAGAACCATTGCATCCATTCAAATCTCTCCTAACCCTTGATGTGAGAAAAAAACATTTGACAACCATCCAGCGGCATGGTAAATTAAAAATATAAGATGCGTTAACTTTGACTATATGACATGTAATATGCGTGGATTGATCATAACATTATGCTCGTTTATATGCAATATCAAAGAACCTGAATCGTAACGATTCAGGTTCTTTTTGAGCCTTCTTGAGGATTAGTATCCTTGTAGGTACATACACCTCGCATTGAATTTGCCACCCATTGTGACTGGATGAGGTTTCTTATCGGTGAAATGTTCAATCTCTCCCTCCAGCTTCACCAATGATATCCCTCTCAATTTGCTTCATTTCATAGAAATATCCTTGTCTGTGCATCAGCTCTGCATACGAACCGGATTCTATTACCCTTCCCTGGTCCAGCACAATAATCTGATCCATGTCCTCCAGTCCAATCAGTCGGTGACAGATCAGAATTATCGTGTCATCCGCAGCCTTCTCATACAGATGCTTCAACACTCGTGCCTCGGTTACATAATCTAGCGAGGACGTAGGCTCATCCAGAAGCCATAGTCTTCCTTTGCGCAGCAGTGCACGTGCCAAAGCCAGTCGCTGCATCTCACCATCCGATAGGTTCTCTCCTTTCTCATACACTAGATCCGTCAGCGCTCTATTCGGTAATTGCACTTTATTTAGCGTATCCAGTAATTCTTCATCCGTATACTCCCCATGATCCAGTAACAGGTTATCCCGAATCGTTCCACGGAAGAAATGGCTCTTCTGCAGAACAACATTAGACCTCTGCCATATGCCCGCTTCATCCAGTTCCTGAATTGCTGTATTATTCAACCGAATCTTGCCTTCTGTGGGCATGTGAAGCTTGAGTAGAAGCTCCATAATAGTGGATTTACCTGACCCGCTTGGCCCAACGATCGCTGTCTTCGAGCCTGGTGTGATATGAAAGGATACATCTCTAAGTGCTGGTCGCCACTCCCCCTCATGCTGAAATGTAACATGTGATAGTTCGATAGAGATTGCTTGATGGGCAGATAGGGTGCCGCTTGACTGGGATATCTGAAATTGTTCGGTCTGCACCGTCTCTGACAGTCTTCTGGCTGCATGCTCGCTATCCTGCTTGTAGACGGGCAATGTCGCCATAGCCGCCGCTTCCTCAAATACGGTGAGCGAGGTCATGACAAGCATGGCAAGAAATACGCCTGCCAGCTCTCCCTCCTGAATGAGATAAGCACCTAGTGCGAGCACACTCCATGAGACAAAAAACGTGACCAAAGCGTGCAGGGACTGTCCCATTAGCAAATGACCCGCTGCTCGTTCCTGCTCCGTACCTAATGTAGCGGATGCATGCTGGAGCTTATGCTCACGCTCTGTAAGCTGACCGTGTACCTTCAGATCACGGAATCCATATAGCATCTCGGTCACCTCAGTTGATAATGCGGCACGTTGCTGGCGAACACGCTCCTGTATGCTTCTCTGTCCCAGCAAGACAATGCCTGGAACGATCACAGCAGTAGCCAGCATCCCTAATACGAGCACACCGGCAATCCATACTGAAAATGCTAATGTAAACAGTACGGTAGACAAAAAGACGACGACTACAATGATGGGCGGATATGCCACACGCAGGAAATAATGCTGTAAGCTTTCCACATCCCCCACAATTCGGGCAAGCAGATCCCCACTCCGTTTTGTATTCAATAGACGGGGAGTTAGTGGAATCAGCCTCGCAAAAAAAGATGTACGCAAGCGGCTAAGTATGGAAAAGGTCGCACGATGGGAATACAGGCGTTCACCGTAACGGGTCGCAGCCCGAAGCAAACCGAGCAATTTGATTACCGATGTCAGTACAATCAACGTGTAGAGCGGCGGCGCGAACACCGTCTGGGAGATCAAATAACCACTTGCCGAGAACAGCGCCACACCTGCGATGCCTGCTACAAATCCACCCAGGATGGACAAGAGGATGTCCTTGCGTTCCTGAACCATTGCTTTGGCTAACATAGCTAGATCATTCATGTCCATCCCCTCCTCGTTGTGCACTCACCAGCTCGGCATATGGAGACAATCGCTCCAAAAGCTCCTCATGACGACCAGAATCCACGATCTTGCCATTATCCATGAACAGAATCTGATCCGCATGTTGAATGGTGTATAGTCGATGCGCAACCGTAATGGTCGTCGCTGATTGAGACAATGTAGCTATAGACTGCTGCAAGATACGTTCCGTGTAGAGGTCTAGTCCTACTGTAGGTTCATCAAACAAGATGATACTAGGCCGCTTCAAAAAAGCCCGTGCCAGGGCCAGCCGCTGCTTCTCACCACCTGACAGCCCTCTGCCCCCTTCACCGACATAGGTATCGTATCCCTGCTGCAAATTATCAACAACAGAAGCAAGGCCAGCCGCTATAGCCGCTGCCTTGATCTCTTCCCTGGACACGTTCGGACCAGCACCGATCGCAATATTATCAGCCAGCGTGCCGGCGAAAATATACGGATGCTGGGTGATGTAGCTTATACCCTTATACCAATCTGACTCGTCGTATTGCTGCAAGGGACTTCCATTGACCAGAATTGCCCCTGCTGTCGGCTTCAGCAATCCTGCAATGAGATGAAGTAGAGTTGTTTTGCCTGAGCCACTCTTTCCAACAATAGCAATATGCTCTCCTGGAGCCAACGACACGGAGCCTGTTACAAGCTGGAATGAACCCGTACCATAGTCAAATTGAACATGGTCCAATTCGATGGAGGGTGACGTGGCCAGCAGTGCTTCATCTAACTTTCTAATCTGCTTATTGGCCTGTGTCGGTTGCTCTGCGTGGTTGCTCCCCTCTGCCCTGCTGCCTGTTTCCTCCTTAGAATCTACTGCTGCACGTTCATTGCTTGTCTCCACAAGCAGCTCCTCTACTTTACGAATCGCCCCCATGCTGGTCCGCCCACTGTGGAAAGCAGTTCCTGTATTCTTCAGCAGGCTGTAGAATTCGGGAACCAGCAACAGGATGAAGAAGGCTGTGTGGAAGTTAAGCGCTTTGAACACGAGTAGCTGTATGGCAAGCTCAAGCGCGACAATACCTATACTTAGCATAACAATGGATTCGAGCATGAATGTGTTCGTAAATGCGATTCGCAAGATACCCATTGTCGCGTCACGATAATTCAGGCTACTGCGCTCAATCTCCGCCGTCTGACGATGAGCGCGACCGTATAATTTCAACGTTACCAGCCCTTGAAGGGAATCCAGGAATGTGCCGGAGAATTCGGCCAGCTGCGCGAACTTTTCCTCTGATTTATTTCTCGTCTTCAACCCCACCAGAATCATGAACAGCGGTATAAAAGGAGCCGTGAATAGCATAATGAAGCCGGAATTCGCATGCTGCGTAAAGACAACCACCAAAATCAGAATCGGAATGATGGCAGCCTCCAGCATACGAGGCATGTACTGGCTGAAATAACTATCCCCCTCATCCACTGCATCGAGTGCAAGGCTGACCCTGCCTCCTGTCTGACCACGAAGCGTTGAAGTCATGGTGGCATGCGTGAGACGCTGCAGCACCTTTGCCCGCATATTTGTCTTCGCATGACCAGCCATATAGAGGCCTACTTTGCCGTTGCCGTATGACAACAGTACACGCAACGTCATAACAGCCAGCAATATACCAAGTAAGATCATAACGGAGGATAATGAAGCACCTTCCACAAAAATCTTCTGGACTGCTTCGGCAAGTAGCGCAGATTGAGCAATAATGGCTATGCCAAGCATGAGTGAAATGATCGCAAGGAGAATGAGATGCTTCCTTTGCTTCGATAGCTCCTGAGACAAGAGACCGGCTTTCCTGTTCACCCAAGCCTTCCTCCTTTACACAGATATTTGCCAAGAAATGACCTTATCGTTATCACTACATCCACTTACTTTCTTCCTTTCACATAATCCGCATCAAACAAGAACAGTCTGAATACCAGAATGAGAGACGGAATGAGGAGGCATAGCCCGCCAATAAACACAATAACAAGTGCAATACCCATTGCAGGTGAAGTTGCACCGCTCTGAATGGTAATGTACGGATCGAGAATGTAAGGATACTGCCCAATCCCGTATGCAAAGAAGGCACAGAAAAATTGCAGCATGACACATATAAAAGCTAGTCCATAGCGGCGTCCATTGTACAAGAGCCACATGGCGATCATGAAGAAGGCGACAGAAAGAGCGAGCAGCCACCATAGATCCATCATGTTCTGGAAATGTCGTGCATTGTGCTGTCCGATATATATAAAAGCTGTTAGGGCTATGACAATCGTTGGTGTACTCCAAAAGAGTGCATAGGTCCGGATCAACTGCAGAGCAGCATGATCCTCAGCACGGGAAGCGTAAAAGGCCAAGAATGATGCGCTGATGAACAGCACCGAGACGATCGCCAAGCCAACGATGCTCCATGACAATGGGCTGGTAAGCAGAACCCAATAATCCAGAGCTACCACCTCGCCTTGCTTGACGATAAAGCCCCCTTCCGACAGTGTTAGCGCTACGGACAGCGAAGCCGGGATCAGCAGGCCTGATGCGCCGTATAAAAACAGATAGACTATATTCTTCTTCGAGCCGTAGTTCTCAAAGGCATAAAACGAACCCCGGATGGCAAGCAGAATAACCGCAATACTGCCCGGCACCAGCAGCGCAGAGCCATAATAATAGGCTGTATCAGGAAAGAAGCCGACGATGCCAATATAGAAGAAGACAAAAAACACATTGGTAATCTCCCATACAGGGGATAGATAACGAGAGATCAGACGATTGATCAGGTGATCCTGCTTCGTTAATCGAGCATAAAAGGCGAAGAAGCCTGCACCAAAATCAATGGAAGCTACAATTAGATAGCCGTACAAGAATAGCCATAGTACCGTGATACCTATTAATTCGTAGCTCATCATATGGATTCACCTTTCCCCTCAGATTCCTTGGGCTTCGCTAACGCCCAATTTTCGATCTCCGCTTCAGCTGGGTTATTTCTGAACAAACGCCGAAGTACAACGACACACATCGCACCCAGCAGAATATACAGAAGCAGGAAGAGGAAGAACAACACTCTTACACTCGGTGATGAAGTAGCTGCTTCCTCCACACGCATATATCCACGAATAATCCATGGCTGACGTCCCAGCTCTGCATAGAACCAGCCTAGCTCCACACCCATAAATGCGAGCGGTGCTCCCAGTGCAATCAAGCGAAGCAGCCACTTGTTCAGGGCATTGCGCTTTTTCCAGATCACAAATAGGAAGTACAGGAGCGAAATAGCCAACAACGCGAACCCGATACCAGCCATAAGATCAAACAGATAATGTACAAGCAGCGGCGGCCACTCATTTACCGGGAATTCCTCCAGACCCGTTACCTCGGCATTAAAGTCTCCAAAGGCCAGAAAGCTCAGTACCTTCGGCAGGTGGATGGCCCCAAATATTTCACGCTCTGCATTCAGCCAGCCTAGCAAAATCAAATCTGCCCCACTCTCCGTCTCAAAATGCCACTCGGCTGCTGCAAGCTTCTCTGGCTGGTGCTCTGCCAAAAACTTGGCGGACAGGTCCCCAGCCAAAGTGTTCAGCATACCGAACAGCAGCACCACGGCCATCATGAGGTTCAAGGCTTTTTTATGGTACGGGGATACTCCCTTTCGCAGCATCGTAAAGGCCGCAATTCCAGCTAATAGAGCAGCTCCTGTTAAATAGGCCGAGCTGAGTACGTGGAACACCTTGGAGAACGTTGCTGTATTCAGCATCGCTTGGATCGGATCGACTGCCGTAAATTGTCCAGCTTCCATCGCAAAGCCTGCGGGCTGGTTCATGAAGCCGTTCACTGTCGTGATAAAAACAGCAGACATGCCTGCTCCTATGACGATCGGAATCGTTAGCAGCCAATGAATATAGGGATTTTTGAATCGGTCCCACGTATACAGATAGATTCCGAGGAAGATCGCTTCAAAGAAGAACGCGAACACCTCCAAAAATAACGGAAGTGCAATGACATTCCCCGCCAGCTTCATAAAATGGGGCCAAATTAGTGCGAGCTGCAGCGAGATCGCTGTTCCTGTCACAACGCCCACGGCCACGGAAATGACAAATCCGCGTGACCACCTTTTGGCCATCAGCGCATAATGAGGGTCCTTCTTACGAATGCCAATGAATTCTGCGATGGAGATCATCAGCGGAATCCCGACTCCAAGAGTGGCAAAAATAGCATGAAACGCTAAAGTCATTCCTGTAGTCAGCTGACTCCACAACACTGTATCCACAGCCATATGTACTACCTCCTTCTACCTCTCTTTTAATTTTCATAGCATACTTGTCTGTCTTGGAAAGATATTTTTTTCACAAGCAAAGCTAGCACTTTGACCAGAACGAATTTGAATATAGAATTGGCCAATCTATTAGCAGCATGACAAAATGAAATATTTAAAATTATTTTATCTGCAATTTTCAGTAATTCAATTCATGACACAACTTCGTACCTAAATGTTCAAGAAAGGACCATTTCTTTCTGACAACTTGGTGAACACTACTGAAATCACTCTATGGGGCTATTGCTTCAATCTGCTGATGCATGCTAATAAGCGTCCTGCTAAATGAACGAGAAATAGAGCAGCTGCGCTTGGCAACTGCTCTCCGGGTCTTCATTACTTGTGATATTGCACTACTACGCTGTACTAGTACCTACATAGCTAAGTATGCTAGCCAATGATTGTGCCATTCGCTAAAGGCATATCTGGTTGTAGCAGCACAACATCCCCTTTTTCCGGTACACCGCCTAGCACCAATACTTCAGATTTGAAGCCAGCTATGCGGCGGGGCGGGAAGTTAACCACGCATACCACCTGCTTTCCAATCAGTTCCTCAGCCTTATAGCGTTGGGTAATTTGCGCGCTGGATGCCTTAACCCCTATCTCCGCTCCAAAATCAATTTGCAGCTTGATCGCAGGTATTTTGGCTTCTGCAAAAAATTCCGCTTGCGTAATCGTCCCGACACGAAGATCAAGCTTTAGGAAATCATCTATTGTGGCCATTGTTCCTTCTCCTTCTAGATTAAAATGTACAACTCTTAATGGTTGCTCTGAAGCTTATATTTGAGCGATTTGGACCAGAAATACAAGCCCATCCCCAATAAGGTCATCAAGCCACCTGTCAGCTGCAACCAGGAAATATGCTCCCCTAGTAACAAATACGCCAGAATAATGGCTAGAACTGGCTCGCCAATAATACCTACCCAGACTGTAGTCGCCCCGATGGAGTGTAACAATAGATTAAAAAGATACTGTCCAAAAATTGTTGGGATTACAGCAAGCAGTAAGAAATAAGTCCAATCTGACGCACTGTATGCAATGAGTGAGTAGTCATGAATCAGGTTGTAGATGAGCATGACGGTGCCGCCAATCAAGAATACAATAATGCTGTATATATTGGCATGGATTTTGTGGCTTACCTTCTGCCCTACCAGCAGATACATTGAGACGAAAAGTGTACCTATTAACGATAAGCCGTCTCCCAGCAATGCTGCTGCTGACACGCCGATGTCCCCCCATGCAATCACGATGGAACCAAGCAGAGCAACAATCAGGCAAAGAATCGTCAGCCGGCTCACTTGCTCCTTGAACAGAAGGTATGAACCAATCATAACAAACAATGGCTGCAGGGCTAAGATAACCATGGAGCTGGCAACCGAGGTATGAACCAGGGATTCCATCCAAAATAAAAAGTGTAGCCCCAGAAATAGCCCAGCCAGAGTGACCAGACCCCAGTCCTTCTTGTTCATCTTCAAGGAGCGAAGCGACCTCCTAGGCACAATAGCGAGCATAAGTATGACAGCTATGAACAATCTATACATCCCTGCCACAGAAGTAGGCGTATCTGAAAATTTTATCATAATAGAAGAGATCGAGACAGACAGAATACTGATAAACAATAACATGTACGGATGAGACGAAAAGCTAGATTTCATGATTTTTGACATACTTCCTCCAAGACGTTGACGATTATCTGTGCACAGATAAGCCGAAGCTGGATATAATAATATCACCATCATCGCCTGGATTGTGCAATTATATCTCTAATTAATATTGAAATATCGTCAACTAAGGAGCGGTACTTTGAAAAAGCCATTACACGAAACCATTCAGTATCCTGATGAGACGTTCCCATACATTATGTACACGCATACGTTGCATGAATCGATCCCTCCAGGCAGAGGGTTCAACGATCTGCACTGGCACGAGGAATTGCAGATTACATTAGTGACCAGAGGCAAATTAACGATTCAAATCAACGGAATTAATTATGATCTAGAAGCAGGACAAGCAATTTTCATTAATAAAAGTATCCTTCACATCGTTACTCAGCTTACTTCTGATGGCCAGTATGTAAGCTTTAATTTTCCAGAGAAGCTGCTCGCTTTCTATTCGGATAGTGCGATGGAGAAAAGCTATGTACTTCCCGTAACGAACTCCTCCCTGTTGTGTCTGGACATCCGAGGTGATGCGAATTGGCAAAGCGAATTTCTACAGATTCTTTGGGATATGAAGAAGGAATTTGAGACGAAGGCAGTCTGGGGATGGCAATATGAAGTTTCTATAAAAACTGTGCAGCTCTGGCTAATTCTCATTTCCAATATAACCTTGGATACTGAGGAGTCCTCCAGACACAACCGATTACAACAGGAAAGGCTGCAGCTCATGCTAACCTTCATTCATAAGAACTACACACATCCTATTACGTTGAAGGAAATTGCTGATATCGCGCATTTGAGTATTTCGGAGTGCACGCGCAGCTTCAAAAAAAGCATTCACATGACTCCATACGCCTACCTGATTCAGTACCGGATTAAAAGAAGCTGCGAGCTCTTAAATACTACTGAATACACAATTACCGAGATCGCCGAGCGAGTTGGGTTCAATCATGTGAATCATTACATCCAGTCCTTCAAGAAGCATCATCAGACCACCCCTAAGGAATATCGTCGTCATAAGCAGTGAATGGCTTTACAAGTTGTTAGTCATTTTAAAGGTTGTTAGCTGCTATATAAGACTTTCTATCCAAATCAATATATTCAGATAAGAAGAAAGGACGGTACATACTTGGAGGATATCACTAATGCGGATAAATTGGAGTCAACAAAATCGCTGCAATCGACAATCAACAAGCTAGAGAATGCCTTGTCTCAGATGACACAAAGTGGCGCAAATACAACCCTAGTACGGAAACGACTCCAGGCTGTTCAGATCGGCTTGGCTATTCTGGAAAACGCATGGAATCAAAAACCTTATCATTACACCGATAAAGATTTAGTAGAAGCTCTCACAGTTCTTACTGGATTAACCTCATCCGTTGAAAGTAGCTATGCTAAATCCAAGGCTCGTAGTCCACAAAGAACTCTTTTAGAAAGAAGACTTACAGCGTTGAAACTAGCTATTCAGGCGATTGAGGATCTCTCCCACTCGTAAGATATTAGTCTAATTAGTAAAACAGCGGAAGCTTAGAACTCTATTTTCTAGTCCAAGGCTCCCGCTGACTTTGTTATTGTGCTGCTATTGCATTCTTATACTAGTCTATGCTGTGGCATGCTCGTAGGCATCGTCTGATACAGGCTCCAGCCATTCTGGCGTACCTGCGGTAATTGCAATGTGCTCGAACCATCTATCCTTGGCCGCACCATGCCAATGCTTCACACCATCATGAGTCACGATGACATCACCGGCAATGAGACGCTGAGCAGGCTGTCCTTCCTCCTGATACCAGCCTTCACCACCAGTGACCAGCAGAATCTGAAATCCACCGCGATGTATGTGCCAGTTAACACCGACGTTCACTTTGGGATCAGCAACTAATCCTTTGAGATAGCTTTGACCTACGAAAAATAGCGCAAACGCATCGTTCTTCTCCCCGATCGGGAAAATAACGCCATTCTTCACTTCTTCATGTCGTGCCATGTTCATTCCTCCTCAAGATTAGTATCTACACTATTAATGATATAAGCAGACACGGGAAGGTAGTTGATAGTTAGCTACTCCTGAGCGATCCATGAATACTACGAGCTAGATACTAGTCCTGCTTATCTGTTTGTTCTGCTTCTGCTACTGCCTCATTCACACATCGGATCGCATTCAGACTTCTCGGATATCCAATGAAAGGCAAGCATTGTGACACAATCTTGATCAGAAAAGACTTATCATTGCCATTCCTCATATTGGCGGCAGCATGGCTGATCAGCTGGGGCTCACATCCACCTTGTGCCATCAGATAGCAGAAGGTGATCATCTCCCTTTCTTTATAGTCCAGCCCATTCCTGGTATAGTAAGCTCCGAAACAGTTGGCTGCGAGCCAATGATTAATGTGCTTGGTCTCGGCCGGGCCGGATCTCCAGAACTCACGCATATGTTCACCGAAAATATCGACTTGGGCTTGAATGCCTGCTTCCAAGCGGTTCTCACAGCTAGTCGTGGATTGGCCTGCTAATGGTAGTGAAATCCCCCTTTGGGTCAACACCTCATTTACCGTGTGTAGAAAAGGAAATACTCTGCCGATGCCTAGGTAGGCTACTGATTGGTATACGATCTCCTTGACCTCTATCGGAGTTACGCCACAGTTGAGTGCTGCAGGCAGCATGGCTCTGAACTCGTCAATGCCCTGGCATCCAAGTAATACGGATAGAATAGCCATCATGCGGGTCCGATCATCCAGGTCATCCTGATTAACGACTTCATCAAATGCAAAATTATCGAAGAATGCTATAAATTCAGGATCGGTCTCCATGAGCTTGGATTCATATCCTGGAAACATTTTTTCGTGATATCTCTTGGCTGCTTCTGTGATCTCCATTGTGGTCACCTCTATATTCACTGAGTCGTTTAAACAACTCTTGTTCATTATTATAATCCTTCAAGGTATGTATTCAATGAATAAAACCTAGCGATGTGTTGAATTATCAACACGTTCAGAAAACTGTTAATTAACTTGAATGTGACTAGACCAGCAGACGTCGATTGTACGAAATCACAAGCCCCACGAACTGCGATCCAATAAGAAAAAGGCTCCATCAGCATTAGCTGATGAAGCCCTAGAATGATTTGTATTAGTACTCACTTACCTCAAAGGTCAGCACACGATCATACAGAATGTAATCCTTACGGCTGCTGAACGGTCCTTTGTTATTATCATGCTTGTCGATGGCATATGAAGCTTTGCCTGATCCAGCCTGCCTTGCTTCGTACCAGGAAATGAAGTTATTGACTTCTTTCATGCTCAAATCAAATTCCTTCTCCAGCCCTGTCGTCATCGTGACAACCATGATAGCACGGTTGCCGGATGGTTGCTCAGTTCCTGGCTGTTCAGTTCCAGGTTGCTCTGTACCTGGTTGTTCAGTTCCTGGTTGTTCAGTTCCTGGTTGTTCGGTTCCAGGTTGCTCAGTACCTGGTTGTTCAGTTCCTGGTTGTTCGGTTCCAGGTTGCTCAGTACCTGGTTGTTCAGTTCCTGGTTGCTCAGTACCTGGTTGTTCGGTTCCTGGTTGTTCGGTTCCTGGTTCTCCTGGCGTCCGATCAGTGCCAATAGTTACCTCAGCAATGGATACCCACGATCTTTGAGAAACGACATCAATTCTAATAGCATCATATTCTCCTGCGATAACTTCAATCGGATCCAAAATAGTGACTTGTGGGTTTACGTTAAATGTAATAGCAGAACTAATAGTTGCCCACTCACCATTCTGCTGTCCATAAACTGTATATGTATTGTTTGAAATAGGACTGGCGAGAGCAGCAATCTGCACAAATTCCAAATAAGTTGGTTCAGAAAAACTCAACTCTAATTTTGCAGACATTCCGGCAGCTGTCCAAGAGGTTCCCTTATTAGTATCAATTGCATTTTCTGCCAGATAGCTCTTACTTGCGCTTGGCCCGGTAGCTGTTGTCCCCGCTGGTGGGCTAATCCCCTGCATTCCATCTACATCTGCAGCAAATGTCATTTGTGTGGAAATTAAGAAAAATGCAAATACCATTAAACAAATCTTAAACAAAGATTTCATTATGTAACTTCCCCCTCGTGATTTATAGATTCAATGTATTTCATATTTCTCGACATGTCTAAACAAATACTTGCTGATTTATAAATATTATCTATAATATTGCATATTTAATTTTTATTGGGTTTCAGAAAAGTGCGAAAATCCTTAACTACATAATCTTGCATGGTGATAGTACAGTGCCAAAAAATCATCATCCGTAGTTAGAACTCTGTATGCATGGCTAAATCATCGCTACAACCTTACCCTGAATCTTACCATTTAACAATGAATCCCTTGAGTAAAAGACCTTGAGCTACTGTCTCCATAGACTCGATAGCTATGACAACTCATGACTTTCACGCAACCAAGTGCCGGCTTGACCGTATGAATTACAGTAAAATTGTACAGAAGATATTTCCTAGGGAGTGAGCATGATGAAGAAATACGGATTAAGTCTGCTGTTATTGGTCTTATTGGTTGTACCTGGCTGTGGATTGGTGGAAAAAGTAGGTACAGGCGTCAATTTTGCCGCGGATACAGCTACTTATATGCAGAGCTTGACGGAGTTTGCACAGGGCATGGAGACATGGGCTACGGATGCTGCTACAGATCCGCAGGCTAGAGAGGAATTGAAAGACAAGCTTGTTGCGCTCAAGGAACAGACCGTCCAATATGCCGATCTGCAGGTTCCGGAATATGCAGCAGAGCTGCATCAGTCAATTATTGGCTACAACGATACGCTACAGCAAGGACTCGATAAAGCTATTACCAATCTGGAAGAAGGAAAAGCTGCTTTTGAAGCAACCGGAATTCCTGAGACGATCAATCAGATTAACGAGCTGTTGAATCAAATCAACCAACTCATTCCGAATTAATTAGATATGCGAAAAGCGCTCAAAGTGTTGTAAGACATTTCCTTGAGCGCTTTTATTTTACAAATTATAGCTGCTCCCAAAGTGTGCGCCACCTGTGCGATAATCGGACTTTTACACTATAATCGCTGGAGATTATGAGTGTACACGTTTTAATTCATTTCGTGTATATCTTAGACTGATGATTCATGTGTCATGAAGTATGAGTTTCTATCATGTCCAGAGCGTTTTACACGGTACATGGCCTCATCGGCCTTCTTCAACAATGTGTTAATATCCTGCCCATCCTTGGGGTATACACTGACTCCAGCCGAGAACGAGATTGGAATTCTTGTTCCGTCGTATAGGAACTGATTATTATACAGTGGGGCGAGGCGATGATCGACCATCTGACGAATATCACTATCATCAGCGCACGAGAAGGCGATTACAAACTCGTCCCCTCCGAATCGTCCAATCAGGTCCTCTGGTCGAGCATGTGCTTTGAACATACTGGCAATATGCTCTAAATAAAGGTCTCCCACAAGATGGCCATACGTATCGTTAATGGGTTTGAAGTGATCCAGGTCAACCAGCACCACTGCAAATGGCCTATCTTCGGCCAGCTTCGCCTGCAACTGCTCCTGAATAGCCGCACGATTATACAGCTCTGTCAAGGAATCATGATGAGCAAAATGCTTGTATCTTCCCTCTGATTCTAATAATCTGCGTTCCGTATCCTTCAAGGAGGTGACATCGGTCAGGTGCATCACGAACAGTTCCTCATTGGCTTCCTGAAGCACATCAAGCCCCATAATCAGATCGAGATCTCTCTGGTTCGGATTGTGTATGCGCACCTCCCACTGAGTAGAGTCCTCCCTCTTCAGTTGAAATGAGAGCAGCAATTCAGCAAGGCTCAGCCCGTCTTTGCTATCAAAATGTCTTGAAATCTCCTTCTCGGCTATACCCTCGAACCACTGCTTGGCCCGCGGATTCATCTCCCTTACTGCTCCCTTTCCATCCAGCAGCAAAATAGCCGTAGGCGCGGATTTGAATAGAATATGAAATAGCTTGCGGTAATCCGGCATAATGTTATGCTTACCAATAAAATGGCGAAGCGCAACAGCCCAGAGTAAGTAACCAATGAAATAGAGTATCATAGCGTTGCGGGATGTTAACAGCTTGGATTGCAAAAGTGCGGTCACTACAATGAAACAGGCAAAGAGGCCAAACAGGCTAAGCAGCATCGAGCCGAGTATTTTTTTGAGTCGAATCTCCTGTGTACGATAGCAGCTAACCGCCAAAATAACGACGGATAGCAGAATGTACCCTGCAACAAAAATGAGGGTTAACAACAGAAACAACGGGTCCAGAGGACTGTGTCCATCCGTTACAGATGCATCATACAGCACGTGATGGTCCTTCGTCGCCAGAAATACCGCCCATAATGTAAAAGGTGCTGCATATATGAGAGGCAGCCACCGTTTCAGTGAGGATGTGATCGGATCTCCCATTAGCACACAAAGGTGAACGAGGAAGCAAATCACAAACAGCAGCATGGGGGAATTCCCGTATAACACGACCTGCATTTGATAGTGCGGAAGTAAGGAAGTTTTTACATATTCTCCGATGAAATAAAAAAGAAATGCCAGCATGAGAAAGGCGGCAATCCGGTTCAGTAGACTTTTTGTGTTCCGGTGAATCAAGGTAATAGCCATGTATAGAAAAAAATAAGTCGGCAACAGGATAGTTAAAAAATCCATGAATAACTCGTTCATAACCATCATCCTGTCACAATTTCATCGTGAAATTCATACCTATTTCCACACAAGAACCAGGCATGTGTTGTTATCAATTGCGTTGCTCGTGTAGCGATAGTCTGTGCCAAGTCTGATCCTCCTACTGATCTGTACATATCATGATGGAATCCATTTGTCGTGCTGGAGCTGTCCCGAATAGTTTAAAAATAGTACTCTTAATGTAACACATCTGTATAGTCTAGCAGTACATCTAATTTTGAGTATCTGCACACAATATTGCCCAGTGCTGTAATTGGAATATTGTTCGCATCTTTAAGCGATCCGATCGAAATGGCCTGGTTTCGTGGTATGCTGTTCTATCCACAGGGTTTTAGTCTGGAAGCCTACAAGGCGGTTCTGGAAAATCCGATGGTAGCAACTAGCTACCGCAATACGCTTATATACGTAATAGCAGGTACAGCCATTAACTTGATCATGACGACGCTCGGTGCCTATGCTCTCTCCCGCCGCAACGTTTATTTCAGCAATCCCATCATGCTCATTATCGTTATCACCATGGTATTTCATGGGGGGCTTATTCCCTCTTTCCTACTGATCAACAATCTCGGGTTGTTAAATACGCCATGGGCACTTCTCTTGCCTAGGGCACAGATTGGTGCTCTAAAGGAATAATGAATGGTAGCCTGTCATTCTTGTTGATTAACAAAAGAAGAAGCCGCTATTTCAGCGACTTCTAACTTCATTCTAATCCATATCACAATGTACCTCCGGGATCAAAAATCATAAGATTCTAGAGGTGCATATTTCTTTGAAGCAACATCCAAGAAGAGCATCAGCGTGAGTTATACGCCCCGAATACCCTTAATGATCGTATCGAACGGCTCAATGCTATAGCTTAACGTTCCATTCTCTGTAGGAATGGAGGTCTCTTGCGGCTGATCGCTATTATTAATGACTACGAGCATTCCGCTATCTGGATAATATGCACATTCCGTATTTACATTATCGGGGATATAGAGATTGTCCTGATCCTCATTACTTGCATAACGAATAAGATTGAATAGCAATCTTGTATTAACGAAGCTGAATTCGAAGGAAGACAGGTAGATCCCCTTCCCTTTCCCGAAGCTATGAACTGACAGCGCAATCTGTCCGTCTTGCTCCAGCACCACTTGGGCGTCTCCATTGGTCAAATGAACATTGCCTTTTGGAGTAACGTAAGCCCCTTCCGGGATCAAGCCTGCAGCATTTACGGTCTCGTAAGCCCATTTTCCATGACTAACCCGTGAACCTCTGTCTTCATCCACGCCCAGTACATGCGCCATTCGGAAAAAGCTATCGAATCCCTCCACAGCAGAAGGCTGATGAATGCCGATAAATGTACCGCCCTCATGCACCCACTGTGTCAGTAGCTCAACGACTTGCGAATCTTGCCAGTGCTGTCCTCCGCTCCAGGCCGAGCCTGCAAAGCCAGCATTAATGATGACATCGACCTCCTGAAGGACACCTGCACGGATATCATCAAAGTGGATGAAGCGCACTTCTACTGGTAATCCAGCCAGTGCTTCATTAACATGGATCAGATCGTGCATATAAGTCTCATGGAAGTGGCCAGACAACGTCCACGCTCTCAGATTCCCCCAGCTGTGGAGAACGGCAACTTTCGTCTGGATTTGATAAGGCTTGCCATACTCATGAAGCTGCTTGATTTCTCTGAATTCATCGGCAATCTTCTCAATGTAATCGCAGAAATCCGGATACGGTTCAACCAGATGCAGATAACCGCCGAGTCCAATCCGATCTATCGGCTCTCTCAGCAATGCGCGCCGGATGTTGATCCAGTATTGCTTGGCATCCAGTGTCGGGTTCCCGCCCTCGGCAAAGGTCGGTGCTCCACCCAGGCCCACAGGGAACAAGTAGGGGTGCAGCCGGATTTCGTGCGTGTCTACTTTCACCCCAGAGCACAGTCTTGCTTCATAGCCTGAGAATACGCATTTAATCAGTCCATCGAATCCGAATTCCTCAAAGCGCTCGTTATACGGCTCGATTCCTACCCAGCTATCATCATAAAAGACATATGCGAGCTTGCCATGCTTATGGACGATATCGATCAGTTGCTTACCAAAATCAATGACAAAATCATTAATAAAGGCCATCCAGTCCAGCTTGCGTTGGCCCGCAGGAATGTGACTGACACGATAATGTCCACCATTTACAAAGTCTTCAGCTGTCATGCTGTAGCCATACTTGTCCTCGAAGAGCTGAAGTGCACGGACACTTACGGTAAAATCATAGGAGCCCCAGTCCGTGAATAGATGTCGATTTCTCTCGTCACTTCCCCAGATCCATACAAAATTATAGAACATGGAGGTGAACCGGACTACATTGGTTTCCTTGTGAGACTGGCACCAGTTCTCCATCCAATCCAGCAAGTAGGTCTGAGTCTGCTCATACATCGGATCAATCTGCATCAGATGCTCTTTTTGCCAATTGTTCGTTGTATGGTTGTACATCGAGATTTCTTCCCAGATACGGTATGCCAGGAAGCTTACGGTATACTTGTGCCACGGTGTGATGCCCGATATGACCACATTACCGCTCTCCCTGTCATAATGCCACAGCTCGCGCGCCACCTCTGTATTGGTCGTACGGTCATACACCTGCCAGTATTTGAGTGCGGCGTCGGTGTCGTTGACCTGGAATTGCTCGGCAAAGAAATCCTCCATAAGGTAGATGGACAGATAGTTCTGTACCGCAACCTTCGGCTGGGTAATCAGAAAGCTCTGCTGGAGCTTATCGCGATTGCGAGCAGCCCACTCATTATGATCACGAATGATGCAGATGGTGGAATAAATATCGTAGCCAGCATTAATAATCTCATCCGATAGCTGTGTACCGTCACTATCACGAATGACGTCTGCACCCCATTTCTCGGCAAGCTGGAGCGTCAATGCTTCGTAGCCCGATTCACCCGGCAGGGTAAAGCCGCCTTTGCGTGTCGCTGTCATCCTATTTCTCCCCTTTCGCCTGAATCATATCGCACAGAAATGCCAGTGCCAGTCCTTGACCCCAGCCCTGAATCCAATCCTTGGAGATACTGCGGTAGCCTTCTCGATTATTCATTACAGCCGTGCCACCGGAGACACCCAGTACACGTCCATCCTCGCTGATCTGTCCCAATATGCCTTGAAGCGCCTTTTGCACGTATTTGGCATGCAGCGGATTCCCGTTATTGATCATGGCAGCTGCAATGCCACTGGAAGCCGAGGTCTCTTCATAAGCCTCCTCATCGTCCAGTACAGTCCGCCAGAGGCCATTCTCCGTCTGAAGGGTCTTGAGCGCCGCCAATTGATCCCGGAGCGCACATTCCACATCCATACATTGCGGATACAGGTACCAATCCTTCAGCAGCCTCTTGACCTGAGACATAGTATACGCTCCCCATGCATTAGCTCTTCCCCAGTACATGCCCGACATATGGTCCCGGTTGACATGATTGTACCCATGGTACCAAAGGCCCGTTGTGGGGTTCTGAAGGTATTTGATATGCCAATAATATTGATTTAACGCATCCTCAATCATGTCCTTGTCACCCAGCTTGCTTCCCACGCGTAGCAAGAAAAACGCTGCCATGAACAGGGTGTCCGCCCAAGCCTGCTCTGGAAAATCATTGTTCGCAGACACAGTATGCTGTAGCACCCGATCTGCAAAACGCAAGGCATCGTTCTGGATGTAATTAATCTTCTGCATTACGATATCCCAATAGATCTGCTCGCCAGTCTCCTCGTATAGCGTCAGGAGCATATGTCCCATCGCACAGGTATTTACCGTCCAATCGGGCAGACCGTTCTCAATATATTCATCCGCGAATTGCTTCAATCGCTCCAGATATGACTCATTGCCAGTGATTTGATAGGCTCTCGATACCCCATAATAGGCTACTCCACAGGGCCAGTCCCATGTCAGATCCATAGACAACGTCTTATCCACAACCTGATCAATGACCTTCAGAATGTGCCCCTTATCATATTCGATACTCAGTCCCATACCTGATCTCTCCTCACAGCATCATTATAAAGCGCTTTCTTCCATAAGTGTAACTCGTTAAAATAAGCTAATCTAAGCAGATTCGTCTAAAAACTGCGCATTTTCAATCATTTATGATCTATATAGATTTGAATGCTACCTGCCAGCTGCTATATAATCTAAAGCATACATGGCAAGTAAGGAGAAATCGTAATGGGAAGAACAAAAACCGTTATTGAATATCGTCACTACAGCATGCCAATTGATTTTCCCGTATTACTTCTAAGCGGTGAACGCTGGAGAATATCCGATCGCAAAAGCGAGCACCTTCACTTTCACAATCATCTGGAGATCGGTGTATGTCATTCAGATAGTGGATTTATGGATATCGGGGATACCTCTGTGTCCTTCAAGGCAGGCGACGTAACCTGTATGCCACGGTACTTGCCACATACAACCTACAGCTCACCTCATGAGGCCAGCCGTTGGTCATACCTATTCTTCTCTCCAGAGGAGCTGTTCAAGTCTGTATTTGATAGCGCTTCCTCTGCTTCTGTTCCTGCCCTACCCAATGTGAGGCACGACAGCTTGATCTTAAGTAAGGATCGTTACCCGTTAATCTATACTTTGGTTACTTCGGCGGTGGAGGTATTGGAGGAGAAAAGTATTCATTATGAGCAGACAGCCTATGGTCTATTGCTGGCTCTCTATACCGAGCTAATCCGATTATATTCGCAGGGGAATAAGCTGGGGAATGAAGCAGACTCTAACTCGGAATTTCAGCATTCCAAGGGGGCAATGGTTCTGTCGCCTGTGCTGGAGTATATTTCGAATTATTATATGACCCCCATTGCTATCGAGACATTGGCGGGGCTGTGCCATTTGAGCAGTACTCATTTTAGACGGAAATTTTCTGAAATTATGGGCGCGTCCCCTCTTGATTTTGTCAACAGTACACGCATTGAAGAAGCCTGTAAGCTCCTCAAGAGCACAGAGCAGTCCATCCTCTCGATCTCGGAGCAGGTAGGCTTCCGCTCTATATCCAGCTTCAATCGCTGCTTCTACAAGCTATTAGGCGAATCACCCAAGGCCTGGCGTAAAAAAGCTGCGCATTCCGAGCTTCAGTCCGCCAAAGCCTCGATCCTTGAATTTACAGGCTGGGTCTAGGAACAATGGTGCTATGGGTCATGATCCAGTCCATTTGTTCCTCCTCACCCATGTAGAAGCTGTGGGTTCCCGTCTGGACAAAGCCCAATCGCTGGTAGAACTCAATAGCGTTCAGATTTTTCTCCCACACACCCAGCCAAATCTTGGACTTGTTGTGCGAAGTGGCTATTTCCATAGCCTTATTGAATAAATGTTGTCCAAGCCCCTGCTTCTGAAATTGGGCTCTCACATAGATCCTCTCAATCTCTAGGGAATCTTCACCCATGGGTTCCGATTGGGCATCATTCACATTTAACTTCAGATACCCGGCAGGCTCTGCTTGGATATAGATAATAAAGAACTCTGAACAGGGATTGGACAATTCCTGTTCCAGTTGCCTGGTGCTGAATGCACTGTCCAGATAGGCTCTCATCTGCTCTGGCGAATTCTGATCCTCGAATGTCTCACGGAAAGTCTCGATGCTTATTTGTCGCAGTAGCTCTACTCCATCTATGCTGCACTTCTTTATTTCAATATCCATCTTAAGCTCAAGCTCCTTTATACTATAGTTTTGTGTTCAAATTTATACCTGATAAATGGACTAGATCCATGTGAGCCGGGCCGCTCTGTAAATCATATAAATGAAGTCAGGTTCGGTAAAGGTACTAGCAGACTGGTAATCGCTTGGTCGGCATAAATTCAAGGATAACGAACGTTACATTACACCGTATAGTCCCCTGTTATAGTATCATAATAATTGTTGCATTTACAATAATATTGATTCTATTCAATTCATAATCAAAAATCCCGTTCTGCTCTCGTTGGAGGCAAAAACGGGATTCTTCGATAGGCTCTCTGTAGTAATCTGACGTCATCCTGCAAAACGGTAGTCGATTAAGCTTAGACAACGTCTATATTATCTCATAGGTGCGAAATGACTGATGCTGGATAAAATACTATCTGTCCTTGCCAGGATATCAGAAGTCAGCTCCAGCTCGATCGCTTTAATGTTCTCTTCAATCTGCTCAGGTCGACTGGAGCCAATAATGGCTGAGCTTACAACAGACTGACGCAGTACCCATGCCAAGGCAAATTGAGAGAGCGAGCAGCCGACCTCAGCCGCCAATTGCGAAAGCGCAACGGTGCACTCAAGTACATCTTCTCGCAAATAGCTGTTAATGACCCCATTGGTCTGATTATTCGCGGCCCTGCTGCCTGCAGGAATCTGTCCTCCGGGTGTATACTTACCCGTGAGAATTCCTTGAGCAAGTGGCGAGAATACAATCAGTCCCAGCCCATCCTTCTCACATTGCTCAATGATGCTGTCCTTCTCAATGTATCGTTCGAACATGTTGTAGATCGGCTGATTGGAGATTAGCGGACGCATATTCAGTCGGGTGCGGATGTCCGATGCCTTGGCGATTTGCTCTGCCGTCCATTCGCTAACTCCTGCGTACAATATTTTCCCTTGTGTCTGCAGGTCATCAAGCGCTCGCAGTGTCTCATCCATAGGCGTGTCGTTGTCAAATCGGTGGCACTGATACAAGTCAATATAATCGGTCCCTAATCGCTTCAAGCTGGCTTCGCATTGCTCCATAATGTGCTTGCGCGATAGGCCCCGCTCATTCGGCCCCTCACCTTGAGGGAAGAATACCTTGGTAGCCAGTACATAACGACTTCTGGAATACGCTCTTAAGGCATGGCCGACGACCTCCTCTGCTCCAGGATAGGAATTGGACGTATCGAACAGGTTGATACCCAACTCATAGGCTTTCTCAATACAGGCCCGTGCGGCTTGCTCTGAGGTAGCCGATCCATAGGTGAGCCAGCTGCCCAGCCCGATTTCGCTTACTTTTAACCCGCTTCTGCCCAGTCTTCTGTACTTCAACACACTCACTCCTTCATTTGATGATATTTCAGCTATCCATAATTGGAAGCGCTCTATTGATCAAACCTAGAATAATAGTTAAACTTGGGTTTAAGTCAAGTCCAATCATTGATTTTGGGGGAGGAAGATTGCTGTGGAGCTATCCATCAAGGAAGTTGCCGAACGTACTCAATTACCGCCGTCTACCTTGCGCTATTATGACAAGATGGGTCTAATGCCTATGCTGAAGAAGACAGATTATGGTACACGCAAGTATTCGGAGACCGATATTTCCTGGCTGGAGCTAGTGTGCTGTCTCAGAGACAGCGGCATGTCACTTGATGATATCAAAGCATTCATGATGCTCTGCATACAGGGTTCCTCCAGCAGTGAGCAAAGGCGAGAACTACTGGCGCAACATAGAGAGCATATCTTGAAGCAGATGGACCTGCTGCATCGCAGCCTTGCCACGGTCGACTATAAGCTCGCCCATTACAATGAGATTGGGATCTTTCACATAGACAAGCCGTAGTGGGCTTAGCACTAGTTTGGCCGTCATCTACCTTCTCTTGCGAAAATATAACGGAGGATGGCCCGTTACCATCCTGAACACTCTTCCAAAATGAGTCACACTGCCGAACCCTACCTTTTTGGCGATCAGATTAACCTTTAGCGTGGTCTGCTCCAGCAGCTTCTTCGCCTCCTTCACTCGAACGCTGTTCAAGTATTCCACGAATGTGAACCCGGTTGCTTCCTTGAAGAAGCGACTCAGATAATATGGACTGATAAAAAAGGTATCCGACAGTGAATCCAATGACATTCGCTGCATGTAATGCTCGTTGATATAGCGGACGACTTCGGACATTCGCTCCAGCATGGGGCTCGTCGATTCGACTGGCTCCATGCTGACCTGATTGCTATTACGGCAGCACATAATAAGGAGCTGCAGAGCCAGCGTCTGTGCGTACATCTCAAAGCCGGGGTTTTGATCATGGATTTCTTGTGCTACTCCAAATGCCAGCGCTTCCATAGATGTGCGTAGGTGTGGAGGACTTTTTACAATGATGTATTCCCTCTCAAATAAGGGCTGCAGCACAGCTTGAGGATCATCCATCGATCGGATGAGGCGTTCATGTATATTCACGACAAGCCGCTCATGAGTGGGCATAATGGCCGCATTGGTGGTACGGTGCAGCGTGTTCGGAGGAATAATAACGATATCCCCTTCATGGATGACCCATGTGCGATCCTTAATGAAGAATTCCCGCTTGCCTGATAATAAAAAGAAGATCTCGTATGTACTGTGAAAATGATTGGCTGGCATATGATGGCTCATCATCTTCCGGTAGGATACGGAGAAGGTCCCCTCCGCATTGTCATAATATAACTCATTCATGTTGCGTCCTCCTCTCCCTTTTTATTGTAGTCCACAGCTTCATTACTGCAAGATATAAGAAGAAATTGCTTATTATCGCATAAACCGTACATATTATTGTGCTACGTTAGGAGCAGAACATAATTAGGAGGAATGAATGCGGTGAACACATCCGAATCCAACCAGACCACAAATGTACAATCAACCTTTACCCCGATCCAATGGGCCGAGAAGGCCTGTGAGGCACTTATGGCCAAATTTGAGCCGGAATTACTTCCGCCAGATCGGTTCCATTATCATCAGGGCGTTTTTTTATCTGGCATGGAAAAATGCTGGAAGATTAACGGCAAGGATGAGTACTACACCTATATCAAACGCTGGGTAGATAGTCAGGTGCAGGAAGATGGAAGCATCAAGCTGTATAAGTCTACCGAATTGGATGATATACAGCCGGGGGTATTGCTGTTCAACCTGTATGAGCAGACAGGTGATGAGCGCTATAAGAAAGCCCTGTTCGAGCTTGTCCCTCTATTGAAATCATGGAAAACCAATCCGTCAGGAGGCTTCTGGCACAAGGAGCATTACCCAAATCAAATGTGGCTGGATGGTCTATATATGGCTGGACCGATCGCTGTCCAATTCGGTGAAACCTTCGGGGCTAGTGAATATTTTGATCTCATGACCTACCAAGCCCTTCTGATGGCTGAGCATACCAAAGATCCGAATACGGGCTTGCTCTACCACGGCTGGGATGAGACCAAGGCCGCCAAATGGGCTGATCCCGTGACTGGTCTCGCTCCAGAGTTCTGGGGACGCGCGATTGGGTGGTATCCTGTTGCTCTACTTGAAATGTTCGAGCATCTGCCTGAGGATCACAAGGATAAAGCCAAGCTGACAGCCATCCTGCAGGATCTGCTCATCAGTCTGACACGATATCAGGATGCTGAGTCAGGGCTATGGTACCAGGTCATCGACAAGGGTGATAGAGCGGATAATTGGCTTGAAAGCTCCTGTACAGCCCTGTTCGTTCATGCCATCGCCAAAGCAGTTCGTCTGGGCTATCTGGATGCCGAATACCTGAAGTATGCCTGGAAAGGCTACCAAGGCGTAATTAATACCCTTAACTTCGATGACCAGGGTCATGTCGTGATCGGACATATCTGCATCGGTACAGGGATTGGCGACTACGCTCACTATATTGCCCGGCCTACGAGCGAGAATGATCTGCATGGAGCAGGCGCCTTCATTCTCATGTGTGCTGAAATGAGCCTTGCAGAGCAGCTTTCAAAGCAGCCTGTGTCTTGATGTTCGGAGGCAGTTGATCATGAGGATCAACTGCCTTTAGTTCATTTGCCAGTCAGCCAGATTGCTCCCTGCCTGTGTACCGCATTTGTTATAACCGGCCTGAGTGTAATGAAACTCATCGTGCATGAGACCTTCGCTTGCCATTTGATCGAATGCGGTAGCAATTAGTGTAATCTGTGGTTCTGTCTTACAGAACTCCGTCTGTGCTTCCATGATCCCTACATAACGCTCACGATCATCACGGTGATTCCCGATTCGAATTAGAAAAGTATGCTCGATTCCAGCGGCTTGTATCTCACTGAGTAGTGAGGCCAGCTTTATTTTATAATCCGTCTTGCTCGTGCCCCGATCTCCATCTGTTTCCCCTTGGCACCAGACCATCCAGCGATGGCCAATGCTGTAGCCGTTGTCAGTTAACCAGGCTTCCGCTGTCCTGAAGCGCTCAATGGCGTCGGGTAATAATATGCCATCCTTTTGCCACTCGCTGATCTCCGTCCCCCCCTTGGAAGCGGACACACCAACTATGATTCGCCCTGCCCGCTCATGATAAGCCTTAACCAGCGCACTGACCAATGAGCCTGTCTTCATCCCTTCCTCGTTGATTCCACCCGGCTTGTTCTCATTCACGCCAAACGGTTCAGCAATGGGATGCAGCACGGTAGGATCACTAATGGCCCGAAACTCATAGCCTCCTCCCTCTTCCACTGCTGGAGCATCCTTACTAGAGCCCCGCCCTGCCATATTACTTTGTCCAGCAAAGAGCACCAGATCCATATCTGTCTGCATTCAAGTCCACTCCTTCAAAGTGACAATTCAAATTTTGTATAGGAACACCTATGTACTAGTAGCAGGATCATATGAAGTTCTGTATACACACACTATCCAGCAAAGCATACTAGATTTACGTGACATTTCCTATGCCCTCTGTCCGTTTTTTACAATCAAGCGCATAAATTCTGGGTATTTTCAAGATCCAGCTGGACATTTGTTGGACGTCGTCTGGAGTCCAGAATGGGAAATGGAGTGACGCGGGATACTGGATTCCCCTTATTGATCTGAGTCTAACTTGCTGGTCAAGAAGATTCGATGTGAAATAAAAAAGACATGTCCAGGATCATCTCCAGACATGTCTTGTATAGCAGTGCTTATGAGAAATAGGGGCTTACATTACTTCAGGATGCTTGCTTTTGTACCACCTCAAGATGCTTGCTCAAATTGGCTATTGTACAGATCGGCATAAAATCCGCCCTTCTCCAGCAGCTCCACATGGTTCCCCATCTCAATAATGTCCCCATCCTTCATAACGAGAATCACATCGGCATTCTTGATCGTAGACAGGCGGTGAGCAATGACAAAGGAAGTCTTGCCAATAGTGAGCTGATCCATCGCTTGTTGAATCAACAATTCGGTACGTGTATCGACCGAGCTGGTTGCCTCATCCAGAATAAGCATAGGTGCATCCTCGATCATAGCTCTGGCGATCGTAATCAATTGCTTCTGTCCAGCTGACAGCGTGGCTTTATCATCCAGTACCGTATCATAGCCTTGTGGCAACGTCTTAATGAAGCTATGCAGTCCTACTGCTCTAGAAGCGGCTTCGACCTGTTCATCGGTGACGTTCACTTTGGAAAAAATAATATTATCTCGAATGGTCCCTTCGAATAGCCACGTATCCTGCAGCACCATGCAGAATAATTGATGGATATTGTCGCGTGTCAATTGGCTGATTGGTGTTCCGTCAATGTAGATCTCCCCACCATTCAGCTCATAGAAACGCATGAGCAGATTCACAAGGGTCGTCTTGCCGGCACCTGTCGGGCCGACGATGGCAATTTTTTGACCCGCCTCGGCCTTCATGGAGAAATCCTTAATAATCATCCGGTCTGCATTATAGCCAAAACGCACATGCTCGAATTCGACGTCTCCTTTGACGGTATCCAGTCTCAATGTCTTGTCACGCTCATCAGCCAGCTCTTCTTCTCCAAGGAATTCAAAGACGCGTTCACTCGCAGCAGCAGCTGATTGCAGGTTGGTAGCTGCTTGTGCTAGCTGTGACAAAGGCTGGGTGAAAAGACGAATATATACCATGAAGGCTACAATAGTCCCTAGCGTGATTACTTGCTGATTAACCAGTACAGCTCCCACGACACAGACAGCGACATAGCCAAAGTTACCAATGAACATCATGACAGGCATCATGAGCCCGGACATAAACTGGGACTTCCATGCATTCGTATACAAACGACTGTTAATATCGTGAAAAGCTTCCTTCGCAGCTGGCTCTCCATTGTATACCTTGACTACATTGTGGCCAGTATACGTCTCCTCAATGTGACCATTGATCTGACCCAGCTCTGCTTGCTGTGCTACAAAGTATTTTTGTGAATGCTTCATAATCAGGCTCATCAGAGCAAACCCGAGCAGTGTCGCTAAAATGCCAGTCACGGTCATAATCCAGTTCGTGTACAGCATCATTACGAGCGCACCCACGAAGGTTGCGAGCGCGCTGACCAGCGTACCCAGACTATTATTCAGCGTCTGGCCGATCGTATCGACATCGTTCGTTACGCGGCTTAGTACATTACCATGGCTCGTTCCATCGAAATACTTCAAGGGAATACGATTAATTTTCCGGGACAGCTCAGCTCGCATCTTCTTGCTGATCCGTTGTGCGATGGTAGCCGTAATAAAGCCTTGCACATAGTTAAATATCAGAGCAAGTCCGTACAACATAACCAAGACAAGCATAATTTGCTGAACAGCATCGATGTCAACACGGGTAGCTATCCCTTCTTGTATGAGGTTCGTGACATCGCTAAGCTTATCCGGACCAATGACATTAAAGGCTGAGCCGACTAGAGCCAGGACCATAGCAAGTATAATCATAGGAACATAAGCTTTGCTGTAGGCTGTGAGCTGACCGATGGCTTTTTTGAAATTATTTACTTTAGCTCCGTTTCCGTTCCCCATGGCAGGCGCTTTTCCTGTGGAGCCATTTTGCTTCATTTTCGTAGGCTGGCTGTCGACGGCATGTTCGTTCTTATCCATGTATGAGTTCCTCCTTCGAAAGCTGCGAATACGCAATCTCCTGATAAGTGCTGCAGCTTGACATCAGCTCTTCGTGAGTACCGCTCCCTACAACCTCTCCCTGCTCCAATACAATGATGCGATCAGCATCCTTGATCGTACCTATGCGCTGCGCCACAATAAGCGTCGTCGCCCGGCTCGTTTGTTTCTTGAGTGCGGAGCGCAGAATACGGTCCGTCTTGTAATCCAGTGCCGAGAAGGAATCATCAAAGATATATATTTCCGGCTGACGATAGATCGCGCGTGCAATGGACAGGCGCTGTTTTTGTCCACCAGACACATTGGTTCCACCTTGCGATATGTTCCCCTCGTAGCTACCCTCCATTTTCTCCACGAACTCCGTGCCTTGAGCAATAGCAACAGCTGCTTTCACGAGCTCCTCGGAGTCTCCAGCTTCGCCGTTAACTCCATACGATACGTTGGATGCCACGGTACCACTGAATAGTACGGCTTTTTGCGGAACGTATCCGATCTTATCATGTAGCGCCTGCTGATCGTAGCTCTTGACATTCACGCCATCCACGAGCACTTCTCCTTCAGAGACATCATAAAAGCGGGGAATCAGATTGATGACACTCGTCTTACCACTGCCCGTCGCACCGATAAAGGCAACCGTCTCACCACGTCTTGCTGTAAAGCTAATATTACGCAAGACAGGTTCCTCCGCATTTGGATATTTGAAGCTAACATTGCGAAATTCCACTTGACCGGTAACATCCGGTGCTCCTGAGGTCTCCTGTCCGTTCACAATGCTGGACTCTGTATCGAGCACCTCCATGATCCGCTTGGCAGATATGGACGCACGAGGCATCAGGATGAAGATCATGCTCACCATCATAAAGGCCATGACGACCTGCATGGCATAGGATGAGAACACGACCATATTGGAGAACAGTGTAATACGATCAGGCACAGCCGCAGCATTAATCAAAAAAGCACCAATCCAGTATATAGAGACACTCAGACCGGACATGATAAAGGTCATACCCGGGCTGATCATAGCCATTAATCGGCTTGCAAAGAGATTGGTATTCGTTAATTCGACATTGGCCTGCTGGAACTTGTCTTCCTGATACTGATCTGCATTATAAGCACGTACCACTCGCAGTCCGGTCAGATGCTCCCGGGTGACCCTGTTCAGATTATCAGTCAGGCGCTGAATTCTCTGAAAGCTTGGGATCGCAAATATAACAATGACACTCAGCATAACAATCAGGACAGCTACAGCCGCTCCTGTAGAAGCGGTCCATTGCCAGTTTTTATCTGCAATCTTTACAATGGCCCACACAGCCAGAATCGGAGCCTTGATGATGACCTGAAGTCCCAAAGCAACGACCGTCTGAATCTGGGTAACATCGTTCGTCGAGCGAGTAATCAGGCTTGCTGTCGAGAAGTTGTTCATCTCTTCCATGGAGAAGGATAAGGTCTTGTCGAAGACCATTGCACGCAGGCGCATAGCCAATCCTGCCGCAACTCGGGCCGCGAAATAGCCTACGATGATCGAGGCAATCATACTACCCACAGCACAGAACAGCATATAGCTTCCGGGAATGAGTAGCTCGGATACTGGCGTCCCTGCGGTCTGCAGCTTCGTTGTAATCTCGGCCATGTAATCCGGCAGCTTGAGATCCAGCCAGACCTGCACAACGATGAAGACCAGACTGCACAGCACAAGCAGCCATTCGTGTTTCTTTAGATGTTTGAATATCTTCAGCATTCGGTTGCTCTCCTTTGATCTAGTAATCTGTAATGTCTTATGAAGTACAGCAGAACGCTGCAATACGCACGGGTCTAGCTAGCCTTTGGCGACAATGAGCTTGATGAGTCGAATGAATTCCTTGGCATCCTGTTCGTCCAGCTTTCGAAGGACATTCTCGGTCCACGCAACACCTTCATTGTATTTATCGAGCATAAATTGCTTACCTGCATCTGTAATGAACACGATAACCTTGCGTTTGTCACTATCATCTGTACGCCTTACAATCATTTCTTTTTTTTCAAGGCTTTTCAGCGCCGTAGCTATACGGCCTGTACTGACAGACAAAAATTCACTCAAATAGCCTGAAGTAACGCCATCCTGCTGGCTAAGGGCAATCAAAATCCCCATCTCGCCACGAGAAAAATGGCCCCCTTCTTCCAGTGCTGGTTTTCGTGATTGGACGATACATTCAAATAATTCCACAGCAGCTGCTCTATAATCCATGGATCAATCAACACCTTCTCTACTAATGTCTCATACTGTAAGGTAATAAATCTTATACTATAAGATAATAGAGTTGTGAGTGTGGAAAGTCAAATTCGAAAATATGGAACTTCTGACACAACATATTTCTGTTGTTCAGTTCTCTGAGCTTAAGGAGTAAAATGGAGGGGAGACAAGTCAGATACTAGAGCATATTCAATCGATTTACGAGCAAGCTATTCCGTTCTATAGACTTCATAACGAAAAAAAAGATGCTGCAGGACTACAGCATCTACACACACAAGATCACAGCCATAAGATCACAGCAGAAAAACACGGCGACTTCCCGTTATGGAATAGCTTGCATCTGATTCAACTTGACCAGCGCAAATCTGCTACTGATTTGATAGATGTACTGGTACAAGAGGGATTTGGGTCGAGGTCTGACTGGCACTGGACTGAGCTTTGACAGTAATATGGCTGAGCTAAGACAAATCAGGACCATGCGTTACAAGACAATCAGTTCGCTATTGAAATAGTATCGGTTCGTTGAATTAACAAGTGCATCCCTATTCATATATGAAAACATTACGTCCCTGCAGACTTTGCGTATTGCGATTATTATCACTGTAGTACTGACTAAATTCATTGATTTGTCTCTGCGAGATCTCGACTGGGTCCGTCAGGACATACCACTCTACATGCTCGGTTAACGGAGGTGTAGTGAGCGAGCCTAGGTAGTGATAATAGCTTAATTTACTCGGCAGCAGCAGGCTTAAATCCAGTTGCTTTACTGGGATGTTGGTGGCTCCCTTCGTAGCTTCTTTTGCAGCATCAAGAATTTGTTGGAAGCTGTGATTCTCCCTTCCTTCAACAAGCATCACACCTATGACCGCCGTACTACCGTCCTGTGCTGTGTGAACAAAATGTCCTTCGACCGGAAAATGCTGACCGTTGATTGTATGCTCGCTCTGTGCGTGGAAATGAACCTGCTTCAGCTCATACGTTCGATCATCAATTTCAGCGGTGCCCTGCAATTCTACCTGGATGCTATGCCCATTATTAACGACGGAGTGACCTATATTTTCATAGTTGCACTGGATTTCTGAGCCTTGATATGGAATCACATTCTGAGTGAGAATATCAATAGGGGATTGAAGGTTACCGGATACAATCTGCCATTCCTCTTGATCCGTATATGAGAAATGATGACTATCCGCTGCTTTGACATTAGTATTAGTATGCCCTGCTTCAGCATGTAATACAGCCTCATGATTCGGTAATGGCGTCACTTTTGATACATTTTCATTCCCAGCAATGGAGCATCCGCTTAATGATAATAAGGCAGCTGCTCCACAGCCAAGCATTGCAGACATAAGCTTATTCACCTGTTAGCACCCTTTCCATAATAAAATAAGTAATGGATTGAATTGACCATCCATGTCATGCAGAACATGAAATTTTTAGTTATCCATCCATTATTGAACATTATTTTCGCATGATACCGTGGATGGCTTCTGTACTGTCGATCACGTTTTGCGGTTCATATACACGTAAGATGTAGGTGATAACGAACTATAAGGAGAGAAGCAGATATGAGCACACCCATACAGGAGTTCCCTTTGACAATCCCTTGTTCTTTGAGGATATTAGTAAGGGATCTTCACTGAATGAGTTAATGCCTGCCATTATTATTTTTTTGAGGGTTAACCGAAAGGACGTGTACTTATGAGTATGGCTGAATATAAAGGTAAGGTTAAGAACATTGAGGATACGCCATTTGGATATACGATTTCAGTGATTGGTGGCAAGTGGAAGATGGTTATTATGTATCTGCTGGCCGAGAACGAAACTGTTCGTTTCAATGACCTCAAGCGGCAAATTGGAGCCATTACCTACAGAACACTGAGCGCACAGCTGAAAGAACTCGAAGCAGACGGACTGGTGAATCGTAAGGAATATCCCCAGGTCCCACCGAAGGTAGAGTACAGTCTCACAGATAAAGCGAAGACGCTACTGCCAATATTGGAGAACCTGTGCGAGTGGGGAGTAAAAAATCAACCTCAATAGATTTTGTTGAATGAAAATAGAGTATTAGACTTAAAAATAAAGTTGTAGACTGGTGTAATAACCCTCCGAGCAAAATGTGTACGTTTGTCCGGCGGATCACGAACCGAAATTCCGAACCACAGACTGAAGGAGATCGTATATGGTTATTCGAGAAATGACAAAAGAAGACAATGCAAAAGTAAAAGAAATTATACAAGATTCATTAAAATCACTTGGATTAGCTATTCCTGGAACAGCTTATTTTGACCCTCAACTTAATGACCTACACCAATATTATAATAATTTAAAACATGCGAACTATTGGGTAGTAGAAATGGAAGGAGAAGTTGTTGGTGGAATTGGTATAGCGCCGTTTAACGAACATGATAAAGTATGCGAATTACAAAAGCTATACTTAAGTCCAACAGTTCAAGGTTTAGGACTTTCCAATAAACTCATGGAAACAGCTCTGTCATTTGCCTCTAAACATTATGAAAAGTGCTATTTAGAAACAATCCATGAATTAAAAACTGCATGTAAATTATATGAAAAATTTGGATTTACACTACTACATGAACCTCTATCAGGTTCTGAACACTCTGCTATGGATGCGTGGTATATAAAAGCTTTTCAAAGTTAGTGTGTTAGCGAACAGCCACTCACTCTAATTAGAGCGTCTCAACCAATTTCTGAATCTTTGAGCGGGAAATTAAATATACAGGACCCATTATTTCTATTTTGCCGTCCTTTACACGTATAGCGCTCTCCTGTTCTGCAGCATAAACATCAATCTCCTCAGACAAGGGGAACAGATAGCCTTGAACAAACGTAGCGTAGTCGCGTTTTGAATGAGATTCATAGGCAAAATGATCAAAGCCAATACCATCATAAATAGTACTTGTTTCAACTTCATTGCCAGTGTTTATCAAGCTTAACCATTTGGCAGCCATGTTTAACGCGCCGGCGCTGGCACCCATTATAACGGCATTACTGTTCTTAATCGCATCCGATAATTCATATTCCGCCAAAAAATCATTCTGCAAAACAGGATATCCACCGCATAAAAAAATGACAGAAGCGTTTTGAATGAATCGCTGGGCATCTTCCTTCTGCATGCGGTAATCAATGAAATGATATTCATCAAAAATAATGTTAGCCTGATTCAACCATGTCCATTCAGAAATATCATCAATGTTAATTTGCTCACCTGCATAACTAGACGGATTAGCGCTAATCATAACAAGCGATTTTCTGTCTGTTATATCCTCATGCAACAATTTGACCAGCTTCTCTGGAAAAAAATCATTAAACCAACTGAAATAGTAGTGAGTCTTCAAACTTAATTACCTCCATATGTACTATTTACATTCATCCATTCTTAACGTTTATATTACCATAACATGGAATTGAAACCTATTAAAAAAACGTACGTGGGTAGCTCTCACAGCTTCGCACGCTAGCTAGCCCAAAAAGCATCTCCCACACTCATCGGTATAAGCCACTGCTGCTCCGATGCTTGTGCTGGGGGATGCTGTTATTTTGTACAGTACATTCATAATACTTCCACCTGCTATCACCTTGTGTTAACAGCTATAGTGTAGGAGCTTACAGGCGTGGTATCACTTTAAACAAGATCTGCTGCTGAAAACATCTGCTATTGAAAAAATGGAGCAGGCTTGAAGAGCAGTGTATCTCCAGATTCAAGAGTAATTGTATGAGTGCTGTTCCCTTCAGCCTCACCGTGATCATACACAAAAGCTTCCTGACTACCAGCCTTTCTACAATACAATGCGCATCCCTTCCCCCAGTCCGGTAGCTGGAGCTTCGTTCTAAGATTGCGTGTGGCGACTAACTCACCCCGAAGCTCTCCTGATGTCCGATCCCAAGCGATAGAAAGACTTCCTCCGGGTATGCGCCAGTTGCTCATGGAGCCTCGACTCCATCGCGCCGGAAGGGCGGGCAACAGCTTGATCCATCGGGATGACACATAGAGCAGCATTTCCTGCACTGCATTAACCCAGCCCAGATTGGCATCCAACTGCACAGGTGCGGCGGGCATGGACATGCATATTCCCATATTGCGCCAATCGTTATGCAAGGTGTAGCCGTTAGGCAGCAGACATGAGCGGGCAAGGACATCCAGACACTCCAGTGCCTGCTCTCCGTCACCAAGTCGGGCATAGATGGATGACATATGGGCAAGCGACCAGCCACTCTGGGCACCTAGCTGACGCTGATGTACCGCTGCTTCAAAGGCCTGGAAGAGCTCCGGCTGCTCCTCGCGACAGATTTCCTGACCCGGAAACACTGGATACAGATGCGATAAATGGCGATGATGCTGTCGATCCTCAAAATCCGGATGCAGCCATTCCTTTACGGCCCCCTCCTCGTTCAACATGTAAGGTGGTAAGCGCTCCAGCATGGCCTCCCACTTCGGAATCTCACCCAGATCGACGCACGCAATGCGGCAGGCTTCGATGACATGCTGCAGTAGCTCCTTAATAATGGCCACGTCCATTGTCGCATTGATCGCCGTAGGCATAGGATGTGCTAGCGGCTTCCCGTCCTTGGGCATAAAGTTGTCGGGGGTATTCTCGGGAGAGACAGACGGGTAAATGACATATTCCCCTCCCGCATCCAGCACTAGAAAATCCTCATAGAACTGCAGAGCCTCCTTCATAAAAGGCAACGCCTGCTCCAGCAGGAAATCCATATCTCCGCTATATTGAAAATGCTCATAGTAATGTCTGGCCAACCAGCCAGCTGCCCCTGTCCAGTTCATGATGACCGGGACAATCTGATTCGGAGCACCCTGCCCCGGCGTTGTTCCAGCCGGTACATAAATTCCTTTACAGCCATAGAGCTTGCGGGCATTGTCCCGAAAGTCCTCCAACAGTCCATTGTAATAACGAAATAAGGACTGATTCAGCCGAGTGAGGCCCCCAACATGTGTGTGCCAATACATCATTTGCACGTTCTCATTGGCCATATGATGACCCCAGATCAGCCGGTAATCTCCACCCCATAAGCCATATAATCCGAAGGGCAGGCTTCCATGCTCGGATACGCCGCTAATGAACAGGTACCGACCATAGGCCCACTGCTTGCGGACAAGGCCCGCAGGTGCCTCGCCTTCGTATGCTTCAAGCAGCAATTCTTCATTGTAGCGTTCATCATCTGCTACATCATCCAGTTCGAGCTCGGCTGAGTGGAACAGTGCCTGGTGCAGCTCCGTATGCCGACTCAGCAGTATAGCATAATCAGTATCGAGTGCACCCAGCTCCTGCTTTAGTCGCAACCATTCGCGCTCACGCTCACCTGTGACGAACATTTTAACCAGAACGAGCAGCTTGCCACTCGTCCGAAAATGTAGTCGTCCCTGAAGGTGTGGCTCAAGTCCATCAGCTCGTCGGATCTGTTCCAGCTTACTCTGGGCCTGCTCTAAGCTATCCTCAGCAGTATAGTCCGTGTTACTTGCTTCACTGCCGTCCGCTTCAATCCGAATCAGACGCAATACGGCCCCAAAATCCTGTCCATTGTCGTTACGGGCACCATACAGCAGATAATCCCCATCCTCACGCACGGTCACAGATGACTTTAGTGTCTCAAATTCCTCGTCGTCCCTTGCACGATCCCCCGGGGGAAAGCCTAGTCCTATAGATCCCTTAAGCCATGCTTGCCCTGCAGCTTGCACTGTAGGCCGTACTGTAGGTTGACCTTGAACTTGCAGTTGATCCTCCATTTCTACGGTTCGGACAGTCTCCTTCTTCTCCAAGGCCCAATGATCCAGCTTGAAGACAACACAATCATCTGCCCTTGAGACAAATAGCGTCCTTGAATAGCTACGCTTCCCATCCTGCCAGCGAACCTGAACCTCACCCGTATCCATATCCAGCTCACGGCGGTATTGACGAAAGGCATTCTCACAGGACATGGATACGCTTAATAGCGCAAGTGGGCAGCGCGAGGCCAGCTTGGAAGCATAGCCCTTCTCCTGCAAGACTCGGGTTAGATGCCAGCTAGCCTCTTGATATCGCCCCTCGTCCATCAGCTTGCGGGTCTCAGACAAAGTATGGCTGACGTCAGGAAGCTTCTCCTTACGGCCCCAGTGCCACAGCTCGCTGTTCTGCAGCAGCACCGTCTCCTCCTGTATTCCTCCCTGCACGGAAGCACCAAGGATACCGTTACCAGAAGGTAGCGCCTCCCGCCACATTCCCTTCCACCAGGAAGCGGGATATCTCAATCGTAGCCGATTTTTGTCTGGTCTGATGTTATGCTCCTTATTCCCTCTGTTCGCCTCCGTTTGCACAGCAGCTTGAAGCTGTCCTCTGTGCTCAACCTGTTCAGCCCGTTTGCTCTGTTGGATCTGCTCGTGCTCGAATCTCATGCTCCCTCTGCTCCGAGCTTCTCCATCTCGATGCTGGCCAGCAGGAACGGAGCCACACCCATCTGGGCATCACTGACAATCTCTTCACTAATATAATAGGCATAAGAGCCGTCGCGGTACTTCCTGCCTCCAAGTCCAGCACCATGACAAATACGATGCAGGTGCACTCCTTTGTCATCCTCCGTAACAAGGTGCCTCAGAATACCTGCGTATGCTCGTTCAACGACATTGGGATCCAGCTCAGCCAGATAATGCAGTCGTAGCCCCTTAGCCAGTGCATAGGTCAGCATACATGATGCAGATGCCTCCAGATAGTTGCCCTCCCTGCCGTTCTGGTCCATAACCTGATACCACAGCCCACTTTCCTGATCTTGGGCGTGCGCGATGGCGTAGGACATCCGTTCTAAAATTCCCATGATCTGCCCACGCTGTGGATGATCAATGGGGAAATGCTCCAGTGCATCGACCACAGCCATCGCATACCAGCCCATAGCCCGGCCCCAGACATGAAAGGATTGCCCCGTGTGCGTATCGCACCAGCGCTGTTCTCTACTCTCATCCCAGGCGTGATGCAGCAAGCCAGTCCGTGGGTTGCGAGTCTTCTGCTCAATGAGCAGAATCTGCCGTGCCACCTCATGGAAGCTATCCTCATGCCCAAAGACACTTGCATATTCCGCAAGAAACGGTGAAGACATATACACTCCGTCCAGCCACATTTGGAACGGGTAAATTTTCTTGTGCCAGAACCCACCTTCGCTGGTTCGCGGCTGCCCCTTGAGCTGGGTAACGAGATGCTGTATTGCTATGCGGTACTTCTCTTCGCCAGTACGCTGCCACTCAGCGAATAGATTTTTACCCTCATTAATCATATCCAGATTGTAATCCTCCAGCCGATAGGTGCGGATGGTTCCGTCGCTCTCAATCAGATCATCAATATGACGCTGAACCAACTCAGCATATCTCGGCTCCCTGTTCCATACAGCAGCACGTTGGAGTGCCATCAGTGTCATCCCGGCTACATAACCCCACTTGCCAGCAAGCTTCGGATGATTCCCGCTCTTACACTCGGAGAGCAGAGTATCGGCAATTTCAACGGACATTCTTCCCTTCTGCCCTTGTGTCTTGGGTATAGTCTCGGTCATTTTGGAACCTCCCCTATGTGATAACTTCCCTTTAGATTGGAATGATGCAGCACGGTTACATGTAAGCAGCAGCAACGTCGCTCGATGCAGATCAGAGCAAGGGGCTGAGTCCCTCCCACTCGATAGACCAGCTTCCATCCTGTGGGAACCCTGGATTGCTGCGCCCTTCGGTTCCTGCCCACCCCGCAGCCATCATAGCGATGGCCGTTAGTAACCCACCATTTCCAGGCAAATACGCCCACAAGCCTGGACGCTGGTAGTTGTGACCGTTAGGCAGGTAGGTATTCTTCGTCGCATCCATCAGCAGAAAGTCCAATGCAAGTTCTGGCTCACCCAACCGGGCTGCGGTCATCGCACACATCGGAAAATCCCATCCCCAGGCCGATTCCCAGTCCCAGCATGCTTTGACCTTGAGTAGCGTATTTCTCATGATTTGCGTATCAATTAACGTCCCCGGCAGCAGTCCAAGCGCCCCAACCATCGAAGGATGGTCATGATTCTTCTCCGTAAATGTATTCGGGCAGTGCTCATGTGCCAGATAGACGCCATTCGCTTGTGGAGGTCTCGCCATTTGTGAGGCTACAATTGACCAAGCGGGATTGGGCTGCTCCCCTAATCGCTCCGCCCACCGAACCGCGATCTCCAGCCCATATTTCCAGTATTCCAGCTCATATGGCGGATTGAGACTCTCATCCATGGCATGATTCTCCTGCGCCGGTATTAGCGGGGGACCGAGCACATAAGCTTCCCGCTCTTGATCCCAATGCGCGTAGGATACCATGAAATCAGCCGCTTCAAAAACAAGCTCCCTATATTGCTCCAGCATGGAACGTTCTGGCTGAGCCTGGTAACACATCTCGGCCAAAGCCATGGGATGAGGCTGCTGCCAGATCAGTCCAGGGGCTACTGGTGAAGGGGTCTGACGCCCATCATACGCGACCATCTTGGGCCAACGTGCTCCTGTATATCCTTGAGAGTGAGCCAGTTCACGTGCATTAGGAAGAATACTCAGATACCAATCCATACTGCGCCGCAGCAAGTCGGCACGACCCCATAACGGAAAATGCGCTGCATGCCACCAGTGCATCTCCAGGTGCATCTTCCCGAACCAGCTATTGTACATGTAGCCCGTCTCTTGTGGAGGCATAGAACCGCCACTGTGCACGGCACACAGGAACTGGGACAACACCACCCTGCGCTCCAACTCAGCAGCTCGTGCATCCATACTGCCCGATAAGTCGATGGCTGCTCCATTAATCCAGAAGGCTTGCCAGTGGGCCGCGCTTGCATGAAGTACAGCCTCAGCTGGCTTCGCTTCTGCCTCACGCGGGGCAAAGGCCACAGAGCAGCACCAACTCTTGGAGTCCTTGGCTACCTCAGGATGCAAGGTGAATTCATGAGGATTGGTCTGTTCCAGACGACCAGCATCCCAGATCCATTGCACGGTGTAGCTATCGTCATCCAGCGTACGCGCAATCACTGCCGAATGGTCTCGGCTGGTCGATAGCTCAGTTCTGTGCCTGTGATGCTGGTCCCATTCTGGGAACACAGATCGAGACCAGCTTCGGTGCGTCATGTCTGGCGATGGGAACACAAGGAATATTTGCAGACGTCCACGACGGATTAATTCGGACCGCACACGGATAGCGATGCAATCGCTCTTCGGGTCACAGGCTGTCTCCACCAGTACCTGAGTCCCCTGCACCGTGAACTCACTATGCAGAATCCCGGTCCATAGCTCCAACTCCTGGCGTATAGGAGTCACATCGTTGATCTGAGCCACTTGCCCATCATCCCGTAGCAGGCGAAAGGATAACCGTCCAAGCTGAAGACGATGCGGATTCTGGCGCAGCCAGTGATAAGCATCGTCCTTGCCTGCTGGCTTCATGGGATAAGACACCTTGCGCCCATAAGTCTCATAGGATTGATACTCGATGTCTTCCTCTCCAAATACCTGATGGCCACCTGTACAGTGCCAGCCCCAGTTGGATTGTGTGCCAAGCGGAGCTTCATAGACCTCGGGATAGCTCTGAAGACCCGTGAAATCCGCGCTGAAAGCGAACTCCCCATTACCGACAGACAGAGGCGATCTCGGCTCGATCTGAGTCAGGATTGGATGATTCCTCGTCACAACTGTATTGCGATCGATTGGTTTGCGATCGTTGGATTTGTGCTTCATGGATTGGCTTCCCTCCTTGATCACGCCGAGCCGAAGTCAAGCAGGACCTCCTGCTTCCGGCAGTGCATCACTGCGGCTGCGCATCATTTCCCTGTATTTGCCCGGCGTAATGTCCTTGTATTTGCGATACACACGAATAAAGCTGTTCTCATGCTGATAGCCGACCATAGAGGCGATCTCGGAAATTCGATAATCCGTATGCAGCAAGAGCTCTCCTGCACGCTCCATCCGCAGCTTGGTGAAATATCCATGAATCGTATCGTTCATTTCCTGCCTGAACAGTTGACTGGCCAGACTCGTGCTGATGCCAGCATGCTCAGCAATCTCCTGAATGCCGATCGGGTCCTCCAAATGTTCGCTCATGAAAGCAACCATCTGCTGGCACACGATGAAATCCTTACGCAGCAGCAAGCTGGCGAAGTCCTCGGCTATCACCTCTACTTGCTGACGGAGTAGCACCCAAGCTGCATCCAAATGCATCGTCCGAAGCCTGGAAATATCCATGCCACAGCCTTCCACTTCACGGGTCATCCCCATTCGTTCCAGCTTGGTTGCCATGGTCTCAAGACCGTGCAGTGCCGAGGAAGGAGGCCATTGCTCGCTCCGCATGCGATTGATCATTCTGTCCAGCACTTTCAGCGCCTCCTCCACACTACCGGCTTGAATGGCCTCCGTAAGCTTGCTTATATTCTCATGCTCCTGAATGGTCACATCAGAGCCTTGCACGCTGGTTACTTGCTCATAAGAGATAGCGCTCGCATATCCACGATACAGTCGATATCCAAGCGCGCTCTCTGCTTCCTGCATGGCTTGCTGGAGCTGCATGAAGCCTGCGTGGTATTGGCTGACACCAGCCGAGATCTGGAATTTGAGCAGCCGCGGTATCATCGAGAGGGCTTCTCCAATAGCTGTGGCTGCATCCGCTCCCTTGCTGTGAACCATCGGCTGTAGCATGACCAGCATTCGATCCCGCCCCAGATCGGCGGATAGCGCACGCCACTGGCCAGACAGTAACTCGGCCACAATATTGCCAATGGCGAACTTCAGCAGCGAGTGGTCTGATTTGCTGAATTGCTCGCACCAGGTCTGATAGTCATCAATGGATAACATGGCAATCGCCAAGGGACGATCACACCAGTCCCCGAAGTAGCGCTCCCATTTCTCGCCGATCTCCCGGCTGCCCGCCATATTGCCTGCATAGATGTCTGTCAGAAATTTGGCCGATGCCTCCGGCAGTGTCTGGCGAAGATTGATCGCTTGCTGAGCATGGTCCGTAAGAAGCTGACTCGTTATTTTCTCCAGATCAATCAGCTCTGGACTGATTCGTTCCTGGTCATAACCGCTAAGCAGCTGCCTCATTCTTCGCACAGGCTTGAAGGCAGAGGCATTATAGAAGGCAATCGCCCCTGCTCCTGCCGCCAGAGCCAGCAAGGATACCACAAGCACAGTATCACGAATCTTCCGGGTATTCGCCAGCAGGCTATCCTGTGAGACCAATGATAGATAACGCCAGCCCGTGTAGGGTGACAGAGTCTGTGAGGCCAGCAGAATTCGGCCTTCATGCTTGAATTCGCCGATCTGTTCGCCCTCCAGCTGTGCAAGAATCTGGGCTACCACCGCCTCCCCGACATCATAGCTGCCGATATGATATAGCGGCTGGCCATTCGTATCCAGAATGAAGCGATGACTATCCAGATGGGATATGGAAGAGAGCAGCATATGCCCGAACATCTGGTCCGTCTTGAAGTTCACAGCGATCAGGCCCTTCATCTGACCTGCCAGCATAATTTTCCGATAGAGTGTAACCTGTGTTACAGATTCACCCGAAGTAACGGCAATCTCGCGCTGCTTGACCAGCATAGGTCGGTCCTGAAGCTCTGCAGCCACTCCCACCCATTCCGAATCCGGAAAATTGGACTTGCTAGAGCTATAGCCTTGGGGAAAAGCAACCATGCTCTCCCGTTCCACATCATAAATGTAAGCGCTCTTAATATAAGATGTGCTACTCACTACAGCTTCCAAAAACTGCAGTAGCTCTGTGATATTACGATAAGAGCCTTGCGCTTCGCTCGTGAGAAATTCGTACACATTGCTGTTCAGTGCAATTTTCACCGCAATCTGATCACTTTCCCGAATCACCTCATCAATATCATTCATGCTGATACGCAGCATCTGGTGCTGAGGCTCACTGAGCTCCTGCTGTAATACGGCCTTCGAGGAATAATACGTCGACATGCCCACTGCAATGATGATCATAAAGACGGCAATGGTCAGAATCAGCAGCAGCCGGGTCTGAGTATTGGTGAAATTGAATTTCAGCCACTTCAAAAAGGAAAGGGTCACCGTTATCTCCCACCTTTATGTGCAATATACTGTCATTATACAGTGCGAGAATGCCCAGTACGACCCACCCTTACTGCCTAATTTGCTTCCCTATGTGCTTCCATTCCCCGGTGGTCCCATCATTTCAGCTCTTTGCCTCAGCCTGTGTAGCCCCTCGTAATTACCTTGTGAGCCTAATTCCAATGGGTCCTTATTTCACTTTCTCATACCATTCCTGCACCCTCTGGGTTACTACCTCGCCACCGGATGCCTTCCACTTGCTCACATAATCATCATAGGCCTCCAGTGGGAGCTCCCCAATCACAATCTTGGTAAGCACCTCCTGGAACAGCTTATGGGACTGGATGTCCGGGTATCCTTCGTATACGGAAGCCGGAAGACCATCGCCAGCAATCTGCCTCGCGTCAGCAGTACTGACGACGAACATGTCTTTGACCATTTGCTGCTGGTCCTCGGGATAGGTCTCCTCAATCCGTCTGTCCATCTCTTCGGCTGTCGTCAGGTTTCTCATACCCAGCACAAGCGATTTGTTATCTGCCGGTGGAAGGATGACCTTCTTTCCGTCCTTGACGATATGCTGCTCTCCTTCCAGCCCGAAGCGTGTGAATTCATCATTTGCGGGATTGTAGAAAAAGTCCAGTAGCTTCAGAGCGTTCGGAGCATTATCCTGCTTGGCGGCCGGGATCATCCATTCAGGCTCACCCATGCTCTTCTGAGTGACGAATGCTTCAAAGCCTGGCGCAGAGGGCAGTGGCATTGCCGCAATATACGCATCCGGGGCCTGCGTCAGCATGGCATTGTACCGATCGCGCACATTCGCCGGAAGATGATACCAGCTGCCTACAAGGTTGTTGTTGATTTTGGCCTGCCAGACTTCACCCTTGTTCAGGAATGTCTCGTTGTCCAGCAGCTTCTCTTCATACAGCATCCGAATGAACTTGATGGCCTCTCGCATATTGTCGGTTGTTCCAGCATACTGGATTTTCCCATCATAGATATCCCACTCGGGATATCCCTCCCACATAGCCACACCGTACATCGCGAACAGATGGTCCATCCATCGCCCGAATTCCCGCCCGCTTGTAGGTAATTCATCAGCCTTGCCGTTGCCATTCGGGTCTTGATCACGGAAGGCTTTGAGCAGCTCGACATACTCATCCGTCGTCTTCGGCATCTCCATCCCCACCTTTTCAAGCCAATCCTTGCGGATCAGAGGTGCACGCTCCGGGATCAGGAACACCTTGGGAACATAATAGATTTTGCCATCCGGGGAAGCCGAGCGGACAATGTCCCACGCTTCCTGGGGGATGCTCTCCCAGACATGTGGCGCATATTCTGGAAGTAGCTCATCCAGAGGCAGTGCCCCTCCCTGCTGAATCAGCGTCTGCTCGACGCCTCCAATCGGGCGCAGAATGTCGGGCAGGTCATCTGATGCAATCATCAGATTCAAGTATTCCGATGGCTCAGAGCCCGGCGGAGTGGTGACCAGCTCATATTGAATCCCGGTCTGTTCCGCTACGTACTTCACGTGTGGATTATCTGCCTTCGGGATGCTACCGATACCCATATGGCTCTTGAATACCTTCACTTTGACAGCACCAGCATTGCCGGTACCGTCTCCCCCCTCCTGACTGCCAGCATCCGTATTACCTGCGCCACAACCAGCTACTAGCAGTACAGATATGCTGAGCATGAAAGGCAGCAATCTTCGAGTCAGTGGTCTTCTCATTCCATCATCCTCCTCTAGGCTTGTGTTATTCCTTCAGCGAGCCAAGCAGCGAGCCCTTCACAAAATACTTCTGTAAATAAGGATACACCAAAATAATGGGAACGCTTGCAAAAAGAATCGTGGCTGCTTTTAACGTTGTTGTATTGAAGTCGTAATCTCCCAAGAACATGTTCACCTGCGCAAGCTCCTCCGGACTGGTCAGATAGCCGCGGAGCTTCATTTGTAGTGGCCACAGGCCGGGATCACGGAGAAATAGCACGGCGCGCTGGAAGGTATTCCAGTACCCTACAGCATAGAACAGGCTGACCGTAGCCAGCACTGGCTTGGAGAGTGGCAGATAAATCTGGAACAGAATTCGGAAATCATGACAGCCGTCGATCCGGGCGGTATCATCAAGCTCCTTCGGCAGACTCATGAAGAAGGTTCTGAGAATGACCATGTTGAAGGTCCCTATCACCCCGGGTATGATCAAGGCCCATATCGAATTCATCATTCCGAGCTCTCTTACCGTCAGGAAGAATGGAATCATCGGTGCATTGAAGATCATGGTAATCACTATAGCCAGCATCACCTGCTTACGCAGAAGGAATTCCCGCCGGGACAGTGGAAATGCCGTGAGCACGGAGAATAGCATGCTAAGTAACGTACCCACAACCGTAATGAAGACGGTGATGCCGAAGGATTGCCACAGGCTACTGCTCTGCGCTATATGCTTCCAGGAGGCTAGTGTAAAGTCGACCGGCCACAGGAATACCTCCTTGGAATCAGCCGCAATTGGAGAGCTGAGCGATACAGCCAGTAGATGAACCAGGGGCAGGAGCATCGTCAGGGCTGCGGCTGTCAGAAAGATATAGTTGGCGATCTGGAAGCATCTTTCACCGATACTCTGCTTCATTACCACAACCCCTCTCCGGTTTTTTTGGCCAGACGATTGAAGATCCAGAGCAGTATGAAGCCTATAACGGACTGGAAGAGTCCGATCGCTGTGGTTACGCTATACTGCCCCTGCAGGACACCCGAGCGATATACATACGTCTCGATAATATCCCCGACGGAATAGGTCATTGGTGTGAGCAGATTGTAGATCTGATCGAATCCGAGCTCCAGGAAATTACCGATATTCAGCAGGAACAGGATCAGGATTGTCGGGAACAATGCGGGCAATGTAATATAGATCGTCTGCTTCCAGCGGTTGGCCCCGTCCATCACGGCTGCTTCATATTGCGTCGGATCGATGCCGCTAATGGCGGCGAGATAGATGATCGTGCCCCACCCGACCTCTTTCCATATAGAGGATAAGACGACAATTGTACGGAAATACTGCTCCTGCTGCATATACAATATCGGCTCAAAGCCGAACCAGCCGCGCACAGCGTTGACGAATCCGCCTGATGCGAGTACTTCAAAGACAATTCCCCCTACAACGACCCAGGAGAGGAAATGTGGCAGATAGAATATGCTCTGCAGCGCTCGCTTGGCCAGCATTTTCCTCACCTCATTGAACAGCAGTGCCAGCAGGATCGGTGCAGGGAATCCGAGCACCAGCTTATACAGGGCAATAAGCGCCGTATTGCGAAGAACGAGATAGAAATCCTGATACGTGAAAATGAACTTGAAATTATCCAGCCCCACCCATGGGCTGCTCCAGATTCCCCTCATAATCTGAAAATTCTGAAATGCGATTATGCTTCCTCCCAGTGGAATGTACTTGAAAATAATATAGAACAAAATACCGGGCAGGATCATGACGTAGAGCATCCAGTGCTTTCTCATATTACGTAGATAGCTTGGTTTGACAGATGAGTGTACAGTGGCTCCGGGGTGCGGTACGGATGTATCTGACAGCTCAGCCATAATGATCTTCGACCCCCTTTGGCAGATGATGGTGTGACTGACGAGCGAGCTCCTCAGCTCACATGTTAGGGGTCTACGGCTCTGGCTGCAATCATGCAATCGACCACGGAATGAGCCAATTCGCTTCACACACGGTGGTCTGTAGGATCGGTTCATCCGCTGGCGAAACGGTTGGTGCTAGGCATAGCGGGGGTTGGAGCATGAACACAAAATAAAGCAAGCTCCGTAGGTTCTTATCTAACCACAGAGCTTGCTCATATTTGTTGTAAGCTTACCTGGTTCCATACATCATCAGCAGCTGACCATTATGCTTGGCAAGAGCGATGTAGAATACTCCGCCCATATAGCCAGGAGGAAGTGTTCCTTCAATAATCCAGGCTTCAGCTACAGGGTTATAGCTAATCGCAAAGGGGGAGTCCTCCAAAATATAGGGATAATGCTCCGCTACATATGGAAATAAGGCCTTCGCAACCGCATGCTCGTCAATCAGCTCACCGAATGCCACATCAGCCTTGATCCGGTCCTGCTTGATCAACGTGTCGATATCCGCAAAATAGAGCTCGAACCTTCCAATGAGCTGCTCATTCTCTATATCACGCTTAACCAACGCATACTCAACCTTCTTGTCCCTCTGGTGCACCTTCGTCTTGCTTTTCTTCTTGTCCTCGACCTGTATGATGAGGTGATTCACTCGAAGTCGATCTCGCTCCAGGGCCTGCTCTGCCATGAGTTGCTCCCATGAATCCATAAATGTCATCTTGAATCATCCTTAGTTGATGAATTGGTGAGCCGTCCCTAATATCTTCTCATGTGGACCCTCACCTGTTCAAGGACAAATCTCTATGCTTAACGATCTGCACCAAACACAAGATTAGCAGATGACTTGGCGAGCTCAACGACCTGCATTACCTTCTGGCTATGCTCCAGCATCTCTTGAGCCTTGGCAAGATCTGCTTCCCGGATAATGCGTTCGAATTCAACGAATTCGTCATACATTCTGTGGGAATGGTCCTTCACATCGACTCGAACCGGAGTCTGCTTGTTGGCAACGTATTCGAAGCTGTCTATCACATTAGCTGTGCTGGCCATGCGGATATAGCCTTGATTCCCTTGAATGTTCATTGCGTTCGGAGCGGAGCTGTCTTTGGAGCCAATGCATACACATTTGAAATGACCATAATCCAGCAGAAGAATACCGGAGGTGTCTATTCCTCTCTCCATATTGGCAAGATACTCGACTTTAAGCGGACTACCGAAGAAGCCTACCACAAGATGAATATTATATAAATTAATATCCATCAGGGCTCCACCAGACATCTCGGGATTAAATGCCGGCAGGACCTCTCCTGCCTTGAAAGCATTATAACGCGAGGAATACTGGGAATAGTTGCATTCCACGATCTTGATGTCACCAAGCTTGGGGAGATACCCCCTCATTGCTGCATAATTCTTCAGATACTGATTGCTGATGGCCTCCAGCAGCAATAGCCCTTTTTGCTGAGCAAGCTCCTTGAGCTCCATAAATTCACGAAGATTAGAGGTGAAAGGCTTCTCACATATGACGTGCTTTCCACTTAGGAGAGCTTCTTTGGTGTATGCATAATGAAGATGATTCGGGAGGCCAATATAGATTGTATCCACGCTTTCATTCGCGAGCATCTCCTGATAATCCAGATGAATCGTTTCAATACCATAGGTCTGCTGCCACATCAGCAGCTTCTCTTCATGGCTCGGTCTTGAACTGATTGCAGCCAGGGTAATGGCAGGAATCTCACGGATAAAGCTCAACAGATCCGCCACGATCATACCTGCTCCAACAATGCCCAGTTTCATATTATTCGCACCCTTCCATTCCTTTTTCAAGTATATCCATGACTAGGATCGTCTCTTCATCCCGGATGAACTTCTCCTGTCCATGAACAATCGCCTGGTAGATATCGTCGTAGACACGTGCATAATCCCCACGCTCCGATACGACTTTCTCCTCATGATAATGACCTTCATCATCCATATATGTTAAAATGCCATAGTGCTGAGGCAGATCCACTCCAAAATCGGCATGTCCCTTCGGTAGATAGAATAGCTTCAAATGCTCTTCCTGACGATCCTCAGTCTGCTTGACGAATACGCCTTTAGTTCCGTAAGCGACAAATCTCGGACGAGACTTCAAGCGAAAGAAGCTGGATTTGATCGACACCTTGAACGGGCTATAGTGCAGATCAAGATCAAAGTAATCGTTCATTCTACCCGGACCGAGCAGCTGACGCACATCATAATGAATCCTCTCAGGCTCTCCAAAATACGAGATAGCTTGATCAATCGTGTGAACACCGTGTCCATACAAAAAGCTATTGTACTTGGAGTACTGCTTCACAGCATGTGGTATCTCTGGACGATAATAATCATAATGCATCTCCACCTCCAGCAGATCTCCAAGCTTACCGGATTCTATGACTTTCTGGGTCGTGAGAAAATCCGAATCATATCGTCGGTTCTGATAGCATTGAATAATGAGATTTTTATCCTTGGCATATTGGAAGATATCCTCAGCCTCAGATTTCGTAAGCATAAAAGGCTTCTCGACCAATACATGCTTTCCGTGATCAAGAGCCATTTTGGCATAGGAGTAGTGGGACTCTGTGTGTGTACATATAACGACCAGTTGAATCTCCTCATCCTGTATGAATGCAGCTAGATCATCTGTGTACTGAACCCCTGGTACTCGCTCCCACTCCTGCTTCTCCAGGGTGCGGGCAAAGATTGTTTTGACCTTCAAGTGCTCCCTATTCATCGAAAAAGGAAGATGATAGCGGTTCGTGCTCTTGCCGTTACCAATATATCCGATAGTCAGCATATTCTTTCCTCCTTGACGTATCTTTAACATCATTATAGTAAAAGAATGCACGGGGTATAGTATTTGCGGATATAACGGTACATTTGATCATTAATTCCTACTGAAGACCATTGATTTTTGCACAAAATGTTCATTATAGCTTGATGCATGTATGCAAAATGTACACTATGAAGTGAGGCGAGACTGTTGAAGATCCTGACACAATTATCTGAAATGCATAGCTTCACTCCCAATGAGCAAAGCATTGCTGCCTATATTCTGAGCCATAAGGAGCAGATTCTTCAGCTCAACATTCAAGAGCTTGCGAAGGCAACCTATACCTCACACTCCGCCATTAATCGTCTGACTCATAAGCTCGGACTATCGGGCTTTAAGGAGTTCATGATTACGCTTGCCCGGGAGTTCCAGCAAGATAGCCAAAGTCTGTCCCCCGTAGACCCTAACTATCCATTCGGCGTTGGTGAATCCTCCGTTCAGGTGGCGCGGGAGATTGCTGAATTAATGAAGGAGACCATCGACAAAACTGTCACCTTCATGGACGATGAATTGCTTACACAGACAGCACAGCTGTTGGATCAGGCCGAGAGAATCTTCATATACGCCGTAGGAGACTCGCAAATCCGGGCAAAGAGCTTTCAGAACAAAATGTTCAAAATCAATAAATATGTCATTATAGCGACAGAACTGTCGGAATGGGCTCATCACACGGTTAACCTTACGTCACGTGATTGTGCCATATTCTTAACCTATCATGGAAAGTCATCAAGCTATATTAAGGTCGCCCAGCATTTAGCCTTTGAGCGCATTCCATTCATCACTATAACAGCCAGTCGTTATAGCGAGCTGGCACGTCTCAGCACCCTCTGCATACAGGTTCCTAATGATGAGATGAAGCTTGCCAAGATCGGTACCTTTTCTTCACAGATCGCCTTTGAATATGTGCTGAACGTAATTTATTCCTGTATCTACAAAATCGATTATCAGCAAAATCGACAGCTTGGAACCCAGTCACTCAAGAGGTTCTACGACGGGGATGGCGATAGGATGAACGATATGTAGCTAAAGGGTTGTGTCAGCTATTCACTCCATGATCGATTATGTCCATGCATCGAATCATGGAGTGAATAGCTATAGCCCTATGGGGTCATGTTCAAATAGGTCATGTCGGTTATAATGTACCCTGGTACATATGAAGTAGACAGGAGAGACTTATGGACAGACACAGCAGTTCCGACTCAAAGAAGCTACACAGTGGGACGATTTACCAGGCGATCTGGAGATGGCATTTATATGCAGGCATTATTTTTGCTCCCTTCATCCTGATTCTGGCTGTAACTGGCTCGGTATATCTATTCAAGCCGCAAATAGAGCAACGGATGTATCAGGATTATTATGTTGTAAAGGATGAGGGCAACAAGCTGCAGCCTTCTCAGCTGATCGACACCGTGAAGGCGGCATATCCAGAATATAACGTACTGAGATACCGTCCCGGAGAAGACGCGACCCGTTCTGCCGAAGTGAAGCTAGGGCTTGGAGATGAGAAGCTCACGATATTTGTAGACCCGTACAGCTCCACAATCATTGGCGAGCTGAATGACCGTCATCGACTAATGGATCGTATTGAGGAGTTCCATGGGGAGCTAATGCTTGGAACCTTCGGTGACCGAATTGTGGAACTGGCCGCCTGCTGGGCATTGATTCTCGTCATTACAGGCTTGTATCTGTGGATACCACGAGACTGGAAGAAATGGAAGGGTGTCATTGTTCCACGGATCAACACCTCAAAACGCAATCTGTTAAGAGATCTGCATGTAGTCCCTGCCTTCTGGATCTCAGCAGCCATGGTATTCCTGATCATTACAGGATTGCTCTGGTCCGGATTCTGGGGAACAAAGGTACAGACATTGGTGACGAATTCCGGACTCGGCTATCCTCCCTCCATCTGGGTTGGCAGCGCACCTTCCAGTACGTTAAAAACCAAAGACATCGCAGATGTGCCCTGGGCTGCAGAGAATCTGGAGGTTCCTCTCTCCAACCCAAGTCAGGAGTACACACAGCTATCCATTAACAACGTAGTGAATACAGCTAACCAGCTACAGATCTATCCAACCTATGAGGTGATTTTCCCAAAATCTGCTGAGGGCGTGTTCACGTTATCTGTCTTCCCACCCAAAGCAAGAGATGAGGCTACCGTCCATATCGATCAATATACGGGGGCTGTCTTGGCGGATTATCGCTATGAGCATTATGAGGTGCTTGGCAAATGGATGGCATGGGGGATTACCCTACATAAGGGATTGGAATACGGGTTGCTTAATCAATGGATCGGGCTAATCGTATGTATCGGCATCGCTGGAATTGTAATTACAGGCTTTCTGCTATGGTGGAGACGTAAGCCCAAGACACACATGGGAGCCCCTAGAGCACAAAGCTATGGAAGCATTAAAGGCATTGTAATCCTGCTGATTATCTACGGGATGCTATTCCCGCTGGTGGGCTTGTCCCTGATCGTGGTTGCACTCCTAGATGTATTGGTCATCACCCGTTCTGCCAAGCTTAGGCAAATATTCAACTCCTAATTCATATAAGTACAAGGCGGGATTTAGAGATGAGGTTAACACAACACAGCTACTTGATTGCCCTGGCATTGCTGCTGCTCTTAACGGCTTGCAGTTCTGTCAGACCAGACACAGCAGCCAAATACAAGCAAGAGAATGTGCTCGGCATTGACATTCATATCCCCTCTCCTGTTCAGTCAGGCATATCCCAAGCCTATACTGCCACCCTGACACAGGACGGGCAGGAAGTAGAGCATGCGGAGCAGGTTCATTTTTATTTTTGGAATGACGAACCTGCCGGCGAAAGCTCTTATTATCATGAAGAGGTCCTCCCCAGCTATGAAGGAGACGGAAGGTTCCGTGCAGAAGTCAGCCTGCCACAAGACGGTACGTACTTCGTCCAGGTGACCGCTTCCTCTCAGGGGTCCACCGTGATGCCGACCAAGCGGTTCACCGTAGGCGACGTAGAGCCCTCTAATCAGACAGATCGGACTCCTGTACACCCTTCTTCGCATGAAGGGCACCATTAGAAATAGCTTTCATTGAAATAGAATTTGCACTTATAGTAGGAAAGGTAAGCTTTCAGGCTGGATCGACCTATATCGAATGAAGCGTCTTCGCTAGCCAATCATAGGACATCCGGCCGTTATACTCATGCTTTCCTTCAAATAAATCATAGCCAAACTGAGCGTGGGCATTCATGCTGCTGTACAATGTTTGCAAATAATGAATCGCCGTCTTCGTTGTCTGTACCGGGAATATTGGATCATGTATCCCTGCCTCTATAAAAAGCGGCCGTGGAGCGATAAGCCCCAGAACATCTGGCATCTCTGCGTGATTCAGGAGGCCGGGTATGTAGTTGCATAGACAATGGCGCATAGCCAATATACTTCCGCGGTAGGTGTTCGGGTAGATGCCTAACACGGATGCCTTCATCCGTGAATCCAAGGCAGCAGATAAGGAAGCCACCATTCCACCACCAGAATGTCCCATGTTACCAAGCTGATGGGCGGATACCTCAGGCCTCGTGGACAGATAGTCAGCTGCTCGCCATGCTTCGGCGGCGCGTAAGCCGGCAGTTGTCTTTCCACTCATCAATAGAGCGGTGGAAAGATTGTAGCAAGAGTTCCCGAGTGAGGGGTCTTGTCTCTCATCACGCTCCAGCATGCGATCCCCGAAGCCTACAATCTCAGGAACCAGCACGACTAAGCCTCTACGGGCCAATTCGAGTGCGATATTATCTGTCGGCTTACTGCTACTACTATCGAGCTTCGGACTGCCGTCCTTCTCCAGTCCCACCAAGGAGCGGCTACCATATCCATGGCCATGCCATAGCAGCACACCAGGTCGGCGTTCACCTGGCTTGATCGATTGGGGAAGCATGACATATGCTGGCATTCGCAATCCATGAAGCGTAGTGAATTCTACGCGCTCCCGGACTACCTCTGGCAGTTCGACCCGTTCCAGTAGAACAGGGTCTAACCCAATATCTCCGCGCTGAGGAAGCTCGAATGCTCCCAGCAGCATCTGAAGCTTGGTCAGAATTCGTTCCCTTTGTTGTACCCATGGTTCGGTCTGCTCATCGCGCCGGCTGTCTAAGGTGTTGAAAAGGTGTTCGAGGTAAGCATCAGGCTTTCTCATCGTTATTCCTCCTTGTAACCGTGCTGATTCTTAAGATTGTGGCTGGTAGGCGATCGAGCAAAAACAGCTAATCAACGGATCAGCTGTTTTTTGTTCTACTTACAATGCTAGTTATCGCAAACCATGCTCACTAATTTCTAAGAGCTTAGTTAGATCTTGCTTACAAGCTCCTTATTCTGAATCATGGATACCAAATACGCCAGGGTCAGGCCTTGTCCCCAGCCCTGCACTCTCTTTTTGGAGATCACTTTATAGTCATCCGCTGAATACATGACGGCAGTACCTGCCGATACATTACGTACAGAGCCATCCTCATCAATATTGGCAAGGATACCCTTATAGGCTGCTCTCATGTAATTCTGATGCAGTGGATGTCCGTTAATGACGATCGCAGCTGCAATACCTGCCGAAGCAGAGGTCTCCTCATAGGACGACTCGTCATTCAATACGGTCCGCCACAGCCCGTCCGCTGTCTGCAGTCGCACCAATGCACTCAGCTGGTCTCCAAGTGCACCACCAATTTGCATCCACATCGGCATGAACGGATTCAGCATCTTGTACGCCTGCGCCATAGTGTATGCCGCCCACGCATTGGCTCTGCCCCAGTAGATCCCAGATAGATGGTCCTGTCTCACATTGTCCCACGCGTGGTAGAACAGATTTGTCTTCGTATCCTGCAAATATTCCTCATGCCAATAGAACTGATTCAGTGCATCGTCAATGTATTCCTTATTGTCCAGCTTGAAGCCAAGTCGGAGCAGAAAATAGGCTGCCATGAATAAAGTATCGGCCCACGCTTGCTCAGGGAAATCGTTATCTGATGAGACCGTGTGCTGGAATACACCTTCACCAAAGCGTATAGCATCCTTGCGCAGATACTCCGCTTTCATAAGCGCCAGCTCCAGATATTTTTCATCCCCCGTAGCTTCATGCAAGGTCAGCAAGGTATGTCCCATTGCACAGGAATTGACCATCAGGGTTGGTATACCAAGCTCCAGATACTCCTCCACCCAATGAACGAGAAAATCAATGTATTCCTGGTTCCGAGTTACCTCCCAAGCTTTGCTGATCCCGTAAAAAGCCACTCCGCAGGACCAATTCCAGGTAAAATCCATGTTCATCGTTCGCCGAACTACCCGATCGATCAGTTCCATTACTTCTGCTTCATTACATTCGAATTTCTTCATATGAATCTCTCCCATCCTTGTAATGCCTCTGGTGTAGGCTGCTCAAGCACATAAATAGTAAGCGCATTCATTATTTTGCTGAAGATAAATCGTCTTGCTCGCCAAAATCTTCTGGTCGATCCCTCTCTGCCTTAGCTTGCCGAAGGAATAGACCTCTTAGCTCTTCCCTATGTAGATCATCTACCTGATTGTATATAAAATCAAGTCTTCTTCATGTTTTCTCTGGAATTGTGCACATTTAACTCTAATATTTAATACCTGTTCCCAATGAATTAACCCTATTATCAAGCAGCATACTGAGTAATCAAGATGTCAGACCAAACGGGTGGGCGGTATATGTCTGTCGCAAACGCGGTACCACTTAAGTCCATTCGTTTAGTTGACGATATATAGTCATTGCAGACTATACTATATCAAAACCGTCTGGGGAGTTGGCTATAACATTGAATAAATTCTCACCAAAATTGCGTCGAAAAAGAAGTATACAGGTCCATATTTTAATTCGGATGGTGCTGAGCATCATTATTGCTACTATGATTAATAATCTGTTGATATACCTTCTACTAGAGACTTTTAATGGGCTGAATAGTACATGGCTTTTTAACACCTTTCCTTATCTCATGACCGTTATCTTCATCATAAATGTCATTTGTATCTTTTTATTGTTGACACGCCGTATCGTAAAGGATCTAAGCACGCTAGAGCATGGCCTTCACGTCATCTCCGAGGGCAACCTGCATTATCGGGTATCTATGAACCGTCAGGATGAGCTCGGAAGTGTCGCGCGGAATATCAATATGATGGCCGAACGATTGCAGCAGCAGATCATTAAGGAACGTGAAATGGAGACCTCCAAGATGGAGATGATTACAGGCATTTCTCATGACCTGCGCACCCCGCTTACGAGCATTATTGGGTATTTAGAGCTCTTAAGGACCAACTCCTTTCATAATCAGGAGGAGTATGACCGTTTCGTACAAAATACGTACAGCAAGGCAACACACCTAAAGAGGCTGCTGGATGATCTGTTTGAATACACCCGGCTGACCAGTATAGATACTCACCTGGAGCTTCAGCAAATTGATGTCCAGCAGCTGCTGGAGCAATTACTATTCGAATTCGAACCGATCGCCCATGAGAACGAGCTTCGTATTGTGAAGGACATTGATCACATGCCGGTTAGCGTCTTTATTGATAGTGAAAAAATAGCCCGCGCTGTTGATAATCTGCTGATGAACGCCCTGAAATACTCAATCAAGCCCGGTACCGTTCGCATCTCACTGAAATTGGATGACCAGCATATTCATATCGAAGTTGAGAATAATGGGCATCCGCTCACGCCGGAGCAAGAACATAAGCTCTTCGAGCGTTTCTATAAAGTTGACTACTCCCGACGCAGCGAAGGGATCCAGACAGGGACAGGATTAGGCCTGTCCATAGCTAGAAACATTATTGATCTGCATGGTGGAACGCTAATACTGGAGCACAAAGGTAATCTATTCAAATTCATACTGTCATTGCCAAGGAACGAGAATCCGGTCTTTTCCTAGCCTTGTCCTATAAAGCCCTTGCCAAGAATATGCTGTCTATAGCTATTTGAGGAGGGGAGTCATATTATTACCACATTTATAGGCCATATTTTTTTGGGTTTATCCCTTTCTGCACCCATTGGGCCGATCAATGCTGCACAATTGGACAAGGGGATTCGGGGTGGATTTTTTCCTGCATGGTTTGTTGGATTGGGTGCCATTTGCGCAGATATCCTGCACATGCTGCTGGTTTTTTTAGGAATTATCCACCTGCTTGAGCTTCCGTTTGTGAAGGTTTTTCTGTGGTTATTTGGATGCTTTGTACTCATCTATACGGGGATAGAAAGTATGAAAAATGCGGGAACCCTCACTGCATCGCAGTCGAGAAGCCGTGAGTCAGGACTCTCCTGGTCATTCCTGCAGGGCTTTCTGATGTCTTTGTTCAATCCCCTCTCCATCATGTTCTGGCTTGGTATTTACGGCTCGATATTGGCCAAGAGCATGAATGAATCCTCAGTCCAACAAGTGCTGTTGAATAGTGGCGCAATCGTCCTAGGCATTCTTTTATGGGATGTCGTCATGGCCGCAGCGGCAAGTCTGTTCCGCAAATACCTTACTTTCGGTATTCTCAAATTCATCTCTGTCGTATCTGGCCTTTCACTCGTCGGCTTTGGAGTATATTTCGGGGGAAAAGCTATCCAGTTCCTATTCTTCACCTAGGCCTGCCTTCAACCTCATGTGTCCAAGACCTGCTACATTCCCAATTACATGTGTATCAAAAGGCCATAGTCTCGAAGTGAATCACGGGCCTAGCGAAGTGGGTTCCCGAATGCATCGGAAACCGCATGAATTTTGGCGTTTAGTCTCCTTGGGATCGTCCGATTCGCTAGAACACCAACTGAGTCAAATCCTGAACCATATAGGTGTCGCGCTTCATATTACAATCCGTCTCTATAAAAGCTTCATAAGCTTGTGTATTAAACTCATATTCCCTGTAGAGCATAATCCAAGAAATGATGTACATTGAAAGGGTCAATTACTGCTCTCGCCCTATCTATTCCGAATAAAGGGTTAATTACTGCTCCAGATTCATTCTCGTTAATCTTAGCAACATCATAAACGAGAGATCCTTTTCTCCACACAGGATGGGCTTGAGAGTATAAAAAATCAATAACCAGATTATCTGAGGCCACCCATCCATACTGCCGAAATGTAATATGCCTAAAAGTATGTTCAAAGTGGGTGTGAAGGTAAGAGGCCAGCAAATTATTGACAATAAAGCGCTTTTTACCATCTAAATTGTTGTTGTCGTTAATAAATGCTGTAAACTCTACTTCGATTTCTTTTAGAAAGATGCCTACGTTCATTTTTTATCTCCTGTTATCTAAGATGATGCAACCTGATAGCCTGATAAGATTACTCTAATTTTTTTTGTTTATCAACAATGAATTGTAGAACACCAAAAATTTAATAAAAACTTAATATAATTAGGAAATGCTATGTCTGCTCATTTCACTCTGTTTTTGTGCAGCCGGATTCCCGTTATGCGGAGTCCGGATACTGAACCTTTTACTTTTTCCATATTGAACCCATGCTTGGTATGAGAGCTTGGTGTCGAATCAGAACTTGGTGCCGAGCTACCCTTCTTGCGAACTCGCTGCACCACCCAATCACTTACTGCGATTAGGGAAACAAGCACCAGACTCATATAGAACCCAGGACGGCTAAGTGCATGAAATAATGTTCCTGATACGGCCATGGCAATCAGCAACAATCCAATCCAGCGCTTGGCCGCTCTGAATCTCTTCTTCTTCAGAAGCTTGCCTGAGGATAGCAGGATAAATGCCCAATTGTAGAGCAGCATGATCCCAGCCGCCGTCGTAATGTACTCATACACTTTCCCAGGCAGCAGGAGAGACATCACAATGGTCCCAATTAACCCACAGCCAATGAGAGATAACGCGTACAAGGGGTATTTCTTTTTCCATGTTCGGGAGAACAGACGGGGCGCATCTCCCTCCTGTGCCAGTGTGAGCATCATGGACGTAACTGCATAGAGAGACGCTGTCATGGTAGAGAATCCGGCAACGATGAGCACACCATTGAACACGTGTGGAATAAAGGCCAACTGTTCACTACTAAGGGCCAATACGAACGGACTCTCCTTGGGATTAAATGCCTTCAAAGGGACCATCGTTAATGCCAGACCAATAGAAAGTACATATACTGCTGCCAAAGATATCAACATAACCTTCCCTGCTTTTGGGGCCTCCTCTGGTTTTTGCAATCGATAAGAAATAATACCGAGCACCTCAATGCCACCATATGCATAAAAGGCAAACAGAAAGGCAGACCACAATCCGATCGCTCCTGTCGGGAAGATCGAGGTAGCATCAAGCGGCACCTTATGATCGTACTTCGCTCCTCCAAACCACCCTGCTAACAGTGCCACAGCAAGGGCCAAGAACATGAAGATCGCAGCAATCTTGATGATGGCCAATACATTTTCAACCCGATCAAAGCCTTTATTACCAAAAAAAACGATGCAAAGTCCAACGATACCGAAGCCTGCTGCAAAGATCCATAAGGGAACCGTCGGGAACCAGAATCGGGAGAAAATGGACAAGGCTGTCAGCTGACTTCCCATGATGAGCAGTTCGGAGAACCAATAGATCCAACCACTAGCGAAGCCAGCCCACCCTCCGAATGCCTTCTTCGCATAGGAGCGAAAAGAACCTTGCTCCGGATGATCTGATGTCATTAGGGCCAGCGCATCAAAAACGATGTATGTACCCATGGCAGCACAAACATAAGCCAGCAACACAGCGGGTCCCCCAATGGAAATCGCCAGACTGGAGCCCAGAAAATAGCCTGTTCCAATCGTACCAGCCACACCGAGAAGGCTTAATTGCCACCATTTTAATGTTCCTTCTTTGGTCGAGGAGCTCGAAGCCGCTTTACTCATTCATTTCCTTCCTTTACTGTTTAATTAAGTCCTTATAATGAGAACAAAAAAGAAAGCAAGAGATGCCGGCAGTAGATCTTACCATATCTCTTGCTCTTTGTCGGTATAGCCTTGATTAGTGAGTAACGGTGCCAGGGATCTGCGGTTGCAAGGTTGCAGGAGCAAAACCATTTTGCATGAGCTGCATATCCTGCTGTGGCAGCTGTGGAACCTGATAGTAGCCATGCTTATTCTGATATAGTGAAATCTCATAGGCCATCTCGATACAGTTAGGCAGCGAGTCTGCAAGGACACGACGAACGACCGGATTTGTTGCTTCCAAGGCCGCATTAGTCTTCATCACAGCTCCGCCTTTCACAGCATTCAGCATGCTTAAGGAAATAATCTGATCAGATATTTCCGCTGCGGATTGAATCGGCTTCTTCGGTTGGCCTGGTTTCATTCCGAATACGAAATCATTGCCTTGCTTCATCTTATAGCTCTTTGTAGGCTGTGATGGGTCCAGCCCTGTCTTGAAGCATTCCAAAGTGGTGTTGTACTCCTCAGCCATAAATTGCATCTGGCGTTGCAGAATGTCCTGCAGTTCGGGGTCCTTGACCTGCTGGCTCAGCATCGTATAGGTGTCCAATGCATGGACAGCGCTTGCCAATACCTCATGAACATCGAACATCTCATGTCCGCCATGATTAAGCTGTGGTGGGATTTTTCCTGTTTCAATATTCTGGTGATTTTGCATTTCCATGTGTGTGATTCCTCCTGTAATTTGTACATGACAAGCTTGATGTCTCATGTTCTTGAGAGCCTTACAAGCCTGTCGCAATAATTAACTGCAAGCGCGGTGATTCCTTGTTTGCAATCTGCGTTTATTATCTTTACCAACTTCGTAGATTATTCAGGAATGTATGGAATTAGCTAGTGTAATGGCCGCCTGTAACACCTGTCTGTCAAGAGATTATGCCGGTCATGAGTAACGCATAAAGGCGCACTGCATAGGCTAATGCATAATCATCTAGGAGGAATTCGATTGTATAATTATGAACCCCACCGCTCTAAGCAGCATCTCGCCTGGCATGAGACACTTGAACTGCATGAATTAACTGCCTTTCAGAGCAATCAGTTGACACTCTTTAAAATGGTCGTGAATGAGGTGGTGAACCCGCAGCTCCATCAATTGTATCTGGAGGCGATTCAGACCATTGAGCAAAATCTGACAGAGCTCCTGCAATACTACCCACTTGCTCCAGAGGGCATAAGAAAAGGTGGAAAAGAAATGGATATGACTGCCTTCTATGCTGGGCTGCTTCTGGGGTTTGCCAAGACCTCGGTACGTAGTTATGCCATTGGCATTACAGAGACTGCGACGCCACAATTACGTCAGACCTTACAGAAACAATTGAATGGAGCTATTCAACTACACGCTAAAGTGTTTCAATTTATGCTTGAGCACGGGTTTTATCCATCCTATGACCTTCCCAAGCTTCTATCCAACGATGTTGCCATGGCCAATAAGGCCATATCCATGTGAAGCACACAGCCTTGCATAAAAAAACAGCAGTCCGTAGGAGGAGATCTCCTGGACTGCTGTCATTATTAGTACAAAATAACTTAGAATATCGTAGGCACCATTCCCCCATCCATACGGATTGGGGAACCTTTGAAGGCCGAAGCGTATGGACTGCAGATGAATGTGGCGAGCCTCCCGATCTCGGAAGGTCGAATAAATCGTTGAATTTCAGATTGGGGCAATTGGGTGCTCATGAATTGCTTTTCTTTTTCCGCAAAGCTCATGTCCTGCTTGGCATAAATCCCCTCGATAATATCCTGTACATTCTCCGAAAGTGTAGGTCCTGGCATAATCGTATTAACGGTTACCTCAGTGCCTTTGGTTAATTTGGACAAGCTCTTCGACAGGGAGAGCAGCATGGATTTCGTCACAGCATACTGCGGCATTTGGCCTGATGGCATGACGGCCTCCTCGCTCGCAATAAAGATAATACGACCATCGTTTTGACTCAGCATATTCGGCAAATAGTGTCTGCATAATCCATTGGCAGCAAGCACATTCGTCTGGAAGTATTGGTTCCATACGTCATCGCTAACGTCCTCATACTGCATAATTTCATAGATCCCCATATTGTTAATCAAAATGTCAACTTGAGGATATTTTTCGAATAACTTCTTTCTCTGTTCTTCATCCACCAGATCTGCTGTAGCGTTAAGAGGAGAGGTCATCGGAAATTCCGATTGAATCTCCTGAATCGTTCTCTCTACTTCTATGTTATCACGTCCGTTGACCAATACATGTACACCTTCTCTGGCCAACTCTATAGCGATAGCTTTCCCAATTCCCTTCGTCGATCCCGTAACCAAAGCTGTCTTGTTGCGCAGCCCCATATCCATGTTCAATCATCCTTCTGCTTCACATTCTCGGCAAGCTGATTCTTCTTCGTTGTGTGAGAACCTACTTGTATCCGGTAGTGAACATATTACAGCTCCAGCGTATTATAGTAACTAGTACCTACCGCCAAAATTCTTGCTTCACACGCCAATTCGAGGGCGTCTCTCCCTCCCGCAGTCGGAAAGCCCGATAGAAGGAATTCTGATCCGCATAGCCAACGAGGAAAGCCACTTCTTTAATATCGAGGGCAGGATCTACAAGAAGCTCTCTGGCTTGCTCATGTCTTGCATCCCCCACCAGCTGCTTGAAGCTGACTTTCTCGTCTGCAAGTCGACGCTGAAGCGTCCGCCCACTCATGCCAAGCTCTCGTGAGACTGTTTGAATGTCGGTTCGCCCCCCGGAGAGACTGCGCTTGATGAGCCATTTTACCTGCTCGCTAATAGAAGGCTTGTCCTGCTGCTCATCCAGGGATTGGTCCAGTGCTGGAGTCAGAATCGCCAACAGTTCCTCGTTATACGTAATAAACGGCTGATCTAGATGCTCGCGCTTCAGAATCAACCGATTCCCAACAGTGCCTGTCCGAATCCGGCAGCCAAAATAGGCTTCAAGCGTCACCCTGTCCCCCATGGGCTGGGAAAGCTCCACTGATAAGGCGGTTATAGCCCGCCCTGTCCCTCTGCGGCCAAGCTCTAGAAGATAGGCGAAGGTGATACCTATGAGTATAGATGGACCTGCATGATGGGGATCTAACCATCCTAGCTCAATGATACAAAGCTCACCCGACTCAGTGATCCGCAGCTTCTCTGGAGGACAGAATGGCTTGTACTGTGCCATGCGGTTCAGTGCATCCCGATAATCACGGGCATGATAAGTCGCCAGGGCAGCTGGAGGATAATGTGCTGCTTCGAAGGCCGTAGCTAGGCTGATGATACCACGGGCCGTATCTCCCATAAGGTCTGAATAAGCTCGCCAAATTGCAAAATATTGAGCTGTCGTTACGACAGGCTCTGAAATGACCGTAAGCGGGAGTCCTGCTTGAAGAGCAATATCCTGCGGTGTGATATTGAATTGACGCAACCCAGACCAGAAACCCGGCACGATTTTGATATGGTCCGCAGCATGGAACTTCACTGCCATCCCCCCTGTACTCTATATGTATTTCATTGTCTATAATGCACTATACGACAAAAAACCGCCACATTGGCGGTTCTTCACAGTCAGATGCATCATCATTAATTTTGTTCATTCAAGCCTGCTATAAAATAATCAACGCTCTCGATCAAATCTGGTGGCAGCTCTTGTAATCTCAGACTAGCTGTCAGCTCTTGTAAGAGCTTGTCCCGATCCCCACCAATAAGATCGACGGTATGAGCAAGCTGCTCCCATGGGGCCAGATCCGCCCGAAAATCTGAATTACTCATCGGTCTGCCATGAGATTCCACATACCAGCTTGAATCATAAGCATAAGCCAGCCCAAGGAGTCTTAGAAACTCTGTAGAGCGGTAACGCCGTGGCCCACCATAAATTGCTGGAGCAAGTGCATCCCCCAGGAAGAGCACGTTATCCTCCAGTACGTGGAGAAAACAGGAATCTTCGGAATGATCCCCACCCACATGAACTAGCTCGCATGTTACGTCGCCCAACTCCAGCTTCAGTCTTTCTGAGAAATGTATATCTGGAGCTATCACTCGGACCTGGGCTGGGTCATCATATTCGAGGCGAATGTGACTCGCACTTTCGTCATTAATCGTGCCATCAGCTATCAGTGTCTCCAGCGTGGACTCCGACCAAGTCAGATCGGCCAGCCGTGTCAGCATCTCACTGGTTCTAGTGTGGGCAATCGCTGGGATATCCCATGCATGCATCCCAAAGCTATGATCCCAGTGCCAATGAGTCAATACCAGGATATCCGGTTCTCGAATTCCTCTTCTCTCTAGCTCAGCCTTGAAAGCATGGGCATGCTCAAGAGAATTGCCAGCGTCCAGCAGCAGTGTCCGACGCGAGCCTGTAATTGCAGCCAGAATAGGTCGATCTGTTTCATGCTCGGCATGCATGATGATAATATGTGGTGTAAGCTGTTCAAATTGATGCTTCATTTCCACAATTCCTCTCTTTCAAAACTGTCTACTATACTATATCAATATTCTCTGGGTTTCAGAATCCTATGCACAACTGATATGATATGAGCAAGTAGACAAGAATTTTTGTGCTGTGGAGGTAACTAATCATGACAAGAGATAACATTATAGAATATTGTCTGTCCTACCCGGGTTCCTATCAAGATTTTCCGTTCGGTGAGGATTGGGTTGTCATACGTCATCGTGGGAATAACAAGTCCTTTGCTCTTATATTTCAGCGTGAAGGGCATCTATGTGTCAATCTAAAATGCGAGCCTAGTCGTGCTGACTTCCTTCGTGGCTATTCAAGGAAGTGAAGCCCGGCTATCATATGAACAAAGAGCACTGGAATACCGTCATCCTAGATGGTGAGCTCCCAGAGCAGGAAATACACGATATGGTAAGGCATAGCTTTGAACTAACCAAGCCTAAAATCCCCAAAAGACAGGCACTAAAAAATTCTTAATAGAAAGGGGTGCTATCTATGCAGTCAGAAAGCTGTGTTCCTTCAGGACTCCATGCAGAAGAAACAGGTTTTGGGTACACTTTATCATTGATCGGCGGCAAGTACAAAATGACAATACTATACTGGCTGGTTGAAAATAACGTCATGAGGTTCAATGAGCTAAAACGAAATATTGGCATCATCTCATTTAAGACCTTGAGCGTCATGCTGAAGGAGCTGGAAGCCGACGGGCTGATTATTCGAACCGAATATCCACAAATTCCTCCCAAAGTGGAGTACTCTCTTTCTGAGCGCGGACGATCCCTGATTCCGATCTTGGACATGATGTGTGAATGGGGAGAAAAGAATCGTTCGTTGAACAACCTTCATTCAAAGAGTGCACGCTAAGTAAAAGACTCCAATCCTGTAATGGTCAAGACCCCATTTAGTGGACATTGAAAAAACACCTAAGCTAGAAACTGGCGTCGGTACTCTACCGGCGTCAGTTTGTTTAATTTACGCTGTGGTCGTCTTCGGTTGTAAAAACGTATGTATTTCTCAATTCGTCTTTGTGCCTCTGCCAGATTTCGTATATCATAGGGATAGAGTCCTTCCGTTTTGAGATGCGAGAAGAAACTCTCCATGGAGGCGTTGTCTAGGCAATTGCCCCGGCGAGACATGCTGATTTGGGCGCCAACCTTTGGCAGCATGTCGTGGTAAGCATGAGACGTGTACTGGAACCCTTGGTCGCTGTGAA
>NZ_AUFO01000019.1 GCF_000426545.1 Paenibacillus massiliensis subsp. panacisoli DSM 21345 | reverse complement strand
CATAGACTACTTGCGCTTTGTCTTGTTTGGTGATTTTTCCTTGTTTTGAACTAAGGCATTCAACTTTTTTAGATACGCGTTTTCCATCCGCAAACGTTCTAGTTCGGCCTGTAATGCTTCAATTGATTCTTGCGCAGGCTTATTCTGATTAGATCCGTTATTCTGTTTATCTGACATGATACGACGCCCCTTTTTCTTTGGTATTAGGGCGTCGTTACCATATTCATTGAATTCACTGCGCCACCTTCGAATAACCCCTGGTGAAGAGATATTGAAGATCACAGCAGCTTCATTTGGAGACGTCCCGTTCTCATTCATATAGTTGAGTACGTCTAGTTTAAATGGCATGGAGTAGGCTGTATAGCTTTTTTCAAAGGCTTTTAAACCGTGATATTCGTATTGCTTAATCCACATACGCAAAACTTCATGATTCACGCCTAAAGCCTTGGCAATGCTCTTTGCCCCAGCAGACCCCGAAAGATATTGATTGATTGCTTCTTTTTTTAATTCTAAATTAAATTTGGACAAAAAAACTGCACCTCCAACTGTTAGATGGTGTCTAACAATTGGGGTGCAGTTCACTCATGAAAGGGGTCGGCTGTCTTTCATTCTCTGTGAGCTTGTGCTCACTCCGATCTATCTATTTGCCCAGAAAGCATCTAATGGGCCGCTGCTGTAAAGTTCCCTTGAGTATACTTGAGGTAAGGAGCATTGCTATTGCCTACAGTACATTGGAGTATCCGAGCTACGTGGGGAGCTAAGTATCCAAGCGCTCCTGAGGTAGGGCAGAGCCAGGGCCTCGTGGTCGATGATCTGCGCTCCCGCTAGTACGCATACGATCCTCAAACGGGTCTGCAAGTGCTGACCGCACAGGTTCAGCTTTCTTGACGCCAGGGATTGAAGCCAAGCCCTCGTGATCAGTGACGGTGCCTACATATTCCATATCACTTTCCGGAATGTCCGGCTCTGTACTTGGTGGAGAGAGCTTCTTATAGCGTTCGTAGGCCAGATCAGCCTGACTTAATGGGTCCTTATACATCATGCTTCATCTCCTTGTTCATGCGGATCGTATCATAGCATCGGAAAGACGTAGCGGACCAGAAAATACAGAAATCCAAAAAAGATAATAATATAGGCAGCATACTTGATGAATGTGGAGGCTACCCGGCTGGAATCGGAGGTTCTCCTTACTTCGGTACGTTCCATATCGACCTTGCGATGTTGTTCACTCATGATGTAACCCTCCTTGAATTCGGCGAATAAAGTATCTTGACACCACTTTAAACGGTTAACGGAGGCTTGAATCATAATTATAGTCTGTGTCAGTGTGATAGCTATGTCATTGCATAGCTTCAAGCATAGCTTCGAGCTTAGCCTGATGTACGCTCAGGATGTGGAGACGCCACTTCAGCGTTATCAGGAGGCGTATCCTCTTCGCCATCGAAGCCGTTCAGCAGGTCGATTCCGTGAAGTAGCTCTTCGGGTGCAGAGGAATCAATCGGGCTGTTGGGACTGAGTGCATCTGCATCAGGTACATTTTGAAGCGTCTCATATTCTCCCTGCATCAGATTGTCCCAGTTGGTCTCTGCGTTCTGCAGTGACGGCTCCGTGTTCAGTCTCGGGTTATCATTAGGCATGACAATCATCTCCTCTGATAAATTAGCTTGTGCATCTTTGTTGATCCTCTGAAATAACATGATCATGGTTCTCTTGAATAAGAGACATCGCCACCTATGGCCTCTTATTGGCACCTTACCCCAACTACGCCAAGGTCAAACGGCGCATGAGGGTGATGAAGTATATATTACCTAGGGAAGTGAAAGGCTATTCAACCGATGCCTTATTGCTGTATGATAAATGGACACTTCTGACGCTGATTTTTTCAGCAAGGGACCCAACAACGGGAGGTAACACAATGGACTGGCTGACACTCGGACATATGGTGAGGTCTATCAGAATCGGACAGAAGGCGTCTACTCCGGGTTACGGTCGAACGGTGATCCGCCGCCCTGATGGCCTGTACTGGGCAAATGGTATTTTGGCGGGCAAGGTTGTTGAACTACGGGACTACCTATTCAGTGATATATGGACGATATATGAGGATGAGGACAGCAAGCAATGGGTGGAATACAGAGATCAGATTGAGAAGCGGGAGCGTGAGATGATTGAGAATCAGTATGAGGAGGCCCGCTTTCGCTCCAGATGAGTTTGTGCATGCTACAAGCAGGTGTTCAAGGCGCGGCTATAGAATTATTACATGTAACATCAAGTTGAGCGAGTATTATCACTTCCATCATAGAAGTAATCACAGGATGGCTACATCGAAAATGAAACTGTTGAGGTGCCTTGCATGAAATACGCTTATAAGGCAATAACGGTTATCTGGATCGTAGTGATCTTCGCTGCAGTTGGCGCTATACCTGCATCAGCTACCCGAGTAGCTTCTACGGATCAGATTATTCCGACTTGGGATATGAGATGGGCTGGACCAGGTGAGAGAGGGACGATTCATGAAGGTCTGTCCAAGGATCTGTCATGGACGACGGTTACAGGGGATGAAGTTCTGCCGGACAAGCCTGAACGTGTAACTGCTGCGTGGATCCGATTGAAGGTACCCCAGTTGTATGACGAGATACCGGCTATCTATTTTCAGAATATTTACGGGAAGCACATTACGATCTACAAGGACAACATGATTATGTATGAATCGTACCGTCCTTACAGCTATGAATTGAACAAGGTACTGCTTCCGATCCAGCAGAAGGACAGCGGCAAGGACCTATACATATGGATGGACAGCCGTCAGGATAAGGTTGGAATTAGCGGTAAAGTGGTCGTAGGCGATCATCGGGAGCTGATGGGAGACCTGATCTGGGAGGATATACTGGATATCGTGCTAGGTGGAGCCTTTATCCTGATCGCAACCGTTCTGGCTTTTTGCTCATTCTTTTTATTCCGGCCGAACCTGCTTCTCTGGATTTCTTTATGTATCGTGGTGCTGTCGGTAGGCGTGTTGATTGTCACTTATTCTCCGTTCCTGTTCACGTTTTATCGGGAGGGTGGCAAGCTATATCTGCAATTATTCGATATTTCACTGTACATGCTGTCACCAGCACTCGCTCTGTTCTTCGAGCAGATTCTGGATGATAAGCGTTATATTCGCTGGGCACGGATTTGGCTAACAGGCTACTCTCTGTTCTGCATGGTGTTCATGGTCATTAATTTGTCGTCGGGCGACCGTTATTACGATAGCTATTTCGTAGTTAGCGTTCTGCTTCTGGGAGTGCAGCTTATCGCACTGCTCCTGCTACTCTTCTCTTCAGTCATTCGGCTGGCGCTCAAGGGTAGTAAGGAAGCTACGATTATGTCCATGGGGTTCGCATGCTTCTGCTTCTCCTCTGTAGGAGAGCTACTGCTGTATTACGTCAGACAGGGGCAATATGAGTTCTTCTTATGGAAATGGGGCGTCGTTGGCTTCATTCTTTCACTGATTACGATTCTGGGCCGACGCCTGACAGAGAAGCACCGTCAGGTCGTCCAATATTCTCGTGAGCTGGAAATGTTCAATAATGAGCTTCAGCGCTCGGAGAAGATGGATATCATCAGTGATCTGGCTGCATCTGTAGCTCATGAGGTGCGCAATCCTCTACAAGTGACACGCGGCTTCCTACAGCTCATTAGCGGTCAGGAGAAGGGCAAGAACAAGGGATATCTGGATATTGCTCTCGGTGAGCTGGACAGAGCATCCAGTATTATTACGGATTTCCTCACCTTCGCCAAGCCAGAGCCTGACCATGTGAAGACGCTGCAGCTGCTGGAAGAATTCAGGCATATTGAGGCCATCATCAGTCCAATGGCTAATCTGCAGGGAGATCGAATCTACCTGGATATTCCGCCTGGACTGAATGTGCGTGGGAACTCCTCCAAGCTGAAGCAGGCGTTCATTAATATTATCAAGAACAGCATTGAAGCTTTGGATGAAGAGGGTCAGATCAACATATGGGCATATCAGGAGGGCAAAGAGGTCATCATTCACATTCGGGATAACGGTGAAGGGATGGACTCTCAGACATTGTCACGTCTCGGAGAACCTTATTTCTCCAACAAGACAAAAGGTACGGGGCTTGGAATGATGGTGACGTTTCGAATTATTGAGGCAATGGGAGGCAGCATTTCATTTACAAGCTCAAAAGGGGTGGGGACAGAAGCTGTTGTCCGATTCCCGTCAGCCGGATAATTCCGGCTTTTTTTTCGGGTTAAGCTACGATGAGCTTCAGTTCCCCACGGTTAAACGCTGTTACCACCTTGCCTGAGGTCTAACGGCTGATAAGACTCCTGATGGATTCGGCGGCAGCACCAGATAGATTTGATCAGGTGTCTCCTCCAATGTCTTCAGCTGAATATGCTCTGGAAGCTGGATTCCGAGCATCTCTTGAATAACGGACTTAGGATCATGCAGCAGTCTTTCCCGGAACTCCGGATCTTCCCAGGCTTTTTGAATTACCTGTGTTTGAAGAAGTTCATTGATAGCCATCCATATCATCCTCTCCTAGGGGTATGAAGCGCTTGTCCCATCCAGTATAGCATGCAGCTTCGGAATTAGGCTATATTCATGATACATTTTGTTACAATTTTAAATTATAAAACTACCAAGCATACCAAGCAACTTGTGCTCGATCACTCCAAGTGTCTAGACAGCCAATACTCCAATCCCCCTCGCTGCAATCGCTGCTTCCCCGCTTCAAGTGCTTCGGCTTCCTGCAGCAGTTCCTTTGCGATTTCCTCGGCGAATTGATGCAAATCCGGAATGACAGGCTGTGCTTGCCCAAGATGCTCTGTGATCTCGATTGCGATGTAGGCAAATCTCTTCAAGACATCGTGCAGGAAGATAGCCTGTTCAATCTGCTGGGCTTCCAGCCCTTCCATATAGCTCCGTCCATTCTCTGCACTGACCAGTGATAGCAGACAGTTGTAGTCTCCTGCCTCCAGATCCTCTCTCCAGTCTGCCCAGTCATCGGACATCTGCAGTACGACCAATGCGTCGTCTGTCATGCCAGTAACCGCAGAAATAAAGTCTTCCTTGCCAGCCAGTATCAGGGCTCCAGTACCAGCGAGCTTGAGCGGGCTAGCCTTCAGTGCAACCTTTCTCCGATCCTGCTGAAAATCATCCTTCGTTAGCTCTCCAGCGACACTGTCGGCCCATTCATGGACATATGTACGGTAATATCCCCAGAACGCTGAATTGGTGGAAAAGTCACGCTGATATATATCCAGGCTTTCCGTTAGGAATAGGTTCGCTAGTACTAGCTGTGTGCGGCAATCCTCTGCTTGAGAATCGATCACATCGTCCTGCAGCAGAAAGTACAGCATGACAAACACATTGCCAAGGGCCAATCGGCGGTAGACATCATGGCTGAGACCCGTGAAATCACGCAGCCAGTAGGGAAGCAGATAACAAATGTAATTGCGCGTACTGTCCTCTTGCAGAGGATCAAAGCGATCCATGTACTGAAGAGCTTGGTTCCGCAGAGCTAGGGGGAATTGATTGACCCGTTCTCGGGCATCTGCAAAAACAATCTCCAGCTCATCCTTGTATGTCGTGTACCATTTCATAATTAGCCTCCCGCCTTCAAATGTACGCCCCATTATAGAGCATAGGAAAACTCTGCATAATATTGGGACATCCATGTCATAATATTACGGAATTGGAGGAAAAGACAAGACAATAAGGAGGTATAATCGTGGCATTACATTGGAAACGGCCTGTATGGATTGGATGCACTGTGGTCCTGTTGCTGAGCTCAATGCCCATGCATGCTCATAGCTCCGAGATCCATCCGGCTCATCCTGCACCATCCAGAGAGCAGAAGTCCGAGCCGGGTCATCATTTACTGTACAGATCACATAGACCCAAGCATTCGTTCATGGCAGAGACAGCTCGACTGCTCGGCATGAGCCGGAAGGAGATACACAAAGAGATTGAAGCAGGCAAGACGCTTGCCCAACTAGCTAAGGCAAAACGAGGCTGGAATGAGGTTCAGTTGATTGATCAGCTCATGCTCGTCATGAATAATAATCAACAGCAAATGCTGAAGGAGGGAAGGCTGACGCCAAAGGAGGCAGAGCAGCGCCAGCAACAAGCGAAGGTGTGGCTGCAGAAGATTGTGAATCAACCATTGCGGGATATCCACGCCAGGGATTCATCTCAATGCAAGGAGCAGAAATCGACCGGTAGAGGCACTGAGTGCTCCAAATAAGGCCGCAACTGCGATAAGACGCAGCGCGACCTTCAGCTATCAACAAAGTAATATTTAAAGTTTGTATTAAGGTTCTATACTATCTTATTCACAGACTGGTTCCAGCTGCCGATTGATCGGCGGAGGTAGAGGTATGTGTCCAGGGCAGCTTCAGAGAACGCTTTTTGCCAGGACCCACGAGCCAGCGGCCAAGAGAAAGCGAGGACAAGCCTCTGCTAATCGCCAGAGAGACGCTAGTGACCACAGCGAAGGTCAATAGTGTAGCAATCATGTGATAGCCTTCCAGGGACCATTGCCGGGTCAACAGCGACACCAGTAGCAACACCAGCGCATGAGCCAAATAAGCACCGTAGGAATAGCTGCCCATCCAGGCCAGCATTTTCCGGAACGCTCCTGGCTCCACCGCTGTATCCGTACGAAGTAGCAGACCATAGAGCAGCAGAATCTGCGAAATGATCAACAGGAAGGTGCTTGGCTTGAGATAGGTGGAAATGTTCAGATTCATGGTCGTACCTGACTGGTTCAGCACGGTATAACCCATAATCATGTACAACAGGACGAACACGATGCCATTCCAGGGCAGGACTCTCATGACCCACCGTCGCCAGGTCCCTATCATTCCCGCACATACGGCTCCCAGTGCAATGTAAAAGAAATACATCAGCACATTATAAGTGCGGAACTGAATGAACGGTTGGAGCCAGCCTGGCATTCGTTCGTACCAGTCAGCCATGTCATAGTAGGACCAGTGCATCAGGAGCGCATAAGCGCAGCCTAGTACAGCTAACAGCATTCCGGTCAGTAGCGTGCGGAAGGTGCTGTCATAACCATTCAGTGCGCTACGGACCCGGTTCACTCCGATCACAACAAGAGGGAACAGAATATAGAACTGGAAGATCATGACGACGAACCACAAATGATAACCTTGAGTCGGGATTATAAATTCCTTCAATAGCCCCGTCCAGAAGGAAGGCTCCGTCCAGGTATGGGACGACCACATACGAGTCACCAGCCAGTAAATGATGGTCCAGAGCATAAACGGAACAAAAATATCAGAAAACCGTCTTTGGATATATTTCGGATAGCTCACATCGTTCTTGTGATTATAAAATAGCAGCGCCGCTGAAAGAAAAACAAAGGTCGGCGTGCCAAAACGGGTCAGATGATAGATCATAACCAGCATGGTAGAATCCGGCTGCAAAATATCGCTCCTGTAAATATACTCACCGATGCTGTGCTGCAGCACAATAGCCATAAAGGCAAGGCCGCGTAGCTCGCTCCATTCCGCAATCCGCGGCTTTCCTCTCTTTTCCAACATGCATGACTCCCTTCTTTCCCTACCCTAACCAACGGCTATTATAACGCAGCAAGATTAATGTAGCATTAATGCCTGAATACCGACGAACGTGTATATCAATAAGTAGAACCATATAGAAATATAACCCCGTAACGTCGCTCAAAAACGACCCTAACGAAGCAATATATACCTGTGCTGTGCGATTTGGCATATACAATATCCTATCTAGAGTTTATAATGATACCGCTTACTTTTTTCTAATTTGTGAAATTCATCCTATTCAGCAAAGTAAGGAGCGACGGTAATGTTTATTGGTCGACTTTCGGACTGGGCGCAAGAGAAAGAGCTTTTGCACCCAGCTATTCATCAAGCGATGGCGTTTTTGCAGCAGACGGATTTTTCGGGCTTGGAGAATGGTAGATATGATATTGATGGAGATCGGATCTTTTGTCTACTGCAGGAGGCTGAGACAGCACCTACAGCAGAGAAGCGCCCAGAGGCACATGAGAGATTTCTCGATATCCAGTACTTGATCCACGGACGGGAGCGTATCGGTACGGCCCGCTTGAATGGACAACCTGTGGAAGAAGATTTAATGAGTGAGAAGGACATTGTATTTTTTGCAAGAGAAATGACTGATGAGATCGATGTTATTTTGGAGGAGGGCATGTACGCGCTCTTCACGCCACAGGATATCCATCGCCCATGCTGTGAAGCCGGGAGCAATATGACCATTCGCAAGGCAGTAATCAAGATCGATAGTCATATTCTGAAGTCTGCAGAATAACCAGTATACCAACAAAGCTAATACACCTGCAAAGCCGCCAGAGGCGGTCTGCAGGTGTATTTGTTATTAGATAATAGCATGTAAAGTTATCAGCGTATCCCGAATGAAAGTAAGTCTATACTTCTGCACCGTTCTCCTCAGCCCAGCGATTCAGCGTGCGGTCTGATGGAAGCAGGTAAGTCAGTATGCCGAGCAGTGGCAGGAAGCCAGATACATACATAACGGTCGTAATCCCCGCGAAGTCTATCCAGTTCCCCATGACGAGGGCACCCACCCCACCCAGACCGAAGGCAAGCCCGGTGATCAGGCCAGAGATGGTGCCGATCTTGCCAGGTACCAGCATCTGCGCGTAGACGACGGTGACAGAGAAGCTGGACAGGAGAATGAATCCGATCAGCGCAAGCAGGACACCCGTCCAGAACAGATTGGCATAAGGCAGTAGCAGGGCCATTGGCGCAGCCAAAGCCATCGACAGGAAAATCACATTGCGTTTCCCGAAGCGATCAGCCAACGGACCTCCGAAGAAGGTACCGACAGCACCTGCCGCAAGAAACAGGAAGATGTACAGCTGCGCACTGCTCAGATCCACCTTGAACACCTCCATGAGATAGAAGGAGTAATAGCTTCCGATGGAGGAGATGTACCATGAGCGAATGAACACCAGCAATACCAGTAGTACGAGAGCCGTCGCGATTCGTCGCCGGACATCCGGGTGAATCGAGCGTGAATTCGTCTGCTTCCGCCGCTGGACTCCAGCAGTGAGCATGCGGCCATACCAGCGTGCAATGAAGATTTGTACGGCAATCCCTGCAGCAGCGACTCCAGTGAACCAGATCGCACCGAACTGCCCCAGCGGAATGAAGACGAGACTCGTCAGAATCGGGGCCAGGGATTGCCCGGCATTCCCGCCGACCTGAAAGATAGATTGGGCCAATCCACGACGGGCTCCGGCAGCCATATGGGATACCCTCGACCCTTCAGGGTGAAAGGCTGCTGAGCCAAGGCCCACAAAGGTAACCGCTACGAGCACGGCACTATAATCTTTGGCAAAGGCGAGCAGGAGCATTCCTGTGAACGTAAAGCACATCCCAATCGGTAGCAGGGCTGGTGTAGGCCGACGATCCGCGAACCAGCCGACGACGGGCTGCATGATGGAGGCCGTAAAATTAATCGTGAACGCAATCCAGCCGATCTGCGTGTAGCTTAGCTGCATGGATTGCTTCAAAATCGGGAATATAGCTGGAATGACGGATTGAATCGAATCGTTGAATAAATGCACAAGACTGATGGCAATCAAGATGTAAAAGACCGTGCCTTGAGGCTGGGCTCCGGATGAGGGAGTCCCTGGGAGCTCTCGTGGCTTGGCGACACTAGGGGCGGGCATGCTCATTCTCCTTTACAGATCATTGTGACAGCATAATGCGTATTGACAACTAATACTTTAACCAGATCAAATGCGAGTATAGAGTCGCTGCAAGCAGGGAGCCCTGTCGACCACTGTTAAGCTTGCTGTTCTTTCCATCTATGATGAAGAGCGGTTGAACAGCAAGCTTAAAGGCGGCCACTTCGTTTCTCTAGAGCTTCCCCGTTTTCCGCTAACTACTACGTTCTCCAGATCATTCAACCTGGAATCATATTCGGTCAAGGTACTAGTCTGAACAAACCGAGTAGGCTGGTAAGAAGTCAGTGGTTGACACAACATGTTTATGTAAATATGCAGATAACAAGTGCTAACAGTATAACACAGAAATGTGAATAAGAGGCCGCCCTCTACCCATTCTACAGAATGATGAAGAGAGCGGCCTTGGAAGGGTACGTGCTGCAGGCGTTCCTCACGTTCAGGCTACGCCGCAGCCTTGATGGTCTCTTATTGCTTAGCCACTTTATCGCTTAACGGTTATCAATGTTCTCCGGATACATATCATGGTTCATCATGCGCTGCTCAGCCATTTGCTCATATTTCGTGCCAGGTTTGCCATAGTTGGTGTAAGGGTCGATTGAGATACCGCCTCGTGGTGTGAATTTGCCCCATACCTCAATGTAGCGTGGGTCCATGAGCTTGATCAGGTCATTCATAATGATATTTACGCAGTCTTCATGAAAATCACCATGATTACGGAAGCTGAACAGATACAGCTTGAGAGACTTGCTCTCGACCATCTTGATGTCAGGGATATAGCTGATATAGATTGTGGCAAAATCCGGCTGTCCGGTAATCGGACACAGACTGGTGAATTCAGGACAATTGAATTTTACGAAATAATCACGGTATGGATGCTTGTTGTCGAAGCTCTCCAGAATGCCTGGATCGTATTCAAAGGTATACTTGGTTCCTTGGTTGCCAAGCAACGTAATCTCACTCAGATCTTCTTTTTGTCTTCCTGCCATAGGTAGCACTCCTTATATAAATAAAAATAGATTGCGACTCAAAATATGAATCAGACTCCTCGTTTATTGCCCCAGACCAGCGTATGAAGCTGAGGAAGTACTCTGACGTCATTCAACTCCGGGTCCTCCATGACCCGGTCAATGAGCCACTCATAACGGGCTAGTAGCGACAAGGCCTGGTCTGTGATCGCTAGCGTGTGGACATCCGGATTACCTGTCTGCAGGAACAGAGGAGCATCTGGGTATCTTCTGTAGACCTCGCGAGCGTAGCCCAGGTCCTGCTCGTCAAAAATAACAATCTTGATGCTGTAAGATTTCGAACCAGGACGAGCTGCCAGACGTTGAACGAGCTCATCAAGAATGTTCCAATCCGTTGCCATCCCCGAGCTAGGTGGCTTGGGAGAGACCGTAACCTCATCAATGCTCAGCAGCCAATCCTGCCAGCGGGAGCCCTGCGTCTCCACTGCAGTCGCAATTCCATGCTCGTGCAGCAGCTCGATGAGGCCGGACAGCTGCGGAAGCAGAGCGGGATTGCCGCCTGAAATGGTAACGTGAGAGAAGCGATCGCCGCCAATGCTGTGTAGCTCCGTCCAGATTTCTTCAGGAGACAGCCGACGGATCTGATCCTTCGCACTGCCATCCCAAGTGAACGCCGAATCGCACCAGGAGCAACGATAATCACAGCCGGCGGTGCGGACGAACATGGTCTTGCGTCCGATGACCATGCCTTCGCCCTGTACGGTAGGCCCGAAGACCTCCAGCACAGGAATGGGAGCTGCCGTGCTTGTATTCATGGTGGCTATACTAGTCATTGAACATCCACTCCCGTCTGACCTCCGCATAGCTCGTCGGTGTCTCGTACAGTCGTACGAACTCGGTACGTCCGCCGCGAACGCGCTCACTGTATTCGGGAGAGGTAAGCGCAGTTTCCATTTGCTCGAACATCCAGACGACCATATTCTCTGCCGTTGTGTTCATCGGTGGCAATGTCTCGTTAAGATAGCGATGGTCAAGATAGCCGTTAATATACTCCTGCCAGATGCTCTTGATATCGCCAAAATCAATAGTAAGGCCAACCTCGTTCGGATAGCCGCTAACGCCAAAGACTACCTTATAGGTATGGCCGTGCAGGTTCTTACACTTGCCTTCGTAGGCGTGAAGATGATGGGCGGCATCGAAGGTGAATTCCTTGCTCACGAGCACACGCTTGTTATGATAGCGGAGCTGATCGTGACGAATATCCTCTCCGAACTTTTGAAGTTGCTCAACGATTCGAAAAGGTCCTGGCTCACGCATGCGAAGCACCTCCGGCTGTGGAGTCCTTGGATGACTGGGCAAGCTCATTCCGATATTCATCCAGCCCTGCCTTGCGCAGATGACACGCTGGACATTCGCCGCAGCCATCTCCAATGATGCCGTTATAGCAGGTGAGCGTCCGGGTATGCACGAAGTCAAATGCCCCCAGCTCGTCTGCAAGACGCCATGTCTCGGCTTTATTCAGCCACATCAGCGGCGTATGAATCACGAATTGATAATCCATGGACAGATTTAATGTCACGTTCAAGGATTTAATAAATACATCGCGGCAGTCCGGGTAGCCACTGAAGTCGGTCTCACATACGCCTGTGATGATGTGACGTGCACCTTTTTGCTTGGCCATGATCCCGGCAAAGGTTAGAAAGAGCATGTTGCGTCCATCTACGAATGTGCTGGGCAGTTCGCCCTCGGCTTGTGTGATCTCAATATCATCACGTGTCAGGGCATTCGGGGCCAGCTGATTTAGCAGGCTCATATCCAGCACCGTCTGCTTCACGCCAAGATCACGGGCAATGCCCGCAGCGACCTCAATCTCCAGCTTGTGGCGCTGGCCGTAATCGAAGGTAACGACCTCGACCTCTGCAAAACGTTCAAGCGCCCAATACAGGCAGGTTGTGCTATCCTGTCCACCGCTGAATACAACAATGGCTTTCTCATTTTTAAGCATAAAAAAACCTCTCAATCTTCTTGGAATCTGCAAAGCAACGGCTTTGCCAAAGGAAGACGGAGAGTTTCATGAACTGGCATCCAACAAAAAACAGGCCTTGCCTCATCCAGAATTTTCACTGGGGGCCAAGCGCCAAATAGTTTTTTATAGAGGGAGTTCGCGAACCTCTCCCGTGACCATGCACGGAATATCTTCAATTATTGAACTGCTGTAGAACTATTGCCATTGCACTGCGCGGTTGTTCTTAATTCACAGAGCATAACCAGCACCGTAACATTATAGCATGTCTGGCCTATTTAATGAATACACTTCCGAAAGGAATAATTTCACGCAACACTCGTTTCATCAGACCTTCATCCGCCAGGTCCTGCTCCAGCCTGCGGCTATGCTGCCCTGCTTGAAACAGTACAGTTCCTTGTCCAGTCATCTTCAGATGATAGCTCATATGTTGACTGGCCAAATGATTGCCGTACACGGCCAACTCCAGCTTGGCCTGCTCGGGATAAGCGATCACACTGCTCGCTTCGATGTACAGAGGCTTCTCGGGATCCAGAGCTTCCTGACAGACCATGCCGGGGGTCAGCAGACCAATCTCGCCGCTTCCATCAAATCTCATCTTGAGGACTTCCTTGGTGAAGAGCATATTCTTGACGTTAAGGAGCTTCGTTCTCATCCGGATGCCGTGCGTATAGTAGAACAGATAGCGAAAGTCATACAGCAGGCTACTGCCATCCTCGATCGGCACTGTCGTGAAGGAGAAGCCTGGGGGCAGAGCTGCTGTGAAGCGGCATGGACCGCTGAAATCCGCCTGAATCAGCTTGCGCTTGCGGTACATGCCCTTGATATTCATCAGCTTGTCATGCCGTAAATGACTGGAGCCACGATATGCAATAATCTGCTGCGGATGAAGGACATGGACAAGATCTTCTTCACCCAGATCAAAGGTCACGGCTGATCCTCCCAGATCGCTGAGTTCATTTTCATTGTGTATTTGCACCTTGTCACCTCGCTATCCTTGCTGCCTGTGATCCAATGATTACATTGGCATTGCAGAAATGATCAGTAGCTCTGCCCGGAGCGGAGCTTCATAACCAGACGTAATACGCGTATAAATAGGAAATAACCAGCGAAAAGACCGACCGCAGTCCACAAAAGTATACGATTGCGATGTGAGGCAGCTTCACGCTGCTGTTGCAGCTGGGTCAGCTCACTTACTGTAGCAGCCAGCTGCTGATTCTGTGTGGAGAGCTTGGCGTTCAGCTCCTGGTAGCTCTCAAGGCTCTGTTGGGCCTCCTCCAGCTGCGCTTTGGTCTCCTGGTAGCTGTCCTGAAGCTGCTGTACCTCTCCAGGCAAGCGGGAGAGCTGCTCCCAGCCATGGGTGACATCCTCCCAGTATCCTGCATGAGCTTGTCCGCTCCACAGCCAGACTGCAACAGACATACTTAGAAGCATAAGCCATCGTGGAAGGAGACTGCGAAGTCTGAAAAGCATATAGGGTTCCTCCTCAGCTATAGTTGAATCAGGATTGGTTTAAGTGTACCCCAAACGGGGTATATGAATAAAGTTCAGAGCGACAGGGGGCGATACATCCATGTTGCTGCACGATTTGAGCCATACTTCTATACTACGACACCATACGACCTTCAGTAGCACTCAGATCACTAAGAGCCGAAAAAAATATTAGAACTATTTCACATAAAGAGGAGATGGACGGATATGAAAAAGCAAGATGAAGCCTACAAAAAGATATGGATTACCGTGAATGGCAAGCCTTTGGGCAAGGAGCTCATGCTGGATAGTGTCACCTATGAGCTCATTCAGACGGAGTTGATTCATGAGGAGACGTCCCCACCATCTATGTAATGCCACAGCGTTCCTTTGGTTAAACTGAGCTGAATAACACAACTTCTTGAACGAGTTAATCTACAACCCTTGTTACGATAGGCCACAGAGCAGGAAAAGCCAAACGGCTTGCTAGAACCTGCACTGTGGCTTTTTGTCGTATAGACCTCCTGCATATCTGTGATGTCCTACTGCGTAGAATGTCGCATGGGGGAATAGGGTCCGTATTAGAATTCGTAATTACGCAAGCTTCTTATTGTTGATTTATAGAATACAAGGGCATAGATAACTAAAATCAAAGGTTTTAATGTAAAAAACATCACAATAAAAGGATTTTTTTAGGCTGAAATACAGGCTTGACTAAAAATATGGGTATTTTCTTCCACGGAACTGATGTTCCCTGACAATATGATGACGATTCTTCCTGATAGGGTATAGATATATTTGCGTACAATAGGGGGAAATGTTCATGAGTAGCATGTTAGATGTTAGCTATACCTGGAGTAGAGAGGCTATGTCCGCTACTGGAAGGCATCAGGCTCATTTGCTGGTAGAGTGGGGGAAAGTCTATGGTCGCAGAAGACGAATCCATATGAGACCTAAAATGCTAGGCTGTGACCTTCGGATGCACCTGATACCTGAACCAGGAACTCATTTTGGTAGAGTCTTAGGAACTAGAGTGGAAATGGATCTGAATGATCGCCCCGGAGAAGTCATAATACACTGTGGGAATTTGTATAGTGGCCAGAGCAGGCATGCTTTGCTAGACTTTCGAGTCGACCCGCATCCCTCCGGGAGGCATGCTGTATGTGCAGTAGAGTGGAGCTGGCGTAGACCTGGCAGTGACGAGCGCACCGCACTGCGTTCGGAAATGTTGTTTGTTCATTTTACGTTGCATACAGGTCTGATCATGGCCTCTCCTAACCCAAGAGTGCAGAAATTCATAATGTTCAATGAATCCTTCGAGATATTGAGAAAGGCATTGCGTCTATATGAAAGGGGGTCAGCTGTACAGGGAGGGGACATGCTGCGGAGACATGCAGATAGCTTGTTGATCCGGGCTACGAGACTAGGAGATTACGATTATTTGCGGGAAGCCGAGATTTTTTTGGATTTATATCGCTCATGGAACGAGACTTATGTAGTGAAAAAAGAATTACTGGTTCAATAAGGAAATATTTCCTGCAAGCTCTAAATAGTCACAAAAGCCATAGTTAACCTGCATTAAAATGGAAAATGTATGTCATTTATGAAAATGTTGGGTGAGTCTAATTTACTATGTTAAAGAGGAGGAAAGTCCTTGACTGATCGATTGATTCGGCTCATGCGCATCATTACCATTGTACAGGCGAACCCTGGCATTTTGGCAAGAGAACTCGCAGAGCGCTGTGAGACATCGGAGCGGACGATCTATCGGGATATGGAAGCGCTCAGTGCTATGCATATCCCCATCACCAATATGGGGCATGGTAAAGGATACATATTCATTAGCAATTTTGCCTTATACCCGCTGAATTGGACGGAACAAGAGGCAGCTGCTTTTTCCATGCTATCTATGGTGATGGATCGGGTGAAGCCTATGCTGCCGGATGGATTCGAAAGCGCCTATGAGAAGGTAATGGCATCAGCCCAGAAGAAGAAAGTAGAGCAGGCCAATGTTGCACAGCAGCTTACTAACATAATTCGCTTAGGTCAGCCTTCTAGCCGAGAAGATCAGCCTTATTCTCTTATGCCTATTATATTAGCCAGCCTGACCCAGCAAACGATAGAAGTAGATTATTATCCTGGCCAAGGAGTTGACGAGGGACTACAACGAATTGATCCCTATTGTCTCATTCCTCAGGAACGAAGGTTCTTTATGTTAGGTTATTGTCATTCTCAATCCAAGGTACGGACATTTCGGATCAGCCGATTCCGCAGTGTCCGAATACTCTCTCGTACGTTCCGCAAGGAAAGCTACGATGTAGAGCATTTTTTTCGTCACACATGGTCAGTACGCAAAGGTCAGGATCATACTCGATTTATCATTAAATTTGATCGTGAACTGGCGCAGACCATCAAAGCGGAGGAGCTGTTCGTTAAGCCAATTCTGAAGGATCTACCTGATGGAAGTCTATTATTTGAGGTTACAGTGAATCGAGATAGCGATTTTTTACAATGGCTGTACAAATTTGGACCTGGAGCTGAAATTCTTGAGCCCATCCACTATAGACAACGGTTAAGAGAAATGCTGAATATGTGGGGAACCATCTATGCCGAACAGAAGGCAGAAGGAAGCGATTATTAAAACAGAGCTTCAACGAAAGCATAATTACAGCACGGGAGAGAATGCTCGTCCTCTACTGGAAATAGGCTGACCATGTTGCTAATCAGCCTGTGTGTTCAGGTTTTATCGCGAAACAGATTGGCAAGATTACCGAATGGATTGTAGCCCTCATCCTCGTCATCGCTGCTGGAATACACGACTTTTGAACTGATCGACTCCTCATTAGCCGCATTATTCGTCACGAGATTCAATTGATCGAAGTAACGAATGAATAGCTCGGCTGTATTCACGGCATCATCCAGTGCACTATGCTGACGCCCGTCGAAGACAATTCCGCAGCTTTCCAGCGCCTGGCCGAGGCTTAGCTGACGGTACTTCCCTGGTTCCCCTAGCACAGCCGAGATCTGTTTCTGGATATCGTTGGTATTGCAAATCCAGAACAGGTCTGTTCTATGCGTGCGACAGTGAGAAATAAGCTTCATCCGATCATCTGGTCCCCAAGCACACAAATAATAGCTGCCTGGTTCTCCCAGCCACGCTGCGAACTGGCTAGCGGCTTCACCAAATAAGGGCGCGGCATCAATCTGCTTCTGACCAATGCCAGTGAAGCGAATGGTATCTGCAGATAATACGGGACGATTCGTAGGACGTACGTAGGTATGGAAGCGGTCCGAGATGACAAGCCTGTCGCCTTCCTGTGTGCACTTCACTGCGCCGATGTCTATGATTTCAGAAGAATAATTCGTATGGCGACTGACGGTAAACTCCAGATCGTAGATTACGTATTGCATGGGCCAAGCTCCTTTTGCAAAAGAATCATAATAATATGCTGCATTTCTGGCAGCAGCTTGATTTATTAAGTATCTATCCTCAGGTATCACAGAGTCAATACGTTAGCTGGATATTTTTTTACATAGCAAAGGACCTCAGCTCCACGATCATGTGGAAGCTGAGGTCCTTGCTTCTTGCTGGAATTTGATGCACAAGTACCTCGCGGATGCTGATCCGTCAGACTAGCATTCCTGAACTGTACTTGTCATCATGCCATTAGGATGCTGGCAGAATAATTTTTTGACCTGGATAGATCAGGTTCGGGTTGCTCAGCTTGTTCAGCTTTTGCAGATTCCGCCAAGTTGTTCCATATTTCTTGGAGATCGACGTCAATGTGTCTCCGGATTTAACGATATAGATCTCCTTATCCGTTGTCTGCGGAGCAGATGGCTTCGCAGGCTGTGGCTTAGGAGTGGTTACAGGCTCTGGTGTTGGCTGTGGAGCCGGAGCTGGAGCTGGTGCAGGAGCAGCAGGCTCTGGCGTCGGTTCTGGGCTAGGTACGGTCGTAGAAGCACCTACTGCAGAGATTCGACCATCTGCCTCAGCTGCAATGGTTCCTGGCTGTTGCATGTACCGGATCAAAGCCTCATCCAGCGAGCCATACATACCAGCTTGTGGGTATTTCGTGAACATGCTGTACTGGTCTCCGCCGGCTGCAGTAAAGTCATTCGTAGCCAGAGTATACGTAGCAGTTGGGTCATAGGCTTCGCCGCCTACCAAAAGGTCAACGACTCGATTACCCGCTGCTGCGGAAGCATCAATCTTGAAGGTCATGCCAGATACTTGCGGGAAGCCGCCGCTTGGTTCCGGGTAGGAAGACACACCGTTCTCCAGAGCAGCTTTCAGGTCAGCACCAGTAACCTCCAGAGTTACCACTTGGTTACCGAATGGAAGCACCGTAATGATGTCCCCTTTGTTTACGTTGCCGGCCTTAATGGAAGCACGGATGCCGCCACCGTTCGTCAACGCCACATCAGCGCCACTCACGTCCTTGAGTGCATCAGCGATGAGATTACCAAGATTGGTCTCGCCTGCACGAACATGCTCACGCACGCCGTCCAGCTCTACAGTAGTCGTAGCGACCTGCTGTGCCAGAATAGGCTCTTGTTCTTTACGAATGGAATCAATGAGTGCAGCAACCTCTGTGTTTGGAGCAATATCAGCCGCTTTGGTCTGATCGATCAATTGAGCCTTCTTGCTAACCACTTCGCCTTCATTGACCCAGAAATCAACGACTCCCAGGTATTTGGAGTATTCTCCGGCACTGGCGAGCAGCGTACCGTTATCACTGACCAGGCCGTTCTCCAGTACGGTGTGGCTGTGGCCATCAATAAAGATGTCAATACCTGGAACTTCCTTGATCACCTTGAAGCTAGTATCCGTGCTGGATGCATCCTGACCCAGATGGCCCATTACAACAATTACGTCCACGTCGTCACGAATCTCGTCCACGATCGCTTTAGCCTCAGCAGAAGGATCAGTGAATTCAATGCCTTCTACGTTCTTAGGGTTAGTCTTATAAGCCGTTTCAGGCGTAGTCAGTGCGATAAGTCCGACTTTGACGCCGTCTACTTCTTTAATGGTATAAGGTTCGAACAGGCGGGTTCCGTCTGTTTTCTTTACGTTTGCACTGAGCATAGGGAAATTCATCAGACCGGCCAGCTTTACGAGCTGAGTGGAGCCATAGTTGAATTCATGGTTACCAGGAACCATCGCATCATAGCCCATCTTGTTCATTACGCTTGGAATGCTCTCGCCATTCACCAGCGTTGCAAAGGTTGTACCATGCACTGCATCACCGATATCCAGCAGCAGTGTGTTCGGGTTCTCCCCGCGATACTTGTCGATGATACCCGCCAGCTTGGCATACCCCATCTCGGGATCGTTTGCTACGACATGAGAGTGGACATCATTCGTATGCAGCAGTGTGATGTGCTTGCTGCCTTCAGGCACAGCGGTATCGGCTGCAGTATCAGCCATAGCCATTCCTGCAGTTCCGAAGAGCATAGTAGCAGACAATAGCACGGCAGAGAGCCTTCTCCATTGCTTCATGTAGATATAACCTCCTAATATGTTTTTGTATAGATTATAGAATCCGCTGAATCTGTAGGAATCGCAGGATTCTGTAACCGCAGGTAAGCAGCATGGGATGCGCTCCGCGTCCTCTTGGGCCAAGGCTTCCAAGGACATATTATGTAGTAGTTCTATCAGCCCAATATGATTCTATCAAAAAAAACGTAGAAAAACGTAAAAACTACGTAAAAATATATGCCATCAATCTGACAAATTGATTATTTGTTGATATCAGGCGAGTCCAGACCCGTAGAGGGGGGCCAAAATACGGAGACCTCCTGGGGAAGACCAATTCTGGACATATACGTGTTCAGAGGCTCGTCCGGCAGAGGGGGATGCCCCTCACTGAGCAGCAGGATTGCAAAATGATTGGCCTGCCGCTCCCATTTTCCCGGCTGAAAGTAGGAATGCTCCTCCAGAAAGAAACGACTAATTCCCTTGTGGAGTCGGTCATGGCCCAATTCGTGAGCACATACATAACGCTCCCATTCTGGGGTGAGATCGTTATGAATCACAATGAAGCGGCGGCGCAGCTTCCGAAAATACAGCCCTTTTGTCGTCTTGCCCAGATCCGAATAACGGATATGAATGCCAAGAGCAGAAGCAATATCAAAGGGACAATTGGTGCGGTGCTTGTGGATCAGTCTGCGAATCAGTTCATTCAAGGGCACTCACCTGCCATCCATTTTGTTGATGAGCATTTTACAGGCGCTTCGCGTACAACTGTCATGCTGTAAAATGCGAGTATGTAATAACTTGAAGCTCGTCCATAAGTCCATTTCATGAACCGGTTGAAATATTACCCTGAGCCTGGAGGTTTGCGCTTATTCATCTGCTTGGCTTCCCAGAACAGCCCTGTCAATACATCCTTGATTCTTTGTTTGTCCTCGTCATCCAAGGGGATTCCATCGAACATTAGCTCACCATCCTCCTCCAGCATTTTTTTGAAATCACGCTTGTCCTTGGAGGTAGCCCATTCCGGGACGGCACGTTCCGTTACGGAAAACTCCTGCTCCAGATAACCAGCCTTGCCCATCAGCTCCTCATAGGGTACGGCAAGGGCATCCGCAATCTTACGAATCGTCGCGGGCTTAGGTACACCGCGCAGACCGTTCTCAATCCTTGATATCTGGGAATTACTTATGCCTGCAACGTCTGCCAATTGATTGATACTGATTTTCTTCTGTTCACGCAGTTGTCGTAAATAGGTTCCGAAATGAGACTCTTGCACGGTACGGCCACTCCTTTTTGTCCAATCATCCTGTGCTCCGATCCAAGCCTGTGTCGTGTCATGACGTATTCGTAGGACGTATATATAGTAGATAGTTATTATGACGAGGCCTGAACCATGCAACTCTTGATTGGTAATGGTTACCTATCTACTATATAACCATGTTGCCTTAAGGTAAAGAGATAATGAGAGATATATGCCAAAAGGTATAGAAAATTAGAGCCACAGGTCGATTAGCGCTCGAATTTCACGAAAAATGACAGTTGGTGAGTACATCATAAAGTGGTATATTATCCCTACAAAGCGAACAAAAACACGAACAAAATGTGAACAAAAGCTGATAATAGATTAAAAGCTGACAACTATTGAGGCCTGATGCGATCTGCTTATCCTACTCCTCCCAGGATGAGAAGAACCATTGGACACATACTATTGCCAAAAGGCAAAGAAGGAGCGAATGCAATGATGAATGACATGCTGCCAGAGCTGGATCGACGTGCGACACAAGCTACACTTGAAGGACTATTTGAGAAATACAGGATCTATAAGACCATAACCTTCATGGACAAAGAAACCTCTGTTACAGCCAGCTATACAGATCGTCCGCATGGTCCAACGAACAAAACTTCGGACGCTACCGCTTCAACTGCTATTCACAACGTGCACGCCGCCGCCGCGCGGGCAGCCTATTGCAACATGATTGATACGCTGGTCGCCCGTCTGAGCGATCGTGAACAGCTGTTGATCCAGGAACGTTACCTGAAGCAGGATGATGTCTTTGATTATAAAATCTACAATCACGTATTCGACCCTCCAGTGAGCAAGGATACGTATAGCAAAATCAGAACACGTGCCTTCTACAAGCTAGCGCTGGCCCTGGCCGACAGGGGACTGATTCGTCTGGAGCAGCTGCGCAAGAAAGCTGCCTCAAAGGCTTAGAATAAGCAGAGCTGCATATGATTTCATTATACCACAAACAAGAACGTTTGTTCCTATTTTTGTGTGACGAATTCACGTTAACTTTGATGTAAGTGAAGTGGAGATTCAACTCCAGCTCGCTTTGGCATAGGCTTCAGATCAGAGAAGAGTTGACCGCATTCAAGCACCCTTGGATTTATGCAAGAAGACATTTACAAGATGAAATATGTAGTTGGGATGTAGTAGTTAATATTCAGGAGCGCTATTATGTACAGGCTTTACGTGGACTTATTGTACAAGAGATTAATTTATACAAGATTAATATACAAAGAATTAATATATAGCAGATATTGCGAGTACTATATAGAATATAGAAGCTTAATAGCATATAGAAAATTAGAAGATTAACATAAAGGATTAACATAAAGGATTAATGTAGAAGGACATCATATAAGGTACTGTTTGGAAGTTACTGTGTAGACGCTATATAAGGTACTGTGAAGAAGGTAGTGTATAGAAGATTATTATAGAGGGGTTCCTTTTACTGGAATACCCTCTTTTTTTGTTCTGATGAAATGAGAACATTAGGTTAATCCGAGTTGTGGATTATCCCATAATATCAGGGTTTTAGGCCCTGAATGAAGAGAGAATATGATCCGGAGAAAAACAGGAACATAAGTTCGTCTTTTTCTCTTCTATAATCATGCTTATCTACGTCATCACAGCCGGAAAAAGGCTGTAAGATGTTAATATCGGGAATGAGGACAAGAGAAACGGATACCGCCTGCACAAGGCTGGTATCCGTTTCTTTATGGACTGCTTTTGTCTGGGCCAAGGCACACTTGGTGACAGTGACGATGATGTCATTTCTGTAGCTCTTTCACAGCTGCAGGTCATCTGAAATGTCAGCGTCATGGATGAAGCAGCAGCCATATCTGTGAACATCACGCCATCATGATCGACTGTCAGGATATGGCTTAAGCTGGTGGTGCCAGTGGTCAATAGAGACAGGGATGTGGCTCACAGTTTGTGTTTATTTCTGTGCATTTAGCAATGAGAAAGGAGGGCTATAGCTGCATGAGAGAAGCTTTGAAGGCGAGGATCATCGAATTGATTCCCCAATTAGCAGGCCGGGTGTACGACCTGCAATCGGTTCCTGACCCGCCTCCGGATACTTATGCGGAGCTGTTCTTCGGGGAAGCGGTATGGAAATCGGCGTGGGCTGGCTATCGACAAATTGTATGCATCCAGCTACACAGTCTCGCTACCCAGGCTTCAGAACGCGATGCCTGGGCACAGCTCCTGCTGGATGGTCTGCATAGGCAGCCACTGGATGATACGGACAGCAGCTCGGTAACGCTGCACTATGCCGGGAGTCGCGGGGCTGAGAGCGTGTCAGGTACGAAGGAGCGGATCATGCGGACCATGAGGTTCGCTCTGTATGTGCCTGAGGCTGAAGTCGTAGACGTCGGAGCGACGGAGGATGCTTGGTTAGCAGCATTGAAGGGCTGGACCGCATCGCAGTTGGACGATACATGGCGGGTATACGGTGATGCCTGGCCCGAGGCTATTGGCTCGCGCGCCATTCTGTGGCGCATGACGGGCAGTGAGACACGAATCCCAAGTGCATCCATGTATGAGGTCCGTAAAACGTTCACGGGTCATGTCTGGGCATCCAATCAGCGTCTGGAGCAAGCTACAGCTTCGCTCTTAATGGAGGCGATTAGCGGGGCTTTGCAGCTTCCGCTGGATGCTGACACACGGCGGTATATGTCCGCCCAGGAGATTCGTGCTGATTGGCAGACGGATTCTTTCCTGAACGGGCAGATCAGCCTTACGCTGGCTCAACGGCGAATGCGCCCAGCAGAGGAAGCGGCGTTGATTCGCAGGCTGTACGTACATCCGAATTTGAAATGAGGTGCTTGATATGGTGTTCAAGAAGAAGACACAGAAGCTAGACCCACAGTCGGTCACAGCCCCACGCTACACATTGAATGAACTGAAGGCCAAATCCGAGGCGTTGTTCGGGGTAAAGCCGGAGGTGCTGGCAGGAGCTTGTTATGGAACTGAGGATCAACTGCTATCCGTGGAGGAAGCAGGCACAAAAATTACAAAATTTATGAAAGCGAAGGTGGAGTAATATGGCAGGCGGAACTTGGGAGAACACGAATAAACCGGTATTGCCCGGATTGTATATGAATTTTCAGGCGGCAGCAGCATCCGCAATTCAAGGCGGCTCGCGTGGGACGGTCATTGTACCAGTCAAGGCCAATTGGGGTCCTGTAGGTACATTTGTGGAGATTGGCAGCGAGACGGCTATTGAGCAGATGTTCTCTGGTGGCACAGAGGATGGGGCTACTGCGTATTCCACTCTTTATCTGGCTCTGTTGGGTGGTCCGAGAAAGCTGCTCGCATACCGACTGGCAGACGATACCGCTGCCAAAGCTTCAGTGAAGCTGAAGAATGGTGATGCAGAGGATGTACTCGAACTGACGGCGCTTTATTCTGGCTCACGCGGTAATCGCTTCACAGTGACGGTACAACCAACCATTGATAATAATGCAGTCAAGGAAGTGCTGCTCTATGAGGGCACGAAGCTGCTGAAGACGTTCACGGCGGAGAGTGCTACGGCTGAGGCTATTGCTGCAGCTATTAATGAAGATAGCGAGAACAAATGGGTGACCGCAAAGGCGCTTACCGCAGCAGAGGAACTGGCTAATATTACTGGTGCTGGCCTTACCGGGGGCATTAGCGGCAACAGTCAGTTGACCAACGCCGATTATATCGCCATGCAGGAGGCTCTGGAGGGCGAGGACTTCAACGTGCTTGCCTTGGATTATGCGGCTGATATGGCTCTGCTGCAAAGCTTCGCGGCTTGGGTCAAGCGTGTACGCAACCAAGGTAAAGGAGTTGTGGCGGTATTCGGTGGCTCAGCTGCTGAGGACGTATCCGCGAATGCAGTGCAGGCAGCTTCTGCGCGTTCCCTCGCACTGAACCATGAGGGCATCATCAATGTCGGCACAGGTGTACGTCTGGCTGGAGTGGAGTACAGCTCGGCACAGACAGCGGCTTATGTAGCTGGTCTGATCGCAGGTCAACGTCTGAACCAATCTACGACGTATGCGGTGACACCATTCGAGGATGTGACACGCCGTTGGACTCGCCCAGAGCAGGAGCAGGCCGTTCGCAACGGCGTATTCCTGTTATTCCATGATGGACGTCAGGTGAAGGCCTTGCGCGGGATTAACAGCCTTGTCACACCAGCAGCTGGTCAGAATAATGCTTGGAAGAAGATCCGTTCCATCCGCGTCATGGATGCGATCAATGCTGATCTGCAGCGTGCAGCTGAGGAGACTTATATCGGGAAGGTCAACAACACAGAGGAAGGTCGTCTGGCACTGATCGGTGCTGTGAAGGAATATTTGGCACAGCTGGCGCTCAGCAGTGTCATTGAGGCATCCGGCTATGATGTAATTCTGGACCCGGCCTACTACGGACCATCTCCAGTTGTTACGCCGGAAGCGGATCAGGTGTTCCTGCAATGGAACGTCAAGCTGACCGATGTCATGGAGCAGCTGTTCGGCACATTCTACGTGCAATAAGCCGCGAAGGACCGATGTCATGGCTTACGTATGCAAGCTGTAATGCTGCTGTATGCACATGAGGTACGTCATGATGTATCTCATGATGCCACATGCAGCCCATGCAGCCCATGCCGCATGAAGGCTGCACACATGTAGGAGTGGCTTTCATCCTATGGAACAATAGTGTACGGGTACATGACAATAAGTCTTCATAATCATCATAGCTTCACACATGCAGCCCGTTGAGTGAAGCCCTCAGCAGAGCTTGATTTGGCGGGCTGTGTGTCATTTGACAGACTGTATCTAATTTAAAGGACTGTGTCTAGTTCAAATTCATAATTACACCATCCAAGGATGGTCCAATCACAAGGAGGAATATGCAATGTTGGATGCTTCAAGAGTAATTTTGGGAACGTATGGTCAGGCGTATATTGATGGGGTATGGCAGACGCATATTAACAAGCTGGAAGCCAGCGTGGAGATGGAGAAGCGTGAGCTGAATCTGGTCGGCAACGACTGGAAGGTGCACAAGAACGGCATTAAGAAAGGTACAGGCACGATGAGTGGCTATAAGGTTACTTCAGACATGATTCAGCGTGGCTTTAGCAAGTTCGATATCTATTCCAAGCTGGATGATCCCGAAGCGTTCGGACATGAGCGTGTGCGCCTCATCCGCTGCTCCCCGGACAAAATCCAGCTAGCTAACTGGACGGCCGGTGAAGAGGTGCAGGAGGAGACAACCTTCACCTTCGAAGGCTATGAGCTGCTGGACCCGATCGTTGCCAACTAATTGAGCTGGAATTGGCTAGGGAAGCTTGGTTAGATTGCGAATAAAAAACTATATTTAGTAGAACAAAAGTGACTTATGAAATCCGGGAAGCAGCTATGTGAGCTGTAGCTCCCGGATTCTTTGGTTTTCTTAAGAGAATCGAATTTATTAGTTTTCAGCAGAGCTGAGCAGTTCGATTATCGCAAGAAAAACACCCAGTTAACGCGGTCTGTCTACGGTGAAAGTACGATGATAGACCTATTTCTAATATCTGAACGATGAAAAGGAGATAGATTCATGAGCCTATACGAGAATATGACGGAAGAACAAATTTTGGACAGCCTGTTTGAGGCGACGGAGAAGCTGCCTGAGGAGACGGTGCATATTCGTCGTCTGGATATGCAGCTGGTGCTGCGCGGGCTGACCTCCAGCAAGGTGGATAGCATTCGTGAGCGCTGCACGGTTCGCCGCACGGTCAAGGGCCAGGTGGATGAGAAGGTGGATACGGAGATTTTCAACGCTCTGCTGATCTCGGAAGCCACAGCCAAGCTGGAAGTCAAGGGACTATCACTGAGTGGCTGGGGCGACCCACGCATTACGAGCCGTCTCAAGCTGTCGGGTGGCGAACAGGCTGTACGCCGCATGCTGCTGGCTGGTGAGCTGGATGCCGTCGGCGACAAGGTGCTTGAGCTGTCCGGATTTGGCGTGGAGATTAGCGACCTAAAAAACTAATCGGCTCCGGGGGAATGACGACGATGCTGTATCACTTATGGGTCCGGCATCACCTCCGCCCCGGAGATTTCTGGAGATTGCCTCGCGGCGAGCGCTTGCTGCTGCTGGCTTTTTCGGAAGAGGAACTGGATCGTGATATCAATGCAGCAAATCTGGCAGGGAGGTGATCATACACGATGGATGAAGCGGTGAATTACCGTATGAAGCTGGTTATTGATCCTAAAAATGTCGTAAAGGCTAACCGCGAGCTAAGAGCGATGGAGCGCTATTTTGAGCGCATTCAGGGCCGGGTCATGAAGATCGGCCGCACTCGGATGGTGCCTGAGATTATGATTAGGGATTATGCATCAAAGCAAATTGACGGGGTGTTGGGGAAGCTTCGTCAGTTAAAGTCACAAAGGCTTAATGTGACAATGAAAAGCGTTAAAGCGAATGATGCTGGTCAGAGCAGTAATAATGCATTTGGTCAATTAATAGTGGCTGTTCAGAATAATACAACGGCAGTATCTAGTTTAACGTCTTCTTTAGGTCAAACGGCACCTGCCGCAGAGGCAAAGCCTAAGAGATGGTACGAGAAAACAGCTGGATTCTTTAACGAAGTAAAGACCTTCGGAGGAACTGTTAAGAGCGGCGCTACTACCTTTGAAAATGTTAAGAACTTTAAAACGAAATATTTAACTGATGCAGCTAACGGTAATGCACCTAAGACGGGCTGGAAGAAGGCTGTAGGATTAGCTACCGGAATAGGAGAAGTTGTTTCAGGTGTTGGTGAGACTGGTGCCGGTCTCAGCAATACACTTGGCAAATGGGGCACTGGCATATTTGACTTCATCACTGATGCTGGCAATTCAGGTATAGTTGGCAGCATATTACCAAAAGCAAAAAAACTTATTGGCGGACCAATAGGAACTGCACTGGATGCTGCTAGCATAATTACGGCGGGCTCTGATAAAGAGAGGGCACAGGCTATAGGCTCAACCGCTGGCGGAGCCATCGGAGCCACAATCGGAGGCGCGGTGGGTACACTTATTCCAATCCCGGGAGTTGGTACCGCTGTAGGCAGCTTTTTGGGCGGAATGGCTGGTGACTTTGTAGGTGGAAAAATTGGCGGTTTGATTTCGGATCATGGTCCTGCTATTAAGGAGAATGCTTCAAAAGCAATTAGTTGGGTTTCAGAGAAGGCAACCAGCGTTGGACAAGGAGTCATGAATGCTGGAAAAAATCTCTTGGGTGCTGGAGCGAATATTGGCAGCAAAGTAACTGGTTGGATTACAGACAAGGCTCCTACAGTTAAAGAAGGAGCGTCGAAAGCAGTAGGTTGGGCATCACAAAAGGTATCAGATGCGGGAAAAGGAGCACTCGCGTTTGGTAAAAATTTATGGGGTACTGGAACAAATGCGCTCAATAAAGCAAAGGGCTGGGCTGCCGACAAAGCTTCTACAGTTAAGGAAGGAGCATCGAAAGCAGTAGGCTGGGCTTCGCAGAAGGCATCTGATGCCGGCAAAGGGATACTCACATTCGGCAAAAATCTCTTGGGTGCTGGAGCAAATGTAATCAATAAAGCAAAGGGTTGGGCTACCGACAAAGCCACTACAGTTAAGGAAGGAGCATCGAAAGCAGTAGGCTGGGCTTCGCAGAAGGCATCTGATTCCAGCAAAGGGATGCTTGCGTTCGGCAAGAACCTCTTTGGTGCTGGAGTAAATGTGATCAACAAAGCAAAAGGCTGGGCTGCAGACAAAGGCCCTGCGGTGAAGGAAGGCGCATCAAAAGCAGTAGGTTGGGCTTCGAACAAAGCGACTAATTTGGGGGATGGCATATCTAATTTACTGAACTTTAGTAAAAAAGGGGTGAGCTCATCGCTCTCTTGGTTATTTGATAAGCTCAATCCTCTAACAGCTGCAAAGAACACAATCTCGGCATTAACTATTGCTGGTTCGACTCCTAAAACTATGAGCTCAGCCACTAAAGGGAAAAATCCTCAAGCAGCTCAGCCTGTACAAATCAGTCCCGAGCAAATGGGTCAGATTTCAGGATACCTCCAGAATTTCAAGAAAGACACGATCAATAACGTCAGTGTGAACTTCCCGGCAGGAGCCGTACAAATGAACGTTCATGAGAATGCTATTGATATCGGAGCGATTGTATCCCAGGTTGCTGCCCGTCTGGATGCTGAATTGCGTAAAGCACAGCAAAATCGCAAGCCTGCTCTTCCATAGCAATCATAATTAATTTATACAAATATCTTACACATGGCAGAACACAGGATCAGCTCCAATGGAATTTGTCAGGAAGGAGGCAGGCAATGGATTTTATATTAAAGGATGGCTCGGGAAATGAATTTAAATTTCCTGTGAATCCTGAAGAAGTGAGTATTTCGAGGCAAAAAGGCTTTGAGACGGTAAATATTTTATCTCATGGGGAGTACGATTTTGCACAAGGAGAGAAGGTGAAGGAGATTTCCTTCTCTTCTTTTTTTCCTATGGAATATGATGAATCTTTTTGTAACTGTAAAGTTGATGAGCTGCCGGATCCGCAGGAGGCTATGAATACAGTCAATACCTTCCTGCTGTCCGCACAGCCACTACAATTCATTATTACAGAGACTGCTGTCAATGTTCCTGTAATTGTATCTTCACATCAATCTACGTTCCGGGGTACAGAGCCAGGTGATGTGTCTTTCGATATTACGCTGCGAACCTGGCGGGATATGAAGCTTGCACGTAAGCTTGGCAGCAATGGCAGCTCGACAGGTAGCAAGAGCATAGATAATAAGAAGCCTCGTACGGATCTGAAGGTATCCAAGAAGAGTTATACGGTCAAATCAGGAGATTCCCTATCCAAGATTGCCAAGCTGGAGCTGGGAGACAGCTCGCAATGGAACCGAATCTATAAATTGAATGAAAAAACCATCGGCAAGAATCCGAATGTGATCAAGCCCGGGCAGAAGCTGGTGCTGCCATGAGCTACAAGGTCATTATTGATAATCAATACGATGTAACCTCTTTTGTTGAGTCCATCTCACTTCGGGATTCACTGGAGCAGATTGCCTACCAGGGAACTGTGACATTGGTGAATACATCCGAGCTCCCCATATTCAATCCAGGTATGTCCATTCGGGTTAGCGGCATTCCTTATGGTAAGCATGATTATGTTCCGCTGTTGCACCCAGCTGTGATTTGGGAGGCAGAAAGTCAGAATAGTGGGACCAAGCGCTTGACTTTGACCTTGTATGACCGCACGGTCTATTTGGATAAATCGGAGGATGAGTATTTATTCCCGGCCAAGCAGACAGCATCGAAGCGCTTTCGGAAATACGCCAGTGATTGGGAGATTCCAGTGGCATCCATACCAGATACCGAAAAGTCTCTTGGAAAGGCTGTATATCGCACGCAATCCATCTATGCCATGATGCTTGCTGACTTACGTGAGACCGCTAGGGCAGGGGGAAAGCTGTATCATCCACGAATGATCACTTCGGGACTGGAGCTGTATGAGCTGGGTACCAATAAGGATGTATATTTGCTAGAACAAGTAACGGACACAACCCAATCCCGAACGCTTGAGGGAGCCGCTACGAAAGTAAAGGTACTTGCTACCTCAGCTAGCGAGACGGGAAAAGAGGTACCCTCCAAGATACTTGCGATTCAGACGAAAGATACGGACAAATACGGCACGCTTCAAGTGATCATTCAAGATGATGAGGTCAAATCGGGTGCGGCTGCGCAAGAGCTGGCCAAGAGTCGCTTAGCAGGCATTCAACAGACCATCTCCGTCACGGCACCAGATATCAACACCATTCGTGCAGGGGATGCAGTAATGCTGGGTAGCTTGCGCCTGATCGTCATTTCGGTTAGCCGTGAGCTGGGCAATCCGGGCAGTATGTCGCTGGAACTCGGCACCTATGGAGATGTAAAAAGGAGGTTTTATCTTGACTAAGGACCCTTATGTACACTTGGCTTCTGCCATCCAGTCCTCCTTCTCCAAGCACACCAAGCAGGCAGTGGACGGTCTGGGAGCAGTCCTGGGGACGATTACAGCCACTGGATTGAAGCTGGATGACTTCAAGCATGAGATTCAAGATTATCTGGTGGCCGAGCTGCCTGGTCTGCTATCGATGCAACGGCATATGTTCAAGGGAACATCGACCCGTGTGCAGGAGCCGTATTGGGAGGATAAGACGATGAACACCTCCTATTATTTCGACGAGACAGAGATTGAAGAGGTCAATCTGCAATTGGACAAAGGCCTGAAGCCCGGAGACCGAGTGCTGGCAGTACGGGTGAATAGCGGCAATGATGTCGTGGTTGTATGCAGGGTGGTGAGTGGAGGTGGCTAACCTATTTCCCGAGACAGAAGAGATTTTGGATGTAGATGTAACAGAGCTAGATACGTTGGCAAGCCAGACAGCTGTATTTGGCCGGAGCTGGCGTTTTGATTTTGCAAAGGGCGAATTCGTGCTAACACCGACCGGAAAGGTAGCGATGACGGATGAGAAGGATGCGTGGGTCATCTGGTGTGAAAAGGCCGTACGAACCCCGCGTTACCGTCATATTATCTATTCTCGCGATTATGGTAGCGAGCTTGAGGATTTACTGGGTAACAGCTACAGCCGAGCTGTAGTGGAAAGTGAAGTCAGACGAATGGTCAGTGAGACGCTGCTCGCAGATGCACGTACAGCTGGCGTGGATCAGTTCGAGTTCAGCTGGGAGCAGGATGCCTGCAGATTCAGCTGTCGCATTCGGAATGTGAGAGACGAGATCGAAACGATAGAAAGTGTGGTGATCTAATGGCAACCTTGCCTGAGTATTTGCAGGATCAGACAGAGGATGAAATTATGCGGCGGATGCTGGAGCGGGTGCCTTCGGATTTGGATAAATCCGAGGGCTCTTTTATTTGGGACGCTCAGGCTCCAGTCGCTTTTATGCTGGCAGAGGCTGCGGTATGGGCGCAACAGGTGCTGGAACGCGGCTTCGCCAGCTCAACCTATGGCGATTATCTGGATCTGCGTACAGCGGAGCATGGAGTGAATCGCCGACAGGCTGTCGCTGCTGCAGGACAGGTGCGTTTTACAGGGACAGCAGGGGCTGTCGTGCCCAAGGGAACGATCGTAGCGACACCAGCCGATGAGATATCCAGTGAACAGTCAGTCGAATACGCGACTACGAATGAAGTGACATTGGGCAGCACGGGGGAAGCAAAGATTAATGTGGTAGCTGTCGTAGCTGGTAAAAATGGCAACGTACCCGCAGGCGTCGTGACCGTCTTGGCAACGGCTGTAAGCGGGGTGAGTGCTGTGATCAATCCCGAAGAGATTACAGGCGGCGCTGATGTGGAATCGGATGAATCGCTGCTGGAGCGTTATCTGCTGCGTGTCCGCAATCCGGGGACGAGTGGTAACAAGGCGCAATATGTGCAGTGGGCAAGTGAGATTCCAGGAGTCGGCGGTGTACAAGTAAAGCCGCTCTGGCAGGGGCCAGGCACGGTAGGGATCTACCTGCTGGACAATGACAAGCGAGCAGCTAACACGGAGATTGTAGAGGCTGTCCAGGAGTACATCGACCCGACGATGGATGGACAGGGTGAAGGGACTGCTCCGGCAGGGCCTGTCATTACGGTTCAGCCTGCCCAAGAGGTCCGCATTAACATTAGCGCCAAGCTGACACTGGCCTCCAGTGCCAATCTGGAGGATGTGAAGCAACAGATTGAGAACGGCGCGCGGGAGTATTTCAAGCGAATTTCCTTTGGCTCGCCTGCAACACAGGATTCTCTTGTTCGCTATACCCGAATTTCGGCGGTGCTAATTGATATTCCGATGATTACAGACTATAAGGAGCTTCAGGTATTCAAGGCTACGGACCCCGGTGGGGAAGCAGACACGAATATCGAGATATTCGAGGGTCAGGTCGCGGTGCTGGGAACTGTGAACGTATTTGAATAACGAAAAGACATTAGCAGGACACGAAGCAGTGTCATGTGAGGAAAGGAGGAGATTGCTTGTCCAGTAATATATATCCGGTCACAAGTCCAGCTGGGCTGGAGATGCTGTCCTTTGTACCTGCCTATTACGAAGCGTCACGAATCGTCAGGGCAGACATGGATGCCAAGGGCAAGGAGCTAGATCAGTTGACCCGGGCGCTGAATGAGACGCTGGATCAATTCTTCGTGCGGACAGCGACGTGGGGACTGGAACGCTGGGAGCAGGAGCTTGGAATCGGTACGGACCATCAGAAGCCGCTGGAGCAGCGGCGGGCTGTCGTGGAATCAAAGCTGCGTGGCTCGGGGACCTTTACCGGGAAATTCGTCAAAAATGTAGCCGAAGCCTATGACAATGGCACGGTAGACGTAACTTTTCAACCAAGCGAATGGTCGTTCACGATCAAGTTCATAGATACGGTCGGCATTCCGCCGAATCTGGATGACCTCAAGGCACTGATCGAAGAGATTAAGCCTGCGCATCTCGATGTTGAATTCGAGTTCCGCTATCTGGTCATTCGAGAGATTCATGAGGTCATCCCACTGAAGGAGATGCAGGAGATTCCTTTACACAAATTTGCAGGAGGTGTAACCATTGTCTGAGAACACGCCAAAGCTTGATTTGCTGATGAAAGACCCCGTCCTTGATGGACATGAGTATTTTAATGTAAAGACGATGTTGAATGATAACTGGGAGAAGATTGATACCTTTGCTGATACCGTGGATGGTGAGGTGAAGGAGCTTCAGCAACGCCTCGACACAGAGCAGCGTAAGGAAATTACGCTCCAGCCGGGGGTTCAGATTATTGAGTCGGACAAGACTGTGCCGTTTCGCCTTACAGGTCTGAAAGGCCGGACGTTGGTGAATTTGCTGGGGCGAGACGGGAATTGCGAGAACACAAACAGATTTACACCCATTCGTGCGGTATTAACAGCTGACACCACTATAAAGACTCAAGGAACGCAGTCCTTAAAAATCACTTCCACAGGATTACCAACTGGTGCTGCAACCGGTCAAAGTTTTTCAGTTAAAGCGGGCAGCTATTATATCCTGGTAGGTGACGTAAAACTGGGGTCAGGAACATACGCAGGTCCTCATGTTGCTGGTATATCAAATACTAAAAATAATGGGAACGCTACGGACACCACAACTTTCTCAACGGTTTGGAGAGCGTATAGTGCATTAAGTAACGCTGCAACAGTCAGCTTAGTGAGTGAGGTTGTAGGACCTGTTGGAAGTGTTGCCTATTTTGATGCTCTTCGTTTCTACGAGATCACTGCTGAAGAATATGCTGCTTTGGACAATATGAGTGCTGAGCAGGTAGGAGCTAAGTATCCTTATGTAGATGGTATAAAGCCTGTCCGCAATCCGTACGTGATTCGTTATGGGGAGAACTTGCTGCCGCCATTTTATGAATGGTCCACAACTCCAAATAGGGTTTTTATTTCAGATGATTACGAAATTACAGGTACACTCGCATCTTCTCCGGGTACAGACGCCTACTTGTATTACAATATACCATTTATTGCGGGCGAGACTTATACATTATCAAATCCATTAGAAAGCAATGGAGTTATCAGAGTTTCTGTATATATTGGGGCAGGCCAATCTAATTCCCACGATCGTGTACAAGGTATTTCCGTAAACCCTGGAGAATCGCGCTCGTTTACTGTAAATCTGGCAGCTGTTCGTGTAGCTGTTAACCTATCAGGTATTACGTCATATGTGGATGAGTTTGACCCATCTTCGTGGATTTATCCTGGTGGTACAATTAGAACGTTCAAAAAACCTATACTTTGTGTCGGTAGCGAAGCTAAAGCATTTAAGGCGCGTGAAGACAGTAGGCTGGCGCTGCAGACTGATCTTTATGCCGATCCACTTACAGGTGTTAATGCGGATCGTGTATTTGAGCGTGATGGACAGTATTTCAAGAGTAAAAAGTGGAATTATATCGAGCTTGGGGGAAACTTGACTTGGCAATATAGTTTTTCAATTCCGGGTGCCAAGCTTGTAAAACTAGTCGGTCTTCCCGAAGCCCTGACTTGGTACGCTTTAAATGTGGTGAAGTTTGATGGGAAGCTACTATCAATCCGATCTAGTTTAGACGTTCATGACGCGGCCCATTTTAATGTGGATTCTGGTCGAAGAGATTTTTATCTTACGATACCTGCATCTGATAGCGGATGGGGAGACAATTTTACAAACATAACTTCCGATGAGATAAAAGCATATTTCATGGGCTGGACAATGTATAATGGAACTGTCGCTGGATCATCTCCTGATAATCCTACCAATAATTTTTATAATGGAACAGGTACAAAGGCATGGGTACGTCGTTCAGATGGAGTGAACCGTTCTTGGGCAGACTGGACTAATGTACTACCAACAACACCAGCACCAAACTGGACACCGTATAAGCTTATTTATCAACTAGCTACACCTACAGTAGAGCCAATTGTTAGCGAAGGACAACTTACTCTTAATAAGGGTAGCAATCAGATTGAGGTAGGTAGTGGAATTGTACTTCAGGAACGTGCTAATCCACTCGGAAATACTACATTCAGTGGATTCTATATCAACAACACGAGTCAATTTCCAGGATCTGTTCTCGCACACCGAGTTCAAAAAATTCTAGATGTCTATAAAAATTCTAGAAAAGATAATTGGCGAATTGTTGCGGACAGTAATTCTAATGGGCGTGAGCAGGCCTTTAAGCCTTATGCAGACTTTGACTCTTCAGCAACCTATAACGTCACATACCTTATGCAAGATAAGTCGCCTTTATCAGGATTTCTTGGTTCTGTGCCTGACAACGAAAAGTCTCTACTTGATGATCTTGTTCAGGATGTACAGCAGGCATCAGCACGTATAAGTGTCGTAGAGAACAAGAAAGAGGATATGGATAAAGCTGCTCCTGTATGGATTACACCGACACTTCTTAACTCTTGGGTTGAGTATGACACGTATCGACAGAGTGTAGGTTATTACAAAGACACTTTTGGTAGGGTGCATGTATACGGGTATTTGAAGGGCGGAATATCTTCGACTGGTTCTACAATTTTTATTCTACCTCCAGGTTTTCGTCCTACTAAGCCTATAGAGGTATTTGCTCCTTCTGTGACCCCAGCAAATGTAACAGTAGCGTCAACGCTTATGATCCACTCGCAGAACGGAAATATTGTTTGTAATGTTGGGGTAGCTAATGGCGCATTGCTTTTAGACTTTAGTTTCATGACCATGTAAAGGAGGGCACAACATGAAAGCCATACCCAAAATTAATACAGATGGCCTCTTTATCGAGGACGATATCGTGGACGATTCCTTTACAGGAGTCGTCCCTTTTTATGAGCTGCCTGACACAGCACAAGAAGATGGCACGGGTGAGCCTTTGCTCGCAGGTTACACGGTTGGCTATCCAGTGACAGCAGGGTTGTACCAGCCACGCTTCGATCTGGAGGCTTGGGAAGCTCACCAAGAGGCTGTTCAACACGCAGAGCAAGCCTTCCAAGAAGCCATCCAGCAATGGAACGGAGAAGGTGAGTTGCCCGAATACCGTGCCCCGCAGCAGCCAGAGTTGTGGCTTGAAGCTTTATCCGAGGCTGAGATTGCCGAGTTAAAGCAACCAGGTCAACTAGTAAGCGAGACAGATCTGCTCAAGGAGCGCTTGTCTGATCTGGAGATTGTACTGTCAGAGATGCTCCTCAAAGGATGACAATGGCCTCGATACGATGACCATTTCGTAAATTGAGAATACGAGAATCAAGAATTTACATCAAAATAAAAGGGAGGTGGTCAGTATGGCTATTATGTCCATGGCAATGATTCGGATCTGTGCCAATGCGTGTATTACGCGTTATGAGCGTGGTGAGGGCAGCATTGAGGAGATTTTAGGCTCGTATACGCTGGATGATCAGAATCGAAGCTTGGTCAAGGCGGAGATCTATGTCCGACGACCGGAGCTGGCTGCATCTTAAGGAAGCCGTAACATTGGGTGCTAAGTCGGGTAAGGGTTGATTTGAAATTTTATGAAATTAATACACTAAATACGAACATCACCCGGAAGAGCTCTTCCGGGTATTTGTTTTTTTTTGCACCACATCAGGGCTATGAGCCATACAGAGGTTCATTGGACAACATATCTTGTACTAAAGCATTTTATATAAATCGCAATCAATTGAAACTCTCTTGAAATGACCACATATAGCAGCGTGCAAGGCTGATATGTGAATCACAATAGATATACACCCAAGTCCATCCATTACAACAGGCAAGGAGGGAGACAGGATGGAGCATAACCGAGGAGGGAAAGCCATACCGGAAGCAGATTTGTTAACGGAAATTCGGGTTCAGCTCGCTCGTATTGAGGAAACGTTGAAGACGTTGTCGACGCTCGCCACTACATTGGAGATCGCAAAGGAGACGGCTAAAGAGGCACTCCAAGTGGCAAATAACGCCAAGCAGCGGATTGATCTGCTGGAGCCAGTCAAGGATACGGCTGATGAGGCGCTGCGTAATGCCAATATTGCACTAGAAATATTGAGCAGGCAGGAAGAAGACCAAAAATGGTTCAGACGGACGTTCTATGGCGCGATTATCACGGCGGTTGGCGGTGGCGTTGTCGTAGCTGTCTGGGCGGCCATTACAGTGACGGGAGGCTGATCCTATGGAGGATCTATCCAACGATATACTGACGCTCGCAGCTCTTGTAGCGGCCTATGTAGGGGTGGCGCGAAGCTTCGCGCTGCCGGACCGCTGGGTCCATATAGCGGCGCTGCTCATTGCAGCTGTCTTCGTGCTCGTGCCGGAATGGATTCGCATGAACTTGGTGCAAATATCAGTGATCGGGCTTAGCGCTACAGGCGCTTATCAATTTGCCAAGAAGAAGGACTGAACATAGGTGAAGGATGTAGCAACAAAGCGAGCACCTAATGTAAGCACCTAGTTAGGGGTGTACATAAGTTGAGGAGCAGTCAACTCTGCTTGTGAAACTGTAGGAGCGGACCGCAGTCGCCTTTGTCTCTGGATATCCATCGCTATAAGTCACTTATATTGGAGATATGTGGGGATAACAGCGGTCGAAAGGTCTCCCCGCTTGCAGCGGCTTTACACTCACATTTGATTGGATCGAATGACATACGTTCACAAGATGATTGCAAGACCACCGTAGCAAGAAAAGGAGGTTACGATATGCAGGATAAAAAAGCCAACGCTGCAGAAGGAATCGACGTATCCCGTTACCAGGGTACCGTCGATTGGCGCAAGGTTAGAGCTGCTGGCAAATCATTCGCTTTCATTAAGGCAACACAGGGCAGCACCTACCGGGACCCGAATTATACCACTAATGTAAAAGGTGCGAGAGCAGCAGGCGTACTGGATGGTGCCTATCATTTTGTGGATGCGACCAGCACCGAAGAAGCCGTAAGGCAGGCACAGAATTTTGCCAAAGCCTTGCAGGATGAAGGGGGAGCTTCCTCTTTTGCCTTTCCGCCCGTCATGGATTACGAGAATAATCCTGCGAATCTGAGCAAGCCACAGATTAATGCTATTGCCAAGAGCTTCCTGAACGAGCTGGAGCGGTTAACTGGACGCAAGCCGATGATTTACACAGGCAATTCCTTTGCGAATCAGTTTGATGCTTCCCTTGGAAGCTATACGCTGTGGATTGCCCGTTACAGCACGACAAGAGTTCCTGCTGATACCCCGGCATGGAAGCAATGGGATTTTTGGCAATATAGTGATAGCGGCCGTGTGAATGGTATTCAGGGGGCCGTAGATCTGAACGTCTATCGTGGGACCGAGCAGGAGCTTCGTCAGGCCTATGGACAGAAGGAGGAGACACCGATGACCGAAGAGGAAAAGAAACAAATGCAAGCGTTGCAGCAGCAAATGGCAGCTCTGGAGCACAGTCGTGACGTGCTGAAGCAATCTGTTCTGGAGCAGGCAGCACATATCAAGCAGTTGGAGACTCGCATCGGCGAGCTTGAGGGCAGACAGCAGCTAGAGACGCCGGCCTGGGCCAAGGAGGCTATGGAAGCTGCTGTTTCCTACACGCCTGCACAGCCCATCGTTGACTCTTCCATGAAAAGCAGCTTTACGTTTTATCGAATCCTAGTCATTCTGCATCGCCTTGGTCTGTTCCGCAAATAGAAAGCGACTTGCTGGGGAAAAAATCCAAGAATATTGCGCATGATTAATGCGTGAGTTTAATGCAGGAATAGTGACATACTCATCCAGCGAACATCATTCTTGTGCAGATAACAAATAAGCTTTACGGGAGATTTGCCCGTAAAGCTATTTATTTTGAACTAGTTAAGCTAGCTCGATTGGCTACAATTCACCTTCGCATAGTTTGCACGTTAATGGAGAGTGTATTCCCCCTTACACACCCGCAATATCCAAAGCCCCGCACGATTCCCGAACAACCAGCTCAGGCTCCACCTTAATGCATTGATTTTCCATCTGCTTATTCATCAAATCGAACAGAACCATCGCAGCCAAGCGCCCGATTTTGTCCGTATCCTGCTTCACAGTGGTAAGTGGTGGGTCCGTGTAACGACAGGCCTCAATATCATCACAGCCCACGATGGCAATATCCTCTGGAACACGCAAGCCCGCTTCCTTGAAGGCCCGCATGGCGCCGAATGCCAGCAAATCTGTGACGGCGAAGACCGCTCGCGGTAGCTGTCCCTGTGCAATCATCTGCTTGGACGCCTCGTAGCCCTCCTCTGCTGCATAACCCTTGCTATATGCCTTCCATTCTGGCCGGCTGTCTATGCTGAATTGCTTGAGCGAGCTATAAAAAGCCTCTTCGCGCTGCTGCATAACCAAGGAAGGACGCTCAATGCCGATGAACCCCATATCCCGGTAGCCATTCATATAGAAGTGCTCCACGACCTTGGAGGAGATCTTCCGATTATCTGACATGATATAGCAGGAGCTAGGCCCGGTCAGTTCAATATCTACCCCGATACACGGAATGGGACTGGCGTCCAGATCAAATACGCTGCGTTCCACTTCATCCCCGGCAATAATAATGCACCCATCGACCTGAAAATACTTGGAGCGAGCAAGATAATCCTCACCACGATCCAGAAATTTCTCATTGGAGAAGAAGAGCAGGTCGTAGCCTAATAGACCAATCTGCTTTTTGAAGGCATTAATGACCTCTACGAAAAAAGGATGGCTGAAATCCACGTTCAGTTTACCTGCGAACACGACACCAACGAGATTTGACTTCTTCGTAGCAAGCGTCTTGGCCGAGGACGACGGACGGTAGCCGGTCTCCTCCATGATCTTGAGCACACGCTGGCGTGTCTCCTCACTGATATCGGGATAATTGTTAATAATCTTCGATACTGTTGCAACAGATACGCCGGCTATACTGGCAATCGTCTTAATATTCATAATGCATCCTCCGGCACCTAAACTGGTTTAGTGGCATGTCTGATTTACGTTTCATTACTCATCTGCCTGTATTTTATGCTACTACACAAGGAGAGTCAACAGTACTTTTATAGGATGTGGGTAGATAATTCAAGGATTTCAGACTGTGGAAAGGCGCTTTTTTAGGGTTCATCCCGAAAAAATTTTCTTCGATTATTCACTAAATCAAACGAATATTCACTAAAATATACGAAAAGGATCTACCAGATAGGGGATATGCATTAGAGGACTTACATGTGAGGAAAAAGTATTTCTTCAAGGTTCTATAACGTTTCTTTCAGCGTATTACCAAAGGATTATTGTAGAAGGTTCATCGTCTACAGGATCAATTTTTGCCAGAGAATATAGCAGGGTCCGTGGCATGGAATTCGGTGTTATCCCTTTATTATCAAGGGGGTTAGCAGGAATACTAGTCAATCATATTAGTGGATGAAGCGGATGTGTAACATGAATTTCTAACGAGAACATCAATGGTGCACTTCACCTTGCAGCAGGTGATTTCAAATGACGGCTTCGTCAAAAAAATTTGAAATAAGCTATTTACAAAATTCCATGTGAGGTACATAATGGGGGTGTAAATAACGAAACTGATTTCGTTAACATCAACTCATACCAAGTTGGGGGATTCAGACATGCTGAAAAAACTTTTGTCATTGTCTATTGTAACCGTTTTAATTTTGGTGCTGGCTGCATGTGGCGGCTCTAGCAGCTCCAGTAGTGATGGAGAGCAGGGGCAGAGTGCGGGCGGCAAGGTTACCCTGAAGATTATTCACTGGCAGCAGGAGAATATCAATAACTACATTAAGGAATTCAACAAGAAGTTCGAGGAGAAATATCCAGAGGTAACGGTGGAGTATACGACGGTTCCGGCAGATGCGACTTATGATCAACTGATGCAGACTCGTATGAATGCTGGTGCAACGGGAGACGCGGATATTATTCCACTGAAATTCAGCTTTGTGGGTGCCCCGCAGGAATGGTCCCCTGGAGCAGCTGACCCGATGTGGAAGCAATGGATCGACGCAGGGCTAATTGCTGATCTGAGTGATCAGCCGTTCATCAAGAACTACAATCCGGTAGACGTTGAGAACGCAATGACGTATGACGGCAAGGTATACGGCGTTAATATGGGGAAGGTTGCGTTCACAGGACTGTACTACAACAAGGAAATATTCGCTAAATACAATCTTGAAGTTCCAACCACATGGGATGAAATGCTGAATGTCATGAAAGTGCTGAAGGACAACGGTGTTGAGCCGATCGGACTGGCAGGCAAGGACGTATGGCCGATCAACCTTGCGGTGCAAGGGTTGCAGGCTTCCATTCATGATGATCAATTAGCCTATATTAAAGGCCTATGGACGGGGGAGAGCAAGCTAACCGATCCAGTGCAGCTGGAGGTGTTGGAGAAAGCCCAAGTGCTGATGAACAATGCAATGCCAGGCTTTATGGGTGTGGACTATGGAACACTGCCAAGTCTGTTCGCAACCGGACGAGTAGCCATGATCGCCGATGGTACGTGGGATGCAACAACGATCCAGACGGCCAATCCAGAGCTCAAATTCGGATATTTCCCGATTCCAGGCAGCAATGACCCTGCGAAGAACAAGGATTTGGCGGGCAAATACGATATGACGTGGATGGTAGTCGAGAATTCTCCGAAGAAGGATTACGCCCTGAAGTGGCTTGAAATGCTGTCTGAAAAGGAAAACTACACGGATTTCGTGAACACAGCAGGCTTCCTGCCGACACAATCCGATGTGGCGCTCACCAGTGAGTTCATTAAGGAAATTCAGCCGAATCTGGATAACTTCAAGCTTTCTTGGGATCAGCTGTTCATTAATCGCCAGAACGTCGGACAGTTCATCTCCGAGTCCAGTGTACATGCTGAATTCCTGACGCCAGCAGGACCACTGGCAAGTCCGAAGGAGCTGGCCGAGAAGTCCCAGGCCGATTGGGATGCCGCTGCTCCGAAGTAAGTAAGCTTGTCAGTTAGACAAACAGCTTGTCAGACAAACAAACAGCTTTTCACATAGAATTCGATATTATAGCTCTCGAACGCGCCGGAAACACGCTCAGGATGTATGCCTGCTATCACATCGTCCCGGGCCGTGTTCCGGCGTGAGCTATGTTTGCAGGAGAATATGTGCCTGAAATACCTATACAAATAACAGATGGTCAGATTCAACGAAATGAAGGGTGTGAGAACGATGTATCCTTTCGGAAAAGGAAAAGCACGGCTTGTCCCGTATCTGTATCTGGGCATTCCACTGCTGCTATATGCTTTGTTTGGCTTCGGTCCTTCACTGGTAACCGTGTTGTTCTCCTTCACGGATGCCACGGGTGTAAGGGGACAAACTTGGAGCTTTGTCGGCCTTGAGAATTATCGGACCTTCTTCAGTTCCTCTAATTCAGGGGATCGGATTGCCGCGATCGGGCGGTCGCTCTATTTTGCGTTCGCCGTAGTAGTGATTCAGAATGCCGTAGGTCTGTTCATGGCGATCCTCATTAACAAAAAGCTCAGAGGAGATACGTTCTACCGGGCAGTATTCTTTCTTCCAGTCGTGCTAGGTGTTACGGTATCTGGCCTGATCTGGCAGCTCGTTGCCAATCCGCTCGGCGGACCTGCGCAGTCGATATTGAACTTTTTTGGAACGAGCTCGAATTTCTTCGGAGACTACAATGTTGCCTTTGAGCTGATTATTTTCGTGCAAATCTGGATGTATATGGGCTATTCCATGACCATCTTCCTGGCCGGGCTGCAATCCATTCCATCGGATCTGTATGAGGCAGGCTATATGGACGGAGCATCAGGCTGGAAGGCGTTCAAGAACATTACGTTCCCGATGATTGCTCCAGCGTTCACGGTGAATATGCTGCTGTCCATCATTGGTGCGCTGCAGACGTTCGATATTATCTACGTCCTGACCGGAGGCAAGTTCAATACGACGACCCTTGCCTTTGATGTCTATGCGACGGCGTTCGGCACGGGTACCTCGGATTATGGTCTGGCATCTGCGGTTGCCATGATTCAATTCCTGTTTGTATTCGTTATTTCGATGGTGGCTCTGTATTATCTGCGTAGAAGAGAGGTGGAAATGTAATGAAGGAGAGCAAGGTCACACGTACTGTCAGTTATGTCATCGTATTGATCATGCTGGCATTGTACATTTTCCCTCTATTCTATCTGTTCAACGTCTCCATGAAGACGCAAAGCGAATACTTGCTTAATCCTGTGGCACTGGCTGAAGGGATGCGCATGGAGAACTTCACTGAAGCGTGGGAACGTGGGAATTTCTCGCAGTATATGTGGAACAGTGTGCTGTACACCGGAGTATCGACTGTGCTCACACTAATGCTGTCCGTCTTTGCGGCATTTCCACTGGCACGCAGATATGTTAGATTCAGCAGTCTGATCTATGTGTTTTTCTTGATCTCGATGTATTTGCCGAATCCTCTGATTCCGCAATTCTCGCTGATTAACAGTCTTGGTCTGTACAATACACAGATCGGCTTTATTTTACTGAAGACAACGGGGACAGGGATTGCCTTCCTCATGTTCACAGGATACATCAAGTCCGTGTCCCGGGAGCTGGATGAGGCGGCTGCCATGGACGGCTGTGGCTATACACGTTATTTGTTCACGATCCTCATACCTCTAATGAAGCCAATTCTGGCTACGGGTGTGATCCTGACGGCTATCGGTGTATGGAATGACATTATCGGACCGACGATCTATCTGTCAGACCCGTCCTATCAGCCTGTCACCAAGGGCTTGTTCACCTTCTATGGACAATACATGAATAACTGGCCGCTGCTGGCATGTGGGATTCTGATTGTGACGTTGCCGCTGGTAGTGCTCTATGTGCTGCTGCAGCGCTTTATTGTGGGTGGAGCAATGGCCGGGGCTGTGAAGTCCTGAGTGTACCAGGAGGAAGTAATTATGCTATAGGCAAGGAAAGGAAGGGTTAGTGCGATGGGTAATCATGCTTTGGTTTTTCCAAATGACTTTATATGGGGGACATCAACCTCTTCATTCCAGATTGAAGGAGCCGCCGCTGAAGGGGGGCGCGTGCCTTCTGTGTGGGATACGTTCTGCCGCATTCCTGGCAAGGTGGTAAATGGGGATCACGGTGACATTGCGTGTGACCACTATCACCGCTATCAGGAGGATATTGCTTTGATGAAGCAACTAGGCTTCCAGTATTATCGTTTCTCGGTTGCCTGGCCGCGCATTATCCCTGCACCTGGCGTTGTCAATGAAGAAGGGATGGCGTTCTATAGCCGGTTGCTGGATGAGGTGGAGCAAGCTGGACTCACCCCTATGCTTACACTGTTCCATTGGGACCTTCCGCAATGGCTACAGGATATGGGTGGCTGGACCCATCGCGGGGTACTGGAGCATTTCCGGCTTTATGCAGCTACGTTGATGGATCGCTTCGGACCGCGTATAAGCTGGTGGAATACTATTAATGAGCCTTATTGCGCGTCGATTCTTGGATATGGGACTGGAGAGCATGCGCCGGGACATCAGAACTGGTATGAGGCGTTCGCAGCTGCTCATCATCTGTTGCTCTGCCATGGTATTGCGATGGATTTGCATCGGCAAAAGGGATTATCGGGTCAGATTGGAATTACGCTCAATATGGAGCATGTAGATGCAGCGTCCGCATCCGATGAGGATGTTGCAGCAGCTGCTCGGCGGGATGGGTTCCTGAATCGTTGGTTCGCTGAGCCAGTCTTTCACGGAAAATATCCAGAGGATATGATCACATGGTATGGAGAGCATGTACGTGGGATGGATTTTGTGCAGGAAGGGGATCTGGAGAAGATTCACCAGCCGGGCGATTTCCTGGGGATCAATTACTATGCGCGTTGTGTGGTCAAGGCAGCCACCAATGACAGTCTGTTACAGCTGGAGCAGATCAAATTTACTGAGCCGGTCACAGATCTGGGGTGGGAGATTCATCCGGAATCCCTATACAAATTGTTAAAGCATGTGGAGCAGAATTATACCAATGGGCTACCGATCTTCATTACCGAAAATGGTGCCGCCATGAAGGATGAGCTTGTAGAAGGCGTAGTTGAGGACATGGGGCGGCAGCAGTATATTCATGATCACCTGGCTGCCTGTCACCGTTTTATACAGGAGGGTGGGCAACTGAAGGGGTACTACGTGTGGTCCTTCCTCGATAACTTTGAGTGGGCGTTCGGTTATAGCAAGCGTTTTGGCATTATCTATGTCGATTACGGCACACAGCAGCGTACTCCAAAGAAAAGTGCGTATTGGATGAGCCGGGTCATTGCCGCCAACGCGCTGGAGCAGTGAGGTGACGTATGACCGTGAAATATTATTTTGATCATGAAGGCCGGTTCGTCATTGACCAATATCAGCAGGCAAAGCCGTTCTCCAGCTTCCTGCCTGGCATTGCGGGTATTCATGGCATCCCGATGTGGACGTATTATGTGAATCGCGGACAGGGGGTTGCGAGCTTCGGGGTTGAGGACAAGAATGGTGCTATTATGGAGTTCTTTCCAGCGGATCGCAGCTACAGCCTCGTGCCTTTGCATGGCTTTCGCACGTTCGTGAAGCATAGACCTGCCTTGCAGCGCATGGATCCTGCACAAGCCACGGCTGATCCAACATCCTCTTCAGAGCAGAGTAATAGGTACGCTTCAGGTGCTTCCTGTGAATGGGGCTACTGTGAGATTTTCTCGACCATGAACATCCAGGAGCAAGAACAGCAGCAGATGCGAATCTCACTTAATCAGCTGGAACTGGTGAGTTCAGATACGGATACAGGACTTCAAGTGCAGGTGCGATACTATACTTTACCTGGCGAGAAGCATGCTGCCCTTGTGCGGCAGGTGGAGCTACGGAATGTCAGTGATGCAGCCTTGGAGCTGGAGGTACTGGACGGAATGCCTGCTGTCCTGCCATTCGGGATTGAGAATGCGGCGTACAAAGAGCTAGGCTACACCCTGAAGAGCTGGATGGATGTCGAGGGACTGGATAACCAGGTTCCGTTCTACAAGCTGCGCGGCAGTACAGCGGATACGAGCGAGGTTCACAGGATTGAAGCAGGTCATTTTATGTATAGCTTTATGGAGCAAAATGGGCACGAACAGCTACTCCAACCATTGGTAGATCCCGGTCTAATATTTGGCAGCAATACGGCTCTGACCATGCCAGAGGGATTTCTTCGTACTTCCATTCGGGAGCTGCTGAACCAGCCACAGATAACCACCAACAAGGTTCCCTGTGCCTTCAGCGGGTATGCCGTTGAACTGGCTGCAGGGGCGACAGTTCGCCACTGTATGGTCATCGGTCATGTTCAGCGCATTGAGGACATTACAGGACGGCTTAATGAATTGGCCACGATGAATTATATCCAGCGGAAGGAGCGGGAAGCGGAGCAGTTGGCCCATGCTTTGACCGACGATATGGGGACCCGTTCTGCGGTGCCGCTCTTTGATGAATATTGCCGCCAGAGCTATCTGGATAATCTGCTGCGAGGTGGTTATCCGCTGTTGCTGGATAATGGCACGGAGAAGCCCCTTGTCTATCATGTGTACTCACGCAAGCATGGGGACCTGGAGCGAGATTATAACTTCTTCAAGCTTCAGGCAAGAACGTATTCACAAGGCAATGGGAACTTTCGGGATGCCAATCAGAACCGCCGTAATGATGTATGGTTCCACCCGGAGATTGAGGATTTCAACATCCGCATGTTCATGAGCTTCATTCAGCCTGATGGCTACAATCCACTTGTAGTAAAAGGCTGCAGCTTCCGGCTTCGTGCCATGGATGAGGAGTTGCTCCAGTTGGTTGGCCCTGAAGCGCATGAGTCCTTTCGTGCACTCCTTTCAGGTCACTATACACCGGGGGAGCTTGTCGATTGGAGTGAGCGGTTCAAGAAAGCTCTGATGGTAGATCCTCCAGAGCTCGTAATAAGGGTGCTGGGCTGCTCGGAACAGAGCTTCGAGGCGGATTTTGGCGAAGGCTACTGGACAGATCACTGGACATATAATCTGGACCTGATCGAAAGCTATCTAGGCGTCTACCCTGATCGCTTGACGACATTGCTCCTGACCAGGGAATACCGTTATTATGACAGTCCTGCTTGGGTACAGCCACGTCAGCATAAATATGTACAGCTCGATGATGGACGAATTCGTCAGTATGGGGCCGTGCTGGAAAGCAAGGAGAAGGAGGCACAGCTCCATGCTCGTGAGCGGGATGCGAGCTGGGTTCGTACACAGCAGGGCAAGGGAGAAATCTATCTATCCAATCTGCTAGAGAAGCTGTTCTCGCTCGCGATGATCAAGCTGGCAACGCTTGACCCCGAGGGTCTAGGCATTGAGATGGAGGCTGGTAAGCCGGGCTGGAATGATTCGATGAATGGGCTGCCAGGGCTTATGGCCTCTGGATTCGGAGAGCTGTGCGAGCTGCAGCGTATGATCCAGTTCCTGCTGAACGCACTTCAGCAATTGCCACAGGATAGCATGGTTCGACTGCCGGTCGAGATGGTTCAGCTCGTGGGTAGAGTGGACTATGCTCTTGGAGCGTACGAACAGTCACAGCATGGACATGAGCGGGATCATACCTTCTGGGCTACGGTGTCGGAGGCTAGAGAGGCTTACCGATGGGCTGTTCGTTGGGGCTTTGATGGGGCGGAGGAGGAGCTGGAGCTGGCTCGTATCCAACGTATTCTGACCAAGGCTGAGGGTAAGCTGCACGAGGGGATGAAGAGAGCGCTGGACATCGGTGAAGGCCTGTATCCTACGTACTTTTACTATGAAGCTAGTCAGTATGAGGTCAGTACAAATAAAGATGGACACAGCCAGATTGAGATCAAGGCGTTCAAGCGACATGATCTTCCACATTTTCTGGAGGGACCTGTTCGGGCATTGAAGGTGAAAGGGACGCCAATCTCGCCGCAGGAGCTGCACCGCAATATCCGTAGCAGTGGACTGTATGATGAAGCGTTAGGGATGTATAAGGTAAATGAAAGTCTGGATGGGCAGCCGTTCGAGCTAGGTCGTTCTCGTGCATTTACACCGGGCTGGCTGGAGAACGAGTCCATATTCATGCATATGGAATTCAAATATCTGTTGGAGTGTCTGCGTAACGGGTTGTATGATGAATTCTTTGCAGATCTGCAGCGCACGTTGCCCCCGTTCATGGATGCAGCAGTCTATGGACGAAGTACGCTGGAGAATAGCTCCTTCATTGCCAGCAGTGCGAATCCGGACGAGGGTCTGCATGGCACAGGATTCATTGCAAGGCTCAGTGGCTCTACTGCAGAATTCCTTCATATGTGGCTGCATATGATGATGGGAGAGAAGCCGTTCCGATATGAGCAGGGTAAGCTGACCTTCCGGCTTGTGCCGAGGCTGCCTGCCTGGCTTTTTGACTCAGAGGGAACGCTGTCATTCCGCCTACTGGGAAGCTGTGAAGTGACGTACATTCGAGCGAATCGGCGGGATACTTTTTCGCAGAACACGCTGGCTACTAGCTACGAGTTAATTTACAAGGACGGCAGCAGTAAAGCAATTCAAGGGGCTGTTCTTGAGGAGCCAGAGGCATACGATGTAAGGGAGCGTCGAATCGCTCGCATGAACGTATATTTGTAGCTGTGTATATAGTGTAAAACTTGCAAATGCACAAATGCACAAATATGATGGCATCATAGCTGTAATAGAGATAACGGATACACTGGAATGTTGCTGAGGGTGTCCTTCTACCGATCGGAAAACCATGAGCTTAAGCAAAGCATGGTGTGAATGAGGGTGGAGGTCATCCTTTTTTTATTTTATAAGGAAATTTTATCTTGTCATTATACTTAACACCATAAATAAGCTAACTTAATTCCAATTACGAATAAATGTAAAAAAGACTTGTCTATTCTTCTGTTCTATTGTAAAGTTACCATTAATCACCTCTTTTCAACTGTTCTGTATGTTATTTTACTTGACGTATAGCAGTGCAATGCTCCATACCACGACAGGATTTACATACACAAGAAACCCCGTACATCAAGAGTGATCTTTCACCGCGTTAACACCATGCCAAGACATCCATGTTCTGTTTTTCTTCCACTAGCTTAGATCTCACCTACAGTAAGTCATCCAGTATGCAAGCCAACTCTACTAGACCTACAGCATATGTCCGCCGAGGAATGCAATTATATATGATCATATTGCAGTGTATGCTATCCAACTTCCAGGTTCAGTAAATCGAATTCTAATCAAATTCTAGTCAACTCTAATAATTCTAATAATTCTAGTTATTCTAGTAAACTCTAGTCCATTCTAGTCCGTTACCTTTTAATCCACTAATCGAATGTGTCTCTACATTTAAGATCCACTGGATGTCTGCGTCATTTTGACGTATGCCGTCTTTTGTTGTCGTATTAACAGTGAATATATGTTATTTAATATATATTATGTAATTTTAGTGACGTTTATTTTGTGTTACATCCATTCATTATATAAATGCTGCTGAAAGGGGTTATTCAATGTTGAAGAGAAGATGGTGGAGTGGTGTACTGATTCTTGTATTGGCGGTTATGGTGGGTATTTCCGGTTGCGGTGGAGGCTCCAATGAGGCAGCACCTGAGCCGGGCAATGAGCCGGCACCTGAACAGGATGCGACAGTACAGGATACATTGATTTTCGGACGGGGTGGAGATTCAGTAGCACTTGATCCCGGTATAGTTACAGACGGAGAATCTTTGAAAATTGCACAGCAGGTATATGATACGTTGCTGTCCTACGAGCCGGGTTCCACAAAAGTCCAGCCTTCTCTTGCCGAGAGCTGGGAAGTGGCTGAAGACGGTCTGACGTACACGTTCAAGCTTCGTCAGGGAGTCAAATTCCATGATGGAACCGACTTCAATGCGGAGGCGGTGGTTTTTAACTTCGAGCGTTGGAGTGACCCAGCCAGTGAATACAAGTTCGAGGGAGATTCCTTTGATTATTATGATTCCATGTTCGGTAGTGAGGATAGCCGGGTGATCAAGGAGGTCAAAGCCGTTGATGAGCATACGGTGCAATTCACGCTGAACCAGCCGCAGGCGCCTTTCTTGCAGAATATTGCCATGTCCAGCTTCGGGATTGCCAGTCCGACGGCTGTGAAGGAGAAGACTACCAATTTCAAGAGCGAGCCGGTAGGGACGGGGCCATTTGTATTCAAGGAGTGGAAGCGCAATGATTCCATTACCCTGGAGAAGAACCCGGATTACTGGCAGGAAGGCTTGCCTAAGCTGAACAAAGTGATTGTGCGTTCCATTCCCGACAATACGGCTCGCTTCAATGCCTTGCAGAATGGTGAGATCGACATCATGGAGGATCTGAATGCGGATGATCTGACTGTACTGGAGAGCAATGCGAACCTGCAGAAGATCGAACGTCCTTCCTTTAATGTAGGATATGTTGGTTTTAATACGAAGAAGAAGCCGTTTGATGATAAAAAAGTACGTCAGGCTCTGAACCACGCTGTCAATAAGCAAGCTATTGTGGATGCCTTCTTTGGTGGCTCCGCTCAGGTGGCGAAGAATCCGTTACCACCAACCCTTTGGGGCTATAACGATGACATTCAGGATTACGCCTACGACCCGGAGAAGGCGAAGGCATTGTTGGCTGAGGCTGGCTACCCTGATGGCATTGCCGAGGAACTTATCTTCTATGCGATGCCGGTATCCCGTCCTTATATGCCAGATGGCCGTAAGGTTGCTGAGGCCATTCAGGCAGATCTGGAGAAGATCGGCGTCAAGGTCAGCATCCAATCCCCAGAGTGGGCTACTTATCTGGATGACTTGAAGGCTGGAGAGAAGGATGATCTGTACATGCTGGGCTGGACAGGGGATAACGGTGACCCGGACAATTTCATTTACACCCTGCTGGATAAAGATACGATTCCAGGCAATAACCGAAGCTTCTATGTAAATGAAGAGTTGCATACCATTCTGGTGGAGGCACAGAAGGAAGTCGATCAGGACAAGCGTGCCGAGCTATACAAGCAGTCACAGGTCATCATCAAGGAAGATGCCCCGTGGATTCCGCTGGTTCATACGACACCACTTATGGCAGCCTCATCCAATCTGAAAGGCTATACCCCATCTCCAACTGGCTCCGAGCCATATGCCAGCATTTACTTTGAGTAAGATATAACCTCAGACAAAGTGAACCTCGGCGGTATGTTCCGCGGCATGTGTATGCCGCATTGGGACAGCCGCCGACATGTTCATGTCTGAGCTAGTGGATGGTGACCTGACATGAATTCTTACGTACTCAAACGAATACTTGTACTGATTCCAGTACTTTTTGGCATGACGATCATTGTATTTTCTATTATACATGCCATTCCGGGGGACCCTGCAGATACGATTCTGGGAGATAAAGCCACAGAGCAATCCAAGCAAGCACTGCGAGATCAGCTTGGGCTCGACAAGCCCTGGATTCAACAATATGGAGCTTATCTTAGCGAGCTAATGCGTGGCGATCTGGGTGACTCTATTCGGACCCGAGAGCCCATTGCCCGGGAAATTCTACCCTATCTTGCAGCAACGCTGGAGTTGACGGCGGCGAGCATGTTTTTTGCTTTATTCGTCGGGGTAAATGCCGGGATTATCAGTGCATGGAGACAGAACTCCTGGTTCGATTACGCCTGTATGGTGATTGCTCTTGTCGGTGTGTCCATGCCAATATTCTGGCTGGGACTGATGGAGCAGTGGATATTTGCGAACAAGCTGCAATGGCTACCGTCGATTGGGCGGATGAATCCGCGTGATCCGGTGGAGTCGGTGACGAATCTGGCAGTTATTGATGCCATGCTGGCAGGTCGCTGGGACCAGCTATGGGTAGTCATCAAGCATCTCATATTGCCAAGTATTGCACTTGGTACGATTCCGATGGCGGTTATTGCCCGAATGACTCGCTCCAGCATGGTCGAGGTGATGAGCTCCGACTATATTCGCACTGCACGTGCCAAGGGGCTCGCTCCATTTTATATCGTATATCGACATGCCTTGAAGAATGCGGCCATACCCGTGCTGACAGTCGTAGGGCTCCAGACGGGCTCCTTATTGGGTGGCGCAGTTCTGACAGAGACCATTTTTGCATGGCCAGGTGTCGGACGCTATATCTATGAAGCCATCAGTGCCCGAGATTATCCAGTTATTCAGAGTGGCATTCTGATTATTGCCTTTATGTTCGTTGTAATTAATCTAGTGGTTGACCTGCTGTATGCTTTCATTGACCGCCGGATTCGCTACCAGTAAAGACAGGCAGGAGGACGTTATGAGTGAAATGATGTTGAATACCCAGGAGCGGCGAGTCGTTGTACCAGCGAGACCACGATCCGGGCCATGGCGCGATGCATGGAGGTCCTTCAAGCGTAACAAGTCAGCGGTAATTGGCCTGCTGGTTATTATTTTCTTCATTATAATAGCGCTTGGAGCTCCATGGATCGCACCAGGAGACTATAAGGAGCAGGAGTTGACCAACCGTCTGCAGGCACCATCAGCCGAGCATTGGTTCGGGACGGATGATCTGGGTCGGGATATTCTGACACGCACAATTTATGGGGCCAGAATTTCTCTGTGGGTAGGCTTCGTGTCTGTGATTGGTTCGATTGTGGTAGGCACGGCACTGGGAATCATGGCAGGCTTTTTTGGAAAATGGGTGGACATGCTCATTTCGCGTTTGTTTGATATCCTGCTAGCTTTCCCGGCCATCCTGCTGGCCATCGCAATTGTCGCGATTTTGGGGCCTTCCTTACAAAATGCCCTATACGCCATTGCCATTGTGAATGTACCGACTTACGGACGACTGGTCCGCTCCAAGGTGCTCAGTCTGAAGAACGAAGAGTACATTACAGCGGCGAAGGCTATGGGGGGGAGCAATGCACGAATCTTGATTAGACACATCCTTCCGAATAGCCTGACACCGATCATTGTTCAGGGTACGCTGGGTATTAGCACAGCTATTATTGAGGCTGCTGCTCTTGGCTTTCTGGGCATGGGGGCTCAGCCGCCTCTCCCAGAATGGGGCAAAATGCTGTCGGATTCCAGGCAGTTCATTCAGACGGCACCTTGGACCGTCTTTTTCCCAGGCCTCGCCATCATGCTGACTGTCCTTGGCTTCAACCTGCTGGGTGACGGGCTGCGTGATGTACTTGACCCTAAAATGAAATAGAAGAGGGAAGTCTGGCCAAGGTAGTGGCTACACGCTTTTCGGAAAGCCTAAAAATGTGTATAATCACTCCAATAGGTTGGGAGTGAAACGTATGACATGGAAATCAAAAAGAGAACATCGCCAGCATCCTGAGGATTTGCGTGTGGATGCTTCGCGAGCTGCATATGAACGAGATTATTCCAGGCTGATCCATTCGCCGACGTTTCGAAGATTGCAAGGAAAGTCGCAGGTGTTTGGCGCTGGAACAGGCGATTATTATCGGACAAGACTTACCCATTCTCTGGAGGTTGCCCAGATTGCGAGAGAGGCTGCACGCAGTCTGATTCGCTCCTACCCGGAGGTGCTGGCGGAGCAGGCCGATAATCCTGGATTGATCATTGACTCTGAGGTCGTCGAATGTGCCTCCATTGCTCATGACTTCGGGCATCCTCCTTTTGGACATAAGGGAGAAGAGGTGCTGGATGGTATTCTGGATCAGCTGGTGCATACCAAAGCCGAGCAGCTGGCGCTGTCACAGGGCTTTCCGCCACAATCCGAACCAGCTCTGCAAGCACGCGTCGCCATGCGACATAAGTATGAGCACTTTGAAGGCAATGCCCATAACTTTCGGCTTATGATGTTTCTGGAGAAGCGTGAGAATATTGATGGCCTGAATCTGACGGATGCAGTCCTGTTGGGTGTCAATAAATATCCGTACCCAGGAACGGTAAATAAGAAGGGGATGTATCTGCACGAGTGGCAATATATTCAGGCTATTCGCAACGACTGGGAAATTCCGAATGGGAAGAAGACGCTGGAGGCTCAGCTCATGGACCTTTGCGATGATATCGCCTATTCGGCTCATGATCTGGAGGATGGCATCAAGGCTGGCAAGATTGAGGTGCATGAACACTTTCTCTATGATCCGTATCTCAAGCGGCTGATTGTAGAGAAGATTACGACGCTGGAGGATGCCTTCTGGCAAGGCTGGACGGAGGAGCAGATTGGTCCGAAGGTGGATCAGGTGTTGTCGGAATTCCTCAAGGTATGGACTAGCAAAATGCCACTCTGCGAGCACGACTATTCCCGGACGAGACGAGAGGTCAAGGCTTACTGGGTAAGCTTGTTCGTAAGCAGTCTTGGTGTCATCGAAGATGGCAACTGGAAGAAGGTTACTTTCGTGAAGGAAGGGAAAGAGGATCTGGATATGCTGCGCACGGTGAGTGTCTTGAAGAGCTTTGCATGGGTGACGATGATTCGTGATCTGCGAGTGCAGCGTCTCCAGAAGCGAAGCGAATGGATGCTGAAGCGCTTATGGCAGGCTTTTCTAGATCCGGAGACCTCGAAGTCGATTATTCCGAGCGACTGGCTTCAGCGCTATGAGCGCGATCAGGCCAAGCCGAATCCGATCTGGACCTGGGAGCATATGGTCATTGACTATATTGCCGGAATGACAGACGCCTTTGCTGAGAAAATTTATAATGAGCTATACGGTCTGAAGGTAGGGTCTATCTACGATCTGGACTGATCTTATCTCATGGGTCCGCCTATTTGGTTGATCAGATATGCTTGATTTGGTCATCTTCATGTAGATTCACTACAAGTAGATTTAGGTCACATTCATCCTCATAATCGTTAAAGCGAAGCAGAGCAGCATTCTCCTGTATTAGGGGGTGCTGCTCTTCGTTTTTAGTTATGAACTATTTGCTATAACTGTTTGCTTTAAAGTATAGATGCTGAGCTGAGTATAACCATGTCTATTTCATGGCTTGGGATAGATGCTAATGTGCATGCGGAATGTCATTGTTCCCTGACACAGAGGTCCTTATAATATAGGCTCTTATACTTGTAGAAGGGTTCAAAATTGGGCATGATGCCTGATTTTATGTAAGGGTTTATTAAACTTTCACCAATTTGTGTTAACTTTTCGCTCATAGCTTGACAGTAGGTAGCAAACTGCCGACACTAGCAATATAGGTCTATATAACTATGAAAGATGACGATTGAAGGAGTGGGCAGAAGGATATGGAAAAGGGAAAAAAATGGAGAGAGAAACGTACTGTAAAAGCTCGATCGCCCCAACAACGAAGCTGGAAGCATAGATTTAGAGAACAGGCTTCCAAGCTACGTACAATCCCGTGGTCCAGCTTGCACAAGGGACTGGATGCCCGTGCCAGCATCAAAAGCTTCGTTCGGCTCATCTTTGGCATGCTTGTAGTCTACCTACTGATCTTTGGAGCGCTGACATTATACCAGACGCTGAAGATGCAGCAGAGCACAGACGGAATTGTGAATCGGATCATGCCGTCTCTTGAGCATATTAACAATGTCCATTTTGCTACAGAACATATCCTAACACTTAGTTTTCGACATTTTGCTACGAGTGCACCAGCAGAGCGGGAGCTTATAGAGGAAGAACGGGCGGTAATGATTCGTACCGTAGCTGACAGCATGAAGGTGTTGAAGGCTACTGCCACAGATTCGACTGAGTTAGAGCATCTGGAGTCCTTGCGGAGCAAATGGGACCAGTATCTCAAGCTGAATACGCAGGCATTGAAGCTGAGTCAGGCTGGGCAAGGGGAGCTGGCCTCGGAGGTTGCCGAGAAGGGTATGGATGCTTTTAATGTTATGCAGAGGGATATGGATCAATTAATCAGTCTGAACAAGGAGCGGGTGAGCGGAGAGGTAAGCCGCGCTGAGAATAGCTTCACCTTGGCACTCTGGATTACCGTCATTTGTCTTCTGATTGCGGTAGCCGCAGCTTATTTTGCCAATCAACAAATGTTCCGCAAAATCGTAAAGCCACTGATGGATGTAACTCATGGTGTGAAGGTAGTCGCAGCGGGAGATTTGAGCGGTCAGGATATTGAGGTCCGCAATCAGGATGAGATCGGCACGCTGGTGCATGCTGTGAATGCGATGAAGCATAATCTGGTTGCAATGGTGACGAATATTCAGGATATTTCAAGTCTGATGAACCAGCGGAGCGGGGAGCTTAATGTATCTGCTGAGGAGGTCAGAGCTGGAAGTCTACAGATCTCGGTGACGATGGAGGAATTGGCGAAGGGGGCGGAAAATCAAGCCCAGACAGCAGCGGATTCGGCCAGAACGGTAACTGAGCTAAGTGAGCACATTGTGAAGCACGCACGTCAAGGACAAGAGCTGCAGCAGACCTCACAGCTTGTCAGGGGCCAAGGAGAGAACGGTCAGCTGGCGATGAAGAATCTGGGACAGCAAATGCACGCGATTGCAGGTCTGGTCAAGGACGCAATGAGTAGGGTCACGGAGCTGGATCATAAGAATCAAAGTATTACCAAGCTTGTGGGTAACATTCGTGAGATTGCCAGCCAGACCAACATGCTTGCATTGAATGCTACAATAGAAGCAGCACGTGCTGGTGAGAGTGGACGAGGATTTGCCGTGGTGGCAAAGGAAGTAAGCCTACTGTCCGCAGCAGTAAGTGACACAGTCGCCGAGATCACGGATATGACGGCTGGGATTCAGCAGGATTCCCGTACAATTGTGAAGCTTCTGGAGGACGGCGTGGAACAGACAGATCAGGGCGATCGGCAGATGGTCGTTACAGGAGACGCGTTCAAGGAGATCATTTTATCGGTAGAGCAGATGGCAGATATCATTACAGAAATTGGCGAGCGACTGCACGCGATGGAGCAGTCCAGTATGATAATGAAGGAACACAGCGAGAATATTTCGGCAGTGTCCGAGCAATCGGCGGCAGGAGCACAAGAAGTTACGGCATCGGTACAGCAACAAAGCGGAACTCTGGACACCGTGGCTGGCAGTATTCTGGAGCTGAAGGAGATGTCAGATAAGCTGCTGCAATCGGTGTCGCGCTTTACCCTAGGAGGATGATGATGGAAATAGACAAAGCGCATCACAACTTTGCATGGACTTACAACGAGCGCGCGTTAGAGAAATCTGAGAAATACCTCTATGTATACACCTGTCATATTACAGAACGAGAGCTGTGCCAATTGGAGCTTGACAGCTTGTTCGGGCAGCCGCCGCAGCACGATCATCTATATATGGCTAACAGAAGGATAGAACCGGGGCAAAGTGCGTTTATCCGTCTGCGGCTGGAAGTGCTAGCATGCTCTTCCGAATGGGAGGATATTTGTGAGTACGCCGGGCAGCTACGACTGCCTGAAGGGGAGACCTTCAAGGTTCATTGTCTGAAGGAAAGCGATATGCCCTTGGATTACTCGGAGCGAAGACATCTGGAGCGCCAGCTCGGCATGCTAATTCAAGGCTCAGCTCGTATGAAGAATCCTGATTGTACATTGGGGCTGACCTATGTCGAAGGAGAATGGGTGCTCGGACTTTGTGAAGAAAGTGATCGTTCGTGGCTGGAGCGCAGGCATAAGCCCTATAACTATTCGACGGGTCTACCGATGGTAGCAGTGAGAGCTTTGATTAATATAGCCTTGCCTGATGCTGAAGGTCGAACTTTGATTGACCCCTGCTGTGGAATGGGCAACGTCCTGATTGAGGCGCTGCATATGGGGATCAGAGCCCAAGGGAGAGATATGAATCCGCTGGCTATTCAGGGGGCACGCGTCAATCTTAAGCATTACGGCTATGGAGAAGAATACGTCACCCTAGGTGATATGAATCATATCACAGCTCGTTATGATGCGGCGGTACTGGATATGCCCTACAATCTGTGCTCGGTTCAGTCAGTGACGGAACGAGAGAATATGCTTGCAAGCCTTAGAAGAATGACGGATCGGGCCATCGTTATCAGCATGGAATCCATCAAGGAATCGCTGGAGCAGGCAGGATGGATGGTTATGAATACAGCGAGATTGCCTAAAGGGGAAAAAAGCTCCATGGTCAGAGAGATCTACGTCTGTGGAGCACACTGACACTTTCCTGAGTGCAGAAGCTAAGCAGAAGGGGCATGCATACCTGACATGGCTTGAATTGGAAAAGTATAGCCACATGAGCTCGTAAAAATATAACAGCGATAGTTCGTAGGCGTGTACGTTTTATTCAATGAAAGATCGTAAAAGACCGTAAAAGACCGTCTCCCAGTCATGGTTGATATGCTCCCTTACTACGACAGGTGGTAGAGAACTTGCAGCTGCAAGGGGAACATATCTTGATGACTTCGGAGACGGTTTTTAGTCATTTAATATTTTTTGCTATAGTCCACAAAGTTTCGCTGAGGGGTCTGACCCTTGATGTAATCCTGTAGATTCTCTAAGAAAATCGGCAGGACTCGTTCGCTATAACGATCTGTGCTTCCGGCAATATGAGGAGTGATCAGGACATTGTTCATGCTCCATAGCGGGTGCTCAGCTGGTAGTGGTTCTTCCTCGAATACATCCAGCCCTGCATAGGCGAGTGTGCCTTGCTCCAGTGCCTGAATGAGGTCATCCGTCTTGACCGTGCTGCCACGGCCTACGTTGATGAAGCTGCTGCCCGGCTTCGCGGCCTGAAATGCACGTTCGTCGAACAAGTGATGAGTCTCTTCTGTGTATGGGAGAATGTTCACAATGACGTCAGCCTGTGCCAAGGCATCGTACAGGCCATCCATCGTATACATGTGATCCACATGCGGTACACTCTTCCCTGAACGGCGAACACCTAGCACTCGCATACCGAAGGCGCTGGCAATCCGGGCTGTCTCTGATCCGATCTCGCCGACGCCGACGATCAGCATGGTCTTCCCGTGAATTTCACCCAACTCGGACGCTGGAGGAGACCACTGACGTTGTGGCTGATGCTGAGCAGAGGGATGGATATACCGGGTATGTGCGAGCAGGAGGCCGAAGATCATCTCAGTAATGGGAATGGCATGGACTCCACTGGCATCCGTCAATACGATATTTCGATTCGCAAGCTTCTCCAAAGGCATCTTATCTATGCCAGCGGACCAGCTCTGGATCCAGCGCAGCTTGCTATCCTCATGAAGTGCAGCAGCCTCCAAGCCTCGTGACCAGCCGATGAGAATTTCCGCTTCCTGAATAATCGCTGGGTCGATCTTCTTGGCTTTCCCCAGAATAAGGCGGAATTCGGGAGCAGCTTCCCGAATCTGTGCTTCCTGCTCGGTCGTCAGATGATGCAGACATACTATAGTTCTCGACATGGTACTTGACATTCTGATTCCTCCCAAGTCATTCGCATGATATTACTTCTCTATTTCTCAGCATAACAGATGAACGCAAGACCTGCCCAAGATATAGATCCATACGCTTCAATTGCTTTATATCAGTAATTTAACCCATTTAGCAGTGTTCACGCACGAGTCTTGATCCGCTAACAGCCATGCTAGGCATGCATAGCATGGCGATGCTCGAGTTATACTGACTCCACAGCAAGTACCTTGACACAGATTAGATGAGAGTAGAGAATGCTATCCGTTAAGCACACACGTTCCATGTCCTTTAATCTGCACATATTCAGTCAAGGAGCTGATGCATGATAAGATGACACACAAGGCAACGTAGAGCTACGTAACAGAAGGTTGCACTAAATGTAGTTAGGAGAGGGATGCTGAATGACCCCGCCGAATAAGGGTGCTGCTTCGCAAGAAAGAATATTTATCGCTGTTCCATTGCCAGACAGCCTCAAGGAGCAATTGCACGAGTGGGCTGAGATTTTGCGATCAGAGGTTTCTTTTCGCAAATGGACAGATTGGCGAGATTACCATATCACACTTCAATTTTTGGGAGATACGGATACGTCCCGGATTGCTGATCTTGTGCTGGCATTGAAGCGATCGACTGATGACCTCGTGCCATTTCAATTGAAGCTGGGAGCTGTAGGAACTTTTGGTACAACTGACCGACCGCGGGTTCTGTGGCAGGATGTTGAAGGGGAGGTGGATCACTTATATCGCTTGCAGGAGCGAATTGTGGATGCTACTGAGCCACTGGGCTTCCAGAGAGAGGCCAGAGCCTACCATCCGCACATCACGATTGCTCGCAATTACACGGGTACAGCCGCATTCCAGCAAGCAGAGGATACGAATCTTCCACTTACAAATTCGACCTGGAAGGTGGAGTCTTTTGTCGTCTATGCGACACAATTAGGGCAACGACCAATGTATAGAGTTGTGGGTGAAATACCAATAAAAGGGTCCGAAACTTGCTAAACTTCTCTACAAGTGATAATATTGTTCAGCGTTATTCAAAAGTCACATTTTCGGTTACATATACGTTTAAGTGTGCCTAATGTAGCGGGAGGAACAATATGGATATCATTAAAGAGAATCGTTGGGTAGCACCGATGTTAAGCGTGCTGCTGGTATGTATAGTGGGGATTAGTCTGTATTCTGAGGTGCAAAATAAACACAAAATTTCGGAGGCTGTAATCTATAATTCTATCTATTGGTCGGGCATTGGCGAACGATCTATGCAACAGGACAGGATCAGCTCTATGCATTTCTTAAAGGAATCTGATACATCCGTCCCAACCGGGAAAGAAATGCATAGATGGAAACAGATTGAATCGGCTCCCATGCTTCTGAATCAAGTGGAGGAAACGAAGCGACGAGCTACGGCGGAAGCCAAGCGAGTTGCTCAGGTTCAAAAGGCGGAGGCTGCCAAGAAGACAGCAGCTGTGGCCGCAACCTCACAGACCCATACCCCCCCTAACAAAATCTTCTTTACGCGTACGCAAACGCTCACGCAGGCAGAACAAGCCAAGTCTACCTGGAGCTACAGCGTCAAGGCGAATGAAGTGCTTTTGCTGCAAAAAATCGTAATGGCAGAAGCTGAAGGCGAACCGTACGAAGGCAAAGTGGCAGTTGCCAACGTTGTCTTGAACCGGCTGCGGTCAGCCAATTTCCCAGATACAATCCAAAATGTCATCTATCAAAAAGCTCAATTTAGTCCGGTAGCGAACGGGCGTCTTCGTCGTGTTCAGCCTAATGAGGATTGTATTCGTGCTGTGAACGAAGCGCTGAACGGTGTGAAGGCTGTGCCTGACAATACGTATTACTTCTTGTCTCTCACGTTGGCTCAGGATCTGACCGTTCATCATAATCGTGAGAAAGTGAAGACGATCGGGAATCATACTTTTTATAAATAATCGTGCGTCGTCATGTGCGGTTCTATTCGGCTTATGTACTGACAAGTGTATTTGTCCTCCGTTATAACTATAGAATTGAGGGTAAATAATAGCATGCGCTTAACATTTGGAGGTGCCGTTGAATCATGAAAATTACGTATTACGGACATTCTGCAATTTTAGTAGAGGAAGCGGGCAAACGATTCATATTTGATCCGTTCTTGACAGGTAATGCACTTGCTACTATTAAACCGGAAGAGATTCAAGTGGATGCCGTTCTATTGACTCATGGTCATGCTGATCATTTCGGAGATGCTGTGACGATCGCAAAGAATAACGATTGCCCAATCATAGCGGTCTATGAATTAGCGGAATATTGTACCTTACTGGGAGCAAAGGCAGAGCATATGAATATCGGGGGGGGCTTTCAGTTCGACGACTTCCACGTAAAATTCACACCAGCCCTGCATAGTTCTTCACTGACTATGGATGGGCAGACCATCTATATGGGCGAGCCAGCAGGCATACTGTTAACGCTAGGGGACAAGGTGTTCTATCATGCCGGAGATACGGCTTTGTTCAGTGAGCTTCGTCTAATTGGAGAAAGACATCAGATTGATGCTGCAGCATTGCCAATTGGAGACAAGCTCACTATGGGGCCCGATGATGCGTTGCTGGCTGCTTCCTGGATTCGAGCCAAACGAATCATCCCTGTGCATTATGATACCTTCCCCGGGATTGAGCAGGACCCTGTAGCCTTCTGTGAACGATTGGCCCAGGAGGGGCTTGAGGGCAGGCCGCTGCGTCCGGGTGAGAGCTTTGAATTCTAGGAGAAGAAGACACGGTACGAATGCCATTTTCACTTACATCTCTAACAACTAGCCTGTGAACTAAGGTAGATATGATGTGGACAGAAAACGATGTGTGTTATAGATGACAGAGGGTCGAGAGTAAGCCTGTACTAATTGTACTGAGCGTCACTCTCGACCCTTTACTTTTTGGCTAAATTTAGCCCATGCTTCAATTTATAATTTGGTTTATCATGTTACTCAGCACTCAGCTTAGCCTGGCAGTCTCCTTGGTGCCAAGTGAATGCGAGGAAGGTGAAGATGGACCACCGACGCTACGGTGTGACGTCCATTTCTCGGCATATTCCGGCGATAGGGTGCGGGAGGATACGAGCTGATGTACGACCCGCGCTCCTAACTGAGGGTGGTATGACTCCGCTCTAAGCCGGGAGTCGCCTATGCGAATGAGCTCCTCGATGGCTAGCTCCAGATCTGTTACATGCTCAAGCGTGAGCCCGTAGCCCTGCTCGACAAAATAATTGCGGTTCTCCTCCTCCTGTCCGGGAAGAGCTGGGAGGAAGAGCATCGGGATGCGTTTGACCATGGCTTCTGTACAAGTCATGCCTCCAGGCTTGGTAATGAGTACATCCGAGGCGTCCATCAATTGGCTAATCTTGTGAGTGTATCCAAGGATACGCACATGGGGATGATGCCATTGCGGATTCGAATGCAGCTGGTGGTAGAGCTTGCGGTTACTGCCTGTACAAATAATTAACTGTATTCGACCAGATAGCTGGATTAATTGTTCCAGCATCTCATGCTGCGCCGTTATGCCCCAGCCACCACCCATCACAAGCGCGGTAGGCAGGTTTCGTAATCCGAGATTTCGGCGGATACGCTCTTTACTACCCTTGCTCCAGAAGTCAGGATGGACAGGGAGACCCGTGACTGAGATACGTGAAGGCTCAGCCCCATGCGAAATGAGCACATCACGAACCTTCATAGCCGGAGCCAGATAGCCATCGACCTCGGCATTGACCCAGGTACCGTGTGCGTCATAATCGGTAATGAGCGTCAATAAAGGTATATTCAGACCTTGCTGCTTCAGATGCGCGATGACGGCCGCCGGAAAGGGATGGGAGCAGACGATAGCGTCCGGGCTCCATGCCGAGATGATGCGTAGGGCCTTGGCGTAGAAGAGCTTATGCAATGCTAGACGTGTGAATCCATTCAAAGGCTTGTGGTATTGCTTGCGATATAGGATGCCGATCAGCTCTGGCTGGACACTCACAGTTCGGCGGTAAGCATCCAGTAGCACCGGAACCAGCTTCGGATTCAGAACTGTTCCAAGCTCCATCACACAGGTGTCAGTTTCCGGGAACAGGTGCTTTAGTCCGTCTGCCAGAGCCTGTGCTGCCTTGGTATGCCCTGTACCAAAGCCTTCGGACAATAGCATGATTCGTTTTGCTGACATGATACACCTACTTTGCTTCAGATCATTTCATAGCATGGTGGCACATGGCTTGAATGGATGATGATAATATGGATGAGAAAAAAGATGAAAGCTAGAGCTACATTAAATAGAAGCCGTTATTCAAATTGTATAAACGAAAAGAAGATACTTCAATCGTTATTTGTAAATTATGAATGTGAATTCGTTTTATGACGATCTGTTTAAATAGAATAGATATGAATGATAGAAAATACACATATTAATGTATAAATATGCATTGAATCCCCCTGGTTTTTGCATCATTACGGTAAAGCTGTACATCAAAAGATTTATTATCGCTATCATAAAAACTTTGAATTGCTTACGCGTTAGGTGAGTGTTACAATGATATAACTTAATCTTTCTAATAAGAGAGTAGCTGTATAATTATCGAGATTGCACTCCGGAAAGGCCGAACCTTTCCACCTCCAACACGCAAATCGACATCGTCGCCCTCGTATCGAGTGGTGATGTTCGTCATACCCTCTTTTCTCAGCCACTGCTGCTGAACATTTCATTTGTCGCTGCCGTCGTTTCCAATCCGTCCTTACTGAAGGATGGCCCTGATTTTATTAGAGAAAGGTTGCGTTCCATGAGACAGACAGGTTTACCTCCAAAACAGGGTCTATATGATCCTCAATTTGAAAAAGATGCTTGTGGTATGGGTTTTGTTGCAAATATTAAAGGCAAGCCATCTCATGATATTGTGACCCAGGCGCTCACGATGCTGGAGAACATGGAACATCGCGGTGGTCAGGGAAGTGAACCGAATTCCGGTGACGGAGCTGGGATCATGATTCAGATACCACATCAGTTTCTTGCTGATGAGATGCAGAAGCTTGGTGTGAACCTGCCTGAACCTGGTCATTACGGCGTTGGTATGCTGTTCATGTCTAATGATGCGGCTGTCCGCGCAGCACACCAGCAGCGCCTGCAGGAGATCATCGCGGAAGAAGGGCAGGAGTGCCTCGGCTTCCGTGAAGTGCCTACTTATGATGAGATGTTGGGCAAGACGGCCAAAGCAGCCAAGCCATATGTATGCCAAGTGTTCATTAAGCGTGCTGAAGGAATCGAGACGGATCTGGGCTTTGAGCGCAGGCTGTATGTCATTCGCAAGCGTGCGGAGCAGGCCATTCGATACAATGCAGAGGATGCACATGGCGAGAGCTTCTATGCTCCGAGTATGTCCTGTCGAAAAGTGGTCTATAAAGGTATGCTGACTACGGCGCAAGTGGGCCAGTTCTATCTCGACCTGCAGGATGAGCGTCTGTCTTCAGCAATCGCGCTGATTCACTCGCGCTTCAGCACCAATACCTTCCCGAGCTGGGATCGTGCGCACCCTTATCGCTTCATGATTCATAACGGTGAGATCAACACGATGCGCGGGAATGTGAACTGGATGCATGCTCGTCAGGCGCAGTTCGAGAGCGAGCTGTTCGGCGAGGATATCAGCAAGGTCAAGCCAGTCATCAATCCGGATGGCTCAGATACCGCAATGTTCGACAATACGCTGGAGTTCCTGTACTTGAGTGGTCGCTCCCTGCCACACGTAGCGATGATGATGGTACCGGAGCCTTGGAGCAACCATGAGGGTATGGATGCCACGAAGCGAGCATTTTATGAATATCACAGCACGATGATGGAACCGTGGGACGGCCCGGCTGCAATGGCGTTCACAGACGGTATCCAGATCGGTGCGATTCTGGACCGGAACGGACTCCGTCCAGCACGCTACTATGTGACGAAGGATGACCTGATCATTCTGTCCTCCGAGGTAGGCGTACTGAACATTGATCCAGCGAACATCCTCTACAAGGATCGTCTGCGCCCAGGTCGTATGCTGCTCGTGGATACAGAAGAAGGACGTATCGTGTCGGATGAGGAGGTTAAGGCAAGAATCGCTTCCGAGGAGCCGTATCAGGAATGGCTTGATGAGCATCTGATTGATCTCGCCGAGCTGCCTGACGCACCGGAGCTTCCTGAGCCGAAGCACGATAATGTGAATCAGCTACAACTATCGTTCGGGTATACCTTTGAGGAGCTGCGCAAGCTGCTGGAGCCTATGGCTTCCACTGGAGCAGAGCCAATCGGTTCCATGGGTTATGACGCTCCATTGGCCGTGCTGTCGGATAAGCCGCAGCGACTGTATAACTATTTCAAGCAGATGTTCGCTCAAGTAACGAATCCACCGATCGACGCGATTCGGGAAGAGATCGTAACAGCTACGGGGACGACGATTGGACCAGAGCGCAATCTTCTGCATCCAGAACCAGAGAGCTGTCGTCAGATTCGTCTGGAGACACCGGTGCTGTCGAATGAAGATTTTGCCAAAATCCGTCATGTTCACCGTCCAGGCTTCAAGTCCATGACGATTCCTATGTTCTTCAATGCGGCTGATGGCGCCGAAGGACTGCGCAGTGCAATGGAGGGAATGTTCGAAGCAGCGGATCGTGTCATTGAGAAGGGGCATAATATCCTGATTCTGTCGGACCGTGGTGTCGATCATGACAATGCAGCCATTCCTGCACTGCTCGCAGTAGCGGGATTGCATCATCACCTGATCAAACGCGGTACGCGTACGAAGGTGAGTATCTTGCTGGAGTCAGGAGAGCCGCGTGATATTCATCATTACGCGCTGCTGCTTGGCTATGGCGTAAGTGCAGTGAATCCGTATCTGGCATTCGAGACGCTCGACGACATGATTCAGCAAGGCATGCTGCGTGGCATTTCCCATGAGAAGGCCGTTAAGAACTACATCAAAGCCGCTACTAAGGGCGTGCTGAAAATTTTGTCCAAGATGGGGATTTCCACAATTCAATCCTATCGTGGAGCGCAAATCTTCGAAGCAGTAGGCTTGAAGCAGGACTTTGTCGATCAATACTTTACCTGGACACCTTCTCGCATCGGCGGAATCGGTCTGGAGGAAGTAGCGGCAGAAGCCCTGTCACATCATTATCGTGCCTTCAATGAGAAGGATGGCAATGACAAGGTATTGGATTCCGGTGGTGAATACCAATGGCGCAATGATGGAGAGGAACATCTGTTCAATCCACAGACCATCCATCTGTTGCAGCAAGCAGTTCGTACTGGAGATTACCAATTATATAGAAAGTATGCCACGCTGGTGCAGGGCGAGAATGAGAAGAAGCTGACCATTCGCTCGATGCTGAAGCTCAAGCCGGTAGGCGAGCCTATTCCGCTGGAGGAAGTGGAATCCGCTGAGTCCATCATGCGCCGCTTCAAGACCGGGGCCATGTCCTTCGGATCGATCAGTAAGGAAGCGCATGAGGATCTTGCGATTGCTATGAACCGAATCGGAGGCAAGAGTAATACAGGTGAGGGTGGCGAAGACCCTTCTCGCTTCGTAAGAGACGAGAACGGAGACCTGCGTCGCAGCTCGATCAAGCAAGTGGCTTCAGGACGCTTTGGCGTAACCTCCAATTATCTGGTGAATGCGGATGAGATTCAGATCAAGATGGCACAGGGAGCGAAGCCGGGCGAAGGCGGACAACTGCCTGGTCGTAAGGTATACCCTTGGGTTGCCGAGGTTCGCGGTTCCACGCCTGGTGTGGGTCTGATTTCACCGCCGCCTCACCATGATATCTACTCCATCGAGGATCTGGCAGAGCTGATCTATGATCTGAAGAATGCCAATCCACGTGCAGATATTAACGTGAAGCTCGTATCCGAGGTGGGTGTCGGCACGATTGCAGCAGGTGTTGCCAAAGGACGTGCGGATATTATCCTGATCAGCGGCTACGACGGAGGGACAGGAGCATCACCACAAGGCTCCATTCGTCATGCAGGTATGCCATGGGAGCTGGGACTTGCTGAAGCTCATCAGACCCTGATGATCAACAATCTGCGTGATCGTATCGTACTGGAGACGGACGGCAAGATGCTGTCTGGACGCGATCTGGCTGTAGCTGCTCTGCTGGGTGCTGAGGAATATGGCTTCTCTACTGCTCCGCTGGTAGCGCTTGGCTGTATTATGATGCGGGTATGCCAAATGGACACTTGTCCAGTAGGTGTGGCTACCCAGAATCCGGAGCTGCGTAAGAACTATATGGGGGACCCACAGCACGTCGTGAACTTCATGCGCTTTGTGGCTGAGGATGTACGTGAGATCATGGCTGAGCTGGGCTTCCGTACTATTCAGGAGATGGTAGGACGTACCGATTGTCTGGATGCGAATCATGCAGCCAATCACTGGAAGAAGAAGGGCGTAGACCTGTCCGTGCTTCTCCATGTGTCTGAGCTGGCTGCAGGCAGTGAGCGAGTTCGTACACAGCGCCAGAATCATGGTCTGGAAGAGACGCTGGATATGCAGCACCTGCTTCCACTCGCTGCACCAGCGCTTGAAGATAGCATTCCTGTAGAAGCAACACTCCCAATCACGAATGTGAACCGTGCCGTTGGTACGATTTTGGGAAGCGAGGTTACCCGTCGCTATGGAGCAGCGGGACTTCCGGAGGATACCATCCGTCTGAACTTCACAGGTTCGGCTGGACAGAGTCTGGGTGCCTTTGTTCCTAAGGGAATCACGATCAAAGTGGAAGGTGATTCCAACGATTATGTCGGAAAGGGACTTTCTGGTGGTAAAATTATCGTCAAAAAGCCAGCTGAAGCGACATTCGAAGCGAATAAGAATATTATTATAGGTAATACGGCCCTATACGGTGCTACTAGCGGTGAGGCCTACATTAATGGTATTGCCGGAGAACGCTTTGCTGTTCGTAATTCCGGGGTCAAGGTCGTCGTAGAAGGTGTAGGCGATCATGGCTGTGAGTATATGACAGGCGGACGTGTAGTCGTGCTCGGGGATACTGGACGGAATTTTGCAGCAGGGATGTCCGGCGGTATTGCGTATGTGTATGATCCGGAAGCTACCTTCCTGGGACGCTGCAATCTGGAGATGGTACTCCTGGAGCGTGTAGAGGATATAGCTGAGGCCGCAGACCTAAGAGGGCTGATCCAACGTCATGCGGAGTACACAGGTAGTGAAGTGGCTGAGCATATTTTGAATGATTGGCAGAATGCCATTGGGCATTTTGTACGGATCATTCCGAAGGACTACAAGCGGATGGTTGAGCATATTGAGAAGGTCGAAGCGACAGGCTTGACTGGAGATGAAGCCCTGCTTGCAGCCTTTGAAGCCAGTATGCGTGAATTAGCACGTGCCGGCGGGAATTAATTTGGGACTCTGGTAGAGACACTTAAGTGCACGATCAAGGCTACCAAATCATAGTTGAATATTGTATATGAAAAAGACCCGTAGAGTCTCTCTCGATCAGAGAGGAACTTTACGGGTCTTTCCATTTGTTGGAGCGAAAAAAACTTGACAGGTCGAAAAAAAGGCTTTCTATACCCCGTTTTTTGTGGAATGAAACAAGATTTTGGCACAAAAAATACCATATTTTTTTCGATGTAAACGTTTACTATTTTTTGGGTGGCTTGTTATTTCGAAATTTATTCGGTATCATTTTTGTAACACATTGATTATGGACTTCCCGATTATCAACAGAATAGGGTGACATGATGAAGGCTAAGAAGTCTGCAGACGCCAGGATGATTTTTGTGTACAGGTATGCTTCCTTGGCGGTTACATCGCTTGCTTATGTATTTGGAGACTCGGGCCACGACGCGAATCACAAATGGCTTTTAATTATTTTGCTATTCATGATCGTCAGTACATTCACGTATATTTATCGCAGGTACCAGAATCATCCCAAGATCATGATGTTCACCATTGCTCTGGAGACCGTTGGAATAATAGCCCTGTTGTTTCCTACGGGGGGAGCGGGAAGCCCCTTCAAATGGTACATCATTAATCCGATGGTGACTGCGGGAATATATTTGTCAACAATTTACAGTTGGATCTTGCTTACATCCTATATCGGAATTCAGCTCACTTTTTGTTATACCTTTTTTAACCAATTGCAGACTCGGTTTTTCCCGGATGTCCTGATTCAGAATATGAATCTCATCCTGGTATTGTCGATTACGATGATGGCGATGCAAATGATCGGCACCATGAAGAGGGAGCTGACACAAGCCAATACCCGGGTACATGAGACGATGGAGCATATCAGATCCATCTATCACATCATGGAGACGGCGAGCCGCAATGAGGCCATGAATATGGGGCAAGTAATCTCGGACTACACGGTGAAGCTGACTGGGCAGCAGAAGGCCTTCTTTTGGCTGGACCATATGGAGGAGGATGCACCTGCGAGCAGTCAGACGGGCTGGAGTGTGGAAGAGGAGGAGGAGCTCTTTGCTGAGATTAATCATCATCGGGAGCAATATCGCTCGGAGCGGGAGCCCTTTTTCAAGACATTGCCAGACTGGGGCGAATTCCTCATGATTACGGTGCCGATGACGACACGCTTCGTGGCCATCATCGGTGTGAAGCTGGAGCCCGAGCAGGAGCTGAGTCGTAGACGCTGGCTGGTGCAGCAGCTGATTTTCCTCGCGGAGCTAAGCGCCGTATTCCTGGAACGTTATGAGTTGGAGCGTATCGAGAGTCAACTGATCATCACGAATGAGCAGAACCGAATTGCCAATGAGATGCATGATAATGTATCCCAGAGTCTGTTCGGCATGGTGTACTCCACACATTCTTTACGTCAGACGTGGCATAAGCTGCCAAGGGCCAAGGTCAACGAGCAGCTGGATCTGTTACAGGAGTCTGCCAATCAGGCAGCACGGGAACTGAAGCTGGCAATACATAGCTTAAGCTCCCGCAAAGGAGGAGCTCCTACCTGGATGGCCTCAGTGAAGAGTCATCTGCATATGCTTTCCCGTCTGAATGAGGTGCAGATTGAGCTGTCTATTACAGGAGATCATCACACGTTGCCTTACCTGTATCAGAAAATGCTGTATCGTGTCATATCCGAGTCAGCAGGTAATGCCATTCGTCATGGATGTGCGAAGCATATTAATGTTAGTCTGGCTATTCATCCACAGCGAGTGAAGCTCGTGATCACGGATGATGGAATTGGATTTGAAGCAGATAAAATTACGGCAGGAGGTGAGGCGCTTCAGCCCGAAGGAGGCCTCGGATTAGGGAATATGGAATATTTAGCAAAATCTATGGGAGGTGAATTTAATGTAACCAGCGGGATCGGGAGCGGGACAGAACTTGTCCTCACGGTTCCGGTACAGCTCAGTTCTTGATGAATGTACAGACACGACAGGGAACGGGATATGCACGGGATGTGTTCACTGGAATGCGGATCATATAACAGATACATAAGATCAGGAGGTCGTTTCATGAAAGTAGTCATTGTAGATGATCATCCTTTGGTGAGAAAAGGGCTCGCTGCTGTAATATCAATGCAGCCTAACGTACACTTTGCGGGAGAGGCCAAGAACCAGCATGAAGCACTCATGGTGCTGGAGGAGACGAACCCTGATCTGGTATTACTGGATTTGAAGCTCGCAGATGAATCCGGTCTGGATATTATTAAGTCCGCCAGAAATCGAGGATTCAACAGCAAATTCATTCTTTTGACGTCCTCAGCAAGTCGGGAGGATTTCCTGAAGGCAGAAGAGGCCTCTGTAGATGGCTATGTGCTGAAGGAGGCTCTGCCAGAGGAGCTAATCTATGCGATTCAACTGGTGAACAAGGGTCGCAAATATTATGATCCGACGATCCTGGAGACGAAGCTTCGTGAGGATGCGGTGAACCTGACAGATGATCTGACGCCGAAGGAAAAGGAAGTTCTCATTGAGCTTGGGATGGGAGCCTGCAATCGTGAAATTGCCCAGCGGCTATTCATCAGTGAGTTCACGGTGAAGAAGCATGTCAGTCAGATCCTCGCCAAGCTCCGATTGTCAGATCGTACACAGGCAGCACTGTATGCGAATGCTATTGGTCTGGCCAAGTATGAGCCAATGAACTAAGCTACACAGCATTCATCGAGTGTGTCTTCTATGCTTTGTTTATTTTTAAATAAAATATAGAATTAAAGTAAAAACACGGAAGCTATTCCGTGTTTTTTTGTTTTGCTAATAAATATGGTACGAAAGTATACCAAAGAGTAGACACAGGTGGCAATCAAATGTCTACCATCGTTACGAATAAAGTGCAGCAAGGGGTCATGTGTGCCCACTGTGGCATTGATAAGATGAGAATATATTAATATGAGCATTTTCATAAATCAGGAGTGCTTCCAAGAGAGACTTATGAATATGCGGATCAGAGCGGAAAGGAGGAGATGTAATGGAGAAAACCATTATGGATTACCTTGTATTGATTCGGAAAAGGTTATGGCTGATTACTGCATTTGTTCTGATCTCATGCCTAACAACGCTGTATGTCAGTCAGAATTTCGTGAAGCCTGTGTATGCTGCTTCCAGCCAGATACTCATTAACAACATCTCGGGCACACCGCAAAGCAACAGCCTGAATGAAGTCAATGCCAGTCTTAACCTGGTGCAGAGCTACAGGGATATTCTTACGTCACCTTCCATTATGAACACTGTAGTCTCTGCTCACCCCGAATTTGGTCTCAATCAGGCGCAGTTGACAGAGAAACTGCAGATCAAATCCTCTGACAAGAGCCAGGTTATCGGGCTTACGGTAGAAGATGAGAGCTATCAGAAGGCAGCAGGTATTGTAAATGCCGTATCGCAGACCTTTGCGCGCTCCGTACCTGAGCTAATGAACCTGAATAATGTGAAGATTCTGAATCTGGCGGATGTTCAGGCTGATCCAGAGCCAGTCAATGGCAGTCCGCTCATGAATATTGCCATTAGCTTTATCGTGTCCTTGATGATTGCACTCGGAACGTTAATTTTCCTGGAGAGCATCAACGGTACGCTCAGATCTGAGAAAGAAGCTGAGGCAGAGCTTGGCATTCCTGTAATTGCAGCCATTCCGGTCATCCGCAAAAAGGATCTGGGCAGCGCCGCTGGCAAATCCAAAGAACGAGTGGGGGAACGAACTTATGCTGCAGTTGAGTGATGCGTTAATTACCGAGACGAACCCGGCTTCGCATGTATCTGAATCCTTTCGTTCACTTAGGACATACATCCGCCAGCAGGTCATCGGCACGAGTGATCTGGGAACAGCTCTTCTGGTAGCCTCGCCTGGTCATGGAGAAGGAAAGACGACATTGCTGGCCAATGTTGCTGTATCCTTCGCCCAGGAAGGACGAAAGGTTGCTATTGTCGATGCAGACCTGCGTCGCCCGGCCATCCATGAAGTGTTCGGTATGGAGAATACCAGTGGATTATCGAGCTATCTACGCAGCTCCACCAGCTCCAAGGACATTATCCGTAAGGTAGACAGCAGCCTGTATGTGATTCTGGCTGAGAACAGCATCTATAATGCGGCAGATATGCTGGGCAGTGCGAAGATGAAGCAACTGATTGATGAGCTACGCGAGGAATATGATCTTATTCTGATTGACTCCCCATCCGCGCTGGATTATACAGATGCTCGCCTGCTGGCGCCGATCACAGACGGGGTGGTGCTGGTCGCCCAGCATTCGCGTACGAAGCGCAGTGATATTCGCAAGACCAAGCAACTCATGGATCAGGCAGGAGCCTCCATTGTAGGCATTGTATTGAACCAAGTGAAATAACTCATGCATAACCAATATCATTCTAGGAGGCCAATGCGATGAAAAAAGTGAAAAAAGCGATTATCCCGGCCGCAGGACTCGGCACACGGTTCTTGCCAGCGACCAAGGCAATGCCTAAGGAAATGCTTCCAATCATCAACAAGCCCACGATTCAGTACATCGTGGAAGAAGCAATTGACTCCGGAATTGAGGACATCATCATTGTCACAGGTAAGGGCAAGCGGGCCATCGAGGACCACTTCGATAACGCCTTTGAACTGGAGTCCAGATTGCTCGAGGACGGCAAGCTGGACATTCTGAAAGAGGTGCAGCGCTCCTCGAAGGTTGAGATTCACTATATTCGCCAGAAAGAACCGAAGGGTCTCGGACATGCTGTATGGTGTGCAAGACGCTTCATTGGCGACGAGCCGTTCGGCGTATTGCTGGGAGATGACATTGTCACAGGCAAGACTCCATGCCTTCGCCAGCTGATGGATCAATATGAAGAGACCCAGAACTCCGTGATCGGGGTGCAAAAGGTGCCTGAGGAATATACACATCGTTATGGAATTATCGAGCCGGATCTTCAGGAAGGACGACTGTACAGAGTGAACAACTTTGTAGAGAAGCCACCGAAGGGTACGGCACCGTCAGACCTTGCGATTATGGGCCGATACGTATTCACACCTAAGATTTTCAAATACCTGGATTTGCAGGAGCGCGGGGCTGGCGGAGAGATTCAGTTGACGGATGCGATCCAAAAGCTTAATCAAAGCGAGCGTGTCTATGCTTATGACTTTGAGGGCACTCGTTATGATGTGGGAGAGCGACTTGGCTATATTCTGACCACCCTGGAATTTGCGATGCAAAGCGGCGATCTCAAATATCCTGTGCTGGATGCCATGGCTGAGTGGCTCGCCAAAGCTGATCATTCCACCACGGTTGGATCATAAGGAGGGAGTCATTGCGATGAGCATGGAAAATCTGCCGGATGACTATGAGGCTGTCGTGCCGGGTAAAACGTTTTACATGCCATATGGAACTAAGAAGGTACAGGATAAGACCTCATATCTGGTGACCAAACGTATTCTGGATATCTTGCTGTCAGGCATAGGACTCATCGTATTGCTACCACTGTTCGTGCTGGTGGGTATTCTCATCAAGCTGGAGGACCCGAAGGGAAGTGTCTTCTTCAAGCAGACGAGGGTAGGCAAGAACGAGAAGCTGTTCAGCATGTTTAAGTTCAGATCGATGGTGTCCAATGCCGAGGAGCTCAAAAAGGATCTGATGGCCATGAATGAGGTCAGTGGGGCCATGTTCAAGATCAAGAATGATCCGCGGATTACACGGATCGGCAGATTCCTTCGCAAGACCAGCATTGATGAAATACCGCAGCTGTGGAACGTATTGCGGGGGGACATGAGCCTGGTGGGGCCCCGTCCGCCTCTACCAAGCGAGGTGGAGGAATACTCCGACTATGACAAGCAGCGCTTGATCGTCACCCCGGGGTGCACGGGCTATTGGCAGGTTAGCGCGCGCAACAGTGTCGGCTTCGAGGAGATGGTGCAGATGGACCTCAAGTACATCCATGTGCGCAACACCTGGCTGGATCTGAAGATCATCTTCAAGACAGGGGTCATCATGCTCTTCTCCAGGGATGCCTACTGATGGACAACAATCAAGGAATTCATAACAGCGTACCTGAGCTGTCCATTATCATATGCACCTATAATCGGGCTGACCTGCTGCAGAAGACGCTGGAGTCATTGCTTGCCCTGAAGGAGCTGGAGCGGGCAGAGGTCATCGTCGTGGACAATCGCTCGACGGACCATACCGCTAGTGTCATCGGGCGGTTCGAGGAGGCACACGGGCATAGGCTGAGCTTTCGCCACCACTATGAATCCGAACAAGGGCTGTCGGCAGCTCGCAATGCAGGTATCCATCTGGCGCAGGCTGACCTTGTAGCCTTTCTGGATGACGATGCCATTCCCTGCGTGGGTTGGATCACAACCATTGTGGACACCTTCCACAGGCACCCGGATATGAGTGCTCTTGGAGGACCGATTGCACCGATCTTCGAGATCGAGCGGCCCTCCTGGCTTAGCGGCCCTCTTGAATTGCCTTACACCATCGTAAATCTGGGCACGGAGGAGCGTGAGTATCCGAAGAACCTGAATCCGTTCGGCGCCAATATGGCTATGCGCACATCGGTATTTGCCACAGGAATGTTCCCGCTCCATCTGGGTCGCAAGGGCAACCTCCTCCTTTCGGGAGAGGAATCGTGGGTATTTGAGAACATTCGCAGGACTGGTGGGCTGGTCCTCTATCATCCCGATATGGCGGTGGATCATTTTGTACCTGCTGAGCGCTTGACGAGAGACTGGATTATGAACAGGTACTATTGCCAAGGTATGTCGTACGCAGCTCAGTGCAGTGGTCCCAAGGATTGGGCCATGCTTATGGCCAAGACGGGAGCTAAGCTGTTGTATATTGCTATGAGCTCCTTGAGAGCACGCAGTGAAGCAGCGAGACTGCTGATTCAATGCAGGATGGAAAGTATATGGGGAACGATGGATACATTTCGGAACCGAAATCGTGAGTCTGCGGCAGGATGAGGTGTTGAACAATGAGTAACTATCCACGGATAGCCAGAATGAATGCCTTTCAACAAGTGACGGTATTCCTGCTGGCTGCGTTGTTTATCGGGGTCGCAGCTACCTATCAGCCCTTCATCAGCATCGCTGCTGTAGTGGTACTGCTGCTGCTGGGAGTCTGCATCACTCACCCTGATCGGATCAGCTATCTCGTATTGCTGAGCACAGCCTTATCTGTGGATTACCTGATTCCCGGCGGCTTGTTCGGATTCGAGGTGCTATCCCTCTACAAGCTGGGCATATTGGCCTTGTTAGCCCCTTGTATGCTGGTCAATGGCATCCGGCTGAAATTCAGCTATCCCATCTGGGCATTGGCAGCCATGCTGGGAATTACTTTCACATTCTCGGTCTGGCTTCCACAGATGAGCGCATCACTGGGAATCAAGGCCTTTATCGGGCTGTCATTGCCCTTCTTTTTTCTCCTAATCAAGTGGAAGAGGGCCGTGGCCGAGAAACACATTCGCATCATCGCGATGCTTCCGGTCATTAGTGTCGGAGTAGGATTGCTGCTGGCTGTGGCTGGTATGCATTCCCTGGCTTCTGTGGAATTCACTGGAGCCATTCGGCTGCAGGGGGCGAACATCCCGCCGCATCTGGCGATGCTGGCTTTTATCGGGATTGGCGTATCCTTGATCGAAATCAAGCGAAGACCGGAGCAAAGCATCTACTTCTACATGACACTGGCTCTTAACTTTATGATTCTGATCGGTACGGGGACTCGTGGACCTATCCTTGCGTTACTGCCGATTCTAGCTGTGTATTTGTACGATATTTCCCGTCAATATTTGCGGGGCAGGCTGAGATATATGTTTCCACTTGGAGGCTCGATCCTAGTTGGGATCGCTGCGGTAGCTCTGCAATGGGACAATTTGATGAAGCGCTCATTCGAGCGACAGACGGATACGGGAATTGATCTGTCGGGCCGCTCAGAGGCGTGGGATTATTTTCTAAGCCGGGTTCAGGACTATCCATGGTCAGGAAGAGGACTTGGCGCGGTGACAATTGCGAACGATGGCACGCTGTTCAATGGCTTCGTCGTACCGCATAACGAATACATCCGCTTTTACTTTGATTCAGGATACATTGGCTGCGGCCTGCTAATGCTCTCGCTGCTGATCGTGTTCGTTCTCATTTATCGATCGCTTGCTAAGCCGATCAAGCCCTATTTCGCAGGTCTGATTACCGGATTTCTGATTTATTCCTTTTCGGACAATACCTTATCAACGGTTCAAATGATTATTCCGTTGTGCTGGTATTTGAATTGCTTGTACCAGACTTCAACGCAAACCGATTTCGCAAAAGAGAAGTGATACGATGAGCAGAGTGAACATGTTCGATGTCAATTTTGATAACTATGACTTTAATGATTTGTTGGATTACATTGATCGGACCATTCAGCAGCAGAACCACTCCTATATTCTGACCTGCAATGTGGACCATGTCATCAAGCTTCGCAAGGACAGGGAGTTCAAGCAGATCTATTCGGAGGCAGGAGCTGTGGTAGCTGATGGAATGCCGATTATCTGGGCCTCCAAGCTGCTGCGCAAGCCGCTGAAGGAGAAGGTATCCGGTTCCGATCTGTTCAGCAAGCTGGGTGAGGCTTTTGAGGAGCGTCAATATCGGCTGTTCTTCATGGGCTCGGCAGATGGAGTGGCTGAGAAGGCCATGCAAAATCTGAAGCAGTCCTATCCACAGATTAATGTAGTGGGCTATTATTCTCCCTCCTATGGCTTTGAGAACAACGAGGAGGAGAACAAGAGGATTATCCACATGCTGAAGGAGAGTCGCCCGGACATTGTCTTCGTCGGTGTCGGCGCTCCGAAGCAAGAGAAATGGATCTATCGGCACTATGAATCCTATCGTGCTCCGGTGTCAATCGGTGTCGGGGCAACCTTCGATTTCCTGTCCGGTTCCATCAAGCGAGCACCTGAGCTGATGCAAAAGACAGGGTTTGAATGGTTTTGGCGCTTATCGCAGGAACCTCGAAGACTATGGAAGAGATATCTGATTGAGGATACTCAATTTCTGCTTCTACTACTCAAAGAAATGCTCAAAACCAATCGGATGAAGAGGGGAAACGCGGAGTAATCCGCCTGTATTCCTGCAGAAAGGAAGCACCTGAATGAGAAATGCCGGACGATTAGCTAACCAGCCGCAGGGATTCAGCCTGTGGAACACACGCGGATTGACCATATTGCTGCTGGGTATGGCGGCCTGTATCCTGCCACTCATGATCGGATATGTCAGCGCCAAGCTGAGTCCTACCATGAGTCAGCAGGCGGCTGCAGTGCTTGCACTGGTCTTTCCGGCATTTGTACTGGCGATGATCCAATCCCGCATGCTCGTTCCCTATACGCTCGTTGTATGGGCCATCGCGCCTGAGATCCGCAGAATCATGGACTGGATGGAGGGCACTTACCATTCGGTATCATTGCTCAGCGTCGCTCCGCTTCTGGCTGGAGCGATGATCATTATTCCAGTACTGCGCAGCATTCATCATGTCGATAAGCCCTTGGCCAGAGCTGTTCTGTATTTCGGGGTAGCTCTCGGCTACGGCAGCCTGATCGGGCTGGCCAAGAACGGGATGGGCTTCGCCTATGATCTGGCGAATTATGTGATCCCATTGCTGCTTCTGCCCTATTTCGCCGTAAGACCATTTTCGCCCAAAGATCTCGACCGATTGCTGTATGCGTATGCGAATATCGCCACACTGGTAGCGGTCTACGGCATAATTCAATACCTAACCGTACCGCCATGGGATGCCTTCTGGATGAATCATGTTGAGATGAATTCGATAGGCATGCCCTATCCGCTCGAAATCCGGGTGTTCTCGACCTTGAACTCTCCGGGACCATGCGCAGCCTTTTTGGCTTTGGCTCTCGTGCCCATGCTGATGGAGAAACGGTGGCGGGGCACGCTGGGATGGATCGGTCTGCTGCTCACGGTAACCGGGTTGCTGATTACGCTGGTGCGCTCTGCCTGGCTGGTCGTATTCGTCATGCTGCTGGTATATATCGTCACATCCGCCTCCAAGGGAAAATGGAAGACGATTCTGCAATTGGTACTTGTCGGCGGAGCCATGTTCTACATTGTGCCGAAGCTGCCTGGAGCAGAGGGGCTCGTGGCCCGGATGGAGACGCTCACGTCGATTCAGGAGGATCACTCCTACAATGAGCGGCTGGACCTCCTGAACACCATGATCCCGGCTGTAATCGGGAACCCGGTTGGTCAGGGCATCGGAAGTGTAGGTACAGGTACGAAGCTGGAGAATGGAGGGGATCTGGGAGAGCACGGGGTTATGGACAACGGCATCATCGCGGTCTTCCTGACCTTCGGCATTGCAGGAGCGCTGTTCTTTTTTGGCGCATTGTTTTTCCTGGCCAAGAAGCTGCTTCAGCGCATTGCCTTGCGCGACAGCTATCAGCCGTATGCCCGTCTAGCATTTGCGGCGTGGGCGGGAGCGGTTGCGAACCTGATATCCGATAACGGCTTCCCGGGAATGCGAGGTTACCTCGTATGGATGCTGATTGGAATAGGGCTGTGGGCCAAAGACGCTTCATCGGAAAGAAGGTAGCAATCGATGCAATATTTACAGGCACTGTCCAGTCCAATTCGAAGCATATTCAGCTTTATTGTCCGCTTTGCCAAAAGCAAGGATAACAGCTCAGCAGCGGTCAAGACGATGTTCTTCAGCATTATGATCCTGATGGTGAACATGCTGACAGGCATACTGACAGCACGTTACCTCGGACCTACGGGGCGTGGAGAACAGACTGCGATGGTGAACTGGTCTCAATTTCTGGCCTTCTGTCTGACCTTCGGTGTGCCTTCAGCACTGATCTATAACGCCAAGAAGAGCCCCAAGGATGCAGGATCACTCTATGGGATCGCACTGCTGCTGGCTATTTTGTTCGGGAGCATAGCCACAACGATCGGAATCTTCGTAGTACCGATCTGGCTGGACGCCTTTGATCCAGGAGTTGTTCTATTCGCACAGATTTCGATGATCTTATGTCCTCTGGTGGCAATCTCGCAGGTCAACAATGCCATGCTTCAGGTGCGGGGTGAATATAAGCAATACAACTTGTTCAGGTACATTACTCCGCTGGCGACCTTGCTCGGCTTAGGCATTCTGATTGTGACGGGCATGATGAACCCCTATACATCGGCGCTTGCTTATTTGCTCCCGGCTGTGCCGGTATATGCGATCGTCACGGTACGGCTGATTCGGACCTATAAGCCGAAGATCAAAAATGGCTGGGCTCATTTCAAGCGTTTGTTCACCTACGGGATGGGTTCCTACGGAAATGATCTGATGGGTCAGGTCTCCCAATACATCGACCAGATTCTGATTGCGGCCCTGCTGAGGCCAGCAGAGCTCGGATTGTATGCAGTAGCTGTGAGCCTAGCGCGAATGGTCAATGTATTTTCGACCTCAATCATTGTCGTTCTCTTCCCGAAGGCATCCAGCCTGGATAAGGATGAGGCGATTGCGATCACCTTCAGAGCTTTTCGGATTACATCCACTGCCACGATTCTGGCGTCTGTGGTACTGATGCTGATTGCTCCATATGTATTCACTTTACTGTACGGACCGGAATTCAAAAGCGCGCTTACCGTATTCCGATTCCTGGTGCTAGAGGTGTCCATCGGCGGGGGAACCATGGTGTTGGCACAGGCATTTATGGCGCTTGGCAAACCAAAACTTGTCACGATACTTCAGGGGGCCGGTCTGGCCATGGTAGTTCCTCTCCTGATTGTGCTGGTTCCAGCTTATGGTCTGACTGGAGCAGGCATAGCGATGCTCATCTCGGTTATCATTCGTTTTTCCATGATTCTGATCAACGTCAAATTTGTACTTAAGACCAAAATTCCAAGACTCATCATTTCCAGACAGGATATTCAGTGGCTCCGGTCTACCCTGTCCACATATATCCGGAGAAAACCGGCTAACGGTTAAGAACAAAAGGAGGCCCCCTGTAATGAACCATATGTCGAGCGTACCTGTAGATAACAGGATATCCGTCGTCATTATCGCGCAGGATGACGAAGTCCGGATTGCCAAAGCGATCCAGTCCTGTGCATCCTTCGCGGACGAGGTAGTCGTGATCGATGGAGGCAGCAAGGATAATACCGCTCAGGTCTCCGAAGCCCTGGGCTGCAGGGTATTCATCAATCCGTGGCCGGGTTATGCCAAGCAGCGTACCTTTGGGATTGAGCGGGCCCAGTACGATTGGATCTTTCTGATCGATACCGATGAGGTTGTGAATCAGGAGCTGGCCCGGGATCTGGTGGAGAAGAAAGCAACCTTGCATGATCCGGCTAAGGCCTACTCCATGTATCGGATCGGAGATTTTCTCGGAAAGTGGATGAACAAAGGCGAGTATCTGGTGCGGCTATTCAATCGCCGAATCTACGGTATTACCAACAGTCTTGTACACGAAATGCCGGATGTAGCAGAGGAACAGACCATTCGGCTGAACGGTGTGCTGTGGCATTACGGATTTCGTAGCATCAGTGATCATGTGATGCGATTCAATAAATACACCGATCTGGAGGCGGAGACAGCCTTCAGCAAGGGCAAGAGCTTCAAGATCATGAATCTGCTGTTCAGACCACCAGCACGCTTTTGTCAGAAGTACTTCGTGCAAGGCTTGTATCGGAAAGGTATTGCAGGGTTCGCTGTAGCGGTGTTCTGGGTCATGTACGAATTTCTGGTCTGCTTCAAGCATTATGAGCTGACCAAGCGCAGCAAGCAGGTCACACTCAAAAATGAGGAGCCGGCGGAGAAGAAGGGAGAGACCACTTATGTCGTTCAATAACCGATTTGGTGACAGCGGGCTGAATATTGTAGCGACTGGACTTAGCTGGCCTTCGCTACAGGCAGGCGGGCTGAATACGTATTTCAAATCCGTATGTGAGCAGCTGTCACTGAGTCATTCCCTGGATGCCTTGATCTGTAATGAGCAAAAGCCCGAGGTTCCCCCGCGAATGAAGATCCATTCGATTGGAAGCAATGGGCAGTCTCTATGGAAGCGGAGAGAGCTGATGCAGAAATATGCAGCAGAGCTGTTCGACAGACAGCCTGTGGACGTACTGTACTCCCACTTTGCTCCCTACAGTGTAGGGCCGGCGGCCGAGGCGCGAAAGAGAGGCATTCCCGTCGTCATGACGTTCCATGGTCCCTGGACCGAGGAGATCAAGCTGGAGGGTCAGGGCTTCAAGCATCTACTTAAGACCACCATGGCTCGCTCCATTGAGATGAAGGCCTATGGACTTGCCGACCGATTTATCGTCCTCAGTGAGACCTTCCGGGATATCCTTCATCGGCAATACAAGGTCCCTTTGCACAAGATTCAGATTATCCCGGGCGGAGCGGATATATCTCGCTTCCATCCAGCTGACGACAAGGCTGAAGTCCGCAAGCGACTTCAGCTTCCACAGGAGGCAACGGTCGTCCTGACCGTGCGCAGACTCGTTAACCGGATGGGGCTTATTCAACTGCTTGAAGCCTGGAGGGCTGTTGCAGAGCGCTACCCGAACCATATTCTCCTGATTGGCGGGCGAGGTCATCTTCAGGCAGAGCTAGAAGCACGAATCGTGGAATATGGGCTGCAGGAGCAGGTAAGGCTGCTTGGTTACATCTCCGATGAGGAGCTGCCCTTGTACCATCAGGCCTCTGATCTGTTCGTGGTGCCGACGCAGGCGCTCGAGGGCTTTGGCTTGATTACGGTAGAAGCGATGGCCTCGGGATTGCCGGTCATGGCAACTCCGGTCGGTGGCAATCGGGAGATTCTGAGCCGCTTCCGGCCCGAGCTGCTATTCGCGGGAACGGATAGTGGAGAGATCCAGGATGGACTACTGAGCAGCCTTGAGCAGCGTGAGACGTGGCCGGATGCCGAGATATGCAGGGCACATGTGCTACAGCATTACACCTGGGAGCGAGTAGCGGAGCAGATCGAGGATGTATTTCGGCAAGTTGTAGATAGAAAGGCGGCGGCAGGATGCTAAGAGTAGCTTACATTGATCATACCGCTCGCTGGAGCGGCGGCGAGGTAGCGTTGTATAACATTTTGACTCACATTGGCAAGGACATTAATCCGCTCGTGATTCTTGCGGAGGAAGGGGACTTGGCCGATCGCCTACGGGAGCGACAGATTGATGTTCGTATTGTGCCGATGGACGAATCTGTGCGCAATCGTGGGCGCAACACGGTGAATCTGGGCGCTCCAGCCGCAGCCTTGAAGCTGCTAGCCTATGGGAATAAGCTGGCACCGCTACTCAAGGATGAGCAGGTGGACTGTGTTCACACCAACTCCCTCAAGTCTGCGCTCTATGGAGCTGTTGCGGCGAAGAAAGCCAAGGTACCCTTGATTTGGCATATTCGGGATCATATCGGTCCACCGTATCTGAAGCCTGTGGTAGCTAAGGCCATTCGGCTGCTGTCGCGTTTTCTACCCAACGGAGTCATCGCCAATTCCAAATCAACCCTGAGTGCACTGGAGCTGCCGGCTGACAAGAAGACCTTGGTCGTCTACTCTGCCTTCGCGAAGGCGATTACGGAACGACAGGGCGCGATCGCAACCAAGAATGAGTTCAACATCGTGTTGGTTGGTCGCCTGGCGCACTGGAAGGGGCAGCACATACTGCTGGAAGCGGCCAGAGCGTTTGCAGAGGATGCACGTGTGAAATTCTGGCTGGCTGGAGATGCCCTGTTCGGTGAGCAGGAGTATAAGCGTGAGCTGGAGCAGACGATTGACCGTTATGGCTTGAAGCAGGTTCAACTGCTAGGTCACGTGGATGACATTCAGGGCCTGATGCAGCGCTGTGATCTGCTGGTGCATACCTCCGTTACACCAGAGCCTTTCGGGCAGGTCATCGTGGAAGGGATGGCCGCCGGTCTGCCAGTCATTGCGTCCAATGAAGGAGGGCCGACAGAGACAGTCGTGCATGGAGAGACAGGGTTGCTGATCCAGCCGGGGGACCCCGCCAAGCTGGAGGAGGCTATTCGCTGGATGCTGGAGCATCCGGAGGAACGGCAGGAGATGGGCCGGAAGGGGATGGAGCGTGTGAAGCGGCATTTTGTAATCGAGAATACCGTCAAAGATATCGTTCATTATTACAAAGGCTTGCTGGCAGGTATATAACAGACTCTCGTGTTTAAAAGGATGGTATTGATGAAAATAGCGATAGCACATGATTATTTGATCCAGATGGGCGGAGCCGAGCGAGTGGTGGAGGTATTCCACAGCATGTACCCGGAGGCTCCCATCTACACGACGGTGTTCAGTGACAGCCGCTTGTCCCATAACTTGAAGGATGCAGATATCAGGGCCTCCTGGCTGCAGAACATTCCGGGAGTGAAGTCCAATTTCAAGAGCGTGCTGCCGCTGTATCCCATTGCCATCCGGGATTTTGACTTCCGAGACTTTGACATTGTATTAAGCTCAAGCAGCGCATTCATGAAGAGCATTCAAGTACCCAAGCATACCTTTCACATTTGCTACTGTCATACTCCTATGCGGTTCGCCTGGGATTACGATACATACATGTCCGGGCAATCCCGATCCAATCTGTTCAAGAGCATGCTCAGGCTGTATATGAACCGTCTCAAGACTTGGGACCAGAAGACTTCGGTGCATGTGGACCAATACGTCGCGAATTCGTCTGTCGTCAAGCATCGAATCCGTTCCTATTATCAGCGGGATGCAGATGTAATCTTTCCCCCGATCAACACTTCGCGCTTCAAGAGCTCGACACGAATCGGGGACTACTATTTGATTGTCTCCAGACTCAATTCCTACAAGCGGATTGATCTGGCGATTGAAGCCTTTAACCGCAACGGAATGAAGCTCTGCATTGTTGGTGAAGGGCCTGACCGCAAGCGTCTGGAGAGCATGGCGAAGCCGAATATTGAATTCCTTGGCAGACTGGAGGATGCCCATGTCACGAAGCTGATGGCAGAATGCAGGGCACTGATTTTTCCAGGGATTGAGGACTTCGGCATTACACCACTTGAGGCAAACGCAGCTGGCAGACCTGTCATTGCGTTTCAGGGAGGCGGTGCACTGGATACCATTGAGCCTTATGTGAATGGCGTATTCTTCCGCAAGCATGAGGTGCAGGATGTCCTGGATGCGGTGCAGGCTGTAGAAAGTCACGACTGGAACATAGATGGCATTATGAAGCATGCGCAAAAGTTCGATGAAAGCACGTTCAAGGAGCAATTCAAGAAGTACGTAGAGCAGGCCTATGTGAACTTTCTAAAAGGAGGATGAGGTTATGAAGCTGGCTGTCATTGGAACGGGTTATGTGGGTCTTGTCTCGGGGGTGTGCTTTGCGCTGAGAGGCAATGAGGTGATCTGTGTCGACTATGATGAGAGCAAGATCGAGAAGCTGAAGCGAGCGGAATCTCCAATCTATGAGCCTGGCATTGAGGAACTGATCGAGCAGAATCTTGCTGAGCAGCGCCTGGAGTTCACGACGGATCTGGAGCGGGCTGTAAGGCGCTCCGATATCGTCATTATTGCGGTAGGTACCCCTTCGCTGCCGAATGGCGAGGCGAATCTGCACTATATTGAACAGGCGGCTGCCGCTGTAGGTCAGGCCATGAATTCACATAAGATCGTGATGACCAAGAGCACCGTACCTGTCGGCACGAATGAGAAGATTCGGGAGGTCATTGCCCGTCACACGGAGCATGCCTTCGATATCGTCTCAGCTCCGGAATTCCTGCGTGAAGGCTCAGCAATCAGTGATACGCTTCAGCCTGACCGCATCATTATCGGGATTGATAATCCATCGCTGCATGAGACCATGGTCAAGCTGCATGAGGTGTTCACGAGCAACATCTATGTAACGGACGTTCGCAGTGCGGAAATGATCAAGTATGCGTCCAATGCCTTTCTGGCGACCAAAATTTCCTTCATTAATGAAATTGCAAACATCTGTGAAAAAGTAGGCGCTGACGTCACCAACGTCGCCGAAGGCATGGGAATGGATAAGCGCATCGGCTCCTCCTTTTTACAGGCAGGGATTGGCTACGGAGGCTCATGCTTTCCGAAGGATACCAATGCATTGATTCAGATTGCGGGCAATGTGGATTATGAGTTCAAGCTATTGAAATCGGTAGTCGAGGTGAACAGCGACCAGCGTTATATGATCATTGCCAAGCTGCGCGAATCCCTCGGGCAGTTACATGGTGTGCCTGTAGGAATCTGGGGACTGTCCTTCAAGCCTAACACGGACGACATCCGTGAATCTCCGGCATTGGAGATTATAGGCACGCTGCTTCAGGAAGGGGCGATTGTGAAGGTGCATGATCCGATTGCCATGGATAAATTCAAGGCGGAGCTGGATCATCCCAGCATTCACTGGTGCGATACACCTGAGGAAGCAGCTACGGGAAGTGATGCCGTCTGCCTGCTGACCGACTGGGAAGTCTACAAGCAGGTGGATCTCCACGGACTGGGAGCGCTGCTGCGCAAGCCAATTCTGATTGACGGTCGCAACGTATTCAGTGAACCTCAGATTGCTGAATCGGGGCTGGAATACTACTCGGTGGGCAGACCCCGCATGGGCGGCTTGAGCGGTCTGTCTCCAAGTGTGGCAGGAGCTGTGTAGAAGGACGAGATAGAGAGAATCCCAATTATCGGAGAAGGAGTGTTGTGCAATGAAATTAGTACTTCTGTCTGGTGGTTCCGGCAAAAGATTATGGCCCCTATCCAATGATTCGCGTTCCAAGCAGTTCCTGAAAGTGCTGCAAAATCCGAATGGTAGCGCTGAATCCATGGTGCAGCGTGTGTGGCGACAGCTGGGTGACATTGGCTTATGCGGCTCGTCCTATATTGCGACAGGACGGGGACAGGTGGAGATGATCCAGAGTCAGATCGGGGAAGAGGTCAAGATTATTGTTGAGCCCGAACGTCGGGATACATTCCCGGCCATTGCTCTGACAGCCACCTATCTGTACTCCATTGCAGGCGTCTCAACAGATACGGTCATCTCGATTCTTCCAGTAGACCCATACGTGGAGGAGAGCTTTTTCCATACAGTGGCCCGACTGGAGGATACATTGACGGAGACGGGAGCTAACCTGGCCCTCATGGGTGTCATTCCAACCTACCCTTCCGAGAAATATGGATACATTATCCCCAAGACGGATACGGAAGCTGGCGAGAGCGGCAGTCTTGCGGTTAGTCACTTTCAAGAGAAGCCGAACCGGGAGCAAGCGGAGCAGCTCATCGAACAGCAAGCCTTGTGGAACTGTGGCGTCTTCGCCTTCCGTCTGGGATATCTGCTCAATATTTTGGAGGACAAAGGGCTTCCGCTGAATTATGAGGAGCTGCAAAAGCAGTATAAGCTGCTCGCGAAGATCAGCTTTGACTATGAGGTCGTGGAGAAGGAGCAGAAGATTGCCGTGCTGCCTTACGACGGGTTCTGGAAGGACCTCGGTACCTGGAATACACTGACGGAGGAAATGACCCAGCAGCAGGTAGGCAGGGGTGTGATAACCGAGGATTCAGTCAATACGAGTCTGATTAATGAGCTGGATATTCCCGTAACTGTAATCGGTGCGAGCGATCTGATCGTAGCCGCCAGTCCAGACGGAATTCTTGTAACGAACAAAGCCGAGAGCCCGCGCATCAAGGAGGTGCTGAAGGCTCATGAGCAGCGTCCGATGTACGAGGAGCGGCGTTGGGGCCATTACCGGGTCGTGGACTATATCAAGTACCCGGAAGGCAATGAGGTGCTCACGAAGCGCATCTTCGTCGAGGCAGGCAAGAATATCAGCTATCAGCTGCATCTGAAGCGCAGTGAGATCTGGACAGTCATCAGCGGTGAAGCCGAGGTCATCCTGAATGAACGTCTGCATCGTGTGAAGGCTGGTGACGTGGTACGTATTCCTGAGGGGACGAAGCACAGTATTCTGGCTGTAACCGATGTGGAGATTATCGAGGTACAGACAGGTTCTGAGCTGGTTGAGGAGGATATTGTGCGCTTCTGCATGGATTGGAATGAAATTTCTTTGCAGCAGTTCATTTCATAAGCAGTTTGTTTCAAAAGCAGTTCATCTCATAGACAGTACTCGAATCACAAAAAGAAAACATTGTCGAATTATTGTCTGTTTCTGAAAAATAATGCCGAAATACGCAAGATAACTGTAATACATGACAAACATCTATAAAAAATTGGCAGGAAAAAGTCGATACAAAGGATGAGAAGGAATTGAAAAACCTTCCAAATTCAAGTGAGCTGCATAGCAGCTCCTTAGCCTGAGGCTACTGCATACACGAAGAGACGGCAGCCAGGCTAGCGAAAGGAAGATTATTCGTGAAAGCTCATCCTTGGGATCGATGGATCAAGAGACTCCTGCCCACAGTTCTCGTAGGTGCTCTAATGACGGTTGGGGTGACGCAGTGGGCCGCTCCGGCTCATGCTGCTGTATCTCTGATTAACCCCGCCGCTTCAGCAGAGGCACGTGAATTATACAGTTATCTACAATCCATTAATGGTCAGAAGATGATAACAGGTCAGCATGATTACCTGGAGACACCCGACGAGTTGAACAACCGACTGAAGAAAATCAGCGGCGAATATGCCGGACTGCACGGCTATGAGCTGGGAGCGATCTCCGGTCAGACGGCCAGTCAAGCCGAAGCGCAGCGCAGCAAGGTGGTGGAGAGCGCCATTCGATGGCACCAAGCTGGTGGAATTGTGGCAATGACCTATCATCAGCCATTGCCTGGCAAGCCCATGACCTGGGCTAACGTACAAGCGAAGCTTAGCCAGAGTCAATTCGATCGCTATGTTACGCCTGGGACCCAGGAATATAGCAAGCTGATTGCAGATCTGGATCAGGTTGCTGTCTCGCTGAAGAAGCTTAGTGACGAGGGGGTTCCCGTCTTGTGGCGGCCCTATCATGAGATGAATGGTAGTTGGTTCTGGTGGGGGAAGAAGAACAATTTTGATGAGCTATGGGACTTGATGTATGACCGTTTTGTCCGTGTGCACAAGCTCGATAATCTAATATGGGTATGGAACCCGAATGCTCCGAATACATGGTCTGACCCGTATGCGACCACCTTTCCTGGTCTGGCCAAGGTAGATGTGCTTGCCGCTGATATCTATGATAACGATTATAAACAGCGTTATTATGAGGATTTGCTGGCATTGGCAGGCAACAAACCTATAGCCATCGGGGAGCATGGGGAGATGCCAAGTGCACGAGTGCTGGAATCCCAGCCGAGATGGACCTACTCCATGACTTGGGGCAAGATGCTGCTGGAGAACAACACAGAGCAGGATATTGTGAATTACATGGAGCATGAGCGTACGTTAACCCGTGACGAGCTTATAGAGGATATGGAGGGGAATAACGAAGCTCCCACTCCGTCATTGCCTCCACAAGATCCAGGCACTTCTGAAGGGAATCCGAGTCTACCAGAGGAGCCCATCGGTTCCCCACCTTCTCCTGCACCAGAGCCTCAGCCAGAGCCAGAACCAGAGTTAATTAATGGCTTATATGGAGAGTATTTTAACAACATGACACTGAGCGGTGATCCTGTGCTTCGTCGATTGGAGGCCAAGCTGGATTACAATTGGCGTACGGCTTCTCCTGATCCTGCTGTACAAGCAGACCGGTTTTCTGCCCGCTGGACAGGGAGAGTAAGCCCACGATTTACAGATGTGTACACGTTTACGACGATATCGGATGATGGAATCCGGGTATGGGTAAATGATCAACTTATTATTGATAGCTGGTTCAAGCAGAGCTGGACAGAACGTAAGGGTAGCATCGCTTTGAACGGAGGCGAGCTCTACGACCTCAAGGTCGAATACTATGATCAAGAAGGCGATGCCATGGCACGTCTCATGTGGGAAAGTCAGCAAGAAGCCAAAGCAGTTATACCTTCTAATGCTTTGTTTCTGCCATTGAATTGAACGCTCTTTCCCGGCCATTAAACCAGTGGAGAAAGTGTGGACGAGGATATGAAAAAAAGGTTGGCGAACAAATATGCCTTATTATGCATGGGGCTACTAGGTCTGATCGTGCTGGTATCCCTGCAGCTGAATGGGGACAGCCAGACGACCGAGCCAGAATCCGTGAATGCGGCAACCACGATCTGGAAGCTGGGGACTCGTGACAACTCTGCGGAGGAGTTCAAGGGAAAGGCAGGCAACCAGCCCGCGGCCGTTCGTGTGACCTCGGCTAGCCAGACAGGAAGCAGCTCTACTCAGGTGTCTTCGGGCACACTCAAGCTGGATGGGGCCATTCCTACTGGACTGAATGCGTCGATTAATCCCGAGCTGGTCCTTCAGTATGAGCTGGATCAGGTTCCTCCTAACGGGGTGCTATTTAATGTGCGTATTCTGGATGCGGGCAAGGCAGTTCCTCAGATGGCTGTGTTCTCCAACCGACAATTGGCGGGCATTATCCAGATTGCTGGAGTATCGGGTACGGGAAGTGCACACTCGTTCAGAGAGAACTATCAATTGTATATTCCCAAAGAACAGCTAAAGAAAGGCAACAATGAGCTGCGCCTGGAGGCGGTACGATGCCTCTACTGCACGAGCTCTGAGGACCCGAATCTGTGGTGGACCTGGGATGATCTGAATCTTCAGGCACTCTCTTCCCCGGCGCAAGAGCCAATTCATGGACGCTATATCCGTACAGGCACCAATGTCAACAATCAGGAGTTCTACTACGATCAGGGAGCTGTACGTCATCTGCCTACGGTGATGAAATGGCTTGGAGTTGCGTATAGCGGAAATATTATGAGGGTGACGTGTGCCAGTAATGTGGGCAATGCCTGCTCGGATGTGGATGATTATTACAAGACCCTTAAGCAGTACAATATGCAAGCGGTAGCCTTATATTTGTATACAGGTGATATCAAGCTAAAAGCCGACGGCAGTCTGCCAGACACGGCGAAGCAGAAGCTGACCTCCTATTTACAGAAATATGGACCTTACGTGCAGTATTTTGAGGTCGATAATGAGCCTGGACTCTTCAACCGCTCCAAAGCCGTAAATCTGGCGGTAGCCAAATGGCTGAATACGGAGGGCAAGAAGATAGCCCCTCATCTGAAGACCGTCGCACCAGGCTGGGCGTACTGGCCAGCTTATTCTGTCAAAGCCTGCAAGAATCAGGAAGGCGGTGCGAAGGCTTGTGGTACGCCTGATGGATGGGAAGCCGACCCGAAGCAGCGACTTGAGCTGGAGAAGGTTACGGATCTGACAAATGGTCATGCCTATGGTGCATCCTATGTGGATGCTGTAGGTGGCAGCTTCGTAGAGAACCTGCGTACCTTTGGCGGTGCAAACAATGGTCTTAGCAAGCCTATGCTGAATACGGAATTCGGTACGTCAGGTACGCATGTGGATGATCCGGCTTATGGCGCGAGTCAGCCGAATGCTGCGGCATTTGACCGAATTATGCGTTCGCAGATTGGATTTGCCGATATGTTCGTACAGCATGCGGCCTTTTATCAGGACTTCTCGCTGTTCAAGACGGGCTTTGATCTGCAAAAACATAATCCAGCAACGACGGAGGTCTATCCGTTCAGCAATGGTCAGGATTCGAGAGTCGACATTATGCGTAGACTAAGCCTTGCTTATGCAACCCATGGCAAGCCCTTGACCTACACCGTATTGAACACCTCCGATACGGCGGACAAACTGGTGTATGTGCGTGCTGTAGATACCTCGTCGCTTGCTCCCATTGCTGGCAGTGGCGCTAAATCCAACAAGCAGCTGGTAAATTTGGTGAACTTTGAACCGACTACACAGCAGATCAAGGTTCGCGTAACGATGCCACAACAGGGGGAATATCGTGGAGAGCGAATCGGTTCAGGTGCGACTTATACAGCGGCACATCGGAATGTGAGCGGTCTTAAGGCATCGCCGACACTGGAGTTCGAAGAAACATTAGGGCCGGGCGAGTCTGTACAGTACATTCTGGAAAAGGTAAATGCGACAACCGCGAGTACGGCTGTGGCCCCGGATTGGGTCCAAGCCAGTGCAGCCAAGTCAGATCAGATTCAGGTGAGCTGGATGCAGAGTGAAGGGGTGCAAGCTTACGACGTGCTACGTGCCAGCAGTAAGGAAGGGGACTATCGTGTTATCGCTGCGGAGGTAGAGGGAGGCTCTTATGCCGATCGTACCGCTGCAGCTGGTACCACCTACATGTATAAAATCCGTCCGACTGGCTCTACCCAGATATCTGAGAAGGCTGAGGTGACCTTCACGGGTCTGGCGCAGCTGGACAGGAGCAATTGGAAGACCAGTGCCAGTGTGAATAGTGACAATGCTAGATTGGCTATTGATGGTAATGGGCGTACTAGGTGGGACACGGGTAGCGCTCAGCGCTCGGGAGTCTTTTATCAGGTGGATTTAGGAGCGACGCAAGTCATTAGCCGTTTATTGCTGGATACCACCCCTTCGGAGGGAGATTATCCGCGTGCCTATGATGTTCAGGTGTCTGCGGACGGCAAGCAATGGACCAAAGTAGCTTCTGGGACAGGCTCAGGCGCACAGGAGGAGATTAGCTTCGCTTCTTCCCGTGCTCGCTACCTCAAGATCACCCTTACCGGTACAGCTTCGAACTACTGGTCGATTCATGAGCTTCAGCTATATGGATCATAAGCTTCATGGAGCTTTCATCTGTAGGCTGGCAGGTACGGCCTCTACTAGGAAGGCAGATACAAACGAAGGCTTACTGGAGTCATGTCCCCTCCGGTAAGCCTTCGTTTGTTGTATTCGCCAAAAATATCTTTTGCAGCTTAACGTCGATGGTGGCCTCAAGCTTATAAGTCTTTACGGATGAACCGGCGCATTCCGATTGCAAAAAGCACTGCCGTGTATACGGCGGCATACACCACAAACGTTGTCGAGGGAACGTCGCCAATACCGAAGGGACCGTCCATTCTTACTGGGACAATTCCCTGAATGTCTTCATAGCTGAACAACACAGCCTGCATTTTCCTGTGCAGTCCATCAGCCGGCATAATCAGTGACAGGATGCCTGTAATGTTGCTGAGCGTCTGGAGGGGGCCTGGCTCAAGGCCCACAGAGCCGATGATTTTGCCAATCATGCCGCCGAGCCATCCCGCTCCATAGAGCATCGTCATGACCACTCCATTCGCAATCGAAGACAAATAGCCAGACCCGAACATGGATACAGTTACGAGTAAAGGAACAACCGAAGCAAAGAGCAGAAATGCCTGTGCCAGCACCAGTGGGTCACGTGGGATCGAGGCATGTACATCGGTGATCCATAGAATTAGGCTAAACAATATTAAAGCATAGACCAGACCAAATGAGACATAGCCGAGCCAGCGGCCTGTATACCATTTCCATCTTGGGATCGGTCGCGGCAGCATGGCCTGCATGATGCCTTGCTCCGCCTCACCTGCAATCGCAGAAAATGAGCTGAAGATCGACAAAAAGGCGAGCACAAAGCCAGCGAAGAGAAAGCCGAACATCAATATTAACATACCTAACATGAATTGCTGAATCATAGCTTCACTATTCGTCATGGCTGTGGGGGCCTCTCCACCAATGGCACTGGCGATGAACCAGAAACCCAGCAGGAACAAGGCTGTCAGTATGATCGTCAGCAGCAGGACCCGTTTGCGAAGGAGCTCCTTCCAGGTCATGGTCCAAATAATCTTCATTCCTGTTCCCCCCTATGGTTCAAACCAGCTACAGCCTCCATGAACCATTCTTCAAGCCGTTCCCGGACCTTGGTGACCTCGTACAGCGTCAGCCCTTGTTCTATTAGCAGTGAATTGACCCATCCAGCCTGTTCTTCGTTCTCCAGCTCTGCTTCAAGCCAGACGATATCCTCTGCACTCGAACCATAGGCAGCTTCCCCCTGATTCTGTTCGTCATTATGTAAACGAAAGTCAAATCCTGTTGTATCCATTAGCCATGATAGCAAAAAAGGCGAAAATCCACCGACTTTAAAACGCCAGCAGACTCGCTTTTGGAGCACCTCATCTACCCGTCCATGACGGAGCACCTGTCCGTTGTTCAAGAGTGCCATCCTGTCACACAATACCTCCACATCCTCCAGCAGATGTGAATTTAAGAAAATCGTCTTCCCTTGCTGCTTCAGTTCCTCAAGCAGACCGCGTACATGCATCCGTCCGACAGGGTCCATAGCCGAGGAGGGCTCGTCCAGAAAAAGGATAGCCGGATCATTCACCAGTGCGCAGGCCAGCCCCAGTCGCTGCTGCATGCCTTTGGAATAATGCTTAACACGGTCCTTGCCACGTTGACCGACACCTACCTTGCGTAGCAGCTCAGGAACTCGCTGGCTGATTACGCTTTTGTCCAGGCCACATAATTGGCCGTGCAGACGAACAACCTCTTCGCCAGTAAGCCACTCCTGATATCTGTATAGCTCGGGCAAGTATCCGATCTGCCGCTTCGCTTCAATAGTACCGATAGGCGCACCCAGCAGGGTCGCTTCTCCTGCAGTCGGGTGGATGAGACCGACGAGCATTTTCACAAATGTGCTCTTCCCGGCGCCATTGGGACCGAGGAAGCCAAAGGCTTCCCCTTTCCCTACAGAGATCGTGACGTTACGGCAGCCACGACCATTGCTGTATTCCTTGGTTAGTGCCTTCGCTTCGATGGCCAGTTCACTCATGCCTCGACCAGCTCCTTAAGCTTGTTCATGAAGTCAGCCTCTTCTTCGTAGACGCTCCCGCCCTGAAAGTGGAACAGTTGCCCGTCCTTCACCCAGACCGCGATATGCTCTGTCAGCTGGTTGTATTGGCGTTGTTCAATGAGTACCTTCGTTCCGGCAATCATCGTCTCCTGGATGTCGGCTGCCTCATCAACTACATATGGCATGGGGATGGAGCCTGTCAAAATACCGCTCTGCTGCAGCTGTTCCTTCAGATCGGAAGGAAGAATAGGGAGCTGAAGAACGGCCTCCACGGCTTCTGTCACATCCACGGATGGATCAATCAGGAATTCAGGTGACTGCATTTGTCTCAATGATGCCCAATTCTGATCGCTAGTGCTCATGTCATACATGATGCCTTCATGAATATTCAATTCCACTTCTTTGCCGTCCATAGACTCTGGTAGCAGCTTGGTCGCTCCTACGCGCTGCATAGCTTGATTCAGCTCATTCACATTTAGCTTCATCATAATCTTATGTGAGGGAGTAACGTAGACTTCCTCTTCGGTACCTAGGAGGTTGGCCGGAAGCAGCGGCACCCCTAGACGGGATAGTGCTTCCTCACGCGTAAATTGTCCCTCAACGCTTCCACTTTCTGTGCTGAATTGTCCAAAAACATTCTCCCTGCTGGCCGATTCGCCCGGGACAAGTTGATTCAGCATATTCTCGATGCTTTCCCCGTCGACGGTAGCAATTTCCTGCACCTTGAATTGATTCAGAAGGGCAGCAAGTGCATTATTGCCCATTGGTGTGACAAGAACTGTCCCAACGATCACGGCAGCGACGGCAGCACTGGTCCATTTCCAGCGTCGACCTCCCCGTCTGCGGTGAGTGTCAACAGAAAGCGGAGTGCTCTCTTTCATTTGTGCTGCTGAGGTATGGGTTGTAGACACTGCAGGGGCTGCCGCCGAAGACTGCGGGTGAGTAGCTGGCAGACGTAGCTCCTGCTTACTCGCTTCCCAAGTTTCCCATTTAGCGTTTACGGGCTCGCTCGCCAGTTTTTTCTGTAGTTTGTCCCATGCCTCGTGTGTGCTTGTATCTATTCCTGAATCCTGTCCTTTGTTAGTCATATCTTGTTCACCCTTTCATAGCTAGGTTAGTCTTGTTGGGCCATAGCTTTGCTAGCTGTCGTCTCTAGCTTGCGTGTTGCCCTTTGCAGCAGGCTTCCAATGAGAGGCCGTCTGACCTTAAGCTCCTCCGCAATCTCTGCATAGCTATAGCCTGAGTAGCGAAGCAGTAGTGCCTGTCGGTCACGCTCAGGCAGGCTACTCAGCCATGTCTGGACCTCTGCCTGATCTAGCTGTCTCATTAGGACTTCTTCGCCAGATTCCGGGGTAGCTTCACCTTCATACATCAGCTCCTGCTTATCCTGGAGTCTTCTCTCTCTAGCTTTCTTCTCCAAATAATCGTAACCGATTCTTGTAAGTACCCGGTGCAGCCATGCCCCCAGGGTGGCAGGATTGTCTGGTGGATTTCGGTATAGTCTCAGGAAGACCTCCTGTGCCAGATCGTCAGCAGCGGCATCATCGCGCACCAGCGCGGCTAATTTTCTACGTACGGTTGGATAATGTTCAAAAAATATGTTGCGGAATGCTGAGGATTCCGGAATACTCATAGTGTAATTGCCTCCTTTCAGCTGCAGCTATTAGGAAGACGAACCTTTTTACGTTTTTGTAGCATGAACAGAAAAATTTTCTCGGATTCGTCTCTTTCTACATTACATAACAGAATATAGCATAGCTAATTCTAGCACCTTGACTACACCTGATTTCAGGTTCAATGATCCGAGAGAGCGTAGTTGTGAGCGGAAAGCGGGGAAGCTCTAGAGAAACGAAGTGTCCGTCTTTAAGCCTGCTGTTCATCTGTCTTCAACTTCGTTCGAAAGAACAGCAGGCTTAACAACGGTCGACAGGGCTCCCCGCTTGCAGCGGCTCTACACTCACGCTTGATCCGGCCAAGGTCTAATAGTAACTTTGCCTACATTCGTCAAATTTCATCATAAATAGACCAATTTCGCATCCAGCAGACGACAGTATTTGCTGTTCACATTGAATATGATAGAGATATGCAGCGGGAGATTACCTGAGAAAAGAGGGGAGTTACATGGGTGAAGAGTTCCGGATCTATAATCGGGAACTGGCAGCAGAGGAGCTATGGGTACAGGGTAGACAAGCTGTAGAGGCAGTTCAGCTGGATATCCTGGACATTCTTCGGCAATGTGGGATCAAGCAGCCAGAGTGGCTGAAGTCCGTGCATCCGGTGGAGGACTGAGCAGAACAGCCCAAAAACGAACTCGCAGTCCCTAGGGGAAGATACGGGTTCGTTATTTTGGCATGTCATTCAATTGTGGATGAATCTAGCGCTCCATCATGCGCTCCATGCGTACAAAGGCAATAAATCTACGGGCTTCATCTTCGCTCAGGCTACGACCGTCAATGGTCAGGTTGAAGCGATTTAGAATATCCTTATCCGATAACTCTAACTGATCGATGAATTGCTGCATTTCCGATGGCAGCGTTGTATTCTTATGGGTAGTCCGTCCAATGATATAGTCTATGGATACGCCGAACAGATTCGCCAGCTTCATAAGCATTTCAAAATCCGGCTTACGCCGGTTTTTTTCATAATGGGAGAGTGCCGCACGGGTAATGCCAAGGGTATGGGCGAGCTCTTCCTGCTTAAGTCCCAGCTCTTCTCGAAGCTCTGCTATGCGTGTACCGTAGTTCATCTAAATCTCCTCCTGATTGCAATTGTGTGTGTATACCTAGGAGTAGTATTGTTAATCAAACTCGAGCTTATGGACACATCGCGGAGAAGGTATGCCCATGGAGCCGTCATGGAGATTTATTCATTGAGGTGACTCCATTTGTGTAAGATCAGATTAGAGCTACATGAATGTAAACATTCATACATATTTATGCAAAAGGTATGTCTGAATCAAACATTAAGCGAGCTCAAAATATAACCATACATCATAATATATATAATATTTTACTATATAAAGTATGGTTATGAATAGTATTTTTGCGCCAATATATGGTATGTAAAGGCGTCCTTATGTTCTAGTCATGTTAACTCGTTGTTATTGCTTGCTGGCAGGATGTGATAGACTGAATTTAATGTAATTATTTTTTTGGGGTAGGCAGCGAATGCTGCAAGAAAGGAGTTCAACGGATGAGTCTGGAGCCAATTGTTCGCCTTCAAGGGGTCAGCAAAATCAAAGGTAGCAAAAGACTGGTGGATAAGCTAACTCTGGATGTGCCGCCTGGGCAGGTGTTCGGTTTTCTCGGGCCCAATGGAGCAGGGAAAACAACAACCATTCGCATGATGGTCGGGTTGATCTCGATCAGTGAGGGGGATATCTCCATCTGCGGCCATAGTGTGAAGACGGACTTTGAGCAGGCGATTGCTCAAGTCGGGGCCATCGTTGAGAATCCTGAGCTGTATCGCTTCATGACGGGATATCAGAATCTACAGCACTTCGCTCGCATGCTGCCTGGGATTACAAAGGAACGCATAGAGGAGACGGTTCGTCTTGTCGGGCTTGAACAACGAATACATGACAGGGTAAGGTCCTATTCCCTCGGGATGAGACAGCGTCTGGGTGTTGCTCAAGCCTTGCTGCATCGCCCCAAGCTGCTCATTCTGGATGAGCCGACGAATGGATTGGACCCGCAAGGAATTCGTGAGCTAAGAGATTATCTGCAGCATCTGAGCAGGGAAGAGGGCACCACGATATTTGTCTCCAGTCACTTGCTTAGTGAAATGGAGCTTATGTGCGATACGGTTGCCATCATCCAAAATGGACGTTTGGTGGATGTGAGGAAACTGAAGTCAGATGGCGTACTCCTTGCAGCTACAGAAGTTGCCTTTGAAGTTAGCGATCCTGCCCATGCGCTTACATTAGTAACGAACGGGAGAATTCAAGGGCAGACGCTGGTCGTGCCACTGGATCGGGAGCAGACAGCTGAACTGAATCAACGCTTAATTGAGGCAGGCATTAAAGTGTATTCCATTCGTCCATTGTCGCAGACGCTTGAGGATCAATTCCTGGAGCTAACAGGAGGTGAAGGAATTGTCTAACTTCTTAAAGCTTGTTCATAACGAGAATATAAAGATCTATGTCAGAGTGCGCACATGGGTGATGCTGGGGATCTTGCTGCTCATCGCACTGACAGTGCCTTTACTGGTGTCCTTATCAAGTGACCAGATTAGTGTATGGGATGGCGCCATGCTGACCATGTTGGTATGCTTCTTCCTGCTCACGATCTTCACGGTCATTGTTAGTGCAGATATTGTTGCAGGGGAATTCAGTTGGGGTACGATCAAGCTCTTGCTGATTCGTCCATGGAGCCGAACCAAAATTCTGATATCCAAGTATATAGCAGTCATTCTGTTCAGCCTGTTCGGCACAGCACTGCTGGCTGCAGGGAGTATACTTACGTCTGCGCTGGCGTTGTCACCCGAGTCGTTCATCCCTACAGGTGAAGGCTCGGAATTAACTCCTGCACAGTATGCATTTGCCATGATACTGACTAAATATGTGACGCTGTTCATCATTCTGACCTTTGCATTCATGGTGTCCTCCGTATTTCGGTCAGGTGCACTTGCGATTGGTTTATCACTGGGCATTCTATTCTTACAGAACTTCGTAGGAATGTTTCTGTTGTTCCTGCAAGGAAGAGCAGAATGGGTGAAATATTTACTCGTATCCCATCTGGATCTGACTGTGTATATCGACAGTCCAGTCTCAAGTATGGGCACGACACTTGGCTTCTCCATCACCGTGCTGGCTGCTTATTATATTGTGTTCCTGGCGGTAAGCTGGCTCGTCTTCATCAAGCGTGACGTCTCGTCCTGAGGTGAGGCATCATTAGAATTAGAAATAGAAGTAGTAGCCTATTAACAAGCCCTTTGCCCTTCCGTATTGCACGGTTCTGGCAGAGGGCTTGTGGTTTATATAATGACTACGGTGCAGATAATAGGGAGCATAGGATCAGTCTAGCCAGCCTCGGCACGTGAGTGGGCGGAGGAGGCCTCCGATTCTGAAGCATTCGTCTCTTCAGCAGTGGTACTAACGGGACGTTCCATTTTGGTAGCTCCATCGAGAATGGCGCCTTCGAACACAATAAGCGAATTGGCGGTGATATTGCCATGAATTTCGGCTGTGGAGGCCAGTGTCAAGCGCTGCTCCGCATGTATCTCTCCGATCAGCTTGCCTGCAATAACGATATCTCGGGCAGTGACGTCCGCAGTGACAATGGCAGACTCGCTAATAATGATGAGATCGGTGCTGACAATGCTACCGTGTACAACGCCTTCAATTCGTACGGGGGTGTGACAATGAAGCGTACCTGTAAAGGTCGCGCCATAGGACAGGACTGACTCAACAGGGGCTGCTTGTCGCTTCCCTAAGCCAGGCTTGAACATGTACATCTCTCCTTCGGAATAGGATAACTTCTCACAACTGGAATAGGTGACGGCTCATAAAATTTACATATTAACGCACATACAGTAGGGGATCGATGGGGATATTTTGTTTAACCACCTGAAAATGTAGATGTGGGCCTGTACTGCGTCCAGTACTACCGAGCTTGCCGATCAGCTCGCCCTTGCTGACTTGCTCGCCTACAGATACAGATAAGGCGTGCAGATGCATATACCAGGTCTGTAGGCCATTTGGATGCTCAATCATAATATATTTGCCGCGACTGCCGTCCTGAGCGGAGGCAATGACCTTCCCTGCACCTGCCGCATAGATGGGGTCACCTGTGTTCCCTGCAATGTCGATACCAGCATGATAGGCGGCACGTCCATTGAAGGGGTCTGTTCGATAGCCAAAGCTGGAGGTAATTCGCCGAGCGGCTGTAGGCCAGGCATTTGGCTTGCCATTCTCAGCCAACTCCAGTTGTCGTGCCTTCAGACGAGCTTGCCGCTGCCGTTGCTCCAGCGAGGTCTGTACGGACTCAGCTTTCTTCAGGACACGAGGTATCGAGGATTCCATGCTATCCAGCATGGCCGTGATTTCCTCGAAATCCTCGGTGGTCTCCTTGCCGAGTGTGCTCAACTGTTTGTCATGCACCGCGATCCATTGGCCGCCCTTGTTCCCGTTGGCATCCCAAGCCAATGGAGTAAAGGAAGACGCAGAGGTCTTGCTTGATGAGATGTCATGCTTCTGGATAAATTGCTCCAATTGCTCCTCCAGCTCACGTATTCGCTCCATGCGTTCCTTGACGCTCTCTGCCTGATTAGACAAGAGCAGAATCTCCTGCTGCAGCCGCTGGATGGCTTCATCCTTATTCGTCACGGTCATTTCCATCTGCATGCTCTGGGCAGCCAGTGTGGTCTCCAGACGAGATATCGTCTGTGAGGAGCGGATCTGGAGGGTAATAATCATAGTCGATATGGACAAAATAGCCAGCGTAGGTACTAGGATTACGATGGGCCTGGATATATGAAACTGCCGGGGGGACCGCTGTGCGTCAGAGAGCACAAGTAGAGTCATCCTCCGGTTCCAATCTTGTTTTCTCATAAACAGCTCCTTTCCGGCAGTCCGCCCGGCATGGTGAAGTGCGTGAGTGAAGTGCCGGCTATATGCCTGTTTGCTTACTATTTATTCAGCAATCCTATTAATCATGACAATAATGTACAAGGAGGTGCCTTATGCTGTGGCTGATGATTGTGCTGCTCATATTTATTTTTCAGACTGCAACCATCCTCATCCTTGAGTTTCGACAGCCTGCTAAGGCGGTCGCCTGGCTCTTTATTCTGTTTTGTTTTCCGCTGATTGGCTTCGTTGTGTACTATTTTGTAGCTCAGGATTACAAGAAACGAAAAGTGCTTCGCAATCAGGGGTCCAGATTGTTCCAGCAGATTAAGGAAGCTCTGTGGCGTCAGACCAAGGTAATCCATGACATCCAGCATATGTCCAACCCCGAGTTCATCCACTATGAACGCTTGTTCAACATGCTGTCCCGACTCACGGAGAGTCCGATTACAGGCCGTAACAGGGCAACGGTGCTCACGGACGGGGAAGAGACCTTTGCTTCAATGCTTGCAGCGATCGAACAGGCACACGATCATATTCATATCGAATTCTATATTTTTCGCGCCGATACGATTGGATCGACCTTTCAGAAGCTGCTGATCCGCAAGGCCAAGGAGGGCGTCAAGGTCCGCTTTGTTGTGGACGGGCTGGGCAGCTATCACCTCCCATCCTCCTTTGTCCAGACCTGCAGGCAGGCTGGAATAGAATTTCATTACTTTCTGCCGCCATTGCTTGCCACGCTTGATAAACGAATCAATTATCGTAATCATCGCAAAATTCTGATTGTAGACGGTAGAGTTGGCTTTGTCGGTGGTCTGAATGTAGGTGATGACTATCTGGGCCAATATCCGAAGATGGGATATTGGCGAGACACGCACACACGCATCGAGGGCGATGCGGTCTATTTTTTGCAGAATACCTTCCTTAGTGACTGGAAGCTTGCCTCGGGTGAGCGTATTGATGATCCCCGTCTCTTTCCGCCACATGAGTGCGAAGGGGAGGATCAGGTCCAGATTGTAGCCAGCGGGCCGGATTTGGCATGGAATGCGATTCAGGAGCTGTGCTTCGGAGCTATCGCAGTAGCCAGACGCAGAGTGTGGCTAACAACACCGTATTTCATTCCCGACCCGAGTATTTATGAGGCGCTCAAGACAGCGGCTGTCAGTGGGGTGGATGTACGAATCATCATTCCGTATGAGTCCGATTCCATACTGGTGAAGCTTGCCTCGTTGTCCTATGTAGCTGAGCTGCTGAGTGCTGGTGTCCGATTTTATCAATATCGCAAAGGCTTTATGCATGCCAAGATACTGATTGTGGATGATCTGTTCGGATCTGTAGGGACGGCGAATATGGATATGCGGAGCTTGTTTTATAATTTTGAGCTCACCACCCTGGTCTTCTCTCAAGCGTTCATTCAGCGGCTGGAGCAGGACTTCAGGCTGGATCTGGAGCACTCAACAGCGATAGAGTCTGAACGATTCAAGAAACGCCATCGCATTCAGAAGACAGCAGAAGTGCTGGCACGCATGTTATCGCCCCTTCTTTAAAGTCGATTTGAACCCGTTTAGCATAGATAATCCTGCTCATTGAAGAGTATACTGCTTTTTTCTAACTTTTTTGCCTAAAAATCTCCTGTTATGATATAGTATATATATGAGAAACAACGACGGGAGGAGGGGGCTGCATGGAGCGGTCCCTTTTCTTGTAATTGTAAGCTGAGAAAAATGGGGGGAGTAAAATGAGCAGCATGACTCCAGATGAGATAGCAACGAATCTACAGAAGCTTCCGGTTAGCCGGAAGGTGCAGACGAAGCGGCTGCTGCAGAAGGGTATCTTTATCGTACTCGGAGCAGCTTTGATGGCGGTGGCCCTTGAGATTTTCCTCGTACCAAATGGAGTAATAGACGGCGGTATTACCGGTATTTCCATCATGCTGTCTGAAATTTTCGGAATTCCCCTCGGCGTGTTCCTCGTGATGCTGAATCTTCCTTTTCTGATCCTCGGCTACAAGCAGATTGGCAAGACATTTGCATTATGTACGTTGCTTGGTGTCGTACTAATGTCAGGTGGTACGTACCTGCTGCATGACGTATCTGCATTAACACCGGGTGAGCCCTTGCTTGGTGCAATCTTCGGTGGTGTCATTCTCGGTGTAGGTGTCGGTCTGGTCATTCGCTCTGGCGGATCTCTGGATGGCACGGAGATTGTGGCGATTCTCGTCAGTGAGAAGTCACCATTTTCCGTAGGCGAGGTCGTGCTGTTTGTCAACGTCTTCATACTCGGAAGTGCAGGCTTTGTGTTTGGATGGCCGAATGCCCTCTACTCCATGATCGCGTACTATATTGCGATGAAGATGATTGACATTACCATCGAGGGTCTGGACCAATCCAAATCGGTATGGATTATTAGTGAGAAATATCGTGATATCGGTGATGCACTTACCGATCGACTGGGACGTGGTGTAACGTATCTGGATGGAGAAGGCGGCTTTTCGGGTGACAGTAGGAAGGTTATCTTCGTCGTCATCACTCGACTGGAGGAAGCGAAGCTGAAGAGTATTGTGGAGGATTGGGATTCGCATGCATTCGTGGCGATCGGCAATATTCACGATGTGAAGGGTGGACGCTTCAAGAAAAAGGGAATCCATTAGCGAAGCTGAAGCCGGCATAAATGAATGAATGGTTGGCAGGCTGTTGAACCAATAACTGGACTAATAGCTTGACGTATAGCGCATAGTGTGTAGCAGAAGTGCCCGGCAGGTAAGTGACCTGTCGGGCTTTTTTTGTCGTAAATAAGCTTATTATTTCTTGAGCTGACGGATAATCGGCTCCAGGGGCTGTGGAGGAAGGGAATCCAGCAGGTCACCCAGCTTGCCCAGCCGTTCCTCAATGTTAAGCAGATGATAATCCAGTGGAGAGACATTCTGCCTTACCTCTGCCCATGTGAGCGGTGTGGATACAGTTGCTCCGGCGCGAGCCCGCGGTGTATAGGGGGCTGCGATCGTCTTGCCAGCGTAATGCTGCAAATAATCAAAGTAGATGCAGGTACCGCGATCTTTTTTTAACCGCTCAATCGTGAACAGCTTTGGATGCTTCTCCGTTACGTACCGACCGACCAGATGCCCTACACTGCGCAATTCGTCGAAGGTAATCCCCTGATGAATCGGCACGATGATCTGAACACCTGTAGCCCCCGAGGTCTTGGCAACGGATGCAATGCCTAGCGAACGGAGGACGTCATCGACAAGACTGGCGGCCTCCATAATTCTAGGCTCGATTTCAAGCGTCGGGTCCAGATCAATAATCCATTCGCGAGGTAGTATACTGCCTACGTTATGCAAGGAGGGATGAAATTCGAGAGCAGCCTGATTGCCAAGCCATAATAGCTGGGGCAGCTCGTTCAGCACAATATACTCAATATCACCATCACGGTACGTCGATATATACTCGGGTCTGGGGACAGGAGCGTTTTTCTGATAAAAAAATTTGCCATGAATGCCATGCGGCCAGCGAATGACGGTTAAGAGACGATTGCGGCAATATTTCAGCAAATATGGTGCGAGCAGGGCAAGCTTCTCCAAATAAATGGCCTTGGTAATGCCTGCCTCCGGCCACAAGGGCTTGTCTGGGTTCGTAATGGGAATCTCGCAGCCCATGATGGTGATCGTTCCCTGTGCTGTACGTGCCAATCCTGCACCTCCTTTGCTGGTCGGATATGTGGACTAGGTCTTGGTCCGTTTTGTTGTGCTTTTACGCTTGGGAGCCGCAGCGGCATTACTGGCTTCGCCACCAGCAGCTTGCCGTGAGGCGGCTGGCTTGCGCGGCTTGCGTGTCTTTGCAGGAGCCGGGCCGGGATCTGTAGCGACAGGCTTGATGGACTCGATACTGGCTTGCAGTGCTGCCATGAGATCAACGACGTTCGTCTCTGGCTTGGATGGAGCTACCTTAACCTCCTCGCCTGCAATTTTATGAGAGATGAGCTCGAGTACCTTGTCACGATATGCATCCGTATATTTGGCAGGGTCAAATTCGCTCGATAGCTGCTCAATAAGCATTTTGGCCATCGTAAGCTCCTTCTCGTTCACCTGCGGCTGCTCGGGCAGATTGGGAACCTGACTTACGGGTCTTATCTCATCCGGGTAGAAGATCGTCTCGATTGCCAGACAGTTGTTGTACACCCGAATGGCCGCCAGACTGCTCTTGGAGCGGATGGAGATTTGGGCAATCCCGATTTTTCCGGTATCCCGCATCGCGTTCAGCAGTAAGGAATAGGCATTATCTCCTGTCTGATCAGGGGACAGATAATAAGTTTTTTGAAAGTAGATCGGGTCGATATCCTCCAGATTCACGAAATCCAGAATCGTGATATTCTTGTTGCTCTGCTCCGTGAGCTGCTCTAGCTCGTCCTTATCAAACATGACGAATCTGCCCTTCTCGTACTCGTAGCCTTTGCCAATCTCTTCCCATTCCACCTCTTTGTCACACACGGGACATTTACGAACATAGCTGAGCGGACTGCCACATTCCTTGTGAATGTAGCGCATGGAAATGTCCTTATTCTCCGTTGCGGAAAACATCTTGACGGGGACGTGAACCAATCCGAAGCTAATGGCTCCTTTCCAGACGGTATGCATGGCTGCACCTTCTTTCATCTTCGATTTGTGTGAGATCCTATTAGCATTGTGCATCGTATTCCATTTCAAATATTCTACTTGCTTCATTTTGCTTCATTTGGGTGGATGCATCTTGGCGATCATATGACCTTAAGCTGGACGTATGATGTTTATTATTAACAGGCGCTATTGTTGAAAATGCCGCTTCGACCTTCGGTTGATACCCCGGCTACAGCTATGGCTTGTGCATGGAGAATATGCGTCCATCTCGCTTATCTGTAGTATGCTTCATGAATGATTTTGTATGAACGCATGTCTGATGGATGTTCTGTACATAGTAACAAACGAACAATTTATGTGGAGGGATGAACAGCATGAAGAGACCCGCCAAGGTCAGACACAAGCTGGGTAGTCAAGCGTTGGTGATCCGTTTTCCGGCAGCCGGAGAGCGTGATGCATTGCCGCCAGAGTTCATGCTGTCACATGAATCTGTACCCCCATATCCTATTGCTGCACAGCATGTGAACTGGGAGGCACTGACCGCCAAGGACTCAGGTATGAAAGAATATCCGGCACTGGATGTGAACCAGATGGCGGAGGATGAATTGGAAGCCATGCAGGATTCGATAGCGGTAAGTAATGAACCAGAAGTGTCGGAGCATTAAGCTGGCAAAAGACTGTGAGAGGCTAACAAAAGCTGAAAGGGCGATAGGATAACATCAGAAAGGAGCTGTAAGCCGTATGATGGATGTGAAGCGTGCAGTAGATATTTACAACTCCAAGGAGATGATTTCGGTCAAACTGGAGGGAGAGCCGGTCTGGATCGAGCATGTGGATACCGAAAATGGCATGGCGACGGTTCAAGTTGGAAGCAGGCCCACGAATACGATGACAGTCCGGGTGGACCGTCTGGAGGAAGAAAGTTAAGGTTGAATGAGCAGGCTCAATGTCAGGATGCTGCAGCGATTGTTGATGCGGGCATCCTTTTTTGCGTAAATTCATAGGAATGAGCGTGCAATCGACTTAGGTGAATACTTCTTCATGGCAAGGTCTACATATATTATGAAATCACGAGCTTTCCTTGCTAGAGCTTGACGTGAAATATATAATAAAGGTCAAGTTATGGAAGCTGGAATATGGACCGAATCAAATTTTTGGGATGAGTGATCTGGGAAGCATGGTCGTTATCGGAAAAGCGGCTCGACACTCACATTGGATCTGGTCAAGGTACTAGTCAGGCTCTGAGGTGATGATGATGACGAGTTCAAATCAAGGTAGCTATACATTTCGTTCCCTAAGTGAACAGGATACGGACAAGCTGGCAGCACAGCTGGCGCTAAGATCCGTACCAGGGGCAATTATCGTACTGGATGGGGATCTCGGAGCAGGCAAAACAGCCTTCTCCAAAGCATTTGCCAGACATCTGGGCGTAGAGGGCGTTGTGAATAGTCCTACATTTACGATTATTAAGGAATATGAAGGCAGATGGCCTTTGTACCATATGGATGTGTACCGGATCAGCCAGGAAGAGGCCGAAGAGCTTGGCCTGGATGAATACTTTTATGGTGAAGGCGTGTGTCTGGTTGAATGGGGGAGCTTGATTCCCGAGCTGCTGCCGCCGGAGCATCTGCACATCAGGATTGAGTACACGGGAGAACAGGAACGGATTATCCAGCTGAATGGCTATGGTGAGCTATATGCTGACTGGTGTGCCAGTCTTGGAGAGAATGGAGTATGAACGATATGAATCATGAAAAGAACCAGCCGCAGATGCGGCTATTGGCGCTGGATACAGCTACCGCGGTCATGGCTGCGGCAGTAGTGGAAGCACCTTCGCAGCAGCTGATCGAGGAGAAAAATATACACGGAGAGCGCAATCATTCCGTTCATGTCCTGACTGGACTTCAAGAGCTAATGCTGGAGACCGGGACAGCACGTGAGCAGATTGCGGGAATCGCTGTCGGCATTGGGCCAGGCTCCTACACAGGGGTGCGAATTGCAGTTACGGCCGCAAAGACGCTGGCTTGGGCCTGGAAGGTCTCAGTGGTAGGCGTATCCACATTACAGGCACTAGCCTGGGGAGGCTGGAACCGGGCGCAGGCTGGTGAAACAGCGAAGCATTCTGAAGAGAGTCGGATTGGGGAGTCTGTATCTTCCCCCGCACAGGCAGACGAAGCAAATTACATACAGTGGATTGTACCACTGCTGGATGCGCGCCGAGGTCAGGTGTATACATCGTTGTTCGCAGCAGCTGGTAGTAGTGAACCACGTCGACTAGCCCCGGATGCGATCCGGCTTATGAGTAGTTGGGTGGAGGAACTGGTCCAGCTTGTCCAGGACACCTCACCACAGGAACGTCCCAAGGCCATATACCTGGTAGGAGAGACTGAGGTGCACCAACTTGCTGCCACAGAACTGGCAGAGCTATTGGAGCTTAGAGCTCAACCCTATGAGCTGGAGGGGCGATGGATTGGAAGGCTAGGTGCTACACGGTTACAGGATGGACAAGAGGATGAGCTTCATACCTTGGTGCCGAACTATACGCAGTTGGCAGAGGCGGAGGTCAACCTGCTTCAGGCACGTACGAAGGGGGCGACAAGCACATGAGGGAGCTGAACGAGCATGAACGGCAGGAGGCGAGCATTACCTTCCGTCCTATGCTGGTAGCTGACATTCAAGAGGTCATGAAGATTGAGCGGGAATGCTTTACATTGCCCTGGACCGAGGATGCGTTTCGCAATGAGCTAACCCATAATATGTTCGCCAAGTATCTGCTGATGGAGCTGGATGGAGACGCTATCGGATATGCTGGTATGTGGACGATTCTCGATGAAGCCCATATCACGAACATTGCCGTGCGTGAGCAATATCGCGGACGCAGACTCGGAGAGCGGCTGCTTGACGAGCTGATGGAGCAGGCGAGCCAACTAGGAATGGAACGGATGACGCTGGAGGTCCGTGTCTCCAATCATGTGGCACAGAAATTATATGAGAAAAAGGGATTTATACCTTCAGGCATGCGCAAAGGCTATTATTCGGATAATCAGGAGGATGCGCTTATTATGTGGGCCGATCTTCCTGCCGGACATAATCCCGAAGACCAGGAGGAGTGGACAAAGGGATGACAATGCAGGAGCACATCAAGGCAGATGTAGTTGAACCATCGAAGCCTTGTTATATATTAGCCATCGAGACCAGCTGTGATGAGACAGCCGTCTCGGTCATCAAGGATGGTACGGAGGTGCTGTCGAATCTGATCGCCAGTCAGATCGATACTCATCAAGCCTTTGGTGGCGTCGTACCCGAGGTTGCCTCGCGCAAGCACGTCGAGAGCATTACTTATATGCTGGAGGAAGCTGTGGAGAAATCAGGTATCGAACCGGAGGAGCTATCCGCTGTTGCCGTGACACAAGGGCCGGGGCTTGTCGGTGCACTGCTCGTAGGAATCGTAGCAGCGAAAAGTGCCGCGCTTGCCTTCGACAAGCCGCTGATCGGCACACACCATATTGCTGGACATATTTATGCTAATGCACTGACCTCGGAGTTGAAATATCCATGTATGGCTCTTGTGGTATCGGGAGGCCATACGGAGCTGGTCCTGATGGAATCAGAAGGGAGCTTTCAGGTTATTGGACGCACACGCGATGATGCGGTGGGTGAAGCATACGACAAGGTTGCTCGTGCCATCGGCTTCCCGTACCCTGGTGGACCGCATGTGGACCGGATGGCCTTGGAATCGGACGAGGTAACCCCTCTTCCCCGTGCCTGGCTGGAGGCGGACTCCTATGATTTCAGCTTCAGCGGCTTGAAGTCAGCCGTGCTGAATGCTATTAATCAGGCGAAGATGAAGGGAGAAGAGATTCATCCCGGGGCGATTGCCCGCGGCTTCCAGGAATCTGTGATTGAGGTGCTTGTGGAGAAATCCGTCCGTGCCATGCACCAGTTCAAGGCGAAGCAGCTGCTGCTCTGTGGTGGTGTAGCTGCCAATCGTGGTCTGCGAGCTGCATTGCAGGAGCGCTGTGAGCGTGAAGGAATTGAATTACTGATCCCACCGATGAAATATTGTACGGACAATGCAGCGATGATCGGAGCCGCGGCTTATATCAAATGGCAGCACGGAGAATCGTCCGCACTTGATATGAAGGCAGACCCAGGATTATCTCTGGAGCATTGGTCCGTTCAAAGGACAGAGTAACGTTGAAGCTTTACTGTAGCATTGGCCAGACGAGCACTATGCTTATCCAGGACTTCTTGTGAACTCTGATTAGGTTGGTTTTAAGACCCAAGCAAGCTCCAAATTAGATTGGATTAAGGGTAGCTTTAGATAGAATCACTGATCATTTAACATAGTGCCTGTCGTCTCTTTCAGAGTCGGCAGGCTTTTTTAATATACGCGAAAGCCATCCCTAAATCGGAAATTGGTGCAATGACATTTGTCAAGTTGTTAACAATGTTATCCACATATCCATGCTTTTCTGTGGATAATGACTGAAAAGGCCCGCCAGCCATGAAATTTGTCGAATGGGAGCACAGGGGATAGATCTTAACAAAATGATGACGAAAATTGTGGATAATGTGGATAAAAGGGTGGATAATACTGGTTATCGAGTGGATTACTTAACACAGCCCTTATATAACAAAGAAAAAAATGACCAATCAAGGTCATTTTCATCTATTGTGAATGCAGTTTTAATGTGAATAACTTTGTGTACAGACGGCGGTAATAAAATTTGTCGTTTTTTTTACACATCGTTTACACTGCGACAGATTTATTCTCCTAGGAGCTGCTCCCAAGCTGAGTACACTTCTGTAAGCTCCTGCTTCCGCTCCTCAAGCTTACTCTGAATGGCCTGCAGAGCTTCGTAATCCTGATATACCTCAGGCGAGGCCATCTCCAGCTCCAAGGCGTGAATTGTCTCCTCCAGCTCGGCGATCTGCTGCTCATAGGCCTCGACCTTACGCTGACGGCTGCGTTCCTCACTCTTGGCCTGCTTTCCGGCTGCATAGGAGGTTGCTCCGTTCTTGTCCGCATCAGACGGACTGGACGCGGTAGCGGTCTTGCTGTTATTGGCCGAGGAGGCATTTTCCATGGCAATCTCCTTAAGCTCCAGCTTCTTGGCCACATAATCGTCATAGTTCCCCAGGAATTGCTCCATACCTTCTGGATGCAGCTCAATGACCCGTTCAGCCATTTTATTCAGGAAATAACGGTCATGGGAGATGAATAGTAATGTTCCCTCATAATCCAGCAATGCAGCCTCCAGTACCTCGCGACTGAACAAGTCCAGATGGTTCGTAGGCTCGTCAAGAATCAGCATGTTGGCTTCTCGCAGCATCAGCTTCGAGAGTGAGAGACGGGCCTTCTCCCCACCACTCAAGGTGGATACCTTCTTCAGTACGTCTTCTCCACTAAAAAGAAAGTTCCCAAGCACCGTACGAATTCGAGCCTCTTCCAGATGCGGATACTCACTCCACAGCTCCTCCAATACGGTATTGCTGGGATTCAGACTGGTATGCTCCTGATCATAATAACCGATCTTGATCTTGCTTCCCCAATGAATGGCCCCCTGATTGGGACGAAGGGAGTCTGTCAGACATTTTAGTAGGGTGGACTTACCGACTCCATTCGGTCCGATCAGAGCCACCGTGTCTCCGCGCCAGAGCTGGAACGATACATTCCTGAACAGAGGTTGTCCCTGCTGGAACTCGACGGAGAGGTTCTCGGCTGTCAGCACGTCCTTGCCCGACATGTACTGGATGTCGAAGGAAAAATGCGCCTTCTTCAGCTCGCCTGCTGGCTTATCCATTCGATCCATTTTTTCAAGTGCTTTTCGGCGACTCTGGGCACGCTTGGTCGTGGAGGCACGTACAAGATTTTTCTGAATAAAGTCCTCAAGCTTGGCAATCTCGACCTGTTGCTTCTCGAACTGCTTCATCTGTGCCTCGTACTCGGCAGCCTTCAGCTCAATATAACGAGAATAATTGCCGGTATAACGAGTGGATTGATGTCGCTCGATCTCGACAATGGTCGTGACGAGCCTATCCAGAAAGTAACGGTCATGGGATACGACAAGCAAGGCGCCAGGATAGGCACGGAGATAATCCTCCAGCCAGGTCAGGGTCTGAATGTCGAGATAGTTGGTAGGCTCATCAAGCATGAGCAGATCAGGTGCCTGCAGCAAGATGCGGGCTAGTGCCAGACGGGTCTTCTGACCTCCGCTTAGCGTTGAAATTGGGGTATCCGGAGCGAAGCTACCGAAGCCCATTCCGTGCAGTACGCTGCGAATGCGAGTCTCCATCTCATAACCGCCCTGATCCTTGAACCAGTCGGACTTGCGAGCGTAGCGCTCCAGCAGCTCCTCGTAGGCCTTGGCAGATTGGTCCTGTGCCTGTTCTGCAATCTCCTGCTCCATTTGCCGCAATTCAGCCTCTGCGGTCACGAGCGTATCGAATACACGCAGCATTTCTTCCCAGATGGATCTTTGAGAATCCAGTCCGCTATTTTGCGCCAGATATCCGATCCGGGTCTCTTTGGATTTGTATATTTGTCCTGCATCATAAGACAGCTCTCCTGCAATGATTTTCAGCAGGGTGGATTTGCCCGCGCCGTTCACACCAACGAGGCCAATCCGTTCGCGTTCAAGAACTTGCAGATTAACCCCGTCCAGAATAGGGTCAACTTCATATGCTTTTGTAATGCCAGATACTTGCAGCAGCATAACGATTCTATTCCTCCATCACAAATTGCGTCTGCTAACGGCAGACCTATTACCAGTGTACATGAAATCCTACGGAATGCACAGCAGCGGCGGCTTGAGGCACCGGGCTTGTGGTTATTTTCCACAATCAATGATACACTACAAGTAGAATGTTTAGAGACTATGATCAGGCAGCATGGACAAGAACGAAAGGAACTGCTTCATGACGGATATCAGCCGAATCAAGGCCAGCATACGAGCCCAGCAGAGACAGCTCAGGAACGCAAGGGCTAAGGATGCTCACGCAGTGGACTCCAGTGTGGCTTGTCAGCATGCGATTCAGGCCTGGGAGGAGCTGCGTGTACGCAGCGGAGGTGGCAGACTCACGCTGTTCAGCTACATACCCTACGGTAGCGAGATTTCGACGCTGGAGCTCATTCAACATGGCTGGAGCAAAGGCGATCTGGTGCTGGCACCGAAGGTACTGCAAGAAGCACATACATTAGAGCTGCGCGAGATCAGGAGTCCATCCGATCTGGTGCCAGGAGCTTGGGGGATTTTGGAGCCTGCTGAGCATTGTCCACTTTGGCCTCGGAAGCAATGGGGAGAGGTGAGCTGGGTAGTCGTACCAGGTTTGGCCTTTGATCAGAGTGGAGGCAGGATGGGCTATGGAGGCGGATATTATGATCGCTTTGCTAACGTTGTGGGGCAAGCCCGTTCTGAACAGACGGACAAGCCTTGTTATGTTGCGCTCGCCTTTCCAGAGCAACTCATTGCACATGTACCGATGGAGAGTACGGATCTCAGGCTGGATTTCATTTTCACGAGTGATGGCAGTATTAGTACGACAAGATAATCAAGGGAAGGTGACGGGGTGGAGTCTTTTACCCATTTTAATGATCAAGGGCGCGCGCGGATGGTAGATATATCAGGGAAGACACCCAGTGTGCGTACCGCCGTAGCCGTTACGAGTCTTACAATGGCTCCATCTACCTTGCGAGCAATACGTGAAGGGGCTGTGAAGAAGGGTGATGTGCTGGCGGTTGCGCAGGTAGCTGGTATACAGGGAGCCAAGAAGACCTCCGATTGGATTCCGATGTGTCATCCGTTGGCCCTGACAGGCGTGAATATTAACTTCAGCGACAATGGTGAGGATATCCTCTATATTGAAGCGGAGGTTAAGACTGAAGGTAAGACGGGAGTAGAGATGGAGGCCTTGACTGCAGCTTCTGCGGCTGCTCTGACCGTCTATGATATGTGCAAGGCACTGCAGAAGGATATTGTGATCGGCCCGACCATGCTGCAATCCAAGACCGGAGGCAAGAGCGGGGATTTTCAGCGTGGTGAATAACTAGCTATATGATCTATATCTCCGAAATCTGGCAGACTGGGGCTTTGAAGTACTGTATGGTCGCAAAGAACGGGATAGGATACAAAAATCGGCACTTCAGCCTACGGGCTGTAGATGCTGAACATAGGAGAAGGGTGATCTTATGTTGTGGAAAACAGCGATTCTGACAGCCAGCGATAAAGGAGCCCGCGGGGAACGAGAGGATACCAGTGCTCAGGTCATTCGTGAACTGATCGAGGAAGAGTTGGGCGGAGAGATTGTGGAATACCGCATTGTGCCTGACGAGCCGGATGAGATTATAGCGGCACTTATTGAAATGACAGATTACTTTCATGCCGACCTGGTGCTGACGACAGGCGGAACAGAGCTGGCCATTCGAGATGTGACTCCAGAAGCGACCCGGCGTGTCATTGAGCGTGAAGTCCCTGGCATGGCGGAGGCAATGAGAGCATCTGTTATGCAAAAGAACCGGGCAGCCATGCTCTTCAGGGGCACGGTGGGTATACGGGGACGTAGCCTTATTGTGAACCTGCCTGGTACACCAAAAGGAGTACATGAGAATCTGGCTGCTATCATGGATCAGCTTCCGGAAGCTTTGCTCATGGTAACGGGTCAATTCAAGCAGGGCTCTTGAGTATTCTACGGCAGGAGACCATGACGAGTATGGACATGAAGCTGTGATGCTAACCTTATGCCTTGCATGATAAGGAGGAATGGACATGCCGACGATCGGGGCTTCAGGCTATATTTTGTTGATTATACTAGCATTGCTATTGTTCGGACCTCAGAAGCTTCCTGAGCTTGGGCGAGCGCTGGGGCGAACATTTCGAGAATTCAAGAACGGTGCGCGCGAGCTTATGGCCGAGGAGCATGTCGAGGAGCACAAATCCAAGCCAGCTCACGCATCAGCTACTTCCTCCAAGCCTGAGTCTGCAACGGAGCAGAAGTCAGCTGCGAACAAACAAGAACCCTAAGCGATTCAGCAGGGTATGACCGGAATCCTTTCCTCGTGGAGAGGATTTTTGTGTCTAGGTTTGTATGTAGATGGATGGGAGGGAGGTTAACCTTTGGACAAGGAGCAGAAGCAGCAAGATCGTCAGGAAGCAGGACAGGGAACAGGCCCTAACGAAGCCCAGAAGAAAGGGCAAGAGGAAGTCCTGGAGAAAGCACAAGAAGAAGTTCAGGAGGAAGAGCAGCATAGTGAGACAGACCAAGCTAGGCAGCAGCCAAGCCTGGAGCAAGAGCGTCTTCTACGGCAAGCTCGACTGCAGAGCGGGAAGCCAAGATCGTACATTCAGAGTACAAATGAGACCTACGAGGAGCTACTGTCCCTGACTGAGCATCTGACGGAGCTAAGGCGGAGAATCATATGGGTGTTGCTTGTGCTGGTAGGCACGTTAATTGGTGGTCTGTATGCAGCCGCCCCAGTGTACCGTTATCTTCTTACCAAGCGCTTTCCGTCTGATCTGGAGCTGAACGCACTCTCGGTATGGGATGGAATCAGCATCTATGTGAAGATTTCGTTCATATTCGCTGTAGGCGCTACTTTGCCCTTTGCGCTGTATCAGCTATGGCGCTTCGTGGGTCCTGGACTACGACAGCAGGAGCGCTCTGCGGCCCTGCGTTATATTCCATATGTGTTCTTGCTGTTCGTAGGTGGAGCCCTGTTCGCTTATGGTGTCATCTACCCGATGGCTCTGGCTTTTACAACCTCTGTGAACCGCAGTATGGGCCTGCAGGAGACTTATGGAGTCATGCAGTATTTTGGATTCCTGTTTAACATCGTGCTGCCTGTGGCTTTGTTATTCGAGCTTCCGTTAGTCATTATGTTTTTGACGGCGATTCGCATCATGAATCCGTCGCGTTTGCGTAAGGTGCGGCGTTTTGCTTATTTCGGTCTGGTATTTATTGCAGTTGTCATTACACCGCCAGATCTGGTATCCGATCTTCTCGTCACTGTGCCCCTACTACTGCTTTATGAGGGAAGCATACTCGTGTCCTCTCTTGTCTATCGGAGGCAGCAGCGTGCAGATGAGGAGAGGGATGAGGATCTTGGAGGGAATAAAGTTTAGAAGTAATAAAGTTAAAGGGAATAAAAAACAGTGAAGTACAATAATGATCTTATTAGGAGCTTGTCTCTCGGTAGAATCAGGCGATTGGCATAGATAGACTAGAATTGGGTACAATGGAGTGGGGTTGGTGGACTTGCTGGATTTTTGCAAAAATCTTCAATAAAAATGACCTTAAGCACTTGAAATTGAATCCCAAGTTGAGTATTATGAAATTGGTTGTTAGCACTAAACGTTGTTGAGTGCTAATACATAGACCAACAACCCTATAATCCAGAACATTTGAATAAGGAGGCTATTTTTTCATGATCAAACCTTTGGGTGAACGCGTATTGGTGGAAGCGATCGAACAAGAACAGACAACTTCCTTCGGAATTGTCCTGCCTGACTCCGCTAAAGAGAAGCCGCAAGAAGGTAAAATCATTGCGGTCGGTGCTGGCGCATTGAAAGACGGTGTCCGCATTCCTCTGGAAGTGAAGGAAGGCGATCGAGTCATTTTCTCGAAGTACGCCGGAACAGAAATCAAATACGAAGGTAAAGAGTATTTGATTATGAAAGAAAGCGACATTCACGCGATCATTGGTTAACGGTGTATCAGCATAAGGATATATCCGGTTCAACCTGAATATAGGAATTGAACGTTAATTTATAATCCATAGGGAGGTTTTCTCAGAATGGCTAAAGAGATTAAATTCAGTGAAGATGCTCGTCGTTCCATGCTTCGTGGCGTAGATGCACTGGCTAACGCGGTTAAGGTAACTCTCGGTCCTAAAGGCCGTAACGTAGTGCTGGAGAAGAAATTCGGCAGCCCGCTCATTACTAATGACGGTGTAACCATCGCTAAGGAAATCGAGCTGGAAGATGCATTCGAGAACATGGGTGCTCAACTGGTTAAAGAAGTAGCTACCAAGACTAATGATGTTGCTGGTGACGGTACGACTACGGCTACTGTACTGGCTCAAGCCCTCATTACTGAAGGTCTGAAGAACGTAACGGCTGGTGCTAGCCCAATCGGTATCCGTAAAGGGATCGACAAGGCTGTAAAAGCAGCTGTTGCAGAGCTGCAAAACATCGCTAAGCCAATCGAAGGCAAGCAATCCATCGCTCAAGTAGCGGGAATCTCTGCTGCTGACGACGAAGTAGGCGAATTGATCGCTGAAGCTATGGAGAAGGTAGGCAAAGACGGTGTAATCACGGTTGAAGAATCCCGTGGATTCGCTACAGAGCTGGAAGTCGTTGAAGGTATGCAATTCGACCGCGGCTACATCTCTCCATACATGATCACTGATACGGACAAAATGGAAGCTGTACTGGACAACCCGTACATTCTCATTACAGATAAGAAGATTACTAACACACAAGAAATCCTGCCATTGCTGGAGAAAATCGTTCAGCAAGGTAAGCCACTCGTTCTCATTGCTGAGGATGTAGAAGGTGAAGCGCTGGCTATGCTCGTAGTGAACAAGCTGCGTGGTACATTCAATGCTGTAGCTGTTAAGGCTCCTGGCTTTGGTGACCGTCGTAAAGCTATGCTGCAGGATATCGCTGCCCTGACTGGTGGTCAAGTGATCACTGAAGAACTGGGTCTGGACCTGAAATCCGCTACAGTGGATCAACTGGGTACAGCTCGTCAAGTTCGTATTACAAAAGAAAACACAATCGTTGTTGACGGTGCAGGTAACAAAGCCGACATCGATGCTCGCGTAAGCCAAATCCGTACGCAACTGGATGAGACTACTTCCGAGTTCGACAAAGAAAAACTGCAAGAGCGTCTGGCTAAGCTGTCCGGTGGCGTTGCTGTAATCAAAGTCGGTGCAGCTACTGAGACTGAGCTGAAAGAACGCAAACTGCGCATCGAGGACGCTCTGAATGCTACTCGTGCAGCGGTTGAAGAGGGTATCGTATCCGGTGGTGGCGTAGCGCTGCTGAACGTATACAATGCTGTGGCTGCTGTTGAACTGGCGGGTGACGAGCAGACTGGCGTGAACATCGTTCTGCGCGCTCTGGAAGCTCCAATCCGTACTATCGCAGCTAATGCTGGCGAAGAAGGCTCCGTTATCGTTGAGCGCCTGAAACGCGAAGAGATCGGTGTAGGCTACAACGCAGCTACTGGTGACTGGGTGAACATGATCGACGCAGGTATCGTTGACCCTGCGAAGGTAACTCGCTCCGCACTGCAAAACGCGGCTTCCGTAGCAGCTATGTTCCTGACTACAGAAGCGGTTATCGCTGACAAGCCAGAACCTGCTGGCGCTGCTGGTGCCCCTGACATGGGCGGCATGGGTGGCATGGGCGGCATGATGTAATAAGGGCTGAAAAGCCTGTAATACCGCGTCTAGCGGAGTGGATTTTTGGTCAAATGATCGAGGATTTGTGAAGCAGACACTGTTACGAGTTATAAATGAAGCAAAGACCACTTCTTATATTTCTTAAGGAGTGGTCTTTTTGTTGTTGGAATTTTCATTCAGGGTTTTTGGGAATAATTCAAAACACGACCAAAACCATTAATTCTATCTTTTTTAAAATTGAATAGCTGTTGAGGGTGTTTATATATGCTTAGGTTTAATTCTCGTAATTGTGTATTATGAGAACTGGAATGAGAAAAGCATGGCATCTGGTTTGTATTCCGGAACGTGATTAGGGACTTAGTAAGTCCTTGTTAATACAGACCCCACCCAGTGCCGAATCAATCCGTTTTCATATCAAGCAAGAAGTTTACCCTCGTTCTATCCGTACCAAAATTTTCTGATTTTAATGTACGTACATGATTAGGATAATAAGGTATTGATTTATTATCCAATATCTCTGTCGCTGAGAATAACTTAATACCCTTAACTATCAATAGAGGAAACTGTTTGATAATGTCGAATTTTTATTATAAGTTAACAGGGGGCGGATATAAGCAAAGGATATGTAAATAATATTAGGTAATAAAAAGTAGTAAGGAAAGTGTGATAAAAGTGGATTATGGTTATTTGAATAAATTTTTTACAAGGAAGGCTCTAGTTGATGCTGTTTTCTCAAGTGATTTTAAGCCTATTATCTATTTGTATGAGGTGGAAAAAAATTACCAATTATTGAGTGACAACTATAGAAATGAATTTTTCTTTAAAAATATCTTGTTTAACAAATTTATATTAGGTAAATACAGTCTAAATACATCTGCCGCTTTTAGCGAAGTGGTTATTAATAATTCTAAAGCAGATTTTGTTTTAATAAATCATTCTAATGGAACTGTATTTGAAATAAAAACTGATTTAGATAATCTGGATAGATTGATTTATCAGATTAATGACTATTATACTGTATTTAACGAAGTGTATGTTGTAACTTCAGAAAAAAATTACTATCCGGTTTACAAGCTTTTAAAAGATACTTGTCCGAATGTAGGCATTATTGTACTAAACAAGAGGAAATATTTAAGTGTTAGAAAAAAGGCTAATATTGATTCTTCATTTCTGAATCATGAGTCAATCTTTAAGATATTAAGAAAAAAAGAATATGAAACTATTCTACTTAATCAGTTTAAGTTTTTACCTGAAACCAAGCCAGTCTTTCACTATAAAGCTTGCCTAACACAATTTAAAGAGATAGATATAAGTACGGCTCAAAAACTGGCATTTCAACAACTAAATAATAGAAATAAATCTTTAGACTATGGTATGTTGAAAAATTTACCTATTTCCCTTAGATGGCTGATTTACTCAGGAAATTTTTCCATACAACAATTAAATGAAATATATATTAGATTAAATATTGAGGGGGTATAGGCATGTACTATCCAATTATCAGAGGTAGACAGTATGATTTACTAGCACTTAGAGAACTGAAAAGTAAAGGGAGATTGAGCAGTAAAATAATACCAATTATTGAACCGATTAAATTAAGCTCTACTTTAATATCTACTGTTAGTGCCTTTTTAGAAGTAGGGGATAAGATTATTGTAATATCTAATCCTAAAGTAGGTTCATTAATGGGAGAACTACAACTGGAAACTAGCAAAACAAAGTTTGAAAGCATACTAAAAAGTGAAAGTGTTATTGTAGCTCATCACTTAAATGAAAATTCTAATAGTCAATTAAATTCGTTAATTGAAGATTTAAAAGTAAAATTGGATGATATTGTTGTTATTCATTCAAAAAAGAGCTTTGTTGCTTTTTACAAAGATAAGTTTGATAATACTGTTCCGTTTTTGAATTTAATACCTTCAGATAATGCAGTTAAAAGACAGTTAAATAGCTTGAATTTAGTTGGTCTAGCGGATAAGTATAATAAACTAGATAGAAATGCTGATTACTTAGAAATTGGTAGTGAATTTTTTTCTGAAGAACACTTATATTTCCGGGAGGAAGGCTATATTGGGTTTTCTGATTATTCCGTTGTAGGAGAAGATTATACTGAATCTGGATTTGCCCCATACGCAGTAGCAATTCATATTGTGTACCCTAACCATGAGAACGCATTGGAAATAGCACATTTTGTTTCAGACTCTAACAAGGATACAAGTGACCCGGCGGGTAAATTTTCAGAAGCATTAGAGAAATTAATTGTATGGTATTCTAACTATTCAATGGACTCAAGGATGGATACCATAGCAATGAGGATATTCAGTGAGCATTATAAAGAAGGCACATACCCTGGCTTACCAACTTTGAAAAAGTTATCTATTATGCACCACTTGGAATTAATAGGGAACCTTTTGGAGGAGGGGGTCTAAATGAATTGTTGTGAAAATTGTTTTTTGTCAGAAGAAATAAAAAGCATCATTAAGAGCTTGAAAAATACTGGGGATTGTAATTTTTGCAACAGTTCAGAAGTACATGTATATAATATATTAGAAGACTTCGGTCTTGATGAACGATTCAACGACATACTTAGCATATTTAAACTTGCATCTGAGCTATCTACATACAATTATTCACAATATAAGCTAATAAGTATAAAAGATGAATTCGAGAAAAATTGGAGTATATTTAATAATCTGAGTAGTAATAAAATTCATGAATTTTTGCATGTCTTACTGGAAAAGAATTATCCCGATAAGTTACCATTTTTAAGTAATCAAGTTGGTGTATTAGAATGGATGAATGAGCAGTATCTTAATGATAATTCCGTATTAAGAGGACAATCATGGAGTGAATTTGTTCAATATATTAAACATGAGAACAGATTTCATTCAAAACATATAAATTATACGGTGCTAGAAGAATATTTGAAAAGACTAACTTCAACATTAGATGATGACGATTTTTTTCGAGCAAGAATTTCTAATAAGGAGGAGCTATCATTAAAAAAAATGGGAGCCCCTCCAAAAGAATTTGCTACCGCTGGTCGGGCAAATTCAGAAGGTATAAGCCATTTGTACCTAGCCAGCGATACCTCAACAGCAATTTCTGAGATCAGACCCAGCAAAGGGGATACGATATATGTAGGGAAATTTCCTGTTAGGATGCCTTTGAAAGTAGTAGATTTTAGAATTTTAAAGAAACTAGATGTATTTGAATTTCAAGACCCTGTTATATATGCAATTAATCTCGAAACATTTAATCAAATGAATAAAGCAATTTCAAAACCTGTAAGAAGTGGTGACAGTAAGTTAGATTACTTACCCACACAATTTATTGTAGATTTCATCAAAAGTCTAAATGAAACTATTGGGGCAGGATACGATGGAATTGTGTTTGAAAGCACCGTAAGCACCACCGGATATAATTTAATGTTATTCGATCCTAAAATAATTAGCTGTACTCGTGTTGAAAAAAGAATAATTGAATCTCTAAGTTATGGTCACGTTGAATTTCAAAGATAACTGACACTTTTAAGTATATAATTTGAAGTGAATAACTAATTCATTAAGTTATGTGCCTAGTGGATGTGTTGAATCAGACCTCCGCATTGGCTAATTGTCTTTGGTATGGAGGGCAAGAATGTTAAAGTTCTGAAAATTTTCAGGTAGGGGCTTATATTTGGTATTAATTCATCTTTTATTTTTACTAAGAATACTAAGGAGAGAACGTCTCAGTCTTGCTTTTGAGAGATTCTCTTTTTGTGCTTTATACTTGAAATTCCTCATTTTACCCGCTACAATTGATATACAAAACAACTGGATAATTGACAGTAATTACATTCAAAAGTTCGTACCTATTCCTACACCGTCGGCATCCGCGCTGTCACCTCCATCGACGGCATGACCGCCGACTGGGCGCGCATCCCGTGGGACGTGCTGGAGAAGATCAGCGTGCGCATCGTTAACGAAGTGGACAACGTGAACTGCGTCGTGTACGACATTACGTCGAAGCCACCGGCGACGATTGAATGGGAATATAAAAAGAGCAGACCTCGAAATCTTGAATAATTAAGATTTTCGAGGTTTTTCTAATTCGCTTCTTCTTGTTAAGAAGAGGTGTCAATTTATAAGCATATATCACTTAAAATGATTATATTAATGATCGCTATACGAGTAGGGGGAAAGAGGATGCATGCTGATAAATACACTTTAGAGCAAAAACTATTTGAGGATATGAAGAGTATTTACTCTGAAGCCAAGAAAATAGGATATACACCAACACGGTTTATGGAAATGTTAGCTAATGAAGGTGGATTAAAAGTAGCGAAAAATCTTATAAATAGCAAACAGCCCTCTGATGGCTTTAATAAACTATGGGAGTTAAAGAGGCTGGATTTAACAGTAGAAGCTCTCATCCTAAAATCAGATTATAGAAAACTTTTCACTGAGAATGAATTAGATATTGTTAAGGATAGATTAAACAGGTATGGGTATGGATTAATAGAAGATTCTAACAGCACTGAACTTAAGTCCGACGAATTAATATTGAGTCATTTAACGTCCGTTGAAAAAGAGCATTTTGATGCTAATGATTTGATCCAACAAATTAAAACAAGAGATTACAAATCAGGTGATGATACAAAGTATTATATTCTTACTATAAAAATTGCACCTGTTAATGCTTATAAAGAATATTTCAAATATTTGACAGTACTAATGGAGGAAGACCTAATTATTCAGGTTGAGTCAATAGAAGATGCAAGAAGAAATATACTAACTGAATCTAAGAAGATCGGCTTAGTGATGTTATACCAATTGAATCCAAGTGTAACTATAGATGAAATTACTATGTTGCACTATAAGACAGACAGAACTCGCCAATGGAATAAAGAAAATAAGGAAACTTTGTTGAAACTCATTGATGAATTGGTAAATGAAAACCAAATTAATGAAAATAGTACCCGAGATCTAGTTAATACAGAGAAATCACATTTGATAAAAATTAGAATCGGACAACAGTGGTTTAAACAATCTCTGCTGAAACGCGAGAAAAAGTGTAGTATATGTTCTATATCTGATGAGAAGTTCTTGATTGGTAGTCATATAAAACCTTGGAGAGTAGCAAATAATAAAGAGAGACTGGATGTACATAATGGTCTTTTATTATGTCCTAATCATGATGCGCTATTTGATAGAGGATATATTTCCTTCAATGAACAAGGCATGATTATGTTATCTACTTCTGTCGATATAAGCAGTTATCAATTAATGGGGATTAACAATGGGGTTAGTATAAAATTAACTGAAGAGCAATTGGAGTATATGAACTGGCATAGAGCAAATCTATTTAAATCGTAAACATCAAAAACATTTGAGCGACCATATGACTTATCCTCGCATTAAAAGGCTGTCTCCACACGTAACACCTGTGGGACAGTCTTTTTTTTTCGTTGTAGTGGAGATCTTAGCTTTCGCTGCAAGCCTGAAAATCTCAGCTTTGTTTACATTGAGCCTTTATTATTGAGGGGGTCTTAACAATTGCTCTACGTTTTTCACACAATCGCTCTTAGCGTTGTCATGCACGCTGTTCAATTGAAGGAGGTTTTTACTCGTGGTGAACTCATACACCGAAATCACATTTGACGAGTTACAGGTGGCGTTAAATAGCCAAGAGAGGATGAAAATCATTGACCTCCGGGCACCGAGAAGCTTCGAACGCGGGCACATCAGAGGAGCCATTAACATCCTTTATACTCTTGGTTTAGACTCCCACAAGTCACGGCAGAAGAACAAGTGGCGATGGTCAGTTATGTGGGAATAGCGGATCGAAAGGCCTCAGAACGATTATCTCGCTCTCATGAAAAGGTATAGAACTAAATCATTCAGGTATCCTGGCCAGCTGGAAGGGATACCTTTTTTTGTATACAAATTGACCCTTACCAGCATACTAACCATGAATTAGCAAGCAGGGGGGAGCAGCATGATTCGAGATCGGCGGCGTAAGGGAACGAATTCCTCACAACAGACAACTCATAAAGATGAGGCGGAGCGGAGGTCAGATGCTACTTCAAGGGCCAGAGCTGACGCAGCAGAACAGACGAAACAGATACAGTCAACTCCTATAAGCTTGTCCCTGTCAGAGTCATTGGCCTACTTGCGTGGGCGAATCGGAGAGAGCCCGGATTTTATCATTAGACGCTGGAGCATTCAGAACCATGTCGGGGTTGAGATCCCTATTGCGGTCTGCTATATCGAAGGTCTCGTCGATTCAATGTTGGTGAGCCGTCTAATGACCCATCTGCTCAGCCATGAGTCGGAGCTGGTCAATAAAGATCATCATACAGAGCGATGGAGCAGATACATTACGGATGGAGATGTGACAGTGGTACGGAGTCGTGAGGAGCTGCTCTCTTCCATTCTCATGGGTAATGCGATGGTCATTCTGGAGGGGGACGATGAGTCTGTCGCCGTCTCGGTGCAAGGAGGGGCGAGAAGGGGTGTGGAGGAGCCCTCGACTCAGACGGTAGTACGTGGCCCGAAGGAAGGCTTTACAGAAAGCATCAGCACGAATCTGGCTCTTCTTCGCAATCGAATTCGCTCTCCTGAATTGACATTCGATCAACATATTATCGGCAAGTACACACAGACTCGTGTCGTGCTGGCTTATGTAGACGGAATCGTTAATCTGGAGGTTCTGCGGACGATCACTGACCGCCTTCGTGCGGTGGATACAGATAGTGTGCTGGAGAGTGAATACATTGAGGAGTTTATTCAGGACAAGATGTGGACGCCGTTCCCTACAATGCTGAACACGGAACGGCCGGATGCAGTCGCGGGTAACCTACTGGAGGGGCAGGTAGCTGTACTAGTCGATGGGACACCTTATGCTTTACTCGCTCCGGCGACGTTTTTCAAGTTTTTCCAATCCAGCGAGGATTATTACCAACGGTATGATATTGCTACTTTCTTGCGGTATGTTCGTTTTCTAGCCTTTGTAATTACGCTGCTATTACCGTCTTTATATATTGCCGTTACTACCTTTCAACAGGAGCTGATTCCAACACCACTGTTGTTCAGCTTGACCGCCCAACGAGAAGGGATACCGTTTCCCGCCTTGCTTGAAGCCTTCATCATGGAGATCACCTTTGAGATTATACGTGAAGCAGGTGTGCGTATGCCCCGGGTGGTCGGATCAGCTATCTCCATCGTGGGTGCGTTGGTACTCGGCCAAGCTGCAGTACAGGCAGGGTTAATCTCCGCTGGTATGGTTATCGTGGTCTCCTTCACGGCGATCTCCAGCTTTGTCATTCCGATGGTAAATATGTCTGCCGCCATCCGATTGATTCGCTTCGCCCTGATGCTACTGGCGGGGGCATTCGGTATCTTTGGTATTTTGTGCGGCGTAGTTACGTTGTTGTTCCATATGGCTTCACTCAGTTCCTTCGGCGTGCCTTATCTTACACCGATAGCTCCATTGAAATGGTCGAACATGAAGGATGTCTTCGTACGGACGCCTTGGCCCAAAATGGATCGTCGTCCTGTCCATCTCAGTCAGCGAAATCCGGTGCGTCAAGGTTCTGATCTACAACAAGAACGCGAGAAAAATGACAAGTAGGTGAACAGGCTATGTCCCGCTATTGGATGAAGATGTGGATCATTGTACTCGTTACTTCTTTGTTGACAGGCTGTTGGGATCGGCATGAGCTCAACAAGCTGGGTCTGGCGATTGCGGTGGGGCTGGATTGGGAGGAGGATCATTGGAAATTATCCTATCAGGTGCTCGTGCCCTCTGTTATTGGAGGGGGGATGAGCCCAGGGGCTGCATCTGGAGGAGCAGCAGTCCATGTGATTAGCACCCAAGGAAAGACCGTCCGCGAGGCATCTATGAAAACTTCACTAGAGAATACCCGACGTTTATATTTTGCGCATACAGATGTCATGATTATTGGAGAAGAGGCAGCTAGACACGGGATTCATGAGTTTCTTGACTTGCTATTTCGAATGAATGCTTCTCGTGAATCTGTGATTGTGGCCCTTACTGACGGTAAAGCATCTGACCTGATAAGGAAGCTAGTATTACCTGAAAAGTATCCTGGCATTGCACTAACTGAGCTCATCAGGCAGACGTCTACGGTCAATTCTGATTATCCAACTGTGAGGGTGTATCAGCTCGCGCAGAAAATCACTTCAGAATCACACGCGGCCGGCGTGCCAGTGATTATGGCTGGACAGCAAGCTGACCCCGTGCTTGAGTCTGAGGAGGAATCCAAGAAGACTTCTACTCCTGGAGCTCCAAAAATCGTCAAACTTGGCGTCTTCCAGCGAGATCGCCTGATTGGATGGCTGAGTCGTGAGGAGAGCCAAGGTCTGGCTTGGCTTACGAATCAATTCAAGATGGGGACCATTAGTATTCCAGTGTCTACCCGTGCGGGAGGGTACTCCAGCTTTCGCATACTTCGATCAAAGAGCAGGATTAAGCCGATCCCGGTTGGTGATCATTTCAAGATGCAGGTTATGGTTGAGCTGAAGGGTGAACTATTGGAGTATGGAGGCCATTTGGACCTGAAGAGCCCAGATAGTCTCAGACCCATTGAGCGTGAAGTAGAGAAGAAGGTAGCCTATATGATATCCAAGAGTTGGGAGGGCAGTCGGAGGCTGAAGGCTGATCTGCCAGGATTCGCTGATGAAATTCATCGGCATTACCCCAAGAAATGGAGACAACTGAGCGATCATTGGGACAACGAACTGGCTGCTCTGGACCTTGACGTTCAGGTTAAGGCGAAGATGAAGCGACCGGGTCTGCTGAATAAATCCTTTGAACAGCTATTGCCTCACTAGTAAAGGACGGTATGAGAAAGGAGGAAGGCTCGTGAAAAGAGAGCAGGTGCAGACGTCGCAGATTGTCAGTACATTTATTGTGTTCCAAATGGGTGGACTCGCCATTTATTTCTTCGGAGGCTCAGCCAAGCAGGACGCTTGGCTATCTATGCTTCTGGGTGCATGTATTGGGCTGGTACTGCTCATGCTGCACTTTGCGATGCATCGCAGAGAACCGAATAAGAATCTATTCGAGTTGTTCCAGCACTATATGGGCAAGGGATTAGGCTCTATCATTGCCATTATGTTCTGCATATATTTTGCCTATGAATCCTCGCGCAGCCTGCGAGATATTGGAGAAATTACAGTCTATATGCTGCTTAATCAGACACCTATTGTCATTCCCATGCTAATGATTTTGGGGATCGGATATACGGCAGCTCGTTACGGGCCACGCGTCTACTTGCTCGGAACTCAAGTGCTGCTACCAGTGCTGCTTATTAGCTATGTCATCCTGCTTATTATGATTTTCGGTACAGGCTTGGTGAATTTTGAGTATATGCTACCTGTGCTGGAGCATGGAATACAGCCTGCCTGGGACGCAGCCATACCACAGATGCTATCCTTCCCGTTTGCTCAAACCATCCTGTTCATGGTGTATTTTCCTATGGTAAAGAAGGGCGGCAGCCTGCGTAAATCGATGCTAATCAGCTACGGTACCGTATCGCTCGCCATGCTGGTCATCAATCAGATCAATTTGCTTGTGCTTGGTCCGGTATTGGCTCCTACAGTTGTATTTCCACTGCTAAAGGTGGTGCAATTGATTGAATTGGCTGAGGTATTTGAGCGAATGGACGTTTTATTTATTCTCGCCGCCTTTCTGGGGCTGGGGACAAGAATGTCCACCTTTCTGATTGCGGCAATCATCGGTTTCTCAGATACAACACGTACAAGCTATAAGAAATGGATCCTCCCTGTGTGTATAGCTGTATTTACCATGTCGATGCTGCCCGCAAACTTTACTGAATTTTATCATGCAGGCATTATTGTGGGGGATATGGTATATCCGTTATTCCAAATTCTACTTCCTATCCTGCTCTTCATCGTGATGCTGCTCCGCCGCAATACACGCTCATCCACTTCAGAAGATCGCAAACGCCTGTCCCCTTAAGAATCTGTATCGACTCACCATAGTTGCTTGCTGACCATTTCATGAAATCAAATTTCATGAATTCGGAAGGATGGAGGCTTTCCGTGTAAGGGACTGCCAACTTCTCTGTAAGCCATTCAGCATCGGTAAAGTTTATAGTATCATGAGTGCCATACCTACTGAAGCAGGAGGGATGAGCATGTTGAATATAGCTTTTATCGGATTCGGAAATGCCGTTGTGAATTACCATCTTCCTTATGTGGAGCACCGTGAGGATATCCGTGTGAAGTCGATCTTTCGCAGAGAAGAGGATCGGATCGGGGATACCGAACGGGAGAGCTATTATCCAGCTATTCACTTTACGACGGACCTGATGGAAGTTCTAATGGATGATGAGATCGACGTGATCGTAGTATGTACTCATGTGGATAGTCATGTGGAGTATGCCAGATTGGCCTTGGAGCATGACAAGCATGTGCTTGTGGAGAAGCCATTTGCTTCAGATGCAGCGCAAGCACAGGAGATTTTCGAGCTGGCCCGGTCCCGCAAGCTTATAGCCATGGCTAACCAGAATCGTAGATATGATGGAGATTTTCTTACATTGAAGAAAGTGCTGGAGAGTGGAAAGCTGGGCAATATCGTGGAGATTCAATCCCATTACGACTATTTCTGGCCCAACTCTATAGGGCATGGTTTTGGGCTCCTGCATGGTCTGGCGGTTCATACGATTGATCAGTTAATCTCATTATATGGCCCTGCGGATCGTATTGATTATGATGTGCGAAGTCTCGTGGCTCCGGGGCAGGCAGACGACTATGTGGATATTGATTTCAGATATGGACGGATGAAGGCCACGATCAAATCCAGCTTGCTCGTCAAGATCGATCATCCGAAGTTCGTGGTGCATGGTGACAGGGGAAGCTTCGTGAAGTACAGTAGCGGTCATCAGGCCAAAGGCCACACTGGGCCAACACTTGTATCCTTCGAGCAGGAGTCAGAGGACAATTGGGGCAAGCTGTCCTATGTGGATGAGGACGGTATAGAGCATAACGAGCACGTGCCTTCTGAGGTCACAGACTACGGCCTGCTGTACGAGGGATTAAAGCAAGCGATTCGTCATGGAGCCGAGAAGCCAGTGAAGGATGAAGAAGTGCTGTATGTGCTGAAGGTACTGGCAGATGGAGTAGAAGTGGCACGACAGGCACAGTAAGTTCTGCAAGTTCTGCACAGTAAGCTGATACCAGGTATTCCTAAATGGCCTCATTACTGCTAGGGGCAATATGGGCTGGTATTCAGAAATAACAATAATAAATAATATCATATAACAACGTATTAATACGTCATAGTGAGGGGATCACTTACGAATTGGGGGATATGGTATGAAAATTGGAACTATTGGCACAGGCTCAATTGTAGATGGCTTTTTGTCAGCAGCAAGTCAATTGCAGCAGGTGAGCTGCACGGCCATGTATTCAAGAAAGCGCGAGACAGCGGAGCCCTTGGCTCAAAAGTATGGTGTCGCCACAATCTATACGGATCTAGAGGGACTGCTGACAGACACGGCTGTGGAGGTCGTGTACATTGCTTCCCCCAACAGCCTGCATTATGAATATGCGCGGAGGGCGCTGGAGCACGACAAGCATGTGATCTGTGAGAAGCCATTTACATCCACGGCACGCGAAGCAAAGGTATTGATGGAATTGGCTATGAGTAAGAAGCTGATGCTATTCGAAGCGATATCCCTGATCCACCTTCCCAATTATCATGTGATAAGAGAATACTTGCCTAAGCTGGGTCCTATTCGCTTTATTCAATGTAATTACAGCCAGTATTCGCGCAAATACAATCAACTGCTGGTAGGAGAGACACCGAATGTGTTTAATCCTGAATTTTCGGGAGGAGCACTGATGGATATTAACATCTACAACATTCATTTTGTGATGAATCTGTTCGGTAGTCCGGACAGCGTAGCCTACACTGCGAATAAGCACGCGAACGGCATCGACACCTCAGGGGTGGCCGTACTGCAGTATCCCGATTTTATCGCGGAATGTGTAGGGTCCAAGGATACGGCAGGTATGAACTTTGTCTTGATTCAAGGGGAAAAGGGATATTTGCATGTGGTCGAAGGTCCGAACGGTTGCCGGAGCTTCTGGGTGAAGTTGGGAGAAGAGGCCGAGGAGGTCAATGTTCAGACGCAAGCTAATCGGCTATATTACGAGCTGAAGTCCTTCTACGATATGATTGCAGGTCAGGACCTGGAGCGATGCTATGAACTACTGAAATATAGCTACTCTGTCATGCAGGTATTGGACCGGGCGCGACAGCATGCCGGAATCGTCTTTCAGGCAGACCAATCCCAGCCTTGAGTTCTGCTGCTATTTTTCAATAGAAATTACTATTGCTATCAATTCACTCTCTATGTCTGGTCATACCGGGGACAGGGTTCCTCTAATATGAGCAATAAGCCAAGGAAAGCAGCAGTGGCTGCCAACTCCTTGGCTTATTCATCGTTGTCCAAGAGACATACGTACAGGAGGTCAAAAATGTACATGATGGAGATCATGGAGGATGGCTTGGACAAGCGGAAGTCGCCACGATAGTTCGGTAGCAGCAGTACGGCATCGCATTGCTTTGCAAGTGTAGAGCTGGCATGGGAGGTAATTGCAACGGTCTTACCTTGTCTATGCTTCAACTGTCTGGCAGCTTCGAGCATCGCTGGAGTTTCTCCAGTTTTGGAAATGATGAGCGACAAGGGGAGTGCCTCCAGATTCAGCTGGCGAATATAGTGGACATTAACCGTGTTGTAGGCCATCGACGATTTTCCGAGTTCATTCCACTTGCTGCTGGCCTGCTGCCCTAGATAATAATTTGAGTCACTTCCGTAGATATCAATGCGCCTGCATTCCTGTAGCCAGCGATATACCTTCAAGAGCTCACTGTGGCTCAGCAGTCGCCGGGTCTGCTCTACCGCTTGCTGATACAGATACGGGACTTTGTCCATGGCGAGGATAGTCGGGTCAGCCGCCTTCGTGTTCATTCCGTCCTCATATACAGAAATATTCTGCGGCGAATGTGGGTATTGTAGCGCGAGTTGAAGCTGGAAATCCGGGTAGCCCTTGGTACCAAGCTTCTTGCAGAAGCGCACAATGGTCGAAGAGCTCGTGTAGGTCTGCTGTGCCAGCTCCTGAGCCGTCGAGGTAAAAACAGCCTCCGGATTACTCAGTACATAGGCCGCAATATGCTGTTCCTGGATAGTCAAGTTCTCCGCGTACTTCAGCTGTTGGATGAGCATGTCTGAATCCTTTCTGTTCTTACATCCTGTATCTAATTCTATATTACCTTGAAGCCTTCTATAGCTCAACATGCTGTGTCTGAGATCCGGGGCTTGGGATGGACAGTGGATGAAAAAAATCGACAAATTTCGCAAACTCTCTTCATAGTGCAGCAGGAATAACCGATGATTCTAACGATGGTGCAAATATGAAGAATAGAAGAGGGTGAAGTATCCGATGAACAAAAAGTTTCAATGGAATACGTTAAGAGTCAAACTGACAGCATTTGTGATGGTAGCCGTGTTGATCCCAAGTCTGTTGGTGGGATTCTTCTCATACAATAGCTCCAAGACGCAGCTGCAGGTCAAGCTGAATGAGTCAGCAGTTTCTCAGATGCAGCTTCTGGATGCCGCATTAAATCAGCTAGTAGAGATGGAGATAGCCAATGTTAACGGACTAGCCCAGCAGCTTAGCTCGGAGCAATTGGATGTGAACGATCCTGAGGCGCGCAGAATCATTGATAATTTCGTGACCAGTCACCCGGAGATCGAAATTCTGGTCATCGGTAACGACCAAGGGGCATGGATGAAGTCCCCTGACCCAGGCCAGCAGGATTATGATCCACGCACCCGCTCATGGTATAAGACCATGATGGTAGACCCTACACAAGCTGCCGTAGCTGACCCCATCATATCGGCGACTTCAGGTAACTATAATCTGAATATTACAAGAGCCTTCCCAGATGGCAAAGGGGGCGTAACGCTCGCGATCAGCTTTGGCAAAATTAATGACATCATCAGTGGGCTACATGTCGGCTCAGAGGGTTATGCGTTTATTCTGGACAAGACCAATAAAATTATGGCTCACCCTACAATGACCCCCGGGGATCAGGTAGAGGGCAGTCAATACGACTATATTCAGCAGAACGATTCCGGCACGCTAGATTTTGCGCTGGATACAGGTGAACAGGTTCAGACGAACTTCATGACGAACAAGTATACCGGATTGAAGATTGTAACCGCACTTAAAATCAATGAGTATAGTGCGGCTTCAGAGCCAATTCTGTATACGATGTGGATAGTGCTCGGTGTCTCTGTTATTGTGATGTTGGCCATCCTCATCATCGTGATTCGCGGGATAACGCGTCCAATCGAGCAGATGGTGGTATCTACGAAGCGGGTAAGTGAAGGGTATCTGAACGAGCAAATCAATACGCGGCGCAAGGATGAAGTCGGGCAGCTGGCCTCTAACTATAATGCAATGATCATTTCCTTACAGAGGGTCATTCAAGAACTGGCCAATACGTCCTCGCATCTGGTCGCATCCAGTGAAGAGATGAATGCAACGACAGAGCAGAATTCCAAGGCAGTAGAGCATGTCACCGAGCTTGTTGTGAAGTCGGCAGACGGTGCAGAGGTCCAGGCGAATGTCTCAAGAGAAAGCGCGAGAGCAATGGAGGAAGTGTCAGCTGGCATTACGCGCATTGCAGACACCTCGAATACGATTTTTGCATCGACAGAGAAGACAGTACAGACGATTCAGCTAGGAAGTGGGAAGGTATCAGAAATGAAGGCACAGATGGAGGCTATACAAACCTCTGTTCGAGAGTCAGCTTCCATGATCGAGCAACTGAACCAGCATAGCAGCGACGTCATTGAGATGAGCAAGGGCATTGCGGATATAGCGAAGCAGACGAACCTGTTATCGCTCAATGCCTCCATCGAAGCAGCCAGAGCAGGGGAGCAGGGCAAGGGCTTTGCAGTGGTCGCCAATGAGGTTAGCAAGCTCGCGGATCAATCCAAGGGGACTGCCGACCAGATTCAGCTCGTCATAACACAAATGATTGATATGATTCGTAATGTAGCACATATGATGGAGGGGCAGGTGATCTCCGATGTCACACATGGTCTGCAGGTGACTCAGGAGACAACAGAAGCCTTCGCTGATATCCAGGCCGCGACGGAGCAGATCGTAGATCAGCTTGAAGATGTATCGTCTGTAACTCAGCAGATCTCTGCCAGCGCTGAGGAGGTATCCGCATCCGTACAGGAGGTAGCCGACATCGCTCAAGCCAATATGGAATCCTTCCAAGGAGTCACGGCTGCTTCCGAACAACAGCTTGCTTCTATAGAAGATATTCATGCTGCTGCCAATACCTTGTCCAAAATGGCAGAGAACATGCAGCAGGTCGTAGAGCGCTTCAAGCTGTAAGAGGATAACCGATCCTTAGGTCTGAATCTGGGTACATGCACAATATGGAAAGCCCGCCTATATAATATGTTAAAAAAGGAGCTCTCCAGCATGTATTCTACCTTGCCTTTCATGCATTACATGAATTCCTTCCAGGTGTACCGTCATGATCTGTGGACCCCGTCCATGGTGGAATTGAACAGAACGCTTCGTGCATTATGGGAGCAGCATATCTATTGGACACGTTTGACAGTGAATAGTATTGTGGGCAGTCTGCCTGATCAGCAGGCAACGACGGCCAGGCTGCTGCAGAACCCGGAAGATTTTGCAGCGGTGCTGAAGCCGCTCTATGGTCCAGCCATAGCAGGGGAATTTGCACGCTTGCTACGCGAGCATCTCACGATTGCCGCAGAGCTAGTGCAGAAGCTCAAGTCGAACCAGATCAAGGAGGCGGAAGATGCCCAGAGGCGGTGGTACGCCAATGCGGATGCTATTGCATCGTTTCTAGGCAAAATTAATCCCTATTGGTCTGAGGAGGAGTGGAGGCATATGATGTATGAGCATCTGCGTCTACTCACAGCGGAGGTAGCCGCCCGTATTGCAGGGAAATATGAGGAGAATGTTGCCACCAATAAGCTGATTGAGCCGCAAGCGCTAGAGATGGCCGACGTAATGACAAGAGGAATTGTGCAGCAATTCCCTGCAAGCTTTCAGGGTTAAATGAGATGCCAATGAATTCACTGAATAACATCAAGATGCCTTGCCCTCTATCGGGTAATGGCATCTTTTTGTGTGAGGCTATGCCATTGGAGGATTCTATCAGGACAGAATGAAAATATTATAATTTCTTAGTTTATAGGTGAAGAGCTATTTTTCTATATGTTTAATGTAATTTAATGTTTAGACCTAATTATTTACAAATGATACGATGATATAAGATTTATAGTTTTTTTACAATCATGGGAATTGACTAGCTAAGGAGCGTGTTTTGTTGTGAAGAAGAAAAGTTTTGCCTTGTTACTGTCTGGTTTTGCACTAGGTGTAACGGCATCATTCGGTGGTTCGGCCTATGCTGCGGTCAAGCAGTATGTACTTACTGAATTCAACAGTCCGGTTGTTGTGAACGGAACCCTGTATAAGGACCAAACGAATCCTATCCTGAACTACAATGGAAAAACGTATATCCCGTTGTCTAAAATCGGTGATCTCACAGGCGTACCCTATAGATGGAATGCTGATAAAAAACAGGTTGAGATCGGGAATGCGACTTCTGGCTCTGCTTCCAATTCCGCTTCCAGCTCCGATGTAGACATTTACACCATTGATGATGGTCGAATTCGAAATACAGATGCCATGATTGCCGAGGAGCAGGCTATTAAGGATTTTAATAAGAATAACCAGGTCCTTGTGGAGAGTGAATCGGGTGTCTATCCGTCCAACGGGATCAAAGTCTTCAGAGCTTATGACAAAAGTGGAAAGCTGATCAAGGAGTATACTGATTCGGATGATTCAAACCTGATTATTGCCGAGACCATGCCAGGAAGTACTATCCCACCTAAAATCTCTGAAGGCTGGCTTGCCAGCGAGTTGTTGGAGGATGCTTATGATTATGATGTGATCGTGGAAGGTAACGATCTGATCGTCAAGACAGGCCCGTTTGTAGCCAATACAAAAGAATTCGCACGTCTTACCCTCGACGAGAGCATCATTAATGGTACCAGTGGCAAGGCAACGGTGAATGGAATTGGCGTTACTAAGTATAAGAACAGCTACTATTTCAATATCAATAGCCTCAAGCAAGCTGGGCTGATCTGATTTGTTTTGTTTACCGAAGTAGGGTCTTTTGCTCCCAGAAGTGATTATGGAGTGAAGGGCCTTTTTCCAGTATTCTCATCTGCATATTCCATCACTCAAGCAGAGAAGCTAAACGAGTCTAAAAATAAAGGAGTGATATGTATGGGAATACTAAGTGGCAACCCTAAGGATGAACCAATGCATTACGGAGAAGTCTATGGAGTATGGCAGACATCCATGATGGCCAAAGGAGCACTCTCTTGTTATCAGGCGTACCTGAATCATGCAGGCGATAAGGATCTGAGAAAGACGTTAGAGGCTCTGATCGACCAAGCCAAGCTGGAGATTAAAGAGTGTGACACGCTGCTGACGGATAATGGAATTGCCCCATCCCCGGCTCTGCCAGAGAGACCTGCTGTTAAATTAGAGGATATCCCTGCAGGAGCCCGATTTACAGACCCAGAGATTGCAGCCAAGATCGCCGTAGACACAGCGGCAAGCCTGGCAGCATGTAGCTCCATGATGGGTCAATGCATTAGAGAGGATATAGGGGCACTATATGCCAAATACCATGTGACGATGGCCGCATTGGGTGTGCGCATTCTTCAATTAACGAAAGAAAAAGGCTGGCTGATTCCTCCTCCACTTCAAGTGAAGAGACTCGAAGCTGTGGAAGTGTAACTGTAGCGCTAACTGGATATACCTTGCATGCCAAAGAGCAGGTGGCTGAGTTCCATCTGTTCTCTTTTCTTATATTTATTTCATGTGAATTGTTGCTTCACCTGGAAGGGGATCAAATTACTAGCCTTATAAAGTACATACAGATGAATCTTTTTCGTTGCTTTAACTCACAATGACTTATAAGCGTTGTTGTGCACACATCCTGATGGGTAAGGAAAATAGCGAAGTGTGAAGTGATGAGAATAGAGGTGCTCAAGGTGAATTTCTATGAAGTATGGGAAGAATTCTGGAAGTCATGCGTTGTCATTATCGGTGCCATGCTGCTTCTGAGAATCGCGGGCCGTAAATCCATCTCGCAAATGACTATTCCCACCACAGTAATCATGATCTCCATTGGTACCGTCATCGTACAGCCGATTGCAGATAAGAGTATCTGGTTGGCTCTGGTAGCAGCGGTTACATTCATTGTTATTTTGCTACTGATGGAATATTTGGAGCTGAAATGGAATTGGTTCGAGATTTTGATGCGCGGCCGCGCAGTGACAGTCATTCGCGAGGGACGGCTGCAGGAGCATGAACTGAAGAAGCTACGGATGACAGTGGACCAGCTGGAGATGAAGCTACGGCAGACAGGAATTGCTCGTTTTGAGGATATAAAGACGCTGACGGTGGAGACCAATGGTCTGATCGGCTACGAATATATGCCCGAAGCACAGCCTGTAACGTTCGGACAAGTCAAGGCTCTAATGGAGCAATACTGGGGGAACGGACAGCAGGGACAGTTGCAAACACAGTCAGAAGCACAGTCCCAGCAACAAGGACAGCCACAGCAGCCAAAGACGGAACAGGCTCCAGCCTCCTCCGTCAAATCTGATTTATTCAAGGAGTTGAGCCAAGGTGAGGCCCATCACGAGAATAAAACCCTGAATTAACCAAGCCAGGAATGAGGCAGGCATTGAGGACAAGCTCATAATATTGTATGATGTAGCTTGAGTTTGCAGTCAGCTTCAAGGTTAACAGTGAGTCACGAGATGATTGTGTGTATTGAATCTTGTCTGATTGCAGGGCATCTTAGCTTGAGGTACAGAATTCTATAGTAAAGTGAGCCGTGAACATGCATCCAAATGAACAACAATACAGCATGCCGCCAGAATGGGCGCCGCATGAGCGTACTTTTATATCCTGGCCTGTGCAATCCTCCATGGTCTATCCTGACACCCATGCTTCCGTGTGTGAGGGCTACGCAGAGATTATCCGAGCGATGGCCGAATTCGAGCCTGTCACCGTAGTGGTGAATGCTGCTGATCTGGAGCAAGTGCGTGCACTCCAGCTTGGTGACAATGTAGAGCTGCTACCAATTGAGCATAACGACGCCTGGTTGCGTGACAACGGTCCGACCTTCATCCAGGATGCAAATGGACGTCTGGCAGGCGTGAACTGGAAGTTCAATGCCTGGGGCGAGAAATACAAGCCTTGGGATCTGGACGATCATGTGGCGCCACAGATTTTGCAGCATCTGGGAGTTACCCAGTTTGATGCTCCGCTAGTCATGGAAGGAGGCTCTCTTCACGTGGATGGAGAAGGCACGCTCCTGACGACAGAGGAATGTCTTCTGAATCCGAATCGTAATCCACAGATGAGTAGAGCTGACATTGAAGAGCAGCTGTACCGTTACACAGGAGTGGAGAAGGTCATCTGGCTGAAGCGTGGATTATCTGGTGATGAGACGGATGGTCATGTCGATAATATTGCTTGTTTTGCTGCGCCGGGCAAGGTCATCATTCAGGTGTGCAATGATCCAGAGGATGAGAACTATGAGATCAGCCGTGAAAATCTGGAGATTCTGCGTAACACAACCGATGCTCGTGGGCGCAAGCTGGAGATTATCGAAATTCAGCAGCCACCGAGAAGAGATTATGAAGATAGCCGATTAACCCTAAGCTATATTAATTTTTATTTTGTCAATGACGGCATCATTCTACCGGTATTCGGCGAGACGGCGGCAGAGACGGATCGACTTGCGGAGCAGGTGCTGAGCAAGACGTTCCCGAATCGTCGTATCCGCACAGTAGACGGCATGGCCGTTATTCGTGAAGGCGGAAATGTACATTGCACCACACAGCAGATGCCTGCCTCAATCCAAGGCTAGTAACTTGGCCGAATCTAATTTCAGGTGTAACGTGTAAAGCCAGTCGACAGGGCTCCCCGTTTGTAGCGGCTCTACGCTCACATTTGACTGGTCAAGGTACGGGACCCTAGATGAATTGTCTAAAAGGAGGATGAACATGAGAGAAGTGAAGGTTGCAGCTACCCAAATGAGCTGTTCAACGAATATAGATGAGAATATTAGCAAGGCAGAGACTCTTGTGCGCCAGGCGGCAGCGGATGGAGCGCAAATTATTTTGCTGCAGGAGCTGTTCGAGACGCCTTACTTCTGTCAGAAGGAGAAGGCTGATTACTATGTATACGCGACGGAGCTCGAGCACAACAAGGCCGTGAATCATTTCAAGGCGATCGCCAAGGAATTGCAGGTCGTATTACCGATCAGCTTCTATGAGAAGAAGAACTATGCACGCTACAATTCTCTCGCCGTCATTGATGCGGACGGAGAAGTACTGGGCAAGTATCGGAAGAGTCATATCCCGGACGGCCCTGGCTATGAGGAGAAGTTCTACTTCAATCCAGGCGATACCGGCTTCAAGGTGTGGAATACACGCTATGCGAAGATCGGTGTAGGCGTATGCTGGGATCAATGGTACCCGGAAGCGGCCAGATGCATGGCGCTCATGGGAGCAGAGCTGCTCTTCTACCCTACGGCGATCGGCTCGGAGCCGCAGGATGGAGACATTGATTCCAAGGATCACTGGCAGATGTGCATGCGTGGACATGCAGCCTCCAACCTAATTCCTGTCATTGCTTCCAACCGGATTGGACTGGAGGAGGATGAGGATTCCAGCATTACATTCTATGGCTCCTCGTTCATTGCAGGTCCGCAAGGGAATATGATTCAAGAGGCTGGACGTACAGAGCAATCCGTGCTGACAGCTACTTTTGATCTGGATGCATTGGAAAATGCACGTATAGAGTGGGGAATCTTCCGCGATCGTCGTCCTGAGCTATACAAGGCTATCGCAACGTATGATGGGGAAATCAAGCTGTAAGCTCGGATCAATCCTTTCTCCCATTAGTATGGCTGCACAATTAGAAGTACTGCAAATCTTACAAAATACTGTAATAAAATGAGACTGTTGACTACCAGTGATGGTAAGCATCAGTCTTTTTCTATTTTAACAAAACTACCCAATATTAACAGAGGAATAACAGTCGCATGATGCTCACATGACACATGATCTCTACACTGATGAAGGTAACAGGAACAATTTACCGTTTTAAGTCATTGCAGAAGGGATGAATTTATGAGTGAGCTTCACGAGTCGATGAATTTTCCGGTTCGCAAAAGAACCAAGGCGCGACAGAGCATGAATCGACCAGCCTCGCTACGGGTACAAATGCTTCGTGAGCAGGCATTGGCTTATGTATTCTTGGCCCCGTCGATGCTGCTATTCTCCATCTTCATGTTCTACCCGATGCTGAAATCCGTCTATTTGAGTCTTCACTCGACCTCGCCCACCGGGCAGGTAGCCGCATTCGTGGGACTGGATAACTTTGTGACGTTGCTTCGCTCGGGACTCTTCTTTCAGGGTATTCAGGTCACCGTTCTATTCGCCCTGCTCACAGTGCCAGTTGGCATTTTGCTAGCCTTGGTACTGGCGGCGTTGACCCACACAAAGCTCAGGGGAATGCGTATCTTCCAATTCAGCTTTGCCTTGCCTATGGTGCTGTCAGTAGGCTCCTCAGCGGTCATCTGGAAATTCCTCTTTCATCCGACTCTGGGTATGCTGAATTATTGGCTCAGCCTGGTAGGGATTGAACCGATTCCGTGGCTGACAAGCCCGGACTGGGCCTTGTTCTCGATTGCCATGATGACCATCTGGATGAATCTGGGCTTCAATTATATTGTCCTGTCCAGTGGACTTCAAGGGATACCGGAGGAGCTTTACGAGAGTGCTAAAATCGATGGAGCAGGGGCGATGGTCACGTTCTGGCGTATCTCGTTACCGTTGCTGTCCCCGACGATCTTTTTCGTGGTTGTCGTATCCATCATCGGAGCGTTCCAATCCTTCGCTCAGATCAATATTCTGACGAAGGGTGGGCCTATGAACAGCACGAATGTCTTCGTCTATTCAATCTATCAGGAAGCCTTCGTGAACTTTCGCTTCGGAACGGGCAGTGCTCAGGCACTCGTACTGTTCAGTGTCATCTTCCTGTTGACGCTCATTCAGTTCAAATGGGTAGAGAAGAAGGTGCATTATCAATGAAGCGCTCTTTGCAGACATCGCTGATCTATGTTGTATTGACGATCCTGGCTCTACTCGTGCTATACCCGGTAATTTATACATTTTTTATGTCCGTCATGTCACCGCAGGATGCGAGTGCTTATCCGCCACGTCTTGTCCCGACATCCTTTCATCTGGTGAACTTCGTTGAAGTGTTCGGGATTGTGCCGATTGGCAGATTCATTGCCAATACGTTCTTGGTATCCGGGATCACCATGGTCGGTCAGTTGATTACCGCCAGTCTCGCAGCTTATGCGTTTGCCAAAATGGAATTCAAGGGCAAAAATCTCATGTTCAGCCTGTTCGTGGCTACCATGATGATCCCCTGGGAGGTCACGATGATTCCGAATTATCTGACCATTCGCAGCTGGAACTGGCTCGATACATATCAGGGACTTACGATTCCTTTTCTCGCTACAGCCTTTGGGACTTTTTTGCTTCGCCAATTCTTCATGCAGCTGCCCAAGGAGCTCTATGAGGCGGCACGCATGGACGGATGTGGTCATATTCGTTATTTCCTGTTCCATGTGCTGCCGCTATCTCGCCCGGCACTTGGCACACTTGCAGTCTATTCTTTTCTGGATATGTACAATGCGTATTTGTGGCCTTTGCTCGTTACGAACACACCACAGATGCGCACCGTACAGATTGGCATATCCATGCTGGAATTTCAGGAAGCCACCTCGTGGAATCTCGTGTTTGCAGGAACTGCCCTCGTTATTCTGCCGTCGCTGCTCCTGTTAATCCTTGGGCTGAAGCAGCTGGTACGCGGGATGGCAGCAGGGGCTCTGAAGGGATAAATCAGTATCACATGATCTCATTTACCATAATCTCTTTCACATGATCTTATTACTATAATCCCATTCAGGTTAATCCAAATCCATATTCATTCAATCCATATACATTCAAATCAAAGGAGCGATTCCATGTTCACGCGTAAGAAATCCATTCCACTCATGCTTATCTGTCTTAGTATGCTGCTCGTTCTTTCAGCCTGTAGTGGAGGTACAGCGGCGGAGAATGCCCAAAATCCTGCGAGTGATGGCGGTACTGGAGGTCCTGTTAAGGTAACCTGGTGGCACTCGATGTCCGGAAATGGTGAGAAGGCCATTCAACAAATCGCGGATAAGTTCAACAGCTCACAAAGCGACATTCAGGTTGAAGCGATCTATCAAGGGAAGTATGATGACAGCCTGAACAAGCTCAAGGCCTCCATGGGCTCGGATAGTGGACCGGATCTGATTCAGGTCTATGAGATCGGGAGTAAATTCATGATTGATTCCAAAGCCATCACCCCGGTACAGCAATTCATTGATAAGGATCAATTTGACCTGTCTAAGCTGGAGCCGAACATCACTCGTTATTACACGATAGACGGCAAGCTGAATGCGATGCCATTCAATACATCCAATCCAATTCTGTACTATAACAAGGATGCCTTTAAGGCTGCGGGCTTGGACCCAGAGAAGCCACCAGTGACCTTTGAAGACTTCGAGCAAGCAGCCACAGCTCTGAATGCGAACGGACAGACAGGAGCTTCCATTGCGATTTATGGATGGTTCCTGGAGCAATTTTTTGCTAATCAAAATGCAGAGTATGTGAACAATGGCAATGGTCGGGACGCTGCTGCCACTGAATCTCTGATTAACAGCGAAGCCGGCGTGAAAACCTTGACGTGGTGGAAGGGCATGCTGGATAAGAAGATCATTTCGAATCTTGGACGGAATACCGACGACACGAACAGTGCATTTGCCGCAGGTCAGATTGCGATGACACTGGATTCGACAGCAGGCCTGCGATCCATCGTGGAGAAGGTTGGAGACAAGTTTGAGGTAGGTACAGCATTCTTGCCGCGCCCGTCCAGCGCTACTGAGGGTGGAGTTGTCGTAGGTGGAGCCAGTCTCTATATTATGAACAACAAGTCTGAGGAGCAGCAGCAAGCGGCTTGGGAATTCATTAAATTCGTCGCATCCCCTGAGGTTCAGGCGGAATGGAGTGTGAATACGGGCTACTTCCCAATAACAACAGCTGCTTACGAGCAGCAGGTATTGAAGGATAACATGGAGAAATACCCACAATTCAAGACAGCGGTCGATCAACTGCACGCTTCTGCCGCGACGAAGGCAACACAAGGGGCTGTCATGGGCGTATTCCCGGAGGCTCGACAGATTGCGGAAGGTGCCATCGAGTCGGTGTTAAATGGACAACAGGAGCCGAAGGCGGCCCTGGATCAGGCAGCACAGCAAATTACGGAGAAGATTGCGCAATATAATCAGACCGTGCAATAAGCATGCAGATTAAAATAATCTGCGAAAGTGTAGAGCTACTTTCCGCTAACCATGCTCTCTGTAGATCATTTAAAATCACAATCAATTTCAGTCAAGGTACTAGATTCGTAGAATTGAATAGCTACAGCTGAAGAGGCTAATATGCTCTCCTCAGAGTGGATAGGTGAAGTTACATTTACCAACACACTTGAGGGGAGCATTTTTATTGTCCATGTTGCTTGGAGCTGTTCCTAAGGTTATTGAACGGATTGTTTGAACGGTTATTCTAAATTCATGCTATTGGAAATTTTAGTATTGAAGTTAGGGCACCGACATGATTATAATAACTTCAGTGGATTTTTTGTACTGGATGGTCAGTTCAAAAAAAGGAGGAAGCATGAAAAATCAAACGAAGGAGCTCATCTTCAATGGTGCACTGAGGGCCTTTTCCGAACGTGGCTATAACGAGACCAATATGGAAGAGATCGCACGGGCATGCAGCATTGCCAAAGGCACGTTGTACTATAATTTCAAGAATAAGCAGGAGCTGTATATCTTTATTCTCAAGACAGGTATGGACCGATTCGTGGAGCAAATGAAGCAGGGCATGGATCTGATTCCAACGGAGAATGTCATGGAGCGGGTGGAGCAGCTCTTTGAGCTTCATTTCAAATTCATGAGGGAGGAACAGGATTTTTGCCGATTGCTTGTCAGTAAGGGCTGGGTCGTCAATGAGCATCATTTTGATATTCGCCAGGTGCTAGATAGCTACTTCACCTACATGGAGAACGAGATTGATTCTGCCAAGCAGCTTGGGTTCATTGCACAGGAGCTAGACACCAAGACGATTACCAATTGTGTCTTCGGGATCTACATCTTCATGCCGATGAGCGTCGTTATTGGGGGAGACGGTGTTCCCGACCCGCAGATTCGCAGAACGGTAAGAACATTTATTTACAATGCATTGGGGCTGAAGGCTCCGCAATTATAATCAATTCATGGAGTGGATTAGAGATGACTATAAAAAAATATACAATCTATGCAGGTCTTATCCTTATCATTGCACTAGGCTTCTATGCACTGTTCGCCTTCCAGGGGACACAGACAACTGCCGGGCAGTCCGATTTCTCCGGTACGTCAGGATCTGTAGAATCTGACATCATCAATGCGAGCTTCAAGACAAGTGGTCGCATCTCCGAATTGCTAGTGAATGAAGGGGATAAGGTTACTAAAGGCCAAGTTATCGCCCGGATCGAAAATAAGGAGCTGGAGGACAAAGTGAAGCAGGCTGAAGCAGCCCTGCAAGCAGCCAAAGCCAATGTCTCCAAGGCTAAAGCAGGCGTAAGCCAAGCCAAAGCAACGGTAGGCGCAGCTGAAGCCAAGAAGAGTCAAGGCAATACTGCAGTAGGTGTGACGTCCCAAACTGTTGAGAGCCAGATTGCCCAGGCCAAAGCAGCATCAGCAGCCGCCAAGGCGAAGCTGGATGCACTCAAGACGGGAGCGCGGCCACAAGAGATTCAACAGGCGCAGCTGAACCAGCAGATTGCCAAGTCTGCATATGAATTGGCGACTACGCAGCTACAGCGTATCCGTGATCTGAAGGATGCAGGTGCAGCTACGCAGGCTCAATTGGATCAAGCTACATTGGACCATTCACAGGCAAAAACCAAGTATGAGGTTGCCAGCCAGCAACTGGACCTGATTCAGCAGGGCAGCAGAAGTGAAGAAATTGCAGCTGCAGAAGCTCAATATCAGCAAGCCCTTGCTGCCGTGAAGGAAGCCCAGGCCGGAGCAGGGCAGGTGACGTTGAAGCAGGAGGATGTCAAGGCGGCTCAAGCCTCTGTAGAGCAGGCTCAATCTGCAGTGAAGCAGGCGCAATCCACTGTGGAGGGTGCTGAGTCCCAAGTAGCACAAGCCGAAGCAGCGTTGCAGGAAGTACAGACGTATGTAGGATATTCTGAATTACTCGCACCGGCTGACGGAGTTATTCGCTCCAAGACGTTGAACCTGGGAGAGCTGGCTAGTGCAGGCTTCGCTGTATATACCATTGAGACAACCGGGGAGCGCTGGGCGAAATTCTATGTGCCAGAGACACAGTTGAACGGTCTTCATGTAGGAGATGAGGTACAAGTGAGCCTGCTATCGGATCAATCTGTGGTCAAAGGAAAGGTTGCGGTGATGGATGCAGCAGCAGACTTCGCAACACAAAGACCGAGTCAGAACTCCGGTGATACGGATGTGCGTTCCTTTGGAATCAAAGTACTGCTGACGGATCTGCCAGATACCGTACCGACAGGCTCTACCGTATTCCTGCAGCAAGGGGCACATTAATATGGAAGACAAACTGACAATCAGGGGCGTTCTTGCCCAGGAGTTCCGACTGCTGATTGCAGATCGAAGATTGCTGTTAATCTTGCTGGCTACGCCTATCCTTTATACGATATTATTTGGCTTCTTATACATGAATCAACGAATTACAGAAATGCCTGTGACGGTGTATGACGGCGATCAATCGCAGCTTAGCAGACAGATTGTTCAGGCGTTCGATGCGACAGATACGTTTGCCGTGAATCGGCAGGTCTTTAATGAAGACGAAGTCGTCAGACAGGTGGAGTCCGGTGAGGCTAAGGTAGGCATTATCATACCTGATAATTTTGCGAATCGGATCAAGCATGGAGAGAACATACCAGTCATGACACTTATTGATGGTAGTAATATGATGTATTCCAATAGTGCAAGCCGGATTGCGAATCAGGTCATCAGTAGCATTAGTGCAGGAGTATCCACCAAATCGCTGGAAATGAAGGGGATGAACCCGGATCAGGCTGCATCGACGTTTAGTGCGATTCCGTTCCGTTCGCGGGTGCTCTTCAATCCGACCTATGATTATCAGCTCTTCATGCCTATCGGTGTACTTGGCGCAGCCTTGCAGCAGTGCTTGCTGCTTGGAATTGCCCTGTCCTGCACCGGGGAGAAGGAGCGAGGAACATGGGCACGCTTCGGTGCCTGGCGCCATACGCCTTGGCGGCTGGCCATCGCCAAGCTGACTCCGTATTTCCTGGCTGGAGCGATCAACACGGTGACTGTATTCGGCATTAGTGCGTTAGGATTCGGGATTCCGTTCAACAGCCAGCTGTTACCATTCGTATTGGTATCACTAGCGTTCAACTTCGCACTCTGCGGGCTTGGCTTCCTGTTCAGTCTTATATCGACGACGAAGGTCAATGCTACACAGGTGCTGATGCTCATTGCAGTTCCTTCCTTTATGCTATCGGGATATACTTGGCCAATTGAAGCGATGCCTGGATTTATTCAGGGGATTAGCCATGCGCTTCCGCTGACGTATTATCTGGAGGCTGTGCGCAATCTGACTCTGAAGGGCTTGGGGATGGACTACGTCCTGAAGGATGTGCTGGCATTAGGACTGATAGGGTGCATTACCTTGCTCGTATCATTCGTGATCTACCCGTTGTGGTTCAGACAGAAACAGACTGCTGAGCAAGGTTCGGTGATTCTTGCGGATGATAACGCGGTTCGCGGCCAAGCCAGTCAGGGCTGGAGTAGATAATATAATAAAGGTCGAGGGAGGCTCTAAACTGTACCCTATAAGATGGACACTTTAAAAAAGGTCATCTTGTAGGGTGTTTTTTGTGTCAATCAATTAAAACGAGCGGTGGTCGAATCGAATGTCTAAAAAATTATTTTCCACTCAAGAACAAACGCAATTAAGAACAAATCCCTATGTGAAAAATGTCAGTGCCAAAGCCATTACATATACGGATGCGTTTAAAGAACGATTTATTCAAGAATACAATCAAGGTAAGTTTCCAAGTGAGATTTTTCAGGGGGCCGGCTTTGACTTGGACGTTTTGGGTACAACCAGAATTATGAGAGCTTCAAATCGTTGGCGTACGGCGTA
>NZ_AUFO01000018.1 GCF_000426545.1 Paenibacillus massiliensis subsp. panacisoli DSM 21345 | reverse complement strand
CAAGGCCCGTTGGTCAAGGGGTTAAGACACCTCCCTTTCACGGAGGTAACAGGGGTTCGAATCCCCTACGGGTCATAAGGCTATCCCATAGCCGATGAAAGATGAGAACCCCTAATGGTTCGTCGGAGTATAAGCTTCGATAGAAATACATCGCAGTCGACTCACATCGTGAGGCGCATCCCCTTTGGGTCATATCATTAATTTTTTATTTGTTGAGAAAAAATGGACGCAATGTAAAATTAGTTGATAATTGGTATGCAGATGTGTTACTATATATTAGATAATTAACTTTGGAGGCTTAGCTCAGCTGGGAGAGCATCTGCCTTACAAGCAGAGGGTCGGGGGTTCGATCCCCTCAGCCTCCACCATAATTTAATATCGCGGGGTGGAGCAGTTCGGTAGCTCGTCGGGCTCATAACCCGAAGGTCACAGGTTCAAATCCTGTCCCCGCAATTATCTTTCAAGAAATTGAAAGTTGTTTCATGGAACTGTGGTGTAGAGGCCTAACATGCCTGCCTGTCACGCAGGAGATCGCGGGTTCGAATCCCGTCAGTTCCGCCATTATTACAATTGAATAATGTGATTTCTTAATTACATGGCAGATCATTACGTAGGTAAGGCTCGGTAGCTCAGTCGGTAGAGCAGAGGACTGAAAATCCTCGTGTCGGCGGTTCGATTCCGTCCCGAGCCACCATATAACTTGTAATTAAGTATTACGCCGGTGTAGCTCAACTGGTAGAGCAACTGACTTGTAATCAGTAGGTTGGGGGTTCAAGTCCTCTCGCCGGCACCATCCATGGAGGATTAGCGAAGTGGCCAAACGCATCAGACTGTAAATCTGCTCCCTTACGGGTTCGGTGGTTCGAATCCATCATCCTCCACCAGTTTTTTAGGGGCATAGTTTAAAGGTAGAACAGCGGTCTCCAAAACCGTTAGTGTGGGTTCAATTCCTGCTGCCCCTGCCAATCACATTTTAAATATGGCGATCGTGGCGAAGTGGTTAACGCACCGGTTTGTGGATCCGGCACTCGGGGGTTCAATTCCCCTCGATCGCCCTTTTTGTTTTAAAGCTTAATGGGGATTAGCCAAGCGGTAAGGCAACGGACTTTGACTCCGTCATGCATAGGTTCAAATCCTATATCCCCAGCCATTACATGCGGACGTGGCTCAGCGGTAGAGCATCGCCTTGCCAAGGCGAGGGTCGCGGGTTCGATTCCCGTCGTCCGCTTTGTATATTATGGCGCCATAGCCAAGTGGTAAGGCACAGCTCTGCAAAAGCTTTATCCCCAGTTCGAATCTGGGTGGCGCCTCCATAGGCTATTATTTTATACTACGCCGGCGTGGCGGAATGGCAGACGCGCTCGACTCAAAATCGAGTGGGAAACCGTGGAGGTTCGAGTCCTCTCGCCGGTATACTTTAACAGAGAACAGCTCATTAGAAATAATATCTAATGAGCTGTTCTTATTTTGTGTACTTCATTTGATTGGCTGAAGTTTCTTTAGGTCTTTGTCGGAGTTCTGAGCCTCCTGATAGCATGGTTTATGCCATGAAGAATAAAGCAGCGAGCTACTGCTTGCCATTCTTGATATATCAGCAGGCAGTTATACGCCCAGCAAACACTCCAGTATGTCGGCTCGTAGCTGTAGCAGCTCAGGCTCCTTTAGCGAACGGTTTCTTTGAGGTGTGGGGATTGTATAACGATGTGCAATCATCCCCGGATTTTTAGACAGAATAATGATCTCATTCCCTAGCAGCAAGGCCTCATCAATATCATGAGTGACCAGCACAATGGAGCATCGACTGCGCTCCCATAAAGAAATCAATTGTTGTACCAGCTCAAACCGAAGATGATAATCCAAGGAATGAAATGGTTCGTCCATGAGCAGTAAGTTCCCTCCATAGTAGAAAGCGCGAGCAATAGAGCATCGTTGGCGCATCCCACCAGATAGCTGATCAGGGTAGTGGTCATGGTAGTTAGCCAAACCCACCTCATTTAGCAAGGCTTGAATATCCTCCTGCACGGCATCACCTTTGACGAAAGCAATGTTTTCCCTTACGGTGGACCAGGGAAGCAGGCGATCCTCCTGAAAGACATAGGAGATTTTCAGCTCAGCCTGAAGCGTAATTGCACCTGCATCTATGGGCTCTGCCTGAGAGAGAATATTCAGTAATGTTGATTTACCAGCCCCGGAAGGGCCAAGCACACAAATAATCTTTTGCTGCTCAATAGTAAGGTCTATGTTGTCCAGAATGGTCGTACCTTCATAGCGTTTTGTGACTCCGTGTAGCTTGAGCATCCTTTACCGCATCCTTCACCGTATTTATTGAATGGATTGAACTATTGAATGGTTTTGACTCTGCTGCGGAATAGAATAGAAATAAGCCATTTGATGATATTCCAGAGCACAGCCATGAACAAAGCTAGCGCAAGCACCTTCTGTGTATCCAGATTCGTTCTCGCATCAGAGAGTAGTCCTCCGATACCGTTCACCGAGGTTAAGAGCTCAGCCATAACAGCCAATTTCCAGCCGAGGCCAGCAGAAGTAATCATTCCTGATTTGAAGTAGTTGCGCAAGGAAGGCAGAATGATGCTAGATACTACTTTTCGCCGAGGAACATTGAACACTTTGGCCATTCGGATTAACTGGTGATCAATATCTACAAAGCCTTCATATAGATTGGTGAATAACACAGGTGTAGTAGAGAGCACGATTATGAAAATAGAAGGTACGTCCGTAAGACCGAACCAGATAATGGCGATCCCGAGCCAGGCAATGGGAGGCACCGATTGCATAACATCAATGAGTGGCTCCACATAAGGCTTCCAACGGGGCTGTAGGCCAATGATTAGTCCCAGATTACCGCCAATTAGTAGTACACAGACCATACCGATCAGCAGCTTAATCAAGGTACGATAGACAGCATGATAAAAGGTGATATCTCCAAGGTAGGTGATAGCAGCTCGAATAGTATCCAGTGGTCCCGGAAGAATGAAAGGCTCCATCTGAAGGGCAAGCAGCTGCCATAGCAAGAGTAGGAGCAGCAGAGATAGTCCTTTTTTGCTAAGGCTGATAATAGAATGTCTCATCCGGGAGCTTGCCTCCAATGCTATCCTTGCTGTATTCGAACAGCGTCTCGTAGTACTTGGTCAGAACCTCCTTGCTCTCCCAGGCAGGGGCGAACTCCAGTGCCATATGCGGAATCGCCTTCTCTACGACCGCGCTATCCAGCTTGAAATATTTATTAGCAAGCAACGCCGCCTCTCGGGGGTTGTCCAATGTCCATTGCAGCGCCTGCTTATATTCCTCTTGGAAGCGTGCAACGAGCTCTGGATCACTAGCGATTACAGACTGTTTAGTGGCTAGTCCTGCGTTCGGTAAATCGGTAGTGAGTTGCGTGACTTCCTGCCACTCCTTCTTGTAATCCACGATCGAGCGTACCTGGTCATTTTTCATCTGAATTGCCGTAATTTGTGGCTGAATGCTAACGATAGTGGAAGCTTTATCCGATAACAGCAACTGCGCCCCTTCTGCAATCTGACTGTATTGCAGTGTAACGTCTTTCCCTGGAATCAGTCCATTGTGCTTCAAAAAGGTCTGTGTGATGTAATCCACTGGGGAGGATTTCATAGGAACATATAGCACGGTACCCTGAAGGTCCTTCCACTCCTTAACAGAGGGGTCTGTTGTCACCATTCCCATGACTGACCAGGTATTGATATTCATGAGGGACAGGTCCATTCCCTTGTTGTACATAATGACCGCGTTATTGAGCGGCAAGGCTAAGAAGCTGACATTTTTGTCTTTTGCCAATGCGCCCAGAGTGTCCATGCTCTCCCATGTCTTGAATTCAATCTGTACGTTCTCGCCCATAGCATGAGAATCTATCATTCTTAAGATGGGCAATGATGGAGGTGATTGTGGCCCACCTACCGTAAGAGTCGTCGTTTCATCCACAGTTCCATTCATAGTTCCACTTATAGTCGTGCTTGTACTTGTGGATGTATTTGCATTCTCAGCATTAGGAGTAGCAGTAGATGCAGAGGCAGATTCACCAGAGACTAATGTCGTCGATGATATTGAAGTATCGTTATTAGCTGAATTATTTTGATTCGCAGCAGGCTGTGAGCCGCATCCCCCTAATAATATTAATAGAGTGAGCAAGCAGCACATGAATACTATAGGTGTGTATTTAAAATTCATAGCAGAAGTCCTTTCATGGTATATCTTTTTTATTACATATATTTCGTTTTATCTTTTTTTCTATTTATTTTGGTTGTAAATCTTTAGTTACGTTCATTCTTAGCTGTGTAGATTCCCAACTGTGTAAATTCTCACCCGTTTAGATTATCGACATTTTTATTGATAACCATTCTCAGCAAGGGATGAAATAATTACCTACCATGAATACATGATAAGTAATGGGGGAGCAGTTAAGACTTGCGGCTGCATACAGCAATATACTGAAGATCCTTTCCCGACGTATTGAAGAAGGAATACATTTTTTTGAATTGAGTCCGATTTTCTTTTTTTAAGCCATTTTTGAAAATGCGCATGGCACCCCAGAAGCCTTCGTCCCGAATCAGTCCAGGTAGCCTCATAAGCGACATATCACCTGAAGCGTGGGACACCTTGGAGAAGCCGGCTCCATAAAATAACTGTTCCCATCTTGACATGGGTAGCGGCTCAACCTGAACATTTATAGTACCGCGAAGTTCAGTCAGTAGTTCAGTCATGTGTTCCTTGGTAAAGGTAATATCATGCGTAAGCAGAATCCCGCCCGGCTTCAGGACTCTGTAGTATTCAGTGACAGCCTTCTCCTTGGCCGCCTGATTCAGCATCGTCAGCATCGCTTCATTGACAATGACATCGAAGCTTTCATCAGCAAAGGGAAGCTTCATCGCATTAGCCTGCTGTACTTGAATGTAATTCTCCAGACCTGCTTCCTGAATATTGCGCTGGGCCTTCTCTAGCGCCTTGGGGTCCATATCAATGCCTGTAATTCGGCACTGGTAGCGTTGAGCCAACTGAATGGATGTTGTACACATATTGCAGGCTACCTCCAGCACCTGGCTGTCCTTACCCAGCTGTGCTTGCTGAATAAGCCAGTTCGTAGCTACGACTCCACCAGGGCGTAATCTCTTCTTTCCAAGCTTGACGAGAAAGTTATGCCCGACTTCCCTTTTCATGCTCTTCACTCCTTATGAATTAGGTTTGACTACGACCAACAGCATCTGGAAGGCCACCAGTGCATAGAGCGCATGGGGAACATTGGCAGGCATGACAATGCTCTCACCAGCGTTTACAATATATTTGTCCTCTCCGATTGTGATCTCTGTCTGTCCAGACAGTACATGAACCATCGCATCACCTGGGGAAGAGTGTCCACCAATGGAGGCACCCTGATCCAGAGAAAGCAGAGTCATGGCCAGGCTGGGGCGTTGTACCAAAGTGAGACTGGATACCTGCTGCTCCTCTACGGTAATGATGTCCTTCAGATCAATGACTGCCGATACTGGCAGTTTTTTAATGTATTCACCTTGCTTCATGGTGTATCCCTCCTGAGTTATAGGCTAATTTGTAAAAATATACATGACTTGCTGGCCTCGAATTCATGCCATGTATGGGCAGGAACGATGATGGACATCCCTGTCGTGAGGCTACGCGCTTGTCCAGCGACCATCATGGACAGTTCTCCGTCTAACACCTGAATTAATTTATGGAGCGGTGATGTCTCGGCACTAATTGTCTCTTGCTGATCCATGGCATATAGCACCCATTCCTGCTCTGTAGCAGCCCCATCCGGATGGACTGGGAGTGACAGATTCCTGCTGGCAATGCGTCCTGGCTTGATGTCGATGAGATCCTTCAAATAAAACACACTGCTATCGGTAAGCTTGTTCATTCGATCCTCCTGCTGTATTGAATGCTACCCTATATCTGATATAATAAAGAGTGTGATGAGAATTATTCTCATTTGTTTAAGTGTAGCAGAGTAATCCACATAACTCGGTTGCCATGGCAACAGGAGGCTGACAACATGCAAAAATATTTCAATATCATAAGCAGCACGATTTTATTTAAAGGCTTTGCTGATCAAGAGGTTCATCAGGCTCTGAGCTGTCTGGAGGGAAGCATCAGAGACTTCGATAAGAAAGAGGTCATCTTCCGCAAAGAGGATGTACTGGATGCTGTCGGCATCATACTCAATGGTCAGGTGCTCTTATGCAAGGAGAATGTGTCAGGGATGCGTTTTATCTTCTCTGAGCTGGTGGATGGAGATATCGTGGGGGAGACTGCCATGCGTCTAACACGAGAGCACAGTGGCTATGAGGCTATTGCAGGCTCGGAATGCAAGATCCTGTTCATTAAAATGAATAAAATCGTACGTCCCTATGAACAGACTTGCCATCTGCGCGGAAGAATTATTGAGAATTTGCTCACGCTTTTACTGGAGAATAACCGCTTGATCTATCAGAAGCTGGATCTTGTGTCACATAAGTCTCTAAGGGACAGAATTATGCATTATTTAACGCTTGAGGCCAAGAAGAATAATGCCACGAGCTTTACCATACCATTTTCCCGCAGTGATCTTGCCGATTATCTTACAGTAGACCGCAGTGCCTTGTCCCGTGAGCTGCAGCGGATGGCGCAGGAGGGGCTGATTCGCTTTTCCAAAAATCAGTTCGAGCTGTTGGATGCTGAGCATCAGCTGCCAATTAGTGAATTCTAGCTGGGTATACACCGTGCCCACCTTCCACAGGGCTAATATACTAAAGTGTCTAAAGACTGATCGTGGGAGGAAAGCGGTGTGAGAATTGATCTTGGCTGTGGTACGAATAAGCATCCCGGATACTTTGGAATTGATCGGCTGGAGCTTCCGGGGGTGGACTTGGTATGTGATATCAATGAGCCGATTCCATTGCCGGATGATTCGGTGGAATTTGTGATGGCTAGCCGCTCGCTACCCTATGTAGAGGATATCATGCAGGTGCTGGCTGATCTCTACCGGATGTGTATGCATAAGGCTGTGATGTGTATTCTTGCTCCTTATGCCCATCATTATAATCATATTGTTAATCCTCATCTCAAACAAAAATTCGATGAATCCAGCCCCATATACTGGACCCCCCACTTTTATGAGCCTACACTAGGACCACGTTGCCCTAAGCCTACTTCTTATGCAAGGTATGATAATAGCACGGCCCCCGCATTTGATTTTCGCCTATTACGAATGGAGCTACAGTACCAGCCTCCCTTTGTCCCTCCTTTATATGAACTGGAGGAGCTTGAGATGCTTCAGCGCATCCAACCGAATGTAGTGGATGAGATCCTGTATTATGTGGTTGCCGTGAAGCAGCCGGCCTCGGAGCGGGAGTTGGAATGGATGAGCAGGCAGACCTATCCGCTTCCATCTGTGCTTCGTTCCCCGTCACCATTGGGAATTGAAGAATCACTCGGATAATTCTCTATGGATAGACATGGATCGATAAATGCAGCATAGGTATAGGGTTGAGGACCGAGTTCCGCAACAAGGGACAATACATTCGGCTAAAGGGGGGAGAATTATTCCTCTCATCGTTCGAGCTACCTTTAACGCTACAGGTGCCATCAAGTTCACGGGTAACACGTTAGGATTAAGCCGGTCTGATACAACTGGTGTACCAGGAATACAGGACAGCATTGGTGCGTTTACTACGACGAATACAGCCTCCGTCTTCGGCACATATCCAGCAGGCACAACGAGTCTATATACTAGCAACAGCTCATCGGCGCAATTAGTGCTGCCTTCGGGCAATACAGTATTATATGCCGAATTGATCTGGGGAGGCTCGTACATAAATGGAACCGTCAATCTTAGCGCCGCGATCAACAATCCCGTCTCCTTCACGACTCCTGCCGGAACATCCAGCATTACTCCAGACTCAGCTACTGCCAACCAGGTGGATCTGGGAAATGGTGCATTTGCGTTTGTTCGATCGGCAAATGTAACCTCGCTTGTACAGCAGGGGATGAGTGGTGCCTATACGACGAGTGGGGTTGTCGGTACCATTGTCGTGGCCAATGATCCAACAGCCAATCATGCGGGCTGGACACTTGGGGTTATTTATCAGAATCCATCGTTGCCCTTTCGCAACATGTCCATCCGTGCAGGTGCTGTTCTGGTACAGTCTACTTCAGGGCCAGTTAATACAACAATAACAGGCTTTGCTACGCCAGTGACTGGAGCTCTTGGGGGAAGAGCCCTGTTCAGTGCGCAGGAGGGAGATGCGAACCGGACGGGAGATCAGGCTCTGTTCGGCCCCACTTCTTCAACTCTTGCAGCGCTGTCGGGGCCGAACAATTTTGCGAATAACTTCTTTGCTTCACAGATCAACAACGATGCGGGGCAACTAAATACGACAGGCACCTTCGGTACCCGCAATCAGACGAATGGAGCTCCAGGCAGCAACATTTCTGGTGGGCGGCAGGGATGGGACATCACGAACGTGGATGTATCTGCTCGCCTGGTGAACAATCAATCATCTGCTGTACTAAGTCTTACTACGTCCGGGGATGCGTATGTCGTCAACGCCAACGCCATTCAAGTTAACATTAATGCGCCTCAGATCAATGTGACCAAAAGCGCTAACGTATCCGGAGTCGTGAACGGAGACCCGATCACTTACACCGTGACTGTTAGCAATACAGGCACTGCCGGTGCAGCAAGTATCGTGCTGTCTGACGTATTGCCAGCTAGCGCAACCCTAGTACCGGGTAGTGTCACTGTTGGGGGAACGTCCAGACCAACGGCTGATATAACGACTGGTGTATCTCTGGGCTCACTTGGCCTTGCGTCATCCATAACAGTTACATATCGGGCTAATGTAACGTCAATCCCGCAGCCACAGCAGTTGGTTAATGCGGCAAATGCCGCCTTTACGTTCCAGAGCGTAGCCGGAGGGCCCATCATCTCCGGGGTCATTCCATCGAATTCGGTAACCACACCTGTATATGCACCAATACTCAGCATCGCCAAAACGGCAAATGTTGCGAATGCCACGGTTGGGAATACGGTCACCTATAGGATGGAGATTACAAATAGCGGGAATATCGGGGCAGCTACAACGATTAGCGATAACATTCCTGCAGGTAGTACGTTCGTACCGGGTAGTGTCACCATTAATGGTACTCCTGCTGCCGGAGCGAACCCACTGAACGGCTTCTCTGTCGGCACCATCGGTGCTGGTCAGACTACCGTTGTAACCTTTCAGGTCCTGGTCAACTCCTTGCCTTCGCCACCACAGCTAGTGGATCAGGCAGCAGCTGCATATACGTTCCAGCCACCGGATGGCCGTACAGTATCAGGATCTGCCACATCCAATACGTTAACGTTGCCCGTACAGCTTCCGAATCCTGCTGGCTGTCTTGGGCTTATCCGTATTCGTGAATGCGATGGATTGGTTACGTACAGTCCTCATGGTGCTCGGCGTCTTATTCCTGGGATATATGGGCTATGTCATGTGGCGATCTAAGAGCGGGGTGAAGGAGCAGCATATAGTCCCACTGTCGATGAGACAGCAGATAATCTTTACCGTCTCAGTCTCATTATTGAACCCGCATGCGATTCTGGATACAGTAGGTGTCATCGGTACCAGCTCATTACGTTACGATCATACAGAGCTGATCTTGTTCACTAGTGCTTGTATTCTGGTCTCTTGGATCTGGTTCTTCATCCTGGCTATAGCGGGACGCTTATTGAAGCATCTGGATGGGTCAGGCAAGTTATTAGTCTTCATGAACAAAGGCTCGGCAATATTCATCTGGTTGATGGCGTTATGGCTGATGTTGGATATGATTCGCTGAATTTTGAAAATTAGATGAACAAAATCATAATTAGGCTCATACACTGGCTAAAAGCATAGGTATGGGCTTTTTTTCTATCAAAAAGTTGCGTCTGGTAAAAAAAATTAGTCTTAAGAAAGAAAAACGTTGACATTTTGGTTGATAGAAAGTAATTTAAACGTATAAAAGATATTTTCCCTAAGGAAAAATTATTTACAAAAATAGTAATTTATTAAGCTGGCAGCATAAATACTAAGATGAGAGTGGAGGAAGCGAGAGATGAGAATTAACAGATGGAAGAACAAGAGGCGTATGATTACAGGACTTATACTAGCCATGTCATTGGCCATCTCTGCCTGCTCCAGTGGCCAGAGCCAAGATAACGCAGTGGATGGAGACAAGATTCAAGTCGTGACAACCATTGCCCAGATTGCCGAGCCTATGTCCGTCATTGGTGGAGATCGTGTTGTGGTGGATAGTCTCATGGGGCCAGGAGTAGATCCACACTTGTACAATGCTACCCAGGGGGATATAGCCAAGCTGGAGAGCAGTGATATCGTGCTGTACAGTGGACTTCATCTGGAGGCGAATATGGTACGGGTCTTTGAGGAGATCGGCAAGAACAAGCCCGTATTAGCCTTAAGCGATAGCATCCCGGACGATCAGCGTCTGAAGGACGAGACGGGAGCTACAGATCCTCATGTCTGGTTCGATATTGAACTGTGGAAGCAAGCGCTTGAGGCAGGAACGGAGGAGCTCAAGCAATATGCTCCAGAGGACGCGGACTATTTTGAAGCGAACAAGGTTAAGTATTTTGAAGAGCTGGATGCCTTGAAGGCCGAAGCGTCCGAGAAGCTGGGGCAGATTCCTGCTGAGAAGCGTGTGCTGGTAACGGCGCATGACGCTTTTGGTTATTTTGGACGGATGCATGACATGCAGGTTGTTGGCCTACAGGGGTTGAGTACGGAGGCTGAGATCGGCTTATCCGATATTGAGAACACTATTCGAATTCTGATGGAGCATCAGGTTCCGGCTGTTTTTGTAGAGAGTAGCATCAATCCTTCATCGATCAATGCGGTCATTGAAGGGGCTCAGAAGGAAGGTCTTCAGGTGCGTGAAGGTGGGAACCTCTATTCTGATGCGATGGGTGATGCAGGCACGGAGGAAGGCACATACATCGGAATGTACCGTCACAATGTAGATACGATCTATACTGCATTAAGTAAAGGAAGTGAGTAGCATGTCAGTACTACAGGTGGAGAATCTATCCGCAGCCTACCGCAGGAACAAGGTGTTGGACCAAGTTAACTTTCAGGTAGAGCCAGGAACACTGACCAGCATTATCGGTCCCAATGGCGCCGGGAAATCAACACTGCTCAAGGTCATGCTGGAGCTGCATCCCCGCTTGGCCGGTAATGTATCGTATTTTGACGCTTCATATACTAAGTCCAAGGCTCGGATCGGTTATGTGCCGCAGCGGGGTTCGGTGGATTGGGATTTTCCAACCCATGCGCTGGATGTCGTTACGATGGGCCTGTACGGCAAGATCGGCTGGCTGAAGTGGCCTCGGAAATCGCATAAAGAACGAGCTATGACAGCTCTTGAGCAAATGGGAATGGGAGACTATGCCTCCCGTCAGATTAGCCAGCTCTCCGGAGGGCAGCAGCAGCGCGTATTTTTGGCGAGAGCCTTGGTGCAGGATGCTGATCTGTATTTTCTGGATGAACCACTGGCTGGTGTGGATGCCGCGACTGAACGGGCTATTATGGCGACACTGAACATGCTGAAGAGCCAAGGCAAGACGGTGCTGGTCGTCCATCATGATCTGCAGACTGTAGAGGATTACTTCGATCATGTATTGCTGCTGAACCGGACAGTAATCGCTCATGGTCCGACGGAGACCACCTTTACCCAGGAAAATATCTACCAGACCTATGGCGGAGTCATCCGCTGGATGGGAGAGCGATCCGGATGATGCTACAGCTATCTTCTAACGCACAGTGGGTGCTGCTAAGCACATTAATTCTGGGTACTGCGGCGGGTTTGCTCGGATGCTTTGCTTATTGGAAGCGACAAAGCCTTCTGAGTGATACGCTGTCTCATGCAGCTCTGCCAGGAGTGGTCATTGCCTTTGCCCTTGCTGGAACGAAGAACCTGCCCATCATGATGCTGGGAGCGACCATCAGTGCCTTACTCGGAGCGTTGCTGGTGCACTGGATTCGATCGTCCAGCCGTGTCAAAGAGGATGCAGCTATGGGAATTGTGCTATCCGTGTTCTTCGGACTGGGCATCATGCTAATGACGATCGTCAGCCGGACAGCCGGGGCTAGTCAGAGCGGTCTGGATAGCTTCATCTTTGGGCAGGCCGCTGCGATGGTACGCAAGGATGTGCTGATCATGTCAGGACTTGCGATGCTGGTGCTGCTGATCGTATTCATTGGCTTCAAGGAATGGAAGCTGTTCCTGTTCGATCCGGACTTTGCGAAGGGCTTAGGATTGTCCAGCCGCTGGATGAATATTCTGTATGTAGGGGCTATGGTGCTGGTGATTGTCGTTGGCATTCAGGCTGTGGGCGTAATTCTCATGGCTGCACTTCTGATCATTCCTGCGGTGAGCGCTCGGTACTGGACTCAATCCTTCAAATGGATGCTTGCCTTGTCCGCACTATTCGGTGGAGGCTCAGGCATGCTGGGAACCCTGATTAGTACCTTTGGGAATGGATGGCCTACCGGGCCTTTCATCGTCATATCGGCTTCGTGCATTTTCGTGATATCCTTGGCCTTCGGTATTCGTAAAGGATTATTGGTGCTGTGGATACAACAACGTATACAGCAGCGGTTACAGAGCAGGGAATACAGTAGAGTGCAGCACCGCCAGAGCCTCGCAGAGAAGGGGGAATCAAGATGAGCTACGCAGGCTGGATTTTATTAACGTCATCGCTGGTCGGCCTATCCTGTGGAATCATTGGCACCCTCTTGATATTACGGAGAATGGCGATGATGGCGGATGCCATCAGCCATACTGTACTGCTCGGAATTGTGGTCGCCTATATGGTCACACGTGAGCTGAGTGGTGTGCATATGCTCATAGGTGCGGTGATTGCGGGCTTGCTGACATCGGTGTTGGTGCAGTGGTTTCACTCGCGAGGGGTACAGCAGGAGGCATCTATTGGCGTCGTGTTCACAACTCTTTTTGCGATCGGGGTCGTTCTGATTGCCACACAGGTCGGGAATGCCCATTTGGACATCAAGCATGCGCTGATGGGGGAGATCACGTTCATCCCTTGGGAAAAGACAACCGTGCCTTGGTTGGGAGAGATTCCAGAGGCTGTGCTTCTGCTGACTGTTGTGCTGTGTATCGTTGTTGTCGTGATCTTGGCCTTCTATAAGGAATGGAAGATTACTTCGTTCGATCCTGCACTGGCTGCCAGCCTGGGGATTCCTGTCGTGCTGATGCATTATATTTTCATGTCTCTCGTCTCGGTTACGACCGTAGCAGCTTTTGATGCCGTTGGAGCTATTATGGTCGTCGCTATGCTGATTACCCCTGCTGCGTCAGCCTATCTGTGGACCGACCGCTTATCTATTATGTTCGTGTTGAGTGGGACTTTCGGGGTGATCTCAGCTGTACTGGGGTATTATGTGGCAACCTGGCTGGATACGTCGATCTCAGGTTCGATGGCTTTTGCGACTGGAATTGTATTCATGGTTAGTTTCTTGTGCTCACCAACCCATGGTCTACTGTCTAGATTCATTCGTCCTGCTACTTCTACCTCGAAGGAGCAGCATGTCGCTGGTTAAATAGGTTCAGCCTCGTTAATGTGATTCGACATCATGATTCGTTATACTAGTTTCTAAATCATTATTTTTCAAGAAAATAACGAAAGCAGGGATATTGCATCCCTGCTTTTTTGGTCTGACTACTTGAGGTTCAGATAATGTACATTTATGAACACATATTAGTCAATTTGGAATGGTGTCCATGAGAGATTGGAAGGTCAAGTCGGACTATTGTATTCAGTCTTTAGTGGGAGGTTCGTCTTGCTCAGTGAGGCAAACTGAGACCTTTTTCGCATTTTTCATGCGCTTCATACCCTCTTACCTGAAGTTATATTATAATAATTCTACTTCCTAAGACTGGAAATTAAATCAGTGCCTAATTGACAGACGTATCTTCGGGCAGACGGCTGTCTATGAACCATTCCGGTCCAGTCACATTGACAATCTCATGTTGCATGAAGCTGTACGAGATGGTAATGCTCTCTTCCTCGTGGCCCTTGACATATCCATAAAGGAACACTCTTGAGCGATTTGCAGAATCCTCAATCTCGTAACTATTCATTACAAAATCGGCGTCGTAGTGCTGTTTGATATGCTGTACTCCAGCTGCGAGGGCCTGATCTAAGATTTGTTGTTCTTCTTGCTTTGACATGTGGGAACATCCTCCTAACAAGCTTGCCATGATGATAAATGATAGGGTGACCAAAGTAATTCGTTTCAAGTAGATTCTCCTTTGCCAGCATGTTGCGTCCAAGACTTGAAAAGATGAGGCGTGCATAAGGACTATGCAGAATACTACTTTTTTGGAAAGCACCTCTTGTTTGAAACTTTATAATATATTTTCTAAATAGACAAGGCGGGATACATACATGACTTTCATAGATGACAAAACATATTGGACTATAGCAGACAGCACCTATGATCGCTCGCTTGCTCCTGGACAGAAGCTGGAGAATCCGCCGGGCTGGAAAGTAGTGAGGCCAGAAGGGGCATTGCTTCACGATACAGAGGGCTCAGGCTTCGACGCTGAGGTGTTCCATAATGAGGAGACTAATCAGATAATCATCGGCTACCGGGGAACAGAACCAACCGATCGTCCCTTTTATAGCAGGCTTGTGGACTATGAGACTGACCTTAATGATGTGGTATTCGGTCGAGTCAAGAACTTAGAGGGTCTGAATAAGTATGTGGAGGAGAATCCAGAGGAAATCAAAAAACTGCCCCTAACGATGCAAGAGCATATCAGACAATATGACGCTCAGTACGAACATAATAATCAGTTCAAGCAGGCTATGGATCTATACGATGTTGTCCAACAGCAGTATCCAAAGTCTGAAATATCAACGACAGGGCACTCTTTAGGAGGGGCTTTAGCGGAATATGTGGCTGTGCGAAACAGTATTTCCTCTGCGAGCTACAATGCTCCTGGAATTGTTCATTTACTGCCTGAGGATTTGCAGAGGAGGTCGAAGGCCGGAGAATTTAATAAAACCAATGTAGCCTACGTGCATCCAGCGGATGGTATTGGTTCAGGTGTAGGAGATGCTCAGCCACATGTAGGTGCTACCTACTATACCGACTTCACCTTTGAAGAAGCCAACCAGGTAGACCATCCCCTTTTCAAATCGCTCAAGAATCTCACTTTGCGAGATCAGCAAATTGCCAGTCTAATATTGGGGCCAGAGAATGTCCAGAAGATGTTCGATTCTGAGAATCTGCCTAAGGTTCGTCAGGGACCCGTAGAAAAATTCTTTTCTTCCATTATTGGAGAAGATGCGCCCCATAAGATGGACAACTTCACATTTGATCGAGATACAGGCGACATTAGCAACAAGCTGTTCACAATGGATGGGCAGCCTGTGAGTGGTAATCCACGCAGGCAGGCTTATGAGGACAGGATGGCTGCAAGAGCAGTATTCCAGGAGGCCGTAGGGGATCTTCTGGGGCGATATGGGCCACAGGCCGTAGCAGGTGGACAATTGGCAGCGGCAGGCCTGGCTGCGCATCTGCAGGGAACACTGGCAGCTCAAGCAGGAGTGTATTTCATTGGACGAAAAGATGGCGGGACCATTCAACTAACACCGGAGGAGCTGCGACATGCAGCCAAGCAGATGCGGGGAAGCCTGGACGGGTTCGCGAATGACACACAAGCGTCCATCCAGCTATTTCAGGCCCAGATCGGTACAAGCGAGAGTCAGTCTCTGACGCCAATCGCCTATAATGCTACAGCGACACTGCAGCGTATCAATCGTTGGTATCAGGAGTCCATCCTAGAGATTGCAGAGTACATTGATCGTAAGGGTGAGGAGTTTATTGCTATTGACCAGTGAATCTGGCTGTAAGGAAACCATGAGCAGCTTGATGAATTTAACAGCGAGTCTTGGGTGACAAAATGTTGAAGCAGCATGTACAGGGGGCATAAGACATGAGCAGAATATCCGTATCTTTATCCGATCTTAGAAGAGCAGTCCAGCAGTGTGAACAATTAAGGCAGAGATTGCAGCAGCAGGAGCAGCAGATGCGGAGCATCTACACCCGTTTACAGGAATGGAGAGGGGAATCGGCACTTGAGCTGTCCCGTAAAATGGAGGCATTCGTACAGGGAGCATCCGCCCGAATGCAGGAGCTAGAGTCTCATAAGGCAGAGCTTGAGAGCTATATACGCAAGATGGAAGCGGCGGATCGCGAGGAAAGAAGACAGCGTCAGGCGCAATAAGCTATTTTCAGGCATGTCACTTCTAAGAGGCGCGTTGAAGGATTATGAGATGCGGAAATTGGATATAGATGATATAGAAAGCGGCAATCTCCAGAAATGAAGATGAGCCGCTTTCTGCTTGTTGGACCGATTTTTGCACGCAAACCTACTATTTATACAACGAGAATGATATAACAAGCTCCAGTGCCGATTATCATTTTATCTATTTATATCGAAAGAAGCGCTCTGACTGTCGTTTCGATCTCCTTAACCTCGACATGAGCTGCTTCGGCCTGTGTACGTCCTTTAATCTCCACCATGCCTTCTCCTACCCGTTTGCCGACAATGATGCGGACGGGAACCCCGATGAGATCGGCATCTTTAAATTTGACGCCTGGGCGTTCGTCCCTGTCGTCCAATAGAACCTCCAGGCCCTGCTGTTGTAGTTGCTGGTACAATTCAGCGGCTAGCTCCTGCTGTGCATGATCGGCGCTAGAGACAGGGATAATGTGCACCTGAAAAGGAGCGATGCTCACGGGCCAGATGATACCATGCTCATCATGGCTTTGCTCTACTACAGCGGACAAAATTCGTGAGACGCCAATGCCGTAGCATCCCATGATAAATGGTTGTTCTTTCCCTGTTGTATCCAGATAGCGGGCCCCGAGTTGTTCGCTGTATTTGGTTCCTAGCTTGAAGACGTGTCCGATCTCAATTCCTTTATCAAATTCAAGAGCTTCACCGCAATGCGGGCATCGATCTCCTTCGTGCACATTACGCAGATCATGCACGCGATCAAGAGCAAAGTCTCGCCCAGGCACTACATGAACATAGTGATAATCCACGGCATTCGCCCCGGCTATGGCTTGTCTCAACAAGGCAACCTCATGGTCTATAAGCAAGGGGAGATTCAGTCCCACAGGGCCCGCAAATCCGGGGGGTATCCCAGTTGTGGCATTCAGCTGAGTGTGCTCAGCCAGCTCCAGCTCATGGCAATTCAGTACACTTTTCAACTTCAGCTCATTCACTTCATGATCGCCGCGGACCAGCACAGCTATGTATTGCTGGTCAGCTTTGTAAATTAACGTTTTGATGATTAGCTGAGGAGCCACACCTGTGAATGCTGTCAATTCAGCAATCGACTTGATGCCTGGGGTATGCATGCGCGCTATGGCCTCTACCTGATTAGCTGTCGGATTACTTGTAGGCTCGTCCGAAGCAACATGGATTGATTTTCCCGACACTTCCGATATGTTCACTTGTTGGCTGCGTGCAGTAGCCTTCTCCAGATTAGCGGCATAGTCACAGGAGGAGCAGGACACAATCGTATCTTCCCCAATCTTGGCGAGCGCCATGAATTCATGAGTCTCGCCCTCCCCACCAATCGTACCGGCATCCGCTTCGACGGCTCGGAAGTTCAAGCCAAGCCGTTCGAAAATGTGGGTATACGCCTGATACATCCTCCAGTAGGATTCATTAAGACTCTCCCAATCAGCGTCAAAGGAGTAAGCATCCTTCATCATGAACTCGCGGCCCCGCATGAGTCCAAAGCGTGGTCTGCGCTCATCACGGAATTTGGTCTGAATCTGATACAAGATGACAGGTAATTTACGATAGGAGGATATTTCGTCCGCGGCCAGGACGGTCACGACTTCTTCGTGTGTAGGTCCGAGTGCAAATTCACGCTGATGACGATCCTGAAGCCGCATAAGCTCCGGTCCATAATCTCCATATCTACCAGAGCTGTGCCATAGCTCCGCAGGCTGCAGGGCCGGCATTAGAATCTCCTGAGCTCCCGCTGCATCCATTTCCTGTCTGATAATCTGAGCGACCTTATGTAGCACCCTGAGCCCAAGGGGCAGATAGGTGTATATTCCTGCTGCGACTTGTCTGATCAATCCAGCTCGTACAAGGAGCTGATGACTCATAACCTCGGCTTCAGTAGGAGCTTCTCTAAGAGTAGGAATAAGAAGATGCTGCTGGCGCAAAACGGATCACTCCTCGGATAGTTATGTATTCGTTTCGTCAATTGGAATATTCTAGATGAAGAATTACATCTATTAAAGCATATTTCATTCCTGCTTCAAAGGAAGATTCTCGCATCGGCAAGCTATGAGAGCACCGGATGTATTCCATTCTTGGACTTGATGAATCCCCCACTTATGCCAGCTTGAATAGTGGTGTTCTGCACCAGCCAGGCCGTGTACCGTCTGAAGTCCTGCGCGATCCCCGACCTGAGTCTAGGTTCAAAAACCGTCCACGGTCCGTTTTGAAAAATCGAAATTTTCTCTAGAATAAGGACATAAGGTTGAGACATACACAAGCAACCGGAACTGAACCCGTATCGTAAAGATACAATAAGGATGCATATCAAGAAAGGCGGTGATAAAGCAATGAGATGGAATAAAGGAAATAGTCTGGCGATTATACTGATTGTCGTAGGTTCCCTGATGTTGCTGAGCAGCTTCACCCCTGTGTTTGGACATCTGGTAAGAGAACTGATGGGATATCTAATCCCAGTAGCGATGGTTGCACTTGGCTACTACGGCGTGAAGAGAGGCAATACCGTAGCAGGTTGGATAATTCTGATCATCGGTCTGCTGATTCTACTCGGCAAGCTGTCCTGGTTGATCGGGCCGCTGCTCGCAATCGCATTGATCTTCTTTGGAATTAACATGTTGAAGAATCGGCGCAGACATTACTGAGCCCAGTGAAAGGAGCATATGAGAATGAGTGTATTTCGTCGAATGCGGGACATTACGGTAGCTACCTTGAATGAAAATCTGGAGCAGAGCCAAGATCCCGTCCGTATGATCGATCAATTTCTATATAATACTCGCAAGGATATTGAGCAGGCTGAGCGCTTGCATCAGCAATATGCAGGCCATACCCGGCAAATGAAGCAGCAGATGGATCAGGCTGTGACGATGAAGCTCAAGCGAGAGGAGCAAGCCATGCTCGCTATCAAGGCAGAGGAGGAGCATGTAGCTAAGCTGGCCCTGCAGGAGAAGATCCTCTATGAAGAGAAGGCTGAGCAATACAGTGAGCTGTGGGAACAAAGCCGTGAATCACTTCGCGAATTGGAGCTGCAGCTGGAGGAGCTTCGCTCGGAATACCAGGCTGTATACAGCAAGCGCCAATATTATGTAGCACGGATGCAGACATTGAACCTGCAGCGGCAAATGAACGAACGGGCCAGTACATATGGCGGACGCAACGTACCGCGTATGTTCGACCGACTGGCTGACCGAATTGCGGATATGGAAGCTGAGACGTATTCCTTACGAGACCTGAGACGCTCAGACAATGCTTATTCGCAGGATGGACTCCGGCAGCCTTCGGTTCTGGAGCAGGAGCTCGCCCGACTGAAAGATAAACTGGGCAAGCAAGGAAAGGAGTAGAACGGGTATGAGTAAGTTGTACAGATCCACAACGGATCGAATGATTACCGGTATTGCCGGTGGATTGTCTAACGTATTCGGTATTGATTCCACATGGATTCGGATCTTGCTGGTGATCAGCATTTTCCTGACAAGCGGTCTTACGATTCTGATCTACTTGATCGCTGCTATGGTCATTCCCAAGGAGCCCTACGGTCCGTATAACGGACTTGGCGGGATGAACTACCAGCAAGGGCCTAATTATAACCAGGGTGGATATAACGGTGGAGGATACGGACAATCCAATTCTTTTCACAAGCCGCCCCAATCCAACCAGCAGCCTTATTCTCAAGGAGGCAACCCGGATCTGGATTCGATGATGGAGGATATAGAGAAGAAGGCTATGAAGAAGGAAATAGAAGAACTGCGCAAAAAATTATCCAGCTACGAGAAGGGAGAACGTTAATTATGGGAATCTTTAAAAGAATGAAGGATATGACTAGAGCATCTGTGAATGATATTTTGGATAAAGTAGAAGACCCAATTGTGATGTTGAACCAATATCTGCGTGATATGGAATCTGAAATTCATGAGGCAGAGGTCACAGTAGCGAAGCAAATGGCTAGTGAGCGTCGCATGAAGCAGCGTCTGGAGGAAGCGGACAGAATGGCTGCTGAACGTGAGCGCCAGGCTGAAGCAGCACTGCGTAATGGCCAGGAGGATGTTGCCCGCAAGCTGCTTGAGGAGAAGATCTACTTCAACCAAAAGCAGGATGAATTCCGCGAATTGCATCTTCAGGCAGAAGAGCAAGTCAAAGACCTTGTACAGCAACTGCATGATATGAAGGACGAATTCTACAAAATGCGCAACAAGCGCAACGAGCTTGTATCCCGTGCCCAAATGGCTAATGCCAAGAAGCAAATGAACTCCATCAGCAGCGTTCACTCCATTGAGAGCGGAAGTGCTTCGCTCGGATTCCATCGCATGGAAGAGAAAATCATGCAGATGGAGGCGGAAGCAGATGTGATGCGTGCCCCATATCGCTCGAATGGTACGTACACCAACCCTGCTGAAGCAGAGCGCAATTTCAAGGTAGATGAGCAATTGGAGCAGCTGAGAAGCAAGCTGAACAAAACAGAGCAGCCTAAGACTGATTCCAAGGAATAACTATTCAGATCCACGTGCACTATGATATGCTGAAGCGAATGGGCCTAAGGCATTGAATGGAGAGAAGCCATGCGGGGCAGGTCGCCCCGTAATGGCTTTTCTGTCGCAAGAGACCAGGGGATACTACGAGATGAACAGGAGGTGCGGCATGCTTACACGAAATCGAATGATGGTAATTACTGTCCTGGTCATTGGGATTCTACTACTTACAGGTCGTTGGATGGGCTTCTTCACGATTGTCGCACTTTTGCTCATCTTGCTTGGTCTATATAAGCTGCACAAGGGGAAGATCAAGAAGGGCTATACCTTTATGGCTGTCGGCGGCGGTCTGATTGTATTGGATAATCTGCTGCTGGTATTCGGCTTGATTGCTATTTCGTTAGGAGTATACTATTGGCGTAGTCGCAAGCTGCACCCGCAGGGGACAGCACTGTTCAAGCAGAACTTCATGTCCAACTACCGCTGGGATGAGATTCCTTGGACCTTGCAGGATACGAGCGTGTGGCATGTTATTGGTGAAATGAAGGCAGACTTGTCTCTGGCACTGCCAGAGGAGCGGGATACGGTCTTCTTCACGCAGGGAGTGCTGGGAGATGTGGAGTTCAGGATTCCAGAATACTATGGTGTGGAGATTGAAGCCTTCGTCATGTTCGGACAGATTCAGCTTGGAAGAGATCGGGATGCAGGAGCACTCAACCGCGTATCCTGGAGATCCCCAAATTATGATACATGTGAATTCAAAGTCAAGGTCATCGTGTCTTATGTTGTAGGCGATGTCCGCATTCATTTCAAATAATACAGGAGGGGCCTATAATGAACGATCATAAAACATCGAACATGATTACTCGCAGTATGGGCGAAGGCATCCTCCTGTGTGTATTTTTAGGATCAGCCCTGCTATATATGCTGTATACATATGGTTATTTGGATTTATCCACGACTTGGCGGGATCTGCTGAACCTCGCAGCTGCAATGCTTCTGCCCCTGATTGGGATCGGGGCCTGCTATGGCTTCTACCAGAGCTATCGAGTGAAGCGGAAGCTGGAGATGATGCGAGAGACACTGCTCATGTGGGAGAAGGGGAGTCCCTCCCGCGAGCTGCCGGAGCTAGGACGGGATGAGATCGGCAGACTGGGAGAGCAATTAGGGCGGATTGCCCGTAAATGGGAGGAGCAGGTATCCTCGCTGCAGCGTTTATCTACAAATAATGCCCAATTGGCTGAGCAGGCAAGAGTATCAGCTATCGTAGAAGAGAGGCAGCGTCTGGCACGTGAGCTGCATGATGCCGTCTCTCAGCAGCTATTCGCCATATCAATGACGGCTACAGCTGTAGGGCGGACATTAGACAAGGATTTTGACAAGGCCAAGCGTCAGGTCGCGTTGATTGAGGAAATGTCGGCCGTAGCACAGTCTGAAATGCGTGCATTGCTGCTGCATTTGCGACCTGTGTATCTGGAGGGTAAGCATCTGGAGCAAGGACTCAGGGAGCTTGTGAAGGAATTGGAGCTCAAGGTGCCCATGGAGATCGACTTTGAGATGGATAGCAGCATCCGGCTGGTCAAGGGCGTCGAGAATCATCTGTTCCGTATTATACAGGAGGCCATGTCCAACACACTGCGGCATGCCAAGGCTACGCGCATGGAGATACGCATTCAAGAGCGGGATGAGGCTATACGGGTCATGATCCGGGACAATGGTGTCGGGTTCGAGCTGGATGAGCGCAAGCAGGCTTCATATGGATTGTCCACCATGCAGGAACGGATTAGCGAGGTAGGAGGGGCCATCCAATTCGTGACGGCACCTGGCAAAGGAACGCGGATTGAGATGACTGTGCCAGTGATGAATGAAGAGATTAAGGGAGGGAATGAGCATGTCCAATGAAGATGAACATCCGATTCAGGTATTGCTGGTGGATGACCACGAGATGGTCCGGATCGGGCTGGCCGCTGTACTTGGGACTGAGGACGGTATCGAGGTTGTTGGCGAAGCTGGCAGTGGTGAGGAAGGAATCCGTCTGGCGGAGGAGTATAAACCTGACGTCATCCTGATGGATCTGGTTATGGATGGAATGGACGGCATTGAGACGACGCGACGGGTACTCCAGATCCTGCCCCAGTGCAAGGTGATCGTGCTGACGAGCTATCTGGATGATGAGAAAATGTATCCTGTCATTGAAGCTGGTGCCTTCAGCTATCTGCTCAAGACCTCCCGTGCTGGAGAGATCGCTGACGCGATTCGTGCGGCATCCCGTGGACAGTCTGTACTGGAGTCCCAGGTAGCTTCCAAAATGATGGATCGTTTCCGTCAGCCTCAGGAGGCTGCTCCGGCGCATGCTGATCTTACCGAGCGAGAGATGGAAGTGCTACGATTGCTTGCGCAGGGAAAATCCAATCAGGATATTGCGGATGATCTGATCATCGGTGTGAAGACCGTTAAGTTCCACATTACGAATCTGCTGTCCAAATTAGGTGTGGAGGATCGGACACAGGCAGCCATTTATGCATACAAGAATGGTCTGGCGGAATGATAATAAGATGAAGCGAAAAACCGGAGGCATGGTGGTCTGCGGTTTTTTTCATTCCATAAACAATTCTTATAGCTCACAAGATAGCATGAAGAATGTGGAATATGCTACACTGTAGCCAATTACATTTCACAATACTCTAACAAGAAAAGGAAAGAATAAGCCATGGCTGATAACCTAAGAGAAGATACGATGCAAACACCAGGCGCGGTATTTTTTATTTTTGGGGCAACGGGAGATCTGGCTCGTCGCAAATTGTTTCCTGCTATATATAGTCTATACCGGGAGGGCAAGCTGGCAGAGGATTTTGCCGTTGTTGGCGTAGCACGCCGTCCCCGCAGTCCCGAGGAGTTCCGTAATGACCTCTACGAGTCCATTCAGGAGTTCTGCCGCTACAAGGCTAATCATGATGAACAGTGGCAGCAATTCGCCGAGCATTTTGAATATAAGTCGCTGGATATTAACAATGTTGATGGCTTCCGCGAGCTGCGTGAGCAGACGGAACGGCTGGAATCGAAGTTCGGTATTCCCGGCAATCGGCTCTTCTACCTGGCATTGGCCCCAGAACTCTTTGGCAGTGTGTCGAACAGTCTTCAGCAAGGCGGCATGCTAGATGGGAACGGCTGGAATCGTCTGGTTATCGAGAAGCCGTTCGGCTATAACCTCGAATCTGCTCGTAAGCTGAACGAAGAGATCCGCCAGGTATTTGAGGAAGAGGAGATCTATCGAATCGATCATTACCTCGGGAAAGAAATGGTTCAGAACATTGAGGTAATCCGGTTCGGTAACGCATTCTTCGAGCCACTTTGGAATAATAAGCACATCGCTAATATACAGATCACACTAGGGGAGACGGTTGGTGTCGAGGAGCGTGGTGGCTACTACGACCATTCCGGTGCTCTGCGTGATATGGGACAGAACCATATGCTGCAGATGTTGACCATGATTGCTATGGAGCCACCAAGCCGCCTTCTGCCCGAGGATATTCGGGACGAGAAGGTGAAGGTGCTGCGCTCGCTGCGTCCCTTCGAATCGGCGGACGATGTGCGAAGCAACGTCGTGCGCGGGCAATACACGGAGGGGACGCACCGCGGTCAACAACTGAAGGGGTACCGTCAGGAAGATAAAGTCGATCCGGAATCCTCAACCGAGACGTACTTTGCAGCAAAAGTGTTCGTTGATAATTTCCGCTGGGCAGGCGTGCCCTTCTACCTGCGTACAGGCAAGCGTCTACCTGTCAAGACCACGGAGGTTGTCGTTGAGTTCAAGAGCACGCCAAACAAGGTCTATCTGGGTCAAAAATATAATCTGGAGCCCAACCTGCTCGTCATTCGAGTGAATCCGATGGAGGGCATCTACATCAAAATCAATGCCAAGAAGCCAGGCTCGGAATCCGAGATTGAGCCGCTTGCTATGGATTTCTGCCAAAGCTGCATGATCGGTATCAATTCTCCTGAGGCATATGAGCGTCTGCTGCATGATGCGGCTGAAGGAGACTCGACCTACTTTACTCGTTGGGATGAGGTGGCGACAGCCTGGTCCTATGTGGACCGCATAGCACAGGCATGGCAGGAGACACCAGACAGCCTGGAGCATTATCCAGTAGGCTCGTGGGGGCCTGAAGCAGCGGACGAATTGCTCCGCAAGGACGGCTATCACTGGTGGCCTGTGAACGGTCAGGACGAAGACCGGGTCGTATGGCGCATGAGCTAGTCTAAGACAGGCACCATTAGCATCCAAGGTGCATAAGGTATTGCAGGTCTCTCGGGAGCGAGGGTACTTTCCATCATCCTCATACGTTATAAACGTGTGGGGATGATTTGCGTTCGTTAGAGGATGATTTGTGTGGCAAATATGGTATAATAACTAGGATTTGCTTAAGTCCGTTATATAAATGAAATGAAGAAAGTGGATATAGTTCAGTGTGGTAAAAAAGTCTGGATAAAGTGAGGCGTCATCCCTTGTGAGTTGATTTCTACTTTTTTATAAAGTGTATCCATATAGAAATTTTGAGAAATAAAAGCCGGATTAAGTGATAATACACAGCTTCCTTTTTGCCATGTAAAGCTCAGCGCCGAAAGGACACTCGTGCACAAATCAATGAAATGTAATTGTATTCATGTGATGAAGGGAATAGTGAAATGAGTAAAACAAGCGAACAAGTACTGCAACAGGAAGTCGACAAACGACGGACCTTTGCCATTATCTCTCACCCGGATGCGGGGAAGACGACGCTCACGGAGAAGCTTCTCCTGTTCGGCGGCGCGATTCGTGAGGCAGGTTCCGTCAAGGCACGCAAAGCCAGCAAGCATGCAACGAGTGACTGGATGGAGATCGAGAAGCAACGGGGGATCTCTGTAACCTCCTCCGTGATGCAATTCGACTATAATGGTCACCGGATTAACATTTTGGACACGCCGGGTCACCAAGACTTCAGTGAGGACACTTATCGGACACTGACAGCTGCGGATAGCGCAGTCATGTTGATTGACGTTGCAAAGGGTGTAGAGGCCCAGACGATCAAGCTATTCCAGGTATGTGCCAAGCGCGGGATTCCCATTTTCACCTTTATTAACAAGCTAGACCGTGAAGGACGTAGCCCCTTCGATCTGATGGAGGAGCTGGAGCAGGTATTGGGCATTCGCTCGGTACCGATGAACTGGCCAATTGGTATGGGACGTGAGCTATGTGGCGTATATGATCGTACATTAAATCAGGTTGAGCTGTTCCAGGGCGACGATCATTCCAAGATCAAGGTAGAGAAGGTTGATGGCTATAACGATCCTGTGATCCGCGAGATGGCAGGAGAATTCCATCATGACCAGCTTTGCCAGGATCTTGAGCTGCTGGACATCGCAGGCGACCAGTTTGATATGGAGAAGGTACAGCGTGGTGAGCTGACACCGGTCTTTTTTGGCAGTGCCATCAATAATTTCGGCGTACAGACCTTCCTGGAGAACTTCCTGAATCTCGCACCGAAGCCAGAGCCACGTCGCAGTACAGCTGGCTTGATCGAGCCGACGAATGAGAAATTCAGCGGGTATGTCTTCAAAATTCAAGCCAATATGAATCCAGCCCACCGGGATCGTGTAGCGTTCCTGCGGATCGTATCGGGTGTCTTTCAGCGTGGGATGAGCGTGAAGCATGTCCGTGTGGGTAAGGAAATCAAGCTCTCGCAGCCACAGCAATTCCTTGCACAGGACCGTGATATTGTGCAGGAGGCCTATCCTGGAGATATTATCGGCCTCTTCGATCCAGGCATCTTCCGTATCGGCGATTCGCTTAGTCAGGGCAGTGAGGTTGTCTTCGATGAGCTGCCGACGTTCTCGCCAGAGATTTTTGCCAAGGTGACGGTCAAGAACGCACTTAAGCATAAGCAATATCAGAAGGGAATCGATCAACTGACCGAGGAGGGCACCATTCAGGTGTTCAACACGGTAAGCTTCGACGATACCATTCTGGGCGTAGTAGGACAGCTGCAATTTGAGGTGTTCGAATATCGGATGAAGGGCGAGTATGGCGTGGATGTACAGCTACAGCGCATGCCGTTCCAATTTGCTCGCTGGATTGTGGATGATCAGATTGATCCAAGTAAATTCCGTATCAATTCCACACTAGTGAAGGATAAAAAAGGGAACTACGTTGTGCTGTTCGAGAATGAATATGCTATGCGAACTGCAATGGAGAAAAATCCGAATGCGAAGTTCCTGGAGACGGCCCCTTAAGCTATTCGTGAATGTATACGTATTATGAGTGCTCAGTCTACATGAATTCTCGAATGCGATATAATCTGAGTGCAATATGATAACATATATACACTTGAGGCCTGTTCAAAGTCCAAGTAGAACAAGCCGGCTGACTGTCTTATGACAGTGCCGGCTTGTTCGTGTACTGTGAGCCACCAATCAGGAATCAGGATAGCTTGGGAGGCTGAACTCCCTGTAAATGATGATGCAGGATCTGCACCAGCTCCTGGCGCTGAGACGGGTTGATGTCCTTCCAGATCATCTCGAAAACAGCACCGAGGCCGGGCAGGGCAGCCTCCGGACCATCCACCGATCCCTCAATCATCTCGGTCAGGCCTTGTTCTGATTCACCATGCACTTTGTGAACGATAGCTTGTCGCAAATCGAGTGTAATGGGCATTGTGATCCTCCTGATAGGTTAGATTCAAGTACCTTGTCCTAGTGTGGCCTGCCGGAAGGGATGGTATGCAAATAAGGAATCCAGGTATGCTATACTTAGGCATAGTATGAATTCGGGAGGCCAAGCGACAAATGGCAAAAAAACAATATGCTATTATCGGCATGGGGCGATTCGGCTCCAGCGTCGCATACGCGTTAAGCGATATGGGCTACGATGTACTAGCGATCGATGCCAATGAACAGCGAATACAGGAGGTCTCCGAAATGGTGACCCATGCCGTTTCGGCAGATTCAACGGATGAGGAAGCCTTGCGGGCGCTGGGTATTCGTAATTTTGATGTCGTCGTGGTGGCGATTGGTGAGGATATTCAGGCGAGTATTTTGACGACACTGATACTGAAGGATATGGGGGTACCCGTACTCCTGGCCAAAGCGAAGAATGAACTGCATGGCAAGGTGCTGCAAAAAATTGGTGCGGACAAGGTAATCTATCCGGAACGGGACATGGGACTACGGGTAGCTCATCATCTGACCTCGCCGAATATTCTGGACTATATTGAGCTGTCTGAAGACTACAGTATATTTGAGATGCAGGCTCCGCGCTTCATGATTGGCAGGAATCTGAAGGAGCTGGATATCCGGGCCAGATATGGTTGTAATGTACTGGGTATTCGGCGTGAGAAGGAGATGAATATCTCTCCGCATCCGGAGGACCTGATTCAGACAGGAGATGTGCTGATTATTGTCGGGCACAAAAATGATCTTGTCCGACTGGAGCAGGCGTTTCCTGAGTAGACGAACAAGGTACCATTTGAAGATTGGGTATGAAGATACTTTTATGAATGCATTTACATGGGTGAAGGTGCAGAGACATGGTACATAAATATACATGGATATGATTGTATACCTGTATGCTCATGTAACTGCATAAATATACAGTTGGTAAGATACTAGGTGGCAGGGGAGAATCCCCGTTAGTGTCTTATTCGTGTCTTGAGCAAAATATCGAGGGTAGACATTATGAGTGTAAAAGGATTGTGGTCAAGATATGGATATTATTTCGCCAAGCAACTCCCGGGTCAAAGGCTGGGCCCAGTTGCTGGACAAGAAGCATCGCAGCAAGCAAGGCAAGTATCTGATCGAGGGCATACATCTTGTGATGGAAGCCCTGCAGGCAAATGCGGATATTGAATGTGTAGCGTACGATATGGAACGCGGTATCCCAAGGGAATTGTCAGAATTAGGATCATTGCCCGATGCTCCGGAATGGATTGCGGTATCGGCAGCCGTGATTGCCAAATGTACAGAGGCCAAGACACCACAGCCAGTATTTGCAGTTGTTCGCAAAGAGACTACGACTGTGGACAGCTTGTGGGAGAAGCCGAACAGTATCGTCATCGTACTGGATGGGGTGCAGGACCCGGGGAATGTAGGGACGATTATTCGTAGTGCAGATGCAGCAGGTGCGGCAGGGGTTGTCCTGGGGCAAGGCTGTGCTGATCTGTACAATCCCAAGACAATCCGCTCGACGATGGGCTCGATGTTCCATATCCCAGTCGTGGAAGGAGAACTGACGGAGCTGCTGCCAGCAGCCAAACGCCACGGGGCACAGATAATCTCCACAGCACTGGATGCCACACATTCTTGCTACACGTATGACTTTGGCGGCCCGGTCTGGATGCTCATTGGTAGTGAAGGTCAGGGGGTATCTGTGGAGGCTTCGGAACTGGTCGATGAATCGATTCGAATTCCGATGGTTGGTCAGGCCGAATCGCTGAATGCGGCTATGGCAGCAACGATCGTGCTCTTTGAGGCGATGAGACAGAGGAATTTTTAATCAATCAATAGTTTTGTCCTATTGTCAGTTATGACGTAACTCTGGACAAATTATATGATAAATCTGGATAGATTGTGATGTGAAAGTGAACCGGAAAACCCTTGCTATGCAAGGGTTTTTTGCTTTTTGGTAAAAGTGAGACAGCCATAAAACTTGATTGATTAATCCAACCATTCTTCACTTAGAATAGATTTAATAGCTGAAATTTTTGCTTCTCCCAGTCTAAGAACAATCTGTTGTTCAAGTTCCAGTTTAAATGCTAACAACTGATGATTGTAGTCCCTACCTTTTTGTGTAATTGTTACATTTCGATCGCGCTGGTTCGCTTTTGTATCTGTCGTAGCAATCATGTCCTGAGCCAGCAAGCCTTGGATACTCTTATGCGTACCTTGACGAGAAATATGAATGCGCCTACTGATCTCGGAAATTGACATCGGTTCATGCCGTTCGAGAATAGACAAAATGTGGGTCTCAGTCTTGTTTAGGCGATTTCCATCCAGCTCGCCAACAGCCCTTCTCAAGGCTAGATGCTTCTCACTAATGAGATCGATTAGGTTTAAATCTGGATAAATGTTCTCCACTATGCTCCTCCTACACTACTCCTGATAATAATATATAGCTGTTATGGAATATTGTCAACTAGGTTGACAATGAAGGATGCTGGTGATACTGTAAACCACGTAAATCTAAGACAATTTAGAGAGGATAGGTTTCTGGAAATGGGAAGAAATAAGAAGGAGAGCTTTATTTTCACACTGATTATGTGCGTATTGATGGTACTTGGAATGTCTATTTACAATTTGCTGTTGTTGAACGGATTCTCCAATTCTTTTTTCAAAGATTTAGTCATTGGATATGTGCCAGCATTCTTAGTCGCGTTAGTATTAGATGTCTTTGTTGTTGGAAAGCTGGCTAAGAGCGTCGCGCATAAGTTCATCAAACCAGCTGATCCGATGTTCAAACGAGTAATGCTGATTTCATTCTGTATGGTAAGTTCCATGGTTCTTCTGATGTCTTTCTATGGAGCTGTCGTTCATGTGGGCTTTACGGCCGATTTATTTCATGCCTATTTGAAATCCGTTCTGCAAAATTTTATTTGTGCCCTTCCGTTGCAATTTCTTATTGTCGGCCCCTTGACTCGAATTATTTTTATGAGGTTTTACCCACCAGTTGCTGTACCAACAACATAGCTGCATATGCTTTGCAAGCCATGATCACACATCTACAGTTTTCATCTAGCGTGTGCAGGAAGGTCGGATTAGTAAGAGGTGAAATGATCCGACCTTCCACTTAGCTAGCGTTCTTTTTCTTCTTGTGAACAGCACTTACATTGCGGTTTGTTATGTATGGGTTGTTTCGGCATGTGATATGTAGCCCAAAGTTGTGAATTTTTTACAGTAAAATCTAAGTTTTATAAAGTGGCTATAGAGAAGGAATTTGTTACATTATTTATGTAATCGCTTTCATTAGAATTGTGAAGGAGGGATAAGTGTCCAATTAAAAGTTAATAGATAGCGATTATGACATGAGCACGGAACAAACATTACTTGAATGCCACCATCAGGGATAGACAGACAAATTCTCAAATCGAAGAGGAGGGCAATTCAATGAAATCGAAAAAAATGAAGTTATTTGTCACGATGCTGCTCGGTTTTGCGATGATTCTACCCACAGCCAATGTGCAGGCTGCAACGACGATTACGTCCAATGAGATTTCAACCCATGACGGCTATGACTATGAATTTTGGAAGGATAATGGTGGGTCTGGAAGCATGACGCTTAATAGCGGCGGCACCTTTAGTGCGCAGTGGAACAATATCAACAATATTTTGTTCCGTAAAGGCAAGAAATTCGACGAGACCAAGACGCATCAGCAACTTGGCAATATCGCGATTAATTATGGCGCCACCTTTCAGCCGAACGGCAATTCGTATCTTACAGTCTATGGATGGGTGGTAGACCCACTCGTCGAATACTACATTGTTGATAGCTGGGGCACATACCGTCCTACAGGAAGCTATAAAGGGTCTGTCAGTATAGACGGAGGGACCTATGACATCTATGAGACGACGAGGGTTAATCAGCCTTCGATTAAAGGTGTAACAACCTTCAAACAGTATTGGAGTGTCCGAACCTCAAAAAGAACAAGTGGGACGATATCAGTGAGCGAGCATTTCAAAGCGTGGGAAAGCCGCGGCATGCCGATGGGCAAGATGTATGAAGTAGCTTTGACTGTAGAGGGATATCAAAGTAGCGGCTCGGCCAATGTATACAGCAATACACTTACGATTGGAGGCAGCTCTGGTGGCGGTACGACTCCTCCAGTTAGTGCTACGAGAATCGAAGCGGAGAATATGACCAAGAGCGGTCAATATACGGGGAATATCAGCTCTCCATTCAACGGGGTTGCTTTATACGCCAACAATGACTCAGTGAAATTCATCCAGAATTTTGCAAGTGGTACACATAACTTTTCGCTGCGCGGTGCATCAAGTACCTCCAATATGGCCAGAGTGGATCTGAAGATCGGTGGACAGACGAAGGGCACCTTCTACTACGGAGGAAGTAACCCTGCAGTCTACACGTTGAACAACATCAGTCACGGAACGGGCAACCAAGAGATTGAACTAGTGGTCACAGCTGATGATGGCACGTGGGATGCCTTGATTGACTATTTGGACATCCATTAATCGTGGGCATCAAATGATGTTGTAATTCAAAGTAGCAGGCAATGCATTTGTGGATACTAAAATAATGGACTTGATATGTATTAAATCAGATCCCGGTGGGCTTGTTCCACTGGGATTTTGGCATGAATATAGGGAAATACGCATATTTATAGACTTCGCTACTTACCAGGGATGAATGATTTCTGGTCTACACAAAAATTTTACAAAAGAAATTTTAAAATTTGATTGCTTTTTGAGTTTCGTTTTGATAGCATACAGAAGTGTGATTTGGAAAGTTAATATTCAAGGAAGCATGCTTCGCTCATTCGCGATTGTGATTGAATGCTGGTATGCTCAAAATATATCTGGATCTTTCCAAGCAGATAATTGTTTTGACCACTTCTTGAGTACAGGAAGTTAAGGCCATACGGACAGCCGGGTCAAATGCCGATTGGCAACTTTTGGTTGCCTTATTGATTGAGTTAAAAGCTCAAATTTTATAAGTTGGTTACTTTACAACCAGTGCATCTGCACATCAACTTGTGAAACGGTCAATAAGAGTGATAAAGGCGAATTATTTGCTATATAGACTCTGATCCTACTCAAAGATATATTTTGAATATTAAGAAGAGCTTTCTGCCGTAATGTCGAATGACTGTTATGGCTGTGTATGTGCATGACCTCATGTCATGGACATGTTATGCTTCATTAATATTTGTATATATCTTAAGCAAGTGTTGTGCGCGAATGCTGCGTTTTGCACTTGCTTTTTTTGTTGCTTTTTTTGGTGATAATTGTAAATTAGACAACGAATGTATTGGTGAAAAATTACTTGGATTAAGGAGAGATGGACATGGGAAAAGCGCTTATTATCGGATGTGGCGGCGTTGCATCAGTAGCCATTCATAAATGCGTTCAAAACAGTGAGGTATTCGAGGAGATTTGTATCGCAAGTCGGACAAAATCGAAATGCGACGACCTGAAGGCAAAATTGGATGGCGGCAAAACCAAAATTTCGACGGCGCAAGTCGACGCCAACAATGTGGACGAGCTGATTGCTCTGATCGAAGATTTCAAACCGGACGTTGTAATGAACCTGGCTCTGCCATATCAGGATTTGACAATCATGGACGCTTGCCTTGCGACCAAGACGAATTATATGGATACAGCGAACTATGAGCCGGAAGATACGGCAAAATTCGAATACAGCTGGCAGTGGGAATACCGTGAACGCTTCAAGGAAGCTGGCATTACAGCACTGCTGGGTAGCGGATTCGATCCAGGTGTAACCGGCGTCTTCTCCGCGTATGCCCTGAAGCACCATTTTGACGAAATTGAATATATAGATATTCTGGACTGCAATGCAGGGGACCACGGCTATCCGTTCGCTACGAACTTTAACCCTGAGATCAACATTCGTGAAGTATCCGCTAACGGAAGATATTGGGAGAATGGCGAGTGGATTGAAACGGCACCAATGGAGATCAAGCGCGTGTATGACTTCCCAGAAGTTGGGGAGAAGGATATGTACCTGCTGTACCATGAGGAGCTGGAGTCTCTGGCTGCCAACATTCCAGGCTTGAAACGGATTCGCTTCTTCATGACGTTCGGTCAAAGCTACCTGACGCACCTCAAATGTCTGGAGAATGTAGGAATGACCTCCATCGAGCCAATTGAATTCGAAGGCAAGCAAATCATTCCGCTGCAATTCCTGAAGGCAGTACTGCCAGATCCGTCTTCGCTCGGACCTCGTACAAAGGGCAAGACGAATATCGGTTGTATTTTCCGCGGTAAGAAAGACGGCAAAGAAAAGACATATTATGTATACAATGTCTGCGATCATGAAGAATGCTACAAGGAAGTGGGCTCCCAAGCGGTGGCCTACACGACTGGTGTGCCAGCGATGATCGGGGCAATGATGCTGATGACAGGCGAATGGGATGCTAAAGGCGTATACAACATTGAAGAGTTCAATCCAGATCCATTTATGGACGCGCTGAACAAATGGGGACTTCCGTGGAAGGAGAGCTTCGATCCGAAGCTAGTGGACTAATATGAAGTTTGAGGAATTGCCAACACCCTGCTATGTGGTAGACGAGGGACTGTTGGAGAAAAATCTGAAAATTCTACGCGGTGTCATGGAACGTACAGGCTGCAAGATCGTGCTGGCACAAAAAGCCTTCTCCATGACAACGATGTACCCCCTGATTGGTGAGTATCTGAGCGGTACGACAGCAAGCGGCCTGTATGAGGCGCGTCTTGGCTATGAAGAGATGGGGAAAGAGAATCATATCTTCTCCCCGGCGTATCGTGAGGATGAGATTGATGAGATCATCGAGATCTGCGATCACATTATCTTCAACTCCTTCTCCCAATTGGAGCGCTTCAAGGATCGTGCTCTGAAGGGCGGCAGAAGCATCGGACTGCGCATCAATCCGGAATGCTCCACACAAGAGGGGCATGCGATCTATGATCCATGCTCTCCTGGCTCCCGCTTCGGCGTGACGCTGGAGCATTTCCGTCCAGAGCAGCTGGAGGGCGTAGAGGGTCTGCATTTCCATACGCACTGCCAGCAGAACTCGGATGACCTAGAGACAACCCTGAATGCGGTCGAGGAGAAGTTCGGTCCATGGCTTAGTCAAATGAAATGGATCAATTTCGGTGGCGGACATCATATTACCAGAGAGGATTATGATATCGCACGCCTTGAGAAATGCATCAAGCGCATGCAGGAAGTATATGGTCTGGAAGTCTATCTGGAGCCTGGCGAAGCGATTGCTCTGAACGCAGGCTATCTGGTGACTACGGTGCTGGATACACTGCAAAATGGTATTGATATTGCGGTACTGGATACGTCCGCATGCTGTCATATGCCGGATGTTCTGGAAATGCCTTACCGCCCGCCGCTGTTCGGATCTGGCGAGGTCGGTGAGAAGCCGCATTTGTACCGTCTTGGGGGACAGACTTGCTTGACTGGCGATATCATTGGCGACTATTCATTCGATCAACCACTGAAGAGTGGTGACCGTCTGACCTTCGGGGATATGGCGATCTATACGATGGTGAAGAATACGACATTCAACGGAATGGCATTGCCAGCCATTGCTGTGCAGCGCAAGGACGGAGATTGTGAAGTCGTACGCCAATTCGGTTATAATGATTTCAAGATGAGACTGGCTTAATCTGACCAAGTAGCAGACGTTGTATCATCCTGATCATATACCGTTTCATAAGCTAGGGTACTGCAATGCAACCACGCACTAGTAATATAGATTTGAACACGAGAGGGGTGTCCTAACAGGGCGCCCCTTTTCGTCGATTCAACCCCGATATATAGCCGCTGTTCTCGACCACGCCCTCGTATTCTGATGCTGATCATGTGAAAGTGTAATCTCTTGATGCTGCCTCTCATCATGCAAGGCTGGACAAATGTACATTAGATGGCGATACTTGAAATGAGCAGGGATATATACATAGAAGGTGAGTAGATATATCATGTACACACATGTGTTGATTTATGACGGGTATGTAAGCTTTGAAATTATGCTGGCCACCTACTTGATGAAGACCAAAGGAAACATGGTTACGGTCGGTCTAACGAAGGAGCCTGTGAGATCTTATGAGGATTTGGTGGTCATGCCGTCAACTAGCCTGGAAGAGATCAACGCGGCAGAGATTGATCTATTGATCATACCCGGAGGGGACACTAGCGCATTGCTAGAGCATACACGACTGGCAGCGCTTGTTCAGGAGTTGGACAAGCAGGAGAAGTTCATTGCAGCCATCTGTTCGGCTACAGATCTGCTACAGCACTATGGAATACTGGAGGGCAGACATGCTGTAACGAATGCTGCTACCCATATTGAAGATCTGGTCAGGGTGGATCGCAACCTAATTACAGCAAGAGCGAACGGCTATGCGGACTTTGCCATTGAGCTCGGCCGCATGCTGAACATCTACAAGGACGAGGCCGATCTGGAGGAGACCATTCAGTATTTCAAATGTTATCGAAATGGATAGATTACCATGAGGAAAAGGAAAATAGGAATAAGTTAACTCTCTTGCATGTCAGGAGGGTTTTTTTGGCATGTGCATTGCACTATGTTAGCCGTATTAATGTCTTGATTATTACATTTTTGTAATCACAATAAGAATAAATGTAAATTAATAAAATCGGATTATGGAGGAATTTATGAAGGGTGATAAAGTAGGAGAGTAGCTAGAAAGGCTTATTAGGTTTGGCTTTTTCGTTAAATATATACGCAGTGGTTTTGAAAAAGTTGTGCTAATGCGAATAAAAAATAGTAATTTTTATTAAGATTGACAAGCTAATAGTAAATATATTAACATGTACATGGTTACAAAATATTAACTTATTCATTGCCGAATTTCATCATTGAAAACGGGGGAACCAGTGTGGGTGAATTATTCTCGTATACAGGGAATATAGGGAACCTTTAACCGAATCCTTAAGCTAACTCCGTAGGCATCAAAGGAGGAACTACGTTCGTGAAAAAAGTCATCTTGTCCCTGCTCGGAGCGGCTGTTCTTTTTACAGGTACTGCTGCAAGTACATATGCCAGTGAGGCAAAATTGGTTCAGGAGGTCTCCCAAGTAAAGGGGACTCCGTATAAATATGGAGGAACGACCTCCTCCGGGTTCGATTGCTCAGGTTTCGTAAGATACGTATTCAACCAGTTCAATCTGAGCCTCCCGCGCACCTCGGCACTTCAGGCGAAGCAAGGGGAGGTCGTTGCCAAGAGCAATCTGCGTCCAGGAGATCTGGTATTCTTCAACACGAACGGTCGCGGCATTTCGCATGCAGGTATATATGTAGGAAATAATAAGTTTGCACATTCTTCAAGCAGCAAAGGTGTGACCGTCAGTAAGCTGTCCGACTCCTATTACAGCAAGCGCTATGTGACGGCTAGACGTGTAGTTAGCGAGACCAGCTATCAGAAGATGGTAGCTATGAACTAAGGCTTGGAATCATTCGAGACTCACAGCGAAGCCGCTGTGGGTCTTTTTTTGTGCACACCCAACTTGAGTAATTCATATTTTGCTCTAATGCAAAAGGGAATATTTGCCGATAAAGAGTAGAAGTGTTTTTTTATTTTTGTTGTAAGCAGAGCTTAACTGTGAGTAAATGCAGAGCAACAGAATCTATTTCATGACGTATTTATAAAGGGATAAAGCCTCGGTCTGACAGGTATAGATCGCGAACGATCATTTAGGTATGTTGCAACTGAGCAGATGAAATAGATTCGAAAATAAGGATTTTAAAGGGTGGTATGATGAAGAATCAACGATTGAGAAAGATTGCAGCTTCGATGTTATCACTGACTCTACTAGCGGGGGTCACTGAGTTTGCGGTGCTGCCCCCTTCTTCAATTTACGCAGCTACAATTAGTCCAGAAGGCACATCATGGAGTTTTGCGAGAATGAAGCTCACTGAGGCCCATTCGGCAGGTGTGCAGGGCAATGGTGTAAAAATTGCGGTACTCGACTCCGGTTATGAGTCCCACGAAGATGTAGGGACAATCGGAGGAACGACCAATAACAGTGATGACATCTTTGGACGTGGCAATAACGTAATTGGTGTCATAGGTGCTCAAAAAAATAATAAAGGAATACTAGGAGTCGCTCCTGAAGCACAAATGCATGCTTTAAAGGTGACTGATAATTTAGGAGTAATACAACCCAATAGTTTGATTACAGCCATCGAGTGGGCTATTGATAATGATATGGACATTATACAGATCAGTGCTCCAATGGATAGAGACATTCCTGGAGTAGCCAATGCTATTAAAGAAGCGTATGCTAAGGGAATTGTCATTGTAGCGGGAGCCGGAGATGATGGATCTGCTGATGGTCTAGGAGATAATGTTCCTTACCCTGCAAAATACGATGAAGTTATCGCAGTTGCTTCAGTAAATCAATTGGAAGAGCGAGATATCACCTCTGGAACAGGTCCATCTGTAGAGGTATCGGCTCCTGGAGTGGACATTGAGACCATAGACAAGATGAACGCTGGAAGAAGAGATAACTATGTGGTTGTTAGCGGCTCTGCCGTAGCAGCAGCACATGTAACAGGTTTTATGGCACTTCTTAAGCAACTTCATCCAACATACACGCCAAGTGAACTGCGCTCAGAGCTTCAAAAATATACAAGGAGCCTAGGACCTACAAACCAATACGGTGCTGGACTTGTGATATATAAAACGATTCCTAAGGAAGTAACCGGTTTGGAAGCGGTAAGAACTACACAGACTAGTTCAGTGCTGACTTGGAAGAAGCCGACAGATCAGGCTTTCAGTCACGTGAACATCTACAATGGTCTGGGAGTCAATGTACAGCAGGCTGTATATGAAGAAGAATATCCTTTGATGAATCTGGATGAGGATACCGAGTATACCTATGTCGTAAAAACGGTGTACAATTCCGATGGAACTCCAGTCGAATCCAGTGGAGAGTCGGTGACGTTCAGAACGGATAAGACAACAAACCCGACTAACCCAACGAACCCAACGAATCCGACAAATCCAACCGATCCGGTAGATACGACGCCACCAGGCAAAGTGACGAATCTGCGTGTCACCTCCAAAGGTCCGGATTTTCTGGAGATAGCCTATGCTCGGCCAGCGGATTTGGATTTCAAAGAATTTGTGATCTATGTAAATGATCAAGAGTATGGAAGAACCAACTTGAATAACATTAAAATTAACTCTCTTCAATCGAGCACAAGCTACAAAATTGAGGTAAGAGCTGAGGATACGAGTGGAAATGTCTCAGTAGACAACGAAGTTCTTACAGAGACGACATCTGCTACTGTAGATAATACACCTGTAAGTGATGTAACGAATCTGACTGTAACCAGCACTACGACCAATGCTCTGGCCATTAGCTGGACAAAGCCGGCCAATACGAACACGGCTGATATATACCTTAATGGAAACTATGTCCAGGAGGTAAGTGGTGAATCCTTTACTTTCACGGGCCTAAATCCATCAACAACATATACGTTGACCGTACGAGCCAAACGCGGTTCTCAGATTGCATCTGGTGTCAGCGTTCCAGGCACAACGGCAGCAGATACAAGTCCGGTAGCGGATGTAACAAATCTGCGTGTCACTAGCACCGGAACCAATTCCCTAGCGGTCGTCTGGACGAAGCCTGCAAACACGGACGCTGTAGAGGTCTACCTGAACGGAAACTTGATTCAACAGCAGGTCACAGGAGAATCATTCACGTATACAGGCTTGAACCCGTCAACGACATATACACTTATGGTGAGAGCGAAGCGTGGGAATATGGTTGCGCCAGGTGTAAGTGTATCAGGTACAACTTCGGCATCCTCCAGCAATTCGGGGTCAACGAACAATCGCGTAGAGGTCACAAATCTGTCCGTCTCTTACAGAGGAACAACCTCGCTTGAGATTGAGTATAGAATTCCAAGTGCCATTAACAGAGTCAAAATATATGTAGATGACAAGCTGGAGACCAGCACGACCAGATCTAATTATGAGATTAGCGGTCTTCGATCCGATCGGACTTATGATATTCGCGTGGCGACTGTTAATTCAAGTGGAGATGAATCTCCAGGGGTAGAAATCACTGGCCGTACCAGAGCATCTTCAAGCTCCAGTAGCTCCAGCAGTTCTAGCTCCAGAAACAGCCGGGACCTGGAACGAGCGACGAGTCGAGTGGAGCGTGCAGAAAGATCACTGAGTCAGACAGATTGGTACGATGCCAGAGATGCAGCAGAAGATCTGGAAAATGGCTTGAACAAGGATGCTTTGCTCCTGAGACTGGGCCGAATCCGTTATCAGGTATTCCCGTCCGAGGTGGCTCAAGCAAGTAATCCAGTGGTAACATCGTCTACGTCGCCACGGAGAATCACACTAACCATTGGCTCACCACAGGCTTCAATTGATGGCAGATCGGTAACCATTCCACAAAGCCCAATTGTGCGCAATGGGGTAACCCTGGTTCCTCTGCGCTTCATTGGAGAAACAACAGGCTCGATCGTAGATTATAGTGATACGGACAAGAAGATTACTGTGAATCAACTGGAAATGAAGCGTGAGATGACGCTCTGGGTTGGCAATCGACTTATCATGATTAAGGATAATGGTGTAATCAGCAATTACTCCTCGCAGATTCGCGAGGCTCCGATCATTATGAATGGCTATACGCTGGTGCCGCTGCGGGTCATCAACGAGGCTGCGGGCTACACAGTGAACTACGATGCTGCTACAAAGCGTATTACTATCAGTAGATAATAGCGAAGTCACCAAAAAGATGATTACGAGCAGAATATACACTTTTGAACAAGAGGGCGACCCAGATGGGTCGTCTTTTTGTGTACTGATACAACACGGCGATCTGAGTTCTCCTGTAAAGCTAGGTCACAGTAAGATTGCTCTTAATGATTTCATTAGGTGAAACAATTTGACTTTGTCAAATTAATTAGTTGACAAAGTCAAATTATATACTGCAATAAATTAAAATAAATCACTGACTAGAAGGAGAGCACATACATGGTCGAATTGGCGGAACGCGTACATCAAATGCGAAATTTCAATCGCTTCATTACTCGCAAAATCGGCGTATTACAGGAAGGACTGCTGCAAAGCAGCTATTCGCTCACAGAGGTACGTGTAATGTTCGAGCTTGCTCATCGTGAGGAGGTAACGGCATCCGATCTGACCAGGGACCTCGGGCTTGACCCGGGTTATTTGAGCCGGATTCTTACCCGGCTGGATCAACAGGGTTTTCTCCAGAAGATACGCTCTGAGCAGGATGGGCGAAAGTTTTTGCTGAAGCTTACTCAAGAGGGCGAGCAGGCCTATGCCCCGCTTGAACAGCGCTCAAATGAGGAGGTCACAGAGCTGTTGCAGAGCATCCCTGAGGAGGAGCAGTCCAGACTGCTGGAGGCCATGCACACGATTGAAAGCATTCTGACCCCTGACTTCAAACATGTGCTGCGCCAGCCCGTAGCAGGAGATATGGGAATCATTACTCAAAAGCATGCGATTTTGTACAAGCGCGAATATGGATGGAATGAGGGTTTTGAGGCCGCAGTATCACAGATTGCGCTGGATTATCTGAAAAAGCATGATCCTAATCGAGAGCGCTGTTGGGTAGCGGAAATGGCTGGTGAGGTGGTCGGCTCCATCATGGTCGTGCAGGATTCGGAGAAGGTAGCCAGAATACGCCTGCTACTGGTCGATCCCAAAGCGCGTGGACTTGGGCTTGGGACCAGCCTTGTACGAGAAGCCATCGAATTTGCCCGTCAGCAGCAGTACGAGGAGCTGGTGCTATGGACGAATAACGTACTGACGGAAGCAAGACACATCTATAAAAAAATGGGCTTTCAGCTCATTCACGAGGAGCCGCATACCCAATTTGGGCCCGAACTAATCGATGAGACCTGGACATTGCGACTACAGCTGTAATTTAAACCGTGATTCAAGTCAAACCAAGTCCAGCAAAGAACAAGCCAAATACAAAGAAGCAGCGCTGCACGCCCTAATCGTAGTGGGTGCACAGCGCTGTATTTTGAATCCTGATAATACCTATAGTTACTATAAAATCGCGTTTTCCTCTCTCTTACGTCGCATTCTTCCCTAGACTTCCTTAGATCTGTCAAGATCCTTCTTATAGTCGCCCAAGCATTAGTAGGCTTTATCTGCCTGTGTCTGCTCCTTTTTCAAAGCTGGACCCAGATCATCCTGTACGCTGTGCTTCCACATGGTTACTCCGGAGCGATAGGCAGCCCTACCGTTGAGATGCCCGGCTACGGGCCCAGTAATGAAGACGAACACAATACCGAGCAGCAGCTTGATGCTCAGATGATCCATGAACAACAGGAAATACAGAAAGGTCCCCCCAAGAACAAATAGAACACCGAGTGTAGCACTCTTGGTTGCTGCATGAGAACGTAGGTACACGTCAGGCAAACGAATCAGCCCGAAGGCACTGAGCGCGCCAAGCAGCGCTCCGAACAGCACCATACCTCCTACTAGCAGCTCAGCGATGAGTCTCATCGTCTCCATTTTCCAGAACGTACCCCCTTTCTATATATCGCGCGAATGCGGCCGTTCCGATAAAGGTCAGAATTCCAATCAAGAGAATAATATCTAGATAAGCCTCGGTGCGAAGCAGCATACACAGAATGGCAATCATGGACAGAATGCTGATGCCGATCGTATCCAGTGCAGCAATTCGGTCGGCGATTGACGGGCCTCTGAGCAAGCGGAACATACATCCCAATATGGCTAGTGCGATTAAAGACAGTGCCAGTAGCAGCATGATATCCATCATGAGCGAGTCACCTCCATAATGGCTTTTTCGAATGTATCACGAATTTGTACGGTCAGCACATTAACGTCACCGATGTCCATCGCGTGAATGTATAAGATGCTTCCTTCTCGGGACACCTCTAGGGTCAGTGTTCCGGGTGTCAGGCAGATGAGACAGGATAGAAGGGTCACTTCCCAATCCGAGGTCAAGCGGGTTGGATAAGCGAATATGCCTGGACGAATATCCAGCTTGGGCTTCAGCACCTGCCGGATCACGGTGAAGCTGGACAGGAACAGCTCTCTGTTGAAAATGTACAGCAGCTTCGCAATGGACAAGAGCTTTTTACCGTAAAAAGGGTGAGGCAGGAAGCGCTGAAGCAGTCCGATCAGCAGTAGCCCAAGCAGATAACCGATGATGAACTGCATGAATGACCATTCGTTGTTCAGCAGCATCCAGACGAGACCGATGATGATATTTAGTAGAAGTTGATAGGCCATCTCCATTACTCCTTTATTACCGCTTCAATATATAGCGCCGGATGCGTAAGGACTTCGCCAGCTTGAGAGACCCAAGTGTATATTCCTTCGGAGCCAAACCCGACCAAGAGAATAAGAGCCAACAAGCCAACAACCGGAATCATGCTGGAATGTGGCAGCCGGACTTGTGCAGTAGAGCGCTCTTCAGAAGGATCTACGGATAGAGTCGTCTCGCCCCAAAAAGCACGTATGAATACCCGAATGAGGGAATACAGAACGACGAAGCTGGAAGCTACTGCAATGCCAGTAAGGACATAGAACTGAGCGTGGTCAGCCCCGGCCTCTAGACCGCCTCTTACGATTAATACCTTCCCTACAAAGCCGCTCAACGGCGGAATACCTACCAGGGCCAAGGCGGTCGTCAAGTAGATCCAGCCTATAATAGGCCATTTATGAATCAATCCACCCATAGCTTGCAGGCGCTCTGAGCCAGCAGTCGAGATCATTAGGCCACCGAGCAGGAACAGCAGCGTCTTGGCTAGCATGTCATGAATCAGGTAGAATACGGTCCCATTCAGTGCATCAGGGCTGGAGATAGCGATGCCAGCTGCAATGAATCCGACACTGATGATGATATTGTAATTAAAAATTCGATGAATATCGGTGTAGGCGACAGCACCAATAGCCCCCAGAATCATGGTCAGCGCGGCCATCCAGCCTATCCATCCCTGCGCGATGAACGCATCATGGTAGAAGATCAGTGTGAACGTGCGAATAATGGCATACAAGCCTACCTTCGTCAGCAGTGCACCGAACAGCGCCCTTACGACTGCAGGTGGCGCACTATAGGAACCAGGCAGCCAGAAGAACAGGAACAGTCCTGCCTTCAATGCGAAGACGATCAACAGCAGCATGGCGACCACCGAGAGCATCCCACCCTGGTTCACCTCAGCTACTCGCTGGGACAAATGCGCCATGTTCAAGGTTCCTGTAATCCCGTACAGATAGGCTACTGCAGCAACGAATAGCGTCGAGGACAGAATATTAATAAGAATGTACTTCAGCCCTTCCCGCAGCTGCCGTTTGCTGCCTCCCAGCCCCAGTAGAGCGTAGGATGAGATGAGCATCACCTCGAAGCATACGAACAGATTGAACAGGTCTCCGGTCAGGAAGGAGCCGCTGACGCCTGCAATCAGGAATTGAAAGAATGGGTAAAAGTAGTGTTTCTCTTTGTTCTCTCCAATAGTACCAAAAGCAAATATCAGACAGGCAATGCTGACAATGGCGGTCGTAAGCACAAGCAACGCAGCCAGCATATCCGCAACGAAGATGATGCCATAGGGAGGCTTCCAGCCGCCCATGAATAGCGTCTGAATACCTGCTGTTCGTACCTGGTAGACGAGGATTATTGCACCTGCCAGATTCACCAGTGCTCCGACCAGGCTGACCATTCGCTGCAGGCGAATCCGCTTGTGTATGAACAACAGCGCAATCGCTGTGCATAAGGGAACAAGCAAAGGAAGAATAACGAGATTATTCATGCTTCCTCACCCTCCTCCCTCAGTTGCTCCATATCGTCCGTGCCCAGCCGCTGATAAGCCTTATAGGCCAGGACGAGGAAGAATGAGGTGACACCGAAGCTGATGACGATGGAGGTCAGGATCAGCGCCTGTGGCAACGGGTCCACATAAGCACGGGTACCGTCTGCCAGCAGAGGCGGTGCACCATTTTTGAGCCGAGCCATCGTAAGAAGCAGGAGATGTACACCATGAGTCAGCAGGGAGGTGCCCAGGATGATACGCAGCAGGCTTTTGGACAGGACCAGATACACGCCAGCCGCAAACAGGATTCCAATAGTTAGTGACATATATAGCTCCATAGTTACTCATCTCTCCCGATCGAGAAGATTATCGTCATGGTGACGCCAATGACGGTCAGATAGACACCCAGATCAAATAATACGGCAGTAGCTAGCTCCGTCTTACCAAGCAGTGGAAGCTCGAAATAGCCGAAGGCATGGCTAAGGAATGCTGCTCCGAACCCGAAGGAACCTATACCCGTCAGCAGGGCTACTAACAGACCAAGGCCAATCAAGCTGCGAAAATCAAACGGAAGGATGTGTTGCATCGTCCTCATCCCGAAGCCCATCGTGAGCAGGATTAGCGCGGCTGCAGACATCAGTGCTCCGATGAATCCTCCACCAGGCGCGTTGTGGCCCGCAAAGAACAGATATAGCGAGAAGGTCAAGATAATGAAAATGACGACCTTGGAGACCGTTCTAAGAATGACATCATTACTTTTAGCAAAAGACAGGCTTGTGGAAGCCTCTCTCTCTGGTCGTGTCACGGAGCTGAGTCCTTCCGATGGCTCTAATCGGACCAAGGCGTAGATAGCCAATGAGGCAATGCCCAGCACTGTAATCTCCAGCAGCGTATCGAAGCCACGGAAGTCGACGAGGATGACATTGACTACATTTTTGCCTCCGGCGAGATTGTAGCTTTCTTTCAAATAATAATCGGCGATGCTATCGAATAGTGGACTGCCACTGACACCCAGTGCGATGATCGTCATGATCGCACCGACCCCGAGCGAGATGACCAGGTTGGTCAGCTTGAAGGGGATTCGTAGCTTCTCCCGACGCAGCTTGGGCAAGTGATAGAAGCATAACAGGAACAGTGTCACCGATACCGTCTCAATAATCATTTGGGTCAAGGCTAGGTCAGGCGCACGGAATAGGACAAAGAATAAGGTCACAATGTATCCAGCTGCTCCTGTCAAAATGATCGCCATGAGGCGTGTAGGAGCAAAAATCGTCATCACGGCTGCCAGTACAAGCACGATCATCACAATGGCCTCATAGAACGAGATGGGTGCATAGCCAGACAAATCGAAGGTTAGATCTGGCGTCCGTAGTAGCATGGTGCCTAGTGCCGTGATCAGGAACACAAAAATGTACATAACATAGTGGCGGATAGACCCTGTCATATACCCCTTCGTGAAACGATTGGAGAAGTGCTCCATGTGCGTCAGTCCGCGATCGTATACATGGTTAATAGTCCATGCACTGAATATAGGTTGATGTAATGGAGCCCATCGCCGTTGAAGACGGAAGATCATAATTCCTGCAATTACTACACCTATAGTCATGAACAGCTCTGGGGTCCAGCCATGCCAGAATGAGATTTGGATTGCAAATCTTCCTCCTTCGGATAATATCGCAGGGTGGACCGCAGCCATGACGGGCTCCAGGATGGCGTAAGAGACCACGTTCGGAAACAGTCCGATAATGATAGCCAGAGAACCAAGAATTACCGGAGAAATCAGCAAGCCGACAGGAGCCTCATGGGGACTCTTGGGGAGCTGCTGGGTGTGTCCCTGTCCGGTGAACGTGCGGAATACAAGAATCATACTGTACACGAACGTAAAGATGCTGGCGACCCAGGCGAAGATGGGTACGAGTATGCCCCACGTATGCAGGCTCCACAGCTTCATATCCAAAATCTGCAGCACACCCGTAAAGAACATTTCCTTGCTCAGGAATCCACCAAAGGGAGGCAGTCCTGCCATGGAGAAGGCTCCTACCACGGCAACTGTAAAGGTAACTGGCATCAGGGCCATGAGTCCGCCCAGTCTGCGAATATCCCGAGTCCCGGTCTCATGGTCCACATTGCCCACCACCATGAACAAGGCTCCCTTGAAGACGGCATGATTGATCAAGTGGAAAAAAGCAGCTGCTGTAGCCTTGGTGAAGAAAATGGCTTCCTCACCCGTGTAAAATGCTGCTGCTGAGCCGAGTCCCAGTAGACTCATGATCAGTCCAAGCTGACTGATGGTCGAGAAAGCCAGTAAAGCTTTGAGATCCGTCTGCTTGATCGCCCGAAATGAGGCATAGATGAGAGTGATCAAGCCAAAGCCTGTGACAAGCCAAAACCACTCGCTCATGCCTGCAAATATGGGGCTGAACCGCGCTACCAGGTAAATGCCAGCTTTCACCATCGTAGCCGAGTGCAGATAGCTGCTGACTGGTGTTGGTGCCTCCATCGCGTCGGGAAGCCAGATATGAAACGGAAACTGTGCAGATTTGGTAAAGGCACCGAGCAGAAGCAGCAGCATGGCTGGAAGCATTAAGGTATGCCCGGACATCAGCTCCACCTGTGCCACCATGTCCCGGATGCTAAAGGTACCCGTAACGACATAGAGCAAAATAAAGCCGACGAACATACATAAGCCGCCGAAGACGGTAATGAGCATGGATTTAAGAGCACCATACAAGGAACGCTCACGCTTATGCCAGAAAGCAATCAGCAGGAAGGAGGATACACTCGTAAGCTCCCAGAATCCATAGAGCACCATGACATTGTCCGAGAGCACCACGCCCAGCATAGCTCCCATGAACATCAGGAGAAATACATAGAAACGCTGGACGGCTTCTTTGGCCTTATCCATGTAATAGATGGAATAGAGTACCACTAAGGCACCAATTCCACTAATCAACAGTGCGAACAGCAGTCCCAGACCGTCAGCATAGACGTTGAAATTGATGCCCAGTGAAGGGACCCAGACTAATTCTGATGAGAGTGGCTGTCCACTTCGGATGTCTGATATAAGCGTAAGGAAATAAATAAACAATGCGGACGGGAGAGGTAGTACCAGCCACCCCGCATGAATTCGCTGCGTCCAAGGCTTGATGATTGGAATGAGCACAGCGAGCAGAAAAGGTAATACGATGGCAAGATGCAGCAAAGACAAAGGTTCTCCTCCTTAATCGTCAATAGACTGAAGATGTAAGACCTGTAATACATCAAGATAAAGGCGATTCGCACATGGAATCAACCTAACCTGACGTTGGAAATATAAGAAGTATGTCCTAAAAAACGCAAAAAGAGCCCGTCTGTGACAGGCTCCTCCAGAAAAATGTCTCTCGCAATGATGGCTGCGAGCAAACACACTAATATTCAATTAAGTCATTATAAATATTACCTAGTGGACATCGTACTTAATATAACCTGATTAAGGACAGTTGTCAAAAGATATTACCAGCGGCATGAAATCGGTATGCATAGGGAATGACTCTCTACTGAAGGGAGGGAACGATGACAGAATATTATTACAAATGTACACTATGTCTCTCTATTTTTGTTCTTTTGCTGTTCCTCGGCATGAGGCTGGATTCCTATGCTCGTCTTGAGATGAGCCAGGCTCAGGTGTCTGTTGAACCAGGGCAACGAGCAGGTCCGCATGCCAAAAGGTTGGGTGAGTCTTCCTTGAAGGGCGATACTTCAGCGCGGAGCGAGGTCATCTTTATGTCGCGTGAATATGTCAAAGTGCTGAAGTAGGTTAGATGCTTTAAATGAACTTAGTACGGTAACGGTTACCACGAAATACACAAGCAGCGAGGCTCCACTTGTGGAGCCTCGCTGCTTGTGCGGACGGACATACTTGTCTGTAGTATTTTCCAAGATCGTTCACTGGACGAATCTTCATGTAACGACGGTTTGAAATTTCTGTTTCTTAAGAGAAGATAATGGTAGGCTACCGCTTTTTGAGCTGCTTGCGCTCCATTTGCTCCCAGTGCTTGAGCAGCGGGTAGGGATCGAAGGACCATTCACTCAATCCGCTATCACGGTATATTCCATAATGCAGATGTGGCGGGAATTTGCCTTGTGTTCCTGGCTTGCCGTAACCTGAGCTACCTACCCAACCGATAGTCTGCCCTGGGGTAACAAGATCCCCTGTGGATAGCTTCTTGTCAAAGCCGGATAGATGTGCGTAGTAGTGGTACCGGTTATCGATATCCCGAATGCCTATGCGCCAACCACCAAATGGGTTCCAGCCCTTCACCTCCACGACACCATGACAGGTGCTTCGGACAGGGACGCCATATCGGGCGAACAGATCTGTCCCTTCATGGATTCGATTGCCTCCCCAGCTTCGTCCGCTTCCCCAGGTGCTTCGATAAGAATAGTCGCTACTTAGCGGCAAAGGGAACGCATGCTGATTAAGCTTAAGAGTGCCATATGTCTGATACAGCCTGGTAAATTGCCGAATGCGCTGGACTGAACGGGAATTATGGTAATACTCCCACAGAGCAATATGGAATTTATCCTCGGCTTGACCGTAATTCGTCAGATAGGCTGCTACACTGAACAGCAGATCCATATCATCATCCGGGTTGGCTTGTCCATCGCCTGATCCGTCTCGACCAAATCCCTCAAAAAAAGCGATAGAGGCTGGATTCTGGTCCTCCTGATCCGGATTGAACTGACCAGACCAGACATGAGAGCTGACGAATATACCACTTACTCGTTCGGCATGCTGTCGATCCTTCGGATGCACCCTAGTTAACGTTCGCTCATACTGATCTATAGCAGCAAGGCGGTACCAGGGCACGCCTGTTTTTTTGCTGATCTGCTGATACAGCATGGCCCTAGAGCGAAAAATGTCGTCTTCGGTCTGTTGCTGCAGACCTTTCGCTTGTTCTGTGGGAGCAGCCGCGACGTGAGAACTGCAGGCGTGCTGAACTATAGCCATGACCAGAAGCAGCAGGCACCACCGGGCGGTACAGCGCAGCCTTATGCGAAGCAGCAAGGTGTAACCCCCTTCCGAAAATTATATATTCCGCTTCAATGGCAGATGGATTTGTTACCTCTCACCACGGAATAAAAGTTGTGATTATCATGAACAATAGCCTGTCATTTTATCCCGCCTGCAGAAAACAAAGAATGGAGGTATTCCCACCGCTTTCATGTTATAATATGTGGCATGATATAACCTGACTAGAAAGAAGGTTCATGACATTGTCTAAAAAAGTGAAAGAACCTAAGCCTGACTGGATACGCATTAAGCTGACAACAGGTGAGAACTACCAGGAAATCAAAAACATGATGCGTTCCAAAACACTTCATACCGTATGTGAGGAAGCACGTTGTCCAAATATCTATGAATGTTGGGCCAACCGTACAGCTACCTTCATGATTTTGGGGGATATTTGTACACGAGCTTGTCGTTTCTGCGCAGTTAATACCGGTATGCCTACAGAACTGGATCTACAAGAGCCTGAGCGTGTAGCAGAATCGGCAGCGCAGATGAATCTGAAGCATTGTGTAGTAACGAGTGTAGCCCGTGACGATCTGAAGGATGGTGGCGCTACGATTTTTGCCGAGACCATCCATGCGATTCGCCGCAAACTGCCACTGTGCACAGTCGAGGTGCTGATCCCAGACTTTATGGGAGATGAGGAATCGCTACGTATCGTAATGGATGCGAAGCCAGACATCTTGAATCACAATATTGAGACCGTAGAGCGAATGTCAGATACGGTGAGAGCGAAGGCCAAATATCGGCGCTCGCTGGAGCTGCTAAGAAGGGCCAAAGCAATGCAGCCTACTATTCCGACGAAGTCAAGTATAATGCTTGGTGTAGGCGAAGAATGGGATGAGCTTCTGCAGACCATGGATGATTTGCGTGAGGTGGATTGCAACATCATGACGATCGGCCAATATTTACAGCCATCTGATAAGCATTTGTATGTCAAGAAATACTATCCTCCAGAGGATTTTCTTAAATTAAAAGAAGAGGGCTTAAAGCGGGGCTTCAGCCATGTCGAGTCTGGCCCGATGGTCCGTAGCTCCTATCATGCGCATGAGCAGGTTCAATCCGCCACGCAGCATCAGCAGCACAAGGCCGTGAAAGCTTAACCCTAGGAAGGGCGGGAAGAAGCTTTGTTTCAAGTGGGCGGAAAGGTATACGAAGTTGTGAAAGACTACAGAAACGGCTGGAACCTGGAAATGTTCCGGGAGAGATACAGCGAGGTTCTGGACCGCTATGACTATATTATCGGTGATTGGGGCTATAATCAGCTTCGCCTGAAGGGATTGTTCCGTGATGGTCATCCCAAAGCACATAGGGATAGTACAATTGCGGTGGTCACAGATTATATTAACGAATATTGTAACTTCGGCTGTGCTTATTTTGTGTTGCGTCGTATCCATCAACCTCAGGGTCAGATTGACATTCCTGTGGAGCCAGAGGACACAGCTACCGAGCTGGGCAAGGAAGATCACTCTCCCAAGGATGATCGGACTGTAAGAGAGCAGCGCAATGAGAGTCAGGACTCGCGTAGTGAATCACGTAGCAGTAACGAATCACGTAACGAGTTCCGAAATGAGTCTCGCGCAGAGTCGCGGAAGGAAGCGCGAAGTGAATCGCGCAATGATGTCCGCAATGATTCACGGGAATCTCGCTCTGAAGGAAAGGAACGCAGAGAGTCGCGTGAAGCCCGTGAGCCTAGAGAGCCGCGAGATCGCAAAGAGATGCGGGAGCCTAAAGAGCCTCGTGAATCCAAGGATTCTCGTGAGCCAAGGGAGGCGCGAGAGCCTCGTGAGGTACGAGAAGGTCGTGAGTCCAGAGAGTCGAAGGAACCACGTCGTAACCGTGAGGGACGTGACGGCCGTCGCAATCGTTCAGAGCGAGACAGGTCGGAGCAGCGTTCATCCAAGGCGGAGGCCAAGCAGGGAAGAGGAGACGTGCGCTCAGGGCAGAAGGAACGTGCCCAGAGCAATAAAGAACGCCCTCAGCATAAGGAACGCAGAGATCAGGAGCAGACTCCTGTAGCAAGTGGAAATGAAGCCAAAAGCAGCTCCTGATATTCAGGAACTGCTTTTTTTAATGGCACCTAATGTATGAAGCTTTTTCACACAGATTCAGTTTAATTCAAGAAGGCATTGCGTACCCGGCTCCAGAATGGAAATGGGCGGTATCTGGCAAAGCTGATTTTTTGATGAGCTACCTGACAGCGAACGGAGATCAGATCATCAAGCGGAATATTAATATGGTCAACAGTAAGCAGCAGGCGCTGCTCCTTACGTGAAAAAATATCACAATGATGATGCTTGGGAAGAATCAGAGGTGAGCCCAGAGTACGATATACCCGGTTATTAATGGAAGCAATCTCACTTAATTGAAGCGCTTCAATCGTCGGATGGATCATAGCTCCGCCCAGTGCTTTGTTGTATGCGGTACTTCCCGAGGGCGTGGATACACAAATACCGTCACCGCGGAACATTTCAAATGTGAGATCATTAATGTCTACTTGGGCAACCACGGTCCCGTCTACACCCTTCAAGGTGAATTCATTAAGCGCGATATAGGAGGCACTTCCAGATTTCTTGTGAATTTGCAACTCAATGAGGGGGTATTTCACAATGCGTGGTCGCATGGCTTCCTCATTCTGAGCCTGACTCATCAATTCTACGAGCTGTTCCAACTCGTCCGCACGCCAGTCAGCGTAAAAGCCCAAATGCCCAGTGTGCACACCAACGAAGGCTATATCAGGAATACGGTCGATAAAGGTATGAAAAGCGTGCAGCATCGTACCGTCACCGCCAATAGATACGACGATCTCAGGGGATTCGGCATCAAGCTTGAAGCCCTTGGCTTTGGCAAGAAGGTGAAACTGCTGACTCAGATCAATGGAATGGCGATCCCCGCGATCCAGAACATAGTATCTCAAGATGAAAAGCTCCTTTGTCATTGGGTATACTACGATCATAATCAATTATCAGCAAGAACACAACGAATCCGCAGGAAACAACACGAAAAATGGACAGGGATAGAATGCAGCCTTTATCAAAGCGATGGTCTTTCACGTAGGAAGCTGCGTATGAAGGCAACCAGCAGAGCCAGCAACAGGACAACCGTGAGCAAGGATAGGAATAACAGAAACTGTAATATAGAGAATGCACTTATGGTGATGTACCAATCGGTGGTGTGCAGCATACTTAGCTTATAGAGTACCGTTGGCACTACTTGTGTAGAATCCTTCAGAGAGAGCCATACGGGAGTCAGAGTCTGAAGTGGCTGTACAACGTTCCATAGTAGCAGTACAAGTAAGCTGGCAATGATAGCATGTACACAACGTGCGATGAGGAAGGGCCAATACCGAATATTCGTATGATTCAAGATACTTGCAATCTGGGCATGAACAGATAATCCTCCCCAAGAAAGCACGAATGCTGCTGCTGCTGCCTTGAATACAAGCGGAGTTCCCTCCGTCTGGCCAGCCGCGCGGGCACCAAGGGTGACTTCGAAGATTCCTCCAGTGATCGCATCGGTCAATAATACCGGGAAGCCTGTAGTTCTGAGCAGAGTTGCCACGAAGCTATTCAATTGTGCCATCAGACCCGAGAGCATAAGACTCTGCAAAAAAACAGAGAAGAATACAACGAGCCCTCCTACGACCATAATAAGCTTAAGGGAAGAGATGATTGCCTGCCGCAGTATGGTACCAACTGAACGTCCATCCTCCATTCGTGCTTGCTGCATGGCAAGCAGCGCCTGCTTCAGCAGGCTTGTCTTGTGAGCTTCAGTCGATGCTGGCTGAGAGGGATGCGAGACGGTATGAGATGCTCCGTGATAACGCATAAGTAGAGCTATGCACAATGCTCCACCATAGTGACCAAGCATGAGAATGAGAGCCAGAGAAGGATTATGGAAGAAGCCGACACATACAGCTCCGATGAGAAAAATCGGGTCTGAAGAGGTCGTAAAGGCAACAAGGCGTTCACCTTCCTCGCGCGATACTTTGCCTTGCTCCCATAGCTGGGCCGTTAATTTGGCTCCTACAGGATAGCCAGAAGCGCAGCTAATCGCTGCGACGAAGCCCCCGCTTCCAGGGATACGAAATAGAGGTTTCATGATGGGATCGAGCAAAGCTCCCGCGCAGTGAACGATACCCAGCCCAAGCATAAGCTCGGACAGGACAAAAAAAGGAAATAAGGAGGGAAAGAGTACATCCCACCAGATGGACAGGCCGCGTATTCCCGCTTCCAGCGCAGGCCCGGGATGAGCAGCCAATATCATCATCACCGCAAGCAGGGATAAGGAGAGGGGAATGAAGCCCCATGTTCTCAGGAATGACATGATTGCCTCCTCATGAACGTATTGCTGGAAAGAATTATGAGCTTGGTTATCCTTATGATGACAAGTGGACAAAGAGTACCAAAAAAACGGGAAAACCTTTTCATACAAGGGTGTACATTTGTAACCGGTATGTTAAAATAATAAGACCAACGATAAAACTCTTAAGGATGGAGTGATAATCATGAGTGTCGTTGCTGGTATTCTGGTCTGTGTCTTCGTGTATGTCATCCGTGCTTCTCTCGTCCATCCCGGTGAAGAGGACTGGCGAAGCTACTAGCATGTCTCCTTGAATAACATGTGTTAGTGAGCTGATTAAAGTTTTTACAATCGTTGCAGGAAATTTAATGAAGTGTAACGGCGCTCACAGCGCCTTTTTTTATTATTAATGGTATAATGATTAGGTCTATCATTTCTGAATTATAGAAAGTGGGCGGGCATGTGAATCCTAACTTATCAATTTACGACAATCTTGGAGGAGCGCATGGAGTGCGTTCGTTAGTGGAGGCTTTTTATCCCAAAGTCCAGAAGAATCCCTTACTGGCTCCTTTGTTTCCGGAAGATATTACACCAGTCCTTGAGAAGCAGTATATGTTTTTGAGCCAGTTTTTCGGAGGGCCATCGCTGTATTCGGAAGCCGTCGGGCATCCGATGATGCGAGCACGTCACTTGCCGTTTGCTGTGACGGAAGAGCGAGCAGAGGCATGGCTGTCCTGTATGGCAGAGGCGCTTACAGAGGTTGGGGTTGAAGGTGAGCTTCACTCCTTTATCATCAAGCGGCTATCCGGACCAGCCTATCACTTCGTGAACACCCCTTAGCCCTGTGATGCTTTCCCAGAAAGGGTTGGAGCTATTTTGGAAATTGAACCGTTATTTAAGATCAAGGTAACCTGTCCCAATTGCGAGCATGAGTTTCAGACCTCTCGCGTACGTCCGAGCCTGAAGAAGGCGATCCGTACAGATTCTGATTTCTGCGGATATTACAAGAATGAGAATCCTGATTTCTATGTTATCCGGATCTGTCCGGAATGTGGGTTCGCTACAACGGAGAATTCAGAGACGAACCTTCGTGATCATCAGAAGAAGGCATTCATGGACAAGATCGGTACCCGCTGGACGAAGCGGGATTATGGTGGAGCCCGTACCTGGGAGGTTGCTCTTGAGACGTACAAGCTGGGTCTCCTGTGTGCTCAGACCGTAAAGGAAAAGGAACGTGTCGTGTCCAGCTTGCTTCATCACATAGCATGGCTCTACAGGTATAAAGGATTGCAGGAGGAAGAGATTCGCTTCCTGGGATTCTGTCTTGAATCCTACATCCGGGTCTATGAGCTGGAGGGTGTCGGGGCTAACAATGCCAAGCTGCTGTATCTGATTGGTGAATTGAATCGGCGAGTAGGTAACTTCCGTGAGGCCGTTCGCTGGTTCTCGCGGGTCATTAATGACAAGAGCATTACGGATGCGGCCATGATTCGGGCATCTCGTGAACAGTGGAGCGTATTGCGCGAGCAGATGCTGGCAAGCAATGAACAGCTACCTTCCGAGATGGAGCAGGCCTAAATAGAGGTATACATCAAGAGCTAGCCTGAGTACTGGAGTACTTATCAGGCTAGCTCTTGATGTATTTATGGGCTTAATCGGACATGAATTACTTCCGTGTACTAATCATAGGCAGCTTATTACGACAGTTACTACCCTGTGTCGATTGCTAACGAAGTGCTACGTCAGCCAGCAGATAATCATCATCACAATCCAGTAATGTAATCCGGTTGTGGCAGCAGGGGAAGACCAGCAGCTTCTTCTGACCGTCATGAATGGCGGACAGTTGCTTAGGCTTAAGTGGGAGGAGCACATGCTCCTGACTGCAGAAGGGGCATTGCTCTACATAAATATCACCCATAACGATCTCATAAGGCCAGGTATGGCTAAAAGGAATCATGACTCCGAAGCCTCACCATCATGTTTTTGGGACTCTTCTTTGGCCAGCTCGGCCAGCTTTTGCATTAAAATATGCTGTGGCATATGCATCAGCTGTTCCAATGGAACGCCCAGCTTCTCTGATAGCTTGATGGCCGTGTCTGGCGAAATTTGTAAAGGTCTCATCGAAGGATGCTCCTCTCCTGCAATATATTCTCACCCGCGATGGGTGTCTTCGTTATTCAAGTGTCCTCAAGCTTGTACCCACAATTTCAGTTATGCCCTCCATTGATAGCGGCTTGTCGTAATCCAATATAGCATGTTGTCGGGTTTCTGCCAAATTAGGGCTCTCAGTAATTACTCTCTAGTTCTTAATTCCCTCCTTTTTACAAAAACTTGGCTAAAACTATTGACCTAGAAAATGTTTCTAATCTAGTATAGGTAGAATAGGCTCATTTTCCCAAATGAAATCTATTTTTGAAAAATAGGAGAATGGAAAATAATTTGGGTTAATATGAGAATTAATACATATTGCTGAATGGGCGGCGAGAGGAGATCACTAACGAATGAGAAGAAAAGCCATAGCTGGATGGATTCGTGTTGTTGTTGTCATGGTTGTGTTACTTGGAGGATCGGCGCCAGAGCTATCTGCGCAACAATATGAGTATGATGATCTGAACCGACTGATTAGCGTAGAGCAGGAAAAGAAGACGACCCAATATACATATGATGCGGGAGGGAACCTGCTCACTGTCAAGGCAACGCCTCGGGATACAGGAACTGCCGCCGTGAAGGGGCAGGTGGCTCAAGACTGGAAGTCTTATGCGACTCGCGGAGTGGAGGCCAGCTTCAGCACCGTCACTGAAGACGCATATATGGAATCTTCAAGCGGCACGGGCACCGTAACTGGTGATGTATACACGGTAACAGACGATGTGTACCAGCAGTCTGTGCCAGAAGGTCAGGAGCGTGTCATTCAGTATATTGACGTCAGCTCTCCACAGATCGGAGGGGCGAATCTGTATCGTGATCTGGCAGTAACAGCAGGAGAGAGCTATACCGTCAAAGGACAAGCAAAGGTCCTTCAATTGGACAAGGCGGTCGTGAAGGTGGTAGTGAACTATTACGATACTGCAGGAAAGCTTCTCAGTTATCAGCATGTAGCGATTTACCAGCAGACCGACGCAGACTGGGAGACCTTTCAGGCGGGACTATCGGTACCAGCAGGTGCAGTGAAGGCTAGAGTTCATTTGCAGATTACTGTGCTGCAGCCGCAAGGCTCAGGTCAAGCGGGCTTTGTAGGGCTGTCCTTTGCGCCGGACGCTAGACTGTAGGGCTGGGGGAGCATAAATGATGAGGCAAAGATGGACACGGATACTACTGACGGTTGTACTTGCAGTTATTTTGGCTGGCGGTATGCGAGTATTCACTGCGAATGCCCTTGAAGCGACGGAATTTACATTGCCACCAGGGGCGAATGTGCAGATTACTACTGCATTTGATTCCGGGCAGGTCACTGTATATCACAAAGGCACAGCACCTTCCTTCGATTACGTTAAATTAAACAAGAATGGAACCCTGTCTACAAGTGCGCAATATGATCGCAATTTTAATGCGGTCATACTAGCAGGTCAGCAGATTAATCTCACAAATACATCTAATTATAATCTGGAACTGACGACAAGCAGCAAGACGAAAAAGCTGAAGTTCGTAACTACAAGTATACCGGCGTTCGAGAAGCGTATGCTGCCGCCTGGAACAAGTGTAGCGGTAACCAATTTGACGAGCGCGGCAGAATCATTTCTGATTAGTGGTCTCAATGATAATGTCAAATTTAACGGTAGTGGGGTACTAACGACCTTCCAGCGTGATGACAAGGGGGGGAGAACCCAACTGGCTTCTGGTAACCGTATGGTTGTGACGAATCGGGATACGCAGACGATTGAAGTCAGTGGTGCCAATGGCGTATTCTCCTTCTACAATTCGGGACCTGCATCGTTCCGGGAGCGTATTGGGGTAGGACAGACACTCGAAGCAATCAATACGGAGAATAAAACCTTCTATGTCTATTACGAGAGCGCAGGGACACGTTCCTATGAATATGTCGTCTACAATGAGGACGGCTCTGTAAGCTCGTCTGGTACAGACAAGAAGGTTTCTGATGCGATCGCCAAAGGCAAGAGACTGGTCGTAACGAATCGTGGAACAGGTTGGCTAGAGGTAATCGGAGCTTATGATGCTTTTACCGTTACTAACGAAAATGATCCATCCATGTTCCGGCAAATTCTGAATAATGGAGAGAGCTATAAATTCACCAATACACAGGCCAGAAGTCTCAACCTCAATATTCGAGGGAAATACGACATGGTTAAATATGAGGCTAATGGAAAGGAGGTTCACATTGCTGCAGATGCAGTAAGTGATAGCAGTATTGGCTATACGGTGTACTCTGGTCAGTATGTAGTCGTAACGAACCGTAATTCTAGCCCTGTAATCGTAAGTGGGGCAAGGGATGCCTATCAGGTGGATAGGAGTGCATATCCTGCGCTAATCCGGCGTGTAGTGCCTGTCGGGGGCAGCTTTGTAGCCTTGAATCAGACACAGTATGTCGGTTCGATTTTAATAAATGGTACCTTTGACTATGCGCGATATGATGAAAATGGGATCAAATCCTACACGCCATCGAATTATGTGAGTCGAATGGAGATTCTGGGCGGCGAACGTGTAGCCTTCACGAATACAGACACGGAGAGCAAGACGATTGCAGCTCCATACGAGATGTTCCGTTATCTGGATCGCTACAATCCGGTTACGCTGAATCGGACGCTGCAACCAGGAGATACGCTGAAGCTGGACAATATCTCGGCTCGTTCCTTCTCCGTCGATGTGAGTGGACAGCATCATTATGTGACGTATACGGAGGGGAACAGAGTCAGCCACTATGGCAACCCGATTGAGCGGGAGACTCACTCTGTGACAGCCAGTGAATGGCATATCGTAACGAATAGTGGCTTGTCTGCGATGACGGTCAAGGCTCCGTTTGATGCCTTCAGTGTCAATGCACGCCTGACACCTGCGCTATTTAAAGGCTATGTGAATTATGGAGAGAGCCTGAAGTTCAAGAGTGGCAGCAGTGCGTTATTCAATGTCGATCTGAACGGTACTTACGATCAGGCAAGCTACCGTCAAGACAATGGCCTGCGATCCATGGACCGCAAGACAACGAGCAGACTGCCACTATACCCTAATGAGCGGGCAACTGTGACGAACTCGGGTAACACGCAATTAGTCCTTCTGGCTCCGTATGATGTCATTAACGCGGAGGTAAGTCAGACACCTGCTTTGGTTATTCGCCATTTGCTGGCAGACAAAAGTGTAGAGTTCGTGAACAGAACGGCACAGTCCGAAATGATACGGATGACCGGGATTCATGATCTGATGGATTATACGGCGGATGGAAGTCCATTCTCTTATAACCGTGGACGCGTCACCGGGTACAATACCGTATCTGCGGGACAGCGTGTAGCAATCATGAACCGAGATATTCAACCGATTGATGTATATGGTGCTTATGAGATTTTTGAATTAAAGGATCGTGCGAACCCGGTTACGTTCAGTCGAACGCTTCAAACCGGACAGAGTGCAGATTTCCGCAACCATACGGGACGGCCTTTCAGCATCTATCCGGCAGGTACGTATGATTTTGCCAAATACGGCGCGGATCGAGATGTTGAGGATGTAGGGCTGCAGGAGACCCTGGCTTCGAGATTGATCAGCAGTCAGTCTCGAATAGCTCTTACAAATACAGCAGGAAGCTCCATGCTTGTAGAAGGTCCATATGATGCATTCGCTATAAGCGGCAGGCAGCACCCAGCCGTGTTCAAGTGGAGTTTGGGGCCACGGAAAAGTATGGAGGCCACCTATACCGGACCAGGAAAAGGTAAGGTATATGCGACAGGCACATTTGATCATGCCATGTTCGTAGACGGAGCATTGGATCTCTACTCCAGAAACGATACGCTTCCGAAGCTTGTACACAAGGGCGAAAGAATCGCCATGATGAATACTGCCGAGCAGCAGTCAATGACTGTATATGGCGGTTATGACGTATTTGAGACGAATTCGCGTGCCAATCCGGTAACGTTCCGTCATACGCTCGGAGCAGGAGAGCATGTGGATATTTTGAATAAGCATGCTAGCAAAGTTTTCTACACATATTTCACAGGCGTTTACGATATGGTGTTGCGCAATGCAGATGGTGAAATGTCCAGTCTGGATTACGCGACGCAATCAGGCACCAAGATCATTAGAAATGGTCAACGCATCGCTGTATCCAATTCCGGCGGAGCCACGGTCACCATCGAAGGCTCGTATGATGCGTTCCAGGTCCAGAAGCGGACAGTACCAGCTTTGGCCAAGATCCAGCTTCAGCCGGAGCGGAGCGCTACCGTGACGAGTATCGGCACAGCAGACTCAGTCCTTCGTGCTACAGGGATGTATGACGAAGCTGAATATGACAGTTCGGGGATGCTGGTCAGATACGCAATTAAGCAGACGACAGGACATACCTTCAAGCCAGGCAAGAAGCTGGCTGTACAGAATACAGATGAGAAGAGCATTGTATTCTACGGTGCTTATGAGGACTTCAGAATCGAGTCCAGAGAGCAGCCCGTAACTTTCGAGCAGGCGCTGTCGCCTAGCCGAATTGTGGAATTTACCAGAAAACCATCCAAAGGGCAATTAAGCTTGAAGATGAGCGGATTGTACCATTTCGCTGAATATAAGGATGATGGTTCAGTCCACGGTTTTGGGGCAGAGGAGTCCGCAGGAACGCAGGTCACTCAGGAAGGGAACCGTATTGTGCTGCAAGCAGCGAACAGCAGCCCGCTTACGGTGCGTGGACCTTATGATGGCTTCGAGATCAGAAATATCGCTATACCGCCTGTAACCATCAAGACTCTGCAGACGGGGGAAAGCTTCTCGATTATCAATGTATCTCCGGATACATTCAGTGCGAAGGTCAAAGGGAAACATCATGTGCGGACCTATCACGCCACAGGAGAATTGGCTTCATCGTTCGATAATACGGATTATACCTTCAAGTCCATGAAGGCAGGTCAGAGAATCGTCGTCATCAATCCAGGTGTGGAGCCCGTCATTGTCACTGCACCGACGGAGGCCATTCTTGTGAGCCAGGGCGAAGAGCTGGCTGTGAAACGTCTTGGACTGGATGAGACCGTCAAAGTTGCCAATACGTCGGCAGCTCCAGCCCGACTGGCACTGACCGGGATGTATGATATCGTCATGTACAATGCGGCTAATCAGCCAGTGAGCTACACTCGAGGGACAGGTGGAGCTTCTCAGTCCATCCCTGCCAATCACTATGCAATAGTGACCGGGAAGCAGGCGAGCCCGACGATTATTCAGGGCAACGCGGGAGTACTGGCATTCACCAGCCGCAAGGAGCCTGCGCTGAGAATCATTACAGCGAATGCCGAGAGTAGCCACGATATCAAGAACCTAGGCAACGTATCGCTGAAGCTGTCCGTGACAGGTACGGCAGATTGGGTGAGACTTGATTCCGCAGCGAATGTGATGGATTACAAGGCAGCCGATGCAGGACGCTCGTATACTCTGAATACAGGTGAGACATTGCGCATGAGTGCTGCGAGCAATGTTTCTCTGGAGCTATGGGGACCATATGACGTTCTTCAGGTAGAGAGCAAGCAGCATCCGGCCTTGACCAAAGCGACACTTCAGCCGGATGGGGCCTTGAAGATCACGAACGTGACAGATAAGAACCATACATTGAAGGCAGAAGGTGCTTTTGCCTACCGGGTAGGCAAGGGAGAGGAGCAGTCAGGACGGAGTCCGCTTACCGTATCCTCCGGTGCTCAAATTCTGGTGCGCAGCCTGGAAGCTGCACCTTATCTGATGTATAGCCCGTATGGCTTGCTCCGCTATGAGGATGGCACTGTCGAGCTGGAGGAAGTAATATCTGGCGAGGCTGCGGCTGAGCAGATTAGCAAGCTGGACCCAAGCCAATACGATCCAGCTACGCTATATGCCGATCCTGTAGATACAGCGACCGGGGCACAAATCATCAATCGCACATTACTGAGCGCAAATGGTGCTGTACCAGTACCTTTCCAGGCGCAATACTACTCGCTACTGGGTGGGGAAGGAGCACTTGGCAAAGGCTGGAGTCATAATTATGAGCTGAAGGTGCAGCCAGCCGCAGATGGTAGATCTGTCGAGGTATTCTGGAATGCTTTCCGAAAGAATACGTTCGTTCTAGGTGCAGATGGCACATATACCTCGCAGGACCCATCGGTTCGGCATGATGTGCTGAGCCGGCAAACGGATGGTACTTTCACACTGGTGCGTAATCAGGGTACGACACTGCGCTTCGCTGCAGACGGCTTGCTAATGTCGATTGCGGACCGCGGAGGAATGAAGCTGCAGCTCGATTATTCGACGGCACGTCAGCTCATCGCGGTGACAGAGCCAGTAACGGGGCAGGGCTTGTCCTTCGCCTATAATTCAGCAGGTGACATCGTCACTGTAGCAGATACGGCTGGAAGACAGGTAGGCTTCGCGTATGATCGTAGTGGGCGGCTGAATAGTATAACGGATGCTGCCGGAAGAGAGACAATCTATACGTATAATGCCGATCACCGTATTGATACGGCGGTTAGTGAGGGTGCCGAGCTCTTCACGAACATCTATGATGATAAAGGGCGGATTGTAACTCAAAGTGATGCTGAGGGAGCTACGACGACCTTTGCCTATGAAGAGAAAGATAAACAGCTAATTACCACGATCACCGATCGGAACGGACGCCAACAGCAGCGTACACATAGTGCGAAGTATGAGCTGTTACAGGTTCTGGATGCATTAGGACGGACGACCTCGTATGTCTATGATGACCTAGGTAATCGTTCTAGTGTAACCAATACACGAGGTCAGACGGTGACTTATACGTATGATGCCAAAGACAACCTCAAGAGTGCCGTAGATCATACGGGACAGACGATCACGCTATCCTATGATGAACGGGATAACCTCAAGACCGTCACGGGTCCTGACGGCAATCAGGTAAAATATACGTATGATGGACAGGATCGCTTGTTGTCTGTGACAGATAGCGAGAATCGTACAACGGCCTACGTTTATGACACGAACGGCTTCCTGCAATCGGCAACGGATGCGATGGGGAACAAGACGGCCTACACGTATACAGGTGGCCGATTGACCAAGCTTACGACGGCTGTCGGCGAGGAACTGACGTTCCTGTACGATGAAGCTGGCCGCATGAGTGGTATGAGGGACGAGGAAGGCAATGAGACCGCATCGGTCTATAACGCAGCCGATGAGCTGTTGTCGTATACAGATCCGTTGGGTCACACGTATCGCTTTGCCTATGATAGCCAAGGCTTCCTGAGTCAGGAGACAGATGGACGGGGGCTGAAGACGCAGTATACCTATGATGGCAACGGCAATCTGCTCCAAATGACAGATGCGGCCGGAGGAATAACAGCCTTTGCCTACGATCGTGAAGGACGAATGGTATCGGCGACGGATGCGCTGGGCAATAAGAGTACTTTTGCCTATGATGCTGTAGGTAATGTCGTTAGCGAGACCAACCCGCTGGGTGAGAAGGTCCGTTATGTCTATGATGATCTGAACCGTGTGACTGAGGCATACGATGCATTGAATCAACGAGCCTATGCGGTCACTTATGATGCGATAGGCAATCCTGTAGCGACTACGGACGCGCTGGGTCAGACCTATACGAGTCAATATGACAAGCTGAGCCGTCTAACTGGCAGCATTGATCCGCTTAGCAGACAGACGATCTTCACCTATGACGATCTGAATCGACTGACATCTGTGCAGGACCCGATGGAGGGCGTGGCTCGACAGAGCTTCGATGCGCTGAACCGACTGACACAGGTGACGGACCCGAATCAGAATACGGCTAGCTACACTTATGATGCGGTAGGACGCGTTACTCGTGAGACGGATGCAGCAGGCGGTGTGCATACGTACAAGTACAATTCCATTGGGCTGCTCGCTCAGGAGACCAATAAACGTGGTCAGAACGTAGACTATGCCTACGATGCTGCTGGACAGTTGACGAAGTTCACGGATCCAGATGGCAGCGTGGCCTACAGCTATGATGCCAACGGTAATGTCACGGCTGTGACCGATCAGGATGGACAGACGATTCGTCGTGAATATGACGCCCTGAATCGAGTGAAGCAATATACCGATGAGCATGGCAATACCATCAAATACACCTATGATGCTATAGGACAACTGACAGCCTTGACGTATCCAGATGGCAAACAAGTCAGCTATACGTATGACGCTGCAGGCCGGATGCGGGCCGTAACCGACTGGGCAGGTCGCAAGACAACCTATACGTATAACGCGAATGGACAAGTCGTCTCGACACAGCGTCCAGATGGCAGCGAGGAGACACGCACGTATGATGCGAACGGACAGCTGCTGAGCTCGGCGAATCGCGGAGCAGATGGCAATCTGCTGACGAGCTATGCGTTCAGCTATGATGCTGTAGGTAATGTTGTCTCCGAGACCGGTGGCGTGCAGGGCACTGTACCGTCTGAAGTGACCTTCGACGTGTACGGTCCAGGGCTCTCACCTGCACCGGAAGAGGGATTGGGAGCGGAATTGAACGGAACTGATCCGACTGCCGTCACTTCAGACGTGTACCCGCTGGAAATGACATATACGGCGGACAATCGTCTGGCAACGGTAAATGGTGAACCGGTCATCTATGATGCTGATGGCAACATGACGACAGGACCGTTGCAAGGGAATATGCAGTCCTACGTATACGATTCACGTAATCGTCTGCAGTCTGCGGGCGGTGTAAGCTACGGCTATAACGCAGAGAATATGCGGACCTCTGTCACAACAGATGGCAACACGATTCGTTATGTGATCAACCCGAATGTAGCCTTGTCTCAGGTGCTGATAGAGACGGATGCGGATGGCAATCCACTAGCTTACTATGTATACGGCCTGGGACTACTGGGTCGGGAGGATGCTAGCGGTGCATATCAGTCGTACCACTATGATCGTCGTGGCAGCACGGTAGCGCTGACCGCACTGGATGGTACAATTACGGATACGTATGAATACGGTCCATATGGAGAGCAGATCGGACACGAGGGCGAAACAGAGCAGCCGTTCCGCTATAATGGACGTGACGGAGTCATGACCGATGCGAATGGCCTGTATCATATGCGTGCCCGGTACTACAGCCCAGACATCAAGCGATTCATTAACCGCGATGTCGTGACAGGTACGATCTCGGATACACCGACCCTGAACCGTTATGCGTACGTGAACGGGAACCCGATTTCGTATATCGACCCATTCGGCTTGAGTCGTGATGGCGACTCCCTGATGTTGCGCGGCGGCGACGTGCTGCTGGATCTCGTGCCGGGAATTGGTGCACTGAAGGGCTTCCAGCAAGCCTTCACAGGTGTGAACCTTGTGACGGGAGAGAAGCTGTCTGTGGGACAACGCTGGATGGAAGGGATTGGATCGGCGATTGGTCTGATTCCGATTCCGGGTTCGAAGGCAATCGGGAAGTATGGCGTGGAAGGTGCCGTGACTCTGGGGAAAAAGGCTAAAGGATGGTTTAGCAGAGGAAGCACTCCTAAACTTGTGTCAGCATGTAATTGCTTTGCAGCAGGTACAAAGGTTCTTTCGGATGAAGGGGAGAAAAATATCGAAGACATTGAGGTCGGAGATATGGTTCTCGCTAAGGATGAGAACAACCCGGATGGAGAGTTGGCCTACAAAGAAGTAACTAACCTTTACCGCAACCAACGTGATGATATTATTAAACTGCATGTTGGGGAGCAAGTTATTGAGACGACAGATAATCATCCGTTCTGGGTTGAAGGAAAAGGGTGGGTCTTCGCAGATGAACTTCAGGTTGGCGACAAACTTCAAAAGGCTGATGGAAGCAACTTGACGATTGACAAGGTAGAGTTCGTGAAGCTGGATAAGCCTATAACGGTGTATAACTTCACGGTTTCGGACTACCACACGTATTATGTGACGGATTTGGGCATTTGGGTGCATAATACGAATTGCGATATACTCGACTGGTCAATTGTAAGTACTAGAACAGGTGAAACAAGGGTTCAGCATGTGGGAACACATCTTGTGGAAGATACATCGAAAGATCTACATGGGGTATTTATTGATGACCCAGTTTCTGTTTTGAATCAGGCGTGGAATAATAAAGCAAGTGGTACGGTTACAGTATCCGGTAATGTGGATATCTGGAGAATCCCTTATCCTGAAGCAGGGTTACAAGGTGGCTCAAATGGTTATGGTACAGTTTTAAATTCTGTGGAGATAATCGTACAGAGAAGTACAAATAAAATTATTACAGGCTATCCTGCTGATTAGAAAGGAGAAGTTCTATGGTTCTAAAAAAACATCCAATTGATACTTGTCACATTTGTCACCAAGGTTGGGTAGTAATTGTGAAGGAAGTCTCTTCAGAGAAACTTCTTGTTTATTGCAATGAATGTGAATCTGAATGGATTCATCCTGAAAACTACTTCAACAATGAGGAAAGCTCTCTTTTTAATAATGGAAGAATTGCTGAGCCTGGAGAAGAAGAGGTTATATCAGCAAAATGGGATAAATATGTAAGCAACGAATTGAAAAGCAGAATAAAATAATGGAAGATTGACCTTGAAGTGGATTTCCCTTCAAGGTTTTTTTCTTCTGACTGGTGTGGAGGTGCCGCAGCCCTGGTAAAAGACTAAAGGATGGTTTGGTAAAGGGAATATTCCTAAAGTAATTACAGAGTGCAACTGCTTCTCCGCAGGTACCAAGGTACTTACCGACGATGGTGAAAAACCAATCGAGGATATCCAGGTAGGGGACAAGGTACTTGCGAAGTCTGACGAAACCGGAGAAGTGGCGTATAAAGAGGTCGTTGGTCTGTTCCAAAAACAGGCTGATGAGATCTATTATGTCCACATCGGTGATGAGATCATTGAGGTCACGGGTGAGCATCCGTTTTGGTTGGATGGCAGGGGCTGGACTTATGTCAAAGACCTGAAGGTTGGCGATCTGCTTCTTTCAAGTGATGGTACCAAGCTGGCGATTGATAAGATCGAGAAAGAGTCACGAGAAGCGACCGTTTACAACTTTGAGGTAGAGGATTATCATTCGTACTTTGTATCTAACCTTGGAATTTGGGTGCATAATTGTGATATTAATCCTAAATTGTTGTCTGGTGTAGAAGGGACAGGGAAACTTGAAAGAAGTGAGCATGCTATACTAAGAAGTAAAGAGGGTAGACCTGTCGGTTCGGCAATTAATGATGTTCAAAAAGCCAGACAATCTGATATTCTTGTACAAGAAGACGGTAGATGGATTATCAAAGGAGATAATGGCAGAATTCATATTGTTGAAGCAGATGGAAGCCAAGTAGTAACTGCTATGCGGATTCAAGATGGAAGATGGAGTAGACCTTCAGAAGCTGAATTTCAACAATTTAAAGAGACATTCTCCGAGTATGTGAGGTGGTAAAATGGAACTCTTAAAACATGAGGAAATAGCTAGTGTCACTTTGTTTGACCTAAGATTATCAGAGGGCGAATTGATGGTTTATGAAAATTGCATTGAGTTTGTACTAAACAGTTGTTCAGAGGAAGAACTGTATGAACTAACTGGATGTGAAAATCGGGAAGAATTAGCTTCTTATCAGGATGATTTAAGATATTTAATTAAATCTGTCATCAATAATAAATATTTGCCGAAAAAATATAAATAGTGAACTCTCATAACCTTGATTGGCTATATGCCATTCAAGGTTTCTTTTTGTAAATATTGTGTATCCCGACAAACGGTTTCCTATGTCTCCAAATTGTATGTAGTGTCGCTCATAATGGTCGGAACAATAGGTTGGCGCGGTCATGTATGTATACATAATTCACTCCTTACGGAGAGCAGACCGGACACGAGGGCGCAACGGAGCAGCCGTTCCGCTATAATGGACGTGACGGAGTCATGACCGATGCGAATGGTCTGTACCATATGCGTGCCCGTTACTACAGTCCAGATATCAAGCTATTCATTAACCGCGATGTCGTGACAGGTACGATCTCAGATACACCGACCCTGAACCGCTATGCGTACGTGAATGGGAACCCGATTCCGTATATCGATCCATTTGGTCTGAGTCGTGATGGTGACTCCCTGATGCTGCGCGGCGGCGACATGCTGCTGGATCTCGTACCAGGAGTAGGCGCGCTGAAGGGCTTCCAGCAAGCCTTCACAGGTGTGAACCTGGTGACAGGCGAGAAGCTGTCTGTGGGACAACGCTGGATGGAGGGGATTGGATCGGCTATTGGTCTGATTCCGATTCCGGGCTCGAAGGCGATCGGGAAGTATGGCGTGGAAGGCGTCGTGACTCTGGGTAAGAAGGCTAAGGGATGGTTTGGTAAAGGGACAGGTAAAACAGAGGAGTTGATAACTGTCTATAGGGGAACTAATAACTACTTAGAGAATGCAATATATGATGAAACGGGACACTTGTTAAGTGATGCCACCCGAATAGCTTATCGTGAATCAGGTAACCTTGCTAATGCCTACAAAGCTTCTCAACCTATTCATGATGAGTGGCTCAAAATCTGGTATAACAGCATGGATGATTATGTCCAAGCTCATAGGGCATTCGGGACTGACTTGCCAAAAGCTTTTAGAATGGACAGAACATTAATGTCTGTTACTACAGACGAGAAGATTGCCAAGTATTTTGCAAATGGTGGCATGGTGTATAAAGCGAAAATACCTAAATCTCAACTAATACCTCAAACACTCCCAGGATCCACTGAGAGTGAGTACTTAATTAAATTTGGTATTGGAGGTTTTACACCAAAATGAACCTAAATAATGAATTAATTAGTCCTCATAAAATTGATGGTCAAATTGTATATACTGTAGATACAAAAGCTTTTGAGCTTCTGATCAACAATCCTATAATCGAGAATCAGCCAATAAATGCATTAGATACTGTTTGTAATATGATGGATTTCGTGAGAAAGTACAGTTCTTTTTCTCTTGCATTCTATCCTTTAGGGAGTCAAAAGAAGTGGATGTTTTGTTTGTTACTCAGCAAAAATGAGAAGCTGCAAAGGGTACAAATCGAGAATGTGCAGTGCAAAGTATGCAATTGGAAGGGGAGTATTGCAAATCCAACTATCCCAGAATTGTATTATGGTTGTCCTGATAGATGGGGGGCATTGGAAGAAGCTAGTAAAATACCAATTGTTCACTGCCCTAACTGCAATAGTACATTACCTAGACATTCAATCTGGGTGAGTAGCTAAAATAATCCCTAGTAGAAACCTTGACTGGCTTAAGTGCCTTTCAAGGTTTCTTTTTGTCTGTCATAAATGCGTATATGATTCACATAATCGTCTGCAGTCTGCAGGCGGCGTAAGCTACGGCTATAACGCGGAATATACGGACCTCCGTCACAACAGATGGCAACACGATTCGTTATGTGATTAATCCGAATGCAGCTTTGTCTCAGGTGCTGATGGAGACCGATGCAGACGGGAATCCGCTAGCCTACTATGTATATGGTTTGGGCTTGCTCGGTCGTGAGGATACTAGTGGTAAATACCAGAAGTACCATTATGATCGTCGCAACTGCTTCTTCTCAGGTACCAGGGTACCTACCGACTCTGGTGCTATCGAAGATATCCAGGTAGGAGACAAGGTACTTGCGAAGTCTGACGAAACCGGAGAAGTGGCGTATAAAGAGGTCGTTGGTCTGTTCCAAAAACAGGCTGATGAAATCTATTATGTCCACGTCGGTGATGAAATCATTGAGGTTACGGGTGAGCATCCGTTCTGGTTGGATGGTAGGGGATGGACCTATGTCAAAGACCTAAAAGTTGGCGATCTGCTTCTTTCGAGTGACGGCACCAAGTTGGCGATTGATAAGATTGAGAAAGAGTCACGAGAAGCGACCGTTTACAACTTTGAGGTAGAGGATTATCATTCGTACTTTGTATCTAACCTTGGGATTTGGGTGCATAATTGTGATATTAGCCCTTCGCCACAACAATTATTAGGAATTAAACTTGCTGGAAATATAAGATCTTCTCTTAATGAGAAAGTCCCTCGGGATATTAGATTGGGTCCAGGTTCGAAAAGGCATTTAACAGTAGATGAAAAGAAGATAGCTAATCAGCACATTAACGATTTAATGGTATCTAAGTATGGGGATAACGCAGCAGTTCAAAGACTATCTAATTACAGACCTCATCTTAGAGATGATGGTTGGTGGAGCCTTGATCTTGCAACAGACAATGGAGCTTCTAATATAATGAGACTGCTTTACCGTGAAGTTAATGGTGCTATAGAATGGAAGGTAATTCAAAATCACTAGTTATTAGTTATTGGAAAGGTGAGTGAACGTGTCTAAGGGATTAGCAGAGTTATTATTTAATGCTATGGTAAAGAGCGACCAAGATGAGATCATAATTGCATTATTAAAAACAATTAAGGAACAATATTCTGTAGTTGAGCTAGGTGAGGAGTTGTTTTTACAGTTACAAAAAGCAGTTCCTCATATTAAAGAAAAGAGAACTAGAGCAGCCATAATCGAAACAATGGTTGAATTTCCAGATTTCAATTTCAATTACGAAATATTAGACGAATATCTAACGCTGGTATTTGATTATCAAACCAACAATGAAGATGCTATAAGATGTCTAAAATCTTTTACTGTACAAGACTTATTTAAAGAAGTAATTTTCTTAAGGCTTGCTCAATTCACAGATAAACAAAGAGCGTTAGAGATTTTGGTTGGGGTCGGGGGATCTAATTGGGGAGAGATACCAGCAGAGTATCAACAATTTGGTGACCAAGTCCGTTCAGGAATAAGGATGAGAAATCGCACATTTATTATTTCCCAATTTTTATATTTTGTTCATCCTTTGTGTCGCGAATATTCTTATATTAATCATCTAGCTGCTCATTATCCTACGATGCAGTCAGCAAGAAACGATTGGGCTTGGAGATTGCCAGGCAGTACCGATCATATTATTAATTCGAAAATAGTGACTTCACGGGAAGCAGAGGTGTTTATCAAGTTAGGTCAATTACTACATGAGAAAGTTCATTTAACATCAGTGGTGAAGAAAGGACTCTACTCTGCATTTTTTGAAGGTAAAGACCCAATTGACGTTATTTTTAATTTGCCTCAATGAAATTAAAATGATAGTAAGCTGTGTTAAGACCTTGGGGGCTACAATCTTCAAGGTCTTTCTTTTACCCCTATTCAGTGCCGAATGAATAGGGCGGCTTCGTTCAAGAGAACTTAACCCTCATCACTCCCGTATAATATTCCTCTAATATGCTTCCAGATATTAAGCGATTCATTAACCGTGATGTCGTGACAGGTACGATCTTAGAGCTACTTTATCAAATATTGCGGCCCCAATAATTTAGGTGTTTATACTGCAACAATTACAATTAATGGTCAATCGAAATTTTCAACTTTCTTTCCGGATAACCGGATAGGGTTGATGTCTTAAAGGCTGTTAAGGAAGCATATTCCAGTATACCAAGTCTTAATGGCGCAGGATGGTATACTGGAACTACTGGAAACGGAATGCAAATAAAAATGTGGATTGATGGCCGTGGATTAATAGATACTGCACATCCCATTCGATAATTTACAGAGGATAGAAGATATGAAATATCCAGTTAAAATTAACGACAGTGAAGATGGATACAAGCAAATTAAATTACCTGAAGAAATATCGGCAGTAGAGTACTTGTTATATGACATGGAGTCTTTCAGATCGCCTATATTTTTATCCTACATTGAAAAAGTTCTAAATAAAGAGAGCGAACTCGAAGCAATAGGAGGCAACATTTGTAGCTTGGAAATAATGAAAGATACAACCAAGGTTATTAATAATTTTGTGACTGAGGGGATGCAAGTTGAATGTGAAATCGAAACGGCTGAATTAAAAGCAATAATCAAGTTATGGGTAGAAGAGAATAAAGATGTCCTAGATTAGCATGTTAGCCTAAGACTACACTTATTGAGAAGAGAAGAACTTTTATCGTGATATAGAGAATTCAGAGAAATACAGAAGAACAACACACATTTCCCATAACATGCATAGACTAATCAGAGAGCTAGACGCATTCACCATGCCCGGAGTGAAAGGAATGGGAAGGGAATCTATGGAATCTATCAACGAAGGAATGGTATTCACGAACCAGCTCCCGGCTTATGCTAGCTACAAAATCGTGGACTGGACCTACGGAACTCCACGCATTTGGAATGGGAATTCAGTCAAGGCTGGAGATTGGGAAGTTCTGTTCGATTGCCGATGGTGCCAACATCATGCTTGGTGGTGAGCATCGTGTGGATTGGGTGACACCTATCCTTTTAATGCGATCTTCAAGGATGCCAGTGGGTATACAGGTCATCCACCCGAGCAGATCAGGTAATTGCTTGCCATCCAGTGGTGGGATTGGGATATGGTTAAGATCAAAGACAACTGGAGCTTGCTGCTCGCCAATGACATCCAGGAATTTATAGAGCGACATATCGAATAACAAGAAACGGGCCAAGGTGCTCGTTTTTTTCATTAGACATGAACGCGATCCTACAAAAGACCATGAGTGCATGATCCTAAAAATCCGGTAAATCAACGCCAAACCCAGAGCTGTAGTGAGCAGGATGCATGGTTAAGGGTGTAGAATATGTGGTGTGAGGCTCATGAAGTAGAATATGTGAAGTTCGCTGTGGTGCGGTGTAGGATTAGAGCATGTTCAGTAAAAGGAGGTGAGTACTGTGGATGATCAGCTAATGAACCCTTATGAAGAACGCGTTCGACAGCTTCTTGATCACATCCTGCCCGGTGCGTATGACAGGCTTGAGACGATTGAAAACCTCCCGAGTCAGACCGGTCTGGGTCTACTGGAGATACTCATAGAATTCGCTTGTCAGAGCTCCAATATCAGCTCTATTCTAATTGCGCGTGATCGAATTAGACAGATCCCTGTTAAGTGGCTGTTGACCTATGCCCCTGATGTAATCCACAAGCGGGTATGCTTTGATGATGAATGGGAGTACCGCAGGTTGCTAGAGCTGGCCCGAGAGAGCCTGCCACAGCTCCTGGATGGCTTCATTAAGCGAGGATTGTCCTCAGACAATGATGAGGTTCAGGAGGCGGCGAACGATTTTCTGGTTACAGGGAGTTAGAATTGCTGTTGCGAGAAGGCGAGAGTGATCAGGAGGAATACGAGCTTGGATGATTGGTGTGAAGCAGTGGAGCGAGGCAAGGTGCGAGGATATGAGGAATACAAGTTGCTCCTTGGAGAGCGGTACATATATCAATATGCGATGAAGAAGGTAGGGAATATATACTTAACCTATTGCTTCCACATCCCGGAGTCCAAAATTCAGGTGATGGAGGATTATGACACGGAGGAGATTCAGGAATTCGAACAAATCGAGCAGGCCATTAGTCATCTGGAGTCCAGGGGCGCTGTCGTGAACCAGTTCACAGCCATAAAAGGAGTGCTGCCATTCTGAGAAAATAAGGATTGGAGATGACTCCGTTAAGTATGGTAACATATGGAGATGACAGCTGTTATTTGGCGTATATGGTTCAATAGATGATCATTTTATAATGAAAGGCTGGGGCATAATGAATACACCCTTAAATCAAACCTGGGATTTGGAGTCAATTTTCAAAGGAGGCTCTACCTCAGCGGACTTCACCGCTTACCTGGATACACTTGAAGCGGATGCCCGCAAGCTACTGCAGGATGTAAAGGTAGCTAAGGTGCCTCAGACCGTACTGGATACGGAGGAGCTTGATTCCATTCTGGAGCTGCTGCAGAATTGTGTTGCACGTGCCTCTGAAGCATCCTCCTTCGTCGGTTGCCTCTCGGCACAGGATCAGCATGACAAGGAGGCTGTTCGTCTTAGTGCGCGCATGAATGCACTCTTTGCCCTGCTCCAGACGGCTACCACCCTGTACCACAACATTCTCGGTCAGACTGGAGACAAGGTATGGGAACGCTGGATGCAGCGTGACAAGATCGCTCCCCTAAGCTTTGTATTAACTGAGAGTCGTGAGGCCTCCAGAGAGAAGATGAGCCCTGAGCTGGAGAGTCTGGCACTGGACCTGGCTATTGACGGTTACCATGGCTGGGGTAGCTTCTATGATACGATTGTGAGTAAGGTGAGCGTTCCGATTAAGGATGACAATGGTGAAATCGTAGCAATGTCAGCAGGTCAGGCGGCGAACAAGCTGCATCATCAGGACCGTGCAGTACGAGAAGAGGTATTCCAGAGCTGGGAGAAGGCTTGGGAGGATGTAGCCGATTACTGTGCGGATACGTTAAATCACCTCGGTGGCTTCCGTCTGAAGCTGTATGAGAATCGCGGCTGGGAGGATATTCTCAAGGAACCTCTCGATATTAACCGGATGTCACGTGAGACATTGGACATGATGTGGAGCGTAATTAACGAGACCAAGCCGGTCCTTGTAAAATATCTGGAGCGCAAGGCGAAGCTGCTTGGAGTCGAGCGCTTAAGCTGGCATGATGTCGAGGCTCCTGTAGGCGAAGCGAGCGACAAGATTAGCTATGACGAGGCTGCTGTAGACATCGTGCAACAATTCCGTAAATTCAGTCCGAAAATGGCTGATTTTGCTGAAATGGCATTCGACAAAAGCTGGATTGAAGCTGAGGATCGTCCTGGCAAGCGTCCGGGCGGATTCTGTACTTCGCTTCCTGTGAGCAAGGAGACAAGAATTTTCATGACCTATGCAGGTACAGCCTCGAACGTGTCTACGTTGGCTCATGAGCTGGGACATGGCTACCATCAGCACGTGATGGATGAGCTGCCTGTACTGAATCAAAATTATGCGATGAATGTGGCTGAGACAGCATCTACCCTGGCTGAACTGATTGTATCGGATGCTTTGGTGGAGAGTGCAACAGATGAACAGGCTCGCATAGCGCTGCTGGAGGACAAGATTCAACGGTCTGTGGCGTTCTTCATGAATATTCACGCTCGTTTCTTGTTCGAGACACGCTTCTACGAGCAACGCAAATCTGGTCTGCTGACCGCTCAACAGCTATCAGAGCTGATGAATGAAGCGCAGAAAGAAGCATTCTGCGACGTGCTTGCCGAGACACATCCGCATTTCTGGGCTTCGAAGCTACATTTCTATATTACAGACGTGCCGTTCTACAACTTCCCGTATACGTTCGGTTACATGTTCAGCGCCGGAATCTACGCTCATGCACAGCACACAGGTACTGGCTTTGCTGATCAGTACGATGAGCTGCTGCGTGATACAGGTCGGATGAAAGTGGAAGACCTTGCGAAGAAGCATTTGCAGACAGACCTGACACAGCCTGATTTCTGGCGTGGTGCAGCCGAATTGGCCGTTAAGGATATCGAGACGTTCCTGACTTTGACGGATTCCTCTGTATCCTGAGGACCTCTTAGGTCTCTTCTAAACATTACGTGCTGCGCTGCGGGCGAGGAGCATACGGTCCAGTGAAGAAAATGGTTGGATACGTGCTCCTTTCGTAGCTGAATGTGCATAGTAGTCTAACCTTCTACACCCGAATGATGCATCAAGTACGATGATTCGACAAAATGCTGATAGCCCATCCGAACAACGGATGGGCTTTTTGATATCGAGTTGACGCACAAATTGTCGATTTAAATGGTTATTAATTTTCCAGTAAGGCTGGAATGTATGAATGCGTTAACTTTGTAGGGATTTTAACCCATTTATGTTGGATATCGTTGAAAGAAGCTATATATTTTCATATAATTGAGCCGTAAGACCTAATTTTTACCATCGAATTAGGAATTAAATAAGCCGAAAGGAGGAGGTGGGATGAAAATAGAGCAACTGTCACTTCCTAGACAACTGGATATGGTGTTTAAAGAATTGGATGAGGAGCTGTCAGGATTGACATCTGGTATCGTGTTTGTGCAGATTCGCAATAATGTGATTGGCAAATTCGGAATCAAGCATCATCCAATTGGTTGTCGAACAGATGAGCTGGATGCTGCCTTGTCAGGATTAACAGCTCAGCAGCGTACAACGTTTCGGAGTCTGGCCCTTGATGCCTTAAAGCTGAAGCGTAGCTGGACCCATGGGGAGATCTCGTACGAGTTCGCAGTAATGCAAGGTAAGATTGTAGTAGACACAACGCTGGAGTCCAACTATAACATGGCTAATCTGATGATTCGTTATCCCAGAAATACATATTCAGGAGCGAATTCGGAATCATCTTAATCATAGGCAGCCATCCAGATCAGCATTGTGCAAGTATTAAAAGGTATTAAAGGTTATATTACTCAAAGAAGCGGCCTCCTTAGGAGACCGCTTAGCTGTATTTCTGCACTATTCTTATTTGCCTTGTCCTGACAATTGCTGCTCGGCGATTTGTACCAGCTTCTTGGTGATATAACCACCCAGGGAGCCTGCTTCACGGGAAGGCATGTTACCGTAATAGCCGTCTGCTGGAATCGTAATCCCCAGCTCTTGTGCAGCCTCGTATTTCAGCTGCTGCAGAGATGCATTGGCTTGAGGTACGATAAGATTATTACTACGGTTACGTCTGCCTTGTTGTTGTGTAGATCCGTACATCGTTGTCACCTCCTTCGGCTTTGGTAAGGATAGTATGTGACATCATTATGAATCTATTCGCCGAAGGAGAGGTTATTAGGAAGGTAATTTATGGTTGCAAAATCTGAATGCTGGAGGTCAGTCGAACAGTCTCACCAGGAGTAATACGAATGAGACCCGTGAAATCATCCGGCTTGCTCAGATTAGGAGCATCTGGTAGCCAGGTATAAGGCTCAATGCATAGATACTGCTCACATTCACCTTTGGTATACAGCACCCAGTGCTTGAAGTAGCTCTCATCCACCGTATAACGAACTGTATAACCATCATTCCGGACCAGATTCGCCACAGCAGGCCCCGGAGCAGCTCGAAGAGCTGTGTCCAGATTCGTACCTTGCAGCGGGAGTGCATCTGCGAGACAAGCCAGATTCCCGAGCTCCTGGAGCTCGCCGGTAGGAAGCAACTGCTCATCCAGACCGTAGAGACCGCTGACGGGTAGCTGGAGTTGCCAACGTTCAGGCTGACCGTCAAGCAAGAACCAGGTATGGTAACCTATGCCGAAAGGAGCGTTATGCTCCCCTAAGTTAGTGACCTCCAGTGTCTGAGTGAACATGTTCCCCTGTAGTCGATAGCTCATCTGCAGCCGCAGAGGAACCGGGAATTGCTCAAGCCAATGCGGATCATTTGCCGTCAGCAATTCCGACGTCAATGTACATCCATCTTCGTCTTCTTCAATGTCGGTTACGCACCAGGCTTGCTTGCGATGAAGCCCGTGAATATGATTGTGATTATCGGTATTTTGATCGAATTGATATGCAATTCCTTCATAAGTGAAGCGGCCTTGACGAATGCGTCCTGGAGGAACAAGCAGTGGAACGCCGAAATGGTAGGGCTTCTGTTGAAATAAGGACAAATCCTGTTCTTCAGGTCTACGTACAACCTCGCGTCCACTGAGGGTATCCAGAACAGAGATGGCCTGATTTCCCAGCCGCGGCAGTACCGTGACTTCCAGCTCTTCGCTATGTAAGACGTACGTGTCGTAACCATTCCAATGTCCTTTGGTCACTTGTTTCATATCCATGCTCCTTTGTTCACTTTTGATCGGATAATGATTGCAATATACATTCCTATGATAACATGTTATTTGACATTCAGGTGAACTGGAATTATCATACTGTTAAGTAAAAGAGACAGTCAAATGCTACTGTCCTGCATATTGCTGAATACGATGACAAGGAAGAGTAAGCAATCCAGACTCTCTACAGAAAGCCGATGGTTGATGTGAATCGGCGGGAGAGGAATGCCGAATGGACCTTGGAGTTTCCGACAGAACCCAAGCATACGATGCTTGTTAGTATGAAGGAACGGCTGTTCCCCGTTACAGGAACCTGAAGGCTGGTCTTCTATTCTTGGTGATTTCCGTGCTGTTCAACAGAACAGCTCTCGGGTCATGGTCAGAGACAGCGAATTAGGGTGGTACCACGGTTTCGCGTCCCTTGGGGATGTGGGGCCTTTTTTGCGTTCGCTAGAGAGACTCAGTGGAATTGCAGATCATATCGGAAATAGGAGGAATGTAATTATGAAAACAGTGCTCTCAGGTATTCAGCCCAGCGGTCAACTGACCCTTGGCAACTACATCGGCGCTATGAAGAATTTTGTGGCCTTACAGCATGAGCATCAGTGTTACTTCATGGTTGTGGACTTGCACGCCATTACTGTCCAGCAGGAGCCAGCCAAGCTGCGCGAGCAATCAGAGGCTGTAGCTGCGTTGTATCTGGCTGCTGGCATCGACCCAGTGAAATCCAGTGTGTTCATCCAATCCCATGTGCCACAGCATGCAGAGCTCGGATGGATTCTGACGACGTTAACTAATATGGGTGAGCTGGAGCGGATGACGCAGTTCAAGGACAAGTCGGAAGGGAAGGAATCCGTCGGTGCGGGACTCTTCGTATACCCTGCGCTGATGGCTGCCGATATTCTGATCTATAATGCGGATCTCGTACCCGTAGGCGAGGATCAAAAGCAGCACCTGGAGCTGACCCGTGATCTGGCAGGACGTTTTAATCACAGATTCGGGGAGTTCTTTACCATTCCAGAGCCTTATATTCCTGAGGTGGGGGCTAGAATCATGTCACTGGATGATGGCTCGAAGAAAATGAGTAAGAGCAATCCTAACCCAGGCAGCTATATTGCATTGCTGGATGAGCCGTCCGTCATTCGTAAGAAAATCAGTCGGGCAACTACAGATTCGGGAAGCGAAGTACGCTATGATCCTGCCAACAAGCCAGAGGTCAGCAATCTGATGAGTATTTATAGTCAATGCTCTGGATTGACGCTATCCGAGGTGGAGAGAAGATTCGAGGGGCAGATGTATGGTGCCTTCAAAAAAGAGCTTGCCGAGGCCGTGCTCAGCGTCATCGAGCCACTGCAACAGCGTTATCGAGACATTCGTGAATCCGGGGAGTTGACTCGTGTTCTCTCCCAATCCGCTGAAAGAGCGCAGGAGGCAGCTGAGCGTACTTTGACTGAGGTAAGGCATCGGATGGGCTTTTTGCCTAGATAAAGGTAGCTCGTCTCTGTGGACCAAGCTTATTTATACACTAAGCTTCTATGTATTAAGGTGCATAACTGCATCTTATGTATTGGATACACCAAAAAGAGGGGCCCTTATGGGCTCCTCTTGTTGGCTATGGATGCAGCATGGCTGAGCAAATAGATCTTGTACAAAAAAAGCGGTTACCCTAACCATATCACTCAAGCACACTATTAAAGCTTGCCGCGGCCTGCACCCATAGGAGGCGTGGTACTAGGCTCGATTGCGCTTGGCTTTGACGACGAAGCCCCAGCCAATATTTCCTACAGACAGCAACCCAAGCAGAAGAGCCAGCCAGATCGAATGGCTGATCGCAACAGCGGAAGCGGTCAATAGTACGATGGAAGAAGCTGCGAACCACATGGATAGAGACTTACTCATGGCAAAAACCTCCATAATTGAATATGATCATTTCAGGAATAAGCAACCGGGTCTGAGCCATACTAAGCTTGCAAGCTTGCAAGGAACTTCATTCACAAGACTGAAAGGAGATTCAAATATGGCAGGACGTAATCGTTCAAACAATCTGGTTGTTCAACAAGCTAACAGTGCCATTCAGCAATTGAAATATGAGGCTGCGCAGGAGCTTGGAATTACAATTCCAGCAGACGGCTACTATGGCAACATGCCATCTCGTGAAGCTGGCTCCCTGGGTGGATATATTACCAAAAAGCTGGTACAGCAGGCAGAAGCTTCGCTGGCAGGTACTTCAGCAGGCCAGACAGGACTGTAAGACTCGACTTTCAGCAATACCTGCATGAATGAAAGTCCGGAGCGTAAGTGCTCCGGCTTTTTCTCGTCATGGCTAGACGGAATTTAACCGTTTCCTTTATTTTTTAAGTATTCCTTCTTGTATTGTGAATCAAACGCTACTATTTCGTCAAGAGTACGCTTACATAATAACAACTGGAATTGGACGTTTGTGCCTCTGTCGAGCGGAAGTATTTCAAAAATTTAAGGCATGAGTGTCAGTTATCGTGTCACTCATGCCCATTATTCAGGTTGGAACTGTAACGGATGCTCTAATAGCGTTCCTTGCCAACTGCAATATTGTGGATTCGTTAGAGTATAACCAAAAGACTGTCTAGTTCATGTGAGGGGACAGTCTTTTTTGCATTTTCTCGTCACTTAGCCAGCCGACATAGGTGTGAAGTGTCTCGAAGTTGCGATCCATAGCAATGACTGCTACGAACGGATACTGCTTTCGGTGCCGATAACGAACATCGGTCCAACGAACAATATATCCCCAAGCAAATTCTTCTACATTAGCCACGGCATACGAGGAGAAATACAAGAAGGAACGAATGTCACTGTGCTGGGTGGAGACTTCCACAGCTGCGTGCGTAGAGGACTTGGCGCGTCGATTCCAGTTCAGCTCACCGTTCTCATAGATGCCGAGCTCATAGCTACCATTACGTGATGCCTTCACGACATGCCATTTGCTCCAGGACATCGTTGGAATTAGAGAATAGGTGTCTCCCTCCTTGTAACCAGCATCCAGCTGCTGTACTCGCTGCCTCCCCAGCCGATGACTCCACACTCTCCATATATAATAGAAGATGAGCAGTCCATATAGCGCCGTGAACAGAGGGGCAGGTGGCAATAATTGCAGTGCCCAAAGTACAATTGCGACGACATGACTTCCGAAGATGAATGGGTCAAAAATATGAATGATGTCCCAGGAAATCCATTTACGGCTGAAGGGACGCAGAGCCTGTGTACCATAGGTGTTGAATAAATCGGTGAAGACATGCACACATACGGCGATCCCAGTCCACAGGGCTACGTGCCATATGGCGGCTTCTCTGAACAGTAACATAATCAATGCCGTAATCAGGAACGTCCATATGGCCAGAAAGGGAAGAGAGTGAGATAATCCGCGGTGATTGCGTATATAGGCTGCATTCCCCCTCATTCTTAGTACGGTATCGAAATCGGGCGCCTGCGATCCGAGCACAGTAGCGAGCATAACAGCTCCAGCAGTGACGGGATCGGCTGCAACTACTGGATCAATATAGGCAAGACCTGCCAGACCGAAGCCAATGGCAAAATGTGTTGCTGTATCCACACGACAACAGCTCCTTTTCATGTCTCTAAAATTGGAAATGTACGATCTTTGTCAAACTCTTTGGCAAATAATTGTGATAAAATTTATATCGGAGGCAGAAAACCTCCGTTTTTTTCTGACTGATAATGAAGGGGGCATGATCCAACGTGAATAATATACAATATAAGACTCAATCGGACGCTGCCGCAGTTACAGTAGGTCGTAAGCCACCTGGTGCTGAGGCAGGTACCTGGAAGGATTTTATTACAGTTACCAAGCCTGGTATCCTTCGTACCAATATGGTTGCAGCCTTCGGTGGATTTTGGCTGGCTTCCGGCTGGAACGTCGACTACATGAAAATGCTTTTTACACTAATCGGAACCGCACTTATTATGGCTTCCTCCTGCGTGTTTAACAACTATTTTGACCGTGAGCTGGATATGAAGATGGAGCGCACACGCAAGCGTTCATTACCAACAGGCCGTCTCAAGCCGACTACCGTGCTGATCTACGCAATTACTTTGGGAATTGTAGGCCTATCCGTCTTGTTGTTGCTATCCGGGCCTCTGGCTGGTTTACTGGGTATGCTAGGTATGTTCGTGTACGTAGTAATCTATACCCTATGGCTTAAACGTACCTCGACATGGAGTACATCCATTGGAGGCATCTCTGGTGCTATGCCGCCAGTCATCGGTTACGTAGCTGCTTCTGGTCAGATTGACCTAGGTGCATGGTTGCTGTTTGCTCTGTTGTTCTTGTGGCAACCCCCTCACTTCTGGGCTCTTGCCATCCGAAGAGTGGAGGAGTACCGTGCCGCAGGCTTCCCGCTACTGCCAGTGGTCAAAGGCATTGAGCGCACCAAGTGGCAGACGCTTCCTTACATTATACTACTGATTCCTGTACCCATTCTGATGTATGTGTACAACTATACCGGCCTTGTATTCATGATTGCGACCTTGCTTTTATCCCTGCTATGGCTGTATTTTGCTCTGAAGGGCTTCAAAGCAAAGGACACGGATGCATGGGCCAAAAAAGTATTCTTCTTCTCCATTAACTACTTGACGATTAGCTTCCTGTTGATGATCTTCGATACTGTGCATAAGTAATTGTGAGCTGTCATCGTTATGACCGTCATTCATTTCTCATCATCAAATACGTGATATGAACTCCGCAGCCTTGCGGAGTTTTTTTGTATTTAGAAGAAATTAATCCAGCACCGCTGGATAGACGATAAATTCATCCAAGCCAGCTTTTTCAAGCTGTGCAATGACATACTCATCAGGTGTGCCTTCGACACCGGCATAGCCTCTTCGGGTATACATATGCATGGCATCGGGAAAAGAGTCGCTTAGCACACCACGGATTTTTTTGCCTGAGCTGTCATTATCCAGAAAGAGATAGACCTCGTCATGTCGTGCTTCCTTTCGAAGATGCTCCAGCTTGACCGTATTCAGTGTGCCAAATGTACAGAGAATGGTTACCTCGGGCGTTAGCAGGCGTCTAAGCTTGCTGCGGTCATTTTTGCCTTCCACAATGATGGTTACTGACAATGGATTCACCTCTAATCGCTAGGCGTAGGATATGAATTCCCCGGGAAATGATGAGGGCTCAGGTCTAGTGTAGCAATAATGACAAATAAGATGCAAAAAGCAGCAAAAGAAAAATATCTATCGACGTACTTTCACAGGAGACAAACCACGTTGGGATGAGGTTTTTCTTTGCGAACATCGAATTGTTCAGCTCCATTGAAAGCTAATAACGCTCAAACCTATATTGGATTATCTAAAAAAAGAACCGCGAACTCCACTGGAGCTCCCGGTCCCTTTTGCTATTGACTCAATTTGAATTCAATTCGAATCGGAGTAGATTAGATCCAGAAAGTACGCAGAATGATGACCAGCAACACATACAATACCAGAATTGTTCCTGTAGATGTCCAGACACCGCCGTACATTGGACCACAAGGGTTACAGTTACTCATGTGCTGTACCTCGCTTTCGTGGGGATTTCTTATGTTTTAAGTTGTTTGCTGACTACAATGTATGATATGTGCCCCAGGGACAGATCTCCTGTGCATTCGCCTTATATCGTATAAATAGGCGACTGGCTCAGATAGTTCAGGAGCCAGTCGTGGAGAGTGGAGGTACAGGGGTAGGGCGGCGCAAGGGCAGAAAGAGCAGGCCACAAGTCATGATCAGAAAGGCTAGGAAGAAAGGCGAGTGTTGATCACGAAGCTGACCCGCCACGACCGGTCCAATGAAGGAGCCAACAGATACAACAATGGAATGCAGGGCGAAGATTCTGCCAAGACGGTTGCCACCCAACCGAATGAACAAAGCAGCCATGGCTGGAAAGATGATTCCTTTGGCTGTGCCAAGTACGAACAAGACTGGAACCAACGAGCTATCGGGGAAGGCTGCCATATAAAAGAAACAAAGCGCCATCAGAAGCATGCCGCTAACTAATCTGAGCAAGGGAGAATAGTTATTCAGGAATAGCATGCTTAACGTAACCAGGCCGCCCAGACTAATGACCGAGAACAGAAGCCCTGTTGACAGGATGGATTCAGTCCCTGCATTACGGAGCGGAAGCTCATAGAATAAGATTCCTTGAGCACAGGCGATAACTAACGGCAGAAGAAAGTATCGCCAATTCGGTAGTGGGGTATCTGTGTCCTTCTCCTGCGCAAGTGTCGTATGTACCTGTGAGGATTTGGGCAGGGTGAAATAAGCCATGATCCCGGTAAGGATCAGAATGATGCCAAGCGAGCTGAAGGTGCTCTGAAAGCCAAGGCTGGCTACTATAAATGCTCCGGCAGCTGGTGAGATGACGGAAGCAAGGGTGTGTATGACACCGTGACCAGACATATATTTTCCTTGGGTGACAGGATCGTCAGATAGACGGGCCAATAGTGTCATACAGGCGGGAGACAAGAAAGCCAGTACAAAACCACTGCATGCACGGAGCACCAGCAGCTCCCAAGGGGAGTTGACAAATGCCTGTAGCACCAAAATAAAGCCTGCTGCTGTCAAGCTGAACATAATATATCTTCGGCTGCCGTGGCGATCGACACCTGGCCCTGCGAGCAGATTACCAGGAAGATGTGTCAGGGAGTAGATACCCATCATCCAGCCAATGAAGGTAGGGGCGGCTCCCAAGGAAATGGCAAAGGGAGTAAGAATCGGGTATTGGGCATGCAGATCGAAGAAGGCGATGAACAGGAACAGATACAACCACAAGGCAGTTTTCACTCAGGTTTCCACTCCTTTGTACGGGCTCTTTGTAGAGCCTACTCCACTTGGGACAGACATAGACCTTTTTTTGAAATATTACGGCACGTCTATCTTGTTATCGGGGGTGAAATGTCTACCATCTCCTCGTGCTATATTCCTTTGAAAGTGCCATGCGAGGGCAAGCTGACAGGGAAATAGTGAATCATGTATAATGATAGAGTGCATGAGGCTTGCTAGCCTTGTGGAATATTTGCTAAGCTGAAGCGGGAGTGTCATGAATATGGATATGAATGTATGGATTGAATTTATCAAGCAGAACTGGCTGGTGATTCTAATCGCGCTAGTGGTGCTGCTTGTTGTGCTGAATGTAGTCAAGACCGTCTTGAAATGGCTTATTGTTATTGTCATTGTAGCTGGTTTGTTAATCTACAGTGGTATCTCGATGGATCAGATTCAAGAGGCCGTCATGAGTGTAAAAGATGAGGCTGTGGAGACCATGAAATCGGAAGCGGTCAAGGTTATGGCGCAGGAAGCCAAGGAAGCGAAGTATACCTCCAATGGAGACGGGGGCTTTACGATTACGAGTCCAAATCTGGAGGTTACAGGGACAGCTGGCAGCGATAAAGTGAAGGTATCCTTCAAGGGTGTGCCACTCGGGGAGTGGAGTGTCAGTGATACCGTCGCTACCTTTATAGATCAGGCCAAGAGCAGCTCGCCCTAAGCTGGGTCGAGCTCTCACTGACTGAACGCTGGTAGCCTGAAGCAGGGAGGTAGAGATGGAGCAAGATTGGCTTGAGAATTTGACGTCATGGAATTGGAATGGGGTAACCGTTGCGCTAATCGTTGTGGTGGTAATATCCCTACTGCAGGGCTGGCGTAGAGGGGCATCCAGATCTGCTGGAGCACTCTTCAATCTGATCGTAGATGGTGTAATAACGGTTGCGGGTATTCTTGGCGCTTTCGGGCTTGCTGCTTGGCTATCTCCTATCGTGCAGAGCTGGCTCGCCGATTATATGACTGTGTTGATCGAACGCGACACGAGCACTAGCAGCTTCCGGGATATGCTGGAGGCTGTGCTTCAGGTGGTGGAGATGTTCCCGCTGCTGCGCTTTGCTCTGTTGTTCCTTCTCAGCTATATTATCGTTATGTCGCTGTTACGGGGGATCTATGCGTTAGTCATGGGGCGGGATAAGGATTCGACCTCTCATACAACAGGGGCATCCAGCTTTCTGGGGAGATTATCTGGTGCAGGCATTGGTGTAGTCATCGGTGCAGCGCGCGCCATGATGCTCATTGCAGTGCTGTTCATTGGCGTCAGTCTTTACCCAAGTAGTTCCTTCAGTAGCTACGTACAGGCCTCTCCAATCTACAGCAAGGGTGCCCAGACGGTAGTGGCTCCACTGACTGGAGGCTTCATCAAGGATAAGCTGCCGGTATTGACCCAGGCTGTAACGAAGGAATTCAGTGACATTCTACGACAAAAATATGAGATTATTGATCGTAGCATTCCTGCTGATATTGAAGGGGCTGCGGCTGAGCTTGTCCGTGGAGCTTCAGGGGATGAGGAGAAGGCCCGAAGGCTGTATGATTGGGTAGGCAGCAGAATTGCGTATGATTACGATAAAGTGGAGGCCTATGAGCAGCGAGGGGAATGGCGCGAGCAGACTCCACGCGATACTTTTGACACCCGAAGGGGTGTATGTATTGACTATGCCCGCCTGTACGCAGTGATGGCAAGATCACAGGGGCTGCAGGTGAAGGTTGTGACGGGGCTAGGTTATAATGGAGCAGGGGGCTATGGGCCTCATGCTTGGAATGAAGTGTACATTGCCGAGCAGGAAGCATGGATTCCACTGGATGCTACATGGGCACAGAGTGGCAACTGGTTCAATCCATCAGGCTTTGCACAGACACACATTCCAGATGAGTACGCAGACACTGCAATCACCAATTGAGTGCGAAAGGCATTCAGGTAGTTAGGAAGGAGAGAGACCGGACACATGATGAGAAAGACAGATCACGGGCAGAATCAGGACACGGCGGCAACGGCTCGTAAACGATTCAGCTTCCGGATCAACCTTTTCTTCTTTAGTGCATTTTTGATATTCACCGTAATTATTGTTAGATTGGCTATTTTGCAGTTCGTTGAGGGGCCGCAGTTAAGAGAGGAAGAGACAGGTAGTATTACGAAGAACGTGCCGCTACCTCCTGTTCGGGGAACCATCTATGATTCAACAGGCACGAATAAGCTGGCTTATTCGACACCCGTTCAGTCTCTCTATATCACGCTGGCCAAAAACTATAGTGATAGTGCGGAGAATATCCGTGATGATGACAAGAAGCTATTGCCTGAGCTAGAGCAGATGTCAGAGAAGCTGGCTGACAGCTTCGCTAAATATGGCGATTCCAAGGCACCTAAGTTGACTGCGGCCGAGATTCTGGATTTGATGGACCGGAATTATCGTAAATATAGCGGATTTACGCCTCGTCTAATCAAGGCGGAGCTGACGGAGCAGGAGACAGCTTACTTCATGCAGCACAAGGACGAGTTCCCGGGTGTGGAGGTCGTCGAGGAGAGTATTCGTCATTATGATCCAGATACCGTAGCTGTACAAGCGATCGGTTACATTAACAAGTACAAGGGCGCGCGAACCTCGCTTGATAAATATAAGGATATTGAAGCCAACATGTCGCAGCAGCAAAATCCAGGATTGGTCTATATGGACAATGAGACCGTTGGTTTTGATGGTCTGGAGCTGCAATATCAGGATGAGCTACGGGGAGAGAACGGCTATAAGACCGTCCCGGTGGATCTGCGAAATATGCCCCAGGGCGTAGAGTCAATCACGCCACCTAAGAAGGGGCACGACATCATCTCGACCATCAATAAGGAAATTCAGCTCAAGACAGAAGATGCTATTATGGATCAGCTTCGTTGGCTGCATTCTAATCGTGTGTCAGGCCGCACGCATCCGTACGCACAGACGGGCTTTGCTGTAGCGATGGAAGTCGATACCGGTAATGTCGTGGCGATGGCCAGTATGCCGGATTACGATACGAACTACTGGCAATCAGGCAGTATCTCGACAGAAAACTACAAGAAGGTACAGTATGTGTATCAGAACGGTACGATCCGCGCTTTCTTATCAGGCCAAAAGGGCTCTCACCCCGAATCCGTTGTATTGTTGGGTTCAACAGTGAAGCCACTGTCCGTGTTGATCGGCTTGCAGGAGGGACTGATCACGACCTCAACCTATTATCAGGACCGTGGTGCGGCTTATTTCGGTCGGAATGATTCCTCACGTGTACGTAACTCCTCAGGACACGTGTACGGGGGACTTTACCCAGATACGGCTATCAAGAACTCCTCCAACGCCTTTATGGTTGATCTGATCGGTGAGGGACTATATAACAAATACCGTAATGATGCCGAGAAGGATCAAGGGGTCAAGGTCTGGGATAATTACATGGAGCAATTCGGACTTGGAGTACCGACTGGAGTAGATTTGCCTCGTGAATATGCGGGTCGGAAGGAATATTACAGTCAGAGTAACGAGAGTAATCTGTCGAAGCTGGCCTATGCTTCCTTTGGCCAGCAAGGGAAGTATACGACGATGCAGCTGGCACAATACACAGTCATGCTGGCGAATCGTGGGAAACGCATGGAGCCGCATATGGTCAGTCAGATCAAGGACCATGAAGGCAATATCGTGAAGAAGTTCGAGCCTAAGGTACTCAATGAAGTCGATTTCCCGAAGGCTTATTGGGATGAGATTATTCGGGGGATGGCAACGAATGTGGCTGCATTTAACGACTTCCCCTATGATTATGCCCGTAAGACAGGAACCTCTGAGCAGAGCGTTGGCGGCAAGCTCGTGGACAACGGGGTATTTATCGCCTTTGCTCCACGTCAGAATCCGAAGCTTGCGGTCGCTGTGATGATTCCAGAGGGCGGCTTCGGAGCGACCAGTGCGGGACCGGTTGCACGCAAGATTTTCGACGCATACGATGAAGTGTACGGTCTGGATGGTGTTCCAAAGAAGCAAAAGAATGCGGAAGACGGCAATGCCAACAATAGTAGTGAAACTAATCCTTAATTTAGCTGTTGTATCGAGAGGTAGGACCTCCCCCTGTATTAACGGGTGGGGGGCTTTTTTCGTATGTTTAGGTAGGCTGGTTATTACTGTTAACCCATTTAATGTACACTGTTTCCGGGCAACAGAACTAATTTTTATTTTCCAATAGCATATTGAAACATGTCATGCCCATATACTTTGCTATCAAGCCAATACAAATGGTTGTCTTATTCATTGGCCCGAAAGGTGGAAAATGGTTTGTCGGATCCTTTTGTAGTCAGATCATTAGATGAGATACGTTTTTGGTCGCGCATAATGAAAGAACATTCCTTATTTCTTCGACTTGGGTTTCGGTGTGAGGACACGCAGTTAATTAATGAGGCTAATCAATTTCATACAATCTTTGAGGATATTGAAAGAAGAGCACATTCTTTTCAAGAAGATGCTGATCCCCAAGTAATTAGACAGTTTAATTCAGAAGTTCACAAAGCCGCTTCATATATTTGGGCATTTAAGAGAAAGGTACTTGGGCTTATACTAAGTTGCCAACTTCCTGGGGGAACCAACTTTCCTTTGCTTGTAGATCATGTTAGCCGAGAAGCAAATTATTTCAGAAATCGGTTAGAAGAGCTCAATAGCGGGAGACTTGAACCATTACCTGATGCGATTATTGATGAAAATGTCTTTTTCCTGAAAATCATGGCTGACCACGCAAAATTTATAGGTCATCTGCTTGATCCATCTGAGCGAAAATTAGTGGAACAAGCAAGGGAATTCAGCCAAGATTTTGATACGCTGATGTTTCAAGCCATTGACCTAAGTTCCATGCGCCCACAATCGCAGACCCATCCATTACTAAGTCAATTTGTTGATGAGAACCGCGTCTCGGTCAAATCATTGCGAGATTTTAAGAAGACTGCACGCGACTTAATTGAGGAGTGTCGAATCAAAAGTATCATTCATCCTCTATTAGCAGATCATGTTTTTCGTGAAGCTGAACGATTCTTATTTATTCTTGATATGTTCGATCGGTCATTGTCTGGCATGAAGGTAGACAAGAGAGAGATCATGATGTGAGGTAGGTATCTAGATGGATGCATCTATTTGATGGAATACAATTGGGCTAGAAGACTTCCACTACCATCATTACGCTGGAGTAACAGAGCCAGCTCCAAGTGGTGTTCCGCATGTTCATCATTATTATGCAGAAACATCATTTAACAATCAGCATTTACACACCATCAGAGGAACAACAGGGCCAGCCATTCGCTTGTCAGGCGGTGGACATTATCACCATTTCGAAGGGTATACAACGGTGAACGGTAGAATTCCCCACGCTCATAGGTACAGTGGAAATACTGGAGATGAGGAAGAGTACCGTAATTAATTTTCCAAACAACAACTGTAACACTGACGGGCAGCTACTGGCTCGTCTTTTCTTGTTGAAAGGGCCGGATACTTTGCTGCAACCTCTGAATTTGTTGTGCAAGGAGTCTGCAGAGCTTCGGTAGCGTATTCAAGCCGGTCCCATGACCGGTGGTCTGGATAGGCTCGTCCAAAGCATCGAGCCTTTGCTTCAGTTGAGATCGCTTAGCCTACTTGGTAAAAGAAGTGGTATCTGGATTGTCACCAGTTGACCGGTAAGCTGTGGTAACATTGGAATATCTCTGTGCTACAGGAGGATTTGGCATAATGAAGTTGAGTAAGATCGAGAAGTCCGGAGTGACCACAGCAGAGAGGAAGCGCTTTACCTTCCGGCTAAATGTGTTTTTCTTCTGCTCCTTCCTACTATTCACTGTCCTTATCGTTCGACTATCTGTGCTACAGTTTTTGGAGGCCGACGAGCTCAAGGAAGAAGTAGCTTATTCCAGTACCCGCAACGTTCCATTCTCGCCGATTAGAGGCGTAATCTATGATGCTACTGGCAAGAATAAGTTAGCTTATTCGACACCTATCCAATCACTCTATGTCACGCTCCAGAAGGATTATAGCGACAAGACCGAAGCCCTACGCGAAGAAGAGAACAGGCTCTTGCCTGAACTTGAGCAATTCACGGAGGAGCTGGCAGACAAATTTGCCGAATACGGTGATCCTGATGGAGAGAAGCTGGATGCGGCGGAGATCATGAACCGACTGGATCGTAATTATGTAGTAGAGCGTGGATTCACTCCACGGCTGGTGAAGGTGGGGTTAAGCTCGGAGGAGATTGCCTATTTTCTACAGCATAAGGATCAGTATCCGGGAATTGATATTATCGAGGAAAGCCAGCGTCAGTACGATCCCGATACTGTGGCGGTCCAGACCATTGGCTATATTCGTACCTATCAGAACGCACGCACGAATGTTGATAAATATAAGGAGATTCATGACAATCAGAATGCCCAGCTCAATCCTGGTCTGGTCTATCGGGAGAGTGAGACAGTCGGTTATGATGGCTTGGAGCTACAGTATCAGGATGAGCTGCGTGGCTTGAACGGATACAAGACAATCTCCATCAATCCACGCTACCTGCCTGATGGGGTCGTGTCTGTGACACCGCCCCGCAAGGGCTATGATGTCTACTCTACCATTCATAAGGATATCCAGATGGCCACAGAGCAGGCGATAACGGATCAGCTAAGAAAGCTTCAGTCTTCTCCGAAGACTCGGGAAGCTACTACTGGCTATGCCGTGGCAATGGAGGTCGATACCGGACACATCGTGGCGATGGCGAGCATGCCGGATTATGATGCCAACGTCTGGAAGACAGGCGGAACGTCGCCAGAGGATTGGAAGAAGATTCAATATACGTATCGCAACGGGACCATCTCCCCGGTCCGTCCGAATCGTCCGGGTCAGCATCCCGAGTCTGTCCTGCTGTTAGGCTCCACCATTAAGCCACTCACGGTGCTGATCGGGCTGAAGGAGAAGTTCTTCACTACAGGAGATCGTTATTTCGATAACGGTTCGGCTTTCTACGGACGCAACGACTCCTCCAGAGTTGGTAACTCGGGAGGAAGTGCCCATGGTTCTTTAAGTCCGGCACGAGCCATTCAAGTCTCATCCAATACGTTCATGGTGGATATGATCGGGAAGAGACTCAATAGTCGTTATGGAGCGGAAGCTATCGACATATGGGACCGTTATATGAAGCAATTTGGGCTAGGGGTCTCGACAGGTGTAGACCTGCCAAGGGAGTATCTGGGTAGACTTGAGTATAAAGAAGAAGAAACCAATGAAAGTGTATTGACACGTATGGTGCAAGGCTCTTTCGGTCAGCAGGGAAAATATACGACACTTCAGCTCGCGCAGTATACAGCAACACTTGCCAATAGGGGCAAGCGGATGGAGCCTCAGCTGGTCAGTCATATTAAAGACAGTGAGGGTAATATCGTGCGTGAGATCAAGCCCAAGGTGCTGAATGAGGTAGAATTCGAACAAGCCCACTGGGATGAGGTCATTCGGGGGATGGCGACCAATGTCTCTGCCTTTAGCGACTTCCCGTATGATTTTGCCCGTAAGACAGGTACCTCACAGCAAAGCGTAGGCGGGCGCATCAAGGATAACGGGGTATTCATCGCGTTTGCTCCCCGTAACAATCCAAAGCTGGCCGTGGCTGTAGTTGTACCCGAGGGTGGCTTTGGCTCGACGAGTGCAGCTCCGATTGCTCGCAAGATATTCGACGCATACGATCAGGTCTACGGACTTGACGGTGTGCCGAAAGGCAACAGGGCTGCCACCGATGAGGGTACTGGCAATAACTGAACCCGAAGAAATCACTCGTCTGGAATGGGGAGCGCAACCTCTATCTTTTCCAATGAGTGATTTTTTTATTTGCTGCATTGGAGCTGTGAAAAAGTGGCTACTCGCGGTAGCGTTTGAATCAAACAAGCTCGCTCAAGTCTCCATTTGGACATGATGCTGTAGCCCTTGCTGCGTGATAGTGGTAAAATGTCGTTGGGTAAATGCCCTGATAAAGTAGAGAAGAAGCATCACCACAAGCGTGTAGAATCGTGATGCACAGAGGAGGAGCTTCATGGGAGACTATAAGTATAAATTGCTGGCCTTGGATATGGATGGTACATTGCTGAACGACAATCATGAAATTTCACTGGAGACGACGAACTGGATTCACCGTGCGATCAAAGAGGGAATTCACGTCTGTCTGTCTACAGGACGGGCCGCCATGCATGCACTGCCTTATGCTCAGGAACTTGGCCTGGAGACGCCGATGGTTACTGTGAATGGCAGTGAGGTATGGAAATCTCCTCATGAGCTGTGGAGACGATCCTTGCTGGATGTAGAGCTGGTTCGCAAGATGCGAGAGATCGCACTTGAGCATGATTCCTGGTATTGGGCCTATAGCACGAAGGAGCTCTATAACGCCGAGCGTTGGCCAGAATCGCTGGACAGCTTGGAGTGGCTTAAATTCGGATACAATACAAGTGATGATGATAAGCGCCATAGCATCTTGATGAAGTTGCAGGATCTTGGTGGACTTCAAATTACGAATTCATCTCCTGTTAATCTGGAGATTAACCCTGGAGGAATTAGCAAGGCAACAGGCATTCAGGAGGTATGCGACCTACTGGGGATCACGATGCAGGAAGTTGTTGCTGTTGGTGATAGCCTTAATGATCTGGCTGTCATTCAGGCAGCTGGTCTGGGTGTGGCTATGGGCAATGCTCAGGAGACAGTGAAGCAGGCTGCTGATGTAGTGGTAGCGAGTAATAATGATGATGGCATTGTCGAGGTAATCCGCAAGTATATTCTCGTCTAATCGTTTTTGATCTTACATTGATCTTACAATACATCTATAAGTTATCTTATACATGAGCTGGGAGTAGAGGAGGTCTTGTATGGACGTATTGGGCTGGATTCTGATTATTGCTTTATTTGCCATAGGCATGCTGGGTGCGGTGTATCCGGTATTACCAGGGGCACTTGCCATTTATTTCGGTTTTTTTGTGTACGGCTGGTTCTTTACGTTCGAGCATTACACGATCTGGTTCTGGATCATCCAGACGTTAATCGTAGTCATTCTTTTTGTAGCTGACTATGTGGTGAATGCATGGGGTGTTAAGAAGTTCGGCGGTTCACGACTATCGACCATCCTAAGCACAGTGGGGGTTATTGTGGGTCCATTTGTCATCCCGGCATTCGGACTTGTATTGGGACCGTTCATTGGCGCCGTATTGGGTGAACTGCTGCAGCGTCAGTCGCTGGAGAAGGCCGTTCAGGTAGGAATCGGCTCGGTTGTAGGACTGTTTACTAGCACGGTCATGAAGATTGTTCTGCAACTGGCTATGATTATCCTGTTCCTGTTCTGGATATTTTAAGCGCGAGGAAGGTACGACTATTGTCTAAGAAGGAATCCTTTATAAGAGGAACATTGATTCTGGCTGCCGCAGCGCTGGTGGCCAGAGTCTTGGGCCTCGTGCAACGAGTGCCCTTGGAGCACATGTTCGGAGATGTCGGTAACGTGGCATTCACAGCCTCCAACACTGTATATTTGATGCTGCTTACCATGGCGACAGCGGGTATCCCCAGCACCTTAAGCAAAATGGTGTCGGAGCGCTATGCCTTGAATCGACCGCATGAGGCCGCAAGAATCTATCAGGCGGCTCTGCTCTTTGCTGTCGGCGCAGGTATAATCATGACGATACTGCTATATGTGGGAGCGCCCTATTATGCGACCAATGTCATCAAGCAGCCTGAGGCTGCACTTGCCATACGTGCGTTAGCACCTGCCCTGCTGCTGTTCCCGGCCATTGCCATGATGCGTGGCTATTTTCAGGGACGAGGCAACATGACGGCTGGCGGCATCTCGCAAATCGTCGAACAATTCGCCAGAGTTGGGGTAGCGATCCTGTTAGGGTACATGCTGGTGCAGGCAGGCTATAATGAAGAGTTTAGTGCTGCTGGTGCATCCTTCGGCGGGGTGATTGGCAGCATTGGAGCCTTCGCGGTTATGCTATACTTCACCTTCAAGCTGCGCCGTGAGGACCGAAAGAGCGGGACAGGTGAAGCATTGGGAGCACCCATTCCATTACTGCGGATATACAAGGACATTTTTACCCTGTCGATCCCGATTGTATTATCCTCACTCGCAGTACCTGCTGTATATTTTATTGATACATCGATCTTGAAGACGCTATTGGTGGACAAAATCGGCGAGGCCAGTGCAACTGGAGCACTCGCTGTACTCGGTGCCAAGGCTCAGAGTGTAGCTGGTATTCCGCCTATTCTTGCCATAGCCCTTAGCCAATCGTTGCTCCCAGTCGTGTCAGCAGCCTTTGCACGCAAGGATATGGATCATCTGCGCGGTCAGATGACCTTGGCATTGCGTATTTCTATTTTGAGCGGTCTGCCGATTGTTATTGCACTCACTACGGCAGCTTATTCCATTAATGGATTGCTATTCAAGGACCTGAGCGGGAGCGGAATTATTGCCGCCTTGACCTTGGGGACCATTTTCCAGATTACGATGATGACCAGTAATTCCATGCTCATCGGGATGGGCAAGCCCAATATCTCTACCATTCATGTCATGGTCGGCCTGGTAGTGAAGCTCGCTGCAAGCTGGATTCTGTCGATCTGGTTCGATGTGTACGGGATCATTGCCGCGACTGCACTGTGCTTCCTGGTCATTACGTTGCTTAACATCCGTGTGCTCAAGGGCATCGTTCCATTCTCTATTTTGGGACGCAAATGGCCAGGCCTGCTCGTGACGGTCGTCATATCAGCGGCTGCAGGCTATGGTATGAATGTATTAACACGGCTACCCTTCGGAGCAACGCCTTCGCGTCTGGTCTTCTTCTTGGCTTGCGGAGTGTCGGGTGCAACAGTTGCACTTGCCTTTGTTGTTCTGATGATTCTGCTGCGAGTGATTACCAGAGAAGAACTTGCAGGCTATCCACGGATTATCCAGAAGCTGCTCAGGCCGTTGATGCGACTGCAGCGTGGACAAGCTCAGTCCGAGGCTGGCAGGGAGTAGGCTATAAGCTTGTTGGCAAGGTGAGATTCGCTTCGGCATCATGAGCCCAAGCGAGCTTCTGAATTCCGAAGCGATGCTCATGGCTGATCTCGAACAAGAGTGGCCTGCGAGGCTTGGTTAAGTAACTCATGACCATCCGTTGTTGATACCAGTCATAATGCGGAATGGGCTCATAGGTGGTATCCGTCCACACCTCATGAAGCTTGGGACTATATAGTCTCTGCCCTTCTGGTAACCATTGCGAGGCAACAAGCGCTGCACTCTCTACAGGAGAGCGCAGCGCTTGTTGCCTATGCGGTGTGAATAATCCGGGCCAATATTCGCTTCGAGAGCCTTCATGTGGGACCTGATTAACAAAGGCAGTGACCTGTTCAAGTACTTGCTTGTAACCGAATAGCATGCCGTAGAGTTGCTTACCGAAAGCAATCCGTTTGCTAAGGCTACCGAATTGCTCCAGCACAAGCCCGGCGAGGTGACCATTTATCCCAAGGGGAAAGAGCACCTGGTTCAATTGCAGCCATTGATTCATTTTGAACCCTAGTGTACTGGTAACATGTTTCTGGAAATAGGGATGCTGGATAACTCGACCCTCGATATAATACTGCTCATTAATAATAAGAGCAACGCTTAGCATGACACTATCGCGCTTCGTCCAGAAGCGTTCCCAGAAAGGATGCATGAAGGCAGAGATATGGAAGTGAGGGAGCAGATGGAAGCAACTCCGTCCCAGTCGCCGGCTGTGTGCATACAACTGAAGCTGGGGATAGGCATCTTGGAAAATGAGCGCATTGCTGCGTTCCAACAATCGGTAGAGAGAACTTCGGTCCTGATCTGATAGCAGGTCCTGTAGCAGTCCGCCTTTCAGATCTGTCATGTTATACCCCCCGTTACGGGAGACAAGATGTGCTAGTAGTGCCCAATGCAGCTCAGGGTAGGCTTGATAACAGTCCAGGTAAGCAGCGGTGCGTGTAATATTGCTACGATTATGTTGCGCTGTATCATGTTGAATGAGCTCAAGCACCTCTTGATCCTGCTGGCACAAGGTATGCTCGGTAGAGCAATGGCGAATGTTACGGCCAAGGAAGGGAAGGAACAGCTCCAGCTCCTGCAAAGCGGCTTCGGCAGCTTCATGGTTCCAAGGGATAGGGCGGATGGGCAAGCGCAATCTGCGTGATGCGGACCAGGCCGCCTGAGTACCCGTCCACTTGTGTTCAAGAGCTTGGGGGATGGTCCGTGCAAGACGAAGCGTATCACGGAATCCGACAGCAATCTGGTGGAGCCAATCCGACATATTGATCCTTCCTTTCCTGCCTGGCCTGGATTGGAGTGGTTAACATCAGCCGGCACTGAGATCATGTTATTCTAAGTATGGCTTGTTTGACCCTGATTAACCCTGACAGCAAGAACCTGTATGAACTTTTAGATGAGAATGTGCGAGCGCTGTGCAAATTGTATAATTACGGGTACAATAATAATGAGGGTTATTGGTAGCTGATACCAGCAAGTAGGTAGCCACGCTACATGATGCATGCAGAAGGCAGAGCTATTGCCCGCAGGATTAATGTCCACAGAATTATTGTTCCCTAGGAAATGCTCAATTGAACTGAAAGGTGGAATATCTCATGCTAAAAGTAAGTAACAAGGACCAATTTGACGAATTAATTCAGAAGCCCGGTCTAACTGTAGCTGTATTCAAAGCCGACTGGTGCGGTGATTGTAAATTCATAGATCCCTTCATGCCTGAGGTGGAGGAAAAATATGCGAATCAGCTCACTTTGATTGAAGTGGATGTAGAGCATACGGAAGGAATCAGTGAAGCACATAATGTGCTGGGGATTCCAAGCTTCATCGCTTTTAGCAACGGCCAAGAGCTCGTTCGTCTGGTGAACAGGCTGCGCAAATCCAGAGAAGAAATTGAACAATTTCTGGATCGGGCATCAGAGGTGCATGGAGCGATGACTCTGTAATCCAACGAGTGCTTGTAGGACGGTAGCTTGTGAATTGATGGCAGACAAAAGGATAGATGGACCTCATCTGATGTATGAGGCAAATGCGAATGCGTATGCAAATGCAAATGCGTAGCAAATGACAGGAAGGCATCCTTGCTTAGCAAAGTGGGGATGGCCTTTTTGGTTTGGTCATCTCGTGATAGTCGTTCATGTTTTGTCACAATCTAACCATGTCTGTGATGAATCTATCAGTTATAATTATTTTAGTTAAGTTTTCATAACATTCACCAAAAAAAATATAAAGCTGTAGGTGAGAACAAATTGAAGGGTACTCAAATCTTGAAATGGTTGGCGCTAATAACTTGTTTATTTATGTTTTTGGCTACCTTTGGTGGCGGTGTCGTCACACGGACGGACTCAGGTCTGGGCTGCGGTCAGGAATGGCCGACCTGTAACGGCAAGCTGGTGCCTGCGCATACGGTCGCTTCGGTGATTGAATATTCACACCGCTTCGTTAGTGCAATGGCTGGATTGTTGTCATTATCGAGCTTTGCCGGATTTATGCTGGTATTCCGCAAGCGCCGTACGGATTTGCGAGTGTTCTCTGGCCTGACACTGGCTTTTGTCATCATACAGGGCATCATGGGAGCGTTCGCGGTCGTGTTCTCTCAGTCCACGGCAGTGATGGCGCTGCATTTCGGATTCGCGCTCATTGCTTTCGCAAGTGCCACGATGATGACGCTGGGAGTGTGGCAGGAGGCATCGGATTCGGCCAAGAGCAAGCGAACGCAAGGAGCTCCGGTCAAGAAAGGCTTCCGTTGGCTTGTATGGGGCTCTACGATCTACACGTACTTGGCTGTGTATACAGGAGCATTTCTGACCCATGCTACGACCAAGAACATCAATGATTTCCTCGGGATTGCACCGCTGTCGATTCATCAGATCTCAGGTGGATTACTGTTCGTTGTTATTCTGATTGTCGGCCACTTCGCGTATCACAAGCATCCTGATCATCGTGATCTTCGTATGCTGGGGGTCGCTTCAGCGCTCTTGCTGCTGCTGCAGGTCATCGTAGGTATGATTCTGCTGATTGTAGCGGGCAGACCGGAGATCTACATGTTCGTCGTGCTGTCCCACATGGTTATTATTGCGGCTGCCTTTGCCATTCTGTGCTATATGAGCTTCCGCGTATGGCAGCTCTCACCGGAACGGATGAAGAAAGCGGCACTGGAGTAGGGCTAGTAAGCTGTAGCCTTGCTGGAAAGTACTCGTTCAGAATTCGTTTTGCCTCTAAGTAACTGTGTAGCTATAATGAATATAGTACTGACAAAGTCCGCGAGTTTCTCGTGGACTTTGTCACAGGTATTTAAGGCATTGGGGGAATGAGCGGGGACGGATCAAGGACATGATATAAGGTAAGCTTGAGAACGGTATCTTAAGCTTTGTCGCTTGTATTCGCTGCCTTCCATCATTTCGCACCTAACGAGCTGATATAATTATACCAGTCTTACGTAGGCTATAAATCCACAAGGGTGATCTGTCGAGGTACGCCATGGAGACAGCATCAAGCTTATGGATAGCTGAGAGTAATCATTTTAATAATACTGACATGTGAGAGTGAGGAAGGGGCGAGTTGATTGCTGCGTACGTTAGTTGGGGAGGAGCCCCGTAAGGACGAAGGAGTCCTGCTGGAAGCCATGAACAGCATGAACGAGACGTTGCAGCTGTTGCAGCGGCGGATACACAAGCATGGTGATCCTTCCCATGAGGACCGTAAGACGGATATTCTGACCCGAGGCCTGATATCTTCCCTGGATGAGCTGGAGCAGAGCACCTTCGTCGCTGGTTACTTTCGTTCAAAGGTAAAGGCGGGAGCAGGAGATCAGATGTCTGCAAGTGATCAGCCCGATTATTCGAGGTATGTCTATTTTTACAAAGATGGATTCATACGGGTATTCTCCATGCTCGATAAACTTGGTAATCTGTTAAATGATCTGTACGATCTCAATACAACCCGTGTAAAAGCACATTATTCCTACTACACGGTGCTTCGCCAGTTCAAATATCTGAAGGTACACGGTACACTTGCTAACCGTTTGTTTGATCTGAAGGATGAGTACAGGGCGCCGATGGACCGATTGCGTAAGCGTCGAAATATCGAGGTCCATCATATGAGCCCTGAAATGCAGGATGATCTGTGGCAAAGGCATAGAGCCTTGTTCGGTCCAATCCGACTGGAGGATGTGGATGCACATCTGGAGGATCTGAGGCAGGGTCTGGAGATGGTGTGTCGGAGTGTAACAGTGGCATTCGACTACACCAATGATTTCTTGAGGAGAGCGCAGAAGAACAAAATCCACTAAGCTTAGCTTCAGTAGATGATAACAATGAATTGTTGCAGTCGATGATCGTAATGTAGAGTAGTGTAGTGTAAAGCGATGCAAAAGTGACAGAAGGACCATCGGTAAGATGGTCTTTTTTGGTGTAAAAAACAAATCATATATTGAAGGAAATGGAAATAAAGTGGCGAATTACTTTCTTAGGCTTGTATCCATATCTTGAAGGAGGAGAATAGCAATGCGTAGACGAAAGAGGCAAGGGAAGGTTGGTGTATTGATAATTGTAAGCGCTTTATTAATGTCTTTAGGAATGTTCTCTCCACAGACATCGGCTGCCGGGCTTGAATATCGTTTTGATTTTGGAGCGGGGGCAGTAGAGCCTGGATACGTGGGGGTCAGGGCAGAGGATGGCTATACTGCTAGCAAAGGATACGGCTTTCAGACACCCGAGCATATGCGTAATGTGACGGCCTCGGGTACAGGAGTCAAGTCGGACGCGGTGCAATTCAGACAATTCGGTATCAAGAGCAGCAATACCTTTAATGTGGATCTGCCAACAGGTCTCTATGAGGTAAAAGTTACACTTGGTAATACGAGCAGAGCCAGTGTCGCTGCAGAAGGGGTCTACCAGTTGATGAATCTGACCGGTAATGGAGCAGTCGATCGCTTCCAAATCCCGGTTACTGACGGGCAGTTGAACCTGCTAGTTACGGAGGGAAAAGAGGGGACAGCTTTTACACTGAGTGCGCTCGAAATCGTGCAGCTATCAAGTCAGCCGGCGACGAATCGTACAATCTACATTGGTGGTGATTCGACGGTGTGCAACTATTACCCGTTGGATAGCAGTGCACAGGGCGGCTGGGGACAATTACTGCCAGGATATGTAGATGGAGATGTGTTCCAGGTGCGTAACATGGCCACAGGTGGTCAGATTGCAAGGGGCTTCCGCGATGATGGACAGATGGAGAGTGTTCTACAATATATTAAGCCTGGCGACTACTTCATCCTGCAATTCGGCATTAATGATACGAATGCGAAGCATCAGGTCAGCGAGGCTCAATTCAAGGAAGCGATGCGGGATATGGTAATTCAGGCAAAGGCCAAAGGGGCCCATGTCATATTATCGACACCACAAGGTAGAGCCACAGATTTCAATGCGAATCAGGTACATTCATCCGTGAACAGATGGTACAGAGGGGCTACGCTAGCTTTGGCACAGGAGGAGAATGTAACGCTGGTCGATCTTAATGTGCTCAGCTCAGCCTACTTTACCTCTATTGGACCAGAGGCGACTCTGAATCTCTATATGCCAGGAGATACTCTGCATCCGAACCGTCAGGGAGCTGAGCAGCTAGCTAGACTTGTAGCCGAGGATCTGAGACGGCAGGGGCTGGAGGGGTGGTAAGCCTCTATATGTAACCTCATCATCAATTGGAAATGCATTCCATTACAAATTGAGAATCTATTACAAACAGGATTCATCCATAGCCTTCAGGCGTCACTTTGCTGACTGTCCGGGGGCTTTCATGCGTAACTACAAAAATTGACCTTTGACAAACGTGTGTAAACTATCTATACTGAAAGCTAGTTTCATATATTTTGATTATTTACATGTCGTATTCATTCAGATATTGAGATCTGATTATAATAGCATAATTCTTATCGAGAGTGGTGGAGGGACTGGCCCTTTGAAGCCCGGCAACCGGTTATCCCCGTCGTATAGACGAGCGGGGCGAACGTCATGGTGCTAATTCCAACAATACATCTATGAATAGATTGTATTGGCAGATGAGACAAGTGGTGCAGTTCATGCAAGAGCCCTTATCCTTCTGTGATAAGGGCTCTTCTATTTATGTATATTTCGGGGCAGTTACGGCAGGATAGGGTAAAGGTAAGAAAGGGGGGCACGTCTTTGATTGAAATCAAGCAATTAACGAAGTATTACGGTAAGGGAAATCAAAAAAATATCGCCTTGTCCAATCTGGACTTGACTATAGAAAAGGGTGAAATCTTCGGTGTCATCGGTCACTCCGGTGCAGGCAAGAGTACATTGATTCGATGTGTGAATCTTCTCGAACGCCCAAGCTCAGGAGAGGTATGGGTAGGGGGCGTGAATCTGACGGCGCTTCCCCGCAATCAGCTGCAATTGGCGAGACGTAAGATCAGCATGATCTTCCAGCATTTTAACCTGTTGTCCTCTGCGACGGTCTATGAGAATGTAGCCTTCCCCCTGCGACTGGTTCACACTCCTGCAGCTAAGCTGGATGCCAAAGTGAGAGAACTACTGGTGTTGGTAGGACTGGAGCAGCATAGCTCCAAATATCCAGCTCAGCTATCCGGGGGACAGAAGCAACGGGTAGGAATTGCACGAGCACTAGCAAGTGATCCAGATGTGCTCCTGTGTGACGAGGCAACCTCGGCACTTGACCCGCAGACGACGAATTCTATTCTGAAGCTCCTGCGAGATATTAATCAGCGCTTTAATCTAACTATTATGCTCATTACGCATGAGATGCACGTTATTCAGAGCATTTGCGATCGAGTAGGTGTTATCCATCAGGGTGGGATTGTTGAGCAAGGCCCTGTATCAGAGGTATTCTTGAAGCCGAAGCATCCGGTTACGAGAGATTTCATACTGAGAGAAGCCGATGAGCAGCAAGAGCTTAGTAAGATTCTCCAGGCGGCCCATCAGGATTCAGCCCAGATTGTGAAGATCTCGTTCCTTGGTAGCCAGACCTATGATCCGATCCTCTCTAAGGCTGTGCGTAATACGGGTGTGGACTTTGCGATCCTGCAGGGAACCATCTCTACCTTGAAGGATACGCCTTATGGCCAGCTTATCGTACGCTTTGAGGGTGCTGCTCCTGATATTAGCCGGACAATAGCCGAGCTCACTGCCCAGGGGCTGGATGTGGAGGTCATGCAATGATAGTGGATCTGGATTTTTCCCAGATAAATTGGGAAGAGGTTAGCAAGTCGACGATCGATACCCTGAGAATGTTGGGTGCCTCCGGGCTCTTCACCTTACTTCTAGGGCTTCCCCTGGGCGTAGTGCTATTTCTGACGAGCCGTTCGTCTAATGTCGTTTTGCAGATTGTCTATAATATATTATCCGTCATTGTAAATATTCTGCGCTCCGTACCATTCATCATTCTGATTGTGGCTCTGATTCCGCTGACGCGTCTTATCGTTGGCACGTCTATTGGTGTCGAGGGTACGATTCCACCACTTGTCATAGGAGCCGTGCCGTTCTTTGCCCGTTTGGTGGAGACGTCCTTGCGCGAGGTAGACCGAGGCGTCATTGAGGCGGCCCAATCAATGGGTGCCTCCACGACCCAGATTATTTTCCGAGTCCTGCTACGCGAGGCGCTCCCTGGTCTGGTGGCTGCGCTGACAATTACTATTGTTACGCTTGTATCCTACACCGCGATGTCGGGAATGATTGGTGGTGGCGGGCTGGGTGCCCTAGCCATCAACTATGGATATTACAGGTATAATCTGCCAGTCATGATTGTGGCTGTTGCACTGATGGTTGTCATTGTACAGGTGCTGCAGATGGTCGGTGACCGTCTGGTTCGGCATTACACACGGAAATAAGGAAAACATATATATAGATCCTTATGTCACTATTTTTATTAATCACATTGGAGGGGTACACATGAAAAAATGGTCTCTATTGTTACTGAGCATTACCTTGATGGCGGTTCTCGCAGCTTGCGGCAACAATTCCCAAGGTAATCAGGCGGCAGGCGAAGCTGAGCCGACACCAGGAGGCGCACCGCGTCAAGTTGAGCTGAAGGTAGGAGCAACAGCAGTTCCGCATGCGGAAATTCTGGAAGCTATTAAGCCAAGCCTGGAAGCACAAGGTGTTCGTTTGCAGGTAGTAACTTTTAATGATTATGTACAGCCGAACGTACAAGTATTCGACAAGCAATTGGATGCGAACTTCTTCCAGCACAAGCCTTACCTGGATAGCGAGAACGAGACACGCGGCATGGACCTCGTGCCTGTCGTATCTGTACACGTTGAACCTATGGGTGCCTACTCCCAGAAGCTTACATCCATCGACGAACTGAAGGATGGAGCAATTGTAGGTATTCCTAACGATGCAACGAATGGTGGACGTGCTCTGGTATTGCTTGCTAAACAAGGGCTGATTACGCTCAAAGATAACACGGATGTTGGTTCCACTATTGCTGACATTACGGCTAACCCTAAGAACCTTGATATCAAGGAAGCCGATGCAGCCATTCTGCCGCGTCAATTGCCGGATCTCGACCTGGCCGTTATCAATACGAACTATGCATTGGAAGCTCAATTGAATCCTACACAGGATGCACTGTTCATCGAGGACAAAGAATCTCCTTATGCGAACTTGCTTGTATCCCGTCCGGATAACAAGGATTCCGAGGGAATTCAAGCGCTGGCCAAAGCGCTGCAATCCGATGAAGTTAGAAAATTCATTGAAGACAAGTACCAAGGTGCGATCGTTCCAGCGTTCTAAGTTGGCATCATTGGTCCGAAATAACATCAGCTATTCGTTGTCAGAACAGCCAGCCTCCGCTTCGACGGATGCTGGCTTTTTTTGAGTTAACAGGTGCTCTTCTTGTGGGGAGGTGTTAAATCGAATATACTGTTGCTGTGACCGTTCTCTGTGCAGAGGAGGAAGGATGTTGAGACACAGAATAGCCCTTATAACTGGAAGCGCCAAAGGTCTTGGCCGAATGACGGCTCTTCAGCTGGCTGATCTGGGCTGCGACATCGCACTGAATTATGTACACAGTCAGGCGGAAGCGGAGGAGCTTCAGCAGCAGATCAGAATGAAGGGCGTGCGGTGTATTGCAGTACAGGCGGATATATCGAGGCCTGACCAGATTGAGGAACTTATTAGCCGGGTAGAGCAGGAGCTCGGCGGCGTGGATATCATGGTTAATAATGCAGGACCATTCATTCGTGAACGCCGTTTATTTGCCGAGTATACCCATGTGGAGATTCAATCCTTAATTCAGGGGAACCTGGTAGGAGCCATGCTCCTGGATCACTATGTGCTGCCCCACATGCGTAAGCAGCGTTGGGGAAGAATTATTCACTTTGGCTTCGGACATGCTGGAGAAGCAAGATCGTGGCCGCACAGAGCGGTATATGCGGCAGCCAAGGTAGGACTTGTATCCTTCACGAAGACACTGGCAGTGGAAGAGGCCCCATTTGGCATAACTGTAAATATGATCTGTCCTGGTGATATTCGGGGGGATAATAAAGAAAAGACGATCGCAGAGGTCAGCAGTCTGCCTGATCCAGAGACACCTAGAGGAAGACCCGGCAGCGGGGAGGATGTAGCCCGTGTCATCGCTTATTTGTGCGGGGATGATTCGGATTTTATTACTGGGAACATTATGGACATCTCAGGGGGGCTGGACCCAATCCGACCTTCCATCGGTAAATCTTCAGTGAAGCCGGAGCAAGCTAATATAGTGGATTGATGACTAAGGGTAATAAGGGTCCGTGCTTCGTATGAGAAGCCGAGAGCAACAAAACCAATAGCCCGGGTGGATACATGAACATGCGCAAAAAAAAGAGTCTTGGCTTCAGCTGAAGCCAGGACTCTCTGTCATAAAATATGCAGGGGCATATCTTAGAATACTTGTACCACTTCTTGAACGCCTTCCACTTCTTCGAGAAGGGCACGTTCAATACCTGCTTTCAACGTGATCGTTGAACTCGGGCAGCTGCCGCATGCACCCATCAGCTTCAGCTTCACGATGCCGTCTTCAACATCTACCAGTTCCACGTCACCGCCGTCGCGCTGCAAGAAAGGACGCAATTTGTCCAACACTTCCAGTACTTCATCATACAAGGTGATGCTTTGCGTGTTATCGCTCATTTAGAATTCAACTCCTTTCCTGATACCTATTATTATAGTACAATTCAGGTTAAATTAAAATGGCCTTACGAAAAGCAGGTGAAATGAATTGAGACCAATTATCGAATTTTGCAGCAGTAATATGCATCTGGGTACAGAGGAGGTCATGACTCGTCTGGAAGAGAATCCAGACTATGATGTGATCGAATATGGATGCCTGACCAATTGCGGGCAATGTTATATGGAGCCTTATGCCATGGTCAATGGCGAGATCGTGGCAGCAGATTCGGCTGATGCGCTGTATGAGGCGGTTATTGCCAAGATCAAGGAAGCTGAAGCATGGCTGGAGATTGATTTGGATTAAAAATAAGGGTTCCCGCGCTTGAGCACATCCAAGCGGGGAACCCTTTACTGTGTTAACGAATGTTGTACACCGACCTGATTGTCCCCTAGATGCTATCCGAAATGACGCTTGGATTTCCATAGGACACCGCTCTTGAGCAGACGCGGAATACGTCCGCGGAGAGAAGCTGCTCCCATGAAGCCGTAGCCGAAGCCGGCCTTTTTGCCAAGAGAGCCCAGAGTGCCACGTAATCTAATCGGATGTGGATGCGGAGTGTCTCCCTTCCATAGTGCTCTCACAATATGGGCAATACGCTCACCCTGAGCTTCAGCTGCCTGAGCACTTGGAGAGAAAGGAAGGCTCGCACAATCCCCAACCACGTATACCTCCGGGTGCTGTGGAATCTGATATAGCTCATTCAGCAATATACGCCCTTGCGCATCCTTGGCTACTTGCAGGTCCTGTACAGCCTTGACGGGCTGAATCCCTGCTGTCCACACTACGGCATCGGTTAGCATTTCCGCATCCCGATTGTAGATGGCAGATGGTTCTACGCGGGATACGGCTACATGGGACATGGTATCCACCTGATGCTCTTTGAACCAGGCATGGACATACGTTGACAATCGCTGTGGAAAGGCGGTTAAGACGCGCTCTCCACGGTCCAGGATAGCAATGTTAAGATCAGGGCGACTCTCGCGAAGCTCAGCAGCCAATTCGACGCCACTTAATCCCCCGCCAACAATATGCACCTGACCGTATGGCTTGATTTCGTTCAGGCGTAGATAGGTCTGGCGAGTACTGTTGAAGGATTGGATTGTGGAGGCATAGTCCTTGGCACCGGGTGTGTTGTGGAACCGATCTGTACAGCCTAGCCCAATCACAAGCTGGTCATACTCCAGAGGATCACCGATCATGAAGTGCACGGTCTTGTTCTCCAGGTCAATCGAGGTAACCTCACCGTAGCGGCGAGTAAGCTCGGCATGTGCCGGAAAGGAGACTCTGAGCTCCAGATCAGAGACAGTCCCCGCAGCCAGTGCATAATACTCGGTCTTCAGACCCTGAAAGGGCATGCGATCGACGAGGATGATCTCGATGTCTTTGGGAACGTGCTTATCCAGCAATTCTTTGGCAATGGTGAGGCCGCCGTAGCCGCCCCCCAGAATGACGAATTTCTTCATATCAGGTCAGCCCTTTCTGTGTTGTGCTGTTACTAGGCTTTATCCTTTAGCTCATGTTGGCTCGTGCCTGTTATGGCTTGTGAGTCGATTCATTGCATTCTGTTTATTCTTGCTGTATGTTAATTCAGATTACCCGTGCCAAGCTTTATGATCTCTCCAGTGAACAATGCCTGTTTAACCTGTTAGAAGGTATCTGCTTCAGGCTTATTCGTACACTTCGATCTCGTTGTAGAAGGTATCCCGTTCAACGGGAATGCGTCCTGCACCCTTCACTAGCCAGATCAGCTCTTTGCGAGTCAAGCCTTCAGGAGTCAGTGCGCCAGCAGCGTGACTGATCTTCTCACGAACGATCGTGCCATGCACGTCGGATGCGCCGAAGGATAGAGCCACTTGTGTCAGCTGAGGTCCAATGTTAATGAAGTAAGCCTTGATATGATCGATGTTATCCAGCATCAGACGGCTGATGGCAATTGTCTTAAGATCTTCGTAAGCCGAGTTGCGGCGCATAATGCTGGCATTCTTGCTCTTAGGCTGCATGGACAGCGGTATGAACACCATGAACCCGTTCGTCTCATCCTGTAGCTGGCGAACCTGCAGCATGTGGTTGATGCGATCCTCATAGGATTCTACTGAGCCGTACAGCATCGTCGTATGCGTGCGCATACCCATGTTATGGGCTGTACGGTGTACTTCAAGATAGCGGTCCACATTTGCTTTGTCGACACGCATTTTTTGGCGATACTCATCGCTGAGGATTTCGGCACCACCGCCAGTCAGGGAACGCAGTCCAGCACCTCGCAGCTCATGCAGCACCTCGGAGATGCTGAGTCCACTGATACGTGTGAAGAAGTCAATCTCCGCAGCCGTGTAGGCCTTGAGAGTGACATTCGGATATTTCTCGTGCAGAGCCTTCAGGGAGTCTACATAGTATTGAAAAGGAACATGCGGATTATGTCCACCTACAATGTGGAATTCCCGAACGCCAGGATGGATATGCTGCTCTACATATTCAATCATTTCAGAGCCAGAGAGGGTGTAGGCACCATCATCGCCCTGATCCTTCCGGAAATTACAAAAGGCACAGCGTGCCTCGCATACATTCGTGAAGTATAGACTCATATTCTCAATGAAGTATACTTTCTTGCCGTTCTTGCGCAGGTTAGCTTCATTCGCAAGCTGCCCAAGCGTCAGCAGATCATCCGTTTCATATAAATAAATGCCGTCCTCTAGAGACAGGCGCTGACCCTGCTGTACCTTCTCTACGATCTCCGCCATGCGTTTATCTGTAAAAGGTGTTGTTAATGTGGACATACCAATTTCCTCCTTCAAGTTGCTGGGTGATGCGTGAAGGAATAGCTGGCTTCACGATGCACACAGGATGCCCGCTTTCGTCGGTTAGTCCCGGCTTCACGGTCTCACACAATAAGTGAAAAATGTTACAATGATAAATGTGTCGATTGAGCGACTTCTTGTTGACAAAATTCCGACAGTTCATCTACTGCGTCGTTTCTATTATAAACCTGACGTTGCAGGTGTTCAATACAATTGCTGTGAAAAAGGGTGTTCGGGAGGCAGCTTGCGTTGTGAATGATGACTTGAGGACCTTCTGTATGTGGAGTATACTGAAATAGAACTGAAGAAATAAAGGAGGAAATAGCATGATTACCATTTCAGAATCTGCGGCAGATCGGCTGAAGGAGATGCTGTCTCAGCAGGAGACGCCTAATATGTTCTTGCGTCTTGGTGTGACTCCAGGCGGCTGCACGGGATTTTCTTATGCGATGGGCTTTGACGATCAAGAATCTGATCAGGATATATATATGAATGTACAGGATATGAAGGTTGTTGTAGAGAAGGAGAACCTACGTTACCTGGACGGCCTTGAGATTGACTTCGAGGAATCTGGTATGACGGGCGGATTCACCATCCACAATCCGAATGCTATTGCCACTTGCGGCTGCGGCTCCAGCTTCCGTACTCGTGAAGAAGCCGGTGTCCCTGACAAGGAATGCTAAGGCTCTGAAGCATATGGTTCGGGGTGCAGAACTTAAGACCTTTTTAGCAGACAGTTGTGACTGTTGAGCTATTAAGGTCTTTTTACTATATTCAGGGCCAGAGCCAGCCATACCGCTCCAGAAAAGCTATCAAATTTCAAAGCAGCTTATGGTATAATCAAATCATCTATTCGACAAAACTCTCCAATTTAGAACAGGTGAACCCCTTCCTGCCGCTTTTTTGCTGGTGGTCTTTTTTATTTAAATCTAGCGAAAAGGACAGTGCTCTTCTCTGGAATGACTAACTAGTCAGATCTTGAGTATCTCTGCTAGGGAAGATTCGACCAGGCTTGTCACTTCGGTAAGAGGAACTTGTCGTAAGCAGCAGACCGAGAAGGGGAAATAAACTTGAGAAAATACATAGATCTCTTGCTGGCTAACATACGTACTCAAATGGATGACTGGTTCGATCTCTCTCAAGCTATCGAGCATGAAGAAGTGCGTCGATTCCTTCATTCGGTCAAGGGCACCGCAGGCACATTGCAGATGTCAGATCTATCCGAGCTGTCCAGCTCGTTGCTGGAGCAACTAGAGCCCATCTCCGATTATGTATGGACGCCTCACGAGCTACGTACCTTCCTAATGCCTATCATTAAGACTACCTACACCACTGGACATAGCCAGGAGCTTGAGATGAAGCATCCGATGCCTACAAGAGCAGAGATTCCCTCCGAGCAGCCGCTCGTCCTCATTTTGGATGATGACGCTGCTCTGCTTCAATTTTTGAAGGAAGAATTGGAGTCGAGGGGGTTCTTTGTCATCGCTACGGTCAATCCAAATCAAGCGATTCACTACTTCCATGATTTATGGCCAGACTGTCTGATTCTGGACCTGATTATTCCCGAAAAAAACGGATTCGAGGTTATTGCTACCCTGAAGGATCGGATCAGCAAGGGCTTCATTCCGACAACGATCATCAGCACAGATACCAGAAAAGAGAGCCGACTTAGGGCGTTTGAGATGGGAGCAGATGATTTTCTCAATAAACCACTAGATATGGATGAGCTGCTGGCGCGCTTGAATCGGCAAATGCGGAAGAAGAAGCAAATCGACAACCTGTTATTTATGGACGAACTAACAGGAGTTATGAACAGGAAATACCTGGATGAAGCATATATGCGGTTATGCCGTGAACGCAATCGTCTGAATTCCAACTTCTCTTTAGCGGTCATTGATCTGGACTATTTCAAAAAGGTGAATGATCAGCATGGACATCTTGTTGGCGACAAGGTGCTGCTTGGATTCACCTCGTACATGAAGGAGAATATCCGCACGGCAGATATTTTGATACGGTTTGGTGGTGAGGAATTCGTACTATTATTGCCGCAGACCAGTGCTGACGAAGCCAAGCAGGTTCTTGAACGACTGCTCAGTGAATTCTCGACTCTGGAGCTGGGGGCGCCTGATGCAAGTCTGCGGATGACGTTCTCGGCTGGCGTAGTGGAAGTGCTGGATGCTGATCCACAGCAGTGTCGCGAGTGGCTGAGCATCGCTGATCTGGCATTGTACGAAGCCAAGGAGCGTGGTCGCAATAGGGTGGAGGTTGGCTATACGGGTATGGTCAAGGAGACATACTCCCGTAAATTGAACATTGCGATTATTGATGACGATGCCATCATTCGCGCGCTGCTGCTGGAATCCCTGCAGGAGTCGATGGGTGGGATCATGCCGGTAGAGGTGAGGGCTTATCGCGATGGCGAAATGTTTTTTGCGGACCCTTGGCATGCTCAATCGTCTCCGTTCCTGGTCGTCCTGGATGGTGTCATGCCGAAGATGGATGGTCTGGAGGTGCTGGAGCGTATTCGAATGTTGCCGAGGTCCAGTATGTATTCTGTCATTATGCTTACGGGTCGCAAAGAGGAGAACGATATTGTACGTGCCTTGCAGCTTGGTGCAGATGATTATCTGACTAAGCCATTTCATATCGGCGAGCTAGAGGCCCGGATGAAGCGGCTGCTTGCCCGCATGAATCTGGCCATCAAAAGTTAAACATAAGTCTGAGGGGGAACAAATGTTGAAAAGGTTATTGCTTGCAGAGGATGAACCTGTGCTGCGTATGCTAGTGGCGGATACGCTTGAAGATGAAGGATACGAGCTGGATGTCGCGTGTGATGGAGAGGAAGCTTTGGAGCGGATTACTTCGACAAGCTACGATCTGGTCATTTTGGATTATATGATGCCTAAATTAACAGGGCTGGATGTCATCACGAAAGTCCGAGCTATGCCAGACAGACAGCATACTCGAATTCTGATGCTATCAGCCAAGAACCAGCATCGGGAGCAGGACCGGGTAAAGATGGCGGGAGCCAATGATTTCATGTCCAAGCCCTTCAGTCCACTGGAATTGGTTCGCAAGGTGGAGGAAATGCTTGTATGAGCAAGTGGGTCATTCCATTCCGCAGAAATTTAATGATGCGCTTCATGGGTATGATGCTGACTGTTCTGGTGCTATTTTTTATCGGTGCAGGGGCTCTGTACTTGAACGAGCAGCGGGAGCAAGAAGAATTTCGGAAGACCGATGAGGTGCTGGTAGCCAAGCAGGAGATTCTGGATGAGCTGTCGCATCATTTTACTGGTGTTTTTTTTCGTGCTCGCGGGTACTTTATGCTTCAGAATGAAGAAGAGTATAAGAAGATGTTTGAAGAAAAGGCTGCAGTGGAACGAAATATAGCTGATTATAAGAAATACCAGGCTAGCGCAAGGGAAATTCAGGTGATGGATAATCTGGATTCGCTATTGAAGGATTTCTTTACCCGGGCTTTGCCTATGGCTACGGAGCTATCTCAGAACGGGGATTATGGGGAGTTGCGCAATTTATCCCAGCAAGGTGCCACGATGCAAATGAATCATCTTCTTGAGGAGCTAAGCTCATTAAATGCTGAATATCGCACTCGTGGACAAGAAAAACAGACACAGGTTATGGAGCGTCTTCAAGCTCAAAATGTCCAATACATCGTATATGTGCTCTTCATCATGTTCTTGTTGTTCCTGATGATGATCAAGACCGCTCGGGATTTGGGCATGCCTATGATTCGGCTGGCGGGCAGTGCCAAAGCCTTCACGCTTGGTGGTGTGGATAAGGTCAACTACACAGATCGCCCAGATGAGATTGGCGTGCTGGCCCGCTCTTTGCAATCCATGATGATCCAGATTCAAGCGAAGGAAGAGGAGCTTGTCGCCCAGAATGAGGAGCTGCAGGCACAGCAGGATGAGCTTCAGATGCAGCAGGAGGAGCTTACCGAGGCCCTCGTCAAAATGGAGGAAAAGGAGCATAGCCTTCAAAAGCATAATCAATTCATACGCTCCATCTCGACAACACTCGACCGACAAGAGCTGCTTCAGAGCATTATTACACATATGGCAGCCATCATGAAAGCTGATAAAGGCATATTGCTGCTCCCGGGTGCACAGACAGATTATGCCTCATTTGGTCTGTCCGAGCACTCGATTATCCAGTTTGTAACAAATTATAGAGAGGGTATCTTGCCACGACTGGAAGAGACCAAGGTCCCTTATAGCATTCATCGTCAAGCAAGCGACGCAGAGAAAGGATACCATCTGGGTCAACTGTCGGCGAGCGATATTTTTGTGCCCGTTCTCCATTCAAATGGTGAAATTATTGCGATATTGGCATTGACACGCTTTTCACGAGAATTTACCTCCAAAGAGGAGGAGGAGACGCAGTCCTTTGCCCAGCAAATTTCACTCTCCTTGGAGAAATTGGCTATCTATGAGGATGCCGAGAGTCATCGGAAGCTGACCCAGGATATTCTGGATACAATTGATGTTGGGGTCCAGCTTCTGGATCGGCATGGAACGACTATTCAAGTGAATTCAAGCTGGAAGCGAATGATGAAGCTCGAACACGATGATAATCCCGAGGTTCATTTGACATTGGAGGAAATGGAGACCAAGCTGTCCCCACTGTTAGCGGATGCTACTCCTCTTCGCCAGTACCTAACAGATCTTATGGATGGTCGCTCTGCTGAGCAGCAACGGATCATATATGAAATGGCTATGCCGGATCGGAGAATGATCGAGATGTACAGCAAGCCGCTATTCACGGGAAGTAATCATGCAGGGACGCTGCTGGTACACCGTGATATTACGAAGGAGTACGAGGCGGATGAAATGAAATCCGAATTCGTCAGCACCGTCAGCCATGAGTTGAGAACCCCGCTGGCTAGTGTGCTCGGCTTTGCTGAGCTTCTGCTGCACAAGGAGTTGACCGCTGAGCGTCAGAAGAAATATATCCGAACCATTCATCAGGAGGCTCACCGACTGACGTCGTTAATCAATGATTTTCTGGATCTGCAGCGAATGGAATCGGGCGGACAGACCTACCATTTCAGCCGGGTCAGCTTGGCCGAATTGATTGAAGAGACGATAGATATGCAGCGGGTGCAGGCAACCAAGCATACCTTCGTCTTCGATAACTTGGCTGGAGAGGTGACGGTGAAGGCTGATTCGGATAAAATCAAACAGGTGCTCATGAACGTAGTCGGAAATGCGGTCAAGTATTCACCTTCAGGTGGCAAGGTGGGTATTACTTTAGGTATCGAGGACTCGTATCTGCGAGTAGATATTTCGGATGAAGGGCTTGGCATCCCAGCAGAAGCTATTCCACAGCTGTTCCAAAAATTTTATCGTGTAGACAATACAGATCGCCGTCAGATTGGTGGGACTGGATTGGGCCTCGCCATTGTAAAAGAGATTATGCAGCATCATGGTGGCGACGTACAAGTAACATCCACTTATGGCCAAGGCAGTACCTTCTCGCTGCTGCTGCCTTTTGTGAATGAGGGCTATAGGGAATCAGAGTTGCAGACTGGCCAAGCATCCAGAACCATCTTTATTGTCGAGGATGATGCGAGTCTGTCCAACCTGCTGGCTGAGGAGCTGACCGGAAGCGGCTACCAGGTCGTACAATTCACAAGTGGAGAGAAAGCATTTGAGGCTATGCTGAAACAGCCTCCTACTGCGGTAGTACTGGATCTTGTTCTTACTCATGGTATGAGTGGCTGGACAGTGATTGAGAAGATGAAGCAAACGGATGCGCTCAAGCATGTGCCGATTCTAATCTCTAGCGCATTTGAGGAAAAAGAGCGTGCCCTGGATATTGGAGCCCGGGGGTATCTTGTGAAGCCCTACTTACCCCACAAGCTGTCTATGGCGCTTCTGCAGATCATTAATGATCATCAGCATGCCAGAGGCTCGATTTTTGTTCCGGGTCCCATTCCCAATAACGAATAACCTGGACACTGGACATGGTACGCTAGCTTGTCATCCGGGGCTTTCAGGAGCGTTGACTCACAGACATCCACACAGGAGGATCAAAAATTGAACATTGTGATTTCTCAGCAAATTAAGGCTACAGGTGTGAATGAGTATACGAAGGTCTTACGCACGTTTGAATCAGAAGCCATTCCTCATATCGGACATAAAATTATGGATGCCGCCTTTGGTGATATGCTGTATTACGAAGTAGAAGACGTCATGCTTGATTACTCCGTCGCTGAATGCTGGGTTGTGCTTCCATCGGTTACGATCCATACTAGTGATGTGGAGGATTTACGTGATGCTGCTCGTGAGTACGAGTCCCATGGCTGGGCCTGCACTAAGCGTGTGTAGCCAATTTGGCATCAGAAATGTAATAATTGTCTAAATATTTTCCCGCATGATTGAAAATTATGAAAATTTTACAGGATGCGTGGAAACAGTTGATCACAAGCAGTAGATATAAATAAGAAAGAAGGATATACTGTAGTATAGATAACACGTGCCAGCATTCTGCAATATTCGATCCCAGTCGCCTGACTGACTGTGTCCGAACAACCTTTCACAGCGCCATAGAAAATGTCACGCAGGATCTGATGAAAAGGGGGCATTACATTGAAAGTGAAATTGCATTTTACGAACAAAGGGAAATCAGCGGTTGAGAAATTCACTAACGATGAATTGCTTGAAATTTTCGCAAGATACAGCAATACGCTGACGAAAAAGTATGATGTCTCGGTAGTGGTGCCCGAGGAGGACAACCCCAACATTGTTGAGGAAGGGGCCATTCAGCTGCAGCTGGAGCAGGTTCAATGTGATCCTGACGTCTTCCTGAAGGAGCTCGGAAGAGATATCAAGGTTCCGCTGGTGAAGCGACTAGGTGCAAAGCTGGATCAAGTCTTCAAGCCGGAGTTTATTGAGCAGTAGTAAAGTACTGAAGCACTCCGCACAAGCTCTATAGAACGTACGAAATAGCCCTGTTGACGGTGATCGTCAGCAGGGCTATTTCTGTGTGTGCTCTTGCACTATTTTGTGCGCGCATCTTGCGCTATGTAGTATCACAGATTTTAGCAAGGTAATCATGCTTCATCATTCATCTGCTATACTCTGATTCAGTTCGCTCGCTGCTCGCCAGGAATGGCTAGCTCCATCGTAGTCGTCTCCCCGACCTTGGCCATTCCACTCGCAGTGGCATAGCCATATTCAAGGCCTCCTCCAGGCAAGGCACGGAAGTATACCATCCGTCCAGACATCTCCGGGCGTTCTGCGCCAATGTAGGAGCTAGTCAAGCTGTATGGAATTGAAGCAAAGGGAGCGGCCCCAGACTGTCCGGCACGTACTTGGGCCGTGCCTTTTTTGTACTTCACTCCATTGATAACCTGATAATAGCTCATGACATCATTTTGTATTGAAATGAAGCGGTCGGATCGTCCTTCTTGGAAAAATACCAGCGAGCGATTACCAGTAGGTGCCTTCTCCAGCTCAATGAGCGTATCAACCAATGGCAGGGACAGCGCGGTTGCTCGGGCAGTGGCCAGCGAAGGCAAGGCCAGATTAGCAAGCTCCTGCTCTGTAGCTGAGGCGACGTAGACCACCTGGTTCGATGAGCTGTAGCCAACAGAGGCTCCTGAGGATTCTGCGATAAAGCGTAGTGGTACCATCACGTAGTTGTTGCGCAGCATCACAGGCTGACTAAGCGTCACCTGCTTGCCGTTCAGTGTAGCTGATGTTGCACCAAGCCGGAGCGTAATGCTTCCCTTTGATGTTGTTAACGATGCGGTCTTACTGCTGTTATCCCAACTCACCTCATGTCCAAGGGAGCGAACAACGTTCAGGGGAACCAGAGTTGTACCTTCATAAATGATTACGGATGCTCCGGAGGGGAGCTCTACAATCTTGTTGTTCACTGATACCTGTAATGCACCAGTATGGATCGGGGATGGTCCTGTGACCTGCAGCGCGGATGCTGCATGAGATACCGAAACGAACAGTGCGCCGGATAATGCGGCCGCCAGAACCAGTGATACCCATTTCTTCATCAATTCTCATCCCTCCTCTGGATGGTCGAACCAGTCGTGTATTGTGGTGACTTCTCAGACTTTCTTACTACATACCCGGATGGTGAGGCTTATGAATCAGAACTAGCTTACAAGCTACGCAGCTTTGCCAGATCGAAGGCGGGTACAAGTCCTTCAGCGGAAGCTCGTCCAAGCAATGCTTCAATAGCAGCGTATCCATCTTCTCCAAGCTCGGCCGTGAACTCGTTCACGTATAGAGCAATATGGGATTCTGCTACGTCTGGAGACATCTCCTGTGCGTGGGAGAGAATATAGTCCCGCGAGGCTTCCGGGTGCTTCCAGGCGTAGTCTACAGATTGACGAATCCATTGTGAGATCTGAGCGAGTGGAAGCGTTCGACGAGCTATAATGGCTCCAAGCGGAATGGGCAATCCTGTATCCGCTTCCCACCAATTCCCGAGGTCTACCAGCATATGCAGTCCATAATTGGTGTAGGTGAATCTGGCTTCATGAATGACCAGCCCAGCATCAATACTGCCTTCCTGAACGGCTGGCATAATTCGATCGAAAGGCATCACAATGATCTCTCCCACGCCCCCTGGAACATGCTTGGCCGCCCAGAGTCGGAAGAGCAGATAGGCTGTGGAGCGTTCGCTGGGAACAGCCACTCGCTTGCCGGACAATTCTTCTGGTGAAATGGCTCCCGTACGTGTGAGTACCAGGGGGCCACAGCCACGTCCCAATGCGCCGCCACAAGGCAGCAAAGCGTATTCATCCAGCACCCAGGGCAGGGCAGCATAGGAAATCTTCATGACCTCCAGTCCATCTGGTGTAACTGCAAGGTTGTTGGTAATATCAATATCGGCGTATGTAACTTCCAACGGCGGTGCGTCTGGCAGTAGGCCATGAGCCCAGGCGTGGAAGACAAAGGTATCATTTGGACAAGGTGAAAAAGCAATCTGCATTACATGACCTCCGTTAATGTGCGGAATGCGAGCTCCAGCGAGTGAAGTGCCTCCTGAATTCGCCATGCTTCGCGGTTACGCGGTCCTACGGCGTTGGAAATGCTGCGTATTTCATAGCAGGGTAGCCCAAAGGTTCGAGCGGCTATGCCGACCCCGTATCCCTCCATAGCCTCGGCAGCGGCGCCTGGCACTCGCTTGCGCAGCTCGCATGCCTGCTTCTCACTACCTGTGGCTGTATTGACGGTGAGTATGGGGCCCCCGCAAGCCGGAATGGTAGCAGCCTGGAGTAAGTCCACCCATTGCTGAGCAATGGCAGGGTCTACCTCTAGCCTGCTGTTTCCGAAGCCTAGCTCCTCCACACTACTGAACCCATCCGGTGTCTCAGCTCCTAGGTCGGCAGCAATGATCTCGGTTGCTACCACGATAGATTCGATCGTTGCAACCTCACTGAACCCACCTCCGATTCCAGCACTGATCACCATCGCATAGGACTCCTTCGCAAGTAGGGCAGCAGTGAGTGCTGCGGCTGAGGCGGTACCTACCCCAGCAAGCGACACGACAAAGCGAGGGTCATCTCCGACACCTCTAAGCACAGCGGCACGCTCAGCCTCCACTGCGGTCATGATCAACACACGGCCTGCTGTGTCAGACCTCGTATGTATTCTGGCTTTTGTCATTTGTATCTTCCCTTCCGTGTAAACCAATACAAGCATTCTACACCTTTTCAGAAGAAGGTTCAAAAAATCATATAATGAAATGACAAAAAGCGCCATAATTGGCGCCGGGAGTATGCATACATATAATGGCTAATTCATTGAGAGATAATGGCTAATTCATCGAGAGCTTAGATGGGCTTGTCTTACATGACAGCCTGGAACATCGTGGAGCCTCGCTCGTAATGACTCGTTGTATGATCAGGATTGGCGATGCGAATGACTTGATCCGAGAACATCTCGATGCAGCCACGGCCAATCTCGCAATATACGCCTGTTGCATCCTCCTGCCAGACCGAGACGGGTGTCTGTGAGAGGGCTGCAGTGAAGAAGTCGAGATTCTTTTGCAGTATGAACGTTTTCCTTTTGGAATCCATTTTGATTTATCCTCCTGATTTTAGCAGACTTGCATCGAGCATTGTGCCTGAAATTAGGTATAATAAAGGTAATATTTCTGTTGTGTCTTCCAGCGTGTTATCACGTATCCAAGCCTCCTGATCAGTTGACCGAAGAAATGGTACGATACATGGATGGAAGGTATGCCGACGGACGTAATGACTTTACCTTATCGTACAGCAGATGTAAAGATTAAATCTTATTTTACATGGATTTTACATTCCCATAACATTCGGCAGATGCTTGACCAGTTCAGCGGGTAGTACAATAGTAATGTACAAAGTTTCAACATTATTAGACACTTTTTGATTGTACACAGGAGGCCCTATGCTTAATGAATCGATGATGCTTAATGAACGTCAGCTTATAGACAAATCCGGCTCCTCTCGGTACTTTAACCGTGATCTGAGCTGGATTGAATTTAATCGCCGGGTGCTTCAGGAGGCACAGGATGAGGAGACCCCACTGCTCGAACGGGCCAAGTTCCTTGCCATCGTCTCCAGCAATCTGGATGAATTTATGGGTGTTCGCGTCGCTGAGACGTTAGAAAAGATTAAGGCCGGCTTCATGCAAAAGGATTTTACCGGTTATGCCCCACAAGGCCTATATAAACGACTGATGAAGAGAGCCAGTTCCATGGTCTCTGACCAATACAAGACCTACCGTGAGGTGTCACGTCAACTGGTCAAAAAAGGGCTGCGTTTTCTGGAATATGAGGATCTGAGCCCGACCCAACGCAAGGCACTGGATGCTTACTATCATGATATTGTATTTCCGGTCCTGACGCCGATGGCTGTCGATCAGAGCCGTCCTTTCCCGCTCGTTCATAATAAATACGTGTATCTGGCGGTAGTTCTGAAGCGTAACGTTGCCATGCCCAAGGGCAAGCTCAAAAAATCCGAGCCCAAAGAGGCTGCTACGGATGATAATCTCTATTTTGCCATCGTTCAGGTACCCTCCAATATACCGCGACTAGTGCCGATTCCTGGGCGGGCGAATAGCAAACGCAAGTCATTCATTTTCCTTGAGGAACTCATTAAGAATCATATCCATACGTTATTCGGGGGTTACACGCCAGAGGCAGTTCATGGGTTCAGGGTTACACGGAATGCTGATCTGTTCATTAATGAAGAGGAAGCTGAAGATTTGCTGGAGGAGATCGAGAAGGAGCTTCGTCGCCGTCGCCGCGGGGCGCCTGTACGTCTGGAGGTGGAGCAAGGAATCCATCCTTATGCGCTTGAGGAGCTTCAATATGCCTTCCAGCTGAATGATCATGTCTTTGAGATTGACGGCCCGCTGGATTTGAGCTTCCTGTCCTCGTTCGCTGAAGGCTTGGAAGGTCATTCACACCTGCGCTTTCCACCTATCAAGCCTGTCTATCCTCAAGAGCTTGAGCTCAGGGAGGAGTTCTTCGAGATTCTGCGGAACCGGGATGTGCTGTTGTACCATCCATATGAATCCTTCGATGCTGTGACGGATTTTGTCATTGAAGCCTCGGAGGACCCGAATGTCATGGCGATCAAGATGACCTTATATCGGGTAAATGGGGAATCCAAGCTTATTCCGGCCTTGGCACATGCCGCTGAGTCCGGCAAGCAGGTGACTGTAGTGGTCGAGCTGAAGGCGAGATTCGATGAGGAACGTAACATTGCCTGGGCCCGCAAGCTGGAGAAGGCTGGCTGTCATGTCGTCTATGGACTGGTTGGACTCAAGACCCATGCGAAGATCATCCTCGTCGTACGACATGAGCAGAACGCCCTCAAGCGATATGTGCATGTCGGTACAGGCAATTACAACGCGAGCACGGCTCGTCTGTATACAGATATTGGACTATTCACCTCAGAGGAATCTGTCGGGGAGGATGCGTCTACACTGTTCAATGAGATCACGGGCTTCTCAACCCCGAATGAGCTTAAGGCCTTTACGGTAGCTCCGACAGGCATGAAGGACCGACTATTCGAGCTGATTCGTCGTGAGGCGCGTCATGCGGCAGCTGGCAAATCCGCCTACATCCAGGCGAAGGTCAATTCCTTATCCAATCAGGAAATGATTGATGAGCTGTATGCAGCTTCTCAGGCTGGAGTGAAGATTGAGCTGATCGTACGCGGAGTATGCTGCCTGCGTCCAGGTATTCCGGGGCTTAGCGAGAATATTCGCGTCATTAGCATCGTAGATCGATTCCTGGAGCACTCACGGCTGTTCTTCTTCGAGAATGGGGGGGAGCAGGAGGTGTATCTCTCTAGCGCGGACTGGATGACCCGCAACCTGACCAGACGGATCGAGCTCATGTGTCCAGTTAACGATAATACATTGAAGCAATCGGTCATTCGAATATTGCAGCTGCAGCTAAAAGACAATGTCAAAGCGAGGGAACTGCTGCCGAATGGAAGCTACGCTTATGTACCTCATAGCGAGCCATCCATTCGCAGCCAGTTCGAATCCATGAATATTAAGAGTTGGAAACGGACTGTACGGACCAAGTAATTTGCAGGTTCCATACCTTCTGCACATCTTTGGCCTTATTCTCCAGTTCGTTGAGCTCAAGTACGGGGGTGCCTTTGCAGAGTAGTGCTAAATGCAGCGTCTGTTCTTGCAGGGAGGCCTCCATCTGCTGAATCGTTCCACTCTCACTGCAATCGAGGGCAATGGCAAGCTGTAGAAGCGAGCCTGTCCTATGGACCCATGCTGTATCGGTATGCCGCACGATATCACGATGGTTATCAAGCAGCTGCTCTGTGCGGAGCTTCGGATGATAATCCGCAAGTGCTGCGGCTAGCACCGTCTCCCGATGTGAGAGACCACCAAGTCCGCCGCGCATGATATGGTAGGCGCTATGCTGGCTGTACTGGTAATAGTTCAGTGTAGCGCCGCTCTTGTACAGCATGGCTGCTGTACGAAGAATACGTTCATCGGATGGAAGGTTATCAACCTGTAGTAGTCTACATAGTTGCCGAGTATGGCTGAGTACCCGATCCAGATGCTCCTTTCTAGCCGGACTGCTGGAAGCCAGCGCATTCTGAATACTAGCATCAAGTGGATCTGCTACAAGTGGCTGCTGTGGATTTCTCATCTGATGAAACAGACCATCTCGTAGTCCAGCCCCGCTGATCATAAAGGATGCTCCCTTGGCAGCGGAGAAGATGGTGTACAAAATAATAAGTCCCGATACAATGATGTCGGCTCTGTCCTTGGACAGGCCGGCTATTTTTTTGCGCTGACTGTAGCTCATCTTTGGCAGCCGTTGGTACATCTCATTAATCTCTTCGACGCTCATCTCATAATGATGCAGGATTGGCAGGGAATAGTTCCGTTGCTTCTGACTGATCTTGGCCAACGTTCGTGCCGTACCTCCCAGGCCAACGAAGGGGAGTCCTAGATTCTCGGTAATCCAGGGATGCTCGGCTAACGCTGAACGGACAACGGCCTGAAGTGCTTCAATACGCGTATCGTCCCAGCTATCCTGTTCGCTATTTGTTCCGAAGCGGCTGTTCATATTCACAGCTCCAAAAGGAAAAGACACCGTCTGCAGACGCTCACGTCTGCTGAACAAGGTAATTTCCGTACTGCCTCCCCCAATGTCAATGAGGATTCCATCCAGCACATTCATCGTATTGGCTACACCAAGAAAACCCATGGTTCCTTCTTCCTCGCCAGACAGAACCTCCAGCTCCAGACCCGTCTCCTCAGCAATCCACGAGATGATCTCCTCTGTGTTCGCGGCATTGCGGATCGCTGCGGTAGCTGTAGCACGGATTCGCGTAGCATTGAATACCTCGCACACCTGCCGGAATTGCCGAAGAATGGGTGCTATGCCCGCAATCGCTTCTCGCTCCATTCTACCTTCCGGCCCAATCTTGGCACTGAGGCGTGCCGATTCCTTGCATTCTTGTATTACACGGTATTCACCGTTTGTAGTGAATTCATATATCACCAGTCTGATAGAGTTGGATCCGATGTCCATAATGCCTACAGTCTCATACATTAGAGCTAATCTCCTTAGTCAGTGGTATTCTCCCAATCCAAATATATAGAGATATTGTATCAATGATGAGAGTGACACGCTACCCACTCATGAATTCCACGGTAAAACAGGCCCTCGCCTCGGACAAACATCCAAGAGGTGAGGCTACCATTTGAGTACAGTGTTAATATATCCGTCCGAGAAAGGAGACATCAATGTGCCAAGACAATTAGCTAGCAAACTGCTAAAAACGGAAGCGCTGCTGCGAAGTGCCGAGGTAGCAGCCCATATACCGGAGACCAGCGAATACTCTGCTACTAATCTTCGATTCATGCTGGACCGCTATCAGATGGTGTTCATCAAGCCTGTAAGAGGTGGAGGCGGGAGTGGTGTTATTCGGGTACTTCGTACAGCTGAAGGGTATGCCTTTAACCGAATGGAGCGTACGCACAGATTCAGAGATTTTGAGAAGATGATAGCGAAGCTTGAGGGCGTCAAGTTGAAGCGTCCTTACTTGATTCAGCAAGGCATTCGACTGGCGACGATCGGAAGTAGACCTGTGGACTACCGATTGAAGATGGTCAAGAATGGTGACCTCTGGGAGCTACGGGCCCTAGTTGGCCGGGTAGCTAAGCCAGGCCTTGTCGTAACCAACCTTTGCAAGGGAGGAACGATGCTACAGGGACGCGATGCATTGAAGCGTTCGCTAGGTGCGAAGGCTGTATCTCCGAAACGTAAGGAAATGAGAGCCTTGACTGCATTATGTATTTCCATTCTGGAAGAGCAGTTCCCTGGTATTGGTGAGCTTGGCTTCGACTACGGCATTGACCGTGACAAGCGCATCTGGCTACTTGAGGTTAACACTAGGCCACAATAAATCACCTTTCGCGGTGTGTCTCCCAACCTACTAGTAGAGTGCAAATTTATTTTTTGGAGGCTTTATATAGAGTAGGAGCCTGTGCATAAATATTATCCACATTATCCACTGCAATGCATAAGGGATCTAGACACTTACCAACAAATTACACACAGGATTTCCACAGGTGGTTGTGGATATCAGGAACACTTGTTCTGTCGATGTTAATTTGCTAGAATGGTCATAAGGAAAAAAAAGGAAAGGTGTGTCTTGGATGGGAATGCTGACGGATGAAATGCTGCTGGAATCCTATCACATGGCAATTAAGCTGAAGCTGGATCGTGATTTTATCACATTGCTTCTGGCAGAGATTCAGAAGAGAAAGCTGGTTGTGGATGACACGACTCTTCTGCATTAATTACCATCCAGGCAGACGCTGCCTCGGAGTTGTACATCTGGGCCGGATGCTGGTATAGGAGCCTTCCAAAGCCGTTCTTCTGCCGTTGCCAACAAGATATGATTCCTGACACAAAAGGGTGCTTTACTTCCGTGAAAAAATACGGGAGTAAAGCACCCTTTATTCTCATATGCTACATGGAGAGCTATAGCTTCATATTACTGCTGTGTCCCGGAGACAATTTAGCTTCGGGATCAATATATACCTTCGCATTGTTGACGGCTGTAGGCGCTTCTCCAAAGCCTACGGCAATCAGCTTCAGCTTGCCAGGGTAGGTAGTAATATCGCCGGCTGCGAAGATGCCAGGGATATTTGTCTGCTGTCTTGAATCGACTACGATCGAATTGTTCTCAATCTCGATTCCCCATTCCGAAATAGGCCCCAGTGAAGATACAAAGCCGAAGTTCACGATCACATCATCTACTTCAATCGTCTGCGTCTCCTTGGTCTTGACGTGAGCCAGTGTGACAGAGGTGATCTGATCTTCCCCTTCCAGGCTAACAATCTCAGTAGGAGTAATGACCTTCACCTTGGATGCCATCAGATTCTCGACACTGTGCTCATGAGCACGGAACTTGTCACGGCGATGAATGAGAGTGACTTCCTCTGCGATTGGCTCCAGCATCAGGGCCCAGTCTACAGCAGAGTCGCCGCCGCCGCTGATCAGTACCTTTTTGCCAGCGAATTTGCTCAGATCGCTTACGAAATAATGCAGATTCGTCTTCTCGAATTTGGCTGCCTCTGGAAGCTCCAGACGACGAGGCTCGAATGCACCAACACCTGCTGTGATGATGACGGCTCGTCCTTCATATTCTGCGGTATCAGTCGTCACTACGAAATGACGCTCATCCTTCTTCACGACAGAGACGACCTTCTCCTCTAGTCGTACATTGGGGTTGAAATGATTCATCTGCTGCACCAGATTGTTCACGAGCTCCTGGGCGGTAACTTTCGGGAAGCCTGCTACATCATATATATATTTTTCTGGATAAAGTGCTGCAAGCTGTCCCCCGAGTTGGGGCATACTTTCAATGAGAGTAACAGAGGCCTGCCGCATTCCACCATAGAATGCAGCAAAAATCCCTGCTGGACCGCCTCCGATAATAATTAGATCACTTATATGTTCACCTGTTGGTGTAGCCAAATTCATAACACCTCCGCTGTAATTATGAACCATTCATGGACAGGGAATCAGGCCACAATCCGTATGATTCAACTGACTATCATTATAAACGCACGAACTCTGATTGGGAAGTTCATCCCCCGTAAGTTAATAGAACCTTCATTTTTGTTGCAAGCTATGTGTATGCTCAGATTCAGGACAGGGAAGATTAGGAATACGGAAGGAGTAGGTCTCATGGGCGATCAACCTAAAATTGTAATCCTGGGCGCAGGCTACGGCGGTATCCTGACAGCACAGCGCCTGCAAAAGGAATTAAGGCATAAGGAAGCGGATGTGACACTCGTCAATCGGCATGATTATCACTATATTACGACTCACCTTCATATGCCGGCGGCAGGAACAGATAGCATTGAGCACTCAAGAATCCCGATCGGAGATTTGATTGATGGTCTGAAGGTGAAGCTGATCAAGTCTTCCGTTCAGGCGATTCAGCCAGCTGAGCGCACTGTCGTTCTGGATAGCGGGTCTATTCCGTATGATTATCTGGTACTGGGGTTAGGCGGCGAGCCAGAGACCTTCGGTATTCCAGGTATGCTGGAGCATGCATTGACAATCCGCAGCATTAATTCCGTGCGTCTCATTCGTGAGCACATCGAATATCAGCTGGCTCTATACAAGAACGACGGACTCGAATCGCGATTGTGCTTCGTCATTGGGGGAGCCGGATTTAGCGGGATTGAGTTCGCGGGAGAACTGGCTGACCGTCTGCCGCAGCTGTGTCGTCAATATGATATCCATCCGAGTCAGGTGTCGATTATTAACGTCGAGGCTGCCCCAACGGCTCTCCCAGGCTTCGATCCTGAGCTTGTCGAATATGCGATGGATGTGCTGAAGCGCAAAGGGGTCACCTTCCGTATTGGCGTTCCAATTAAGGAGTGTCTGGCTGATGGCGTCATTATTGGCGAAGGAGAAAAAATAGAAGCCTCCACGGTAGTCTGGACTGGCGGGATTCGCGGAAATCATCTGCTTGAAAAGGCGGGCTTCGAGGTCATGCGCGGCCGGGTGAAGGCGGATGAATTCCTGCGAATCCCGGGCTACGATCATATTTTCGTAATCGGGGACAACTCCTTAATGCTGAATCCGGCTGGAAAGCCATATCCCCCAACAGCGCAAATTGCCATGCAGCAGGGTGTGACGTGCGCCAGGAACATAGTTGCTTCCATTCGCGGACGAGAGCTTAACAAATTCGTATTCAGCAACAAGGGAACAGTAGCTTCGCTTGGTAAAGGAGAGGCGGTAGCTGTCGTGGGCGGAAAGAAGATCAAGGGCTGGGTTGCAGCCCAGCTTAAGAAGGTCGTAGATATGCGCTACTTGTTCATTATTGGTGGCATTCCACTGGTCATGAAGAAGGGACGATTCTTCGGATAATCACAACTGAAGCGAAAATAAAGAAACAAGCCATACGAAATTTCGATGGCTTGTTTTTTGTTTATATGTGAGCCGTGACTTGGGATTACTCCACGCTGTTTACAGCTTCAGCATCTCTTCAATGGACTCGGCATTAAGCACGCTGCCAACATAGAAGGAACCGAATTCGCCATAGCGCGCACTTACCTCATCAAAGCGCATTTCATAGATCAGCTTCTTGAACTGAAGAGCATCATCGGAGAACAGCGTAACGCCCCATTCCCAATCGTCAAAGCCGACAGAGCCAGTAATGATCTGCTTCACCTTGCCAGCATAGCTGCGGCCGATTAATCCATGACTGCGCATCATTGTGCGGCGCTCTTCCATGGACAGCATGTACCAGTTGTCAGCAAGCTCGCGCTTCTTGTTCATCGGATAGAAGCAGATGTAGCGATTTTTCGGCAGAATTGGCTTCAGTCTGGCTACAACCTGAGGGTTCTGCATCGGGTCCTCGTCCTTGCCGCCAAGGTAATTGCTCAGCTCTACGACACTGACATAGGAATAAGCCTTGGTCGTGTATTTGGCGAAGGTAGTCTTGTTGAATTCATTTTCCAGCGTCTTCAGATCCTCTAGCGTCTCGCGCAGATGCATCATTACGAAGTCTGCCTTCTGTCCAACGATGGTGTACAATGCGGAGCTGCCCAGTCCATCGGCCTCCGTCGTTCCCCATTCCTCCATGAATTCACGCAGCTCGTCCAGTGCTCCAGCGCGCTCCTCGTCATCGGCAGCTTTCCAGGCCGTCCAGTCGATGGATCGAAAATCATGAAGGGCGTACCAGCCCTCCAGCGTTGCAGCGGCCTCATTCGTATGTGCTACAGGTTGATTCATTCTACGTACACTCCTTTGCTGAATCAGCAAGAGCCGAAGGAAGAGTCGGTGATCGCTACGGATAGGATACCCGGCTGTTCTGATTGCGGCCCTGTGCTGTCGTTTGACGTTTGCAGGATCATTTCCTGCCTATGTAATCTGTATGGATAAGCATGTGGATTGACCTACCAGCACCCTGCAAGGAATGACTGGCTTCATCTTATTGTAGCGCAAAAGAAACGAAACGAGCAAATGACGATGCCAGTAAAATTCGTGCCGATGATCAAATCCTCCGATTTTGCGCCTAAGGGCGAAGGAGGTTGAAGATGATCGTGAAATCCTCGTATATATCCGTATATTTTCCGTCTTTATCAGCGGCCCAAGTATGATAGAATAGTAAGGCATCTTGGAGATTGGTGATGCAAGGAAAGGAAGAGCACACTATGCGCATGAAGAATCTGCTGCATTTTACGGAGCACCACCGATACTGCGTATACCGCGAGTTCGGGCTTGGACATGTCGATGAGATCATGCTGAGCAAGGTATATCAGCCGATGGTAGGAGCGTTTGCTGTCAGTCTATATCAATTGCTGTCCCAGCAAATTCCGGCTGGACAGATCGGTTACTCGCCTGTAGAGCAGCAGCGCGGTCTTTTTCTGACGCTAGGCCTGGAGCCGAGCGAGAAGGGACGCAAATATCTGATTGAACAGACATCCAAGCTGGAAGCTGTCGGACTGTTGCAGACGTCCAGAATGTATGCTCCGGATACGGATGATTATATGTATGAATATGAGCTACAGCAGCCATTATCCCCTTCGGAATTTTTCCGTACACAGCATCTGACCTTGCTCCTGCGAGACAAGATTGGCAAGTTCGCCGTCCTGTCACTGCGTGCATCGCTATGGAGTCAGGAGACGGCCGACTGGCAGCAGATGCTTCATAATAAAGAGAACATTTCAGTCCCCTTTTACGATATATTCGAGCTGAATACCCATGTCATTGATTATGAGCTGGAGCAGGCCTTGTCTGAGGTATCGGTGTCTCGCCATAAGGGGGCTTCGGCGGAAGAGGCCGGAGAACTCAATTATGCAGACATGATTTTGCGTTTTCCACGAGAGTCGGTGAACCGCAAGCATGTTGAGCGCCTGCGCTTTGATTATGAGCAATTCGGTGTGGTACAATATGTGGCCCACAAATATGATCTGAGCGCTCAGGATGTAAGCCGCCTGCTGGATGAAGAGGATGTCTTCACGGAGCAGGGGGAGGTTGTGCTGGATCGGCTGCAGTATCATGCACAGCTTCAGTTCAGACAAGCCAAGAAGCGGATGGAGGACCAGCAGGTGAAGGCTGCTAAGGTCATCGCATTGCGGCAAGGCGTGGAAGAGGAGACCGCACAGCCGCCTGCCGAGCAAGCGGTCGAGATGGAATATTATGTAGAGGTGCCTCCGCAATTCGAGGGCAAATGTGATATCCATCAATATAATATGATGCTCCGTAATGAGCCTTATTATCGCTTATTACAGACTTTTTTTCCGGGGACAGTTCCGGGGAATCTGCTGGATATATTCGAGAAGATTGATCTGAGCTACAAGCTTCCTGGTGAAGTGATCAATGTACTTATTCATTATCTGATGACCATGCTGGTATCCGGAAGTGATCAGCGTATCAACCGGAACTTCGTCGAGACGGTAGCCTCCAATATGCTCGTCAAGCAGGTGAACTCTTATGAGAAGGCCGTTCAGTATATTCGAGACCAATCCAAAGTCAAAGGACGTAAGTCAGCTGGGGGCAGTAGTGGTGGTGGACAGCGTCCGCGGTCCGTGAAGGGGGCTTCAGGCAAGCCCTCGATTCCAATTGTTCAGGATCAGGTGGCAGAGACACCTGTATCCGAGGAAGAGCTGGAGGAGTTGCTACGCATGGCAGAGCAGATGCAGTCTGGCAAAAAGTCAAATTTATAAGGCAAGTGAATCTACGTGAACGTACTTTAACGTAATAAGTTCAATGAATATAGAAGTAATGATTGCAAGGGAGGTCGAGGTATGGAATCATTAGGTGATTTGCTGCAGAACATGCAGAATCCATCGTTCCGGCAGCGGTCACGAAATATTACCGAGCAGGTGATGAACCACCCGCTGGTGCAGGAATTCCGTGCTGCGCATCCAGAACTGGATGATGAGCTACTGCGTCTGAATATGAGTAGACTGTACCAATACATGCGAGATCGTAGTAACTGTGCCCAATGTCCTGGACTTGAGCATTGTCCGAATGATTTTCAAGGCCATTATTGCAATCTCATGGTAGAGCAGGCTCAAGGGCGCACCCAGATTGTAGACAGCCGTACACCCTGCAACCTCCAGTTGGCCCGTGAGCATGAGCAGCAGGTTAAGCAGCGTATTCGTAGCTTCTACGTGGATGAGCGAGCGCTGCGTGAGGGCTATGATGCGGTGGAGATCTCGCGTAAGGATCTGCAGCGAGTGCCGGCAGTGAGTCGGGTGTTTACTTACATTAATGAGGTCAAGACGCAAGGACTAACTCCGCGCGGACTTTATCTGGAGGGTACCTTCGGGACAGGCAAGACCTTCCTCGCAGGCTATATGCTGCATGAGCTGGCCAAGTCAGGCTATAATGGAGTCATTGTGTACATGCCTGATTTTGTGGAGGATCTCAAGTCGATGTTCCAGGATGGTCAGAAGCTGAAGGAGACAACAGATATCCTCAAAAATTGCGATCTGCTCGTCTTCGACGACATCGGCGCCGAGAATCTGAGTCCGTGGGTACGTGATCATGTGCTTGGCTCCATCTTGAATTATCGGATGAATCGCAAGCCGACCTTCTTTACCTCCAACTATTCATTAGCTGGACTGGAGCAGCATCTCAGCTTCACGAGCAAGGATGGCGAGGAAGTGTACAAGGGACAGCGGCTGATGGATCGTATCCGGCCATTCGTAGATGTCATCACAGTCAAGGGTACGAATCAACGTGGGTCTTAGTCGCCACAGTTTACTTACATTTGAATTAGTGATATGCTATAATCGTAAGGTGTCGCCACAGACATTCGAGGTTATAATATATATGACTTTCCTATAAGGAGGAATTTCCAATGGCTATAGTTAACGTGTCCGATCAATCCTTCAATACTGAGGTGGAAGGACAAGGAACCGTTTTGGTTGATTTTTGGGCGCCATGGTGCGGACCTTGTAAAATGCTGGCACCCATCTTGGAGGAACTGTCCTCTGAAGTGTCGGATGTAAAGATTGCGAAAGTGAACGTCGATGATAATCCGGAGTCTGCTTCCCGTTTTGGCGTGATGAGTATTCCTACTCTGATCGTGTTCAAGGACGGACAGCCTGTCGATAAAGTGGTAGGCCTGAACTCCAAGGAAGCACTCAAGAACATGCTGTCCAAACACCAGTAATAACATGATTCGGTTGTCCGATTCGGACGCACCGTTTCTTGCCAAGATTACTGACGAATGCCTCCGGTATATGCCGGGGGCGTTTTTGATTTGAATCTTTCTTTACTGAAGAAGACGGAAGAAATAGCCGAGCATATAAGCATGAGAAGAAGCTATAAGAAGAGCCATGAGAAGCAGCGGATCATGATATACTATGAAGTACGGTATAAGATTTTATATAGATTGAACTGTAAGATTGATAAGGGGAGCAAGCAACGGACGGGAAGTTTGGAACTGGAGCGGACCCGAAATCTTAACATGTTCAGTTCAATCTATATTCATATAGTGAATCAGCTTGGAAGGAGAGACCCTGCGCTATGGAACATCATGCAGAGCGAATACGGGAACAGGAAAAGGCATTAGAACGCATCAACCATAAGCTGGCGCTGCTGCCGGATCAGCCGGGGTGCTACCTGATGAAGAATGAGGAAGGCACCATCATCTATGTCGGTAAGGCCAAGATTTTGAAGAACCGGGTGCGTTCTTATTTCCGTGGGAGCCATAATGGCAAGACCCAGCGCCTGGTAGCCGACATTCGTGATTTTGAATACATCGTGACGGCGAGCAACATGGAGGCACTGATTCTGGAGTGCAACCTGATCAAGAAGCATCAGCCTCGCTATAATGTCCTGCTGAAGGATGACAAGACGTTCCCTTATCTCAAAATAACCAACGAGCGTCATCCCAAGCTGGAGGTCACACGTCGTGTCCTGAAGGACAAAGCTAAATATTTTGGCCCTTATCCTAATTCCTATGCGGCCCATCAGACGAAGAAGCTGCTGGACCGAATGTATCCTTTACGCAAATGTGGCGTGCTGCCAAAGGAAGTATGCCTCTACTACCATATGCATCAATGTCTTGGCCCTTGTGTACAGGAGGTCTCCGAAGAGACCTATGAGGATATCTCCAAAGAGATTGCTTCATTTCTGAGTGGCGGTCATGAGGAGATCAAGAAGGAGCTTCAGCGCAAGATGGAGGAAGCAGCCGAGGAGCTTTATTTTGAACGGGCGAAGGAGCTGCGCGACCAGATTATCAGCATTGATGCGATTATGGAGAAGCAAAAGATTACGACGGCTGACACCAAGGATCGTGACGTCTTCGGCTATGCTGTGGATAAAGGCTGGATGAGCGTGCAGATTCTGTATGTTCGCAAAGGAAAAATGATTGGGCGTCACATGTCCTCCTTTCCTTTCTACGGAGAGGCGTACAGCGATTTTGTGTCCTTCGTGACTCAATATTATAGTGACAATCCGGCTCTGCCGCAGGAGATTCTGCTGCCCGCCTTGAGCGAGCATACGGCAAAGACTGAGCAGGAGCAGACCGAGCCGTCCGAGGTCGAAGTGAGAGGAGAGACCGCAGCAGAGGGAGAGGCTGAAGCAAGAGGGGAGGCGTTATCACAGGAGGGAACGCCTGTCCAAGGTGATGACGAGGATTCGGCTGTATTGCAGACGAGGGTTGCACCAGCAACGGATAACACAACGGCGCTGGAATCAGTGAGCCCATCTGCTGATCCGGACGGTTCATCTATCCATGAGGCAGCTGTATCCTATGAATTGAATTCGTCAGAGGATTTGGAGGCAATTGAAGAAGCCCCCGCACTGACCGGAGGACTCGATGATCCAAGTACAGCTGCCTCGGCTCTGGAACAATGGCTCGGCGTCAAGGTGCACATTCCCCAGCGCGGCCTGAAGAAGCAGATGACAGGCATGGCTTCAGATAATGCGCGAGTCGCGCTGGACGAGAAGTTCCGCCTCATTGAACGCAATGAGGAGCGAACCTCCAAGGCTGCTGATAATCTGGGACGAGCGATCGGACTGGAGACGCTGTACCGGATTGAGGCGTTTGATAACTCCAACATTCAGGGAGCGAACCCGGTATCAGCGATGGTTGTCTTTGTGGACGGCAAGCCAGAGAAGAAGGAATACCGCAAATACAAAATCCGTTCTGTACAGGGACCAGACGATTATGAGACGATGCGTGAGGTTGTTCGAAGACGGTATGAGCGTGTGCTGAAGGAGAATCTGCCGCAGCCAGACCTGATCATTGTCGATGGCGGTAAGGGACAGATATCTGCAGCGATTGATGTGCTACACCATGAGCTTGGCTTGTTCATCCCGGTGAGTGGACTCGTCAAGGACTCCAAACACAAGACAGCTCAGCTACTGCTCGGTGATCCACCACAGCCAGTCGTGCTGCCACGCAACAGCGAGGAATTCTACCTGCTGCAGCGGATTCAGGAGGAGGTCCACCGCTTTGCCATTACCTTCCACCGTGAGCAACGAGGCAAATCTATGGTCACCTCGCGACTCGATTCGATTCCGGGGATTGGAGAGAAGCGTCGGAAGATGCTGCTCAAGCATTTTGGCTCGATCAAAAAAATAAGAGAGGCCAGCGTCGAAGACTTCCGGCCTCTCTCTATAGGGGATAAGCTGGCAGCTACGATTATAGCTGCCCTTCAGGAGGAGTCGTAGGATACGACTTCTCTTTTTGTGTAGGATTATATTTGTACACGATATACCCGACAATGGCAGGCAATATGATGCCGACCACGCCAGCGGTTACATTGGACACCTGCCCCATCGTCATCAGGCTGATCCCCATGAGTATGCTGTTGAACACCACATGGCTGAACATGACAGTAATAAAGCCATAACGCAGGAAAATGAAGCTGAACAACAGTCCGATGAATAACAGCTCAATCGGTCTTGTAATGACCGGATAGATTGGATACAGCGTATGGCCGAAGGCCCAGATCAGTGATGTGATGATGCTGGCGACCAAGGTGCTGCGGACCATTCTTTTTACCATGGCAATTCCGAAGAAACGATAGACCGCTTCCTCACCAATGCCGGCCATCCAGGCCATAATGGGCAGTACCCACGCATAGGTCATATTAAAAGGCGACTGAGTCTCGTCCGTCGTCGACCAGGTTCCGATCGTCATGCCGAGAATCACAAAGATGATGGACTGTACACCCAGTAATATGAACGCCCACAAGTAACCTGCCCACATACTACGCAGGACGTAGAGCCCGTAACCAGGCTCTTTTGCTCTTGGCCATGGATTCCAGCCATGCTCCCGCCACAGTGCATTGCCCCCGACTAATGAGAAGTAGACCGACCCAGCCATAACGATCGTAATGATCGTCTGGAAGATAATCAGAAATGCCAGCATGAAGGAGCTTGTGCTCTCACTCTGGAAGACGGGAAGCATGTTGAAGAAGCTGATCATGGAAGCCAGGAAATAGACGATGCTCAGCACGATTCCTCTGCCAAAAGAGGTAAAGCTGCGCTTCACAATACTATACACAATGGCCAAAACGCCTAATACAAAGGTGAATAGGGCAAATCCGATATAATACATCCAATTCGCTTGCGTTGTCTGCTGCTTCACATAATCTGTGTGCAGCTTCGGTGCCACGAACATGGGCTCGAAGGATCGAATCTTCCCGTTCTCGAACAAGAACTTCAACTCCAGCGGGGCTTCGCCAATCTGATGATTAGCAAGCCGATAGAGCAGCCCAGTATCACCATCGCTCGTGAGCAGCTCCAGCGTAGCAGGATCATAGCCCATATCGGTGAGGACGGCTTTTGCCTCAGCCTGTTTGTCTGCCAGGGAAATGCTACCTTCAGCAAAACGCAGCATCGTATCACTGGTCTCATCCTCCAGTACGCCTTCGGCCATAAATGAAGGGGTACCACGATCGACGACAAAGCCTACAGGCTTACCCGTGACCATATCCAGGTCGACACGAAACGTAGCATTGATATCATCATATGGGATATGAACACGGAACAGATCGTAAGGATATTCGGACACCCAAGTACGGTTGTACTCCGCCAACAACTCATTTTTCATAAGATACCCATATAGATCGGAATGAGCACGGTAGGTGACGAGAGGATTCGCCGGGGGCTCTACCTGATAACCGAGTGTCTCTTTGATGAATGCAGTAGCTGAAGAGACAGCCTCTTGATCACTTATGGTCTTCTTCGGGACGAGCTCTTGATTGCCAGCCAGTGTCGGCAGGATGACCTGCAGCAGCAAAAATATGAACAGGCCAATGGCGCCAAGCAGGCTAAGGAGCTTGAAATTAGCCTTGAGCACGGCTGGTTTCCCAACAGGATTCATCTAATACCTCCTTTATGTACACCATTCTAAGATAACATAAGATGAAATTGAATCGCTAGTAAGGCAAGTGTTACTACAATAAATGAGCTTGAAATTGTCCCGTCATCAACAAGTGTATCTCATCATCAACAAATGTGCCTTGTCATCAATAGAAGCTCCCGCAAAAAGTTGTGAAAAACACAATAATCAGCAGTGAATACGCAAAAAGGTCAGGGTTTTACCGTGATTTGCAGAAATTTTGCAGTATTTCACTGAAAATCGCTTTGTGAAGTGCAGGAGGAACGATTATAATTTGTATGCTAATCCAAGTGTGCATCCGAATAGAAGCTCAATACGTAAAGAATGTATGTGTCTGTGCCAACAAGAAAAACCACTGCTAAATGCGGTCTGTCTTCTGTGAAAGTACAACGATAGATGTTTTTATTAAGATTACAGAATTTAGAAGTTTTCAGCAGAGCTGAACAATTCAGTAATCGCAATAAAAACCACTGCAAAATGCGGTCTGTCTTCTGTGAAGTACAACGATAAATGTTTTTATTATGTTTTACGTTGAAAGAAGAAATGCTATGAGTAGTTCTGCTCCTTGCTCATCATTATGCACATCTCGGCAGCTTAAGAGGGCGAGCATGGGCTTGGGAAATGGGATTAATTGTGCTTGAGGAGGACGGCATGCAGCAATACATTTCAAAAATCAGATTATCGCCGCCCCGTATTCTGGCTGGGGGCTTTGCGCTCATTATATTCATGGGCACGCTGCTCCTGATGCTGCCCGTTGCGAATACATCGGGAGAGCCGCTGCCATTTCTGGACGCTCTGTTCACGGCTACCTCAGCTACCTGTGTTACAGGCTTGGTCGTTGTGGATACAGGCACTCATTTTACCATATTCGGTCAGATCGTCATCGCAGTACTCATTCAGATTGGTGGATTAGGCTTTATGACGATGGCCACGCTGGTGGCATTGGTGTTCAAGCGCAGAATTACCTATAAGGAGAGATTGATTCTGCAGGAAGCGATGAACCAGACCTCAGTCGAGGGGATTGTCGCTCTGATTCGCAAGGTAATCTTCTACTCATTGACGATCGAGACGGTGTGCGCTGTGCTGTTCGCCATCCGGTGGGCGTTTGACATGCCCTTGGGGCAAGCCTTGTATTTTGGTATCTGGCATTCGATATCCCTGTTTAATAATGCAGGGTTTGATATTTTCGGGGATTTCCGAAGCCTGACGGGCTATGTGGCAGATCCCTTCACCAATCTCATCTCGATCTTTCTGATTGTGACTGGTGGACTGGGCTTCGTCGTCCTGTCTGATCTGGCGGAGTATCGGAGCAAGCGTCGTCTGTCCCTCCATTCCAAAGTAGTGCTGACAGCGACCCCGGCTCTAATTCTGGTGGGGATGCTAGTTATTCTGATCTTTGAATTCTCGAATCCAGCGACTCTTGGCCATCTTAACGGAGAAGGCAAGCTGCTCGCTTCTCTGTTCCAGTCTGTAACGACACGGACAGCAGGTGCGAATACACTTGATATAGCCAATATGGAGCAGGCGACACAGTTTTTCATGATTTTATTAATGTTCATTGGCGCTTCACCCGGATCAACTGGAGGTGGAATCAAGACGACCACGTTTGTGCTGCTGCTGGGTGCCGTATGGGCTATGATCAAAGGTAGGGATGATATCGTGTTCTTCCGTTACAGGCTCGAACAGGAGCGTGTTCTCAAGGCTCTATCCATAGTGCTGCTGGCCCTGTTCATAGTCATTGGAGCGACGATGATCCTGTCTACGACGGAGGACCATCATTTTCTGATGATCCTGTTCGAGGCTACATCGGCCTTCGGGACCGTAGGGCTTAGTATGGGATTGACCCAGGATCTCACGGATGTTGGCAAATCGCTGATCATTATGCTGATGTTTATTGGCCGGGTCGGACTGATTACGATGGCGTATGCATTAGGTCGCCGCGAGGGTAAAGAACTGTATAGACATCCTGAAGGCAAGATGATTATCGGTTGATTCGTTACGTTAAGGAAGACATTCATCATGAGTTAAGAATAGGAGAGTTACGGAGAGGTCATGAAAACAGGGCAGTATGTCATCATTGGACTGGGACGGTTCGGCGCAAATCTGGGAATACAGCTTATGGAGATGGGCTGTGAGGTACTGGGCATTGATAAGGATGAGGAAGCAGTAGATGAGATGAGTGAACTGCTGACACATACGGTTGTGGCTGATGCCACCGATGAGCAGACGCTTCGTTCCCTCGGGGTACGGAACTTTGACTGCGGGATTGTAGCGATCGGCAACGATATCCAGATGAGCATTCTGGCTACGATCCTGCTCAAGGAAATGGGAGTCAAGACAGTCATAGCCAAAGCCATCTCCAAGCTGCACGGACGGGCACTGGAGAAGCTGGGCGTGGATCGTATTGTATACCCGGAACGCGACATGGCCATACGGGTGGCTCATCAGCTCGTTACTCCGCATCTGCTGGATTACCTGGAACTATCAGGTGAATACTCCATTGTGGAGCTCAAGGTACCCGCTTGTCTTCATGACATGACACTGGCAGACCTGAATTCTCGCACCCGTTTCGGCTGCACAGTCGTAGCCCTTCATACCTCTGCTGGGGTGCGCATTGCGCCTACGGCCATGGATCGACTGCATAAGGATGATATCATGGTCGTCATCGGAAGCAATGATAATCTGGAACGCTTCGAGGATGAGGTCGTTAATGAGTAAGAGCTTGTGGTATGAAATCAGATTCGGCCAAATTGCTAGTTGATGATTTTACGTATTTTTATAACGGATAACGGTATATTGTAGTGAATCATAGAGACTGTGGTAATGCTGCTGATGACAGTGACATTGTCGCAGTTTCTATTTTTTGAGCTATATTTGGTAGACAAAGGATTCATGCGATTATTATCTTGATGAAGTGGAAAAGAATAAGAGAGCCGAACGGGTGAGTAGTCACTTGAAGAGGTGTTCTGGCAAGTTTCTCGGCTCCCGTTTAGGTGAGTTGTTGGAGTAAAATTATTTCTATGAAAAGAAAGCTGTGTCTGTATTTTTCTCAGATTCAGCTTTCTTTTCGGATAGTTACAATCGTGCTTCAGATCATCCGGTATCCAGCAAAGGAAGCGCGTGTCTCGCTAATCCACTGTCTAGCAGTCGGTCCATGCTCGACGGTCTCGGCGTAGATGAGACAGGTCGTTCGCCGAGTCTCCTTCAGCTCGGGCATGAACACGGCTACGAGGCCGCTATCCCGTACCAGCTCCTTACGCAGATAGGATTTGGGCAGCAAAGCGGCTGCCTTGCAGGTAGGCAGTAGGCGGACGATCGCTTCGAAGGAATCAATCTCCATGCGAATGTCCGGCATAATGCCGTTCTGCTGGAACAGCTCGTCCGTGAGGCGACGATACCAAGTTCCCTTGGAGAAGAAAATCATCGGTAATCCTTGCAGCTCAGCCATTCCAGTTGGTCCCGGCTGTGCGGCCAGTGGGTGCCCGACAGGGACGACCAGCATCAGATGATCATCGAAGAGCGGGACACAACTCAGTCCAGGCTCTTCAATGGATGAGCCGACGATGCCGGCATCTGCCTTCTTGTCCCGCACAAAGCCGACGATCTCATGCGTCTTGCCAGTCAGCAGCTTCAGCTCAGTCTGGGGGTGCTTGCTCATGAAAGCCTCCATCAGCGTAGGCAGGGTTGTCTGAATCGTCGTCAGACTTGCGCCCAGTGTCAATTCGCTCTGGCCCTCATGCTTGTATTGCGACAGCTTGTTCAAGAAGCGAAGCTGCCGCTGTCTTTGCTCCAGCGCGAAGGTGTAGACAAAGCGCCCAGTAGAAGTTAATTCCAGCCGCTTACCACGCCTGTCGAACAGTTTGACTCCCAGTTCCTCCTCCAGCTTGGCTATTTTTCGTGAAAGGGCAGGCTGTGATAAATTTAATAGCTTTGAAGCCTTATTCAGGCTCGATTGCTCTACAACGATGGCAAACGCACTCATATCCTCAAACAGGGCTAACAGCTCCTTTTCGTCTAAATCAACCAACCACAGCTTAGTTTTAACAGGTATATGCTTAAATGTTATAACAATTAATAAATATATTGCAATTCCATTATAAGATGAAAAGGAGTAACATAAAAAGTGACACAAGTTGTTCACAGTTAATCAGTCAGGTTTAGGAACAATTTGTCGAAACTCCTCTTAGGAGATATGATAAATATAGAATTTGAAAACGCTATTTTTGGGAAGGGGAACAATGCATATGAAAGGGTTTTACTCCCGCAAGATTCACTCTTTGCTTGGTATCATTCCACTGGGCCTGTTTTTTGTGAATCACCTGCTCGCGAATTTCAGCGCAGTAGAGAACGGCAAGGAAGGCTTTGACAAGAGCGTGGCTTTCATTAATGGACTACCACTTGTGCTCGTTCTGGAGTTCGTAATGATCTATTTACCGATGCTGTTCCACGGTGTATATGGTCTATACATTGCCTACCAGGCGAAGCCGAATGTGAATCGCTACGGGTATGAGCGCAACTGGCGCTATTTGGTACAGCGGATTACAGGCGTCATTGCCTTCGTCTTCATTATCTGGCACGTGTATGATACGCGTGTGCAGGTGGCATTGGGCAACATTACGCATGAGCAGCTTGGCGGCCAGATGTATGCTATTCTGAGCAATCCTGTATCCTTCGTCCTCTACACAATCAGTGTAGTGGCCGTATCCTTCCACTTTGCCAACGGACTATGGTCCTTCCTGGTTAGCTGGGGGATTACAGTAGGTGCACGTGCTCAACGTGTCTCCTCTTTCATTTGCATGGGAGTATTTGCAGTGATGTCCGTCATGTTCATTGCGACACTCTTTGCGTTCCGTGGGGCTGAATTCAGTGAGGCAACCTCTCTGCTGAACACCATTTCCGCTCTGTACAGCTAAGAATGGATTATAGAGGTTTACATCATAAGTAGATGATCATAACAAGATTCATCGGCAAGTATTACTGAAGAGGAAGTGAGAATTCATGGCAGCATCCAATATTATTGTCGTGGGCGGCGGTCTCGCTGGCTTGATGGCGACCATCAAGGCGGCAGAAGCAGGCGTTCACGTAGACCTATTCTCGCTGGTACCAGTCAAGCGCTCACACTCGGTCTGTGCGCAGGGCGGTATTAACGGAGCAGTAAATACCAAAGGTGAGGGCGACTCCCCGTGGATTCACTTCGATGATTCCGTCTATGGAGGAGATTTCCTGGCTAATCAGCCACCAGTTAAGGCGATGTGCGAAGCGGCACCGGGCATTATCCACCTTATGGATCGTATGGGTGTTATGTTCAACCGTACCCCAGAGGGTCTGCTTGATTTCCGCCGTTTTGGTGGTACTCAGCATCACCGTACTGCATTTGCAGGTGCTACGACAGGGCAGCAGCTCTTGTATGCATTGGATGAGCAGGTACGTCGCTGGGAAGCAGCGGGTCTTGTCACCAAGCACGAGAACTCTGAATTCCTGCAGGCTGTTATTGATGATGAGGGGATCTGCCGTGGTATTGTGGCTCAGGAGCTGAAGACGATGGAGATCGCGACAATTGTAGCCGATGCCGTCATTCTTGCCTCCGGTGGTCCTGGCATTATTTTCGGTAAAACGACGAATTCCGTCATTAATACCGGAACTGCTGCCGGCGCGGTATATCAGCAGGGTGTACGCTATGCAAATGGTGAGTTCATCCAGATTCACCCAACAGCCATTCCTGGTGATGACAAGCTGCGTCTGATGTCCGAGTCGGCTCGCGGTGAAGGTGGGCGGATCTGGACCTATAAGGACGGTAAGCCTTGGTACTTCCTGGAGGAAAAATATCCGGCTTACGGCAACCTGGTTCCGCGTGATATCGCAACTCGTGAAATCTTCAGTGTCTGCGTGGATCAGGGACTCGGAATTAACGGCGAGAACATGGTCTATCTGGACTTATCGCATAAGGACCCCAAAGAGCTGGACGTCAAGCTCGGCGGAATTATTGAAATCTATGAGAAATTCGTCGGTGACGATCCACGCAAGCTGCCCATGCGCATCTTCCCTGCGGTTCACTACTCCATGGGTGGGATGTGGGTAGATTACAATCAAATGACGAACATTCCTGGTCTGTTCGCTGCTGGTGAATGTGAGTTCCAGTATCATGGTGCGAACCGTCTCGGCGCGAACTCCTTGCTATCTGCTATCTATGGCGGTATGGTTGCTGGTCCGAAAGCAGTAGAGTACATCAAGGGGCTTAAGAAATCGGCTCGCGATGTGGCCTCCTCTGTATTCGAGGGGCAACGCAAGCAGCAGCTGGATAAATATGAAGGCATCCTGACCAATGATGGTAACGAGAACGCTTATGTCATTCATAAAGAGCTTGGCGAGTGGATGACCAACAATATGACAGTGGTGCGCTACAACGATAAGCTCGAAGCGACGATCAACAAAATCAAGGAGCTCAAGCAGCGCTATCGCAAGATTAACATCAATGACGCATCACGCTGGAACAATACGGGCGCAGCCTTCACACGTCAGCTGTGGAACATGCTGGAGCTGGCAGAGGCGATGACCAAGGGAGCACTGCTGCGTGATGAGAGTCGTGGTGCACACTATAAGCCGGAATTCCCGGATCGGAATGATGAAGGGTTCCTGAAGACGACCATTGCGGATTGGACTCCGGAAGGACCACAAATCTCGTACGAGCCTGTGGACGTATCTCTCATTCCACCGCGTGTACGTGACTATTCCAAGAGCAAATAATTCGGCCGAGATGGCTGAAGTGACGACTACCCGGTCTGTCTGCGCCTATATTAACGGGCAGCCGGAGGAAAGGATGAAATAGGATGGCCGATGTGAAAAAAACGGTTAAGCTAGTCATTACCCGTCAGGATCAGCCGGAGTCGGCACCGTATAAGGAAGAGTTCGAGATTCCTTACCGCTCTGGCATGAATGTCATCAGTGCACTGATGGAGATTCAGCGGAATCCAGTCACCAGTTCAGGGGGCGATACAGCACCAGTATGCTGGGAATCCAACTGTCTGGAGGAGGTATGTGGTGCCTGCTCCATGGTGATTAACGGCAAGCCGCGTCAGGCTTGTGCGGCATTGATCGATCAACTGGAGCAGCCGGTACAGGTGGCACCGATGAGCACCTTCCCTGTAGTACGGGATCTGGTCATTGACCGTGGACGGATGTTCAATGCATTGAAGAAAGTAAAAGCATGGATTCCAATCGACGGTACTTATGACCTGGGTGCCGGGCCGAGAATGAATGAGAAGAAGCGACAATGGGCTTATGAGTTGTCCAAATGTATGACCTGCGGCGTCTGCCTGGAGGCGTGTCCGAATGTGAACGAGAAGACGGACTTCATTGGACCTGCGGCGATCTCTCAGGTGCGTCTCTTCAACAGTCATCCTACAGGTGAGATGAACAAGGATGAGCGTCTGGAGGCACTCATGGAGGCTGGTGGAATCGAAGGCTGCGGCAACTCACAGAACTGTGTGCGCGCTTGTCCGAAAGGCATTCCATTGACAACTTCGATTGCTGAAATGAACAAGGAAACAACCAAGCACATGTTCAAGCGTTGGCTGACGGTGTAACGGTATAGCATCCTTGAAATGCTCCCTGTCATGAGAACTGCGCAGCAGTTGTCTGGCGGGGAGCGTTTTTTTTCAATACACTTCCGGCTTATGATATACTACGTGTAATAAAAACGACCCAGTACTTTAATCAGATTACAGCTGAGTATAGAGTCGTCGCAAGCGGTGATCCTTGTCGACCGCTCTTAAGCCTGTTGTTCCATGATCTAAGGTGAAATCGAATTGAATAGCAAGCTGAAAGGAATTGAGCGTATGACTCATAACATGATCATTGAGCAGCCCCTTACGCAGACGGAGCTTGTGCGTTCCCTGTATAATCTGGGTGTTCGTGAAGGCATGACACTGCTCGTACATACTTCGCTGCGCAGCTTCGGACGATATATTCCAGGCGACGCGAGCACTGTCATTACGGCGCTCCGACTCGCATTGGGACCGCAAGGGACGCTGGTCATGCCGACCCAATCAAGTGACCTGACAGATCCTGCAACATGGCAGGCTCCCCCAGCAGATCCGAAATGGTGGAATCTGATCCGCGAGGAGATGCCAGCTTATGATCCATACTTGACGGTTACAAATGGCATGGGGCGAGTCGCCGAGCTGTTTCGGCTGTTGCCTGGAGTGATACGTAGCATGCATCCCCAGCTCTCCTTTGCTGCTCAAGGTCCACTTGCAGAGGCCTTGCTGGCTGAGCACAGTCTTGATTTTGCTCTTGGTGAGGCTTCTCCACTGGCAAGAATGTATGAGAACGATGCCTACGTGTTACTGTTAGGCTGCGGACATGAGAGCAATACCTCGTTGCATCTTGCAGAGTACAGGACGGATTATGCAGGAAAGGAAGAGCAGGAGCTTCTGGCGCCTGTGCTACAGCAGGGGAGCAAGCAATGGGTTAAGCGTCGGGATATCAATATTACGTCAGATGATTTTGACCGCCTGGGTGCAGATTTTGAGCGGGAGTACCCAGGTGAGGCTCGGCGTGTGGAGATCGGTCAGGCATCCTGTTTCTTGGGCCGACAGCGGGTGTTAGTCGATTATGCTCAAGCATGGCTACCGGTCAACCGAACTTTATAAATAAGGAGGCCTGATGCATATGGTGGATAAGCCGCATGCAGGGAGGCCTGAGTCGGATAGGGAGAAGGAAGCTACAGATACTAGGCAGGGTCTGGATGAGGTGACATCTGGGCAGACAGTAACCTCTGGAGAGCTCAAAATGACACGGCGAAGCTTTCTGAAGAAGGGGGCTGTTGCGGCGGTAGGCATGGCCCTGCTGACGGGCGGATATGCCAGTGTCTGGGAGCCACACAGGCTGGAGATTACCCGATTGTCGCTCAGCTTCCCGGGGCTGCCGAGTAGCTTTGACGGTATGCGTATCGTGCATTTCAGCGATATGCATTTGGGCTTCTTTACGAATGATGATCATATTGACCATATGGCAGAGGCTATTCGACAGCTTCAGCCAGATTTGCTGTGCTTCACGGGTGACATTGTCGATGATTATGCAGATTCCATGCAGGACTACCTTCCCTTGTTGACTGCAATGGAGGCCCCGCTGGGGAAGTACGCTGTGCTAGGTAATCATGATTATCGGGGCATCCCCGAAGGAGTGCAGGCATTATATAAACATACTGGATTTCGCTTGCTCAAAAATGAACATGAGATCCTTGAGCGTCACGGGGAGCGATTAGCTATTGTTGGCCTGGAGGATTTGCTGCTTAGCAAGCCGGATCTGTCTAGAGCCACAGCAGGGATTCCAGCCACCATGTTCAAGCTGCTGCTCATGCATGCGCCTGATTTTGCAGATCAGGCTGCAGAAGCCGGCATTCATTTGCAGCTGTCGGGGCATAGCCATGGAGGGCAGATTCGGGCCCCGTTCCTTGGCGCGCTCAAGACTCCACCTGGTGGCCGCAAGTATGTGCAGGGGCTATATAGCGTAGGAGAGCGTAAGATGCCAGTATACGTAAATCGAGGTATCGGGATGACCCAGTTGCCTGTCCGGGTATTGTGTCCTCCTGAGCTTACGGTGCTTACACTCCGAAGAGGACAGGATGTGTAGCGTCTGGAGTGCTCCAGGGTGCAATTCGTTCAGCGAGGTTAGAGATGAAGGAGGAATCAGGATGCAACGAATTGCTATAGTCTCGGATTTGCACGGTAATCTGGCTGCATGGAATGCAGTACTGGAGGATATATCTGTACGAGGGGTAACGGAAATCTACTGCCTCGGAGATTTGGTCGGTAAAGGGCCGAACCCAGTAGAGGTATTTGAAAGTGCACGTAAGCACTGCAAGATTATAATTAGAGGGAACTGGGATGAGCTGGTCGGACGAGAACCGGACGAGAACTTCAGTTGGCATGCGAAGCTATTGGGGCCACAGCGAGTTCGTGAGCTAGGGGAGTTGCCATTCCATTATGATTTTCTAATGAGCGGGCGCCGTATTCGGCTTGTCCATGCTTCTCCGCAGAGTGTCTACCACCGGGTACAACCTTGGGATTCCGCTGAAAGTCGAATGGGGATGTTCGATCCAACACCCGACGAGAAGGAAGACAGCCGTTTCGAACCTGATACCGTGGGGTATGGAGATGTACATAATGCTTTTCTGCAACACCTGCACGGCAGAACTTTATTCAATGTAGGCAGTGTGGGCAATCCGCTGGATATGACGGAGGCTTCGTATTGTATCCTGGAGGGGCATATCGGAGACACTACACGGAAAGGCTTCTCGATCCAGTTCATTCGAGTCCCGTACGATATTGAACTGGCTGTAAGACAGGCTGAAGAGGCCAAGGTGCCATCATTGAATTATTACATCAGAGAATTACGGACTGCCATATACAGAGGCTTGCAGGATTAGGCTTCCGGTCCCGCGATATAAATGTCAGGCTGTGGACGCCCACCGGAGGTACCCAAGGAGGTAATATGGTGCTGACGAAACAGACAATTCGTGCTTCACTTCCCGAGCTATATTCGGCAAGGACCAGAATGCGCAAGCTGCGTCCAGAGGATGGAGGCAGGCTGAGGCAGCTGCTGTCTGACCCGCTCGTAGTCCAATATGTCAATCGTAATAACAAGCCGCATGAGGAACGGGCTCTTCGACTTGTACAGCAAATCCATACCAGCTCAGCCGCTCTGGAGGCCTTACATTATGTAATCACACTCCGTGAGCATGAGACGGTGATCGGGCTGATCTCATATCAGCACTGGAATGAGCGGAATGGTCAGGTGCAGATTGGCTATATTCTGGAGCGAGACTATTGGGGCCAGGGGCTGGCAAGTGAGATCGTGAAGGAATGGCTAGCTCTGGGCTTTAACAATCTGGGCTTCAAACGAGTCGAGGGCAGATGCCATGAGCAGAACGGAGCTTCGGCACGTGTGCTGCTGAAGAACGGAATGAGGCTGGATCGTAAGCTAGGCTATCACGGTATCGGAAACGAAGGCACGATCGTAGAGGTTTATGGCATCGATGCGGAGGAGTTCATCACTTCGAATGAGGGGACTCACCAACCGCAATATTGAGCTCTGATTTCTTATCGTTATGTTTTGTTACACAATTGAAATATAGATGCAAAAAGACTCTAACAGACAGCGGGTACAATGATGACATGACCCCCTTTTGAATATTATAAATGTTGGGACCCGAAGCTTCGGGTCCACTTTTTTTGTTAGGGTAGTTGTTAGGGGAGTACAACCGTGAAGCTGTCTAACTCTGTAGCTTGTACTTGACTTGATGCAGGCCCAGATTCGGGCAGGGCTTCCTTACGATCTTGATCAACAGCAACGCCTCCAGTAGTGGTAGAAAAAGAAAGGTAAGGCGTGATTGTCAGTGCTGTGACGTCTTCACCAAGTGGTGCAAACAATTTTGTGCTGGACGAGTAACGGATACCATCACGAACCTGAACGCTGGTTCCTCCTGAAGATGTTAACAACCTTCTACCTTCCTGATCCTCCACTTTAAAGGTTATCCTATAATCGGAATGATCATCTTCGCTCGTTATTGTATTATAGGTCAACAGCATGCCAGCCGCACTGCTTTTGATGCTAGCCACGTTTAATTCGATATCTGCTACCCGCTGCATATTGTTTACTGTAATGAGTTGTGTGTCAGTCTGCATGCTTACAGGAATATTGAACTGCCATTGCCTGTTCTCTCCCTCATGGAAGAGAAGGCCTAGCTCGAACTGAGCCGGCAGATCAGCAGGTGGGCTGATGTCAATAATTCCGACATGATAGGTTGGTGTTATTTCAGTTCGGGTCTGGCCTCTGTTGAAGAAAGTTTCTTTGCCGTTCACGGTAATGTCAGTCCTTAGCTGAGCATCCCAGTCCAGTGGCTGCTGGGATACCAAGGAATAGGCCACGGATAGTCTTATTCCGTCGTAAAATACCTCGTTAATGGTCATCGAAGTACCGTCGCTGGTTTGGGTCTCTCCAATGGCCGTAGTTAAGCCCTGCTCGCTGGCATTCCTCAGCCCGGGATCTCCTTGCTGAACAAATATTGAACCGATTACGGGAATCTGCGCCATGATGCTGGCCATAGCCGGAGAGACGAAGCCTGAGCCCAGCAGCAGACCCAGTGTTGCCACGGCGGCGGTTGCACGGTACAGCACTTTTTTTCGTAGTCGGATGGGAGAAGGTCTTCTCGGATGATCCTCTTGTATTGTAGCTGAGATGATCTGATCGAGTCGATCTATTGGCACGGGGATGCTGTCGATCTCGTTTTTAAAGGAAGGAATCTGTTCTGTCTTCATCATAGGCTCCTTTCAGTTGTTGGCGAAGGATGAACAAGCCGCGATGGATATGGGTCTTGACCGTGCCTTCAGGAATATCAAGTATCCCGGCTATCTGCACGATCGTGAAATCTTTATAGAAGCGTAGCAGTAGCACCGACTTATATTTCTCTTCCAGCGTGTCCAGTGCTTGCAGCAGATCAATCTGCTCTTCGAGCTGTCCATGGTCCGTGATGGCGTGATTTTCAAGCATTTCTGGACTAAAAGGGATCACTTTTTGCTTTCCTTTTAGAAAAGCTAGGGCTGTATTAATCAGAATCCGGGTCATCCATGTGGAGTAGTAGTGGGTGTTCTGAAGCGTGGAGATCGCCTTGAAAGCCTTGTATATCGTTTCCTGAAAAACCTCCAGCGCATCCTCTTCATTCCCCATATAAATAAAGGCCATTCTGTAGAGCTTTTCTTTGTCAGCGTGGACCAGCTCCTGAAATGCTTTCGCATCCCCCTGCTTGGCTCGGACAATCAGTTCTGAATATGTACTCAAGGCTAATTTACCTCCTTCTTCTCTGATTAGAGAGATTAGGTTGGCAAAACGTTTCAAATTTCTTTGAAATGGACTGTCATAGGCATCAAATAGAACCCAATACTGGATTAGGAGGAGGCAGGGTATACAGGAAGAGGAATACGAAGGGAGAAGGGCATGAGGTGAGAAGGATACGAAGAGGCATAGGAATGATTAGAGAGTTCCTGAAAAGCAGGATAAAATAGCAGGACAAAGTAAGGTAAAAACGACAAGAAAGCAAGCAAAACAAGAATGCAAAACAAGAATGGGCCTTCACACCAGAGTGCCGTAGCGGCTGCCCGTGACGATCAGATCCATTTCTAATGAGAGATTGCTTGAGCTAGCTTATAGTGGAACCGTCACCTTCTGCTGTTGCTTGTAATACACCCAGGATGTATAGCCAATCTCCTTCAGCAGGCTGCGCACTTCCTCCCAGTCATCACCGACACGGGATGGTACATGAGCGTCCGAACCAAAGGTGACCTCGACTCCATAATGATGAGCACGCTCCAAAATGCTATTCGACGGATACCATCCACCGACTCGCTTGGTCTTCCCGGAGGTATTAATCTCAATGGCTATGCCGCAGGAAGCAATCGTCTGCAGGGTATCGTCTATAGCTGCTTTGGCTTCGATATCCGAGAATGCAGGATAGTTGCCCTTCATGGCGTCAATATGCCCTAGAATCTGGAACATACCACTCCGTGCAGAATCCTTGATCATTCGGTAATAGGTGCTCTTGATCTCCTGCTGCTTCTCCGTGCGAAGACCCTTCCAGCGGCGCTCATTGAAAATGCTGACACCTTCCACATGATGTACAGAGCCAATCAGGTAATCAAATGGATATGCAGCGAGCGTCGTCCGATACAATTCGAAGTGCTCCGGAAAATAGTCCGTCTCCAGACCGAGCAGCACATCAATTCGTCCTGCATATTCGCGCTGCAGCTTCAGAACCTCTTCAACGTAGCCACTTAGCTGTGACTTCGCCATGTAGATTTGTGGGAATGCCTGATCCTTGTCACTGCCCAAGTAGGGGGAATGATCAGATATACCGATCACCTGTAATCCTGCTGCTATGCCAGCTTCTATGTAGTCCCTTATGTTGCCGTCTGCATGTCCGCAGCGGAAATGGTGAGTATGCAGGTCAAACTTCATGTTGTCTGTTCCTCCTTGTCACTCGGAGCTGATAAAATGCGTCTCCGGCATTCCCTTCAGGTCGCTTAAAAATTGTTGCATGGCAGAGTTCAGATAACGGGTGGATTTATAGATGACTCCTACAGGATGACTAACCTCCAGCTCACGAACAGGGATTAGCTTGAGCGTCCCGGCACGCATCTCGGCTGTTACGGATTGCTTGGAAATGATGGCAGCTCCAAGATTAATCTCAACCATCCGCTTCACCTCTTCACTGCTGGACAACTCCATGACTACATGAGGCTCAATATTGAATTTCTTAAATACATCATCAACGAAGCGGCGTCCTACCGTATCAGGTGACAAGAGAATCAGGGGAATCTCGCGCAAAGCTTCCATCGTCGCCTGTGGCCTGGATGCCAAGGGGTGATGGGGCGAGACAACAAGCTCGAAGGTATCGTAATACAAAATCGAAGTACTGAGGTTCGGATTGCGCTCAATCAAATACCCGATTCCTACATCAATCAGTCCACTCTCCACCTGCTGATAAATGGCTGATGAGGGCATCGATTGAATGGAGGTCTTGATCAGAGGGAATTGGTCCTGAAAGTAGGAGAGTACTCGCGGTAAAATCTGAATGGCTATGGATGTGGTTGTACCCATAATGATCTGACCTTGAGGTACCTCTTTCAGATCGGTTAGCTTCTGGCGTAGCTCCTCCACGACATCCAGAATTCGTTCGGCATGCTCTAAAAATACCTTTCCCGGGTCCGTTAGGGTCACCGGCTGGTTCCGATCGACGAGCACGGTCTTGAACTCATCCTCCAGGCTCTTGATCTGGGCGGATACCGCAGGCTGAGTCAGATTTAGCAGCTCTCCCGCCTTGCGAAAGCTCATGGTTTTGGAGATGGTAAGCAGGGTCTCCAATTGGCTGATATTCATGGAATCCCTCCTAATCTGTTGTTCACACTGCCGGAATTCTTTTTTCTATCCCTAAATTATAGGTGAATCCAGGCGCTAGGGCAATGAGAGAGGCGTCGGAACGTGATAAAAGCAGCTATTTTTTTGTATGTGCAAGCTGGAATCACTGTACGGGTTCCTCACATATTGTTGTGTTCCTTCATTAAATAAGCGGAAAATCATTAGATAAGTGAACTATTTCCCCCAATGCCCCTGTCTCTTACCGTTTTTTCATTTATGTAGCACTCGTACCGTTTTAGTATGTGAATAGTATGTGAGAAAGCTATATGCCCTCATTCATTTACCCGAAAAAACACATAAGACTAAAGTCCTTTAGAAATAAATTTGGTACAGGCTACCAATATCACTGGTGAAATTTTCGTATAGGACAAAGTTCGTATAAATTGTACTTTTTGCTATAAAAAATGGCTTTCCTTTTGACGATAAGGAAGAAGTGACGTGTTATTTTAATTTATAATGAATTGTTTTTGATCTTACAGTATAATACAAATAATGATAAATGGGACTTTTGTTGTGTGACTAAAAACCCATAAGCGAAGGGGTGTAAGGTAACGTGAAGGCGGAAGTAATTAATCCTTTTCTGGAATCGGCTCGTAATGTCATTGAGCAGTTGATTCAAATTTCTCCCTCGACAGGAGCCCTCGGTATCAAGGACATCGAGGTGATTGACGGGCATATCTGGATCATGATCGGGATGACCGGCCAATTGAGTGGTAATGTGATGTTCGGTATTCAGGAGCAGGTGGCCCTCAAGATCGTGTCAGCGATGATGGGTGGCTTTGTGATTACAGAAATGGATGAAATGAGCAAAAGTGCCATCTCCGAGCTGGGTAACATGATTAGCGGTAACGCAAGCACGATTCTGTCCAATCAAGGGGTCGCAGTAGACATTACTCCTCCGCAGGTTGTGAATTCCTCAAGTCTCAACATCAGTCCACAGCGTGCGCTGTGCATACCTCTTGTCATGGATGGAATCGGTGAACTGGATATTCAGGTGATGATCTCCTAATATAGAAGATATCATTCTTCTAATCAGACATGTTGTATGGACGATGCAGGATGCTGATAGGTCAAAGGAGCACCGATCATGAATAGGCTGAAGGACAAGGTTGTATGGATTACAGGAGCATCCAGCGGCATAGGAGCCATGTGTGCGGAGCTGCTTGAGCAGCGAGGTGCCATTCCCGTTCTGACGGCCCGATCAGCAGAGAAGCTACAAGAGATTTCCACTCGTCTGCAAGGCCGACACCAGTGGATGAGCATGGACGTCACAAGTGATGAAGAGGTCGCCCAGACCGCGGCCCGTATTCAGCAAGAGTTCGGAGCGGTAGATATTGTGCTCAATAATGCAGGATATGGAAAATTTGAGGCGATCACGGATATGCCCATTGAGGAATATGGACGTATGATGGACGTGAATTATATGGGAGCGGTGCGGTGCATTCAGGCTGTATTGCCAGCGATGCTTGCACGGAGGGACGGTCAAATCGTCAATGTCGCCTCTATGGCAGGAAAGATCGGGACAGCCAAATCCACTTCGTATACGGCCACGAAGCATGCTTTGCTTGGATTCAGCAATGCATTGCGTCAGGAGATACGTGGGACGGGGATCACTGTAACAACGATTAATCCTGGACCGATAGACACGCCCTTCTTCGATATCGCCGATCCCAATGGAAGATATGTCAGCAACGTCAGATGGATGATGCTCAAGCCGGAGCAGGTCGCAGAACAGATTGTACGTGCGATGGAGAAGCGTAAGGAAGAAGTCAACTTGCCGAGACTGGCCTCCGCGGCTATCCGGCTGTATCAGCTATTTCCCAGGCTGGCCGATCGGCTTACCCATGGGATTATGAATCAGAAATAGACTGGCTGTGTACTGACAGCCGGTTTTTTTGCGTGTGAAGGACTGTCTGCATGTAGGCTTCCTGGACCTATAAAGAACGTAATTTGGTCAGGAAGCTCTTTTCGCATATAATGGAAGATGATGATGAATCAGAGCTTTCACCTGCAAATAGTGCAGCTAGGATGTAAGACTGAACTTCAGGAAAGCTGTTGATGAACAACGGTGAAAATATGTATAGGGGTTGGACGATCTTGGCAGAATTGAATTTTACAGCATTGAATATACAACAATCACTTACGGACAAGCTTGCAGAGCATGGCATTACGCAGCCATCGCCAGTGCAACAGGAGGCCATCCCGCTGATTCTGGAGGGACGGGATGTGCTCGCCAGATCACAGACGGGTACAGGGAAGACTTTGGCATACTTGCTACCACTCCTTCAATCTATTAATCCTGCTGAGAAGAGTACCCAGAAGCTGGTGCTGGCTCCTAGTCAGGAGCTTGCCATGCAGATCGTCCGTGAGGCGCAGCGTTACGGTGAGAGTCTGGGCATTGGGGTGCTTGGTCTGATCGGCGGAGCGGCAGTCAAGCGACAGATCGACAAGCTGCGTGAGCATCCAGCCTTGGTAGTCGGTACCCCTGGACGGGTGCGGGAGCTGCTTGCATTGCGCAAGCTGAAGATGCACAAGGTATCTACAGTCGTCGTGGATGAAGTGGATCAGATGTTCAAGCTCGGAGACTCTGGCGAGGTACGCAATATTCTGAAGAGCGCTCTTCGGGACCGGCAGCTGGTCTTCCTGTCTGCTACGCTGAATGATGAGATTCGGGGACTGGCCCGTCAGGAGATGAGAGAGCCAGCCGAGGTAGGTATTGATCCGAGCCGAGTGACGGCAGAAGGGCTCCAGCATCTTTATTTTGTGTGCGAGGAGCGTGACAAGGCGGATATGCTTCGCCGGATCGTAAGGCAATATAACCCGCGCAAGGCCATTGTCTTTGTTAACGTCACGGATGATCTAGGCGAAGTCGAAGCGAAGATGAACTATGTGGGCTTAAGCGCTGCGGCTCTCTACGGGGATGCAGATAAAGTCACGCGGGCTCGCGTTATGTCGCAATTCCGCAATGACAAGCTGAAGCTGCTGATCGCTTCCGATGTGGCGGCTCGCGGGCTGGATGTCGAGGGGCTGGACATGGTCATTCACTATGACCCGGCTACCGATGCCGAGCACTATGTGCACCGGGCAGGCCGCACAGGTCGGATGGGTAAAAAGGGAACGGTGGTCTCCATTGTTACCGAGCGCGAAGAATTCATTATGCGCAAATTCTCACGGGAGATCGGGGAGAGCATTCAGCAGCGTGTGCTTCAGGACGGCAAGGTGCTCAGTCTGGATGAGCAGAAGGCCTACTCCGCCCCACGACATGCCAGAACGGGCAGCGCCAGTCACAATATGAGTAATGGCAATAAGCAAGATAGCCACAAGCAGGATAGCAGCAAACGTAGTAGCAGTATCAGGAGCAACAGCAGCAACACCAGTAACGGAAGTAATAGCGGTAATAGCGGTAAGACCACCAGCACCACGAATAGCGGTCGTAATAGCACCAGTCGTACAGCTCCGTCCTCTGAGCGATCAGAACGTGCAGGGAGAAGTGCCAACACATCTGGTCGCAGTCCGCTGAAGAGTCAGCGAGATCGGGATCGGGATCGCAAGAATAAAGGAGCACCGAAGTGGCTCAAGGAAAAAGCATCCCGCTCAGATGAATCAACCCGTGAATAAATAGATCAATACGCAGGCGCTGCCGAGAGTCATGTGTCGCGGCGCGCCCGGAACGGAAAAGAGGGGAAGCCATGCAACAGGAACAGAAGCCTGTATTGGAGATTAGCGGACTGACGGGCGGCTACAGCGCCAAGCGTCCTGTACTGCACGATATCTCACTGGAGGTACGTCCCGGGGAGATGATCGGTCTGATCGGCCTGAACGGAGCAGGCAAGAGCACGACCATGAAGCATATTCTGGGACTCATGACGCCGCATAGCGGAGTAATTCGGGTACAGGGCTCGACCAGAGAACAGCAGCCAGAGCAATATCAGGCTGGAATCGCTTTTGTCCCGGAGGCACCTGAGTTATATCCAGAGCTTACAGTGATGGAGCATCTGGAGTTCACAGCTCGTGCTTATGGTGTGAGTGAGGAGGATTTTCGTACGAGATCAGCGATGCTGTTGGATTTGTTCCGGATGAAGGAGAAGAGCAGCAGTCTGTCGATCCATTTGTCCAAGGGGATGCGCCAGAAGGTGATGATTATGTGCGCCTTTTTGGCAAGGCCGCCGCTGTATATTATTGATGAGCCTTTTCTGGGATTAGATCCTTTAGGGATACGCTCCTTGCTGGATTTCATGCTAGAGATTCGGAATTCAGGCTCGTCCATTCTGCTTAGCTCACATATTCTGTCTACCATTGAGAATTATTGTGATCGGTTCGTGGTGCTGCATCATGGCTCCATCATTGCCAAGGGCACTTTGGATGAGGTTAGGGCACAGGCAGGGAAACCGGGCGTCCCGCTGGAGGAAGTATTCTATTCTCTAGTACAGGACAGGGACTAAGCCATGGACTTGAACAAGCTTCTGCAAGACAGAAGAGCGTCGTTCTGGAAGCAGGTCCTGCCTTATCTTGGTTATGTGCTGCAGAGTGGACTTGCTGCTGTGTTTGCCTTTATCATGATTGCATTCGCAGCATGGTACACCTCGCTGCTGCAGAACGTTCCGGCGGATCTGCCCATCCGTTGGATCATGCTGCTCGTGCTGATTCCAGTTGCCTATAGCAGCTACCGGACCTATCTGACAGATGCGGATATCGTCTTCCTGCGTCCGCAAGAGCATCGAATGCAGGTTTATTTTCGGAGTGTACATACAAGAGGAGTCACCTACAAGGCAGTAGGCATGCTGTTGTTATTGATGATCCTATGGCCATTGTACGTGCGCAGTGAGGTGGAGCCGAGAGCACTGATTTTGTCAGTCGTCCTGCTCCTGTTGGTCAAGGGCTTATCAGGCTATGGCGGATGGCAGGAGCTGAGAATAGTCTCTCCATCGCTGCGAAGGGTGTTTGCAGTAGGTAGATGGGTGCTTGTCGTGCTTATTCTGGGAGCCTGGTGGTGGTATCCGCCGTTGCGGAGCCTTCCATTCATTGTGCTCATTGCTGTGCTGTATCTGATCCTGTTGAGACTTCCCATCAAGCATCCGGTGTCATGGGAGCTGTTGATCGCTCAAGAGAAGAGCAACGGCGGCAGGCTGATGCGTGTGTTAAGCTGGTTCGTAGATGTGCCCGCATTGGGACAGCAGATTACATCACGCAGTTGGCTCTCCTGGCTAGGAGCCGGGATGGGCTGGAACCGAACCAATGCTTATCGTTATCTGTTAACCAAGACCTTTATTCGCACCGAGCCTGCGGGGATTGTCATCCGCCTATTGGTGCTTGGTCTCTTGCTCGTTGGCTTTACGGCATCTGGATGGCTTGGCAGTCTGCTGTATCTGCTATTTCTGTTGCTCATTGGCCTTCAGATCACCTCCCTGCGACGCAGTCATCAGGAATCCCTGTGGCTACAGCTATATCCGATTACGTCGGAGCAGCGCAAGCAGGCTTTCCTTGGCTTCATCACACGCATGATCGTGCCAATCGTCATCTTGCTCTGGCTCCCTTTGCTTAGCGGGGGAATGGAGCGATTGGGGATGAGCGTATTGACCTTGGCTGGCGGTGGAGTTGTGCTGCTGTTGATGAGAGCCTCTCAAGCCAGACGCTGGGCCAAGGCGGAAGAGGATGAGTAGCAGAGCTTGTCTGACGAGGTTAGTTGGGAGTTGGGATAGCGAGGTAAATATAGAATTTATAAAGTGAGAGGGAGCCGAAGTCAGGCTCCCTTGTTTTATTTTGGAAGTACCATGAACAATTCTACAGTGGGTTTACTGAACAGACACACAATAGATTAGGTAGGGAGTTTGTTTATGAAATTGTGTATGATGATCATCTTCGTGTGTATCCTGACTTCTTGTGGAATAAGTAACAATGGATTGCCGACTAGCGAGAACGAAACATCTACTAACTTATCAAGAGATTTTAAGGATGTAGAGACTAAGAAAGAAAGCGTTGACCAAAGTGAGAATAAACAATACTTCCAGAAGGCAATTTATACTCACGGTAATGTAAAGAGTCTATACCCTGTGCTTGTTCATTTAGAAGATTCAGAAAAACAAAATAGAATAAACAAAATACTGAAAAATGATGTTTTGAGAGCCTTGGAAAGTTATGTAGAGGATAATCCAGACATGGAAATTCAACTGGACTTCACTCCACGTCGCATCGGAAAAGAATTGCTGAGTATTCAATACCTGGGTACTAGTTACACTACAACTGGCGCTTACCCTGTTAATATTTCTTTTACAACTAATGTTGATTTAATCACTGAGAAGAGGATCGGAATTACAGACTTGTTAATTATAAACGATACTTTTTTGGAACTGCTGAGAAAAGCAAAATATGTAACATATGATCCAGATTTAGAAGTTGAATCAGAAGCTAAGGATTATTTTAATAGTTATACTAATCATGAGTTAATTTCCTATTTGGAACATTCTGATGAGTTTAGCGAGCAGAACGAATTAGGTATCTACACATATATTACGAATGACTCATTGGGCATCTCCTTTGGAGTACCCCATGCGATTGGAGACCATGCGGAGTTCGAGATTAGTCTTAGTGAGTTACAGGATGGTACTTTTAAATAGAAGGGGTGGATTGAGCCAATATTCCAGTAAGTACCTCACTTGTCAGGAGAGAACTGAATCAAGGGAAAAGTTATAGAAAAAATATCCGTAAGAATTTGTGGGGGATTTTCCTGATTATTCAACTGCTTTCTTAGAAATGAAAATCCAATCATTGTCCATAATATATTCAAATTATCCGCATTTCAACTATAATCATGTAGCTGTATCTATCCCGATAAGGTACCGTGGTAAAAATATAGGACTACACAGAGTGTTATTTAACTTTGATGGGGAAATAGAGGACGACTTTTATTTTATGGATTAATTCCTTCTAGACTTTAATATATCTTGTATAAACAGAGCAAAAACAAGGGCGATCACAGCGTACATACGCGTGGTCGCCCTCTTCTGATTTCTAATCTACGCCAAATCCTGATAGGCCTGGTACACGAGGTTGTACAAGTCCTCCAGATATTCCTCTGCAATACAGGAGAAAGCAATACGCAGATCATGCTCACCGAGAGCGATGGTGCCTACGCCATATTGCTGCAGCAGGTGTGTACGCAATTCCTCAGCATGCACCTTCTTCAGCTTCAGACACATGAAGTAGCCGGAGTTGAACGGATAGTATTCCCATGCATCATCATACTTGCCTGTGTCCAGCAATGCCTTGACCTTGTTCGCCCGGCCCTTCATCACTGCGAATTTCTCAGCCTTTTGGGCTTCGAATTCCGGTGACTGCAGCGCATCCAGTACGAAGGTCTGGGACGGGTGTGGACCACTGGAGATCGTGGCACGAATGATCCCCAGTGTCTTTTGCTCCAGAGCGGAGAGGACCTCGCTGCTGTCAGAAGCATAGGTGATGAAGCCGACGCGGAAGCCCCATACATACTCTTCCTTGGTGGCACCGTCAATTTTGACAGCCAGCACCCGTGGGTGGATATTTGCAAGTTTGCCAAAAAGAGATTCCTGCAAAGATTCCTCAAAGAAGAGTCCAAAGTAGGCATCGTCGGTAACGACTACAACGTTGATCCCGGCTTCAGCAGCATCGCGGATGGCCGCAACAATCTCGTTACCTTCCTCAAGCCCTGGGGTGTAGCCAGTCGGATTGTTCGGGAAGTTGAGCAGCACGATCGCTTTACCTTGCTCCTTCTGAGCCATGAGCGCTTCGCGCAAGCCTTGACTGTTGAAGCGCATGTCCTCTGTGAACAGCGGATAATTGACGAGCCGAGCATGACGACGGACACCGAAGGTCAGCTCGTAGTTCTCCCAGTTCTTGTCTGGATAAATGACAGCATCGCCTTCGTCAGCGAACAGATCAGCCACGATACTGAGACCGTGGGTCAATGCATTCGTCACGATGGGATTGCCGAAGGATTTATGTTGTAAGGATGGGTTCTCCACCAGCATTTTGCTACGCCAAGCTGTACGCAGCTCAGGCTTGCCCGCAGGAGGGGCATAAGGATACAGATCCTTCGGTTGGAAAGCTGACAGCTTCTCCTGAATGACACTCAGGTGCATTGGGCCGCCTTCTTCAGTAGCGATACCAATGGTGGCATTGTATTTTTGGGCCAGCTTCCCTGCTTCGGCAGATTGACTCAGAATACCTTCCTTCGGAAAGTAGATTTCTTTGCCGAGGGTGGAGAGCATTTCGTATACATGCACTTGCTCGGTGTGAAGCGTGTGATTCAATTGCTCAGCCAATGAATTCATTCGGTTCATCCTTCCAGTCGATGGAAATGCATGACCCTGTACCGCAGGGCAGCATGGCACCATCTAGTTCTAATTACTAATTGCCATACATTATAGCATTTCACCGCGGCACAGTCACCCGAAAAAGCGCATCGTCACAGGGAAAATCAAGAAGAATGGAAGGGACAATATTTGCGCATGAGTTCCGCAGTCTGAATGTCCTTACCTTGAGCACGTTCCTCCAGTCTTTCAGTCATCTCATTCCGAGCCCCTGCACTCAGGTTTTGCCCAAATTTGAACTTGGCTGTCAGCGAGGAAGGCACGATCCGGGTGACGGACACGCCCTTGAGTGCAACACGGTAGCGTTCATCATTGGCCTGGATAGGGGCATATCCGCCCTCTGGCTGGAGCTTGCGCATGAATGCGCCGAGTACGGCTGCCTTCTCATCCAGATCCGTGACAGCCTCCGCATGTCCGAGTAGGGTGACACTTTTAAAATACGCGGTTGCTGGGCAGGCAAGCTCCGCATCTGTGTAGTATGAGGGGATGAGCGAATATTCCTCAGCCACGGTGAAGCTGACCTGAGCATGAGCCTTTATATTCTTCATTTTCTCTCCGGCGTAGCTACCATGAAAATAAATAATCCCGTTCTCATACACAAAATTAAGTGGAGTCACGCGTGGCTCTCCCTCTTGGGTCACGGTTCCCAGAAAGCCAAACGTCATATAATTCAGAAATTCCTGAATATCCTGCTCCTCTTGTACGCTGAATTCTTTTCTTCGCATGCTCAAATAGCCTCCTTCATCGTATGCTCTAGCCGGCCGGTTCGAGATATGTAACTAGCATAAAACGAAAATTGACATGAAAATAGATCCACTTTAAAGTAATTTGTATAGGCCACTCTTATGGAGATGAAGATCATGGACTTTATGCTGCCGCTGGAATCTTATGTAGAGCGGTATCGATATAAATATGCTGCGCTTTACCATGCGCTCAAGGATGCTATTTGGGAGGGGAGATTGGAGGAGGGTATGCGTCTGCCGTCTTCGCGTTGGATGGCCAAGCATTATGGACTTTCGCGTGGTTCGGTAGCCGAGGCTTACGAAATGCTACAGGCGGATGGCTATGTGCATACCGAGATCGGAAGCGGTACCTACGTAGCCTTTGCAGCGGGCTCCGTCTCCAGTCCGACAGAGGAAGCGCCGATCCTCCTTTCTCCATGGGCCAGACGAGTCATGGGTACGGAGCAGCCCCATCGTCAGCAGGATGAAGGTAGGCTGTGCTCTTCCATTTCGTCGTCTAACCGTTTACCTGAGACAAAGGCGTCACAGTATTTCTTTGGGGCTGCCATACACACGCCAGGCACTGCGGATGCTCCGAGCCCGAGCGACATCAGCTTTGTGCCGCGCCGCATGCCAGAGGACCATTTTCCTGAAGCAGAATGGCGAAGGTCGCTTTCAGCAGCTGCAGCGGCTAACGCAGTGAATAGAGGGGTGGCTGATGCGAAAGGAAGTCTAGAATTGCGGGAAGCTATCGCTGCCCACCTGCGTCTGACACGAGGTATCCGTACATTGGCAGAGCGAATTATTTTGTTCAATGGCTCAATGCACGGTATTGCACTGCTGACGCAGCTGCTTATACAGGGGCAGGATGAGGTGGTGCTGGAGCAGCTTTGCTATCCGGGAATTCGCAGAGCAGTCGAGGTCTGTGATGGGCGGATTGTAGCCGCAGAGCTCGACGGGGAAGGGATCATCCCGGACGACTGGAAGGCCCGGCTGCTATTCGTGACACCAGCCCGCCAATTTCCGACTGGAGCGGTGCTAAGTCTGCAGCGCAGAAGAGAGCTGTTAAGCTGGGCTTCGCGAACGGGGGCCGTCATTGTGGAGGATGACTACGACAGCGAATTCCGCTGGGGAGGCAGGCCGATCGAGCCCTTAAAGGCACTGGACACAGAGGAACGCGTGATCTATGTAGGGTCCTTCTCCAAGACGATGCCGGAGGATTTCCGTGTAGGCTTCGCTGTAGTACCTCCCTCACTAGTGGAACCCTTGCTATCGGCCAAGCAGCTGTATGATCCGATCCCTTCTGGACAGCTGGAGCAGCGGGCTATGGCTTATTTCATGACGAGAGGTAGCTATGCTCGCCATCTGCGTCGTCTTACACGCTTATATGAGGTGCGATATTCCGTCTTCACTACATGGATGAAGTATTATACAGATTCATTATTTGACCTGGAGCCAACAGATGCAGGGCTACATGTCTTCGGACGCTGGCGGCAGGACCCGGCGAGCTACGAGGTGTTCAGGCGAGCTGCAGCTGCGCGTGGTGTCTGGATGAGGGACATGAAGGACTATAGCTTGTCCCCCTCGGTTCCAGCGGTGAGCTTCGGCTTCTCGCATCTGGATGAACAGCAGCTGGAGGAAGGGGCCCGGCGTATGCAACTGGCATGGCAGGATGTGCTGGATTTGCAGAAGCAAAGCGAACAACAGGATTTGGACAGGAGGTAGAAAGAAGTGCTTCATATGCAACCATCGCAGCTTGTGCTGCTCCCGGCTTTTGCCAAAATCGTATGTGAACCAGGCTGGAGATGGCAGCCGCGTGAGAAGCCGATGCCTAATTACGATCTGTTCTATGTATGGAGTGGGGAAGGCACGGTTACGGTCAATCAGGACAATTATGAGGTGGGAGCCGGCAGCTGCTTCCTGTTCAGGCCTGGAGATTATACAAGTGCCGTGCACAATCCGCAGCGCCCACTTGTTCTTACGTATATTCATTTTGATGTCGAGGCTTCCCCCGAGCTTGTGCCTGAGCGTTATCGGGTGCTGGAGGAGACAGTGGACTTCGAGCATATGTTGTCCAGGTATGTACGACTGTCTTTGGAGCAAGCCTATGGCGCTATTGAGGAAGGGCGGCTCTTGCTGCAGCAATTGCTAATTCATCTGCTGCGGGCAGATCGGCAGGAGAAGGTAGTCCGTACCGTCAGCCATCATCTGGAGGAAGGGATCTATGAGATCGCCAACTTTGTTCGTCAGCATCCAGGTATGCAGCATCGCGTGGAGGAGCTGGCAGCCCGGGTCGGATTGTCTCCGAGATACTTCTCCATCAAGTTCAAAGAGATGACCGGGATATCGGTGCAAGCTCATATCATCCGTATGCGAATTGAGCGTGCGCAGCATCTGCTCCTGCATGCAGGTATGAATGTTACGGAAGTAGCGGAGGCGCTAGGCTACAGGGACATCTTTTTCTTCAGCCGACAGTTCAAGCAATATACGGGGAAAAGCCCATCGGAGATACGTTAACCATGATCTTCATTCAAAAAACAGCGGGTTGAACCGTGGTTGACGGAGCTTTCCACTCACAGCAGCTCTACACGTACATTTGACTGCCTCAAAGGACTATTTGGCTGCTGGATCATCCGAATTGAACGCGCCCATCTAGCAGGGAGCTTCACTTCTTGCTCGTCGTTTCAAGTCAGGAGCTGCTGGGTAATCCTCTCTAAGAGCACCCGGCAAGGTCTGGGATACATAGAGAAGGGAGACATCGGATATGAACAGACGACGCAGAATGCTGACACGCAGAGGCAACGGCTCCGGGCTGGTGAAGTCTCGTTTTCGGCAGCGCAGAATTAGGGTAGCAGAGCCACAAAGTGTATGGTTCTGATCTGCGTAAGGCGCACACAATGAGACGCTAATCGAACACGTTATGCATACGACAGCCCGAAGGGGCATGTCATACATACAGTATTGGGTAACACGTATTGTCGCAATGCCAGACGTACAAAAAGGTCGAGTACAGGAGTAAACTGTACCCTATAAGATGGACACTTTAAAAAAGGTCATCTTGTAGGGTGTTTTTTGTGTCAATCAATTAAAACGAGCGGTGGTCGAATCGAATGTCTAAAAAATTATTTTCCACTCAAGAACAAACGCAATTAAGAACAAATCCCTATGTGAAAAATGTCAGTGCCAAAGCCATTACATATACGGATGCGTTTAAAGAACGATTTATTCAAGAATACAATCAAGGTAAGTTTCCAAGTGAGATTTTTCAGGGGGCCGGCTTTGACTTGGACGTTTTGGGTACAACCAGAATTAT
>NZ_AUFO01000017.1 GCF_000426545.1 Paenibacillus massiliensis subsp. panacisoli DSM 21345 | reverse complement strand
TCTATCGACGTACCTTCACAGAAGACAGACCGCATTTAGCTGAAGTTTTTCTTGCGATCATCAATTTGTTTAGCTCCGCTGAAAACTTGTAAATTCTATGATCTTAATAAAAGAAGCCGACGCCACTGGTAATGACGTCAGCGCGTCGGCTTCTTCCAACCGAATTATGTGCAGCTGTGCTATTGAATGTCGAAGTAATCCACGATCTCATCCAGCAGCAGATTTGCAGCCTTGTATCCACCAGCCGTATTCCAGATTGCCTCGTCTACCTGCACAACCTTGTTGTTCTTCGCGACATTCAGGTTCTTGAACAGCGGATCATTCATCCACTCCTCTGCTACCTTGGAGGCTCCAGAGGACGCTTCTGTCTCGGTTACAAAATAGAACATCACGTCTCCATCCATCTTCGGAATGCTCTCCTTGGTCAATACTTCCATGAAGTCATCCTTGTCCTGAGATTCTGGACGTGCAAAGCCAAGCTGCTCGAACAGCACACCCGAGAACGTCTGCTTCTGATAGATACGGACCTGGGCTTCCGAGAAGCGAACCACCGAAATCTTCGTAGCTGCCTTGTCTCCTACCTTTGCCTTCACTTCCGCTACCCGCTGATCGAAATCAGCCATGGCCTTGTCGCCTTCCTCTTCCTTGTTCAGCGCCTGCATGTACAGCTCGAAGTTGATCTTCCAGTTGCCCGCGAGCGTCTCAGCGAACACTGTAGGCGCAATCTGATTCAATTGCTCGTATATTTTCTCCTGTCTGACCTTGTTACCGATGATCAGATCAGGCTTCAGGCTGGCAATCAGCTCAATATTAGGCTGGAGCTCGTCCCCTACGACGGTCACATCCTGCATTTCGTCCTTGATATGGTCGTACCACGGGTCCCCGGACCATGACATCACTGCGCCCACAGGCTTCACACCGACCGCCAGCAGCGCTTCCGTGCCCTCATTGGTCAGGATCACGACCCGCTGCGGTGTTCCCGTCAACGTCGTCTCGCCCATAGCATGCTTGATAACTCGCTGCGTTCCTTCTGTAGCTGGCTCTGAAGCCGTCTGTGTCGAAGAGGACGTCGCTGTATTATTTCCCGATGTTGCTGTTGTATTGGAGCTGGATGTTCCTGCCGAGCAGGCACCCAGCAGCAGCGTTATACATATCAACAATGTTGCTGCCATAGATAGTCTTGACCCTCTGTACATATAAAATGGCCCCTCTTTCTCATATTGATAATGATTTTCATAATCACTATAACGTTTGAGACTAGGTGGGACAATTGCATATCTTGAACCAGAGACCGGATTATTTTGAACCTTTTGCTTGAATTGTCCTGGCGATACGCCGACTTGCTTCTTGAATATGCGATGAAAGTAGCTGTCATCTTGAAAGCCCACACTTTCGGCAATCTCCTGCAGAGTAGCATCTGATGTGGCCAGCAGCTCCTTAGCCTTGCCAATCCGATAAGCAATCAGATAATCAATGGGACTGTATCCTGTCGCACGCTTGAATCTCCGTGAGAGATAGCTGACACTGCAATCCAGTAGCTCCGCCAGGTCATCCAGCATTATTCGTCTGGCATAGTGCTCCTCCAGGTACCGAACCGCTTGCTGTACAGGGTCCGCCTTCTGTACCTGAATCCCCTGCTTCTCGAACTGGTGGAAGATCTCGTAGACAAAATGATAGAACAAGGTCTTGATGTGTAGCTGCTCCAGCTGGCCTGGCCGCTCCCATTCCTGCTCCATCTGCTGTAGCAGATTCAGCAGCACAACAGGGAAGCCGGGCATGAAGCTGTACTGAAGCCGAAAGGGATTATAGCTCTCCATCAAGCTAACCAGTTCACGGCGGCTGGGCTGTGGAAGGACAGCTTTATACATAATCATATAATATTCCAGCAGACCATCCGGTCTGATCTCCAAGGACATACCCTTCCCGCCATGCAGGATATGGAAACGCTCCGCCACCGTCTCTGTGCCATCCAATGAGATGTGAGCTCTCCCGCGAGTGGTGTACAGGAAAGCACTGGAAGGCAGCCGATACGACAGAAGCTCCTCCCCACTCTCGATCACGCTATGGCGTATATCCATTACCCGTATAGAAGCATGATTCCATAACAAGATATGGTCGCCCAGTTTCATCTGTTGTTTCATTCCTTTCTCCAGTCGCAAGCTAGCTATATTATAAATGATAACCATTCTCACAAGTAGAGTTATTTTAAAATTCAATCTATCCGACAGTTAGCTGAAATAGTAGTACAGTACGTGGGACCTTCCTGATGTTACAAAAAAAGATCTTACCGTCCTGAACGATCTGTGGCACGACAAAAACGCTCCCAGCTCCACAGATATCGTGGTGCCAGAAGCGTATTGGAATACTTAGCGCAATCTACATAAGCTGCTGTCTGGTTACATTCGTTACAATGGCAGCAGAGCAACCTGCTGCTGACTGCCCAGCTGTTCCACCATGCGTAGCCATTCCTCTGGCTTATTTGGCAAGACGGCATAATAGCGGGTCAGAAAATCAACAATCAGACTAGCTGACAGCTCCGACTGCTCCTCATCGCCTGGCATGAAGCACAGGTCAAGGCCTCCCACCGCTTCTCCATCTCCCAGCCAGGAGGGATGAACATATGGGAAGTCCAGGCGCTTGTAACCAAGATGGGACAGCACCTCACGCCGCACATAAGGGTTCATTGGCTTGACGCCGCCAAATCCATGATCCTCACTCAAGTACGGATTGTAGATTTCTGCGAACATGCCGAACAGCTCCTTCTCCTGTGCAGCAGCCAACGCTTCCAGATCACGCTGACGGTTACGAGCCAGGAAGCGCCCGATTCCCAGACCCTCGCGACCTATGATTGTAAAATCAGTCATGGCGACATTCCAGTCCTCATAGTAGCGATACTCTGTCGCACCGACTACGGCTCCCTCATGAACAGCCACGAATACACGGATGCCCGGGTCCTCCAGCGGCTCCTTCCACAGATCGAAGTCCAGAACCTCCTCTGGTGGGAAAATCTCCTGCATCAGCTTATGCATCTGTGCAAATAGCGGGTCTTGAATTGATGTAATACGCGTAAACTCCATAGCTTCGTGTACCTCCCTGACAAATTAGCATTTCTACTATTCTAATTACATTCCGTTACACTACGTTATATCACGTAGTCCCTTTACGCTGTGTTACACACTTCCCAATATGTTCCTACAGCGAATAGGTCGATATTAGCTGCCCTTGAAGGGATTGCTCCACTCCATTAATGCAGCATAATTACAGGACTCCTCGTCGTCGAGATAATCCGCCGCTACACCGACCGGCACCCGACCACAGCGCAGCAGGAATGAAATGACCTGATCGTGCAGCTGACCCTCTACGACTTGTTCAATATACTGCTCTGGCGTCAACCGTTCAGCTACCTTGTGATAGCCTGGCATACGTCCGGCTCCCAGCACCCGGTCAAGGCCCTGCTCAATGACCAAATGATACATCGCTTGCATCATCCATTGGGCCAGGCCCCATTTCCGGTATTTGGGACGTACGCAGAGATCCACAATATATAGCGTATTTCCATCAGGCTGGTGATTGCGGATATAACCGTCGTCCGTCACTTCCGCCCAATTATGGGACGCGGGGTGCTTCGGGTCCCAGGTCATGCGAAGCGAGGTCATTGAGCCTGCCAGCTCCCCGTCCACCTCCACGCAGATGGCGCCTTCAGGATAATGGGCCAGATGACTGCTTAGCTGCTCCCGACTCCACAGAAGCTCCTCTGGATAAGGCGGGGGAAAGCTCTCCGCCTGGATGCGGATCAGCTCTGCAAAATCCGAGGCGCTATAATTGCGAATAACCGTCTTGGCAGGTGAACGCTCCGGCTCCGGGGATTTCAGATATACTTCTTTATGATACAAAGCCACGGTGTCTTCCCTCCTGTCCTGTTATTCAGATTACTAGAGTTTCTGTAGTTTCTGTAGTTTCTGTAGTTTCTGTAGTTTCTGTAGTTTCTGTAGTTTCTGTAGTTGCTGTAGTTGCTGTAGTTGCTGTAATTGCTGCAATTGCAGACTAGCTCCAATCCGTGTACAAATCCGTCCGACGATCACGCCAGGTTGTCACGGAGCCCCGCTCACGCACCTCGTACAGCAGATCAAGATCCAGATCAGCCGTCACGATCATATCATTATTGATCTCGCCCTCTACCAGAATGCCTCGTGGCGGGAAAGGAACATCATTGGGCGTAATGACGACAGCCTGTCCATAATTCGCACGCATAAAGTCTACTGTAGGCAATGCCCCGACCGTGCCTGTCAGCACAACATACAGCTGATTCTCCACAGCACGTGCGTGGCTTGTGTATCGAACACGATAGAATCCGTGGCGATCATCCGTGCAGGACGGACAGAAGATGATATCGGCTCCCTTGGCCTTCGCCATTCGCACGATCTCCGGAAACTCAATATCATAGCAGGTGAGCATGGCTACTGTTCCCTTCTCTGTCTCGAATACCTCCAGCCCATTACCAGGTGCCATATTCCATTCCGTTACTTCCGTTGGCGTAATATGGAGCTTGGCTTGGCGGGCAATACGTCCGTCAGGATAGAACATGTGGGCGGTATTGTACAGCTTGCCCTCCTTGCGAATCACATGTGTTCCACCAATGATATGCATGTTGTATTTGGCAGCCAGAGATTGGAATAGTGCCTCGTACGGCTCGGTGAAATCAGGCAAATCTTCAATCGTCAGTGCCTTTCCTTCATGATCCCCAATCGACATTAACTGTGTCGTGAAGAATTCAGGGAACAGCACGAACTCCGTGCCGAATTCATCGGCAGTCCGTATATAATGCTCAGCTTGAGCGGCAAATTGTTCGAATGAGCTAATCGTCTGCAGTTGATACTGCACAGCGGATACCCGCAGTTTCATGGGCACACCTCCAGAATTTGTAGTACTGCATATCATTGCTATTGTAACAACCAGATGCACATATGGCTACATCACCCGACAAGTTCAGTCTGAGCTGCACCCAGAATCTGGCCCGTCTGAAGGCGATTAACGCTGATTAACCCATTTACATATACATTTCCATACATACGTTAATTGAAACTGTCCTGTCTCGTTGAAAAATACTGGCTCTTCGGAGGATTGTTCAGATGGTGGTCGCAAGCTATAATTTAGGATGATGACAAATTACACCAGCTATACATAACGCTTAGTCAGAGGAGCCTTTACACGCTTTATAGGTCTTTATAGGGCTTTATAGGGCTTTAAGGATTTAAGGATTTAAGGATTAAAGGGATTTAAAGGAATTTAAAGGAATTTATAAGAGCATTAACATGCAGCTTTCAAGGCATATATGAAGGAGATTAACATCCATGTATATACGAAGCATTGAACAACTTATTGATCACGAGCATCACGCCTGGGAGGAGCTACTTGCTCTATTCCGTAATGGAAGCAACGCCTATGAGGTATTACCTGCTGATCCTGAAGCAGCGAAAAGCACTCTTATGGGATTACAGGTCAGTACCAGGTCCTACCTCGGAGTCGTAGCCTACGAGACAGGCGGCATTCTTATTGATGAGGGCTGGATTCGGCTGCTCGGCTCAGGAGCAAATGGGATATTTGGTAGTCTGATCTCATGGAACGGCTTGTGTAGCTCCAATGACCCAGATGACTCGAAGGTATTAAGAGGTGAGACACCAGATGACGATGAGGGTGACACTCGCACGCCCATTCCCTCTACAAATATCCCCGTGCTGTCAGGCATGATGGTAGTCGCTTATGATGCAGCAGGAGGCTTCTTCGCCTTCAATACAGGGCGATTTGGCTCGGACGGTCACATCTATTATTGGGCTCCGGACTGCCTCGAATGGGAATCGACGGAGTTGACCTATTCCGAATTCATTACCTGGCTGGCAGAGGGGGATTTGAGCCTCTTCTACAAGACATTCCGCTGGGACGGATGGGCAGAGGACACGAAGCATCTCCAGCCTGAACAGATTCATTCCTACGATCCTCCGCTCTGGTCTCAAGAGGGGGGTGGCGGTACCAGCAGTATATCCCCCGCTCCTGTACTGGAAGCATGGAAGGCCGCCATCGACGCCACAGTCAATCAATGAGTTACTAAATGAAGTCGTAACGGAATAAAAGAGAAAGAGAAAGAAAGTGAAAGAAAGGTGATTCCTATGTGCAGATATGCCATGTATGGACCCTATAAAGACATCTATGCCTGCTTTGCCTGCAGGAAGGTGTATAAGCAGACCTCCAGTGGAGAGATGCCCGCAGGGACATATGAGCTGCTCACGCATCCTTGCCCACAATGCAGCACTCCCATGAAACATATGGGGCACGACTTTCATGCACCGAAGCAGACAGATGTTCGGCAATGGCGCAAGGTCGAGCGTCTTTATGAACATGGCTATGCTTATCATTCCTGTGGATGTGGAGGACCCGGCCCAAGGCCCGCCCGCCTGCAGGACGTGGATACCTTCCTCAAGGAGCGCCGTACATTTGGAAGCGAGGGTGAAGCATTGCTCAGTCACTGGAGCTGATACCCTGACCAGCAGAAAATCTGAAAATCTCGCTACCACGACAGCAAGCTGAACAAACCCTGCAAGGGCAGGGGATGTTCAGCTTGTTTGTGTTTGAATCTGTCATATTTAAATTGCTCTACGTATCATTTCAACTAGCTTCTGCCGTTGATCCTGTACCTGCTGAAAGCTTATCGTTTCTAAGATCTTAAAATGGATAGACCAGCGGCAGCGCAAAGATCAGCACAACGCCCATAATAATCTGTAACGGCAGCCCGACCTTGAGATAATCGCTGAATCTGTATCGGCCAACGGACATGACCAGCGCATTCGGCGGCGTCGAGAATGGAGAAGCGAAGCACATGCTTGCCGCAATCGACACGGCGAACAAGAACGGATACGGACTGGTCCCGAGCTGTGCCGATGCACTCAATGCGATGGGAGCCAGCAGCACGGCACAAGCTGTGTTGCTGATGAACATCGTCATGATCGAGGTTGTAATATAAATCCCCGCCAGTAGCGCGAGCGGTCCGTAGCTACCCAGTAACGTAACGAGTTGTCCCGACATCAGCTCAGCAGCACCTGTCTTCTCTATGGCCGTGGACATGGGGATCATTCCTGCGATCAGCACAATGCTCTCCCAGTTAATCGTTCGATAGGCTTCCTCCATACTGCGCACACAGCCCAGTGCGACCATGAGCACGGCTGCCAGCATGACGGCGGCAACGGCGGGTATCCATTGCGTAATCAGAAGAATGACCAGCAACAGGAGAATCCCCGCAGCAATCGGCGCCTTGCGGTCCATCGTCAGCTGCCGCGACTCCTCCTTCGGTCGACCAACTACGATGACCTCCGAAGCCGTAGAAGCCAGCAAGCCAATATCCGCCCAGCTTCCCTGCACGAGCAGCGCGTCCCCGAAGCGCATCTTCTCTTCCTTCACGTCATGAAGGAGATATTGATCCTTACGCTGGATGCCGAGCACGTTCAGGCGATATTTCTCCCGGAAGCCAGACTCCTTGACCAGTCGTCCGATCAGACGTGACTTCGGCGTAAGCATGACCTCTGCCAACCCCATATCGCTGGTGACATAAGGCTCTGCGCGTTGTAGCGAGGGATCGTCCGTTACAGGCTGTGCATCCGGGAATATCAGATTGTATTCTGCTGCAAAGGCCTCTGCATGCTCACGTGGCCCGTATACATACAATAGGTCCCCGGTCTGAATCACGCTATCCGGGCCCCCAACCTCCTGATTAATCGTCTTGAAGATCTGATTCTTCGTAGATATTTTACGGCGAATCTCAATGATATTCAGTTCGAAGCGGCTAGAAATTCCAAGCTCCAGCAGGGTTCGATTCACTAGCCCTGAATCTGAGCCGACCTGTATGCGGAACAGCTTGTTATGTAATTGATACTCCTGCTCCAGCTCGCTGGCAGAGCGTCTACCGCGTTTGGAAGAGGAATTCCCCTCCCCTCGTGGCAAGAAACGTCGCAGGAACAGCATACCCACGATCCCGGTTACCACGCAGATCAATCCTGTCGGCGTAAAGGAGAAGAAGCTCAGACTGCCATAGCCAGCCTTCTCCAGCGTCTCCTGAATGACCAGATTCGGAGGCGTACCAATGGATGTCAGCATCCCCCCAAGACTACTCGCAAAAGCCAGAGGCATCAGCAGCCTTCCCGGTGAGATCTGGGCGCTGAGCGCCATACTAACCACAATTGGCATCATAACTGCTACGGTACCCGTATTGCTGACAAATGCTCCAATGACTGCTGTTACCAGCATAATCATAATAAGCAATGACGTCTCATGATTGCCAGCCAGCTGCATCAGCTTCCGGCTCGCCAGCTTCGCGAGACCTGTCTGGAAGATTCCTCCCCCGACGACGAAGAGGCCAATCATCATAATGACGACAGAATTGGAGAAGCCCACCAATCCCTCAGCCGGGGTCAGAACCCCCGTCAGCATCAGCACCAGCAGTGCACCGATCGCCACCAAATCCGAACGCAGCTTCCCCGAGATGAATAGCACGGAAGCTATCACTAGGGTAAAGAGCGTAATTAACATAGGACCATTCACAATATCACTCCTGCTACGGGCTGTAGAGCTCAGCCCTCGTTATCATCGTAGACCTGATACCGTCATAGCCCTACACTACAGTACAGTACAAGCAGAGAACATCGACTTCAGTATGACGATAGATCATGGGTAGGACGCAGAATAGCCGAATAGGATACAAGACAAGCATACTCAGTCGTGTTGCGGTCATTACAGTCGTTGTACTCGGTGAACACATTATCCCTTGGACACGAAGAGCATAATCTATGTAGAAAAAAGCTCCGCTTTGAGGCGCCATGCATAGTTCATACGTACCGATTCATACATACTGATTCATACATACTGGTCCAGGCTTACTTGATCAGACTTCTTATTCAAGCACCGTTGTTCAGGCATACTGTATACAGTATAGCACGCTACACGAGCCAGCTGTCCGCGACAAAGCTCTCATTTTGGCGAAAATTACAACATATAATAGCCACTACACTACAGTGACATCTCACGACCATGGACACGGAGATAGGCTTCCTTACTCTCATAATCCGGCATAATACTGCCCACCTTTCTCCAGAAGGAACGATCATGATTCATATGCAGAATATGACACAGCTCATGCACAATGACATAATCAATCACCTCTGGCGGTGCCATAATAAGCCGATAATTAAAGGTTAACTTCTTATCCCAGCTGCAGCTCCCCCACTTAGTCTGTGATTCTACGATATCAATGGATTTGGGCTTGACCTTGAGCTTCTGCTGATATGGCACAATACGCTCCTGGATGACTTTTTTGCAAGCCGCAAAATAGAACCGCTTGAGCTCAGCCCGCCGTTGCTCCTCGTTCAGTCCCTCTACACCTATAAGCTCATGCAGAGCCTGCTCCCGGCCCAGATACATGAATCTTGCATCGGCTTCGTACTCTCTGGCCTGTGGCCCCTCCAGTCGCTGAGCAAGCAGCTTGGACTGACGTACAATGGCATCGCCACGCTCTCGTACCCACTGCTCCAGCAGCTCATGACTTGTATGGCGCGGGGCTTTAATCGTAAGCATATACGGAAGGTCAAGGGTAACGGTGAGCTTACTGCCCTTGGTGTATTGGACATGGCAATGAATGACATGACCATCAATTTCAACATTCATAGGCTTCTCCTCTGGACTGTATTCATCATTCATCGAGCCTGAATCTGCTCTGTCTCCATCGCGTGAATGCATTGCTGCATGAAGCGCTCGGCGGCCACAGCAAGCTCCCTTGATTCCGACTGCACAAAGCCAATCTGCATTTTCGGCTGTTCCGTGACATTTAGCTCAATCAGCTTTAATTGGCCTAACTTCCACAATGGATGGTGGTAGAACGAGAAATCATGACCGATGGTAGCTGCAATATTGCCACTCAGCACCGTGGTGATCGCTTCCGCATTGTTCGTGTTAAATAAGATCGATAAAGGTCCGTGCTGGTATGTGAACTCCTCCACGAAATCCTCGATGAAGCCGTCCCGATACAGGGCAAGCGGATAAGCTTTCAGCTGCGCTGGACTAATACGCTTAAGCTTCGCCAGCTCCGATTGATGATGGACACACACCACTAGACGGGTCGCATGCAGCGGACGAAAATGTAATCCCCCGAGGCTTCTTAGATCTTTGTCATAGATCACGATAAATCCGAGATGGGTCCTGTTACTGCGAATGTCCCGAATGATCTCCATGGACCCCTTCTCTTCAATGGATATACTGAGCAAGGGATGCTCCTGCTTCATCTGTGCAACGGTGCGGACCAGATGCGGCATGACACTTGGAAAAGCAGCAACGCTGAGCTCCCCAGTCATCAGATCCGGGTCTGTATACATCAATCTCAATTCATCCATCTGCTGCAGGATGTCCAGTGCCTTCGCGATGAAAGCCTTGCCCGCCGGGGTAGGCACAGTGCCGCTTCGTGAGCGCTCGAACAACGTCATGTGCAGCTCCTGCTCCAGCCGTTGAATGGATTGACTGATGGCAGACTGCGTCACATGAAGATGGGCTGAGGCGGCAGACAACGATTGCGCTTTAGCGACCTCCACAACGTACTTCAACTGCTCCAGGTTCACCTTCATTCCCACCATTCATGAGTATTTTCCATTAATTTAATTAATACTAACATTAATAAGCATAATTATAAATGATATAAGTAAAGGGCTATAATGATATTAGTTCATCACTTATTCATATTTCTTCATATTTTCGACGAAAAAGGAGAGATTGTTCATATGAAAGCAGCTGTATGGTATGGCAAGCATGATGTAAGAGTAGAGGAACGCAATATTCCTGAAGCCGGCCCTCGGCAGGTCCAGATTCAAGTAGAATTCGCAGGCATTTGCGGAAGTGACCTGCACGCCTATCACCACGGTGTTGGCATTCAGGAGGGTAGTGAGCATCCGCTGTCCAAGCAGAAGGCCCCGTTGACGCTGGGACATGAATTTTCAGGCACGGTCAGTGCATTAGGTGAAGGTGTTAGTGGGATCAGTATAGGGGATCGCGTCGTAGTGGAGCCGTTATACCACTGTGGACAATGTGAATACTGTATTCAAGGAAAATACAATCAGTGCAGTCAGTTTGGCTTCGTCGGACTGAATGGAGACGGCGGTTTTGCCAAATTCGTGGTTGTCGAGGATTACATGGTGCATCGTCTGCCTGAGCAGGTATCCTATGAGGAAGCAGCTCTGGTAGAGCCAACGGCTGTAGCATTCCACGCTGTACGTCACAGCAAGCTGAAGGTAGGACAAAAGGTGGCTGTGTATGGTGCAGGCCCGATCGGTCTGCTGACGGTTCTGGCTGCGAAGGCAGCAGGTGCAGCGGAGATCTATGCCGTGGATGTATTCCAGGAGCGTCTTGACCTCGCGGCTCAATTAGGAGCCATTCCTGTGAACAGCGCGAATGTGAATGCTACAGAGGTCATTACCAGTCGTTCCGGAGGCATTGATGTAGCCTTTGAGGCAGCGGGTGTACAGCCTACGCTCAATAGTGCAGTATCCGTCGTTAAGAAAGGCGGCGAGGTCGTCGTCGTGGCAGCCATTCCTGAACCGCTGCAGCTGAACTTCTTCGAGTTGCTGGTGAAGGAAGCGAATGTGACGTCCACGCTGGCCTACCGCCACATCTTCCCTGAGGTGCTCTCATTGATCGCAAGCGGTGCATTGAATGTCAAACCGATCATCACCAAGAAAATCAAGCTTGATGACATCGTAGAGGAAGGGCTTGAGCTGCTGATGAAGGACAAGCGGCATGCCAAGATTCTTGTACAGATCGGTTCATAACCGTACCGGGGCCAAATCAAATGTGAGCGTAGAGCGCTGCAAGCGGGGAGCCCTGTCGACCACTGTTAAGCTTGCTGTTCTTTGGAGCGAAGATAGCAACTTTGTTAATCCACCGAACCAGTGATTCTGTAAGCACACAGAAGCCCTCTTAACCGCCAGCAAGCGGTTAGGAGGGCTTCTGCTATGTCCTACAATTCCGTATATCTCGTATCTCAAAATGCCGTGTAACTTAATTTCGCATACACCAAATGATGCATTCTATCTCACTCAAAAGGTGTATTTGCTTAGAGCATTCAAGCTTCCAACAGCTCCAGCAACAACTAGCTCCAAGCGAACTCCAAGCAAACTCCAAGCAAACAGCGACCATTCCTATCTATTCAGATAGAGCTATTATCATCAAGGTGCTGGGTTGCTCCGTAGCAATGAATTATTTCGCCAAGGTCACTTTATCTTCCCCGAATCGGGCACTCCTGCGGGTCAGGCGGCGCTTGAGAAGGCATAAGCCCCTACACTTCATTTCGGCCAAGCTTCTGCAGACTCGTGTCCAACGGCCTCGTATCCTGCAGTTCCATATCCTGCCGTTCCGTATCCTTCAGTTCCGTATCCTGCGCTTCCGTATTCTCCGAATCCTGATCTGCTTCAGGTGCCACTGAATTCGCCTCGACGACCGTAATGACCGCCTTGGCCAGCACTTCGGTTCCCTCGACTTCACCCGTGATCTCAAATGTACCCGGTACCGCATACTGCGCAGCATCCATTTCTCCCCACACGACATTCAGCCATGTCGTCGAGCCGTCACCATAAGTTGCTTCGATGACACTTGGCAGCTCAGGCTCGATTCCTACCTGCGTCGTTACCTGCACTTCCTGCAAAACCATCGTATTCGTGATGGCCTGCTGCAGCGTAGTCGCATCAGCCAGCGCCTGAATCTCTGTAGCATTCAGTGCACGGCTGTAGATGCGAAAATCATCCACTAGCCCGTGAAAATAAGGATCAGGATACTGTGACTTCCCGATGTAATTATTCTTCGTCTGACCTAGACGCTGCGGCGTCAATGTCATATTGGTGTTGCGTCCTACCTCCTGTCCGTCCACATAGAGAATACCTGTCGAGCCTTGCAGCGTGACTGCCACATGCTTCCATACTCCCGTAGGCAGCGCAGGGCCGCTGATCGTCTGCTCTTGTCCCGGCCCATTCCCCTGAACGGTGATGGCGAAGAGCATTCGATTACCTGCTTTAGGTGTCAGGAACATATATTCATTCGTACCCGACCCGAAGTCAAATACTCGCATATAATCGCTGAGAGTATTCGCCTTGACCCAACTGGAGACGGTCAATTGCTCAGCGCGGCTCACTATGCCAGCCGGAAGCTGTACATAACTGTCTGTACCGTTCAGGCTGACGGCCCTGCCTGCGATCCCCTGTGTCCGTGCCACCGCTCCGCGAATGGCAGCATCATTCCCACTGCCAGAGGAATCCACGACAGCAGCCCCGCCGCTCTCATTGAACTTATACAACGCCAGCTGCTCTGGCAGCGGAGCCGCTGCCTCTACAATGACGGTGACCGTATCCTCTGCCGTCAGCAATGAATCACTGGCTGTCAGCTTGAAGCGATAGGTTCCCGGCTCTGATACCGTCACCTTCGTACGGAGCGAGCTTGATCTGCTGAAGGCAACCGTAGCATTCTGCGGTCCTTCCTCCAGACTCCATTCACTCGTCACGACTCCTGCCGGCAGTCCATCGTCGGTCACAGCACCTTTCAGCGCCACAGGATCTGGCTGCTTCACCGTAATATCCTCACCTGCATCAACAACAGGGGGCTGATTCGGATCAGGTGTCGTCGGCGTCAGCTCAACCGTATAGGTCGTGGCCGATCCTATCTCAAGAGCCAGTCTATTAACAGGGGCATAAGCATTAAACTTACCGCGTACTTCACCATTTACCTCGATCAGATAGGTTCCCTTCTGCAGGCCTTCAAAGGTGACGTAAGTCGTATGCGCCTGACCTGGTGTCTGATTCTTCAGTTCGAACCACACGTAGTCCTTCCCTGTCGAGAGCTTCGCTTCTGTAAATTGATCCTTGGATAGCTCCATGTACAGCTTCTCGGTAATCAGATTGATTCGTTTGTACAGTCCATCCAAAGGCTCGATGGTATAAATATTATCATTCTTGCTCACTTCTGCCCCGTAGCCTGTAAGGCCAAAGATCGGGTCTACGGCAACGTCCGCACTTAGCGTATGAAGCGCTCCGAACAGTCCCAGGTCTGCCTCGCCGCTCATGCCGCGCCAGCCATTGAAAAGCGGTACATTGCGGCCACCACCGGTACCGTTGGTACCATAGTTGCCCTTTTCGGCCTGATAGGTCCAGGCGACAGCACCGATATTCTCAGGATCTGCACTGATCTGCCCCGAATTGATGGCACCTACATTCGCAATCTTGGCAGCATAGGACATGCGCTGCTGAACCTCACGATCCTCGTTCTCATGATACCGAATCCAGTCGTCCATCGCGTACCCCGCCAGGGCGGTCGTGTACTGGAAGTTGAACCAGTTCTCCCCGGTGATCGTGACCGGATCAGCATAGTAGTACCATATAGGCATATGACCGCGTGATGCTCGGGTCTTGGCATTGATTTTACTCATCATATCGAGGGCCTTGCTCTCTTCTTCCCCTGCAGCCTTCTTCATCTTGGCCAGCGTATACACTGCTTCTTCGCCGGTGTTGTCATAGCTGTATTCGGAGCCGTAAGGATATTTGGTATTCTTGAAATTATTGAACTTGCGGTCCATCTTCTCTACAATATCGTCCGCCTCGTCATCCAGCCCCTCATTGCGCAGCGCCTGAATAATGTCCGGGGTCGTCAGCTCGCCCATCAGACCTGTGTTCCAATTGTAGGCGACAGGCCCTTCATACAGAGCTTTGAAGATATTATATGCTCTAAGCAGGTAAGTCTCAGGTGGATGCTCATAATCGATCATCTCCGGGTATTCCTTGGCAATCTTGTACATGCTGAAATACGTATTGTAGACGTGAGGATATGCGTATCCCCGGTATGTCGGTGTCGTATTCGGCTCTGGCATCAGGAAATCATGAATCAGGTAGTCCTCATGATGCCCATTCATCAGATTCGTCCAGATGGCTGTCTCCAGATAGTCGTCTACGGCCTGAATCTCCCGCGCAACGGGAGCCAGCACATTTTTCTCCGCCAGGAACTGTCCGTGGGTCAGCCCCCAGTCATCACCCCAGCCCCAATAGCCATTGAAGACGTTGCGCTTGGACTTGGTATGCATCATCCAGTCGTCGAATACCTTGTCACGCAGGTCTCCAGGCACATTCCATTGTGTCTTGTCGACCATGAAGGTCGAATGCCGCTGCAGGGCCTGATCAATAGGCTCAATTCCGTAGAACTGCAATACACTGCGCTGTCCGTTCCCATACTGGACGGTAATATTATTCGGACCCAGCTGCGCGAGCTGCAGCTCATAGATGTGATGTCCGCCCGGCTTGGTCTCCAGCAGCGGAACGACATTCCCCTGCGCATCCGTTACCTGCTGAATGGACTGCTGCGTGCGCAGATCCACCTTGGCCTTCTGATTCGTAGGTACAATCATCCCTGGTACGACCGTTACATCCAGCAGACTCTCCTCATAGAGCGTGTTCTTCATATCCTGCTCATCGTCTACCGCTATGAACTTGAAGCCGTAATTCCGGCTCGCGCCGGGCTGCAGTATCAGGCTTGTATTCGGCAGATAGCCACGGTTCGTGGACTTGATGACGTTGGAGTGAATATAGAACACATTCAGCCCCTCAATCCATTTGCCCTCGTTAGCCGGATTCCATGCCCATTTGCTGCCCGGATGCTCTTCATCCCGCCAGCGGTCCTGATATTCGAAGCCCGCACCTGTGGAAGCATCAGGAATCAGCAGCAGGAACGGACCCACGCCGCTAGGACGTCCTGCCGTGATATAAGAGCTATTGTTGCCTACAAAGGAATGCGTCACTACTCTTGTCTCATAGATCGCATCCCCATACGTCCACTGCTCATTGAATGGGAGTGGCAGACCGAAATCTCCGATCTCAAGCACCTTACCACTCGTATTCTTCACCTCTATGTTCCATAGCACCGAACCATCTGATTCTGCCGTATAGGTCTCGATGACTTTGAAGTTGCGGATGCCTTCAGGCCGACTTGAGTTCTCGTACGTAACAGTGACCTTGTTGCCACTCTTCGTGATCGTACGGGCATCGGCTGACTGATTCGTCCAGGCCTTGGTCCAGCTTCCCCCATCCAGTCTGTACGTGAACATCAACTCACCCAGCCATTGATGATCCGCTGTGTTCTGCTCCGGAGTGACGACAGCATTCATCACATACTCTGTGGGAAAGGTATCCCCATTAATGCGCAGGGATGAGATTTCCCCGTGTTGCCCCGTCTGAATCGTTAGCTCGCCTGTCGACAGCTCATGTGCCGCAGCCGTCTGCTGCCACCACATCGAAGCTGTAGTGAGCAGTAACAGAGTCGCCAGAAATGCTTTGATCTTCATCGACACGGCCCCCTTCTGGAACCGGAGTTCCTGGTTTGCTTGCCAATCTCCTGAAGTCTCATCATGCCGCCGCAACCTCCTTTACCTGGAAATGTAAGCGTTACAAAATCATTGTACAAAGCATATCGTCCCGCTGAAATAAACAGGATCAACCGATATTTGTAGAATTCCAACCTTTCATGGAGATTACATGTCGCAAGTTGAACTAAAAAACGCAAGCTCTGTCCGGCCAGCGGAGAGCTTGCGCAGCTTATATAAGACTCGTTGTGTACATCCAATGCTTCTCAATACTAAATACTAAATACTAAGCTTCCCTTCTGCTTAATAGCTCCTGTTGAATCACACACTCATTACGCTCGAACCTCTTATACCAGAGCATCGGCAAAGTCCCAAGCAAGAAGATCACGAACGGCAGCCAAATAAAGCTGAACTGAATGCCTGCCAATGCTGTAGGTGTCTGCGCGCTTCCAGCAATATATCCAGTCTGCGCCATCACCCATGCGGGCAGCAATCCACCGATGCCACTACCTGCCTTTATACAAAATGCACTGCCGATCGAAGTCAGGAAGCCACTGGCCCGAATGCCATTCCTCCACTCGCCATAATCTACTGTATCCGACAGCATAGCGAATGGCATGGAGCAAGCAAAGCCTGATCCAAGCGCTCCGATAATCCAGCCTATAATAATCATCGTCAGGCTCGTATCCCCAACAAGAATCACGACCTGCCCCACCGAGGCCAGCACCAATCCAATCACCATAATCATGTACTTGCCCATGCGACGGGCTAATAGCGGAATCAGCACCATGGAGATGAGTTGCAGCGAGGTCAAAGCATTGATTAAGGGCACCAGATCCTTGCTGTTCAGGTTGTATTGCAAATAATAGATCAGCGTCGCTGAACGAATATTGAGTCCGATCCAATAACAGAGATTGGCGGTGACAACGAGCATCCAGGGCCAATTTCGCTTGATGGCCGCAAAGCTCTTGGCAATCGGTATGGACTGTGTCTTGACTATCGTATGCTCACGCAGATGGGTAAACGCCGTAATGAACATCAGGACAGCCAGCACACCGAACAACGACAGCGTAAGTGTGAAGCCCCTCTGATCATTCCCCTGACCGAAGAAGCCGACCAGCGGCAAAGTGAAGGTCGTAGCAACGAAGAAGCCTACATTTCCCCCCACCATTCGGTAGGAGTTCAGCACAACGCGTTCATTGGAATCCGTGCTCAGATTCGGCAAAATCGAGGTAATCGGAGTACTGATCCCCGTGTACAAAATACCCGCTATGATATAGGTGACAGCAGCATAGGTTATCTTGGCTGAATCGCTCCAGTCCGGTGTCGTAAAGGTGAGCACCATGAACACCGCAAATGGAATAGACAGCCAGAGAAAATACGGCCTGCTCTGGCCATATTTCGATTTCGTCCGGTCAATCAGGATTCCCCAGATTGGAGCATCAATCGCATCCAGCAAGCGGGTAATGAACAGCAGCATACCCGCAATGCCGATGGATAAGCCAAACACATCCGTATAAAAGTACAACAGGTAGCTCGAAATGACGCAATATAGCAAGTTGCCAGCCGTATCTGTTAGCGAGTAGCTGATTTTGCGATGAAATGGCACCTTTCCGGTAGGAATCTCGGTTGCTGGCGATGGGCCCACAATTTTAGTGCTCATAGTTCATAGCTCCCTCTCTCATCAGTCAATCATCCATATTCACGGCAGGCTTAATTAGCCTTCATAGATCCATACACGCATTTCACCCGGAGTTCGATTACACCAAGCGTAATAAGGAATAGCCGTAATCCGCTGCGGGACCTTCGCAAGCGGCTCCGCACTGTATAGGTCCGAGGGTCCTGTCAGTCGATACCCCTCTGCACTCAGCTTCACGATCCCGCCGAGCAGCTCTTCTTCGAACCTCTCGTGAATCGGACTATCCTGCGGCAAGCGGAGAGAACCGAGATTTTCCCCGTTATCCACTTCCTCCAGGCAATACACGACTGGACCACGCTGTAGCGCTACCTGCTGCTGATTCATGGAGACAAGAGAATGACTGCGCATACGCTCAGCTGGCATCGCCAGATGTAGGGTAACCTCATCACCATCGCTCCAGGTACGCTGAATGAGAAGGTAGCCTTTGTCCAGTGCCTGCACAGGGATCTTCTCACCGTTCACCTGCACTTCAGCCTGCCTACACCAGCCCGGAATCCGTAGTGCCCAAGTAAATTCAGTTGGGTTAGCCGTACGTACCGTAAGCTGAATATCTGCGTTCCATGGATAGTGATGCGTTTGTACGATTTCAACCTCCTGCCCGGATAGAGTCAGATTCGCCCTGCCAGATATATACAAGTGTGTATACAATGTATCCTCCGTCTGGGTGTACACATGGTCCTCGACAGAAGCGATCATGCGTGCCAGATTCGGCGGGCAGCAAGCACAGAAGAACCATTTCTGCCGCTCTGGCTTCACATGCTCCTGATCTGCCCGCGAGGCTTGATACGGATTCACCTCCAATGGATTCACGTAGAAAAAGCGCTTGCCGTCCAGGTCCATACCGCTGATTGTCCCGTTGTATAGTGCACGCTCCAGCACATCCACATACTTACGATCAGGAGCCATACGCAGCATGCGATTAGCCCAGAAGACCAATCCCACAGAAGCACAGGTCTCACAGTACATGGTGTCATTGGGGAGATCGTATTTGGAAGTGAAGGCTTCACCGTTGACGGCTGATCCTACCCCGCCCGTGATGTACATTTTGTGATTCGTGACATCCTCCCAAAGCGTGTCACACGCCTGCAGCAGAGAAGCGTCCTTAGTTACTGCTGCCAAATCTGCCATCGCCGTGTACAGATACATCGCTCTGACTGCATGGCCTACAGCCTCCTTCTGCTCGCGAACGGGCCGATGTGCTTGCTGATACTCGAAGCCAAGGCCGAAATTGATGCGGTTATCATCATTCCAGGTCGACGCCGTCTGAATCCCCTTCCTCCGTTCCAGCTCCTCCACGAAATAGATCGGGTTCTGCCCCCGCTGCTCAATGAAATATTGTGCCAGCTCAAGGTAAGACGACTTACCTGTCACGTTATACAGCTTGATTAAGGCAAGCTCAATCTCCTCGTGTCCCGGATAGCCCCTGAGCTGTCCATCACCTGTACCGAAGGTCTGCTGAATGAGGCTTACGTACTTCTCCATAATGTGCAGCAGCTTCGTCTTGCCTGTTGTCTCATAGTAGGCGACCGCTGCCTCCAGAAAGTGCCCTGCACAATAAAGCTCATGATTATCCCGCAGATTCGTCCAGCGATTGTCTGGTTCCTTCAGCATATAGTACGTATTCAGATATCCGTCCTCAGCCTGTGCCCTGCCGAGCAGTTCTATGATCTCGTCGGCCTGTCGCTCCAGCTCCGGGTTCGGATGATCGCGCAAGCTGAAGGCCACCGTCTCCAGCCATTTAGCGAGATCGCTATCCTGAAAGACTGTCCCGTAATACTCTCCAGTAGACTCCCCAGCAGCTATTCGGAAGTTCTCGATCGCATGACTGGGCTCGGTGTCTGGTAGTTCATCATTCAAGGCTTTCCACTGATACGGGATCACCTCCTCTGCTACGACCTGCTTATATTTCTTCCAGAAGGCATCCTCTACGGTGACTTGTTTGACTGGCTTGGCGACTTGCATGATTTCCACATCCTTTTTCAAAAAATATAACGCTTTCATTTTTAGGTAATTCACGCTAAAGTAATGAGCATGGTTCAAGTGTAGCAACCCTACGCTCAAAACAACATCGCCAGCCTCAACTAAAACATATACAATTCCACACTTCTTACACGTACTGAATGCAAGGGCTCGTCCAGGTCTAGACGGTCAGTTCAATTCATGTATACGGCTATCCATATGTCCTTCGGATGACAGTGTGATTTCGCATACATGATTCCGCATATTAGAGAAAGGAGCTGAAGCATATATGAGCGACACGGACTTTCTCTCCTTCCTTGTGCCTCCGTTGCCCTATTTTATCGAGGGGAATCTCACAACATACCAGGAAGGGGATCGACATCCGAATCGGTACAATCTGGGGTATTTTGACGTCATTATCGTCAAAGAGGGGAAGCTGCACCTTGGAGAGGAAGGTCGCTCATGGCTGCTGGGTGAACATGATGCACTTATTCTGGAGCCAGATAAGCATCATTTTCCGATGGAGGCATGTACGACACGGACCTCCTTCTACTGGTTCCATTTTCAGACCAATAGTACGTGGCTGGCCCAACCTTCTCCCCACCTGATCACACCGAGCTCTCCCATGCCAGAGCTGCATTTTCATTCGGAGCATACGACCATTCATCTGCCGAAATTCCAGCAAGTGCACAATGCGCAGGAGCTCTTTACCAAGCTGGACTACCTATTGTCTTCAACATTGCAGCCAAGGAAGCTGGCCTTGTGGGAGACACAGCAGACCTTTGTGAACATTTTCCGCACTCTGGAATATGATCAGAACCATACCAGTAGCTCTGCGCGGCTTGCCGAGAAGATCGAAATGTATCTGAAGCAGCACTATCAGGAGCCAATCACGAATCATGATCTGGAGGCTCACTTTCACCTACACCAGAACTATCTGGCTCGCTGTATGAAGCTGACCTTCCAGTGTACGCCACTTGAATATCTCATGGCGTATCGACTGGAGCAGGCACGTAATCTGCTGCTACAGACGGATTGGCCGATCCAGCAAATCACGGAGGAGGCAGGATTTACACAAGCCAGCTATTTCTCCAGATGCTTCAAGGATAAATTCGGCATGTCCCCGAAGCACTATCGTCAGCAATACTGGCGACCAGAACGAACGTGAGCTCAGCTACGGCACTATTTAATCTAGTATTTTATAAACCGTGTCACCAGCTTTTATAGATCTATCAACCGGATGTAGTTCACTAGTGTTACATTCTTAAGCAACATATTTGTATTCCTTACTCTTTGGATTCCATCTCTTAGCAGCAGCGTTACCCCGGATACCTATACATACAGAAATAGCCGACAAGCACTTCGTCTTGTCGGCCACGTTTGATCCCGTTATGTAGACACCATCTATTTCAAGATACGCACCATCGCGTTCACCATTCCAGTATGCGAGCTCTCATGCGTGTTGCACAGGTGGAACAGATCCCCGACAGTCACAGCACTCGCAAAATTGTCCTTCTGCGCAACTGGCTCCTCCAGCACAGACTCAAACGTCCCACGAAGCTGGGCAGGCTGATCCTTGAGCAATTGAATTAACTCATCCCACGCTGGTGGCTCTTCCGTCCAATCAGCTGGCTTGGTTCCTGGACCGAAAAAAGCAGCGAAGTGCTCTGGCAGTGTAATGGCTCTTCCAGAGAAGCGGTGAATAAGCCCGTCTGTCACGGTAATGACATGACCCAGTTGCCAATGCACATTATTATTAAAGCCTGCCGGGACCACCCCTCGCTTGTCCGCTGGCAGTGATTCCAGATGCTTTAGCAAGCCTTGACGAGTTCTGTTCATTAATTGAAATGCATATTGATCCGACATTCATATTTCCCCCTATCATTCATATAGCGTCAATTGGCTAGTTGCCTGCAAAATGCATAGCCATATCCACATAAATCTATTATCCTACCTCGGGATTACACTTTCAAATACACCTTTTACGATCGGAATTATACGCACTCTCCGCTTGCGCTGGTCATATTATCAGAAGTTCCCTTGTTATGAAGTAAATGCATCGACATGATCAAGGACCTCTTATATAATAACAAATGGGTACATGTACTCATGATATACGATGGATAAATCTATATAATTGTTAACTTTATCCTTAAAATGTATAGAGACATAGATTATAGACCGCTTGAACATCATACATTCACCTATATACCAGATTGGAGGCCATTGGATGGAAGATAGCACTCAAGATCATGTTCGAAAAGAACCCTTCCGTTATGTCATGAATCAGCCTTTACCTTGTCTAATCACTCTTCCACAGAACAGCATGAGACCAGACTCAACCCTGTCCGCAGAAGGTGAACTAATAGACCTTAGTCTTGCAGGCTGCAAAATACGCACCTCGCTAAAGCTTCGTCCCTCCGCAGGTGCTTCGAATGTCATGGTTCAATACCAATTAAATGGGCGCGAGTTAGCCTTCACTGGCCGCGTTCGATGGGGTTGGATATTTGGTGTGGATCAGTATCAATATGGACTTCGTCTAGAGTTGAACGAGGATGAGCGAGCGCTGCTACGCAAGGAGCTAGAGCAGTGGGCTGGAGGCAGCCCGGTTAAAGCTTTGTGACATCTGCTTCTTAGGCTGGCGACTTTGCTCTTGGGACTTGAAGCTTTGTATTAGGTCCACATGTCTTGAGCTGTAAGCTCTACTTTATAAGTCACCTCTTCTTTTGAACAAAGACGACCTGAACCCTACTGAATTATGCATCCCGTCCTTCCCAATATTGGATCAGGTATCTCCAGGTGGCAAGCGACAATCGTCCCAGATGGTGATCAAAGTCCGATAGCTGGAGCCCCTCGCACGCTAAGATCCGGTTTTGTAGACTTTCGAAGAAGCCTGTCGTGAGCAAGGTCTGCACCTCTTCATTCCCTTCTAAGTACATCCGCTCCACGACAGAGAATACATCCTTCACCTCATTCGTTGATTGGTTTAATAGCCTCGGGAATAGATGCTCTGCAAAATCTGCCACCTCAAGATAATACAGCCGTTGCTCCCCAGCTTCATAGTTATCGTTCAGGTAGCGCTCTGCCCGGTTCTGATATGAGGGACATGCCTGAATAAGTAACGCCATGACCTCTTGAATGTCCATTTTCATCTCTATCAACCTATCTGTAATTTGATTAAGAACCTCTCATCACTTCTAGCTCCGAAGCAGCTGCATGCAAATCAGCCTGGAAGCGAATTATACAAATTATGAAATTTCCGCTTGCCATAAGGATCATGGCTTAAGTTGGACGATGCACCCAAGAAGGGATCACTCACTCTGCAAGGTCGGCAGATGACGCTGGAACGTTCTGAACAGGATGTACTTCTGCAATCCTCTCACTTGGCTTAGGCACTGCTCCGCCAGAGCTTGCGCCTCTTCGATCTCCCCGGCCCTCCGCTTGATATCATACAATAATGCGTTACGCATCCACTCCTTGGGTATCCCGTCAATGATCTGCAGCGCAGCCTCCGTATGTCCCAGTTCAATCTGAAGAGCCGCCCGATAATAATCACTATACGCCTGAGGACGAATGTGTTCGATCTCTCCCTGTACCTCTAGCAGATTCTTTCTGTGAAATGCCAGCACCGTCTTGAACAAAGCCTGCTTACTCACACTCTTATGCTGAGCCAGCAGCTCGTGGATGCATTGCTCCACTTCCTCATCCAGCTCATGACCAACCGCGTAATAGAGATAGACCTCGGGCTTGCTTTGATTGGCCAATAGATATCGTTCCAGCCGCCTGATATTTGTCTCCCACAAGATGCTGTACACGCTAGGCAGCAGGAGCACAACGATAAGCGACAAGAACAAACCGATCGTGGCAGGAACCTTGTAATCAGGATATATCGAGCAATACCACAAATACCCTCCCATGAACATGGCAACAATCAAATACTTCAGCTTCATCTCATTTCTGTCCTTTCATTCTTCTAATTCTACGACTATCTGTAATGTGTTTTTGAACATGTGTTTTCCACCTTTTTACTATACCTTATACAAGAATAGCAGTGGTATCTTTGCTGTTATATAACACATAATCTGGCATCAATTTTTTTAACAAAAAAATAGAACAAATGTTCTTTTTCAGTTGTAAAATACAACCCAAAAATACCTATATAAGTAGATGCATCTCAAAGCATTTAAAGTATATATAGAAAGGAGCGAGTAGCATGATTACCGGACAGACAGCCTATGAGCGGTATCGTGCAGAGATATACCGGATTGGTTGGAGGATTCAATACAAAGCCAAGAAGATCAGGAACAGAGAGCTCCCGCTTCTGGAGCACGAAGCCATAAAGGAAGATTTCACAGTAGCGTCTGATCAGGCTCTAACCTTGGAGCAATTGCTAGATACTTTGCCCGACACTGGACAACGGGTGCTGCACAAGCTGTATTGGGAGGGATTGACCGAAGCTGAGGTAGCCCGTCAGCTCAAAATTAGCCAACAGGCGGTGAATCAATGGAAGAGAAAAATGCTGAAGCAATTGTCTCAGAAGCTCACTTCGAACAACTGATCCAGGCGGCAAGACAGCATGATTCGGAGGCGATGCTAGCTGTTATCGAGCTCTTTCAGCCTGATATTCAGCGCTTGTCCTGCTATATCCATCTACCACGAGAGGATGCTGCGTCTGAGATTATCGTAGAATTCCTTGAATTCTTGCAGACAGACGTCTGAAGCTCACGTACCTGCTTTTTATTTGGCTACAATCATTCATTGATCAGAATGGAAGGAGGAGCACATCCTATGGACAGCCTATCGGCAGAGCAGATCAGCACTCTTATTGGCACTGTCGGCTTTCCCAGCCTGATCGCCATTATTTTGCTACGCAGCGTCCTCGGTAACTTTAACCAACGCTTGGACGATCTCGACAAAAGACTGCTGCAGCTCAACAAGTCAATCATGTTGGTTGACAAGACACTTCACCAAATATCCAGCCAAGCTACGAAGGACTTCAAGGACCCACACTTATCCAGTACGGAAAGTAACCATCCACGAATGGTATCCAAAAAACATCTCTAAACGTAGATCAAGAGGATCATGCACCGTGTCGGCCAGGATCCTCTCTAATTGTACTTACGCTATTCACTCGAACTGTTCTATTGCAATGCTGGGGACGACTCAAGCTCTCGAATGGATCGTACTCGTATTAGCATGACCGCCGTCAACATAACCATCACGCCAGCCAGCAAGAACAAGAATCCGATTCCTCGGCCGGGACCTGTACCAATGACTGCACCAACTGTAGACGCCAGCGCACCATGCTCCGTGAGCAGTGGATTAAAGACTCCATCTGATAATATACCAGCACTAGCATAAGCTGCTATATATCCGAGCTGAGATATCAAGCCAATCATTCCCCAGGCTCTCCCCTGAGTCTCGTTCGGGATATGGGTGCGAATGAGAACATCAGCACTCGTATTCACGAAGGCCAGTGCAGCAAAAAACAAAAATCCCATGGTCGTAATTAGCACTACATTCGTCGTCATTCCTAGTAGGGCAAAGAAGATACCGGACATAAACAGGCCTAAGGCCATGACTTTGCTGTGCTGCTTACGAATACTGAACACTCCGATGAATAAGCTTCCGAGCAGTAAGCCTGTAGCACTGATGGATTCAACGATTCCTAGCGTGCGTGCATCCGATAGTGGTAATACCAGCGGAGTGAACAGCGTCTCTAGGAACCCGATAAAGAACGTTACCAAGGTCAGAATAAGCATCAGATAGCGCACTCCTTTGGCCTTCATGACTATATGCCATCCTTCATGAAGCTCAGCCCAGAGATTGCTATGTTCTCTTGTCTTGGATTCCTTGCTGCAATTGGCTGCCACACGGCTCCGCACGACAATAATCGTAAGTAAGGTTACTAGAAAGGTGGACATATCCAGCAGCAATATTCCTTCAATACCGATGACTCCAATGAATAAGCCGGCCAGCACAGGTGAAATAAGGTATTTCGAAGCTCCAGCTAACTGCACCATTCCACTAGCCTGTGCATACTGCTCCTTGCTGAGCAGATCGGTAATGGTCGCCCGGTAGGCTGGGTCAGTTAAGGAGGCAAAGATAGAACTGAGGATTACACCGATACAAATGTGCCATACCTCCATATGCCCTGTCGTCATAATTAGCAGAATATACAGTAGCCCCAATACAGAGCCGCCGTCGCCTATCAGCATCATGAGCCTGCGATCGAAGCGATCCGCCAGCACACCCCCTACTGGAGCGAGCAGGATGATCGGTAGGAATGCACATAGCGTTACCAGGGAGACCGCCGTTGCGGAATGAGTCATCTGAAAGACGTAGACACCCAGTCCGAAGGCTGTCAGTCCGCTCCCTATACTGGAGGTCAGCTCCCCTAGCCATAGTACCAGGAATGTAGTAAAAGAGCTCTTAAGCATGCTCATCTGCCTTCTGTTCTCCTATACCCTGGGCCTCGGTGCTCCCAGACTGCTTTTTATCAGAGCGCTTCTTCCCGGAGCTCCCCTTCTTGCCATCACTACTCTTCTTGCTATTCTTTTTATTGCCCTTGTCGTTATCTTTATCGCTGTTCTTCATCTTCCGCTTTTTGTCCTTCTTGCCCTCGTTGGCCTTCTTACCAGAGGACTTCTTGTTATCGATAATGTTATTATCAATCGTCTCTTTAATAACATCCTTACCTCTGCCTTCAATAGCATCCTTACCAGCATCCTTACCATTGGTAGCATCAGACTCCTCGGTGAGAGACCGAGCCTCCGCTAATTCTGGCTGGTCGAACAATTGAACAATATACGCGAAGCTTCCCTGCTTGGCACCAAGCAAGGTCTCCATGGCATAGATCAGGCCTTGAACCCGCTCAGCCTGCTCCTCAGGTGTCCAGCGGAAGAGCCCTTCATCGAATAGGGTCACGGCAGCTACCAGCAATAGCTCAATGGACTGCCGAGGATAAGGGGTTCGGAAGAGTCCCTCACGTATCCCCTGTTCTACTACTTCCTGTAGCACTGGCGTAAGATGCTGTACCGTTAAGCTCAGACTTTTCTGATGCATCTGGGCATTACTAGCCTCGTGTAGCTCCTCAATAAGCTGCTGCTTCACTGCCGTATTCGGCTTCTGCGCAAGCATAATGAGCAGGAATTTCTTATGCACCGTGATAGCCGGATCGTTAGCGATACTGCGTGCCGTCTCAACACCAGCATCCACCACCCGTTTCACCATCGCATCCAGAACCGCTTCCTTGGAGGTAAAATAATAATAGAAGGTGCCCTTGGCAATCCCGATTGCCCGTAAAATATCGTTAATGGTTGTCTTGTCGTATCCCTTTGTCAGGAACAACACCTCTGCAGCATCCAATATCTCATTTCTACGCTCTTCATGCTCTTTCACCACTCTCATCTCAATGCGCCTCCCAAGCTTGGATTAACAGTAACTGATGATGGCCAATTGGGGATGGAGCCCAGGCTCCTGCTGATGCTCTACCTCATGAGATATGCTCTGGCAGAGGTTTTCATCGGTGTCGTTGACCGACCGTCAGTCTATAATACATATATACGCTCTTTGATACACGAAGTCAAGGCTCTGCATTACATTTTTTTCCTCCGCCGTCGTAAATACAAGCATACAAACAAAAGAGCCTAATTCAACTTATATCCGTTGAAAGAGGCTCACTGACGAGAAATTAACGCATCCGATTCACGGTAGTGAATACAAACTTATCATACCGGTGCCGTGAGAACGAATATTCAAATGGAATGCCGTTATCCAAAAAACCCACCTGCTCTATTTCCAATATCGGGTCATCTGATGCACAGATCAAGTTCTCCTGATCCAGCTTCGTGGATTTCGATGCTCGTATCGTACGGTGTGACCCCACGATGTTCAAGCCCAGCTCCTCCTTGATATGCTTGTAAATCGAGCCATGCAGCACTTCATCGGTAAGGCCGCTGATCAGGTTGGTTGGCATATACGTAATTTCCATAACGTAAGGCTCACCTTCCACAATGCGCAGACGAATCACATGGTATACAGGAGATTTAGGATCAATAAATAGACGATTGGCTACTTCCTCTGTGGGAAATTGAACATCAAAGGCGATGATTTTGTTGGTGATCTCCTTCCCCTGCAGCAGATTGGTCAATCCGAGCATTTCATTCACAACTACGTTAACAGGTGAATTATAGGCTGCCTTAACGATAAAGGTGCCGTGTCCTCTCTTGCGAATCAGCAGCCCCTCGCTAACCAGCGTATCCAATGCCTTTTTCATCGTCATCCGGCTCACTTGGAACTCGGCAGCCAGCGAGATCTCATCAGGAATCGGTTCATCACTGCTATAGGTTTTATTACTGATCCGCTCTTTGACCTCTCGGGCAATTCGCTCATATTTATTCATCTTTTTATCACCTGTATTAGATATTGTTGTGTCAGATTAGTCTGTATACGATAAAAAGCTTTTTAGAAATTAGTATTTAGTAAGTATACATAACTACACACATTCTCACCAGTAGACCGTTTACTTCGCATATTCGTCTTACCTGGCATACTCGTCATGAGAGCTGATTATTGTCTTTTGTCATTATTACGCTATTGCGTGTCTGGCCAGTAAATCCTCAGATATGGGGATTTTGAAAAAAAGATGGTCCTAAGGACCATCTTAAAATCCATCATGCTCAATGACTTGCTTGAACCAGTATCCACTTTGTTTGACGGACCTTTGTCCATCCTTCTCCAGATCCACGGATACAAAGCCATAACGATTCTTATAGGCATTGGACCAAGACCAGTTATCCATGAAAGTCCACAGATGGTAGCCCTTCACGTTAGAGCCCTCTGTGATCGCACGTTGCACCCATTTCAAATGCTCGCATATAAAGTCGATACGGTAGCTATCACAGATCATGCCCTGTTCATTTCTGAACTTCTCTTCCCCTTGCACGCCCATTCCATTCTCGGAAATGAAGCATTCGATGTTCCCGTAATTCTCACGCACATTGGTCAGGATATCGTAGATACCCTTCTCATAGATCTCCCAGCCCCGCATCTCATTCATCTTGCGACCTGGCATCACATAATAATCGAAGTAATGTTCAGGTACAAAAGGTGCATCAGGGTGCGGCTGGCTTTCTCTAGCCTTGACCCGGCGCGGCTGATAATAGTTAATTCCCAGCAAATCAATGGTACCCTGACGAATGATGTCCTTGTCTCCGTCCTGCATAGCCGGCAGATATCCGTCTTTGGTCAGCAGCTCTACCAGAAGCGGATTGAATTCTCCCGTCACGGACGGGTCCAGGAAAGAACGGTTGAAGTACGCATCACAGACGGCTGCGGCGCGAACATCTGCCGGGTGCTGGCTGCGCGGATAGGTCGGCGTCAGGTTCAAGATGATACCGATCTTGCCACCATAGCCTTGTTCCCGATAAGACTTGATTACGCTCGCACTGGACAGGAGAGTATGATAGCCGACCTGCACCGCTTTGCCGAAATCCAGCTCATTCGGATAGTGGAAATCATACAGATAGCCGCCCTCTACAGGTACGATAGGCTCATTGTGGGTGAACCATTTACTGATACGATCACCGAAGAGCTCGAAGCAGATGTTCGCATATTTTACATAAGCATCCACAGTCTCCCGGTTCACCCAGCCACCCTTCTCCTGCAGAGCCATCGGTAAGTCAAAATGATACAAGTTCACGAACGGCTCAATGCCAGCTTCTGTTAATTCGTTAATAACAGCATTATAGAATTCAACTGCCTTCTCATTCACAGCACCTGTCCCTCCTGGAATCAGTCGAGACCAGGAGATCGAGAACCGAAACGAATTATGCTTCAGTTCCTTCATCAGCGCGATGTCTTCCTTATACTTGGTATAGAACCCGGACGTCTTGGAGGGTCCTACACCATCATAGAAGCGATTCGGCTCTTGCTCGAACCAGTAATCCCATATATTCGGTCCTTTTCCGTCGCCCTCCACAGTACCTTCAGTTTGTGTCGCCGAGGCAGAGGAGCCCCACCAAAAATCAGCCGGAAACGGATATTGAATTTCTTTCTGTACACTCTCTTTTACTTCAGTATGATTCACGGTCCTTCTCCTTTCTCTTGTACGCTGCACATGCTGTCTACTTTCTGTACTATTGCTTGTATATTACATGCTCAGTGTTTGTTCTTTGGATGGAGCACTAGCTTCTTCTTCCTGTTCCTTACGTACATTCATCCGGTCAATGAATTTCAGGAATGGGAACCAGATGACGAAGACGACAGCCATGTTGAATATCTGCAATAAGCCGCCTCTTAGCGAGCCTGTTCCCATCATACCGCTGAAGAACAACGGCATCGTCCAAGGAACCTGTATTCCGTTCGGTGGCGGCACAATGCCTGTATACATCGCGAAATAGGTAATCAGGGTCACGAGCATTGGAGCCAGCACCCATGGCACGATGATCAGTGGGTTCATTACAATTGGCAGACCGAAGATCACCGGTTCGTTAACATTGAAGAGACCAGGACCGAGCGCCAGCTTACTGACTTGCTTCAGCTGCTTGCTCTTCAGGAAGAAGAGAATCGTGAGCACTACGGTCAGGGTCATCCCTGTACCGCCAATTCCTACGGTATAAATATCAACGAATTGCTTGGTGATAATATGCGGCAGCTCTGCACCTGTGGAGTAAGCTTCGTAGTTCTCCAGTGCCAGCGTATTCCAGATTGGGTCCATCACGGAGTTCACAATAATCTGACCATGCAGTCCGAAGAACCACAGAATCTGAATCAGGAATATAGCAATCAAAGTAGGAATAATACCGCTACCCAGATGCACCAGCGGAGCCTGAACAGCTTTGTAGATCAGATCATGCAGGTTGTTATGGAACGTTACATTTACAATAATGTTAATAATCAGGAAAATGCCGAGTGTAATACATGCAGGCAGCAAAGCTGCGAACGACTTGGCAACTGCCGGTGGTACGCCCGGAGGCATCTTGATTACGATGTTACGCTGTGTGACTTTACGATAGATCTCGCCCGCAATGAAGGCCACAATCATCCCGAGGAACATCCCCTTGGCACCAAGGCGCTCCTTCGGAATCACGTCTGCAATCGTCGTGCCGTCGCCCTGAGTCAGCAGGAACGGTGTGAGCATCAGGAAGCAGGCAAGAGCAATCATCCCACCGAATATAGGTTCAACCTTATAACTTCGCGATAGATAATAACCAATACCGACCACGACGAAGACCGTCATAATATTCAAGGTGGCATTAGGCGCAATATTCAGCAGCTCCTGGGTTCTCGCCAAGTTGTCTGCTCCCATCCAATCACTCAAGAATGGAAGATTGATAAGTACGACGATAATCGATCCAAATACAGTCAATGGAAATGACAGCATGAACGCATCCCGTAATACTGAAAGATAACGGTTATTGTTCAATTTACCAGCAATGGGTATCAAAATCTGGCTTAATTTCTCAAACAACGCCTATTCCTCCCACAGAATATAATTTTCCCTTACATGTAAACAGTGTCTTCACATGCTTTGCTTATAGCAAGATTTGATTCTGTCGCCTGAATTGACTATACTCGGTAATAAGCGTTCTCCTAAATTCACTCGCCAGTGATTGGGTCTGCCCTGCAGTCCCAGCTCAAGGAGGCGCTTTTTCTTACCCCAATGTATGTCATCATCGAATATGAATCCTCAGCCAGCATTTCATCAAAAAACCAGCTCACATATGAATGTAAACCGTTTCAAAGATTCGCTTAGATATTTCTGGATTTGAATAGCTCCAGCAGTTCGTGAACAAGGTCCTTCATCGTAACTGTAGACATCAAATGATCCTCGGCATGCATCAGCAGTAGATTCAAGGCAGTCGGTGTACCTTCGGCCTCTTTCTTGACCATCTGAAAATGAATGTCGTGTGCAGAGCGCAAATCCTGCTTCGCTTCCTTCAGCAGCTCATCTGCCCCCTCAGCGTTGTTGTTACGATACTCCGTCAGGGCCTGAATGATCTTACTCCGGGCACTGCCGCTATGAAAAATAAGCTGAAAGCTAATCTGTTCTTCTGTTAAATCCGCGATATTGACCTTATCCATTTTTTTTCTCCACCAACTTCATCGCTTGCTCGTAAGCCTTCTTGCCGTCAACCATGCCATAAGCCATCATATCTATAACTTCTACATGAATGCCGTACGCTGCAGCCTCTTTCTCCAATTGTCCCTTCAGGAAGCTCATTTGGGGACCAATCAGTACTGCATCAGCCTTAGCCATTTCTTCAGGCGCCTGATCCTGACCAACGGCCCAAATTTCGGCTTCATCTCCGATGGACTTGGCATGCTCCTGCATTTTGGTCACCAGCATACTTGTAGACATACCAGAGCTGCACGCAAGTAGAATTCTTTTCATAACTGTTCTCCATCCTTTCAAGCTTAAAATGTGAATTAGCAGAAACCGTTTACAGGGCAATTATAAACCCATCAATTTCATTTGTCTATACATTAAAATCATATGTCTATACTTTTGTCGAAATTACGAATATTTCATGTCAACATGTCCACCCTCTGCATTTGCATGCAACATGAACGTCAAAAACCCTTGTAGATCCAGGGCTGGACATACAAGGGTTATGTAAAAAAAATTATAAAGGTCTCCTGTAGCAACAGGTACCATCAGACCATTCGACAATTGTGGCAGGAATACGTCCATAGATCATTCAGTAGCCTAAAACCACATACGCCTGTCGGATCAGCTCAGGAGCTACAATCCCGGCTGTATTGCTAATAGCTTCTAGATTCATATAAGTCTCGCTAATGCTGTGCAAGATACTGCTGTACAAGCTCATTTCCGGCCACGCCCATAGTATTGTAAAGCTTATACTCAGCAGGCGCCAGATTTCGGACCCACTCATCTCCATGATAGAGATTGCCTGCGCTCTGAAATTCCTGTAACGCCTCCTTCTCCTTAGTTAACGGGATATGACCCACAATCTCCCAATCCCCACTGCGAAGATTATCCGTCGCTGCGAAAATAACCCGCGTGCTCCCTCTACTGTTAACGAAGGTCAGCAAAGAATCATTCCATTCGCTTATGTCGTTCGGAATTTCTTTGTCTGCAACAAGGCCCATAACGCCAAAAGAAAAGACCTTCTTGAACCTCCCCCGCAAGGCGCAAATGACCTGACAAAATGCATATCTACCATCATGCATGGGGATCACAAATATATCGCCTGCTTCATGCTGCTTCATGCTGCTTCATGCTTCTTCATCAATCTACCTCCTGAACACACTCGATTACATTACGGATTTCAATCTGAGAATTCCCCATATTCGCAGCCCGCATTTCTCAGCTCTATGTGATCAATCAGCTGCTTGCTGCCTCCCATCTTACGGTAGAGCCGTATCTCGCCGTAGCCAGTGCCGCCGTTCCACAATCGGTTATGCCGCTTCTGTCCATCCGGTGATTCGTAGTTAATGAGCAGCATCTCATCACGTGGGCACTCCAGGTCCAGCTCAAATTCAGAGTTATGATTGCTGCCCCGAACCTTCCAGTAATGACGCTTGTCCCCTTCCTCAAAATCAAATGTCACGCGGGATCTCAGCAGCGGCTTGGAGAAGTTATACTCATACATCGTACCCTCGTGATACATGCCGATCAGAATCTGGCGAGGCAAAGGTACACCGAATACTTTGGGCCTGCCACCACCGACCTCCACCGCTGAGTGATCCAGGATCTGTCCCGTGATCAGACTACGCAAATGGCAGCTACTAATCCATAGCCAGGGAGAGGTGTAGTCCGCCCCCCAGTTCTTGTCGGCATAGCCATAGGACCTCTCCGGGATAATGTCATAGATCACTCCATCCAGACGGACCGTTCCGCTGTAGCTAGTCTTAATGCCTTCTGCGTGCCAAAACATCTCAAAAGCGTTCAGCCGGCGAAATATCGAAGAGGCACCATAGCCGACATGATAAGCAATCTGCTTGTCTATTGTGAGGTCCCAACTCATCTCTCCCGCATCGCTCATATACTCCGGGTGTGCCTTAGCCTCCTGCGCGCTTAAGGAACACATTCCCTGCATTCGCTGCTCTGTCAGCATGCTTTCCCCAATAAGTACTTCCAGTCGATCGGCGGTACAGCTGAACTGGGTAATGGGGTAAAAGTTGTGTATCTGCTTGGCGCCTTGTCCCCACGCTCCTGCCTTAATCATCGCATATGCGGGCTTCACCCCACGCTCTCGATTCTCAGGCAGTTGCCCCAGCACGGGAATATCCCTGCCTAACGCCGGATTGCAGACATAATATTCGATGAAGAAGGCTTTGGCTTCTCCGGTCTCCCGGTTATAGCCAGTGAAGCTGTGCCACCACCAGTCGTATCCCTTGTATGCAAGCGGTCCCTTGAGCATATACAGATTGCGTCCAAGATCACTCTTGTTCATGTTGTACCCTCCCTTCCCGTCATGTTCTGACCTCGCACTTAATGTTCTCCTACCTGATATTATTGTAAATGGAGCACTCTCCACAAATCCAGCAGACATGCTTGTTCGTGTTCAAGAGTACGCTATAGCAAGACAAAATACCCGTCCCATACGCTTCAGGACTATTCTATCCTCTTGAAGCACATAAGACGGGCAAATAGGGATCGCTCGACAGACTCCTGCAAGGATTGTCTTGAAGCTCTCATTCTATTTCTATATGTCTCTAGTCTCTGTTTCTCAATTTCTCTATGTCTAGTCTTTGTAGGGATCGAATTCATCCGCCCCAGCCATACATACGCCTATCGGCTTCAGCACATGCAGTACATCAATCGTCCCGGCATGGGCATCAAGCACCTCTCGTAGCTGACGATACACAAACGGACTCTCATCCGTGCCTGCTCCGCGCAGCTCGACCCCGAACTCTCGAACAGCCCGATCCATCTGCTCCTTCGAGATCTGGCCGCCGCTACGCGTACGGGTCTTCCAGTTCATTTTGCCCGCTGCCTGTGTTCGGCTCATGATTCGTCCAGCTCCATGTACCGTACTGTAATAAGACTCCTGATTCTCCAGTGTATCCTTGCCCCGTACGATAACCGAGATGTCGCCCATGCTACCACCAATGAACCCAACCTGGCCCGGAGCCGAAGGCGTCGCTCCCTTGCGCACGACTAAGACCTCCCGTCCGTTATGCATCTCCTTCCACGCATAGTTATGATGATTATGCACCTCCAGATCTGCCTCAGCCCCCAGGAGGGACAACACCTGTTGAATGACGTAATCTCTACCTGCATAGGCGTATCGACCAGCCAGCCTCATCGCCCGATAATACATATCCCCTAGCTCACTGTCGAGGTCCAGCAGAGCAGGGGGCTGATCCATCTTCTCACCAGGTGCATTAGCCATGAATTCTCGTCCGGCCATCAGATTAATGAAGCCACTCGCAGTCTTGTGACCGAAGCCACGGCTACCAAAGTGATTGGCAATCCAGACTCTGCCATTCTCCTGCTCCACCAGCACATCCACGAAATGATTCCCGCTACCGACCGTTCCAAGCTGGGCACGGGCCAGCGCCTTCAGCTTGTCATGGACCTGTTTATCCACGTCCTCATATACAGTCCAGTCGGGGTCATCGAAGAGCTCATGGTCCACCCTTTCCTGATTCACACGCCCTACCCCAAAGGAAATACGCCGAGCGATCTCATCCATTATCGAGCTCAATCTGGGTAGAATCTCACCTGCGGTCAGGTTCGTCCGTACAGCCTTGTTGCCACAGGCAATGTCGTAGCCGACACCTGCGGGAGAAATCTGCCCGTCATACACGACTACACCGCCAATCGGCTGGCAATAGCCCTTGTGATGATCTGCCATGAGCAGGGTCTGAATCACGTTTCCCGTTCTGGAGCATACTCTGGCCTGTGCCATCGCCCCTTCATCCGGTTCTCCCCATACTCTTACATTGTCAATCTGTTGATATGCCATACTCACAGGTCATCTCCTTTTACTGCTACTGTCTAATTAGTACCTTGACCAGATCAGATCATTCAACCTGAAATCAGGTTCGGTCAAGCTACCGAATTTCTAGAACCGCTTCTGCTCCTTAAGCTCGCTAATCTGCTGGCGCAATTCTTCATCCACTTCGTCATCCAGCAACGCTGCAACAGCCGACTTTAATTCTGCGCCCCAAGTGTCAGACTCCCAGGCTTCCAGAGCCATCAAAGCTGCACTCCGATTACTGGTAACGGGGCTACGCAGCGCAGCGAGCAGCAAAGGTCGACCTGTGCCCGGAAGCTTATCCAGCCCTTGAACGATGATACCAAGGCAACGGTGAGGATCATATTCCTTGCCGAACCCCTGCTCCTCCCGTGGGCCTGAGGCAATCTGCTCCAGCGGAAGCTTCTGCTCTCCGAGCTTCACCATACGACGTATCCGCTCTGGCTGCTCCGTGGTCATGAGCTCGTAATACCACACCACCTCTGTCGGATAAAGCTGTGCCTGCGTGTACACCTCATCCCAGATATCCATCCCCAGTCGAGCTGCAGAGGAGAAGCAGTAATAAGGCGCAGGTGCGTTTGGCTCTCGCGACCTCAGCGTCTCTAGAATCACAGCAGGCCAGTCAGAACGGGAAATCATCGCCTCGCATGCCGTCAGCAAATGCTCTCTTAGCTCCAGCGTCCAGCCAGCCCTGTAGAGCTCTGCCCAGCGCTCATCCTTGTCGTTGCTCAGGAAATACCTGATATTCAGCAAGACCGTCAGATGCCTGGTAGTCTTGCAATGCTGCTCCGCATGTCGGACATATCCCGTCAGGGCCTGCGGGCTATACTCATAGTCATAGACGTCCTCGGCTGGGCCACCGCACAGCAGGGCGTCGATGATATCTGTCGCTCCTTCATAGAGCTCGTTGTCTATCTTCTCGGCTGCAAGTGCCTTGTGGAGCTCTCCCTTGCGAGCACATACACAGGCCAGGTATTCATTCATAATCTGATTGACACAGCCATGTCGCAGCAGCCAATCCTTGATGCGCTGGTGTGTCGGCTCCAGCCGCTCCACTGCCTGAATTTTGCCCCAGCCCTGCACAGCCTGTGCCAGCTCAAAAACAAGCTCATTCCCCTCTTCCAATCCATTCAGTATGGCTACTACCGAATATAGAGTGAACTCATCATGTCGCCCCAGCGTGAGCAGCAGCTCCTTGATCTCGGCATCCTCATGCTCGAACATTCCCAGCAGGGCAATGCCGAATTTGACCGCATTCCGATGGGCACCATATCGCGCTAACCATTTGGCTTCCTCGAACAAGGCCTCATATTGAATTCCGGGATCCTGCCTCACTTCGTTTAATACAGTGTCTATGGCTCTGATCAGATCTTCCTTTATGAACAAAGCATATAATGCTTTACGGGTTACAGCTCTAGGCCTGCGAGTGTGCTTGGCCAACATGCGTACTAGCTGACGCGTCTCTCCCATTACCGTATCCTGGCTTGCAAGATGTCTCATCATTCCGCTCAGTCCACCTGCTACCCAGCGTACAGAGCTGCCGGACCAGAACTCATCATCATCAGGTAGCGAGCCATTGATCTCCTCGCCTTGTTCACGGATATAGTCATAGATCGAGGTCTTACCCTCCCACAGTCCTGCAGTAAAATGCTCCAACAACATGGCTACAATAGCCCCCCTCTTCCCCATTCGTCCCGCAGTACCGAGTGGAACAGCTCATCCAGCTGTTGCTCGACATCTGATTCAGATGGCGCCTTATGTACAACAGCTTGCTCATAATACTCCAGCTTTTGTTCAATAAATGCATGAATAGGCTCTATCCTTGGCCCGGTATCGAATTCTCTGCTCACCTGTTTTTGTATCAGTAGCTCATGAATAGCTCTTCTAAGCTCACTGTCCTCAGGCACCAAGGCGCTGACCAGTTGCTCAAAGTCAATCGGCGGCAGTGTGTTATACCGTTCGATCCACGCACAGGCTAACAGAGGACGGAGCACATACAGATATTTCTTAAGCTTGACCTGCTCTCCTTGCAGATAGCCACGGAAGTTGCCTTTGGCCATATGCAGGTAATGATGCATGCTGGAACGAGGTGAAAATGTACGCCCCCCAACGCTCCGAAGCTGATCCGCTGCAGACCCTTGCTTCATGTATATGATGGGAGATTGCAGCCATTCAAGCAGGGCGGGATTACATTTACGCAGTAGCCTTAATGCTTTGAGCAGGTCCCACCCGTTCACGTCCAGCACATCATCAATAGGTCGTTCGATCACATCGCGCCTTTCGGTAATTGACAAGTACCAGGAGACAGGTCGAACATAAATAAAACGAACATCATAATCACTGTCCTTGGAGGGAAATCCCCATGCCCGACTCCCTGATTCACAGGCGTACAGAATACGAACCCCCTCTGTGGCTTCGATATCTGTTAATTCCTTCATAATGCGCTGTCTAATCTCTGACATGCGACTTCCCTCCTTTTAGTTGATTCACTAGGGTTCATCTATAAAAATGCTTCTAATCGTCTATATGATAAATGGTCATGAGGCTCATCATTGCTCTTATTGTCACCCAACGAATCTCCTGTGAACATGGCAAAAGTATTACGATTGAATTTTTTTCCTGTTACAATGTAAAGATAAGCACCTGAGACGAACGGAGGAAATGGCATGGCCAAGGAAAGCTTCGATAAGGAAATTCAGTATCTACGCATGCTCGTGCTGACCAGCGGGGCCTTCAATCGGCAGCAGTTCGCAGATCGACTGGGCATTTCGGTACATACCTTTGACAAGACCATCCGCCGGATCAAGGATATCGTTGGCTCGCTACACCCCGGAGCCTCGCAGGACCATGGTGTGGAGCTGGCCGAAGCCGTCAGGTATAGCAATTACGAGTCCTCAGACCCGCTGCTGCTCTTCCTGTTCCGTGCCAAGTCGGTTCGTGAATCAGAGAGTCACCGAATATCCTTGCTGCTTGCAGCCATGAATGAGCAGGCCCGGACCGCCATGGAGCTGCTGGACATCTGCTGTGCCAGTCTGCCGACGGATATGCCCCTACCGGACGAGAAGACGATTCGTTCCGATCTCAAATATCTGGAGAAGGTAGGCGTCATTCGCCGTGAACCCGGCCCCCGGCCTTACCGCTACTGCATAGATAATGAGCTGGTGCGCAGCCTGTCTGAGGATGAACTCCTCGATCTCTATGACTTCGTAGATGTCATGGCGAACACACAGGTCCCTTCCGTTCAAGGGTATCTGCTGCGTGATGGACTCAAGAAGCATATCCGGCGTCAGGATGACGATGAAGCAAGACTGGAGCATTTTATATATAAATATCATTATTACTCCAGAATTCTGGATGAAGCACATCTGTTCAATCTGCTACATGCTATGCGTCTACGACGCAAGGTCCGATTCATCTATTTCTCACCCAAGTCTGACAAGAGCTATGCCTCCAGAAATACCAATCCGCTGTTCGAGAAGGACCAGGAAGGGCTCAAGAATACCGCTCTACCCTTGAAGATCGTCTACGACCATCAATACGGCCGCTGGTATCTGCTTGCTCATGGTCATAAGGGCGTCCGTAAATTCCGAATGGAGGGGATTACCCAATTGGAGGAGGACGAGGCAGTTCCAGAGGAATGGTTCGCTGCCAAATCCGAGGAGCTTACCGAGAAGATGCGGTATAGCTGGCTGATCGATACAGGGCGGCCGGTGACGGTAAGGGTACGCTTCTATAATCCCGGGTTCGGGGAATATAACTTCGTCAAGGAGCGGGTACTGCTGCAGGGGCAATGGGGTGAGATCATAGCGGAGGATGAGCAAGCCTTCGTCTATGAAATTCAAGTGAACGGAACCACTGAGATCAAGCCGTGGATTCGCAGCTTCGGCTCCAGCTGTGAGGTGCTTGAGCCTTTTCGGTTCCGACAAGAACTGATCGACGAATGGAAGGAGATCCAGTCCTACTATGAATCTGTTTGAGAAAATCTTCAATTATCAGCTCCTCACGCGGCTGGAGGATTCCGGTACCTTTATGGTGACGTCACATGAACGCTCGTGGCTGAAGACGATGCTCGCGCATCCGGCAGCCTCTGAGGCATTTACAGAGGAGACTCTAGCCAAGCTGCACCGCATACTGGAATCAGATCAGCCTATGGATGTTGAGGAGCATCTCATCCAGAAGGCTGGCAGCAAGGAGAAGCATGTCTACCATCCGCTTCTGCGTCCGCTGCGCCGAATGATTGCGAACAGAACGGCCATGCGTATCCGCTGCCGACTCAAGGGCGGTCAGGTGACTCCAGACCAATGGGGCTTGCCTTATAAGCTGGAGTACTCCATGGTGAAGCGGGAGTGGTATGTGCTGTGGTACCGGATGCGACACCGGTCCTTAATGAGTACGCCGCTACGCAATATTCTGCAGCTGGAGGAAGAGTCCGTAGAGGCTGATGCTGTTGCTGGCATGCTGGAGTCCATCACACGCCGTCAGGCAGCACGGCAGCGGGAAGCCGTGATTGAGGTTGTCCCGATGTACAACGAGGAGCTATCCCGCATCTTGCATGCGTTCTCCAGCTTCGAGAAGGACGTTCATTATGATGCAGAGCAGGACACCTATAGGGTTCATATCACCCATCCAGGTGACGAGGCCGAATACCTGCTCTCCAAGATTCGCTTTCTCGGCAAGCGAGTGCGGGTCATCAACGGAGATTACCTGAAACGGCGCATGCTGGAGGCCTCGACGAAGGCACTGGAGCGTTATCAGCAAGCTTCGCCAGAGGAGGAGCTGAGCTCCTAATTAACGATTAGTACGGTTACGGCTGCTGGAACCATCACTTATGCTACCCTCACTACCGCCCTCATTCATTTGTCTGCTACCGCTTGAATTTGGCAGCCCGGGCACCTTCGGCATCTCATCTTCAATCTGTGGACTATTCATCGGCAATGGATTGTACATTTCTGGCGGGTGGCTCTGATCCGGTGAGTGACTCTGGCCAGGTGAAGGATTCATCTCTAGACCGTCACTCAGCCCAGACCCACGCCACTGCTGCCCTCCCCCTGCATCCTTGCCAGGCCTTCCACCTCCGGGAAATCCCGTCCCTGGCCCCTCATGAACCAAGGGATAAGTGATCTGCTGGGCCGTAACAGCCTCGCAAGATACCAACAGCACTACGCAGCTCACGCTCAGTGCACATACATAAGCTATACGAGTCAGTCCACTCATCTTACTCCCCCTTTCCCAAGAACAATCGGCCGTGGTCAAGCTTTCTGGCACGAAGCAGCTTGTACACATCTTTGAAACCCATATACGATATCACTAATAGTAGCGGATAGATCGGATATAGATATCGGGATTTGATCTCCCACAGAATATAGAATCCAATGAAGCCTAACAGCACTAGCACCAGCGATACCTCTTCATAGCGCTTGGAGCGAATGCTGCCGATCAGACGCACCAAAATAAAGCCATACATCAGCATGTTCATCGTATATAGGCACCAGAGCAGCATTCTGCGCGGCCATGAATCCCCGGCGAACCACTTCGTTGCGAAGGTAGAGTAGCTGTAGCCACCCACGATCGAGACGCGGCCACGACCCCATCCACTATTATTATCATCATTGCCAATCCCGTAACGGTCGATCTGGTAGGTTCCCTCCGTCCAGGTCCATACGATTTTCTTGAAATACATGCTTATCAGTTCACCCGGACTAGCCACAGCGAGCTTCTCGGCAATCCCTTCCTTGAACAGCTCCGCACTGACGGCCTTATCGTAGCCCACCTCACGCTGGTAGATGCTATAGCTCTGCATATTATCCCAGAATCCGAAGCGCTCCAGATTGATTCCCATATGCAGCCACATCGAGACTGGCGCCGCATTGCTGCCCACTGGCTCATCCACTACACCCGTAGCCTGGAGCGCCGCATTTTGCATCCAGCCCGGCACGTTGAAGATCCCGACCAGCAGCACAATAGCCATGAGCCCCTTCCTCCAGCCAAGTACGCGTAGCTTCATGCCTATCGTCAGCAGCGCAGCGATAAGAAAGATTACTCCGCTGCCTCGAAAATAGTTACCAAGAGCGAACAGTACAGAAGCGAATAGAATTGCAGTCCACGATGCCTGCTTCAGATAACGGATCAGGGCATATAGCCCCGAGGTCAGACATGCAGTCGCAATGACATCATTATAGATCAGATTGTTCATCAGTAAGGAAGGAAGATAGCAGGCCGCCAGCAGCAATATACCATAATCCCGTTCATCCGCCTTACCATATAGCTCCCTGTAGATCAGGTAGATCATCAGTGTTGTGATAAGGGAGAAGAGGATATTAAAGCTTTTCAGAATGAGATAGTTATCAGTGAACCAGAACAGCAAGGTCTTGATATATACCACCATCGAGAAGTTAAAGGGAAACATGTGCAAATACCCGCCAGGATCAAACGTAGAATAGTCATGGTCATAGAGCATGTCCAGCGCCAGAGATACCACCGTCTGTGAATCATCCGTAGGCAGGCGCGGGAACAGGAATATGAGCGCCACCTGCATGATTAAGGCACTGAGCAGAATACTCGGGATGACCACCTGCGGACGATAGCGGCTCAGCCTTTGCGCTGCCTGATACAACAAGACACCCGCAACGAGCAGCAGCAAGACCAACGGAATATATATCCACAGACGCTGCCCTTGCAAAATGGGATTATCTCCGTATGCAGCATAATTATATTCCGCTCTGACGAACAGAGAGGCTACCACGAACAATCCCATAAAACAGACCAGGATCATATATAACAGCTTAGGAATGAGCTTGAACAAACCGTTGACACCTCTTTCCTACCATGGAATGCACAATGTACGTACAAAAGAATTCGCAATGCACGCACACCTCCATCGGAATGAATTCGCTATGATTATACGAGCCCCAGCTTAAAACTAGCTGAATCCAGGCTTAAGGCATATTGCAGCTCTTCTAGCAAAAAAAGCCGTGACTCTCCACCTTGGAGAATCACGACTCGAATTACGATTTGAATCACATCTTCAACTAACTACACGATTGCAAATTTTGGTCATCTGAATTGTATCACCTTGGCCGTCTGATTAGTCATTCTAGAATTTTTGATGATCTATGCCTGAACATGTCCAGTACATTGACGGCATCTGATTTCATATCGAATGATTTGGAGATCACAGTAGTTAGCGGAAAGCGGGAAAGCCCTAGAGAAACGAAGTGTCTGCCTTTAAGCTCGCTGATCATCTGCTTACAATCCTTATTCAAAAGAACAGCAAGCTTAACAGCAGTCGACAGGGCTCCCCGCTTGCAGCGGCTTTACACGCACATTGACCTAGTCAGAGTATCAGGAATTGCTCTGATCCCGCTTTCCAATACCAAAGACATAATAAGCAATGACCACAAGCGCCATGAACGAAGCACCCACGATGAGCGAGATTCGTGTATCCGGGTTGAAGCACATCCCGATAATGACCAGCACCAGGAAGATGATAATGATGTAGTTGCTGACCGGGAACCATTTAGACTTGAAATTATGGTCCGCCAGCTCCTTGCCCCACTGCTTACGGAATTTGAACTGGCTGATCGCCAGGGCGAACCATGGCATCATACCCGGCAAGACACTTGCACTATAAATATAAAGGAACAGCTTGGAGTCTGGGATCAGGTAGTTCAGCAGTACCCCGATCAACAGCAGGGATAGTGTCACAATGATACTGTTGCGTGGTACTCCGCCCTTGGACAGCTTTCCGAAAAAGCCTGGAGCTTGTCCATTACCCGCGAGCGTATACAGCATACGTCCAGCACTGTAGATACCGCTGTTACAGCCAGACATCGCTGCTGTCAGCACTACAAAGTTGATAATTCCCGCGGCTGCCAGAATTCCGACCTTGGCAAAGGTCAGTACGAACGGGCTTCCTGTCTGACCAACTTCATTCCACGGGTACAGCGTCACCATAACGAAGACGGCACCTACATAGAAAATCAGAATGCGCCAGACGATATTCTTGATTGCTTTACGCAGTGTATATTTAGGATTTTCGGCCTCACCTGCCGTGATTCCGACCATCTCAACTCCCTGATAGGCTGCTGTCACCAGACAGAGCGCGAACAGGAAGCCTTTAAGCCCACCTGGGAAGAACCCGCCATGACTGTACAGATTCGACAGACCGATGGGCTGCCAGCCATTGCCTAAGCCGAAGAAGATCAGACCCGTTCCGATGACGATCATGAACACGATCGCTACAATCTTGATGAGCGCGAACCAAAATTCGAACTCGCCATATAGCTTCACCGCAGCCAGATTGGCTGCTGCAATGATCAACACACCCACCAGCGCTGGAATCCATTGCGGAATATCCGGATACCAGTAGCCGAAATAGATACCGATAGCCGTCACTTCGGCCATCCCCACGGTCACCCACAGGAACCAGTAGCTCCAGGCTGTCAGGAACCCGGCCAGTGGCCCAATATACTTATGTGCGAAGGTGGCGAAGGAGCCTGTGACTGGCTCTTGTATGAGCATTTCTCCCATAATTCGCATCACGAAGAAAATAATAATCCCTGCCAGCATATAAGCCAGCAATACGGATGGGCCTGCCCATTGGATCGCGCTTGCCGAGCCCATGAACAGTCCAACTCCAATTGTGCCTCCCAGGGCAATCAGCTCAATGTGCCTGGGCTTTAATCCTCTCTTTAATTCTTTCGTTTCCAAACGAATTCCCCTTTTCTAATGTCCATCCTTCTATTAGCAGTCCCGCGTTAACGCAATGCAGAATTGCTTCGCCAAATTTTACGCCAATATGACAAGAAATACAATATACAATGTAACATTATGCGGAATATTTTTCGCTGATTCGAATCTTGCTCTTGTATAAGATTAGCAACCGCCACGAACATATACGTATAGTCTAAAAATCCCCAACATAAATAGAACACAAGCATGATCACCATGGATCGTTGCTTGTGCTCCTTTGTACTCACTTATATCCGATTTTGCTCTATGTCTAATCTTCCAAAAGTCCAATCATGCCCAAGTGGTAATTGTCTCTACAGGTAATCGGTAGGATGGATAGCCCTCTTTGCTCGCTTTGCCAATCGAGAGCAGCATGACCGGCTGGAATCGCTCCGCGTCCAGGCCGAAGACCTCCGCGATTCGATCCTTGTCATACCCCGCCATAGGGTTGGTATCGTAGCCGTGGGCGCGAGCTACAAGCATCAGCTGCATCGAAACAAGACCAGAGTCCAGCATGTTAATGTCGCGCAAGGCGGATGCAGTCAGACTTGCATAATACGGCCTTGCCTGCTGCAATTGCATATCCTTGATGTCCTGCGGCATGTAGCCGAGTTCTACTGCTTTATTAAAAATTTCGTCCATGTATTCAACATTGTTAGCGTCGTAAAACACCGCAATAACAGCCGAAGATGTCATAACTTGTGTCTGATTGAAGGAAGCCAGTGGCGCTAGTTTTTCTTTACCTTCGGCGCTATCGATTACAAGGAAACGCCAGGGTTGCATATTAATAGCAGATGGAGCGCGGGAAGCTTCCGCCAGAATTTCGGTCATTTCCTCCCGACTGATTTTCACTTCGGGATCGTACACTTTAACGGAACGACGTTCCAGTACAATTTTGTTGAAGTTGTTTGTTTTGTGGTAGTTGCCTGTAAGGTTGCTCATGCAGGTTTCTCTCCTTTTCGGTTGAGTTTGGAAATGATGTTTCTTATGATTACTAGTAAGAGGGTAAACTATAAAGTATGCTTTATAGCAAGCGCTAAAAAACGGGGTGATGGTCATTAAGATCAGTGAAGTAGCCAAAAGTATTGATCTCCCGATTTCAACGATCCGTTACTATGAGCAAATAGGCATTATCACGGATGAATATGTATTGAGGGATCAAAATAATTATCGGATTTATTCGTCAGACATCATTCATCATCTGAATGTTGTTAAACAATGTTTGGCCGTTGGCTTTTCGATTCAGGAAATCAAATCCATGATCTCGAAAAACGGGATGTCCAAGGATGAGCAAGTAAGCCTGATACAATTAAAAATTGCCGAAATTGAAGCTACTCAACAGCAATTAAATGTCTCAAAGCAAAACCTGTATGACATTCTCAGTGCGAACGTTACTTGCGAAAAAGGGTTTGGGAAAATATGAATGAATACTTATCATTCTGCATTACACGGAGTACAATGATATGCTTCAGCTTCAACGAACGGGGGACGTTACTCATGAATAACAACAGCGGTAGACCAGACTAAGTGATCAAGTCTGGGTCTACCGCTGCTAACTTTAAGGTTCAATCTAATCCTGTATTTTCGCCCAACATCTTGGTACTGCTTGCCGCCTGCTTGCCGTGAGCGTTGCTTCATGCTGTTGATTGCTGCCAAGTAACTTGCTGCGGTGTGAGATACTACAGAGCAATGCCGGCTACACTCTAGGCAGGTTATGGCTATTCCCCCTCATGCCAGAAAGTGCAGCACTGTGGTGGTATCCGATCAGCTAACCATACCTCATTGCCAGCATAATAAAAGGAGACTCCGCTCTCTTGCGCACACTGCGTATCCACTCGCAAAATTACCAGCTCTCCCCTGCGCTTCCCGGCCAGTGTCGCAAAGTGAGTCCCTTCGGACAAGTGCACATATTGACGTCCCATCGGCTTCAGTCCCTCCTTATGAATAGAAGGAAGGGCCTTCTGGTTCGTACCATGGTACAGCACCGCCGGGGGCTGAGTCGCTTCATAACGGACTTTGTCATGACTATGGCCATATCTGGCCCGGATTCGGTCTTCTACAATCTCGAAGCGTTGCTTGTCAGAATTGCGCACGACCTGCTCGATATCCTCCTGACGGACCCATGACCATCCACGCTGAGTCTGGATCGCGCCCAGCAACACCTTGATCGGGCACGAGCCATCCTCCGGGTCAAGGACTACGCCGAACTCCTCTGGCTTATGTCGTAGCAGCAAGCTCATCAGTTTGCTTAAGCTTTTTTCCTTCGCTTGATCTAGCATAATATCACTTCCTATTGGTGGATCTTCACTATCATTAAAGTATTGGAGAGCAGCAGCACATGGCACGCTTCCCCAATACTTATTCTATGCTCTATTATTCCAGCTTCTTCTATTATTCTAGCTTCTTCTATTATCCCAGCATCACGCATCCCCTACAAGCGTGGATCGATCTCCCGTTCTTGAGCCACCTCGAAGAGCAGATTGGCAGCAATATTCCGGTAGGCTTCATGCTCTGGTGTAATATCGGCTAGCGGCACCTCCAGCAACTTCAGCCCGAGCTGATACTCCTGCAGGGAAGAGCGCTGCTTTTGCGCTACATTTTTTTGCTTCAGCAGCTTGCGGTATTTGTGAGGGAACCTATAATCATAGCCGTAAATGATGGACAGGTACTCTGGATTCCGTACCTTCATGTATGGCACAGTCCTTCCGTTCCATTGCTCTGGCTTGATGACGACACCTTCCATATGCTTCTCCATGGTCAGCTTGGCAAAATACTGCTCTGCTTCCTCCAGCGCCGCTGGTGAGCTGAGATCTAGCAGTAGTGACTCATCGTCCGACAGGAAGCGGTACATTTCACTAGTGCTCCAGCTTGGCACTTCTTCTCCGCCATCCGTATAGATCAGCTTCAGCAGTGCGAATGGCTTATACTCGGATTCCGTATCCTGCGCATACAGCTCCAGTTGTTTGCTGTAGGTCCGATAGGCTTCCTCATGGGTGGATAACGGTACATAGTTCTCCTTTATCTGGTGAACGTACTTGTAGTTCTGGTATACGTTTGCTCCGTATTTGTCACTTAACGCTGCCTTGGAGCTGTGATATTGATCCTGCTCGAAGCTGCTCGCTTCATATTCGGCAATCAGCTTATGACAGGCTTCCTCGAAGCCATTCTGCTGCAGGAACGACAGCTCTGTCCCTAGCGCAGCCTCAATCGGCTTGAACTGTCTGTTAATCAGCCCCTCACCAAGAGCACTCCACGGCAGCAGCTCGCCGTCCAGCAGCAGCATGTCAACAGCTTGCTCCTGCATATATCCGCCGAATTTCAACAGTAGCTGGTCATAAATATCGGACATCCCTGCATAATTCACCTTATAGCCGTTACGGCTAACGGCGAAGCACTGCTCCTTGTCCCGGTACAAGTAGACGTTACATCTCGACCCCATGTATTTGGGCTGCAATACCACCTGCTGAACTTCACGCTGCCTGAAATACTCCAGGCCACGCTGCAAGGATTCCAGCTCATTCGTCTCTTCATTCTTGTCTGCCGGGGACATCGTACCTGAGATGTAGTTGATCTTATGGCGTGAGCTATACCGAAGGCGACGAAGCTCTTCTTCACCCAAATCCTGTACCGATACCTTACGCTCCTCCTGAAATACTACCGGCAGCTCCTTAGGGATCACGGCTTGACTGGCCTTCCTGGACTTCAGAAACGGTCTGAACGAGATGCTGACCGAGCTCAGCAGATTGCCATGTACACTACCTGTGTCGATATGCAGCTTATTGCGGATACGGAAGCTACGCTTGGCGGCGATATGTCCGAATACATGGTACGGGTGGTTCTTGACGGCTTCCTCCTGCAAAAAGGCGAGCTGCCCCTCCAGCGGCTCCTCCCGGTCTATACGGAAATTCCGCTGATGCCGGACCGAATTCGCATCCAGCTTTCCTATATACTTGTTGCGACAAGGCGCATGCGTCACATAGAAGGAAGGTCCACCCGAACCCACGTAACGATAGAACGGCTTCGACATGGATACCAGATACTGAAATTTGGCCAACAGCTCAGCATCCTTAAGCAGCACTTGAGTGGATTCAAAATACGAATGGATCAGCTCCTGATCCACTCCCTGCACTTCACCCCGAATGTACTTATCCACGAAGTTCTCATGGTTGCCAAGCACCAGATAGAAGTGCTCACGATTTTCGTACAGGAACTCAATGATCTCCTTCGTGCGTTTTCCTTTATCGATCCAGTCCCCTACCAGCACCAGCTTCGTGTCTTTCAGTGACTCTGGTACTACCAGCTTGCCTCCCTCAAGCTCGCCTACATTAAACTTATATCCGTAATCCAGTAGTAGTCCCTTCAGGTCATCCACGCACTCATGGACGTCTCCTATGATAATGTACTTCTGCTCCTGCGGCAGCACGGTCGCCAGATACTGCTCCATATCCTCAATAACAAAGGTATACTCAGGATTCGCCCTGCCTTCCTCCATCAGATAGAAATCCTTTGCCCGCACTCGATGGATTTTGCCGTATTTCTCCCGGCCCAATGAACCGAGGACCTCTCTTCTCAGCCGATTCATATGGTTGGTAATCAATCGCTTGGAGCGCTCGGACGCGTAATAATCGCTTCGCTGACGATAATCGAACACGATGACTTCAAGATTGTAGTTATTCTGGTGAGCGATCTCCTTGACCTTGGCCCGAAAATCCTCCGACAGCCCTGTCGTGTCCACGATTGCGAACTCGGCATTGATCGGAAAAGACGTCGCCAGCTTCAGCCGCTCGAATAGCAACTGGAAGGCCTGCTCACTTGCCTCCAGCATCACTTGATCATACTTGTCGTAGTCATAGCCCAGGATCTCTTGCCGAATCTGGTCCGAGGACAGATATTGAATGTTGGCCCGAATATTTCGATCAGCATCCGCGAAGCGCAGCCCCGGAATCAGCACCTCCTTGGCAAAGGTCGTCTTGCCGCATTCGGTAGAGCCGATGAGCATGAAGATGGTGTGCATCTTTGTACGAATTTCCATCATCAGGCCTCCTTTCTCTGAAGTATGACACCTTGTGTCGTTGTAATCTGATTAACGCAGTCCCCGATCGCAACAAACTCACCTTGAACATCGAGATTACCAATGATGCCAATCATCCATTGACGGAAGGCCGTCTCTCCCAGCTCCCACTTGTGATCATCGTGCCGGAAACTGCTTAGCTCATAGTACCGATTAAAGTCCGCATTGGGCGTCGTAATAATGAAGCGGTCGAAGTCCACTTGGGCACAGATCTGACGGATCAGCTGCTCCGCCTCCTCCAGACTCATATGCTCAATCACCTCCGTGAGGATGACATCGACCCGCTCTCCGCTATAGTTCTCCAGAAACTGGTCGATCGAGCTGCTGGTCACGATATTCTCTAGTTCACGAGCCTCTGCTTTACGCTTCACCTTTTCGAGTAGCTCTTCATTGATGTCGATGGCATAGTAGCTGTCCTCGATCTTCCCGGCAAAGCTCAGCGCGTAGAAACCCTCCCCACAACCTACGTCCACAATCGCCTTATCGAAGGGCAGCACATTCCCGATATATTGCCTGCGTTGAAGCCCAGTACCCCCATAGGCGAATTGAATATCATACTTGTCTGTTCGTTCCAGCTCAGCCTTGTACCTCCGAAAACGATCCCGAGAAGATAAGAAGTTGCGTACGAACAGACTGCGAATATAGAAGGGTGCATCCATGACGTGAATGCTCTTGATATATTTACTGAGTATGCTATCCGAGATATCTATAAATTCCTTGCCGAATATAGACAGGAACAAGCACAAGACACTGACGGTATGTAGCAACTCATACATGCTCTTCTTGGTCTTTACGGTCAAGGAGTAGCTTTTGTGCGCGAGATGTGTGAGCTCGAAGGTGAAATCCGACAAATGCTTCTCGAAAAAGTGAATATAGCGCTCCAGCTCAACATGAATCATATTGATGTGAAAGGTATGCTCGTAGCCCTCCGTATCAGCTTCGCCTTGTACCTTAAGCGGTGCCGAGAAGAACTCGCTAATCGCATTGAGCGGAAATAATGGCGTGTTATAGCGGGATACATTCAAGTATTCGAAGCTCTCCTGCTCATGCTGCTTATATGAGATTTCATTGTCTGCATCCTTGAAATATACATTGAATGTCTGTGCATCTGTGTACCAGCCATAGGCTATGCCCTTGCGAACCGAGCGCAGTAGCATGCCGGAGTTCGGATTTTTCTTGATCAAAAATGAGAACTGCGGATTGGTGGATGTCACTTGAATAATGGCCATCTTGAATTTCTCCCATCCTATTCGTAAGGTTAGCTGTGCTGTCGCTCCACTGGAGGGAGCTTCGCTGCTGCCTGCCTGATGATGTTAATCTTGGTGATTGTATTGCCTTTATTCTACTTACACGTCCCCCTGCGGAACAGGGTAAAAGTATTACGAAAACTTATAGTACCTTGACCCGATCAAATATGAGTGTAGAGCCGCTGCAAGCGGGGAGCCCTGTCGACCTCTGTTAAGCTTGCTGTTCTTTTGAACGATGATAACTAGCAGATGAACAGCAAGCTTAAAGGCGGCCACTCCGTTTCTCTAGGGCTTCCCCGCTTTCCGCTAACCGCTATCTCTCCAGACCATTCAACATGAAATCAGATTCGGTCAAGGTACTAGAATGAAAGTTGACATAACAAAAGGGGCTGTCCCATAAGTAGATATTCTACTGGCCTGTTGTCTTCTCAAAAGCTTAAACGTCAACAGAGCAGCGATTCTCCCATTATTAGAGAATCGCTGCTCTGTGTTTTTGGTTATTTGCAGCTTGCTTCAATAGATTATGGGCGAGCGAAAGCCAGCCGACCTCCTCTTCTACCGCTTCAATGTCAGCAATCAGGTCGTGTACCTTTTCCTGCAGTTTGGCTTTGTGTTTACTGACTGCATTGCCCCATACAAAACGTATAACGGTTAGCATTAGCCTCGATTTTGGTTCCGTCCACAAAGTACTGCTCTAAAGAAACGTATTTTTCGTCAGCCAGAAACTGAACCACGGCGGTAAATACGACTTCGAGAACACTCTGCATCCGCTGGGAACGGAAGCGGTTCAAGGTACGAAAGTCTGGCCGCTGCCGTCCAGCCAGCCGCATGAAGAGGATGTTCTCCCGCTTGAACAGTGGAGAGGACGGACTGATTGTGGAAAAGCGGCAGCGGTCGCCTTTGTCCCCGGATTTTCACCGCTTAGAAGAATAAATTAAATCTGGGGAGAACAGCGATTGTAACAACGGTCCGTTCACGGAGCGTCCGCCCCAAAAGCCTACGTATATCCTACGTAAAACAAGGCTGACCCAAGCAGCCATTTCATGGCTTTTGAGACAGCCCGTTTTAGGGGTGAGCGTTGGCGAGAGAAATATCAACCAACACCACACATTGCGATGATAGAGCAAAGGTCGAAGCAGAACGCATGTTATTTAGAAAATAGCTGCTCCGCATCGTCCAGTGCCATGCTTTGACCAAGGGAAGAGTAATCCAGCCATTTCTGACCGTCCAGAATGTAGACATGCTTGTCCTTCACGGCCTTCAGGTTCTGCCAGACCGCATTCTGCTCCAATTCCTCGAACTTGGCTTTGGCCTCATTACCTTTGCTGATAATGACAAAGATAGCATCTGCATTGAAATCAGGAAGTACTTCCTTCGAGATGACTTGGTAAGGCTCATCCGCCGAAATATTCTCTACGCCATCCGCCATCTTCAGCTTCAGATCGTCGAACATAATCGGTCCGAGCGGACGCTTGGTTCCCATGACCCGAAGTTCCTTGGCCGTCATACGAATCGTCATGACCTTGGCGTCTTCCCCCAGCTTGCTATGAATCAATTGGCTCACACGCTCGGCCTTGGCATCATAATCCGCGATGTACTGTTCCGCCTTCTCCTCCAGTCCTACGTGCTTCGCAACCTGCTTCAGGTGATCGCGCCACGTCCCATTGTCCATATCAACTACAATGGTCGGTGCAATCTTCTGGAACTTGTCCAGATCCTTCTCCGAGTAGACCTTGTCGATATAGATGACGTCCGGCTGCAAGCCCAGTACCGCTTCCATATCAGGGTCTGTTACAACACCCAGCTTCTCTACTCCCTGCAGTTGATCTGCTACATGGGGCAAGAAGTCCTTCACATCGCCCCCTACAACGGACCCCGCAGGCTTAATGCCCAGGGCCAACAGATTGTTCGTAATATGAATGGACATGGACGCGATCTTGGCATTCGGATCGTGTACGAGATTCTCGGTGCCCTCGCCAGAAGTGTTCGTATTGGAGCTATCAGCAGTCCCCAACGGTTGGGTAGCCTGCGTCGTTGAGCCGGATGACTGACCACAAGCTGCCAGCAGCCCGATCAGCAGAATGGACATAAGCAATAGGGAAATTTTCTTCATGTTGTTCATTACCTCCAGATGTCGTGTTATCACATGGCACTTTTGAAAATAGGAATCTATGCTGCCTTGGACTTGAATAAAAGGTATAAGAAATAGGGACCTCCGATGAGCGCCACGACGACTCCCGCAGGAATGGCGTTTGGCCGAAAAATCCACCTGCCGATCGTATCAGCCGCTACTAGCACGACTAACCCGATCATGGCCGCTATCGGCAGAAAATATCGATGCCGTGGCCCGACCAGTCGCTTGGCGATATGCGGTGCGATCAGGCCGATGAAGCCAATTCCCCCAGTCATGGATACACTGGCACAGGACAGGGCAACGGCCATCGACAGTAGCAGCAGCCGCTCCCGATTCACCGGATTCCCCAAGCTGTAGGAGATCTCATCGCCGAGGGCGAACAGATCCAGCAGCTTCGCACGATAATAGATCAACGGGACCAGCACAGCGATCCATGGCAACAGGGACCACACATGCACCCAGTCTCTTCCCCAGATGCTCCCTGCTAGCCAACGGGCTGCAAACGCATAGGTATCTGGATCCAGCCTCAGGGACAACAGCAGTGTCAGGGCGCTGAAGCCGGCTGCTACCGCGATACCAACGAGGATGAGCCGAATGGGGATGAGACCCTTATGCCGTTCATAGGCGAACAAGAAGATGATCACCGCACAGACCGCGCCCCCCATGAACGTGAATATCGGAATGAGCAAGGCTGCAGGCCCCTCCATCGTTCGAAAAAAAGAAACGAACACAATCAGCCCAAGAGCAGCCCCATTATTAATCCCGAGGATGCCAGGGTCAGCAAGTGCATTGCGTGTCGCGCCCTGAAAGACCGCACCTGCGATCCCAAGACCAATCCCGGCGAGCACAGTGACCAAAATACGCGGCAGGCGATAATCAAACAAAATCATCTGCTCTGTCGGAGAGCCTCCTCCGAGCAGGGTCCTCCACACCTCCAGAGGCGATAATGCAATCGTTCCTGTGTTGAGGCCGATGAGAATAGCGCCTATCGCTGCAGCACAGCAAATGGCACCAATGAGCAGCACCCTGCGTTTCTTGTGCTGAGCCAGCTGATACGGATTCATGCTCATAGCTCCCTCCTTTCTTTGCGGGAAAGATACAGGAAGAAGGGGACCCCGACCATAGCTACCATAGCGCCAATAGCGAACTCTCGAGGAGGGCTCACCATACGGGAAGCAAAGTCAGCCAGCACAAGCAGGATTCCGCCAAGCAGAGCTGAGAAGGGAATCAGTACACGATAGTCCACGCCTACGAGCCTCCGGGCAATGTGTGGGACGACCAGCCCCACAAAGGCGATGGAGCCAGCTACAGACACTGAGGCTCCTGCTAGTATCACGGCAGCGGTCAATCCCAGTAATCTGACGCGATTCACATGTACACCCAGATTGACTGCTGATTCATCCCCAAGCGACATGAACGTGACCGAGCGGCCCATCAGAATGGACCACAGAATGGTCACTGCGACAATGGGGGTGAACCAGCGTAGCTGCTCCCAGGTCACGCCAGCCACTCCTCCTGCATACCAGAAGGCAAGATCCTGGCTAAGTTCAAAATAGATCGCCACCCCTGTACTTAGTGCATGCAGAATCGCAGCCACCACGGAGCCTGCAATCGTCAGACGCAGTGTCGTCATCCCCCCAGGCTGGGATAGCCCCAGCAATACAATGAACACCGTCGTCAGCGCTGCACCCGCGAAGGAGAACAGGATGAGTCCTCCATAAGACAATCCTGGTAGGAAAGCAAAGCATAAAGCCACCGCGAAGGCTGATCCTGCATTGACTCCCAGAATACCGCTATCGGCTAGTGGATTACGGGTGACCCCCTGCATAAGAGCCCCTGCTACGGCAAAAGCCATACCGCTGAATACAGCACCCAGCACACGCGGCAACCTGAGCTCATGTATGATCTGATGGGCACTGATCGCTTCGTTGTAGTGAAACACCGCTGCCCACACTGTACTTAGAGTTAATTCCTTCGCACCAAAGGAGATGGCCATGAACATCGTTATCAGCAATCCTGCCATGGCAGCCATGAACCACATGCAGGTCATCCATCGTTTGGTCTTTTTCATCATATTGGGGAGCTGCATGCCTCCTTTTCACGAATTGAACATGATAATCATTATCATATAAAATTATTATAATTGGAACGCTCTATTATTCCATGACAATTTTATAGATTCGGCTTTGGACTATTTTTAGATCAGCATACACCAATAGGGTCATTTCTATTATTCACTCAGACTGGGAGACTGACACAGCAGCTGTGACGCTTCCTCCAGTTGTTGATTGATCACAAATGGAGCATACACGAGCCACTTGTCCCACTTCAGAAAATAGACACGCCCATGCCTGACCGCCGGATGTCCGCGCCAGTAAGGATTGCTATGCTGCCACTCCAATACTCGCTGCTTATCTTGTTCTGTCTCTATTGCGACGAATAGATAGTCAGCCTCATAGTGCCGAATGTCATCCGGAGTCATTGCAATCCAGTTGAAATGCGATCCAGCCGGGTGCTTGTCAAGCTGCTGCTGAATGCGAACAGGGGGCTGCATCTGTAAAGAGCGATAAAATACGTGACCGAAATTTCGCGCACCATACATTCGAAGCTCATGCTCACGGCAGACACAGATCGCAACGGTGCCAGAGCCTGCCCTTGAGCGCACTTTTTTGCGAAGCTGCTCAGCTCTGGCTTCATGATGCTCCATCCACAACTTTGCCTGCTGCTCCCGATCCACAAGGCTCGCAATGCTCATCAAGTGGCTGTACACGTCCGCGCTGGTCCATGGGATGGCAATGATGGGAGCAATATCGTTAATATGCTCCTTCGCTTTGTCCAGCACATTGTCCTTACACACGATCAGGTCCGGCTTCATAGCTAGAAAATCCTCCCGGCTGATATTCCATGGATCAGAGGCATGCTCCGGCAGGTTTAGACTCTGGGTAACAAGGGGCATGTGACTGTGCATTTGGGCAGCCATCGGCTTCAGCCCAAGTGTAAACAGATGATCTGTGTAAGCCGATGATAACGAGATTAGATTCAAATGCTTCTTCTGCGGAAAAATACTGGGAGAGTACCCACTGGTCTCTTTAAATCGTCTGCTAAAATAAAATTCATCTCTGTAACCGACCTTCGCTGCAATATTTTGAACGGAATGGTCTGTCTGCAGCAGCATCTCTTTGGCCTTATTCATTCGTAGCTGGGTTAAATAAACCACTGGCGTCTTACCATAAGAACGCTTGAACACCTGAGAGTAATAGGAAGGGTGAAGCTGCGCCAGCTCTGCAAGCTTCTCGATACGCACATCCTCGCGATAATACTCATGCATGTAATCGACGGTTGCCCTGAGCCGCTGCTCCATATCCTTCCACTCACGCGACTCCGCCGCTCTTAGCAGCTCTGCCAGCAAATCATGCAAATGCTGCGGGACTATATACGGATTCAGGCTCTCATAACCAGACTTGACTGAGCTCAACACATGCAGTAGCCTTCTGAAGCGACCTCCTCCCATGGGAAGCTGTCCCTCCACAGGAAAGCTATGATCTCGATGATATTGTCGTGTCTCTTCTGTGCTCTCCATTAATCTATAAATATCGAACGATATCCAGTACACCTCGATCTTGGCATTCACAGAACCAATGAGGTGTACGCCCGTATCGGGAACATATAGATGCAAAGACTCGCGCTCCAGACTTCGTGTCATCCCGTGAACAGTTAGTTCGGCTTTCCCGCGAACATACAGCAACAGATGGTGCTTCAACGGTCGTCCATCAGCCCAGTCGGGAGCTCCCTTCGCCTGACCAATCTCCTCAATCTCTAACCTGGCTTTCTTCAAAAAGTTATTATTTTGTAGCGGTATCTGCATGTCGGTGCAGCCCCCTTACGAACCATCTCTCAGCCTATGTATAGAAGCCAACCGCCGTATCCGAAGAAAACACTACCCTAGGGTAGTGTTTATGGACGAATATGTGTAATTCTTCACCATAAGCTCAAAATGACGGTTGCCCACTGATAATCAATATCAATTATACGATCGCAACTTCAGGAAGTCTATAGGTATCAATGACTTTTGCTTATTGCGCTAATTCCTGCTTAATCAGGTCATAACCCTGCTGCTCCTTGTCTACTGCATTTTCCTTAAAATGATCTTCGAAATACTCCTTGGCAGGATACTTGGTGATCTCCCCACCGTTCTCTACCAGATAGTACAGAGTATACGCGAAATCACCCGCATTATTGGTGTCCAGCTCAATCTGCATGGGGGCATTAACTCGTGTCGTCTGCTTATACTCCGCCTCCATTTCCTTCAAATATCCCTCCATCGTTGTCTCTGCTCTAGCCTGATCTGCATCATTCTTGATCTCAGCAATAGCCTTCTTCATGCCTTGAATCAGCGGACTATCCTCTGGATGTCTGATCAAAGTCATGTCCACCTCTACGTTCGCATCAATGAATGTGGCTGTACCCTGCTTCTGTTCATTACTGAATGCAACCGTGAAGTTCTCCAATTTGTTAATATCGCTGTTGTATATAGACGAATACAAATCTTGAATATCCTTAAATATAGTCTTGCCCTGCTCAGTCGATAGACTGGTGGCGTTGTTGGTGATCTGCTCATTCAAGGCTTGCTGCCCATTGGACTCCTGTGGCTCATTCGTTTGTGGCTTGTCATTGCCTCCGTCCATACAGCCGCCTAGCAGGGCGCCAGCACATATTACGGCCATAAGTACAGTAACATACCTCTTGGATTGCTTCACATAAATCTCCTCTTTCAGTGTCAATTTTCATGTCTGTGAAATGCTGAGCAGAAAGCACAAAACCCTGAGACATTTGTCTAGGGTTTCATGCTTTCCCACATTAACCACTTATATATTAGTTAGGCATGTAAAATTCCGCTTTTTCGCCCGCATAGACAACATTCGTTTTTTTGACTTTTACGTTGGAATGCTCGGTATACTTGATCACACTGCCGTCCCCGTAGGTCACCAGCGCCACATGGCTTGTATCGGTTCTGGACAGAATGCTTCCGGCATTAACCTTGTTTTGCTTGGTTTGCTTGTAAAAGTACCCCTTATCGACCATATACGGAACTACGCCGCCGTTATTGTAGTAGCCTGTCCGCATCCAGTTAATTCCTGCATAAGAGCCTGCTTTGGGACTAGGATGCCATTTGCCGGCCTTGTCCACGGGGAATCCGCCAGCCCGCAGGGCTTTGGATACAAAGTTAGCACAATCGCTTCCCATATTGTTCGCTTTGGAGAATTCCGGCTCATCCAGACCATGGTCGAGAGCGTAGTCCCTTGCTGCAATCCGATCATAGCTGACGGCCGCCTTCATCACCTGGCTAAGCTGATTCGTACTTGAAATCGCACTTTGAATGGACTGTCTTCCTAGCTCGCTAGCAGAGGATTCATCCAGCGTCTCTGCTGGCTTGACAGGCGTGAGAATCGCCTCCTCCTCCGTTATATCCGCACGATGGAACAGCTCATAGGAGCTATTTTCGTCGAACGAGGACAGGCTGTTCGTGTTAAGCTCGTTGCCACTATCCAGTTGGATTCTATAAAGGAAGGCTGACGGTGAAGGCGTATTATAATAAGGCTCCACCTCTTGCAGGAAATTGTCTATTTCAAGTTGAGCAAGCTCCCTCTCGCTATCCTCTGTTACTTCGGCAAGGGCTGCTTCCATCCCTTGAACATAAGGGCTATCAGCCGGATGTCTAGTCAAGGTCATATCAGCGTCTACATTCAGATCTATGTAGATCATATGGTCTTCCACAACGGGTGCTTCGAATGTTGCAGAGAAATTATCAAGCTTGTACACGCTTCCATACTTAGCCTGCAATTGCTCCTTGATATCCGCAAGGATTCTTTCCTGCTGCTCCAGAGTCAAGCTACTACTGATCACCTCTGTTTGTTCAACTACCGGGGTTACTGCCCGGCCCAGAAGCTCGTTGCTGCCTTGCGCCGAAGCGGCTGGGTGAAAAGCCACCAGCATGGTAGAAGCTACAGCAAGTGCTATCATTTGCTTTTTCACAATGAAGAACCTCCTCTTTGAGAATAGGGAATGCAAGATGGGACTGACGCTCTACATGCTCTAATACGCCCGAACGGAAAGCTCGTAAGGCTCATATCCACCACCCGTGTTCGACACAACCCGTACAAGATAAGTCTGATCTTTGCTAGCAGGAGTAAAAGTGCTGAGAACTCTCCAATTATTCGAGGAAGAAGTCTGGCCCGTAGCTACTACCTTATTACTGGCGTCGTAGATTTTGACAGTCATTCCTACCTTGTCCTCATCCAACAGCCAGTATCGGATCGTGCTTCCATCCTTCACCTCATAATTAAAGGTAGATTCGGTCTCTCCTTCATAATCCAGATAAGAGCTCTCATCAAAATAAAGCTTCTGAAGCGTGATATCGCCGATTCCGGAAGTACTTCTCAGTTCCTGCATCGAGAGCGGGCTCTTGGCCTCAGAGGCAAAGCCAGCAGTTGGAACCAGCAACAGTGAGGTTACAGCAGTCATCAAGACTAACCATTTCTTGTTCATTTCTAACACCCTCCTAATTAGTAAAATTTTAAAGTAATTTCAATAATATGAATTATACTTCTCATAAATATAAGACGTAGAAGACCCCGATTTACAACACCCTGGATAACAAATATGTAAAATTATTCATCCGTTATTACTAGATCTCTTGCTTACTGAGGTTACAGGGTGCTGTATACTCGTCCTCTCCCTCTCACAACACACCTTATATAGCAGTCTCCTTCGAGCTCGGGTTAAATAGGTCTGGATATTGCGAGATGGTATATTCATGAGCTGCGCCATCTCTTGATCCTTGAGCTCTAATTGATATTTGTACGCTAGCAATTGCTGATCTCTTGCCGACAGTCCTTCCAGGGCTCTACCAAGCTCTTCATAGCTTTCCTTGTCTACACAGCTTTCCTCCGGTGTGGCTTCAGAGGCAGCCAACAGCTCAGCCATATTCTCTACTCCTGCGATATTCCGCTGCTTATCGCGGATATGTCTGCGAATGAAGTCTACACATACGCTCTTGATCGTATGTGAGATATAGGATGTTCTTCTAGAGACATCAAGTGAACGCAGAATAGAGGCCTTGGGCAACAATTTCATAAATCCATCATGGATAAGATCTTCAACGATATACACATCCTTCACAAAGGATTGTGCCTTTTTTCTCATATAAGGATAGTATTGCTGATACAATTCCGTCATAAAAAGCTGATCCTCCATACGAGCTCTAGCAAAAATGGATAGAACAATCATGTTACCCCTCCATTTTACAAGATTTGGTTTCTTCTCAGTGGATTTTATGGAATATTATGTTTCTATTTATACCATACTGGAAAAATGTTTTAATTTCAATCCATATGTAAATATTTATAAAAATACCAAAAGAGCCGTAATCTCTTACAGCTCTTCTGTGGTGTCCCCATATGGTATATCACTGCTATTTTCCCAAATGTATAGCTACACCCTAGCTACTTCGCATCAGCCATAGGTCGCAGCTGCAGATCAGAGGTGAAGAACAGCTTGTATATCAATACGCTGAGGAGAATGCTGGTTACAGCAGCAGCGCAGGTGAAGGAGAAGACAATCAGAATCTGATACCGTACGGCAATCACTGGATCGGTTCCGGCGATGATCATTCCTGTCATCATCCCGGGAAGCTGGACTAATCCCACGGTCTTCATCCCGTCAATTGTCGGAATCATGCTGAATTTTACAGCACGTTTTCGGACCCCCTGCAGGGCTTGCTGAGCCGTTGCCCCTAGTGATAGTAACGTCTCAATCTCTCCCTTGCTCTGCTGAATCTGGCTCTTGAGATGGTTAATGAACAGGCCCGAGACAATCATGGAGCTACCGATGGTCATGCCGCTAATTGGAATGATGTACTGGGGCGTCGGGTCAATAATACCAAGTCCTAATAGAATACTCATCATAAGCACCTCACTCACCGTTATGGCCAGTGCGATCCGCCAGACGATACCGTGCAAGCCCTTGCCGCGCTTGGCAGCATTCCAGGAGGCAACGCAGATCATGAAGATGACAATAAGCACGATATACGCAAGATGGTCGGTCTGGAAAATAAACTGCAGCACGTAGCCGACTGCCAGCAGTTGTATCGCTGAGCGCAATGTACCAACCGCAATGTCCTTCTCCAGGCCAAGCCGCTGCCACACAGAGACTAGCATGGTGCCCACAATGAACAGCAGCGTGAAGCTGAGGGACAGTAGACTCATGATATGCCCTCGCTGTCTGCGTACTCCAGAACTCTCCGCGCCAATGCTTCAGGGGGATGCTGAACCAGTTCGTGGCTAGGCTGCTCCATTAGCATTCCCTGATTCAGAAACCATGCGGTACTACTAATTCGTCCAGCCTGCTCCAGATCATGTGTAACCCATATGTAAGAGGTACCTTCGGTGGTATGCCAATACTGCAGAAGCTCTTCAATCTTTTGCGTGCTGCTGACGTCGAGTGAGGCTGTAATCTCATCCAATAACAGGACTTCCGGACGCAGCAAGAGCGAACGAATCAAGGAAATGCGCTGCTTCTCTCCTCCAGAGCAATCCTCGGCACGCTTGTCGAGATCCATGCCCCCCAGACCACAACGGTCCAAAAGCTGACGCACAAGCTTGGCATCGTACGCCGTTCCGTGCAGTCGGCTGACCGTTCTGAGGTTGTCCTCTACACTGCCTGGCAGCATAATGGCCTGTTGAGCCACATAACATACCTTCTGGCGCCATTGCCGTGTGTGCATACTGGTGCAGGAGTGGCCTTTCAGCAATAGCTCTCCTCCATCAGCAGGCTCCAGCAGAGCCAGCATCCTTAGCAGTGTACTCTTGCCCTGACCAGATGCTCCAACCAGAGCAATTCGATCCGGCTGAGCAATCGCAGTCGACAGATCCAAGACGATATAGCGATCAGCTACCTCCTCTCCTCCCTTTTTCCAATGTCGCTTGCGTAGATGACGTATTTCAAATAAAGGGTGCAATTCCTTTCCTCCCTTGACCCGTGAGTCGTCGTGTATGTATGTTCCCGGTGCAATGTTACTCTTCATACGGCTAGAGACAAGCATTCAGAGCTTCATCAATCACCGTGAAGAAAATAGAAATGATTCGCCGACCTATTATACCACGATCATGAAGGGTGCTTTTTTCAAAAATATCAGCGAGATCCTCTGTATGTATCAAGGTTCTTCTATATATACGAAGGACCTCTATACATACCATGAACCTTCTATTAGACCAAGTACCTTCTATACATACCAAAGAAGATTCTATACTTTCCTAAGTAAAGGCATGGCCCATTGGCGCGTATAATTGGTGTTGAGAAGGGAGGTGTGTCCTGTTACGCAAAATATTGTAAGCGCTTAATTTGGTTTATTTTAAAATTATTGTGAGGAGTGTGTGCGTATGAGATCAAGACTGAGGCAAGCATTCTCGCTGGTTCTGGCCATGGCTGTACTGCTTCCGACAGGCTTATGGACCCCCGCTGCTGAGGCGGCAGACCCTCCTGCTGTAGAGACGGTATACCATGAATCATTTACCCAAGGAAAAGGTATTGCGGTACAGTCCGGCGGAGCTCACCTGACTCCCGTCACTGGAAAGGTCTTCAGCGGTAACGACGACGGAGCAGCTTTATACGTGAGCAACCGTCAGAACAACTGGGATGCAGCGGACTTCCGCTTCAGCGACATGGGACTGGTGAATGGACGTACGTATACCGTCACAGTATCTGTCTATGTAGACCCTACAGTAGCTGTGCCTTCCGGTGCTCAAGCCTACCTCCAGACGGTCAGCAGCTATGCTTTGCTGGCTAACGCCAATTATGAAGCTGGCACAGCCATTACACTAACGAAGGAATTCACCGTGGACACCACCAAGGATACGACACTACGAGTCCAGTCCAACAGTAACGGCGCTTCTGTACCCTTTTACATTGGAGATATTCTGGTCACACAGCAGGGCAACACCGGGGGCGAGAATCCACCACGACCTCCTGCTCAGCCGTTCACACCCATTACCTTTGAAAATCAGACAGCCAGCGGATTCACCGGGCGGTCCGGCTCTGAGACACTGACTGTTACAAATGAAACGAACCATACTCCTGGCGGCGGCTACGCGCTGAAGGTCGAGGGCCGCAGCAGTACCTGGCATGGCCCTACCTTGCGGATCGAGCCTTATGTTGACCAGGGACACGAATATACGATATCCGCCTGGGTCAAGCTCATAGCTCCCGCCAGCGCGCAGCTTCAGCTTTCCTCCCAGATCGGTCAAGGCAGCAGCGCCAACTATATCACGCTTGCGCCCAAGACGATCAGTACGAGTGACGGCTGGGTGCTCTTCGAAGGCTCCTATCGTTATAACAATGTCAGCAGTGAGTATTTGACAATATATATCGAGAGCGCGAGTAACAGCACGGCCTCCTTCTATATTGATGATATTAACCTCCGCAGGTCAGGTTCCGGTCCGATTGTCATTGAAGACGACCTTACGCCCATCAAGGCAGCCTACCAGAATGAATTTCTGATTGGCAACGCTATTACTGCCGAGGATCTGAGTGGTGTCCGTCTGCAATTGCTGAAGCTGCATCATAATACGGCTACTGCAGGCAATGCCATGAAGCCAGATGCCTTGCAGCCCACCAAAGGGCAATTCACCTTCACAGCCGCTGATACTATGGTGAACAAGGTACTGGACGAGGGTATGCAAATGCATGGCCATGTGCTGGTATGGCATCAGCAATCCCCGGAATGGATGAATACAAGACCGGATGCCCAGAACAACGCCATTCCACTGGGCCGCGAGGAAGCGCTAACCAATATGCGGACCCATATTCGCACGGTCATGGAGCACTTCGGTGATCGGGTCATCTCCTGGGATGTCGTGAACGAGGCTATGAGTGATAATCCTCCGAATCCGACCAATTGGGAAGCCTCCCTCCGCCAGTCCCCCTGGTATCAGTCGATAGGCCCGGATTATGTCGAGCAAGCCTTCCTGGCAGCCCGTGAGGTGCTGGATGATCATCCAGAGTGGGATATCAAGCTGTATTACAATGACTACAATGAAGATAACCAGAATAAGGCCCAAGCCATTGCCCGGATGGTTGAAGAGATCAACGACCGCTATGCACTTGCACATCCGGGTAAGCTGTTAATTGACGGAATCGGCATGCAAGGTCATTACAATGTCAACACGAACCCGGAGAATGTAAGATTATCGCTGGAGCGGTTCATTAATCTCGGTGTGGAGGTTAGCATCACGGAGCTGGATATTCAAGCTGGCAGCGACTATCAGCTTCCAGACAGACTTGCTAATGCGCAAGGCTTCCTTTACGCCCAGCTATTCAAGCTATTCAAGGAGCATGCCGATGCCATCAAGCGTGTCACGGTCTGGGGATTGGATGATGGCACTAGCTGGCGTTCCTCCTCCAATCCGCTGCTGTTTGACAAGAATCTGCAGGCCAAGCCTGCCTACTACGGCGTTATTGATCCCGATCGCTTCATTGCCGAGCATGCCCCCGAGCCTATTCCTGCACTGCAAGCTACGGCCGCCTATGGCACACCTATCATTGACGGGACCGTAGACGCAGTCTGGAGCACAGCACCTGCCATTCCCGTCAACCGCTATCAGACGGCATGGCAGGGTGCTATCGGAGTAGCGAAGGCACTCTGGGATGAGAATTACCTGTATGTGCTCATTCAAGTCAATGACGCCCAGCTCGACAAGAGCAGCGCTAATGTCTGGGAGCAGGATTCCATTGAAATATTCCTGGATGAGCGAAATGACATGACGACCTTCTATCAAGAGGACGATGGGCAATATCGTGTGAACTATAACAATGAGGCTTCCTTCAATCCGACCAGCATTGCGAATGGCTTCGTCTCCGCGGTCCAGGTATCGGGAACGAATTACACGGTAGAGGCTAAGATCCCGCTGCGAGTCATCACAGGAGCGAATAACACGAAGCTCGGCTTCGATGTACAGATTAATGACGCCAAAGATGGAGCCCGTCAGAGCGTCGCTACATGGAATGATACGTCCGGTAATGCGTACATGGACCCTTCTGTATTCGGTATACTGACCCTTACAGGCCAGCCAGCTGGGTCAACTCAGCCCTAATCAGAACGGAGAGATATCGTGAGCCCCAGGCAGTTGATGCCTGGGGTTCTTCGTCCGTCAATAAAAAGAATGTCTATCGACACACTTTCACACAACATAGACACTCTTAGCGGAAGTTCTTCTTAGGATAATCGAAATGCTCAGCTCCGCTGATAACTTACAATCTATTACCTTAAAATAAAAAGCATCCCCAGGAGCCTGCACCCGAGGCTCTGACTCGTATCCGGGTACCTGTTCCAAGAGATGCATGGAATGCACTCTAGCGTATGATTATTGCACAATTCATATATGAGTCTAATAATGGCTCAGTATGAGTTCTGGCTGAAATCTCAGTGTATTTCCTAGTGTATTTCTTACCAGGAATTACGCTGATTATGAATCGAATCGGCCTGTCTCTCAATGTCAGTCATCATTTCCTTAATGCGATCCAAAGCCTGCTGAATCTGCTTCTGATGCGCATCCAGACGGTGTGCCATGGCACGAATTTGTTCTTGCGTCGGCGGATTCGGAGCATGGGATAGCTCGATCAATTCCTTCTCGATCGCATCAATACCCGATACGCCGGTGCCCAGCATTTCAATACCGAATTTGGCCTTATCAGCAATATGATCAATTCTCACAGCGGTTTCTTTGGCTTGCTTATTGCCCCAGCCATTCGATCCTGCAGACATGTAATTCGGCTGACCAACAGGCGGTGTATAATCGCTCATCAGGAACAGTCCTCCCTACTTCTGATACTTATCTGTAATTTCATCGATCTTGTCTGTCAGCTTATCGATCTCATCTGTCAGATCATCGATTTCATTGGTTAACTTGTCTACGTCCTTAATGTTCTTCTGCACTTCATCAATGTTGGCACCAGCGCCGGTTGCCTTGGAAATCACTTCCTGAGCAATCGATGTGACGAGAACCTGTACATGATCAGGCGCATTTTGGCCGACCTGAGCCACCAGTCTGTCCATTAGAGGACGAATTTGAGATAATGTTGCAGCCGCATTGGACAATTCACGACCACAGGAGTTTAACTCAGAGTCAATTTTATCGGATACGCGGTCAATTCTGGATTGTGTAATCTGGTCGATTTCTCTGATTACCTTGTCGATTTCATTGGCCATTTCACGAACTGCGCCTTTTCCCACAAACATGCGTGATCTCCCCCAGTGTGTTTTACAAATTCTTCATCCATTTGATTATATGTCAAACTCTGTCGCTCTTCAATAAATTGGATAAGGAAATTCGCTCATTTTCGGCATAAGTATACACCTTCTTGCCCCGTGCCTACACACCCATGAAATATCACAGCACAACAAGTGATTCTGGAGACCTGCAAGTCCTTCTTCTTGATTCCGAGACAAGAAAAAAAGAGCTGTCTCTCAGCTCTTCTCAGCTTGCAAGTCTTCCAGATGCTACATACTGAATTTCAGGCGTGATGAGCATACATACGCATTCCAGATGCCCCCAATGAACAATCCGACAGATACACCGCTGAACAGACAATAGAGCACGGTGAACATCAGATTGCCATATAACGAAGGATTCAAAGCCAGACTGACATTCAACGCATATTTCACTACAAAATTCATCAGAATGATGACCAGCGGTAGATAGGTACCTGAGCGATAGAAGCGCTGCTCCTTTTGGTAGATCGTTCTGTATTTCGCATATAGAGCATTCCCGGCGAGCGTACCCATACCTGCACACAGCAAATAGCCCACCAGCGCTACTCCCAAATGCTCAAAGCGAGTAAATATCGTCTCCAAGCCCCATAGCATGAATATCACTGGAACGATCATCATCTTCGGAATGCTCAGCACCCCGTCCTTGGCCGATTGAAGTCCTCGAAAAATAAGAAAAGCCAGCAAAAACCAAATATACAGCGGCGTCTGTCGAATAACCTCTACAATAAACATCAGATGTCCCTTCCTCCCACATGATCTTATGTGGCCCAAGCGTACACTAACCATGCAGCAGGAACAATAGACTCTGACGCAAGCGGCTTAATCGCCTGCCTAAGCGGTCTTTTTTAACACATGAATTGCACCCTCCACGGGGGTTCCTCTACGGCGTATCCTTTCTTCTGAGCTGCTCCAATAGCCTGTTCATTTCTCTAACCTCGGTCTTGTCATGCCGATAGCTGATGAAGCGGACACACACGTATGTAATAAGCACCAAGCCTGCATTGCCGAATATACCGCCCACGGACATTCCCCACTGGAACAAGAAGTTAAAGGCCACGACCATCAGCCACACGACCAGCATATACAGCAATTGCTTAGCAACGGTGGCTTCCGCCAAGAACTCTCTAAATAATAAAAATCTCACCAGAGATGCCCCAACAGAGCAAATGAGCAGCCCGAGCAGCATCTCATTATTCACTTGATGACCAGTTACTAGCTGAAGCACTACACACACGGTGAAAATCGTGGCGCTGAGCCGCAGTACCTGCTGAATCCGGCGAATCATCATTTACGCCTCCCTCATTCCCAGCTGCTTTTTCAGACCAGGCACATACCGTCTTGAGATGGATACCTTCTCCTGATTGATTAGGACCGCCTCCAGATTACCGCTAAGCTTGGGATAGAAGGAATGAATCTTGTTCAGATTCAGCAGCATGGATTTGGATATTCGCACGAAGCCAAGCCCGGATAACTGCTCTTCCAGCACGTACAGCTTGTCCGCCAGCTCATAGGTCTGCGTGCCCGTGTAGACGAATAGTCTACGGTCAATGGATTCGAGATAGAAGACTTCATCGACGTCAAGCTTGTAAAAGGTCCCGTCCTGCTTGCCTAGCAAATGCTTGACTGTCTTGTCCGGAGAGGTCAACAGTTGGATAGCCTGTGTGATCGTCTCACTCATCGTATGGATGTGGAGGTGGACTTCCTCCTCTTCCTCGGCTGGGATCATGCTAATGTTAACCTTCACCGCCACACTCCTCTCTGCATGCTGAGGAGATTATAGCACGCGTCCGAGATTTCTTCACAGCCTCCGCATATGCAGGGTATACACGAAGCCACAAGCATCTGCTAACGATTTTCCGCAGCACGCGGAAATTTTCTAGATTAAAACCGTCCAGCCTATCGGCTACAATGGTCCTGTAAGCGCTTATAGACGTCAAGACACATAGCAGTACCCATAGCAGTAAATAGCAAGACGCATAGCAAGACACGCACCCACTATAGAGATGTAAGGAAGGAGGAGAGACCTTCAATGATTACAAAAGAACATATTTTTCTGGATCAGCCCCTGCACAGCAAGCAGGCCGTATTTGAATTCATTGCCGAGCAAGCAGCCAAGCTACAGCTAACCGTTCACCCCGAGCAGGTGATACAGGATCTGTGGGAGCGCGAGCATATCTACTCCACTGGCCTGCAGGATCATTTCGCCATTCCGCATACCCAGAGCACAGCTATTCAGCAACCGGCCGTTATGGTGATTCGTCTGGAGGAACCGATTGACTGGGCCGCTCATGACGGCAAACCAGTTCAGTACATTTTCACAATTCTCGTACCGAAGCATCAGGTGGATATGTCTCATCTGCAGATCATTTCATCCCTGGCGACACTGCTACTGGAGGACTCCTTCAAGACAGCCATTGCACAGGCACAGCAGTCGGAGGACATCTACGCACTGCTACAACAACATACGGAAGGATTGGTATCATGATGAAAATCGTTGGCGTTACTTCTTGCATTGCAGGCCTTGCCCATACACCGATGGCAGCCAAAGCGCTCGAAAAAGCTGCACAGCAGCTTGGCTATGAGATCAAGGTCGAGCAACAAGGCGCAATGGGCCAGGTTAACAAGCTGACTACAGAGGATATTGCAGAAGCCAGCTTCGTCTTGATCGCCTCGGATCAGACCGTCAAGGACATGGAGCGATTCGAGGATAAGCAGATTGTACGTGTCAAGATCGGCCATGCCGTGAACAATGCGGAGGCAGTCCTGACCAAAGCGGTTCAGGCGGTAGCCGCCAAGCAATAATTAATACTCTTTGCCCCGGTCAGCCGGGGATATCTTCCTATGAGGAGAGATTACGATGAAGAAATGGTTAAGCGAAGCAAAAACACATCTGATGACAGGTATTTCATATTTGCTGCCGGTCATTATTGCCGGATCGCTTATTGTCGCTGTGTGTAAAATCATCGGATTGACGATGGGCGTCACCGATTTTGGTCCGTATAAAGATGAAAGCGGATTCCTTCATATTCTGTATCTGGTGGAAAATGTGGGCTGGAGCGGTATCGGCCTGCTGACCATCGTATTGTCCGGCTTCATTGCCTACTCGATTGCCGATAAGCCCGCCCTCGCTGCAGGTCTGATCGGCGGCGTACTTGCCCAGCAGACCAACGCTGGCTTCCTTGGAGCTCTGATCTCCGGCTTTTTTGCCGGATACATCACCCTATGGGTGCGCAATAAGGTCAAAATTACCGGTCCGGCAGCTGGCTCTGTCCCCCTGATTATCCTGCCGCTCATTACCGTCGGCCTGACAGGCGTCCTGATGGCCGTCGTTCTGGGAGGCCCACTGAGCGCCATCAATACGTATCTGGTGAACTGGCTGCAATACATGAGTCAGAGCGGTACGAATGCAATCGTCCTGGCAATAATTCTTGGGGCCATGATTGGCTTTGACCTGGGGGGTCCCGTCAACAAGGCAGCCTGGATGGCTGGCAACGCGCTGTTCCTCTCCGGGGTGTATTTGCCGAATATCTTCATCAATATTGCCATCTGCATCCCGCCGCTCGGCTATGGCCTGGCAACACTGCTGATGAGAGCACGCTTCTCCAAGACGTTCCGCGAGGCAGGCAAAGGTTCCGTCATTATGGGCGTAATCGGTATTACGGAAGGGGCCATTCCATTCACACTGCGCAATCCGGCGAAGCTAATTCCCGTCAATATGATCGCCTGTGCAGCGGGTGCTGCGGTGACGGCTCTGCTGGGCGCTCATGTCATTATGCCACCGATTGGTGGGCTGTATGGCGCCATTTCCGTTGGGACTCCGCTGGCCTATCTGGCAGGCGGCATTGTTGGGGCACTCCTGATCGCAGGCGGTACCATGCTGGTGAACTTCAAGGATGAGGAAGAGCAGAAGGCCGCGTCCAAGGACGCTTCCGTGAAGAAGAACGGCGAAGAGATTGAGCTTGTCTTCGACTAAGGAATTAGCTTGCTGTATAACTGCTTGATATGCAGCACTGTAGAGTTCGAAAATGTAGAATGCAGAATTGTATTGTTGTAGATTGAACTGTCTGTAGACTTGAGGATTCGAATAGATGCTGACTGTGTAGAAATGCGTTTTTGGAGGGAGCTAACAGAGATGAACCATACCGTAAATAACAATGTAGACAACACTAGCAAGACCAAGGTACATGTCATTCCGCACACGCATTGGGACCGGGAGTGGTATTTCACCACCTCTCGCTCCAAGGTGTATCTCGTGAAGCATGTGAAGGAGGTACTGGAGACGCTAGAGCAAGCTGATGGCTTCCACTTCTATCTGTTGGATGCGCAAGGATCGTTGCTCGATGATTATCTGCGCTGGTGTCCAGAGGATGAGGGTCGGATTCGGCAGCTCGTGGAGAGTAAGCGTCTGATGACCGGACCATGGTACACCCAGACGGACCAGCTTGTCATTTCTGGAGAGTCGATCGTGCGTAATCTGTACTATGGGATGGAGACGGCACGCAAATTCGGCCATGCCATGAAGCTCGGCTATGTACCGGATGCCTTCGGACAATCGGCCCAGATGCCACAGATCTATCGCGAATTCGGCATTGAGCACTTCCTGTTCTGGCGTGGTGTCGCAGACAACACGAATCCGAAGACCGAGTTCACCTGGGAGGGCTCTGACGGCAGTACGGTATTCGCTGTCCAGATGCCTTTCGGCTACTACTACGGCGGAAATATTCCCGAGGATGAAGCGGATCTACCCGCCTACTTGCACAAGCAGATTAGCGCCCTGGAGGCGAAGGCCTCGACGCGCCATGTCTATTTCCCCAACGGATTTGATCAGGCCCCTGTACGCAAAAATCTGCCAGAGCTGATCCGTCGCTTCAACGAATTGGACACGACACGCGAATATGTGATGAACGAGCCGGAGCGCTTCATGCAGGAGATCCAGCAAGCGAGCCACGATCTGCCTGTGCTCAAGGGCGAGCTGATGGAAGCGAAGCATATGCGTATTCACAAATCCATCTTCTCCACCCGGGCTGATCTGAAGCAAATGAACAACCAGATCGAGAACTTCATTGTGAATACACTTGAGCCGATACTGGCCATCAGTCACTCGCTCGGACATGACTACCCGCACCGGATTATCGAGGATATCTGGAAGCTGATGTTCGAGAATGCCGCGCATGACAGCATCGGGGGCTGCAACAGTGATACGACGAATCAGGATGTGGCCTTCCGCTACAAGCAGGCACACGATATTGGCGTCAACCTGCTCGACCTGCACATGCGTATGATTGCCTCCCAGATCAAGCAGGAGGAGACCTTTGCCTTTACCATTTTCAATACACTGCCTTACGTCCGCACCGGAGTTACGGAGCTTGATGCCTATCTGCCTGATAAGCCATTCGTCATTCGCGATCTGCATGGTCGCAAGCTGGAATATGCTATTATCGAAAAAGTAGAACAGACAGACTATGTGCTCGGACAGCATATCGATCTGAACCCGAGTCGCAAGGTGTATTTGCCTGAACGTGTATTCCGCGCGAAGCTGCTGGTGAACCTGAGTGAGATTCCTCCTATGGGCTACACACAGATCGTATTTGATTTTGCGGGAGCAGAGGATATACGTCCTGTTGATTCATCCCACTCACCATCTGTCGAGAACCAACAGCAGGCACTTGAAGGCACGGATGCCTCACGTGGACAGAGCATAGCTCCCTCCAGCACGGATAGCCTGCCTGTTCGCTCCAATGGCACCATTATCGAGAATGAGCATTATGTCATTGAAGTGCAGACGAACGGCGCACTGACGATTACGGACAAAGATTCCGGGCGCACATACCGTGATCAGATGGTATTCGAGGATAACGGCGACGATGGCGATTCCTACAACTATTCTCCGCCAGAGTCTGACCTGGTGGTCTCCTCCCTCGGCTGTGATGTTCAGACGGTAACGGAGTATACACCTGTATCGCAGGAGCTGTCCCTACGTCTGGCTATGGACGTGCCCAGCAATCTGGAGGAACGGGCTATCGGCCTGTGCAGCAGCAAGCTGCCGCTCCATGTGCGTGTCACCCTGCGCCGGGGAGAGCGATTGATTCGCTACGTGGTAGAAGCCGACAATCAGGTGCTAAGTCACCGTCTGCGGGTGCTATTTGACACAGGCATCGCCTCCAGTCTGTCCATCGCGGACCAGCCCTTCGGTGTCATTACCCGGCCTACTTCTCTACCAGAAACAGCGATCTGGGAGGCCGAGCAATGGCAGGAGAAGCCGATTACCATTGAGGCCATGCAGAGCTATGCCGGATTAAATGACGGTACACGCGGCATGATGGTCATGACGGAGGGCGTGCGCGAGTACGAGATTGTGGGAGATGGCTATACCACCATTGCCCTGACCCTGTTCCGTACCTTCGGCTTCATGGGCAAGGAGAACCTCGTCTATCGCCCGGGTAGAGCTTCTGGTGAGAAAATCGTGGCTACGCCTGACGCGCAGCTGCTAGGAAAGCTGTCCTGCACCTTTGCTCTGCATCTGCATGAATCCAGCTTTGATGAGGCAAATATTGCGAAGGCCGCTCGGGAGTATCTGACACCGATGAGCAGCTATCAGCTGTGTGATTTTCTGAATGGACGACTGATCTTCGCCTTCCGTGACGAGGACAGAATATTGGAGCCGAGCTATAGCCTGATGTCGTTCGCACCAGATTCTGATGCTGTAGTGAGCGCCTTCAAGAAAGCTGAGCACGCCGATGGCTATATCCTGCGTGTGTTCAACCCGTACCTGAATGGGCAGGCAGCAGCGACTGTGGCCTTCACCATTCCTGTAGAGCTGAAGCAGGTCATGCTCGATGAGCAACCTCGTCCAGATGCTGCTCCGCTGAAGCCTGAGGATATGCCTGCTGACAGTGCAGCAGAGAGCTATGTACAGCTGCCCGAGCTGGCCCACGCCAAGCTGCTGACGGTACTTGCCGAACGTAAGTCCTCCTTGTAGAAGAGGATTAGCACATTTAGAAGACATATATAAGATGGGTAGAAAACAGATAGAAAATAGATAGAATCCAAATACAACACAAATAGAATACAAATAGAACACAGATAAGATTTGGTATCAATGAACGGTTCTATAAGGTGAGTCGGAAAGGAGGTCTGATGTGGTATGACATTTCCATACCCGAGATTAAAGAAATTGTTTCGGTTGCTGGAGGCCCATGGTGGACAGGAGCAAGGCTGGACTACACGTGCATTGGCGGAGCGTCTGGAGGTTACCGAGCGGACGGTGCGAGATGATCTGAAGAAGCTGGATCACCTCCTTCAAGCTCATGGGGCTCGCATGGAGTCACGTCGCCAGCATGGCTATAGCATTGTCATCAATGACGAACAACGTTATCGCGAGCTGTCCATGACATCGCCCGTGAAGAACGATGCCCCTCCACTGCCGGATACGCCGGAGGAACGCATCCGCTACGAGCTATTTGCCCTGCTGAATGCACATCAGGACATCCGTATGGAGGACCTCGCCGACTCACTGTACATTAGCCGGGCAACGCTGAACAATGATGTGAAGATTTTACGCCAGATCATGGAGGAGTACGGGATCCAACTGTCCATCAAGCCATCACACGGAGTAAGCATCGTTGGTGAGGAGAAGAGCATTCGTTATTGCCTCGCAGAATATGCAGACGTCCGCGACGAGGAGCATACACTGAGCAGCTCCATGGATCAGGAGCATCTCTTGCATCCTGTACAGATCCCGGAGCTGCGCAGGATGGTGGTTCAGCAATTGCGCGAGCACAACGTACGGATGGCTGACTTGGCTCTCAAGGATCTAATCACCCATCTGGCTGTCATGATTTTGCGTATTCAATCTGGCCATGGGCTACAGCATTTTGAATCCGTCACATCAGGTTCCAAGGTGCGGCCCTCTGGCTCTGGAGAATACTCAGACGACAATACTGTGGAGGCAGCTCCGGGACGTCAGCAGGATCAGAGACAGCCTGCCCTAGATCATCTTGATGCTCCTGATACTTCTGACGATCTTGATGATCCAGATGCCCACGATAATCTAGCTGACCTGGGTGATCTCAATCCACTTGATCCGTCTGATAATCACGGTCCCCATGGCCCTGATGCTTTACTTGCGGATAGCATTATCCGCAATATTGAGCAAGCGTATCAATTGGAATGTCCCGTAGGTGAGAGGAATTATGTAAGGCTGCATATTGCCAGCAAACGCATGACCGAGGACGAAGAGCTGTGGCAGGAGCTGCAATCGGACCGACTGCTGGTCGCTGTAGGAAGCATGCTCGACTATATCCATGAGCGCTATGCATACGACCTGCGTAATGATGAACGGCTATCCCGCGATCTGTATGCTCATCTGAAGCCTATGATGATTCGGCTGGAGCATGGCATGAATATGCGCAACCCGATGCTGCACCATATCCGCAAGCATTACCCACTAGCCTACGAGGTTACGATTGGTGCGGTAAAGCAGCTACAGAGCTATTATCCATACGACATTAACGATAACGAAATTGGCTACCTGGCCTTGCACTTCGGTGCAGCGCTGGAACGCAAATATCATATTCCGCATCGCCGGCGCAAAACCGTCCTGCTCGTCTGTGGCTCGGGCTATGGCACGGCACGCATACTGGAATCCAGGCTGCGCTCCCTGTTCGCCGAGCTGGATGTGACGCGCGTCGTCTCCCTGCGGGAATACGAGGATATGCTCTCCGTGAAGGAGGATATGGTGATCTCCACCATCCGGTTACCGGGCCAGAAGAACAAGCCTGCTGCCGTCGTTGCTCCGATTCCGACTGATCGGGATATGGCGACCATTACCCAACTGGTCCGCACGAGTGACCAGCAGCAAGAGAGCTCCTGCTTCCGGTATTTCCGGCCTGAATGGTTCATGCGTCTGCCACGGGCCACCGATAAGGATACTCTCCTGCGGGCAATGAGTGCACGCTTACTGGAGCAAGGTGTCGTCACCGAAGGATTCATGCCAGCGGTGCTGGAGCGTGAAGCCATGGCCTCCACCGCACTCGGTATGGGGATGGCTATTCCCCATCCACTGGAGCTGAGCTCCACTCGTACAGCGGTGTATATCTGCCTGCTGGAGGAGCCACTGCCCTGGGATGAGGACAATCACGTCCACGCTGTATTCCTGCTCTCAATCTGCAAGGAGGACTACGAGCAGGCCATGGGCATCTACGATCTATGTGTCGAGCTCATCCGGCAACAGCCTTTACTGGATCGGCTTCAGGAATGCGACACCTTCGGCGCTTTTCTGGAGGTAGCTGGTGAAGCCCTCGCATCCAAAAGCCCGGAGCTGTATTAATGCAGCTTCGGGCTTTTCTATTTATATATATGGATGGTGCACCTGCCAGATCACAGCGCAGTATTGGTGCACCCTTTTTCCCTATTATCTATTGTCCATTACTTCTATTCAGGTAATACTCATAGGCCGTTACGCCCTCCACCTGAACAAAGCCTTCCTGCACATACAATGCCTTGGCTCGTTCATTTTCCCCATTCACGCACAGCACAGTCTTCTTATAGTCGAGGCTATTGGCACATGCCAATGAAGCTCTCAGCAGCTGCCTTCCTAGCCCTTTCCCCTGATAAGCAGGTAAGATCGCCAGTGGCCCGATATTCATCGCAGCCTCTCCTTCATACTCATCATCCGCTCCCCGTATAATTCCGACGGGCGTATCCTCATGCAGTAGCAGCAACATTCCGCCTTCCAGATAAGCCGGCTGTGACATCTGGTTCTGCAGCATCTGAAGCGTCATCGGCGTCGTGCTGCCCGTGAGCTGCGCAAAGGCCGTGTTACGGATATGACACCAGGCTTCCTCATCCCGACCCGGCTGAAAGGTCCGAATCGAGTAACCCTCTGGCAGGGTAAGAGGCTGGATCTCCTTCATATCGTTAACTAAGAGGAAGACATACCTTTCCACCGAAAAATGAAGCTCTTCTACATGAGCAGCAAGCGCCTCATTGACGAGCGGCACGAACAGAAAGACTTTTTCGAGTCCTTCCATATGCTCTATGCGCTTCACATGTTCTACATGTTCTACTTGCTCAACACGTTCTGCGTGTTCTGCTTTTTGTACATGCTCAATGTGTTCTGCGTACTCTACATGCTCTGCTTGTTCTACACGATCTGCTTGGGATATATATTTCTCGTGCCCCAATTGTGCTATGTGCTCCATCATGCCCTTCAGCAGCAGGGCATACACCTCTGTGTCTGGCTTCTCCGAGTGAAAAATACGAAACCGCCCCTGTCTCCCACGCCTATGATAGTCATCCAGAATGAGAGAAGCTACGGCTATAATGGCTCCCTCCTCCTTCATCACCAAAGTAGGATTATCTTCATCAGGCACGAATTTGTCTAAATCCTGCTCATACAGAAAGGAATCATCCACCTCACTCCGATGCCGTACACAATAGGCGATGAACTCCGCTCTGTCCTCATGCTGTAGCTGCTCTATTTTCATAATTCATCCCCTACTCCTTGTCCTTTATCTTCATCCAAAAAGCCCTCTTAAAGAACCAGATCATGTCGTAAAATATAGCGATAGCTTTGAAGAGGTTACTGCATTAGCTACAACAGGTAATTGTTCCCCTCGTTAGCCAGCTCTAATGTTCTCATTTCAAATGTCTTGCATCCTGAAGCGATGAAGGGATCTGATTCTACAATACTCATGGCTTCCGTTATATTTTCAGCTGAAAACATGACCATTCCTCCAGGGTAATCTGTAAAAGGCCCACAAAGTACAAGCTTACCTTCTCTATTTAACTCTTTTAAATATGCCACATGGCTCTTAATAAGTCCTTCATTCAATGGCTTTACATTGTGCATCAAATATATATATGTCATAACCCAACCTCCTCTAAAGATACATTCATATCCCCCTAATAGATAAAATACTCGCTTATGTACTATATTTATAGCTAGAATGTCACATGAGTGCTCTATAGTGAATGGAAAGTACACAAGCAATAAAGGACGTGACCAAGCTAATGGATTGCCCCTTACAACTGGACGGTGCGAAGGTTCTGCAGTACACCACAAATGTCGGTAACCGCAGGTTAAGCTCTGTCATCTTTGAGGAAGACGACGGCTCTACCCATCAAGTACATATCACAGCCCTCGCTATTGCTACCTACGCATCCGATGAGCGCTATTACCTGTTCCTGTGCGATGCGGAGTGGGAGGTTATCAACGACTATCTACTGGATTCGCTGGACGAGGCAGTTGAGTATGCAGGCCGCCATTATGCGGTAGAGGAACTAGATTGGATCGGTAGAGCCTGATTTTAAAATAGGGCCTAATCCTCCTAAGGGATCGAATTCTGCTAAGGGGACTGGCCTTGCTGTGGAAGCTAGTTCTGCTATGAGGGGCTGGCTCTTAGCGTAATGAACACAAAAAAGAACGCGATTCGCTCACGTTCTTTTTTGTGTTTATTACGGGTAAATAGCGAATGATAAGTACAGTTCACCAACCACTTAATACTTATGGATGACAAATAGCTGGACTTTTACGGAGAGAGAACCCTCTCCTTGCACTCAAGGATCTTTTACCAATCCACTTGTTTATAATCCTTCAAAAATACACCTGTGTACGGTCTATCTGCGTCTTTTCCTTCATAGATTGGATCGCAGATTCTAGCAGCAGCATCATTAAAATCTAATGGTAGATTAATTTCTCGACTTGCCTTTACCTGTTCTGGAAACTGATTCGATACCCAGCCAGGATCTACGCTAGTTACGAATATTCGATATTTTTTATACTCTTTAGAGAGAGTCAGGGTCATCATATTAAGCGAGGCTTTTGCCATGTTGGTGTGAACATGATAACCACCTTTTCTTTTCATCTGAAATCGGCCTTCTGCCGCAGATACATTTACAATAAATCTATTTTGATTAGGGCTCCTCATCATTGCATCCTTCAACTTTGTATTGAGCAAAAACGGAGCGGTTACGTTGATTAGCTGAACTTCGAGCATTTCAACGATGGAAATTTGATCCGCTTGAGCTGTCCAAGAATTGTGAAGTGAATTGTTGTGACTAGTGACTCCCATTTCTTGATTAAAAAACTGTAAATTTTGAATATCATTTGTTTCATTCGTAGATTTATCAAAGTATAAAATGGTCCTGCTGTTAGCGAGTAAATGTTGGTTATCCATTAATTTTTTTTGGAGTTCTACTTCTTTTAATTTTAATTCTTGATATTCCACTTGCGGCATTCTTACCGTCTGAGCAGCATTATTTATAATGATGTCGATGTGGGGGAACTCTTTATTTATGAAGTGGGCAAACATTTCTACCCTTTCAATTTGGCGAAAATCTAATTCGTAGATATGGATGCGATCTCTCCAATTTTCAAAATCTGGCTCTTTAATATATCGCTGTAGTGCATCATATGGAAATCGGGTTGTTAAAATGACTCGTGAACCATCTCGTAATAGGCGTAATGCTGTATAATATCCTATTTTTGTTCGTCCACCTGTAACCAATGCGATGTAAGATTGTAAGTCGTGCTTAGCAAGACGTTTCTTTTCATTGTATGCGCCACATGGTTCGCATAGCTTCACATAGTGTTCATGAGCTACAATATTTGATTCCTTACAAACATAGCATCTATGCTTTCTTCCATTACCATTTACTTTTTCCTTTTTTTCCATATTATCACCTTAAATATTATTTACACATATAATATCATATGGTACAATTTTCTTATACAGTAGCTTAATTAAAGCGCCCGCCTTTCACGCGGGAGAATAAAGGTCTCAATCCTTTCTGTGTATGGTGATAGTTTAATGAAAATACCTTCCCCTCAAGAAGGAGATGGAGGTCTAAATCCTCCTCACCTTTATAATTAAAGTAGATAGTCCTTAATTCCCACTTCTTGGGGATTAGGGACTTTTTCTGTTCCCATTGAAATCAGTAGAATTTTAACTTACTCAACTTTGCACCAAAAAAATGAGATTGGATCAGCTACACTAAGTTTGACTGGCAAATATTGCTACAAGGCTGATTCTTTGCAGATGAATAACAACAAAAGGGACGCGATCCGCTCGCATCCCTTCTATATTACTTTCCTTATGCTTACCCTTCCACTCTGCTTGCTCTGCTACTTTGTTTTAGTCTTTTTTTTGATTCACTCGATAACATTTCTCTGCTGTAACAGGGTCTACTTTTCCAAGCGAAACGAAGCTGTTAGATACTCCTCAGAACTCTTTCCGATGTAGAGCTCAAATTCCCCTTCCTCTGCTTCGAATCTCATTTCCCTGGTATGAAATTTCAGCAACTCCTCTGTAATGGTGAAGGTTACTGTTCTACTCTCGCCTGCTTGCAAATGGACCTTCTGAAACCCGCGCAGCTCCTTTACAGGCCGTACGACACTCCCTACCTTGTCCCGAATGTAGAGCTGTACAACTTCATCTCCACCCACGGCACTAGGGTTATGCACCTCTATCGTCGCCTCGATGGCTTCTCCTGACCGCAGCACCGAATTGCTAATCTCTAGCTTGGAATATTCGGCTGTATGATAGGATAGGCCATAGCCAAATGGATACAATGGCTCATTCGGAGCATCCAGGTAACGCGAAGTGAACCGCACACTATGTGTGGAGGTCTTCGGCGGGCGCCCCGTGCTAAAGCCGTTATAATAGATCGGCACCTGTCCCACCGTATAAGGGAAGCTCATCGTCAGTCGACCCGAAGGATTAGCATGACCCATCAACAAGTCCACGATGGCGTGCCCGCCCTCTGTACCTGGGAACCAGCATTCCAGAATGGCATCCACCTTACCTTGAATATCCGTTAACACGAGCGGTCTACCATTGAATAGGAGAAGAACGGATTTTTTCGCCCAAGGAAGGATCTGCTCCATCAATGTCGTCTGAATGGATGGCAGGGACAGATCCGTCCGGCTGCCTGCCTCTCCGCTTTGTAGCGTGTGCTCTCCCATCGCAAAAATAACGACATCGGCCCATTTCGCAAGCTCAATCGCTTGATTCAGTTCTCTTTCCTTGTCCTCATCGCTGTTCAGAGACGTCTGTTCCTTGGTGAAGAACCCAAAGTCCCCCAGCCCTTCATAGCTGTGGCTATCTATCAATTCGCAGCCTTGTGTGCACTGAAAATGCTCAGGGGAGAGTAGTTCCTCGAATGCGGTCTTTAACGTGACCACCTGACTTTTATCCCCGTAGACAGCCCACAATCCGTTCAGATCCTGATTATCCGCATACGGCCCGATCAGGGCAATCTTGCTCCCCTTCGATAGCGGCAAGGTCTCGTTAGCATTTTGCAGCAGTACCAAGGACTGAATCGCCGCCTGTCTGGATAAGCCTTTGCTCTCCGTGCTGTTATTCAGCTCCTGCTCCCTAACGACGTTAGCACCGCGGAGCGGGTCCTCGAACAGACCGAGTCTATTCTTCAGCTTCAGCACTCTAAGCACGGCTTCGTCCAGCTTCTGAAAACTGATCTTCCCTTCCTCCAATAGCGGTCTGAGCTGATTCGCATAGCAGGAGGTCTTCATATCAATATCGACACTGGCATTCATCGCAAGTCTGGCAGCGTCCTTATCATCCTCCGCTACACCATGAGCAACCAGCTCTGCTATCGCGGCATAATCCGTAATGAGTACGCCATCGAAGCCCCACTCCTGACGGAGCACCTCATCCATCAACCATGAATTAGCCGTGGCCGGAATCTCATCGACGGTATTGAAGGAGGTCATGACCAGCTCACAGCCTGCCTCTACGGCGGCGCGATACGGCGGAAGATACTCCTCGCGGAGCCTTCGCTCCGACATGTCTACCGTATTGTAATCACGCCCGCCCTCTGGAGCTCCGTAGGCAGCGTAATGCTTTACACAGGAAGCCAGACTTTCCCCTGGTGTAAAATCTCCCTGAAAGCCCTCGACCATCGCTTTGGCAAACACACTATTCAGATAAGTATCCTCACCAGTGGACTCCATGCAGCGGCCCCATCTCGCATCACGCACGACATCGACCATCGGGGCAAAGGTAACATGCGCCCCTGCCGCACAGGCCTCCTTGGCTGTAATTTGGTTACAGCGCTTCACCAGATCAGGGTCCCAGCTACCGCCCAAGGCCAAAGGAATCGGGAACACTGTCTTATAACCATAGACAATATCCGCCATGAATAATAGCGGGATTTTGTGGCGACTCTTCTCCAAATATTCCTGCTGAATCTGGATGACCCTGTCAGCGCCTAGCACATTGAGAACAGAGCCGGTAAGCTGCACCATTTCCTCGCTAATCCCCAGCTTCTGCATAGGTCCGACTGCCATGGCTCCCGTGTTGAAAAATTCCCCCGATAGTTGGATCAGCTGCCCTATCTTCTCTTCCACAGAGAGCGAATTCAATAGCTCTAATAGTTGTGTATCGTTCATATTTTATTCCTCGCATTGTTAAGACTTGTTCAGGACAAGACTTGTCCGGGTCAATACCTATTCACATCAGTATTTATTGGATCAATACTTATCCAGTCAATACCTATTCAAGTTAGTTTTTGTCCAGCATCCGATCATTGAAGCCGAAGAAGTACGTTCCCACAAAAGCACACACGAATCCGATCGTAGCAGCGAGCACCATGCTAATTCCGCCCTTCATGACAGCAATCGCTGGAAGAGTCAATAAGCAGGTCGTGATCAAGGCCGGATACTGCGCTCCTGCCAAGCCTACAATAATACCTCCAATTCCCGTGCTGATACATGCGATATAGAAAGGCTTTCTGTATTTCAGGTTAACACCATAGATCGCAGGCTCGGTTACGCCACCTATGATCGCTGAGAAGGAGGATGAGCCTGCCAGCTGCTTCAGGGTTGTATTTTTCGTTCTTAGGCATACAGCCAATGCAGCTCCGCCCATAGCAAAGTTCGTACCGATCGTAGCTGGCAGCAGCGTGTCGTAGCCGTATACGGCAAAGTTGTTCATCACGATAGGAATCAGACCCCAATGTGCTCCGAAAATAACCAACACTGGCCATATGATTGCCAGAATCAAGCCTGCCACAGCTGGCATCAATTCATACAAAGCCGTATACCCTGCCGCTACACCATTACCCAGCATGCTTGTTAAAGGCCCAATGACCATCAAGGAAGCAGGTACCATAATCGCGATACACAAGACGGGCACGAAGATCCCCTTAATGAGCTGAGGCATGATCTTGTTCAGGAATTGCTCCAGCTTGGCTAGAGCGTACACGGCCACAATGACAGGGATGACCGAAGAGCCATAATTAATCAATTTGACCGGGATGCCCACGAACGAAATAGCCGTCCCCGCATTGAATAAGGAGACCAGATTGGGATAAAGGAACGCTCCTGCAATGGCCATAGCAATGAACTGATTGGCACCGAATCTTCTGGCTGCTGTAACAGCCAGTACTAAGGGCAGGAAGTAGAAGAAGGCATCTGCGCCTGCATACAATACTGCATACGTGCCGCTCTCCGTCGACATCCAGCCCAGTGTCGTGAACATGACCAGCATCCCTTTCAGGATACCCGCTCCCATCATCCCTGCCATGATCGGCAAGAAAATGCTGGAGATCGTGTCCATGACCAGAGACAGCCCTTTTTTCTCGCTTTTCTCACCTTGCTCGGTTTTCTGACTGCTCTCACTGTTCGCTTTCCCTGTATTCTGCTTCTTAGGCGACTGTCCCTGTACTTGCTCGACAGCATTGAATACATGCTCCACATGCGTGCCAATAATGACCTGATACTGTCCACTGGCCTGTAGTACATCCAGCACACCCTCGGTCTGCTTCAGCTTCTCTGTGTCTGCAGCTCCTTCATCCTTTAGCACAAAACGAAGTCGGGTCATACAGTGATTCAGGGACTGTACATTTTCCTCTCCGCCTACTTTTTCAATAATGGTCTTGGCAAGATCACTGTAATCCCTTACATTTTGTTGCTTTGCCATGTTGTTGTTCCCCCTGCTTCACGAAATCAAAAGCTGATAATAGTTGAATTGTACCGATTCTTCCACCCTGCCATAATAACCAAATCGCATGAATTCATTGACCATTTCACTGTTTTTTATTTCGGCATTTTAGGCTATTCTAGTGGTTATTCATTAGTAGAGATGTAAGTTATTTATTTTATATAGGTTGTTGAATTACAAGATAAGGAGCGCAACTATGACCTTCATGAATCCCGTTATTCCAGGCTTTTATCCTGATCCCAGTATTTGCAGAGTAGGAGAAGATTACTATCTGGTGAATAGTTCATTTCATTACTTCCCGGGGGTTCCCATTTTCCACAGTCGAGATCTGGTCAACTGGCGACAGGTCGGGCATTGCCTGACACGCTCTACTCAAGTCCAGCTATCCGGGCTACATAGCTCGATGGGGATTTTTGCACCCACCCTCCGCTATCATGCTGGTTCTTTTTATATGATTACGACGCTGGTGAGTGGTATCGCTAACGGTGGAACGCATAATTTTTACGTACGTGCGAGTGATCCATCGGGTCCGTGGTCTGAGCCTGTCGCGCTGGATTGGCCAGGGATTGATCCTTCGTTGTTTTTTGACGAGGATGGACGAGTGTATATCACGGGTACCAATGATTTTTCAGGTGAAGAATCGGGCATCTATCAGGCAGAGCTGGATCTGGAATCCGGCAAGCTATTATCTCCCCGACAATTGATCTGGAGCGGGACAGGTGGCAAATCTCCGGAAGGCCCGCATATGTATCGGGTCAACGGCCTCTATTATCTGATGATCGCGGAAGGCGGTACCGAATATGGGCATATGGTGACGATTGCACGTAGTGATCATCCTTTTGGACCCTTCGAGGGGGCTCCTAATAACCCTATTATGAGTAATCGCAGTACCGGACAGCCTATTCAGGCCACAGGACATGCAGATTTGGTGCAGGCTCATGACGGAAGCTGGTGGGCGGTAATGCTCGGGATTCGTCCGGTATCCCGGAAGCATCATTTGGGGAGAGAGGCCTGCCTGGCTCCTGTGACGTGGTCAGAGGAGGGCTGGCCTGTGATCGGGGCAAATGCTCAGCTCTTAGCTGAGATGAAAGGCCCTGATTTTTATCAGCATCAACTGCCGAAGCAAGATCATTTGTCCCATCAGGATCAGTTGTCGAAGCAAGCTCACTTGTCAGATCTAGTTCAGTTGGCAGATCAAGAACACCTGTTGGAGCAGGATCTGCTAGATCATTTTACTGCGTCGCAGCTAAAAGATTACTGGAATTTCCTGCGTAACCCTAATCCTTCGGATTGGTCGCTGGATTCACGCCCGGGATGGCTTACCTTGAACGGGTCTGCTGTTACGTTAAATGATGTAGACTCTCCTGCCTTCGTCGCTCGCCGCCAGCAGCATTTTAATTGTAATATCTCGACCTTGCTAGAATTTGAGCCGGGGTTGAATGAAGAGGCAGGCCTTACGGTCTTTATGAATGAACGCCACCATTACGAGCTTGCACTCACTACTATTCGCGGAAGGCGTTCTGTCATATTACGCAAAAGAGTCGGCTCCATCTGGATGGTAGCAGCCGAGCAGGAATATGCTGGCACAGCTATTATGCTGGAGATTCACGCCGACCAGAAGAGTTACAGCTTTGGATATCGAGTATCGCAAGAAGAGCCATTGGTGGTACTTGGAGATGCGGAATGCAGCTTGCTGGCTACCGAAGTAGCTGGCGGGTTCACAGGTGTCTATTTCGGACTCTATGCCACAGGCAATGGACAAGCCTCCCAGCATCCTGCCTACTTTGATTGGTTCAAGTATCAGGTTGTCGATTGAGGGCTGCATGGCGATACTGAACAGGTGTCATGTATCCCAGTGTTCCGTGAATTGGTAAACGATAGTAAATTTAGATTCTAATATAAAGTACAAAAGACTCCCACCGACATCATAGTTGGTTTGGAGTCCTTTTACATTGAATCTTCTAATCAAGCAAGCATTTGTGAGGTAATCACATACCTCCATGCTGTCCATTCGGCTGATAAATCGGATCACCGTTTTGATGTGGTAGAGGTGGAAGTACAATTGTTATTAGCACCAAACATGCAATACAAGTGAGAAGAGTAAATTTACCTTTCATTTTCGTTCACCCCATTAATCAATTTTCTGTAAGCTATTTTCGTATCAGGTGATGCATATTCCTGATAAGACTCATACAGCTTCACACATTTGATTATATACGAATTATTGTTGATTAATGAGGATTTCTCCAAACAACCGAGTAAGAATGTAAATCCATTTAAGATATCACTTTTGTTAAAATAGTAAACTGCCAGTTCTCCAGTGAAATGAATGTATTTCTCCAAGAATATTTGTTGATTAAACGCACCTGCATATTCAGGATCATCCAGCATTGTTGTTATATCCATCTTAAATTGTTCTAGAACCTGATCAATATCTAATTGATGTCGATTAGCAGCTTCAATGACATTATCCAATCCAGCAAGTATTTCAGATTTATTTGAAGAGAAGAATCTTACGTAATCCTCTAACACTTCAACCTCACCTGCATGTAGCCTATTTACATAGGAGTTCGCTTCAGCCCATTCCTGATATCTCCTTTTCCAATCCAGAGTGCTCTCATCATCTCCTTGAACCCAAGTTAGGTCGGAGTACGCATATGTATGTTGAAGTGCCTTATCATAATCTTTACGTGCTTCGTAGACCTCAGCTCTTAATAGATGAGAGAACGCCCAGTAAGCAAAAGGTGGGGAAACTACTCTCTTTGAATTATCATAGTTCATGCTCTGATTCTGAATCAACTTGTGTTGGATCTCTGCCTTAATTTCAAGCGTATCTGCATATCGTTTGACTTTATCCCATTTTCGTAATGATCGGTATGCATTTAATAGATCTTTCAACGCTTCCAATTGCTCTAATTCATCCAGACGCTCAATAAAGGGTTCGAATTGAACCGCTGTATCATAATTCTTATGTTGATCGTCGCCTATCCGGATTTTGAACAGCCTGTACTGACAGATTGCCAATCGTTCAGAATGCTGGTGCTTCTCACTAATGGCAAGATTCTCATATAGCAATTCCGCTGCTTCCAAACGCTCTTGCTCAAAAAAGTCCTCTGCCAATTCAAATGCCAATGGAGCATAGTATGTAACGTTGTCCATCAATACGGATATAACTTGAGCTATACAATCGAGTCTCCCCAGTTCAGCACACCGTTGTAAAAATGATTTCACTCTTCTCCAATCCATTGATGCCTCTAGCATATACTCCTGCACATATCGGCTATAGAAATAATCCTCTGGCTTCTCCATAGCTTTGGTAACACAGTCTAGTTGATGCACAGAAATAGCACGATTACTCATTACTATGCCGCTAACAGTCCCTGCATTAAGACCAGCCTTTGTTGCAAATTGACTCATGTTTAATTTATGTTGTTCCAAATAGTTCTGTATCTCTGACTGTATCGTAAGTGTGATTTGCATTGGTAAACCACCCTTCCAGTGATAACTATATTTCAAAATAGAGTGAACTATGAGAATGATAAATTGTAGTATGATAATATATTTACCGTCAGTATTATACCAACTTTTGGAACAAATGAATATAATATCATTGGAATTTTCTTCAACATTTAACCGAACCAATATTACGTATCAAAAGTGCCCTACTTAACAACTCTAGAGTAAAGGGCCGGGACTCACACCAGCTCCTCCTCATCAAACCGTAAGTGAGGTTTTCCCTCATACCGCTGTCCTCAGATTGTCATCTGTTGTGATAAATTTTGATACGTGATAGCATAAATATATCAAATATTACCAAGGTGCATATTTGTATAATACACACAAAATGGGGGATTGGTTTGTGAAGAGATTTACTAGTATGCTAATGGCAATGTATATGGGCAACTTGACGATTGGATTCTGAACTAGCCTATGAAAAAGAAGAATTTGTTTATCATAATCGGAGTCCTTATAGCTATTGTTATAATCCTTTACTTTTTAAACTTATTAACGATTAATAGTCTTCAAGTCCCTTCTCAATAAGGATTTGAATAAATCCGCAATGGAGGCTGAGAGATGAAGAAATTAGTATTCATCCTATCAGGTGCTATTGTCATCTTATTTATAATAACGGTTATATTTTATTTTGGCACAACCTCTAACTAACGATTTCAAGCTCCTCAATACTTTGAGGGGCTTGATTGCTTTCTGTTTAAAGTTCTGCTTTCTCTTAGCTAACTCTCTAAGGATATCCATATTTATTTCAGTCCCTACCATTGAACAAAGGGCAAGGTGGGCGTAAATCATATCTAGATACATGTACAGATTAGATATAGCTGATGCCGTTATGCTCATTCGAGTGGTGTCAGCTTTTTCCACATGGTGAGGACACTAATAAGCTTCTTATAACATACCTAAGCAAGCCTCATCATAAGACACCTGAAGAAGCTTCTCATAAGATAGCTGAACAAGCTATCATCGTTGCTGCTACTCCTTGGTAACCATGTACCATCAACGGATCGGGATTCATGTTATACTTTAGAAACATTAACTACCATGAAGGAAGGGATTCGGTATGACTCCCGAGCATTTGGATCAATCACTGCGTACGCTGACAGAGAACGAACTATTATATCGGCAGGGCATCGCCGCTCCTCGTCCGCTTGAATTTCTGTATACATTTATAGGGAGTAAACGAGTGGCCAAGCTGCATATGGAGCATCATTCAAGTATCTTTGAGGGCTCACCCAATATGGTTGTGAAAAAGCATTCTCGCTTCCGCTCCTATCCTTTACACATCCACGACTGGATCGAGATTAACTATATGTACGATGGCTCTTGCACGCAAATTATCAATCAGAACACGTACTCGCTGGAGAAAGGGCAGATTCTGCTTGTCGATTCGGATACCGTGCATACGATTGAACCCTTGGGAGAGTCAGATATTCTGATTAATATTGTGATTAGGAAAGAGTATTTCAACAGCAATTTCTTCAACCGACTGGCATCCGACAGTCCACTATCCAGCTTCTTCATTAATTCCATCACTGAGGGCAATGCCCATGACAGCTTCATTCTCTTTCGATCCGAGAACAGCCGAAGGCTGCCGATCTTCATGAATGAATTTTTTTGTGAATGGTTCGAGCCTTCCACACGCTCTGCTGAAATGCTGGACTCGCTCTTCTCCTTAATCATGATGGAGCTAATTGATATCTACGAGAACGATTCTACCGAAGAGGGCAACCGACTCAAAAAAAATCCCATCGTCCCAATTCTAAAGTATATAGAAGAGCACTATCGAACCTGTACATTGAATTCCACCGCAGCCCATTTCAATATTAATGCCAATTACCTGTCCTCCCAGCTAAAAAAATATACAGGCATGTCCTTCATCACCCTGCTCCATCAGCAAAAGATCCATTTCGCCAAAACGCTGCTGATCAACAGTACGATGAGTGTCACGGAGATTGCGAATTACGTGGGCTATGAGAACGTGAGCTTCTTTTATAAAAAGTTCAATTCGATCTGCGGGTGCTCGCCGAAGGAGTACAGGAGTGTGTGAGAGTGTAAGTGTGTAGGGGAGCTCAGTTCATCTGAGATAGTGTTTGGGGACCTAAATGATGTAGATTAAACTCTGAGATGTTGTTCGAGGAACTAATTGATGTAGATTGAACTGAGGAGGCTAAGAGTTCGGGTCCGTGCAACTGCGGGTGAACGTTTGAACCTCTGACCGCTGTGGTCTCTAGATATCTTTCACGTAAACGGTTTATAGCGAGAAATCCAGAGACAAGGGCAGTCGCTGTCACTCCTTCAGTTCTAAACCTCCCACCACCCCTTCGTTGCTTACTCCCTTTGCTCAATTTTACTGGTTCAAATCTATGTGGATTAGAGCGGCCTATGGAAGAGCGGACTATAGAAGAATTGAAAAAACTCAAAAAAGAACGCGATCCGCTTGCGTTCTTTTTGTGCTTCATGATGGGAATCTAGGAATAGTACACTTTAACAATGACGCTTCATCAATAATATCTAGAGGATCTTTTGTGAAGAGCAGCATCCTTTATAAAGAATCCTTTCTAAAGAGCATCTCGATCGTGAATGTAGAAATGTATCGGCCCACTTCATAAGGAGTTGAAGGTGGATATCTAGATATTACGAAAAGCGAATTTCCTACTTGCACTCACGGAGCATAGACCTCAGGATTATCGTTTCTCCAGGCGCCTATGCAGCCAATCAGACAGGCCGTGTAGCTTCTCAGCCCTCGATCCCCTTCATCATCCTCATAATCCATGACAATATTTGTGCTCGGCTGGCGCCATGCCAAGATCCGGCCAGTATATCCAGGCCTCCAGCATTCCTCATCCAATGCAGGTGGACCATACGCCTGTATGGCCTCATCCGGTGTTGAGCTCATCGTTATTCCTTCCGGTAGCTTGCCAGCAAACGGAGCTTTAATTCGGTCATCTGCCCCCGGCGCAAGGAAATGCAAAGAACCAATGATCCAACCATCTTCCGCTGTATATTGGAGACCAGTCAGATCATTAATTTTGGGTGCGCGATACAGATCGATACGTAGCGAAGCTTTCACAGACCAGATAATATCGTCGTTGAAATAGCTGTTAGGTGACGGCATCCGCTTGACCCCGAAGGATTGCAGCAAAGCTTGTACTTGCTTCGGATGGTAAGGCTGGCCGAGTAATTCAATGAGCTGTTCAGATGCTTCTTGCATGCCTCTATCCTTCCTTTCTCTTCGCTAAATGCGCACAGCGTGATGAGATCGTTTTACGCGGAGCAGACTTATCCTATAATAACCATACATCATATAGATGGATTCTAAAAATGACTCTATTAAATAATAGAACAAAATCGAAGGGTCAATAGGAGGGTTTTGGAAGCAATTCCCGAATAGTACTATATACCTATACATTTGCTCAGGAGGGAGTCAAAAGAAGTGCAACGTAATACGAGACCATCTGCAAATCAGCCTCGCAGGACATCATCCACTAATGCTAACACTGCAGTTAGCGGCCAGCCGAAGGCAAATAGCCCCCAAATAAACAGGGCAGCGGCCAGCCCGGCAAAAGGATCTGGAAGCCACACGAGCACCACAACTAAAGTCGTTATCTGCCGCAAATGCAAGTCACAGCAAGTCGTGGCGAACAAAAGAGGCTACAGCTTCGGCAACCTGTTCAAAACGCTGGGAATTATGATCCTGGTAGGAATACTTTGTGTTGTGGCCAGTGGTACCATGCTCCTGTACAGTAATACGAATGGGGCAGCTGCGTTTCTACAAATGTTAAGCGTATTAGCGGTGCTGTCATTTTCCCTCTGCCTACCCGTAAGTATCTTAATGGGATTCGTCGGAAGGGGGAATCTTGTAAACGGGTGTATGAATTGTGGGTTCAAGTGGATTCCTGCTAAGAGAAAATAACAACGGGTGGATAGGTTCATTTTTAGAGATCACCATCCCATGTGTTACGATAACAACGGCAATAAAACATGTCCGATGCACGCATCAAAGAGGTTTTTGGCGTGTGCATCGGACAAATAGTGACAAGTAGAAGTTGGAAGAATTGCTTGTAATGTAGAGTCTTGAGGCTTTAGTTGATTATCTACCTACGAAATCTACCCAAGAATAACACCTATTAACACCGCATTACGAAAAATCCGTAAAACGTTAGAAGATATCCATAGTTATAACGTTAAGAGATATCCTTAGTTATAACGTTCTGCGCCGCAACTCATAGAAATACTGCACAATCGGATGCCTCAGCTTTATCTTTTCGCTCATGTTCAGTATCCGCTTTTTCCCGACTCGTCTGTCTATGAGAGCTAGAATGTTCAATAAGATATCCTTACTCTCAAGGCTGTCCTCGATAGAGGTAGTTAAGAACTTATTAGCTACAACTGTAAAATTAGACTTGCTTAATGCAGCTTGAGCTGCCAATAGCTCCTTCGCAAGCTCTGATATTTTCCGTCCCCTTGCAATGACCTCCAGACGATCCTCCGGAATATTTCCTTTTGAATCCTTTCTGATCACTTCAATCTCTTCATCGCTGATAGGGATTTGGATATTTGGATCATTCTTGATTTCCATCTCTGTCTGATACCATTTGATTGGGCTAATTGTATCACTGATGTTGAGTATGTTCTTCTTATCTACCGTGATATAACAAGTTCCAGATTTATCAGGTACATAACGGTAGCTGGTCGCTCCGTATTCCACCCTTCCATCTAACCCGGGACTGAGGAAGCTCTCCAGTTGTTGCTTTAATTTACTCCAGGACATATATCCTCCTATGTTTTCAAAGCTTACTACTCGTATTTGTAGTTACCAGACTTTCTTTATGCATGATAAAACCGTTTATTGACTTGCTTATTCTCCCCACCATTCTATCACTTTCATAATACTGGATTTCGGGAGTTTATACAGGTTATTTTACAAACTCAACAAACTCGGCGCCCCTCCCCGGTTGAATTCCGGGAAAAAGCCGCCGTTTAATTACATTATTTTATTGCTCAACTACCCCAAAATCATCCACATACACATATCCTGTACCAGGATTCTTGTAAGCATACACTGTTGCCCTAGTAGCGCCTGCTCCGGTTGTAAAAGGAATGTTCACCATTGTCCAGGATGTACTGTCAGATGTCGCAACTGCATCCGTTCCGTCGAAGCCATTAACGCCAATCTGAATCTGCTCTCCTAGGTCTGCCTTAACCCAGGCGGTACATATATAGCTGGTATTAGGACTTAGCCCCGTAAGTACCTGCTCGATACCATCTTCTCCGGTTCCCAGTCGTACACTCTTAGAGCCGCTTCTCGGCTCCGATACACTTGTAGCATCTTCTGAATAGGTTGCTTCCCATGGTGAGACTATTCCTTTCTCGAAATCAGATTGCCTTACGTTATTAACATAAGATAAGCTGACACTCTCAAAAACCGGGTCCGGAGGTGATGAAAAGTTATGTCCGGCAGTCCAGTCCGTTCCACCGAACTCATATGCTCCAATATCTGGTGCCGCACCAACATAATCATCTGTGATTCCAGATATTACAGCCCCTGCATCAATAGCCGGAGAAGCGGATTTCAACCTGAAATCATATGCTGTAGGATTCACAAATAGCGGATTGGTCTCTGAGGTAATATTATTCCCCTCGGTATGCGTATCAGGCAGTGTGAAGGCTGTAGTAAAGATATTGTTGAAAATTCTGTCGCCGTACATATCTGACTGAAAATTACTTCCCCAATATCCTACATTTCCGTTACTGTAGGTGGTATTGTTATAGATCAGGTTAAAATTACTGGGTGTATTCAATCTGATCGCTGTATAGTTTCCCCATACAACATTATGATGCACAATATAGCCCTTACTACCGTTATCCAGATAGATACCCGTACCAGAATAATTCTTTGCGAGATTATCATGGATGTAATTATGATGAATTTCCGTCCCTTGCCCATCCCAGGCAAAATCATAGAGTATTCCCAAGTCCCTTGTCAGCTTACCTGCATTGTACAGATCATTATATTGGATCCGGCTATTTTGAGTAGGCATAAATATCAGATGACGCCCAGCGTTATATACCGTATTATGACTGATTAGATGGTTGGCCCCGAGTAGATAGATTGCCGGAATATCCGCTGCTGAATAATTGGCTTCATGAATAAGATTATTAATGACCTTATTTCCTGTTCCCTGTATACTCACCAGATTACCGGAGCTGTAGGTCAAAGTACTGTCTCTAAGCTCATTATTGGTACCGGACATAAATATCCCTGTACTGTATTGGCTGGTCACATCTGAATCATGACTGACATATTCCGCAATCATATTAGACACTTTACAGTAATTAGAATTAGACATTTTAATGCTAGAGGCAAAGATATTAATTCCGGTAATATTTATGTAAGAGCGAGCACTTAAATCAAATGCATAAGTCCGCTTCTTGGCTTCTACTGTCAAAGTATTCGGATCAACTCCACCAGGTGCCCACAAATAAAGCCTGCTAGTAATGCTGTCATAATACCATTCTCCCGCACTGTCCAGATCTTCAAGATTCCCAGTAATATAATAGCTGTTACCGCCTGTCGCTGCAGCAGCCATGTTATCAAAGGTAATGGAGCCGTTACTTGAGCTGGTAATGGTACTTCTATAAGATTTGTAGCCTGTACCCGGAACACTCCATACCGTTTTGCCAACCCAGTACCCTGGCGCCTGAGTCAAGTCCCCATCCTTGATGGTTGTATCAGAACCCGAATCAACTGTTGCAAATGTTGAATTTAAGGGATCAAGTGTTGGTGAATTGGGCCATCTGGCTTCAAATTGCATTTGCTTATTCACAAATATCTGATCTTTGGTTCCAAGGGAACCCGTCATTTCCGCGTAATAAATGGCTCCAGAGTAATGTTCCCAGCCAGTAACCGGATCGGCACCGGATACGGTTACGTTCTCTCCTGGATAAGCCTTAAAGCTTATGGGACTTACAGAAGTTCCGGAGGTACGAAGTGTTACGGTTTCCTGGTAAGTCCCCCCTCGTATGATGCAGGTATCTCCGGCTGTCATGGTATCTGCTGCCTTTTGTATGGTCTTCCATGGATTGGATAGTGTCCCGGTTCCAGTGATGTCGTTCCCCGTTGTAGAGACATAATATACGGAATTGGCCTGTACTGTCCCCCCACCCAGATTAAAAGCAAATACATACACCATCATCATTACAACTAAACACCTAATGCCTAATCTCTTCCTCATAGCTTACCTCCTGTAATGAATTTTATATTTAAATCTGACCCCTACGCTCGGGCTTAAATTAATAGTTAGGTATATTCTTATTTAGAATTTTATGTATGCATAAGCCCTAATAATTTCATCGACTTATACCAGCTTAAAGTTTATGCTTCTTTTAACAAAGCTCCTCAAACACTGAACCAATCCAGCAATTTCATTGACCACCAGCCTATTTGCGTACTACTTAACATTGCAAAAAATTACATTAAGAAGCGTTTCTATTGGCACGCTCCTTTGTTGGATTCGATGTTCCTCAGTACTAGAAAAGGACTTTAAAAAGCAAAAAACGCCTCCCTGGTTGAACCAGAAAGGCGAAAAACAATTATTGTTTAGTTTGGATACAGGGCGGTCGTTGATACGCGACAAGAGGGTCAATTGGGGTGGAATTAGTGGGGAATGTGTACAAGGTATTATGGGCCGAACCAACAGGCACCCTTACGTGGGCAAGACAGATGATATTCGTGTGGGTAAGCTGCAAGTATAGTCAAGTTATCGATGAATTGAACTAACAAGCCTGAGCCTGTATTCCATAGCGTAAGACAAATTAAAATACCAAGATGGTCATACCCCAGTCTACTTGACAGGGGTATGACCATCTTGATAGGTGCCCAGTATCTTTTTTAATGTTTTCTATAACTATCTGATCTCTATTGGCTATTCTTCTTTCTCTTTTTCCTCATGAAGCATCATCTCTAATACAACATATACAAGCTGCGCTCCGTCCTTCATGCCCTGCCAGTACAAAGCTTCATTCTCCAATGCTATCTTGTAATGATGCTTATCTTCCCACTCCGAAAACTCAGGACGATTAACGATGTCCATATCAGAAAATAGCTTCTGAAATGCTGAATCCTCTTCCTTACGTATTTTACTAATCTCAGGATAGCGTATGATACGGGCTGAAACATCATCGAGCCTATGTTGAATCACACTTTTAAACCATGTCGGGGGGCTCAAATTGGTTCCTCCTCTTACATAATGTCATTCTGTTTATTCGAGTTTTGCATGATGCAGCTGCATCATCAACTGATCAACCTTCTGACTTAATTCCAGAAGCTCTTTATGCTCAGACAGAGCGATAGAACGTTCCATCAAAATTTGGCCGAGCTCATTCATCCGTCTTCTTTCTTGCTCCATCTCTTCGTAAACAAATCATTATTTCGCCTCCTGCTCCCTTCTTTGAGCGACATATAGCATTCGCACATTATATTAGCTCGTTAAATTTAATGCGAAGATCAATCGGATATGGCCAAGACAATTACGCAAGAGCCAATAATGTTTTGGCCCCCAGTTCAGTTGGTTTACTCTGATGCTTCATAAATATGTGCGTCTCATCTTACTCATATTGTACGGGATGGTATTGTTCTTTTAGTGCGAATATCGAAGTAAAAGGAAATAAATATACCCGACAATTCACCATCAAAAATTTTCAGGTCCTTGGCAGTGTTCACTATCTCGTAGTTTTCAACAAGTCACTACTTTCTTTGCAGGTTGAGTCCAATGCATTCTAGGCACTTTGTAAGAACATAGCACTGTAATTGTTAGTTGAATAGTATAACGCACTGACTTTCACGCCGATCAAATACATAAAAAACCGCCAGCAGAAACTGACGGTTAATTGGGCGTCCACTTCAATATGAAAGCAAGCTCCTTTCAAACAAAGCTAACGACCCCAGTCCAATGGAATTCAGAACAAGGCCTTTATGACCTTTATTATTTTTCTTACTTGTCGGAGGAACTTAAGAAAATTACTTGTGCTTTATAATTCAGATCACTTCATTTAAAAGGGTCGATATAATTGGTTATATACACTTGAACAGAAAATGTCCAAAGGATGAGAGAACAATATTGTTTACCATACAGGGCAAGAAAAGATTGCTATTGAACTGAGAAAACCCCGACTCTGATAGACGTCATTATCACTTATACCGAATAGTACATACAAACGGTCTTTTGGCCGTTAGGGCTCCTCATTCATCCTCCATCAAATCGCTCATCTTTTTGACATCATCAAAAGAACAAGCTATATGGTCTAATGATTGGACATTGATATATAGGATTTTCTGAGTAATATTCACTGATCCTAATAGAAAACAGTACGCTTCTTTATTCAAAAAATTTTCAATATTATTAACTGAACCTTTTTTATTATGTGAATTATCTATAATTTCCTTTCTTATTGAGCATTTAACATCCAAGTCTGAATTATTAAATTTATACGAAAAGTTTATCCAGTATTCGTTTTTACTATTTTTTCTTATTATGGCTTTCCCATAAAAGACCTTTGTTTTCCACGCCTCTTCCTTATTTATACTAACAGCACTAATTTCGTTGAATAATGTACCTAAAGAATACTCATAGGTCTTGCCAAACAGTTCAAGCGATACCTTTAATCCATTAAGATCATTATTCTTTTTAGCGTGTATATATTTTCTCATTAAGGTGCTCAGCAAATACAAATTGGATTTTCTTTGCAGCCTCTCGCTATCTTTTCCTGCTGTTGACGTCCTTCTGACACTTGTTGTTTGAGACGTTTGAGCCCTTCCATCATCATTTTTACCGTTAATTTTAGTTTCACTATGCCTTTTAGGCCGTTTTATATGAAATATAATGTCTTCTCTAATTCTTGGTGCCTCATTAAGCTCTCTTCGTTTTTTCTTCACATCAGTATTATGTGATCTCATTATTTCTGTACAATTTACACTGTGTTCGCCATATACTTTGAAATGTTCACGCACCCTCATTTGCCATGGTGATTTGTCCATGTTTACACAGGTAATTCGAGCAGAGCACTCCTCACTACAGCATTTAAACGCAGTTTTATCATCAAGCTCCCCATCTCTACAAGCCTCATGTGCTTCTGATGCCGTCATATTTTTTTGTAATTTCAAACTAAACGCATATTCCACTTTTGCCATAAGTTCACCTAATTTCTGTAGAGACCTAAATAACCACGTGGATAAAGCTAATTAAAAATCCCTCACTCTTTCAGCCGAACCCCAAGCACCTCACTTGCCAGGTCTACCTGGTCATGATTCAAAACCACCTTAACTGCACCTATCCGTCTCTGCTCGCGCCACTGTATTAGATCTTCTTCTGTTTCCAATTTAAGTTCAGCAATCTCAGCTGCACGGTCGAACATGTACTTTGAAGTGTACAATACCGTATAAATCCCTCGCCCACCGGAAACAATCGGCTCATCCCTCTTCGTCCATTTCTCAACAGTAAATTTCACATATAGCTTATCTTCCGTCCCCCGTCTGTAAGGACGCTCGGTGATTTCTTTACGCCGCACTACCTTCCAGTCAACTACTTTCCCGTACCAGTAAATACCTGTTTCGCCTGTGGATAAAAATTGACTTCGTGATTGATAGAGAGCAACATATTCTATCTGTGTTAATAGTTTGTGGTCAGAGATATTCTCCAATGGTATATGGTAAAACTCGTGCTTCAATGCCAATTCTAACTGCGACTTTTCTCTCAACGAGCCAACCATGACATTTCTACCGTTCAATTTGTTCTGATAATAGCTTTTCGTCCCCCGCGGCCGGATAGAGCGCTCGTAGGCTTTCTCAGGACTATCCATGATAATCTCATCCAAGAACGCTTCCATCAGCTTTGTTGAATTCGGCAAAAAAGGAAATGCCCCGACATTAATTAACTCAATACTCTTGTAAAATTTATGCTCTTGAAACCGTGCTTCATCATGGTATGGAAACAACACATACGCACCAAACATACTTCGTTCCAACTCCCGGCTATGTGTATCCGTGTACACGATAGCATCCCGATATCGATGCATCGTGTTGATGTCATCTTCCTCAGGTCCCGGCATCTTGTAATCTCTAAAATAAGATGTCCCCTCGTATGCAGGATTTAAGCGATATTTGGCATCGAAAATATATTTATATTCTACCGCAGCTTCATTTTTCTTCAGTGTGAGCACATTGTCCGGCTGCTGTCCCAGTGTTTCGCTGTGATCACCCTTAGGTAGTGCATTGTAATAAAGAGTGAATATCTCACCGTTGAGCGAATTCTTATATACCATCTTGGCCTTCTGCCTTCGATCTAGGGTTACAAATAAGCCCGTTCGATCCACCTTAATCATATCCTGGGTGAGAAGCTCATACTTCTGGCTAAGCAGATCATGAATTTTAAGAAAACACCAATATTCATATAGCTTTGCTAAGTCTTTCATAGAAATACGGAAGAGGTCGTTCTGAATGGACAAGCCCTTCATAAGCATCAGATAATTCCGATACACTTCCCGGTACCCCGGTGCCATTTGTAACACTAAAGAGATCGACAATTGCTTCATTTCACCAACGTTTAGAAAATCCAGATTCAATAGGCGTTTTATTTGTGCTTGCATAAATTCCAACCGCTTTGCTAGCAAGGGATCTTGTAAGCGATCCTTTTTGTTCAATCTTGCTTTTATATCCTTCAGCTTGCTTGAAATGCGGAGCAGCACCCAACGTACAAAACGATTCTCCATCGTGTTGTAGCTAATTTGCCGTTTGGTCTCCAGTACATGACTCGGGTAATAGCCTTGGTTATTTAACTGCACGAAGCCAAGCTTCTTATCCGGCACTAGCAGATGGGGGCGCTTTGTTATAAAAGAGATGTTCTCCTTTCCCGCCTTCTTCGCCCGGGAGACGTCAATAATTCGCTCGTCTTTCTCCAGCTTAGAATGGGGAGAGGTCTTGATCCGCTCCACTGCTTGAACAAGCTGATCGAACACATGCTGCAGAATGGTAAAGAACTCGGTCAGACTTTGATGTCTTGTCTCTTTGAGCCCCGTCAAATTATATGTTCTACGCAAAAAGTCAAAGGACAAATTATAAATCTGCTGATTAATATCCTTTAAGATCATTTGGTAATCATTTTTGTAATCCATCTTCGCAGGAAATATCTCTAGCTGAAGCTGAAAAATCGGTTGCCCATCCGAGCTTAGCTCTAGTTCAGATAGTCCTACTTCATTTTGAAAGTTCAGAATACCGGATAAAATCGTTTTACCAAGGGGCTTGATCGCTTGACGTAAGTGCACATTCTCGTGGTGAAAGGTTAATACTATATCCGGTTTTTTCTCAATAATTAACTCATAGGACTGCGTCTCGAAGAAAATCGGATAGCTCGGGTCTCCCATTTGCCACGACGATAATTGGCCTAATTGAGGATTGAATACAGATACCTTATCAATAGATAGAACCGTGGAAAGAGTAGATACCTGCAATGAGGTATCTACCCATTTCCCTTCTTCCGTACGATGAAGCTGCAAAAACTCCACCGTAGGATGAAACGGCTTACCTTGAATATATAAATTAAAGAGATTCGTCTCGACACGAAGAAGCTCTACGCTCTGATTAAGAGAGCCAATATGAGGTAAATCCATCTTCCTCCAACCTCCGTAACATGAAGGCAATTTTCCTAGCCGTTCCAGGGTGCTTGGCATCTTCTTCTCCTTGACTGGAGCTCCATTTCTGGTAGAGACCTGAAGCATCTTCAATATGATCATTTACTGCTAAAGACTTCCCTAGAGCTCCTTGCATCAGCTTTAGCAGCACCCGTTTCACGGATAAGTTGCTTCCCTGAACACGAGGAAGTATTTTCTGAAGAAGCTGCAAATCAAACGCCTCATCCTCAGTAAGCAATTGAAAGCGTTGATTATACACCATGTAAAAACAAATGGAGTCCCTAATCCGGAATCCGACCTGGGCATGAATCTCTTCTAGGATATGGTTGATCTTCACGAGCTTTTCTGTTGTTTTATGTACCAAATCACTATAATCCTGATACACGTCTACCAGCTGTAAATACTCACTACGTAAAAATGGATTGTCAGCCACTACCACATCTTGTTGCTCTAACCGACGTTCACTCGGATACTGCTGTAAATTGATATAGTTAAATTCAATCGTATTAGCACGATCCAATACCTTTTTACTAAAAGGGTGCGTAGTCTCATCCATGTTAACTGTTCCAATCAAGTACACGTTATCCGGCAAATACAAATCCCCATAGGTCGGCTGATCCTCTAGCCTTAAGGAATCTCGGTTAATCAACGGTGAAGTCACAATGCGATTGTTACTCCATTCTTGGGTTTCGATAATACTCAGTAAATCACTAAAATAATACTCCACCCTAGCCAAATTCATCTCATCCAGACATATAAAATAAGGCTTATGTTGATTTTCTGGCTTTGAAGCGTCCACTAGCACTTCCGCTAAACGACCTGGACGAAAAGCTCCTGATAAATCCTTGTAGCCCAAAAGATCGGACGGATCACTCCAATCAGGTCTCACTGGAATCAACACGAATTGATGGTTATTCCCTGTCGCTCCAAGTCCCTCAGCAAACAGCTTAATAAGCTTCGTCTTGCCTGTACCAGATACCCCAGCTAGGATGACAAATGGCTTAGTCTTCAGAGATAAATACAGATTCTCAATTAATCCCTTCGGATAATGGAAGCCTCTTTGCTCGATATAGGCTTTGATTTGTTCAACTCGTGGTGGCACCGTTAATGGATCCAATGGCTCTAGCTCCTCATATTCGAAAGTAGGCTCATTCTCTTCTACTATCCCTTGTGTCAGGCTGTCTACATAAAGCTTGTAGTTGTTCATTGCATTTTCTAAATCAGCCAATAGCTGATCATCATCCGGAATAGAGCCATTATCATAACGCACATAAGCAATGGTAGATACTTGATAATCCCGTCCTAATCCGCTTGTTGTCAGGTGAATGTTATCATCCTTTTGCATTCCTTCTAGGGAAAGCAGTTCGCGTATTTCGGTGACCTTTTGTTCAAGGTATCGGTAACCTTCTTTTTTGCCCCGTACTTTTATTGGAAGAGTTACTCCCTGTAATAAGGTGAGGTATACACTCTTCATATCCTCTGAAAATAGGTAAACGATATACTCACCACGCTGTGTCGTGTCCGTAATTCGCTTATCCATGATAGCAATCCAAGGAATATTCGCCCAGTTACCCTGACCAATAGATCCTTGTATTTTATAGTTATTATCAATAAAGGACAGCTTCCTAAGTTGTTCTGGTATAATTTGTCTAAACATCATACCTAAAGGATGATTAGCAAAAGTTTGTGTTCTGGCGTGTAGGTAAGTATTGAAAATTTCTGATAAGGTATCTTGAAGTGAAAATACTGCTACTTGCTGGTTGGCTACCAGTTGGTTGTTATAGCTGTCTAACTCATTTAGTGCATGTTCTTTTAATTTCTGAATAACATTGTCATTCAGCTGATTTTTAATGGATAACTTAAAAGTAATGATTTGCTGATCGTTGTTAAATTCAAGTATAGATGATAGCGCATCTATCGGTGTTTTAAGCAGCGATCTCGTCTGGGCTAGCGTATAACCCCTCCAAGCGGAAGCTTCCCTTTGGGGTGGAGCATCCACTGGATTTCCCGCACTACTATGATGTCGATAATAAGCCAAAAACCGCTCAGCAATTTTGTTGAGCGGAAATACTAGATTGTGGCTTTCTTCATATTCGTCGATGAGGGACAGAATAAGAACCATCTTATAGGATTTTTGTTTGTTTCGAAAAATGTTAGAAAGTTCGTTGGGTAACATGCTGTTCCTCCAAGAATGTGCATTAACTTATATTAGACATAATTCGAGAAAAATTGCCTATATCCTTTCTTTATCGGCGTGTAGATGTAAAGGCTTTAGTTCCCTGGTTAATGAGACATTGGAAAATAAGGGCCACAGTCTACATGTATATCATTTTGATTAAATTTCACCTCACTCCTTTCAGCATCTTGAGGAGTTACCGTGACTCCAAAATCAACTCTTTTCTCTTTTTTTCGACCATGTGAACACTACACTTGCATGTCATATACTTGTTGTAACGAACTTCTTTTTAATTTACGCATCATCTAGTTTAGCTCAACTTTGAACTTTTCAGAACAAAGATTTTCACTTGACTTCCCTTTTCGTCTTGCATCCAGTTTCTGCCTGACAAGGGCTTCGTTCTAGTAATTTGACCTGTCCTATTCTTTCTTTGCTTGAGGGGATAAGATCAAACATAGTGATAAGTAACGAAAAATATGGTCGGCAGTTCTAATTTCGTGTAGTTACACCAGTTCACGTAAAAGATGTGTATCCGTCGTGGTACACTGATTCTAACTGTAATATCATACTGCCAAAGCTATTCAGATCGGCCTAAACATTTGCCAGGAAAACGATAGAAAAAATTCGAAAAGCAAGTGAAGAAACGAGCAAAATTCCTCCTCTAACGCCTCGGTTTAAAATAATAGTTAAATCGTAATATGGCTTTTAGTGATTAAAACACCTCCAAGAAAATCAACCCTGTCGTCAGACACAGAGACAATCTTAGAGGTGTTTAACTTTTGGTCAAATTGAGGTGAGCCTTAGAGCAATCCCCTTTACAACTGATTAGTTCTTTGAAATTACTTAGGCTCTTCTGTACTCAGTTCTATATCTTTCGTAACGATGTGTAAATTAATTAAATGATCAAATTTATTTAACCCTGAGAATACATCCTTTAGTATATAAGGCTCAATTGGGTTATTTATCATATATTTTTCCACAATTTTCACTAATCTTGTGCATACTAATCCGTAAGAATAATCCTTTGATAATACTTTCATGATTTCCGTAATCATGCTTCTTAATGAGATCAGGTCACTTTCTTTCGTTTGATAACCCTCTATATCAAACCATATTTTCCCATCTTCTCTTTGGTAAATGTCAGGAAATGCTTTAGCTAATCTTCCGTTCTTACCATTTCTCCCAATTACATTTCGAAATTCTTTTTCATCCTTGATTAAAGTTTCTTGATCATCTCCAGTAAGTTCAATAAACAAACTGTTTATTTCATTGATAATAGTTACCCCATGTAAATATTCTCCTTTTGGATTTACATGGAGCTGGAATGCACTCCCATAAGAATTAGTGCCATTCAGAAGTAAGAAGAGCGATAATACCGCCTCTTGTGGGCTTATATCAATTGAAAAAACTGCTTCACACTTCCGTTTTGTAATATCCGCCGCACATTTCACAAAATACTCCCTTGATACTTTTACTGCTGTATAATGATCATTTGCTAGACCAGATAAAATAACATTCAGATAAAGGATTCCATATTCAGTTATAACAACATAGATTTCAGAATTGGTTATTTCAGCAATCAAGTGATGTTCTACCAGCCTATCGTATGAAACAGCATCGAAAGTGGCATCTTTCTTTAGAAGTTTCCTTACTCCCTTCACACTTATTCTTCTTTTTGTAAATGTACTAATATTTTTAAAAACCACCTTCTCATCGGTCCAGGGCAAAGGATCAAGTTTAAATATTTGTTCATTACTTTTTTTAAATATTTCTTCAAGCAATTCTATATCCACCATGCTCTCACTACCCATCTATACAATGTACCACTGCCTGCTCTTCTTCTGATACTTCCACAAATAATCCAAAACTCAATTGGTTAATTTCATAAAGGGTATTATAAACTTCTTTAGCCAATTTATCTGATACATCTCCCCATTCGTCTACTAAAATGACAGTTCCATATTTGGAATCAGTGTTAGGAGAAGCTAAACTTCTTACAGTCATTGCCGAATCGATTCCTCCACTTAATCCATATCGTGCACTTATCTCATCCCCATCTAAGGTTGTTAACATTCTGGATTCAAAATCGTATGACTTCAATTCAATACTAGTTACTATATCATCTGTAACTTGATAGTAATATTTACATCTTTCCTTCATTAAGTTATTGAACAACTCTACAACTTCCGTATAAAGGAATGACTCTTCAGCCGTTTCTTTGATGGAGCTATTAAAATTACTTTTGTTACCACTTTTCTCAACAAGCAAACTTTTAACTGAATTAAATTCAAATAAGATTGAATTCAGTATTTCATACGGTATATATTCATCTTTACTATTAGCAGACTTTATATCCGAAATAATGTAATTAATCTCTTCTATTCTCTGCTCTGTCTGCTTTGAAATTTCTTCTATATCGCCTGTCTCTGAAATATTCCCCTTACTCATTAACATTCGAATACTCTTAATTTTTGGTAGAAGAGATTTCACATCGGTATTTACTGATATAGTTAATTCTTCGGTCTTTCTAATTAAACCCACTAGTCGGTTTATTTCATAAGCAATAACAGACGCGTTCGCTCTTTCCATTTCAATAAATTTGTTTATTTCTGATAACCTCACATATTTTTCTCTATAATCAAAATAGTTAGCAGCCCCTGTTTGACGAGTATTTATTAGTTCAATAAATTTTTTGAAATCATTCGAGTCATTTACATTAATGACCGAATTACCCTGTAATTCAATGTACATAGGAACAAGGTCCGTTCCTTCAAGTTTTTCGACTGATTCAAGTATCTGTTCTAAATTTCTCACAGGGTTTTCCCAATGTGAGGGGGATTTTATTACGTCATTTCCATCATTTAATCCTTCTTCAAGCAGTCCATGCCTCTGATGGACTAACTCCTTTAATTTAGAATTAACTCCATCCTCCTCTTCTTGTAACTGTCTGAGTCTTTCCTCGTTTTCCTTAAATTTATCTATTTGTTCATAGATATCCAAATCATTGATTTCAGGATTGTTTTTTTTAAATTCATTTATAAGCTTTTTTAATGAGAGTAGTAAAACAAGTTCATTCTCGTATTCTTTTAGTGATTTAGAATAGATTTTCCTTTGCTTTTTGGACATAAAGTTACTGAGAACTTCTCTACCGCTTCTAGTTAAGTAATCAAAACTCGATGTTATGCTTTCTAATATTTCATAATGAACCTGGGTAACAAAATCTCGCCCCTTTGAAATAAACTGAACTTTAAATAGTTTCGATGTAAAAAGCTGGTACTCTTGCATATCAAGTTCATAATTTTTTAGCGATCTTTTAAATTCAACTTCTCCTGAAACTATTACCTCGAGATAATTCTCCCTCTTTAGGAAAAGAAGTTCTTCTTCTTCATTTTTCAAATACATTTCAATACTTATTGCATTATTGAAAAAATACCCTTTAACCTCTTCTATCTGACTTTCTAATTTGTAGTTATTTAAGAATATTGTTTGGCTACTCCAGTCGCAACCCATTAGAATCCCCATGATTATAAGTGAGGTAGTTTTGTATCGAGTATTTATTCCTCTTATTTCAAAAATCTTGCTTTCTTTATCTGAATGAAACTCTAATGGGAACTTTAGCCCACTAACCTTCAAACCAAATTGTACTGTTCTGAATGATTTCGTTGGTTCAACATAAATGTCTTTTAAAATACTATCAATAAATGATTGATCCAAACCTCTCTCAACTGCAACTTTTTTAAAGAGGTCAAATATTTCATATGAATAACTCATGTAACCTCACCCTCATTACGCACTGACTTTGCAAACAAACAGTTGATTTTCAGATGAAATACACATCACACCTGATCCTACACTTAAACTCGCTTTAATATAATTAACAGGCTCTATTTCAACATTTATTTGTTGACCATTAATTAGATTAATTACTTCACCATTACTACACAGTACCGTTACAGTATTATCACATACAATTAGATCAAGTATCTGGGAGTTAAGTTCTATGACAGAGCTTTGTTGTGCAACAACCTCTTCAAATACTATGTGTATAAGCCTATTTTTATATCCAAATGCTATTTTGTTTTCTTCCACGACTACCACATTTGTAGTTGGGTTTACTATATAGTTGTAGAAAGACAAACGATTCGCATTAAAGTCATACTTACCAATTCCGTTAGCAGATGTTACAAAAAATGAACCATTATCACCGATAAGAGATAGAATTTTATTCTCAACGTGAATTTTTCTAATAGTGTTCCCAGTCGCCTTAATCATTACTGACTTAATAGTAGCTAGTACCATATATTTTTCATACACAATGAAGTCAATAACTGGTTCACTAATTTCAAATTGCTCCTCTGCCACAAAAGCCCCCTCAACTAAATCATAGGTATAAAACTTTCCGTTAATATCAAGGAAATAAGCATAGTTATTAATTGTTTTTGGTGCAACGGCTATCGGATTGCCAAGTACCTCAATCGTTTTTAAAGCTCCGTCAGACTCATATATGTATATAAGAGTCTCGTTACAAACAATGATTCTTTCACTGGAAATAGATGCATACTGGTTTTCCGTTAAGTGATACTGTTTCTCTTGCGCTATTTCATATATCATTGCCTTGGAAGCTGAATTAAATAAAATATATCCTTGCCCGATAAGTGCTCTATTTGAGTTTATTTCATCTATATCGAGCAGATTTATAGTGGCGAAATTTTTCGGTATTCTAAAGTTGGTTTTAGAAGAATTGAGGTTATCACAGAGAGTATGATGCCAACTTGAACTATTCTTTTCAATCAACTCATTATTATTTGCGTTCAGCACTTCAATTATTGATTCATATTCCCTTGGAAAACCAGTCATTCTACCTAATATACCACCATTAATTTGGCGGATCCTAAATTTCATTAACTCAATAAGTGCTTCTGTAAAAGGAAATTGCTCACTCTTATAAGCAATTATTCGTTCAATCACTTCACACTGACGGTTATACATCATCCCATGAAGTGCTGCTAATTCATTATTAACTAATAAAGAAGCTATCTTATGGTTGACCAACTCTACTGAAAGATTTGCAAACAACAGTTTAACTAGATCCTCATCTTCCTGATTTTTAAGTTTCATCAAAAGATGAGCTACAAACCGCTTATTATACGGATTATACTCATTCAAGACAGCCCTTACTCTTTCGATAGGAAGTGTTGGACTTACTGGAATATCATCCGCATTAATTTCAACAAGCATTTCAGGTTTATTATTGATTAACTCAAAAGCACATCGTAGAGACTGCTCAATACTATCCATTTTTTGATGAAACAACTTACAGAGATTTTCCTTGTCCATTTTTATACATTGAAAAAGAAGTTTGCCTTGCTGGCTTAGTGAAAGCAATTCAACTATTTCTATAAGAGCCCTAATCTTTACATTAGATAGCAATGTCTTATAACCATGAATTTCCAAGTTATCGATTAAGGTTTCACGATCTTTTTTTTTTTGAAATGGTCGTCCACTACTTGAAGAAAATCCTCAGCTGTCATATCAATATGAGTAATGTTAAATTCCCGCATATAAAATCGTTCCCTTGCGGCAGACCAAGCTTTCGATTTAGGTACAACCCAGTAATGAGGTTTAGTAAATCCACCTTCAGGCTTTATCCGGTATAATATACGTAAAATGTCAATATCCGTCATTCCAAAACCAATAAAGATGATTGATCTCTCCGCAAAAATTGTTTTTAATTTATCAAACAAACGATTATCTTCTTCTACTTTTATATAATCTTTTGTTGTAAACACAGCCTTACTAATCTCTGTAACACAACCATGTAGCTTAAGATATACTTTGTCACCGCCGGTATAAATGTCATCTGATCTTTTAGCCACGCTTAGCATTTTCCCATGTTTCTCCTGATAAGCTTGTTCCAAAAGATAGTCAACATTTACTGTTAAAATGGAATCTTTGGGTTCCCCTAATGCATGTATTATATCTACCATTAAATTATGAGCAGGTTGAATTTTACCTTCACCTAAATAACGCTGTACTTCCTCTCGAAACTCAGATTCATTTATAAAACTGTATTCATCAGAGATGCTCATCAAATTTTTCATATCACCACTTAATAAGTGGTTTTTACTTACAAGATACTCGGCTAGCTCCTCTCCAGTGCCGAGTCCTTCTCTTTTCTTAGTTTGACTGTTCCACTTTCCAATCGAAAACCCTGCCCCTAAAAAGAAAGAAATTGGTCCGCCCTTGTCGACAAGTCTAGTTATTTCATCAATCATACTAACACCTCAGTGGAATATTATGTATTATACTTCTTCGACAAATTAACATATATTCCTGCATAATTTACGGGCATGGCTAACATATTTAATGTATGATAAAATGATGAATACATTAAAAATCGGAGTACTTACATGAGAAACAATAATGTGATAAGATCACCCCTCAGGTTTCCAGGCTCAAAGAGTAAAGTATTAAATCGAATACAACCATATCTCCTGACACATCATAAGGAATACAGAGAACCCTTCTTAGGGGGAGGGTCAATATTCTTAAGTAAACCATTGAGTTCGATCAACTGGATTAACGATAAGGATTTCAGGGTGTTCAATTTTTTCAACGTTATACGGGATTCCCCAGATCATCTATGTAAAATGATAAAAGAGACACAACCAACCGTAGAATTGTGGAGAGAATTTCGTAGTATGGCGGCATCGGAAGATAAAGTATTTCAGGCGTTTCAGTTTCTATTTTTTAATAGAACAAATTACTCAGGTATCTATAATGCTAATCCAATAGGAGGGCTCAACCAAAATTCAAAGTATAAAATTGATTGTAGATGGAACCCTGAAATGCTTTGTTCCAGGATTCAACTTTGTTCAGACAAATTACAATCAATAAAGATTACCAATCAAGATTTTTCCAACTTAATTCTTGCACCAGGTGAAGATGTCCTATTATTAATAGATCCACCTTATTACGTTAAAGGCAATTCGTTATACCCAATCGGAATGAAACCAGACGAACACCGTGCACTGGCCAGGTTATTAAAAGAAACAACCCATAAATTTCTATTAACTATAGATGACAATGAACATACAAGAGAAATATATAAATCAGATGATTTCATTTACAATCAAGAGACATGGTTCTATACTGTTCATTCAAAAAAAAAGGATAATACCGGAAAAGAGTTATTTATTTCAAATTTTCAACTTGAGAAATCATAAAAAAATTGTTTAACCTTAAATTGAACACCTTAAAACTAATATTTTTTTCTTCAAAAAACTACTAACTATAATTTTTAATATTTTGAATGTCTCTAATTTTGAAGAAGTTACAATTTTGAAGATAGATATCTTTCAATTTATTCGAATTATCTATCTTCAATTTTACTAACCTTATACTCGTATTAGTAGCAAATAAGCCAACAGCTACATCTATTCGCGGAGAATATATCGAAAAATCGAATTCGTTTTGCATGGATGCCCACTCAATCTGAACTGGTTCTCCTATAAATATCTGTCATTGAATTTCACTTTTTCTAATAAATCTGCCCCGAGTATCCCTCATAATAATTATCCTTCAAGTAACTTTAGACCGTTCACTGAACCCTAACCGGCACTCGTGGCTTTAACCAAGCCAATGCATACTTATCTTGCCTGACCCTAAATTCTCCTAAACATCTCAGGCTAACTGTAGGACGGTTCTTTCTTCCCCGTCGTTGGAATTCCAGGGTAATGTAATGGTCTATCTCTCATAGCAATTAACTCTGCGAATGTGACCAAGAATATAATCAATTGTTGTATTATGGTTCCCACCTCTAAATGAAGAAATAATTTCAATCAAAGGTTGTATTTGAATATTATCAAATTGATTCAAGTAATTTTTATTCCAGAGTTTTTTATACCCCTCAACTGTAATCACAAAACTTTCATCTACGTTAAAGGCCATCTCAGACTCATCTAAGTAATAAATCAGAGGATTATATGAAAGAACATCTATAAATTCATTGAAAACTCTAGAAGAATTAATAAGAATTATTAATTCCAGGAAGATGAAATTTATATTTGAAGTATATTCATCCAACATTGGAACTTTAGTTGCCCCCCGTAGATATTGCCCTATTCTTCGTAGCCAAAGTTCAGATAAGTCACTTCCCCCGTTTTTTTTCAACAATAAAATAGGCAAAGAAAACCAAGTTATTGTTTCAAGTTCTTCAATATTACTATTAAAATTACGTCCTATGTTTCCTACATAAAACCACAAATTACTAAAAGAAGCTTCAACAGTTCTTGTTAATTCAACAAATAATTGAGACGTATCTTTTTTATTTTTCTGTATATAATGAATTGATGTACTAATAACCAATAATGTCAAAGCAAAGTTCCTTCTGACCTCTTTAAAATCTGACCATGTTGCACCAAAAAATTTATAATCCAATACTATTAAATTTAAAGCATCGCCTAGTTTAAAATACTCGTCATAGTACTCCTTGTAGTTCAGATTCAGTCTTGTAATAGCAAACTCGAGAAAACAAACTTCAAAAAACTTATAGGATATTTTTGCATTATCATCTTCTGCATTATTTATGCAAGTTTTAATTTCATTAATCACATAATCAATGAACCATTTTCGAAAAGATTTATAAGATACGAGGGTACATTTCTCAATAAGTTTATTAGTGAATGCAAAAAATTCTTCAAGTTCTAATTCTACAGCTTCAAGCTTTGATAGCAATGTTTGAAGCTCATACCAGATGGTCTTACATATTAATAAATTCTCCAGTTTGTTTTCAACAAAAAAGTTACATACCGATGTAATATCCCAGAATACAATATCCCAAGTAAATTGTTCTTTGTAAAACTCAGTTAAGTACTTTATTGGCTTATCAACGTAAATATTTATCACTCCAGTAAATACAATAAAGCCCTTCTTATTTAATTGTTTTTCATCAACACGAACATCATCAATCGGAACTGAAAACATTTTTCGAACTTGTGGTTCAACAACTTTTTCCCACATCTTTGTATCAATATTTCCGGTTTTTAATTGATAAAGGTTTAGTTCATCATTAAAGACCGCAATAATATCTCGCCCATATTCGATTGGACTGTGAGTTAACTTTACATAATCCGGTCCCTTTCTTGTTAACGCTTCTAAGAAAAGCCTTCTGAATTCATTTTCATCTAGTGATCTGATATATTCAGAGATCCACATAATAAAGTCACCTTCAATGAATTTAATGTAATCATACAACTTTTTACATATGTTTATTGGAATTCAATCAAGTACCAACTTGTTTATCCAATATCCGCGAAACAGAGAAATTCTCACCATAATAATAACACAGGTTAGAGAAAAATTTTCTGCATACCGGCCCCTCTAAAACAAAAAAGATCAGAGCACCCACTCTGATCTCACACCTTACATCCCTTATTTCCTTAGATTACTGGTTGGTGACCCCTGCCAACAATCTCAAACATTTTCTGTCATCTTTTATTTCTAAGCATTAAGACTACCGACTCCACATGCACCGTATGTGGAAACATATCCACGGGCTGCACCTCCACCGTACGATACCCGCCATCCTCCAAAATCCGTAAATCCCGCGCCAGTGTGCTCGGGTTACAACTCACATACACTACACGCTCCGGCTTCATCTCCAAAATCGTGTCCAGCAGCCTCGGGTCGCAGCCCTTGCGCGGCGGATCGACAACGATCACATCTGCGGTGATGCCTTCTTCCTTCCAGCGTGGGATGACGTCCTCTGAGGCGCCCACCTCGAAGCGGACATTACGAAGCTCATTCAGCTGTGCATTGCTGCGGGCATCCTCAATGGCTTCTCTCACAATCTCCACTCCATACACCTGATCGGCATGCTGTGCTAGGAACAACGAGATCGTACCAATGCCGCAATAGGCATCAATGACTGTCTCTTTGCCTGTCAGTGCAGCGTATTCCAGCGTCTTGCCGTACAGAACCTCGGTCTGCACTGGATTGACCTGATAGAAGGAACGAGCCGAGATCGCAAATTGCACGTTGCCGATATAATCATAAATAACATCCCTGCCCCACAGGACACGGGTCTCATCTCCGAAAATAACATTGGTCCGCTTCGTGTTGACGTTCTGGCAGATGCTAACTACATGAGGGATGGCCTCACGAATACTGCCGATCCAGGCATCGCGATGCGGGATATCGTGACCATTGGTGACTAGCACCAGCATCATCTCACCTGTACGGAAGGCTTTCTTCACGACGACATGTCGGAGCAAGCCCCGGCCCGTCTCTTCGTTGTACGCACTGATGCCCAAATGGCTGCCGATCTCCTTCACCTTGGCGACGACCTCATCATTATGCTCGTGCTGAATGAGACACGTCTCCATATCGACAATCCGGTGACTTCCCTTGGCATAGAAGCCACCAATGAGTCCACCATCTGCTGCCCCCATCGGTACCTGCGCCTTATTACGATAGCGCCACGGCTCCTGCATACCAAGTGTAGGATGCACGACAACCGCCCCTCTGTTTTTAGCAGCTTGGGAACTATTTAAGCTGTCCTGATTGCCTTGGTTATCCTGATTATCTTGTGTATCCAGTACATTTTGAGCGCCTTGATCATCCTGAGCTTTCGAATCACTCAGACTCAATTTCTCTTGCGCTCCCACACTCGTCCGCTCTCTACCCTCGATCTCTAGCTTACCGATGCGCTCCAGCACATCCACGACATGCTGACGTTTCCACTCCAGCTGCCCTGCATAGCTCATATGCTGAAGCTGACAGCCTCCGCACTGGTCATAGATCGGACAAGGTGACGCAATCCGGTCAGGGCTTGCCTGCACCACATTCAGCAGCTTCGCATAGCCGTACTGCTTCTTCGTCTTCAGCACCTTGACGCGGACCTGCTCTCCCGGCAGTGCTCCCGGAATGAACAAAGTATAGCCCTCAGCACGACCTACGCCTTCGCCATCGTGGTTCATCCCGATGATGTCCACGACCACCTCCTGATTCTTCTCTACAGGCAGTCCACTAATCTCAGCTGCTGCACGCTGCTTGGCTGGGCGCGGGGCTCTTGTCCTTACTTGATCCTTGCTCTTCCCCTTGCTCTTATCCGTTCTCTTACTCGTACTCAAGGTCATACTGGTACTGGTACTATCACCTGCACTGTAACCAACCTGTCCCTTTTGGGAAGCGGATTGCTGTCTCTTCTGCCCGGCATCCTGTTGCTGACTCCCACGTTCATTCCCTGATCGATTTCTCTCTGCTGCTGGTCTCTGACGTCCTGCTTCCTTGTCAGATCCATTCGCGTTCCGGCGGCTTTTTCCACGGCCACTGCGGTGATTACTCATGCTGCACATTCCCTTCTACATATCGACCTATCATCGACTTAATCGTAAGAATCATCAATTCAATTGTTATAAACACCAAATTAATCTTTAGAGTTATCGAATCTTTCATTCAACAACTGTATCTTCATACACTGAGCTTCCTATTACTACAGGCATCCCTATAACCACAGACATTCCTACAACTCGAAAAATGCCGCTGCTCCTGACGGAAGAACGACATTTCAATCTACTCTACCTATGCGACTTGTTAATGGCATTGATGTGACCAGCTTACAGTGAGTTACATCAAGCCTATAATAATTGCTCTACATTCATGTTTCCATGAATGGAATCGGTCACTTCAAGCTGTTTTTAGCGAGTCTTGGTATTGGATGAAGTATTGGTGTCTGGATCAAATGCCCTGATGCAATGCCATATGCCATGGTACAAGCATACCCGCATACGAATAAGCACTCTTCAAAAGCAACCTCTCGACCCACTCAGTAAGCTCAGCTCTTCCTGAACACAACTAGACTCTTCTCATCTAAATACCTGAATATGCTGCTTCAGATTCCGAATCGTCGCAGGCAGTGTCCCGCCCAGCTCGCCGTCCAGATTCAGCTGCACGTGGCCCGGAGAGGTAACCTCCATGTAATCGGTCTTGAAGTAGACCAGCTTCTTATCATTCAAGTGCTCACCGCGCAACGCCAGCGTGACTAGACGAATCATCTCCGCCAGATTGCAATTGCGCACAGCGATGACATCGAACATGCCATCGTCGATCGAGGCCCCTGGTGCCAGCTTCTCGAAGCCGCCTACCGAATTCGTATTGGCAATCAGGAATAGCATGAACTCATCATGCAATGTCTCATGACCTGCCGCCTGAATCGTCAGCTCCTGTGGTGCGAGGCTGACCATCTTTTCCAGCCCTTTGAAGTAGTAGGCCAGCTGCCCGATCATTGTCTTCAGCTTGCTTGGCACCTCATAAGTCAGCTCGGTCAACGAGCCGCCGCCTGCAATATTGATGAAGTATCTGTCATTGACCTTACCGATATCAATAGGTCTAGCCTCCTGACGTATGACCAGATCACAGTACTCCTCCCATTGCCGCGGAATGCCCAGCGCACGAGCAAAATCATTCGTAGTCCCTAGCGGGAATACGCCCAAGGCAGGCAGATTCTCCCTCTCCGCCATACCATTCACTACTTCATATAATGTGCCGTCTCCGCCTGCGGCAATGATCATATCATAGCAGCCACGCTCGACAGCTGCGGTCGCTTCACGTGTTGCATCCCCTTCACCGGTCGTCGCATAGACCGACACCTCAATACCGCCCTGATCCAGCCGCTGCAGGATATCAGGCAGTCTGCGTCTCATTTCCTCTCGTCCGGAGGTAGGATTATAGATTAATCTGGCTCTTTTCATTCACGTATTCCACCTGTTATTTGATGATGAATCCAAGCATGAATAGACTACACAGCAGTATGTCCATATCAAGTGTATACCCAGGCCATCACCTGGCGTATCATGTCTATCCCCCTGCCTGTTGATCCACTCATTACAGCCGAGCATCACCACAGACAAGCTCACACATTGAAGCATCATACGCTATCTTCAAGGCTTTATCATACTGGAAAAAAGACTCTTTTACAATGGGCATGCCTTAAAGGGCAACCCATTCCATGCATATTCAGACTACATCCAGAAGCATTCATCTTATATCAGCATAGCCGAAAATACTACCTCATAACCCTATGTGCATCTAACCCATGTTAGCTGTCATATTGGAGCTACTGCCTTCCTATCAGCAAGCAAGTATGAAGTAGACCTCAGATAGCTTCTTCACTTCGCCATTTTCTAGCCTTAGATAGCTCTATTCCAGCCTAGTTCTATTCCAGTGCCTAGGCAACTCCATTCCAGCCTTAGTAGCTATTTTAGCCTAGACTTATTGCAGCTACCCTAGCTTAGGTATCTAGCTGTAATAATGCACACACCTGCGCCAACATGCTGTTGCCACTGTCAGCCCCTCACTTCATCTGCCTTATCCAAATTCTGCTCATAACGAAGGAACAGAGCATCGACCTGCTCCTGTAGCCAGGCTGTCAGTAGCGGATGCGGCAGCAAAGCCTCACCATTATAGCGATAATTCAGGCCCTCCATCTTCCTTGGAATAACGACGTCCGTGAAGTACCCTGAACTCAAAAATAACGGGGCCACAATAACAGCCATTCCCCGTTCCTCGGTCCAATATACGATTTTGTCGCGCACCGATAGCGGGTTCAGCAAGGCAAAATCCGTGTGTATTCCACTTTGTACCGCCACATCAATCATCAGCGAAGCCATGCCGGACTCCCAGCGCTGCCGGAACCCCTCATGCACACTGCCATGACCGACTAGCAGAATAACCTCGTGCTCTGGATCGACCGATAACGGCCGCGCCTTCGACCATACAATCTCAGCTACAGCGGGGCCAGCGTCGATCGGATTTCCCCAATAGACACGCGCCTGAATCCGAAAAGGCTCCAGATCCGTCTCCTTCTCTGGCTCTGCCTTTGTCCCCAGTGCATACCCAATCTCATCGACATGTGTACTACCAGAGGACACAAAGAACGGGACGACGAGCATATCCGTCACCCCTTGTTCTTCTAGCCTATCTATACCATCCTGAATAGAACGCCCTTCTACCTGCTCCAGAAAAGCAACCACCGCCGGTACCCCGGCAGGTAGCTGCAGCCGTCCAGCAACCTCATCGACCTGCGCGACCCATGAAGCCGTCATGGAGCCATGCCCGATGATCAGGATTCCCGGCCGGCTCATCTTAGCGTCCCAGTCGTTCCAACGTCATTTTATAGCCATCGTTACCATAGTTCAGGCAACGCTTTACGCGCGAGATCGTAGCTGTACTTGCACCCGTCTCGGCTTCAATCTGGTTGTAAGTACTACCTTTGCCGAGCATACGCGCTACCTCCAGACGCTGCGACAGCGACTGAATCTCGTTAATTGTGCACAGATCGTCGAAGAAGACGTAGCACTCCTCCAGATCCTTCAATGTAAGAATGGCCTCAAATAATTGATCTATACTTTTATCATTAAGCTTCTTAAGCTGCATGTATAATCATCTCCCACCGATACTTGTTCTTTCATTGTAACTGAGTGTCACTAAGTTTTTCAAGCGTTAACGGTTTCACGCATTACAGAATAGCAATATCAGGACCTTAGTCGGACACCAGTTCTTCACACCCGGCGCTATCCATGTGCATCTATGAAAAATCGTTTCTGCTAGTCCCCTCCAGATGGGCCCCCACCAGTCCACGAGCTGTCAGTTCATACGAGCCTTCTACAGCCATTCGTGCTTGGCTTCACCTTTCCTTGTTATCCGTACTTAGCTTGTCGCTCCGCTCTTATCCCTGCTGACCTGGGCCATCACCCACGCCCAAATCCGCTTTTATCCATAATTATGGGACACGCGCCTAATCGTCCTGTGCATCTGTGACATAAGGTATAGTATCACATAACAAAGGAAAGTGATCTGCATGCGCGATAATCGTTACCGGAGACCGCATTCACATAGGTCCCTCTCTGATCCCTATTCCTCTCCATCCTACCCAGGGGTCAGCCCATACGAGCAAGCTCCACAGGTCGATTCACCCGGCCTCGTTCCATATGCTCCCCAAGATTCTGATCTGCTGACAGCTACTTCGGCGGCCACAGACAGCAAAGGAGGCTTACTAGGTGGTCTTGCAAGCCTCGGCGAGATCAAGGGCTTCATCGACCGCATGGGCGGCATTGACGGCATGATTGCCACCATTGGCAAGGTCCAGAAGGTCATGAGCACGATGCAGCAATTCGCTCCTATGGCCAAATTAATCATGGGCTCCCTGCCCTTCGGCAAGGGCGGCGGCAAAGGACTGCTAGCCACTGATGATTCCTACGACGATTACGATCCGCCCAGACGACGCAAAAAAACAGCGCCAAAGCGGGGAACCCCGCGCAAGCGCTCCAGCAAAAGACGCAGACGATAACTAGTGGTAGCTTCACACGAATAGTGCTACTGACTATTTGAACCATCCGCGTCTGGAGAACCACAGCACCATACCGACCGACATGGCCACCATCACCACCATGACGATCGCATAGCCATAGGTCCAGTGTAGCTCAGGCATGTTCACGAAGTTCATTCCGTAGATGCCTGCGATCAGCGTTAGTGGCATGAAGATCGTCGTGATAACCGTCAGCGTCTTCATGATCGAATTCATCCGGTTAGAGTTCAACGAGATATATCCATCTCTCAGGTCGGCCGTCATCTCGCGGTCGGCCTCAATCATGTCCGCCAGCTTGAGCAGGTGATCATAGATATCTGTGAAATACGCTTTGTACTCCCCCGCACCCTGGACATGCCCGGAGTTAAGGATGCGATAGAGCAGATCGCGCATCGGCACGACCGTGCGGCGAATCTTCAGCAGACGACTCCGCAGCTGGAAGACCTGCGTCATCAGTAGCTCAACAGACTCATTCCCGCTCTGATTCTCCAGCTCGGCTAGCTCATCCTCAATCGCGTATACACAGGGGAAATATTGATCCACCAGTTCATCCAGCACCTCATAAGCCGCAGCCAGTGGCCCTTTGGTCGAGACGGTATTCGTATGACCGTCAGCCAGCCGATCCCATACCCGGTCCACCTCAGCCAGCTGCGCATGGTGATACGTGACGAGGAGACGCTCTCTCATGAACACGCCGACCTCTTCTACCTCCAGCGTATGCTCCCTGAGCGCATGGATTACCATGAACTCCGTCTCCGGATAATGGTCAAGCTTGGGGCGCTGCAGTACATGCATACAATCCTCGATAGCCAGCGGATGGAAATGAAAATAACTGTCCAGCAGCTTGGACTCTTCTTCACTTGGCTCAATAAAATCCACCCATATCCAAGCGTATTTCTCCACATCTATATTCTGAAGCGGGATTCCTGCGATGACTTCATGAGCATGTCCGATAGCTAGCGTGCGGATCAAGGCGATCCCTCCCTTTATGTACAACTCCTAATTATTATCCGTAGTTCATATAGTTCATAGTACCTTAACCTATTACGTTGTCTCGATTAAACAAGCTGAACATTGGTCGACAGAGCTCCCCCCGCTTGCAGCCACCGACTCTCTTTTGAACTGGTCAAGGTACTATATAAATTGATCCTGTTACATTGAGCAGGGGAGTGAGCAACGGAGGGGAAGTTTGGAAGGGAAGGAGCGCCAGCGACCGCCTTTGTCTCTGGATTTCTACGAGCTATAAGCCGTGTACATGAAAGAAATCTGGAGACAACAGTGGCCGGAGGTTCAAACGTTCTCCGCAGTTGCACGGACCTGAGCCCTTAACATTTTCAGTTCAAGCTATATCCGTTCGATCTATATCCGTTCGATCAATATAGCCACACCCCAATCTACCATAATCCGTACGTGCACAGCAAAAGAAGCCATCCTGACGGTTGGCCCCTGTAGCTTGCAGATATACAACTATATAGCAGGACTTCGTTAGCGAAGACGGACAGAGCATGATTTCGCTAATACAACATGTCAACATGTGAGTGTCATCATACTGCCTTGCTTCATAGCTTGTCCTAACCTAGTACCTTGACCGAATCTGATTCAATGTTTAGCAGTTCTGCACCCATCTTGATTTGGTCGAAGTACTAGGCAAAGAATAATTTGAATACCGCTCCCGCCAGCAATGCGGAGATCGGAATCGTAATGAACCACGTTACTACAATTCGCCCTGCCAGTGACCAGCGCACAGCGGAGAAGCGCTTCGCTGAACCAACACCAAGGATCGCAGAGGTAATGGCATGCGTCGTGCTGACAGGCAAGTGCAGAATCGTACACGTAAAGATAACGGACGCAGCCGAGATATCTGCGGCAAAGCCGTTAATCGGCTCAATCTTGAAGATCTTCGTCCCCATGGTCTTGATGATCTTCCAGCCACCAATTGACGTACCCAGTGCCATCGCAGTAGCCGCTGCGATCTTAACCCAGAGCGGTACCTCCAGATGATCTTGATACTTGGCGGAGACCAGTGCGAAGGTAATAATCCCCATCGCTTTCTGGGCATCGTTCGTTCCGTGTGTAAAAGACTGCAGTGCCGCCGTAAAAATCTGCATCATCCGAAAACCCTTGTTAACGGTATGCGGACTGCGACGGGCAAAGATATATTTGAGAATCATCATCACAATATACCCGATTACAAATGCAATTAGTGGAGAGAAGACCAGTGCCTCAACAATATCAATGAAGCCTGACCAATTCACCATGTCCGAACCAGCCCCTACATATACAGCACCTGCCAGCGCACCGATCAGCGCATGGGAAGACGAGGATGGAATGCCGAACCACCAGGTTACCAAATTCCATATAATTGCTGCAATCAGGGTACAAATGACAATATCTATACCATTAGTCAGCTTCGTCGGATCTGCAACGCTTCCTCCGATCGTCTTTGCGACTCCAGTGAACATCATGGCCCCTAAGAAGTTCATCGCAGCAGCCAGTATAATAGCACGGCGTGGCGTCAGAGCTCGGGTAGAGACGGATGTAGCAATCGCATTGGCTGTATCGTGGAATCCGTTGATAAAGTCAAAGGCCAAGGCTAGAAATATAACAATACCTAGAACGAGTAAACTTGTTTCCATGTGAGAGGACCCCTTACGAGTTACGCATGATGATCGATTCCAGTCTGTTCGCTACATGCTCACAAGCATCTGTAGTCGTCTCAAGCCGTTCATAGATCTCTTTGCGCTTAATGAGCTCGATCGGGTCGCTCACGGTGGCGAACAGGTTATTGATGCATTTGCGCAGCAGCTCGTCCCCTTGGTTCTCCAGATCATTCAGTCGGATCGTATGCTCGCGAATCGCCAGCAGCTTCTTCTGGGACAGCAAGTGAACAGCCTTCTGAATCTCGTACGCAGACTGCCGCAGAATATCCGCGAATTGAATGATATACTCATCCGGCTCAGTCAAATGATACATATAGAAACGAGATGCTGTTGCCTCAAGACCGTCCAATACATCATCCATAGTGGTTGTCAGATCCATAATATCATCGCGTTCAATCGGTGTAATAAATGTTTTGTTAAGCTCTTTGATGATCGTGTGCGTGAATTCATCGCACTTGGACTCATATCTCTTCATTTCACTTGTAAACTCAATTACATTTTGAAGATTCGAAACATGCTGGGAGAAGTAGTCAGCGGCATGTACAATGGTATCTGCCATATTCTCCAGCGTCTGAAAAAAGATATCCTTTTTCTTCAGTTTCATAACGATTACCCCTTTACAAATTGTTACTGCTTGAACGCGGACAGATAAAAACAACCTTTGCTATCTTATCACAAGTAACAGGTTTTTTGTAAAGGCTTTGTAAAGTTCTAAGCGGTTTTTCATTGAAAACGGATACAATAGGGCAATTCCTTTACATTATATTGACTTAGTTTTACCTTATAATTACATTTCCCGCCTATTGCATCCGAATTCCTACTGATATGTGTCTCTTTAGTCGCTTGAGTTCTTAGTGTCCTTAGTGCCGTTAGAGTCCTTAGAATCCGTTGAATCCGTCGAGGCAGCCGCTGGCTCCGTAATCGTAATATGTCCGCTTACCCCATTGTTGTCAGTAGGGACAATGTGTATATAGGTTTTGCCCGGAAGCAATGGCCATTCCTTGCCGTCCACGTCAAAGCGAATGGAATCTCCCTTATTATGTCTCCACGTTCCCTGAATCATCCGACCCTGCTGGAAAATGGCTGCCTCGCCTCCGCGATCCAGATCCACTGCCAATCGGCCTACATCATCCAGTACCCGATGATTCGTAGACAATACAATTAAATTCGTAGCTGTGAGCTGTTCATTATTGTTCAGATCGACATGCGGCTTGCCGTTAATCATGCGCTTATATAGTCCTTGCTCCGCATCATATGTATAGGATACCCGATAGCTATTGAGCAGGAATCGAATATCCAGTGCAGTCGCTTCCTCTCCTGCAATCTGATGTGTCTTCGGATCATCGAAGGTATACGCAGGAGCCTCTGCCTCCACTGGATAACCGCGCTTCTCCGCACCCACTACCAGCTTGTCCAGGTCTGTGTACAGATTATGTGGCGCCTTACGGTCTTTGCTTCGCCAGAAGGACGTTCCTGCATTCGTGATCTCGTCCAGATGCTGCTTGCCTTGTCTTTGGAAAATGGCATAGGCGTCGTTGCTTCCTCCTGCATGTATTGGAAGGGCGTTATAGCTCTCTGCGAGCTCGATCAGATAAGGACGAATGCTGCGGACCGGACCGATGTTCACATCCCTGCCACCACTCTGGAAGATCGCTACAAGTCTGGTAATACCGCCTTCCGCCAGCACTTCATATACGATATCGGCTCCGCTCAGACCGGATTGCGGCCTAGCCGCCGGGGCATTGTTGATCATGACCGCAAGCGGGCGTTGCTTTACAGGCTCATCCGATCCCAGTCCCGTTAGCGGCGCACTGTATGCATAGACAGGCTCCACAGGAGTCTCTTCCTTAACAGGCTCTGGCTCCGGGGTAACGACAGGGGGTGTCACTGTTGGCTCCTGTACAGATTCTGAGCAGGACGCGAGCAGCAACGAACTTGTGACGAGGAGTGCACCGATGCACCAATGCTTAAATTTCATCTGGGTCAACATTCCTTCCTCCAACTTTTTTTCTCATTATAAACTCCGACTTCCGATTTTGTCCTGTTAAATAAGGATATTCCGGCATTGAGAACTCCAACATTTGACATCTTAAATTTTCTCTGAACAAGGAGAAATTAAAATTTAAAAGAAATTTCCGACTTTGTGATTTATATCACAAATATTCGCCCTTCCCTACACTACAATAAGGATGTAGCCAAGATGATCATCACACAAAAGCAAAAAGCACTAGTAACAACAGCATTAATAACACAAATTATTGATTATAAAAAAGGAGTGGTTCATATGTTTAACAATTGGTTGAGAGAAAATAAGGTTGCAATGTGGTTACTGACAGTACTGAGAGTATACATTGGTTGGGATTGGATGGATCACGGTTGGAAGAAACTCGTTGGTGGAGGCTTCGACGCAGGCGGCTTCATTACCGGAGCGATCGCAAAATCGACGGGCGAAAGCCCAACCGTACAAGGCTGGTGGGGAGCGTTCCTGGAGACTTTCGCACTGCCTAACGTTGGCCTCTTCAACTTCCTGATCCCGCTGGGCGAATTCCTGGTAGGTCTCGGACTGATCTTGGGTACATTCACTACTTTGGCTGCACTGATGGCTATGGTCATGAACTTCGCATTCTTGTTCTCGGGCACTGTAAGCACCAACGCAATCCTGGTGCTGGCTGAAATCTTCATCGTAGTTGCAGGTGCTAACGCTGGTCGCATCGGCTTCGACTACTGGGTACTTCCTTACCTTCGCAAATTGTTCCGCAAAGGCGGTACCAGTCAGGACCCAGCCTTCAAAGGGGCATAACCTGAGACCTCATAACTGATGCTCTCAGCTTCCAGATTCACCAAGAGGCAGACACCGCCAAGTGCGGTAACTGCCTCTTATTTTTGTAATATAGTCTTGTTCTGGAATATAGTCTTGTTCTGGAATACGGTCTTGTTTGGAATATATTCTTGTTTGTAATCTAGTTTTGTTTTTGCAAATATTGCTTTGAATATAGAGTTGTCTGTAGTTAAAATGCTACTGCTAATCCTCCAGCCCAAAATCAGGCTCAGCTCCGAACACCCAACAATTCAAGCTCAGCGATCCATGCGCATACTCCTGATACAGCTTCACGGCATTCCCGTTATTGTCTGCTGTGCCCATCGCATAGAACAAGGGCGCTATATGCTCTCTGGCATAAGACGGCACGGCCTCACGGGCATGTGGTGCCTTCTTGTCATACAGGAAAAGGTGCCTCAGATTCCACACGGTTAGCTGCTCCCCGATCCAGTCATCGAAGGCTACAGCCCAGGCTTCAGGCTCATCGGTCTCCCGCAGCAAGCGAAGGTTGTGTACGAGCCCTCCACTGCCAATAATCAGAATATCCTGATCACGTAGAGCGCTGATCATGCGCCCGATATTGTACTGCTCTTGAGGCGAACGGCGTGAGTCTACGGATAACGGAATGACAGGAATATCTCCTTCAGGGTACAGATGCCGCAGAATAACCCAGGCTCCGTGATCCAGCCCCCTGCCCTGTACAGGACGAACGAATAGATTTTGCTGCTTGAACATGGCCATGATCTCTTCGCTAAGCTCCTGATCACCCGGAGGATCATAGGTCAGTTGATACATGTCATCGGGGAAGCCGTAGTAATCGTGCATGGCTGTATGTTGGTCGTCCACTCCGATGCTCTGATCGGGACAATCCCAGTGCGCTGAGAATACGACAATCCCGCGGGGACGCGGCAGCCGTGAACCCAGTCTGGTCAAAAAGCGGGTATAAGCATTGTCCTCCACAGCCAGTGTAGGCGAACCATGCGCCACGAATAGTGCTGGTATTGTCATCGCTGCCAACCTCCACACGCAAAATGATGGTGAGGGCTATTCCGAATGCATACCGCGTGAGCTTACGAAGACTATATCGTCCAAGCCAAATATCGTCCTAGATCAATGCTGGCCTTCATCAGCTATCGGCGGTGCTTGACTTTCGGAAATATGCCTTACCTCTCTATTTTACTCCTGCGCACGCGGTTTTTCCAATATCATATCATCCAGTGCTGCCATTCTTCCTCCAGACGCTCCTGGTTCGTCAGCCACTGGAGGGTCGATGTGATAAGCTGATCTCGCTCTTTGCCCGATGAGAAGGTATGATCTCCTTGGAAAATGATCTCCTTATCGCACCGTCCCTCGCTGCGCATCCAGAACACCTTCTGGTACAAGAAGGCATAATCCACTGGAATAATATCATCGGAGGTCCCATGAACAACGAGCACGTTGCCGTTGAACTTCACCGCCTCCTGGAACGGCTGATATTGGGCCAGCGAGTCAAAGTACACAGGTGTGAACTTATAGCCAAGGTAGTCTGCCTTGCCTTGCTGAACTGCTTCATCGTAGGTGGACCGCCCGGTGATTTTGACAATATCATTGAAAGGATAGCCAACAGCTGACCACATGATCAGGTTCTGCACGCGTTTGTCACGCACAGCCGTCAGAACAGCGACTGCACCGCCAAGACTATGCCCCAGTAGCGTGACGCGACTCGGGTCCACATCAATGCAGTTCATCGCATAATCTATCACAGCCCGTGTCTGATTGATCATGGATTCCAGACTTTGCTCACCATATTCGCCTGAGCTCTCTCCGCACCCTGCGTAATCAAAACGGATCACGGCGTAGCCCTTAGCTGCAAGCTCACGCCCGGTCCGTACGAACAGCCGATCCACACCTATGCGACTACCTACGAAGCCATGGCAGATGATGATAAGCGGTACTCTATTCTGTCTTTTCGATTCCCCGTTATCGCTGGGATAATGAAAGGTTGCTGCCAACTCTTCTCCCTCGTATCGAATACTGATCTGTCGCTCCATACTCTCTTCCTCCCGTTTCCCACGTATGTTCCATTTATTCTACTGTTAACAGTGAAAGTCACGATGGCCATTTCTAAATATTTAATTATTCCGATTAGTTTAATTGGTATTAGATTATATGAGAAAATATATCACCTTGATGCGTCCTCTGTCAATGAGCTCGGCTAGAACACAAGATAAGGCCCTGGAGGTAACCTCCAGGACCTTGATCTTTACTGTTCGACGCCTTTACTGTAGACGTCTTTTCATATACCTTAGTGTTCTTGCTCCTACTTCCATATCAGCTGATGTGAGTCTGCAACTGGTGCACATACACTCAGGGGCCATTCATCTTTTACTAGCGGCACATTCCACTTGAGCCTACTAATAGCTACATCAGCTATGCTCCGTCTGTTACGAGGAACTATAGCTAGAGATCACTCATAGCTCTGACGGAACATACTGTGGGTCTCACTCCGTCCCTCCCATGCATTCATCCATCCATGCTCTTGGCTTAGGCGATGCTCATCCCACAGATTCACTGACGGCTGCTGCCCCAATTCATCGGAGAATTCCTCCTGATCCAGAATACGGTATACTGGGGCCCCTTTGCCTGCTCCTGGTAGTGAGGTCTTGTCCGTATGGACATGGTTGGCGGTTGGCTGAATATCACCTGTGCCTTCATCCTTCATCTGCTTCACGCTCCCGTCCTTAATAGTCGTGTAGAGAGGTCCAACAGCAGCATATACTGTACAAGTACGGTTGCTATGCTTGCTTGCTGTAATCTCTTTATGGGGTAATTTTCAACGGGAAGCGTTCACATTATACTTACAAGAATGAAATTCAGTCAGCTATTCTTCATTTGTCAACATTCCGCCACATTCTGGACACGGACTCGCGGAATGGTATACTTTCTTCATAGCCTGATAACAGCAAGGAGGAGTACACGTGCCTGATACGCACACGGATCAGAAGCAAGCCAATAAAAGCTATAGCAGCTATGTGCTGATTGCCTGGATTGCACTGACATTCTTTTTTACGACGATTGCCCTGGTAGGGCTGGTTGTACAATCTACAGGGGGAAATGTGGAGCCTTACACGAAGGTGGGAATCTCTACACTCGTTCTGATCGCTGGAGGAGCCATTGTTCTCATTGAGGCCCTGACCAAATTCATGGTTAGACCGGAGGACGATGAGACGGATCAAGATTCCGCAGATCAGCGTCCCCATGTCCCGGAGCGAGCCAGCATGAACATCAGATCCATATTGGCCTACGTAGTGCTGGTAGCCGTAATTCTCATAGGTGGCCTGCTGCTACGAGGCTCTCTGCCTGTATTCACCATCTCGCCATGGACCAGTCTTGTCATCGGGATCGTCGGCTGGGTGGTGCTCATCATCATCATGTGGAGACGAAATCAACGTCGGAAGGCCTCGGTTTAGGTTAACGAACTACCATAGCACTGGAGAACAACTGGAGAGTGGTGGTAGGTCTATGCTAAAGGATCGCTGGATAGGTAAGCTATAACTATGCCAACTCCTATATTGGAGCATTGAACAGTATTAACAATAGCAGTAGGACGAGCAGTAGGATGAACTACATTAGTCCTAGCACTTAACACTTAACACAGTTGCAGCACTACCTGTTGCTCTTAGCTCTAGTACTGGTTGTAGTACTGGTTGTAGTACTAGCTGTAGCTTGAGCTGTTGGATAAGTCCCGACCGTTATCCGATCGGTTCGTCCAGCGTGCCATCACGAGTTATTCTGGCCTGCTCGCCAGGCGTCACGCCGAATCTACGCTTATACATGCGGATGAAATAATTCAGCTCCATCCCAACGGCATCCGCTACCTCGCGCATCGTTGCCAAAGGACGATCAAGCATCCACTGCTTGGCATGCTCCAGTCGCAGACGCTGCATATATTGGTGGCCGGTCATACCATATTCCTGGTGGAACAGTCGATTCAGATGCTGCACGGAGTACCCGACGATCTCGGCTACATTTTGCAAGAGTAGCTCTTCGCGATAATGGGCATGCATATAGGCGAGTGCTTGTCGGAAGCCCTCACGATTGCTTAGGTCTGAGGATTCTTGCTCGGTATCGCATTCCGGCCTCAAGGACTGGCATTCTCCTTCGCTTGCCTTCCTGTAGCTTTCAGAAGATAATAGTGCCTCTACTGCTCCCGGCAGGAGCCGATAAGTGACTTCGTTCATTTGCTCATGCAGACGGGGATTACGCAGGTCCAGCTCCCATAGCCTGATCAGCTGCAGCCACAGCTTCATGAATCCGTCTTGGTCTAATTCAACGTGCTCAAGATCCTGAAGAGTGCGCAGTAGTGTACTTGAGAGGGTGCCGCCAAATCCGACATAACGCTGATCCCATACCTTACTGTCATCTGGCCTAATGGTATAGGCAAGCTCCTTGGATACAGTCGTGATCTGGAACGGACGCAAGCGACGTGTCGAGCCATCCTCCCGCTCAAGCAGCGCAGAGCCATGGTGTGACAATATCATAAGATGCTCAGGAAAGCCCTCTGGATGATGCTGCTGCTTCTTCGGAACTATCCCTGCACAGTAGAGATGTAGGGGCATACGCGATGGTGGCGAACGAAACAAACGAAATGAAGACATTATATCCTCCTCATGTCGGGAATCATGTTCATCTTGATATTGCAGGTTCATAAGCGCAAGGCTGACTTGATTGCAGCCATCATAACAGAAATGCTATCACCTTGTCCGAGATCAAAAGCACTATCCTTAGCTCTTTCATTTCATTCAATTTTTATTACCTAGAGCACACAGTGTTGGTTGCCTAGGTATTGGGTTGACTGTCCTGTCTTATACTGAATATGCAGCCTAGGCAGCTATAAAGACAGCAAAAGCCGTACACTGATTCCAGATCAGCATACGGCTTTGTTTTTTATCTAACTGAGCTTTATTTATCTAGTTGAACAGTAAATACCTAGTTCCTAATACCTCGACTGGATATGATTACTGGTGATAATGATCAGCAGCAGCTATACACTTCTATTGGATCGAGTCCAGGTACTAATTAACAACACTGGCTTCCTCAGATCAACATATTGAACAGATTCTCGTTCTTATTGAGCTCCGTATACTGAATACCTCTCCGATTCATCCGATCAATCAGTGGGAAGTAATCCTCCTTGTACATCAGCTCAACGCCGACGAGAGCAGGGCCATTCTCCTTATCATTCTTCTTGGTATACTCGAAACGGGTAATATCATCATCCGGTCCCAGCACCTCCTGCAGGAATTCACGAAGAGCACCCGCCCGCTGCGGGAAGTTAACCATGAAATAATGCTTGAGGCCTTCGTACATCAAGGAACGATCCTTAATCTCCTGCATCCGGTCAATGTCATTGTTGCCGCCACTGACGATACAGACGACCGTCTTGCCTTTTATCTCATCCTTGCAAAAATCCAGTGCAGCCACAGGCAGAGAGCCAGCTGGCTCTACCACGATCGCATTTTCGTTATATAGCTCCAGAATGGCCGTGCAAGCCTTGCCTTCAGGGACCTTCACAATGTCGTCCAGTACGCGTGTACATATATCATAGGTGAGCTCTCCAACACGTTTGACGGCGGCTCCATCCACGAATTTGTCGATCTGATCCAGTGTAACCACTCCGTTCAAGCGTATGGCCTCACTCATCGAAGCAGCTCCGAGCGGCTCAACGCCAATGATACGTGTGGCCGGACTGACCGTTTTGACATAGGTTCCGACGCCAGCTGCGAGTCCGCCCCCGCCGATCGTCACGAACACATAGTCTGCCGGCATGCCCAGATCCTCCAGAATTTCCATGCCCACGGTGCCATTACCAGCTACAATCTTCGGCTGATCGAAAGGATGAATAAACGTCATACCATCCTCATTACAACGCTTGATCGCCTCCGCATACGCATCATCGAAGGTATCGCCTGTAAGAATGACCTCTACGCTCTCCCCACCAAAGCGGCGAACCATCTTCACCTTCTGGTTAGGCGTAGTGCTTGGCATGTAGATCTTGCCCCTAATGCCCAGCGCATTACATGAGAACGCCACACCCTGCGCATGATTTCCTGCACTGGCACAGACGATCCCCTTCTCCATTTCCTCTGGCGTAAGACTGCGAATCATGTTGTACGCACCACGAATCTTGAAGGAGCGCACCACCTGCAGATCCTCCCGCTTCAAATACACTTCACACTCATATTTTGCCGACAATACAGCATCACGCTGTAACGGCGTCTTGACAATCACTTCACGCAGCATATGATGCGCGCGAATAATATCCTCCATACCCACGGAAGGGACATCCGTCCGGGGACTATCTGCTGATTTCATATGCTCACTCCACACTCCGTTAAGCTGGTTCTATAGTTTGTACCGATTATCATACCACGTTTTGGGTCGAATTGCGCGGGCTGCTAGCGGTAGCTATGCGAGATTGAGCATTAGATCTTGCTCCTGCTACCTAATAGCACAGCAGCGACCCTCACATGGAGAATCGCTGCTATTAGGAATCAATATTCTAAGGTTAAACAAGCCTTGCATTTATTGAATTGCTTTGTATTTGTTAATTTACTTTGTATTCGCTAATTAGCTGCGAGTGAGCTCGTTGACTTATTCACCAGCACCATATTGTCGTGCGAACCAGGCTGCTGCCGCCTCTACCTCTGTACGAGTGAGCTGATGGCCATTTCGCTCCCAATGAGTCTCCACCTCAGCACCTGCTCCTGTGAGGAGCTCCTCCAACTCTCTGGAGCCCTGTGCCGGAATCAACGGATCATTCTCACCCGCGCCAATGAATACAGCCGTACCCTTCAGATCAGGAAGCTGGATATCACGTAGCGGCACCATCGCATGATGCAGAATCGCACCCCGAAGGGCATCCTTGTCATGGAAGAGCATGCTGGCTGCAATGTTGGCACCGTTGGAGTAACCGACGGCAATTACGTTCCCGCGATTGAATCCATACTGCTCCGCAGCTTCATCAATGAAGGCAGATAGCTCACGTGTGCGGAAGACCAGATCCTCCAGATCAAATACTCCTTCAGCGAGACGTCGGAAGAAGCGCGGCATGCCATTCTCCAGAACATTCCCGCGTACACCTAACACGGAGGACTCGGGCGAGATCATATCCGCCAAAGGCAGCAAATCTTGTTCGTTACCACCTGTGCCATGCAGGAGCAGCAATACCGGAGCCTCTTGATTCGTACCTTGCTTGAAAATATGCTTCATAATTATAACCTCCTCAGGATTTAGGATATATCTGTTGCCACGAATACAGACAACACGAGCCAGAAATTTTGTAGCTTCCTTTGTAGCTTCCTTTGTAGCTTCCTTTGTAGCTTCCTTAGAAGCATTTGTAATCCGTTCACTATCTTACTGAATTGTTAATACTCTTATTCATTTCAAAATTAAGATTCTTACTTTTGTTATATTATAAAATACTTTTCAGCATTCTGCAATCCCTACTTCTGCAACGGATGGAACTGTAGATTTGTCTCTTTCCCACAGGCTGGCAGCAACAACAAATAAGCGTTCATACCACGGGATACCGGGTAAGGAACGCTCGACAGTAACGATGAGGATATTACGAAATGTGTAATATTCTTCACTGCTCTTCTGAAAAAACTTTTCTACGAGTAACCATAATTAGTTACAAACACCATATCGCTAAGTCAGTTACTGAGTACGCGTAGGTAGGTCATTTAAGTCAGTTATATTGAGTACACGTGGTCTTTGCATAATGATCCAGCCAGCATTTGAGATCTGTGCTGCTGACGGCCCGTTTTGGGCTCTCTCCCAGCACGCGGAGTCGTTCTACCAAAAAGTTAATCTCTGCAGAGGTTGCCTGAATGCCCTCACACTCCAGCATGTATTTTACACCCCGTCTACCCGAATGCTTGCCAAGCACGAACGAGTGATCGATCCCAAGCTCCGTCGGGTCCAGCGCCTGATACGCCCTCCTTTCCTTCAATAGACCATCCACATGGATACCTGATTCATGAGCGAATACCAGCTCTCCAATGATAGGCTTAGCCTCCGGTATTAATCGATTAGAGGCACGCGATACAAGCTCAGCGAGTGGCTTTAGCAGTTCAGGGCGAATATCACAGCTCTCCTCGTACAGGTCTCTCCAGGACATTACAAGCTCCTCCAGAGCTGTATTGCCCGCACGTTCACCCAGCCCCGATACTGTCGTGCTTGCCCATACAGCCCCCACCTCCAATGCGGCTAGCGTATTGGCAAGAGCCAGACCATAATCGTTATGGCAATGCACCTCCAGCTCCGCATCTGGGGACAAAGCAAGGACAAGTCCAGCAATACGTTCAGCAATAGCTGCAGGATGATGCACCGACAGCGTATCTGCGTAACGAAAGCGACGAATGCCATCCGAGTATAGCTGACATGCCAGCTTCTCCAGAAATGGGAAGTCCGCACGGGACGCATCTTCAAATCCCACGGATACGGTCATCCCTTTTCGCAATCCATAATCGGCTACTCCGCGGATCAACTCCATGACCTCGGCAGCAGTCATTCCTAGCTTGGCCTTCATTTGTACGGGAGAGACTGGGATAGAAATATGGGACCAGCGTATATCGGTAGATTGTGCAGCATCAAGATCTGAGCGTACAGCACGGTTCCAGGTCACAAGGGACATATCGAGTCCCAGCTCTGCCACCTTGGACATAGCCCTGCACTCTTCCTTTCCCATAGCAGGAATACCAATCTCGGCCTGCTCTACACCAGCCTGATCCAGCATAAATGCAATCTTCACTTTCTCCTCCAATGAAAAAGCGACGCCAGCAGCCTGCTCACCATCACGCAGCGTCGTGTCACAAATACGCAATCTTCTCATCAGCCCTCACCTCCGCTCCACAACATCGACAACTCGGATTACGCCGGATCTTTATACTATAGTCCTTCATGTCCAGCGCGTTCATACGATACATGCGATTCGTGAATAGCTCCCCTGTCCCTGTGATCCATTTGATAGCCTCCAATGCGGCCATGCAACCAGCCATCCCCGAGATCGCTCCCAGTACGGGGAATCCGAGCGGCTCCCAGGATTGATCTCCCGCCGGGTATATGCATTCCAGACAGGCTGTCTCTTCTGGGACTACTGTTGTCAGAGATATTTCGTATCCATACATAGCCGCTTCCACCATCGGTGTACCATACTGCACACATAATCGATTCAGTGCATAGCGTTCGGGAAAATCATAACGAGCATCAATCACAATATCCGCAGCCTCCACCCATGCACCGGAGCCTTCATCCGTAATTCTCTCGGCATAGCCTTCAATCTGCGGCTCCGGATTAATCCTGCGCAGGTGCTCAATTGCTGTCGACATTCGCTCAGCCCCGATTCGCTCGCTATCCATGAGGATTTGTCTGTTCATATCAGGCAAATGAATTACGCCTTCATGAGCCAACATCAGCTTGCCTACACCTGCTGCCGCCAGATATATAGCCGCCGTTCCACCCAGCCCGCCTATCCCGGCCACCAGGACAGAGGCCTGCTGCAGCTTGCTTTGTCCCTCCATGCCGAGCAGCTTCAGCTGTCTCTCATATCTACCTTTCGACCCTTGTCGTTCCATAACAGGCCCCCTCGATCTCAGGCTTGCTCCGTCACATCGCTGATGCTTACTATGAATTCTTAAGTAAAATCTTTAATCAGAATTCTTAATCAGGATTCTTAATCAGGATTTCTATTGAGAGTCCCTGCTACGTTCCTCATTCTGATTCTCTCTTTAGCTTCTCCGCATGCAGGATCTTGGCCAGCCACATAGGCGGTTTGCGGAGCAGCATTTGTTGCAGCCGCTGTAGCTGATCTTCAATGGGACTATTGATCGCCACCTTGACAGGCATAATTGTGCGTTTGGTCACCTGAGCTGCAGCGGAGGCTCCAATTTGTACGAGGAAGACGAGCACACAATCCTCAATTAGACGAATACGGCTTGCAATCTTTCCCGCTTCATGCAGCTCGTTCTCCGATAATACCTGCCTGTGCTCCAGAAGTTCTATCCCGGCTGGTGTCACCTCATAGATGGCGAACATCGGGCTTTGGCCGAAATGGGCATTGACCTGAATACCGTCGTCTGTTGAAAATGCTACCTTCATCCTCCTCTGCTCCTTCCGTGTAACAGCGAGTTGCCGACTTTATTAACCAGCGTCATGGTCCCGCGGTAGCCCACGCTTATCGACGTGTGCACCCCAAGCTCGTCGTAGACGGGAAAGCCAGCCTGCACAAAAGCAGTACCCGAACGCATCGCACCCTTTTTTCCGTGTGAATTGCTGATCCATAGATCGGCAGAGACTGCTGCATCCTCAGCATCATCCAGATCCCCGATCCAGATGTCCAAGCTGCTGTTCAGGATCGCTGATGTACGGCAGGATGTAATCAGTCGCTTCAGTTGAACCCCCATTTCTCCCAACCATTCAGCCGTGGATAGCAGGTGATCCGGCTCAAGTGCAACTACGGCGGAGACCCCCATATAGTAGAAATGGGCATCCAGCATACTGTCCAGCAGGTTCTCACGCTGCCACCTGAAGCGCACCGGGGTCGTCTCCCGACTGATGTGCTGGAGAAAGCGCATGAATTCATCACTAGCCGCGAGGCCTGACAAGCCTGCGAACAGCTGATAGGGGATGCCTGCCGAATTCTCCAAGCGACGGGCAGATCGTTCCATGCTGGCTCCAACAACTATCGTGCAGGAGGACTCCAGCATCTGACACATAGAATCCAGAGGCACACCCCCACGGGTCAATGGCGAGAAGCCTGTGAGCAGATGCCCTGACAGAGAGGTGGATAGATCCGGGAGAGTAATGACCTCCAGACCGAAGGACGCGATAATATCCTTGATCTCCATAACATCCCCTGCTGTCAGATGGGAGCCCGGAAGGAGATTCACCTGACCCGTGCGTTTTTTCCTGGGAAGTCTCCCTCCCATGTGCCCAAGGACGGCATCAATCATGGCCTCCACAGTGCTGCTATACCCCGTTTCCAGAGAGCCTTGAAAGTCGGGAAGTGACACCGGGAATAAAAGACTGTCCTTCATGGAGCGCTCACGCTTGAAGGTCTTGACCCTGCTCTGGAAATCAACTCCTGCTACTTCAGTCAACGCTGTGCTCAATACGCCTATGACATCAGGATGGTGCTTGGACCAGATGGAATCCAGCGCTTCTTCGAGATTGCGATCGGCGTCAAAAATAACATCCATCTCCTGCAGCGCAGATGTCTGCACAGCGATGGGCTCTCTGAAATGCCTGGTCAAGAGTGATTTGGAGAAAGCCGAGCATCCTTGCGCACCATGAAGCAGCGGCATGGAACGATACACTCCCTGCAGCGCCATCACACCGCCTAGAGGCTGGCCAACCTTCAGCGGATTGACACTAAGAGGCTTGGAGACCTGTCTAATCGGCATGACCAATCTCCTCCTCCCATGGCGCCTGCTTGGCAGCCAGCCTCCATACCGGATGCTCAAGACTATAAGCCAGCTGTCTGGCAAGTGTCAGCAAGCCTTCATAGCCTGCATAGGCTGTGTGTCGCTCCTGATTAATATCCACGAACGGAATCTGCTCCTTCAGGGCCATATACATGTTACGTCCCCCGGCAATGACCATATCAGCCTGCCGATTTCGTACCGTCTTGAGAATCTGCCGCGCACCACCCTCCGGGATATAATCAGCATCATCGCCAATACGCGCGGCAATCCGCGATATATCCTCCACAGTACTCTTGTTGGTGCCTACCCCAACCACCTTCATTCCTAGCTCCTGCAATGCGGTAATGACAGACCAGCTCTTAACGCCGCCAGTATAAAGCACCACACGCTTGCCCTTCAAAATCCTGCGATATGGTTGAAGCTCTCGCTGCAACCGCAACTCCTCACGCGCTGCCAGCTTATCTACCTTGTACTCCACCTCCCGATCTCCAGTCAGATAGGCGATCTGTCGCAAGGAATAACTCGTCTCCTTCGCCCCGTAGAAGGAGCCTTCAAAGTAGGGAATGCCGTACTTTCGTTCCATCTGTACGGCCAGCCCCAGCAGTGCGCGACTACAGACAACCATATTAACCTTAGCACGGTGAGCCCAACTGATCTCGCGGAAGCGCCCGTCTCCTGTAATCCGCGACAGGATGCGGATGCCTGTCTGCTGCAGCAACTGTTCAATATGCCACAGTTCCCCTGCAATGTTATACTCACCGATCAGATTGACATCATGCGGCGTTGTCTGCTCCGGTTCGGCTCTGCCTATGACATGCTGCAGCAGGATATCGCCAGCAAGACGGGTGCCAAGATTCTTGCTTCCTACAAAGCCAGGGCTGTTCACTGGAATGACAGGTATCCCCAGCTGCTCCGTCTCAGCCTTACATACGGCGTCCATATCCTCTCCAATCAAAGCTGTTACGCACGTGGTATATACGAATACAACAGGGGGAGCAAAACGGCTCACAATGTAACGGATGGATTCCTGAAGCTTACGCTCACTGCCAAAAACAATATCCTGCTCCTTGAGATCTGTGGCCAATCCATAGGCGGACAGCTCAGGCCCACTGGATAGGCTGCCTCTGCTCTCCCAGCTATTCCCCAGACATGCTATCGGCCCATGAACAAGATGAGCCGCATCTGCAATAGGAAGCAGCGTGATCTGGGCACCGTCAAAACTGCATCCCCCTGCTGCCTCGCCCGGTACCGGCCGGGGACATGGCGTGCCCTTGGGTATTTGGGTACCACAGGACACCTTCGGGTTACCATTTGCCGCAGCTACCTCCATCCGTACATCCCTCCTTATTCTTTGTATGAGCATTTTGCATCAATCCATCGAGCGTTTTTCAAGCCACAATATATTGCACTTCATAGCGTCACTAATCGAATTATGCAAAATGCATTCCTATATATTCATCCTCCACTGATCCGCTGGCATCACTACCAGCTCCTGCATATTTCATTCAGCACAGGAGCACTCGGTACGCAAGGGGCCTATCGCACAAGATCAAAACTATGGTCTGGAGCCTCGTCCTCCATGACTTGCAGGATCGTATTCACCATCAGTGTCAGAAGGTTCAGCGCTCCCTGGTAGCCGATGATCGGATAACGATGCATGTGATGCCTGTCGAAGATCGGGAAGCCCACTCGTATTAGCGGTATCCCCGCTTCCTTCGCTGCATATTTGACATGTGAGCTGCCCATGGCCAGATCGACCGGATCGTCGAACAGCAACGAACGTAGATGCCACAAATCCTGACCGGCATGCACCGTAGCCTCGGAGCCGTATGGACTTACTTGCAGTAGTTGCTCCGCCTCCTTCTTGAATTTGGCATCACCATTGGAGCAGATGATATGCACCGGCTCCATCCCCAGCTCCAGACAGAACGTAATCAAGCCCAGAAGCAGATCCGGATCACCGACGAGCGCAAGCCTTTTCCCATGCAGATATGCATGCGAATCCGTCATGGCATCCACGATCCTGGCTCTCTCCTGGATCAACGCCTCCGGCACCGCCTGCCCGGTCAAGCGGCTAATCTCATCCAGCAAATCATCGGTAGCCACAATCCCCAGTGGAGTAGACATGGCGACGATCTGTTGTCCCCACGTATTCTTCATGTAGCTTAATGACTTGCGGAGAGAGAATTTCTGCAGTGCCAGCGTACCTAGGGCATTCGCGGACTTTGGCACCTCTGCCAATGGCGTCCCCCCATAGTAGTAGGTATAGTCTCCGGTCGCGCCGGAATCAAAATTACTGCTATGATCTCCCAAAATGGTGTAATCGGCCCCGAATAAGGCCAAAATTCTCTTGATCTCTGCAAAATTGCCAGTATAGCTGTCAAAGCCAAGCAGCACGTTCACTTTGCCCGATGTCCCTGGCTGTGCCACCTCGGTGGACTGATTGAACAACGTCTCCAGTACAGAGCGAAGCATGGCATCATAGCCTGTAATATGAGAGCCGGAGAAGCTAGGAGTATTGGCAAAAGGTACCGGCATATCCTCAGGCAGTGCTCCCGCCTGACGGGCATTGCCGAGAAAGGCGGAGAGGTCATCCCCGATGACCTCTGCCATACAGGTGGTGCAGACCGCAATCATTTTCGGCTTATAAAGCGCGATACTGTTCTCTACTCCGTCGATCAGGTTGCTCATTCCGCCGAATACGGCTGCATCCTCAGTCATCGAGGTAGATACGGCGGGGACAGGCTCCTTGAAGTGCCGGGAGAGGTGGCTGCGAAAATATGCAGTACAGCCTTGCGAGCCGTGGATGAATGGAAGGGTCTTCTCGAAGCCGAGCGCGGCCATGATTGCACCGAGCGGCTGGCAGGCTTTCGCGGGATTCACGACTACTGCGGAGCGTGCAAAATTCTTATCCTTATACTCCTTGGAGCGGCTGTAGTCCAGCGTCTCCTGGACCTCCTGCTCCGAGCAAGGGGCCTCGAATTCTCGCTTATGCTCACGCTGACGAACGTATTTATCCTCCTGGAACAGTTTGTTGTGATCCGGAATGTGGAGACGTTCACTCATACCGACACCTCCACCTTCTCGCGGCAGGGCAGCAGGCTCCATACCGGGCTATTCACAGTCATATCCATGTCTCTGGCGAAGATTTTGAAGCCATCAAAGCCGTGATAAGGACCGCTATAATCCCACGAGTGCATTTGGCGGAAAGGAATCCCCATTTTGTGATACACATACTTCTCCTTGACGCCCGCTCCCATCAAATCAATGTTCAGACGCTGAGCCAGTTCCTCCAGCTCATAGGCGGTAGGATCGTCGTACAGAATCGTTCCCTCCTTCAAGTCCGGGAAGGTCTTCTCATAATCATCCTTATGGGCAAATTCATAGCCTGTCGCCACAATCTCCATACCAAGATCCTCGTAGGCACCGATGGTATGCCGGGCCCGCAGACCGCCGATCATGAGCATGACCTTCTTTCCCTCCAGACGTGGACGATATTTACGAATGACTGCCTCCATCTCCACCATATAGCGGGCAATCACCTCTTCGCAGTTGGCCTGGATCGTCTCATCGAACCTGGCCGCAATCGCGCGCAGACTCTCGACCGTCTTCGTTGGACCAAAGAAGTTGTATTCCATCCACGGAATGCCATATTCCTCCTCCATTGTCGTACACATATAGTTCATAGAGCGATGGCAGTGAATGAGATTCAGCTTGGATTTGTGAGCGATGCCGAGCTCATTAATTGTGCCATCACCAGACCACTGAGTGATGACGCGCAGCCCCATTTCCTCCAGCAATATTCGCGAAGCCCATGCGTCTCCCCCAATGTTGTAATCCCCGATAATCGACACGTCGTACGGCCCGCACTCCTCCAGCTCCATCCGTCCCATCAGGAAATCACGAATCGCATCATTCGCGATATGATGGCCCAATGATTGACTGACACCACGGAAGCCTTCGCAGCGTACGGGAATTACGGGTATTCCCAGCTCCTGGGTCATCTTTTTAGCGACAGCACCGATATCATCACCGATCAGCCCTACCGGACATTCCGACTGTACGCTGATCCCCTTGGCAAGGGGGAACATTTCCTTAATCTCTCGACAGATGACCTCCAGCTTCTTATCCCCGCCAAAAACAATGTCCTTTTCCTGAAAATCACTGGTAATCTGCATCGCTGTAAAATTGTTAATGCCAAGTATCCCATTCGCATAGTTGCGTCGTGTTCCCCAGCTATACTGCCCGCAGCCGATGGGTCCATGGCTGATGTGCACCATATCCTTAATAGGCCCCCAGACGACACCCTTCGAGCCTGCATAGGCACAGCCGCGAGCTGTCATAACGCCGGGACGTGATTTCAGGTTGGATTTTATCGAACAGGTACTGCAGCTGCTGGCGCTGGCCTGATCCTCATCCACCACCTCAAAGTGCTTTACACGGTCCTTCTTCGCTTTCTTGGGATATACCTCCAGAATGTCCTCCACGATCTGCTTGCCTTTATCTACCACACGGCTCACGACCTATCCCTCCCCTCCTGCACAGATATACACGTCTCATTCGAGTCGATCAGACCAATAGAACAATCGTTTTGGACGGATCAGCAAATGCTAACTTCCGCTCTTATTGGCCCGAAGCCTCCAGCTTATTCAGTGCCGTCTCTTCATCCTCGATAATGCCGAATTCCATCAACAATTCCTCCAGCTCTTCCATCGTAATTGGCGTGGGAACGGTCAACATGTCATTGTTCAGAATTTTTCCGGCCAGCGCCTCGTATTCAGCCGCCTGCTTATGCTCTGGATTGTACTGCGTTACTGTCATCCGGCGCAGCTCGGCATGCTGAACTACATTGTCACGGGGCAGAAAATGAATCATTTGCGTATTGAGGCGTCTGGCCAGCTCCATGATCAGCTCAGCCTCGCGGTCCGTATTTCGGCTATTGCAGATCAAGCCACCGAGCCGCACCCCGCCACTGTTGGCATATTTCAGAATTCCACGTGCAATGTTGTTGGCTGCGTACATCGCCATCATTTCACCGGAACAGACAATGTAGATTTCCTGCGCCTTCTTCTCCCGAATCGGCATGGCGAAGCCACCGCAGACGACGTCCCCGAGCACATCGTAGGATACGAAGTCCAGCCCCTCATACGCTCCCTCTTCCTCCAGAAAGTTAATCGCAGTTATAATTCCACGTCCGGCACAGCCTACCCCTGGCTCTGGACCGCCGCACTCCACATTCAGAATGCTCCCGAAGCCCTGCTGTACCACGTCCGTCAGCTCCAGATCCTCGACGGTTCCTCGTTCGGCCGCCAGATGCAGCACTGTCTGTTGTGCCTTTGTATTCAGAATCAATCTTGTTGAATCCGCCTTGGGATCACAGCCTACAATCATGATCTTCTGATTGAACTTGGTAGCCAGCTGAGCCAATGTATTCTGTGAGGTCGTTGATTTGCCGATACCGCCCTTACCATAGAACGCGATTTGTCTCATCTTCCATCAGCCTCCACAATTTTCAATTGGTTGTCTGTGCCCTGTGACTCTTCCCCTGCTTGACGGCCCGCATAGGGAACATATATCGCAGGAATTTAACCTGTTCCAGAACCGACGCCTCGATCTCTCCTCCGCACACGATGGGAAGCACACCATGCTCCTGCAGTACCTCCTTAGGTGCATCACCGATGCCGGACGATAGCAGCAACGCGCAATCCTGTACGATCTGGATGATTTCCTTCATTGTCTCGGCCTTGTCGCCGTTACAATCGGCTGTCCCATGACAATAGGACTGGACCTTACGAATACCGACGAATTGAACGACCGTGCCATCACTTTCATAAATCATGAATTCCTTCGCACGTCCAAAATGCTGATTCACCTTCCCATGACCGCGCGAGGCCACTGCCACCAGGACCGGGCTTGAAGCAAATTCAGTACCCGGGCCGCTTCCATTGGACGGACAGCTGCAGCCTACGCCTGTTTGTGTTGCGTTTCCTTGATTCCTTGCTTCCTTCCGCTCCATTCGGACCCTCACCCTCTCATCCAACTCCCTGTGCAGCCTGATCCTCGCCTGTTCATCCAGAGCGGGTCCTTCCTCCAGCTTCTCCCATGTAAAATCCGCATTGCGGTCCTCTCCCAGCAGCCCGATGGCATCCGCTCTGCACTGGCGGCAGTGCCGCATGATGACAGCCCCGGCCCCCGCACATTGCTCCTGCACCTGGCGAACGACCTGTGGCCTCGGCGCTTTCCTTCCATCCTGCTCATAGCGACTGCCAGGGGCAATGATCAACGGCATGATGTTATGAATCGCGGCGCCATACTCCTTCACTACTCTTGCAACCTCTGGCAGATGAACATCGTTCACATCAGGAATCAACACCGAGTTCACCTTGACCAAGACCCCTCGGGATGCTAGCATGCCCAAGCCTTCCAACTGGCGTTGAATCAGCAATGCAGCCCCTTCCTCACCTTCGTAGCGAACGCCTTCATCATAGACCCAGCCATAAATCTGACTCCCAATGCATGGATCTACGGCATTAATGGTGATAGTCACATGAGAGATGCCGAGGTTGACGATCTCTTCCACGTGCCGTATCAGCGTCAGACCGTTCGTGCTAAGACAGAAGATCACATCCTTGACCGAATCCCGTACCTGACGGAACGTTTCGAATGTAGCCTTTGGATTAGCCAGTGGATCACCAGGACCCGCAATCCCAACGACAGATAATTGCATCAACTGGGCAGCTACTCCGATGGTCTTGCGGGCTGCTAACTCCGGAGTCAGCAGCTCGCTGACTACCCCGGGCCTGCTCTCGTTGACACAATCGAATTTACGATTGCAGTAATGACATTGAATGTTGCACGCTGGCGCTACCGGCAAATGCATACGGGCAAAATATCGGTGTGCATCTTCGTTGTAGCAAGGATGACGCATGAGCATCTCCGCTAACGTAGGCGAGCCCGTGGTACAGCTATCGGTGAATTCATGAAGAGACATTCCCTCCCCCCTATCCATGTCATATTTTCTGACTCGTATCTGCACTACAATGTCTGGAATATACTTACATCTTAGAGAGACCTCTCATTCTGGTCAATTCACTTTTGGTTCAATTCCTTACTATTTGTCCTGTTTTCACATTTGTGCCATAGATTGCGTCATATAAAATATCATCAATTTAACATGTGTGCGGTTACATTTCATTTTCTCAATTAGTTCATGCTTATAAAAAAAAGGATCTCCCTAGGTCATTGACCCGGGGAAATCCTTTAGACATTTTCGCTCAGCAAATTTCTATATATTAGTAAGCATTTCTATATAAAAAGAGCTTTGTGTATCTTAACTTGCTTGGAAACATCTCATGATTGCAATGCTTTGAGCGCAATATCCGTACGCTGATGCTTACCTTCGAAGGTAATGCGCTCAGCCTGCTCATAGGCCTTGGCACGTGCGGCAGCAATATCTGCTCCCAGGCCGACGACACCGAGTACGCGCCCACCATTCGTGATCCACTCGCCTTGCTCGTTGACCGCTGTCCCCGCATGGAATACGATGCCATCCTCCACCTGATCCAGACCATGAATCGCAATTCCTTTTGGATAGGAGGCCGGGTAGCCACCGGAAGCCAGCACAACACAGACGGCAGCCTCATCCTTCCACTGAATATCCACCGTATCCAACGTACCGTTCACCGCAGCCAGGAAAATGTCCAGTAGATCTGACTTCAGGCGCGGCAACACCACCTGTGTCTCCGGATCTCCAAAGCGTGCATTGAACTCAATCGTCTTCGGCTTCCCGTCAGGCGAGATCATCAGTCCCGCAAAGAGCACACCGCGGAACGGTCTTCCTTCAGCCACCATAGCCTTTGCTGTCGGCTTGATGATCGTCTCAATCGCCTCTTCGATAATACTGTCGGCAATATGCGGTAGCGGAGAATAGGTTCCCATTCCGCCTGTATTTGGACCCTTATCACCATCATAGGCCGGCTTGTGATCCTGGGCAGCGACCATCGGGCGTACGGTCTCCCCGTCCACGAAGGCCAGAATCGACATCTCCTGGCCTGCCAGGAACTCCTCGATTACCACCTGGTCACCAGAGCTGCCGAATACCTTACCTACCATCATATCGCTGAGCGCCTTCTCGGCTTCCTCCAGCGTCTGAGCGACGACGACCCCTTTACCAGCTGCCAGACCATCAGCCTTGATGACTACTGGTACTGACTGCTCGCGCAAATACGCGAGCGCCTCTTCATACTGATGGAACTTGCGATAAGCAGCCGTCGGAATATTGTACTTATGCAGCAGATCCTTCATGAAGGCCTTGCTACCCTCAATTTCAGCGGCATTCTTTCTCGGGCCGAACACCGGAATGTTGTGGGCCTCGAAGACGTCGACAATCCCTGCTGCGAGCGGATCATCCGGTCCAACTACAACCAGTCCCACTTGCTTCTCCAGGGCATAGGCTGCCAGACGCTCAAATTCAAATACACCGATTGGTTCACATTCCGCCAGCTGTGCAATACCTGCATTGCCCGGTGCACAGTAGATTTTTCCGACCTGCGGACTTTGGCTGAGCGACCACACTATGGCATGCTCCCGTCCACCACCGCCAATAACGAGTATATCCATGCTCTGCTAGACCTCCTGGTTATCCTAGTGCTTGAAATGACGGACGCCTGTAAATACCATGGCAATTCCGTATTCATTAGCTACCTTGATGGACTCCTCATCCTTGATTGAGCCACCTGGCTGAATGACCGCCGTGATTCCGGCTTTTGCTGCCATTTCGAGCGTGTCTCCCATCGGGAAGAAAGCATCCGAAGCCAATACGGCGCCCTTCGCTTTGTCACCCGCTTGCTCAATCGCGATCTTGGCTGCACCTACACGATTCATCTGCCCAGCTCCGACACCTACAGTCATATTATCTGCTGCCAGTACGATGGCGTTGGATTTCACATGCTTAACGACCTTCCACCCGAACAGAAGCTGCTTCAACTCTTCCTCGGAAGGAGCACGCTCTGTTACGATCTGAAGAGCAGCTGGATCTAGCGCATGCACATCACTTTGCTGTACGACCATACCGCCTTCGATCGAGGTCACAACATAGCGACTTTCTTGGCTACTCTCGCTGGACAGCTCGCCCATGTCGAGCAGACGGATATTCTTCTTTTGTGTCAAAATATCAAGCGCTTCCTGTGTAAAGCCTGGGGCTAACACAATTTCCAGGAAAATCTCCGACAATCTCTTCGCTGTATCGCTGTCTATAATCCGATTCGCCGCTACGATGCCGCCAAAGATCGAGGTCGGATCAGCTGCATAAGCCTTGCTGTAGGCTTCAAAGATACTGCTACCAATACCCACGCCACATGGATTCATATGCTTAACGGCAACCACAGCAGGCTCGCTGAATTCCTTCACGATCTGCAGCGCAGCATTCGCATCATTGATGTTGTTGTAGGACAGCTCCTTGCCGTGCAGCTGCTTGGCTGTCGTCAGTGTGCCGTTCGCCGCAAGCGGCTCTCTGTAAAAGGCTGCTTGCTGATGTGGATTTTCGCCATAACGCAGATCCTGAATTTTCTCATAGGTCACAGTATAGCGTTCGGGCAGTGGGTCACCCGTTACGTTGGAGAGATAGTCAGAGATTAGAGCATCATATGATGCGGTATGACGGAACACCTTGGCCGCAAGGCGCTTACGTGTATTCAATTCGGTGTCTCCACCGCCACGAATCTCGTCCAACACTTGGCTGTAATCATCTGCGTCGACAACAACCGTGACGAATGCATGATTTTTGGCAGCTGAACGCAGCATGGTAGGCCCACCGATGTCGATATTCTCGATAGCGTCCTCATAGGTCACGTCTGGCTTGGCGATCGTCTCAGCGAACGGATAAAGGTTCACAACCACGAGATCAATATAGTCAAGACCCAGGTCACTCATCTGACGCTGATGCTCCTCATTGTCACGTACTGCCAACAGGCCGCTATGAACAGCGGGGTGTAGTGTCTTAACCCGTCCGTCCATAATCTCCGGGAAGCCAGTTACATCCGAAATACCGATGACCGGGATTCCTTCCTTCGCTAGCAGGCTACTGGTTCCCCCTGTTGAGATGATTTCTACGCCCAAGTTGGACAATTCACGGCAGAACTCAACGATTCCGCGTTTATCCGATACACTGACCAATGCTCTTTTAATAGCCACGCTTCGCTTCCTCCTTTTGCTAATTCGCAACTTAGCACTTCCTGACGAAAGGCTGTTCGTTTATTTCCCGAGAAATATCATTTCCTGCGTCTCATCATTCGACGAGCATTTTGTTTCATTCTAATAAGGACTATTTATCCGCTGCCTCATGCGCTCTGGCAACCGTTACTTTGCGTCCATCCAATTGCACCAGTCCCTGGGCAAACCAGGATACAACCAGAGGATATAGCTTCACCTCAGCCGCATGGATAGATTCAGCAAGGGATTCGACCGTATCATCTGGATGTACTATTACAGGCTCCTGAGCAATGATCGGCCCTGTATCCATACCGCCATCCACGAAATGCACCGTCACTCCCGTCCATCGCACACCGTAGCGCACAGCCTGCCCCACCGCATCCTTACCTGGAAAAGCAGGCAAAAGCGAAGGGTGGATATTGATGATTCGACCTTCGTAACGCTCCACAAGCACCGGAGAGAGCAGTCGCATATAGCCTGCCAACACAATGAGATCCACTCCCCTGTTGTCTAGGATGTTGGCGATCTCTTGCTCATAGGCTTCTTTGCTGGCATACTCCTTGGGAATGAAGGTGTGGCGGGCAATTCCCTCCGCCTCGGCACGCTGTACGACACGGGCCGCAGGCTTGTCACAGACTAGCAGTTCAATCGTCGCTTGCAAAGCTCCTGTTCGAACAGCATTTGCCAGAGCCTGAAAGTTCGTACCTTCTCCAGAGGCAAATACAGCTATACGAAAGGACTTCATTATACTTCCGCTCCATTAAAGGTTACCTGTGCTGCCCCTTCAGTCACGCGGCCAATAATGTAGCCGGTCTCGCCAGCTGCACGCAGTTGCTCCAGGGTAAGAGCTGCATCTGCTTCATCCACGACGAGCACAAGTCCGATTCCCATATTGAAGGTCGTGAACATATCACGATTGGATACCGAGCCTTTCTCCTGAAGAAGACGGAAGATCGGCAGAATAGGCCATGAACCGTACTGAATATCCACATTCACATGCTCTGGCAGCACACGCGGAATGTTCTCAATGAAGCCGCCGCCAGTAATGTGTGCCATTCCTTTGACCTTCACCTTCTCCAGCAGGGACAGTACAGGCTTCACATAGATCTTGGTTGGCTCCAGCAGTACATCCCCCAATGTACCACCCAGTTCAGGAAGCTCGTCCTGCAGACGATAGCCTTCTTGCTCCAACAGCAGCCTGCGCACCAGGGAAAAACCGTTGCTGTGCACGCCGCTGGAAGCCAGTCCAATGACCGTATCGCCAGGAGCAATGGAAGTGCCGTTAATAATCTTATGCTTGTCCACGATACCAACAGTAAAGCCCGCGATATCGTATTCGCCCTCACTGTACATGCCAGGCATCTCTGCCGTCTCTCCGCCGATCAGTGCACAGCCAGATTGATGACAGCCCTCGGCAATGCCGGCTACAATGGCTTCGATCTTCTCTGGGATGACCTTGTCACAGGCAAGATAATCAAGGAAGAACAGCGGCTCCGCTCCCTGTACGACAATATCATTTACGCACATGGCCACCGCATCAATACCGATCGTATCATGGCGATCCATCGCGAAGGCAATCTTCAGCTTCGTACCGACACCATCTGTACCGGATACAAGCACTGGCTCCTCATATTTATCCTTATTCAAGCCGAACAAGGCACCAAAGCCGCCTAGGTCAGTCATGACCTCCGGACGAAACGTACGCTTCACGTGTTTCTTCATTCGTTCGACAGCCTCATTACCAGCTGCTATGTCGACACCAGCCTGCTTGTAAGCATCGGACACTAGGGATCCACTCCTTATCAGATATCAAAATGTGCAACCTTTACTATTGCTCGCTTGAGGGATGCTTATCGCTTATATTTCATTGCTCGTGCATTGCCTACATTTCTCATACATTACTCATGGACTACTCTTGAATCACTCATGCCTTACTCTTGAATCACTCATGCCTTACTCTTGGATCACTCATGCAATACCTACATGGCCATTATTGAATTCCCGCTCTTAGCTGGCTTAGCTATAGCAACAATCTATACATTGGCACAATGGTTCGCACCATCGCTATCCCCAACAATCAGCCCTTGCCATATGTTAATGCCATGAAGCAATATATAGTCCGACAATCCATGATCCGCTCTGCTGATGAGGCCAGGCCTTCATTTCCAGATCAGACCATGAACTTCGGCATCACACCTTTAATTAACAGCTGCATCCGAACTTCTCTTCGCCGTCGAAGCTGACGTGAGTCGGGTAATCGTTGTCGAAGCAGGCCATACACAGCCCACCTTTATAATCCTGTTGATTAGATCCGCCGACCGCCTCAATTAACCCCTCTGTGCTGAGAAAATATAGAGAATCCGCATTAATCTCCGCACGAATCTCCTCAATCGTCTTGGAGGAGGCAATCAGTTCTCGCCGGTCTGGCGTATCAATACCATAGAAGCAAGGATTCTTGAACGGTGGTGAAGTAATACACACATGCACCTCAGTGGCCCCCGCATCACGCAGCATATTCACGATCCGGCGCGACGTCGTTCCCCGCACGATGGAGTCATCAATCATCACAACGCGCTTGCCCTCGACGACTCGGCGTACCGCACTCAGCTTCATCTTGACGCCCTGCTCGCGCAGCTCCTGGCTCGGCTGAATGAAGGTCCGTCCTGTGTACTTGTTCTTGATCATGCCCAGCTCATAGGGAATGCCTGTCTGCTCTGCGTAACCAATAGCCGCGGAGATACTGGAGTCGGGAACACCCGTTACCACATCTGCATCGACGAACGACTCAATAGCGAGCTGACTACCCATGCGCTTACGCGCCGAATGCAGGTTGGCCCCGTTGAGATCCGTATCCGGACGGGCAAAATAAATGTACTCCATCGCACATAACGCCTTGCGGTGCTTGCCATGATCGAAGCGGTCCTCACGAAGGCCGTCCTTATCCAGCACCAGCAGCTCTCCAGGCTCAATATCGCGTACCAGCTCAGCACCGATCGTCTCCAGGGCACATGTCTCGGACGCGAATATATAGGCATCGCCCAGTCGCCCCATCGTCAGCGGACGCAAGCCGTGCGGGTCAGAGGCCACGATCAGACGATCATTCGTCATGATCAGGAAGGCGAAGCCGCCTACAATCTGCCGGAAAGCATCCTTAGCCGCTTCCACCAGCTCCTTGGAGGAACGGGCGATCAGATGTGCGACGACCTCCGTATCGCTGGTCGTCTGAAAGATCGATCCGCTACGCTCCAGCTCACGTCGAATCTGGATCGCATTGACAATATTTCCGTTCGTCGCTACAGCAAGATCGCCATCACGATACTTGAATACGAGTGGCTGCGCATTCGTCAGCTTACTGTCACCGCTAGTAGAATAACGGACATGCCCGATAGAGATATCTCCTGTCAGGGAAGCCATCATATCCTTGTCGAATACTTCCTTGACCAGCCCCATTCCGCGGTGATAGCGAAACTCGCCGTTGTCACTGACACACATGCCAGCACTTTCCTCCCCGCGATGCTGGAGAGCATGAAGTCCGTAATAGGACAAGGAAGCGGCCTCAGGATGCCGAAACACCCCGAATACACCGCACTCCTCCTTGAGCTTGTCGAGTCCTTCCTTGCCCGAGCCTTCATTATAATAATCGCCCGTCCATAATGTCTTCGCCTGAATGTCCTTCCCCGTCATGAGACCACTCACGCTTGCATCAGACATGGAATGGCATCCTCCCACAGTTGCTTGAGGCCAGCTACGGGCTCGGCTACAGCAGGCTGTCCGTTCACTTCAATATTCAAGGCTGTGCCTTCCGTCCGTCCAATCACAGCTACTGGAACATCCTGCTCACGCAAGTAGGACTCCAGAGCAGCTACCTGCTCAGGTGCAGCAGATAGCAGAATGCGTGATTGGCTCTCGCTGAACAGCGCCAGATCTGCACGTAAAGCAGTCTCAACATTCACTTGCGCCCCGATGCCCCCACTAATGCAGGATTCGGCTAGTGCTACAGCCAGACCGCCCTCAGACAAGTCATGCGCCGAGTGAACCAAGCCCTGCTGGATGGCACCTAGTAATCCCTTCAGCAGCTTCTGCTCTGTGGCCAAGTCGAGCACTGGAGGTCTACCCTCAGTCACACCATGTACGACAGCCTGGAACTCACTGCCACCAAGCTCTGCCTGCGTAGCTCCCAGGAGCAGGATGACGTCGCCCTCGGCTTTGAAGTCTTGCGTCGTAATGTGATCCGTATCATGCACAAGTCCGACCATACCAACGACAGGTGTCGGGTAGATTGCTCCCTTGGTATTCTCATTGTACAGACTCACGTTACCGCCAATGACAGGCGTATCGAGCACACGGCAGGCCTCTGCCATGCCGTCTACAGCCTTTTCCATCTGCCAGAAGATTTCCGGCTTCTCCGGGCTACCGAAGTTCAGATTATCCGTAATGGCAAGCGGCTCTGCTCCCGAGCAAACGATATTACGTGCAGCTTCGCTGACAGCAATCTTGCCGCCCATTTCCGGGTCCAGATAGACATAGCGCCCGTTGCAATCCGTCGTCATCGCCAGTCCCTTGCGTGTGCCGTCAATCGTAACTACAGCCGCATCTGAGCCAGGGCGAACTGCTGTATTCGTGCGAACCATATAGTCATACTGCTCGTAGACCCACTTCTTGCTTGCCACGCTAGGAGAAGAAAGCACCTGCTTCAAGGCTGCACCGAGCTCCTTCACTTCTGCATAGCTGGATGTATCCACCTTAGCTTGCTCTTCATAATATGCAGGTACCGAAGATGGCTTATCATAGATCGGGCACTCATCCACCAGTGCATTGACTGGCATATCACCGACTACCTCACCATGATGATATAGACGCAGACGGCCATCATCCGTCACCTTGCCGACCTTCGCGCAGATGACGCCCCAACGTTCGAAGATCTCTCTGGCTTGAGCTTCATCCTTCGGCTCCACCACGAAGAGCATCCGTTCCTGGGACTCCGACAGCATCATCTCATAAGGCGTCATGCCTTCCTCACGCTGTGGCACCTGATCGAGATACAGCTCTAGTCCGTTACCCGCCTTACTCGCCATTTCCGCACTGGAGCAAGTCAGACCCGCTGCACCCATATCTTGAATTCCCAACACAATACCGCTGTCAATCAGCTCCAGACAGGATTCCATGACCAGCTTCTCCATGAACGGATCACCGACCTGCACCGCTGTACGCTTCGCTTCCGATTCTTCTGTCAGCTCTACCGAAGCGAAAGTTGCTCCGTGAATGCCATCCCGTCCAGTCGGAGGACCGACATAGAAGACCGGGTTACCTACACCCTTGGCAACACCACGTTGGATCTTGTCATGATCAATCAGGCCGACACACATCGCATTTACAAGCGGATTACCTTCATAAGCCTCGTCAAAGACAACCTCTCCGCCTACTGTAGGGATACCGATACAGTTACCGTACCCTGCAATACCGGATACTACATGCTCGAACAGATACTTCACACGATCGCTCTCCAGCTTGCCGAAGCGCAAAGAATTCAGCACCGCTACGGGTCTGGCTCCCATAGAGAAGATGTCACGAATAATGCCGCCTACACCTGTAGCTGCTCCTTGGAAGGGCTCAACCGCTGAAGGGTGGTTATGGCTTTCAATCTTGAACACGACGGCTTGGTTATCTCCGATATCGACGATCCCCGCACCTTCACCGGGCCCCATTAGGACACGAGGACCACTGGTTGGAAAGCGACGAAGCAGTGGCTTGGAATTCTTGTAGGCGCAATGCTCAGACCACATAACGCTGAATACGCCAATCTCGGTATAGTTGGGCTTGCGACCCATGAATTCACAGATCAGCTCATACTCACTGTCGGATACTCCCATTTGCTGATACAGCTTATGCTCAGCGACCTGCTCAGCTGTCGGTTCTTTAGCGGATACTTGCTGCGCCATGCTGATCCCTCCATGCGTTCAAAATCGATGTAAACATACGTTTGCCGTCCTCTGAGCCCAGCAGGTTCGAAGTAGCACGCTCCGGGTGAGGCATCATGCCTACAACATTGCCGCGCTTGTTGCTAATGCCTGCGATATCGGCCAAGGAGCCATTCGGATTGTTAGTATACGTAAATACGATCTGATTATTGGCCTTAAGCTCCGCCAGTGTCTCTTCATCACAGTAATAGTTGCCTTCACCATGAGCGATCGGAATGACGATCTCCTCGCCCTCGGCGTAGTCGCGGGTAAATGGCGTACGGTTATTCTCAACCTTCAGCACCGTGTCATGGCACAGGAACTTCATGGAACGATTACGCAGCAGCGCTCCTGGCAGCAACCCAGCTTCGGTCAGGATCTGGAAGCCGTTGCAAATGCCAAGCACATACTTGCCCTGCTCCGCTGCCTCAGCTACCGCACTCATCACGGGTGCAAAACGCGAGATCGCTCCGCAGCGCAGGTAATCCCCGTAGGAGAAGCCTCCAGGAACGAGAATGCAGTCATACTGCGAGACGTCGGTCGCCGTGTGCCATACATAATCTACGGGTTCACCCAGCGCAACCTCGACAGCCTTATAGCAGTCAATGTCACAATTGGAGCCCGGGAATACCAAAACAGCAAATTTCATGGATGTCAGTCCTCCAATTCGTAGCGGTAGTCTTCGATCACCGTATTCGCCAGCAGCTTCTCACACATCGTTGTCAGACGGTTCTCTGCCTCTTGACGATCTGTAGTGTCCAACTGAAGCTCCAGATATTTGCCAATACGTACGCTCTCTACTTCTGCAAAGCCCATGGAATGCAGTGCGCCTTGTACGGCTACGCCCTGAGGGTCGAGTACGCTTTGTTTAATAGTGACATAGACGGTAGCTTTAATCATGATCCTTCATATCCTCCTTCAGATGGTGAAGCCGTAGTAATGAGTAACCGTTGCTTGCAGCCTCGATGCTTACTTCACTATGCTTCTGCTGCTGATATTCCACTGCCTGATAATCCACTGCCTTCTACTGCCTAATTGTTATTCGGCTGTAAGACGCTCCAAAATATTTGTGTATCTAGCCGTTGTCTCACTGACCACCTCGGAAGGAAGCGGTGCAGGCGTACTGTTCTTGTCCCAGTCAGAGCCAGCCAGGTATGTGCGTACAGGCTCCTTGTCCATGCTGTCAATCTCGACATCCAGCGCATAATTCTCTTTCGCCCAGAAGCGTGAAGCATCCGGTGTGAAGATTTCATCAATCAGAATGACCTTGCCATCAATGAGTCCGAATTCAAACTTACAATCTGCCAAAATGATCCCCCGCTGCTCGCAGTATTCACGGGCAAATTCATACAACGCCAGGCTCTTGGCTTCGAGCTCCGCCGTCAGTTCTACACCGACCAGCTCCTTCATGCGCTGGAGGCTGATATCCTCATCATGACCTACATCATTCTTGGCAGCTGGCGTGAAGAGTGGCTCCGGGAAGCGCTCGTTCTTGCGAAGTCCCTCCGGCAACGGAATGCCGTTAATCTCGCCAGTCGATGAATACTGACGCCAGCCGCCCCCCGTGATGTAGCCTCGCACGACACATTCAATATCGATTCGTTCAGCTTTACGAGTCACCATAATACGATGCTTGAGCAATTCCGGCTCCTTCACGATGCTTCCCAGACGGTACACATCCGTATGCACGACATGATTCTCGATCAGATGGCGTGTCTTCTCGAACCAGAAGGCACTAAGCTGATTGAGCACATTGCCCTTCTCTGGTACAGGCGGCTCCAGAATGTAGTCAAAAGCGGAAATACGGTCCGTTACGACGATCAGATAATGCTCTCCCAGATCATATAGCTCTCTTACTTTGCCCTTATAGACGAGCGGAGCATCAATCCAAGGAGCAGCGGTGGATACAGCCATCATCCAGCCTCATTTCTGTAGGATATAGAGTTATCTTAGTTCAAGCCAAGCTTGGTGAAAATCGTATCGACATGCTTCAAATGCCAGGAAGGGTCGAACGCATCCTGAATTTCTTCAGCGCTCAGCAGATTCGTGATCTCTGGCGTCGCTTCCACAATATCGCGGAACTGGCGTTGCTCTTCCCATGCCTGCATCGCACGCGGCTGTACGGTATCGTAAGCCTGCTCACGGCTCATGCCCTTGTCAATCAGCTTCGTCATGACACGGCCCGAGAATGGCACGCCGAACGTACGGCTCATGTTACGCTTCATATTCTCCGGGAAGACCGTCAGGTTCTTCACAATATTGCCGAAGCGGTTCAGCATGTAGTTCAGCAGCATCGTTGCATCTGGCAAAATGATGCGCTCCACTGAGGAGTGGGAGATGTCACGCTCATGCCAGAGCGGTACGTTCTCATACGCCGATACCATATGACCACGGATAACACGAGCCAGACCGGAAATATTCTCGGAGCCAATCGGATTGCGCTTGTGGGGCATTGCCGAGGAGCCCTTTTGCCCCTTCGCGAAGGCTTCCTCCACCTCACGGAATTCACTCTTCTGCAGCGCACGAACCTCTTGTGCGAACTTGTCGAGTGATGTCGCGATGAGTGCCAGCGTCGCCATATATTCGGCATGACGGTCACGCTGCAGCGTCTGGGTGGAGATCGGCGCCGGAGATGTGCCCAGCTTGCGGCAGACAAATTCCTCTACGAACGGGTCAATGTTGGCATACGTACCAACAGCACCCGAGATTTTGCCGAATTGTACACCTTTCGCGGCATTGCGGAACCGCTCCAGATTCCGTTTCATTTCCTCATGCCACAGAGCCATCTTCAGACCAAACGTAGTCGGCTCGGCATGAACGCCGTGCGTACGGCCCATCATTGGAGTATCCTTATAAGCAATCGCCTTATCCTTCAGGATCTCGATGAAGTTCAGAATATCCTTCTCCAGAATATCGTTCGCCTGCTTCAGCAGATAGCCAAGCGCCGTGTCCACGACGTCTGTTGAAGTCAGGCCATAATGTACCCATTTACGCTCCGCGCCCAGGCTCTCGGATACGGTACGGGTGAAGGCAATTACATCGTGACGGGTCTCCTGCTCGATCTCCAGAATCCGCTCAATGGTGAAGGTCGCATTGTTGCGCAGTGCCACCGTATCTTCCTTCGGAATAACTCCCAGCTCTGCCCATGCCTCACAGGCACACAGTTCTACTTCCAGCCAAGCTTGGAATTTGTTCTCTTCGGTCCAGATGGCTCTCATTTCCGGTCTGCTGTAACGTTCGATCATAACTAATAATTCCTCCAAATATTGGTTTGTTCGATCCACTGCATAGCTGCTTCTGTGTCTTGACAGAGCAGATTGACATGTCCCATTTTACGCCCGTTCTTGGACTCACTCTTACCATATAAGTGCAGCTTCGGTATGACTTTCTCTGTAGCTGTCTGCGAGGCTGACGATGTCAGCAGCTCCAGTACCTCTTCCATATGCTCGCCCAGAATATTCACCATTACTACCGGAGTGAGTAGACGGGGATCAGCCAGCGGCAATCCACAGATGGCCCGAATATGCTGCTCAAATTGCGAGGTCGCACAGGCATCCATCGTGTAATGGCCTGAATTGTGCGGCCTTGGTGCCAGTTCGTTCACGTAAATCTCGCCGTCCTTGGTGACGAACATCTCAACAGCAAGCAAGCCTACGGCATCCAGTCCTTCGATAAGCTGCGCAGCCAGCTGCTCTGCTCTGGCCTGAAGCTCTTCAGACACTCTTGCCGGAACTATAGATGCATGCAGGATATTATTCACATGAATGTTCTCAGCCGGAGGAAAGGTCTGTACCTCCCCCTTCGTACTACGAGCTGCAACGACGGATATTTCACATTGGAACGGAACGAAGCTCTCCAGCACAAGCCCTACACCGGCAGCACTCAGTTCCTCATAGGCATCCTGTAACTCTTCCATGTGGCGAATGACCCTTTGGCCTTTGCCGTCATAGCCTCCCATGACCGTCTTCAGCACACAAGGCAAGCCGAGCTCCTTTACCGCCTGCTGCATGCTGTCCGCAGAGGTGACCTCCCGATACGGGGCTACGGGTACGCCCGCTGCCTCGATAGCACGCTTCTCGCGCAGCCGATGCTGTGTCGTGTAGAGCAGCTTGCTTCCCTGCGGCACATACGATTCCTGCTCCAGCAAGGCTGCTACTCCTGCATCTACATTTTCGAATTCATAGGTGACGACGTCACAGCTTGCTGCCAGCTCACGCGCTGCCTCCACATCGTCATAAGCCGCTATCACCTGCCTAGCAATCTGTCCACATGGCGAATCCGGAGTCGGGTCGAGCGTCACACAGCGATACCCGAGCGGTGTCGCAGCCAGTGTGAGCATTCTGCCAAGCTGACCGCCTCCGAGAATCCCGATGGTACTCCCCGACTCAATGACAGTGGAGACTGGCTTGCTGGCATTAACCTGTGTGTTCGTGGATGACATAGGATCGGGTTGCATGCTATTTTCCTCACTCATAACGTATCACTGCTCTCCAGCACCTGCTGACGAATGTGATCGCGTCTTGCTTGTACCCGTACCCGCACTTCCTCGTCAAAAGCTCCCAGAATCTGTGCCGCCAGCAAGCCTGCGTTCGTCGCTCCTGCCTTACCGATCGCTACCGTTGCCACAGGAATTCCTCCGGGCATCTGTACAATGGATAGCAGGGAATCCAGTCCGTTCAGAGCCTTGGACTGCACAGGTACGCCAATGACCGGAACTGTTGTCTTGCTCGCAACCATTCCGGGCAGGTGGGCTGCTCCGCCAGCTCCTGCAATAATGACCTTCAGGCCTCGGCCTGCTGCTGCTTCTGCATATTCGAACATCAGATCCGGGGTACGATGAGCGGATACGACCTTTTTCTCATAGCCAATCTTCAGCTCGTCCAAGATCGTACAAGCATGCTCCATCGTCTCCCAATCGGATGTACTGCCCATGATGACTCCTACCTGAACTGTCATGAATGTCCACTCTCCTGTATCTTATTGCACTCGGTATCTTCAGCCTCATTCATAATCTTCCACATCATCTAGTCTTCCACAACATCGTCTTCTACATCTTCATTCGGCTATTATTCGTCAGATCCGTATGAATTTCACAAAAAAATCCGGCCTCGAAAATAAAACTCATCTTCAAGATACCGGAATCCAGGAAATGAAGGCATCTACACCGTCGGTTCGACGGCGCGCGACAGCGAAGCCAAGCCTCTAGAGACTACGACTATGGAGCCAGCCCATTCATTCCCCGTAGTCCGGAAATTAACGGTTCCCGGGTAGAAACGTCCGGGCCATATCCCCGGCATATACGAGTATGATTCATTCATTTAAAATTCATAACAATACATACAACAGTTTAACAATTTGCGACACCAGATGTCAACTTAAAAGGCGAACATTAAACTTTCCTACGAACCAAATGTTCGCCTTCAAATCAAAAAACATTCCCGACGCCGAAATCTTCGACTTCTCGGGAATGTTTTCTTTGGTAACCTGTAAAATTATTACGCTCTGCTACCCATCTATAGACCGGACCTCAAGTAGCCTGAAATTTCGACAGCATCGTCTTCAAGCTGCTCCTTTACCCAAGCTATGTAGCATTCGCTGCACACGCAGCTATTAGGGCATATTACTCCATACGCTTGATTATTTAATGATCAGCACTGGTATCTTCGCATGCTGCACGACATTGTGGCTGACACTGCCCAGTACGAATTCACGAATGCCACCGAGTCCCCTGCTCCCAATGAAGATCACATCGGCACCCTGCTCCTCAGCATAGTCCAGAATGACAGCTGCCGGCGAGCCCTGAATCATCTCTACCTGTGCCTGCACACCTTTCTCCCCTACGCGGGTCTTCACGTCCTCGGTAAGCTGTACAGCCAGATCATAATAATCCTTGTTCACGGACGCTGGAAGCGGTGCAAGTCCCTCACCAATGAAGACTCGCGGAAAATCAAACGCATGAATGATAGTAAGCTGAGTATCCGGTGAAGCCTTGGCCACATCAATGGCACGATCCAGTGCTTTGTTGGAAGCCTTCGAACCATCGTAAGCTACGAGAATTTTGGAGAACAACATGTTGCATCCATCCCTTCTATAAGCTCTCTGTCCTATTGCGGTTACTCTCGTAAGCGAAGAATACCTATGGCAAGAAATAGCCGTACATGACAGCATTCAAAAATAACAGCAGCGGAATACCAAACACAAAGCTGTTATGCTTCGTCTTGTGACGCTTGCGATACATCGCAATCCATACTCCCAGACTGCCTCCAATGAACGCGAGCAGGAATAGAGTGCGCTCAGGAATACGATCACGACGCTTGCGTGCACGCTCCTTGTCATCCGACATCACCAGGTAACCTACAATATTAATAAATATAAACCATATCACTAATCCAGTAATCATGCGGATCAAGCGGTCCCCCTATCCCGGGACATCTCCCCGTACCTTCATTATAGTCCTCACAGGTGGGATGTTCAACGCAGGAAACAGGAGGAACCGCTATGCAATCAGATAGTCAGTAGTCGGGCAGATAGTCGATAGCAGGCAGAAAGTATCCAGGTTGCAGCACCTATAGCCAGTGGTGCAGCTAATCAAGGTATCTAAAGGGGCTAGTGTACAGCCAGTAAGCCGCTGCCATTACTTGTTCGGCAGACTAAGATTCCTGCTTGGGAATACCATTGAGACTCGCTGGACGTCTCTCAGCCTTCACGGGTCGTGCTGCAATATGCTCCTCTCGGATGCTATCCTTGTTCTGCTGGTTATGAATCTTCTCTGGCTTATTGTGTGGCATTGGCGATTCACCTCCTCAGCTTACGTTGCCTGAAAAAGGGCAATCTTATGCGGACCTTATTGCGTCCTTAGCCCTCTCAGACTGCGAAAAGATTCGTCCTTCTCCACGAAAAAGTGATACAATGCCCCATACAGATTCGCATCATTTCGGAATGCACAGGCCGTGACCTGCGGGTTAGCCTTATGGAACGGATTGAGCCGCTTAATCTCGGCAATCGACCATTGCAATCGCTCCAGTAGTATAGGCTGGGCACTGATGCCACCACCAATCGCGAACAGCTCTGGATCAAGAATGTACTGCAGGTTCATGATCTGGACAGCCACCTTCATGCAATATGCATTGAATATGGCCGTCGCCTCCTCATCCTGCTGATTGATGAAGGCAAACACGGCCTCTCCATCAGTAGGGTCCTGAAGACCCTTCATTTCGCCGATCCTGCGTACCATCTCCACAGCCGAACACTCCAAGCCGAAATAAGTCGCCTCTTGGGTGTCCGGGTCCATCGCGCTCATGATATAGCTGACCTCACCAGCCGAGAGGTTCGCACCTCGCTGCAACTGCCCACCCATGATAATGCCGCCGCCGATTCCACTACCGAGCACAAGCACGACAGAATCCTTCGCTCCTTTCACACTTCCGAGCCACAGCTCGGCCAGTGCTGCACACTTACCATCATTCTCGATGGATACATCCTTATCGTAGCGATCACGTATCAACTTCATCAGATTTACTTCATGCAGAAAAGGGAAGGAGCCGCCGTGGTATACAACACCTGTCTTCACATCTACCGCACCCGGGCAGCATACAGCGATGCCTTTAACTGACGTCAGATCCTGCTCATCAATGATGGAGTAGACTGTATCCAGTAGCTCCTCCAGACTCGTTCTACCAATAGGACGCTTGTTCTTGCTGACGATATCCCCTGCCGAGCTCATCAGCGCATACTTCACGAATGTCCCACCTATATCCAATACTAAGTACATATAACCTACTCCTATAGTCAAAATATGATGATCTACTTATTCGACAGTTGGCTCTTGTATGCATTTAACCTACCACAGCATATTTGAAAAAATAGCCCTGCCCACCAATGATCATATCACTGGTGGGCAAGACCTCCTATTGGCTCTTCCGTCTCTTCAGGCTCTGTGCTCTTCTGTATTCCAACTCAGCAATGATCTCGTCATGCGGCTTCTCGAATTTGTAAAAGAACATAATTACAATGGCAAGCACACTGAACAGAACAGGCAGCCAAATGTAGCTTGTCGTAATCGCCGTGAGTGCAGCAGCTGTCTGCTCCTGATTAGGAACATATCCCCCGGCAGCCAGCATCCAGGCTGGAATCGCTCCACCCAGGCCTGAGCCCAGCTTAATGCCAATTCCGGCAGCGGATACCAGAAGGCCCTGTGAGCGTATCCCGGACTTCCATTCGCCATAATCCACCGTATCCGCCATCAGCGTAAAGATCAGTCCTCCAGGCAAGCCTAGGCCGATCGCAGAAATGACTGTCCCTGCCAGGATAAATCCGATCTGGTCTCCACCAGCCCAGATGACCAGCATACCAGCGATATTGATGACCATACCTGCTATTACTAGCGCACGCTTACTGTACTTTTTGGTTAGGAAAGGTACCGCCAGCATACCCACCAAAGTCATCATACCCAGCGTATTGACGGTAGGTACGAGCTCCTGCTGTCCAAGGTTGTAAGTTATATAGTAGATCCCGGCCGACAGCTTGATAATATACATCATGAAAAATACGAGTCCGAGCAGGGACACAATCAACCACGGCTTGTTCCCCTTGATTGCTTTCAGACCATCCTTCAGCGGTACCGCCTCATTGCCAGCGACACCTTGTACCCGTTCTCTCGTATTCCAAAAGGTAACCAGAAACATGATAACACCAACACTAGAGAAGAGTGTCATCGTATAGAAGAAGCCTTGTTGCTGATTGCCATTTCCGAAGAAGGCCACCAGTGGAAGCAGACTGAGGTTGACGATCAGACCGCCAATTTGTCCACCAACCATTCGGAAAATGTTCGCTACTGTTCTCTCCTGAACATTGTTGCTCATGCTCGATAGCATCGTAGTTAAAGGATTGTTGACTGCTGCGTACAGCACGCTCGATGCGATATAAAATATGTAAGCGTATACCAGTTTGCCCGACTCACTCAGATCAGGTCCCATAAACAGCAGCATAGATGACAGCGCGAACGGGATACAAAACCATAGAATCCATGGCCTGGATTTGCCCCATCTCGTATTGGTACGATCAATCAGCACTCCGAAGATCGGACTATCAATCATATCCACGAAGCGAACGACGAGCATCATCGTACCGACTGCGGCAGCCCCCAGACCGAATACATCAGTAAAATAAAAAGTCAAATACGTCGTAATGACGGTATAAATCAGGTTGGATGCTACATCCCCCAAGCCATAGCTGACCTTTTCCTTCAAGGCCATTTTCTCATTATCGTGCTTACCGGTTGATGCCTTGGGCACTCTTGTTACGACCTCTTCTTGTGTTTCCATTTCCCAGCCCTCCTTGATGTATAACCGCTTTCATCAAATCAGAGGGAGTCTGAGGCCAGTAGCTAATTATTCCTGTTCAGAATCCGCTTACAGCCCTTTATCCCACGAAGGAAAGCGCTTCAACTCTATAATTGAAATATAAAGCGTTTCCTTTTATAATTATGGTATTTATTTGCGATAAATAGTAACCTTTTGATTTTACTTCAATAAGGAGGTTCCCTGTGCTTCTTCCCAGTGCTGCACACATACAATTGGCGGCCAAGCTCGCCTACGATGCCACGCAAATTCCTGTATTCTATATTGAAAATGTGCCTAATCCCGAATCTTCCTGGTCCTATACTAGCACCTATACCTCCAACCCGGACAAGAGTAGTCTTTCGCGGGATTGGATTAGTCAGCTTCTTGCGATGCCAGTCACCAAGAAAATTCATCTGGCCTACATCAACAGGCAGGCTGATAAGATCATTCTCATACCTGTTCAGACAGCAGACTGTGAAGGCAGACTGCTGCTGTGGCCAAGCTCCCGCAAATTCCTGGATACGAATCTACTGAATCAGCAGTTGGAGAGCTCGGCTCCTTACCCTCACGATACAACCCAATTGTTGAGCGCAGCCGTCCTGATCTACTATCTGGTGTACCATGAAGCCCTTAGCCTGGAGCAGGTCATCGAGGAGAACCAAAGCATGCTGAACAGCAAGACAGACGACGTGTTAGAACTCCAGCTCGTCTCTCCGCGCGAGAACAGTCTGTTCCACAAATCCTATTTGGCTGAGAAAAAGATCTTTGAGCAGATCCGACTAGGCAACAAGAAGAAAATGCTACTCTATCTCAAACAGCATACGGATATGAGAGGGGTCTATGGCACGCTATCCAAAAATGATAGTCTTCGTAGCAAGAAAAACCTGATCATCTCAGCTATCACCCTCGCCACTCGCTCAGCTATTGAAGGAGGGCTCTATTCGGAGCTGGCCTTTACCATGAGTGATGATTACATTCAGTATGTGGAGCATGTGCCGAGGATTGATACGATTCATCCCTTGCTGGAGGATATTCTCGTTGACTTCACTGAACGAGTGGAGAAGGTGCAGCGAGCCCACTTTTCCAAGGATATCCTGCTGTGTCAGGAGTACATATTCGATCACCTGTACGATGATCTGGATTTGTGTGGTCTGGCCGATTACTTGAAGATGAGCTCCTCGCATCTATCTCGCAAGTTCAAGGATGAGACCGGGGAGGGTCTGAAGAGCTTCATTCAGAAGCAACGGGTAGAGGAAGCGAAGAACCTGATTGTTTTCTCGGATTACAGTCTAAGTGAAATCTATTCCTTACTGAATTTTCATGATCAGAGCTATTTCATCAAGGTATTCAAGAAATATACAGGCTACACGCCGAAGGAGTATCGCAACCGCTTTGTTGTGAAGCCATCATGAACAAAGCCAGAGGCGTAGCCTCTGGCTGAACATGCAGAACGTATGAAATCCATGCTCTATCATCATAGTAAATGTATACTTTACACTCAGGTAGTTTGCATTTTCATTTACACCACATACTGCAATATTGGTAGTGTTAGAGCACTACAATGTTGGAGCATTACGGTGTTTCGATGATGGAGTATCGCTATATTGCTATGTTTTTACGTTGTTATGTTGCTACATTGTTATTTTTTCACGTTGTTATATCGCTATATCACTGTTGCTGTGCAGCCTACTGCCCTTTTTTCTCCATCGCAGCCTTGAGCAGATCTCCCAGGTTGGAGCCGATCGACTCCTGCTTGGCATATTGCTTGACCAGCTTCTGTTGCTCCCGCTTATTGACATGCTGTCTATCCTTATCTAGCGTCTCCGTAATACCGCACGGCAAGCATTGCACATACAGACCAGCCTTGCCTTCCTTGAGCTCCATCTTCTTATGACATTGCGGGCAACGTCGATTGGATAGACGCTTCTCCGCCGAACGGCGGTAGCCGCAGTCTCCATTGGGACATACGAGGAATTTGCCGCGTTTGCCCTTCTTCTCAAGCAAGCGAGTATTGCAGTCAGGGCAATGACTGTTGGAGACATTGTGCGGTTTATATTCTGCCTTGCTCCCCTTCACAGACGCCACCAGTTCCTTCGCCATGGAACGAATCCCTGCGAGAAACGGCTCAGGCTTGCCCAGACCGCGAGCAATTCGCTCCAGCTCAGCCTCCCAACGTGCTGTAAGCTCTGGTGTACGCAATTGCTCCGCGACCAGCTCAATGAGCTGCTTGCCCTTTCCTGTCGGATGCAAGCTGTTCCCCTGCCGATCTATCGTGTCCGAGCTGACGAGCTTCTCAATAATATCCGCACGGGTAGCTGGGGTACCCAGACCATGCTTCTCCATCTGAGCGAGCAGAGCAGCCTCTGTATATCTCTTAGGTGGCTGTGTACGCCCACTTTTCACCAGGCAACGATTAACCGTTACACTCTGCCCCTTCTGTACCTCCGGCAACAGTCGTCCACTGCCCTCATGGGCATCCTCGTCGGCTTCATCCTCATCATCGGTAAAGTCTCCTCCATACACCTCACGCCAGCCATGATCCTTGACCGTGGTTCCCTTTGCATGGAAGTTATCCTCGCCCACTTGGACCGTAATGGCCACTGCATCATATCGGGCAGGCGGATAGAAAAGGCTGATGAAGCGCCGCACGATCAGATCATACAGCTTGCGCTCTTCGGGGCTAAGCTGGTTCAGCAGCAACGTCTGCTCTGTTGGAATAATCGCATGGTGATCTGTCACCTTACTGTCGTCCACGATTCGCTTTGTGATATTAAGCTTTTGTCGGAGCAAGGGTCTGGCCAGTGACGCATAAGGGCCGACCGCAACGCTTTCCATCCGATCCTTGAGCGTCGATACCATATCCGCAGTCAAATAACGGCTATCCGTACGTGGATAGGTAACCAGCTTGTGCTGCTCATACAACCGCTGCAGGACATTGGAGGTCTGCTTGGCGGAGAAGCCGAATTTTCGGTTCGCATCCCGCTGCAGCTCTGTCAGATCATAGGCCAGTGGATGTGGCTCGACCTTTTCGCTCTTCTTGACCTGAGCAATGGTTCCTTTACGTCCTTCTACACGCTTCTTGAGCGCCTCCGTCTGCTTCGGATCGAATAGCCGCGCATCCCCTCCAGCAGCACGCCAAGTAGCCTGGAATGCTCCCAAATCTACAGTCACCGTGTCATACTCTTGAGACCGGAAGCCGGTTATCTCCTTCTCCCTATCCATAATCATCCCGAGGGATGGGGTCTGAACGCGTCCTGCTGACAACTGTGCATTGAAACGGCAGGTCAGAGCCCGTGTCACATTCAGCCCGATCATCCAGTCCGCCTCTGCCCGGCAACGAGCCGATTCATACAATCGGTCGAACTGGCTACCTGGCTTCAGGGAAGCGAAGCCCTCCTTGATGGCCTTATCCGTCTGTGATGAAATCCATAGTCGCTTGAACGGCTTCTTCCACTGGGCCATCTGCATGATCCAGCGTGCCAGCAGCTCTCCTTCACGGGCGGCATCTGTCGCGATGACCAGCTCCCCAATGTCCTGACGCTTCATGAGCTGTTGAACGGCTTTGTACTGGTGATTCGTCTCTCTCAGCACCTTCAGCTTGGTTCGCTGGGGCAGGATCGGGAGATCCTCCAGGTTCCAGGTACCATATTTATGATCATAATCCTCTGGCTCGGCCAGACCGACCAGATGTCCAAGTGCCCAGGTTACGACATATTTCGGACCTTCCAAATGGCTCTTATGCTTATCACGTGCGCCCATCACCCGTGCTATTTCTCTGGCGACGGATGGCTTCTCGGCGAGCACTAACGTTTTCATGCAAATTCTTCCTTTCTGCTAGCCCATCAGGGAATAACGCTGAATTTTCCTCAATTATTCCATTATAGCATGAAGGTAATAGTCTCGCCGGGGATGGACGTTTGAACCCTCTTGTTGGACTATCAGTGGGACACAATCATGTGCTCGGATAATCACAGTCTCAAAGACTGTAATGTCTCCTCTTAAGGAGGCTGTAACGTCTGCTGTAACGCCTGCTGTAATGTCTCTTCTAATGTGTATCCGGGGCGCCCCAGCGTACGATTACCCCTGAATAGGTAAGTCCTCCGCCAAAGCCGAGCAAGGCAAGCTGCTGTCCCTGCTTCAGTCGTCCTTCATCCACAGCTAGCTGCAAGGCTAAAGGGATCGATGCTGCTGAGGTATTGCCACGGTACTCCACGCTGGTCAGCGTTCTTTCGAGCCCAATCGGTCCCCGTTCACACATTGCTTCAATCATACGTAGATTCGCGCTATGCGGCACGAACCAGTCAATCTGCTCAGGCAACAGGCCTGCTTGGGTAATCATCGCAGTTAATTGCTCAGGCACCATGCGTACAGCCCACTTATAGACCTCTCGCCCATTCTGCACTAGTGCTCCATTTCCTTGTAGAGCAACCCCATTCATCTGGTTGGAAAGTCCCGCCTTATAAAGATGGATACCGCCTTCTCCATTCGTACCAGATATTGCAGCCAGAAAGCCTCCCTTGGCCTCACCCGCTTCTTCGATCAGAACTGCACCCGCACCGTCGCCAAATAGCACACAGCTGGTCCGGTCTGTATAGTCCGTGATTTTGGACAACGTCTCTGCTCCGATCACCAATACTTTGCGATGTAAACCGCTGGTCACCAGACTATTGGCCAATTGTAGCCCGTAAGTGAATCCCGCGCACGCAGCATTCACATCGAGGACCCCTGTATGCGGAATACGCAGGTTCGCCTGTACACGCGATGCTGCACTGGGGAAAGCATATTCCACTGTACTACTGGCTACAATGATCATATCCACATCCTCTACACGAATGGCATAACGACGTATCAGATCCTCTACAGCGCGGGTCGCCAGATCAGATACGAATTCATGCTCAGCTGCAATCCTCCGTTCCCTCATCCCTGTCCGCTGGACAATCCATTCATCACTGGTATCCACCAGCTTCTCCAGATCTGCATTACTTAATATTCGTTCAGGTACATAGGCGCCTATAGCTGTAATTATAGCTTTGGATTGCATCATTTCGTATCACCCCACAGATTTTTGAGAGCTTGCATATGATATAGATTAGACTATCCTACTATAGATATAATTATAGCATCAAGTCTTAGTACTTGGTACTAAATTATTATAAATTTTATTTATTATACTTACTTGGAGTTACCCTTTGTATGAGATACCGAAGCTTAGATGTCTCTTCCAGACTTACTGTAATAGCCATTCTGGCTGAGTCTAGTCCATAGAAAAGGTAGTAAACTAACCTTACCACCCTCAATATACAAAAGAAACCAAAGCACTGTGTTGCAGTTACTTTGGCCCATGGCATTGGTATGTATAGCTATTCTTTTACCTGATCAGAATATAAAAAAAACACCACCGAAGATCGGCAGTGGTTCTTGTGCTTGGCGGCGTCCTACTCTCCCAGGACCCTTCGGTCCAAGTACCATCGGCGCTGGAGGGCTTAACGGTCGTGTTCGGGATGGGTACGTGTGGAACCCCTCCGCTATCGCCACCAAACGAGTGTTTGTGAAACAAACACGGTATGCGAAACATTTGGTACAGCACATCTGTGCGTATAAATGTTACAGCATATGCCTCAAGGTGTTACACCCTGAAAACTGGAACCGAAACGAATCATTGCATTTTACTTTAGGATAAGCCCTCGACCGATTAGTACTGGTCAGCTCCATGCATTACTGCACTT
>NZ_AUFO01000016.1 GCF_000426545.1 Paenibacillus massiliensis subsp. panacisoli DSM 21345 | reverse complement strand
TGGAGGCTGGACAAGCCAGTAGAGCCGCTGCTCCATTCGATCCAGATCACGCAGCAGCGCCATCCGGCTGAACAGCCGTGGCATATAGATGCGCAGCAGTTCATGCACAGAATCGGACACGAGCAGCAGCTCGCCAAACATCAGATCAGGATAGACCGTAAGATCATGGCCTCGCACGCGGAACTGGGCTGCACTGGACTCTGGCCATTGTGTCCAATCCGCGAGACTCAAGTCCTCTCCATTCGCCTCTTCATCCCATACAGGGATGGCCGGATGCACAATGCTGTGCTCCGGCTTGCCGATCCAATATTTCATGATTCCACCAGCTTCCTGTTCGTTGCTGTCTTGCTGGTCCGCTCTAATCCCTCGGATACATCTGAAGAGAATTGTGCTCCTTCCAGCCAGGCCCCATGAAGCATAGCCTCATCCACATGCAAGGCTCCCCGAAAATCTGCACCGGGCAACCAAGCGCCCGTAAAATCTGCCCCCGCCAAATTAGCACCTGTGAAGCACACCGGCTCATAGCCAGGTCGTTCCCAATGCTTCTCCGCCAATAAGCCTGCCGTTCCTATACAACCTCGAAAAGACGCACCCCGCAGGTCTGCATCTTTAAAGCTCGCCTCTGCCAGAAATGCCCCGCTGAAATCCGCACCGCACAAGTCCGCTTCATCCCAGCGGGACCCTACCAAATAGCCATCGGTGAAACGACTTCCTCTGCAAGAGCTTCCACGCAAATCACTGTAGTACAAATGAATCCCCGAATAATCTCCTTGCGTCAGCTCGGCATCACGGAACACCTCACCGGAATACACAAATTCATGTTTGCCTGACAGCTCATTCCCTAGCTCTTCTGCAGAGCGCTCTCTGCGATCTACCTTATACACAATCTCGCTTAGATCCCGATATTCACCAACGCGAATTTCACATTCACGCTCAAGTCGGACACGGTCCAATCTGTACATCAGTTGATCTTCATGATGTCGCAAGGTATAGCGGGCTAATGCAAGCACGTACTGATGGACGAAAGCTGCGGTATTCATGATCCATCGCTGCACATCTGTCGGGTCTATCGCTCCAGCATACTTTTTGGCCAACTGCAACAGCTCCGTCTCCAGAGGCTTCAAGAAGCCATAAGCCCAGGCCGCGTCATAGCACGCAGAGTACGCCTGTTCGTCAAGGAACCAAAGCCTGTTCGAGGCTTCTAACAAGTAGAGACTCTGACCGCTGAGCATGGATGTTCGTAGCAGAGAGAATGTAATATAACCAAGCGCATCTTGCTGCCCTTGTTCCTGCAAAGCTCCATATCCTGCGATGATCTGTTCTATGGAAACCCAGAATGACTGGGCTAGCTGGGCCTTATGTAGCTGATAGTAAGATTCAAGCCGTTGAAGCATATCTTGCACTCGTGGGATCACTGTATTCTGTTCAAAATGCTCGATGGCTTGTGATCTGTTCATTGCTGCCTCTCACTGCCTTTTCCAGATTGATATGTGAAGATGCATCTATATTGTAAAAATTGGAATCAAACGAACAAAACATATGAATTGTTCTAATTTAAATACAATGTAATTATAAATTATATTAGTTAATTTTTACTATTCGACTAATGTTTGAGATTAGTCCGTTGTGCCTTCACATTCGTGAAATACCCATACGCATTTCTGCAGTTTTTCAGTTTGATAAAGGTAGCTATACTAGTTACATTTTTTCAAATAACGATCAACTTCCTTGATATTTGTTTATTAGGACATCCAACAACCTTGATTGCTGGATTACTTTGGGATGTGTTAGCGACACATTCTCTTTCTGGATTTTATACAGTTTCCTTCTGGCTCGTTCAATGCGAAGCAAAACACCTATTTTTGTTGTTGTCATTCTTCTCCCTCCTTATGTAATAATTTAGAATAAAAAGTCAAAAATCATCTTTTCTTTTTTTTGACCGCTGATCAAAAATAAAAAAACACTTTTTAAAAATTCAAAAGTGTTTTTGGTGCAAAAGTATATTTATTATAGTTTTTAACGATAATTCCTTTTAGCCTCCACCATGTGTAAAACCTTGTACAGTAACAGTTTTGGATATTTCAGCTTGAATTGGAACTGAGTAAATTAAAGTAAAACTAGTACATAAACATATTAGTACGATTATCTTTTTCATATTCATACACCTCTTTAATCGTATTTTGATAGTCTTCTTCTACATCTTGATTTGCTTGTCCCCTGAAACTCTCAAATAGGCCTACACACTTAATAATACATGGTTTATTGTTAATCTCGTAAGATTTCTTTAGGCAAATTAATAGATAATTGAAACCTGTTTCAAGATTCCCTTTAATCAAATTATAATAAGCCATATCATTTAGAAATAAAACAAAATAATTTGACATAATTTGATTGGTGTAAACTCCAATTATTTCAGGCTTCTCTATAAATTTATTAATATGTGATTCAAAACGTTCAAGAATATCATCTACATTGTAGCTATAACGATTCGCTGATTCCATAATGTTGAACAGAGCTGGTAAAATTTCATCTGTATTTGTTTCAATGTATGCTAAATATTCCGGAATAATACTAAAATCCCCATCTAATAACTTATAAGCAAGTATATTCGCTTGTGCCCATGTTTTAAACAATTCCTTCCAATGCAAAGTCTCTGAATCCTTTTCTTCTATCCAATCTAGTTCTGAATATTGATCAGTAAGCTTAAGTGCCGATTGGTAATCACCTAGTTCCGCCTGAGCACATGCTCTAAGTAAGAATGAATAAGAAATATAGAAAAATGGTGGGCGGCTGATACGCTTACTCTCAATCATTTCAGCTTTGGAATGTTTTATTGAATATTGTGCTTTAGCAACAGCTTCCAATCTCAATGCTGTAAGTTCTAGCCTGTCCCATCTTCTCAATGAACGATATGTATTACCAAGATCTTTCAACGCATCTAGTTGATCCATTTCATCCAAACGTGATACAAAAGGCTCGAATTGCAGAGCAGCCTGCAAATTTTGTTCCTGATTCTCATTCAATCTCAAAGCAAATAAGCGATATTGGCATACAGCCAAACGCTCTGAGTGTTGAAATCGTTCCCCTTCAGCGACACCTTCATAAAGAAGAATTGCAGTAGCATGTAGCTTTTTAGTTAATAATTTCTCTGCCGTATTAAACAGTTTTGAACAGTACACCAATTTTTCCATTGCTTGATTTACGATACGTTGGATTGTATCTAATTTGTTGAGTTCTGCACATCTAAAGATTAAAGGCTCTACTCTTCGCCAATCCATCGCATCACCTATAATGTAACTATCTATGTAAGTTTCATAGAAATAACCTTCAGCAAGTTTCATACCTTTCGTGATAAGATCAAGCTGGCTTACAGCAATAGGACGTGATTTATTGATCAGATTATTAAGAGTTCTGGGATGAATACCACAGCATTTGGAAAATTGTGCTATTGTCAAACTATTACTTTTTAAATAATCCTCCAACTCTTCTAAGATTGTATGTCCAGGCTCCACACAAAAACCACCTCTCACACATAAATTCCAGAATATACTACTAAAAACAAACTATATTCTAAAATTTTACAGCGGTCAATATCCGTTTACAATTAGAAGTCCATGCATGAAGCTTTTTATAAATCAGAGAAAGCAAATTAATACATAACATCATTAATAATTCATATAATTAATCATTTTATTTCATGACGTGAAATATTGACTGGTATTCCCCTTCCACGGATGTGTTCGTTCCTTGTAGTTCCCTTCCGTATAGGAATCAACCGTTTTACGCCAGAATAGCTGGGCCGGGACGTTACTCTTCACCTGTGTAACCTTCCATCTGCCTGGCATCATCCGGAACAGCTGCTGTGCTGCATAGGTCCCGATGCCATCTCTGCGGAACGGACGAAGCACGAAGAACTCCGCCATATAAAAATCACACTCACTGCTGTCCTCCATTTGATCGATCAGGGCAAAGCCAATAGGCACATCGTCTCTTCGGAAGACAAAAGGAAGCTTGGCATCCCCACTCGTCCAATATTCACCCAAATCCGGATAAGGCGGGTAGCGCCCATCCTCAGCCAATGGGATATTAAGAAACTCCGTGAAATCATACAAATAAAACTGCATCAGATGCTTGATGATATGCTTCTGCTCATACGGGACACGCTCAATCCTCAAGTTCAATGTCGTCGCCTCCTGCAATGTGCTAAAATACAGTAGAATCCTAGAATATCTGAGGTGTATGAGATGAATGTCCAAAAGGAAATCGATCGGCAAAAGCTTGACGAGAAGCTTCCGTCCATGCCGTGGTATGTACAGCAGTTTGTCGACTATAAGCTGCCGGACCTGTCTCCCTCTACTCTGCTGGAGTATGTACGAGATTACGATATCTTCTTCAATTGGCTTCGCGCCGAAGGACTCTCCTCTGCAGATCGCAATAGTGGTGTAACGCTGGAGGAGCTGGAGAAGCTACATATGAATAGTATTACCAGCTATCGGCTTTTTCTGACAACGAAAAGAGAGGGAACGAATTCGCGAATTACCGTATCACGCAAGCTGTCCTCCCTGCGCTCCATGTTCCATTACTTAAGCCAGATCGCCGAGGATGAAGAGTTCTATCCACTACTGAAGCGGAACATTATGGCCAAGGTAGAGATCAAGCGAATTCATAAGCCCAAGGACACCGCAGCCAAGCTGAAAGGCAAGCTGCTGGAGGAGGATGAGCTGCTGGAATTCATTGCTTACATCCATGAGGGCTATGGACATGATGCTGCCGATAATAAGCAAGCTATGTATGCCTATAACCTGAATAAGGAACGGGATGCTTGCATTGCCAGCCTCATTCTGAATTCCGGGCTGCGGGTGTCCGAGGTTGTCAATCTGAATGTGGATGACCTGGACATGAACAACAAGCTGCTCTATGTCTATCGAAAAGGTAATAATGACGAGACCTTCAAGACTCCCGTCTATTTTCGCGGACAAGCCAGAGACGATCTAGCGGAATATCTGGAGCTTCGTCATCAGCGCTATCGCCCTGTCAAGCGTGAGAAGGCTCTGTTCCTGGCCATTCCCAATGGTGCACAGGAAGGCAAACGAATGACGAAGCGTGCCATACAGGCCATGATCATCAAGTATGCCAAACGCTATGGTAAGCCTTCCCTGACCGTACACAAGCTAAGACATTCATTCGCGACCGACTATTATTTGCAAAATGATATCTACAAAACCAAAGAGCAGCTTGGCCATGCCTCAACCGAGACGACCGAGGTCTATGCCCATCTTACAGATAAGACTATGTCCGATGCTATTGAGCGTCGTGCCGATGCCTGAGGCCAGCTTTATGCATCTTCAAACTATTTTCTTTTGAGCTTATCCACGATCCAGTCAGCCGCCAGCTTGGGCTTGCTGTAATCATACAGCATTATGTCCGCAGCGCGGCTGCTGACCAGTTTCTGGCAGTCGGTAGCATATACAGCACCAATCACCTGCATTAGCGAGTCAAGCAGCTCCAGATCCGTTTCCTGACGAATCATGACCAGCTTCGGGTAATCCGCTTGCTTGAACCCTTCAATAAAAATACAGTCATAGCGTCCACTGTGCGAGAAGACAGCAATCAACTCCTCCAGCGACGTATCATATTCTTCTATAATTGCTGTCCGCTTCGCTGACGTAATTGCCACGCCCACCGCTCCAGCCTCACGAAGCTTGAAGGTGTCCGTACCTGGGTGGTCCATATCAAAGCTGTGGGCATCGTGCTTAATGACCGCAGAACGGATGCCCTGCTCGTTAAGGTGGTGTATGAGCCCTGTCAGCCATGTAGTCTTGCCCGTATTCTTATACCCTGCGACCTGTAAGATGAAAGGCTCCGTCCGCTCCGGTCCCTCTCTCTCCAACTCGACATCCTCCCTTCGTTCGGTCATATGGACGCCTTCTCCAGCTTGAGTATCTGAATACGTTCCCCTTCCAGCACCTCCGGCGTACCTGGAGGAATGACGATCAGGCAATCGCTGTCCTTGATCGAGATCATGACACTCGACTCGTCAATTCTGGCTGGAGTTGCGACAACCTTCCCTTCTCTGAAGCTCAGCGTCGCTCTTACGAAGCGTGTGTAGTTATTCATCCGGCGATAGTCTGCACCCATAAATGCTGTCCATTCTACCAGATAAGGTGCTTCTGCTCCTTGCATACCACGTATAAATGGCCTCACCAATAGCTCACACCCGACGAAGCATGCTCCCGGATTACCGGAAAGAGCGAATAACAGCTTATTGTCAATCACGGCAGCGGTAGTTACGCTACCAGGGCGCATCGTGATTTTATTGAACAGAAGCTCCACTCCCTCCTGCCGGACAAGCTCACCCATAATATCGTAATCTCCGACGGACACGCCGCCACTCGTCACGACCATATCCACTTGCTCAAGTGCCTCGTGCAGCCGTTCGCGGGCCAGCTCTACATCATCTGTGATCGCCTCAAGTAGGCAAGGAATACCTCCTGCATTACGAATCTGTACAGCCAGCATATAAGTGTTGCTGTTACGAATCCGACCTGGCCGAAGGGGTTCGTCCAACTGCAGCAATTCAGAGCCTGTCGAGAAAATACCCACCCGTGGTCTGCGATATACCGTAACCATCCCGACTCCAAAAGTAGCGAGCACCGATATTTCTCCTGGGCCCAGCTGTGTGCCCTTCTGGAGCAGCAGCTCGCCTTCCTTCAGCTCATAGCCGATCTCCGTTACATTCGCTCCCGGTTGAACCCGCTTCTTCAGTCCGACATAGACCTGTCCTGCTTCTTCCTTCAATCTAGTAGCTTCTAACATGACGACCGCATCAGCACCATCCGGTACCTGCGCCCCTGTCATGATACGCACCGCCGTCCCGGACTCCACCACTTTTTCGGATACGAATCCACAAGCCACCTCATCAATGACCTGCAGCCATACATCTTGACCCTCGCTGCCTCCGCATATGGCTGTGTCTGAGCTGACGATGGCATAGCCGTCCATGCCCGAGCGCCTGAAATTTGGGAAAGGGTGTGGTGCATATATAGACTCCGCCAGGAAGCGCCCTGCTGCCTCCGTGAGATGTACCTGCTCGCTTGCCCCAGGTATAACACGTTGCATCACTAGCTGTTGCGCTTGTTCAACAGAGATAGCTTTGCGATGGTACCGTTCTGTGGTGTAATCGTCTGAATGTAACCATTGATTCATACTTCTCACTCCATTCTTCTATGTACGCCTTTCCATTCATTCAGAATAACATATCTGCCAGAACAATAGGAGCGCATAAAGTAACATCCTGTGTCAACCTGATTTTTCGAAGCGAAATCCTTTCGTTACTCTGCGCTGCGTCGACACTATAATCTGCCGTTCGCATCCTTGTTACAGATCTGTAACAAGAATCCGATTCTGTACCAGCAATCTTTGGGTAAGAGTTAAGACAGTGTAAATTGTGTCCACTGCATTTGTTGTAAGCCTCATGCATGACTATTTTATCCACAAGGGGGCTCTGTATCTATATGTTGCACTTGATTGTTGCTATTCCTTTCTTTGCCGGTATTGTAGGCTTACTCGCGTATCGCTGGGTACCCAAAGTACATACAGGCTGGTTCATTTTCCCGGCTTCGTTACTACTCTTCCTTTATTTTATAAGCCAGATTCCCACAGTACAGCAGGAGGTATTTCCCCAGTCCATCCTGCCTTGGATTCCTTCGCTGGAAATTTACTTCACACTAATACTTGATGGTCTGAGCATGCTGATGTCATTGTTAATTACAGGCATTGGTGCGCTAGTCGTGTGGTACTCCATCTTCTACATGGATCGGACCAAAAACCAGCTGGGTCCATTCTATCTATACCTCATGATGTTCCTGGGAGCCATGCTGGGAATTGTCCTGTCTGACAATACAATCGTTCTCTATGGATTCTGGGAATTGACGAGCATTTCCTCCTTCTTGCTAATCGGCTACAAGCATGAGTCGATTAAATCTGCAGCTGGTGCCCTTAAATCTCTCATGATTACCGTTCTCGGTGGCTTCTGTATGCTCGGAGGAATTATTCTGCTTCGAATTATGTCAGGAACCTTCAGCATTCGAGAGACCATAGCTGCATTGGGGCCAATCACAGAGCATTGGATGTTCATGCCAGCCATGATTCTGATATTGATCGGGGCCTTTAGTAAGTCTGCACAGTTCCCATTTCACATATGGCTACCTGATGCGATGGAGGCTCCTACCCCCGTAAGCGCTTATTTGCATTCTGCTACGATGGTCAAGGCAGGAATCTACTTGGTTGCCAGATTGACTCCTGTGTTCGCTGGGAACGCAGGCTGGTTCTGGACGATCTCGTCTGTTGGGTTAATAACACTATGTTATGGCGCTTTTTCAGCAGTACGCAAAAATGATATGAAGGCTTTGCTGGCTTACTCTACCATCTCACAGCTAGGTCTGATTATGACTTTGTTTGGGCTGGGATCAGCAGCTTTATACAGAGGGACACATGAGCCTGTGCTCTATACGACAGCAACGCTTGCGGGCATCTTTCATTTGTTCAATCATGCATTATTCAAGGGTGCCCTGTTCATGTCAGCAGGAATTGTGGACCATGCTACAGGCACCAGAGATATGCGCAAGCTGGGTGGGCTGGTTACGATCCTTCCAGCTACGTTTACCATAACGGTAATTGGCGGACTGTCCATGGCCGGTATACCTCCGTTTAGCGGTTTTTTGAGCAAAGAGCAGTTCCTTAAGGCAACCGTTGACATGATGAGCTTTAATTTTTACGGCCTTGAGACCTGGGGAACTTTGTTTCCTGTTCTGGCCTGGATCGGAAGTGTGTTCACCTTCATCTATTCCGTAGTCCTGCTAAGCAAACCTTTTCTTGGAGAGCCGCACTCTTACTTGACCTCAGGTAAGGTGAAGTCACCACCAATCGGGATGCTGATTCCACCTGCGATTCTGGTCATCCTCGTCATCCTGTTCGGTCTCTTCCCGAATGTGTTGTCCTACACGATACTCGAGCCTGCCATGATCTCTGTACTCCCTTCCTCTCTTACGGAAGGTGAGCATATTAAGGTACACCTCTCGATGTGGCATGGCTGGACACCGGAGTTGTTCATGACCATCAGCGTCGTGCTCGTCGGAGCATTGCTATATTACACACGCCATCGCTGGTTCAGAGTATATGGCTTCTATCCACATCAGCTGTCCATTAATACTTTGTTCACTCAGCTCTTCAGACGGTCTGGCAACGCTGCACGCAGGCTCACTGAGCTCTATATGAACGGCTCGGTCCGTAATTATTTGGTGTACATTTTCGCCTTTAGTGTACTGCTGCTAGGTTACACGTTCTACCGAGCGAACGTCATTCCATGGGACCGGACTGAGCTAGCTCCAATCCGTATCTACGAAATGCTGATACTCGCTGGCCTGATTGCTGCCGCGATCTGCATTCCACTCGCGCGGGAACGATTATCCGCTGTTATTCTCACAGGGGCCGTCGGTTATCTGGTTACACTGTTCTTCGTCTTATTCCGGGCACCCGATCTGGCCTTGACTCAGATGATCGTAGAGACGATCTCCGTTGCCTTGATGCTGCTGTGCTTCTATCACCTGCCGGAGCTGCGCTTAGGCAAATCTTCGAGATCTTATCGCACTGTGAATTTGATTATCGCCGTCTCTGTAGGAGCCATTATGACGTTGATTGCACTGGCTGCGACTAGAAGCGAAAATGTAGAATCCATCTCTCGTTATTTTACAGAGAACAGCTACAAGCTGGCAGGTGGTAAGAACATCGTTAATGTGCTCCTCGTAGACTTCCGCGGCTTTGATACATTGCTAGAAATTGCCGTGCTCGGTGTCGCCTCTCTGGCCATCTATGGCATGATCCATCTGAGTTTGGATGGCAAGGACCTCGGTGCACGCACCAAATTCCACAACCCAACAAGCGTTCAGGCCTTTGAGAAGCAAAGGGATCTGGAGCAGCACTCCTTGTTATGGAGTACGGTGCCACTGCGAAGCAATGATATCTTTCTGCAGACGCTCATGAAGATTGTAATCTTCATCGTGCTGACCTTCGCGTTGCATCTGTTCTTCGCAGGTCATCATGAGCCAGGCGGTGGATTCATTGGCGGCCTGGTTACAGCGGCCGCATTGATTCTGCTAGGCTTTGCCTTTAGGACAGAGACGATGCATCGTGTGATTCGCCTTGACTATCGTCAACTGACAGCTGTCGGGTTGTTGATTGCCGTGCTGACAGGCATGGGCTCGTTTCTGTTCCAGGCCCCTTTTCTTAGCCATACCTTCGGTTACTTTGATCTACCGCTGCTCGGAACGACGGAGCTTGCTACAGCACTGCTCTTTGATATAGGGGTGTATATGACTGTAATTGGTGTAACGATGACCATTATTACACAAATCGGGGAGGATCGTTGATATGGAAATCATCATGTGTCTAAGTGTCGGTATTTTATTTACCATTGCTGTATATCTGATTTTATCTCGCAGTCTGCTGCGGATCATTCTGGGGACATCCGTACTGACCCATGCCGTACATTTGCTTCTCATCACACTAGCTGGCCTGAAGAACGGCTCTCCTCCTTTATTGGGAGAGCGCGCGGACAGCTACGTCGATGCTCTTCCCCAAGCCTTAATACTGACGTCCATCGTCATCAATTTTGGCTTGCTCGCATTTTATTTCGTGCTCAGCTATCGCTCCTACCTTAAATTGAAAACTGACGATATGGAAGAAGTAAGGAAGCTTGGCCATGAATAATGCAGTGATTCTTCCGATCCTTGTCCCACTGTTAACAGGCATTATACTCGTGCTGCTCTCTCGAAGTATTCACTGGCAGCGGATGGTGAGTGGAACGTCTGTACTCATTAACGCGGCTGCGGCTGTGCTCCTTCTCATTGAGACAGGTGGGCTTGGTATTCAGACCTTGAATCTGGGGGGCTGGAATGCTCCCTACGGTATCGTGCTCGTCGCTGATCGCCTGGCTGCTTTATTAGTCTTCACAGCAGCGCTAATCTCTGTATCTTGTATGTTCTATGCATTTCGCAGCATTAACCGACAACGTGAAGAGCACCATTTTTATGCGTTTTTTCATTTTTTGATGGCAGGTGTCAATGGCTCGTTTCTGACGGGGGATCTCTTCAATATGTTCGTCTGCTTCGAGCTGATGCTGATGTCTTCATACGCACTTATTGTCCTTGGAGGGACCTCACACCAGCTGCGGGAGACGCTAAAGTATGTACTTATCAATATTGTATCGTCCGCGATGTTCGTTGCAGCAATTGGTTTTCTCTATTCCATTACTGGAACCCTGAACCTCGCCCATCTGTCAGTTCGTGTGACCGAGATCGGTCAGGATGGCATTCTGAGTGTCATCTCCGTGCTGTTACTCATTGTATTTAGCATCAAGGCCGGGCTGTTCCTGTTCTTCTGGTTGGCAGGCTCTTATGCAGCGCCCCCTTCTGTCGTGACCGCCTTGTTCGCAGGCCTGCTTACAAAGGTCGGACTGTATGCCATAATCCGGATTTTCACGCTAATCTTCTATCATGATCCAGACCTCACGCAGACAGTGATCGGCACGATGGCTGGCGCGACGATGATTCTTGGGGTTATCGGTGCAGTGTCGTACATGGATGTGAATAAGATTATGGTTTATAACGTAGTGGCAGGTGTTGGCTTCGTCGCTTACGGGATGGCCTCTTCCAGCAAAATCGCCTTGGAGGGTCTGCTGCTGTACCTATTTCACGACATGCTAATCAAGACATTGTTGTTCCTGCTTGGCGGAGCCTTGATTGCGGCGGCAGGGACATCCAATCTTAACAAAATGGGCGGACTCATCAAATCCTACCCATTGCTGGGCTGGATGCTGTTCATTACAGCACTGGCTCTGGCAGGTGTTCCACCTTTAAGCGGCTTTCCAGGCAAGCTGATGCTATTCGAAGGCGGTCTGGAGGCGGGCTTGTACGGTCTAACGATCATTGCCATTGTGGCAAGTCTGCTGATGATGTACTCCATTATCAAAATTTTTATAAAAGCCTTCTGGGGTACTCCAGTCACGCAAAAAGAAATCACGTTGTATCCCGTACGCCCACTTCTCCTTTCTTCCATGCTGCTATTTGTGCTGATCATATGTATTGGACCTGCTGCCGAGCTCATCTATCCGTTCGTCTCTGAATCGGGCACTCTGTTGCTGAAGCCAGAGTTGTACATTAATGCCGTGTTAAAGGAGTAGATCTGATGGCCTTTCAAATTTTGCTTAATCTGATCATCGCGCTCACCTGGATGTTCCTCAGTGCGGAATGGACCGTCCTGCAGTTCCTGATCGGCTACCTGCTTGGTCTGATTCTGATTGCAGTGCTGCGCAGATTCTTTCCGCAAAGATTATATCTCATGAGGATTTGGGCGATCCTCAAGCTGCTCAGAGTACTGCTCGTCCAGCTCGTGCATGCCAGCTATACCGTCATCCGGCAGGTTATCAAGCCACAGCTGGATATTCGCCCAGGCGTCTTTATCTACAAAAGCCAGCTAAACACGGATTGGGAGCTGAGTCTATTGTATCTCATGATATCTCTTACACCAGGTTCATTGCTGCTTGAAGTCTCGCATAATAACCGCACGCTCTATATTCATGCCATGAACATTACGGATGAACACAGCATGGCTGAGGAAATTCGCAATACTTTTGAAAAAAGCATAATGGAGGTGACTCGCTGATGCTGCAGGCTATATTTCTGATCGCAGTGTTTCTATTATCGGTCTCGATCTGTGGTTGCTTGTATCGAGTGCTACGTGGGCCGTCCATGGCGGATAGAATTACCGCATTAGATACCATTGGCATCAATCTCATCGCCGTGGTTACGGTCTTGTCCATGGCACAGCATACGCAGGCGTATCTTGATATTATTTTGCTGATTGGCATACTCGCCTTTCTGAGCACGGTAGCTTTTGCCCGTTATATTGAACGAGGGGTGGTGCTTGAGCGTGAGAATGATCGTTGAGACCGCAGGTGGGCTAATCGTTGGAGGACTGGTATTGATTGGGGCCATTGTGAGCATATTAAGCACCTTCGGACTGATTCGGCTGCCTGACGTATATCTGCGTGCTCATGCCGCAACCAAAAGTACCACACTTGGCGTTCTATGTATTCTTACTGCAGCCTTTCTCTACTTCTGGATTTATGATCATTATGCAAGCGCCAGACTATTATTGGGTATCGTATTCGTGTTCATCACGGCCCCATTGGCTGGTCATCTGAATGTACGCGCTGCGTATAGGACCGATGTTCCGTTATGGGAGCGCAGTGTGCAGGATGTGCTTGAGCCTGTGCTCAAGGGCCAGCGCAAGGAGGATGGTCGAGCTCACGACTAAAGTTGTATGTGTTCCTGTGCAGAGGAGGATAAATTGAAAATGACGAAGGCACCAGACCAATGTGAGCTTTGCAGACGCACCCCGGTTGTGACTACCGTACACCATTTAACACCGCGGGAAGAAGGTGGCTCCTTCCTGCCCACTGCGGATCTGTGTGTTGCATGCCATCAGCATATTCATCATCTGTTCACGAATCGTCAACTGATCGAGCTCCAGCTCACCACCATAGAAGCTTTGCAATCCAATCTGCAGATGGCTTCCTTTCTCAAATGGATCCGCAAGCAACCAGCCAGCACCATTCCCAGATCACGGAAATCCGCAAATGTACGACAATCCCGAAAATGACAAAAAGAGCTGTCCTCCATACGCCGCTCTCTCGTTGTGACAAATCCTTGGATTTGCTGCACGAAGGCTGCTTCCGAGTGACAGCTCTAGTGTTTTTTGTGCATTATACCGTCAGAAACAGGCCGCAATGATCAGGGCACCAACGATATACAAGGAGCCGTTGAACAAGCCATGCGCGATGTGACCACGTTGAGTGCCTTCATCAAGATCAAATTTAGCCCATTTTCGAAGAACGACTCGCACAGACCCCTCCAGTACGAAGAGCATGAGAAAAGCGAGCAAGGAATACACCAATGCCTCACTCAATTTGTTGGCAGTAGCCATGGAGGCGGACAGGATGTAGGCCTGTGCTCCCAACTTCATGACCAATCGAGTCGTTGCTGCTACGTTGCCGGCTTTGACCTCTTCAAAATCCTTATATTTCGTAAATAAGGAGTCTAGATACATGAATAAAAACAACAAAATTGCTCCTGCGACTGTCCAAGTGAACATCGCAATAATGGAGTGAAGATCCATATGTCCTACCATCCTTCATCTGTTACTCAAGCGCACATGCTGTCAGTACCGTTCAACGTAGTATAGAGTCATGCTTAACTAAGGGTACTTTGCAAAAACAGCAGACTGAAAAGCGAAGGAGAGTGGATTGTTCTCACCTTCGCCATTCGTCTCACGCTTTAGCAGCAATTATTTATTTTCATACTGCTTCATTAATGCAGCCAGCTCATCCTCAACCTCGCTATTCTTGGTCAAGGCTTCCATCTCATCATCCAGCGACTTGCCCTTGTCTGCTAGCTCGTTGCTTGCCTCAGCACGCGCTTCCATTTGGAGCATCTTCTCCTCCATACGCTTCATTCCAGAAGCAGCTGAATCCGTGCTGAATGTGCTCATGGATTTGTTGATTTCTGTCTGCGCTTTGGCAGCCTGATATCTGGCTACAAGTGTCTCGCGCTTGCTCTTCATTTCCTCTAGTTGCTTGCGCATCTCTGTCAGCTTGGCTCTCAATTGATCAGCTGACGCCTTGTTCTGCTCATAGCTGGCTTTGTATTCTGCTGCCTTATCCTCTGCTGTCTTCTTCTCTTCCAGCGCTCGGCGCGCTAGGTCCACGTTCTGTGCCTTGGCGGCGGTATGAGCCTGCTCCTCACGCTTCTGAGCAAGAGCTGTCTGCTCCTCGTACAGCTGCTTGAATTTCTTCTCGATGGCAATCTGGGCGGCAACCGCCTTTTCGGCGTCCTCAAGGTCCTCACGCATATCACGGATGTATTGCTCTGTCATTTTGATTGGGTCCTCAGCTTTATCAATAACCGCATGAATATTCGATAGTGTAAGATCTCTTAGTCGCTTGAAGATAGACATTGCAGTTCCTCCTTTGATCTACCGATGATTTTATCAATACTTCTATATACGTCAGGGATACTCCAATCGTTTCAGCTTTTTTCCAATTACTTATATTTTAACTTAACCCATCATGTCATAGCAAATTATCTGGCATTTTCAAATGATGCTACTACATAATTTGACGGCATTTGGAAATACTAACACACTGATGCGCGAGAGAAACGAAAAAGGGGGCTAATCCCATGCCACTATGGACCAATATTACATTAGCGGCACTGCTGCTCTCCAGCAGTTATCCGTCTGCTTACAGCCATGTCCAATCCGCTGCTGCTGCATGGCTTTCTCCCCAGCCCGCAGAGAGTGACCAGTCTGTTCAAAATGTACAGACCACCAGTACCAAGCCTCGCACACTTGGGGACTTGCGAAAAAAATATGCTGATACCTTCAAGATGAGTGGTCCTCATTCGCAGACTCGTCAAATTGCATTAACCTTCGATGACGTTCCTGATCCACGTTACACGCCTTATGTACTGGATGTTCTTAAGAAGCATAAGATCAAGGCAACGTTCTTCATTGTTGGAAGTCGTGCACGCAAGCATCCTGATCTGGTCCGAAGAATTGTAAAGGAAGGACATGTCGTCGGCAACCATTCCTTCAATCATCCGAATTTTGCCAAGCTTAATTCGAGTCAGTTCAGCCAGCAAATCCTCAGATCGGAACGAATTATTCAAGGGATTACAGGCCTTCGTCCCAAGCTGATCCGGCCGCCTTATGGTGAGATTACAGAGCCCCAATTACGCTGGGCACGCAGCTCGCGGTATAAGATTGTGAACTGGAATGTCGATTCCATGGACTGGAAGGGCCTCAGTCCGCGCCAAATCAGAAATAACGTGGTGCCTCATACCGGGCCAGGCTCTATTATTCTCATGCATGCAGGTGGTGGAACTACAACTGATCTGCACGGAACCATTCGCGTGCTTCCGAGCATGATTAGCGAGCTGGAAGGTAAGGGCTACTCCTTCGTTACTCTTCCCGAGCTGCTACACGTGCCTGCCTCCTTGCCGCTCAGCAAGAAGCAGTGAGCAAGCTATTTCCAAACAAATAAAAGGATGTCCCTAGGCCAACCCATGGCTTGACGGGACATCCTTCAATCTATTCACTAATACGATTCAATGATTACCGATTATGTTCATGGTTGACAGAGAACTACAGCTTGTCAAAAGCTAATCTTCAACAAAGCTCCTATTCAATAAAATACAGCTTTACATCCTGAAAACCAAACTGGCTGACCGAAGCCTTCGAGCCAGGTATGAAGATGTCGATCTTGTTGCCCTTAATGGCCCCGCCCATATCAAGTGCCTCCGCCACAAAGGCATTAGCAGGTAGTCCAGGATGAGAGTGTCCTGTAACGAGTACCTTGGTGCCCATCGGAATCACCTTAGGATCCACAGCAATCGTGCCGATCTTCAGCGGATTGCCGAAGTAATCCACAGGCCCCCACCCGCCATTCTCGTCAGCTGCTGCTGAGTAGGCTGTAGCCGTCACATTCAGTACCTTGGAGTAGTTAAACGTTTTTCCCCACGCCTCCACTTGCTTGGCTGAGATCTTCGCAGCTTCCTTTATTGGAGTAGCAGAAATCGACTTGGCCTGCATTGCCGTATCCTCAGGCAGCTTAATGTTCAGTCCGTCATAGATATTGTTGGCTGGAATTTGCGGATTAGCCGCCATAAGCGCCTCCATGTTCACCCCATACTGACGCGCCAGCTTGAAGTATGTATCTCCATCTTTGGCCACATGTACACTTGCCGCATCTGCGGTTCCCGCAGCTACAGTCAGACCTACACCCAATACCAACAAGGTTGATTTCATCATCTTACCGAACGATTTCATATGTAAGTTATCCTCCTATGTATGACAGCATTACAAAATTTCTCACCTTTTACGATTCAGAATTATGGCTTTCTAGATTAGAAATATTAATTACCGCAACCTACAATCGAAAAGGTTAAGATTTGTAAGCATATTATCACAAGTTTGTAACCTTTACTGCATGAAAATGTTGGTATATGCCGTTAACTTGGATTTGACGCATAGTTAATATCTGTTTTCCATTCAAAGAAGCTTCTTAAGGACTAATACAACTATTAAGTCAATGGAGTCCTTTTCGTGTCGATATATTACAATCTATTTTCGTTTACCAATTTCAAAATGGGATTCAGAAAGTCCTGGGTATAAAAATTTCCTCCTTTTGATGGAGAGGTCACCTTCATATGATCAAATGATTCAAAATGTTCAGGGTTAGTAAGCTCGAAGGTCAGGCAATCCTCAACTAACTCACTTAAGTCTTCGTATGTTCTATTCGATCTTGGAAAACACAGTACATCGTGAATCGCATTGTGAGAATCTAATACATAAATATGAGTTTCGGTAATTTTATATTTCATAAGCAATTCTCCTTAAAATTCCAATATACATAAATACTGATGCCGAAAGTACCTCTCAGAATATCACCTTTGAAACAGAAGAAATTAAATTCGTACCGATAAATAATGCTGATAACACAGTAATAAGTGATGTATATGATTCAAAATTAGTTACTCCATCAGCTCTAGGACATGCTGGAAGGTTATTATTGACTTGCACAGATGTGGCTGGACGTATGTATTGCAACTGGAATATTAATCTTGAACCAAAGTATCAGATTTCTAGCGTTAACTTCACTATGTACTTTCAAAAGTCTTCTTTTGGTTCTTGGGAAATTATAGGAAGAAAGGCAATTAATAAATGAGGTAGTTTGACATACTTCCAAGGTGATCAGGAGACTTTCTTGATTAGAGATTGGGGCGCTGGTAACTATAGGGCGAGAATGACAGGTAGTATACTGACACTACAATCTGGTGTTACTGTTATGACCCCTTTAAATTCCAATGTAGTTAATTATCAATAACTATTTAAACGAAAACACGATTTTAAAGCACACCAGTTGTTATTGTTTTGCACTGGTGTGTTTCTTTTTCATATGATTTTACCAATCAAGTTTGTTCGAAGCACACGGCCATTTTGGGCTTGCTTTTATAATATTAAAGGTAAAACAACATCTTGACTGCAGTACATTAGGTTGTTTTATTGAATGGAACGCGGGGAACCCAAGAGAAACGAAATGTCAGCTTGGTGCTGTCATCTGCTTTTTTTCTTAGATCGACGAACAGCAGGCTTACATCGGTAGACAAGGCAGACTCGATGGGCTAATTTGTTTGCTACAATAGACTATGAGACCGGTCAGGTCAATCACCGTGAAGAAGAAAAGACGGATACCGCCGTTCGCTTTCTGAAGGATCTTCTCGCTGCTTATCCAGATGGGAAAATCGCCTTGATTTTAGACAACAGTTGGATTCATCACACTACGGAATTACAGCCCTTCTTGGAGGAACATCCCCGTTTGAAATTGGTCTTTCTGCCTCCTTACTGTCCAAATCTCAACCCTGCTGAGGGGCCATGGCTGTGGCTCAAAGCTGATGTTGTGAATAACTTCTTTTTCGAGAAATTTTACAAGATTCGACTTCACGTGAGTAAAGAATCAACAAGCAACCGCTGGAAACAATAGATCGCCTTCTCGTCAAGTTATAAATTTAGTTGTGGCTTATATAGGCTTATATAGTTACCTAATTCGAAAACAGCTCTGGTAGGTCCTTGAATGGACCTACTAGGGCTGTTCTTTTACCATACATATAGTGTTTAAAATGTAGCTGTTATGGTTCGAGATGTCGCTACAGTACTATTCGAAATGTAACTAGAGTACCTTCGCGAGGAAGTCGCGTGTGCGCTCATTCTCAGGATTTCCGAATACCTTGCCAGGACTTCCTTCCTCAACAATCTGCCCGTTATCCATGAACAGAATCCGGTCTCCCACCTCACGTGCGAAGCCCATTTCGTGTGTGACGATGACCATCGTCATTCCGCGCTCAGCCAGCTTCTTCATAACGTCCAGTACCTCTCCGACCATCTCGGGGTCAAGCGCCGAGGTCGGCTCATCGAACAGCATCATATGTGGCTGCATAGCCAGCGCACGCGCAATGGCGATACGTTGCTTCTGACCACCTGACAGCTGGTTCGGGTAGGCAACACGCTTATCGGACAGCCCTACTGTAGCCAAAAGGTCGTCCGCGATCTTCTCAGCCTCAGCTTGAGATTTTCCAAGCACCTGAACAGGCGCGATCGTCAGATTTTGCAGTACATTCATGTGCGGGAACAGATTAAAATGCTGGAACACCATACCCATTTTCTCACGGGTCTTATTAATATCATGGCCTTTGGCTGTAATCGGCTCGCCCTCGAACAGAATTTCACCTGCCGATGGCTCCTCCAGCAGATTCAGACAACGCAGAAAAGTACTTTTGCCCGAACCACTTGGTCCAATGACAACAACGACCTCGCCCTTCTTGATATGCACATCGAGTCCCTTCAGAATTTCATTCTGACCGAAGGACTTGCGTAATTGATTAACGGTTATCACTAGCTCTCAACTTCCTTTCCCACAATCCAAGCAGCTTGGAGAGTCCGAATGTCATGACAAAGTACAAGGCCGCGGCGATGATGAATGGACTCATCCCCTGGAAAGTAATGTTCTTAACAACAGAGGCCTGGTACATCAGATCCATCATGCCAATGAACGAGATAATTGAGGATTCCTTGATGATTGTGATGAATTCATTACCAATCGCAGGCAACACTGCCTTAAGGGCCTGCGGCAAAATAATAAATCTCATCGCTTTGCCTCTCTTCATCCCGAGGGAACGTGCCGCTTCCATCTGTCCACGGTCTACGCCTTGAATTCCTGCGCGGAACAATTCTGCCAGATAGGCGGAGCTATTGATGGATAGCGTAATGATACCTGATTGCAATGGACTGAAGTTGATCCCAAAGGTCAAGGAGAATCCGTAATGCACGATCATGAGCTGCACCAGCATCGGTGTGCCTCTCAAAATCTCGACATACGTCGTTCCAATCCATTGCAGCACTCGAATGCCTGACATCCGAATAAAACAGATGAACAGACCGATAATGAAGCCGAACAGCACACCAAGCGCTGAAAGCAGCAACGTATATCCTACACCTGTAATATAATAATTACGATATTCCCAGAACACTTCAATAATGTTTGGAGACTTTGCCTGCGGACGATCCGCAGCAAGGGCACTTGCCTCTTCAACCATACGCTCAATATCATTATTGGCCTTGAGTCTGTCTAATGTTCCATTAATGGAGTTCAGCAGCTCGGTATTGCCCTTTTGGATACCAATGGCTGCCTGTACCTCTGGCACATCCGGTACTGCTGGCGCAAGGACGACCTCACTATCCAGATAACCGGCAGCTACCGTATCTTCCATAATGGCAGCTTCCACCCGATTCGTACGCAATTGGAGAATGATGTCTGAGATTTTGTCCAGAGAGGTCAGCTGTGCGTCTGGAATCCCCATACCAATCTCCTCTTGAATGGAGCCTTTCTGGACACCAATCTTGGCTCCACGCAAGCTATCCATCGTCGGGAATTTGGATTTATTCTCCGCCTTGACGACAATGACCTGACGGGATTGATAGTAGTTGTCCGAGAAATCAATGCTGCGCTTACGTTCGTCTGTAGGAGTCATCCCCGAGATGACCATATCTACCCGTCCGCTTTGCAGAGCTGGCAGTAGCGCATCAAATCCAATATCTTCAATTACAAGCTCACGATCAAGATCCTTAGCAATCTCTTTCGCGATTTCAATATCAAAGCCGACAATCTGGTCCTTGCCATCTATCGTTTTGTGGAACTCATAAGGTGCAAAATCAGCACTAGTTCCGAGAACCAGCTTCTGCTTGGTGGAATCCGCTGCATAAGCTGGTACCACTGCCAGGATCATCATGACAGCAGCGAGTACGATGGCCGCATAACGACAATATATTCTTTTCAAACTTTCCTTCTCTCCTTATTCCTGTATAATTAACATAACTGTGTCATTATAGATGAGAATGCATGATTATGCAAACGATTGTTTATCATTCTGACCATGAAATATTTCAATGTTGTGAAAGGATGTAAGAAAATGAACACGAAGCAGCAAATTGAGCATACCATTAAGGAATATGGTTCCCGTTTCAAGGAAATTTCATTATATATTGGTGCACACCCGGAGCTGGGAAATGAAGAATTTTTAGCCTCCGCCAAACTCAAGGAGGAGCTGAACTATCACGGTTTTACGGTAGAAGCCCCGATACTTGGGATCTCTACAGCATTTATAGCTACCTACAGAGCTGCCAAGTCAGGACCGACCATTGCGTTTCTCGCCGAATATGACGCGCTGCCTGATCTTGGGCATGCGTGTGGGCACCATTTGATCTGCATGATGAGTGTCGGTGCGGCTGTAGGTCTAAAATCCGTCATTGATGAAATTGGTGGGGAGATTCGAGTCTATGGCACCCCAGCAGAGGAGACCTGCGGAGCAAAGGTACCGATGTCGGAGGCAGGGCTATTTGATGATTGTGATGTCGCTATGATGGTTCACCCGCTCTATCAATTCGAAACCTCAGGCCGATCCTTGGCGATTGATGCCGTCCAGTTTGAATTTTATGGAAAGGCCGCCCATGCGGCTGCAAGTCCTCACGAAGGCATCAATGCGCTTGATGCGGTCATTCAGACGTTCAATGGCGTGAATGCATTCAGACAACATGTGACGAACGATGTACGTATTCACGGAATTATTAACCACGGCGGCCAGGCGGCTAATATCGTACCCGACTATGCTTCCGCGCAATTTTATGTACGGGCAGCCACACGGAAGCAGCTGAACAAGCTGACACAGCGGGTAATTCAGATCGCCGAAGGTGCAGCTCTGCAGACCGGCAGCCGCCTCGAAGTATCTAACTATGAGCTCTCGTATGACGAAATGCTGACCAATGAGGAGCTATCCACTGCGTTTAGTTCCAATTTGATAGAAGCCGGTGTTGATGCTGACCTGATTGTTAACGGTGGTGATCATGGTTCCATGGACCTGGGCAATGTATCCTTACACTGTCCATCCATTCATCCTTATGTACAGGTTACGCTTGAGCGCCATATGCTGCATACTCCAGAATTCCGTGATCATGCGATGCAAGAGCTTGCTCTGGACCGTATGCTGCTAGCAGCCAAGACATTAGCTTGGACGGCTAGCGATGTCATTACCAAGCCTGAGCTGCTAGCACGAATCAAGGAAGAATTCACACGTAACACGTCAGTACAAGCCTAGTGTCAAGCAAGTACGCACGTAATATTCGAACAATTCACCAGAACCTGACTGTCGAGTCCAATTGTTGAACTAGACTGTTATGGCAAATGTGTCTTAGGCTGGCTAGCCTTATCCATAGCAAACACAAAAACACCTTCAATACGGGATTGCCATCATGTCTTCCATTTATGACATGGCTGCGATCTCTAGCCTTGAAGGTGTTTTATTTTATCCATTCTATATCAGCGGTACTACACTCATATTTAATCTGGTCAAGATCCTATCTGTCTTCTTCCATCAGTCGATTATAAATATCCAGATAGGCTGCAGCCGATACATTCCAGCTGTAATCCCCCTTGAATGCAGCTTGTGTCAAGCGTTGCCAATGCTCAGGCTGCTTATATAAATCAACCGCCCTGCGAATCGTATTCATCATATCGTGGGCATTGTAATGAGCGAAGCTGAATCCGTTGCCTTCCCCTGTAAATTCATTATATGCCTGCACAGTATCGTTCAAGCCACCGGTCTCTCGAACAATCGGAATGCTTCCGTAACGCAATGCAAGCAATTGACTGATTCCACATGGCTCGAACCGGGATGGCATTAAATACATGTCACTGGCGGCGTATATTTTACGTGAGAGGGACTCACTGAATTGTATTTGAGCAGCCATCTTCAGCGGATAGCGCTCTGCTGCACTACGGAACCACCTTTCATAAGCCGGATCTCCTGTGCCCAATACGACGAACTGAAAATCATCGTAATACATCATCTCATCCAGTACACGGGTGACCAGGCTAAGCCCCTTCATATCTACCAGGCGCGTAACCATCGCCAGCAAAGGTACATCTGGACGTACCGGGAGCCCTAGCTCCTGCTGCAGACCGATTTTGTTCTCCAGCTTCTTGGCGAGGCTGGTACGGTATTTGCTGTAAATATGCCCATCCGTGGCCGGATTGTAGCTCTTCACATCAATACCATTCACAATCCCGCTCAGTCGTCCCTCATAACCAAGCTTACGAAGCAGTCCCTCAAGTCCATATCCATAATATTCGGTCTGGATCTCCTGTGCATAAGTCGGACTTACTGTCGTAACGTGGTCCGAGAATACCAGCCCTGCTTTCATGAAATTCAATCTTCCGTGATATTCCACACCCTCTGGCGTAAAATACTCCCCACTGACATTTAGCAGCTCGGTGAGCACCTCATATGGAAAATCACCTTGATACAGCAGGTTATGTATCGTGAATACAGTTCGGATATCCTTATAGAAAGGAAGCTGACGATATTGATCCTTCAATAATAACGGGATCATTGCTGCGTGCCAATCGTGGCAATGCAGCACATCAGGCTTGGATTCAAGCAGCGGGAGCACCTCAAGGACAGCTCTGTTAAAGTATGCAAACCGCTCACCATCGTCCATATAGCCGTAGATTCCATCCCGGCCAAAGTAGTATTCATTATCTATAAAATACACCTGCACGCCCTCATGCGTCAGTAGGTACACTCCGCAGTACTGATCACGCCAGCCTACCTGTACCTGCATGTTGCCCAGTGGCTTCATTTTACGAACATACTCTTCGGCAATCCCTTTATACTTGGGCATAATGACACTCACCTTGGCACCAGATGCCTGAAGAGCTTTGGGAAGAGCTCCGATCACATCAGCCAGACCGCCTGTCTTCATAAAAGGATGTACTTCAGCAGCAGCAAATACAATATTCATACGGATTCCTCCTTTGTTCGTCTCTATATTTTCATTAGTTCCCTTGGTTTTTCATTAAAATGTTCTTTGCACTTTTCGTTATATCCGACCTTACACTCGTCTTGGGTATGGCAGCTTCTCTCTTCAGAATCACCATACTAAGCGGTGCAAGATGAAGCTCCAGACTATGCAGTTGCTGATGCCACGGAATAGCTTCCGTTCGTAGTCCACCTGTATTCAATTCCCCGCTTCCACCATACTGCTTATCATCACTGTTCAGCAGCTCCTGATAGATGCCTGAGCGCTCCATTCCAATGCGGAAGGCAGGGTAGTCGACAGGCCCAAAATTGATTACAACATATAGGTCATCCTTCTTCTTTTTCCCCTTACGTATGAAGCTGATGACACTTTGCTCCTGATTATCCGCATCGATCCATTGATGCCCCTCCCAGGAATGATCTAGTTGCCAAAGGGCTGGCTCACGCAGATACAGCTGGTTGAGCTCCCTGCTGAAATGGTGCATCTGGCGATGGCTGTCGTAATCCAGCAGGAACCAGTCAAGCGCGTCCTCATCCTTCCACTCAATGAACTGACCGAACTCTCCACCCATGAACAGCAGCTTTTTACCTGGAGAGGTCATCTGGTAGCCCAACAATAGACGAAGCCCCGCAAATTTCTGTTCATAGCTCCCTGGCATCTTGTCCAGCAGTGACTTCTTCCCATGCACCACCTCGTCATGCGACAGTGGAAGGGTAAAGTTCTCGACATAAGCGTAGCAGATCGGAAATGTGAGTAAATGGTGAGCTTCCTGGCGTTGACTGAACTCTGTCTCTACATAATCAAGAGTGTCATTCATCCAGCCCATATTCCATTTATAGTTGAAGCCCAGTCCTCCCTCATCGGTCGGGGCGGTAACCTTCGGCCAGGCGCTTGACTCCTCAGCCATCATGAGTGCATATGGGTAGTACCGGAACACAGTCTCATTCAACTGCTGAAGAAACTGGATCGCTTCCTCATTCTCAATACCTCCATGTGCATTTCGCCGATATTGTCCCTCTGCTTTCTCAAAATCAAGACGAATCATACTGGTCACCGCATCTACACGCAATCCGTCAATATGATACACATCCATCCAGAACAACGCATTCGAGATCAGGAAGGAACGTACCTCCCCTTTACTGTAATCGAAGGACAGCGTCCCCCACCCAGGCTTCTCGGCCAATAGCGGATCGGCATATTCGAACAGCGGACTCCCATCAAAGCGTCTTAGCCCATGAGCATCCTTCGCAAAATGAGCAGGTACCCAATCCATGATGACCCCGATGCCAGCAACATGACACGTATCCACGAAATACATGAAGTCCTGCGGGGAGCCATAGCGCGAGGTTACTGCAAAATAACCTGTTAGCTGATAGCCCCAAGACAGGTCATAAGGATGCTCACTTAACGGCATAAGCTCAATGTGCGTATACCCCATCTCTATTACATACTCCACCAGCTGATCTGCCATTTCCCTATATGTATAAAAAGTACCATCCGGCTTCTGCCGCCAGGTTCCCATATGGAGCTCGTAGATATGAACTGGCTTGGCATATAATTCCCTGCGTCTCCGCCTCCAGGAACCATCCCTCCACTTATATCCCTCCAGAGAGGCCACCACAGAAGCTGTAGCTGGTCGCAGCTCCGCACGTAGCGCATAGGGATCTGCCTTCAACATACGTTCACCATCAGCTGCGGTAATATCGTATTTGTAAAATGTTCCTTCCTGAATCCCAGGAAAAAACCGAGTCCATATGCCAGATTGGGGTATCTTATATAACGAATCCTGTTGACCGTTCCACTGGTTGAAATCGGCTGCCAGACCCACATGCTGTGCGTTCGGTGCCCATACAGTAAAACGCACGCCAGGCGTACCATTTTCTACGGTCATCTGAGCCCCCATGATTCGATGACTCCCATAATGCGTGCCTTCATGAAATAAGTAAATGTCCTGCTGTGAGATTGAACCTGCACTGTACTCATCCGTGGATTTGTTGTGCCGACCTTGCTCTTCCAATCCATCACCTGCTTTACATATTTATATTTCCATCAGGTTCATTACCCCATTGTTACCAGTTTGAACAGAAAATGAACGAGTAAGCTTCAAATTTAATTATGCGGAAAAGGTGAAGATTTTGCCTAGATTAATAAATATTGATCGGAAATGTAACTATGGTAAGTTCATTTTTTCCATTGAATGTAAAACATTATAAAGTTTCATGAATCCTAATTGCGTTTATGTAATGAACAACGACGACAATTATCGGGAGGGAAAACGAGATGAAGAACAAAGATTGTATTGCAATGCTTCTCGCTGGCGGTGAAGGGCGACGCCTTGCACCATTTACATCTACAATTGCTAAGCCGGCCGTCCCTTTCGGCGGTCATTACCGCATTATTGATTTTCCGCTCAGCAATTGTGCGAATTCGGAGATTGATACTGTCGGCGTATTGACTCAGTATGAGGCTGAGTCATTGCATCAGCACATCGGCCAAGGAGAGCCGTGGGGGCTGCACAATAATGGGACGTCTGGCGTAAGCCTGCTGCCTTCCTATAACGTAGGACAAGAAGGCTACACGGGAACTGCAGATGCTATTTACAAAAATATAGCCTACATCGAGCAGCATAATCCCGAGCACGTTCTAATTTTGTCTGGTGACCACATTTATCATATGAATTATCGAGATATGCTGAATTTCCATATTGAAAAGGATGCTGCTGCTTCCATCTCAGTCATGGAGGTACCATGGAATGAAGCGAGCCGCTTCGGGATCTTGAGCGCTAATGAGCATCAGGAGGTTGTTGAATTTGCGGAGAAGCCAGAACAGCCTAACAGTAACTTGGCTTCGATGGGTATTTATATCTTTAGATGGAGCTATCTGAAGGAATATTTGCTGGCAGATGCTAATGACCATAGCTCAAGTCATGACTTCGGGAAGGATATCATTCCCAAGATGCTTGCCGAGCAAGATCCTGTATATGTGTATGAATTCCAGGGCTATTGGAAGGATGTTGGTACAGTAAAAAGCCTCTGGGACTCGCATATGGATCTGCTACAGCCGAACAGTGAAATCAACCTCATGCGTGAAGATTGGCCAATGTATACAAGAATTACACGGGTCAAGCCCGCTCTGCGGAAAAATACAGTTGCTGCTAATAGCTGCCTGATTCATGAAAGCTGCTACGTGGAGGGCACAGCTAATAATTCCATTGTATTCTGTGGAGCCGAGATCGGCAAGTCCTCTCGTGTCACAGATAGCATAATTATGCCTAACGCCCGCATCGGACGCAACGTTGTGATCGAGCATGCCATTATTGGTGAAGGAGCCATCGTGAAGGATGGTGCCGTCATCCGTGGCAATCTTCACGATATCGCTGTGGTAGGTCCTGGTGAGATGGTTCCAGGCAAGCCGGTATTGCGTCAGCCATCGAAGAGCCTGCTAAAAGAGGTCTACGAAAAAAATGGACGCCTCCGTGCAGAAGGCTTGTCCTCTTAAGGTAGGCAGATCATGATTACAAATGATTAAAGTAGCTGCCAATCTTTATACCTGGATTTAACAGCATAAGTCTCTCAAAAAAAGCATCTCCAAGATGGCTGTTGAACAGCTGCCATGGGGATGCTTTTGTGAATAGATCATATTCCAAAGATTCCAACAAACTCACAATAACCGAGGGTCGTCATGATCTTTTAGCTTATCGGTTACTACAATAATTAAGGTTTCCAATGGGCCGTATTCCTGGCCTGCCATTCGTTGTGCAATATGCCCATCTCATGAAGGGTCCAGAAACGATCTCCAACCTTAGCCTGGTCTCGCATTATTCCTTCACGTTGAAAACCTGCTGCCGTATATACATCAATTGCACGGCGATTAAAATCATATACACCCAGCGTCATCCTGTGCAAATTCAGTACCTCGAAGCCGATGCGAAGCGCCTCACGAATGACCTGCTGCCCCCAGCCCTTTCCGCGGTCGTGCGGACTCGCAATCAGCACCTTACCGATCCGGGCGGACTCATGATGACGATCAATGCGGAACAGGCCCACATGCCCCACTATGTCGTCAGCATGCATCACTTTGAAGAGTAGTCGATCTGATTCGGCAGGCAGATTCGCCTGCTCCAGCTCAGCCAGCAGTTGCTCCTCGGTCAGCGGGAACGCCCAGGCCGCACCGGCCCACTGCACGTATTCCTCTTCTGTCTGGTGACGTACCCATTCCAGCAGGACTGGAATGTCTTCCTTCTGTAAGAACACCAATTGTATTCGTTCGTCGAGCTCTGATTCTGCCCTTGAATACGACTTTTGGTACAAAGAGGCGAAGCGGGTCCCCATATCGGATACCCCCATCAACCGAAAGCCCTGCATCTGATAAAAATGATTCAGCTTGCGATTATGGGCGACACAATCCAGCCTGAGTCCCTTTTTACCGCGCTGCTGGACAATCCGCTCTGCTGACTGCAGTAGTCTCGGACCTAGATTGAGTCCCCTGAGGCCACTATGCACGGTTAACCGGTGCAAATATCCATAATCCGGGTCATTCTTGTCTTTCCAGTAGGTTGGATCATCAAATTGTAAAGTGTACAAGCCTGCCGGAGCTTCGTTCAGGTATGCGATATAGATTTCCCGGCTCTCAAAGTAGTCATGAATCGCTTCCTCAGTGAACATCTCCGGCTTCCACTGCTCGATTTGTCTGCTAACCATCCACTCTGCGGCATCTCTGAGTAATACCAAGATGTCTGGCAGCTGTGTTCGCTCTGCACGGTACAGCCTCAGTTCACCTTGCTCTATCTGGTATGCTTCTAGTAAGCTCATTTGGCCCACTGCTCCCCACTCCCCTACTCCTGCCGTGTCGAATGCTACAGTCGAATTTATTCAGAACAGACGAATCCACAATGAATGAGGAATACGAGGAGTTCAGATTTCAGATGCTACTTGTCTTGCTTGCTCTCTTCCTCCAGCTCATAACCTGGCTGCTGCTCTATAGCTTGATCAAGTGATGTAGCATCTGTACTATCGCTCCGCGCCTCCGGCTGCTCGGTCGATGCAGGCAAAATCACGGTAACTGTCGTTCCTTCACCCAATACACTGTTCAGTGTCATCTCACCGCCATGCCGTTCTACGAATTGTTGCGAAATCGCCAGACCCAACCCAGTACCACCCCGTTGATGGTCCACTTGGAAGAACCGGTCCTTTACCTTCTCCAGATGCTCCATGCTGATGCCAATACCTGAATCCTGAACGGCCACTGTAATTCGGTCCTTGGACTTGCTGATGAGAATAAAGATATGGCTACTCTCATGAGAGAACTTGATGGCATTGTCTACAATGTTCAGGAACACCTGCTTGAGTCGGTTACCATCCCCATGAACCAGGAATACCTGCTCCTCGTCCGCTTCCATCTTCAGCTTGATCTTCTTCATCTCAGCCTTGGCCCATACATTAAGCATAATCTCCTGCAGCAGCTCCCGAATATTGACCGTCCCCATGACCAGCTTCATTTCATTTTGCTGCAGCTTGGAGAAGTCGAGAATCTCCTCCACAAGGCCAATAAGTCGGTCCGTTTCCTTGGAAATGATCTGCATACCAATCTTGGTCTCTTCCGGGTCATATCCTCCGGAATTCAGCGTCTCACTCCAGCCTTTAATACTCGTAAGAGGCGTACGCAGCTCATGCGAGATGGAGGAGATGAAATCGTCCTTCACCTGATTCGTATGCACAATTTCCTGAGCCATATAATTCAGGGTAGAAGCCAGCTCACCAAGCTCATAGCGATAATCGCCCTTCACCCGAACATCGAATCTGCCCTTCGCCATCAGCGCGGAGACAGCAGTAATATTGTTAATAGGCCTTACAATCGAATTCGCCAAGCCCATACTGAAGATCAAGACAATCGCCAGTACAGCACCCCCGATACTTACCGACATCAAGGTCATATTGAAGAGTCGCTCATTTACCTTCTCCAGCGAGGTAACGTAGCGTAGGATGTACACATCATCCGCACCTGTGCCTGACAGCCGCTTCGAGACGGCCATGACCTGTTGACCTGTCTCTGGCTGCTTGCCGACCCAGCGGCCTGTATTTCCTGCCAGGGCTTGCGCTACGTCACTGGTCTGAATTTTCCGATCCGATTCGAAGCCAGATGAGTTCACACGCACATTTCCTTCCCCGTCCAGCACCTCCAACTGCGTGCTGTCGATGGAGAAATTGCTGATCATGTAGGAGTTCAATGTCTGATCCGTGTTGTAATAGAGCTGGCTTGTGCGGCTGATGACATTGGCATTCAGTTCTATATGGTTAAAAATCGCATCATAGTAGTAGGTTCTGATCGCAAACATAAAAATGACTTCAGCCAGTGTTAAAGTCAAGAAGACCACAAAAAAGTAGTGAAGTACAATCTGTCTGGCGATCCCCTTCTTGATCATTGCCCCTGACCTTTCCATTTATATCCGTGTCCCCACACGGTCTGCAAATACATCGGCTCGGAAGGATTGTTTTCCAGCTTCTGACGCAAGCGGCGAATGTTCACATCCACAATCTTCGGATCTCCCATGTACTCCTTCCCCCATACATGATCCAGCAGGACATCCCGGCTCAGTGGAGTGTTCTCCTTTTCCAGAAAGAACTGAACAAGGGAGAACTCGGTAGGAGTAAGCTCAATGAGCTGACTCCCCTTCTTGAATTGCTTCGTAATCAGGTCCAGTGAGAATGGGCCTGATTGGAAGGATACCTTCGCTGCACCTTCTCTATGCACATTCACACGACGCAGCAAGGACTGAATCCGTGCGATCAGTTCAGTAGGACTAAATGGCTTGCTGACATGATCATCGGCTCCTACGGACAGCGCATAGACCTTATCCTGCTCCTGCACCTTGGCTGTCAGGAAAATGATGCCGATTCGCTCATTCGTTTCTCTGATTCTTCTGCATACCTCAAAACCATCAATACCTGGCACCATTACATCCAGAAGGGCAATATCAATATCAGGCACCGAATTAAGGATGCTCAGCGCCTCATTCCCATCTGCTGATTCTAGCACCTCAAAGCCGTTACGCTTCAGATTAATAACGATAAAACTACGAATGGACTCTTCATCCTCCATAATCAATACTTTGCTCACTTCTGTCCTTCCTTTCCGATACTGTTATTTTTCATCAGTGTACGAATATCCTTGCCTGACTTGAATTTATCTGATCGCTTCAGTCCGATAACCTGCTCGCGTGTCCGCACGAGCTCCTGCCATTCAGAACCGTTCTCCTCCCAAGCCGTAAGAGAAAAGAACTTGATCTCAGCAAGCACTTCACCTGTATCCTTCATAATGAAGATAATATGCTTCTCCAGATCAGATTTGCGATCTATCGTTACCTGACCATGTAGCTCAGGCGGAATATTAATATAGTAGCGGCTTTGCCAATCCCGATATTGCTGCAACTTGAAGATGCTGCCCTTCTTGCCATCCCACTGATAGAAGGATATCAGCTGTGGACGCTCGCCTGGGCTTGCATCCTCCCATCCTGCTGGCGTCTCCAGCTTGCCGAATTCCAATATCCCATCCCGATCAACGTCCTCGCTAAGAATGTAAGCATCCTTGAACGTCTGGTCTTCAATGTCAGCCCTGATGAGCTGGCCATTCTCCATCGTAATGATATTGGAGACCGTCGAGCCTTGGCCAACAAAGGTGTCCAGAATAAGTCCTGTTTTGTTCTCGGCCACCTGTCCTGCCGATGCACGAAGTACATAGTTGGCCTGATTATCCAGATCTACCTTGCCCAGTTCCTTGAAGCCATCATTGTACTGATACGTAGTTACATTGTAATACTCATTCTTGAGCAAAGACACAATAGTGATGTCTGTCAATCCGTCACCATTCATGTCCAAGGGCTTGCGTTCCGCGGCCCGACCGTCTGGCTGATCAACAGCAAAATACGTATAAGGCGTCTCCCATACCTTCTCTAGTGTACCTCCGGTATACGAGTAGACCACCAGGTATTTCATTGCGTCGTCTTCTCCACGGGAGAAGCCGGCTACGATATCAATTGTACCATCGTTGGTAACGTCCACCAGCTTGAAGGATTCAAGGACCAGGCCTGCTCCATCAAAAGTAAGCTTCTTGACCCAGGTCCCCCCTTGATTCTCGAGCAGCATCCCGCGAATGCGGACATTCTCATCCTCGGGTGTCTCATAGAACAATACGGCCTCCTTCGTACCGTCATTATTCAAATCCTCAATTCGAATCGAGGTCGTATCCGCTGGATCACGCGGACGAATGGGTTCTCGCCCCGCTAGTTGCTTGGTTACCACACCACTAAGCTTCTGAGCTTCCTCAGGTAGCAGCGGCTTGCGCATCAGGCTGATGGGATCACTGTCCGAAAAAATCCCACAGCCTGCAAGGAATGCAGCCATTAGCAGCAGAGTCCCGCTCACACCGATCCTTTTAATCCATCTGCCAATCATGCTCACACTTCCGTTCACAGCAAATTCTTCTCCGCATAGGTTAATCTCCGGTCATAGACGTCTAGCACCACTTCACCTTGCTGTAGCCCCCAGATTCGCGTAGCATATTTCTCTGCCAACTCCAAGGGAAGCACTGCAATAACCGTCAACTTCTGCTCCTTGCATAACTGCCGGAACGTATCCAGCACACGATCTGCGGAAGCTGGGTCCAGCCCATTCACGGGCTCATCCGCAAGAATGACCTTCGCACCATGCACCATGGCTCTGGCGATGGCGACGCGCTGCCGCTCGCCTCCACTCAGCTTTTCACACTTGTCATGAGCCTTATCCAGCAGACCCAAATGCTCCAGTGTATCCATAGCTCCCATGTAGTCGTCTGAGCGAATCATGCCGGTAATCATTCGCCAGAGAGGAGTCTGCCCGGCGCGTCCAATTAATACGTTCTTCAGTGCTGAACGATTCATCTGAACATAGGGATTCTGCTCCAGATACGCCCATTCACGCTTGAGCGTCTGCTTACCTTGGAACCCCTCCTGCAGCATATCCTTTCCCTCTATAATCAGGCTTCCGCGATCCCACGTCTCCTTCATGGACAAGCATCGCAGCAGCATGCTCTTTCCACTGCCGCTAGGACCTACCAATCCGACGAACTCTCCTGTATGAATATCCATATCAATGCCGCGTAGCACCGGTATTCGGTCAGCGCCGACATGCTTGGTCAATTGACGTATTCTGATCATCCGGAATCCCCTTTGCCCTCTAAAAATTTTAATATGGCTGTATGTAATGCAGTGAAAAGGAACACAGTATCTTTAGTTTATTGTAAACTCCCAATAATGACCATGCAAACTGAACTTTCCCACGGTCCTAATTGTTAACAGCAAAGATATGCTACGAGGCTTCCAGCTTACGTGAGCGAAAGCCAACACCTAACAGACCAAACAGGATATAGAAGGCACCTAGCAGCAGGAATAGACTACCAGGAACTGTATAATCCAGAAGCAGTCCTCCCAGATTAGGACCCGCTATGCTGCCAATACTGAAATGAAAGGATGCCACAACATTTGCGGCGGGAAGCAGAGACCTCGGCATGATGTCTGCTGCGTAAGCCAGTCCCAGCGAGAAGAAGGAACCGACAAGTCCACCAGCGGCTGCCAGTAGAAGCATGCTCCAGACAAACTGAGTCCCCGACCACGGTACCAGCATGAACAAGACACCACCAGCTAGCGCCGAAATAATAAGCACTTTTTTTCGCCCCCAACGGTCACTCCAGATTCCCAATGGGAGCTGCATAAGAAGTCCCCCCAGGCCAAGAAAAGGCATTAGTGCGGAGATTTGACTTTCCGTATAACCAATACGCAGTCCATATAGCGGGAAGTTGCTGTTCATGCTCGCTTCCATATATCCGTAAAGAAAAGCCGGCAGCAGGGCGTACCATGCCCAGCTATAGCTTTTGCGATAACGTGCACGGTCAGGCTTCGCGGCTGTCTCATGGGCCTCTGGATGAGCATTCGGCAGCCAGCAAAGAGCACATACAAGGACAATCAGGAGTAGGACCGCCATCAGGATGAATGGAACAGCCATTCCCCAATCGAGCAGCTTGATACCCAGCGGACCAAGACTAAAGCCTAACCCGTAGGACATGCCGTAAAATGAAATATTTCGGCCTCTTGTCTCCGGCGGAGCCATCATGAGCACCCACAGCTGGGTGGAATAGTGCAGGGCACTGTCACCAACACCAACAAGCAGACGAAGCACGAACCACAGCCTTACGTCCGGGATGAGCGGAAATACCAATACAGTCACCAGGACCAGTGCCAGTCCGCCAGCAATCAGCTTCTTAAACCCTAAAAAGCCAAGCGTTCGCTCGGCAATGACCGTCATGGCAAATGAGCCTATATATAGCGCTGCAGCATTCAGCCCGTTCAATGATGGAGGAACCCCCATGCGATCGAGCAGGATCGATAGTACCGGAAGCAGCATGCCCTGGCTGAGTCCTGCTACGACGATGACAGCAATCAAGATGAAATACTGCAGCTTAAATGAAGTTGCAGGCGATGCATGACGAATTGACAACATAATTCCTCCAATTGTAGAACCGGATCACAAGTAATGAATAAGTTTGACATGACAGATAAAAATAAATCGCCATCTTCGATGACGATTCAGGTCATGACCATATGTGCCCTGTAGAGCCTACAGAGACAAAGCATAAATAACATTGGTGCTTTTATACGAATTTGAACACACTAGTTCACATTATAGTGGACAACGTCCTGTAAAACAAGCCATAATGAATAATGTAATTCTTGCTGAAAATCGCATCTTCACCTTCATATAATGACCTTCCGGCCAAGCCTTTAATGGCTGGAGATATAGGATAGGAGGCTTCGTGTTACATGAGTTATGAGGTGAGAATTGATGTATCCCCTGTATACGAGCTGCTAGGCAGCTTCATGGTATATGTGACCAAAAAATGGGTCCGGGATATGGACATGGGGTCCCAATGGATTGAAGAGGTTGATGGGCGACTGTCACCTGAAGTGCATTCTGCCTTGACTCGGGCCAAAGATTGGCCCTTTAACGATTACGATGTGCTATATGCCTGGGCCATCTGCCGTCCTGCTGATACAGATGAAATCAAGGAATACCTCGATTATCTGGAGGATGGGCTTGATCAGGACATGTATGATCTGATTGTTCATCACGTTCCTTTCCTTACCCTGGAGGATTCCATACGAATTCGGAGAGACTATACCCCTCTTCTGCGTTCATGGTACCGTGACTACTTCCGCTCTCTGGAGCACAGTATGCGGATTCTGGCTGAAGAGGATGCTGCCGAGAAACGGATGCTGCTGACAAAAATGGAGCCCGAGGCTCTCGTCGAATATGCCACTGCTGGGCTTGTAGTCCCACATCTGGATGCGCTTGATACTGTGGTGCTGTTTCCTATCGTGCACAATCGTCCTATCAATACGTACTGCTTTTACAGCCGCACGCTGCTCATTCAATATCCTGTTGATGTTCCTGAAGAAAGCGAGGACGATCCACCTACGACGCTGCTCCGTCTGACAAGGGCGGTGGCTGAGCCGCAGCGTCTACGCTTGCTCAGATATGTAGCGGAGGAGCCGAAGTCTCTTGCCGATATGCGTAAGGATCTGAAGAAGGATGATGATGAGCTCATGTCAGACCTGATGATACTGAGAGTTGCTGGTATGCTGCGCATACATATCGGCCGCTATCAAAAAGAGAAATTCAGCATTCGGCCGGAGGGCGCTGCGGACCTGCAAATGTTCCTGGAGACGTATATCCGACTGTAGACTGGTTAGGAGTGACGCATCAATTGACTGCCAAACAACAGATTATTTTCGATCTTGACGACACCTTGATATATTGTAACAAGTATTTTGACCTGATCCTGGATCAATTCGTTGACCAGATGCTGCAATGGTTCGGGGAGCACGGTCTTACCGAGGAGCAGATCCGCAGTAAGCAGATTGAGATTGACGTAGCCGGAGTAGCTCAGGTTGGATTTGCCAGCGAGCATTTCCCCCGCTCTCTAGTTGAGACCTACCGCTTTTATTGCAAGCAGTTTGGACGCATTCCAGGGTCCTTCGATGAAAGTATGCTACTGGAGCTGGGGAGAAACGTATACAGCCAAGAGGTCGAGCCCTACCCGGGAATGACCCAGACGCTAGAGTCTTTGCTGAAGAATGGCCATCAACTCAATCTGTACACAGGTGGCGAGGTTGCCATTCAACAGAAGAAGATCGATCAGATGAAGCTAACGGATTATTTTGAAGATCGTATCTACATTCGCCAGCATAAGAATTTCTCCGCGCTGGAACGTATTCTGGAGGAAAATGTCTTCGATCGCAAAGTAACCTGGATGATCGGCAATTCTCTGCGTACGGACATCTCACCCGCCCTGGAGGCCGGTATTCACGCCATCTACCTGAAGCAAGCGAAGGAATGGGTGTATAACATGATTGAGCTAGAGCAGAAGCCTTCCTCGGTAATGTACACCATTCAGAAGCTGACCGAGGTCCCTAGTGTCATCCATGACAGCATTCAAATCCACCAACACAAAAGAACCCTGGGCTAGGGTTCTTTTTGTGTGCTCCTTATTTTGTGTGTTGCTTACTAGCGTGCTCCTATATGATGCTCTACTCTTCCTTCCGCACACCAAGCTTGCCTGTAGAAGCATCCTCCAACAAAATTCGTCCTTTAACGGACTCCCCGCTGCGGGTCTTGAAGGTAAGCTTCTGGGTCTGGCCTTTACTTAGCAATGATCCCAGCATCGTCTCAGATACGCTCTTACCTGCATATTCCTTCCAGATGACAAAGGAACACCCTTGCTTGAAATGAGTACATCCATAACCTCTGCGCCCTTCAATGATTGCGCCCCCGCACCCAGGCCGTGGGCAGGTTCCCAGCAGCTTGCGGGTAGTCGGGTCCGCGCTCTTCTGTGCCTGTCCACCAGGCGAATCGCCAGTTGCACGTGACGAGACTGTTCCAGCAGAGCTGCCTCTTCCGCCCACATTTCTCGTTGTTCTCGCACTGCCCTTCGCATTCACCGTTCGGCCACCTTTGCGACCACGCGAATCCTCGCCGAAGGCAGTTGCCGCAGCAGGCTTCTGCTGCCTTACCTTTTCGATGACAGAAATGGTGAATTTCTTGACATTGTCCATGAACTTCTCCTGCTGCGCCTCACCTCGCGAGATCTGATGAAGTCGCCGCTCCCATTGCCCAGTCATTTCCGGCGAAGCGAGGAGATCAACCCCGGCCCCACGAATAAGCTCAATTGCGGTCTTGCCTTTCTCGGTGATGAGGATGCGCTTTCCCTTCATGTCGATATATCCGACCTGCTTGAGACGTTCAATCGTGGCAGCACGCGTCGCTGGAGTTCCGAGTCCTGCATCCTTCATGACTTCACGCAGCTCCTCGTCCTCCATCTGCTTGCCAGCACTCTCCATGGCCTTCAGCAGAGTACCTTCGGTATAGCTCTTAGGTGGCTTGGTTGCCTTTTCCTTAGCCTCTGCCTCTGTACAAAGTACACCCTGCTCTGGCTTCAGATGGAACGGACCGTCGAGCAGTTCCTCCTCTTCCTTGTCCTCCGCGTCATCCTTCTTCCCTCGCTTGCTAGGCTTGCTGGAGCCTTGACCAGCTGCTTCTTGTAGCACCTTCCAGCCCAAGGAGATCAGCTCCTTCACACCTGTCTTGTAGCGATGCTCCTCCACCTTGGTGATGATGCTATGCACCCGATATTCGGCTGGCGGGTAGAAATGCGACAGGAAGCGACGAACGATAAGATCATAGATGTGCTCCTCTTCCTTGCTTAAGGTACCCGGCCTCTTCAGCGTGGGCAGTATCGCATGGTGATCCTCGACCCGCGCCGGATTACAGACCGCTTTATTGTTCTTATGCACCCGTTTACTATCGGCTTGGTCAGCCCATTTGGCATAGGAAGTCCCCTTGAGCATCTGTAGCGCCTTGTGCATTCCCTCAATGTTCTGTTCTGTTACATAATTGGAATTGGTCCGCGGATAGGAGATAATCTTGTGCTTCTCATATAAGGCCTGTGCCAGATCAAGCGTCTTCTTGGCAGAGTATCCATACTTCGCATTGGCTTCCCGCTGTAACAGGGTAAGATCATATAGCTTAAATGGGTATTCCTTAGTCTCCTTTACATCGTAGCTTTCGACGTTGCCTGGCTTCCCCCGCGTCTGCGCGGCGATCGCCTCTGCCTTCTCGACTTCGGTCAAGCGATCTCCCTGCCACATTCCCTTATATATCGTATCCTCTTGCTTGAAATAGGCAATTACATCATAGAAGGTCTGCGATTGGAATGCTTCAATCTCCTTCTCCCGATCGTGAATAAGTGCCAGCACGGGCGTCTGCACCCGACCTACAGAGAGCAAGGCATTATGTCGTGTCGTGAACGCGCGCGATGCATTCATGCCGATTAGCCAATCTGCTTCACTGCGTGCCCTGGCTGCCTGTGTCAAAAATTCGAAATCTGCGGCATCTTTAAGATTGGCGAAGCCCGCCGAGATACTCTGCGCCGTCAGATCGGAGATCCACAGTCTTTTTACAGGCTGCTTGAGTCTTAGCTGCTGCTGTATGAGCGCGAATATGTATTGCCCTTCTCTCCCGGCATCGCAGGCGTTAACGACATGGTTGCAGCGCCCCGCCAGCTCACCGATAATTTTCAATTGATCCTTCGTTCTCGGATTCGGCACAATTTGGAACCGATCCGGTATGATTGGAAGATCCTGTATACTCCATTTCTTATATTTGGGATCATACGCATCTGGCTCCGCCAAGCCCAGGAGGTGTCCGATCGCCCATGTAATGATATATTGCTCCCCCTCCAGGTAGCTGCGGTTATTCTTGGCACGCGGTTCAATGACAGCCGCAATGGTTCGTCCCATGTCTGGCTTCTCCGCGATAACCAATGTCTTCATAGCTATTCATCCTTTCTGACCACCTTGCCCGTACGAGCCTGCAGCACACATTATAACACAGATTACGGATGTCGAATTTGCCGTGAACTGAAAATGAATAGTGATAACCCGTCCATGTCTATCCCATGCACACAAGTAAAGGACCTCACATCCCACACTTGGTGGAATATGAGGCCCCTGGTCAATACCAGTCCCATACGAGACTATATGAAACTATATTTATTGCCCCATACTATATTTTGGCATTCTCTTCCTTGGCCATGGAATGAATATAAAAGGCCCCAAGTATCGAACACAGCATGAAGGAAAAGAATGCCATCGCGGCTGCCTGCTCCCGATCCTGGAAGACGCTGAATACCTGCTGCATGGACACACCCAGCATTTGCGGGGAATTGGCCCCGATCAGGAATGGTGCTGTAAACGATCCGATAACTCCCATGAACACAAAGGTTACAGCCACCAAAAACGTCTTATAGGTAAGCGGAAGAATAAAGCGGACAAACAGCTTGAGCCTTCCTGCCCCTACATCCTTCGCACTCTCAATCACAGAGGAAGGTATTCCAGCCAGCGCCGAGCTAAGCAACATGGTGGTGAACGGGATATTGAACCACAGATTAGCAATGATGATACCCTTCTCGTCAAAAATAATCCGTGGAAGCTCAACACCCGTTCCAACCAGAATACGAGCCAGCCAGCCATGATTGCCGAGCAAGTTGATCAAGCCATAGGTGGCTATGACCCCGGGAATAAACAATGGAATCATATACGTCTTGCGAATCAGATCAACGATCGGTCCGTTGTTGAATCGCATATACACGGCAAGCGCGTAGCTGATCAGCAGCACGAACACACAGGTAATTAGGGTAATGCGTAGGGTGAAAATGATATTGTTACGCATGCCCTTGTCCGTGAATAGCAGCTCATAGCGGCTAAGATCGTACCCGCCTTCACCGTTCCCCAGACTCATGATCAACGTCTGCACAATTGGAATAATAACTACGAATAACAGAATACCGAAGGATGGAAGGACCATTCCCAATCCGGTAATCGCTTGCCTCAGTTCCTTACTCATTGGGCTGCGACTTCATTTTGCCAGCGTTTGTTGATCTCGGTGCTCAGGTCACCAATGTTAAAGGTACGGAAGCCTTCAGCGACACCGTTGAATTTCTCTTGCGTCTCCTGTGGCATCTTATCCAATTCAATTCCCGGGAAACCGTTCATTTTATCTACTACAACGGCCTGAGCCTCAGGTGAGAGAACGAAGTCCAGGAACTGGTTGATCGCTTCCTTCTTGTCGGATTCCTTGTTCACCATCAGATAAGTAGGTCCTCCGTTGAAGCCAGGCGTAATCTGCTGCATCTTGACGGTATCCGGTAATAGCCCTTCATTCAGCTGTTGCAGTACCATATCTGACCACGCCGGAATGATGGATACTTCACTGTTCATCAGCAAATCAAGTGTTCCTTGGTTCTTTTTCGGATAGATGCCGTCACCGTACACATATTGACCCAGGTCCGTCAGCGTAGCAAAGCCGGAATCCCATTTTTGCATCACAGCAGGATCGGAATTATGAATATCTTCTTCTGGCAGATCCTTATAGATCACCGTCTGTACAAAGGAACTGCCCGAGCCGCCAGTAGACGGGTCATTATATGCAAATTGCCCAGGGTTAGCCTTGATCCACGTTAACAGCTCATCCAATGTAGTTGGGGGATTTGTGATCTTGGTGCTATCATAGGCCAGCACTACCGCAGAGGAGCGATAAGGAATCGCGTAGCTGTCGACATCCTGCATCGTTTGTTCCTTTACATTAGCCAGATTCGGAATAGCATCCTTGGACAATTGCTCCCACACGCCATCCTTCGTGCCTTGGTTTACAAAGTTAATGCCATCCTCATACAGATCAATGTCACCGGAGCCTTTACCAGCCTGTTTGGCAGCCAAAATGCGATCATAGGTTGGCTCTGCTCCCGTACCTGAGGGGATATAGACCATATTAACGTCTACTTCCTTGTTCTGCTCCTCGAACATAGGAACCAGCGTATCCCACAGATCCTTAACATTTTGTGAGCCTGTGAAGTAGAAGTTGAAGGAAGTCTTCTCACCGGAAGCTCCTGACGATGTTGCTGGGCCGGTACCTGTAGCTGAATTCAATGTAGCGGCACCACCACCGCAACCAGCCAGCACAACGGCAGATAGCATAACTGAAGAGAACATTGTCAACCACGTTTTTTTAGTAAGCATATTCATCATCCTCCGTTATTGGTTTACCTTTGCCGGATATCCAGTCAATCTCGCAATGGAGATTCCAACCTGTTTCCCAATCGCTAAATCCTTGGTAGCTTCCTTCGTCTGAAAGGCACGCAGCTGGCCCAGTCCCTCTGATAGATCTACTGTCACCTCTGCATAATGACCCAAAATCATAATCTGCTTGATTACACCAGAGAGTAGATTGCCCTCCTCTGTTGCTTCGCAAAAATCCACATCCTCAGGGCGTATTGCCGCCGTGATCTGACCGCTTAATCCCTGTGCATTCGGAAATGCTATTGCTCCAACCCGGATGTTGTGCTCATCCGCCACCCCCTCCAAAAAGTTCATTTTGCCGATGAAGCTCGCCACATATAAGGTAGCCGGCTCATCATATATGGTCTGTGGACTGGCAATCTGCTCAATGTGTCCGCTATTCATGACCACAATGCGGTCAGAGAGCGACAAGGCTTCCTCCTGGTCATGCGTGACGAATATCATGGTAAGTCCTGTCTGCATCTGAATCTCGCGGAGCTCCTCACGCATCTCATAGCGTAGCTTCGCATCAAGCGCGGAGAAAGGCTCGTCCAGTAGAAGGACTGCCGGCTTGAGCAAGAGTGATCTGGCAAGGGCGACACGCTGCTGTTGTCCACCGGACAATTGAGACGGGTATTTCTTCTCGAAGCCTGGAAGACGCACGAGCTTGAGCGCATCTGTGACAGCATTACGAATGTCCGCCTTCGGCATTTTGCGAATTTTGAGACCAAAGGCCAGATTGTCATAGACCGTCATATGCGACCATAGATTATAGCTTTGAAATACCATGGAGGTCGGACGCCGCTCAGGTGGAAGCTGAATGACGCTTTGACCTTCAATCAGGATATCCCCTGAATCTGGCTCCAAAAAGCCACCAATGCTGCGTAGCACTGTCGTTTTGCCACATCCTGACGGTCCGAGCAAGGTGACTAGCTCTCCTTTTTGAACCTCCAGATTGATGCCGCTAACCCCATCACCCGTCTTGTACCTCTTCGTCAGCTCACGTACTGCTAATTGCATGCTCTTGCCCCTTTCTATCCTGAACAGTACCGTTACTTCGTCTGAAATCCGCTTGCCAGCACATCGGCACTAACAAGGCGCTGCGCGGCCAATAGAAGAATAATCGTCGGCAGGGTCAGAATTATAGAGAATACCGCTCCTGCACTGCTTGGAAAATCAGAGATAATGGAGTACATAATAACTGGCATCGTCTTGTAATCAGGAATCCCGACCAGGAACGTTCCCTGCGCTTCATCCAGCGAGTTGAGAAATGTGAATACAGAAGCGACCATAATACCAGGCATCGCCATCGGTAGCGTAATGCTGCGAAATACTCTGAATGGACTGGCTCCCACATCCCTTGCCGACTCTTCCTGTGCCGCATGCACATTACGGAAGGCAGCTGTCGGAATCCACGTCATGAACATCAACACATTGATCATATGGATCAGCACCACACCAAGCAGCGTGTTCATTAGTCCAACTTGATAGAAGAGTACAGCGATCGAGATGTATAGCCCCATTTTCGGAAAGGCTTGTGTCAGCAAAAACGAGAATAGAAAGATGCGCTTCAGCGGGAATTGCAGTCTTGCAAAGGCATAGGCAGCCGGAATGCACAGCACGATGGACAGCGCCGTGACGAGCGCAGCAATCAGAAAGGAGAGCGAGATCGACGATACGATATCATCCTTCGCGAGCACAAAGTTCCACCATTTAAAACCCCACTCCTGTGGTAGTGCGTTCGGATAGGTCCATTTTTCACTGAACGCCAGCACAAGCAGATTCAATAACGGCCCTGCAAAAAAGATGGCAAACACGGTCAGCAGCATAAATTCGATAATCCTTCGCCAGCCGACAGCTTTCCAGTACCACATCATGTGCTTTCACACTCCTTTACCTTCGTGGATTTATGTAGACTGTCTGATCTTGATTTCACTTGGATACTCAAGTAATGTCGGCACGTTCGTATCCCCACAAATCAGCCTGTCCAGGATATCAACAGCATCTCGTCCAATGCCTGTGGCATTGACACTTACCGTTGTCAGTGACGGAGAATACATGGCTCCATACTCAATGTTGTCATAGCCCATGACGGCCACATCCTCTGGCACGCGTACGCCACGCTCCAGCAATACCTTCATCGCACCGAGCGCCAACATGTCATTGGTTGTAAATAATGCCGTATACCCACCTTGCCTAATGTCCTCAACATGCTTGGCCATAAGCTTGCTACCCCATTCAAAATGAGATTCAGGCGATTCTGTCACAAAAATCTCCCCAGCCTGAATGCCTAGCTGCCCAAGTCGTCTGCAGAACCCTTCCAGACGGAGCGAATGACTGCGATGAGCACCCGGACCTGCGATAATAAAGAATTTTCGGTGTCCCCGTCCATACAGATAGTCTGCCGCACGCTCTCCCCCCTCCTCGTCATTGCTGACCAGATGGATGACGTCGGGGTCATCCGTAGAGCCATTAACCATGAGGTAGGGAATATTGAATTTTTTCACGTAGTCAATCACATTCTTGCGCAATCGACTCACCAGAATCAGGCCATCCACACGCTGCTCCAGCATATAATCCATTGAGCGAAGGGACATTTCCTTATCCGTCTTCAAAAAGATGGAGTAGCCTCGATCCTCAGCGGCCATCAAGATCTCGTCAATAATCTTGCCGTAGAGCGGATGGGACACAATCGGCAACGTCTCGCGGAATACAATGACACCGATGTTGTAGGTCCGTTTGGTAACCATCGCCCGGGCGACCGCATTAGGCTTGTATCGCAGCTGCTCTGCTACGCTGAGCACCCTCTCTCTCACTTCAGGGCTGGCGTAGCCTTTTCCTGATATGACTCTTGAAGCTGTGGATTTGGACACCCCTGCCAGCTGAGCTAGCTCCTTCAGGCTATAATTCACTTTATCCTTCAACCGTCTCTCACCTCTGCATCGTCCATTCCGCCTTGACCTTCATGAGTTCCGCCACATTGCGGGTCGTAATGGATGCCACCCCCATATCGGCCATGCGCTTCATGTCATCCTCTTCAGCAACCGTCCAGACATACACAGCGAGTTGACTGGACTCCGCTACATGAATCAACTCTGAAGCAACTAGCTGATAAGGGACATTCAGTCCGAAGCAGCCCGCTGCTACAGCATCCTCGCAGGCTTTAACTATGGCATCCACATAAGGTAAGGACTGAAAACTGGCAATATCGACATTAAGCAGCTTGCGAATATGCCGGCCATGTCTGTCCGCCTCCAGAGCTGCAGCGGATTCACAGCCGCTCAGAAACACCTGCTCGATCAGCTCACTCTTCTCGATCAGCCTAAACACAGGCTCCAGACTACCCGCTGTCTTGATATCCAGATTCATCGTAATTCCTGAGCTTCTAATGATCGGCAATATATCCGTCAACTTGGTTAACGTCTCTGCTAGTCCATCATTTAACTGCTGAAGCGTCATCCCAGCGATACTACCTACACGTCCATCTGACAGTAGCACTTCATCATCATGAGCCAGCACGAGCTCACCATCGCTGGTTACACGTATATCATCCTCGTACACATCCGCTCCTTGCTCTAAAGCTGCTCTAAGCGATGCCAACGAATGCTCAGGCATGCCCATACATCCCGTGTGGGCTGTGACCAGAGGAAAAGGCTTCATTTTATTCCCACTCCTTATTCAAAATAAATGGCATTTGTAAAGGCAATCAGGGTATTGGCCCCTTGCACTGTGCCCCACAGCTCTGCTCTCAGCCACTGCCGTCCGTTGCTGTTGAGCGTAGCCTCGTAATGCTCAGACCCGGATACAGCTCTCAATGGAATGTCCCGTTCATCCTCAATTCCGAGATTGGAACATAGTACGAGACGGCAAGTCTGCTCCTGAAGTCTCCATAAGCCCGATCTGACAGTGAAATCCAGACTTATATGGGCTACGACGGGCTCCTCCATTGAATCTCTGCGAACTACAGAACCGATGCCTACCTTGTCGTCCCTCACTTCAAGCTCCAGCGTCAGCAACGGACCTATCGTAACGGATGCACGTCCTACGCTGAGTGCCTGCACCAAATCAGCCTCTGTAGGCTCTGTGTCAGCTGGAATCCCTAGATACGTCACTGAGATCGGCTCCTCGGTTGCTATTTGTTCATGCCAGTCTCTTCCGGATGTCGCAGCGATTCGGTAGCCTGCATTCAGCTTGTCCGTCCACAGGGAGTACGCCCGTTGATTACTGATCTTGATGGATGCGAACGTACCAGACCACACCTCAATGTAATTGACCTTGGACCAATCATGTATCTCATATTCCCAGTAGCATCCAGTACATGCGGGACTTCCGATCCGATAGGGATGAGCCAGACCAGCAATTCCCCCGTGTAGCTGCACTTCCTGAATGCCGGAGCTAATCTGGGTTCTATCCGTCTTACGCCAGTCAGCAAATTCATTCAGACCCAGCGTAACCATATGTCCGTAAAAGGTCGTCCATTCCATCCCTGGGATAATCAGCAGACCATGCTCTTGTGAGAGCTCCTCCCGATCATCAAGGCCAGACATCGTATTGTGATCTGTCAATGCAATCGCATCAAATCCCAGCTGTACAGCTCCTGCTGCCAGCTCAGACAAGGTCTGCTTCCCGTCGCTATGCAGGGTATGGGTATGCAATTCACAACCCAGCCATCTCATGCGTCTTCCTCCTCTGCTTCAGCTGTCCAAATTTGCAGCCGGTAGTTGCATGATTCCGTAACAATACAATGTAGGCTAAGCGTAACTGACCAAGAGCCCGCTCTGAGCGACCCTGCCATCAGCCCTGGAGACGCCTTGCTTGCGGACAGGGATAAGTCCTGTATCTCATCATGGCGATGGCAAGCTCCCCGGTACCCCTGCTCATCATCAATTGACAAAGTAATGAGATTCTTCAGTGGGAGATATTGATCCACATGTGTAATGGCTTGCTGCCGCTGAGCTGGCAGCAAATATTCGTCAAAGCTCTCCTCCAGTAAACGTATGGAGTGCTCTCTATCATCCAATGTCTTGGGTGCATATTCGAACCGGATTCTCAGCTCTTCCGTCGCCTGGGTCAGTACAAAAGGAATCCGAATATGTGTCCTGGAGTCCTCAGGAGTGCAATTGCTTTGTAGATCCAGCAGCTTCATGATGACGTTCCTTTCTACTATGTAGTGTGAGACTGATCCCACAGTGGGAACGGTACCACATGCACTTATGTTATAAAGCATCAGTTAGCCCGATATCATTGGCATGTAAATATTCTGTAAATGAAAGTAGATTTGAAAACTCACGCAAAAAAAGAGTCAATCTCCTTTGTCATGAAGGGGAGAATGACTCTACATATGTTGTAATGTAGTCTTATAAGGCTTCTAGGTACGACGTTGTATGCTGAGATTGTATTTACGAGCGAAATTGAATTAAACAATAACAAATGTTATATAATCTATCATATATGGTGATAAATAAATAATTTATGTTATAAAAAAGAATTTAATAGATAATTTTATGTTTGTTATCCGCCCTAATATGTTATAATACCTATCAATATAACATTATAAAAATTAAATAAAACAATTTGCGTTATATTAAATAACATTATATTTTGTGTAAACGTTGCGATCTATTAAAAAAACAAAAAACTCTGCCGAATACAATGATTCGACAGAGTTAACACGTTTAGCCTAATGTGACGGCTCCAGACTTACATTTACACTTATCCTGTACTTATACCAGAACAGTTGCGCCCATCAAATATTTGTCCACCTCACGGGCAGCCTCGCGGCCTTCATTAATTGCCCATACGACGAGACTTTGACCACGACGCATATCCCCAGCTGCAAATACCTTCTCAACATTGGTTACGTATTTGCCATAACGAGCTTTTACATTGGAACGACGGTCTGTCTCCAGCCCCAATTCATCCACAATCGTTGACTCTGGACCATCGAAGCCAATCGCAATCAGCGCTAGCTGTGCAGGGAATACACGCTCCGTGCCCGGAATCGGTTGATAGATCTTGCGGCCGGATTCATCTACGATCCGCTGGATCTGAACCGTGTGCAATTCCTTCAGATTACCTTGCTCATCCCCTACGAATTTCGTCGTCATGATGGAGAACTCACGCGGGTCTTCGCCAAAGATAGCCTTCGCTTCCTCTTGTGCATAATCCAGTTGATAGACATTCGGGAATTGTGGCCATGGATTGGCGATCGGATCGCGCTCCAATGGTGCCTTATTATGTGTACCGAATTGTGTCACGCTGCGGCAGCCCAACCGGAGTGAAGTAGCAACACAGTCAGAGCCCGTATCCCCCCCACCGATGACAATAACATCCTTGCCTTCTGCCGGGATATATTGGCCATCCTCCAGATTGGAATCAAGGTAGCTCTTAATGGAGCTGTTCAGGTAATCCATTGCGTAATGGACGCCGTTCAGCTCACTTCCTTCAATGTTGAACTGACGTGGCTTAGTCGCACCTCCACACATTACAACAGCATCATACTCGTCCACCAACTGCTGAGCCGGAATATCCTTTCCGATCTCTGTGTTGGTCACGAATTGTATTCCCTCTGCTGCAAGCAGATCCACACGGCGCTGTACCACTTTCTTCTCCAGCTTCATGCTTGGAATACCGTACATTAACAGTCCGCCGATACGATCAGAACGTTCGTATACTGTAACCAGATGACCAGCCTTATTCAACTGTGCAGCAGCAGCCAGACCAGCAGGTCCAGAGCCTACGACGGCTACACGCTTGCCCGTACGCTTCTCAGGAGGATTAGGTGTCACCCATCCCTCTTCAAAGCCCTTTTCGATAATAGCCTCTTCAATCGTCTTAATCGTGACAGGCTGCCCAATCAGACCTACAGTACAGGAACCTTCACATGGAGCAGGACAGACACGTCCAGTAAACTCAGGAAAATTGTTCGTTTTGTGCAGGCGGTCCAGTGCATCCCTCCACAATCCACGGTATACAAGATTATTCCATTCCGGGATCAGGTTATGCACCGGACATCCGAAGGTACTGCCGGCCATGTCCATTCCGGTATGACAATAAGGGGTTCCACAATCCATACATCGTGCACCCTGTGTACGCAATTCCTCTTCAGACAAGTGTTTATGGAATTCTTCCCAGTCTTTGATCCGCTCTACAGGATTGCGATCAGCTGGAAGCTGTCTTTTATATTCCATAAATCCAGTTGGTGTAGACATCTTACCTTCCCCCATCTCTTCGCTTCTGTGCCATTTCACGAACATTTTGGTAATGATACAGTGATTCATCCCAGTACTTCCGAACGATAAAATGGTATTCCTCGTTGATTTCAAATTTGATTTATTGTATCACATCAGCGTACAGAAGTGTTAAAATGTTGTGCAACATTTTTCGTTTTAGCGAAACTATTTTTGAATCAAGTCAATAAATAATTCATATTGGACTTTTAAGAGCAGCTATTCCGCCCAAGCTGTCTCCTTTGTTCACGTCAGGGGAAGGCGTATGATCATCGACTCACAATAAGCAATCAATTCGCCTAATCATACTTACTTCAGTATCTATTTATGGGACTATAGACTCTAAGCCCGGAATCTGCTGCTTCTACTGCTAATTAGGTGTCTTCAGAATGAATCTGTGTATATCGCTCTCTTCATACAGAGCTTATCGTACATACGTAATAAACTCATAATCGTAAGGATTCTTCTCATCCTTGATGCCCGGAGTGCTGTCTGCTATGCGCCATGAACTCCAATCGAGCTCAGGGAAATAGGAGTCTCCCTCAAACTCTTCATGAATCCGGGTAACCAGCAATTTATCCGCATGGGGCCAGAAAAGCTCATAGATCTCTCCCCCACCAATGATCATAATCTCTTCTTTCTTCGCCAGATCCAAGACTTCCTCGATGGAGTGCACAACTTCAGCATCGCTGACCTTGAACTCCTGGTCACGGGTCATGACGATATTTCTCCGCTGGGGAAGGCTTTTCTGGTTAAATGAATCCCAGGTTTTGCGCCCCAATACGACTGTCTTGCCGAGCGTCTGTCTTCTGAAAAAAGCCATATCATGTGGTATACGCCATGGCAGACGGTTCTGCTTGCCGATCAGGTGATTGCTATCCATCGCCCAAATCATCGTAATGCTCATGAAATCCCTCCTCAAGACTGCGTTGACACAGCTGCTTCGTTAAAAAAGCAGTCCCTTGCCTACTTAGACTGCAACAGGTGCTTTGATGCCTGGATGGTGCTGATAATTCTCAAACTCAAAATCTTCGTAGACATAATCAAAGATGGAGTCCGGCTTACGCTTGATCACTAGATTCGGCAATGGATATGGCTCACGCTGCAGCTGCGTCTGTACCTGCTCCATATGATTGGAGTAGATATGTACGTCACCACCGGACCATACGAACTCTCCAACCTCCAGATCACACTGCTGAGCAACCATATGCGTGAGCAAGGCATAGCTGGCAATATTGAACGGAAGACCTAGGAACGTGTCTACAGAGCGCATTGTGAGCATGCAGGACAGCTTACCCTGAGCCACATAAAATTGAAATACAAAGTGGCATGGCGGCAGCTTCATCTCATCAATGACGGCCACATTCCAGGCGCTTACAATATGTCTGCGCGAATCCGGGTTGTTCCGAATGGAATCAATCACATTCGCAATCTGATCAATATGACGACCATCAGGCGTCTCCCATGCGCGCCACTGCGAGCCATACACCGGTCCCAGATTCCCTTCTTCATCAGCCCATTCGTCCCAGATCGTCACGCCGTGCTCCTTCAGGTAGGATGTGTTGGTGTCCCCCTTCAAGAACCATAATAGCTCATGAATGACGGATTTGAGATGTATTCTTTTAGTCGTAACGAGCGGGAATCCTTTATTCAAATCAAAACGTAGCTGGCGTCCGAAGACGGAACGTGTGCCTGTCCCCGTACGGTCACCTTTGTCCACTCCATTCTCCAAAATATCTCGTAACAGCTCCTGATAGTTCTTCATAGCTTCTCCTCATTTCCATGCTAGTACATAATTCATTAGTTTAGTGTAACATGCCTGATGGATCCCCACCAACAGTTTGCTGGAGATGTCAGCTGACAAGTTAAAACCAATGGACTTAAGCATTTCTCCTCAGACTTCAATATAGATCATATAAAAAGGAGCACCCCCAAGCAACATGCAGTTGCTTGGGAATACTCCTAGCTAACACTAATGACAAGTGTTAGAATCTACAAATAACTTATTAGATCGTCAGAAGCGAGAATTAACGACGTGGTGCGATCGCATGGATTGGGTTACCCAATACCAGCTCAGCAGCTTCCATTACGATCTCGCCCAGTGTAGGGTGAGCATGAATAGTCAGAGCGATATCTTCCAGGGTTGCACCCATCTCGATAGCCAGACCCAGCTCAGCAATCAGGTTGGAAGCTTCGATACCTACGATTTGAGCACCCAGCACGAGGCCAGTCTCTTCGTCTGCAACGATCTTCACGAAGCCTTCTGCTCCATTCAGAGATACCGCACGGCCATTAGCAGCATAAGAGAATTTGCCAGCTTTTACTTTGTGGCCTTTCTCCTTAGCTTGTGACTCGCTGTAGCCTACGCTTGCGCACTCTGGATCTGTGAAGACTACAGCAGGAATGCACTTGTAGTCTACTACAGATGGCTCGCCAGCAATAGCTTCAGCAGCTACTTTACCTTCGTAAGAGGCTTTATGAGCCAGAGCTGGTCCAGCTACGATATCACCAATGGCGAAGATATGCTTGTGGTTAGTACGTCCTTGATGGTCGACTTTTACGAAGCCGCGCTCATCTGTCTCTACACCAATCAGGTCAAGACCGAGCTCGCCATCTGTGTTAGGACGACGGCCAACCGTTACCAGCAGGTACTCAGCAGTTACTTCTTTCGCTTCGCCACCCACAGAGTATTTCACAGTAACATCTTTATCTGTTTGCTCAGCACTTTCAGCTTTTGCACCTGTTACGATCTCGATGTTCGTCTTCTTCATGTTCTTCGCTACAAGGCTAGTCATATCTTTATCGAAGCCTGGCAATACAGTATCCAGACCTTCAATAATAGTTACCTTCGTACCGAACTTGGAGTACATTTGACCCAGCTCAGCACCGATGTAGCCACCGCCGATTACGATCATGCTCTTAGGCACTTCTGGCAGGTTCAATGCTTCTGTCGAGGACAGAATGCGTCCACCAAATGGGAATGGCTTCAGCTCGATCGGACGGGAACCCGTCGCGATGATGCAGTTCTTGAAACGGTAACGAGGGGACTCGTGATCGTTGAATACACGTGCTTCGTTCTCGTTAATGAACATGCACTCGCCGTTGAAGATTTCAACTTTGTTGCCTTTCAGCAAGCCAGATACACCTGCTGTCATTTTCTTCACGACACCGTTTTTGAATTCTTGAGTCTTCGTGAAGTCGACTTTCACGTCGCCTACAGATACGCCGAAGAAATCAGCATGCAGTGCATTCTCATATTGATGAGCTGCAGAGATCAGAGCCTTGGAAGGAATACAACCACGGTTCAAGCACACTCCACCCAGCTCGGATTTATCAACGATCAGTACCTTTTGACCCAGCTGTGCTGCACGGATGGCGGCAACATAACCGCCAGGACCCGCACCGATGACCAATGTATCAATATCCAGAGAAGCGTCTCCTACTACCATTGATTACACCTCCATAACGAGCAGCTCAGGATTAGCGAGCAGCTGTTTGATATAGTTCATGAAATTCTGTGCAGTGGCACCGTCGATAATACGGTGGTCGAAGCTCAGGGACAGAGCCATAACTGGTGCAGCTACGATTTCGCCATTTTTCACAACTGGTTTCTCACTGATGCGACCAGTACCCAGGATAGCTACCTCTGGGAAGTTGATGATTGGAGTGAAGAACATACCGCCAGCGGAACCGATGTTTGTGATGGAGATCGTGCTTCCTCTCATCTCGTTCGGGCTCAGCTTGCCTTCGCGACCACGTGCTGCCAGATCACGGATGGAGTCTGCGATCATCCAGATGCTCTTACGGTCAGCATCCTTGATGACTGGAACGATCAGACCAGCATCTGTATCTGTAGCGATACCGATGTTGTAGTACTTTTTGTACACAATCTCGTTCGCTTCTTCGTCGATCATTGCGTTAAGCACTGGGAACTCACGGGATGCCGCAACGAGTGCCTTCACGATGAATGGCAGATAAGTAACCTTAACGCCTTTCTTCTCAGCGATTGGCTTCATACGTGTACGGAAAGCAACCAGCTCAGTAACATCCACTTCGTCCATAATGGTAACGTGTGGTGCAGTGTAAGCAGATTTAACCATCGCATTGGAGATCGCTTTACGGATACCCTTGAATGGTACGCGCTCTTCTTCTACACGTTGATCAGCAGTTGCTGCCGCAGATGCAGTTGGTGCTGCTGCTTTGGATTCTTCAGCTTTGCCGGATGCTGCTGGTGCTGCTTGGCCGCCACCATTTTTGAAGGCTTCAACGTCTTCACGAGTCACTTTGCCATTGCTGCCAGTGCCTGTTACTTGAGCGATGTCTACGCCTTGCTCACGAGCAAACTTGCGAACGCTAGGTGTAGCCAGTACTTCTTTGGAAGGAGCAGCTGGAGTAGCACCTTGACCGCCTTCTTTTGCATCGGACGGGCTGGAAGCTGCTGCGGAGTTCGAAGTCTCAGCTCCACCTTGAGCTGCATCTTTTTCTTGAGCCGCTTGGTCTGCTGGTGCATCATCTTGCTCAGGCAGTTCACCCTCAGCATCAATTACTGCTACAACTTGACCAACATGGAATACATCTCCGTCTTTAGCGAAGACTTCAGTAACTGTTCCGTTTACCGGACAAGGAACTTCTACCACCGCTTTGTCGTTTTGCACTTCCATGACGATATCTTCGTCGGTTACTTTATCCCCGACTTTGATATGCATTTTGATAATTTCGCCCTCATGCAGACCTTCGCCCAGTTCAGGGAATTTATATTCAAACTTTGCCACGCAAAAAACCTCCCTATCTATTCAGTTCAATTAAAATGCCAGGACGTTCTCGACTGCTTTCACTACACGTGCAGGGTTAGGCAACCAAGTGTCTTCGATTTGAGCAAATGGATACACAGTATCTGGACCTGCTACACGCAGTACTGGAGCTTCCAGGTGCAGGATTGCTTTTTCATTGATTTGTGCAATGACTTCAGCAGCAACGCCCGCGCTCTTTTGCGCTTCTTGAACGACGATAGCACGATTCGTTTTCTTGATGGAGGCTACAACGGTATCGATATCGATCGGGCTGATCGTACGCAGGTCAATAACTTCAACCTTGATACCTTTCTTCTCCAGCTCATCAGCTGCTTTAACAGAAGTATGAACCATCATGCCATAAGTAATAATCGTTACGTCAGAGCCTTCGCGAACTACGTTAGCTTTGCCCAGCTCTACTACATAATCCTCTTCTGGCACTTCAGCACGGAATGCATGATACAGATTCAAGTGCTCCATGAAGAAGACAGGATCGTTATCACGAATGGAAGCGATCATCAGACCCTTCGCATCATAAGGATTGGATGGAACAACCACTTTAATACCTGGAGTTTGTGTCAGAAGACCTTCCAGGGAATCTGTGTGCAGCTCAGCTGCTTTTACACCGCCACCAAATGGTGTACGGAATACGATTGGAGAGTTGTACACACCGCCGGAACGATAACGCATACGTGCCGCTTGTACGACGATTTGGTCCAGAGCTTCGAAGATAAAGCCGACGAACTGGATTTCAGCTACCGGACGGAAGCCTTGAATACCAAGACCTACAGCCAGACCACCGATTGCAGATTCAGCCAGTGGAGTATCGAATACACGCTCTTCACCGAATTCTTTTTGCAGACCTTCCGTAGCACGGAATACGCCGCCCACATGACCTACATCTTCACCAAAAAGCAGAACGTTAGGATCACGCTTCAATTCAACGCGCAGTGCGTCGCGGATCGCTTCTTTCATGTTCATTTGTGCCATTGCTTCATTTCCTCCTTAAACATTACAAGTCACATTTCATTTCATTACTCTATAATTCGTTCAAGCCAGACCGAGAGTCCCCCGGCCTGTACGTGCATTTATTCGAAATCAGCCTTTTGCTCTTCCAGATGTTTAGGAGTGGACTCAAACATACTGTCGATCAAGCCTGCTACTGTCATTTTTTCGGTTTTTTCAGCTTTTTTGATTTCTTCGTTCACTTTTGCTTTTGCTTCTTCTTTCACACGAGCTGTATCTTCTTCAGTCCAAAGACCTTTTTTCTCCAGATATTTAGCCAGACGTGCGATTGGGTCCTTCTCGCTCCACTCTGTTTCTTCTTCTTTGGAACGATACTTGGAAGCATCGTCAGACAGGGAGTGAGGACGGAAACGGTAAGTTACCGCTTCGATCAGGGTTGCACCCTCGCCGTTACGTCCGCGCTCAGCTGCTTCTTGAACAGCCTTGATTACCGCGAACACGTCCATGCCGTCTACTTTTACGCCTTTGATTCCAGCAGCAACCGCTTTATGTGCGATGGACAATGCCGCAGTTTGCTTGGAGAACGGAGTAGTGATCGCATAACCATTGTTCTGTACGAAGAAAATAACCGGCAGTTTGTAAACTCCAGCGTAGTTCAGACCTTCGTAGAAGTCACCTTCGGAAGAACCGCCATCACCAGTGTAAGTAATAACGACTTGTTTTTGTTTTCTCAGCTTGAAGCCCATAGCAAGACCCATCGCATGCAGAATTTGCGCACCGATGATGATTTGTGGCATCAATACTTTAACGCCATCAGGGATTTGGCCGCCATGTTGATGGCCACGGGAGTACAGGAATGCTTGATACAATGGCAGACCATGCCATACCAATTGTGGAATATCACGGTAACCAGGTGCAACGAAATCGTCCTTCTCCAGAGCGAATTCACTACCGATCATTGTCGCTTCTTGTCCGGATACCGGTGCATAGAAGCCCAGACGACCTTGACGGCCCAAGTTCACGGCACGGTCATCCCAAGTACGTGTAAATACCATACGGTACATAATTTCTTTCAATTGATCATCAGTAAGCTTAGGCATTTTCTCTTCATTAACGATTTCACCAGCCGGTGAAAGTACAGACAGAGCTTCTACCTCCTCTGTATATACTTCATAAGGAACCTTGCTCATTATCTTCACCTCAACAAAAAAATTTGAATATCAAGTTCCGCTGTTATAGAATTATTATACACCTGTTTCATCTCTCCCGTCAAAGGAAAACGGCATTTTTTATAAGATTTTCTGTTTTTGCTATATGTAACAGGCGACTAAATTTTATATAACAGCTTAGTACATCTTTTAAATTTGAACAGAACAATGTTGTATTTTACTTGCAATTTCAATCACGGTAATCTTAACTTATTGTGATCATGATTGCAAAAATTTACCCATGAAAGGTGACGAAACATGACGGATTCCCGCTATTTGAAACGCACCATTCTGAAAGACGAGATCGAAAGCCGGTGGCTCGGTGCCAAAAGAGCACTTCGTATCTATCTCCCACCCGGATACAATGAGATTCTTAGCTACCCCGTTGTCTATTGTCAGGATGGAGAAGAGTTCTTCAATTTTGGCCGAATCGCTACACATGCGAACAGGCTGATTTTGGATGAAGGCATTGAGCCTTTCATCATTGTCGGTGTAGAGGTGGATACTTCCATCCGTACTTCCGAGTATGCCCCATTTGGCAGCAGATTCGAGGCTTATACCTCATGCTTCGCCGAAGAGATTATTCCTTATATAGAAGGAAAATATGCTGTGCGCCGGGAGCCTTCCGAACGAATTCTTGCCGGAGACTCACTGGGAGGCAGTGTGTCCCTGCATCTGGCCTTGCTTTATCCCGACCTGTTCACACGGATCATCAGTCTCTCCGGTGCTTACTACGATGAGTCCAGAGCCTTGATCGCAAAAGAAAAAGACTTGTCCCATCTGGATGTATGGATGGTCGTCGGTCTGCAGGAGACGAACTTCAAGAGTGATACTGGCGTTTATGATTTTGTGGAGCTTAATCGTCTCACCCGCCAGCTGCTTGAGGAGCGGGGAGCAACCGTCTCCTATCGCGAGAAGGATGGCCAGCATCTGTGGGGCTTCTGGCAGAATGAATTGCCCGATGCACTTATGTATTTTCTGAATTTGGCCTAAAGGGGATCGTACGATTCCCTTTTTTCTTTTCACGATTGCTCCATCATTCGTTTACCCACGTACTGTTACCCATAACTATACCGTTACCCACAGCTCTGAGTGTACGCTGCATCCATTACTACTAGCTCTAATCCCTCCTTTCATGACATTTGCGCATCGGGACATCCGTGAAAACTCATCATCAATCCGTAGCTCCCTACAGAAAATATTAGGGCTACACGCTTCCATCTGAATGTGTACGCTTACAATTGCTCACAAACAACAGAGTCTCTTGTGGAGACTCCATGATTCGGCTTATTTCGACAGTAGCAGCATGTGAGTACCTATTACAGACGCTTCTATGTAAAGTCGTCTTAGCACATCAGCTTCAAGCAGGCGCTACTATAGTTAATCATAGCCTTTCTTCGACAATTTTGTCCAGAAGCTTCTCGCAGCCAGCGTTGATCAAGCGATATACCTCTTCAAAGTTACCTGTAAAGTACGGATCCGGGACCTCCCGCTGCAGCTCATCGGGTAGCAAATCCATGAATTTGAGGATGTCAGCATCTCCCCCACCAGGCAAGCGACGTAAATTCTGCTCATTGGAATCATCCATGCATACAATGTAATCAAATTGCGCAAAGTCCTCTCCCTGGACAGTACGAGCGAATAGACCATCACTGCTGATGCCATGCATATTCAGTTGGTTCAATGTACCCTCATGTGGTGGCTTGCCTACATGCCAATCTCCTGTACCGGCAGAATCTACCGTTATTTGCTCCTTCATATCTCTCTCAGCAACCTGATGTCTGAATACAGCCTCGGCCATTGGTGAGCGGCAAATGTTGCCCAGGCACACGAATAATACATTAATGTGATTGTTCATCTGTTAAGGCGTCCCCCAATCTGCATAATCTCTCTTCGGCTTCGCTGCGGCTGTAGTTCCGGCTGATCCGGTATCCAGCGCACGTCTAGGAAGCTTCCATTTATAATATACCGATAACATTCGGAACAATACAATGCCCGTGAACAGAATGATGAGTTCCCCCGGGGTCTTCGTAAAGCCCGTACCGACCATGAAGCCACCTACCATCGCCCACACGGCATAGATTTCATCTCGGAGCACCAGTGGCTTGCGTCCAGCCAATATGTCTCGAATGATTCCGCCGCCAATCCCCGTCATGACACCAGCAACGATAGCTGCAATCAGCGGATGATTCATTTGAGTCGCATACAACGCGCCTTGGATCGCAAAGGCTGCAAGACCAATGGCATCAAAGAACACCTCAGTTCTACGCCAATGTGTAATCCAGGATAATGGGAGAATAAAAGCAATGGCTACTGAAATAACAGCCAGCATAATCAGCGACCCCTGACTCCATAACGTAGTCACCGGAACACCAATTAGTACATTACGGATAACACCGCCCCCAAAAGCAGTCACAAGGCCTAGTACCAGCACGCCAAGAATGTCGTATCCCTCTTCCATCGCAACAATCGCGCCTGATACTGCGAAGGCCACTGTACCGATCATGCTGAACCAATCAAAAATGTGCATGTCCAATCCTTCTACGCTTCCTCTCCATATGTTGTCACTTGTCGTCGCCAACACCAGGCATAGTCTCTCAAATCTTCCGAAAATATAACCCGGGGTGTCATCTTTCACATGAAATCTATTGTAGCGGCATGTCGCCGAATTGTGCAAGAGAATAATCAACGTTATACTATAAAACGATCAAATTGAATGGAGATGTTCGAACCAGCAAATACTCCATGTCTCACAAGCGTAAAAAATAAGCTGGCTACATCCATACAATCCATACAATACATAATGTAAAATTGATTCAGCCCGTGTGGAATACAAGTCTGGTACTTCGGCCCTCACCCCGATCCGCTTACATAGGACCAGCAACATGAACAACAGGCTGAACCTTAGCAAGTAAGTACACCAGGGCGTCAAGCTAGCTTTAAATATCAAGGAGATGAGAACGTGACACATAAGCGTGTAGTAATCTACTCAGGGGGACAGCTTCACGAGGAGGATTGGAAAGAAATTCAGGCAAATGATTTTATTATCGGCGCGGACCGCGGAGCACTCTACTTGATGCAGCATCATATACCGATCCATCTCGCTGTCGGGGATTTCGATTCCATCCTTCCAGAACAACTTCATCAGATTGAAGACTACGCAGAACGACTCTTGGCCTGCGATGCCGTAGACAAAGATCTTACTGATACAGAGCTGGCTATTAAGCTTGCGCTGGAGCAGCAGCCTGATGAGATCCTTCTGCTAGGCGCCACAGGAACGAGGATGGACCATACTTTGGCTAACATTCAACTGCTAATGCAGGTGTTACAGCATCGCATACCTTGCAGCATCAAGGATTCGAATAATTACATCATGCTCACGGACTCATTGTTGGAAGTGAAATCTATGGGATACCCCTATATCTCACTCCTTCCGCTGAGCTCTGAGGTGACAGGGATTACGCTGAAGGGCTTCCAGTATCCATTAGTAGATGCCACACTCAAGCTCGGACAATCTTTAGGCATTAGTAATCATCTGGCGGGAGATGCAGGGTTGGTCACCATCTGTAGCGGAGTACTTCTCGTGATTCAAAGCCGAGACTGAGCTGGATTATCATGCTGATTGATTTATACGCACTTTGGAGAATATCACCTTAAAGCGACAGATATTATATGATAACCGTTGGGCAAATATAGTACGGGGCAAGCCGGTGCTGTTTATAGTTAGAACATACTAGATAGATGTATTATCATACCTGTTATGCCTCATTACTCGTTCATTTTATTAATACACCTCTGTAAGATGTGTTTGTTCCTGACTATACGTATTAGCACGTTTGCCAGAGTAGTTCCCCTCACAATTTAATTAATAAAGATTAAAAAACTTGAAATACAAAGTTACAATTTTGTAATTTATACAACCCATGATCCACGCTGCTAGAGATCAACAAATGAGGAGAAGAACCCTGATATATAAAGGTTTCTTCTCTTTTTTATTTTTCGAAAATTCCAATATTTGTTTAAGGTCATAATTTTAATCATTTTTTCATAAAAGCCACAAAAACGCTGTGTGAGTAGCTTTTCATGCCTTCATCCAACTTTTAGGAAGTTACAAAACTGTTATACTCATTCCAGGAAAGCGGACAAGCATTCATCTCGCATGAATGACTACACATTTCTTGGAGGTACACACATCATGAATTTACAACCAATGTTTAAGAAAATTGCTACTGTTGGATTTGCAGTCTCCATCGGCCTCGGTGCCGTTGCTATATATGACGCACAGCCGGTTCAAGCCGCAACAGCTACAAGCCAGTCCACCGCCGACAGCCTGTTGAATTACGGAAAAAAATACATGGGAACTCCTTATGATTTCGGCGCTTCTACAAAAACAACCAGAGTTTTCGATTGTTCCTCGTTTATGCAACATATTTTTGAGAAGTACGGGGTTGATCTGCCGAGAACATCGGCTGCTCAATCCAAGGAAGGCAAAGCGGTATCCAAGTCTAATCTGCGCAAAGGAGACCTGGTATTCTTCTCCAGTGGTAGTCGTGCCAACGGGAAAAATGTAACTCACGTCGCCGTGTATGCAGGCAATGGCAAAATACTTCATACCTACGGCAAGCCAGGTGTGACGATCTCCGATCTGAACTCCGGTACATGGAAGAAAACCTATCTGAAGGCTCGTCGCGTACTTTAGTCCGCCCTAATGTATTACAGTAAGTAGTACAGAACGACTTAGTCTGAATATCCACCAAAAACAAAGTGCTCTGCATGGCTGCCAACAGCCAATGCGAGCACTTTTTCTATAATCATGAATTTGTGTTAGCTTTTCACAAGTAAGCTTGTACTCATTCGGGCTGAGCAATATAATAGCCTATCCCGCGCTTGGTGCGAATTAGCTTTTGCCTATGACCGCGATCCAGCTTCTTCCTCAAATGTCTTATGTAGACGTCCACCACATTCGTATCAGAGATATAGTCATGCTCCCATACATGTCGTAGGATTTCGCGACGACTGCATACCCTGTTCACTTGCAAAGCAAGATACAGCAGCAGATCAAATTCCTTGGGCGTAAGCTCCACTTCAATTCCAGCACGCCACACTTGTCTAATTTCCTGGTGAATAATCATATCCCCGATCTCCAGCTCACTCTGCATACGATGACTCGGGCGGGTACAGCGTAATACATTTCGTACTCTTGCCAAGACAATTGAGGTATCCTCTGCAACATGAACTACGTCCTTGGCACCAGCCTCGAAGCTGGCAACTACATTTTCAGGGTCGTAGCGATCTAGCAGGAAAATTACAGGAATGTGCGGAGCGCACATCCTCAGCGCAGTTAAAATATCCTGTGGCAGACTCTCCAAAGATAACCTTCCCTTAACCTCCATCAGCATGATATCCGTATTCATTGTTTGTAGCCACTCTACAGCCTCTTCACGATGATGTAAAGATGTCACTTGATACCCATCCGCTGTGAGCGCTAGTATAATCTCCATTTTATCCTCTTCACTCAGGATCAGGATCATGTCCTCCAATACTCTCACCCGTTTGCTCAATCTGAGCCTTCCTTGTTTAAACACAAAGCCCGTCTCTATACTCCAAAGGAAAGCTCGTCATCAGTATGGGTAGAATCATTCGTGGACATTCAGAGAGCGCTAGCTTAGCCAAAATATCGGTGATAGAGACTTCTAGCTCGCGCAATATCCTTGGTGCCATGAATCAGAGCACGACCATCCGGGAACAGCACAATTCGATTCTCTCCAAGATCCAGTGATAGCAGAAACGGGTTCAATGTTACTTGAGCACCCGCTTTCTCCAATTGCTCAGCCATATCCTTGAGCGAAATCTGTTGCTTGCGCGAAGGTCTGATCTGAACTGTATCTCTCCCGCATAGCACGTCTGTCTTTTGTCGGTTGGCCGCATCCAGATAAGGATAACGCGGGGCTGGCCCACAGGATGGACAGTCCGCTTTTTTTGCATTATTGACCCCAATAGCTACCTGTTCGTTCCGCCAAACATCAAAGGAGAGCAGCTTGTCTCGTAGTACATCTTCATGCCCGCTGAGCAGCTTCAGTGCTTCAGAGGTCTGATGTGCTGTCACGAGTTGTACAGCCTGTGGCAAAATACCAGACGTATCGCATGTATCTCCACCAAGTGGAACACTACCCAGCAGGCAGCTCAGACAAGGCGTTTTCCCTGGTATAAATGTATAAGTAATACCGTAGCTTCCCACACATCCACCATAGATCCAAGGGATGCCATACTTACAGGCAATATCGTTTATCAGTAATCTTGTATCAAAATTATCGGTCGCATCCATGATGATGTCTGCGCCAGCAATGAGCTCTTCCAGTTCCTCCACATTCACATCCAGCACGTGCGCATGGATCTTCACCGAGGAATTGATGGCAGAAAGTCTATTAAGAGCAGCAATCGCCTTTGGCGTTCGTGAGATCGCATCATTCTCATCGTACAGCTGCTGACGCTGTAAATTACTCCATTCAACATAATCACGATCTGCAATCGTTAAGGTACCAATACCTGAGCGGACAAGGGTTTCCGCTATCCCTGTACCCAGGGCACCCGCACCAATGATGAGTGCATGCGAGGTTGATAGCCGCCGCTGGCCCTCACTCCCGAACGGAGCAAAACGGATTTGTCTTGAGTACCGTTCCATATCATAAGCGCTGTCAGCCTGCTTGTGGTCTTGGTGGTCTTGGTGGTCTTGGTGGTCTTGGTGGTCTTGAATTTCACTTGGTTCTGCTGATTCACTCACGTACATACCATTCCTTCCGATGGGCTGCTTGCCATTGCTTGTGGCTTGATCATAATCATTGTTACCTTAGATCCGTATCTACCTCTGTAAACAACGAATCTTAATTGGATCTGCTCCTCAATTCTACTCACTGGTTCTTCTCACCGGTTCTTCTCATTGCCTCTGCTATTGTTAAGGAACCAGCGAACTCTTGACAACAGTACGTAGCCAGAAGTGGAGCACGATAACTGGCCCCATTTTGTCCTTGTTTTTGTCCGTACTTTTGTCCTTACGCTACAGCGGAGAGGAACAGATGACGGTATGCAAGATAAGGTTAATGCAAACGAATGACTGATCACTTCTACACTTAATCATATCATACAATTCGGGAACCGGGGGAGCTGTGCAATTGTTGCATCCTTCTCATATGGAACACCTAAAATATTTCGTGACAGCCCATAACACTAACAGGTCAGTATGTCTTGATAAATCCTCTCTGCTTCAGTTTCAATCATTGTACAATTAATGCAACACTTTCCCCTTTGGATGCTTCAAACACGTGTTTGTGTATATCCAGATATACAAATACCTGTATCCAGCAGTAATCAGGAGCTACTCTGTTTAAGTTTAATGTGCAACACGTTTAACCACCGCCTACAAAATGGACAATCTCAATTCGATCTCCGTCACACAATATTGCCTGGTGATGCATATCCCGCACCAAAATTCTCCGATTGAGCTCTATTACAACAGTCTTCACCTGTAAATCGAGCTCGCTCAGCAGCTGATCAACCCGATTAATATGTGCTCCGAACGTCATGTCTTGCCCATTAATCTTTAGCCTCATGTTTTTATCTCCTCCTATTCAAAATATTAGCAAGCCAAAACTTACCCTAGTAGCTTTATGCCCCCTTTTCCCTATGTAGTGACATGTACTTCTATCAATAATTGCACCTTTCACATTGCAAAGTACTAGTCCCGAGCAGTAAACAAATATGAAAGTAAAGGGAAAACAAAAAACCACTTTCCAGAAGGAAAGTGGTGAAATAAGCTCAAGGATATACAATAGACAGGCCAATGCGTATACCCGTAAGACCCAAAGCCAATACGCACAAAACCGTAGCTTATACAAAGTAAGCTCAAGTAGAGCTGTCTAAATGCATCCAATTATCACCACTTCCCTACGCTGGCATAATCCAGATCAGGTGCAAAGGGTCCGGAACACAATTGTTCCATCTCAGCCAGTTGCTCGGCTCCCCTAGTGTTGTCTTTTTAATTATTCATTTTAGTTGCAGATCAATAACGGGTAGTTAGGAGATTACATTATATTTCCTATTAACAACGCTTATTAACTAAATGATCAAACTCTAATAACTAGATCATGAATGACTATATACTGCTTCACATTTTATTGTAGAGCTAGTCAAGTTCAAATCTTGATCCGAATTGGAAGATGATGTAATCGTATCATAACACATCGAAAATTGTAAAGTGATGTGCGGGTAGCCTCTACGTCTCAGTTCAAATAATGCAGCAAATTATAGATCATCTCGGCTGCCTCTGCCCGAGTCACGTAATGCTTCGGACGAAAAGTTCCGTCTGGATAGCCCTGAAGCAAGGAGAGCTGTGTGAGTCCCAGTACTTCTTCTCGGGCCCACCCTGCTATTAGAAGCTCGTCATTATATCGCTCTTCCCCCCCTGCCGTCCCGTCTTGCTCAGTGACATTCCCAAGCATTTTAGAGGCCTGTTCCCTTGAAATCAATTGATTAGGAGCAAATACATCATCCGAAAAACCCCGTGCTACCACATGCCTAATTGCCGATTTCAACTCTGGAATATACCACTCAGTAGGCTGGATATCTGTAAACGTTAATATCGTATCCTCCTCAGGCAATTGTAGGGCACGAACTATCATAGATGTAAATTCTACTCGAGTGACCTCTCGTCCCGGCTCGTACGTCTTGTCAGAAGTTCCTCTTACAATACCTCGGTCAGCTAGTTCTTGTATTTTGGCACGATTGAAAGTACGCTCGATGTCTTTAAATCCTGCACCAGAAAAATTGCTACTTTCTTCCCCTGAAGCCTCCTTTGAGGCTGGTATGGTAACTAGTGAATCATTAATTTGTGATCCATTATTTATAACATTTTCTTCCTTAATCATCTCAGTGGTAGCTGTCATAGGAGTAAATGTCTTAGCACTGGACTTGGTACGTTCCTTAATATTCTTCGTTGAGCTCCTAGCCCCTTGGCCGTTCTCCGTCCAGATGTCCAGTTCGTAACTTGTTCCACTCTTCAGTGGCTCCCATACAAACACAGGATCTCTGCCTTTGTAAATGACCATCCCTTTATTCATAATGACAATAGTATCGTTAGGTTGGGTATTTCCGACTGTTATCGTAATAGAGGTGTGCCTGGATTCCACCTCAACTGAAAATTCACTGTCAGGCAAGGTTTCAAAGCTAACCTCATAAGGCTTGCTAGTGCCACTGCTATTCACAGGCTCAACGCTGACGACATGACGCTCTGAACTGTCAAAGCCTTCAAAAGAGTAACTCAAGTCCATCGTGTCGCCTAACAGCTTTCCATCTAAGTACACCTGGTAATAATCCGCTCCGGGTATCTGATTCCATTCGGCGGTAGCCCTTGACGTTGTAATGTCTTTGATCCACACATCGTTCTGCTTTACAGGGCTTGGATATGTCCTCCAGTAGAATTCTCCTGGTAACCCGTTACCTGACTCATTTACAGCAATGACCTCATACGTATAGTTAATTCCAGGTTCAAGTTTCAAGACAGACATGCGTGCCTCGCTAACAACGCCAAGCTCTTCTTTCCCTTGGTAAACGATGTACTTTATTGCACCTTTAACAGGCTCCCATGCCAATGTGAACGATCGGTCTTCTGGATTTTCTGCGGTAAAACCCAGGACCTGTGTTGGTTGTGTAATAAAACGTCCCTTTAAACTCTCTCCAAATCCAGACGAATTCCCAGCCGCAATTTGGATTTGATACGTAGTTCCTCCGGTTAATCCTTGAACAACAAAATGGGTGCCCGAAACCGTATATTTACGATCATTCACATTGATCTCATATGTTGTAGCTCCATGAACAGGTGCCCAGCTAATCACAGCTGAGTTCTCCCTAATATCACTTACGTTTAGCTCACCAAGCTGATCTGGCAGTGTAAGGCCGTAAGTCGAGCTTGTTACACTTAGTCCGCTACTATTCAGTGACTGGATACTTATGTTCGCTGGTGTACCAGCGGGTAGGTTCGGAATCGTTGCTTGAAGCTCATGTGCCCCAAATACGTATTCTTGCCCGCCATTGACCACCATTCGGTAACCGGATGCTCCTCGAACCTGATTCCAGACAATCGACAGTTCATTACGCCGAGCTTCGACTACAGTTAAGTTATCGACCATCCCTGGCAAGGTGAGCACATTCATGTGACTGTACGCACTTGGACCCGTAGCATTAATGGCTGAGAGACGATAGTTGTACGCCGTTCCAGAGGACAATCCGATATCTGAAAATGCTTCATATACAGATGCTGTGACAGGTGCATTATTACGATCCAGTGTATAGTAAGTTGCCGTTGTCACACTATGCCAAGCTAGGTCCACGAAGTTTTCGCCAATCGCAACCGATTTGAAACCATCGGGAGCGTCCGGGAGCGATAAGATTGATTGACTCGTGGTGGGGCCCTCTCCAGTAGCATTGATTGCCGACACCGTAACATTGTAGACTGTGTCCGGCTGTAAGTTCACAATCGGTTGATATACGCTAGTGGTTACCGTTTGATTATATACTTCTTGCTGAGAATCCATGTTAAAGGCTACAATTCTATAACTATCAGCTGACTTCACTGCATCAAAGCTGACTGTGATATGTCCAGCCTCTCGGTCTACAGGATATAGAGACAGATTCCTCGGAGCTGCTGGTAAAGTAAGTAGACGCACTGGATGGCTTACTGCTTCACCCACGTGATTTCGAACCGTTAGCTCATACTCATAGCTCGTACCCGAGGATAACGAATGATCTACTGCCCAATCCCCAGGATAAGTGAGATTCATGCCCTGTCCATTGGAAAGATTACGCAATGTGTACTCATACCCGCCTGTAAAGCTCTTCCCGCTAGGAAGAGTCCATTGAAGGGCAGCTTGATTGAGGCCGATAGATTGCACGGAAAGCTCTGGTGCTATAGGTGGTTGCTGCAAATGCAACGCTGAAGAACTAGCTACCGTACTGTTCCCTACGTTATCCTCTACTTTGGCATGGATGTACCAAATACCTTCTTGCGTAACATTCACCTGGAAGCTGTTACTGCTTGCTAGCTCCCAGCTATCAGGTTCTTGTGGAGAAGAAGTAACTCGATAATAGCGCCGATCTGGGTTGATGCCTGAGCCATGATCTTGATATTGAATGGTAGCTTTAATCATCTCTTGTGACCATCCACGCTGTGATGGGCTAATATGAATGACTGGATCGGTTTTATCGATGCGCACCGTCGTAGTCGTCTCCGCACTGATGTTACCAGCCTCATCTACTGCACGTGCAGTAATAACCGTTATTCCGTCCTCAGTAACTTCCCCTTGTTCTCCAGACACATAAATCCCATTGCCAAGCTTATACTCGTACCGGAGGCCTCTTGTGTCCACAGAACCTGAGATCTTAAACTGAACACTTTCTCTTGTGTGGTTGTTCGTGGACAAGCTGATACTTGGAACGGTTGGTGCTGTTCTATCAATGACTATCGTACCATTTGTAATGCCGCTATGATTACCTGCAAAATCAATACTACGCGCAAATATCTGATGCTCGCCTTCTTCAGTAACGGTGATCGGCCCCGAATAGGTCTGCCAAACAGAAGTAACTCCCACTTTGTACTCTGTCATCTTCACACCACTCACCGTGTCTGTTCCAGGTAAGATTGAAATTTCAACATTTCCCGTTGTATCACCAGTCGTATTTTTTTCAATGATTGGCGAAGTTGGAGGCGTTATATCGATTTTCGCTTCCGATGAAGCTTCGCTGCTTACATTACCTGCATGATCCCACGTCCGGGCATATACCGTTTGCCCCTCCTCACTAAGGATAATCGGAGTGGTGTAGGTTTCCCAGTTACCCGTATTAATCCGATATTGTGTCTCTTTAATTTCACTACCACCTGAATCTATGCCATGTGTTATGTTGATAGTGGTGTCCCTATTCTGCCAATCGGATCCACCTCCGTGCACAAGAGTTGGCTTCTGCGGTGGAATCTTATCGATCTGGGTATCCAGACTAGCCACAGCACTAATATTTCCCGCCTGATCGAGAGTGCGTGCATTCACGGTAACACGTTCACTGACCGTTAAAGGAGTTGTATAATCCGTCCAATTCCCATTGTTGATCTGTAATTGCGATTTCTGTATCCCACTCGGGCCCACCTGACCGTTGGTAATTGTAATCATCTTATTTCCGTTATACCAGCCACCATGATCTGATGTAACTGTTGGTGCTGACGGGGTTGTTTTATCAATTTGTGTATCCAGACTAGAAATAGCACTTATATTCCCGGCTTTGTCGATGGTTCGAGCATTCACCGTTATCCGCTCATTCACAGTGAATGGGGCTGTATAGTCTGTCCATCCGCCAGTACCGATTTGTAACTGCGTCTTTTGAACGCCACTGTGACTATCAGAACCATGAGTGATTGTTATCATCTTATTTCCGTTGTACCAGCCACTACGATCCACCGTGATTGTTGGTGCTGTTGGTGCGGTCTTATCGACGATAATGCTTCCAGAATACCAAGCGGAAGCTGTCCCTCCATATCCATCACTCACGTTGACATTCATAGATGTTATTCCTTCTGTCAGCTCCGAACCAGACCACGTTAGGGACCACACCCCCGGATAGATTGTAGTGGATTTTGTCACACCGCCTAGATTCCCCATAATGGTCAGCGTATCACCATCCGTGTCGGTGGCTGTTCCGGAAATGGTAATCGTATTATATCCATTGACTACAGAGATATAGTGTGTACCAGCACTAGTAATTGCTACGGAAGGGACAGCATTGACGACGCTACCCTTAACGTAAAAGTAGCCATCTGCTGCCCTTCCATGGTCTGGATAAGCGCCATCTGCTGCTTGCACTGTTGTTACAAAGTTGCCAGGGCTGTAATTATACCCACTTGGTATTGCTGTATAATCATTAAAGGTAAATCGAGCCTCCCTCTCACTCTGATCGTAAGAGGAGTACCGCGCAACTCTCAGTGTTTTTTGAGGCATTTCTCTGGCCTCGTATCCAGGATTTTGCCGATTTTCACTACTAATAGAGGCGACATAGGGATAATCCCTAATATCGTAATCATTTGTGTTGGTATTCGCCGTTCGAATTTCCATCGTTGTCTTGTTACCGTAAAGTACATATTCCCCACTAATACTATCAAATCTGGCATACTGATACATTACCGCTTTAATATGCCAATCAATAAGAGTTCCCTCTGTACCGCCATTAGCTTTGGGATCCCCACCAAAATGATTGGTCCAAGGCCCATATGGAATAGCTACAGCTTCATATCGATTAAAGTTATACATATGCGATGCCGCATAGGTTTTGAGAGGGGCGATGGCTATACCAAAGCTTTGTAGCAAGACAACTGCTGCCAGAATAACACTAATTCGTTGAAGACGAGATGCTAAAAAAAGATTATTTTTGTACTTATTCCGCTTTCTTTCAGAAACCTTAATAACTTCCCTCTTTAATCTCCAATATCCCTTCGATGGAAGAATAATTGTCGGCTGCTGAAGCTTCACTTTCATTCGACTGTCGAACCGTTTCTGTATATCTATGGCCCAGTATTGGAACTGTTGGATAAATTCCTTCACAAAGGAGAATAACGGCTTGGCTGCTACCTCTCCCTTCCGCTCCCATTGTTCAACAGCAAGCATGTCCACGGCTCCCGTGACGATGGCCGATGCAGGCTCAATCTTAACATCCGCTGATACTACATCACTCGGTATTGCCTGGATACTAAGCGTTCGTGCATACACGGTCGTGCGTCCTGAGGCTTCAAATTGAAATGGCCTAGTGTAGTCCGTCCACACCCCCATTTCTCCAATACGATACTGCACCTTCTCCTCTCCTGCCTTGGGACCCGTTAACTGAATCCCCACAGCCTCCTTCGTATAATCCGTTGAACTAAGCATGATCTTAGGTGCCGCAGGACGAGTACGCTCAATCTGCAGGCTCGCATGAGTAAGTTGACTGATATGCCCTGCTCGGTCAATGGTCCGAGCCGTTAGAACCTGAGCCCGATCCTGAGCCTTTAGTGTGAATGGACCAGAATAATCCTGCCACTCCCGCTTATCCACACGATATTGACTCCTCTCAACACCACTGCCACCTGTGTCGTAGCCATGCTGGATCATGACACGGATGTCATCGCTTTCCCAATTCACGTAATTCACACTGATATTAGGCATATCAGGGGGTATTTGATCCGTTAATCTGATCGTATTAGAAAATGTCATTAAATCATTGTTACATGAAGTTCCTTTAATGAGTTGAGATTCTTCCAGAGCTTCAACTGGATCAAGTTCGATCTTAGTCTGACCGGAGTCCGTGTCATTGGAATGAAATAAAACCATGTTGATTACTGCTTCATCGCGACTTCGATCTGCACTGTGCGATTTATTAAAGTACGGCGTGAATATGCCAGAGAAGAGAATCACGGTCAACATGAGCTTTAATCCCCTCATAGCGTTCCTCCTTTACTATTTAATGCGTTACATTGGAACTAAAGTCATCATAGCTGGATAAGTCTCCATGATAGTAAGCTATATCTCCATCTGAAGCGTCAAAGGAGTTACCATAGCGATCCTTAGCTACTTTACTGTACCCTTCTAACTTCCACTGGTTGTCCAATGGCGTAGTCGCTCCTTGAAGGCGGTAATATCGAAGGTATGGCTGATCCTCTCCAGCGCGATACGTCTCGATGTTGAAGTTGACCACGATATAACCGTTTCGCAAGAAAATGGGTGATTTATCAGTCAGCTTATGGGTTCGTCCATATTCCGAAATACTGAATCCCGCAGGTACCACATATGGAGCTGCAGGCAAACTATATTCACCATACCACTGCTGTTCGGCAGCTAGCATACGACCTTTGTCCACCGTTTCAGGCACTTGTTGTGTTGATCCGATCAAGGTGCGAACATGCTGCGTCAAATTCAGCTGACTATACCCACCAATCACGGCCTTTTGCTTTGCTTGCTGCTCAAATTTCACATTGCCATAGGTCGCAACGAATTTAGCTGTATTGCTGATATCCTCGGCAGGTACATTCCGTAGACGATCACTAAGAATGATGCTACGCTGCGCGGTGTCCTGAGTAGATCCGATTTTGACGAATTTTTGACCTGTCGTCTGGTTGTGGTAATATAGATCCACTTTCTGACGACCACTTCCATCCTTATTAACGAAGTAGAAGGTAGGTAAGATCCTCACTCGGTCATCAGCACTGAACATATTCCCTTTCGTCTTGAAATCGAATTTGAAATGATAGCCTGTCTTAATCGCTACATTTTTATATCCTGTATTTGGGTGGCTGCCTGGTCTTATCGGTAAGACATAAGGAAAGGTGTTACCGCGTTTTGCGCCATCAATAGAGCTCGTACCTACCCAATATGCTGCTCCTGTATGCTTAGTACTCCCCTTTTCAACTCGGAAGACGGTCTCCCAATCGTAATCAGCAATGTCTGTAATTTTAAAATCGTACAGCCGACCAATGACTTGTACAGGAATCGTATTAATCGCCACATGATGATTCAAGTCAGTATTCGCCATACTCTGCCAAGTGAATTCAGCAGGTGCATTCTCCGCCATAGAGCGAAAATGGACAGTATAGTTGCCTTCATCTACCCATGTTGGCATGCGAAATGTCGTATTCAATTGAGCAATTGGAATATCAATCCACGTATTTTTCGGGATATACTTGTTCTTATCCTCGTTGTACACATCAAATTCGAATAGTACCTGCTTATACGCTGTATATTTTGCATAATCCCGATGGCCAAAGCCGCGAATATCTCGGTGTACACCACTTGTTGGCATGGTCACTGTAAATGGTCGATCCAAAATGAGTGCTGCACGCCCAGACGTTGGTGATACCCGTTGATTAAACGCCTTATCGTCCGTAATGGACGGATACATGACGACAGGGGTGTGGACCGTTACGGAGTTAAGATTTCCAATAGGCTGTCCCTGATTAGATGGCTCCCCTAAACTCCCCTCCAGTGGCAGATAGGTAATTGTTCCTGTGGAAGCATTATTTGCTTGATTCACTTTCACTTTTGGAATCATATTATGCGGCTTAAACAAGGCGTTTTCATCTATGCTTAGAGGCGTTGGAATTCGGCCTGGCGCGGGCCCATTCGTTTGAACAATGGCACCGTCCATAATGGTATGACCATTAAACTCCAAAGCATCATTTCGTACATTCAGCTGTGGCGTGGCAGCCTCTGCAAAGGATTTTAGGTTTTGATCCGGTACATCTGGCTCACTATGGCCACCATCAATGGTTTGACTTGGGGCGCGGGCCGTTACAATGTCCGGATATTCGAGATGTTCTACATCCGTCTCCAGCGTCATGGATGGACTGTCATAGCTGCTTCCTGGCTGAATCACAATTTCTCCGCCTTCAAAGGCATAGTTTTGAAGCTTCGCATTGTCAATTTTGAAAGCTTGCATTTCTGGAACAGTCCAGTACGAATACGGACGTACGATATCATAATATGGATTCACGGTAACGCTGCTGGATTTATTCACAGTGACTGTTCGTGATGTGCCATCAGGCCGCTCCCGCTCCTCCTCCTCTTTCCATTTCAGGTTATACGTCTTGGAAACAGGAACCGTAAAGGTACATGTACCCGTGAATTTTTCAAATTTGTTGTTGTACAGATACTCCCGCGCCTGAACGACACCATATAAACTTTCACTGGTCGGAATCCCTTTCGCCACTTCAAATTTTTCACCGTCACGTTCATCGGCCTTAATTTTGCCTACAGCACTACCATTCATGAGACTGCCTGTCTGCGCACCTGCTGAAGCAGGATTAGTGCATACAACTCCTGGCTCCTGCTCTGGCTCGGGCAATTCTTCTCCATCTACAGCCACAACTATTGAAGAGGTGAGCCAGTAAATATCATTTTTCCAGGTTGCCGTGATTTTAGTGGTACCTTTGGCTTTGGCCGTGACCATGCCCGTCTGCGGATCGATAGTAGCGATATTGCTGTTGTCTGATTTCCATTCCGTCTTATCAGTTTCACTATTACGAGTTGTCACAGCGAACCAATGCCCGAAGCTCGTTTGACCCGGTGCCTGTGTGGCCACCTCAGCAGTGAATTGAGCTTGTTCGTCAATGGCAAGCTGTTGTTTTCCCGTGACCTGAATCTTCTTATGCTCGACGATGGTGCCTCTCCATTCAAGATCGACTGGGGTCAGGTACAGAGCCGTCTTTTTGGGGTAGCCGCCTGGCCTGGTTAATGGTCTACTTCCAATATATTGTTGCTCATTATACTCCTCCATATAGAGGCCGTTTCCGTCATTAACACCTGATCCAATTTCTCCAGAAAGTGAAGTTATAAGTACAAAGTAAACATTAGCAATTTCCAAATCTGTTACCTGCGATTTTCTTCCTTGCTCTTCTGTAGTTTTTGCTTTTGCTATATGTGCATTGCTTACTTGAGCTGGGCTGTATGCTCTCTGACTGTTGTCTTCATAACGGAACGGCTTATATAAATCTTTGTTCATATCGATTTTATCTGTGACCTCACCAACAGCCGGCCAAGGTTCGTGATTCGTACCTACATTATTTACGATTACTTTCCCACCAGGAGCACGGTAGGATTGAGCGCTCCATTTACCATCATCGCTCTGAACCCAATAGATTCCTGGATTCGCGTCTTTCACACCAGAAACAGGTATCACATACTTCTGTTGTTTTGCAGGTCCTTCTGGAGTAACATATGGGGCTTTCAACGGCAATTTATCTTCAAGTGATCCGCTTACTGCTGCAATTGGATCACTTGCGTATACTGAAAATGTACAAATATGATTCATATTAAAAATAAAAAAAATAGCTACTGTACAGTAAAATATTCTGTTCTTATAACTCACATAACACCATCCTACTTACTTGGTTTCGGAATAAAAAACAACAAATGTTTTCCATTCACTGTCATCCCTTCTGATTGAGAATCAGGAACATAGTATTTAGAAATTGTTCCCTCCATCCAGAATCTCTGAGCCTTTCTTTTTTTAAAAAAGCCAGAATTGATAAACTCTCTTTTTGGTAAGGCGTTAACCCCATACTTCTCGAGAGTCTCACTAGTAAAATTTGAACCACTCATAAGACGATCACCATTAGCATTCGCGAAAGCTAAATTATTCATGTTGTCTCCATTTGGTGTAACAGTCGTTTCAATAAAAACGTTATATCTAGCAGCATCAACAAAGCCTGTAAACTTCTTATCAATAAACATCTTTCCATACAAATTCTTAGGCTTTTTATCCGTTGTAGCATCTACCACAATCATCCTATGAATTGTTTGAGTCCCTAAGTTATTCCTCAATTTATAAGGTATATCTTTGATTTGCTTAAAATCCGCTACTTCCCCTGTCTTCGCAACTGTTCCATATTGATATGGCGTCAACGATGTCAGATTCGTTCCAGTCAGACCCACTTCACGCATTTCATTCAAGTCGCGGAAGCTACTCGCTTCTTTCTTCTGCACTTCTTCATAGCGGCTCAAAATCGCTGCCACTTCAGCACGTGTCGTTGTCTTCGCGGTCCCAAAAGAACCATCCTCATAGCCATTCATAAGACCTGTACCAAGTGCTACAGATACATACGGGTAATCCACCTTGTCCAAGCCACCCTTGTAATACTCCGCAACAGGCACCAGCGTATCCTTGGTGTCTTCTAATGCTTTCTGAAAATCCTCTTGCGCGGAAGCCAAGCCTGATGCCATCCACTTCGCCATCTCACGGCGAGTCAGCTGTGTTGAAGGTTTGAAGCCTCCAGGATAATCAGAAGGTGACATAAAGCCCATACCTAACGCTTTAGTAACTTCCTGCTCACTCCAATTCCCTTTCAAATCCGCAAAGCTACCCTTACCATCTACAATCTGATTTGTGGAGACACGGGACAAAATTGCGGCAAACTCCGCACGTGTCACAGGGGCATTGGGACGGAAAGTTCCATCCGAGTACCCTTTCAAGTATCCCTTGTTAACTGCAGCATCTATTGAAGCTTTGGCCCAATGAGTGCTTGACACATCCTTGAAGGCTGCAGCAGCTACTGCAATGTTGGGTGTACCCACTAAGGCAGCTACTGCTGAGGTAAAAGTAATACCTGCAAACACGGCTAGAGCTAGTTTTTTCATTTGTATAAATCCCCTTTTTCTCACTTTTTTTATCACTATATCTAGTTTAACCCTTTTTCCTTATTCAACCAATATTTTTATACATTTATTGTAAGTTTATTTCAATCACCGTCGCCCAGGATAATAGCCTGCTTGAGCCGCATCACGCTCACTACTGAATTTCTCCAGAATTTCGCCACCAAAATGATCCGACTCCCGATAGTATACTTTCTGACCATCCTGCTCGTATCCGTATATCACCGGTGACTTGATCAGTCTGCTTCCTCCTAGCGCATAGCTGTTATAGTAGTTCATCCCTACAGGAACACCTTGTATGAAGGAGAGCACGCCAACATCATTGATGGTGTTATTCCATTCCTCCTGAGAAATAACAGGCAACATGAACCTGTAACTAATCCCCACGCGACTGACATGCTGGTTGTACAAATTGATCGTATGCTCCACATTCCGCTGTAATGTATCTATTATCGTTTGCCTACGAACAGCTTCGAAGGCTTCTGGGTCATTTACCAGTGAGATATTGTAATCCACTTCAGCAGCGACTTCCTCTCTCGTTCCCTCAACCCACTGTTGATTGTGAGAATTATAGGCATAGATATAGTCGTCCAGCGTGAAAGCAATGCTATTGCCTTGCTCATCCAGATATGTGTATGCTTTTTTCGATTTCCACACCTGCCGGTTCTCCAGCTCTCCTCTTTCATTGCGGAACGATTCATTCGTATACACCCAGATCCCGTCGTAGTCAATAATAGCTAATAGAGGTATATAAGCTTTCAAGACACCTTGCGCTATGGCATCATCTGCAATGCCAGTATTATGAAATAAAGTTTCGTAGAAAGCTTCTACAGCCAACTCCTTATTGGCTCGAATTTTCTTCAGTGAGTCGTAATTACTTTCCTGGTTCTGATTCTCATTCATCTGCAGTGCAAAAGCAGCATCCTGCACAGCCGCCTGAAAAGCTCCGTTATACATGACCATAGTTTCCTGCGTGCGCTCCTGTTCCATAACTCTTAGATCATTCTTAAAGAACAGAGGGAACACGATCATGATAAACACCACAGCCCAGCTAAAAATCTTCATTCAAGATCATGCCTCCATACGGAATATAGATCCTGTTATAACCAATGGATTCACTGCCCGTCAGAAAATCTCGGATCAGCGCAGCCTTCGTCGTATTCGTATTCCTTACGGTCACGGAAAAGAAATCCCCAGTTCTCATATAGTACTTGCGACTTTCACTTCTATCTGAGGTCACCCCTTCAGGAAATAACGTAGCCATTACCTCCTTGGTATATTTCCCGTCATAGAATACGTCAGTCTGTCCTGTGAAGGAGTCTGGATCTTCCGGATCTGAGTATATCGGATGATATTGCTTGGCCTTATGTTCAAGCTGGATATCATAGAGATTCGAGGTTCCCAGTTCCCTGACAAAATCGTTATACATGACCGGAGAGATATATCCTTTATTGCGGACTGCATCCACAAAGTTGGTCGTTGCCTGATAAGCCATGTTATAAGCAATTTGATCCTGCTGCTCAAAGGCTGATTGCATCGGATAAATATACAGCAGACCACAAGCGACCATAAATACAAAAGGATAAAGTACGTATTTGGCCATCTTCAACCATCCCTACCTTTTGCGGAAAACAACGCGTTCGAGCTTTCCTTGATTATTCCTGAAATACTCTATGCCATAGTCCGCTTCCATCGAGATCATACCGACATTTGCCTCATGGATGTCAGCATCTTTTTGAAAGAGATACCCATCCACAATAATATCCGCATCAATCTCAGCAATCTGAAATATAGACTGGAGAACTGTGGTGCCATACACAACCTCGTCTCCCACTAAGGCAGGACTCATGATCAAGTCTCTATCCCTTATGGTTATGGCTTCGTCCACCGTAGCCAAAGCAGCCTGACTTTGACTATACAATGATATCGCCACTGTGATTGCCGTAATAAATAGCCCTACGCTTAATGACATGAATACCATTCTTTCTACTACGTTCATGCTCCCGATCCCATCCTAAGTCCAGCTTGAATACTATCTCTGCTTAAATACAATTCCTGTCACGACATTGTTGACATCCCGTTCAATCGTACCTTCAAATTGACCAGATGGATTCACATATTCATTGGAGGTTGGCTTCGTCGTTCCACCAATGTTCCCTTTTGTATAAGACGTACCTCCCGAATTTTTATTAGTAATTACCTTCACCGAAAAATCCTCTTTATTCGAATATTTGCGGATCGTGTTCACCACCTGACTACCTGTCAAAATGGTATTATCATAACCAGCATAGGACTGACCCGATAGCTCTGTCTGAATGGCGGAAAACTCCGTTTGTGCTTGCTTCGCACCCTCCTGCGCTGTACCAAACAACGTTACACTTAGCGTAATGAGAGCGATAGCTAGAAATAATCCCGCGGCTCCTAAAATAGCTTTTGCTGCTGTACTCATGTCCTTATCTCCTTTTCATATGATTCACAATTCAAACTGCCTCTACCTTCCTGATATTCTCGTAATTTGCTGAAACGAATCTGCCGTCTGCATAATGCTTAGATACACCATCGGTACAACGAGATACAAGAAAATCAGATAAAATGATGGGGTAAGACCCAGTGCTCTTCCCCAAAATGCTTTCACCTCAATTAATCTGTTGAAATGCTCCTTTCGTTTCTCCGAGTAATACTCCTTTGTTAGCTCCAAATCATCAAATGCCTGCCTTAATGGAATTTTCTCAACGGACAGCTGTAGCTTCTCGATAATTCTCCCAAAAGCCTCAAAGGATACGATTTCTTTTAAATTCTCCAAAGCCTCCTCTGGGCCACTACTGAAGATATTAAGCGTATTCTTTAGCGGGTCCTTGAAAATCACACTGTAACGCTCCATCCATTCCATAACGGTCTCAACATCCATTCGTTCGAAGTGAGCCAAAATCGATATAATAGTATGAAATTGATCCACCTCATCCTGCATTTCCATGTAACGTACTTTTTTCTGAAAATGCAGTAGCCAGACGGGCCAGTGATAAGCTGCTGTTGCCAGGATCAGGGTAAAAAGTAGCTCCCACCATTTGAAGTATTCCTGTTGGATCTCCATATATTTGTGATAAATCCGATTAGCTGCTGTAATTGTTCTCGTATCATGCTCACTAGTCTGTGTGAATGTGCTGATTAAGGTCCTTAACCTTTCGGGTGTTACCTCTGTTCCTTGGGCCAGCGTCCGAATTATGGCACGATCAAAATCTGTATTCTGCTGAGCAGTCTTTAGTTCATTGGGGCCCAACCTTCCAAACACTCCCGTACCCCTCAGTGAATCATATAGTACATTGTGTGTAGCTAATGAATGCATGTACACGAACATCGTTACCGACATAACAAGTACGATCAGACAGAGTAACATGCGCTGTACATAAAGCCATTCCAACGTTAGATAAGAATTTGCGTTCTTGATTAGTTGAACAAGTCTAAAGTGTTTTTTTTGATGTCGCTGCGGTATGATCCGATCCACCAACCATCGTAGTGGCAGTATCTTGGTATAAAGAAGCTTCTCCCACAGCATACGCTCAGACTTGGCTATGTACCGGGCTTCATCGTTAGCGAGCAGCTTCTTGATCATGGCGTAGCATAGTAGCACTATGAGGAAGAAGAACACCTTTGTAAAAAAGCCCATTTTACTTGTATAAAAGTCACTCATCACTGGAAAATACCTTCGCGCCCAGCCCTCAATAGGTTGAATGAACAGAACCGAGAGCACTGCGATCGTGGAAAGTCCCTTGAGAAGATAGTTAAGTCTATCTCTTCGTAGAATGTCATAGTTAATGTCCTGAATTAGCTTGGCAATTGCATTCAAGTACATAGAGGAGTCCCTCACGATTCGATCGCCATACTCTGAGACTAGATAAGAGAAGCCGGTGAACATTTTATAATATTTGTTGGGCGCAACTTCATAGTAGATATCCAGTGCCCTTTGCTGATCATCTGCTGTTAAAATCTCATAAATGCGTTCTCCGTGGCCAGCTGTCTCATGAGGAGCACTCTGACTAGCTTCATAAATGGCCTCCTCAACATTCTTGGAACGCTGGAACTGATGTCGTGTATTTTCAAATAAAATAACAGACTGCTGCAGTAGACGATCCTCTACACGGTTCACGAACGTCGTAATCATAATTCCATTCACCACGACAGCTCCAAACAAAATGAAACACATCGTAATGAAATCCCGACTGATTAGACAGAACAGTATTACCAGTACAGTAGTCGAGATCAAGGTAGTAAATGCTATTCTCATCGTCTGACGCCGAATCGTGTATTCGTCAAAAGAATCTAGAACTTCAAGGCGTTTGCGAATTTTCCATATGTACCTGCGTAGAGGAGGTACTCTCTGAAAATGAACATACGATTTTTGGTAGAACAGATGAAGCCGATGCTGTCTAGCACGTCTGCCAAACTGCTGCTGCAAGATATTCCTCTGTCTAGTTCGTTGGTTACCGATCGTAAGAAGAATAAACAACAGCATGAATATAATGAAGCCCCCCAGGGCCATCCCGAATAATAGCCAAAGTTTCATGCAGACTGCCCCCAATAGACTGATATCAAATGAATCAGCTTGGCACGATCCGCATCATTCATATGCTTCATCATTTCTGATGTTTGGTGTTCCGAAATGGGATGCTTGGCAACATACCCACCATTCTCAAATACGATAATATCCCGTCCCTCGAAAGTCTTGCGATCGGTCATACGTCTGTAAAACTCCATGGCAGCCTGTTCCGGCTCATTCGGGTAAGACTGCTGATCCAATAAAGGTACACATTCCGTTATTCGCTCAATGTATCTTCGCCCCCGTGCATCCTTGAACAAGTGGATATCGAAATCCAATACATTCACTACCTGCTGCTCGGCAATGGACTCATTACGAAACAGACCTGTCTGAAGAGTCGAGTTACGAAGCGAGTAGACCAAATCCCGAAACGTCTTGGCATGGTGTGATAAAATGGTAAACAAGCTGGCAACGGTCCCCGCCTGCAAGAACCAGGTTACTTGCTCTGCTGTAGCTGCCTCACCGATAATATTGACAGCTCCATCCGTCTTCTTCTGGATATCCATCCCTTTCTGGCCTGTAATATCCGCTGTCTCGCGAATAGAAACAATATTACGCTGTGGAAACAGCTTGCGCAGATGGAGCTCAAAAGCCAATTCCTGTACCCGCAGTGTCAGATACCCATGAATGTACCGAGTCATAGCCATCATTAGCGTGGATTTCCCTGTTCCCTGATCACCAGTAACTGCTGTAACTCTCGCCCCCTTCATCAAGAGCGCAATCAATTCGGCAGGCAGGTCTGCATTACAGACAGATTCTCCATCCTCAGGTTGTAGAAACTGCTCCAGATTCGTATATGACAGATTGAACTTTCGATTAAAAAACACCCACGACTCGGCGAAAGGAGGACGCATTACTACAATGCGGGAATGATCCTTCATGTCATTAACAATATAACCATTCTGCTCTGTGAGCTGGCCTGGATTGTTCCATTTGTAGATCGTCTGACATATTCGCTTCAGTTCTAATTCACTGCCAAAAGACAGGAAGGACAGATGGATCGTTTTGCCACGATACATAATCCAGATCGAATGAGTGGCATCCTGTGCTGAATTAGTTCGCATCGTCCTCAATATCTCCTCTTCGTCCTCAATATCCCTCATAGACGAAGGAATACCTGACACCCCCCCGGATACACCGTCAATGTCCATGTTGCGAATCTCATCAATAACGCCAAATCCCTTGAAGCTCTGATAAATCCTTTGCGTAATGACCTGTAGCTTGTCCTCAAAGCTAAGGCCACCCCTTACCTTCTGCCGATATATGTGCCTGATTTCCTCTGCTGTAATGATGTAGGATTCTGTATCACCATGTTCAATCACCTGTTTGAGATCATCCAGCCGATACTCGTCAATCATGCGGGAGAGGGCTTTGTACTGATGCTCTTGTTTATACAATTGCAGCAAAATATCAAACTGATCTTGAACCGTAAGCTGTGCTGGCTCTCCAAATGGAATGATCTGATCCACATTATGCTCGTTCAGTCCGTAATCGCGAATGAGCAAATCAAAGATAAGCTCCTTGATGTACAGCTTGTCATAAAGATCACCACTATTGCAGCCTTTCAAGGCTGCCTTCAATTCCGTACGCATTTGCTTATGACGATTAAAATCCTCCAAATCTAGTGCCAAATCGTATAGGTTGGCTCCAGTCAATTCATTGAATTGATCTTTAATGTACTGAATCATCACCTGTAAGCTGTACTTTTCACGTTCCATCTGAGGTAATGCCGTGGCTGGAACCTCGTATGCATTCAATCTTCTTAATTGGTAGACGCACCATACGATCAAAGTAAGTAGAATCACACAAATGATGATGCCATTTATGAGAAACGTCACTACGATATTCCCCTCTCTATCCTTTTAACATTTGTATTGACTCCTACCTGAGTTAAAATCTCTTCTGTGATTCGCTGTACATCACTGATAAATGAGTAACTATCATGACGTCTACCGACATGGCGTGTGCGCCGGAACCAGGACAGCACATCCTTGTCATTTATAGCATCCCGATAAGCTGAAAGATAAGGTACCGTTAGAATCGGCCCTTGAATCCGATACGTACGCTTTAGATTCACCATGCTGTATTTAGATCTACTGTCATATTGAGACAGGAGAATAAGCTTAGGCTTATGTTGAAGTGATTCTCGCCAAAATTGTGGATGCATACATCTCTCAATCCCATCTGTCTCTTGACCCAGACTAATCACGATCAGATCAGACTGCTCCAACAGCCGATTAGTCACTGGATTCTCAAATCCACTGCACACATCCAGTATGATCGCCTGATAATACCGATTCGCCTGTTCAAACAACAACGGTAGCATTCTTGAAAGCTCTTCTCGATAACAGTGATCCTGATAAGCTCGACTCTGTTTGTTAGTTCCTAGCAGCAAATCCAGTCTCCCAGGTTCCAGAGAAATAGAGTGATTGCTGATGCTTTCCGGAGTGAGTCGCTTCGTTTTTAATAGTCGCTCCAGGGCATCCAAGCCTAAAGTAGCTGTGTTCACAAAATTTTTGAGCTGTAGCTCCTTGGATTTGGCGAAAGCTCCCTGTAAATCTCCCCCGCGTTGCTGAGTCTGCACCATTAACGTTCGCAGGTCATACTCCAGTCCAAGCAGCGTGCCTACTGCTGCAGCATTGGCTGAGTTACCTCTCCCACGATCAGGACTCCAAAATGTAATAATTGCCATCCTATCTTCCCCTCTCAGCTAATTTCAGTGCTCCCTGTAGTTGCTTCGGTGGAACCTCTGTCCAGATCCCCAGAAGATGGAGCAGATTGCGCTTGGTTGCCCTAGAAAGGGACTTTAATCGAAACTCTGATTCGAATTGCATCTGACTCTTCAGGGCCACCTCCCGCTCATCCAGATAAAATAAAAACTCGCGCTCCTCTTCAAACGTAATCGGTAAATGAGACAGGGTAGACCGTAAATACTCTGGATCGACAATCGTTTCCACGAATGGATAGTGTATCTCTGTAAAGGGTATGAGCTCCGTCTGCATCTTTCCCAGATATATCTCCAACATGGCTATATTACAGCTAATGGTGTACCGATCCGCATTTGACACAAGCACATGCTGGTCCACCATTCCCCACTTCCGAATCGAATCTGACTTAAGAAATGACGAGATGTCGGTATCAATTAACACAAAATCGTACGTACCCAAGTTCTTCTGTTCCTGCTGTAATTCTGTATTCAAGGCTTCATAGATTGTCTCCCCAGCTGTACAAGAAGGAAGAAAGTTCGTGGCGACATCAAAGCCGTTACATTCAGTAATGATCTGCTTCGCCTCAAATTCCGGAATCATATAGCTGTATCTCTGCTGCATCGTGGCATCAACGATCAACACATGCCAAGCTGCCTTGGACATTATTTTGGCACAGTACATTAATAGCTCAGATTTATCACAGGCCCCTATAAACAGTATTTTCTTCACAAAGCATGCTCCTCTTTATGGTTCTACGTGCTTCTCCGGCTGTTGCCCATAGATGACATCCTCAACAGTTGCTGCAGGATCTTCCGCTTCCGATACATTGACGGAATTGGACTGAACTTTTGACTCTTCGCTTGACAAATCATTGTTTAAAGAACTGTATACTTCCTTGCTGCCCTGATCTTGCTGCTGGTTTCCCCTCGAACCTTCAATTGTGGAACTCACATTCACAGTTGAATCTGTAGAGCTAGTTGGATAAGAGCTCATTACTGGTGGGAGCTCTGATGTATAATCATTGCTTCCTTTCTCGGTGTAGCTGGTACTTAATCCATTTTTGCTTTGATTTTGAATGCCGGCTCCAGCCTTAAAGTTCTGGCGGTCTGCCTCCGACATATTTATGAGATGCACCTCAAGCGTCTCTCTTTTGCGGATTTCAAGCTGCTTGGTCGCAATTGCGACGATATTGGGATCCGATTGAATGAGCTTGCGAACCTCCTGCTTCGGCGGATAGGTAACCACCGCATTCTTTTGCATATAAGGATCTACATAGCTGAGTGCATATATAGTTGCGTCATGAATATAGGCGTCTACAATGGCGCTTGACATCATGAGTATCTCCTCCTCACTCATTTCGTAGGTAATGAGATCGCCAGAGAGATCTTTTATTTCTTTTTTGGATAGGACAATAAAATCCTCTCCAGTCGGAAACTTAATGCGAACATCAACGAACTCCCTTTGCTTTAGCTTCAGTGGAAGCTGAATTAGCCGAAACTCCTGATTCCGTATATCTGCTGCAGTTACACCCTTGGTAAACAGCATAGATGCAGTAACCGGTGTATTTCTTGGTAAAGAAATCTTGGTGTACTTGCCGATCACATCCTCCAACGCCAAAATGTTCTCAGGCAAAGCTGTCACTGGTAAGCGAACCATTGCAATATCCTCTGCCGATAGTTGATCCCCTGCTGTGCGTGCCCTGGACACCAGTGGAACCTCCTTAAATTCTTGGTTTAATATCTCCTGTGCTTCAACAAGCTGAAGTTCCAGCGCAGAACGCTGCTCACTGTAGTCGCCTTGCACACTCTTCATGATCCATATACCTACTGCTGTACAGATTAACAGTGTAATCGCTGCGCCGGTCCCCACAGCGAGTGCGAGTTGCCTGTGGCGAAGTCTAAATCTGGACATTCCAGCTGATCCTCCCTCATTCTATCTTCTGAACAAAAAACGAAACCACTTTTTACGTACTGGCATAGAGCCATGAATTAATTTACTTAATTCTTGCTCCATATCCGTGCTTGGACCAAATGGGTCCAGATGCAGCGGAAGAGCGAACATTCGCTTTGTCTTTAGAACACGACCGACCCTAGAAGCAACTTCCTGCGAAGCGAGTGGAAGGCAGTAGCTCCATCTTGCTTGCGGCTCGCAGGGAAGTGTCTGGACAAAATGTATCAGATCAGCCACTCGCCATTCAGCTCCTGGCGCAACGATAATTGGGAAGTCTGCACGCTGAAATTCTTCCAGGCTGTACGTATGACTCAGATGACCCATATCAAGGACAATCCATTCGTAACTGCCGCCAAGTAAAGCAATGACGTCCGCTCTGGAGCTTCGCCGCCAGTAATGCACTCCCTCTAGGGCAAAAGAGCGACTAGCCCGATTCTGCTCCATAGACTCTGCTTCTCCCTGCAGAAGGCCTCGTATTCGATCAAATGCCCGCGTCTCTTCATTCATTTCTGCCAAAGCAACCGAATAGCCGTTTCTTTCAAGAAAATGACTAATGGCAATAGCCGTGTGGGTCACTCCACAGCCAGCTGCAGTGCCCATGAGTGCAATAACACGCGTACCGCTGTGCCCGATTCCTTTGGTGCGGTGACTATCCTTCCATTCACCTCCATATAGGCTGAACTGAATATCGCCAACTACCTCTTGCGCTGTCTGGTAGCGTTCACCTGGATTATAACGCAGCAATTTGCGAATGATTGTCAGCAGCTCACCAGGTACACATGATTGAATCTCTCGATCCACCTCTGGTCGCCATTCGCTATATTTGCCGGATGAGGCCATGTACAGGAGAATTGCCCCCAGACTATAGAGGTCCGAGCGTTCATCCGTCTGCCCTCCTCCATACTGCTCCGGTGCGGCAAAGCCAATCGTCCCGAGCTTTACAGTGTCCTCTTCATAACCTACCTTGTAATTGCGCGCAATGCCAAAATCAATGCATTTCAGCTCATAATCTGGCGTAATCATGATATTGGAAGGCTTCAAATCCCGGTAAATTACAGCAGGCTGATGGCCGTGTAGATATTGCAGAACATCCAGCAACTGCAGTGCGAACGATCGGATATGATCATCCCGATGTAGGTCTGCACCCGCGCTTCGCAGATGCTCCTCTAGTGTCACCCCCTCGATATAGTCCATCACCAGATAGACGTAGCCGCTCTCCATATCTTCGAAAAAATCAGTCACACGTGGCAAGCGAGAATGTGTAAGTGATATCAACAAGCTAGCCTCCCTGCGCAGATCGATTAAGCGGCTATGCTGCACGGCCGTCTCCTTGATCGCCCACACTTTTCCGCTCAGCTTGAGATCCTCTGCCATATACACACAGCTCATACCTCCTGCACCAATCGTTCGAATGATCCGGTATCTACTGACCAGCACCTCCCCTTGAGCAAGTCGCTCCTTTGCCCTCAACATGATCCCTCCCCTATCCATAGCCTTATTCATGTAAAATTCACAACACAAAAAAGGGAAAGTCATCCATGAATTCTCCTCTATTACGAGGTGATTCGGGATGCTTTCCCTGTATGCGTTATTCAGTTACGATACAATTTAGAAGTAATTATATAGCATGTGTACAGAATTTGTAAACTAGTTTTTGAAATTTCTCGAAGCCAGTCCTTGGATTCAACCATTTACCCATAAGACCTAGTACATAGCGCATTACACACAGCTACAAATACTTAATCATATAAAGTGTAATCTCGTCCCGGTTATGAAAAAGCTGTTTGGCACGCTGTACCTGCATACCGGCTTCCTCAAAGGCAGATATGACATCCTGTATGAGCGCAAGCGGCTTCTTATGCATCAGCTTTACCGTCACAATTGCTGTTCCGCCACTAACCAGGCTGTATAGCAGATTCGTAACCAATTTAGCCATCTGCTTCGGGCTCCAGCTCATGTCGCATACCAGAAGGTCGAACTGCTGCTCCCGAAAGCGCACTTCACCTGCATTTTTTCGCAAGTAAGTCAGGTTCGGCATACTCATAACAGTCGGGTCCATTTTAGCCGGATCAACAGCTGTCACCTTCACGCCACGCTCAAGCAGGAAGGACGTCCAGCCACCAGGTGCTGCTCCAATATCCAGTGCATTTCGATAGGCAGTAAAATCAATACCAAATTGCTCTGCCGCTTCCAGCAGCTTGAATTTGGCCCGTGAGACCTGCCCCTCTTCTTTCTGGAAGCGAATCGCTCCACCATTCCAGTCAGACAGATTGTCAGCAGGCTCCGACAGACCTGCATACCATACAGGACCATCAGCCAGCACTGATAGAATGTAATCCGCCTCACGCACCGTGAATTCGGCCTGTAGCTCCGACAGACGATCTGTAATAGCCTGCTTAAGTGCCCCGGCACTTTCCGCCCAGTAGGTCGAGTCTTTTGTTTTACGCACCTGAATGGAAATTCGTCTTCCCTGCAGCTTCTTATGCTGGCCCAGTACATATTTCGTTAACTGCTCCAGTGCTGACACGGCATCCTCCACAGGCTCCTGATACTGTACAGGGAACAAGTGGCGTAGGAACATGACAGGGTGTTCCTGCAGCCGTTTGACCACATCTGTAGACTCAGCAGGTAAGGTAACTAGAAAAATTTCTCCTGGTACAAGCATCGTGCTCTTCAACGAACCAAATAGACGCCGAAGCTCCTCCTGCGCATAGGGTGCAAAACTAAAATTAGCCGAGCAAATAAAACGGGCTTGACTGCCCGTGTCCTCACCGTGGCCTGATTCCGGTAACATTGCTTCCAAATTCCTTAACCTCCAGTGCGCACCCGAATCCTAGGCCGATCTTCATCCCAATTCAGATCGACGTTGATATCATAGGTGTGCATAATCGTTTCTTTTGTCAGAACTTCCTTTTTCGGCCCAGCAGCCGCTATCTTGCCATCTTTAATGAGCGCCACATGCGTGAATAGAGGTACAATTTCCTCAATGTGATGAGTAACATATATGACCGACATATTCCGTTGCCGCAACTGATCGATCTCGATCAGCAAGTTCTCCCGCTCATACAGATCAAGACCTGAACACGGCTCGTCCATGATTAACAGCTTCGGTTCCGCCATCAAGGCACGGGCCAGCATGACTTTCTTGCGCTCCCCCTGAGAGAGTGTGCCGAGTGGTTGCTCTAGCGTGCGCCCAAGCTTCATCTCCTGCAATAGTTGAATAGCCTTTTCCTTAGCTTCATCAGGAATGTCCTGATAAAAGCGAAGAAACGCATACGCACCTGTCGCTACCGCTTCCCACACGGGGTCCTTCAAGGACATTTTCTCCAGCAAGGATTGACTGATATACCCAATATCCTTCCGAATCTCACGGACGTCACATTGACCGTATACATTGCCCAGCACCTCAACCTGGCCGCTTGTTGGGAACAGATAGCCTGTCATCATTTCCAGTAAGGTCGTTTTGCCTGAGCCGTTTCGCCCTAAAATGGCCCAATGCTCATCTTGTCCGATCTGTAGATTGACATTATCCAGAATGCGGACATTCCCGCGTTTAAGAACAATATCCTTCATCGAAATCATGCTTCTACACTCCTCACCTGTTCAAGCAAATGCTGTACGGACTCCATCCGATAAATAACACGAGGGCTCTCATTACCTCCATCGAATAGAAGCAACGCAGGCACACTGGCAATCTGATACTCCTGTACAAGCTGAGGAATGCCATTAATATTGGCTTGTACCAATATATCTGTATCCAGCATCTGCTCTACGACATCCAGCATCTTACGGGCGACAGCACACGTTCCGCACATGGGAGTGTACACATACACAGCCAAGTGGTATCCTTCCCAAATGCTCCGTTGCAGTTCCTTCTGTGTAAGCTCCTTCATAGCGGACTATCCTTCCCCTGCAATCTGGATGAGTAGCTCATGAGGCATAGCATGGTTATACAGCTGGACATCATTTGGCTTATGCTCATACAGTAGCTCATACATGGCTCTTCTGCCGTAATCACTGGAGGAATGGAGATAAATACGTCTAGGATACAGCTTCTCTCGCACAATGGCCGAAGCAACCTCAAGTCCTGTCGTTCCCCACGGTCCCAGATCAAAATCAAGGGAGAGAATATCTATTTGATCGTGGCATTCTCTAAGCATCACTATACATTCCTCAGCATCTCTGGCGAGGGCGAAGCCTTGTGGGCAAGGCCTGTAATCATCCATATATAAGTGCATTCGATCGCTCCTCCATCCACCTATCATCCCCTGTTGCAACCTGTTGGTGTACTACCGTTTTGGTAGCTTTTCATACTACTCCTGCTATCATACTCTTCTGGCTGTACATGCTATTCAAACCAAGAATAGAGCATGTGTATATCCTCCTGATGAGTACCATCCTCACCAGGTGCACTTTCCAGTATAACAGGGATTGAACGGATCGTCTCGTGCTCCAACAACCAGCGCAAGCCTCGCTCCCCAATTCGTCCCTTTCCCACACGCTCGTGGCGATCTTTCAAGGACCCGGCTCCATAGCGTGAATCATTAAGATGTACTGCTCCGAGTGTTGCCCAATAGCCCAATGCCTCTCCTTTATTCCACCATTCATCATCCGGCTGCCCACTCCACATCCCCGAAGCAAAGGCATGACAGGTATCCAAACAGAAGCCGATACGCTCAGGGGCATGGCACAGATTGCGAATCTGCACCATTTCCTCCATCGTGACTCCCATCGGCCCGTGATCTCCCGCTTGATTCTCCAGCAGAATTTTCGTCTGCCCATGCCAGTCCTTCAGAACATCATTCAAACATTGAATAATGTTCTTGTAGCCCGTGAGCGGATCTGCTGATTTGAGATGCCCAAAATGAACAACGATCCCCGAGGAGCCGCACCCTTCTGCAATGAGCAGATCATTGCGAAGAGATGCGACGGTCGCAGCATAGAGCTCGTTTCCTTGAGTCATCCCTGTCGCCGGATTCACGACATAGGCAGTATGTACAATGGATTGTAGCCCATGAGTACGACAATAGCGAAGACAAGCCTCAGTATCTCTAAGATTGGGAGCCTTAAGCTGAAGGCTGCGCGGATTTTTCGAAAAATACTGAAAGGCCCCCGCTCCTGCGGCTCGGGCTCTCTCTGCGGCCTTGAGAAAGCCTCCTCTGGTGCTAACGTGGGCGCCGATATACATGAGTTATACCTCAGTCTGACAATCTGGGCAGTAAAATACCTTACGGCTCGCGAGCTCGACTCGGCGAATCTTACCGGAGCAGCGCGTGCATGCCTCTCCCTCACGATCATATACTCTGCACTGATCATTGAAGCCACCCGTGTGAGTATCTTCCTTGAATAGCGGCATCTCCATATAACCCCCGCCCTGATATGCTTCACGCAGTACAGATTGCATAGCATGATACAGCTTGCTTGTAAGCTCAGCGGATGCAGCAATGCCTGTAATTTTGGAGGAAGGCGTTATTCCTGCGATAAAAGCAATTTCATCTGCATAACAGTTGCCAATGCCGGCAATCCAATGCTGATTCACGAGTGTGCTCTTGAGAGTTCCACGGCGACCTTTTAGCAGTCCAGTGAATTTCTCCAGCGTCATATGGCGGTCTAGAGGATCAGGGCCCAGATCAGAGAGTGCCTCCATTGTCTCCTTCGAGGTCAATAAGTGAAGATATCCTAATCGCAAGCCAATGAACCATAGCTTCAGCCCACTAAAGTCCAGCTCAATTTGCGTGGTACGATCAGGCTTGTCCTCCTCACTACCCAAATACATCATCCCCCCGAGCATCAGATGTAGCAGTAGACGGCGTCCTGAATTTAGATGGAAGATCAGATGCTTACCTTTCCGCTCAATATACACGACACTGTTCCCAAGCAAGGCATTACGAAATACATCCGTGGATACGTTCAGAGATTTTTCCCGTTCTATGGTGACGCCCGTAATGGGTTGATCCAGAATGCGTTCAGACAGTAAAGTGCGATAATTCTCCATTTCCGGTAGTTCAGGCATTGGTTCATCAATCCTTCCGCATAAAATAAAATGTTAGCGCTCTAACCAAGTCAGGAGCTCTGGCAGATCATTGAATACATAGTCCGGCCTTACGGCTGCGACCTTCATATGTGCTTCCATATTGGTCCGTGTGGATACGCCTGTCAGAACCAGGGCTGTCTTGCATCCAGCTGCCGCTCCTGCAGCGATATCCGTACGTATGTTATCCCCAACGACTAGCGTATCGGCAGCCTTCGCTCCAAGAAGCTCCAATGCATAATTCATCAGAATGCCGGACGGCTTGCCGATTACTAATGGCTTCACCTGAGTCGCTGCTTCGATGGCTGCTCCCAAGGTGCCTGCACCAGGTGTAAGTCCACCAGATGCTGGGAGCTGCAAATCCGGGTTCGTCATGACGAACTTTGCCCCATCCATAATCCAGCGCATCGCAGCAGCCAGCTTATCATATGTAAAATGCCGATCAATCCCTTGCACGACAACATCAGGACTCTCTTCCACAAGCTGTAGACCAGCGTCCACAATGGCCCGCTGTAATCCTTCCTCTCCTATGCAGTATACCCTTGCTCCTGGATGTTCTTCCGCAATATATCTGCCGGCAGCCATCGCTGAGGTACATACGTCCTGTGAATCGGCGGGAATTCCCATTCCTGACAAGTGTAACGCGACCTGCTCAGGTGTCCTTGATGAGTTGTTCGTTACAAATAAATAAGGGAATTCTTTCTTTCTCAGGCTTAATATGAAACGATCTGCCTCTGGAATCATATGACTACCGTGATATAATGTTCCGTCCAAATCAATAAGTAAAGGCTTCATAGCTGTACCTCCAAGCGGTTCCCCACCGTAGTAGCAATCTTTGGGCAATATAGAAATGCTGAATAAAACTGTTCATTCCCCGCTGATTGTAAACCATGTGTCGCAATACGTCAAAATCAATAGCAGGAATACATGACACCAAAGAAATCCTGGTCGAATGGGAGCAATTTATGTATCAAATATTAAGAGTTTCGTCAAGAACAAATGTCGTATCCTGCGCTTGCCCGGAAAATAATCACCGGAAATATCCCGTAGAACACCGACCTTTTGCCTCTACATGAACAAAAATAAGTGCCGGAGTCAGCCTCCGGCACCTGCAAAATGAGCCTGAAATGAGCGTCTGGATCGTTATTCTCCGGCTCCTGTTATAGGTAATATAATATGCTCCTCAGCCAGCAGCGTATTAGGAAATACCGACTTGGCCTCAGTCAGCAATTCCTCCAGCTCCTCCATGTCTTTGTATCTTGAGCTGAAATGTGTTAGTACAAGCTGGGCCACCCCTGCTTGCTGTGCCGCTTCAGCTGCCTGACGAGCAGTACTATGATAGTACTCATGTGCTGTATCAGCCAAACCATGGGCAAATGTAGCTTCATGCACGACCAGGTCCGCTTCGGCTGAGAGCTTAACGACACCCTCACAGGGACGAGTGTCCCCTAAGATCGTAACAATTTTGCCTTTCTTCGGAGCACCAAGTACATCCTCAGGGCGCACCACACGTCCATCCTCCAGATGAATAGGCTTACCGTTTTTTAATTGACCATACAATGGACCGGGCTTGATTCCATATTGCTGTAGCAGTGCTGGCTCCAGCCTGCCTGGTTTATCCTTCTCGATGATGCGATAGCCATAGCTGTCTATTCTGTGCTCCAGGAGAGCGGCCTCTACCCGAAACTGCGCATCCTCGAAGATGACGCCTCCCTGATGCTCTATAATCTCCAGCGGGTAGTTAATCCGCGACTGGCTTAGCTCAAGCGAGGTATCAATATATTTCTTGATCCCTGGTGGGCCATATATGGTTAATGCATTCACACCACCCTGATACGCCCGACTGGAGATTAGCCCCGGCAAGCCGAAAATATGGTCACCATGCATGTGCGTGATGAACAGCTTTTCCAGCTTGCTTAGCTTTAACGGGGATTTCAGAATCTGCTGCTGTGTACCTTCACCACAATCGAATAGCCACATGCTTCGACGCTCCTCCAGGAGGCGCAATCCTATGGAAGTCACATTCCTTTGTAATGTCGGTACACCCGCATTTGTCCCCAAAAAGTATAGTTCCATACTCTCTACCTTCTTCCTCTGATCACACAAAATCCCCAGGCCTGACATCCACCCAAACATTCTGCAATAAGAGTTATACCTTTTCTACGTTAAAATATTGTGCCTGCGGATGACTGAACACCATCGCAGATACGGAAGCCTCTGGCTCCATCATGAACCCTTCCGTCAGCTCAACACCAATATCCTCTGGCTTTAACAGATTGAATAGCGGCTCCTGGTCCTCAAGATCCGGGCAAGCTGGATAGCCAAATGATACCCGAATCCCCTGGTATCTGGCTCCGTGACGCTGCTTCATTGTCATGTCTGCAGGGTCCGGAAAGCCCCAGATATCGCGCATCATGTGATGTACTCGCTCTGCAAGCCCCTCAGCTACCTCTAAAGCCACAGCTTGCAGGGCATGGGATCTCAAATAATCCCCTTGGTCCTTCCAGGCTGTCGAGAGCTGCTGTATTCCTTGACCCGCTGTGACGACCATGAAGCCAACATAATCCATAATGCCAGAGCTAACCGGCTTCAGGAAATCAGCCAGACATAAGTATGGCTCCACTTGCTGCCGAGGGAAGGTGAACTTGTGCAGCACCTTCGATGTGTCAGCCGGATCATACACCAGGATGTCGTTACCTTCAGACTGTGCCGGGAAGAAACGATACATGCCATGCGCCTGAATAATTGAGTTCTGTACCGCTTCCTGAAGAATTCCATCCACCGTTTCCTTTAAACTGATCGCTTTGGGGTCGCTCGCGGCGAGCAACTGCTCTACATTGCCCTTCAGCCCAAGATGATGCCCCAGCAGCATCTGCATATTTACATAAGGAATAATATGGCCGATCGGATAGTTACGCAGAACATGACGCTCCAGATCCGGGGCTGTATAGACTGGTACGTCTGTCGAGATATTGGAACGCACAGCCCGGCTAAGCGCTGGCATTGTCTTAGGAACTGTCGCGGTCGCTGCCTCAGCTGCCTGCTCATTTTTCATTTCTTGGAGCATGACCTCGCGCGTCTGCGGATTCATCAGCTTATTGGCGATATCCAGACCATCCATAGCATCCTTTGCGTATACTACCATTCCATCGTACTCAGGGCGAATCCTTGTTTTTGTAAATTTACGTGTCAGAGCAGCACCACCTACGAGAATGGGCACATCAATGCCGGCTGTCTTCAAATCTTGCGCTGTAACGATCATTTGCTGTGCTGATTTGACCAGCAGACCTGACAATCCAATCGCATCGGCCTTTTCCTCACGATAAGCTTCAATAATCCGCTCAGGTGGTACTTTAATACCCAGATTAATGATTCGGTAACCATTGTTGGAGAGGATGATCTCTACCAGATTTTTACCGATGTCGTGTACATCCCCTTTAACGGTTGCCAGTATAATTTTCCCCTTCACCGAGGATTCATTCTTTTCCATGAAGGACTCCAGAAAAGCTACAGAAGCCTTCATGACCTCGGCACTTTGGAGTACCTCAGCTACAATAAGCTCATTGTTATTGAAAAGTCGTCCGACCTCTTCCATACCCGCCATCAGTGGACCGTTAATGATCGCGAGTGGTGCATATTTCTTGAGTGCTTCCTCCAGGTCAGGAATAAGCCCTTCTTTACTTCCCTCGACTACATATGACGCCAATCTCTCTTCCAGCGTCAGATTGGAGACCTTCTCCTTCTTCTCTACCTTCTTATTACGGAAAGCAGCAACAAAGGATGCCAATGTCTCATCATTTGTGTTATATATCAGCTCTTCAGCCAGCTTCCGCTCGAACTCGGGAATGGACGCATAGCGCTCCAGCTTCTCTGTATTTACAATCGCATAATCCAGACCTGCCTTGGTGCACTCATATAAGAAGACCGAGTTCAGCACCTCACGGCCAGCTTCTGGCAGGCCGAACGATACGTTACTGATTCCCAGAATGGTATGCACCCCTGGCAGTGCCTCTTTAATGATCCGGATAGCTTCAATCGTCTCCCCCGCCGACCCGATATACTGCTCATCTCCGGTTCCTACGGGAAATACAAGTGTATCAAAGATGATATCTTCCGACTTGAGACCATGATGGTTCACCAGCAAATCATGTGAGCGCTTGGCAACCTCCAGCTTATCCTCACGGGTGATCGCCTGACCACGCTCATCAATCGTACCTACTACAACGGCTGCACCATACTTATGAATCAGTGGTACAACGGCATCGAACTTCTCCTCGCCATCCTCAAGGTTAATGGAGTTAATGATCGCTTTTCCCTGTGAATACTGCAGTGCCTGATCAATAACTTTGACATCTGTAGTATCAATCATCAAGGGAACCTTAACCTTATTAACTACCAGCTTCAAGAAGGCTTCCATGTCTGTAGCTTCATCCCGATCCGGGTCCTGCACACAAATATCAACGACATGTGCTCCGCTCTTGACCTGCGCACGAGCGATTTCCGAAGCTTCCTCATATTTCCCTTCTACAATTAGGCGCTTGAACTTCCTTGATCCAAGCACGTTGGTGCGCTCACCAACCATATACGGACGATTATCCTGTTCAATATATACAGGCTCAATGCCCGATAAAGCAGGAGAATGCTCTCCTACAAGTGGTCTTGGTTCATATTGAGACATGGCTTCAGCCATAGCCCGGATATGCTCTGGAGTCGTTCCACAGCAGCCTCCAGCAATATTAATCCAGCCCTTCTCAGCAAAAGCAGCCATCTTGCGGGCCAGCGAATCCGGTGACTCATGATACTGCCCGTTCTCATCAGGCAAGCCTGCATTAGGGTAACAGCTGATTGCTGCACTCGAGATAGATGACAGCGAACGAATATGATCCCTCATGAACTCTGGCCCTGTAGCACAGTTCAGTCCAATGGAGATCGGATTCAAGTGCTCTAGCGAGATGGAGAAAGCTTCAATATTTTGACCAGCAAGGGTCGTACCCATAGGTTCAATCGTTCCCGATATCATTAGCGGAAGCGTCACACCGCTCTTCTCAAATGCTTGCCGAATGCCAATACTCCCGGCCTTGACATTCAAAGTATCCTGCGAGGTCTCCAGTAGCAGTACGTCCACTCCGCCTTCGATTAACGCGAGCGCCTGCTCCTCATAGCTCTCAACCAGCTCAGCAAAGGTGACACCGCCAGTTACCGATAGTGTCTTGGTCGTTGGCCCCATCGCCCCTACTACATAGCGGGGATTGTCTGGTGTTGTATATTTATCCACAGCCGCACGTGCAAGCTTAGCCGCAGCCAGATTGATTTCACGTGACTTCTCAGGGATATCATAGTCCTCCAATACAACAGAGGTAGCTCCGAATGTATTCGTCTCAATCAGGTCAGCCCCTGCCTCCAGATACTGCTCATGAATACGCTGTATTACATCCGGTCGCGTAAGGACCAGCATCTCGTTACAGCCCTCCAGCTCTTCGCCGCCGAAGTCTTCGGGAGAGAGTGTTTCCTGTTGAATCATGGTACCCATGGCACCATCCAGAATAAGAATTCGTTTCAGAATAGATTCCTGAATGCTTGGTTTCATCGCGTGCATGTTCCCCCCCGTAAAACGTTAAATCTTAGTTTAGCAGAAAGACCGTCAATATGATACATTCAACTCGCATTTTCATACATAAACCTTACATAATCAAAATCATAAATTACAGCTAAGCATCGACAACAGATACGAATCCCCGTCATGGTAAATGCGCACCAGGAAATTCACTCTCTATAATTTCTCTCTAGCTATGGATAAGTTATGCATATCCTCTCATAATCTTCATCGACAAATGAACTAGCATTGGTTATAATATTATATTAATATTAATATAATTAATCCAAGTGGAAAAGAGGGAGAATGAAATGGCTGAAATCGTGATTCGCAACACTGGGGAGCGTATTACCGGAGATCAGGCTGTGAGAGCATTTTTGGAGAAGCAAGAGGTGCTGTATGAGCATTGGGATGTCAGCAAGCTTTCTTCCGAACTGAAGGAGAAATTTTTACTCACAGATGAACAGAAAAAACAAGTACTAGAGACATTCGATAGCGAAATTAGGGACTTGGCGGCACGTAGAGGCTATAAAATTTGGGATGTGATCACTCTCTCTGAAGCCACACCGAATCTGGAGGAGCTTCTTGCCAAATTCGAGGATATTCATACACATACCGAGGATGAGATTCGCGCGATTGTCGGCGGCAAAGGAATCTTTATCATTAAGGGCGGCGAAGAGCTTGGTTACTTCAACGTTGAGCTCTCTCCAGGCGATGTCATTTCCGTACCGGAGAACACCCCTCACTTCTTCACACTAATGGAAAATCAAAAAATCGTTGCTGTGCGACTGTTTATTGAGGAAAATGGCTGGATTGCTGAGCACTACGATGATCCTACCTTTATCAAGGCGTAATTTCGAATTGCAACAATTCAACTTAAGCTGAGGTGATGGGTCTCAGCTTAATCTCAATTCTTACCCAGTTCGTAGTCCCTCAGCGCTTCAGCATCTCGTACGATATTAACTATGAACAAGCTCCATGTTCTGAAAAGGACTATGGAGCTTGTTTTTTGCGCATGCAAAAAACGGCACTGACCCCACAAAAAATGAGGTCATGCCGTTTTCGCTGCATTGATACTGTCTTTTATCACCACTAAATTTTAATTCACTTTTCCATAAGCCAAGTCTAATTACGTGAACTTACCACAACGAAAGGGTTTCAAGGATCAGTTAAGATGCCTGATTAGATCGATTGAATGATATCGTGCAGCTCGGATAAATGCTTTATCTCGTAGTCTGGCTGAATCGATTCGGTATTTGTCTTGCCGTTCCGATTCACCCATACCGCACGAATATGGGCAGCTACCGCTCCCTTAATGTCCGTTGTCAGCTTGTCACCCACCATAATTGCTTCCTCACTAGTAACACCTAGTTGGGAAAGAGCATGCTCAAAGATAGTCGGGTCTGGTTTCCCTTTCCCGAAGCTTCCCGAGATGATAATGTGATCAAAGTAAGGCGCCAGCTCAGGAACACCATCCAGCTTCTCCTGCTGCAGGGACGGACAGCCGTTCGTCAACAAAAGCAGCTTGAATTGGCGATCCTTCAGCTCTTTCAGAACTGCGAAGGTCTCCTCATATACGTACGGACGTGACCTCCGCTCAGACATGAATTGATCTGCGAGCCTAGCCGCCAGCTCCGCATCCTGTACACCTAATCGCTCAAGACCTTTACGCCAGGATTCTGTACGGTAAACGGGCGCAAGCTGCTCCAGATTTCGGAACTCCGTCTGCTCTCCTCCATTGAAATGAGCCCATAAGCCTTCAAAAGGATTAATGCCTATCAATTTCGTGAATGGAAAGGTCTCATAGGACTCATAAAGAGCACGCGCCTCCGCACGTACTGCTTCTTTTAATTTCGCCGGATCGATCCCCTTCTCAGAAGCAGCCTGCTCACATACAGCATCGAAAGATTCCTCTACACTGCGTTCATCCCATAGCAAAGTATCGTCCAGATCAAACATAACCGCTTGGATTGTCATCTTAACCGCCCCACTCTTCTTTAGCTTTTTGGATGTTCTTCTGTAAATTTAATGTTGTGAAGTGCTGCAAATGCCTTCAGACGTTCGGTAATAGCGTCCGTGTCATATCTGGCGAGTGTCTTGGAAAACACCCAGTTGCCCCATCTGCCATTCTTCTCAACCGTTACATAGCCACGTTGCACCTGAATACTCTTGATATCCTTTACTGCCATGAACTTCTCACGACCGCTGCGGAAAGAGTATAGTGTGTCCTTGGTTATTCTCAAGTAAGGACGACGCAGGAAGAAGATAACTGCTAGTAAGATATACAATACAAAGACGACCCAGTCCATGGTGCCCATACCCCGATTGGTCAGAAAGAGCGTCATGGACAAATACAGAATAGCCAGGCCCGCCAGCATGACCGGTACACTCACATTGCGGCCATAGAACTTGTCGCCAGTCGAAGCGCTGCCTCCTTGTATAGTTTGTTGACCGTTTTTCTTACGGTTTTTATTGACCTGTTGCATATTTTTACGTACTTTTCGCTCAAATGATCGAGACATATTCACAGTTCCTTCCCATGGAATATCCGCTAGTGCATAGTTGAAGCGGTCTTACGATTTTTCGAAGCATTATTGCTTTTTGCTGTCTGATCCATCTTCTTTTGAACTCTCATCATCCACGAATTCAATGGATTCCAGCTGCTGCCGGAAATTTTTGCGGATGTTGCCGAGATATATTTCACGGAGCTCAGCTCGCTCCAGGGTCTCCTCTTCTGTAAGTCCCTCTTGTTTGGCTTTACGCGCGAGCACGTTAATGCGCTCAACTAATACCTCAATCTCCAATCTATTTCCCTCCATTATAAGCAAAGATATAATACACTTTGACATGTAGAAAAGAGCTTGTCAAGGCACGCCCCAACAAGCTACAAATGAAGTTCCAGACAAGACTAGGAACGGATATGTAATAGAAGATACAATATTACTGTACATAAACAATCGAGCTGGATTTTCCATAAGAATCATAGGATAGCTCATTCATATTAGCTGTATTCATAATCCTGCAAAATCGACAGTGCAATATCTGAGACCTTTATATATCAGATACTTAATTCTCATCTGAAATGCCGATTCATGGATCATTAATTTAATGAAGGATAGGAGATCGTGCAAAATTAATAACATAGGGACTCAACTTAAAAGCAGGGAGGATAGTCAAAGTATCTACTATCCAAAATTTAAAGCATGACATCCATCTTAGGGAAGGTACAGCACCTGTCCAGCTCTTACTCCTGACTCCTTCAACCCATTTACATGCTTGATCGCTTCAATATAGACTCTCGGGTCCATTCTCTCAGGCTTATGGGACACCGCAATCCCCCACAACGTATCTCCAGGTTCTACAACAACCTTTTCGGCCAATGGCTGGGTATTTCCCTCATCAGCAAGTACTGTAATAATTCCTGTTCCGCTCAACCACAACAAAAACATAATTGAAACAAGTCTGAACAAAACGGATTTTGTAAGTCGCACCAGTAAGCTTTGGGTATGTGAAATTGCTTCAGAACTTGTAGAAGCATAGATGCTATTGTAAGTTGTATATCTCATTTTCCGAGCCCTCCAAACATGTGTTCGTTAATATTGAAATCAATATAACACGAACACATGTTTTGTTCAATACATTATCCGAACAAAAGTTCTCCTTTTTTTTCGACTTTGTTCCGAAGCATCAACTTCTGCTTCTTTTCATTCACCCGTCTTGATCTCAAGCAATTGACGTCTTTGGTATGAGCAACAGCTCAATAGACCCAAAACCATATGTCAGATAACTATTCATGTACTACATTAATTGCATCCCATTTGTAGATCTATTGTAAACATTCACTTTATGCTGCAAAAAAGTACACTCTTTAGGCGATGGTTACATGCCGTACGACCTACGTTTCTCAATAGCCAGTACTCCAGTCAATGGCTACCTGGAAACGGATCTAACTTCATTTAATCACGCGCTATTTAGAACTTATGTTTGTGCGAACGGAAGTTCTATGTTATAATTTTCCCAAACGTTACTATATTGGGGTTGATACGGTATGTCCAAGATTTCCAGCAGACAACAGGCAATACTTGAATTCATACGTAATGAAGTACGCTTGAAGGGATATCCTCCTTCAGTCCGAGAGATTGGCGAAGCAGTAGGCTTGGCGTCCAGCTCGACAGTTCATGGTCATCTGGATCGTCTTGAGAAGAAGGGCTTGATTCGTCGTGACCCTACAAAACCACGCGCCATTGAGCTTCTGGGTCAGGAAGAATCCGATAATGCCCATATGTTCAACTATACGGTGTCTCGTGTCCCTGTCGTCGGCAAAGTTACAGCTGGTGTACCTATTACAGCTACTGAGAACATTGAGGACTACTTTCCTCTTCCTCAGCAGTTCGTTGGCGAGGACAAGATGTTTATGCTATCTGTTGTAGGGGATAGTATGATCGAGGCAGGCATTTCCAACGGGGATTACGTGATCGTTCGTCAACAACAGACTGCGAATAACGGAGAGATCGTCGTTGCCATGACTGAAGAGGACGAAGCAACTGTGAAGACCTTCTACAAGGAAAAGGATCACATCCGACTGCAGCCAGAGAACCCTGCTTTTGAACCGTTGCGTTTAACCCATGTTACAATTTTGGGCAAGGTTGTAGGACTCTTCAGAGATTTCCACTAGACTTCTTTCAGTATGTAAGATATAAGCCAATACACCCTCATTTACTATGATTGGACAAGCGCGCTTGCTTCTTCTAAGTATTATGAGGGTGTATTCTTGCGTAATAATTAGGGTACCTCTAAGTGTCATACTTTCGTAAAGCATAACGTGCGATTCTAGTCTATGTTTCCGGCATATTTTTCTGGCATTATACTTCTAATACTGCTTCAATTCAGGCCATAGGATCATTTAGTGAGTATCCGAGTACACGGATACGTGCGCAACTGGCAATACATTCATTCAGGAATTATTAGGTGTTTGATTAGTGGCACTTTCGATCCTCTTTAAGCGCTCGTCTAGCTCTTTTACATTTCCCCCGACTTCCCCAATCAAAGTCAAGAAATTTCGCCGCAAGCGATTAATCACAATCGCTGCTTCCTCCCTGGTCATTGGTGCTCCTGGTCGACTGCCGTCAAAATAACCGTTAGCTTCGGCTTCCTTCCAATCCTTCTCGGCCCATGGGCTGACGACATGAACATCTCTTTCCTGTGTCACTGGGTTCTCCTTCCCCGGCTCTGTTGCCCTATAATAATTTATCAAGTATTGAGTAGGCTCTACAACTCCAGCTTCTGTGGGTGTGTAGCCATATGAGGGTGATGATGTCCTACGAATTTCGTAATGTAAATGTGGTCCTGTTGAACTCCCCGTACTCCCCTGCCGACCAATGACCTGGCCTCGCTGAACTTGCTGCCCCTCCCTTACTCCCGCACTAGAAAGATGCGCATATACATGTAGATATCCATGCACATCACGTATAGCAACCACTATACCCATATTACCGAATCCAGAGCCGGTAACTCCTAGCTTGGCATGAAGGACCAACCCTGAAGTAAATGCTTTTATTTCGCCATCAGGCGGGGTAATGACCAGGTCCACTCCGCGATGAAATCTTCTGACCTGGTCCACAGGACTATTCCGATATCCGAATGGGCTGGTAAGTCGGTAACCATCGAATGGATTTGTCATCATGCTTGCCCCTCTCCTTTTCATGAATACGGACGTGTCATCTAGAATAGCTAGTAATCTCCCTCACTACTCTCTTTACTAATTACTCTCTTCCTTTATTCTATGATCACAGCTGGATATAGCAACGGCACCTCGTCGCCTGCTCAAAAGCTTCAGCATTTATAGATTCGGGCTCACCATACTCAATTTGAATTAGAATCAAATTACCATACCAAATTTTTAACAAGTGTGAGGGGGAAGTATTTCTTAGAAATAGATATCTTAGCAGTAGTAATTCTATGTATTTGATCTACTTCGACAGTAGGGGTATTTCGCCCCTTCAACAAAGCAAAAAAACCTTGGAGCCTTATGGCCCCAAGGGTTATCATCTTAATACAAGGACAGATATTGATCGCGTTCCCATTGGTGAACTTGAGTACGATACATGTCCCATTCAATTTCCTTAAGCTCATAGAAGTATGCGAGCGCATGATCTCCCAGCGCACTTGCAATTACTTCACTGCGCAGTAGCTCGCCGAGCGCTTCCTTCAGATCTGCAGGCAGGCTTGCAATGCCTTCCTCCACCAGCTCTTCCTCTGTCATGACGTAAATGTTACGGTCAATCGGAGCTGGCAATGTCAATTGACGCTTAATGCCATCCAGACCTGCTCTCAGCATTACAGCCAGTGCCAGATAAGGGTTAGCAGCCGGATCTGGGTTACGAACCTCGATCCGAGTACTCAAACCGCGAGATGCCGGAATTCGAATCATCGGGCTACGGTTGCTAGCAGACCATGCCACATAGGAAGGAGCCTCATAACCTGGTACAAGACGCTTGTACGAGTTCACCGTAGGGTTCGTAATTGCCGCCATCGCACGAGCGTGCTTCAGCACTCCTGCCATATAATAGCGTGCTGTCTGGCTCAAGCCAAGCGTGTCGCTTTCATCATAGAATACATTAGTGTCGCCTTGGAACAAGGATTGGTGACAGTGCATTCCCGAGCCGTTCATGCCAAACAATGGCTTAGGCATAAATGTAGCGTGCAGGCCATGCTGTCTCGCGATAGTCTTCACGACCAGCTTGAACGTCTGGATCTGATCCGCAGCCTTGATAGCGTCTGCATATTTAAAATCGATTTCATGCTGTCCTGGTGCTACTTCGTGGTGGGAAGCTTCAATCTCGAAGCCCATCTCTTCCAGTGTCAGAACGATCTCGCGACGGCAATTCTCGCCCAGATCCGTTGGAGCCAGATCGAAGTATCCACCCTGGTCATTCAATTCTTCTGTCGGATTGCCCTTCTCATCTGTCTTGAACAGGAAGAACTCAGGCTCAGGTCCAACATTCATGGAAGAGTAGCCCATTTCTTCGGCTTCCTTCAACACTTTCTTCAAGATCCCACGTGGATCTCCAGCGAACGGCTCGCCATTTGGCATATAAATATCACAGATTAGGCGCGCCACGCGGTTTTGCGTAACCCAAGGGAAAATCACCCATGTATCTAGATCTGGATACAGATACATATCAGATTCCTCGATACGGACATAGCCTTCAATCGAAGAACCATCAAACATCATTTTGTTATCAAGTGCCTTCTCAAGCTGACTCAGAGGAATCTCTACATTCTTAATGGTACCAAGCAAATCTGTGAACTGCAGACGAATAAAGCGAACGTTTTCTTCCTTGGCAATACGGAGAATGTCTTCTTTGCTGTAACTCAATGTAACCTCTCCTTTTCTCTCTTATCATGTAATGGAGTATAATAGCTAATTATTTATTAAAAAACCTGGACAGCTCACCCTGAATCATGGAGACCTGACCTGGTCTCTTCCCTGCAACGAGCTGCTGCTTCAGCAAGCGGTGCAGCTGCGTGTCCGACAGCTCCCGACGCTTGACCTCAGTATCAGCCGTAATTACCGTTGCTTCCTCAGATTCTTTGGAGACAGGGTTCATTACCTGCTTAATGCCTGCGATATTAACCCCTTTCTCAATCAGTGCTTTGATTTCAAGCAAACGCTCTACATCATTGAATGAGAAAAGGCGCTGATTACCGGACGTACGTGCCGGAACAATCAGACTGTGCTGTTCATAATAACGAATCTGCCTTGCTGACAGATCTGTCAGCTTCATAACGATTCCGATTGGAAATAAGGCCATATTTCTGCGAATTTCGTCACCCATCGTTCATCAACCTTCCAGTGATCTTTTCTTCACCTCATTGTACATTTATCTGATGCAAAATGTCAATGATATGTTAGGTAAACTCACAGTAAATTACGATCCTTCATCGTTTGCAGTGCCATTAGAACACCAAATTTGACGTGGGAATAGGTAAGTCCTCCTTGCATATAACCGATATAAGGCGCTCTAATCGGCGCATCAGCGGATAATTCCAGGCTACCTCCTTGAATAAAGGTCCCTGCCGCCATAATGACAGGATGCTCATAGCCAGGCATGTCCCAAGGCTCCGGCACCACATGACTATCCACAGCTGCAGCACGTTGTATTCCCTGTACGAATGCAATGAGATGCTCAGCACCAGTGAAAGAAACAGCTTGGATGAGATCAGTCCTTTGCTCCTGCCAGCCTGGTTTGGATTCGAAGCCCACTTCCTCAAACACAGCTGCTGCGAAAATACTTCCCTTTACAGCTTGCCCGACTAAGGTAGGCGCCAAGAACAAACCCTGATAAATATGTCTCGTGGTCCCCAGCATAGCCCCAACCTCTGAGCCAATCCCTGGTGCAGTCAAGCGATAAGCCGCCAGCTCCACGTATTCCTTTTTACCACATATGTAGCCTCCGGTCTCCGCTATTCCGCCCCCCGGATTTTTGATCAACGAGCCCGCCATCAGATCGGCACCAACATCCGTAGGCTCTTGCTTCTCCGTAAATTCCCCGTAGCAGTTATCTACGAAGACTACTACGTCCGGTTTCATTTCCTTCACCTGCTGAATCATCTCAGCAATCTGAGCAACTGTGAAGGACGCTCGCCAGTCATAGCCCCGTGAACGTTGAATACCGATGACCTTTGTTGCTGGGCTGATCGCCTGCTGTACGGCTGACCAGTCTATCTCTCCACCTGCCTGAAGAGCCACTTCACGATAACGAATTCCGAAGTCTGCTAGTGAGCCCGTCCCATCATTCTCGTGACCAATAACCTTGTGTAAAGTGTCATATGGACGCCCAGTGATGTACAGCAGCTCATCGCCAGGACGTAGCACACCGAACAACGCTGTTGCGATCGTATGCGTGCCAGATGCAAAATGCGGTCTAACCAGGGCAGCTTCTGCCCCGAATACATCCGCATACACAAGGTCGAGCACCTCTCGCCCACGATCGTTATACGCATATCCCGTCGAATTGGCAAAATGAAAATCACTCACCTGATGCCGTTGGAACGCCTCGATGACCTTCCACTGATTCAGGTCCACAATGCTGTCAATCTCCCGTAATCTCCCCTGAATCTTCTCCTCTACCCGTTTCTTGACCTGTTCAATCTCTGGTGAAAAAAGAACCATCCTTAACCTCAATCCCCTTTTTGCCCCTCAAGCTGACGAAGAGTATACCTCGTCATGTCATTTTCTTGACAGCCTATAATGTAAATAACTTTCATTTCATGTTATGCCATTGTAAATTCTCGCAAAGCATAGCCGTATTTTTCATACTCGCTTTTCTGCAATCGAACCTCATATATCACATCATTCTCTTCATATTCCGTCCGAATGACATCCCCGACGCGATAGATGACCGACGTCAGATCTCCTCGCTCCGCTGGAATTTTGTACACTACGGTATCCCCAGTAAGATGCTCCTGAATCATCTCCCGAACCTTCAACAAATCCGCTTCATCAAAAGCACTGAGCTTCACATATTCAGGACCTGCCGGAAGCATTTCCAGCTGCTCAGGTGAGCAGGCATCCTTCTTGTTGAACAACACCAGCTGCGGTTTGTCTGCTGCACCCAGATCCTGCAGGATGTTCTGTACCACCTTCATCTGATCATCTCTCATGTCAGACGAAGCATCCACCACATGGAGAATCAGGTTCGCCTCATTAACCTCTTCTAGTGTCGCACGAAATGCCGCCACTAGATCATGTGGAAGGTTCTGAATGAAGCCAACCGTGTCCGTCAGTACAATTTCCTTTCCACTTGGCAATTCCATATTCCGAGAGGTAGGATCAAGCGTAGCAAAAAGCTGATTCTCAATATACACATCCGCTGCAGTGAGCTGCTTGAGTAATGTTGATTTCCCCGCATTCGTGTACCCCACCAGTGCCACCTGAATGACTCCGCTTTTTTGCCTTCTCTCTCGATGCAGTCGCCGATGCCGTGTAACCTCTTCCAATTGACGCTTTAGCTCTCCGATCCGGTCACGAATATGACGTCGGTCTGTCTCCAGCTTGCTTTCACCAGGCCCCCGTGTTCCAATTCCCCCTCCAAGTCTGGAGAGGTTTTTACCTTGTCCCGACAAACGCGGTAGCAGGTAGGAGAGCTGGGCAAGCTCAACCTGTATGATCCCTTCACGCGTGTTGGCCCGCTGCGCGAATATATCCAAAATGAGCTGCGTACGATCAATGATCTTCAGGTCCAGACTTTCCTCCAGATTTCGCACCTGGGCACCGGACAGCTCCTGATCAAAGATGGCCGTAGTCGCACCAAGTGTATCCGCAATGGCCCGCAGCTCCTCCACTTTCCCTTTACCGATGAACCATTTTGTATCCCTTGTCTCCCGGTTTTGGCTCATTACACTTAATACTTCTACCCCCGCCGTCTCTGCCAGCTTCACCAGCTCATCCAGAGAATATTGGGGATCGACGCCGGTACGCTTCACTTCATCCGTGATCAGGCTGACCAGGACTGCACGATCCTTAATATCTGTTTGTGTATCAAAAGTTTGGTTACTCATCTATGCTTGTTCAGCTCCTCTTGCTGCAATGTTCGTTTCAATTTCAATATCCGAGCAGAAACCGACCTTATCCAGGTCGGCTCAGGCTTTAGAGATATGATTGTTATTTGGGCACGCTTGACCCATTTCTGACCCTCATACATCCTATTCATCGGTCATATTACTCTGTTTGATGATACTACACAGTTACAGCAAGCTATTACTAAGAGATTATTAACTGCTTCCTTATTACTCATACGCCCGATCATTACTGTATTTATAGAACACTTGTGCCTAAACCCTCATTATCGCCTAATCGTTGGATATTTTCAAATCCTCCGGACGTAGCGTCATCAATTCCAGCTTGCCGGGCTGACCGCTAGCATACTGATTCAATAATCGAACCGCTTGATGACGAATAGAACGTTCAATGACATTGCGGACATAGCGCGCATTACTGAACGCGTGGAGACTTTCCTGCTTTGCAGACATTAAATGCTGCTTCATTTTTAGTATGCTTTGGGGGAGCAAAATATAATCCCGATCCTTGGCCATCAGCTCACAGATTTGAATCAACTGGTCCACAGTATAATCTGGGAATTCCATTTGAATGGGAAAACGCGAAGGTAATCCAGGATTCGTATGCAGAAAGAAATCCATCTCCCCGGAGTAGCCTGCCAGGATCAGAATAAACTGATTTTTCTGGTCCTCCATCGCTTTTACCAAGGTATCAATGGCTTCCTTGCCAAAATCCTTTTCTCCGCCTCGCGCCAAGCTATAGGCTTCATCCACAAACAATATGCCGCCCATGGCTTTTTTTACTAAATCGCGGGTCTTCTGAGCTGTATGCCCGATATATTCCCCAACCAGGTCCGCACGCTCCGCTTCAATCAGATGCCCCTTGGATAATACACCAAGCCGCTGCATCATCTTGGCAACGATCCGGGCCACCGTCGTCTTCCCCGTGCCTGGGTTACCTTTGAATATCATATGATAGACGTGTGCATCGCTCAGCAGTCCTGCGTCTGCACGCATATGCGCAATTTGCAAGAAAGCATAAATTTCAAACACCAGTTCTTTGATGTTATCCAGACCAACGAGCTGATCCAGCTCTTTGCGGATCTCCTGATACAGAGCATGCTGTGGCAATTCCTTGGCAGGTAGCGCTACAGCAGCAGCTTCTATAGAATTCTGAGGCTCCTGGCTGCGTATTACGACATTGATCTGCCTGGAAGGCCGTTCCGCAGCTTGTTTACCTGCTGCCATTCCCCGTCCGTTCATGCATCCATCACCTCGACATTTGATCGGGTACCGTCCCTTTAATCAATGTATTCAGTGGTGCATGTCCATATTAGCAGTTTTGTTCATGGCACGAGGCAGGGCGAAGCCAATTCAGGCTCGCACCACCTATGATCCAAGAAAACATAAGTTCAGACCGCAAGCAACATGCGCTGAAGGGTCCATTTGGCATAAGCCAGCACCTCTCGTCCCTGATGCACGATCGGAGAAAGAACCTTCGTATCGGTAAGAGACAATTGTGGATTCTTGTAATCAAGGGCACGTGCGATCTCCATAGCTCTGGGACCGTGGTAAGTATGTGTCACGATAATGGCCGTCCTATAGCCATGGTCTTTCATAATCTGCTGACTCAGCAGTAAATTCTCATACGTACTGGTTGCTTCATTTTCAAGTAGGATATGCTCCTCAGGAATGCCATGCTGGATCAAATATCGTTGCATCCCTTCTGCTTCTGTATAGCGAAATGATGGATCATCCAGACCACCACTTACAATCAGCCTCGGGACCTGTCCACTCTCATATAGTAGCCTGGCCTCTTCTAGCCGTTCCTTCAGACCAGGGCTGGGAGCATCTCCCCACATTGACGCTCCCAGCACGATCCCAACATCCGCAGTCACAAGATTTGCCGTGCTCTCAGCTGTGTTCATTCTCCAGATGAAGCTGCTGGCCCACAATACACCGCCAACGAGAATAATCACAGCAATAACACGCCAGCGCTTGGTGCGCGGACTGGTAGTGGATGGTTCACTCACGTTAACTATGGAGGAGCTGTGCTTGCGCAGTAAATTCTTCATTGCCTCCTCCTGAACTCTCCATTGTGAAACCACTCCGCACGATGCTGAAGCGACATCTTGAAATAAGGAAAGACATGTGCATCAATGGCCTTGAGCAGGTCGGCAGCGGTGCGCTCCGCAAGAGCAGCATCCTCTGCAGAAATATGTCCCTTCTCAAGAGCCTCCTCCAGTTCATCTTCGTCTACCAAAAAAATCTCGCCATTGCTCAGGACAACCACATCCAGGTACAGATCATCAAACCAGGGAACCCCCTGGTCCGTGACTCCTTGACCGCGGCAGGTATCAATATACCATTCAACAATCTGATGCTTATCATCGAACATCGCCGTTACTACATAATGCTCATCTTTAGGATAATATTGCAGCCAAGAATAGCCTTTATCTGCAATACAGAACGTATGACTGCCATACGTCTTCCATAATGGCTCCTTCAAGTTCAGCATTGTGTATAGAGTCACGTACCCGGTGAACGCTTCACTCTGAATATACCGACAGGTGAATTTGCGATTCGTAATGCGGCGCCAATTCGCTCGGTCTCCAAATTTACGCTTCATATAGACGTTCCTCTCCAACATTGGTACCTCAAGCTTACCATATTTGCACAATACACTCAAAGCGGACGCTTGTCACAAAAAAGAAGGCTACTAGGTATAAGTACCTTAGTAGCCTTCCTATCTTCGACTTCATAGTTCAACTTAGCCCCCGAAGCCATTCCCCTGATTCCCATTTCCGTTACTTCTTCCGTTACCATTCCCATTACCGTGATTGCCGTTATTCTCTGGCCCGGGATTGACCGTTGTATCCGGAGCCCCCTGAACAGGCTCATTGGATGGATTCGTGCTCCCCGGATCTACTGGAGGAACCTCTTGCTGATCACTTGGCATCTCGCTATCGGAACCAGGAGTCACAGGATCAGTCCCATTCGTACCCCCTGGCTGCTCTACACCAGCTCCGTCTCCGTTAGTCGGATCCTCTGGTACTCCCGGCCACTCCGGGTTACCAGGTTGTGTCCCATCACCTGGAACAGGGTTCTCAGGGTCCGGTTCGAGATCACCAGGCTGCTCCTGTGCAGGTGGTTCGGCAGCTGTAATCTGAACGCGAACCGTATTGGACGGATCAGACTCATTGCCTTCCGCATCGTAAGCGACGACATAGTAATCAAAGGTCATACCCTCAGGTACATCAATATCCTCTGTATTGGTTACTGACAACCCCTCAATAATCCCCCGGAAATCCGATTCGGTCTCAGCCTTCCGATAGACACGGTATTGTACCTGCTCCGTCTCTGACGAATTCCAGGACAGGTTGACAATTTGTGTCTCAGGGCGATAATCTGCCGCAAGTCCGCTAACCGGGGACACCAGCGGCTCTTCTACCACGGGTTCCGGCGGCTCCAGTCCATCCGGCTTCTCAAAGGAAGTCACTGGATGACCTTTGAGCGCCTCGCTCATGACACGACCGAAGAACTGGGCCGTCAGACCACTGCTGTTCTTGAGCATATGGTTACGGTCAGGTTGATCATACCCCATCCACACAGCTCCCGTGTATTCAGGTGTGTAGCCGACGAACCATACATCCCGGTTGCCGCTATTGCCCGAAATGCCACTTTGAGTGGTACCCGTCTTACCTGCAACTGGCCAATCGATCTTAGCTCTTCTACCTGTGCCTGTATTCACGACATCCTGCATCATCTCAGTCATGTAGTAAGCCGTCGCTGGAGACATGACCTCGGTCAGGCTCGATTCATGCTTATAGCGCACAGAGTCAGAGCTATCCCGTATTTCCTTAATGGCATAAGCCGGCTGATATTTCCCCTTATTGGCAAATGCGCTGTACGCCTGCGCCATTTCGAGGGTGTTGGTCCCTTTCTCCATACCGCCCAAGGCGATGGCCAAGGTCTTATCATTTTCGCCCATTTGAATCCCCAGCTTCTGGGCAAACGTATAGCCTGTGTTCACACCAATTTCATTCAACAGCCATACCGCTGGAATATTCTCTGATTTGGTAATGGCTTCCTTCATACCTACAGTTGGCGAGTATCCATGAAGGTTCTTCGGACAATAGTTACCGAAGCACTGCTTCTCATTGTTCAGCAGGGAGTTGGAATTGAACTTGCCTGTCTCCAGTGCAGGTGCATAGGAGACGATCGGCTTCAGTGCCGAACCAGGCTGTCTGCGCACACTTGTAGCCCGATTCAGATTACCACGCTGATAGTCACGCCCCCCTAGAATAGCAGCCAGAGAACCGTTCTGATTATTCATAATGACCATGGAGCCCTGTACAGGCTGCTCGTCCCTGCTCTTCTCGAACAAATCATCGTCCTTGAAGGCCTTTTCCAGTGCGGTCTGCGCCTGGGCATCCATCGTCGTATAAATTTTGTATCCACCGACAGTCAGATCATCACGGGTAAGCCCCGTCACATCCTCTGCCTCGTCCAGAGCATACTCAATGAAAGGTTGGTATTTCTGCTCTCTTGCTGGAGGCTCGTATGCATAATCTACAGCCTTGGCCTCATCCATCTGCTCCTTGGTGATATAACCTTGCTCCTGCATCAATGTAAGCACGACAGCTCTGCGATCCTTGGAATCCTGCGGATTCGACAATGGATTGTATTTGGATGGTCCTTTTGGCATTGCCGCCAGTGTCGCCATCTCCCACAGCTCCAGCTGATTGAGGTCGCTCTTACCGAAATAGTACTCCGATGCTGCCTTGATACCTACCCGTTGATGACCAAAGAAGATCCGGTTCAGGTACAGGGTCAGAATTTGATCCTTCTCCATGTCCCGTTCTAGTGCCATCGCAATGGAGACCTCGGTTGCTTTCCGGAAAAAGGTTTTGTCTCGGGTCAGGAACAGGTTCTTGGCGAGCTGCTGCGTGATCGTACTACCACCCTCTACCGCGGCTCTTGCCACAACGTCCCGCACGGCCGCACGGCCGATGGCCCAAATATCGACGCCCTGATGCTCATAAAATCGTTTATCTTCAGTAGCTACGAACGCATCCTTCAATAGCTGCGGTATCTCATCCCCCTCGACGGGATCACTTTTTTCGTATGATAGCTCTGTCATCAGCTTACCGTTTCGGTCGTAGATCTCCGTAGGTGGATTCACCGTTACTTTGTCCAGGTTAGCCTGGTATAGCTTCTCCCCATTTACGGTCAAAAACAGATATCCGGCCAGTGCACAGAATACCGCAAAGGCTGTTGTAAAAAACAGCGTCCACATCACACGTTTGCCTGTAATCTTCTTTTTCTTAGCCTTCGGCTTCGGGTTGGCAGGTGTTCTGGGTCTGTTGCGATTTCCGGATCTGGACAATGAATCATTTGACATTACCCTGACTCCCTTTCGCTATACAAAATATGTCTCTCTCTGCTGCTCCAATCCATGTCGATTAGCAAAGACAATGAATTCCGAATGAAAAGAACAACCTTGTTTCAGGTTGCTCCGGATTCATTGTTATTCTTTTAAACGCAATGTGAAGCTAGAAAGTTTCAGAAATGACCTACTTATCCCTCGTTGCTAGAATCCTGCTGCTGCATCAAGGAGACATTGCGCTGTGGCGTGAAGGTCGAAATAGCGTGTTTGTAGATCATTTGCTGACGTCCATCGGAGTCGATAATAATTGTGAAATTGTCAAAGGCCTTAATAATTCCACGTACTTGGAATCCGTTCACCAGATACACAGTTACAGGAATCGTTTCTTTGCGCAGTTGGTTCAAGAACGTATCTTGGATGTTGATGGACTTGTTCATTTAGCCGTACCCCCAATTATCATTTGAGTTGTTCTGAAGTATATTCAAGGTCTGTCCCGTACTTTCCTGCAACAATGTCTCGGATTTTCCGAGATGTCTCTTGAACAGATGATGCGTGCGTGACATCAATCCATTCAATGTCCTTCATGTGCCGGAACCAGGAAAGCTGCCGTTTTGCAAAATGGCGGGTGTCTCTTTTGAGCAACGTAACTGCTGCATCCAGAGTCATCTCACCACGCAGGTAGGCTGAAATCTCCTTGTAGCCCAGTCCTTGCATGGATATTGCATCACTACGCACACCACGCTCCATTAGCGCGGACACTTCTTCTACAAGCCCTTGCCTCAGCATACCGTCGATGCGGTCTTCAATACGTTTATATAGCATTTCCCTATCCATTGTCAAACCCACAATGCACAGATGATAAGGAGATTCCTTAGTTTGTGCCGCCAGAAGGGAGCTGTGCGTCTGACCGCTGACATGGTACACCTCAAGAGATCTGACCACTCGGCGAAGATCATTCGGGTGCAGTCGCTGTGCGCTCTCGGGATCAATCTGTGCCAGTCTGGCATGAAGGGCATCAGCACCATGTTGCTGCGCAAATTCCATTTGCTCCTCCCGGAAAGCCTCATCAGCACCCACCTCGGAGAACTGATATTCATAACATACCGATTCTACATAGAGTCCCGTACCACCTACGATGAATGGAAGCTTGGCGCGACCTTGAATATCGTGAATCAACCCCCGGCATTCCGCCTGAAATTCCGCCACAGAATAAGGGTACTCTGGCTCATGAATATCGATCAAATGGTGGGGGATGCCCTCCATCTCCGCTTCGGATATTTTCGCAGTACCGATGTCCATATGTCTGTAGACCTGCATGGAATCTCCGGATATAATCTCACAGCCGAAGGTCTTGGCCGTGTCGATGCTTGATTTGGTCTTGCCGACCGCTGTTGGGCCGACCAGCACCAAGAGTGGTGGCTTATGTAGCGCTGTCAATGTTAATCACTCCGTACACTGTTTTCTTCTGTCCGCGTGTCTCCGCCTCAAAGCCAAGACGTCTGAATTCAGCACTGCTGCGTTTCTCCTTTAGAATAACCGTCTTTCTCGCTACCCGGCAGGCTTGCTCAATGCTGACTTCGCTCAGCGGATCTGGATTGGCGTAACTACGCAACGGACCAATGGAATCCGAGTCCAGCAAGGGGTCTCGGAACATTGGATCAAAATAAACCACATCCACGCTGCGATCCTCCAATTGGCTGAGCCATTCCAGATGCCCCGAATAGCGCACATCAATTCTCCGTAGCGCCTCGTCAATCTCGGGTACACCCGACTGATACTCACTCATCCCTTCACGCAAAAGAGCATACACCGGGAAAGAGCTTTCCAGCGCAGTGACTTGTCCGGTGCGACCAGCTCCCATCGAGAGAACTAACGCATCTGAGCCCATACCCGCTGTGCAATCCAGGATTTGATCGCCTGGAGACACTCTCGCAATGGTCAGCAGCGGATCTGATTCCTGCTTCAGCACGCGCTTGGCGCGAATGAGCCCCATGCTGGGATGGAACGACATGGGTGTTCGGCCCGGTCGAATCAGCCGTACAGCTTCGTGCAATATAACAAGCACGTCCACGGCTTCATGGACCTCCGCCAGCCTGGCGATGGACAAGCGCCCTCTTGGTGCATATTTGAGCTTATGCGTATACGCGAACTCCTCTGCTCGCTCAATGACCGCGGGGGAAGGGGTGTCCCCCGTAGTCACGATCATATCTTGAATTGGATTATAACTGCTCACTGGCATACTTCCTCGCTATATCTTGCTGAACTGCTGATACTGGCACATACTACATAACTCGCTTGAACATCTTCTCCAAATCATACGTCGAGAAGGAAATCACGATGGGGCGACCATGAGGACATGTATACGGCTGCTTACAGGCCGCAAGACGCTTCAGCAGCACATCCGCCTCCTGTATCGTAAGCTTCTGGTTAGCCTTAATGGAGGCTTTGCAGGAGCACATAATCGAGCTGGCCTCGCGCAGCTTGGCAAGGTCGATGGATTTTTCGTCAAGCACCCACTCTGCCATCTCTTCAATAACATCCTGCTCCTCCCCCTTGGGCAACCAATAGGGATAAGAGGTTACGCGGAACGTCTGACCGCCGAAATGCTCCAAATGTACCCCGACCTGAGCGAACCAGCTCAAGCGGTCCTTAAGTTTGTCAGACTCCGATGGGGTGAATTCCAGCGTAATGGGCAAAAGCAGCTCCTGCGAGGCCTGCTCAGGCTTACCAAATTTCTCGTAATAGTACTCGTAATTAATACGCTCATGAGCCGCATGCTGATCAATCAGATACAGGCCACTATCATTTTGCGCAATCAGATAGGTCCCATGATGCTGACCAATGACACTGAGCTCAGGAAAAGCCGGAATTTCAGGTACAGATCCCGCTACCGATGATAGCTGCTCTGGTGTCCAGCTCATGGAAGCACGATTCGAACTGGACCCCCGCCCGGACTGATAGCTCCCTGCTCCGCGGCTTGACGTCTCACGTACGATGCTTCCATTACTATAAGCTGTCGGCATCACGCTTGCATTCTTAACCACTGTACTCGAGGCCATCTTGGAAGTTGTTGAATCTTTTACTCCAGCTATACCTGAAGCATACTCCCTATTTTCCGGCTTCTTTACAGCATTTTGTGCAGCTATCTGCTCTGTTAGGTCAGACTTGTCTGAATATGCCGGTGCCATATAGACCTTGTCAGATTGGCCTGTATCCTGCTGATTCATTGATGGCGATGACTTGCCTCCATGCGCCGTGTCTTCGGACTGTAACTCTGTTCTTGTGCTAAGTTGTTGACTTGGCTCACCACTGAGTTGCTTGCTGAGAGCCGATTCGGAGCTGGCTCCAGCATGCACTCCTGACGTCTTGGAAGCCTGCTCAGGAATGGAATTGGACGCTTCCTCCTGTTTCGTAGCTTCAGCGATCACATCAGGTGCTGGGGCATCGAGCTCCTCGTCCTCAGCTACCAGATGTGTCTGGCTACTAGCTGCTGCCTGCTCCATCTTCACAGCTTCGGAGGTCTGCTGTGACGCCGAAGACGAATCTGGCAAGGTACTCGCCCCCTGCTCTGCAGACCCGAAGCGAAACTGCTCTTGGATGAAGGCTCTGCTGGTGGGACTGCCAATCTCTCGCTTCACAGCCTTCGGAATCAGCACTTCCCGATGCAAAGCACTCCGCACAGCCTGCTCCACGAATTGATAGAGCTCGGGCTCCTTACTGAATCGCACCTCCAGCTTGGCGGGATGCACATTCACATCCACCAATGATGGATGCATGTCCAGACACAACACCGTTAGTGGATAACGATTAATAGGCAGCAGCGTATGGTAAGCCTTCAGCAAGGCTTGATTCAGACCGTAGCCGCGAATATAACGACCATTCACTACGGTTGAGATGGCATTCCGACTTGAGCGAGTCCACTCGGGGCGGCTGACATAGCCATAGAGTCGGTAATCCAGATTTTCATCCTCTAGCGGAATCATAGCCTTCGCTGCGGCTGTACCATAGACTGCGGCGATGACCTGCAGCAAGTCGCCATTTCCCAGAGTCCTGAGCAGTGTATTGCCATTATGACGCAGTGTAAAGGCAATCTCCGGGTGCGATAAGGCCATACGATATAGCACGTCCGAGATGTGGCCTAGCTCCGTCTGAATCGTCTTCATATATTTCAACCTGGCCGGAGTATTATAAAACAGCTCTCGCACTATGAAATCCGTTCCTTGCTGTGCAGCCGCTTCCTCATGGGTCACCAGCTTACCGCCTTCAATAACGATTCTGCGAGCCTTGCCATCATCTCCAGAGGCTGTCAGGAGCTCTACCTTGGATACGGCAGCTATACTTGGCAAAGCCTCTCCACGGAAGCCCAGGCTCGTGATCTGGAAGAGATCCCGTCCGTGGACGATCTTGCTTGTCGCGTGTCGGTAGAAGGCTGTCTCCACATCCTCCGGGTCGATACCGCCGCCGTTGTCAGTTACACGAATGCTCTGAAGGCCCCCTTCTTCCACGGATACCTCCACTCGAGTACTTCCCGCATCAATCGAATTCTCCAGTAACTCTTTGACTACGGATGCAGGGCGTTCCACGACCTCGCCAGCAGCAATCTGGTTCGCGATATGCTCATCAAGCACTTTAATTCTAGCCATAGCATTACCTCCTTACAGCTCAGGCAGACTTATACAAACAGCAGCACAGCATTATGTTTGATTACGACAGCTCCGTAGCCCGCAGCTTCAGCTCATTTAGTAGCTGCATCGCTTGCAGAGGCGTCATATTCATAACATCCGCACGCTTGACCTGCTGGATGAATTGCTCCACAGCAACATCTTCACGGGACACGGTCTTGACCGGTGTAATATCCTGTTCGCCAAAGAGCGATAACTGGTATACACCCTTGCCATCTGACTGCGGCGAATGTTCCTTTGCTATTGCTGCTATCTTTTCTTCTCGATCACTTTGCTGGTCCGGATGCTGAACATTAGATTGATTATTGTACGTGTTATTGTCTCGGCTAATATGCTGATGAGCATGCTGATTCTGTGATTCATCTTGCCGAGCTTGTTGATGTGTAACCGGGCTGTTCCAGGTCTCGCTCGCTTTCATCTCGGACGTCACAGAGACTTCGCGCAGCGCGAGCCCCTTCTCCGTCTCCTTCAGGTGACTATCACCTTCGGAAGGCTTATAAGCCTGTGCATCACGCTCCACACCAGCGGTCACCCGTGACGCAGCATCCTCAAAACCATCCAGAAGACCATTGGCACGCTCTATAATGGATCCAGGAAGGCCGGCCAGGCGAGCACAATAAATGCCATAGCTACTGCTTGCAGCCCCCGCCACCAGCTTGCGCAGAAAATGAACCTTGTCCCCACTCTCCTGCACCGCCATAGAATAGTTGCGCAATGAATGAAGGCTCTCCTCCAGATGCGCCAGCTCGTGAAAATGAGTGGATACCAGTGCCTTACATCCAATATGGTCGTGCACATATTCAATGACAGCCTGAGCAATAGCCATCCCTTCACTAGTCGAGGTCCCACGTCCCAGCTCATCAATAATAATCAAGCTGCGTGGGGTGGCCTTTTCGGTCATGACCTGAATATCCGCCATCTCAACCATAAAGGTGCTCTGACCACCAATCAGATCATCAGCAGCACCGATCCGTGTAAATATTCGATCCAGCAGAGGCACCTTGGCCTGCTCTGCCGGAACGAAACAGCCAATCTGAGCCATAATGCTGATCAGTGCGACCTGACGCATGTAGGTGCTCTTGCCAGCCATATTTGGACCGGTAATCAGCAATATACGTGCCTTCTCCTCTTCCAGCCTGGTCGCATTAGCAATAAAGCCAACATCCTTCATTACCGCTTCCACGACTGGATGACGCCCCTGCTCCACAATTAGATCATAGCCATCGTTGATCTCAGGCTTAACGAATCCACGCTCACTGCTGACCGTCGCCATGGATTGATAGACATCCATCTCCGCAATTCGCTCCGCCAAGCTCTGCAGGCGGGGAATCTCTTCATTCAGTCTACTACGCAAGGCAGCAAACAAACTGTACTCCAGATCGACCATCTGATCCTGAGCTTCCAGGATCAGAGTCTCCTTCTCCTTCAGCTCTGGTGTTATGTACCGTTCTGCATTTGCCAGCGTCTGCTTCCGTTCATAACGTCCAGCTGGAAGAGAGGCTAGATTCGATTTGGTTACTTCTATATAATAGCCGAACACCTTGTTATAGCCGATCTTGAGAGAACGAATGCCTGTCGCTTCACGCTCCTTCGCCTCCAGCTCAGCAATCCACCGTTTGCCGTTCGTGCTTGCCTCCCTCAGCTCATCCAGCCGCTGGTGATAGCCCTGCTTGATCATGCCACCTTCCCGCACCGATACAGGAGGTTCATCCATGATAGCTTGTTCGATCTCCTGATACAGATCTGTACATGGGTCCAGATTGCTGGCAATTTGCTGCAATGTGATGGATGGTGAAGCAGCACACAGTTGCTGAAGCTCAGGAATGCGCTCCAGTGAAGCACGCAGCGCGATCAGATCACGGGCATTGGCACTGCCAAAGGCAATACGTCCCACCAGTCGCTCCAGATCATAGATCTCCTTCAATTGCTCACGGATATCCTCACGGAGAATGAACTGGTTGTATAGCTTGTCCACGGCCTCCAGACGATCCTCTATCGCTTGCTTCGAGATTAGGGGCTTGTCAATCCAGCGGCGCAGCATCCGGGCCCCCATAGAGGTCTCGGTTCGATCAAGCAGCCACAGAAGCGAGCCTTTCTTAGAGCGCTCACGCACAGTCTCTACCAATTCCAGATTCCGGCGGGTGAACGGGTCCAGAATCATGAAATGGTTCGGTTCATAGGATGAGATCTGAGTCAATTGACCTAAGGAGCGCTTTTGCGTCTCATGATAGTAAGCCAGCAAGCGTGAGACGCACTGACGACGCTCCTCAGGCATACGGGCCCACACAGGCTCCCCGAATTGGCTTCGCACGAGATCGTCCTTGGATTTGTCCCACTCGGTATAGACAATCTTCCTGCTGGTAGGGAGCGTTCTGGAGGATATAAGTGCCAGCAGCCGAGCATCTCCGATAATCTCTGATGGCTCATAAATATTTATCTCATCCATCAGCCATTCCTCGGCGTACGGTACCGAAGTAACGTACAACTCGCCAGTGGACAGATCACTCGCGCTTAGCGCCAACATCCCTGAAGCCTCTGTCACACATACAACGTAATTGTTGGCCCGATCACCGAGGTTCTTCCCATCCATCACCGTTCCTGGCGTAATGACCCGTACGATTTCGCGCCGGACCATCCCTTTTGTCACAGAAGGGTCTTCCATTTGCTCACAGATCGCTACCTTATAGCCCTTCTCAATCAAGCGCTGAATATAGTTGTCTGCAGAATGGTAAGGCACTCCGCACATTGGAATTTTGGCGTCGCCGCCTCCTTCACGTCCAGTCAGTGTTATCTCCAGCTCCTTGGAAGCCAGAACGGCATCATCAAAGAACATCTCATAGAAATCACCCAACCGAAAGAAAAGAAAAGCATCCTGCGCCTGTTCCTTAATCTGTAAATATTGCTGAATCATTGGCGTATAATTGGCCATGACAACCTCCAAAATTACATCAATCTGTATACTGTCTCCAATATTGCTATTCCAGCACTTTGCATAATTCGATTTTAATCACTTTCGGATACAAATTATTGACAAATAAAATCAATTTGATCAATAAGTTGCTGGATATAAGTCGTTTCTTGGATTTATGCAAAATGCCCTATATCATCTATTCGAACAATCCTAGAGGTTCATTATATCAAAAAAGCCAGCTCAAAACATGCCAACTGTTGCTAGCGGGCTTCCGTTGTGTTCTCTTCCCTACGTAGGAAGCCGCCATAGAGGACGAATGTCTCTCATCTCATCCCAATGACCGCCTGAACGCAGCTCCCGAAAGAGCGGTCCTGTAAAGGGCTCATAACGCTCATAATCTACCACCTTCTCCATCCCTTGCAGCAATGGTTCCAAGCAGGTATACAAGCAGTCACGATCAGCTGCATAAAATGCAGCGTGGATCTCTTCCTGGTCCAGTGGCCTGAGGTGTAGCTCCTGATAATGCTCAGCAATCAGGTAAGCTGCACCAATGACGCCTTTGGCCAGCAGGGGTGAAATCAGGAAGCTGGGTAAGGTCCGATACTCGAAGCCTCCATGCTCCTTCCGTCTGAAATCCCCCAAGATACCATACCTTGGGCGTCTTGCTGTGGATTTTGGGTCCTCCAGGATGGCGATAGGTAAAGCCAGATAGTTATCCAATGCACGCAGTAGCTCTGCCTCCAGGCGTACACGGCTAAAATGCAGATGCCCCCCTAGAGGAAGACCTGGCTGTGGCATGGCACCAGCTCTCCATAGTAAGGAACGATCCGTGATTCGTGAAGATGCCGCTGCAAGTGCCTTTCGTAAATGCCGCAGTAACCGCTCAGGCTCACTGCTGGGTGCAGGGCGGAGTTCTGCAATCGGAAAAAGTGTACGCTCTCTTCTCGTCACCGCATCACATCCAGCTTCTCCCCACCGCTCCAGAAATCGTGAGGCAGGAACCACCTTCCCTTGGTCATGTCGGACCAGGATGAACTCCGGGTCCATCCCAACAAGGGCTCTCCCGTACCCGGCAATATCACGTTCAGCCTGCGCATGAGCAGATTCCCTGGACTGATACATGCGTTGCAGACGTGAATCTTCCGTCCATGGCGCCTCCCTTACGGACCGCACCTCGTACCCTGCGTCCATGGCTGGCATCAGTATTACCTCACCACTGTCCAATCCCAGCGTGTACAACGTTCGGACAGCCGCTCGCTCCAGCTTCTTCATCAAGACAGCACTTATCGACTCATCCTGCCCTTCCACGGCCATGATCCTCATGCGTGCCGCTGTTCCTCGTCTGCTCACCTCAAGCAGCTCCAGCTCACGAATCTGCACAGCGTAGCCCAGTGCGAAGCCCTTCGTGCGGGATGGCTCCCAATTGGCTCGAATACCACTACGCAAAAGACGTGCAAGCTTCTGCTGTTCGCTTAGCCCTGCATATAGAGAAGGCTCTCCTAAGGTCTTCACCATTTGCTCAGCTCCCTCACTCACATCACAACCTCGTCTTGCCCCCCTTAATTCCTCTAAAAAATAAAAAGGAGGGCATCCGCCCTCTACTTAGCCGCTGTCGGCGCATATATTATCCCATAGTCAAAGCAAGGGCATCATACAAGGGCTCTGTGCCATCACCCCTTTTGATCTACGCCAGTCGCTCTATGTTCTTCTCTCTCTACAGCTCATCATCCAGCAGTTCGAAGTCGAGATCCTCTAACTCGCCTTCATCGGAGAGGAATTCGTAATCCTTATCCTCCTCATCGGCAGTGTCATACACACGTACCACGACCTTGGTCTCAGCGATTAGCTCTACTGCGAATTCACGCTCTACACGAATCACGACACTGTTCCCTGCCGAGGACACCGTCGCTTCCACACAGCTAGGCTCCTGCGTTGCATCCGCAGACACCTCCACTGTAGAAGCCCGGTGCTTCGGATCTACATAAGACAAACCAACCTGCTCTACATACGATACCGTTTCCTTCGCCACATCGGTTTGAGAGTTTTTGTTGTAGGAATACCAGATGTTAATATCATAGGTTCCCACAACCTCAATTCCATCGCCGGCGGAGACCGCTTCATACTGGTGGTTGATAATCCATGCCCCCAGAATGCTGGTCGGATTATGTGGCGGAGTCACGGTATGTGTTACGGTAGAGAATTTGCGACCTTTGCCGCAGATCGCTTTGGTAATAATTTCTCTACGATGTTGTTTATGACTCAATGACATTCTTGAACCTCCTCCATACAATCATTCCATACATATGTATGCAGGATGTGGGCGAATGTTGAGTAAATAGATATAGAGAAAATGAGATTATTTATCTGGAAGCACTCTTAGGAAGGAAAAGGAGAAGCGCGATGCTCTGTTGGAGCAGGAGCCTTATCCTTTTTGGCTATCTTCAAAAAACGCTCCAGCTCGCGGTTCAGCTGCAAAATAGCCGAGCGGACCTCGAACTCCTCACGTGAATTAGGCAACTCCATTTCCTTGAACTTGTTCCCTACCAGTTCGGATAGCTTCTCTGTTCTTCCGGTATAGTGCTCCGTGAGGACATCCTTACTGAGCTGCTCGAACAATTCAGCCATCAGGTCGCCCTGTGGCATATGCTCGTACATCTGCGAGACAAGCTGAAGCATATATTGAATGGATTCCAGCTGCTGCTTTCGCATATAGAAATAGATCTTCCAATCCTCTTTCGGATTAATCACCTGATTCTCCAGAGAACGTCCAGCCTCCGTGATCCCCTTGGCAATCGCCATCTCAGCATCAATAATCTCCTGACCATTCCAGACGAAGCCAGGCTCGCGCAATGTCCGAGAGATATTACTGAAGATAACGGAGAATGTCTCGTCAATATGATGCCGAATCTCCAGCATCGTATTATCCGTACGGGGCATGTAGATCAGATTCACAACCATTGCCGAGCCCAGTCCAATGAGCAGAAGGTACAGCTGGGTCAGCAGTGTATGCGTGTCCACGACCCCTTCGCTGAACACTCGGAAGACGACAACCGAGCCTGTTACAATCCCTTCCTTGAAACCAGCCCTTACAATGATCGGGAAGGCAGTCAAAATATATAGCGCCAGCACCCAGTAATGAAGACCAAACAAGAGAAAGAGTACGCTTGCAAACAAAAGGCCTACCACCGATGCAAAAAATCGGGCCGAAATAGAGCGGATACTCCTTTTACGGGTTACGTCCACCCCCAATATCGCCAGCAACCCGGCCGAAGTCGCTCCATGTACTCCGAGACCGTCTGCGATGAGGACAGCCATTAGCGCTGCAATCGCTGTCTTAATCACCCGAAAACCCATGCCATTCACATAATCCCTTCTGAAAGTCATTTTGATGCATTTTCATCATACATCATTTTTTTAGAAATAACACATTCGCTATTTTCATGACTATAATCTCATATCAGCATTAGTTCTATGCGTAACGATCACTCAGCCGGTGCTAACAAAAAGAGGACTTCTCAGGATATAGCCTCCTGGAACCCCTCTCTTATGACCAACCTATGCCCGTGATTATGGTTCATCATTGTGGCCTGCCCGCCAGCAGCTTGCGCTCCAGAAAGGCGACCCCTTGATACATCAACGTAGCTACCACCGAAATAATCAGCAGACTGGACATCACCAACGTGAAATTAAACACCTGAAAGCCATAAATAATCAAATATCCTAGCCCGCTCTTGGCTGTCAGGAATTCACCTACGATGACACCAACCCATGCCATACCCACATTCACCTTGAGTGAAGAGATAATGGTAGGAAAAGAGGCGGGCAGGATGACCTTGGCAAAAATATCGCGCTTGCTTCCCCCAAGTGTCCTGACCACCTTAATGTAATGATCATTGACTTCCCGAAAGCTGTTGTACACGACAAGCGTTGTCACGATGACCGTAATGGACAATGTCGTCATCAGAATGGCCATGAAGCCTGCTCCAAACATAACTATAAATATCGGACCAAGAGCCACCTTGGGCATGCTGTTAAATACAACCATGTACGGGTCCAGCACTCTGGAGAGGAAAGGTGACCACCAAATGAGCACTGCTAGCAGCGTCCCGAGTAGTGTTCCCAGCAAGAAGCCTGCGATGGTCTCCCCGACAGTCACGCCCAGATGACCCCAGAGCTCGCCGCTGAGTGCATCACCGACAATCTGAAGCACCACCTTGGTAGGGTAGCTGAACAGCAGTACATCAATCCAGCGCAGTCGAGCCGCGATCTCCCATAGGGCAAGGGATGCAAATAATATTACGAGCTGCACGGACAGCACACGTCGGGCTAACTGTCGACTACGTCTCAGATGCTCCCGGTGCAGAGTCTTCAGCCAGGATGAATCCCGCTTCACAACGGATTTCTCCATATCTGTCACTCCCTTCCGCCCGAGTCTTCCAGCTCGGCCCAGATTTCGTGGAACAGCTCGTTAAAGCCCGGCTGCTCCCTGGCATAAAACGGTTGTGTGTCGCGAATCTGCGCCGGTACCCGGAACATGCGTCGAAGATGACCAGGATTTCGGCCCAATACAAGGACACGATCACTGACTGCGATCGCCTCCGCCAGATCATGCGTGACCAGAATCGCTGTCTTGCCCCGTTCGCGGAGCGTCTCGGCAATCAAATCCTCCAGCTGCAGCTTCGTCTGATAATCCAGAGCCGAGAACGGCTCATCCAGGAGCAGAAGGCTGGGGTTGGTCGCAAGTGTTCGCACCAGTGCCACACGCTGCCTCATCCCACCGGACAGCTGCGATGGGTACAGCTGCTCTGTACCACCCAGTCCCATGCCACGCAGCAGGAGCTGTGCCCGTTCCTTCGCTTCCTCGTCCACACGGCCATTCAATTCGAAGCCCAGCAGCGCATTATCAAGAATCGTTCGCCAGGGAAATAAATAGTCCTGCTGCAGCATATACCCAACCATGCTGCTAGGGCCCTCTACCGCCTTTCCGCGGAGCAGGACCTCCCCCGTAGTTGGCTGCAGCAGACCCGCAATCATGGATAGTATAGTCGTCTTGCCACATCCGCTGGGGCCTACAAGACTGATGAATTCGCCGGCAGCGACCGATAGATTCAAGTCCTCTACCGCCAGAGAGGCCTCACGATCCGTCACATATACATGAGTCACATGTCTGAGCTCTACTATTCGGTTCAAGGCAGGTCGCCCCCTTTCAGCGATGATTTATTCGGTCGAAGCGGCTTGTAGCGCATGACTGTTGTCTACAATCTCGGTAAGTGGTACCCGACGCTGAAGCTCTCCAGCCCCGTCCAGCACATCCAGCAGATTATTCCACTCTGCTTCGTCAATTTCCGGGCTAACGGCGTATGTCCCCTGCTCCTTGTACCGTTTGACACTGCTGACCACAATTGCTTTGTCAGTATCCTTGAAGAATGGCAGGATCGCTTCGGCAATCTCCTCTGCTGTATGGGTGTCTACCCACAGCTGGGCTTTGTGTACTGCATTCGTGAATTTCTGAATGGCCTCGGGATGTTTCTTCATATAACTCTGCTTAGCCATGTAGACCGTATACGGTAAGTGTCCACTCTCTTCCCCGAAGGAAGCAACCACCTTGCCTCGGCCCTCCTGCTCAAAGATCGAAGCCTGCGGCTCGAACAGCTGCACATAATCGCCAGTGCCTGAAGCGAACGCCGAAGCGATATTGGCAAAATCTATGTTCTGAATCAGTTCCATATCCTGATGGGGATCAATCCCCTGCTTACGCAATGTAAATTCTCCCGCCATTTGCGGCATGCCGCCTTTGCGTTGACCCAAAAACTTGGACCCTACCAGGGAGTTCCAATCGAAGGGCCCTTCAGCATGTCGCGCGAACAGGAAGGTCCCATCCGTCTGTGTCAGCTGTGCAAAGTTCATGACAGGGTCCTCTGTACCCTGCTGCGCTACATATATAGAGGTCTCTGCTCCGATCAGCGCAATATCCGATTGATTGGATAATAGAGCTGTCATGGATTTATCCCCTCCGGGAATCGTCGTAAGCTCTACATTCAGCCCCTCTTCTTCAAAAAAGCCCTGACTCAGTGCCACATATTGCGGTGCATAGAATATTGTCCGCGCAACCTCGCCTAGTTGTATCTCGATCCCTTGCTGCTTTGGCACGCAGCCACCGAGCAATAGCCCGCACAGCACTGCTGCCATTCCCGTCTTGATCCAGCCGGCTGTTCTCATCCCCATTCCTCCCAATTCACCTTCAATCTTTCTATATAACTATGCAGACCCCTTTGGAATGGTTAATCGTACATCGCACAACAGACCTTACGAAGTTAACACCCGCTTCTCTACACTTACTACATTATCTATTCATTCGTGTCGATAGGGGTTATCTGAGTGCTTAAAGTCGCAAACTGTGCAACAATGTCTCCTGCTACTGGGGCAAGCTTCGCGCAGCGATAACGACAAAAAAGCCCTCCTTGGGAGGGCCTGCTACATGCAGCCATGATGAACGGGGTTATCCCGTGTTGCTGATTAACTGAGGGAAGCATAGCAGCATGCTATCGTTATCGTTTGGAACTATCACAAGTCTGATCAATTCCGACTAGAGCTTATAAATCTCTGTATACTTCTGCTCCAGATAATCAGCCAGATAATCCGGATTCAATTCTTCACCTGTAATGGCTTCAATTAATTCGGAAGGCGTGCGGCTCTTGCCGTACACATAAATTTTATCCGTCAGCCACTCCTTGATGGGCAGCAGCTCACCACGTGCGATATATTGATTGAATTCTGGCATTTCCTTACGCAGCGTCGCCAAAATTTGTGCGGCATACATATTTCCTAGCGAATACGATGCGAAGTATCCAAAGTCACCGCCAGACCAATGTACATCCTGTAGCACTCCCTGGCTGTTGCTTGGAGGTGTGAGCCCCAGATACGCTTTATACTTCTCATTCCATACTTCTGGTAGCTTACTGACCTCAAGACCTTCGTTGAACAGCATCTTCTCGATCTCATAACGGATAATAATATGAAGGTTATAGGTCAATTCATCGGCTTCAATCCGGATCAAGGAATTCTCCACCCGATTTACCGCCAGATAGAACTGCTCCATCGTCACGTCCTTCAATTGCTCTGGGAAATGCTTCTGCAGATCGTTATAGTAGCGCTGCCAGAATGGTTTGCTTCGGCCAATCATGTTTTCCCATAGACGGGACTGCGATTCGTGAATCCCCATCGAGGTTCCTTCAGCCAGCAGCGTACCTGCCAGCTCCTGCGAGATATTTTGCTCATACAGCGCATGCCCTCCTTCATGGAGAGAACTGAAGATCGCACTGAGGACATCATTCGGCATGTAGTGAGTCGTGATGCGAACATCCCCCGGATTCAGTCCAGTAGCAAAAGGATGCACACTCTCATCAAGTCGTCCCGCTTCGAAGTCGTAGCCCATTTCCTTGAGCAGGAACAGTCCGAATGCTTCTTGCTGCTTGACATCATAGTCCTTATGTAAGAAATCGTGTGTCGGCTGGTGCGGAGATGCCTGAATACGCTCCAATAGTGGTACCAGTCTTTTCTTAAGCCTTCCGAACACATCGTCCAACTTCGCAACCGTCAGCTCAGGCTCGTACATATCCAGCAACGTATCATAACGAGTAGCCTTCACGCCCCAGTATTCAATAAATTCCTGCTTGAAGGCTACAATCTTCGTAAGGTAAGGTTCAAAGCCAGCAAAATCGTTATTAGCCTTCGCTTCTTCCCAATAGCTCTCGGATTGCGCAGCGAGAATGCTGTACTCCTTGATCTTGTCCGCCGGAACGGAAAGATTACGCTCATATTCTGTACGGCATTCTTCAATCAGTCGTCGATCTGTATCGCTAAGATCTGCCATGATTCCTGGATCTGCAAAATACTTCAGCAGCTCGCCCATCTGTGGCGATACCTGCAGTTTGAAGCATTCTGTAGTGAGCATTCCGATCGTCTGCGAGCGGATATCAACTCCTTTGCGGGGAGCTCCCGTTCTTAGATCCCAATGCATGAGTCCGATTGCCTCCACATAGCTTTTAATCTTGCGAACCAGTTCCTTCAGCTCTTCGAGCCGCTCAGCTGGTGCTTGTGCCATGTTATCCACCTCATTTCATTTTTTTGCTTACTACTTGATGATAATTCTATAGTTACGTATAATCAAATTCAATTCCGCTTCAAAAGCTAAATTTTGAAATAAGCAATTTACCGCTTTAAGATCACTTGCAAACGTAGGAGGAATGAACGTGAATCAGATCCAGCAAATACTAGAACATAACAAAGCCTTCGTGGAAAAAAGAGAATACGAGAGCTTCAAGACTGGCAAATTCCCCAACAAAAAAATGGTGTTAATCACTTGTATGGACACCCGTTTGGTAGAGTTGCTGCATAGTGCTATGAATTTTCGTAACGGAGACGTTAAAGTCATCAAGAATGCCGGAGCGATCATCTCTCAACCCTTCGGAAGTGTCATGCGGAGCGTGCTGGTAGCCATCTATGAGCTGGGCGCCGATGAAGTCGTTGTTGTCGGACATCACGAATGCGGCATGGCTGCTTTGAACTCAGATGTCATGATCGGACACATGCTGGAGCGCGGAATATCACAAGAGGTCCTAAGTACGCTAGAAAATTCAGGTATCAAGCTTAAGAAATGGCTACGCGGCTTCGAAAATGTCACAGAAGGCGTGACAAGCACTGTGGGAGTCATCAAGAACCATCCGTTACTACCTGCGGAAGTGCCCGTGCATGGCATGATTATTCACCCAGAGACAGGTGAGCTTACCTTAGTAGTAGACGGTTATAAGCAGGAAAAAGCATAAGTTCCCTCTGCACTTGAGAGACCGATTTCAGGAAACATATGGAATCGGTCTCTTTCTGTTACATAAGCAATTCAGAGCACAAGTTGTCAAACCATACAGTTTCAGTGTACACTTTTATATAAGCCTTTTGCATAAATCCAATTCGTGATTTTCAAGAACAATATTTATAGTGCACTTCAATATTTTGCGTATATATATTGTCTTGATGGCGCTGTAATGGGTTGGGCAAAATGCTGAAATAAGTGGCTGCTCGTATGCAGCAGACCGCTCAGCCGCCGATTCAAATGTACAACATGTTCGCAAATTGGATGAAGGAGACTATTCAATATGAATTTGCTATCCTATGGTTTATTAGGATTGCTCGCTAGACGGGAATCCTCGGGCTACGATCTGATGCTGGAGATTCAGCCTTTTTGGCAAGCCAAGCACAGTCAGATCTACCCGTTGCTATCACGTATGGAGAAGAACGGACTTCTGTCCTCCCGTTGGATTCAGCAATCGGACAAACCCGACAAGAAAATGTATTCCATTACAGACAAAGGTATTCATACTTTGCAGCAATGGACTCAAGAGTCTGCAGCCCCACCCGTTACGAGGGATGAGCTGAGTCTTCGCCTATTCTGTCTATGGCTTGCTGATCAGGGCAGCGCCGTCCGTATGCTGGAAGAACGCAAACGGCATTTTACAGGACGCATTCAATATTTCGAAAAGATTCTGGAGAACATCCCGACAGATAATTTGCACTTCGGCAGCCCTTCCTTCGGCGATTTCATTCTGGTGCAGAAGGGTCTCTTGAATGCCAAGGCTGGTCTGGAATGGTGCCAGATGGTGCTTCGCATGCTCGCTACGGGTGATGTAAGAGCTGATAACAATCCGTTCTTGACGCTCAACAGCTAGTAACTTGATCGGAATTTGGACCTGATCACTCCCGAGCTGATCTGTCATTCAGAACTATTTCGGAGCACATTAGTACTCTACGGTTAACAAAAGAGGCATTGAATTACTCGTTCGTATTACACGCATAAATTTATCATTTTTTTAATAATTATTTTTGAAACCCTTCTCCAGCTGATTCGTATAACATGTGTAAGCGGCTGAGTAAGATGATTAATTTAAATTAAATGGAGGTATTCGATATTAATGAAAGCATTCTCACTTAAAAAATTCACCATGATTATGATGGCCTTCACCTTAATCTTTGCCTTGGCTGCGCCTTCCACGGCAGATGCTAGAAGAGGCGGCTTCAAATCCGGAGTCAAGAGTTACCAGCAGACACCTAACAAAGCCAACAACAGCAGTAACGTCAACAAGAGCGACAGCGGCACGAACAACACGAATGGCGCTGCATCCAACACGGCAAACCGTACTACGGGTGGTGGCATGTTCGGTGGTGGCGGACTCATGAAGGGCCTGATGATCGGCGGTATTGCAGGCTTGCTGTTTGGCGGACTGTTCGCTGGTATGGGTGGACTGGGTGAGATCCTGGGTCTTGCAGTGAACCTGCTCGTTATTTATCTGATTGTGGTAGCTGCATTCGCACTGTATCGCAACTTCAAAAATCGCCGCAAAGTCAATGATTCTCACCAAGGACGTTGATAAGCTATGGTTATAAGCATGGATGAAATTATAAATGCGGTCTGCCTTCATATGGCTGAACGCAAGCAAGTAAGCCCGACCGATATTTCGGTCGAGCTTAGCTGGGATGAGGACACAGGCTACACTGCTGAAGTATGGGTTCATGGCAGAAGTCAGTATCTGGTCGAGTCCAACATTACTGAAGCTATCCTGAGATATGTGCATACCGAATATCAGATTCGGGCCTATCGTGAGGATTTGACGCTGCATCTGGATGAAGAGATCACAGCTCATATTCGCACGTAGTCTGAACACCGAATAGATATACGCTAATAGCAAAGGGGATTCCCGCTGGTTCTATGAACCGGGGAATCCCCTTTTTGCACATAAGCTAAAATCAGACCCATCTTTTCTGCATCGCTGAATTTGATTGTCTCTAATGTCCAAAATTCAAATGGCTCTAGTGATGAACGTTATCCAATCTCACGTTTCGAATCAACTGCAGTGCTGACAGCCCGGACAGCAGCTCATCGACCGATTGCTTCACATCCTTGTGCCCAGTCGCAATTCGCAGCTCTGGGTGAGCGGGTACCTCATAGGGTGCACTGACTCCTGTAAAATCCGGAATATCTCCACTTCGTGCCTTCCGATACATTCCCTTAGGATCACGACTTTCGCAAATATCAAGGTCACAATCCACATACACCTCGCAGAACGGAATGGGACCGATGATTTCTCTGGCCTGCTGACGATCTGCTTCGTAGGGTGAAATCAATGCACAGATGGTAACCACTCCCGCATTCGCTAGTAGACGTGCGGCTTCGGCTGTCCTTCGAATATTCTCTGCTCTTGCCTCGGCAGTAAACCCCAGATCACAGTTAAGGCCTTGGCGCAATACATCCCCATCCAAGAGGGCCGTTCGAATGCCCTGCTCATGCAGGATATGCTCAAGCTCTATAGCAAGCGTGGATTTGCCTGCTCCGGGCAGACCCGTTAACCAGATTACGGCTGCTGTATGCTCGTTAAGCTGTTCCTTGTCTCGTCGCAGAAGCGGCGTACGAGCCTGTATCATGCCTGCTGCACCTCCCTGTCCTCCTGCGGTATCGGTCGACCTGGAATCCGTTCCAGCAGTCCTCCGCCGAATTGCTCACCAATCGGATGCCCCTTCATATGGATATATCCGATGTGACAGCCACACATCTTCATGCGACAGCTTCGCTCAGCAGCCAATCCCTCAAGTCCTTGCCGATAGAGATGACCGATGACTTGCCGATCCTTGTAGCATCGTTTGACATTCCCATTCCCCTGCACGTAGAAGACCGTCTCTCCTGCTGCACAAGCCTTGCCCTGACTCGGATAATCCTGTACATTCCATCCAAAGTGAGGATCAAGAGTGGTTAATTCCTCAATCTCCGCGGGCGTGTAATAATGTGGGCGGTCTTTGAAGGCATTCACCCACATATAGACCTCCTTCGGAAGCTGAGCCCGGAGCGAACGAATGGCTGGAAACGACTGACGAATCCCCACCGTTCCAACACTAAGTCCAAGCCCACGGCTGTAGATGGCTTGACATTGAGACAGAAAGTGGTCTTCCTGTGTCTGTCCTGGATGATAAGTCGCCCAGAATGACATTTTCCCTGGCTGCAATTGCTCCGTCCAGTCCAGCTTCACGGATAGATTCGTCTGAATAGATAACTTCTCGATATGGGGCATATGGGATAAACGTACCAGAGCCTCGCGATACCAGGAATGAATCAACGCCTCGCCGTAGGGATTAAAAAAGATCGACAGCGTATGCCCATGCTCCTGCTGTGCTTCAACCCAGTCTACAAATTCCGCCAGCTGTCTGCGATCAAGCATTAGTGTCTCCCGCGAATCCTTCGTCTTGCTGAAAGGACAATATGGACAAGTATAATTACAAGAGGATAGTGTCCCTCGATAATATAAAGTCGCCCTCATGCGTGTACATATCCTTCCATTCGGTTACGAACATCGGATGAAATCAACCAATCCCCAATGGCATCCGAGTAGCCAATGCCCTCCTCTGTCAGTCGAAGAACGTCCTCTTCAATATATGCAACTCCTGTACCGACCAGCATCGACAGCTCTGGTACGTGAACGAAGGGCTCTGCGCCAAAGCGCTCACTATAGGCTGCAAGCTCCAGTCCCTCTGCATGGAGAAGTGCCTTCAGGATGAAACGACGCTGCCGCTCCTCTTCATTCAAGATGAAGCCGTAGTCCACGGCATCATGTCGCTTGGCTGCCACATAATCTGCAAGAATATGCCGTGTAGCTGCAATGCTCGTACCGTATCTGGAAGCGTAATGAACGCCCTGAGTATACGAGCGTGCGCCGCATCCCAGACCTACCATTCCTTCCTCCTGACAGCTGTAGGGAAGCAGTGACTTCGTAGTACCTGCACCCTCACGTGCAAAGCGTCGCATGGAGAACTGCTTATAGCCAGCCTGCAGAAGCCGTTGACTCGCGGCCTTGTATAGCTCAAGGCGAATATCCTTCTCTAGCCCAGTCTGTCCAGGCTTGAGAATGGTATTCTCACGAACATATAGTGGGTAAATGAAGATTTCACCGGGATTGTACGACAGAGCCTGTTCCAGCGAATACAGCCACGACTCCACCGTCTGCCCAGGTAGTCCATAGATCAGGTCTACATTCAGTAGCGGGAAACGATACTCTTGTAGCATATCCAATGCCTGTCGGACCAGAGCGGGCTTTTGCGGTCGATGAATGGCTGTGCTCTCCTCTTCTACAAAGCTCTGAATGCCCATGCTGATTCGATCGGTACGGTGCTTCTTCAGCACCTCCAGCCGATCGGGAGTAACTGTATCCGGTGAGGTCTCCACCGAAATAGAGACTTGCTCCGTATCCAGCCCCATCTCTTGCTTGGCAATATGGAATACCCGCTCCAGCAGCTCCGCTGACAGCAAGGTAGGTGTTCCACCACCAATCGCAAAGCGTGAGAACGGACTTCCCTTCACAAAGGGGGCCCATTCACGTGCCTGACGCTCAAGCGCATCCACGTACTCCACATGGACATCAGCTCTTCGATCCGGGAGCGTGAAGAGATTGCAGAAGCCACATCTCGCACCGCAGAACGGGATATGCATGTACAAAAAATAGCTCTCCAGCTTCTCCTTACTCCATAGGGTGGATAATGGAATTGGTGGATTAATCTCATGATATGCCGTCTTATGTGGATAAGAGTATAAATAAGAACGATAGGGGGCCTCCTGTAGTCCTGCCTCCCATTCGATCCAGTGCTGCGGCCAATCTGCTCTGTTCATTCGCTGTGGCCTCTCACTCAGATGTGTAGAGCCGCCACGATTCATGAACAGAGCCGATTCCTCGGGCACGGTACTCATTAATGCTCCCTCCTTTCATGTATGCTTCATCAGGACATCAAGCCCCCGTTCATACTTCAATCTGCTGTCTGCTGCGCGATATTTCTCATCACAGGAAGAATTCGCGATATGGCACATTCCAGACGACCTCGTGTGCTAGCCGATGACCTTCATAGCCATCCTCTCCGTAGGCCGTTCCATGATCCGAGAACACCATGCAGAAGGTCTTGGAGCGTCTGCGCATCGCTTCGAACAGAGGCCCCAATTGCTCATCCACATATCGAAGCCCCGCTCTCTGGGTCTCGATGGAATCCTTCTTCGCGCCCGGTACAAAATAATGATTGGGGCCATGCAGAGCCGACACATTTAAAAACATAAATAGCCGCTGCGCAGGATCAGCATCAGCTAGAAGCTTCAGCGCATGATTTACTTGATGCTCCGTGGATCTCGGGTTCGTTACACCGAAGGTCATCCGCCAGTAGCTTTCCATAAAGTATGATGGCAGTACCTTGGCCAGTTTGTTCTTTTTGGTGAAGAAGATGACGCCACCTATACAAATGGTCCGATACCCTTCCTGCTGTAGTCCTGTTACCAGATCAGGTGCATCAAACAACCAGCTATGGGGGTGCGTGGGCAGTCCTGTATTTTTCGTATGAAACAACCTTACATGTGAGGTTTTGTCGGTGTTCGCTGGCGTCGGTAGAAATCCACCAAAGAAGGCATGGTGAGCCGCATAGGTAAAGCTTCCTGGTGTATGTCGCTTCTCCCAGGGGCCATCCGCACACAGGTTTGGACAATGTTCCTCCTCCAGCTTGGCTACATCATAACGCAGCGTATCCAGTGTAATCATCAGGATGTCATGGGTACCTACAATCTCATTCATATCTGGCATTCGGCACCCTCCTTGTCATTGCATTTGTCTATCTTACTCTATATTTAATGCGCCATTTCCCAGGTATACGTGTCCATGCCTTCATAGCGAACATGATACAGCAGATCACCATAAGGATTCATGTCCACCACATAGGGTGCGCTACCGTCCGTAGGAACCAGCACATCGACTCCCGCTGTCGTGGAATGTGGAAACGCCGCAAGAGCTTGCTCGGCTGTTGCCGCCACCTTCTGCAGGATAGGATTGGCTAGCCCTGCCTCCTCAGGCCGAAGACGTTCGTTGCGTAGGTGAAGATTGGTAATCGGCGTTCGACTTGCACGTAGCACGGCATGGCAGGCCTTGCCCCGGTGTACAAGCTGCCGGACATCGAAGGCTTTCCCATGAACGGAAGCTTTGGGAATCCAGCGCTCCACATGTACACCCTCGTGACATAGCCAGTCCAACAGTCGCCCGATGCTTGCTGCGTCGGTATACTTGTGTAGGCGGCCAGAGTTGTAGAATACGAGTTCACCTCTGCTTTGCTCCATGCCGATCGTCGTCTGAGCTATTTCTTTCCCTGTCACCGGATGAAATTGATAGGCAATCACACCCGAAGCAGCAGAGCCACAGAACAGCTTGATGAATGCGCGATGCATACCAGCTTTCTGCAAGCTCTCTCTCAGCTCCTCGCCGCTTCCTGGAATCACAACATCCGCACGATAAGTCTGCGCAGAAGAGCTTAGTAAGTGCCCATGCAGCGATTGAGGGACTCTCACCCCTGCTGAAGACAGACGGGCACTGGTGCAGCGCTTGTCGAACATGACTGGAATGTCCACAGGATCATTGATCCAGTGATGCTCAGGCCATAATAGCAGCATTTCCGAGCGAAGCCATGCCAGCAATCGGCAGTAGCCTTTGAACCACTGCGCAGGATACCAAATACGCCCTGGATGCGGCTGCAATGATCTGGCCTGCTCTGCCGAGAGCATTCTTCCTGTAGCCAGAATGCCCTTCATGGGTAGCAGGCTATCGTCGCCTATGTTCTCTTCGGCGCCTAGAGCGATAAGCTCCATTTCTACACCAAAATGATCACCTGGGGCATCAAGACGCAGGACTGGGCCTCTGGTGCTGGCAGAATGATTAGCATGCACCGCCATCAACTCAGGCATCTCCGACAGGTGTCGACCCCTACGCTTCCATTCCAGCAGTTCAAGGTAGGTCAGCACTATGGGTGGTTGCAGTCCGAGACTGGCTCTGGCTTGTTGAATACCGAGTATGCGCTTATTGCCTGAATTACCGATGACAATGTAAGGCACATTCTTCATCCAGGCGATGTTGTCCGCATGAGAGCTGTCTGCATAGATGTTAAGCATCCCCTCGTCTATCTGCCCACATGTCGCGCGATTCATGATGATCCCACCTTTGCTACGTTCATCAGCTACATTCACTAATGTCTATCGCACATCCTATTCGGTCAATGCCGGATAACGCCAATCATCCTCATCAGACTCTTGCTGTTCACTTATATCTACAGACAGTCCAGTTTGTTTCCATTTGAGCAGCATCTCATCCGACATGTAATGGTAGCTTAGATTCAGATGCTTGAGCTTACGCACACCCTCGCTTGCCAGCAGAGCCTCAGCTCCTTGATCCGACAGCGTGCCCATGGAGAGGTCAAGCACCTCCAATTGACTCAGCACCGGGGACTGTGCAGCAGCGATTGCAATGTCGTCCTGTAGCTCACTATCCTTGAGCCCAAGATAAGTCAGCTTCGGAAATGGATTCTGGTTCAGAAATGGTACGATATCCTCCATTTGTCCATCAAAGCCATAGTCTTCAACCCCAAGATACAGCTCCAGCTTCCGCAGCTCCGGTAGAGAGGCTGCATGGATTTGATGAAGGACTCTTTTTGGAAGTCCACCACAAATAATGACGAGCTCCTGTAAATGCTCATGATTCAGCGGGTCAAGCTCCAGATCTGTGCTTCCCTTAACCGTGAACGACTCCAGTAGGGGAAAAGCCTGCAGCAGCGGCCCCAGATTCGATTGATTGATCCAGGAAACCTCACATTCCTCGTAGCCCATGTCTCCAATAAACAGCTTCTTTAATTGCGAGAACTGTTCCTTTTGTGCAATCAGCTCTTCCACAAAATCCTCCGGGCCCTGCTCATAGGCTCCCCCCCAGTCACCGATGATCAGTGAGGTCACCTCTGTGCTCTCCGGCTTCCCCGCCAGTTCACGAACCAGGTCCACCATTACTGCTCCACCTTCATAGGCTTCATAATCCAAGGATAACTTGATTTCCATCGTGAATCCCTCCATTTATCATATGAAAAAGGCCTCTCTTAGTGTAAATGACCGACCTGCTTCTCGTCAAAATTTGACAATTCATACTAGATAGATTGAACTGAAGATGTTAAGAGCTCGGGTCCGCGCAACTATGATGAACGTTTGAGACCTCCAGCCGCTTTCATGCTCATTTAGCTCGCTCTACAACCTTGCCGCAATTAGTACTTGAAATTTGCAGAACAAAAAAGCGGTGCTACCGACTATCGGTAACACCGCTAATATACAGCAACAGTTATTATAACAACTGCATATTACAGATTATTGGGACACACGAATTGGAGTATGGTCCTCCAGCAAAGCCAGCTTATTGGTAATAACGGACTCTCCCTTTCCAATTCCGCCAGTTAACAGTGTCTGCGAACCGGCTGTTTGCCCGATCTTGACCTCTTTACGTACAGCTGCCCCTTCTTCGGCAACATACACATAATCATGCTCATCTACGTGCTGTACAGCTGAGCTAGGAACCAGAATCCCGGACTCGGCATCATGATCTGCGAAGCTGACGGCTGCCAGCATCCCTTCCTTGAAGCTCATATCAGCATTATCCACTTCAATCTTCACCGGGTAGCCTTTTCCATTCTGGCTAAGCGGGCTGATCGTCTTGACCGTCCCTGAGGTTACGTAATCAAAAGCGGTAGCTCGTACCTGAACGCGGTCGCCTGGCTTGATCTGATTGATGTCCTCAGATGGCACATAGATCAAGGTATTGACCTTGCTCAGATTCGTCACCACTAATGCCGCTGCCTGAGGAGATACCATCTCTCCCGTTTCCATATTTCGGGCCCCTACTACACCGTTAATTGGCGAGGTAATGACGCTGTCCTTCAGGGCATTTTGTGCAATATCCTTGTTAATTTGCGCCTGCTTCAACGATTCCTGGCTCGCAGTAATAGCTGCCGTACTGCGTGATACCTCAAGCTGATGCTCAGCATTTCCGTATCCGCTGGAGGCATTGCTAAGTGAGCTATTGGCATTCGCATAGGCTTGACGGGCTGTCTCCAGCGCCTTCTGGGCCGCGATGTGCTGCTGCTCGGCATTCGCTAGTGCATTTTCGGCATTGCTATGTGCCGTTTCGGCAGCAGTCAAGCTTGTCTGAGCCTGCTCCAACTGGGACTTTGTGGCCGCACCCTCTTCAAATAAGGCCTTGATTCGACTAAGATTCCGCTGCGAGTCCTCCAAAGCCTGCTGAGTCTGCTTAACTGCATTTTTTGCCGTGGTCACTCCATTGGTACTCTGCTTAACGGCGGACTCGGCTTGTGTGACGGCATTGCTGGCCTGGCTGAGCCCATTACGGGATTGAATAACACCGCTCTTGGACTGTACTACCCCGGACTGTGCTTGGGCCATGCTGGATTCATGCGAGACGGTCGCCGTCTCTACACCCGCTGCTGCTGCGGTAGCTGCTGCCTCAGCTTTAGCCACATTATTGCGTAGATCCTGATCCTCCAGCGTGAAGAGCACTTGTCCCTTCTTGACCTCGGACCCTACATCGACTTGAAGAGCCGCCACACGACCGGATATTTTCGGTACGATGTTTACCGTTTCGGCAGGTGTAATCGTGCCCGTATATTGGCTTCCGTGACCAAGGATGCCCTCTTGCGACTGGTACACCTTCACAGGCACAACCATTTCCCCTGCTGCTGGCGTACTTGTTGCGCAGCCCGACAGGAGGGCAGTTGTTACTATTAGGACAGGTAGTGCCCGCTGCATTTGCATTTTTATCATAGCTATTCCCTTCTTTACTGATGATCATAATCTGTTGTACGACAGACAGACCTAGTACTTCATAGCCCTTCATCTGAATGCCGTTTTGTGTAACGCGTTGCTTAGAATCCGTAATGAACATCCGTACTTACAAAGCCGGAATTAAATCCATCATTATAATGAGTGCTTATAAAGCCTGCTCACGCTGCTTACGCTGACCGATGAACAGTAGAATAAGCGGTATTGCGCAAAATAACGGAACCGATGAGATCAAGAACGTATCCGCAATGCCTCGTGATGCAGCATCCAACTGAATCAGCTTGGAGACCGTAGATGTCCAGCCACTGCCCAGCATACTCTGAAAAGTGTGAGCCGCATCTGCAGTAATCGACTCGGATACATGCTGTGCATGCACTGCCGATCGGCTCTGCATTATGGATGTAAAGACCGCAATTGCCATCGAAGCCGATACCGTACGCACCAAGTTAGAGGCCGTGGAGGCGTTGGCTACCTTGCTTGGATGAACAGCGTTCATCCCTACTGTCGATAGAGGCATCATACAAATGCCGATTCCGATGCCGCGTAGCGCCATGACGGTCTCTAGCCATGCATGGGATGTATCTGGTGTAAGCAGATGCAAGTGATAGGTCATAAAGCTTGTGAGTGTCAGCCCCACCAGTCCGAGCGGCACGATGCCGTATTTATCGAATAGACGTCCAGCAATCGGCATCATGACAGCCATCGCCACCGCTTGGGGAATGAGTATAATACCTGTCTCAATCGGTGAGACACCCTGAATATTTTGCAAGAACAACGGAGTCAGGAAGGTCCCGCCATACATCCCCATCATGACCAAGCTGGAGGCCACTACGCTAATGCTGTATTTAAAATTTTTGAACAAGGAAATCTCAATCACAGCGTTCTCCTTGCCACTCTCCACATAAATCAGGAAAATCAAGGACCAGACAGCTATGAATAACAGACCTACGATCTTGAAAGAAGTCCAGCCATCGCTTTGTCCATTCGATAGAGCATAGAGCAGTGTCCCTGCACAGGTCGCAGCAAGTACAAAGCCTGGCAGATCAAAGGCCCTTGGCGTCCCCTTCTCTGGCTCCTTGATCAGAAAGACCACTAGCAGAATCGCCAATACCGTTACAGGCAGGCACACGATGAACAGGAATCTCCAGTTGACCCATTCGATCAAATAACCACTGAGCGTCGGGCCTACGGCAGGAGCAGCCATCGCTGCAATCCCCCATATTCCAAGTGCCATACCGATCTGATGTCGTGGAATGATCTTGTAGACAATTGTCATGCTCAGCGGCATGATGACGCCTCCACCCAAACCAGCCAGCACGCGTGCCGCAATCAAGGAGCTGTCGCTCCACGCCAAAGCACAAATAGCCGTTCCGATCGCGAAGATGCTCAGCGCAAGAATGAGAAATTTCTTGTAGCCAATCTTCTGCTCCATGTACCCGGTAATCGGAACGATCACCCCCGAAGCCAGGGTATAACCAGTTATAACCCATTGAATACGGGAGGTCGTTGAGCCCAGATCCGTAGTCAGCTTCGGAATCGCAACATTAATCAAACTGTTGTTCAGGATTGCAACGAACGCCCCTAGTACAATGGCCATAAATGCCAGCCAGCTTTCCTTGTCAGCACCTGGTGGAGAGGTAGTGATTTCAGTATCAGCCACGTTTACCCCTCCTATTTTGTATGGATTTTCACTTCAACGTTCGAGCCAGGAATTAACTTCATACCTTCAGGAACGTTCAATTCAATTTCGATGGGGATTCGCTGTGTAACCTTATTGTAGTTACCACTCGTATTGACGGAAGAGATTAGGGAAAAGACGGAATTCGTAGCCTGGCCAATGGTTCTGACCTTCCCTTGAATCGAACGATTGCCTGCTGCATCCAGCGTAACGTCCACTAGCTGCCCAGCCGCGATGCGACTAATGTCTGTCTCTTCAATGTTCGCTGATACGTACAAACTATTCATGTCCGCCATCGTCACTACAGCCTGCCCTGGTGTTCCCATTTCATGCTCCTTGGCATGCACCTTGATGACGGTGCCACTGATCGGGGCATGGAGAACGGACTTGTTAATCATGCTGGAATCCAGTCCACTAACGTCCTGCTCTGCCACAGGCTCATCCTTGAGCAGCTCGTCGCCTTCCTCCACATCAATATGTGTAATTTCCGCTGAGATCAAGGGCATAACCTTATAGGCATCCGCCTGAATTCGAGCATCCTCGCTCTTCACAAAATGCGAGCCTTGATACCAGTAATAGAATCCGATTGTTCCGCCGCTGAGAATCAATAAAATGACTAACACCGGCAATATTGTCTTCTTGCTCACTGCCTTTCCACTCCAGTTCTATATTTATTATGAAAATGTAACATTAACAATTTGAAACATTTTACATTTTTACCTAATCAACATGTCCCTCATCCCCTTATTGCTCTACATCATGTGCGATCTCCTGTTGCTATGACTGTCCCTTACAGCTAGTCACGAAGCACCATATTACAATTTTAACATATGAAACTAATGATATATTATATAAGTATTCTTCAAATAATCAATAACAAAATTGGCTCAATACCAAAATATTCTGTATGAATCACAACAAAAAACGGTTGCTCAGGACCGGCGAAATGCCGCAAAGCCTGAAGCAACCGTTATATGTACTTTCACAATAAACATGTTTGATAAGCTCAAATACCTACTCAGCTCAGCAGTCTACCTGGCCCTTCCCCTGCCGACTCCACGCGATTCAAATAGCTCATTCGCCGGGACACACACGATGCGCACTGGCATTCGCGGCTGCTCCGCTGGACATCCTTTAAGGAATCTCGCAGCAAAGCCACATAATCCATAGCCTGACTTAAGGACTGGCGATGTGTAAAGAAGGTCAATCTGCGATTCTCCAGCAAGCAAAAGACTTCAATGCTGGAAGGAAGCCGACCAAAGGCATAGTGACAAAAGATAGTCACCAGATGGCGGTAAGCCTCAACGACCGCTTCATGGTAGCTGACCAAATATTTCTGTACCAGCATCGGCTGACCTTGATCAGCCTGCTGCCACATAGCTTGAATAATAACCGACAGCTCGATGGCCAAGTCTGGGATTGGTGTACGGAATTGCTCGTATAATAGGACGGGTACGCCCAGGTCCTGATTCGAGGTCCCTACTTTGTAGATTCCCGCAGTGATTTGGTGCTTCATCTCCCAATAATGCGTTACGGATTCGAAGCCATCCGGCCGCTTAGGCCACCATTTCTCCAGCATATATTGCAGCGGAATTTCATTCCTGACCTCAGGGCGCAGGTGATAGTACTCACTAAGAGCGTGACCAACCGCGTATTGAACATGATGCTCCCAGTCCCAGCTCTGTCTGCGATTGGGTTTCTGCTCCGCCTTCTGAAGCCGATAAGGGCAACGCCACAAATGCTCGATCTGATAGTCCATCAGCAGCGGAAGGGAGACCGATTCCTGATCAGCATTCTTCATCCAGCTTCACTCCCTTCTTGGCATACATCATACTGGTTCTTTACTATGTTGTACGTACTGACGTCCAAAGGAGCGGCAGGTCTCCTTCTCATCATCCCTTGGATTAAATTCAAGCTTCAGACTCTCCTGCACCACAGTAGCTCCGCGTTCCTTGATCTTATTTTCGAGCAAATCTACAGCTCCACAGAATTCCGCATAAGATGTATCTCCGCTGCCGAACAGTGCAGTGCGCGTACCCGCGAGATCCACTTCATCCAGCTCCTCGAAGAAATCCTCAAATTCATCAGGAAGCTCTCCGTCGCCCCATGTGTACAATCCCATAATGTATCCATCATACTCCAGCAACTGTGAAGCACTGCACTCATGGGATTCCTTCAATACGACTTCATGCCCTTCCTGGCGAATCCCCTCCGCAATCAGCTCGGCAATCTCCTCGGTATTTCCTGTCATGCTTGCGTACACAATGATAAATTTCATCTATATAATCCTCGCTTTCTGGCTCATGATCCATATTCTATATCCATCATATTTGATAATGATTCTCATTGTCAAATATAAAAAATGAAGCATTATTTCTCAAGAAGTAAAAAAGCCCGCCTGTACAAGGCGGACAACATGAAGAACCATATTATTTGCTGTTGAGACTTGGTTCATCATGACTGTATTGGAGTGGAGGCTGGAAGCTAATCATTGAGTCCCCAGCTCCAGCTTTCTTTATTTAAAACGATACTTTACATAATCATTCTGCTCTGCATCACCATTGAAAGTAGCATATACAGAACGTCCTAAATAAAGAGGAACCTCTAACTTATTCATATTTGGCATAGTCCATCCGTCTATTTCTATAAATTTCTCTTCATCTTTGTAAATAGTCTGGATTTCCCCAGTTACAAAATCATGGCTTCCATAGTTTCTTACATCTATTACCTTGCACTCATAAGCAAAATAAGATTCTTTTAATATTGGAACATCCAGCTTCATACCATTATCATATTCGATGTTATACGCAGAGAATTTGTCTACATCTCTCCCACTCCTAGTTCCTACAATCTGAATGAGTTCAGCAAGCTTTGCTGGAACAAAATTAATACCAAAATTACCACTGTTCATAATCAAATCGTATGAATATGCTTCCTTTCGTAACGAAACACCATAAATAAGGGGAGCATAGCCTATCGTTGTGTGGAAACCAGCCGCCATTATATTGTGTTTATCCTCATGTTTAGATGTCACAAGGACCACCATACCAGGGTATGCATGTCCTGAAACATAATCAATCGGTTGTCTCATTTGTAATCCTCCTGTTCTCCTGTTCGATCAATGTATTATTTGGTAACATAGTGAATTGTAAGTTGATGTTTATTGATCATCAATCATCAATGTTCGGATTTTATCGCTTAAACAACAAACAGGAAAAATAGTCGTCTATCTCTTCAGGAGAGGGAGGAGTACACAGAGAATGACACACAAAATTGATCCACGTATTTTGCGGACAAGAAAATTGTTAATGGATGCTTTTATCAAGCTCATTCTAAAAAAGAACTTCAAGGATATTACTATAAAAGATATTACGGATGAAGCAACTGTCAATCGAGCAACTCTTTATTCCCATTTTCATGATAAGTATGATTTATTGGATGTTGTCATTAAAGAAGCTGTAATAGACAGCATTTTTAAAAACCTTGACTATCTCGATAAATTAAATAAGGAAACTTATGTAACGATCTTCCTTGCATTAGCTGATTTTCATACAGAGACGATGGAGAATTCACACTTAAGCCCCCAATGTAGTGGGAGCTATGAAGCATTTAGTACAATGGTTGAACAAAAAATCAAAATTGATCTGGAAAACTTATTTTTTTCTCTACTGCTTAAGCAACAATCTAATCGTGATCCCGAAGGGCTCAGGGTGGGTGCAGTCATATTAAGCAACGGAATTTACGCAGCATCTGTAGATTGGAAAAAGAATGGGTCTTCCTCGGCAGAACAATATATAGAAAAAGCCTTACCCTTCCTAGTGACCGATCCTAGTGACCGAAATTGATCATCTACATCGTTAAGTTCAGTACAAGGATTCTGCTTTCCTTTTCTCCTCCATCGTCAGCAGCGAGCTGCATTCATATACCCACGTCCCGTTGTCAGCAACCTTCAGCCGCATGAGCCCATTTGTCCGCATAACTTCCAGCTGCTGCTCTGCTTCACCCATGTCCAGCTCCGTCTCAAGGGCCACGTCCGCTGCAGTCAGTAGATTGTCATGCTGCTTTGCTAGTCGCAGAATAGTTTTCTGCAAGTCAGCTTGCCGTGCTTGTCGAGCCTTCCTCCATAAGCCATAACCAACTAGTGCGGGCACCAGCCCATTCAGCGTCCAACCAAGTCCTACGGACACCTCGTACTCCAGAGCTGCTATACCATAGATAACAGTGACTAGACAGCCATACGATAGGAGCACAAGTGCAATTTTGTGCATGCTGCTCTGCATCCGTTTGACACCCCCTTCACAGGACATTTATCCGCACATTGAACCTATACCCTACCTTAACCGAATAATGTCAGCTTTAATCAACAATAGTAAGAGATAAGCACTCCGGGTAGCGTGCTTGGTCAAAATTGTTGTACAATAGTGTCCAAATGACTGTTGAAGGAATGATTATACAATGTACGTTGCAGACGGCTGGAAAGACTATGAAGTAATCGATACGGGAGGCGGCGAAAAGCTGGAGCGTTGGGGTGACATCATCCTGCGTCGACCGGACCCGCAAATTATATGGCCCTTGACCTCTGAGACTAGCGAGTGGCAGCAAGTGCATGGTCACTATCACCGTAGCTCCTCCGGCGGCGGCAACTGGGATATGAAGAAGCCCGTTCCTGAACGCTGGACCATTGGCTACAAGCAGCTCAAATTCCACATTAAGCCTACGAGCTTCAAGCATACGGGCCTATTCCCGGAACAAGCAGCTAACTGGAGCTGGATGATGGACAAGATCTCCGCAGCAGGAAGACCTATCTCTGTGCTGAACTTGTTCGCTTATACAGGCGGTGCCACAGTTGCCGCTGCAGCGGCTGGAGCAAGTGTCGTGCATGTAGATGCAGCGAAGGGCATGGTCCAATGGGCAAAAGAAAACGTGCAGCTCTCCGGCCTGTCAGATCGGCCTGTTCGTTTTATTACGGATGACGTATTCAAGTTCGTACAACGCGAGCAACGCAGAGGCAATCGTTATGACGCCATTATTATGGACCCTCCATCCTATGGACGAGGACCAAGCGGGGAGACCTGGAAGCTTGAACAGAGCCTTTATCCGTTCCTGGAGTCGTGTATGGAGATTATCTCGGATGAGCCTCTGTTCCTGTTGATTAACTCCTATACTACCGGAATATCGCCATCCATCCTCCACAATATGCTGAGCATGACCATGAAGCCGAAATACGGAGGTAGCATCAGCACAGGCGAGATCGGCCTGCCCATCAGTCGTTCTGGTCTGAACCTGCCTTGCGGTATTCTGGGCCGCTGGGAGGCATAATCGCCATGATGCATGAATCTGGCCTCAGCTCAGGCATCCCTGTGCTCTATGAGGATAATCATGTTCTTGCCGTGGAGAAGCCAGTCAATGTTCCGACACAGGAGGATGCCAGCGGTGATCCCGATCTGCTCAGCCTGCTGAAGGAAGATCTCAAGATTCGACACCAAAAGCCTGGTAACGTATTTCTCGGCTTGATCCATCGCTTGGATAGACCCGTAGGCGGCACCATGATCTTCGCCAAGACCTCCAAAGCAGCATCCAGACTATCGGAGGCAGTAAGAAGTCGCAGCTTCCATAAGCGCTACCTAGCAGTCGTACATGGCACGCCGGCTCCACAAGCTCGCCTGAAGGATTATCTGCTGAAGGATAGCCGTACGAATACGGTACAGGTCGTTAGACCAAGCCAGCCTGGCGCCAAGGAGGCCTTACTCGATTATCAAACTCTGGGTCATGCTAGTGGGCTGAGCCTTCTTCTAGTAGAGCTACATACTGGCAGACCTCATCAGATTCGAGTTCAGCTAAGCAACATTGGATGTCCACTGTATGGGGATCAGAAATACGGGCAGCAGCTTAACAAGCCCGGACAGCAGCTTGCCCTGTGGTCATTGGAGGCTGGTGCTCCTCACCCTATTACGAAGGAGCCCATGTTATTCCGCTCCATGCCGCCACTTGCTTTCCCCTGGAATGAGTGGCCAGCGCAGTTATACGAGGATCTGTAGTCTTGGCCCTCCCCATCATGCTATGGACCTGCAACCTCGTGGATCAGACAGCGGCAGAACAGCTTTTTCGCTGAGTTGAGTTGACGTAGTTTCTATATGTCTCAACATGCAACAAAAGGTCGAAGACAGATGCTCGGGCAAGGAGCACGTCTTCGACCTTTTATTTGTATGGCCCATAAGATTCGATTTACTGGGAGGTACCCTTTCAACCCTGTTACGCTGTTGTCTTACCACACAGACTTACAAACGGACTTCACAATGCGGACTTACAGTACAGTTTATATTTCAGTCTCATGGTGCATATTTCCCTTGCAATCGAACTCCCAATGATGAAGTTAGGATGATGTCGCCATCCGCGATTTCTTGGCTGTTGCACCTTCCTCTTGTTTACGCGGATTCGTGTTCTTGATAAAGAAAGCCAGAATCAATGACACGGCGGACAGGATAGTCGCCACTAAGAATGCATGGTTAATTCCATAAACTAAGGCTTCATTTTTGATTATAGACATGGCACTCGCATCTGTTGGGGATACCTGTTGTGTCAGAGCAAGCTTCTCACCGTATGAGGTGGATTGAATGGTCATAATCGTGACAAGCACAGCTGTACCAATCGAGCCCGCAATGGTCCGCAACGTATTAGACATAGCTGTACCATGTGCATTTAGTGTATTCGGCAACTGATTGAGACCCGCTGTCTGAATGGGCATCATAATCATGGACATACCGAACATTCGCACGGTGTAATTAATCATCAGCTCTGTGTAGCTCGTGTCCATCGACAGACGTGAGAATTCCAGCGTCGTAATGGTCATAATAAGCAGACCAACAATCGACAACCAGCGTGCTCCTACTTTGTCAAAGATCATGCCCGTCACAGGGGACATAATGCCCATCAGAATGGAGCCTGGGAGCAACAACAGGCCAGATTCCAATGGAGTGAAGCCTCTGACATTTTGTAGGAACAGCGGCAGCAGAATCATCCCAGCATACATAGACATGGTTACAATTACGTTAATGGCTGTCGTCAAGCTGTACATGTTATATTTGAAAATGCGAAATTCCAACATCGGCTCAGACGCCCGCAGTTGGCGGCGAATGAACAGCAGCAAGGAGATGGCCCCAATGATCAGACAGCCATACACCGGTAGACGGTCCCAGCCATCCGAAGCGGAGCTGAAGCCATACAACAAGCCCCCAAATCCAAGTGTGGACAGCACGACAGACAGCTTATCCAGCTTGGGATTCGACAGCTGTGTAACATTTTTCAGGAATAGTGCACCAATAAGTAAGGCAATGACCGACACGGGCAAAATAATCCAGAACAATACGCGCCAATCATAATTTTGTACAATATATCCGGATAGGGTCGGTCCAATCGCTGGAGCAAAGATCATGGCCACACCCACCATTCCCATGGCCTGCCCGCGCTTCTCAATCGGGAAAATATTCAGCAGCACCACGGTCATGAGCGGCATCAAGATGCCCGCACCGCTAGCCTGCACGAGTCGTCCAATTAGAATAACAGCAAAGTTAGGCGCTAAGCCGCACAAGATAGTTCCCAATGTAAATAAGACCATCGACCCGAGAAACAGCTGTCTGGTACTGAATTTGGCCATTAAATAAGCCGTAACCGGAACCAGAACGCCGTTTACCAGCATAAAGCCTGTAATGAGCCATTGTGCCGTAGGGGTGTCTATGGATAAATCACCCATAATCTTAGGTAACGCTACATTAATAAGGGTCTGATTCAACAACGTAACAAATGCCCCAATCAGTAAAGCGATCACGATTGGTGCTTTTTTTATAGTCTTCATCTGGTCATCAACAGCTACATCTGCTTGATTCCCCATGTTAATCCACTCCTTTAGCTGTAAGCTTCGATATAATCTGCTGATGGATATCTAATATGATGTCCCGGTCCTGCACTGGAATATCAAGAATTCCGGAGACACGGTCCATCCACATCTTCTCAATATCATTTCGGATCTGCTCACCCTCGCTAGTAATCCGAAGTGTAAGTGAACGCCGATCATTCGGCAGCCGCTCTCGGCTGATGTATCCAGCCTTCACAAGACGCTCAACCACTCCACTCATCGTGCTGTTGCCCATGTGGGCACGCTCAGCCAGCTCGGTCAGGCTAGTATTCGGGCGCTCCAGCAGTACTGACAAGACCAGAAATTGCACAGGTGTCAGGCTCTTCTGTTCTCCTTGCTCCCAGAATACCTGCATGAAAGCATGGTGAACTCTTCTGAATGATTGAACAATGCGGTACACCTCCTTATTCCTTTCCATGAATCCGTCCTCCTCTAGATTAAACATACAAATAGATTAAACATACAAAATCACAATCATTCGCATGTATATATTTCGCTTGCGTATATTTCATATTAATATATTTCGCATACGAACTAATAAGCACATGTTACACTTCCGATATGTAAATGTCAACACAAACAAAAGGCCACTTCCTTCCATTTCACGTGGAAGAAAATAGCCCTTTGGATATCGAGGTAGCTTTTACAGCTGTCGCATCACAAGCTCTATTTCTTTTTAATCGTCAGCATAACGACAGACATTGGAGGTAGCACCACATCAAGCTGATGTTGCTGGTGGAAGCTATAGTCTGCAAAGGCTACTGGCTTCACTTTGTCCAATTCGGTAAACGTATTATGATCTTGCATAGATGAGCTTGTCAGCACAGTTCCTGTAACATTAATGTCCGATTGTAATCCCCTCAACTCCACATTCACTTTACTAGAGGCATTCGGATTAAGGTGACATAAGCTAATATGAATGTGGCCTTCTGCATCCTCAGAGGAGGATACCGTGAATTCCGGCAGCTTCTCGTCGTTAAGTTCATAATGACTGTGCTCGACCGAGGTTGCCAGCACCTTTCCATCCTGATGGACTTTGAACATCTCAAAGATATGGTATGTCGGTGTCAGCAGCATTTTATTTCCTTCTGTCAGAATCATGGCCTGTAGGACGTTCACCATTTGTGCAATGTTCGTCATATGAATACGCTCATGATGCTGATGGAAAATGTGAAAATGTAGGCCAGCTACGAGTGCATCCCTCAAGGTGTTCTGTTGGTACAAAAAGCCCGGATTGGTGCCTGGCTCTGGCAAAAACCATGTTCCCCATTCATCAACGATCATTCCAATTCGCTTGCTCGGATCGTATTTATCCATAATGGTAGAGTGTCTTGTAATCAGCTCATCCATATGAAGTGCCTTTTTCAGCGTCTCGAACCATGCTGCTTCATCAAAGCCAAGTGCATGCTGCTTCTCTTCCCAAGAGCCTGGAATGGTGTAATTGTGCAAGCTTAGCCCGTCCATAAATGGTGCAGCCTCACGCATAAGCACTTCTGTCCAATGGTAGTCGTCAACGTTGGCACCACCAGCAATTTTGTACAGCACATTGTCGCCATAGTTACGTACATATGTCTGGAATTGACGATACAAATCCGCATAATATTCAGGGCGCATATTGCCGCCACAGCCCCAATTCTCATTACCGACACCAAAATATTTCAGCTTCCAGGGCTGCTCTCTCCCATTTTCTTGGCGCCAGTTCGCCATAGGAGATTCGCCATCGAACGTCATGTATTCTATCCACTCGGACATTTCCTGTACCGTTCCACTGCCGACATTACCGTTAATATAAGGCTCTGCACCGAGCAATTCACATAATCGAAAAAACTCATGTGTGCCAAAATGATTATTCTCGACGACTCCGCCCCAGTGCGTATTGATCATCTTCTTCCGTTGCTCCTTGGGACCAATACCATCCTTCCAATGATATTCATCCGCAAAACAGCCACCCGGCCAGCGAAGCACAGGAATATTTAACTTTTGTAGCGCTTTCAATACATCATTACGAATGCCATCGGTGTTAGGAATGCTTGATTCTTCTCCCACCCATAGTCCCTCGTAAATACATCGCCCTAAATGCTCCGCGAATTGTCCATAAATATGTTTGTTAATCGTACCTTTGACCCAATCTGTATGTACCAGAACAGAATTTCCCATGTAAATCCCTCCTGTTTAGATCATATTTTCAGATTGAGCTAAAATTAACATACGGAACTGCTTTTGTAAATAAAATACTGAAACTTTTTATGTTTATTTAAAACAAATACATCACAAATAAAATAGCTTGAAATTGATATCCTGAGGATGGTTTCCAAACTTTTTACCAAAAATAGTGGCTCCACCAACATAGCTTGCGTCTTCTTTTACTTCAATACGTAACACCCACCGATCACACAAGGTATCAAGATCAGCAACTGACACTTCCGACATTGGATCTCCATCAATGTATGTCCCATGCCCTGTAATTCGAATCGTTTTCAATAATCCATATTGATTAATATTGTGTGGCCACCAACTAGGTGTGTATTTTCCCCTTGTATCCGCAAAATCACCGGGGCTCCTCCATGTCCCAAGCTCCAGCCCATTCAGTGTAAAAGTAATATCCGATGGCCATACATCGTTCGAGAATGGAAATTCAGATGAAAGCTCCAGACTGATCTCGAATTGCTGTAATTTTTCTTCCTTATTCAAAAAATTAGCAATGCTATATTGGACAAAGCCTTGCGTAAACCAAAGAATTTCTGCATCCACTCGCTTGGGGTCCATGAAGAACTTAGGCTCATCGACACGGCCTATGAATTCTTTATCGGTCGCCAAGCCACAAGTTGGCTTGAGATCATAATCTGTGTAATGACCGATCGGTACTGACGTCTCGTAAGATGCAAAGGAATGAAATATCTTCTTGGGGAAATTAATCTCAATGTGATCCACCTTGAGAATTGAAATCTTCTGCAGACCTGATTTACCTGGTATTTTCTCTGTTCTAATGATTCCAGCATCCTCCAGCTTTTGAACATGTTTAGCCACAATAGGACTGCTTAGCTCAAGTTCCTGCGCTAATTCTTTAATATTCATTTTGTTTTTCGACAATAACTGAATGATCTTGATTCGGACTTCACTTGCCAAAGCCTCGTACACAACCAAAGAGGACACATCAATGTCTAATTGCATGCAGTCTCATCCTTTGCGATTTTTATGTAAATTAATTATATGATAAAATCCACTCCCTTCACCTTAACATATTTGTTGTTTTAATTCTATTTCAATACTAAATAAGGATATTAAGTTAACTAATAAGTTAACCAAATAGAAAATTTATCGTGTTAGATTTACAAATATGTTTGACATGATTTCTAACCACAAGTATACTGAACCTCAAACAACCACCTGCTATAATTATCCATTTGCAACACAAATCTGAAGAGGAGGAACAACTCATGAGGAAAAGAACAGGTTTACTACTGACATTCATGTTGTTAACCGTAACTTTGTTAGCTGGTTGTGGGGGAAGTGACAAGAACACCATCACATTCTGGACTCCACTAACGGGTGATGATGGTGCTTACATGGACCAGCTGGTCAAAGATTACAATGCAACTAACCCTGAAATAAAAATAAAACACGTGATCACCGCTGACATGTACACCAAGGTCTCCACCGTTTTAAATTCAGGCAAAGGCGTGCCAGATCTAGCTCTTATTCATGCGGATCGTGTTCCTAGTTTCGTAAAGCAAGGATTGCTCACACCCTTAACCGAAGTGTTGAAAGCGCAACCAGAGCTTAAAGAATCAAATTATCTTCCCCAAGCGTGGTCAGCAGGTACGATTGATGGCACACAATATACGGTCCCCTTGGACATTCATAGTAATGCGATGTACTACAATAAAGATTTACTAAAAGAATACGACGTGGAACATTTTCTGGACGATGATGTTATTACCTTCGATGAAATGCTATCACTGCAAGGAAAATTAAAAGAAGGCGACTACGTCGTTAATGACGCTCTAATCAGTTGGGTACTGTTGGCTCAAATCCAGAATCTCGGCGGCGATGTAGAGCAAGACGGTCAACCTACAGTCGATACACCCGAAATGCGACAAGCCATCGAAGAAATCAAAAAAATAAATGATGCCGGCTTAATGACCCCATTTGGTGAAGATGGATATTTGATGTTCCAATCTGGCAATGTGTTGTTCTCTACGGATGGTACTTGGAGCTCAACCGGACACGCTGCTGTCGAAGGTCTTCATTTTGGCGTAACTAATATTTACTCTTTCTCTCCAGATAAATTTACGAACAGAGCATCCTCTCATCTATTTTCCTTGTTAAAAAATCAAGAACGGGCGCCGGAGAAGGAACAAGGCATCGCTTCATTCCTAGAGTTCGTTCGTGAGAATTCGATTAAATGGGCCGAAGCTGGTCAGATCGTCGCGAGCAAGCAAGTCATTGAAAGTCCCGAATATGACAAATTCATGCAGTCCTTCTTTACCTCAAATGAAGCAGAGACCCATTCTCTTCATATTTACACGTATGAGTACTATCCATATGTCGCCGAGGCGTTAGACACCTATGCGCCTGATCTTATTCGTGGGAACATTACACTGGATGAAGGATTAGAGAAGGCACAGAAATATGTAGAAGACAAGATTGCAGAGACCGTACAACAACCAGCCGAGACAAAATAGTATGTAGCGACAGGACGTACCATGAGTAATAGCCTTACAGAAGGAGAAGCTACCGCCTATGAAAAGGAAACTCAACTGGTCACCTGCATTTTTTGTAGGTCCCCACCTTATTTTGTTTGCTTTGTTTATATTAGTTCCTACGATCTATGGAATTTACGCTTCGTTCACCAAATGGAATTTGATGAGTGATCCTGTATTTGTAGGTTTTGATAATTACAGAACCATTTTATTTGATACCTCATCCACCTTTCATTTTCAATTTTTGAGTGGACTAAAAAACACCTTATTATTCGTACTATTCACCGTCCCACCGCTGATTGTTATCCCGTTACTTGTTGCAGTAGCTTTAGAGCACAAGAAAGTTAAAGCTAAAGGCTTTATTCAAGCGGTGATCTACATTCCCGGATTGGTGTCTATTTCTGCTGCGGCGCTCATCTGGTCTCTGATCTTCAACAAGCAATTAGGCATTGCCAGCAATTTGTTTGGTTCCGATGTAGCTTGGGCTACTCATCAACCATACGCTTGGATGATTATCGTAATCCTCTCAGTCTGGGGAGGCGTAGGCGGAAATATGATTATTTACCGTGCTTCAATTAGTGGTGTTGGTGAAGATCTATACGAATCCGCAGGACTGGACGGAGCTGGCTCTATTCGTAAATTTTTCAGTATTACGGTACCTTCCATTCGTTTTCCGTTGATCTATACCTTTGTGATGACTACAGCGGGAGCATTTAACGTCTTCGCTCAGCCCTTAATGATGACTAAAGGGGGGCCGAATGAGACCACAGCAGTACTTATGATGTTCATTCGGAACTTAGCCTTCGGTAAAGGAGAATCTATTGCTGGAATGGCGTCTGCTATGGCTGTGTTGCTTGGGCTTGTCATATTAATCGTTTCTGCGCTGCAATATTATGTTATGAATCGAAATTCGGATTAACTCACGAGACACGGAAATTAGCGAGGCTGCGAAAAAGGTAGGTGCCGATCATGTTGAAGAAAATAAGCATTTCTAAATGCATATCGTATTTATTCCTGATTACATTATGTGTCATCTGGGCGTTTCCGGTTATATTTGGCATTACAACTTCATTCCGTTCCCAAAGTGAAGTCGTTTCTTCCGGATTTCGTCTTCTGCCCGAAAGTTGGACGGGAGAGAATTATATTCATATTCTTACGAATACATCAACCGCTCCCATTTTACGTTGGTTATTCAACTCTATTTTTATCGCTACTCTTCATACCTTACTGGTCGTGATCGTCATCTCTATTACGGGTTACGGCTATTCTCGAATGAAGTTTAAAGGTAGAGACGCTTTATTTTTCACCTTGCTAGGTATCTCTCTCTTCCCCGGTGTTGTGAACTTAATCCCTTCATACAAAATCATTGACATGCTCGGTTGGGTAAATACCTCTTGGGCCATGATCGTGCCGGGACTAGCAGGTATGGGTAACATCTTCTTGGTTAGACAATTTATGAATGGAATTCCGAAGGAATTGGATGAGTCTGCACATGTGGACGGTGCAACTCATTTTGCAATCTACACTTCTGTTATTTTGCCACTAGTAAAACCTATTCTGATCGTGTGTGCATTGTTCTCCTTCACAGGATCTTGGAATGATTTCTTATGGCCTGTCATCGTATACACGGATGTGGAGAAAATGCCTGTTACAGCAGGGTTGCTGCTGCTGCAAGATATTTATGGGAACTATCGGATGATTGGACAGCTCATGGGCTCTGCTATGCTAGCTATCATCCCTACCCTATTGCTATTTTTATTTGCACAGAAATACTTTATACAGTCCATTAATTTGAACTCTGGCATTAAAGGATAATGAACAATCAAATTTATATAATAGGAGCTGTTAACATGCTTGAAGTCAATCTTAGAAATCCTCTAATCGAACAAAGAGCAGATCCCTTCATTTATAAACATACGGACGGTTATTACTATTTCACAGGTTCTGTTCCTGAATATGACAGAATCGAATTGCGTCGTTCTCAGACGCTTGAAGGTCTCATTGATGCGGAGAAAGTAACCATCTGGGTGAAGCACAGCGCGGGCTTGATGAGTGCAAATATATGGGCACCAGAGATTCATTTTATAGATGGTAAATGGTATGTGTATTTCGCCGCTGCACGTACTTCAGAGATAAAGGATGGATTATTCGACCATCGTATGTTCGTACTCGAAAATGCATCAACGAATCCATTGGAAGGCAATTGGATTGAGAAAGCTCAAATCAAAACGAAATGGGATTCTTTCTCCCTGGATGCGACCACCTTTGAGCATCAGGGCAGACGATATTATGTATGGGCCCAAAAAGACCCGGACATCCCAGGGAACTCGAATCTATATATCTCTGAGATGGAGAACCCGTGGACTTTAAAAGGAGAACAAGTATGCTTATCCATTCCTGAGTACGATTGGGAGGTTCGTGGTTTTCTAGTTAATGAGGGAGCAGCCGTACTAAAACGTAATGGCAGAATATTCATGACCTACTCTGCGAGTGCCACCGATGAAAATTATTGCATGGGCTTATTAACAGCAGATGAACATAGTGATCTACTAGATCCGGCTTCATGGATGAAATCACCTGTGCCGATATTTACGACTTCCTTCGAAAATAAACAGTTTGGTCCTGGGCACAATAGCTTCACCGTAACCGAGGATGGTAGGCACGACTTGCTCGTGTTTCATGCTAGAAATTATACTGAAATCGAAGGTGATCCATTGTATGATCCTAACCGTCATACACGAGTACAGCTAATCCATTGGAATGAGGACGGCACACCACAGTTTGGTATTCCACGTGCAGATACCATTAATGCGTAAATAAACAATCCTCTCCTGGTAGAGCATCATGTCTATCGCATGATGCATGCTCTAACCAGGAGAGGATTCTGCTTGTCTAGTCATCTATGTATGTATGGAGCCGATCATATGCTGATCTATGATCAGGATGTAATTTTCCCAAGAAGATACAGCAATACATTCTGATTGTGAACGGAGATTCTGCTTAACACCGATGACATAAATTCATCACGTACGCTAATCCCTCGTTGGGCCTCCTCACGACCTTGAGGCGTGATTAGAATCCATACAATTCTCCGATCCTGCTGATCCCGCTCTCGGTTAACTAACCCGTTCTTCTCCATTCGATCAAGCAACATCGTTACCGCCGCGGGGGTTGTCTCCAAGTAAGGAATGAGCTCTGATGGCTTCATTCTGTCATGCTCCATTAGCAGCTCTAACACCGTAAGCTGGGCTTCTGTCAATGAAGGAGCCAATTGTTCTTCCATATGTGCCTTGTAATCCTTCGTCAGTCTTGACCACAGTCTGGCGAACTCCGATGCTTGCACACATTCACCTCCCGAACCAAATTTGGCTTGTTCTTTCACCGTACATGGCTAAAGAATGAATTAGAGCTTACACTATCATATAGACTCTACTCTATTTCTAAAGCCCATCCATTGCTCCTATAACACAAATTCGCCGTAAGCGGCCATATTCCTGCTTATCAACCATTTCATGGACCATTAATCCGATATGTCATGACATTAATTCCATAAAAAGGTTTCTTCCTGCCGTAATGAAGTGAATTATACGCCTAAGGAATAGATTCCTGACTGTACAGTAAAGAGCCAACCTATTCGTACAGGTTGGCTCTGTTCTAGACACATACATACTACCGCTTTATTCAACTGCCTCTGAATCTACCTCAGGCCAGAATACTACATCTACAACCGGGTCTTTCTTGTCAATTGACACAAGCTGCTTGCCGGTATCCTTGCGATCTGTTAACGGAGTTTTTTCCGAAAGGAATGTAGTAACAACTCCATCTCCAGTGATCACCTGTACCTGAATAGCTTCCTTGCAGTGAACCGCAGTTATTAATCGTGTACCGTTCGATCGTACTCGCTTGCCTTCCTTGAATTCGAAGGTAGCAATTCCTTTGCCACCTCTACCCTGTGAAGGATAGTCCAGCAGCAGTGAGCGTTTGCCGTAACCCAGATCGGTTAGGACAAGGATCTCACCTTCATCCTCATGAACCCAAAGCGAGGCTACAACCTCGTCTCCATCGGCCAGCTGAATCCCCTTCACGCCAGCGGATACACGGCCCATCGGGTTAACCTCGGCTTCCTTAAAGCGAATACTCATACCACCCCGTGTAATGAGCATAATATCCTTCGAGCCGTCGCTCATCGTAACAGACAGTACCTCATCATCGCCCGACACCTTACAAGCAGCAACAGCACCAGAACGCTTCGTGGCGTATTCCTTCAGCTCGGTACGCTTCACTTGACCCTTGCGGGTAGTGAATACCAGACTCTTGTCGGCCTCATCCAATGACTTCACTGCAATGACACTAACAATTCGGTCTTCCTTGGTGAGCGGAATGACGTTCACTATTGGCGTACCAGGCTCCTTCCACTTGTACTCCGGAACCTGATGGACTGGCAGCAGGAAGTATTGCCCCTTCTGGGTAAATATCAGCAAGGAATCCAGTGTGTTCACATCCAGGAGCTGATGAATGTAGTCACCATCACGCACACCTGATCCACTACGATCTGCTCCCGAGCGAGTGAAGGACAGCTGACTCGTACGTTTCACATATCCATGTCTGGATAGTGACACTAATACATCCTCAGCACTAACCATGACTTCCAGATTCACCTTGATCTCCTCAACCTGGCTCTGGATATCCGAACGACGATCTATGCCGTACTTCTCCCGAATCTCCAGCAGCTCTTTGCGAATCAGGCTGACCAGCTTGCGGTCACTCTCCAGAATACCTCTCAACTGAGCTACCTTCTTCTGGATATCGCTCAATTCCTTTTCCAGTGAGGTGATTTCCAGATTGGTAAGACGGTACAGCTGCAGGGTAAGAATGGAATCTGCCTGCCGTTCACTGAAGCCGAACATCCATTGCAGGTTATTCTGTGCATCCTGTCGATTCTTGGAGGCTTTAATCGCCTCAATGACCTCATCCAGTATATTGAGCGCCTTCACCAGACCTTCCAGCACATGCGCACGATCCTCGGCCTTCTCAAGATCAAACTGAGTCCGATGCGTGACCACTTCGCGCTGATGCTGAATATAGGCCTCCAGAATAGGCTTGATCCCGAGCTGGTGTGGAGCCTTGTTCACGATCGCAACCATATTGAAGTTATAGGCTACCTGCAGATCGGTCTTCTTCAGCAGATAAGCGAGAATTCCATCGGCATCGGCATCCTTCTTGAGCTCGACGACAATACGCAGACCATTACGTCCACTCTCATCACGCACCTCGGCAATACCCTCGACCTTTTTCTCCAGGCGGATATTTTCCATAGCTGTAACAAGTCGTGATTTCACAACCTGGTAAGGGATTTCGGTAATCACAATCTGTTGTTTCCCCCCACGGAGGGATTCGATCTCCGTCTTGGAGCGAATATAGATTCTGCCTTTACCAGTACGATAAGCGTCACGAATGCCCTCTTCTCCCATGATGAGTCCACCTGTCGGGAAATCCGGTCCCTTGATGAACATCATGATGTCTTCCAGTTCGATGGAAGGCTTCTCCATAACAGCTATGCAGGCATCAATCACCTCGCGCAAATTATGGGTTGGGATCTCCGTAGCGAAGCCAGAGGAAATACCGCTGACACCGTTCACCAACAGGTTCGGATATCTGGAAGGGAGAACGACGGGTTCTTTGGCAGTATTGTCAAAGTTATCCTTGAACAGCACCGTACGCTTCTCAATATCACGCAACATCTCCAATGCGATGGGAGATAATCTGGCTTCTGTATACCGCATCGCTGCAGCCGGATCATCATCCTGAGAACCCCAGTTACCGTGTCCATCCACCAGCACATGCCCCATCTTCCAAGGCTGTGCCATCCGCACCATACCCTCATAGATGGAGGAATCCCCGTGTGGATGATAGTTACCCATCACATCGCCGACCGTCTTGGCCGATTTGCGATATGGCTTATCGGGTGTATTGCCTGAATCGTACATAGCGTACAGGATTCGGCGCTGCACAGGCTTCAAGCCATCGCGCACATCGGGAATAGCCCGATCTTGAATAATGTATTTGGAGTATCTGCCAAATCGGTCTCCAACGACTTCTTCCAGAAAAGCCGGTAAAAATTGTTCGGATAAGCTCATCTAAAACAGCACCTCTTCTGCATGTCTCTTGGCAAACACATGCCCTTCTACAAAACTACTACAGCCCTTGAACTATATGAAATGATAAGCGAGACTAGCTGTACATCTTACTCCTCGAAGGCGGTAAAATCTACATTTTCCACAATCCAGCGCTTGCGCGGGTCTACCTTGTCGCCCATTAGTGTAGATACACGGCGTTCAGCCTTAGCGGCGTCTTCAATCTGTACCTGTAGCAGTACCCGTGTCTCGGGATTCATTGTTGTCTCCCATAGCTGATCCGGATTCATCTCACCCAGACCTTTATAGCGCTGCAGTTCGAAATTACGCCCGAATTCCTTGAGGTAATTCTGCAGTTGCTCATCGCTCCAGGCGTAACGTACCGTCTCCAGCTTGCCGGATTTGCGTGTAATCTTGTACAGCGGCGGCTGAGCTATGTACACCTTGCCTGCATCAATCAGCGGCTTCATATAGCGATAAAAGAAGGTAAGCAGCAACACCTGAATGTGAGCACCATCCGTATCCGCGTCCGTCATAATAATGATCTTGGAATAATTGCTGTCTTCTACCGCAAATTCCGGTCCAATCCCTGCTCCGATAGCAGCCGTAATGGCCCGATACTCTTCATTTTTCATGATATCTGCAAGCTTCGCCTTCTCTGGATTCATCGGCTTGCCCTTTAGCGGCAGGATGGCCTGAATCTTGGAATCACGACCCTGCTTGGCTGAGCCGCCTGCCGAATCTCCTTCGACGATGAACAGCTCGTTGCGCGAGAAATCCTTCGATTGTGCCGGGGACAGCTTACCGTTCAGATTCGAGCTCTCACTGCGCTTCTTGCCAGAACGCATCTCATCTCTAGCCTTGCGTGCTGCCTCACGGGCCTTGGAGGCCTGGATGGATTTGCGAATCAGCGTCTGGGCAACCTGTGGATTCTCTTCGAGGAACCGCTGCATGCTCTCTGCTACAATCGCATCTACAGCACTTCGTGCTGAAGCACTACCGAGCTGATCCTTGGTCTGCCCGACGAACTCTACCTCAGACATCTTGACGCTAATGACAGACATCATGCCCTCGCGGAGATCATTTCCCTCCAGATTCTTCTCTTTCTCCTTCAGCATCCCCGTACGACGGGCATAATCATTCATAACACGGGTATAAGCCGTTTTGAATCCGGTCTCATGTGTTCCTCCACCCCGTGTAGGAATTGAATTGACGAAGGAAGCCAGCGTCTCGGTGTAGCCTGTATTATATTGAACAGCTACCTCGACCTCAATATCGTCCTTTTCAGCCGAAAAATGAATGACATCATGCAGTACGTCCTTACCTTCATTCAGATAAGCAACAAATTGACTAGCGCCACCTTCATAATAGAACTCGTCAGTTCTGCCACTGCGCTCATCCTTGATGAACACTCGAAGCCCGGAGTTCAGGAATGCGATCTCTTGCAGTCGCTCCGCCAGTGTATCGTAATTCAGATTAATTCCGCTCTGGAAGACCCGAATATCCGGCTTGAAGGTAACCTTCGTTCCAGATTTCGACGTATTTCCCAGAACTTCAAGTCCTGTCGTTGGCTCGCCCACATGCTCGGTGCCCTGCTCATCCACCCAATATTCGAATCTTTGACGGTGAGCCTTGCCTTCCCGGTAGATTTCTACCTCAAGCCATTCGGATAATGCGTTCGTTACAGAAGCACCGACACCATGCAGACCGCCGGATTTCTTATAGCCGGAGCCGCCGAACTTGCCCCCTGCATGCAGAATCGTAAAGACTACCTGAGGTGTGGGAATTCCCATCTTGTGCATTCCCGTCGGAATCCCTCGCCCATTATCCGTGATGGTAACTGAGCCGTCCTTGTGCAATGTAATTTCTATACGGGAGCAAAATTTGGCGAGATGCTCATCCACCGCATTATCAACGATTTCCCATACCAAATGATGCAGTCCCGAAGAACTGGTGCTCCCGATGTACATGCCCGGCCGTTTCCGTACCGCCACAAGCCCTTCGAGAACTTGAATGTCGTCCGCGCCATAATCCGAGCTGCGTTTGTCTTGCCCGGATTCTCTGGCGAACAAGTCGAGTTGGTCGACCATTCATGCTCCCCCTTTGTCTAATCATGACCGTGTTTTGCTTAAAAATGCAAACAGATGTTTTCTTTTACTTTGTCCATTTTAATTCAATATATCCCGTTTCGTAAAGACGGTGAATGATACGACCAAGCCGATAATTCCCCAGACCCCAAGCACCGCAAGGGAAAATAGCAATGTCATTCCTTCGATTGGAGGGGGGTCACCAGCCAGATAATCCGTCAAGCCGAGGTTCACCATGAACAGATACTTTGCACTTTGCCACGCCGAAGCCATATTCGTCAAGATGGTTCCCGAAATTAATGCTGCCATCATCACCACAATACTTGCTGCCGTGCTTCGCACCAATACGGACACCATGAAGGCCAGAATCGCTACGACCATGCTTACGAACCAGATCAATCCACTTTGCAGCAGCATGTATTGCCACTGTGGAATAGCCTGCACCTGCGACACATCTACAGTAGCACCACTAATCTGGAATCCTGTAAAGACCGGCATACCGAACCCGCCATACCCGAAGAACAACCCTGAAATGACGTAGCTCATAATAAAGACCGACAACACGATCAAGGAGACAAACATCATTAGCGTAATCAGTTTACTCAGCAACACCTTCCATCGTCGCACGGGACGGGTTAGCAGCATTTTGATCGTGCCAGTCGTACGTTCCCCGGATACAAGGTCTGAAGCAATGGCCATAATTAACAGCGGTATAAACAGGTTGACGGAGTTATCCATGAACTCACGCGTAAAGGTCACACCATTGGGCTCACTCGGGTTCACGTCATGCTCCAGATAGTATTGCATTTGCTGAATGAAGATGCTGCGATATTTCTTCCATTCCTCAGGAACTCTGTCACTGCCCAGCGAATTCTGATTATCGGTAATAGCCTGTCTGACCTCAAGTCGCCAGTCGCCACCGAATTTCTCCCGATTATTCTGAGCCACCTTCATTTGCGCATAGGTGAACATGGGCACTAATACGAGCAATATGAGCAGTATAACGTAAAACCGCTTTTTCTTGATAATCTTGATCGTCTCGTTCTGTACGAGCGGAAGAATGCTACTCAATGACTTCACCCTCTGTCATCTTCAGGAACAACTGCTCCAGAGTCGGATTGATTTTCGTAACGCCTAGCACGGATACACCTTCGGCTACAAGCGTCGTGACAAGTCCAGGAATCATCTGCTCATCCATCTCGGCAAAGATGGCAGTGGGTCCCATACCGGCTATGATGCTATCATCCAGTACTTCATCTGGCCGATCCAGCACGCTGACACCCGCAGTTGATTGCAGGATGGCTAACCCTGCTTCTCTTGGGGCAAGCTGCCAGCCCGCCAGCCCTGAGTTCTGCGCTACCAGCTCCTTGACGCCTCCAACTGCAAGCACTCTGCCCCGGCTGATAATAGCTACACGATCACAGAGAAGCTGAATCTCACTCAGCAAATGACTGGATACGAATACGGCCATACCTTGTTCGGCCAGCTGACGGATGAAGATCCGCATTTCCTTAATGCCCTTGGGATCGAGACCATTCGTCGGCTCATCAAGGATAAGCAGTCTGGGCTTGCCTAGCAGAGCTTGAGCGATACCAAGTCGCTGCCGCATACCAAGCGAATAAGTACTCACCTTATCATGGATTCTCCGATCCAGCTGTACCAGCTCTACAACCTCCTGAATTCGCTCCGCTCTAATGCCTGGCTGCATACGTGCAAAATGCTCAAGATTTTCCCAGCCCGTAAGGTAGCTGTACATTTCCGGATTTTCGACGATGGAGCCAACATACTGCAGTGCTCGTTCGGGATCACGGTTCACAGGATACCCGCAGACACTGATCGTGCCGCGCGTCGGCTTGATCAGATCGACCAGCATCCGAATCGTCGTCGTCTTCCCCGCCCCATTCGGACCCAGAAAGCCGAAAATTTCACCTGCTCGTACGTCGAAGGTTACATCATGAATAATCCATTTAGAGCCTATCTTCTTTTTCACGCCCTGAACAGACAGAATTACTTCATCAGAAGCCCGAGATTGTCTGTCCCTCACATCTCCCGCATCACCATTTAACATCTCTGCCTCTTTAGAAATTATCTGGTTCATGGCTGTGCCTCCTCCTTCTTCGACAGCGGTGCAGGACCATATCCTTGTGCAACTCGCTCTGCTATCGCTTGATATCCATCTCCATTCGGATGAAAATGATCAGAGGACAGATAAGACTGCAGATTTTGCTGAAACAAGTCGAAGCTAGGAATCAGAACCATGTTCTGATGCTTGCTCATTAACGCTAATATAGATTGATTCCACTCCGCTACAACTGCATTTCCTGGCACCTGATATTCCTTCAAATCCCCGAAGGGATTATATAGCCCAAGGTACACAACCTTGGCATTTGGATTTATGGTATGCAGCTTCTCCAGCACTTGCGCAACTCGCTCTTGGGCAGCAGGAAGTACCGCTCTTAACTGTTCGGCTGTCGGTGGTACACCTGTGCCTTCCGTAGCCTGTACACCTGCAAACAGATCATTACCGCCTATCGAGAGCATGATCAGATTCGCTTCCTTCAGCACATATGACGTTCCTGGCTCATCGAGCTTGGTCAACAATCCCTCTGTCGTAAGTCCATTAATCCCAAGATTGTTAATCAGACGGGCGCTACGGCCCTCCTGCTCGTTCAGAATCTGGACCGTTCTTCTGACAAAGCCATTACCTGTATCGTCACCCGTACCCTTGGCGAGCGAATCACCAATAGCTGCTACTCGAATCTCGGAGGCTTCATCTGCTCCGGCTGCCGGGGTCGCTGACGGTGCTGTCTGCTGATCTGGGGCAGGAGCTGCACCTCCTGAGGATGGATTTACGATCGTATTTATTGCAGAGATGAAGCCAAATAACAGCAGTAGCGTAGCCGCTGCCGACACAGAACCTACTGTGCGCCAAATCCAAGTTGTCGAATTCACTTCCATTCCCTCCCGAAAGCTAATGTAATTAAGATATAGGTTCCAGGCATATTTTGCAAATACTACACCCTGCGACGGCAGGATTCGTCCCTCGCAAGCTTGTATTACGTAAATTGAATTGTGATTCATGTATGATGGATTTTGAATAATTTAGGGGATAATAGCTAAAGAGTATGGACAGAAAAAAGCGGCCCCCTGTCAGGGAACCGCTCCTTCAAATGAATTCTTATTTTCCAATGAACTCCTGTACCCAATAGCCGTTGTAATACCCTACACCGATCATCGTGAAGTTCTTGTTCAAGATATTCGCCTTGTGTCCAGGACTATTCATCCAGCCCTTCATGACTTCTTCAGGCGTTTTTTGACCCATGGCAATATTCTCGCCTGCGTAGGAATAAGTGACCCCAAATTGCTTCATCATATCAAATGGCGAACCATAGGTTGGTGAAGTATGAGAGAAGTAGTTGTTCACACTCATGTCCTTAGCCTTCTCAACAGCAACCTTGGTCAGGTTGGTATGCACTGTCAGCGGACCGAGTCCTGCCTTGCTCCGTTCTACATTAACCAATTCCACTACTTTGGCTGCAAACTGGGACTTGTCCTGTGTGTTCCCGCTGGAGCTGTTATTTCCACTCGTGTTGCTGCTCGTTCCCGTCGATGGGGACGCTGCAGGCTTGGTTGGCGCAGGCTGTGGATTCGTAGCCTGTGGAGACGTTGTGGTCGTCGTAGCAGGCTTGGTTGGCTTGCTGACCACCTCAGTCTGCGTGCTAGGCCATTGAACCTCACCCTTCTGTACGACTACTTTATATCCATTATTTTGGAGCCAATTTTGCAAATATGAAGACAGGTCCTCCGGTGAAGATCCTGCTGCTGCCGAAGCAGGGGCTACCAATGCGGCCGACAGAGCCACCGTCATTGAACTAGCCATTAACATCTTTTTCCATGTGCGTTGCATTCCGTCAACTCCTCTTGTGAATAAATTGATTACAAAATGATTACAAACTTGTCATGTTTACTGTGTCAGTATAGCACGAATGATGGCGGATAGGGTAACTTAAATACTGGAAATCAAATGGCAAAAAAAGAACAGCTCTAGGCTGTTCTAACAGATCAGAAGCTAAATAAGCTTCTTGCTAATTCGGTATCCATGTTTTTCAAATCCGATGTGCTCATAAAAATCCAGAGCATCCGCATTACGTTCCCGGTTCGCTCCGGTTACGAGAAGACTGCTACCGCCTTGCTCACGCCCCCATTGCTCTGCAGATGCTACCAGGCGCTTGCCGATTCCTTCACCACGGTTCTCCTTGCAGACAATCAATAGCGTAATCTGTGCTGCAGGCTCTGGATAAGCATGACTTTGAACAATCTGTGCACCGACAGCACCTACTACCTTGCCGTCCAGTTCAGCAATCATCATCATGGCATGAGCGTCTCCCTCAATGGCTTCCATTCGTTCGCGCATCACACCGCAGGTCATCGGATAACAAATCTCCCGCATTAATCCGGTGATACATTCACTGTCATCAAGCTTACTGGACCGTATCGTAAGCTCGGGAGCCAAAACGTTGTTAGACATGGTATACCTCCACTTTCAGCTTATTTACAGCTTGCTTAGCTGTTTGACGAGCCGTCTCCACTTCTTCCGCCGTACTCAAAGCAACCGCCATACGACGGCCAACCTTGGTCTCTGGCTTGCCAAATACCCGCACCTGAGTGCCTGGTATGGCGAGTGCTTCCTCCAAGCCACCAATCGTAAAGTTAGTAGTTGAGCTCTCAGCCTTCAACGTAGCTGACGCCCCTGGTGCGATCAGCTTCACATCGTGAACAGGCAGGCCAAGTATTGCGCGTGCATGGAGAGCGAATTCAGATAACTCCTGACTGACCATCGTGACCATTCCTGTGTCATGAGGTCTTGGTGACACTTCACTGAAGACCACACCATTCGGTGTCAAGAAAAGCTCTACTCCAAAGATGCCATAACCGCCTAGCTCATCAGTAATAGCTCTGGCAATTTCCTGCGCTTCTTGCAGCTCTTCTGTCGACATGTAGTGAGGCTGCCAGGATTCCACATAATCCCCGTCTTTCTGAATATGGCCGATCGGCGGACAAAATACCGTTCCTGATACCGAACGTACAGTCAACAATGTAATCTCACTGTCAAAAGGAACAAAGGACTCTACGATGACTCTTGCAGTCTTACCCCGCGCGCCCTCAAGTGCTGCTTCCCAGCAAGCCGCTGCTTCCTCAGGCTGGCTGCATACCGATTGACCTTTGCCAGAAGAGCTCATGAGTGGCTTGATCACACACGGTGTACCAAGCTCATCAACAGCTGCCTGGAGCTCGTCCAGACTATCTGCAAAGCGGTAATCGGCTGTCGGCAAGTTCAGTTCCTCTGCTGCCAATCTCCGAATGCCCTCACGGTCCATCGTTAGACGAGCAGCTCTCGCTGTAGGAACGACATTGTAGCCTTCCTCTTCAAGCTCGATAAGTGCTTGTGTAGCAATCGCTTCAATCTCCGGGACGATCAGATCGGGCTGTTCAAGGCGAATCAGAGCCTTGAGTGCATCAGCATCCTGCATGTCGATACAATGTGAACGATGAGCTACATGCATCGCAGGAGCATTGGCATAGCGGTCAACCGCAATACATTCGACTCCAAAACGCTGTGCTTCAATGATGACCTCTTTACCGAGCTCACCACTGCCGAGCAGCAGCATCTTTTTGGCTCCGGATGAATATGGAGCACCCCACATCTGTTCCTTCCCCCTCTGACAATATAGCTCTAACATCTTATATTTTCAGGGTTCAGGCCCAAGATTGCAATAGTGCTCCGCTAATTTATTTACAAAAAACGCGATTTTTTTACGATTTTTTTTACACAAATCTGAACTGTGCTTCGACGAGCCCGCGATAAACACCTTGTTTTTTCATTAATTGGTCATGATTACCGGATTCGATGATCTCACCATGGTCCAGTACGATGATGTTATCGGCATGTCGAATGGTGGATAGTCGATGCGCTACCATGAAGGAGGTTCTGCCCTGAAGCAATACCTTCAGCGCATCCTGAATTTTCAACTCAGTCTCGGTATCGATACTGGCCGTTGCTTCATCCAGAATCAGAATTCTAGGATCAGCCAGTAGTGCCCTGGCGAAGGACAGAAGCTGCCGCTGCCCCATCGACAGTACATTGCCTCGCTCCTCTACCTCTGTATCATAGCCCCTCGGCAAATTGATAATGAAATCGTGCGCATGCACAGCCTTGGCCGCCTTCTCAATTTCCTCATCCGTTGCATCCAGCCGCCCGAAGCGAATGTTGTCACGTATCGTTCCCGAGAAAATAAAGGTATCCTGCAGCACGATACTGATCTGGCTACGAAGACTCTCTACCTTCACATCGCGAATGTCCAGTCCATCGATCGTAAGCTCACCAGAGGTGATGTCGTAAAAACGGCTCAATAGATTAATGATCGTACTCTTACCCGAGCCTGTATGTCCGACAAGGGCTATGGATTGCCCGGCCTTTGCCTCCAATTGAATCCCTTTTAGCGCCTGTCTGCCTGGCTCATATTCGAAGACCACATCCTTCAAGCGTACATCACCGCGAATGGTTGGCATCTCCTTGGCACCTGGCTTGTCGGTAATCGAGGGCTGTTCATCCATGAATTCGAATATTCGCTCGGAGGAAGCCATGGCCACCAGCAGCTGATTATACATTTGACCCAAGCGATTGATAGGCTCCCAGAAGTTACCCACATACGTCGCAAAGGCTACCAATAAGCCCACCGTGAGCTGATCTGTCTGGATGAGATAGGAACCGAACCAGAAGAGGATCAGCGTACCGAAGCCACCGGTGATATCGATCAGAGGGCCGAAGCCTTGGTTCATCGCGGATGCTTTGTCCCACGATCTCTTGCTGGAGTTGTTCATGCCGTCAAAGTAGCTCATGTTCTCCTGTTCCTGTGTGTAAGCCTGAGTAACGCGAATGCCCTGAATGGATTCATTGAGATGGGAGTTAATCCGCGAATTTTTCATCCGCACCTCCTGCCAGGCTCTGCGAATTCTAACCCTCAGCTTCGTCGAGATAATGAACATGATCGGTACAGTCAGAATGACGGCGAGACCCAGCTTCCAATTGATGAGCAACAGAATAACGATAATGCCCAGCAACTGCACGCAGTCGATCATTACATTAACGGCCCCATTAGTGAACAGGTCCTGTAAGGAGTTAATATCATTCGTCACCCGCACCAATACAGAGCCAGCAGGTCTTTTATCAAAGAAATTGAACGATAGCTTCTGAATATGCCGGAACAGATCGGAGCGCAGATCATAAATGACCCGCTGCCCGATAATGTTTGTGTATTTAATGCGATAAGTATTGGCTCCCCATTGAATGAGGATAAGTATGAACACTGCCGATGTAAGCAGGAATAGTAGACTGACGCTGGGCTGAAGAGGAGACGGTGGTGCGATTGCACGGTCAATGGCCAGGCTAGTAAGATAAGGCACCGATAGCTTTGTCACCGTTCCAAGAATCATCATGACGATAATCAGCGGCAGCATTTGCCTTGCATAAGGCTTCATGTATGCGAACAATCGCTTGAATTCTACCCAGTTGAAGGGTTTGTCAATTACGTTGTCGTCTTGATACACGAATCGCTCATTCTGTGGCCGCTGCTCTGGATTTTCGGACGGCTTGAAAGAGCCGCTGCGCGTGGAACGCTCTGTCTGAATACTCATGGATTCACCTTTTCCGATGCAGCTTGCATCTGTGCAATATGATCAGCATATTGAATGTGATACACATCCTGATAAGGTCCAGGCTGTTCTATAAGATCCTTGTGAGTGCCGCGTTGCACGACTCTCCCCTCCTCCAGCACCAGAATCTCATCAGCATGACGCAGGGAGGAGATCCGGTGGGCGATGATAAAGGTCGTACGGCCCTCCATCACCTCGCGGAAGCCGCTCTGAATTTCGTGTTCTGTCTCCATGTCCACTGCACTCGTGGCATCATCCAGCACGAGAATCTTGGGATTCTTAAGTAAAGCCCGTGCAATCGCAATCCGTTGCTTCTGCCCCCCTGACAGACCAAGGCCGCGTTCACCCACCACAGTATCATAGCCCTCGGGAAGCTCCGAGATAAAATCATGTGCCTTAGCGAGCTTCGAGACACGAATGATGTCCTCCATGGTGACATAGCTCATGCCATATGCAATATTATTACGAATGGAGGAGGAGAACAGGAAGGTCTCCTGAAAGACCGAGGAAATCTGGGAGCGCAGATCCTTGATCTTAAGCTCGCGAATATCTATGCCATCGAGCGAAATTCTCCCCTTGCTAACATCATAGGCTCTCATGAGCAATTGAATTACAGTAGACTTGCCCGAGCCGGTACCTCCGAGAAGGCCGATGACACTTCCTGGCGGTGCATCAATATTAATATCAACTACAGCAGGCATCTTATTGCCGTACGCAAAGGTAACCTCCTCGAACTTGACATGTCCGTGGACCTCCGTATCCGCCAACGAACGCGCAGCTGGCGAATCCTGGACATCAACAGGCTGATTCAACAGCTCTAGCACACGTTCACCCGATGCCTTGGATTGAGTGTAGTTGTTAATATGAAAGCCAATTCCCCACATAGGTCCGATAATGTACCAAATCAAGCTAAAGAAGGCAACCAGCTCGCCCAGAGTCAGGGTGTTCTGAATCACGAGATAGCCACCGGCACCCATAAGGATGACAATGCTGAAGGTAGCCAGCAGTTCCATTACGGGAAAATAACGACTCCATAGAGTAGCGGCTGCAATCTGATTGTTCTTGTAATACTCGTTGCGCAGTGAGAACTTCTCAACCTCATAGGATTCTCTGGCAAAAGATTTCACGGTCCGAACACCTGTGATATTCTCTTGTACTGCTGTTGTCAAGGAGCTCAGCGCCAGCCTCATGTCCTGGAAGGTGGGGTGAATTTTGGATTCAAAACGTAGAGCTACGAAGGTAAGAAGCGGCATACTGACTAACGTAATGAGTGTCAGCTGCCAATTGATGGACAGCATCATGATTGAGCCGAAAATGACCATCAGTAATACATTCAGGAGCTGTGCGAAGCCGAAGCCGATAAAGTTACGGATCGCCTCCAGATCACCCGTCAGACGTGACATCAGGTCGCCGGTCTTGGCTGTATCGTAGTAACGGAAAGATAAAAATTGAAGCTTTTCGTAGCAGGCATTACGTAGTCGATAAGCGAGGAAATTACCGAGTCGTCCACCGAAGAAGCCGTGCAGGAATTGCATACCTGCCTTGAGGACCACTACACCTAGTGCAGACAAGGCGAGAATGGGCACTGCATCAAACTCTCTTGGGACAATGACATCATCAATCAGCAACCGCAGCAGGGTAGGGTAGACTAACCCGAGCGCAGTCGCAATAGCAAGGCAAAGGATCGAAAGCAGCAAATAATGCCTTCGTTCTCGGAAGAAGCCCTGCAGTTGCCTGAGAACGTCCATGAGTTTTCCCTCCATCATGTTCTTTAATGAAATGAAGTACATCAGCCTTATGAAGTTTAACACCGCTTTCACAGAGCGGCAAAGAGGATTTCCCGGCAAATTCAGCCTTCACAGGCAATAGTTCCCCATTCCTGAAAATAAATCGCTTTCTTTTAATGGAATATGGGAGATAACTCGCACTTCCGCTCTTATTCATTCATAGACATAAAATACCCCTGCCAATGGCAGGGGTGCCTCCTAACTACCTATGCTGCATTATTACAATAATATGCAGATTTATCAGCACTATGCTGTTGAAGATTTTGAAATGTACCTCTTTCTCAATGGCCCATGTAGTGGCTAGTACCTGAGGAGAGCTAGCTAGATTACTTCCTCCAGCTGTCTCAGCTCTGCGGCCAGCTTCCGCCAATGCCCAGGCTCCTCTGCCCCCGACATAGATTGCTCCATGCCTTTAATGCTATCCGCCACCTGTCGCTCAAGGTGCATAGCCTGACGTTGTCTCTCCTTGCGGACAAGCTCTGTATAATGCTCATACAATCTGACCTTCAATCGGTTCGTCTCCGTAGCGATTGCATCACGAAGCAACGGCTCCAACGCCTGCTGAAGAGAACGACGTCCCTGGGATTCGAAGAAGTGCTTGGGATTCTTGAACAAAGACCAATAGCTCTTCCAGTCGCTGCCGATCTGCAACGCTACATCCTCCAGCTCTGGTACGGACCAAGCACCGGGCTCTGGAGGAATGCAATCCAGACCGTCCAGCTTCCCATTGATCTCCTCGCAGCAACGTGCTGCTTCATGATGAAGAAGCTGCTTGCCCGCCTTCTCAATACGCAGCGTAGTTGCAAGCAATTCCTGACTTAGTTCAATCTCCAGCATACGAAGCAGCTCTCGCCCACATGCCGCGAAGATCGCTCGTAGATCTCCTGCGCCCTCTCTGAGCACGGACGGATGAAACGCTCCCGATATGAACTCGGGAATACGGTAGCCCATTCGCTGCCGCACATGGTAAAGTAGTTCCTCTCCCTCTCCCTCCAGCTCTGTCACTGAGCGCTGGGAAGCCCATGCTGATGCAATTGCAGCCGTCTCAGCCTGTACTGTCTTCAGCATGAGCAGCTTCTGCTCTCGTGCCTCGATGCCTTCAGATGCGGCCTCAGCCCATTGCTCCATGCGCTGACGTAGCCGCCCGATATCCTGGGCAGCCGCACGAACCGACAGTCCTGCAAGCTCCTGCCCTGCAAATGATGCAAAGGCTTCCTCAAACGCCGCAAATCCAGACCGCTCATACTTCTCTGTATCAGCTTGCGACTTGCCCTGTAGTGCTAGCAAACTCGATACAGGATAGACTCGGGCCTGACGAATCCCTGTGCTACGGAGCTCTTGCGAGACGTGCTGTACAACTGCTGCCAGCTCTTCCTCCCCTGAGGATAAATCAGCAGCATTGACAACGAAGAAGGTCTGGTCCATAACAAGGGCATCCTTCACCCTGCCCAGTTGCATCAGGAACTGCCGATCGCCCTGGGTAAAGGCGTGGTTATAGTAGGTCACAAATACAAGCGCATCAGCGTGCTTCATGTAGTTAAAGGTCACACCCGTATGACGGGCATTCACGGAATCGGCTCCTGGTGTATCAACCAGGACAATTCCTTGCTGGGTCAGAGGACAGCTATAATACAGGTCAATACTGTCTACGAAGCATGACTTGCTCTCTTCAGCTACATACTGCCTGTATTCGTCCATATTAACCACTAGCTCCTGCCCCAGATAAGGACCTATATGGTCCCAGCCTGCAGCTGCAGCCTTAAGGAAGCTATAGTGAGGCCGTCCAGCAGGGTGAACACCAGCAGGGGTCAGGCGCTCTACCGCCAGCCTCCAATCTGACGTACCCGGATCTTCGAGACCTAACAAACGAAAAGAGTAAGCAAGGTCCTCATGAAAGGCCTCGGCCGACTTCATCCGAATAGCAGCCGTTCCATGGTGCTGGCCTGCTTGCGGATCTGGAGCCATAATCCGATTAATGGCTGCCGTCGTTGGATGTGGAGATACCGGCAAGACGGACTCACCAAGCAGAGCATTGGCGAATGAAGACTTGCCCGCACTGAATGCCCCAAACAGCGCGAGAGTAAATTTCCCTTGCGATAGAGTCGTTGCACGCTCCACTAGGGCCTGCACCAAGGAATCCAAGGCTGGGTATGGAGCAGCGATATTTGCGGCTGCTTGCAGCTGTCGGGCTGCTTGCTCCAAGCGCTGCAACCTCCCGCCATCGCCCGGACTAGCTACAGCTTCAGCGCTCTCATATGCAGCGCCACGCACGGATGCTGCTATGGATTCGGTCCCCCCATCACTTACGTGCTGCTGGGCCGTTATTGCTGTCAGCACCGCTTCATCCATCGGTCGAACCTGCGGCATATGAGCTGGTGGGCCTGCCACTTCCGGCAGGACAGCCAGCAATTTCGCCTTGTGAGCCTCTGCCTCCAACTGGTGCTGAGTGTATCGCAGTGCGCTCGCTGCCTTCTGCTCCGCTATTCCGATTTGTTCAGCAAGCTCCTCCTGTTCATGAGTCGTCTTTTGCTTCAGAGAATTGAATATTCGTTCAGCCAGCCCTAGAGACGCCTGTCGATAACGAGCAATGATCTCAGAACGCAGCTGCTGACAATAATGGATCACATATTCTCTGGATATAGCCGACTCCCTAACCTGCTCCTGCACAAGCTTGCTATCAATGACCGGTGCTGCAACAGCAAGCTCCTCCTCCAGCTCTGCATTCCATAGCCCATGGCTTTGTCCAAGTGAACGCACCAGTGACCGAACATGCGGAAGCAGCTGTCCTTCAGCCTGATCCCGCAGCATGCGTGTCAGCTGCTCCAGCCTCTCTTCCTTTACACGCTCCGTCTTCGCCTGCGCGAACAAAAAGCCGGCCTTGAAGCCAGGCCTTCTAGTATCCAGATATTCAGCAGCTACGTCCCTCAGCTCAGCCGGAGTTAAATGTGCCTGCTCCAATATCGTGTCAAGCGCTGATCTGAATTTGGACCGTTCCCGATCCGTAAGCGTTCTCAGAAATTCGTCACGCTCCTGCAGCTCAGCTAGCGCCTGCTGATTATGCTTGACCTGCTCCTCACCACCTGCCTGCTCCAGCAGAGCTTCTCGCTCCTCCCTCGTTCGCTCATCCTCGGCCTGCACATGTCTTTCTGCCAGTGCATGCATTGAGGTCAGCAAGCTATAGGAGACTAACGATTCCTTCTGAGCAATCAGGGCGCGAATAAGCTCAGGAATCTGGTCCCATTGGTTATAGGGCAGCTCTGGCTTCATCAATGAGCTGAACAGCAGATCAGTATAATGAACTTCCCAGGCCTGGAAGCTCTCTTCAACAGATGAACGATATTTCGCAAACGACAGTTCCTGCTCCCGATGCTTATCCACCTGATTGACGATGAGGTACAAAGGCTTGCCCCAATCCGACAGACTCTTGGCAAACGTAAGATTGTTCTCGGACTGAACATGATTATAATCCATTACATAGAACACGACATCTGCCAAATGCAGAGCCGAATCGGTTGCCAGAGCGTGACCACGATCGGTTGAATCAACTCCAGGCGTATCCAGCAATACGCCGCCACCCTCCAGTACGGCAATATCCTGCCATACTTCAATGGAGCGATAATCTCCACCATTCTTGCAATAATCAGCCAACTCTGACGCATTGACCTCAAGTGGCGTGTCTACGGACAGTGATGTGTCTACAGCTACAGCAGTTCCTGCTGCCCCACTTGACACGGCCATCGCTGCCTGAGCTCCATAGATCAGAGCGCGCGGCTGCCCCTGCCGGATCGCTACCACATTGGCACTGGTCGGAACTGGACCTGAAGGCAGCACCTGATGCCCACAGAGGGCATTAATCATGCTGGATTTACCCGCAGAAAAGTGACCGCAGAATGCAATGGTCAGCTCCCCGGCCTGTGCCTTTTTCAACAAATCTCCTACTGCTCCTGCGGCTGTTGCATCATTCGCTTGACGAAAAAAGTCCTGTAAGCGTTCCATGGCTCCGGACACTTCGTGGATCATTGGTTTCATTAGCCCGGTTCCACTCCTTGTCGAATTCATCTAACATATACTCGATTTGCAGCTTGCCATTTATTACTTTAAATTCATTCTATTGTAGCACAAAACAGCAAAAAAAAAGCAGGTCGGAAACAAGATTCCGTCCTGCTCATGTATCACTTATCCATAAGGATTGGTCTAATCCCTCTGAAGATCTGCTGCTGCATTCAGCATGTTGTGCTTCAAGCCACGTATTAGTTGACCGTCTCCAGCACTGGCAGCAGTATTTCAAATACTTGACCGTGCTGCAGGATTGTAATACCGCGTGACTTGTCCTTCATCACGACAACCTCAGGCTTTTGGGACATACGCTCCAGATAATGATCAGGTACATCACCTGAATGACTTACTGTAATGCCTTCGAGTTCGGTCTCTTCGTTCTCGGACAGACCACGATCCAGCACTTGCTCAAAAACGTCGGAAAAAGCTTCAAAATTGTCAGTATACACGGAAATGCACTTCATTGTTTGTCTCATCCTTTTCTAATCATAAAATTAAACGGTCTTGCGGGCAGATGCAGGCTTGGGAGAAACCTTGCTCTTCTCCTTATCCTTCCTGCTCTGGGAGGTTTTCATACGTTTCTTGCCTTCCCGGCATACGTCCAGCAATGGACAGACCGGGCACTGGGGATTCTGAGCTTTGCAATGGTACCGTCCAAAGAAAATTAGACGATGATGCGTCTGAGTCCACTCTTCGCGCGGCACACGCTTCATTAGCTTCTTCTCCACTTCCAGTACGCTGTCGTCCCAGCCAGCGAAGCCCAGCCTTTTGGAGACACGCTCGACATGGGTGTCCACCGCAATAGCCGGAACGCCAAAAGCATTGGATACCACCACGTTGGCCGTCTTTCGTCCAACACCCGGTAGCTGAACGAGCAATTCATGCGCTTGCGGCACCTCACCATTGTACTGCTCCAGTAGAATGCGGCAGAGATTCTGAATGTGCTTGGCTTTGTTGCGGTACAGACCAATCCTTCTGATATCCTGCTCCAGCTCCTCAAGAGGAACCGCTACATAATCTTCAGGTGCCTTGTATTTACGAAACAAATCCGCCGTCACTTTGTTAACAGTCTCATCCGTACACTGTGCGGACAGCAGAACCGCAATCGTCAGTTCAAAAGCGTTACTGTGATTCAGTTCACAATGAGCATCAGGAAACATAGTTGCGATCGTATCCAGAATATGACGTGCTGTGGCTGTATTCACGAATCCTACCTCCTACCAAAAAAAACGCCTTGATACGGCAGCAAGCCCGCATCAAGACGGTCATTCTAAATAATCCTCCAAATCAAGGAATGATTACTATTTAGGGCGCACCGCCAATTATTGGCCCGGATGCGCCCTAATAGTGTAACATTAAATGACAAGGATTGCACCTAAAAACTCAGTTTTTCACACAATTGCAGCATTTTCCTGCTACTCCTGTGTCATGGGATGTTCTAGCTCCACATGTCCCATCAGACTGTCCAGTGCCTTGCCATCAACGAGTAGATCCAGAGACTTCACTTCATCGAACTGGAACATCGTCTGCTTGAAGGCTTCGATCGCCAAGGCTTCACCGCCCGAACCGAGTCGAGCTTCATCCGGAAGCGCGATATCGAAGGTCAGCTTGCCTTGCTCGAACTTGATCTGGTGAACAACAATCTGATCCGACCACAACGTAAGCTGGTCCTCAGAATCGCTCTTTTGCAAGGTCTTGAAGGACTCCATATACTTCTCCAACTGACTTGGATAAGTAATCTCCTTATTCGTCTCGATTAGCTGCATTAGCTGCGTATCCGTATAGTACGCTCTAATCGTTTCGGTCACGACCTCCTGCTCCCCAGTACCTTGGTCACTGGCAGCCGGGGTCGTATTCGGAGCATTCACTACACCAGAATCGGTAGCTTGTCCCTCTGAATCATTACCCGCTTCTTGCTCTGTCTCCTGCTCAGTAGCTCCCGATACCTCCTCCGTGGGAGTCGCCGGTGCTACCGGAGGAGCTGCTTGTCGACCAGCACAGCCAGCACTTAAAGCTACTACTGCTGCAAAAATGCAAATTAGCCAGACTTTCATCTTCACTGTATCCGCCTCCTTCCTCACCGATGTGCACTCTGCTGATCTCTCATCTAACTGAGCGATGGCCTATGTGCGTTCATCCTAATTCAATCCAAGATACTCAGCAATGGCATCAGCGATGCTCTTGGCTACCCGATCCTGGAATGCCGTTGAGAAGAGCGCGGCCTCATCCTTCGTATTGCTTAGATATCCAGCCTCCAGCAGAACTGCAGGCATCGTCGTCTCCCGTATAACATGGAAATTACCATAGCGGATTCCCCGGTCAGGAAGTCCCGTTGCTGCCGCAAAATGCTTATGCATTACATTCGCGAATTCCTTGCTGTCACTCCGCTGATAGTAGGTCTCTGTTCCACTGGCCGTAGCAGAAGAAGCACTGTTCGCATGAATGGATACGAATGCTGCGGCATTCATGTTCTCAGCTATTTGTACCCGTTCCTTTAATGCCAGAAACGTATCATTACTACGGGTCAATACAACCTCAATGTCCTGATATTTACTGAGGGCCTGCTCGACCTTCAAAGCCATGGTCAGGTTGAAGTCCTTTTCCCGTTTCTTGTTCTTGCTCACGGCACCTGGGTCCTGGTCTCCGTGTCCTGCATCAATAACAACGACAGGCTTGCCATTCGGACCGATTGGCGTTGAAGAGCCTGTATTCGAGTTCGTATTGCCCAGATCCACGACAATCAGGTTGGAGCCTTCATTGTAAGCTCTATAACTCATCGACTCAGTCAGATCCATTACGACACGTATGGTAGACGGATTTTCGCTGAATAGTGCATACCGTATTTGAGATACCTTCTCATTGGACCATACATCCAATTGCCCGCTGAGCTGTTCATTCAGCGACTGCATGCTTCCAAAATTAGCTGCGAAAGCTGTGTTGGGCAGATCAATGACAATCCGGTCTGGTCCTGCCATCGTGAACGTGGACGGTTGTACCGTACCATTGGTTGTGGAAATAATCAGCTTGTTGTCACTGAAGCTGATTCCGTTCACCAGTGCAAGACCCTCATTCGTGTCTCCCGGCACGACCTCTGTTCCATCTGTCCCATTATTTCCTGCAGCCGGCGGGGTTACCTCACCGTTTCCAGAGCCGCTGTTCTGGGTAACTAAGTATACGGATTTACTATTTGCATCCCAGCTCACATCCACACCCATTTGCTCCGCAATAAAGCGCAGTGGAACCAAAGTAATGTCGGAGCGTATGAGTGGAGAAGCAATCAACGTCTTGCTTTGTCCATTAACGGTAGCAGTCTTCTTGCCAATGACCAGCTCAATATTCGTACCGTCCTTGGAGATCTTGACCGTTCGAGATTGCTGATTCCAATTCACATCATAATTCAGGTTCTCAGAGATCACACGAATGGGAACCATCGTACTGCCATTCACGACCTCTACTTTAGCGCCGCCTGGGACACTGATCCGCTCGCCGTCAAGGTAGATTGAAGCACCACCTGATGCTGCGTGCCCGTAGCCCGGAATCGCCCACATGAAGACAAATAGAAACAATAAAAAGCCAAATTTCTTCATCCTTCACCCCTACCATTCTTGAATTTTTGCCACATGCTCCGGCTAGTGTCCCGATAATGCATGCTTGCGCAATATCGGACAACCTTTTAGACGTTCCTCACTTCCAAAAGTTGCGAAACATTTCTTTTTTCCCGGCAAAATATTATGCTTTAGCCCGAAAATTTGTCGAAATGCAGGATTGCGCACGGCGAAATAGGACTATAGATTCACGCCCAAAGTGTGATCCTTATGTCAATGAATACAAAAGAAGCCACACTACAAGAGACGAATTCTTGTCGCATGACTCAATGATTCGTACATATTTGGGCTCAGTATGTAGGGAAATAATGTCGCGGGAGAAGCTACGGGCTCGAAAGTTTCTTCCAGTCGCTGTTAAAGCCGGATTTCTGATTAACTAGGATGGGACCGTGGAAGTAATCCGGCTTTAAAGGCGAACACTTCGTTCCTCCAGAAATCTTTCGCCCCTCCGCTACATAACGTCTATCATAGTTTTTTTCATTGAGTAAAATCTCTGCATTTTATGACTTTGGATCCTCATTCACTTGAATTTCTTTGTGGACAGCGGCTTCTTCAGTTGTCTTGCCTAACTCAAGTCGAATCTCTAGCTCAGACATAAGTTCATTTAATTGAGTCGTACCTTCTGACCCATTATTCTGACTAACGAGCTTTTTGTAGAAGTCCACCGTTTCTGTCACATGGTTTATGTCACTATCTAATAAATCATTCAAAGTTTTAATATAATTATCATTATGCTTAATGTATTCTGCTTGAATCAAGTCTTTGATACATTTCGAAATTTGGTTTAGCCCTTTATAAGCCTTATGTCTAAACCAGTAATAGGTGTCGTCTTTATCATTTAAATCAATAGCTTCTTCGTAATCTTCCGTAGCTTTTATCAATAGAGCAGTCTTTTCACTTTGATCTGCTTCTAAATTTGCCAATTCTAAATAGCTTCTGCCTCTATGACTGAAATAAATTTGTTTTCGGGGGTCCTCTGAATTATTTCCTAATTCAATACTTTTAGTAAGGTACTCAATTGCTTTTATGAATTCCTGTTTACTATCTTCCAACTTAAAACCATGGAAAACAAAATTAATTCCTATATTCCCTGTATATACAATTTTTTTCATAAGATCACTTTCGCTTTTAATAGCCAATTCAAACGAATTTTTTGCATCAGTATATTTTTCAATACAAGCGTAGCATATTCCTAACAAGTTCAAATAAAACGAATTTATATAGCTTCCCTCTGCCTGTGTTTTTCCGCGTTCAAAAAAGTCTACAGCCCTATCCCAACTTTTATTTGTATAGAGTGCTTCTCCTATTCTAAACAACCAGTCACTATCCACGATTGGTGAGTTCAGAAGTATCTCTTCCTTCTCGCGAAGTCTCTCTTTTTTATTTTGATCAGAAGATTTCTCATTAATCAAGTCAACAATTTCTTCTGACAATCCTAATAACATCTCCTCATTCTCTAATTCTGGAATCAAATCCACTGAACCATCCTCCGAGATGATAACAATCACACATTTTCTTTCAGGCTCATCTTCATGCCTATCCGCATTATAGTCTTTTAGTTTATGCAAATAACGATGTGCAGAATTAAATCGTGCACCACGGCTGGCATTCCCGATATCCTGCTTTGCTTTACCATCTAAAATAACACCAATAGCATGACAATTTCCTTCCGTGTCGAAATAAATCGCACCATCAATTGAGGTTAGAAATTTGATGTAGTCTTTATTGATCCCCTTTGGCTCAATCAGTGTAGATTGCTTTCTAAGTTCATCCAGCTCCTGCTTGGCTGTCCAATGGTCAGTTATAACTACCATTGTGCCATGCTTTTGTTCCCGCGCTTGGCGAACAATTTGTTCCAGTCTGTCTACTTTAAATTTAACTTGTTCAATGTCAGCAACCTGTCCCCAAAACACATTTTTCAAAAGACTTGTAAACTTCTCAGAACTGTACCCTTCCTCTCCAAGTCTAGGATTTTTGAATGAGACGGACAATAGCTCTGTTTCTATTAATTTTAGATCTGAACGATAGATTTTTTTCCCATTCTCAATTAGTAACTCCCCGTTGCTTGCAGGATCAACACTTGATTGTACTAATACAAGACTGTACTTAGACAATCCGGTTAGGTCGAGTCTAAGTGCAAAAGCCCCCTTTTGATTAAAGACTTCTACTTCTCTCTGTAGATTCCATTTAACTACCCCTAGTCCATATATCTCATTCTCATCAGCAATTAGGCATAAGTCTTTGTCTATGTTGGTAAGCTCCAGCAACTTACGTATGCGTTTGGCATCATCCAAGTGAATCCGATCTTCCTCAGTAAATGTAACTGCAAAGCTAATCAGAGGTGTTTTTAGAATGACTTCTTTATTCATGAACAGAATTGAGCCAAACGGACTACTACTTTCATAAGTTAGAGTAGAAACATCTTCAATCTTCTCTAATAAACTGTTAACGTAATATTGATTATTTAGTTTGTTTTCAAATTCTTCTTTAAACTCATTATCACTGAAGTTATCCTGAATATAAGTTTGGAGTTTCCCGAGGAACAAACGTGCTAACCTTCTATTAAACTGGGCACCGTCTTCATTATATTTTCTATTGATTGTATTTTTTTGTGTAATCTCATCTTTGCTTATTTTAATGTCATCCAAAAAAGAAATAATCCAAAACCATTCTTAAGAAAGAGACCTCCGGCATTTCGTAGAAAGTCCGTTTAGTCTCATTATCAGCATTCCTTATTTCTAATATGTATGTAACTAAACATGAAGACTTCCCGTCTTTAAGAGAAATTTGGCCTGCATATAATATACGCGTGTCATTAATGTTGCTTGCGCTGTTTTTACCCCCATCATCATCTTGAATTGAAGAACTATCCGCAACAACTATATTACCTTGATTTGCTTGATTGAATTCGTTGTACCACTTCTGGTCCATATAAGATTTGATTTGAGCAAAAGAACTACCAACGATCTCAGAATCAATTTTTATTTCGGAGTATACATTGGTTAGTGTCTGCAATGTATCTTGAGAAACCAAGGTTGAATCTTTATTTATGGACACAGTTTTCTTAATACGAATTATTTTAACAGGAGTTGATACCTCCTCTGTTTCATAAACAAGAGCATACAACTTAATGTAAATGCGTTTATTCAATTTTTTTATAATCCCTGTTAAATCGTTATAAACAGTCTCATTTAATAAACTTATCTTATCCCTATCGATTTTCACAATACCCCACCATTCCCAATATTATCAAATAGATTCTTAAATACTATCACAGAGGCACCAATAATTCTGCTTCATTTCCAATAGAAAACAATAAAGAACAAATTTTTTTGTGCGAAATCTAGTTTCTCTAGTACAGCCAGCTTTAAATAATAAAATCAGCCGTGCATCGTACTAGCGGAGGGTCGGAGGATTTCTGGAGCAACGGAGTGGTCGCCTTTAAAGCCCGATTTCCACCGCTATATTTATGATCCAATCAGGAATCGGGCTTTAACAGCGAGTGGAAGGAACCTCCGAGCCAGTAGCGGCCACAACGAAAAACATCTCGTAAACAACTAAACACTCGGCTATTAGCTATGTGAACAGGCAAAAAAGAGACGCTCATAGGCAACCATGCAGGCCCCATGAACGTCTCATATTCTTTACAGTCTGTCGCTGTCAGTCAGCCACTACTGCAACCCCAAGTACTCTTTAATACCAGCTACAATTCCGTCTGCTATCCTCTGCTGAGTGTCAGGAGTGAATAATACAGCCTCATCATTAACATTACTCAAATATCCGGCCTCCAGCAGCACTGCAGGCATCTTTGTCTCCCGAGTAACATGTAGGTTTTTCACCCGTACACCGTTATCCTTAAGTCCTGTTGCTGCTATGAGGTGTTTATGCAACACATCGGCAAAAGCTTTGCTATCCGCTTTGGTATAATAAGTCTCCGTTCCATTGATCAGCGCATTCTTGGCAGACTTTTCGAGGTCCATACTATTTCCATGAATGGATACGAAGAGATTCGCATTAACCTGGTTCGCCAACGTTGAACGGTCCTTCAGCGCCGGATAGGTATCACCATTACGAGTAAGCACCAATTCAATATCAGGGTCATTCTGCAATTGCTGCTGCACCAGCAGAGCAACAGCCAGATTGAATTCCTTCTCCTTGCGTCCGGTCACACTCGACGCTCCAGGGTCTGAACCACCATGTCCTGCATCCAGCACGACAACATGTCGACCACTCTCTCCACTCGGTGTTATAATCGGACCTTGCTTGTCCTGCAAGGAAATGACAATGCTGTCGTCACCTTCGTTCGACAGGATGTATTCCTTCGCTGTGTTCAACTGCAGTACAATGCGTGCGGATGATGTCCTTCCTTCATTAAACATGGCAAAGCGAATCTGCTTCACGGCAGGATTATCATAGATTTCCAGCTCTCTGGAGCCGCTGCTTCCGAGCGGGAATGCGTCCTTCAGCTCGCCTGCAAAACCTGCTCCCGCAAAGTCTATCACAATACGATCAGGTCCTGTCATCGTGAAGACACTCGGCTTCAGTCCGGAATCTGTTCTTACCGTGAGGCGGTTGTCACTGAAGAGGATATCCCTAATCAATTGTTGCTCATTCGTTTCAGAAGTATCCGATGTGTCATTATCCTCGGTCGCATCACTGGTATCCGATGTGCCTTCATTGCCAGGCGTAACTGCTGGTTCAGAGTCAGTCGGAGTCATAGGAACTGGCTTCTCTGTCCCCTCATTACCTGAGCTCACGGTGCCCTTCCCACCTGCTCCTGAGCCTGCGTTGCTCTCCAGATATACCGTCTTCGTAGCATTATTCCAGTCTACCTTAAGACCCATCTGCTCACCCACGAAGCGCAATGGCACCATTGTGGAGTTACCCCGCAGTAGAGGCGGTGTATCGAGGGATACTTCTTCTGATCCGACATAGGCCATCGTGCGTCCTACGTACATAGCCATTTCTGACTGATCCTTATGTATCGTAATTTTGAACTGCTCCGGCTCCCAATTGAATTGGTAGCCCAATTGCTCACCGACCACTCTTAGTGGAACCATTACTTTCCCGTTCACCATCTCAGGACCCGCATTGGCTCCCGTGTCAAGTCGTTCTCCGTTCATGAATAATGACGTACCTGCCGCCGCAGCCTGATTGTATACGGGTAGTAACCATACAAAAAAGGCCAGGATTATCATCCATCCGTATTTTTTCATTTCCATATCTCCTTCAATCTGTAGTTCGTCTCGACAGGACTCCAAAATATGGATTACACCTATTACATAATTAGACGCCGTTCGCCTTGTAAATGTTTCGGTACATTTCGAGAAATTCCGCATTTTTTGTAATAGCAAAAACTCCCCCGTTCTATCTTGCGAACGAAGGAGTTCATCTACCCAGAGAGCTACTATACTTGACGGCCTAATTTAATGAGAACAAGCATAGCAAACATATGGCTGCTCTCCAGGCAGTTCACCCTATTCTCCAAATGAATGACAGCTTAATTATACAAAAGCACGAGCTTCACGGTCACGCTCATAGGAGGAAATCTTGTCTTCATGCTGAAGCGTCAGCCCGATGTCATCCAGCCCTTGCAGCAAAAATTGTCTGCGGTGCTCATCCAGATCAAAGTTGATTTCCAGACCATACTCGTCCGTAATCTTCTTTTGCTCCAAATCAACATTCAGGCGATACCCATCATGCGCAGCTGTACGCTGGAACAGATCCTCGACCTGCTCCTCCGAGAGCTTGATTGGCAGAATGGAATTCTTGAAGCAGTTATTATAGAAAATATCCGCAAAGGACGGAGCAATTACGCAGCGAAAGCCATAATCCAGAATCGCCCAAGGCGCGTGCTCACGAGAGGAGCCACAACCAAAGTTCGCACGTGAGATCAGCACGGAGGCTCCCTCATAGCGGGACTTGTTCGGTTCAAAATTCGGATTCACATTGCCTTCCTCGTCAAAGCGCCACTCATAGAACAAAAATTGTCCGAACCCCGTGCGCTCGATTCGTTTCAAAAATTGCTTGGGAATAATTGCGTCTGTATCTACATTGACCCGGTCTACCGGAGCCACAATTCCGTTTAATGTCTTGAATGCTTCCATTGTACGTCTCCTCCCGTCAACTAGCTGACTACTTCCTGCTTGAATTTCCAGTCACGAACATCGTAGAAACGTCCATGGATTGCTGCTGCGGCTGCCATCGCCGGAGATACCAGATGCGTCCGTCCACCACGGCCCTGACGGCCCTCGAAGTTACGGTTAGAGGTAGAGGCGCAGCGTTGTCCTGGCTTCAATACATCCGGATTCATTGCGAGACACATACTGCAGCCTGCATCACGCCATTCGAAGCCTGCTTCCTTGAAAATCACATCAAGACCTTCTTGCTCTGCCTGAATCTTCACGCGTCCAGAGCCAGGAACGACGATAGCTGTTACTTGCTCCGATACCTTGTAGCCACGTGCGATCTCAGCCGCTGCACGCAGATCCTCAATCCGACCGTTCGTACAGGAACCAATAAATACATAGTCTACAGGAATTTCAGACATTGGAGTCCCTGGTGCCAGATCCATGTATTCGAGCGCCTTCTCAGCGGCTTTACGTTCATTCTCGGTTGGCAGGTCTGCCGGGTTCGGTACCGCGGAGGAAATGTCCGTACCCATGCCCGGGCTGGTTCCCCAGGTTACTTGCGGAATCAATGAATCTACATCGAACTCCAGCACGGTATCGAACTCTGCTCCTTCATCCGTTACCAGTTGACTCCATACCTCGACTGCCTTTTCGAAAGCTTCGTTCTGAGGTACATGCTGACGACCACGCAGATAGTTGAATGTCGTCTCGTCAGGAGCGATCATACCCGCTCTTGCACCGCCCTCAATGGACATGTTGCAGACGGTCATGCGCTCTTCCATGGACAGCTCGCGAATCGATTCACCTGTATATTCAATAACATAACCTGTCGCGAAATCTGTACCGTACTTGGCAATTACTCCAAGAATCATATCCTTGGCAGTTACACCCGGCTTACGCTTGCCGACAAAGCGTACTTCCATCGTCTTCGCTTTGGCCTGCTGCAAGCATTGGGTTGCAAGTACGTGCTCCACTTCACTGGTACCAATACCGAAAGCCAACGCTCCGAAAGCACCGTGTGTGGACGTATGGCTATCACCACAGACGATTGTCTTACCTGGATGCGTCAACCCAAGCTCAGGACCCATAACGTGAACAACGCCTTGGTCAATCGTATCCAGATCATAAAGTGTTACGCCAAAGTCACGACAGTTGGAAGTCAGCGTGTCGATCTGCTGCTTGGAGATCGGATCTGTAATATTGAATCTGTCCTTGGTAGGTACGTTGTGGTCCATCGTTGCAAATGTAAGGTCAGGGCGGCGTACCTTGCGACCGTTCATGCGCAGACCCTCAAAAGCCTGCGGAGAAGTCACCTCGTGCACCAAATGCAGGTCAATGTACAGGATGCTAGGCTTATTGTCTTCCGAATGAATTACATGATTGTCCCAGATCTTTTCAAACATCGTCTTTTTGCTCATTCTATTCACCCCTGTTGGATTCGAACATGTAAGAAGGCGTTAACCCTTCTCTATAGTGACACTAATATATCATCCCCATGTCCATTGTTCCAAGATATAATATCTATGAGAGCTATAGTCTTAGCCTATAAAGACAACCTAGGGGAATGTCACCAATTATTTATCTGTAACCTCTCCCTATGATAAGGTGCAACCTTCATTAAATTGTAAGTGCCCCATATATACAGCAACCCGAAGTGCTTACACACTGGCTTCTGTGGCTATATAGTCTTCGTAGCACATATGCAGCTATGATGGTCTTCGCAGCTCATATTATATATAATAGTAGTATTGGTGTGAGAAACCGCATTTTTAGAATATAAAGGCAGGTTGAACATGGAATTCAGACAGCTTCAATATACTTTACAAATTGCAGCGGAGCGGAATTTTTCAAGAGCAGCAGAGAAGCTTCATATCGCCCAGCCCTCCCTTAGTCAGCAGGTGTCCAAGCTGGAGAAGGAACTGGGTGTTGTGCTCTTCCAGCGAAGTACGAGCACCGTAGAGCTTACGCATGCAGGTGAGACCTTCGTGAGACAGGCGCAAAAGATCGTGGATGGTATGGAGCTGCTGCGGCGTGAAATGGATGACATTTCTCAGCTACGTAAGGGAAAGGTTGTCATCGGCAGTATGCCAATCACAGGCTCACACTTGCTGCCACATGTACTGCCTGCTTTCAAACAGGCATACCCGGACATTGAGATCACACTGCTGGAGGATTCATCCATGAATCTGGAAAAGAAAACAGCCAGCGGTCAGACGGATCTTAGTCTGCTCTCCCTCCCCCTGAATGAGCCCTCCCTATCCTATGTGCCCATTGGAGAAGAGCTCATTGATCTGGCAGTTCCTCCCCTGCATCCTCTCGCTGAGCGCGCTAACGGTAGAGAGCCGCTTCCGGTACGTCTGGAGGAGCTGAAGAATGAACCCTTCGTCGTGCTCAAGAAAGGACAGGGCTTCCGCAAAATTATGGTCGATCTGTGTCAGCAGGCAGGATTCGAGCCGAAGGTCGTATTTGAAAGCAACAATATTGAGACGGTTCAATCACTTGTTGCCACAGGCATGGGCATTACCCTTGTTCCAAGGTTCATTGCCAGGGCGGCCCGCAGCGAGTTCGTTCCTGTCTATCTGCAGCTCGCTGAGCCTGCACCGAGCCGAACGCTTGTCATCGCATACCGCCAGGGACGTTATTTGTCGAAGGCCGCGGAGGCATTCATTGATACCTTCAAGGACACCGTGGACCAGCTCTCCGTTGGCTTCTCGTTCCGCAGATAGGACGAATAGACGGGAAAGCTGACTAATTCGGCTCGCAGCTCTTAACACGCATGAAAGACGGTTCTGCAAGGCTGAACTCCAGCCTGCAGAACCGTCTTTTGTTTTCGCTTGGTGATGGTATTACACCATCAATATCAGATCAAGGCTCCAAGCCCCAGATCAGCGTATTGTTCAGGTACAGTGGGGTCTTCTCCCATTCAGCATAAGAAGTCTTCGTTGGATCGTAAGAGAAGTCATCGCTCTCATTGTAGTTAGACCAATCCGACTTGTTCATACGGATCTGAATATCGCCCGAATTTGCACCAGGCTCCAATGTTCCTGCTCCCGGAGCGAAGGATATCTCCAGATAATGATCGGCACCCGCTACCGCCCCTGACAGTGGCACGAAGGTTCCGCGAACATTGCCGCTACCCAGCGCCGCATAGTCACAATGGAATTCTTGGGACTGTCCGCCTTCAACGGTGTAGTAATACCGGACCTTCACGTCGCTGAGATTAACAGCCTCCGTTCCATGATTCGTCAACCGAAGATTGAAGCGAATCTGGTTGTCACTCGCATTGGTATCACTGGCTCTGTATTCGACCTTCACATCGCCCACAGCCGGTTCAGGTGCAGCTGTAGGGACAGCGCGAACCTCGGCCGAATCAGGACTTGTGCCGATGGCATTTACAGCATTCACTACATAGAAGTATGGAGTGTCATTTACCAGTTGAACATCTGTGTACGTGCTGTTGGTTACTGTTGTCACAGTCGTATAAGGTCCTCCAGCTGTTGTGGAGCGTTTGACAGTATAGCTATCAGCTCCAGTAGACTTGCTCCAGCTCAACGTCACCTCTTGATCTCCAGCTGTTGCTTTGAGATTCGTTGGTGCTTTTGGAGCAGCTGGTTCTGGCTCGCCAATTCCGCCATTAATCAGACGATCATACTCAGCGTAAGCGGTAGCAATGTCTACTTGTGACCAGAAGCGGTGGTAAGTGAATTCTGGCTCACCGTTCTCCCAAGTTTTTGTCACTGGGTTCCACGAGCTGTTGTACAGGTTCTCCAGGTAAGACCATTTTGGATCTTCCTTCAGCTTCGGACGGATATCGACAAAGCTTGCATAGACACCATTTCCTCCTCTGGCAGGGTCAGAAGGAATCGTGTTGTTGCCTGGCAGAATGTTGCCTTGGCCACCTTTTCCAGTCCAGCCAGCCGGGAAGAATACTTCTTTCTCGAAGTAACGGGAGTAAGAACCGTTTTTCTCCTTCGTTACGATCCCGATTCCATCATTGTAATCCCAAGCTACGTCCAGCAGCTCCTTGGACAATTGAGCAGCCTCGTTACCCAGTGCTGTATATTCGCCGTTTTCCAGCTTTGTGGCAGCAGCGAAGAATGTGAGCGCTTTAACATAGCTTCCCAGTACACCAACATCTTGACCAGGAGCCTTGGTAACTACGCGAAGATTCGTGTTAGGCGCATGACCTGCAAAGCCATTCCAAGTCGCAGGCTGACCTGACCACTCCAGATTGCTTGGCAGCCAGAATTCACCTGGAGCCGACGTTGTAGCTACTTGTGCATTTTTACCACCCAGAATGCGTGTACCGGCTGCATTCAGATAGTAACCGTCGTTGTCTGTAACCGGGCGCTCGTTGGCAAATACATAGTCCATTGACCAATCAACCCAGTTCTGAACAACCTGTTTTGCCATTTGGAAATTCTCGCCGGACGTTTCGCCATTTTTCGCCATGATGTAGTACAGCTCGGCAATACGCTCAACAGGCCAAGCCTGCATGCCGAACCAATTGTTGGACGGTGGATCTTTATAGACAGGAGCAGACACATAAGCCATATCATAGAAAGTGCTTGTGCCAGCAGGATATGCTTTGTAGTCACCACCATAGCTATTGGTGGCTCCGCCTGCAATTGCACCCTCATTGGATTGCAGCCATGTGTAAAATTCCAGTTGACGCTTCAGGGACTTCTCCCAGTCCGCTTGGGCTGTAGGCGAATTCGGTACCAGACCGCCGTTCTCGTCATCGGATAGAGCGTATGCGGCCATTACGTTTTGGTAGCCTTGGTGTACGTGGCTGGCCCCGATTCTCCAAGCCCAGTCTCCACCTTGACCAAGACCTCCACCCCAGGCTGTGTACCAGGACATCAGGTAGTGACTTGCATCCTTCCCGTTGCCTGCCTGCGGTGTGCCATCAGCAGCACTGCCAATGACCTGGAAGTATTTATCGTACATGTTGTAGCGAAGGAAATCGCCCATTTTCTTGGCTTTTTCCAGATAAACTTCATTATCGTATCCCAGTTCCTTCGCCCAGAACATCGCCTGCACAGCACGGGCTTCCGCATCGGAAGCATTCGTGTAGCGCCATTGAGCTGCAGGAGCTTGATTTTCCTTCGTGAACAGGGACATGAAGCCTTCCCCAGTCTTGCCGAAGGTTTTGTTATCCTGTGAAGGGTGTGGTATAGCCTCGAATACAGATTCCTGCTCACCACGCTGGAATGTATTCACATACGTTGCTGTATGGCTTGGATTCAGCAGATTGCCGAAGCCATACCAGTTGTCCACATCCAGCAGCCAGTGCATGAGATAGCTTTGGTTGCTACCATAAGTAGCCTTCAGCTCAGCATCAAGCGGGTCTTTTCCTGCTGGGTGCTTGCCAGACAGTTGGCTAGGGTATTGATCTGGGAACGGATATTCCGCAGCATAGGTAGCCGGGCTATTCGGATTGTATTTATTTTGGCTCGGCTGTTCTTCCTTGCCATCCCCCTCATTGATCGGAATAATATATTTCTCCATATTATCCCATGCATCTTCCAGGTGGCTCCAATCTTCCGTATAGTATCCGTACAGCACTTCCAGCCACATCCAGTAGCTGTAAGCTTCCGAGGTTGTCATGTGCCCGTAGTCCGGCGCCTCACTAATCAGAGTCTCAATAGAGTGATAGGGAATGCCTTCAGCGGAGAAGTAACCGCTCGATGGCGATTTAATTTGGTCATACAGTTGGAGGAATCTTGTTGCTTCCGATGAGGAAGCTACTGCTATTGGTGTGGAATCTTCTGCAGCCGCTGATGCGGTTGCCTGAAAGGAGCCGAACACCATAGTTAAGGACAATGTTGCTGTCATGGCGATGGAGAGAGGCTTTTTCCATGTAAATCTCCTCATACCCTAATCTTCCTTCCCATTATGAATTTTGGAATGATCAAGTGTGAAGCTTGCTTCTCTTTGGGCAAGTGATCTATCGAGGCGGAACAAGAAGTAAGGCACACAATCACCATTGCTGGCTCTGCCCATTCAACTGTTCCAGCTCTCTTATTAATCCAGCTCCGTTCCCCATGTCAACTCTTCCCCGACATAGAGTGAAATCCGATCCCAATCTCCAAAGCTGAGCATATTTCCGTTGTATGAGTAGTCATCGGACTCGTTATAATTCGTCCAGTTCGCCTTGTTGAAGCGAATCTGAATTTCGCCACTGTCTGCTCCAGGGGCAAGTACACCCGCTCCAGAGGTGAATGAGATCTCCAGATAATAATCCGCGCCGGACACTGGCTGATCCAGCTTCACGAATTCTCCCTTCACATTGGAGCTTCCCAGCGCAGCATAATCACAGTGGAATTGCTGTGGCTGATCGCCATCTACTGTGAAATAGTAGCGCAGCTTCACATCCTGAAGTGCTACAGCTTCATCGCCTGTATTGACAATTTTCAACGAGGGACGAATCTGATTGTCCGAAGCATTGCTGTCATTATTGCGATACTGTACCTTTAATGCTCCGACCTCAGGCGCAGTAACCTCCCGTGGCGCCCCTTGCACCTGAACCGAGTATACGCTCTCGCCTACACTGTTCAGGGCAGATACCACATAGTAATACAGCTGACCATTAGTCACTGCACGATCTGTATAGCTCTTGTCTTGCGTTTCGTCCAATTCGCTGTAAGGTCCCCCGTTCACTTCGGAACGATAGACTTTGTAGCTCTCGGCATTCGCAGAAGCACCCCAGGTAAGCCGGACTTCGCCATCACCGGAAGCCGCCTGAACACTACGAGGTGCTGCCGGAGCTGTTGGTGTACCCGGTTGACCGGCTCCTGGTTGATTGCCAAATACGAGCTGGCCAGCGTCGAATACCGGAATATTCATAGCCTTCACAGGCGTTGTGCCTGTTGAAGCGATGCCTTCGAAGGAGTAGTCGTTGCTGTTATTCCAGAAGCTTGTGTGCTGAGGTGCTGACAGGCGGAATTGAATTTCCTTGCGATACGCCGACTGTCCACCTGGATAGATCTTGGTTCCTGTAAAATCCACCTCCGTATAGTAGATGTGATTGTCCGGATCATGCGGCTTAAGCGGAGACACTGCACCGCCCTGATTGTAGCCAGAGGCCGTCACTGTGATGTCGTCTGGACCATAGCCAGCAGCTACGGCTTCGCTCAAATCGACATAATAACGGAAGCTCATTTGGTCACTGACTCTCGCAGGCCAGCCCGAACGATTGTTGAGCAACGCCTTAATTTCGACAAAATTATTCCCGCTGGCATTCACTGCCGCTTCAACGAACATTTCGTCGTCTCGCACCTCTGGTGTCGGGAAATTAGCCAATGGCTGCTGACCCTGTCCATGCAGAAGTGCCATCTTCGCCAGCGCCCCGGTGAAGGCTGCGTTGTAGTCTGTAGCCACCTCATTCGACACATAATCGCCGATACTGTCGGTATAGCCATCCGTCTTGTTCGGACCTCCTACTAACGCACCGTACAGCACGTGGCGGTGATCGTCAGGCACGGATTGACTATCTGCCCAGGAACCATGCGATGTCCGGTGATGCGGATGCTCTGGCGCATTGTTGCCAAAGCCGACCACATAGCTGCTATTCCGCGGATTATCGCCAAGCATATACAGAATCTGACTTTCAGCGAACTCGCGAGCGTTATCCTTCTTGCCTTCGTCCGTAACCCAATCCGAATATACGAAGGCCAGAAACGCCTGATTCGCTGCGTAACGCAGTACACCCCACTGGTCCAGATAAGCTAGTCCACCTGGCGTATAGCTGATTCTTTCCCCGGTTCCCTCCACACCGGTACTCCAATATTGGATATTCTTGTCGATCGTGTTCACGTAACGGGCATCTCCGGTAATTCGAGCGAGCAGCAAGGATGCGCCAATATGCTTGTCATCCCATGCATGAGCCCATTTGTAATCCCAGTTCCCACTCTGATCCTTGCCCCATAGATTGCTCGCAGCAACGGCCTTGTCCAGATAAATCTGTTCACCCGTCGCCATATACAGCCATACTCCACCCCAGCTCAGCTCATCTGCATAGCCGCTCCAGGAGTTGTAATACTGTTGAGCATCGGTAATGCTATCCGAGTACTTGCCGCGGTACTGATCCGCGAATTGATACAGTTCCTTGGCATGCCGAAGCAGTTCAGCAGAATAAGCAGGATCACTCTCCTTGAATATAATAGATGCGGAAGCTAGCGCCGCTGCTGTCTCGCCTGCCAGATCAGAACCTGGACGCTGAGCATCAATCTTGTATGAAGGTCTGTCCATCTGCATTACCTCTGCAGGTCCCCACCAGTTATGGTCGGCGGTCCCATTTCCTACCTGGCCATAGAGCTCATTCGGCGCAGTATGCGCTTTCATAAAATAGTCTGTCGCCCAACGAATATTGTCGAGAATCTCATCGAGCTGCCCAGTCTGCTCATAGCCGTCACGATACTCATATACAGACCATGCCAGCATGGTGGAGGAGTACGCCATCGGAAGACCGAATTTGACATGGTCACCAGCGTCGTACCACCCTCCGGTCAAATCATGACCGACATCCGATCCATCCGTCATTCCGGAATTGCCGCGCCATTCGACACGATTATTTTCCGGTAAGGCTCCCGAACGCTGAGCTTCATAAAAATAAATCGATTTCTGCAGTGCCTCAGCGTAATTGTAATCTGTAGGAGCCGCTTGAATTGCGCCAGGAAAGGAATATACTCCCGCACCAATTGTAAGCGCTAACATAAAACGAACTGCTTTCTTTCCCGAAAGCTTGCTGCGTCCTCCCATGCTGTTCTGTGCCTCCTTCTCATGATTTGGGTGAAGCTGGAGAGCCTCCTTTCAGTCATGATCAGCAACACAAAAAGCCCGTCACCTCACTTTCATCTGAAGTAAAGGACGCGCTGCAGTGAATGCCCTGTCTTACTCTGGCCCTGCATTCAATATAGCACAATAAGTAAAAAATATCCATTCTTTTACTATGATTTCCTTTTTTTATTTTTTCGTCTAGGCCGTTTACTTTCAAAAGCCTGGTACAGACTGCAAAAGGACTGATCGTCTCCGCTTTTCCAGCCTGTACTCTTAATTGCATACATTCAGAGGAGCGAGACCCTCGAATGGTTACTTCTTCTTCTCCACGAGCCTGAGCACGTTGGAGAATTTCATCTGCAGCAATATCTCGGTGACGATCACTTCATGCATCATATTCAATACCGATTGATTAATCTTGAACAAATCCTGATTCGTTATCTTCTCAGGCGATCTTGTCGTCGAATTCAGCGTACCCAGGACGAACTGGATCTTCTCGGCCTCGGCATTCATGATATGTGCAAGTGACATCTCCTCTAGAGCGATTGAGGCCAGCAGCAAATTTACTGCTTCCTTCTCAGTTACCGTTATATTGGGGGTGATATTTGGTATTGTAGGCTGAGACAAGCTACTCCCCTCCTTTACTTTGATCTTTCCCAAGTCTGGCATCACTGAACGATTTGATCTGATACTAGCCTCTTCGTCCAATTTTGACCATAGGATGAAGCCAGGGAGGAACGTCCATAATCAGCGAACGAACAACCGTTGTGGGAGGCCTCGCAATATGCGTCGCCTTATATACTGCCGTTCCCCCCGTTGCAATACGCCGTTTCTGTGAGCCTTGATTGCCTTGCAGTGTGCGTATTCTGGTGCCAAGCTTGCGGGAAAGTACATACCACTTTTGTGTCTCACCGTTAAGCAGCACCGAGAAGCGCGGCATAATCGTATCCGTGAAAAATTGCAGAGGCATCAGCAAACGCTTCATGGACGCTTCCGAATCTACAGGAATTCCGTTTTGCTCGATCGCCTGTGATAGTCTAGACACTGCATCCACATAGTGATCCAACGATTGAGCAACTTCCTTCAGCTCCTGATGGATCATGACTATTCCTCACATTCAACTTCAATGTGGCAGGCAGTCGTCTCCAATTCCATCGCATTTTCCATTTTTCTCAGCAGTAGCCATTCCTTCATGACTACTACATCAATTACTTTGAACACCTGCGCATTGAAACGGATAATCTCCTTTGTCGTCGGACAGCCTGGGAAATCCAGATTCTTGCCCACAAAGGCTTGAATTTTCTCGGCCTCAGCATTCAATATATGAGAAATGGCCGTTTCTTCCATCGCAATGGACTTCAGGAGATCAATGACAACCTCTTCTTTGGTGGGCCTGAACCGCTCTTCTGGAATTTGCGGCATGCTCATGATAATCCCTCCTTGACTATACCAGTAGTTATGCAACCTACGTGATACAGTATGCAGGAGAAAAGAATGTGTTCCTGCCTAACCTGACGGGTCAGCCAAGGGACCCGCAGTGTCTACACCATAGATCCTAGTAGATCGTAATCTGCACTGTAAAAAATCCTGCCACTGAATACAATGTATCCAGCAACAGGACTTTTCTCACCATTAAAATGATTACATTTACATATAAAAATGTTACATATACTAATTAGTATGTTTTATTCTAATAAGTAATTTAATCCAAAGAATACAGTGTTGGACGCCGATCCTCAAATACTGGAATGCGACCTCGCACCTCCGTGACGAGTCCTGGTACAATGCTTCCCCGCACGATTCCTTCGGCTTCGCCACCCTCTGCGACAATCTCTCCCCAAGGGTCAATGATCGTCGAATGCCCGAAAAATTCCGTCTCTCCCCCGCGCCCCACGCGATTGCAGGCCAGCACGTACATCTGATTCTCGATCGCCCTTGCAGTGAGCAGTGTACGCCAATGATGAAGTCTGGGGTGCGGCCACTCCGCCGGAACAATCAGCATATTCGCACCTGACAAGGCAAGTGAACGAGCCAGCTCAGGAAAGCGGATGTCGTAGCAGATCGAAGCACCTGCCCGGATGTGCCCATCCAACTCAAACTGTACCTGCTCTGTACCAGCCTGTAGATACTTCTCCTCATCCATAAGACGGAACAGATGAATCTTCGAATAAGAGGATACCGTGTTGCCCTCGCGATCGAATACATACATCGTATTGTAAATCTGTCCGTCCGCGCGCTTCTCCGCAATGGACCCTGCGACCACATTCACAGCATGTGTACGTGCAAATTCGCTGACCCATGCCCGTGTCTCCTGACCCTCTGGATCAGCCAGCTCATGAATGCGATCTAGGGCGTAGCCAGTATTCCACATCTCAGGCAGCACGATCAGATCTGTAGGGCCGGTCTGCACGGCCTCCTGCATAAGCTTCTCGATATGACTCCGATTGTGTTCAGGATTACCAAGCGCAATATCCGCCTGAATAAGTGCAATATGGACCTGTGAATCTCCCTGTTGTGACATCATACGCCTCCTTTGTCTATAATACTCCCGATATCGGTTCTCGTGTAACGTAGTGACCTTATCATAGCCGCTTCATCCAGCTCTGTGCAACCGTGATTTCATGCAGATAGCAGGTTAATCCCCCCTATACAACCCGGGAATATCATGATAGATTAAGCTTTAACGAAATTCAGACCCTACAATAAAGGTAGTGTGAAACCGATGAACCCAAACTCAGTCCAGCATAAGATATCCGCATTTCCAATCCCAACTGCTACAGTCATGAACGAATTGCCAACACAATTCTTCGCCACCTTGGTTCAGCAAGTCAACCGTGAAATTGCAGCAGGGCATGATGTCATCAATCTGGGACAGGGAAATCCCGATACGCCTACGCCGCAGCATATTGTCGAGGAGCTTCAGACAGCTGCAACAGAGCCGCAATTTCACAAATATTCTCCATTCACCGGGCATGCTTTCCTGAAGGAAGCCATCGCACGTCGGTACTTGGAGGATTATGGCGTAGTGCTTGACCCCGAGACCGAGGTCGCCATTCTCTTCGGCGGCAAGACGGGACTTGTACAGCTACCGCAAATCTTGCTGAATCCCGGAGATGTATGTCTCGTGCCTGATCCCGGCTACCCGGATTATTGGTCAGGTGTAGCACTTGCTCGTGCGAAAATGTCGTTCATGCCGTTGCTGGAGAGCAACAGCTTCTTGCCTGACTATCAGGCTATTTCGGAGCAGGAGCGTGAGCTGGCCAAGCTGATGTTCCTCAACTATCCGAACAACCCGACGTCTGCTACAGCTCCGCTGTCCTTTTACGAGGACACAGTTGCTTTTGCGCGGAAGCATCAGATCGTGATTGCTAGTGATTTTGCCTATGGTGCCATCGGCTTTGATGGCAATCGACCAGTAAGCTTCCTGCAAGCTCCCGGTGCCAAGGAGGTCGGGATCGAATTCTATACATTATCCAAGACCTACAATATGGCAGGCTGGCGGGTCGGCTTCGCGCTCGGAAATGCGGAGATTATCTCCAAAATCAATCTGCTGCAAGATCATATCTACGTCAGCCTGTTCGGAGGGATTCAGGCGGCGGCAGCCAAGGCGCTTACAGCCCCACAGGATTGTGTCGCTGAGCTGGTCGGACGGTATGAATCACGGCGTGACGCCTTCTTTGGTGCATTGGAGCAGATCGGCTGGAAGGCAGACCGTCCCCAAGGCTCATTCTTCAGCTGGCTGCCTGTTCCTGAGAAGTACAGCTCATCCGAATTCGCAGAGCTGCTCCTCAAAGAAGCCAAGGTGGCCGTTGCTCCAGGCGTTGGCTTCGGTGCGCATGGAGAGGGCTATGTTCGAATTGGGCTGCTGAGCTCGGAAGAACGACTCATTGAGGCCGCTCAGCGTATCGGAAGGCTGGGATTGTTCGGCTAAGGTTTTTCTGGCGCGGGTATGGGTGTGCTGCGGGCGCGGTATGATGCATGGCGTGGCTACGGGCTCGGGAATTGTGCATGGAGTCGCTAACGGGCTCGGTATTCGAGCATGGTGAACTGCGTGCATGTTATTCGGGCAGAGGCTTCGACTCGTAATTCGTGCATGATGAAGCTGCCGGCATGGTTTTGCGCGTCGTGACGCTACGGGCTCGGAGGTTTCCTTCGATCGCTGTTAAAACCTGATTTATTCATTAGATAAAAGAGTTAGCGGTGTAAATAAGGTTTTAAAGGCGAACACTTCGTTTCTCCAGAATTCCTCCGACCCTCCGCTACTGCCCTTGCTGATGCTGTAAAATGCAATAGCTATACTGCATAATTGCCAGCTAACCTTTGGTGCGAATGCCAAGCTCACATGATTTCCCCGGGGGATTAGCACCTCAGATTTTGTCGAATCCATGTCGAATGTGAATGAAATGTGAACACACATCTGAGAAAGCAGCACTTATCCTTTATATTTTCACGCTTAAACGTTAGAATTAGGAGTACTAACAACTTGGTTAAGTTGTTTTTCGCTGTCGCACTCTACTTGAGTGCGTGGATTGAAATAGGCATCCAATATCCTGTTTGTCCTGCCTCAGCTAGTCGCACTCTACTTGAGTGCGTGGGTTGAAACAAATCTCATCATACACCTTTATAGTTGTTTTTCGCTGTCGCACTCTACTTGAGTGCGTGGATTGAAATAGGCATCCAATATCCTGTTTGTCCTGCCCACGCAAGTCGCACTCTACTTGAGTGCGTGGATTGAAATACATTCCCGATAACTGTGTAATGCACAAGCACAGCGGTCGCACTCTACTTGAGTGCGTGGATTGAAATAAATTCAGCGGAACAAAAATTGTCACTCCGCAGAAAGTCGCACTCTACTTGAGTGCGTGGGTTGAAACAAATCTCACCGAACTTAGTACGCGTGTCGAAGTCGCACTCTACACGGATGCATGGATATTTTTCTACTGAATAATAGGACATCCTTCAATCAACTACCGAATCATGTTGAAACCACGCTAAGACAAGGGCTTGTAATTGCCCCTTGGCGTGGTTTCACTCATTATAATAATTAAGTTTGATATATTCGGCTTATTGATAAATTCGAGGCTTTGTTTGTTCTTCAATTAATTTTTGGATACAGATAGCTAGATCAAAAACAAACTATGCAACAGTGATTCATTTTTGAAACAATCCATAGATCATCAACGCAATTATGAGAATATAAAGAATCCATAGCATGATCGGAGCCTTTGAAACCAAACTTCTCAAGGCTATAATTAAGAATTCACTGAGCTTAACACAAGATAAAAAGATAATGAAGATTGTGAATTGAGAAAAAAATGAACGGCCTCCATATAAGTTCTCAACTAGAAACGTTAGCTGATTAGGTGTAAAAATCAAAAAGTATGATGCTATACACAACACGAAAAAAAAGTGATATCTATCACGAACTATTTTCCTAAAAAAATTGCCAAACATTGATATTTCTCCTTTATGTATATGCCTTCATAGACTCTTTGGGCTTTCTTTTAAGACTATGAAGGCAGTATTTAGTTCATGTCCTAAAAATTCTCGATTGGCCTGACAGACCTGTGTATCTCTCGGTACTGAACATCAATCGGGGTTACAAAAGAATTGTTAGTGTAATAGACAAGGTTAAGGTAATAATGATACATTCCTGTGTGATTATTATAAGATCTGGTAGTCCACATCCCTGTATACTTAGGGCCAATAGCAAAGTCTAAGCCCCAGCCTTGAGCGATGCCGTAAACCCATACCAGTATTTTGCTCTGATCCAGAGCTTTCCCTAGTGGAGTTTTTGTAATTAGCCATGATACCATTCCATCTGCAATTATCCGAGCCGATTTATTAGTGTGAGTTTGATACAAAGGGCCTGCCACAACCATTCCTGATTCACCGATAATTTCAGAAGAAGGTGTGATAATATCAAAGGATTCATTACCACTTTTTACAGCAGGATTATTCATTGAAATCGTATAGACACTTTCTAGTTGTTCTTTGGTAAGGCTCTTGGAGTCACTAATTATGTATGAATCACTGGATGTAAGATCAGAGTTACTATTAATACTGGTTGACTCAGTGGCCCCTACAATACCAACACTTCCAAATAACAAGGTAAAGGCCAAACAACTAACAACAATCCTTTTTAAATTCTTACTCATTTCCTTGTTACTCCTCCCTAAAGTAGTGATAATCACACTTATATTGTAATTAAAAGCGTTTAATTGGTAAATAATGCAATATTCATATTTATTCAATTTATTGGGTCATTTGATCTAATAAAAATGACATATAAAATTAGCGCGTATACATATTTTATATGGCTTAGATTGTCAACCGTAAATCAGGAGAATTTTTCAAAGACTTCCTCTGTGTACTAATAACATTTTTGAGCGTAAGAAAAATTTCATCATCTTTCCATCTTCATTTGAATAGAAGGTTCAACATTATAAAGTGTTATAAGGCCTACATGTAGTACAACTAATACTGTCATCACAACTCCAATTACAATTAATATTTTTTTAATGCTAAACGCTCCTTCAGTTTATAGATTTGCGGCTCCTCCGTAATATTGCTCGCTTTATTAATCTGGACCCGCACCGTTAGAATTAGGGGCTAGGTTTGTTACTACCACTTCTGTACTACCACTGCTGCACTAACTGAAGAGTTCTCTGCTGAGGCTACAGCGCCCATAGAAAGTACAAGGGATGTTGTCATTAGTACTATGGCAATTTTCTCTTTCATAAATTAGAACACCTCTTCATTTTTATTTAATATATGCTTTGATTCTGAAGACAGGGACATCACACTACATAAACTCGTAATCTCTTCTGTAGCTTCCAATCACGTAATTTTAGCTTTAGACCGATCAACTCCTTGACTAACTAAGATATACACGAGCTAGAAAATTACTCACCACTCTACTGGAATAACTTTCTATGTAATATATTAGTTGGACATGTCATTTTATTGAATAAAACACTAGAGACAACCCTATGATTTTTTAAATGGTTGGATCGAACGAAAATCATAACCCCTTCTCATGCATTGTAAATAAGGACCTTTCATATCTGAGAGGTCCTCTTCTAAATAATATTATACAATCAATATATTAACTAATAATTTTATATGCTTCTTTTTTTTAATTGTTCATACATAGTTATCGCCTCTGGATTGGAATGGTCCCTATATCGCTCAAGTAAATTCATACAACTAACCATGTAACGTATGCTGCGTATGTTAATGGCTAAACGTAAACCTTCGAGTATGAAGTATAACCCGACTTCGAGGTTTTTTTTGAGTTTATATTCACCAAGATCACTATATAATTGAACCTGTCTTTCCGCCATTACTTTACTTTTATAATGACGGTTTGTAATATGAAGTGCGACACCTACTGGAAATAAATAAAAAGGGCCCATGGCCGGATTCGTGTAGAATGAAGGTTCCTACACCACGCATTCACACAAGGAGAATCCACCATGAGCTACACACATCTTAGCATAATCGAGCGCAGCAAGCTAGAAATCCTCCACCAGCAGGGGAAAAGTGCCAGAGCCATTGCCAGTGAATTAGGCAGGCATCATGCCACCATTTGCCGAGAACTCCGTCGAAACCTGGCGCAGGAGTCATATCGTGCTGAGCGATCTCAGGAGAGCTATGTCCAAAGGCGCAAGTCCTCCATCCCTGTGGGGAAATGGACATTGCAGCAGTCGACCCTTATT
>NZ_AUFO01000015.1 GCF_000426545.1 Paenibacillus massiliensis subsp. panacisoli DSM 21345 | reverse complement strand
GGACTCGTCAACTATATTTGGTGGGCCAAGAAGGTATACGTGGGTGAGGATTCGCTCGATTTCCCACTGTACTCGTCCATTTCCTTTGACTTGACGGTTACTTCCGTGTTCACACCGTTGATTACAGGCAACACGATCCGGATTTACGCAGGTGAAGATAAGGGCTTGTTAATCCAGCAGATCGTCGAGGACAACCAAGTCGACATTATCAAGCTGACGCCAACACACCTGAGTCTCATCAAAGACATGACCTGGGCGGCAGCAGGACGCTCCCGCATTCGGAAGCTCATCGTGGGCGGGGAGAATCTCAGCACCCATCTGGCAAGCAGCATCACTGAGCTGTTCGGCGGCAATATCCAGATCTTTAACGAATATGGACCAACCGAGACCGTCGTCGGCTGCATGATCTACCGCTATGATCCAATCCGGGATACACGGGAGTCTGTACCGATTGGCGTACCTGCTGACAATGTGAGCATTTATCTGCTAGACGCACAAGGGCATCCTGTACCGATCGGAGTGCCTGGGGAGATGTACATTGCCGGGGACGGTGTAGCACGAGGCTATCTGAACAGACCGGAGCTGACCGCGGAGAAATTCGTAGACAATCCGTTCGTACCAGGCGGTCGCATGTATCGCACAGGCGATCTGGCCCGCAGACTCGCTGACGGTCATATCGAATACCTGGGTCGGATGGATGAGCAGGTGAAGATTCGCGGCTACCGCATTGAGCTGGGCGAGATTGAAGCTCAGCTGCTGAAGGTGGATGCTGTACAAGAAGTGGTTGTCACCGCCTATGCTGCCGAGGATGGCCAAAAGCAGCTGAGCGCCTATCTGGTCGCTGACCGGCTATTGACAACGAAGGAGCTTCGCGGGGCGCTGTCCCAGGAGCTGCCTGGCTACATGATTCCGTCATATTTCGTGCAGCTGGAGCAGCTACCGCATACTCCGAACGGCAAGATTGACCGTAAGGCACTACCAAAGCCTGATAGCGGTCTCCCTACAGGAAGCGACTTCGTAGCCCCAAGGACGGCGGTGGAGCAAGCGTTGTCCGCTATCTGGCAGAGCGTGCTTGGCATTGCAAGAGTCGGCATTCATGACAGCTTCTTCGACCTAGGGGGCGACTCCATCAAGTCTATTCAGGTATCTTCAAGAATGATGCAGGCTGGCTACAAGCTGGACATGAAGCACTTGTTCAGATATCCGACAATTGCAGAACTTAGCCCATATGTTCAGACCCTTGTACACACTGCCGATCAAGAAGAGGTCGTCGGCGAGACACCGCTGCTCCCGATCCAGCACTGGTTCTTCGAGCAGACACCAGCAGATCCACAGCATTTCAATCATGCGGTCATGCTATATCGGGCAGATGGCTTTGAGCTGACAGCACTACATCAGACGATGACGCGGATTGTGGAGCATCATGATGCACTGCGGCTTGTATTCCGTCTGACAGATGATGGATATAAGGCCATGAATCGCGGCATTCATGAAGGTGAGCTCTATACACTGGACGTTGCCGATGTCCGCGATGAAGCGGATTGTACTGCAGCGATCGAGGCAAAGGCTAATGCGATTCAGCGCAGCATACAGCTGAATGAGGGACCTTTATTGAAGCTTGGATTGTTCCACTGCGCAGACGGGGATCACTTGCTGATCGTCATTCATCATCTGGTTGTGGATGGTGTGTCCTGGCGGATTCTGTTCGAGGATATTGCCAGCGGATATGAGCAAGCCATAAGCGGACAGGACATTCAGCTGCCATATAAGACAGACTCATTCCGTACCTGGGCGCAGCAGCTATCCTCATATGCCGCAAGCCCAGCCATCGAGGCGGAACGTGCCTACTGGCAACAGGTAGAGCAGATGGCCTCAGCCATTGCTTCGTTGCCGCAGGATTATGACCAGCCTATCGCGCGTGTCCAAGACACAGAGACGGTCATGGCCCAGTGGACTGAGCAAGAGACTTCTCAGTTGCTTACGCAGGCTAATCGCGCCTACAATACGGAAGTAAACGATTTGCTGCTGACGGCTCTGGGTATGGCGGTTCACGAATGGACTGGTATGGAGCAAGTTATGGTCAGCCTAGAAGGACACGGTCGTGAGGAAATCATACCGAATATTGATATCAATCGAACCGTGGGCTGGTTCACCAGCCAATATCCAGTAGTGCTGAGGATCCAATCTGGGCAGAATGTATCGCGCCATATCAAGCGCGTCAAGGAGGATTTGCGCTGCATCCCACATAAAGGTATCGGTTACGGCATACTCACATATTTATCCGGCAGCGGCGAGCATGGGCATCATGTATCTCCTCTGCATCCCGATATCAGCTTCAACTATCTGGGGCAGTTTGATCAGGATTTGGACAGCAATGCCATACACATGTCCTCCTATCCAACAGGTGCCGCGATCAGTGAGAGCCACGTCCGACACTATGTGCTGGACATCAACGGCATGATTGTCGATGGCACGCTAAAGCTCGCTATCAGCTATAGCGGGCAGCAATATCGCAAGAAGACCATGGAGAAGCTAGCCGCTCTGATCCAGAGCAAGCTTCAGGAGATTATTCATAACTGCACAAGCAAGGAACAGGCAGAGCTCACACCAAGCGACGTGCTGCTGCAAGGGCTTGAACTGGACGAATTGGACAAGTTAGTGGAGAACACTCGACATATTGGTGAGGTTGAGAATGTGTACCAACTTACGCCGATGCAGAAAGGAATGCTCTTCCTAAGCCTCACAGATTCGAATCCAGGCTCCTATTTCGAGCAGTCTGCATTCGCCATCCAGGGAGAGCTGAACATTCAGGCATTTTCACAGGCCTTGGATGCCTTGATGCAGCGACATGATGCCCTTCGTACAGGAATTTATCGTGGTATGGCCGAGCCTGTACAGGTCGTGTATCGCCATAAGCGCAGCTCGTTTTACTTTGAGGATCTGCTCGAAATGGATCCCGCCGAACGCAGTGCCTATGCAGACAGCTTCATCGTACAGGATCGATCCCAAGGATTCGATCTGACGCAGGATACACTGTTACGTATCTCGATTCTCCGTGTTGGCAAGGACAGCTATCGTCTCATCTGGAGCTTCCATCATATTATTATTGATGGCTGGAGCGTGCCTCACCTGATGCAGGAGATCTTCGAGCACTATGCTGCGATTGTAGAGCAACGACAACCGGAGCTTGCACCAGCACCATCCTACAGCACTTATATCAAATGGCTGGAGCAACGTGATCTGAACGCAGCTGCAGAATACTGGAGAGAATACCTTGAAGATTATGAGCAGCAGACTCTACTGCCACAGGACACGAATCATGGCAAGACTGACGAATATGTACTAAGAGAGCTCGTCTGCAATCTTGGTGAAGACATGACCAAGCGAATCGAACAGCTAGCCAAGCAACAGCAGGTAACGGTCAGCACTATTTTGCAGACCGTGTGGGGTATTCTTTTACAGCGGTATAATAACAGTCTTGACGTTGTATTCGGAAACATCGTATCGGGTAGACCTGCTGAATTACCAGGTATTGAGCACATGGTCGGCTTATTTATCAATACCGTCCCGGTTCGTGTTCGATCAGAGGAGCAGACGATTTTTGCACATTTACTAAGAACACAACAAGATCAATATCTGGCTTCACATGCTTACGATACGTATCCACTCTATGAAATACAGGCGCAGACGGGTCAAAAGCAAAATCTGATTAGCCACGTCATGGTATTTGAGAACTATCCTGTTGAGGAACGTCTTAGCCAATTGGATCAAGATGATGCTAGTGATCTAAGGATTTCTGATGTGACGATGTTCGAACAAACGAACTATGATTTTGTGCTCACCATCGCACCAGGCACAGAGCTCAAGCTTCATATGAGATACAATGAGCTAGTGTTTGATACGATGACGATTCAGCGAATTCAAGGGCATTTGATTCGTCTGTTTGAACAAGTACTGGATCATCCATATGCTAGGCTCCGTGATTTGCAGGTGATTACGACACAAGAGGTAGAGCAAATTAGCAGCTTCCAGGGAGCTCCAGTTGACTACATGCACCATGCAACGCTCCATCAGATATTTGAAGCTCAAGCCATGTCTACACCGGAGAACATAGCTCTCGTCTTCGAAGATCATCATCTGACCTACAAGGAATTGAACGAACGGTCGAACGCTCTGGCCCGTACTCTCCGAAACGAGGGTGTCCAGCCAGATCAGGTTGTAGGGATCATGGTAGAACGTTCACTGGAGATGATCGTGGGTATTCTGGGCATACTCAAGGCGGGCGGTGCATATGTGCCGATTGATCCTGAATTCCCTGAAGAGCGCATTCGGTATATGCTGGAGGACTCTGGTGCACAATTGCTGATCACCCGAGAACATGGGCTGGAGAAGACCCCATTTGACGGCAGCATGGTTAATCTCGATGATCCGTTGATCTACCATAGGGATCGAACGAATCTGGAGGCGGTCGCGGGGCCAACCCACCTAGCCTATGTCATCTATACTTCAGGCTCCACCGGTAAGCCAAAAGGGGTTATGATCGAGCATCGCTCCGCTGTTCATACTTTAAGTCAGTTGGAACGTATGTACCCGATGCTGGATGACGATGCATTCCTGTTGAAGACGACATTCACATTCGACTTCTCTGTACCGGAATTGTTCAGCTGGTTCTTCGGTCAAGGTAAGCTGGTCATACTGCCTCAGGGCTTGGACAAGGACCCGGCCGCGCTGCTGAAGGCTGTAGAGCAGCATCGAATTACACACTTGAATCTTGTACCTTCCATGCTCAGCATCCTGGTACAGTACATGAAAGAAGCGGGAGTAGCGCAGATGCGCGCATTGAAATACTTGTTCGCCTGTGGGGAAGCTCTGCCAGCCAAGCTGGTGGAGGAATACTACCAACTGACTCCGAATGCACAATTGGAGAATATTTACGGACCGACGGAAGCTACCGTCTACGCCACGAAATACTCAACCAGTCGCGACATTTTGCATGCGACTAACGTGCCGATCGGTCAGCCTTTTGACAATGTGCAGGTCTGGATCATGGATAGTACACAGCAGCTAGCTCCGATTGGTGTTGCTGGGGAACTGTGCATTGCTGGTGACGGCGTAGGCCGAGGATACTACAATCGTCCTGAGTTAACAGCCGACGTATTCGTCCCGCATCCCTTCATAGCAGGAGATCGGATGTACCGGACTGGCGATCTGGCAAGATGGTTGCCTGACGGCAATCTCGAATATTTGGGTCGGATCGACCATCAGGTCAAAATTCGCGGCTATCGAATTGAGCTGGGTGAGGTAGAGGCACAGATTCTGAAGCTTCCACCTGTACAGGAAGCGGTTGTCGTAGCGCATGAGGATGAACAGGGCCAGAAGCAGCTGTGTGCTTATCTGGTGGCGAATCGCCAGTTGGCTCTTGGCGAGCTGAGAGGCGCTCTGATAGAGGGATTGCCTGCGTACATGATGCCGACTTATTTTATCCAACTAGAGCGTATGCCGCTGACGCCAAATGGCAAATTAGATCGCAAAGCACTGCCGCAGCCAGAGAGTGTCGTACGCAACCATGGCGATGGCGATTATATCGCACCTCGTACTCAACTGGAGAGCGAGCTGGCTACGATGTGGCAGGAAGTGCTTGGAATCGAAAAGATCAGTATGCAGGATAACTTCTTTGATCTTGGTGGTCATTCTTTAAAAGTACTGCAGCTTATCCAGCAGATTAGCTCTAAAATGAACGTGGCACTTCCGATTCATGCTGTATTTAATGCACCTACGGTTCAGGATATGGCTCTGGAAATTGTAAAATCCGGATTCGCAGCAATCGTAGACCATGAAGAGAGTGAAATGATTCGACTGAATGAGCACGGCTCCATCTGCCTGTTCTCATTCCCGCCAAGAGTCGGCTATGGTCTGGGATATTATGAAATGGCCCGACAGCTGGAGCACACTAGCATCGTGTACGGCTTGGAGTTCATCGGAGATCGTTATACAGGTGAAGAAATGCTGGAACGATACGTTGATTCGATCGTGAGTGTCCAAAAGGAAGGTCCATATGTATTCCTCGGCTACTCGCTGGGTGGCAATCTGGCGTTCGAGGTAGCCAAAGCCATGGAACGTCGCGGTCACACCGTCTCTGATATCATCATGGTCGATGCATTACGCGAGACGAGCAAGGAAGTCATGTCACCGCAAGAGATGAATGATATTATTGATATGCTCCTTGCCAGTGTCTCTGAGAGCTACCGATCATTGCTTGAAGATCCGAGTGAACGTGAGAGAGTCCGGAACAAAATCAAGGCATATACCGAATACAGAAATGAGCTGATCAATGACGGCACTGTCAATGCCAATATTCACGGATTAGTTGCGAATGGTCTACAGACAGGACAGATGCGAGACACTGATGAGCTGTTATGGAGAAATGCAACAACAGGACATCATGCTGAGTATGACGTTATGGGTAGCCATGATGTATTGCTGGAAGCAGGCTTTATAGAAGCAAATGGACTTCTGATCCAGCAAATCATTCAAGAGATTGCAGGACGCACACTACAGCCGAATAGCAACAACGGATCAGACATGTAATAAATATCAAAAAGCGTTACTGCTGTTAGCCTCCTGCTGACAGCGGTAACGCTTGTTTTGTGTGAAGAGAGGAACGCCGAGATACTGACTTAGAGAGAAGGAGCATTCTCCACAGTCTTTGTCTGAGTAAGCGGAGATGGTTCATCATCCGTATATCGAGGAAGTGTAGCCAGATAATATACAGCTACAGCTAGTAGGCAAGCACCGATTAGCAGGAACAACGCTTCAATGGAGATCGCAGCCGGGAAGCTGATTCCAATCATCCCCAGAGTAAGCGAGTGAGATAACATCATCAGTGGATTAATCCATCCCTGCACACGTCCCATCATTTGCGGAGCAACGATGCGCGGTAGCCAACCGCCCAGACCAATATTCACGGCAGGTAATGCGAAATATCCTAGAAAGCTAAAAACAAAAAAGCTGTATATATTGTTCATGAGCCCAGCAGCAGCGAGCATCACTCCACTGATCAACAGACCAACGGATATAAGCTGATACAGCTTGAATCTAGAAGAGATCATTGAGGCCACGAGGCTTCCTATCAATAGAGCTACACCGACAATCATTCCCATCCACACCGAGTACTGTTCATAGGTGTCGGGGACCAGCTTATATTTCAGAATGAAGATAGGCATGACACTCAATCCGCCATTAACTATACCGAACACAAAAAATCCCATAATCAGCGATAGTAACAATTTGCTTCTTAAGATGTATATGAAGCCTTCCTTGAAGTCACTCGCTATCATTCTAACGCCCATGTTCCTCCATCCACTCTCCCCATTAGGAATACGTGTCTTCTCCTCAATCGAGCAGGCCCTGATCAGAAAAGTCGCGACGGTGAAGGAGATCGCATCAATCAGGATCGCTCCCATAATACCGATATTCCAATAGGCCACAGCGCCAAGAGCGCTGCCGAACAAGACAAATAGACTTCCCAGTGCTTGATTGAGACCCGCTGCAACTGTATAGGTTTCTTTGGACAGTATTCCTTGAATCAGCGAGCTCTCGGCAGGAAGGAAGAATTTACAGACAGCACTTCGCAGAAATAAAAACATGAAAATCAGCGGCATCCAGTTCATCCAGATCGCTAGCAATAGACCGATGGATAGAATCGCGCTAATCGAATTACAATGAGCAGCAATTTTCTGCCGGTCGAGACGATCTACAACGACACCGACAAGGAGAAAGACCACCAGCGTTGGCAAAGAGTACATTAGCTCGGCTAATGTTGCATAAGCTGGTTGATTGGAGAAGCGATTAAGTAGATAGAACATAAATGCTGTCAGGCCAATCACATTGCCTAGCTGAAAAGTTAGACTAGCGAGAAACAGTTTTACATAACTAGAATTTCGAAATACCATCTTCAGTTGCTGCATGACACATCTCCTTCTTGGATCAGCTCGACCGTTCACTGGAATGATATTCTATTTCATCTAATTATTATGTTAATATATCCATCCAAATAAGTCTAACTATTCGTAGTATCTCTGTTCTAATGTTGTGAACTATTTCTGAAGGAATGCCTTGGAACACAAAAAAGGACGGTTATCCCGTCCCGATACTTTACGAGGCAGCTGTCACGCCTCAGTGTTCCGAGCCTGCCAGTAAAAGCTCCTGTATGATCTTGTCTATAAAATATCCTCAAAATATCTAATATACTCACAGCCGCTGCAGAGCAAGTGAAATAGGCATATTGCCTGATGTGACGTCAAAAGCACGTCTGATCGTCGTAGGCTCATTCAAGGCAGCGACAACGATGGCGGCTACATCTGCTCTAGGAATGGTGCGTCGGGACGCATCCTCTCCAATCTGAATCCCGCCTGTCGCCTCCTCATTCACCAATCCACCAGGACGGATGATAGTATAGTCCAGATTACTATTCATCAGGATTCGATCCGCAAAGTGCTTCGCTACATAGTAAGGCTTGATCTCCTCTGGCCACTTCTCCCGCTGATCCGCATACATCGCACTTACCAAAATGAAGCGCTGGATGCCGGCCTGCTCCGCAGCCTCCATCGCCTTGACCGCGCCATCCAGATCAATGAGCAAGGTCTTGTCCGCTCCTGTATGTCCACCAGAGCCTGCGGTGAATACGATAGCCTCGCAGCCAGCCGCAGCCGCAGCGATATCTTCGACCGAGCCTTCCAGATCGGCAATAACCGTCTCGGCTCCCCATTGCTCAAGAGCAGGAGCCTGCTCCTCCTTGCGAATCATGGCTTTTGCAGAATGATTCTCATCCTTCTCCAGCAGCTGGACTACATGCTGTCCAATCTGACCATTTGCGCCAATTACTAGTATCTTCATGATTGCTGCCTCCTTATCCTAGCGAGTAGGGTTCGATGATATACATGGATTCCATTCACAAAATTAGGCATCTCATTGTATATTACCCACGCAGACACACATTCATCAAAAAGCTTATTGAGATGAGCTATGAGCCTCCAGCCTGAACTGATTCATCTCCCGCAGCAATTGGTCTGCCATCTGCTGCAGTCCCTCTGCTGAAGCAGATATCTGCTCGATGGATGCAAGCTGCTCCTCGCAGGTGTCCGCAACACCTTGCGATTGTCCGGAGATCCCCATGGATAAGCCGACGAGCTTCCGCTCGGATTCCAGCAATTGCTCGGTCAGTCCTGACAGCTCCTCGGTTGCGGCCGACACCTCCTGGGAATGCTCTGCTACGGTAAGGACCGCCTGCTGCACCTCATGAAATACACCTGCCGTATCGCGGATCATTCTCGACCCGGTATCCATCTCCTGTGATCCTGCCCTCATCGCCTGTACGGCCTCGGACACTGTATGTACCATGGCATGAATGTGCTCGGCTATCTCGCCTGAGGCCTTCTGCGTCTTGTCCGACAGCTGCTGTACCTCTTCAGCTACCACCGCAAAGCCCTTCCCCTGTACTCCAGCTCTAGCAGCCTCAATCGAAGCGTTGAGAGACAAAATCTTCGTCTGGCGGGCAACATCCTGAATTAACTGCGTAATCTTGACGATACTCTGGGATTGTTCACCTAGTTCGAAGATCAGCCCGGCAGATTGCTCAATGGATGCATTAATCAGGGCCATCTGCTCCACAGTATGCTCAAGCTGCTGCTCCCCGTGCTTGGCTTGAGTTATAGCCTGCTCCGACAGCTCGGCTGTAACTGCGGAAGATTCAGCAATGACCCGAATCCGCTCGGCACTGTGTCTGACCGCCTGCTGATTCTCCCGATTACGCTCTACCTGCACGCTTGCTGATTCGTTTATATTACGCACTGCCTCCGACATCTGCTCTGCGCCGCCTGTACTATGTGCGGACAGAGCTGACAGCTCACTTGAAGCACGGGACAGCTGATTCGCATTCATAGCGACGGCCTTCAACAAAGATTGCAGTTGCCGCTTCATGCTGTTAAAGTCCCTGCTCATATCCCCTACTTCGTCCCGCTGCTTGATCAGTAGATCTGCCCCGGTCAGATCCCCGGCAGCAATCTGTCTGGCAGCCGCTGCCACCATAGTCACTGGGCGTGCAATCAAGCGTGTAGTCCAAATGGACAAGACTGCCCCAACGGCTACTGCAAGCAGCACGGTGATCAGAATGAATGATTCAATCTGCTCAACCTTAGCTGTCAGTTCATTGCGGGACTGATCAAGCAGCTTCTGCTGGTATGCAGCCAGCTCGTCTGCCGTATCTGATAGCGCTTGCGCCATGGGAACGCACTTCTCCATCACAAGACGGGTATAGGCTTCGCGATCCTCCACCATTTTATAAGCCTTGATCTCCTGCACCACATCTGCATATTCCTGTTCCATGGCAACGAAGCGTTCTGTCATTTGCTCTGCTTCTGCCGGGGTTAATCTATCTTCAAAATCCTTCAGCCTGTTTGCAAAATCCACCCTGTTCTTCTCATATTCCTCATACTGAGAGATCTCTCCCGTCAGTAGATAAGCACGGAAATTCTTGGTCTGCGTAAGCGCATTGCTCTTCAAATCCTGGATTTGAACAATCTTGTCCACCCGATTCGCGAATAACTCACGGTACGACTGCTCCATATCACGAATCTGGAACCAGCCCACACCGCCCACAATCAGTGTAATACATAGAACTACAGCAAAGCTGAATGATAGTTTCTTGGTAATATTCACACGAACTCCCCCTCACCAGGACCATTTAACTAGGTCATAGTACCTTATTATCCAGCTTTAATTGATGTGAAACAAGTAGATTTATGTCAATATAATATGAAAAATGTCGTAATAAGTCGACAAAAAAATACTCCCTTAAAAACGCATGATTCCACGCGAACTTAAGAGAGTATTCAATATACAAAATTTATGGATGTATCGAAGCGGTCGTGGGTCCTTCGATGCTGCTTAGTCCTCGAATCCGCCTAATTCTTTGTCCATAAAATAGTCCATTTCCGTGTCAAGAATCGTCTCCACCGTAATCTCATCCAACTTCACGTCAGAACGGCTTAGAATGTAATCCACCAACTCATCACTATCAATGTCCACCTCGCCATTCACATCTGCTTGAGCATTATTGATAAAATCCTGCTCATGCTTCAATACAAGCATAATGCTCTTGGAATCGATCTTGGTTTCATCTGCTATGAACTGGACCAGCTCCAGCTCATTCACCTTTTCACTCATTCATTTCAACTCCTCATTATGACTTGTTGTTGGTGTAGCTTAGTTTACGGACAAGATATATAACCAACAGGATGGTTACGATCATCATTATAACACGAAACCACTTCTCTGTCTGAAACCACCATCGAAGTTCTCCCGTAGGCTCGCGATAAGTTGTGTTAGCCTGTTGGGTGCCGAGAAGAATATCACTTGGATGCGCTTGATCAATATAAGGCTTGAATGCAGCCAGATCGTAATCGGGGGCCTCTGCATCTTGATTGCCATAGAGCAGGGCATAAGGAGCAGTCCCACGCGCCTCAAATACCAGACGGTCCAATATATATTCATTCCTGATGGCCAACATGCTGAGTGGGCTGTCATCCCCATTGCTGATCTCGATCTGCAGACGACTATCCTTCAAAGGTAACTCCGGTGTTATGGTCAACGGCTTCGATCTGCTGTCATTGGTAGATAGCTGATACAACTCAGAGCCTTCCCGAGTCGCCACAAGCCGACCTGTCTCGTCCAGAAGCCGATAGGTTCGCTTGAAGCTGCCCTCCACCTCCAGCTCAAGCCTGCTAATCAGGAGATGCTGGGGATTGTGTACAGTAATCATGGTCAGGGTCCCCTCTTCAGAGATGTCGAAGGCAGGCACCGCCTGTCTGCTGATCGGCTGACGATTATCGTCTATTCGTACCTTCTGCTCCAGCAGCAGCTCTGGAAAAGCAAGCTCTTCTGCATTATCCAATACCCGCAGACGGTAATATTGAAAGCGCTGAGCCTCTTCCCATTCGATGCTATTCTTCTGATTCTTATCGGTGCGATACAGCTGGGCCTTATCCAGAAATGTCCACTCTGCTCCATCATAGCTCCCATATACCTCGACTTGCTTGAGGAACATGGCTGACGGCAAGGTCCAGATCAGATGATTAATGACGGGGTCCGTGAGTTCCCTCTCTACCATTACCTTATAATCAAAAGAGGTATGTCCATCCGCCTTCGTAGTTCTCAATAGAGAGGTGTGATATTGCTTGCTCACCTTCTCCTGCTGCCCCTCATCCAATTGTCCCGCAGAAACGTACATATCCGTATTCTCCATATAAAAAGGGATAAACTGGCCCGTCGAATCCACGATCCGAATATCCTCCAGCCCTGCACTTGCTTCTGCGTAGACCTCCTCATCCAGAAGCACACTATAGTATGTACTACTATTCGTGATTTCAATCATTTTTTTAAATTTCCATGCTGACGTCGGGTCGGCTGCTGTTCCATGCGTCACGGAAGAGGGACTCAGGACTAACAGGAGGCAGATTGTGCCAAGCAGGCAGCCCATACTACGTAGTAGGCTAGACATCGGTATGGGTAGACGCCTCTTGCTCACTCTCACTTCTCCTCCGATTCTCCTCAGATTCCGATCCCCCCAGCTTACTGGAGACCTTTTGGTACATATACGAAATGCCTAACAGAATTACACCAAAGGCAAAATAAGAGACAATCTTGCTGCCAGCAGACACATAAGTCATATCGAAGAGAACTAGCTTGGCCGTCGCCAGCAGGGTCAGTCCCAGGCCCATACGACGGATGTAGATATACCTCCCACGCAAGCCATAAGCGATATAGCCAATTGCCAGCAACAGATACATCATGCTGAACAGGTAGCCTAGCTCCCCAAGCCGCAGCTGCACCAGCATGAACACCGTCAGCATACAGAGCAGGTACAATCCCATAATGACTGGATACAGCTCAGCATTGGCGTAGCGCTGTTGCATGAAGCGCAGCAGAACATCACGTACATGAAGGAAGATGAATGCATGCACCACGAACAGGATGACCAGAGCTACGTATTCCCCGATGGCATGTGTATCACGCTCCCACTGGAACGTAGGTATGACCAGCAGAACATACAGACAGATGAGATACCCTACCGCATAGAGAGCCGCACGGTAATAACGAACTACAGTGTCCTCCAGGATCTGAATTCTGTCCAGTGTATAGGATAGTCCAATGGTGAGACCTGCCAGCAGCAGCGCATGATAATAGTCACTATGCACCCAATCCTGGGGTACGAGACGTGTGTAATTTACGTGCCCCTCATACAAGAAATAGAACCATAGACTGACAAGGGTGATCCATTTAAAGACCCGGATTAGCGTCCACTCATAGGGCATGAATTCCATTGCTTCCCCATGCCTTTGGCTGACAGCATAATGGAAGGTCACTCCAAGCATACCTGCGATCACAAAGGTGTATTTTAGCTCAAAGAAGGCCTCATCCACGCCAAGCAGCTGATAGATTGTAGCATCCACGAGTAGAAATGCTGCCAGACACAGCATCAATATCCCCCAGCCTGCACGTACCATCGACTTCAGTTGATGCCTGCTGCCATAAATAATGAGCAGCACAGCTTCTGCCAGCCAGCCCATGGAGAGCCAGCGCATACCCAACTGGAATGGAATCATTAGAACGGCGAAGGTCAATGAAGTGACATAGAAAAGGATGACTGCTGACTTTTCCTGACGTGCCGTTCTCTCGGTCAGCTTCCCAAGTCCCCAGAATGCAGCGCAGAATAGCAATGCCAGCAATCCACGATAATCCTGCCAGCCGGCCTGATTGAACAATCCATAGACCAACACGCAGCTAATCATGGTATTCAAGGCCAGCAGTACGATGTCCGTTACCTTCAGCTTGGCCTTATGCAAGAACGGGTAGCCCAAAGTAATGCCGAGATACATGAGGAAGGATAGCATCGTGTACAGGATAGCGGCAGGCACGTTCTCCGTGAAGGACAGCAGCAGCAGCCAAGATGGTGTATGAAGGACGAAGCTGATCTGATGAATAATCTCCCACCGTCTTCGGAAGGACACGATCAGGATCGCTGCATTCAACAGGAACAGGTACACCATAGCAGCATAGACTGCATTCCCCTCCAGACCTGAGCTCGCCCAGATGTAGGACATCAGTGGCATATACCCACCTGCCAGTGCCAGGCCGAGAATCGTACGGGACTGATAACGCAATGACAAGAGCACTGCCAGCAAGGATACAATCACAGACATGGCTAGACCGAGCCACAGACTGATGATGTCCAACAAGAAATAACTATAGAATATGGACCCATACAGCACCGAGATTCCTCCGCCTAGCAGTCCTAATGCAAAGGTCTGCTTCTGACGTCGGAATAACCACTCGCCTCCACCCAGAAGAAGCAGGCCGAGCAGGAAGAACGCACTTCCTTTCATATAACTGTTGAACCAGGTTGCATAGCTATAACGAAATGCTGCACCTACTCCCAGAATAATGAGCAAAATACCAAGCTTGTTAATCCAGTTCAGGCCGATCTTCATTTCGATCTGATTTTGCTTGATTCTCCGCTGAATGGTGGCCTCATCCAGTTCCTCATGCGCCATAGCATCCAGACGACCCGTGACCTGCTCCCGCAGATGACTCTGTGCAGCTTGAACCTTCTCACGGTGCCGCTCAATCCGTTGATTCAGCTCTGCGGATACCCGCTGTAGCATCATAGCGAGCTCCTGCTGCTCTGTCTTCAGCTCTGCTGAAGCCTGCTGGAAGAGTCGGATGATACGTGTGCGCGTCTCCATCTCTAGGGCCGCAAGTCTGTTCATATGCCCCGCAGACTGTGTGCCGAAGTAGGTATTCAGCTTCTCCCGGGATACCTTGATGATATTCAGCTTCTCATCCATCATTTGCTCGGCCAAGGAGGTCCGCAGTCTTCCATTCTCCTCCTCCAGCCCGCGCAGTCGAAGCTGGAGCTCTGCCAGACGCTTCTGCCGCTCCTCTGCCTGCTGTCGAAGCGTTTGATTTTCCAACAGCAGATCCTGTGATTCATATTCCCGCACGAGGGATTCATACTCCTGCAGCAGCCGCTCCTGACCACCTTGAATGTGCCGGAGCTGTTCTCTGAAGTCTTTCATGCTTAATCCTCCGCTTGAACAGTCCGATAGACTATGGACTGCCCACTTCCAATGTTATGTATGAAGCCATGAATAATATGTATAGCAACTAGAGAAATCTGGGACAACAGGGACTTCTCCAATATTTTACTACATTGAGCATTTTGCATAAATCCCCAAGTATTGTTCAATCTTCAATATGTAGATCGAAATGTTTTGTTCGTTTGCTGTGCAAGACCGAATTGCCTTACGCATCATCAGACAGCCTGGCGGGGATGTTAGAAATGTAACAGGGATACGAACAGGGTTTTGGCCAAAATTAGGTTCAGCACAATTTTGTTATTCTCTCCTCACCATCGTTTGTTCTCAATGACTCACCAAAATGAAAGCGGTTTATTATATGATGATTTCAGGAGGTGTTTCCGAGTGATGATTGATAAACGACCTGCCTTTCTGCTGAAGCACCTTTTAAAAGTAAAGAATACAACCATGAATCAGCTTATGGAGCACTCTCAATTAACCAAAAGGCAAATTGCCTATGATTTGGATAAAATCAATTATTGGTTGAAAGAGAGAACACTTCCTGCCATTCCGTACAAAGGAATGAATCACATCATGGTGCCGGAAGAGGTGGTGGACTTTTATCGGAAGCAACAATCGGAGAACCAAAAACAAGATTTATTTTTGACAGAAGAGGAACGTTTGATTTTCATTTACCTGTACCTCTTTATACGCCAAGAGCACATTTCATCGGTTCACTTAACACAGCTTCTACAGGTAAGTAAAAACACAGTGATTTCCGATGTGAAAAAGGCAAATGAAATGAATCAACCTTTCTTGGTCGAAATTCGTTATTCCAGGCAGGGAGGCTATCATCTTCGGGGTACAGAGTCTGATAAGAGGACGCTGGTTCAGCACCATTTAGCACAGCTGATGCAAATTCCTTATTTCGGAAAATTAATCAACTATCTAGTACGTGATCGAAAAGAACTAATTCCGTTAGATTCTATTCACAGTGCTCTTGTGCAGGTGGAGAAGCACTTTCATCTATATTTCGTAGAGGAACGTGTACATCAATTTGCCTATTTTCTCATTGTCTATGCTTACCGTCATCGGGAAAGAAGATTCGTGCGATTTCATAGTGATGAAATCGAGCTATTAAGAAAAGATCAGATGTGGTCCGTGGCAATATCATTATTTCATCATCTGGGTTTTGAGGAAGATGACAATGAACTATGCTATTTCACCACTCAATTGCTAGGTTTGTCTTTAGGAAGCCGCTCTGTTCAGGACGGGAGCCGGGACTTGCTCTTTAACTTATGTGAACAGCTCGTAGTTGATTTTGAATATAAAGCGGCCATTGTTTTCGAAAAAAAGGATGAAGTCATTCACTCATTATATCAGCATTTGAAGCCGGCTTATTTTCGAATGAAATATCGGATTCCTATTAATAATCCGCTTCTCGATCAAATTAAAAGTGAACACAATGAGCTGTATACCATTGTAAAAGAGCTGCTTCAGCCCATTGGATCGCTACTAAGCATCAATATTCCGGAGGAAGAAATCGGCTTTATTACGATGCATTTTGGCGCACTGTTGGCACAACCGCAGCAGGCCATGCCGAAAAAGAAAAGAGCGATTGTCGTGTGTCCAAGCGGAGTAAGCTCTTCTTTGATGGTAAAACACCTGATAGAGTCGCTTTTCTCCGAAATCACCGTAGAAAAAACACTGTCTTTACAGGGCTACCAGAACGAGAATATCGATCAATATGATCTTATCTTTTCGACGGTAGAGCTTGAGTCAACGCTTCCATGCTTTTATGTAAAGCCAATCATGACTCCAAATGAAAAAAACAGATTAGTCAATGAAGTGTATCAGCAGCTCTTTGGTATTGAATACCATGACATATCCCTGAAAGAGCTTATCCAAACGATTGAGCGTTATGCGAACATCTATGATGAAAAAGGATTGTCGGGCGCATTAAGTCAACTGACATTTCATAAAAAAATAGATATTCAGAGGAGGAACCAACCTGTGCTAAGCGATTTACTAAAAGAAGAAACGATTCAAGTTATGGAACAACTCCTCGATTGGGAAGAGGCAATAAAGGCGGCGGCAAATCCGTTGCTGGAAAAGGGAGCGATTGAGCCCTCCTATATTGATGCAATGATTTCAAATATTAAGACCTTAGGCCCGTATGTAGTCATCGGCAATGAAGTCGCGATCCCGCATGCACGTCCTAAAATGGGAGTGAATCAAGTAGGGATGAGCTTTTTAAAGCTAAATAAGCCGGTATATTTTTTAAATGACGAGAAGTACCCTGTCCGGCTATTATTCTGCGTTGCGGCCAATGATAATAAGACACATCTTAAGGCGCTTACCCAGTTAACCAAACTTCTCAGTGATACCAAGAACATTGAGCTTTTAAAAGAGGAAGAGTCTATCGAGAAAATTCTTGGCTTATTCAAGCTATATTCCGCCACGGCGTAATACGAATTTGTCTTCATAAGTGAATGCTGAGAATGCCAAAGTTATCAAAATTAAAAGTTGGAGGAATTATCATGAAAATATTAGCAATCTGCGGTACAGGGTTAGGAAGCAGCTTCATGCTCGAGATGAACGTTCAACAAATCCTGTCGGAGTTTGGTTTAAGTGGTATCGAAGTAGACCATTCCGATCTTAGCTCGGCAACTCCGGATTCAGCGGATCTTTTTATCGCCGCAAAGGATATTGCCACAGGAATGGGGCATTTAGGGGAGGTTATTGTGATTGATAGCATTATAGATATGGACGGTCTTCGCGCGAAGCTTAAGGATGTATTCCAGGAAAAGGGATTGCTTTAATCACGGATGAAAGCTCTACTCTAAGGAAAATAAAAGGGGACAGATATCATGGGCGAAAGAATTCTCAAATTAATGATGGATATTTTGAGCCAGCCAGCCGTCTTGGTTGCGTTAATCTCTTTAGTGGGGCTCATTATTCAGAAGAAGCCAACCAGTGAGATCGTTAAAGGAACAACCAAGACGTTCCTGGGCTTTCTAGTCATTTCCGCAGGGGCTGGAATCATTGTTCAGTCTCTGGATCCATTTGGGAAAATGTTCCAGAGCGCCTTTCACGTAACAGGCGTTGTTCCGAATAACGAGGCCATTGTTGCCATGGCTCTTAATGAATTTGGCAGTGTCACCGCCTTTATTATGTTTTTTGGCATGATAGCGAATATCTTGATTGCCCGCTTTACAAAGTTAAAATATATCTTCTTAACGGGTCATCATACCTTATACATGGCTTGTATGCTTGCTGTTATTCTAGTTGTCTCAGGTCTAAAAGGAGCCCCGCTGATTGTTGTCGGTTCCCTTGCTTTAGGTCTAATCATGGCGGTTTTTCCGGCCATTTGCCAACCCATCATGCGGAAAATTACGGGTAACGACAGCGTAGGATTCGGGCACTTTTCCAGCTTAGGTTACGTTGCTTCTGGACTTATAGGGAAGCTTGTCGGGAAAGGCTCCCGTTCAACAGAGGAGATTAATTTTCCTAAAGGGTTGGGATTCTTGCGTGATAGTTCTGTGACCATCTCGTTAACGATGGTAGTACTGTATGTCATCATTGCTCTCTTTGCCGGCCCATCCTATGTTGAGACAGAACTTAGCGGCGGTACTCATTACCTTGTGTTCTCCGTTATTCAGGGCGTTACCTTTGCGGCAGGGGTATTCGTCATCCTTTCTGGGGTTCGGCTTGTATTAGCTGAAATTGTACCCGCTTTCAAGGGGATTTCTACCAAGCTTGTTCCCAACTCCAAGCCTGCTCTCGATTGTCCGGTTGTTTTTCCATATGCGCCAAATGCGGTGTTAATTGGATTCTTCAGCAGCTTCCTTGGCGGGATCGTGGGAATGGTGATTCTTGCCGCTACAGGGTCCGTTATCATCTTGCCAGGTGTAGTTCCCCATTTCTTTACGGGTGCGACAGCCGGGGTATTCGGTAATGCAACAGGCGGTGTTCGCGGCGCTACCCTGGGATCTTTTGTGAATGGATTGTTAATTACCTTCCTGCCTGTATTCTTAATGCCAGTTCTCGGCAACCTCGGTTTTGCAAGTACAACGTTCTCTGATGCCGACTTTGCGGCTTCCGGAATTCTTCTTGGAAATATCGCCAAATCGTTCGGAGCTACAGGTGTTACCGTAACGGTTGTTGGACTGGTACTATTGGCAGTCGTATTCGGTTTCTTCAAGAAAAACAAAGCAAACCATGATTCGCTGGCCAATGAAGCTTAATGATTAGGCTCACCGGGGGTGTTTCGGCTCAGGCTGAAGCAGCCCCTTTATTTTTAAAGAAGGCCCTCAATTTCGCTTCGTCAAATTCGAGGCTTCCATAACATCATCCGGCCATAGGCCTGCACCATGTTATGGAAGGATAGAAAGGTGAGAACATGCCTTATCAAATTATTGTATTAGATATGGATGGCACTTTGCTTGATGAGTATAGCCGTGTAAGTGATAGGCTAAAAAAATATTTTATGGAACTGAGAGCAAGTGGAAAATTTATTTTTATTGCAACGAGAAGGACTTTGAAAGAAGTCAGAGACGTCTGGCCCCATGATTTAGAAGTAGATGGTCTGGTTACTGCCAATGGGATGTCCGTCTTCGTTGGTCAGGAACAGATTGTCGAACATACGCTTCTTCCTGCACTTGTGTCGGAATTGGTGGAGAAGGCAAGGAGTAAGGGCATCTATTATGAAGTTCATCCGAATGAAGGAACGAGCTTCGCTCTCAAGCAAGATAAAGCTTATATATGCGAGCGTATAACAGACCCTAAACCGGATACAGTCGAAGAAAATGAATGGCTGTCGAGGAAAATGTCCGTAAAAGAGGGGTTGGATTGGCTAGATGGCTTACATGCACTAAATATTTTGAAAGTATATTTTTTCAGTAAGAATGCGGAGCTCATTAACGAATGGAAAATGGAGCTGGACAATTTAAAGAAACAAATCGCATTTACCAGTACTTCCTCCTCGGAGCATAGCGTAGAAGTAGCGGTGGCTAATGTCTCAAAAGCAACCGGCATTGAGCATTTACTCGACAAATTTGGATTGTCTAAAGACAGCATCATGGCAGTAGGGGATGGGGAAAATGATCTTCCTATGTTTAAGTTGGCCTCCTATGCTGTTGCCATGACAAACGCCTCTGATTTTGTCAAACAACATGCGGATGCAATAACGGATTATTCCTATAAAGAAGACGGATTATATCACTTTTTGCAGAAAACTTTTGAACCGTCCGGAAAAGATCTATTCCAGAAACAGGATTTTGTCCAAAACTAGCTTTAGCACAACTTTGTTATTCGCTCTGAACATCGTTTGTTCCCAATCACTCGTCATGTTGAAAGCGATTTAATATATGATTGCTTCAGGAAGTACTTCCAGTTTTGTTGACAGTATCGCGGGTATACAAAAGGGAGGAAATTATAATGAGCTTGGATTTGCAAAAATTAGAATTATTTCGTGATGAGGTCCGTTTAAAAACATTAAAAGAGCTGCATCACCTTGGTTTTGGCCATTACGGCGGCAGCTTGTCCATTGTTGAGGCCCTGGCTGTATTATATGGCGAAGTGATGAAGCTGGACCCAGCCAACCCGAAATGGGAGGATCGTGATTATTTCATTCTCTCCAAAGGCCATGGCGGACCGGGGCTTTATGCCACTTTGGCGGCTAAAGGCTACTTTCCCGAAGAGGTTCTGTATACGTTAAATCAAAATGGCACGAAGCTCCCTTCACATCCCGACAAAAATTTAACACCTGGCGTTGATATGACAACAGGATCTCTAGGCCAAGGAATTTCGGCGGCTGTTGGGGTAGCTCTTTCTCATAAACTATCAAATAAGGACAATTACACCTATTGTATTGTGGGTGATGGCGAATTAAACGAAGGGCAGTGCTGGGAGGCATTCCAATTCGCGGCACATCATAAGCTGAATCGCCTCTTTGTATTTGTGGATGACAATAAGAAGCAGTTGGACGGCTTGACGAAGGATATTATTGATCCGCTGGATTTTGAGGAGAAGTTTAATGCCTTTGGTTTTTACACTATAAAGGTGGACGGCAGTTCATTGCAGGAAATCTATGAAGCTATTGAAAAAGGAAAAGCGCACAAGGATAAGCCCATTGCGATTATATTAGATACGGTCAAAGGGCAAGGCGTTCCTTATCTAGAAGAAAAGGCCGATAACCATCATATTCGTCCCAGTGAAGCAGATGAAGCCGCTATTTTAAGTGCAATTGCGGAATTGGAAACTAAACTTGGAAAGGCTGTGGAGTCATGATGAACGCAAGTGCCAAAAACTATGAAATAGAGAACGTGGAAATGCGTCAAATGTATGCCAATACGCTATTGGAGCTGGCCAAGGCAAATCCCAATGTTATCGGCTTGGAAGCTGATTTAATGAGCGCGATCTCCACGAATAAAATTATCAAAGAGATTCCGGAGCAAATCATCAATACCGGGATTATGGAAGCGAATATGATGGGGGTTGCAGCCGGCCTGTCGCTTACAGGAAGAATCCCCTACGTTCATACATTCGGCCAGTTCGCTACCCGCCGCACGTTTGACCAGCTGTTCATTTCAGGCGGTTATGCAAAAACGAATATCAAAATATTAGGATCTGATGCCGGAGTAACAGCTGAGCATAACGGCGGTACACATATGGCCTTCGAAGATCTCGGCCTTGTCCGTCTGATTCCCGGTGCTCATGTATATGAAGTGAGCGATTCCACCATGCTTCGTTACTTGCTTCGCAAAATCGAAAAAGAGCACGGTATTCATTACATCCGAACGATCCGCAAAAATGCAGTAAAGCTGTATCCTGAAAACGAGGTCTTTGAAGCAGGGAAAGGCAAGGTTCTGCGTGAAGGAGGCGATGTCACCATTATTGCAAGCGGTATTATGGTGGCGGAATCCTTGAAAGCGGCAGACCTGCTGCAAGAACAAGGAATCGAAGCAACTGTAATCGATATGTTCTCCATCAAACCAATCGATAAAGATTTAATTGTGAAGTACGCCGAAAAAACAAAAGCGGTCGTTACGGCGGAAAACCATAACGTTATTGGCGGTCTGGGAAGTGCAGTGGCCGAGGTTCTAAGCGAACATTGCCCTACCCGAATGCGGCGAATCGGGGTCCATGAACAATTTGGTCAGGTCGGTAAGCTTGAATACCTGAAACAGTTCTATAAGCTGACAATAAAAGATATTGTAAGTACAGCGGAGGAAGTTGTTTCGCTTAAAAATAGCTGATCGTCAGCTTATCCGTGAGATACACTTTTGGTTTGGGGTTGTCCCCAAAGGTCATTAACTTGGCCTTAGGGACAGTCCCTTTCGCATTATTAGGTCATTCAGAGGTCGGACCTTGTATCACAAGCGAAGCTGTAGAGTTGGAACCTCAGTCAATTCAGACTTACGGCAGCAATCTGTGCCTTGCCCTCGCCTGAAGGAGTTAATAAGAACAATTGGCTGTTATTGTATCCGATGGGCTGGCTTTTCATCGTATTAGCATTTGCCGTCGATTGAGCTTCTTTTACAAGTGTGGCCTCTTTATTATACATAGCGAAGGTTGTAGGGTTATCCGAATCCGACAAGATAAGCCTGGATTGAATATAACTTGTTCTCCAGTTCGCTTCCGAATTGTTAAAGCTGCGTGTAAGCTTGACGACAGGAGCACCAGTCTTCACATCATATCGTGCGAACACCGTATATTTCTGTCCCGGATTGATTCCCATGGGAAAGCCCTGAATACTTGATGTATACATCACAAGCTCCTTGCCTTCCAAGGCAAAATTAGAACTTACATTCCAGTCCGCAGCTACGGTGATTTTCTTCTTCGTTGCAACATCTATGATTCGATACAAGTCCTGTGACTGTGTACTATTGTCTCCATTTAATTTAACGACTACATACGGAAATTGAGCTTGGATATCCTTCACAATAGTAAGCTCATATTCTTTATCACCAGATACTGCAATAGGAATAGAGGAAGACGCCTTCTTCCAGGGAGATTGATACAGCAAAATCCGATCGCTGGATGACACAATCAATCTTTCCTTACCTCCGCTGCTGGCCGGAGACCAGCATATATCCTGAATTCCGTTAAGCTTGATATTCGGAAAAGACTGCTGCGACAGAAGTGTGCCATTTGGGGATAGGACAATCTTTTTAGGTAGATTATTGTCCGCTGTTATGACCACGATTTTGACAGGATTGCTCAACACATAATAATCGTAAATGGGTGTATATGTCTTGCTCCACAATGCTTCCTGAGTATTTAAGTCAACCACCCGCAGGGTGTTGTTCAAATGATCAACCAGCAGGGTAGACTGATCTGTAAGCGGGTAGGCCTGCGTAGTGTTATTAATTACATCAATTGGAATAAAGGTCTGTTTTGGTGCCGCACTTGCCGAAGCACAGGTTGAAAATACAATCAAAAATATAAGGATCATACCCATTTTTTTCATAAATACTGCCCCCTTATTCAAGGATAGAGGCCAGAGTTCTCTGGCCTCCCTTTAATTCTTTTTGCCTATCAATATATTTTTATAGACTCTTTGGTGCCTGATTTTATGTAATCTAAGGTGCCACCGTGATTCCAGGTTTCTGTTTTTAAACCACTAATTTCACTCGGGTATTTAGTTAGCGATCCATTGTTGTACATAAACTTCATATTATTCCACACCGCATATGTTTTGAATGGAACTCTAAATTTCTGCTTGTTATTAGTAACACCATTCATGGCAATAGTTGTTAATCTTTTGACAGATAGCCCCTTTGGTGATGTGCTTTTAAAATTGATCAGATAAATCTGTGAGCCTAGTATATATCTTACACTTAAATATGATTCATCGTATTTATAATAGACTTTGTAGTAACTAACACTGGCACCACCACTGTACCGATGAGCTGAGTCATAGTAATAAGTTACCGAATTGCCATTACCGTTGTCATCACCACTGCCAACCTCATGTGTTGCCTTTGCATGAAAAACCGGATACCAACCGGCGGGCATATTTAATCCAGTTTGTCTAGTCGTAGTCAATCCCACTTCAGCTATACCTGGATCAATTCCAGTATATAAATATGCAGCCTCTGTAGGTGATGTCAATGCTGCGTTGATATCATAATCCGGTAATGTGATGGAATCAGCTACCACGCCAGTATATGAATTAGCTAAAGAATTGCTGGATGGTGTCTGAATTCTGTGAAACGCCCCAGTTTCTGCCCCTGCTGGTGGAGTTGACGGGTTTGAAATAATGGATTGTAACCCGATTGTCTCATCTTCCTGAACGATATCGCCCGAATATACATCATTATTTACGTCATTACTGACAAATACTGATTCTTTGATAAAGCGGTCAGTTACGGCTCTAGCTTGCGAGTTCTCGGCTGTAACAAGGGCACCCTCCTCATTAAAATTTAATTCTACAATCTCGGCTGCTTCTAACATATCAATTGTACTCTGAAGTTTACTGATTGCTGATACGTTATTTTTTGATGTACTATTCGTTGCTAATTGAATTTCATCCTGAATAATACTCTTGCGATATTGATCAAATTTATTGGTGTCAGGAAGAGATTCTGCATAAGATGGTGAAACTGACGCAGCCAACAAAACAGCACTAGATGCTACTATACTTAGTATGGTTTTTATTTTACTAAAAGCCAAGCGAACCACTCTCCTAATTCAATTTAGAGGCTCGGCTGATGTCTCTTGTTTTCAGTACAATACCAATATAAGGTAATAAAACGTTAGATATATCACACCAAGTTATTCAAATCTACTACGTTATCTTCAACATTATCGCGCCCTTTTCTCCTTTTTTTGGCATTTCCATACATATTGAAACTTGAAACAAATTATCCGATACAAAGCTCACAATATCAAACATACGTAGCACGTATCCTTTCATAGATGTAAACCGAATCCGACGCTATCATGCTATTACGTGCAATTTGGGCTCCCACAGAAAAAGAACCCTGCTCCTGAAATTAAGGAATAGGGTCCAGCTCATAGTATTCAGTCACCTATACGCTTCCTTCGTACATAGTAGAGTCTTACCCCAGCCAGAAGTGCTGCGATAACGGTGGAAATAATGAGCGCCACAACCAGCTTGCCGCTAGAGGACGATGTCTCCTGTTGTTCCTGTCCAGCCTCCGTATTCGGTCCATCTCGCTGAGCTGACGCCCCAGGCGCCGCCTCCAATTGGACTGACACCCCCGTCTGAGCCGGCAAATACCCGTTACCCAATTTGGCAAGCTCCTCACCCGCCTCAGCTACCGGCTTCGTTCCCTCGCAGAGTCCCGTCTTCAGGTCATTAGGATCTCCATAGGCAAATACCAGATATTCCTCATTCACCCGGAAGTCCTCATAGCCGCAGCTTGCCCCAGACATAGCTGTACGTATGCTTAGTTCCCCACGAGGCTCCCCTTTCCATAGCTGCTTCACTGTAAAAGTAACCTTCACAGGGTCTTCGCTGGACATAATCTTCTGCAGGACAGGCTCCTTGATACTGGTTACCGTCCCTTGAAATACAGCCGTCTTTCGCTCCAGTCTCTCCTCCACCGGACCCGGCTCTACACAAGAACACGCATATGCAGGGGCAGGAGCCATAGTCCAAGTTCCCGTAAGCAGCAACGCCAAGATACAAATTCCCAACCACACAGCCTTCGGTCTCATATCCTCACCTCAGCCCTTGGACGTATGACCATGGGGGATTGTTGCAGCCTTCAGGAATTTATTTACACCAGCTCTAGATTCTGAATTGACTCAACGAGGTATGCAGCTCATCAGAAACCTCCGACAGATCATCTGAAGAGGTCTTTACCTGTTCAATCGAATCCAGCTGCATGGCTGCCGAGCTCGCGGTCTGCTGTGCGTTCAGGCTGGCCTGCACAGCGTGGTGGCTGATCTCATGCACCGAAGCTGTAATCTCTTCTACTCCTGCCGACATTTCCTCCGTAGTGGCCACCATATCCTCCAGCTCCCCGGCGATCTGGGTATTCATCTCCAGAATATGCCCGAAATGACGTTCTGTCTCTGTCGTTAACCGCAGTCCTTCCTCGACCTCGCGGATTACATGTGACATGGAGGCTGTTGATTGGCTCATCTCAAGCTCCATGGCGCTAACCAGCTTCTCAATGGTGGTGGAGGAATCCGCCGATTGCTGAGCCAGCTTACGCACCTCCTCGGATACGACAGAGAAGCCCTTCCCATGCTCTCCTGCTCTGGCCGCTTCGATGGATGCATTCAGCGCAAGCAGATTGGTCTGGCGCGCAATGTCCTGAATAGCCCCTACCATATGATGAATCTGGTGCGACTTCTGCTCCAGCAGGCTAATGACCTGCTCTGTCTCTTGGGCAGAGGTATGGATCGCGGACATCTGTCTGACGGATAATTGTACGGTCTCGCCACCAATCAATGCCTGGCTCCGCGAAGAAGCTGCCGAACTGGAGATGTAAGTTGCACGCTCAGCAATACGCTGCACACCTGCAGACAGCTCCTCCATTGCCTTCAGATTCTCTGCAGTGCTCTTGGTCTGACTATCCGCCCCATCGGCAACCTGCGTTGCAGTAGAAGCAATGTGCTGTGACTCCTTACGGGTCTGCTCGGCGATCTGCTGCAGCATTCCTGTTGATGCTTTGACCTTATGAGCTGCCTGCAATCCTCGGCTAATAATCTCCTGCAGGTTCAGTCTCATCTCATTGTAGCCGCCAGCCAGTTGACCAATCTCATCTTGCACCGGATCTGTAACCGATTGTGTAAAATCACCGGTACCTGCCTGCCTAATCGCAGCCGATACGCGCTGAATCCGGCGACTGACCCGTCGTATATACCATAAGATCAGCACCAGAGTAATTGTCATCGCCAGCAGACCCACAATAAGAAAGGTACGTAAGAATGAGGCCATAATAACATCCATCAACGATTGGGAGGCACCGACATAGAGAATGCCGATAGTCTCTCCAGCCGCATTCCGGATCGGCTCGTAAGCTGTCTGATACGTCTGACCGACCACCACCGCCTGCCCATAATAGCTTTGTCCCTGCTTCAATACAGTGTCTGCTACCGCTTCGGATACCTTGGTTCCGACCGCCCGTTCCCCGTCGATCATGACATTGGTAGCTACACGCTCATCTCCCCGAAAGATTGTCGCGGTATCCCCAGAGGCTTCACCAATCTCATCCACCAATTCAAAGTTACCGTCCATCAAGGTCGTTCCTTTATATAGCTGGCCGTTACGCACCTCCCAGTCGCCTGGAATCTTGTATTGAATTAAGCGTTCTGTCATGTCCAGATCCCGCTTGGCCTTCTCCGTAGCGAACGCAGCTATGCCTCGTTTCATCTCAAAAGCCACACTGATTCCTATGGCTACCGAATAGGCGAGAATGATGCCGATCAGGATCATACTTATTTTTGTGCCAATGCTCATGCTTCTCATGTCGTGAGCCACCCTTTTTCCGATAATTGTTAATATAGACCTAAATGAATTTCACGAAGATGCATATAACAATCAATGTATCGGTAAAATAATCCTGGCTTTTTATACGTTCGCAATGACATTAGTCACATTTTTCCGACAAATTTCAACTTTATTTATAGAGAGGTATGAATAACTTGCTTGAAATAACGTATAGACAGCACACCGAATAATGAATACAGCAAGGTATAGACACTCATCACAAGCAGCATCGGGGTAACTAGTTCTGTACCGAAAAAGAACCATCCCGACTTCACCGCAAAATAACTATGGCTCAGTCCGATCAACAATGGAATACCGAAATTGAGGCACTGCTTGAGTCGAATGCCCCGCATTAGATCGCTCTCCGTGAAGCCAATCTTGCGTAGAATCGTATAGCTGCCCCGCTCCTCCTCCGCTTCGTCCATCTGCTTGAAGTAGAGAATACACCCGGACGTCAGCAGGAAGATCAGCCCCAGGAACCCGACAATGAACATAATCAGCCCCATTTGGGCACGCCCGTTCAGCATAAGCTGCTGTTGAGATACACTGGGAGGCTCATGTTGCTGACGGGTATAGATCTCGTAAGCCTCCGTCTGCTCAGAGGATACCGATATACGAACACCATAGTAGGTGGATGGCTCCTGCAGCATGGACGAGCTGTGCTTCGCGATGTTCTGAAATGTAGCATCCGATACCACGGCGACGGGGACCAATCGACTGTAATAGCCCGGTAAAATAGAAGTCTCATCAAGGCCGACAAGCTGCAGCTTTGCCACACCTTCTCGCAGATCGAACGTTACCTGCCCGGTCTCGTGCAGCGGGACCTGTCTTCGAGCAATACTTCCATAGCCCATGAACAATACCTCATCAGGGCCTAAGGTTACTCCCTCCACAGTGCTATCACTCACAACCCGCAGCTCTAGCTGGGACCATCGCTGATCTGGAGTAGCTTCCATTGAGATCACCTCCAAGACATTCGCCGTGACCGCTACACTTGGTCGCTCAACCCCTGTATAGTGGATTCTCTGCCCCGTCAAAGCGGCGGTGAACCGTTCCTTGGATGATGCATCAACGAAAGAGAAATCATCAGGGCTATTTTCTCTCGCCACTGCTGCGGCCGAGTAATAGGAAATATAACTGAGGGACAGCAGACCGATTGCAAGTGCCGATACCGTCGTAATAATCGTGAGGAGCAGTGCATTGGACTTCATACGGAACATCAGAGACGATAAAGACAGCACTTCCTGAATGTTCAGATATCCCTGCTTGCTTCGCCTAATATAGTAAAAGGCCAGACTAACCGAGCCTTTATAGATCATATATGTGCCTACAATCACAGAACCCAGAATCCACAGCATCATCCACATTAGTTGCATGGCATTGGATGGGTCCTTCTCAAACATCCCTGCCGACATGTAATATCCAAGCATGATGAATCCGATTCCGAGGAAGCCAATGACTATTTCCCAGCGGGATAAGTGACCTGCACGCTGCTGCGGGCGTGAGTTTGCACCGAAGAGAGACAGGATGCTTTGTGCCCTTATGAAGCCGTAGTTCATAATCATAATCAGCAGATACAGCGTGGCAAACACAAGAATGGTCTGCAGTAACGCATCCGTCGAGAAGCGAAGCGCCGCTTCCTGCTGCAATCCCATCACCTTCAGCAGGACCATCAGCAGCAGCCGAGAGACGGTAAACCCCGCTCCAATACCACATATCAGCGAGCCAAAATAAAGCAGTAGATTCTCCGCGCTTAATATCCCGAAAATCCGCCCCTTCGTTAGACCGATCAATTGAAGAAGGCCGATCTCCTTGCTACGCCGCTTAATGAACATTGTATTAGCGTAGAGCAGGAAAATTGCTACGATCACTACGAGCATTACCGAGGCGGCTCCAAGTGCCGCCGAACCTTTAATTGAATCCTTCATCTCATTCAGCGAGGGATCATATTGCAAGGTCACGAAGGAGAAATACAGGGCCGAACTGAAGATGAGCGCAATCACATACAGGTAATGATTCGTGAGATTTTTCCGCAAATTTCTAACTATTAGATAGCTCAAGGTCATGAACGGACACCGCCCAGTACCCCCTGCGTGGTCATAATGTCATGGAAAAAATCCTGTCTCGATTGATCCCCCTGGTATAGCTGGGTGTAGATCTGCCCGTCCCGAATGAACACAACGCGGCTACAAAAGCTGGCTGCGACAGGATCATGAGTCACCATCACAATCGTGGCTTGCTCGCTGACATTCAGCTCTGCCAGCTTGTTCAGCAAGTCCGAGGCGGACTTGGAATCAAGCGCGCCCGTTGGCTCATCAGCGAAAATAATACTTGGCCTGTGCACGAAGGCCCTAGCTGCCGAGGTGCGTTGCTTCTGTCCACCAGAGATTTCAGATGGGTACTTGTCCCGGAGTTCATAGATGCCGAGCTCCCTGGCAATCGCCTCGAACCTCGTGTGTGCCTCCTGCTTCGAAAGCTTGGTGATGGAGAGAGGTAGCAGCACATTTTCCTTCACGGTGAGTGTATCCAGCAGGTTATATTCCTGAAATACAAACCCCAGGTGATGCTTGCGGAATTCCGCAAGCTGTCGTTCCTTCATGGCAGTGAACTCTTGCCCCTCGATCACAATGCTGCCCTCGCTGGGCTTGTCGATGGAGGAGAGCACATTCAACAGTGTCGTCTTTCCAGAGCCGGAGGCCCCCATGATCCCGACGAACTCTCCTTTCTCGATTCGCAAATCAATCCCTTTGAGCACCTCTTGGTGGTTCCACTTGTTGCCGTATACTTTAGATATATTATGCGCTTCCAGTATCAACACTTCATATCAACTCCTTCTAACCCTCATCATACGGGTGATGCACCCCCACTGTCGCTCGTTTCGCCGAACAAAAAGAAGAAGCATGTGACATTGTTGTCACACGCCAGATATATCCATCATGCTATTGCGCATGGGAAAAGTCAGTACGCACAAGGTGCCTTCTTCCAGTGTCGATGTGACCTCCAACTGAATGTGCAGCAGATCGGTCACCTGCTTGGTCAAGTACAGCCCCATTCCCGACGCATCACCCTGCTGGCGGTTACGTGAGGAGGTGAAGCCCTTCTCGAAAATGCGCGGCAAATCACGAGCCTCTATTCCCCGCCCGGCATCCTGAATCATGAGCTGGACATGCCCAGCGCGCTCGTAACTGCGGATGAGAATGTCTGATGACTCGCTGTATTTCACTGCATTCGTAAGGAGCTGCCGCAATACGAAGCTGAGCCATTTAGGGTCTGTCAGCACTTGCCTAGCAGCCAGCTCCAGTTCAAAGCCGATGCCCTTGAACATGCACCACGATTGCAGAGCGCGAATTTCTGTATTTAATATAGGCTCTAGTAGCGTCTCGGTAATCATCAGATCATTCTCCATGGTCAATATCCGCTTCTGATGCAACTGTTGATCGAGCAGATGATGGATTCGCTGCCATTCATGAGACAGCCCCTTTCTCAGCTCCGGGTCTCCAACACGATCCAGCATGAGTCGCATGGTACTTAGCGGTGTCTTGACCTCATGAATCCACGATAACAACTCATCCTTCTCCTGCTCCAGCTGTCGAATACGCGTAGCAGCCTCGGTCTGGTACCGTACAGCCTGACTGGTTAATGCCTCGTACACTATAGATTCGAACGGGCGGTCAGCGAGCTCCAGGTCGTTCAGATCATTGATATGATCCCACTGCTCTAGACTACGGTAAAAACGAGTCTCCTTGTGGTATCTTACTGCCATAAAAGCTATACAGATGAGTCCATTCAGCACAACAATATATAGTATAGGCAGCAGCGGGATACTCACATCCACGAATGCAACGAATATCGTTAGTCCCTGCAGAGCCAAAATGAGCAGTAGCCAGCTTCGTTTCTCTCTCACATATCTTCGGATCATATGCAATCCTCATCCGTGGCGATATAACCTTGGCCAACCTTTGTCTCGACATAACCGTCCAGACCTAGTGGCACCAGCTTCCTTCGCAGGCGGTTCACATTCACCGTTAAGGTATTGTCGCTGACGAATTGCTCATGGTCCCACAGGGCGCGGATGAGTTCCTCCCGTTCGACGATCTGGTTCTTACAATGAATCAGTAGCTTGAGGATTAACATCTCATTCTTCGTCAGCTGCACGCTTCCTCTTGCGCAAGTGAGCGTATTTTTACCGTACTCAATCGTAGCTCCCCGCCATACTCGCAGCTCCGCTTGTTGTGTACTGTAATTATAGACACGCCGTAGGATTGCCTGGATCTTGGCAATCAGCACATCAAAATGAAAAGGCTTCTGGACATAGTCGTCCCCGCCTAGCTGCATAGACATGACCATGTCCATAGGATGATCCCGTGAGGACAGGAAGAGAATCGGCACATTCGAGTGTGAGCGTAGCATCCTGCACCAATGGAACCCGTCATAGCGCGGAAGCTGAATATCCATAATGACCAGATCAGGCTTCAATGCCGCGAACTCCTCCAGCACACGGTCATAATCCTGAATCCCGTGCACCTCGTAGGACCACTGGGATAACCGGTTTCTTATCTCTGTGAACAAGGATACATCATCCTCAATCAGCATAATCTTGAACAAGCAGATCACCACTTTTCTTTACTGGCAATATCCATCGCTATCGAATCCTCTACTCCATTATACATGGGCGCACACAGGATTCGATGGATGCTATTCAAGATTATTGCTTAACCTCTAGCCTTTCGAGCTACTGCCCCATGTGCGCATCCCCTTTCCACTCATCATCGGAAGTAACCACAACGCTGCCACTAGGAATAGAAGGCTTGCCGCAGCGAACACACCCATTAATGAGAAGCTAACCTTCAGCAGCCCTGATATGGACATTCCAATGACGGTCAGCCCCGTGAACACTGGCATTAGCGTACCACCCACTCTTCCCACGAAGCCTGCTTCGGTATTGCGCAGCAGGAGCGTGTTGATCCCGATATGGATGCATGGGAAGCCAAGGCCATTCAACATCTGCAATACGATCGTAAGTGGAACACTATGAGACCAGCCGGTCCCCAGCGTACCGATCGTACTGAACAAGAGGCCTACAGCGAGTAGCGTCTGTGGTCTGATCTTGCCGGACATTCCCATTAACCAAGCTCCCCCGAGCAGCATCGCCGCTCCATTCGCCATCATGAACCATTTCAGAGAAGACTTATCCAGCCCCAAATTCTCCATCACCACAAAGATAGACAATGGCTGAACCAGTCCAGAGGCCAAGCCTGTGAAGGCAAATACTACCCCGAGCGTCCGCAGGACAGAGCTGGACCATACGTACCGAAGCCCTGCCTTCAGCTCATAAATGAACGAATCATAGCGGGCAGCGGCACGCCCTGTGGTGTCCTTGGGCAGTTGTGCCAGAATCAGTGCTGAGCTGAACAGCAGGCCACCCATCAGCAGCATGGAGACAACAATTCCGTATTGCTGATATACGAAGGTACCTACGACAGGACCAATGACCATGAATATTGCAGTTAGCGATTGAAACATCGCCATGACTCCTTGTAGCTGATCTTCGGGAACATGCTGCTTGAACAGCTTCATCGCGGATGGCTGGGAGAATTGAGACAGAATCGCAGACACAAGCGTTGCCAGCAGCAAGCCGTACCATGATCCTGTTCCCAGTGTCAGTAGCACCACGAAGGCGGACAGTCCGGATAACACATCACACCAGATCATCGTCCGCTTCGGTAGCCACCGATCCGCAAAGGTCCCACCAATGACCGCAAATACAAATATAGGTGCATATTCAGCAATGGAAATCACAGATACATAGACAGGATTGTTATTCGTTAGCTCCGTAACATAGAGCAAGATTGCAAAATTCCGTATCCATATCCCCAAGTGCAGACATACACGCGAGAAAATAACCGTAAGCACATACCGGTTCTTCAACACCTGTACCAACCTCTTTCCAGCGAGTACGGCCCGCTATCATGATTTCATCCGGCCGGATGTTACCCTTCGTATTATGAGCACCACCTATTAGTTAGTCAATATATTTTTATAGACAATAATTATATTTATCTATAAATAAACAAACAAATACAACTATTGATTAGGGGAATGATCAAAAAAACAAATCAAAAAGACGACCAAATATACCAACAGGATCTCTGTCGGTATATTTGGTCATCCCTAATGGAGCCGCCACCTATCCATGAATCACTCAACTCTATAGACGTACACCCTTGTTCGCTGGATATCCTTGCAGACAATGACACGCTCTGGCTGCCAGTCAGGTAGGGCAAAGCACACGCTAATGATGGTTGCTCCCGGTAATAGACGCTCATGGAGCAGGCTACTGAGCCGCTGCATAGCGGCAGGATACAGATAACAGACGATCACATCTGTCTGCTCCAGAGGCCATTTATACAGATCGGCCCTCCGAAATACAAGACGCTTCCCAAGTGAGTGACCTCGGCGAGGAAGCAGACCCCGTGATAGCAAGAAGCTAACGACTCCAAGTCGCAGTCTGGCATACACATATGGAACCATTGAATTCTCTACTCCCGTAATCCGCCAGCCCGGACAGGCCCGAGCCAGATAGAAGGTCAATGAGCCCCAACCAGAGCCAGCCTCCAGAAGGGTTCCATATTGGCCCAGGCGTTGCAGCTCCGTGGCCACGACGGCCCGCGACTCGATGGGCGAGGGCATCGGAGAGATTCCGTTACGCCAGCTATACAGCACTATAGATATCAATATCAATAGACAGGCCACTACGAGGCACCCGGTCAGAATTGTCGTGATCAAATCTGCATTCATCTGTACATCCTTTCTTACAACACATATGTACTTCCTCTCTGATACCACATGTGTATTTCCCTTCTACATTCGTGAACAACCCCTTGGAGAGAGCATTTTGTATACATTCCACGAGCGGTGTTCTATCAACAGAAGGTAGTTGAGAAGATATTATTCGTTCATCTGCATATCAGCAAGCTTGGGGGCTTCCACGTATGGCTACGGAACTAACGTATGGTTACGGAACTTTTGTATCCTTCTCGTGAGCGCCTTGGTGCTGATTTTCGAATGGTTATAGAACCATTGTAACCTTCCCGTGGGTGTATTGGGGCTATATTCTGATGTTTCTTTTCCTTGCTCAGAATCTTTGGCTTGATTTTTATAAGTTTAGTAACTAAACTAATTACATGAATACTAACCCATCCGAGCAACATACGCCTGGCACAAGGCAACGATCCGAGCAAGGCTCACGTAATCTGGGACGCCTCATTATGCAGCTTCGCCGTCTGGAGCGACAGCCGCACAGCTTCGGTACAGCAGGAGCCCTGACGCCTAGTGAGATTCACACCATTGATGCCATCGGCCCTAATGGAGACCTGCTCATGAGCGAGCTGGCCAACCGTCTTGGGATTACCAAGGGGGCCGTGACCCAGCTTACGGCAAAATTAGAGAATAAGCTGCTTATCCAGCGTTCCCCTCACCCAACAGATTCAAGAGGGGTATTGGTCTCACTGACGGATAAAGGGAAGGAGGCTTATCTAGCTCATGAAGAGGTGCATATCAACTTCTATGAGCAGCTACGCTTACAGCTAAGCGAACAGGAGATTGAGATTTTCGAGCATTGTATAGAGAAGCTCAATTCATTTTTGGAACGCTAGTATCTTGACCAGATACACCTGTGTAAAGATCCGCTGCAAGCGGGGAGCCCTGTTGGCCACTGTTAAGCTTGCTGTTCTTTGATCTAAGATGAACAGTACTAGAACAGCAAGCTTAAAGGCTGGCACTTCGTTTTTCTAGGGCTTCCCCCTTCCGCTAGCGACTACACTCCCCAGATCATTCAACCTGAAATTCGTTCAGTCAAGGTGCTAGGTTTTCAACTTATTTTCTCCACCATTTAACTTATTTTTTTACCAAAATAGTATAGTTACTAAACAAAATCCGCAATGCTACAGGAGGTTATTAAGTTGCAGCCAGACAATACATCATGCACCATAGCGCGTCCCTCTTCGTATCTCCCCATGATGGCTGCTGTCTGCATAGGAGTATTTATTTCACATTTTACCGCGGGGGTGGTCAACATGGCCTTACCTCATCTAACAGCTGTCTTTCATAGTAATGCGAATACTGTGCAGTGGATTACAACAGGATACCTGCTGGCGATTGCGGCCCTGCTGCCTGTGATGGGCAAGCTTGCTGACCGCTATGGCAGTCGAACCATACATAATCTCGGGTATATCGTGTTCGGCATAAGCTCCATATTGGCCGCCTGTTCCCCCAACCTGACTCTCTTACTAGTGACACGGATCATGCAAGCGGCAGGTGCAGCCATGTTCCAGGCGACCAATATGGCTCTAATCAGCATTCATTTGCCTAACAGCCATAAAGGACGAGCCTTCGGTCTGGTCAGCACCGCAGTAGCCTTAGGAGGAATGGCGGGGCCTGCTGTCGGCGGGTTACTGGTGGAGTGGGTTAACTGGCGCTCACTGTTCATCGTACATATGCCCGCCGCCATTCTGGCTACCTGGCTGGCTTACCGTTATATTCCCGCTGTTAGACCAACGCAAGCACGAAAGGCCTTTGATTATACAGGTGCCGTGCTATTCACCATCTTCATGCTTTTGCTAATCACAAGCCTTACGCAAGGTAGCTCAATCGGGTGGCATCCTCTTGTGATGACCGCTGCAGCTGTTTTCATACTGGGGGCGTTATACCGCTGTGAGCGGCGTCATCCTGATCCGTTCGTTCCGGTGGCAAGTCTGCGCATGCCGGCTATACGTCTGGGGCTGATTGTCAGCTGTGTCTCGTTTATGCTTACGAATGCTGTCGTAACCGCACTGCCGTTCTATCTGCTGCGCAGCTCATTGCCAGCTTCGGCGGCTGGATTGATGTTAAGTGCTTATCCTTTCATGCTCGCTGTGTCAGGACCTCTTGCCGGGTATCTCTCCGATCGACACGGTCCTAGAAAATGGATGCTGATCGGAATAGCGATTACAGCGGCTTGTGTTCTTGTGCTAGTGCTGAAACTGGACGACATGCCGGCTGTAGGAATAAGCTTCATGCTTATTTTGCTAGGACTTGGGATGGGATTAACCGTATCACCCAACAACAGCTTCATTATGAAGCATACGCCAGCAGGGCTGGCAGGCTCTACAGGAAGCATGATCGCACTCTCTCGCAACACCGGTATGGCCGTAGGAGCCGCGATCGGCATCAGCAATATGAATGGAGGATTATTCGGATGAGAGATCAAGTTATTGTAATCGGGGGATATGGACATACGGGGCAGATGATCTGCAGATCACTGGGAGCCGCCTATCCAGGTAAAATACTCGCCGCAGGAAGAAGCCTGGAACGCGCAGAGCAATTCTGTGCTACGACAGATGGGCAAGTGCTGCCATTACAGCTGGACATTCGTAGTGACTGGAACCCGGAGCTCTTCCAGAACGTTAGACTGGTCGTAATGTGTATGGATCAGACCGACACGGCATTTGTTCGTGCTTGTCTAAGCATGGGGATTCATTACGTTGATATTTCAGCCAATGGGGCGTTCCTGTCTCAGGTCGAAGCCCTCCATCCGATTGCTCTATCGCAGGGTGCTACTGCTGTATTGAGCGTTGGACTGGCACCCGGATTGACGAACCTGTTGAGCCGGCATGCCGCTGATCACATGGACGAGACACATGAAGTAGATATATCCGTCATGCTCGGACTGGGTGACTCTCACGGCAAGGCTGCCATTGAATGGACGATTGATAACATGAACACCGAGTACGAGGTCATGGAGCAAGGCGTCCCGACCACCGTCTCCAGCTTCAAGGATGGCAAAGTCATTGATTTCGGCGAGATGCTGGGACGGCACACCGCATACAGATTTAATTTCTCGGACCAGCATATCCTGCCACGTACACTTGCCATCCCGACCGTCTCCACACGATTGTGTCTGGACTCGGCTATCGTCAGCAGACTGCTGGCCTGGCTGCGGGCGGCAGGCGTATTCCGTTTGCTGCGGTTCGGCCCGCTGCGCCAGGCCGCTGTCTATCTATTCAGCAAACTGCACGCAGGTGAGCCTGTATTCGCCGTCAAGGTGGATGCATGGGGAAGGGTAAACAACAAGCCGATGTACATGGAATATATACTGCAGGGTAGCAGCGAGGCCGCCATGACAGCCCGTGTGGCAGCAGCGATCGCAGCCATCCTGTATCGTGTACCTATGCCACAGGGCGTCTATCATAGTGAGCAGCTGTTCCAGCTGCAGGATGCTCTGGGATCCGAGCTGAAGGATGTATCGCTGAGCATTCGGAGAAACGGAGATCCATTCATGATCTCAGGAGCATCGTAGTCTAGTACATTGACCAGATCAAATATGAGTGTAGAGCCGCGGCCACTTCGTTTCTCTAGGGCTTCCCCGCTTTCCGCTAACGACTACGCTCCCATGTCATTCAACCTAATCATATTCGGTCAATGCACGAGTGCTTCGACGCTCTATACTTACACTTGAAGCACAAAAAAAAGGTGCCTCCAGCCATTGGCTTGGAGCACCCCTAATGTTCGTTTCACTCCTATATATTTCACAATATGCACAGCATGCATGACTATGACGCGATTAGAACTTGATGATCCCCGTAGAATGCAGAAGCACCAGCAACACCATGATTGGAGCCACATAACGCAGCATAAACACCCACACACGGAACCATCCGGCTGTCAGGCCAGCAGCTTCACCTGCATTTTTCCAGAAGTAGCCCACGAAGATCGTGGTGATGAAGCCACACACTGGCAACAGAACGTTCGAGGTAATGAAGTCAAGCCAGTCAAAGAAGGCTTTCCCCCCGAAGGTCAGATCCGGGACCATACCGAGAGACAATGCAGCCGGAATACCGAGCAGGAACGCCAGTAAGCAAGTGATAATCACAGACTTATTCCGTGACCAGCCCCAGCGGTCCATCGTGTAGGCAACAGGAACCTCCAGAATGGATACAGCCGATGTAAGTGCAGCTACAGCTAGGAGCACGAAGAACAGACCCCCAAATACAGCTCCGAACGGCATAGCTGAGAATGCGGCTGGCAAGGCAATAAATACGAGTGAAGGGCCCGAGTCTGGCGCGATTCCAAACGAGAACGTTGTCGGGAAGATGATCAAACCAGCTACCAGTGCATACAACAAGTCACCTGCCCCAACAGCCAATGAAGCTGCGCCCAGAGACTGTCTCTTATCGACATAAGCACCGTAAGTAATCAGGATACCCATACCAAGAGATAGCGAGAAAAAGGCATGTCCCAATGCAACTAGCGCCGATTGCGCTGTCAGCTTGGAGAAGTCCGGCTGCAGGAAGAAGGATACTCCTTCCATCCCCCCAGGCAATGTGATGGCACGAATCATCAGGATGATCAGCAGGACGATCATGGCTGGAATGAGGATCTTGTTGAACTTCTCAATCCCTCCCGAGATTCCGCGCACTACTACCCAAGCCGTGATAACGAGTGCTGCAAGCTGGAATCCCAGCGCACCATAGCCTGTGACAAAGCCATTGAACTGGGTGGTAAAGTCTCCCTGTCCGAATAGCTGGCCTGTGAATGCCGCATAAGCGTAATACAGTGTCCAGCCTGTGATAATGACGTAGAATGACAAGATAATAAAAGGCGCTACGACTTGCAGTATTCCCAGACGTCCCCAGATGGGACTTCCACCGACCTTCGTAAAGGAAGAAGCGGCACTACCCCGTCCACTGCGACCAATCGCAAGCTCAGCTAGGAGCACTGGCATCCCTACTAGAAGCAGGCAGACAATAAAAATCAAAAAGAAAGCTGCTCCCCCGTATTGTCCCGTAATATAAGGAAACTTCCACATATTCCCCAATCCTACAGAGCTACCGATGGCAGCCATAATAAAGCCGAAGGACGAGAAGCGTTCCCCCCCTGACGACTGTGTATTCGATGTTCCTTTGCCCAAACTCATAAAATCCCCCTTAATCATCTCTCTGTCGATATTCCTCATATTATATCCCAAGATGTCAGCTAGGTCAGTAAGAAAATGCACCTCTATTATCGCTATATTTTTCTAATCTATACTTTTTTAGTACAATACTTAGATGAGCGGGCAGTAACATAGATGACCCGACCAAAATATAGGAGAGAGGAGCTACTAATGGATTTATTCGAATTGTTAAAGTATGCCTTTCTGGGGCTGCTGCAGGGAGTAACCGAACCAATTCCTGTATCATCGAGTGGGCATCTGATTATTGCTCAACATTTACTAGGCTTACATATTGAAGGGCTGAGCTTTGAGGTACTGGTTAATTTCGCATCCCTGATTGCGGTGTTGATTATCTATCGCCATGATATTGTGAAGATTGCTGGCAACGGTTGGCTATATCTGCGCAAACGAGAGCCTGAGGCTCGCGCGGACTTCATGTTCATCATTTATGTCATCGTCGGAACGCTTCCCATCGTTATATTCCAGCCTCTGTTAGGCGGACTGCTGGATCATTACTCCAAGGACTTGAATGTCATTGGCGTAACACTGCTAATCACAGGGATCGCGTTGTGGCTCATTCGTAATATGCGTGGACGCAAGCAGGATAATGATCTTCGCTACCGTGATGCAATCATTGTGGGCCTGGCACAGTGTGTGGCGCTCTTTCCGGGAATTAGCCGCTCAGGCTCTACGATCGTGGCAGCCATGGGCATGGGAATGAAGCCAGCGACAGCGTTGCGCTATTCCTTCTTCCTGTACATTCCTGTCAGTATTGGAGCAATGCTGCTGGAGGGCCGCAAATTGCTGGCAGACCCGATGCTGGGTCAACTGCTGGTCCCTTATTCACTGGCCTTCATTTGCTCGTTGGTTGCCTCTTATTATGCTCTACGATGGTTCATGGGCATTATGGCCAAGGGCAATCTGCTGGTCTTCTCAATCTACTGTCTGCTGGCAGGACTGGCCGTACTCATTTTCCTATAGGATATATGCATAGAATACACGCAACCATACGTCATACCGTACACTATGCCCTAAAAAGAACCTTAAAAATGCACGAAAGGACGCCAAATTCTCGGCGTCCTTCTTCATATATTACATAACTGCAAATTCGCAAATAAATCATGTAGTGAAGGTATTCCATTTAGTGGAGTTATCCATGTCGTCACAACTGTTACGGAGTCCACAGGTCAAAGAGTTACGAAATTCAAAAATGTTGCCAGCAAAAAATTCGGTAGTTATATCGCTGCCGAATATGGTTAATACCTTTAAAATAGCCCTGCAGCCATGCTCGTGGAGCTTGCCTCATTCATGCAGCAAGCTCTAGATTGCAACTTGCTGTGAATTTTGATATTGTTATATTCAGGTATAGCAAAATCCCCCTTGCCCTACAAGGAGGATCGTTCGGACAGGCTTTGCCTGTACCTAGCTATATTTGCTTGCCTATTACACCACGTAAAGGAGGCGAACATTATGGCAAAAGACGTACTGTGTGAAGTTAACGCCTGCACTTTCTGGGCTGAGAACAACAAATGCAGCGCAAGCTCCATCTACATTGTCAGCCACTCCCCAGAGAAGGCTAAGAACTCTGAGCAGACTGACTGCAAAACCTTCGAAGCTAAATAAGCCTTCAACTCATCTTGTATAAGCCATTTATGTGTTCCATAAGAGGAGCCCCTGCCAGGGTTCCTTTTTTCATTATCCAATAGCCTCAATTCATCTTTTCTCATTGTAGCAAGAATGATAATTATTATCAAGCCCTTTTTCACAGCGGTGAAGCCAAGCAACGCACAACAGTCAGATATTCTTATGGTTATTTGTTATTTGTTATCCAAGAGACTCTTATTTCATATAATTGAAGGCGACCTCACCAAGAGCTTCTTCCAGATTCCTCATCGCTCGATACTGGGATAGATTGAACGATTGCCAGCCTTCGTGACCCGTTGATGTCATAACATCATATCGGTCCTGCAAGTAGCCTCTCATCGCTGGATATTCCTTCGAGAAATCAATCAGCTTCGGCGTCGCCTCCACCGACAGATTGCTCAAATATACGGCATCAATCCGCCCGGTCTCACGATAGCGCTGGATATTCTTCTCGGCAATGATCTGATCCATTCCGATATAATTCATCAAGACATATGCGCATAGACCGAGTACAATGTAGCATTTGGCCAGAGGAATCTGCTTCCAGCGAATCCGGCAACCAGCAATGACTAGCAGCAAGCCAAGAAAGATCATAAATGCATGGACAAGAAAACGTATATAGGTATACCCATACATCTCCTCGTACAGCAGCAGACGCTGATATCCCGAGTACAGCATGACTCCAGAGCAGGCAAGCAGGACATACAGCATGATCCGATTCATGGACTGTACAACACCTTTGTCCTCTCCACTCAGCAGCATTACAAACAGCATGATGGTGAAGTTAATCGCCGTCACAACGACCAGCTCCAGAAATCCGCTACGCGCATATTCCGCATAGGACTGTCCCTCTGGCAACAGCCCTTGCCCCGCCCCGAACAGGTAGCTGAACTGAATAGCTACGAACAACACATAGACCGTATTGATCGCAATCAGCACAGTGGCTGTAATGATAGGGTCCAGTCTTGGCTTCTCGACATCTGCAGCCCATTCAGCCAGTCTTTCCTCCAATGCATCTCCTGTTCTGGCTTCAGATTCATAGCGCTTGAAGTCAATGAACCCCCACAGATACATGAAGAACAGTAGTCCGAAGAAGATCACCCATAGGAAGCGCGCCGTTCCCTCTCCGAAGCTCACCTGACGGCCCAGCCAGTGCGGCAGCAGTGAGAGAATGTGGTTAAAGCCCCCATCCGCTGAAGATAACAAGGTGACGACAACGATTAGTAATGGTAGCGAAATGAGTAGTCCGATCAACACTTTGCCAAGTGTCCGCTTATGCTCCTCATCCATACTGCGCCCACTCGTGCTTCTCACGACGCGGAAGATAGTAGGAACATGGCGTAGGCTCTGGACGATCACATGATCGAGCGCATCTCCCACCAGCTTCAGCACAGACCAGTCCAGACGGCGTTCACTGAGGGAATAGGCCATATGTATGAAGAACAATCCGGGAATGACCAGCAGATTCAGGACATAAAATACCACATTCGAGAACAGTACATAGGTCAACGATAACAGCATAATCACGGTGAACATCAACCAGCCGAACCAGGTGAATGGACGCAGCTTATCCTTTGCGAATACATACATGTAGCCATACAAGCAGGCAACAAAGATTGGATAAGAGACGGCCGGATCATGACCAAAAAATAAATATTGATGAACAACCGCCAGCACGAATGCGCCTAACAAGGAATATAAGGGACGACGATCGGAATAGAGCCAGGAATTTTCCATTTAAATATTACCTCCATCGTGTTCTATAACCTATTGTAGATGATAAAATAAGAAGATAAAGAGAAGAAAAAAGATGACAAACTTCCTATTTTAGGAGTGAACACGAGGATGAAGTTACACAGCCAATTTCTAAGGCTTCACGCCCGTTATGGGGACAATAATGAAATTTTCGTTACGATGGACGAGCTGGCTGTAACCTTTGACTGCACCCATCGCAATGCGCTCACGATCATCAACCGGATGGTTCAGATGGGCTGGATTCGCTGGACACCGCAGCGCGGACGCGGACGTCGCTCTACATTGACGTTCCTGACCCGACCGGAGGAGATCGCCGTCCAGTCCATGATGCAGGCCATCAATCGTCGCGATATTCAACGAGCCATGGACCAGCTACAATCACACTCTCCGTCGGCTACGTTGCAGGAACGGCTGCAGGGCTGGTTCATGACCTATTTCGGCCGTCACTCGGAGGTTCGCAGCAACAAGCAGATTGATATGCTGCGGTTGCCGATTCGGCAGCAGTTGCATACGGTCGATCCTCTATACATGAATCTGCTGGCCGAATCCTTCGTATCCAGCCATATCTTCGACGGACTGGTTCGCAAGTCGAACACTACTGGAGGGCTGGTGCCTGGCATTGCCCATGCATGGGAGACGGACGCTTCACGCAAGCTGTATACCTTTTATCTACGCAAGGAAGTGCTGTTCCATAATGGTAAAATGCTGACTGCCTATGACGTGGTCTATACGTTCGAACGATTAATGCAGACCTCGCAGCGGATGCTGTACAGCGCAATATTCAAGCAACTGCAATCAGTTCGTGCACTCCATCCCTACATGGTGACCATGGAGCTGAAGGAGCCGAATGAGCTATTTCTGCCTTTTCTGTGTACTAGCCGGGCGGCGATTGTACCCCGAGATCTGGATCAGCTCGGTGATAAGCAATTCGGACAGCGACCGATCGGGAGCGGCCCATTCCAGCTGCGCGAGATGAACGATAATCTGTGTGTGCTGGAGGTGTTCAAGCATTATTATCAGGAACGCGCTCATCTGGATCGAGTTGAAATTGTACATGTTCCCTGGCAGATGACAGAAGGCTCGACTGGTGAAATCAATACCGGGCTAGACATGGAAGCAGGCTCCAATGAGCCACTCTCTCCTTTCCACGTTATTCACAATCCAGCCGTGAGGGATTCCGCTGCCTGGAGTCAGATTCACTCGGATGTATCTGTCCGCAAATTCGTGACCTTCAACACCAAGAAGACCGGACCGCTAAGCGATCCGGCCATACGAGCCGCCATATGGAATTGTCTGGAGAGAGGGACTATGACAGCAGAGAAAGCAGCGCCCGGAAAGGCAGTAGAGACAGAAAAGACAGAAAAGACAGACAAGACTGCAAAGTCAACGAAAACACCAAAGATAGCCGCGCAGCGAAGTGCCGCACCCCCTTCTGATACCAAGGGACAAGCTCTGGAGCCGCTGCGCATTGCTACCATTAATCATTACAAGACGGATGCGGAACAGGTTGCTGCAAGTCTTCAGGCTTGTGGTTATGCCTGTCAGGTCGTCTCTTCCTCGGCTGAGGAATTCAAGGGGCCCATCCGGCTGGAAGCCGACCTGATCGTCTTCTCACTCATTCGGGACCGCGACGAGCAGCTTCGCCTGTACGATCTGTATTCGACCATTAGCGAGCATGTCGAGCCACATACTCGTACAGACATCCGATCCAGGCTGGAAGCCATCATTCGTGAGCCCGACGCAGCTGCGAGAGATACCGGCTTTCGGACGATTGAGGAGCTGCTGATGAAGGAGCATCAGCTGTATATTTTATATGAGCATCCAGTACAGACCGCATTCCTCCCCTCCCTGCGCGGCGTTACCTTCAACAGTCAGGGATGGGTCGATCTGCGGCGGGTATGGTTCCCACCTGAGGCGTGAGGTAATGGGCGATGAGAAGAATAATCTCAGGCCTGATCGGACGCTAGATGATAATCGCTAGCGCCCGAGAAGCTCAGCTTGGCGTCACGAATTCGGAATGGTCACTTCATTCGCATAGTTGGTTGCCATGATGCGGGCAACCTCCTTCGAATCCGTGGACTGACCGAGTGCCCACATCATTTTGGTCACCAGAGCCTCTGTCGTCATATCATAGCCGGGGATAACCCCCTTCTCCAGCACCTTCTGTCCGACCTCATAGATCGTCAGGTCGCCGCCTTCATATGGACATTGTGTCGTCACCGCAATGCTAATACCCGCTTTCATGAGCTGCTCGATCTTGTCGATCAGGCTGCGCTCCTTGAATGGGACACCGCCCATGCCGAAGCCCTCGATGACAATCCCTTGGTAGCCAAGAGCCTGGATCGCATCGAAGATTCCCGGATTCGTGCCCGGAATCAAGCGTAGCAGGAACACGCCAGCCGAGTAGCTCTCATTATATACATGGTCCACGGGTGCAGCAGGCAACAGCCCCTCCGTGAAATCAATCACGCCCTGCTCCACGAGTCCAATATAAGGATAGTTAATGCTCTCAAAGGCATTGTAGCTACGCGTGCGGATCTTCGAGGAGCGCGGGCCGTTGATAATCTTGCCATTAAATACAACGAACACACCCGTTGCTTCACTGCAGGCTGTCACGAAGGAATCAATGATATTCCTTTGCGAGTCACTATTCTCGGCCAGAATAGACACCTGTGATCCGGTCAGTACTACGGGCTTATCCAGCGCACCCAGCATGAAGCTCAGTGCTGAGGCGGTGTAGGCCATCGTATCCGTACCATGAGCAATGACAATCCCGTCGTACTTCGGCAACGAATCTCGTACCAGTCGCGCCATCAGGACCCAGTCCTCTGGCTGCGTATTCGTGCTGTCCATGCTCATAAGATCATGCGCATCAATGTGGCAGATCGTGCGCAGCTGGGGAATCTGCTCCAGAATGTTATCTGCCGATTGCGTCGGGGTTAATCCATGCTCTTGGTGAGAGGATGAAATCGTGCCCCCGGTATTAATAAAAAGTATGTTTTTCACAATGCACTGTCCTTCCGAATAGCCAATATGTTATTCCTCAGCATCCCCTAGTTACCCTCAAGGAAAACACACAGTAGACTTCAGGAGTTACCCTGATTCATACGATATGCGGGGTGTGAGTTGTATGAAAGTAAAATTGACTTCATTATACGGCAGGAGGACTTGAAATGGAACTCAATCGTGCTGTGGCACTAGAGATATACAATTGTAAACAGATATAATGTAAAGAAACCACGTGAAGAATCTGTTGTCAGACACTTCGCGTGGTTGCTATGTTTTCTGCTTGTCAGGCAAATCTGGACTTGTAATTAGCGACTTTGACGCAGCGCTCATCATCCTTGTCCTTGACTTTAATAATTTGTTTTTCTGTAGTCAAACATAGATGGGCTTATTATTTGGTCCAGCTTTCAATCACTTTCACGCTGTCGCCGTCCTTCGCGAAATGCAAGAACTGCATCACATCACCGGCAGTCTTCTCGCCAGTCTTCGTGTCCTGATTGGTAATTCTGTAATGAATGGCGGCCCAATCTCCACTGATTATCATACTATCAAAGCGAATACGCTTTACTTCGGTGGATTCAGAAGCGTTCTTGACGGAAGCCTTGTATTCCTCAAGAGTCATAGTTGTATCATTCGTATGGTACTGCAGGTTGCTGTCATAATAGGAATCTGCGCCTTCCGTCCAAGCATCCATACCTTTATTCCAATTTTCAAAATCGTTCAATATGGCCTGTTGAATCTCCTTAGCCATACCATCTTCGATCGGCGTAGGATAGGTAACAGGATACTTGGCTACAAGATCCGTTGTATCAGGGATCGTCGCATTCACGATGGCATCCAATGCCGCCTGCTGTGCCGCTTTCGCAGCGTCAGTCTGGAAGGTCGTCAGACCAGCAAAATCTGCACCCTTTGTTCCTGCCCAGCCTTCCACAACTCGAGTGCCCAGCTCATCTCCATAGTCCTTGAAGTGCACAAACTCCATCACACTTCCATCCGAAGTTTTTTGGGTCTGTCTGTTGGTCGTTGAAATATCGTAGCGAATCGCAGCCCAGTCACCGGAGATGATCATATTATTGAAGTTGCCCATTTGAATGTCGCTGGACTGCAGCGTCGCATTCATGGAATCCTGATATTCCTTCAAGGTGAGCTTCACACCATGAACGTTGTACAGGGAATCCTCAGTATACAGAATATCGCCCCATGTTTCCCATGCATCATAGCCTCTGTTCCAGTTTTCGAACCCATTCAGCAGCCTATTCTGAATGTTTTTCCCCATTTGCGTGTCAATGGGGGTAGGATTGATGACCGGAAAAGTAGCCGATAGCTCCTCAGTATTATCATAGGAGTCAGAAATAACGACCGCAGACTCACTTGGGATCGAACTTGCCGCGCTCACAGCAGGACCCGAGCCCGTTTTCGCTCCACACCCCACAGCAACAACCATGATGGCCAAGGCTGTCGCACCCGCCACCAACACCTTCGTTATATTTTTGTTCATAATGATTCTCCTCTCATTGATTTCATCAGATTAATAGACTTACTGCCCACCAGACAGTGGATCATCGAACAAGGGTACTTCCTTTCTTGTTGATATTCGTATCTTAGCCTGCGAAGGTTGAACCAAAGTAAAATCAAACCGATTCTTTCATGATAAGTGCGCACAAGCAAAAACAGTTGAAGCTCGAACCTTCACCAAGGTTTGTGCTTCAACTGTTTTTTTTATCTCTATTATATTGAACTCGTTTATACTGCGCTTGTTAGATGGGGAGCTCGATAATAAAGGTACTTCCCTCCTGAGGTGTACTCTCTACATGAATCTTACCGCCACACAGGGAAATAATACGTAAAACAATGGACAGGCCAATACCGTTACCCCGCACAGTGGAGGTTGTATCATGCTGGTAGTATTTCTCAAAGATACGCGTGACGGTTGCTTCGTCCATGCCCACGCCGCTGTCTGAAAATGTAAGCGTAAGCTGATCTGAGGTGCATTTGGCGGAGATTTTGATTTCCCCATATTCAGGCGTGAATTTGATGGCGTTGCTAAGCACATTGATCCATACCTGTTCGATCAGCTCCGCATTGCCCACATAAAATATATCGTCTACATCCAGCTCCAGCTCAATCTTCTTCTGTTCAATTTTCGGCAGCAGCAGGATTACACAACGTTTTATTTGCTCGGATAAATCGAATGCTTCTCTTTCAGTGATGATCTCGCAGGCTTCGACCTTGGAAAGCAGAAGCATGTTATGAGACAGAGCAGACAAACGAAGGGATTGATCGGCAATGACCTGAAGATACTGAATCCGTTCTGGGCTCTCAATGCCATCTCCTGTATCAATAAGGTGTTGGGCAAATCCGGAGATTGAAGTAATCGGCGTCTTGAATTCATGAGAGAACTCATTCACAAAGTTCTGCATCTCTGCCTTTGTGTTTTTCAGTTCTGAGGTCATGCGATTAAATCCATCATAGATCGGTGCATATTCCTCTGCCTTTTTGTTGTCTAACCGAACCTCCAGATTACCAGCGGATACCTCTTGTATTCCAATTAACAGATCACCCATTTTCCGGCGAACGGATCGTAGCGTAAAAAATGTCCCCAAACCGACAGCAATCATCATAAGCGGGATGATAGCCAGCATGGAAAGAGCGTTTTCCCTCGTCATGCCCAGCCAGTATGTAGCGATAAACCCATAGGCCATCACTGCGCCGACAACTACGATTGCATCTGCAATGAGAACCCACCGGAACTGAACCAGCTTAAAGATTTCGCCTTGTTTATACCGTGTCATTGCCGCCTCCCATCTTATGGATGACCGCTTTATATCCCAGTCCCCGAATGGATACCAGCTCGAATTCCTTGCACATCGAGAACTTGTTGCGCAGACGGCTGATATAGGTTTTGATGGTATCGTACTCTGTTTCGGAATCGTAACCCCAAATCTCATCCATCAACTGCTGTTTGGTGAATACGACATTGGGATAGGAGAGAAACTTGTACAGCAGTTCAAATTCCTTGTTTGTTAGTGGAATAGTCTCTTCGTTATACTTAGCGGAAAAAGTGTTCTGTTCCATCAAGAGGTTACCGATCACAATTCGCTTTTCGTTGGCAATCTGTGCTCGCCGTAGCAATGCCTCGATACGCCAAATAAGTTCCTCATAGTCGAGGGGCTTTGTCATGTAATCATCCACGCCTGAGGCAAAGCCCTCCTTTTTGTGAGCAAAGGTGTTCATGGCCGTCAGCATGATCACAGGCGTCATATCGTTGACATTCCGCAGGGACCGCACCAGGTCATACCCATTCATGTTTGGCATCTGAATATCCACGATGAGCAGCTCAATATGTTCGCGATCGAGAACCTCCAACGCTTCTTTGCCATCAGCTGCTTCTTTGATTTTATATAACGGGCTCAGCTTCGCTTTCGTCAAAAGACGCACCATCTCATCATCTTCAACGATAAGAATTGTAATCATACACGCCCTCCTTTTAGATTACTATAAAGCATATCTACGGAAGGTTGAACAAAAGTAAAAGGAATAAAAATATTTATGGATGGGATGCCAAGACCCATATCTTATACTTCTCTAGTCGAATATATCCACTACTTAAGCATACGGTCACATGGTACCAAAGTAGTAGTCCACCCCCCTCCAAGGGAGGGACCTACTTCTTAAGCTCTATTTTGTGCGCTACAATGCTTGAACGGATACAGGACAATTCTCATGGAACTGCGATTGATCCAGTCCTGCGTAATCATACAGATACCCTTCGTAGATGATCTCAAATGCAGGATGACAACCAAAATCAAACGGTGTTACCAGCCCAGATGAACGCTCCCACAGCTGGATTCCTGTCCGTCCAAGTACCTCTGCCACAAATTGCGAGCAAAAAAATGCATTGTCCCGCTCAACGCTAAAGTTCAGCAATACACCGAATAGCCCTACCAGATTGTACCGATAGACACCCTCACGCTCCTCAAAGGCTTCCAGCAGGCGCGCTGTCTTCTCCTTCTGTCCATAACTGACGGGCAGACGAAGCAGCATGCACCTCGTATGTGGAAAGCGCCGATAGACACCCCCATACACGTCCTCGCGGACGAAGCCCGCTACCCACGGATTATAGGGCCGCTTCCGTCCAAAGCTGTATAGATTCTTCAGATTGGCATCCAGCGACAACGACGCATGATTGTATGGTGCCGACGTTACCTGCTTGATGAGCGTGCTGAACCATGTGCCAGTGTCTGTCAGAAGGACATATAGACTGGCCTCATCGCGCTTGTGAATGTGCCGAACCTTTTCCCTATTGTGATTCATTACCGATTCACCTCATTACAACGAACTGAGGCTAATTATAAATTCCAACCCTGCTGCTCAAGAACAGACCTGCGCACGGATTCCCTACTGGACCTTAGGCCAGATTGAACACAGACCTCTGGAACGTTTATAGCGGATTGCACCCTGAAAAATTTTGTCGACTTGCCTCTAATCAACCTATTCCTCCACCATGGTAGTCCAGGCTCTATTTCCCACCATTTTTCCATATATGTATTCTATAACTAGCTTGTTTACTTTTATTCATGTGTGGTAATCAAGCTTAAGGAGGATGATGCATACATGAAATGGATTGATAAGTGGAAGGCCGTTCAGCAGTATGAACAATCTTCATCCGAATGCTTCCTGACCATCTATCTCAATACCGAGACCGCCAATGGTGCCAACGCCGAATGGCCGCTACGTCTGAAGAATGGGCTGAAGAAGCTCATGGAGTACTCTCATTCAGGAGAAAGTCCTGAGCAGCAGAAGACGCTCAAGCGACTCTGTGCCAAGGTCGAGAAGGACATCAACAGTCATCGCACAACGCTAAAGAAAGGGCTTATTGTCATTGCAAGCTCCTCCGGCGATCTGTATTTTCTGGAGAAGCTGCAGGTGCAGCTCCCCAATGCGTTCTACTGGGAGTCTTCTCCCCATCTTGATGAGATGAACGAGGTATTCACTCAATATCCGGCTGCAGGTGTCATTCAGGTCGGCAGTGACCATATCCGGGTGCTGGATACTCTGCTCGGCAACATTCATCAGGAGTATCGCTTCGATTGGGACAGTCAGACGGAGAATTGGCGTGAGCATATCGGTGCCGAGAGCGTCAAGAAAGTGTCAGGTCGAACTCAGAAGGAGAACTACGATGAGCGGATCGCCGTGAATAAACAGCGCTGGATGAAACGAATCATCCCTGTATTGCAGCGTTTCTCCAAGCAAAAGCGTTGGCAGGAGCTCATCTTCACAGGTGAGAAAGCCCTGGCCGCAGAGCTATCCAAAGAATGTGATTTCGCCAAGACAAGAGTCATTTCGAAAAACATGAACGGCGCACCCGCCCATGAGGTGTTGAATGGGGTATACTCAGCTATCCGCGCCTGACCATGTCCCGCTCACTCATGTTGAGCTTCCTTACAGTCATTCGGCCCACACAGGACAAGCCGTCTCCGTGAGCCCGTACTGTAGCCCGTACTGTACATCGTAGAATATGTAGGACGAGTATAGAATACACTAATTCAAGTCCTTCCATGGCTCCGTCAGGGGTCAGGAAGGGCTTTTTGCGTTACAATAAACTTATGGGGCGCGATTCAAAATCATATTTATCACAATCACATTAAAAAATGGAGACGTGACATCCACTATGAATTACACACCATTCACAGAAGTGTATCAGCTCATGGAGCTATCCTTTCCCGAGAGCGAATTTCGTATATTCGAGCACCAACAGCAGCTGCTACTTCATGCCTACTATTCCCTTCATACAGAGCAGGACGCATCCGGTAGAGTTACCGCCCTCCTAGCCGGGTGGAGACTGCCGGGGTTCTCATTCATTGAGCATCTGGCCGTAGACCCCACGCTAAGAGGGGGAGGTGTCGGGGCACGCATGATTCAACAGTTCATACAGGAGAGAGAAGCAGAGGGACCGATTATTCTGGAGGTAGAGCCACCGGAGGAAGAGATGGCTAGGCGACGCATCGGATTCTATGAACGACTTGGCTTTTGTCTCAATGCATTCGACTATGTGCAGCCTCCACTTCGCCAGAATGCGGAAGAATTGAAGCTGCTTATCATGAGCTATCCCTCTCCACTAACGCTGCAGCAGTTCAAGGACTATCGGGCCATTTTGTACAGAGAGGTCTACGGAGTAGAAGCAGCGGAGTAGAGTTGAAGAGACTATGCTAGGTAGCCTAGAGTAAGACAGGCTAGATGAGTCTGGTGCCTCAAAGTTGAGGTGGATTCCATGAGTAAATTGGAATGCCAAGGAATAAAGTGGGACTTATGTGTACTATCAAGTCCTATTTAGCACAAAAAAACGTTGTGATCACAGCCATGAGCCGCAATCACAACGTTTTTATACTAGTACAAGCACAAGCTTCTGTAAGCTTCGTCTATACGTATAAACTTATTAGCTTATTCGTCTATCCGATACGCTCTTTAATTCGTAGCAGGCGCATCTGGAGCTGGCAGATCCGAGGTCGTCACCTCTGGCTCCTCTGCACGATTGCCAAGGAATATATTCAGTACGATCGCTGTAATGGAGCCTGTCACAATGCCGCTTTGCAGGAGCATCTTGAGCCACTCTGGCACCTGATCGAACATTTGCGGTACAGCAGCTGAACCAAGACCCACAGCAATACTGCAAGCTACGATGAGCAGATTGCTCTCCTTGCGCAGATTCACTTCGGACAGGATAGACACACCCGCCGCAGCTACCGAGCCGAACATCACAATCATGGCTCCACCCAAGACAGCATTAGGAATCACCGTCGTTAATGCGGCCAGCTTGGGCAGCAGCCCGAGCACGACCATAATTGCGCCCGCCGCGAAGATTACCTTGCGTGTCTTCACTCGCGTCAAGGTAATGAGGCCAACGTTCTGAGAGAATGCGGTATACGGGAATGCATTCAGAAGGCCGCCGAGCATGATCGCTGCTCCCTCTGAGCGAAGTCCGTTCACAATCTGACGTTGCTCGACCTTCTGGTCGGTAGCTCGCCCAACAGCGAGATACACACCCGTCGATTCCACCATACTGACGATATTCACGATAATCATCGTAATAATAGCCATCACACTGAATTCTGGCTTACCGAAGTAAAATGGCTGTGCAATGCTGATCCAGGACGCCGAGCCAACCGCTTCAAAGCTAACAATACCCATGAAGTAGCCCATAGCGGTACCAACAGCCAAGCCTAGCAGAACGGATACAGCACGCAGGAAGCCTGTAGCCAGTCGATTAACCAGCAGTATAATCACTAGTGTAGCCAGAGCCAGCAACAGATTGCGCGGTTCGCCGAAATCAGGCATACCTTGACCACCTGCTACATTGTTCATAGCTACCGGAATAAGTGTAAGCCCAATGATGGTAACGACAGAGCCCGTCACTACAGTTGGGAAGAAGCGAAGTAGCTTCCCGTATAATGGTGCGAACAGCACGACGAATAAGCCGGATAGTATAATGGCGCCATAGGCCGTCGCAAGGTTCGAGGTTGAAGCAATGGCGATAATCGGCCCCACGGCTGTAAAGGTACAGCCCAATACCACCGGAAGACCGCTGCCGAAATACTTGCTGCGCATAATCTGCAGCAGTGTTGCCAGCCCGCAGGTGAACAGATCTGCTGCGACCAGATAGGCCATCTGGGCAGGAGTCAGCCCCAAAGCTCCACCTACAATGAGCGGCACCGCAATAGCACCGGCATACATTGCCATGACATGCTGGAAGCCTAGTGCGAAAATCTTTTGTCTACTTAACATATTCACGTTCACTTCTCCTCTAATTCAATCGAACTCGCCAGTACTCTTTTTTTACACAGTTACTTATCTTGTACAGTTACTTGCCTTATATAGATATTTCTTTCTTACGACTCAATACGACTCAATGGATGTACATCTCTTCTTCTATGAACTCAATCTGTCCAGGGGACATTGAAGCGATGCGTGCCAGTGAGTGCACCCGAATGCCTCTCTCCTCCAGCAATCCGCGTCCTTCCTGGAAGCTCTTCTCGATGACACAGCCAACGCCAACCAGCTCGGCACCTGACTCCGCCACCATATCCGCCAGACCTACCAATGCAGCGCCCGTAGCCAGGAAATCATCGACGATCAGTACCTTATCCCCCGGGGTCAGATACTTGCGTGCAAGGCTGATTTGATAAGTCTCGCCTTTGGTAAACGAGTGGACAGGTGCAGAGAATACCTGCTCACCTTGTGTGATTGCCTTCTTCTTCTTGGCATAGACAAATGGAACCTGGAGATCAATCGCTGTCGCCATGGCGAATTGAATCCCGCTCGCTTCAATGGTCAGTACCTTGGTAATCTGCTCGTCCCGAAACCTGCGACCGAACTCCCGTCCAATCTCCAATGCCAGCATGGGGTCCACCTGATGATTCAGGAAGGAGTCTACCTTCAGGACCGTATCGGATAGTATCTCGCCTTCCTGGCGAATACGCTCTTGTAATACTTTCATGCTTAAATCTCTCTCCTTCTATGTGCGGTTGTCCAGAAAACGCAAAAAAGGACAGATCCCTTGACGTACTTCGCTCAAGTGAACCTGTCCTTCTGGGTTTTTGTCCCTGTAGGTGTAGCACAGTCATCCTGTGCCCGTATCGCTCGGACCAGCCCTTCCATGCCCACGGCAAAGAAACGGAACCCTAGATACGCTATCACTCATAGTCGGACGATTGCAATGGTCATCCGGTAGAAACTTTTGGGCCATATCCCCAAGATTATATGAGCTTGCATGTTGTCTTGCTTACCTCTCACGAATCAGACAACATGCATATTGACGGTAACATGTATAGTACACCTTCTGCGGACAGGTTTCAAGGATTTTTAGCATACTTGTACAGTCCATACGCTAATGCCCGTCGTAGCAGCTAGTAGAAGGATGCCTCTCACAGCACAACTGTCCGCCCATGATGGACTTGATCGGTACACTTTGCACACGAATGTTATAATGGTCCGTAGATTCATACTGAACATGATCAGTACAATTGTATGATGTACGGTTAAGATATTTGAGTACAAGTACACCTTGCTAAATAAGGAGCGTTCTATGTGATGCAAAAAATTATGATCGTCGAGGATGACCCCAAAATTGCAGAATTGCTGCAATCACATATATCAAAGTATGGCTATGAGGTGGTTCAGCCCTACCGGTTCGAGCATGTACTGGATGAATTCCACATCCATTCCCCTGATCTGGTCCTGCTTGATGTGAATCTGCCCAGTTACGATGGCTATTACTGGTGCCGGCAGATAAGAGCGGTCTCTACGTGCCCAGTATTGTTCATATCAGCTCGTGCTGGTGAGATGGATCAGATCATGGCACTGGAGAATGGGGCAGATGATTATATTACGAAGCCCTTTCATTATGGAGTCGTGATGGCCAAGATCCGTAGCCACCTACGTCGCGCCTATGGAGAATATGCCGCCCAATATACAGAGCAGATCCTGGAGAAAGCCGGGCTACGCCTCTACCCAGAGCGACTGGAATTGAGCCTCGATACTCACACCGTGACATTGACACGCAAGGAATCCGATATTATCGAGAGTCTGATGGAACGCCATCCCCGGGTAGCTAGTAGAGAAGCTCTGCTGGAGAAGCTGTGGGACGACCAAGCCTTCGTAGATGAGAATACACTGAACGTCAATATCACTCGGGTCCGCAAAAAATTCCAGGAGCTGGGCGTCGAGGATGCCGTTGAGACCGTGCGCGGTACAGGGTACCGGCTGAATACCTCCTGGCTGCAGGAGGAGGAGCGATGAGATTATTCCTGCGTGAGCATGCCTTATTGGTAGTAGTGCAATGCCTTCAGTTTGCACTTATATTGTCTATCTATTGGATGGACGGCTACCGTCATCTTCGGCCAGCGCTCTACTCTATCTTCCTTGGAATATTCCTGCTCAGCTGCTATCTCATCTACCACTACATCAGCCGACGTCGCTACTATCAGCGTCTGAGTGAACCTATGCTCAAGCTGGATGCCTCCTTCCGCACCATGGACACAGCACCGATCTCCGAAGCTTTGGAGCTGCTACTGCATACCCAATACAAGCACTACCAGACCCAGCTGAACCATGCCCAGGCACAGCAAAGTCAGCATCTGACCTTCATGGACCAATGGGTGCATCAGATGAAGACCCCTCTGTCGGTCATCGAGCTAACCGTACAACAGATGGATGAGCCTGAGGGAGCGAGCATTCGTGCAGAGCTGGAGCAAATGCGCTCCAATCTGAACACCGTCCTGTACATGGCCCGGCTGCGTAGCTTTGAGCAGGACTTTCACGTCCGATCCGTGACCTTGGCCAAGCTCGTCAACGAGGTGCTGCATGATAACAAGCGATTATTCATTCGCAGTCACGTATATCCAGAGGTTCGTACCCTACAAGACATTCGCGTCGATACTGATGAGAAATGGCTCTTCTTCATGATTTCGCAGATTGTGATTAATGCGGTCAAGTACTCCGCCGGAAAGCATGACAAGGTACTCATTACCTCTGGCGCGAAGGGGAAGCAGGCCTACATCGAAGTCCGGGATCAAGGTGTTGGTATCCCGGCTGCGGATCTTAAGCGTGTCTTCGGCCCGTTCTTCACCGGGGCGAATGGTCGAGGCTTCCGCGAATCTACAGGCATGGGTCTGTATCTGACGAAGGAGGCTGCTGACCGCCTGGATCATCGTATTGAGCTGGAATCCATAGAAGGTGAAGGGACAACCGTCCGCATTCTCTTCTCCTCCTTTCAGCGTGAATCCGCCTGAACGAGTGGAACGAAGCAGGGAAGGAATCCCCAACCTTACACGCATGTAATAAAAGTGAAAGCTGATTCGATGGTTCAGATGAAGACATCAGCACTATACTGTGAACATCTGATAGATGCACAACTGAAAGGTAGCCAGCATAGTCGACGCGATGAGATCCTATTCTGTAATAATAGCTGATCTTGTGGGGCTTATGCGGCATGCTGACGAAAGGGGAGGCTATCATGCTGAATGTCAATAAAGTTAGTAAAATCTATACTGGTAATATCGCTTATCGAGCCTTGACGGATATCGAGTTCACCATTGAGGAGGGGGAATTCGTCGGAATCATGGGACCCTCAGGTAGCGGGAAGACAACACTGCTAAATATGATTGCTACCATTGACGAACCAACAACCGGGAGCATACTGGTGGATGGCCGGGATACAGGGAAGCTGAAGAAGCAGGAACTGGCCCGATTCCGGCGGCGTGAGCTGGGTTTTGTCTTTCAAGACTTTAATCTTTTGCACACTCTTACGGTAGAGGAGAATATGGTTCTGCCTCTCACCCTGGATGGTCACAAGGTGCAGGATATGAAGGAGAAGGCTCGCAAGATTGCCGATGAGCTAGGTATTTCTGGCATCCTAAGCAAGCGCACATACGAAATATCAGGCGGACAGGCCCAACGGGCAGCCATTGCCAGAGCAATGATTCATTCGCCCAAGCTGCTGCTAGCGGATGAGCCTACTGGCAATCTGGACTCCAAATCCGCCCGCGATGTTATGGAAATGCTGGAACGGATCAATCATACGCAGCGCACAACCATGATGCTAGTAACTCATGACGCCATGGCAGCAAGCTACTGCCATCGGGTCATCTTCATCCGTGACGGAAAGCTGTATACGGAAATTAACCGAGGCGATAACCGACAGACCTTTTTCCAAAAGATCATCGATACGCTGTCACTATTAGGGGGCCATGCCAATGACATTTCGTCAATTCGCGTTTAATAATGTCCTCAGGAACAAGCGTCTCTATGCCGCCTATTTCCTAAGCAGTCTCTTCACGGTAATGGTGTTCTTCACCTTCTCGATCTTCGCTTACCATCCGATGCTCAGCGGAGAGAATGTGCATGGCAGTGCCGCTACAGCCCTGTCCTCCTCCAAATGGATCATCTATGTATTCTCCTTCTTCTTCGTGCTGTACTCCATGAGTACGTTCCTGCAATCCCGCAAGCGGGAGTTCGGTCTCTTGATGCTGCAGGGCATGTCGGATGGGCAGCTGCGACGCATGGTCTTCCTGGAGAATATGCTGATCGGCCTCGCAGCCTCAGCAGGAGGTATCGGGCTTGGACTTATATTCGCCAAAGCCATCCTGCTGCTCGGAGAGAACATTCTCCAGCTTGGGGGCAGTCTGCCCTTCTACATTCCGTGGCAGGCTATCACGGTAACACTAATCTCATTTCTGATTCTGTTCGTGCTCATCTCTCTTTTCATTGCGATGGTGCTGCGTAGCGGCAAGCTTATCCAATTAATCAAGAGCAACAAGATATCCAAAGGAGAGCCCAAGGCTTCCCTACTACTATCGCTACTGGTAGTTGCCTTGATTGGCATCAGTTATACGTTATCCCTGAACGCCAAGGGGGTAGAAGTAGTACTTCTGTTGGTTCCTGTAGTCATCATGGTATGCATCGCCACTTATCTATTCTTCACTCAGCTTAGCGTCTACCTGATTCGCAAGCTCAAATCCAAGGAGCATATCTTCTGGAAGAAAACGAACATGCTGTTGTTCTCGGACCTGTCCTACCGCATGAAGGATAATGCACGTACGTTCTTCTTGGTAGCCATTATCTCAACTGTCGCCTTCTGTTCTATTGGTTCATTGTATGGCTTCCGCACGGTGCTGACCAAGCCGCTCATTGAAATAAACCCATACATTTTCCACTATGTATCCAAGCAAGGAGACACTGAGCAGCAGATGCATCTGCAGTTGATCGAATCGACACTTCAACGTGAGCAGATTCAGGCTACGCGAGGCGATGTCCGACTGAATTACTATCAGATCGAGGGTCAAAAACAACCTATCTTGATGATCAGCTTATCAGAGTATAACCGCTTTGCCGGATTGATGCAGGCAGATCCGATCAAGCTTGCGGGCAACGCTCCAATAGTCGTAGGGGCTGATTACGGTTTTGCTGCACCGAAAGATTCCGAGCTGCTGAGCAAGCCGCTCATCACATCATCCAAGCTCACTCTCCGGGCAGAGCAGAAGGTCACATCCCATCTACTGCCGGGTTCACTACACTATCTTATCGTTCCAGATCATATCGAATCGCAGTTAGGCAAGCCAGCCGAGCAAGAGCATTATTATGCGTGGAACGGTAGAGCAGGACAACCCGGCGCTATTGCAGCAGGTAAAGCCCTGCTGGGCACGCTTAAGCAATATGGAGATCAATATCAATTCCTTCCGAGGGACTATCAATTGGACGATACGATCAAGGGCTATGCCCCAATCCTATTCATCGGCTTGTTCATTGGAATTGTATTCTTCGTATCAGCCGGCAGCTTCCTCTACTTCCGTCTCTATAGCGATCTGGATGAGGATAAAGAGAAATTCAAAGCTATTGCCAAGCTGGGACTGAGCAAGCAGGAGCTGAGCCACGTGCTTACACAGCAAATTTCCCTGCTGTTCTTCACTCCCATTGTAATAGCATTAGTGCACGGTGCCGTGGCCCTGACGGCCTTGTCGAACATGTTCGAATACTCCCTATTCTGGGAATCCGCCTCCGTGCTAGGTATCTTCTGTCTAATCCAGTTCGTATACTTCGTCATCGTTAGATATTTCTATATCCGGCAGGTGCAATCCGTGATGTGACCATAATCAACGCAAATAGCCTGAAGCAAAGGATCATGAATCCTGGCTTCAGGCCTTTTATTATAAGGTGGATCGTTACGTGTGTCCTTCTTAATGCGTGTGCAGAGCTACTCATCAGCTGTCACAGGGCAATGATTCAGCTCCTGCTGATGACCCGATGAATGTGAAGCTTAGACTTCTCTACTTCGCCTCATCATGTAAATTCAACCACACTACTCTGGCTTGTACCTGATTGCCGACGCTTGGTCCCTTGGCTTAGTCTCTTTACGCTTGGTTATTCTCCCGCTCACGGAGTTCTATCCGTCGAATCTTGCCCGAGCTGGTCTTCGGCAGATCGCTCACGAATTCAAGCTTGCGCGGGTATTTGTAAGGTGCCGTAATGGCCTTTACGTGATTCTGTAGCTCTCTCGCCAGCTCTGGCGAAGCTGCGGATTCATTGCGCAGCACCACGAACGCCTTCACGACATGGCCCCGCATCTCATCGGGACTGGCAACGACCGCACATTCTTTGACCCATTCATGCTTCATGAGCGCTTCCTCGACCTCGAATGGACCGATGGTATAGCCAGAGCTGATAATAATGTCATCCCCGCGGCCTTCGAACCAGAAGTACCCCTCTTCATCCTTGCTGGCCCTGTCTCCCGTGACAAAATAATCTCCGCGCATGCTGGCTTCCTTGCGGCCCGGGTCCAGATAATACGTGCGGAACAAGGCTGGCATGTCTTGGTGGACTGCGATATCACCCACCACCCCTGGTGGCTGAGGCTGCCCATCCTCATCGATAATCTCGATGAGTCCCGGTGTAATGGACTGCCCCATGGAGCCGATCCGAAGCGGTGCATCCTTGAGGCTGCCGATCAGTAGCGTGCTCTCGGTCTGCCCATAGCCATCGCGAATCGTAAGATTGAAATGCCGCTCAAAAATCTCGATCACCTCCTGATTCAGCGGCTCTCCCGCCGATACGGCACTGCGCAGCTTGGATAGATCATAGCCAGGCAGATCCTCTGCCTTCGCCATCAGTCGATATTCGGTAGGCGTGCAGCACAATACCTGAATTCCATATTGCTGGATCAGCTTCAGATAACGTCCGGGCTTGAATCCACCATTGTAGATGAAGCCCGTCGCACCCCGACCCAACACGGACAGGAATGGACTCCAGATCCACTTCTGCCAGCCAGGTGCAGCGGTAGCCCATACGGTATCGGAAGGCTGAATGTCCAGCCACAGGGATGCGGCTATCCGCAGATGAGCGTATCCCCAGCCATGGCTGTGGACCACACCCTTGGGATTGCCCGTCGTTCCCGAGGTATATGCCAGGATCGCCATGTCATCTCGATGAGTCTGCACAGAAATAGGCGTAGCTGGCGCCTCCTGCAAAAGCTCACTCAGATTCACCCAGCCCGATGGTGTCACGAATGCGTCATCCTGCATGCTTGTAGAGGAATGAACGACAATACGGTGTGCGAGGGCGGGCAGATCCGCTTCAATCTTCTGAACCTCCTCCGTCGTATCGGACCAAGCAATGACAGCACGAGCTTCAGAATGCCGCAGGCGATATTCGAGATCCTTGGCTCTCAGCATTTCAGAGGATGGAATAATGACCAGACCCAGCTTGAGACAAGCGATATAGATGATATAGGCAATAATCTGCCTAGGGACCATGACGAGCACACGATCTCCCTTCTCTAGTCCCAGGCCATGGAGTCCAGCCGCCAGACGATTCGCCTTGCCGAGGAGCTCTCCGTATGTAATCTCCTCCATGTCTCCATGGTCGCTGAGCCAGCGCAGCGCTACACGCTCCGCCGGGTGATTCTCCATCTCAGTCGTGAGATTATAATATTCAGGTGCAATCCACTGTTCAAAATTCAAAGACAGGTCTCTCCCTTATGATCAATTGTGTAGCTATGTATATTATACTCCTAAATCCTAGGACCTGGTACTAGGACAATAATATTCTTTTTATCTCCTTAGATAACCTTACTCTCTACCCTTGAGACCCGGGCCAAGAACAGGCTCTGGCTATCTCGCGAATTGCAGCACCCACCACCGACTCCTGCTGAGGTCTGCCGGGGTCCATGTTTGTCAGGACAACCACACCCACTCCCCGCTCTGGAAAAGCCGTCAGCATGCCTTGGAAGCCGATCCCCCAGCCTCTGGACAAGATCTGCAGGACGTCATCGGCGGAGTGCAGGAAGACACCCATCCCCGCAGCTGGCTCACAACCGAAGCCTGTCAGCATATAACGGACCAGATCGGGTCGCAGGAGCGATACGGATTCACCATGCCAGGCTTCCATAAGTGCAGCCAGCATTCGTGCCAGATCCTCCGCCGTGGTCCATAATCCTGCAGCTGCCTGATAAGGATAATAGGCTCGTCTACCAGGGACGACGCTGCCTTGAGCGTTGTGACCTGCCGCAATGCTGCACCCACCTTCTATATCCATGGGCAATGTCCTTCCTTCAGGATCGGCAGCCGAATTCCAGAATGAGGTGTATCGAAGCCCCAGTGGTCCTATGACCAGCTCATCCATGGCCTCCGCAAAAGGCAAACCTGTCACCTGCTCAACGATCAGCTCGATGACGCAATACCCCGCATCCGAGTAGCTGAACCGACTCTCTGGTACATAGCTTACTTTCAGCGGTTGCTGGAGATACCGGGTGCGTCCCGCCAAAATGTCCTCCAGCTCGGGCACCTGATCATCAGGCCGACATGCATCAAAACTGCACTCCGGGTCCTCCAGCCCTCCCTGATGAGCCAGAAGCTGCGATAACGTAACACTGATCTGGTAGCGCGGTCTCTGATCTGACACTTCATCCATATGCTTGACGAGGACATGCTGGTCTACCTCCTTACCACGATCTCCGATCATGTCCTTTTCCCGTTCATGACCCATGTCCTGTTCCATAGAATTCCTCATGTTCGGGCCTTCTGTCAGCTTCCAGGACTCAAGATACTCGTTCACATCTGCATCCAGTCTGAGCCGCTCCTGCTGCACAAGACGTAGCACTCCTAATGCTGTCACCATTTTACTCATGGAACAGGCATGGAACAGACTATTTCGCGCTACTGGACGATCATTGCCTCTCTCTAGCGTTCCTAGCCCCTCACTCCACGCGATCTGTCCACCCTGCAGGACAGCCACGCTCATCCCCGGAGTACCGTGTTCCTCCATAAGACTGGAGAGAGCTATCTTCAACTCAGCGTATCGGTTCATTGTTCTCAGCTTCCTTCTCCTGTCATCTAGGCCAACTTCATGCGCTCTACCCCATAAATTCTATCCTCTACCCGTGGGGGATGGATATGATTATATTCCCTTAATACGGAAGAGGTATTAGGGGTATAGGAGTATAGGGTATTAAAAATGAGAATAATGCAATTTATATATTCCATTATGGAATATATATGTTACAATCTAAAGTAGATGGGAGGTGCTGTCTTCATTGGACAACCGGGTCAAACTTGCCAGACTGGCTGCGGGGCTGACCCAGCAGGAGCTTGCCGCCAAGACAGGCATCACAAGACAGACGATTAGCCTCATTGAGAAGGGAAGCTACAATCCCTCGCTCAAATTATGTCTTGATATTTGTCACGAAGTAGGCAAATCACTGGATGAGTTATTTTGGAAGGATAAGGAGGAATAACGATGTTCAAGAAAATTACAGACGAACGGCTGGTACTTGCACAGCTTAAGCATATCAAGCTCGCTTTTATGGTGCAGTCCCTGGGAATTCTGGCTATACTGGGCTATCAGGCAGTGTCGGAGGGCCCCCGTCAGATGATCGCCAATCCATTGTGGCTTGTATTCATGCTAACTGCGGTGGTACTCGGTTATGCTCAACTGCATATTTCTGTAGATCATGAGGAGCCAAAGACGGCTTCCCTCAGACCCTACTCCTATAAAGTATTGGGATGCCTCATGCTTGGAGTGCTGGTCTTCGTCCTCTACCTGGCGTTATCCAACGATCGACCATGGACCGAGGGTCTGCTGTTGGGGGGCGTTGCCACCCTCTGCACGCTAGCTCCGGTAACGATTGTGCACCGATTGCGCTCGGCTCGTCGTCGCGAGGAGGAAGAGTAATATGTTCACTAGCTCTACCAGGTATGACGATTCGATACAGCATCCACAAGGTCGTCGGCTCGATCACGTCAGCATAAAATATATGCCCAATAAGGCCGCTCCAAGTGCCACCGAAATCATGGACTTTGAAGCGGCCTGCGCTCTTCTTCCTACTGGGCTCCGGCTCACAACTAGCACCACGATTAGATCAACTGTGAGTTTCTTGTCCTTCTTCTCTTGTCAGCTATTCTCTTGTAAGTCCTCCCGCCGAACAGCATAGATCGCCATGGCATCTCGCATGAACACAGCAAGTCCTGCTCCGAATTGATCGATATTGCGGGTAAAACGTTCATCGTCCACATACATCTGCCCCAAGCCCTTGAAGGCCTCCAGCGTATAGCTGTGACTACCCATGCTATTGAGAAATGCATACCACTCCCCGATGGCCTCCTGTGCCTCAGTGCTGTCTGGTACACCATTTCGTAGTGCAGCGAGCCTGAAGTAGATAGCATTCATGCGATCAGACATGGCCTGCTTCTCATCTGCGGGCATTCCCTTGACTTTGGCATTGGCCACGGCTTCATCTCCCCAGCGCTTGCGCGCTTCCTCCTCATAGGGATTACTCCCGAAATCAAAACCCTTAAATTGTTCGCTTGCTGTCATCGTTATCTCTCCTCTTGTAGATTGCAGCGTCTTCTCAATCGTATCAATCATCACATCAAGCCTCCGTCGCTTCTCACGCAGCATATTCTGCTGCAGCTCCAGCGCCTCTACCCGGTCAAAAGAAGGACTGCTCAGAATCTCCTGAATCTGCTTGAGTGGGAAATCCAGCTCCCTGAAAAACAGAATCTGCTGTAGCCGAGCCAGGTCATCCTCCGAGTACAGACGATACCCTGCTGTAGTCACTTCATTGGGGACGAGCAGACCGATCTCATCATAATGATGCAGTGTGCGCACACTAATGCCTGCCAGCTTGGCGACCTCTTTTACTCTCATGGCCATGATTCATCCTCCCTTCACCACTGACTATAAAGTATCACGAAGCGTGAGGGTCAATACCTGAATTCTTACCTGATTTATCATTTGGAGCCAAAGGTAAAGTCCTCTATAATGAAAACATCTACAATCACATTACGCGCAACCGGGAAAGGATCTGTGGAACTCATGTTACGACTTCAAGCGGTGCGACTGGGCTTTCTGCTGGGAATCTCGCTCATTCTGTCAGCCATGATCTATTTCTTCGCTGCGAACTGGGGTGGTATGGATCGGCTGGGGAAAATTTCTCTGGCGACCGGACTTGTCATCCTGTTCTATGGAGTATCCTTTGTGCTGAGCCGCATGAAGGGGCTATTCGGACATCAGCATTTCCTGTCAAATATTGTGCTAGTCGGGGGCTGTATCTCCTTCGGAACGGCGGTTGCCTTATTGGATCAGATCTACAATGCTCACGCCAATAGCTATGTACTGTTTCTGGTCTGGTCCATCCCTGCACTGCTCTTGGCCTGGATTACGCGCTATCCAGCGTTTTATGTATTGTCGTACTTCCTTGTACATCTGGCGCTATGGTTCTACTTCATACCGTCCTCTGTATTCATGGCGTATGAAGAGCCCTATATGCTTATGTATGGATTCATTTTCCTGCTGGTGAATCTGGTGCTATTCATCCTGATCGAGAGTCGCAGACTACGTTCACCCGCCTTGCGTATACTTAGCTTCGTCGTACTGCACATTACGCTCTGGTTCCTGTCCAACTCCTTCTATTACGAGACCTATGGAGTGTATCTAAATGTGCTCTGGGTGGGGATGCTGGCAGCAGGCTTCTATTACTTCCTTCATGTGCGTTTCAATACGACCTTCGTAGCTCTGAATGCACTGGCTGTCTCGGGCTTCGCGGTCTTCAAATTCATTGAGCTGACGGTGTATCACTCGTCGACGCTATTTTTTCTGTACGGCCTGATCTTCGTCGCAGCGCTGCTGACGGGAAATGTACTGTTCTTCCGCTATTTGCGCAGGCTGGAGCAGTCCAGAAATGCCGAATCTGGTGTCGATGAAGCACACACTGATCGGGAGATCGCTGCCCCGGCAGACAGCTTAGAATCGAAGCCTGTACCATCAGATTCGACACACGATGCACGTTCGATCATGAGCGTACTCGTATCCCGAATCATTAAGATCGTAGGGATTCTGATCGGAAGCATTTCCCTGATCGGGCTAGCGCTCATTACCACCGGACTGTCGCATCCAGAGTATGGATTGCTCGCTCTGAGTCTAATCTTCATGGTCTCCATGACGATATGGCGTTCCGTGGATTCCGTGATTCGTTATACAATGCTCTGCATCGGGTACATTATCGGGGTCATCGCTGCACTATGGATAGATAACCTCGCTGTATCCATGATCATCACGTTATTGATCGGACTTGGATGGCTGCGCTCCGAAGGACGGACACAGCTATGGGCCACGCATGCCATCTGGAATCTCAGCATGGGCATGATGCTGTATCAGCTGCTGGACGACGTACCGCGCAGCTTCACTTACATGATGATGATATTGGCTCTGATCAACGGAGGACTTCTGGCTGCTCACTCCCGTCTGACAGCCCCGTCCTTGCATGAGAATGCACGCAAGCATCTCGGAGAAAGCAGCTTGTTCTTCACGCTGCTCTTCCTGCTGTGGCTGACTTTCCTACAGTCCGCGATTTCTTACGGTCACTTAATGTTCAATATTTTGAACTTTATTGTAGTCACTTATCTGGCATTCCGATACCTCCAGCAGCATAGGATACTTCATGCGACTATAAGCGTGGTGTTCTGGTTCTTGTTTATCGGCTTCCAGTATTATGACCTTCTATGGCCCTTGCTGCACAAGTCTCTGACACTGGCTCTCTTGGGTATCCTTGCGCTGGCGCTCGCTTATATAGCTGCCCGTCGGGCCGCAGATAGCTCCGAGGCCGCTGACTCCATACCGCACAACAGCTTGATTCGCAGACGTACGATTGCCATCGGGCTGGTGATTCTACTGCAGTTGGCTTACATCGGCTCTGTGACAGTCTACAAGGAGACACTGCTGCAGTCAGGAACAACAGTGAAGCTGGAGCTCATGCCAGTGGACCCCCGCTCACTGCTGCAAGGGGACTATGTACAACTGGGCTATACCATCTCAAATCCGCCATCTCCAGCACAGGAGAAGCTGATTGCAATGCCTTATAGAGCACGGGTAAGCGTCGTGCTTGCCCCGGGTGCCGACGGGGTCTACACCTTCCAACGACTATATCAGCCTGGTGAGACGCTTGAGACCGGAGAGCTCGTGCTGAACGGCAGGATGTCCGGAGGTGGTGGGATCTACTATGGGATTGAGAGCTATTTTGTGCCAGAAGGCACTGGATTGGATGTACAGACAAATGCCCGCTATGCTCACATCCGTATCAGCGCTGCCGGGGATGCCATTCTGGAGAGCGTAGGGCAGGATTAATGTGGATGGGATTGAGACCTACTCCTGTAGACAATAGCCCATGAAAGCTGCAGATTAAGGCGTATGCTCCGTTGTCAATATGACCAACTTTGTGATAAAATGTAAAAAGATTGTGTACCCTAAGAATAACATCTGTCGACTTGCTTCACAGAAGACAGACCGCACTTAGCGGAAGTTTTTCTTATGATGATAGAATGGTTAGCTCCACTGTAGACAGATTATATTCTATCGTCTATAGAAAAAGAGTAAGGATGTTGGCGCATCCTTACTCTTCGGCAACAGTCCGCTTACAAGGGCGGTAGGCTGCAGGCATTGGTACATGAGATAGACCGCTTACCTTTCGACAGGGCGGTCTATTTCTTTTTGTCTTGGGTCAGTGCAACGACAATGGTGACGACAAGTCCAATCAGCGCAATCAGCAGCGAACCGAACGTCATCATGAGTGTCAGTGCATCCTTCACCTCCACAGGCTTCACCTCCCCTACAGGAGACTAGCCGACCGCCCATCTAAGCCATTCTGTTGTTATGGAATATTATAACATATACCTTAGTTTTAGAGAACGAAAAAGCGAACAAAAATATATAAAACTATACAATTCCTCTAATCTCATCCAGAGCTTGTACTTTTTCTTGACTCATCCATGCTTCCAGGCCTGAGATCAGCTCCACCCCTGCTCGCAGATTCATGAAATTATACGTCCCTACCTGCACGGCAGCAGCCCCTGCCATGATGAATTCTACGATATCCTCAGCGGAGGTGATGCCTCCCATTCCTATGACCGGAATGCGCACCGCTTGGGCTGTCTGATGGACCATCCGTAGAGCGATTGGCTTGATCGCTGGTCCCGATAGACCTGCATAAGTCTGCTGAAAGGCACTGCGACGGCGACGGATATCAATCTTCATGGCCTGAAAGGTATTGACCAGCGAGATACCGTCCGCCCCCTCCTCTTCACACATGACCGCCATAGCCGTCAAATCCTCCGCTCCTGGAGACAGCTTCACGATCAGCGGAAGGGCTGTTGCCATTCGTACCGCTCGTACGACCTGACGAGCCACCTCTGTGCGGATACCGAACTGCATACCGCCCTCCTTCACATTCGGGCAGGAAATATTGAGCTCTAGCATGTCCGCTGTCCGTAGTCCTTCCCGACGCTGAGCAGCACAGGCATCATTGATAATACTCGCAGCTTTTACGTACTCTTCGATGTCGGCTCCTCCAAGATTGATCATAACCGCGGTATCCCATTGTGTCATGGACTCCAGTTCATCCCTTAGAAAGGCCTCCACTCCCGGATTCTCCAGACCTACACTGTTCATCATTCCTGACGCCGTCTCTTGCATCCGCGAGCCTTTGTTGCCCGCGCGAGGGTGAAGCGTAATGCCCTTGCCAGAAATACCTCCCAGTAGACAAGGATCATAGAACTGCGCATATTCCCGGCCAAAGCCGAAGGTACCGGAGGCCATAATGACCGGATTCTTCAGCTCTACCCCTGCTATATTACAGGTCATGGAGTGCATTCCAATCCACCTCCCCTGCTTCAAATACGGGCCCATCCTTGCATACCTTGCGATTGCCATGGGTTCCTTGCACAGAGCATACCAGACAGGCTCCTATCCCACAGGCCATACGCTTCTCAGCAGACAGGAACAATCGTACTCCAGTCCCCTCTACCTTGTGAGCCAGCGCCTCCAGCATCAGATGTGGACCACAGGCAAAAATATACTCATAGCGCTCAGGCTGGACATGCTCCAAAATACTCTCGGCACCTACCGTAACCGTGACCTGACTTGTCCGTTCCTCAAAAGCAGACACGCCAAAGGCCGCTGTCGAAAATCCCAGAAATACCTCAGCCTGTGTATACCGCTTGGCAGCCATATATAGAGGTACTGTTCCCATGCCTCCCCCTACCAGTGCTATGCGGCCTTCCACCTCGGGGAAGCCTTGACCAAATGGTCCTTCCAGTTGGACCTCGTCTCCTGGCTGCAATCCGGAGAGTAGCTCTGTCCCCGTGCCGACGATTCGGAACATGAATGCGATATAGCCGTCCCCTATGTCATATATACTGATCGGACGTGACAACACGGGAAAGCTGTCCCAGCAGCGCAGCATATAAAATTGCCCCATCGCGCCTGCATAATCGCCTTCCACCTTCAACACACTGATATCCGGAGCATACCGGACATTTGAGATTACTTTAGCCACAGTGAACCTCCCCTTTTGCATTCCTCTCACTATAATACAAAGGGCGGATTTCACATGTGAAATGAATCACTCACCTTCAAAATGGGCGCAGGATCATGCTATAGTTATTCAATTAACCGATGATCTGGAAGTATATCACACAAGCCACTGTCATAGGATTAACCTATTCACAGTGGCTGTGTTCATTTCGCGGGCCCTTGTTCAGCCTTTCCGCCCCGCACAAAATACTACATCAACTACTTTAACAGTGCCTGCTTCAGAAGTTGGATTACACCCTCGGCCTTCTGCAGCTGTTCATCATTATTATTAATGATTAGATCACACTGCCCCAAACTTTGTGTCTCCTGATCAAAGCCCATGAGACGGCGCTCGATCTCCTCAGGAGAGCTCTGGCGCTCCAGCAGTCGCTTGTGAATCTGCTCCCGGTCTGCTGCGATGCCAATTAGAAGCGTCTGGTCAGGAAAAAGCGCCTTCACCACTGCTGCCCCCTGTGCATCCATAACAGTAGAGACGGTCATTCCTCCCTCTATGGCCTCTTGCAGTGAGCGAAGTGAAGTTCCGTATAGCTCCCCGTGATAGGTAGACATCTCTGCCATACCACCTTGTCTGTACATTGACTCAAGCTCTTCTCGCGTAGCGAAGAAATAATGCTGTCCATGCTTCTCACCGTCCCGAGGTGGTCTAGACGTCCAGGTGACTACGCGCGGCAGTCCCAGCATAGCCTGAAGCGTGCTTTTACCCGAAGCGCTTGGCCCTTGAAAAATAACAATACGATACATGTACGTCCTCCACATTCCTGAACTACTTCTATTCCCGTCTTTAAAAGTATCAAGATCGTGCAACAGTATTCCCCGTGAAGAGGCCTTGGTTACAGTCACTTGTGTGTCTATCTCATTTCTCGCCTAAACGATGATATCCTGCTCAGGATTCCAACTGCAATACTGACAACACCTCGCGAACCAGCGGCTTCAGCGGATGCCCGATCAGGTTCCCCCTGTGATCCACCTGTCCTTTCACAGTATCTACCATAGATAGCTGAGCTACAGAGAGTCTATAATCAGGTTTCTGCTCTAGCAGCAAGCGAATATGCTCCGATATAACAACATCATACGTTTCCTTGTCTCCCTGCATAAGGAGTGGAAAGGCCCCGTCAATGACCTCCGTATCCACCTGTACAGTCTGACCTGAACGGACGGCATATTGCTGTAAACGGCTCATCGTCCCCTGTACCGTCTCAGGGTTGGTGAACAGGAGTAGCTGAGGGGTATTCGTACGGCAAAGCTCCACAAAATAAGGCTCATCAATCGTCAGGATCGGAATATCGGTGGATATGGGATCGCTGAGTTGTGACAACAGAGCAGCGTAGTAGGTACAGGTGATCAGAATCGCATCCAGTTGGCATCGCTGCATCCAATCCAATTGCTCCCTAACACGCCGCTTCGCCCCCTCCTCACCCGGATCGCGCTCTGGGTCTGAGCTGTATACAAGCCCTGGGTCTACAAAATGCATCCACTGAATCCCTTTATCGTGAAATGCTTCTTCAATATAGGAGATATTCGAATAGTGAGCATGCAGACAGCCCATTCGTTTCATCGTCCTCTCCTCCTTCTTTATGAACTGAACTGGAGTTTATTTTAGCATAGCTGGATAAGGTCGAAGAGAGAAGAAAGCCTCTTATCCAACCCAGATTAATAGAAATTTGAAGAAAACAATTGACCGACGTCCAATAAATGGTTATATTTGTAACAATCATAAGGAAAAAAATTACATATGAATTTGATGATGGATTGAAGACAAGGCTCCCTTACATAGTAGCGTTCTTTTAGTTAAAAATTTAATAAATTATTCCAAACGTATATCTGGACGATCATCAGATCCTAATGTTAAGCTTTAAGGGGTGGTTATATTGGCACAGGCAACCACGATTCGCACAGAACTTGAGAACTACATGGAGTTGAAAGCACTTAATATTAGTCAACTGGGAAAAATCTCAGGCCTTAATCCAGGAACGATCAGTTCAATTCTAAGCGGTAACAAAGTGATTGCCGTGGACCAGCTTGACCGCATTACCACCGTAATGGGGCTGGAGCATGGGCATTTTTACGAACAGTACATTGAAGAATGTCTTATCAATGCGCCACTGAACTGGCGGAGGATCAGACCCTTCCTGTATCGATGTGCTGAGCTCGGCAAGCTGAGCTGTATGGAGAAGGCTGTAGCCCTGCTAATTGATAATTTGACGTACTCTCCATTATTGTTCGAGACGGCCGAGGATTTCTTTCAGGATAACAAGCGTGAAGCTGCGGCAATCCTTTACGATGTCGTTGCCTCCAGTGAGCGCAGACAGCATTCAGAGCGCCTGGCTCTATGTCAATATCGTCTCTTCTCCTTAAGATTGGGAGAGGATCATTCCAAGAATCTGCAAGCCGCCATTCAGTTCGAGCCGTTCGTCGAGCGTCTGGATGAGATTGATCAGTTGGATGCACTCAAGGATCTGGCTAATACCTATCGTTCCTTGCGACGGTGGGATAAGGTTGAAGAGGTCGCCAAAGAAATGGGTAGAAAAGCAGAGATTCTGTATTTCATGTCGCAGAGTTCAAGAAGGCGCAGAACGGCCGATGAGAAAACAACTACTAGACCACTATTTACTTATATTGCATACTCTCAGTTACTTCAAGCCAGCGTCTGTGAATTTAATAAAGATTACAAAAAAGCATTAGAACATACCTATGAATATGCAGATTTGGAATGGGTTATGGAAACTGACTCTGAGACAGAGCACTGGAAGTCACTTTTTCTAGAGTGGGCTCATGCCAATACCATTGTGAACAAACTGTTGTCCGGCGATGTAAGCATACTCCCTGAATATATTGCATACATTGAAGCAAAGCAGCATGAAATCTCATCTGCGTTGATCAATATCGTTGTAGTTGCTAACCGCTACAATGTTGATATTAATCATATTCTTGATAAGTACAAACCAGAGATTAAAAACTGGATTGCGGACCCTCAACAAACTCTTGGTACCTATACTGAACAGGTTGTTTCTGAAAGACTCACTCGTTTTTTATACGAAATCTCCTATTACTATTTAAATAAAGATACTTTCTCATATGGATTTCAATACCTACTGGACGGATTCAATAAATCTATTGTGATCAATAATGCTGACTATACTTTTAAATTTGTTCAGCTGTTTGAACGTTATCGCGATTTTGCCACGATTGATATTCAATCTAGATACCAACACATTCTTTTTTCTGAAGGAGAAAAATATGAAAAGAAAACTAATAATTGGGGTTGCACTGACTAGCATCTTATTTATATCTTTGATCCCAGTACGTCCTACACTCCCTCCGATTACTCCTTTTGATCAACACGGTGGAATATAACTGTCAAATACCTTTAAGAACAATGGGCCTCAGTCTCATTGTTTTTTTTGTTAGTTAATTCTTTATTTACCGTATCAGCCTCATTCAAGTCCAGTTCGCATGACACTCCAACCTGCAACTGGATATGTAACATGTCCAAATTATTTACACCCAGATATAGACATATCCCCCTAAACTAAGGATGTGGGATTCTAGCTACTGATAGATACGGCCCACACACACAGAATAACCCAACAGAAGGAGGTGTGTAGGGTTGATCCATCAGAAGTCCTTGCAGCAGAGCATTGATGTAGCTCGACAGCAGCTCTATAACCTGGCCAAGCACTATGATCTGAGTCACCCGATTGTGTTGAAGCAATCCATGGTATTGGACGAGCTTATTAATAAATACAATCGCTTGACTTATAAACGGAGTCCTCGCCCGCTCAGTAACAACAACGAGATTCATGAAGAGAGTGCGGCCTATACACTATCCTATTCGAAGAGCTATTTGATGCCTACCACATGACCATAATCTGTTCAGCCAAACTAATCCTATATCATAGACAGTCAGATGTCCGCTATTAATCCCATGTGGGAGCAACGTCCCCTTGTTCATCTGGCTGTTTTTTTGTGCTGTCTTACGAACCTCACTCCAGTTCACGTATATCCATAGCCCTCCCCCACTTCCCACCTTTGGTGATCTCATGCATCTATCGTTCTCGCATCACTCCGCCCCAACTCCATACATAACGCCCTACATCTTCAACAATTACTCAACTTACCTTCAGTCTAAATTCAGCTTCGCAGCCGATGAACTGCTCTGTGGGCGCTGCAATAGGGCGTTGAATGTGAAAGAGGATAGACAACAAACCAAATTGATCACGCTGAAAGGAAAGGGACTCCACTATGTCTATTAGAACCGACTATTACCGTAATCTCTTATCTTACACAACTGCAGAATACGGGAGTGTAAACCATGCACAGAAAAACTCTCCTGCACTGCCTCCCAAGCCTGCGGGACAAGAACAAGGAAATCACGACTCGCTGCAGTTAAGTGCAGAATACACCGAACACACGTCTGGAGAGCAAGCCATTACTCCAACAGGTACCTACAGTAGGCCACCACGCCCGGAACCGCTGACCACGGATCAGGAGAAATCCTTGCTCAGCTCGATCCAGCAAGCTATTGCAGAGGCCTCAACGTCCAGCTTGGTCACAGGGCAATCATCCAGAGGAACAGAAGAGGAGATCGATCCATTTGCGGAGCTGCAGAATATTTTGACGGATTTTGATGCCTCGGTAGCTACAGATGAGGAAGTATCCGGGCTGTTTGATCAGGTTATGGAGCTTATGGAGAGCCTGAGACCACAGCCGCCAATGAAGCAAGCAGAGGAAGAGGCAAGTGATTTTAGCGGGATTCCTTCGGAACTGTTAGCCATGAACGGTATGCTGCCTCCGTTCGTCATGAATCTCAACTCTGCCTTCGCAGATCAGGACAATGATTCCACCAAGCTGAGCCCAGAGGACAAACGCATACTACTGTCAGAGCTGAGCGAGCTGGATACAGCAGCAACAGATGAAGAGATTGGCGCCTGGTATGAGGAGCTGACGAAGTTAATTCAGAATTCCACATCTAGCACAGAGCTGTAAGCACCAACGAGTCTATGCAGCTAGCCCACACCGAATGTGATATGCAGCATCAACGAGCACTAGCATTGTCTCAAGAGATGAGGAACGTACGCAGGCTTTGTCCGAATCTTTAGCGAAATACCAATTTGAACGATTAAGCTCCGAGACAAATATGTGGTTGTTTTTAGGAATTTCTATAGGAGGGATAAAGGATGATTGTCAGAAATTTTTTGGAGGCACCGCTGCGAATCGCCAGCAGCCATCAGGGCAAAGGAGAGGTGAAATCCGTCAAGCTGTTCGGTAAAGAGGATTATGACAGTAAGCTACAATTTTTCTACTACATGGAGCTTCCCCAGGCACGTCTATCGGCTATCACGAGCACAAGCAAAATGAGGAGGTGTACGTGGTTCTGGAGGGTCAGGGACGAATGACGGTAAACGGGGAGGAGAGGGATGTAAAGCCAGGAGATGTGATACTGAATAAACCGAATTGGAGTCACGGGCTGGAAAATGCTTCAGACTCTATTGTTCGGTTGCTGGTATATGAGGCAAATTGCTGAGTAGTCAGCTTCGGAGGCACAAACGCAAGTGCAAGCTCCGGTGTATCTTGCCTAGTGGGTATCTGCACATGGACGTTAGCATTTAAGTCGGAACAGTGAAAATCCTTAGCTTTCATTAACCTTTGGGCACCTTCCAGCGTAGGCTACATAGCAGACTGAATGCAAAAGGAGGCTCATGATGCTCCAGGCAATAATCGGCCATGCCGCCTATGCGCCGCGCAGTACATCGGAGGATTATTTCCAATGGTATCGTAATCAGGTCATCGGCCAGCACCACATCTTCGCGACGCCATACGGGAAACAAAGATTGCTATATACTGACTGGACGGCCAGCGGACGACTGTATCGTCCAATCGAAGATTACATGATTCATGACATAGGACCGTTAGTTGCCAACACCCATACAGGCTCGAATCTTACCAGCGCAGCCATGACAGATGCCTATCATGAGGCTAAAGCGATGATCAAGAGACATGTCCATGCAGATGAACAGGAATGACCGGTGCAGTTCACAAGCTGCAGCATCTGTTGGGCTTGAAAAAAACGCCGCTCCTGCCTCTGGCATCTGAGGATCGTCCGCTGATCATAGTCACACATATGGAGCATCATTCGAATCAAATTTCCTGGGCGGAGACCTATGCGGAGGTGTGGTGCCTTCCACCTGGACCAGATGGATTGGTCGATCTGAACGCTCTTGAGGCCGTGCTCCACCAACACCGTGAGCGCAAGTATAAGATCGGCGCTTTTACAGCCTGCTCGAACGTAACAGGCCTCCGCACTCCATACCATGATATGGCCCGCATTATGCATGAGCACGGTGGCATTTGTGTCGTGGATTTCGCAGCAAGTGCACCATATGAGACGATTCGCATGCATACAAGTGATCCGCTGGAGCAACTGGATGCAATCTGCTTCTCACCACACAAGTTCCTCGGTGGCCCGGGTAGCTGTGGCGTGCTGATTATGAATTCCGGGTTATATACCAGTTCAATACCGGAACAGCCCGGAGGTGGAACTGTATCGTGGACGAATCCATGGGGAGAGCATCGCTATCTAGGTGATATTGAAGCGCGAGAGGACGGAGGAACACCGGGATTCCTGCAAGCTATCCGTGCGGCACTAGCAATTCGTCTGAAGGAGCAGATGGGTATAAGTCGCATCGAACAGCGTGAACGGCAGCTCACTACGCGACTGCTTCAAGGGCTGAGTCGTATCAGCCGAGTCTCTGTACTGGCAGGACAGCATAAGGATCGTGCAGGTATTGTATCTCTACTGATTGAGGGAGTTCACTATAATCTGGCTGTACGTCTACTGAACGATCGCTTCGGGATTCAGGCACGAGGAGGCTGCTCATGTGCTGGCACCTATGGACACTATCTGCTCCAGCTTGGACCATCTGAGTCTAAGGCCATGACAGATCAGATTGACCAGGGCAACATGTCGCTCAAGCTTGGTTGGGTGAGAATATCACTGCATCCAGTGATGACAGATCAGGAGATCGAATACATTTTATCTGCGATTGAGGCAATCGCAGATCACGGCGCACAATGGCAATCAGACTACGTATATGACGCAAGCACAAATGAATGGCAGTACTACGGGGATTCCGATCATCAGGGACAGACAGTGAGCATAGGGCATCCGTTATCCTTGTTAAACGCATTTTAGCCAAAGATAATCCTACCTTATTACTGACAGCCCCTGAACATCCGGATCTGTTCGTGAATGGTGTTCCAGCTCGGTAATGACAGTATCAATGCATGGGTACTGCTCCCATTGCTCCAGCTGAAACACCATAGCTCCGGAACGAACAATAATCTGTATATGATGTCCCTGGCTGTTAATATACTCCACCTGCATCAGAGCAGCCTTTAGCCGCCCAATGAGCAATTGTACGTAATCCTCATTCATCATAGGACATAGAATGACGAACCTCCCCTCTCCTATGAAGAAGGTGTAGTCATCGAATCTTAGCTCCCTCTGAATCGAATTCGATAGATCCATCAACAATCGTGCACAGCCTACAGAATCTAGTGGCTCCGTATCCGCTGGCTGCGGCTTTACCTTGAACATCATGATGCACAGACTATAGCATTCAGGAAAGCGACGTGCCAGATTGGAGTGCCTCATGACAGCCTCTTGTAACGCTTCCTTATTGCCCAGATTCGTGCATAGTCTGAGACCTGGGCTGGTTGATTGCGGTCCGTATAGACTCTCTGTTGGAGATTCGCGGCGCAAGAGCGTTTGTATACGAGATGCGATGATTGCATTTCCCGGAATAAGGAGCAGCCAGAACAAGTTCCATGCACCGATGTTGTTGTATGAGACAAGCCAGATTGGATAGGCAATCAGGAACATCCCCACACAAATGATGGTCCTACGTACAGAAAGTAACAAGCCAGCGACCAAAGCCACAAGGCTACCTATCAGAAGTAGTAGCTCCGTCAACTGATAGGCACCATGGATACGGCTATGCAGATATAGCGCTACTTGCTGCAAGCTTGAAATACTGATTAAGACAACGTATGCCCAGACGGCTCCTCGCGGCACACTTCTCTTCTTCATAGCTACCACCTCCAGCTATTTTCCCAGCGCCCTCTCAGCCAACAACGGAAGCAGATTATCGAACATATGTGTATTCTGATCAAATACATAGCCTCCAGCATAGGCACCATGATTCGTACGGAAGGTAATCATACGGGCGTACAGCTGCTCAGCCCATGGACGGTCATTCATATCCAGCGCCAAAAGAATGGCCAGCCCATAGACAGCCGGAGATTCATAGTCCACCTGCGCCTGCAATGTGCCTGCCGCATAGCGCCCCTTCAATCCCCCATGCTCAGCGAACTCACGCTTCATGAATTTGATGAGCGCCTCTGGTCTACGACCAGCCTCTACCATGTGGATGCCTACAATCAGCTGGTCAATCAGATTCACCTCGTCCGCGTACTGATATTCCCCGCTTAATACATTGAAGGTTCTAGGGAAGAAGGTCCCATCCTCCGGTAAAGTTAACAGCATTTGCTCATACTGGTTGTATTCCTCCTGTCCAATCCATCCCTTGTCCCGCATGCCGCGCAGGGCAACCGTATCCACATAGACAAGACTTAACGTCTCGGGGACATAGCTATGCTTGAAATCATTAAAGTCAACAAAATAGCCCTGGTTACGTACCTGTTCATGCAATGTCTTGGATATCACTTCAGCAGTCTGCTCGTAAGCTCCTCCTTCCTGCTCCCATACACTGGAGGCCTCTAACAAAGCACGGATGATTCGAAAATCATCTCCCAGGGCATTCGTATTCACGGTAGAGCTTCCATCCGGCTCCAGCTTCCAGGTCACATACTTCTGATCGTTCAGGAAGCGATCCATTAACACACGATAACTACTCTCGAAGAGCTGCTGATCCTCCTTCATGACTGCGTATTCCATCCACAGTCCCAATGACTCCGACAATGCCTCTCGGCCTGCAGGGATATCTGGATGCTCGGATATATCAGCCTGTAGATAGGAGGCCAACGTGCCGTTCGAATTCGTCATATGCTTCAGGATGAATTGCTCTGTGGCACGTGAGGGCTTATCAGACATGCTATTATACCACCACCATCCAAGAGCTACGCCTACCACGACCAGCGTCACTGTACCTGTAAGTATAAGACTGCTTGTACGCCTCTTCATCTCTAGCAATCACATCCCTTAGTTGTCATGTCTTTATCCGAATCATTGTATATGAAAAATCCAAAAAAAGAAGCGCGCCCATCGAGGTACACGCTTCTTCCTCTGCCCGCCCCTAACCGGCTGTTACTTGCTTGCGATCTGCTGCATCCTTCTTCATCTGCTTGCTACGAAGCTGTCCACATGCTGCATCGATATCCGTACCATGTTCAAGCCGTACCGTGCAGTTAATGCCATTCTTCTTCAGAATATCATAGAATGCAACAATAGATTCCTGTTCGCTACGCTGATATTGGCTGTGCTCATCAACAGGATTGTAGGGGATAAGATTAATACTAGAGCTTCCACGACGAGGTGCAATCAGCCGTGCCAATTCGACTGCATCCTCTCTGCGGTCGTTCACATCCTTGAGTAGGATATATTCGAACATCACCCGGCGCTTCGTGCGCTCCACATAATAATCGACAGCCTCCATCAGCTGCTCGATCGGGAAAGCACGATTAATCTTCATAATTCGTGTCCGCAGATCATTGGTAGCAGCATGCAGAGAGATCGCCAAGTGCACCTGCAGGTCACTATCCGCGAATTCCTTGATCTTCTCTGGCAGACCACTTGTTGAGACCGTTATACGCTTTGGCCCGATAGCCAAGCCCTTGTGGTCCTTAATAATACGGACGAAGTTAGATACATGCTCAAAGTTATCCAGTGGCTCGCCAATTCCCATCACCACAATGTGAGTGACTCGTTCATCTTGTCCGCGCTGATCCAGATACAGTTGTACATTCATCAGCTGCTCCACAATCTCGCCTGCCGACAAATCCCGGCTCTTCTTGATGAGGCCACTGGCACAGAAGCTACACCCGATGTTGCAGCCTACCTGTGTCGTTACACAGACAGACATGCCGTACTTTTGCCGCATCAGCACCGTCTCAATCAGATTGCCATCCTGTAGTCTCAGGAGGAACTTGACCGTGCCGTCTCGCGATTCCTGCTTCACATGCTCACTTAGCGTATGCATGACGAACTGCTCTGACAGCAGCTGTACAATCTCTGGCTTAACCTCTGTCATTCGTTCAAAATCCGTAACTCTCCGGCGGTACAGCTCTTCCCACACCAGTGTGGCCCAGAACTTGGAGTATCCGCGCTCACCCAGCCATCCCGTCAGCTGCTCCAGCGTTAATCCATATATAGAAGGCTTATTCATAGCTATCCTCTTTTCAATCTCCATAATGATCCTCGTATACGACAATTTCAAGCCACTTTATCACAAACACTACTTGCTTTTTGCCCTATTGCTCATTGTCCCAAATTTTAAAGATGAACACAAGAGAGAAAGCATGGGGATTCCTGTTCAGAATCGGTTCAGTGACCCTCGTTACAATAGTCCTTAAGTCTTGTGGCTTATAGACCAACTAGAGAAAGGAAGTCGAGAATGAACAGGAATTTCCTGAATGCAAAAAAAGCTGTATCAACGATACTCGCCTGCCTACTAGTCCTTGGTGGTATCCCTGGATTTAACATATGGGGAGGAGACCGTGCTCATGCAGCTACTGACACATGGACTGCCTTGGGTGGTGCTGGAATCAGTGCTGGACAAGCCGAATATATCTCAGTAGCAGTAGACCCTCAAGATATTCCTTATGTTGCTTTTAAGGATGTAGGGAACGCCAATAAGGCAACAGTAATGAAATTTGTGAATGGCCAGTGGGAAGCCGTGGGAGCCCCTGGGCTCTCTTCGGGAGAAGCCAATGAATTGTTCCTGGCTATTGACAAGCAAGGTACACCATACCTTACTTATCAGGATGATGCAGCCAACAATCGTAGGCTGGCTGTTAAGAGATTCACGGCTGGTCAATGGGAATCTGTAGGGAGTGGCAACCTTTCACCAGGTGCAGCGAATGGTATGCAGATCGCTTTCGACTCCGCAAATAATCCCTACGTACTCTTCAGAGATCACCCTAATCAGACTAGAGCTGTAGTCATAAAGTTCACAAATAATGCATGGTCTACCGTGGGTGGAGCGCCAGTGACCACAACCTTTGCCAATGAAATGGCTCTCGCTCTGGATTCTCAAGACACCCCTTATGTCGTGTACAGTGACGGAACAGACAATTACAGATTGTCCGTTAAGAAGTTCAACGGTACGCAATGGAATTACGTGGGGGCTAACAAGCTCACAGCCGGTCAATCTACGAATCACGCGATAGCAATCGGCCCCAACGATGTTCCTTATATTGCTTTTTCAAATGGAGACGTTTCTTATAAAACTACTGTATTAAAGTTCACTGGAACCCAGTGGGAGGCTGTAGGAAACAGCGGCTTCTCTGTGAGCAGCGCGTTCTACAACACATTGGTTTTCGATTCAGAAGGGACACCTTATGTTGCTTATGGTGACAACGGGACTCCATTCATGCAACCACCTTTCGGAGCTATCAGAAAGCTCGTCGGAAATCAATGGCAGCCTGTTGGAGGAGGTAACTTCTCAGGAGTTTCCAACGGTAGTCAAGTGCAATATATATCGTTTGCTCTTGATTCCAATGACATTCCATACGTCGCTTACAGGGATCAATCAGCTGGTCAGAAAGCGACCGTAAAGTCACTGGTTTCCCAGTATAATGTCACTTACAATGGCAATGGCGCGGATGCAGGGATTGCACCTGTAGACAACAATAGTTATTCCACTGTGTCCCCTACAGTCACGGTAGCTGGAAATACAGGGAATCTGGAGAAAGCCGGCTATACCTTCGCGGGCTGGAATACAGCAGCAGACGGAACCGGCACCAAGTATAATCCAGATGATACGTTCACAATCGACAATGCGGACGTCAACCTTTACGCCCAATGGCAAAATGCGGATGCAACTGTAACCTTCGAAACCAACGGAGGTACGAGCATCGATAGCCAACAAGTAAGCTACAACCATGCTGCAGTGGAGCCTCCGTCTCCTGAGAGACCTGGCTACTCCTTCTTCGGCTGGTACACAGACAGCGAACTGACTCAGGCATATGAATTCCATACGCCAGTGACTAGCCATATCACACTGTATGCGAAATGGAAATCGGCTTCTGCCATCCTATCTGGCTTGAGTGTCGAACAAGGTACGCTAGAGCCAAGCTTCACGCCTGAAGAGCTGGATTATCAAGTCGATGTGGCTCCTGAAGTAACAAGCCTGAAGTTCTCCTTGACCAAACCAGAGCTTAGTCAGACACTATCGGTCACAGGAGTGACTTACCAATCCGTAACAGAACAGGTATATACCTATACCATTTCTGATCTGGTAGAGGGCTTGAATCCTGTACAGATCAAGGTTACTGCCGAGAACGGCAATAGCAATACCTATAATCTGGTGGTAAATCGCCTTGGCCTAGTTAGTAACAATGCTTATCTGGGCGAGCTGACATTGTCTGGTGGTACACTATCTCCGGCCTTCGCCCCGAAGACAGCAGTCTACGATGTGGAAGTCGATAATGCAACTCGCAGCATCACAGTTACTGCAGCTACTGACGACGAGAATGCAACCATGACAGTGAATGGTTCTGTCGTGACAAGTGGCGTTGCGAGCGAGCCTATTACCCTGTCTGTAGGCAGCAATCCAATTACGATCGTGGTAACTGCACAAAATGGACAAACGAAGACATACATCATTCATGTGACTCGTCAGGCCGTAGCTTCATCACAGGATGCCGCCCTGACAGCCATCACAATTCCAGGACTGAATCTGACTCCAGCCTTCAACCCGGATGTAGAGCAGTACACTGCTACCGTGAATTATGCGACTCGCTCCGTGTTGATTAGCGTTGCTGCAGCCCAAGAGGGTGCAAGCATTCTGATCAATGGCACGAGTGGAAATAGTGCAGACATAGCTCTCACAAGCGGTCGTAATACCGTAACCATCGAAGTAACTGCACCAGATGGTAGCACGAAGAAGACCTACACACTGCTCATTACCCGGAGAACCAGCAGCTCTGATGACACTATCAATAAGGGTAACACTGGTAGCACTGGAGGCTCATCAAGCACTGGTGGTTCAAATGGTGGCGGTGGAGCAACACCTCCTTCGACTGGCAATAACACAAGCAACAGCGTTCAGGTATTGGTGAACGGACAAGCCGAATCTGCTGGTACGTTGACGACTACTGTTGTGAACGGACAAAAGGTAGTTACGATTACTGTAAATGCTGAGGCTATTGCCCAGAAGCTGAATTCTGAAAGTCAGGGTACAGTAGTGACGATTCCGGTCTCAGGCAGCGATAGTGAGCATGCAGGTGCAGTCATCGGTGAACTGAACGGACAGACCGTGAAGCTCATGGAGGACAAGCAGGCGGTACTCGTGCTCCAGACCGAAGCAGCAACCTACACTTTGCCTGCACAGCAGATCCAGATTAACAGCTTGGCTCAACAGCTTGGCTTGAATAGCAATGCCTCCCTGGAGAGCATCAAACTGCAGGTAGAAATTGCTCGTCTGAGCAATGCTACGGTACAAGCAGCCGAATCTGCTGCACAACAAGGCGGATATACTCTTGTTGGATCACCTGTGGAATTCAACGTTACTGCTACTTATGACGGTAAAAAAGTAACTGTGAACCAATTCAACAGCTACGTAGAGCGCACGATTAGCCTCCCAGCCAACATCGATCTTGGTCAGATTACAACAGGCATCGTACTTGAGTCTGATGGCAGCGTTCGTCATGTACCAACTAAAATCACGCTAGTCAATGGCACATATCATGCACAGATTAACAGCTTGACCAATAGTGCATATAGTGTCATTTATACCCCGCAAACGTTCGCGGATGTAGCTAACCACTGGAGCAAGACTGAAGTGAACGATATGGGATCGCGTATGATTGTCAGCGGTGTCTCGAACAATACATTTGAGCCGGATCGCAGCATTACACGCGCAGAATTCGCAGCTGTCGTTGTACGTGCACTTGGTCTGAAGCCAGGTGAAGGAAGCAACAGCTTCAGTGATGTGAGCGATAGCGACTGGTATGCAGATGTCGTAAAAACTGCCTCCAGCTACAGCCTGATCGGCGGCTACGAGGACGGTACATTCCGTCCGCAAGAGCGCATTACCCGTCAGGAAGCGATGGCTCTGATCGCGCGGGCGATGAAAGTAACCGGACTAGACAGCCAAGTACCTGCTGGTGCGGTACAGCAATTGTCCAGCTACACAGATGCAGCCCAGGTAGCCAGCTGGGCGAAGGAAGCAGCCGCAGCAAGCATCCACACTGGACTGGCCACTGGCCGCGGATCGAATACGATTGCACCCCAGCAATCGATAACAAGAGCTGAGACAGCAGCCATTCTAAGAAGATTGCTACAGCAATCTGGCCTGATTTAAGGTAATAGAAATTCATTACTGACCATGGTCATAGAAATTAGGCCTGTGATACTCATTAAAGATCTATGGTAATATTTAATGATTTTTCAGACAGGCAGTGCGAGTCGCACTGCCTTTTTGTTATACACTGGGAATGGGTCTAGGGAATGGTTGTTAGTAATGCTTCTAATACTGACCTTTTGTGCCAGGGCCTTGGACCAGCTGTGCAAGCCATTAGATATCGAAAGGAATGATTCAGATAACTAGATGGAGTTATTGCAGAAAGAGATATTTAACTTCTCACAGCTGGAACTGGTCGATGAAAGAGGACGAAGCTGGAAGAGTGATATCGCATTAACTAAAGGAAATGAGCGCTCCGTTTATTTTGAAAGTATGTATTTTAAAATGGCGCCAATGCCCACGGTCCACTGCTGATGACGATTAGCTCTTACCCTTTACAGATCGATTCGCCTATTCAGCTTGATATTCCCCTAATCGGGAATTGAAGCCTCGAACTAGCACATACATGAAGAGCCTCTGTCCGGCTAGACACCGAACGGAGGCTCTATGTTATACACGACTACACTTTGATATCAATGCTATTCTTGGGTATAGTTAGCGTGCTCTTTTGCTGCTGGTCCATATTCAGGGAAGAAATGAAGCTGTTCCAGTCTTCCACTTTCTCATCTCGAACTTGATTGGCAAATTCAAGCTTGGCCTTGGGCCCTACATCCCCTTCCATACTCGGTGCAGATATCATGTTATGATGCAAGCTATTAAAGGCGTTAATCAGGCCACTGCGAAGATCTTCCGGCTTCTGATTCAGAAGCCCCTTCATACTCTCCCACATGATGACTCCTACAGTCTTCTTCGCGTCAGGGTCCTGCATTTGCTTGTCGAACATACGTTTAATCTCTAATGACATCTCATCATGAGACTTGAATTTCTCCCGGAACCTAGGATTAATCATAAGCGAAGATCTGTAGTCTTTGAATTCGGCGACCCTCAGCTTGTTATTCATCGCAGCATCCACAGACTGGGTCAGCTGCTCCTTGATCGCAGAAGACATTGGCGATTGCTGCAAATACAAATCCAACTTGAGACGTGCGGCTCCCAGCGTGTTGGCTATCCAATCGGGATTAAGACTCGTTGAATTGAATGCCCTGGTGCTCGTATGGACCAACGCATTAAATACTTCCGCCACGTCCTGATAGCTAATATCCTGAAAGGATGTGGACTCCGTTGCAAAAGCTTGGCCTGTTGCTTGCTTCAATTGGTCTCGGAAGTCTGTAAGTCCTTTACCACCCTGCTCAACAACCTGATTCCACTTGTCTCCTTGCTCTGCCTGTAACTTGCCTAATATCTGTTGCTGCTCCTGTAGCATACTCTTAATTCGACCAGCCAACTGATCCTTATCGAAGATGGGCTCGTAGGTAGAGAGAAACTCCTTCTGCATAGCGTTGTCAAATTCAAATAATGAATCACTCTCATAATTCAGATAGTTGGCCAAGGTATCTGCAGTTGTCTGCGCAATATCCTCTATTTTAAGTTGAACTTGCTTATCGTACTGCTCAAGACGCTGATTCAATTCGTCTCCTGTGTAACGCTGAAGCAGTTGATCACGCTCATATGCACTTTTTACCAGAAACCCGCTCACATCATCCTGAAAATTCTTTGAGTAGTCCGTACCGTGAACCGAAGCAAATTCCCTTCCACCAATCCACCGGCCTCCCAATGCACGAAGCTCCTGTTGTCCTTCGTCAATCACACTCGGGGTGTACGTCTCTACTGCGTCCGAAGCTTTGTTACCTGCAGGGGCAAGCGATCTTGTAGCAGACTGATTATTCTTTACTGCCACAGTGCTTGAAGTTGATGATGCATAAATGCCGTTCATTTGCATCGCGGACCACTCTCTCTCTTCAATGAAGTATATGTTATCAATAATATATCGGGTGTGAGAAGTAAATAATTTACTCTCATTCCTAAAAATCTTCATTAAGGCTCATTTGAACGGTAAGAGCAGTTGATCCCAGTAATCTTACGCCTGTAATGAGAACGTCTATAGCCTTCCTAATGGGTTGTTTCGGACCCTGCTGTAGACCTCAAAATTACCGATTTAACGGACTATCCACCAGTACCGTATGCTTATCGCCATACTCTCGAACAATGTGCTGCTCCCCCCAGGCACAGAGTGAATCGAGAATGGGCTTCAGACTTCTACCGTACTCTGTCAGCTCATATTCAACCTTCGGGGGCACCTGGTTATAGGTGATCCGGTTCACAATGCCATCCTCCTCCAGCTCTCGCAGCTGTTGGGTCAGCATTTTCTGCGTAATGCTGGGCATCACGCGCTTCAATTCACTGGTGCGCATTTTGCCATGTGTCAGATGGCAGAGGATCACACATTTCCATTTTCCCCCGATTACCTCAAGTGTTGCTTCCACAGAAATATTATATTTCTTTCCCACGTTCATTACCTCCATTAACCTATCGCTTTGTATGTTCTAATAGGCACCAAAAAGTACCTACATTACTTTCAGGTACTTATATCACTAAAAAGTACGTACTATTCATCTGTATTCCTTCCAGTCATAATAGCACTTACCTGCTACACATCTCAATATTTAGGAGTGATCCATTTCATGTCTACATCTAATGCACGGAGCAGGCTGGCTCTGCTAGCTCTTGCCGTTAGCGCATTTGCCATTGGAACGACCGAGTTCATTAGCGTAGGGCTACTTCCCCTGATCGCCAATGATCTTCATATATCCGTTACGACTGCTGGCCTGACCGTCACCTTATATGCGCTGGGCGTCATGCTTGGAGCACCGATTCTAACATCTCTGACCTCGGGAGTACGACGTAAGCACCTGCTGATCGGGATTATGCTGGTCTTCATTCTAGGGAATAGCTTAGCTGCTGCGGCTCAAGGCATTGTCCTGCTGCTGGTAGCCAGGGTGCTGTCTGCTCTCGCCCATGGATTGTTCATGTCCATCGGGTCCACCATTGCTGCCGAGCTCGTCCCTGCGAACCGCCGAGCGAGTGCCATCGCTATCATGTTCTCCGGCTTAACCGTAGCTACGATTACCGGAGTTCCGCTGGGCACCATGATTGGACAACAATGGGGCTGGCGCGTTGCCTTCATTGTAATTGTCATTATTGGTATACTGAGCCTGCTTGCCAATCAGCTATTAGTTCCTACAGATCTACGCGGAGGCTCGTTAGCTTCTATACGAGATCGGATCAAGCTACTTACGAATCACCGGCTACTGCTGGCTTTTGCCATGACTGCTCTAGGCTATGGCGGAACCTTCGCGGTATTCACTTATCTCGCACCATTGTTGCAAAATATCTCAGGCTATCATGAATCGACGGTGGCCGTCATCTTATTAATCTATGGGCTAGCTATTGCGCTCGGTAATATTATTGGAGGGCGAGTCGCCAATCAAAAGCCGCTACGAGCACTCTTATTCATGTTCATAGCTCAATCCGTCGTCCTGTTCATTCTCGGTTGGACTGCAGCGGACTCTGTGCTTGGGCTAATAACGGTACTGCTCATGGGCTTGCTGGCCTTCATGAACGTACCAGGATTGCAGATTTATGTTGTTACTCTGGCTGAACGATATGCTCCTACTGCTGTAGATTTCGCTTCTGCCCTGAATATCGCAGCCTTCAATGCGGGGATTGCGTTAGGTGCATTCATCGGCGGACAAGTAACCGCAAGTATCGGCCTGATCCATACCACCTGGGTGGGTGGACTCATGGTCGCTTTAGCTGCTCTTCTAGTTGTATGGAGTTACAGGCTACAGCGCCATGAGACAACCGCCACCGCACATGCGAATACTGTCCGTTCGCATATTTAGCAGACTAGCGTATGACGCGCAGCAGGACCAAGAGGAGGGCACCAAGCACGAGGAGCTACACGTGGCACGAATGGGTCACTTTAGTAAGAGCGCATTGACACAGTAGCTGGCACATTGCATGGCCCAGTGAGTATTTGCAATAATAGGACCAACTGAATGCAAAGGAGTGAGCAACATGCATTACCGCCGTCTGGGGCACAGTGGTCTACAGGTATCTGCATTAGGACTGGGCACGAATGCCTTTGGGAAACGAGCTGACGAGGAGAGCTCCATTCGAATCATCCACACCGCGCTCGATGCAGGGATACAATTCCTGGATACCGCCAATATTTATGCCAATACCGAGTCGGAACGCATCATCGGTCTTGCTCTGCAAGGGCGACGACATGAGGCTGTGCTGGCGACCAAGGCCGGATTACCTCGCGGACAGGGGCCGAATCAAGCTGGTTCTTCGCGTCTCCATGTCCAGCGCGAATTGGAGGATAGTCTTCGTCGCCTCAAGACTGACTATGTAGATCTGTATCAGATTCACACCTTCGATCCATCAACACCACTGGAAGAGACTCTCCGCACATTGGATGATTTGATATCTGCCGGTAAAATCCGCTATATCGGAGCATCTAACTATGCAGCCTGGGAGCTCATGAAGGCACTCAGCATCAGTGAGCAGCAGCGGTTCGCTCGTTATATATCCATCCAGGTTAGTTATTCCCTTGCAGATCGCACTCCTGAGAGAGAGCTGATGCCTCTCTGCCTTGATCAGGGCATCGGTATTATCCCTTACTTCCCCCTTGCTGGAGGTATTCTGACAGGCAAATATGCTCAGGGACAAGTTCCTTCAGGGTCCAGAGCAGACACGGACCCTAACTTCTCACGCTTTCTGAGTCCAGATCGGATTCAACTCGGGACAGAGGTAGGAACGCTGGCTGCTGAGCTGAATACCAGTCCTGTAGCTCTGTCACTGGCCTGGCTCATGCACCAGCCTGCCGTCTCTACGGTTATTGTAGGTGCCACTCGTCCAGAGCAGCTGCTTGAAAGCCTGCTAAGTGTAGACTTGTCCTACAGTGGCGACATCGCACAGCGGCTGGAGGATGCGAGCAGCCGTTATATTCATCAGGAGCCTTTTGCTGTATATCGCCTGCCCGTAGAATAATCCACCTGAGCAGGCCCGTGCGGATGGAACCATCACTTCATGAGTAGTGAATAGCAGGTGGGCGGGCTCCATATCGTGAATACAACCACCATACAAGGTAGCCCATACTGCGGGAAGTGGCCACCGCTGTATGGGCTAATTCAAAGACAAGAAGGCTGCCCTTGGGCAGCCTTCACATCCTTTCCATAGTTTTACTATTCATCTCCATAGCTTGATCATGGACTGCCCATTGGCGGAGACTCCCAGGCGAACTTGAACATATAGCATTCCGTACTATGCCGGGTCATCCTGAATCTTATTTACCGAGTCCGCTGTGCAGTTGTTCCCGCAGTTGAGCGACATTCACCCGCTCTTGAGCCAGTTGGACCCTCAGTACCTCCACTTGTTTGCTGAGCTGCTCGGATTGCTGGCGCAGCTCTTGTAGCTGCTTATCCCTGTTGTCCATATACTGCTTCCGTTCCCTGAGCAGCTTGTCGCTCTTCTTCTCATAATCGAGATATTGGGTTTGATCCAGTTGCATCCACTTGAGTAATTGTGGAACCTTGAAGGTGGTGTCAATCGGCTTGCTAATAACATCCTTCTTGCGTCCTGCATAGCATATATATTTGCTCTGTACCTCGACTCTCAGTTCATCAAAATAAGACTCCAGCAGCCTGCACAAGCTCCCAACATAGTAGGAATGCTTATGATCATGGAAGGGGAGGTAGCCGAAGGGCACGGTAATAATGACCCTCCCCCCCTTCTTCAGCAGACGGTAAGCAGCTGACAGCAACTTGTTAGGCTGGGAAAAATGCTCCAGAATCTCCCCCATGATGACCGTGTCATACATTCCTTCCTTGGGCTGCAGCATCGTTATATCCTTTAGTAGAAAGCGGGCCTTCCTCTGTACCAGGATCGATTCCTTCATCAGCTCACTCCTGGCGTACTTGATGCTTGTATCCTCAATATCAATACCTGTGACCTGGAAGCCCTCACGGGCCAACAATATGGAGGTGATCCCTTGACTGCAGCCAATGTCGAGCACTGTGTTCCCGACCACACGCTTGCATATCCAGTGCACGCGCTGTCGTGTAGCTTCATGGGACTGCTCGGAATTCACCAGACCATAATAGCGCAGATTTACCTGATCATTATTCGCCATCTGACTTTCCCTCCCGCCTATTATCCAAGCGGTTATCTGAGCGGACGGGCATCCGCGGCCAGCATGCCGCCTCTTTTCAACAGATTCGCAATCCCCTCTTCATCCAGAAGGTTCGCATTGGAGTGGTATTTGTCAAAGGTAACAGCCGGATATGTCTTGTACCTCTCCACCAGCTCTGCCGAAGGATGGGAAGGCAGTATGACATAATATTGTTCGCTATACTTATAGGTGTAGGGAGTTTCATAAGGCGATACCAAGTCCTCATGCAGCTTCTCTCCCGGACGGATTCCGATCTCCTTGAAGCCTACCTCCTGCTTGGATAAGTACTTGCCCAGCGTCTTCGCTAAGTCCGTAATCAGACAAGCATTCATCTTCATCACGAACGTCTCCCCACCAATTGCGGCATAAGAAGCCTCCAGCAGCAGATCAATGGCCTCTGAGACCGTCAGAAAGAACCGGGTCATATCCTTTTGCGTGAGTGTCAGATCCTTGCCATCCAGAATCTGCTGCTTGAACAGCGGCACCACGCTGCCGTTCGTTCCCAGCACATTACCGCCACGGATACATACGAAGCGGGTATTGGGGCTCAACCGATTGGCTCGAATCATCAGCTTCTCTCCGAGCGCCTTGGTCATGCCATAGAAATTGATCGGGTCCACTGCCTTATCGGTGGAGACATCGATAACCTTTTCGACCCTCTGCTCGATACTGGCCTTAATAATATTCTCCGTACCCAGCACATTGGTCTTGAGCGCTTCCTGCGGATATTCCTCACAGACAGGCACATGCTTGAGCGCAGCGAGATGGAATACATAATCCACGCCGCGGCAGGCCTCATGAACAGCCTCATAATCCCGTACGTCACCAATGATGAACTTGATCACCCCGGACTGGAACGTTCGCTGCATCTTGACCTGTGAGAATTCATTACGGGACAAGATACGAATCTCGCGCGGGGCTTTCTTGAGCAGCTTGCGAGTCAACTCATACCCCCACGATCCCGTACCACCTGTGATCAGAATCGTCTTGTCTTTGAACATGAGAATCTCCTTCCCGTCTTGGAGTATTAAATGTACCACCAGTTCGGCATTCGTCCGCATTCTAGATCAAATGCCCCTGAGATACACATCTACATAAAGTCATTCAGAATGTTCTTCATATTGGCGGGAGTCAGCCTGGTAATATGCGCCGGCAGCCGCTTCTTAGAGGTAATGGAAGGGTGCACGATATTAACGTAGTTCCGCGGCTTCAGCAGCTCATGGCGCATCTTGATGGCATAGCCGTGTCCTCCGGGAAGCTTGTAGCGCTTGCCCGCCATGAAATCTTTGACACTATAGATGAAGGTATAATATTGCGGCGATTCAAAATACATCGGAATCATACTGTTCTCCACGGTATCCCACATGTAGCCATACTGGGTAATCAGCACTTCGGTGGCAGGCATATGCTTGAACTGATGGAGCTGTTGGACGAAGGTTTTGTGAAAGAGATCATCCGAATCCTGACGAGCGATGTACACATCCTCATAGCCTGTAATGTAGGCTTCGGTCTGGCGCTTGGCCTCAATACTGGTCACAAAGCGGATATGAGCCGGAAGTGACGGATATTTACTAAGAACAGACTTGATGATCTGCTCGCAGCCTCCTGCTATCTTAATCAGACACAGATAATCCTGATTCGTCTGCTTCTTCAGGCTTCGCAGCGTGTATTTCTGAAAGATAGCAATCCGATTGGCAATCCACGGCTCCGTCAGCCTTGCAGGGTCGAGGCCATAGTTGTTGAAATTGATTTCAATTACGACTCTTTTGCTTGACATTCACTCACTTCCTTGCGTTGTTATCCTTCTCCTATGCTCGCAGCATATATTAACTTATGAACGATCCTTTCAATTGGAATGGACAATCGCTAGCTATCAGCAAAAGATAGTTATTCGCTAGCTCTGTCGCGATATTGTATCCGGTGCAAAGACAGAACAGGCTGATTTTCTGATGCCAATCAGGTCTGGAGTACAAGCGTGCGCGCTAACTTGTTCATAGAATCTCTTATGAGGAGAGGCAAGCTGCAAAGGAGTGTGCTGTTATGGCCAATAGCGTCCATTTGGGGCAAGATGAAGTCATCCGAAAAATTGGTATGGCCCTGGAGACAGGGCAACCCTTTTCACTGGTTCGGATTGGCGACGGGGAGAACCTGGTACTGTCACAAAATTCCGTCATGTCCATGGATGAGATTCTGCAGGAGCCTTGGGTCATCAAAGCCAATCAGGGACAAAAGGGTGTAAAGCTTCCTAATATTTCGCTCAGGAATCTACTGGTCAGTTCCATTCGCAGAGCCGATATTGTAGGTCTGCTCCCACCCGGGGACCAGATTATCCAGGCTCCTTCTTATCTCAAGCGAGAGCTGACGGACAAGATCATGACTCACTATCAATTGCGTCCAATCCACACCTGTCCGGCATGGATCAACCGCCAGCTGGCGCAGGACCCGCGGTTCTGGGCTATGCTGCGTGGACGACGGATTATGCTCATGTATCAATCCATTGCCCAACTGAAGAGCGTACTCCAGAAGGATCCTTACCGTATGCAGGTTACGTTGACCTTCCCATTCGTCCAATACGAACAGATGACCGAAGCTCTGCAATTCATGCTCCACAACCGCGACAAGTTCGATGTGGCTTTGATTTGCTGTGGCGTGAATGCAGTCGTCCTGGCACAGAAGGTGGCCGAGTTGACAGGTAAGGTAGGAATTGACTTCGGCAAGGCCTCCAACATTCTGATTAAAGGCAAACCAAATTAGAGTAGCTCTACAAATAGGACTTATCTCTCCGTGTGCACAAGCACAAAAAAAATAGCAATCTTCACTAGGAAGATTGCTTCTACATAGCAGCCGTTTGAACAGCTACAGGATGATTGTCCGGATTAGTCGCGGCTGCGCAGCTTAGCGAGAAGACGGACCATTTCCAGATACAGCCACACCAACGTAACCATCAGGCCGAAGGCGCCATACCACTCCATATATTTCGGTGCCCCCTGCTCAGCTCCTCTCTCAATGAAGTCAAAGTCCAGGACCAGATTGAGCGCAGCCACTACAACGATGACGAGCGAGATAATGATACCGATCAGACTGTTATCATGAAGATAAGGTACGGTAATACCAAAAAAGCTCAGAACAAAGCTCAGTAGGTACATTAATGCAATGCCTGCAGTGGCAGCAAATACGCCTAATCTGAAATTCTGGGTAGCACGGATGACTCTTGATTTATAAGCCAGCAACAAAGCTATAAATACACTCATGGTCAACAGAGCGGCTTGCAGGGTAATTCCATAATACAAAGCCTCATAGTTGGCAGACAGTGCCCCAACGAACAGCCCCTCCGCAATAGCATATATAGGCACCAGATAGGGCGCTGTTGTTGGTTTGAAGGAAATGATCAGGGCCAGAATGAATCCCGCGATGGCACCACCGATGATGAGTCCCCCCACCGAATACCCGTTGAAATACATCGTCCAGGAAACGATAGCTGCACCGATCAGGATGGCCAATGTCATGAAAGCCTTATTGACCGTGCCCCCAATCGTCATCGGCTCGTGTGAGCCATAAAAGTCGTCCCTTTCAAAAGTGTTGTCATTTAATGTCGGATTACCACTACGTCCTACCAAAAGTTGCTCCCCCTAATAGTCATATTTTCTCAAATATATCATATCATGCTTATAACAGGCTTATTTTTATTTGCCGCTCCTATGTATATGCTTATAATCTCGTATTTAGACTGCTAGCATAGCCAAAATTCAAAGCTCACATCAATATAACTTAAAAAAGTCTATTTATATCATCAATTTTATCTTTTCAGGAATATTATGGTCTTTCCGACATACGCTAATTAAGGTATAATTTGTCGGATGCTGAATGCTGTGATTAATATTACATATTTTTAAGGAGGAATTTATTTTATTATGGAATGGTACTTAAAGGTGTTGAAAAATTATGTTGGCTTCTCTGGAAGAGCAAGACGCAAAGAGTACTGGATGTTCGCGCTATTCAATGCTATCGCTGTTCTAGTTCTTGCTATAATAGGGCAACTGATTGGCATTGAGCTTCTCCTAGTCTACCTGTACTCTCTGGCTGTTATGCTTCCTAGTTTGGCTGTAATTATTCGTCGTTTACATGATATCGGCAAATCTGGTTGGTGGTACCTGCTTAGTTTCGTTCCATTCGGTGCTTTTGTTGTACTGTATTTCCTTTGCCTTGATAGCGAGCCAACGGATAATCAGTATGGACCTAATCCGAAGTTCTCTGGAGACAAATACTAATTTCTTATAACAGCATGCAGTATACAGCATTTGTGCATAGAAGAGACCTGACTCACTCTGAATCAGGTCTCTTTTTTCTTCTTTTATTCTATTAATCATGAATATACTTCCTGAATAGACTGCAATCACAACTGCTCACTATGTACTGAGCCCCGCAGCAGTAGTCCATTCCCGACACAAAGCTTTCCCAATTTATGCTCTATGCGAACGTGTTCACATCCGTTATACTGTAGGCTGTATCATTTCCGTGCGGAGATGACGAACCCATTATATTGGAGGCATTGGCAACACATGCAAAGCGCATCGCATACTCAAGTCAAGATTGTAACGGCCGATCCTAGCGGGATTGGTCTATTCGGGCTGGCGATCGTCACACTCGTCGCTTCGTCCCAAAAGCTGGGCCTGACTGAAGGCCTTGGCCTCGTCATTCCATGGGCCGTATTCCTGGGAGCTTGTGCCCAGCTACTAGCATGTCTGCTGGATGCCAAGCACAACAACACCTTCGGCATGACAGCCTTCGGAGCCTACGCGTTCTTCTGGTTCTCCATGGCAGCTGGCTGGATGATCAAGCTCGGCACGTTCGGCCCTGAGCTTGCCGCTCAGGTGGACGGACGTCAGCTCGGCTTTGCATTCGCAGGGTACCTGATCTTCACCATCTTCATGACCATCGGGGCTATGGAGACACACAAGGTACTATTCTTCATTTTCCTGCTGATCGACTTCCTGTTCCTTGGACTCACACTGAACGCCTTCGGGATTGCAGAGGAAGCATCACACGCACTGGCAGCATACTCTGAGATGGCGATCGGTTTGCTATCCCTTTATGGCGCAGGCGCAGCAGTACTGAATGTCCATTTTGGACGAGTGTTCCTTCCTGTAGGACGTCCGTTTGGTATTTTCAAGCCTCGCAGCTAGCCTATTCACTTAGGTATTTAGAAGCTATTCAGCGTAAATGAAGCCCGAGTTAGCTCCTGCAATGTATGCAGGGGCTTTTTGGAATTTTGCCTATATGAACAGCTGCATATCCGACTGAAGTGCATCCCCCAAATATGTCTGGGCATCCATAATCTCAACTTCTGGAATGAACTCTTCTGGTTTGAAGCCCATGATCTCGACAGACAGCTTGCAGGCACAGAACCGAACATCCTTCTTGCGTGCCCCCTTAAGGTAATGAATCAGCTTTGGAGCCTCGTGCTCCTCGATCATATCTGTCATCATCTGTTTGCCCAGTCCACTGAAGTTCATATGTGAGAGCGGCAGCTCCTCCGGTCCCTTGGGCGTCATCCAGCTCATCATTTTCTCATGCAGCGTCTTGCCTTCGTTCGTCATTCGTTCCGGGTCACGCAGCACCAACAGCCCCCAGAATGCAAAGAAAAGCGTCACCTCCACGTCCATATCCCGAGCAGCATTAGCCAGAATCAATCCAGCCATGACCTTATCGTAATCCCCACTGAAGATTAGCAGGTTCATCTTTTTGCCCATTACACAGCCTCCCAGCTTGAATGCATACCACAGCCATGGGTCCTACTTTTTGCCCCCTATATCGAAATGAATCCCGATGCTTCACTTCATCCCTTCCCGGATGACTGAACACCAGTCCCTAACCATGCACTGTCTGCATAGTATGGTCCTTCCTGCTCAGGGTATACCAAAAAACCGGATACGAATGTATCCGGCCACATGGTTCATATGATGAACAAGCGTACTCGCTATCATTAGCTAAAGGTTAATTGGTAGCCTAGGTTCACTCACCGCCGAAGAGTGCTTCATACGCCGGGCATGGCAGCTTCTCCAGATATTCCTGTAAGGCCTGTGGCCTGTTCTGATATATATTACTCAGAGACGTACCTTGATAAATATTGCCGATCACCACCGGATGACAGAGCTCACAGATAATGATGTCTCCGTTCCCGTGCAAATGGAGCTGACGAGTACCATCTACGCAATTGGAGAAGTACACCCCAGGCTGGCCTTGAAGTCCGAGACGATCCGCAAAGCGATCCATACATGTAAAGTACAGCATCGTATCTTCCTGCTTGTGCGCAATGAGCTCCTGAACCGAACGAATCAGTGCTTCGCGTGAAGCGATCTTGTTCCAGCCGCGATGATCCATAATGATGCTGTTCTGGATCTCATGGATTCTGACACCCAGATCATATACACGATCACTGATGTCCAGCATCCGGCCCTGTGTCTCATCGAACAGTAGCGTCTCCAGCACGGTGCTGATACCTGCTTCTGTACAAGCTCGAATGTTATGTTCAATCTTCGCATGAACTTGGGCAGGCACTCGATAGTAAGCAGCATACCGCTCAGCATCCGTAAAGTTATATGAAATGTGAATATTGGACACACCAGCTTCATGTAGCTGCATGACACGCCGTTCATTAAGCAGGCTGGCATTCGTATTCAGCTGTGTATCAATTCCATGGCTGGAGCAGTATTGAATAATGTCCAGACAATCCTGAAATCTCAAGGTGACCTCACCGCCCGACAAGCGCACCCGCTTCAGCGTAGGTAGCTCACTAATCACACGAATGACCTCTTGGCCGCTGATGCAATTTCCATCATCGCGCTTATAGGCACAGCAGTAGTCGCATTTAAGATTACAATTCGAAGTTACACCAACCTCCAGCCCATCCAGCTCATATTGATCTGGCTGCTGCAGCTCAAGTGCTTTGTATACATTTCCTACGGTCAAAGAAGATACCCTCCCGGTTCCTGAATTCGCCTCTTTACCTTGACCAGATCGAATGTGAATGTAGAGACGCTTCCCTAGATCATTCACATGAGCTTAGACTCGGTCAAAGTATTAATGGCTTAACTAAATAATTATAGCGAAGGGAACCGGGCTCGGATATGACATACCTTACGTTCGCAGATGAGTCGCCGTTTGCCGTTGACGTGACTTATTCCTTCGGCTGACCTGCTGCCTCCCACGCTGCAATCTCCTCACGCACACGTGGGGCTACCTCCGTCCCGAGCAACTCAATTGCCCGCATGACTTCCTCATGAGGCATGGTACCCAGCGGTACATGCAGCATGAAGCGAGTGATGCCGACTTCCTTGCGCAGGTGAATGATTTTCTTGGCTACAGTCTCAGCATCGCCAACATACAGAGCACCTTCAGGACTACGAGCCGCATCGAAGGTCGCACGGCTGTAATGGCCCCAGCCACGTTCACGACCCAGCATATTCATGACAGCTTGGGCTGGAGGGAAGAACTTCTCAGCTGCTGTATGATCATCGTCCGCAATGAAGCCGTGCGAATGAGAGGCAACGGTTAACTTGGAGGTATCATGTCCTGCATGTGCTGCTGCCTTCTTGTACAGCTCCACCAGTGGAGCGAATTGTACGGGGCGTCCACCAATAATGGCCAATACCAGAGGCAAACCTAGCAAGCCAGCACGAACGACGGATTCCTGATTACCACCGCTTCCAATCCAGACAGGCAATGTCTGTTGTACTGGACGCGGGTATACACCCAGATTATGAATAGCTGGACGATGCTTGCCCTCCCAGGTGATCTTCTCCGACTGACACAGCTTCAGCAATAAATCCAGCTTCTCATCGAATAGCTCGTCATAATCATTCAGATCATAGCCAAACAATGGGAACGACTCAATAAAGGAGCCACGCCCCGCCATAATCTCAGCACGACCATTCGAGATCCCGTCCAATGTCGCAAAATCCTGGAACACCCGTACAGGATCGTCTGATGATAAGACCGTAACCGCACTGGTGAGACGGATTCGGGAAGTCTGAGCAGCAGCCGCAGCGAGTACAACAGCAGGGGAAGAGGCTGCATAATCCACACGATGGTGTTCACCGACACCATAGACATCCAGGCCAACCTGATCAGCTAGTACGATCTCCTCTACTACCTCACGCAGACGCTGCGCATGACTCATGACCTCGCCTGTCTTCACATCCGGTGAAGTCTCCACGAATGTTGTAATTCCAATTTCCATGTTAATGGCCTCCCTGTACGATAATTTTTGAATATCATATTTACAACCTTTTGGTTAGCAACTTACTTAATTCTACTCATAACTTATCTTTATATTGAACTATTTTCTCTTTCCTTGCAAGCCTCATTCATCAAATTTTGTGCGGAATTAAAATGTATGTGGAGACAGGCATCATTTTTAAGGCTTACATTATGTAAATAAAAGGGTATAAAACTAATTATTGCATGAAATCAAGACGAATAATGAGGGTATTTATTCAAAATTCTGTATGTTACTCTGTATAAGAAAGCGCTTACAATATAAAGTGAAGGAGACAAGTTAACCATGATCAAGCGTAAACGAAAAGCCTTTTTACCGTTAGCCGTCATTGCCGCTTTGCTCCTCAGTGTATTCCCCTCCGCCTCTTCTGCTCAGGAATCAGGCCGTGAGGGCATAGTCACCTCCTCCAATGCTACTCCGAGTTCATTGCAGTCCTACGTTGAGGATATGGCTCCCGGCTGGAATCTTGGTAATTCACTGGATGCTGTAGGCTCTGACGAGACTGCATGGGGCAATCCACCCATCACACAGCAGTTAATTCAGAACGTCGCAGCCCAAGGATACAAGAGTATACGTATTCCTGTCACCTGGAACGCCCACATCGGCCCTGCACCTGAGTACACCATTAATCCTGCCTATTTGAATCGGGTAGAGCAAGTCGTGAACTGGGCACTTGACGAAGATCTATACGTCATGATCAATCTCCATCATGATTCCTGGCTGTGGATCAGCCATATGGAACAGAATCGTACACAGGTCCGAGCCCGCTATGATGCTGCCTGGGAGCAGATTGCTGAACGCTTCAAGAACCATTCCTCCAAGCTGATGATGGAGAGCGTCAACGAGCCTCGCTTCAGCGATGGCGGTACTACCAGCGAAGCCCTGTCCTTCAGCATGCTTGAGGAGTTGAACGTATCTTTCCACGATATCGTACGTAGCTCAGGCGGCGAGAATGCCACACGTCCGCTTGTGCTCTCCACATTGGAGGCATCACCAACACAAGAACGTATGGACGAGCTCTACGACACGATTGAGCAACTGGATGATCCGAATCTGATAGCCACCGTCCACTTTTACGGATTTTGGCCCTTCAGCGTAAACCTTGCTGGATTTACCACCTTCAATCAGGAGGTACGCAGTGACATCACGAACACCTTTGATCGAGTATACAACACGTTTGTCGCACGCGGCATTCCCGTCATCCTGGGTGAATTTGGACTCCTCGGCTTCGATAAGAATACCGACGTCATTCAACAGGGAGAGAAGCTGAAATTCTTCGAGTTCCTGGGACACTATCTGCAAGATAAAGGCATAGCCCCGATACTATGGGATAATGGACAGCACTTTGGCCGTCAATCCTTCACATGGTCTGATCCTGATCTATTTGCCATTATGAAAGCGGGCTGGACAGGACGCTCTGCGACAGGGAATAGCGATCTGTTATTCCTGAGAGCCGGAGAGTCCATTACAGACAAGCCACTGCCTGTGAACTGGAACGGACACGGACTGGTCTCGCTGAAGGCAGGAGCCACAGCCTTGGTGGAAGGCGAGGATTACACAATCAGCGGTAATACCCTTACTTTGAAGGCTGGAACACTGCAAGGCCTGATCTCCAGTAATACTCATGGCGAACAAGCCGTGCTGACAGCCAAATTCAGCGGTGGAGCAGACTGGAAATGGCACATCATCGTATACGACACACCGCAGCTAGGCAGCGCTACAGGCACGACTAACAGCTTCCAGATTCCGACTCAATTTAAGGGAGACCGACTGGCCACCATGGAGGCCGTATATACGTCCGGAGGCAATGCAGGCCCGCACGACTGGACATCGTTCAAAGAATTCCATACCACCTTTGTTCCGCAGTACAACGCACAGCACATTCAATTACAGCCTGAATTCTTCAATTCTGTACGTGACGGACAGGTTAAGCTGACCTTCCACTTCTGGAGCGGAGCCAAGCTGGATTACTATATTACAAAATCGGGCAATAGCGTTACAGGCCAATCACAGCCTTAAGCCGTCCATGGAGTGTTCTGGTGAGGCTATGCTAACCTCGCCTTCCCACGATAAACAGCCGATTCCGGAGAGCTTAACCCCCTGGAATCGGCTGTGTTAATGGTTAAGAGTTCAAAAATAACCCTACATTAGTATGTCTAACTATTTGCCCCGTACCGTGTTCACAGCTACTTCCAGTGCAGATATAACCTTGTCACACCACACGTCGAATTCCGGATCCTCTGTCTGCAGCTCAGGATGCTCCAGAATATGCTGCACGGTACGACGGATCCCCTGATCCAGGCGCGTCGTAGCCACGAAGTCAGGGACCAAGCGCTTCAGCTTGGCATTATCGAAGACGACCGAATGTGCTTTGTCGCCCAGCAGCCCACCGCGATAATCCTTGGCACCACCACATGCAGCCAGAAATTCCGACGGTACATATACGGCCTTGAGTGGTACACCCAGCGCATCAGCTACAATACTGTACACCTGGTTCCATGTCACCGTCTCATCAGAAGTGATGTTCACAGCCTCTCCAATCGCATGGATATTGCCCATAAGCCCGATGAAGCCTTTGGCAAAATCACTACTGTGCGTCATCGTCCACAGCGAGGTACCATCCCCGTGAATGATAACAGGCTGATGATTCAGCATCCGCTTGGCAACCTGCCAGCTACCCTTGGCACCCGATACTCCAAGTGGAATGGAGCGCTCACTGTAGGTATGGCTAGGTCTTACGATCGTGACCGGAAAGCCCTGCTCCCGATACTGTGTCATCAGGTAATGCTCACAGTCGATCTTATTCCGTGAATACTCCCAGTAAGGGTTGGCGAGTGGAGTTCCTTCCGTAATCCGATAGTCGGATAGCGGCTTCTGGTAGGCGGAAGCAGAGCTGATGAAGATATATTGCCTGGTCTTGCCTTGGAAAAGGCGAAAATCCCTCTCTACATCCTTCCGATCAAATGCAATGAAATCCACCACCACATCGAACTCGTGTCCCTCCAACAGACTGGACACCTGCGTCTCATCATGAATATCTCCCTGTAGAAGGCGAGCACCTTCCGGCAGAGAAGCATTTCGCGTTCCCCGGTTGAGTAAGTACAGCTCACAGCCCTGTTCCAGCAGAGAGCTTGTAATGGCAGAGCTAATCGTTCCCGTTCCTCCAATGAATAATGCTTTCATGACGTCTGACACCTCCATCTTAAGAATCGACATTGAATCCCTGTCCAATCCCACCATAACATGCAGCTCTATGAATCACAATTCTGGTTGGCTCAATCATCATTTGGGAAGACTAGGCTTCACCATAGCTACAAATGTCTCTGTCTCTAATACAGATCACATCATACAGACCTACAAGATACAGCTTTACAAGATACAGGCTTACAGATACAGGTTCCAGCATGAAAATAACACAAGAACTTGTAACATAACACTCTTTGGTGTTATATTGAACAAAATAAAAAGAACACCTCTAGGTGTCACATTATAAAGGAGGCCATTATGCCTGAAAAATCATCCATTCCCGACATTCGAAAAACCGTGCAACTGAAAGCTCCGATCGAGAAGGTCTGGAATGCCGTAGCCACTGCCGAAGGAATTGCAGCCTGGTGGATGCCAAGTACATTTGAGCCTATTCTTGGCTATGAATTCACTCTTCATGCCGGTCCTTTCGGAGACTCTCCCTGCAAAGTGATCGATATTGACCCTAATTCACGATTGGAGATCGCTTGGGGCAAGGACTGGCGGCTCATCTTTGAGCTGCGGGCTCTTACCTCTCACACGACTGAATTCACATTGATTCACACAGGCTGGGATGAAGAGACGGTCACCGAATTCGGGCAACCACATGCAGCCATCAGGGAACGAATGAACGGGGGCTGGGAAGGCATCGTTCACGACAAGCTTGTCCAGTATGTAGAGGGGTAACTATGTCTGCTACAGCTACCAAATATGATGTATTCCAGGCCATTGCCGATCCTACACGCCGCCAGATTCTGCACCTGCTCGTAGGCCAGGAAATGGCGGTCGCTGCTATCACAAGACAATTTCCCATCACACGGACTGCGATCAACAAGCATCTGTTCGTGCTGACAGAAGCCGGACTGGTCCAGCCGCAGCGAGTAGGGCGCGAGACGCGTTATACCCTTCAATCTGAGCCGCTGTCACAAGTACAGCAATGGGTGCACTTCTTCGAGCCGTACTGGGATGACAAGCTACGGGCTCTTCAGGACTATGTAGAGAACCCTGAACAACCGTAGCACACGTACATTACCCATTACACATCACACCCAGTACCTTTACGGACTATATGTAAATGTAAGTTAAATCTGCTGCAGCGGCAGCCCCGTCAACCGCTGTTCAGCTCCAGCCAAAAAGGATCGGTCATGGGCGATGTTCCCATACCGATCCTTTTCATTACATAACCTGCTCCTGAGATTCATGCCAGTGCAAGAGTCTCTTCTCTGCATACCCGCACAGGGAATATAATATCAGCCCCATGATGCTGAGGATCAGCACTGCTGTCATAATAAGGTTGATATCATAGGTCTCACTGCCAAGGATGACCAGATAACCGAGCCCGGCCTTGGCGCCGATCATTTCTCCTATGACCGCCCCTGTGATCGCGTAGGTAGTTGACACCTTCACCCCCGACATGATGGAGGGGAGAGAATACGGAATCTCCACCGCGAGGAACTTCTGGAGCGGACGGGCTCTAAGGACATGTAACAGATCCTTCATGTTGGATTCTACCGAGCGAATCCCAATAATGGTGTTCACCATGATGGGGAAGAATACAACCAGAATCACCAAGGCAATCTTGGAGCTCGCACCGAGGCCGAACCATAGAATAAACAACGGTGCAATCGAGATTTTGGGCGTAATCTGGGCAAGCACGACATATGGCGTAATTAGACGCTCCATCAGCTCACTTTTGGCCAGCACATATCCGAAGACCAAACCAAGCAAGCAACCAATGCCAAAGCCGACAGCAATCTCATACAGTGTAGTTGTAACATGCTCACTGAAGCTGCTTGTACTGGTTATACGAATGAACTCTGAGGCATATTTCAATGGTCCAGGCAAAATATGCTCAGGTACTTGAGACACAGATACATACATCTGCCACAGGACCAAGAAGATCAGAAAGGTCAACAGTGTAATAGTGGTCTTGCGCACACTCTTCCTCATATTATCACCTGTGTTACTTCAGATTGGTTAATACCAATTCTTCGGCCGGGAATGAATCGGCAATAATACCGAACTTTTGCTGACTGTCGATGGCGGTCTGCCATCTTGCCATGTCTGCTGCTCCATAGCCCTCTGTCTTGGTGAGCTCACTTTGCCATAAGTAAGGAACGAATACTTCATTAAAAATCTTGGCAACAACCTCTTCTTTGCCTGCAAAAGTAGGAGCATACTTCTCTACAGACATTTGAATGGAGGATTCTATGTTACCGCCCTTAATAATGTAGTCCAGCGCTTGATCCAGTGCTGTGGTAAATCCGATAACATTCTCCTTGTTGGATGCTAGATAAGACTCGGAGGTCACGACAACGTTACCAAAGGAGGGGAGGACTTCATCGGAGCGGAATTCTGCGACATCCTCACCGCTATTTTGCAGTTCCACCGTTCTCAGCATGGAGAAGATGATCGCATCTACTTCATCGGCAACCAGAGCATTCACGATCGCGCCGCTGCCTACAATCTTCACGTTAACGTCACGAATACTAAGTCCGTGGCTTTCAAGCAATACTTGCAGCTGTATGTAGTTGGGGCTGCCATAGCTGGTCACGGCAATCGTCTTGTCCTTAAGATCCGCAGGAGTACTGATACCGCTGCTCTTCTTGAAGATCGTGGCACCCAGGCCATGCTGGTATGTAGTGTGTACGACTTTTACCGGGAGATCCTGAGACTTGGCTGTAACTACCGTGTCTGCATTCGGAAAGCCGAACTGTACGTTATTAGCAGCGACATTCCGTATGATAGTAGCGGCATCAGCATACAGGAACTCCACATCCAGGCCCTGCTCCTTGAAGAAGCCTTGCTCCTTGGCGACATACATTGGAGCGTAATAAGGCACCGCTGCTCCGTCAATCTGAACCGTAACCTTGCGTAGCTCACCGTTAGCAGCCTCTTCCTTCCCGGAATCCTGACCTGTGTTCGCAGAGCCATCACTGCTCCCCGCCGCTCCGCACGCTGTCAGCACGCTGATCAACAACACAGACATCAGTAGCATCATTACTTTCTTCATACCATGTTCCCCCTACGTGTTAGATTTTTTTATATCTAGACCTTAAGCATCACTAAGTCGAACAGCTCCGCGCAGGCAAGCTATGATCTGCTCTGCTTGGAGTCGTGCCAGAACAAGAGACGATTCTCCAATAGGCCGATGCACGCATAGAAAATAATACCCACAATAATGGTGTAAATAATGGAGGCGAACAGCATGGGTGAGTTGTAAGTGGTGCTGTTGAAGACCAGCAGGTACCCTAGTCCATTCTCGCCAGAAATCCATTCCGCTACAATAGCCGCAATGACAGCCTGCACCATCCCCACTTTCAGACCAGCAAAGATCTGTGGCATAGCATATGGAAGCTCCACCTGCAGCACCTTCTGCCACCAGTTCAAGCCTGTAATCTGCATCAGGCCCTTCAGGTTATATGTAATACTCTTGAGTCCGAAGATCGTACCCAGCATGACCGGAAAGAAAACCATCGAGATAATGAGTACCAGCTTGGAGGTAAGTCCCAGACCGAACCAAATGACGAACAAGGGTGCCAATGCAATCTTGGGTGCTGTCTGTGCCAAGAGGATATAAGGCATCAAGGCCTCCTCCAGTAGCTTGACTTTGCCAATCAGATAGCCCATTACACAGCCAAGCACAATCCCAAGCAGAAATCCAGCAAAGACCTCGCCTGTGGTCACGGAGAAATGAAACATGAGGTCCTGCGTGGTGAACATGTCAATCATAGCCACTCCTACAGCTGATGGCGCAGGCAGCAGAAACGCTGGAACATCAAAAAATCGAACATATAATGACCAGATTAACACGAGAACGGCAACGGCTGAGACATACTCCCCGATTATTCTAAGTCTAGCCATCCTATCCCAACACTTCCCGAAGTGTCTTGACATATGTAACGAATTCAAGCGTCTCCTTCACCTCTACTGTGCGGGGACGGGGAAGCTCGATATCCATAACCTGATCAATCTTGCCAGGACGGGGAGACATGACAATGACCCGATCAGACAAGAATACAGCCTCGGAAATACTGTGGGTGACGAACAGAATCGTCTTCTTCGTCTCATCCCAGATTCGCATCAGCTCGATGCCCATCTTGTCACGGGTCAACGCATCAAGTGCGCCAAACGGCTCGTCCATGAGCAGCACGTCTGGATTATAGGATAACGCCCGCACAATGGAGACACGTTGCTTCATCCCACCAGATAGCTCACGAGGATAAGCGTTCTCGAATCCTTTTAGCCCAGCCAGCTCTAGGAGCTTATCCAGGTTACTTAAGCTATCCTTGCTTAGCAGCTTCTTAACCTCAAGCGGAAATCTGGCGTTCTGTAGTACTGTTTTCCATGGAAGGAGGGTAGCATCCTGAAATACAAATCCGATGTTGTCGGCCGAGTCCTTCCAGTCCATCTGGCCGCTTGTGGGAGGCTCCAGATTGGCCAGAATTCTCAGCAAGGTTGATTTTCCGCAGCCCGAGGGACCGATGATCGAGATAAATTCACTTTGTCGTACATCCAGATTGATATGGGTTAGTGCCTGAACCTCACGCCCCCCACTGCTTTTGTAGACTTTGCTTACGTCCTGTATGCGAATTGCGGCTGTCGTCACGTCGATGAACACCCCTTTTCTGATATATCGTGCTGTAATTGGTCCTCATACTTAAGAATTCAGATGTCATTCCTTACCGCAAAACATGCATCCAGAACTGCAGTAGCCGCCTTGGCATGAATCGCATGATAATCTGCATCAGGCACCCACTGCTCCGTTGTTCGGCTGACATGAGCCACCAGACAATTCGCTGCTCTGACCCCATACATCGAGGCAAGCACATAGATGGCTGCCGTCTCCATCTCGCAATTCAGAATGCCCCGAGACTGCCAATAAGACATCAATTTCTCCGGGTCAGGTCCTTGCTCGATTGCTGGCTTACGTCCTTGGCCCAGATAATAGGTCTGTGTCGTAAGTCCAATTCCGGTATGTACCGTGAAGCCCTGCTCATGGGCTGCTCGCAGAAGAGCTCCTACAAGTAACGGATCGGCTGCTGCAGGATAACCATCAGACACGTATGCTCCTAATGTCCCCGCTTCACGTGCCATAGCGTGGTTCACGATCAGATCTCCAGGCGCAATGTGTGTCTGCCAGGCTCCGCAGCCACCTACGCGCACCAGCATACGGACTCCCAGCTCAATGAGCTCGATGACCGCGATCTCTGTGGAGCTGATTCCAATGCCCGTGGAGCAGACGGAGACTTTACGCCCCTTCCAGTACCCACTTATCAGCTTGTACTCCCGATTATTGCAGATCTCCTTAGCCTCATCCCAAGCCTCCGCCAATACGGCTACTCGGGCCGGGTCGCCTACAAGCAATGTAACTTCGCCGAGGTCCTCAGGACGGACCTCCTTCAAATGCAGGGGCATGATGTCTCAACTCCTTCTTACCTTCGTACGGTGTTACGACGTTCCACTGTTCCTCGGCCGACTCGATATCAGCCAGATCAAAGAATCCATCATCAGAATCATAGATGAATATCCGCTGTTATCTGCACACCGTCGCCTGTACTCTTTATCGTAAGCTGCTATTTTTATTAGCCTGACAATGAAGGCAGCCTGACTCCAGTCTATTGCAGTAGTCTGTAACAAAAGGGGGGCTTATCCAGTGCTTCCATCCCCAGTATGATTATATACGACTAATTACGAGGGACACAGTGCTCCATATCCCAGAAATCATAAAAAAATACCCGTTTATTCTGTAATTTTCGACACCTTTAGACATTCAGCCCCTGCTAAGCTATCCACCATCGGCACCTTACGCTGAAGATTTAGAACATTTCCTCCTACCTGAGGTCGAACCCCCCTCTCCTATTCGTTTCAAGCTAGATGATTACTGACCAGTAGTGCGTGCACAGTAGCATAGCGATATACAACAAAGAGACCGCCTGAAAAGGCAGTCCCTCTAGATGTTAACCACATTGCAATATGACCCAGACTCGTTCAAAATCACTTTTCTTCAAATCGTCCTCATGTATCCAGAAGTAGATCATTCCGAAGTCGCCCCAGAACAGTCCCAGCTCCTCCACAGAATCAATCTGGAGTAGCAGCTTCCAGCCTTCCGCACCCGGCTCCAGGTCCTCGCGCCTTGGATCTCGGTAGCCGAAGGCATCGCCACAGTTAATTCCGTTTGAGACCAATTGAGTTTGCAACTGCATGTCGCCCTGAATTGGGTCTGGATGTCCGAGGAAGCGATGGATAACTGTATCTGCGCCGTTATGCTCAACCACGCTCTCCCTGAGATCCATGTACTTATCCAGTTCATCAGCATTTGGTCCTAGCCGTTTCATCTCCAGCGTCCTCGGTGGAAGCAACGTCGTCTGCACAGAAAAGTTGACTGCGAGTGCCTCCGCCTCGGCTTCGTCACGATTCACCAGTCCTGCAGGCTTGGCTTTGCGTTCAAGTCCGATCATGTCCGCGACATATATTACCTTCCATTGCCCCGCCTCTTCTGGATCAAAGCCCCACGGCTGATCGACTGCTTCATAGAAGAAGGACAATAGCCCTAACTGCGGTAGTGGTTCAGGCTTCCATGGTACTTCGCCCAGCTGTATTTGTGCGATAAACGTCAGAGGCTTTCCGTCATACATCGGCCAGTCAACGGAAGCAGGCAGGTCGGGATTCCCTCCGATTTTTGAATTCCCGACTGCGATTTCGTCATCGGTCGATGGAGTGACATGTATCCTGTTTGACAAAAGAGTCGTCTGCTCCAGTGCTCCCCCCATACGATCGAGACCACTCTCTGCTATTAGTTGTAGTACGTGTTCGTCTTTTAGCATGATGAGAACCTCCGCCTTAGACTTTGTAGTATCTTTACTCACATATTAAAGAACTTTCGCACTTTAGATATTTATTTGCTTATTCTGTAGGAATTCATGAGGTGGTAAGGTTGTGGGTTACAGTCCAAACCCACCTATTGCGAACACACGAGAATGTCTATATCCGTCCCTTTAAATACCTCTTGAATGATCTGCCGAGTCTTATCCCAACGAAGTCGGTCCAGTCCGCAGCCAATACGAGGCATGGCGATCTTGTCGATTCCAGCCTGCACACACTGGTTCTTCATGTCCACCAGCGCCGCTGTCAGGGTAGCATATGAAGGCTTCTGCCAATATTTTGGCTTCGTGACTAGGTTCAGCACACGGCCCACCTGATAACAGCTTCCTACATCCAGTGGCTTGATGCTTGCCTGCTCCCGCAGCGAATTCAGATCAAAATGCTGACAAAAGGCAACCGCAATGCCCGCGCCCATCTTCGCATCAGCAGAGATACAATGCGCCAGCAGATAGTGCTCTTCTACAGTAAATAAATCCTGTTCCCGCTCTTGAAATGTCATCCTAACCTCCTGAATCAAGACATATCTACTGTGCAGACCAGACAGACATGTAGCAAATTCAACTCTCTACTCTCTACTCTTCAGCAGTGATATTCATGTCACCATTGAAAATGCTATCGATCCCATTTCTGCGAAGCCGATTCTGTTACCGAGACGCAGCCAGCTGGTCCCTCACCTCAGTCAAGGCGAAGCCCAGCAGATTCTGCCCGCGCCATTTCATCGGATTCTCGGCATCCGGGTTGCTCTTCCCCATTCCAATACCCCAGATACGGTCTCGTGGGCTCGCTTCGACAAGAATTCGCTGCTTCGTATTCATCAGCACTTGGCCCAGATCCTGATTTTGCGTGAACTTGGCCACGTTGCCTCGTTTAACGATATCATAGCGCTGCTGCTCCCAGAGCTGCTGATCGAAATCCTTCACTGCTCGGCCATAAGCCTTCATTTCCTTCGGATGACGTGCCTCCAGGATCTTCTCCAGCATCTCTTCATCTCCGAACAGCCGTGCCTTCTCTGCCATCATATACTGCTCGGTGCAAGAGTACGTCACGCCCTCGATCTCAAAGCTACACTTCCACCATTGACTGAAGCAGCTCGCATTCAGTGTGCCGTCAGCAGGCGGTGTGTGGCCCCAGAACATCATATATTTAAAGCGGCTCCCCGCCTGATAAGCACGGCGCAGCTGTTCCACATTATAGATCATAATTTTCGCCTACCTCCCCCATGTATCTACTTGCCCTATGTAGCTTCTTGCATCATCGTCATATGTTGTCTTCTGCATGTTACGTCCAGCGCTACTCTCATTTCCCTACAACAAATTGCTGTAAGATCAACGAAGGCACTAATGAAATGTGTTTGCGACTAAATGAACCTGTCACGTAAAGCTATTTTGTTATTCCTCATTTAATAATAACTAATTGATAATAACAAAATATATTAATATCCCGTTCCTGTCAAGGCCTACACTCCTCAGGTTCACTTAAAATCCCAATTCCCGTACTAGTACGTTCCCTCCTCCTCACTCCTCTTGCTTCAGGCTTCACCAGCCCGCTAATCCATTCTATAATCTTATAATAGGTGTAAGGTACATCGTATAGATCGGAGGATTTGTCATGAATTTGACGGAAAAGGTGAATCATCTACCGCTAACCCCCGGTGTCTATCTCATGAAGGATCAGTTCGGTACCATTATCTACATTGGAAAGGCGAAGGCTCTGAGAAAGCGGGTTCAATCGTATTTTCACCAAAATACGGCCCATTCTCCTAAGGTCAAACGTCTGGTGCAACAGATCCGGGATCTGGAGGTACTCCACACGGATACGGAGTTCGAGGCGTTCATGCTGGAATGCAAGCTGATTAAGCAATGGAAGCCGATGTACAATGCCAAGATGAAAAATCCGCTGGCCTATACTTATCTGGCACTACGTACAAACGGGGTACTGAAGCATATAGAGATCATCGACACTCCTGAGGACATTCAGGTTGAGCGAATCTGGGGACCTTACACAAGCAAAAGCATGATTGAGCAAGCATTATATGGTCTTCAGGAAGCACTGCAGCTATTGTGCAGCCATCCACATCTGAGACGTGGCTCAATGCCTTCAGGCAGCTCCCCTTGTCTGAACTATGAGCTTGGACTATGCCTTGGGGTATGTACAGGAGAGCTGGAGGCCATCCAGCAGTACAATGAACGGGTAGAACGAATCTCTCTTCTGCTACAGGAGGAGGATCAGAGCATACTAGAGGACATGGAGCAGCGCATGTATAAGGCTGGCGAAGCATATGAGTTCGAGGTAGCCGCCCGAATCAGGGATCAGTTAAAAGCCGTACGATTCCTGCTGCGTCATGAGCAGGTCGTGGAATTCGCAGCCGTGAATCATCAGATCGCTGTACTGGAGCGGATGGAAGACGGACGTGCCAAGCTGATGCTGGTCACAGGCAGCCGAATTATAGATTCTACGCTGCTGGATATCCTGGAGCTTACAGCTACAGAGCAGCGCAGAACGCTGCGGTCTGCTATTATACATGGATTGCAGGGCATGCAAGATGATGAAGATTCAGGAAACACTACTCTCGCAGAACCTCAGCATAACATGAGCCGGGATGATATTGATGAAGCCCAGATTGTCTATCGTTACATCCAGAGCGAGGAGTGCTGCTATGTGAATATTAGGCCCCATATGCTAAATCATGGCGATCAGGAAGGAGAACACGCCTTGGACGAAGCCATCACTCACCTGCTGTCAGGTATCGGCTCATTCGGCTCATAATCGCTCAGCTTCCCTTCATAGATCAGCTCTAACCGATCCGTCTGCCTGAAATCGTCCGGCGTGACCAGCGCAGGAAGCTTGTTCCAGATCTTGATTCCTGAACGCTGCAGAATCTCGGCCACGAACTGCGAGCAGAAGTACGAATTGCTGAATTCAACGGGCTCCTTGAGTGTGATCCCGATGACACCAAGAAGATTGTACATGAATTTCTGGCGACTGCGAATGAAGATATCCAGCACCCTTCTCATCTTCTCAACCTCACGCCCTGTGACACGAAGCTCATAGATCACACATGTCGTCTCAGGATATTTGCTGAAGGTGCCCTTCTTGATATCCTCTCGCACGAAGCCGCCATGTAGCGGGTTGTTAGGATGCTTTCTACCGAAGCTATACAACTCGGACAGCTCGCGGTTGAATGCAATCGAGGCATGATTATAAGGTGCCTTTGTATAGGATTGAATCACCTTGGTGAACAGAGTTCCCGTATTGGTGAGTAGAATATAAATGGACTGATCAGCTGTCATCTCGAACATTTCTCCTTATCAGGATGGCATTATTGCTTCATAATACAACATAGGGTGCGGATATAGGAACCCTGACCCGTGCCCGCTCAAGTAACTTCCCATATCGCATAGACAAGTTGGTGATTGCCATAGACCAGTTATTTCACAGTTCACTATTTACGCTTGGCTTGATCTTCGTAGCTCTTGCAGCCGTTCATCTCGCCTACACGATTATAGCCCGCCTCCAGCCTGACAAAGATTATAGCGCTATTGGCGTGCGGATTAAGACCTGGTGGGGCATGTTTTTTATTTTTTGCCTAGCTACCCTGTTTAATCCGGTCGTGTCCTTACTATCGCTTATGTTGCTCACGTTCTTCGCGCTTAAGGAGTACTTCTCCATGATTCGTACCCGCAAAGCCGATCGGCGCTTGTTCCTGTGGGCTTACCTGGCGATTCCCATTCAGTTCTACTGGATCTATATCGAGTGGTATGGCATGTTCATTGTCTTCATTCCACTCTATGTCTTCCTGCTGCTGCCCATTCCACGACTCATTAACAAAGGAACTGTCGGCTTTCTGCGCAGTGTGAGCTCGACCCAATGGGGACTCATGCTCATGGTGTTCGGACTGAGTCATCTGGCGTATTTCCAATTCGCCACCCCGCAATATGGCGGTGGATTGGTGCTGTTCCTCGTCGTGCTGACACAACTGAATGATGTGGTGCATTATCTGGCTTCGCTCTACTGGGGCAGACGTAAGGTCGTTCCGACGGCGAACCCCAGCCTGACCTGGGAGGGCTTCATCAGCGCATTCGTTGTGACGACAGCTGTCTCCTATCTGATCTATCCGTATCTAACCCCACTTGATCCCGTATTCGGTATCGTATGTGGAATGCTGATCAGCCTGAGCGGCTTCTTCGGTAGTCTCACGGTATCCGTACTGAAGCGCGACTTGCTGATTGGAGATGACGATAAATTTGTGGCGCTCAAGCAGAGCTACCTGAGTCGAGTGGACAGCCTGGCGTATACCTCGCCTGTATTTTTCCACGTTGTTCGTTACTTCTTTGATTTCATGTGAAAAAGTTCAGCCCCTCTGTCACAGAATCGTTTCCTGAATGGTCTTCTGTATTGAAGACTAATTCAGGAGGCGATTCACTATGAATCTGAGATTCAATTACAGAACGGCAAATGAAGGAGCATTCAAGGCCATGATGGCGATGGAGGCTCATACATCCTCACGTTTTGCAGACAAGGTATTATATGAGCTACTTAAAATTCGGGTATCGCAGATTAATGGATGTGCCTTCTGCGTAGATATGCACGCCAAGGACCTGATGAAGCTTGGCAATTATAGTGAACAGATCATGCTGCTGCCGGTCTGGCGTGAAGCCCCGATCTTCACAGCCCCACAGCGGGTTATGCTGGAGCTGGCCGAGAAGGTCACTCGAATCTCGGAGCAAGGTGTACCGCTGGAGCTATATGAGCGAGTGCGGGAGCACTATAGCGAGGAAGATTACGTGGATCTGATCGTAGCGATAAATACGATAAATAGCTGGAACCGGATCGCGATCTCAACAGGTATGTATCCAGGCTGCTTCGAGGCCTAAAGGTCACTACCCACCGGAAGGAGATATTCCATGGACGCACAAGCGGCACATCATCAGAACCGACCGGGCAGGCAGAATCCACAGGACAGCAAGTCAACCAATGGCAGCGATGACGTTCCTACTCTGGAGGAGCTGTACCACGATTATCGCAGGTATGCCTTTGCCGTGGCCTATCGCATGCTTGGCACTGTCACTGATGCAGAAGATATCGTTCAGGACTGCTTCATCGAGCTGAAGGCTCGATCCTTGACAGAGGTGCGGGATTTCAAGGCCTACATTGCGAAAATGATCGTCAATCGCAGCATCAACCGCCTGAACTCTGCACGTATGCAGCGAGAGATCTATGTAGGTGCTTGGCTGCCTGAGCCACTCGGAGAAGCTGTCGATAGCCCGGAGGTGCTCACGGAACGCAAGGACCAGCTGTCCTATGCCTTCATGGTACTGCTGGAGCAGCTCAGACCTGAGGAGCGTGCCGTCTTCGTGCTGCGGGAAGCCTTTCAGTATCCCTACAAAGATATAGCCGAGACGCTAGACATGACCGAGAGTAACTGTCGTCAGCTCTACAGTCGTTCCCGGCGTCGCCTGCAGTCGGGAACAGGTACTGGCGAGCATATGGACTCTGTAGAAAAAACAGGGAGCACAGCAGCCAAAGTACCTCACACAGAATTCCTCAAATCAGCCAGGAGCATGACGGCACCCAGCGACCAAGTAGATCGGAACAGAGTGGACCAAGGCAGGGCAGCTCTGTTGGACCGCTTCACAGCGGCCTTTATGGCATATGATATTCATGCCATGCTGGAGCTGCTGGCAGAGAAGCCTATGCTGATCTCCGACGGTGGCGGGAAGGTCTTCACCGTGGCCAGACCGATGCACGGACAGAAGGGTGTCCTTGCGCTTCTGACCTCTCGCAAGGTGTTTACTTCACTGCGGAATTACCCCCTGTCCTCCGCCATCATGAATGGCGAGCTACAGCTTGCCTTAATAGACGCAGGCAAAGTAATTGGCGCGATCTGTCTGAAGCTGACCCCGGATCAAGCACATATTGAGCAGCTCTATGTCATGCTTAATCCGGATAAGCTACGTACTGTTCAGTATCAGCCTCACACCAACCCTAATTAGACACCAAAGTCCGTCAGTCCATCATCAAGATGGCTACTGGCGGCCTTTTTCTGAATACATTCAACCAAAATGTAAAGAGCTCGGGTCAATGAATTGAGATGAATGTATGAACCTCCATCTGCGCTTAGCCCTCTTTATTCCTGTCCATCATTGTTAAATCGCTGCAATTCTGGACTCCAATCTTACGATTCTTCTGAAGTACATGGTATCCATGATCTCTTCCCACTCCAGCTCCTTATAAAAAGGATCACGATACGAAGTAGCCGTGGCCGGGAGATATCCCATCACTACGCCAGAGCCACCGCATAGCAGACTTCCACCATCCCCACCCTTGGGTATGAATGGCTCCGAATGCGGTACCGTCAGCTCGTATTTATAGGGGTCACCTGCGAATTGGATGCCAAAGGCATTAGGTAGCTCCAGGACATAGTCCTGATGCGGGTCCTCCGCCAGTTCTTCCAGATGCCGCAGCTTCATTTTGTAATTCCAGCTGTCCCCCCAGGGAAATAGCGAGCGTGCCCCGCCGCCGAATAGATATTCCCACTCATCCTCCGTCAACAGGTCATAACCCAGACTATGAACCTCTTCGACGAACTCCTCCAAGAGCAGATCCTCGTTGAACAAATAGTAATCAAAGCCCTGACCGTCCTTCCGGCGCTCCACGCGAAAGGATTGATACAGCTCATAGCTGTGGCTGCTGCGTTCCTCGAGATGGGCGATGGCCTCTTGCAACTCCGTTCCCCCATATTCCGCGGCTTCCTCAGCACTTACCTGAGTCCAGCCGAGGGAGTTGAGGCCACATTCGACAAGCAGCGGTGTAATCTCCGCCTCACGAACAGGAGACATCTGCTGACCCAGCAGCTCCTCCAGGTTATCAACGCCAGATTCTGCAGCACTCTCGTTCAGCTCGGTGAGCGTAGCCTCGTCCATCTGGTGCAGAGACGCTTCCCAACCGAGCGTGACCTGGTCACCCGGAACGAACACAAAGCGGGAGCGTGTCCGCTCGAAGACCCCCGTCTCCAGCTCCTGCCCATGACGGGCAAAGCGGCTCAGCCCTGCATAGGTAAATCCCGGTGGCAATTGCCGTGCGAGCTCGCGCATCTGTGTGTCTTTCTCATCGCTAGACAGGCTCTTCCAACCTATTCGATACCATGGATTGTACATACTGCTTCCTCCCCAGGCTAGACTCCAGCTTCTTCAACTCCGACTTCGAGCGAATCAGATCTGCTCAGCAGCAGCCTTCAGACGTGCGATAATATCACTATCCGCTTGGTCAGCCAGCCGGAGCTTGCCCTGATCCCGCAAGATGATGCCCTGCCAATTCCGATCATCCAGCCAGTCTGTAATGAAGGCTTCCGCATAGCCACCCGTCCCGAACCCCGGCGCAAAGGCAATAATGTCCCGATATGCCTCCAGATACTGATCGCGAGTAGGATTCGGATGCACACGGGTATAGAGCAAGAACTGTACGTCATACATCAGCAGAGAAAGCTCATCTGCATGCAACGCAAAGTGCCCTTTCTCCTCCACAATGCGCGCTGCGACGGCACGAAGCCTTTGCCCGATATCCTCAACCTCGGTCACTGCCGCACACAGCTCCGTTAGCAACGGAGAGAATGATCCCGTATTCACCTTGTGCAGCTCTTCTGCCTTCCGTTCCTCCTCGGGAACCTCAAAGTCCTCATCTGGACGCAGGCCACGAATGAAGCTCTCAAAGTCCGCGGCCAGGAACGTAATCTCGTAATCCGCTTCCTGATCGACATGAATGACTGTAGGCTCTCCATCCTTGCCACAAGCACGATAATCCAGCATCACCACATCATGCCCGGCAGACGGGCAGTCACAGATCACTATACCAATGTCTGGATAACCCCAGTCCTCAATCATGAATCGGCTACCGGAATCTCCGCACAGGGATTCTGACTTGTCGCGCCCAATTCCCATAATGCTCGAAATGGCGATATGGTCCTCTGCCCATGAGGTCGATTCCTCTGTTGGAAAGCTCGTATTTCGTGGTACGCCACCATTTTGCACCTTCATTAAGGCGATGTACGAAGCTGGCAGCTTATAGCCCAGTTCCTCCTCCACGGAGGCAATCAGCTCCTCTGTTGGCGGCTCGGACACATAGGTTGTAGTGGCATATTCAGAATCGTCCCAGAACGCTGATAGGTCCATTCCGGCGAATGGCTCCGCATCTGCTAGATTCACCCGACTCTGCTCCAGCTTGGCCCTTGCTGCTGCTGCACGCTGCTCTTGCCGCTCATGACGCTCCGCTTTCTTTTGGCTGATCTCCACCCATTCCGCTACATGTTCATCCGGCTCCAGCTCTTGGGCTTTAGTAAAAGCTTCTACTGCTTTAGGATACTGAAGCAAGTAGTAGTAGGCATATCCGATTCGATACTGCCACACCGGATCTTCCTTGCCTTGCTCTGCTACAGACAGCAGCAGCTGCAGTGCCTCATCATATTCGCCCAGATTGTTGTAGGCTCTTGCCAGATGCCCCACCATATCATAATCTCGCTCAGCAGAAGGGATTGCCGTGATCGCCTCTACAATCTCATCAAATTCATCATCCTCATGCCACTGATTCAAACGCGCTTCTAATTCCTGATCCATCTATGTATACCTCCCTCTTCCACTTGGCCTCCGAATGCATGCAAGCCGTATACCCTGTTTACTCGCATGGGGATAGCGACGGGCGCTATGCAGGAATCCGGATGCATCTGATTAGCTCTCCTTATTCTACCAGAAGCTCAGGGCGATTAGGAAATAGTCGAGAGGTTCTATATTTTCAAATACCAGCTACATATAACTACGTGGCTTAGCACAAAATCATCCCTTTAAATACAGCGAGAGCCTTCCACCACTATATTTCCAGTGATACGGAAGGCTCTCGTTAATATATGAACCTGCTGGGTCCGACTACGGAGTCGGGCAGGGAACTCCCGTAGCTTACGGGAATGAATATCTTAGTTTAGTAAGCGAAATGGAGCATTAGCCTTGGTTGATGATCTGCCCAAGTGCAACCTTCAGAGGAGTCAGCGGACGTCCCAATACGCGCTCGAAGTCAGTGCTCTCTACATCCAACTCGCCCGCACGAATTCCCTGTTGAATCAGTAACAGGAACGGCAATGCTGCCTCAGGCACACCAGCACCCTTTAAGGTCTCGGTATAGGCCTCATCATTAACCTGTTGAACTTGAATGGCCTTGCCACTCGCCTCTTGAACCAAGGCGGCCAGCTCTTCTTGAGTCAGGGGCTTGCCGGACAGCTCATAGATAACATTCTCATGCCCTTCTGTTGCCAGTACTTTAGCCGCAGCCTCAGCATAATCACGCCGTGCAGCCCAGCTTACCTTACCTTCGCCAGCAGAAGTAAGCCATGGAGCTCCCTGCAATGAAGCTTGAATGGTGCTAGCCTCATTTTCCAAATACCAGTTGTTGCGCAGAATGGCATAAGTGATGCCAGACTCACGAATTGCATTCTCTGTCTCTCGATGATCTGGTGCCAGGAACAGCCCGCTCTCTTGAGCCTTAGCCACGCTGGTGTAGGCAATGAATTGAACGCCTGCTGCTTTAGCTGCATCAATAGCCGCTTTATGCTGCGCAATCCGATCGCCGCTAGCGCTGGAGATCAAGAGAAGACGATCAATACCTTCAAATGCAGCACGCAGCGATTCCGGCTCGGTGAAGTCCCCTTGACGCACATCAATACCCAGCTTGCTTAGATGCTCAGCCTTCTTAGGATCACGTACGCTGACCGCCAGATCCTTAGCCTCCACCCATTTTAGTAGGGACTCAACCACCAATGCTCCCAGTTGTCCTGTTGCTCCTGTTACTAACAATTTTGCCATGTTCATTTCCTCCATATTCATCTGAGATCGTTATTGGATTGTATATATCATCACGTCGTAACAAAAACTGTTATAACATATGTAGTTACAACGCGGGGTTAAAAAAAGGCTCATTGATGAGCATCTATATAAAAGATACCAGAGAGTAAGCTCTGGAGCATTCACTCTCCGATATCGTATGACACACCACAAACAGCCATCCTCTTATGTTCGTTCTCGAAAGCTATAGTAGCTGTGGCTGAACTATGATGTGCTGGATCGTAACCTGATTCAAGCGTTGCTCCATCGCATCCTGAGCCGCTTTCAAATGCATGCTTAATTCGGTATTCACCGCATGGCCTACAGGACACGCCGGTACCGGGTTATGGAAGCCAAATAGCTGATTATCCTCCGTAACATCCACAGCACGATATACATCGAGAAGGGTAATCTCCTCAGGAGACTTGGTCAAATGTGCTCCGCCAATACCTGCACGGACCTCGACCAGCCCAGCCTTCTTCAGCATTCCCATAATCTTGCGTACAATGACCGGATTGCAGTTCACGCTATCAGCAATATCATCCCCTGTACACTGTTCAGGCATGCATGAGACATAGGACAGAATATGGACGGCGATCGAGAACCTGCTGCTAATTTGTTTCATTAAGATCACCACCGTTATAACCATTCTAGTTACAACTCGACCAAATGTCAAATCCTTTATTAAAACGGAATAAATCAGCTTCCTCATATGTCGACAATTAGCTAAATAACAGCCATAAGTCATGCTATATTAAGAACACATATGAATTACTGCAAACTATATAAAAGGGGAATTTTCATGAGCTTTGAGCAGCTAAACGCAGTCATCCCGGTATTTGAGCACATAGAAATATTCCATGAGCCTTGTACAATCATACCTGAGACGGGATATGAGAAGCTGATCATTGTGCAGCAGGGATACCTAATTATGGTAACGGGGACGGGGGAGTCCATACCAATCTCCCATGGATACGCCTGCCACTCAGAAGCCGGAACGCTTGAGGTCCGAATCCCGACGGGACGAGCAGCAGAATATGCCGTCATTGTGTATCGAATTTTACCAGAGCATGCGCCTTGGGACTGGAATGGACCCCAACGTCTCTTAAGCGATGTGAAGGTCAGATATATGGTCGATGGGCTACTGCAAGCTCAGGAGAATCCACCGGAACAAAATAAGGATGAGGTGGAGGCACAGCATTTCCGCAACCGCATGATGCTGGAGCGAATTCTGAGCTTCTGTATGTACGAGAGCCAGCTAAGTGGAGAGCTACGAGCCTCGGGTTCGCAGATGGAGAAGTCCATTCAATATATCGAGGAGCACTACATGCTTAAGCTGACACTGCCTATGCTGGCGGAGCGGACAGGCCTTAGCAAGGGACATTACAGTGTCTTGTTCAAGGAGAAGACAGGCCTCACAGTGAGCGGCTACCTCAAACGGCTCCGTGTGGAGCGGGCAAAGCAACTGTTCGCGCAGGGGGAGACGTCTGCCAAGAAGGCGGCACACAGCGTCGGATTTAACGATTATTTTCATTTCAGTCGTACATTCAAGGAAGTCACGGGGAGCAGCCCGACCCAGTATATACAGCAGCTTCATGAAATCGAATAATTCAGCATGATGAATCGTGGATTCAGACATGTATAATCAGAAAATGAAGTGTTAAAATTACCGATAATAATTATCATTATCAAGGGGGAGCATCATGCTGCATCGTATCAAACACTTCTTTTCTTTAAGTCTAATCCTCATTCTTGCGGTAAGTCTCGCAGCTTGTGGCCAAGCAAGTAATACAGGTTCTACAGCAGGCTCAAATCATACTGATTCAGGATCAGCGGCCACTACCAAATCAGGCACGGCTGCCGTCTCCATTACTATACAGGATGCACGGGGGGAGCTGAAGCTGGACAAGATACCGGAGCGGATTGTATCCATGGATTTCAGCTTTACGGATATGCTGGTCTCACTCGGCGTACAGCCTGTAGGTATTGCTGACGACGGCACGCCCGAGCTGTTCATGGATAGCGTCAAGGATCAACTGGGCCAGTACACCTCACTTGGCTCACGCTATGAGCCCAATATTGAATTGATCAGCTCTGTACAGCCGGATCTCATCATTGCTGACATTAACAAACACAGTGCAGCATTGTCTCAGCTGGAACAAATTGCACCTGTTCTGGTGCTGGATGATTTCCAGGCAGACTATGATCAGATGCTAAAGAACTTCGATATCATTGCCAAGGCTGTAGGCAAAGAGAAAGAGGGCGCAGAACGCCTGCAGAAGCATGAACAGCTCGTGAAGGAAGCCCAGCAGAAGCTGTCCACTTCAGGCCTTACTGTGCTTCCAGCTGTCGTGAATCCCAAAGGCTTCTTCGGCCACTCGGATCATTCGTATACCGGCTCTATCGTCAAGCTCCTGGGCTTCACCGATCCTCTGCAGAACGAGAAGTCCTATCCTGAGCTGACACTTGAACAGCTTGTAGAACTGAATCCTGAGGTGCTGTTCCTGATGCCGACCGAGGAAGTAACCGTTGTCAATGAATGGGAGAAAAATCCGCTGTGGAGTAAAGTCGATGCTGCAAGTCACAATCGCATCTTCACGGTAGAGCGTCGCAACTGGTCTTTGTCCCGTGGCTTGCTTGGATCGGAGCAGATCATGACTGACATTACGACAAGCTTGGGTCAATAAGATGAGCGATGCAACACATACCCAGCATGCCAAGCAAGAGCAGAACCGCTATGCGGTTCTGCTGCTTCTGTTTTTCGGCAGCTTCGTGCTACTCATCATTTGCTTCCTGATCAGTCTCAAGGTCGGACCTGCTCAGATTCAGTGGCGAACCATCTTTGAAGCCATTGTGCATGCTGATCCAACGTCCAAAGAGCATCTATATATCAGTACGCTTAGGCTGCCGAGGGCCATTCTAGCCAGCATCGTCGGTGGAATGCTCGCACTAGCGGGCCTACTCACTCAACTAGTAACTAAGAATCCACTCGCCTCTCCGCATGTGTTCGGCATTAATGCAGGGGCTTCACTGGCGGTGGTAGGAGGGCTCCTGTTCCTGCCAGTCACCAGCCTGCTCTCCTCAATCGGTCTAGCGTTCGTAGGAGCTACCGTCGGTGCATTAACCGTCTGGTCCTTGGTTGGAAGCGGTCCTCGGCGAACCGTCACACTTGCACTGGCGGGTATCTCAGTGCATTTCCTGTTCGCCGCGTTGACCGAAGGAGCCATGATACTAAATCAATACTCAACAGAGAGTATGATCGTCTGGCTAGTAGGCTCGGTGAATCATGCCAGCTGGCAGCATATACAACTGCTGCTTCCTATCCTGTGCGGGGCACTAATCATCCTTGTGTGCCTGCTACCCTCGCTGCGCATGCTAGAACTGGATGATGAGGTCGCTGTCGGACTTGGCACGAGGCTTCATGCTGTCCGAGCCGGGGTCATGCTGCTCGTAGTGCTGCTCGCTGGCTCGGCAGTCGCCATCTGTGGGCCGATTAGCTTCGTCTGCCTCATCGTTCCGCATATCGCGAGGGCATTGCTTGGCAAGAGCAGCAGACTAACCTTGCTTGCTCCATTCACGATCCTGCTGGGCAGCATTCTGCTGCTGCTGGCCGATGTCATTAGCCGCTGGATTGCTTTCCCGTTCGAATCACCAGTAGGTATCGTAACGGCACTTGTCGGAGCTCCTGCCTTCATTTATCTAGCACGTCGCCAAGGAGGGGGTAAAGGATGAAGAGAGGCATACTGCTTATCGGCGGTCTCATATTAATGGTGCTGCTCTGTTGGCTCTCGATTGCAGCAGGAGCAGTATCTATCACTGCACCACAGGTTCTTAGCGGACTGACAGAACCGCAGAGCCCGTCCTATTTTATCGTGCATGAGCTTCGCTTGCCCCGGGTACTGGTCGCAATCTGCGCTGGCGCAGGTCTTGCGGTAGCTGGTGCTATCCTGCAATCGCTACTCCGCAATCCACTCGCGAGTCCTGACGTGATTGGTATAACTCAGGGAGCAAGCTTTGCCGCCGTGGCACTGATCTTCTTGCTTCCGGGCGCGGCTGCACAATGGATGCCTGTAGCAGCCTTTGCCGGAGCCATGCTGTCCTTCCTGATTCTAATCCTGACTAGCCGTAGACTCACACTGTCTCCGGCGTCGCTTGCTCTGGTCGGAGTCGCTGTCGGTGCCGTATTCCAGGCTGGCATTCAATATTTCATGGTGACCCATCCAGCCAATGTGAATATGGCGCTGCTGTGGATGTCAGGGAGTCTGTGGGGGAGAGGGTGGGATCAGTTAACTCCCCTCGCTCCGCTGATCGTACTAATGCTTGCCATCGTACTGCTCCAAGCTCGAAAGCTGAATATTCTGCAGATCGGAGACGATCTCAGCCAGTCACTGGGATTGTTCGTACGTAAAGAACGTCTGTTGCTAATGCTGCTATCCGTTACCCTGGCAGGGGTGGCCGTCTCCGCTGTTGGCGCGGTCAGCTTCATCGGTCTGCTGGCTCCTCATATCGCAAGAGCACTGGTTGGAGCCCGCAATCAATGGCGTCTGCCTGTGGCGGCGGTGATCGGAGCCGATCTGATGCTACTGGGAGATTGGGTAGGTCGGACTGTCTTGATCCCGCGCGAGATCCCGGTCGGAATCGTAATCGCCATCATTGGTGCACCTTACTTCATCTATCTGCTACGCAGGGAGCATAAAATGAAATGAAAAAGGTGCCCTTAACTATTTACATGTGTGAAACGTTTCTATTATTAAGCAGTGGTAATGCCACAGTGAATTTATCCATTTCAAAAATAACAGCAGGAACATATAGGAATTCTGGTTCATTATAGGTCTGGAAGGCGTTATAATCTGGGGTGAGTGGCAAATATGTGAAGAGGCGAGGTGGGTTTAAGCTTTCAAATTCACAGTAGGCACACATGTCAGAAATGTCAGGTTACTGATGACTCACATTATTTCAGACAGGGGAAGAGCATATATGGCATACACCATTAACAACCTGAAAGATAATCCAAATGTTGTAATTAAGCAAGAGATCGGCGGCTTTGCAGTCATAGAATATAAAGAGGATTTGAGCAGCACAACACTGGCCGAGGCACAGTCCAATTTCTTCATGAGCAAAAGTAATATGCGCAGCAAGCAGCTCATGATCGAGCTCAACAACAATGAAGTGACTCTGAATTCAGGAGCTATGCAATACATGGTCGGTAACATTGAGATGACCTCTGGAGTACAGGGCGTAGGAGGCCTGGTACGAAATCTCATATCAAGCAAAGTGACGGGGACCAGTGCTGTCAAGCCAGTCTATCGGGGCAATGGCACAATCCTGACAGAGACCACCTATAAATACATATGGCTGATTGATGTGGATAACGATGAAATTGTCATGGAGGATGGTATTTTCCTGGCGTGTGAGAATTCGCTTAAGCTGTCTGTCGTCGCGCGCAAGACACTATCCTCTGCCGCCTTGGGCGGAGAGGGGTTGTTCAATCTTAGTGCCCGAGGTAGAGGCGTACTAGCTGTGGAAGTAGCGATCCCAACCGAAGAGGCTGTAGTCGTCGAGCTGCAGAATGATGTGCTGAAGGTGGATGGTGACTTTGCCATCATGTGGTCGCATTCCTTGGACTTCAGTGTCGAGAAATCCGGTAAGACCCGGTTAGGATCGGCTATGTCTGGTGAAGGACTGGTCAACGTATATCGGGGGACTGGGATGGTGTGGCTGGCTCCGCAGACGAAATACTCGAATAGCATTTTTCACTCTCCTCCAACGTCATAAATTATTTTCAAGAGAAGGTTAAAAAATACACACTCAGCGGATGCCCTCAGCTGGTTCATTCATTGGGCATCCCTGTGCTTACATGACGGTGACTGCTGCAATATCACGTCCCGCCCACAACTCGAAAGTAAAGCCCGGAGCCAAGAGGTGCCACGGCGCCTCGTCCGTAATAAAGGCGACATCTCCGAATGTATCCCATGTACCTTCGCTGCGCTCCATAATTCGTACAAGTACTGTCCAGGAGCCACCCACAGACCTGCCATCCTGACGATTCTCATGGTCACCAAGCATCACAATCATGTCCCGCATCCATTCACCATCAGGAAAACGAGCCGGATCCAGATGCCACTGAATCATCGCTGGCATATGCCTTCTATTCATTCTTATGACTCCTCCAATCCAACTGAAAGACACATGCTTGTCTGGCGGTGACGCAAAGCGTCAGCCACGATCATTACAGAACTGATAAGGCCCCATTGCACGCTTCTTTATATGCAACATTTACCTATAATTATTCGTCTAAGATAGGACCTCCGTTTATTATCGGAAGCAGAAGGAGAGGTTCTCTATCTATGAACACAACAAAATTCAATCCAGCCAAAAGAATACTTACACTCACAGCTGCAACTTTACTGTTCGGGGGGCTGCTGGCCCCGGTCTCTGATCTATATCCAGTAACTGCAGCAACGAATGAAACGGTCCAGACAATCGAGCCACCTTGGCAAAAGGTTGTAGCGGCTCAAGATAAAACGCAGTTCGATACCACGATTACCAACGAAGGCCTAGTCATCTACAAAGCGGGTGTATATCTCGCCGCTGCTGATCTTAAGACAGGTAAGGCAAAATGGACGTACAAAAGCACACCAGCTTCTCCCCCTGCATATAGCTCCAATTATGTATACTATACTGACACAGCTGGACGAATCCACAAGGTCAATGGCAAGACAGGCAAAGGGGTATGGGTGAAGCCTGGTGTCGGTGCCAAGACCAAGGAAGGTCCCTACGAGGCAAGCGGTGTGGAAGTATATGATGGAATGGTCATCGTAGCCGATCACCATGGGATGGCAGCATATGACGTGAACTCTGGCAAGCTGAAGTGGAACGCCGAGAGCAAGACGGGCTATGGCTACAAAATAGAGTACATGGGTGGAACAATCGTCGCCAGCTCCGTGAGTAGCGGTGCTATCACAACTAACCCAATATACGGGATCAGCACGTATACAGGTCAAGTAAAATGGGCCCTGGATGGTGATTACAAGCAGATCATGAGTGGAGATAACGGCACCCTTAACGCCGTAAGAAATAATAACGGTCTGGACCAAGGCTATGCGCTGACTATAGACCGGATTGAGTATGGTACCGGAAAAATGCTTCAGACCTTCCAGTATGAACCTGTAGACTTTGTAGAGCAGCAGTCCGCTTATCTTGTAGATGCAACACAGGACTTCATTTATTTTGTACAGGCGAATGATCATGGTGGCAGCACATTGTCTCGCATCGCCTTTAACGCACCAACACAATCCAAGGCAATGCCTGTCTACACCTCAGACTCTCGCATCACTCATCTGGATATGATGGATAAGCTATGGGTTGGACTGGCAGATGGACGCCTATTAGCAAAAGATGCTAACACCTTGGTGGACGAAGCCATCTACAAGGTCGCTTCAGGTCATTTCATCGGGATCGAGATCGTAGACCAACAGCTACTGATTCAATCAGGTGGTCGAATTTATGGCGCCACACTACCTAAACACAGCAAATAACATCATGCATGGCCCAACAGCTGCGCCCAGTAACCGTGGCTAAAAAAATGGGCTAAAAGATATGAAGCATTACAAGCTACAAGCCGTGGACATGTTGGGTATCCATTGGGCTACATCATAGTGACCACGGCTATGCCAAGCCATAGCTACAGCGCTTAGGACTGCATTCCGTCATGAATGCGTTGCATGAATTCTTCAGCCGCACTATAGCCTAGCTGCTTGAGGTACCAATTATTGGCCGCAGCCTCAATCAATCCAGCTACATCGCGCCCTGGCTGAAGCTGGACCTCAATATGGGGGATCTGGACCCCCAGATATTCCGTGAACTGTGGTACTACCTCAAGCTCGTTATTGAGTGCATTTTCCCGCCACGGAGACAGCTCGATATCGAGCACAATGCGCGTCTCATCCTGGAACGCCCTCCGCCCATATTGCCTGACGACATTAATCAGCCCAATACTACGCAGCGCCAAGAATTCGCGGGTCGTCTCATTGTGTGTTCCCAGCAGCGTCTCAGGTCCGAGCTTCTTCAAGACCACAATATCATCCGCCACGAAGCGATGACCACGACGGATAAGGGTATGGGTCGTCTCACTCTTGCCGATGCCGGACTTACCTCTAAGCAGGATGCCGATGCCCGAGACATTGACGCATACGCCGTGGATTGCCATTTCAGGAGCTAGAGCCTTCACCAGATAGCTATCCAGCTTCGGCATGAACTCAGTCGTCGTCTCGGATGTACGCAGCAGGGGGATGCCTTCCTGATCGCAGAATAGCTGCAGGTATGGGATCTCCTGCTGTCCCGTCGTGACAATGAAGCATGGCGGATGATATTTGACAATATTTCCGATATGTAGCTTGCGTTCCTCTACACTAAGCGTTAGTAGATAGGTGATTTCCTTACGCCCGAGCACCTGTACTCGTTCCATAGGAAAAAAATCGAAGTAACCAACAAACTCCAGACCTGGCCTATGCGTACGTGGACGCGTAACCGTGCGATCCAGGCGACTGGCTCCCGCAAGCACCTCCAATTTGAACGTGTCGATTAATTTCTGCACGGTGATTGACTTCATATTTTATCCTCCTTCTGCGACTAGGCGTATCCTGAATACATAGTTATTACACATACTATATGAAAACAGGCGGCAATGTACAATTCCCGCCCTAGTAAAGACCCGCTAGAGCTTATGGGGCAAGGTCAACTCGCTACAATCTATCCCTGTATTGCTTATTTTATAGAAGAAGTATAGCTTACTTCCACTTTCATGTGAATATATTCACCAATATACTGATCCGTGTACCTATAACTAGATTCAATCCACTCAGCTTCAAGTGCTCAACTAGAAATAGAGCCAGCTTGCCGGCCCGTATTGTCGATATGAAAAAAATCCCCTTGCATTCAACCGCACCTGAGCTCCATAGCTCTCAGGATACCGCCTTTTGTAAGGGGATTCTCATCTACTATCTTGGTCTGAAGCCAAGGTTCAACCTATTCAAATAAATACTACATCTAGTCCAGGCCTAGCTTAGTTCTACTCCGTTGTCGCTGTGGCAATATCCGCAGAAGCCCAATGTCCAGACGGCACATCCGACCATGGGGAGATAGCTGCATGGCCTGCAGCCTCCAGCTTGAGTACCCTGTTGAACAACGTGACAGCTTCAGCCCGGCTCAGGGTCTGGTCTGGACGGAAGGTACCGTCAGGCATGCCCTGAATGTAGCCTGCTTGCTGCACAAGCGCGATATCAGTCTGTGCCCAGTGTCCAGCTGCATCGGGGAACGAAGCCGTGGCTTCCCCATCCAGCTTCGCCCAACGAGCGAGCACGGCTGCCATCTCGGCTCTCGTCACCGGCCGTTCAGGTCCGAAGGCCGTTACGTTGTAGCCCTTCATCCACCCTGCTGCTGTCACGGCTGCAATCGGCTGCGATGCCCAGCTTGCTCGTGATACATCAGCATAACTTACACTTTGGTCCGCCGTAGAAGAGGAGATAAACTGCTCTTCCTGCCCTGTGCTTAGACGGAACAGAATAGCGGCCAGCTCCGCCCGTGACACAGTGTGGTCTGGACGGAAGGTACCATCCGGATAACCCTGCATATACGGCTGTGAGCTTGTCTGTCCTTCATTAGCCTGTTCTGTACCCGTTTGTTCACCTTGCTCCAGATACAGCAGCGCAAAGGTACTGAATCGGTTCACGGTAAAGGCAAGACCCGTAGGTACATCGCCTGCTTGTACAATAGTTGGCTGTACCAGTTCCTTGGTGCCATCACTATGCTCCACATACACGACCAGCTTGCTGAGGAACGCCTCACGCGCTTCTCCTGCAGCCGGAAGCGACTGCTGTGAGAGTGGTAGTACCAGCTCCACCTGTTGTCCTTGAATATTCGTATCTATGGTAACAGGGCGACCAATAACGCTTACCTCACCTTGCCCCGCGGCAGCTTGCACGATACGCTCTTGCTTCGCACGATTCGAGAGCTCTCGAATGGCAGTCTCGTTCTTGATCGGCTTGAATGTCATCTGACGGTCTCCATTCAATGCAGCCAGTGTGGAGGCTGGAAGAATGAGGCGCACGGCATTCATGTGCAATTCAAGACTAAGCTTCCCAGTCGCCAGCGTCCGGGCCGTATCTACTGGCAGATTGAACTCCAGCTCGGATACTTCATCCTTGGGATCTGGCAGCACCAGCCGGATACCTGTCTGTCCTGTGCTCTTGTCCTTGCTCAGTGCTGCTACAGCTTCAACTGCCTGAGCTGCTTGGTAAGTGAGCTTGTCCTTCTTGGTGCCATCCGCCTGTGTGGAGCGCTCAATCGTCACATTAGCGAGTGATGACTGGCCGTTCGAGCCGTTATCAACCTGGACCTTCACCTGCTCACTTGGAGCGGACACTCCGCCACCGGAGGAGCGATCCTTGGAGCCTTCAGAAGGCGTTGGAGTCGGACTCGGTGTTGGGTTTGGTGTTGGGTTTGGTGTTGGGTTTGGTGTTGGGTTTGGTGTTGGGTTTGGTGTTGGGTTCGGGTTCGGGTTCGGCCCAGGACCTTCTCCCTCGCCTGGACCTGCGCCCTCCAATTCTCTAACGAACGTAAGATAGAAATCATCCAGCGTTCCCCATGCTCCACCATCGGCCCGGATCCGCGCACCAACCGTGAGTGTGCCATCCGTTACCTTCACATCACGAAGCTCTGGCTGATCCCACTGTACCCAGCCACTCACTCCTGTTACCGCCTCCAGCTTCTGTTCTGCGCTCTCTGCGAACAGCTTCATGTCTGCGTTATTCGCATTGCCTCCCTGGATGAACATGGAGACATCATAGTATCCCGGTTTCAGACCAGTGACTGTCTGTTGTACTTGGAAATCCACAGCTTGATCTGAATTGAAATGCAAGGAATATTCCCCTGATTTTGCATCGGCTGCTTTATGCTGATAATCCGTATGCGGTGCTAATCCAGCACCATACGTGATCTCCCACATGCTTCGGTCGCTCTGCTCGAAGCCACCATTACTCAGCAGATTCCGACGAAGAATCTCCAGCTGTGCCTGCACTGGATATCCACCTTTTGCGGTCCCTGGAATGATATAGCTACCAGCCCCCTTGCTCAGAGCCTGAGATAACGCATCCTGATCCCACACTACCGTGAGCTTGCCAGTGCTGCCATCATTATAGGTGGCTGTGACCACACTTGGCAGGGTTACGGGTTCACCATCATGAACAGTAAGCAACACGTCCTTGACCCCGTCTACCTTTAGTGGGGCCACTGCTCCGGTGTTTACATACTTGAACACATTAATGGATGGCAGCGGATGGCCTGTAAAGTCAAACAATGCCTGATTATCGACCGCACTGCCGCCATACCATTTGCCTGCATCGTCAGGATCGTACTCGGATGCATAGCTGGTTGCCCAGCCCGAGCCATATTGCTCCCATAACAGCTTGTTCTGCTCAAGATTCTCCTTCGGTCCGACTGGCAACCAGGCTGGCTCCCAATAGAATACACCGATCCCTGCATCACCTACCTTGGCAACTGCCTCAATTACATCCCGGACAGAGTTCGCCTGTCCCTGTACCGTGATCGGGTAGTTCAACGTCTGACCTGAGCTTTTCGGCGCAGTATTCCCATGTCCGTCTCCTTCCTCCGCCGTATAGGCATAGGACGTCTCTGCGACCATGACCTTCTTGCCATAGGTGTCTGCCACGTGCTTCAGGACGGATGTAAGGTTGCTCAATGAACCGTGCCAGAACGGATAGTAGGAGCTAGCGAATACATCGTAATCCACTTGATGATCCGCCAGAGCCTTGGCATAGGATTCATAGCGACCAGACGACTCTGGATTCGCAAAATGTAACGCAATTAGAATATTCGGATCGACCGACCGTACGGCCTGACTTCCTTTATTGAACAAAGCACTGATCTTCGCCCAATCCGTCTCGCCCACGAACGACTTGTTCGTCTCGTTGCCGACCTGAACCATACCGACATCTACGCCCTCTGCGAGCAGTTGCTCCAGACTATGCTTGGTGAAATCGTACAGAGCCTGCTCCTTCTCAGCAAAGGACAAGCCTGTCCACGCCTTTGGCACATGCTGCTTGGCTGGATCGGCCCAGAAATCAGAATAGTGGAAGTCTACCAGAACCTTCATTCCATTCGCGGTAGCCCGCTTACCCATCTCGATGGCCTTGGCCAAATCATTATTACCTCCGCCGTAGCCACGACCTGCATTATCATACGGATCGTTCCAAATACGCACCCGGACGTAGTTCACGCCAGATTCCTGGAAGGTCTGGAACAGATCCTGCTGCAGCCCTTCCTCGTTGTAGAAGCGGACCCCACTCTGCTCCAGAGCAATCACGCTCGATATATCCACACCTTTGATGAAGTCAGACTTCAGTCCCTCAACCTTCTTCACGAAAATATCTGCCTGAACCGGCTGGCTGGTATCCGTGCTCAATTGCTTCAATACGAAGCCGTCCAGATAGCCCCATGCCTCAGGTAGGCCACTGATCTTCGTACCAATGCTCAGCTGTGGAGCATCCTCGGTCAGCACGAACTTGAGCGTCACCGCCCCCCACTGGTTGTAGCCCGTAGTAGGAGCTACACTGCTGCTGTCTCCATTGGCAAACACCTGCACCTGACCTGCCTGTTCCCCATCTCCACCCATGGAATGGACCGACAGCTCATAGCTGCCTGCTGGCACGTCCGACAGCGTCTGGGTAATCGTAATATCCTGCTGAACCGACGCCGTATCCTTGATCCAATATTTGAAGGCATAAGTGTCTTCATACGGTGTGATGAAGGAATCATCGGCATAATTATAGCGCTCGATGCTCACCTGTCCCCAATCTGATGGGGTCACCTGCCATGAGGCATCGGCCCACCAATCCGTCTCGAACCCTCCGTTTGCCACACTCCATGCCTTTCCTGCCGCAGCCGCAGGCGCCTGCCGCCACGACCACATGCTCAGCACCATGGCCACGACAAGTAGCAGCGACCAGGCCTGTCTAGTAGTTCTCATTCGCATATCCCCTCTCACCGTCTTGTTGAGCGCAGCACCCTCTATGTATATGAAGCGCTTTCAATTCGAACTGCGCTTTCACTATATCAGACCTGTCGCTACGGCAACATGAGACAATCACAACATTTTGTGTGCTTATGCAATCAATTAGGACAAGGTTAGTGAAAGACTTTCATATAAATATATATTTGTCTATATTTCCTAATTAAAATTCATGCGTAATATCCTGCCAGCCATCGAGATTCGGAAGCTTCTCTTGTCCCCAATAATCAAGGAAGAGAGGGATAATTTCTTGAGGATCATCTGTGATGTGACTATAATGCTTGAAGCTACCATCTTCATATTGCAGTCGGGTTTCTACTACTAGCCGACCTTCGTCATGCATAAAGGCACTTTGCAGATATATGCTATTCTTTATCGGTCTGGACGGCGCCAGCACAACGTAATCCTGTAGATCGAGATTGGTAATTAACTCGGTAATCAGTGAGGCGTTAATATTCTCATTCGTGTAGGTTGTGCCGTCGCTCTCCAATCTGTAACTGATGAATTGAGGTTCCATAGATGTGGTATCCACCCTTCTTTTAGCTTCTTTTAGCTTCTTTTAGCTTCTTTTAGTTTCTTTTAGTTTCTTTTAATATCTTTTAACCTAATTTCACTTCTTCATTATACCTTGAGCCTTGCCGCGTCCGTCCCAAATTTCTATAATTTTCATTATACGGCATCCAAATCTCTTTTTTTCAGGAGTGAACTACTATTCAATTTTCTATCGCTGTTGTGTCCAAAAACAGAGCATACACGAAAGCATACCGCCGAATCACTCCCGAGTTGATGGGCTTAATGGACAAGCTGGAGCAAGTCGAAATGGCCTCACCGTTCGGTGAGGCCGTATTGATCATGGCTACGGATGACAACGATTTATTGCCTGGTGAAATGAAAGAACTCCCTAATCGTGATGCTTATTTTCAGTATGCGGCAGGGATAGCCCCCTACACTAGCGATGAGCAGCTGAAGAGTGACCTTTTTACTGTGATTCGGCAGGTTATCGAGTGTGTGCCGTTTGCCAAGCCTGACCACGAGCAATATGCCAGTATCTTGAAGACGTGGGAGTCAGGCTTCATTCATCATCGCTAACCTCACTGATTAATGTCGGGCACACTTGCTTCTACGCGATCGCAATGCACACTTCTGCAGCTTCTGTTGTCTGATTCGCATGGCTCTCTTCTTCGCATACAGACGCTTAAGCAGCCCCAGACGCACGACTACCAAGGCTTTGCCAGAACGGGATCGCGCGCAGCGACGAGCTTTGGCGCGAAGCCATTGCTTTCTTCTCCATTTGATCTTCAAGCGCCGTGCTTTGCCATAAGATAGTCTATGCCGCTTCGCGGGACATCTCTTCGCCTCACGTGGCTTCACCCCGATAGATAGCGGCTGAAGTGGCAGCACAGGCGCTGGCTGTATGGTTGCTCTTGCTTCCACAGGCTGTGCCTCTGTATGGTGCACATCCGCAGCATGCTCTTCTGCTTGCTCGACAGCTGCATGATAAGCCTCATGCTGGGCTGCTACCAGCGGTGCAGCTTCTTGATGGGCTGCTTCATGCTGTACGGCTGCCTGATAGGCTGCCGCTTGCTGCGCTGCATGTTGAGCTACTATATGTTGTGCTGCTCCATGTCTTGCTGTTGCTTGCTGTGCTTCAGCTTGCTGTATTGCAACATGGTGCGCTTCAGCTTGTTGTACTGCGGCATGGTGCGCTGCTGCGTGCTGGACTTCAATTTGCTGGACTGCGGCATGGTGCGCTGCTGCGTGCTGGACTTCAATTTGCTGGACTGCTTCATGATGCGCTGCTGCGTGCTGGACTTCAATCTGCTGGACTGCTTCATGATGCGCTGCTGCGTGCTGGACTTCAATCTGCTGGACTTCAGCGAGATGTGCTGCGGCGTGCTGCACTTCAGCCTGCTGTACTGCAGCATGATGTGCTTCCTGCTGAGCTTCAGGCGTCGACTCTCCCACAAGATGTACAACTTTTGAAGGTGCATCCACAGGGACAACAGCCTGATCTGTATGAACTCCTTCGGCTGCCGGCAGCTCCTTACCCCATGGCGTCATGGATAAGAAGTGATTATACAATGGAAATGCTGGAGAGTCGGGCTCCCACCATTTCGAATCGCCGGCGAAGTGAACAATCTTATTGCTCAGATCCAGCTCATCATAGGCAAAGGTATTGAATCGTTTAGCCAGTGTCAGATAATTGGAACCATACACCGCATTCAGGATATCCTGATCCGGCAATCTCATGAGTGGGTATCTTTGCATGAATTGAAGCACTTCTTGATACCAGCTCGGATGATTGCGGATGTTATCCAGATGGAACAAGATCACCCCAGAGTTAAAGTACCGCGCTCCATTCAGACCTATGGAAGCACAGTATTCCTGCATGTTGGCCCCTTGGTCCAGAACAGCACCGAGGTAGCGATTACCGAGATCAATACTCCATAGCTCATTGATGTCCAGACTGACCAGAATATCACAATCCAGATAGATCACGCGCTCTGCCTCGATAAAGTTCGTGAACAGCAGCCGGAACATGCTCGCCATCGTCCAGTAGTTAATCTTCTTTACAGTGGCCGCTACAGCCCTAAGATCCTCCGGGATCTCTACACGATAAAAGTAAATGTTATGACCGAAGTCCTTTGCCAACTGGATCAGTTTCGAAATATTCTCTTCACTAACGGTGTCATCATGCGCAATGTGTACATTCAGTGTCTGCTGGGTGTGGGAGAACACGGATGCAAGCACTACGCCTGCATGCTTCGTGTAGCTCCCGTCTTTATCATTGAGCGTTAATACCAACTCAACCATGCTCAGGATCACCTACCCCTTGGAAGTTTTCTTTTGCATAATGGTCTAATGCATTAGAATACTTTAGGGTATGTGTATCCCCAGCACTGGATTGGACTCATCCCCAAGGCATGCCCGGTTTATTTTGAACCATCCTTCACATTGGCTGGGCTTCTCGTGACGATCGCCTGATCTCCCAGGATATGACGAGCAGGGCTGGCTTGAGTTGTCTGTTCCTGTAGTCGTACGCGAGACCCGAACACACTGCTCTCCGCATGTATATGGGACAGCTCCACTTGCTCGGTCAGAATACTGTTCCTCAGAATGCTATGCTCAACAATACTGCTTGGTCCAACATAGACATAAGGTCCAATGACGCTGTTCGTAACACGGGCCGTCGGATCAACTCTGACTGGAGGTATACACTGCACTGAAGGGTCCAGATGGGCTGGTCTCGTAAAATTATCAGGGTCCTGATCCATTGTATACTGGTTGGCCTCAAGCCAACGCTCGTGTGTGCCTATATCAAAAAATCGAGCTGAAGTAATACTGTAAGCTACATGCTTGTCCCCTGCAATCAGCCGTTGGATCGCGTCAGTCATCTCGTATTCACCGCGTGCAGATGGCTTCAGTTGCTCAATGGCTGGCCAGATCGCCGCAGTCAGGGCATACACACCGATGATAGCCAGATCAGACTGGGGAACACTAGGCTTCTCTTCAAGATGAATGATCCGTCCCTCCCGGACGACCGCTACCCCAAATTGACGTGGGTCCTTCACCTGCTGCAGCAATATGGAAGCCGCCGCCTTCCTGTTCTCCAGCGATTGAATCAGTGGCAACAGTTCCCCCTCGTACACATTGTCGCCAAGCATCAACAAAAAGGGTGAGTCCGCTACAAATGACTGCGCACATCTGACGGCATCCGCCAATCCCTTCGCTTCTTTTTGCTGGAGGTAGGTGATCGATGCGTTCCAGCGCTCCCCCGTCCCGATCGTCTCTTGAATTTCGCTCTGTAAAGGGCTTACCACGATGCCAATCTCACTAATTCCCACAGCAATCAGTCGCTTGATGATCGATACCAGAATATACTCTCCATTGACAGGCAACATGCACTTGGGCTTGGTATACGTGGAAGGCTGGAGTCTTGTCCCGCGTCCGGCACACAAGATTAACCCTTTCATCCCATCTCCCCCCCATGATTAGACTTCGCTTGTCGAACTCTGGTTCTTTTTGAGTTCTCTATATACTATGCATATTTCGTAGGAAGGCTTGGGTATCTAATAGACCGCCATGACACATTCAGATCCCCCTGCCAATTCTCCAGAACATTTTATAACGACTAGTACCTTGCAGCCTCACAGAGCCCAGACATGCAGAAGCTACCACCACAGCAGGAATACAGCTACGATCCATGAGTACACGAGCATGCCAAAACGCCCATCCCTCGTGGAATGAGCGCAATTGATGTTGCTATACCGCTATGCAGGATAGAGCTACTACTGACGTTTTTTGCGAACAGGAATCCATATCTCACTTTTATAGTTGGGCGAAGAAGTATCCTTGTGCTCATTCCAGAGCATCTCCGGCCCCTCGCTCAGCTCATAATCCGAGGACGGGAACCATTCAGCGTAGATTCTTCCCCAAGTCTCCTGAAGTGCTGATGGAAAAGGGCCCACCGCCGTAAAAACAGCCCACGTAGAGGGAGACACCTCGACATGATCCATCCCCTCTGGCGCGTCCTCTGTCGTGGCGGCACCAATATAATGATCGAGTTCTCCCTTCTCTTCCATTCGTCCATCACTGAAATGAATAGATGCACTAATTAGTCCTGCTGGTTCCATATTCGACAGCTCCTTGATCCCGGCAATCCATGCAGGTGTCAAGGTCGCATACATAGCGGCGATCTCAGGGTTGACACCGTGGAATTGGATCGGGACCCTTTTCCTGATTCCTACAATGCGAAAAGCTTCCTTGGCTTCCAAACGATAGTTCATCTCACTGCCTCCTCTGATCGTTAACTGAAATGTCATTCTCGGGAAGGCCTTTAGCGGCTGACCATGAACCTTGGCTTCTGATGGCGTGATACCATGCAAGGCCTGGAAGGCTCTCGTAAAGGAATCTGGCGAGGTATATCCATACTTCAGCGCAACATCTATGATTCTGTTGTTCCCCCGGCTTAGCTCCGAAGCAGCCAGTGTCAGGCGGCGTCGCCGGATATATTCCGATAGAGGTACACCCGCAAGAAATGAGAACATTCGTGTAAAGTGGTACTCAGAGCAGCAGGCGATTCTGGCCGCCTCCTTATAGTCCACAGATTCCGTCAGATTCGCCTCAATGTAGTCCAGCGCTTTGTTCAATTGTCCCAATGAATCCATGTCAGCACCTCCCTAATCAAGCATAGCAAAGGCAATGTCGCCCTTTCCGACATTTCATGCACCATACGGCAGGCAGCCGTGACGTAGGATGAGCACACCAACGTGACTAATTATTATCAGCATAATCGTCACTAACCGTTCTAGAACTGCTCGTCACTCCAACCATCATATCAATAATATTGAAGAAACAACAAAAAAGAGGGGCTCCCCCCTCCTTCATGCCACACCCTCTAATATGATGTGTATATCCACGCTCCCAATGGAGCATGATTTAATTAATTGCTGACCGCCTTCTTCTCCTCTTGCTCCCATGTTTCGTTGGTCAATGCCAGCGCACGATTGGTATTTCTGTGTATCTCCTGCAGAAGCTCCGGATTTTTGGACAAGGACACCCCATACGACGGGATCATCTCCTTGATCTTCGCTTCCCAGGCAGGTAGCTGCTGCGGGAAGCATTTCTGAATGACCTCCAGCATAACGGAGACTGCTGTTGATGCACCTGGCGAGGCTCCCAGCAGAGCAGCGATCGAGCCATCTGCTGCGCTGATGACCTCCGTACCGAATTGAAGCGTCCCGCGACCAGCTGGCGTATCCTTGATAATCTGTACCCGTTGGCCTGCGACGACCAGCTCCCAATCTTCACTTTTCGCATCAGGCACAAATTCACGCAGAGCTTCCATGCGTTGCTCCTTGGATAGCATGACTTGCCCGATGAGATACTTGGTCAACTGGAAGTTCTTCGCACCTGCTGCCAGCATCGTCACCAGATTATCGTGCTTGACAGAGGTGAGCAGATCCAGGATTGAGCCGAACTTCAGGAATTTGGGTGAGAATCCTGCAAAAGGCCCAAAGAACAATAGCTCCTTCTTATCGATCACTCGTGTATCCAGATGCGGTACAGACATTGGCGGTGCACCGACGGAGGCTTTTCCATAGACCTTGGCACGATGCTTGGCAACGATCTCCGGCTTCTTACATACCATGAAGAGCCCGCTGACCGGGAACCCTCCCACTCCTCTGCCTTCTGGAATACCCGATTTCTGGAGCAAATGCAGACTGCCGCCGCCGCCGCCGATGAAGACAAACCGGGCGGAGCGACGCTCTGTGACACCGCTTTCCAGATTTTTCACCTTCAACTCCCACAGGCCTTCCGCATTCCGTGTTATATCTTCGATCTGATGATTATAATGAATGTTCACGTTGCTCTGCTGCAGATGCTTGAATAGTATGCGCGTTAAAGCGCCAAAGTTAACATCTGTACCAGAGTCGATCTTGGTCGCTGCTAGCGGTCTGTTGCTTACCCGATTCTCCATCATTAGCGGAATCCACTCAGCCAGCTTGGCCGGGTCGTCTGTAAATTCCATGCCTTCGAACAACGGATTTTCTGAAAGCGCTTCAAAACGCTTCTTTAAAAAAATCACATCTTGTTCGCCCTGCACAAAGCTCATATGTGGTACGGGTACGATAAAGTCTCGCGGATCTGAAATCCGGTTGCTGCTCACAAGATATGACCAAAATTGCTTCGAAAATTGATACTCTTCATTGACCTTGATAGCCTTGCTTATATCAATAGATCCATCCGGTTGTTCTACGGTGTAATTCAGCTCACACAGCGAGGAATGGCCTGTACCGGCATTATTCCATTCGTTGGAGCTTTCTTCGCCTGCACTGGCTCGCCGTTCATACACGGATATTGACCATTCCGGCACTAATTCCTTTAGCAGTGCTCCCAGCGTTGCACTCATAATTCCGGCACCAATTAAAATAACGTCTGTGTTCAATTCTCGGTTACTCATTATACCGTCCTTCTCCCCTACAATTTGCAGGAAGGATGCTTGCGCTCCTGCTTAGTCGCCTAACAAATCCGTGTGTCACCTACTCACACACAACTTTCTGGATGATTTTGATATTAGTGTATCACTATTACTTAAAGATTTTAATAATTTTTCGAAATTTTTAAGAAAAATTGTATGGTAAAACCGTTAAATAAAGAAAGAACCATATCCCTCCCCGTAGCGGAGGGATATGGCCCTTCTCTCTAACTCATTCTCTCTAACTCATTTGGATATCATTACAGCCCTTCAATCAATGCACTAATAGAGCTATCCGTCTTCAGAGCACGGATTATGATCGTCAAGGCTTCGGCACGAGTAGCATGATTCTGAGGAACGAAGGTGGATGCGGACATCCCCTGCACCAGATTCGCAGACGATGCTTGCTGGATGGCTTGCGCTGCCCAGTAATTACTGCTCACGTCCGTGAAGCTGGATGGCGTACCTGTAGCCAATACCTCAAGATTCAGTACACGCGAAATGATCGTTACCATTTCAGCACGGGAGATGGTCGCATTCGGCTTGAAGCTGCCATCCTCGTATCCGTTCACAATGTCTTTCTCCGCCAGCGTTGCAATATAGCCTGCTGCCCAGTGAGCAGAGGTATCCTTGAAATCAGTGGAAGCCGAGCCTGCTGTCAGACCAAATGCGCGAGCCATCATGGCTACGAACTCCGCTCTCGTCACCGTGGCGTCAGGGCGGAAGGTACCATCACTGTATCCATCAACGACGCCCAGCTTGACCGCTGTTCCAACGGTATCACTACCCCAATGATTAGCTGTATCGTTGAATGATGTCGTTCTGTTGCTTGCCGCAGCAATAGCATCAGTGATCGCCTTCAGCACAGCTTGCCTTGTAATGACGTTCGACTGGAACGGGTTCACGCCGCTTGGCTGCTCGGATGGTGCACCATTATCCGCAGGTGTCGCAGGAGTCGTCCCGCCACTATTTGTTCCGCCAGTAGTTGTGCCACCGGTCGAGGTTCCTCCGTTGTTCGTTCCACCAGATGATCCACTTGTAGAGCCTGAGCCATCGGATGAGCTGTCAGAGCTTGACTTGGACGTGATGGAGAGCACAACCTTGTCTGTCTGATAGACGATCTTGGCATTATACTGACTTGGTACGCCAGTGATCGTTACGGTATCGAAGCTTCCTGTCCGCTCGTTAGCCCCATGTGTGATCAGGGTAATCGAGCCTCTGCCTGGCACATAGCCATCTGCGAATTTTACGTGCAGGGCCCCTGCCAGTTCGACTGTACCTTGGACATCGACTACGTCATCGGAACGAATCAGGTTCAGCTCCAAAGTACTGCCGGCTGTCTGTGTGAAGTTACCGCCAATCGTCATGGCACCATATACATTCTCTACAACGGTACCCCCATTATTGAATACATCACCGCTACCGAAGGCTGTTGCGGAGTCCCCTTCCAGGGTACCTGCATTAATCTGCGTACCACCGGAGTAAATATTGCTGCCTTGCAGCTTCAGGGTACCTGCCCCCTCCTTCGTCAGCTTGCCGACGCCGGAGATGTTATTGCGCCAGCGATCTTCTGCATGGAATCCACCTTGATAGGCATCCATCGTCACCGTTACATCGTTATGGAAGGCACCGTATCCGTCTGCCGCTGCAAACAGATTCAAGCGTCCCCAGCCCTCTGGATCATCCAGTAAAGGATAGCCTGATGGCAGTCCAGTAGTAGCCAGCACTGCACGGCGCTGTTCACCACTCAGGTAAGGCAGACGAGTCTCCAACAAGACCTCCGCGCCCTTAGGTACACTCACAGGCTTCGTAGTCGAAGTAATTTGTGGGAAATTGTAGGTCAGACGCTGGTTGAATTGCGCCTTGTTCTGCTCATAATTGGTAAAGCGATCTTCTGCGGTCCCTGTCTCGGTCAGCAAGATTTCGTGTGCCTGATCATAGGCTGCCTTCTTGAGCTCAGCATTGTCGGGATCATTCAGCGTAGCTGCAGCCAGCGCCGTTGCCAGGACACGCCCACCCATGACATCCAATGGGGAGTGCATCCCGGCTACAATACGGCTATCCCCCATCTCGGAAGCTCGGGTCAGCATCTCTTGATAGCGCTCAGGCACAGCATAGGCGAGTGACAGAGCCGCCAGATACGAAGCATTCGTATGACCACTCGGGAATCCTCCGTCCTTCGCTGGCGTCTGGCTGATCGCTGGCACCAGTGTAGGCACGATGATCGAAGTATCGTTAGCCCAACGGTATGGACGAGCATAGCTATAGTAATTTTTTGCTTGTTGAGTCGAAGCATAGTTACCGCGCAGCTTCCCGATCAGGTCAACCATCTTGCCCAGCTCGGAGTCGGAGTCTCCCGCCTTATTGGAGCCGTTGCCATCATTGTACTTGACCGATGTAGCATTCTCAGGAATGCTGTTAATCGTCGTATATGTTCCGGACTTCTCACGGTACACCTCAGTTAAAGACCCCAGACCCTCAACAGCACCATAGGACTGATTCCGGCGGTCATCGTAGTAGGCTCGTTCCTCATCTGCCGCACTACGGGTCTTAGACAAGTCGACCACATACTGAATGTTGGCATCCAGCACGCTGCTGTTCAGCTTCGTTCCGTTATTCCAGGAATCGCCTGGGGTCCACAGATCCAGGAAGCCTGACAGCATTCCAATGGCAGAGTTCGAATAGACCTCCATATTGACGGGGGTATTATTTTTGTACGTGTCTACAAAGTGCCCCCAAATGGGTGCTGCTGGCAGCTCGATCGAGGGTGGAGTCTGAGACTCGCCTGATGCAGCATAAGAAGGATGTAAGGCAACGCCATTAGACAGCAACATTAATCCCAACGTCACAGATACTAGCTTTCGAGTGGACTTCTTTTTCAATTTGTATGCTCCCATCTTTTTGGATATCGAACGATTCGACCCCAATCTAGCATCGGAGCTTGCTCTACAGCAATATAACAATTTCTCCTTTATATCAATTTGGGATGCTCTCACTAGTTTATGAAGATTTATGTAAAAAACAAGCAAATATCGTCTATAATGAAGGTGCTAATTTTACATTCCGTTAATGAAATTCGACAGTTTCTTGTGTATAAGCCCTTAAAGGTGTGGTGTATAATCGCAGCGGGAGGGAGAGTATATCTTGAAAAAGTGGAATTCCGTATTCGCCAATCTGGCATTTTCCTATATTTCTATTGTGCTTGTCATTGTACTGCTGCTCTGCTCTGTCTTCTATATATACTTCTCCAATAACTACAAGCAAGAATTACACGACAAGCATCAGATGATTCTTGAGAATACAGCTCATACAATTGAGACCGCCGTTCTGGAGCGAGTCCAGCAGATCTATCTGGATATCTCACTGAACAGGAACGCTGATGTGCGATGGTTCGCCGATTCATCCCTGGACAGCAACCTGAGCAGGGTCATTGATCTGCAGGAGCTGCTTAAGTCCAAAGTAGCCAGCAACTCGGACATCGTGCATGCTATTCATCTATATAATCCGAAGCAGAATATTCTGCTCTCTTCCATCTACGGGCTTGAATATCAAGCAGATCAAGGCAGCAGCTCTAGCGTGCTGTCCGATTGGGTCCAAGGTATGCGGAGCAACGAGCATAGCAGTCTATGGACGGGAGCTCGTCCTGTTCCTGTTGATGTTCTATCCGATATACCTGATAACCATGACGCTGGCTTGATCACCTATGCCCATAGCTACCCCTTTCAAGCCTCTGGCGAGAACGCCGACCTGATGATTGCTATTGATGTCAAAGAAAGCGCCATTAGCGGTATCATTCAGAATATGATGCCGTCTCCATATAGTAGCACGTTTATTGTGGATTCTTCCGGCACCAGTATATCCGGCCTGTCGCAGGAGGAGCCGACCCACGCTTACAGCTCTGACGCGACCAGTGCCCTCATATCCGCTGCGGAGAGCGGCAGCTTTCACAACATGGTCAATGACACCTCCTATGTAGTATCCTATGAGACGCTTCCATCCACAGGCTGGAAGATCATGAGTGCCATGCCTGCCAGTTCTTATTATGAGAAGACCATTGTCGTGCAGAAGCTGATTCTCGGTATCTGTCTGCTGGTCATTCTAATCGGTATTGCACTATCCGGCTTTCTGGCCAGAGCAAGCTACAGTCCGATCAAACGGCTGGTCGGCAAAATTAAGGATTCACTCGATCCTGCGACTGCGCAGGTCACGAATGAATTCAAGCTGATCGACACGGCCTTCCTTCGATTAAGCGATAAGGTCTCAAGCCTCGAAGAGACCCTGCTCGCGAGCAGCTCGGTCATTAAGCATAATACGATACTGACCTTGCTCCGCAACGGCTATTCCCGCGAGGAATGGTCGAATGAACGAAGTCACCTGCGTCTCCCGCATGATTTTCGCCATTATGCCTGTATAGTCGTGAACTCTGGAGAAGTGTTCGCCCGGCTAAGCTCCATCCATATGGAATATGTGGTACATGAAATGATCAAGCAGCTGGAGGAGGCTACCCTGTCGCATAGTCCTTCACAAAGCTATCCGCGAAGCCACATCATTGCCGAAGAGCTGCCTGACAAAAAGCTGGTGATCATACTGGGTGCCGAAGAAGCGAACGATCTGCTACTGGAGAAGCTGTCTGCATTTGTACTCACTGTAGGACGGCAGCAACTCAGTCTGGACTTTCAGCTCGCGTGGGGCTCCTGGGTGCAGGAGCTGACGGACATCCATGAGAGCTATAACAAGGCCCAAGTCTTGATGAAATACGGGTATTTCCTGCCGGAAATGCCGATTCTGCGGGATCATCATTTACTGGAGCGAGAGCATAGCCTGGAGGAGCTGCCACAGTCCATTCTCGTCCGCTTCCGTGAGAAGCTGCATGCCAGACAAGCGGATGAAGTCACAATCGTGCTTGACCAGCTCGTCGCCGCTATGCGCGAGGATAACTATCCTGCGGATTACTGTCATTTTATACTATCGAACACGGTGTTCACCGTCTCCGATTATATGAAGAATGTTCGGTACAGCCACCCTGAGCAAGGGAAGCTGGATTTGTACTATCAGTATATGGAGATTCAGAATATTCTGGAGTTCCGGAGTTGGCTCATGGATGTGGTTGCCGACTTCATGATGCAGATGGAAAAGCGCAACAGTGAACGTGCCGTCTCCAGCATTGAACTTGCGAGGGAATATATCCATAGCCACCTGGCAGAGGATCTATCACTTGAGGCGGTAGCTGCACAGGTGTATATCAGTCCAAAGTACCTGAGCAAGCTCTTCAAGGAAGAACTCGGTGTCACGTACACAAGCTATATAACCAACCAGCGTATGGAGCAGGCCAAAGCGCTGATTGAGACCACCGACATGACCGTCGAGCAGGTCGCTGCTACAGTAGGCTATGGCACAGCGGCTTATTTTATCAAAAAATTCAAGGAAATCCACGGCTGTACACCAGGCAATTACCTGCGTACTTTGAAGCAGACCTAACACAAGTAAAGCAGACATAGCACACGTAAAGCAGACGTAACGGACGTGAAGCTGACATCTTGTACATGAAAAGCATCTACCGCTGGCCTGCAGCCCACGAGTCCGAATAACGCATAGGAAGGTTCCACAGCATGCAAATGAAGAGATTACAGCGCTTCGGCGTTCTTGCCGCAGTCATATGGTTAGGCATCATTAGCGGCTGTGATTCGGTAGTGAGTTCCACTACAGACATAGACGAACCGCGGGCCTCCGTAGCCTCTGCTGCTCCTGAATTCCATATTTCCTGGACGATGCATCAGAATCTCCCCGTGCCGGAGGATGCCGAGATGGTTCGGTATGTCGAGAACAAATTCAATGTACGACTGGATATATGGAACCTTGAGAATAACCGCTATGAGTCACTTCTCGACATGAAGCTGGCACAAGGAGCCATTCCTGATCTGTTCAGGATAAGACAGCCGCAGGATCTTCTGAAGTATCAGCAGCAAGGCATGCTCGCAGAGATACCAAGGGACATGCTGGAGCAGAACGCCCCCAACCTCTTGAGGGCGATTCGTGAGCATGCTCCATCCTATGAGAACTATGGCACCATTGATGGCAAATATTACGGTATCCCTGTCGTGAATCCTACGAATATCTACCGGATTCCAGTGGTGTATCGCCAGGATTGGCTGGACACGCTTGGTCTGAAGATACCTGAGACGCTGGAGGAGTTCGAGAAGGTCATCTACGCCTTTGCGAATGGCGATCCCGACGGCAATGGCCTGAAAGATACCTACGGTCTATCGAGTGAAGGCATGAATGTCGTCTTTGGCGCCTTCGGTCAGATCGTCTTCGCAGATCAGCTGTATTTTGGTAAGAAGGATCAAGAGCTGGTCATCGGCGCTCTGGAGCCAGAGATGAAGGAGTCTCTGCAATACCTCCGCAAATGGTACCAGGATGGCATCATTGATCCCGAATTTATCACTGGTGAGAACAAGGGCGGCTACAAGCACCTCTCGCACGCCTTTATTCAGGGCAGAATCGGCATGACCTCCAAGGGTAATTATTATCATTGGGTCCAGCAGGGCGATTACAAGACCTTGCACTACCGCGAAGGGATGGCTGCGGAAGAGTCACCTGTAGAGGCAACCTTCAATGCTCGGGAGCTGCTCGCGAAGGAGCCCGACGCAAGAATTACCTTCGGTCAGCCCTTCACGGGACCCTATGAACAACGAGGCTCCAAGGCATACGATATGCTGATGAGCTTCACGGCTATCGGGGCCGATGCCGCCAAGGAGCCAGGCAAGATGGAGCGAATTCTGCAAATGCTGGATTACGTCAGTGCCAATCCCGATCTGGACGAATATACGTCCATGAATTATGGCGTCATGGGCAAGCATTGGGAATGGGCTGATGCCAACAGGAAGGATGTCATCGTCCTGCCGCCCTACAACAGCATGTTCAGCTATCAGAACAAGATCGGCGCCAATCTTGGCATGACGGTACCACGGATGCCTACAGACCGGGGCGCAGAGTGGGCCTCGACGCAGAAGCTTGACCGAGACGGTATCTACAATGCCTTGGAGATTGCCACTCCAGCCTTGAGCAGGTATGGGCCCGAGCTGATGAAGCTGAAGAACAAAGCCTACGTTGCCATCATCACGGGTGAGAAGCCCCTATCGTATTTTGACGAATTCGTTCATGAATTCATGGGTGCTGGGGGAGCCGAGGTGCTGCAGGAGGCCAATGATTGGTATCGTGAGCATACGGGACAATGAAATACGGATTTAACTAGTCGATACGCCCATACTCAACCTGGGGGAGTTACTATAAGTGCGGCTTGTTCTTGACCATTAGCGTCAGAATTTCCTTCCTTCTCTTTAACTTCCCTCACTTTTCCCTCAATGATGTTAAACGTGTAGTCACATAACAAATGAATATCTTCTTTGTTATGTGATGTCATCACGATTAGCTTACCTTCTGCGCGATACCCGAGGTTAACGAATGCAGCAATGCGGCGACCACTGTTCCAGCGAGCGTCAGCTTCATGGGGGTTAATCCGCCCGGAGTTCCTGCGCCAAGGAGGTAAATGAAGCCTGTACTGGCGAGTGCACCTAAGAAAGCCAGCAGCACCAGGATCGTGAACGGAAGATGGGGGAACAGCACAAAGCTAATCGCCACAACAAACATCGCTCCTGCGTTGATGCCTAACACGCCTACATCGGCTAGTGGATTACGGGTGACACCCTGCATTAAGGCTCCTGCCACAGCAAAAGCAGCTCCTACCAAGGCAGCGGCGATTACCCGGGGAAGTCGTACCTCTTGAATAATCTGATGCGCGGTTGAGCTGCGGTCATAGCTGAATACGGCCTCCCACACGTTACTGATCGTTAAATCCTTGGCTCTAAAAGAAATTGCCATGAACATGGAGCAACCGAGCAGCAACATAGCCAGAAGCAAGACGAGAGTGAACCGGAGGGGCTTCACGGTATCATTCATGGAGTAGGTATCACATCACTTTTCTCAATGATAATCATTTTCAATTAATTGATTTTAATCGAAACCTATGATCACGTCAATTATGCAATTTCATTCATATTCATACCTTTCTTTCCTGTTACTAGAAATCAAAGATTAATAATAGTCATAAGAATAATGGATTGTAGAGCTTAAGAAAGGTGGTAGACAGACGCAAGAAAAAAAACCGTCAGGGGAATTCGCCCTGACAGTGATTTTGAGTTTGGAGAATTTCCGTGATTTTGTAAACCTGCCCGTGCCCCCTTTTGGGCAACTGGATGCAGATGCCCCTTATGTACCGACTCCGTTAATATTTATTGTGTACTGTCTGCGGCCTGACTAAGCTGCTGCTGAATTTGCTCCATCTGTACTTTGGTTAATGGTCCAAACTCTGCCGCTTTTGCATTTTCCATCACCTGATTGATATTGCGAAATCCTGGTATGGGAAGGCTGGATTCACTTCTTGCCCACAACCAAGCCAGTGCTCCTTGTGTCAGAGAGCGGCCGTTAGAAGTTAGAATCTCACGGATATTATTCAATTGAGTGATCATTCTTGGCGAGGGGACGCCGTCCTTAAAATACGTCAACCAATCCAAATCATTTCTTCCGCGGATATCCTTCAAATCGGTTACGGTAACAGCATTCGAGTATTTTCCAGTAAGCAGGCCCATAGCAAGAGGTCCCCGGTTGATGCTTGCCAGCTGGTGTTCTTCACACAGGCTAATCATGTCGTCATTGTCCCGAAATATATTCATTTCATGTTGAATAGCCGTACAGTATGAGCTCTCCGCAAAAATACGAGCATGACCAGGCAGATCAGTAGACCAGCCGAAATAACGAATTTTTCCCTCAGCCACAAGCTCTTCAAGCACTCCCAAGACCTCCGGAGCCTGCTCCTCGGGGTAACTGCTTAGATGAAATTGATATAAATCAATATAATCCGTATTCAATCTTCTGAGGGATGATTCACAAGCCTGCTTGATATAATCCCGGCCAGCATTCTGGCCTGTCGCCTCCTTCGTCTCCTCATTCGTAACATTACCGAATTTAGTGGCAATTACCGCCTGGGATCTCCGTCCCTTTAATGCCTGTCCGATCACTCTCTCGCTGTGGCCTGCTCCGTAGTTATCCGCTGTATCGATCAAAGTGATGCCAGAGTCAAGCGCACAGTGAATCGCAGCAATAGAGTCCTCATCATTCACTTCTCCCCAGCCAAAGGACCTACCAGTATCTGCATCATGCCAAGGGCCACCTATGGCCCAACAGCCCATTCCTAATGCGCTCACTTCTATTCCGGATCTCCCCAATTGGCGTTTGAGCATGTTGTTCATCTCCTTTGTTCTTTCGTTCCTGTTCAGTATAATAAGAGAGAATAACAACCATAAGAGCCAATTACCGTCTATTTCTAGGAACCAATCGGGGGGATAAGAATTGTTTGGATTTAGCCCAGCAATAGGTACCGGATCCATAACGAAGCAGTTATATGGTTATTTGCGTGATCAAATTGAAAGCGGTTTGCTTCCTCCCGGGCTGAAGCTGCCTCCGACACGAAGGGCCGCTCAGGATATGGGGATTGCACGGAATATCGTGATCGAAGTCTACGAACAGTTAACCTCTGAGGGATATTTATGCACCCATATCGGCTCAGGGACATATATCGCTGAAGGTGCTCAAAACAAGCTCCTACCGCAGTTGGAACATGAAGCTTTACAAGCTGCCCCGGGAGATGCATTCAAAGAGATTAACTTTGACGCAGGCACCCCTGATTTGCGTTATTTCCCTCGGAAGCTTTGGAGCAAGTATACTCGGGAAATCATGAGCTATGAGATGGACAACGTCCTCGATTACGGTGATTGCCGGGGTCACAAAACACTCCGTGAGGCCATCACACGCTATGTATACCGTGCCAAGGGCATCCGCTGCAGTCCAGACGATATCATCATCACTTCCGGAACTTCGAACAGCTTCCTGCTTCTGGCATCCGCCCTCTCTGGCCAATTTCAAACGGCATATATCGAAGATCCCACGATCGGGTTTACCAGCGATATTTTCGGCCGCTTGAAGTATAACCTTTATCCAGTTCCTGTAGACAATGAAGGTATGGTATTGAAGCATATTCCCCGGACATCACCAGCAGGACTCATCATTGTCACCCCTTCCCACCAATATCCGACTGGTAGCGTTCTTTCCATGCAACGAAGGCGGGAGGCAGTAAAATTGGCCGAAGCGTCAGGACATTACATTGTGGAAGACGATTATGATAGTGAGTTTCGCCATAAGGGATCCCCCATTCCGCCCCTGCAGATCCTGGCTCCCTCCCGGGTGATTTATGCCGGAACGTTCAGCAAAACCTTATCACCAACCCTGCGTATCGGCTTTTTGATCGTACCACCAAGCCTCATTGACCAAGTACTTCAGACCAAGTTTGATATGAATTTGGCATCATCCAATCTAACCCAGTCTGCACTTGCACGTTTCATGATGGATGGGCATTTCGAAAGACATATCCACAAAATGAAGGCACTTTACAGAAAAAAACGCATCTTTCTGGAAGGCAGGCTCCGACTATTATTCAAGGAGGAAGCTTGTACTATGGGCGTTGACACAGGCATGCACATACAGATTCTATTTCGCCCCGAGATATTCGGGGGAACAGATTGGAAGCAGCTTGAAGCATACGGCGTACGGCTTGGCACTTTTGAAGATTATGCAAGACTGAAAGGCAACCACCCTGGAAGACTGGTTATGGGTTACGGGAATCTTACTTTAGAAGAGATTGACGAGGGATTGCAAAGACTTCACAGATTTATTAAGACGGTCAAGGATGGCCAAAAAGGATAAATCACGTAATGCATGATGCTACCGTGTCTCTCGCAGCCTTGGGTGAACTGAAGATAAGTTTTTTGTGCTGGCTCTGCCCATGTAACTGGACTACAGAGCTTACAATATTCATATGAAGACTGAACAGCAAGGAGGGTGATCTATATGAAAATACATCGTCCTGCATCCACGCTTGGCGAATTCATCAAGTCGCGCAGGGAACGGCTGCGGCCCAGAGAAGCAGGCATTGAACCGCTGCCGGGGCGCAGACGCACGCCGGGGCTGCGGCGAGAGGGAAACGAAATTCAATGATTTGCCTGTGTACTGCATGTTCTATCAGAAGGACGGCTCGCACGGCGATGATTCCAGGATGCTGCCTTGTTTGTGATACTTCATTAATGAATCTATGGACAAAAATGAATTCATCGGCAAAATTTTAGGGCACCCGGTTGGGTGCCCTAAGCAGTGGGACGGAGCAAAATAATGCTAAAGCAATGATTGGATGACCGGTTCAATATCCATGATTTCCATGGTCGTTTCGAACCGAGCTTGTACATGTCCATGCCGATCAATCACAAATTTGGAGAAGTTCCACTTAACCCCATCCCCGGCGTAGATGTCCGGGTACTTATTTTGCAGAAAATTATCCATCCATTGACCGTTCGAAGTCTGAAGATCAAAGCCTTGAAATGGTGCTTGCTGCGTTAAATATTGAAATAATGGATGGGCACTCTGTCCTCTCACTTCTATTTTCTCGAACAACGGGAACGTCACCCCAAAATTGCCCCTACAATATTGCTCCACTTCAGCGTTACTGCCCGGCTCTTTATCGTTGAATTGGTTACAGGGAAAGGCGAGTATTTCTAGCCCCTGCTCCCTGTAGCTATCGTAAAGCTGCTGAATATCAGCGAATTGACGGGAATAGCTGCACTGGCTTGCCGTATTGACGATAACTAGAATTTTGCCCTGATAAGCAGATAATGGAACTGAGCTGCCATCGATCGTGTTCACTTGATAATGATATATCGACATTTCATCCTACCTCCTCTGAATTTCTTGCTGATCATGAATTCAATGGAACGACCAGTACTCTATACTGGTATCATAAATGCCAAGCGTTTATTGTTCTAATATATAATTCAAATCGCTTTCATAGGTATAACCAATAAATGAACAACCCACGGCGCTTCCAATAAAGAACAATACTTAATTAGCTAATTATAGAATCGTTCGGATTGCCGACTGCGGGACATGCGGCGAGAAGGCGTCCGCAACATTCCGCTAGGCAATTCCCTGTCACCATTAAACTAAGAGAAAGATACCAGGAATGGTGGGGACCCATCACGCCCAAGGGGATTGCATTGGGGCTGCTCGATCAACACATTTGGGCTCGAGACCCCGAGCAGCGCGAAAAAGGGAAAACAGACCGTCAAATTTTTTTGAAATAGCGTGAAAAAATAAAGGCCGTTCAGTTGTATTCATAGTGAAAGGGGGACATGAAGTGCACGAATCATCTGAGCTCAATGAATCCGTTCGCCAAGCCATCATCAACTATTCGGACAATCTGATCAAGATCGCATTCGCCTATCTCAAAAACGTTGCCGACGCGGAAGAAGTCGCGCAGGATGTATTCCTGGCTTATCTTCAGACTGCTCCCGACTTCATGAGCAGCGAACATGAGAAGGCATGGTTGATCAGAACGGCGATCAATAAAAGCAAAAATATGCTGAAAACGGGTTGGTTCCGCAGCAGAACTCCCCTTCCAGACAACCTGACTTATCTCCCCAGGGAAGAATATGCGGTCCTGCAGGCAGTATTGTCCCTGGACCCAAAATATCGGATTCCGATTCACTTGCATTATTACGAAGGCTACTCCCTGGAGGAAATCGCGGAAATTCTTCATGCCAAACCCGCTACCGTAGGGACATGGCTTGCGCGCGGGCGTAAACAGCTAAAAGGAACGATAGGAGGTTTATGAGCATGCAGAAGCCAAGCTACAAAGACGTCCTTTCCAAATTGAAGACAAGCGAAGATTTTCAAGAGCAGACGCTGAAACGACTGGGGCTTGAGGGTGACCCATACCAAGCACGTACACAAAAAGGAGAGAATCATATGAACACTTCCAATACAACAAGTGCCAATAAGAAAAACAAACTGAAGGTTTGGAAGGTAGGCATCGCAGCTTGCGCCGTGTTGACGGTAGGTGTCCTTGCGCTTAATCAGAACGATAGCGGCACAGCTCCCGGACCGGGCACGAACAACGGCGTTGTCGACAACAATAAGCCTGCGCCGCCAACAACCGCGAAGCAGGTCACTAACATTGACGGCATCATCGAGGAAGTAAGCGCCGACGGCAAGAGCTTCCGGATCGGCGAACTGTGGGTAACCGTAACGGATACTACGGAATACGGCATTACAGGCCCAACGGCGCCGGATCCGTCGGAGCAACTGGTGAGCAAGGAGTTCAAGGTAGGCAACGCCGTATCAGGGTTTACCTCAGAGGATGTGACGAGCGGCAAGGTAACGGCTGAGCGGATTTACAACAACTTTTAATAGCTAGATGAAGTAACTAAGAAGGCAAGCAGCCCGCTGGCAACAGCGGGCCTTTCACTTCACACTAAAGCGTGACGATACCGAGCTCGATTGCTGCTGCAACGGCTTGAGAAAGGGAATAGACACCCCGCTACCTTATAATCTCTATAAAATGCTTTAGAATCCTGGCCGTTAAGCCCCAGATGGTGTAGCTCTGGTAATCATAGAACCACTCTTCAATGGGCCGAGTTCTCCACTGGTAGTTGGCCCCATTCATGATCTTGTCGTAAGGAAAATCGGGTGCGGGCACAGGCTCTACAGCCACCTCATGCATATAAGGCTCGTAGCTTAATAGCCACTGGAGCGGCACGGTAAACACCTCCTCCACCTCATTTCTATTGTACGCATGAATGATCTGGTCGTAATCCACCTTCGCTACGAAAGGATAGACCACGAAGGATGGTGAAGCCACATACGGACTTAACGGTCCTACAATCTGCACCGACTCGGGATCAATACCCAGCTCCTCATGAGTCTCTCGCAAAGCTGCTGCGAGCGGTGATGCATCGGTCGCATCAATGCGCCCCCCAGGGAAGCTGATATCACCCGGCTGTTTTCGCATCGTATAGGAGCGGACCTCGAACAGAACATGCCATTCCCCATCCACTTGAACCAATGGAATCATTACCGCACAGCGAAATGCCGTGGATTCCCCGATAAATAAAGACTGATGCTGAGCTAACTGGTTCTTTAGTGTATCCAGGAACATGGAATCCCCCGCTCTCTGAGTGAAGTATTTCGAAATGTAGTATTGTAGTATATTGTACCACTTCACATAGTGGCAACGGGTAGATTCCAGAAATCCGCCCCTGAACAGAAAAAAGAACCGCAACCTCGGCCGTTGGCTAATACCAACAGCGTTCGGTGACGGTTCTCATTATGATGCTCCTAAGGATGATTCCTTTTTATTACTTAATGATGACATACTCCAGGTTCACCAGCTTGGCATAGGTCACGATCTGATCTGTCGTCAGATTCAGGGAGACCACGGTATGATGCCCGCCGCCATTCTCGATCCAGGCTTTTACGCCGTCCTGGAAGTTCGGCTTGACCTCCCAGAGCACACGAGCTACAGGGAGCTTGGGAGCCGGTACAGTCGGCTCGAAAGCGGTAACCTCGTTGATGAGGAGCTTGTAATGTGTGCCAAAGTCCGCCATGGACACCACGACACCGTCTCCAGCCTTACCATCAAAGACCAGACGAGCTGGATCCTCGCGATCGCCAATGCCTAGTGGAGACACGACAATCTTAGGCTTGCTGCTAGCCAGTGACGGGTCTACCTCCAGCATATGGGACTGTAGGATGGCTTCCTGACCCGCTGCCAGCTCATAGGTGTAATCCTCCATGAACCCTGTGGATTCATTGTGGCTCATGACCTTGAGCAGACGATCCAAGGCGGCCGTCTTCCAATCTCCTTCGCCCGCGAAGCCATACCCCTGTGCCATCAGGCGCTGCACAGCCAGACCAGGAAGCTGCTTCATGCCATGCAGATCCTCAAAGTTCGTAGTAAAGGCGTTGTAGCCACCTGCGTCCAGGAAGCGTTTGATGGCAATCTCGTATCTGGCTTGTACTTTTACACTAGCTTCCCAGGATTCCTTGCTGTTGGTGCCATAATCAAATTCATACAGCTCTGCATATTCTGCGAACAATGCGTCGACTTCCTCGTCCTTCACAGCGTTCACGACCTGCACGAGGTCTCCAATGCCAAAGTAGTCTACGGTCCACCCGAATTGAATCTGGGCCTCTACTTTGTCGCCTTCGGTTACGCCGACATTACGCATATTGTCCCCGAAGCGGGCTACCTTGATGCTGAAGCTCTCGTTGTATGCTACAGCTACGTCCATCCAATCTGCAATTTGCTGTTGTACTTCTGGGCGCTCCCAGTAACCTACGACGATTTTATTCTGCTTGCGCAGGCGGGCATTGATAAACCCATATTCACGGTCTCCATGGGCAGCCTGATTCAGGTTCATGAAGTCCATGTCAATGGTGGCCCAAGGAATGCTCTCATTGTATTGCGTAGCCAGGTGGAGCAAAGGCTTCTGCAGCAGCTTGGTTCCGCGAATCCACATTTTTGCTGGGGAGAAGGTGTGCATCCAGGTGATGACTCCAGCTACCTCATCGCGATAATTGACTTCCTTCATAATCGTCGTAATCTTGTCTGCGCTGACCGCCAGATCTTGCAACACAAGTGGATAAGGCAGGATGCCGCTTTGATTCAACGCATCTGTCATCTCCTGCGCATGTGCCTTAACCTCCGCCAATGCCTCTTCCCCGTATAAATGCTGGGAGCCTACCACGAACCAGAATTCCTTTTTCACTGCGGTTGTCATGGTCATTCTACCTCTTTTCTTAGGATATGGACTCAATATTTAGAATGTAGTAACTTGATCGGATTAAATGTGGCGAGTGTAGAGTCGCTACAAGCGGGGAGCCCGGTCGACAGCTGTTAAGCTTGTTGTTCTTTCATCTAAGATGAATAACGGTTGAACAGCCATCTTAAAGGCGGACACTTTCGTTTCTCTAGGGCTTCCCCGCTTTCCGCTAACGACGATGCTCGTAAGATCATTCACCCCGACTGGTTGCAGCTACTTCTGCCCGTAATAGGCATCCTTGCCGTGCTTGCGCAAATAGTGCTTATCCAATATGCGCTGCGGCAGCTCCGGTGCAAAATGGTTCAGCTGGCGAGCGAACAGGTTCGTCTTCGCCACTTCCTCCAGCACCACGCTGTTCATGACCGCTGACTTGGCATCCTTGCCCCAGGTAAATGGCCCGTGACCTTGCAGCAAAATGCCGGGCACGGCCAGAATATCCAATCCACGCTCCTCAAATGTCTCGATGATCACCCGGCCTGTCTCTGCCTCGTAGCCACGGTCTACCTCTTCCTGGGTCAGGAAGCGTGCACATGGTACGGAGCCGTAGAAGGTATCAGCGTGCGTCGTTCCCATGACAGGTACATCCAGCCCCGCCTGTGCCCAGGCAGTCGCCCAGGTGGAGTGCGTATGCACGATGCCACCTATCTCAGCATAATGCTTATACAGCACGGCGTGTGTCGCTGTATCGGATGAAGGTCTCATATCTCCTTCGACGACCTGGCCGTCCAGATCGACCACGACCATGTCACTGGGCTTCATGTTCTCATAAGACACGCCGCTGGGCTTGATCACGAACAGACCGCTTTCACGATCCATAGCGCTCACATTGCCCCAGGTATATTTGATGAGCCCTTGCTTGGGTAGCTCCAGATTCGCTTGGTATACTTCCTCTTTCAGTTGCTCCAACATGTTAGTTCACTCCATTCTCCAGAAAATGGTCAACTGCTGCCTGCTCAATGGCAAGACCTTGCTTATACCGCTCGATGAACAGCTCGAAGCCCTTCACATCCGAGGCATCTGGAGCCATCTCCTGTGCGTCGGCATTCTTGAAGACCTGCTCATCAAGGAAGTCCTCCAGACTCTCCTGCTGCTCCTTGTTCGCCATATAGGAAGCCAGAATGGCCATGCCCCATGCACCGCCTTCTCCAGCCGTTGCCATCACGGAGATGGGCACGTTCATGGCCGCTGCCACCATTTTTTGCCCCACGACAGGGGTCTTGAACAGACCGCCATGAGCGAGAATGCCATCAATAGACACATGCTCCTCCTTGGTCAATATGTCCATTCCAAGCTTCAAAGCACCAAAGGCTGCAAATAGATGCGTTCTCATGAAGTTAGCGAGATTGAATCTGCTCTCTGGTGAACGGACGAACAGTGGCCGCCCCTGCTCCAGACCTGTAATATTCTCGCCCGAATAATAGCCATAGCTCAGCAAGCCACCACCGTCCGGGTCAGCCTCCAGTGCTTTATTCAGCAGTACACCGAACAATTGGTTCGGGTCGGCCTTCACACCCATCGCCTCGGAGAACTCACGGAATAGACCCAGCCACGCATTAAGATCACTGGAGCAGTTGTTGGCATGTACCATGGCGACAGGGCTGCCGCTCGGCGTTGTGACCAGATCAATCTCTGGATAGACCTTGGATAGCTCCTTCTCCAGCACGATCATGGCGAACACAGAAGTCCCCACCGAGACGTTCCCGGTGCGCTTCCGCACACTATTCGTCGCCACCATCCCTGTCCCGGCATCCCCCTCCGGTGGACAGAGCGGAATGCCCGGCTGCAATTGCTGTGATACATCCAGCATGCGGGCCCCAGCTTCACTGAGTACTCCCGCCTGCTCCCCTGCACCGTATACTTGGGGAAGGATCTCCTTCAGCTTCCATGAGTAACCCTTGGCGGCGACTAGCTCATCGAACTGCTCGATCATCACAGCATGGTAATCCTGCGTGGCTTCATCAATCGGGAATATACCCGAGCCGTCCCCGATACCAATAGCCTTATTGCCTGTCAACAGCCAGTGAATGAACCCAGCTAATGTCGTTATAAAATCAATGCGAGGCACATGCTGTTCCTCGTTCAGCATAGCCTGATAGAGATGCGCGATGCTCCAGCGTTCAGGGATATTGAATTGGAATCGCTCGGTCAGCTCCTTGGCAGCGGCGCCAGTTGTCGCATTACGCCACGTCCGAAATGGAACCAGCATCTCCCCTGTGCTGTCAAATGCCATATATCCATGCATCATGGCCGAGAAGCCTATCGAGCCTATCTTTTGAAGAGGGACTCCATACGTCCGCTCCACTTCTTCCTTCATCTCACGGTAAGCTTCCTGCATACCTGTAATAATATCCGTCAAGTTGTACGTCCAATAACCATCCTTCAGGAGGTTCTCCCACTCATAGCTGCCTGATGCGATCGTCTCAAAGCGACGATCAATCAGCACGGCTTTGATGCGGGTGGAACCGAATTCGATCCCAAGGGACGTGTCTCCCCCGGTAACCGCTTGTTGAATCTGCTCATGATTCATGCTCACGTTGGTCCCCTCTCTGATACGGTATGAATAGCCTAATAATCGAAAGAAGGCGCTTTCCTTCACTTACAGCCTTAGTATATTTTTTTGTACGTACATTTGTCAATTGTCATTATTATATATACACACAACTATAGATAGGTTGTTATGAATCCTGTGCGAATCAGTCTATGTTCAGTATCTTTCTTTGTATGTACAAGCTGGCGAACGGTTTGAATAATCTCTATATCATGCTAAAATATGTCCACACAAATAATTCAGAAGCGTGAATTCGTATGCGAACAACTATGGAAGAAGTGAGTGAAATTGAAGCCAAAATATCAGGTGATCATTGACGATATCAAAAGCAACATTCTGTCCGGGGTCTACAATGTAGGCGAACAAATCCCCACAGAATCCGCTTTGCAGGATACATATCAGGTGAGCCGTCAGACGGTTCGCAAAGCTATATTGGAATTATCAAATGAGGGATTCTTGAGAAGCGAGAAGGGCTCTGGCACGTATGTTAGCCACCAATATCGGGCCAAGGCCAGCGGGAATACGGGTAACAAGACGATCGGTGTCATTACGACGTACATCTCTGACTATATCTTTCCGTCTATTATTCGCGGGATTGAAGGGCGACTGAATGAGGATAATTATTCATTGCTGCTAGCCAGCACCAATAATGACGTGGCTCAGGAGAAGAAGGCCCTGGAAATGATGCTGTCCTTCGGCGTGGACGGCTTGATCGTAGAGCCTACGAAGAGCAATCTGTTCAATCCTAATATCGCCTACTACCTCTCCTTCAAAGAGCAGGATGTCCCCTTCATCATGATTAATGCTTACTATGAAGAGCTGGAGGTTCCCTTCTTCTGCCTGGATGATGTGCAGTCCAGCTATCTGGCCACCAAGGAACTAATCTCCAAGGGCCACACCCAGATTGGAATCATCTCCAAGATGGACGACCTGCAAGGCAAGTATCGAATGAAGGGCTACATCAAAGCGCTTGGTGAAGCCAAATTGCGCTTCCACCCGGAGCAAGTCCTCTCCTTCAATACCGAGACGAAGCAGGACCTCTCCACCAGCCTGAAGGCCTTCCTGCAGGAGAATCGAGACGTCTTGACGGCTGTGGTCTGCTATAACGATGAGGTAGGGCTCGAAGTAGTGAATGTATGCCGTCAGCTGAATATATCCATCCCGGATGAGTTATCCATTATCGGGCAGGACAATTCCTATATCGCCAAGAATGCGAATATCCGACTTACCACCCTGACCCACCCTCAGGAGCAGATGGGGCGCGATGCTGCAGACTGGGTGATTAAGAAGTTGCAGGGTAAGAAGGATCTGCAGAACAGTACCTACTACACACCTGTACTGATCGAAGGGGAGACGGTGAAGGGGATTACAGAGGAATGATATAGAGGATTGATACAAAGGATTGATACAGAAGAGAGACCGGTCAGTGTATGATCCGGTCTCCGTCATGCCTAATGCTCTGGGAGCGTAGTGGTGAGCGGAAAGCGGGAAAGTCCTAAAGAAACGAAGTTGAAAGCTTTTTGCAAAAAAGCTGCTTCGGAAGCATAGACTCCGCCTTTTAAGCTTGCCGTTCATCTGCTTAATATTCGTCCAAAAGAACAGCGAGCGTAACAGTGGTCGACAGGGCTCCCCGCTTGCAGCGGCCCTATACTCACAGTTGATCCCGGCAAGATACTGTTTAAATCGAAATCAGATCCTTTACATCGAAGTTCATACGAATGTCATAGTCCTCGTGCGGATTGTCATATTTCATGATGGCTGCCTTCTGCTCCATATCATAGAACCAGCCCTCGGCCGAAGCCTCCCATTGCTCTCTCCTAAGGAACATCGGGAGCTTCATGCCCTTCAGGTTAATTTGAACAGGGGCTACCTCTCTGCATAGCACCTCGACCACCATCGTCTGCACGGTGGTGCGATAGTCCCCCTCATGCATGAACGAGATTCGAGTGTCCTTGTCCTTCTTGATGCGGATTGTTGTCTTCGCATAGTCTCCCTGCTTATAACGGTTACTGCTTCCATCGTCATCGTACCAAACAAAGCTGGCCTCCTCCGATGGCTCCACCAGCAGATGCAGATGCTCGACCCGATCCTGATGGATATTCATCAGCCCCGGAGCCATGGGAATGATGCCGCCACTTCGGATGAACATCGGAATAGACTCCAGCGTAACATTGAGCTGAACTGTCTGCCCGCCAGCGTATCTTGTCCGTGTATTCCACTCAACCCACTCCGTCCCCTTCGGCAAGTATACCTCCCTTGTACAAGCGCCTTGCTCCAGCACATTTGCAACCAGCAGCGAGGTACCCACCATGAAGTCGAAGCTCTCGCCATACACCCGATCATCATCCTGAAACTCGTACACAAGCGGTCTCATTATCGGTGTCCCCTCTGTTGATGCTTCGAACAGCAGGGAGTAGAAGTAAGGTACGAGTTGGTATCTGAGCTGAATCGCTTCTCGAATATAAGGTGTGTAGGCCGGATACATCCACGGCTCTGTCACCGTATTATCTGTGTTGCATGAGTGAATGGAGAACCTGGGCTGGAAGATTCCATTCTGTACCCACCGTACGAACAATTCCGGATCAGGAGCCGGACCAAAAAAACCACCGATGTCACAGCCCTGATTGGCAACGCCGGATAGCCCCAAGCCGAGAATAACGGGAATGTTGAACTTCAAGCTCTTCCAGCTGGTGTTATTGTCCCCTGCCCAGGTCTGTGCATACCGCTGAATACCGGCGAATCCAGCCCGGTTAACGATATATGGGCGAACGGCGGGAGCGGCCTCATCCATGGCCTCATACGCCATCTGTGCCATCAGATTCGGCATAATAGGACGCAAGCCTGCAATCGGCTTCGGATCTCCTTCGACATGGCATAATGCCTGCGAATCATTGATTTCATACTCATTGTTGTCGTTCCAGATAGAGGTGACCCCGAGCGACAGCAAGGACTCCTGCAAATGCTTCTTCCACAGGGCTCTACCCTGCGGATTCGTAAAGTCTACGAACGAGGCCGGCCCACCCCAGAATCGGTCCATGTGTGACTGCTCGCCTGCCGGATCTTGAATATAGGCACCAGCCTCATCGAATTCCTTGTACAGCGGATTCGTCGCCAGCATGCCCGGCTTGATGTTCGGAGCCAGCGCTGCGCCCTTCTTCTTCATCTCCTCAACGAATCGCTTCGGATCGGGGAAGCGATCATGATTCCAGTGAAGCACATGCCGCTTCCCATCAGACCCGGTCGTATATCCCGAGGACAGGAAGAAGCCGTCGCAAGGAATTCCTTCTTCCTTACATTTATCCAAGAAGCCCAGAATGGCCTGGTCTGAATCCTGCTCCAGCTCCGTGTAATACATGGTGGACCCCATATACCCAAGTGAGTATTTGGCAGGGAGCACCGTTTTCCCGGTGAGGTCCGTATAATGCCTTACTACATCACGAATATGAGGACCATGAATGAAGAACACGTCCAGTTCGCCACCATCGGCGCAAAAATAGGAGTATTTATTCCAGTAGCCGCTCCGCTCGCACCCCATGTCGAAGACGGAGTCATGCGAATTGTGGTAGAACAGCCCACTGGCTGTGCGGCTGCTGCCACTCCATTTGATATAGAACGGAATATGCTTGTATAAGGGGTCTGTATGCTCCGAGTCATACCCAATCGTGTCCACGTTGTGCATCCTCATACGGCGATGCTTCTTGTTCAGGTATCCTGCCTTTTCACCGAAGCCATAATAATAATCCTGATCGTCCAGGCAAGTATAATGATAGAGTCTACCCTGCATATCACGAACATAGGATCTTTCCTTCAGATCGGCGTGCAGCAGGTTCCCGTCTGTATCCCTGATCTCTATGGCGAACGGTTCCTTGTAGATGCGTATACGCAATGTCCGTGTGGACAAGAGGAGGTGGGTGCCCTCATCGTCGTACTGTACAGGGAGAGCTTCTATTGTTCTACGGTCAGGGACCACGGAATCGAGTTTGTCCTCCCAAGCAGTCATCGCCAGCGCGTAGGAGGCCTCGTCGGGAAAATCCTCCTCGAACGTGCAGCGAATTCTCACGATATCATCCGTTAGCAGCATCACCCGGAATGTGGCAGCATTCGTGACCAAATCGAGATGACGGGCGCTGTTTTCTACATTTATAAGCTTCGTACTTATCTTCATCCGCTGTTGCCCCTCACTGTTATAATTTTGAATACACAGACAGACCACTACGTACTTATCCCCTCTGCGGGGTAAAGGAAGGGCGCCACCCCACATGGAATGACGCCACGATCACATCACGATATCAGTTCGAAGTATTGGCGTAACGCAGTCCTTCCATCAGGATCAGAAGTGTTAACGCTTGACCATACGTCATGGGACTTATCGGGATATCCTTATAGAATTGCGCATCCTGACCGACAGGGGTGCCGTACGAGACCTCCCCGACCACCCCATTCCCGTCGATGCGTTGGAGCACTGCCTGCAGCGCTTCGCGCCCCACCTGTAAATACTCCTGCGGTAAATAGCCTCTGCGTACGCCCTTCAAAATGCCATACCCGAAAGCAGCCGTACACGATGTCTCGGCATAAGACGTGGGATCATCCAGAACCGTGTGCCACATGCCATCACTTGCCTGTAGAGCTGCCAGCGCCTCTACCTGGCTGTGCATCGTATCCAGCAAATATTGCTTGATCCCATCCTCCAGCTCCACCATGTCCAGAAAATCCACCAGCCCGCAGGTATACCAGCCGTTACCTCGTCCCCATCGCACAGCACCGTAGTTGTGTCTTCCTTGGAAATCCCACCCGTGGAAGAACAGCCCTGAATGGCGGTCATACAAATATTTGATATGAATCAGAAATTGCTTCTTCGCTTCCTCGATATACGCTGGACGCTGGAAGTATGCCCCTGCCTTTGCCAGAAAGAGGACCGTCATGAACAAGGTGTCGATCAGAATCTGTCCGTCATTCGGATCGCCCGTAATCATATGCTGAAAGGCATGATCTCCGGTACGAATTAATCCGTTCTCCGGGTCCATAATCCAGCGACTCCACTCGTCGCATACCTGGGTGTATTCAGCGTTGTCTGTCAGCTCGCACAGCGAGATCAGTGTAAGCAGCGGCGAACAGGTGTTGACGTTCTTCTCCGGGAGCCCTTCGCGAATGCGGGCATCGAACCAATCCTTCAGGAACTGAAGTGTCCCCGCATCCTTCGTCTCCTCGTAATATTGGTACATCCCGTATAGCCCCACGCCCTGAGGCCATTCCCACAGATGAATATCAATCAATCCGATCGGATAGATCTCATCCATTCCTTCGTTTGTCATTGATCGCATGGCGCCAGACACCCGCTCGATCGCGCCAAGCATTGTATCCTGTGTCAAATGCAAGATGCCAGCCTCCCTTTACGGATCAATCGTCCCTCTACTCCACTGCCCTCGATGTGAACTGGCTTTCCATTCACCATCAAGAGCTCCTGCCAGCCGAAGCTTACCTCCCCATATGCCGGATCAACCAGTCCAATCGTCAATGTCTCCACGGAGACTGTAAGCGGCATCTTCATCACATGCTCGCTGAAGCTCTCGAAGGAACCGAACTCCTGACGATCTCCTGCCCGGACCAGCCACAGATTGCGTCGACCCTTCGAGATGAGCTCCCGTCCCCGGTTCGTTCCTTGCTCTGTGAGTTGCAGGCCGTTGGCGGCATACAGCGCAACATAAGCGTCACCCTTCTTACCCAGGCACCAAGACCCGTGCTGCTCATAGCGCTCGAAGGCATAGGTCGGGAAGTAAGCGTGTGTATAGTCTGCATCATGATTCTCATCAATATCGAATAGCAGGAGGCCTAGCCCCTTATATTGTCCTGCCTTCGGCAAGTAGCCATTACCTGCCCAGAAGCAGGGCCGTCCCGAGCCGTGCGCGTAAATCTCGCCAGGATGATTCACCCACACCTGTGCCTCAGGCGAGCACGCGAGATGCAGCACATGCTCCTGATAGCCCTTCAGGCCTGCCCGGAAATCAGCAATGCTGGACATGACATATGCATTCGTCCGATAATGTACAAGCTTCGCGTACCCGTCCTTTCCTTGCTCCAGCCGGAACTCCAGCTCTTCCTCAGGATTCAGCCTGATTCGCTCAGCAAAGTCTTGCGGAGGCGTATAGTCTGACAGGTATACGGATACGTTGAAGCTGGTGCTGTTCACATTTCCCACGCCATAGCCAGCCCAGATCAGCGAGGTCGTCCCTGCCGTGTAGCCGCCGATCAGCTCTCGTTCGTAGCTACGGCCAAAGGTCGTCATTAGACGGCCCTCATGCGCCTCCGCTGTCATGTACGAATACAGCAGATCCATCGCTCGCTTGGCCTGCTCCCGCAGAATCGGCAGCTCCGCAAGGTCATGCAGCTGGATCAAGCCAAGGAAATCAATCGGGATATACGCGCTCGAATTCCATTCCGCCAACCCTTCCGTCAAGAAGCGTTCGAACCACTCCACCAGCTGCCCCTCCGCCTTCAGCCTGCGTTGCGTGCCTGTCTCACCGCTATTCGTGAACACCTCGTTAGGGAACAACTGGCCCGCCAGCAACTGACAGGTGTGGAATAGCAGTGCATGGTTCTCGCTGAAGAACCACATGACATCGTCGCCCGGCTCGTCGATCCAATATCGGAAGTTAAGCATGGTATCCTTGATCTGCCGCCAGACCTCCTCCTCGAATATGCCCTTGTCGCGATAATCTCTCCACAGCCGGAACAAGGCGGCCAGATAGAAGTCTGCACAGTCCCGCCGTTCCCGTATGCCAATAAGTCCTTGAAGAATCATATCCCGCGCAACCGCTGGGTCGCCTTCAGTCGCCAGCTTGGCCATCGCTGTATGAATATTCGGGATGCCGAGGGTAGCTACGCACTCCAGCGCGATGCGCTTGCGCTCTTGTACACTCAGGACTTCGCTGTCCTGTGGCTGAAAGCGACTATTGTACACCTCGACACCGAGTAACTTGCGAATCTCTGCGGTTCCGATCTGAACAATCAACTCAAAATATTTATAGTCCGCGCCAAAGTCATCCGTGTGGCCCAGAATAAGCTCCTGCTGTCCTGCCTTCAACTCCCGCTGCATCGTATATCGGCCATCGAAGAAGCTGTTGTGGGACACGTCAAATCGAACGTCCTCAGTGAACGGCTTGTCGAAGACAATGCGGAGCTGTTCGTCCTGTGCTGTACTCGTCGGAAAGTACGCCCTATCGAGCGCGCGCTCCATCACTACAATCTCTTCTACCCTCTCCGACTCCGTAAGTGGAAGCTGAATCGTAATCAATTCAGAGCCAGTGTATTCCAGCGTAAAATGGTACAGGGTATCCCGCTCTGCCAGATCCTCATGACAGACGAAGAACTCATTCATCCCTGCCTCAAGCTCGATCTCCACCTGCGTCTGCTGCTCAATATTTCTGGTGAATGGCGTAAAGTCGCTAACGAGACGTCCATTCACCCATAACGCTACCCCACCGCAGGTCTTCAAATTGAAGGTCGCCGTATGTGCAACAGGACTCACGACGAGGGTACGCCCGTATCTCAGCATGTGCGTCGGCACGTAATAGAAGCCCGAAGCCTCTACCCGTGAGTTGCCCCATGGGAAATAAATGTCCCACTTGGCCTCCGTCTCCCATATGGAGACCCTGTCTCCCAGCACTGGTGGTACCGAGAACGGCAGCTGTGGGGTCGTCGCTCTGCGTTCATTCACGAATTCCTTGCGGCAGGGATTCTCGTGAATCGAGAAGCCCTTAATCAGCCAATCGTTGATATCCCCTTCCATCGTCATGGGCTCGAAGCGCACGCTGCGGGTCAGGATTCCGCTGATAAGCCATCGATTAATTACACGATGCTTCAGCTGCAGCGGGGCATACGTCAGCACATGATCGTCAGGTAGGCTGTGTTGTTCGTGTTGACTACCTCCACCGTGCTGGCCATGCCGCTGTTGTTGGTCGTGTTGGTTACGTCCATCAAATTGATCGTTTTTGTCATACTGGTTACGTTGTTCATGTTCGTCCGTAGTCATAGATCCCTCACCCCTTCATCCCTGATGTCGTGATGCCTTGTATGAAATGACGTTGGAACACAAGGAATACCACCAGCACAGGAATCATCGTAATCGTCGACATCGCCAGCAGGCTTCCCCAATCGACGTTATACTCTCCGATAAAGTTCGATAATGCCAGCTGAATCGTGTATTTCGCCGGATCACTGATAACGATGAGCGGCCACAGGAAGTCATCCCACCGCCACATGAACGAGAAGATCGCGAGCACGGCAATAATCGGCTTGGCAATCGGTAAGATAATACTCCAGAAGATCTTCCATTCCCCCGCACCGTCCATGCGTGCAGCCTCCAGCAGCTCATCCGGGACAGACAGCAAATATTGCCGCACTAGAAATACCCCTGTTGGTGTAGCTGCTGGTGGAATAATGATGCCCCAGAGGCTATTGAACAAGCCCAGGAATGAGATGACCTTGAAGATCGGAATCATAATGACCTCCAGCGGGATCATCAGGGTAGAGATGAATCCGATGAGCAGAATCGTATCGCCCTTGAACCGATATTTGGCCAAGGCAAAGCCGGCCATGGTGTTGATTAGCAACAATAGAATCGTAGATGTAATGGTAACGATGGTACTGTTCAGGAAATAGGTCCCGAAGTTCCCTTTGGCAAAAGCTGTGATGAAGTGCTCCAAAGAGAATTTCTCCGGCAGAATTGCAGGCGGCCAGCTATATAGCTCGGACTCCGTCTTGAAGGAGGACAGCACGGTCCAGAGAACCGGGAATAACCAGATCATCGTTAGGGCGATCAAGATTACATAAGTGCCTATCTTCGCTTGTCGCATCAGCATCAGTCAGCTCCTCCTTTCGAAAGACGGAATTGCAAGGCCGTGAACGCCCCGATAATTACGAATAGAATGACAGACATGGCACTGGCCATACCGAGCTCCTGCTTGGAAAAGCCAATTTCATAAATGTACTGTACGATGAACGTGGTCTCCTTGCCGGGACCTCCTCCTGTGAGGGCAAACATCAGCGGATAAGCCTTGAAGGCGTCGATGAGCGCCACCATAAAGACAAGCAGGCTGGTCGGCTTGAGCATCGGAAGCGTAATGTCCCGGAACGTTCTCCAGCGGGAAGCTCCATCCAGACTAGAGGCCTCGTACATATCGACAGGAATAGATTGCAGACCTGCTATGAAAATGACCATGAAGAATCCCACTCTCGACCAGAGGGTAGCAATGATGACCGATAAGTTCGCATAGAACGGATCTGTCAGCCAGCCAATCGACCCGAAGCCAAGGGTGCTCAGGATGTGATTCAGAATGCCGAATGAATCGCCGAAGATCCACTTCCAGGTCAGACCGACGATAATGTACGAGATCATGGTCGGCCAGTAAATGCTTGCCCGGAACAGGCCTTTCAGCCTCACCTCGCGAATCAGCAGCAGCGCAATTCCAAGCGATAGTGCATAGATCCCCGGGACGACAACAGCGGCGTACAGCCCCGTTCGGCCCAGTGATGCCCAGAACTCACCATTAGCCAGTACAGCAGCATAATTTTGCAGACCCAAGAACTCCATTTCATTCAAGCCGTCGTATTCATGAAAGGAATACACGAATCCCACGAACGCCGGGATCACGATAAAGGTCAAGAAAATCACAAAGTTCGGTAACACGAATAAATAGGGGGCAAGTGATCTTTTTAGCTTTTCCTTCTTCCACGAGGTCCGCGAGCTGCTCTTGGAGCTGGTCATTACCTGAGACACTCAATCCTCTCCTTCCTCGGACTCTAGATGCCGGGAGTGTGGCTGCTGCCTTCTGGAAAGCGAGCAGCCACACTCCCTTGTCTGGATGTTAGTCCTTATCCTTGGCGATCGCCTCATCAATCAGCTTCGCTGCATTCTCCAATGCTTGTTGTGTCGTCATCTTCTCAGCTAATACCTGTACGATGTCGTTCTTCAGGTCGGTAGAGAACTTGGGAATAATCGTCTGTCTTGACCAGTCATTCGCCGCCAGTGGAGTCGTATTCGCCAGCTCGTCTGCGAACACCTTGAACATCTCCTTGCCGAACGCATAATCCAGATCACTGCTGTCCTTGCGTGGGCTGATGAAGAGAGACTCCTGGTTGTAGCGGGAATTAATCTCCTTGGAGGTGGCCCATTTAATAAAGTCAGCCGCCTCCTTCTCTACCTTGCTGCCTTCGAAGGCCATCAGGTATTTGCCGCCAGGAACTGAGGAGCGAATCTGTTCTTTTGGCATATACGTTACGCCCCACTCGAAGTTCGAGATGTCCTTGTAGCTGCTAAGCATCCAGTTACCAGCCAAATGAGCGGCTACCGTACCCGAACGGAACAGGTTATTCGGATTCTCACCGCCGAGCCATACGGAGTAAGGTGCAATTTCTTCTTTATGCAGACCTACAAAATAGTCGAGTGCTTGTGCCGCTTCCGGGCTATTAATCGCACTTTGGGTTCCATCCTCACTGATCATGTGACCACCGAACTGATAGAGCATTGTGGACCAGCGATGTGGAGACACATCCCACACCAGACCATACTTCGCTCCGCCCTTCTCCATGACTTGCTTCAGTGCTGCCTTGAATTCGTCCCAGGTCCATACATTATTCGGGTCAGTTGGCACCTGTACTCCGGCTTTGTCGAACAGGGTCTTGTTGTAGATCAGGCCATTGGCTGTAACATCCATCGGCGCAGCGATAATCTTGTCATCTGACACATAGTATGGCTTGATCGAATCTATGAATTGACTGGAGAACTCATCCGCCGTCCCGACGTAAGGTGCCAAGTCCAGCGCTTGATTCGCATAGGCTCCGGTATCGGTCATCCGGGATAACGCAGGTGGTTGTCCTCCTGCGATCATCGTCTTCAGCTTCGTATTCAGATCCTTGTACGGAACCTCGATCAGGTTAATTTTCACATTCGGATTTTGCTTCTCGTACTCTTGAGTCAGCCCTTTGATGACCTCTCCTTCAATCCCGTCCGTGAACCACATGAAATCAAGGGTGACCTGCTTCTTCGCATCTCCTTCGCCAGAGCTTGCGCCTGAACTTGCGCCACACCCCGCCACAACCATGATCAGTACCATGGATAACAGCATCATTGCAATCGCTTTCATATTGCTCTTCATCATTTCCTTCGACCCCTCTTTCAATGATAGTGTTCTATTGATGCGTCTTGCGGTAGGTCTGCGGGGAGACACCCGCATATTGCTTGAACATACGGCTGAAGTGAATGGGATTGCTGAACCCGAGCAGCTCGGACATGTTGCCGACAGATTGGTCAGATAGCAGCAGTAGCTTCTTGGCCTCATCAATTCGTTTACGGGTAACATAGTTATTAATGGAGATGCCTGTAATCTCTTTGAAGCAATGACACATGTAATACTTGTTCAAATGCATCACTTCCGATAGCTCCTCCAGCGTAATCGAGGTCCTATAGTGCTGATTGAGATACTTCAGCATCCGGCGTACATTTGTTTCCTTTTGTGATTGTGCAGGCGCGGTCAGCAGGGAGTAGACGTCCTTTGATTTGCGATAAATCTTCAGCAGAAGCTGCACCATCAACGTCTGCATCATCACCTCATGCCCGATAGCCTCCTTCTCTCTCTCGGTGAACAGAAGCTCGAAGTGACTGTCCATCTCGTTCACGCCACTCTCATCCCAGCGAATCAATAGCCCGTTCGGATGCTCGAACAGATTGAGCAGCTTCGCTTGCAGCTCTTCTCCAGCCACCTCCTGAATGTAGTCGGATGTAAAATTAATGTAGCTTCTGACATAAGGTACATCCTTCGCCGGATTGGGCCGATGCAATACGTCGCCGCTAAACAGCAACATATCACCAGCCTGCAGCTGATAAATCTCGTTTCCGATCACAAAATTCGCGTTACCCTCCAGAAAAAAGTACATTTCGTACCCCTCATGCGTGTGAAGCGGCCAGCTATTCTGCCATTCGGTCACATGATAACGGATATAGATACGTTCCTGCTTTAAGGCTTTGTTGGTGGGAAAATGAGCGTTATACTTCATCCATTGCCACTCCCCCTCATAGCTTCGTTTTGAATTGAAAGCGCTTTAATGGAATTCTAACATAGAAACTTTGATGGGTAAGCATAAAAATTGCTCAATGTTTATCATATCTTGCTGTCCAATTTCTTCCGGTCAATTACATCTATCACACTCTAGCTATATATACAGATAATGGCTTTATCTGCGATTCCATTTGGTAGAACCCACCCTATTCAGCAAAGGGAAAGCTAGGATACGGCACAAGAATCAATACAGGATGTGGTACAGCTGCGTTAAGTGCACTGACAGATAAGGCGCGGGATGTGGTTACATAGCACAGCAGCGTGACAGTAGGGTGACAGATGTTAAATGGCATGAAAGCCAGTATGCGAAAAAAGGCCGCTGTATAGCGGCCCTAGCTGAAATATGGAGTGACTTCTAACCGTGAGGACACACTCTTACTTCTGTGTCTTTCCTGCTTTTATGATTAACTTGCTTACTTCTACGATTGACGTGCTTACTTCTGTGTCACATCTGTGACTAGGACACGCTTCTAAGACTTACTTTGTTCCTCTGCGCACCTGTGGCTAAGAGCGCCTATGATTGCGTCCTGCTATGGCTCCCGCTCATTTCCCGCAGTTGCACCCTTCCCCCGAATTGCGCGCAATATACGATCCATACGCCTACAACGATCAGCGCTAATACGAGATAAATATTACTGTACACAAAGGATGCCGGAGACGCATCGAACGGATTCAGATGAAAGGCTGCGCCTTGATCGACGACTTTACTATATATACTTGTGGACACTGCCCCGGATAAGAAATTCAGCATGGATAACAGTCCCATACCAATTCCGGTCTGCTCCGTCGGCAACGCTCTGGATATCGTATTGGACAAGGCAATCTGCATGAACATCTGCCCCACATTACCGAAGATGAGGAAGACAGCGATCATTACAGGTGAGACACCAGCCAGTAGAAATAGCAGGGCAAAACAAATCATAAGCAATCCGCTCGCCAGCGAGAACAGGGTCATATTCCCCTTATCATCGGCGATTCTCCCCGCTCTACGTCCCAAGAATGCCGAGACCGCCGCTCCAGGCACCATTGCGAAGCCAATCACCCCCGGTGAGAGCTGATGGACATCTGCCAGTAGTTGGGGTGTGAGGAACGGTAACGAATACCCCGCAGCCATGACTAATACGGTCATGCCAAGGCCCAGTGTGTAGCTTCTGTTCCGAAACAAGCCCGGATGCACAAATGGCGTCTCTGCCTGGCGAATACGAACGATGAATAAGAGGAGGGCTGCTATGCAGATTATGGCCGCGAGCCAGCTTGAGAACGTAATGGCCAGCAGCAGACTCGTCACCGTCCCAGCCAGCAATGCGCCGCCGAGCCAGTCCAGCTTGCCCCCATTCCCCTGCTCATCACCGAGATATTTTCGGAAGAAAGGTAACATGAAGATTAGCAGCATCGGGAGGAAGAAGAGCCACCGCCAATGAGCAAAGCTGACGAGCATGGCAGATACGACCGGACCAATGGCATTGCCAATGGCTAGCCCGCTTGCCGTAATCCCCAGCGCCCACCCCCGCCTTTCCACGGGAAAATACCGCACCGGTACGATCATCGCTGTTGCAGGAATAACAGCCGCACCGCACGCTTGCAGAATTCTGCCCAGAAGTACCATCCAATAGGCCTGAGAAGCCAGCCCGACCAGAGAACCGATACAGAAGAGCAGAAGTCCGAAGGTAATCAGGCTCTTTAATCTGAAAAGATCGGCTAATTTGCCGTATACAGCAGAACCGATCGCATAGATCAGCAGGTAGATAGCAGATACCCAGCTCACCTGCGAGTACGATAGCTGGAACTCTTCACCCATCTTCGGTAGCACGATATTGAACATGGTTGCACTCATCGAGGAGAGAATCATAGTGAAGGCGAGGATATAGATTAACTTGTTGCTTTTCATGGAATCGAATATCCCCTTTCTTTTTGCTACAGACTATTCTACAATCCATTTTAGATAAATAATAATATATGTTTCCCTATGTATTCATAACCTTAAGTGTATGGAAAAGAGGTGCTCACCATGGAACTGCTACAGCTTCAATATTTCCGCACAGCTGCCCGACTGGAGCATATGACCAAGGCTGCTGAACAGCTTCATATTGCGCAGCCTGCGCTTAGCAAGACTATATCCCGACTGGAGGAGGATCTAGGTGTCCCCTTGTTCGACCGTGTGAATCGACAGATTCGCCTTAACGCATTTGGCAAAGCCTTTCTCGCCAAGGTCGAAGCAGCGCTATCCTCATTAGAGGAAGGGCGACAAGAAGTGATGGATATGGCCGGGCTGGAGCGGGGTGTAGTAAGTATCGCCACAAGTACATTGGATCGCCTCTCACCTGCGCTTGCGGCTTTTCGTGAGCAGTATCCAGAGGTGAGCTTCCGAATTAATCAGATCGCACCTGCAGAGACCCATACTATTGGCGAGCTACTGGAGCAGGGCGGCGCGGATCTGGGCTTCGGTCCGATGTATTCATATAGACAGGGTATTCAGGAATTGCCCGTATTACAGACAGAAGTGTTCCTGGCTGTACCCCGAGGGCATCGGTTCGCGCAGCAGGACAGCGTTACATTGGAGGAAATTGCGGGCGAGCCGTTCATCGAATACAAGCTTGGACATCCGTTTCGTCAGGTCAATGATGAGATTAGCCGCAGAGCAGGAATCCAGCGGACAGTCGTCTGTGAGGTAGAGGAGCCTAGTGCGTTAAGCAGTCTGGTACAGGCTGGCTTAGGGCTGGCATTTATTCCGGGTAACAAAGAAGACGAAGCACTGCAATATCGGCTGCTGCATATCGAAGGCTCCGTCAGTAGACGAACGTTCTCCGTGTTCTGGAATGAAGCCAGATATCTGTCGGAGGCTGCGCGGGAGTTCCAGCGGTTCTTGGCCCTGTATTTTGCCGACAAATAGAAATAGCTCCCCTGCCCTGAATCAGGACAAGAGGAGCTAGTATAGATTACAATACCCATATATTGAGAAGAACAATATATAGGGTACTATATAGGGCACGAGAAATTCACTCGCAATGGATGCTTATTTCATTTTGATTCGCTTGCGAGCTAACCATACCCCCAGCAAGATCAACACGAGCCCGCCAATATAGAATGGAGCATGACTCGACTCTCCGGTCTGCGGCAGCAGCTGCACCTGGTGCTTCGACGCTGGAATGCGTGGATCAGGTGTTGGGGCTGCTGGCGTCTCCGGCTCAGGGTCTGGCTGACCAGGCTCTGGCTCGCCTACACCGCGCGGAATATCGTCCTCATCAATCTCAACCGTAGGTAGCTGCGGGTCCCCTGGGTCTCCCGGCTCACCTCTTGGGATGTCTTCATCGGGCACTTCTATGCCGGTAGGTGGCGTACCCGGATTGGACGGATTGCCTGGACCCGGATCTGGGTTATGATCTGATGGTCTATCCCGATCCGGCTTGCTAGGTGTCCCCGGATTACTCGGGTTACCTGGGTTGTTAGGGCCCGGGTCGGTTGGGTTGGTTGGTCCGCCAGGGCCTGGATCCGTTGGATCGACTGGGTCGGTTGGGTCCGTTGGACCTCCAGGTCCAGGATTCTCAGGGCCTCCGGGGCCCGGGTTGCCAGGATCGGTCGGATCTGTAGGGCCTGGTCCCACAGGCTCTTCCTTCCGATTCGTTACCGTAATGCTCTTCACGTTACCCTGACTCTTAATACTGGAGTCTATGGTTACGTTCGACTTCGCCTGCTCGATCTTATAGCCTGTCGGAGCCACCAGCTCCTCCAGCACATAATCGTCATATAGCAGCTTCGTGAACAGGAGCTTGCCGTCAGCATCTGTTGTCTTCACTATCGGTGCCCGCTTGCCTGCCTGATCATATAGCGCGAACTTGGCCCCTGCCAGTGTCTTGGACGGATCTGCCAGATCCACCTTCGTCACCTCAAGGCTGCCCGTTACACCGCCTCCCGAGCCTGAGCCAGAGGAAGTACGGACAATGATCTCCTTCGTCGTATCCCTGACCTCTGTCTTCAGCTGATCCCCTTCCAGTCCCACCTTGTTGCTCACAGCTTCCTTATCCCCAGCCGTGATGAACGACTGATATTCCAGAATATAAGCTGTAGAGATGGCGTTCGTGAACTTTAATTCGAAGGTCTCCTGATCATTCTCAAGCCTGGAGATCGTCAAGGTATAATCCTTACCCTTCGTCAGCTCCTCAGCCTTGACCGCTTCACCATTCCCCTGAATCTTCGTCGCATACAAGCGGAATGAATCCTCAATCAGAATCTGATTGCTGCTTGGGAAGTCAATGATGCGAACGTTAGAAATATGAGACTGCCCTTCATTAATGCGAATCGACCAATCAATTTTATTCCCATTCTGGGCGCCTTGCTTCCGCACATAGTCGCCGCCATGAGGAACATACACACTGGCCTTCCAGGTGGCCTCCTGCTTGCTGCCATTCCACAGCTCAGCCGTATTCTCGATCTGTCTGACAACCAATGTGCCTTGCAGCGATGTCTTGAACTCAATCCAGTATGCAGATGAGATCGGGTTGTTAAACTGAACAGACAGCTGATTGCCATTCGCCTCCGAAGGCTCCGTCACCTTGTATTGAGACGCAGGAATCTCCGTCCCCTTCGTCACACCATTCCAGCTACCTGTCAGCTTCATCTCGTATACCTTCACTGAATTCGGCACCAGTTGCTGGCCTTGCTTCAGCACATCTGTCACGCTCGCCTTATCCAGCGGATCCAGGTTATAGTTCAGCTTGACGTTCCAGGTAATCTCCTTGTTGACTGGATTATAGCTTCCGTCCTTACCCCCATTATTCTTTGTATAGTCATCCGACGCGAAGCTCGCATCCCGCTGAATAGGCCCTTTCACTTCGCCGTTCTCAGCCCACGTCATGGTGGCTCTGTTCATGAAGTCCAGCTTGCGCTCCTTCAGCCATTCAATGTCGAACTTCGAATCATACTCGATCGTGTAGGTAGTGTCGATGGTCTTGGAGAAGCGTATGACAAAGCCCTTCCGCACATGGTCGTATTCGACCTTATAGTCACTGGCAGGCACGAGATTCCCGTTCGACCTGACGATCACCGAATTCGGCAGGAATTCGAGCCCATCATGCGGGAACGTATCCCGAATGACTACATTCTCCATGCTGTACTTGCTACCATCTGGCTTTTTGTCCCCGTTGATGGTAATCATCCATTTGGAAGTCTTGGTCGCAAAGTTCACACCCCATACACCCTTCACCAGAGCGCGGGTACCTTGTGCAGGAGCTGTGACCTCCTTGGACGTATCACCCGATATGACCTTGTTCTTCACTTGCTTGCCTTCGGCGCTCAGCCGGTCGATCGGCTTTGTCTGGTATATGATCGTATACGGCGAATCGATCGCCTTCTCGAACTGAAGTGTGAAGCCGTTCGGACCTGTCGACGTGACGGTATATTCCTCCGCTGCTACCAGATCCTTGGCATTCGTCGAATTCCCAGCATATACCTTCAGCGAATCAGGGACCATCACATGAATGGCGCTGAATTCATCAGTGAGGACCGCTTGATCCCGTGTAAGCTTCTTCTCGTTGAAGTTGTACTTCACTCGCCAGGTAATGATGCCTGTATCCGCATCCTGGTTATACGACTTCTCCAGAAATTGTCCACGCTGCACGGTTACTGTCGCAGTAGCCCGGCTATCCTCCATGCCTTCGCCAGACAGTACGGCAATATTCTCGAAGCGCTCCTGTTCTCCAGTCAGCTTGGTCGTGAAACGCAGCTCATAAGCCTTGCTGATGGTCTCATCCTGGAACGCAAGCTCCAGCTTCTTGCCCTCTGAGATCAAGACGGTATACTTGCTCGAATCCACCGCAGTGCCAAGCACCGTCGATCCGTCTCCATTCACCTGCAGGTGGTATAGCTTGACGGAATCCTGGGTCAGCTCCAGTCCATCAGGCATCACATCCGTGATGACCGCATGTTTGATTTTATCCAGTGACTTGTTGACCTGCACCCTCCAGTCAATCTGACTCTTGCCGATGGCTGTCCCTTGCTTCTCGATCAGCTTGCCGCCCTTCGGCTTCAGATTCACAATGACGGTCTGCAATCCGCTCTGTACCGGGATCGCAATAATGACCTCCGTACTGCCCTGAATGGTCTCTTTCGTAAACTCCGTCCGAATCTCCAGCTTGCCACTGACGTTGGAGTGACGTTCCACATAATCATTGAAGGTCATGACGACCTTCCCGTCCCGATCCACGGTAAAGCGGCCTACCTCGTCTTGGTCAGCCACGAGTGGCGCATCAATATCTGTAAAAATCTCAAACTGCTCCGGCAGCTCGAAGATAAATGTATCCCCATTCTTATAGCTATGTCCGTTCGGCAGCTCCCATTCGTAGCTCAGATTGACGGCTCCGCCAATCTCCAGCTTGCTGTCCGGGTTATATACCGAGTCAATCACAGTGCCATTCGAGTCCGTTAGTACAACCTTGGTCAAAATATTATCCGTATTGGTGACTGGCGCTGGCTGCGGGTCATAGACGTCACTTGTCACTCCATACACAGAATCCTGTACACTTACAGCAGCCTGAACTGGCCAGGCAGATGTACCATACAGCGTCTGAATCATAAGCAACAGCGCTACAACGATTCCACACACTTTTCTCTTCATGATCGCTCCCTCAGTGTCTCCATCACCCGCATAGTATTTGGCTCCGGGCCAGCTTTCGTGCGCAAATCGGCTCTAGCAGCCGCTAGGCTACACGCCGATCAGAGGACCTCTCGTCCATCACCTCCACCTTTTCTGCTGCACGATATGTTGCTTACATTCCCTGGAACCAAATGGGCTTCTTGCATTATAGCCGCCCCACCTCTACAATTTCTCTACATGAATGCGAACAAGCCCTGGACCTATGGTCCAAGGCTAAGGGTATAAACATGCATTTCACTTGCGCATTATCGCAAGTCTAGTTACTAGAATCTGTTTTATCTGAATGATTGCAATGGTCTCGATAAATAGAATCATGTGCTAGATTAATAGATTTTGGAGGCGGAGTAGCGAGCGGCGTCCTTAATCATATTAAAGTCTGCACCCTTGCTCTTCCAGCTCGCGTCGACTGTGGTATCAATCGTAACCCACTTGCCACCCAGATAGATTTCATTCCATGCATGATAGATATCGACATAGTCTGACTTGCCCATCACCAGCTTGGTTGGAACATCCACACTCCGCAGCATGGAAGCGAACAAGGAAGCGTAGTCGTAGCACATTCCTTTCCGACCTGCGATCGTGCGGCTACTATCTGGCAAGTATTCTGTCAGCTCACTGGCAGCCAGAGCATGGTCGTAGCGAATGGTGCTGATGATATATTCATAGATGGCTTGTACCTTCTCTTGATCCGATTGGGCTGAGCGAGTCAGCTCCTTCGCAAGCTGAGCGGCCTTGTCCTGCTCGTTCCAATGGATATTCTGTACGGAGTTCAGGAACACCTGGCTGCCGTTGGTCAGCTGGAGCTTCACTGCTCCTTCGCGAACAGCCTTATAGGTTGTGCCTTTCACCTGCTCCAGAATGGTGATTTTGTAATCTCCATTGCCCATCTGTAACGGGAATTCCTCCTGTCGCTTGCTCGACGACAGCCCGTAAGTATATTTATCCTGTCCCTTTGCGATCATGAGCTTCGTCTTGACGCTGGGAGTCGATTCATAGCGAATGGCGATCACACCGCGGTCCAGCTGCTCCAGCCCCAGCCAATCTGCCGAAGATTCAGCTTGTACCGCCGGAGTCCAGATCAGGAACGCCAACAGACCTATCATAGCGAACAACATTACGTTGCGCATACTGCTAACTCCTTTCGGTAGCCAGGCTGCCATTGACATCATGTCAAGAAGGCCCTGTAGCTTTGCGTCCCGGTCTTTCGACAGGTTTGCCATTATCGTGCTAGAGTCTCACAGAGTTCCCATGGGTGCTTGTCCCAGAAAAACAAAAAAAGCGCCGTCGTTCGGTAACTGGCTGCCATTTGACATCGCGTCATGAAGGCCCTGTAGCTTTGCGTCCTTGCCTTTCGACAAGTTTGCCATTATCGTGAGTTGCTTTTGTGCGTCTATTATATATGAAGATATTTGTACCCATCAAGGTAATAATTGGTTATTACGGAGTTTGTCGAAAAATTATTTTCTGACTCAGAGTAACCATAAGAGAGGGCGTCCTTGGTGGAGAGGAAATGTGGCTACACAGCATTCGGTTGGAGCAGCGGAGAAGTTCAACACTTTCATGAATATCTGCCTCGAATTTTCATATCTACATAATAATTGGCAGGTATGATAGTAATGTTAGGCCCTAGACTGATGAAAAGCAGAGGTGCAGCATGAAGCCGCTAGTGTTGACGGGGAGCAAGGTTAAGCTCGTCCCTATGGAAGAACATCATGCCGACTCATTATTTGAGATCGGTCAATATCCGGAGATTTGGCAATTCACACAGATTCACATCAGTACCTGGGAGGATGCCAGAGAGTACGTCCGCACCGCTCTGGAGCAACCGAACGCCATGCCGTTCGTCATCGTCGAGCAGGACACTCAGCGCATCGTAGGAAGCACGCGGCTTTACGATATTTCGGCTCAGCACCGGAGTCTGGAGATCGGCTCCACCTGGCTCACCCCGGCCGTCTGGAGAAGCTCCGTGAATACAGAATGCAAATACTTGCTATTGAAGCATAGCTTCGAGGCGCTCGACATGATCCGGGTGCAGCTCAAGACCGATAGCCGCAACGTCCGCTCACAGGCCGCCATTGAGCGAATCGGAGCGACGAGGGAAGGTGTCTTCCGCAACCATCTGACTTTGCCGAACGGCTATGTTCGTGATTCCGTCTACTTCAGCATACTGGATCGAGAGTGGCTGGAGGTCAAAGCTCGGCTGGAGTACATGCTGGGGAAGCCTAGCATCACAGTCTCGCCTGTCCTATCTGCGCAAGATACCGCTTTGCTTGGTTAAATTGCGGTTGTGAGATTAGAGGTTAGAAGTAAGAGATTAGATAAGGACAGATTTAGTTGAGGTTAAATGAGGATGTAATTAAGGATGTAACTAAGCATATAAATAAAATATTGATAGGGTTCGCATCGAAGCGAGTGAAGAGGAGATCACGCGGACTTGGGGCTAGCGCTGAATTCAGAGCTCCCATGAGGATTCACAGCCGTTATTGAATTCGCAGCCCCATTGGGGACTGGAGTTCGAATCAATTCGGACCTTAATGAGAAGCTATGTCTGGGCGTTGGGGTCAGCTTGGATTACGCTTACAATGTAGTATATGTCGAAGTGTGACGCAACGCCCCTATGATTCGACTATCCGAATCTAGTAATTTTTGAGAATTTCAATGAACAACACACGCAAAACATACGAATCCACTACAATAGAATCCACTACAATATAAAACCTAAGCACCCTCTGCTAGTTAGCCTTGATCGTCACGTACATGTGATGGAGTGCTCACTAGGGAGGGTTCTTTTATGCTTTCATCATCGCACCAACACTAGCCGATAGACGACAGCAATAATGCTCAATGTAAGTTCGCGGGCAGGAATGCCCTCCCATCTGTCGAACACCTCTAGAGAAGGCGCTTTTTGTGAGTAGCGTCCTAATTTACAAGAACCGAGGATATGACGGATGAAGCTACAATCTATATATAATGAATATGTAAATCTCAAATTCAACCGGGCGCTACCGCCGGAGGCGATTGCTCCCTATGCATATTGCACACTGGAGGACGATAGCATAGAGCTATTCGTGGCGGGTCAGCCAGAAGCAGAATCCTTCGTTCAGTGGGCAGATGAACTACAGCCGCCAGACCCAGGCTACACAACAAATCCGAACTGGATACCTGTGCTCTCGGGTTCTTTTCCAGCGCTGGATATCTACGACGAACAGATTTTGTACTACCTGCTCTACACCATTAACTCGACGACGGCCATCGTCCCCGTCAATCCCTATAATGCCATGAATGACTTCATGAAGAACTATAGCTTCCTCCAGCTCAGCCGGGTGACACATGTCACCAGATTAAGCGATGAGCAGCGTGAGCGGCTAAGAGACTTCTTCTTCTTTTTCTATCTATACACGCATCCTGTAAATGGAGAGACACTCGAAGCCTTCTCCTTCAGCGGGCCCAAGCTGCTGCATACGAAGACGAGCATCCAGATCGCGGACTATTTCTCGGTGTATCATGATTACTATAGCGGACAGCACGATCAGCTGAAGCAAGTGACACCAGGGCTGTTGCAACAAGAACAAGGTGATGAGCAAAAGCACGCGAATCAGGAGCAAACGGAGCCGGCAGATCAGGAGGGGCACAACCAAATTAAGCCAGAGCCGCCGAGGCAGGTAGACCAAGGGGGGCAAGAGCTTGCGAAGCGAGAGCTGTCTGAGCAATTAGCTCCAGAGCAGAATAACGATAAGATGGCATGGTTGGTATCCCATCCGATAGAGGCTTACAAGAATCTCACACTGGAGATGTTGCAGTCCATTGAGGGAACAGCAGCACCAATAATCCTGCCTATGGAGGATGGATGGGAGGACGCGTTGCGTCTGATCAACAACGTGGATAACCTGCTCGAGCTTTACTCCAACAAGCCCTCTGCGTTATTCGAAATGATGAAGAATTGTGCAGCAGCGACAGCCAATCCGTATCAAGTGTATATCTACCGTAGCTTGCTGCAGCATTATGCGTGCTATATTCTGTACTTTCGGTTCGATGAGCTTCATGCTTTGGTGGATTACTTCAAGGACACCCCATCCTTGTGTAAAGTGATCGTCAGCCACATCTTCACAGATGCGATCTTCATTCAGAAGATGATGCGGCAGCAGCAGATTGATCTGAGTGAGTATGAGAATGTCACACAATTCTTTAATGAGCAGGCTAGACAGATGTATTTGTAGGATGACGTTATATAGATTGAACTGAAGATGCTAAGAGTTGGGGGCGCGCAACTGCGGTGAACGTTTGAACCTCCGGCCGCTGTTGTCTCCAGATTCCTTCCATGTAAACGGCTTGTAGCCGTGGAAATCCAGAGACAAAGGCGGTCGCTATCGCTCCTCCAGTTCCAAACTTCCCCTCCGTTGCTCACTCCCCTACTCAATTTTATAGGTTCAATCTATATAGACTAAAGAGAGAAGGATAAAGGAAAAAGGCCGCACAATGGCGGCCTCTACGAAAACTATACTTTTCCGAGGATGACCGTCCATACCTCACAGATCGCTTCCGAATTACTCATATCTATCTAAATGATGCTTCTCGATATAATCACAACTAGGACTTCTTGTACCGTGTATACAGCCTACTCAGTAGAGTTATAACCAAATACACAATTGCAATATTCAGAATCAAACTTCCTAGATCAATATGGAAAGAGCCGAACAAATTGGAGCCCAACCCCTGATCATATACAGTCAAAAAAGGAAAAGGGAACCCTATTACATCGAGCTTATCTTCTACAAATCGAATGGGATATATATATGTAATAATGAGCACAAACCATGCAGATAAATTCATCGCTTTCCAGTCTAGTTGCTTAAATAGATTTTTTATCGGATTCATTCGGCACTTCCCTCCCTACATACTTTGTCAAAAATAAACCTAGTATATTCCATTTTACTAAAATGGTAGCAATAATATGTTTATAGTGCAAACATTTTATAGTAACTTCATTATTAGATATTATTGTTATCTGCACGCGCCCTCTCCAATCTTCATACATGGCCTGACGTTAGTAATAGTAGTAATCGGTAGTGGAACCACTTAATCCGGTTAATGATAACTGATGCGATTCACATTTTACCAACCTTTCCTTTCATCAGTACAGATATGTAATTCACTTCAAAGATACAGCAAAATAGAGGTACTGTTAATTTGACGTGGTTAACCATGTTTACTTAACAGTACTTTTTTGTCCTCACCTATCCCTCCACATTGACACCCCTATCCACTCAAAGAGGAGTTCTCCCTGAGAACTCCTCTTTGAATCTCCATATAAAGTGGGTCAGCAGCCATTACCACACACAGCAACCAGCAACTGTGCAATGCCCGAGCCTTTTTTCACCGAAAATCTATTGTTCCTAAAAGCTACTGCACTTCTTCTTCACTCGATCACATTTCTCCTGCACTCTACCGACTACTCCACTAGCAGCATCCAGCACATACAGGTCTCGATTTCATTGCACCATACCATGCTCCGAGCCTCTTAGCACATGCCCTCTTCAAGCCTCACTTACTTGGGTCGAACCCGAATCCAGATCTCGCTCCAGCAGGCACTGCCGCAGTTATAGTACAGCTCCATATCACAGCCGTCGATCTTCTCATAGTCCGCTGTCGGCAGCCACTCCGTGTATACTCGCTTGGTGAGGCCTTGAATGGCATCACTCGTCTTATCCATCGTGTGATTCTCGGTTCTGAAGATTGCCCAGGTCCCGGCAGGCACCGTTACTTCCCTGTACCCCTGCGTATCACTCCGGTTGGTCTTATAGGCGAACAGCATGTATGGAAAGGTCTGCTCCCCCTCCACCGAGCGGTAATCACAGATCGCATTGACCAGACACAACTCATTCGGCGCTTCGCTCAGCATATTCGTGGATTGTGTGAGCTTTTCAATACGTCCATCCTGATGTGCAGCTTGCCAGAACTGGGGAATCGCACGGAGATTCTCACCGTTCTCCATCGAGAAGATTTCCTCAATGCCATAGATCACAAAAGCTTCCTTGGATTCGATTCTGTAATTCATTGCGACAGCTCCTCTAACGGTTAGTAGGAAAGAGATCCGGGGATAGGCGGTGAGGGTCACACCCTGCTCGCGCGCTGCTGAAGGTGTCTTCCCGTGAATGATGTTGAAGGCTCGTGTAAACGCCTCCGGTGAGTCATACCCATACTTCAGCGCAAGATCCACAATCTTCATGCTGCTATGCTGTAGCTCGAATGCTGCGAGCGTCAGCTTCCTGCGCCGAATATACTCCGACAAGGATACATCCGTAGCAGCGGAGAACATCCGCTGAAAGCTCGAAATCGAGCAGCAAGTGATCTTTGCCACTTCCGTCATGTCTACATGCGTAAGAAGATGGTCTTCGATATAGTCCAGCGCTTCATTCATTCGTTCGAACCAGGCCATCCAGTCTCCCTCCCCTCTGCTTCCATTTAATCAGATTCAGCATCAATCATCCTTGCAGTTACTCTCCCAGTTCTGCACGACTGCAACATATATACTTTAGACAAACTAGCTTACTATAATGGTACTTGATCAAGAGAGGTCTAACAATAATCAAACCGCGATATGAACGGAATTGACACTTCATCAATACTCCAAAAAATTACATGCTTGCCTTAGAGCGCGCTCTAACGAATATGATGTACAAGAACCAGCCGAGCACGTCTGCTTACAAGCTGAAGAAGGGATCGATCTATATGACATTCTCTATAAAAGAAGTCTCAGAGCGGCTTGGTTGCTCAGCTCATACCATTCGCTACTACGAGAAGGAGGGATTACTCCCTTTCATTAAGAGAGATAAGCATGGACATCGCCTGTTTGAACAAGAGCACATGGATTGGATCAAGCTGATGACCTGTTTTCGAGCAACTGGAATGAAGATGTCTTTAATGAAGCAGATGGTCAATCTCGCCTTAGACGGGGATTCCACCATTCCGCAAAGAAAGGCTATGCTGAACCAATACAAAGAGGACTTATTCCGACGTCAACGTGAGCTGGCGGAGGCTCTGGACGCAGTGAATAACAAGCTCGCCATTTATGAAGAGATCGAAAAAGGAAGAGTTCATTCGGAGAGCCAGCTCTTGAACCAGCTGGCAATGCAGCAGAATAAACCAACGGACGGAGATGGGTAACGAGATGATGCCAAGAACATTAGGAAATAGTGATCTAATCGTATCTTCGATTGGACTAGGTATTATGGGCATGTCCCCAGGTATGTACGGGGAGACAGACGACGAACAGTCTATACAGACGATACATCGTGCACTGGAATTAGGGGTTACGTTGATCGATACGGCGGATGTATATGGAAATGGTCATAACGAGGAGCTTCTCGGAAGAGCTCTTCAGGGACGCCGAGCGCAGGCGGTGATTACTACCAAGTTCTCGTACACCCCCAATTATGAAAGCCTTAGTGGGCACCCGGATTACGTGCACAAGGCTGTCGATGAGAGTCTGCGACGCTTGAACACCGATTATATTGATCTATACTACCAACACCGCGTGGACCCAAATATTCCGATCGAGGAGACAGTTGGAGCAATGGCTGAGCTAGTTAGAGCTGGGAAGGTTCGCTATCTTGGACTTTCAGAAGCATCTGCCTCTACCATTCGCCGAGCGCATGCGATACATCCGATTTCCGCTTTACAGAGCGAATATTCACTGTGGAGTCGGGATATTGAAGACGAGATTCTCCCGACAACGAGGGAGCTGGGAATTACGCATGTCGCTTACAGTCCACTAAGCAGAGGCTTTATTTCTGGAGAGCTCCGTACCTTTGAGGACTTGGCTCCCCATGATCTTCGCAGGTACATGCCTCGATTCCAAGGCGACAACTTCAAGAAGAACGTTGAGATCGTTGATAAGATTAAGGAAATCGCCGCCGAGAAGAACTGTACTCCTTCGCAGCTGGCCCTGGCATGGACCATATTCAACGGTGCGCTTCCTATTCCAGGAACCAAACGCATGAAATACCTTGAAGAAAATGCTGCCTCTGTGGACGTAGAACTAACAGCCGAGGACCTGACTCGCATCGAGCAGGTTAGTCCCAAGAACAGCGTTCACGGTACCCGATATATGAAGGAACAAATGTCTTTGCTTGAGGGCTAGTGTATTCGAAGACTTGGCTAGTATTATTGCAGGTATTGTTGCAAATACAGCTTAGCCTCTGGCTACAAGATGCTGTGGAACAAAGTAACGTAGATGAAAGGTCATCCGAGCCGCCCTTTATTGGGTGGTCTTCTTTTTTTATAGTACTTTTTGCATATTAGAGGTATTTTTTGGAACACGGCTCTATACCAGCTATGTTATATTCAAGATGCATGTCCTATGATTTTCAATACACACCTAGTAAAGGAGTCAACATGAAAAAAATAGCTTACATAACACTTATAGGGTGCATGGCGCTCCTGGTCGGGCTGTTCTCATTCACTCCCCTGACCTCCGCCGCTTCCGTAAAGTACACTCTCCACATCGATGGTAAGGCGATAACCGGACAACCTTCAGTCATTGTGGAAAATAACACTACGCTCGTGCCTATGAAAGCCGTACTAACCAAGCTAGGCTACACCATGACCGTAGATAGCAAGACGAAGGCCATTACAGCCAAGAACACGTCTGGCTCTTCTATCATCGTTAAGACTGGCAGCAAGAAGGCCACCATCAACGGTTCAGAGGTCGTATTGCCTGCATTGGTCAAGACCGTGAACGGAACGACCTACATTCCGTTATCAGCAATTCGGAGCTTAACTGGCAAGACGGTTGGCCTTGATAGCGCGCAGGGCTTTGCATGGATTGGAAATAAGCCAGCATCGAGCAGCATCAACATACCTTGGTCCATCAGTCAGGAGGAATTTAAGACGAATTCTGCTCAGAAGCAGCTGGTGGATGAAGGTGGACAAGGCGACATTCGTCTTCTCATGTATCAGGATTCGCTAGAGGCTGGAGCAACTGAAGAGTTATATATCTTTTACAAGAACAAACTCGCAGCCGTTGTACTTACCCCTGTCATTCCCGACTATGATCCAGGTGAACTAATCAGCTTTTATGCGGGGATGTTTAGTAGTATAACTGCAGAGTATGGACAACCCGTAGCTGGCTCAAGTGCCCCAAATCCGAATAATATCAGTCAGTATGTCGCACGCTATGCTGCTGACGGTGGCCTAACCAGCGAATGGATTATGGATGGTACCAAGATTACTCTATTCCTGAAAGCAACAACAGACGCAGGATATAGCCTGAGTCTACAGTACGTGGACATATCCGTCGAGGAGCAACTGAACGCTACGTGGGCTGACATTAAGAATGCCCTGCAATAGTATACCTTAACCATAACACGGAAGGAGCCAGGCTACTTATGCCATCGGCTCCTTCTCCACATTCACGACGCATGCTTCATAATAGAAATTGTCTAATGATTTGCTTGATTTCATATCTGCTCTGCCTTATACAGGAGAACTCGAGGAAAAAAGGGAATCATAGATGTAAGAAGTATAAGTATTTATTTGGAGAGGAGTGTCAGCATGCAGTTTCATGAATTTTATATCGGCCAGGTGTTTACCACCAAGGCAATTACCTTGAGCGAGGAAGATATTTCCCGATTTGCCGCCGAATACGATCCACAATACATGCATCTGGATAAAGCGAAGGCGGAACAAGGCAGATTCCGGGGCATCATCGCATCGGGCATCCAGACACTCGCGATCTCATTTAAGCTATGGATTGAGACAGGGAGCTACGGTGAGGACATCATTGCGGGGACCGCTATGAATCATGTGAAATTCATACGTCCCGTCTATCCGGGTGACGAGCTGCATGCTGTTGTAGAGGTCGTAGAGCTGAAGAAATGGCGTAATCAGACAGGCATCGTCACCGTGAGAATGTCCACGTTCAATGCTCAGCAGGAGAAGGTGTTCACAGGTGAGCTATCGGCTATGGTGAAAAATGAACACGCCGAATGAATTCTCGCCGCAGAAAGGTAATTCCGGGCAGTCCTCGACTCTCATGAAATACGATCCTTCAACAAATGGGCTGACGCGGATATAATCCTCGTCAGCCCATCTAACATACTACCAAACATTCAGGATGCACTCTCCGGGAATTCCTTCATCCACTCCCAATGTACGGCTATTTCCCCTCACTCGTTTACTGAAAGATGCTACATCTCCTCAGTTAAACGAAGCTTGCTGGAAGCTGGCCAGCTCAATCCGGTTGCGCCCATTTTGCTTGGCTTGGTACAGAGCCTTGTCTACCGCTGCGAACAGCTGTATCAAGTACTCCTCTGGATCATCAGGCACCCGTTCATCCTTAAAATCCTCAACCGACAGAATGCCCATACTGATCGTGATGGATACCGGCTCACGGCCATGCTCCACGACGATATGATTCGACTCGGCTGACGATCTAACAAGCTCCGCGAGTTGCCCCGCCAGTTGTCGTCTTGTATGAGGGAGATAGATCATGAATTCTTCTCCTCCATAGCGGGCCAGAATATCCGTGCTACGTATCGACTCCTTGACGATCTGAGCTGTGCGATACAGCACCTCATCACCGATGACATGTCCGTAGTGATCGTTAATATATTTGAAGAAATCAATGTCAAACAGAATCAGGGAGAACGGAATCCGATACTGAATATTGCTCATCACTTCATGGGTCAGATGCTGGGTCAGATAGCGGCGATTGTAGCAGTCCGTCAGACTATCAGTAAGCACCAGCTCTTCTAGCTGCCGATTGGCTCGGGATAGCTCAAGACGAGTACGGTCGAGGGAATGATTCCGTTCCTGCAGCATGCGATTTTTCCGGTTCATCTCCTCCACCAGGAAACGCTCTTGCGAGACATCCTGAAAGGTAAGAATACGGCCCATCGGCATACCATAAGCATCCACAATCGTTGACGCCTGCAGTATAAAATGACGAACACTATCGCGCTCCACGAGGATCTCAATTTGCGACATGGCAAGATCCCTTTGCTTATAATGCTCAAGGAACTTCTCGCTATTGCCCTCCACCCGAACGGAGCTCAGAAGTGCTTCCATATCCAAATAATCACCGACATGCAGCTCAATGAAGAAGGGCAAAGCCTTGTTCACTTCCATGATGAATTCACGGTCATCTAGCACAAGAATTCCATAGGGGATGGTATTAATCACGTCCTCGTGAGCGATGGAGACGAGATCGAACATATTGTATTTTTTGATGACATAGATGAAAAATAGATCTGACAATACAATCCCGAGAGAAGTAAAGCCTGGAATGATCGGCAGCCACTCGCTTAGCACGACATTCAGAAGGGCATCGATGCTGGCAAATACGGCCAGAACCAGGATTCCCCATAGCATAATCTTCACCTGTATCCTGTTCGTGACGGACGTGCTGGGCGACAGCAGGGTCCGAAACAGTACCAAGAGAGATGCCAGCAGGTAACCGACCAGAATAGCGATGACCACCCAGAACCATGGTCCATACTCGCGTTGAATATAACCTCCTTCCAAGGGAGCCACGAACACATGATTCGGGTTCCATACCACTCCCACAGCTGCGATCAGCGCTGGAGCAAACAGCAGGTAAGCTTTTCGGAGGCCTATTCGCCCTGCGTGACCGGCAAGAAAGACCGTAAGCAGGAGCCAGCCCCCTCCCAGGAAGGCTAGGGCCACAAAGGACAGGGTCACATACAATAGCTGTAACCACAGATCATCCGTCAGATCTGTGGCCATTTGGCCTAGAGGCCAGAGCATCATAAAGAAATGGAAAATGAAATACACCTTATGTAAGTTCGTAATCCTAACCGTAGCGAACACGTAAATAAATAGAATCAGTAATACAAGGAACAAAAAGAGATCGTACCATACTAATGGATCCACACATCTTTCTCCTTCTTGAGCCAGACAACTACGATGACTTGCAATTGTATGCCATTACGCTAATAAGACCTGAAAAGGGCCTGTTCCTTCTACGTTCATGGTTATAAACCACATCTTATCATACTGCTACAAGCATGAGCTAGCCCACACAATGGCAGTTCGACCAACCTATGACGGATATGGAGAGGAAATTATAATCGGGCATACAACGAAAGGAGCCGCTCAAGCAGCCCCTTTCATCACTTCCCACCCTACACTCTCCTCGATATTTACTGAGAAGCGGTCGATCTATTTTATTTCAAGCTGCGCACAGATGGCAGGGCTACACACGCGAGTGCAAGGACTAAGATACAAGCCCCGGAAAGTCTGAACCACATTTCAATACCAATCTGATCCGCAAAGATACCCGACATGACCAGCCCGACTGGCATGGCAAAGGAGGCCAGACTACCCATAAGCCCGAACACCCGCCCCAGGTACATCGGTTGGATGTGTTCCTGAATGAGCGCCGTCTGTACACCACTATAGAACGGACTCGTAAAGCCCATAAGCGCGCTGCATATGGCGAACATCAGAAATCCATCCGTAGGAAGCCACCCCGAAATGAGCAAGGCAATGCCCATCAAGGCAACCGAGAGCGTGATGCTCCATGCACGGCTCCTGAATCCCCCCCACACCCCCAGCAGCATGCCACCCATCAGCATGCCACTGGCGAAGACGATCTCTACGATGGAAGCATGTGTGGCTGTACCCCCAAAGTAACCCATGCTCATGAGAGGAAATAGGGCATTGATCGGCATAAATACCAAGGCATATAGCGCGCCAATCCAGAGCAATGAGAACAATCCCCTCGATGCTCGCAGGGCGTAATACCCTTCCTTGAATTCCTCAATCAAGCTACTGCTAGCACCCTGATTCATCGACATGTCTGGTGTTGGAATCCGAACGAGCATGACCATCGTACAGGCGATCAGTGCCCCTGCCACATCAAGGGCAATAATGGCTGACAGATCCCATGCAGCATATAGCACCGCCCCCAGCGCCGGGCTTACTATGAAGCTCAGCGATTGGACAGATTGGGTATAGCCTGCACACCTCGTTAATTGTTCCTCCGGAACCAGCAACGGTGTCACTGCGCCCAGAGCAGGTGTATGAAATGCAGTCCCAACACTGCGGATGAATAGCACCAGCATCACGACCCAAATGGGCAGCTCAACCGTGAGCGCGATTACCGCCAGGACAACACCTGCGGCTGCCACAAGAAGGTCTGCGCCCATCATCACCCACTTTCGATTCCAGCGGTCCACCAAGACACCAATCATGGTCCCAAGGACAGCCTGGGGCAAGAAGCCCACCAGTGTAGCTATCGACAGCACCAGCGCAGACCCTGTGGTATCTGTTAAATACCAGATGATAGCCATTTGCAGAGCCGAACTAGTAATCAGCGAGATAGCCTGCCCTGCCCATATCATAAAGAAATTTCGCTTCCAGTGATGTTCTCTCATATTTGATTCTCTCCCTGTATTTTTTATTGGTTCCTTGTTTTTAGGCAATAAAAAATACAGATCCCCGTCCACTTCTGCGAACTTTGACCTGCACCGACACGAGAGAGAACAACCCGAATAAAGGCATAGCTCAACAAGCTATTCCCATCACATCCATGTTCTACATACGTAATCATAAGCAGCTCAAAAAAGCCCACATGACGTGGAGAAAAATCAGCTTTTTTATTGCCAGCCTATCGAATACGCACAGAATGTAGCATGGATGGCGAGCCTCCTTTGACTGAATATATGTGATTTATAACATGGATCGAATCTGCCGTCAATATTTCGCCGACTATTCACAGCTTGTTAAGTGGCTCTATACTCTCCGACCCTTTTTCAGATTAAGTAGACCCATGTAGATTTGACCCTTTGGACAATAAGACACAGCTTATAACTGATTAGTCAGTTGATACGGCAACTTAAAAAGGCCCCCTATCATCACCCATCCTGATGACAACAGGGGAACCTCTTTTTTTTACACCGATACACTGTGCACAAATACAGCGATACGAATCTCCTCACCGGTTCACTCACTTATAGCAAGGGGTTATTATCCGAAAATAACGCAGGGTTGTCCGCCAGCATCTCGGTAATCACCTCGGCCACGGCCGCTGCATCACATACTCGGACCACTGCGTCACCTAGCTGCCCCTTGCGCATCGCGCCTCTACTCTCAAGGACCTCATCAACCTTCCAGAAATGCTCGGACCACGACAATCCCCAATGTCTTCGGGAAGGCACAGGGATCTCCGTTCCGTCAGGCAGAACGGTATATAGCATTTCATGAGCATCTGTTAGTCGCCCAGGGATGTCGGCCCACTCCTCGACACCGTGGATGAAGGTATTGCGTCTTAAGTCGACTCCCACCAGCAATATGGTCGCCTTTCGGTCAAGCAGCTTCCCCCAGGCCGAGCCTCTGGCGCAAGGCGTGTCGAAGAGGTGATCGTCCTTGGTGAACTCTACCGCATCCTGCCCCAATGCAGCTACCGAGTGCGTAGGATGCCAAGAGCGGACCACACCTGGTCTGTTACGAAAAAGCTCTGGCAGAATGCCAATACAGGATGGGGATTGATCTACGTAAAATCTAGGGTTGTCCGCTTTGATATAGGACCATGTATGGGTAGGCAGCACCAACAAACCATCCTTCATATATGCGGTATATGCATCTAATACGGTATCCGCGCCGCCTTCGACCGGACCCATGCTTTTCAGGGATGAATGGACCAACAGCGTACCTTGGCTGTCAATGCCCAGCTCTTCTAATTGCTTCACCAAGCTCTCTAACGTGTGCATATTCTATTCCCTCCTGCCGCCATTATAGCAGAACTCTCCATTATCGACCGTACACTTTATTTTTGCTGCATACTCTCTATCTATTACCTCTGTAATCTATCTTATATTATGCAGCACCGCGAGGGAGGAAGCTGCATTTATACCCGCCAAGGCAAAGTAGTGATTATGTGGAGTATAGGGTGACTCCTCCTTCAGTCAATCGAGTGGAATGTCTACCGTCTTGTCGTACGTTTTTCTATAATGAATCCCTTCAATATGCAACGTCTTCGGCTGCCCGCTCGTGTCGAACAACAGCGTGCGTTCCTTGAGAAGCTCTCCATCCTTCCCCTTCGCCTCGGTTTGGCCTATGGTCGTGCGCAGCTCCGTCGTTCCTTCCATCGTCTCCAGGGTCACCCCATTCAGGAGAACATCGTCTTCGGTCGCCAGTGTGATCTCTGTTCCTTCATCGGTCGTCTTAACCTGCTTAATCCATAGCTCATTGCCGCCCACAGATATGGGCCTGTCAGCCTGCACGTCAGTCTGAGATCCATGTGTCAGGTTGACCTCCGCGTCAGTCCTCTCATAGCCTGAGAACGTCCTGACAACCAATTGCAGCGTCTCCAGATCCTTAGGCAAAGTATCATAACGAAGCTCGAACGTTCTTCCGCGTACAGAGTTGCTAACCCCGCTTCCTTCCATCGAGACAGGCTTGCCATTGGCGAGCAGCTCTATGCCCTCAAATGGCTGACGAATCCGGTCCAGCTCCTTCACATTCCAAGTCCCCTTGACGACGGTGGAGAGCGGTGTTGCTGTAATGGACCCGAATGTAATGGCTCCCTGATCGACGGCAATCCTAGTCTTAATCGCCTGCTGCACCTGTGTCTGGATGGCTTGCTTCGGATGGTAAGGAAAGGTTAGGCTGCCCATCCTCATATGCTGATCATCTGTCTGCTCAGCGTAATGCAGCGTCAGTTGCTTGGCGAATGCATTGACCGGATCAAAGCCGGCGAGACCAATCAGCTCTGTCTGTTCGTCATTGATCGTCGTCGTTCCCCAGCCCATGTAGGAGTCTGTCAAGAAGCCCGTCAGCTGGGATAGTCGAAAAGAATCCTGCGTCTGCTTGGCAATACCATCAGGATTGCGGAGAGAGTAGTACAAAATCAATTGATTGGCATCGGCCATTAGGCCGCTTACAACAAGCTCCGTGCCATCCTGCAGAACGACATGCTGATCAAGAGTTTGTCCCATGCCAGCAGCATTTACTTTCTTTAACGTGCCTGTCATGACCGCATCGAACCCGAGGATTCTTTGGCCGTAGTAAGCAAAGGCTTCATAGTTGTAGCCACCAACCGATATCACTATAGCTGTTATCGCTACTGCAATCGCCCATCTTGAAGCCTTGCTGCGCCGCCTCCTGTCAGGAGTCCGATCCAGCGCCTGGCGAAGTCTTCCCTCCAGCTCCTCAGGTGCTTGTAAAGCAGTTATCCGCTCTCGCTCATCGGCTAGTAGTTCTTCAATTCGTTCCATCTGATTCACCCCCGTACCATTTCTTGAGCTTTTTCAAGCCATTGAACACCCTGGATTTCACCGTTCCTACCGATACATTCGTGATCCTAGCGATAGCTTCATAATCCAGATCGTGAAAATATCTGAGCTCAATCGCTTCCTTCTGATCGGGATTCACCCGCTCCAGCGAACGGCGAATGTCCATGTTCTGATCCTGCTGTTCATACGGATCCTGGATACCCGCTGCATCGCGATCCCTGGCGTTGTCACCCTGCCACTCATCAATCAAAATGGTCTTGTTCCGCCTCTTCAGCATGGCTCTGCAATGATTCACCAGAATGGTTCGACTCCAGCTGTCGAATGAATCCACCTTTCTCAATTGGTGAATCTTCTCGTACAAGATGATGATCATCTCTTCTAAGGCATCCATCGCATCATGCTCATTCCCCATATAAGATAATGCCAGTCTGAAATAGGCATCCTTATTGGCTAGAATCAATTGGAGCAAGGCTTCTTTATTCCCTTTTTGCGCTTGTCTGACCCCTCGGGCGACCTTCATCTCCTCACCTCATTCCCCTATAAGAGTATTGTGGGCGACAAAAAGTTCAATCGGCGAAATAGAAATTTCATCCTAGCACCAAGCCCTCACTACCATTTGCTCTTTCAATCACTACAGCTCCTTCGCTGGTTGATGTGCTCATTCTCCATTTAGTGAATTGGCCGTTCCCCATAGCTACTAATTACATAGTTTAGAGAGAACTAGCTTCAATTATCACGAATAAGGGGGGCGATATCATGGGGGTCAGCCCAAGAAACTCTATCACCCAGCAAGGAGTATCTATTATTTCCTGTACAAATCGCAGGGGCTTTATCAAAAATCTACTTCAGAATTATAGTCGTCAGCGCCATTCCAAGAAAGAGCTTATTATTATTGTCAACAACGACTCCATCCCACTGGCGCCTTATAAGAGCATGGCTAAAAAGCTTCGTAACGTTCACGTGTATCGGGCTCCACAGCATCACTCGCTCGGCGCTTGTCTGAATAATGCCGTCAAGAAAGCCAAGTATAGCTACATTGCCAAATTCGATGACGATGACTACTATGCCCCCTACTATTTAACAGACAGCTTGCTAACCTTCCAAAAAACCAATGCCGATGTCATTGGAAAACGAGCTCATTATATGTATTTACGAGGCTCCAAGTCACTGATATTGCGCTTCGCGAAGGATGAGCATCGGCCTGTAAAGGTTATCCCCGGTGCAACACTTGTCATCAAGCGCCAGGTATTACGTAACGTTCACTTTCCCAATCGCAGCGTAGGTGAAGATGATCAGTTCTGTATACGAAGTAGACAGAAAGGGTACAGGGTATATTCTGCCGGTCGACATAACTTTCTAGCGATACGCCGTAAGAACTCAGCACATCACACCTGGATCATCAGTGACCAGGAGCTGATCTCCGCCAGCCAACGGATACGATCAGTGCGGAATTACAAGAAATTCGTACAGAAAAAGCCAAAGGGCGTATCGTGATGGCCAACTCAACTATTTCCCATTCTCAGAACGGGGTATCAATCATCGTATGTACCAAGCGTCGGCAATGCATGCGGGCCCTTCTCCGTAATTACAACAGACAGAATTATAAGAAGAAGGAGCTCATTATCATCTTGAATCATAATCAGCTACAGGTAGATGAGTATAGAACGGCCGCAAAGCCTTATAAGAATGTACGCGTCTATAGCTTGCCGGGGAAGGTGTCACTTGGACGCTGCCTTAATTATGGGGTTGCGCGAGCCCGGTACAGCCTGATTGCCAAATTCGATGATGACGATTATTATGCCGCGGGTTATTTGACGGAGAGTGTACGGACCCTGCTGAAGACCAAGGCTGATATTGTAGGGAAGCGTGCCCACTATATGTATTTGGGTGGGAAGGGGCTTCTCCTGCTTCGTTACCCTGACCAAGCGAATCAATATGTCTCCCTCGTTCAGGGCGCCACTCTGCTCGCCTCACGCTATGTGCTGAGTCAGGTGGGCTTCCCGGATCAAAATCGAGGAGAGTGCATCAGACTGTTCCGCAATAGCAAGGCCAGGGGATACCGAATATACTCAGGAAGCACCTCCAACTTTCTCGCGATTCGCAGACGAAATTCGAGGAACCATACCTGGATTGTAAGCGATAGGGAGCTGCTATCCGGGCAGGCCAAGGTACTGAAGGTGGGAAATCCCAAAGCTTACGTATCTACGTAATATACCAACCTAAGCTATCAATCATTTCTTCGGTACATGTCGATGCTCCTGTGCCCTCCACCCAAAATCCTCCTCATATCTGCTCGCTGCTGGGGATGACCTTTCTCCATGGGATGCACAATAGCGATACGGAGGACTGAACCGTATAGCTGTTACTTGAGTGACAATGATCCAGTTGTAGCTTCTTAAAAAGCTACAACTGGACCAGACTCAATGTAAATATAGAGCCGCTGCAAGCGGGAGTCCTCTCGACCGCTATGAAGCTTGTTGTTCGGGATTGTTGCACTATTATTGGACTGCTCTAGTTCTGAGTGAATTCTATATCTCTTCGGCAATCTCCTTAATAAAGGCAAGCTTGCGCATTTGTTGCTCCTCGGTCAGATGGTTGCCTTCCTCGGTGGAGGCAAATCCGCATTGTGAGCTTAGGCAGATCCGATTCAGATCCACATATTGCTTCGCTTCCTCGATACATCCTCCTTGCGCTCCAGCTCTTCCAGCTTGGAAGAGGACAAGCCTAGCACGACCTGCTGATTGTCCTTCAATGAGGACCGCAAACAGCGCCACACTGAATAGACGCTGCATGCATCACGAATAGCCCCCTTCGACAAGGCCGAGGGAGCTCGAATTTCGTATGGATGGACAGTCTAATCCTCATCCTGTGCTGCTGGAGTAGCCGGGGCCATGAAGCCCTGAACGGCACCGAGAAACGGGCGAATCGACTGGATCATGCCGTAGCCCATCTTCACGACAGGGACAAATCTCTGAATCATGCCGAACAGTCGCATGCCGCTACCGAGCATGCCACCCAGCCCTCCTGCACCTGCTGCGGCGCCGCCAGCTCCGCCCAGACCACCGAACAGCGAGCCCATCATGGGAAGGAATGCCGACACCTTGGCATCTGGCCTACGGGAGCGCGAACGGGCAGATGGTCTGCGCGCACTGCGTTTTCCCTTGCTGCGACGAGCACCTGTTGCCTGTGAACCTGCTTTACCCTTGGTAGAACGGGAGCCTTGCTTTTTGGAGGACGCCTCTGTAGGGGTCCCAGCGCTGGCAAGCACCAACCCACCGGAATTCACATCGGTAATATAGCCGACGTAGGTCTCTCCGCTGTGCAGGGTGATGCAGACCGGACGACCCTGAAGCTTCTTGGCCCGCGCACGGATCTCTTTGGATTGTGCCATGAGTAATCACCTCGCTCACTGATTGATACTTCAGTGTACGCCAGGGACGGGCTAACTGCTTGTGCGAATGGGGCAATCATCGCTTGATGGGCATGGCCTGCTATCTCATCTTATTGGTTATAAAGGTCTTGTAAGCGGAGATCTTATGCTCAAGCATCTCATCTGCAGCCTGTAAAGTCTTCATCTGCTGCTTAATTGCTTGTCTGTGCTCCTCTAATAAGCCTAGTCTCTCCTCTGACGTATGCTCTCCTTCCAGCACGAGTGCAGCATACTCCTTAATTGTTGCGATGGGCATTTGCGTCTCTTTTAGCTTAATTACAAATTGCAGCCACTTCAGATGTGAGTCCTGATATCGTCTGTCTCCGCTGGCATCCCGGTCAGGTATAATGATCTTTTCCTTCTCGTAGTACCGCAGTGTATGTGCGCTTATTCCTAATTTTTCGGCCACTTCGCCAATAGTATACAAGAGACATCAACCTCGCTGAATTTTTTCTTGACTTAGAGTTCACTCTAACCAGTATAGTGAACTCATTGCTTATTCACAATCCATGAAATAAATATTATTCGGGAGGCATTCAGATGAAATATACCGTGATTACAGGAGCTAGCTCAGGCATCGGATATGAATCAGCTCTTGCGTTTGCAGCACGCGGCAAGAACTTGATCATCGCAGCACGCCGAACAGAAGAATTGGAGCAGTTAAAGGCAACCGTGGCAGACATGAACCCGGAGCTGGACGTGATCATTCGTACTGTTGATTTATCCATCACAGCGAACGTACATGAATTCTATGAAGGCCTCCGTGATTATCAGATAGAGACTTGGATTAACAATGCGGGCTTCGGGAATTTTGCTTCTGTAGGGGAGCAAAAGCTGGGTAAGATCGAGACGATGCTTCACTTGAATATCGAGGCGCTTACGATTCTATCTTCTCTGTATGTACGAGACTATGCCGAGGTGGAAGGAACGCAGCTCATCAATGTATCCTCAGGTGGCGGATACGTGATCGTGGCTGATGCCGTGACCTACTGCGCGACAAAATTTTATGTAAGTGCCTTTACTGAAGGGCTCGCACAGGAAATGAGAGGAAAAGGGGCAGCTCTGCAGGCGAAGGTGCTGGCACCTGCTGCCACAGAGACCGAGTTCGCCCAGCGCTCTCTGGATGTAGATGAGTTTCAATATAAAGGCTCGATTCCAAAGTATCATACGGCGAGAGAAATGGCCGGGTTCATGTTGGACCTTTATGATAGCGAGCAGGTTGTAGGTATTGTAGATGGTACAACGTATGAGTTCCAATTGAGAGATCCACTGTATCCTTATGTGTCGAGAATGAGAAATTAGGTGACATGGGGACTAACTTAAAAATTTAGCACAACATCTAAAATACAGAACAGCATCCCACTAGCTTCTGAGCTGGTCTGTAAAGCATCCTGATAAATAAAAAAGCCTGTAGACCTGTCCCTAAAGGAACTGTCGTCTACAGGCTATGCGTCCTCCATGGGAGAACACATCATGAAGCGCTTGACTTCTCATTGCAGCATCGTCATGTAATCTTCCGGGCAACCACCGCTAAGCGGCCGTTGTCGGTTGAGTACTCACAAGTTGACAATACAATAAGCTTATCGCCATACTGGGCGGTTACGCCCGTGTCATAAAGAGCAAGCTTCTTAATGCTCTGAACATACGAATCGAACTCGGCTGGCGTATCGACATTCTCAATCTGGTAGTATTTAAACACGTCGTCCGATTTTCGATACACCTCTGACAGAATAACGGCAACAATCTCATACTCATCCTTTTCGTAAAGCGTGTTGAATTGGAGGGTAGAATGCTCCTTATAGAAGCTTTCTTTCTTGTACTTCATGAGATCTTTGAACATCCAGCCGTTTTTCATATGGTGACCGTGAATCAGTAAAATATCGGAACCGTTGATCCGGCTGTGCTCGTCCAAGAAAGGAAGCCCGCCTTTGCTGTCTTTTCGATCAAAATCGTGATTGAGATAGTACTGGGAATCCTCTGTATTCTGCATGACTGGATACTCAATACGGGTACCGTCGATCTGAAGCCAACCGACGATGTCCGGATTTCTCTCGTAAAGCTCTCGAAATTCGGGAAGCACGACGGGCTCATTCGCTTTCGCGAGCAAAGTGGAGGGAAAAGACTTCCCTCCGCCTCTGTCCGATTCTCTACTCCAGACGTTCGTCAGCTCCTCGATCTTCTGTTGCTCGGCGTAAGCCTCCACGAGCGTTCTCGCAAGATTGGCTAGAGAGAATACCAACACAAGGACGGATACGGCGATAAGAATTTTTTTCGTTTTACTCATTTCTTACCGCCCCTCCGATTATTGAATGTGTTGCTTCCTCTTGCTACTGAGTAGACAGAATCCGATTGTGATGATGGACATCAGCGCCAATAGCATATAGAAGATTGGCGATATACTGCTATCTCCTGTTGCCGGGACATCGTCCAGTTCATTGCTTACGTCGCTTGTTTCTTTTTCGATGTGGCCAGTGAAGTCTTTGCCGTCATCTGTTTCATTGCCGACAGTGCTCACCCCAGTGTTGCTGTCGACGGTTCCAGCATTGCTGTTGGCCGTGTCGGTCCCATTGCCATGGTTGTCGATTCCATCATTACCAGCGTTGCTTCCACCGTTGTCGTTGGTGTTTCCACCGTTACTGGTGTTGTTCCCGTCGTTGCCGGTGTTGCTGCCGTTACTGTTGTTGCTTCCACCGTCACCGGTGTTGCTTCCGCCGTTACCGGTGTTGCTTCCACCGTCACCGGTGTTGCTTCCGCCGTTACCGGTGTTGCTTCCACCGCCGGGCACAGGATTTTCAGGCTCGGGTTTACTTGGATCAGGTTTGCTTGGCTCGGGTCCGGGGGTCGTCGGTTCAGGCTCAGGGTCTACAGGGACAGTACCGCCACCACCGCCACCGGAAGTAATCGGCTTCATCGGTACGTCGTGTTTTACGATCTCGAAATCGACAGAGATCGTTTCACTCGTGTACGTCTCATATCCGGGCTTCGTTACAACCAGATAGTAATCCGTTTCCGGGAATACCATATACGCATAGAAGCCGGCTGCATCGCTGTCCTGCTCCGGGCTCTTGTTGTCGTGCGGTGGGAAGCCTGGAACCGCAGGCAAGGTTACTTTCGTGCCCGGCTCGATTCCCTTCAATCTGTTCCTCTCCGTATCCGCATAGTACAACGTTACCGTAGCTCCCTCGATTTGCCCTGTATTGATCCCCTTGTTTGCATCGTAAACAGTGCCATAAGGGTCAACCAGCTCCTGAGAAATATTCAATTCCCCATTCGCCTTCACGTCCAGTTCAGCCTTCTGAATCGTCAGCTCTTTGCCTGGCGCAACTTCGTAACGCACTTCCATCGTGTACTTCTCCGCAGACAAGCCTTCCGCCGAGAATGCGCCGTTCGGTTGCAAGTCAAATGCTTTCGGAACGCCGTTCTCTGTAACATATTCACCGCTAGCATCTCGCAAATAAATGCGCATCTTGCCAGCGAGCTCGCTGTTCAACAGTGAAGACTGCCCATCAGGCTGCTTCAGGAGCACGACGCCGACAGCCGTAATGTGCGCCGGAACCAACTCGCCGCCCTTCACATTGCCGTCAACTTCTGCCTTTTGCGTGAAAGTGATCGATTCGTTAGTATCTTTAATCTTTGTCGTGAAGCTAATCGTATAATCGCCGCCATACCGCACAGGATGGAAGTATCCTCCTTGGTCGTCGGTCATGATCTCTTGCTCGTTGCCATTCGTTTTGTCGGTAATGACAATGCGTTCATTCGGAAGCACTTCGCCCGTTTCGTTATCGCGCAGCACTCCGAAGATTGCCGCCGGAACGGTGGTTACTTTCGTATCGGCAGTCAACTTCCCTTCCGTCGGGCTGTCTACCCTCGCCGTAATGAGATGATCCTCAGGCGTAGTCGTGTCCAGCTTTGGCGGTGTATAAGGGATGACCGCTTTGCCTTGCGTATCGGTCTTTGCTTTTACTTCCGTATTATCCGGCAGTGTAAAGATGACCTCGGTGTCCGCAACTGGCTTGCCTTCATGATCCGTCAACGTTGCCGTCAATTGTGAAGGTGTCTTACCATTTCCTGGGACAACCGCAGGATCTGCCGTCAGCGTCAGCTGGCCAGGGAGATACTTCGCATTGACGAAGCGAGCTTCAGCAATCTGTTTCTCTACAATCGTGCCGCTATGCGTCCGATCCACCGGGTTAGCCGTGTAATCCTCGCCCGTATAATCTGTCTGGGTGACGATATAACTGTGACCGCTTGGAACATCAATAGCGACAGTCTGTCCATGCTTGAGCGTGATCGTCTCGCCGGACTGGATGGTTCCCACCGTGCCATCTGACTTCGTATAGTTGTACGATTCATTGGATGCAGCGTCAGGGAATTGAACAGTGAACTCAAATTCCTTATTCTTATCTGCACCACTGCCTTCTACGGTCTCCCCAATCAACAGACCGCCGTACACCATCCTCGTGTTGACGACTTCTTCCTTATGATCGCCCTCTTCGGCAATGATGCCGGTTGTTTGCCAGTTCGGCCAAGTCGTCGCGTAACCATCGCCCGTATAATCCGTCTCGGTGATGGTGTAGGCTGTATCCATCGGAATCCCATTGATGACAGCAGTCTCCCCATGCTTGAGGAGGAGCTTGCCTCCAGACTCGATGGTTCCCGTTACACCACCCGATGTTGTATACGTATACGTCTTGCCCGCACCTGCGCCTGCAAAAGTAACAGTGAACTCGAACAGCTTGTCCTTGTCCCCACCATTTCCTGCGACCGTCTGTCCGATCGTCAGCTTACCAGGCAGGTACTTGCTATTGACGAATTTCGCTGTGGCCGTTTCCTCTGCTACAATGCTACCCGTACGAGTCAGGCTTTCCGGGTCCGTAGCGTAGCCCTCATCTGTGTAGTCTTTCTGAACGATAGTGTAGGTGATACCGTCTGGGATGTCCTTGATGGTAATAGCCTCGCCATCCTTCAGGATAATCGTGTCGCCACTAGCCACAGTACCGCTCTTTGAGCCGGAATAGGCATAGGACTGACCGTTGCTAAAAGTAATCGTATATTCAAATTCCTTATCCGGGTCAGCGCCTTTCCCCTCGATCGCTGTGTCCAGCGTCACATTGCCGGGCACCCATATCGGAGTTGGCACGACCAGCGGGTTAGTGCTAGTTATCTCTACCCCGTCCACCCAGATCGGATTCCATGGAGTAGAAGCCACACGTACTTGGTATACTGTCGTAGTCGGCAGATAGGTGATTGGGTCAATATAGGTTTGCTTGAGGACGTAAAGTCCTGCTTTAGCAAAAAGACTAAGCTTTCCATCCACACCTGTAGTTCCACCTGTGACCTCTGTGACGCCATCTGGTTCATAGAGCGTGAATATTACGCCGCCAAGCGGCTTGCCCTTAGGATCAACCTTCAGTAGATCCAGCTTACCTTGGGTCTCCGCGCTACCACCCACGTCACTGCTGTCCACCGAGTGTTCGCTTCTGGCACCGATATTCTTCAGGGTATCATCACCCATCAGCTTGATCTCGTTGCCCACTTTACCACCACTAGGCACTTCGGTGACTTCGGTCTGATACACGAACTGGTAGAGCTGATTTGGATTCGTCATGCGGAACATCAATCGGGTTGTACCGCCTTCGGTGACGCTGTCCACCTTGACCTCACTATTCGGGTCGTATAGGTTCAGCGCATCGCCATCCTTCGTCAGTCCACCGCTCGGGGTTAGCTTGGCGCGATATACCGCCATGTCAGGACGCCGCAGTGAGAGATCCCCCTTCTCATCCTTACGCAGCGCCAGCCCCTCTCCAAGGGTGTCTTGCAGATAGACGCCATCCTTTATCTCAAAAGGCGGGGTGTAATTCACCGTCCACTCCAGAACGCCGGAGTTCGGCTTCGTTACCGATTTACTAAGCGACTGCATCGGGACGATGACCTTGCGAGTAGCTGCGACTGTGCTAGGCTCATCGCCCCATGTGATTTTCACCTCGGCGGTGTTCGTCACCTCCTGCTTTGCCTCGCCAGTATCAAAGTATTGACGAAGGGTCTCCTCGCTAGGTCTTGCCTTGACCAGCACAACATAGGGGCTTTCCAGCTTCGTAAAGGAAAAAGTACCTATGTTCCCTGCGGCAGAGAAGCTCACGAGCTCACTTGGGTCGGAGATCAGCGTCGTTGCGCTAACAGTCCCTCCGTAGTCTGCCCGGTTCCCCTTGTAAATCGCAAAATCCTGTCCTGGCGCATAGGGCACAAACTCCCAGCCCTCAGGCAGGGTATCCACGAGTCTGATGTCACTGGCAACATGATTGCCGCCATCCTTAGCCATCTCCTCGGTCCTCATTCCGTTCATATTGATCGAAAACCGGAAGGTCACCGTCTTGGTTACCTGATCGTAAGCTGCCAGTGTATAGGCAGCGTTAGCGTCGTTTCGGATATAGTGGTTGACATTCGAGGGACTAAGAGACGTCCCCTCCGGAGTTGACGCAAAGAGCATCTCTTTCGCAAACATGCCGCCGTTATACCGGATAGAAGGCCTAGTTGAATCAATTGTTCGAGTTGTACCTTCAAACAGGACCGCCCGATTATAATGATCTGTGCTTCTATTCGCCGCAAAGTGCTCCCACTGTGTCATCAGGGAAGTGTATGTGAACGAAGCAGGCTTATCGGTATTGTATCCGGTGACCTGAAGCAGGTCGGCTACGGGCTTTCCATCCTGCGAAAGGGTGTATATCTGATGCGTTAAGCCGTCACTCGACTGAAAAGAACCTGTCTGAAACCGCTGGTAGTAATTCTCTCTACTGTTACCCTTCAACTGGTTCAGGATTGAAGGATCAAGCTCTGGACTGGCAGTAACCTTGGTTAAGTCGATGGAGCTCGCATCCCCATACACCAGTAGATCGTACACCGCACCGTCCGGAAGGGCCTCCTGAGGCGTGAGGGTAACCTTCCACGGCAATGTGCCCAAGGTGAGGGTTTCGCCGGATCCTACGCTCTTTGTCAAGGTATGGGCGCCAATAGTGAGAGTGGCCGTGTCCCATACCGTAGCCTGGTCATTGTCCTGCACGGTATTGACATCCAGTCCCCACTGCGCGATGGCCTTGTTAGTAAATCCAGTTACACTGCCTGTAACCTCAGACACAATGACCAGCCGGATCGGGCCATTGACCTCTCCGAAGGAATACACATGACTTGCATTAGGCGTGATCGGCGTTGTTGTAGCTGACCAATCCTTAGCTACACTGTCCCACGCCTGCCATGCGGCTGATCTCCAGGTAAGACCCGTCGGCAGGGCATCCGTGATCGTGAAGTCCTTTAGACCCTGCTTGCTGTAGTTCTTGTTGACATCAATTGTCCATGTCATAGTCCGCGGGTCTGCAGAGCTCGAACGCTTGTCCAAGGTGCCGCTCTTCTGAATCCAGTCAGGCTTGAAGGCGACACGCCATGCATTCGAGGACAGCAGCTTATTATCCGAAGAATCTCTCAAGTCTGCAGTATTCGCGACCGTCTGGTACCCATTGTTGCCGCTGTTATATTCTGTGTAGTACTTTCCTTTAGGAATCCATGTCTTGAAAGTAACTATTGCTTTGTCGCCGATACCTGTAGGGAAGGTATACCCCAGCGCATTCGTGCTTGCACCATCAGGTGTCACTGTACTGCCATTGACCTTGAAGGAGCCCTCCACATAGGTACCCACCTGACTCGGATCAAGCGCGTTATAGAACTTCAGCCCGTCTAATGGCTGCGGGATGGTAGGGTCGAACATATCCATTGCGGCGATTTCCACCTGCCACTCGATAGTTCCCTCCAAGAAATCTGCTGCATAAATCCAATTGTTCTCGGACACGTTACTAGTTGATTTCATGCTGATGCTGTATGCTGGCGTAACACTAGGGTTATCGAGCATGTAGTTCGCCCCGAAGATATCAATCGGCTTTTGCTGGCCATAGCCTATACCGGTTACATCGGCCTTAGCAGTAGATTCAAAACCGAAGGTGATGTTTCGACCTTGACCGTTGAAAAAGCGTTCTTCCCCGTCGAACACGACCCTAATGCCCGCTTCAGAGAAATGGGCCGTTCCAATGGTGTATCCCGATTTTTCTCTCAGCGTCATGGTAGCCGTCGGCAGGATCACCTCCGGAAAATAAGTCGCTCTGTCCAGCATCACGTAGTCACCATATAGAATGACCGTGCTGCCATCCACCGTGTTCGGGTCAGCAGCGTCACCCTTCACCGGAACCTTGATGTCTATCGACTTCAGGGAGAAGGGCTTTCTGCCATGAATGGCCTCCCCCGTCTGCAAGACTTTCCCGTCCTGTATAACTTCTAGCGGAAAGGGCGTATTCGCTCCCATGAGTACCGCTGTCTTGTCCGTCAGGTCTGCCGCCAGCGATATGAGTTTAGCCGGCAGTGCATACACCTCATCATGTACCGATGAAGGTTCGTCTGACGTATCGTACACGGCGTCTGTTACCGATACCGCTCCGTATCCGTCTGGTGCACTCCCCGCAAATGCGCTAGCTGAGAACGCAAACGTCTGCAAGAAAAGCAAAACGGCCAAGAAGAAGGACAGCACAGCTTTACTTACACTGTGTTTTCGTTTCAAAAAAATTTCCCCTCCATTCCCAAAACTTTCGGTATACCGGGCTCATCCTCCCGATGAAAACCGCTCTAGCGAATAGACATATACTATTGGCATGATCCCAACATCCCTTGATAGGATTGGAATCTTGCAGCGCTCCAGATGAGCGTGTAAGTGCCGTGGGATGCAGGTCGTTAACCATGCTTAGTAGCGATCTCCCCTCTCATTCGATGATTTTCGCCATGTGTCTACTGCAAATAGCACAAAACGCCCAATTTACACAGCGTATTTGTGACAATTATAGTACGAGGGACCTAAACAAAATCTCGACAATGACTCAACAATCAAAGCGCAAGGCCTACTGATGCCGGAGTCATTTGGAGGGCCACCTTGAATACTTCAAGCTTGGCCAAGTCCATTAAACGTACGATTGAATATAAGAAAAAGAAAAGCCCCTTACCAGAGTGGTCAAGACCCCATTTAGTGGACATTGAAAAAACACCTAAGCTAGAAACTGGCGTCGGTACTCTACCGGCGTCAGTTTGTTTAATTTACGCTGTGGTCGTCTTCGGTTGTAAAAACGTATGTATTTCTCAATTCGTCTTTGTGCCTCTGCCAGATTTCGTATATCATAGGGATAGAGTCCTTCCGTTTTGAGATGCGAGAAGAAACTCTCCATGGAGGCGTTGTCTAGGCAATTGCCCCGGCGAGACATGCTGATTTGGGCGCCAACCTTTGGCAGCATGTCGTGGTAAGCATGAGACGTGTACTGGAACCCTTGGTCG
>NZ_KE384536.1:164252-228540 GCF_000426545.1 Paenibacillus massiliensis subsp. panacisoli DSM 21345 | reverse complement strand
GGAGCTGTCCTTAGTACGAGAGGACCGGGATGGACGTACCGCTGGTGTACCAGTTGTTCCGCCAGGAGCACCGCTGGGTAGCTATGTACGGACGGGATAAGCGCTGAAAGCATCTAAGCGTGAAGCCCCCCTCAAGATGAGATTTCCCAATTAGTAAGACCCCTTGAAGACGACGAGGTAGATAGGCTGGGGGTGGAAGTGCAGTAATGCATGGAGCTGACCAGTACTAATCGGTCGAGGGCTTATCCTATAAGTAAAATGCAATGATTCGTTTCGGTTCCAGTTTTCAGGGTGTAACACCTTGGAATTATGGAGAGATACCCAAGTGGCTATAAGGGGACCCTCTGCTAAGGGGTTAGACTGCGTAAGCGGTGCGAGGGTTCGAATCCCTCTCTCTCCGTAGTAACATTTTTAATAAGTACAAGCTTCATTTATTATGGCGGTGTAGCTCAGCTGGCTAGAGCGTACGGTTCATACCCGTGAGGTCGGGGGTTCGATCCCCTCCGCCGCTATACATACCCAGGAGGCTTAGCTCAGCTGGGAGAGCATCTGCCTTACAAGCAGAGGGTCGGGGGTTCGATCCCCTCAGCCTCCACCATATGTGCCGGTGTAGCTCAACTGGTAGAGCAACTGACTTGTAATCAGTAGGTTGGGGGTTCAAGTCCTCTCGCCGGCACCATTTATAGAATATGCGAGGAACTGTGGTGTAGAGGCCTAACATGCCTGCCTGTCACGCAGGAGATCGCGGGTTCGAATCCCGTCAGTTCCGCCATTTTCTTAAGCTTTACACTGTTTAGTATGACAGACACTGGTAAAGTGGAAAGGGGTATCCCCTGTACACTTTATTTTTATTTTATAAGGTTTTTTGATATGGCTCGGTAGCTCAGTCGGTAGAGCAGAGGACTGAAAATCCTCGTGTCGGCGGTTCGATTCCGTCCCGAGCCACCTTAATCTGGAGGATTAGCGAAGTGGCCAAACGCATCAGACTGTAAATCTGCTCCCTTACGGGTTCGGTGGTTCGAATCCATCATCCTCCACCAGAATTTGAGCCATTAGCTCAGTTGGTAGAGCACCTGACTTTTAATCAGGGTGTCGAAGGTTCGAGTCCTTCATGGCTCATTCATATAAGTCATCAACTTTACGTTGATGGCTTTTTTGTATTTTCATCGTGTGTGATAAAATATGAGATATACTCTACATAAAGCGGGGATTTGCTATGAATCATACCGAGACGTTACAGCAGCTACAGCAGATTACGGGTCTAACCTTTTCCATAGTTGAGCTTACGGAGGAGCACGAGCCTTGGTTACCACAGGTTAATCAGGAGCAGGGAAGGAGAGAATCCTTCATTTATAAGCACCAGATTTTTTTCCCAAATCGTGCTTCTGCTGGAGCCGAGCTTGCCTTTGTAATTGACGAGCAACAACTCTCACCGCGTGAGCGCAGGCTTGTGGATGCTTGGCTGGATGGTGTTCATGGGTATGGGGATGCCTCTGGAGATCTGGAGGATGATGAAGAGGGGCGCATGAGAAGACTGGGGCGGTGGGCTCTGGAGCAGTCGATATTGGATGAAGACCAACGTGTACCGCATCAGCTAAGGCTAGAGCAGCAGTTTCAGACAGCGATGGTACCACTGCTGCTAACAGGCGAGGGCTTGCATTCAGGTCAGGTGAACTATGCCTTGCTACAAAGATTTTTGAACTCTTATTTTGGTGGAGTGGTCATGCTCATCCCTTTGGAGGATCAGGAATGGTTCATCTTGGCGGAGGAAGAACTCGTCGTAGGTGCCGAGGATGAACGTGACGCAAACACGGCAGAGCAAATGGAAGAGGTGCTTACGGCCTTTGCCCTCGGGCTGTACGAGCTTGTTGCGAGCGAATGGGTAGGGGTGTTCCATATTGCAGTCGGCAAATCTATCACACCTTTGGTAGAACTACCAAGAACAGTGTCTTTGCTCAGAGAGACGATTCATCTGGGGCGTATCTTCCATGTAACAGAGCATATTCATCTTCCATGGGAGCTAAGCCTGGAACGTATGATCTATAGTATCCCTGATGAGCAACGCAAATTTTTCGTGAAGCATGCGGGCAACCAGTCAGCCATGTTCGAGGATGCAGAGACCCTCACGACACTGGAGACATTTTTTCAGATGGATTGTAATGTCAGTGAGACGGCGAAGCGATTGTATGTGCACCGTAATACTCTCATCTATCGACTCGATAAGATCAAGCAAGAGACGGGACTTGATGTGCGTACCTTTAATGATGCGGTTCTGGCCAGACTTATTCTGCTATTGTACAAAGTAACAAAAAGCAAATAGCTTTTTTGTGCAGTTTGTGGATAGCCAGTTAGGCAGGCCTCGGGTAATATAAGTATTAGGAAATGTATTCGATTTCATAACGAGAACTGAGGAGGCAAAACCCATGGCTGGTGTACGTTTAGAGCATATTTTCAAAAAGTATCCGGGTTCCGATAAAGCGACTGTAGTTGATGTTAATTTGGACATTAAAGATAAAGAGTTCCTGGTATTGGTTGGTCCTTCGGGTTGTGGTAAATCCACTACGCTGCGGATGATCGCAGGTCTGGAAGAAATCTCGGAAGGTAAGCTGTACATCGGAGACCGTGTTGTAAATGATGTAGCTCCTAAAGATCGGGATATTGCGATGGTATTCCAATCCTATGCCTTGTACCCGCATATGAACGTATACCAAAACATGGCGTTTGGTCTGAAGCTCCGTAAAGTAAAGAAAGAAGAAATCGAAAGACGTGTTCGTGAAGCAGCAAAAATTCTCGACATTGAGCACTTGCTGGAGCGTAAGCCGAAGGCTCTCTCCGGTGGACAACGTCAGCGTGTAGCCTTGGGACGTGCGATCGTACGTGACCCTCAAGTCTTCTTGATGGATGAGCCGCTCTCCAACTTGGATGCCAAGCTGCGTGGTGCGATGCGTAATGAGATCACTAAATTGGCAAAACGTCTGGAAACTACCGTTATCTACGTAACGCATGACCAGACTGAAGCGATGACAATGGGTGACCGTATCGTAGTAATGTCCGAAGGGATCATTCAACAGGTGGATTCTCCAGATGACCTGTATAATAGTCCGAAGAATCTCTTCGTTGCCGGATTCATGGGTTCCCCAACAATGAACTTCATCAACGGTAAGCTGGTGGAAGTGAGTGGCAAGGTTCATTTCCAAGCTGAGAATCTGGACGTCGAAGTTCCTGAAGGCAGAGCACAGATCCTTAGATCCAAGGGTTATATTGGTAAAGAGGTTATCCTCGGTATTCGTCCAGAGGATATTCATGAAGAGCCTGTATTCCTGGAAGCATCTCCAAATACAACCTTCAAGACTACAGTAGATGCTACAGAGAACCTGGGTCACGAGACCCTGTTGTACCTGACAGGCGCAGGTCCTTCCACTGTCATTGCTCGTGTAGATGGTCGCTCTACTACTCGTGAAGGAAGCAAGCCTACGTTGGCCTTTGATATGAACAAAGTCCATATCTTCGACAAAGAGTCCGAAGCCAACGTATTTCTAGCTTAATAGAGATATGACAAAGGTTGAAGCTGCCGAGGTAACTCGGTGGCTTCTTGTTGTTATGTCAGTTATATCTTTATGCTAGTCATAGCTTATGAAGCTCTGCATCACCTGCAATTGCATTTAACTGAAAATTCCTATACGATGGGTATGTATCATGGGGGAGTTATTACTACTCAGCTTACATAAGACTCATTAGCTTATTTTGTTAGGTTGACTTGTAGAAGAAGTAAGTGTTTTTGTCTAATATCTGCTGAATTGCTATACGCTCGATGGTTACTCACGGTCTTTAGGTAATTCTAAATCTTGAGTATTGCAGCAGAGCTTGCTTGCAGGCTCTGTATGATAACATATCGGACCCGGCTGAGGTTGAAAGGAAGAGAAACATGCCCAAAAAAGTGAAAGTGAGCGAACTCGTACAGCAGTTTCATTTGGAAGTTATCTCTGGTGAACAGGGGTTGCGCAGACCAATTACGGTAGATGATTTGAATCGCCCTGGTCTGGAGATGGCCGGATATTTTGAATATCATCCACAGGAACGGGTGCAGCTCTTGGGTAGAACTGAGCTGGCGTTCTTTGCTATGCTCCCACCGGAGGAGCGAGTGGATCGAATGCAGCGTCTTTGTACAGAGGATACGCCGTGTATTGTAGTGACTAGAGAGCTAGAGGTGCCGCAGGAGCTGATTGATGCGAGTAGCAAGCATGACATTCCTGTGCTGCGCAGTAATATGGCCACCACAATCTTGTCCAGTAGAATCACCAACTTCCTGGAAGGAAAATTAGCGCCTACAGCTACCATTCACGGTGTATTGTGTGACGTATACGGGGTAGGTATGCTTATTACCGGCGGAAGCGGCATCGGTAAGAGTGAGACAGCATTGGAGCTGGTGAAGCGTGGACATCGTCTGGTCGCTGATGATGCGGTTGAGATTCGTCAGACCTCAGACTTTCAGCTGCATGGCAGTGCACCCGAGCTCATCCGTCATTTGCTGGAGATCCGTGGGGTAGGTATCATCAATGTCATGACGTTATTCGGTGCAGGTGCTATTCGGAATCACAAGCGTATTACGCTTGTTGTTCGTCTGGAGGCATGGCAGCAGGACAAACAATATGATCGACTTGGACTGGATGAAGAGACTACACGTATCATTGATACAGACGTGCCTCTAGTCACTATTCCGGTTAGACCAGGACGGAACCTTGCTGTTATCATTGAAGTAGCTGCCATGAACTATCGACTGAAGCAAATGGGCTATAATGCTGCATTGCAGTTCACTAACAAGCTGACAGCAACCATTGCTGAAGATATGGATGATATGGACTGACTCTGAACAGGAGTTCAGGCTAAAGAAAACACTGGCATTCAGGGAGTGAGATAAATCATATGGCAACACTGTTAATAGATCCGATCGCGTTCGCTATTGGACCGCTTAAGGTACACTGGTATGGTCTAATTCTTGGATGCGCGGCGCTGGTGGGGCTGCTGCTGTGTATTCGTGAGGGCAAGCGCTATGGCATTCCTCAGGATTTTTTCATGGATATGCTACTGCTGGGCGTACCTTCTGCCATCATTGGGGCCAGAATCTATTACGTGGCCTTCAAATGGGAAGATTATCGTGACAATCTGGTCGATGTCTTCAAAATCTGGAACGGTGGTATAGCCATCTACGGGGCTTTGATCGGTGCGATTATTTGCGGCGTCATTTACTTCCGCTACAAAGGCTACAACTTCTGGAGGATTGCGGATATCTGTGCACCAGGTCTACTCATTGGTCAGATGATCGGTCGTTGGGGAAACTTCATGAATCAGGAAGCCTATGGTGGACCTGTAGAGGAATCCTTCTTGCGTTCACAGCTTCATTTACCAGATTTCATTGTGAATCAAATGAATGTGAACGGCGTGTTCCATCATCCTGCCTTTTTGTACGAGTCCATCTGGAGCCTGATTGGAGTAGGCCTGCTTCTGCTACTTCGCCGTCGCCCATTCGTGCGTGCTGGTGAGATCTTTGCTGGCTATTTCATTTGGTACTCCATTGGTCGCTTTTTCATCGAGCGTCTGAGAACAGACAGTCTGGCTTTTCAGAGTCCAGAATGGCTAGCTTCCTTTGTAAATGGGCTGTGGACTCCAATGACATGGTTTGGCTTTGAGCCAGGCTATCTGGACCCAGCGTATGGAAATGTACGTATTTCGCAGCTCCTTGCTATTGTGCTCGTGCTGGCTTCCGTCATCTTCATTGTATACAGACGCAAAACGTATCCGAATCTGCCGCACTACAGTGATCCGATTGTCTCTACCAAGGTTCAGCATGGACAAGATGGTGCTACAGCATCTGAGAAAGTGGATTCCGCGCAAGCCAACACCGCAGACAGCCATGCAGAGGAGACAGAGGCACAGTCAAAGGAGCGCAATCATGATTAACACGGTATTATTTGATTTGGACGGCACCATTATGGATACGAATGAGCTGATCATCAGCTCATTTCTCCATATTATGAAGGATCAAAGCTCGGCTCCGCTGACACGGGAGCACATTATTCCGCATATGGGCGGTACTTTGGAGAACCAACTGCGTACCTTCACAGGCGCAACGGATGTAGCTGACTATGTACGTCAATATCGGGCATATAACCTGCTGCATCATGACAATATGGTCAGGCCTTTCCCCCATGTGGAGGAGGTTATCAAGTCTCTGCATGAGATGGGTGTACAGATGGGAGTAGTAACTACCAAGATTCGTCCATCTTCGTACCGGGTGCTTGATTTGTTTGGATTGACCTCTTATATGGGTACTATTGTAACAGTGGATGATGTAGAGCATCCCAAGCCACATGCTGAGCCTGTACTAAAAGCGGTCTCCGCATTGAATGCTGATCCTGCGCGCACGCTGATGGTGGGGGATAGCTCGTTTGATATTCAGGCGGCACATGCTGCAGGTGTGCTATCGGCTGGAGTAGCTTGGTCACTGAAGGGTGAAGAGACGCTGCTGAGCTATAAGCCGCACTATATGCTGCACGATATGAGGGATCTGCTAAAGCTGGTTAAGCAAGGCTCTGAGGCGCTGTGAGACGACTGGAACGTTATCCTGTTGAAGGCGCGAATGCACTATGGCAGATCTACAGAAGTGTAAGCCCCTGGAAGGGCGTCAAGAATTTCATATGCATTCAGGCTGCACGATATTGCCCAGTGCTTCCCCTTAAGAACTGGATTTACCGCAGGCTGCTCGGCATGCAGATTGGTGAGCACACGGCCTTCGGGCTGATGGTCATGGTCGATGTCTTCTTTCCCGAGAAGATCAAGATCGGTACCAATAGCGTAATTGGGTACAACACGACCATTCTTGCCCATGAATATTTGATTCAGGAGTACCGCCTTGGCGAGGTCATTATTGGCGATGGGGTGCTGATTGGAGCGAATACGACCATCCTACCTGGTGTAACCATTGGGGATGGTGCAGTAGTTGCAGCTGGCTCTATTGTGCATAAGGACGTCCCGGCAGGAGCCTTTGTGGGAGGGAATCCTCTGCGGGAGCTGAAGCAGTCTGAGCCGCGTTCGTAGTACATACCGATTCAGTGCAGATACTTGACAGACGTGAAGTGATCGAACAAGGCCGGACAGCTTCAGTCGGGCCTTTTTTGTTGGTAAATGGCAGGTGCGTCTTTATAACATTCAGTTTGCTCTCAGGGTGCATTTGGCTAGTAGTCAGAATCAGCCTGTATACTAGCGAGGTACCGGCGAATGTGAAACAAGTTACATTGTGGCATTTAGGTAACTATTGGGATATTAGTTGATCTAACCTGGCGAATCGTCTAAGGTAATGGAGAGGCTTGTCTCAGAAGGAGGAATGATGATGGCACGGCAGCAAAAGGAAAGGTTGCCGCAACTTGATATATTCCGAGCCCTGGCTATTCTCGGCGTGCTCCATGTTCATGCTACATCCTATGCAGCAGGCATACAGGCAATGGAATCACCTTATTACTGGATATTGAATTTTGTGAATATCTTCTTTAAGTTCGGCACCCCTTCATTTATATTCTTGAGCAGCTTTGTGTTGTTCTACAATTATTATGATCGTCCGATTGATCGAGGGATGATTGGCCGCTTTTACGGGAAGCGAATGAGCTATATTCTCCTCCCCTATTTCATCATCTCACTTGGCTATTTCGTATTGGCCCAGACCGTGAACGGAGAGCTATATTTACCGATTACAGAGCAGTTGCAGTTTTTTTTGTACAGACTCCTGACAGGATCTAATTATACGCACTTGTACTTTGTATTCATCAGTATTCAATTCTACATTTTGTTCCCGTTCCTGTTGAAAATGTTTCAATCCTCACGCTGGCTTGTACGCTGGGCGATTCCCGTCGGACTTTTATTGCAGTGGGCATTTATCTTCATGAACAAATTTGAATGGCAGATTGTGAATAAGGGAAGCTTGTCGATCTCCTATCTTGCTTATTATTTTATGGGTGCTTTTGTGGCGGTTTATTTTGATCGATTCAAAGTATGGCTGAACTCTTCATGGTCTGAGCTATCTGCTACGCTTCGCTGGCGTACGATACTGCTGTGGGGAAGCTGGCTTATGGTATCGATTATACATGTACTCTTGTGGCTGTATGCCCGCCGAGATGGCGTATGGGTGGATACGCTATGGTACGAGCTGCTGTGGAACGCGCACACCATGCTATCGGCACTAGTCCTACTGCATAGCGCCTTCAGGCTGTATGCGAGAGCAAATCAGGCTGTGGTGACCTTCCTGATTCGGATGGGGGAGGCATCCTTTGCCATCTATCTGATCCATCCACTGGTGCTGGCTGTATATCGCCGTTTCCGGTACCACATCCCGATTGATTCCTTTACCTATGTTGTATGGATCGCTGGGGGGCTGGTGGTTGCTCTGTTCCTTACCTGGCTGATGGTTGCCTTCGGCTTCCGTTATGTCCCATTCGTTAGAATTTTCCTGGGGAGTGTGCCCAGGTCCTATCTGCCTACAGCAGGGAAGGACTCATCCAAGGTTCAGCCACGTCGAGCTAACATTTAGGGAACGCCCATTGAATCTATAGATTGTCGGCCGTCTTTGGGCATTGGGGCCGTTTTCGTATGATCAGGTTAGCCAGCAATTGCTGGTTGGCCTTTTTTGTGTATGTATTGCTATGATTCTTACTAGCTACGCAGACTATAGATAACATTGTAGATTAGAGATAACAATCGTATTTGTGCCTTGCCGCTCTAAGGCTAGCCAAAGGTTCGCAATTGACTGAATAAGGGTATTCATGTTAATATAGCGAAATATCGAACGCTTTAATTTGTTAGCACTTTACCATAGTGAAGTGAATTGCAGTAATGGGTACAATGTAGTCATGGATGTACACGTGACGATGAATATAAGTGTAATGCTGGTACTTTTAGAAAAGAACAAGACTTTCTACGACGAATTCTATTCAAACGATAACTGATCTTATAAATGGAGTGAATAAATATGTCCAAGCCGAAGGGCTTCGAGAAACCGATCGGGGTAAGAGATTATCTACCACATGTGGTGGCACGGCTTCGTGATATTGAGAGCAAGGTGCTTGCTTGTATGGAGCGCTGGGGCTATCAACAGATTATAACCCCGAGCATGGAATACTATGACACAGTTGGTGTTGCTAGCTCAACCTCGGATCATAAGCTCTTCAAATTGTTGAATAACCGCGGTACTACGCTCGTCCTTCGTTCTGATATGACGGCACCGATCGCTCGTGTTGTATCCTCTCTTCTGAAGGCAGAGGCCCTACCGTTGAGATTGTCCTATCATGCGAATGTCTTTCGGGCTATTGAGGAGGAGGCAGGTCGTGAGGCTGAGTTTTTCCAGACTGGACTGGAACTGGTGGGAGATGACTCTCCCGAGGCTGATGCAGAGGTCGTGGCACTGGCGATCGCTTCACTTCAGGCCGCCGGTGTGCAATCCTTCAAGATTGCAATGGGTCACGTCGGATTTCTGAATGGACTGTTCGAGGAGATTATTCCGGGTCAGACCGAAGATCAGAAGCTGCTGAAGGAGCTACTGCTAAGACGTGATGTGGTCGGCTATCGTGCCGCTGTGCAACAGCTGTTCTCGACAAATTCTGGGAAGGGTGCAGATGCTTCAGAAGAGTCACAGAATCAACTGGAGGCTATTCTGCGTCTGCGTGGCGGGAAAGAGATTTGCGATCAGGCTACAGAGCTGAGCTCGAATCCGCTGGCAGTGGATTCTGTCTCACATCTCTGCAAGGTATGGGAGGTGCTGGAGGCTTATGGTGTATCCGAGCATGTGCTCATTGACCTGACGATGATTGGCGATTTTTCCTATTATACGGGCATGATATTCGAGGGCTATGCTGCGGGAATCGGTTCTCCTGTCGCCAGTGGAGGAAGATATGATAATTTGCTGCAGCAATTTGGACGGGATGTGCCAGCTACGGGCTTCGCTCTGAAGACCAACCGGATCGTGGATGGAATGGAAGGACAACAGGTGACGGAGCAGCATACCGTGTTCATTCGATATGACGCTGAGAGTCGCAGAGAGGCTCTGACCGAGGCTACACGATTGCGTGAAGCGGGTAAGGTGGTCATTACTGGAATACTGGGAGGCACAGCCGATACGGAAGCCTCGGACACTGCTTATACTGAAATCATCACTTATGAAAAGGGATTGGCCATTCGGCCGGGAATATAACACGATAGGAGGGGTTACGAATGACCGAGATTCTGAAAGTCGCCATGCCCAAGGGGCGGATCTACAAGCAGGCTTCGGTGCTATTCCGGGAGGCTGGCATTCCGATTCCAGAGGATGTGGATGATACGCGCAAGCTGGTCATTCCATTGCCGGAACTGGGGATGGAATTCATCATGGCCAAGCCGGTAGATGTGCCGACCTACGTGGAATACGGTGTGGCTGATATCGGTATTGTAGGCAAGGATGTTTTAATGGAAGAGAACAAGGATGTGTACGAGCTGCTGGATCTGGGTATCGCACGTTGCCGCATGTCTGTCATCGGCTTGCCGAACTGGCAACCCGGCATTCGCCAGCGCGTGGCGACCAAGTATCCGCAGGTAGCCTCGCAATATTTTCGTGAGCATGGCGAGCAGGTGGAGGTCATCAAGCTTAATGGCTCCATTGAATTAGCTCCGCTAATTGGCCTCGCGGACCGGATTGTGGATATGGTCGAGACAGGCCAGACACTGCGTGAGAACGGGCTGGTAGAGCAGCACGAGATCTTCGAGATTACGAGCCGTCTCATCTCTAACCGGGTCAGCTACCGGATGAAGAATGAACGTATTCAAGCGATATGCGATCGACTGCAGCAGGTGATTCCTGGGGCGGTCAAGCAAGGCGGATAGTGTATCTGAGCTACAGCTAGAGTTCAGCTAATATAGTATTTGAGGATTCAAATGGATCGGATGTGTACGGAGGAGGAACGGTAATGAAGATAGTAGCAGCCCGTGACCTGCAGCTGCAGCGTGAAGTGGATTACGGAACACCAGAGCAGAATGCAGCGGTGAAAGACATCATTCGTGCAGTGCGTGAGGAAGGCGACCAGGCGCTGCAGCGATATACGGAGCTTTTTGACAAAGTAAGCTTATCTGGTGCCCCACTGCGGGTCTCACCAGAGGAGCTGACAGCAGCTTATGACCGGGTGGAGCCAACTTTCGTGGAAGCAATTCGAGCAGCGGCAGCGCAGATTCGAGCCTTTCATGCCAAGCAGAAGCGTACATCCTGGATGGATCTGCAGCCGGACGGTACGTTGCTGGGTCAAGTATTGCGACCTCTGCAGCGTGTAGGTGTATATGTGCCGGGTGGAAAAGCCGCGTATCCATCCTCTGTGCTGATGAATGTCATACCTGCACAGGTGGCCGGTGTTCCTGAGATCGTGATGGTAACGCCTCCGGCAACGAACGGAAAGGAAGGCATCGACCCGTATACACTGGTGGCTGCTGCTGAAGCAGGCGTAACTGAAGTGTATCGTGTAGGTGGTGCACAGGCAATTGCAGCCCTTGCCTATGGAACGGATAGCATTCGCCCAGTGGATAAAATCTGCGGTCCCGGGAACATCTACGTAGCTCTCGCCAAACGTGAGGTCTATGGTGCCGTTGATATTGATAGCATAGCTGGACCGAGTGAGATTGTAGTGCTGGCCGACAATACGGCCAACCCTGTCTACGTGGCAGCAGACCTGCTGTCACAGGCTGAGCATGATGAGATGGCTTCTGCCATTCTGGTTACGCCATCGCAGCAGCTCGCTGAGGCGGTATCTGCGGAGGTAGAGCGCCAGTTGGCTGATCTGCCACGCCGCGAGATTGCTGCTGCCTCTGTAGCGAATTATGGCTCTATTGTGGTCGTGGATGACATTACGGAAGGGCTATCCATTGTGAACCGCTTGGCTCCAGAGCATCTGGAGATTATGGTCGAGAATCCAATGGAATACGTTGGCCGAATCGAGAATGCCGGGGCAATCTTCCTTGGACCGTATAGCTCGGAGCCTGTGGGGGATTATTTTGCAGGACCAAATCATATTATCCCGACCAATGGTACAGCGAGATTCTCTTCACCTGTAGATGTGGACGATTTCATCAAGAAATCCAGCCTGATCTACTACAGCAAGGAAGCGTTGCTGAAGAACGGGGAGACCATCATGGAGCTGGCAAGACACGAGGGGCTTGAAGCGCATGCCAGGGCCATTCTGGTACGGTTGAATAATGAAGGAGAGGCGTGATCCCAAGATGGACAACAATAATACAGTACAAGCTCGGACGGCTGATATCAGCCGCAAAACAAATGAGACTGATATCCAATTGGCATTTGCAATTGATGGGACAGGCCAGACAGAGCTTGAGACCGATGTTCCTTTCCTGAATCATATGCTGGATTTATTCGCGAAGCACGGACAATTCGATCTGAAGGTGCAGGCACGAGGAGATATTGAGATCGACGACCATCATACGGTGGAGGATATCGGTATTTGCCTGGGACAGACGCTGCAGGAGGCGTTGGGAGACAAGAAGGGCATCAAGCGGTATGCGAGTGTATTTGTTCCCATGGATGAGGCGCTTGCCCAGGTGGTTATTGATCTGAGCAATCGTCCACATTTCGAGTACCGTGCTGAGTATCCTTCAGCTCAGGTGGGGAGCTTCTCGACAGAGCTCGTTCATGAGTTCCTCTGGAAGTTCGCACTTGAAGCACGGATGACGCTGCATGTCATTGTGCATTACGGTCAGAATACGCATCATATGATTGAAGCGGTGTTCAAGGCACTGGGACGTGCACTGGACGAAGCGACGTCTATTGATCCACGTGTGAAAGGTGTACCTTCGACGAAAGGGGTGCTGTAACGTGACCATCGCGATTGTAGATTATGGCCGTGGCAATCTGCATAGTGTCAGCAAGGCTGTAGAGCGGCTTGGATACGAGGCTGTGGTGACGAGCGATGAGCAGGAGATCCGTTCCGCTGCAGGTGTCATCCTGCCGGGGGTTGGCGCATTTGGCGATGCCATAGAGCAGCTGCGTAAGAGCGGACTGGATAAGGTGATGAAGGATGTAGCTGCCTCCGGGCAGCCGCTGCTAGGTGTATGCCTGGGGATGCAGCTGCTATTCAGCCGGGGTGAAGAATACGGTGAGCACGAGGGACTGGATATTTTGCCTGGTACCGTGGTACGGTTCGCCGCCAATTCTGGGCTGAAGGTGCCGCATATGGGATGGAATCGTCTGCATTTCTCCCAAGGAGATCATCCGCTATTTCGAGGACTAGAGGAAGGTCACGTCTACTTCGTGCATTCCTATCACGCACAGACGGAATCTGCTAGTGATCTGCTCTCTGTAACGGATTACGGCGGACCTGTTACCGCCATTGTAGGGCGTGGCACTGTCTATGGCATGCAGTTCCACCCGGAGAAGAGCGGGGAGCTGGGGATTGCCCTGTTAGGGAATTTCCTCGCCATGACACATGATAAAGCATAATCAGTGAGTCAATTGGACTCTCAACATATGAATTCAAGCACAGGGAGGCAGCGTATGTTCACGATCTATCCCGCTATTGATATTCGGGGCGGCAAATGTGTAAGGTTGATACAAGGGGATTACAACCGTGAGACGGTATACAACGACAATCCACTTGAGGTAGCTCGTGAGTGGGAGCGACTGGGTGGGACTTTCATCCACCTGGTAGATCTTGATGGGGCGAAGGCCGGTCATCCCGTGAATGATGATATTATCCGTAGCATCGCATCTGCGGTACAGGTGCCTGTTCAGGTCGGAGGCGGCTTGCGGACGCGGGCAGATGTGGACCGTGTGCTGTCACTCGGTGTAAGCAGAGTGATTCTCGGGACGGCTGCTATCGAGGATCGTGCCTTTACGGAAGAGGTGCTCGGCACCTACGGAGACCAGATTGCTATTGGATTGGATGCCAGAAATGGATACGTAGCGACACGCGGCTGGCTGGAGACCTCGGAGGTCAAAGCTGAGGAGCTAGCTCGTGAGCTGGCTGCCAAAGGCGCAGAGACGTTCATTTTCACCGATATATCGCGTGACGGTATGATGCAGGGGCCAAATGTGGAAGCGATTCTGTCATTGGCCAAGAGCAGCGGTCGTCAGGTTATTGCCTCGGGAGGAGTCAGCACGATGGACGATCTGCTGAAGCTGTCTTCTCATGCCAAAGAAGGCATTGGCGGAGCCATTGTGGGCAAGGCGCTATATACGGGCAGTATTCAATTGGATGAAGCAATTCGTGCCGTGGCTGGAGCCGAATAACAGAGCCAGAGTCGGGTACAGGATTCGAACTATTGTAAGAAGCAAACGACCGGAGCATGTCCTTTAGTGTACGTGATTCTGGTGTTAGGTAAATGTAAATCGTGGCGGGGAGGTAAGGAGATGCTGGCTAAACGTATTATTCCATGTCTGGATGTAAAAGACGGCCGCGTCGTAAAGGGTGTGAATTTCGTCAATCTCCGGGATGCAGGCGACCCAGTAGAATTAGCTGCGCTGTATGATCAGGAAGGTGCCGATGAAATCGTATTTCTCGACATTTCAGCCTCGGTGGAGGGGCGAGCGACCATGGAAGAGGTCGTGCGTCAGACCGCAGGTGAAATCTCGATTCCCTTCACTGTTGGAGGAGGAATATCTCACGTCGACGATATGAAGCGGATCTTGCGAGCTGGAGCGGACAAAATTGGTATTAATACAGCCGCGGTATTGAACTCGAAGCTGATTACGGATGGAGCCCGTGGGTTCGGATCACAATGTGTCGTGGTAGCCATCGATGCAAGATATAACGAAGCCTGGGGCGAGTGGGAAGTGTACACCCATGGTGGACGCAGAGCTTCCGGCATTCGGGCGCTACAGTGGGCAAGCGATGTGGAGAAGCTGGGAGCAGGCGAGATTCTGCTGACAAGCATGGATGCAGACGGAACGAAGGATGGCTTCGATCTCGCCTTGACTGCGGCGGTAGCTGATCGGATCAGCATACCCGTGATTGCTTCCGGTGGTGCTGGCAAGAAGGAGCACTTCTACGACGTGTTCACCGAAGGCGGCGCTGATGCAGGACTAGCGGCTACGATTTTCCACTATAAAGAGATTGCCATTCAGGAATTGAAGAAGGATTTGAAGAACAGGGGAGTGGAGATTCGATGACGAGTAGTGAAATTAACGAGCAAATCTCCCTAGAGCAGGTCGTGGAGAATGTGCGATGGGATGAGGCTGGTCTAGCGCCTGCGATTGTACAGGATGCAGTGACTGGGCAGGTACTGACATTGGCCTATATGAACAGGGAGTCTCTGCGTAAATCTCTGGAGAGCGGGGAGACCTGGTTCTGGTCACGCTCTAGACAAGAGCTATGGCATAAGGGAGCTACCTCGGGCAATACACAGCGGATTGCATCCTTGAATCTGGATTGCGATGGAGATGCACTGCTTGTACGTGTACACCCCGCTGGTCCGGCCTGTCACACAGGAGCCATTACTTGCTTCGACCGTGAGATTGTTCTTCCAGGCAAGGAAGTCTCCGCTACAGGTGAGACCTACAATGCTCGTTCGGATCGCTTCGCTGTACTGGCTGAGCTGGAAGCAGTAATTGCCGAGCGTGAGCGTACGCGCCCTGAGGGGGCCTATACCACATATCTGTTCGAGAAAGGCATCGACAAGATTCTGAAAAAGGTGGGCGAGGAGACGTCAGAGACGATCATTGCTGCCAAGAATCAGGATAATGATGAGCTACGGCTGGAGGTAAGTGATCTGCTGTACCATCTGCTGGTGCTGCTGCAGGAGCGTAAGCTTCCACTGGATGAGATCATGACGGAGCTGGAGCGCCGACACGAACGTCCTCGACGGGATTAATCGGGATCGGGGTGCGCTTATGGCGCATTAGTAATTCAGCTTGCATAACGTTTATCTAGAGTTTGTGAGAACTTATCTACAGCCTGCATAGCAGCTCATACAGCTGTTATATATCCGATTTATGTAGCTATAGCAGATGGACATATTCGGTACTGGATGTTGATCACATAAAGGGGGAAAGGCTGTGCGTATTGATTATCATACACACCATGCCCGTTGTGGGCACGCAGTCGGCAGTCTGGAGGAGTACGTTCAGCAGGGGATTCAGCTCGGCCTCGACCAACTGGGCTTGTCTGATCATATGCCTCTGCTTCATGTGAACCCTGCGGAGTACTATCCCGAGATGGCCATGGCTATGGAGGAGCTACCCCGTTATGTCGAGGAGTGCTTAAGCCTGAAGGAGCGCTACAGGGATCAGATTGATATTCGAGTTGGTCTGGAGGGCGACTACATTGAGGGCTGGGAGCGTGAGATCGAGAAGATCGTAAAGGCCTATCCGTGGGATTATGTTATCGGTTCGGTGCATTTTCTCGGGGAATGGGACGTAAGCGACTATCGGCAAGTCCATAACTGGGAAGGTCAGCGTGTCCTTGAGGTGTATGCAAGGTACTATGATGCTGTGTCCAAAGCAGCTGCCACTGGCCTCTACGATATTATGGGTCATCTTGATGTCATTAAGCGGTTCGGTCACTACCCGGAGCCATCCGAGGAGGAGGAGCTTCGGGAGCTGGAGCGCGCGACGCTGAATGCGATAGCACGTAGTGGTCGAGCAATGGAGCTGAACGCTTCGGGGCTATCGAAGCCGTGTGCAGAGATGTTCCCAAGTCGGCGCATTCTGGAAGAAGCACGGCAACTGGCGATTCCTGTAACGCTAGGCTCGGATGCGCATGATCCGCTCAAGCTGTCCGAGCATCTGGAGGAAGCGCGTGCGCTGCTCTATGATGTGGGATATCGGGAGCTGGCAGTCTTTCGGAATAGAGAGCGCTCATTCGTCGAGCTGGCATAAGACTCTAACAGGAATGGTTAGAATGACTTAGCCGGATATATAGACGCCGAATAACAAAAGGTAACTTACAGCAGTAACCGATCTCGATTCGAAGGCATACGTGTCTGAGCAAGATCGGTTATTTTCATAGCTCTAGCGGCTAAAGGGCGTTATAATCCACTTAGAGGAACATGAAGTATATAGAAGCTCAGATGACGTTTTTCTTATATTGAATGGAAGGTCGGGGGAGGACAAGCATGCAACAGAGTCTGCGGATTTTCTCGGGATCATCGAATCCTGAGCTGGCTGCGAGCATATGTGACAAGCTGGGTGTAGAATTGGGGCGCATTAAGCTATCGCGCTTCAAGAGTGGAGAAGTCTATGTTCACTATGAGGAGAGCATACGTAACTGTGATGTGTTCCTGGTGCAATCCCTCGCGCACCCTATCAATGAGCTGTTCGTGGAGCTGCTTGTCATGATTGATGCGGCTAAGCGTGCTTCTGCCCGGACAATTAATATTGTAGTACCTTATTACGGGTATGCGAGGCAGGAGCGCAAGGCGGCTCCACGCGAGCCAATCTCCGCCAAGATGCTGGCTGATGTCCTGACTACGGTAGGGGCTACACGTGTCGTGACGCTGGATTTGCATGCGGCAGCGATTCAAGGCTTTTTTAACATTCCGGTGGATCATTTGACCGCCCTGGATCTGATTAGTGAGCATCTCTGTTCGCAGTCTCTTGAACGTCCCGTAGTTGTATCCCCAGATGCAGGCCGTGCCTCCATGGCGGAGAAGCTGGCGAATCAACTGGATTCCCCGTTTGCCATCATGATCAAGAAGCGTCCAGCTCATAATGAGTCTGTCATTACGCACGTTATTGGAGATGTGGAGGGGCGTACGCCGATTATTATTGAGGATCTGATTGATACCGGAACTACGATTGTGAATGTGGTGGAGAGCTTGAGGGAAAGAGGCTCGCAGCCAGTCATTGTCTGTGCCACACATGGACTGTTCTCGGGCAGTGCTCTGAACAAGCTGAATCATCCGTTCATCCGGGAGATTGTCGTGACAGACTCCATCAAGCTATCCGCAGAAGGGATGGAGCGGCTTAAGGTGCTCTCCGTTGCGCCTATGCTGGCTCAGGCTGTTCGCATAATTATGGATGGTGGCTCGATTGCTACCCTGTTCAAGGACGCAGGCATTTAAATGCCATGCGTCTTTTTGGATTTTTTATTTCCGACATTTTCCAATTTGAGGGATTGTTAGCCCAACATAAAGTAGCTCCTATCTTAAACACTCAGTTCGATCTCCGGTCGGGGGTGAATTGCCCGTAATTGCAGTTAACAGAGAAGAGAAAAGTGAAGCATATTGTAGTGCGTTGTCCGGAGCTGGTACCAAAAATAACTTGCTGATTTCTGTGAGAAGTGGCAATCAAGTTATGTTATAATAGATAGGCTCAATAGCAAGTTAAAGGAGGTGCCTTTGTTATTATGAAAGGCAAAAACCTGCGGGTTACGGACACTCGCTCCAATATGATCACCTTGCGTCTCGACGCGTCCTTTTTCTTCGAGAGAGCCGTCCGCTCGCTGGATCGCAATCATTATGACAAGGCATTGAAATATTTTCGCAAAGCTGTGGAATATGAACCGGATAATCCGGTGAATCATTGCAATATGGCGGGTATATTATCAGAGATGGGGAATTATACAGGTTCCAACGAGGTTCTGGACCACGTGTTGACGCATGTCAATCCATCAATGACGGAATGCTACTTCTATATGGCTAATAACTATGCCAATATGGAACAATTTGAAGAGGCGGAGCGTGCCTTGGTCACCTATCTGGAGGAAGACGCAGAGGGGCAGTATCTGGAAGAGGCAGAGGACATGATGGAGCTGCTGTACTATGAGCTGAATCGTCCAACCAAGCTGAACCGGATCAAGGCTCGGGGTGGAGTCGTCGAGCATGATCAAGCCAGAAAGCTGCTGGAAGAGGGCAAGTTCGCCCAAGCGGCGAAACTGCTGGAGCAGATCTCGGGTGATCAGCCTGAACTGCTTGCAGCCCGTAACAATCTGGCGTTGTCCTACTACTACATGGGCATGTTCAAGAAGGCCAAAGAGACCATTCTCCAAGTGCTGGAGTCTGATCCAGGCAATCTGCATGCCCTGTGCAATCTGGCGATCTTCTATCAGAATGAGGGCGGTGGTCCCCATCTGGACGCATTGATCAAGACTCTCGCGGTCACAATTCCCTTCCAGCAAGATCAAGTGTTCAAGCTAGGCACAACCATGGGCATTCTGGAGCATCATGAAGAGGCGTATCACCATTTCCGGCGGCTGTTGAGGCAGACCGAGAGTGGAACGGACCCTTCCTTGTACCACTATGCTGCCGTAGCGGCCAGCAATACAGGACGATATGACGAGGCCGTGCGACTGTGGGCGAAGGTGCAGAAGCTAGATCCTTCCTCCGAGATTCCGAGGTTCTATCTATCCCGAATGGATGAGCTTAAGTCTCAGGGGAAGCAGCTTGAGAAGCTGAGCTATCACTACCATCTGCCGTTCGACGAGCAGTTCAAGCTGTGGGAGAAATATGGCTCGCGCAGTATGCCCGATGATATGAAGAAGGACCCGCTTGTGCGCTCTTCCTTCTTCTGGGCTCTGCATCATGGTGATGATGCAACCAGGCTTCAGGTGATTCATGCCCTGGAATTGATCGGTGATGAGGAAGTACGGCAGGCACTTGAGACATTCCTCACCGAGACGGGTCTGAGTGACACCTTGCATCAAGCGGCCACTAAGGTGCTCCGTGAGATGGAAGTAGAGCATCCTGAGCAGGAGGCAGCCCCCTCTGTCACGGTCATTCCGGAGAAGCTGCGAAGTGAAACGATGTTCTCGGATTCTGCCAACATTCAGCTTCAGGCTGTTCTCGACAGAGCCGTCTCCGTCATGGGACAACGCTATGACGCCGCCCAGATCAATGATCTGAAGCAGCTCTGGTCTGAGTATGTGAATCATGTTGGGCATGAGCTCGTGATTCAGCATGTAGAAGGCTGGTCTGCAGCGCTGGAGTACCTGACGGCTAAAATGAATCACCAACGCGTCACCTATCGTGAGGTTGCAGATTATTACGGGATATCGGTATCCACGATTAGTCGATATGCCCGGCAGATTGATTCGGTATGTGGCATCAGCACAAAGACGAGCAAGACCCTGAAGGATTTCACAGAACGAGTATAGTGTGGCAGCAAGGATGTACTCGGGTTGCACCCAGCACAGACGAAGCACTACTTTGAAGGAGGTCATTTCCATGTACAAATCCCTTATTATCGGCACAGGTCCTGCAGGCTATACGGCAGCGATCTACCTGGCAAGAGCCAATATGAATCCACTTGTCATTGAAGGCATGCAACCAGGCGGACAGCTTACGACAACTACCGAAGTAGAGAATTTCCCAGGCTTTCCTGATGGCATTATGGGGCCTGAATTAATGGATAACATGCGCAAGCAGGCCGAACGCTTTGGAGCCGAGTTCAAATCCGGCTGGGTGGAAGAGGTGGATCTGTCCAAGCGTCCTTTCAAAGTCAAAGTAGAGGGAGTGGGCGTCATTGAGACGGAATCCCTCATTATTGCTACTGGGGCATCCGCCAGATATCTGGGCATTCCAGGTGAGCAGGATAATGTGGGCCGGGGAGTGAGTACTTGTGCTACTTGCGATGGCTTCTTCTTCCGTAACAAGAAAATCATTGTTATTGGTGGAGGAGACTCGGCGATGGAGGAGGCAAGCTTCCTGACGAGATTTGCGTCCAGCGTTACACTGGTTCACCGCAGAGAAGAATTGCGTGCCTCCAAGATCATGCAGGATCGTGCCCGTGATAACGAGAAGGTGCTCTGGTCCTTGAATCGTACTCCACTCGAGGTCGTGGCTGAGGCGACTGGCGTGAAGGGCTTGAAGGTGCTCAACAATGAGACTGGGCAAGAGGAGTTCATTGAAGCGGACGGTGTATTCGTAGCGATTGGTCATACACCGAATACAGGCTTCCTCGCGGGACAGGTGACGACGGATAGCCATGGCTATATCGAAGTAAGACCTGGAACGACCGAGACGAACATACCAGGCGTCTTTGCATGTGGAGACGTGCAGGATACCCGATATCGTCAAGCTATCACAGCAGCTGGCTCCGGTTGTATGGCAGCTATGGATGCTGAGAAGTACCTTGAGGGTAGCATGGTGCATGATTGGAGCGAGACCCTGGATCAATAACCAGAAGCAGAGATCAGGCCAGGAATTTGGTCTTACATCGTTAATTGTATTCCCCACACCCACCTTGCTGGCAACATGCATGTGTGGGTGTTGCCAGTTTTCGGCCGGGGAAGCTATCCTTTCGGGTCTGCTTGACCGGATGAATAGGTTCGCTTATAGTTGGATACGTAGGTAAGACCAAGGCGGGAAACCCCTTGCTGTAAGCGCGATAATTTGAATTTTAGTCTCTTACTAAAGTTATAGAAGAAGGTGGCTTATTATGTCCGAGGGTATCTACGTTGGTGTTGACTTGGGTGGTACAGCAATAAAGGTTGGTATCTGTAACAGCGAGGGACAGCTTCTACAGACCTATGAGGGTCCGACAGGAACCGGTGAAGGTGTGGAGACAATCCTATCCAATATCGAGCAGTACGTCAGACAGATTGTCGAGGATTCTCCCTATAGCTGGGATCAGCTGCAAGGAGTAGGAGCTGGCATTGCTGGATTCCTGAATTCGGAGGATGGAGTTGTTGTACTGGCTCCCAACGTAGGCTTTAAGGACGTGCCGATTCGTGCTCTGCTAGAGAAGCGGATTGGTAAGCCAGTGAAGATAGAGAATGATGCCAATGTAGCAGCACTGGGTGAGGCATGGGCTGGAGCAGGCAAAGGCGTTGCCAATTGTGTATGCTTTACGCTTGGAACGGGCGTGGGTGGTGGGATCATCATAGGCGGCAAGATCTACCAAGGCTTCTCCGGTATGGCTGGTGAAGTTGGTCATATCGCAGTGGTTCCTGACCTGGAAGCCATTCAGTGTGGCTGCGGCAAGATGGGCTGTCTAGAGACCGTCTCCTCCGCAACCGGGATTATCCGTATGGCGAAGGATGCCGTGGAACGGGGAGAGCTTACTGCGCTGGCTCAGGTAGAGCATATCATGGCCAAGGATGTCTTCGATGCCGCAAAGCAGGGTGATGAGACAGCGGTCCGCATCGTTCGCCGCGCAGCCTTTTATCTAGGAAAGGCCATGGCTACTACGGCAGCTGTGTTGAATCCGCAGATGTTCATCGTCGGTGGGGGTGTCTCTAAGGCAGGGGATATCCTGTTCGATGAGCTACGTGAGGTTGTTCGTCAGCTGACGCCAGGACCGTTGTATCAGGGACTCACCGTTGTGCCCGCTATCCTCGGCAATGACGCTGGGGTCGTAGGGGCAGCAGGTCTGCTGCTGCGTTCCTGATTAGATAGCTATAATTCATTCAAGCGTATGGGGAAAGAGGGGAGCCGCATGTCGGAAAACAGCTCAATAGCAACCGCGACCGCAACACTAATCATCATTACAGGGATGTCGGGTGCAGGGAAGACGATTGCCGTCCAAAGCCTGGAGGACCTGGGATTCTTCTGTGTAGATAATCTTCCGCCCGTGCTGATTCCCAAATTTGCCGAATTGATTGAACAATCGAAAGGCAAGATTGCCAAGGTTGCCCTGGTCATTGACTTGCGGGGCCGGGAGTTTTTCACGGCGCTCTCTGAATCGCTGAATTACGTTAAGGATCATTTCACCATACATTGTGAAATTCTATTCTTGGATGCCAGTGATGCCGTCCTTGTACAGCGATACAAGGAGAGTCGTCGTCGTCATCCGCTTGCTCCGGAAGGAATGCCGCTTGATGGCATTCGTCTGGAGCGCAAGATGCTGGAAGAGCTGAAGTACTCGGCTACACAAGTGATCGACACCAGCTCGCTGAAGCCAGCTGTTCTGAAAGAACGCATTATTGCGCGTTTCTCACATCTTGAGGGCAGTCAGTTTTCGGTCAACATCACATCGTTCGGCTTCAAGTATGGAATTCCGATTGATGCAGATTTGGTATTTGATGTTCGGTTCCTGCCTAATCCGCATTATGTGGAGCAGCTGCGACCACGCACGGGACAAGATAGTGACGTATATGATTATGTTATGAAGTGGCCAGAGACCCAGTCATTCCTGACCAAGCTATTGGATATGCTGCATTTCCTTATTCCACAATATCGGAAGGAAGGAAAGAGCCAGGTCATTATTGGAATAGGCTGTACTGGTGGTAAGCACCGCTCGGTAGCGATATCAGAGTATCTGGGCAAAATGCTCGGTGCAAGCGAAACAGAGGTTGTCTCGGTCAGTCACAGGGATGCCGATCGGGATCGGCATTAAAATAGAGGTGAGTTTATGAAAACAGCGGGACAACAGCTGGAGCGTCCACGTATTGTCGTCATGGGCGGGGGTACGGGCCTGTCAGTCATGCTAAGAGGTCTTAAGCAGAAGCCGCTGGATATTACCGCCATTGTCACTGTAGCTGACGATGGCGGTAGCTCAGGGATTTTACGAAATGAGCTACAGATGCCACCGCCGGGGGATATACGAAATGTGTTGACTGCATTGGCAGATGTAGAGCCACTGATGGCGGATCTGCTCAAGTATCGCTTTGCCTCCGGCTCAGGGCTTGCAGGACATAGTCTGGGTAATCTGATACTGGCTGCCATGACCGATATTTCTGATGGTGATTTTGTTACGGCTGTGCGAGAGCTTTGCAGGGTATTTGCCGTTCGCGGGCGCGTGCTTCCTGCTGCGGGTGAGGGCGTCATTCTTCATGCCGAGATGGAGGATGGCTCCATCGTCACAGGCGAGTCCAAGATCCCGGAGGCGGGCATGCGGATCAAGCGAGTCTACCTTGAGCCGGATCACGTGGAGCCGTTGCCTGAGGCTGTGGAAGCGATCCAGAAGGCTGATGCGATACTCATTGGCCCGGGAAGTCTGTATACTAGTATTCTTCCCAATCTGCTGGTTCCCAAGCTGGCTGAGGCTGTGGTGTCGTCTGATGCGGTCAAGATTTTTGTCTGTAATGTGATGACACAGCCTGGAGAAACGGATAACTACAGTGTCGGCGACCATCTTCAAGCAATCGTGGACCATGTAGGACATCAATTATTTGACTATGTTATTGTGAACAATGGGGAGATTCCGCCTCAGGTGCAGGAGAAGTATGCCGAGCAAGGGGCAAGACCCGTACAGCTTGATCTCGGACCGGTGTCAGAGCGAGGATATAAAGTGGTGGCGGATACACTGGTGCTATTTCGAACGTACCTGCGCCATGATGCTGACAAGTTGAGCCAGCACATTTATCAGCTGGTACAGAATTGGATGTTCAGAAGGAGGTGAAATCCATTGTCATTTGCGGCCCAGACCAAAAAAGAGCTGACCCTGATTGAAGCTCAGGATTGCTGTGAGAAGGCAGAATTGTCAGCCCTGATTCAGATGCTTGGCTCAGTCCAGCTTACGAACAAGAAAGTCGTTCTGGACATATCAACGGAGAATGCCGCGATTGCACGACGGATCTATTCCTTCATCAAGAAGCATTTTCAAGTGCATACTGAACTGTTGGTTCGTAAAAAGATGCGGCTTAAGAAAAATAATGTATATATTGTCCGTATACCGAGCAAGGTACAGGAAATTCTGAAAGAGCTTCATATTGTGTCTGAGGGATTTGTATTTACCGAAGGGATTAATAAGGAGATCATTCGGAAAAACTGTTGTAAGCGGGCTTATCTGCGCGGGGCTTTCATGGCTGGAGGCTCCGTGAACAATCCCGAGGGCTCATCCTATCATCTGGAGATCGCATCGATGTATGAGGAGCATTGCCAGGCACTCGTAGAGCTTGCGAATGAATTTCATCTGAACGCACGTTGTATTGAGCGCAAGAAGGGCTTTATTCTTTACATCAAGGAAGGCGAGAAGATTATTGAGCTATTAAGCATTATTGGTGCACATCAGGCCTTGTTCAAGTTCGAGGACGTACGTATTATGCGTGACATGCGTAACTCGGTGAATCGGATCGTGAATTGTGAGACGGCGAATCTGAACAAGACGATCGGTGCCGCTGTGCGGCAGATTGAAAACATCAAGTTGCTGCAAAAGGAAGTCGGGCTGGAGTCTTTGCCTGATAAGCTGCGTGAGGTAGCGGAGGTTCGGCTGGCTCACCCGGATATGAATCTGAAGGAAGTCGGCGAGCTGCTGAAGGGTACAGTGAGTAAATCGGGCGTCAATCATCGTCTCCGCAAGATTGATGAAATGGCGGAGAAAGTACGTGCAGAACTGTCCTGACGGACTTCCAACTGCTGCATCTGGCATCTCGACTGGACGGTTGCTGTTTTTTTTCTAGTTAATGGCCCCGGTTAATGGTATAATGTGATAAATAAAATGGTGTATTTATGTTTCATTTGTGTTGATAGATTGCACTCTAAATAAGGGGGAGTTGTTGAACATGTCTAAACATCCGGTAGTTGTACGTTTGAAAACAGGACTGCATGCCAGACCAGCTGCATTATTCGTACAGGAAGCCAATAAATATTCTTCTGAGGTCTTCGTAGAGAAGGACGACAAGAAAGTAAATGCCAAGAGCATCATGGGAATTATGAGCCTGGCAATCAGCTCCGGGACAGAAATCTACATTAGTGCTGAGGGTGCGGACGCTGAACAGGCTGTAAACGCTTTAGTAAGCTTGGTAAGCAAGGAAGAACTCGAAAATCAATAATCGGCGCTCTGTCGGTGTGCAGCCCCTGAAGAGGGGCTTTTTGTATATAGTCAGAATAGTAATACGTAATTAGAATTGGAACTTATTTATTGAATTATGAAGTGCTATACATAGGGTGGAGAAGCTATACACATGATCAGGGAGAGATTCCGCTGATCTTTTTTTGTACTCTGGGTTTATGTAGTGCAACCTTTTTTGTGTAATTCCGTCTAGAGGTTAAAATTATCCAACTTCAACATAAGCAGGGCCATATCAAAGGAGGAGCATGTAAATGAAAACATGGACAAGAGCAGCAGGAGCAGCCTTGCTGGCAGGTAGCGTATTTTTGGGCGGTTTTGGAACCGTAGGACTGGGAGGACAGGATAGCGGCCGGGCGTATGCAGCAACAGCATCAGATGTAATCCGTAATGTCATCAGTGTTAATGGGTCTGGAGAGATTTCGATCAAGCCGGATATGGCTACTCTCTACATCGGTGTGCGGACTGAAGGGAAGACAGCGGCTGAGGCTCAGAAGTTGAACGCAGAAAGAATGACCAAGCTGAACGCACTGCTCAAGCAGACATGGGGCATTGCAGACAAGGATATCCAGACGAACCAATTCTATGTGCAACCTAACTATAGCTATACTGAAAAAGAAGGCCAACAGCTCATTGGTTACGTTGCTACTCACACGTTGAGCGTGAAATACCGCGATCTGAGCAAGGTAGGCGAGCTGCTGGACGCGGCAACCAATGCTGGAGCGAACAGCGTGGACAACATCCAATTCTCGGTAGAGGATACACAGCCATATGAGGAGCAAGTGATCGCGAAGGCGTTGGCTAACGCCCAGATGAAAGCTGGGGCAGTAGCCAAGGCTGCCAATCGCCAGCTTGGTACCCTGTTGAATGTGAATCTGGAGCAGGCCCAAGTACCTTTCGTGTACCTCAAAAATGAATTGATGGAATCCAGAGCAGGCGGCACTGCGGACTCCACATCATTCGAACCTGGTGAAGTGAAGATCAGTACGCAGCTTAGCGCACAATATGAAATGAAATAAATAACCTTAGCTATCCAGGTGTAATCCAAGCGGAGGCTGTCACTGAACTTGCATAAGAGAGTGGCAGCCTCTGTTTGATTTTCGACCCGTCTAAAGGCTGGCATAAGATTCTAACAATCTTGTAACCGGGGTTGTTACCCAATTCAACATGGGTCAGCGTAGAATAGCTTTTTGAAAAGGTACATAAATGTTGATAAAGGAGAGACGGATGTTATGAGATACTACACTAAGCCCATAGGGCACCTGCTGCTGGCTACAGCAGTAGTTACAGGGGCAATGCTGCCGATATCGTCTACCTGGGCCTCATCGACCGTACAAGAAGCTCAGAATCAGCAAGTGAAGCTGTTCTGGGAGGGACAAGAGCTTAAGGATAAGGGCTTGTTGATTCAAGGCAAGACTATGATTCCTGTATCCGCATTGCGTGATGACCTGAAGCTGGGTGTCTCTTATGATGCCGAGAGCTTGACCTATACAATTAATGGTGGACAGAACAAGGTTCGTATTTATGACGGGAGCGCTGAAGAGCTGTTTATGAACGTGAACCAGGTCTATACGAAGGGTATGGAAGGAACCAAGAAGAACGGTAAGCTCTATATACCGATTGGTGTGGTGAAGAATTATCTGGGCGTCCAGGCAGCGTGGGACGGTGCGAGTAAGCAGGTTCGGATGAGTGCGGGACAGAATCAGCTTTTAAAATGGTCCATGGAGCCTGTGCTGCAGCAGGAAGAGCCTACGGTTCAATATGATATTCATACATTGAAATTAGAGGGCGACTATCCCGGAATAGCCAAGATCAACGAGGTCCTGAAGAAGCGTGCGGAAGAGTTGGCGGCTGCTTCCAAAGAATCTGTAAAGACTGGCGGCCCGACGGCAGACCGTCCATTTCAATTTGAGAATAACTATTTGGTAACGGATCTTCAAGCTGATGTCGTCAGCCTGGTTGTGGATGAGTATGGATACCTTGGCGGAGCACACGGGATGACTGTCCGTAAAGGCTATACCTTCTCTCTGAAGGATGGACAGCTGCTGAAGCTGGAAGACGTATTGGGTGCGAACCCAAATTACCTGAAGGCACTAAATGACAAGCTGACTCCACAAGTTACGAACCACGGTGGCTATCTTGGGGACTTTAAGGGCATTGGCAAAGATCAGGATTTCTATCTGTCTCCTGCAGGCGTGGTGATCTTCTTCCAGCAATATGAGTACACGGCTTATGCTGCCGGGATTCCGGAGTTCGTATTCCCATATAGCTCATTGCTGCCACAAGGAAAGGGCCCCTTCTCTCGTTAAAGAATATCTGAGAATAGCTATTTTCACAGCGACTCATGAGAAGGCCTGAATAAGCAGTCAAACCAAGAAATTACACACAACGCATCAAAGGAAACATAACAAGCTACCTACAGGACAGGGTGAAAAAGCTAAACAAGCCGCCTTCGGCTATAACCGGAGGCGGCTTATCTGTTGCTGTCAACTATTTCCCTGACCCTAGGTCACGCCATACCCTCAGGCAAGGTGTATTAGACACCTTGTGGTGGAGTGCTGGAGATCACTTGGTCAACCAGACCATATTCCTTGGCTTCCTCAGCGGACATGAAGTAGTCGCGGTCGGTGTCCTTCTCAATCCGTTCCAGCGGCTGTCCTGTGCGCTCAGCCAGAATCTTGTTCAGCTTGTCACGCATCTTGAGGATGCGACGTGCACGGATCTCGATGTCTGTCGCCTGTCCTTGGGCTCCGCCCAGCGGCTGGTGAATCATGATCTCACTGTTCGGAAGCGCGAAGCGCTTGCCCTTGGCCCCTGCATTCAGCAAGAATGCGCCCATCGAAGCAGCCATACCTACACAGATGGTAGATACATCGGGCTTAATGAAATGCATAGTATCGAAGATCGCCATGCCGGCTGTGATCGAACCGCCAGGACTGTTGATGTACAAGTGGATGTCTTTTTCCGGATCTTCCGCAGTCAGAAACAGCATTTGAGCGATAATGGAATTGGCAACAACATCATTTACATCAGAACCGAGGAAAATAATGCGATCCTTCAGCAATCTGGAATAGATGTCATAGGCGCGTTCGCCGCGATTGGTTTGTTCAACGACCATAGGAATGTAACTCACGTAAAAACCTCCCTTAAATTAGTTCGATTATGTGTTGCGAAAGGTCTTAGAATATATTCTTCCAAAGTCCCTTCCCATTAAACTGTTACCTTAATAACCACATCATAAACAATTTAAATCAAAAAGTCAAAGAAAGTCAAACTAAAGAATCAAAAAAAGAGCGAATCCGCTCTTACATGGTTAACAATATAATAAGTGCTTATGTACAAGTTCTTAAGAAAGTATGGCGCGCCCGCAAGGAATCGAACCTTGATCTCAGGCTCCGGAGGCCTACGTCATATCCATTGGACCACGGGCGCATGCTATTTGTTAAAGCAATACTCAATCAATTATATCTCTCACTAACTAATTAAGTAGCTAATGAACGAATTGGCGAGCAAAGATGATTATATGCTAAGTGGAATGAAAAAGCAAGTATCTGATTAGAACGCACGCTTATTATATGATCTATGGATATTTACCGATATATAACATGTATAACATGCCATCTGGGGTAACGTAACTGACCAATACCTAACGGAAGATGTATCCTTTTGCAAAATTTATAGCCTGAATCTGTTTTTTTGACGTAAAGATTCCTTACTTATGTATAAAGGGCAAAAAGGTAGTGAAATATAGGTTCGGGGCACTTGCTTCTGAAGCAAATATTGGGTAGAATAACTGTGGGACTTAAAAAGTTAACCCGGGACATTTTGAGACCAGCTTGGTTTGAGATGGACTGTACCATCTGATTGTGAGTTAGAGCAGAATAGAAGTCTGCAGGAGTGGAAAGCATGCGAAATATATTAGAAATACAGAAGCAGCTTCTGCCTGATCTCACGGAAGTTTTGAAAAAAAGATATACCATCCTGCATCAGATCATGCTGTCTGAGGTGGTTGGCCGCCGAACGCTGGCGTCATCCCTTCATATGACAGAACGTGTACTGCGAGCTGAAACCGATCTGTTGAAGGCCCAAGGGCTTCTGGAGATTGATCATGTAGGCATGAGGGTGAGCGAGGCCGGATACGAGCTGCTAGAGCGGCTTGAGCCGATTGCCAAGGAATTGTTCGGATTGTCCCTGCTCGAGGAACAGATTCGTCAGATGTACAACCTGAGGAAGGTTGTCGTTGTACCCGGTGACTCGGATAGCTCGCCTCTTGCGAGAAGAGAGCTGGGAAGAGCGGGCGCCAAAGCCCTTCTGGGGATTATGGGGGATGAGGATATCATTGCCGTCACTGGTGGCACTACGATTGCCGAGGTGGCTGAGCAGTTGACTACACCGCCCACAGGCCCGATTCGCGGTGGATGGTTCGTACCCGCACGCGGCGGACTTGGCGAGAGCATGGAGATGCAAGCGAACACGATTGCTTCCACTATGGCACGCAAGGTTGGTGCCCAGTACCGACTGCTTCACGTCCCTGATCTGCTGAGTAACCATGCTTATGAATCATTGCATCAGGATCAGAGCGTTCAGGAGATTGTCAGTATTATCCGTAAAAGTCGAATTATCATTCATGGCATCGGGAATGCCAATGAGATGGCCCGCCGTCGCAGGCTGGAGCAGGAAGTCATTAATGAGATTCGTGCTGAAGGGGCCGTTGCAGAGTCATTCGGCTATTACTTTAACGAGGATGGTATTGTCGTTCACAAGATGCTGACGCTTGGGCTCCGACTGGAGGACATCAAGCGAACTGAGATTGTGCTGGCGATTGCTGGAGGTTCTAGCAAGGCTACGGCGATTCAGGCAGTTCTTCGTTTTGGTCATGAGGATATTCTGGTCACGGACGAAGCAGCAGCTAACATTATTGTGAGCAACAGCTAGATTGCTGTCTTAAGTAGCATAGGCAATCATTCATATTGTTGTCTTGACGGGCTTAACCGCTCTGTCTTGAATAAATAAAAACGAAACTTGGGAGGAACTTACTCATGGCAGTTAAAGTAGGTATTAACGGTTTTGGACGTATTGGACGCTTGGCTTTCCGTCGTATTCAAAACGTAGAAGGTATTGAAGTTGTTGCAATCAACGATTTGACAGACGCTAAAATGCTGGCGCACTTGCTCAAATACGATACTACTCAAGGACGTTTCGAAGGCGACGTTGAAGTACATGACGGCTTCTTCAAAGTAAACGGCAAGGAAGTTAAGGTTCTGGCTAACCGCAACCCTGAAGAGCTGCCATGGGGCGACCTGGGCGTTGATATCGTTCTGGAGTGCACAGGCTTCTTCACAACTAAAGAGGCTGCTGAGAAGCACCTTAAAGGTGGAGCTAAGAAAGTTGTTATCTCCGCTCCAGCTACTGGCGACATGAAGACGATCGTTTACAACGTAAACCATGATATTCTTGATGGTTCCGAAACTGTAATCTCCGGTGCTTCTTGCACAACGAACTGCTTGGCTCCTATGGCTAAGACGCTGCAAGACAAGTTCGGCATCGTAGAAGGTCTGATGACTACTATTCACGCTTACACTGGCGACCAAAATACATTGGATGCTCCACACGCTAAAGGCGACTTCCGTCGTGCTCGCGCTGCTGCTGAGAACATCATCCCTAACACAACTGGTGCTGCTAAAGCAATCGGTCTGGTTATTCCTGAACTGCAAGGCAAATTGGATGGAGCTGCACAACGCGTACCAGTAGCTACTGGTTCCCTGACTGAGCTGGTAACTGTACTGGACAAGAAAGTAACTGCAGAAGAAATCAACGCAGCTATGAAAGAAGCTTCCGACCCAGAAACTTATGGCTACACTGAAGATGAAATCGTATCTTCCGATATCAAGGGTATCACTTTCGGTTCCCTGTTCGACGCTACTCAAACTAAAGTTCTGACTGTTGGCGACAAGCAACTGGTTAAGACTGTAGCTTGGTACGACAACGAAATGTCCTACACAGCTCAATTGGTTCGTACTTTGGAGCACTTCGCCAAACTGGCTAAGTAATCCCTGAACCTGAGTAACACTATAGAGCGGAAACAGTCGTTATTGTTTCCGCTCTTTATCTATGAACTTGTTGCCAGATGACAACAGAGTTGTACTCACAAGTGACTCCTGTGGAATGCTCTTCCTTGGGGAATTCCCATTAAAATATTAAGGGTATGGAGGAACATACGATGAACAAAAAGAGTGTACGTGATATCGAGTTGAACGGGAAAAAGGTATTTGTCCGTGTAGATTTTAATGTGCCTGTAGAAAATGGTAAAATTACAGATGACAAGCGAATCCGCGAGACACTGCCAACAATCAACTATTTGATTGAGCAAGGCGCTAAGATCATCCTCGCTAGCCACTTTGGCCGTCCAAAGGGTCAAGTTGTTGAGGAAATGCGTCTGACTCCAGTTGCTGCACGCTTGTCCGAGCTGCTGAACAAGCCTGTTCAGAAGGTTGATGAGGCAATTGGCGAGAACGTGAAGGCTGAAGTTGCCAAGCTGAACAATGGCGATGTATTGCTGCTTGAGAACGTGCGCTTCTATCCTGGTGAAGAGAAGAACGATGCTGAGCTGGCTAAGCAATTTGCTGAACTCGCGGATGTATTCGTGAACGATGCCTTCGGAGCTGCACACCGTGCTCACGCTTCCACAGAAGGGATCGCACATCACCTGCCAGCAGTATCCGGTCTGTTGATGGAGAGAGAACTGGATGTATTGGGTAAGGCTCTGTCTAGCCCTGAGCGTCCTTTCACTGCGATCATCGGTGGATCTAAGGTTAAAGACAAAATTGACGTGATCAACCATCTGACTGAGCTGGCAGACAACATCATTATCGGTGGTGGTCTGGCTTATACGTTCTTCAAGGCTCAAGGACACGAGATCGGTAAATCCCTGCTGGATGAATCCAAGCTGGATGTGGTTCTGGGCTTCATCGAGAAGGCTGAGAAGCTCGGTAAGAAATTCTACCTGCCAGTGGACATCGTAGTGTCTGATGATTTCAGTGCGAATGCTAACACTCAAATCGTAGACATCGACAGTATTCCTGCTGAATGGGAAGGCGTGGACATCGGACCGAAGACTCGCGCGATCTATGCTGATGTTATCAAGAACTCCAAGCTGGTTGTATGGAACGGACCAATGGGTGTCTTCGAAATGGAGCCATTCGCTGGTGGTACTCGTGAAGTGGCTGAAGCTTGCGCGAACACAGAAGGTTACACTATTATTGGAGGCGGGGATTCCGCAGCAGCTGCAGAGAAATTCAATCTGGCTGACAAGATGAATCACATCTCTACTGGTGGCGGCGCTTCTCTTGAGTTCATGGAAGGTAAAGCACTTCCTGGCGTTGTAGCACTGAACGACAAGTAATAAGGCAAGGGAGCTGAACATATTGAGAACACCTATTATTGCAGGCAACTGGAAGATGTTCAAGACTGTTCCAGAGGCTAAGGACTTCGTTCAAGAAGTCAAAGGCAAAGCTGAAGTTGAAGGCGTAGAGAGCGTCATTTGTGCACCTTTCACGAATCTGCCAGCGTTGGTAGAAGCGGTTAAGGGAACGGCCATCAAAGTTGGAGCACAAAACGTCCATTTTGAAGAAGATGGTGCGTTCACTGGTGAGATCAGCGGACGTATGCTGGCGGATCTTGGCGTAGATTACGTCATTATTGGCCACTCCGAGCGTCGTCAGTACTTTGCTGAGACTGATGAGACGGTGAACAAGAAGGTTCATGCTTCCTTCCGTCATGGCTTGACTCCGATCGTATGTGTCGGTGAGAAGCTGGAAGAGCGTGAAGCTAACCAGACGAAGGAAGTCTGCAAGGTACAGACGGAAGCTGCATTTGCAGGTCTGGCTGCAGACCAAGCAGCTAAAGTAGTTATCGCTTATGAGCCAATCTGGGCGATTGGAACTGGCAAATCCTCGACTGCACAGGATGCTAACGAAGTCATTGCTTATATCCGTAGTCTGGTTAAAGGACTGTACGGTGAGCAAGTGGCGGATGCTGTTCGTATTCAATACGGCGGTAGCGTTAAGCCTGAGAATGTAGCCGAGTATATGGGACAAAGTGACATCGACGGGGCTCTTGTTGGTGGTGCAAGCCTTCAGCCTGCATCCTACATTGCACTTGTTGAGGGGGCGAAGTAAGATGACTGCACCCAAACCGGTTGCTCTCATTATCATGGACGGCTTTGGTCTGCGTGACAAGGTTGAAGGTAATGCTGTCGCACAAGCCAATAAGCCGAATTATGATAAATACTTGACTCAATATCCGAACACGACGCTCACGGCTTCTGGTGAAGCTGTAGGCTTGCCTGAAGGACAGATGGGTAACTCTGAGGTAGGTCATCTGAATATCGGTGCTGGCCGAATCGTGTATCAGGATTTGACTCGAATCTCCAAATCCATTCGTGACGGTGAATTCTTTGATAACCCGACATTGGTGGAAGCGGTTCGCCATGCGAAGCAGAACAATACCAAGCTTCATCTGTATGGTCTGCTCTCCGACGGCGGCGTGCACAGTCATATCGAGCATTTGTTCGCGATGCTGGACCTCGCCAAGAAGGAAGAGCTGCAAGAAGTCTACATCCATGCCTTCATGGATGGCCGTGATGTCAGCCCGGATAGCGGTGTTGGCTTTATGGAGAAGCTGATTGCCAAGATCGAAGAAGTAGGTATTGGTAAAATTGCGACGGTTCAAGGCCGATATTATGCTATGGACCGTGATAAGCGCTGGGAGCGTGTAGAGAAGTCCTACCGTGCCATTGTGTATGGTGATGGACCGAAATACACCGATCCACTGAAAGCACTCAAGGAATCGTACGAGAAGTCCGTATTCGATGAATTCGTAGAGCCGACAGTCATTACCAAGGCAGATGGAAGTCCAGTAGGCCTGGTAGAGACGAATGACTCGGTCATCTTCTTGAACTTCCGCCCTGACCGTGCAATCCAGCTGTCCCAAGTGTTCACAAGCAACGATTTCCGTGGCTTTGACCGTGGACCGAAGTTCCCGCAGCAACTGCACTTTGTGTGTCTGACCCTGTTCAGTGAGACGGTGAACGGCTTCGTGGCTTACGAGCCTAAGAATCTGGATAACACTTTCGGTGAAGTGCTTGTGCAGAACAACAAGAAGCAGCTGCGTATCGCTGAGACGGAGAAATACCCACACGTAACGTTCTTCTTCAGTGGTGGGCGTGATGTGGAGCTTCCAGGCGAGACACGTATCCTGATTAACTCTCCTAAGGTAGCTACATATGACCTGCAGCCGGAAATGAGTGCCTACGAGGTAGCTGATGCCTGTGTGAAGGAGATCGAAGCGGACAAACACGACGCGATCATCTTGAACTTTGCCAACCCGGATATGGTAGGTCACTCCGGTATGATGGAACCTACAATCAAGGCGGTAGAGGTAACGGATGAGTGTGTAGGTCGTGTGGTTGATGCAGTCAAAGCCAAAGGCGGCGTCGTGATCATCATTGCGGACCACGGTAATGCAGATATGGAGATTGACGAGCAAGGCCGTCCATTCACTGCACACACAACGAACCCTGTGCCATTCATCGTTACAGATGAGAATGTGGTACTGCGTGACAAAGGTATCTTGGCCGATGTCGCACCAACGTTGCTTGATCTGATGGGGCTGCCTAAGCCTGCCGAGATGACAGGCCAGTCCATGATTGCAAGCCGTAAGTAATTGGTACTGACGCTTCTTCAATCTCTGCTGAATGCGGGAGCGAAGAGGCGACCCTCATAACATAATTAAAGGAGACTGTGTACAAATGACTATTATTACTGATGTATACGCCCGCGAAGTCCTTGACTCCCGTGGTAACCCGACTGTTGAAGTTGAAGTATATCTGGAGTCCGGCGCAATTGGCCGTGCGATCGTACCTTCCGGTGCATCCACTGGTGCTCATGAAGCTGTAGAACTTCGTGACAACGATAAAGATCGTTACCTTGGCAAAGGCGTTCTGCAAGCTGTTAAGAACGTAAATGAAATCATCGCACCAGAAGTTATCGGTCTGGATGCTGTGAACCAAGTTGAGATCGACAAGCTGATGATCAGCCTGGACGGTACTCCAAACAAAGGTAAACTGGGTGCTAATGCGATCCTCGCAGTATCCATGGGTGTAGCTCGTGCTGCTGCTGAAGCTCTGGCACTGCCATTGTACCAGTACCTGGGTGGATTCAATGCGAAGCAACTGCCAGTACCAATGATGAACATCGTTAACGGTGGCGCTCATGCGGACAACAACGTTGACGTACAAGAGTTCATGGTTCTGCCTGTTGGCGCTCCAACTTTCAAGGAAGCACTGCGTATGGGTGCTGAAATCTTCCACAACCTGAAAACCGTACTGAAAAATAAAGGCCTGAACACTGCAGTTGGTGACGAAGGTGGATTCGCTCCTAACTTCACTTCCAACGAAGATGCTCTGTCCTCTATCATCGAAGCTATCGAAAAAGCTGGTTACAAACCAGGCGAAGACGTATTGCTGGGTATGGACGTAGCTTCCACTGAGTTCTTCAAGGATGGTAAATACGTACTGGAAGGCGAAGGAAAATCCTTCACACCTGCTGAGTTCGTTGACCTGTTGGCTTCTTGGGTGGAAAAATACCCAATCGTTACCATTGAAGATGGCTGCTCCGAAGACGACTGGGAAGGTTGGAAATTGCTCACTGAGAAACTGGGCAACAAAATCCAACTGGTGGGTGACGATCTGTTCGTTACTAACACTGAGCGTCTGGGCAAAGGTATCGAAGAAAACATCGGTAACTCTATCCTGATCAAAGTGAACCAAATTGGTACATTGACTGAGACTTTCGATGCGATCGAAATGGCAAAACGCGCTGGTTACACAGCTGTTATCTCCCACCGTTCCGGTGAGTCCGAAGACAGCACAATCGCTGACATCGCGGTTGCTACTAATGCTGGCCAAATCAAAACGGGTGCACCTTCCCGTACAGACCGTATTGCAAAATACAACCAACTGCTTCGCATCGAAGACGAACTGGGTGAATTGGCACAATACAACGGCCTGAAATCCTTCTACAACCTGAAAAAATAAGTAACGGTTCCTGACGTCTTCACCTGAAGACTTGGAATGTGTGCTTAGCATATGAATGAGTGCTGATGTACTGTAGTATCCTTACACAATAAGGTGCTTCTGTATGAGGGCTTATTCTACGACAAAAAGCGGACCTGCGGGTCCGCTTTTTCTTTTGCATATGGCTCGCAAACGTACCATACTTGCTGAGGTGTACAACCAAGGGTCGTCACCTGGCATCTAGATAACTAATCTGTATGTGCTCACTCTGAGTAATCGGGCTTGCACGGATGCATCCTCGTCAATCAGGAGCTTTCCAATCGTATTCCATGCGTCTAGCTGTCTGAAGGGCTGTCTCTACGTCTAGATAGCGACTGACGAGATGGAGGGACATATGTATACCTGCCGATATTCCTCCAGAGGTAATTATATCGTTCTCATCCACGTATTTGACGCCACTTTGGACCTGTACGACAGGATAGTCTCGGGCAAGGCGCTCCAGATCCATCCAATGTGTAGTGGCTGAACGACCGTCGAGTAGCCCAGCCTCAGCAAGCAGTAAAGCTCCTGTACAAACAGAGGCAATCTGCACCTTGTTCTGTGCCTGTTCACGCAGCCATTCCAGTACCTCTGGCTTGCGTATTTCAATTTCCTCCGCGCCATAGCCACCTGGGACAATGAGTAGATCAACTACAGGCAAGGTCTGAAAGCTGTGACCCGGCTGTACCTGAAGTCCATTGCGTGCCGTAATCATGGCTCCGTCCGCTGATACCGTATGCACGGTGAAGGCCTTAGCTGTCACGGCCGCCCCAGCTTCGTTCTTGTGGAAGGCTTGCGTCTCAGTGATCGAGAACACCTCAAAGGGCCCAGCGAAATCCAGCACTTCCACCTCGTTGAACAAAAATATGCCAACCTGATAAGGCACAGGCATGGACGCTCCTCCCCTCATTGAGCCGTTTTAATTAATCGCAATGTACAGCTCGATCTTATTCGCTTCGCTTTCGGGCTGGTAAGCAGCTCCCCATACCTCAAAATCGTAGTCCCGAAGCTCATAGCCTTGAGACGGAATCCATTCTTGATAAAGGTAATCATAGGTCTCATTTAATGCAGACTCGGGGCTAACATGCGTATATCGGACATAAGAGCTCTTATCGATATGATGAATAATGAGTTCGGACGGCGCCTCTACTATACCAGCTGTACGATATCCGATAATATGTGAGAAGGTGTCGCTCTTGGGATCGAATCCCTCATCTTCAGGGTATATTTGGATGAGTAATACCTCATCTTGATTTATGGAGGATAGCTCATGCTTACGATTGACCAGGGCATGATATGTGTCTTGGCCTAGTCCTGCTTCGAATTCCTCAACAGTGGCTTCCAATCGGTAGCCAACTACCTGAAATGCATCGAGTTGGATGGTCTGGGGCTGCATGGGAGCTTAACCTCCTGAATGATTGAATGTTATTCATGACAGTGTATAAGTCAGATACATGAGCTACTAGAACTGAATCTTAAGTGTGTCTCCCTGGATATTCACGCCAGCCGAGCGACGAATGGCCAGCTTCTGCTCCTCAGTGAAACCAATGGTCTCTCCATCGCGCAAGGTAACATTATAACTGATAATATACCAGGCTATATCCACCAGAAAATCGCGGAGCTCAGCAGGAGAAGCAGGGCTTTCGAGCACCTCGATCTCATCCTTGCCAAAGGAGTTCAGTCCAATCGTATAGCCACTCACTCCGTTCTCTGAACGCAACAAACCGAAGTATACCAGGTTTAACAACGGGAATTGCTCGTTAACCTTCATGTCCTCCGTTACTTCCTGGAAGAACGAAGGCTGGAATACCGTCCCCGAGGAGTATAGTCCGATCGCATTGGGGAGCTTAAGGCAGCTCGAGGCCAGCTTGGTGTATACGGCAGCGGTATCCAGCAGAGAGCTCTCGCGCTTGAATACAGCGATGATGATCTGGGCGACATGGGTGCGAGTGACCTCTTCTGCCTCGGGCCAGAGATAATTGCTTGCTGCATTACGTACCGCCTCATCATCAGGAACAGGGGCATTCACGAAGCTGACAGCGATCATACAGCCCTCTGCCTCGAAGACCAGGGGAGTCGGGCCGTCCTGATCTTCACGAGAATGGTCTTCCTCCGCCACGGCAGCATCAACCGAGATGCTCCAGTCTTGAAGCAGATTCGCTTTGATCTGTTCTTCATTGAACTCAGATGAATTCAGCAGCACGAATCCGGTAAATAGCCCCGGAGAGTCGTCGGAGTCATCGGAATCTGATGAGCCTCCCTGCGCTGGGGCTTCTCCAGCGGCTTCATAGGCTGCAGCTTGTTGCATCCAGTATTCACGAATCATTTCCACCATCGCGATGGCATCCTGCTCGGCTGTAGATGGATTATAAGGCTGCATCTCACTGAATACATGACCGCAGTGCTGCGTATCCTCGGGGCTCTCATAACCGCCGCATACCCCAATCAGCCAACCACCCAGTAGATTCTTCTTGTACTTAAATATGTAGTAGCGCATGCCGTGCAGTTCGAACTCTCCCGCTGGCTCAATCCTGCGAGGCTTATGCCCCAGCTCTTGCTCGTGTGACAACCATTCAATCAAGGACTCCTTGGCCGCTTGCTGTTGCACTGTCATGTAATTGTCTCCTTTGTTGTAGCTTGGAATTTTGTAGTATGAATGAATTGTCTTATTATACCAATACATGCAACGCCTTCTCAACCTAAATGCAAGTATCACAGAGGGCCTTGAAATTTTGTGAATTAAGAAAATGGAACTCCATTAGCATCCGTTTTTGTAAAGGTCTACTTCGTTGCTATCCCATGAGACGAATTTCATTGTAGGAGCGGCTGAAAAAGCCAATCACGTAAATCAGGTTGTCAACCTCCGTGGGGTATGATAGAATGAAATTGGTGTTTTAAGCATTATGCTTGGCCCTAATTACAGATAATCATCATTTGACATACATGTTGCTGTATTGGGTTCTTGAAGATCAGATGCAGTCTCATAGGAGGTGGATTAACATGGAATTGTTCTTGAAGATTGTGCTTGTAGTGTTGTCCCTGGCTGTGGTTACCGTAGTATTGCTGCAAAAAGGTAAGAGCGCAGGCTTGTCCGGTGCCATCTCTGGTGGAGCTGAGCATCTGTTCGGTAAGACCAAAGCTCGCGGTATGGATCTGGTGCTCCAACGTGCTACTGCAGGTCTGGGTGCGGCGTTCATGATCGTATCGGTTATCGTTGCTATCTATACTTAATCAAGGAAATATGAAAGCCTTCGTTTCACAATGAAACGAAGGCTTTTTTTGTGAATGAAAATGCGGGTTCGAATCTTAAAAAGGATAATGGGTCATCCTATACGGATGCTGTGGATTAATATGGTGTATACTAGGGTATGAGTATACTAAGGTCTGCTGTACAGGAAAGGTATGTTCTGGAGCAGACTTCGGATGTACCCGGCACAGCATTGACGCATTGGCCTGGGGCTACATCGCCAATACGCACAGGTCAAAATTACAGGGCACCCGAGGTGGACAATACACATGATAACGAAAGAAGCAATTTTGGAGTTTATGCGGGAGACCGCTTATAAACCTATGACCTACCAGGAGCTGGAGCAGCATTTCGGCATTGAAGAGGCATCTGATTTCAGGGAGTTCCTGAAGGTGCTGAATGCGCTGGAGGAAAGCGGACAAATTCTGCTGACACACAACAATCGTTACGGGGTGCCGGAACGGATGAACCTGATCCGCGGTCGGCTGCAGTCTCATGCGAAGGGTTTTGCTTTTCTCATTCCTGAGGATCGGGAATCGAAGGATGTATACATTCATGCGAATGACCTCAAAGGGGCTATGAATGGGGATACTGTTCTGGTCCGTGTCACATCGAGCGGACCTTCTGGCGGGCGCCTGGAGGGCGAAGTGGTGCGTATCGTTACCCGTGGCATCACCCAGATCGTAGGTGTCTTCCAGAGCCATGAGGTATACGGATTTGTACTGCCAGATGACAAGCGTGTGAATCGGGATATCTTCATCCCACAGCCATCCTTCAATGGAGCGGTGAACGGGCAGAAGGTGGTCGTCAAGATCGTCAATTATCCAGAGGGACGGGCAGCGGCAGAGGGCGAGATCATTGAGATTCTCGGTCATAAGGATGATCCGGGTATCGATATCCTCTCTGTCATCCGCAAGCACCAGCTTCCAGAGGCATTTCCGGAGGAGGTCATGGCTGAAGCAGAGGCTGCACCTGATGCCATTACGGAGGATGAGATCATCCGTCAGGGGCGCCGTGACCTGCGCGGCAAGACGATCGTAACGATTGATGGTGAGGATGCCAAGGATCTGGATGATGCGGTCAATGTAGAGCGACTGGAGAACGGACATTACCTGCTGGGTGTGCATATCGCCGATGTGGGCTATTATGTGCGGGAGAATTCCAAGCTGGACCAGGAGGCATATAATCGGGGCTGTAGCGTGTACCTTGTGGACCGTGTTATTCCGATGCTGCCGCACCGCCTGTCGAACGGAATCTGTTCCTTGAACCCGCAAGTGGATCGACTGACCATGTCATGCGAGATGGAATTCGATGAGCAGATGAAGGTCGTGCGCCATGATATTTTCACCAGTGTGATCAAGACGAAGGAACGGATGACCTATAAGAATGTTCGCATCATTCTGGAGGAAGAGGACCCGGAAGTGATGGAACGCTACGCCGACCTCGTCGATAACTTCCGACTCATGAAGGAGCTGGCGCTCAAGCTGCGCAACAAGCGGATGAAGCGTGGAGCGGTGGACTTTGACTTCGACGAGGCGAAGGTCATCGTGGACGAAGAGGGCAAGGCGGTTGATATTGTCAAAAGAGAGCGGACGATCGCAGAGCAGATCATCGAGGAATTCATGCTGGCAGCGAATGAGACTGTCGCTGAGCATTTCCACTGGCTGAAGGTACCGTTCATCTACCGGATTCACGAGGACCCGGATCAGGAAAAGCTGCAGAACTTCATGGCTTTTGCTGCGAATTTTGGACATCAAATTAAGGGTCGAGGTAATGCGATTCATCCGCGTGCACTCCAGAGCTTGCTGGAGTCGATCGAGGGTACCAAGGAGCAGACCGTCATCAGTACGATGATGCTGCGTTCTATGAAGCAGGCGAAATACGATGCGTCGATGACGGGGCACTTCGGGCTGGCAGCTGAATATTACTCCCATTTCACCTCGCCAATCCGTCGTTATCCGGATCTTGTCATTCACCGCGTCATTCGCGAGGTCATTGAGCATGGTGGGCTCCTTCCGGCCGATCGCCAGGAGTATTTGGCCAGCCGTATGCATGACATCGCACAGCAATCCTCTGAGCGTGAGCGGGTAGCAGTAGATGCTGAGCGGGATACCGAGCAGATGAAGAAAGCAGAATACATGCTCGATAAGGTCGGGCAGGAATTCGATGGGATTATCAGCAGCGTGACAGGCTTCGGTATGTTCATCGAGCTGGAGAATACCGTCGAAGGTCTGATTCGCTTGAGCGGATTGACCGATGACTTCTATCATTTTGATGAGCAGCATATGGCCCTGATTGGTGAGCGCACCTCCAAGGTGTTCCGCATCGGGGATGAGGTCAAGATTCGCGTCGCTCGTGTCAATATGGATGAGCATACGATTGACTTCGAGATGGTCGATATGAAGCCACGCCGCGAGCGAGGGCGACCAGATCGTGCGGATGGTGGCCGTTCTGAAGGTGGCGGCGGCAGATTTGGCGGAGGACGAGGCAAGGGCTCTTCACGTAGCGAAGATCACCGAGGTCGCCAAGGCGAACGCGGCAAGCCGAAGTCCAAGACCGGCAACCCGGCGAAGTCCGGTGGAAATGGCCGCAAAGGTGGCCCTGAACAGGGTACATCGCGAGCAGATCAGCCTGCACAGCAGCGTAGCTTTGCCTTCGGTAGCGGCAAGGGCGGCTACAATTCGCCAGCACCTGCTGGCGGTGGTAAGGGCTTGGGTGGTCAAGGGCGTCGCAAGAAGACCAGTGAGAGCGGGATTTTCATTGGTGAAGGAGCGGTCCCTGGAAGAAACGGTGGATCGCGCCGCAAGCGGAAGAGTAAGGGGAACGGCAATGGCAACGGCACAGCGGCTTTTGTTCGCAAGAAAAAGAAGTAATTCGGCAAGAAAAATGATATTGTGAAAAGGCTCAAAAGCTGCGAGGCAGAGATGGTGAGCGGGTAGCAGCAGTAGTAACAGTAGAACAGTAGTAAAAGGATAACATATCGGTAAACAGTCACGGCGTCGGTACTCCCTACAAGGATGGCCGATGCCGTATTGCTATTGTGAGATGGTTGTGATGTTAAGCCCTTAGCTTAGACACTTCCTTGGTTGCGTTAGAATGGACAGCAGTGGGTAAGTGATCAGTATGATTCACAGGAATGCTTCCAAGGCATAAGTGAACAGAGGGCATGAAATGCCTTTCATTGCAGGGTTGCCAATGCCTGTAAGTAAATGATGCGCTTCCTTGCCTTGAGGGAGCCAAATTTGGTACAATAAAGCTCTGACACAGACGGGATATCCGTAATATCAGACTTTTACATGCGGAGTAGAAATTATATTCCGGGGTTATTTTCGCGGTAATTTCTGCGCGACAGTCGTGACAGTGTAATAAATAAGGTAATGTACAGTATAAATTCTGAGATGAGTAGTTGTGTGCAATTAGTGGATGAAGGAGTGAATCTCATGGCGAAGAAAGCGGACGGAAAAGTGCTGGCCCAGAACAAAAAGGCCTCCCACGATTATTTTATTGAGGATACTTATGAGGCGGGCATGGTCTTGACCGGAACCGAGATCAAGTCGCTGCGCAATGGACGTGCGAACATCGGAGATGCTTTCGCCACTATTCGTAATGGAGAGATTCATATTCACAATATGCATATCAGCCCGTTCGAGCAGGGGAATCGTAGCAATCCGGATGATCCGACCCGTACACGGAAGCTGCTGCTGCACAAGGCGCAGATTCTGAAGCTGCTGGGCCAGTCCAAGCAGGAGGGCTACTCGATCGTACCATTGAAGATCTATGTGCGTAATGGCTATGCCAAGCTGCTGCTCGGTCTCGGTAAAGGTAAGAAGCAGTTCGACAAGCGCGACTCGGCAGCCAAGCGTGATGCACAGCGTGATATCCAGCGTGCGTTGCGTGAGAAGCAGAAGATCGCTCGTTAAGGCTTCGGGCTTTGAGTGACAGAGTTAGGGCAAGAGACATGGTGAATAACTTATCTGATGGAGAGACACCTGCCAATAGGATAAGTGGTAACTAGAGAAGTTGAGTGACTAAAGAAAAGCGGTGACTTAACAAAGTAGTCGATCTTCAGGCGGTCACCTGTAGTCCATGAAAGAGCTGGCAGGATAGGTGTTTCCTGCTGTGGTAGCCTTGATTGACCTGTTTTGGATGTATTTTATACATCTTCAGTATAGCAGGATGTCTGTATTTAGAGACGGAATTATGCTATACTAATTAAGCAGTATTGTTATTGAAGTTATTCTTACGGCTAGATTAGATGCTTATGCCCGGCCTTGCCGGATTTAATCCAGGCCCTTCTTAATGAGGGGGCGTTCTTGGATTCGACGGGGATAGTTCGAGCATGAGTAGCGGGTAGTGGGGACGCGTCCACTTCATCAACGCTAAAGCCTATTAAACGGCAAACAACAAACTAACTACGCTTTCGCAGCTTAATAACCTGTGAGCGTGCTCCTCTCCTGCATCGCCCATGTGCCGGATGTAGGGGCTAACCTATAGTGGGATACGCTGTTACATCTCCGCCTGGGGTGTACTGAAGAAGACAATCAGGCTGACCCAAAGTATAGCCGGTTACGGGGCGATACTCGGGTGACATCAAAACTGTGACTACACCCGTAGAAGCTTATGTGGCGTTATCTTCGGACAGGGGTTCGACTCCCCTCGCCTCCATATGTAGTAAGTCAAAGAGCCATCGGCCAGTCATCTGGTTGGTGGCTCTTTATGATATAATAAGCGCAATTATAAAGTCGGAGTGATTCAAGAAGTTCGCTAATCGAGAACAGCTCCAAGAAATTCTCAAAAAGCTAATCAACATGCACGCAAGCAAGCCAAAGAATCAGGTGTATCCATATATTATATAAAAATTAATAAACGTATACGAGAAGATGCAGAAGGGAATTATCTGTGGATTATCCTCGAACAGGAGTTCGACTCTTCTCGCTTTCATATGCAGTACCAGTAACGGACACTATTCGGTGTCCATTTTTGCTTTGTTCAGAATCAAAGGGGGAGGACTGCTTCGGCTCGATGGCTTCGGGCTTCTCTGCCATCGAATACGACATATTTCAGATATAAGTTGATATGGATAGGGCGATAATAAATTTTGACAGAATATTTATCGTGTGGGAATATTGGGGTATATAATTTTATAGTGAAGGGGTGTTGCCATTACCGACTAGTGGTAGTAACGTTAATTAATTCATAACTGAGTTGCACAATCTACTAAAAGGGGTCTGAGAGAGATGTCTAACCTGTTTGGAAAATTTAGATTGATAACCATGGTACTTTTAATGTTTTTTATGATGACTTCTAATACCTCAGGTTTTGTCTATGCTTCGTCCAACGAAATATCTGAATCTAATCCTTCACATCAGTTCATTAATGTTGCAGCTGACCCCCTCAGGTCATATGCAGTTAAATCAGACGGAACTGTATGGGGGTGGGGATTAGGGTTGAACGAAAGAGGCGAGTTGGCTGGTTACCCTAACTTTGTTGAAATTCCAGTGAAGATTCCAAATGTGAGTGAAATAACGAAAGTTGTTGGTGGGATGAATAGTTTTCAGCTTGCCCTGAAATCAGACGGAACTGTGTGGTCCTGGGGATATAACAGCGAAGGTCAGCTAGGCGACGGAACAAATACTTACAAATCGAAACCTGTAATGGTACATAATCTACATGATGTAATTTCTATATCAGCTGGAAGTCATCATTCGCTGGCTTTAAAATCAGATGGAACTGTATGGACTTGGGGCTATAACGCATATGGAATTTTGGGGGATGGATCTTATGTTGATCAATATACTCCAGTTCAAGTGAAAAATTTGTCAAACGTCGTTTCTATCACAGGTAGTTATGAAAAATCAAAAGCTGTCAAATCAGATGGGACTGTGTGGGAGTGGGGATACTTAGTTAATGGTTCAACTTATCAGACCACACCAACACAAATTTCAGGAATAGAAAATGTAAAAGCACTCGCTAATATTTCTACATCAGCTACACTGGCACTTAAAGTGGATGGTACTGTCTGGGTTTGGGATGACTATAGATCAACTCCTACACAAGTTAAAAATCTAGATAACATTGTAGCCATATCAAATGGAATGGCATTGAAGTCAGATGGGACCGTTGCATTAATTAAAGAAGACATATTCACTAATCAGATTGAAGTGACTCCAGTTGAATTAACAGATGTCACTCAAATATCTAAAACATACGCTCAATACCCCGGTCATCAACTAGCAATAAAAAAAGATGGATCGGTCTGGGCTTGGGGCGGTAACGATTATGGACAGTTAGGTGATGGTACACTTGATGATAAGCTCATACCAGTTGAGGTGAATTTCCCTGCTGATGAAATTGTCCATAGTGTTACAGGTTCCGTATACGGTATTGAAGGTATGCCAGTGGAGTATGCTACCGTAACAGCTAGCACGTATAACCAATCTTGGACAGTGACTACGGATGTGTATGGGAAGTACGCACTATTACTTCCTTCAGAAAGTTATACATTAAGCGTTTATGCAGATGGTTATGTAGATAATTCAAAATCAAATGTAAGTGTGACTTCAAGTACGTATAATATATTTGATTTTAACTTGGTGGGGTATGGTGGCTTTGTTAAATTAGTACTTAAAGATACTGATGGCAAAGCATTAATAAATCCAATGATATCTATAAAAAGAATAGATAATAGCACCGTCTACTCAGGAGTAATTTATGGGAAAGACGAATGGGTTTATCCTTTAGGTGTTGGGAGCTATAACGTTACAATTGGTGAAGTCACTCGTCTTGTTAATGTCGAACTAAATAAATTATACATTTTTGACCCAATGAACTCTAAAGCTGGAAGTGTAATAAAAGGTAAGGTAGGTGGAGTTGATGGCTATCCAGTGGAGCAAGCTACGGTAATTGCTAGTACGTACAATCAATTATGGACAGCTACGACCGATGTATATGGGGAATATATGCTCTCGGTTCCTTCCGGAAAATATACGTTGAATGCCTTTGCCAATGGATATATTAAGAGTTCCAAATCAGATGTGAGTGTTACTTCTAGTGTATATGAAACAGCTGATTTTAACCTGGTTGGCTACGGTGGATTTGTTAAATTCGTATTCAAAGATGCTGAGGGTAATCCTTTGTCAAATCCATATCTGTCCATAAGAAAAGCAGACAATACCTTTACCTACTCGGGGATCGTCTATGGAAAAGATGAGTGGACATATCCACTAAGTGTTGGAGAATATGATATTACGATTGGCGAAGTTACTCGACGCATTAATGCAAAGCTCAATGAACTTTCAATATTCAATCCAACTGATAAGTAATACAAACTTATTGATTTACATTGGGTATTTGGAAAATTTGTTGCCGTCACAACAAGAGAGTCAAACAATCTCTATGTGGGCGTGTTCCCACTAAAAAAGACAATCAGGCTGACCCAAAGTATAGCCGGTTACGGGGCGATACTCGGGTGACATCAAAACTGTGACTACACCCGTAGAAGCTTATGTGGCGTTATCTTCGGACAGGGGTTCGACTCCCCTCGCCTCCATATGTAGTACCAGTAACGGACACCATTCGGTGTCCGTTTGCTCGTTCACCACAAGCGGGAACAGAGCCCGCCTGAATCAGCTAAACGTATTTGCTTTGCTATAAGCAATCCAGAGTATTATCCTTCTTGGTACAAGGTATTGACAAAGACTACAAAATATTATATCTTTATATCAAGATAATTAAATTTGAAACATAATCAATTCCGAAATCTTGAATATGGAGGTATACACATGCGTATAATGTTAAACAGAATTAATCAGCTCGCAAGAAAAGCAAACGAAGTTGGATTAACTGAAATTGAAAAAACTGAACAGACTAACCTCCGCAAAGAATACCTTCAAATCTTTCGGGGGTCTGTGAAAAGCATCCTTTTGAATTCTACCATTTATGATCCGAATAATGATGATGTTACTCCTGAAAAGCTGAGAAGAGAGCAGGCTAGATTAGCTAACCAATAAATCTAATCATAAATCTAACACTGGCTAGTCAGTAAAATGAAGTAAATTAAGAATTGAAGTATATAAAGAATCCTATGTAATACCAGCAACGGACACGATTTAGTGTCCGCCTTTGCTTGTTCGAACTTGTGGGAAGCAGGTACGCTAGAAAGGGCAGGTGCTTCAGAATGGGCAGGTACGCCAAATGGTGTGCCTGCTTTTTCTATGCCTAAAAATGGCAGATGCTGCTCGTGACGGGCTGATGAACACCAGAAAGGAAAGGGTATCCAGTGGAAGGCTTTTATGCACGTGTCGTGTGACAGTAATGGCTTGCATCAATCACTGGGTTCAAAGCCAGCATCTCTTTCTGGTTGCGTGGTATCAAAGTTGTACGACAAATAAGATCATGAATGGTAGATCACACCACATCTACACATACTAAGAGCAGCAGAGATGACTTTTTAAAGCAGCGGAAATTCTTCAACATGTTTTATTGCACTACTAGTCAGCGTGTAAATACCGATATTTGGAATCCAAAAAATGAGTAATCGTTAACAAATGAAACGATTTATTATCCCATTCTTTAAAATACTCATATTTTTAACAAAAGTGTTCTAAAAAGAAACGAATGCATTCGTGTAATTTCTTAATTAGTGAAACGAAAAATATTATTATTTTGCATATAAAGCGCTTTCAACAAAAAACGATAAACTAACTACTTCAAGAGAGGATAGATAAAAATGACAATGGAAATGATTCTCGCCCTGGGTATCTTGGTCCTGATGATTGTAATGATCATGTCAGACAAATTTGCCTTTGGTGCACCGCCGCTCATTGCTTGTCTATTATTAGTAGTCACTGGTCTGGCAACGGTTCCAGAGGCTTTTGCAGGCTTCGTTAATTCCAGTGTTATTATGATTGCCGGATTCATGGTTGTTATGGCCGCACTTATGAAGACGCATTTCATTGGTAAGGTTCAGTCCGCTATGATCAAGTTGGTTAATAAGGGCGGATATAAAAGTTACGTTCTTTTAGTTATCGTGGTTATGCTCGGTGCCAGCTTGGCAGGCGCGGGTTCCACCGGCTATTATGTACTGATTCTGTCCATCGTATCGGCTATTCCTTACAATAAAAAAATGCCTACATCCAAGCTAATGTTGCCTTTAGGATTTGCGACGAACCACCCCTTGCTTCCCATTAACGTAGCACTTTTTTATGGTATTACTGTAAGCGTATTAGAAACAGCCGGATTCACCGGTGGGCTGTCTATGTCTAAATTCGCTGTTGTGAACCTCATCCTGGCTCTTGGATTTTTAGTGTGGGCCTTGGTCGCTTATCGTTTTCTGCCAGATTATCCAGACACCGAAGAGGGGAATGCTGGAGTTAAAGAGGCGGCTGCTACGGCTGAAGTTTCCACCATGCCTGCATGGAAGGAAACCGCTACCATTGCTGCTTTTATCATAGGCGTTGTTGGTATGATGCTGATGAGTGTATTAGGTGAGATTGCATATGTCATTCCTGGTATCGCAGCAGCATTCTTATTAATCATCAATGTGCTTGATTTCAAGGAAGTTCGAGATAATATGGGAGCACCTGTGATCCTGTTAATGGCGGGGGTAATCGGTGTAGCCAATACTTTAGCTGAGACTGGCTTTACGGCTATGGTTGGTGACTTTGTAGCGAATTCATTTGGGATGAATGTCAGTCCATTTATGCTGATCCTGATCTTTGCACTTTTAACTAGTACTTGCGCAACCTTTACTGGGGCAGCTATGGGTTCTGTATATATCTTTGCACCTATTGCGATTGCAGCCAGTATCAGTCTGGGACTGAACCCTACGGCAGCAGCAGTTGCAGTTGTTGTCTCCGCATGGAATGGCGGGTATATGCCAGTTGATGGAATGCCAGCAATGATCTTTGGAATGGGTAAATATAAGCTATCCCATTTCTGGGCGTTTTCAGTTCCGATGTATATCATTCGGATTTTGGCGCTGACTGTTGGTGCGATGCTTTTGTTCCCTGTATGATGGACAAAACTTTCTTTATAACTTTTAAATAGATTGTAAAGGAGGAACAAAATTGACTAAACAGATGCCTAAAAAACCATTATGTCCACCAGGGCGCCCGCCGCGCTTCAAGGATGTGCCCTTTGCGGATGTGACTCTGGACAATGGAGAGCCTCATACTTTAAAAATGGATATATATCAGGATCTGAATCAAAAAACACCAGGACCATGCATCGTTTATTACTTTGGTGGAGGCTGGATGCACGGAGAATACCAGCAGGTGACTCAAAAAGCAGTATATTTTCGCGAGCTTGTAAGACTAGTAGAGCAAGGCTTTACTGTTGTATCGCCATCTTATCGCTTGTCTACCCAATCTGCTTTCCCTGCGTGTATCCATGATTGCAAGGGAGTAATTCGTTATTTGAAAGCGAATTCAGAAAAGTATCATATTGATCCAGAACGGATTGGAGTTCTAGGGAACTCTGCTGGTGGACATTTAGCTGCCATGGTCGCGTTGAGTGCCAACAACAGTGAAATGGAAGGCGACGTCGGCGGTAATCTTGACTACTCCAGTGATGTAAAAGCAGCAACCATTTTTTATGCTCCAACTGACTTAATAGAGTTCATCAGGAACAGTGTGCATGAATCCGTAAATGTATCTGGAACTGAGGTCGACAATACCAGTCAATCTACAGAGGATGTAATATCCAACATTCTTGGTTTATCTGGATCAGGAAAGTCGATAAAAGATTTATATCAATTACTTGAGAGTGGCGACACAAATGATGAGGATTGGAAGTACCTGGAGTTGGCGAAGAAATGCAGTCCGATCACCTATGTAGACGCCGATGGTCCACCCATCTTAATTTTGCACGGGGGACAAGACCCGCTTGTGCCTATTGAGCAAAGTGAAAGGCTCTATAAAGCTCTGCTATCTGCTGATGCGGAAGCGATGTATATATCGGTCTCCCAAGCTAATCATGGCCCAACGATGGGAAATGAAGCTGACCAAATGGCTTATCAGTTCTTAATCAACAGACTGTAGAAAAAAACAAATAACGGTTAGGTCGGTTTCTCCCTCAGTTCAATGACAAGAGCTGGGGGATTATTTACATTGCAAAAAATCCCATCATAGTAGCAATAGAAGTTCCGATGTTTCTACCGTCTACTATGATGGGAGCAGTTCAGCGATCGTATTTACCGACCGCATGGGTGTACTTCTTCATTTATGGATCATGTATCGTGCCTGTATGCTGGCATCTTGACCGAACATGATTACAGTCGCTTGTAGAAGCTATCTTCTCATGTGACCCGGTCAAGGTACTAATCTATCTTAAGATATCGCCATAGCGTTGTTCTGCTTATACCTAGCTGCTTAGCCGTCTTCGTTTGATTGCCCTTGTTTTGCTCAAGAACAGCGTTAACAATTTCGGTAGTATAGTCGAAAAGCGTCTTATCCTCAACCAGATGCTGTGTCAAATTAGCAGTAATATTAGCGGACGGCAATTCAGTTCTTTCATGCTTTAGCACTTCCAGCACTTGATGCTCTGAAATGTAATATGAATTAGAATACAGAACTAACTTTTTAATTGTTTGCTCAAGCTGATTAAGATTTCCTGGCCAGTCAAAGTTCAATAATTCCCTTAAAGCTTTAGGATCAAAGCCGATGACTTCCTTGTTACATTCAATATTCGTTTTATTGAGCAGAAGGGTGATGATCCCAGACATTTCATTTTTTCTCTCTTCAATAGAAGGCGAGTAAATACTGCCACAATCCAATTGGGTCATGATTTGATTGAAGATTTGTTTGTCTTGATCCGCACCGTTCGTACTGTAGGTAAATAAAATATTATTTTTTTGCAGCAGCTTGGTATTACTAATAATAGTTAGCAGCTTCTCTACATCTTGAATGTTCATTTGTTCAATATCTTTGAATAATAGCGTATTACCCATTTCTACTAAAGGGCCATTCGATGAATTCAGCAGGTATTTCCATGTTCGTTCGTTAACGAGCTCAGAATGAATAACAATTAGATTATTCGTATGATTTTTTTGCTTAAGGTAGGCTGTGTAGGCCAAGCTGGTCTTAGCGGTGCCGCTCTCTCCAAAAATCAGCATGGCATTGTAATAGGAGCCTAACTTTTCGATCTGATTTTTAGAGGCTTCCTGGATATAAGAGGTAAATAAGAGCTTTTTATTTATAATTTCTTCGATCTCAGCTTTATTCAGGTACTTCACACCGAAGCTATTGTTGATTAGGGGAGGCGTTGAATGCTTCACTTCACAGAGCACGTACCCATCCTCTATGTCCAATTGCTTTATTTTGAGCTGATACACCTGTGTATTATGTGTGTGATAGAATTGTTGTTCACCGTTTAAAGTCCCTTTGGTTGTGAGAAAGTGACGAATAGATTTTTCTAGCTTCTCATCGATATTAGAGAAAACGCTTCCTAGTTCATTATTGAAAATGGCGACTTTCTGCGATTGCGTATGAAAACATGCGGTTAGTAGCTCATTCTTTTGTTTGATTTTTTTAAGATCATGTACCAGGGAAATAGCTTGTCGATAGGCATGCTTGATACTCTCAATCCCGGAGGTAATCAGTATCGTATTAATTGATTTACTCAGGGCAATCTTATGAGTAACGGCATCACACAGTACCATTTCGTAATGCTCATCTTTTAATTGGTCTAATAAGTTATCAGCACTCGAAGAGTTATCTAAGGTAATAATTTTTATATTATATTGCAAAATATCGCAGATCAGGTGGGCGGCTTCTGTAATGCTGGGATATCCTACAATGGCAAAGTTACTAGTATAGTTGTTAGCAAGCTTTATGGCACCCAAAATATCATACACGGAAATAGATACATCGATCACAGGGATGGAGACAGACTTATGAAGTAAGCTAGCCGTGCCACCTCTAGAAATAATAGCATCATAGTTGTCTACGGATAATTCAGAGACTAATTGTTGTCCTTCTTCTAAATCAGCAGTGTAAATCTTGATATCAATCTCCTCAAATTGTTCCCCGACAATTGTCATGGAATGATTTAATTCTTCGTAAGGTGCAATACCGAGTAATTTGATTTTTTGGGTCATCAGACTTCGCCTCCTCCAGAAAAACGTTTCATTTATAAACGATTATAATGCGAAATCAAAACTAATAATACAATCATTCATTAATCGTTTCAAAAAGAAACATTTGGTTCGTGTATAAGGTTACTTAATCATTAGTATGGCTATAAAATAAAATTGTAATCAAAGAGGGGGTGAGTTGATGCTGAAATTACTGGTGATCGCTGATGACTTTACGGGAGCTTTAGATACGGGGGTTCAGTTCGCGAACCTAGGCGTGAAAACCTTAGTCACAGCAGATCTAGTTATTGACTACGAATTACTAGAGGATGACCTGGAAGTATTGGTTATTGATACGGAAAGTCGCTATCTGTCATTCACCGATTCCTACACCATAATCAGTAGCCTTATAGAACAATCCAAGAAGGTTCAAGTGCCCTTCATCTATAAAAAAGTTGATTCTGCTTTGAGGGGGAATATCAGCAGTGAAATAAAAGCTGTTCTGGATCACTTCCCGGAGAGGACCATTCCTTTTATACCCGCTTTTCCAGAAATAAACCGAATTGTTCGTGACGGTAACCTTTACATCAATGGACAGTTGGTTGCGGAAAGTGTGTTTGGTCAAGATCCTTATGAGCCTGTTGCAGAAAGTAATATTCCCAAAAGGCTTCTAGACGAGGCCAATGTAGATACTCAATTGATTCGTGTTGATCAGATCGAAGAAGCCAGAGCGGGCTTGCTGCTCTTTGATAGTGAAACAGACGAACAGCTACTTCAAATCATGACTGCATTAAAGAAGCATAATATTTCAGACATTACCATTGGATGTGCCGGGTTTGCTAAGGTTTTAGCTGATACTATTTTTTCAAATAGAGCAGCTCACAAGGCAGTTATTCATGAACCGTTAGTTGTCATCTGCGGGTCCGTTAATCCTATTACCAGACAGCAAATTGAGTATGCTGAAACGAAAAAATGTAAGCGCTATTCATTAAGCCCCCGTCAACTGCTGGAGACAGATTATTGGGGAAGTAGGGATGGACAGGAAAGTCTCGAATCCTATCTTGTGGACATGCTCGAAAATGAGTTAATCATATTCGAAACACTCAGCGATTATACCATGAATAATTTGGAATCTTACGGAGAGTCTAATCATGTTCCATCTTCAGAATTTCGCTTTAGAATAGCACAGTCTTTGGGGAATTTGTCGAAACAATTACTTAATAGAAATATAAATCGGACCTTACTATTCACTGGTGGTGATACGTTATTCCAGTCGATGCAGGTCTTGAAGATTAATGAAGTAACACCACTCTGTGAAATCAGTCAGGGGGTTGTGTTATCCGAGATGATGTGGAAGGATAAGCCGATCCAGGTGATCACCAAGTCTGGCGGGTTCGGGCCTAAAGAATTATTTGACGATCTTAATAAGCAAATCATAGAGCAGGAGGAACAGACATGTTAGTAGATTACAGTTTGAAAATGCCTAAGAATATTTTCGCAGGTGAGCATGCGCTGGAACAATTGGACACCATTCTGTCAGCCGATATTAAAAAGGTTGTTATCTTCACGGATAAAGGTGTGTTGGGTGCTGGATTGATCGCAATTCCGGAACAAATTCTTACTAGTAAAGCTATTGATTATACTATTATTTCTGAAATACCAGCAGAACCTAGCTATCATCAAGCACAAGACATTGTGGATCGGTTCAAAAATGAAAAGGCGGATTTCATCATTGCGGTCGGCGGCGGCAGTGTGATGGACGTAGCAAAACTGGCCTCCATTCTGGCCACAGATGCTTACACGGTGAAGGATTTGTTGGACAACCCGCTTTTGGCCAAAAAGCAGGTAGCTTCCTTAATGATTCCAACCACTGCAGGAACAGGTGCTGAGGCAACACCAAATAGCATCGTTGCTGTGCCGGAAAAAGAGCTGAAAGTTGGCATTGTGAATCCTGAATTGATTGCTGATTATGTGATTCTGGATGGCCGCCTGATTAAAAAGTTGCCAAAACCAATCGCAGCAGCTACAGGGGTAGATGCCTTGTGCCACGCGATTGAATGCTTCACCTCAACGAAGGCTAATCCGTTCAGCAATACATTTGCAATGGAAGCACTTGATTTGATTATGAATAACATTATTGAAGCTTGTACCAATCCAGAAGCACTTGATGCGAAAAATAACATGCTACGGGGTTCATTCTATGCAGGTGTCGCGATTACATCTTCAGGTACGACAGCCATTCATGCTCTGTCTTACCCGCTTGGTGGCAAATATCACATTCCACACGGCGTGTCGAATGCCATCTTGCTGACACCGGTTATGCGTTTTAACGAGCCGGTCATTAAAGAACACTTAGCCAAAGTATATGATCGTGTAGTAAGAGGCGGTAACCCTAATCTATCCGTGGATGAAAAATCGAAATATATCATTACAGAGCTGGAACGAATCGTTGCCGTTCTTGAAATCCCAACAAGCCTGAAGACGTTCAATGTGCCAGAGGGTGATCTGGAGGGATTGGTTGAAGCGGGTATGCAGGTGACACGTCTGTTGGTGAACAATATGCGTGAAGTGACACCCGATGACGCAAGAAACATTTATTTAGAAGTGCTATAGGCATTGTAGAAGAGCCATAAGGATGAAACGATTAGGAGGAAGCCGGAATGGTAGATATTAAAGGAATTATCGCCCCGATTATTACACCTATGAATGCTGATGAAAGTGTTAACTATGATGAACTAAGAGTGCAGATTGACCGCCTAATTGGGCATGGTGTACACGGGATCTTTGTGTTCGGGACAAACGGTGAGGGATATATCCTGTCTGAAGATGAAAAGTGTGAAATTATGAAAACGACCGTGGATCAAGTGGCTGGTCGAATCCCTGTGTACGCTTCAACGGGCTCGAATAGCACACTAGATACCATTCGTCTATCGAAGAAAGCGAAAGACATCGGGGTAGATGTCTTGTCCATTATTACACCTGGGTTTGCAGCTGCTTCACAAGATGAACTGTACACACATTTCAAAACCGTCGCTGAACAGGTGGACCTGCCCATCGTTCTCTATAATATTCCGGCACGTACAGGGAATGCGATTGCTCCGGCAACAGTCGGCAAGCTGAGTACAATCGACAACATTGTCGGTGTAAAGGATTCCAGTGGGAACTTTGATAATATTCTTCAGTATATTGAACACACGCGTGATCAGGAAGGCTTTGCGGTCTTGTCAGGTAATGATTCTCTCATTCTGTGGACCTTATTGGCTGGCGGTACAGGTGGTGTGGCGGGCTGCTCCAATGTGTATCCTTTTACCATGGCACAGATTTATGAACAATTCCTTGCAGGCGACATTGCAGCGTCACGTCAGTATCAGGACTCCATTCGTTCCTTTAGAGATTGCTTCAAATTTGGTAATCCGAACACGATCGTGAAGTATGCTGTTGCTGAATTAGGATTCCCGGTCGGTAAATGCCGTGCACCGTTCAATCAACTTTCAGACCAAGGCTTTGAAGCCCTTCGTCGAGTGATTGCAGACAACCAAACCAATGGGATGAAATAAAGGAGACCAACCATGACAAAAATAATTGGTATTACATTAGGTGATCCTGCTGGCATCGGTCCTGAGATATCCATCAAAGCGTTCTCCAAGCCTGAATTGTATGACCGTTGTCGTCCGCTGCTGGTAGGTGATCAATCGGTTATCGAATATTATCTTGCACAGCATCCAGAATTAGACCTGAAGGTAAATGTCGTAGAGAATCCTAAAGATGGCCTTTACACGTATGGAACGATTGATTTGGTTGATTTGGGCCTTGTGAATATGGCTGATTTCCAAATTGCTGAAGTGTCCGTAACAGGCGGCGACGCGGCCTTCCAATATGTGAAGAAAGTGATCGAGCTGGCACTTGCGAAGGACATTGATGCGACCGTAACGAATCCACTGAATAAAGAAGCGATGAATGCTGCAGGGCATCACTATGCAGGTCATACGGAGATTTATGGTGATCTAACGAATACAGAGAAATATACGATGATGCTGGCTGACGGCAACCTGCGTGTAGTTCACGTATCCACTCATGTGTCCTTACGTGAAGCCTGTGACCGAGCAACCAAAGAACGGGTACTGGATGTCATCCGTATTGCTGATAAGGCATGTAAAGATCTGGGGATTGTTAACCCGAGAATTGCTATTGCCGGACTGAACCCTCACTGTGGTGAAAATGGTCTTTTTGGCACAGAGGAAATTGAGCATATTAATCCAGCAGTGGAAGCGGCGAAAGCAGAAGGCATTAATGCATTTGGTTCGTTGCCAGCGGATACGCTGTTTTCCAAAGCTAGAGGTGGCATGTACGACATCGTGGTTGCCATGTATCATGACCAAGGTCATATTCCGTTGAAATTGCTCGGATTTATCTATGATCAAGAGACGAGCTCCTGGAAAGCTGTAGAGGGCGTGAATATTACGCTGGGCTTGCCGATTATCCGTACATCGGTTGACCACGGCACGGCCTTTGACCAAGCAGGTAAATGGACAGCAAGTGAGCTTAGCTTGGAAAATGCCATTGATTATGCCATTAGACTTGCCGAAAATACACAATAGAAAGCGTGTCTGGACTATGATTATTGAACGAATTGAACGTTTGGAACACTATCAGTCCATTCTCCCTAATCTGGATAAAGCACTTACGACGATGCAAGGGATCGCTGAATGGAAGGAGGGAGAGCGCTACCCATTTGATGGGGGCTTTCTCTTCTTTCAGTCAGGCAATACGAAGCCTTTATCCGAAGCACAGTTCGAAGCACATCGGAAATATATCGACATCCAAGTGGTCCTCAAGGGAAGTGAGTATGTCGCTTTAGAGGATCTGAGTAACCTCTCGGTCGCCATTCCTTACAGCGAGGATCGAGATGTTGAAAAGTATGAAGGCGCGACGCAGCATGTCATGAAAATAACAGAAAGTATGGCGTATGTTCTCTTTCCGTGGGACGCCCACAAAGCCGTATTTCATATGGATCAACCGCTAGCCTTCACGAAGGCCGTCATTAAATTGGAAGTGAAATAACTTTATTGCTGAATCCATTTCATAATTAACTAGGTATTAGGAAATGGATTCTAATTGGAGGGAGATTGTAAAATGACCAACTTACCACGAGTTCGAACTTCTGACCCCAATGGCATTGTGTATCATGATGAATTTTTGAATATTGATTTTGGATTAATCCCTACAGGTGGAAATAGAACCGCGCATGCGCCATCCTTGATTGAAACAACAGACGGGGGCTTGCTCTGTGCCTGGTTTGCCGGCAGCTTTGAAGGCAGTGGAGATATTTCGATCGTCGTATCCAAGCTTGATCCTGACACACAAGTGTGGTCTATTCCTGTAACCGTATCCAAAGGTGAGGATCGTAGTGAGCAAAATCCGGCATTATTTAGATCGCCCGAAGGCTCGATTTGGTTGATTTATACCTCACAACTGAGCCGCCAAGAAGGCAAAGACAATATGCAGTTCACCTCCATTATTATGGTGCAAAAATCAGATGATGAAGGTCAGACATGGGGCGAGCCTGAAGTACTCTTTTCCGAAGAAGGTACGTTCTCGCGCCAAGAGATTCAGATTCTGAGCAATGGGCGCTGGCTGTTTGCAACCTGGCTGTGTGAAGATTCAGCAGAAGGGTTGACCAATGATCCAACGGAATTCCGTGTGTCTGATGACCAAGGCCACACATGGAAGAAAGTCAGAATGCCAGACAGCAATGGCCGTGTTCATGCGAATGTATTGGAAGTGGAACCTGGGCATTTGGTTGCCTTTATGCGCAGCCGCTTTGCAGACAATGTCTACTTTAGTGAGTCACACGATTATGGCGATTCTTGGTCTGTACCGTCAAAAACCGTGCTACCGAATAATAATGCGAGTATTAGTGCCATCAAGCTCCAATCCGGTGAAATTGCACTGGCCTATAATGTAAACGCTGCCCGTAATCCGGAGTTCGGAAAGGTGGCATGGCCTGGTCTGAGAAATCCGGTGGCTGTGTCGATCTCTGAGGATTTTGGACAAACGTGGCCAGTTGGCCGTGTATTCGAAGCGGCAGAAGGATACATTGGTGTAGAAAACAAGACAAACAATTCACAACATGAATATCCAACATTGTACCAGACGAAGGATGGATTATTGCATCTCGTATATGCATATAAAAATAGAGTGTGTGTCAAATATGTACGTTTCTCTGTCGATGATGTGTTTGGTGAAAAGCGTGAGGCGGACGGTGTCTATAATCCTACATCAGGTGAGGGCGTTGAAGCTTCTGAATAAGCACCGGATACAGCATTACGTAACGGCTTAGACAAATAGTCATGAAAAAAGATACTGCTTTTGTGATGTGATTGTTGACGCTAATGTGCTGCTATGATCGGATAGGAGTTCCATATCTCTCGCTTTCATTCTAAGAAACCCACAGTCACTCAGGCTGTGGGTTTCTTAGAATTGGTAGGATTTTCTCTATAATCATAGCCACTTTGCTGCTTCTAGGTGATTCGAGCTCAATATACTGTTGCAGTAACCTACATGATGTTGCACATGTCGGATCTGCATGAGGATTACATCCGTCTTGGTTATTTCTTCATAGAGTGCACATGGCTCTAGTAATCTGTCATCAGTAAGCTCATCAAAAAATTTGCGAGCCATACTCAATATATCCTCGAGGTAATTTGTCATTTCTTCTTTGGTAGGGTAATCAGGGCTTTCCTTATCTAAGTCTTCTACTATATCCTTACCAAAGTCAGGTATTTTGAATTCGTCATCCTTGTGCTGCCTGAACCAAAATTTCATACTGGTGGTAGCATGAAAGATATGTCTCCAGTATTTTTGCTCAGCATCCATCCACAAGTCATCAGGGCATACCTCGATCAGATTCTTCAACATTTCTACAGTCGGTTCAAACAGTCTCCATAAGACAGCTAGCATCTTATCACTCATGCTCATCAACTCATTTCTCGAAATTTAGAATCTTAGCAATATTCTAACCCTCAATAACGCAACCCTTCCTTTTCTTAGCAGTGATTATGGAACTTATGTGAAATATTACACTTGGTCTGGCAGTGACCAGGACAATCACAGGCTTGCTGTATAATCCTTCGAATGCTCATTTTGCTTCTGGCTATAGTTATTAGTTATAACCAGGTATGACTTTTCGGTGTTACATAATAAGAACTCTCTCATGCTACAATCAAACCAATAAAAAACACAACACACACAACACACACAACACACACAACACACACAACACACACAACACACACAACACACACAACACACACAACACACACAACACGTGAAGGATTGAGGGGGAAATCGTAATGAGTGATAAATTTCAAATCGTAGGTAGCCTGCTGCGACCGCCAGCGCTATTGAAATATAAAGAGCAAATTGAGCATCGTGATGACATCAACTATCCATTTTATCAAGAGTTTGAAGGATATGAGCAGTGTGAGACGGAGGCCATTCAGGCTGTAGTTGAGAAGGAAATTGAGCATGACCTGTCCATTATTACGGATGGTGAGCATTCCAAATCGATGTGGCATCTGGATTTTGTCTGGGGATTCCAAGGAATTAGCCGCTACATTGCAGATCATGGGTACTTTTTCCGGGATACCGATGGAACTTCCAAGTACGAGACACGGAAAGATATTGGATTGCATATTACAGATGAATTGAGTGGCAAGAACCATCATTTCATTACTGTATTTAAGAAGTTGCAAGCTCTTGCTGGCGGCCGTGAAACCAAGCTGTGTGTACCTTCTCCGTCGCATATTTTTGGTGAACTGTCATGGTCGGATAACATTGGCGGCAAAAATTCGGTGTATAAGAATGCACAAGAGCTTAAAACCGGCCTTGCCAAGGCATATAAGGAATTTGTTGAGGAATTCGCTGCTGCTGGTGGGAAAATCCTGCAATTTGATGATTGCCTGTGGGAACTATTTGCGGATGATAACCCGAATTCTCCGTTTACCGGTGAGAGTATCAATCAAGAGGAAGTACAGGCTCTTGCTACTGAATTTATTGATATTAATAATACCGTGATTGATTTTGGTCATAGCTTGGGTCTGAAAATGTGGACGCACAACTGCCGTGGTAACTATGATTCCCGTAATATGGGCGGTGGATCATATGTGAAAATTGCTAATCTGTTCCTGAAGCAGCTCAAATATGATCGCTTCTTCCTGGAATGGGATGACGAACGTGCAGGTTCGCTTGAGGCTCTAGCTGTCTTCAAGGATAAGCCTAACACAGAAATTGTGCTTGGATTGTTGTCCTCTAAGACCAATACATTGGATGATGAAGAGCGTGTACTCCGATTGCTGGATGAAGCTTCGAGCATTATTGACAAGGATCGATTGTTGCTCTCCCATCAGTGTGGCTTTGCCTCCTGTGATGGTGGTAACGAATTAACTGAGGCGGAACAGTGGGCCAAGATCAATCAGGGACAAAGAATTGCCCAGCAATATTGGGAAAATTAATGTGTAGTAAGTTGTAGTAAGTCATTCTGCTTCCCATGTTTCACTGTACGGGTCTTGAAGCAATAGTAGAAATACAAAGGAAGATAGCCTCCTGAACTGCATGATTGCAGCTTAGGAGGCTGTTTGCTATTGTTCTCTATTTCAATTCATAACTCATCCGGCTCATCCATGAACCAAGAAATATAGGAGCATCTCTCGCAGACCAGTATCGTTGCACTGCGGTTAGCCCAATCAATCCCGAAGAACGTTGCTCCTCTTGTATTCAGTTGGCGATAGTCGATCTCGAACGTATCGTTTCTGCAGCACGGACAATATATTTTAGTCTGATTAATGCTATATTCCACAAGTACCACCCTCTCCGTCTTAGGAATGCTATGAATACTTACGCCATAATTCTTAATTTGGTTCCTGTGATGCGGAATAAATGGAAGGAAAATGGATGCGCCATCAAAGCATCGTCTTTTTTAAGGGAATATTTTTTTGGTTTATAATTATCCAGCTAATTTACAGTGAAAAAAATAATAGGAAATATTTCGGAATTTGTGCTACAATCTTGAATGTTGAAAAGAGGAGAATATTGGCGAATGCTGACGATTGGTGTGACGTAACCTTAGAAGCCCTGCCTTTGCTCTTTTATATCTTCTTTAATTAATCCTCAGTGATGAATATCACACTATTAATTACAGGTGAGCCCATATCGAAGGTTCAACTCATAGGATTCATGAGGGACCGACCTACATAATACATTTATCAATTTTAATAGTCCATAGCGTGAATGAAAATGATGCTACATAGGGAAATCCTTGTATTATGCGGATGTAAGCGAATTCACAGTGCGTGTTACTCATATGATTATAACGAGGAGGTGATGTGGTACTGGTGTGCTCGTAATCAAGACTCAACGGTGTGTGTTACAAATTAAAAGTGGAGGATTGTAAATGAAAAAGAGTGCTACAAAAGTAATGAATATGGTTCTATTATTTTCTCTTGTACTAACGTTAGTTTCTGGAGGACTGCAAAGTCACACGGTTGTTGCTGAAGGTATTTCGATCACCAAGAATGGGGGCTGGAACGAAACTGCGTTTGTAGAATGGACACCTGTAGAACATGCGGAGGGATATAATGTATATGTTAAGCGTGCAAGTGCGTCAGATGCTTCCTACCAACAAATTGATAACGATCTGATTCGACAATATCCATCTTATTGGCGGGCTGATGCTGTAGGGCTCGCAGCCGGAGAGTATGTCATGAAGGTAGAAGCGAGACTTACAGATGGTTCTACGCTTCGCGCCATTTCTGATGATGTATCCGTTGCAGCTCATGACAGATCCGGATTTGCATTCTCATCAGATTCGCCATATGGTACGGGTTCAGGCGCTTATAATGAAGACGGAACACTCCAGAATGGGGCTCAGGTGCTGTACGTGACCTCCGAGACTGCAAAAACAGTAACTCTGGATGTCATCATCAATAACTCTGGACGTGTGCAGACTGGGGTAGGTATCGGCGAGATTCTGAAGCTCAGACAAAAAGGCTATGATAAGACGCCGCTTGCGATTCGTTTTATTGGTCAAGTCACAGGCGCTGATATGAGTGGACAGCTCAATAGCAGTGGTTATCTGGAAGTCAAGGGTAAGAACAACTATTCAGAGATGAACATGACGCTTGAGGGCATCGGAGAGGATGCCTATGCATACGGATGGGGCTTCCTTCTGAGAAACACGGGGAATGTGGAGGTCCGTAATCTGGGCGTGATGCTGTTCCCTGACGACGGAATCTCTTTGGATACAGCGAATGTGAATGTCTGGCTGCATAATAATGACCTCTTCTATGGCGCTGCTGGAAGCGATGCTGACCAGGTCAAGGGCGATGGCTCCACAGACGTCAAGAAAGGCTCGACCTATGTGACAATCTCGTATAACCATTACTGGGATTCCGGGAAGGCAGCTCTTGTCGGCTTGAGTGAAAAGGATGAGTTCTTTGTAACCTTCCATCACAACTGGTTCGACCATTCGGACTCTCGTCATCCACGGATCAGACTAGCTTCGGTTCATATCTATAACAATTATTTTGATGGAGTCTCGAAGTATGGAGTGGGTGTTACAACAGGCGCTTCCGCCTTTGTAGAATCCAATTATTTCAGAAATGCCAAAAACCCGATGCTGAGCTCCTTACAAGGTACAGATGCTAAGGGGGCTGGTACGTTCTCAGGTGAGACCGGAGGAGTAATCAAAGCTTATAACAATGTTGTAGTGGGCGCTGCCAGCCTGATCTATGCTAATTCTAACGACGGAACAGCAAAGGCACATGCAACGTCCTATGATGCTTACTTGGCTTCCACCAGAAATGAAGCTGTACCTAGCACGTACAAAGCATTAAAAGGCGGCACAGCCTATAATAACTTTGATACAAAAGTAGATACTGGAGTACGCACTGCTGATGTTGATAACGTCAATGATGTAGAGCAGATTGTTACGGAGAAGGCCGGACGTCTGAATAACGGAGATTTTACATGGCAATTCAATAATTCCGTTGATGATGCATCTTATGCAGTTAATTCAGCTCTGATGGCTAAGATCAGAAGCTATACAACCCAGCTTGTATCCGTAGGTGGGAACTCAACACCAGGACCGACACCAGAACCAACACCAGAACCAACACCAGA
>NZ_KE384536.1:0-164162 GCF_000426545.1 Paenibacillus massiliensis subsp. panacisoli DSM 21345 | reverse complement strand
ACCGACACCAGAACCAACACCAGAACCAACACCAGAACCGACAGTCGGTGAGTACCATGACTTTACTGCTTCTGGAATGAACAGTGACTTCTTCAATATTAAAGGGAATCTTTCATCTACGAAAGGGACTGTAGAGTACAACGGATTAACACTGACGCAGGCTCTCAAGATTGAAAGCTCCACACGCATTGGGTTCACGACTACAGAAGCTGCAACATTAACATTAGTATTCAATTCTGCAGACGGAACAAAAATCATGATTGACGGGACCAGTTATTCCATGACGGATGGCATTGTCAGCGTATCTCTTGCTCCTGGTGCGCATACCATTACCAAAGATAATACTGCGAACCTCTTTTACATGGAATTGCGTTAGTCTAAGAGACATCCAAAGACATACTTAAGCTAGATAACCAGTTGCCGGCGCTGAACCGGTGACTGGTTTATTCATTTGGATAAGAACAGAGTGATCACATTCGTGCGTCTGTTAATTCAATTCCGTCTAGTGAAAAAGCGATCCTGCGAGATCGCTTTTATTACTTTTTATGACAAAGATATATCTAGAGCAGTTGTTCAGCTTTCGCCAGCATTTCTCGTAGTACATGAGCAACCCGACTTTTCCTTCCTCTTGCACTGCGACTGATGCGACTTAATGACTGTCGGTATGCCATAGTATGACCTCCATGACAGAATTGCTTGGCTGCCATTCGCAGTGTTCTCCTCAGCAAGCGTGCAGAGGAACGAGTACGTGTATATCGAACCGCACGACGCAATATTCGCAGTATATCCTTGTATTTATCGAGGTCCTCGGATGGGGGCACAAGAGCGAATAAATTCAACGACGAATCATGAAATCCATAGTTTTTGAACATAATCTTCAGATTGTCTGTATTTAAGGTATCTCCTCTCATGAGACTAGGATGCTCCTGGTGATACCCGACAGTCTCTTTGATCGTACGGAAAGGAATGTTCATTCGATGTAGCCTGTAGCCCAGGTCCCAGTCTTCGAGTCCATAGAGTACAAATTGTTCATTGAACCCTCCACTCCGTATCAAATAGCTGCGCTTCATAGACACACAACGAGTGACGAGCAGCATCCAGGGTGCTACGTCTGTCTTGGCGAACTGGGCCTGAGTGTTGTGCGGAATTCTGGATGGGAACACGGCCTTGGACAAGGCATCAGAGCGATGAAGGATATCCTCTGGTGTAATTAATGGAATAATGTCGGTTGCCGTCTCAAAATGGGGGTTCCATAGGCCGGAAGGTGTAATGATATTGCGAAAATGTTCCTTTTCCTCAGGAGAGAACTCCGGGTAATAGTGGGTGTAAATATTGTCCCATGAGTATGGAAAGCCTGACAGCACGGACCTCGGAAAACTGCGATGGTAGCGGTCTACCACCTGAATGAATTCGGGCAGCAGCAGGAAATCTGAGTCACAGAAGATGACGTAATGTCCTTTGGCATAACGTAGCCCTAAGTTCCTAATCGCTGAACGGCCACGCTGTTCCCCCTGTGATGCATAGATTAGCCGATAGGAAGTGTGGAGGTCTGCTACCATGTCTTTTGTTCCATCAGTAGAGCCATCATCAGCCACAATGACTTCAAATTGATGCTTCGGATAGGTCTGTGTCTCCAATGAGGTGAGTGTCAGCAGCAGCTGATGGAGACGGTTATAGGTCGGAATAATGATGCTGTAGCGGATGGACAATGTAATCCCCTCCCCAGATCATATTGAGAACTCTTGAATACGAATTGATAACATTATATTCAAGGACGGTAGCCTGACCTGGTCAATAGCCCTCAAGTTACCAAATAGGCTGAAGTCATTGCCGTTATGCCAAAAAAATCCCCATTACCCTATATAGAGTAACGGGGATTTGTACGTTGTAGGCTGGCATGGACTGACTGGGTAATGAGGGTTACAGCTTGAACTGGCTGACCAGATTTTGCAGCTTCTGCGCCAGATGGGCCAGTGAATCTGCTGCGGATGTAATCTCCTGCATGGAAGCAACCTGCTCCTCGGTCGCCGCCGAGATGCTCTCCGTACCGTCAGCATTTTGCTGTGAGATAGATTGAATATGTGTAATGGATCCTACGACCTCTACTGTGCTGGCGGACATCTGCTGGGAGGCCGCTGCGATATTCTCAAGCTGGCTGTTCACGAATCCGAACGCTTCATTGATCTGGGCGAAGGCCTGGTCTGCTGACTGCACAGCAAGTATGCCATTATCCACGTCTATCTTGCCGCTATGCACGCGCTGATGCGTCTTCGCGATCTCTTGCTGAATGGTTGATACCAGCTCTACGATCTTCTCTCCAGCGAGACTGGATTGCTCGGCAAGCTTGCGCACCTCCGTTGCCACAACGGAGAAGCCACGTCCATGCTCACCAGCTCGCGCTGCTTCAATGGATGCATTTAGTGCCAGCAGATTGGTCTGGGCGGCAATATCGGTGATCGCGGACACCATCTCCCCAATCGAAGCGGAATGCTGTCCGAGCTGCTCGGCAGTGTGCTCCATATTTTGCACAAACCGGCTCACGGAGCCCATTTCCGAGACAGCTGTCTGGATGGTCGAATTTCCTTGCTGTGCCAATTCACTGGCCTGCATGGCAGCCTCGGATACCTGCTGGGTGCTGTCCGTTACTTGTTTTACCCCTCCAGCTAGCTCATTCATCTGTTGTGCGGTGTGCTTCAGGTTTCCTGCCTGCTTCTCAATTCCTGCAGCCGATTCCTCTGTAATGAGTGCGACGGATTCGGTTGCCTTGGTTGTCTCCGAAGCGTTAACTGCTAGTTGGGCAGAGGAAGCAGTCAGTTCATCGGCGGTGGAACGGACATCTTGGATGACGCCTCGCAGAGAGCGGCTCATCTTATTGAAGCTAGTGCTCAGCTTCCCGAGCTCATCGTCTCCTCCTACAGGAACTTCAATGGCCAGGTTCCCGTCACTAATGGCCTCGGAGGCTTGGACGATCTGATTCAGTGGTCGTGTAATGGATCTTACAATCCAGAAGATAATTACAGAGCTCAGGATGATGGATATAGCGATGACGATCACGGTAGTGTTCAGAATCGAACGTACCGAATTGACCACCTCATCGTTATCTACAACACCAACAATAATCCAGCCCGTAAGCTCGTTGGTGGCGAAGACAGCATGCTCGCGGTTACCATCCAGCGTGTAGGCCAGCTCCCCGTTCTTCTGGGCAATGATGTCTACATAAGGAGGAGTGGTTGCCTCTGTTCCTGGCTCAATCGTAGGATGAATAATGATTTTATTTGCGTTATCTATGATATAGAAATAGCCTTTTTCGCCAATCTTGGTTGCGTTCACGGTCTGTGACAGACTTGCAAGCGACAGACTGACAGACACGACACCATGTCCATCGGCAGTGGTCTGGGCGATAGATGTCACCACATTTCCTGTATTGCTTGATATATAGGGTGTAATTACAGTAGGGTTATTCTTATTCTGAGTGGCAGATTGATACCAGGGACGCTCACGTGGATCATATCCGGGCTTATTCACGGCCGTGACGGGAGCATTAATATACACACCCTTGTCTGTACCGATGGATGCCAGCTCTACATCATCATGGGTATCCTTATATGCGTCGAGCAATGTTCGAATCGTCTCCGTCTCGTCACCTTGCTGAGGGCCTACTTGACCTGCGTCGAGCTGGCTAGCCAGGAAGTCCACATTCTTTTGCGTGGCTCCGATGATCTGATCAATCGTCTGATTCAGCACTTGAACACTGTTCTGGGCGTTCTCAAAGGTCTTGTCCTCAACTTTCGCACGGGCGGTCTGAAACGAGATGATGCCGAGGCCAATCGTGGGAAGCAGTAATATGACTGCAAATGATAAGATCAGCTTTTCTCTGATTAATAACTTCCTTCTGGTCTTACGGTTGCTGATTTTGCTCATGTAAACGCACCCTCTCTATCTTATCCTGAACACCCATATTGCAAGAGCAATACGGAATATATCGGTCTTTGAGTGGGCAATAGTTAGACGGATACACGATCCAAATTCAAACAAATTTTAAGGAAGTAAGGACCCCTTTTTTCAGAGGGCTCACAATAAGCTGTGATATAGATCACGGAATGCACGATGTTTCATTTCAATAATAAGGTAAGTAGTATTAGATGCTGTGCTAGAAGTTAGCGATAATATCGTGAGCAAGGAGGTATGGAATGATGTCAGTCAATCGAGAAGCGGTGAATCAGGATTATATAATTGAGCGTGTGTGTGTGCTGTTCAGGTGCAGGGTGCTGTGGAGCGAGGGTCGTCCTTGTCTGGAGTACGAGAGTGAGGAAGAACTAGGCGAGATTGTTCTATATGTCAAAGAGAACTTTGCGACAGAGTTGCTGGATGTATTTTTTACTGCCATACCGAGCTTGCCGGTGGAAGACTAGGAAAGCGACCTCTGAGGGTCGCTTTTTTGGCACAGTCGGCACTCCGCTTCTGCTGCGTGCCACCTCGTCTATGAAGTTAACTGGATACGGAAGAGTGCCGGGCCGGTTCTGACTAGTTGAAGGATACGCTGCGATTCACCAGCTTACTCAATCAGTCCGAGACTCAGATAATCCTCGTAGCCAGCAACGCCATCTACAGGCAGATTGTGTTGCTGCTCATAAGCCTTCAAAGCAACCTCGGTAGCATAGTTGAATTTTCCTTTGCACTCACCTGAATATAGTCCCTCACTTCGTAGTCGCCACTGAAGGAGCTGGACATCTCCACCGCTATCCCCCATGGCTATCAAGCGAGGATTATCCAGCGGCTTGCCGAGTACATGTCCGCCAAAGCTTACCGTTGTTCCTACGCGTACCCACTCGTACAGCTCCTCGACGTGATGGTTGTACATACGAATACAGCCATGGCTGGCACTGTGGCCAATGGAATCGGGCCTATTCGTGCCATGAATGCCGTAAATGCCCCAAGGCACATTAAGACCAATCCAGCGGGTGCCGAAGCCCTTGCCCCAATTTTTGTATTTATTGATAACCATATATTCGCCTACAGGCGATGGAGTGTTAGGCTTGCCCAACGCGATCGGGAAGGTCTTCATCAGCTGATCATCTGCATACAGGCGTAGTCGATGCTGGATAGGGTCCACCTCAATATAGGTATTCTGATAGGCCTGAAAAGGCTCGGCAGCTGGAATCGGATCCATTGCCGTCAATACATGAATGGTTAACAACAGCTTATGCAAAAACATGACGTCCGTCCAGGCTCCCTTCTGATGTCTGGTTATGCAGACAAGCGATAGCTAGTGTGTAAATGTAGTTGTAATGTATGATGCGAAGCCGAGCAGGATTCTATGCTAAAAAAGGCCACAATCCATCGCGTATGCAATGGACTGTGGCCTGAATTATATTCATTATTTGCTTAGAACAACAATGCATCCAGTGAATAGGCTCCTGCCCCGGTCAAGGCAACGCCTGCAGCTACAGCAAGCAGAACCAGATTGTACTCGTAGCCGTTAGCTGTTGACCACAGGCCGTTCTGACCATGCACGGTCTTGATTGCACCAATCATCGTCAGGATAATCAACACCGCCCCCACAGGGGTCAACAAGCCAAGAGCGAACAGAAGGCCACCCACTAGTTCCATCAATCCTGCCACGACTGCCATGGTAACACCCGGCTTCACACCAATGGATTCTAGCCAGCCACCAGTTCCTTTGGGCCCATAACCACCAAACCAACCGAACAGCTTCTGCGCGCCATGTCCTACAAATAACAGACCTACAATCACACGAATTACCAACAAACCTACTGCCATCATCATTAGAATCATCTCCCAATTTTTAATAAATATTATTATTGTTATTCTTAATATAAAGATATTAGACCTGAATAAAGTTCATGATTTCGATTCTTTATACTTGAGTTTCTTAACGAACAAGTGAATCCTTACTCACTAATGTTCGCAATAGCCGATAGAACCGTAATGGCCCGGAAACACTGAATGGATTCGCTAATGGTTACTCCAGATGATCTGGAACATAGCCCTAGCCTTTCGGCCCAGAGTATGCATCTGTTCACCTACTATTTTTATCTCAATTTATTTAATCTTTAAGTTAAGATAAATATAAATCAGGATAAATGAACTGTCAATACCTTTTATAAATAAATGTTTGAGTCCTTAGACATATATTGGATTGAAATAAATGGAATTTACCAATTTTTTGTTGAAAAAAGATGGGGCCAATGTATAGTTAGTGTAGATATCCAATATGACATGTGGTCTAATATGGATGAGAGTATAGAATAAGAATTAGATCATAAGACATAGAGCCCCTCTCGAAATGTGGGTAAATGTATAGAGAGGGCTTTTTTTGTGATTCCAAAAAAGAAGGGTGAACTGATGGCGGCGGAAAAAATGACTCAGATGGAAAAAAAGACACCTTTGCATGGCTTGAAATGGGGATATATTCTGCTCATTGCAATGGCACTCTTACAGGAAGTATTGGTCTTCTGGAATATTTATAATACCCAATCCTTTACCTTGAAGGATTTGTTGTTTAATGCGCTGGCTTTGCTGGCTCTGCTCATCGGTATGCTGCTGCCAGTCGGGGTGTCTGTTGTCGCAGTCTTCGTATTTTTCGTATTGTATCTCGTATGGCTGGCTACCTATGCACCACCAGAGGTCCTGGTCATCTCATGGCTGCTGCTCATTCCGGCGAATATGCTGGTCGCGGCACTGATTAAGACGTTCATGATCCGCAGCAATCGATTCATGGAGCGACTGGAGGAGCTGGAGCGCAGGAACCCGCAGGTTGATCCACACACTACGCTGGGCAATAAGGAAGCTTTCGCAGACGCCATTGTCAAGCAGTCCAATCTGGCTCGTAGATATCCGGACAGATACGGCTTTTGTGTGGCGATGTTCAAGATTGAATTTTTACCGCTGGTTCAGGAATCTTTGGGTTCCCAAGGATACTCTACCTTACTGCTGGATCTGTCGGACACGATTCAGAAGCAGCTGCGGTATGAGGATTACAAGTTCTTCATCGACGGTGGTCGCTTTGTCATTATCTGTCCGATGACTCGTCCCGAGTTCCTTGAATCCATGACGGAGCGGATCAAGCGGGCGATGATGGAGATGTCTGTAATGGATTTGAAGGGAAGGCCCCTCAAGCTGGTCATTCGCTCAGGTGCTCTTGTATTTCAGCCAGATCAATTCAGCAAGTACGAGAATATCAATGGTGTCATTAGTGCACTGGAGAGAAATACCGAGACCGATCTGATCGGGGAATTTATTTAGGGGAAGAGGTCATCAGCTATGGTAAGTTACTTGGACTGGTTTATCCCGCTCTGTATTGTTGTCAGTACGTTTTTTATTATTACGATCCTGGGCTTGACCGTGGCTACCTTGGTATTCCGTGCACAGGTCTATCGAAACTACGATCGGGGGAAGACCAGTGACTGATTTTGTACTGCTTGTCACCATTATTAGTATTTGGACAGCTGTTACCGAGGCCATCATAATTATGGTGGGCGCGATTCGTTTTCTGAGCAGGCAAAATCGGAATAAATTCGTGGTTCCTGCGTCAATGGAGGATTATCCATCCGTTACCGTACTTGTGCCTGCGCACAATGAGGAGATGGTGGTCGCTATTACGGCAGAGCATATCCTGCGTTTGAACTACCCTCATGATAAGGTGCAGATTATTGTCATCGCGGATAACTGTACGGATCAGACGGCGGCGAAGCTTAAGGAGCTGAAGAGCCGACCAAGCTATCAGCACCGTGACTTTGAAATTATGGAACGCAAAGGCACAGGCGGCAAGTCTGGGGCCCTCAATGATGCACTGCTAAAGACGAAGGGCGAATGGATATGTGTATATGATGCCGATGCGGCGCCCGAGAAGAATGCATTAATGTTCCTTGTGCAGAAGGCACTGGAGAAGCCGGGCCTATATGGAGCCGTTTTCGGACGCAACAAGGCACGCAATCGGGGACAGAACTTCCTGTCCAAGTGCATTAATCAGGAGCTGGTCACGATTCAGCGGGTACACCATACTGGATTGTGGGAGCTGTTCAAGATCGGCACGATTCCGGGCACGAATTTTATTGTCAATACGGCATTGATGCGCGAGATTGGCGGCTGGGACGAAAATGCGATTACAGAGGATACAGCGGTATCCTTTGAGATCATGAAGAAGGGCAAGCTGATTGCGCTCGCTCCACAGGCTGAGGCCTATCAGCAGGAGCCGGAGCAGCTCAGTGTGTATATGAAGCAGCGCGGACGCTGGTCGAAGGGGAATTTTCATGTCATTATGGATAACTTCCATCATTTATTCGATCGAACCAGCTGGCGAATCAAGCTGCATATCATGTATTATGCGGCCAGCTACTTCTGGTTCATGCTCGCGATTCTTGTGTCCGATGTAATCTTCCTTGCGAATATTGGCTACCAGATTGCGCGCTTGTTCGTGCCAGATGTACAGAGTCCATTCCAGTTCTCGGGTGATGTATACGTCTATCTCGTCATCGCGTGGGCGCTGATGTACTTCATCTACGTCCTGCAGATTAATCTGGCGCTAGCTTCGGATATCGGACAGAGCAACACGGAGAACTTTGTAATATCCTGTCTATCCTATTTCACTTATGCCCAGCTATTCCTGATCATCTCGGTCAAAGCCTTCTGGACAATCTGTGTCGACAAGATTACAGGCCGCCAAGGAAACAAATGGTATAAGACGCAGCGCTTCGGCTGAGACTCTGATTCAAGGATCTCCTAATATGGAGCTTAGATGCAAGGCCCCTTCCAGGTTCAACAATCTGGTAGGGGTCTTTTCTCATCTGCAAATCTACAGATTACGGATACTACGGTTACTACGGATATTACGGATACGATGGATGAAAAGCAGGCACAAGCGCCTTGTAATTGTAACCGCATTCTTTTCCTTTTTGACCATATATATTGGTATAATATGACTTGTAGCTATGAATACACGGGAGGGAAACCACTTGAGCGTATCACAAAGAGGTGTACCATTATCGGGCTTTGCCGAGTTCAGCAGGAAGGTGGCAGCCGAGGGAGCTGTATTGCTAAAAAATGAGGGGCAAGTACTACCACTACGACAGGGTGAGCGTGTCTCCATCTTTGGCAGAGCTCAGGTGAACTATTATCGTAGCGGGACGGGCTCGGGCGGTAGTGTCAATGTCCCCTATACGACGAATCTGCTGGATGGCCTTCGCAGCAAGCGTGGAATCACGGTGGACAGGGAGCTGGCTGCGGTCTACACGCAATGGATTGAAAAGAATCCATTCGACAACGGTGGCGGCGGCTGGGCAGCAGAGCCCTGGCATCAGCGGGAAATGCCACTCACGGACTCGCTGGTGGCTGCAACTCGTGGGCGTTCCGATAAGGCGGTTATCGTCATTGGCCGCACGGCGGGAGAGGATCAGGATAACGCTACTGAACCTGGGAGCTATCTGCTGACGGAGGAAGAGCAGACCATGCTACAGCTGGTGACGACACATTTTGAACAGACGGTGGTTGTGCTGAATGTATCCAATATTATAGATATGAGCTGGTTGGCGGAGCCTGAGGATAGCGGTAATGCGGTTCACCCCATTTCCAGTGTCATCTATGCATGGCATGGGGGGATGGAAGGTGGACATGCGATAGCTGATGTTCTCGTAGGCGAGGTCACACCGAGTGGCAAGCTGACGGATACGATTGCTTATACGATCGAGGATTATCCGTCCACTAGCAATTATGGTAATGAGCTGAAGAATCTGTACCAAGAGGACGTGTATGTAGGCTATCGGTATTTTGAGACCTTTCGGCCAGAGCGGGTACAGTTCCCCTTCGGCTATGGCTTGTCCTATACGCAGTTCCAGCTGGAGCCTGGAGAGGCCCAGCTTCTGGAGCAGGAAGGAGAGCGCTATCTGTCTGTAGACGTCACGGTAAGAAATATCGGGGGGGCGTTCGCAGGCAAGGAAGTTGTACAGCTTTATTGTGAAGCTCCACAAGGCAAGCTTGGGCAACCGGCGCGGGTACTGGCGGCCTTTGGCAAGACTGGTGAGCTGCAGCCTGGTGAGTCGGAGCGCCTGGTGCTGACCTTCCCGGTACATTCGTTATCTTCTTATGATGATGGTGGTGTGACAGGCTATCGTTCTGCTTATGTGCTGGAGGCTGGGACCTATCATCTGTATGTAGGGAATAGCGTTAGGGAGCTTGTACCGCTTCAAGTCGAGGGACAGCCTGGCTATGTGGTGGAAGAGTTACTGGTCGTGGAGCAGCTGGATGAGGCGCTTGCGCCGACAGAGCGCTTCACGCGTATGAAGCCGGGTGCCAGATTAAGCAGTGGCGCTTATGAGCTGGCCTATGAGGAAGTACCCATCAGGACGGTCTCATTGGAGGAGCGTGTCCGAGCTGGACTTCCTGCCACATGGGAGCAGACAGGGGACCTGGGCTTCCGCCTGCGTGATGTCCATGAGGGCAAGGTCCGTATGGAGGAGTTCGTGGCGCAGCTCAGTGATGAAGAGCTGGCCGCGATCGTCCGTGGTGAAGGGATGAGCAGCCCGTTAGTGACACCGGGCACGGCTTCCGCCTTCGGTGGAGTGAGCGACGGCTTGCTGCAGTACGGTATTCCGATTGCCTGTACAGCAGATGGACCTTCAGGTATCCGCATGGATAGCGGAGAGCTGGCAACACAGGTACCGATTGGCACCTTGCTGGCTGCTACCTGGAATCCGGGGCTGATTGAGGAGCTATATGTGCTGGAGGGACGGGAGATGTTAAGCAATGAGATCGATGCGTTGCTTGGTCCGGGGCTGAATATCCGGCGCAATCCGCTGAACGGACGCAACTTCGAATACTTCTCCGAGGACCCACTGATTACGGGGTTATTTGCAGCTGCCTGCACCCGTGGTATCCGGCAGGGGGGCTCACATGCCACGCTGAAGCATTTTGCCTGCAATAATCAAGAGCAGCATCGTCATATGGCGGATGCGGTCGTATCCGAGCGCGCGCTGCGGCAGATCTATCTGAAGGGCTTCGAGATCGCGGTGAAGCAGGGAGGGGCCAAGGTAATTATGACCTCCTACAACCCGATTAACGGTCACTGGGCTGCATCGAACTATGACCTGAATAGCCATATTTTGCGTAAGGAATGGGGCTTCAAGGGTGTTGTGATGACGGATTGGTGGGCGAAAATGAACGATGTTGTCCACGGAGGGCACGCCGACAGAACCTATACCAACTGGATGGTTCGGGCCGGGAATGATCTGTATATGGTCGTTCCGAACTATGGGGCAGAGACCAATGCAATGGGAGATAATACGCTCAGTGCCCTCAAGGAGGGGACATTGACTCGTGGGGAGCTGCAGCAGAGTGCTGCGAATATATGCCACTTCCTGTTGGAAGCACCGGTATTTGCACGTGGGCAGGTTCAGACGGAGACTATGGTTACCTTCAAGGCTCAGCCCGGGCTAAGCGGAGATGCTATCTCTGCTGAGTCTCATCTTCAAGGTACGTCTGCTCACGGGAATGAGCAACCGGATATCATACGCTTGGAGCCAGACGCAGCTGGGAATGCTGTACTAAATGTAAGCGCAGCCGGGAGCTACCGCATGTTCGTCCGTATCATGTCTCCAGATCATGAGATGGCCCAGAGCGCCTGCAATGTAAGCTTGAATGATCAGTTGGTAACAACCGTCCAGACGAATGGAACTGAGGGCGCATGGATTACCCGCAAGCTGGTGAAGCTGGGCCTGGAAGCAGGCCACTATGAGGTGAAGCTGGATTTCATCAAGCCAGGGATTCAATTCGAATGGATTGAGCTGAGGAAATTATAGTATTTCTTCTAAAATGAAATGACCGGAGCCGCCGCTCCGGTTTATTTTTTATATAGCCATTGTATCGCTGCAAATAGTGTCGTAGTTAATAATATTGTCATCATTCAGCCACGTAGTCACAGCTTACAGGGAGTCCTGATACACATTTTTGCCTGTATACAATGCATTGATGCCTTCCTTATCTAGCTTGGATAGCTGAGAACGCTGCCCGATACTAGCACCTGCTTGTGTCGGTGTCAGGGTCTCTGTTCCTTTCGTCTTCGCAAAGGCTGTTCGCCCATAATGCATAATGGAGCCATAATCATAGTCCATGGATTTGAAGAGCTTGGGATGGTTCACAATATCAAAGTTATGAAGTGCGCGGGCAATAATATTGTCTTGATGGACTTGTACATATTGATCGCGGTTAGGCTTGGTATGCTCATGAAGCAATCCAAGAGCGTGGCTGATCTCATGAATGACATTTCCGATGACATACCCGTTACGGCTCAGCGTTATCGCCTGCTTGCCGCCCTGCATTCCGACATAGGAGCTACAACCGTCGCCCATGGTGAACGAGATATAATTGGGCTGCGTTGTCCTTGGGGTGAAGCTTACGCCTTTGCAGGAAGCCGCAATATTGGCGATAGCTGTGTTGATTTTCTTCTTGTTGGCCTCATCGACGGAGGTGTCGAAGCTATAATAGACCTTCCCTTGTGGCCACAGGCGACGCATATCAATGATGACCTGAGGATGAGGAACTTCGTCGAGGCCCTGAGCGAGCAAGCCTTCCACAAGGGCGGTATTCTGCTTCATTCGAGCGGACGTTGCTACGACGATATCTCCATCGAATACCGCTAACTGATCGTATTCCATATAATCCACTTTGATGGGAGTCTTGTCATCCGCCAAGAATACATAGCCGGTTTCAGGAATTCCTTTGTCTAGCAGATCCGGGGCGTAGATTTCTGCAGATTCATTTTCATATGGCATATACTTACCCTCCATAACTTCAAATTTTGTAGATCAGGAGCGGTCTGTCACATGCAGCTCGTTCAAGGAAGAGATAGTGACCGCCAGATGTGTCGAGATCTCGTAGTCGAGCCTAAGGCTGTATTCTGCATACATGTCAGGAGTAATGATCGCGCCCGCCTGCCAGAAGCCGTAGGTCAAATAGAGCCGGGGTCTCGGGTGGAAGGCAGTCATCGTGTTGGGATGCGCCTTCACAGCTACGAGGGGAGCTCCGTTCTGAGCCATTCCTACAAAGGCATTATCCTGTGCGACGATGGTGCGGTCTGTTGAAATATAGTATCGATCCCGATCAAAGGCAGCGAAGGTGGGGGAGAGCTGGTATCCACCCGCCGTATTGCGAGATAAGGTCACGCCATTGCTACGTGTAAGCTGCGCATCGGTGACCTGCATCTGGTTCAACTGTATGCCATGCTCCGTTCCACGAATGGATTCTTTGCGCCACATGAACTGTAGCCCTGGCTCCCAGCCAAGCTTCAGGTCGGTCGTCTCAGGACTGGAGGGAACGGACATGTAAATGTAAGTGAGTGCACTAGGGTCCTTAAGCTCCTCGAACACGTAGTACAGACATATATTGGCGCTGAAGGTGGCGTGATTGGTCACAGAAAGAGTGTAGTTAGGCACGATCCTCGGACTCCTCGCAGGAATTTGCTTCTACCTTGTAGAGGAAGCTACACGGGATAGATTCCCGCATAGCTCCCTTCTCTTACCTTAGACCAAGTGCAATTGATTGCGCTCATTCAGCACCACATTGTGCTCGGTTACACCGTCGAATGTGATTTTCAAAGCCTGATCGGAATATTCGCTTACATCAATGACAGCTCCCTGCTCAATGTCGCCATAGATCAGATAATAAGTAGGGTGTGGTGTGAACTCTGTAATGGTACTTGGTTGAGCTCTCTTGGCAACAACCGGTTGGTTGTCGATCAGAATGCCGATGAATGCGTTATCGTCCACCTCAATTGTCTCGTCCTGGTGTACATACAGAATATTCTGATGGCCAGCTGAGCTTGTCTCCGAGAGAACATAGGTACCACCTGTTAACTTGCTGAACCCGATGGAGTTGTTGCTCTTCAGATCGGCGTCTTTAGAGGCTGTGGATGTAATGGTGGTTCCGGGCTCCGGACTCTTGACCTTGGTCCAGTAGAAACCATAGTCCACGGTCCAGGAGATCGTAGTCTCTTGTCCGTTGGCAGATGCCTCTGCGAGCCAAGCCAGAATCAACGTGTCAGGGTTCATCATGTCCGGATCTTCCTTGTAGAGGGCGAAGCTTCCGGGATGAGTACCATTGTTTTTGATCTTTACAGAGTAGGTTGTGCCTGTAGCTGTTGACATGTGTAATTCCTCCTAAAATGTTTTTGGGTATGAAGTGCGTGCATCCTGTGAGGTGCACCTTTACTGTAATCCAGCTACAGGAGTCGGGGTTAGTAGCCAAAGTCATGACTTGACATGACGCTATATGCTTCGAATATGGAATGTGTACATGACCGAAGTCATATACATTTTGAATGTTTTATGTTACCGATTTCCTTTTGAGCTCTTTACGGCCTTACTCGGTAATCCATATAATGAAGTCAAGCATTTCGTACCAGGAAATGCCATAAAAAGGAGGTAGGCGCTATGAAAAAAACGGTAAAATATGCAGACATTGAGCCCCGTCTGCAGACCGGCGATATCCTGCTGTGTCACAGTGTCATGCATGAAAGCATTATGATTGAATTCATCGAAGGGTCACCCTGGTCCCATATTGGTATGATTGTCCGATTGCCCCAATATGACTATCCCTTGCTGTGGGAATCGACGACATTTGACAATGTGAAGGATGTCTTGCTTGGCAAGACCAAGAATGGTCCGATGCTTGTACCACTATATGAGCGCCTCCGCACAGATATTGATAATCTATGGGACCCCATGTTCGCCTTCAGGTTACTTGATATGGAGCGTACTCCAGCGATGGAGCAGGCGCTGCTGAAGACCATTCAAGAGGTTCATGGAGCTGTCTTCCCGAATGAGGTGGAAATGCTGGAGATCGTAATGGCTGGCAAGCTTGGAGTGAATCCGGGGCATCACAGCATGTTCTGCAGCCAGTTATTCGCCTACACGTCTATGCAGCTCGGTCTGCTACCAGCTTCTCCAGTGCCGAACAGCTATTGGCCTGTTGACTTCTCCAGCGAAGGCAAGGTACAACCGCTGCATGCCACCTGGTCTGAAGAATATTATCTGCTGGCAGACGGAATGCCGACTGTCGAAGAGAATGAAGCCATGTGACACAGGTCAGGTTATTGACCCTGAGATTCGGCTAAGAACGACCAGACGAGGCTCGTTATGGTGGATATGCACGATATTCTCCATATGCCTGTTCATGACTCTGCCTCAGCCTCAAGCTGCAGCTTCGTATACTGCCGAGCAGGGAGTTCTGGACTTGAAATCTTGGGATGCAGAGCATGATGGAGCCGTGCGATTAGACGGGGAATGGGCCTTGGATTGGCAACAATATACGAACCCGGCACTCTCGTCTGGAGCCGAAGTGAACTGTGAGAGCTGTAATACAGGCTACGTCCAAGTGCCGGGTATATGGAAGTCGGGTGCCGGAGCCCCGCTCGGAATACAGGATAGAGGCTATGCTACCTATCGCTTGACGATCCAGACAGCAGCAACGGATGGGCTGTATGGTCTATATTTGAAAAGTGTCCACTCGGCCTACCGACTGTACATTAACGGTACGCTCGTCTCTAGCGTCGGTGAGGCCGGAACAAGTCCGGCATCGACAACCGGGCACTATGGTAGGCCAGTCGTGTTATTCCATCATCAGGGTACAGAGCTTGAGCTCATGCTGCAGGTCGCTAATTATTCATTTCCGACCGGAGGCATTGATAAGAGTGTTCTCTTCGGTACCCAGGAGCAGATCACAACCCTGCGTCAGCAAGGCTTGGCAAGAGATCTGTTCTTGTTCGGAGCCATGTTCACGATTGCCATCTATCACATGGTGCTGTATGTCCTACGTAGGCATAATTGGTCAACGCTGTATTTCTCGCTATTTTGCTTCATGATGGCAGCACGTACCTTAGCAGTGAATGAACGATTTATTCTGATGCTGTTCACCGACATGACGCAGGAGATATTCGTCAAAATATCCTATGTGACCGTGTATCTGGGTCTTCCTCTCTTGATCCTGTTCATCTACAGTCTATATCCGTCCTATTACTCTCTGCGCATTGTCAGAGCGGTGTGTGCGATCAGTGGGGTCCTGTCATTATTAATCTTGCTCACCCCAGTTCGTGTCTATCATTTCACGCTGCTCTACTACCAAGTGTTGATTCTTGTGGTCCTGATCTACATCCTTGCTCGATTAGGGGTCGCTGCCTTGCAAAAGGAGGCAGGCACGACTCTACTGTTGATTGCCTTCGCCAATCTTTTCGTCTTCGCGTTGAATGATGTCCTCTATAATAACAATCTGACGCAATTTGGCACACTTGTCCCGTTTGGAATGTTCGTGTTTATTTTGCTGCAATCCTTGCTATTATCGATTAATTTCTCCAAGGCATTCACGCGGATCGAGCAGCTCTCGGATCGTCTGCTCCAGCTGGATCGCTCCAAGGATCGGTTCCTGCATAACACTTCACATGAGCTGAAGACACCGTTACAGGGGATGATCGGCTTGGCTGAATCACTCGCTGCGGGGGCAGCGGGCCCGCTTCCTGCTGAGGCTGTGCGTCAGCTGCGTCTGATTCAATCCAGTGGACAGCGGTTGTCCCATTTGGTGCATGATCTGCAGGATTTTACGCGTCTGCAGGATAAAGAGATCGTTCTGCAGCCGACGGTGTTGCATATGCATCAGGCTGCCGAATTGGTCATCAGGCTACTGAAGCCTCTGGTGGAAGGGAAGACGGTTGTCTTCAACAATCAGATTCCGGCTGACGTGCTCGTGTATGCTGATGAGAATCGTGTATTGCAAATCATGAGCAACCTCATTGGCAATGCACTGAAGTTCACAGATGCTGGCTCCATCACGCTGGAGGCGTCTACACTCGGTCAGTGGCAGTGCATAACGGTACGAGATACGGGCATTGGGATACCTCATGATCGACAAGAGGCTATCTTTGAAGCCTTCGAGCAAGGAGACGGCTCTATCACCAGATTATACGGTGGTACAGGCATCGGCTTGAGTATCACTAGACATCTGGTGGAGCTTCATGGAGGTCGCATTTGGGTCAGATCGACAGAGGGAGAAGGGGCAGCATTCAGCTTCACGCTTCCATTACACGATCCAAATTGCCAAGCTATGCCTATGGATGCCGAGACTAGGACGGATGTGAAAACTCAGCTATACAAGTCATCTGGTCTAGCCCTTGCTGAGCTACATCAGCAGCTGGAATCCATGCCGCCCCCGTACTTGGAAGGCATGAGGGAAGAGGAGAACACGGAGGAACAGAGGAGGGAGGGGCATGAATCGCCTTGTATTCTGATTGTGGACGATGATCCGATTATATTGCAGATTCTGCATAATCATCTCTCCTCCGTAGGCTACATCGTTGTACAAGCCAGTAGCGGACAGGAAGCTCTTGAGCAGCTGACTGAAGGCTGTGAGCCGAGTCTCATTATTACGGATCTCATGATGCCCCGCATGTCAGGCTATGAGCTATGCCGAGTTCTACGGGACCAATACGGGGAACGAATCCCTATTCTGATCCTTACAGCCCGTAATCAATCAGAGGATATCGAGCTGGGCTTTGACGCAGGCACTACGGATTATCTCATCAAGCCGATCACGCGAGCGGAGCTCCTCTCCAGAGTAGAGCTGCATCTGAAGCTGGCGACCTGGAACCATAGTCTGGAGAAGGAGGTCATCAAGCGCACGGTGCAGATGCGCCAGACCATGAAGGAGACAGCGGTAGCCATAGCCGATATTAGCGCTGAGGAGGAGAGAAAGCGCATTACGAAGGAGATTCATGATGCGCTGGGCTATTCCCTTACGACGACCCTGCTGCAGCTTGAGGCTGGCAAGAGTCTGATCCCGAGCAAGCCGGAGGAAGCGCTCAAGTACATGAGTAATTCCCAGGAGCTGGTGCGACGTGGTCTCAGCAGCATCCGCAGGTCGCTGAGGCAACTGAAGGAGCATGGGGATGAGCAGCAACAATACGAACGAGAGCATGGGCGTCCTTTTGCGGAGCGAATTCAGCATCTGATTCAGGAGACGGAGGCGTATACGGGAATTCAGGTGCAGTGTGAGCTGCAGGTGGGTGAGGCATCATTGAGCCCTGAGCAGCAAAGGGTTCTATACGATGCGCTGCAAGAGGGAATTACGAATGGCATCCGACATGGACATAGCCGTGCCTTCCAGCTGCAGTTACTTGAACAGGATGATTGGATCGAATTCAGCTTAAGAAATACAGGCCATCCCTATGCTCCAGAGCAGCCCGGTATAGGGCTTTCTTCGATGAAGGAAGCTGTGCATCGTCTGGGAGGCCAGATAACCGTTGGCTCCGATGGGGGGAAGGGCTGCCTTATTACTATACATTTAAAGAAGGAGCGAGATTGACGTGGAGCGAATTCGAATCATTATTGCAGATGATCAGCGGCTCCTCAGAGAAAGCCTGCATACCGTACTGGAGCTGGAGGAGGATCTGGAGGTGATCGGGTTGGCGGAGGATGGCCAGCAGGCTTATGACCTAAGCGTCAGACTGCAGCCTGAGCTGGTGTTGATGGATGTACAGATGCCGATTATGGACGGTATTCGTGCGACTCGCAAGATCAAGGCGCGCTGTCCTCACACCCAGATCTTGATCCTCACGACCTTTACGGACGACGAGTATATTATAGAAGGACTGGCTGCCGGGGCCATGGGCTACTTGCTGAAGGATATGGACAAGGCTACGCTCTTGAAGGCGATCCGTGATGCTGTAGAAGGGCGTCATCTACTGACACCTGAGATTGCAGCCAAGCTGGCGGCACGTCTGTCCTCCATGTCCAAGGTAGAGCCCGTTGCTCTGAACCAGGAGAAGCTTCACGGCATGAGCATTGAGTTCACCGAGCGTGAGAGACAGATTATTGCACTGATGGTGCATCCCATGACCAACACGGAGATTGCGGAGACGCTATACATTAGCGTGGGCACTGTGAAAAATTATATCAGTGTCATCTATAGCAAGCTCGGTACGAGCGACCGGATGCAGGCTGTTGCCTACCTGAATAAGCTCATGACCTCTGGCTAGCCAGCTGATGGTGAGGCTAGATTGCTCTTGGGAATAAGCGTCCCTACGTAAGCATCGAATAAGCATGGAGCTTACATTCCGCATAGACAAGCCTGGCCTGTAGGTCAGGCTAATTTTTTTGCAAATAAGATCAGTGAATAGTCGTTCATTATAGATTGAAACAGAAGCAGCTTGAGGAAGAAAATGATTTTTAGAAAAGGTGTTGACAACAATTACGAATTGTTATATCTTTAAATCAAGATAAATGAAATTGAGGTAAACGCAATTAAGGTAAATGCAATTGAACATACATGATGAGCAGTCTAATCGGCATTCTATAACCTATGGGAGGTTTTTCAAATGACAATTCAAACAACAGGTATTCATCACATCACTGCTTTTGCAGGCGATCCACAGCGTAATGTTGATTTCTACGCCGGTATTCTTGGCCTGAGATTGGTGAAGAGAACAGTGAACTTCGATGCCCCGGATATCTACCACCTGTATTTTGGTGACGAACACGGTAGCCCGGGTACAATCATTACATTCTTCCCGGCTGCAGATACACCGAAGGGGAGAGTCGGCGGTGGACAGGTGGGCGTTACATCGTATGTAGTGCCTACAGGGGCGTTGGAATTCTGGCGGAATCGTCTGGAGAGCTTCGGGATCGCAGTGACGACTGCTACTCGCTTCGGAGAGACTTATCTGCAATTCGAGGACAACGAAGGGCTGAAGCTGGAGCTTGTCGAGCGTGAGGGTGGCGCTAACGGCACCTGGACACATGACGGCATTACTTCGGATACAGCGATCAAGGGCTTCGGTGGTGCAATTCTCTATAGCACGAATCCTGTGCGCACCATGGATGAAATGGAGAACCTGCTCGGAATGACCAAAGTAGGGGAAGATGGCGAGTATGCACGTTATCGTGCAAGCGGGGACATCGGTAATATCGTTGATATCCCGCTGGCCAGAAAGGCTCCAGGGTATGGTGGTGCAGGTACGGTTCACCATATCGCTTGGCGGGCATCGGATTTCGATCAGCATGAGCAGTGGAGAGCGGCCGTTCAGGCTTATGGCTACCAGCCTACCAATGTAATTGATCGTCAGTATTTCAACGCGATCTACTTCCGGGAGCAGGGTGGAATTCTGTTCGAGATTGCTACAGATCCTCCAGGGTTCGCCAATGATGAGCCTAAGGAAAGCCTGGGCCAGAAGCTGATGCTGCCAGAGTGGTTCGAGCCGAAGCGTGAGCTGATCGAAGGCAACCTGCAACCTATTGAAGTGCGCATTCCACCACGGCAGGGTTAATGAAGAGGGATTGTAGCTTCTAAGCAGGCCAAGACCAATTCATCTTGTGTAAGACGTAAAAGAGCCTCCATTTCCACTATGTAAGTACAGTGGATGTGGAGGTTCTTTTTGAATCGAGCAGAAGTAGGAAGCGGGGTCAGGTCGTGACCATGTCTCCCCCGTTGATATGGACACATTCCCCGGTGACATAGGATGAATCCCGGGAGGCCAGATATACATAAGCCGCCGCCAGCTCATAGGGCTGTCCGGGTCGGCCCATAGGGGTCTCGGTCCCGAAGACCATGACATCCTCAGCGGAGAAGCTGGAAGGAATCAGTGGCGTCCAGATCGGGCCAGGCGCTACGGCATTCACCCGAATTCCCTGAGAAGCAAGTGATTTGGCCAGCACGCGGGTCAGGGACACGACCGCCCCTTTTGTAGAGGAGTAGTCGATCAGCTGCACATTTCCTTTGTATGCCGTTATGGAGGCTGTATTAATAATGGAGGCACCACGGCTCATGTGTGGCAGTGCCGCTTGTATCAGGAAGAAATAGGAGAAGACATTAGTCTGGAACGTCTGGTACAGCTGCTCCTCTGTGATATGTACAATGCTGGATTGGACATATTGCACCCCATGGTTGTTGACTAGTATATCAATCCTGCCGAAAGTATCTAACGCAGCACGAATGACAGCCTCGCAATTCTGCTTCAGCCTCAGATCGATCTCAAGCAACAGACAGCGCCCGCCGACCTCCTCAATCCGTTGCCGTGTTCGTTCTGCATCTGTCCGTTCATAGAGATAGGCAATGACGACATCGGCACCCTCCTTGGCAAAAGCGATTGCCGCTGCTCGCCCGATCCCGCTATCACCACCCGTAATAATAGCCACCTTGTCTTTAAGCTTGCAGCTACCGATATAGGCGGGATCTTCACTGATGGGCTGGGGTACCATAAGGGTCTCTAAGCCCGGCTGTCGATCCTGATGCTGTGGTGGGAAGGCAATGTTCTGTTCCTTACATACCGTTGTTTTACTGTAAAATGGGTATACCGGATTCATGCAGCAGTTCCTCCTTTATTGGACGTCCTCAGGTCATACGGTTAGCCTATGCATTCGCCCAGGAAATGGTGAGTGCGACAAGATATGAATCCTTTTAGGCCTAGTTCGAGTATTATATAGGTAGATACAACCTTTGGAGGAGGGATTACGATATGGGAATCCTATCGAGGTTCAGAGATGTAATGAAAAGTAATGTGTATGCTTTGTTGGAACGGACGGATGATCCAGAGAAGGCCATTGAACGTTACATGCGAAGTATGCAGCAGGATTTGGGCCAGGTCAAAGCAGAGTCCGCTTCGGTGCAAGCACAAGAACGCAGGACAAGGCGTGCCATGGAGGACTCCCAGGCCGAGATGGATAAGCTTCATAGGTATGCCGAACGTGCGGTTAGAGACGGAAATGAGCAGCAGGCTCGCACATTTCTGGAGCGCAAGAGTGATCAGGCCCGGAAGCATCAAGCGCTGAAGGCAGCTTATGATCAGGCAGCAGCAGCGGCAACAGGAATAGAGCGTATGCAGGATAAGCTTACCGATGACCTGTCGCGTCTGGAGGAGCGCCGGGCTCAGCTGAAGGACAAGATGGCCGAGACGAGACAACAGCAGCGGCTGAATGCCATGAATACCGGCGGTGAAGGAGCAGGGTCTGTATTCGGTGAGCTGGAGGAGAAGGTCAATCAGGCCTATGATGAGGCTATGGCACTGGCGGAGCTTCGGAGTGAGCCTAAGGATGATCTGGATGAGCTCATTGCCGAGCTGGAGCGGCAGGAGGCTGGCAAGAATGCGGAGCGCGATGGGAAGGATCACTTCACGCAGGCAACAGACGTCGTGCTGGACCCCGAGGCAGAGCTGGCTGCACTCAAGGCTAAGGTCGAGCGTGGAGAATAGCGGATTATCGCGTTGTTTGGAGGAAGGACCTTCCTTCAGGAAGGAAATTCACGTCTATGCAACGATTATATGGACCGTAATAGGCATGAACGGAGAATGTGAGGTGCATAATGCCGGTTATTGATTATAAATGCCCAAGCTGCGGGGGCAGCATGGCCTTTGACAGCAAGAAGGGCATGTTGGCTTGCAGTAGCTGTGGGAGAACCGAACGGATCGAGGACATTCCCGATCCCCTGAAGCAGTCTGTTTTTACAGATAATGAGGCCAGAGAGTATCACTGTAATAGCTGTGGTGCGGACTTGATGACCGATGCAGAGACGACAGCTACCTCTTGTAGCTTTTGCGGCTCGCCGGTCGTGCTTGCAGATCGTCTGACGGGGCGGAGAGCCCCAGTGAAGATCATTCCGTTCTCCATCAGCAAGGAGGAGGCGATTGCGGCCTTCAAGAAATGGTGCCGGAATGGTTTGCTTACGCCAAGAGGCTTCATGACAGCGGACCGAATTAAGGGAATTACCGGGATCTATGTGCCTTACTGGCTGTATGATCTGGATAATGATATTGAAGTACAGGCCCGAGGTACGAAGGTTCGCAGCTACACGAGTGGCGATTACCAATATACCGAGACAAGTCATTACGATATTTATCGCAAAATACGTCTTAACTACGTCGATGTGCCGATTGATGCCGCCGCCAAGATGGACGATCATATGATGGATAAGCTGGAGCCATTCCCTCTCAGGGAGCTTAAGAGCTTCAAATCACCTTATTTGGCTGGATTCATCGCGGAGAGCTACAGCTATGATGATGGAGAGCTGCTGCCGCGTGCCAAGAGCAAGATCAGCTCTTATATTGATTCCTATATTCGTAACTCCATGGGAGGCTATGCCACCGTGACGAATGTCGATAGACAGATCGATACGCAGCTGAAGAATGCTGACTATGTCCTGCTGCCCGTGTGGATGGTCGTCTATGATTACAATCGCATGGAGCATGCCTTTGCCATGAATGGTCAGACAGGCAAGGTGGTCGGCAAGCCGCCGCTCAGTAAAATGAAAATGGCTACATGGTTCGCCGGCATTGCCGGAGCAACACTGCTTACCTTGAAGATTGCATCCTTCATGATGGGAGGAGGCTTCTGGTGATAAGAAGATTCGGTTTATTGCTGACGGTACTGATCATATGGACAGTCGGAGCATTACATGGGCCTATAGCTTCTGCAACAGCTTCTACAGTTACTTCAACAGAGCACAAAACCTTGATCTATGACGAAGCGGGCTTGCTTAATCCGCAGGAAGTGGAACGACTGGGGATACTGGCTAACGAATACAGCGCGAATCGTGAGACGGATATGATTGTGTATACGACCAATAATCCTGAGAATACCGATGTAATTCTGCTGACGCAGAATTTCTATGATGAGCGGGCACCTGGATATGACCATGCGCATGGGAATGCAGTCATTCTGACGCTGGATATGTACAATCGTGATGTCTATCTGGCCGGCTTCTACAAGGCTGAAGAGTATCTCGATAATGGCCGACTGGATAAAATACGTGCACGCATCACACCGAGATTATCAAGCGGTGATTATGCTGAGGCGTTCCAGATCTATCTGCAGACAGCAGATCGCTATATGGGGTACCCACCGGGTATGAATCCGGACAATATTCTCTTCAATGGCTGGTTTCAGCTCATTGTATCCTTGGCAGTTGGAGGGGGAGCTGTAGCGATCATGGCCTATCGGTCTGGCGGGCGAATTACCGTGAATGGTAGCACCTATGAGGATAGTGGCACATCAGGCATACTGCAGCGCCGGGATCAATATCTGCACACGACGACGACAAAGACCCCAATACCGAAGAACAATTCTTCGGGTGGCGGTGGCGGTGGAACGACGGGCGGAGGTCATTCCCATAGTGGCAGCAGGGGTTCATTTTAAATGTAGGAACGAGTTCAGGATACATTCACAAGGTTGACGACGAAGGGATGGATAATTGTGGGATTTTTCAGAAATCAGTTTGCGAATGTAGTGGAATGGGAAGAATTCAGAGATGATATGATCTTCTGGAAGTGGAGCAATCGAGAGATCAAGAAAGGGAGCAAGCTGATCATCCGACCGGGGCAGGACGCTATCTTCATGAATAACGGCAGGATTGAGGGCGTATTTGAGGATGACGGGGAGTTCAATATCGAGTCGGAGATTATTCCTTTTCTGTCAACGCTCAAAGGCTTCAAATTTGGCTTTAACAGCGGGATGAGGGTTGAGGTGCTCTTCGTCAATACGAAGGAGTTCACCGTGAAATGGGGTACGCAGAATCCAGTGCTGATCCCAACTGCGCAGCTTCCTGGCGGAATGCCGATTCGGGCAAATGGAACCTTTAACTTCAAGGTAAGCGATTATGTCACGCTCATTGACAAGATTGCCGGTGTACGAAGCAGTTATCTGGTAGATGATGTGAAGCTGCGTATCACGTCGGTGTTAGACCAGCTGCTAATGAAGTGGATTAGCCGAGAAGGGAAGGATATGTTCAACCTGCAGGCTAACGCTTCGGATATTGCCCGGGGAATACGGGAAGACCTCGATATGGAGGTTATGGATAATGGCATAACCATTACAGGCTTTCATGTGATGAGCTTCAACTATCCGAAGGAAATACAGGATATGATTACGAAGACGGCCTCACACGAGATGGTGGGCAATGTGCAGAAATACCAGCAAATCTCTATGACGGATGGTATGGCCTCTGGGAAGATTCAAGGTGGGGGCGCCGCTGCGGATATGGCTGGAATGATGATGGGGATGAACATGGCTAGCGAAATGCTGAAGAATATGAATCAACAGGGCCAGCAGCAAGCTAACTCACAGCAAGCCAACCAACAGCAGGGTAATCACCAAGGTAGCTCACAATCGGGTCCACAGCAGCAAGGTGGACAGCAGTCCGGAGGTACTACGAGCGGTCAGACGTCAGGTTCTGCTTCAAGCGGAGAGGGTGTAAAACGACCGAACTTTTGCCCCAATTGTGGTACGAAAAACGAGGGAGCGAACTTTTGTCCTAATTGTGGACATAAATTAAGTTCGTAACTGTGAATTTTTTACTTGCTAATCCTGCAGACATAGACTATGATGTACATTATAAGTAAGCGTATACAGTTTGCGGGTTGTAACTGTTGAATCAGGCAAAACCGACTATCTTGGAAAAGGTAGGGTTCTGCCTTTTTCTATATACTGGAGCGATTTCTGTATATTGGAGTGGATAAGGTGAAGATCGAGAAAGTGCTTAACAATAATGCAATCGTGGCCCTCAAGGACAACCAGGAAATGATCGTGATTGGCCGCGGCATCGCCTTCCAGAAGCGCCCTGGTGATGTCGTCTCTGAAGAGCACATTGATAAGATATTTACTTTACAGAACGAAGATATACAGGAGCATTTCAAGACGCTAATCTCCAGTATACCGATTGAATACATGAAAGTGTCGGAAGATATCATCGCGTACGCCAAGCTTAAGCTAGGAAAGAAGCTGAATGACAGCATCTACCTGCACCTCACGGATCACATTTATTTCGCGATTGAGCGGTATAAGAATAACCTGCCGATTAAGAATGCCCTGATCTGGGAGACCAAGCAACTGTATAAGGAGGAGTACGAGATTGGGCTTGAGGCGCTGAACATGATATGTGACCGCTTTGGCGTTATTCTTCCAGAGGATGAGGCCGGATTCCTGGCACTTCACCTCGTCAATGCAGCCTTGAATGAGGAGATGCCCAATATTCGCAGCATGACACAGGTCATGCAGGAGATATTGACGATCATCAAATATCATTTCAAGACGGATTTGAATGAGAACTCGCTGAATTTTTACCGGTTCGTCACACATTTGAAGTTCTTTGCCCAGCGCTTGGTTAAAGGGAATCATTACAAGAGCAACAACGACGATGAATTATTCAAAATGATTCAGAAGAAATACCCCGAGGCCTATAAATGCACGCAGAAGATTAGAAAATTCATCGAGAACAACTACACGTATCAACTGACGGATGAAGAGATGATGTATCTGACCATCCATATCGAAAGAATGGCCTATAACACAGAAGAATAATGCTTGTAATTAGCGAACAGGGTTGTAACTTATGAAGGCAAAACCTGGGTTGCTGGTATGAAGACAGACTCGGATATTCCGGTTCTGTTGCTTCAGACCAGTGGCTCAGGTTTTTTTTGAAGCTCAAGGTAATACTACAAACAAAAAAAGAGGGAGACATTCCAATGAAATACGATCAATTGGCGAAAGATGTCCTGTCCCGAGTCGGGGGCAAGGAGAACGTAAACAGTGTATTCCACTGTGTAACACGGCTTCGTTTCAAGCTGAAGGATGAGAGCATTGCCAAGACAGAAGAGATCAAGGCGTTGCCAGGTGTCATTACGGTTATGCAAAGTGGTGGCCAATATCAAGTCGTTATTGGTAATGAGGTACCTGATGTGTACAATGCGCTGATTAAGGTAAGTGGACTTCGTGCTGAGGGTCAGGTAGAGGCAGAGAAGGAAGAAGGCCCTAAGGGCAGTCTGCTCAGCCGCTTTATTGATATTATCTCTGGCGTGTTCACGCCATTGCTAGGTCTACTGGCCGCAACAGGGATGATTAAGGGCTTCAATGCCATGTTCAGCTCCTTCGGCTGGATTGAACAGACCTCAGGGACGTATCAGCTGTTAAATGCAGCAGGGGATTGCTTGTTCTACTTCTTCCCAGTCTTCCTTGGTTACACCGCGATTAAGAAATTCGGCGGTAATCCATTCCTGGGTATGGCGATCGGGGCCTCCATGGTCTATCCGACACTGGCTGGACTAAGAGCTGGAGATCCGCTGTACACGCTGTTCCAGGGCACTATCATTGAATCACCGATTCATGTGACGTTCCTTGGCATTCCAGTCATTCTGATGGATTATTCATCGACGGTTGTACCGATTATCATTGCGACTTACTTCGCAACGAAGGTCGAAGGGCTGATGAGACGTATCATCCCGAATGTTGTAAAGACCTTCCTTGTTCCGTTCTTTAGCGTTCTGATTGTAGTTCCAATTACGTTCATCGTAATTGGACCAGTAGCGACTTGGCTCAGCCAACTGATTGGTGCTGGTGTCGTAGGCGTATACAACCTGAGTCCGACAATTACAGGTCTCTTGGTGGGTGGATTGTGGCAGGTTCTCGTTATTTTCGGTCTGCACTGGGGCCTTGTTCCAGTCATGCTGCTTAACCTGTCCCAAATTAAAGAAGATCCACTTCTTGCTATGATGTTCGCGGCTTCCTTTGCTCAAATTGGTGCTGTATTGGCCGTTATGATCAAGTCTAGAAATTCCAAGCTGAAGACGCTAAGTGTACCTGCATTTATTTCGGGACTATTCGGTGTGACGGAACCGGCCATCTACGGTCTGACTCTGCCGCTGAAGAAGCCGTTCATTATGAGCTGTATTGCAAGTGCTGTCGCCGGGGGCTTCATGGGTCTGATGGGAGTCAAGGCTTACATGCTCGGCGGACTTGGAATCTTTGCAGTGCCGGCATTCGTTAGTGAGACTATTGGGGTTACTTCTAATATGTACTATGCCATTATTGCCGCAGGCATTGCTTTTGTACTCGGTCTGGTACTGACTTATGTGGTGGGCTTCAAGGACCCGGCTGAGCCGACTTCGGCTCCTGTACAAGAGTCCAAAGAGCTGGAGCCTAATCCGAATGTCCGTCATGACATCTACAGCCCGATGGAAGGCGAAATCGTGGATCTGAAATCCATTGATGATATCACCTTTGCTGGTGAGCATATGGGTAAAGGGATTGCGATCCGTCCGACGAGCGGTAGAGTAGTATCCCCTGTGAACGGGGTTGTACAAACTGTATACCGTACCAAGCATGCGATTGGTCTGGTTAGTGATGATGGTGTGGAAATGCTGATCCATATTGGTCAGGATACGGTTCAACTGAAGGGTAAGCATTTCACAGCCCACGTAAAAGATGGCGATCGTGTTCAAGTGGGAGACCTTCTGGTGGAATTCGATCTGGAGGCGATCAAGCAAGAGGGCTATGAGACCGTAACACCGATTATTGTGGCAAATACCTCCAACTACCTCGATGTAGTAGGTGTTGAGGCGACTGCAGTAAAAGAAAAGGATAAGCTCCTTACGGTTATGGGATAATCCCGTAGGTTGAATAGAGGATGCCAGATAGATCGCATCAATCCAACAACATGATTAGTCAAAGGGCAGCCTCGGGAGGAGGTTGCTCTTTGGCTATAACGATACATAGCAAGATGAAGTGTCATGTGGCACCTATCTATACCATCTACAGTACCATCTGCACCTATTTTCACCCATCTACAGCCATCTCCACAGCATGAGGAACCGCTCTGCAAAAGCAAATAAAATCAGATTATTGAGCACGATAAAATTTTTTGCTATGTTTTCTGCAAAATCTGTAACTTTTTCTTCGACAATTACCGACAATATATCTTATACAATCTTTATGCAAAGATTATGAAATTACTCATTGAGAGGACAATAATTATTTAGGTAATAAGCGAAAGGTAGGTTATTCCCCGTGGAAATTGTTGAAGCTATACTGAAGTCTATTCCTTATTTTAAAACTATGATGCGTGAAGAAGTGACCATTACCGTTTTTGATCGGACTCATGTTTTAGGTTACTTTGAATCAGAGGGTATTCGACTGGGTTTCAATGTAGGCGATCCTATGGCTCCAGGCTTTGAGAACTTTGCGTCTCTCAAGAATGGACGAGAAGCTACATTGGTGCATCTTCCTGCGGATCTGTTCGGCGTACCACTCGATATGATCAATATCCCAATCTTTGACGATAATAATGAGGTTGTTGCTGCCTTCGCTGTCAGCTACAATGTCACTATGCAGAATGAGCTGGACAAGGTCATTACTAATAACCGTGAGAGCACAGAGAACCTGGTTGAGATGGTGCAGCAGGTAGCCGCACATTCCGAGGAGCTGCAGGCGACTAGCGAGCAGATTCTGCAGAATACCCAGCAGGCGGTGCAGAACTCCGCCAAAATTAACAAAGTAGCCGAGTTCATCAAGGAAATCTCTGAGCAGACGAACCTGCTTGGCTTGAATGCAGCAATTGAAGCGGCACGTGTAGGAGAAGCGGGTGCAGGCTTCGGCATCGTCGCCCAAGAGGTACGCAAGCTGTCTGTAGAGTCCAAGAAAGCGACTGTCGATATTGAGGGTGCGCTGCGCGATGTACAGGAGTCGATCCGTCAGATGGAGAAAGAGCTGGAACAGGTCGTAACCTCATCCCAAGAGCAAGCCAAGATGGTATCTTCCTTTATCGACATCACCGAACGGATGCACAAGAGCAGTGAAGCGTTGCAGCAGGTAGCCAATAATCTGACCTCCTATCAGGTGTAAGCTCTTTAGAAGCGTGCTTTAGAACTCAAAAGTGGGTTAATGAGCAAGTGGTTAATGGATCTGAGTCAGAAGAGGATAAGAAGGAAAAAGATAAGATAAGAGCCCCACATCCCCAGTACGTGAGCTATGAGCTACAGGGTGGATACTTTGAGACAAAGTAATCTGCCTGAGCCATATTTCTGTGATAGGGAGTGGGGCTCTATGTCTTGGAGCTGGAAAGTTTGCTCTGCCTATTCCAGATTGGCATGCATGCCATACATGCGTTGTCCAGTCTGATGGGTGAGCTCCATAATTCGAAGGATAAGTGCATCTCCGCATAGCAACAGGGATTGCTCGAAAAGTGAGCCCATAGGCTGGATGGTTACACGGCTACTGTCGTTATTATCCTTGGGTGCTCCTGGCAGCTGGATGGATATATCTGCCATCTCTCCAATTCGTGAATTGGGAGCGGTCGTCAGGAGCGCAACGGAGGCACCGAGTGCCTTGGCCTTGTTCGCCATAGCAGCCAGACCTGCCGTCTCGCCTGACCCGGAGCCAATCAGGAGGAGATCACCCGCTCCGATTCCTGGTGTCGTTGTCTCCCCGACGACATAGGCCTGCTGACCAGCATGCATGAGTCGCATGGCCAGTGAGCGCATCATGAAGCCGGAGCGACCTGCCCCGGCACAGAAGATTCGCTTGGCACCCAGCAAGGCCTCTACCAATGGCTCGGCTGCTCCATCCTTCAGGAGCCCGGGAGCGGTCTCCAGTTCGGAGATAATATGTGCCAAATACTCATGTGTCTGCATACTCTTATGCCTCTTGGCGGACCAGCTGCTGCATGCGGCTTGCTACCGCTGCTTTGTCCTCTACACCTGTAATGCCACCGCCAACAATGACGAGGTCTGGCTTGGCTGCAATGACCTCTTGCAGGGTGTGCTCTTTAATGCCGCCAGCTACAGCAGTTTTGGCTTGGCTAACAGCCTTTTTCACCGTCTTCAGGCCTTCAAATGGGCTCTCACCCTCAGCCTGCAAATCATAGCCGGTATGAACACAAATATAATCGACGCCGAGTGCGTCCACTTCGCGTGCACGTTGCTCCAGGTTTTTAATACCGATCATGTCTACCAGAATTTCTACGCCACGCTTACGCGCTTCCTCGACCGCACCCTTAATCGTCGCATCCTCAGCTGCAGCAAGAATGGTAACAATGCCAGCACCTGCCTCAGAAGCCTTCATTACCTCATAGCCACCTGCGTCCATGACCTTCAGATCAGCGAGAACAGTCAGTTCAGGAAATGCTTCCTTCACAGCCTTCACCGCGTGCAGGCCTTCATTAATAATAACTGGCGTACCAATCTCAACGACGTCAATATAGGATTCAACCTCACGAATCAAAGCAATGCCTTGTGGGATATCTACCAGATCCAGAGCCAATTGCAATTTCATATTTGTCCACTCCTTCATTATTTGTACTTTAGGTTTACCGTTCTGCCAGCGACCAATGCAGTCCTGACCGGCTTGGACATTATTTTAAGTTCATAGCCGTGATAAAGAAAGTACGCACTATTTTGTAACGTAGTCACCAAAAAGAAACTATAGAGGACTGAAATATCTCGTGAAGCCGTATGTTTGTGCTCCTTCAGAGGCTGCCGGCCTCATATTACAATGCTGTGAACGCAAAAAAGCAGGCCACCCATTCAGGGGGACTGCTGTGCTGACTTGCCTCAAAACGTGTAAACCTCAAGGCTGTACGTACTTCAGGGCGGTGCGTGCTTTCAGAGCTGTCAGTGATTCATGACTGTACGTACCGTGGAACTATACATGCTGTAGAACTATACACGCTGTAGAGCTATACATATTTTAGAGCTGTACATGCTTCAGAACGGTATACGCTTCAGGGCTGAGCATGCTCCAGATGCTGCTGATGACGACTTCCCCACACGGCCATGACATCCAGCAGATCGCGTACACTTGAGCCATATTCGGTTAAAGAATATTCTACTTTGGGCGGGACCTGAGAGTATACCTTACGATGGATAATCCCGTCATCCTCCAGCTCCCTTAGCTGCTGGGTCAGCATTTTCTGGGTTATTCCCGGCATATCACGGCGCAACTCGCCAAAGCGCTTGGTGCCATCTGTCAGATGGCACAAAATAACTGGCTTCCATTTTCCGCCGATGACCTTTAGCGTTAGTTCAACCGCACTTTTGAATTGTTGATCTCCCATCCTCATTACTCCTTCGTCCTGTCTTATTGCATTCATTGTATCGGACTGTACGAGGTTCTGCAAAACAAGTCATGAGCCCACGCATTTCTCTGGCTAGACCAATATGCTGTGTTGAGCATTTTGCCTGAATAGGAATCTGAGTCAGCCGCAATCAAATAACTACCACAAATCTAAGCAGTCAAATGCTGAGTCCAAATATAAGAATGGGTGAGCTGATTGGCGACATTTGCAGAGGCACTCGCGTCGAAGACAAGATTAGCCCCGAAATTATTGAAGAACGTCCTGGTGCAGGCCGTGGGGGTCGGATATGCAGATCCCACACGGCCAAGCAAGGGAGCGGCTGTCATTATTTATACACATAAAGGAGTATCTTACTCTTCATTAGGGATGAGCCTCGGGCCGACGGTATTGAAGCAGGAGAAGTCAGGTCATGCTGTGCGGGTGGTTCAGGCCGCGAGACTGAATGCGCATGCCTGCTATCGCAGCCGAATACGTCCAGTTCCAGCAGGCTATAGCGTGGGGACGGTTGATGGCTCCGGGACCGCAGGACTGATCGTTGTCCCTGTAGCGGACAAGGAGCATCGGTATTTACTCAGCAATAATCATGTACTAACCGATCCTGTGAATTCACGTCGCTGCGTGGCAACAATCCAGCCTGGTGGCGCAGATGGTGGGCGGAGCAGAAGAGACCAGATTGGAAGACTGTACCGCATCATAAGATTGAAGCGTCGCGGTAAGAACTATATGGATGCCGCGTTGTCGAAGCCCTTTTGCAGCAAGCTTCTGAACCCGAGTTATGCGACGGTAGGTACCTTGCCGGGCTATGTAACATCTTACCGAGTCGGAGATCGCCTTGTGAAGGTAGGGCGCACTACGGGAAGGGTGTCTGGAAGGGTCGACTCTGTCCATACCGATGTACAGGTCAGCTATGGAGAGGGACTCGGCATCATTACCTTCCGGGATCAGACCATTATCGCGGGTAAGTGTGCTGTCTCTCTGTCGGGAGACTCGGGTTCAGTCTGGCTGACCTGCCGAGATCACTATGCGGCAGCTGTGAATTATGCGGGCACAGACGATGGCAAGCTGTCCATTGCCTATCCGGTGAGTTGGTTCATGCGAGCCTTTCTAATGCAGGTGGCGAGACCACCAGGGAAGGGAGTAGCGAAGGTCAAGTGCATTCATACAAAGGGAAATCCCGCCTATGCCCGGCAGCTGAGCAAGAAGGAAATGCAGAGCTTGTGCATGACCCGACCTTCCAAGCTCCGATGTGTGGAGCAATCCTGAAGTAGAAGGGCGGAGGGATCATGGAATAATAGCTTAATGCGGGAATGAATAGCATAATGAGATAAATGAAGTGATGGGATATGAGGTCATGCGATTATAATGTAACAAATGTGACCGTAATATTGTGCGGGTAGGGATAATGAATAATTTCGCTACTCTATTTTGGTACAACACACAATTCAGCTTCCAGCTCATTGCTAATCCATAGTAGAAAATATAACATATTGTATAAAATTCGCAATAATTATGACATGTTATCTAACATTGAATACTAGGTTAGAACAAGAAGCTACTGATGGGGGGCGGAGTAAATGAGTGTGGAAGCGTTAAATGAGCGTGTGCGGACAGACCTTGGGTACCTGGCCTACCGTGGGGCAAATTGGGTACGTGAGCATCGCCATCCGGAAGGGCACGTCTACGATGTTATTGTAGTGGGTGGTGGTCAGAGCGGCTTGGGCATCGCATTTGGACTGCTGCGAGAGCGTGTGGCGAATATTCTGGTCATTGATGACAATCCAGAGGGGCAGGAGGGACCGTGGGAGACCTATGCCCGCATGATGACGCTTCGTACACCGAAGCATATCACCTCGATCGACCTCGGGATTCCTTCTCTGACCTTCCGCGCATGGTGGGAGGCTCAGACGGGCACTCAGGGCTGGGAGGAGCTGGACAAAATTCCGCGTCAGCACTGGATGAGCTATCTGCGTTGGTATCGTCAGGTGCTCCAGCTACCTGTACGCAACGAGGTCAGGCTGACCTGGATTGAACCACTCGAACGTGGGCTTCATCGTCTACATGTAGACGGTGCTGGTGCTCCCGCCGAGACGCTGCTGGCTCGCAAGGTTATTCTGGCTAATGGCATACAAGGCGGAGGAGAGTGGCACATCCCGTCTATGATCAAGGAGCAGCTGTCTTCTGAGCTGTATGCCCACACCTCACAGCCTATAGATTTCAATACGTTGCGGGGAAAGAAAATTGCTGTCCTTGGTGGCGGGGCGTCTGCGTTCGACAATGCCAACTATGCGCTTGGTGAGGGTGTGGCTGAGGCTCATGTGTTCGTACGCCGCGGGGAGCTGCCACGGATCAATCCTATCCGCCAGATGGAGCTTTCCGGGATGATCGAGCGTTACGCTGTACTCGGGGATGCCGACAAGTATGCAGTAATGTCACACTTCTTCAGGCATAATCAGCCCCCGACGAATGATACCTTCGAACGTGCATCCTCCTGGCCGGGCTTCCACCTGCATCTTGGTGCGCCTTGGGAGGCTGTGGAACAGACCGACGCTGGGGTGCGCATTACCACGCCTAAGGGAGTGGATACATTTGATTATCTGATCATCAGCACAGGACTTCTGACGGACCCGGCACTGCGCCCAGAGCTGAGAAGTGTGGAGCCAGTTATTACACGCTGGGGTGACCGATACACGGCTCCAGAGGAGGTAGCGAACCAGCTATTGGATCTGCACCCATATCTGAGTCCGGGCTTTGCCTTCATCAGCCGAACCCCGGAAGGGGAAGACAGGCTACATGGTCTGTTTAGCTTCAACTATTCGGCGCTGATCAGCTGTGGCTTGTCGGCCTCGGCGTTGTCAGGCATGCGCTTTGCCATCCCCAAGCTGGTCGGCGCCGTGAGCGATCAGCTCTTCCTGGATGACCAGGGGGAGATTCTGGCTGATTTCTTCGCATATAGCGAACCGGAGTTCACCGGAGCCTGGCCAATAAGAGCATAGTCTAGCTAGCGACCAAATCGGTATTCCTTGGGGGAGTACCCCGTATGTGTGCGGAACAGCTTGATGAAGTAGCTGGTATTGTCATATCCCAGTGACTGAGCCACCTGCTGTGTCGTAATGTCCGATTGCTCGAAGGCTTCCTTGGCCTGCTCCATCTTGATGCGTGTCACATATTCAATGAAGGTCTCGCCCGTCTCGCTCTTATAGATTCTGCTAAAATGGCTCGGGTTCATGCCGAGATGCCTCGCAACGTCCTCCATGCTAATTTTCTCATGCAGCCGTGCCGAGACGTACTTCTGAGCTTCATGGATGACGGGACGCTTGGATTGCTGGGCAATGGACTCTGCCAGTGTAATCTTGTCGCGTACATACCCGTCAATGAATTCCTGCAGCTCCTCCAGTGTATTGAACTGGAGGAGCTTCTTGTGCAGCGTCTCAGCGGAATGACCGTGGAAATGCAGAAGAGAGCTGTACTTGACCTCGATATCCATCAACAGCTTGAGCAGGAAGGCTCGCACGGCATCGACCTGGAAGCGTCCATCCCGAATGTACTGTGTCCATTCGCGAACGATACTGCTGCAGCGATCGCGATCCTGTACAGCAATGACCTGTTTGATATCATCCAGCGCCTGCTGGTAGCTACTGAAGATATCCTCGCTCGAGGTTGCAAAATTTGTACGCTTGTAGATGCTTCCCTCTGCTGCATAGAAACGTTGATTGTCTGTAACCAGTAGCTCCTGCATCCCCTTACGTAACTCCGCCGGGGAAGAGAAGGGCTCGGACATGGCAGCTGACATCCGGATGTGCAGCCGCTGAAATGCACTCAACAGCGAGGTTAGATGCCCACGTACGACCTCGTACTGGTTCTGCTTAATAGTCTTCGGGAAAGGAAATAGCAGCAGTGTCTCCTGCTGGCTGAACTGGAAGCTCACGCCGATCCCTGCGCGGTCGATCAGCTCTTCGATGACATTATCGAAAGCATAGCCCATGAGAGTGCCATTCTGGAACCGTCTTTGTAGCAAGTGGGCGTTGTTAGGATATAGCAGCACAGGCATGTAAGGTGTCGTTTGGATATGAACGCCCAGCTCCTGCAGCTCACGCGTCCAACCTGCCTCGTTAATCACGGGATTATGCAGGGATTTGCGCATGAATTCGGCTTTGTACAAGGAATGAGTCTCGTGTACGATGCGTTGCATCTGCAGCTTCTTTTGCTGCTCGGTCAGTTCCCCCTGCAATTTGTCCACGATATTGCGCAGCTGTGTCGTAATCTCCTCAGGCTGCATGGATTCCTTGAGTATATAGGCGGTTACTCCGATGGATACGGCTTGCTGTGCGTACTGGAATTCATCGTGGCAGGAGAGAATGATCGTCTGCAGCTTAGGATTTCGTTCCTTCAGCTGACGAATGAGCGCCAATCCATCTACCTTGGGCATGCCGATATCCGTGACGAGAATGTCTGGCAGCGTCTGCTCGCAGCATTCCAGAGCTTCGCTGCCATTGTGGCAAAGGCCGATGATCTCGATACCAAGCTCCTTCCACGGAATCGAGTGCTGCAGGAATTCCAACACAGGGTAATGATCATCAGCCAGCAGTGCTTTCATCATACGTATCCCATCCTTTCCAGGGAATGTAGAGTTGGACACATGTCCCTTCCCCCGGTGAGCTATCAATTCTCATATCACTGTCCTTGCCATAGATAAGCTGCAGACGGTGGTACACATTGTTCATGCCGATCCCTGACATGCCCTGACGCTGCGCGGAGAGCGTGTTGGTATCCAGCCTGAGATTCCGGTTCAGCTCCTCCAGCTGCTCAGGAGGAATACCCTGACCGTCGTCTGAGACAGTGACGATGAGGAGGTCTTCTTGTATTTCCGATGTAATGCAGATTGTGCCGCTACCCTTCTCCAATCCATGGATGAGCGCATTCTCAATAATGGGCTGGAGTACAAAGCGTGGCATCATGACGTCCAGCGTCTCGGGAGCGAGCTCCGTCTCGTAGTGGAATGGTTCACGCAGCGTTACCTGCATGAGCACCATGTATTCCACACTGATGCTGATCTCTTCATCAAGTCGTACCATACGGTCCTGGCGTTGGATCGTCATGCGCAGTAGCCTGGACAGGGAGCTAAGCAGATCGGCGCTCTCCCGATCGCCTCTCAGCCATATTTTCATACGGATCGAATTGAGAATATTGAACAGAAAATGCGGGTGAATCTGGGCTTGCAGCATGGATAGCTCAGCCTTGCGCTTGTTCTCTTGCTCTGTCGTGATTTCCTCTACCATTCCTTCTACGCGGTCCAGCATTTTATCAAAGGATTTGGCCAGCATGCCTACCTCATTCTCCCCGCGAATGCCCGAGCGCACGGAGAGGCGGTCTGCTTCGATACTGGCAGCAACCCGACTCAGCGCGACAAGCGGCTTGGTGAACTGGCGCAGTAGGTAGATCAGAATCGTGACGAACAGGACCATGAACCCAACCTGCCACAGGAAATTAATCCAGTAAATCCGGTTCGCTTTGGACACCGCGTCATCATAAGGAATAAGACTGACGATCGACCAGTTCTCATAGGGCATTTTCTCCATGGCATACAGATAGGAGACGCCATCAATGGAGATCACGGGTGATTCCTTGGCACTGTGCTCATTCATAACATTCAGATGTGGGAAGGTCTCACCCACACCCTCCTGTCCGGCCAGAATTCGACCGTGGTCATCTACGAGTAGAATCGTCTGCTCCTTGTAGGCCTCGAAGAGCTCGGAGATTCGTTTCTCCGAAATGCTGACGACGAGGTACGCGTAGGGGCGTGTGCCCGATGTACGGAGCGTACGCACGAAGGTAATGACCTGGGGATTACGCTCCTGTTGATTCTCTACATAGTTGGGCTGAATACCCAGCCATTTGTTCTGATAGGCAGGCAACTGGTCCATCGTCTCGAACCACGGCTCCTCCATGAATTGGAGAGGAGTGAACTGGTTCATGAGCAGATAATTGGTATAGAAGCGTTGATCTGGCGTGAGCACGGTCACGAATACCCCATCCTTGTCATGCGTCAGCGAGTTGATCCGTTCGGTAACATTATAGGTGCCGCGATAGAAGGTATCCTTGTAATTGCCGCTCTTCAAAAAAGGGGTGATGCTACTGTCGAACTCCAGATGATTGGCAATGCTGAACAGACCCTGTATGGTGTTCTGAAGCTGCAGCTTGACGAGCTTGAGCGATTCGGAGGCATTCGTCACAGCCTGCTCCTTGATCAGATTGTTGGTGAACATACCGCTGATATAGACGACAAACCCAAAGGGAATGATCAGGCATATTAACGAGGTCAAAATAATCTGGTGTCTCAGCTTGGAGTTGCGAATATATCGAAGCATATTGTTCATCCTCTTCAGGTAGTTCGGCATCATTTCCTATTTTTATTATAAAGCGCTTCCAAAAGGCATGCACCCCAAATTTTTTGTAAGGGGCCATAGAAGGCTGATATTCCGCCTGTGAATTACGATGCAGAGCACTTCGAAAAGCAAGTCTCTAGACAATTCTAGCATTCATGGCACTGTACTTGAGAGGTCAGAATGGAATATTGGCTGAATGCAAGGAATTAGGACACCGCATAAGCGGGTCCTAATCCGTGGGATGAAGCTATGAAGATGTAGTGCGCTATTGATTCGCGCTAATCAGGTTCTTAATGTTGGTCTGCGCATTGGTGACGGCTGTGTCCAGATCCTGGGCACCCAGCAGCATTTTCTCCATTTCGTTCATCAGGGCTTTATCCAGCTCTTCTTGATAAGGTACGGAGATGTACATTTTAGCCAGTTGTGTGGCATCCAGTACGTGCAGCAGGGATTCCTTGTCGATCAGCTTCTCTGCATCAGGACCAGAGGTCATCTTGTCAATCAGAGCCTGGGAGTCCGATTTAGCCCAGCCGTTCAGGTATTTACCTTGCAGCTCCATACCTTCTGTAGTGAACCATTTTGCGAAGGTGTAGGCTTCTTCCTTGTGCTTGGATTTAGCATATACAGTTACAAAATCACCATCAGCCTTACTGGCAATCGGATCGCCAGCTTTAGCTGTCGGATAAGGAGCGAAGGCTGTCTTGAAGTTCTGCTTGATCGGTCCGTTACCAGCTGCTTCTGTAATCATCCAGGAACCGATCATCAGCATGCTAGCTTGACCGTTCATGAATACATTCCGATAGTGCAGCTTCTGGCTAATAGTATCCTCATAGGGTACAGCGGAGCCTTCCTTGGCAGCACGATCACGAATCGCGAGCCCTTGGCGGAACAGGTCGTTGTCTACATTCGGTGTACCGTCAGACTTGATTACGTTGTTGTTCTCCAGTTGACCCATCAGTGGCAGCATGGAGTAGTCTACCCATGTGTGGAAATAGGTACCGTATTGCTTGGAAGGGCCTTCACCCTTGGTCAGCTTCTGGGCATAGTCGAGATACTCATCCCAAGTCCATTCGGTCGGTACAGGCAGGCCTGCTGCATCCAATTGGTCTTTGTTCAGCATGACGAAGTATTGATTGACTTTACCAGGGAAGGCATAGTGCTTGCCATCAATGGCCGTGTCCACTTGATATTCATCGTTGAAGGTCAGGCCGTCCTTCTCCAGATACTCATCGAGCGGCTCCAATACGTCAATCGCAGCACGCTGTGCATAAGCAGTCGGGTTGTTCATAATCATAACGTCCAGCTCTTCGCCAGAGGCGATCGCAAGGTCAATCTTCTTCATCGTCTCATTGGCGTCATTCAGAACACCTACGACGGATTCTACTTTAATATTCGGATGTTGCTTCTCGAATTCAGCAATTAGCTTGTCGAAGCCCTCGATTTTGTCATCGTACCAGTGGAAAAATTTGATTGTGACTTGTTCATTGCCACCCTCACCAGACCCGGAGGAGCTTTGCTCATTCGAAGAGCCTCCGCAGGCAGTCAGTAATAGAGAGAGAAGCAGCACCGCGCAAAGGCTGATGGAGACAGAGCGCCGTTTTTTCATGGATATAACCTCCCTGTGTGTATGCTTTCTTTATAATGGATGAAACGCTTACATTGATCATCCTATCATTTGCACTGACATGCGACATGCAACTATCTTTTTAAAAAGCAAAATATTTTGACTTCATGTAACTTTATTCGTTGTTAAAGTTGTCATCCCTTAACGCCGCCAAGTGCGATGCCTTCAATAACCTGCTTCTGTCCGATGATGAACATAATGAGCAGTGGAATGATGGCGGATACGGCCCCGGCCATAATCAGAGAGTAATATTGCCCGTACGCATCGGCGAATTTATTAATACCGAGCTGCAGTGTGTACAGATGGTCGGAGCGCAGGAAGATCAGCGGATTCTGATAGTCGTTCCACGTCCAGATGAAACGCAGGATTGCATAGGTTGCAATGGATGGACGTACGAGCGGGAACGCAATCTGAGCGAAGATCCGAATATGGCCCGCACCGTCAATCTTGGCTGCCTCGATGAACTCCTGATTAATCCCCAGGAAGAACTGACGCAGCATGAACGTCCCCATAACACTGAAGCTACCCAGCATGATGAGTCCCAGATGGCTGTCGAACAGGCCGAGCCAGCGGTACAGGATGAACTGTGGTACGAGAATCGCCTGTGCCGGGATCATGTAGGTGGACAGGACGATCAGGAAGAGGAACTCCCGTCCACGGAACTGGATTTTGGAGAATCCATAAGCCGCCATACTGGACACGATCACCGAGATCGCCGTCGTGAGCAGCGTTACCTTAATGGTGTTCCAATAGTACAGAGCGAAGGGATAATTCCCGGCCCATACCTGTGAATAGTTCTGAATGGCGTTCCAGGTCGTCGGAATCCATTCGATTGGATATTTGAAGACATCCGCTTCGATCTTGAAGGATGTGGATAGCATCCAGATGAATGGCATCAGGAATATGATTCCGATAATCAGCATAATCACGGTCATGATCAGCTTGCCGGCCTGCCCTTTAATCGATTGTAGCATAGACATGTTCCCTCCCTTGGAGCCTCATTAGTAATTGACCCATTTCTTCTGTGCGACCCATTGAATACCCGTAATCGCCAGTACCATGAGCAGCAGGACAATCCCCATGGATGAAGCATAGCCGGTCTTCAGATTCACGAATGCTGTGTCGTAGAGATAGTACACCATTACGGAGGTGGAGCCAGCTGGTCCGCCCTCGGTGAGGACCTTGATCAGATCGAAGATCCGGAATGTAGAGATGACACCAGTTACCAGCAGGAAGAACGATGTTGGTGACAGCATAGGAACCGTAATGAATCTGAATTTGTGGAAAGCATTGGCTCCATCAATATCAGCGGACTCATACAGGTCCTTCGGAATGTTCTGCAATCCTGCCAGATAGAGGATCATGTAGAATCCGATACTAGTCCAGACGTTGATCATCATGACTGAGATCAGAGCGAAGTTCGGATCAGCAAGCCATTTCGGCGGGCTGCTCATTCCGAGGGACATCAGGAACTGGTTCACTGGTCCGTAGGAAGGGTGGAACAATACTTGATATACGATAGCTACAGCTACTACGCTGGAGATGTAAGGCATGAAGAAAATGACCTTGAACATCCCTTTCAGGAATACCTGCTTGTTCAGTACGACGGCCAGCACCAGCGAGACAATCATGGTGACCGGAATGACGATCAGGAGCAGCAGGTTATTAACTAAGGATTGAATGAACAACGGGTCCTTCGTTAATTTAATAAAGTTGTCCAGACCCACGAATTTGATCCTGTCCAATCCGGCGACGAAGTTCCAGTCCGTCAAGCTCAGAACGATTGTAGCCAGAATCGGAATGAGTGTGAATACGAATAAGCCAGCCAGCATCGGACCGACAAATAGATATCCCATGAGTGTTTCTTTGCCGTTTTGACCAGCTGAACGGACCTTTGTTTTGCGCCATCCGGTCTGTTGTGTTTCTGCCGCGGCCGTGTTGCGATTCCCTTTCATAGTCATCCCTCTCTCTATAGAATTTAGCAAATGAGTTCATTACGCATCTGCGCTGCAGCGTCTGTGCCTGGTCCCAATGTGTTGTGCCAGGGACAGCTCAGCGCTTGCTCTATACTCCACATTGTAGGCAGGGAGGGGTGTCCATACATGAAATATATTTTTCAGTTTTGGAATTTTTGTGCGCGACTGTGCGCCGCAGGAATAGAAGGATGCTTGATATAGACCCATTTGGGCCAAGAAATCAAGGTCTAATCAAGCTCAGAAGATGGTGTACACCGGTAGCTTTTATGGCAATGAACGCAATAGCTTCTATAGATAAGTCAAAAAGCTTTGTGAAAAGAAAAATATGTTCCATCTGCAGCAAGAACAAGCCGAGTATAATGGGGGCATAACCTCAAGATTAAGGAGGAAGAATGCATGTTCACGTCTGCCGAGATACGTCAGGCCCTGCAGGATGGACCTCCCGCTTCGTTCCCTGTCATGAAGAACAGAGAGCGCTGGGAGATGATAGGCAGAGCGGATGTATTGCAAGCATTAACGAACGAAGTCAGGGAAATGGCTCACCAGGATGCCCACAGCGTGCCACCTCGCCTGACCTACTCCCTGTATCGGCTATTCGCTGAGACGGGTGACCGGACGAACTATCAGGAGGCTTACTTCGAACGGAGACGCCGTCTGGCGAGTCTGGCATTGAGCAGCTTGTTGGAGAATAGTGAAGAGCTGATCGCACCGCTGGAGGATATGCTATGGGACATTTGTGAGGAATTCACCTGGAGCCTTCCCGCGCATGTATCCTCCACCCAGGATATTAGCAGTGTCAGCACGACGGTCGATCTGATGGCCGCAGAGACAGCGCAGGCTCTGGCCGAGATTGCGGTCTGGTTGGAGGATCAGCTAAGTCCTGAGCTGGTTCGAAGAATTCGTTATGAGGTGGACCGGAGGGTGCTGCGTCCAGCCTTCGAGGGTCCTGTCCCGTTTCACTGGGAGCAGGCGACGCATAACTGGGCGGCAGTCTGCGCAGGAGCTGCGGGCATTGCCGCATTGCTGCTCGTGCAGGATCGAGCCAGACTAGAGCGGATATTGAGCAGAGTGTGTGGATCAATGGCCTGCTTTGTAAGCGGATACGGTCATGATGGCGGATGTGCTGAAGGGCTGGGGTATTGGGTATACGGGTTCGGTTACTATGTGTATTTCGGCGATCTGCTATATGAATATACGGATGGCAGGCTGGATCTATTAAGCCAACCAAAGATTGCTGAGATTGCCTTGTTCCCTGAGCGTATTCACTTTGCTGATGGTATATCCGCGAACTTCTCGGATAGTGGCGAGATCGAGCTTCTTCCTTCAGGGTTGCTGTCCAGACTATCCGTACGTATACAGCATCGTTATTCGCTCCCGCTCACGGTTCCGGCTTTTGGCGAGGATCCTTGCTACAGATGGTGTCACGTCTCACGTAACCTGCTGTGGACGAAGGAAGAGGCTCTGGGACGGGCACAGGCTACAGAGAGCCATTACTTGCCGGAGCTGGCCTGGCTTATTACGAGAGGTATCTTGGAGAACTCGCAAGGCGAGAGACTGACTGCAGGTATGGCCGTCAAAGGGGGACACAACGACGAGCCACACAATCATAACGATCTGGGCCATGTGACCGTGCATGCTGGAGGAGAGAACATCCTGTGCGACCTTGGAGCGGGCGTGTACACGAAGGCGTACTTCTCAGACCAGCGTGATGAGATTGTGAATATATCGTCACGTTATCATTCTGTGCCCATCATTAACGGACAGGTCCAGCACTCGGGCACGCAGGCAGCCAGCATCGTCCTGAATGTGCAGCATGAGCCCTGTAGCAGCTCTATCGCATTAGATCTGACGGCAGCATACGAGGTGGATGGGCTGCAATCGTATATCCGCTCTCTGGATTGGAAATGTGCAGAGCCTGACACGAGGCGTGGAGATCGTGCGGATTCGGGAGATGTGCTTACGGGTGCGAACGGAAATGATGCTGCCCTGACCAAGCAGGGAAAATACACCTCACATGCAGCGTCGGGGCCGCAACATCCCCCTGCAATGGCCTCACTGACGATTCGGGATGTATTCACCTATACAGGTTCTGCGGCACCGCTGGAGGTAGAAGAGCGATTCATTAGCTGTCATCGGCCTGAAGTGACTGCTAGCAGCATATGCTGGACAGGAAGCAAGGCAGAGGTTGAACTCACTTATGATGGAGAGCAATCCAAGGTGGAGGTTACCCCGGTAGCGCATCTGGATCATGACGGGCGGCTCTTTACCTTCTACGTTACTGCCATAACAAGGAGTGGAGTAAGCGGGCCTGCTGACCCGGCAAGATCAGGGCAGCCGATGGTTGAGACTTGGGAGATGAATATGACGATTCGGGCGATTTGAGCGATTTGCAGCGGATGATTGAGCCTGGACCTGGCAATTGGTGCATGACGATTAGTGCATGACGATCAGCTTGGACCCAGACTCGCCAGCGTGAATCCTATGTATTACCAATGAATATTTCAACAATGCAAATATTGAAGACGAGATAGAAAAGGTAAATAGATAAAGCAAATAGATAAGTATACAACTTTTTGCCCAAGCAGATAAGTATCACCACCCTTTGCATGGTGCCATGCAAAGCAACAAAAAGCTCACGAAGGAGCGGTTATGACGATGAAGCATGTGACAGAAGTTACCCGAGAGGATTACCCATGGTCAGTCCAGGCGCAGGAATACCTCACAGCACTATCCTCGACTGAGGAGTCTGTATCCAGTGGCTGGGATCGTCAGCGGAAGCTGGCATTACTTGAAGGCTTGGTCAACGCCTATAAGCGGCACCAGGATCAGCACGGGGCTGTTATTGACCCCTATTCGGATCAGGAGCGATACTACTCTACGCCTTGTTATGCACTTGCCGCGGCAGTGCTAGTAAATGAGGGGAGAACAGAGCTGCTGGAATCCGCAGCCTCGGCACTGGAGAGCAGCATCCAGAGCGTGGTGACTCGCACCGCTCCCGACGAGCACCCCGATTTCTTTCCAGTCATGATTATGGGGGCTTACCGACTGCTCAAGACACGGCTGCCTGAGCGTGCAGCTCATTGGCATGAGCAACTGCAACAGATTCAGCCAGAGGAGTACTATCGGTTCACCATGAGCCATATGAAGAATCCGAATCGGATGATTAACTGGAACGCCATTATGATCTCCGGCGAATATGTTCGCTATCTGGAAGGAATGGCATCTGAGGCAGGCTGGATGGATACCTATCTGCGTAATTATCACTTGCCACGCTTCACGGCACTCGGACTGTACCAGGATGGTCCGCTTAATCTTCCGAACAGCCCCTTCTCCTATGATGCTGCGACGAGATACCATCTTGGTACGATGCTGAGAGCCGGCTATCATGGGGAGTGTCTCGGGGAGCTGGAGAAGCATCTGGCCCGCGGAGCCTTCAGCTCACTGCTCATGCTGTCACCACAAGGCATGATCCCACCGCGGGGAAGAAGCGGACAGCATCAATGGAATGAAGCAGCGGCGGCCTTCACCTTCACGACATCGGCTCAAGCTGCCTACGAAGCGGGAGATGTGGCCTTGGCTGGAGCCTTCCGCAGAGCTGCCGCATTATGCTGGGATGCGATTGGACGCTGGGTTACACCTGAGGGGAATTTGCGCATCGTCCGCAACTATTACGAACCAGAGGCACGGCATGGCTTCGAGGTGTACAGCAATCACACCTGCTACAACCTATGGACGACCGCGGCCTTGGCTTACACGATCCTGCATGACGGCGTGGATGTGCCGGAGCGGCCTATACCTGCAGAGCTTGGCAGCCGCGTGCTCGTCGGGGATGGCTGGTTCCAGACGATCCTGGCTGCGGTGCCTGGACAACAGATGGTCATCCAGACCTCGCTCAATGATCCCTATCATATTCCAGGTATCGTCCGTATCCAGCATCAGCAGCTTCCTGAGCTGATCGGTCCGGCTGCACCGGGACATAAGGATAGCGGCTTCACTGAATACGGAGAGGGGGAAATTCTTCCCATCAGCTACGCTCCAGCTTGGCGAACCTTGGATGGACAGTGGCACAGTCTGGCAGAGGGTCTGGAAGGCTCCAGCCCGTTTGATCGGGACGTGGGCATTGATCCCGCGGACGGTGGGGGCGCCGTTCAAGTGAAGCATGAAGCAGCTGGTGAGCAGTTCAGTGAGCTGGAGCTCTCCTGGAGCGGTCCATTCAAGGGCGTATCCGAGGTACTGACTCGCTACAGACAGGAGCCAGGACGCATTACCGTGACCTATGAAGTGAGTGGAGAAGTTGAAGCTATCGGCGCTATCATACCGCTAATGCACTTCGACGGACAGGAGCATAGCCATATTCGCCTTGAAGGCCAGACAATTACCAATGAGTTCAGAGGTGCGGCGGTGACGGTGACAAGTGACACCCCACATGCGGTAATTGAACTCCAGGAGGAGAACGTTGCCTGTCGAAACGGATTGCTCAAATGGGCGCGCATCGAAGCGAGTGGACGCGAGATTAGCTTTCAGATCGTGCTGGCTGAGAACGCTACGAGTTGATAGCGTGTGGGATGGTTAGAGTTAACGGCAAGTAGGATGACTTATGAGAGCTGACTATATTAGCAAATTAAGGAGTGATTAGAGTTGACTTCGACTTGGATTGATGCTGCCTGGCAGCATACAGTAGATAGTACGCTGCGAACGGCTCAAAGAATCAGTGATTCCTTCCCGCATGTTGTCTTGGATGGGGCCTATGACCAGCGCGAGGCAGCTTGGTGGACAGCGGGCTTCTGGCCCGGACTGCTATGGCTCGTCTATCGCTCAGAGCAACGTAATGAGCTGCTACCTATACTGGCAAGCTGTGAGCGACAATTGGAGGAGTGCCTGCATGATACAGAAGCTGTGGACCATGATCTTGGATTCATTTGGCTACTGAGCGGAGTAGCCAGCTACGGACTGACTGGAGAGCAGGACTCAAGACGGCGCTCGCTGCTAGCGGCGAATCTTCTCTCGGCTCGTTTTCATCTGAGCGGCCGCTTCATTCGTGCCTGGAACTTCGAATCTACGTTCATGGATACCCGTTATGTTGCGATTATCGACAGCATGATGAATCTACCGTTGCTGCACTGGGCATCCGCGGAGAGCGGAGACTCCAGATTCGCAGAGATTGCCGTAGCTCATGCCGATACGGTCGCAAGCGAGTTCGTCCGCAGTGACGGCTCCATCTCCCACGTCATGGAGTTCCTGCCAGGGCAGACACCAATTCAGCATGGTGGTCAGGGCTACGCCCCGGGATCAGCATGGGCGAGAGGGACCTCTTGGGCTGTGTACGGCTTCGCGCTCTCTTATGGCTGGACCCGGAATCCGCGTGATCTTCAGGTGGCCGAAGGAGCAGCAGACTTCTTCCTGGCCGAGCTGGGCGATGATATCGTGCCGTATTGGGACTTCCGTGCTCCCGAGGAGCATCGAATCGCTTGGGATTCATCAGCGTCTGCTATTGTAGCAAGTGGATTGCTGGAGCTGGCGCGTTATTCGACCAAGGGCAAGCAATATAAGGAAGCGGCTGAAAGAATCCTTAAGGGACTCTACGAGCAGTATACTTCACCAGCAGATGAGGAAGGGATCATCACGAAGGGGACGGTTCATTACCCAGAGCAGAAGTACCTGAACGTGCCGATCATCTACGGAGATTATTTCTTTGCAGAGGCACTCGCGAAGCTGCGTGGTGAAGAAGGGTTTTTCAGTCTAAGCAGCAAGTAAGGGCAAGCGAATAGAGGCTGCCAACTATATATCAACGCTACAACAATGGATACGCTAATTAAGCAGTATCCGTTGTTTTTGTCTAGGCATCTTTGGATAGTCATCCTACTTGGCTTTTGACTAGGAAGTAAAGGTCTTGGCATCCCAATAGGAAAAAGAGCATGCTTTTACCTGCTCTCACAGCTCGTATGTCACAGCCAAAATAGGAAATGAACGATACATGCTGCGAAGAGATCAGGAGAAAACAGCTCTTCTGTACGGAAATTGCAGTAAACTATGCTTGTTGAACCAGTTTAGGCGCTAGGCCACTTTTTATCACCAGTCAGATACTTCTCGGTCAGCACGGACAGCAGCTGAATGCCGACTTCATTTTGCCCACCCTCGGGAATAATCAGGTCTGCATATTTCTTCGAAGGCTCGATGAAGGCCTCGTGCATAGGCTTGACGGTAGTCAGATATTGCTGATGAATGGATTGAATCGTCCGCCCGCGTTCCTCAATATCACGGAGTACACGACGCAGAATCCGCACATCAGGATCAGTATCGACGAATACCTTGATATCGAGAAGTGTACGGAGCTTCTCATCTGATAACACATGAAGCCCTTCCAGAATGACAATGTTGTTAGGCTTCAGCTTGATCGTCTCCGTAGAGCGTGCATGGCGAGTAAAATCATAGATAGGTGCGTGAGCCGGCTCACCCTGCTTAAGCTGTGTCAGGTGCTCCATGAGCAAGTCGTTGTCAAAAGCGAAGGGATGGTCGTAGTTCGTCCGTTCGCGCTCCGCGAAGCTGAGGTGAGGCTGGTCTTTATAATAATTATCCTGAGAGATGAAGGTAACCTTCCCTGATCCCAGGCGGTCAATAACTGAACGAGCAACGCTGGTCTTCCCAGAGCCGGTGCCGCCGGCGATACCAATAATGAGCATGGTGATTCAATTAACCCCCCTGAAGTTATAGGCTGTACAATTCATGTATTGTAGCACAAGCTGCACTTTTTTTCACGCACTGAAGCAAGTTATTTCAGGATTAACCCATCTGGCGCACCCTACACATCAAGACAGCTGATTGTAAGAATCACTTGTGCACGATATCACGGTATATAGTGCCGTAAACGGGAGTTTGGAGGTTAGACTTACTTGCCTTTCAATATTTCATTGATTTCCTCTTTCGTATGACTGTAGTGTCTCTTGTTGGGATAGAAGTCCACTTCATCTAAAGGGGGATTTTTTTGGATAATGGGAGCTAGCTGTCCATCTTTCAGGCTCCAGAATTTCAACTTTTGTAGTCCTTTCATTTGCGAGATAAAGGATAGAGAGTCTACCTCGGATACAAACAGATCCTCTATCGAATGATTGTCCTCAGACAAAGAGATATCCCTTATATTTTTACACTTTTCTATATGGAGCAAGCTTAGCTTGGGAATTTTAAAAGCAGGGGTCACATCAGAAACCTTTGAGCTATAGCTTAATTTAAATACTTGCAAGTTCACTAAGCCTTCCAAGCCGTCTAAATTCTCCACAGATGCTCCTGTTAGAAAGAGCTTCTCCAACCTCTTGAATTCACGGAGTGCTGAGCAATCTTGATCAGAAAAAGAGTGTAGCATTAGAACCTTCAAGCTGCTCAGTGTGGAGAAATGTTGGCTTTTCTTATGATAATGAACGTATAGCTCCTCAAGATTGTTGAATCTGGAATAATCAAAAACAATGTTCTTATTCTCACAGGTTAACTTCTTCAGGTTCTTACGTATAGAGAGCTTCAATATCATATTTTGCAATTTTGAAAGTATCTGAGATGGAGATTGACTCAATAAAGTCCTTTTCCCTTAAAGGTGTTAAGTCCAAAGTGTAGGCTGTATCTGAATTACTATAATCCAATTTTATAAAACGAAGCGACGAATATCCTTTTTTCTCCGCATGTTGTATACCTGCTTCAACATATTCAGGATGTACCTCTAGCATATTGATATTTTCGTTGTAGCTATATTTTTTCATAATGATAGACCTCCAATCTTTGAGAGATTTGAAATTTCTGTAGACATCCATGTATACACAAGACCTATACGCCAAGAAACCGTCCCCGTGTAAATGGCCAGTCGTACTTCCATTTTACCAAGAGACGGTATGTACTTAATTTTAGTATAAAAAATCAGGCTTAAGAGTGATCTTTAAGGCTCGTTTGCACGAAGTGGACATTCATCATGTTGCTGCCTGAATCAGTCCGCATATCATCCTATTCATAACGAAGCGCGTCGATCGGCTTGAGCTTGGAAGCCTTAAGTGCCGGATATACGCCGAAGACTACTCCGACCAGCACACAGCTGGTAAAGGCATAGATAATTGGCTCATACGAGAATTCAATCGGCATACCCGCGAACTTCTGCAGCATCTTGGCTGCGCCAATCCCGGTACCAATCCCAATCAAGCCGCCAATCAGACTGATGAAGACCGACTCGGTCAGGAATTGGGTCAGAATATTGCTGCGCCTTGCTCCAATCGCCTTGCGGATACCGATCTCCCGCGTACGCTCGGTTACGGATACCAGCATGATGTTCATAATGCCGACCCCGCCGATGACGAGTGCAATACCAGCCACACCAAGCAGCAGCAGATTCATCGTATCGTTGACACCAGAGGACATTTGCATGATCTCTGATTGCGTCATGAACTGGAAGTCATCTTGCTCCTCAGGCTTCAGCTTATGACTGCTACGCAGCAGCTGCCTAATCTCCTCCTTGGCCTGATCGATCTTGTCGAAGGCGATAGCGGAGGCATTCATTTCCTGAATATTCATATGGCCGAACATGTTCATCCCTGTCGTAAGGGGAATGTAGACCTGATTGTTCGTATAGCTGCGTGCGCTATTGGCTGGATTCATTACACCGACCACCTTGAACGGAATATCCTTGAGCTGGATCGTCTGTCCTACAGCGGTAGAGGCTGCTTGTCCGAAGAGCGACTGTGCTGCATCGGAGCCCAGGATGATAACGTTCATGCGATTGTCCACCTCGTGATGGGTGAAGGTGCGTCCGTACTTCAGTGAGAGCTTTTTGACACGGTAAAAGGACTCGGTAGTAGCCTCAACCTGAGCATCTACGACTTGTCGCTTCCAGGAGGCTTTGGCTGAATTCATGGCACTAGGCGCTACATCAGCAACAGAGGGAAGCTTCTCCATGCCCTTTGCATCTTCAAGGGTGAAGTTTTTGGGCTGGGCCATCGTCATCCAGTTGTTCTCGTCGAAGGGTGCGTACGGATAGATCATGAGCAGATTACTGCCTAGTCCGTTGATCTCCTTCGTGATGCTGGCGGATGTTCCACGGCCAATGGCCATGATGGCAATCACCGCACCGATCCCGATGATGATCCCCAGCATCGTCAGGATCGTACGGAGCAGATTACTGCGCAGACTGCTCAGTGCTACACGAATCGTCTCGAGGAAACTCACTCCACCACTTCCTTTCGCGCGAATCTCCGGTTCTCTACCGGATGATCCTGTTCAATCTGCCCGTCGCGAAAGTGAACCAGCCGCTTGGCGTACTCCGACACCTCAATATCATGCGTGACCAATATAATCGTCTTCCCGTGATCGTTGAGATCCTGGAAAATCTCCATAATCTCGCGGCTTGTCCGCGAATCCAGCGCTCCGGTCGGTTCATCAGCGAGCAGAATTACGGGATTGGCGACAAGCGCTCTGGCAATGGAGACACGCTGCTGCTGTCCGCCAGATAGCTCATTGGGCTTATTGTACATTCGCTCGGCCAGTCCGACACTCGCGAGCGCCTCAATGGCTCGTTCACGCCGCTCTCGGGCGGACACGCCCGCGTAGAGCAGAGGCAGCTCCACATTTGCAAGAGCTGTCGAGCGGGGAAGCAGGTGGAACTTTTGGAAGACGAAGCCGATCTTCTCATTGCGGATATGTGCCAGCTCATATTCACGCGCGTCCAGAATGGAGTATCCATCCAGATAGAATTCACCGGATGTAGGCGAATCCAGACAGCCCATCACATTCATCATCGTGGATTTCCCGGAGCCGGACGGTCCCATGACCGCTACGAATTCCCCTTCTTGAATGGACATACTTACGTCCCTGAGCGCGTGGATTTCCTGATCACCCACGTGATAGATTTTCTTCAGATTTCGAATCTCCATTACTGCACTCATGGGAAGACCGCTCCTGCCGAGCCATCCATCATGCCAGCGCCGCCTGGTGCAGGGATGACGACCGTATCTCCCTCATTTACGCCCGACTTTAATTCTACACGGTCCGTCGTGTAGAGTCCCAGCTCTACCGGCTTGAATTCATAGGCAGACGTATTGGATGGATCAGCGGCGACATAGACCCCGTCTGCTCCTCCGTCGGATTGGATGGCTGTTACGGGTACGAACAGGACATTCTCGACCTTGCTGAGCTCAACAGCAATATTCATAATCATCCCCGTCTTCAGCTTGTTGTCCGAATTCGTGATGGATAACTCAGCGGCATAAGCATTCACGCCCTCATCTGCAGAGACTTCTGGTGAGATGAAGGTGACGGTTCCCTCGAATTCCTCGCCAGGATAAGCCGTCGTCGTCAAAATGGCCTTTTGTCCCGTTTTCACCTTCACGATGTCACTCTGGTTGATCTTGGTCGCTACCTTCAGGTCACTGGAGTTGGAGTTGTTCATCACGATGAATGGAGCTGTCGGGCTCGTGCCCACATCACCATTGACCTTCAGGATGACACCGTCCCAAGGTGCCGTAATCTGCAGCTTGTTCAGCTCGCTGCGCTTCTGCTCCAGATCTGTCTCAGCGCGGCTGATGTCGATTTGCAGATTCTCAAGCGTATCCTTCTCTGGTGGATCTTTCAGTTTCTTCAGCTCCAGCAGGGCTGTGCGATAGGACATCTCTGCATCCTCAATGCTGCTCTCGATCTGATCGCGAGTCTTGCGCATCTGCAGCTCAGTTGTGTCATAGCTGGCCTGGGCTTTCTCCCAGGCCTGCTCGGCCTCTGTCATCTCCTTGGCGGAGATCGCTCCTGAATCGCTCAGGAACTTTTGATCCTCGTAGGTCTTGCGTGCCATCTCCAGGTCGCTCTTGGCTGTCTTGAGCTGATTCTCGGCCTCCTGCAGCTCATAGCTGCTCTTCGCGGTCTCCAGTGCCTTCGCAGCCTTCTGCACGTTCATTTCCTGCAGCTCCACCTCGGTCTCCTTCGGGCCCTTCGTGGCATCCGCAAGCTTGGAGCGGGCCATGCGGAGGGCATCCTCGGCGTTCTGAATCTGCAGCTTGGCTTCTGTATCATTTAGCCGACCTAGCAGCTGTCCTTGCTTCACCTGATCTCCGATCTTGACATTGACCTCAGCCAGCTTGTCTGTACTGGTGCTGTTGAAGTTCAAGTTCACTTCCTTGGAGGCTTTGACCGTTCCCGTCACAGACAGGGTCTCGGTGATGTCACCGCGTTCAACAATAATGGATTCATTGGGAATGGCCATCATAGCTGGCTCATCAGACTTGCCCATGGAGCTATATACGGCGGCTCCACCGCCACCAAGTGCTAGTACCACGATGGCACTGATGATCCATTTCTTCCGGCGTTTCTTCCGTAGCTGCTGTAATGCGTTGTTCATTTGATTCTCTGACATGTCTGGTTCCTCTCCTAAAAGTTTTGTGAGCTTTACTTCCTGAATACTTTCGTACAAAACTCGCTTCGGAAGCATAGACTTAGTTAGTTTTGTGAGCTTTACTTCTGTATCGTTCTCGTACAAAAACTCACTTCGGAAGCATGGGTTAGCTGCTCCAAGGTTTGTTCAAGGTATAGTTGGACTGAATCAGCCCAATGGCCAGATCGTTAATCTGCTGCTTCAACTGCTCCACGCTCAAGCGGGCTTTGATGAGCTCCAGCTCTACGATCATGCCGCGCTCCCATTTCTTCTGAGCCAGCACCAAGTCAGCTTGGGCAATCTCCAGATCTTCGTGCAGCTGTACGTATTTTTTCTGTTCATCCTGCAGCGTGGTGTATAGAGATCTTACCGATTCGGCAAAATTATCCTTGCCGTTGGTCAGGGCCTCGTTGGCATTTTTCAGATCCAGCTTGACCAGTTCATAGTCCTCGGCGGTGCCCTGAAAATTGTAATAACGCAGCGTAATTTCTGCATTCTTGACGGCGTCCTGCAGCTGCCAGATCGTTGGGTTATCTTTGAGCAGCCCTGTGATATGTGTCTCCACATTCATAGGCTCTGGTTCCTTATAGACTGGATGATCCACAAGGTTGAATGACGTACCTTTGGGCTTGTTCATCAAGGTATTCAGCTCATCCTTGGCCTTCTGCAGATCGGTCTTGCGCTGCTCCAGCGTCAGCTCCGCATCGGATCGTGCTTTCGTGCTATCGATCTTGCTCTTCTCCGAGATTAGCCCACGGGCCAGCTTGGCAATGGCAATCCGCTCCTCCAGCTTGGCGATCTGAACAGACTCTTGGGCGACAAGGACCTGATTCTCGGCTGTGAAGATCCCATAGTAGGTTTTCATAGTCTGAGCATAGACCTTATCTTTCTCAAATTCGGACTGCTTCTTGGCTGATAGATAGGAAAGATTGGCAGAGGTGTAGTCTCTCCAGGCAGAATTGTTGGCGGAGGAATCCGACTCTTCCAGATTGGAGGGTTGCTGTATGTATCCCAAAGCATCGATGCTCTTTTTCAGCTCGAGGTCTTTGCGTTCAAGGTCCTGTGCGGCTGTCTTCAAAGTGTAGCTGTTGGCCTGGGCCCATATGTTAGCCTGCTCCAGAGTCAGATCCTGTTGCTGGGCGTTGTTACTGCTGTTGACTGTCTGTGTTGTAGAAGTGGGTGCAGTAGTATTGGCTTGTTGGGATGAGGTAGATAAGGCTGCTTCCGTGCCAAGGGGAGCTGTAGATGTGGAACCCCCGGCGGCCCCGACAGCTGACGGCATACTGAGGGCAGCGGACAACGACAGCAGCAGCACGGCTGCGGCTGGTTGATGTTTCATGGAGATGCTCCTTTCCAAATGACAAAATATGAAAATATCAATCTCTTAACATTTTACTGAGTGGAGCGGCAACAAAACAAGATTCTACAAACAACACTTTTGTAATCAATTCATCGACTTTATATGTTGCATGGTGCGAAATTTGTCACAAAATCATGAGATACCTGTTCACTTGAAGTGATCTGAAGAAGTATAGGGAATATTGTACGACAGGTTGCCGTTGTTAGAGGAAATAAAGGTTGAACAACTGAATAGCGAAGCGATCGGTGTACGCAACCCAAATGGAACTATATACATATAGTCCTGTGCTGAAAATAATACAATTTTGTAAATCAAGCATCACCATGATCATGAAGGAACAAGCATTTTTCACAAATTAAAAAGGCATTTTGCATAAATCCATAACCATTCGTTAAGGTCTGGCAGGACATGGTGTCGATTGCAGACGAATCTGTAGCGGAAACAATCGGATTTATGCAAAATGCCAATATCAATCCTCGAGTTCTCAAGGCCTTGAGGCGTCTGAGGCTGTCCAATCCTTGCGGAGCGTAATGAGCTCGCCCAGCTCTTCGGTTGTAAGCTCCGTAATCCAGCCCTCGGAGCTGGAGATGATATGCTCACTAAGCTGCTGCTTGCTCTCAAGCATCTCGTCAATACGTTCTTCGAGCGTGCCCAAGGCAATGAATTTGTGCACCTGAACGTCCTTGGTCTGGCCCATTCGGTACGCACGGTCGGTCGCCTGGTTCTCGACAGCCGGGTTCCACCAGCGATCGAAATGAAAGACATGATTGGCAGCCGTCAGATTCAAGCCGACCCCGCCTGCCTTGATCGACAGGATGAATACGGCAGGGCGTGTTGAGGGGGGGAGAGCATCAGACTGGAACTCATCAATCATTCGGTCACGGGCTTTCTTCGAGGTGCCGCCGTGCAGATACAGCACTGGCTCACCGAGAACACGCTGCAATATCTGTTGTAGTATATTGCCCATCCCTAAATATTGCGTGAAGATCAGACAGCGCTCATCCGCTTCCCGTAGCTCCTGCACCATGCCGAGGAGGCGTTCCAGCTTGGATGAGCGGGCAATCATTGCAGCGTCATTCATCTCCTGCTCCACTTCGGTTAGGCTAGTAGCACCAGACATGGTGGAGGAGATGTCTTCCTTGGTCAGCAGTACAGGGTGGTTGCACAGCTGCTTTAGCTTCGTAAGAGCTGAGAGAATGGCACCCTTGCGCTTCATTCCCTCCAGCACCTGAACCTGGGACATCAGTTCACGCACAGTCTGATCATAGAGTGCGCTCTGCTCTGGCGTCAGGTGAATGTAGGTCTTCATTTCATTTTTGTCAGGCAGGTCCAATTGAATGGTAGGGTCCTTCTTCTTGCGCCGGAGCATGAAGGGCTGTACGAGCTTCTGCAGCTCTGCTGTCTTATGCTCGTCTCCGTCCTTCTCGATCGCCTTTGCGAATCGGTTCTGGAAGGCCTGTGCGCTACCCAGATAGCCTGGATTAGCAAAGTCATAGATGGACCATAGCTCCGCCAACCGATTCTCAATCGGTGTGCCCGTCAAGGCAATACGGTGCTTGGCAGGAAAGGTACGAACAGCTGCGGATTGACGGGTCTGAGCGTTCTTGATATTTTGTGCTTCATCCAGACAGAGCGACTCCCAAGTGAACTTCTGCAGCAGCTCCTGATCAAGGGCAGCCGTGGCGAAGGAGGTAAGCACAATATCGGCACTTGCAACCGTAGTAGCAAATTCGGCATCCTTGGCTCTCCCGCTCCCATAGTGAAGCATTATTCTCAGAGAGGGTGCGAAGCGCTGTAGCTCCTTTTGCCAGTTCCCAAGTACAGAGGTCGGGCAGATCAGAAGTGAGGCGCCCGGCTCAGCATGTTCGGCCAGCCAAGAAGGTAGAGATGTGCTATTGTACTCTGCTTCCGTCGTCTGAGAAGGGCGAGTCCTCTGACTGGTATCCGTTATCTGAGCTTCATCAGATGTAGCTTCATGTCTCTTGCCATGGTCAGCAGATGATAGGGCGGCCTGTCGGGTCTCTTTGACATGCAAGAGATAGGTAATGAACTGAATGGTCTTGCCGAGACCCATATCGTCCGCCAGACATCCACCAAGGCCTAGAGAACGCATATATGCCATCCACGAGAAGCCTTGCAGCTGGTAGGAGCGCAGCTCAGCCTGTAGTCCACTCGGAGCAGGCAAGAGCGGCCAGTCTGACTGCTGGGTGAGCCGCTCGATCACCTGCTGCAGATGATCATTCAGCTCCACCTCCAGCTGCAGCCGGGATGCATCCTCAGTACCGTCGCTTGCCTCTGTCTCGCCCTCGGATGCGATCCTGATATAACCGCCGCGTAGTTGCAGCTGGAGCACATCCTGGAACGATAACCCGCGTTTGCGATTCATGCTTCGCATAGCCTGACGAATCTGCTCCAGCAGAGCGGGATCGAGTGGAATCCATTGCTCACGGAAGCGGACGAGCCGCTCGTTACGAGCGACCAGGGCTGCGAAATCCTCCTCAGATAGCTCCTGCTCACCGATTGCGATACGCCAGTCGAATTCAATCAGGCTGTTCAGTCCGAAGAAGGAGCGTCCACGGGCTTCACCCTCACCCTCCTGCAGCTTGGCACGAAGCCGCGGTTTGCGTCGTGAAGCGGCCTCCCACCAGGCCGGCAGCAATACTTGCCAGCCGCTCTCCAGCAATCGCTTGCTGTCGACCGTCAGGAACTGCCAGGCCTCCAGGTTGCTCAGCGGCTTGTCCAGTATGGACGAACCTTCAGCACGTTCAATGGCCTGCTGGGTAATTCCAGGCAGACAAGCTTGAATTCGTTGCGTCCAGCTCTCTGAGCGCTCACGTATCGTTGCAGTCCATAGCTCGGGCCAGGAGCCGTGGGCCTGTCCATCTCTATCCAGCCATACCGGGTATAGCTCTGCGTGATCGTGTATGGCCTGAAGCACCAACTGCAGGTGCCATTCGGGCTCAGGATGAGCGGTGTCAACAGAATTCGCTTCAGACATATCAGCGTCCGTCATTTCGCTCTCGATGATGGGCTCCAGCAGCTGCAGAAGTGGTCGGAATGGCATGGTCTCTGCTGTCCAACCAATATGAGCTAGCCAGGTCTGCTCATCCATACCTTCCCATACACCCTCCGTCGCGAACAATGCCGGGTAATCACGGCGAAGATCTGCTGCTTGCTCCTGCGTACCATAGCATTCATGAAATACGCTGGCTGAGAAGGCAGCGAGGATGCCTTGGGCGAAGCCGGAGTCTTGTTGCTCGACTTCTTTCCGCTTCACTCTTAATTCCTTCACTAGGCTTCGCTCTGAAGGCTTCAGTGCCTTGGGATCGGGTGACCAGTGAAGAGAGCCGTTTCGAAAGCTCTGTAGATCAGGAGCATAATGACCTGCTCTCAAGCAGCCTATTAGCAGAGGGGCCAGCCGCTGTAATCGGGTGGCATCCTCGTTCCAATGCCATTCGATGTGGACTGGCCAAGCCCCAGCCGCGAAGAACGGAAGCACCTGCTCCGCAGGAAGTAGAACAATCTCTGTATCTCCAGCCTGCTGAACCCCTAGCTCCGTCCCGTAATAGGATGTCTCGTCCCATGCGAAGAGACGCTGCTTGAGCACCATGCCCTCCAAGGGCCGCTGTAAGCCATCCTGACCATATATAAGGGCATCGCCATATTCGGTCATATGCACGTGCACCGTCATGGTATCTATAACTGAATTAAACTCCATACTCTGATCGCATCCTTATTTATGTGAAGAATATAATCCTGATGGTGACTAAGAGAGTAATTTGCTCTTGCGCAGCTCTTCCTGCAGCGCCCGAAGACGACTGTGACGATTAAGGAAGGCAGCCAAGAAATCATCCCATCGCTCTGTCCGCTTCAGCTTGGTGTAGAGCTTGGACAATCTTTTCATAAGCTTGACTGCAGCCTTGTAGCAGGTTCGGTTCTTCTGGACAATGTAGCGCTCGACAGCCTGATGATACCAGGGAAGAAGTAATTCAGGGGCATCCTTCTCTATAGGCTGAAGCATGCTCACTCGATAATCCAGCGGCTCGGCACCTGTGCTGAGCTGGAAGTCAATCCAGCGTCTCCATTCTCTATGCGTGTGCAGCAATTCAGTGTACAACGCTTTTCCCTTGCCTGGCAGGCCAGCCAGCGTGCTCCACATCTGTTGCTCTGCTTCCGGGTGATGGAGGAGAACCTCCTCCCAGTACGATGCATACACCTTGAGCTGACTTGAGCGCAGTAGACTTGAGCCTGACTGGGGTGGGAAAGCAAGTAGCCACTCCTGTAATTGGAGCCAGCTTGCACTCTGCTGGAGCTCCCCCAGGTAGCGCAGCAGCTGTCTTCCAGCAGCTTCTCTGGCTTGAGCGGCGTCCTGCAGTAATTGTCTAGCCTGCTCATCCTGCTGCATTCCCCAGAACATGCGGCTCTGGGCCAATTGGAGTCGTGATGCTGAGCGTGTACTCCCAGCCACCTCATAGGCTGCTTCGAGCTGTGCCAGCTCCATTTCCATCGGCTTAAGTGTCATGGTGCCCTTAGATGAATCAATCCATTGCGGTCTTAGCCACTGCTGCCAGAACAAGTCGTAGAAGTCCGAGTATAACTGAATCTGCACAGGCTCAATCAGCAGTAGGCGCCGCAGGTAGTCTAGTGTCTCGTCTAGGCGTGGTAGATAGTAGGAGCGATCCGCCTCCGTAACGCTCTCCAGGGGTTCCTTAAGCATCTGCATAATCAAGGTACTCTGATCGTCCATCGCTACCTGCAAATGATAACTAATATGGTAAGGCGCCGACCGACCGCGCTCATGAAGAGGGCGAATAAGCTGCTCCAGCACATACAGGCGTGCATGAAGAAGATACAATCGCTCCATCTGGTACGACCATTGGGGCTGCAGTCTTAGGATAGAATTTACCGCTTCATGAATCATCAATCCGTCAGGTGCATGCAACCGGAAGGAGGCTGTGCATTGACGAAACAATTCGTGCCATGTCGGTATGGGGCGCTCTGCCAGATCCACAACAACAGTATTGCCCTCCGTCAGCTGGCCTTTTCTTGCAGAAGGGCTTATGCCTGCATTGACAATGGCAGGGATAGGCCCCTCGTGAGCCTTCGTATAGCCTAGCAGTGCAGCAATCATGTGCTTGCAGCCCTCTATACCGCAGGTACAGCGGCTCTGCTCAACGGTGTTCAGCTGTATGACAACCTCTTGAGGCTCCTTATCGTCCACGACTGCGCAGATCAATCCAGGAGGATATTCAATCTCCTTAATCCGCCCCTGGGTAAATAGAGAGAAGCCACGCTTAATGGTAAGATCGTCGAAGGTATCAGCTACCTGACGAATTAAGGTATGCCAATGCTGTTCCGTTAGATTCCTTTCTGAATGTGTACTCATGGTAAGGTAATCCCCTAATCTTCAAATCTGGTGATAGGCAATCAAGATATGAACTTGATCTAAATTATAGTTGGTCAAGCGTAGTTAACCTGATCGAGTTGAATATAATTACTTGATATTATACCAGCTATTGAGGTTGCAAGGGGAACAAGTATTCGGAATATAGGATGACGGCCTTCATTTTTACGAGGAAAGTAAGTACTAGAGCGACTGTGGGATACTATGAATGGGGATTTTGAATAAGTGGAAAAAAGGATCGCCGCTTCTCGACGAGAAACGATGATCCTTTTAATTTTGACGTATCGAGCCAAACGAACGAAGGGATGAACTGCTTCAGATTGTTTTGTTCAAAACATTAAAAGTGCCAGCAGTTTCGTATTTCTGCCCTTTATCTCCGGGTCTTCCTCCAGAGCAGGAAGATGAAGAAGGGACCACCCAGAACAGCCATAACAATGGAAGCGGGAATTTCATAAGGTCTTGCTACATAACGGCCAAGCGTATCAGCCAGCAGTACGGTGAAGCTCCCAAGTAGGATCGAGAATGGAATGAGCCACTTATGGTTAGAGCCTACCAACAGGCGAGCAATATGTGGGGCAATCAGGCCGACGAAGGCCATCGTACCCGCCACAGCTGTGGAGATGCTCGCCAGCAGCACAGCTACGGCTGATACACACAGTCTAACACTGGCTACACGTACGCCGAGATTACGAATGACTTTCTCTTCCAGCCCCAGCAGATTACAATAACGAATCGTGAAGAATGCTAATAACAAGCCAGGGGGCACATAATAAGCCAGCGTTCGGACATCATCCCAGGTCTTCATGGAAATATTGGATCGCACCATCGACATGACGATGCTCTGTTTGCCCCCGGTCATATACCCTAGCGCATCCAGTAATCCAGTGAAGACGGCATGGATTGCAATACCAGTCAAAATAATCTGCAGCGCCTGAAAGCCACCACGCCAGGAGAAGAGGAAGACGAGAGCGCAGGCAGCCACCCCGCCGATAAAGGCGAACAGGGGGCTGAGAAAGTACAGTTGAGGGAACCACATAATCACGATCACGGCTGTTAGATTCGCACCACTGGAAATCCCTATAATACCGGGATCAGCCAAGGGATTCTTCATAACGGCCTGCAGCAGTACGCCAGATACCGCTAATGCGGCTCCAGACAGCAGGGAGATGATGATTCGCGGAAAGCGCAGATCATATATAATCTCTACCATCTCGTTATATTCGATGAATAGTCCCCTGAACAGCTCCGAATACGTCACCTGGATGCTACCCAGATTCACGGCTATGCCCACCAGAATAATAAGTAGTACAGTCAGCGCAATGCAGTGGGCAAGTTTCCTTTTCAGTGTGAGACTATGATTCATGCGCAGGCTCTCCGTAGAATATCGTTCTCAATTCATCCAGCGCTTCCTGGTAGTTCAGGTTGGCGCTCATGCCGAAGCGTTCATTGCTCAGATCGTATACGTTACCAGCCTGCACGGCTCTAAAATGCTTCCAGATATCACTTGTGGCAAATTCCTCACGGAACATCTCTTGCACCATTTCTGGCATGGCATGGGAGGTGCGCAGAATAATATCCGGATCAAGCTTGGAGAGGGCCTCCGTGTTGAGTGTTAACAATGCCTCTTCCTGATCCTTCAGCACATTATCTCCACCAGCCAGCTTGACCAGATTGCCGGCATAGGATTTTTCAGTAGCAACCATATACGAGCCTGGAAGACCCATTAGTATGAGCACCTTTGGTTTGGCTTGATCTGCGATATCTGTGCGCAGCTCTGCCATGTACGCCTCAAATTGCTGTCGTAGCACCTCAGCCTGCTTCGTGCGATCATACTTTACCCCGAGCTGCTCGGTGCTCTTCAGCATACCCTCGACACTTCCCAGATTCACGAATGTAGCGGGTACTTGGATGGCTTCGTATTGGGGCTTCAGATCATATTGCAGGGTGTTTGGGCTGATCACATCTGTCGGGCGTAGGGACTTAATGATCTCCAGATCGGGTGTCATGGGCTGCCCAATCTGAACAGAGTCCTTGTAGCGCTCAGGCAGAGTGAAGGCAGTGTCCGGTACGCCTACCAGGTCAAGCTCCAGCTTATCCAGTATCATACATAATGCCGCTGAGGTGCTAATAATCCGCGTCTGTTGTGTACTTTCAGCATTTGAATCTGTTTTGGCGCGTACTGCACAGGCGGGAAGCATCGCCAACATGGCGGCACACAGGAAGAGGGTTATTCGTTTCTTCAACACGTCATTCCGACTCCTTAGCTGGACAACTCCGCTCCAGTTTTTTTCTAGCTGTATCTCACAAGATAAATCATCTGAATTCCCAGTCTGTTACTTCTTCCGCAGCTTCATTAACTTCATTAAATACAGGCCTGCTGCACATACTGCAAGCAGTACTAGTAGCAGTGCGGGCATGGAGAGCAGTGATCCACTTCCACTACCTTCTTTCTCCGTTGCAGAGGCAGCACGCTCATTCTGACGGGCACCGTTCTGATCGAACTCTACGATTCCTACTTCATCATCGCTAACGTCTGCCCCGGATGCAATGATATCTGTCGCTATGGGTGCTGCTACTCCTTCAGTTGCCTGCTCGTTGGCGACAGTTCCGTCTTTGGCGGCTGCATCCATCTGCTCGGCAGATGAGCTGGGTTCACCTGCCGGATTCGTGTCTCCGCTCTCAGTATGTTGCTCAGGGGCCTGTTGCTCAGAAAGCTTGCTGGGCAGAGGAGTGAGCTTTGTTAGCAGTCAGATCAGTGGAGTCCTGAGCTTCTGCGCCTGATGTTGAGGAGGAAGCGCTGGCCGCCGTTGGTACGGATTGCTTTTCCTTATTAGCTTGACTGGCTGTATTGGCTGAGTTGACTGTACCGGCTGTCGATTGCTTCCCTTCACTTGGAAGTGCTGGAGTCGCATTTTGCTTTTGCTTGGAAGACGCGTCTCCTGCTTTATCTGTTTTACCAGCCTTGTCATTCTTGTCAGTCTTGTGTTCCGAAGATGAGTCCCCCTGAGGGGTACCGCTATTCCCAGATTTGGTGTTAGCCGTTGAACCAGAAGTTGAGGCAGCGGACTTGTTGTGACTAACCGAATTGTCGCTCGACTCTATACTGATTCCTTGCGGTAGATCTGGCTCAGCCGCGGACGTTTGCTGCTTGCTAGTCTGGTTATAGGCTTGGAAGGACCCATTGTCTGGCTGAGCTGAATCCTCAAGCAGGCTGACGAAATACACGACATCACGCCCCATAGGCTCCACATAGATGACTGGCTTGATGAACAGGGTCGGGTCACTGACCTCGAATTGATAGTCGCGGGTATCCTCTGCCTTGTTCTCTCCGGTAATTTTGAACGATACAGGAGAGTAAGCATCCCCGTCCCCCTTGGACTTCTGAACATGAATAGTAACCTTGCTAATATACGAGATCATCTTCATTCTCAGCGTGACCAGGTACTTGCCGTCTCGAACCTCCAGCAGGGACTTGGAGTAGGTGACATTCCGGCTCATGCCGTTACCAATGGAGGTGTCACCGCCATCATCTACCTTGCCCGTGTCTGGATTCGTGTAATAAGTCTTGTTGTCCAAAAGGTATAGTCCTTTATCCAGCCCAGCGGCAGTCGCTGTACCTCCGAATAGCGGACCTATCACCACAAGCAGCATGCAGGCCAAGCCTACTGTGACGATTGAAGTGAAATATCGCCTGGACATCCGTTATTCCTGCTTTCCAGTGGAGTCAAGGTTCAACCCCTTGGTTAGCATGCTGGCGATCTCGGCACGAGTAGCTGGTGTCTTCGGTGCAAAATGCTGATCATCCTTGCTGGTCATGATCCCGGCCTGTAGCAGCTGTTGTACCTGTGTTGTTGCCCAGGAGCTGATCTCAGAGTCATCCTCATACACAGGCCGAGTCTGCCCCTCAGCCTGCGCAGTCAACGAGATTCCCGTATCCTTCATATAGGCCGCGATAATCACAGCTGCTTCCTCGCGGGTGACAGGACGTTCAGGTGCAAACAAGCCCTGACCTGTGCCTTTGACGAGCCCACGCTCAGCAGCCCAGGATACATAGCTCGTATAATACTTCCCGGCAGGTACATCGGTAAAGGAAGAGGCAGGTGTTGAGGTAGACTCGACACCTGCGTGTCTGCCGAGCACAGTAGCCAGCATGCCACGCGTGACGGATTGCTCGGGGCTGAAGTGTGTCGCATCGGTACCGTTGAACAACCCCAGAAAGGTGACTACGGCGACCTCCTGTTGGGCCCAATGTCCTTGCATATCTGAGAATACCTGTGAGCTGGTCGCTACGGGAGCTTCTTTACCCGTTTCTTTTACATTCTCATGTACAGCCTCTTTCACAGCCCCTTTACCAGTCTCAACGGTAGCTGCTGCATTAGACGCTTCCTTATCATTAGCCTTCTCATTAGTCTTTTCAGTGGTTGCAGCCTTTGTCTGCAGTGAGGTCGTATCCAGGCTCAGGCGGAATGTGGGCTTCTCCTCTCCCATGATGAAGGGGACGGAGACCTGCATGCGCTGCGGCTTTTCTATGCTTTGCAGAGGGACGACAGCTTCAATCGAATTGGTACTCTCGTTAAATAGCAGTGGAATCTCCTTGAAGCTGCCTGTAGCATCCTGATACCACAGCCCTTTTACCTCTTTTAGCGGAATATAGGCATTCCCCTGCAGAAGAAGGATAGCGGAGGGCTGTCCATTCTCGATCTGCAGTACGGTTCTGGAGATCAGTGCGTTGCTCATGGATACATCGTCGCTATTCTCCTTGAGTGCTTGAGCAGAGATGGTGTAGAGCCCGTCCTCCAATGAGGTCACCGCTTGGGCATTAGATGCCGATGCAATTGCCGTGGTCGTTGGTGCTGCAATACCCGACCATATGAGCGTTGCTGCCAAAGAGCAGATGATCGTGGCACCCCAGCGCGTGTTCCTTCTATGGCTTGTGAACATGTTTGTATTCTCCTTTCGATTGTGTGCGTAGCTCAGTTTTTTGTTACGTGGCTTAATTATTCGTTGCATGGCTCGGTTATTCGTTGTTTAGCTTAGTTGTCCGTTCATGGTTCCCCAGCACGTAGCAATTGTCTTCATATGCTCCTTCGTTGTCTGAGTCGGTACAAGGTGCTTGAGGCCATGTGCTTGAGGGCTAGACCTGGATGGTAGAGCAACATCCGCGGCCCTGAATAACGCATAACCTCCTTGATCCGGGCTCTCATCTGGCGTGAGTAGCAATGAATGGGACATTGCTCGCAAAAGCTCTTGGATTCTCCGAATCGGCATTGATCGAGACGCTTGTGGGCGTAACTCAGCAACTCGTTGCACTCGGGACATAGACTGGAACGGTTACTCGAATGTCTGTGTCCGCGGCAAAAGACAATAATCATCTTCTCTACAATGTATTTCTCAGATGCGATACGATTATTCCCATTACCCATAATTTAGGACACTCTTCCATTATCAATATGATGTACCTCGTCAGCAATGCTCATTGTAGAAGCACGGTGGGAGACGAGGACAATGGTCCTCCCTGCACGCTCCTGGTTCAGGGCTCGGAGGATGACAGCTTCGTTGAAGCCATCCAGATTACTGGTTGGCTCATCCAGCAGCATGAGTGGTGCCTCACGAACGAAGGCACGTGCCAGACCAATTCGTTGCTTCTCTCCACCAGACAAGCGCTCTCCAAGCTCTCCAACCTTCGTCTGATAGCCTTCTGGTAGGGACATGATGAAGTCATGTACAGATGCTTTGCGGGCTGCGGCTTCGATCTGTTCGGGAGTCGCGTTTGCCCTTCCGATACGGATGTTGGCCTCGATCGTATCATTGAACAGGAAGGTATCCTGTGTGACATAGCTTTGCAAATTTCGTAGAGCTGCCGTATTCACTGTACGAATATCTTGGCCCGCGATCTGGACGGAGCCGGATTGAGGATCGTAGAAGCGCATTAACAGCTTGAGCAGCGTAGATTTGCCTGAACCGCTTTTCCCTGTAATCCCCAGGATGCGGCTGCGATTCACAGGAATATGAATGTCATTCAGCACGGGAGCTCCGTCATACGTGAAGTTGATGCGATCCCATTTCGCGCCAGTGAAAGGTGGCTCGCTTCCGGTGGTTACCTCTTTAAGAGTCTCTTCCTCATCCAATAGCTGAAGCAGCCGTTCTCCGCTGGCAAAGGTCTGCAGCAGATTGTTCGACAGCTGGCTGAGCGCCACGACAGGGCCGAAGGAGCTGAAGAGGGCAATGGTCGGTATTAGCACACCACTATAACCCAGCGCTCCTGTTGATTGAAGCTGAAGAGCCACGAGCAGCAGAATGAAGGAGAAGCCGAGCACGGCTGACTCGGAGAGTGCACGTGTAACACCCTCATGCTTCTTGAGTGTTTTTTGCTTCTTCTCCAGGTCCTCAGTCATAGCGGTGATGCGCTGCATCCGAGCCTCTCCCTGGTCATATTGAATGGATTCCTTCATGCCACGCAGACTTTCCAGGAAGTAGCTGCTAAGTACGCCGAAGCTATTCCGGTACTCCATGCCCTGGCGTTTGGCCATTCTTGAGGTCACGACAGGAATAATCAGTCCGACCGTGATATAGGCAGCGACAGCAATCCATGCCAGTGTACTGTGATAGGTGGCGATGAATAAGGTCATGATCAACGATGTCGTGATTCCAATCACGATGGGAGCAATCGTATGCGCGTAAAATACTTCAAGCAGCTCAATATCGGTAGTGATGACGGCAATCAGATTGCCCTTATCCCGCCCTTCAAGCTTGGCTGGCGCAAGTCTGCGCAAGGCATGAAAGACTTTGTCTCTCAGCACCGCGAGCAGCTTGAAGGCAATGTAGTGGCCGCTCAGCTGTTCACCATATCGCAGCAGCCCGCGCAGAACAGCGCATGCCGCTATAGCGAGCATGATATAGCCAGGCTGCAGGGAGCCGTCACCAAGTCCGATGCCATAGAGCAACAGATAGCCGCCTAGTACCGTAATGGCTATAGCTACGAGAAAGCCTAGTACCCCAAGTACTACGGTAACCAGCATGACGGGAATCAGTGGCCCAAGCAATACTATGAGTCTCGACATAATGTTCAGACCACTTCTACGCATACACCATTCCTCCTGAGACATATTGCTCGATTTCCTGCTGGCTGTTGAACAGTGCTGCATAATGACCATGTTGTCGCAGCAGCTCTTCATGTGTGCCGCTCTCTACCAGCTGCCCCTCAGAGAGGACATGAATGCAATCAGCACGAACTACATTTGCTAGTCGATGTGAGATCAGGATGACGGTTTTGCGGCCCACCAGATTGTGAATAACCTCCATGATCTTCTCTTCACTTTCTACATCAATGTTGGAGGTAGCTTCATCGAATATATACACTTCACTGTCATACAGCAGAGCTCGGGCCAGAGCAAGCCGTTGACGTTGCCCACCTGAGAGATTGGCCCCCTGCTCCTCAAGCTCGTAACCAAGTCCACCCTGGGATAGAACGAAGTCTCTCAGATTCACTTGGGCCAGTGCCTGAAGCATGGCGTCTTCAGTTGCAGCAGGGGCTCCCATCCGCAGATTGTCTTCTACCGTGCCCTTGAAGATATAGCTGCCCAGACTCACCAAAGTAATTCGCTGCATGACTGTACGCTCAGAGATGTCTCTCATTTCACTACCACCCACAAGCAGACGTCCTTCATAGCCGCTTGCCGAGCCCATCATTAGTGCAGCCAGTGTGCTTTTGCCTGATCCGGACTTACCGACTAGCGCTGTCAGGCTTCCTTGCGGAATGTTGAGACTGACATCACGAAGCGTCGTGTTCTTGGTCTGATCCTGATCTGAAGATTTTTGGTCAGCATAAGAGAAGCTTAGTTGCTCCATACGAATGCTTCCGTCACGGATTTCTGCATTCCCTGATGTCCGCTCTTCAAGAGCGAGCAGCTCGAAAATCTTGTCACTGGCTGCCATGCCGTTCATGGCGATATGGAAGTATGATCCTAAGAGTCGCAGCGGAATGAAGAATTCCGCAGAAAGCAGCATGACGGTCAGGGCTCCCCATAATGGAATCCGTCCAGCTGCGAATTCAGTGGCTGCAATGATGACCCCGATTCCAGCTCCGCCAAAAGCAATTATGTCCATGAGAGCTACCGAGTTCAGCTGCATCCGTAGTACGCGCATGGTGATCTGCCGGAAGTTCTCCGCAGACGTATTCATCTCCTCATGTCGCTGCTCATCAGCTGCATAGATTTTCAGGGTTGTCAGTCCCTGAAGGTTCTCCAGGAAGCTGTTGCCAAGGTTGACGTAGCTGCCCCAATACTTGCTGAACAACTTTTTGGCGAATTTCATAATAGCAATGATTGACATGGGGATGAGCGGTACACAGATCAATAGAATCAGTGCTGACTTGAAGCTAATGAACGATAATGTGACGAACAGCGTAAGAGGGGCAAGCAGACTATAGAACAGCTGTGGCATGTAACGTCCAAAATAATGCTCCAGCTGCTCAACTCCCTCTACAGCGACCTGAACAGCTCCGGCGGTGGAGGTCTGCTCTGTGTAACCAGATCCTAATCGGAGAAGCTTGCTATAGAGTCTGGCGCGCAGGGTGTGCTTGGCATTATTGGAGGCCCGCCATGAGAGCAGGCTGGAGATATACGCGCAGACCAGACGAATGGCGATTGCCCCGGCAATGATGAGGCAGGCCGTAAACGTGAAGCTGCTCGACAATCTCCCGTCCCAAGCGTATTGCAGCATGGTAGCGACGGTTATGATCGCGCAAATGTTAGCCAGGAGACCGATCCAGTTCGTGAATACGCCAAGTGCTATGTATTTGCGTGAATGCGCGACCATGGACAGCAATCGGCCATCCATCATTTTGGAGCGCTTAGGCGCAGGGGCTGCTTCCGAAGCAGCCTGTGCTGTTGTGTTTTGCTGCGGTCGCTCCGTCTTAATCTGGAATATGAAGTAGTAATATTTGAACACGACGATCAGTAGAATCACGCCACGTACCCATATCGAATCGGTAAGGATGAAGGGAATCGCGAGCATGCAGGATGCGAAGCCCACAGTTACAATCTTGGCACGCAGCTTCATGGAACGAGTCTGGAGGAAGTTCTCCAGATGATTTTTGTACAGCTTGGTAGATGTGAACCAACGGTTGAACCGGTCAGAGCCCTTGGCGAAAAAGAAAGCGGATAATAGTAAGAAGGGGGTGGTAGGAAGTAATGGCAGCACAGCACCTACCGCGCCGAGACAAAAAAAGAAAAAGCCAAGCCCGACATAGATCGCCTTCACAGTGTACACCTCCTATTAGGATTGAATTCATAGAATGAACATATACAAAAGGGTAAAATGGAGTTCAAGCAACTAACTCCATTAGTGTGAAAAGGGGCCATCCCATATTCGGAATGGCCTTTTTGAAGATAATAGAATTTATAATTTTCAGCGGAGCTGGACCATTCGATTATCGCAAGAAAAGCTTCAGCCAGACGATTCCGTCTTCTGTGAAAGTACGATGATAGACATTGCTCTTACCGTCAAGCTTATTGTCCTGTCAGTTCAAGTAGAAGCGCCAGAAGCTTAGCTGCCTCAGCTCTGCTTAGAGTAGCCTTTGGAGAGAATTGACCTTGATCATTCGTCTCCAGCAGTCCAGATCTCACGGTCAGCAAGGCACTTTCCTGTGCCCAAGTCGATATTTCCTTCTGATCGCTGAATACAGGAGACTGCTCTGTTAGAGAAGGCTGCAGCTTGGCATGCTTCAGATAGCTGGCCATGATCACTGCAAGCTCCTGACGGGTAATCGCTTGATCAGGGTGGAATAGACCGTTACCGGCCCCTTGCACGATGCCTTTATCCACTGCCCAGGTAATATACGTCGTGTAGTACTGATTCAAAGGCACATCCTTGAAAGCTGTATAGGTATAGCTCTCGGCACTTGGCCCCTGAAGCCGCCCTAACAGCGTAAGTAGCATGCCTCGAGATAACGTGGCATCCGGGCTGAAATGTTGTTCGTCAGTTCCCTTGAATAACCCTTTGGACACTACAAGCTGGATATAGCTCTCGGCCCAGTGACCCTGCGTATCGACGAAGGAGGATGTGAGCGGGCTTGCACCTTCTTCGGTGGTTGCCTCTGCTTCATTCACTTCTGCAGTCTTCTTCTCAAACACGGCATGAATGGTAGCGTTGCTGGTTACTTTTTCGAAGGTATAGCTACTCACTGCTCCGACAGATTTGTCATTCACGAGCACATCCTTGAGAAGGTAGCCCTCGTCGGCTGTAATCTCAAAGCTCTTGTTCTCATGGATAGCGACGCTTACTTCGCCTTCCGGAGTGATCTTCCCGCCTTGATCTGCTGTCGCTTTAATCAAGTATGATGTCACCGCAGAGCTGTCAGGCATATTGGACTTGGCCCCCTCCTGAAGAGAGGACAGGTCGAATACCAGACGGAAGATTGGCTTATCTGGAAGAATATTAGGTACCGAGACTTGCATCTTCTGGGCTGTCATCAAGCTTGTTAAGGAGAATCTCGCCACGATACTATTGCTGGATGCGTTATATTCCAGTGGAATTTCCTCGAATTCATTCTCCTTGTTCTCGTACCACAGGCCTTGAACCTCCTTGAGTGGGAAGGCTTCACTGCCCTTCATGACTAGAATGGCTGTTAAATGACCTCCTCTGACCTCAATACCAATTGGGTTGGAGATCAGCGAATTGCTTAAGGATGACTCATCGGAGTATTCTTTCAGAGCTCTACCCTTGATGGTGTATTCTCCATCCGGCAGATTAGCCGGATCAAGCTTGCCTCCGCCCTGTGATCCACTTGGATTATGTCCAACGATGGAATAGGTGCTGAAATGATCCGTATAGAAGGATGCGGTCCGTGCATCTTGGTTAAAGCTGGCGTTCATGTCCTCCAGGCTTCCAGCAGCAGGATCGTAATAGTAGAGCTTGCTGCTAGTTGATGTGAACAGTTGGGAAGCCTGCTGTTGACTTAGGGACGCTATAATCTTGGTGCGTCCGCCAAGCCCGCTAATTGGGGTCACAACTTCCTCATGATTGACGACTTCCAATTGGAGGTCAAAGGATGAAATAATGAGATCTTTGCTATTTAATGCACCCTTAATCTCCTTTAGGGTCTCGCTAGTGGAGGGACTCCATTTTAATTGAAGTCTGGCACCATTATTTTGGTCCAGAAACTCTTGCAGCTGACGGGCAGGGAAGACGATGATGATATCATCGAAGACCAGTCCCAGTGTAGATGATTTGTTCAGACCCTCCAGATCCCCAGGAGCAATGGAAATGGTGCCCTCAACGGCTTGAAGCTGTCTATCTGGTACGGCTTCAAGATCGGGCTCTGCAGGATTCTCTCCTGGTTGTTCTCCTGGCTCTTCATCATCTTGTATCGGGGTCAGTGTATTCAGGTCGAATTTCAAACGAATATGCTGAACGCTATTCAGCGGCGCTCCGACATACATAGCGAGCTTCGGCATCTCCACAGACTTGAGTGGGAACTGGTAAGTCTGGCTTTGTTCCTCGGGATGAACCGTACCCTTGACTCCAGTCCCTAGCTCTGTGGCTCCTTCTGGCTCAGGCCACACCTCGCTGATGGAGTCGCCTGTAACCTCGATTCCCATGATGCTCGTCTTCACGAACTTAATGGAAGCGAGTATTTGTCCGTCCTCGACCTTAAGCGTGGCTTTTCTGTCGAGCGCACCACCCATCATGGAAGCAGCGTCTCTGGTAGCGTGCCAGCCATACACATCGACCGTGTATAGCCCGTCTGCAGGAACGGTGTAGGTTACCTCGGTGACGGAGGCTATGGACGACATGGAATCCTTGTTATCTTTCACTGCATAAGTCGCTGAGTTTACAGAATCTACGGGAGATTCGAATGTCTCTGGACTAGCAGCTTCTTGTGAAAATTGCTCGTTAGCTTCGGCAGCCTGAATTCCAGCACCGTCAACGATGCTGTCGCCGTATATGGGCGCAGGCACCATTGCGAGTGCCAAGATGGCTGTCATACACCCGCTGAGCCAAGCTTTTACCTTCTGGTTCATTCCCTGTCCCCCTGTTAGATATAATTGAAATAATTCATTCATGTACTCTTGCTGCTGGCTCTTGCTGCTAGACGATCTCGTCCATTGGTGAGCTCCTTCCTTGCCCGATTATGTATTGGATGACAAAGCTGCGGCCAGCGTATGTTTTTTAATAATGAGAATCATTATCATTTGTTATTATAAAGGGATGTAGCGCAGTAATATGTGATTTGAGTCACAATTCATGGTAGGAGGCATGGCTAAAGGGCAATAAAATTTGATTTTGCCCCATTTAGTTACCTATGGTAAGATATGATTCAGTTTCGAAATTCATGTGCAATAAGGTCTAGTGACCATTAAATGGAAGCGCTTTCGTAAAAATGAATGTATTTTCTTGCAATGGTTGGCGTTGATCTTGGTACAATAGATAGAGATGCCTAATATGGGCTGGAGGTGTGGTCATGGAACAACTTTGTAAGATTCTTATTGTGGATGATGAAATATTGGTCAGACAAGGAATCAAGCACCATCTGGATTGGGAAGACCACGGTTTCCAGATCGTCGGTGAGGCCTCCAACGGTCGTGAGGCATTGGAGATGATCGAGCAGCTGCGACCTCATATTATTATTACAGATATTGTAATGCCTGTCCTGGATGGTGAAGAGCTGACCCGAATCGTGAAGCAGCGTTACCCGGACATGGAGGTCATTGTACTAAGCAGTTATGGTGAATTCAGCTATGTACGTTCCACCTTCCAGAGCGGTGTGGCTGACTATATCTTGAAGCCTAAGCTGGAGACCCAGGAGCTTCTGGAGACATTAAAGCGCACTGCGCGTAAGATTCCCTCTATTCAATATGGCGCCCAAGCAGGGGATGGCAATATATCTGTAGAACGGATCGTAGACAAGCTGTTATCTGGATATGAACCGGACGAGGCCTCTGCTCTGGCTGCGAACAGCTTTGCATTCACGAGCTTCTGTCTTATTGGTGTACTCGGGGGGCGCACTTATTTGCAGCATTCTGGCTCCGAACTGGGGTTGCAGCTTGTCGACGTACTGGATTCTCAGATGTGTACTGTATATCAATCAGCAGAGAATACCTCTGGACTTGATATATACCTGGCTAATCTTGAGCAGGAGGCTTATCCGGAGCTAGTCCACTCTTTGAAGGAGCTTGCCGATGATCGAGCGGAGCATGCGCCGACACTGGTATGGGCTGTTACCTCGCTGTTTGATTCAATCAATCAGGTAGGTGAAGTGTTCCAGAACCGTCTGAAGAAGCTGATTGACGCCAAATTTTATTTCCCTGACCAGTACATATTGCTGGAAGAGGAGATGCTATCTCCAACGGAACCGGCGGGAACCTTTAATCTGAGGCTATTCACTGAGGAGATGAAGCGGGGGCAATTCGATAGAGCCTTTGAGCTGCTGAATCAGCATCTGGATATGCTGTCAGAGCATTATGAAGCACCACCTTTCGAATTCAAATCCTTCATTAGTAATACCATATTCAATATTACGATTCTATTGGGTAATCTGGAATATGATACACATGCGCTGGAATCCGCCAAGTATTCTTATTTTAAGTCCATTGATGAAGCAGTTCATGTGGATGAGGCGAAAGGCTTGCTACAGTCATTCCTGAACGATGTGAAGAGGGAGATCGCCGATGCGCAGCAGCATGGCAACAGTGGGATGAAGAAGCTGCTGGAGTATATTGAAGAGCATTACGATCAACCGCTCAGTCTGACTTCGCTAGCGCATCATTTTCATTTCAATCCTTCATACCTGTCCAGCTATTTCACGGCTCATAATAAAGAGGGCTTTAGCGAATATTTGAATAAAGTCAGGGTTGAGAAAGCAGCTACGATGCTGCGCAATGATGATCATTCTATCTCGGAGATCAGCAGCCGAGTGGGTTACTCGGATCACAGCTATTTTACCAAGGTATTCAAGAAGCTGATGGGCTTCTCGCCCAGCCAGTATAGAAGGCGTTATCTGAATGGGAAAAGGGAATGAGCATGAAAAATTTTTTTGCACGATGGAAGTATAATGGGCTGTTCAATCAGATCTTTATCGTTACAGTCATCAGTATTATTACGGTCAGTGTACTGACCTCATTAGTTACGATTCGTATGTCTGAGCGACTCTTCATTGATACCTTCAGCATCACCAATTCCAAGATCCTGACCCAGATCCGTAGCAGCTTCGAATCATTCAATGATACGATCGTGAATGCTGCAAGCCAGGCAGGACAGAGCCTTACAGTGAAGAACTTTCTGACAGAGGGGCCCTCGGATTCCACTACGACCAGCCGTTCCTTTTTCAATATGGGTCAACAAATGGATCAGATTAATTCAAATGTGGATGCCTATAATGTGAAGATACTGGTCACTGGGAGGAATGGACGTATTTCTTCTACAGGCCAGACGTATTGGAGTCTGCCGATTCCGTCAGAGGATGATTATTCTATTATCACCAAGACGATGGAGCATCCCAGACGTGTGATGTACCAGTATGATGAAGAACAATGGGGGGATCTGAACGACCACTTTATCGTGGCCTCCAAGGCACTGATGGAGCGTACGACAGGTGTCCTCTATGGTGGAATTTATGTAGCGATTCGAGAGCAGGACTTTAAGCAGTTCTATACCAATTTCACCAGTGCAGGCAATGATATTGTTGTACTGAATGCTCAAGGGCGCGTCGTATCGAGTAATCGTGATGAGCTCATTGGGCAATATTCAGTTGAGCTGAGGGAATATGCGTCCGAGATTCGCAGCGACAATCTGAAATACAAGAATGCAGACTTCATGGGCACCGAGTATATTGTGCTGTCCACGTATATTCCTGCGTACGACTTTTATCTGGTCAATCTGATTGATCGTCAGGTAGCGGCCGGACAGATTATTGATGTGAATTCTATTCTCTTGATCTGTCTAGCCATTGTAGGGATTGCTGTTCTGCTGGTCTTCCTGATTTCTCAGCGACTGACGAATTCACTGACCCGTCTTGTGCGGCAGATGTCGCGTATTACGGAGAAGGATTTCCACAATTATATTGACGTATCTGGCAGCTATGAGGTAAAGGAACTAGGCAGGGCGTACAATTACATGTTGGACGAGCTGAACGATTACATCCAGAAACTTATGGAGACGCAAAAAGAAGTGCGCAATGCAGAGCTGGCTGCGTTACAGCGTCAGATTAATCCGCATTTCCTCTATAATACGCTTGCCTCGATCAAGATGCTGGTACAGCGCGGCAATAAGGAGACGGCCTCCGAGACGATCAATGCATTGATTTCCCTGCTTCAGAATACCATCAGCAACGTCAGCGAGACGATTACGATTGAGCAGGAACTGGTGAATATGAAGAACTACGTCTTCATCAATCATGTGCGCTATGGGGACCGAATCAAGGTCAACTATTTTGTGGCCCCGGATTGCATGCACTTTCAGGTGCCCAAGTTGATTATTCAGCCTTTCATTGAGAATGCCTTCTTCCACGCCTTTAATGAGAAGCCTGGTGGTACCATCTATATTCTGGTCTCGTCGGATCGTGATCGCCTGATTATAGAAGTAGTCGATAACGGGGATGGTATGGATGAGCTTTCGAACCAAGGAGAGCTGCCCAATCCGAAGAGCAAGCGCCAGCTGTTCACTGGCATCGGCGTGCAGAATGTGAATAATAGAATTGCTTTGTTGTATGGGGAGCAATATGGTGTTGCTATCTCCAGCACGAAGGGTGAGGGGACAAAGGTTAAAATTACATTGCCGCAAATCGAATAAAAAAATTACTACAATCCAAAGATATTACTAATGAAAGCGGTACCTTGGTAACGATTACACAATAATTGAACAAATCCAGACAAAGATATTCCTAACAGGTTGTGAAACGGAAGTGCTAGAATTTATATATCAACAGCAAACGCTTTCAACGAATTATCAATTTGTGTTAAGCGCTTGCAGGTAGCACAAAAAATATAAAGATCAGGGGTTGAATGCATTGAAAAAGGTGATTTTGCTATTGTTCGCAGCCATGCTGGTGCTCTCTGCTTGTTCCAGTGGTTCTAATGAAAGCGCCGCATCGGATCCGAGCAAGAAAGAGATTACAATTTGGGCATGGGACCGTAACTTTAACGTTGCCGCACTTGAAGTGGCTAAAGAACTATATGTATCCAAGCATCCAGATGTAACCATCAATATCATTGAGAATGCTCAGGATGACATCGTTCAAAAGCTGAACACAGGTCTGAATTCTGGTACAACTAAGGGTCTGCCGAACATCGTTCTGATTGAGGACCAACGTGCACAGAACTTCCTGCAGTCCTACACGGATTCCTTCCGTGACATGAGTGATAAGATTAAGCCTGAAGATTTTGCAGATTACAAGATCGGAGCAACAAGCCTGGATGGCAAGCAATATGGTATCCCGTTTGACTCCGGTGTTACAGGTCTGTTCGTGAGAACCGACTACCTGCAAGAAGCTGGCTACACAATGGATGATCTGCAAGATATCACTTGGGATCAGTACATCGAGATCGGTAAAAAAGTAAAAGAGAAAACTGGCAAATTCATGCTGACTCAAGATCCTAAAGACCTTGGTATCCTGCGCATGATGGCACAATCTGCTGGTAAATGGTACATGAAGGATGACGGTAAGACTCCGGATCTGGCAGACAATCCTGCTCTGAAGGAAGCTATGGAGACTTACAAGAAAATGATGGATGCAAACATCATTGATTCCCATGCTGACTGGGCACAATTTGTAGCTAAAGTTAACAGTGGCGATGTAGCATCTGTACCGACAGGTAACTGGTTTGTAGCTTCCATCAAGGCTGAGGCTTCCCAAAGTGGAAAATGGGCTGTAGCACCGTTCCCTCGCTTGACGAACAATGCTGATTCTGTAAATGCTTCCAACCTGGGAGGTAGCTCCTGGTATGTATTGAATATGGATGGTTCTGATACAGCGGCTGACTTTATGACACAAACTTTCGGCTCTGATCCGCAAATGTACCAAAAGCTGCTTACTGATATTGGTGTTGTAGGATCACTGAATGCAGCTTCTACAGGATCCGCTTATGACGCAGAAGATGCATTCTTCAGCAATCAAAAAATCTACACTGACTTTGCTAAATGGAGTCAAAGTGTTCCAAGAGTAAACTATGGCCTTCACACTTACGCTATTGAAGATATCATGGCTGTAGCGGTACAAAGCTACTTGGGCGGCACAGATCTTGATACCGCTCTGAAAGATGCGCAGGCTCAGGCTGAAGCTCAGTTGAAATAATAACTGACTTTACCTGCTAGAGAGATAAATTATAGCAATGCGTAAAACCTTGGACGCTTCTGGCACAAGGTTTTACGCGCTTGCTGAGTCGATAGGATAAAGGATATATAAGGGACAAGAGGAGTTGAAAGCATATGAGATCAGCGAAGACGGCTCAGGGCGGACGCTGGAAGACGGATATGACAGGATGGCTGTTCATTCTGGTGGCTGTGCTAATGATCTTCATTTTCTATTTTTACCCGATGATTCAGGCGTTGTTCCTGTCTTTCCAGACAGGCACGGGAGCGAGAATGTCGTTCAATGGCATTGATAACTACAAGCGGCTGTTCACCGATACGGTGTTCATTACCGCTGTGAAGAATACTTTTATTTACCTAATCATTCAAGTTCCGTTGATGATTCTTCTGTCATTATTCATATCAGTGTTGCTTAATGATCGGAATTTGAAGTTCAAAGGCTTTTTCCGGACTGCAATATTCCTGCCTTGTATCACTTCGCTGGTTGCCTACTCCGTTGTGTTCAAATACCTGTTCAGCAACAATGGGTTGGTCAACTCGTTCCTCATGAATGTTCATCTGGTCAGTGAGCCCATTCAATGGCTGACCGATCCTTTCTGGGCCAAAGTAACAATTATCCTTGCGATTACCTGGCGCTGGACTGGTTATAACATGATCTTCTATCTCTCAGGGTTGCAGAACATTGACCCATCTATTTATGAAGCAGCCAAGATTGATGGTGCTTCTGCTACGCGTCAATTCTTCAACATTACGGTTCCTTTGTTGAAGCCAATTATCTTGTTCACATCGATCACTTCGACAATCGGTACTTTGCAGCTCTTCGACGAGGTCATGAACATTACGAAGGGTGGACCGGCGAATGCGACGTTGTCGATTTCCCAGTACATCTATAACTTGTCCTTCAAGTACTCGTCCGATTTCGGTTATGCAGCGACAGTATCCTACTCCATCGTGATTATGATCATTATTCTGTCGTTCATCCAGTTTAAAGTGGCAGGTGATAAAAAATAATGGCTAAGACAAAGAAATTTTTCGCGTATCTGTTCCTGAGTGTGGCGGCCTTTGTCTCCATATTCCCGTTCCTGTGGATGATTGTCAGTACTACGAACCCATCTGTTGATGTAACAAGAGGAAAATTGCTGCCAGGCTCGTATCTGTTCGAGAACCTGCGTGAGCTGTTTGGCTCGGTAGATATTTTGCCTGCACTTGGGAACTCAGCCCAAGTGGCGATCAGCACTACGATTCTCTCCCTGCTGATTGGTTCCCTTGCAGGCTATGGCTTTGAGGTGTACCGCAGCAAGGCGAAGGATATCGTATTTAATATTTTGCTGTTGTCCATGATGATTCCATTCGCCGCCATTATGATTCCTTTGTATCGTATGTTCGGTCAGATTTCGAACTTTGCTCCAGCCATCGGTATTGATACGCTGGCAGCGGCAGTGATTCCTACAATCACAACGGCATTCCTGATCTTCTTTTTCCGTCAGAACTCCAAGATGTTCCCTAAGGACCTGCTGGAGGCAGGGCGGATTGACGGTCTGTCAGAGCTAGGGCTCTTCTTCAAGGTTTATGTGCCTACAATGAAGACCACCTATGCAGCAGCTGCAATCATTACCTTCATGTCGAGCTGGAACAACTATCTGTGGCCACTCGTTGTGCTCCAGACGCCTGAGAACCGAACGATTCCGATTCTGATCTCCAATCTGGGATCCAGCTACACTCCAGACTATGGTGTCATCATGACGGCGATCGTCATTTCAACGCTGCCAACAGCAATTGTATTCTTCATCATGCAGAAGCATTTCGTAGCAGGTATGATCGGTTCTGTAAAATAAGGTTTCCTAGATAGGAAACGGTGCGTGTGACATCGAATTATGCAAAATGACGAAGTATAACCTTGCTGGAAGAGACTTGGCTGACAGGTCTTGGCATGATATGGCTCTGGAATGAGGGCTTTGCGTGACAGGACTTGTTTGCCAGGTCTTTGACTATGTCCAGGCAACTAAAACGTTAATTCAAGTAGAATCGGGAGGATCATGTGCTTATGAAATCATCAACAACACCTAGCTTGAGCTGGCTTACGGATACTAGTGTATTTGCAGTGAATCGCTTGTCGGCCTATTCCGACCATCGTTATTACAAGACGTTGGCTGAGGCCAAGAAGCGCGGTGACATGAGCTGGCGTCACAGCTTGAATGGTAATTGGAAATTCAACTATGCGGTGAATCCTGGCAGTCGCCCTGAGAGCTTCTATACACCAGAGTTTGATTGCGGTGGCTGGGGAGACATTCAGGTGCCAGGACATATTCAGACGCAAGGCTACGGCCAGATGCAATATGTGAATACGATGTACCCATGGGACGGTCTAAGCGATGTGCGTCCACCAGAGATTACGACAGATTATAATCCAGTAGGCAGCTATATCACTTATTTTGAGGTTCCTACATCCCTGCAGCCCGGACCTGTCTATATTTCCTTCCAAGGTGTGGAGACGGCCTTCTATGTATGGCTTAACGGACAATTCGTCGGCTATGGCGAGGATAGCTTCACTCCATCCGACTTCGATCTGACTCCATATCTGCAAGCGGGAGAGAACAAGCTGGCAGTAGAAGTCTACCAACGCAGCACAGGTGCATGGCTGGAGGATCAGGATTTCTGGCGCTTCTCCGGTATTTTCAGAGATGTATATCTGTATAGCGTTCCAGCAGTGCATGTGAGAGATGTAGCTGTGAAGGCTAGCTTGGATGATGCTTATGTGCAAGGTCTGCTGGAGTTGAGCCTGCGTCTGGAGTCAGCAGAGCAGCAAGGTAAGGCTGTCGTGGATGTACAGAACGCAGACGGTGACAGTGTAGCCAAGCTGGAAGGAAGCTTCGCAGATGGTAAGCTCACGTTGAGCACGGAGCTGGATCAAGTATCCAAGTGGAGCGCAGAGAATCCTTATCTCTATACCTTGTACATCGAGGTCTACAACAACCAAGGCGACCTGATGGAAGTCATTCCGCAGCGCGTCGGCTTCCGCAGATTCGAAATGATTAATAAGGTTATGTGCATTAACGGCAAACGAATCGTATTCAAGGGTGTGAACCGCCATGAATTCAATTGTCGTACTGGGCGTACCATTACGGCTGAGGATATGCTATGGGATATCAAGACACTTAAGAAGAACAATATGAATGCGGTCCGTACCTCCCATTATCCGAACCAGACGCTCTGGTACGAGCTGTGCGATGAGTATGGAGTATACGTGATTGACGAGATGAACCTGGAGACACACGGCTCCTGGCAGAAGCTAGGCGCAGTAGAGCCTTCCTGGAACATTCCAGGCAATCTGCCAGAATGGCAGGGTATTGTTATGGATCGGGCTATATCCATGGTGGAGCGCGACAAAAATCATCCGTCCATCCTGATCTGGTCCTGTGGTAATGAATCCTACGCTGGTGAGGTTATTCTGAATGTAGCTAATTATTTCCGTACAGCCGATCCAAGTCGTCTAGTGCATTATGAAGGCGTATTCCACAACCGGGACTACGATGCCAGCAGTGATATGGAGAGCCGCATGTATGCGAAGGTAACGGATATTGAGGAATACCTGAACAATGACCCGCAAAAGCCTTATATTAGCTGCGAGTACATGCATGCCATGGGGAACTCGGTTGGCGGAATGCATAAATACACCGAGCTTGAGAACAAATACGAGCTCTACCAAGGTGGCTTCATCTGGGATTATATTGACCAGGCTGTCATGAAGAAGAATCGTTATGGCGAGGAGTACCTTGCTTACGGCGGTGACTATGATGATCGTCCGACTGACTATGGCTTCTGTACAGATGGTATTGTGTACGCGGATCGTACAGAATCTCCGAAGATGCAGGAGGTTAAGTTCCTTTATCAGAACATCAAGCTTCAACCAGATCGCACCGGGGTAACAATCGTGAACGAGAACCTGTTCGAAGGCACGCAGGATTATGAACTGGTGTACACGTTGTTCAAGGAAGGTGCTGAGGTATTCACTGGTCGGACAGCGGTGGACGTTGCAGCACAAAGTGAAGGACGCGTCTCCTATGAGCTTCCAGCTGTGGATGAAGAGTCTGGCGAATACGTGATCCATACGGCTCTCGTTCTGAAGGAATCCACGCTGTGGGCTGCTGCTGGACATGAAGTAGCGTTCGGACAGCATATCTTCCAGGTGGAAGTTCAGTCACAAACGGCTGTACCAGCAGGTGCGCTTCGTGTAGTAGAAGGCGACGTGAACATTGGCGTGCACGGCAAAGGCTTCAGCATCATGTTCTCCAAGGGAGCAGGTAGCCTGACCTCACTGCGTTATGAAGGACGCGAATTCATCTCCGTTCCTCCGGCACCGCTCTTCTGGCGTGCGACGACAGACAACGACCGTGGAGCGGCTTGGGGCTTCGAGGCAGGTGGCTGGTTCGCGGCGAGTCTGACACGCAAATGTACAGCAGTCGAGCTGACTCAGGCTGAAGGAGCTGTGACTGTAACATTCAGCTATCGTCTGAACATTCACGAGGATGTACAGGTTACCGTAGCTTACACGGTATATGGCGATGGCAGCATCAAAGTGAATTCCAAGTATGACGGGGTTGCAGGCCTTGCAGACCTTCCAATCTTCGGCTTGTCCTTCAAGGTGCCAGCAGAGTATCATCATCTGAACTGGTATGCTATGGGACCTGATGAGAACTATACAGATCGTGCTTTTGGAGCAAGACTGGGTGTGTTCAGTAATGAGGCAGCGGACAATGTGTCTGGTTATGTAGTACCACAGGAATCCGGTAACCGTACAGGAGTTCGCAGAGTCGATGTAACGGATGATCTGGGTCGTGGCCTGCGTATTCAGGCTCCATCAAGCGCTCCTGTAGAGTGCAACATCTCCCCTTATACTGCGTTCGAGCTGGAAAGTGCTGCACACCTGTATGAGCTGCCTCCTGTTCACTATACAGTGGTCACTGTGGCTGCCAGACAGATGGGTGTAGGCGGCGACGATAGCTGGGGTGCACCAGTGCATGATGAATATCGGATCAAGTCCGACCAATCGCTGGAGTATGAATTCTATATTAAGCGTGTCTAATACAGCAGGAGATTCCCGAAAATTTCCTCGGGATAAGGCGCCTGTGCATTTAATGAGTTCCCCCGTAAGTTAAGACCGAAAAAGCTGTGCCAGCCAGGAAGATGAATCCTGAAGGCACAGCTTTTTTTCTTATACGAATACCTTGTCGTACATCCTATCCACATCCGTAATACTGTGATTATTCTATTTATTCTCTTTGTGCTTGTAGGTATATTTCCCATCATCGACTCCATGAACAGGAGCTTGTCCATACTGAACAACTATACCATCTGCTACCTTATAAAAATATCTGGCATTCGTCTCATCTTTAAATATAACTTCTGAGCCAACCAATGGCGCCTTACTTATAGAGGTTTCAATTGAGGATATTTCAGTCATTTTGTATTTTTTAACCTCTGTAAGGTAGTCTAGTACTTTGTTTTGAGTATGATTAATAATCGCCTTGTTAATGATCCCAATTGTTAAAATTAGAACGAGTACTGAAGCAACTAACCCTATCCAATGCTTTCGTTTCATAAAATTATCCTCTCTGAAATAAATTTCAGGGAATGTAATTGCAGATCTTTATCAGACTTACTATGGGTGCTCGCACCCACTGCTACTCAATGCTTCTCCTGTACATACTGCTGCTGGTTATATGCCAAAGCAGCCTCATAAGCCGGGTTATAGTCGAATTCCTCGCTCTCAGGGATGACGAACAGCAAGGACAGAGCAGAGCTGACCAATCTAGTCATCACATAATATGAGATCACTAAGAGGGCATCCGCCATATAACTAATCGGCATCCATATATCATCGGGGTCGTGTGCCGTCACGAAGAAGTTAAGAAAAGATACGATCAGCAACAGGCTGAACATCATGATCAACGTTGCCTTAACCAGTCTTCCCCGCTTCTCCAGCTGCGGAATTTTACGGAAGAAGAGGGACAGACGCATGTAGGTATCAATAATTCCCCATAGATGAATGAATGGAATCATTCGCACGAGGCCCATGATGGGAGTAATAGGATAGTACCTGAATTTGAGCTTCATGGCCTGATGAACTCGGGTAAGCCAGATCAGGTAGGTGATGATGAGAATGAAGTTAAGCACCTGCTGGAAGACGATCGCCGCTTCATCCCACTTGTATACCTCATCGTAGTACCAATCGTAATTAAAGGCATACACTACGTTCATGCCCACCATGATAAGGCTGATAATCACAGCCACAAGGAGTAGTTTCTGATGGATGCCGCCGATCATTCGCGACGGAAAGCTGATGTCCTGTCTCAAGCTGATGCCCTCCTATGTCTCATACAATAAATAATCGATGGCTTCATATAAGGATTCCACCGGGACGATCTTGAATTGCAAATTCCGTTCCTTCTTAACCCGTTCCGCTTCAGCTTCGTTACTGTCCTCACCCCACCATTCATAATCAGCAGGGACGAAGAAGATGTCCACGTCTTCAGTTTCAGCGGCAATTAGCTTCTGTTCCAGGCCTCCTATAGAACCGACCCAGCCATCCTCCTCCATGGTACCCGTACCCGAGATTTTAAGGGTGCCCCCCTTGGAAAAGTCGATATCATTCTCTTCCTCATACAAGCCTACGGCCACCATCAGGCCCAGCGAGTTGCCATAGAAGCCCTCCAACTGCTCCATTAGCTCACTCAGCCTTTGCGCTTCCACCTCGGGATCAGTCTCATGCTCATAGGTAGCTTCGTTTTCATTTAGTTCCGCAGCTGCATGGACAGCCTGCTCCAGCGTATATGTCATGGTTTCGGTCTCCAGATATTCGTCGGCATACTCCTCGGAGCTCTCTGCTTCTACTTCTTCAAAGGCAATATCGCGATAATCGCCATCGTAATTCATATACACAAACAAGCGCTCGATGAGACTGTCGGTATATCCGCCCTCGACGACTGCAAAGTGAACACTTCCCTGCACGCCGACCTCAGAGACGGGGATGGAGGGAGAGGGCTGCGTATACTCCGCTGGCATAGACCAGGATGACAGGAAGGTTGCTCCTGCCGGGATCAAAAGCAAAGTGAAGGCGATGAGATATTCCAGCAACCGGCGCACCCAGGAGTACGTCCGAACGGGAGGATTATCAATATTCACGGCTTACACAACCTTTCGCTTCTCATGCTGTACAAAAATGGTATTGAACTGCTATGCTCATCTAAACTATTTTACAGAATATGTATCCTCCTTCATATGGGTAGAAAGGCTTGTAAATGCCTGGGAAGCGCCTGATTGTCCCTGCACAATTGTGTAGGGGGACCTGTAAGCGGTAAGCGGTGATTTCTACACTGGAGCAACCCTTTCGCACTAAATCTGGTATTGCTTGCGGTATTGCAACGGCGTACGATTGGTCATTTGCTTGAACACTCTTCCGAAATGGGCGATGCTGTCGAAGCCTGTGCTCTCAGCGATGCGGGTTACTCGCCAGCTGGTCTCACGCAGCAACTCCTGTGCCTGGCGAATGCGGACATAATTCAAATACTCAATGACCGTGAACCCGGTGGTCTCCTTGAAGATTCGACAGAGGTACGGACTACTGATGTAAAAGACATCCGCAATGTCTTCGAGTGTCAGGCGGCGGGTGTATTCCTGATTTAAATGCTCGATAATCTCGTACACACGCTCTTGCTTCTCGCTTCGTTCGGGGATGATCGGCGAGTGACCCGCAGCCTGAATGCGCCGAATCAGTATCAGAAGCTGGACAAGAAGAGACTGCTGACAGAGCAGCTTGAAGGAAAGCTCCTGCACTTGCTCCCGCAGCATGGCTGACATCATCTCCCGGATGGCCTCCTGTTCTCTCGAATCGGGGCGGAGAAGGAAGTTCTGGTTCGGGAGCAGTGGCTGGCTATCCTGATGGATATCCAGTGCCTTACGTATGAAACGGTCATCGAAGTTGATCAGTATACGCTCGTGTCCCGCCGGTCCTTTGTTCGTGGTGCGATGAAGTTCGTTTTTATTAATGACAATCAGATCGCCGGCCTGCAAGGCATATAGGCGGTTATGAATATAATAATATCGCTCACCGTCCAGCAAATAGTAAATCTCGTACGAATCATGGAAATGGTCAGTCATCATATCGAACTGCTCTGTACGCCTGACCTGCTCAATTTCAAATAGATAGTCGGTATGCATAAAGGCTCCTCTCGTTAACGAATGAGCTTGGCAAAAAGTAAAATATTAAGCGCTATCATTTGGGCGTGTTGATTGGTTAAGATATGCATAATTATAGCTCAAAGGGCTAATAAATGCTTAGAAAATGATATTTCTTATACTATAAAATGGAGTCAAGTTAATCAATGTCAGCTGGACAGGGCAGCCTGTCAGCCCAATCAGAGGAGCTGTGATGATCTTGACGAAGAAGAGCTATGCGATTGTAGGAACCGGTGGAAGAGCGGAGTTTTTTTATGGTGAATTGGTTACGACCTTTCAAGAGACCTCCGAGCTCGTGGCGCTTTGTGATGTGAATCAGACACGCATGGATTTTGCGAACCATTTGCTGGCGGATAAATATCAATACCATACAGTGCCTACCTATAAGGCACATGAGTTCGAACGCATGATTGCGGAGGTGAAGCCAGATGTCGTGCTGGTAACGACAGTGGACCGAACACATCATGACTACATTATTCGTGCGATGGAGCTGGGCTGCGACGTGATCTCCGAGAAGCCGATGACGGTGGATGAGGAGAAGTGTCAGGCCATTCTGGATGCCGTGGAGCGCACAGGGCGCAAGCTACGCGTGACCTTCAATTATCGCTATGCTCCGCATAATACGAAGATTCGTGAGCTGATTATGGATGATGTGATCGGCGAGGTCATCTCGGTGAACTTTGAGTGGCTGCTGAATACGGAGCATGGGGCGGACTACTTCCGCAGATGGCATCGTGACAAGCGCAATAGCGGTGGATTGCTCGTCCACAAGTCTACGCATCATTTCGACCTGATGAACTTCTGGCTCGGTTCCAAGCCTGCGACCGTGTACGCCCAAGGCGACCTGCGTTTCTATGGCAAGGAGAATGCTGAGAAGCGGGGCGTGACTGAGTTCTATAGCCGGGCTTATGGTAGTAAGGCTGCAGAGAATGACCCGTTCGCACTGCATCTGGATCGGAACGAGCGATTGAAGCAAATGTACCTGGATGCGGAGCACGAGGATGGCTATCTGCGTGATCAGAGTGTATTTGGCGATAATATCAGCATTGAAGACAGCATGCATGTCATGGTGAAATACCGGAACAAGGCTGTTATGAACTACACATTAAATGCCTATATGCCGTGGGAAGGCTTCATTATCGTATTTAACGGCACGAAGGGACGCATCGAGGTGCGGATCACGGAGAAATCGTATGTGAACTCTGGCGGGGAGAAGGCGGACGAAGGAGCCTTGAAGTCCAAGCACATTCGTGTCTATCCGATTGATGCCGAGCCGTATGATGTGGAGATTGTGGAGCAAGCTGGAGGACACGGCGGCGGCGACCCATTGCTGCTGCAGGATATCTTCGGAGAGCCACTGGAGGATCGCTTCCAGCGGGCCGCCTCTCATCAGGATGGGGCTTGGTCCATACTAACAGGGATCGCGGCCAATCGCTCGATCCGTACAGGACAGCCAGTACAGGTGGATGATCTGATTCGCTGGTCATGACGAGAAGAGAACACTTTATTTGATAGCCAACAGGGAGTCCGCTATAGCGGGCTCTTTTGCTGTCGATATTTTTATAGTGTAGCTTGAGGTTCCGTCGCGGACCGATTCTTGATCCAGAATAAAAGTTAAAGTAAAGTTCGGATATAGGATGCAAGAATATTGTAGGCTAGGCTAAATGAAGGGATATGAAGGGAGGGACACCTGTGAATCACCAGGACAGAAGGACGGGAAGTCTATTCCAGAATGATTTACGCAGAGAGGACTATGGCCCACGATTCTACGCCTATTATTACAAGCAGTGGAGCAACTACCGTATGTCCTACCATGAACATGACTCTACCGAAATCATGTACATCATCTCTGGTACGTGCAGGGTAGACGTGAAGATGGAGAATGGAATAGTGGAGCAGGCCGTGTTGAAAAAGGGACAATTCATCCTTCTGGATGCAGGCGTACCGCATCGTCTGCTGGTTGAGGATGGTGTTCCCTGCCGGATGCTCAATGTGGAATTTGGCTTTGCGAAGGTATCACCAGACAAGCCGTCCATTCGTCAGCTCGCACTTGAGGAGGAAGAAGTGGAGGAATTGCTGAACAGCGCGGCACCGTATGTAGTGCTGTCCGACCCTGAGGAGGTGTACCACATTTTGAAGAGTCTCGTGCTGGAGTTGGATCAACGGGGGCTGATTGCTGAGGCGAGATTCCGTTCCGCAGCCAGCTCCGTGGGTAGTGACGAGCCGAGTCTCCTGTCTGATCGGGTACCCAGTCCTTTCGCTAGTCCTTATTCTGATACAATGCTCACCTCCAAGCCTGCCGATGCAGTGCCCATTATACCTCGCGTTCTGGATCAGGGGGAACGGGTTCGCCCACGAGAGGCTCGTAATCTGCAGTTGCCCGAGCAGGGTACATTGGTTCGTACATTGTTCATCCAGTTGCTGGTGAGAGTCGCCCGCCTGTATATCGAACAGAGTAGGAGCACGCTAGACCAGACTGAATCGTATGTCAAACGGTGCGTGGAGTTCATGCATCAAAATATGGACCGCAGCATTCAGATGAAGGACATCGCCTCTGCTGTCAATTTGCATCCAGGGTATTTACATCGTATTTTTCGTAAACATACAGGTCTAACACCCACGAATTATCTGACGACTCTACGCATGGAAAAAGCGAAAATGCTGCTGCAGCAAACCGACATTCAGGTCTCAGATATCTCTGATTACGTGGGCGTGGGCAGTCGGCAGTATTTTCATATGCTATTCAAAAAGTATACGGGGCTTGCTCCTGTGGAATATCGCACTTCTATGGAGCGGCAGGTCAGACAGTATCCTGAGTAGGAAGTTAGGATTTTTGACATTATATACTTGAATAGGTCATGATTTTGATAACGACTCTCCCGCGGTTGTTGCTACAATGTCTCCATAAGCGACACATCATTAGCCGAGGCACAGTCTTCGGATGCGGGAGGATATTAGACATGTCTTTTAAGGTGGCTTTTATTGGGGCTGGCAGCGTCGGATTCACGAGAGGGCTGCTGCGGGATCTGTTATCTGTGCCGGAATTCAGCAATGTTGAGGTGGCGTTCTGCGACATTCACCAGAAAAATCTGGACATGGTGACAGAGTTATGCCAGCGAGACATTCATGAGAATGGCCTGAATATTGTGATTCAAGCGACGACGGATCGACGAGAAGCACTGAAGGATGCGAAGTATGTATTTTGTACCATTCGTGTGGGCGGACTGGAAGCTTTTGCAACCGATGTGGATATCCCGCTGAAATATGGAGTCGATCAATGTGTTGGGGATACGCTGTGTGCTGGCGGTATCATGTATGGTCAGCGCGGTATCGCCGAGATGCTGAACATCTGCAAGGACATACGCGAGCTGAGTGCACCGGATGTGTTGTTACTTAACTACGCGAATCCGATGGCGATGCTGACATGGGCGTGCAATAAGTACGGTGGCGTGCGCACGATTGGTCTATGTCACGGCGTTCAGCATGGACACCGCCAGATTGCGGAGGTATATGGTCTGGAGATGGATGACGTAAATATTGTCTGCGCAGGCATTAACCATCAGACGTGGTATATCAAGGCCTCGCATGAGGGCAAGGATCTAACCGCCGGATTGCTGGGGGCGTTCGAGCGACACCCGGAATTCAGTCGTACAGAGAAAGTGCGTATTGACATGCTGCGCCGCTTCGGTTATTACAGTACCGAATCTAACGGTCATCTGAGTGAATACGTACCTTGGTACCGTAAACGTCCGGAAGAGATACAGGATTGGATCGATCTGGGCAGCTGGATTAATGGGGAGACGGGAGGATACCTGCGGGTATGCACCGAAGGACGCAACTGGTTCGAGACGGATTTCCCGAACTGGATGAAGGAGGAGCCAATGCGATTCCTTCCAGAAAAGCGAGGTCAGGAGCATGGCTCCTATATTATCGAAGGGCTGGAAACGGGACGGGTGTATCGCGGTCATTTCAACACGATTAACAACGGGATCATCACTAACCTGCCTGATGATGCTATTATCGAGGCACCTGGATATGTAGATCGCAATGGTATATCCATGCCATATGTAGGGGAATTGCCACTGGGCCCAGCCGCTGTGTGCAATGTGAGCATTTCGGTTCAACGTCTGGCCGTAGAAGCGGCTGTACGTGGGGATGATCAATTGCTGCGTCAGGCCTTTATGATGGACCCGCTCGTAGGAGCGGTGTGTAACCCTAAGGAAATCTGGCAGATGGTTGATGAGATGCTCGTTGCCCAGGCTCAATGGCTACCGCAGTATAGTGAAGCTATTGCTGCGGCAGAGCAACGGCTGGCGGCGGGGAATCTCATCTCGACAAAGAATTATAATGGTGCTGCCCGCCTCAAGGTGAAGACAGTAGAGGAGATGCAGCAGGATCGTGAGGCCGCCAGCAAGAATGCAGGAGAGTCGGATAAAGGCAAGGATCGTGAGAAGGTAGAACAATAAACGATTTTATGGAATTGAGCCACCTCTTATACGGTGTGGTCAAGCCAACTCTCAATAGAGCTACTTGAATGCCGATGAATGAGATAACAGATCAAGGTACGTTAGGTACTGCGATCTGTTTTTTTTATAGCCTATAGTCTGTCACTGAACATTGGAGCGCTGGTGAAGAATCTCGGATGGGGGATGTCCCATATGCCGCTTGAATATCCGGTAAAAATAAGAGACATCACTATAACCCACATATTCGGCGATCTCCGCGATGCTCAGTCTCGATTCGGTCAACATATAGGTGGCTGTCTTGATCCGTTGACTATGGACATGCTCACTGATGGTTCGGCCCGTTACTCGCCGCAGCAAGGTAGCCGCATAGCCAGGAGATTTTTGAATGACGTCCCCAAGCTCATCCTTGGTAATTCTCTTGCGATAGTGAATCTGAATGTATTCCTTCATACGGTCTACATGGCGATGGTGCTCTGGCGTCACTTCACCGCGATCCCACTCCATATTCAAATGAATGAGGGCCTCCATACATAACGTTGCCGCCATAATCCGATAATAGGGTGGCCGATCCGACCAATGCTGCTGCGCAAGCTTGATTCGCTCATGGATCAGATCGTAGCATCCGGGCTTGAGATGAAGTGGAGATGGCAGTAGTAACAGAGGCAAGGTTAAGGCATCCACCCGTGTCATTCCCTTACTCTCCTCTTCCCTTTCTATGAAGGTTGTATGCAGAAGAGGCTTCCATAATACGACATACTTGGTGTGGAACAAGGTAGGGATACTTTTGCCATAATAAGATACACCTGTAGGAATGTATAAAATGTCACCCTTATCGAGAATATATTTCTGATCCTTCACCCAATATACACATTTTCCAAATGTCAGGACGACCAGTTGGCATAGCTCACTCCCTTTGGGCGCGGATTCATACCATTCGGTGCCGTGGTCCTGTCTAACCGCTGTTAATTCAAGCATTTCGTCCCTCATCCTCCTCTCGGTGAACGATGTTGCGTGAAGATCATTCATGGATGTTAATCAGGCTATTATAGAACATGGCTACTACTGTTCCAGTATACTGTACTATAGTTCAAAAGCTGTACTATATTTCATAGTTTCCATACACGAGTAAGGCTACAATAGACAAGAAGCGACAAATAATCAGAGCATTTTGCACACATCCAAGCGCGATCTCCACAAGCAATAGATCAGGCGTAGTAATTACCTACGTCTGTATCATATTTGTTCTCTGGAGCGGAAGCGATTGAGATCAAAAGATTGCAAAATGTGATCAAGGAGGATTTGCATCCATGCAAAAAACAAAAATTATTTGTACAATTGGTCCGGCAAGTGACACAGTACCCGTACTGAAAGAAATGATACAGGCGGGGATGACTGTGGCCCGTTTAAATATGGCTCACGGGGAGCTGGACGAGCATGTCAAGCGGATGGAGAGTGTCCGTCAGGCCGCCGCAGAGCTGAATACTTTTGTACCTATTATGATGGATATCAAGGGACCCGAGGTTCGGATCGGTAAGCTTAAGGAAGCCTCTTGTGAGCTGAAGACCGGAAATGAAGTGACGCTGACGACAGAGGAGATTCTGGGTGATTCTGATCGCATCTCCGTGAACTATCCTGATCTGACGAAGGACGTGAAGGCTGGAGACCGCATCCTGATCGACGATGGTCTGGTAGATTTGACAGTACAAGCTGTTGAAGGCACGGAGATCCGCTGTAACATCGTTAGCGGAGCTAACCTGAAGCCGCGTAAGGGCGTTAACCTGCCAGGCATTGCTACCTCTCTACCAGGGGTGACAGAGCGTGATGTCATGCATATTCAGTTCGGCATCGAGAATAAGGTCGAGATTATTGCAGCATCCTTCGTAAGAAAAGCAGAGGATATCCGTGAGATTCGTGCCATTCTGGAGAAGCATAATGCGGGTCATGTACAGATCATCTCCAAGATTGAGAATGAAGAGGGCATGAGAAATCTGGATGCGATTATCGAAGCTTCGGACGGCATCATGGTTGCCCGTGGTGACCTCGGGGTAGAGGTGCCGATTGAAGAAGTACCTATGATGCAGAAGGAAATGATCGACAAATGCAATCTGGCAGGCAAGCCGGTTATCGTAGCTACACACATGCTGGAGTCGATGCAGGTGAACCCGCGTCCTACACGCGCTGAAGTCAGTGACGTATTCAACGCAGTTGTACAGGGGGCCGATGTCGTGATGCTGTCTGGCGAATCCGCAGCGGGTAAATATCCAATCCCGTCCGTGAAGACGATGGCAAGCATTGCGAGAAAAGCAGAGTCTATCATTGACTATCGTGAGCAGTTCGACAAGAAGCGTGCTCAGCAGGCTACAGATATTACGCAGATTATCAGTCAAAGTACAGTGAGTGCTTCGCTTGAGCTGAACGCCAAGGCGATTATCACTTCTACAGAGAGTGGCTTCACTGCGCGTATGGTATCCAAATACCGCCCAGAAGCTCCGATTATCGCAGTTACTCAGCATGAAGAAGTGCTGGCCAAAATCTGTCTCCTCTCCGGTGTAATTCCGGTAAAGGGCGACAAGGTAGCGACGACGGATGAGATGTTCGAATCCTCCACCCGGAATGCCATTAAGACTGGCTATATCCAGCAGGGAGATACGATTGTCCTGTCCGCAGGTGTACCCATTGGTCAGACAGGAAATACGAACCTGATCAAGGTATTGAAGGTATAGCTGATCTTTACTTATTAAAGATGTCATTAGCAGTAAGGACCGCACTAGGTGTGGTCCTTTTTGTATTTATTCGCTGCACAGGTTGTAAAGCATGCACCAATATTTCCTATATAAGTGAAGGGGTCATCCACTTCACTTATATAGGAAAGGGTGTTGGTCTTATGCCACTCAAAGGGTACAAAATTTTTATTGATCCAGGTCACGGAGGTTCTGATCCAGGTGCAGTCGGTGGGGGTTATGAGGAAGCAGATATCGTACTGGAAGTCGGAAAGTTTCTGAAAACAGAGCTTGAAAAATCGCGTGCTACGGTACAAATGAGCCGTACGACGGATACTTTCCCGCAGCTAGCCGCTCGCTCCAAGGCTTCTAATGATTTTGGGGCGTCGATCTTCGTGAGTCTCCATGTGAATGCGGGCGGTGGTACAGGATTCGAGACATGGATTCACGATAACGCAAGCAGTAACACAGCATCGCTGGCGAGATATGTGAATAATGCTCTGGTAGGCTCTCTGGGTAAGGCTAACCGTGGGGTGAAGAAGGCACCTAGCGGGCGTAACGGCACTAATATCTATGTCATTGATCCTAAGAACACCAAGGCTTGGGCGATTCTGCCAGAGCTGCTGTTCATTGATGCCGCATCTGATCGCAGCACATTGGTAGCGAACAAGCAGAAGTGTGCACAGGCGATTGCGAGCGGTATCAGAAGCTTCGTTAATACGCTGCCACCTATTGAATAGACCACAGCTTTGAAGCAGTCGGAACAAACGTAGCGGAGGGACAAAATAGAAAGGATTAAGAACTTACGAGTTCTTAATCCTTTTTGTTATGCTCGTATGTTAAAATATCCCTAGAAAAAGGAGGTATATAATGAAGAAAAATCTTATTATGCTATTTTTAGTCGTGTTGTTGTCTGCATGCAGTAATGCGGGGCCTTCGTCTGAGTCGACTGGTAGCCAGCCAGCAGAGGGTACTGATACAGCCGCTCTGGAGCAGCTCCAACAGGATAATGCCAAGCTGCAGGAGCAGCTGGAGCAGAGCAAGGAAGCTGACAAAGCTGTTGATGGTGTCCTCAGAGAGACACTGAATATGACCTTCCGGCTGATCACCGCAATGGATGATAAGGACTATGATTATATCGCTTCTGTATCCTCTAGCAATGTAGAGGTATCTCAAGATAAGAATATGCTTATTGTTCGTAATGAGCAAGCCGAAGCTCCAACTGAAGTTGCACTTCTGAGCGGTCTTGGCTTGGCTGAGCTGGAATTCCGTGGCTTCGAACAGACGGATGAGAGTCATGCGGTACTGTTTATGGCAAGAGTGTCTACAACTGAGGGTTCAGAGGGAAATGCGGCACTTAACTTTCAGTTCGTTCGGTCAGGGGGCGGAGCCTGGCAGTTTGATGGACTACTAACCAATTAGACTAAAATATAATTAGCTTAAATGGAGCCCCCTGTGGGTCATTACGCTCAGAGCATAGCAATGGGTAGTCCGGCTAAGGTAGATCCGTCAAGGTGGATCTAGTTAAAGCTCGGTCCCGGATGCATGCTCTTTGTCTTATTCGACAAGTGCTGTGATGATATGATACACTGACCCTTTATTTTTTTTGAAGGCGGGGGTTGCTGATTATCATGAATACTATATTTCACTTTTTTGACGAGATCAGATGGATCGATGCGGGAGTATCGGTAGGCATCCTGTTGTTATTTCTATTATTTCGGAAGCTCTTTACGAGCTATCTGTTTTCTCTGCTGCGACGTCGACTGAATACGAATGGTGGAATCCTCAAGTGGGCTGAGGCCTTTGAGAAGCCCTTGCGTAATCTCTTCGTACTAATTGGAGTGTACCTTGCGATTCGTTATTTTGTACCCGCCGATTGGGGCTGGATGTGGGGACTGAACCGGGTTAGTCGAAGTATTGGCATCTTCCTGGTTGGGTGGGGAATCTACAATATGACGGCCTCCTCCTCCGCACTGTTGGAAGGGATTAGCCGAAGAGTTGGCATCGATGAGAGCAGCATGCTGATTCCCTTCTTATCCAAGCTGCTACGTTTTGTTGTCATTGTACTGATGGTCACGGCCATCGGGGCCGAATGGGGCTTCAGTATCAATGGCCTCGTAGCAGGCATGGGGCTGGGCAGTCTGGCCGTAGCGCTCGCAGCTAAGGAGACTCTGGGCAATATGCTGGCGGGCGTAGTTATTATTTTGGAGAAGCCCTTTTCCAAAGGGGATTGGATTATGACACCCAGTATTGAGGGAGTTGTCGAGGATATTACCTTCCGCAGCTCCAAGATACGTACCTTCGCAGATTCCGTCGTAACCGTGCCCAACGCTACCCTGGCGGATCAGCCGATCACGAATTGGAGTCGAATGGGGAAGCGGCGTATTACTTTTACGTTAGGAGTTGCCCTCGATACGGATCGCAAGGCTTTAGAGCGTGCTGTGACACGAATCGACCAGGCGCTTCGAACCGATGAGAAGATTGACCCGGCGATGATCATGGTGCGTTTCACCGATTTTCAGGAGAGTAGTCTGGGAATTTTGCTGTACTTTTTCACGAAATCGACTGTGTGGGCAGAGCATCTGGCTGTCCGGCAAGAGATGAATTTCATGATCCTGCAGATTCTGGAGGAGGAGGGGGTGCGACTTGCTTATCCATCCAGAAGGCTGTATGTCGAGGAGGCAGCATCGCCACTACATCAGAGGTACTCGGCTGAGTAATCCGATGTGAGGTTGTCATGATACTTCTAATGAGGTACGATGTGAGGTACAATGAGTATGCTATGAGAGTGCTGTGAGCTTGGAAAGCTACCGCTGCTCGGAAAACAGAACATTGCAAAAGACCGCTTGTGTGTAAGCGGCCTTTGCGCCCCATATAGGCTGTTGTTTGTAGTTGTATTCAGAGCGGCATTAGAATTCTTAATTTTTTGATGCCCTCTGTTCCAGCCCAGCTTCCGATACCAGCCAGGATGGCGTTGTGGAGAAAATGCATAGCGACAGTATAAGTGATCGACCCAATCACCATCTCCATGATAATGAAGCGTTTGATATCGGAGGAAGTGATCACGTATATCTTGAAATTTTGATCCATTCTTCACCTCGGCCGTTTTAGGTTATCCTTATGCTACTGCCAGGTTGTCTGATTCTTAAATGATTTGTAACCCTTAGCGACTGAGAAATCCTCATTAAGATAGGTGGAGGACGATGACTCTAGCAATTCTAATAATTATGGGAATGTGCCTTGTGTACGCATTCCTTGCGATTTTCGCGATCAAATGGATTGGGCGAATCCTATACAAGAGAGAATTAAGCAGCACACAGGTACAGTTCTGTGCTTCTATATTGCTGACGATCGTGATGATCGGGTACTCTTTATATATAAGAACACTGAACATGCTCCTCTTGGTTGCTGTCAGCCTGATCTTGCTTGTTCGCTCTTATAGGGAATTAAGAAAAGGACTGTGATTTTGGATTCTGTGGATGGTCGATGTATTCTGAATGGTATTGTGGATAAGCGTTACAGGAAGGGAGGGTGTCATGGTTTTTCTCTACATTATAGGGACCTTCATTGTGGTAATGCTGTTAAGCTGGATTCTGGGCATTGCGGGAATACATATTCTCGAGGGTCCTGATGCTGGATCATGGTATTTCTACGGCTCGACCATTATAGGTATTCTACTGAGCATTCACGATAAGCTGGAGGGTAGAAAAAATAAGAAGTAAATAAGAAGCAAGAAATAGCATCACTATTTTCAAATGCTGTCTATGTAGGTGTCTGTAGAGAGGTGATCCGCGTTCAACGACCAGTTGATCGGGATCACCTCTTGATATGTGTGGGGGAAGTTACAGTCCATATACACTGTTGGTGATGACTTCCTGCAGCTCCTGCATATGTGCCTCGTATTGCTCCTGTGTAATTTCACCGTTGTGAAGACGTTGCTTCAGCTGTTCAGCCAGCTCATTTACCTGATGATCAATAACCTGTTGTACATCTGCACCCTGACGATCAGCAATGTCAGCTAATGTCTTTCCATCATATAATTCGTAGTACAGCTCTTCATCCGATCTTAACTTCAATATTTGAACCAGATCTCTGCTGGCAGATACCGTGGTGCTGGCGTCGGTCAAAGGCTCGGCGGTCTTGGCCTGAGCAGTGCTTCCCTGTGTCTCACCAAGGGCAAGTGCCAAGGCAAGGGTGCTAAATAATAATAGTCTTTTCAAATTCATAGAACTCTCCTTCTCCCCGTCCTATCATTACTCTTACGTTGATCATTGGGAAATTGGATTCGGGGTTGTCTTGTTCATATCGTTACTATACCTACCCAACCTTAGGATTAGATGAAACGGGGATAAAAAACAACTGAAAAGAGACGCATAAAACGTGTACTTGCGTTCATCCTAATCCATATCTGAATTGGAAAAGGAGTTAACACTGTATGAACTATCGTGAGTTGGGGCGCTGGATGGGAAGTACGATATTAGGGACAGCTCTATTGTTATCGGTTGCTGGTTGTATGGATCAAGCTTTTCGCAAGGACCTAGTGCATACATCCTCCCCAGTCGCTGAATCAGCTCAGCTAAGGCTGGCAGGCAAGGCAGGAGCGCATAAGCTGAATGTCTATAAGGATCAGGCAGGACGTGTATGGGTGCCGCTCCAGCCTACAGTACAGGCGATGAATATGAAGCTGCATCAGACTGGAGACCACTACATCATCGGGGCTACAGATCCGAATTATACGGTGCAGATGAATACTCCATCAGCCCGAACAGGTGATCAGACGGTGGAGCTGCCACATGCACCTCGCATGTTAGGGGGCACCCCACATCTGACGGTACAGGCGATGTCGGCTTTGCTGAATACTCCTATGCACTGGGATGCATCACGGGCTTCAATCGTTGTAGAGCCTCAGAGTGCAGGAACTCGTATACGGAGTAAGAGTCTCCCGGGACTCCCGTATTCTGGGGCGGATGGTCGTATGGGGGCAATGTCGCGTGGTGGATCTAATCTGGATACTGAGGCTGAGAAGCAGGAGCTTATTTCCTACGGGAAGAAGTTCATGGGCACTCCATATGAATTCGGTGCAGGAGATTATAGCGATAAACGCACATTCGACTGCTCCTCTTTTGTACAATATGTGTTTTCACATTTTGGTGTTGAACTGCCACGTACCTCCATCTCACAGGCAGGAGTTGGACGGCGAGTGCAGCTTGGGGAGCTGAAGACGGGAGATCTGCTGTTCTTCTACACCCCGGGTCGCTATGACAGCAATAACACCGTCGGGCATGTTGGGATCTATGCGGGCAACAATCGGATTCTCCAGACGTATGGTGACCCTGGCGTTACCATGAGTGAGCTGGACGATTACTGGAAGGGAAGATTTTTGTTCGCCAGACGGGTGCTGGATTAACGCTAGGCAAGAAGGCATGAATAAAGTTGGCTGGTGAACCAGATTATCATGTATAGATGTGACATGAAAGGGGAAGCATTAAGGGAGGAGGCAGGGCAGTGTCCTTAAAAAGTAGTGACTGTCATGCACGCCTCCCTTTGATTTGTATGCTGTGCTAAAACAAACAAAATTTAGAAATATACTGCGCAGATAGCTGGTAATTCGACTGAAGCTGTGCTATAATAAGAGCTAAGAAATGACCTGAATTAGCGAATTCGCATATTGTAGAGGGTTATTGTTTAGAGGTATAACCTTGTGCAATATGTGAATTTTTATTTTGAATAAAAATAAAGGTCATGTATATAAATTTTGGAGGTGTTCCCATGCAAACAGGAACAGTAAAATGGTTTAACGCAGAAAAAGGTTTTGGATTCATCGAAGTTGAAGGTGGAAACGATGTATTCGTACACTTCAGCGCAATCCAAGGCGACGGTTTCAAAACTTTGGACGAAGGCCAACGCGTTGAGTTCAACGTAGTTGAAGGAAGCCGCGGACCACAAGCTGAGAACGTTGTAAAACTGTAATTCTGCCATGCTGCCCCGAACTTTGTTTGGGGCATTTTTTTTAACGAGACTATAGACATCCGAGATTTGTCTTCCAATATTGTAAGAATAAGCATCGCCTAACGCGATCTTTCTTCTGCGAAGGACATCAAGGGATGTCTTTCTTAGTTGCAGAGCAAAGCCGTACGTTAAACGAGTTTTCTTCTTCATTACATTTTATCTTGAGGAAAGAGGGGACGTTCATGTACAATTCGCGCAAAAAACCTATGGAAGAGACAATAGAAGAAATTACAGTGGTCTGGTCTTGTACCAGCGAGAGCTGTAATGGGTGGATGAGAGATAACTTCTCCTTCGACGTACAGCCTTCTTGTTCTCTTTGCGGCTCACCTATGGAAAAAGGCGAGAAGAAGCTTTGCGTGCTCGTAAATAACAGCTTTAGCAATAACAAGCACTAGACTATCATCCGCTTATAGCTATTATCCATTTGGAGTTATACGGCGTCTGAACGCATTGCTATATACTTAAAGAGCCTTCGAGTACACTTACGTGCGCTTGAAGGCTCTTTTGCATGCGTTCGCCTATCTGCTGATTCGGGTCACAAAGGACTTTGGGGTGCTGGCGTATACCCGTTCTCTGGCCCTGCATGGGTCTGTGTGTTCAGCCGATGCTGGTAGATTTCCCGTAGAATATCTTCCTCAACCTTGGCATTCCAATTGCGAATCATGCCTGGCAGCAAGAACAGATCCACGATGACCCAGATGGTCAGAGCACCACCGAATAGTATCAGTGGTATCAGACTTCCTAGGAACCAAGCCAATCCGCTCGAGGTAGTCTCAATGAACTCCATTGCGAATAGCATAACAACATAGCTAATCATGGCGAGGATGAATAGAATCAATTGAATAATGCCAGTTGCGATTCTCTTGACATAAAAACGATGGACACCCAAATGACCACCAATGAGCATCAGATACCCTAAAGCAAGTGATTTCTCATGATCCCTCAGGGCACCGTTGAGGATCAGCAGCTCATTGACCGTCAGATCACTCCGACTCAGCTTCATAGGTAAGGTGAAGGCGGTGGAGGAGGATAGGAGCCTTGCATTGAGATCTCGTCAATCAAGCGGTCCTCAATCACCGCATTATGCTCACGGACCCAGGTGTGAAGCAGAAATGCATCTACGATCCACCAGACCGTAGTAACGATCATGCCGATAACGGTAAGACTCAGGATCAACTGTGCAACGGCGCTGCCCGTCTTGCCCATATAGAAGCGATGGCCCCCGAACATACCGAGGAAATACCACAGAATATAAGCTACGACCATATTCTTGCCCTGACGCTTGAGCTCAGAATCCAGTAGCATCAGTTCACGTGCATCCATTTGGCTCTTCTTGCTGATGTTGTACAAATTCAATACGAATACCTCCCGTACCAATATCAATGGAAACAATTCAATGATATCAGATAATGGAAGGTATGACGATACTCTTTGGGGATTTTACACAAAAATGGGTCTCCTGTAACGCTTCCTTTCTGTTGCTGGGCTCAAGGGGGACAACGCCTTTAATCGGTTAAACTGTTAGCATGGTAGCACAACTGCTTGAGAGGTTTGGCGATCCATGATTAGATGTAGGTGTGGTCATGACACGAAGTAATAGGCTTTCCCGGGTCATGCTCATAGAACAATTCGGGAGAGTAGGCTGTAACGCATGAGAAGAACAATTACAGATGTATTGATCATTATGGTGGGCGCCCTTGCTTTTGCGCTTGGAATTAATGTGTTCATCATTCCCCATGAATTTGGCGAAGGTGGCGTGGTAGGGGTTACGATTATTTTGTATTATTTGCTGGAATGGTCGCCAGGCTGGACGAGCCTGATTATCAATATGCTCCTGCTGGCGGTTGGCTATCGGTTCCTTCCAAAGCGAACGGTCGTATACACCGTGCTTGCAGTCTCCTTTCATTCGTTGTTCCTTCATCTGACGGAAGGGTGGCGGATTGTCTCCAGTGATCTGATGGTGAACGCGATCTTTGGTGGTGCAATTATTGGACTGGGCATCGGATTGATTGTGCGGGTAGGAGGCACGACAGCAGGGACAGTCATTATAGCGAAGTTCATGAATAAATACTGGGATTGGAATATTAGCTATGCACTGCTATTCTGCGATGTGATCGTTGCGGCGTCCTCTTATTTCATAATTGGACCAGAGCGATTGATGTTCACCATTATTATGCTATTCGTTGCGACCAAGGTCATGGAGTTCGTGATTGCAGGCTTGAATCCGACCAAAGCAGTGACGATTATATCCAAGGAGCAGGACCGAATTGCCGAAATGGTGAATAAGCAGATGGATCGAGGCGTGACGGTGCTAAGTGGTCGCGGATATTACACGAAGTCTTCCATGGACATTCTATATATTGTAGTGAGTAAGCAAGAGATTGCTATGCTTAAGAAAATTGTAAAGGCGACAGATCATGAGGCTTTTATAACGATTCATGATGTGCGGGATGTATTCGGTAAGGGCTTTGTGGATCTTCAGAATTCCTGAGCTTACTGGGGAATCAGTGTGGGCAGGGCAAAGTATAAGAACAAACTAATAGAGCGAAATAAAAGCAAGATAAAAGGATGGACCCTTCTGCTATTAGGCGGTGGGGTTCTTTTGCATGTGGATTGAGGCATCTACTGCATCGCATGGATTCACCACAGTATCCTCTATTCCAAACAGAGGTTTACTAGAACTATATAACAGCTATATATCGGCCAATGTTATATAAAAACACCGAGATATAACCCATCAATGCTTTGCATCAGAAGGGACTAGACAATGTGACTGGCCAAGGGGCTGTATTTTTGACTTGCTGTCTAATGAAGAAGGATATGTTGTTCTATACAATGTAAGAAAAGCAAACATGTATGTAATTGCAGCTGGAGAAAGGAGGACTCCTGTTGAATCGGTCAGAGGGCATGGCTCCTGAAATTGTAATGGATCGTGTGACGATGAAGTACCAGAGTGATCAGAAGGAAGTGCTTGCATTACAGGAGGTTAGTCTGAGTGTAGGTAAAGGTGAATTCGTATCCCTGCTCGGTCCCTCTGGGTGTGGGAAGACCACACTGCTACGCATCATGGCTGATCTTCAACAGCCCACCTCCGGCGAAGTGCTGATTGCAGGGGGCTCTGCTACCGAAGCTCGGCTGGCGCACAAATATGGCATTGTCTTTCAGAATCCTGTGCTCTATGACTGGCGCAAGGTACGAGACAATATCGCCCTCCCATTGGAGATGGGCGGGGTGGGGAAGGCGGAGCGGTATCGCAGGGCAGATGAGCTGTTGAGTATGGTGGGGCTGGGCTCCTTTGGCAATCACTACCCCTGGCAGCTAAGTGGTGGGATGCAACAACGAGCAGCGATTGCAAGGGCCCTGTCCACAGAGCCAGAAATCCTACTGATGGATGAGCCCTTCTCCGCGCTCGACGAGTTCGTACGTGAACGGCTGAATGAAGAGCTTCTTGCTATCTGGAATCAGGTGGGGAATACGGTAGTATTCGTAACTCATAGTATAGCCGAATCCATCTTCCTGTCCGATCGCGTCTTCGTCCTCAGTCCCCACCCCGGTCGCCTTGCTGCCGTCATTGATATTCCTCTCCCTAGACCTCGTACTTCGGATATGCGAAGCACACCTGAATTTTACAACCTGATCTCCCGTGTTCGAAGCTGCTTTGGGGAGGTGTCCGTGTGAAGGATGATGTGCTGCGTGTGCATGGGCGTCTGCTACCTGCGCTCATGTGGCTGACTGCGCTGGTTATACTCTGGCAATCTGCCTCCTGGATGCTGCTCCATATCGTACAGACTCCGCTGGCCCAGTCCAAACTCCCTTACATTCACGAATTGGTAGCTGAGCTATCCCGCTATTACCCGACGCTATTCAAGGAGGGCGGAATTACGCTCTTGAATGCGACTTGGGGCTTCCTTTTGGGAGCCGTGGGGGGCATTCTACTGGCTGTAGTCATGAGTATGTCCCGCTGGATCGAGCAGGCGACTCTTCCTTATGCGGTGGCCTCACAGATGATTCCTGTGCTAGGTCTTGCCCCGATTCTCTATGGTATTGTCCGTGATGAGGACATCGCACGCGTGTTGATTGCTGGCTATATTACCTTCTTCCCTGTGACGTTGAATATGCTCAAGGGACTAAGGAGTGTATCTCCGACTGAGCTTGAATTAATGGCCTCCTGTGCAGCCAAGCCTTGGCAGGTGTATGTGAAGCTACGTGTGCCCGCGGCACTACCGGCCATGTTCAACGGTCTCAAGATTGCGGCTCCACTCGCGGTAACGGGAGCCATTCTAGTAGAGCTGATGGGTGCGCGTCGTGGGATTGGTGTTATTATGCTACGGAATCTCTACTACGGACCGTCACATGCCTATATGTTCTGGTGTACGGTCATGACTGGAGCTGCGCTTGGGGTAGCGAGCTATCTGTTCATTAGCTGGCTTGAGCGGCAAGTAGCTCCCTGGCAGCCTGATCTGCGCAGAGGAGGTGCATGAGGATGAAGGGAGATGCCGCAGAGGCAGGATGGACATCGCCACAGATGGAGGTCGGAGCTGCTCCGCTACGGCGTCCAAGGAGCGCTCGCAGTATTGAGTCGATACGAAGCCTACTTCTTCCACTGGTGGTAGGTATTCTGCTCTTGGTGCTCTGGCAGGGCCGAGTGGTGCATGACGTATTGAATCTTCGTACGTATCAGTTGCCCTTGCCTTCAACCATCGCGCAGGCTGTATATGAGAATGCCGCGCTACTGCTTGCTTATGCAGGTTATACGCTGAGTGAAGCGGTGCTGGGCCTAGCGGTTGGCTCTTCCTTGGGATTGATCATAGCTGTCTGTGCGACCTTCTGGCCAAGATGGGGGAGTGGTGGTGTATGGTTGGTGGCTGCTCTGAATGCTGTGCCGATTGTGGCCCTTGCCCCGATTACGAACCTATGGTTCGGGGATGGGATGGGCTCGCGGATCGCCATTGTATCTGTGACGACCATGGCTGCCATGGCGGTAGGTGCCCACAAAGGGCTGACTGCGGTAGATCCGCTGGCGATGGATTTCATGCAGGCAAATGCGGCGAGTCGTTGGCAGATTTTTCGATATGTGCGCATGTACAATAGCCTTCCTTATGTGCTGACAGCACTTAAGGTCAACACGACTGCCGCGATGATTGGAGCAATCGTGGGTGAATTCTTTTACTCCTCGAAGGGGTTGGGGTATCTGCTGTCCAACTCGATCAAGGTAGCCAAGATGCCGCTAGGCTGGGCCTGTATTGTCATTGCTGCACTGGCAGGTATTGCGTTCTATCTGCTAGCTGACAGCCTGGAGCGGGTACTCTTGCGTTGGCATGCCTCCCAGCGCACCTGAGGGGGACTGTGGAGCCATGTACAATGAGAATTTTTGATGTAATCGTTCCTTGGTGTGTGAACTCCATTGTATGAATTCTAGTGTGTGTTTGGACTCTAGTGTATACGAATTCTAATGTGCGAATTCTGGTGTACGAACCTCAGTGCGATAGAACCTTGAAGTATGGTTGGTTGCCTTGCAGAATACTGCTGTGGATTGTTACAGCATGCTGCTGTTGCTTGCGGTGAAGTGATCGTATTCAGAAATAAGGGGGAGAGCGTATGGGCCAACATGTACAACGTGCTTACTCGCGTGCGATCGGATTGGGAGTGCTGGTGCTCACGCTCATGCTTGCCGGATGTGCAGGCGACGGAGGTGCAGGAAGCGGGACTTCTGTGGAAGGAACGGACGGTGCTGACTCGCGAGCACAGCCCGCCGAGGTGAGGCTGCAGCTCAAGTGGGTGCCACAGGCACAGTTCGCTGGATACTTTGTAGCTCTGGATAAAGGCTACTATGAGGAAGAGGGGCTTCAAGTCGAGATTCTGCCTGGTGGCCCGGATATCGTGCCAGAGCAGCAGGTGGCGAGTGGTGCAGCGGATATCGGTGTGGACTGGGTGGCGAGTCTGCTAGCGCATCAGGAGCAGGAGATGCCGCTTGTTCAGATCGCACAGATCTTCCAGAAGAGTGGGCTGGTGCTGGTCGCGAAGAAGGATTCTGGAATAGATAGCCCGGTGGGGCTGAAGGGTAAGAAGGTAGGGAATTGGATGGGTGGCAACGAATTTGAGGTGCTGGCTCTATTTGATAAATATCAGCTTGACCCAGCGAAGGATCTTGAATTTGCCAAGCAGGGCTTTACGATGGATCAATTCATATCTGGCGAGCTGGATGCAGCCTCGGCTATGACCTACAACGAATATCAGGTAGTGCTGGAGCAAGGTGTGAGCGCCGATGAACTGATTGTCATTGACATGAATGATGAAGGTGTGGCGATGCTTGAGGATAACCTGTTCGCGAACGGGGATTGGCTGGAAGGGAACAAGGAGACGGCAGCCAAGTTCGTTTGGGCATCCCTGAAGGGGTGGAAGGACGCGATCGACAATCCGGAAGAGGCGGTAGATATCGTCATGAAGCAAGCAGAGCAGGGGAGCACCTCAAGAGAGCATCAGCTGAAGATGATGGAGGAGGTTGCTAAGCTGATTTTGCCCAATGGGATGGACCCTGCTCGCATGGGGCAGATTGATGATGCGATGTTCAAGCAGACGGCGGATATTGCCCACCAATTCGGCGTCATTAAGCAGCCTGCTGATCTGGAGAAGGCCTATACCCATGAGATTATGGAGCTTGCTTCCAAGCCATGAGGTGTGGGTGTGGTGGATACTATTTGAACAGAATGGCAAGTGGTCCATTAGTGATGTCTAGGTGAGAAAAGTAAGTGGCGAAAACGAAAAGCAAGCAATAACGGCGAATAGCTGGATGGTGACATAACGAGAGTGAAATGACGAAGGAGGCTGCACATGGATACGGTAACAATCGGAATGATTCAGGCCATGCATCCACTGCATGGTGATGAAGTCGTGGAAGCACACAAGCAAGCTGCAGTGGAGCAGCATGAGAATCTGGTTCGTGAAGCTGCAGCCCAAGGGGCCAAGATCATCGGCCTGCAGGAGATTTTCTATGGACCGTACTTCTGCGCGGAGCAAATCCCCAAATGGTACGAGGCTGCCGAGGAGATTCCGGGAGGACCCACGGTACGACGCTTTCAGGAGCTCGCCAAAGAATTGTCTGTCGTCATTGTGCTGCCTGTCTATGAGCGAGAGGGTATCGCTACCTATTACAACACCGCAGCTGTTATTGATGCAGATGGGAGCTACCTGGGCAAGTATCGCAAGCATCATATTCCACATGTCGGGGCAGGGGAGGGCGCGGCGGGCTTCTGGGAAAAGTATTACTTCAAGCCGGGAAACCTTGGATATCCCGTCTTTGACACGGCGTATGCCAAGGTCGGGGTGTACATTTGCTATGATCGTCACTTTCCCGAGGGTGCTAGAATGCTGGGGCTGAACGGTGCGGAGATTGTCTTCAACCCGTCGGCGACTGTCGCAGGTACATCGGAATATCTGTGGAAGCTGGAGCAGCCAGCGCATGCGGTGGCCAATGGATATTACGTTGCGGCCATTAACCGGGTAGGCACCGAGGCCCCTTGGAGTATGGGGGAATTCTATGGACAGTCTTATCTGGTGGACCCGCGCGGGGGCTTCGTTGCTATGGGGAGCCGGGATCATACCGAGGTCGTGCTGGGAGACATGAACAAGAAGCTGATTCGCGAGGTGCGAGAGAGCTGGCAGTTCTACAGGGATCGGCGTCCCGAGACCTACCAGCAGCTATCCAGTATATAGCGAGTGGTCCGTGGTCTTTGCGGTGGTGTAAGGCGTACAGATCGAGGGCTTACGTCGATTGAGATAAGAATGAAGTGCGGCTCGATGAACAAGCATCTGACGTATGGAAAATGGAAGGATAACGCGCGGCTGTCGCACATATGGAAAGACAGGCGGAGTTATTGCTGGCTAGAAGATCGATGTAGAAGTATGTAGTCATGGATATAAGAAAAGGAGATGAGCGACCTGATGCAGGCAACCGACGAGATGGAGCAGGCGTTAGACAAGGACCGCAAGTACCTGTGGCACAACATCCTGCCTTACCGGGAGGATCACCGTCCCATGGTCGGCGTTCGCGGTGAAGGCTCATGGATTACCGACCTGGAGGGCAATAAATATCTGGATGGCATGTCAGGCATGTGGTGTGTCAATGTCGGGTACGGGAGAACGGAGTTGGCTCAGGCTGCATATGATCAGCTGGCGGCTCTGCCTTATTTTCCACTCACCCAGAGTCATCTGCCGGCGATTCAACTAGCTGAGAAGCTGAATGAGTGGCTGGAGGGGGAATATGTCATCTTCTTCTCCAACAGTGGCTCAGAGGCCAATGAGGTTGCTTTTAAAATAGCCCGTCAATATCAGCAACAGATCGGACAGCATTATCGGCACAAATTCATAGCAAGATACCGGGGATATCATGGCAGCTCGCTCGGCGCCCTGTCCGCCACGGGCCAGGCACAGCGCAAGTTCAAGTATGAGCCCCTGGCGGGAGGCTTCCTACATGTGAGCCCTCCAGATAGCTACCGCCGCCCGGCAGGGTTGACACTGGAGCAGTTCAGTGAGCAGTGTGCGCAGGCGGTTGAGGACATGATCATCTGGGAGGGGGCAGAGACGGTAGCGGCCGTCATTATGGAGCCTGTCATTACGGGTGGCGGCCTATTGGTGCCAGAGGCATCATATGTACAGAGGGTCCGCGATATCTGTACGCGTCACGGCGTGCTGCTCATCATGGATGAAGTGATCTGCGGATTCGGACGCTCGGGCCGCAAGTTCGGGCATCAGAACTTCGGCATTCGCCCGGATGTGATCACGATGGCCAAGGGGCTGACCAGCGGCTATCTTCCGCTATCGGCAACCGCTGTTCGCAAGGAGATCTATGAAGCCTTCAAGGATTCCGAGCTGCACGGCCACCTTCGCCATGTAAATACGTTCGGCGGCAATCCTGCGGCCTGTGCGCTGGCACTGCGTAATCTGGAGATCATGGAGAGAGAGCGACTGGTGGAACGGTCGCAGCTGCTCGGCGAGCGTCTCCATCAGCGATTGGTTGCTCTCAATGATCATCCGCTCGTAGGTGATATACGCTGCTTCGGCTTCATGCTCGGGATCGAGCTGGTAGCGGATAAGCAGACCAAGGAACCAGTCCCGTTGTCTGTCATTACAGGGATTATAGCTGAGTGTAAGCAAAAGAGGCTGATCATTGGCAAAAATGGAGACACTGTCGCTGGATTTAACAACGTGCTGACGCTGGCGCCTCCTCTATCCTCCACGGATGAGGATGTGGAATTCATAATCCAGACGCTTCTACAGGTTATGAGTATCAGTCGGCTTGAAGGGCTTGTGGGTGAAGCGACATGAGTGAATTAAGCTTTTCTGCAGTCTCTTGTTGAAGTCCCTTGTTGAAGGCTCCTGTCGAAGTCTTCTGTTGAAGTCTTCGTAATCCGAAATGTCAATGATGCAGTCTATTGTTGGAGAGAGGTGGTACGGCTCGGAAGCTTGAGCTTCTCGGGATACAGAAGCTGGTAGGCTCGAATCGCAACCTGTATGGAGAGGCGGTGCTCGGCCTGCATGAACTCTGCCCCCAGCAGCTCGGTGATTTTGTCCAGGCGGTAATACAGGGATTGGCGGACGATGAATAATTGCCTGGCAGCCATTTGCTTGGAGCCATCGTTATCGAGATATACCTTGAGTGTGAGCAGGAGTTCGCTACCCTTGATCTCGTCGTGACTGATGAGTGGTCCGAGGTAGGAGGCTATAAAGCGCTGTAAGGTATGGCCATCGTTCAAGTGTGGAAGCAGCTGAAAAATACCCAAATCCTCGTAGAACAGTAGTGGTTGGCGAATACAAGGGTACAGATTCAGTGCCTGTAATCCTTCCTGATATGCTGCAGTAGCTGCGGCAAGCCCTGTGTGCACATGGCTGACGCCAATGATCAAGGCTGCTATCTGCATCGGCAATGCTTGTGAAGTGGGCATCCCGGCAAATGAGGTTAAGTGGTTATTTGGGCTAATACGTTGTCGTGGATTGGCGATGCTGGTGTTTTCCTCATTGTAAGTGATGCTGCTCGTGGTATCTCTCGTGCTTGTATTATTTCTGATGCTTGTAGTACCTCTGATGTTGAAGCTATCTGTATGCCTATTATGTTCTGTATTACGGGTCGTGCCTGTAGTGCCTTTAGGGTCCATAATGCCCGAGAGTGTCTGCAAAAGTCTTTCTTTGTCGTGCTGAAGCTGGGGGTCGGAGATGAAGAGGATAACCCTGCTGGGACTGGCGGTGATCCACAATCGGTACCCGGCCTGCTCCAAAATATGGCGGAGCGAGGGGGCGAATTGCGAAAGGCTGCTGCTGACGTCAGCTCGTATGTTACTGCTCGGGGCTTCGTGCTCCAGGATCGCGATACGATATGGTCGCTCGTTGAGGGTGTGATAGTCCGGGCCAATCATACCCATTAATTGACGCTCGTCCCGGATCTGCCCTTCTACCAGATCTTGAAGCCATTGCTGGTGGGTGGACCAGCGGCGATCCTCTAGTGTATGGCTGCGGAGTAGCTCCTGTGCAATGGATAAGGCGGCAGAGTCGAGCAGGCTGAGCTCGTCGGCTGTATCATCGCCGTGATGCAGGAAGGCGAGATGGGCCCAGGTCTGCCCGAGTGCACCGATGGGACGGATCGCAAGAGTGGGCAGAGCCATAGTGGATTGCTGCCCTGATGCTTCCTTAGTGTGAACGGGTGCGTGAATGACGCCCATCTGTTCTGTAGAGAGAGGAGCTGCTGTGCAGTGGATCTCCTCAATGATCTGAAGCCAATAGAGATGATCCTTGGCCAGATTGGCCGGCAGGAATATGGCTTTTCCCACCAGTGGGCGATAGACAAGCGGGCGCCCGATACTCTCGTGGAGCAGGCGAAGAACATTCTTACTGCCCTGCGGCATCAGGGTTAGGCGGTGAAATTCGCGGGTAATGTGCTCCAGCTCCCGCCGCTTGCGCTGCTGCTCGGTGAGGAGCAGAGAGTGGACATCCAGTGTAATATCCACGAAGCGGACGGTGTGCGGGAATACTACGAGCGGAAATTGCTGCTCATTTGCCATGACGATTGCGTCCTCGGGGATCGCAGGACATTGGGGCCCCAATTCTACGCAGAGGCACGCTGCATTGCTGTGGATCAGCCTGCTAAGGAAGGTCAGCATATCCGCTTGCATGCCTATACCTGTCGTCAGAATCATTTCCCCGCCATGAATCAGTGAATCGAATTGCTCCGTCTCCAGAATGTGAACCCACCGAATCGGCCGGGTTGTTCCTGCTTGACCTGCAATCAGGTATGCTCCCTGGAACACAGGTCTGTTCAAAGCCTCATCCACGGTACAAAGAACTCTCCAATCCAATTACAGCACCCCGTTTCCTAAATAGTGTCGTTGGTACGTAAGGATTTCACAAGCTTTGAGCCAAACGGACATTCTTGAAGAATTTGAAGACTGTAACAAATTACAGCATTCCTTTTGACAACCTGTCTAATGTTAAAGCATTCCTATTCATCTATAGTTGGAATTATATCATGTTAGTATATATAACCGCGAAGGGAAATATATTTATCCTATATATATCAAGGTTGTTATGTGTAGAAATCGTTCGTGTGTTCTGGGTTGTTCGTGTAATAAAAGTTAACTCAATTACCTACTCGCTTATCTAAAGGAGGGATATCGTTGAACACCTGGGCTATTCAGCAGGAACGAGTGATGGAACGAATCGAGGCACTATCTCGCATTGGTAAGATCAGTCCCACCGGGGTATGCAGACTGGCTATGTCTCCTGAGGATCTGGAGGCTGTGAAGATTGTTATGGGCTGGATGGAGCAGGCGGGGCTGAAGACGCGCATGGATGCCTTCGGCAATGTGATTGGTCGCTTGGAAGGACGTGATGCATCCGCTCCGGCTGTAATGCTGGGTTCGCACCTTGACACTCAGCCTTATGCAGGACGCTTCGATGGTATTGTGGGTGTCATCGGTGCGCTGGAGGTGGCGGAGGTGCTGCAAGAGCAGGGAATTACACTGGATGTACCACTGGAGGTTGTCGCCTTCAGTGATGAAGAGGGCTGTCGCTTCAATAAGGGATTGTTCGGAGTCAGGGGACTTCTGGGTCGCCTGGAGGAAGGGGAGCTGGAGCGTGAGGACAAAAATGGGATATCGCGCCGCGAAGCATTGCTTGCGTTCGGTGGAGATCCGGAGCGGTTCGCGGAGAGCCAATACGCTCCAGGGGCGGTCAGGGCGTATGTTGAGCTGCACATTGAGCAAGGTCCAGTCCTCGAAGCGGGAGGGCATTCGGTCGGAGTAGTTACAGGGATCTCGGGCCCGATCTGGTGGACGGTAGATATGTATGGCTTTGCTGGCCATGCCGGGTCGGTGCCGATGTTCATGCGGAGGGATGCACTTGTTGGAGCAGCGCGGGTTATCCAGTATCTTCATGAGCTTGCCTCACGGGAGCCGCAGGCCCCGACGGTCGCGACGGTGGGCTCGCTGCAGGTCATGCCAGATTCACGAAATATCATCCCCGAGCACGTCCGATTCACCGTGGATCTACGAGACATGGATATGGAGCGTCGGAATCGGCTGGAGCGAGAGCTACGCTCCTTCATTGATACCACCGCGGGCTTACTTGGGCTCACATATACCATACGCGAGGATACAGTCAGTGAACCGCGTTACTGCGCTGAACGCATTATGAGTACGATACGCGAGTCGGCTGAGGAGATGAAGCTGGAGTTGCCTGAGCTGATGAGCGGTCCGTTCCATGATGCGCTGGAGATGTCGCGTTACTGTGACTATGGCATGATCTTTGTCCGATGCAAGGACGGTATCAGTCATAATCCAGCGGAATACGCCAGCCCTGAAGATATTGCAGCCGGGACTGAGTTGCTCTATCGAACGGCTCTCCGACTATGTCCCCAACCCATTGCAACGAATAGCCGGCTCGTATCCGGCATGAACAAGGAGGCTTAACCCTGATGCAGATGAATGATATGGAGATGAATGCCCAGCTTGAGGATGCCTTTGCCGAAATACAGCCCGGAATGACGCCGCACGCAGCCCAGGATGAATCTAATCGTTGTCTGTACTGCTACGATGCACCCTGCATTCAGGCTTGTCCCACCAGTATCGATATTCCGTCCTTCATTCATCGGATTGCGACGGGGAACCTGAGGGGGGCTTCCCAGACGATTATGGATGCTAATCCAGTCGGTGCGAGCTGCGCACGTGTCTGCCCCACAGAGGAATTATGCGAGGGAGCCTGTGTGCTGAATCACAGCTCGGAGCCGATTCAGATCGGGATGCTGCAGCGCTATGCTACTGATTGGGCCATGCAGAGTGGTCATCAGCTGTTCCAGGCTGGTCATTCGAACGGTCTGCGTGCCGCCGTCATAGGGAGTGGCCCCGCAGGCCTGGCTGCAGCGAAGGAGCTTGCTGTAGCGGGCTATGAGGTCACCGTGTTTGAGAAAAGATCGCTTGCGGGTGGCTTGAACACCTACGGTATTGTGTCCTTTCGACTGCCCCGGGCCGTTGCATTGTGGGAGGTTCAACAGGTAGAAAGCATGGGTGTACAATTCCGGACCAATACCGAGGTTGGACGAGATATATCCGTAGCTGAGCTTCTGGACGATTATGATGCGATTATCCTGGCAGCCGGGATGGGCTATGTTCCTCCATTAGGGATTGAAGGTGAGCAGTTGGGTGGAGTGTACGATGCAATTGAACTGGTGGAGAGTACGAAGAATGGGCGTCCACCACTACATTTTCAGGGAAAGCGTGTAGCGGTTATCGGGGCAGGGAATACAGCAGTCGATGCGGCTACGACTTCCGTTCGTCTGGGAGCAGAGCAGGTGAGGATGGTCTATCGGCGTACACGCGAAGAGATGACGGCGTATGCCTTTGAATACCGATTTGCCCGGCAGGAGGGTGTTGAATTCGATTGGCTAACCGCGCCGGTGCGTATCGTGGGTGATGGGAAGGGGCAGGTGACAGGACTGGAATGTGTACGAATGCAACTCACAGAGGAGCCAGGAGCTGATGGGCGGAGAGTGCCGCGTCCACTAGAGGGATCGACTTTTCTGATGCCGGTGGATGCTGTAGTGACAGCGATTGGTCAGGAGCGGCAGCTGAGCATAATCGACAAGATGGGGCTTGCGCATGATCGTGGCGTTGTACGAGTAGACCCGGATACCTACCGAACCTCCCATCCCAAGGTGTATGCCGCAGGAGACATTGTCTTCGGTGCAGGGAAAGGAGAGGCTACGGTGGTATCTGCAGCAGAGCAAGGAAAGCAGGCAGCCCGTGCGCTGATTCAGGAAGGAAGTCGCCAGGCAGAACGTACAGCATGATAGATCACGGTGTGTGGGATGGTCAGAAGAAGTTCCGAACCAAGTGAGGATGTACCTATCGTGTGGACTGGTGCATCGTGCGAACCTGTGCATTATGCGGACCCAGACTCTTAGCATTTTCAGTTCTATCTATATACTACTGTAACCGAAAGGAGCTTGCTTATGGCAGACTTGAGCATCAATCTGGCAGGGATTCGCTCGCCGAATCCGTTCTGGCTGGCCTCTGCACCGCCCACCAATACTGGATATCAGGTGCAGCGAGCCTTTGAAGCAGGATGGGGTGGGGCTGTCTGGAAGACGCTTGGAGATCCGATCATCAATACCTCCTCCCGCTTCGCGGCGGTGCATTTCAAGGGACAACGCGTGGCAGGCTTCAATAATATCGAGCTGATCTCCGACAGACCGGTTGAAGTGAATCTGCGGGAGATTCGAGAGACGAAGCGCCTTTTCCCAGATCGGGCCTTGGTTGTGTCATTGATGGTGGAGCCAAAGCGTGAGAAATGGCATGAGATCGTCAAGCGAGTGGAGGCTGTGGGTGTAGATGGATTGGAGCTGAACTTTGGATGTCCTCATGGCATGGCTGAGCGGGGCATGGGAGCAGCCTCTGGGCAGCAGCCAGATCTGGTGGAGATGCAGACGTATTGGGTGAAGGAAGTAGCACAGACGCCGGTCATTGTAAAGCTAACGCCCAATATTACAGACATTACGGTGGTGGCCCGCCATGCGGTGTTGGGTGGAGCGGACGCCGTCAGTATGATTAATACAATTAACAGTCTCGCGGGAGTAGACCTGGACACCTGGAATACCGTTCCCCATGTAGGGGGGAAAGGAGCGCACGGTGGATATTGTGGACCTGCGGTGAAGCCCATCGCGCTGAATATGGTAGCTGAGTGCGCCCGCACACCAGAGGTTAGCGTGCCGATCTCTGGGATGGGGGGAGTATCCTCCTGGCAGGATGCAGTCGAGTTCATGCTCATGGGGGCTTCTGGCGTTCAGATATGTACAGCCGCGATGCATCATGGCTTTCGGATCGTCGGCGAGATGATTGATGGCCTGAACAACTATCTGGATGACAAGGGTATTGCCTCGGTCAAGGATCTCGTAGGCCAATCGGTCCCGCGTTATTCCAATTGGGGCGATCTGGACCTTAATTATCAGGTGGTAGCCCGAATTCATCAGGAGCAATGCATTCACTGCAACAAATGCCATATTGCATGTGAGGACACCTCGCATCAATGCATTGATTTGCTGAGAGATGAGGCAGGCCGCTCGTATGTTCAGGTGCGGGAGGAGGACTGTGTGGGCTGCAATCTGTGTTCTATCGTCTGCCCGGCGGAGGGGGCTATTGAGATGATTCAGGTAAATCATGGACGGCCACCAATGAGCTGGAATGAGCGTCAGCGAGTGTTGACTGGGCTGAACCGGGAATCTAGTGAAGCGGAGGTGCGATCTTCATGAGTAATCACGGCACGAGTGGCGGCAACAATAGCTTCAATAGCAACATCAATAACAGCGGGTACGAAAAAAGGGGCACAGGCAAGCTCATTCGTAACGGAATCATTGTCACAGCGGTAGACACATATAAGGCAGACATTCGAGTGGACGGTGGCATCATAGTGGAGATTGGCCTGCGCCTTGAAGACCAGGGGGCAGAGATCATTGATGCTTCGGGCTGTTACGTATTTCCGGGTGGGATCGACCCTCATACACATCTGGATATGCCTTTTGGCGGTACTGTAACCTGCGATGACTTTGCGTCGGGCACGAAGGCTGCGGCCTTCGGCGGTACGACCACCATTATTGACTTTTGCCTGACGAACAAGGGGGAGCCGCTGCAGAAGGCTGTCGCGAGATGGCATGACAAGGCCTTGGGTAAGGCGGTCATTGACTATGGATTCCATCTGATGGTATCAGAGCTGAATGCGGAGGTGCTTGAGGAGCTGCCTGTGATCATGGAGAAGGAGGGCATTACATCGTTCAAGGTGTTCATGGCCTACAAGCACACGCTCCAAGCGGATGACGGTACATTGTACCAGACGCTGAAGGTAGCGCGGAAGCACGGAGCGCTAGTCATGGTGCATGCCGAGAACGGGGATGTTATTGACATCCTGGTGTCTGAAGCACTCTCGGCTGGGAAGACCGAGCCGATCTATCATGCGCTCACTCGTCCACCGGAGCTGGAAGGGGAGGCAACCGGTAGAGCCGCCTATCTGACGGAGCTTGCAGATTCACAGCTGTATGTAGTCCATGTGACCTGTGCGGAAGCGGCGTGGAAAATACAAGAGGCGCGCAAGAAGGGACTGCGTGTATACGGCGAGACCTGTCCGCAGTATTTGCTGCTGGAGCAATCGGCTCTGGAGAAGCCGAATTTTGAAGGTGCGAAGTATGTCTGGTCACCTCCGCTGCGCGAAGCCTGGAATCAGGATGTTCTCTGGTCGGCGCTCGCCTCGGGCGATCTGCAGACGATCGGCTCCGATCAATGCTCGTTTCATTTTAAAGGGCAGAAGGAGCTAGGGCGCGGTGATTTTTCGAAAATTCCTAATGGTGGACCTATGATTGAGGATCGGTTCAGCTTGTTGTACTCGGAAGGAGTGCGGAAGGGGCGGATTACCCTGAATCAATTCGTAAATATGATCTCGACAGCCAGTGCCCGCCTGTTCGGACTATTTCCGCGCAAGGGGACTATTGCAGTAGGCAGTGACGCTGATTTGGTCATTTTCGATCCTAATCAGGAGCGAACACTCTCGGCGCAGACCCATCATATGAAGGTGGATTACAGCGCGTTTGAGGGGATGAAAGTAACCGGAGAGCCAGTGTCTGTGCTGGTGCGTGGTGAATTCGTCATTCGTGACAAGCAATTTGTGGGCACTCCAGGTTATGGGGCCTATCTGCGGCGTGACTCCTTTCGCATTGCGGAGCAGGTCAGAGTCCCTGAACGGATTCCGACAGAGGAGGGGATCATCTGATGTCTGCCTATGGGGAATTCGCAGCGGAAAGAGAAATATTGGATGACCTGCTGAATAGGGGATATGTGGTCCGAAGTGTACAGGAGGGGTTGGACGGAGCGGATGTCATGCTCATTCAACCTGCACATCCAGACCAGCATGAGCACGTACATCTGGGTACCGCGGATGCCCGCAAATATCTGGGCACATTGCTGGTGAGTGGAGCGGCCTGTGTACCAATAGTCTGATTCACCCGGTTCGATCAAATATGGATTAAAAGCTCGCACCGAGTAAACTGGGCATCTAGATGAAACTCCGAAACCCGAAACTCCATAGATATGGAAATCAAAAGGTCGAAGATTTGCACTCGAAAAGAGTCCATCTTCGACCTTTTGGTATGTTCCAGTTGTGGGTGTGCGGGTATAGCCAACTATAAATTCAGAAATTCAATCTTATTGCTGAGTCTTCGGTGCAGCATTGTCAGGTCTGGCTGGCTGCTCGCCGTTCACCAGCTTGGTGACAAAGCTCTTCAGATCGTCAGCTGAAGGCGCTGGCTTGCTCTTGTCGGCAGAGCTGTTAGCTGTGTCGTTAGCCGGGCGATCAGCGGTCTTTTGCGACATTTGGGAGACTAGCAGTCTGATCACCTTGTTCACATCCACACCTTGGGCTGTGGCAATGCTTGCAAGGGATTTATCGGATTGCAGTGCTTTGCTTAGCTCGTCCTGTGTCAAGCCGAGCAATGCTGCCAGCTCTGTATTGTTGGCGAACATGCCGCCTTTACCACCTTCTCCCGGACCGTCAGCCTTGAAGCTTCCCTTGCTCTCCAGGAGCTTGCCAGCAAGCTCGGTGTAGTTTGGAGCCTTTGCTGCGTCCTTCGTCGTCGTGTCTCCGGTCTTGTTCACATTTGCTGGACGGTCTGTGGATTGGTTATTCTCCAGCCAAGTAGCGATCTTCGTCTTCAAGGCTGCACCGTCCACGCCTTGCTCTGCTGCGATCTCGGCCAGGGATTTGTCTTTCAGTTTACTTTCCAGTGTAGTGCTGTCAAGGGAGAGCCAGCCCTGTAGTTGCGTGGACAAGCCTTGATTGCCGAAGTGCCCCAAGCCGCCACGTCCTTCAGGTGTTTGAGTGCCTTGAGCCTGAGCCTGCTTGCTGCCGGTTGCGCTTGTGGTACTGGCCGCCGCCTGTGCTCCTTGAGCAGACCAGATCGTACCACCTGCGAATAGAGCAGCGGCCATAGTTCCTGCGAGGAGAATTTGCTTGGTATTTTTGCGCTTCGTTGTATGTTTGTTCATCTTTACTTCCGCCCTTCAGTCATGGATTGTCTTACAAGGTCATTCTAGCCTGTGTATATGAATTCTCTCTAAATGCCCACTGAATATAAGCTGAAAGTGACAAGCGAGTAGGAAATGGGCTTAGAGCGTTCTGTGTCATCCTGAGTAAAAGGGGGAGAGTGTCTTGAGGAGACCCAATATGAGTTCAGCGACCTTGTGGGAATGAATTGAGCGATCTTGGACAGATGACTTCGTGACGGGTTTATTAATAGAGCAGGCTGCGCTAACTCCCGTTCTGCTCCAACTTACGGTACCGATTGGGAGACAGCCCTACCATTCTTTTGAAAGCCTTGGAGAAGGAGAACAAATCTGGATAACCTACAGTATGGGCGATCTCGGTTAGAGACAGCGTGGTCTCGTTCAGTAGGCGTCTCGCCTGATTCATTTTTAGACGCTGAATGTATTGCATGGGAGACAGCCCATAGCTCTTGCGGAATTGCTTCGTAAAATGGGTACGGTCCACTCCGGCATAGGTAGAGACACCTTCGACGGTAATGCCGCCTGCAAAATGAATATCCATGTATTCCTTTCCCTTCTGCAGCCATGGTGTTCCCTCGCCAGCAGGAAGGGTACCAGGTGGTGAATATTTGGTCATGCAGTCGAAAATGCCCAGAAAGCGCATGAGTCTCCCCAGGTCACGCTCCTGCTCGGCTGTAGGTCTCGCTTCCTCCATGAATGAACGCATGCCGTTTGCCATCTCGGAGGTGAGTACACCGGTGCGATGAGGCGACTCTGGCGTTAGTCCGACTCGGGACAGCAGCTGTGGGGCGAGCTCGCCATCGAAGGCCATGAAGATTTTGCGAAGCGGAGTATCTGGATCAGTCACATATTCATGGGTCACATGCGGGAAAAGGGAGAATATATCACGCGGACGCAATGAATAGATCTGTCCGTCCTGATAGAAGGTTCCTGCACCCTCCAGAATGAAGAGCAAGTAATAGTAAGGACTGGTGCGTGGCCCGATATGATAATTGGGTTTGGCAATATTCTGGCCAATTCGTATAGGCCAGGCGCCACTAGCTTTCTCGAAGTCGGATGGAGTGAAGAAAATGATATCCAGAAACTCATGGTGATCCTCTTTCATCAGTTCTGTCATCAAGAGCACCTCTTCGCCGTGTTTTTATAACCAATTATACAGGTGGGTTTTGTGGATATTCAAGAATTTGTATAAAATCGAATTTGAATTGACCACAAATAGACAAAAAAAATCAACGCTTAATGACATGGATCATTGACAAATGGATTGCTATGATACTAATACTTATTATTCCAACTGAAATTATTGGTTTATAAAAAGAATGTTTCAGGAAAGGAAGCGTGTCATATGAGCGTGCATGTGTCTGAACAGGAGGAGATTCGTTTTGGCTGGTTTCTGCCAACGGCAGGAGATGGAAGATATGTAGGGATCGAGCCGGAAAGACAGCCTACGCTGGAGTATCTGGTTAAAGTAGCTCAGGCAGCGGAGCGGGGTGGCTGTGACTTTGTACTGATTCCGACAGGTGGGGCTTGTCTGGATGCCTGGGTAGTGGGCTCAGCTATAGCCAGTCATACCTCTACACTGAGGCCATTGGTTGCTATTCGACCAGGCTTGGTAGCGCCTGTACTGGCAGCTCGCATGGGAGCGGCGCTGGATCAGCTATCTGGTGGTCGTGCCATGATAAATGTCGTCACAGGCAGCTCGGTGCGTGATCTGGAGGAGCTGGGTGATCCGCTCGCCCATGCGCATGATGAGCGCTACATCCGTGCGGGTGAATATATGGAGGTCATCCAGCGGGCATGGTCAGCGTCCAAGGGGATGAATGATTCGGAGTTCGCGAAGTTAGCGAGCGCAGGAGAGCATTCTTCTGAAGACTTCGAAGGGAAGTATTATCAGTTCCATGGACCTGTCGGAATGCCGGAGACACTCCAGTCACCGCATCCGCCATTTTACCTGGGCGGCAGCTCACGAATAGCCAAGCGCATGGCTGCAGAATATGCAGACACCTTCCTAATGTGGGGTGAGCCGCAGGATTGGATTCGGGAGCAGATTACCGAGATGGAGGAGATTCGGACAGAGCTGCAGCGGGAGACGGGACGTGCTCGCGATCTACGCTATGGCATGCGTGCACAGGTGCTGGTGAGAGATACAGAGGAGGAGGCTTGGGAAGCCGCTTGGGATATCATCAGCAAGGTACCTGCTGAGGCGATTGAACAAGCCAGTAAAGCCTTCAGCGAGACTGACGCCACCAACCAGCGTAGACAGAACGAGCTGCGGGAGATCACAGCGAAGCAACGTTTCATGGCAGGGCCTAACCTGTGGACAGGCCTGTCTGTAGTTCGATCAGGCGGGGCCATCCTGATTGTAGGTACTGCCGAGCAGATCACAGATCGCTTGCTGGAATACGTTGAACTGGGTGTGTCTACCTTCATTCTGTCTGGCTACCCCCATCTGGAGGAGGCGGAACGGTTCGGGGCATCGGTATTACCGCTCTTCCGCAGTCGCTTACTGGATCAGCAACGTGCACGAGCGAGTCAATCGGTCTAAGTTGCTTCTGGCCTAGTGTCGATTAGCGTCAATTACAGGACCAACAATGTCATGATCAAGACGCTTCCCCTACCACAAAGCTGCACAAATGCGTGCTTAACGAACTAGGCTCCTCGTCTGGAGCAGATCTGCACTACCCGTTGATCTGGCCGTTGATCCGGTCAAGGTGATAGTGGCATTATCATTCCGCACATTATTACTACAGGAGGTTATCCGTATGTTTCGTAGACAACGTTACGCCTATTCGTGGGCGCTTGCTCTTATTTTATTCATGTCCGTGGTGCTTGCTGCCTGCGGAGGTCAGGGTGGTGCTACAGGTGGCCAAGATTCCGAGCAAGCAGATGCGTCCGGATCTGCCCCTGTGAAGCTTAGCTTCATTCACTGGCGAGGAGAGGATACGGAGGCTCTAAATACAGCGATTGCCGAATTCGAGCGCGAGAATCCCAATATCACTGTTGAAATGCAGACTCTCCCTTCTGATCAATATCAATCCACGGTCCAGTCCAAGATTGGCGATGGGGCTGTCGGGGATGTGTTTGCTTCCTTCCCGGGTGCTCAGTTTGAGACCTTTGTGCAAGCAGGGCTGTTCACTGATCTGACGGGGGAAGGATTTCTGTCTTCATATAATCCTCAGCTGATTGCGGCCGGACAGAAGGATGGACGGCAGTACGCGGTTCCTTACCAGCTTGTGTACAACGATCCCATCTATAATGTGAAGCTGTTCGAGAAATATGGTCTGACACCACCAGTGGACTGGGAAGGCTTCCTGGCGCTCTGCCAGACGCTTAAGGATAACGGGATGATTCCAATTGCCTTTGCAGGTGCGGATATCGGTCCGGGGCAATTCATGAACACGATGGTCATGAACAATGCACCTACAGATGATGTCTTCACGAAGGTGGAGGCGGGCGAGGCTAAGCTTACGGATGAATTCTGGGTGAGGACCCTGACGCAGATCAAGGAGCTGAACGACAAGGGCTACTTCCAGCCAGATGCACTGGGGACCAAGGACGCAGCAGCAGGGGCTCTGTTCATTCAGGAAAGAGCGGCGATGCTCGCCAGCGGTTCCTACCAGCTCGCTCAGAACAAGCTGCAGAACCCGGAGCTGGAGCAGCAACTGCTGGCCCCGATTACTGTAAGTGCCGATCAGGCCAGATATGAGGGCGTGCATACCACCACGTTCATGCTCGCAGTGAACAGTAAGTCCAAGCATCCTGAGGAGGCCAAGACATTCATCGAATATCTGAGCCGCCCCGAGGTAGCAGGAGCCTATGCCAACGCAACAGGTCAAAATGTAACTGTAAAGGATGTTGAATATAATACGCCTGAGCTGAAGGCAGCAGGAGCTTGGGCTGACAGGAAGACAGTCTTCCAGCCACGGTTCACCATTCTGAGTGGAGATAACCAAAAGGCCGTTACGAACTCCATTCAGGCCGTTCTGAGTGGTACATCTCCAACGGAAGCTGCTCAGGAGGCGCAGACAGTCATTGAACAGCACATAGCCAAGGCCGGGAAGTAGCCTATGAAGACACGGCTTCATTTACTGCTGTTCCTGCTGCCGGGACTTGTCTTGTATGGAGGCTTGTTCATTGTTCCAACCTTAACAGGCCTATATTATTCATTTACCAACTGGGACGGAGTATCTCCGTCCTATCAGTTCGTTGGTACAGCCAATTATATCGATAGCTTCAATAGCATTGTGTTCCGTAAGGCGTTTGGCAATAACATTAAATTCATGCTGGTAGTCGTGCTCGCGCAGACCTTCATCTCACTGGTGCTGGCTCTGATGCTGGTGGGCAATACGAGAACACATATCGCCCTGCGTGCATTGTACTTCCTGCCTGCGATCCTCTCTACGGTATCGGTGGGGATCGTCTGGTCGTTCATGTATGATCCGTCCATTGGAATGGTGAACACTGGGCTCCAGGAATTGGGAGCCTCGGCGGCCACCCGTAACTGGATCGGAGATCCGAAGCTGGCGCTCTACTCTGTCGCCGCGGTTCAGGTGTGGGCCCATGCGGGGCAGATGATAATCGTATTTATCGCGGGGCTGCAAGCTATACCAGTCGAATTGTATGAGGCTGCCAAAATGGATGGTGGTGGGCGTTGGGAGACCTTCCGTCAGATCACCTGGCCATTACTGGCCCCCTCTGCGACTATTGTTGTGGCCTACACAACGATTCAGTCGTTCAAGGCATTTGATCTCATCTTTACGATGACGGTGGTGGACCGAACTATGCTACAGAAATTCTGAGCACTTATATTTACCACACGGCCTTCGGCAGTTATTCGTTCGGACTGGCTTCAGCTGCCTCTATGATGTTCCTTGTGCTGCTGGCTCTGCTGACATTGCTGCAGTTCAAGGCACTTCGAGCGGAGCGGGTCAGCGGGTAATACCGGACTACAGCCAGAGAGGAGGTAAAGCTATGGTGATGCGCTGGTTCAAACGTGTGCTTCTGTCAGTCTATGCCCTTTTGATTGTGGCTCCAATGTATTTTGTGTTGGTGTCCTCTTTCAAGACGAGCAGCAATTTCTTTACTAAGCCGCTAGCCTGGCCTGATCCGTGGACGTGGGATAACTTGTATCAGCTATTCCGCAATCAGCCGATGTGGGGATATTTCCTGAATAGTCTGCTGGTTACTACTGGAACTGTAATACTTGAGCTTCTGCTCGGCAGTATGATCGCCTATGCTATCGTCCGCTGGAAGGGGAGACTGGGGGCTGTCATTTTTGGACTGTTCGTGGCTGGCTTAATCGTTCCCTCGCAGGTCAACATGCTGCCAATCTATGCACTGACTCGTTCGCTGGGCTGGTCTGACAGCCTTGCTGGCCTCGTGATTGTGACTACAGCCATGCTGCTGCCCGTATCTGTCTTCATGCTGACTGGATATATGCGTATGCTGCCATCGGAGATTCTGGAGGCAGGCAGTATTGACGGTGCAAGCGAATGGAGGCTGTATGCCCGAATTGCCCTGCCGCTTGCAGCCCCTTCACTTGCCGCGACGGCGATTTTCCTGCTGGTCATGGTCTGGAATGATCTCTTGATGCCCATGCTCATGCTGAGCAGCAAGTCAAAGCTGACACTACCATTGGTGCTGCTACAATTCAGGGGAGAGTATGTAACACAATATCCGATGCTACTGATGGGTGTACTAGTCACGGCGATCCCAATTGTGGTGCTGTTCGTGGTGTTGCAGCGATATTTTGTGGCAGGTCTTGCTGCTGGCTCGCTCAAGGGTTAATGAACTCCTGCATACCTCATTGCAGAGCAGTCTCTTAAGGGTCAAGATACAATGGATATATTAAGGGAATTGAATACACATTTACCGTGAAGGCAATGAACGATGCGGGCAGCAGCGTGGCATCTGTGGCGTCTGTGGAGTCCATATTCCGACAGTGCAGCCGTTGCGGAGTGGGCGAAAGACGGGATGGCGGATAGGATCCAGGCTGGGATTATTTCAGGAAGAAACGGTAGTCGATTAGCTCTCAAAACATTTATTACTAGAGCTGAGGTAGCAACCAACGATTGTGCGGAGACTGCTTCAACAATCGGATCTCATTTAGACAGCATGAATTTCTAATACCAATATTCCAATATAAATGTCGGAGGGTCTCCTTATCAAGGGGGCCTTCTTTTACTTTTAAGAAGACTGAGATCCGTATCATTTTCATTTTAATTAATGTTATTATTAAGTATTAATAAAAATATTGACCATCCATCTTCATCATGTTATATTGTCCTTGCAGATAAGAGAGGCTCCGTATCCTCACATTTGGAAAGGATGGTATCCATGTCACAATCTTTAAAGGCAAAAATGATTATTGATAAGTCGTTCCGCATTGCAGAGGTGGATAAACGTATATATGGCTCTTTTATTGAGCATCTGGGTCGTGCTGTATATGGAGGTATCTATGAGCCCTCACATCCGTTGGCAAATGAGAGCGGTTTCCGGAGTGACGTGAAGGAATTGGTGAAGGAGCTGGACGTACCGATCATTCGTTATCCAGGTGGTAACTTCGTATCGGGCTATAACTGGGAGGATGGTGTAGGCCCGGTTGCGGACAGGCCCAAACGTCTGGAGCTCGCATGGAGAACCGTAGAGCCTAACGAGATTGGTACGAATGAATTTTTCCAATGGACTCGTGAGGTCGGCTCCGAGGTCATGATGGCAGTCAACCTGGGGACACGTGGTATCGATGCCGCACGCAATCTAGTAGAATACTGCAATCATCCAGGTGGTTCATACTGGAGTGATCTGCGTCGCAGTCATGGCGTGGAGCAGCCGCATAAGATCAAGACCTGGTGTCTGGGGAATGAGATGGATGGTCCGTGGCAGATCGGCCACAAAACAATGCATGAATATGGTCGCATCGCACTGGAAGCAGCCAAGGTTATGCGTTGGGTAGATCCGGATATTGAACTGGTCGCTTGCGGTAGCTCTAATACAGGAATGACTACTTTCCCTGAGTGGGAAGCTGTGACGCTGGATCACACCTATGATGCTGTAGACTACATCTCCCTGCACCAATACTATGGCAACCGTGATAATGATACAGAGAATTTCCTCGCGTTGACGATGGACCTGGATCATTTCATCCATACGATTAAATCGACTTGTGATTATATCAAAGCGAAGAAGCGTAGCAAGAAGACCATGATGCTGAGCTTCGACGAGTGGAATGTGTGGTTCCATTCCAATGAAGCAGATAGCAAAATGGAGCCATGGCAGATTGCTCCGCCGCAGCTGGAGGATATCTATACCTTCGAGGATGCGCTGTTGGTAGGGAGTATGCTGATTACCTTCCTGCGTCATGCAGACCGGGTACGTATGGCTTGTCTCGCTCAATTGGTCAATGTCATTGCGCCAATCATGACTGAGAATAATGGCAGAGCATGGAAGCAGACCATCTTCTATCCTTACATGCATGCATCTCGCTTCGGACGTGGTGTATCCCTGATGCCAGTCGTGGATTCGCCGAAGTACGATTCCAAGGATTTCACAGATGTGCCTTATCTGGACAGCGCTGTAGTCTATAATGAAGAGAACGAGGAACTGACGATCTTCGCAGTGAACCGTAACCTGAATGATGCGCTGGAGCTGAACTGTGATGTTCGTAGCTTCGAGGGCTTCGAGATTGTAGAGCATCTGGTCATGGAAAGTGATGATCTGAAGGCCACCAACTCGGCTGCACAAGAGAAGGTAGCGCCACGTAGCGGCGGTAGTGCGAAGCTGGATGGCGGTGTCGTATCCGCTAGCCTGAACAAGGCTTCCTGGAACGTTATTCGTCTGGCGAAAAAGTAATGTCAGGCAGGCTGGATAGCTTGTATCGAATGATGTGAAGTGAATTAGGTAATAAATGAGTTAATAAACGAGTAGATAAGTGCGGACGCTGAGGAGAATTCCAATGCTGTCCGCGCTTTTTGTCTTGGGAGGGATGCTATGAGAAAAGAGGTGTCTGTCACGCCTGAAGAAGGCTTTATTGGACCCAGTCTTGCACCTGACACAGCCACACCATATGCGGGGAATCCGGTCCCCAGCGATCCTTTGCAATTGCGTAGGGAGGCCCGAACTTCCGGGTCCAGCGCACCTGTGCTCGTCGATAGCCGCTATCGAGGCAGAATTGCTTGATCCCCTGCTTGTCCAACTGCCGTACCATTTCACTGATTAGTGCAGAACCGATGCCACGATTCTGATAGTCAGGAAGAATATATAGACTTCCCAGTTCCCCAACATCCTTCAGCTGTCCGTCGGTGCATTCGGATATCAGCTGGCCAGAGGGGCCGTAAGAAATCGTGCCTACCACCTCGTCACGCACTCGGGCGATCAAGAAGTGCAGCGCAGGCTCTTGTGTGTACAGGGCATTAGCCAAGCGCTCCTGCTTATGGCTAATTTCGTATTCGATATCCTCCAGGTGCGCCTCCAGTCCTTCTTGCTTGAAGGCATCCCTGATCGCCAGCTCAAATACGCGGTGGATCTGTCTGATCTCGCCAGCAGCGGGTGGTCCAATGTTCAAATTGTGCAGCGGGTTCATGGGCTGTTCTCCTTTGGTTTGTGTCCATTCCAATCCTATCTGGCATCAAGCATATCGAATGATATGGATCGTTTCAACCGTCTAGCCAGTAGTCTAGCAGTGCTGCACACTGTTTGGTACCTCGCCGTCAGCGGTTGTTTGCCAATGCACACAATATGTTTACATATATTTCATACAGCATGAACATGAATAAGTTACGTTATAGTGAGTAGGATTTGGACAAATATATAGACATACTAAAGTGTATATGGATGACTGAATCAAAATAGAAACACACGGAGGTATACATAGATGACGACAACACCAATTATTAATTTTGCCCATCGCGGTGCATCCGGTACATGCCCGGAGAATACCATGATTGCTTTTCGGCAGGCTATAGAATTGGGTGCTACGGGGATTGAGACCGATGTACAGCGGACAAAGGATGGTAAGCTTGTGCTGATTCATGATGAGTCTCTGGAGCGTACAACCGGCCTGCCACGCTTGGTTAAGGATGTGACTGGTGCAGAGCTGGAGTCGCTTGATGCAGGTAGCTGGTTTGACCCGAGCTTTCAGGGGGAGCGCGTACCGGAGCTACATGAGCTGCTGGAGCTGGGGAGAGAGCACGGGATTGTATTGAATCTGGAGCTGAAAAATGGAATAGTTCCTTATGAGGGTCTGGAGGAAGAGGTCATTGCTGCCGTTCGAAGCTTCGGTCTGGAGGAACAGGTTATCATCTCAAGCTTCAATCATTATTCCTTGGTAGAATGCCATCGGCTAGCTCCGGATATCCGCACGGGAGTCCTCTACATGGAAGGGCTCTACCGTCCATGGGAGTATGCACAATCGCTTGGTGCTACGGCACTTCATGCTTATAAAGAGGCGATCACTCCAGAGTGGGTGAAGTCCGCAGCAGAAGCTGGAGTAGCGTACCGTCCCTTTACGGTTAATGATGAGGAAGAGATGAGAGTATTCCTTGGTTATGGGGTACGTGGCATCATCACAGATTACCCGGAGCGTCTGCATTCGCTGTTGACGTTGAGTTAAATGCTTTGAGCTAGGTACATCGCTGATGCACGCGTCTGGATCGCATATGAACTATACTGAATTACGTTTAGCAACTAAGCTGTGAGTGTGAGGATATCTTTTTTTAAAAAAATCCATACTGGAGCAGGCACACGCGCCTGAGGGGCAGATTTACTTCATCCCCAGGCGCATCCGGTAGCTGAATACCACTTCTAGCGTCCGACCTTGGAAGTAGTCTTGTACCAGTGCTGCAAAACGAATCAGCTTCTGATCGAGCTCCTTCGAACCCAGCTTGAATACCGTCTGGACACCACCTTGACTTAGCACCAGTCCGATATAACGATCTGCATCGGCAATCTCGGTGTGATGGAAGCCTATTTCTCGGGTGTAACGGAAGACATGGCTCTCCTCCAGACGTCGCAGATGAGCAGACTTATCCAGCTTAAGCGGACGCTTCTCGGGATCTGCGAGTCGATGAATAATATCACTGGCGTGGTCCAGGATGTCCATATAGGCTGTCTCAATGTGCCAATTCGCACAAGGAGGCCATTCACAGTCATAGGCTGCAAATATTCCGCCGTCACGAAGCACACGTCCTGCTTCCTTCAGCGTGCTTGTCGGCTCCATCCAGTGGAAGGACTGCGAGCATGTGATGATATCCACGGAGGATGAGGGTAGTGGTAGGGTATTGGAATAGCCCTGTTCAAAGCTGATGTGCGGGGCATCTGTATACAATGCCAGCTTGTGCTTGGCTAAGGTAAGCATATCCGGGCTGGGCTCAACCCCGATGATCTGATCTGCAGCATCCTTCCATATAAAAGTAGACAAACCGGTGCCGCAGCCGACATCAGCTACTCGTGCAGGTCGGTGTCCCAGATAGTCTCTAAGAATGCGAGTGACAAATTGAGGCGCCTGCGGACGATTGCGATCATAGCCATCGGCGAATCCGGTGAAACGGTCAATGTTGCTCAGCAAATTTCCTTCGGGAATCAAGCTGTCTCCCCCTTGTTCTGCATATTGAACCGATACATGCTCCCGTAACAGACTGTTAGATGGTGAGCGTTAGTATCGTTCAACACTTATTGTACACGTCCAGGAGACATCCGGCAAAAAGTTCCAACTCTTCTTTTGTTTACAACGCCCCTCTAAGTCTGTTCTGTCTCTGCACTTCGTGGAACGAAGACCCATAGCCGGCTCCCTGTGTAGTTGATCATGAGACCGGCAAATGTAGCGAGCAGCTTGCAGATTGGCAATGTCCAGTCGGTGAGCTGATCCAGTAGACTAAGTAGCATCGCAGTGCAGCCTAGTGTAATCAGGTTGAGCACGATGAAGGAGACGAAGGACTTCCATGTACCAGAGAGATTCCGCTCACGGAACGTCCAATTTCGATTCAATACATAGCTGTTAAGTGTTCCTGCAGAATAGGACAGAGCCTGGGCAGGCACAATGGATACCCCTACCCACGATAACCATAGGAAAATAGTGAAATCTATCGCCGTGTTCAATACGCCTACAATTGCGAAGCGAAAAAAGGAAGTAAGGCGGACTTGCAGAATGCGGTCGCGTGTCTGCCGTGGTGTCGGTTCAGTTGACCTTATTCGCTTCATTCGTTCAAGCTCCTCTTCTCGGACGTGATGAATCCAGACTTCCGTGCGTATACACCATCTTTGCTGTCGCGGGGCTTGCTGTAGGTCTCACTGTTGGACCCGTTGGACCGTTAGCATCATAAGTATCTTCATTGTGTTGGACATCGGTAGCTTGCTCAGAAGATTGGAGCTGTTGACCACGTTCGAGCCTGACACATTCCCGGACAATGTAGAGCGGACGCGCCTTGGTCTCATCATAGATCCGCCCTACGTATTCCCCGATAATCCCCAGGATGACGAGAATCATGCCGTCAAATATCAGCTGCAGGCTGATTAGTGAAGACCAGCCTCTAACGGCATTATCCGTGAACAGACGAACACACAGTACATAGATCAAATACAGAAAGCCAGAGAGGGAGAGAAGAGCACCGAGGTATCCAGCCAGCTTCAGCGGCTTGTAAGAGAAGGAAGTCATGCCGTCCAGACACAACTTGAGCATCCGTTTTAGCGGATATTTCGTCTCCCCCGCAAATCGCTCATCCCGCTCATATTCCACAGCAATCTGGCGAAAGCCTACCCAACTAACCAGACCTCGCACGAAGCGATTGTTCTCGGGCAGGCGCTTCAGTTCATCCACGACCCTACGGTCCATTAACCGGAAGTCGCCTGTGTCGACGGGGATTGAGATGTCTGTAGATGCGCGCAGGAGCCGATAGAATACCCGCGCGGACTGCTTTTTGAACCAGGATTCGCCGTGACGCTTGATGCGCTGGGCATAGACGACCTCATAGCCTCCCTGCCATCTGGCGACCATGTCCGGGATTAGCTCAGGTGGGTCCTGTAGATCTGCATCCAGAATAATGACCGCATCACCTATGGCATAATCCATTCCTGCGGTAATGGCTAGCTGATGACCGAAATTACGGGACAAATCAACCAGGATAACGGACTCATCTGTGGAGCTATAATCCTTGATCATATCTGCGCTACGATCGCTGCTGCCATCATTTACAAAGATCAGCTCGTAAGGCTCGCCTAGCTCCCGCATGACGTGTTTTATTCTGCGATAGGTTTCCTGAATGACAGCTTCTTCATTATACATTGGCACTATTACCGAATAACGGATGGTTGTCAGTTGCTTGGTGTGGGTCATTGTCGTGTCCTCCTTACCAGGATACTTCGTACAGCTGAGCAGAGGCAGACGCTGTCGATTGCCACTCGGCCGCAGGGATTTCTCGGCCATGCTCCTTGATCCAGTTGACGAGCTCAGAGCGATCACTGCCCATGCCGCTCGTCACGAGAAAGTATTTTACCTGACCGCTCTCCACGAGCGCCTGCAGCTTATCGGTATCATATACAGGATCAGATTGCACAAAGCCGTGTAAAATGATGATCTTCTCCCCGTAATCAATCAGATAAGGGGCAGCAGCTGTATAGTTCAGGGTTGCTAATAAGTAAGTCTCGTCCGTATTATGCTGGCGAAGATATTGAAGCAGCTTCTCATCTGCCTGTGGTGTACCACCCATACCCAATCCCCTTGTCGGGAGGCTGGCTGCTCCCGGGAATCTGGTCATCGTACCAGGTGCTTCATCTGCACTAGCTGCTTCATCACTTGCATCTGCTGAGGAACTAAGCATCCCGGGGGGTGTAGTTCGGTTCATGGCCGACTGGATTCCGTCACCCCGCTCACCGTCAGGACCGCCCCTTCCTCCGCGATCACCTAATTGACTTGGACCTGCTTGCGGAGTCATGCTATTCTGCCCATAAGTAATGGGAGTAGTCGCCCAGTATATAGGCCCGATGAAGAGGGCCATCAAGCCAGTTATGACAGCTAGTCGTCTGCCCCAAATCATATAGCGACGGTCCGAGGTAGCGTGTTGTCCATCGGTGCCGCCAGTAGCTCGAATCCATAGAAGCAGGGTTGCGCCTATCACACCTGTGACCCAAGCGGTATGGGGCCAGAAGCTACCGATGCTCTCGGTGTAGCCCTTCATGATATACCAAGCGAACACGCCTGTAAGGAGTATGGATGCTGGCAATAGCCAAGCTGTCCAATTGTTCTCTCTGGAGCGATATTGTGTCCACATGCTCACCCAGCCTGCCCCGAGCAGCGCAGCGATTGGAGGTGCGAGCATGATGAGATAGTAATGATGGAAGAATCCTGCAATGCTGAAGAATCCCGCAATCGGTATGAGCCAGGACAGCCAGAATAGGACCTCTTTCTGCTGGAGTGACCAGCTCCGTATGCGGCGACGAGCAAGAATGCTAATCGCTGCGAGCACAGCGAATGGAATTAGCCAGCTCGCTTGACCGGACAGCTCGCTCTGGAACAGACGGAGTGGGCCAGGGGTCCCTGTTCCGAACATCCCGCCACTATTCAGCCTGTCACCACCAGGACCTCCGCTAGTTGGGCCTTCACCAGTTGGACCTCCTGTGCCAGGCCCTCCACCGGTTGCACTTCCAGCGCCAGGACCATGACTCGCTTGGGCGCCACCATTACCGTTGATCTGATCTTTTGCCATCACGCGCTTGCCTTGATTGTTGTAGTTCGTCTGATTCGAGAGATTAGCAGGACGTGTATTCTCTCTACCATCGCTCTGCTCTGTGTCCCCTTGCCCACGATCTCCCGTAAGACGAGCAATGCCATTATAGCCAAAGGCCAGATTCATGACGGAATTCGTCCCGCTGCTCCCTACGTAAGGTCGCTGATCAGCCGGAGTGGAATCCACTGCTAGCGGCCAGGAGAGGGAGAGGATCAACAGGGCTGCGGCGCTCCCAGCAAGAGTAGCTACTTTTCGCTTCCAAGGTACACTCGCCGCGAGAATATAGAAGAGGATGAAGGCAGGAATAACCATGTAAGCTTGCAGCATCTTCATATTGAAGCCGACACCGATTAAGGCAAAGGAAGCGATGATAGAGCTGCTGGAGCTGCGGCGAATGCCACGAAATAGAAGCCATGCTGCCAGAAGCAAGGTGAAGACCAGCATGCTGTCGATATTGTTCGTCCGACTTACGGATACAGCTACGGGAGTGCATGCCATAGCGAATGCGCTTAGCCGTGCTGCCGTTAGGCCAAACGTAGGCTTTAGCAACGCGTATAGCAAGAGTACAGAGCCGATCTGAGCCAGGACTTGTGGAAGGATGACGCTCCAGCCATGCAAGCCAAATAGATAGGCGCTAGCTGCCTGCACCCAGAACGTAACAGGAGGCTTGTCGATGGAGACCGAACCAGCTGAGTCAAGTGACACGAAGAAGAAGTTGTGCCAGCTCTGGAGCATACTTGCGACCGCTGTCGTGTAATATGTGTTCACGTAGTGATCCCGCCAGATGTTATAACCACTAAGGAAGGCTGAGAATAGCAGGATGCACAGCAGTGGGATGTCTATTTTGTTCAATAATGTTGTAAGCCTGCGCCACATATCCGTTCACTCCCGATTCTTGTATGAATTTATTTATATAGTGGACCGAATACCTGAAGTACTCATGAGGCTGCGCTGAAAATTAGCTGAAATGTCTGGTGATGCGACGACCATCATTTTTTCAGTGAAAATTCAGTGCCATCCTCAGCCGAGTTGCGTCATAATGGAAATATTAAATTGTAGAGGGAATGGCTAAATGCAGCCATTGGAAGTGGATGCTGTAGCAACACAATGGCTTCAGCAGTGTGCCATGGACTAGCTGAGGATTTGAGGTATAGAGAGGATGTCGCACGTATGACTACCATGAATGGAATCAAGATATTGCTTGTAGATGATGAGCCACATATTCTGCAATTTCTGGAATTCGGCCTGATAAATGAAGGCTATGAGGTGAGGACAGCTTCTAATGGAAGTGAAGGGCTGGAACTGGCACGGGAATATCGACCGCATGTAGCCATTCTCGATGTCATGATGCCAGAGATGAACGGGTTTGAGTTGTGCCGTAGCCTGAAGGAGACAGGGGATAACATTGCAGTAATTATGCTGACGGCGAAGGATGAGGTGGATGATCGGGTCAAGGGGCTTAAGCTGGGTGCTGATGATTATTTGGCCAAGCCCTTTAATTTCGAAGAACTGCTAGCCCGGATCAGAGCAAGGCTCCGCAATCAATTCCCTGATCTGCTTGGAGAAGTGACCTATGGGCCGTTCCGTGTAGATGATCGTCGCAAGGAAATTAAACATGCTGATCGGGTGCTGGAGCTGTCACCTACCGAATATGAGCTTCTGAAATTTATGGTGCTCAATCATGGTCTAGTACTCAGCAAGGCGCGTATTCTGGACCGAGTGTGGGGCTATGATTTTGGCGGAGAGGACAATATTGTCGAGGTGTATATTCGCTCCCTGCGCGATAAGCTTCAGGATAAGGAACATAAGCTCATTCGCACGCTGCGTGGGGTGGGCTACCGGATCGATCTGCCATGAGGTGGAACAAGGAGCGGTGGAGAGACTGGATGAATATGAACTCACTTCGCGCTCAGTTGCTTACACGAACGTTACTGATCGTGGCTGTGCTGCTTGTGCTAATAGGATTTTTGCAGTATGTATTCATGAAGGATTTCGTCTATCGTAACCGTGCTGAAGTCATGGAAGCGCAGCTGCGCTCTATGCCCGTGGATCTGTTGACCCGAGAGGCCAAGTCGAGTGGACGGGAAGGAATTCCACCGCAGGGACCGCCCGATCGGTATCTTTTTTTCTCGGATATGACACTGGCGATTATCCAGAAGGATGGAACCTTGCGGGATATCTCGCGTGAGGATGGGCTATCCGCTCCCAGACTATCGGAGGATATTTATGATAAGCTGCGTGCAAATGCCGAATCACGGCGACGAATGAGCGATTATTATCTGGTGGAGGATCATCAGGGGAATGAGCAGCTGGTCGTGGTCCGTGCACCAGGCCCAAAGGGCTCATCAGGTGAGCTACTGCAGATGGGTACCTCAACAGCTCCGCTCAAGGCACTCCTAATGCGCCAACAATTGACGTTCCTTTCTTTATCGTTGTTAGGGCTTGCTATCGGTGTGGTGTTAATGCTACCAATCCTGCGGCGGACGCTCATTCCGCTCTCCCAGATGGTCAAGACCGTGGGGCGTATTGATGCCGGTAATCTGACGGAGCGTGTGGCTACCGACCAAGGGCAGCAAGAGATAGACAGGCTTGCCGTATCATTTAACGGTATGCTGGAACGGTTGGAGGCTTCGTTTGCCACAGAAAAGGAAGCGCAGCTACAAATGAGGCGCTTTGTGGCAGATGCATCCCATGAGCTGCGAACCCCGCTTACCTCGATTCATGGCTTTCTGGAGGTGCTGCTCCGTGGGGCGGCCTCCAACCCCCAGCAGCTACAGGTAGCACTGGAGAGTATGTATGGCGAATCCAAGCGAATCAAGAAGCTCGTAGAGGATCTATTGCTATTGGCAAAGATGGATCGGGCTCCTGAGATGTTATTGAAGCCGACCTCGTTAGACGATATGCTCATTTCCATGAAGCCTCAATTACAGATGCTTGCTGGGGAACGTAAGGTGATCTACGATATTACCACAGAGGTACATGCTCCAATTGACGTGGATGCGATGAAGCAGGTGGTGCTTAACTTGTTCAGTAATGCGGTGCAGCATACCGATAGGTCGCTAGGTATCATTAAGGTAGGCCTGAGCGTGGAGGAGGGAATGGCAGTGCTTGATGTAGGCGATAATGGCCCAGGAATGGAGAAGGAGCAACTGGATCGAATCTTTGAACGCTTTTATCGTGGGGATACCTCGCGTACTCGAAGATCTGGCGGTGCAGGACTGGGGCTGTCTATTACTGAATCCATTGTACATGCACATCAGGGGCACATTGGAGTGAAAAGTGAGCCTGGCGAGGGAAGTGTTTTTACGGTGCGTCTGCCCTTAATGTAGCCTTGAATACAGAAGCCTCCGTTCCACAGTACATACGTGGGACGGAGGCTTCTTCACTTGATGCAGGTCCATAGCTTCGCTGGATACCAGCGAAGGATGTGAACCATGAATGATGTCGTTTTGCTGGTGAAATCCTTAGTTAATCAGCTCACCCTGCTGCAGCAGCTCATACAGTACTTTCGCTGCTGCTTCACGCGTTGTAGCTGCTTCTGGACGGAAATAGGAAGTTCCGTTAACAGTCTCTCCACTCATGATACCTGCTTGGGTTACTTTATCAATGCTGAGCTCAGCAAAGTTCCCGAAGGAGGAAGCATCTGCATAAGGTCCACGAGGGGAACCCTGTACAGCTGGAGTGATCTGTAGCAGATCCATAGCTTTTGACAGCATAACGGACATTTCCTGACGCGTAATATGTGCATTAGGATCGAACTTTCCATCATTGCGGCCTGTAATCAGACCAGCATTATAAGCTGCTGCTACATCTCCTGCATACCAGCCACCTGCTTGAACATCAGTGAATGGAGCAGTGTTTGCAGCTTGTAGGCCCAGAGATCTTGTCAGCATGGCTGCGAACTCGGCGCGAGTTACACGCTCTTTTGGCGCGAAGGTCTGCTCCGAAGTGCCGTTAATCAACAGCTTGTGTGCAAGCGATTGAATCTGAGATTGTGCGAACGAAGAGGAGATATCCTCGAAATACACAGTTCTCGTTGCCACTGCATAAGTGGACAGCCCTGGACGATTGACTACTACTACGGTTGTGCCATCATCCTGCTTGTTGAATACGGATGGAGTCGGTGATACCTTGCTTCCGCTAGTATACAATACACCAGCAGTGTTACCCTCAATTTGTCCAGGTACGGTAAAGGAGCGCAGAATGCGTTCTTTAGCCGGTACGTTCAATGGTGTACTGAGGTTGCCTGACAGTACATTAACTTCGAAGCTGACAGGTGTGCCGATAATCGTAGCGCCTGGGAAGCCTTTGGTGAAGATCTCCAGGTCCTGGTCCTGATCGGCAATGTTGAGCTCCAGGGAAGATCCGGCTGGAACAGAGCTAAGTGCCGACGTTGGCAAGGATAGGGATGATGTCCCAAAGTTCAAAATAATACTGCTATCTACGGTTGACTTGGCGAGCAAGCCAAGCTGGTCAGCGGACAGAATCAGTTTGGTTGTAGGAGCCTCACTAGTGTTAATAGAGACAACAATGGCAACTGGTTTGGAGTCTGCTTCGTTGAGGGCAGCCTGAAGTGCTTCATTGGTAATGCTCAGTGCCTGAATTCCATTACTTACGACTACAGAGGCTTGTACAGGCTGAACTGATTGCCCTTGCTTCACCACACCTTGAATGCTAGGTGCACTCGGTGTAGTTCCATCTGCAGGAGTGGCTGGAGTATCTGTAGCTGGAATTGTTGGTGGAGTTCCGCCTCCACCCCCGCCAGTGCTGCTGTTTCCGTTGTTGCCGCCAGTAGTATCATCACTGCTGCTACTCTTACGTGATGTATCAACTCGCAGAGCCTTGGAGGCATAGTATGTCATGAGTCCATCAGCGTTGTACTTAAAGTTGCCATTTGCATCAAGCTGTGGAGCAATCAAGGTTAGCTTGTAGGTTCCGGCAGTCAACTGGCGTGTAATCAGATTGCCGTTCGCATCCCTTTGAGGGCTCCCTGCTTCGTCAACAGCGAAGTAAGTTCCGCCGTAGTTCTCGAATGCATAGTCCCCTGGCTCCAGGAAGCCTTCCTCGGTATAAATATTATCAACAATACCAATGAGTTGGTCATTCACACCATATACTTGAAGCTCGATGTAGTCTGTATTCTCAGCCGTCAGACGGAATGTTACATCCGTCGTGGCCTTAATGCCGCCCCGGTTAGGTGTAATAATTGGATTGGATAGTTGCATTTCTTGCAGACCGAATCCGGTAGCAGGGGCCTTCTCGCCGACATGCACAGTGAATGGCAGATGGAGTGTTGGGCGTCCTGTGCTTTCCAGTACAACTTTACCCTCATAGACTCCGTCTACAGCACCTTCAACAGGCTGTACTGACAGGAAGAATGGTTGGCTTTTTCCTGCATCAGCACTGATAGCACCGCCGTCGCCAACACCCTGTAATTCTACACGAAGATTGCTAGGGCTCGGTGTAGAGATCGGATTTGTAGGATCGGAGGTCACATCAGCATGCAATTCTACGCTAGCTTGATAGCGTACGGAGCTGGAGGATACGTTTTTCAGCTGAAGCTGAATTTGCTTCGCTTCACTTCCAGCCGGCAGGACGCCGAAGCTGGCCGATGAGCCATAATTGATCACATCTCGATAGGTCAGATCTTTGTCCAAAATAGTCAGTTGCTCTACAGTTTGCAGCAGAGCTGGAGTATCTGTGGCATGATCCACATTGACTCTGCCTGCCCCTTGGGAGTAAGCATCATAAAGCTTACCTGATTCGTTGAACAGAGAGTCTGCAGTATTGGCAAGAGCTGCTCTGACGTCAAATGGTGTCCAATCCGGGTGCTGCTGCTTCAAGAGCAGAGCCAGACCTGCTACATGCGGGGACGCCATACTTGTACCGTTGCTGCGATTGTATGCTTCGGCATAGGAGGCATCTGGATCGAACTTTCCGTATTTCGGCCAAGTGGACATGATGTTGACACCTGGTGCGGATACATCTGGCTTGATGCCCAGCAGATCATCGCTATTTGGTCCGCGAGAACTGAAGGATGCCATGCGATCACCGGGAACATCAATTTGAGGATACTCCTGGTCAAATGTAATGAAGTGGAGCTTGTCAGGATTCTCGACAATACTGCGAGCCCATGCTCGTCCTTCTCTACCTTTCATGTCAAATGTCGGAATGAAGCCAAGGCTATCGCCAAGACTGGTGTTGATGTAGCCGTCACGCTGTGCCACGCTATCGGACAGATCGGCACTGTTAGGGTCGCTAGGGCTGGTATTGCCGTTGAAAATGATTGCAGCGAGCGCCCCTTGCTCTTTGGCAATCTCGATCTTATCTACGAATGCAAGACTTCCTCGGGAGAGCAGTACGATCTTTCCAGTCACATCTTTACCCACATAATCATCTACTTGACCAAGATCAGCATAGACAACCTCAATAGGGTGTGTGCCAAGGATAGAGGCAAAGTCATCATCGCCTGTTCTCCAGCCCATAAGCTGGTAATCATAAAAATCGTAAGTATCCGCAGTAACGCTGCCATTAGGGTCGACAGACTCGTATGTGGCTTGGGATACGGTACCCGCAGCTGTGTACAGGCGACCAGGGATCGTTGTCGCTCCAACGGAGATCGCTAATTGTGCAGAAGCTGGTGAGCCCATTGAGTAGTAGTAAGGGCCAGAATCAGCAGCGTTACCGCTCGCGATAACTGCCACAACACCAGACAGTACTGCATTATTGATTGCAATGGAGTCTGGTGAATTCGGGTCCTTCTCCTGATCGGAGCCCAGGGACAGGTTGATTACATCCATGCCATCCTTGACCGCACGCTCGATTCCATCAATCACCTGTGCAGATGAGCCGGATGAGCGCCCAGTTGCAGGATTCCGCCCAAGCACCTTATAGGCATACAGATCTGCATCATAGGCGACCCCTTTTTGAACGATATCAGAGGTCGTATTTTTGGCTTGGCCAACAATAGTACCTGCTACATGCGTTCCGTGAGATGTTCCGGCAAAGCCTGTTCCGTATGGGTCTTCATCAATGCTGACAGGAGGCTCCTCATAAGGATCATTGTCCTGCTCAAAGGAATCGTAGCCGCCTTTATAAGCATCCTTCAGGTCAGGGTGATTGTAATCGACACCGGTATCAATGACGCCTACTTTGAGTCCTTTGCCTGTGAAGCCTTTGCTCCAGGCCTCAGGAGCGCCAATTAGATCCAGTGGGGCGTTATCAAATTTCACTTCATAGGTATCATCTGCCACTGTGGAAGGATCTTGAACTGGGATTGTAAAATAGGTCTGGTTCTCATGAACGGATTTAACGCCAGGAAGCTTGGCGAGAGCCGGTATTTTGTCGGCTGCAACCGTAACCTCCATGCCATTCAGAACCGTGTTGTAGCGGTAATTAACCTGGAGAGAAATGCCTTGTTTTCTGGCAAGCTCTTCGAAAGACGTCTGCTCGCTCTTGATGGAGGATTCAGCAGAGCGCGTCGAGAAGGCACGGAGGCTGCCTGCGCTAAATCTCTCAACAGCTACAGGGTCGCTGCTGAGTTGGACAATGACTCGAACATCCTTGGAAGAGGAAGTGTCAAGATTAGGAGAGATGTAGGTAGGCTCCTGCAACACCTCGTTGGTCAGCTCAGAAAGAATCTGTTGGCTGATATCAGGCGAAGCTAGACTGGCTGAAGGAGCTAGTAAGCTCGCTGCCAGAGCGAAGATGGAAGAAACAGTAGTTACTTTATGCAGCAATGTACGTGTTTTCAAAGCTTCCCCTCTTTTCACAAGATTATAGTCTATTGATTTGTCTATCAGATTTGGCTTGGCAACATCCTTCGTTGCCTGCAGGCCCCCTCCCATATTGGAATATGATTCGTAGAATGGTTGAGTATGTAGTTTTGAGGGATATGTTACCATATGACTAGCAGATTTTTCTATATGAATTTAATATTTTTAGAAAATAAAGGTTGTCAATAACAAATAAACCCATGATTCATCAGGTTTTGTCAGGCTTTTTACAGAGAATCTACCTTAGTCACTGCACTCAAAAAATGATAGTTATGCAAGATTGCGGATGCACAGCATGGGAGATTAATGATATAATCGCATTGGAATTGTTGACTATAGTAAAATCAACCTTGATTAAGGAGTCGATTACGATGGCAAAAACACTGGTCTTTGGTCATAAAAACCCGGATACGGATACGATTACTTCTGCGATTGCATATGCTTTCTTGAAACAAAAGCTTGGTGTAGATGCTGAGGCAGTTCGTCTGGGTGAAGTAAGCGGAGAGACTCAATTTGCTTTGGATTATTTCAAGACCCCGGCACCACGTTACGTTGAGAAGGTGGCTGCTGAGGCCGAGACAGTTATTCTAGTAGATCATAATGAACGCCAGCAAAGTGCTGATGATATTCAAGAGGTGCGTGTGGTTGAGGTTATCGACCATCATCGTATTGCGAATTTTGAGACGAGCTATCCGTTGTATTATCGCGCTGAGCCAGTAGGTTGCACAGCGACAATTCTTAAGAAGATCTATAAGGAGAATGGGGTAGAGATTCCTAAAGATATCGCTGGACTCATGCTGTCTGCAATTATTTCGGATTCCCTGCTATTCAAATCTCCTACCTGCACAGAAGAAGATGTAGCTGCAGCGCGTGAGCTGGCTGAGATTGCTGGCGTAGATGCTGAGAGCTATGGCTTCGACATGCTGAAGGCAGGAGCTGATCTGAGTCAGCACACCATCGAGCAACTGATCAGTCTCGATGCAAAGGAATTCCAACTGAACGGTAGCAAGGTTGAAATTGCCCAAGTCAATGCAGTTGATGTGAATGATGTGCTGTCCCGTCAGGCTGAGCTTGAAGTTGCACTGAATAAGACGATTGCGGATAAGGGCCTGGATCTGTTCCTGTTTGTTGTAACCGATATTGTTAATAGTGATTCTGTGGGTATTGCACTCGGCAACAAGGCTCAGGCGGTTGAACAGGCATACAATGTCAAGCTGGATGGCAACAAGGCGCTATTGAAGGGTGTAGTATCCAGAAAGTCACAAATCGTACCTGTACTGACAGACACATTTAACGCACTGTAAGCACTGTTATTTGGGGAGCTTGGCTTCTGCGCGCTGCAGGGCCAGAGATATTTGACGCTCCCATTCTTCTACCTTTTGCTGAGAGGCATGTACATTGCCGAGCAATTGATAGACGCGGGTAAGCTCAGCGAGCGCAAGGATGGAATTTCCGTTTTTGATACTTGCCCTATACCGTTTGTGTGCTGCTGTGCGGCTCTTCTTAACGGAGGCAATTTGTTTGTTCTCCGCTGTGATTTGCTTCTTGATAGCTTGTACAGGAACAAGGGCTTCCTTGACGGCCGCTGCCTTCGCAGTGGCCGTTTTTTTGGCGTCTGCAAGTGCCTTTTTCTGAGAAGCGATGTCCGCACGAGCTGCTGTAACAGAAGGCTTAAGCGAGCCTTGTTTCAATACCAACAGATCCACATTCTTCTTGTCCTTGCGCTTGCGGGCGTCGGCGAGTAGCTTATTCAGCTCTGAATATTGCGTCAGCAAAGGAGTGTGCTTCTTCTGTGTCTGGTCAACCTTCAGCTTAAGTGACTTCAACAAGGCAGCATCAATCGCACTAATTCTGCTCTTGATGGACTTCATCTTATCGTTGTTGCTCTTGCTGAGGCTACGGATGCGTTGACCCTCCAATGTGATGACGGATTCAAGCGTGGTCATTTGATCATAGACTGCCCCGATTGAGCTGGCGGCCTCACTGGCCTGAGATTGACTTGGCACTAAGAGCAGAGCCGTGCAGCACAAGAACACGATAAAGGGCTTCCATAGTGTACGGGTGAATGCCGAAGATAATGGGTGAACGTTCTTCTTGGTCGAAATAGGTTTCATGAACAACACTCCTGTCTGAATTAGTATAGGTGTCCGGGATGAGGCGTTACGTTAGTTGAGTGCATTCTCCTCTCTCGTACAACAAATAAAAGAAGCACCCCGCAAGTATGGCTAATAGCCTCACTTGCGGGGTGCTTCGCCCGCATCACCTATGAATTTGTAGTTAACTATACCTTCTTTTGGGATATATGTCAATCTAATTTGGGAACATATATTCTCATTTTGGTGATCTATCGTTATCAATCGGTCCTTCCGCTTACCACTCACTCTTGCTGTAAAGTACAATCCTGGGCAGGGACATGAGGTGCCAAGCCCTCTATGACAGGATGGCGCATTGTCCCTCCTGGTGTCCATTCCAGGAAGCTTACCTTCACGACGTACTGAGGGTGCAGCCACTGGGTATCACGCAGCAGTGGGGGAGTCGCGCGGAATGGACACGCTTCTACCACTGACTTCTGGACCTCTGCCGTGAGGCTGCGCCAATCAGCCGCCCCCCATTTTCCCGTACCAGCGTGCCCGATATACTCCAGAGTTCCATCCGTATTCATCAGCCCGAGCAATAAGGAATTTACTACCTTATCCCGGTAGGTGACCCCACCAATCAGTGCATATATATCTCGGCTTATCTTATGCTTTTGCCAACGATTGTCCTTCCCCTGAATCAGGTATTTGCTATCCACTCTCTTCAGGATGACACCCTCCATTCCCTGGTTGGATATAGCCCTGAATAAGGCTTGTCCATCCGGAAAGTTCTCGACCAGATGTAGATACGGCTGTGGTCTAATTAGATCTGATAGAAGCTGCTGGCGTTCTATTAGCGGGAGCTCGGTCACCCATTGATCGTTAGCGAAAAGAATGTCGAAGACCATATATACGATTGGAATCTGCGTGGCAGCGTGCTGAATGGAGCGGCTACTGCGGAGGCTGTCGCGTTTCATAATCTCATAGAAGGATGGCTTGCCATCCTGGAAAGCAACCAGTTCACCGTCAAGTATGAAGGAAGTTGCATGGCAATGTTCGTTCAAGTGCTGGAGCTCCGGGTATCGTGCAGTTCGATCATGCAACCGCCGATTCACCAGCCGTACCTTGGTCCCGTCATAATAGCTCAACATTCGTACCCCGTCCCATTTGACCTGGGCAATCCATGAGGGCCCGACAGGGATCTGATCAATTCGGACGGGTTCAAAAGGAATAATAGGCTTCAAATTTGCATTTCTCCTGTCTTTCATATATTCCGCCGTAGAAGCTTATACAGCAATATCATTAGGATTCCCAATTAGCTGTGCAATAACAAGCACTTATGAACCGACACGTGACAAATGGTGTGCATACTGTCATCGCCTGATTTCCAATATAGGAATGTAAATATGTCATATATTATTACATAAAATTATAAAAATCATTGAGGTTTATTTGGAATCCTGATAGAATCACAGTAAATTGTTACTTTTCGAGACATATACCAATGAATTAGTAGGGGGTTTTGGTATTGAAAAAGATTTATTTGTTAAGTTTAATGACATTAATTTTGGTTCTACTAGCTGCATGTGGACAGCCACCAGCAGTGAGTGAGCCGACACCAGCTACAGGTGGAGAGACAGCTTCCGGGGGAAATGGACCGATCAAGATCGCTACAGATGCATCCTATGCGCCTATGGAATTCATGGATCGGGACCAGGTTACAGGCTTTGATATTGATTTTCTGGACGCTGTGATGAAGGAAGCCGGTATTGACTATGAGGTCGAAAATGTCGGCTGGGACACGATGCTGCTGAGCGTCAAGCAGGGTAGCGAATATCAGGCAGGGATTTCGGCGATTTCTGTCACCGAAGAGCGGAAGGAGAGCTATGATTTCTCCCTTCCCTACTACGAATCAGCTAATATGATTGTTGTGAAGGAAGGCAGTGATATTCAGAGTGCAGCAGACCTGGCTGACAAGCAAGTTGCTGTTCAGGCGGCTACGACCGCTGACACAATCATGTCAGAGCTGATGGGAGCCAGCAATCCTAAGCTCAAGAAGTTCGATAGTAATACATTGGCGTTCATGGAGCTTGATAAAGGTGGGGCCGACGCAGTCGTAGCCGACAATGCCATCATTCAGGAGTACATTAAGAACAATCCAGACAGCAAGCTTGTAGGCATTACAGATAGTGAAGCGTTCCAGCCTGAGTATTATGCTTTCCTGATGCCAAAGGGCAGTGAGTTGAAGGCGAAGCTTGATCCTGCAGTGAAGGCTGTAATTGATAATGGAGCCTATGAGGAGATCTATGAGAAGTGGTTCGGCAAAAAGCCAGATCTAACCAGTCTTAAAGCTGAGATGGCCAAATAGCAATTGTACGTACGGCGGCCACGAAGTGCGGAATTGGGCCTAGTATGAATGGAAGGCTCCTCACTGCTTCATATGCGTCTTCGCTATGCAGAATTGTGGGCATGGAGATGGCGTAGACGCACGGGATCTAGTATTGAATCTCGCAAGAGAAGGCATGTGTTTGCTCTGGCAGGCGCATGCCTTCTTTGTCAGTATCCGGTGGGATCAGCCGAACGCCTTAGTGGTAAGTACAGGTGTGCTGATGCAAGGTAGCTACCTAAGGAACAGGAAAGGAAGAACGACATGGATTTTAGATGGGATATCATCGTGTACTATTTTCCGTTACTAATGAAAGGAACGATTCTGACGATTGGCATCTCCCTGGCCTCAATTCTTATGGGTGCTGTGCTAGGTCTGGGGATTGGCTTTGGGAAAATGTCGCCCAAGGCTTATATACGGCTACCCATGGCCTGTTACATTAACTTTTTTCGCGGTACGCCGCTATATGTGCAAATCCTGCTCGTTCACTTTGGGGTTGTGCCCATGCTCATGGGAACTACGAATGCCGCAGTGGCGGCAGTTCTGGCCCTGACTCTGAATTCGGCTGCTTATACAGCTGAGATCTACAGAGCCGGTATTCAATCCATTGACAAAGGACAGCGTGAAGCGGCATTGTCTCTCGGACTGACCCAGCGACAGGCTATGCGATATGTAATACTGCCACAAGCGATCAAGCGTATGATTCCTGCCTTCGGCAATGAATTCATTGTGCTGATCAAGGACTCTTCCTTGGTTGCGGTCATCTCTGCGCACGAGCTAATGTTCTATAGTAACGTTATGAAATCTCAGTACTACAGAGTATGGGAGCCGTATCTCACAGCATCGCTTATTTATTTTGTCCTCACATACTCCTTAAGCAAGCTGCTTGAATATATCGAGAAGAAGGTGAAGTGACGTGGAGCCGATCATTCGTGTGTCTGGATTGGGAAAATCGTACGGCGCTCATGTTGTACTAAGGGACATTCATACAGTGATCCATCGCAAGGAGGTTGTGGTCGTGATCGGGCCCTCTGGCTCAGGGAAGTCCACCTTTCTTCGCTGTATTAATATGCTGGAGGTCCCGGATTCCGGAGAGATAATGGTAGAAGGTCATTCATTGATGGACCCTGACATTTCGATTTCCAGTATTCGCGCGGATATGGGAATGGTATTTCAGTCCTTTAATCTATTTCCACATATGAAAGTAATAGATAACATTACGCTCGCTCCTCTCAAAGTGCGTCAATGGTCCGCCGAGCAGGCTCGTGAGAAGGGAATGGAACTGCTCAGCAAGGTGGGATTGGCAGACAAGGCAGATGCATACCCTTCCTCGCTATCAGGTGGTCAATCCCAGCGCGTGGCAATAGCTAGAGCTCTAGCCATGGAGCCCAAGGTGATGCTGTTCGATGAGCCGACCTCTGCACTTGATCCAGAGATGGTGGGAGAGGTGCTTGGCGTGATGAAGGAATTGGCGGCAGAGGGGATGACGATGGTGATTGTGACGCATGAAATGGGCTTTGCCCGCGAGGTAGGAGACAGGGTAATCTTCATGGAGGATGGCATCATTCTGGAAGAAGGTCCACCCGGTATGCTCTTTGAGCAGCCTAGACATGAGCGAACCCAGAGCTTCTTGTCCAAGGTGCTGTAGAGGACCGGAAGAACGCGGCATCCTATGATCGTATGAGGTTCCAAGTAGTGCTCGCTCAAGGCCGAGGGACTAATTAGAAGGCTTGAAGATAGTTAGTGGAGGAGCCCATATAAGAATCCATAATAAGAATCCATAATAAGAGTCCGGATAAAAGTCCGGATAGGAGTTAGTGTAAGAGCTCGTCACCTCTCTCGTCATATGACGTTTCGTCTCGCTCATATTCGGGGAAACTAATGAACGAGTCGTTAAATTATAGAGAAGAGGAGCTGAAGCGGGTATATGCACGACATTCGAAAAGAGGATCATGCCTTCGTAATCATTGATGGCGAAGAGATTGTTGCCGAAGTGACCTTTGCGCCTGTAGATGAACACTCTATTGTGATCGATCATACCTTTGTGGCTGAGGAGCTGCGCGGGCAGCATGTTGGTAAGGAGTTGATCGAGCGTGTAGTGCAGATGGCCCGAGAGGAGGGGAAGAAGATTGTCCCATCGTGTCCGTATGCCGAAGCTTTGTTCAAGCGAACACCAGCGTACCATGACATATGGAAGAAGGATTCGTGAATCATATCCTGATATAGTGGAGGGATGATGAATGAGACGGAAAATTCTGATTACTGGTGCGGCTGGCAGCATCGGCCATTGTCTGCTGGAAGGCCTGCGACAGGTGAAATCCTACGATATTATCGGAGCAGATCTGAATGAGGACCCTGAACGGGGAATCACAGCTTTGAACATAACGGATGGAGAGCGCCTCAAGGAGCTTGCCCGGGGGATGGATACGATTGTGCACTGTGCCTGGGCGAAGGATGAGGAGGATTTTCTGGGTAAAATTTTGCCTGTCAATGTTACCGGGGCTTATTTGCTATATGAGGCGGCTCGCGAGCAAGGCGTAAGAAGAATTATTTTTGCTAGCTCCAACCATGCTACGGGCTACTACAAGCTTCATGAGGAGGTCGAGCCTACAGATCCCTATCGTCCTGACAGCTTTTATGGACTGAGCAAGTGTTACATTGAGCTATTGGGTCAGCTGTACGCAGATAAGCACGGCTTGTCCTCTATCAATCTCAGAATTGGCAATTTCACAGCGGATAATCGTCCGCATAGTGAGCGCTCGGCGCATATCTGGATATCACACCGGGACATGGTACAGCTGGTGCATCGCTGTATTGAGGCCGAGGACAGCACGCGCTTCATCTCGATGTATGGTACATCAGCCAATGAACATAACTATTATGATATTTCCTATTTGAAGGAACTCATTGGATATGATCCGGTTGATAACGGTGCAGACTGGCTAAGAGAGGCAGCTAGACGCGGAGAGCCGTTGAAGCATGACGAGACCCGATACCAGGGTGGGGGTGCTGTGCACAAGCATCAACCGTGAACCAGAGTCGTGAACCAAACAAGACCATCCGCGTTCGAGGGAACGAGATGGTCTTGTTTGTACGCGTGACTAACTAATTAACTAATTGTATATAAAGCTCAAGATGCGATCCATATGAAGAATTCCTACAAGGGAGGTCTCTCCTTGTTCCCCTTGCTTGGCATAGCCCATAATGTAGCCACTGTTGTTCCAGCCGGAGCGGGTCGGGAGCAGTTCACGATACTCTGAGATCTGTATGACCTCATCCACCAACAGTGCGGCATAGTTCCCGTCTATTGACACGATAATAATGCGTGCGCGATCATCAAGCTCTGCTCCGCCTAGATCGAACAGATGACGCAGGCTGATCACGGGTACAATCTTGTTCTGCAGCTCGATCAACCCCATCACCTCGTAGGGTGCACCTGCGGGCCTGGTAAGGGCAGGAACGGTCATGATCTCATGAGCAGAGGTCATAGCCATGCCATATAGCTGATCATCAATGGATATTACAATATACTGCGATGTGTGTGTGGGAGATGTCATAAGTCACGTCCTGTAGATTTTGGAATTTGAAATACAGATACTGATTCATTAAGCTCCTCGGCCAAATGGGCCAAAGCCTGGCTAGTGGATGCCGTCTCCTCGGAGGCTGCAGCAGATTCCTCGCTTGCTGAAGCAATGGTCTCCACAGACAGCATGACATCGGAGGCTTGCGCCGCTTGCTCCTCGCATGCAGCAGCAATCTCATTTACCTTCAGGGAAGAACTGCTTACCATATCCATAATAGTCTGGAATACTTCCTCGGTACGATTAGATTGTACGACATTTTCTCCTACAATGGAAGCGCTCCGCTTAGTATTGGATTGCATGGTTTTAATAATGCTGGTAATCTCCTTGGTCGCGCTACCACTGCGCTCTGCCAGCTTGCGAACCTCATTCGCGACAACGGCGAAGCCTTTGCCTTGATCGCCTGCTCTTGCCGCCTCAATAGCAGCGTTAAGAGCTAATAGGTTCGTCTGGGCTGCAATGTCATCGATAACTTCAATAATCTCACCGATCTTATCGGAATCGCCCTCGAGCAAATTCATCGTCTGGCGAATCTCATCCATCCCTTGCTTCGAAGCTTGGACGACCTTCTCGCCTTCCTGGGCCACACTCAGGGTCTGGTTGGATAGCTCGGCCGCTTCCTCAGCGCTACTTGCTACTGAATTGACCGCTTCGGTCAATTCCTTGAACAAATCAGATATGGAGGAGGCTGCATCTGCCTGACTGGAGCTACTTCCGGCGATTTCCTCGCTGCTGGCTGCAATCTGCTGCGAAGAGGCTCCTACATTTTGGGATGTAATGATAATGCCTCCGATCAAATTACGGAAATTATCGATCATTTTATTCAGGGATCTGGATACCTGTCCGATCTCCTCCTTGGAATCCAGTACGGATTTCTCGGTCAGATCGCCCTTTGACACCTTTTCGATCAAGGCGACCATATAATTCAGCGGCTTGGTGATGGAGTTCGCTACAATAAGTCCAATCAGGATGCTCACAACCACGGCTCCGATAATCAAGGTAATCGTAAGAGTCATCGCGGTGCCGTAATTTTGGTCAGCCAGATCGTTGGTATCTTGTGCGGCTTCGACATTAAGCTTAATTAGATGATCCAGACTTGCGCTGACCTCATCTCCAATCGCGAGGAGAGTCTCATTATTGAATTCGTTGAAGGCAGCGATATCGTCGCTTGCAGCCAGCTGCTTCGCGGTCTCGTATCTGTCTACATATTGCGCATATATCTTTTCGAAATTAGCGAGCTCATCCATCTCTTCTTGTGTAGTGGCTAATGGACGGTATTGATCAATAGCCGACTGGACATCACGGGCGCGCTCATTCATACGGTCCATAATTCTCTGCTCGTCAGCATCAGTCTGTGCCGCAGTGAGATCCACAATGTTCACGCGCATACGCTGGTACAAGCTCTCGACGTTGGATACCAGCCTTACGGCGGTGAGGTTCTTGTCGTACAACTCATTCATGCTGCTGTTCATGGATTCAAGGTTTTTGATCGAATAAATGCCCATCACCCCAAGGATAACACATATGACTAGGAATGAAGTAAGGATTTTCACAGCAGTCTTGAGATTATTGAACCATTTCATAATCGTGATCTCCTTTTTAAATGAGTCTTAAGTAGTATTTTGTTGCGCATATAATATGTATCTCGACAAATTCTAACAACAAATGAAGTATGATTCGACAAAATCGCATTAATTTATCGACATTATGTATAAAAGCTAATAGACAAAAATACAAACAGGGTGTGATGAGAGTAGGTGTGTTTTGAGGAGGAATGGGTTAGAATAGCAAGATGACTTATCAAGATGACTATATGGAAGCCACATTGTTCATAGTGTTGTCACTTCACAGTGATGGATGGCGTTCAATATAATAGAATTATTACAATTTTAAAATAACTAAAGGAGAATCCATTCTCATGAGCAAAGCGTCCAAGGACAAGCTCCAGCAGCCTACGACCAACCGGAATTTTACCGGACTGATTGTCACGGTATCTCTGGTAGCCAATGCTATCATTCTCGCGTTGTTCTTTACTCCGCTGGGATATCAGGGCGAGGTACACTTTGATCTGTCCCTCTTGCCACGCATGAACGCTATTTTCAACAGCTTCACCTTTATCTTTTTGCTAGCAGCTTTGTTTGCTATCATCAAGAAGAATGTCACAATTCACAAAAGATTTATTATGGCGGCATTCACAAGTACACTGTTATTTCTTGTCACCTACCTGACCTTCCATTACATGTCCCCTGGGACAGCGAAGTTCGGTGGCGAAGGAATCGTTCGGCCGATTTATTTCTTTATTCTGATTACACATAGCTTCCTGGCGGCCATTATTGTGCCACTGGCACTGTTCTCTGTTGTATGGGGATGGACGATGCAGGTGGAGAAGCACCGCAAGATTGCCCGTTGGACGATGCCGATCTGGCTGTATGTCAGCTTCACAGGAGTAGTGGTGTACCTGTTCATGGCTCCGTATTATTAATGGACTGAACAGTTCTTTAGCTATCTTCATACCTCATAATGCTCTCGGAGTTATGCTCTCGAGTTCAATCATTCTGTAGTCTGGAGCAGGTGCCTGACCTAGACTTCTCACGCAAAAAAAGGGTTGTCCTATTGTCATGGAGATGACAAGGGACAGCCCTTTTACTATTTTGGCAGCCAATAGACTGGAAATCTTGCTGTAATAGAGTGTTCAAGTGCCAGACCCTGCTCTTATCCCTTGACTAGATTTCGGGGAAACACCAGCTGGCCATATGCTTCAAATCCTTGGCGTTATGAAACGGTATGCGATCAGGCTCCGGCAGTTGTGAAGCTGGACAAGGCAGCTCTCGTGCCACTCTTCTGACCCAGCTCGTGGAATCAATGGCAATCACCGAGCATTGCCAGCGTCCGTCCTTCCTTGGGCGAAAGGTCATCGTCAGATCCGTCTTGGCCGGCATTTCCGGATAGACTCCGTCAAGATATTCGACCTTAACCCGCTGATCCATGAGCTCATGGCAATACACTGTAATCCATATCCCATCTCTGACGCGAACGGCGTATACATCGCCTGCCTGCACCTTGCCGGTTCCTGCGTCGGGTGAAGCCTTTGGTACTTTTGCCCGTGGCTTTTTTTTATGCTCCCAAGCGCCTAATATCGTTTCCTTTAGATCCGGGAGCTGCTGAGGTCTGTCGTCCAGTGATACGTTGGAGAGATCGTAATCCCCAAAAATCCGAGCCAAGGTTGTCTCATTAATACCAATGGAGGAATCCCACCACGCCAGCGGTGCCTGCACCTCAACCCGAATGTTGGGACGCTGGTCACGCTTCTGGTACGATGTGAATTCGGTTGCCATTCCGGGATAATCCGTCGTATCCAAAATACCGATTAGCCCCAAAGTCTCTAATAGATTGCGGTAGGCGTACTCGCTACGTGTAGGCAGCAGCCGTTCTTTTTTGAGTGCCAAGGCTGCCTTACTATACCGTGTATTGGCTGGTAGCGAGCGAAGCACCGTCAATATGGCACGGAGTGTCCAGCGATCATATTCGTTAGGGGTGGGAAGCTCTTGTCCCATCATTTCCTGAAGTGCCAGCACATGTCCAAAAAGGTTGCCGTCCAGTGGAGTTCCACTAGTCATTCTCCAATACCACTCCAGACTCGTATCTGTTGCCCCAGAGACGCTCAAGCCACAGATTTGGCAAGTACTAGAGGAAGGGTAAGGAGCGAACTCGTGATCAGGAACGGCCTCTGCAATCAGCTTGCCAGTAAGCAATGAACGCCAAATCATCGGCGCTGACCATAATGAGGCCACGAAGGCTTGCGCTGACTGATTCAATGTCCAGGGCTCGGCGAGCTGTCTTAATTCAGTCATTGTCTGTTCATGCTGCGGACTTACAAAGTGGTTGGGAGGATGGCCGCTGGTCTGGAGTGCTTCCAAATCCGTCTCCGATATCTCTGCCGGAATGGGATGCCGCGAAGTCTTAAGCTCCTCATCCCAAATGGTGCTCTGATGATAGATTTGCTTCAACAGCCATAGCTGATGGACAACTTCCATAAGTTATACCTACCCTTCAAGTGAGTTCCTTCAAGTGAGTGATTATCATTTTATAGGGAGATTACTGGTAATAACTAGATTATTATTAGTTTAATATATCATAATTGCAGATGGTGGGCTGAATCGTATAATCTGGCCAGCTTTTAAATCAATAATTTAGAAAATAAAAAGGACACAGCAGGGTGCGCTCTGTCCTCCATATTCATTTAGATCTACCGCTATAAATCTACCCTTCCAAAGGTGGCATCACTCTTCAACATACTGCTGCTGGATTCATTCACCGTGTTAAGCCGCAGCGCATAATCATAATGACGGATATAGATCCCGGGCTGATTATAGGACTCGAAGGAGAGCTTATTGCTCTCTGCCCAACCAGGAACAATCCGGAAGGTGGCGTCACCTTTATAGCTGTCGGTGTTACTATAAGCCCCTAATATGATTTTGTTGCTCGAATCACCTGAATCACGCTTTAGAAAGTAACCGGGAAAATTAATAGATTCCAGAGATACCCCATCTGTATGGGCGAGACCAGGTATTACGCGAAAGTGTGAGTCAAGCTCAGGGGAGACGTTGGTATCAATCCTTGCGGCAAAGTTCGCATGGCGAATATAGCGCTCTGGATAATTGTGTGAGCTGAAGCGGCTGTGAGTTAAGGCTTCAGGCTCAGCAGGTCCAAGTAATTTGACTTCATGGAGAGTAGGGGTATACCAGTTGCCAGGGTTGTTCCATAGTACCGCGTTCACCATCTGAATACGTACATATCGTGCAGTGAAATGGACGGCATCCGTAGTGAAGCCATAGGTAAGATTGTTAGTACGGTCAATGGTGGAGTAATTGACTCCATCGTTACTGACTTCAATTTTATACTTATAATAGCCCTCGGAGCCTTTGTACATGAACCACGAAATGTCGACCTCCGTGATGGTCTGAGCTGAGCCGAGGTCTACCTGCCACCAGGCAGGCCAGGTGTTGGATGAAGCCACCCATGAGGTCTGATAATTGCCATCATTGACATGGGAGGGTGAGGAGCCTGAGGCAGTCGAGATGGCGGTTGCTGGTTGGCCTTGAGCATGATTGACCAGTTCAGGGAGGGTTACTGTACCGGTAGTGGCGTCGATGTCCCATTCCTTGTACCAATCCAGGGAGGCGGTACCGTCTGCATCATTCAGGGAAAGTGGAAGCCAAATATGTTTGTGCTCGCCCAGCTTCATCGGATTCCAGCGATCGCCCATATAGATATAAGAGGTAGTGCTCTCGCCAGTGATTGTAGCGATATCGTGAATCTGTGAGGCAAAGGCCGATGAGTTACCAAATGGCTTCAGCGTTGACCAAGGTCCAGTCATGGACGTGGCGGTGGCATACGCACCTTGATTCGGATACCATCCCGAAGCTTGCGAGGTGAAGAGGTAGTAGCGAGTCCCCTTTTTGACAATGGCAGGAGCCTCACGGTAGGCGTTCTCGAAGAGCCAGCCCTCGAAGGATTCCACGTTTGTATAGTCCGCATTCATTTTGAAGATGGCCATGGTGTCATTGGCCCCGCCATTCTTGCGAGAGGCCGTCACTAGATAGCCTGTCCCATCTGTATCTACAAACACTGTCATATCACGAGATTCGTAGTTCAGGGGCCGGAAGCTACCTACATAAGTGAAGGGGCCGTCTGGTGTGCTGCTGGTCGCGACTGCGACCCGACCGAGGTTGTAATCCGTGCCATTTTCGTAATGTGCCCAAAGTACATATTGTTCAGTTGAGGCATTATAAATGACTTTCGGGCGTTCAATCTTGCTGGAGTTCAGTTCGTCTGCCGAATGCTTGGTCAGAATTGCATTGTTGAAGGTCCAGTTCTTCAGATCCGTAGATGTGTAGACATTCACACTGTCGAACTTGCCGTTCACTGCATGCTCACCGTACCAATAATATGTGTTTCCTACCTGCAGGATGTTGCCGCTGTTCGCCTGAATGGGATTGCCAGCCGTGTCGAACCAATCTGTTCCATTCGTGATGGGGGTACTTGCTGCTTGTGTCCTCTCAGGTGGGCCAGCCAATACCATAAGCGTGAATACGAGTACAAGAATCCAGACCTTGTTCTTTTTCCTCATCTTCATACACCTCCCTAATATTCACAAGAAATAAAAGCGCTTACATTTACTATTTTATGTAAAAATCTGGACAATTCAAGTGGATATTTCATTTGGCTGATGCCTTAATTCCATGAACAGCCTCAGGCGCCTTCAGCACAATGTTATAATGTACATATTGAGAGAGGACGGATAGAGAGATTGCGAAGAAGAGAAGGCTCGCCGACTCGATCCGCATAAGTGGAAGGAGACTGTTATGCAGAAGAAATGGAGTGTAGGGGCCTGGCGCTTCTTCATTTATGCAGGTGTGACCGGACTTGCAGGAGGGACGCTGTTCGCATGGCTAGGTGTACCAGTGCCCTGGCTACTAGGGCCAATGACTGCTGTATTGATCGTATCCAATGTGCTGAGACAGCCTTTGCGATGGTCGTCTCAGCTTCGCGATGTAGGAATTGGTGTGGTGGGATATTCGATAGGGATAACGCTCACCCTCGAATCTTTGCGACAGATGATGGTTCAGCTTCCGTTGATGCTGCTGTTTACTACATTGCTGCTGCTCATGACGATGATCCTTGCCTATGTTTTCAGCCGTTGTACCGAGTACGACCTACCCACGCTTATGATTGGAAGTGTACCGGGTGGACTATCGCAGATGGTGACACTGGCTGAGGAAATCCGTGGAGTAAATATTAACGTAGTCACGATGATGCAGGTAACCAGGCTGATTATGATTGTATTTTGCGTGCCGCTTCTGCTCTACAGCCCTTGGCTTGGAGGTGGAAGTGTTTCTTCTGAAGGTGTAACTGTAGCTTCTGCTGCCGTAGCTACAACGGAGGGGGCATGGGCGGAGCTATTTCCGGAACTATGGGTCTACGCGCCGTTGTGTGTGCTGGGTGCACTCTTGGGGCAGAGGCTTCGTGTACCTACAGCTTTTCTGCTAGGACCGATGCTGGTGACCACGCTTCTACATTTGTTCATGCTGGAAGCACCCGTTCTGCCAGACGCGCTTCTGAATGCTTCGCAATTTTTGATTGGCACTCACGTAGGCTTATCATTCAAAAAACAGGCTTCAGGTAATTTGGCCAAGACAGCTGCGCTGGCACTCGGTAGTGGTATGCTGCTAATTATTGGCTCCTTGGGACTGACATGGCTGTTCGAGCATTGGCTTGGGACATCTACAGCGACGGCTTTTCTTAGCATGGCTCCCGGCGGGATGGATCAGATGGCGGTAATGGCCCATGAGGTCGGTGCTAATCTGCCGATGGTATCAGGCTACCAGATGTTCAGATTATTTTTCATTTTCTTCGTGGTATCTCCATTATTGGGTCTGCTGCTACGTCGATTCACTGCCATTACACCTAAGTCGCGCTTGCATACGAAAGAATCAGCTTGAACCTTCGGAGTGCCATCATACAAGTAACATCATACAAGTCATCCTACAAGTAGCGCTTATCCTATCGTTGTTCTAGTATCTTATCCTTGTTCTAGTGCCTTGAAGGGAGGGAATGTGAGGACAGACTTGTTGTCTGCTAACGACTATGCTTCCCGGATCATCATTCTGAAATCATATTCGTTCAAGGTGCTGGGCCCGAGGTATTGTTCTAAGCAGTGAGGTCACTAAGGCATTCCATAAGTGAATGTCTTTGGTGTCAGCCTCTTGTTACCTATAAAAAAATATACCGCTAAATTATATTTTTATGGAGAAATTATTCTTTTTACGAGATAACACTGCTATAATTTGGTTAATTCATTATGCAATTGTGTATTTTCTATATTTCGAAACAAGGGGGCAATGGTATGAAGGGTCCTAATAAAGGCTTGCTGCTTACGCTGTGCTGCCTGCTTCTGGTGTTCGTCATCAGCGGCTGCAGTGGAGGGGCAACGAAGTCTTCAGGCCAGGATGATGGTAGCGGTCAGGTGACGCTGGAATTCTGGACTATTGCGCTGCAGCCAACGTTTACGGATTATTTCAATCAGGTCATCGCCGATTATGAGCAGGCCCATCCGAATGTTCGTATTGAGTGGAAGGACTACCCGTATGATGCAATCACCAATAAGCTGCTGACCAGTATTTCTGGTGGAGACAGCCCTGATGTGGTGAATCTGAATACGGAATTTGCCAGTCAGATGGGTACGAAGGGTGCCGTGCTTGATATGAATGAGTACCTGACCCCTGACGAAAAGTCTGCTTATTTCGAGGGTATTTTCGAATCCACGGTCATCGGTGACAAGGCATATGCGCTGCCATGGTACACCGGAACCGAGGTGTTGTTCATGAACAAAAAGCTGGTTGAGAAGGCTGGTCTTGATCCTGCAGCGCCACCACAGACGCGTGAGGAGCTAATCGAATGGGCGCGTCAGATTAAAGAGAAGACAGGTAAGGCCGGCTATGCCATGCAGCTCGTATCAAAGCTATTCCCGATTGATGGAATTCCGATTCTGAATGAAGACAAGAGTGCTGCTGCATTCAACAATCCCGATACAGAAGCGATGATTCGGAATATACAGCAGCTCATGGATGAAGGCATGATCATCAAGGAGGATGCGGATTTCGCTAAGCAGGTTCAATATTATGCAGGTGAGCAGGTCGCCTTCGAGCTTGCTGGGCCAACTTTCATTAACTTTATCAAGACGGCAGCGCCTGAGGTGTATAGCAATACGATTGCAGTTCCATTGCCGACGGGCAAAGGGGGCGTGCGGATGTCCAATTCCATGAACCTGGTCGTCCCTGCCAAGTCGGCACATCCCGAGGAAGCAGTCCGATTCGCCGTGTTCCTGACCAATGCAGATAGTCAAACGGCGTTCTCGAAGGTGGCCAACACTCTTCCTTCTACCAAGGCCTCGATAGAGGACCCATTCTTCACTGAATCGGATCAGTCTCTTGAGGCCGAGGCCAAAATCGTATCTGCTCAGAGCCTTGATAAAGCTACGGACTATATGGTAGGTGTCCCGAATGCCAAGGATATCAACTCTGCGATCACACGGGCATTACAGAATATTCTTCTGAACGGAGCGGACATGACCAAGACGCTGAATGATCTGGAGCAGGAGGTAAACAGAATCTTGCAGCAATAATCGATAGTCCCCAAGGATGCAACCTAAGCTGGAGCTCATGCGGTAATTCAGTGGACTTTTAAAAAAGACATACAAGGTGGTGATGCTTATGAAGCGGTGGCTGCGGTCAGAGGCTTTTGCTGCCTGGGCGTTCATGACACCGGGATTGGCTTTATTGGCAGTCTTCGTATTCTGGCCCATCCTGTACAGCATTCCGCTTGCATTAACGAATTACTCGGGGCTTACAGATGCCAGCTATGTGGGCTTCGATAATTTTGAGCGGGCGGTCAAGGACCGTAATTTTCTGATCTCCCTATGGAACTCTCTAGTGTACGTGCTGGTGGTGCCCTTCATTCAGATCTTCTCAATCCTAATGGCGGTGTTGGTTAATGGGAGAATTCCGGGGATTCGAGCCTTCCGTGCCGCTTATTATACCCCGGTAGTGACATCTATGGTTGCTGTAGCCTTGATCTGGAGCTGGCTGCTAAGCAACAACGGTGTGGTGAACTATTTGCTCATGCAAGTGGGTGTGCTCACTGAACAGATCGCTTGGCTGTCGGGCAGTGCCACGGCTCTGTATGTACTGATGTTCATTACGATGTGGAAGGGGCTGGGCTATTATATGATGCTGTATTTGGCCGGTCTGCAGAACATCCCTTCTGATCTGTATGAGGCGGCTAGAGTCGATGGAGCGGGGCGTCTACGTCTGATGCTTCATATCACCATACCGATGCTAAGACCGTATGTGCTCTTCTGTACATTGTTCTCTGTCATGTCGGCCATCCGCGTATTTGATGAGGTGTACATTTTGACTAAGGGCGGGCCGGGTACCTCGACATTGACCTCAAGTCTGTATATTTTCCAGAAGGGTATGGAGCAGTTCGAATTCGGCTATACGTCAGCGCTTGGACTCATTGTGAGCCTACTCGTTGGGGCACTTAGTGTGCTTGTATTCTGGCTGAACCGCAAAGGAGGTATCAACTCCTACTGATGCTGAACAGGAAAATGGATACACCAATTCGTCCTCTTGCCGAGTCCCGAGGGATGCGCTTCTTTAGACGAACTGTGGGGCGACTGGTAGTCTATGCATTGTTAATCTTGCTGGCATTATTCATGATGGGCCCATTCCTGTGGTTACTGAGTGTGTCCGTGATGCCCGGCCGAAATGTCTTTTCCACGCCACCTGCCATTTTTCCGACGTTCGTGGACTTCAGCAATTATGTACAGGTGTGGCAGTTCATGGACTTTCCAAAATATATCTACAACACCGTAATCATAACCGCTCTTGGTGTAGTTACGAATGTAGTGTTGGCCAGCCTGACGGGCTATCCACTTGCAGTCTTTCGCTTCCGGGGCAGGAATCTTATCTTCGGGCTGCTGATTGCGACCATGATTATACCTTCCTCTACAGCAATTATTGTGCACTATTTAACGATCCGAGCCATGAATCAGGTGTTGCCTTTCAATAATAGCTTCATGGATGTGGTGTTGCCAGCGGCGATCTCGGTTTTTAATGTATTTCTTATGAGGCAGACCTTTCTTAACATTCCACCAGATGTTCGTGATTCGGGCAAAATGGATGGCGCCTCCGAGCTCCGAATCTGGTGGCAGCTGGTACTTCCGCTGGTGAAGCCTGCCATTGCAGTCATCTCGTTGCTGGAGGTGATGGCTTTCTGGAACAACTTCTTGTGGCCAATTGTGATCATGGATGATCCGCAGGATTATCCGCTGGCTGCAGCCCTGACCTATCTGAATGGGCAGTTCTCCTATAACTTCGGCTGGATTGCCGCGGGTACGATGATTTCGGTATTGCCGATCATTATTGTATTTCTGCTCACGCAGCGATATTACATGGAGGGTCTGGCCGGGGCTGTGAAGGGGTGATTGCTTCGCATCCGCACTGGTTAGCTTTCTCGTCATGTGTGTGAAAGTGAAGTATAAGCAATGCATTGATGAATGCTTGACTCATGATACTTCAGCAAAAAAAGGCAGGTGGCGACCGTATGAAGTCACGACAGCGAATCTTGTTCATTCCGCTAGACGAACGTCCGTGCAACTACGAATTTCCATTCTTGCTCAGTCAGGGCACCGAGCTGGAACTGGTGCGTCCGCCAAAAGAAATGCTAGGCAACAAGAAGCTTCCAGCAGATCTGCCCCGGTTATGGAGCTGGTTGGAGCAAGAAGCGGCTACTGCTCATGGAGCGATCCTCGCACTGGATACACTGCTCTACGGTGGAATCGTGCCTTCACGTCTGCATGATCAGAGTCCGGCAGAGCTTGCAGAGCAATTGGAAAGATTACGAATGCTTAGGGAGCGTTGTCCGAACCTGCAGCATATGTATGCTTTTCAGTTGATTATGCGCTGTCCGCAGTATTCGCTGGCAGATGAGGAACCGGACTATTACGCGAACTGGGGACGGGAAATTTTCCGAAAAGGATACATTGAACACCGTCATCTCTCGGGGCTAGCCACAGATGAAGAGCTGATAGAGCTTAAGCATATTGATACTGTCCTGCCTGCCGGGGTCCTTAAGGATTATCTGGATCGGCGCGAGGTGAACGCGCTACTGAATCGGGCGGCTCTGGAGCTGGTAAGCTCAGAAGTTATTGACTTTCTCATCATCCCTCAGGATGATTCCGCGCCTTATGGATGGACGGCAAGAGATCAGCAGAAGGTCCGAGAGCGTATTGCGGAGCTTGATCTGGAGCTACAGGTGTATATGTATCCTGGAGCAGATGAAGTAGCCTGTACGTTGCTCGCCAGAATGCTGAACCGGGTCAAAGGGGTTACTCCGTTGCTCTATCCGCGAATGTCCTCTGATCAGGGGGCGCTGGTTACGCCTTTGTTTGAGGATCGTCATTTCGGCGAATCTCTGAAATATCAGATTCTCGCTGCTGGAGGCTTGATGGTTAGTTCTGCCGCAGAGGCTGATGTCATCCTGCTCGCGAATACCCCGGGAGATACAATGGCCGAAGCTGTGGATCAGCAGCAGGCTTCGGCGGGGTACGATGTACAGCGCAATATAATCGAGCTAATTGAATATGCGGCCTATGTGCAGCAGCATTGGGGCAAGCCCGTAGCCATCGCAGATGTAGGCTATGCCAATGGTGCGGATCTCAAGCTCTTGAGATTGTTGCGCCGCCGGGGGCTACTATTCAAGCTTGCAGGGTACGCAGGATGGAACACGAGCTCTAACACACTTGGCACCGTCATTGCCCAGTCCATGGTGTACGCTCATTATGGGGCAACTCAGGAGCATCTTGATTTTCTGGCTCTCCGTTATACAGAGGATGCCTGCTATTGCGCTGTAGTGCGTATGGTCATGAATGAACGTATAGTAGATGGAATGGGATTGAGTAAGTTCGAACTGGACGGTCCGCGAGGATGTGCAGCAACGATCGTACGGGAACAATTGGAGCTTGTGATTCGTCAAATGCTGCTTGGTTCCGATGAGCATATTCAGATTCATGATTGCTATATGCCTTGGAACCGGACATTTGAGGTGGGCTTGCATGTGAGTTATGAAGGTATGGCTGCAGTATCGCAGCAATCTGGCTAATTACTGGCTGATCAATAGTACTGCTCAATTCAGTTGCGCTCCATACATCAGTCATTTCCGTTGGGGGAGCCTGCTCATTCATGTAGCTATACTATTACCAATGCACATGATTAGTGTGATTATTTTCTATATAAAGAGAGAGGGTGTACGAATGACCCCTGTTATCTACGGTATTCGCCCAGGACTTATCGTATCGTGCCAAGCGTTGCCCGGAGAGTCCCTGCATGGTTCAGACATCATGGCCAGAGTAGCCGATGCTGCCGAGAGAGGTGGTGCCGTCGCGATTCGTGCAAATGGTGCAGAGGACGTCCGGGTGATCAAGCGGACTGTGTCTATTCCAGTGATTGGGCTAATCAAGCGCGACTATCCTGATTCCGAAGTCTACATCACCCCTACGCTGCAGGAAGTGGATGAGCTTCACGAAGCGGGAGCAGACATGATAGCACTGGATGCTACGAACCGTCCTCGGCCACAAGGGTGCACATTGGCAAGTCTATTACAACATGCAGCAGAGCTGAATCTGCCTTGCATGGCAGACATCTCTACATTGGAGGAGGCTGTCCAGGCTGAGGCACTGGGAGCGGCGTGTATTTCTACCACGCTATCAGGCTATACCTCCTACTCTCCGAAGATGCGTGGCCCTCATCTGGAGTTGGTAAGGGAGGCGGCGCAGGCCGTCGGTATCCCTCTTATGGCAGAGGGGAGAATTAGCGAGCCAGCTCAGGTAGAGCAGGCACTGCGACTGGGGGCTTATGCAGTTGTGGTAGGTAGTGCAATTACTCGTCCGCAGTGGATTACAGCAAGATTTGCCGAAGCGGCCGCTAAGGTAGTGACATTAGAAAGGCAGTGAGCATGTATCGATGGACATGAACGATCGAATTCGGACGTATTATCCCTCTTTGACCAAATCTGAAAGCAAGGTAGCTTCCTGTGTGTTGGAGCGCTCCCATGATCTGATTTATTTATCCGTGACGGAGTTGGCTGAATTTGCTGGTACCGGGGAGACCACGGTGATGCGCTTTTGCCGGAAGATTGGCTTCAAGGGATATCAGGATTTCAAGCTGGCTCTGGCTCAGGATCAGACCGCACGCAGACCATATGAGCTACAGCATCAGGAAGGCCGGCCTGATCAGGAGCCTGATATGATTCAGACTGTGTATGAGGCTATGGTGAATATATTGAACTCCAGTGTGGGCTTGCTCGATCGGGATCAACTGGAGCTAGCCGTGGATGTGCTTGATCAGGCGGGCTATATTCAGTTTTTTGGTGTGGGGTCCTCGGGGATTACGGCCCTTGAAGCCAAGAACCGTCTTCTACGCATGGGCCGCAGAGCGGAGGCAGTAGCCGACAGCCACATCCAATCTATGATGGCAGTAACTATGGGGCCTGGGGATGTCGCCTTCGGGATTAGCGTGTCGGGAAGTACACTCGATACGAATGACATGCTGCATAAAGCCAAGCAGAACGGGGCTACTATCGTCGCAATTACGAATTATGCCAAATCGCCAATAACGTCTATCGCTGACATTGTACTCCTTACCGCTGGTAAGGAGGCTCCGCTTGAAGGGGGATCGATTGGGGCGAAGATCTCTCAGCTCTTCATCATTGATCTGATCTGTGAGGGCCTCGCGCGGAAGAATCTAGACCGCACCAAGCAGATGAAGGAGAAGACTGCGAGAGCCGTCATTGAACGTAGTTATTAAATAAAAGGAGCATTCCATGGATAAAGTCATCGGACTTGATATTGGAGGCACTTCGGTTAAAGGAGCAATCGTGGGGAGGGATGGAACGATCTTCGAGACAGCAATTTGTCTAACCAAGCCAGAGGCGGGACGGGAACTGCTACTGCAGCGGATGGAAGTTCTAGTGTATAAGCTGCTGAGTGGGCAGCCGGATGGAACGATACACGCGATTGGAATAGCTTCGGCCGGTCGTGTGAACTTTGAGGATGGTGAGGTTGTATACGCAACGAAGAACCTCCCTGGCTGGCAGGGGGTCCATCTGAAGGAGTGGGCGGAGTCTGTGTTCGGCCTGCCGACGATTGTTGATAATGATGCCAATGCTGCATTGCTTGGTGAGATCTGGCTAGGTAGTGGTTCACCTCAGGAGGAACTGGTGATGCTGACGCTTGGCACGGGAGTGGGTGGGGCTTATTTCCTGCCAGAGCGTCTTGTCAGAGGGAAGCGCTGGTATGCTGGGGAATGGGGGCACAGCATTCTGGTACCAGGAGGAGTGCCGTGTAATTGCGGTAAGAAGGGCTGTGCAGAGCAATACATCTCAGGAACGGCACTTCATAGGCGGGGTCAGGAATCAGCAGATAAGATCTACCCATCAGCTCATGATCTGATTAAAGGTGCCGAAGCGGGTGAGGAGGAGGCCCTAAGGGTACTGGAGGAATTTGTGTCAGATCTCTCCGTTGTTATTGCCAATATTGGGATTACCCTGGACCCGGATGCCGTCATTGTGGGAGGGGGACTCATTGATTCCAGCGATGTCTGGTGGCCTTTGCTGGAGCGGCAAATGGGTCAATGGGATGGTACATTGGAGATTCGGCGAGCTGCTCTTGGCAACAAGGCGGGTTACCTTGGAGCGGCAAATTTGGCGTTGGATGTGAGTAATCCCTGTATCTGAGTACTTCCTGTAGATGTTCTGAAAGATGAAGTTTACCAGGTTGATCAAATAATATTCGGGAGGATCTTTCATGGAACAGCGGAGAATGCAAGTGGATGTCGTCGTTGTTGGCGGCAGTCTGGGTGGGACAGCTGCTGCGCTGTCTGCAGCGGAATGTGGCATGAAGGTCATTATGACGGAGGCGACGGACTGGATCGGTGGGCAGCTGACATCACAGGCTGTACCCCCTGATGAGCATCGGTGGATCGAACAGTTCGGATGCACTCTTTCCTATCGAAAGCTCCGTGAACGGATTAGATCCTACTACAAGAGTAATTATCCCCTGACCAAGGATGCCCTTGACGACCCGCTTCTGAATCCGGGAAATGGGTGGGTAAGCCGACTCTCACATGAGCCGCGTGTGGCTCTAAGCGTATTGCAGGATATGCTGGCTCCATATGTAAATAGCGGAAGGGTGAAGATCCTATATCATACTGTGCCAGTAGCGGCTGATACTGTTGAGGATATGATCACTGGAATCGAAGTCCTGCATCTTAAGGATCAGACTCGTCACTATCTGCAAGCCTCTTACTACCTGGATGCCACAGACTGCGGGGATTTATTGCCACTAGCTGGTGCGGAGTATGTAGTTGGTGCGGAGTCGCGCCAAGATACTCACGAGCCTCATGCGCCGGAACATGCGGATCAGCAGGATGTGCAAGGCATTACACATGTAGCCGCAGTAGATTATGTAGGGGACTGGAAGTGTACTATAGAGAGGCCTGCTGACTATGAGTTCTGGAAAGGCTTTATGCCTCGGTTCTCAACAGCTCCTCTGCTAAGCTGGTATGCCGCTGATGCGAATGATACTACCCGGCTCAAGGAATTTACGATGTTTCCCAATGAGCACGGAGTTACATCCTTGTGGGATTATCGGCGGATTGTGGACCCGAAGCTGTGGCGTACTCCTTTATTTGAAGGTGAGGTTACGCTCCTGAATTGGCCACAGAATGACTACTTTATAGGAACGATTATGGATGTAGCTGATAAAGAACGTGTAAGTCATCTGGAAGCAGCAGCACAGTTGACTTTGTCACTTGTGTACTGGCTTCAGACAGAGGCGCCGCGCTTGGATGGAGGACTTGGATTTCCGGGCGTCCGCCTGAGAGGGGATGTGCTTGGGACTGTAAATGGGCTTGCGAAAGCCCCCTATATAAGAGAATCCCGTCGGCTCAAAGCTATGCAGACGATTACAGAGCATGATGTCAGCAGGCAGCTTCGTGGAGCAAAGGGGATTCGCAGCTATAAGGATAGTGTGGGCGTAGGGAGCTATCATCTCGATATACATCCTACAACGATAACTCAGCGAACGTACTATATTCCTAACTACCCATATGAGATTCCTCTAGGTTCGCTGATTCCCAAACGTATGAAAAATCTGATTGCAGCATGCAAAAATATAGGTATGACCCAAGTGGCTAATGGCTGCTACCGACTTCATCCGACGGAATGGAACATTGGCGAGGCAGCAGGAGTGCTGGCTGCGTATGCCGTTCAGCATCAAGTGTATCCAGTGCGGATAAGAGAATCGAGTGAGCATCTCGGTCACTATCAAGAGTGTTTGCTTGCTCGGGGTGTTGAGCTTCATTGGCCATTAGGAGTGGAATTTACGACTGAATTCGACATGTAAAAATATGGTGCGAAAAAAGATTTATTTTGGGGTTGATAATAAAGTGAAGTTCGTGATATATTATTACGGCTGACACTGATTCAGCATTCGATATTGAAGTTGAAAAAAAGTTTTTTTAAAAAAAAGCTTGCACTTCTCTCGCGAACATGTTATGATCTTATAGCTGTCGCAAAAACGACAGGAAAGAAAAACGAAGTTGATCTTTGAAAACTGAACAACGAGTGAGCGGATTTTGTGAAGCAAAATCCAACGCGAAGGTTTTTGGT
>NZ_AUFO01000012.1 GCF_000426545.1 Paenibacillus massiliensis subsp. panacisoli DSM 21345 | reverse complement strand
CTTCTCCGGCATGAGATACCATACCTGATTGCCCTCGGCTGAATACGGGAACCACTGAGCCGCTTGTGGTGGCTGCTTGTCTAGATCCAGATGCAGACGCACCTGATTCCGGCTGACCTCGATAATCTTGCCTTCGATCGACGCACCGATAATGGTCTGGTTGTACCTCTTGGGTACTCGCAGCCCTTCGGGAATGGCACACTCGTAGGACCAGGTCATGAGCCCTCGTACCAGCTTCCCTTCTCGCCGGGTAATCACATAGACTTCGTGTCCCCGATGCACCTCATCCCCTAATTGCAGGATACGATCCCATTCGAACGCATAGCGGGTATAATCCTCTGCACGTACGCTCACTCCACGGTTCGTGACTTGGTCTAGATAAGGAGCGAGATTTCTTTTCAATGTAAAAGGTACGCCCTCCAGTTGAATCTGCTTGCCGGTCTGTGGAATCCCGATCCAGATCTGAGGGCGATGGGACAGTGTATTCGGAATGAGCGCGGCCCCCGCATGCGAGGCCAAGCGCTGCAGGAAAGCCCAGTCCGTCTCCTGTATATTGCAGAATGAACTGCCCTGTAGCTTGCTTGCCAAAGGCTTCATCGATCTTGTCTGCTCCTGGATAGTCGGCGAGTACGGCATCTACAATCTCTACAAATTGTTGATCCACCCGCTGGAAGGATCGATTCTTGAATTCGGTATCCAGCTTGAAGCTGTGGGAGATGATCTCCAGATGAACCGTGGCCTCCTCCGGGGCATGCTGTACTTGTACATCATACAACTGCCCCATGAACAAGGGACATCTTGTACCCTGCTCGTCATCGTACCATAGCTCGATATTGTCGTCCGCACTGGCTTCCTTGAGAAGAGACTCAGCCAGCATAGGGTCAATGCTCCCCTGTATGCTTATTCGGGCGTGCTCTCCCCATTCCTGAAGCATGTCTAGCTGTTGAAGACGGATGCTGCCGTAGGGCCAGACGACATGTATTTGTTGATAGGTCAAGCGGTCCTTCACTACGTTCATACCCTTGTCTCCTTGGTTATTTTTGATTCACTGATAGATGCAAAGGACGAGCGTATCTAACCGTCTTGTCCGTCGTCCACAATCGAAATGATTCCACCACCCTGAGGGGTATCGCCCCCTAGCAGGGCCGGTTTAGTCACTCGTTTAGCCATCAAGGGAATCCCGGGATTCACCAGTTCATTCAGCATATCCATGGCCATATTCGGCTTACAATTGCATGTTAACGTGCAATTACTTAACAGAGCAGGGGCTCCTTCGATGAGTACATCCTCTTTCCCTCCCGTCCATTTGGCTCCGAATTCTATCTGGGGCTCGCAGGGGAGTCCTTGTAGCACCTTGCATAATCCAAAAGCATATTTCTCGCTTATGTTGGCGCCGCATACGGCATCTTCTACGCTTAAGACAGGCTTGTCCTTGATATAGACACCATGACTACTTGTCATATTGAGCACACCTGGATCTGTGCCCTGACTACATTGCAAGGTGGCGCCCCTCACCACATACGTCTTTTCCCCACCAAGTAACCCCTGGCTTAAGGCCTTAACCAGCATCTCTAAAAGCATGTTCAGCCTCCTTCTGATCGGATCATGTTCAGTCCTATCTATTTCATCCCATTCATATTTCGCTTCCCGGTATTTCACATCATGGATTCGCCATATCAGCTCGCTCAGCCCATGTCGCCGTGCGGAAGATCGCGTAGATGATAGGAGTCCACATAGACGCCTGCTCCAGCTTGAATTGACAGCTCACCATGAACGACCTCTCTCGCCAAGAGCGCACGAATCCAATCTGCAGATATGGAGTGGGCAGCACCGGGAAGACGCAAGTATAGCCGTGTACGTGGATATCTTGAAGCGGTATAAGCTTCTCCTCCACCCTCATCATGGCAGGCTGCGCACGTTCCATCTGGCGTAGCAAGTGCTCCTGATATTCTTCCACCTGTGCAGGAAGCAGTTCTTGCTCACTATGGTGAATACCCAACAAGATCCCCTGCTCTTTATCTCGAAGCGTCCAGCTCCCAGGCTTCCTACTGGCTTGCTGTGCAGGAGTCTCAGGAATCCAGCTTACGGGCAAGTGCAGGGTGAGATCACCATCCAATAAGGTGACCGGATGAAATGAAATCTTCTGCCCCTCCGGCAACGCCAATGCGCCATGCGGAATCTCCTCTACAGCTTGCTCTGTGGTTATAAGCATCCAGCTCTCTTCATTCTCAGTTGTGTCCAATTGCTCCCGCAGCACTTGCTGATTGCGCAGCTTCAGGAACGTTTCATCCCAGTACATATTCAAGTCCTTCCTCCCCTCACATGAACTCCAGCTTATGCAGTCGGAAGCCCGTAAGACTACGCCGAAGCAGACTTTCTGCAGCCTCCAGACTCACGATGAAGTAGGTCTCTCTTACACCGCCAAGCCGAAAGTAATGATGCGCCTTGATCTGTGCTGCATCCAGCACAAGCCGCTTCAGGGTCTGATCATGCGGGTGGAACTCTGAATGAATGGAGGTCCCCTCTACTGCAGGTACGTGAGCTATCCAATAGAGCTCCTGATGGTTCGTGTCTGGGCTCAAGAGATGGATTTGCTTCCAGCGAATATGTACGTTGTACAGCTCCAGAATTCGTTTCATGGTATCCGACACTAACGGCTGCTCCCTGGATACAGGAAGCCAATCTGTATAATCCTCCTCCGCAGCATCCTGAACCTGCCATACTTGTGCAGGAGGCATTCGGATGAACGGCGTATCCAGTAGGTCAGGATGGACCAGCTTGAGACGGCGAGAAGTACGATCCTCATCTACAAGTGCATAATATTGGTGCATAGCATTATCCCCCTTACTCCGTCCAGATGATAGAACGGGATTGAAGCTCGCTCAGTTGCCAGCTCTGGCTGTACTTATGTGGTACACGAGTCCCTTGCATGGAGGCTCCCTCGAAGTAAGCATGCTCAAAGCCTTCCGCATCCGTAAAATCCACCCCATCCAGACAAGCATGCTCGAAGCGTACCCCGCATAGCCCCGGTGAACGTTCTCCCCCTTCTCTTCTGGCTAGTGCACTGGCGCGGCGAAAGCTGGTGTTCGCAAGCTGACTGAATCGAAAATCGGCATCCGTCAGTAAGGAGTCCTCAAAGCTGCTCCCCTGCAAGGCGGCGTACTGCCAGCGGCTTCCAATCAGAATACATGCTTCGAATCGACTGGCAATGAGTTCACTATGGCTGAAATCGTTGTATCGTAAATCCCGCTCCGCTATATGCAGATGCGGCCATGCAAGCTGCTTCAGATTCTCGTAAATATACGGCTTGTCCTCATCCGCTTGCAGCAATTGCTCCACCCGTTCGTCGGCACTTCTCACTTCCATATCCTCGATATATGCACTCTCACTGAAATCCCGATATTCGCCCGTTCGAATCATGAGACGATTCGCTTTATCAATGCCCTGATACTCCGGCAACTCTATGGCAGCAGGCAATGCCAAGTGGAGAAGAGCCTTCATATATTGGTGAAAATGAGGAATCAGCCCCAATACCAGATGCTCGACATCTGCAGGATGAATGGAGCCCATGTATTTTTTGCGTGCCTGCTCCAGCTCTAGTACCATCTGCCCCAGGGGCGCATACGCCCACGAGGCATCATAAGTGCAGCGAATCTCTGAGTCGTCCGTGTACCACCCGGCAGAATAAGCCTCCACCATATACAGGTACGACTGCTCCAGCACCTGTGTACGCAGCAGGGAATAGTGAATATAGCCGATCGGTCCTTGATGACCCCATTCCTGCTGCTGATGGATCTGTATGCATAGCTGTCGGAACGAAGCGAGGATATCCGTGATCAACTGTCCCTGGCACTGATGAAATGTAGTCTCAAGAAGGTCCAACTGATGATTGAGGAGCGGGGCCACCTCCTGTTCTCTGAAGTGTTGCAACGCTGACAACCTGTCCATGGCTGTGAGTCCTCCCGTCTAATCAGTTCATTTTGATTTCGGTGCCAGAAATGATCGTCTTATCGTTAAGTGTCACGGTATTCCCCTTGCCCGAGAGCTCGATCGTCTCGGCAGAGAGCTGAATATTGCCCGCATTCATGACAATGTCAGAGGCCGCACTGATGCTCACATTCTTACCGCTGACGATACTAATCCCGGTATTGTCATTCATAACGATAGACATGCCATCTCCAGAAATGACAATTTGATCAGGAGCCAGCATAATTTCTTTACCATACTTGGTCCGGAGCGTCTTGATGGCTGGATCGGCCATTCGATCTGGTGCGGGAGTCGCCGCAGCTACAGAAGGAGCAGGAGCAGCTGCGGCCCGAAATGGGGCAGCTCCGGATGAAGCCCGGCTGGATGAGACAGACGCCACTCCACTTGCGGAAGAGGGTGGTCTCGCAGCAGGCGGTTGAGCCTGACGCTTCACTGAACTGATGGCATAGCCCTCCTCTTCCTTGTAGCTTGGGAAATAGATACGGATGCTGTCCCCTTCCTCCGGCATGCAGTACCAGCCTGTATTATCCGCGGAGGCATAGATGGTAGAGTAAGGGAACCAATAATCGGTATTAGGGTCCTGCTGATCGTCCATATCCAGCTTGGCGCGTATTTGGTCCTGCCGGACACTCAGCACACTTGCCTGAATCGAGGCGCCAATAATTGAGCGATTATAGTCCTTGATTGGACGCAGCCCACTGCGGGGTGACAGCTTGACGGTGTGCATCAGCACACCATCACGCATTTCCGTTACGACCTCGGCCACAAGCAGCAATTGACCTTTGAACGTCACCTCATAACCCGGCTCCAGCAGCTTCTCACTCTGAGCCTCGTACTGTATAAAGTCCGTATCACGTACGCCGGGAATACGATTGTCTTCAGCCGTCTGATACGCTGCTACCCGCTTGGTTGCCTTATAGTAAGGAGATTGCAGCTCTCCCTTGCTTAACCCCATAGGCATTCCAAAATAAAACTTGGGAACACCGTAGCCCACTGCCGGGATTAGAGGGGAGTAGAAATGTGAGGCCATCCGCTTCAGGAACTGCCAATCGGTCTCGTCATACTGCATGATGAAGGTCCCTATTTCCTTCTGCTGGGTGACCACATCCATCGCTTCCCCTTTGGGATAATCCGACATGATCTGCTCGATTAATCCAGCATAGGTAAGCCGAGGATTCTGGAAGGATCGCGAATGTCGCTTAATATCCAACTGATAGGTATGTGAGATCGCTTCAAAGGTCAGATAATGAACTCCATGCATGACCTTCTCCTCCACATTCAGGGCAATCCCACGAAATAGTGCCTGACGCTTACCCGACTTATCCCTCACGAATGCCTTGACCTCGGTCTCTTCATCTGAGGCGCGTACATATCGTTCTCGATTCTCTTCTGCAATAATGCCGCTGCATATCATCCGTGCATGATCATTGACTGTCTTGACAATCCTCAGCTCATGTAACCGAATAAAGGTGTATGGCATGACTTCAATGTGACCATAAGTTATCGTAGAATCCACTTGAACCCTCCTTGATCATTGAATAATTTCAAATAATGACCAAAAATTTCTATAAGATTTTGATTATCCATTATATACATCTATAGGATGAATGAGGGTATTGATTTACAGAAAAGACCATTCGAAATAGAAATTGTATTAAGCCACAAAAGAAAGAACCAGCCCTTCATTGAAGAAGTGCTGGCTCTTTCAGCTTCGATCCAGAGAATCTTTATTTTTTTATTTTTTCACGCTGCTATTCCTTACGGATTTAGCCAGAATATATCCCTTGCCGTCTTTGATTGCAATTGCATAGCCCCGTTGGAAAGATGATCCGTCCGTGTATTCCAGCTTCGTTAGCAGTCTGCCTTGGCGATCGATATACCCATATGTTCCACTTGGGTTATTTTTCGAGACAATACCTACACGAGCAAGCCCTTGGGAGAACTCTCCTGCAGAATTGTATTTCTGATACCCAATGACGAGCTTGCCCGCTGAATTGATGTACCCTACCTGTCTATTCTTATTAAACACAGCGGCGAGCCCTTCCGAGAAGCCCCAGGCATCTGCAAATTGGTGAGCGATTACAGTCTTCCCCTGCTTGTTAATGTAGCCCCACTTGCCCGCAGCATTCTGCACCGGAGCCAGCCCCTCTTGGAAATCCCCTGCCGAGACATAGCGGAACGGAATGACCTGCTTGCCCTTACTATTGATGTAGCCATACTGTCCTGCATCGTTGCCCACAAGAGCGAGCCCTTCCGAGAAGCTGCGGGCGTAGTCGAATGCATAAGGAATGGCCAGCTCCCCCTTGGTATTCACATACCCGAGTCGCCCTGTTGGCTTCGCATAGGCTGTAGCCAGCCCTTCGGCAAATTGAAATTCTGAATCATAGACCGATGACAGTGTTACCTTTATGGCCCCGACACGATCCACGAAGAACTCACCACCCTCCGCATCCTTTACATGGGCGATGCCCTCCGAGAAAGGAGCAGCCTCTGCATATTTACATGGAATTATGAGCTTTCCTTGCGTATTAATATAACCATATCGCTCTGTGGTCGTGTCCTTGACTATAGCTCGCTGCTCGCGAAAATCAGAGACAGCCTTCACGCCAGAAGGTAACGTAAATGCGGGCACGCCTTTAGTGTTGTAGTATACTCTCTCACCGTTCGCCAATTGAGAGAACAGCAGCCCATCGTGGAAGGCGCCGTCACTTTGCGGCCATATCGGCTCATGATCCAGGGCAGACTTCACGATCTGTATCTCCGTCTTCGCTCCAGCAGCCCACCCGGTCAAGGGGAGGGTTACCGTCATGCATAACAGCAGCAGTGTTGCTCCAATTTTTCTGATCATGCGTGAGCTCCTTTATTTTCAGATGATTGATCTGTAAATAAAAACCATTCCCAGTACATTAGACGTAATGATTACATAAAAGTTTCCATATTTTATCGTTTATCTCTGCCTATTTCAGGCCTGCTGAAGTCAAGCTCTACTCTAGAAAGATGAAGAAAATAAACCGTCATACGAAGGATGCGATAGATTGAGCCTGTTGAGGCTCCCTATCATGTCTTTAATCAGAGTTCAGCGAACAAAAAACATAAATTGTGACTATTTTCACTTACCCGTGTATCCACCTCCTATATATTTTAAATGAATTATATTACTCACGAGTAACATTTGGATTCGTCGTCTATTCCATTACAAACATGCGTTAACAGACACTATGCAGCAGGAGGTTCACATCTATGAGCTATTCGTACGACAGACTGTTCACCCCATTCAAGATCGGCAGCATGGAAGTGAAGAACCGGATCGTGATGTCGCCTATGGGCACCAACTCGGCAAGTCCCGATGGCAGAATTTCATTGGAAGAGATTGATTACTACGAGGAGCGGGCCAAGGGCGGGACTGGAATGATCATTCTCGGTGCACAATTTTTGACGGAGGATCTGGCACAGGGTGTGTTGGAGGGAATTGTGGAAAAGGATTATGTCATTCCGCTCCTGACTGATCTCGTCGATGCCGTGCAGCATCACGGTACGAAGATTATCGCACAGCTAAGCTGTGGTACCGGGCGTAATGCGTTGCCAGACCGTTCCGGGAAGCCCCCTGTGTCTGCCTCGGCGATCCCAGCCATCTATAACCCAGACGTCCTGTGTCATCCACTCACCGTCAAGGAAATTCAGACGATCATGGAACAATTCACCGATTCTGCAGCCCGATTGAAGCGGGCCGGCTTCGATGGTATCGAGATTCATGCCCATGCCGGTTATTTGATTGATCAGTTCATGTCCCCGATCTGGAACCAACGTGAGGATGAATACGGCGGAACGACTGAGAAACGGATGCGATTTGCCGTCGAGATTGTCCAGGCCATTCGCACAGCCGTTGGCCCGGACATGCCGATCCTGTTCAGGATCGCGCTGGATCATCGCTTTGAAGGTGGGCGAACCGTGGACGATAGCCTCGAAATGCTGCAAATTCTGGAGCGCGCGGGAGTCGATGCGATTGATATTGACGCAGGCTCCTACGAGCGGATTGATTATATTTTCCCACCAGCTTATCTGGGGGATGCCTGCATGGATTATATCTGTGCACCTGCTCGGCAGGCCGTGAGCATACCCATTCTGAACTCGGGCAGCCACACGCCAGAGAGTGCCCTGCGTCTGATCGAGTCGGGCGATGCCGACTTCGTGATGTTCGGACGGGCCCTCATCGCTGACGCCGAGCTACCGAACAAGCTGCGTGAGCAGCGGCGTGAGGATATCCGTCCCTGCATTCGCTGCAACGAGGAATGCATTGGCCGGATCATCGAGCGAAATACCAAGATTAGCTGCGCGGTTAACATACAGGCTGCGAACGAGAAGCGTTTTGCCATACATCAGACAGACACGCCCAAGAACATTGTGGTCATCGGCGGCGGACCCGCTGGTCTGGAAGCAGCACGGGTAGCAGCGCTCAAGGGGCACCGTGTGGCATTATACGAGAAAGAGGCGACGGTCGGCGGACAGGTAACCAGCGCAGCTACCCCTGAATTCAAAGGCCAGCTACGTGCCTTGATTGGCTGGTATGAGCGTCAGCTACAGCAGTCGGGTGTGGAGTTACACCTTCATTATGAAATGAAGCCAGAGGACCCGATCCTTGCAGCTGCAGATCATATCTTCATTGGTGCCGGTGCAGTACCGCTCGTACCACCGATCCCCGGCATTGACGGTAGTCATGTCGTGGGTGCAATCGAAGCACATTTGCAGAAGGAGCTTGTCCGCGGGGAGCACATTGTAATAACTGGAGGTGGATTGACCGGCTGTGATCTGGGGCTGGAGCTCGCTATGGAAGGCAAGCAGGTGACGATCGTTGAGATGCGACCTGAGGCAGGCCAGGATGTGATGTATATTAACAAGGCAGCATTAATGCCGATGCTCGACAGCTATGGTGTGAAGATACTCGGTGGGCATAAGGTTCTTTCCTTTGAAGAGAATGGCTTGCATGCCGAGCGCAGTGACGGCACCAAAGTGTTCATTGAAGCAGACACCATGATCAATGCATTTGGTATGCGAAGAAATTACGCGATTGCTGAGCTTATTCGAGCCACGTATGGGCACAAGACCAGTCTCATTGGGGACTGTGTAAAGATCGGCAAGGTGGGCAGCGCCGTGCGTTCTGGTTTCTATGCAGCGAATTCCATTTAGGAGCAGGATGACCGGGTCCTGCACTTCTTGCTGATTGTACCACTTACTGCCTCGACCAGATTACCTGTGAGTGTACAGGCAGCTTCTGCAAGTGGGAGCCCAGCCGGCCCTGTCGGCCATTGGTAAGCTCGCTGTCAACGTACTAACATACACGCCATATATAAAAAGAGCCAAACTCCCGTTCATTGATGGGAGCTTGGCTTTTTGCCTTATCCACTTCTGAAATAACACCTCATACGCCTACGTCGAACCAGAACGTACAACGATTGTGCCCAGAATTGTAACTTCATTCCGATTTTCCATGCTTTAAGTATTTGCTGTATTTGCTGTATTGGCCGTTTGGGCTGCATTGGTTGCTCTTAACCGACCTCACCCAGCCTTACCTTATGCGGAAGCTTCGCTCCTCTACCCACCTATATGCGGCTAAGGCTGAGCATTCTCCAGCTCGAAGATACCTGAGCTTAAATAACGCTCCCCGTTATCCGGGGCAATGCACAGCACCCTACTACCCACTCCAAGGCGACGTGCCTCCTGCAGTGCTGTCCAGACTGATGCACCGGAAGAAGGGCCGACCAGTATTCCTTCCTGTCGTGCGAGCTGGCGCATCGTATTCAGCGCGTCTTCATCCCTGACCTGCATAATCTCATCGTAGACCTCACGATTCAGCACGGGCGGGATGAAGCCCGGGCTCGTACCGACCAACTTGTGCGGCCCAGGCTCCCCCCCGGAGAGCACGGGAGAGCCCTGTGGCTCCACGACCACAATCCGTAGATCCGGTAGCTCCTTGCGCAGCTCCTCCCCTGTCCCCGTAATGGTTCCACCTGTACCTGATGTTGCCACGAAGACATCTAGCCTGCCCCCCGTCTGCTGCATAATCTCCCGGGCAGTCGTACCGCGATGTGCATTCGGATTCGCCGGGTTCTCGAACTGCTGGGGCATGAAGCTGCCCGGGATCTGTACCAGCAACTCCTGAGCCTTACGAATCGCACCTGGCATACGCTCTTCCCCAGGGGTCAGAATGACCTCCGCTCCGTACGCCTGCATAATCTGAATCCGCTCCTTGCTCATGTTAGAGGGCATCGTGATGATGAGACGATATCCCTTGGCAGCAGCATTCATGGCTAGTCCGATCCCAGTATTCCCGCTCGTCGGCTCGATGATCGTCGCACCTGGCTGCAGTATCCCGTCACGCTCGGCCTGCTCGATCAGATTGCGCGCTGCACGGTCCTTGACGCTTCCGCTGGGGTTGAAGTATTCCAGCTTCACCAGCACCTCCGCGTCCTCGGGGCCTACGAGATTGCGAAGACGCACGGCCGGGGTCCCACCGATCAGGTCGGTAATATTGTTCACCGTTATGGCTTCCATACGATATACTCCACTCCCTGTTATCTGCTTAATAGCTTCTGTGTTATCTTGGTTATCCGAAAATGCTCAGTACAATACGAGCTACGCTACATTGAGCCTGCAAAATATGATTGTAATCTAGCATCCGCCTTGTAGCTTGTCAAATAGACCTGTTGGTACCATAGATGATGCAGCTCAAATTACTCCAATTCCAGTACCTCTACCAGATCAAATGTGAGTATTGAGTCGCTTTCCGTTAACCACTGCCCTTTCCAGATCATTCACCATGAAATTAAATTCGGTAAACGTACTTAATTAATAGTAGCTATAGGGGAGGGTCACTCACTGCTCAGGCTAAAGGATCCTGTGCGGAGCTAATGCTCTTCGACACGCAGCATGTACTTCATTATTACTGGTATAATAACAGAAAATAACAGGCATAGCGCCAAGCACCTACAGAAAGGAACCTTATGAATCTCTCCCATCTGGATACCATCATTTCACCACTTGACCTGAGAAGCTGTCTTATTAGTCACCAGGGGAAGCTGATATATGAGCATTATCGGAATATCGAGGCTGCAACAGATGTAGCCAAGATCAACTCCTGCACCAAGAGTATCGTGTCCGCGCTGATCTGCATTGCAATGGATCATGACATGCTGCCGGGTACAAGCACCCCCATCACAGAGTTTTTTCCGCAGCTAAGACACGACAGTGATTCGCGCAAAAAAGAAATTACACTGGAGCAACTGCTTACGATGACAGCCGGCTTCGATTGGACTGAGTTCGGCGGCGATAATTCCTTTCCCCGTATGACACGTACAGCGAATTGGGTGGAGTTCGCTTTGGCCCAACCGTTAAGAGACACGCCCGGGACACGAATGGAGTATAACTCCGGGGTATCCCAGTTGTTAACAGCCATTCTTGCTCAAGCATCTGGCATGTCCGTTGCCCAGTTTGCAGAGCGGCATTTATTCGGACCGCTAGACATAACAGCCTATTCATGGGAACAGGACCCGCAAGGCATCCATACCGGAGGCTTTGGTCTATGGATGCGCCCAGACGATCTACTCAAATTCGGAGAGCTGTACCTTCAACAGGGCGTCTGGGAAGGCCAAACGGTCATTTCACGCGAGCTGGTCGCCAGATCCACGCAGGCGGCTATACTTGTAGAGCCACCCTGGCGCGGAGGCTATGGCTGGCATTGGTGGTCTGATACCTATCAAGTCGATACAGGTCAAGCTGATACTAATCAAGCTGATTCACATGAGCGTCCTGATGTTTCCACGGAAAATGTCCTTAGGTACTACTATGCCCGTGGATACGGTGGACAGTTCGTGCATGTCATACCCCAGCTTGAGCTCGTCACAGTACTCACGAATGACAAGCGCAAGCGAGACAAGCCGCCTACGGAGGTGTTCGAGCGCTTCCTTGCACCTGTTCTGACGGGTATGCTCAGGTGAATATGAATATTCAGATTAGATGCTGATCCAAGCAACAATAGAAAACAGCCATCCGTCAGATTCCTTCGAACTGGCAGATGGCTGATTACCTATACTTTAATTTATCCGATGGATTATTCATGGACTTACTACTTTATCTGCTGAACGATCCTGCTCCTGATTATGAATTAACGCTCAAGCGGAACGTTCATCTCCAGTTCCTTGATATATGTCCTGTCTCCGTTGCTGATAATCTTCCCGCTGTCGTCCATCTTCTCACCAACAACACTCCAATCCGCAGGCTTCATAGTGAAAGTGAACGGCTTAATCGTAACGGATTTGGCGTTCGGACTAATGGCAGCATATAACTCATCCACGTGGTACTCGGTCAGAGGCTTGCTGTGGAAGAATCCGAGTCTCCGCTGCTCCAGCACCTTGCCTTGATCATCCACGATCTCATAATACATCATGGTCGGAGCATATTCTCCTGTCTGCTCAGGTGAAGCCGGTACCTCCCCTTTACTGTCCAGTACCAGACGTGTGCTCGTCGCCGTGGATTCCAGCTTCTCCACGGTGTAGCTGAAGTCTCCGCTGCTCTTCGTCTCATTCGGCTGAACGGTGAGCTTACTTTGGTCAAGCTTTACAGGCACCTTGAACTCATAAGCTCCATCTACTCGGGTCACCTCAGTACGAACGGTCAGTTCAAATTCATTCGGTAGGGAATCTACTTCGGTATATTCCGCGAAGACGGCATTCAAATTGGAGGGGTCATCTCCAAAGCTACCAAAGAGTGTAAGATTCTGACCATTAATCAAAATCTCGGGAGACTTAATGTAGCCCTTTTCTTGTTTTTCCTCAGGGATTTTGCGAGATGTAACCCACTCATTGTCCCCTCCCTCCATCTTGGCATCTATAGGAATGTATGGACTTGCGGCGTTCTCCGGAAAAATCTCACCCTCGCGCTCAATGGAGAAACTCAGACGAGTACCATCATACAGCACATTCGTCAGCGTCAGAGTAACACCGTCCTTCGTGACCTGCTCGAGCGGTTGCGTCAGAATGCCTTGATCCACGGCCCGCTGGATTTCATCCGCATTCAGTCCGTAGAACACTGCTCCGATACCCGGAATTTGCTTCAAAGCACTAGCCATCGTCGGCGACACAAAACCCGCTCCAACTACACCTGTTCCCAATACAGCAGCCACAGAGGCCGCAATTACAGTCCGTTTTACTATCTTGGATTTCGTTCGCTGTCTGGTCATGGTTCGTTCTCCTAACTTGTTCATGATTTCCTTACTCATACTTCCTCGCGGCATCTGTGAATCCTGAATCCTTTGCTCCAGCTGTTCAAGCTCTTGCTCATAAGTGCGAACGGGCTGTCTGTCCATGCAGAATTCCTCCTTTGCTTGTATGCTCCATTAGCTTACGACGAAGTCGTTCATATTTCTTGCGTAGGGTGGCTGGCTTGATGTTCATGATTGCCCCGATCTCATCGAAGCTGTATTGCTCAACAGCCTTCAGCAGCAGAATATGACGCTCCTCCGGTGTCAGATAGGTCAACAGCTCTTCAATAACTGTGGCATAAGGGGATACCTGCACGACAGGCTCCGTCTTCTTGAACTCATTCACCAGCTTCAGCCAGCGACTTTGCTTCTTCTTGATATTCATTAAATGGTTGTAGGCTATCTTATACAGCCACGCCGAGAAGGTCGCCTGCCTCTGATACCGTTCAAGATTCTCATAAGCTCTTATGAAAATATCTTGTACAGCATCCTCTGTCTCCTCATGGTTCCTCAAGATGTAATAGCAATAGGTATACATCTGGCGTTCAAATTCCAGAATAATGATCTCATAAGCCTCCTGCTCGCCAGCCTTGACCCGCTCTACGGCCTGTTCGATGCGCTGGTATTTATCACGTTTTACCTGCATGTCCCCGGGGATGGTTGCCTGCACTGGCTCACCTCCTTGTCTTGATGCCTATATAACAATTCTAAGAAAGTGTTTGTGACATCATTTGATGGCGTTATTTCTTCATAATAATTTTCATTTCCAAATCCTTCATGTACGTCTTGGTTCTATGACTAATAATTTTCCCTTTGCGATCCTTCACTGCTCATTTCGTACTTGTCGCTCCGCTGTCACTTCTCCGTGCTAGTAGATCTGTACATGATTTCGATTTATATGTATATTGATGGAAAATGGAGTTCCATGATGGAAGAAAGGACTTTCACTACATGACACAAATCACTTCAACAACAATTAATACATTGACGCTTAAATTACATGAGACGATGGAACGTGTAGATTTCTCAGGGACAATCATGTTGCACGAAAACGGCGATACTCCCCTTCTGCTTCTAACTCGTGGCAAGGCGAATCGGGCAGAGGACCTGCCGATTCAGCTCGATACCCGCTTCGGCATTGCTTCTGGATGCAAGGTGTTCACTGCCGTTAGCATCTGCCAATTGGTGGAGCAGGGTAAGCTGTCACTGGACACACGACTAAAGGACTGCCTGAGTGTAGATTTTCCACTATGGGATGCAGGAATTACGATTCGGCAGCTTCTCACGCATACGGCAGGAATTCCCGATTATTTCGACGAGGAAGTAATGGATGATTTTGAGGAGCTATGGAAGCAGCGCCCGGTGTATGGACTGCGGAAGCTTCGTGACTTCCTCCCTATGTTCAGTGAAGCACCTATGAAGTTTCAGCCAGGTGAGCGATTCCACTATAACAATGCGGGATTTATCGTCCTTGGCCTAATTGTAGAGCAGCAGACGGGGAGCAGTTTCACCGATTATGTGGAACGTCATATTTTTGCCCCAAGTGGCATGAGCTCCTCTGGGTATTTTGCTATGGATAATCTTCCACGCCATACAGCCCTTGGCTATATCCAGAACGATGACGGCAGCTGGCGAACGAATATTTTCTCGGTGCCTGTCAAAGGCGGGGCTGACGGTGGGGCCTATGTTACAGCTCCTGATATGCTGAGCTTCTGGAATGCTCTTATGAGTGGCAAGCTGCTTGGACATGAGCTGCTGCAGCAGCTGCTCACCCCGCATGTACATGAACAGGATGAATCCTATTACGGATACGGAATCTGGATTGAGCAGCAGGAGAAGGAGATTCGCAAATACCATCTGATGGGCTTTGACCCTGGCGTCAGCTTCGTCTCCGCTGTATACCCTCAGCACGACTTGAAGCTCGTCATCACCTCTAATCAGAGCAGGGGGCCGTATCCCATTATGAAGGCCATTGAGGAGATTCTGAGGCTATAGGACCCTAGCGCAAAAAGACGATTCGCTCTTTATGAGGAATCGTCTTTTTGCGTTTGTACGATTTCATGAATTCATGAAATCGAGAGTTGGCATGGCTCCATGATTTCATGAGTTTGCACAATTAATCACGTTTTCATGAATTACACGGTTTGTACAATTTCGGAGCGGCTGGCAAAGCTTATGGCTTCATACGCCGGGCAAAATCAACAAATCTGAACTTGTCGAGCCGATGCCTGGACTCGGTATATTGGAACAACATGGCGTCCCTCAAATACACATAGTTCCGCACCACCACAACCTGCTCATACCCCTGTAGGTCCATATAGCGTCGATCATCCTCATCGACAGGCTCTACGGTAATTTCCTTGCGAGCGAAGCTGATCTCCAGTCCCAGTCTGCCCTCCAGATAATCATAGATGGATTGTTCCGCAATCTCAGGAGTCAAGTCAGGTACAATCTTGGCATCAAAATAATCCTTGTCCAGAATGACCCGCTCGCCCTCAATCTCGCGCGCTCGCAACACTTTCCAGACAAGAGCGTTATCCTCACGCTGCAGCTGCTTGCGAATATACCGATCCATCGGCAATAGCTCGGTCTGATAGACCAGCGTTCGGGTAGGCTTGCCCATCGTTCCCGACAGCTCCTTGAAGCTGACGAGTCCCGTCACCGGGAAGCTAAGGCGTCCCAGCTCCAGCACGAAGGAGCCCTTGCCTCTGATCTTCTGGATGAATCCATTCTGTGACAGCATAGTCAATGCCTTGCGAACCGTCTCACGTGACGTATTGTAGGCTTCAGCCAGCTCGCTTTCCGAAGGAAGCTTCGTTCCTGCTCGTAGCTGACCTGATTGAATCTGCTCCACTAGCTCATGATATATTGTGACAAATATATTTTCTCTCATTCCTTCTCACCGTCAGTAATTGTAGCATGATTCGCTGTCGATGTGGAATTGCGCTCATACTTCCTTCATGAGAAATACAGCCGATTCATAAGGTCGCAGGGTGAGCTTCTCTGGTGCCTCGGGAGTATCCGCATAATTGGACAGCAGTAGCTGCGGCTTGCAGGCGAATAGCTTTGAATCATTGGGTAGCTCGAAGTCTGCTGGCTCACTATAGAAGTTATTAATAACCAACAGGTGCTCATCGCTTCCCCATCTCGCATAGGCGAAGAGAGTCGGGTGCTCGTCCAGCAGCAACTCGAATCTGCCAGTAGTCACGATCTCATATTCCTTACGCAAGCGAATAAGCGCACGATAATGATGATAGACCGATTTCGGGTCAGCCAAGGCTTCCTCCACATGGATATGCTCATGGTTCGCAGCGATCGGAATCCATGGTGTGCCTGTAGTGAAGCCTGCCTGCGCTCCTCCGTTCCACTGCACAGGCGTCCGGGAATTATCCCGGGATTTCTGCTTCAGGATCGTTAGGATCTCCTCTTCAGGCAGACCTTGCTCCTGCATGAGCTGGTACATATTCAAGCTCTCTACATCTCGGTAATGAGACAGGGTCTCGAACCCGGGATCAGTCATCCCGATCTCTTCTCCTTGATAGATGTAAGGGGTGCCTTGCAGTAGATGGATAGCCGTCCCCAACATCTTGGCGGACTGCTTACGGTAGACTCCATCATCTCCATACCGGGACACGACGCGCGGCTGATCATGGTTGCACCAGAATAGCGCATTCCAGCCACCTCCCTCATGCATGCCCTCCTGCCAGGAAGACAATATGCGCTTAAGCTTCAGGAAATCCATGTCCCCCAGCGCCCATTTCTCCCCTTCCGGATAGTCTACCTTCAGATGATGAAAGTTGAACGTCATACTCAGCTCACGTCGATCCGGGTTCGAATAGAGCACGCACTGCTCAATCGTCGTGGACGACATTTCACCCACCGTCACGAATTGTGCATCTCCGAATACCTCCCGGTTCATCTCCTGCATGTACTCATGCACTCGTGGACCATCCGTGTAGAACCGTCTGCCATCTCCCGGCGGAATTCGTCCATCGTCATTCGGGAAGTCCTGATTCTTGGAGATGAGATTGATGACATCGAGCCGGAAGCCGTCAATCCCTTGCTCTATCCAGAACTTCATCATTTTGTACACCTCAGCCCGCACCTGCTCATTCTCCCAGTTCAGGTCCGCCTGCGTCTTATCGAACAAGCACAGATAATATTGACCTGTCTGCTCATCGAAGGCCCACGCGGGGCCTCCGAACTTCGACTTCCAGTTATTCGGCGGGCCGCCGTCAACCGGATCTCTCCAGATGTAGAAATCCCGATACGGGTTATCGCGCGAAGCACGTGACTGCTGGAACCAGGCGTGCTCAATTGAAGTATGATTGACGACAATGTCGAACATCAGCTTCAATCCGCGGGCATGACTTTCCGAGATGAGCTCCTGTACGTCCTTCATCGTTCCATATTCAGGATAGATGCTGTAATAATCCCGGATATCATAGCCGTTATCCTGCTGAGGCGAGTCATAGATCGGCGTCAGCCACAGCACATCGACTCCCAGTGAAGCCAGATAATCGAGTCGGGAGATGATTCCCTGAATATCCCCCACACCATTGCCAGTCGTATCCTGGAAGCTGCGTGGGTAGATCTGGTAGACGACTGCCTTTTTCCACCAAGGAATATCGTGGCTACTGCTCTCTGCATGCTGTTTACCATCGTGAACTCTTTTCTGCTCAGTAGTCCTCTCTATACTCATTAGCTGCTCACCACCTGTGTATCTTCTGTAGTTCCTTGCTCCAGCGTCCCCTTACGGTTACGCAATACGCCGAAGGCATACGTCAGAACGAATGGCACGATCAATGCGATTCCCATACCCAGGAAGAAGGTGCCCCAATATTGCTTGAAAATGGACAGAAAGCCTGGAATGCCACCAACTCCGATCGAAGCAGCCTGCACCTTGCCCATCATCAGAACGACACTGGAGATCGCCGCTCCAATCATGCCGCAGATGAACGGGAAACGATAGCGAAGGTTCACCCCGAAGATAGCTGGCTCGGTTACACCCAGGAAGGCCGACAGAGAGGATGTCGCCGCCAGACCCTTGGTCTTCTGCTGCTTGGCAACAAAGAACATCGCCAGTGCGGCTGCACCTTGGGCAATATTAGACATAACGAGCATAGGCCACAGGAACGTCCCTCCTGTACTGCCAATGAGCTGTATATCCACCGCAAGGAACGTATGGTGCATGCCCGTTACAACCAGTAGTGCATACAATCCACCGTAGATCAGACCTCCCAATGCTGCTACATGGTCGAAAATCGCCACGAAGCCTGCTGTCAGCATATTTCCAAGTGCGAAGGTAACAGGTCCAATTACGATAAAGGCCAAGAAGCCGGTGACGAGCAAAGCTACAGGAGCCACAACCAGCAGCTTCACACTGTCAGGAATTCGCTTGTTCAGGAATAATTCTATTTTGGCCAGGACAAAGGCAGAAATTAGCACGGGCAGCACTTGCCCCTGATAGCCAATCTTCTCGATCTGGAGACCGAACAGATTCCACATTGGTACAGTACCGTCAATCTTAGCCTGCGGGTAGCCGTACGCACTAAGCAAGTCTGGATGAACAAGAATTAATCCAAGTACGATGCCAAGGAGCGGACTCCCACCAAACCGCTTGACCGCCGACCAGCCAATGAGAGCTGGCAGGAATGTAAAGGCCGTATTGGCTATAGTATTGATAATGGCTGCAAAATCGGCCCATTGCGTATATACTTCCACAAGTGCCTGGCCCTCGAAGAAGATATCCTTGCCTGTAAGAATATTGTTAATCCCCAGCAGAAGACCTGCTGTCACGATTGCAGGCAGGATCGGGATGAAGATATCTGCCAGTGTCTTGATTGCACGTTGAAGCGGATTCAGCTTACCCGACGCTGCTGCCTTAACCTCCTCCTTAGTCGCACGCTTGGAGTCCGTAATACTCATGAATTCCTCGTACACCGAGTCCACCAATCCAGGACCAATAATGACCTGAAACTGTCCTTGTGTGGAGAAGTGTCCCTTTACTAATTCGTTAGCATCCAGCGCTGCTGTATCCACCTTGCTGTCATCCACAAGAGAAAGACGCAACCGGGTCACACAGTGTGTAGCCACCTGAATATTGCCGCTCCCGCCAATGGCTTTGACAATATCCTCAACTGCTTTGCGATTTACCGCCATACTTCCGCACCTCCGTATCGTCATATACATGATTTCTGTGCTAGGTGCACATCATCGTTTCCACATAGACAACTTGTATATACAAGTGTTTTGATAACGCCTTCATTCTAACTTGTATATACAGGTGTGTCAATATGTAATTATCCGTGAAGCCGTTTCATGATACATTACCGCCATTTCCCCTTTGTTAATCGGAAGACAGCAAACAATTTGGTGGAGGATGCGTGTTCATACATAACAAAGGCCCTGACGCCTCAGCGCCAGGACCTAAGAGTGCTACTCCCCACTATTGCTTACAGGAAAAATGTACGAGAGATAATTACCAACAGAATAAAGAGAACCAAGATCACGCCTGTGGAAGTCCAAAGACCACCAGGGTAGCCACATCCACCGTTGTATGCGGAATTCACTTCGCTCATGTGTACATCCTCCCTTCTAGACATATTGGAGGTACCAGAAATGTTGGACATTAAACTACGAAAGCCTTGGAGATAATGACCAGCAGAATAAACAATACCAAGATAGCACCTGTTGAGGTGAACGCTCCATAACCTGGGCCTACGCCTGACATCATTGTTTCCTCCCTTCCATAGTCTACACAAGCATCTTATGCGCTAATGTATTGGAGGGACTGGGTCATTTGACCAGTCTCGCGCCTATTTTCTGCCGTCTTCTCCGTAGTCGTTATCCAATATGCCGTGAAAAAAGAGATCCTGTGTACGTTGCGCCAGCTGTGATGGACCCTCCCGACCGGGCAGCAGCTTGATCAGTGTCAGGCGCTCAATAATCCCGAGTAGACATTCCGCCGTAAACTCCGTATCCAGGTCATGCCGGTAATACCCGAAGCGCTGCTCCTCAATCAGATTCCGTTCCATAAGTCTGGCCACCTCGGCCTTGATACGAACAGACTCTGTAGATTGATAAAATCCAATGCGCGTCAAGGCAGGATTATCCGCCAGATAGCGGTATATCTGCTCCAACGAGACCACTACAGCCTGCTGCAGATCAGCTCTGTTCTTCCCTGGCTGTATGTGGCTATCGCGCACCACCTGATTCATTCCCTTCCGAAAATCATCTACCAGCTCTGCAAAAGCTGCTTCCTTGCTCTCAAAATATAGATAAAATGCGGGCTGCGTCAGCCCTGCCCGGGCCACGATGGAGCTGATCTTCGTCTGGTAAAATCCATTCAAGGCAAATTCCTCTGCAGCTGCGTTCAGCAGTCGTAATCTGCTCTCTTTGCCGTTTACACCTTGCTTTCTCAAGCCAGCACCCCCTCTGCCCGAATCCTTATTGTCGTCTAGGCTTGTACTTAGATTATACATAACACCAGCAGCTTATTTAATTCACAATAAGTCCTAATTCCAACAGATGAGATCCTATCTACATAAGCTCCAATATCCATGAATTAACACGATAAATCATGCAAATAAGTATATACTAAATTGATATACTCTAGTATACTCATAAGTGTCATAACTTTTTTTTCTTCTCCGTGACATCGTGCACGGAGCTTTTTTACGCAAATGAATCCAAGGCCAGTCAAGGATGCCTCCTTGCTGGCCTTTTATGATGTTTTCGTACGCATGAATGTATCTAATGAGACCAATGTATTCGTATGTATATGCGTTTCATTAGGCATCCTAATGAGACCCTACGTGCATTCTATTCGACACACATCAAACTTATATTTACTCGCTGTGCCCTTACAGTGTCCTTGCTATATCCTACTATGCACATATTGTGTATTTACTGTGGGCTTACTTTGTACTTACTATGCATTCCAGTACTCAATGTCCTATGTACTCCTATATACTCATATCCCCTGAGTACACTAACGAGCTTTGGGCCAGTTACCATGAGAATATTACAGCTGTCTGACCAACACATTCCCGTCTCATCAATATCCGTATTACGCCTGCATCCTTTAACAACATCAGCCTATCGACCACGTAACTATAGACAATACCCCCGTAGCCTTCTCAGGTCTACAGGGGCATGATCTGCTAGGTACCGCCTTTGATGCTACATGGTAGTTCCTGGGTCACGATTCGCAGGTTCCTTAGTTACGAATAGAATAAGCAAAATGATACAAGCTACTGATATTAGCGTTCACATTCACGCCGCCGCTCTCAAAGCGGATCGGTATAATATCGTAGTAGTGCGTGCTGAGGCTGCCATTATAGTACACGGAATATCCAGCCGCAGCAGGAATTCTCATAGTAGCCTGGAAATTCCCCAGACTGTCTGTATTCGCCGTTGTAGACACTACAGTATTATTGATTCTTACAGTCACCTTCACCGTAACCTGGGCGTTGGCTACTGGATTACCACTAGCATCAAAGGCTTTTCCTGTAAAGGTAGTGTTGCCTTTAACACGGTACATATTGCCTGAGCCATAGTTAATAAAGCCACTCTCTTCACTGCTGACGCCAGTAATATTCACACGATACACATCAGCACTTTGGTAGCTAACGCTAAGTGTGTATGGTGTTGTGGAATCAAATTTTTGCGGTGCAGTTACCATAATGTAGTAATCACCTGCTGGCAGTGTCCCCGTAATGTTCGAGTTCTGATCAAAGACACCCAGATTGGCCAGGTTGCTTCCATAGAGATAAAGTTTGTAGTCCCCGTATGGAGAGGTATTCCCGAATTTAATCATGATTGGGCTTCCGGCGCCTGTGATCGTTATTTTGCTCCAATCCTCATCCAAAAAGTTATCAATCGTTTGACTGCTGGTAAACGGCGCGGATCCACGATCCTTGGCGAACCATGGATTGTCATCCGGCTCACTGCTGTCATAGCTATCAGAAGCTATTACTGACAGGGTAAAAGGATTCGTCGCATCAAAGCCTACATTGGATTGTACAAGAATGACATAATACCCTGGTGTAGCTACATAGCTCAGTTGTTCATAAATTCCGGCGTCCTTCAAAGAATAAGCTACGAAGGAGAGTTCACCTGTAGCAGGATCTTCTTTGTACAGGGCCAGACTATAGTCTACGGATGTAGAAGCCGGTGGGTCCATACGCACGGTAAGCTTGTTTGTCTTGTCCACGTATGTATAATACCAGCGATTCTGCCCTTCTTCTGTAACTAATCCTTGCAGCTGATAGCCTGGTGGAATCTGAATGGCGCCACCGATCGTCGTATTATCCGGCGTCTCGTATGTAGCCGCTGTAACGGAGGTCTCTGCTCTTAATTGTGTAGCTACAGCTTGCTCATCCAATCCCTCTGCTACCAAAGAGTTAACATCTACAGTTTCACTCGTCAACTCGTTGTTTTGGGAATAAGAGAATAATGAATTAGCCTGCACATCTTGGGGCAGAGCTTCATATGCCGATTGTTGGTCATATTCCTTGGCAGAGAGCGCCTGTGGATCGATGTTAAGCTCAACCTGCTGTAGCTCCTCCTCGTCTCCCGCAGCAGATGCTGCATAGCCTGGAGTAACATTTACACTAACGGTCAGTACTAATAGAGCACTGAGAAAGACTGCCAGTTTTTTCAACATTTCAAACTCTCCTTTTCCTGAATTTACTAGTTTAATATAAAACCATCCTCTCTCTTTGTCAATTATTGTATCTAATAATAAATGGTGGATGACAAACATTATTTTTCTTAGCCCAGACAAAAAAGGCTGTACACAGGATACCTGCATACAACCTCGTCTACCACCTCTGTATTCTCACTTCTGCTCTTCGGCAATCTCGGCACGAGCCGACCTGCCCAAGCTCTTATATACCAATTCGTAGGAATGATCAATCATCGCTTTCAGTTCATCATCAGAGATAGAGACCCCGTCCACCCGTACTGTATTCCAGTGCTTCTTGTTCAGATGATAGCCTGGCTGAATCGCTTCGTTCTGCTCTCGCAAATTCTCGGCAATGACCGGATCGCACTTGAGTGAAATATGGAGCACATTGTTGTCCATCGTTAACAATGCGAACATTTTCCCTCCTACCTTCATCACTAACGGACTTGGGCCAAACGGATAATCGCGAACTGCCCCCAGCTTGTCTTCACAATAATCTATCCATATTTCCATCCTTTTGGCTCCTCCCATCAAGGTTATTTCCCTATCATAGCACGGTCTCGAATCTCATAGACACTAGCTAGATCTCCATTCGACGCTTAAGTACACTGCTGTTGTCAATGTACAAGACATACTAATCATACAAGGAGCTGACAGCCCACGGGCAGCATGTTAGCACAGGCGCAGATGTTATGTGAGATCCAAGGAAATCTTCTTCAAAAAAAGACACACCCCTTTGTAAGTAAGAGATGTGCCACATTTCCAGAATTTGATTTTCCTTAATCATTTAATAGTTCAAATACTTAATTACTCAATTGCTTAATTGCTTAATCGCTGAAATACTGCATTCTCTACCTCTATTAGTTGCTCAGCTTCATCGTATATTCTTCTTCAGGAGTACAGCGAACGCTTGGGCTCCTGTCTTCGTCAGATGCACACCGTCTTTGATGAAATAATCATCATGCCCCGCACTTGCACTGTACCAGTCGATCAGCTCTACATTATCATATTTTGTAGCTGCCTTGTTCAGCGCTCGGTTAACATTACGCTCCCAAGGTCGGGGTACCCGAACCGTTACAAGATATACCTTCTCTGTCGCTTTCAAGCTATCCAGCACTTCATAGAGGTCCTTCGAATTAAAGGAACCATTAGTGCCAAGCTCCAGAACGACGTGCTTGCCCAGTTGCTGATTGTCCTGAAGTGCCTTGATGATATCTGCAGCCTGCCACATCTGCCTGCCAATATGGCCGTCGACGTATACCCGCTCCAGACTATCTTCCAGGTAAGGCTCAGCATCCAGAATGACGGAATCACCAATGATTGTATACAGGTAATCCTTCGGTGCTGCGTTCTCCGCCGCCATAGCAGGTATTGACTCCGCTCCCGCGTCTGTCGCTGTCGTAGGGTCAGAGGAAGCTGATGAATTTCCGTCCACAGGAGCTGGTTCTCCAGATGCGTCTGATTGAGCTTGAACATGAGATTGCGATGAGGACAATGATGATGCCCCTGCTCCCTTGCTACCAGCATCTCCTGCCACTGGCTGGTTCGGAGCTTGCAGACTCTTGTCTGGTTTGTTGCCTCCCTCTGTACCATCTGCTGGCGACTGTACCGTAGCTGTATCCCCTGCCGAAGCACCACCCTGCCCCTGCTGATGATTGGAATGGGCAGAAGTCGGGGATAGCATCTCCGTCACGCTCAACGACAGAATTCCCATCGTGAGCAGCAGAGCAGCGCGCCGCCACCATACATGTCGAACCCCTCGCCGATACCGCCCCGGATTCCAGAAGCGGGACCAGGACAGGCCAAAGCCATTATAGCGGATCGGATTCTCAATGTACTTCAGTGACAGTGAGGATAAGAGCAACGTAGCCGTGAACTGCATGAGCATCCGGAGCGGATGTACACCGCCAGTCTCAACGAGTGGACTAGTCAGTACAATCACGGGATAGTGCCACAAATACATCCCATAAGAGCGTTGTCCCATCCAACGCAGCGGCAAGGAGCCGACTAGTCTGGCCAGAATGGAGGATGGATGTGCTAACACCGCTATAAGTACAGCTGCTGCTAGCGCTTGCACGGCCATACCACCACGATATAGAGCTTCATCATATTCTCCGCTGCTGAGCATCATCCAGACCAGCAAAGCCAAGGCCGCCACACCTGTGAGATCCAATACCGTTCGTTCCCCTAGAGATAATGAGGAGGACAGCTTGCGACTCGGCCAGATGACTGCCAGTGCTGCTCCGATGAGCAAGGCAAATGCTCGGGTATCTGTCCCATAGTACACTCGGGAAGGGTCAACATCAGGGTTATACAGGATGGCCATGGCTGTAATAGATACTACCGCTGCTCCGAGCATAGCTGCGATAAGCAGCCATTTTTTCCGGAACAGAGCGATCGCAAGCATCAGCAGAATAGGCCACAGCACATAAAATTGCTCCTCCACCGCTAGTGACCAAAAATGCCCAAAGGGCGATGGCGGACCAAAGCTCTCAAAATAAGACACCTGGTGAACAATATTGTACCAATTACTTATGTATAATAACCCCGCGATCACATCACCGCGTAATGCGCTCAGACGAGTCGGGTCCGTAAATAACAGCCAGATCAGAACTGCAAGCATCATCGTCAACATCGCAGGCGATAGCCTTCTTGCACGACGCAACCAAAATTCCTTCAATGAAATATATCCGTTATCCTGCCACTCCTTCAGCAGCAGATCTGTAATGAGGTAGCCTGACAGCACGAAAAAAATACCGACACCTAACAGTCCGCCTGGGATGCTATCGATCCCTAGATGGTAAGCGATAACCGCCAGCACGGACAGCGCGCGCAGACCATCCAGCCCGTTCATGTGCCTTGTGGATTTTGTTAATGGCGACATGCCTGTGCCCCCTCAGCCATAGAGGTCGCCCTTGCTTCTAACGGGAGGGCCTTGAAAGCGCAATTAAATCTGGTTGATTTTGACATGATGTACGTACCTTTCGTTGTTCGTTTTCCAGCGTGTGGTGCCTGGAAATTTTCTCATGATAAGATGATTTCTTCAAGATGTAGATTTATGATTAATTGTATTAATTTGTATGAGGTTGCAAGTGAGCAAGCATAACAAACTCCATCATTAGATTGTACTACATTTACAGAGCAACTCTCCACTCCGTGAATTATACGCCTGTTACCCCAGCAAAAAATGACAGTAGTGGTTACAAAGGAATGAATACATGTAACCTTTGCTCCCCAAACCAGCTACTTCAGATCTTCGTCAGAAAACGTATGATCTTACGATGGATCCAATTCAAGAATCCACATCATATTCCCAAGCTAACCGCTAAACATTTAAAAATAAAGAAAATACTTCAGCAACACGCACTCCTTCTACAGTCTCAGCAGATACCCAGCTTACAGGATAGGTCACAACTACACCTGGCTACACCGGCACAGGCTTCGACGCGGCAACAGGTAACTATACCGTACCGAATACAGGAAGATATTCATTCAAAGTTATGATCAGCTATCAGGCAACAGTGGCTCTTGCATTAAGTCTGGGCGCCGGGGTCAACCCAACCTTTATATTAAGAAGGACTTCTCCCACCACTACCGATCTGGTTACTGGACTTCTCCCTATTCTTAATGTCAATGTAACTTTACTCAACTTGAGAGCGGTTCTTGGCAGTGCCACAGTGACACTTACAGGAGATTTCCAGCTGACTGCAGGCGATGTCATTGGCGTCTTCTATGTATCAAGCGGTCTTACATTGAGCCTTGATCTTGGAGGGACAGCAGCCTCTATGACGAATTGGTCTGTTCATGGGCTTACCTAGAGAACTGGCAAGGAACATGCTCAGAAATAGCTACATGATTGCATCCCCCAGCTTAATCTCCTGTATGCACAACGTAGCATCCCGTACTACAACTGATTTTTGTATAGAACTTCCCATACCGTGAAAAACAATAAGAGCCCGGCACGATACCGAGCTCAAGCTCCTTGTCTCATCTAACTAATTCATATGAACTATGGTTGGGTTCGCGGCAAAAGGCCGAAGACCAGCTCACCTGTCTGGTGGAGGGTTATTTTCTCCCAGCTAGTGTAGGAGGTCTTGGTAGGATCATAGGAGTAGTCGCCCGATTCGTCAAAGTTAGTCCAGTTACTCTTATGAACTCGAAGCTGAATGTCCCCCGTAGAGCCACCAGCAGGAATTACACCCGCCCCCTCCTTGAAACCAAGCTCAATATAAGTATCGGCGTTCGTGCTATCCAGACTACCAACCGTCACTGTCATATGCTGTGCACCCAATTGAGCCCAGTCGATAAATGTGAGCAGATCCGCATCCCCATCACGCGTCAAATAATACCGCAGCTTCAGATCCTTCAATTCCACCGGTGAGCTGCCCGTATTATGAATGTTCAGATACGGCTTGATCTGATTATCTGTGGCACTGGTATCACCCACCCGATAATGTACCTCCAGATTCCCCACAGGCACATAGGTCTCTTGCGGAGTAGCCTGGACGACCACAGAGGCTGGGCTGGCTCCCGCACTGTTCACTGCCAACACTTTATAATAGTAGGTAGTCCCGTTAGATAATCCTTCATCTACATATGATGTCCCCGTCACCTCTGCTGCGAGATCCTCGTAGGGACCTTCACTTGTCAATGCCCGCTGGACCGTATAGGAGGCTGCCCCGAAGGATGAACCCCAACTAAGCGAGATTTGACCATCCCCAGCAGTGGCCACAACACGGGTTGGTGCCGCTGGAACTGTAACCTCTCCGCCATCGGCAGGTACGGGTTCATACCCAGGCGTGGTATAGATAGAATTAAGCTTGGAGGTTGCCAAGGTTCCATTGGGACCGTTCACGACCGCTTGTCCCCAATCCGTAAGAGCCCCCGCAGGTCCACGGTTAAGATCCAGATAGTCTACACCACCGCTATTGCCATACCAGGACCAGGCAAGCCAGCCTACGCTCTTCTCCTGCCCATAGCTCATAATGGTGGCCTCATCCACATCACCGTCTGTATGCTTATGCCCGAATTCTCCGATGATGACAGGCACGCCAATCGCAAGCGCATTGTCGATATTGTTCTTAACCATCTGCGCATTGCCACCCGCGTACTCATACATATGAATGGAGAAAATGAGATTACTTAGAGGATCAGAAGCGAATACTTCCTCCCCTTTGGTGAAAATGGAATTCGGATATTGTCCCCAGCCTGCCGAATCAACGACCAACGTATTCTTAATGCCTGCTGCACGCAGGTAAGGGATTACTTCCTGGTAGCCTGTGGCCCATAGACTCGAATCCCAAGAGCCATACCACTCATTGGCAATATTGACGATGACCCGGTCCTCCCTGCCGATCAAAGCCTCCTTGATACGAACCCAGTAATCCGCAGCTTTACGAAGCTCAGCAACACTATCTGACCCTGTGGCATCATGGACCTCCAGCATCACCGTAAGCTTGTACTGATCGCATAATGCCAGAATACGCTCGACATCAGCAATCGAATCCTCCGTCCATCGGCTGCCGTTGGACAGAACAATTCTTACGGTGTTCGAGCCAGTAGCAGCAATGGCTGGAATCGCAGCCTCAAGGTCATTTTTGAACCAGGTATGGGAGTGATTGACTCCCCGCATGATGAAGGGCTTGCCTGTCGCATCCATCAGTTTGGTACCGCTTACATAAAATCCTTTGACAGAAGCCTCGGCTGCCTGAGCCTGTTCGGGGGTGAACAAGGTCAAGCACAACATAGCGGACAGTACTAGTAACAATCCCTTGTGAGCAGAACGCGTGAATCTTTTCATTTTCCAATTCCTCCTTCTACGGATAGGTTGGATTTCGCATGCTTCACCCTACCCTTTCGCTCACGACAGACAAAAGATGATTCTGCACAATAAAGCCGAGCTATATTGGGAGCCGATGCAACATGCTTATTTCAAATATATCACATGACAAATGGAAAAATATATATATTTTATGTTCCATTTTCTAATTATGTCCCAACCTACTCTTGGTTAAAGTTCCTACATCCTGTGCTGCACTATGTAAAAATATAACATCAAGAAAGTACAAAAAATCTGTGATTCGATGACGTGTACTTCGAGCTGCCCGCCGAGTCAGAGTTACTGGAGTAGCACACGCTAAATGGTCACTAGGAGGATCGCTATCATGCCATGATCTCATCAAAAAAACCTCTCTCCATGTCGGAAGGACACGGATGAGAGGCCTTTGGAATCATTTAAGGTGCAGTCACAGCCGATGCCTGACTGAGTGCAATCGCCTGCTCCAGATCATGCAGAATATCCTGAATATTCTCCGTGCCAATCGACAGACGGATCAGCTCCGGGTTCACCCCGGCAGCACGCTGCTCATCCTCTGACAGTTGCTGATGCGTAGTGCTGGCAGGGTGGATGATCAAGGATTTGGAGTCGCCCACATTCGCCAAATGAGAGAACAGCTTCACACTCTCGATCAGCTTGCGCCCTGCCGCAAGTCCGCCTTTGATTCCGAAGGTAAGGATGGCCCCCTGACCCTTCGGTAAATATTTCTGTGCCAGCTCGTAGGAAGTATGGCTAGGCAAGCCTGCATAGCTTACCCACAGCACATCCTCGTGCTTCTCCAAATACTCCGCCACAGCCAGAGCATTGCTGCTATGTCTTTCGACACGTAGATGCAACGTCTCCAGGCCCTGCAGCAGCAGCCAGGAGTTGAACGGGGAGATAGGTGCCCCGAGATCCCGCATCAGCTGGACGCGTGCCTTGATAATATATGCAATCGGGCCAACGGCCTCTGTGTATACTACTCCATGATAGCTAGGGTCTGGCTCCGTCAGACCTGGGAATTTGCCACTAGCCTTCCAGTCGAAGGTGCCTCCATCCACAATGACTCCGCCAATAGAGGTACCGTGTCCGCCAATGAACTTGGTGGCTGAATGCACTACAATGTCGGCTCCATGCTCAATCGGACGCAGCAGGTAGGGACTCGGAAATGTGTTATCCACGATTAACGGTATTCCATGCTCATGAGCGATCGCAGCGACAGCTTCAATGTCAAGGACGTTGCCCTGCGGATTGCCGATCGTCTCGGCGAACAGCGCTTTAGTCTTATCCGTAATGGCGGCGCGGAAATTCTCCGGATCATTGGAGTCCACGAATTTGACCTGTAACCCTAGCTTGGGCAAGGTCGTCGAGAACAGATTATAGGTCCCCCCATACAGGCTCGCTGAGGATACGATCTCATCGCCCGCCCCTGCAATATTCAGCAAGGAGAAGGTGATGGCCGCCTGCCCTGAGGCTGTTGCCAGAGCCGCAGCTCCGCCCTCCAGAGCAGCAATGCGCTGTTCGAATACATCCGTAGTCGGATTCATTAATCGGCTGTAGATATTGCCGAACTCCTTCAAGCCGAACAGATTAGCCGCATGCTCCGTATCCCGAAATCCGTATGACGTGGTCTGATACAGTGGAACTGCACGAGCTCCAGTTACAGGATCAATCTCCTGACCTGCATGGATCGCCAGTGTCTCGAAGGCAAATTCGCGCTCACTTGACATAGTAATGCATCCTCCCTTGTTAGCTTCACATGACTTTCATTGTATCGTGCCAAAGAATGCTTGATTAACAGTAGATCGGTGGATTGCTTACCTCATTCTCTCACAGGAATTGCCATTTGAAAAGATCTATTTCCGATTTTTCCGATGTGAAATAAAATATTTTCTAGAAAAAGCGAATATCGCCCAATGTTCGACGATACTCACTTGGACTTATGCCTGCCCATCTCTTGAATTGGCGGCTGAAATGAGCCAGACTTGAATACCCCAGCAATGCGGCAATATCCGATAGGCTCAAGTCCGGCTGGTGAATTAACTGCTTCGCTTCATGAAGCTTGAGCTCGGATAGATACTGACGCGGGGAGATCCCGTATACCTTCTGAAAAATCTCCAGTGCATACCCGGAGCTGATATTCAGAGAGCTCGCAATATCCTCAATCCGCACACCTTGATTGCTTAGGCCACCCTTCTTCATATTCTCATGACTGAAGCAGGACTTGATCGCCTCAGCGATCTGGGCTGCATAGCGAGCTGCCAGCGGGGGTACAGCCTCCTGTAGACGTGACGAGCTCTTCTCAGCCAGAATACTCAGGATCTCGAATAGAATCGCCTGACTACGAAACAGGGCTGCCGTTGTGTAATCCTCCTCCTGCTGCAAGAGGCCCACCCACTTCATCAGTTGCTCCCGCAGCTGCATATTGTGCTCTGTATCCCGCTCGAATAACAGCTGCGCATGCTGACTCATCTCCTGCCGGAATAAGGCATCATCCACGTTGAAGTGGGCAATGAAATACGTTAATCCCTGCTCAGCACGACATTCATTGGTATGCTTGACTCCGGGGGGAATGAGCAGAATATCACCCTCCTGCAGCTCATACTGCACATGCTCCAGTCTGGTGCTCTGCGCTCCGGCGAGAATCAGGACAATCTCGAAGGCGAGATGGGATTCCAGCGGCACGCGCCAGCCTGTCTGCACAGTCTGCATGTGGGCTCCGAATAGCTTGACATTCCAGTCCGTGGCTGGAAGCCAGCGCGCATCCGATGACAAATATGAACGGTATTCCTTAGGGATAATCACGAAGCCTTCACCACCTTGGATTTGGGCAAATTTTGCTTGGAACCGAGTATCTTCATTGACAGCATGCACTGCTATACTGAACATATTAAAGCGCTATCTTGCGTTATATTATCATGGCAAATGAGGAGGAAATCAACATGTCACCTAGCGTTCAAGGTTTTTATAGCACACCAGACAGCAAATGGAAAGCGCTATCACACTCTTCCGTCGAAATAAGTCCGAATTTGCGGTTAACCGATGAGTCTCACCAGATTGTCGAAGGGTTCGGTGGATGCTTCAATGAGCTGGGATATATGGCCCTTGCCCATCTGAACGAGGAGCAGCGTAAGCAGGTCTTTCATTCCCTTTTCCATCCCGAGGGTGAGCATAAATTCACGATCTGTCGCCTGCCCATTGGCGCAAGTGACTATGCAGAGCAATGGTACAGCCACAACGAGGTTGATGGAGATACCGCGATGGAGCACTTCTCCATCGAGCGTGATTTCAAGTACCTGATTCCATATATCAAGGAAGCTCTCTCTTACAATCCAGACCTGAAGCTGTTCGCCTCTCCTTGGAGTCCGCCAACCTGGATGAAGACGCCGAAGGCGTACAACTACGGCACACTGCGCTGGGAGAAGGACATTCTGGAAGCCTACGCCCTGTATTTCGTCAAATTCGTACAGGCCTATCAGGAGGCGGGGATTACCATTCACCAGATTCATGTGCAAAATGAAGTCATCGCAGACCAGAAGTTCCCGTCCTGCAAATGGACTGGCGAAGAGCTGCGCGAGTTCATTGCCGATTACCTCGGCCCAGCCTTTGAGCGCCATGGACTGGATACTGAAATCTGGCTCGGCACGATCAACGCCCCCGATCCTTGGGAGGAGCTGATCAAGAAGGAGTCGAATGATTTTGACGAATACGCAGGTCTTGTACTCAGTGATCCTAAGGCCTATTCCTATATTAAAGGCGTTGGCTACCAATGGGCTGGCAAGAACGCCATTCAGCGTACTGTAGCCAGCTACCCTGAGCTTCGTTATATGCAGACAGAGAATGAATGCGGCGATGGCAACAATACGTGGCTATATGCCAAATATGTGTACAATCTATATCAGCATTATTTCACCAACGGCGTGAATGCCTATATCTATTGGAACATGCTACTTGAGCCAAAGGGACGCAGCACATGGGGCTGGGAGCAAAATTCCATGATTACCGTGGACCCGGCAGATGCTTCGGTCACCCTCAATCCCGAATATTACGTTATGAAGCATTTTGCCTATGCTGTCGCACCTGGGGCACGTAGAGAGGGCTTGGCGGGTGCATGGAGTGGCAAGGCCGTCGCCTTCCGCAATCCGGATGAGAGTCTTGTGATTGTCGTCAACAATCCATATCAGGAGCGCCGCAGCCTGAATCTTGCCTATGGAGAGCAGGCGCTCGGTTTTGAGCTGGAGCCTGAATCCTTCAATACGATTATCATTAATCCCTGAGGGATTAGTATTAGCCCTGATTCGGGTCCTTGAGGCATGAAGACCATTCTGCAGCATGCTTTGTCAGACCACGACGCACCGCTGCTAGCAGCAAAAAGAAACTGCCCTGTCCTCCAAGATTTCTTACCTTCTTGGACAGACAGAGCAGTTTTTTTGTATGAGGAAGATAAGGATTGCTGGGCTGCTGTGTTGAACCTAGATACTCTGTCACACACGCAAATATCTGGCTCAAAGGCTTGCCGCGATGGCCTGCTTACAATGTAGGCTCAGATGACATAGCTCCAGTCATTTGAGAAGCGACTGAGGAACTGGCGGGTACGCTCCTGCTGTGGTCGTACAAATATTTCTTCGGGCGTGCCCTCCTCTACGATGAAGCCGCCGTCCATGAATACGACATGATTGGCTACCTCTCGGGCAAAGCCCATCTCATGAGTCACGATAATCATCGTAATTCCACGCTCCGCGATCGCCCGAATCACTGTCAGCACCTCTCCTACCAGCTCGGGGTCGAGTGCCGAGGTGGGCTCATCGAACAGGATGACCTCGGGATTAAGCGCCAGTGCCCTGGCAATACCTACCCGTTGCTGTTGTCCGCCAGATAGCATGCTGGGATAGGCATCAAACTTCGATGAGAGCCCGACCTGCTCCAGAATCTGGGCTGCATATGCACGGGCCTCGGCCTTGGGTCTTTTTTGCGCCACAATCAAGCCCTCGGTTACATTGTCCAACACTGTCTTATGCTTGAACAGATTGTATTGCTGGAAGACCATTGCCGTCTTGCGGCGTAGCTTGAGAATATCGGCACGACGCGCATGGCGGCAATCCACCGACAGGTCTTCTACCTGCACTTGTCCCTCATCCGCATGCTCCAGAAAATTCACGCAGCGCAGTAGGGTGGTCTTGCCAGAACCGCTTGGTCCAAGTATGGCTACGACATCCCCCTTCTCTACCTTAAGGTCAATGCCTTGCAGCACCTTATGATTCCCGTAGGATTTATGAATATTGGTTAATTGAATCATGAGACTCCTCCCTTGCTATACAAGGCTACCCTGCGTTCAAGCAGTGCCGTCAGCCGCTCAACAATCACCGTCAGGGCCCAGTAGATCACCGCCGCCGCGATGAAGGCCTCCAGGAATTTGAGACTCACCGAGGCTACAACATCCGCTTTGCCGAGGATATCCATCTGCGACACGGTAAAGGCCAGCGTAGACCCATGTAGAAAGCCTATGAACATGCTGCACAGATTCGGCAATACGGCTCCGATGGCCTGTGGCAGGATAATGCGGTACATGGCTTGCGGAGCACTCATTCCTACCGCCTGCGCCGCCTCCATTTGCCCCGGATCGACAGCCAGGATACCGGACCGGATCATCTCCGACATATAGGCGCCAGCCGTCAAGGAGAAGGCCAGAATCACGAAGACCAGAATCGGTACGGAAGCCGATGTGATCCCCCAGCCATAATGCTGGGAGAGCTTATCAATAATCATGGGCACCCCGTAATAGATCAGGAACAGGTGCAGCAGCATCGGCGTCCCGCGTATAAATGATACGTAGAAGGAGCTAAGCGGGTAAAGCACAGGTACTTGATACAACCGGATAAACGCCGTGAGTAGCCCAATCCCGAACCCGAAGATGAGCGGCACCACCGTGATGACGAGAGTGAGCGGCAGCGCCTCCAGAATTTTAAAAAATGAACTGACAATAAATCCGTAATCCAGCGTCATGATCTCACCCCGATTCCCTTCAAGCCCTTCTTCAGCCCACTTGTAACGAATGCCCTCCGCTTCCCGGCCTGCAGAGGCCGTAACTGATGGCGCTGGAGTCTGCCTTCGGCAGCTGCAATAATTCTCTCCAGCACAAGCACAATGACGTAGTACACGATAGCAAGGCTGATGTATACTTCCAGCGCATGGGAGGTAGCGGAGATGAGGGTCTGCCCCCGCCCCACCATATCCATGACACCTACGGAGAAGGCCAGCGAGGTGTCTTTAAGCGAACCAATCAACGTATTCGCCATATTAGGAAAAGCCACCACTAATGCTTGCGGTGCCACGATTCGCCGGAACGACTGGAATGCGGTCAGCCCGGAAGCATAGGCCGCCTCCGTCTGTCCCTTGTCCACGCTGCGTACGGCACCTCTGTAGATCTCCGCGAACGAGGCTGCATCGCTCAGTGCATAGGTCACGATGACAAAGAGCATCGGATCTGCTCGCGACAGATCCACCCCCAGGGGTCGCATCAGCTCTGGCAGCCCATAATAGATCAGGAACAGCTTAATCAGAATCGGCGTTCCTCTCATGAAGGAGATATACACCGTCGCGAACTGGCTCAGCAGCGGAATCCGATACAGACGCACTACTGCAAGGAGCAATCCAAGCACCAATCCCAACGAGATGGAGCCCGCCAGCACAATGAGCGTAATATGCAAATATCGCAGCAGCTCTGGCAGGAAAACCAGGACCAGTGACAGATCAAATGCTTTTCCCATACTTCACCGTTCCTCCTCCCGCGATCACGCTATTCCTCAACCGTATAATCTGCCCCCAGCCACTCTGTGCTCAGCCTGGAGAGCGTTCCATCCGCCTTGATTTCCTTCAGAGCCTCGTCGACCTTCGCCTTCAGCTCTTCATTATCCTTATTAAGAATGAAATAGACCTTGGAATTCGATAAAGCGTCTCCTACGGTCTTCAACTGCGCATCGACCACCTTGTTCTGATAATCAATGGCAAATGGCGTGCTGATCGTCGCATCTACACGTCCCGTCTTGATCTGGGTGATTGTGTCCTCACCAGCTCCCGAATAGACAATATCAATGGCATTGCCATTGGCTGCATTCCATTTTTCCGCCAGGACAGCTGCATTACTCGTCGCGCCGACAATCAGCTTCTTCCCCTTCAGATCATCAATCGACTTTACATCATTGTTGGACTGGCTAACCACGACCTTGTTCGGAAAAATATTATAGGCCTCATCATTGAACAGGAATTTGGCCTGACGCTCCTCATTCACTTCCATCTGGTGCGCAATCAAGTCAATTTTGTTGGTCTCCAGGCTGAGCAGCAGATTCTTGAATTCCATTGTACTGAATTCGAACTCATAATCAGGCAGACGCTTGTCGATTTCACGAATCAGCTCGACGTCGTAGCCTGTCAGCTTGCCGTTCTCATCAATAAAGCAGACGTTAGGGAATTGTGTGCCCGTACCCACGATAATCTTCTTAACCTGCTCCGTACCGGAACCAGCTGCCCCCGAAGAGCTTGCCTCGGTACCTTGACCAGTGATGGAGCTGCACCCGGCAAGGGCAATGATCGTGATCATCAATGCAGCTGCCTTGATCATCCGCTTGAATCTGGTGTGCTTTACTGTCATATGGATTCCCCCTATGTGCCGCGCAGCGGTCTTTAATGTATGCCCGACTACCTCTGTGATGAATAAATTATAATTATTCACATTTGTAAAGTCGGGTTTATGTTTTTCACAGAATATCATCTCGTACTCCTGATCGGCAATGGCTAACTAATAGGAGTTCTTGATGGTGTTATAGATTTTCTTTATTTTACAATCTACAATATTGACCCTTGCCCTCAGAGCTACCCGCAGACTAGTGTGAAAAAGCCGTCGGAATCATCCATGCATGAATCCGGCGGCCCCTCTCGTTTATCAGATAACACACGAACAGCTACACTCATGCTCATAATCGCTTATGGCTTACAGATGCCCATGCCTGTCTCTATACCAAAGGATGCTAGGTAGTATGAACATGTGCACATCATGCCACATCATGAGTACATTGTGCGTACATCATGAGTACATCGTGAGTACATGCGCACATCGTGCGTACATCATGCCTTACGTGAATCGGAGCGATGATTCAGCTCATCCAGCGCTCGCTCCGCAACAGCTGCCAGATAGCAAGCTGCAAGAGGCAGAGCCTCTTCATCGACCTCAAATGATGGATGATGCCATTCATGCGGACCCGACGTGCCAAGGAATGCGAATAAGCCTGGAGTCTCCCTCTGATAGAGTGCAAAATCCTCCCCAGCCGGAGAAGGAACAGCTGTAATGACCTCTAACCCCGCTATCTGAGCAGCCTGTTCAGCAGTCTTCACCCAAGCAGCCGCATTCGTCACTGCTGGCGGCCCCTCGATCCAGCGCACAGAAGCTGTGGTGTCAAATGCCGCGGCTACCCCGGCTACAATCTGATCGACCCGAGTGCGTACCCGCTGACGAACTCCTTCATCAAATGTACGCACCGTACCGTCCAGCACCGCCTTATCAGAAATGACATTCCAGGTCACTCCACTGTGCAGACGCGTCACACTGACGACTGCACTCTCCTGCGCCCCTACATTCCGGCTGACCACAGACTGCAAAGCAGTAATGATATGTGCCGCGACAACGATCGGGTCCAATCCCGCCTCCGGGACGGCAGCGTGCGTGCCACGCCCCTCCACTTCAATGACGAACCCGTCTGCAGCGGCCATTAAGGCTCCTTCCTTGATGCCAATCACACCTGTCGGCAGATCGGGCTTGTTGTGCAGACCGAAGACAGCCTCTACCTGCTCCAATGCACCACTGCGAATGACCAGTCTGGCTCCCTTCGCATTCTCCTCCGAAGGCTGGAAGAGCAGCCGCACAGTCCCCTGTAGCTCTGACTCCCTGCGCTTCAAGAGAATACCCGCACCGATCAGAGCTGCCGTGTGAAAGTCATGGCCGCACGCATGCATTTTACCAGGGATCTTGGAAGGATAATGATGCGTACTAGCTTCCTGCACGGGTAGGGCATCTATATCAGCACGCAGTGCGACTATCGGACCTGCCCCACTTCCTACCTCCGCCACAAGCCCTGTCGGGAGCTCGAATTGATCTGCAACACGAATCCCCTCCTCGCCCAGCCAGTCACGAATGGCAGCAGTCGTCTCATATTCCTCCATAGCCAGCTCTGGATATTGATGCAAATGCCTATAGAACGTCCTGAGCCTCTCGCTACCTGCCGAATCTCTTCCAGTATGGCGCTGTTCTGCTGCCTTCACATCATTACTCATATCACTTGCTCCTCAAATGACCGCAATGCATGACTCAGCAGTTCAAAGGTACGGATGCGATGGGCGAACACTCGTGTAGCTGTCGTCACGACCAACTCATCTACAGACAGCTTGGCGTGCAGCTCCCGAAGCCGTTGCTCGACCACCTCCCGCGTCCCTCGGATCACGTTCGGCTCCAGCACCTCGATGCGGTAGGCCTCAGCCGATTGGCGCCCATATTCCTCGGCCTGCTCGATAGATGCCACCGTCAGCGTTTTCCCGCTCTCCAGATGAATTTTCACCAGCATATGTTCGCCAGCCAAAGCTTCCGCTTCGGCCTCACTATCGGCTACGATCACGGACAGCGCCAGGACAACATAAGGCTTGTGCCCGTGAAAGGCATCAGCGTCGATGTGTGCTTCTGAATGAGCAATTGTGGGTGATTCTGTATGCGATTGAGCATGTACGTATTGTTGAGCAGGTGTATGGGATTGAATATGAGTATCTTCCTGAGTTTCTGTATGCGATTGAGCAAGCGTGCGTTGCTGAGATTGTATATGAGATGCCTCCTGGGATGTCGCCTCGAATGACGCCCGATATTGGCGGAACGCCTCTTCAGCCACCGTGACATCCCCGTTAATGAATAGGGAGAATACATAGGGCAGGCCCAGCCTCCCAGCCATCCGTGCACTATCCACACTCGCTCCCAGTACGAACAACTCAGGTGGCGAGGTGACCACAGGTGTAGCACGCAAGCCGTGCAAGGGATGCTCGCCAGGTAGCTCATCCTGCAGGAAATGGCGCAGCTCCACAAGCTTATCCTCCAGCGATGGGGCTACGCCAGCATTATTGGACACTCCTGTCCCTCCATGATCTGTGGCGGCCTCTATGCTCCCTCCCCCTCCTTGCTGCAACGCACGTGTAGAACGAGGCAGTCCGCCGGGAGCTCGCCCGATGCCCAGATCAATGCGATCAGGCCCCAGAGCTGCCAGCACATTAAAATTCTCTGCTACCTTATAAGGGCTGTAATGCTGCAGCATGACACCACCAGAGCCCAGGCGAATGGTGTTCGTCTTCGCGAGTAGATGGGAGATCAGCACCTCCGGCGAGGAGCCCACTACGTTGGCAGAGTCGTGATGCTCCGATACCCAGAATCGGTGATATCCGAGCTGTTCCGCCCGCTGGGCGAGCTCGATCGTATGCTGAAATGCCTGCGTAGCACTCTCCCCCTCGTAGATCGGGCTTTGATCCAATATGCTAAGACGAATGGCCATGTAGCTCTCCTCCTGAACCTCTATATTTTCTATAAATGTCGAAGCAGCTCCCCAAATGTATCCGCAAAGGGAGAATGCTCCTCCTTCAAGGTCACTACGCTAATTTGCAGCGACACCCCGGCAACCTCCGGAACATGAATTGGGATCAAGCTTCGCTCATGAACTTCCTTTCTCACAGACAATCCTGGCAGGAAGGTAATACCTGCCCCTTGAAGCACCAGCTTCTTCGCTGTCTCTGAGTTATCCACCTGATAGGTGATATCTGCCGGGTGCTCCAATGCGTCGAAGGCACGGTGAATTCGCATCCAGTCCAGAGAACCGCATTCGAAGAAGACAAGCGTCTCGCCGTGCAAGGCCTCCAGACTAACCTGGCCCAGCCTCGCGAATGGATGATCTTCATAGACATACAACTGAATAGGGTCTTCATAGAACGCAACGGTACGGATAGAAGGATGCATCACCTTACGCACAAAGGCGAGATCAATCTCCTTGGCTAGCAATCTGTTCACGAGCTGATCCGTAGGAGCCGTCGTCAGCTTGATGCTGACCTCTGGATAGGCCTCCTTGATCTTGGGCAGGAAGTCGGGAATTACATAATTCGATACAGATACCGTACTCCCCAGACGCAGGGTCTCCAGTAATTCCTGACGCCGCTGTAAGGAATGCCGTCCCTTTTGAAGCACCTGTAAAATCTGCTGCGCGTAAGGAAGGAACTTTCTGCCTTCATCCGTCAGCACGATTTGCTTGCCCATACGATTGAACAGCTTGCAGCCCAGCTCTCGTTCCAGAGTCTGGATACGTGCCGTTACCGACGGTTGAGACAGGAACAGAATTTCGGCTGCTTTGTTGAAGCTGCCATAATGATGGATATAGACGAATGCCTCAATGTTCTCGATATTCATATGCCGCCTCCGCACAGGCGTCTTATAGACACCTTTAAATACAACATAACCAATTAACTTACTTGGTTTTTTGTATCATAATGCGGACTTACGCTGCTGTCAACCAATGGATAATCTCCTAATGGCTTATTCTCTCTTCGAATCCCTAAGAAATGGCAGGCTGAGTAGTAGGCAAAGTCTCTGTAAGCTCCTGTAGGGAGCGCTCCAGTCGTTCAATAATTTCTGCTGACAGGGAGAAGCCTCCTTGCTCTAGACGAGTAATTCCCTGATCGACTGCATAGACGCCTCCCAGCAGCTGTCTCGCCCCCAGCGCGGACAGCACAGGCTTCAACGCATAATCAATGGCTAGCAGATGAGCTATTGAGCCGCCAATGACAAGCGGAAGCACAGGCTTTCCTCGTAATCCCTCCTGTGGAATCAGGTCCAAAAACAACTTCAGTACACCGGAATAAGCCGCTTTATATACTGGAGTCGCCACGATTACGGCATCAGCTGCCTGCACGCTTGCTAATGCCTGCTTGACCGCTATGCTGTTAAAGTCGGCATAGACCAAGGCCTCAGCTGGCAGAGCCGATACCTGAATGACCTCCACAGACAGTCCAGCTCTCTCCAGCACTTCCGCGCTGTAGCTGGTCAGCCCGGTAAGTCGTGAGCTCACCGAGGGTGCGCCCGCAATGATTACTACATGTGGCATATCATGACCTCCTGATCCGTTGAGGGAATAGGGTAGAATTCTTTCTTCCCCTTATACTTGACTGATCGCTTTATACATGACTGTTGCTTTACACTTGACTGGTCGCTGCTGTAGCTGGTGCATCCACGGATGCCGTGGACGACTTATAATATGCTGCATACTGATTGACCGGAATCGGCAGCCCCAGATTCCCTCGCAGCGTGTCCGCCTCATATTCCGTGCGGAAGAGTCCACGTTGCTGCAGGATCGGTACAACTTGCTCCACAAAATCAGCAAAGCTGGAAGGCACACCGCCTGCCACAATGAAGCCATCTGCTGCCCCGGCCTCGAACCAGGCTTGCAGCTTATCAGCAATCTGCTCCGGAGTGCCAATGAAGCCCGTCCGTGGTGTCGCTTCCCGCAATGCCACCTCGCGCAGCGTCAGCTTCTGCTCCTGTGCCTCCCGCTTGATTCGATCCGTCGTACTTCGGAAGCTGTTTCCGCCTAATTCTCCGATCTCCGGGAACGGCTCATCCAGCGCATATTGTCCAAAATCATGATGCTCGAAATACCGGCCCAGATAATCCAGCGCATTCTGGATCGTGACCAGCTTCGCCAGCTCCCAGTATTTTTGCTCGGCCTCTTGCTCCGTCTCCCCTACGATGACGCTGATCCCTGGCAGAATTACAATATCCTCCGGTGATCTTCCAAAGGCCACCGCACGCTGCTTGACATCCTGATAATAATCCCGGGCTGACTCAAGAGTCTCATGGTTCGTGAATACTGCATCTGCATGCTTCGCGGCCAGAGTCTTACCATCCTCCGAGGCCCCGGCTTGGAAGATGACTGGCTGACCTTGACGAGAACGAGCGATATTCAGTGGTCCTTTGACCGAGAAGAACTCACCTTGATGGTTGAGCGTGTGCAGCTTCTCTGGATCAAAAAATACACCTGTCTCCTTATTACGTACAAAGGCATCATCCTCCCACGAATCCCACAGTCCCTTGGTCACCTGCAGATATTCATCTGCAATCCGGTAACGCAGCGGATGCTCGGGATGCTGTCCCTTGCTGAAGTTCAGGGCAGAGCCCTCTAGTGGGGAGGTCACGACATTCCATCCGGCACGACCATCGCTCAGCTGATCCAATGAGGCGAATTGACGAGCCACCGTGAATGGTTCGCTATACGTCGTGGACAACGTGCCGACAAGACCAATTCGCGAGGTCACGCCACCAAGGGCGGATAGAACGGTAATCGGCTCGAAGCGATTGAGAAAGTGTGGAAGAGATTTCTCCGTAATATAGAGCCCATCTGCCACGAAGAGAAAATCGAATTTACCTTCTTCAGCCTTGAGCGCTTGCTCCTTATAGAAGCTGAAGCTAACACTCGCATCTGGCTGGGCATCAGGATGTCTCCATCCTGCCATATTACCGCCCACCCCATGCAGAATAGCCCCCAACTTGATCGATTTGCGTTGACTCATGAATCATCTCCACCTTTCGCATACTTTCGCTTAATGTACCTTGGGCAACGAACGGCCTACACTTGCTCTTGTATATGGCCTCCTATCGGCCACACACCCCGTACTACAGCATTGTTTATGCCTGGCTATATATGAATCCTGGTTGATTTTCGGTAAGCTTGCACCTTGACCAGATCAAATGTGAGTGTAGAGCGGCTGCAAACGGGGAGCTGTCGACCATTGTTAAGATTACTGTTCTAATGAACGAATTTGAAAAGCTGATGAACAGCAAGCTTAAAGATGGGCACTTCGTTTCTCTAGGGCTTCCCCTCTTTCCGCTTACGACTAAGCTCCCAGGATCATTCAACCTAAATCAAATTCAGTCAAGGCACTAATGGAGCGAATGAACTGTCAGAGCCAGAGGCTATATCTCACGAGGCCAATCCGCCGAATTACGAGACGACCTCTTCCCCGGCGGCAGCCAGCAGCTTCTCCAGCTTGGCCAGATCAGGCTCCAGCAAAGCCTCATAGACTCCGCCTCTGCCTACCTCCACCACAGGCACGTGGCGAATGCCATACTTCAATTCCAGCACGTCGCGCAAAATGTCGTTGCCTGATACTTCAATATTTTGATAAGGCTGATTCTTGGACTCCAGATAAGACTTCACTTCTCCGCAAAAATGGCAGCCTTCCTTACTCCAAAGGACAATAGTAGTGGATGATGGCATCAGAATAACCTCCCAATCATGGTATATGGATAGAATAGAACGAGTGTCTATACTTCATAATACCTACCTGTTAAATAGGAATTATGATGTTAAATGTACTCCCTCCCCTTCTCAACGTCAATTCGGACTCCAATAGATTATGACTATTCACAGATAGAACAATTCAATCTGGAGCCGCACGCAATTCCTTAATATTAAGAAAACTTAATTAAATTAGCGCAAGCATCCATCCGATATAATCTCTAAATTGTGGTTATTCAAAAGGGGATATGCCGATGCCATTTAAAAATTCACGCTTCGTTCATGCATTTCTCACCTTCACTTCGCTCCGACAGACAGCTGGCCGTATTGTGTTATCCTCTTTACTCGTCGTGATCGTCTGTGTGTCCGTTCTGTCCGTCACGTTCTATGTGCCGACCTCGAAGGAGACCATCAACCGATTGCAACACGAAATGGAGATGAATACGAAGCTGCTGGCAGAGCAAGTTGACAGTCAGCTCTCGGATAAACGTACCATCCTGCAAATACTAGCCGAGGATGGTGCAGAGTACGGGGAAGAGCATGAGCTGCATCTTAACAACATTAATCGCTCGCAGCAGCTTCACCCTGAATTCACATCCATGATCTACTCCCTTGATCCGACAGGGAAGTCTGCATTCGATTTCACAGGTAAAGAGGTTGACGTGTCTGGGCGTAGCTATATCAAGGATATTCAGGCAGGCCAGTCGTTTGTATCTGATCCAGTACTGTCCAAGGTGGATAATCAGATCATTGTTGTAATTGGAGCACCACTAATGAAGGATGGACAAGCCTTCGGTTTCTATCTGGCCTCGTATCCAATCGGCTCTGTGGTAGAGAAACTGAGCTCCTTCACACATGGCGAGACAGGGCAAGCGATCATGACAACCTCTGACGGTACATTTATTTATTTTGCGGACGAGTCCTATATTATGAACAAGAAAATCTCGGATCTGGGCAACCCCGCTCTTGAAGAGGCATTCGCCGATGCTGTGCAAAATGGCGCTAACTCGGTAAGCTTCAATCAAGACGGGACCAACCAGCTATCATATATCGTGAAGACAGACTTGAATTGGCTTGTTGTCACCAATCTGGAGGAAAGTGAATTTCTACAACCCATTAGAGCCATGCTCATGCTTGTGCTTCTCGTCGGAACAGGTATGATTATTGCGGCCCTCATCCTGAACGTTCTTATTGCACTGAAGATTGTCTATCCGATTCGTCAGTTGACACAAGGTATTGACAAGCTGGCACAAGGCGACCTTACACATCGCATCCCGGTCAAAGGAAATAACGATATTAGCACTGCACTTCATGCCTATAACACGGCTAGTGAGAGAATGCGCGAATTAATGCAGGATGTGAGCGGCCTAAGCGGGCAGCTGAGCAGCTCTGCCCACCAGCTTGCGTCAGGAGCTGACCAAGGCTCACAGGCAGCACAAAATATTTCGGAGGCTATTGTCATCGTTGCCGAGAGCTCAGACCAGCAGACCGCAAGTGTTCAGGACGGTAGCTATGCCGCCGAGAATATAGCCCTGCAGATCAACGGTATTGCTGTACATAGCACTGATGCAGCGAAGATCGCTACAGCAGCATCTACTCTGGCAACTGACGGCCATACGGCCATGGATCAGCTGAACGGAAAGATGAGCGAGATGGAGCACGGAATTAGTGAACTATCGGGCACGATTCAAGATCTGAGCACGCTATCCTCCAAAATTGAGGAGGTCGTCAGCGGTATTAGTCTTATCGCCCGTCAGACCAACATTCTCTCTCTGAATGCTGCTATTGAAGCTTCACGGTCCGGGGAAGCCGGACGGGGCTTTGCTGTCGTCGCCGATGAAATCCGCAAGCTTGCCGGACAGTCGATGGCTTCGGCGGAGCAGATCGCTGGCATCATCGGCAGCATACAAGGGGAGATCCAGCGAACCATGCAGGCCTCCGAGCTCACCGTTGCCCAGGCCCTTCAGGGCAGACAAGCTGGTGAAGCGGCCAGTGAGCTGTTCACCCGGATTCGCTCTTCAATAGGACAGGTAGCCGACAGCATTCACAGCGTATCGGCAGCAGCGGATGAGATTGCATCAGGTACTGGCAGCCTTGTCGATTCCATTCGCCATATTGCCAAATCAGCCAACGAGACCGCAGCGGAATCACAAAACGTCTCGGCAGCAGCACAGCAGCAGATGGCGTCCATGGAAGAGATTGCTTCCTCCTCGGCAGAGCTGGCCAGCATGGCCGAAAGACTGCGCACGCAGATTGCACAGTTTAAGCTGTAAAGCGAATCACCCCTAGTAATAGAGCAGGCTTTATAGGCTGGCTTTTTAGAGCAGAATTTGCAGGACAGAGAAGCAGCCTTGCAAGTTGTTCTTGAAGAACAGATATGCGACCTTCATGGGTCGTTACGGATCGCAGACGAACTCCTTGTTTCGAAAGAAGCAGGGGAGCTCGTCTGTTTTTTATCACAAGCCATCCCTTTCCCCTTACGTGATCAACAAAAAGGCCTGTAGAGCAGCTCCTCGCGGAACCTTGTCTACAGGCCGACTGGAGGAGCATGCCTCCGACGACTGACTCTATGAATCTTCTTTATCATCTCTCCATGGCCATCAGCTCAGCAGTATTCTTTGTTGCGTCACACCTCACACCTGTACCTTCTGAACCGCTTCATTCATCTCCTGCGTGCGCTCCTGCAACTCCTCTGCCGTCTGGGCAACCTTCTGGAAGATGACCTGTTGCTCATTCGTCAGCTGATAGATTTCATTGGACTTATCGGAGACATCTGCCGCAATTCGGAATATAGAGTCCACCGAGGCAGCGGCCTCTTCCGTGCTGGCTGTAATCTCCTCGACCGAGGCCGATACCGACTGTACGCGACCAGCCACCAGCTCGAAGACGTCAACGACATGAACAAATGCCTGCTCTGCTTCTCTTGAGGACATAACTCCCTCACGAATCTCTTGTCCAGCTACCTCCATCTGTGAACCGATCTGGTTCGATTCTCGCTGAATGCCGTGCAGCAGCTCCGAGATCGTATGAACAGAGATGCTGGAAGCCTCCGCCAGCTTCCTTACCTCTTCAGCAACCACCGCGAAGCCCTTGCCATGTTCTCCTGCACGAGCCGCCTCAATCGAAGCGTTCAGAGCAAGCAGCTTCGTCTGACTGGCGAATTCCTCCAGCGTATTCAACGCGCCGCCAATCTGCTGCGAGTAGCCCTGAAGCCCTCCTGCCATCACTGTTACCTCCTGAGCCACGGTAGCAATTCGCTCAACCTGCGCTCTCAGTTGCGCCATTCCCTGCTTGCCAGACTGAGCTGAAGTCAATGCTCCGGTAGCTGCATCCGCTACAGAGGAGGCGGACTCGGAGATCAGCACGATGCCTTTGGAGATCTCCTCCATGACCTGTGCACTGTCCTCTGCCCCTTGCCTTTGGGTATGAGCACCTTGCCGAATATGTTCTACAGCTTGGTCTACGGTGCGACTCATCTGCAGCATGGCCTCGGCATTACGGTTGAACTGGTGAGCAGAGCTCATCAACGTATCTGCTGTAGCTGTCACACCAGCAATCATTTGCACCAGCATCTGATTCAGATTCCCTGACATATAGATCATCGCCTTGAAGGTACTGCCGATCTCATCCTGACTTTTCAACGGATAACGGGTCAAGATGTGATTGGCCTCGGACAGCTCACCCTTGGCCATACGATCCACGCTTCGCTTCAATACCTGTAGTGGGCGCAGCCCCTTATGTACGAACCACAGCACAATGATAATTCCAGCAATCGTAATGATAGTCAATCCGATATAAAATGGAATACTGGAGCGAATAATGCCCTCCTCAATCTCATCCAGACTGGATACTGAGGTGTCGATGCCAAGCACACCAATCATTGTGCCCGAAGCATCCACGATCGGTGCATAGGAGGAGATATAGTCCCCATATTCGGGATTGCGAATAATGGATGAGCTTGCGGTCTGACCCTGCTGCAGCTCCAGCACGGCCTCCTCCGGAATATCCGTCACTTCATTCATCGGTGAAGCCAATGCCTCATCACGCATACCATCCACCATGATCAGGGGCTCACTTCCGTCAAGCACGACAAAATACACATACATAGCCCCGATTCGTTCACGAAAATCATCCAGCTCATCCCGGATCTGGAGTGATGTGTTATTCTCCTGCCGATCTCTGGCTACCTCAGCATAGAGCTTCGTATCCATCTGGGAGGCGTAGCTCTGGGCGATCTGTATATTGTAGCGGGTAATCGCTTCCTGGGCAGCCTCCTTCATAATCATTAGCTGCAGCAGTAAGCTTCCTGTAGAGATGATGACCATCATCAACGTAACTATCGTACCGATGCGAACTACTAAATTCTGCCTGAACAACCTCATTCGACCACACGCTTCCTCTCGCTACATCCACGTCTTTTTTGCCCAAGAGATCGTTAACACCCGACCGCCGTCTCCATTTGGTTCTTTTCTACCAGGAATGTACCTGACAATCTTAAATGTACATATCTCAAAGCTTAATGATATTATCGGCAATTCCCGATGCTTATTGCACTCTTTGCAGGCAGGATATTCACTTATTTTATGGGCTTGGCTGTAGAGCAAACCTTCATGTTACGATCAGATTATTGCATTTGTACTGTCCATACGACGAAGCATGTTCATTTAATTATTAATAGCGGATACTTTGGTAGAGAATGAGCCAGTGCTGCAATAAAGAGCCTAGAGCAGCTCCACAAAAAAGCAGGAGAGAGATCCCTAAAGAATCTCCCTCCTGTTATGAAAAATATATTTTTACCTTACGGTTTCCTTACTGTTGCCTTACAGTTATACAGCGGCATCCTTCTTCTTGAACCCGATCAGATTCAAGGCGAATACAAATAGTGGAATCCCCGTAATCAGCCCCCACATCCCGAAGAAATGCTCCGACATCACCAGCACAATGAATGTGTAGAAGATCGGAACACTGACCTTCTTGGACATTAGCTTCGGATTCAGGAAATACGCCTCCAGCATATGAATGAACACGATCAGAATCAGCAGATACGCTACGTAATGGAGCCCTCCAAGACTGTAGGCAATAAGACTAAGTGGCGCCATGGAGAGCACGACTCCAGCGACTGGAATTAAGCCTGCTGCGAAGATGACTACAGCCAGCCCCAGCAGATTCGGGAAGCCCATCAGCCACAGCACGGCGGTAGTAATCGTACAATTAATCAGAGAGATAGCCACCTGTGCCTCCAGCACCTTGCCGAACGTGCTCAGGAACAGTCTGCCTAGCTCCCCCGCCTCGCGGAAGAACCAGCTGAAGCGGCTTTCCTGGAAGGAGGCTGTGAAGCGGCCAATGTATTTCGTGTCCAGCAGGAAGAACAGGCTTAGTACAATCGCTAGCACGAGTTGGGTACCCAGATGACTGGTCTTCAGCAGGAACTCCATACCTGGGGTGATCAGACTCTCCAGATGAATACCCTGCATGAATGTGACGAGGAGCTGGCTCCATTCATTTTCATGCGGATTGTGGAAGGCCTCTTGGATCATAAGGTACAGCTCATTGACCTGGGTCGATACGAGCGGCACCATTCGATATACACCCCAAGCTACAACCGAGAGCAGAAGAACATAGAGTGAGATGACGATCAGAGCCGGTGGAAGCCGTACAATGCTGGATAATCGCTTCGTGACAGCCCTATACAGACTTCCAATCAAGATGATCAGAATCAATGTGAGCAGCAGGACGTTCATCATACTTTTCAGGGAGACTACAAGCAGACCAAGCACAACTAGTACACTGATCCGCCGGAATGAAGCATGGTTCAATACTTCTTTTATGTTCAATATCATTACTCCTCTATTATGGCATCATTTGCCGCTCTTCCACCGTATCGCTTCTGCGGATGATTTCACACGTAATATATCACAATTTGACGAAATATTTCAGTTTTTCTTGTTTGGTGTCTGCCCTACTCAACTGTTTCACTGGCTACGGATCTGACACATCCGAGTTAGCATGTGTTCCCCCGCCAATTTCATCCAGCAGCAAGCATGTCGAATTTATGTAAATTTTGTAATAAAAAATTGATTTTCCTATGTATAAAGTATCACTATCTTTCATCGCTATGCAATTCCAATGCCAAATATGTAAAGTTTTTAGGTCATTAGCACGATATATTAATCATTGATCTCTAACAAGTGATGTAGGAGGGACTTCTAAAATGAAATTGAAAAGTAAGTTAATGATATTGTTTTCACTAACCGTAGTCCTTGCTGCCTCGAGTCAGCAGATTGATGCTGTATCCTCAGCCACCAAGGATCTGGATGCGAACGCAGGCCGAATCGCGGATGTGATCTCGGGCGTGGCCTCCATGTCGGAGCAGAGTGCTGCTTCTACTGAAGAGGTCGCATCGTCCACTCAGGAGCAATTCAATTATATTACCAGCATTACAGAACGCTCCAAGGAACTGACTGAGCATGCAGATATGCTGCTACAAGAGGTCAATAAGTTCAAAATTTGATTTTGCTAACTAACTTGTCATAGATTAAGTCATAGTTGTCCTGGTATGGAATCCGTAGCTTATCGCCAAAAAAGCCCCTGATCTCCAGCGAAAATTCGTTGGCATCCGGGGCTTCTTCTATTATAGTCTCGCGCTGCAATACATTGTATGCATGCTTTCTGTCCTATACGATTGAAGCTTCAAGCTTAATTCGTCTCCCACCTTATGTGGTTACGAGTTCTTTGACTTCATCATATTCATCGTTAATATCCCCGACAATCTCCTCCAGGATATCTTCCAACGTCACCATACCAATCATGACATTGGCTTCATCTGTCACGAGTGCCATATGCACACCCGTCTGCTGCATCTTGATCAATACATTACGGATTGGCAAGGTACTCTTGAACTTGGGAATATGATGAATGAATCGGTCCATGTCGTACTCCCGTCCTGCTGCTACGCTGGTCAGAATCTCCTTCGTGTTCAGGAAGCCGAGAATGGAGTTCCGATCCTGATTACTTGTCACCGGATAGCGGGTATACTCCTGCTGATTGACGACCTTCACCATATCCTCCAGAGACATGGACTGGTCCAGCGTCACCATATCCTTGCGAGGAATCATAATTTCCTTCAGAATCCGTTCGTCAAAGGCAAAGATGTTCTTCAGATAGCCCATCTCCGTCTGATTGATCTCACCCAGCTCATAGCTCTGGTTCACAATCAGCTTGAGCTCTTCTTCGGAGTGCACCGTCTCGTGACCCGCTGGTTTGACTCCAAACAGCTTCAGCAACACACGCGCAGAGTTGTTCAATGCGGTAATGAACGGATACATAATTTTGCCGAACCAATATAGAGGTCCTGCAAGAAGAAGTGTCATCTTCTCAGCATATTGAATAGCCAGCGTCTTCGGAGCCAATTCCCCAATCACGACGTGCAAGAACGTAATGAGCGACAGGGCAATAGCATAGGACAGCACAGTAGACAGTGCCGCAGGTACATTAAACGCCTCAAACACAGGATGTAGCATCTTCTCCACGGTAGGCTCACCCAACGCCCCCAGCACGAGTGCCGTTATGGTGATACCCAATTGACAGGCAGACAAGGAGTAATCCAGATCATGAGCTACCTTCTTGGCTACAATCGCCCGCTTATTTCCCTCTGCAATCAATTGATCCAATCTGGACATCCGGACCTTCAGCACGGCGAATTCCGCACCGACGAAGAACGCCGTCAAACCAATAAATATCGCTACCAGCACCAAATTCAATATTATAATTCCGTCCAATGTATCCCTCCTGTGAGGGACTCACCTCCATAGGTTATGAATAGTTGTTACAATCAATCGTTATGCCAACGGTTCCGTTATGTCCATCATTCGGAACGTTGCAGAATCACGCTCTTGATCTGATGATTATCCATCTCTGCTACCGTCCAGACATGTTGCTCCTGCTCAATGACGTCTCCAGTGTTGACGTTCATCGACTTTTGATACTGAATCCACCCACCGATGGTCGTAATATCCTCGTTGCGTTCGAATAGAAGACCCAGCTGACGCTCAATATCGTCCAACAGCACACGTCCATTAATGACGTATTGATCGTCTGCAGTCTGCTGAATATCAGCTCGCTCATCCGCATCGAATTCATCACGGATCTCACCGACGATCTCCTCCAGCACATCCTCCATGCTCAGGATCCCGGACGTACCGCCATACTCGTCAATGACTACAGCCATATGCACACGATGCTGCTGCATCTTGATCATGGCCTCCTGTACGGGAGTCACCTCGGATACATAAGGCAGATCACGTGCGAATTCCTCAAGACTGTATTCAGTGCCCTCTACCATCTTCGGAAGCATCTTCTTCACGTTCACCACACCGATAATTCGGTCCTTGTCACCAGCTTCGATGACAGGGTAACGGGTGTAATTATATTCATCCAGGATCGGGATAATATCCTCATACGTCATATCCTTATCCAGCGTGATAAGATCTATCCGCGGAACCATGATGTCTCTGGCGACACGCTCATCGAAGGAGAACACATTATCCAGATATGATAGCTTTGTCTTGTTGATCGCTCCACCCTCATAGCTCTGATTCATGATAATACGGAGCTCCTCCTCGGAGTACCCCTCTTCATGACCAGCCGGCTTCACACCGAAGCTACGCAGAATAACGCGAGAAGAACCATTAAGCGCCCAGATGAATGGGTACATGATTTTACCGAACCAATACAAGGGACCTGCAAGCAGCAAGGTCGTCTTCTCGGAGAACTGGATCGCAAGCGTCTTCGGAGCCATCTCTCCGACAACCACATGCAGGAACGTAACAAGTATAAAGGCAATGGCATAAGAAGCGATGGAAGATGCTGCACCCGATACGTTCAAGGCACTGAACACGGGGTAGAGAAGGCTTTCTACAGCAGGCTTACCAAGTGCACCAAGTCCCAAGGCGGTGACGGTAATACCTAACTGACACGCAGACAGATAGTAGTCCAGATCTCCCGCTACTTTTTTGGCTACGATAGCCTTCTTATTACCTTCTGCAATGATCTGGTCAATCCGGGACATCCTTATTTTGACTACGGCAAATTCAGATGCAACAAAAAATGCGGTTAACAGCAATAAAATAACCAGCAAGACTAAGTTCGTCAGGGTGATTATGTCCAATGATTACCCTCGTAAGAGGGATTCACCTCCAAAATATTTACAGCACGCAGAAGGCCCTTCGCTACAAGCGTTGGCTCCTGTCGAGCTATCTATTGTTATATTAGAATGTCAATGTACGTGCCACGGCATACGCTCACCGATACACTTCGGTCCGTAAGACGCGATAATTCATAAAATACTGCTCGGGCCACTCCACAATGAATAGGCCAGACAGCCATTCGTTCCATATGCTCACCTTACTGATGAACACGAGCTCATAAGTAACTTGAATAACTTACGCTTCAATAACTCACGCTTCGCTTCCGTCCGGATATGAAGGCGGAATACGTGAGAAGAGCATAACGAATTACAATCGCCAAACAACGAGTATACAGTAACGCCTTCCCATCTGAGTCCACCTCCCTTCCCGCGATTTATTTATTGACAAAGATTATACCACATCTTATCTTCAACCATCCAGTCGCACGTTATGGTTTTGGGGAGATGCACTTTGTAGTCCAACAGCTATCTAGGTTGAAGCCACGCTGATGCGATGCTGGAACCTCCACAAAATCATTTACCCCCGCATTGCATTTTTATATCGTATTCAAAAAAAAGAGTGCGAAGACCACTTTGGCCCCCACACTCCGCTATAACCACATTTGCTCTGGAATCCTAGTGTCAGGTAGACGAGTTATGCCGCATTGGATTTCTCCTTTTGCTTACTTCCGGAGAGGAACCAGCCCGCGACTGCGATGATGATCAGAACCGCATAGAAGGTGAGCTTCCAGGCCGTCGACTCAGCAAAATCATGCGGAATCACATGTACCGCGGGGTGAGCCAGCGTGTGAACTCCCAGTTTGACACCGACCCAACCGACAATGAAGAATGCAGCGATCTCAAGCGCTGGACGGCTCTCCAGGAGCTTCACGAAGAACGTGGCTGCAAAACGCATAATGATCAGACCAATGAAGCCACCGAGGAAAATAACGATGAAATGTCCACCGTCCATGCCACCAATGTTTGGCAGATTGGTCGTTGGGAGTGCAACAGCCAGCGCCACAGCAGCCAGAATGGAGTCGATGGCGAAGGCAATATCCGCTATCTCTACCTTAAGCACCGTCGTCCAGAAGCCACTCTGCTTCTGTTCCTTTTTCTCACGCTTGGCGGCAGCTTCCTCACCTTTTCTCACAATAAGCTTACGGGCGATATGATTCGCCGCAATGAACAACAGGTAGAGCGCCCCCAGTGCCTGCACTTGCCACACGTCCACTAGGAACGAGATCGCGAACAGGGATGCAAAACGGAAGACAAAGGCTCCAGCAAGGCCATAGAACAATGCCCTCTTACGCTCTTTCTCCGGTAGATGCTTGACCATAATCGCCAGCACCAGCGCATTGTCCGCGGCGAGTAGACCCTCCAGTGCCACCAGCACTAACAATACCCAACCATACTCCAACAACAATCCCAAATCCATAATCCATCCTCCTTCGACATCATGTGTATTTAGTTTTGCCCAAAAGAAAAGAGACCTTTGCCTTGAATGGCAAAGGTCTCGCTAACAATGCTGTCGGTGCAGTGCCAATAGAACCGGAGGCCGTAACCCGGCACTCGTAATGACGACTCTATTGTAAAAGCTACTCCCCTTCTGGAGTGGTCCTTCTTATTCAATTGAACAACCTATATGGAGTTAGTACGAGAGACAAACATCGTGGTTTCAAAAACGATTATGCTGCTTGCGATGTTTGCTTTTCCTTGTCTTTGCCCCCGGAGAGGAACCAGCCCGTCACTGCGATGATGACCAGCACAATGTAGAAGGTCAGCTTCCAGCCTGTCGACTCGGCAAAGTCGTGCGGAATGACACCAATTGCAGGGTGAGCCAGGGTATGAACAGCAAGCTTTACTCCAACCCAGCCGACAATGAAGAACGCAGCCACTTCAAGTGCAGGACGGCTCTCCAGCAGCTTCACGAAGAGGGACGCGGCAAATCGCATAATGACCAGACCAATGAAGCCACCCAGGAAGATGACAATGAAATGTCCACCATCCATGCCACCGATATGTGGCAGATTTGTCTTTGGCAAAGCAACAGCCAGGGCTACTGCGGCCAGAATGGAGTCAACAGCGAAAGCAATATCGGCAACCTCTACTTTAAGTACAGTTACCCAGAAGCCGCTCTGCTTCGGCTGCTTGCCCTCTTCCTTGGCAGCGGAGTCCTCGCCCTGCTTCACAATGAGCTTACGTACGATATGATTCGCGGCGATGAACAACAGGTAGAGCGCACCAATCGCTTGTACTTGCCATACATCCACCAGGAAAGAGATGACGAACAAGGATAAGAACCGGAAAATGAAAGCCCCAAACAATCCATAGAATAAAGCCTTTTTACGTTCCTTCTCTGGCAAGTGCTTAACCATGATAGCCAGCACGAGCGCGTTATCCGCTGCCAGGAGTCCTTCCAGTGCTACCAGCACCAATAACACCCAACCATACTCTAACAACATTCCTAAATCCATGCCCATCCTCCTTTGATATCAATGCATCTATGACTAAATTTGCCCAAAAGAAAAGAGACCTTTGCCTTGGGTAGGCAAAGGTCTCGCTAACAATGCTGTATCTGCATTGCCAATAAAGCCGGAGGCTCAAAATGAGCACTCGTAATGACGACTTTTACTGTAAAAGCTACTCCCCTTTTAGGGTTGTCTAGCATATATCATTGGTGTGTCCATCCGTCTATGAAGATAGTACGGTAGACATGACACTAAGTTTCATTTACCAGATATTGCGCCCTAGATATGCAAAATATGAACCTTAAAGTTATTATAAGGAAAGTAATAGGCTCTTACAATCTTTTTTTTCTCTTGTCTATCAGGCTAGGTAGCATCTTTCCCAACATACGGTTCAACATGCACATGTACATCGGAGATATCATGCTCGACCTTCAATTGGTTCTCTACATGAGTGGAGATATCATGAGCCTCCGTTAAATCCAGATCAGCCTTCACATACAAAATTATATCTACATTGGTATTGCTGCCGTAGGATCTGGCCCTGATCGTCTTCACACCCTGTACCCCTGCCACCGTCAACACGGTATCTCTATAGGAATCGATCTTTTCCTCATCGTATCCGTCTGTTAGATGATGAGTTGCATCACGGAAAATATCCCATGCTGTCTTACAAATTATTAAGCCTACGAGTACAGCTGTTAACGGATCCAGCCAAGGCAAGCCAAACTGTGAACCCACAATTCCGATGACGGTACCAATACTTACCCATGCATCCGAGATATTATCCTTCGCAGCAGCCATGAGTGCCTGACTGCGTATCTTCTCAGCAAGCTTCTTATTGTATCTATAGACGAAATACATAACAACCGCACATATGATTCCGGTATAAGCTGCCACAGGATCAGGGGATTCCTGTCGTCCCGCAAAGATCGAGCCTACTGCTCCGTACAATACCTGCAGACCCACGGCCATCATTATAAAAGATGCTACCAGAGATGCAATTCCCTCTGCCTTCCAGTGACCATATGTATGATCTCGATCCGCAGGACGCTGAGATAGTCTAAGTCCAATCAATACTGCTATAGATGCAATGATATCGGTCGCGTTATTCAAGCCATCTGCCTTCAATGCTTCTGAATCTGCAGCATAGCCAATGAAGAGCTTGAAAAAAGACAGGATAATATAAGCGACGATGCTTATAATCGCCCCTTTTTCGCCCATCCTCAGATTATCGTATTTCAACTGTTCCAACTCGTTAATCCTCCCCAGCCAATAACTTGAACATGTCACTTATGTTATCAAGCGAGAATCGTGTGGGTCTAGAGAAACGTTTTGTCTACGAGCCTACTATATTTCGGGTACCAAAAATAATGACATAGGGTAAATACTTTTTACTTCATTCAACATTTGCGTCTACGTGCAACTAAAGGGAGAACAGCTAAAGCTTAAATATCCTCCGAAGCCAACGTAGAAGCCTTTCGTTGTTTTATTGATACCAACCATAAATGTAACTTATTTAGTTACACATTTTTATTGACACCAAGATTAATTGTAACTATTATAGTTACATAAAGTGTCGAACTAACATTTTTGATAAGAAAGGAAGAATTTCTAGTATGTTAAGTAGCAAAAAAACCTTAGGAATGATTGTAATTGCTTGTTTGATCCTAGTACTGAGTGCGTGTTCAGGAGGATCAGCTGCACCGAATGCCTCAAGTGAAAATACAGCCAGTACAGGCACAGTAGCTGGGAGCACTGTCAGTGAAGGAACTCAAGCACCCCAAGCAACAGAGCTTAAGATCACTACCTATAATCCGGGAGATCAGGGCATCTTTGCTGTTACCTCTAGCCTCATTGAAGGCCCGAGTGAAATACTGCTCGTCGATGCACAGTTTCAGAAAAATGATGCCGAGACTCTGGTCAAGCTGATCCGCGATACGGGTAAGAAACTGACAACGGTGTACATCAGTCACCAAGACCCTGATTACTATTTTGGCTTATCAGCTATTCGCGAAGCCTTCCCGGACGTAAGCATTGTTGCGACCCCGGCTACCGTAGAGGGAATCAAAAGCACGATTCAAATCAAAAATGATTACTGGAATCCGATTCTGAAAGATAATGCACCCATCGCTCAGATTGTACCCGCGGCTCTTGAGGGGGATACTCTGACTGTCGATGGTGAACAGATTCAGATTATTGGCCTAGATGGATCCGACCCATCCCACACCGTTCTTTGGGTTCCATCGACAAAGACCATTTTGGGTGGTGTACCCATTTATGAGAATCAACATGTATGGATGGCTGACAACCAGACCAAAGAGAGCCGTGATCACTGGCGTGAGCTGTTGGACCGCATCACTGCTTTGAACCCCGAACGTGTAATTCCTGGTCATTATCTGGGCAAGAGCACTGAGGATATATCAGCTGTAGCCTTCACCCGTGATTATATGGCTAAGTTTGAAGCTGCGGCGGAGCAGGCCAAAGACTCTGCCGAGTTGATTGCAGCAATGCAGAAGGAATACCCCGACTTCGAGAACACTGGCGACCTGGAGACGAGCGCCCAGGTAATCAAAGGCGAGATTTCTTGGCCTTAAGCGTAGTGAAACAACCAAAAGACTCCTACCGCAGAATTAATTCTCACGGGTAGGAGTCTTTTTTACATGAGTCTAGCTTCGTTACAGCCCCCTCATTCACTCATCACGCATGTCCAGCTTACAACGGTCTGTTATGCAAAGGCTTGTCTCCTTGGTGAACTCGATGACGCTGATGAATCAACCGCTCCTTCATTACACCTGGAGTACAATCATAAGCCTTTCGGAATACACGAATGAAATAGTTGGTCTCCATCCCGAGATGCAAGGCTATATCCTGAACTGGCAGCTCCGGGTCCTCGGTAATCATCTGAACAGCCCGCTGTAGCCTTAGATTCTGCAAATACTGATGTGGAGATGTACCGTATTCCTGCTGAAACAAGCGTTGAAAATGCTGGACGGAATAGCCGACTGCAGCCGCCAAATTATGCACCAGCAACGGTTCTGTAAAATGCTCGTTGATCAGCTGTATTGCCTTCTGCATCGCTTCATTACGTACCTCGTGCCCCGCAGGGCGCCCAATGGATTGCTCGCCATCCGAGGCAGATTTCACTAACAGCAGCAGTCGATAGAGCTGTACTGACAGCTCCTGCGCTAACTGATTCCCATGTTGATCAGCTGTCTGATTATTGACCATGCGCCATATGTCCTCGATGATTCCCCAACAGGATTCAAACGCCCCGGGGTCCAATCGACGGACCTCTGAGGGTAACAAATTCAAGGTTTGAAGTATTTCCAAGGCTTGGCTACCTCCGACCCCAACGAAGCCCATATGCCATCGCTCGTGAGATAACGGAAAATATTCATGACCGCGTTCAGATGGGAAAAAATAAGCCATTCCTGGCTCTAATATGGTCTCCGAGCCGGTTTTCATATCCCGAAACAACCCTTGGCCACTACGGACCATGAATAGCTGCGCCACCGGGAACCCGGTAGGCCGCACATGATGGTATTGATTGTGTCGGCCGACTGAATAAGGATATAACGGAAATGCCATCGAATCACGTGGCATTTCAATTAAGGAGAAAGGAAGCACACAATCACCTCATGTTCATTTTGTCCTACCGATTCGAGTCATTAATCCTAACGATATTTATGGCGTATCTTTTAGTATATTAAGCGTATAACAATACCAGTGCAAGATTCGAGTTAAAAAGGTGTATCCGAGAATAATCTCATCCTTACAACAATCCCCAACCGAAAGGACATACTTATTATGACACTCAAACATCCCGCAATTAGCAGCAAGGCGCCATACATGCTGCACGGCGCCGACTATAATCCGGAACAATGGCTGAAATACCCTGAGGTGCTCGAAGAAGATATCCGTTTGATGAAGCTGGCTGGCTGCAATGTCATGTCCGTAGGCATCTTCTCTTGGGTTTCCCTGGAGCCAGAGGAAGGCGTGTTCCAATTTGAGTGGCTGGATGAATTGCTGGAACGCTTCACAGCTAACGGCATTTATGCATTTCTGGCTACCCCAAGCGGTGCACGTCCAGCATGGATGTCCCAGAAATACCCGGAGGTGCTGCGAGTCGAGCGTAACCGTGTACGCAATCTGCACGGCTTCCGGCACAATCACTGCTACACCTCGCCAGTATACCGCGAGAAGACCAAGATTATAAATACTAAGCTGGCTGAGCGCTATGCGGACCACCCTGCCGTGATCGGCTGGCATATCTCGAATGAATTCGGCGGCGAATGCCACTGCGATCTTTGTCAGGCGGAATTCAGAGTATGGCTGAAGAAGAGATACGACAACAATCTCGATACAGTCAATCATGCCTGGTGGGCCACTTTCTGGAGCCACACGTTCACTTCCTGGGAGCAGATTGAGTCCCCAGCACCGCATGGTGAAACTCAGGTACACGGATTGAATCTGGATTGGCGGCGTTTTGTAAGCGATCAGACGATCAACTTCTGCCAGCATGAGATGGACACGGTCCGTAGCTTCAACCCGGAGCTACCAATAACGACTAATATGCACAATATTGATGGAATCGACTACCGTGAGATGGCCAAGATTCTGGACGTTGTCTCTTGGGATGCATACCCAAGCTGGCACTTTACGGACGACGGTGATGATGTTCATCTAGCAGCATGGACTGGCTTCCATCACGACATGTTCCGTAGCTTTAAGAACAAGCCATTCCTGCTGATGGAAAGTACACCCTCCCTGACGAATTGGCAATCCGTTAGCAAGATGAAGCGTCCAGGTATGCATAAGCTATCCTCATTGCAAGCGATTGCCCACGGCTCGGATTCGGTGCAGTACTTCCAATGGCGAAAGAGTCGCGGCTCCAGCGAGAAATTTCACGGTGCAGTTGTCGACCATGCTGGTCATGAGCATACACGTGTATTTAGCGATGTCGCTGAAGTAGGCAAGGTGCTTGCTGGACTGAACGAGGTCGTGGGTACCTCCACTCCGGCCGAGGTTGCTATCCTGTTCGACTGGGACAACCGTTGGGCGGTTAAGGATGCTCAGGGTATCCGCAACTCCGGGCTGAAATACGAGGAAACCGTTATACAGCATTACCGCGGCTTGTGGGAGCAAGGTATTCCTGTTGATGTTATCGGCTCTAGCGATGAGCTGGCCTCTTACAAGCTGGTTATCGCACCTATGCTCTATCTGATTAGCGAAGAGAATGGGCGTAATATCGAACAGTATGTTGAGAACGGTGGCACATTCCTTGCCACATATTGGTCAGGTGTCGTCAACGAGACTGATCTGTGCCATCTCGGTGGATTCCCCGGACCACTGCGCCGTACACTCGGCATCTGGGCTGAAGAAACGGAAGGACTGCATAGCCGTGATACGAATGGTCTCATCCTCGAAGCAGGTAATGAACTGAACCTGGCTGGCGATTATGACGCTCATGAGATTGCCGAGCTGATCCATCTGGAGGGAGCCAAGACTCTGGGTACCTATCGGAACGATTTCTACGCGGGACGTCCTGCACTGACCGTGAATCGCTTGGGCGAAGGTAGAGCATATCACCTGGCAACTCGGGTAAAGGAGCAGGCCTTCTACACGGAACTGTACAGAGCCATTACAAGGGACATCGGCATCCAGCCAGTGCTTGACTGTGAGCTACCGGTGGGCATCACTGCCCAAGTGCGTACAGATGGGGAACAGGAATATGTATTTGTACAGAACTTCAGTGGTAAGGCTCAGGCGATCGAACTGGACGGACGCAGCTACCTCAACATGGAGACAGGCGAGCCAGCGGCATCTTCTCTTGAATTGCCAGTCAACGGCTTGGCTATATTGAAACGCAGCGTCTTACACTCTTAATTGATCTAGAATTTGAAATATAGGAGTGCAACTACATGAGTAACAAAGAAAAAATGCACAATGAAAGCCTATATCTACCTAACGACGAACAAATAGTCCAAGAGCAAACGCTCTGTCTAGAACGACTTTATGATTTCAACATGACGAGACCGTTGGAATATGAGAAGCGGGCTGCCTTACTCAAAGAAATGTTCGCCGAGCTCGGAGAAGGATGCTATATTGAACCACCACTGCATTCCAATTGGGGGGGCAGACATGTCCATTTCGGCAAAAAAATATATGCCAACTTCAATCTAACCCTCGTGGATGATACACATATCTATGTGGGCGATTACACCATGTTTGGTCCAAATGTAACGATCGCCACAGCAGGGCATCCTATTTTACCTGAACTGCGTGAACAAGCGTATCAATACAACGCCGTGGTAACTATCGGCAAAAATTGTTGGATAGGCGCCGGTGCCGTCATACTGCCCGGGATTACGATTGGCGATAATACCGTGATTGGAGCCGGAAGTATTGTCACTAAAGACATTCCAGCAAATGTAGTAGCTGTGGGTAACCCATGCAAAGTGCTCCGTGAAATTAACGAGCATGATAAGAAGTATTATTTTAGGAATCTTGAGATTGGCGATGAGTTGAACACTTAAGTATAAATAATACGTTCGGCCAAATCACAAAATAGAGCCGACACCCTAATAACCGCAGCGGCTAACCAAAGCAAAGAAGCCTTCCTAGCTACCAATTCAATAGCCGGGAAGGCTTCTTTCCGTTGTTATAGAAGCCCGAGGACTCTATCTCAATAAGCAATGCCTACACGTGACTTAATATACTTGCTATCCACCAGTTGCTTGTAAGCGAACTCCGCTGTATCCGTAACAGATATCTCCGCTCCACCTTCAGGCAGGACATCACGCTCTACACGATACTTCCCGAGCCTTTCTCCATCAGGCAAGTACGTTGGACATACAATAGTCCATTCCAGAGACGAGTCCTTTAGCAAGTTATACACTTGATGATGCTCGATGGCTGCCCGGTTCGACTTCCGCTTGGATTCACTGGATTGATACCGCAGTAGATGGGGAGAGATTCTACTTTGTAAGATACTGGCGGTTCCAATGGTTATAATACGTTGAATCTTCTCGTTATACATGGCTTCAATAATCAGGGGCATGCTGGCTGATAACGTTGTAGTACCATCTGTATTTAGTGCGCTAATGACTACATCCATCCCATGCATTGCATGTGTGATATCCTCTACATGCAGGGCATTCCCTTGAATAACAGTTAAATGTTCATGATCCATGTGAATTTTGTCTGGAGACCGAGCTAATACAGTTACATGATGTCCATCATCAAGAGCATGCTGCAAGATATGGGCCCCGACTCGTCCAGTTGCACCAAACATCAAAATATTCATGAGAGAGAGCCTCCTCTTATACATCGCATAAATCTATCTATGAAATTAACATTCAGCCTCATCCACCTTCAATTAAGCATACAATAATGATAACCCAAGGCCAACTCACGCAAGGCAATCAGGTTGCCTATTTTAAAAAACGAGCCTAAGGCCTGATCCACCTTGCACATTAATGGTTGAGATGACAGAAATTCCGCTCTCCAAGATGCGAATAACATCCTCATATCTTCTGCTTGGTCCAGTTTGCATTGCATGGACTTCTACGTGATAGATCATGTCAGAATGATATTACCATATTCTTCTGAAATGATTGCAGATAGTGTAAATACACATCCTGTAATGATCCGTAAAATTATGGGGATGTTAAAAAAATCGGGATTGGTGCATGTAATATTCAAGCGAAGCCAAACCCGGATTGTCCTGTTGGCAGGAACCTTCAATCAACAATTGAACCTATTTTTTCATTGGCACAAAGAGCATTGGAAAAAGTACTTGAACATGTCACTTTAGAGGACATTGTCGCCGATTTAGATAAGGAACAGAATGCACCTGAATAGCTGTACGTCTCCAGCTCCAGTACGGGTATTCTTACGTTCGATCGCCTTCTGAATGAAAGAAAACCAAGAGGATGAGCTCGCTTGAGCCCATCCTCTTGTACGTTATTACAATGTTGCTCTTACTTCTTTGGCTGCTTGGACAAGGTTCTTCAAGCTGGCCCACGTTTCATTGACACCACGAGTTTTAAGTCCGCAGTCCGGGTTAACCCATAGCTTGGAGACCTCGATCTTATCCAACATACGATCCAGTCCTTGTTTAAGCTCTTCTACGCTTGGAATCCGAGGCGAATGGATATCATACACGCCTGGGCCGACTTCAGTGCGGAAGCCGCACTCGTTAATTGCGTCGATAATTGCCAAGTCTGAGCGCGATGCTTCGAATGTAATGACATCGGCGTCCATCGCATCGATGTCACGAATGATATCGTTGAACTGGCTGTAGCACATATGTGTATGAATTTGCGTTTCGGCTTTGACGCCGCTATGCACGAGTCTGAAGGCAGGAATCGCCCAGCTCAAGTATTCGCTCTGCCAGTCGGAATGTCGCAACGGAAGCTTCTCTCTTAAAGCGGCTTCGTCGATCTGGATAATCTCGATTCCATTGGCTTCGAGATCAAGTACTTCGTCACGAATCGCAAGGCCAATCTGAAGGGCGCTTTCTTTCAGACTGATATCTTCGCGAGGGAACGACCAGTTCAGGATCGTTACCGGACCCGTCAGCATGCCTTTGACCGGCTTGTTGGTACGGCTCTTCGCGAACGTCGAGTATTCTACAGTAATTGACTTGCTACGACTAATGTCACCCCATACAACCGGCGGCTTTACACAGCGTGTTCCGTAAGACTGTACCCAAGCGTTCTCAGTGAAGATAAAGCCATCCAAGCATTCCCCAAAGTATTCGACCATGTCGTTGCGCTCGTATTCACCATGCACAATCACATCGATTCCAATTTCCTCCTGCTGCGCAATGCACTCCGCGATGCGGTCAAAGTTGAATTGCTTATACTGCTGCTCGGTGATGTTACCTTTCTTGAAGGCTGCGCGGTTCGCGCGGACGTCAGCCGTCTGAGGGAACGAACCAATCGTCGTCGTAGGTAACGGCGGTAGATTGAATTTGGCTTTCTGAAGCGTTTCCCGCTTGGCGAAGGCAGGAAGTCTTGTGAAGTCGGTGTCAGTCAACTCTGCTACTCTCTTCTGTACCGAGTTGTCATTCGTGAGTCGCGATGCACGGAACAGCTTCTCATTCTCTGTATAATAAGTCGAAGCTTCCGGACTCTCTTGCTCCAAGATCGACTTGAGTTCTGCAAGCTCGCACAGCTTTTCTTCCGCGAACGCGAAGTATTGCTTATTCGTCGCCGTCAGTTTTGTTTCGTGCTTAATCGTGTAGGGGACATGAAGCAGCGAGCAGGACGTGCCGAGCACGACTTGGTTTGCATGCTTGCTAATCTCTTGAACGAGAGCAATTGTTTGCTTATATTGGTTTTTCCAGATGTTCTTACCGTTGATTACACCGGCAAAAAGCACCTTGTCATTTATGAAACCATGCTTGCGCACGAGGTTCAAAGACTGCTTGCCCTCGACAAAGTCGATGCCAATCCCGTCGAACGGCAGACCTTGAAGTACCTGATAGCAGTCGCGAACGTCTCCAAAATACGTTTGTGTGACAACTTTTACGTCGCCTTTGGCGGACAGGATACCGCTATATAGCTCCGTAAAAAGCTCGATATCCTCCGAAGTCAAATCCGTTACTAATGCAGGCTCATCAAGTTGGAACCATGCTGCGCCAAGAGTGTTCAATTGGTTCAGAACAGCAGTATAAGCTTCGACAACCGCAGGCACGAACTCCTTCACTTGCTTCGAGCCTGTGAACCTTGCAAGCTTGAGCAGGGTGAATGCTCCGATCAGCACAGGCTTGGTTGCGATGCCAAGCTGTTTTGCTTCCGTAAATTCGTCGAACAGCTTCGTGCCGGCCAAATGGATGCTTGTCGTATCGTCGATTTCGGGCACCATATAGTGATAGTTCGTGTTGAACCATTTTTTCATCGCCAGCGCTTTAACGTCGCCTTTGTCGCCTTGATAGCCTCTCGCCATTGCGAAATACGTCTCTAACGGGCTTAATCCGAGTTCCTGGTATCTTTGCGGAACGATCCCAAGCAAGCAAGCCGTGTCGAGCAGTCCGTCGTAGAAGGAAAAATCGTTGGAGGCAATGAAATCGACGCCGTTCTCCTGTTGAAGCTTCCAGTTTGCGTATCTAAGCTGAGCCGCCGTTTGTTGCAGCTCTTCAACTGGAAGTACACCTTTGAAGTATTTTTCGGATGCGAATTTTAGCTCTCTGAGCGCGCCGACTCGTGGATAACCGATAATGGATGTTTTCAATTGTAACAGCTCCTTGCTTAAATGTTGGCTTTAGTATAGAGCGTGGAAGCTGCTATCGGGAAACACCAAAAAACTATACCCAGGTATAGCTTTTTTCTATGACCCAAACGAAAAGCGTATCAAATCAATATATTATGAAAGGCCCACCAGCCCAGTTAACACTCACGTCGGAGCGGAAATAATAGCCTACGGTTGTTATAGGTAATGCATACACAGCTCCTCATGCCTTAGCTGATATTTTTTCAATCATTAAAATAAAATGTGAATATTACAATGCAAAAAAGGGTGCCACCCCAATTCAGAGTAGCACCTCTATCTTCATTTAGCTCTTCATTTTCTTCTTGCTACCATACATCCATAGACTAACAACAGTGAGAACAGCTCCAGCACCCACCATTGCTCCTTGAATAGCGTCCTTCACTCCAGAACCTTCTCCACTTATGGCTGATGCTAACAGTAGAACAACTACTCCTGCGCTCAATAACTTATACGATTTCGTATTCAAATGGTTAATCACCAAGATCGGATACCCTGAGGATCATGTTTTAATTGGTTGAATAAGTAATGAAATTGATTAAGGAGGATATTTGACTTTAGGTTGCTTATCTCGGCTTAATCCATTCACTTTGCACAATCTTCAAATATTGCGCTTCACCATTCTGAACGATTTTAAAAAGACCGCTGTTAAAATCTGTATTCAGTTCACGGAAGAATACACCCTTCATCGCTTCTTCTCCGATGGGCTCTTCCGTAAGGACATATCGATCGCCTTGTTTAATCAAATATGCGGTAAAACCTTGCTCATGAGATTGTTCCAGCAACTCTGGATATCGCTGGACCGCAACCATATGAAGGTCAATTGGACCCAACAGCTTCATCAGATCATTAATAAAATTGCCCTGGGTAATCTCTTGCCATATCGTTTGAATAGATTGCCCCATTACAATCTGTGTGATATTTCTTTCACGGGCAGTTTCAGCAATCACCTCAGCCGCTTTTTTTCCATTGGACTTACGGATTATAAATTGTCCCCCAGCCTCCTCCACCTGATTCTGCCACCCAGAAAGGTAATGCTGCTTCTCCTGGTTATACTCATTCTCTGTGGATGAATCTACCGTTAGTACTGTCAGCGGGGCTTGCAGCAACCCAGCTAACTGGCTTCCTCTTTGGATCAAGTACTCGCTATCACTGACCTCTCAGGTAAACCGTACTCGCAGTATCAGCAAATCACTTCTGTACCGATAACTTCCTATTTCTAATATTGGTCGTGGAACATCAACTTTTTATAATTATAAGGGTTCCGCAACGAGGGGGTCAAAATCCATAACATAAAACAAAGAAACCTTGATTCAACAAATTCGAATCAAGGTTTCTTTGACACAGGCTAACAATTTTGCTTATCATTTACGCTCTACCTTGTATCCTTTATCCTGCAGCAGCTTCACGATGCCGTGTTCACCAGGATAGTGAGCCGCGCCAACGACGATGAAATACTCCTCATTATTGCCGTTTTTCAGATAACCATCGATCTTATTGGCCATCTCAATATTACGATCTACTAGCAACGCTTTGTTGTACTCTTCGTCCTCGGCGAGACTATTCGTAAGCTCTAGCAATTGCTCGTCATTTCCCGTCTTCCACATCTCGGCCATCTGTCCCACCGTCTCATCCAGCACATCGAAATTATCCAGCGCAATATTCAGGTTCTTCTCCTGCAGCTCCTTGGACAGACCGTCGAACATCCCGAGCTGCGATTCGTACGTCTCCAGCTCCAGCACCGGCATGCTGCGTTCAATCGCCTTCTGGATGAAATACAGATCAACTCCAGCCGACGCCTCGTAGCCTGCCTTCGCCGATTTCAAGGTACTCAGTGTGGTCTCTACCACCCATGGCTTAAATGCGTCCAAAGCATTGGGCTGCATGCCGTTGTCCGTCAGGATCTTCTCCAGCTTGGCATAGGTGTCACTGGATATATGTTCCTTCAATGTCGTGCCATCCTGATACATACCGATTTGCAGAATCTGCTGCTGCTTCTCCTCATCCAACGCTTTGCTGATATCAATCTCGACCCCTAGATAGTCCGCCTCTGCAAAGGCCTCCTCGAACTCCTTGCGTAGCGGATAGAAGCTGTCATCAGCAATGTGCATCGAGCCTACCAGATAGACCGTGTTACCGTTGCTCTCCACTTCCCATAGAAAGCCTCGTCCTTCTGTCTGAGCTGGTTCTGATGATGTATCATCCACAGGAAGCTCAGGCTCGGCCACTGCTCCACGGGACACCAGCAGTACAGTGCCGGACTCTGCATTCCAGCGAACTTCATACCCGACTGCTTCCCCGATGATACGAATCGGTGCATAGGTCACGCCATTTATTTGCTTGAGCTTGCTCTTCAGTGTAATGGTCTTGCCATTCACTATAGCCTGGATGGTATCATCATCGGCGGCGGTCAGCTTCACATTCAGGGCATCCAATGTTGTGCGTAGGGGTACGAATGTTGTACCTTGATCATTCATCGGTGCCCCAGCATTGAATTGCACTGCTTGGTCGTTCACCTTGACAGCAGGCTGCTGTGGAGCAGCCCAGGCAGGCATGGCTGTAACGAGCAATCCGGCGGATAATGTAAGAGATAAGAGCATTCGTTTCCAATTTTTCATGTTCAGTGTCTCTCCTTGTTGTGTTTTGGTATGGAGGGGTACTCACACGTATTGAGCTAGCTCTAGATTTTGTAGGCCTTCATTGCCTTGCGCAGCTCTTTCCAACTCGGACGCTTGCCATACATCAACACACCCGTCCGATAGATCTTCGCGGACAACCAGCCAAAGCCCAGAATGGATATGACCAGGATGAGAAGCGACAGCCATATCTCCCATAGTGCAGCCCGCTCTAATCCAATCCGCAGCAGCATGACTGTAGGTGACGTGAACGGTACGAACGAGCTGACCTTCACCAGCATCGTATCCGAAGTGAAGATGTTGAAGATACCGATGTAAAATGCAGCCAGTGCCAGCATGGTGATCGGCATCACCGCTTGCCCCAGATCCTCCGTCCGGCTAACGATGGAGCCCACCGCAGCGAACAACACCGCATACAGGAAGTAGCCGAGAATATAGAAGATCAGCCCATAGACCAGCACCTGTACATTCAGCTCTGCAAGACTGAGGCCTGCATCCGCCAGAATGACGTGGTTGTGCGGTAGCAGCAGATTTCCTCCTACTACAAGAGCAAATACCAGAATTTGTAGCATGCCAATCATGAATATACCGATAATCTTGCCGAACATCTGGGTCAGTGGCGATACACTGGTGATCAGAATCTCCATAATCCGCGAGCTCTTCTCTGCCGTTACCTCAGAGGCAATCATGTTGCCTGTCATCATGGCGGAGGTGAAGAAGAGAATCATCAGAACATAGACTAGCGCATAATTGATCGGAGATAGATTCTCACCTGCGTTATCGTCCGCTCCATTGCCACCTTCTGCCTCTACACTGATCGTACGGCTGTCGATCTGTACGGGAGTGCTAATCTCCTGCACCTGCTGCTCACTTAGTGTCGTCCCCGCAATCAGCTTCGTCTTGGCGGACTGAAGTCCAGCTTGAAGCAGTGCGATCACATCTGGTGAAGGAGCATCGCCCTTCGCGACATACTCGACAGTAGGGAACTCTCCAGCAGCCGATGTCAGCTCCACATAGCCTGTAATCGTGTCATTTTGCAGGGCAGACTGCAGTGCTTCATCTGTCGTGCTGTCATATCGTATCCAGCTTAGCGGTGTGACGGATTGCAGCTGAGTATACTGCTCTAACGCTTCGGCCACAGTCGCATCCTGCTGCTGGACAATCAAGCCGATCGACATTTGCTCCTTCATGGGAGAAGAGGCCTTATCCTCCCCTTTGAAGAGGGTAATCAGATAAGGGATATTCATCCCGATCGTAATGAGCAAGGCTAATACCAGTGTAGTGATAAGGAATGACTTGGTCTTTGCCTTCTGGCGAAATGTGAACCCGATGACCGTACCTATTCTATTCATGCGATTCACCAACCTCCCGGATGAATATTTCGTTCAGCGTTGGTTCCTTAATCTCAAAATGCTCAATATTAGACTCTGCTATCGCTTTATTCAGCACCAGCCTGGCGGCATCCTCATGCTCCATATGCAGCATCCAGCCGCGCTCCAGCTTCTCTACATGGCTAATGCCTGGTATTGATTCCAGCCCCTCAAGCTCTGTCGAGGTCACCAGACGCAGTCGCTCCCGCGGATAACTGGACTTAATCTCTCTGACACTGCCTTGTACGACTGTGTTTGATTTATGCAAAATGGTAATGTTGCGGCAAAGCTCCTCCACATGCTCCATACGGTGTGTAGAGAACAGAATGGCAGCTCCTTCATCACGCAGCTCCTTCACGGTCTCCTTGAGCAGCTCCACATTCACGGGATCGAGTCCACTGAATGCCTCATCCAATACCAGAATAGATGGACGATGAACGACGGCAGCGATGAAGCCCATCTTCTGCTGATTCCCCTTGGACAGCTCCTCGATCCGCTTATCATAGTATTCAGGTACCGCGAAGCGATCCAGCCAATACCGCAGGCTCTGATCCGCATCCTTGGCAGACATGCCCCTTAGCCTGGCCAGGTAAGTGATCTGCTCACTTACTTTGACCTTCGGATACAGCCCCCGCTCCTCTGGAAGATAGCCCATACCATGCTGCATTTGCAGACTGAACGGCTTACCATGATACATAATGCTTCCTTCATCGGGATAGATCAGTCCAAGCACCATCCGCATCGTCGTCGTCTTGCCCGCACCATTGCCTCCAAGCAGGCCATAGATCTCTCCTGCCTCCACCTGCAGACGAATGCCATTTACCGCCGTCTGTTCTCCATAGTGCTTCACCACATCCTGCAGCTCCAGTACGTTCATGCTCAGATCACTCCTTTATCCATAAGAATGTCTTCGGGCACCTGCCCATCCATCCAATACGTCATCAGCTCATCAAGCTCCAGTGCCCGGGAACGCAAAATGCGAATCCCTGCTTCCTCCAGCATCTCTGCTACGGCTGGCGCCTTCATCGTTACCACACGCTGCAGCATGCCTTCCTGCGTATGCTCCACGACGCCCGGCAGATCGCCAGCATCCTCCTTGCTTCCCTCGAACCAAATTTCCTTGCCTGTCTCCAGCAACCGATCTTTCTCGGCTACGCCAAGCATTTGCCCTTTATCCATCAATGCCACATAATCCGCGAGGCGTCTGACCTCATCAATGATATGGCTGGATAAAATGATAGTGGTACGCTCATTGCGCATACAGTCCTTCAATTCATCAATCATGATCTTCCACGAGAACGGGTCCAGACCTGACGACGGCTCATCCAGTAGCAGCAGTCTAGGGTGCGGAGCGAGAGCAGCGGCGAGCTCGAATTTGCGACGCTCTCCCTTCGAGACCTTGGACAGTCTCTTGTCCCAAGGTGCCTGGAAGCGATCCATCAGCTCCTGGAACCGCAGTTCATCCCAGCCCGTATACCATTGGGCCCGAAAAGCAGCTGCCTGCCTTGCCGTCAATCGATCCTCATCCCGGGTAAAATGCTCAGGCATGTAGCCGATCCACTGCCTGACATCGGCAGGAAGCTCATGCTCGTAGGATTGTCCGCACCAGTGAATCTCACCTGCATCCTGTCTGATTATCCGAGTCAACATGTGCAGCAGCGTGCTTTTACCAGAACCGTTATGCCCTACCAAAGCGAGAATATGCCCCAGTGGCAAGGAGAAGCTCAGCGGTCCGATTTCTGTCACGCCTCTTCGCTTGTGAACATTCTTCATCTCAATCATGGTCTTCTCCATTGTGTCATTTCTCCTTTACAGTCCCGTATTTCCTGCGCACAATATCATCGAATAGCTGCCTAAGCTCTTCCTCCTGGCACTGTACCGAGATGCCGATATCGACGGCCTGCTCCAGCGCAGTAGTTACCGCGTTCGTCTTGTAGCTGCTCTTGAGATCGTCGCCTACTCTGGCTACGAAGGTTCCCGTCCCTTGCCGGGTACGAAGCAGACCCTCCTGTTCAAGATCCTGATATACCCTCCGCACTGTAATTACACTGCAATTCAACGATGATGCAAATTCGCGAATGGAAGGCAACAGCGTACCTTCATCAATCTGACCTGCAATAATCAAGGACCGTAATTGGTTCTTAATCTGGGCATATAACGGCTCTGTACTGTTCTCATCAATTTGCACCGGTATATTCACCTATCTTCCTCCCCCCTGTTCCATGTCCATGCTCCCAATCCGCTTCAAGCCAGATCACGCCGAAGCAATGAACGAAGCGTCAGACGGGCGGAGGTCCACACGCTTGCAATAGCTCCAATTAGCAGCACCCACAGCAGAGGGGACGCCAATGTAAAGTCACGACTGATCCTGGTTACCCAACTCACGACACTGGAGCCCATCATGCTGACAACAATAACTAATATGACGATCGGTATCCCGGCAATCAACGAGTTCCAGAAGTACTTCTTCCCGCTTGAGGTCATCTCCATGAAGATATAGATACAGTGCACGATGATTCCATAAGCGCCCCAGGTCAAGGCGAAGGTCAGGAAAAACGCAATGGAGAAATTCGATTGCAAATCACCGGCGAGTACGAATAGACAACTAAAGTACACGAGACCATTCATCCCAAAGGCAACGAACATCTGCTGAATGCGACTCATAACAACAATCCGTGATGGAATCGGCAGCGTTCGGTAGTAAGCCAGCATCGTCGTGTAGGAATCCTCCTGCAGATACATGAAGCTTCGCCGGTTGAACAGAAATCCGAGAAACGGAAGTAGAAACAGGATCAGAAAATCCATTATTGGACTTAGCGCAACGTCTTCTCCATTGAACTGTATAGCCATCACCATGGAGGTAGTAAAGCCTAGATACAACGAGAACAGGATTGACATGGGAATGGTCCAGCGCCCCATCGTCATTTCTCTTACCGTAATTAACCACGCTCGCTTCATATCCATCATGCTATCTTCATCCTTTCTACGAGAAAAATCAGATTTACACCTTCCACCCGCAACAGATACTTGGCAATTGGGCTATTGATGTTAAGGTGTGGTAGTTACTAGCATTACTTAAATGTTATTAGTGTGCTCACTGTGATTAGTGTGATTAGTGTGTATATATTTATACACAGTATATAAACACCCACTCCCCAAGTCAACCCTTTTGTATGCCTAATCTCACACCACCAAGCCCTATGACCCTGAAAATTCCTATTCTAGCATGGTATCACAGCTACTCAAATTTCCTCCTAAATGCTTATGCGCTTCATGACTTTCGTCGATAAAATGATTAACCCGTACAACCTTCATTACTGCATACGCTCTTTGTGCATGTTTATAAAATGATAAAGGAGACCTTCACCATGTTCCTCAAAAACGCAAGCTCCAAGCCATCACAGACAGCTACATCACTTCAGCAGGTGCTTGACCAGGTGAAGCAATTGTCCGCTTCATTGGATTCAGGTCAACTAGGGGCGCGCTTGTCCACGGATGAGGCTGCACCTGCTATTGCCCAAGAGCTAGCCCAGGAGATCAATCAGATCGTAGACAAGCTGACCGGCAGAGTCGAGACAAGTACGCAGGTGCTTGAGCTATACAGACATTCTGCCATTTCCGGGTTCTGTGAGATTACTGTTGTCGATGGTGATCCACTGCACCGGGACAATCGCGTTCTGCCTTCCCCAGAATTCGTAAGATTATTTCAGATGGATCATACCCATGATATGCCTAAATCTCTTCATTCGTGGACAGATGTATTCCATCAGGAAGACCAGCCGCTGATTCGTAATTCCCTCACACAGCACGCCGCTGAACGGAATCAGCAGCCACTAGAGCTGGAAGGCCGCGTACATACCAAAGGTGATCAGTACCGCTGGTATCGTACCATTTGCAAATTCCTGTATAACGAACAAGGAATCCCCTACACGCTATTATCACTAATCATCGACATTCATGAACAGAAGGTAGAAGCCGATGAGCTGCAAGCTCTGATTACCAGATATGATCTCATCAACCGTGCCCTGGTGGAGGCCCCTTGGGATATGACTGTCGTAGCCGGCGATGTGGTCAACCCGAACAACGAGTTCTGGTGGTCGCCTCAGTTCCGAAAGACGCTTGGCTTTCAGGATGAGAGCGACTTCCCCAACATCTTTAGCAGCTGGAGCAGTCGACTTCACCCCGAGGATGCCCAGCGGACAGTGGATGCTTTTGCAGCGCATATGAATGATTATTCGGGACGGACACCATACGATCTGGACTATCGTCTGCAGCTCAAGAACGGAGAATACCGATGGTTCCATGCCGGCGGGGAGACCGTGCGTGATAGCAAGGGCGTGCCTCTGCGGGTAGCCGGTACGATCCGGGATGTCACTCATGAGAAGAACAAGGAAGAAGTCGTACAGGCCATGACACTGAAGACCCAGCAGCTATTTGATGCCATTAACGAAATGATCCGGGGCATCAACTCCATCACCGAGCAGGCTCAAGATCTGGTCAATGCACAGGAGCAATCGGCAGAAGCCGCTTTGCAAGTGAAGAACAGTGCGGAAGAGACCAAGAATATTACCGCCTTCATTCGCGAGATCGCCAGCCAGACGAATCTCCTCGGCTTGAACGCAGCCATTGAGGCTGCACGGGCAGGCGAGCTGGGATTAGGCTTTGGCGTCGTAGCCGGGGAAGTTCGGAAGCTGGCGGATCACAGCTCAGAGGCTACAGTGAATATTGAGGGTAGCATGCAGGACATGAAGAATTTGATCGATCAAATTCTGGACCACATCGGTAAGATGTCCTTCCTCACTCAGAATCAGGCGGCACTGACACAGCAAGTCAATGCCTCCATGGATGAGATTAACCGGATGTCGCAGGAGCTGGTCAACTTTTCACGTAATCTGTAGTCTATGACAATACGAAGGCCTCTTCTCCTGTCATGCAGGAGTCAGAGGCCTTTTTGAATGGAGCTACCAATAGTATTTAGCTACCAGATCTGGAGACACGGATTACTAATTTTTCGCAAAATACCGAAGTGGAGAATGACCCTACTACTTATATGAGGGTATTATAGTTCCTGGTGACTGCTGATCCGTACTACTCACTGAGAATGAGCGGCCCCTCTTTCGTCACAGCAATCGTATGCTCATATTGAGCTCCCCAGCTTCCATCAGCTGAACTGATCGTCCAGCCATCGTCACCCCATAATACAGCACCACTAGAGCCGAGCATGAACACAGGCTCAATCGTGAACACCATACCCTCGCATAGCTTCATCCCTGTACCCGGTCTTCCGAAATGAAGCACCTCCGGCGGCTCATGCATCTGTCTGCCAATTCCATGTCCAACGAGGGATTTGACGATTCCCACTCTACCCTGCCTTGCTGTTTGCTCTACCTCATAGCCAATATCACCCAGCGTGAAGCCGATGTGCGCTTTCTGGATGCCTTTCATAAGTGCCTTATGTGTCGTGTGCAGCAGGCGGGCCACTGGCTTATTGACCGTCCCCACCTGATAAGTCCAGCCCCGGTCGGCTAGCCAACCATCCTTGTTCACCACAATATCAATGGTTGCAATATCCCCTGGTTCAAGTGGCGTGCTGTTGGGAAAGCCATGACAGACAACATCATTGACCGAGGCGCATGTAGCGTAAGGGAAACCTTTATAACCCTTCTGCTCCGGGGTGGCTCCACGCCTGTATAGGAACTCCTCCACCCGATTGTCAATCTCTGCTGTTGTAATCCCAGGTAACATCCAGCGTGCAATCTGATCATGGCATGCCGCCAGAATCCTGCCCGCCTCCCGCATATATCCGATCTCTTCCGGGGTGCGTATGCGTATGGTCATGAGCCCTCTCTCCTCCCTATGTCTTGTTCACTCAGCTTTCTCTATCCTGACAATCGTCACGCCTATAGAGTCATACCTATTCCATTGTATGAAGCTGTATGCGAACTCGCGCATGCTGTTCCTGTGAATGCCAGAAGAAGCAGGTGTTAGCAACGTCAAAAAGCCGCCCGAATTACAACAACACATGCTGTACATGCTGCTGTAGTCGGACGGCTTATACCGTAATCTAGTAATCAAATATTACGTGTGTTTCTGACACCTAAACATCCTGTTTCAGCTATTACACGGCTATTACACTATTCCAGAAGATACTCTTCCAGAGCACACTGTTCCAGACGAGCTATTGCCCCTTACCCTACTGAACGACTCAGGCAGGCTTCGGTGTATCGACTCCGTTCAAGACAAGGTGCATATGAATCTCTGCCTTCAGAGAGTCTGATACTGCGCAATACTTCTCTTTGCCCATCTCGATCGCCTTCCATACCCGATAATCCGGGATATCGCCATCGACATGGAACGTAAGATCAATCGCGGTGAAGCCTGTAGGATTCTCTTCCTTCCGCTTGCCTTCAGCTACAATATCAATGCGCTCAATGGATGGGAGAAAACGGTCCAGAATCATCGTGATATCGATTCCCATGCATCCGCCGAGCCCGGCCAGCAGCAGTTCCATCGGTGTCATTCCTTTGCCATCCCCACCATATTTGGCTGTGGCATCCATGCCTACGCTATATCCTGACGGTCCTTCGGAGGTGAAGGCTCGTTTTCCTTCCCAGGTTGTTGTAACTTTCATGTTTATCCTTCTTTCCGCTGTAAATTTGTGTACCTATATAGGTCGCTAATCGCTCCAATTGTCTATATATCTCACTAAAACTCCGTAATCTGTCGTAAAAAACGCTTCGTCCGCTCTTCCCGCGGAGACTCGAAGAATGCCTGTGGTGCAGCCTCCTCCACGATGAATCCATCCGCCATGAAGATGACCTTGTCTGCGACCTCACGGGCGAACTTCATCTCATGAGAGACTACGAGCATCGTCATCCCTTCACGGGCCAGCTCGCGCATGACACTGAGCACCTCACCTACCAGCTCCGGGTCCAGCGCTGATGTAGGCTCATCGAACAGCATCATGGCTGGCTCCATTGCGAGCGAACGGGCAATCGCGACACGCTGCTGTTGTCCTCCCGACAATCTGGAGGGATACGCATCCTGCTTGTCCTTCAGCCCTACTCGATCTAGCAGACGCTGGCCGATGGGAATGGCTTTATTGCGATCCATTTTTTTGACGGTGACAAGCCCTTCAATGACATTCCCCAGTGCAGTCATGTGGGGGTACAGGTTGAATTGCTGGAACACCATACCTGTCTGCTTGCGAATCTCACGAATCGCCTGCTGCTTCTGACGAACAGGAGCCGTTGCTGCTACCTGGATGCCATTCACCTCGAAGGCTCCTCCGGATATTTCCTCCAGGCCATTAAGACATCGTAGCAGCGTACTCTTTCCTGACCCACTCGGCCCGAGCAGCACGACAATCTCCCCGGCCTTCACATGCAGATCAATGCCCTTCAGAACCTCGTTATGTTGAAAATGCTTCGTTAAGCCTTTAGTTGTAATCATATGCACTCACTCCATTGAATTTCAGTGGTCCTGCATCTCAATAAGCTCGCGCCAGTCTATGCTCCACACGCTCCAGCAGGAATGACAGCCCTGTGCTCATGAGCCAGTAGATGATACCTATAGCGATATAATACGGCATGAATACGAACGTCTGCGATTGCAGCAGCTGGGCCTGACGTAGCAGCTCGCTGACTGTAATGACCGAGACCAGCGAGGTCTCCTTCAGCATGCCGATGAAGGTGTTGCCCATCGGTGGAATCGCTATGCGAGCAGCTTGCGGAAGCACTACCCGACGCATCGCCTGTGAGGGAGTCATTCCCGTGGCAAGCGCTGCTTCCATCTGTCCATTCGGCACAGATAGAATCGCTCCACGGAACGTCTCAGATAGATAAGCACCTGCATTCACGCTAAGCGCAATATAAGCTGCCGTCAGCGAGCCAAGCGTTACACCATAATCGACTAGACCGTAATAAATGATACAGATCTGTACCAGCAAAGGTGTCCCCCGTATGATCGACACGTAAGCCCGCGCCAGCCAGCGAATGAAGCGATTGCCCTTCAGCCGTGCCACTGCTGTAACCAGCCCGATCAACAGACCGAAGGTCATGGACACGACCGTTAACAAGAGCGTATAATAGGCGCCTTCCAATAGGAATGGCAAGCCGTTCAATACCATTTGCAGCATGTAAATTTCTCCTTCCCGAAGACGATAGTCGGGATCTCCCGTATATATCGTCACAGCATGAGGCCATTCATGAACGATCCATGAACAGCCTCAGCAGCACACCATGTGTTGTTATTGGGCAGGCGGCGCCTCGCCGAACCATTTCTTGAAGATCGTCTCATACGTTCCATCACTCTTCATATCCGCAAGCGCCTTGTTGATCGCATCTCGCAGCTCAGGGTTCTCCTTGCGCAGTGCAATTCCTGCCTGATCTGATTTGATGGGCTCGCCAACCGCCTTAATCTTGAATCCATTTTGATCTACAAGCGGCTTCAGCGCATACAGGTTATTGATCGTGGCATCAATCCGGCCTACGTCAAGGTCCTTGAGGGAGGTAATTACATCGTTATAGGTCTTGATTTCAAAAGGACCATACTTTGGCAATACTTCATTGCGCAGGTAGGATTCATCGTTGGTGCCCAGTCCGACGCCGATCGTCTTTCCTTTGAAATCCTCCAGCTTGGTAATATCGTTATTGCTGCTGTTCACGATAATCTTGACGCTATTTGTGATATAGCCATCTGAGAAGTCGATCTGCTGCTTCCGCTCATCGGTGATCGTCACTTGGCTGGCCACCACATCGAATTTGCTTGTCTGCAGGCTAGGAATTAGCCCGGAGAACTCCTGAGTTGTGAACTCGGCCTCTACACCCAGACGCTTCGCAACCTCCTTGGCAATATCAGGATCGAAGCCATCTACTTCATTCTGATTGTTCAGGAATGTGTAGGGTGGATAGGTTCCCATCGTCCCTACTTTCAGCACACCAGCACTCTTGATGTTCTCCAGCAGATCCCCTCCAGCCGTCTCTGTACCTGGAGCCTCAGTGTTACCATTAGTGCCACTATCCGCTGCCGGGTTGTTGGTCGTGCTGCATGCACTCAGGATTAGTGTGAGTACTGCGAGTAATGTAATTGTCCATTGCCAGCTCTTGCGTGAGTTCGTCTTCATCTTCATTCTCTCCTTATTCTTGGTCCCGGGACTTGCCCAGCAATCCGTAAAATTCAAAATTAGCTGCTTCCGCGGCGAGTCGCTCAGCCGTAGCTGAAGCAATTGACTGATGTAATTCCTCCGAGCCGAACAGCCAACGGGAAATGAGACCTTCAATCAAGCCCATCAGCAGTGCCGCACGCAGCTCTACATCAAGGCTAGGTGGCAGCATTCCCAGCTCCATCGCACGTTCGATATTTCGGCGAAATGCCTGTTCCATCGCCTGTCTTACTTCAACAATGTGCTGACGCACCGTCTCTTCGACACCGTTCCCCTTAAGCAGCAGCTCCATCAAATAGCGATTGTCCGCTGCGAACATGAATAGAGAGCAGAACAGCGTCTCTGAGGCTCTGACCATATCCGGTATATCCCCTGGCTGCTGTCGGTAGCCCTGATGAATGACATCCAATAGAGCAACACGTCCGGTCTCGATAATCTCCAGAGCCAATGCCTCTTTGCTCTTGAAATGCCAATAAAAGGTTCCCTGAGCTACACCGGCCTCGCGAACAATGTCGGATACCTTAGTCATATGATAGCCATTTGTGGCGAATTTCTTTAATGCAATTTGCAGAATTTGAGCGCGTCGATCATCTGGTGCGACAAATATGTCTTTTTTCACAATATTCCATTCCTCCCGATTGATCAGTCAGTCGGTTAATGACTAAATCCTATAGGACAACTGCGAATTTGTCAATACATTGATTTTCTATTGCTTCAGCGGACACAAAAAAGCCATCCGACCACAACATCATTGTTGCGATCTGGACGGCCCCATGCCGATGCGTTTATGTGTATACAGCAAACGAACGGCTCAAGAGACAGAAGAGTTCAGGCGCCCCAGCTCATTCTCCACGACTAGAGTTAGCTCTTCTTCATAACCTCCCGTAATCCGATATTTGCGTACGTACTCTTTTACGAATTTTTTGGGATCTTTAGGCCGGAAAATTCGAGTCATCTCCCGCAGACTTTCCTTTACTTCGTTATGACCTTTCGTTGCCATGATAACTCCCTCCCAAAACGTTGAAAAATAAATGCTTCGTTGAAGAGAATGCCGCAAAGTTGTGTTGTCATATACATTTGAAGTAGGTGTAGAAAACGCAGCTTAGGTCGGGAACTACCTAATGGCAGTGTACCTGACACTTTTATTACCCGAATCTGACCAAAATGAATCACATTCATAGTATAACATATTCAAAACTTCGTTTCAGCTTTCCGGGCTTCATGAACTTTTTTTAATTTCATGTTTTCGATGCAAAGCACGGTTATAGATTAATATCGGTATTTACAGCTCAATATGTTTGGGCATATTCTCAAAAGAGAACATTCATCATGATCAACTGCGTAGTATTGCCTGCACGATTCAAGCCCATTTCATGAAGCGATCTATTAGGAGGAAGCGTCATGCTGAAGAATCAGCCCAAAGTCTTGATTCTCTATGCCAGCTACGGGGCTGGACATTATCAGGCCTCACTCGCGGTCAAGCAAAGCCTTACGAATAGAGGATTCCAGGTTCGATTGCTCGATCTCATGGCCGAGGCACACCCTCTGCTCAATGAGGTTACGAAATTCGTATATATGCAGAGCTTCAAGACGATCCCAAGGATGTACGGCTGGGTCTACAATCGCACCAAGGACATGAGCGCACGGTCTGCCTTCGGCCATGTCCTGCATTCCTTCGGTATCCGTCAGCTCGCCAAGGCCTTGAACGAGGAACAGCCCGACTTGGTCATTCATACGTTTCCACAGCTCGCACTACCCGCATTGCGGCGCAAGCGTGGAATCCGGCTGCCCATCGTCAACATCATTACTGATTTTGATCTGCACGGAAGATGGCTACACCCTGAAATAGATCGTTATTATGTGCCGACCGAGGATATGAAGCTTGAGGCGATCGAGCGAGGGATGGACCCGGAACGGATTGTCCCATCAGGCATTCCAGTCCATGCTTCCTTTCACGAGAAGAGCGCGGAGGAGCTGACTCCGGTGGATGAAGCGACCCATCAGCCAAATATCATAGAGCTCAATGCAGGCGGTGACAACAAGACCAAGACGATTCTGCTGCTAGGGGGCGCTTATGGCGTCATGACCGGGATGCACACTCTGTGCAGTAGGCTGGCAGCTCTGCCTGATGTCGAGGTGCTGGTCGTGTGCGGTCGGAACGAGTCACTACGAGAGCGCCTGACGAGAGATCTTGCTCACTGCTCCAATATCCGCATCTTTGGGTACGTAGATCACATCGCAGCATTAATGCGTAGGAGTGACCTCGTCATTACAAAGCCCGGGGGAATTACTCTGTCGGAAAGTCTATCCTCTGGCTTGCCAATCTTGATCTACCGTCCGGTACCAGGACAGGAAATGAACAATGCCTTATATCTGGAGCGCAAGGGAGCTGCACTCATCTCTACTCATTTCGAGCAGTTAATTGAACAGGTTACCCGGATTTTGTCCGTCCCTCATACCTATGCAGCGATGGCAGCTACAGCCAGACAGCTCGGGAAGCCGTGGGCGGCAGAGCACATTGCGGAGGATATTATACAGCAATGGTTCACTCCTCTGCCCACAGCTATGGAGCAGTAGAACGCTACAGCATATAGCCTCCGGGAACCAGAAAAGCAGAGTCAGCAGCCACGTAGCTTTACTGGGCTCTCGCATAACTTTACGTCAGTACGGACAGCTTAATAGGAGTATATGAAGCCATCCAGCAAGCTCTTGCTGGCGAGTGCTATCAAGCTGACGTAAAGGAGCCAAGCCATGGAACGTAAAGGGAAAGACATGCTCCCACTCTCGGGAGAGCAAGTGGAGGTAGATGGAGTCTACACCGATGAGGATGGTCACGAGCAGCATCTGAAGCGGGGACAGCATTTTCCATCGGATCTGGTACTAGGGTCCAGTGAGTGGCAGCTGACGGAGTATTCCTTTGACAATCATCATGAAGGCCGCACCGATCCACGCCTTGTCCCCAAGGAGGATGACGTGGACAAGCAAGGGAAGATTACTCATCCTCGTCGGCACATGGAGCGCGGTGACCGCTAAGCTTATACGAGCTTTACATGAACTCTTAATACGCCCGCTTAAAAAAAACCGCAGGTCCCTTACGTGGGAGCCTGCGGTGCTTATTATCTCAGAATTTGTTTTACCAGCTTATGATCTACAACGGCATAAAAGGCCGTATCGGTCACACCAGAGACTGCATCCATATATCCAGTAGTGAAGGCACGCTGGAGCTTCAGATTAATCTTATTCAGCACCTCGTAGCGATCCTTCAGTTGGATGCGTACATCCCCAGCCGAAGTCAGTGTTACTGCACCTGGCAGAATAGTATCCTCCGTATAAGAGCGTTGGACGATCTGGTTCTGCTGAGAATAGAGCTCTATGCTGTGCTCCGTATAAAGTACATAGTACTGATCATTCACCACGATGTGGGCTTCATCGGGAATGGTGAGCTCCCATTGCTTTTCCCCATCCTTGTTAAAGGACATGAGCAGATCGTTAACACCTTCTGTCTGGATACGCAGCATGAAGGTACTGTCATTCGTAGCATGGATGGAGTAGCGTGTCGGGTCTCCAGCCGAGACATTAGCATTCGCCGGGAAGATGTAATTGTTAATCGGCTTTAACTCCAGGTTCAGAATATCCAGCACCGTGCTGCCCGATGGCTGCCACCCGTCTTTGGTTTTGACCTTTCTTTGGCTATCCATAACGATTCGATCCTGCTCGGCAGCGACAAAGGCTCCATTCACAGTACCTCCGCCAGTTAGCTTGCCAGCGTCGCTGTAACGGTTAACGACAGAGGTTACAGTCCCATCCGCTCTGACCGTTGCCTCTTCAAATACGTACAGCTCCCCGTTATTCATCAGCTTAATGATACTACCTGCCGATATATTCTGATTCCACCGCTCTAGCCCCTTGTCTGACAAGGATATTAATTTGTTCGTGCCATCGGTATACTTCACATAAGCGTAGAAGGAACCTGGCTCTGTAGGCATCAGCTCTACAGACGTTGCATAGGCTCCATCCGCGGATTGGAATGTATACTGCCAAAGTGACTCCCCAGTCTGATCATTGAAGGCCTGCAATGTATACAGATACGAGTCACTAGTCTCTTGCCCCTCAGCAGACTTCACAACAGGCTGTTGTGTGTATACGTACACCCGTTGCTTGGATGGCAAGGCGTACACCTTGGACTGATTCGGCTCAAGCAGCTTCTGCTCGGCCTGCGCCACAGGCAAGGACGGAGCATTCCAATAAGCAGCCTCCATTGGCTTGGATACACTTATATCGGCTGCATTAGCTGCCAAGACTGCTGGCTGAGAAGATAACAGTAACACGGCTCCCAGCGCTACACTTCCTCCACATTTCCACCATTTCATACTCATGTCGGATTCATTCCTTTCAGCATTTCTTGGGCACGAGCTCCACTTCTGTATTTCAAAATAACAAGAGTACATATTGGGCAAATTCAACAACATGTACATGTATATACGCTCGGCACCATTTCGGTCATTGTTACTAAACTATACCATTCCTATCTAACGACAGCTATCCTATCAAGATTCTACTCAACAAAATGAACCTTACCATCCTCCAGCGACGCAATACGCACCAGAGACTCGACTCTGTAACCAGCCTCCTGCAGCAGGCGCCCGCCAGGCTGGAAGGCCTTCTCAATCACAATACCTATGCCAACGACCTCCGCTCCTGCCTGCTCCACAATCCGTGTCAGCCCGAAGGCCGCTTCTCCATTAGCCAGAAAATCATCAATGATCAAGATACGCTCACCTTCGTGTAAAAATTTGCGAGACACCGTGATTTCATTCGTCTCCTGCTTGGTAAAAGAATACACCTGCTCGACCCAAATATCCTCTCGTAGCGTGAGAGACTTGTGCTTGCGAGCAAAGATCAGGGGGACATCCAGCTCCAGAGCGGTCATGATGCCTGGTGCAATCCCCGATGATTCAATGGTAAGCACGCGCGTAATGGCCTGATCCGAGAAGCGACGCGTGAATTCACGGCCAATCTCCTTCATGAGCATGGGGTCCATCTGATGATTCAGGAAGGAATCCACCTTCAGCACCGTGTCACTGAGTACAATACCTTCTTTACGCACCTTATCCTGTAAAAGTTGCATGATTTCAACCCCCGATCACCAAATTCATATTTGGAACATCACAAATTTTGTGTAAAATAGGCTGTAGAAACTCAAGCTCGATTCGATTATCTCAAGATAAGGAGTGCCACTGTGTATGAAGGGAAAAGGATTATTACATGAATTCAAGGAGTTTGCTGTACGTGGCAATGTCATTGATCTTGCAGTAGGGGTTATTATCGGAGCCGCCTTCGGCAAAATCGTCACATCTATTGTAAATGATATTTTGATGCCGCCGATCGGTAAAATTCTCGGAGATACCGACTTCTCCAACCTATACTATCCGCTGGATGAGAATCACCTGAACCCGGATGGCAGCTCAATGTCCCTCGCTCAGGCCCAGGATGCAGGTGTAGCCGTCATTGCTTACGGACAATTCATCAATGTCCTGCTGGATTTCGTTATCGTCGCGTTCTGTATCTTCCTGCTCGTCAAGGGCATCAATATGCTCAAGCGTAAGGAACAGGACAAGCCTGCTCCCGAGAAAAAAACCAAGGAATGCCCGTACTGTCTCTCCGAGATTCCTGTGAAGGCTGTACGCTGCTCCCACTGCACTTCCCAACTGGAGGAGTCCGTCAGCTCCTGATCGGCTCGTCCAGTATAGCTCGGGCGAATATCACACGCCCGCGGCGTGGCATGTCTGTGAGAAGCATACCACGTCGCGGGCGCTTATCGTCATGCTGTATGAGTGACTTGTAGCTGATCTCTTGGCTTCTTAGCGTCTAGGCAACAGGTTCTCCAGCAGGGCACGAAGATTGCGATCCTCGCTGTACACCTCTTCCCCCGTATCCAATTCCGTCACACGGATATACTTATAGCCAGATTTCGCATCTGTCGGCTCGAACACCAGCTCATCCGTCTGATCTGCTCTTACGTTGTAGCCCATGTTCCCGAACATTTCTGTCAGCTGATTCATATTCGGTGCAGCCCCATCATCTGTAAAGATTAAGCCTCTTAGCTCTTTGACCTCTTCATCATGCACAACGCGAAAGTGAACGATACATTCCATCACTTCCACCTCCTTAATACCATAATTCGTCACATACACTTCCATAGTCTTATCCAGCTTGCCCCGATCTGCGAAGGTTAACCAGCTGTAATTCCCTTGCCACACTCGGCAAAGCAGGCTGATGGGCGTATAATGTATAACCAGCCCTATAGCGGACCCTTACCTATAGTTTACCATTCTGATCAAGGGAACTACCCTGCAATTAGCAAAAATTTATGTATTTTATCCAAACACAAGACACCTAATCAGAACAAGGACCCATTTCTAATACAGCTTATACAGCTCATACAACTACAATATGCCCACATAGGAGATTACGAGCATGACAGAGGAACGTTTCGATATCTATGATGAAGAGGATCGGTGGATCGGCACAGCCAGCAGGCACGACACCCATCGCTTAGGCTACTGGCATCATTCATTCCATTGCTGGATTGCTCGGCAGGAGGGTGCCCGAAGCTATTTGCTGTTCCAGCAAAGACAGTCCACCAAGGATACCTATCCGGATCTATATGACATCACGGCTGCTGGACACCTGACCGCAGGAGAGGATATGAGTATGGCCGCCCGTGAGCTTCAGGAGGAGTTGGGAGTAAAGGCAGAGCTGCATGAATTGATTCCTTTAGGACATACACGAGAGGAACTACAGGGTTATCTGAAAGGAGTACCGTTCGTGGATCGTGAGGTTAGCTCCGTATTTGGCCTACTGGATCAACGACCACTGCATGCGTACCAGCTTCAGCAAGAGGAAGTAGCAGGACTGTACGAAGCAGAGCTGGAGGACATGCTGGCTTTATTTGAAGGAAGGCTGCCTATCGTCCAAGCCCGAGGTGTGAATGTGGAAGCCAAGTCCGCAGGTAGTTCATCTTCACTGGAAGATCGACAAATCACGGCAGATCAATTCGTTCCTCGTCAGATGGACTACTATCAGCGAGTATGCAGAGCGCTATTACATATCATAGGTGGCAGTAATGAGGTGGGCACGCGCCTGCACTAGCGCGTGTATTTATCTACAATGGAGCGGAAGCCTGGACCGTAGCGGGCCGAGAGCTCTGTGCCCATATCGTGCTCCAGCTCGAACAAGATTACTTCCTGTGCAAAATGGTTCAGCAGCAGTCGGGTCATCACCGGGTGCTCGGTTACAACCGCCTGCGCCTGACCCTCTCCGTCCCTCGTGCCGAGTATGCACCAGCGGCGGTCAATGATCAGCGAGAAGGCGCGCCCCGTCATAGGCGTCATCTCGCCGAATGTATCCAAAGGCAACAAGCGCACGGACGGAGCTTCGCCTCCGTCATACGACCACAGCAGCTTGACGCCTCTCTCCTCCGCCTGCGCAAGCTCCTCTCGAAGGAGCTCAGCTTCCTCGCGGGACACATCCGCAATGACCTCATGCTGTGAGCGACGAAGCTCACGCAGCACGGTATCAATAATGTTCCTGTCCCCTTCCATGTTATAGAAGGGAGACTTATCAGGCTCCGGACGAGGCATTTCCTCTACCACAGCCTCCAGTGATTCCTGTACCTGGCCTGAGATGATCCGTGTTAATTCCTCCGCTGGCAGTACGCTGTACCGTACAGGCTCTCCTTCACTGGTACGCAAGTAGCCATGGCTGGCGAGTCGCTGCAAGGCGGCGTACACATTCGAGCGTGAGGCTCCCAGGCGCTTGGCTACTTCATAGCCGGAGGAGGCTCCGTATCGGGCAAGATCCAGCATGGTCTTGCCCTCCATTTCGGTAAATCCCAGATTTCTAAGATGATGCAGCAATCGTTCCATATCCTCTTCGTCCCTCCATGCTGTCGAACGACAGATCCCTGCCTACTCAGCAGGGACCCAGTTGCATCAGATTTGTTCAGCACCACAGCGGGGACACCACTTGGAGCCTTGTGGCAGCTCAGCAGTACAAATTTGGCAGCGTACCAGCTCACGATCCGTATTTATGCGTGGCGCTGCCTGAGCGTCAGTCTGATTGTTCTCCTGCCAATAGCGGATTCGCTCATCCAACACCTCTTGACGCTTGCGTTCACGTGCCAGCTTCTCTTCCTCCATCTGCTTGGCAGCCAGCTCCTCTTGTCGGCGACGCTCCCACTCTGCATCGAATTCCGCCTTTTCTTCAGGCGAGAAATCATGTTCTGCATAATCATATCTATCCTCGTCCAATTCCGGAAGCTCGAATTTGCGCTTCTCCTGCCCTTGCTCTGGTGCCTTCTCCAGAATAGGCTCCTGATGGCCCAAGCCACTCTCCCGCAGAATCGAGGAAATGTCGCTTGCTACTGCAGCCTGAGAATGGGCATGAGTATGATTTTGAGTATTACTTTGAGCTTGGGCCTGAGTATGAGCTTGAGTGCGAGATGGCGAGCTACCGAAGTCATTCGTCAGCTTGCGCCCACACTTCGGACAGAAGTTGGCGTCCAGTGCAGCGGAGGCACCGCATTCGCACAGCCGCTCGTTCTTCAGCTCAGCAATAATCCCACGCAGCCGATCCACATCGTCCTGCAGCTTATCACATTCCTTGGACAGCTGGGTCATTTCCACCTCAGCAATGGACATATCGGAATAACGGTAGCCCTCGTAGAAGACCTGCCCCATCCGCAAGAAATGCACATCCATCTCTTGCTGGATCGCGTCAATCTGATTATTAATTCTCCCGATCTCAACCGCATGTTGGGCCTTCTCTGTCGCCCTGTTCGCCCCATCCTTAATACGCTGAATAAATTTCATAATCTGTATCCTCCTCGTTCCTCTTCAAGCCATATACCTGCCAGACATCCTTCAGGCGCCTGCACCGCATGAGCCTAACTATATTTCCAGGGCTATGGGTCAGCCTATTGGTCAGGTCGTATACGTAATCCCCTTTTGCCAGGCTACTGTTGGAAGCGGCCAATCTTCGCTATAATGGATTTCTATATATTCATATTAGTTGTTGGACGCAATTTTCGCTCGAAAGTCGCGCCTGTCTGTTCAGAACATGTCTATCATACCAAAAAGTATGCTGGAATGTGAAAATGGAAGATTTTGAAAACGAAAGAGGTTTCACAGTATGAACCCCATAAGTACATTTTACCCCCGTCCACTCGGGGTTGCCTATCATACAACACAGCCGGAGGCTTCCAGAGCCTCTCTCAATACCAGCAGGGAGCTTGTGCACGAGCACGAGCCAGATGCTGCTTATTTTCGCGCCCTGGAGCAGGCTGGTATTCTGCTGAATAAGCCGCAGATTGATGCGGTGCGCTACGGACAAGGACCTCTTCTGACCCTGGCTGGTGCAGGCTGCGGCAAAACGACAGTGCTCGCCGCCAGAGCTGGCTATCTTATTACGGTACGTGGTGTAGCCCCGTCCTCACTGCTTCTCGTTACCTTCACCAGTAAAGCTGCTGCCGAGATGAAAGAGCGAATCGCCGCATTACCCGGAATTCGGCCCGCTGCTGCCAAAGCCGTGCAAGCCCGTACGTTCCATTCCTTTGCACTCGCACTGCTCCGACATCAGGGTGTACAAGAGGAGATCTTCGGAGATACGCAGGCGCAGCATACTGTGGTGAAAATGCTCCTGCGTCGTCTGCGGTTAAGTGATGCCATGCAGCCAGAGACCATCCTGTCTGCCCTGTCTGCCTGGAAGGGAGAAGGAAGACAGGTGGAGGAGCTGCCTGAGTCCACTCCCGAGGAAGCTGATCTGAAGCAGGTCGTCCTGGGCTACGAGGAATGGAAGCGGGATCGTCATAAAATAGACTTCGACGACATTCTGCTCCGGGCAGCGACTATGATGCGTGATCCAGACATCCTGCGTCCACTACAGCGGCGCTTCTCTTATATTATGGTCGATGAGTTCCAGGACACCAACGTGCTCCAGTATGAAATGGTACGCAGATTGGCCGCCCCACATCGCAACCTGATGGTCGTAGGTGATGACGACCAGACCATCTACACCTTCAATGGTGCGCGTCAGGAGTCGATTCTGGAGTTCGACCGCGTCTATCCGGGAGCCAAGATTATTACCCTGAATATTAATTATCGCAGTGATCCTCGCATTCTCGGCTTGGGCTCACGCATCATCGCTGTGAATCGCCGGAGACGGAAGAAGACTCTCATGTCCGCAGGTCCAGGAGGCTTAGAGCCGCAATACTTTACTCCCGCTCAAGCGGAAGAGGAGGCCGCCCATGTAATCCAGCACCTGACCCAGCAGGTAGAGGAGGGTACGCTGCGTTATGCTGATATCGCTATTCTACACCGTACCGCGAGCGCCAGTCGGGCGATCTTCGAGCAGTTAGTCATGCGGGAGATTCCTTTTGTCCAATATGGTGCGAGCTCCGTATTCTATGATCAGTCCCTGATTCGTCCGCTGATGGATCATCTGCGGCTGGCCCTGAACCCTCGGCTGAAGGAGGCGCTTCCCAGTGTACTTGGCCCCCTCTATGTGCCTCGGGAGTCAGGAATCGAGTATCTTCAGACGGAGGATCGCAAGCAGCCCAAGAAGTATCCGCTCATTCACCTGACCCGTTGGGATCGACTGCAGAGCTTCCAGCATGAGCAAGTCAAAGAACGGATTCGCCTGATTAAGAATCTCGCAGGGATGAAGCCTGTAGCAGCCATCCAGGAAATGCGACGCACATTTTATGATAAATATCTGGAGAGCGGTGATCCGGGTACATGGACACACTACAAGGAGACCATTCAGGAAAGTCTGGAGGAGCTTGAGACTGCTGCGCAGCGCTTCGAGACAGTGGAGGATTTCGTAGGCTTCGCTAACGAGCTGACAAGGCGTCATCAAGAAATGGAGCAGCTACAGGCTGCTGCTGACGGGGATGCACTGCATCTCATGACCATTCACCGTGCCAAGGGTCTCGAATTTCCCTGCGTATATTGGATCGGTGCCAGCGAGGGCTTGCTCCCACACAGCTCGGCTCTAGCCTCCCAGGCACCGGAGGACCTACGCCAAGGTCAAGCAGCTGCTGGCTCTTCAGGCACGACTTTATCTGATACGGATGCCCTGCTTGAAGAGGAACGGCGACTGGCCTACGTAGCGGTCACACGAGCGAAGCAGATGCTGTATATTACGTCTCCAGCATCTCATCATGGGAAGCCTGCCGCCGTATCCCGTTTTCTGCTGGAGGCCTACGGAGTCAAGCAGGTACCCTCTCGCCCTTCGACATCAAGACCGGAGGTCAAGGAACGAGTTAGCGAAGGGCGAAGCCCCCGCACCATCACCATACCGGTGTGGGTCTGCCCGGATGTGGCTTGCGGAGCCTGGATGCGACAAGACACCCGGGGAGCATCTGGAGCATCAGCAGCCTCTTTTGCTAGCCTAAGCGGAGGGTCAGCAGTTCATCAAAAGACTGGTCAGACCAGACAAGGAACAGCTAGCCAGGCAGAACAAGCAGGATTCACCAGACAGACGACGCGGGAGGCACCGCCGGCATGTCCGCTATGCTCAGCAGCGATGCAGACGGGTACTCGTGCTGTGCCCGCCAGATAAGCATCAGAGATACTTTATATGTATACATTTAGCAGATTCCACACATACGCTATGCACATTTCTTCATAATTTAAGCTCACTTTAAGCGTGAAGCTTTTGCTTGTAAGATTCGGCTTAGTGTACAATAGAATTAAGGCAAGAACAGCCCGAAAAAACACATACGGCACGTGCAGGGCTATTGAATACGAAAGTGACAGTGTACAGCGCTCAGCAGTACATCATTCGCAGCTGAATATTAGCAAGACAGGATATCTGGCAGGTCACCACACTTTAACGAGGCCGTGGATCGTGAAGCCCATCTACCTTTTGGGAACACTGATTGCCAGCACTGCCCTGCTGCGATGTAACTTCCATGTACGGCCGGCTAGGAGAATGCATGTGACTGAATCCAATTCGTCAACCTTGAATCAAATCCCACTCCCGCTTCATGAGTTCCAGCAGCATCTGGAGACTAATCATCAGCTCGCCAAGCAGTTTGAGGAGTGGAAGAAAATACCCGTCATGTACCAGCTCGCTCTGGAGGAGCTCCAGAACAAGATCAAGCTGATTCAGACCGAATGGAAGCTCATGGATGGCTTCAGTCCCATTGAGCATATCAAGACTCGGATCAAGGAGCCCCATAGTATATTGGAGAAGGTCCGCCGTAAAGGATATGAAGTCACGGTGGATAACGTGTTATCCCAAATTCATGACATAGCGGGTATGCGTATTGTATGTGCTTTTGTCAAGGATATCTATCGTCTGCTGGATCATTTGCAGACCCGTGAGGATATACGCATCATAGAAGTAAAGGACTATATTGCTCATCCTAAGCCTAATGGCTATCAAAGTCTGCATGTCATTGTAGAGGTGCCTCTGATCCTGTTCGAGGGCAAGCGCTGGATGAAGGTCGAGATTCAGATGCGTACGCTCGCTATGGATTTCTGGGCCAGCCTGGAGCATATCCTGTATTACAAATTTGACAAACAGGTACCGGAATATGTTGTGACTGAGCTCGCCGAGGCAGCCAAAGCGGCCAATGCGCTGGATGACAAGATGCTGAGTCTGCGTCGTGAAATCCTGTCCCTGAGTGACGGACAGCGACAGCCTTCCTAGTCCCGTTCTTAGCTTGTCCTAATGACAATGTGAACAAAAGCGGCCTGCTCTCGGAGCATAAGCTTATGCCCCGAGAGCAAGCCTGACTTGTGACCAGTTCCGCTATCTGGAGCTGGTGCTGCAACCAGTGAGGCGAACAAAAAACAGGTCGAGAACCGCTCAACTGAGCTCTGTCCCCGACCTGTTTTTTCTATTGTTAGATCGCTATGACCTTAGATGATCCTCGTCTCATTGCAAATGCAGTTGCTTCTCGGTGCACTATATTTCCAATAATTCTCGTGTCACTACAGCTTCATATGATCCTCGTCAAAATACTCCTCCAGCGTCAGTCCCAGCTTGGCTACGTCCTGTGCAAGCTCCTTGCCAAGGTATCGAATGTGCCAAGGCTCATATACATAACCCGTAATACTTTCCTTGCCATCTGGATAACGAATGACAAAGCCATATTCAGGTCCATGCTCTGCGAGCCATTTGCCTTCTTTGGTGCTGCCAAGCGACTCTTCCAGCGCATTCCCTACACTTGGGCTAGATACGTCGATGGACAGGCCCGTCTGATGCTCACTCATACCAGGGACGGCGCTCACGCGTGATGCATAGGCCTCACCCTTGGTCTTCACGTTGTTGTTATAGATGGCCTCTTGACGTTTGTAGGACCGGTATCCAGAGACAGCGCGCAGCTCTATCCCATCCCGCTCTGCTGCTGCGAAGAGTCCCTCAAGTGCCTGAGCTGCTTCCTTACGCATATGGCGCTTCTCATGAGGGCCGTCGAAGGAGAACGGTACATTCGGCTCGACCAGATCACTAGGCTCATAGCCATCTGGAAGGCTACGCTGCTTGTTCACAATGACAGCGATGGCCTCAGCGTTCGTCACTACAGCCTTGCTTCCCTGCTCCCGTACTGTCGCTTGCAGTGCATTGTTCTGACGTTGTGCCAGCACCGGAGCTGCTGACGAGCTCGTACCGCCTGTAGCCTGTCCTACTCCTGAGTCTCCACCTGCGGGCTGTTCTCCCGATGCTTGTCCTGCACCAGTAGATCCAGTAGCAGACCCCGGGGATACTTCCGTGTTGTTGTCGTCAGTGCTGCCGTCAACTGCTGGTGTATCTGTCCCCGGTTCAGCAGGCTGTACAGACTGCTCTCCGCCTTGTTCTCCTTGAGAGGCCGCCAGGTTGTCGCTCTCCTGCTTGCCGGCTCCCCCTTCGCCGCAACCGCCTAGCAGCATTGCTGGCACCAGTAGGCCCGGAATCAACAGTCTTGTCCAAGATTTATAACCGCTCATGCGGTGTTTCATATGCTCCATGAGATAAGCTCCTTAATCTATGTCAGGATGAATATTCGATCTTCAGATCGCACCATCCCATTGTATCCAAATTGTGAATAAGTCACGATGTTCATATAGGACCATGCCATGAACTGAGTAACGGATATAGTCCTATTATAGCCTAATTCGTCTATCAGACGTCTCTTTTCGACAGACCTCCAATTCGTTCCTGCACATTCGCAGCGGCATGCTGACGAACGATGTCGAGTGCCTGAAGCGCCTTCGGGTGATGAGACATCAGGGCGGCTACATCACGAAGCTCAGGCTGTGACACCGGCCCTGTAGATGAGCGAATCTCGAACGTATGCAGTTCGGGGCCTGGCTGATGAAGGGTTCCTTCGGCCGCTGCTTCTGCAATCCACTCACCGAATGCGCCTCCCCCTCGTCTGCCTTCCCCAGACGGATCGACAGCGAGTCGTTCGAGAGGATTACTTCCAGACGCCCTTCCCCGGTCTCTCGCCCACTCGTCAAATACGCCAGATAATAGCTCCGCCTTCGACAGCCCCGCTGCTTCCAGTCTGAGCAACGGATCAGCCTCTAGCACAGCCAGTGCCTCCGTGGCATGCCTGCACTCCTGCTCTCCACAGCTACAGTCTTCAAGGATGAGGAGGGGCGGCAGTTGTCTCTTGATCCATTCAGATGCATCTCCCTGCAATAACTGGTACAGCTCCAGGGGGAAGCCGCGCAGCCTGTTCAGTATACTCTCCCGGATTGGGAGAGCAAGCAGTTCCGTCCTGCCTGTGACTGTGCATACAGGCTGCTCTTGCCGCTCATCGCTCCACTCTGCCGACCATGTCCCTGCAGCCACCTGCAGACTTATTCGCATCTTCATTCCCCCTGCAACCAAATATCATTCTGCAAGGCAACCAAGCCTCGCAGCTCTTCATCTGACATCTCTGTAAGCCAATTCTCGCCAGAGCCGACAACCTGCTCGGACAGCATCTTTTTGCTCTCAATCAGCTCATCAATCCGTTCCTCCAGCGTGCCCTGACAAATCAGCTTGTGCACCTGAACATTGCGGTTCTGTCCAATCCGGAATACACGGTCTGTCGCCTGATTCTCCACAGCGGGATTCCACCAGCGATCATAATGGATGACATGGCTAGCCCGTGTCAGATTCAGACCGACGCCTCCTGCTCGAAGCGAGAGAACGAAGATATCTGGTCCTTCCCCCTGCTGGAATCGCTGCACCAGCTCATCTCTCTGCTGCTTGGACAGCCCGCCGTGGAGGAAAGAAGGACGCTCGTCATACATCCGTGCCAGACGTGATACCAGTAGCTCTCCCATAGCTACATACTGAGTGAAGATCAGCGCTGCTTCTCCATTGGCCCGTATGGCCTCGATCAGCTCCAGCAGTCGTTCCATTTTGCCCGAGGCCTCTGACTTGGCATTCTCTCCCCGTTTACTACCCAATAGAGCTGGGTGATTACAGATCTGCTTCAGCTTCGTCAAGGAGGAAAGGACCAAGCCTTTGCGTGCGATGCCACTTTGTCCATCCAAGGTTCCCATCAATTGATCAACGACGCCTCTGTACATGCCCGCCTGCTCTGGAGTCAGCACACAATATGATTTGAGCTCCAGCTTCTCTGGAAGGTCCTTGCGAATATCGGGGTCACTCTTCAATCTGCGCAGCATGAAGGGCGAGACCAGCTTATGCAGCTCACGTAGCATCTCCTGTCGATCCTCCGCTGCACCGGTATAACGGTGCCGGAAGGAAGTCGCGCTCCCAAGATAACCAGGATTCAGGAAATGAAAGATCGACCACAGCTCGCTGAGACGGTTCTCAACGGGAGTGCCTGTCATGGCAATCCGATGCGGAGCCGAGAGCTTCATAACGCTCTGCGATTGCTTGGTCCTGGAATTCTTGATGTATTGTGCTTCATCCAGCACAATGGAGGACCACGATACGGCTGATAGATCGCCCCCGTCGCGACCAGCCAGATGATAGGTCGTCAGTACAATCTCATGATCCGTAACCTGGTTCACGAAATCCTCACCATGCAGTCGCTGGCCCCCATGATGGATATATAGCGACAGGTCGGGTGCGAACCGCTGCAGTTCACGCTGCCAATTGCCAAGTAAGGAGGTCGGGCAGATAATCAGCGCAGGCCCCCTGCTGCTATTGGACGGGCTGTAATCGAGTAGACAGGTAATTACCTGTATTGTCTTTCCCAGTCCCATATCGTCCGCAAGGCACACACCAAAGCCCAGATCACGCATCGCAGACAACCACTGAAAGCCACGCTCCTGATATGGACGCAATTGCCCATGCAGTTGGGGAGGTACTCGCCTTGGGGCAACAGATCTTAGCACACCGCCCTCCAGCAGCGAGCCCAGCAGACCAAACGACTCAGTGCCATAGATGGATATGCCCTTCCAGACGGAGCCCTCCTCTGGGTCCTGCTCGGCAGACAAATGCATCCATTCGGCCAGAGTCATCTCGCCCTCTTCCTGTTTCTTGATGTATCTCAGTACCTGTCGCAGCTCTTTCGGATCAATCTCAACCCATTCGCCTCGCAAGTGTACATAGGGCAGGTTAGTTGCAGCGATGGCTTCAAGCTCCGCCAGTGACAGCACATTCCCACCTAGCACCGCCTCGGCATCGAAGGCTACAATTTGATGCATGCCTAGTGGAGAGGCCTCCACTGCGTTTGTCCCGAACGCAGTACCCTCTGCATGCTCACGCATACGCAGACGCAAGCCTGCGCGCTTGCGTCCCTCCTTGCTCCATTTGGAAGGCATTTGTACAGCTGCACCGATCTTCTGTAGTCTTGGGACCGATTCGAGCAGGAAAGGATAGAACTGCTCCGGGCTTAAGGTGAAGGCTTCCGGGTAGGGATTCTGCATAGCCCCCTTCACCTCACGCGACACCTCTGCTGCACGTCCCATACTCATGAGTAGCTGCAGTCGAAGATGGCGATAAATGATATGCCCGCGTTCAAGATCAGGCTTGTCATACGTCCATATATCCGCCGCTGATAGACGGAGGGACGGCTCCAGCACACTTTCCGCCCAGAAGGTCACCTGCCAATTCGTAGCTCCCTCCTCTAGAGGAGGCTCAAGACGCAGACACAGGCGCAAGCTCCCTTCCTCAGGCTCTCTTTCTTCCTTCCCACTCTGCGGAATACCTGCTCCATTCAATGAAGCCACCTGTGCATGAAGCTCCTCCATCTCAGCTGGCGTACCCTGAATGGTGATCGGTCGCGTACCTGTCAGCAGACTGTTCCACCATAGATCAGCCAGCGGTGAGGTCCCGCGGCGATAATCCGGGCGCTGCCTGGAGAGCTCACGCTCACGTTCCGCCGTCGCCTTGCGCATCTCCTGCTGAATGATGGCGGACATGAAGGAATGCAGTACGATCGCTGCGGCTTCTTCCCGAGAGGAAGGATCATGATTCGCAAGCAGCGTTGGCGCAGACAGACCAATCGCAGGCATTGCTGCTGCTAGCTCACGAAATCTACCGATATCCTCTTCCGATTCGAGTCGTGGCTGCCAGACACCCATCGCAGATTCCTGCACACCGCGTCGTCTGGCACCGCCGGACTGCACCTGCTGGATACCTGGCACAACCTCGCCTCTATGAATCAGTTCAAGCGCAAACCGCGCCGCTGTTCGCCAATAAGGCAGCTCTTCTCCTGCCCGGATACCTGCAGCAGCACAGTCCTGTTCACTCAAGCGCAGCAGCAGCTCAAGCGCATCTGCAGGCTCCAGTGCCAGTCCTTCCAATGTACGTCCGAGCATGGCTCGCCTCTTGCCTCCGCCTGATTGCTCCGCACGTCCAGCATTGGGCACACGCAGCTCAGCCAGCCGCAATGCTGCCTGCCGAAAAGGTTGTATTCCGTTAGATAGCTTCAGTCTTCGTACGACACTGCTCCAGGCATCGACACGTGGCTCAGAAGTCTCACCCGAAAAGCAGAACATTACATCTCCAAGCCAAATTGCGTACAGCGGTTGGTTCATATCAATCTCCCGTCCAGCCTCTAATTGTTACTCTTCATCATATACGAAAATCCCGCCAAATCAAAATGCTTTCGAAATTATACTGACGCCAAAAAGACGTCCCCGGCATCCTGGAGACGCTTTTTTGGGAGATCAGCCCTACTAGTATTCCCGCGAATGAAAGGACTGCGCTGCAAGGGGAGCTACTTTCTCCCGTAATCCGCCTTGATTTCTCCCCAGCTCTTGGTTTCCCACTTGACTACTTTATTAGTATACGTATTATTCTGCAGCCACCGCTCCGCGCGGTCTACCAGATCCCAGATCTCTCGCGTCGATTCATCGCGCGGCAAGGTGGAGACGGCCTTCTTCTGTCTGACCCATTTCAGGGCGTTGACCGAGTCGCTATAGACTGTCTTGTTGCTGTTCAGATTCTTGAGATACGCAAGTCCATGCACGATGGCCAGGAATTCGCCCAGATTGTTCGTCCCCTTGGCAATTGGCCCGCAAGAGAACAGTACCTCACCAGTACGGGTATCGACTCCCTTATACTCCACTGGCCCCGGATTTCCGCGTGTGCCTACATCCACCGAAATGCTGTCATAATCAATGTCCGTTGCTGGTGCTCCTCCGGAATGTGCTGTGCCCTTGCCTGCAGCCGATCCCTTGCTTCCCGAGGAAGCTTTGCCTGTACCCGCCACATTACCCCAGATTCCCTTCCAGCCGTGGGCAAATGCCTTCTCCGCCTCTGCCTTGGAGGGAAAAGCCTTGAACTTGGCCCCCGTCACACCACTCACTTGCTTCTGACAATCGGCCCAGCTTGTATAGACACCTGGTGTCTTCCCTTCCCAGACAACATAGAATTTTTGGTTAGCCATAGATCCTCCATGTATGAAAAGATTAGTTTTATATTTCATGATCATCAAATGAACCTGTCCAACATAACATTTTATCATGTCATATGTTACATGTGGGCAAAATGGGTATATTCATAATAGACATTCTTGACCCGCTGGTCATCGCAAATGACCGTGGAGCGAACATTCACTTCAGTTAGGAGGATTTCGAAATGCATCGAAGCCATCCCTTTAAATGGTGGAATATCATTGCTTATGTTGCGGTCATCGTGACCAACTATCTGGCCATGGCACTGCCGATCGGAGGTCGCAGCACATCGGCTGTCTCGGACATGTATCCAACGTTGATTACTCCAGCGGGCTACGCCTTCTCGATCTGGTCGGTCATTTATCTGCTGCTGGCAGGATTCGTGATCTATCAGGCTTTGCCTCGAGGCCAATCCCGGGACTCTGTACAGAGCATCGGAGTCTTCTTCATTCTGAGCTGTCTGTTCAATATCACCTGGATTTTCCTGTGGCAGAATCTCTATATTGAACTCGCTCTCCTCGTGATGCTCCTGCTGCTTCTGTCACTCATCAAAATCTATCGTGCCACCAGGGTATCTTATCCGAGCTCCGGGGAAATATGGTTCGTACGACTCCCATTCAGCCTCTATATGGGTTGGATATCTGTCGCAACGATTCTCAACGTGGCCATTACACTGGAGAAGAATCAATGGAGTGGCTGGGGCCTGAGCGACAGCACCTGGGCCGTCATTGTCCTCTGCATAGGAGCAGCCTTGGCGATTCTGGTCAGCTTCCCATACAGGGACAGTATCTATCCGCTCGTGTTCGTATGGGCCTATATTGCCATAGCCGTCGAGCAGCGAGGTACGCAGAGCGTCTATCTTGCAGCCCTTATTCTGGCGGCCCTGATCCTGATCTATTCCATCTGGCTGCTATTCGCCCGTAGTCAGGATCGCGATTAGCGGAGTTATCTGTGCTGATTGAATGATTGAATCAATGATTCAATCGTCTAGCTCGGCTGAATAATAACACATCCAATGTCTTCACAAAAAAAGGGGATCATCCACCGTAGTCTTATCACTACGCGGACAGTCCCCTTTTCCTGTATTATATCTAAGTAACGATTAGCCCTTCAGTGCGATGGTCTCGATCTCCACCAAAGCATCCTTTGGAAGGCGTGCCACCTCAACTGCACTTCTTGCCGGGTATGGCTGCTCGAAGAAGGAGCTGTACACCTCGTTCACTTTGGCAAAATCGTTCATATCCTTGAGGAACACTGTAGTCTTAACTACATTGCTCAAGCTGCTGCCGGCCTCTTCCAGAATAGCCTTGACATTATTCAGGGAAAGTCGTGCCTGCTCCTCTACACCTTGACCGAACTCACCAGTTGCTGGATCAAGTCCCAGTTGACCTGAGGTAAAAATAAAATCGCCTGCCTGCATAGCCTGACTATACGGGCCGATTGCGCCAGGTGCGCGTTCTGTCGAAATAGGTTTCATCATTATGTACTCCCTTCGGTCATCTTTTTGAATACTGAGCCTATTATAGCATTATGCTCAGGGTGTAGGACAAGCTATCCTCACCTTACCATATGAAAAAGGTACCGAAACGCCCGGTACCCTGCTCATACGACATCTATTCTGATTCAGCCTGCAATCATCCTATTGGCATGTCCAAGAACATTACGACTGTCGACGGATTAATACCCGCCTGCTCCGTGTGTATAGGTCCCCATATTTCCGGCGGCCCCTGTCCCAATTGTTAGTCCTGGAGTAATGAATATAATACCGGCACTAAGCGTAAGTAACAAAAAGCATTTCATTTTCCGCATTTTTACGCACTCCTCTGATCATATTTTCATAACTCCGCTGATTTTCAACACGTGTATGCCGTCTAAATTCTTCAAATAATGTCACACATTTGATAAAACCAGCCTTGTCACCCATTTTAATGGATGATGACAAACTTTGGAGTACATATTTTACTGCAAGGTCGAAATTTTGCTGCTGGTAATAGTAATATGACAATTCATAACAGAAATTGGCGAATCGTTCGAGGGTGAAGTGCATATTATAATAGCTACTGCTCGCTTGCTGGCTGTCGATATAGGTGGAGATTCGGTCCTCGAATTGATCAAGTATGCTGCTGACGTCCAGACTATAGCGGTTCGCAGCCTCCATAATCTTCTCCAGTGCAGGCAGGACCTCGTCTTCATTATGCTCAATATACGCAATGTAAGCAGGCAATACGCTTGTATTGCCTGTCATCAGCTCATAGGCGAAGCCGTTGGCCTTGGCCCAAATGCTGAATTTGCGCACCTCTGCCTTACCCATCTCACCCAATCCCTTGAACCAGCTCAAATCTGTGTAGTACTGCGTATACTGCTTGGCCTCATGATACTTCTTCTGCTTGTCACACGCCGCTGCCTTCATCAGATAGGCGTAGCCATAATAGACCACAAGTGGATACTTGGTTGTACGTTCTTCTTCGTTATATGGCTTGTTCTTGCATTCGTATGTATACATGGTGTAAGTATAGTTGCTTAATTCATTCGCCAGCTCGTGGACCCGGTCCAGTCGATTCAGTGTGAAATAGACATTAATCAGTTGGAGCATAGCATCAGGCTGCTCTTCCTCCGGCAAGCGGTTACGGAATGGATCGAATCGAATTGCTGCGCGCAGGTTCATCTCGTAATCATCACTCAGTTGCAGCATGAACAAACGATAGTGGCTACGTGCGAGTCGCTCTGCATGCTGATACTGCTCACTCTCGGCCACCGCCTCGAAGAATGGAGCCGATTCCTTATGATACCCTTCCTGGTACAGCTGCTCTCCTACTGCAAAAATAACAGGGATATGCCCAAGCTCGTCCAATACAGCAGGTAGTGCCGATTGGATGCAATCCAATCTTCCCATGCGTGCGCATTGCAGCAGATAAGGCTTCAGACGTGACAGCTTCCATTTGTTATCAACAACGCACTCCTCCAGATACATCGGGTATAGCTCGCCCTCCGGGTGCCCCATCGCCTCTGTGATCCGGTCCAGCTCCTTGAGCGACAACGGTTTCGGAATCTGGTAACGCAAAATAGCACTTAAAGTCCCTTTATTCAGTCCGCAGCGTCTGCTGAATTCCTGAAGTGAACAATTCGTCTGCTCTAAGTACGACGCTATGAGCGAACGCAGTCTATTTCCAACCTCCACATTAGCTCCCTCCCACCATAGTACATATGAACATCACCTTTTAATTCACTTTCCCTGCTGCAATACGCATGTGGTCGATATTGTTGCTTTATCCCCTTCTAAGTAGCATATATAGAGACAGTGTATTTTTTTGAATTTATTGAGATTATATGTAAGAATTAACCAGGGGTCAATGAAACTTTTTAGCTATTTATCGACGGCAAATTTTACTAAGTCGAAAAGCATGACCACGGAACCACTTCTTTTGTTATTTTTACTATTTTCGGTGTCTGTTTTCGGCGGAAGTGCTCGGATCGAATCGAAAAAAAGCACAAGTATCGCTGACTCGTAAAATAACAAGAATCAGTGAACTTGCGCTTATCCGGAATCTATATTTACTTGTTCAATGTAGGCTGCCACGGCCTCTTCGTTATGTTGTCTGCTCATTGTCCTCCTAGGCTGTAGGCTTTTTGTATTGTTTTTTGGCATACCAGTAACGATTCAAGAGGTCATCCAGTTGTTCGGAGGCTCTCAGTACTCGATCGTCTGTTCGGCCAAACTGATGTGCAGAGTCTAACATTTTTTCACGAAAGTACTCGATTTTCCCCTCCATCTCTCTCAAATCCACCATAATACCCCTCCTTTTCATCAAGTTTCTTGCCCAAGACCTTACGATTTTAGGCCTGTCACTCCTACTCTGGCTCGTGGCTTACATCTTCAGCTTTAGTGTCACATATGTTTATATTTTTTTGACATTGCCAAAAAAAATAATCTTTTGTCTTCTATGCTATATATACCCATTTTTTAGCAGCAACCATCATGGAAAGTACAGATTTTTTTACAAAAGTAGTTTCGAACCTCCCGATTCTCCCATGGATGTGAGACAGAACGCCTTTAGCTGAAGTGTTTCTTGCGATAATCGAATGGTTCAGCTCCGCTGAAAACTTACATTCTATTATCTGAACAAAATGGGAGTACCTGTCGGTTAGACAGAGCACTCCCATTTATTCGTTCGGTTCTCACGAGCGATAGTTGTAGATCAATGCGTCGGATCAGAGCCCAGCGCGTGAATGACTTCATTCGGGTACACATGGACTCCTCTAGCACCCGCTAGAGCTATGCGAACCATTGCCTTGGCAATAGCTGCCGCCGGAATGGCCCGATAAGCAGACAGCCTTCCGTTCCACAGTGGTGACGTAAGCTTCATGAGGACCGCAGCAACCCGCTCGCCTGCTCTTCGCTCTGATCGCTCACCCAGAATGAGGGATGGACGAAACAGATGCAATGCAGGCAGCCCCACTTCGGCCAGCGCTTCCTCAGCCTCGCCTTTTGTACGGCTGTAGAAGATTCGTGAATGCGGATTGGCACCAGCGGATGAGACAGCGAGCATCTGTACGATCCCTGCCTGTCGTGCCAGCTTCGCAGCCTGCAGTGGATATTCCAGATCCACGAGCCGGAACCTCTCCTGCGACCCCGCCTTCTTGATCGTAGTGCCGAGTGCACAGTACAGATCATGCACTCCCTCAAATACATGAGCGGATTGCTCCAGCTCATCCCACGAGATGATGTGCTCAGTCAGCTTGGGGTGCTGGATGCCAAGCGGTTTACGAGTAAGGACCTTCACCTCTGCATAGGCGGGGTTCTCCAGCAGTTCTCTTACGATCAGGCCTCCTACCAGTCCTGTCGCCCCTATAATCAATCCCTTACGATCCATGCAATTGTCTTCTCCTCTTCCTATATCCTTGCTTGCGGCCTGACTCCTCTAATGGTAAGGACTCTGACGTGTAGAGGGGCAGATACAACGCGAACGTGCTCCCCTCACCCTCTGCACTGTCCAAGCGAATAAAGCCTCCCATCAGACGCGCCAAGTCCCGACTAATGGACAATCCCAGGCCCGTCCCTCCATACTTGCGGCTAATCGATCCGTCCGCCTGCTGGAAGGCCTCGAAGATATAATGCTGCTTCTCCGAAGAAATGCCAATTCCTGTATCCTTCACTGCAAATACAACCCATTCACCTTTGAGTTCAGGCTCTACAAGCTTGCGCTTATGGATACTCAGTGTCACACTGCCCTCATGAGTGAACTTGAACGCATTAGACAGCAGGTTCCGCAGAATCTGCTGAATACGCTGCGGGTCAGAATTCATCTGGGCCGGGCAATCCTCAGAGGTCTCTAACTGGAATATCAAGCCCTTGTTGCGGGCAGTAATCTCAAAATTCACCATCATGACCTGACCGAGCTCCAGCACATTGACGGGCTCCATGACAATTTCCATCTTCCCAGCTTCCACCTTGGAGAGATCCAGAATATCGTTGATCAGCTGCAATAGATCTTGCCCTGATGCATGGATAATACCCGAATACTGCTTAAGATTGTCCTCCTCCATCTCCTTCCCCTGCTCATTAATAATCTGGGCAAGGTTAATGATGCTATTTAGCGGAGTACGAAGCTCATGAGACATGGTTGCCATGAATTCGGATTTATATTTGGAAGCCATCATTAGCTGCTTGGCTCGTTCCTCCAGAATCAGCTTGGCCTGCTGCAGCTCGTCCCTCTGCCTTGAGAGCAGACGGTTGGCCTGGATAATCTGATGGTTGCGCCTTTGATCCATTTGGAAATCACGCAGCATCAATGCGAACAGATAGCTTAACACTATGCCTAACGGCAGCGTATAGGGCACGATATGCCCCAAATAATGGGCTGTAGGGATAACCCCGAATATCGCAATATTAATGACATTCGCTATATTAACAATACCTATTACAATGGAAGCCTTGACGATAAGTCGATAGCTGGAGTGCCGCATCCAATAGTTCAATCCGGCTCCAAGCACTCCTAATATACTCATATTGATAAAGCCCGCGATAGAGGCTTCATTGAACCCAAGCGTGAAGCGCACCAGTCCCGTGAGCACCCCGATCAGCACTAGCACAGAGGCATGAGGATAGACCAATATGGCGATGATCAGCGGGACGAACCTGAGGTCAAAGATAACTTCCTCGTTAAAATTAAAGCCGAATGCGGAGCTGATCCAGCCACACAAAATGATGAACAGGACAGAACTCACATATTTTACAGCGGTAGAGGCCTTGATCAGTACATATTTATAAAATACGTTCGCACAGTATGCCACTGCGATCAGCATACCTAAATTCAGCAGGAACATCTTTGAATATTCCATAGCTTCCCCCTGCTATTCAGAATAGAAGTCCCTAACCTAGGGATGGCTCACATACTCTTCCATCATACCATGAAGTGATTTGATTCGACACTCGTGCTAAGGAATCGAATTTTCATTTTGAAAGTTAATGATTTACTTTTAGCGCACTATATGTTATAGTGATATTTGTATGATTTAACCCCATATGATTCCTCGCAACAAGTACACTCCGCTCACCGCTGGAGTTCATTCAATTTTTTTCATCACCCAACGTGTAGAATTTTGAGCTTTTTGCAGTATATTTTGCATTCACACTGGCGCGGTCATCGGAGCCGCAAGGATGGAAGAGAGGTAGGGCTTTCGTCGTTTGGCAAATGAATTGATGGAATCGCAATGCCCTGTTACCGGGTTGGTAACTGCCTTCATTAGCGAAGGTGGCAAGGGGTTAGTATATAGAATACTGGCTGACAAGTGTGTACGTCGCCACAGAGAGGCTGTCCCCATCTTAGATGGTAGGGCAGTCTTTTTTTACCCAAAAAAAATGAGCCTATGAGCCTATGAGAATCGCTGGGCAAAAAAATAACCCGTCCATTATGGGCGGGTTCATTCACACTTGATGAAAGAAAGGGGTTAATATCTGTAGTATAGGTGGCCTACCTTAAAATCAAATGATATGAACCTTAAAGAAAGATTAAATTAAACCCCTCTACAAGGATTAATAATCGGTCCAGTATCTATAGGCCTCATCATCCTGTGAGGAGCGCTGAGGCAAGGGTCTCTTGGTCTGGGTGCTTCCCTCGGGACGCTCCCATCCCTCCAGAATGACCGCCTGCATAAACGAGGACTTGTCGTCCCATCGAATATACGCCTGCTGCTCCAAATGGATAAAGGCGTTCGTTATCTCCTGCTTGCTCCGCCCAGTCCTCACCTGAAGCTCTCGTTCATTGGGCATCCGCCGCTGCTGCGCATAGAAATTGTACAGGATACGCAGTAGCTTGCGCTCAAGATCTGGCAGCATGGAACCCCTCCTTCATGAACTGGAATAAAACATAGTCTATCTGCTTACACGAATTAGAATGCAACACCACACCAACCATCAACATGATCTCAACATAAGCAGTTCAACATAAGTAAACTAACAAAATGATCACCAAAAATAACTTCAGAAAATAAGAACACTTGTTCCTATTTTAACAGTTACTAATACTGTTGGCAACCCTGTGCCGCATCCAAAAAAACACAGCTTCAACTGAAGCTGTGCTCTGCCCTTAATCATCAACCATTGTCTCTCTCCTGGCGGCCTACAGAATACATCCACCATGCGATACTGCCAATGCCTCCAAGAGCCAGTGCTGAAAAAAACAGGATATACAACAAATGGGTCATTTGTGACATCACAATCGCCTCCTACTTGTTGTATACCCTTATTGTAAGTCTGATTATACCTTAAGAGCTGCTTTTGCTGGGTTCACCAGGCTTACCACCTCTACGCTTCACCAGAACGATAATGATGGCAACTACAAAAAAGATACAGGAAAGCGCAACAGCCAACGTATGCGAAATACCTCGAACATCCTCTTGCTGAATCCCGTTCGATATCGTGTAGCTTGCCCCCTGCATGATCATCAGTGTGCTGAATAGCACAATCGGGCTGAGAATAATCAGACTAGCAATTCGCTTCTTGCCTGCGACCAGCACGACACTCCCCGCCGCAACGATCAGCAGCAGCCAGTACAGCAAGGCTTCTATCAAAATTGAATTTCCCAACATGTTCACTCCTCTACACATAGAACTAATATCGTCCTGCAATCCGTCATCTAAATCACTATTTGTGCAATCATATTGTAACAGACTACAGTCCATCCTCCAACCGCAGCGCCTGCGTTCTGAACCTTCTTTTACTAATACCTTGACCAGATCAAATAGGAGTGTAAAGCCACTACAAGTCTGCACCATTGCTTAATACAACGAAGGGCACCCCTTGCCTCCAAGGCTTAGGGTACCCTCGTCTGCTTCCCAATCTAAGCAGTCCTGTACAGCCTGCTTCTTAATGTGCGCCCTTCTTGGTGAAGCCACCGCCATACACGTCAGCGACATCCTCGACGGCGACAAAGGCCGACTTGTCCACTTCCTGCACGACGCTCTTCAGCATAGACAGCTCCAGTCTGCTGACCACACAGTAGATCACTTGAGTCTCCTCCTTGGTGAAGCCTCCTCTAGCGTACAGGTAGGTAGTGCTTCTGCCCAGACGTGTCATAATAGCCTCGGACATCTCCTCGTATTCACTCGTAATGATCGTGACTGATTTGGACTCATCCAGACCTTCAACGACGATATCCATGACCTTCGAGGCAATGTAGAACGTAAATATGGAATACATCGCCGAATCCCAGCCCAGAATAAAGCCTGCCACGATGAAAATAACCACGTTGATGATGAGAATGATCTGTCCGACAGAGATGTTGATTTTTTTGGAGATCAGGATCGCCAGAATCTCAGCACCGTCGGTAGTTCCTCCCAGACGAAGCACTAGGCCAACTCCCAATCCCAGCAGCAGCGCTCCGAATAATACTGCAAGCAGCTTGTCGTCTGTGAAGGCCTCTACATGGTGGAGATAGCCGGTGGTAAGCGACAGAACCACAATTCCGTATAGAGCTGACAAGGCAAAGGTCTTGCCTACTTGTCTGTATCCGATGAACAGGAACGGAAGATTCAGAACGAACAGAAATATCCCGAGTGGAAGCTTGGTCACATTCGCAATCATTAGAGAAATCCCTGTAATCCCGCCGTCAATAATCGCATTCGGCACGAGAAACAGCTCCAGTGACACCCCTGCCAGAATTGCTCCCGCTGTAATAAAGAGGAACTTCAATAGCAATTCAGTGGGTGTAAGTTTCTTGGGTTTATGTACCATAACCAATCCTTTCTTCAAGCAGATTAGCTTAATTTTAATATTTTTCAACCACTTGGTAAATGCTTCATCCTTACAAGTCGTTATCCGTTCGACTCATCAGGTACAAAAAAGACCGGTCCAAAGGCTGGAAGCCGGTCAAACAACATGACATCTATACATTCTAACCGATCTCCGGAGCAATATCCTAAAGATCCCTCAAAAGATGAGATGCAAAGAATCCGGAAAAACCAAATTGGAGTCTCCGGATTCCGTTATCCATGTGAGAAATTTATGGTTAATAGCCTTCTCTTTCAATATCAAATTTCACTTTCTCCGATACCACAGCGCCAGAAACAGCACTACTGCCAGCAGCAGGAGTGACATCGTATTCGTAATCAGGAAAGCATACCCGGTGCCGCTAGTGATGAGATCCAATGCATAGATCTCCATTAGCAGAACCCCAGTGAACATGGATATGACGGTATTCAAATGAAGCCCCTTGGCCGAGCGTTCTCTACACATCAGTACAATTTGGGGCACCCAGCCTATGGATAAGATGACACCGCCGATCAATTGCAGTATGGCAAATAGCACATCGCCCATCTCCTTTACCCGAGCAGTATATGCCTAGGTGTAGAGATGGTTACGATGCAGCGGAGTACTTTGTCTTGAATTTCGCGCTGACTTGGCCTTCTTGGAGACACCAATGCTGCTTAAGATCGGGAATTGTTATCCTGTCGCCGATTGTTCCCCTATGTATGTATGAATAGCCGTAGTCCAGTCCAGCACCAGACATATCTAATTCAGGTCCTTACTACGTAACGCTGACAGCTTGGAGGTGACCGATTGCAGCTTCAGACTACGCGAGGATTCCTTGTCGCGACGATCATCAATCTTCACCGAGGTGGACACCCGTCCTGCCCCTGCTTGAAACGGCGCCTCATGTAGCGCAGCAATTGCAGTAAATACATCGTCAAGCGATCCCTCAATGATCGTGCTCATCGAAGTAAGCTCGTAGGAGATTCCTTTCTGCGTAGCCAGTACGCGCTGCATATCTGCCACATAGTCACTCAGACTTGTAGTTCCAGTACCAATTGGGATGACGGTCACTTCAGCGATTGCCATTGGCTGCTCCTCCTTCAAATTGGATCATTCTAAACTCTATTCTACCAGTCTGCAGCCTGCCAATTCAATTGAGCTCAGGTAGAGAGGAACAAGAAGGCGATCATAAATCGTTCCACACAAAGTTCAAATTTGAGCCAAACTTCGGCATACTCATTCTAACTCTCAAAAGCTTGCAATTTGAACGATAACCAGCAATATCCTTTACCTTTTGCATGGAATTTTGCTATAATCGTCATTGCGTCTTTCGAATTTTCTGTTTGCAAAACACTATATATTGGGGTAACCTATTTAAACAGCATCTAAATATAGTGCGGAAGCGAAAAAAGACGATTTTGTCCTTAAGCCTATAGCTTTACATATATTTTCCACTTCTATAAGCAGGCTAACACCATCAACAGATTGCAGCATACGCTTCTGCCGACCATAGCTCACAGTGTGATGCTCCTCTTATCGTTGCTGTCGATCTATCGAACAGCCCAATCATCATTTATCCCTTGAGTTATTCATATCGCAAATTATTTATCCCATGAAAGTGAGGAATTCATCCATGCCACACACCGTGACCAAACCTAATAACCGCCAGCTTGCTTTCGACGAGATGCGTTTGTCCGTCTATGCCGATCGGGCGCTGAACGGCCTGAATCAGCTTGATAAGGAACGCCTGCTTCGCGGGGTTAACTCCAAGCTGCGCCGTGACGAGGTCACTGGAGACGAGATTAGCAATGCCTTCATCATGTCTGCTCTGGAGCTCGTGACCAAGGAAGAGCCAGACTGGAAATTCGCAGCTGCTCGCTCTCTACTCACTTCCCTGTATAAGAAGGCAGCCTATAACCGCCGTTATAAGTCCTACCACGACAATCCATACGGTGCCTTCTACCCGCTCATTACCGAGATGGTGAAGAAAGGTATCTATCGTCAGGAACTGCTCGATTGCTACAGCAAAGAGCAGATCGACGAGTTGGGTGAGTGCATTGAATACCAGAACGATCTGCTGTTCGATTACATTGGACTATTGACTCTATCCGAGCGCTATCTTGCCCATGATTTTGACGGTCGGGTGATGGAGCTGCCACAGGAACGCTACATGGTCATCGCCATGTACCTGATGCACCAGGAGCCAGCGGAGCGCCGCATGGAGCTGGTTAAGGAAGCTTACTGGGCGATGAGCAACATGTATATGACGGCTGCTACACCGACGATGTCCAATGCAGGCAAGAAGGTGGCCGGACAGCTTTCTAGCTGTTTCATTGACACCGTAGACGATTCCCTAGAGGGTATCTTTGATTCCAATACAGACGTAGCTCGTCTCAGCAAAATGGGCGGCGGTATCGGCGTATACCTGGGCAAGGTTCGCGCTAGAGGCTCTGACATCCGTGGACACAAGAACACCAGCTCGGGCGTCATCCCATGGATTCGCCAGCTGAACAATACGGCTGTCAGCGTAGACCAGCTTGGAACACGTAAGGGTGCCATTGCGGTATATCTGGATGTATTCCATAAGGATATTCTGGCCTTCCTTGACCTGAAGCTGAACAATGGTGATGAGCGTATGCGTGCGCATGATGTATTCCACGGTGTCTGCCTGCCTGACTTGTTCATGGAGCGCGTGGAGAGTCGCGGTGAATGGAGTCTGTTCTGTCCACATGAAGTCAAGAAGGTCATGGGCTGGACCGATGAGAATGGTCGTCCGCTGGGACTGGAGGATTTCTACGACGAGACAGCAGGAGCAGGTTCATTCCGCGAGAAGTACGAGGAAGCTGTGAATCATCCGACACTGTCCCGGATTACGGTACAGGCGATCGATATTATGAAGCGTGTGCTGAAGTCCCAATTGGAGACAGGTACACCATATATGTTCTATCGTGATACCGTGAACCGTGCGAACCCGAACCGCGTTCATGGCATGGTATATTCCTCCAACCTGTGTACGGAGATTATGCAGAACCAATCTCCAACCGTGGTAGAGAAGGAAGAACTCGTAACCAAGGATGGGCAGACACGCATCGTTATTTCCAAAATTCCTGGAGATTTCGTCGTATGTAACCTGAACTCCATCCATCTGGCTCGTGCAGTACCTGCAGGCGTGCTGGATCGTCTAGTGCCTATTCAAGTGCGCATGCTGGACAACGTTATCGACATCAACAATATTGAGGTGCTGCAGGCTCAATATACGAATAGCCAATACCGGGCCGTGGGCCTTGGAACCTTTGGTCTTCATCACCTGCTGGCTCTGGAGGGCATCCGCTGGGAATCCGATGAGGCGGTAGAGTATAATGATCATTTGTACGAGAAGATCAATTATCTCGCTGTCAGATCCAGCATGGAGCTGGCGAAGGAGAAGGGCCGTTATGCGAAATTCGCAGGCTCTGACTGGGAGAATGGACAATACTTTACCTCCCGCCATTACACAGATGGTACCCGTCCAGGCAAATTCGTGACGACTGAGCAGTGGAGCGAGCTGGCTGCAGAGGTGCAGACGAACGGTGTACGCAACGCCTGGTTGTTCGCGATCGCGCCTAACGGCTCCACCTCGATCATCGCTGGTTCTACGGCCAGTATTGATCCGCTCTATGAGCTGCTGTCCTATGAAGAGAAGACGACCTACAAGATCGCTAACCCTGCACCAGACCTGAACGCCAATACTATCTGGTACTACAAGACAGCGTTCCTCGTAGACCAGCACGCTTCCATCAACATGGCAGCCGCTCGTCAGCGTCATATCGACCAGGGACAAAGCTTCAACCTGTACGTTCGTCCAGATATTAAGGCTACCGAATTCCTGGAGCTTCATCTGCATGCCTGGAGATCCGGTATGAAATCGACCTATTATGTTCGCAGCCGTGCGCTGACGATTGAGGAATGCGATAGCTGCGCATCCTAAACCCAACTGAAGGAGAGACTCACCCATGCAGTTGCAAAAAATATTTAACACCGAAGCGCCCAACCGCTCGACTCGTATTATAGAAGGAGAATGCTCCGGCATTCTCAACTGGAACGATATTCGGATGCCGCACATGTACAAGCTGTACAAGGTGCTGCTCCTGAACCACTGGATCGCTGATGAGATACCGATGTCCAAGGATGCATCACAGTTCCCGCTGCTGGACGCCGAAGAGCAGCGTACCTTCAAGATCAACATCGGCTTGCTGGCCGTACTCGATTCCATGCAGACCATGTTCGTGGGAGATGTGAAGCGCTACTTCACCGACTCCTCCCTGGAGGCTGTAGCCGCCATTATCGGACAGCAAGAGGTTGTACACAATCAATCCTATTCCTATGTTCTCTCCTCGCTCGTATCCGAGCAGGAGCAAAAGGAAATCTTCGAGTACTGGAAGCATGATCCGGTGCTGCTGGAGCGCAACACCTTTATCTCTAACATCTATCAGGAGTTCCGGGACAACCCTAATCCGCAGACCTTCTTCAAATCCATGGTAGCGGACCTGATTCTGGAGGGTATCTTCTTCTACAGTACCTTCGCCTTCTTCTACAATCTGGCACGCGACCAGAAGATGATGGGTACCAGCCAGATGATCTCTTACATTCAGCGTGACGAGAATCAGCACTGCTACTTCTTCGCAGAGGTATTCAAGCAGCTACTGGTAGACTTCCCGGAGCTGAACACCAAAGAGAACATGGATTATGTCTACAGCACAATCCATCGCGCCGTGGAGCTGGAGACAAACTGGGCATTTTACACATTGCCTAATGTTCGTGGTATTGACCTCAATGAGCTGTCCGATTACATCAAGTACATCGCGAACAAGCGTCTTCGCCTGATGGGTATGGAGAAAGCTTACGAAGGTGTGGATGTGAACTGCATGCCGTGGATCAAGCCTTTCTCGGATGAAGCGCTGAATGCGACCAAGACCGACTTCTTCGAAGCCAAATCCCGCAACTACGGTAAAGTGGGCGACGATAACGGGTTTGACGATCTGTAAAAAGAACAAGAATGTGTTGTCCTGAAGGTTATGGGGCAGACTCATTCATGAATACTAGAAATATGCTTAACTTCTACAGGTGACCAGAATTTTATCTGTCACTGCAAATTAAAGGAGGGTGCCTCAAAAGCCATCTAATGGCTGCTTGAGACGCCCTCCTTCAGTTTATAGACAAGCTTCTTTTGCTTCGAGCCAAACTCATATCGACCTTCAATTGAATCAGTTTCATCTCCCCTTGCTCCAATGCTTGCATGTCATCCAATTAAGAAAGCTATTTTTTCTGCACAGGTATCCAGATTTCCCCGGAATCATTCACTGCCATACCACAATACATTTCAAAACTAGGGCCTTCCACCTGTTCGTATTCAGATGTCGGGAACCATTCAGAATATATTCGTTCCCATAGCTTCTGAAGCTCGCATTCGTGGTTAGGAAAAACACAGCTACGAGTTTGAATTGCTCTCCCCATAGCTGTGTCCTTTAGTTAAGCTCTATTCGTCATGCCCTGTCGTCAAGCTACGCGTAAGACGCAGCAGCTCCACACCAGCCAGTAGCACAATTCCAATCCCATGTGTGTCATTGAGCTGCCAATCCAGCTCTTCCTTATAATACAGCTTGTTGAAGGAATAGCCCGAGCCGCGGCAGACGCCATATACATTGCCACCCTTGTCGATACAGTAGCGGGACAGGCCCTCCCAGCCACGCTGAGCTGCGGACATGAACATATCCGGCTCACTTACCCAGCCCAGACGCACACCACGCGCATACGCATAGATGAACATGGATGTACATGATGCCTCCGCATACGATTCAGGGTCGGTGAGCACCTGATGCCACAAGCCCTGCTGATCCTGCAGCCGCAAATACCCATAGGCAAGCTCATTCCAGAAATGAAGCAGCTCCTCCCGCAGCTCATGCTCCTCTGGCATCACGGTCAACAGCTCTGTGAGGGAGAAAATAACCCAGCCGTTCCCCCGGCCCCACGGCACCCCGTTGGGTTTGTCGAACTTGATATCATAGACATGATGCATGATGCCCAGCTCCGGCTGGAACATCCGCTTGCGGTACAGCAAGAACTGCCGAGCCGCATCCTCCAGATAGGCTGCCTCTCCAGTCAATCGGTAATACTCCGTCAAGAACGGCGTACTCATGTACAGATCATCGCACCACATCGTATCCTTCATGAAATCCGTAGTCCCTGCTGCACGGTATAGAGCGCCATCCTCCTGCCGATCCTGCACCTGTGTGATATAAGCAGCAATATCTGCTGCGGCCTTCACAGCTCCCTGCAATGGGCGCATTCGATGGGCTACCAGCATGGCGGCACCGAAGGAGCCGCAATCATCCAGCGAATCTATCAAGGTGAGCTGATGGTTAATTCCTGGTGCTCCGAAGCGATCGCGGTCCCAGACCGCATAGGCATGCAATGAAGTACATTGTTCGATGTGTCCTTGTGCATAGTCTGCAAAATAAGGCTGCGACAGCTCCTGCCCTGTAGCAAGCAGACCATATAGCGTGACCCCGAGAGGATAGTTCCAGCGTCCATACATCGCCGTCTCTGTATAGGGGCGCACCCAGCTGTCGGGCTGATCCACACGCCAGAATTGGGCTGAGGCTTCCTCGCCCAGCAGCGCACGAACGGTAGGTAAAGAGGCTACAGACGGGGCCTCCTCTACCTCGAATGGCCCCAGATGCAGCCACGGATCAGTCGAGCCTTCAATGCGATAAGGCTGTACGAGACGGACCTTTTGCATAGCTGTATGATCGCTCCTATGGTGCGCACCGTCTTCTGGTGTACTGACCTGGAGTACCGATGAAGCAGTATCGTCAAAGCCTGAGTCTAGATCTGGACCCGTGTCTGCGTCTGACTCTAATTCCAGCTCGAAGCCCCAGCCTTCACCGTCACATACGGATTCCACAATCAGCTCATGGCGACCAAAATCCAGTCGCAACGGAACGACTAGCTGGTCACGATCCTGCGCCTTGTTGCTGACCAGTGTGCCGTCAAGGTACACCGCAAGGGACGAGATGGCCCGGCAGGACCCGTATAGCTTCACAAGGATCGGCTCTGGACTCTTAGATTCAATGCTGCACCAGGAGAACGCTACGGCATCCTGCTTCACACCAAAGATACGAGAGAGCTGTCCCTCCTGCTGCTCCTGCTCAGTCCAGCGGAGGTCAGGATACCACGTATATTTTGCAGCAAAGTCAGCTTCTCCATATCCCAGAGTAACAGAGGATCTCTCCTCTCTGACATTGTCTCTTCCGTCCGTAATCGTATGAGAGGTCGCCGTCTTCTCCTGCCTATGATGCATATCGGCCCCGGAGGATTCCACATTCGACTGACCTGGCCATACATTCCACCGCTGCTGCTGCGGAGCGCTGTACAGCCAGCCTTCGCAGCCGTTATGCTCGTCAGTCGGCATCAGCAAGTGCAGCGGGGCTCCTTTCACACTGCCTGTGCCGAATATACCGCCGCAGCCCGTGCCGACAGCCACGAATTCCAGTACGATATGATTCCAGCCCGCATCCAGCTTAGCCCGGAAATAGCTCCGCCGCTCTGGGAACACATCCTCGTTCAGATTGGAACGAAATGCGCTTCTCCCATTGATATAGACCCGGGCGGGACTGTAACAGCTGATCGCAAACGGGAGCTCGGCCTCCGTGTCACTCCACAGTTTTCCCCACACATAGACGAATTCACCCGGTTGTACAGATGGGAATCTCTCATGCAGATTCATATCATAGCGACAATCCGGCAAGCGCCGGAAGCCGCGCTCCGAATGGACACGGTACACCGGGGGGTGAGCCGGGTGTGCACCCACGAAGCGCCCAGCGACAGCTGTCAGCACCTGCTCGATCTGCGTTCCCGCATATCGGCTTATACTATGATGAGGAGGAAAATACGCCGGAATGTGAGCCGCGGCATCGCTTATTTGGACAGCCGTGCTTGAATGGATCATGGCAGGCAAAGCCTTTGAATCTTTCACATCCTTCGTATTGTCCGTATTCTTCTCAACCAATCTGCTCATCGTCCGCTCCTCCTCTCAGACCCATTCTCCACCAGGATACAATGTTGAGCTATAAAGACGCTTGCTCTGCTTCAACGGCTTGGCAGCAGCCGGGGTCAATTCCATAGGTGCAGAGGCAAAAACCTTTGCAGTCTCATCATCATAGATAATGACCTGCTCAAGTCCGGTTCCCAGCAAATCCCCGTGTGCAGCATAGCCTTCATGAGGGAACTGCACAACTCTGTTCATTTCACCATCATAGAGACCCGGATACACGCCTCCGCCCCGACGATAGGCCAGAATGTAATCCAGTGCGTCCTGCTCCCAGTGACCTACCGTCTCTACAATCGTCAGCCATCCGCCTGTCGTCCGTTCTTCCTTCCACACCTCACGGCCTTCGTGATCAAGCAGGAACAGGGCATCCTTGCCCTTTAATCCTTTGCCATCATCCTCCCGTACCATTCGGTCAAGCCCGGCTACCTGCAGTCCTGGCTGATCCTTCAGGAATCGTCCCAGAGCCAGATGCTGAGATTCAATCGAGCCCTCGTAGCGCCACAACTCCTGTCCGTTCCGATCGTACATCACCGTCACACTGCCGCCAATGACCAGCTCAGGTAGTCCATCGCCATTGACATCACCGACCCAGATGCAGTCCGCATGATCGTCCAGATCATGGCAGCTCCAGCGCAGCTGTCCCTTGGCATCCAGCAGGTCATACCCGGCCATGACCTCATCCAACCCATCTCCATCCAGGTCATACACCCACGGGAAATGCCCTACATTCCCCTTATGTGTCCACAGGAGATTGAAGTCCCGGTCAAGTGCCCACAGCTGGTGATACCGATCCTTGAGGATAATATCCGAGGGATGGTCCCCCCCTGTCAGATTGGCAATGATAATACAGTCATGTGCATGCTCGGACGGAAGATCATGCACGGCTTTTACCTGCCCAGTGTTACCGTCTAAGATATGAAAACGTCCATCCATTACACACAGCACCTCAAGCTGTCCATCGCCGTCAATGTCGTAGATTTGAACAGGATAATCTGAGCCCTGCTTCCCTGCACCCGGGTCGGGCTTCCCTGTCTGCCATAGAAGCCTTCCCTCCAGATCGTAAGCCGTGAGACACTGCACCTGATGCGGAATATAGCGAACATCCTGGCGGTTGTCTGGCTGCACGAGTAGCAGCTCCGCACGCCCATCTCCATTCAGATCACCCAGCAGCAGCTTGCACCGCGGGCCAGCAGCCGTAATATCAATATCCGCAAGACAATGCGGGGCCAACTCTTGAATAAGTGCTTCCATAACCAGTCCTCCTGTCTCTTCTTCACACGAATACATGCCATCTTTACGAATACAGTCGAGTTCGAGCAGATACATTCCTTAGCAGACACATCCCTCAATTGAAGCAACAACCCTATGCCTTGACTGCATACGATTTCGGGTTTGAATGATCTGCAGAGAGCGTGGTAAACAGAAAGCGGGGAAGCCCTAGAGAAACGACAGTGGCCGCCTTTAAGCTTGCTGTTCATCAGCTTTTCCATTTCGTTGGAAAGAACAGCAAGCTTAACAGTGGTCGATAGGGCTCCCCGCTTGCAGCGGCTCTACACTCACATTTGATTCTGGTCAAGGTACTTAGTTCAGATCCACCTGAGCTCCCCCGGGAACCTCTACGATCGAGCCATCAACTGCCAGCCACACGGAGGAAGCCCCTGGATTGTAGACAAAATCACGAGCAGCGGAGAAGATCAGCTGGTTACACGCCTTTAGATAATGGACGATCTCAATGTTCGTCGCATACCAGATATCCTCGCGGTGTCCTATAAGCTCACAAAAACGCTCCATGACCTCCCAGTTGTTGTCTTGATCGAACTCATAGCTATGTCCCCACACCGCCATCAGGTAGAGGTACTGCCGCTTGTGCAGGGCCGCAAAATTCTCCCCGTGCTCCATCAGGTGATCGTTATGATGACAGGTCATTTTCCACTCCAGCCAATCCTCAGGCAGCCCGAAGCCACCCCGGGTGGTCGGCACCACACGTGCATACTCCATCCCGAGCGACGGAAGAACGCTTATTATATCCTTGTTATAGGAACCATTTGGATAGGACATTCCTCGAATGGGTGTACGCAGCAGGCTCTCGAAGTACTTGCGGTCCTCCACGATTTCATGGACGATCTGCTCCATAGGACACCGTGCGAGTGTAGGATGCGTCTGGGTGTGCACAGAAATCTCGTGACCACGGTATAGCTCCACAAGCTCATCCGCGGGAATCCGCTCAGGCTGATCCAGCAGACCTGAATTCAGGTGAAAGGTACCTTTGATGCCGTATTGGTTGAACAAGCCTACGAGTCGTTCATCGGCTCGCTTCCCATCGTCATAGCTCATGGTAAGCGCTTTATGCCGACCTTGCGGATAACAATAATAAATACTAGGCATGATCGCATGCACTCCTTTTCTATCTCAACTTCATCAGGTTCTTTGCCCTTTTTGTGCTCGTATGTCCTTACCATGTACCTCGTACTTCTGTTTACTTCTCTTACCTTTTTACTGCTCTTTATTGCTCTTTATTGCTTCTTCCTACTTCTTATTTTCCCTTGTTCTTCTTCATTCTCCCTCTTGCTTCGTCACACTTCCCCATACTTACTCATACTTACTCATACTTACTCATGCTCCCTCTATACAGCCAACATGCGATCATGTGATCCGGTAGGCAGCTCTATGACTATTTCTCTTGCTTATTGCAGCTCTCCTGCTTGAGACGATGCCAGTGGTGCATACACAGACAGATCGGCATACTCCGCAATCAGTGGTGCCATCTGTCGAAAGCCGATATACCCACCTTCAAGCAATGGACCATAGCTCTCCCCATCATCTGTCCAACGAAAGATCGGCAAGTCGTTGATGGCAAAAGTAAGCTCTGCACCTTGCTTCAGCACCAGGATGTCGTACACATCTCGCATATCCTCCACATCCGGGAGCGGATCGGCCCCCTGTGCTACCAGATGGAAGCCATAGCTCTTCCGTAGGTTACAGGTATGAAAGCCGCGTTCCTCCGCCCACATTCGGCGGAAATACGAGACATGAAATGCATCGATATCCCCGTGATGATATTGGTCATATTCACCAGTACGGACTGCCAATGCAGGATCGAACAGATCCCGTCCGCCTTGACCACGAGCAGCGAAGAACATAATGGCCAACCCCGGCTCCCGCAAGGGACGGAAGCGCCAAGTAATTGCACAATCCGCTGGAAAGCTCACGGGGCACCAATATACGACATTGGCACGCTGTCCTTCCTTTGGGTCCAGTGTGCTTTCGAGCCGCATTCGACCCATTGGGAAGGTCACAGCCCCCTGCCCCTCCAGACGGAAGCTGCTAACATCCGACGGAGATGCGAGTGGATTGTAATAGACTCGTTCCCACTGCTGTGGAATCAAGACAGGACGTTCAGTGTGCGTCATATCCTCCACCTCCCGTTTGCTTTTCTCTGGCATCATGTCAGAGCCCATACCTCTTAGGCGCGAGCAGCAATCGCCGCTGCATCCTCAGGCAGCTCAGCAGCAATCAGCTCCAGGCTAATAATGGCGTTGATCGACCACTGTGAGGCTTCATTGGTATTCATCCAGTCAATCTCATTCAGCTCATGGACATACTGCACCCGTGCAGCTTCACGCTGCAGATTCACACGCCCGAACGGATTGGCCAGCAAAATGCTCCAGCAACGCTCAGCCGTAGCCGTGTCCTGTCGGTAATACGCTCCATAGGCAGCAATACCCACACTCAGTACAGCGTGCTCAAAGCGAAGAGGACCATTGATGATTCCTCCTGTGATGGCGTCCTTCTCTTCCTGCGGCAGATTGTAAAAGACACCGAATTCCGCCAGCATATCCTCCCACTCCGGGTCCTCCAGCATGGCTGCCAGCTCGAACCAGACCTGCGGACCGCCCATACTAATCGCGAGGTGTCTGCCCCAATTGTCATCACCCATGCCGTAGAGCATGCCGGTCTTGGGATCGTAGCCATAGGTAGGTCCCGACAGCAAGCGCAGATTCGCTCCCTTGATGCATTCGATCCCCGTCAGAATCTTGTCACGGTAAGCCGTATCCTCGAATCGCTCCCACCTTGTCATCCAATTCGAGCTGAAGGCCGCCCAGTCTGGTCCTACCCGAGCATGAGTCGGGAATTCGTCCTTCGGAAAATAAGCCCGCATCGGGTCCAGCGTCACGGTACTGAAATCCGCATCCTTCACATCATCCATAACATCCCCGATCCGCTCATCCCCGGTCAGATAATAATAATAGCGGTGGAGGCCTGCCATGGCGATCCGTGCCTCCTTGCAGCCGCAGCCCCAGTGAATGACGTTATGACGCGAGCCCAAGCCAGCATATTCTCCAAAATGGTAGGAATCCACCTCGCTCGTATGCCGGGTCATCGCCTCGGCCATTCGGAACACATCTGCGCGTCCGGTCCGCAAGAACGTCAGCCACAGCCACATATTCGGCACCAGCTCACCGTTCTGCCAGGCACAGCCACCCAGATCGTAATTCCAGACATGCCGCACTGGATCATAGCTATGCATGAAGTCGCCATAGTCCCAGAAGCCGTACCATCTACGCTGCTCGATCTCCTCCAGATAGAATTCGATAATCCCATCCAGCCGATCCTCCAGATAGCTCTTGGACGGGGTGCTTCGATCTGGCAGACTCCAGATCCCAAAGACAGCGGCCTCATGGTAATACTCCGGTGTACACACAAGCCTTGCAGGCGTATCCACCGCTGTCTGCATTCGCGCCAGCCCTTCCCTGTCTGGTGTCTGCTCCGTGCACCAGAGCGTCAGCTCGTTCGTGTTCGCAATTCCATACGGTGTAGCTCGCAGCTCCTCCGCTCCTTCATAGGATGATTCCACATGCGTTTCCGTATCGTAATGCCTTAGGTCCATAGCTCCTGCTTCCGGGGACCAGAACCAGACCGTCAAGCTTGCGCTATCCGTCGCGGCTGCTTCAATCTCCATGCCCGAGGGATATTTGCGCCAGCTATCCTTCAGTCCTACTGCTACGCCGCCACCCTCCGAGCCAATGTACCCCAGACCACCGGCACGACGCCCTTCGGCTGCCTTGATCCAGGCATTGCCCTCAGCTGTGCGCTTGACGATCCGGTAATGATCTGCGGAGTCCTGTACGATCCTGAAGCCGTTCCAGGTCGCCGAATCCGCCAGCAGGCTGAGAAAATAGGCATCCTCATCCGCGTCGAAGGCCACGGGGCGACCCTCGGTCTGATCTGTGAACAGCTCCTGATATTTCCCCTTCGTGCGCCGGGTATGCAACGTCTTGGGCGATTCACTGAACAGGCCACGGTCACCACCAAAACGAACATGGCGATTATAGAGGGGCCCACGCATAGGAATGCTGAACCGTATTCCGAGTCCTCTGATATAGTCCTGATGCGGGTTCCCATCGTAATGAAAGGTATGTACCACCCTTATAGAATCCAGTCCGGCATGGAAATAGAGACGCAGCGTGTATGGCAGCCATTCCTGCGAACCTGAGCTGGATACGGAACGGTGTCTTCCCTCCAGCTTCAGCACAGCCTGCATCGGACCATCCTGCTCCAGCAAAACACGCCGGGTATGCCCCGCGAAGCTCTCCTCCCGGATCGTCACGGTCCCGGAGACCCGATCCCGCACCTCACGTATACAGATCAATTCGCCTCCATCGCACAGCTGTACCATTTCATTCGTATCCGGAGCGCTTACCGTGGAAGCAGAAATTGCCGCACCTGATCTTCGGTGGATACTGCGGAGCAGTCCTCGTCCCTGCTTGTTCACTATACAGGTCATAACACCTGTGTCTATGATGAAGGTCTCCTGCGTCTCCTGAACATCCACTCGCAGAGGAAGGACTTGTATCTCTGATGCATCTAGATCCTTGGGATCTGTTCCCTCAGTCAAAATCCATTCTCCATCTCCAACTTGGGAATCCTCACAGATGGCGGTATGGAAGGACCACTTGATGCTGCCATCGGGCCAGTAGGCGGCTGGGCGACTCTGTAGTGGGAGCTCGACATCATGCTTCTGCCTGCTTGCAACCAAGTGAGGCAACTCCTTGCGAGACAGCTCTCCTTTTCTCCACGGCACCCCCCAGGTTACTCCTGTGGTGATGGTCGGCTTATGTAGCCAGCGTAGAGGAATCCTTGGCACCATGTTCAACATAATCATCTCCTTATAGTGAAGCTGCTTCTTGAGGTCCAAGAAGCAGCAACCTGAGCAGGACAGCACAGTAATTCGGTGATTCGAGAGTAATAAAGTAGTCTCATATTAATGAAATATCCTAATAGTATTGAAGTATTCAAGTGGTATTAAAGTATCATCATGAAAAAAAGCACATAAGCAATACGCTACTATTTTCCGTCCTGCCGGGCAAATTCGGAGCTGTCCTGCTGGTACAGCTTGCGATAATGCGTGGGGGTCATGCCCTCCTGCTTCTTGAAAATCCGATTGAAGTAGCTATGCTGATATCCGACCTGTACAGCTACATCGTTAATCAGCAGCGAGGTATCCCGCAGCAGCTCCTTGGCCTTATCCAGCCGCAGCTCCGTAAGATAATCGATGAAGTTCTTACCCGTAACCTTCTTGAACCATTTGCTAAGCACAAACGGACTTGTGCCCGTATAATCAGCGCAGCTATCCAACGAAATATTGTGCATGTAATTCTCATTCATATAAGACATTACCTGCTCCACGGTCCGTCGGAGGCCGGCGTCCGAGCGTTCTGCCATCTCCTTCAGGAACGGAGCGACCACCTTCGATCTGAACCAGTCGAGAATGAGACGCGGCTCATGAATCTGCGACAGCGCAGCATACATATTCGCACCCTTGAACAGCTGGTTAGGGTGAACGCCTGATATCATAATCGCATGCTGGATACTCCCGAGCAGATGCAGCATGCCCTGCTGCACATCTATCGCCTTCGCACCATCTGCACATAGCGCATCCAGGAACTCCTCCAGCAGACGATAGGCCTCATCCGCCTCTCCCATACGAAGAGCCTGAATGAGCCCCCGTTCCAATGTAAAGGAATACTGCGAGTCTGGCGCTGCTTCGCCAGTACGATCCATCTGCTCCAGATTGATGATCTGATTCTCTCCACTGAACTGACGATAGCTGGCAGCCTGCTTCACGGATTCGAAGAGCAGCGGAACCGCTGATACCCGGTCCGTCGGGGCGGCAAAAGCAATCGTCACTCTCATCTTGAGCATGCGATTGATCGCCCCTGTCAATTCCTCTGCGAAGGTCTGTACCTGCTTCAACAGCTGTTCTTCAGGTGTCCCCATAATAAGCAAGCCAGCTGTCAGATCGTGGAAATGGATACTCTCCGCTTGGTGAAAGTGTTCAGCAGCCATCTCACCCATGATATTAACAGCCGCGAAGGATACCAGACTCTCGTCACCATCCCTAAATTTCCCCTCCAGGCTGGAGATCCCTGTTAATTGAATATAGAGCACTACCAATTGGCAGTTGTCCATACTCCATTGATAGCGTTCCATTCGCTTACGAAGCTCCTGCTCGGAATAAGCATACATATTCCCTTGGAAAAGCTGATGCAGGAAGCTCTCCTTCACCTGGGGAAGCTGCTCGGATAGCGTGTACTGTAGCGCGTGACTCTCCCCGTATAGATGTAGCCAGCGCTGCTCAATCACGGAGAACTCATCCACTCGGGCATGAGCAGCCGCATCCTCTGGCATTAATGTCTGCATGAGCCTTCTGACAGGAGAATAAATCTTCCGCGAGGCGAACCAAGACAGGATAGCTGCCAGCAGTAACGCACAAGAGCTTACCGCAAAGATCAGACGAGAAATAAAAATGACAGGAGCCGTAATATTCGTGATTGGAGAAGCCGAGACATACAGCCATTCCGCAGCAATCCGAGAGAAGCTGCCATAAGTAACGGCGTAGGTCACATCCTCCCACTTGAACAGGAACGAGGACGAGCTCCCGGAGGCACGCTGCTCCTGAATGGCGCTGCGCAGGGCGCTCACGAAAGGAGCGTCCTCCGTACTCCCCCCGGCTGAGACGAACAGATCCCCTGTTGTCCTCAGCAGGAAGGTCTCGCCGTTTTTGTAAGGCATCATCGTCTTCAGCATGGCGGCTACCTTCTCTGAATCCATGCGCATCAGCAGAGCTCCGTTCGGGCTCTGGCTGCCACCAGGAATATGGTGCACCAGCGTCAGGTCCTTCTCCCAAGGTCGATTGGGATCAAACGCCCACTGCGCCCAGTAGGTGCTCTGTTCCTGCTCCATCAGCTTCTCATAGCGCTCGACTACCGCAGCAGAGGACACGAGACCATACTCGGGATTGAATAGAACAGGCTGCTCCTCTGACAAATACAGCTCTACCTGTTTTGCCATGGAGCTAGAGCCCTGCATGACCACCAGTGTCTTGGTAATATCCCACGCCCGTTCATGGTTCAGCGTGAAATCCATTCCCTTGAGACTGTAATCGAACTTCGGATCGAAGGCCCAATGCGCCAGCATGAGCTCCAGATTCGTTAATTGATCATTCATGTAAGCTGCCCGCTGCTCGATCTGACGATTGTGGTTCGCCAGCAGCTCACTCTCCAGTCTGCCGCCAGCCATCCAATAGATCATTGCACCAATAATGAATCCGGGAATGGAGGACACGACGAGGACTATAGTCAAGTTACTACGAAAATACCGTCCCCGGTGTCCCGCCCGGAACGGACTGTACCGACTCCATTGCATCGCGATCCTTTTCAATGTGCTCTCACCAGCCGAATTAGATTTGAAGTGAAGCCAAACTGTACGCTTCTCCTTCGGCTCCATCCGGCTGGGTCTGCATCCATGAGAGCACGCACATCTTGCTGCTCTATACGCCATGGTTGCTATCGCTACTGGGATGCTGCCTTGGACAACCTTTCGAGGTAATATACTGCCTCATGGCTGGCACAGACTCCACGATGAATGAAGCCTATGTCAGCCATAGCAGGATCTAACGATCGAAAGTGGTCCTTATTTCTCGGAATTCGCGTACAGCTCGTTCATTTCATTTACCAGTTCATCTCCGCCTGTGTTGCGCCATACCTCAAATGCAGCCTTCAGGCCTGCTTCGTCAAGCTGTCCTACAATGAATTTGATACGTGCGTCGTTGATGATATTGTCCAGCTGCGAGCCCTTTTGTGAATACACCTTGGAGATGAAGGCCTCCGCCGGATTATTAACGATGAACTCCTCATTAGCCTTCTGTACGGCATTTTGCTTGATCAACAGAGGCGTCTGCTTCACCTTGGCCGTGCGATCCTCAGGGATGAATGCCAGCATTTGGTTCAGTCCCTCAACCTCACTCTCCAGCAGGACTGTATCCTTGGAACGCTCTACAGCTCCGTCCACTATTGCGTAGTGCTTGCCTTCCAGGCCGTAGTTCAACAGTGTCTGATTATCGGCATCGTTCAGCTGATCGAGGAATTTCAGTACCTTTTTCAGCTCATCCTCCGTCTTCACCGTGGATTTCGGAATGGCAAGGATTCCTGAGAAGCCTGAAGTCGGCAGCGTACGCAGTTGACCATCTGGACCCTTGACTCCACCATTAACATCAATATAGTGCTGGTCCGGCTGATCCTGACCTGATTTCTCCAGCGCAGCGTGAATCCGATTGTCGATCCGTGCTCCACCATCTACCACGTCTACGATTACGCCAGCCTTGTTATTCACGATCGGGTCTGTCCATTTGGCACTGTCCATGACCGGGAAGTCTGAGTTAATCAGCTTCTCATCGTAGAGCTTTTTCATGAATTTAAGCGCTTCCAAATATTCAGGATACTCATGCTCCGGCACAAGCTTGCCATCCTTCACGCCCCATTTATTAGGCGAATTGAACCACAGCTTGATTGTATCGAAGCCACTTGCCCATTGTCCGGTCCATTTCACCAGCACCATACCGTAGGTGTCAGCCTGACCATTGCCATCCGGGTCCTGCTCCTTGAATGCCTTCAGCATATTATAGAAGTCATCGACCGTCTCTGGCTCCTTCATACCGAGCTTATCCAGCCAATCCTTCCGGAATGCCATACCGTTACGACCGAGGTTGCGTCCACGATAGATCCCGTAGTTCTTGCCTTCAATTGAGGAGTTCTTCATAATGACCGGGTTCGCCTGACTGAGATTCGGGTAATCCTTCAGATAAGGACCAACCTCCCAGAAGGCGCCTGATTTGGCAGCGTTCACAAAACTGGATGCCTTGACATCGCCCACATAAATAATATGCGGCAGCTTGCCTGAGGCCAGTGTAATATTGAATTTGTCCGCATAGGAAGCATTAGGTACCCATTCAAAATGGATCTTCGTTCCTGTGCGCTTCTCAATCTCGGCTGCAGTCGGACTACCATCCTTCGGATAATTCGTTTTGAAGATTGGAAGCATGATATTCAGATTCAAAGCACCATCATCAGCCCCTGCTGATCCTTGATCCTGGTCACCGGAATTGGCGGAGTTGCCACCGGCACAACCTGCGATCAAAGTTACTATCATCATAGCAGCAATCAGCATTGACAACCAGCGTTTCGTGTTAGCCATACATGTCCCCTCCATTATACTTATTCATTTTCTTGCCAGTCTGAGAACTTGCTCTACTCGTCTGAGAACTTGCTCTACTCGTCTGAGAACTTGCTAATGACCCTCTTCAACTCCGCTTCCCTCTCCATAACTTAGCCCTTCACAGAGCCCAGCATCACCCCTTTGGCAAAATGCTTTTGCAGGAATGGATATACCAGCATAATCGGCACTGTACCAACGACGATGACCGCCATCTTGACTGCCTGGTCCGGTGGCTGCACAAAATTCGGGTCCATTGAACTCAGATCACCAGCAGCCGACTGGGATAGCATGACGATCTGACGCAGAATGACCTGCAGGGGCCATTTGCTCGGATCATTGATGTACAAGAGCGCCGAGAAGAAGTTGTTCCAGTGACCCACCGCGTAGAACAAGGTGAACGTTGCCAGCACCGGCTTGGAGAGTGGGAGTACGATTCGCCATAGCAGCCCAAGTTCGGTACAGCCATCAATCTTGGCAGCCTCCTCCATCTCAAGTGGCAGCTCCTGAAAGAAATTCTTCACAATGATCAGATTGAAGGCACTGATTGCTGCAGGATAAATCAACGCGTTCAGGGAATCGAGCATATTCAGCTCACGAATGACGAGATACGTCGGGATCATCCCGCCGCTGAACAGCATGGTGAAGATGATCAGATTCAGAATCAGATTGCGCCCCATCAGTTGCTTCTTCGCCAATGGATACGCCATAGTGACGGTGCAAAAGAGATTCACAATCGTCCCGACGACTGTTACATAGATCGAGACGCCAATACTGTTCACAATCGTATCCGTGGAGAAAATGAAGCGGTACGCATCTAGCGAAAATGTAGTCGGAATCAGAAATACAGCACGCTGCGTAATCTCTGCCTCCGTCGCGAAGGAGCCGGACACGACGAATATGAACGGAATAATCGCTACAATGCCGATTAGACCGAGGAAGACATAGTTGAAGATGTCAAACGTCACGCCTCCAGCAGTTCTATATTGTTTGGCCACGCTCTATCCTTCCCTTCCGAAGATCTTAGTCATAGCTTAGTAAATGCCGGACTCGCCAAACTTCTTGGCCAGCCAGTTCGTGCCCAGTACCATAATGACGCCGATCACGGACTTGAACAGTCCCACAGCGGTACTGTAACTGAACGCACCTTGTGTGATCCCCAGTGTGTACACGTACGTATCGAATACCTCCGCTACTTCACGGTTGAGTGCATTCATCATCAGATAGATTTGCTCAAACCCGTTGTCGAGGATCGTCCCCATACGTAGAATCAACAAAATAACAATCGTGCTACGAATAGCTGGAAGTGTAATATGCCAGATCTGCCGCCAACGGTTCGCACCGTCCACAGTCGCCGCCTCGTACTGCTCCATATCTACTCCAGAGAGCGCCGCCAGGAAAATGATTGTCCCCCAGCCGCACTCCTTCCAGATGGTCTGGAGGATGATCAGCGGACGGAACCAGTCAGGATTGGCGAGGAAATCAACTTTTTGCCCTGTAAACGCATACACAATTTCATTGACTGTACCGCCTTCTGTCGTTAAGAGCACATAAGACATACTTGCTACAATAACCATAGAGATGAAATGTGGTACATACACCATAGTTTGAATGGTTTTCTTATAAAAGGAAAGCCGAATTTCATTCAGCAGCAGCGCCAGTATGATCGGTGCCGGGAAGAAAAATATAAGATTATAGAAGGACAGGATCAATGTATTGCGCAGCAGCATGAAGAAATCGGGATTTTGAAAAAACACACGGAAATGCTCCAGCCCTACCCATTCGCTCTTCCAAAAGCCCAAAAACGGCTGATAGTCCTTAAATGCTAACATGACTCCCCACATCGGGATGTACTTGAATATCAGAAAATACAGCAGACCTGGGATCAAGAGAATATACAGCCAACGATCACGGATCAGCCTCTTCTTGCGGAGTGCCCATTTATTAGGATACAGTCTTGGCTGTGATGCCGCCAGGTCCTGAACTGCTCCACGCTCCATTACGAATCACCTCCGGTTGTCATCACAACAATTACGATTGAAGCAGCCATGGAATGCCACAATCCTTTGCGTGAGTTCATTATGGAATGAGGAGCATTTTCCGGCAATTAGACTTTTTCAACGGGGCTGTTATTGGCCAGATTTGATCGGATACTAGGCCTCTTCAAGAAAGTGCAAACGGTGCAAAACATTACTATTGCGCGCAATGACGCCGCCGCTTATGCTTCCCCTGTTAAGTTACTATAGGAGAAATTCAGGTAGGAGCCAATCAGAATTGGTTTCGGTGTATGCAATGCAATATCTACTCACCAACGAGACAAGGAGGCTGTACGAATATGACAGCTAAGCTGTATCACGGGGCCGCCTGGTATCCCGAGCTGTGGAATGAGGATGTGCTGGAGCAGGATATTCGGCTGATGAAGGAGACCGGAATTAATCTGGTCCGTATGGGGGAATTCGTATGGAGTATGCTGGAGCCAGAGGAGGGTCGTATTAATATCACGCCGTTCGCCGACTTCATTGAACGTCTGCATCGGCACGGGATTGATACGATCATGTGCACACCTACGCCTACTCCGCCGATCTGGATGACCCATCAGCATCCTGAACGCTGCTTCGTAGATCAGCAAGGCACGGTCATGGGGCACGGAGCTCGTCAGCACATTTGCACGAATCATCCTTATTTCCGGGAACGGGCTGCCATTCTGGCAGAGCATCTCGCACGGGAGCTCGGGCAATTGCCTGGCCTTGTGGGCTGGCAGCTGGACAATGAATTCAAAGCCCATGTAGCCGAATGTATGTGTAGCACCTGCCTGGGGCTATGGCATGAATGGCTGGAGGCACGCTACGGTACTATCGAGCAGTTGAATGAAGCTTGGGGAACGAATATCTGGAATCAGCGCTATCAGCGCTTCGATCAGGTGCCCCAGCCGGGACCAGCTCCATTCCTGCATAGCTCCTCGCTGTGGACTATGTACCGTCTCTTCTCCATGGAGAAGATCGCGGAATTCGCAGATGAGCAGGCGGCTGTCCTGCGTCGCTATTCGGATGCTCCCATCACGCACAACAGCAGCGTTGCCTTTCATGTGGATAATGAACGGCTGTACCAGAATCTCGACTTCGCCTCATACGATACCTACGCCTCACAGGAGAACGTGCACGCGTATCTTCTGAACTGTGACCTGTGGCGTAATTTCAAGCCGGGCCGGAGCTTCTGGATCATGGAGACAAGCTCCTCCTTCGCGGGCTCACTGAAGAGCTATGCTCATCCGCATCCGAATGGATATCTGAAGGCTGAGGCGGTAGCTGCCTATGCGCTGGGAGCTGAAGCGTTCTGCTACTGGCTCTGGCGACAGCAGCGCAGCGGCAGTGAGCAGACGCACAGTGCCGTGCTAAGCGCTTGGGGCGATTACGGGGTAGGCTATGCCAACGTCCTGGAGGTGGAGTCTGCTCGACGCGAGCTAGAGCCCTGCCTACTTCATAGCCATCCCGTGCAGGCCGAAGTAGCCATTACTTATTCAGACCGTACCAAGGCGTACCTCGCAACAGAGCCGCATCGGGGATTGAATTACCGTGGACTGCTAGGGGATTACTACAAGCGCGTGCTGAACATGGGGATTCATCGCGACCTGCTGCCGGAGGGAGCTGAGCTTAGTGGATACAAGCTACTGCTCACACCGTTCGTTCATTATATATCTCCCGAGTACTTGGCTAAGGCTCGGCAATTTGTAGCCGAGGGTGGCACCTGGATTGTAGGTCCACTGAGCGGTGGACGAACCCAAGAACATACGATTCATACAGATGCTGCGCTGGGCAAGGAGCTCGAACAGTTGGCTGGTGTCAAGACGAAGTATACGTACCCGATGGAGCAATCCGGGTCGATCGGCCATGCCTTCGGTGTCTCGGCGGATTTATCGTTATGGAGTGCCCTCTTCGACCCACTTCCCGGCGAGGCGGTCAGTATAGGGGAAGTCATCGGCGGACTGACACCCGGCTTGTCCTTTGTTACCGAACGCAGCTATGGACGCGGGTCCGTCGTCATGCTGGGCTCGCTGCCAACCGGTGACGACGGAGATCTGCTGCTACGCAAGCTGATTGATCATTATGCAGCGCAATCCGAGGTTCGGTTGCGGAGTGATGTCACCTCGGGGACCATTGTCTGTCCCCGCCAGGGAGAGGGCTACGAGCTATGGGTAATCGTCAATATGGACGGTCATGGCGGCTCCGTCACACTTCCGTACTTGGGAGAGGACGCCCTGAGCGGACAACAGCTGCCTCCCGGGCCACTCGAGCTTGGTTCTTATGAGTATAGAGTAGTTCGTTTTCCGGCGTAAAAAGTATAAATATGCAAAAAAAGCTTCCAGACCCACGTAGATTGTGGTCTTGGAAGCTTCTCGTGCGTGGTCAGCGGTAAGCAGGGAAGCCCTAGAGAAACGAAGTGTCTGCCTTTAAGGTTACTGTTCAACTGCTGTTCAACTGCTATTTAGCTCAAATCAAAGAACAGCAAGCTTAACAGCAGTCAACAGGGCTCCCCGCTTGCAGCGGCTCTACACTCCGTTTTGATTCGGTCAAAGTCTACTCTAAAGTTCTTGCTCTAAGCCTGCTGACGCAGCTTCAGGAATACCTGATAGCTACGCTCAGCGCAAGAGGAGATGGACACCGGATCAAAGCCGATCAGATCAGCATACAGCGTATCATTTAGCGGAGCTGTCCAGGACTGCGGCAGCTGTGATGCACCGAGTCGTGCCCCCATAATGGAGCCTACGGTAGCCCCGTTGCAGTCCGTATCCATTCCTCCGTATACAGAGGTCACTACCGCCTTCTCAAAATCATTGCCCGCATATACTAGTGACGCTGCTACCAGCGCCGCATTGTTATTCGTGTGCACCGCATCATAGTGACTGAAGGTATCCCAGATCCGGCTAACGAGCTCCCGTTCATTGCGAGCCTCAAGCCCAATCTCCATGCCACGCTGAACATCCGCCGCCAAGCGACTGGTCCTCGGAATCTCACTTAAGCCAACCTGTACAATGCGCTCACTGTCGCTCTCCACGAATGCAGCCGCAATCATAGCCGCAGCCAGCATCTCACCATAAATGCCATTCTTCACATGAGAGAACGAGGCATCGCGCCAGCCCAGCTCTGCTGCCAACTCTGGTCGCCCGGCTACACCATAGGCCAGACCATCGGCACGAATCGCAGCTCCAATCCATTCCCGATAAGGATTCAAGTGCATCCGTACATGCTCCTGGCGCTCCAACCAGTTCGAAGGCTTGCCCGGATGAAGATGAGAAGTCTCCTGTGCAAAATTCATGTAGGCCTGGGTCTCTGCTGTACATACCTGACTGTACGTCAGACGGCGATGCCACAGCTTCCCGATATCCCAGGAATCCCAGTCGAGCCCCTTCTCCTCCAGCATGAGCAGGCCCAAAATCGTATAGCGGATATCATCATCGCTTTCCATGAAGCGAATTTTCTCCCGTACACTCAGGGGTCCCAAATCCGTCAACCCCAGCCCGTACTCCTGTTCAGCTCTGGAATGCTCTGGCGTATAGCCTTGGATCGGCCAAGCGTCCGCCCCCTTGAACCAGAGCTCGACATTCTCCCATCCTGGTCGTCCATCCTTGCCGTACAAATAATCAGGGTGCTCCAGCGGCTTACCGAGCGCGCAACCAATACTGCGTCCCAGCCAGGCACCACGGAATTTATCCTGCCATATCTCCTCACTCCAGTCGGCCTGAAGAGTCCGTGGGCCATCTGGCCGCAGACGACGAATTCCTTCCAGATCTGAAGGCTCCTCGAAGGGGAATTCCGGAGTTACAGTGAGGCTCATTAGCTCATGATATAGCTCCAGCAGCTTATGTTCGTCCTGACCCGCAGCTGTCCAGCGCTCCGCAAAGCCCTGCGTATCGCAGCCCTCTTCGCCCCGCTGTATGAGCTCCAGCCTCACCGTCTCTTGCAAGTCTGTCCAGCCCGCCATGTTATGCATCTCCTTGCGAGGCTTGCAGCACCTTGGCATCCAGTATAGCCAGCGCTTCAAAAATAAGACGAATAAAGGCTTCACGATCAACGCCGAGCAGCACATTAACGTTCGGCTCCCGGTCTGTCTTCGTACGCAGGTCACCTACCGTCATCCCGCGGGTATACGTCCCTTGTGTCTCGATCGTGACATCCACCATTTTGGACTGGAACAGCTCGGGCTTCAGCAACCATGCAATAGCACATGGATCATGCAGTGCATTGCCATGATAGCCCATCTTTTTCCCGAAGATCGAATAGAAATCCAGTAGCTCTCCTACCATGACAGAGACTGGGCCACGCGTCTTCAGCGCTTCGATCTCTTCGTCGAATATAGCGGCCTTATCCGTCACGTCCAGACCGCTCATTGTAATAGGAATGCCTGATTCGAAGACAATCTGAGCCGCCTCGGGATCAACGTAAATGTTGAATTCCGCTGTGCGTGTCACATTGCCGTAGGCAAGTCCGCCGCCCATCATCGAAATGCCCGCAATACGGGATTGTAGCTCAGGATAGGCACGAATCAACGTCGCAATGTTAGTCAGCGGGCCAATCGGTACCAATGTAACGGGCTCAGGCGAGGACAGCAGGATATCCCGCATGAATTCGACTGCTCCCATCTCCAGCGGACGATAGCGGCTTGGAGGTAGCACCGGGCCATCCATGCCGGATTCGCCATGAGCCTCTTCTCCCGTCACCAGCGTACCGAGCAGCGGTCCCTTCGCGCCTTTGGCTACAGGGATGTCCGCACCTACGAAGCTCAGAATCTTCAGTGCGTTATCTGTGATTTTCTCCAACACCTGGTTGCCGCCTACTGTGGTGATTCCTTTGATCTCCAGCTGCGCAGGATGAGCCAGCGCCAGCAATATAGCAATGGCATCGTCATGCCCCGGATCGCAGTCAATAATAATTGGTCTAGTCATGGTCCTCTCCTCAGTTCGTTTTTTGTGCCAGCTTCCGGCGCTTCTTGCGTGTCTCTGCAATCGCATAGACGATCAGACCGATGACGGTAGCCACATATGGCAACGTACCGATCAGCTCGGCTGGAATCTTGAGCACCTGCAGTGCATTTGCTAACGCTTCTGCTGCACCGAAGAGCAGCGAGGTCAGTGCTGTACCTACTGTCGTGCTCCGCCCCATGGACTCAGCTGCGATCGCAATCCAGCCCCGTCCGGCAATCATATCCCGAGTGAACAGGGACAGGTACCCCATCGACATGTAGGCTCCTCCCAGACTGGCGAAAAAACCACTCAGCAGTAAGGCCGCATATTGAATTTTCACCACGCTGACTCCGACGGATTGAGCTGCGTGTGGATTCTCGCCAACCGAGCGAATCTGCAGCCCCAGCGGCGTTCGCTTCAACAGATAATAGACGGCGATAACCGCCAGTATAGAGACATAAGTCAGAATATGATGACCGGACAGGATCGGACCGAGCACCGGCACCTGATCAAGCAGGGGAATATCCAGGCTAGGCAGCACCTTGCTGGGCAAGGAGGTGGACGAGCCTTTATCGCCGCTTAACAGGTACAGCAGGAATACAGTTCCCCCTGATGCGAACATATTGATAGCAACCCCGCCCAGAATAATATGCGTCTTGAACTTAAGGGTGAAGAAAGCTAGCAGCCCGGCAATCGCTGTACCAGAAAGGACAGCACCCAGCAAGCCTATCCAGGCACTGCTTGTATAAGAGCTAACAACAACCCCAGCCAGCGCTGATACCAGCATGATGCCTTCCATACCGATGTTGATGATGCCCGCACGATTGGAGATCAAGGCACCCAATGCAGCGAACAGGATCGGCGTCGTCACCCGCAGCACCGAAAATGCAAAATCCGTCGTAAGAATCACGTTCAACAGACTATTCATGAAGCTTGGCCTCCTTCAGCAGCATCCGATTCTTCCAGAATTTGAGGAACTGCTCTGCCGAGATCAGCAGGATAATGACAGCCTGAATAATCGAGATCATCTCGGAAGGCACGTCCGACAGGCGAGCCATCAGATCAGCACCAATGCGAATATAGGCCAGGAAGAGTGCCGCTCCGATAACGGACAGCGGGTTATTCTTCGCAAGCATGGCTACAAGTGCGCCATCAAGCCCGTATCCTGGCAGCGCAGTCCATTGGAAGCGATTATACATACCCAGCACCTCTACAGAACCGCCCATTCCAGCGATGAAGCCTGCAATCAAATGCACGACAATGATTACCTTGGCTGTCTTCATGCCAGAGTAGCCAGCGAACTCACGGTTAGCCCCCGTCATACGCAGCTCATACCCCCACCGGGTCCGGTACATGAAGAAGTGAGCAGCTACGATGAGTACCAACACAATAATCAGCCCGGTATGCAGGCGGGTGCCCGGTACAATTTTGTCTAGCTGGGCCGTCTGAGCAAATTTATAGGATACATTCGAGAAGGCCTTGGCATCCCGCAGATGATAATTCAGCAGGTACAAGCCAATCCCGAATAAAATACTATTGAACATCAGAGAGGTAACCAGCTCATTCGCGTTCCATTTGGCCTTCAGGTAGCCAGGTATGGCCGAGATGAGCGCTCCCGTAATAGAACCTGCAGTAATAGCTATAATCGGGTGCAGAATTCCGTTCATGCTCAGGTGAATAGCCAGAATCGCAGCGACTATGCCAGAGATGTAAAAGATACCCTCTGCTCCAAGGTTGAACATATTCGTCTTGAACAGGAGCGATACCGACAGCCCCGTGAACATGAGTGGAATGGCCATTTCGACTACATTTCCCATTCTGCTTACCGTTGATAGCGGCTCGAACAGAAAGATGCGAATCGTTTCTACAGGCTGGCTGCTTACCAAGGAAATAATAATGAATGCGATAGCAAGCGCAATCAGAATGACCGCTGAGGTCCGCAATACTTCAAAATACTTCAATCGGAACATGGGGAAGCCTCCTCACTCAATTGCTCCTGCTGACGTTGAATACCCAGCATGTAGAGGCCAAGCTCCTCTTCACTGACACTGGCTGGTGACTCTAGGCGGGCAACAATCTTCCCATCGTACAATACGAGCAGCGTATCACTCATTTCGAGGATCTCATTCAGATCCGCCGAGACGAGCACGACAGCACAGCCGGCATCCCGCAGCTCCAGGAGCTTCTGATGGATGAATTGGGCTGCACCGATATCCACGCCACGCGTGGGCTGCTCCGCAATCAGCAGGTCGGGTCCGGTCGAGCACTCCCGGGCAACGACTACCTTTTGCATATTACCACCAGACAGCATACCAATCTGCTGCGTGGGGCCAGAGCACCGCACCTTGAATTCCTCAATCAGTGAGCGTGCCAGCTTGTGAACAGATGACATGCTCAGGAACAAGCCTTTATTCAAATTCTTCGAACGATACTGGGTAGAGATCAGATTATCCGCAATGCTGGCTTCACTCGCGGCACCCTGCCGATTCCGATCCTCCGGGATGTAGGAGACACCCAGCTTACGAATATCATGAATGTCGAGAGTGTTGATGCTTCTACCTTTTACTGCAACCTCTCCTACGGCCTGACTGTTATGCAGTCTTCCGGTCAGAGCCTCGATCAATTGCGCTTGTCCGTTGCCTTCGACTCCGGCGATGCCCACAATCTCTCCGGCACGAACATGAAAGCTAATATCCGACAGCAGAGTCTTCCCTTCATGATCAACAGCTCCAAGTCCCTGTACCGATAGTACAGGGTCACCATAGCTCGGACGCGTCTTATCATACTTCAGCACGACATCCCGTCCGACCATCAGCCGTGAGATTTCCTGCTCACTGACATCCGCTATGTTGAATACACCCTCTGTACGTCCACCCCGTAGAATTGTGATCCGGTCACAGATCTCCTTCACTTCCTTCAGCTTGTGCGAGATGAACACGATCGTATGGCCCTTCTCCTTCAGCTGCTTGAGCTCCCGGAACAGCTCCTCCGTCTCTTGGGGCGTCAATACAGCCGTAGGCTCATCCAGAATGAGAATTTCTGCGCCACGAAGCAGCGCCTTGAGAATCTCCACCTTCTGCTTCATTCCCACACTCAGATCCTCGACCTTCGCTTCAGGATTCACCGTCAGGTTGTACTTCTGGGCCGTCTCCTTCGTCATCCGCACGGCCTCCGCATAGTGAATACCGACCCCTCGCCTTGGCTCCATACCAAGCACCATATTCTCTGCAACTGTAAAAGACGGTACCAGCATGAAATGCTGATGCACCATACCAATACCCAGCGCTATAGCATCCTGCGGATTGCCCAGCTTCACCTGCTGGCCTTTTAGCAGAATCTCGCCTTCACTCGGCTCCTCCATCCCGAACATCATCTTCATCAAGGTGGACTTGCCTGCACCGTTCTCGCCAGCAATGGCATGAATCTCGCCCTCCTGCAAAGAGAACTGTATGTTCTTGTTAGCCACGACCCCATTCGGGTATACCTTCGTAATGTTTCGCATTTCCAGCAGCGCGCCGGGCATGGTAGGCAACTCCTCTCTACAGCAAATATGCACAAAAAATATACAGCCGAAAAATGCATCAAATAGGATGACTACACTTTCCAGCTGTACAAGATCAATTCCCGTGTGTGAGTGTAGAGCCGCTGCAAGCGGGGAGCCCTGTCGACCACTGTTAAGCTTGCTGTTCTTTCCAATGAAACTGAAAAGCTGATGAACAGCCGGCTTAAAGGTGGACACTCCGTTTCTCTAGGGCTTCCCCGCTTTCCGCTAACTACGATCTCCGCAGATCATTAACACCAAAAATCGAATTGATTCAAAGGTAGTAGACTATGAAAAAACGACATAGCCTCTTTCAGTTAGTGGGCTTATGGCTTGACACTGTTGCGGATCTCTTCGATCTCGGAAGTCTCCATACCCATTGCATTCGCTACTGTGATCTCATTGTTCATCAGCCTCTTCTTAATGTCCTCTACTTGAGCCTGCAGCTCGGCTGGGAACACTTCCTTGTAAATATCATTTTCGGCAATTCCTACACCGTTCTCGACGAATCCTAATACTTCACGTTTGCCCGTCTCCAGTGTGCCTTCCTTGGCTTTGGTCACCGCTTCAAGGATGGCTGTGTCAATCTTCTTGATCGCAGAGGTAATAATGAGATTCGCTTTCTCACTGTCTGTATCTTTCAATAGTGCCGCCTGGTCGGAATCCACGCCAATGGCATATTTGGATTTCTCTTTTGCCGCATCAAAGATGCCAAGGCCAGTACCACCTGCTACATTGAAGATCACATCGACACCGGAATTATATTGAATGAGCGACAGCTCTTTTCCCTTGGCTGGATTTACAAAATCACCTGCATACGATACAGCGACCTTGATGTCAGGGTCCACATATTTGGCTCCCTGAATATAGCCTACGAGAAAGGCGTTGATGCCTGGAATATCCATACCACCCAGGAAACCGATTACGTTGTCTTCATTGGCCTGTGGCATGTCCGATTTCGTGGCCAACGCAGCAACGGCTCCCGCTAGGAAGGATACTTGATTCGTAGAATAAGACATGTTGTAGACATTGGCAGGTGCATCCTCGATGTCTGTGTCATAGTTAATAAAAGTCTTGTCAGGATACAGCTCGGCTGTCGCATTGAACATCTCTGTAATCTCGGAACCACCGGAAATGACGATATTCCAGTCCTCAGCTGCAATATCATTAAACGTAGGCTCCCACTTCGTCTTGTCCGTACCCATCTCAATCACCTTGGTCTCGGCGTCCAGCTCCGTTTTGACCATTTCCAGACCATGATTGGCTGCGTCGAAGAATGATTTGTCCCCCAGCGTGCCTGGAATCAGCAGCACAACCTTCAAGCGGTCACCCTGTTCACTACCACCGTCAGTACCATTTGTGCCCGTTCCTTCAGATGCGCCTTTCGTTCCTCCGCAAGCGGACAGCAGTAGCAGCACAGCCAACATACACATTACCAATGCATTCTTCTTCATTTTCTTTACTCACACCCCTGTTTGTTGTTAAAATCATTGATGATCTGTCATACTTGTACATCAGGTCTTTCTAACAAATTGTGTATCAGATGTGCCCACTTGAACCATATTGCAATGTTTCATTACCAAAAACCGAACGTAACAATGGGTAACAACAGTTAACTTTCGTTTGTGAGTATGATCATAACAAAATTCAGCCATGATATTTATATGATTTCGGCCATGTTTTTGTACGATTCGGCTAAATGTCGAAATTTCGGGGAGGGCGATTATGGATCAAGTTCTGTATGTTGTCAGGGCGGAGCATGCCAGATTCACACATATTATCCCTCATCATCATGAATGCTATGAGCTGATCTATTATCTCAAGGGCAAAGGGACCTCGACGATCGGGGAGCATAGCTACCATTTTCAAGCTGGCTCTTATGCCTTGATCCCTCCGTTACAGCAGCATGACGAAGACCACCGCGAGGATGCCGAGGTGCTGTTCATCGGGTTTCAGACAGCTAGGTCCAAGGCTACGGAGCTTCAGGGTATGCATCGGGATGACAAGGAGCACAGTATCCGCAGCTATATGCAGGAGCTGAGCACCGAATATACAAGACGTCGAGAGGGCTTTCAGAAGCATCTGAATGATCGTCTTCACCATATGCTGTTGCATCTGCTACAACGAGGGACAGGCAAGCGGCATCCCTTGTTCTCTGGAGATCGGCTACAGTATGTACTTGCTCATATTGATGAGCATTTCAAACAGCGTCTATCCGTCGATATGCTGGCTGATATGTCTGGCTACAGCTATGATCGATTTCGGCATTTGTTCAAAGAGCGCTATGGTACGGCCCCTTCCAGGTACTTGCTGATCAAGCGTCTGGATTACTCCAAGCACCTGCTGGCTAGCACGCAGATGTCCATCTCCGAGATCTCGGCCGAAGCTGGCTTCGTGAATGATGCTCAATTTTGTAACATGTTCAAGAGAGAGACGGGAACGACCCCACGCTCCTATCGCAAAAGCCTGCAAATCAAGAGTATGTGACCACGCAAAAGAACCTTCATAACCACTTGTGTGTGTGGAAATGAAGGCTCTTTTTTATTTTACGCTGGTATATGTTATTTTGTTGATTACGCCGGATATCCTCCGGTGTGTTGTAACAGCTCAATCTCGCGTAGCATGTAGGGCAGATCAGATAATGAATCAATGATTAGATGTGCACCAGCACGCTTCAGATTGTACGCTGCTTCACGACGTCGCTCTTCCTTGTCGAATGGGGTTGGGGCTGACGTTCCATCCGCTGCGGCAGGCTCCTCATTCCGATTCAGCACCCCAATTGTCCATACCCCGGCATTTCTACCCTCTTGCATGTCTATAACCGTATCTCCTACCTTCACTACATCGCTTAGCGGATATACCTGCATGCGTTGGGCCATCTCATACAGCATCCACGGATAAGGACGACCGTTGCTCACCTCACAAGGCGTCACCATGCAATCCAGTCCCAATGTATTAAATACATGACCTGGGACCGTACTCAGCATCTCAAGCGAAAGTGCAGATGTTGCACCACACTGGATACGCCGCTCTCGAATCTCCTGTAACGCCAGATTCAATCCCTTAGCCGGGGCTGTACCATGCAGCATGGATTGCAGCATCGGCAGCAGCTCGTTATAAATATGCTCTACATCCTTAAGCCCAGGCTCATGTCCATAATGATTCACCCAGTTCCTTCGCACTTCAGCAAGCTGCAAAATATGGGCGATATGCTCTCGTAGGGGCAACCCCCGTCCACGCCTGATATCCGTAAGACCGACCTGGACCCCCATCCAGCGAAAAATGTCGGCCATGCCTTGCGATAATCGAAGTCCTTCGGGGTCCAGCATTGTGCTTTCCAGATTGAACACCACCGCTTGTATCATGCCCTTCGCCTCTCTTCCACGCTGCCTTGTATTACTTCAAGAGCTGTTGCACTCCATCGTATACGATGAGTGTAAGAAGAGATGCTGTGAGAGGTTAACAATATGCAAAATTCAATTCGTCCTAAGCTCATGTCTAAAATGCTGCTTGTAGCTGTTTCTTAATCTCAATTATAATGATAGGGCGAGTGAACCCGGCCAAAGCGTTGCTCGCCCCAAGCCGATTGCCTATGTGATCGGCTTGGGCTATTTTGCATTTAAGTGAACCCATTGATTAGAATTTCGATCTGTGTATATATGTACGATGTCTGGATCAACAGCAAATTCGACATAGACAGGGTATTGTGGCATTTTGCTGAGCTTCGCCTCGATCCTGACAATCTCGGATGGAGTGTACCCCTCTACACGAATGAGATGATCTCTTAGGTTGTCTTCAAGTTGGGTATATTTCATTTGCAGTTGGATATACGTTCCAAAGGCAATCACAATAATGATAATCAGGGCAGTAAGCGACGGTGCTCGTAGTAGCAAGTTCCTTTTACGACTTGCCTTATCCTTATTCTGGGACTTCCAATGTTTTATGATAGCACTCAGGATTTTTAATATGATGTATGTCCCGCAGTATATAAGAAATAATAAAATGTATAATGAAAGCATATCATCACCTCTCAAACTAAAAAATTGAGCTCTACTTTTTTTCATCTAGTGTTTCCGCAATGTATACGAGAACTCCAATGATTATCACCAATAAAAGATAGATAGTTTCGTCTCCTACAATCACGTGCATATTAAAGAGTGAAAGTATGAACCCAACAACGTAGAAAATAACGATACTTAGAAACATATATAAATAGACCATTTTACCTCCCTTCTTTGTCAACAGTTCTTAGTCAACAAATAGGTATCGTCGCAGCTTTCCGAGAATGCTCGATTATACGTAGCTGCTACTATGGTTACACCACTTAATTTGAGCTGGTTAAACAATAAAGCATTTTGCACGTAGTTCCTCCGAGAATTCAGGATATTAACACTGATTCATATCTACACATTCCACTTTTGCATAAAGTCGCAAGCAATCGTATGGTACATATTGTGAATTGGATATCACTTGATGAATTTTATACAAACTGGTCAACTCAATCTCTTTTTGATGTTACACCACCAATAATAAACACGAGGAGAAAAACCACAAAAGTCCCTATGATCACACAATTCAGCACACTGTAATGTCTTAGATTTATCATATAGATTGTAATGATATAGATAATGCATATGAAGATACTCTGTAGGTTGAACTTTCGGAATCGGTGTATTGTAATTCTAAACGTAAGCAGGATCAGAACAAAAAATGATATGGCAAAACCCGCCAGCAACATAAATTCTCACCTCTCTATATAATTATTAACAACTATAACGTACAGGAATAGCCTACTAATTTAGCAGGCTATCCAAACAATTAGTATTACATTCTGCTCACATAATTGTAAGCTTTCTTTATGTTATCCTGAGCTGCGTTGTAATTTTCATATACTAAACCAGCTTGTAATGCAGTTGCCCCACCAGCACTTAGAGCAGCTATAACAGATGGAATGGATATTACAGTCGTACCTAACAGTGAAACTAAACCAAGAGCACCAAATCTCATGTTATTGTGGTTAGTTGCAAAAGCGTCTATATTAGCCATAGCTAGTGAGACATAGTTATTTGAAATTGAGACTCCATTTTTACTGACATGGCTCCCAGCAGGTCCCCAACTCGTCCAGAAAGCAAAATCATTATACACTCTAAAAGAATACGTTCTATAATCGCCATAATAGTGAGCAATTGCAGGCAACCCTCCGGTGTCTTGACCGGCCACTAAACTGAAATCATTGGGTTGAATGATTGATTGAGTATTATGTGTAGTATTTAATTTTTCTCCATCAATGTAGTATTCATTTTTTAATTTTTGGATTTGAGTCTTATTTATACTATCTGTAATACCTCCTTCTGTACTTCAGTAGCATTACTATTTAAATTATAGCGTGTTTCAGCAACCAAATTTACTGTAATGTCTTCCCCTTCTATTTCTCTTTCGATCTCCAAATGAATAGTTTTAGTACCAATTTTTTCTCCTTGAACAATAACATCATAGGTTTCCTTCGTATTTTGTTTTTCTAGATTTTGGCTAACTTCAGGTGATGCACTTACGGGAGTGAAGAATACAATATTTGAAATAACCAGTGAAACTGCTAGGATTAATTTCGCTACTCTCAAAAAATTACCTCCAATCGAAATACTCTTAATAGTAAAATGGTAAAAGTATTAACATGCGCAGAGCGAGCGAACCCGGCCAAAGTGTTACTCGCCCTCCCCGTCTACCTAAATAATTGACTTAAATCTTGTTCCGTTACCAAGCTGTTGGTAATAATTGATTAGTTCATCAAGCTTGATAGATTGTGCAATGACCTTGGGATGCTGCATGGGATACCTTGCAGTTACTTGGTGTAGTTTAATTCGCTCACGTTCAATGCGTACACGGACAAAAAGCTTTTTGCTTGGCATGATTAATTCACCTCCTTCTGTGTAATATCTTAACTATTTTTGTCAAATGTGATTATCTTAGTAAAATGACACAACTGCTACAAATCGTCTACAAATAATATGGCTATATTAAAGGGTAATCCCAGTGATAATCCTGATCAAAGAAAAAAGGAGTCTTCAGTTCTACTATTAACAGTAGAATTAAAGATTCCTTTGTTATCTGTATATCTCTCGCTAAAATAGAAAAAATTCAATCCAACACTCTGGATCTAGTTTACCGATAGGTAGCGAAAGTCGAGAAAGCAAATATCAACTAAGAACCGATACCATGTCCTAAAGTTGTAACAACGTTCCCTACAAAAATTATTAAACTCATAACACAACTACACATTACCCAATAGTATTGCCTCCGCATTGATACGCTGCACCTCCATGGAGAGATTCTTGAATTCCTTTAATTCCTCAGGTTCAGCCAAGTCCCGATATTGCTCAAAGAGAGTCATACAATTAAGCATATTCAGCACACTGTGAATTTTAACAGCTATTTTCAAACTTTCCAAAATTAATTTTATGGAAAGCTCTGGCCGATGGCTATATTGATACACAGCCATATCTGCTAAGAACCTTGCATATCTATCTGCCATAACTGCTTCATCGTATTGTTCAATTGAAGGAAACGGAATATAGTCGTGGAATCGCTCCAAGATATCTTCAATGATGTAATGATATTTATTAGCCGCTTGAACGATATGGTACAACGCATAAGGAATCTCATTTGGATAAGAAGCTATGTAATCAGCATATGCTTGAAGAGCCTCCGTTTCTCCAACCATCATACGGTATAGTAGTGCGTTTGCTTCCCCCCATTTCTTGAATTGTTGGATATGCCTGCGTGCCTGCTCATCGTCCTCCCTGATCCAACTTTCACCTGTGCTATAAAGAGCCACGAGCTCCAAAGCACCTTGGTAGTCTCGATTTCACACACATTTGAGCATACTAGCCACGCATATAAAACATAATAGTACATCGGCTGAGATGGCGTTTTTTCGCTATCGATGTTAGTTATCTGAGCATAGTACATTGTGGCTAGTCGAAGCATTTCTTGTGCCATCTTTTCAGCCCGCTTCCAATCATGTACGGGTACAAATACATTAATCAAATGCTTCAATGCATCCAATTGATCCATCTCATCCAACCGATCAACATAATCCTCAAATACCATAGCGGCTCGATAGTTGGCTTCCAGATCCGTACCCAGCGAAATGACAAAGAGACGATACCGGCACAGCGCCAGACGCTCAGAGTGCTGGTACTTCTCCGCCTCACTAACCCGCAGATAGATGAACTTAGCAGCTTGTAACAGGTTATCTGAATATAATTCCTCGGCTATTTCAAACATAGTAGATACATAAGAGTTGTCCTCAAGCAGTTCATAAACTAATCGCTCTATACAGTCAAGACGTTCAAGCTTGGCACATCGCAGTATGAATGGACGAATTCTACGTAATGAGGGGGTAGCGACACATTCATGGACATAGCGATCGAAGAAGTAATCCTCCGACAGCCCCATAGCCTGTGTAACCTGTACAAGCTGATTAAAGGCAATGGGCTTGCTCCCTTGGATTAGCCGACTGAGCGTACCAGGGTTCATGCCTGAATAGTCGGCGAATTGAGCAATCTTATAATCATGCTTCAGCATATAATCTGCCACAATATCACGAATCGGGGGCACCCAATCATACACCTCCTCTCATAAAATCCAGAAATAGGATGTAATTACATTACACAATAGAATTCAACAGTGGTCAATACGAATTTGTTTAAAATTTCCAACAAAAGAAAGAAGCCCTCTACAAATATGAGGACTCCAACAACTCCAGATTAACTTTCAATCATTAATATCCCGAATCAATGGAACCATACACCAACACTCATCCGAAGCTTCTACTAGAGTGCTTCAATAATATCACCAGCAATCAAAGAAGCTGCATTCACCCGATGCGCAGCTGCCTGTGAACCCGCCAGACCATGGAGTCTCACACCAAATGTAGCCGCCTGCGTAGGATTCAAGCCCTGCGCGAGCAGTCCCGCAATGATTCCGGTCAGGACGTCTCCAGCACCAGCTGTTGCCATACCTGCATGCCCTGTAGTATTGACGTAGACCTGCCCGTCAGGAGTAGCTACCACAGTGCGCGCTCCCTTCAAGACTAGCGTTACTCGCCTTGTACGAGCATTCTGCATAGCAGCACTGATTCGATCACGTTGAAGCTCCTTCGTAGGCACCCCGAGTAGCCTGGACATTTCACCGGGATGCGGGGTCAAGATTACAGGTGCTCCCTTCGGACGGGACCACAATAATGCTTCATCGCCTGCATCTGCCAGGATATTCAGGGCGTCAGCGTCCAAGACCAACGGAGCCTCTATCCCCTCCCACAATTGTCGCAGCCAGTCTGTGTCTCCACTGAACCTGCCAAGACCCGGACCGATAGCGACTACATCCCGCTGAGCTGCTAGTTCCAGTAAGGATTGTACGGTGTGCGTACTCCAGCCTTCCTCACGACCATCTTCACTGCTGGATAGCTGGTCACGATCCGTCTTGCCTGTGCCAGTAGCCTGATTACCAGACACGCCTCTCAGCATCAGCTCAGGTGCAGCACCAATCATGTGGGGAAGCAGCGCCGCAGGCAACGCCCAGGTCACCAGGCCACAACCGATTCGCAGCGCGGCTCTTGAGGCCATTAACCCTGCTCCACTCATCGCCAGAGTCCCACCAACAACCAGTACATGACCGTAGGTGCCCTTATGACCATCGGCCTGCCTGCTACGGCTAACATCTATCTCCAGCTGTTGCTCTAACAGGGCTTCGGTCAGGAGCTGAACCTGTACATCCTGCCTCCGTATGGCACTGGCGGGAATGCCAATATAGCGAACGACTGTCTTGCCCGCATATTCTGCACCGGGGTATTGCGTTAACCCACGCTTGAGACAAGCCAGAACCACGGTCAGACTGGCACGGATGCAAGGATCGTGTGTCTCACCAGTATCAGCATCCAGCCCACTCGGAATATCCACCGCCACAATGGGTAAGCCGCTATCGTTCGCAGCCTGAATCAAGGCGGCATAATGCGAGCGTGGTGCACCCGAGGTTCCCGTGCCAAGCAACGCATCGACGATTCCGGTGCCATGCTCCCATTCCACTCGATCCTCTCCCCACACCAGTGCAGGAATACCCAATGCCTCTACAATATTGCGCTGCTCTGCGGCCTCGGCCCGTAGCTGTGAGGGGGCGTCGGCATATACGATCGTAACGCGAATACCAGCGTCCTGCAGATGACGAGCTGCCACCAGACCATCGCCACCGTTATTGCCTTTACCCGTGAGAATGAACCAATGCTCGGTCGGGAGAAGAGTAGCATCCCCAGTAAAATCCACCTTGATAGCACTACCCTGCGCATCGTCCTTTGCATAGCCATGCATAGTGTCTCGGGCGTTGCTATACATACTACTGAGCTTAATACCTTGTGCAGTATGCCCATGCAACGCCATTCTGTACTCACTCTCCGAGTTGCTGCCTCTCGTACTGGATGGCCTTTTTCCCGTTCGGTTCCAGCAGTATCGCAGCACCTCTTCCGCTACCACCCGTCCAGCGTTCTCCATCAGGCTTGCTACGGGAATCCCTAGTATATCAATTGCATAGCGATCGATCTTTCGCATTTCTTCAGTAGTTACAATCTGCACTATTACTCCCCTCCCTTCATTAGCTAATCCATTTCCTACGAAAGAGCATCAGCCTTGACCTTGGGCGACAGGGCTCCCCGCTTGCAGCCTCCTTACATCTACACTCCTATTTGATCTGATCAAGCTTCTAGTACCCAACCGTGAATCTGGCATTGACGAATTCTGCTTCCTCCGCCTCATCTACGAGAGCAACCGCGTAATCCTCAATGGAAATCCGACTGTAACCAAGCTCATCGGTGACGAGCCAGTCTGTGCCTATACGGAAATTCCCGGTGCGCAGTCCCGGCTTAATAACAGCAGCAGGGCTAAAATACGTCCAAATCACCTCAGCTTGGGATATTACCGCGAACGCCTCGGCATGGGCCAAAGCCAGCGGACGTGCCTCCTCTGGGAACTCCAGCGTATCCATCAGCAGCTCCCCGCTGCCCGTCTTCAGGCTACCTGCTCCACCTACGACCAGTATCCGTGGTACCTGAGCCTTCTTGGCTGCCTCAATCAGGATGCGGGCCACCTCGACCAGCTCATCCTCGGCCCCGAAGCGTGGCCCGTATGCACTAATGATCAACTCATGACCTCGTGCCGCTTCAGTCACGTCAGCCAGGGACAACAGATCGACCTCCACGACCTTCACATCTCCAGTCAGCCCGCCCAAACGCTGCACATCCCGCACGGCCGCAGTAACCTGATGCTTCCGCTTCAGCAGCTCCTTCACGATGGCTTGTCCAACTCTTCCTGTAGCTCCAAATACGATAATGTTCATTTGCACATGTATTTCCCCTTTTCTAATGAAGTTCTTGTCTCATACAGCTGATCGTTGTGGTGAATACACATCTTATGTTATTACTTATCCTTACTCTGCTCTGGCTAAACGTATTTCTCGCCATCTTACTCCTTCAAGGCTTCCTCCAGTACATTCCCTCCGAGACGGGACTCGTTAACCGAAAGCCGAATTGCTCATACAGTCGGTTAGCAGGGACATCTGCAAAGAGATTGGCGAAGCTTCCTGAGGGGACTTCACGCTCCAGGAATTTCATAATCTCACCCATTATAAGCTTGCCGTAGCCCTTGCCCTGCTCTGACGGCTTAACAGCAATATCGGTGACCAGGAAGAAGCATCCTCCATCCCCGCTTACTCGCCCCATTCCGATCAATTGTTCCGCCTCACGGAGCGTTACCGCGAACAGACTATTGGCAAGCCCCTTCTTCGCTGCTTCCAGGCTGAACACGGATAGTCCAGCTTCTCCGCGCAGTGATAGGTACTCTTCAGCAGCAGGTATCTCATATCTAATCTCCATCTGAACCATTCTCCTTCCGCGCTCGCTTATCTTACTCATTGTAACAGTATTATGCAAAATTAAATCACAAACACGACCCCATACAGCGTTTGCCTCCAGATCTTGCGCGTTTATATGAATAAAGAACTGTATTTAACACCTTACTAATGATCCTCGAAGCTTAGCCTTCCGTTTCGAGCTAAGGATTTTTGGCATCTTTCTTGAAATGTATATCGGGGTTATGCAATAGTGTAATTATTAAGGAAAGGAGGGACCGCGTTGTCCCCAGCGGAGCCTATGAACTGGAATTGGATTGAACTCTTCGTCATGCTGGCGTTCACCTGGACCGGCGTCCTCGTGGTGTGGCTGTATGTGCACAGCACTGCGCAATTGCGACTATCTCGTCGTAGCAGGCTGGACGAGCTTCAGGAATCATTATACATATACGGCGAGCTTGCTGGAGCCCTGGCATGCGTAAGGGAAGGCTCAAGACGAGGTGAGCCGGATAGCAGTCTTGTCCGGGCTTTGGAGAAAGCCAAAGCAGCTCCTTATCTAACACCCTATCTGCAGGAGGAGATTCAGGATTGTCTAGAGCAGGCGGACAGCTCACATATCTCGCTACTGCATAAATCAATAGAACGAGAAATGAACAAGCTAATCGACGAACGGCGAATGCTGCTGCAAGAGACGCACGCCCCCGGATGGGGAACGGCCTGGTGGAGTATGCTGCGCCCAGCTCTCGGTCCAGCGGCACTCATCGGCATTCTTTGGCTGATCTGGCGGATGCTGCGTCAATGGTTAGCACTCGAAGATACGGCTACCCCGTGGGAGCATAGCTTGCTCTGGATGCAGCTCCTGTCTGGCCTGCTAGCCATCCTGTGTGTTTACCGCCTGCTCAGCCTTCGGCGCCAGAATGGCCTGGATGTGACAGCGTCTCATATCCCAGCCAGCATTGTATCGTTTCTTATCGCTGGCATGGCTTTGCTACAGTGGCTGGGGCTGGGAGCCTCCCCTTATATTCTGGCCGCACAGCTCCTGATGTTCGTCCTCGGCTTCCGCTTCACTCGTGGGCGATCCCGGAGTAACCGCCCTTATGCAGGTCAGCCGGATGAAGACCCCGAGCCCCCTAAGGGTACATTCCCTGATGCCGGTAACACGAGCCAATAGCCTCGCTCATTGCCCGACTACAAGGTAGTGTTAATGATGATCCAGCAAATTCATCTTATGTTGTCATCCGGTCTGTCCCCGGAGACAGGCCGAGGATTGGGCTTGTAACCGGGGACAAATCATCGTATTATAGTTAGTAAAAATATAAATAATATACACTTATGTAAACGATATAGAATTTACAAGTGAGGAGCGCCCATGGAACTCGATATCTCAGAAAAATCTCTTCCGGTGTACGAAGCATTAGCCAGTGAAGTCCGATTGAAGATTATACAACTGTTGGCGAACAAGCCGATGAATATCCGTGAACTGGCAGATGCACTGACACTGAGCAGCGCCATTATGACCATGCATGTCAAGAAGCTGGAGAAGGCTGGCCTGATCTCCACTCGTATGCAGCCAGGTCGTGGCGGTGTGCAGAAGGTATGCAGCCTCGCCGCAGACAAGATTGAGATTACGCTCCCTGGACAGCAGCAAGAGGTGCGTCAATATCATCATACCGAGATTTCCGTTGGTCATTATGCCGATTTCAAGATTGAGCCCACCTGCGGGCTGGCTACTGTCGACAGTGTTATTGGTGAATATGACGAGCCTCGTTACTTTCTGGATGCAGAGCGGGTCAATGCTAAAATTCTCTGGTTCGGTAAAGGCTATATCGACTACAAGATCCCAAATTTCCTCCTCTCCAGCGAGCAGCCTGAGGAACTGGAGATTTCCCTGGAGCTCTCCTCCGAAGCCCCCTCTACGAACAACAACTGGCCTTCGGACATTACCTTCTTCCTGAATGATGTTCAGTTGGGGACATGGACCAGCCCGGGGGATTTCGGAGACAGTCGCGGCAAGTATACACCAGGCTGGTGGCCCGATACTGTCAACCAATATGGTCTGCTCAAGCGGCTTCGAATTACTGCCGAAGGCACCTTCATTGATGGCAAACAAATCTCTGACGTAGGCATACAGCAGGTAGGCATCGAGAACAAGCAGTGGACCTTCCGCATCGCCGTGCTGGAGGAATCAAGACATGTTGGCGGTGTGACCTTATTCGGCTCGGGCTTCGGGAACTACAATCAGGATATCATTTTCCGACTGTACTACAAGCTACTGGACTCGGCAGCAAGAGAAGGTCTTTAAGTACTAGAGAATCAACCTATACCCCGAATAATCGCAACAGCGACAGTAAAGGACGAGAGAATAATCTCCTAGACTGTCGCTGTTGCGTTGAATTAAACGTCTCGTGTTCATATCCATCTAGATTCATATAAAGCTAGCATCCACACTCTTTTACTCTTTCAAGCCACTCACTGATAAGTGACTCAAACAAGATAGCCTGTTCAATCTGAAGATTATGGCCTGCCCGGTCCAGAACGGCGAAGGTTGCTCTAGGATACTTGTCTAAAATGCCAAAAGCATCGATGTAACCAACGACCGCATCTTGTCGACCGAGAGTAAATACGGTTGGTTTATCGAAAATGACTTCATCTATATTGGTGGAGAATCCATAGTTTCTCTGGATTTTGCTAAGAAAATCATAATCAGCAATTCTACAGCCTGCCACGATCTCATTAGAATACCTTTTCCAATTATATTCATTGAGAACAACTTGATTTGCGCTAAAATCACTTCTTTGCTCTTCGCTTAAAGTATCCATGAACTCACGATCATAATGAACAACAATATGTTCGGGAACGATTCTTCTCTTATGCTCAGGAATCATTAATGGACAAATCAGCGCAGCACCACCAATACGATCTCTATGTCTATTAATTACCCCTCTTGTGATATATCCACCGTATGATTCACCTGCGATAAGATAATCTTGGTTCGGAATAAGTGTTTCGATAAAATCGACTACTGCTTCCAGCATATCATCTGAATTATTGATTTGATCGTAATCCTGTGTCAGTCCCATTCCAGGCAGGTCAAGATAGATACGACGCCAACCGGAGTTTTTTTCAAATATGGGCTCCATGCACCCACTCATTAACCGATGGTCCGGTGTAAAGCCGTGGATCATTATAATCGGTCTGCCTTCACCCATTTCCTCGTAATATATATTGGCATTCTTGACTTTGCAATACGGCATTCAGACTCCTCCAAATTGAGCTATTTATACTAAGCTTACACTGCTTACTCTACAGAAAAATCTACTACGCACCCGTAACGATGACAAAGGCTCTTCCCAGCGGAAGAGCCTCTTTGTCTAATGCATAGCTTCTACACTTTTATCCCATCATTCGTTTAATATGAGACGCTCATTACAGCTTCATTTTCAGCCCTTCATGTGTCGCCGTAAAGCCTAAACGCTCATAAAAACGCAACGCATCAGCTCGTTTTTTATCTGTCGTTAGCTGGACCATATGACAGCCTCGCTCTTTGGCGCGCTCTATCGCCCATTGAATCAATTGGCTCCCCATGCCTTCTCCTCTTACTGAAGAAGCCGTCCGCACCCCTTCAATCGTAGCTCTCCAGCTACCTTGATGAGTAAGATAAGGAGTAAACGTAAGCTGTAGTACGCCAACAATCTCTTCATTCAGGCAGGACACAATCAGTTCATTATTTGGATCTGAATCAATGGCCTCAAACGCTCTTACATAGCTGTCCGGAAGGGGAGTCTCGAAGCGTTCTCTCACTCTGCCCAGTTCGTCGTCCGCAAGCATTTCAACAATTTTATACAGATCATCTACTGTAGCTATTCTAAAATGAATCATGTTACCTCCTCTTAAGAGAGCAAAGTTAACATGCATTCTATCATATGTGCGTTTTGCCGCCAACCTGACTATTAGAGCATGAGGCTCCAGCTAGCCCTTATGAGACTCACACCTTCACTCAGGAACGCAGCTGCTCCAGAATCTGCGGGTCCTTGATCTTGCGATCCTCGGCCAGCAGCACAATCTTGGACAAGATCTCTGCCGTCTTGGGGTCCTCATCCAGGAAAGGAAGGAAGATTCGCCCCCGATGCTGGCTATGCACAGGTACAATATACAAGTCACCTGCTGCCTGCTTGAATGTGCTCCCACTGCCAAGATGAACGGCATATTCGCCTAATTCGCCTGCAATACGAGCATAGTTGCCTTCCAGCCTTACATTCTCCAGCTTCAACAGGCGAAGGGATTCCTTCACGATGACACGCCGCATCTCAATCGTCGTCAGACTGGCCTCTGGATCAACTCCACCAACATAAGCAACGCTAACGACCAGATCGAGATCACGCATCACCTCGGAAAATAATACTCCAGGTACATCCTTTAGAGCCACAGGCTCATTGGTCTTTCGGTCAAAGAACTGCACCGTCTCTAGTGTAGGTGACTCGGTATCCGCCGGGGAGAACCAATCGGCCATCGCGTACAGCCGCGCAATCAGATTATGGTGGTAATCCACGCGCTGCAGCCCCTCTTCGTAGCTAACCGTCCACTGACGCTGCTTGAGCAACGAGACCGTCTTATTCGGCTGCACCTGATACCCTGCATAGCGATTCGAGACCAGCCCGTTAGCCAGCTCATCCTCGTTAGGCAAATAGAGCTCGCGGAACACCTGCTTGAAGGGCTCGCGCTGCTTGAGATCCTCTCGTTCACGCTGTCCAATGTAGAATAGCTTCTCCATACTGTTACGCTGGTACAGGTGCCACAGGCCACTCTTGTACAGATGCAGCGGATGAGCAATGACCAGTTGATCTTCGGAATCCAGCGGATGACTCACATAACCCCGTTCTCCATTATCCGTGCCCCCTTGCTCTGAATCAGACTGTACCTGTGGACCAAGCAGACAGCGCAGTCCCTCATCCAAGTACCCGAAGGCGTCTCCACTACGGAACACAAGCGCCTGCAGGAGCGGAGCAAGTACAGGATTACCGATGAGACGGAACAATTCCTGAGCGGTGAACACGGTCTCTTGCACCATGGATCGCTCCAGCTCCTGCCGAGCACGACGGTATTGATCCGTCAGCTCGCCCTTCAGCTCCTTCAGGCGTACAACATGCTCATGCTTGTTCACACGGGACGGCAAGGATTTTAGCTCCTTACCCTGCTTCACCGCCACAATGCTCGTCTGTCCTTCCCTGCTAATCTCCAGCTTCACATGCAGACCTGGCTCTACCTCATACGGTTCGAGGAACGGCTCCAGGCCATCCAGCCTGCTCGCCTCCATATCCCATGTCAAACGCGTCACATCGGCATATCCGGCATTACGTGCCAGATTATCGAGAGCGATCTGAGCAGCCGTACCTTCACTGGCTTTACGCTGAGCCCCGAATTTCTTACTTTCCTTAAGAAACTGCTGAACAAAATCATACCGTCCACGTACATCCTGCTCGCGCTCAGAGCCAAGTGCTAACGGAATCAGACTATACGCCAGCAGATGATCCTTGTTGCGCTTCACCACTACAGAGCCGTGCATCTCCTCAAGTGACAGCTCCCCTAGCACGGCATCCGCGAACAGCTGGGAGCGGCGGTGGTTAGCCCCACCTGAGATATACTTCGCACAGTCATATAGCAGCTTGAAGCGCTTCGCACCAAGGGTGGCATAGGCATCATTGAACCAGCGAATGTCGAAGGCACCGTCATTGAAATCTTGAGCAGTTATCGGTGAATAACAAGCGACCACCGTCTCCTTCTCCGCAGAGAAATGCTCATTAATGTGGGCATGGAAGTACCAAGCTGCACTATGCAGTCCCTCCCACCCAAGGTGTCCGGATACGATGTCCAGCCATTGCGGAGCATACATGGCGGCCTCCAACAGCCTTTTCTCCGTCAGGGGGTATTGCTGTAGCAGCTCGGCAAGCTCCTTCTTCCCCTCTCCTGGGCGTGGATGGCAGTTGCGTATGAGATAGCTGAATGTCTCCTTGCGTGTAGTGCTGTTCCCATAGGAATATATATATCCGCGCACAAAGGAATCCTGGTCAAGAGCTGCAACCAATCGGACCCAATATTCGATGCCAGTTAGTCGGCCCAGCTTCATCGCCTGCTCCGTTAATTCAGTCGGTAGCTCCCCACGTAATAGCTCCAGCTCCACAATCCGGCTTATGGCCGTGTCACGCAGAGCCTCTATACGAGGATGTCCATCTGTTGTCTCTGTTCGCGGAGAAGTCAGGTCCATGAGGAAATGCGGTGAGCTAGGGCCTGCGAGTAGCTGGTAGTAGATCTCCTGTTCATCGATCAGGCTCAGCTCATAGGCTCGGATGAAATCTGACAAGGACAGTAGCATTTTCGGATATACCTTCTCCACCTTAACCATAGCTTGATAGGCTGTCTGGAAATATCGCTGGAAGCTTGCGTCATCATAGCTACGATCTCGCACGAGATAGGCCCACGTGTCCGTCAACATGCTCAGCAGTCCCGCCTCTTGCTGCACTTGATCTGCGGGCATAAGATGCAGGATTGCCGACCAGTATCGCTCTGCCATGCTGAAGGTATCTTCTCGGTTGCTATCTGTAAAGGCTGCCTCAATCAGCGTCTTCACCTGGTCTTTATACTGCAGATTAAGAAGCAAACCTTGGATGTCCTCAATCAAGGATAGGGGGTACACCTGCTCTATATAGGATTTGCGCCAGCCCTCCAGCAGCCAGATCTCCTTCATGTCATCATAGGAATCCATCGTGTAATGATAATATTGGTAATACTCATTCAAGGTGCCTCGCAGGCTGGGAAAGCGCGCAATGATAAACAGCTGTAACAGTTCCTGACTGGTTAGCTGATGATCACGGAAGTAGGCGTGCCATACCTCCGACAGCGGCAGTTGATCCAGCTCTGGGATATGCTTGCGCTCGTTATACCGTACCTTGGATTGCAGACGAGTACCAAGCAGATAGCTATGACGATATCCCGCATAATACTCGATCTCATATTCATAATCTCTGTGCTCATGCACTAGCTGATCCAAGCCCTCTAGCCATGTGCTTATCCGCTCGGGAGTCAGGGTGAACAGCTCCTCTGGACGGAAATCGCTAACATCCCGAACCTCTTCCAGCAGTGCTCTGCGGCGAGAAGGATCAAATAGCCCGAAGCCATTCTCCAGTGTGTATCTGGCATGAGATGGACGTAGCTTGTCGAGTAGCGGCTTCTCCTTCGGTGTGGGCTCAGTCACCAGCTCCAGCAGAGATTGTACACGTTCCTCCTGCTTCAGCTCTGGTCGTACCGCCGCCTGCTCCGTCAGGATCTCAAGCGCACCCAGACGCTGAAGCTCAGACTTGGACTGTAGCAATCGTGCCAGTGATGTATCCAGCTGGGCCTCGTCCTGGAGCAACAGCACCTGAATGACAAGCTGTCGTAACGAGCCTGTCTTCAGCTTAAGCAGCTCCTCCAATCGCTTCATCTCATCAGGTCCAAGAAGCATCTGCTTGGCATGGGCGAGTGCATGCTCACGATTGGACATACTTTTGTCGGATAGACTTTCAAATATAAAATTACGCTGCGTTGTATGCTCTGATCCGCGCACGAATAAAGATAGTAGCTCTCCACGGAGATCGGGTCCCAGCTGATCCTTCAGCAGGATGACCTCTGCGATCCAATCCGGGTCCATGTCATAGGCTGCCAAATACAGCATCTTACGAACCACATCATCCCGATGAATATGATAATGGACGTAATCCAGCACACGGGATGCCCTTTCCTCCCCACTTGGTGGAATCTGTTCAAGCATTTGCCTGAACAGTTCGAAGTCACGGCGACGTTCCACCTTACTCGCCAGCTCAGGTACAGGAGTCAGAAGGACACTTGATCCTTTCTCTTCACTTGCAACATTCCATTCGATCTTAAAGCCCCAGTTCCTCGTATACGCTGCATCGTAGTTCATGATAACCCAGTAGATTAACTCAGGGTCCTGCACTTGCAGATGCTGACGTGCGATGCTCAGTCTCAATTGTCGGTTCTGGCTATTCGCCAGCACATACTGAGAGACTACCTGCTGGTAGAGCTGCCCCTGCTTCATGAGCTCTGGGACCAGCTGTGCTAGATCCTGTTCCTCAAGTACTGCTGTTGCCCACAGACTCATCAACAGACGATGAGCATTCTCTTCCCTTAACCACTCCTCGCGAAGCTGCGCACTCACCAACGCCTGCAAGGCTTGCTCCAGCAGCTGCCCAGCTACACGCTGGTTAGCTGACTCCAGAGCCATACCTGTCCATACTGACATCGCCCGCACTACGGAGCTGAAGCGGATCAGCTCATGGTCGATCAGGATACGCAGCATATAGATGAAGGCCTCTACAGTCCCCTCATCCATGCGCTCTACTATACTTTGACGGAGACCCTCCTGCAGTCGGGCAGCCACCAGCAATTCACCAATCTGACGGTAGCCGTCCTCCCAGCTACTCATCAGCATTCCCTTGATCATCTCTCCACTAAGAAGAGCATGCTGCTGCTCTCCATAAATAATATCCGTTAGTACCTGCTGTACATGTGCATCTCCGGTATCCAGCGCGTAAGCAATACGATCCGGCAGAACCGTTCTGACTTCATGATGAGGGTAAGGCTCATTTGCAGGCAAAGATAAGTAAGCCTTCAGGTCAAAGCCAAGCATCTCCATTCTCAGCAAGGAAGCCAGCTTGCGCACGATCTGCGGCAAATGGGCACGGTAATCACGGGTTCGGAAGGGTCTACGATTATATCCGTTACTGTGTGGATATAGCAGTGCACGTTCCACCACATATACAAAAAAATCAGCTGTTGGCTGCTTCGTCAGACTTCTTACTGCCTGAACCAACGGCTGGAGAAATGTCGGGCCCTGTTGTGTGGAGTCTTGTTGTGTGGAGTCTTGCTGTACGGAGTCTTGCTGTACGGAGTTCGCGATATTCTGTCCCAACAAACGAACAATTTCCCCATAAGTCTGCTCACTCTCATTCACATATGGAGAATGGGCCAGCTGTGCAATGCATTGTGCGAGCTCACCCTCCTGGCCCTTCAGCCGCTCTGCCGACTGCTGCAAGTGCTTCAAATATTCCTTCTCTTCCGCGGAGTTCCTGCTGTTCAAAATCATTCTCCTCCTTCGTCTTCTTGACTCTAGTTGTGAAAGGCTACCACAATCGCCCTGCCAGCATGGTTAACCTGATAAAGACCAGTTCGTCACCCTCCTCTAAGGGTAGTAGCTCATCCAACTGCTCGAGCTCTTGTTCATTCAGGAATACACGGTACAAGCCATCCTTATAGGCAGTAAGAGCAACCGCAGACGCCTCTGTCACGTCAGGCATCCCATCACGATTGATGGTTCCGAAGCTAACCTTCCCGGTGTATGCCTGATCATCGATACTCTCCGGAAGCAAATAAGCAAGTCCGTTATTCTCCTCCTGACGATCCTGATATTTCTGAATTTGCCAAGCAACTGTATGCTCAATTAGCTGTCTCAATGTATTCGTTGTTTCAGGAAGCTCAATAGTTTGCTTAGCCAATACAGGCTTGCGCTTGGCTATGCTCTTGACCGTCACGGCAATCTTCATGATGCGCCTCCTTTATTGCATATATAAATATTCCACAATGGGTACATACATTCCCCTTTTTATTATGATAAACAAATTGATCCCATGATTTCATGAGTCATATCTCATTGTTGTCTAGTTACTAAGGACCAGTTCTGATGCGGTGCAAATACGAAGCTAGCTCATACAAAAAAGAGGCGTCCCACACACGCCCCTTCAATCGTTCGTTATATTTGACTATACTTATGTCGCCTTAACTTGCCTTAAGCTCGCTTCACCTTACCCTAAGCTCATTTTATCTTGCTACTACACTCGCTCTACCCTAACCACTATCGCACCACAGGCTCCACGCATACAGGCGATTTCAGCTCTAATTGATGTCCTGACGCTGTCAATCGACCAGTCTCCCCGTCGATAGAGTAGGAGACGAGATTGTCACTCTCCTGGTTAGCCACGATCAGATAACCGCCCACCAGGTTAAAATTGCGCGGTGTCTTCCCCAGCGTATCCACCCATTCTATCCGTTCAAGCTTCCCGCTCTCCTCGTCGATCCGATACAACACAATGCTGTTATGCCCGCGATTCGATACATACAGGAAGCGACCACATGGCGTAACCCGAATATCAGCGGCCGTATTTTCCTCCCTATAATCCTCAGGCAGCGTAGATAGATGCTGGAGGGGCTGCAGCTCTCCAAAGTGCACATCGTACAAGAAGGCCGAGACCGTGTTGTCCAGTTCATTGGCTACATAGGCGAATTGGCCGTTCGGATGGAAGACCAGATGACGCGGCCCGGCCCCCTTCGGCTGCTCAGCTTCCTTATGCGTCACCAGCTTGCCTTCCTCGATCCGGTAGATAACGATCTGGTCCATGCCCAGATCACAGACCATCACATAATCGCCAGAAGGATCAGGCACAATCGAGTGGGGATGTGGTCCCTCTTGGCGCTCTGCATGGACACTAGACCCGACATGCTTGACCTGGGAGGCCATCTCTTCAAGACCTGCACCACTCACGATAGGGAACATCCCGGCATTGCCTCCTGAGTAATTCGAGACCAGAGCGAAAGCACCATCCTTCGTCACCGAGACGTAGCAGGGATGAGCCCCCTGTGTTAATTGATGGTTCAATAGCCGGAGCTCGTGAGTCTGCTCATCGACTTCGTAAGCATATACCTTCCCCTCGCCGTCCTCACTGACAGCATACAGACAATGCTCCTCCGGATGTAGAGCCAGAAAGGACGGGCGCTCAATGCCATCGGTGCCGTTCACAATGCTCATCTCTCCATTGTCGCCATCCAGCTTGCACAGGTATAGGGCCTTCTCCTCCTGTGATGCATATGTTCCTGTATAAAAGTAGTACATCTGCTCTTGTGCCATGGTCACATTCCTCCCTGGTTCATGAGATAGATATTTCGTCTATCATTATTACCCAATTATCAGCGTTACTCATGGCAGGATCATAAATTAGGTAATAGCTATATATACAAAAAAGATCGAGGACAAAGCTTTATCCAGCCTGCCCTCGATCTTAGATGTATTACCTACCTATCATTACCGCACAAATACCGTGATACCCCTTGCTGACGGCGATATCACTCATGTAGCGAGTGTATTATCTAACTATAATGAACGCAGCCTACTTGCTCCAGCGCTCTAATTCAGCTTCTTACCAATCACATGACTGAGCGGAATGAAACCAAGCACCCGGCTGTCGTTACTGTTATTGCGATTATCTCCCATCACGAAGACGTAGCCCTCAGGCACGTCCCACGTCTGATCCCCCTGATCCATCATCTCTTCCTTGATATATGGCTCATTCAGCAGTGTACCATTCAAATATACCTGACCTTGATTCAGCTCAAGCTCGTCGCCAGCCTTGGCGATTACACGCTTCACATAGATGGAATCCGTCGGCTCATCGCTCAGCCAGCGCATGATAGGCTGCTCCATGATATCATCCCGAATGGTGCGCGCCTCATGTACACGACTATCAATAATGACTATATCCCCGCGCTCTATCGTTCCCGGGAACGTATTCGGAATCTTGGATACTAGCACCTTCTGTTGGTCATGTAACGTCGGGTCCATAGAATGACCTTCAACCGTATAAGGTTGAATACCAAAAATACCGATAACTAATGTAATGACGATCGCAATCCCAAAGGAGCATATCCAGCTCAGCATACTTTTGAAGAACTTTACCATGAATCATCTCTCCCGTACAATCTAGCTTAAATTCTATATGATCTGGATTAGAAATCTTACGATTGTTCAGATCTGTTAATCCTAGTATACACTTTCTAGTAAAAAGAAAGCCAATCTCTCACTACAGTTGTGTAAAATAACGGGCCCCGTACAATGATTTTACAATTCGAGGTCCTGAAACTTGAATTTGTGTATTAATGTAGTATTATGAACCAAGGCTTCAACAATTGCGTATGTACTTATGGATTCATTACAGGTTGTGCCGCTAAGGCACGAATGATGTGCTCAAGATTACCAGGTAGGTGAAAATATGCTTCCTTTCAGAGAGCGCTTAGCATCTCTCAAAATCATTCAACTGGTGGTCTCCGCCTATCAGAAACGAATTGTACGCCTGATCATTCCGGTAGTTATTATTACCCTGGTCGTGTGGCTGGGTAGCCGGGAGCTGCAATCCATTAATCCGGGACGCATGCTGAACGAGCTGCGGGGCTTATCATCTGGCTCCATCGTCTTCATGTTCATATTCTCGCTGATTGCTGCTGCTGTCATGAGCTCCTATGATTTTGTGATTCGGCGCCATTTCAAGCTGGAGGTCACCCGCTGGGCAGCCTTTCGGTATGGATGGATCGCCAACACCTTCAATAATGCCTTTGGCTTCGCCGGCTTTACAGGAGCGGGCTTGCGGGCTCTGCTGTACAAGAAGAGCGGTGTACCACTCAAGACCATTACGACTGCGGTCATCTTCCTATCGCCTATTGTAATTATTGGTCTGTCTCTACTGGCATGGGCATGTATTCTGCATATTCTGCCCGTAGGTGCCATGCTGCAGGAATATTCCTGGCTTCGCTGGGCTGTATGGGGGATGGCAGCGTACTTTCCAGTATTTATGCTGCTTCAGCGCACACCCATGTTCGGCAAATGGTTCAACAAAGGTGAGGGACAAATTCCGTGGAAGACCATTCTGGCCTTCCTCCTCTCCTCGGTGCTGGAATGGCTGTTCGCAGGCCTTGCATTTGCCGTGGCCGCACTTCAGATTTTGGATGGCCTTCCAATAGACGCCTTGATCGGGATTTATGTCGTGGCGGCTATTGCCGGCATTATCAGTCTCGCACCAGGCGGTCTGGGCGCATTCGATGTCACCACACTGCTAGGCCTCCAACTGCTGGGGGTAGACGCGGATCGTGCTGTCACCGTCCTGCTGCTCTTCCGACTGTTCTACTTCGTCATCCCTTGGCTCATCGGGATGGTGCTGGCAGCCCTTGAAATGATGCCCGGACGGGAGAAGCTTGGAGAGCTTGCCGGAGCTGGCTGGACCTATTCGCTGAACAAATGGCAGCGGTTCTGGGGCTGGCCTGGGCAGTTCCGCTTCCTGGCTGACCTTAGCGTATGGGCACTGAGCAAGCTGGTGCTGATCGCCGGCGCAGTCTTGCTGCTATCGGCTGCTGTACCTGGTCTGCTATACAGGCTTCGCTGGGCCGAGCATCTGCTGACGCTACCGATCATGCGGCTGTCCCACGATATTTCCGTTATGATCGGGATTATGCTCATTGTGCTGTCTCACGGCATATCGCTGCGGATCAAGCGAGCACTGCGGCTGACACTCGTGCTACTCCTTGCCGGGGCCGTCTTCACCTTCGTGAAGGGACTGGATTTCGAGGAGGCGAGCTACCTATTGTTCGTTGCCCTGATGCTGTGGCTGTCCCGCTCTCGCTTTTACCGGATTGGAGCACCGCTGCGGAGGACGAATCTGTTCATCTGGGGCGGTATATCGGTCCTTGTGACCGGAGTCTACCTCTTGATTGGGGCTGGTGGCTATCGTTATTTCTCACACTGGCTGCCGCAAGGTATGAACTCGCATCTGTTCATTGGCCCGAATCGAATCGCAATTACAGCGGTCCTCAGCCTGCTGTTCGCCTGGATTTTCCTGACGATGTATCTGGTGCTTCGCCCTCAGCGCAGCAGATCCGAGCAATTGGATGAGGAAGCCTTGGACAAGCTTGAGCAATTCCTGGAGGACGAGGACGGTCATCTGCTGACACACATGCTATTCCTTGGCGACAAGCATCTCTACTGGGCCTGTGATGGCAACGTATTGATTCCATATGCACGCACCCGCAACAAGCTGGTCGTGCTCGGTGATCCATTGGGCCCGCGGGAGCAAATTAGCCGAGCTATACAGGAATTCCAGCAGTATGCGGATCGCTACGCCCTGCTCGTGGTATTTTACCAGGTGTCCCCAGACTACCTGCCCATCTATCACGAGAATGGATACCGCTTCTTCAAGCTGGGGGAGGTGGCTCTTGTCAAGCTGGGGGAATTCACCATCTCCGGGAAGAAGAACACGCCACTACGGACCGTCAGGAACCGTTACGACCGGGAGGGCTATTCCTTTGCCATGGTGCATCCTCCATTGACTCCATCCCTGCTGGAGCAGCTTGAGCATGTATCATGCGAGTGGCTCAAGGGACGCAAGGAAAAAGGCTATTCTCTCGGCTGGTTCCAGGAATCTTATCTGTCTCGTGCACCAGTAGCGCTCGTACGCAATCCAGATGGGGATATTATCGCATTCGCTTCTTTGGCCCCAGCCTATGACGGGGATGACAAGATCGCCATTGATCTCATGCGACATCTACCTGATGCTCCAAATGGCACGATGGACTATCTGTTCACTCATGTCATGGAATGGGCGCGGGAGGAGGGCTACACGACCTTTAGTCTCGGAATGGCACCACTGTCCAGCGTCGGACAGAACGAGAAGGCTCTGCGTGAAGAACGCATGGCACGGCTGGTCTTTCAATACGGTGGTAACTGGTACGGATTTCAGGGACTCAGGCGGTATAAGGAAAAGTTCAACCCCTCGTGGGAGCCACGTTATCTGGCCTATCCCTCCTCGGTGTCATTGCCCATTCTGACCGCCGACCTGCTGTATTTGGTCTCAAAAAAGATGAAATAGCACCAAAAGAGGGACTGCCTTCGTTCACCACAGCTAGTGGCGACGAGGCAGTCCCTCTTCGCATAATATTTATAACTTATATTGTTCGTTAACAGGATAAGCTTGGTCAGGAATATGACATTTCTTAGAAGCTGCCGCGTACAACTACGTCTTCCAGTGGCAGGCGACCTGATGGACGAGCAGGCTCCAGTGCTGTTCCTACCGTAATCAGCATAACTGGAATGTAACGCTGAGGAATCTGGAAGCTCTCGATCAGCTGTGCTGGATTGAAGCCGCCCATAGCGCAAGTGTCATAGCCAAGAGATTTGGCAGCCAGCATGATGTTCTGTGCAGCCAGAGAAGCATTCAGGATTGCAGAATCACGCGCTACCTGCGGATTTTGATAAGCTCCGTTAATTTGTCCTACCAGTGCATCACGCACTTCAGCCGGCAGGAAGCCATTATCAACAGCCTGATCATAAATAAATGTATTGCGGTTAGCCTCAAGATCACCAAGGACGGCAATCGTCACATTGCTATCTGCAACCTGGCTTTGATTGTAAGCGATAGGCAGCAGCTTCTGCTTGTCAGCCTCACTTTCAACCACGAGGAATTTCCAATGCTGAAGATTCCAAGCAGATGGAGCTTGGCCAGCAGCACGCAGGATCGCTTGCAGATGCTCCTCAGGAAGAGCTGCATCCTTTACATATTTCTTGACAGCATGACGCTCGCTAATGACACGCAGCGTCTCGTTATGTTCAATGTTAGACATGGTTCACACTCCTAAAAATATAAATATTGTTTTCGCGAATCGGCGACAGCGAGCTCCTCGTCCACGGATCTCCGAAAACTACCTCAACCCAGCAAGGATGCACCATGACTTACGGCTCACGTAGTCTTCGGAAAATCAACAAATGTAATTTTATTAGTTACAACTAATAAAGTCAAGCATAGCTTTACATAATCAGGTGAACCTAGATATGATGTTAACAGATTCAAATAATAGCGGCTCATGAAGGGATGTTATCCTACTTCAGGACGAGCCAGATTATACTATATAAAAAGGGGATTTCTTATGCTTGGTTACAAAAAAAGCGATCTGGTTCTCTTCGGTGCATGGGTCGTCGCATGTATCGCCACACTAGGGAGCCTGTATCTCAGCGAATATCTGGGATACGAGCCCTGCAAGCTCTGCTGGTATCAGCGTATTCTGATGTATCCACTCACCGTGCTGCTAGGGATTGCCTATTTCCGTGGTGATACGGGTGTTCGTACCTACGTGCTGCCACTGGCAGGGATCGGCGCAGCCATCTCAACCTATCATGTCATTATTCAACGGATTGCTGCTTCCCGCACTTCTGCACCCTCAGGCGGTACCGCTTGTGGTCGTGTCTCCTGTGAGAATGACTATTTGAACTGGTTCGGATTCATTACGATCCCAATGCTGGCCTTGATTGCCTTCATCATGATTATTGGCGCCATGCTGTACCTGGTTCGAACAGAGCGCAGTAGCAACAACTGATCGTTGGCATCCCAAGAGTAACTGTATATTATAACCATCAAGGGTTATACTGTAGTCTGTTACATAACCTGCTCTCATATTCTGTATAACCACGCCGAAGGAGCATTACAGTTCAATCACAGCTGAATGGATATCGACTGCGAGCATCAGGCCTACTAAATATGGTATACTATTGTAGTTAAAATTCAAGATATCAACAATACGTCATAAAAGCAACTGCATCTCCAGAAGGAGGTTCCTGCATGTTTCAGATTAACCCGACTTACCTGCAATATGGCGCTACGTTTGGCATGCTTACCATAGCGCTGATGGCTATTTTCATACGTATGAAGGTCGGACACCGTCCGGTGAACAGCAAGACAATTATTATGCCCCCTGTAGGCATGGCGACAGGATTTGCGATGTTTGTCGTACCGGATGTACGTATCCCACTGTTATGGGCGCTTGCTTCGTTCTTGATCGGATGGTTCATTTTCTCCTATCCGCTCATTCGCAGCACTCGCTTCGAAGTACAGCAGGGTCAAGTATTTGTCCAGCGCTCGCGGGCATTCTTCTTCATTCTGCTTACGCTGCTGGCTGTGAGACTACTGCTGCACGAGCTCGTCTATATGTACATTTCCATCCCACAGACGGCAGGTGTATTCTTCATTCTCGCCTTCGGCACACTGACCCACTGGCGACTCTATATGTACAAGGAGTATCGCAAAATCCAGCCAACTGCCCCTGCCGATCCGCATTCGCGGAAGGAAATGTAGCCGGCGAAGGAACCTTAACAGTCCATTAACAACATACAACGAACAACATGAGGCAGTCATCAGGAGTGAACTGCACCCCAATTGTTAGACACCATCTAGCAGTTGGAGGTGCAGTTTTTTTGTCCAAGTTTAATTTAGAATTGGTTTAAGTTGTTAGTCAGAAGCTGTATCTATCGCACGTCCAGGTTGCCTAAATAAAATGTCAACTTTTTGGGGTCACTTCACCTTAGATGGCTGTTTTTTTGCCCCCCCGAGTCACACTAAGCACTCTGTTGCTTCACTCCAATTCTGCACTTGACTGGTCCTATCTCCTGCTTATCATGTAATTTCGCAGTAAATTACAAAATTTTTATTGTATTAAATTGGTTAATGATTATAATCATTTGTATAAATGACTTTTACATAGTTTTGTAGATTTTTTTACAAAAAATCGAATTGAATTCCTTCTTCACTGCTCCGTTTTATCCAAAATCCATTTTTTCTAAACAGGAGGCTCTCTAATTATGCTCGTGCCCAACCATATTTGGACAGAAGAAGAACTGCAAGGAAACATTCATTACAATGAAGATGTAACCAGCATGATTGAAAAAAACACCTGGCATCATTTATTCGAATCCCCTCAATGGATTCTGTTGAACCCGGCAGAAGAGATCATCAATTTTTATTACAAATATGTGGATAGTCCAAGTAAACAATTTCGGGAAAGAGCCACCCTCCGGGGCAACAAACTGCATGATTTGGGCTGTGGTGGCGGGAGGCACCTCTACTATTTTGCGGAGCTTGGTTTTGACGTCACTGGCAGTGATCTTTCGACGAATGCAATTGACTTTACACGTTCCGAACTGCAGCGCAGAAATGTGGAGGCACGACTGAATCTGTGCCCGATGACGGAATTGCCGTATGATGATAACGAATTTGACATTACGATTTCAAGAGCAGTCATTAATCACGGAACATTACAGGACATCAAGAAAGTGATCTACGAAGTAGCACGCACTACGAAGCCTGGCGGGTTGTTTTTTGTTACCTTCTCCTCAGAACGTGCCTCTGATTGGAAGAAAGGCATTGAAGTCGTCAAAGATATCACTTATATTCCAGTCGATGGACCTGAGAAAGGCCTGACTCATACCTTCTTAAGCGCCACCAATGCCGCTGCACTATTAGAGCCGTTTTTCATTATCGAAGAGTTATATATTTCAGAACATCCACCTCTGATGCCCAAGGCACCTGGTGCTACAGATGAAAACGAGTATTTCGGATCAGAGTATGTAGTGATTGGAATACGCCGATAGCCGCTGTTAACCAAGTTATTGTGCCTGTAATTACTATGCTAAACGAATTATACAAAGGTGATCACAATGATTCTAACTGGCCCGGAAATTATCAAGGAAGTGATGAATGAACGACTTCACATTAAACCTTTCTTGATAGAGAATGTTAACCCAAACAGCTACAATTATAGGTTAGGAACCTCTCTGCTGGAGATTACCGACCAAGTCATTGATTCCGCTGAGAGAGCAAATGTTAAAGAAATTCATTTAACAGAGCAGGGACACACCCTCCTACCTGGCAAGCTATACCTGGGTAGTACGGTTGAGGAGATTGGAAGTGATCACTATGTGACACAATTAATCGGAAGATCCTCTGTAGGCAGATTAGGGCTTTTTCTCCAGATCACTGCACAGCTAGGGCACATCGGCTCCAAACATTGCTGGACGTTGGAACTGAAGTGTGTACAACCAGTGAAGGTGTATCCGTATATGAAAATAGGACAGGTCAGCTTCTGGTCAGTTGAGGGTGACAAAACATCTAGCTATAACGGGAAGTATCATGGTTATAACAAGCCTCATATCAGTGAAGTATTTCGTGAATTCAGCCACCAGTAAAGGCCAATCAGCAGTAATGGAGGAATCTTATGATTCTAACAGGACATGAAATTAGGGAACAGATTTTGTCAGGTAAAATTATTGTGGAGCCATTTGATGAAAAGTCTATTAACCCCAACTCTATTAATTTCAGGTTAGGCGACTTTGTTAAGGTATATAAAAATAAAGTATTGGACCCGAAAGTAAAGCAGGAGGTTGAAGTCATCCCCATTCCAGACCAGGGGCTTGTGCTTCTACCAGACACCTTATATCTCGGATATACCATGGAGAAGATGGGGAGCAACCATTATGTCCCTATTTTGAGTGGCCGCTCTTCAACAGGGAGATTGGGGCTTTTCGTCCATATTACTGCGGACTTGATTGATATAGGTTCCATTAATCATTGGACATTGCAGATGCACGCCATTCAGCCCATTCGGATTTATAAAGGCATGCTGATTGGTCAGGTGACTTTTTGGAAGACTCAGGGGGACATCTTGTTATACGAAGGGAAATATCAAGGAAGCACTGGGCCCATGGAGTCGCAAATCTGGAAGGATTTCATGGTATGATTCTGCCGTTGGATGACCAGTATACTCCATTCCCTCCCGAACTCATTTCAAAAAGTCATTATGGAGTCATTCAGTCCTTTCGTAGCTATTTCTCTTCCCAAGGGTATCATGAGCATACGCCTGTTGATATCAATTCTAGATTAGACCCTTCAGTGTATTTCATTGGTTCAACCATTAGTGTCCTTAAACCATATTTATTCGCAGCGTCCATTCCTGAGCCTGGATTGTTTCTTGTTCAAAGATGTGTACGTACACAAAATAGCAAGCTTCTGCTCACAGACAGCGAGATGCCTAAATGGGCTTCTTATTTTCAAAGTATAGGTACACTTTCTCCCATTACAAAGTTAAAGCAAGTGTGCATGGATGTCTGGCATTTTTTGCACATCAGCTTAGGAATTCCTAAGCATGACATCATGATCAGAGCTTCCTCTCGCGATCAAGACTTGTTGGAGTTCTGGAGAGAAATGAATGACGGGCCATGTCTGGATATCGATTCATTTCCTATCTCATATTATCGTCACCAGTATGGTCACGAAGAATGGCATGGCCGAAATATTAACTTTGCACTCAGACAGCAAGGTGGACAGCATTTTTCAGACATCGGCAATTTGATTGTTCTGGAGCACCGAGATGGTCAGGCAGGTGGCGTTGAACTTGCGTTCGGCATTAGTACCTTGAATGCAAGAAAATTTAGTCTCAAGCATCCCATTGAGGCCTCTTTAATTAGCACTGCTATTCCATTTGACCTTCTTCGGACCTGCAAGCTTGCTGACGCAATGGCAGTCGCACTACATCTAACAAGAGAACGATTACGACCAACTGCCTCGAATACACGCGGCAGAATACTTCGAACCTATATTCGCGGAATTGACTATTTATCAAGACAAGCCAGGTTGAATCCCTCCCAAGTACAGCAATGCATTCAGCTCTATGAGCTAGAGGAATATGGGGCAGTCTCCGATGCAAGCGAATTGATCCATAACTATTTGATCAAAGGAGTATAACGTGATTATTGGCATCGTATCCGATATCCATGAAGATATAACACGTCTCAAAGAAGCACTTGTCTTATTTGAAAAAAGAAATGTCACTGAACTCGTATGCCTCGGCGATCTGGTTGGCTTCTCTGTTCCTTACTACACTTACTTTGACACAAGAAACTCCAATGAAGTTGTCCAGATCATCAGAGAGCAATGTACTCACTGTGTCATTGGGAATCACGATTTATATGCTATACAGCGAATTCCTGATCAGCGCTCACACTTTAACTATCCTGAACATTGGTATGAATTAGACTTTGAGGAGCGCAAGCGCCTCGCCTCTGGAGAAGTTTTTCTGTACGAGGACAACGAGCTTCCGTCGCTGTTATCCTCCAAAAATAAAGAATACCTTCTGTCATTACCAGAACATGTAGTCATGGATGCTGGAGATCATAATATCCTGCTGTCCCATTATGCCTATCCAGACTGCACGGGTTCATCGACCTGTGAGGTAACTGAGCCCCCGCAATTACAACAACATTGGGATTTCATGCTTAGTCAGCAGTGTCTATATAGCTTCTCTGGTAATGATCATTTTGAAGGAGTACGCTTATTTACAGCAACTAGACGTATTGATTATTCCTTCGAAGCTATCCAGTTACCGAATGATGCATTATGGCTGCATGGCCCGACTATTTCACAAGGAACCTTTAACAACGGTTGTATGATCTATGACACCCAGAGCCGCACACTTGAAGCTATTCCCTTGCATTCCACAACTCACACTGTATTGAGGAGATAGAGTATGCGTAAGCACATTTTATTTGTTGAGAGTAGAGAATCACTGCCTGGCATTGAATTCTGCAAGCAGCAGGGCTGGTATGTGACATTAATAACAGCTGATCCATCCTTCTACCAGCCAGCCAGACTGGAGCTCGCAGATCAAGTAATCCAAGTGAACACTTTTGACGAACAGATCGTTGTTGACTTTATTAGCGAACATCACGTACAACATCCTATTCATGCTGTAATCTCACTTAGCGATCTGTATGTTATACCTGCAACTGCAGCTGCTAGAGCCATCGGAGTACCTACCATGGACCCTGATGCTACAAAAAGAGCAAGAAACAAATGGGCAACACGCGTAATCTGCAAACAACATGGAATACCTTCACCAAAGTCGATATTAGCTCACACACTTGATGAAGCTCTGACAGCAGCTAAGACGATCAATTACCCTTGTATTATAAAACCATGCGACGGTGCAAGCAGCCTAGGCGTAAGATGTGTCCACAATGAAGTACAATTGCAGCACGCCTATCAGGAATACATGGCTAATAGATCCTTAGGTAAAGGGTTATACGCCGGAACGAATATATTAATAGAAGAGTATTTGGAAGGGAACATATATAGCGTTGAAGCCTTTACTTATCACGGGACGACTCAGATCCTAGGGCTTACAGATCGTCAATTAATCGGTTTCCCTAAATTTGTCGAGAAATCAGGAACCTTTCCTGTAGATACAGCATTCCAGCAACAATCCATCGAAATCGTTCACGAATGTCTCACGAAGCTGGGCATTGACTTTGGTGCCTCCCATACAGAGATCGTCCACACTACAACAGGCCCATATATTATTGAAGTGAATCCCAGAATGGGCGGCGGACCTATTCATGACTTGATATATCATGCAACGGGGATTGACTTTGTCAATGAAATATTGAAGGCTCACATGGGGCTTACCCCAATCTTCACTCCATCCCACAGCAAAGTTGCATCTGCAAGTATGTTGTATGCCTCAACTCAAGGGATATTAAGCTCAGTGAGACAGACACAAGCTATTGTAGATCATCCCAAGGTCAAACAGTTTGAAATTGCAAAATTGGGCTCACAAGTCCAGACTCCCGAATCCAATTTTGACAGCATTGGAAAGCTAGTCGTTGTAGGGGACACCGAGCTTGACGTCAGGCAGACAATTCAGCACCTGGAATCTCAGCTTGAGTTCGTTGTTGAATGATGGAGACCAGACATTCAGGACCCAGCAAGCTGAACTTTTGGAGAGAATATCATCCGACAGTCTACGTGCTCCTATTCGGTACTATCTTTACCCGAATGGCCTCCTCCATGTGCATACCATATCTTATCATTTACTTGGTCAAGCGTGGTGGTGTAGACCTAGCCACAGCAGGTTTTATAATTGGCATAGCGTCTTTATTCGGAACTGTTGCGGGCTATTGGGGTAGTGGGCTTTCCGATTACATCGGAAGAAAAAAAGTCATGGTCTTCTGTCTGTTCCTAGTAGGTATTTCATTCATATCGTTGTTTCTATCTAGCTCCATCTTCTTGCTGGCGCTGTTCAACACTCTGCAAGTCATATGCCGATCTATCTTTGAGCCAGTAAGCCAAGCACTTGCAGCCGATCTCACACCGGATGACAAGAGAGCCAAAGTATTCTCCCTACGGTATGCCGCCCTCAACATTGGCGTGTCTGTTGGTCCTCCATTAGGAGCTCTGCTTAGTGTTACATATGGCTCGCTACCATTTCTGATTACAGGCATTATTTTCAGTATATATGCTTTTTTTCTCTGCCTCATTATCCAAGACTCGCATCCAAGACGCCTGAAGGAATCTGTAAAGAAGCCCTCTGTCAATTACCAGATCCTCATCCATAAGGATGGAACTCCTTTAAGACTTATTCTGATGGGAGGAATCCTCGGTATGATCGGCTATGCACAAATGAACACAACGCTAGCCAGTCATATAGGCAGCAGTTTTGAGAACGGGCTTGTACTTTTTTCTGGTCTCCTGTCACTAAATGCAATTCTGGTTATCTTATTTCAAATGCAAGTAGCCAAGCTCTTCTATAAGTATTCCTTATTGAACTGTATCCTGTTCGGGAATCTATTGTACGTGCTATCCAATCTTGGCTATGCCTATTCTACCCATTGGATCATGCTAGGTGTGTCCATGATTCTTTTTACTTTTGGTGAAATGCTAACTTTCCCGGCTGGTGATCTCCTAATTGATCGTATTGCGCCTGAAGATAAAAGAGGACTCTATTATGGTGCGAAAAATATCATCAATCTTGGTAACTTTCTGGGTCCGTGGATAGGCGGCTTATTGCTATCCTACAGCAGCAAGTTGTTATTTATAACGATGGCAGTCATAACACTAGTAGATTCTCTATTCTACTGGATGGGTATTCGAAAGGGGAATCACAATGGCCGTAGCATTACTTCACAAGTCCAAGAGAAGTTCTGACTATTATAAATGGTTAGAGTCGCTTAATGAGGATCTTTATCTGATCTCGGCTTATCTGCATCCAGAGGAACAGGAACATTATACAGCCGCTATCCACACAGACGATTATTTATCCATTTCTACGATAGATGAATTATTAAATATCGCTAGTCATTCTCCTCTTCGTCAGATTATCACCTTTGCTGAAGAGGATATTATTCGAGTCGCCGAGCTTAGAGAGAAGCTGCAGATTTCAGGACAGGGCGTAGAAAGTGCTGTAGCTTACCGTGACAAGGTCCAGATGAAAACTTGGATGTCTAGATACGATATTCCTTGTGCAGACTTTCAAGCGCTAACGACAATGACGGATGTATTACAATTTAAAGACGCTCACGGCTATCCTTTTATTTTCAAGCCAATTGATGGCTTTGGTAGCATGAGAACACAAATAATAAGGAATGATCACGATCTGCATCTATTAACAGAAGCCTATGGGCAAGATGATCTAAGCAGGTATATGTTAGAGACTTTTATAGAAGGCGATATGCACAGCTCCAACGGGATTGCCATCCAAGGAAAAATACGCTTCTGTTCCATTAATCGTTATTCTACAGGTGGGCTACACTATCAGGACTCTGAGCCTGATCACCTGGTTACAATGCTAGCTGAGGATGATCCACTGTACGAGCGTATTCTACTGTTCACACAACAGGTAATAGACGCTTTACCTACACCAGAAGTTATGGTTTTTCATTGCGAGTTATTTGTTAGAGATGAGGATCTAATATTCTGTGAAATTGCCAGCAGACCTCCTGGAGGCTACATGTGTGAAGGAATCTGGCATGCAAATAGCGTTGATCTAAAAGAGGCCTTCGTCAAGCTGACTTGTGGCATAGAGTATGAATTAACGGATCGAAAGCAAACTAATTTAACCGCCATATATTACATACAAAAACGTGAGGGCAAGCTACTGTGTCAGCCTAATCATTTTCCCTTTGACTGGGTTAAGGAGCACATCATACTATGTCAAAGCGGGCAATGGTATAACAAAAGCGCGCACAGTGCGGATTTTGTTGCCACTATCGTTTTTACAGGCACAACGACCGAGGAATTAATGGATAGATATCATATAATTAAACAATATTGTACAGATCATGTATTGTGGGAAACCTCGTCTTGAGGTGAAGAACCAAGGTTTCTCAAGAATCCTTAGTGGTTGAATAACAACGAAGTGTTATTAGTGAAGTGGAAGAAAAACGTATAGAGGAATGTTAGTTAGTCAGAAGAAACGCTCATACAAAGAACGTTTCTTTTTGTTATTTCGAATCCAATTACATTCTGAATTTGAGCTAATAGCTTAGAGTCATCTACATTGGCTTTTTCGATATAAACATTCATCCTCCTGCCCCTTCCATCTCAATTTAAAACAAACAAGACTAACCGATATGGCTAGCCTTGTTCATCGTACGATTACTGCTCCGTCAAAATTACAGGTCCATCTGCAGTAATTGCAATCGTATGCTCATATTGTGCGGATAATCCACCATCCAATGTGCGCGCTGTCCATCCGTCCTCATCAATCTTACAGCGATAAGTGCCTGTGTTCAGCATCGGCTCGATCGTAATGACCATGCCTTCCTTCAGGCGCGTGCCGCGGTGCGGAGGTCCATAGTGAGGAACCTGCGGCTCCTCATGCATCTTCTCGCCAATACCATGACCGATGAAGTCACGCACGACGGACACACCCTCTGCTTCCGCAAATACCTGAATAGCATTAGAGATATCGCCGATGCGATTGCCGATCACAGCCTGCTCAATCCCTTTGTACAAGGATTCCTTCGTTACATCCAGCAGCTTGCCAGCTTGCTCGGATACGTTACCCACGGCATAGGACCAGGCCGAGTCTGCGAGCCAGCCATTCAGGTTCACAACCATATCAATCGTTACGATATCGCCATCCTGCAGTGGTGTCTTGTTCGGGAATCCGTGGCAGATCACATCATTCACCGATCCACAGGTAGCATACGGATATCCGTTATATCCCTTCTGCTCAGGAGTAGCTCCATTCTTGCGCATGAAGGCTTCCGCAAAGGCGTCGATCTCCATCGTGCTAATGCCTGGACGAATCAGCTTCGCAATCTCCCTATGGCAGGCTGCGAGAATCTCTCCCGCCTTCTTCATATGTTCTATCTGTTCTTTCGTCTTCAAAATAATCATCAGGTGGTCTCCTTAACATGGTTAAAATGCAAATACAGCTTCCTACGCTTATAGCTTACTGTATATTGTATCTCGAAACGACAAGAATTGAAACGTTGTTGGCCCGGCTTGCAGTTAGAAAGTACAAAAGCTTATGATAATTGTAACTTTCCATAATATAAGCAAGACGGGACCTTTGAGAGGAGGAAACAGCTTGACCGCACCACAATATATGATTGGCGTAGATATCGGAACTACCAGCACCAAGGCCGTGCTTTTCGAGGAACAGGGACATGTCCTTGCCCAGCATCATGTCGGATACCCGCTAGACACCCCCGAGCCTGGGGCTGCCGAGCAGGACCCTAAGGCTATTCTGGAGGCTGTATTAACTGTGACCAAAGAGGTTATGGACAAGAGCAAGGTTGCCCCTGAGTCTGTTCTCTTCGTATCCTTCAGCTCAGCCATGCATAGCATTCTGGCCGTGGATGCAGACGGCGAACCCCTCACAGCCTGCATTACCTGGGCAGACAATCGAAGCGCCGATTGGACCCGCGTCCTGACTGAACAATTGAACGGGCATGAGATCTACAGACGAACTGGAACACCGATCCATCCTATGTCTCCATTAACCAAGCTAATGTGGATCACTCGTGATCTGCCACAGATCGCTGAACGCGCCTCTAAGTACATTTCCATCAAAGAATATATATTTGCCAAGCTGTTCGGTGAATATGTCATCGATCATTCCATCGCCTCTGCTACAGGTATGCTGAATCTGAAGCAGCTCGATTGGGATGCCGAAGCCTTGGCGGTAGCTGGCGTTACCCCGGACCAGCTCTCGAAGCTGGTCCCGACGACTCATATTATGAAAGGGCTTCAACCAGACTATGCCAAGCACATGGGACTGGACCCAGCCACTCCATTCGTCGTTGGAGCCAGTGACGGGGTACTCTCGAATCTGGGTGTGAATGCCACCGAGCCCGGGGTCGTGGCTGTCACCATCGGTACCAGTGGCGCCATTCGAACCGTTGTAGACGAGCCCGTCACGGACCCGAAAGGACGATTCTTCTGCTACGCTCTGGCAGAGGGCAAATGGGTCATTGGCGGACCTGTCAACAACGGCGGTATCATCTTCCGATGGATACGAGATGAATTCGCGGCTTCGGAGGTCGAGACAGCCAAGCGGCTAGGACTAGACCCATATCATGTATTGACGAAGATCGCTGAGCAGGTGCCTGCTGGGTCAGAGGGGCTATTGTTCCATCCTTATCTTTCGGGTGAGCGTGCTCCACTCTGGAACCCGCAGGCGAGGGGTTCTTTCTTCGGCTTGACGTTGCGGCACAAGAAGGAGCATATGATCCGCTCTGCACTGGAGGGCGTACTGTTCAATCTATACAGTGTAATGCTTGCCATGGAGGAGGTCATTGGTCGTCCTGCATTGATTCATGCCACGGGTGGCTTTGCCCGCTCGGAGCTGTGGCGGCAGATGATGGCGGATATTTTCGACCAGGAGGTCGTCATTCCCGAGAGTCTGGAGAGCTCCTGTCTCGGAGCAGTCATTCTGGGGCTGTATGCGCTGGAACGGATTCCGACGCTGGATGGAGCAAGCTATATGATGGGCACCACATATCGGCACAAGCCTGTTCACAGCCATGTCGGGGTATATCGTGAGCTGCTGCCGATCTACATTCGCCTATCCCGTAAGTTCGAGGAGGAATACAGCGAGCTAGCCAGCTTGCAGAATCGCCTTACTCAAGAGACCCCGAAGCAGTAGCATAGTGATGATGGATAGTGTGAAAGGGTATCGTGAGAGGCATCGTGGACATGAAGAAGCGTAAAGGTTCGACTTTTAGCTTGCCAAAGCTTGAAACCATACCGGGACACGAGCCGTATATGATGAAAAGCTAAAATTTTAAATACAAGGAGTGTCGAATATATGCTACGCAAAATAATAAACAAGCTTCTTCATTCCACATCCTCATCCTCGCATAAACGCCATTACAGCAGCTCCCGCGGAAAGCAATACAAGCGGTATTCGAGCAGCGATCATGGCAGAGGCTATAGACGTAAGATGTCCTCTTCGGATCTGAAATACGGTAATCGTTCACACGGTCAGGATTACTACAAGAACAGACACAGACGTTATTCCAGCTCCTAATCTGTAAAGGCTATGCAGCTATGCAGCTATAAGGCTGATAAGCTATAAGGCAATAGTGCATTAGCCTCTAGGCACCACCTTGAGAGCTTAGCCTTCGAGCATCAGTAACTGAGCAACAATCTTTGAGGAAAATTCGATGAGCAATAGCATCTAAAGCGAGCAGTACAGTAGCCTTCACCCATGATCCTACGAGGTGAAGGCTGCTTGGCTTGATGTGATCTGTGGCAATCAAGGAACTAGGGTCATACTCTCTCCATCATAGATTATGCTGCCTGCAAAACTTTTGAAACTGAACGTGAGCGGCTGATTGTATTGCTGATCTTTCAGAATGATGATTAGAGAGTCCTCTCCTGTATTTCCTTTAGCTCCAATGTCCATACTAAAATCGTACTTCTGTCCATTCGCATCTGCCCAATCAAATGTTTCGAATGAATAGGGCGGAGAACCTGCAAGCTTTAGAGAAACCCATTTCTTCCCCCCTTCCTCGCGAATAATACTGCTCTTGATTCGGTCATCCGATGCGTACACCTGCTCGTTACGCTCCGTATCCAGCTTGATTTTGATATCTGTGTCAAACTTGAAGCTCATACCTCCCAGCGTAAAACGCATAGGCGTAGCTTCCCGATACCAGCTGCCTGGGAAATAGATCGTATGCTGTCCGCTACTGTTGTCTATATCCTGATACATATGCAAAATCTCGCTAAACTGATGATCCTTACCGAGCTGCAATCGAGGATCGAGCAGGTGATACGTTGGCCGATTCTTGACATCAACCTCCCGAATCTTCACATCCGTGCGAAGTGGGGTCTGCGTAAAGCCTTCAAGCACATACTCCTTCTCACCGATCTTGAATGGCTTCTCGATCACGGCCTCTCGGTGCAAGTCAGCGAATCTGCTCTGGTCCAATTGTACCTCCGTCTCGAACCATCGCCCATTATGCAATCCACCAGTCTTGCTCTCCTCCTGAATATATCCCGTTAGCCTGAATTCAGATGGTACATATTCTCCTGTTGGAAAGTCGAAGGCAATCTTATTTTCCTCCTTTATGATCTGACCCTCCATCATATATGGCATATAGATAGCAGATGTAGGCTTGCCGTCTCGATCCAGAAGATGTAGCTTGTTATTCTCAAGGATCACCTTATTTGAGGTAGATGAATTAGTCAGATTGTAGAACACAATAACACGCTGTGAATCGGCAATCGCACCATCAATCTGCATAACATAAGGTCCAGACTCCTGCGTCTGATTCAATGACTGATATAATCCATGCTCGACAGCCTGTAACAGGGTATTATCCTTCTCCACAAGCTTCTGTACATACGTCGGAAGTGCAGCTACGGCATCCGAGGAAGCGGGCTTGGCAGGCTCCCCCTGCGGCATATAGTATAGTGAGGCCAAGATAGCCAGACAGATCGCAAGGCCTGCCCCACCCCATCTCAGGATATAAGCAAAGCGGCGGCCACGTTTTCGCTCCGCCGCCTGTCGCAGCCCTTGCTTCATCGCTTGTTCCAGCTGAACCTCCTGAATTCTTCTTTCCGCCAAACGGCTGTCTTCAAAATATCTGCGCAGCTGCTCCTCATGCTCTCCCATGCTGCACCTCACCTCCAGTCTCCAGCTTGCCCTTCATGAGCTTCAATCCCTTGTACAACCAGGTTTTTATCGTTCCTTCGGGCTTGTCTAATACTCTTGCGATCTCCTGGATCGTCATATCTTGATAGTATTTCAGCACGAGCACATCTCTGTACTTGGGCTTCATGTGCGCCAGAGCCTCCTGCAAATCAAGCTTGCTGTCGCTAATCATTTCGCTCGTCGTCTGACTCTCATGATTGAACAAGGGCTGGAATCGTTTGCGTCGCTTCAGCTCATCGGCGCAAATATTCATCAGGATGCGGATGAGCCAAGGAATCATGGTCTCTGGCTCCCGCAGGCCACCACATTTGAGCCATCCCCGGCACACGGTCTCCTGAAGGGCTTCCAGGGCATCAGCCTCAGAATGCAAGTAGCTATAGGCAATCCCGTACAAGCGTCTTCTATGCGCAGCAATCAATTGCTGAAATGCCTCTTCATCCCCGGCACAGGCCCTCTCTGCAAGCTGCTTTTCTTCCACTAGCTCCATGATGCAATACTCCTCTCCATTCGCATGCTATGAACTCGGCCGAATCTTATCATGCTATTAAAGAGACTTCACAGCCCCGCAGAAAGTTTTGACTAATTCGTTTTTTTCTTCCACACATGACAAAACACCCTTGGCCTGCATCGGCTTCATCCGATACGGCACAAGAGTGTATTGGACACAGAGATCACGTGACTCAGTGACTGTGACTGGTACTTGAATTAACAGTAGCTAAGTCGACTAGCAGATGAATAACATCTGCGCAATAATTACCAACAGAATGAACAGGACAAGAATGGCGCCTGTAGAGGTCCATGGCCCTGGACAATATCCATAGCTAGGCCCGTAGGAACCTCCTTTATCACCCCCGTACGCCGGCCCCATTCCCATGTTCTTCGCTTTACCGCTCATGCACAGCACCCCTTTCGCTCATTTTCCATATCATCCTATGTAGACGATCGTATAAGCGTAAGGGACAATATCCCATTTTCAATGAAATTCGCCCGCTAGTTGGGTGTGCAGTTGCTGTAGATCATGGCGCAATTCAAGCGTATTCTCATAGCAGGAGCCTAATTGCAGCAGACGCTCCAATATATGACGAGTGCCACGATGCAGTTGCAGCTCCTGCTCCCAGCCTGCAGGCGGCTGCTTCGGTGCAGATGACAGCGACTCGGTAACCTCAACAGTCTCATACGACGTATAAAGCAGGAACAACAGATGATGTCCCAGATCGTAGAGATCACTCTGAATGACCGGGAGACGTCGCTGTGGATCACGCTCATTTAGTAGCTGTTGAATGGCCGCTGTAGCTGGCTCTTCCCCACTCGGCAAAGCAAGGCCAAAATCAATCAGATACAGATCTTCGCCATGCAGGATGACGTTAGGAATTCGCAAATCCATATGCACGAAGCCACGCTCATGCACATACTCCACCAGATCCAGCAGGGACAGCATATAAGATACGCATTCCCGCTCATTGAATTGGTGCTGCTCCTGAAAGATCAATTCCTCCATGTTGCGTCCTTCGACAAACGTTGTCACTATATATTGTCGCTTTTTACAGGTAAAGGCCGCCTTAAGTGCAGGAATACGCGGATGCTCCAGCTGACTTAAGGCAGTGGCCTCCTGCTTCAGCAGCAGCTCTCCTCTTGCCTTCTTGCTTGGTCGAGCTTGCTTGAGCGCATAGATCCGCCCATCCTGCTTGTCCGTGCACGCGTAGGTCAGGCCATAACTACCCTCACCCAGCAATTCATGTATTTTGTAGCGGTCGGCAATGATCTCCCCCGGCTCACAAGGATAATCCTGCCATGCTTCAATGCTCCTCCGTATATATCCTAAGACCACTGTTCCTCCTAGCGTAAGAGGATGGACTGTCGCCATCTTTACAGTCCCATTATATCATTAGCCAGCAGCCCTATGCCTCCCTGCTCTTGCGCGGCACCAGACCCAGTAGAGCAAAGATAGAGCTGCGGGTCTTCTTTTTACGACCTTGGTACGTACGTAGACTGGTGATCAGCTGACGATCACGCTCCTCCTCCGTCCTTTCCTTGATCCAATTCTTCTGCTCCTCCAACTGGGCAGTCAGCTGGCTATTCAGCTGTTGCAGCTGTAGCTGTCCTTCCTCCAGTTCCTCAATACGGCGATACAGCTTGTCCCAGTCCGGGCTTAGGGCCTCATGGCGGAGAGATATTTGCTGCTCTGTCTGCGGTGTCTGCGGTGTCTGTGCTGGCTGATCTGAGCCCCCAGCCTGATCGGACTGCATGGATGAACCCGATTGTATAGGTTGATCTAATGGTAGTCGCTGACCTGATGATAGCGGCTGATCAGACTGCAGCACGGAATTAGACTGCAGCTCCCCGACGGCTGATTCCATATGAATGTCCTGTCCTAAAGTTTCGTTCAATTCCCTCCGCGACAGTGAAGGCTGATCCTCCTCCATTCGTTCTGCCTTCGCTTTGCCCGTGTACTCCTTCTCGGATGCTGCCGCTGTGACTGCCTCCACAAGATACCTCAGCTCATCGCCCTTTTCGGCCCTTTTGGCCGAATACAGGAGCATTGCCGGCTCTTCCTCCATCCCACTTGTCACGCTCATCCCTACGCTCCCTGAATTATGAATATCGTGTTCTGCACGCTGTCCATCTTCCGCGAACAAAGCCTGTTCCACAGCCTCTGACAGCAGCAAATTATTTTCCCTCAATGCCGTCTTCAGCAGCCTGAACCGTTCCATATCCTTCTGAGAGAACATTCTGGACTGGTTCGCCGCTCGCTCAAAGCGGTACCCCTTCTCCTCCATTGCAGCAGCGTACTTACGAAGCGTACTTGTTCCTACGCCAAGCTTTCTGGCGATATCGGCGGTTGACTTCAGCTCTTGCATTCGTAATCCCTCCTGAATCTATAATGGATGCAGCCTTCTGACATGACGGCTCGTCTACCGAAGGGTAACCTCGGCTTTTCGCAATGTAATTCCAATTCGCTTTTAGAGCGGCGATCTCCTTTGGCTGAATTCTTCTAATATTGAGGATTACTAAGAACTTTTGTCGTTCGCGCATTCGTCAGTTTTCTTGTCATGAAATGATCAAAAAACTGTCGGTTTTATCGCTTGTTCACCTGTATTTTTCTGGCATGAAATGTTTTAGGATAGAAATATCTATAATTCAATTGCATTATGTGAAGAAACGTGACGTATACCTGGGCTTTTGCATAGACTATATTAAGAAGGATGTTCATCCACATAGGAGGCTGTATCGAATGAAAGGGAAAACGCGTAAAGTGGCTGTGATCGGTGCGGGGATGGTAGGCTCCAGCTGTGCCTATTCCATGGTGAATCAGGCGGTATGTGATGAAATCTTGATTATTGACCGTTCCAGCGACCGGGCTCTCGCCCAAGCCCTTGATCTGTCCCATTGCATGGATTTCACCCATACTCGAACCAAGGTCTACCCAGGCACCTGCGCTGATTGTGCAGATATGGACGTAGTGATTCTGACGGCTGGAGCCAACCCACAACCAGGGCAATCCAGACTGACCGTCTTGGAGGCAACAGCTACTATCATTCAGAATGTTGTTCAAGAGGTGATGGACAGTGGCTTTCAGGGGATATTCGTAATTGCCTCCAATCCGGTGGATGTCGTAACCTGTCTTGTGCGGCAGCTCTCAGGCTTCCCGCGCTCCAAGGTCATTGGCACCGGTACATCCATCGACAGCTCCCGCTTAAAGACACTGCTCTCGGAGGTATTTGCCATTGATCCCCGCAGCGTCTCCGGGTACGCATTAGGTGAGCATGGCGAATCACAGTTCGTCGCCTGGTCACACGTCACTATTGGCGGCAAGCCTATCCTTCATATCCTACGGCAGCATCAGGACCGGTTCGCTCATGTGGACCTGGAGGACATCGAGCGCAAGACGCGTGATGCTGGCTGGGAGATTTTCACCCGTAAGGGCTCCACTCAGTTCGGAATTGGAAATGCACTGGCCTACATCACACGCTCCATCCTGAACGATGATCGCAAGATTACAGCCGTATCAGCGGTGCTCGAAGGAGAATACGGCCATTCCGGGCTTGCCATCGGGGTACCGGCGATTATTGGCGGGGCAGGAATTCAGGAGGTTGTAGAGCTGGAGCTCACAGCGGAGGAACAGGTCAAATTCAATCAATCCTGCAATATCATCCAGCAAAGCCTCGACCAACTCTCTGTCGTGTAATCACTTCTTCAAAAATAGACCGCCGCCCCAGAGAAGTTGAGCGGATCGAAGAGCCAACAACGCTCACAGATCATCTCATCCCGGGGCAGGCGGCCTTTTGTTCACGTGCACATTTTACAAACTCACACTTTATGGATAGCTTCATACAAGCTAGATATACGTAGCATGTACTCCTGACCTGTGTACCTATCTCGACAGGGTCCCAAGTAACCAGCTACAAGCTGCATCAACGCTTCATCCTGTTAGCGTGCACCGACATTCGTACCAGCTGGCGTTCCGGACCCAATCAGATCACTGCCTGTTGCCAGCTTCAGGAAATTGCCAAGCTGCAGGGAGCCATCTGCATTCCGAATGACTGAAGGACTGAGGCTGGCAAAGTCCTCTGCACTCACGACCAAGCCTTTGGCATTCGTGCTCTTCTTGTTCTTCCACCATACGTTAGAGCTATCGGTATCCGTACCACTAGTCTTATCGCTGCTTCCACCATTAAAGGACAGATTATTCGTGAAGATATGCGTTCCTTTATCAAAGGCAAAATTGCTCTGACCGTTGGCCCATGAAGTATTATTCTTCATGCTGATGCTGCCCGGGTTGCTGTTATACGTGAAGCCATGCTTTTTATTCTGAAAAGCAATACTGTTCGTCACAATATGATCAACACTGATCTTCTCACCGCCCAGCTTGAAGCCGTTGCCATCACTGTTGGAGGTCGAGGTACCGTCCTCTGTCTGTCCATTCTGATAGGCGATACTATTGCGTATTGTGACTACGCCGATAGCGCCCGTATCCGACTTGGAGTAGAGATCCCATCCATCGTCTACATTATATGCCGCCAAGCACTCATCAAAGACATTGCCTGGACCAACGGTCAGCTTGGCTGCGAAGCCGTCTGCATCCTCACCATCATCTGGATCAAAGTTGTTGTGCGAATAGGAACGAATGACTTCATTGTAGCTAGGCCACTCACTCTTGGCTGCGGTTGAGCTGTAGCGTGCGATTTGAATCCCTGTGTCACGATTATGATGCGCTTCTATATTTTCGAGACGGTTATAGCTCCCCCCGATGAATACGCCATTATCTCCGGCTCCCTTGATCTCAAGACCCTTCACGAGCCAATAGTCGCCAAATAATTGTAAGCCCCGATTCGCCGAGGCGAATTCCTGAGCAGAGAAATCAAGAACAGGCTTCTCACTTCCATACGCTACGAGCCCCTTACGGCTACCGGATGTACCGCTATTCCCGCGCTCAACGGTAATCGTCTGTCCATAGCTGTACGTGCCTCCACGCATATAGATCGTTTTGCCAGGTGCAATCTGGGTTAACGCTGCCTCCAATGTCATTGGACTGCTTAACGTACCCGGATTGGTTGCGCTTCCATTAGGGGCTACATAAAGATCCGTAGTAGCCAAGCTAATGACTGCTTCCTCCGGCTGCACCTCAGAAGCCAGAATATAAGATGGAGATGCATAGTAAGCGCTTCCAGCAATGAGAGCCGCAACAACCCCTGTGATTACTGTAGTCGAAGACCATTTCGATTTGGAACGGGTATGGGCTCGTCCTGCACTTGCAGTGTTACGATTGGATTTGATTGTACTCAATGGATATTCCTCCTTTGAATTATGAATCATGTCAATCCTACGGCCGTCTCCACGCTCTTAGCTCCCGTAAGAGCCTCTCCCCTCCTTAATGGTCGATTGGGCGCTGCTTGTACACAACCGCTGTAATACGTGAGCAGCCTAAAGCCTGTACACAAGTACATCATACACAGATCAGGTATTATATTCCAGTGCTTTTTCTTACATTCGTCCTGAAATTTTGTTTTTTTTTGGAATTTGGAGCACAATAGATGTCGTATGCCCGGCATACTTCTTCTAACCTGTTACAAAGAACAGGGCTTGCGGGTAATGATTAGCTAACCTGTTACCGAATCCTCCAACCCAAAAGGAGTGAATGTCCATGCTACTGGAGGCAGTACACCATGATCCGAAGCGCAACTGGGCTTTTGGATATGACGAGAAGACCATCTATCTTCGTCTGCGCACGAAGAAGAACGAGATGACTGAGGTTCATGCGCTAACCAGAGATAAATATGACTGGGAGCGGACTCGTGAGCTCATCCCTATGTACAAGTTCGCTACCGACAGCCGATTCGATTATTACGAATGCAAGGTCCAGCCACGCCACCGTCGTCTGAAATACAGCTTTCTCCTGTGCTCGGGGGAAGAGCAGCTATGGATGGTTGAGCATGATTTCGTAACAGAAGAGCCGGAGAATCCCGACCGCATGTTCCAATATCCTTTTCTTAACCCTATCGATATTCTCCGACCCCCTGCTTGGGTCAAGGATGCTGTGTTCTATCAGATCTTCCCGGAACGCTTCGCCAATGGCGATCCGTCCCTTAATCCTCCAGGGACTGAGGCCTGGGGCGGACAGCCACGGTTCGACAACTTCTTCGGCGGGGACCTGCAAGGCGTGCTGAATCATCTGGATTACCTGGAGAGCCTTGGCATAACAGCTATCTACTTCACTCCTGTGTTCCAGGCGACAACTAATCATAAATACGATACCGAGGATTATATGAAGGTGGACGCCCACTTCGGCGATGCCGCTCTGCTGAAGACGCTGGTGAATGCGTGCCATGCACGAGGAATCCGGGTGCTGCTGGATGCCGTGTTCAATCATTCCGGCAGGACCTTCGCTCCGTTTGTGGATTTGCTGGAGAAGGGAGAGGCCTCCTCCTATAGAGACTGGTTCCATGTACATAGCTTTCCCTTGACTGTAAATGATGGCACACCTACCTACGATACATTCGCGCTGGAGCCGATGATGCCCAAGCTGAATACAGAGCATCCCGAGGTGAGGAGCTATCTGCTGCAGGTAGCCGAATACTGGACGAAGGAGATCGGTATCGATGGCTGGCGCCTGGACGTTGCCGATGAGGTAGATCATGCCTTCTGGCGAGCCTTTCGTACGACCGTGAAATCCATCAATCCCGAGGCTTATATTCTGGGAGAAATGTGGAATGATTCTGTCGAGTGGCTGCAGGGTGATCAGTTCGATGCCACGATGAACTACCCTTTTACTAGGTCGGTTATTGATTTCTTCGTGGATAATAAGACGGATGCCGAGCAGTTCGCCTTCTCCATCGGCAATCAACTGGCCCGCTATCCTCGTCAGGCTGCCGAGGTTGCCTTCAACCTGCTGGACAGTCACGATACTCCGCGCCTGCTCACCCTCTGCAAGGGAGACACACGGCTCATGAAGCTAGCGGCGCTCTTCCAGTTCACCTACCTCGGCACACCATGTATCTACTATGGCGATGAGATTGGCATGGATGGCGGGGCAGACCCGGATTGTCGAAAATGCATGCAATGGGACGAGGAGCTGCAGGATCGTGAGCTGTTCGCCTTCTATCAGGAATTGATTCAGATGCGGAACGAGCACCCTGCTCTGCGTGCTGAAGGAAGCTTCCGCTTTCTGGAGGCGAAGGCGGGGAGTGGCTTAATTGTCTACGAACGTCGCTCACACCAAGAGCATCTCCTGATTCTGCTCAACCGTGAGAACCATCCGCAAGCAGTCAGGGTGGCATTAGAGGCAACAGGTGCGACACCTCTGAAGCCACGATATGGCCATTCGCAGGGAGTCCTCCATGAAGACATTCTGGAGACGGAATTGCCGCCCTTCGGTTACGCAGTATGGCAAGGCGCCTTGTAGATTGTTAGAGGTGATCAGGCCTGCCCCCACGAATCTCTGATCCGCTAGGAATGTAAGCTGGATTCAAGGGCTACTAGGAGCTCCTAACTTGCAGCTACCATTTGAGGAGTTCCTTATTACCATTCGAGGCTCCTTACTTGCAGCAGTCCTTCTCTCCTCTAACCAAAGCAAGACCGTTGCCCATGGTGTGATGACCACTGGCACGGTCTTGTTCTTTTACGTTATCTCAAGATTATTTACACGATCCCAAGATTAGTTCTGGCATCCTTGGCTCCTTCTGTACGACTGGGAACTCGGGCGATAGGCCTAGTGTCTCGTGCTGTATATGTCTGTCTCATGCTGTATATGTGTGTCTCGTGCTGTATATGTGTGTCTCGTGCTGTATGTTGTGTCTAATGCTGTAGGTGTGTGTCCCAGTTGTATGTCTATGTCCTATGCTGCAGGTATGTGTCTTTCTCTGTATATGTTGTCTTGCTTCACTGTTCGTCAAAAAATGTGCCGCCTGCACATTCTGTCGCCAGAGCTCGAAGCTGGTTCAGCCCATCTTCCCCCAGCGAGGTGTCCCTCCCATCATGCTGTATGAGACTGCTCCCCGGCATAACGCTCATATGCCTTACACATGTCGGCGGATGGCTCCACGCCAAGCTCTTCATATAGCAGCACAGAGAAGCGCTCATAGTGCTGGATCAGAGCTGTGTGATTCCCCATCTCATCGTATATGCGTAGCAGCTCGGTACATACCTGCTCGGAATACGGCTCCTTCTCCTGAAGCTGCAAGAGACGCTGGGCTGCCTTTCTGGAGTGTCCTGTACGGTGCTCTTCACGGGCTCGCAGCAGCATTCCCTCCACATAGAGCTCTCGCAGCTCCTCCTGACGGGAGTAAGCCCATACATAATCATGGTCCTCCAGATAATGTCCACGGTACTGCTGTAGCGCACGATCCAGCTGTTCATAATCCTCCTGGCCCTCAGGTGCGCTGCGAAAGGCTCGAACGGCCTGCTCAAAGGCATCCACATCTGTACTCCAGTGCCCTACATTCAGACGATAGCGGTCCAGATTAAATTCAAGCCGGATGCCCTCCAGCCATTCCTTCAGCATTTTGCGGATCTGGTAGACGGTGGTGTGCAGATGCACAACAGCTTTATCCATTGTATACTCCGGCCACAGGTCATCGAGGAGTTGCTGCTTGTTGACCCATTCTCCCCGTTGCTGAACCATGTAAGCGAACAGCTCCTGGGACTTGAGCGTCCTCCATTTGAAAGGCTTACCGTCAAACTCCTTCGGCACAGCCCCGGCGAGTGACGTTAACTCAAGGCGTTGGAAGCAGCGCACATCCGGTTCGGCCACCAGCGGCTCCACTGGCTGAGCCGGGCCCCTGCTTACGATTCGGTCAATCGTCTTGCCGAGCCGCTGAGGATGCACAGGCTTGAGCACGTAATCCAGTGCTTGCAGCTCAAAGGCTTCGATAGCATATTCTGAATACGCTGTGATGAAGACGATCTGAGCTCCTAGTCCAAGCTGCTCAATCCATTCAGCCGCCTCCAGTCCATTCATTTCAGGCATACCGATATCCAAGAATATCACATCTGTATGTGCTGTGCTCAAGTGCTCTATTCCCAGCTTGGCAGAGGTGTATTTGCCTGCGACTGTCAGCCGCCCGTCGTTCTGTAGGAGTCTTTCCAGTTGATTCAGTGCTGAACGCTCATCATCAATCAGAATAGCCTTCATAAGCCTTCCTCCCTGCTGTTGTTCTCTTTATAATAGTCGGCTTTCCGGCAAAGAGCTGCGCTTGTCCAGCAGCCCAATAGTTCTTAGTAGACGGTCTGCTGTCAGCGGCTTCAATATATAGTCCACTGCCTGCTTCTCAAAGGCATGCAGCGCATAATGGCGACTAGCTGTCACAAAGACAATCTCCGCTGCACATTTCGCCCGAATAATATCTGACATATCCAATCCAGAAATGCCTTCTAATTCTATATCGAGAAAAACAGCGTCAGGCTTTAGAGCTTCTACCTCATTTAATGCAATTTTGGGGTTACTTGAGCATCCAACGACTTGAGTCTCAGGCATATGCCCAAATATATCCTTCATTCTGCGCATATGATCTTCATCGCAATCCAGTAAGTATATCTTCAGCAAGCGTCCCCCTCCTGAGCAAATTATTATCCTTTCGCCGCGAATTCTCCAGGTAGCTTGTAAGGTACTTTGAAGCTGACCGTCGTACCCACTCCAGGTGTACTCTTGATATCAAGTCCGTGCCCGTATAAAGTCATCAATCTGCGGTGAATATTGCGAAGACCTACACTATTGCTATGAGTCCCCTCAATCAGAAGCTGTGGTAGCAGCTTAGGCAGAATTCCGACACCATTGTCACTCACCCGAATATGTATGTGGCTGTCTTCATGGTGTATTACAATCTGAATAAGTCCGCCAGTAGCCCTCTGCATAATTCCGTGCCTGATCGCATTCTCCACAATCGGCTGAATGGTTAGTGGTGGAATGAGAGCCTTCGCCTCCTCACTAATATCGTATTCAACCTGAAGCCTCTCCTCGAATCGTGCCTGCTCAAGGGACACATAGGCTTCTACAAGCTCAAGCTCCTTTTGCAGCGGAATCGTCTGATCGCGATTCTGGAAATCAAAGCTACCACGTAAATACTGACTTAAGTCCATCAACAGCTCAATTGCCCGATCCGGGTCCACCGTACAGGTTGAAATAATGACATTCAGGGCGTTGTACAGGAAGTGCGGCTTGATCTGGGCTTGTAAAAATGCCATCTCAGAGCGGACAACCTCCTGTGCAGAGGAACGAATATTCAGTAGTGTATGCACACGTACTCGCAGCTCCTGAGCATCCACAGGCTTGCGCAGAAAATCATTAGCCCCTGCCTCAAAGCCGACTTCAATATCACCAGGCAGATCCCTGGCGGTAAGCAGCAGGATCGGCAGCTCGGCCAGAGAATAGCTCTCACGAATCGCTCTGCATAGCTCTACTCCCGACATGCCCGGCATGACCCAATCCGTAATGACCAGGTCAATACGCTCTTGTCCAGACACATATTCCAAGGCCTCGGTCCCTTGATCAACAGCGATGACCCTGCAGCTAGGCGAGCTAAGCAGCTCCATTAGAACCTGCAGATTAATCGGGTCATCATCCACTGCCAGTATTGTATGCTGTCTCTCATCTGCAGGCAGAACGGCTCGCTGTTCTCCCGGAGACGATGAAGCAGACGTCTGCTTACCAGCCGTTGTCTCGTTCAGACTGCCGTACCTTACCAGCTCCGATTCGATCAGGTATTCGTTTAGGTCCAGTAGCTCTGCTGACATAGTCACGACAGGCTGCTTATGGCTTGCGTCGACAAGCGGGAGCGTGAAGATAAAGACAGAGCCCTTTCCTACCTCAGATTGTACTTGAATACGTCCACCATGCAGCTCAATAAGCTGCTTTGTAATATTTAACCCCAATCCGGTCCCGCTGTATGGAGATTGATCTGATTGGCCTCCGCGATTGAACAGCTGGAATATATCCTGAAGATGCTCCTTGGCAATACCAATTCCTGTGTCCTCCACTGTGAGCTTCAGCTCGCGTTCGTTTGACTCTGCCCGAATCGTGATCGTTCCTTCATTCGTGAACTTCACAGCATTCCCCAGCAGATTGTACAAAATCTGACTCAGTCGATCCTCGTCAGCGAGGACACGCGGAAGCTCCTCTGGTAGCTCCGTAATGAACACCACTCTTTTCTTGCCCACTGTATGACTTAGCACCTCCAGCACGGAGTATACAGCGGATCGTACATCTACAGCTCGAAGATAGAGCTGTAGCCTGCCATTTTTGAGATTCGAGAAGTCCAGAATATCGTTGACAAGGTATGACAGTCTACGCCCCACAGCTGTGATTAATCCCAGATTACTGAGCTGCTTCTCATCCAATCTCCCCTCTGAGCGCTCGATGGTGGACTGGGCAATGTTAATAATTCCGTGCAGTGGAGTTCTCAGCTCATGCGAGGTATTGGCAAGGAACTCATCCTTCAAGCCATCCAGCGTGAGCAAGCGGTGAGACAGGCTCTCCACCTCATAGAACGATTTGGCATACCGATGAGCCAGCAGGAGCGCCTGGGCACTGACGAAGATCAGGACTTCATAGGCAATCAAGCCCTTGATTTCCAGTCTCCCCACCAGATTCGTGATGGTTACTACAACCGTCATCATAATGCTGAGCATACTGGCGGTCATATATGTAACACTCTCCGGTCGCATGACCAGCCCCTTGGCCATGGCATACACCGAATAGAGCACACTTACGATGGCATACATTAGCAATACCGGCTCGGTAGTAGACATGATAATCGTAGGTAGCAGCAGGCCGATGGCCACCAACAATACAGTGCAGCCTGTCGATATCCAAAGGGCGATACGGTGCACCAATCCCTCTATATAGGTGCTCACATACCTTAGCAGGAAAAAATACACCAGTGTCGATGAGATCAACTGAATGCGCAGGATCCATTCATAGGGAATGCCAGGAATCGTACCTGCCAGCTTCTCACCCTGCACCAGACAGTACAGCAATGCGGCGAAGCAAAATCCACCCAAGTAGAGCAGAGACAGCTCCTTTTTCCGCAGACGGTACAGTACCATGAAATAGAGAGCAGGCAGGAAGAATCCAGCTGCAACCAGCAGATCCATAGCTAATGCCTTATTCCGTACCTGCTGAATGGAGCCTGTATCTCCGAAGAGCAACGGCTTGACCATCCCTCCTGAAGCATAGCTATAATTCGCTGCATGGATCGTCAGCTCAAGCGTGCTGCCATCTGTTTTGCCGAATCCAGTAAACGGAACATTCCCTGGTTGTCCAGTATCCGCTGTTCTGCTAGGCTCCCCACTGGCTCCGATCTCCGTATCATTCAGGTAGACACGACTCGCGGAGCGAATATTCTGCATGGTGACACCGTATACGTCCTCCTGCTCATCAGGCAGTAATATTCGAAGGCGGTAAGTACCAAATCCGTCAGGCTGACCATCCGGGAGAGCACTGTCCCATTTTCCAGGCACGGCTATGTATGATTTCTGAACCCTATTCAGCGAGTGCACATCCAGAGAAGCCTCTGTCATCCGCATAACAGGAGGGGATGGCGGTAGGAAGCGCTCCGAATAGAACTCCCATTCACCACGAAGCTGTACTACACCCTGCTCACGAAAGTTCCATTCACGAAGATCCAGCACTCCCTTCTCTGCACGCGGAAGCTCCCGGCTATCTGCGGACCACGCTAGGATGAGATACACTGGCAGAGCTACGGTCATTAGTACAACCACAGCTATGCTTACGATTTGCTTTTTCATAGATAAGAGGCTCTCCCGGTTTTTTAGTGTCTGGACAAGGAACCTGCCATTATCCAGCTGTAAGGCTATAGTAGCCCATTCACTGTCATCCGTCATCCTCTTACCCCAAATAAAGACCACAAATCATGGTAATTCTGATGTACCTCTCCAAATTGATTATAGATCGTGCCTCTGAACGGATTCTGAGCAATACAAGATCGAAGGTGGAATAGATACCTTTGAGAAAATTTATGCAAAAAGCTTACATATTTGCTCCGCTTCCTGACAAGCCTATGAGTATCCGTGTCGTGCGGAAGATGCACATCATGAACAGGAGGTTTAACGTATTGAAGACATTGATCGTGAAAAAGCTAGGCTGGCTCCTATTAGGTGGCTTGCTGATCCTGACTGTACCAGGCATGGACAGCGTAGCCACAGCGGCTGGAGACGGTCAGCCCTTTCATTTTGGATTCAAGAAAAGCCGTAACGGCGAGCTTCCATCCATTGCACAGGAAGGCTTCATGGACAAGCTGCAGGAGCAAGGAGCCGTCTTCTTGGGAGATACGAGCCACAAGGAGCTATATCTGACCTTCGACAATGGCTACGAGAATGGCTATACAGGCAAAGTACTGGATGTTCTGAAGCAGCATAAGGTACCGGCCGCCTTTTTCGTAACCGGACATTTCGTGCGAGATCAGCCTGAGCTGCTACGCCGAATGGCGGATGAGGGCCATATCATCGGCAACCACTCCTGGAGTCACCCGGATATGACTACACTATCTGCTGAGCAGATCCGTACAGAGCTGGACAAGGTACGCGAGGCAGCAGGCAAGATTACGGGACAATCGGAAATGAAGTATGTCAGACCACCGCGTGGTATCTTCAGCGGAAAGGTATTGAAGGTGTGCCAAGAGGCAGGATATACCAACGTATTCTGGTCTGCCGCCTACAAGGATTGGGATGTACAGCGGCAAATGGGCTCCAATCATGCCTTCCGGCAGGTGGTCTCACAATTCCACCCTGGAGCCGTTCTTTTGCTGCACTCGGTGTCCAAGGATAATATGGAGGCATTGCCTTCCATTATTCAGGCGGCCCAGCAGCAAGGCTATACGTTCAAGAGCCTCGATGAGCTGCAGCATAAAACCTACCGATAAGCATATATAGTACGTAGAACAACAAGGTGAATACCAAGCTGAATAACAGTCGACAGGCTCCTGCTTGCAGCGGCTCTATATTCACATTTGTAACCGGTCAAGGGTAAAGGAGTAGCCTCTCGACCTCTACACACATAGACCCCGGAATAGCTGCCTTCTCTGGATATAGGAGAAACAGTACAATTCCAGGGTCTATTTAGGTTGTACTTCGACCGTTCAAATTACCTATATAGATAAGAGGAGAAGTTATAGTCGGGCCCGGCTGGCTCCTTGATCACTGCAAAAGGATAACTCGTGGTACGATTCTCATGATGGGAGGAATTCGCATGACCTGCACTCAGGACAATCTGATCGGTGAAACGATGTCAGTCCCTGGCAACATCAATATCGACGTTGCCTCCGCTCAGCCACATGGTACCAGACGCTTAATGCTCAGTGACAACCCCGAGACATTGACGTCGACCAATGTACCCGAAGTGGACGGAACCTTATGGCATGATGTGGTCCACACTACCGACAAGACTGTACGGCATCGGATTTTTGGCTGGCACTACAACAAGACAGGTGGCCCAGTCCGTATCGGTGTTACGATCGAGAATAAGAATGGGGCACCCATGAGGCTTAGCCAACTGGAAAGAGAATTGAAGGTTGTGCCAGAGACTGCGAGCTGGATCATTGATGTCGGACAGTGTATTGCCAAGTCCTGTCTGGCCGGGACGATGGAGCGCATTCGTCCAGTGGATTCACTTCAAGCCTGTCGAGGTGTATCTCTGCTGGAACAATTCGAGGTGCCAGAGGGGTCTCTGGCTGGCTTCGTCTATGATCTGACGTTGACCCGTCCGGGACACCGAGGGAAGCTGGATTATGAGATCCGAACCGTAGTGAGTAAGGACCTAACTGCTGACTTGCGTGAGGTGGTATCAGCACCTCTACCGCCTGTTCCGCCACCACAAGCCCACCCCCGAGGAAGCTGGAGCTTCAGCGAGACGGACGCTATCATGCCGGAGTATATCATCGGTACAAGTGCTAATTATAGAGCTTGTGCTGCCTCACGGCTGGACGGAACAGTTCCGGCTGACCTGCTGTTCACAGCAGCACGTAGTGAACTAGGGCCAGCACTTGATAATCGGGGACAGTTCGGGGTCATCTACCATGTCACAATCCCGATCTATAACCCTCTACCGGAGGAACGCCAGGTACGCATTTATGCCAATCCACGCGGAGGTGCTTTTGCAGGCTCAGTACGACTGGACAATACCGTGTATGGCATTCCACTCCTGCGTAACAATACCCAAGTCTGTAGACTTGCAGACATAACTGCTCCTCCAGGCCGTAGCTCGTATTCGTTCAGCTTCATGGTGGCTGGCAGTGCCAGTACTCCACTTGGCATTTATGTGACGAGTCCTTAATTATCCTTAATCATCCTTAATTAGTCCCTAATTACTTCTTAAGATGATCCTCAGCGCAATAAAGCACACAGGTCAAGGGATAAAGGTTCTCCCGGGTCCTGTGTGCTTTATTATAGTCCCACATATACGATAATTGTGTCCTTATGTATGCATCCCAGCCAGTCTTATGCAATGGATACATAATTCAGCGGCTCCTGCTGCGGACGTCCGAACAAATAGCCTTGGGCCAGCGGAATTCCTGCTTGCAGACAGTATAGATAATCCTCGCGATTCTCAATCCCCTCTGCAAGTACTTTTCCATGAAAAGCTTTAGCCGATTGCACAATTCGCTCAATCTGACGCTGCTTCTGCGGATCACGGTGACATTCGTGAATGAGACTACGATCTATTTTCACATAATCAGGCTCAAGTCTGTTCATGAGCTCCATCGTCGCGTACCCGGCTCCCAGATCATCCAGAGCCACGGCAATCCCGTGTCTGCGATATTCATCGAAAATACGCTTCAATACATCCAGGTCTTTAATTTCCTCCGTCTCAACGACCTCAAACACAAAATCAGCAGGATCAAGCGACAGCTTTGCAATGATGTCAAAGGAGTGCTGGAGGCAAAACTTCGGATTTCGGATAGATGAGGGCAAAAAATTCACAAATCGCTTCGTACCCCGAGGCAGATATCTCGCGCTTGTCTCAATAGCTTTGACGCAAGCAGCTCGGTCCAGATATGTATACAACCCTGTGCTTCGAGCCACCTCGAATAATTGATAGGGTGAGATCAATTGCTCATGTGATGACTGGCGAAGCAGAAATTCATAACCGATCACTTGCAGATCCTGATCCACAATGGGTTGCATATGGCTGCTGAATTCCCGCCTAAGAATAAGCTGCACTATATCGTAATGCTCCAGACGTGCCCGCAGCATTGCAAGTTCTACCCACTCTTCCGACAGCAGGTGTACAGCCGATTCTTCACTTCGGGATTTCAGCTTTCCTTCCAAGGCCGATTCCTCAGCTTCCAGGAGAAGAAACAGTTGCAGCAGCTCGTCCCAATTCGAATAGGAGCATCCCATGACATGGTTATCCAGCAACACGACGTGTCCTATTTGCTGAAGCTTATGTCTAATGCTTCCATCCACTGGGCGTATCCATAACGTCCCCTCTGTGCGGATCGGGGGAATAGTACTGCAGCTGCCACAATTCATAAATATGGGCCTCCCTGGAAACTAAATTTCCTTTTTTATGAATATCATAACATGTATTTTAGAACAATAGGACTACTTTTTCGACGCATTTTTTACTTTTCAACAATTATCCACAGCAAAAAAGGCCTAAAGAACTATAGTTTCGAGTTCATTTACGAAAAAAAAACTGCGTATGAGTGCATATACATCGTCGTGCATAATTATATGCATAACTTAAAATTTATCGACATACTTCTACATAAACAATCCACATGTATCCGAAACCTTTTTAAACCAATCTAAACCAAATACAGACAAGCCCTGTGCTCTTGAAGGAGCCACAAAGCTTGCCTGTATGAGTTGACCAACTTCAGCACCACAGGTGACTGTCACCAGGCCGATTGTAATAACAGCAGCTTACTTAGGCAATACGATTTCTTGCCCTACCTGCAACTGATACACATTTTTGATATTATTCAGCTTCGCCAGCTCCTGCCAGCTCACGCTATACTCCAGGCCGATCCGGTACAGGTTGTCACCCTTCTTCACAATATAGCTACCCGGCTTCGCGGATGCTGCAGGTGTAGTAGGTACAGCTGTTGGCTTGTCAGCGGCCGCTGGCTTCGAGTCCTTGGAAGCCGTCGTCGGCTTCGCAGCAGGTGCTGTCGGCTCTTCAGTGACTGTTGGCTTTGCACTACTTGATACTGAAGATTTCAGTGTGTACTTCGCAAAGCCATCCTCTTGCGTGCCTGCGAAGGACATCGTTGTACTGGAAGCCGTCAAGCTCTGAGCACTCGGCGAGGATACAAAGGTAACCTTGGCATCGCCAAACGGAGCAAGCGACCAGTTATTGTCCGCCGTCGGGTTAATCGTCCCGTTATCACGAATATAGTCGATAATTACCTGACGGTTCTCGTCTGGTGATGCGATTACGATGCGCTTGCCATCCGGATTCGCCAGCTTGGAGGAGGAAGCGCGATAGTTATTGGTAGCTACGATGAACTCCTGCTTCGGATCAATCGGCTTGCCATCATAGCTCAGATCCTTGATCCGGCTAGCTGATGGATTTAACACTGTACCCTTGGCATCGTACTTCGCAGGCTGTGTGACATCAATCTGGTAGTTAACTCCATCGATCACATCAAAATTATAAGTTGGGAAGTCACCATTAATCAGTTGCTGCTCATCGGTCTTCAGCGGATCAATCTGGTTGAATTGCCCAGCGGACCACTCCAGCCATTCCTTTACTTCAGCCCCTGTGATCTTCACCGCATATACTGTATTCGGATAGACATAAAGGTCAGCTACGTTCTTAATCGCAATAGTACCAGCCGGGATGTTCGTGTAATACGATGCTCCCGAGCGTCCTCCCGCCTTGAATGGCGCTCCAGCAGAGAGGACAGGCAAGCCCTCATATTCGGTTCCCTGCAGGTGCTGCTCGATATACCACTTCTGTGCATTCGTCACAATCTGGATGGATGGATCATCCTGTACCAGAGCGAAGAAGCTATTGATTGGGGCTGTTGTCGTTCCAACAGGCCCACGTACATACTCCAATGTCTCTTCATGCTCATGATACACGGCATCCAGTACATCTTGATCTGCTTCTACCAATGGTTTCTTGTTGGCTTTGTCATAGATGGCGCGTACTTCCGTGGACGAGTCACTCACTGTCCATTCGCCGCCCGTCAGAGTCAGCTCCAGATCAATGATTCCGAGGTGATCTCCCCAGTACCCAGGCTCAACGGATGGAACACCATTAATCGTGCCCTTCTCCAGGTCTACGCCTGGCTTGTCCTTGAAGTCTGCACTTGGGAATACCTTGTGAGCATGTCCGAACAGGATTGCGTTAATCCCCTCTACCTTGCTCAAATAGAGCACGGAATTTTCCATCAGTGGCGTCTGTGGAATATCCTCGAAGCCAGAGTGCGGGATCGCCACGATAATGTCGGCGCCCTCCTCCTTCATCTTCGGGATGAATTTCTGTGCCGTCTCCACCATATCCTTGGCAATTACCTTGTCAGTCAGATGCTTCTCATCCCACTGATTGATCTGTGGCGGTACGAATCCGATCACACCTACCTTGACGGTATGCTCCTTGCCTGCTTCATCCTTGACTGTCTTGTCCAGAATCACATAAGGTGTGAAGTAATTCTTCTCCTGATCCTCTGCATAATACACGTTGCTGTTCACATATGGAAAATCAGCTCCCTCAAGCGTTTGCTTCAAGAAGTCTAGACCATAGTTAAATTCATGATTTCCCAGGTTGCCGGCGTCATAATCCAGCAGATTCATGGCCTTGTATACCGGGTGAATCTCCCCCTGCTTCAGCGGGTCTACCTTGGCTACATAGTCGCCCAGCGGATTGCCCTGAATGAGATCCCCGTTATCGAACAGCAGGCTATTCGGTGCCTCTTCACGAGCCGCCTTGATTAGACTGGCTGTCTTGGCAAAACCATACTCATCTGTGGCCTTATCCGCGTAATAATCATAGTTAACCATATTGACATGTAGATCGGTTGTTTCCATAATACGTAGTTTGACCGTAGCATTACCTTCCGCCGCCGATGCAGACCAGCTGGGCAGTACCCAGACATTCGCTACCAGCAAGACCGCAGCTAATCCCTTGTACAGACTTTTTCGCGAACTCAAAATATAACCCCTCCCGTACAATTATGTATGTAACCGAATCCAAATGCACGATTCACTGAACATTTTAATCTAACTTGGGTCAATTGAATAGAGATATGTAAACATTACGTTAACGTTATTTTTACAATAATTGACATGTGAACGCGGGGAACAAGCACGGAGAATCCAAGGAATGGGAGAAGATAGTAGCTTAGGCTTCACGATTCCATGTGGACATTAATTGGCATTATTTATGTTATATGATTCAATATACTAGAGAGGCTGGATCAGCCTGCACAAATCAAAATAGGTGAGTGGTATGCCAAATAAGCCAAATAATCTATAGATGGCAGATTGACAATAACACAGCTGTTAAAGGGAGATATATTATGAAGGTTAATCTACGTGCCCACTCCCCAGATACTAATTTTGAGATTGAATGTAAGGATATCATTAGACAACAAACAGTTCTTTGATGCTGTATCGCAAAGCAAAGACATTGGTGAGCTACGTCTACGATTAGGAATTATCTTGAAAGAGACCGGGGAATTTATCGGTTGGTGTTGTTCAGGAATTAAGGAGGAATTACCAGCGCCAAATCGAGAAATCATGTATGCCATCTCTAAGGACCATAGAGGTAAAGGCCTCACAAGGGATGATCAATTATTTATTTGAGCATACGAACGTTGCGGTGCTTATTGCTGTTGCTCTACTTTATAACGTTCCGTCGAACAGGTAATACAAAAATGTGGATTTAACTTCCAGCGCATTATTGAGATAGTTTCCAAGAAAGCAACTATATATGGTTTTATCGTCGCTCTACTTAGCACAGGAGTAATAGCACTTGGCTATGTGTCTGTGTACGTAATAAAGAAAATTCGCAAATGAAAATAGTCTTCCTTTTAAAGGCCTCGCGATGGATTTAGCGCTCTAGTACCACACCTGGGTGAGGAAACTATAGAGGAGAAATAGAATCTCTCATTGATTATGAACTTGATAAAGAGGATTGGGACGGCAACCGTTAGAGAGTAAGACCGCCATGAGAATTCCTGACGGCCTTAATGACAGCCTCAATGCCTTACTTCTCCCAGACCTGACGCTCCATACCCTGACCTGTGTACTCAATACGAGCAGGTGTAATATCCAGAATCACATAATCTGGGTCATCCGGGCCTGAGAACCACTGCTTCAGCTCATCGTTCCACAGCTCATGACGCAGCGACTCCTGCTTCGTAATCTCACAGGTCCCCTCTACCTCAACAACTTCCTTAGTTCCTCCTGCTTCATAACCAAGCAGCAAATACACATTCGGATTGTCCTTGAGCTCTTCCACTTTATGTGTCTTGCGACTCGTAGCCAGATGAATATTGAGACCATTATTGAAAAGGGCCATGTAGCGCACCTTTGGCTTGCCGCCTTCGACAGTACCCAGCGAGCAATAAGGATTTTGCTCCAGAGCCTTGATGATGCTCTGCTCCAGTTGTTCACGATTTTTTGTTGCTGTACCCATGATCATCCGCTCCTTTTTGTTGGTATTATTCACAACATTTGTTCGAAATGATGCATCACTTACTTGTACCCTGTCCGTTCTGCCTTGAACCGAATCCTGAACCGGAGCCCTTGAACTGAGACCGACGTCACCGCTGTATAGAGAAAGCCTCTAGGCAGCATATCTTCTGCGCACAGCAACAATATCCCACTATGGACAGCTGGAGTGGAAAGGCCTATAATTACACCTGTGCAGACACATATCTACATATGCTGGCTGTAGCACAAAAAATTCATAACCCTGTCAGGGGTGCTGGAATCGGCCGGCTGAGATTGTGTCCCGCAAATGACACTGACCCTTTAACCTGATCTGGATAATGCCAGCGTAGGAAGCCTTAGTCCATGTCCATCCCGTTCGATGGCCATGCTCCTTATTCATCGCATACGTCCCGGTCCGGGGCGTTTTTTTGTGTTCGCTCGGCAGATGTACAGATTCACTCCAAATTAGGAGCTGCTAGTCCCATAGAGTACCCATCGTTGAAGAATACTATGCTTAACCTATGGGTAAAGAAAAAAGGAGAGATGATCTACATGACACAATTACGAAGCACTACAAGATCTACTGGTTCTTCAAGCAATTCAAGCTCTTCAGGCTCTTTGGGGATGGACTCTTCTCACAGCACTCGAATAGTTCATCAACGTCGGATGTCTGTCAAATGGACAGGTACAGCTCTCCTACTGGCCCTTATGCTCTTGCTGAGCGCTTGTGGAGCTGCAGCACCTACGCCACCGGCTGGCGAATCTGGGGAATCCTCCAGTCAAGGAGCCTCGGACTCCACTCCGGAATTGAAGGACATTAAGGTCGTACTCGACTGGACGCCGAATACGAACCACACAGGATTATACGTAGCCCAGCAAGAAGGTTATTATGAGCAAGAGGGGCTGAAAGTAGAGATTGTGCAGCCAGGCTCTGGCGGAGCCGATCAGATGGTCGCTTCCAACGCCGTTCCTTTTGGCATCAGCTATCAGGAAAGTGTGACTCAAGCTCGTACACAGGATGTACCACTCGTCTCCATTGCCGCGGTTATTCAGCATAATACGTCAGGCTTCGCCGCTCCGGTGGATCGCAATATCCATTCCCCCAAGGACTTTGAGGGAAAAAGCTATGGCGGATGGGGCTCCCCCGTTGAAGAAGCAGTGATGAAATCCATTATGGAGACTGAGCAGGCCGATGTTAGCAAGGTGAAAATGGTGAACATGGGAAGTGCAGACTTCTTCACCGCAGTCAAACGAGATATTGATTTTGCATGGATTTTCTACGCTTGGACAGGAATTGAGGCAGAGCTACGGGGCGAGCCGCTTGATATGCTATATGTCAAGGACTACTCAGACAAGCTCGACTACTACACACCAGTCATTGTGACCAATGAACAGACAATCCAGAATGATCCCGAGCTCGTAAAGGCCTTCATGAGAGCTACAGCCAAGGGCTACCAGTATACGATTGAGCATCCTGAGGAGGCAGCAGACCTCTTGATCCAGGCTGTGCCAGAGCTGAATCCTGAGCTTGTTCGCGCCTCTCAAACATGGCTGAGCCCCCGCTATCAGGATGACGCATCACAATGGGGCTTGCAGAAACAGGAAGTATGGCAGGGCTATGCCGATTGGATGTTCGAACGCAAGCTACTGGATAAGGAGCTTGAGGTAGACAAAGCATTCACGAATGACTTCCTGCCGCAATGACGAATGCAGCGTATATTTCGTCATTCAAGGCGACCAATAACGACACACACTAGTGTATAGTCAACATCAGGACAGGCTAATGTTGTTTCAAGAAATAAAATTCAACCAAGAAGGTGAGAGTTAACATGGCAGATACATTGCTTAGCATTCAGGTTATTCCCAAGACTCCCGGTGGGGAGGATTCCATCCCTTATGTAGACCGTGCTATCGAGGTCATCCAGCAATCCGGCGTCAAGCACGAGGTTCATCCGCTGGAGACTACGATGGAAGGAAACATCGACGAGCTACTGAAGGTGGTCAAGGATATGCACACCGCCCTCATCGAGGCGGGCAGCCCCAGTGTGATCTCTCAGATCAAGATCGCACATAATCCGAAGGGGATCAGCATGGATCAACTAACTGAGAAATATCGTCCATGAGCCGTAGGGGACCTTCACGGAACTCTTGGCTACAGCGCGTGTGGCCGCCACTTGTGGCGGTCCTCTTCTTTTTGGCGCTATGGCAGGCGGCAGCGACCTTTCTGAACATTGAGGCTTGGCTGTTACCCAGTCCGATTCGGATTATATCCGAAGGGACAGCTCAGTCAGCCCTGCTTGCTGGACACACCTGGGCGACTGTCAAGCTGATGCTCGGGGGCTTCGCCATTGGTTCAACAATCGGATTGCTGATTGCCATTGTGCTGCACATGATTCCATTTTTCAAAACATCGCTGTATCCTTTGCTGATTCTTAGCCAGAATATTCCCATTATTGCGCTCGGCCCGTTGCTTATGATCTGGTTCGGGTTCGGACTGCTGCCTAAGCTCATGGTGATTACACTCGTCTGCTTCTTCCCGGTTGCTGTCGCAGCCATGGACGGATTCATGCAGACAGATCGCACCATGATGAATTACATGCGAATGTCAGGGGCCGGAAGGCTGCGGATATTTGCCAGATTAGAGCTCCCCCATGCGCTGCCATCGGTATTCTCAGGCATTAAAATCGCCGCCACTTATAGTGTTATGGGTGCCATTATTGCCGAATGGATCGGCGCAGACAAGGGAATCGGGTACTACATGCTGTTGCAAAAGGCGGCATACCGTACTGATCTCGTATTCGCAGCCATCGGAATTATTGTGATGCTGAGTCTGCTTATGTTCTTGATCATTATCTTGCTGGAGAAATGGCTAGTCCGCTGGCAGCCACAGAAGAAATAATACCTTCCATTCATAACTTGCGGTCTTAGCTAACGGTCAATTGCCAGCGATGTGCAATAAGTACCCTTGGCATGACATCTACATTGTGATGATTGAGTAAAGAAGTGAGAGGGTTCGAGGAGGAATGAGATATGAAGACAGAGCAGCCGCAGGCCGCACTTCAGGTAGACCGGATTAGCGCCGGCTTCCACAGTCATAGTGGATGGCTACCCGTAATACAGGACCTCTCCTTGACGGTGGAGCCAGGACAGTTCGTATCCATCGTAGGACCTTCCGGTAGTGGTAAAAGCACGCTATTTCATATGATCGGGGGACTCATGACACCGCAGGAGGGTCGGATCTTCATGAATGGTGCAGAGGTAACGGGCGAACGTGGACATATCAGCTACATGCCCCAGCAGCCTGCGCTTTTCCCATGGCTCACGACCCTGGATAATGTCCTGATGGGACAAGATAATGCACCAGCCCAGCGGAATCAAGACCGCGCCAAGTCGCGAGCTGAGTCACGAGCCGAGGCCAAGCGGCAGCTGGCCGAGATCGGATTGGAAGCCTTCGCGGATGCCTATCCGCACATGCTGTCAGGGGGTATGCAGCAGAGGGCCGCGTTCCTGCGGGCATTGCTGAGTCCACAGGAGCTGATGCTGCTGGATGAGCCATTTAGCGCGCTGGATGCCATGACCCGCAGTGACATGCAAAGCTGGTTGCTGCACGTATGGGAGCGGCACCGGCGTTCCGTCCTGTTCATCACCCACAGCATTGAGGAAGCATTGCTGCTGTCAGACCGCGTCTATGTGCTCTCGGCACGTCCTGCTACGGTACTGCGTGTCGTTGATGTCCCCTTTGCCCGACCACGCCGGGAGGAGATCATGCAGCAAGTGGAGTTTACCCGGCTAAAGCAGGAGCTCACCCTGTCGATGAAAGAGGAACGACAGAAATCTGTGCAGCTTGCTCAGGGGGGATTCTGATGAGTGAACAAGCATCCCGTCCCCCTATGCAGCCTAACACTGGCCTGCACTGCACTGGAGTCACTCATGCTGGCAACAGTCCAGCAGCCTCCAAGTATAGCTTGATTGATACACATATTCACCTGGATCAATACTTACCCGAACAGCAGGTAGACATGATTCGCCAGATGGAAGCTGCAGGCGTGCAAGCCCTTCTGTCCGTGTCCATGCATCTCGCCTCCAGTCGCAGCAATCTGGCATTGGCACAGCAATATCCGGGCAAGGTGCTACCAGCCTTCGGCTATCACCCTGAGCAAGCTCTGCCGACAGCAGACGAACTGGCGGAGCTATTTCACTGGATCGAGCAGCACCAGGACCATATGATTGCTGTCGGTGAAGTCGGTCTCCCCTATTACCTTGCACAGGAAAAGGCTGCTCAGGGAGAAGTGTTCGACCGGACGGGATACATTGAGCTGCTAGAGCAATTCATTATGCTCGCCGCCCGTTATCGCAAGCCCATCATTCTCCATGCTGTGTATGAGGATGCGAAGATTGCCTGCGATCTGCTGGAAAAGCATCAGGTGCAGCAGGCTCATTTTCACTGGTTCAAGGGAGATGTCGCGACCGTTCAACGAATGGCAGCCAATGGATACTATATCTCTTTCACACCCGATATTGTGTATGAGGAGGAGATCCAGGCGCTGGCACTCCAATATCCTCCCCAGCTGGTCATGAGCGAGACAGACGGTCCTTGGCCGTTCGAAGGTCCATTCGCTGGACAGACTACCTCTCCATGGATGGTGAGCGAGGTCATACGCACCTATAGCAAACTGCGGGGGATGCAGGAGTCGGAGGCCCGTGCCCTTCTTCATGCTAACGCCTGTCGGTTATATGGGCTGTAAGATATGGACTGTAAGGCTGCGCAGGCTTGTTGCACCGTGATTCACGGCGCAGCAGCCTCACATAACAGCATTCGATCGGCCTAGGGGCAAGTTGGCTCTAGAACTTCATGAATCCTTTGCTATGCAAATAATCCCTCAGCTCCAGCCGTGTTGGCTTGATGAGTCTTGCGGCCATATTCTCCGACCAGGAGGCGGTCCGCTGCCCACCTGTGCGTTCCGTAATGTACTGGACCATCGTCTGGTCGTACAGCTTCACAGCTGCCTTGGACTGCTCGCGATCATAGCCATTCATATGCAGCACACCGGACAGCGGCAAGCGCGGTTTGCTGCCGACCTCTTGGTCAGGCACACCGATGCACATGCCGAAGACTGGATACACAAGCTCTGGCAAGCCGAGCAGCTCGGATACCTGAGCAATATTCGTACGAATGCCACCGATATAGACAATTCCAAGTCCAAGGGATTCAGCGGCTATGGCCGCATTTTGTGCAGCCAAGGCCGCATCAATCGTAGCAACAGCATAGTTCTCCGTAGAGGATACCTGCGACTGAGCCTCAGGCTGATGCCATTCCACAGTTTGCTGTACACGGTACAAATCTGCACACCACACCAGAAATACTGGGCATTCCGCTACATAGGCCTGTCCTCCTGCCAGCTCGGCAAGCTGTCTCTTCAGCTCATCATCTGTGACGGCAATGGCTGTATAGGCCTGCACATTACTGGAGGTCGAAGCCATCTGGGCGGCTCCGACGATCTGCACCAGCTGCTCCTCGGTTACAGGCTCCGGCTTGAACTTTCTGACTGAGCGATGATTCATTAACAGCGCTATCGTATCATTCATGCGGGTTCACTCCCAATCCTTGTAGAATAAAAGCTATCGTCTGATCCACAATCTCATCCTGAGAGAAGTTCTCCGGCTCAAGAATGGACTCCAGTTGTCCTCTCCGCTTCTGGGAGATCGACGCATGAAGCACGAGCAGCAGCGCCTGATTCAGAGAACGGTAGTTAAACACCCCTTGCTCGCGCCCCCGCTCCAGCACCTGCTTGACCCTTTTCCAGATCGGCAACAAATACTTGAGAATATACTCCTGTCGCTCCGAATGCATTGTCATCTCTTGCTGAATGATGTCACTCATTTCCTTGTCCCGGATGGTCGATTCAATAATGCTGCGCAAGAGGAGCACGAGACCCTCGACTGGACTGTATGCAGCGTAGTCAACGTCTCTCAGCTGGTTCACATGATGAAAACACTCAAAAATGGCCTCATAAACCTTCTCCTTGCCTCCAAAATGGTAGGATATCATGGACACATTGACTCCTGCCAACTGACAGATTTGTCTAACACTTGTCCCATCATATCCCTGCTCGGCGAAGCAGCTTTTGGCCGTTAACAATATGCGTGTTTTGACATCTTGCTCTCTGTGCTCTGGTAGTGATGACATACAGCGTTCCCCTTACAGCAATATTTACCTCGTATTATGTTACTTTATGGACCAATACGCAAGTAAGCGGCACAGATGGAATCTGCACCGCCTACGACCCCCTTACATTACGTTATTCCCATTACAATGGGGCCAATTCACTGTAAACCAGAGCCTGGTCCTATACGGAAGAGTTCATCGCTGGTGCAGTAGCTGCTCTTGCCTTGGCTCCACGCAGTGCACTGGCCGTGCATCCGATCAGCAAGGAGATGAGCAATATCAAGAGCAGCATCCATGAAGCCTTTGAAGCTCCCATGCCTCCCAATTGAATGGCTGTAATCCCCTGCACAGCATAAGAGGCAGGAAGCCATTCTCCAATCGTTTGATAAAAGGGAGATAGAAGCTCTCTTGGTACCATCGCGCCAGATGAGACCAGCTGCAAAGACAGAACGATAATATTGAAGAGCATACCTGCACTACCGAATACGATGAGAAAGAGCTGGGCAAAGAACATGAACGTCCCTACGAACAACGCCTGGAACATCCACAGCTTCAGGAAGCCCTGCTCTGCCTGACCGCCCAGCATGACGACCAGCGTAGAGCCAATCAAGGCGATCAGGAGGCAAGAAACCACGTTAATGATGATTCTAGCTCCGAATTTCTCATACCAGGTGAACGCAGCACCGAGCATTCCGGTAGCCATCTGCACATTCAGCCCCATAATCATGACACCTACATAAGAAGCAAGGACAAGCATCATGGGCACCATCTGATTGTTCATTCCCTGTACTGGGTGGATCGAGCTAAGCTGTGAGCCAACCTTATGGACAGAGGTCTGAGCTACCTGCTGGGCTTGCTCTGGTGACGCACCTGATTCGACCAATTGAGCCATTACACTGGCCGTAGAGGCCTGGGAGTTCACAGTAGCTGTGATGGAGGCCGCCGCGTTGCTCATGATGCTCTTCACCGTAACCGGATTAGCCTCATTAATCGTATATCCAATGACAGCCTGGCCGCCCGGTGTGGACAATTGCGAAGTAAAGCCTTGTGGTATATCAATGACCATCTGTACCTCACGCGCATCCAGACGTGCCTGAGCATCCTCCAGCGTCATGCCTTCCTTCACCTGGAAAGGCAGATTGCTGCTCAACTGTGCTGCGATCCCCTGAGCTTGCGCGGATTCATCCTCGACCACGAGGGCCACTTGCAATTGATCTGCCCGATCATTAACACCTTGATAAGCTGTCATCCAGATTACACTAAAAATGATCTGAAACATGATGGCTGTGATGATGCCAATCATAGTCTGTGGTTTTTTCATATATGCCTTAACAGCATTTAGCATGATTCATCCTCCGAATTCAAACAAACGTTTGTTTCATTTTTTATTTAAAATATAAGATTTCAGGCGAAACATGTCAACTATTTTCAGAAAATGATATGTTATTTACGAAATATAAAAAACCATAACAAACAGCCCGTACAACCCTATTCGGGATGTTACGAGCTTCGGCTTGCTATGAGGTGGTCAGCACCTTCTCAATCAAAACATATCTTTTTTATCTAACAACAAACTGATTATCCTCAAATAACGGTATAATATGCTCTTCTATCAATTCAATTCTGTTTTTCGCGCGTGGCATAAAACGAGAAGCGATAGTAATTACTATTTTCTTCTCAGTATTTACGAAAATCGCATTTCCACCGTCGCCCAAGGCTGCATAACAACCAAGTCCCTTGTTGTCAACAATCCACCATAAATAACCGTATGGCCGCTCTCCCCACCGACTGCTTTCTTTGGTACTGTCCTTGATCCATTCTGAGGATAATAGTTGTTTTCCGTTCCAAAATCCTTCATTCAAGTATAGCTGACCGATCTTCGCCATATCCCGTGGCGTTAAGGTTAGTCCCCAACCAGCGGTGTTCGTGCCTTTCGGATCCACCACCCAACCACGAACATATCTATCCTTAAGAAAAGAAAAATACTCTTCTTTGCAGTGAACAATCGCATTATCGGGTGCTTTGATTCCAAGTGGTTCAAACAGATTTTCCGCGGCGAAATCAAGCACAGGTTGGCCGGTTGCATTTGCGATAATCCCTGACAAAATCTGTATACCGATGGTGGAATATTTAAACTCTCCAAGACCGCTCTTACCGCCCAACAAGTCCAGCGCAGCTTTTGTCCAATCATCGCTTGTATAGACCTTTGTATATGGCTCTGACTTGTACTTATACGGTGCTGTCATGGTTAGCATATGTTTAACTGTGACATTCAATATCGTTTTTTCACCGCGTTTGACCTTGTAATCAGGAAAAAAATCCAATACCTTCTGGTCTATGCTTTCAATATCGCCTTTATCCAGGGCAATGCCAATCAGTGCGGAAACAATGCTCTTGGTCACCGAGGCAATATGAATGCTATCGTCAGCGGTATAGCCGTCAAAATAACCTTCGTATACCTTTTCGCCGCCTTGCATCACCACGATCCCTGCAATATTGCCATAGTCTTTTTTAATCAGACTTTCGAAATCTGTAATTCTTTTATTCATGATCTACTCCTCCTACATATCAAGACATCAATATCTAAGAAGAGCTTATTATGATATAAATTTATTTGCGATAGTACACCTTGCGGTAGTACACATCAATATTAGAGATTCTATATGTGACGCATGGTAGTGCCCAGATTTGGAGATATAACACCGAAGCTTCAACCCGTGATGGCATTTTCACCTTAGAGCTTTACCCGTTGCAGTCGCAGGGCATTCAGGACAACGGAGACGGAGCTGAAGGCCATCGCAGCCCCAGCCAGCCATGGAGCCAGGAAGCCCAGTGCTGCAATAGGAATGCCGATAACATTGTAAGCCAACGCCCAGAACAGATTTTGCTTGATATTGCGCATGGTACGCCTGCTCATGTCCATCGCATCAGGCACACTGTTCAGATTGCCTTGCATTAGCGTAATATCCGCAGCCTCCATCGCCACATCTGTCCCTGTTCCCATGGCGATACCAATGTCCGCCGTGGCTAATGCAGGCGCATCATTGATCCCGTCACCTACCATGGCTACGCGACGTCCTTGCTCACGCAGCTTGGCTACCTCCGCTGCCTTCTCCTCAGGCAGTACCTCTGCCAGTACGTTAGCTATACCTGCTTGTACGGCTACGGCTCGTGCAGTCAGCTCATTATCTCCGGTAATCATAATGACCTCTTTGCCCATAGCCTGCAGACGCTTCACAGCTTCCGCCGACGTACTCTTGATCGTATCCGCTACCGCTACCTGACCAGCGTAGACACCGTCAATCGCTACCAGCATCGCGGTCTTGCCTGCACGCTCGAATGCCTTCATTTGGTCGGCAGCTGCGCCTGGAATGGACACATTCTCCCGTTGCATCAGCTTACGAGTGCCCACATATACGACATGGCCTTCTACGACAGCTCTGACGCCGTAGCCAGGAATACCTTCGAAATCCCCTGCCTCAGGGATCTGAATCCCTCGTCCCACAATCCCCGCCACAATCGCCTCAGCAAGCGGATGCTCGGAATGCTTCTCAGCAGCAGCGAGTAGACTTAACCAATCCGTGGCATCCACCTCATCCGCAGCCATAGTATCTGTTAGCTCAGGCTTTCCGTGTGTAATCGTCCCCGTCTTGTCAAAGACGACAACATCGGTGTGATAAGCCGATTCCAGATGCTCCCCGCCCTTGAACAGGATGCCATATTCCGCCGCTCGTCCGGAGCCTGCCATAATAGAGGTAGGTGTTGCGAGCCCAAGTGCACAAGGACAAGCAATGACCAGCACAGCTATAGCCTTCTCCAGCGCACCAGACAGATCACCCGGGGCTACCAGCAGATACCACACAACAAAGGTTAATACGGCGATTCCTACAACAATCGGTACGAAAATTCCAGAAATGACATCGGCAACACGCTGAATTGGTGCCTTTGAGCTCTGGGCTTGCTCTACTACCTTAATGATCTGTGCCAGAGCCGTATCTTGCCCGGTACGGGTCACTCGCACCTTCAGCGAGCCGTTCTTGTTGACCGTCGCTCCCGTGACCGGATCGCCTGCCTGCTTATCGACTGGAATGCTCTCACCGCTAAGCATGGATTCATCCACGGCCGAGCGACCTTCCTCTACCGTGCCATCAAGCGGAATTTTCTCTCCCGGTCTTACGAGCAGCAAGTCTCCGGGGACAATCTGCTCCACCGGAAGCTCAAGCTCCTCGCCGTCGCGCAAGACACGTGCCTGAGGCGGCTGCAGGTTCATCAGGCTGCGAATAGCGCTGGAGGAGCGTCCTTTGGCGACAGCCTCGAACCATTTGCCCACCAATATCAATGTGATCAAGACAGCACTCGTCTCATAATACATTTCGACCTGTCCATGAGCATGTGCACCAACGGATTGATAGGTCAGGTAGAGACTATAGAAGTAAGCCGCCGAGGTCCCCAGTGCCACCAGCACATCCATATTGGCGCTACCGCTACGCAGGGCCTTGAAGGCTCCGACATAGAATTGCCAGCCTATGATGAACTGGACAGGTGTCGCTAGAATCAGCTGGAACCAGGGATTCATGAACAGCTCGGGAACATACATCCAGGACGTAAAGCTGAAGTGGCCCACCATGGCCCACAGCAAGGGTAAGGACAGTACGGCGGAGATGACCCACTTCCATAGCTTACGTGCTGTCTCTCGCTGCCGCTGCTCGAACAGATCAGGTCCTTCCCCTTGCGGGATAGCTCCATACCCTAGCTGCTGCACCTTGTCTACGATGCCCGCTCGGTCGAGGACACCTGCTGTATACTCGACATGCGCCGTTTCGAGCGCAAGATTCACATTCACTGTCTCTACTCCAGGCAAGCGCGACAGCCCCTTCTCAATCCGGGTAGCACAAGCCGCGCAGGTCATGCCCGTAATATTAAAATCCGCCTGCTCAGTCACCGTTCCATACCCCAAAGCTTCGATCTTGCCACGCAGCTCGCCAATTCCTGTCTGTCCCGCTACGTAATCAATGGTCACTTGCTCGGTAGCCAGATTCACGCGTGCATTACTGACCCCTTCCATACGGTTCAGACCCTTCTCAATCCTTGTGGCACAAGCCGCACAGGTCATCCCGGTAACATGCAGCGTCGTATGTGCCTCAGACTGAGCGATATCTCGTTCCATTTGTGAGCACCTCCATTCATATACCCTATGGGGGTATGTATATTTGAAAAATAAAAACGTCTTTCGACGACATATTCCAGTGTAATATTTCGAATTTGAATTTGAATACCCAACGTTACCAGCGCAACAGTCAATGGAAAATAGGATACCCCTGCCGGGTACACAAGCTCAAGAAGAAGCCTTCTCTTGCCTTAGAAAGAAAGCCTCTTCTCAAGTTAACTAACCACTCTGATTAGACAATATCGTACCCTTGGTCCTCAATAGCATGCTTGATCTCACCAATTGAGATCTTGCTTTCGTCAAAGTCCACCAATACAGTCTTCGCCTCCAGATTCACCTTGGCCTCCGCACCCGCTTCCTTCACCGCGCGCTCCACAGCCTGTACACAATGGTTGCAAGACATACCTTCTACATTTAAAGCAACTTGAGACATCTTCCCATTCCTCCTGCCCAAAGTATATTATTTCATCAGCTTCTTGACAGTAACCAGCAGCTCGTCAATCACTTCATCCTCACCAGCCTGAATGCGCTCAATGACACAGCTCTTCATATGCCCCTCCAGCAGTAGCTTGCCAACCGCATTCAGAGCAGACTGTGCAGCCGCTATCTGGTTCAGCACATCGTCACAGTACGTATCCTTCTCAATTAACCCCTTGATGCCGCGAATCTGGCCCTCAACACGGTTGAGTCGGGAGATCATACTGTTCTTCAGCTCAGCGGGATGATGGCTGCGCCGTACACCCTCGGCAGAGGCTGAGGCATGCCCGCAAGCATGACCCTCAGGGGCGCAAGCCGGAGCTGCCGACTCCGTTGTCTGATTCTGTTCTTCTGCACTCATATGGCTTACCCCTTCCTGTCAATCTGTTCAGGTTCATTCTAATATACCCCTAGGGGGTATGTCAAGGAAGTCTATTGCCTGGCTCCTGAACACTTTCTCTCTTCCCGGTACTATAATCCTGACTAGCACAGGCCAACATCTTCATCTCCCGAAATCCTTTAGGCTACAAGAGCATTATCGCCCTATTCGGAAAGAATCAACCTGCATTCTTCAAATGACGCTGCACGAACAGGATATAACAGGCGAGTGCTGCCAGCTCCCCAATCGCGATGACCAGCGCCATCGGTATTGGCGTCGTTCCACTACCCAATCCCACTAGAGGAGACGTAATAGAGCCAATGAGGAGCGGTAGGAGACCGAGCAGTGCCGATGCACTGCCGGCATTCGTTCCCTGACTCTGCATCGCAAGAGATGTCGTTGTCGTGGACACAATACCCACGGAGGCCACTACGAAGAATAATGGAATGACAATGGATATGAGTCCTCCACCTAGCAAAGACACCAGAAGCAGCGCTACGCCTGCAAGGGCGGCAATAATCAGACCAATGCGCAATAAGAGACCTTCACCCACACGTCCTGCTAGACGACCTGCCACCTGAGCAAAGAGGACAATACCTATTCCGTTCACCGCAAAAAATAGACTGAAGCCCTGTGGCGTCACACCGAAGATATCCTGCAGCACGAACGGAGAACCGGCAATGTATGCGAACATGGAGCCTGTAATGAGGCCCTGAGACAATGCCAGCCCCATGAACGTAGGGTTCGCCGCCAATGCTCCAAAGGTCGACAGCGTCTGCTTCAGCCCTCCAGTAGAACGCTTGGCCTTCGCGAGCGTCTCAGGAAGTCCCAGCACAACCGCGATCAGCATGACGACTCCAATGATGCACAGCACCATGAACACTCCACGCCAAGGCATGAATTTAAGCAGAAGTCCCCCAAGGACCGGGGCAGCGATAGGAGCCAGCCCATTCACGAGCATGAGGAGCGAGAAGAACCGGGTCAACGCAGGCCCTGAATACAGATCGCGTGCAACAGCACGTGAGATGACAATCCCCGCTGAACCAGTAAGTCCTTGAACGAACCGCAGCACCAGCAAAATTCCGATGTTAGGCGCAAATACACACAACAGCGAAGCAACGGCATAGAGCACCAAAGACACGATTAGTGGCCCGCGGCGCCCTCGTACATCACTAAGTGGACCAGCAATGAGCTGTCCGATTGCAAGCCCCAGCAGACAAGCCGTCAAGCTTAATTGTGCCAGTGAGGCTGTCGTCTGCAAATCTTGTGCCAATATAGGCAATGAGGGCAGATACATATCAATGGATAATGGTGCGAAGGCGCTGAGTGCTCCTAGCACAAAGGCAATCCATAGCACACGCCCACCTTTTAATGGACTGGCTTGCATGGTAGTATCGGATGAAGATTTCATTATGTAAGATCCTCCTAATCACTTGCTGAATCGAATTGCTGAATCAAATCTCAAGCAACTCGATACCATTCTTAGGCTTGCAAAGCCTGATTGTAGCATTATATACCCTACGCCTTGCGCACCGTCAATACCGCCAGACGTCCGAGAAGCCTGTAACTATGGGCCAATCACATGATTGATCTGAGAATGAATCCAAAATTAGTCCATGTAGGGCCTGTTGTAGAATTTTTGTCTATTCTTCGACATGTAGCTGAATTTATCATGAGTTATATGTAACTATTGTTAATACAGCTTAGCTCAAAACAAAGGAGCGAGCAACCCAGTAACATTGCCTCGCTCCTTCGTCGATTGGTCAACCATCTTCTTATGTTGTGGTCTCTGTTACTTCGCTGCAGTCTCCGTTAATCCCATATCTTAGAGGGTTATCGTTTTCGTAGCAATATGCTCTTGGAAGGCTTGGTCATGCTCAACAAAAACCATTGTCGGCATAAAGTTTTTAATTAGCTCTTCTATTTGCATACGCGAATACACATCAATAAAATTTAGCGGCTCATCCCAAATATATAAATGCGCTTTTTCACATAAGCTTTTAGCAATAAGCAGCCTTTTCTTTTGTCCACCTGAATAGTGGGATAAATCCTTTTCAAATTGGATTCGGTCAAAATCCATTTTTCGCAAAATAGCTTTGAACAGCTGTTCATCAACCTGATTTTCTTCAATAAAGTCAGATAGCTTTCCCTTTAAATGAGAGGTGTCTTGTTGCACATAAGAAATGACAAGTCCTGAACCCACACTCAAAGCACCCGTATGCTGGAGCGGCTGCCCTAGAATCAGTTTTAGAATACTACTTTTCCCACTGCCATTCCTTCCCTCAAGCACCACACGATCTCCTTGTTCCACACAAAAGCTGATTGGCGTGTTCACAAATTCACCATCATACATCACAGCCACATCCACTAACTGTATTAGTTCCTTGGACTTGTATTCTAATGGCTCTACCTGCAATGCCTCTGTTTTTTCAACATTTTTTAGCAACTTCGACTTTTCTTCAATAGCCTTCTGTTGCCTTGATTCCAGGCTCTTTGCACGTTTCATCATTTTTGCAGCTTTATGCCCTACATATCCCTTGTCCAATTTAGAGCCGGAATTGGTTGTGCCATTTTTGGATGCTTCGACTTGACTAGACCAATTCGCCGAGCGCTTTGAAGATTGCTGCAGCCTTCCAATGTCTTTTTGCAAGCGTTCATTGGTTACTTCCTCATGCTCCTGCTGTCTATCAAAATTCAGCTTCCAAGAAGAATAATTACCACTTTGAACTTCTATATTGGCTCGGTTAATGGACAAGATATGATCCACACAGCCATCCAAAAAATTTCTGTCATGCGAAATTAAGATAAACCCTTTTTTCCTTTTCAAATAATTGGCGACCAACTTTCGGGCATGCGTATCCAGGTGATTAGTCGGCTCATCAATTAATAAAAATTGTCCTTCATTCAAAAAAAGTGCAGCAAGCAACACCTTTGTTTGTTCCCCGTTCGATAATGTCTCAAAGGGCCGGTACATCGCTTCGGCGTCCATATCTAGATAAGATAATTCTCGAAGAAATTCCCAATCTTCAGCCCGAGGACAGATCTCCTCTAATATTTCATATGTGAATCTGCTTTTATCTGAAACTGGATATGGAAAATAATTAAATTCGACGGAAGAAATAATTTTTCCGCTGTAATCATATTTCCCCAATAGTAGATTAAAAAAAGTGGTCTTGCCTCGTCCGTTTCGACCAATAAATCCAAGCTTCCAATCGGTATCGATCTGAAAGCTGACATCTTCAAAAATATTGTCAAAGCTGCTTGGATAAGAAAACGTCAGGTTCTGTACTTGAATCATTGACATGTAAAAGTTCCTCCTTTTTATAACCCATTACTTCTTATAAAAAGTCGGTACATATCCATCTATTTTCATGTTACTCCGTATAAGTTGATGGATATCAACGACCTATACGGAGTAAATCATGTGTAACAATAGCGTCTGTACTCATGCCGCACCTCTCCTTTTGCATTCGGCCATGACTTTACGTTCGGTTAAGGATCAGGACTCCCCTTGATAATGAATACTTTCTCGATAAAAATACATAGGCTGAAACGGTACCCGCATCACAAGGTTTGATCCCACATAATCCTAACATGGCAAACGGAATACCATCAATTCCTGCTCCGGTTCCATGGATGTTCGAACGCCAGTCATAGGCACAAAAATAACATCTACTTCAAAAGAAGTAAAGCCTTGTTCTCCTTGGTTGAAGATCAACATTTTAAAGCTAGATATATCTCCAATTCGGCTCCCTCCCCTCATTTACCTCAATAATTTGCAAATCATTCTGGCATTTTATCCTCCAATATACCGGAAATAACTATTAATTAAGGTTATCAGAGTCATACTCCTGATTTATATATTTAGAACAAATTGCTTAGTCCCCGAAAAAATATAGAAGGATTTTCCATATATATGTCGAATATTTCTATTACACCTATTTTATGAAACTGGAGAGCTGCCATGGTCTATGACGGAATTATTATTGGTATTGTTGTCGGCTTATTTAGAGGTGGGTGGCAGCTTGAAGGGCTCCGCCGGCTGGGTCAGCTGAGATTAAAGGCTGGTTGGGTATTCCCTCTGCTACTGCTTGTACAACTCGTTATTTTCTACCTGCAAGGCAAGTCCACGTTACTGGCATCTATGAATGGCATACTGTTCATGGCGGTATATGTCACAGGAATGCTCTTTCTGTGGCTCAATCGACATCATCCGGGGTTTACACTCATTCTGATAGGCGTGCTGCTTAATTTTCTGGTCATGGCGCTCAATGGCGGGCGGATGCCTGTGTCTCTGACGGCTTCGACGGTACTGGGTCCATATTATATGGAGCTGCTATCATCCGGGGAAGTCATATCCAAGCATGTCATGATGGACACCTCCACGCGATTACCCTTTCTCGGGGATATTATTCCATTATCCAGCCCGTATCCACGAACACAGGTCATTAGTATCGGAGATGTCATTATGAATCTGGGAATCTTCTTTCTGATACAGCATTTAATGGTGCCCAAGAAGAAGGGATATAGTAGCGCTAATCCGCATCATGCCTGATATACATAGCAAGATTGCCGACACTAGCAGTCATCTTGCTGTCTCTATACTCCAAGAGAGGAGGTAATCCTATATGAAGTCACTCAAATACTCTCGCGTCCTTATCAATGCCATCATTATTGTATCTGCTGTCATTGCCTTGACTTCCGGGTACAAGATCGGAGGCTAGCGACCAGTCTTGTTCCAGACAGATTGGACACAGGCTGGTTACCAGCCTGTTTTTTTTATTTTCTCATGGAAATCCTGATACATAATCATGGCAAGGAGAATCAAAATGAGGTTATTTAATCTGTTGCTTCCGCACGTCACACCGATCCGGATTTATATTCTCAGCATTTGCTTGCTCGGTGCCAGTGTCTTTGCGTATGCGAATCATCTGTCCTTTCTCCATTATTCCCTGGAGCAATGGATTGTTGTGTATGCACTACTGGGCGCCGTAATGGTGCTGGAGCACTTTACATTCCAGATTCCCCCTGCAAGCAATAAGCAGTCTATGGACACCTCGGTATATCTGGCCTGCATTTTCGTATACAGCCTGGAAATGGCTATTTTCATTCTGCTGCTGAGCAGTATCATTGCGGCTGTGCGTGAACAATCGCTGTCATGGTGGAAGCACGCTGTCAATTTCTCCATCTACTCCATGTCCATGTTTGTGGCAACACAGGTATTTATAGCTAGCGGAGGACAGACAGGTCCGCTGGACAGCTCGCAGCTTGCGGCATATCTTCTGGCAATGATCAGTTATTTCGTCATCAATACGCTCACGCTCGGCTTGTACTTCTACATTGCCTACAAGGAATCACTAAGCGAGCTTCGCAAAGCATTTTTTGCAGAATCCTTGCTTGTGTACGTATGCACTCTCCTGCTATCGCTCGTGCTAACGGTTCTGTTGTATCATAATGGATTCTTGGGACTGGCTATCTTTTTGGCCCTCAGCAGTCTGCTCTCACATGCCTTCAAGCTGCTGTTCCATATGTTCCGTGATGTCGAGCAGAAGGCGAATGTAGACCAGAGGACCGGATTATTTAACCATACGCAGTTCGAGAATGTGTTGAATTGTAATGTGAAGACGGCGAGAGGAAACAGTACTCCCTTATCCTTGGCGCTAATCGACATTGATGACTTCAAGGCGTATAACGACCATTTTGGCCATCTGAAGGGAGATCAGTTACTTGGATTTGTAGGTGCTCTGTTACTGAAGGAGACAGAAGATACCGATATTACAGCCTACCGCTATGGCGGCGAGGAATTCTCCCTGCTGCTCCCTGGATACCATGCTGATGAAGCGGCTCTCTTCGTCAATCGACTGCGCAAGCGACTGAATGACTCTCTATTTGAAGGTGTGGAGATATTTCCGCACGGCTGTCTGTCCTTCTCGGCGGGGATTGCCGAATATCGGATAGACATTTATGATAAATCACAGTTGGTAGAACGAGCTGATAAGGCACTCTATTATGCCAAAAGACAAGGGAAGAATACCGTTCATATCTCCGGCAGCCTCGACAACCTGGAGCGTGCCATTGATCTGAAGCAGGATATTAACGATATCGAGCAGCAGCTCAAGCTGTTCCTGTACAAGGACATCGACACCTTCAAGCACTCCAAACGGGTGTTCAAATACGCCAACGATATCAGCAAGGTACTGAACCTCAGCCCTGAAGAGAGATCCCGCTTCGTGCTGGGGGCCCTGATTCATGATATTGGCAAGCTGGAAATACCCTGGTCGATTCTGAACAAGAAGGAGCCGCTGACCTGTGACGAATGGAATATGGTGAAGGGACATGTAACCTGGGGTAAACGTATAGTAGAAGCGAATGGCCGCTTTGCAGAGCTCATCCCCTTCATTGAGCTGCACCATGAGCGTTATGATGGCGGTGGATATCCTTATGGCTTTGCCGGCGAAGAGATTCCCTGGCTATGCAGGATGCTGACCATCATTGATTCCTTTGACGCCATGACGACAGAGAGACCCTACCAGCGAACGAAGACCTTCGATGAAGGCCTGGACGAGCTACGTAAATGCTCCGGCACCCAATTCGATCCGGTCCTTACAGAGATTTTCATTGAATACATTACAAGCATACGCCCTGTATCGGATCAGGTATAGAACCTGAATTCGACAGTAAAGGAGAATACATGACCTACAGAGATATCAAGCGGATGATTCTGTTCATTCCTGCAGTTACAGTCGGATTATGGGAGTATGTTCGACATCAGTTCCTGATGCCCTATATTTCTATGGAACTGGGCAATTGGCTGACCCCTGTTATTCTACTCCTCGTCAGTATTACGCTGCTGAACAGGCTATTCCATATGATGGAGACGGCACGAGCGGAGCTGGAGCGTGAACGGGCTGCCAAGGACCAGCTGGAGTCCAGAGAGCTGCTTGCAAGAGAGCTACATGATGGCATTGCTCAGTCTCTTTTTCTACTATCGGTAAAGGTGGATAAGGCAGAACGCTCAGTAGAAGCGGCAGCTTCACCGCAATTCTGGAGCGGCATCCGCAAGACTCTGCATGAAATGGATCGCTATGTCCGCCAGGCCATCTCCAATCTGAGAGAGGTCGAGCCTACACATCCGTCAGCGGAATACTCCGCATTACTCCAGCGCGTAGAGGACATTACGAGGGATGTCTACCCGCAGGCCGGGCTGGACTGGGACATTCAAGACAAGCAGCTTACTGCCTTGGAGCAGATTGAACTGCTTGCCTGTATAAGAGAAGGGCTACTGAATGTCCGCAAGCATGCTCAAGCCACAGAGGTAAATGTAACGGGTGAACGTCTGCCGGGGCAGGGCTGGAGAGTCATTATTGCCGATAATGGCGTAGGATTCGACGATCATCCTCTGGAGCGTAAAGACCACTATGGACTGCAGATCACCAAAGAACGCAGTGAGAGACTCGGCTGGATGTTCCGATTCGTCCGATCGAATGGACAGACAACACTTGAAATCAGCAAGGAGGTGCAGGCATGAATCTACCTGTCCGCGTTATGATCGCCGATGATTCTGCGCATGCACGTGAAGCTGTACGGGACATTCTGTCTGAAGACGACTCCTTTGAGATTATTGCCGAAGCCTCCAGTGGGGCCGAAGCATTAAGGTTGACCGAGGAGCTAATGCCTGACGTGCTGCTAATGGACATACGCATGCCCGATATGAACGGACTGGAAGCTACGAGCTTGATCAAGCTGCGCTTTCCATATGTCAAGATTGTGATTATTACGGTATCGGACGATGTAACGCACTTGTTCGAAGCGTTGAAGCGGGGAGCTCAGGGATATTTATTGAAAAATCTGTCTCCCTCCACATGGCTGGAGTACCTGCAAGCCATTGTAAGGGAAGACGCACCACTCAGCCGAGAGCTGGCTTATCGGATACTGCAGGAATTCCCTACCTCACCGAAGGGGAACGAGGCAGCACATGGTCTGACTGCGCGCGAGCGCGAGATTCTCAATTGGGTCGCTTCAGGCAAGACCAATCGTGAGATCGGCGAAGGCCTCTTCATCTCGGAGCAGACCGTGAAGAATCATCTCAAGAACATTCTGCACAAGCTACAGTTGGAGAATCGAGTACAGCTTACACGTTATGCCATCGAGCAGGGCCTTGTAGAGCGCGACCCCGGAACCTCCCGGTAATGATTTTGGTTCAGCTATCCAAATGAACAATGGCCCTAATGCAGCATGACTCGATACTTACGAGAAACCATAACATAGACTCATGCTATAAACACATACTAAAGACGCATACTATTCACGCAGAGATTAGGCCAAGAGGCCGTGCACAGGAAGTGCAAAGGTGGATCTGCTGTTATCGTAGTGCGTCTTTTTTGCCGAATTTTCATATAATCGTCAAATTTAATCGTATAAAACACACCTTTATAGCCCTATATGGTGATGTTCGCACTTGCCAGCAAGACTCTATAATGAACTTCCGTATACTAGCACTGGAACAAAAACTTTATTAAGGGAGGTCGCATGACTCATGCTCATCATACACCGTCGGGCAGTGACCATCCTGATCACCGTCCTCTGCATGTTAGGCATACTGGGGTTACCTGGGGTCGCTTGGGGACATGCCTCACTGATCCAATCCTCTCCAGAAGCCAATGCGGTACTTGAGGAGGCACCCGAACGAGTTGAGCTCACCTTCAACGAACCGCTACAGACTGCGTTCATGTCCATTCAGGTGACGAATCAGGATGGACAGCGTGTAGATACAGGTGAAGCCAGACTCTTGCCGACTAACTCCAACGTAATGGAAGGGGATCTGAAGACCGATCTGCCTTCCGGGGTCTACACCATACAGTGGCGGGCAATCTCTGCGGATGGACACCGAATTGAAGGGATTATTCCGTTTCAAGTTGCTCTGGCTGGTCAGACCGGGGAACTCCCCCTGACTACAACGCCGATCAGCTCTGACGAGACTGAACAGACTCGTATCGACCTCGTTCTGATTCGCTGGCTGATGTACCTGGGGATATCGCTGCTTTTTGGAGGGCTTGTGTTTCGACTGTATGTATTACAACAGGGCTGGGGTACCACAGACTCGGGGAAGGACATCCGCATTGATAAGCAAACAGCCAGAAACAGGCTACGAGCACTGACCATTCCACATCTCCCTGCCTTGCTATGGAGCGGATATGCCGCCCTCGCTGTTGCCGTAATTCTGGCGCTTCCCCTTCAGGTATCCTGGGATGCTGCCGTACCTATCACCCAAGGATTCAGTGGGCAACTCATCGGAGAGGCACTACGCTTCACTCATGCAGGTCAGCTGTGGTTCGTTCAAGTTATGCTGCTGCTGATCATCAGTGTCACTATGATCTATGCACATGACCGTGAGCAGCCGATTACCAAGCAACGCCGATACGCACACTTTACTGTGGTTCTGACTCTGGCTATTATGCTGGCCAAGGCCTCTGTAGGGCATGCAGCAGCGGCTTCGTTGCCTATAGCAGCCATTTTGGCTGATTGGGTGCATTTTGCAGCAGCAGCCTTCTGGATCGGATCGCTTAGCGTGATGCTGATCTGTATGAGCGTACAGCGGCGTGTAATGGACCCCGAAGAGCACAAGCTCCTCATGGGTGACCTGCTGCGAAGCTTCGGCGGCTGGGGCATTGTGGCGACAGTGCTGTTGCTTGGGACGGGGGTCTATACCTCATTTCAATACCTGCCTTCACTAGAGGCACTCATATCGACTGGTTACGGCTTGACCCTGCTAGGCAAAGCCCTCCTGATGCTGATGATGCTCGGGATTGCAGGCATTCAGTTCCGCAAGGTGCGCAAGCCACAGGAAGTCCCTCCCGTAGGTAAGGGTATCCGATGGGAGCTGGGGGCCGGGATCGCTGTCCTGCTACTCGCAGCGCTGTTGACTCTTTTGTCACCTACACCGGCTCCATCTACAACTACATCTCCATCTCCGGTAGCCAACGCTTCCTTCCAGGCTACCCAGACGGATGAAGCCAATCATCAGGTCACATTGACTGTCCAACCGACGCGGGTTGGCAGTAGCACCCTTGGGGTAACGTTCACGGATCAGGCGAATGTGCCTGTCGAAGGCATACAACAGGTGACGCTGACCCTTATACCGGAGCAGGCTGAGCGCACAGCGCAGGAGATTATCATACCTGCCCAAGCAGAGCAGCCGTTCACAGCCACAGAAATCTTGCCTGTTGCCGGAAATTGGACCATACAGGTACACGCCTTGACGGCATCTCTGGACTCTATTGACGCGGAGTTCACCGTTACCGTATCTGCCGACTAAGCTACGAGCGCGTGTAATTCGCCCTTGAACTTACATCGGAGCTTTACAACGCCCTTTTGCTTGATTTTGTCTGTAACGATTAACGAAGTATCCTAATCCAATCATAAAGAGAGGTATTCAACATGTTCACACGATTGAAGAAGCACTCCCGTCCATTCACCAAACTCACGGCAACGCTGACTACAGCTACTGCAGCGATGCTGCTATTCGCTGGCATTGCTAGCGCTCATGTCACTGTTACCCCTGCGGTATCCAAACCTGGTGCCTGGGAGACCTATACGATGAAGGTCCCTGTAGAGAAAGAGGTTGCTACCAACAAAGTCGCGTTGAAGGTGCCTGATAATGTAGATTTCAAGCAATATGAGCCCGTGTCTGGCTGGACTGTCGCCATTGACCGCAATGCGACGGGAAAGGTCGACACCGTCACCTGGACATCCGAAGGGGATGGTATTGAAGCTGGTCAGTATCAACGCTTCAGCTTCGTAGCAGTAAATCCCTCAGGAGATGCAGATGTCACCTGGAATGCTTTCCAATACTATGCTGATGGAAGCATCGTTGAATGGACTGGCGGGGAAGGCTCCCAACGTCCCCATTCCATCACCAAGGTCACTGCTGATGACACGGCAGCAGCAGATACAGGACATTCCCACGGTAACGCGGATGGCCATCATACTGAAGGGGATCTGAGCGGGGGCACTACAGGATCAGCAGACAGTAATGAGGCCTCCAATGATACGGCAGGTACAGATTCATCGACAGGGGGCACAGCACCAGAGAACGCCGAGGAGCAGGCTGGTACTCCAGCGCAGACGGAGGCTAGCTCTGGTCAGACAGCATCTGGCACGGAGACTGCTGCTTCTCCTATGAACACGAGTACGACTGTAATCAGTATTGCTGCTCTTGTCATTTCACTGGCAGCTCTGACGCTAGCGATCCGTAATCGTCAACGTCGATAATCCAGACAGAACAATAAGAAAAACCTCTATCGTCGGTACTTTCTCAGGAGACAGACCGCATTTAGTTGATCTAAAAAACACCGCTTCTTTCGACAAGCGTAGCACACACAAGGTGCTCGCATCGTCGAAGAGAAGCGGTGTTTTTTTGAGGGATCAGCTCTCCCGAACCTTGAAGAAGGAGATCAGTTCCTGTAGCTGTTGCGATACCGTAGACAGCTCATCAGAGGCCGTAACGATCATCGCCATGGAGGCTTCCTGCTCTGCTGTAGACTCCTGAATTTGCTTGCTGCTGTTCGCAGCCTTACTTACACTAATAGATAATTCCTCCGCAGTCGCTGTCATTTCCTGAGTGCTTGCGGATATTTCTTCAGTAGAGCTGGAGATATCTTGTATCTGGTTAGCAACTTTATTCGTGGCTTCCATGATATTCTCGAAGAATTCACCCGTCTCTTGAGTGACATTCAGGCCCTTGTCGACCTCAATTGAGCCCTGCTGCATGGCTGCTGCTGATTTCCCAATGTGCTCTTGAATCTCGTCAATCAATCCACGGATTTGCTGCGCTGATTCCTGGGACTGCTCAGCCAGCTTGCGAACCTCCCCGGCTACTACAGCGAAGCCTCTCCCCTCTTCCCCTACACGCGCGGCTTCAATCGAGGCATTCAGCGCCAGCAGGTTGGTCTGATTGGCAATCTCCGTAATCATATTCACGATGCTGCTAATCTCATTAGAGCGATTCTCCAGCGAACGGATCGAGCTTGAAGTGTTGTGCACGGCGTCAGAGATTAGGTTCATCTGCTGGATGACCTGACTCATCCGTTCATGACCCGCGCGGGAACGCTCCTCCATACCTAGAGCCTCATCAGCCACATCTGCTGAGCTACTGGCAATCGTCTGTACTACGGTTGACATCTCTGCCATGGATCGTGCACTTTCGATCGTTGCCTGATCCTGGGAGTTAAGCCCTGTCGAAATCTCTCGAATATTACCACTAATCCGTTGAATGCTGCTGTTATTGGTCGCTGAGATCTCCATCAGACTCTGGGACGAGCTGGACAGCTGACCTGCGGTTACTTGAACCTTATAGATCGTATCATTGATCCGCCCGATCATCTCATTGAACTTCTGGTTGATGACTCCCAGATCATCTTTCCCCGTCTCTATGGTGATATCCAGGTTCCCTGTGCTCACTTCCTCGATACCCTGCATCAGATTGCGAATCGGGCGCAGCGTCTTCTTCAGCAAAATGAACTGCAACACGATACACAGCAACAGGAAGCCTACCAGGAAAATAGAGCCGTAAGTAAGCATCTTGTTCAGTCCCTTAGGCACGGCACTCGCATCAATATCGAAATAAAGTGCTCCGATCAACTGACCTTGGTCATTTTTGATGGGATAGATCATCGTTGTCCAGGTTCCGTAATCGTCGGTATAGAAGGTACTGAATGAAGGCTTGTCATCCTTCATCATATGTTCAAGAGCCGCCACATTCTCCTGAGGCAAAGGATACATGGCACCTGCTGGCAGATTATCCTTCTCAAACGGCTCCACGAGATTCGTAGGAATCGCAATGACGGAGGTCTGGTCCCCACCCTCAAGCTCCACACCAAAAATATAGGCCTGTGCAATGTTGGGATAGAACTCATGAATCGAATCCAGGTAATCCCTCAACTCCTTTTGCACAGGACCTGCATAACTTTTCTCATCTATCGCCGCAACGACCTTGCTTACATCCAGATCATTGGACCACTTCAGAGTCATGACTTCAGCCTGATCATACAGCTGCTCCACTAATATACTTTTTTGAAGCTGGTAGCTTGATGTAATTAATATAACGCCGATAAGAACAATACTTCCGAAGGAAATCACAAGATTTTTGACAAAAAACGGGAGCGTACTCCACCGTAACCTATTAAACAAGACGACTCACTCCTCCATAATATGTTGAAAATGGACAAAATAATACTTCTTCTACGAACCCACTATCCGAATAGCTTACTTCAAAGGTATAGTAATCATGTTGTGTCTTTTCTATAAGCGTCTACATACTCTCTAAATACTTCTATCTAGTCATGGTTATGTATTGTTCTCAAAATATGGGCCTTCTGGACTCATATACTAGGACCTCCAGACTTATAGTATTCATGGAATATATCGAGATCAAACTATATTTATGTTAGTTACATCGAAAAAAACGGTCCTTTAGAACTACAATATTATCCTTTTTTTCGACATCTTTTTCACTTTTATACTCCTTCCCTTGCATACATACCACTGTCACCATTGAGTGCATCCTATCGCTGCATAACGCAAAAAAAGCTGCCGAAGGACGAGTGCACTCATCCCTTCCTGGCCAGCAGCTTTGATTACTACCCACACTTACTTTACCTATATTTGCATAAAAAATTGCATCTTTGCTATCAACCCGACCTACACTCCAGTCTGCTTTCTTCCAAACACCCGATCTTATAACGTTGCCGATCTCCCCGACACACTTGTCTTACTCCACTCTCACCACTTCACTTATCTTACTCAAGGATCATACGGATGCCTGTTAATACAATCCCGATTAAAAAGCCCGTCAGCGCGCCATTAATCCGAATCCACTGTATATCCTGGCCCAATTTATCCTCCATCAACGCGATTAAGGTGTCGTTATCCATCTTATCCACGTTCTCACGCACCAGCTTGCCGATCTTTCCATGATTAGCTTCTAGAAGCCCTGTGACAAGGTCCACTGCCTGGGAATTCAGCTTATCCAGTAATCCTTGCTCCTGACGCACATAATCAATCATCCGCCGAACGACAGGCAGTAGATGACGCTCTACATAGGCTCCATCCTCCATCCCTGCCAGCAATCGGGTACGTAGCTCCTCCAGCTTGGCATGAATAAGCTCCTCGCCTTGCCAGGAAGCGGCCCAATCCGCCTTCCAGTCGTGCAGACCTTCATGCAGCGTATCGTCTGTCGCGAGCCTTCTGACCTGCTCCTTCATCGCTCTCAGAACTGCCTCCCGGCGTGGGTGGGATTGCATTCGCAGTTCATCGATTTGCTCAAGCAGAAAATGACGAATCATCTCGCCCATCCGCTCCTCATTCAGATAGCCCATAAATGCATTCACCGCGAACTGCATCAGCCCATTAAGCTGCAGACCAGCAATGGCCTGCATCCCCATGGAGCCCAGCATATATTGACTATCCGGCTTCATTAGCCAGGATTCAGCCTGCCCCAGAGCATAGTCAAGCGCCTTGGAATCATAGCTCTTGTCCACGATTCCCTTCGCCAGTTGCTCCAGGATTGGCCTTGTATCCATAGCTGTGACCTGCTGGCGAATTTCTGCAGTGAGCACAGGCACCAGCCCTTCAAGCGGAATGTGCTCAACCAGCCGTTTCGCTATATGGTCGATAGTCTTGGAGACCTGTGGAGTCTCCAATCCTTTTTCCAGCGTATTCACCACCAGCTCAGCCAGACGAGCTCCATGAATCTTGGAGGAAATACTTTCCTTGTTCAAAAGATTATTCTCTACGGTATTAACAAGTGCATCCGTTAGCTTCTCACGATTCTTTGGTAATAGTGCTGTATGGGGAATAGGAATCCCCAGCGGATGCCGGAACAACGCGGTGACTGCGAACCAGTCCGCTAGTCCTCCAACCATGCCTGCTTCGAATGCGCCCGTCACGAGACGCACACCTGGTATATGTTGAAAAGGTAACGTAGCCGCGAAGCCCGCCCCCATAATGACAAGCGACCAGGTGGCCGCCTTCTTAGTCTGTTTAGGTTTTGCCATGTTCATCCTCCATCATTAAGCCTGCAATCATCCTTTGGAACCATATTATCACCGTCCGTGGAAAATCCCAAATTTCAACGTTATTTTCAGCCCATATCCAGCTTGTATCCGTTAAAATAAGGGTAAGTATATAAGGCCGGGCTTTCCGGTGTACCATGACAGTGAGGGAGGAATTCAAGTAATGAAGCATTTGCAGGATACAGTCACTTTGAATAACGGCGTCAAGATGCCTTGGTTCGGTCTGGGCGTCTGGAAGGTTGAGGACGGGCAAGAGGTCGTGGACACCGTCAAATATGCCATTCAATCGGGCTACCGCAGCATTGATACAGCCAGAGGCTATAACAATGAAGAGGGTGTCGGCCAAGGCATTCGCGAATCCGGCGTTCCGCGGGAGGATCTGTTCATTACCTCCAAGCTCTTCAATAAGGATCAGGGCTATGAATCTACACTGGAAGCCTTCGAGGGCAGCATGACCCGTCTGGGCCTAGAGGTGCTGGATCTGTATTTGATTCACTGGCCTGTCAAAGGAAAGTACAAGGATACTTGGAGAGCCATGGAAAAGCTATATAAGGAAGGGCGTATTCGCGCCATCGGTGTAAGTAACTTCCAGATTCATCATCTGCAGGACCTGATGAGCTCCTCTGAGATCATTCCTGCTGTTAATCAGGTAGAGTTCCATCCCCAGCTCACACAAGTGGAGCTACGACGCTTCTGCAAGGAGCAGGGAATTCAGCTTGAAGCCTGGTCTCCACTTGGTGGTGGTGCTCTCCTGGACAATAGTACGCTTAAGGACATTGCAGCGAAATACGGAAAATCAGTAGCGCAGGTGATCCTGCGTTGGGATCTGCAGCATGGTGTCATTACGATCCCCAAATCTGTCCACGAGGAGCGTATTCGAGCCAACGCTGACATCTTTGATTTCGAACTGACTCCAGAGGATATGACGCAGATCGACGCATTAAATGAGGACAAGCGCACGGGCCCGGACCCGGATAACTTTAATTTTTGATCATTTCAAAACTATTGCTAGCTTTAATGATTGATGGGATCGTGATTAAGCTCGGGGTAGCCTTATCGGCTGCCCCGATATTCGAGGACAAGATGACGAGGTATCCGGACAATGGATATGCCAGCTTCCAATTCTATAGCTCCATCCCTTATTCGGTGAGGGTCATTTAATAAAATTGATCATGTTGATGATTTTGGTCATGTTGGTGATGTTGGTCATTTTGGGTGATGCTGGTCAGGTTGACCAGACTGAAGGTCACATGATTTCCATAGTAAATCTCTGTATAATGAGCTTCATAAGAGCAAGCTGTATCATACATAGACTGGCAAGGAACCCGTGCAGGACAAGGGCTAATCCCTTAGCCTTGACTGGCATGTTTACAGCCGCAAATAAGCGGTACTTAGTGTATTAGAGATCAAATACAGGAAGGATGACTCGAATGACTGACAACATGGAGGATACGGTAGCCGAGAATGAATATGGCTTTGCCGCAATATATAGTGTAGAGCTGCTGCTCAAGGAGCCGCCAGTGCTTCAGAGGGACAAGCTTTACGCCAAAATCCAAGAATACACAGGCCCGCTTAACCAAGGGAATGAGAAAACTGGAGCCTCACAGACGAGCGAGGAGAATCTTGCTGTGTGGGAGCCTAACGAAGAGCATCCAGATGCATTGCTGCATTTCTTCCATCTCAATTATATGGTTGAATTTGAGGATGGCTCGTTACCTGCGCAGACTGCGATCGTCCCGCTGGATAGAGCGTATGATCCCTCTACGTATACAACTGCTATTCAACAGGCCTGGCACTGGCCGGATGCAAGAGAAGCTGTGGAGCGTAGCTCCTATTCGTTGATCCTGCATGATCTGGTAGCCTCAGGCTTGCCACACCAGCAAAGACTGGAGCTGTTCACTGGCGTGCTAAAGGCGCTCCTGGAGACCTTGCCTTGTGAGGCTGTGTACTGGAGAGGCAGCGATAAGCTGGTGGAGCCACACGCCTATCTCGCAGCGCTGGAGGATGGTCAGCTGCTATATGGCGCGCTCAACATCAGGATGTATCAGGCACCAGCTCCCATCGAGGGCAGATCGGATCTGGTCATGGACAGCTGTGGGCTGGCCGCTCTTGGGATTCCTGACGTGCAGTGCCACTTCCATTCCCTTGAGCCTAACGAGATGGCGGGCTTCCTACTGAATATTGCCCACTATCTCTTCAATCAGGGAGATGTGATTTCCGACGGCGAGACAGTAGGCTACGATGAGGAGCAGCGCTGGGAATGTGAGCATCAATACTCACTCGTTCAGCCTCGCAGAATCGTGCTCGACATTAATCCTGGACCCAATCATTATGCAGGTGCCTAATGTTGCCTAATCCTTAGGTGGTCTGTTCATGCAAGAAAGTTTCATACAAGTAAGTTCATACAAGAAAAGCGCTTTTCTACAAATCTCTGCTGAAGATTATTAAAGTCTTAAAGCCTACTATTTAAAAGCGTCCTTCCCGCCGAGTACTAAGCTCAGTCTGAGAAGGACGCTTTTCTTTGAAAAAAGTATGCCCTCATTCCTCCATCCCCCGCGTATCCCTAACAACACACCTTCAATTCCTAAGGATGTGCTCAAATATTGAGGAAATACGCCATCTGGTACAGCCTTAACGCGAGATCAGCTTGAAGTCATCAAAGTGGAACCCAGGAGCTACAACACAAGTGACGAGTACAGGCTCATCACCGAGTGGACGAGCTGTCTGCCACACACCTCCAGGCACTAGTCCTTGTGGGGATTGGCCAGCAGCCACATCTGCCCCAAGAATAATAACGGTCTCCTCACCAGGATTCTCGCCATTGCCCCCAAGCTTCAGCTCGATGGGACTACCCGAATGGTAGAGCCACAGCTCATCAGAATGTACAACATGCCACTCCGAGAACTCACCTGGATGCAGCAAAAAATACGTAGATGAGGCTGCAAATCTTGGCCCCGAATAAATATCCGGAAGCACTGGCTTAGGAATCTGGAAGCTCGCCTTCCACATTTCTTTGTACCAACCGCCCTCAGGATGAGGCTGCATATCAAGGGCCGCTACAAGCGGAGAGATTTCTTTGCTCATTACAATACCTTCCTTCAGCTAATTCATTTTAGTTCATACTTATTCACCTTTTATGTCATCCATATCTTGCAAATTGGGATACACAGAAGCCGAAGCTCACTTATTAATGTAAAACATGAAGCTGCATTTGTCACGTATGCAATATGCCCTGTAGGGCTCGAGATCAATTCATGTCATATTTACGAACAAAAATACTTGACAGCTACGTTATATTTGTAAATTTTTATAATTTTTTGACATAAATCAAAAATCAAATGTAATAAACCTAACTTACAACTATCTAATATTTGACCTAATGTATATAAAATAAGTTTATTAGGGGTTTTAATGTTATATTAATTGACGGAAAATTATTGTAATTATCCCTTTGTCATTGTATCATTAGTTAACTATTTTCTATTTTTGCTTTCTTTTGGATGATTCGAACGATTCTACACTACGTTGGATTCGTCAAGGTACTAGAAACGCTGCACGATGATTTGCATAATTCAGTACAATAAGGGCTTCATTATGCAGATGTCAGGCGGCATGTTAAGGAAGGAGGACTTGTTCTGATTGAATTTCGCAATGTTAACAAGCACTATGGTCATTTCCATGTACTCAAGGACATCAATCTTACAATTGAGGAAGGTCAGGTCGTCGTTATTATCGGCCCTTCGGGATCAGGCAAGAGCACCCTGCTTCGGTGTATGAACCGGCTGGAGACGATCTCCGGGGGACAACTGATTGTTAACGGAGTTCCTCTTCATGACAAGCGCGTGGACATCAACAAATTCCGCAGGGACATCGGTATGGTGTTTCAGCATTTCAACCTCTATCCGCATAAGCGGGTTGTTGAGAATATCATTCTCGCACCCATGAAGGTGCTTGGTGTCTCCAAGGCAGAGGCTTCGGCAACAGCCCTGACTTACCTGAAGCGCGTTGGCATCGAGGATAAAGCCGATAGCTACCCGGCGCAGCTATCCGGCGGTCAACAGCAGCGTGTTGCCATAGCACGCGGTCTCGCTATGAAGCCGAAGATTATGCTCTTCGACGAACCCACCTCGGCGCTGGACCCCGAGACAATCGGTGAGGTGCTGGATGTCATGCGCTCATTGGCTCATCAAGGCATGACCATGGTCATCGTTACGCATGAAATGGGCTTCGCCCGTGAAGTGGCAGACCGCGTCATATTCATGGATCAGGGGCAGATTCTGGAAGACAGCACACCTGCAGAGTTTTTCGCTGAACCTAGGGAAGAGCGTGCACGCACATTTCTCAGCCGTTTGATCAATCATTAATCTAAATACAAAAGTAGAGAAAGGGGATCAACTCACATGAAACAAAGAATTCAATGGAAAGTCTCCATGCTATTACTCGTATCCTTATTCCTTATTCTTGCTGGTTGTGGCGGAGGCACCGACGGTGGCTCAAGTAATGCTGGTACCGGAGGCGGTGAAGAGGCTACTGCTCTGGAAGCTATCAAGGAACGTGGCAAGCTCATTGTCGGGGTGAAGAATGATACCAAGCTCTTCGGCCTCAAGAATACAGCCACTGGAGAGATTGAAGGCTTCGACGTTGATGTAGCCAAAGCGATTGCCAAGCAGGTATTCGGTGATGAGAGCAAGGTGGAGTTCAAGGAGGTTACCTCCAAGACGCGTATTCCATTACTTCAGAACGGCGAGATTGATATGATCGTTGCTACCATGACCATTACGGAAGAACGTAAACAGCAGGTAGACTTCAGCGAAGTATATTTTGAGGCAGGACAATCGCTTCTCGTTCGGACAGACAGCCCGATTACAGGTATTGATTCACTGGACGCTTCCACGAAGGTACTGGCAGTTAAGGGCTCTACATCCACCAAGAATATACGGGAGAAGGCCCCGGACGCCACCGTGCTTGAATTCGAGAACTATCAGGACGCCTTCAATGCGCTCAAGGCCAACAAAGGCGATGCTCTGACTACAGATAATGCGATCCTGCTCGGAATGCAGCAACAGGACCCAAGCTTCCATCTGGTGGGCGGCAATTTTACTGACGAGCCTTACGGTATCGCTGTGAAGAAGGGAAATGAGGCATTGCTCCAGGCAGTGAATGATACCTTGACTGAGCTGCACAGCAGCGGTGAATATGACACCCTCTACGAGCAATGGTTCGGCACGAAGCCTGAATAGGCACGAGAAGTAGCATGTACAAGAACTAGCCAGGTACTAGAACTCCCTATCCCACAAGTGTGACAACCTAGCTTTTTCAAAATTGGCGGAAGGAGCCGCAAGCTGCGAGCTCCTTTCTTTCATGGTGAGCCGAAGATCATCTTGTTCCCATATCGTCTGATGCAACGGAGGTGTGATGACGCTAATGCTTGATTTCGACATCAATGTACTATTCAACAACTGGGATCGCTATATAGATGGCTTCCTGACGACCCTTCAGGTCAGTCTGATCGGACTGGTCGGCAGCTTCATTCTCGGCGCCCTGATCGCTGTCTTCCGGATCGCACCAGTCCAGCCTCTTAAATGGTTCGGAACAGCCTACGTCGAACTTTTTCGAAATATTCCACTGTTGATCACTGTATATTTGTTTTACTATGGTCTGGGTTCGTTCGGGGTGAACTTCGATGGATTCACAGCGGGGACGATCGGTCTTACCATCTATACCTCCGCCTACGTCGCTGAAGCCATTAGAGCAGGCATTCAGACCGTACCCAAAGGACAAATGGAGGCTGGTCGCTCCTCAGGTCTCAGCTACAACCAGACGATGATGGAGATCATCCTGCCGCAGGCCATCAAAATCTCCCTGCCTGCCATCGGTAATCAGTTCATCAATATGTTCAAGAATTCATCCATCCTTGCAATCGTAGCTGGCGCGGACCTGATGCTCGTATCTGATCAGATTAACTCTGATATCTTCATGCCTGTCAGCGTGTATGCTTTTACAGCCATGTTCTATCTGGTTATTACGCTGCCTCTTAGCTTCGGAGTGCTGTATCTGGAGAGAAGACTGGCCAAAACATCCTAAGGAGGGAAGCCCGACATGGATACATTTTTCACATGGACGAACATCAGATTCATTCTGGACGGCTTCCTGCTTACGCTGGAGGTCGCATTATATTCGATACTCATCAGTACAGCCTTAGGCATATTGCTCGGGGTGCTGCGCTATACTCGGCTACCAGTCATCTCGCAGATTGCTGCTTTCCTCATTGATATCATTCGTAATCTGCCGCTCCTGCTCATTATCTTCTTCCTGTTCCTCGTGCTGCCAGCCGTCGGCTTCTCCGTTCCATTGAAGTGGTCTGCCATCATCGGTCTATCTGTATTTGAAGCAGCCATGATTGCGGAAATTGTGCGTAGCGGCCTCAATTCGGTAGATAAAGGCCAGATCGAGGCAGCCCGTTCCTCTAGCCTTAGCTATACACAGACATTATGGCACATTGTACTACCTCTGGGTCTACGCAGAATGGTGCCTCCGATGGTCAGCCAGTATATTTCGCTCATGAAGGATACGTCACTGGCCGTTATCATATCACTACCTGAACTGACGCATAGTGCACAGATTGCCGGAGCACAGAACCAGTCTTTTGTAATACCTGCCCTACTGTTCGCAGCCTTCCTGTATTTTGTTGTAAATTATGGCATGTCACTCATCGCCAAGCGATTGGAGGTTCGCACATAACCCAACTTATAGGTCTGGCATAAAGAAAAAAGGAAGGCCCCTCGCAGAAGGAGCCTTCCTTGCCTGTTCACGCTAGGTTTTTACCACTTCGATCAAGCTAACATTGCCCGGGCAATTCTTACTCCTGCCGCCCCGGCCTGCGCCAGTCCCCTCGTAATACCTGCGCCGTCTCCCCCGCAGTATAGCCCCTTAATCTCCGTCTGGAGATTGGAGTCCAGCTTGGGCCGTGCCGAATAGAATTTGGCTTCCACGCCATAAAATAGTGTATGCTCGGAAGCGATACCCGGCGTTACCTTATCCAGCGCCTCCATCATTTCAATCAGACTGCGCATGGTATTGTAAGGCAACACCAATCCTAGATCACCAGGTACGGCCTCCTTCAGGGTAGGCTCCAGGAAGCCCTCCTTGATCCGGTTGACAGTGGAACGCCGCCCTCTTATGATATCCCCGTATTTCTGCACAATCACACCACCGCCAGACAAGTCATTGGCACGCTTGCAGATTTCACGGGCATATTCATTAGGCTTATCGAATGGTTCGGTGAAGCTATGCGATACGAGTAAGGCAAAATTCGTGTTGACCGAGCCAAGAGCCGGGTCCTTGTAGGAATGTCCATTGGCTGCCATAATCCCACTATGATTCTCGACCACGACATGACCGGATGGATTGCTGCAGAAGGTACGCACCCGGGTTCCTACTGAAGTATTATAGATAAATTTCCCTTCATACAGATGCTCATTGATCTCCTGCATCACCACATCCGACGTCTCAACCCTCACTCCAACATCCACCTGATTGTTGTACATCTTGATCTTGCGCTTCTTCAGCAATTCTGCCAGCCACACAGAGCCGTCTCGTCCCGGTGCAATCATGACCCGATCAGCCTGATAGGTCTCCCCATTCTTGAGCAGGATCCCGCTCACATGATAGTCAGAATCCTTCTTCTCCGTGAGAATATCCTCCACCTCAGCCTTGAAGACCATGTCGATCCGTTCCTGCAAATATTCGTAGATGGATTGCAAAATCTGAAGGTTCTGCTCCGTTCCCAGATGCCGCACCTCTGCACGCAATAGCTTCAAGCCTGCAGCATATCCTCGCTGCTCAATACTGCGTACAGTCTCAGTAGTAGGGTCTGTAATTACTGTCGTGGCCCCATGCTCCAGATTAATGGAATCCACGTATCGAATCAGCTCCATTACCTCGGAAGGAGCCATATAATCTGTCAGCCAGCCCCCGAATTCGGTAGTCACATTGAACTTACCATCACTGTATGCTCCTGCCCCACCGAATCCGGCTGTAATCGAGCAGGCCGGGAGACATCCGGCATGATCCTTCTTCCCTGCTGGAGGTGGGCACAGTGCAATCTTGCCCTCCAGAATCGGACAGCGTCTACGATAAATATTATGTCCCTTGTCTACCAACAGCACCTTCCACTCCGGTGCCCTCCTGCTCAATTCGTATGCTGTGAAAATTCCCGCCGGGCCTGCCCCGACAATAATGACATCATATGCTTTCATAGTGTCCTCCCCACATGAGCCTGCTCCACCACGGCCTTAAATGAGCGCACAAAAAAATCCCGGCTCTCCATAGGTATGCCGAAGCAGCCTATTCGTAGCCGGGAATTTACGGTTCCCTGTAGAAACCCTCAATCCTGATTATTGAGGTTATACGAACGATGATTAAATACTGACTGAATGTTGACTAACTGATCATTGAATGTTAACAAATATCGATGGGTCGTCAAGCTAATGTACGATTCTAGGGTCGAAGGAGCTTTCCTTAATCTCCCCTAACTCATTGTATGCCAGTAAACACGAATGTGTCAAATGATTATTGAAATAATGTTCGTGTTTTAGGGACATCTCACTATGAACACTGCTCTAGCATGCTTAGCTTGTATGCACCCCTAACTTCACTCTCGCATACTATTATATTGACAAGAGTGGCCTTAACCGTTAATATCTTCGTTGTGTCAAGATTGTCAACCATCTCTTAACAGGGATATGACATGGAGATCCGATCTCCCGCTTGATCCATGAATTATACAAGAGAGCCTTCTCAGGCTAACCTATGTAATTGTACATATATTGCGGATGATATTGACGGGAGAGACCTGCCAGCAAGAGCAGGGCACCGAAGGAGCAAGCTGCACGGCACCCGGCCGACAGTTAATCTCTCAGGTACCCGTACCGTCAACGGACGCGCCTCTGGAGAGAGCGTAAGCCACCAAAGGGGTAAGGCGGGGGATCGCAACCAAGAACCCGCAGCAAACTCTCAGGTACACAGGACAGAGATAAGGGATCACTTCCTTATCCTGTCCTTTTTTTGTGCTGACATGACGCGGCAGGATTAGAGTGAACAGATGAATATTAGTGGATACTGAAGGCAAATCATCATGTACAGGAGGAGTTCTTATGCGCTTTAAAGATGTGTTTTCCATTATTGGACCCGCTATGACCGGTCCCTCCAGCTCGCACACAGCAGGGGCCGTCCGGCTCGGACGCATGGCCCATCACTGGGTAGGTAGTACACCCGAGCGGTGTGTCATGACATTATACGGCTCCTTCGCTGATACGTACAAAGGGCATGGCACTGATCTGGCATTACTCGGAGGCTTGCTGGACTATAACACTGATGACGCGAGGATCATTGATGCAGAAGAGCAGGCCACACGGGCCGGAATGACTTATGAGTTCGTCACAAGCTCGCTACCTGCACTTCATCCCAACACGGTACGAATTGATGCATGGCAGGCCGGTCGTAAGTCCACACTCGTAGGCTCTTCCATAGGCGGCGGGAATATTCAGGTACAGCAGCTCAGCGAATTTCGTGTCAATTTGACAGGAGAGCTCCCGATCCTGACCCTGCTACATTCAGATAAGCCTGGTATGCTGGGGGCTATAACTACGGCCTTAGGTGCATCCGGTGTGAATATTGCCTATATGCACGTAGACCGCACCGGTCGGGATGGAGAGGCACTATCAGCCATAGAGACAGATAGCATCATTCCAAGACCGCTTCTGGAATATCTGCAATCTCTCACCTACATGTACGAGGTGAAGGTGATGGATATTCGTAACACTGCAAAGTAAGCATCAAGATTTAGGTTAGGAACAGGAAGGAGCTAGTCACATGCGATTTCGGCATCTGCGTGAATTAAGCGAATTATGTATACAAGAATCCAAGACGATTGGCCAGTTGATGCTCGAAGAGCAATCCAAGGAGAGCGGCAGCTCTCCTGAAGAAATTTACACCCAAATGGCCAAATACTATGAGATCATGAAGGAGGCGGTCCACCGGGGACAGACTGAAGACACGGTATCCCGTAGCGGATTGACTGGAGGAGACGGAAAGCGCCTGGCCGAATATTTGCGTACAGGAGAGGCCTGCTCCGGCGATGCATCGGCCCTTGCTATGGCTTATGCACTATCCGTATCGGAGGTAAATGCCTCCATGGGACGAATCGTAGCTACACCGACCGCTGGTTCGTGCGGCGTCATTCCCGGTGTATTTATCAGTGCGCAGGAGAGATTCGGCTGGGAGGATGAGCATATGGTTCATGGCTTGTTCGCGGCAGGGGCTATCGGCTATGTCATTGCCAATAACTCCTTCATCTCTGGAGCTGAAGGCGGCTGTCAAGCCGAGATCGGCTCTGCCATTGGAATGGCCGCAGGTGCGATGGTAGAGCTTAGGGGAGGCTCTCCTGAGCAAGCCATACATGCAGTCGGACTGGCATTGAAAAATACGCTTGGACTCATCTGTGATCCGGTAGCAGGACTGGTAGAGATCCCTTGTATCGTTCGCAATGGACTCGGTGCCGTAACCGCCTTGGCTGCGGCAGACATGGCTCTTGCTGGCGTGCGTAGTGCAATTCCTTCCGATGAGGTCATTGATGTGATGCTGGAGGTAGGAAGTGCGATGCCAACCCAGCACCGAGAGACTGCCAAGGGCGGACTTGCCCAGACTCCTACTGGACGTCGTATGACGGAAGGACTCGCTAATCCGAAGAAAAATGCTGCTGCTAACAGCAACCAGCCCATCGGACACGAATAACATAAGACACTCTGATGTTCTGCTCACTCCGTTCATTCCGTTCAGTAGAGCGCCTATCAGCTGTGCTGTCATAGCCATCTTGCCATTCATCTAACAGTCCCAAATGCGAATGTAGAATTACGTAGGTTAATTGTAATTCATAGCCTAATAACAAACATGCCCCTTGATGAACGATATCCGTTCGCCAAGGGGCATGTTCTTTTCGTGTATAGAAATCTATTTTCGTATCATTCCTATTGCACAGTTACATTTACTCTCGTAGTCTTGCCTGCATACTTAATCGTAATCGTGGCGCGGCCTTTGCTTTGCGCCTTGATTTTGCCATCCTTCACTGTAGCTACCGTGATCTTGGAGGACGTCCAGAGCGCAGGCTTGGTTACATCCTTGTCTGTCCCATCCATGAAGGTGGCTGTAGCCGTCAGTTGTGCTGTTTGCCCTGCCGTCAGAGTCAGCAACACCTCATCTGTCTGCAAATACTTCAACGTATCTACATCTACGCGTACGGTATAAGTTTTGCCGCCATAGTTACCTGTAATGCTCGTCTTACCGTAGGCCACCGCTGTAATTTGGCCATCCTTCACCGTAGCTACCTTATAATTGGAAGTCTTCCACTGAGCTTGGGAAGTAACATCCTTCGTGCTACCATCGCTAGATTTCATAGTGAGCTTAACCGTCTTTTTGTCCCCACTCTTGAGCGACAAAGCGACTTCACTTGCCTCTACACTGGTCGCGATGTCCACTTCAACGGCGAAGGTAATCCTCTGATTACCGTAGCTTGCTGTAATATTTGTTTTACCGCGGCTATTAGCATTTACTAGCCCTTTACTAACCTCGGCTATTTTGATATTACCTGTCTTCCAATCCGCATCAGCAGTAACATCGACTCGATCTGTGCCTTTAATCGCGAACACTTTGAGCTGCTTCGTTTCCTGTGCACCCATGATAATTAATTGAGTCTCGGTCTCAAGCTTATCTACCAGACCTACCTCTACATTCATCGTGTACTTCTTGCTGTTGTAGGTAGCTGTAATAACTGCTTTACCCGAGGATTCACCCTTGACGAGACCCGCACCTGTGACCGAAGCGACTGTAGCTGAGCTAGTTGACCATTCCGCATCCGCAGTAACGTCCTCAGTTCTTCCATCGCCATAATCCGCAGTCAGCTTCGCTTGATACGTTTCATTCAAATCAATGGTCAGCGTCTTCGTAGATAGTGTGACGTCACTCGGTACATCAACAGCTACCTTCACTGTAGCGTTCTTGCCACCGTAGGAGGCAGTAACTGTCGCCTCACCTGATTTGTAGCCTGTAACTTCGCCCTTGCTAACGAAGACTGTGTCACTGTTACTGGAGGTCCAGTTTGCTTTAGCCGTGATATCCTCTGTCTTACCGTCAATATAGGTAGCCTTCAAGGTAAGCTGTTTGCTTTCCTTCGCCTGCAGCGATACCTTCTCTTCGCTCAGATCCAGATATCTAGCTGTCTCGACATCTACTTGAATGTTGACAGTCTTATCGCCATATTTTGCCGAAATAACAGCCGTACCTGCAGCATTGGCCATAATGTTCCCCTTGTTGACAGAGGCCACTGACGCGTTGCTGGAGGTCCATGTGCTATCATTTGTCACAACTGCTGTGCTGCCATCTGGATATACCGCTGTAATCTCAATCGCTTTTGTAGCATCCAGGTACATGAATACGTCAGATTCACTGGCCTTCAGCTTGCTTGTAGTGTCTACATCTACAGCAACTGTAGCAGACATTGTGCCGTATTTGGCTGTGATAGTAGCCTGTCCCGCACTATAGGCAGTAATCTCACCCTTCAGTACATCCGCTACAGTCGGATTACTGGAGCTCCACTCGGCATCCGCCGTTACTTCCTTCTCCGTGCCATCAGGGAAAGTTGCCTTGACTGTTACCGATTCCTTATCCTTCAGGAGCAATGAGAGCTGACTTTGGCTCACCTCTAGACGCTTCACGACATCTACAGAAACGGGCACCGTGACCGATTGTTTGCCATATACCGCTTTAATCGTAGCTGTACCTGCTCCTACAGCTGTTACTTTACCGTTCAGCACGGTAGCTACGCGATCATTATCCGTCGTCCAGTCCGCCTTAGTTGCCACTGCAGCAGTCGAATTGTCAGTGTAAGTGGCAGTTAATGAAATATCAGCAGACTCGCCGGAACGAAGCTCTAACTGCTGTACATCCTTGGTTAGTGCCTTTACTTTTTTGGTGACAGTAACCGTCACCGGCTGATGGAAAGTCTGGTAGCTCGCTGTAATTACGGCAGTTCCCTCTCCTTTTGCCGTAATAGTACCGTTATATACGGTAGCTACTGCTGAGCTTTCGGTACTCCAATCCGTATCCACCGTTACATTCGTGGTCTTTCCTGTGTCATACACCGCTGTAGCTGTCAAAGAGGCGGTATCTCCCGTTTGTAATGTCACTTCATTGGTTGACAGCACCAGTTTTGTCAGAACCGGATCTGCAGCTGAAGCTACACCGGCAAAAGATCCAATACTCGTCATCAGCATCACTAACACCAAAAACGCAGACCATTTTCTTTTCAAAATAAGTGTCCTCCCAATTACGATAAATATCTCGTCTGTTCTTTTTTCGACGAAAGCACAGGAATTATTTAGGTTTTTAATAAAAAAGGACGACATTTTCATCCCTATGAACGCAAAATGATTCTTAGTACCTACGTTCCCGCAGACCCTAAGAACCATACAGAATGGCGCCATCTTTGTAACAATATGTATGTTTTACAATAAAGAAGTTATTTCAACAGATCACTCACAGTCTCGTTCCAGCGCTCCACAACATCGCCTGGCTCATGTAACTTGATCTTGAAGCCAGATACTACCTCTGCATATGACGCTTTATCCGCACGAACCGCCACCACTCTGGCTTCAAATCGTTCACGCATATAACGTACTCCCTGTAGTTCCGGTAGCTGTGCCAGCATCATTCGGACATAATATACGGTGCCATCTTTACTGATCACCAGCTTGGCTTTACCTGTACGCAGGATATTGTTCGTAGTGCGTGTCCCAGGCCACAGCGATATCCGCAGTCGCTCCTGATCCAGCGCCACGACCTCACCCACACTAACCATGGAGGTATGAGGCCACTCGTCCGAGCTAATCGTCAGTAACTGGAAAGCCTCTTGCTGCTTGTCACCCAGATCGCGTCCATTCAATAGTTCTACCAACATAGGGGGTAGAGCCGACTCCTTCATGATTCACAACTCCTTTATACGGGGGATACATGCACTAATGATATTCTCACCCTAGTCTACCACAATTAAATCCCTAGCCCCTAGCGGAGTTTACTGCTAGCCCTGTACTCGGTAGGGGTCATACCACATTTGCGTCTGAACACCTGTGTGAAATGACGCATGTCGTGGTAGCCGATCTTCTCTGCAATATCTGCGAGCTTAAGCTGCGGTTGGAGCAAGAGATTCTTCGCCTCCTCCATTCGTAAAGAGATCACATAGTCTTTATACCCCTGCCCTGTCTTTTGCTTGAACAGCTGGCTGAAATAGACCGGATTCAGGAATACGACTGAGGCCACCCGCTCCAGTGACAAATCCTCTGTATAGTGAGCCCGGATATACTGTAGCGCGACGTCAATGGTGTGAACGCTGTCCTTCAAGCATGCATTGCTGTCTGCCGCTTCCTGCTCCAGTGTTGTACTTCGCAGCTCACCTACTACATCAGAAAGTCTGGTGAATTCTTCATGAGGACCGGAATGAGCCACCTGAAAGGAGATTTTCAGATAGCGACGCAAATGAGCCCTCAGCTGCTCAGCCACTCGTTGTCCTTCAGAGATATCGTCTAGTCTTGCGATCCCGAGCAAGCTATGTCGATCCAAGCTGACTACGAAGCCATGCCCCGCAGATTCCAGAAGCTCAGACAGGACATTCTCGATTATAAAATGTTCCAGATGTGTCTTGCGCTGAACGGTTTCCATACGAACCATGTAGAGGTGAAAATCAGGGTAATTCTCCACGAATGGCTGAATATCAAGCTTTCCAGTATCAAGCCCCAGTGCATACCGCTGAAAGACAGCCTCACGGAGATAACCAAGGCTGCTCCGCAGGAGCTTGCCCTCTCTCATCCGAACAGATTCAGCCTGAGCTTCATCGGCCAGACTTTCCACACATTCCAGCAGCTTCTTCTTGCCAATCGGCTTCAGCAGATAATCCTTGGCTCCCAGGCGAACTGCTCGCTGTGCATACTGAAAATCAGAATGCGCCGAGATCACAACCCATTGCAGATGAGGATGCTTGCGCTTTGATATTCTCATGAATTCCAACCCATCCATGCCTGGCATTAGAATATCGGTAAGAACAATATCAACGGGATGCTCCGACAGAATCATCGCCGCCTCCTCCGTTGACGAGGCCGCATAGATTTGGCTAGACGGCCAAGCTTGGCTGAGCGTGCGTCCAATACCCTGTCGAATCATTTGCTCATCATCAGCGATCAAAATATTCATCTACATTCTCCTCCTCATGCGGAAGTGGAAGCTCTACAGTAACGGTAGTTCCTACTCCGGGTTGTCCGGATATCCGAATCCCGTAGTCCGAGCCGAACATATGATGTAGACGAAGCTGCAAATTCTGTAGCCCGATGCCAGCCCCGCTAGCATGGCTATCATATTTCCCAGGCTCCAGCAGCGCCTGTCTCACCTGCTCCAGCCGTCTCTCGTCCATCCCTACGCCATTGTCCATAATGGTCAGATACAAGCGCCCCTCCCGGCGACTGGCGATCAGCCTCAGCTCTCCTTGTACATTCTCTCCCTGCTGATTGGTATGAAGCGGCTCCAGGCCATGCTTAACAGCATTTTCAATCAGAGGCTGTAGTGTCATCTTGGGTACACGGATATTCAGCCACTGCTCATCAATATGTACCTTGACTCCCAAGCGCCCTTGGAGGCGTGCCTTGATGATAGTCAGATAATGACTGATCTGTTCGACCTCCTCTCGCAGCGTCACATTCGCGCCCTCCTGCCAATGACTGCTGTATCTGAACATATGCGACAGGGAAAGGACAAGCTCTCCTAATTGATCCTCGTTCTTCTCATCCAGCATCCAATAGATCATATCCAGTGTGTTATATAGAAAATGCGGATTCACCTGCGTCTGCAGAGCATGAAGCTCGGCATTCTTCTCACTGACAGAGGATACCTTCACGATCTCGATCAACTCGGCTATGCGTCCTACCATATGATTAAAGGAATCTACAAGCTGGTTCACCTCCTGATACGAGGTTACCTGCAGCGTCCCCCTGAAGTTTCCCGTCTCCACTCGTTTCATCTCCCGGATCAGGCGCTTGAGCGGCAGTGAGATTCTTTTGGATATAATAGAAGCAATCAAAGCAGAGAGAATAATCAGTGCAGGTGCTACTATGAGGAGATAACGCTGTGTCTGTGCCAGCTCTACATTCAAGTCCTTGCTTGGCGTGACGCTAACGACGGACCAATCGACAAAAGGGAGCTGCGATGCAATCATAATCTGTTGATCTCTGCGCTCCACCACCACCGCATCTGCCCCTACAGCTTCTGGCCCCTGTATGACAGGTGGTGGTCGGGAGGTGGTGGCTGACACAATTCGATTATCGTGTCCGATCAAATACACCTCGCTATTGGGACCAAGACGCAAATTATGCAACGCAGCCTGGATTGAACGTGGCTCTGCCTCGAATAGCACGATACCAATCGGCTTATGCTCATCCAGATCGTAGAGCTGGCGTCCGAACGCAAAAACTGGCCTCTTCTCCATTTGGTCAATGACCGAATTCGGATAGACGCCAAGCCAGGCTATTTTCCCCTTCGCGCGCTCAATTTCCCGATACCAGTCCGTCTGCGCATAGTCCCGATCAATTACATTCATATAGTTCCCGTAGCTGTACACTCTGCCTGAGTTGGTAAGCACATGAATCCCTATTAAGTCTGTTCTGGAATAATAAATGGCCCCGAGCGTATTCGTAATCTTCTGTTCACTGATATAAGCGGCCTCAGGAGCAAGCTCGGTACTTGTTCCCAGCAGGCGGACCAGTTCAAAATTGTTCGTAATCGACTTGGAGAGACTGCTATACGAATCCAGCAGCAGGCTGAACAGCCCAGCGGTCTGCGACACATTTTTGCGCGCCAGATCACTGATCTTATTGTGATATTCTGCCGCTGTGCGGTTGTAGAAGAGCAGACTGATCGCCAGCACAATACCAGCCATACAAAAAAGAAACAGCACGAACAAACGATATTGAATGGATTGAAATCCTTTAAGCAAGCAGATTACGCTCCTTTCTCGCTTGTGCTGTTTCTTCTTCGCTTGTTAGATGATCCACTACCCCTTCACTGCACCAGCAACCATTCCTTTGGTAATTCGCTCTGAGAGCACAAAGTAGATGATGATGACTGGCAGGGCTCCCATGACGAGATAGGCTCCAATGTTGCCATAGTTGACGGAAAACTGACTGACGAAGGTGTATATGCCAAAAGGAAGGGTCTTGAGACGCTCCGAGGAGATGAAGGTCGCGGCCAATATATACTCGTTCCATATATTAATGAACGTTAGAATACAGACCGTCATCACTGGAGGCAAAGAGATGGGTAGAATGATGCTTCGATAGATCCGATAGATGCTGGCACCATCCATGTACGCCGACTCCTCAATTTCATGGGGGATCGAGCGCATGAAGCCACTTAGAATAAATACGGCAATGGGTGTCTGAAAGGCAATATAGGGAAAGATTAATGATAAATGTGTATTGAGAATTTTGATATTCTTGAACATGACCATCAACGGCAGCAGTGTAGCCTGCATCGGAATCATCATGCCTACAAGAAAGACGAGCATCACGATCGAGCCATAGCGCCAGCGGAACCTGGTAATCGCATAGGCTGTCATGGAGCTGAGCAGAATGACACAGACCATCGTAATACTGGTTACGAACACACTGTTGGACAAGTATTGGAGATAGCTGCCCGATTCATAGGCCTCCTTATAATTCTGCCACTGTGGGACATTAGGGAGCGCGAAGAAGCTGCCGCCCAGAATCTCCTCATTCGTCTTGAGTGAATACGTCAAGAGCCAGAATAACGGGTAGATCTGGGTCACGACCAGGACCGCCAGCAAGGCGTAAATGAACGATTTTTTCACCACTCTCATCTGCTGCTCGGCCTCCTTAGCTTACCTTATTTTCGATTCGTTTGAAAACAAAATTAATGATGATGGTGAACACCAGACAGAACACTACGAGAAACGTCGCCAGCGCACTGCCATAGCCGTACTTCATGGACAAGAACGACATGTTATACATATAGGTAGCAACTGTATTCGTGGCATTAGCTGGCCCGCCCCCCGTCATGACCCAGATCAGATCGAAGGATTGCAGTGAACCGATAAATGCCAGTACAATTGATATTTTCAAAATGGGTACAATCAGGGGAAAAGTGATATGATAGTCCGCCTTGAAGCCTTCTGCTCCATCAATCTTCGCCGCCTCGTACAGCTCGCCGGGAACATTCTGTACCCCCGTGAACTGAATCAGCAGATGGTAGCCAAAATACTGCCATAACGCCACAATATAGATTGAATACATCGCAATCGCGGGCTCCGTCAGCCAGTTGCGCACCCAATCCTCCAATCCCAGAGAGATCAGCACACCGTTAATCATGCCGCCCATGGAGGCGGGGTTATAAATAGTCTTCCAGAGCTGACCAATGATGACAACGGACAGGATGACAGGCATAAAATACAGAGTTACGAGTGAGTTAGCCTTGCGAACATATCTATTCAGCAGTATCGCAATGAACAGACAGATTGGAATCTCGGCCATCGAGAAGACAGCGAACATCAACGTCCGCTTCACGGCTGGCCAGAACAAAGGATCATCGAACAGAAACTTCTGAAAGTTGTCCAGTCCAATGAATCTGGCTCCGGCAATCCCGTTCCAGTCCAATAACCCGGTATAGATCGATACCAGAATCGGAATGAACACCATGCATACATATAGCAGCAAGCAAGGCAGAACGAATATCGCAATTGTACGGGCACTGACCTTTAGCACATTCATGATTTACCTCCTTATCTCATCTCTATCCCTAACAAATCTATCTGTAGCCCTGTAGCCAAGAGAAGGGAAGGACCGGAAGGCCCCTCCCCCATTGCAGATGGTCAGGATGGTGATCAGTTCAAGATCCTCAGGATTGCTTATTGTAGCTTTGGTGGGAAGCTGTGAGCAGCTTTATTTATTGGCTTCAAAGGCTGCCTGATGCTCCTGAGCTACCTGTGCGGAATCCACCTTTTGCACGAATAGGTTCTGGATGCTGCTAAGATGTACCTGGGTTACTGCTGGATTCATAGTGTTGTCAAAAGCAAGGTCCCCACCCTTAATGTTCTTGAACAGATCATTCAGGCTTACGGCCAGATCGGAGTAGCCAGCAGCTTTGAAGTCACCTTCAATTTTATGGCCGCTGCCGACAGCATTTTTCAGCTCGAACTGTACCTTCGGCATTTCTGTGGAGAAGTAGTGCAGGAAGTCCTTGGTTTCTTGTAAATGCTCGCTATTCGCTGAGACTGCGAAAGCACTACCTGGTGCAAGCATGTATTCATTCAGATCCCCTTTTCCGTTCACCGTCGGGAATTGGAAGGCTCCTACTTTACCTGCCACTGATGATGCATCAATCGCACCTGTCTCCCACGTTCCCATGATATACATGGCAGATTGCCCCGTACGGAAAATGTTCCCGCCCGCATTGTAGTCAATAGAGGTAGCTCCATCCGGGAAGGCTCCGGCTTGCACCAGCTCCTGGAACGCGTCAACGGCTTCAATAAAGGCAGGATCGTTAAAGGTCTTCTTACCGTCCATGACGTCCTGCAGGAAGCCAGGTCCATTGGTCCGCAGCAGCACATTCATAAAGAGGAACGACCCGGTCCAGGAATCCTTCTCACCAATGGCAATCGGTGTAATGCCCTGAGCCTTGAGTGTCTTCACAACCTCCAGCAGCTCGTCGAAGGTCGTTGGTATTTCTTTGATACCAGCTTTCTCGAAGATCTCCTTGTTATAGAAGACAACCTCAATGTTGTTGCCGTCTGGTACAGCATACACATTGCCATCAAAGCTATAATAGTCCAGCAGACCATCCTGATACATGCCACGCAGGCCATCTTTATCGACCATATCGTTCAGTGGCGCCAGCAGTCCTGCCTCGACGAACGGCTTCATCTGTGCCGCCGGATTTACGATAGTAATGTCTGGTACCTCCTTGGAGGCTGCTTGCGTCTTGAGCTTCAGCTTTTGCTGATCTGTATTGAGGGAGTCCAGCTCGATCTTTACGTTGGGGTGATCCTTCTGATATTGATCCACTAATTGTCTCATCATCTCGTAGGATGGTGTGCTTGGATCGGGATAAATGTTCTGGAATGTGATGGTTACTTCCTTGCTGCCCGAATCCCCTCCTTCGGTAGCGGGACTTTGGGATGGACTCCCTTCCTGACTGCTGCAGGCTGCGAGCATGAAAATCATGACGCTTGTCAATACAATAGCAAGCGCTTTCATCTTTCTCGTATTCATGACCCTTTCCTCCTCATCGTATTGAGTATTTCGCGACCGACTCCCTGTAGACGTTCTCTCTGCACAAAACACTCATGTGATATATGTATTATCTTCCATCTTTATAATGTGAACAATGTTTGAACTTAGGAAGTCGGGTTTGTTTTTTTAAGGCAGTTCTGTCAGCGAAATAGAAGCACTTGATTCCAGCCTAGAAGAACCTACAATCAGCCCTCTACGAGTAAATGATTTGAAATTGCACATACAATCCTTGCCGATTACTATTGCATTTCTGGGATTAAGCATTATAATAAGATTTAAGAATTGATGATAATGATTATCATTATTAAACTAATAATTACCTGCTGAGGACTACATAGCATTATTGCCTCAAGCATACCTTGATAGGGGGAATAGCCTGGTGAGTGCCGCCACGCGCAAGACTTCTCTTCACATTGATGATTATCTCGACCTGCTCAATCTGGCTATTCAGGTACAGGATAAGAGATGGCAGAGAGAAATTCACCGCAAGCTGCAGACACTGCTCTGCACTCGTGAAGAAGCTGACGTCTAGATTGCATAATGTGATTACTTAAATACCTGCTGGATTACTTGATTATGTGACCTAATGACCTAATTGGTGATCTCATAAGATGGTAAGCGTATGAAGAGCTTTGTTCATATCCTTTCGGGGTCTAGTTCGGCCCATGTGGCCCTTCTTATAGTTTCAAAAAAAACCATCTAGAAAAAGCTAACCTGCAACTACATCGGGTTAGCTTTTTTTAGTGGTTCAGAGATGAAGCTTGTCGATTCGAGGGCATTTTCATCTATAGGCTGCCTAGCTTATAGAAACGCCCATCGGCTTGATATGAATGGTGTATACATAACTCTTGTTATAAACGGCAGATTTCGTTAGGGCAATGTCCCTGTTCTGGACAGCCGCACAGGAATCGTAGATCCTCCAGATTACGGACGACAATTTTGCCTTCCTTCGTATCCAGAATGCCTTGTTCCTTGAACGAATTTAACATCCGGTTCACACTTTCACGGGTAGCCCCGATCATCTCCCCGAGCTCGGTATGATTCAGCTTCATGCTAAGGGTAATTCCGTCCTCATCCTGAGTACCACAAGTATTGCATGCACGGATCAAGGTCGACGCCAGTGCACCCGCTTTTCCATACAACAGCAGATCTCTAAAACGCGACTCCATGATGCGCTGCTTGAGATTGTACCATTTTACAAATTGGAGACCCAGATCTCCATGCTTGGCAATCAGCCCCTCCAGCTCCTTAACTTGTATAACGCCCACCTCACAAGCATCCGCTGTCTCCGCAGTACTATTATAATCCTCGCTACCAAAGCCGCCGAAGTCGCCAATTACATCACCTTTGCGCTGAATCGTAAGAATGAGCTCTTTGCCATCCTCCGTCGATTTACGCAGCTTAATCCGTCCCGAACGTATATAGTATAGCTGACCGGCTTCTTCCCCTTCCATAAACAGGATATTGCCAGCTTTTACTTTCTTCCATGTCATAATGGTCTGCAGCAACGCAAACTGGTCATCATTCAAAAATACGTGTATTCCCTGCCGACCTGTGCCCTGTTTTCCGTCTACACGTTGCATATAAGTTGCTGGCATGTTCACCGTCTCCTTTTGCTTTCCTGATACTTCTATCATAATGGCATAGCCTCAAATCCGTTATCAGGAGAATACCTGATTTTGTCCTTCGCAATTCCCTGATTTGTTGTGACGAAAGTCACTTCCTCTACTGGAAAAATGTGATACTTCCGCGCTCATACAGGGATTTTATCAAAACCAGTGTTTCTCTGTAGTAAAATAAGGGTTTTCCCTTAGTCCCTTTTCGGACGCAAAGATTTACAATGGAATAGTGGAAGTGTTCACAAAGTTGAGATATCGGTGACCTGCCATGAAATTCTATTATCATAACAAAAGGAATCAGACCTAATAATATATATTGCAGTTCGACTTGAAAAAGGAAGTGTTATGTGATGGTTGATATAACTGTCGAGTTATGCAAGGAGCTGGAACTCCTGCGCGATAGTATATCCAGTGACGTCGTCGCAGTAGCCTGGATAGATCAAGGGGACAGCTATTTTCGTTGGCGATATGTGACGGGCTGCCGCAGTGAGCGATATCGGCGCATATCGTTCAAATCCGGCTACGGTGTGGCTGGTACAGCTATCCGACTCGGTCGCACAGTGACAGCCAATCCTCTTGTACCAGGTGCCTCACGGCTTCGTCAGGAGTGTGCACTGATGCTGGCTGAACAGCTACATTCCGCTGTGGCTATTCCGCTACATGACGACAGTACGCCGCTACCGCAAGGGGTCTTGCTCATCGGCAATCGTAGTGCCCGAATCTTCCTGCCTCAGGAGCTGGCAGTAACTGAAGAGGTTGCAAGACAGATCGAATGTATGCGTCATTCGGAGCAAGCAAGATAAGGAACTCTCAAGAGTGCAATTTGGTTATGTGCTCGCTACTACTCATCTAAATGTAAGACCAAAGAATCCTTCATTGGTAGGATTCTTTTTTTTTGCTATGATATTGTTAACAGCTTCATCTATATGAGCTGGCAGGAGGGATAACGTTTGATTCGTATACTTGTAGTGGATGACCATGTCGTTGTCAGATCCGGCCTGATTGCCTTACTGGATGGCAAGCACGATATGAAGGTCATTGGCGATGCCGCAGACGGTGACGAAGCTATACTTAAAGCAGCCGAGTTGCTACCGGATGTGGTTCTAATGGATTTTAGTATGCCTCCGGGCAAAGATGGTCTCACAGCCACGAAGGAACTGAAGAAGCAGCTACCCGATATCGAGGTTCTTATTTTGACAATGCATGATGACGAAGAATATCTGTTCCGCGCCATTCAAGCTGGAGCATCCGGATATGTTCTAAAAAGCGCCCCACATGAAGAGCTGCTATCAGCTATTCAATCAGTCGCTGGTGGAAGTGCCTACCTCTATCCAAGCGCAACCAAACGCCTGATGAGTGAATACCTGGATAAGCTCAAGCAGGATGGTGCTTCAGGCCCTTATGATACTCTGTCTGACCGTGAACGTGAGATCTTGTCCTGGATTGCCAAGGGATATTCTAATAAGGAAATTGCCGAACATCTGGTTATTAGTGTGAAGACAGTCGAGACACATAAGAGTAATCTAATGGAAAAATTAAATCTTAGAACCCGGCCTGAGCTGGTGAAGTTCGCCATGAAGAAGGGATTGTTGAACTATGAGTAGTCCGAAGGGAACCCCGAAGCATGTCATTGGTCAACAAGCCTCCTCCTTGCTTCAGGAATTGGATCACTATATACCTGACCCGGTTTTCCGAGAATCCTTGCGATATTCACTACATCAGCTATCAGATCTCAAATTCGCGTTGGATGAGTCTTCTATTGTGGCAGTCACAGATCCCAGGGGTATCATCAAGTATGTAAATGACAAGTTCTGCGAAGTATCTCAATACTCCAGGGAAGAATTAATCGGCCAAGACCATCGACTTATCAACTCAGGGTATCATTCGGTAGATTTCATGAAAAATCTGTGGCGCACCATCTCCTCAGGACAGGTATGGAGAGGCGAGATTCGCAACCGCGCCAAAGACGGCTCCTATTATTGGGTGAACACGACCATTGTGCCTATAAACGACGAGAATGGCCGGCCCTATCAATACCTTGCTATTCGTAATGAGGTCACACAGCTGAAGAAGGTAGAAGGCGAGCTCCAATTCATGATGACCCAGGTCATGCAAATTCAAGAGGAGGAGCGTAAACGCATCTCACGAGAGCTACATGATGGGATCGGACAAAGCTTGTTCTCCTTGATCATTCAGATCGATCAACAGTTGTCGGGTAATGCAGACAGCAAGCTCGCCCAGCTTCGTAAACAGGTCACCTCCATTATGGAAGACGTACGCGGCCTGGCTTGGGAGCTTCGTCCCTCGGTGTTGGATGACCTGGGGGTCGTGCCTGCTGTTCGTACTTATATTGAGAATTATACCAAGCATTACGGAATTACCGTTCAATTTCAGTGCAATCTGCGTAAACGTCTTGAGATAAAGAAGGAAATTGTTATGTACCGTATTGTGCAAGAGGCCCTAACCAACATTGCCCGGTATGCAGACGTGTCAGAGGCTCAGGTAATTCTGGAGGATCGAGGTACTGAAGTGTGGAGCTGTATTCAGGATAAGGGAGCAGGCTTCACACCAGGCACCTCATCCAGCGGAGTAGGATTATTCAGCATGGAGGAAAGGGCAAGGAGTGTCGGTGGGCTGTTGATCATTGATTCCCAGCCTGGAAATGGGACACGGGTAGAACTGACCATGCCAAAGAATCAGGATGAAGTACTTGAGAATGCCTAGCAGCATAAAGAAAACAAGGAATTATTGTTACACATGTTGATACAATATTTGTGGATAAAATAGATAAATTTAAATACAGATCATACTCCCAACTAGATATAAACAACGAATGATGAACGACAAATCCCCTCACTGCATTAGTGAGGGGATTTGAGCAAAAAAAGAGAGAGCCTTGTCCGAGACGGGCTCTCTTATCTATAAGGTGTCACAACTGGTGTGACAAGAATCCGCATAAAGAAAAGCGGGTGATGGGAATCGAACCCACGCTACCAGCTTGGAAGGCTGGAGTTCTACCATTGAACTACACCCGCAAATACAATCGGGACGACACGATTTGAACATGCGACCCCCTGGTCCCAAACCAGGTGCTCTACCAAGCTGAGCTACGTCCCGATATCATAAGATTACCCCACAGATAAGAGTATCTTTGAAATAACGATTGTAAGTAAATATGGCGTCCCCTGAGAGATTCGAACTCCCGACCTTTTGATTCGTAGTCAAACGCTCTATCCAGCTGAGCTAAGGGGACATATAGGGCCAAAATAAATTTGGTAAAGGCGCCACCCAGATTTGAACTGGGGAATCAAGCTTTTGCAGAGCTTTGCCTTACCACTTGGCTATGGCGCCGTATGATATGGAGCGGACGACGGGAATCGAACCCGCGACCCTCGCCTTGGCAAGGCGATGCTCTACCGCTGAGCCACGTCCGCATAATAATGGTGCGGTCGAGAGGACTCGAACCTCCACGGGGGGTTAGCCCACACGGACCTGAACCGTGCGCGTCTGCCAATTCCGCCACGACCGCAAATAATACATGGTGAGCCATGAAGGACTCGAACCTTCGACACCCTGATTAAAAGTCAGGTGCTCTACCAACTGAGCTAATGGCTCTTAATAAGAGAGTAAATGGCTGGGGATATAGGATTTGAACCTATGCATGACGGAGTCAAAGTCCGTTGCCTTACCGCTTGGCTAATCCCCAACAATAATTAAAATCAAGGGCGACCGATGGGACTTGAACCCACGAATGCCGGATCCACAAACCGGTGCGTTAACCCCTTCGCCACGATCGCCATAATTTTTAAAAAAACTGGTGGAGGATGATGGATTCGAACCACCGAACCCGTAAGGGAGCAGATTTACAGTCTGATGCGTTTGGCCACTTCGCTAATCCTCCACAGTGGTGCCGGCGAGAGGACTTGAACCCCCAACCTACTGATTACAAGTCAGTTGCTCTACCAGTTGAGCTACACCGGCAAATGTTCACTTCAATAAGTCTAATGGTGGCTCGGGACGGAATCGAACCGCCGACACGAGGATTTTCAGTCCTCTGCTCTACCGACTGAGCTACCGAGCCAAATACTAATATGACTTATCCAGAAACATGGCCTATTCTATTAAAACATAAATGGCGGAACTGACGGGATTCGAACCCGCGATCTCCTGCGTGACAGGCAGGCATGTTAGGCCTCTACACCACAGTTCCATGAGTTACTTTCAATCGCTTGAAAGATAATTGCGGGGGCAGGATTTGAACCTGCGGCCTTCGGGTTATGAGCCCGACGAGCTACCGAGCTGCTCCACCCCGCGATATTATATTATGGTGGAGGCTGAGGGGATCGAACCCCCGACCCTCTGCTTGTAAGGCAGATGCTCTCCCAGCTGAGCTAAGCCTCCATATTTATGACCCGTAGGGGATACACCTCACGCTGTGAGCCGATTGTGATGTAATCCTTCCGAAGCTTATGCTCCGACGAACCCTTAGGGGTTCTCATTTTTCATCGGCTATGGGATAGCCTTATGACCCGTAGGGGATTCGAACCCCTGTTACCTCCGTGAAAGGGAGGTGTCTTAACCCCTTGACCAACGGGCCTTGATAACTTGTACTATACACTATGAAATTGAGTTGGCGGAGAGAGAGGGATTCGAACCCTCGCACCGCTTACGCAGTCTAACCCCTTAGCAGAGGGTCCCCTTATAGCCACTTGGGTATCTCTCCGAGTAGCGGCGGAGGGGATCGAACCCCCGACCTCACGGGTATGAACCGTACGCTCTAGCCAGCTGAGCTACACCGCCACCTATATATAGTAATTCATTAGTGTACAAAATGGCTCCCCGAACAGGACTCGAACCTGTGACAACTCGATTAACAGTCGAGTGCTCTACCAACTGAGCTATCAGGGAATATTTGGTGGAGCCAAGGGGGATCGAACCCCTGACCTCCTGCGTGCAAGGCAGGCGCTCTCCCAGCTGAGCTATAGCCCCAAACTACTTAATGGATGATGGTGGGCCCTAGTGGACTCGAACCACTGACCTCACCCTTATCAGAGGTGCGCTCTAACCAGCTGAGCTAAGGGCCCTAATATGTATAATTGCTCCTCATCCAAAAAAGCTTGCTTGGCGGCGTCCTACTCTCCCAGGACCCTTCGGTCCAAGTACCATCGGCGCTGGAGGGCTTAACGGTCGTGTTCGGGATGGGTACGTGTGGAACCCCTCCGCTATCGCCACCAAACGTGATTTTTCGAAGCTACGCTTCTTGAAATCGCTGTGAGAAAATATCATTCCTCTGCCGTGTGACTAACACGGCATGCAAGACATTCGGTACAACACATTTGTGTGTATGAATGTTGCAGCATATGCCTCAAGGTGTTACACCCTGAAAACTGAAACCGAAACGAAACACTTGCGCTTTACTTTAGGATAAGCCCTCGACCGATTAG
>NZ_AUFO01000011.1:155201-344287 GCF_000426545.1 Paenibacillus massiliensis subsp. panacisoli DSM 21345 | reverse complement strand
CGTTACCTCTCCAACTAGCTAATGCGCCGCAGGCCCATCCTCCGGTGACAGATTGCTCCGTCTTTCCTCACTTCTCCATGCGAAGAAGTGAATTATCTGGTATTAGCTACCGTTTCCGGTAGTTATCCCAGTCCAGAGGGCAGGTTGCCTACGTGTTACTCACCCGTCCGCCGCTAACTCTCAGGAGAGCAAGCTCTCCATCAAGTCCGCTCGACTTGCATGTATTAGGCACGCCGCCAGCGTTCGTCCTGAGCCAGGATCAAACTCTCCAATAAAGTTATTGAAAAGAGCGATAGCTCATTTTGAATCTGACGAGATTTAATATCTCATTGTTTGAATCTCACTTGCGTGAAATTCGCTCACTCGTTGTTCAGTTTTCAAAGATCAACTTCAACCTTATTTCTCAAGGTATGACCGCTTTGAGTATTCCTTTTTAGCGGTTCACCGCATCTCAGCGGCGACTTTTATAATGTAACATGTTTCGCTTTTTAATGTCAACAACTTTTTTTTCGATTTAGTTAGCCGAAAATTTATCGTTCTAAAAATCAAGCGAAGTAAGACGAGTTATAATGTATCATAGCTACCAGCAAGCAGTCAACCTTCATTGTGAGCTTTAGCTTATTTCATGATCCCCCAGCTATTCGGACCTAGCCGGACCTATTCAAACCTATCCGGATAGCTGTACTGAATGCATGTAGTAGCCACTATCGGAACTCCTTCCTGCTATATATCTTACTCGTTACAAAATACGAAAGCCCAAAGAGACAGATGGCAACCATTAGAAACAAGATGGAGAAGTGTTCATCAATTACAGGGTTAACAAGAGCATGATACACTCCGAATACTGCACCAAATACGCCAAAAGAAAAAATAATGCTCAAAATCATCATGATCTCCGCTTTATCCGGGCCCATTGCATAGCCTAATGGATAGGTCAAAGCAGCGCTACATAATATAATCCCTGAGCCACGTGGTACAAGATTGTACATGGGCCACAGCGACTCAGCTCTATATGCGATGATAATTAATTGAATACATAGGGTCACGAAGACGCTCAGCAATAATAGCAGTATAAATGTAGCATACTTGCTTTGTATGATCTGCTGCCTAGCAAGGGGCAAGGTAAGCTCATAACGATCCCAGCCAGCACTGCTATCCTGCTTCATTAGCGAAAATGCATTAGCAGGAATTAAAATAATAGATAGCATAACGGCCACCTGTGCTGCAGCAGGGGTATCCATAAAAAACAGCATTATATTAACCAAGCCTACAATCAGGAACGAAATTTTGAGATGGCTCTCTAAAGAATACAAGTTATTCAGAATTAGTCCTCTCATGCCCGCTCCCCTTTCATTAGCAGCTTCGTAATATCATCAATGGTTATGCTAGGTTGGATGTTCTCGGTAAGTGCTGTATCTTTGTTAGCAATCAACGCCTGAATAATATCTCCTTTCTGCAAGTATGATGCTACATCAGGGAGATCTCCCTTCAATTCGTTCCATACATGAGTTTCGTATTGCGCAATACTGAAGACACTTAAGAGCTTCTCCTTCGCACATTGTAGGATAATCTCTCCGCGCTTAATAAATATTAGATCATCCGCTATTTTCTCGATATCACTTGTAATGTGAGAAGATAATAGAATTGAGCGGCGTTTGTCACTCACGAAATCCAAAAAGACCTCAAGAATCTCATCCCGTGCAACAGGGTCCAGCCCAGAAGTGGCTTCATCAAGAATCAATAGCCTAGCATCATGTGATAGAGCCACAGCGATGGCTAATTTCATACTCATTCCACGAGAATAGCCGCTAAGCTTTTGGTTGCTCGGCAAAGAGAAGCGGTCTAGGAAGTATAGGTATTTCTCCTGATTCCATCGTTCGTAGACATTTCTCAATACTCGGCCCAGCCTCACCGCATCCAGTCCAGGCGAAAAATTTGCACAATCAAATACAACACCGATTTGCTCCTTAATTTCTTTCTCAGCTTCGAGCAATTCTTTACCGAAGAGCTTGATCACTCCCCGATCTTTATGCAATGTGCCTAGTATGATCCCCATCATCGTCGTTTTTCCCGCTCCATTTTCACCAATAAATCCAGTGATTGTGCCATAGGGAATGGAGAAGGTTACATCCTTCAATTGAAAGTCTGATTTCAAATAAGATTTGCTCACATTTCTAACCTCAAGGATTGGCTCCTCCATAGGTCCTCCCTCTTAAATGAAATCAGGAAAAAAATAAGCGAGCTTATTTTTTTCCTGATGGTTAAGTAATATGATTCTATTTTATCAAAAAGTATGAAATTCTAAATTAACAATGATTGCTCGCTGTAGACCAGCCTACAGTTACCGTAGTTACTGTCCACGTAATCGTAATCGGAAATACCTCTTGCTCATCGCCAATTTTTGCAGACATTTTTTGCAGCGCCAATACGTCGTTCATCTTATATTCCCCTCTCATGATTTAGTTTTATATGGATTTTATATGTGACAATAGCTTAGATGACATGGTGTAGAACACGCTTCATAAAGCTTGCTACGATCATTAGCAGTGATTGCTAGCTGTGGACCAGCCTACTGTTACTGTAGTTACTGTCCACGTAATCGTAATTGGAAATGCCTCTTGCTCATCGCCAATTTTCGCAGACATTTTTTGCAGCGCCAATACGTCGTTCATCTTCTCACCCCCTTTCAAAAATGGGTGCAAGTTCACATTCCATTAAAGTGTATTTAACACGTTGTTATCTGTATTTTATTCACTGTCTATCTGTTGAAAGTACTGAGAACCGAGCTTCATTCCTCTTATAAGAAGTCTTCGCCACAAATTGATTAATATGAATAAGTGGAAGCCAGTACAGCGGATTCGACTCCTGCAAACCTTGCAAAGCAAGCATTATACCCGCACTTCCGGTGTACCAATCATCAGATAAGCGATATCCAAAATTCCCAGAAAAATGTACCTGATCCTGCCGGGCTACAAGGAACAATTGCAATCGCTGCAAGGATAGCTTGACATGCTCTTGTAGCACGTCAGCATCATCTTCAATGAGACATGGCAGTAACAGGAAGCCTCCTGCCCCATCCAATATTCCACCGCTGAAGGTACACCTGATATCATTCAGGTTCATAATCAACTTCAGTTCTTCTTCATAGTGTCTCTTCCCAGTAACATGGTTGAAATACCAGATCGCGACCCCGATACCTATCGATCCCCCAGATAGATAAGGAAGCACTCGTTTCTTCTCATCCATTGCTTGCAGGACCAACACTTCTTCATCCCGATGTGAATGCTCCAGATCCATCTCAATTAATTGCCTGGCTCGAATGTAACAGTCCTCTTCTCCAGTAACAGCATACATGGCGCTGAACAGCACGGATACACCCGACCACCCATCTATCATTCCTATAGGAACAGCCGCCCAATCAGTCACCGTTAACGGTCGTCTCTGATCCATCACAGATATAATCTTGGCAATGATGCGCCTTGCCTCGTCTAAATATGCTTCCTTGTGCTCCTCCAGATACAGGCTCAACCACGCTAATCCCATACCCGCAAGCCCTGATCTCAACGAGACATCATGGGAATCGTCATATTCAATATGAGAGAATCTTTCCAGTGCTTCTCCTGTATAACCTAACTCGTACAACGTGGAGGCTATTCCTGCATTGCCTACCAACAGTCCGTGTCCGCCTTCCAGGGTATTATGGGACAAAACGCTATCCTCCAACCACTCATGGACCCGACTATCCATATAGCCTGTTCTGTGAAGAGCCAGTGCAGCGCCAGTACCACCCGTTAATACATTGATTAAGCCGCCTGAATTCTCATACTGTCTGATATCACCATGAACGAGGCCCTTCTCTGGTACCAAGTTGGCTAGCATTCCTCTACTCAACCCATGAATGACAGAGCTAATGTCACTAGATGACATCAATGATACAATGACCTGCTCGTCAGGGTACGTTTGCTCTTTTGCAGCTGTAATATTCTCATCGCATTGCTGTTCAACATGCCTGACGAAATTATGGAACACTTCACCAAACTCACTTCTGATCCATTCATTGTGATAGAACGATATACTGCGCTCAATGTTATCGACAGGACCTATGGGCAGTACACAGTATCTCAAGATTTTCTTAACAGCGTACCAATCGCGTTCTTTATGATTCTTATTGCGCGTATCTGAAAAGCCAATGGTATGAATAGCTGCCTTCTCTTCACTGTCCTTATCGCTCGCAGATTCAAAATCAATAAGGATGACCTTCAAATCTTCAGTAATCATGACATTGGATGGCTGTAAATCCCCCATGCCAACCTGGCGGTCATGCATTTCAGCTACAATAGTCATCAGGCTGGTTATGATCGTCTGAACCTGCAACACATACAATGCTGTATTCTTCAATCGATGAAATGGATAATGAGCCGCTAACCATCTCTTGAGATCGATCCCTTCTACAAACTCCTCTACTACAAAAAGATGCTTCCAAGCTTTGAAGCAATCTACAACATTCACTATACCCTTTACATCCGCAAGCAAGGACAACGCCTCATGCTCTTTAACTAGCCGATCTATAGCATCCTTATTCTGCCCGTCCAGACCGACCTTGGGCCTTGCCTCTTTAATGACAACCTTCATGTGATCCGACTTTCGCTCTGCCACATATATTCCGCCTCCATTATTAAAGCGAATGACCCGCTGGATCTCATACGCTTGGAGGCCGGAGCTGTCTGCCTCATTCTCTGGTATGTTGTTATGGCTATCCAGGTAGATGTCGAATTCCTTCACAAATTCAGGCACCTGATAATAAGGTGTTCGGTTATCCGGGATGAGATTGCCCGATTCATCCCTGATGCATAACTGTCCTTCTTCGTTTTGAATACTTCTGAATCCCCCATACCTGTAGTATAGATTGCTATCCTTCCAGCATTTATCGCTGAGGATGTAGGGGCCGTTATCTTCATCTCGAATTGCCTCATGCAGCACATGGAGTAGCTTCAGGAACTCCTCATCCGTCGCCGGGTAGATGGTTATGAATTTCCCTGATGATATCCTGTTGCCATTTTTAGAATTGACGCTATGCAGCTGCCGTTCACTAACAAGGTGCTTGAAGGCCACCTTCCGCTTCATTAATTGTTGACTCACCGTTTCTAAAATAGTGTGCGCATTATCCATTGTGGCACTGACATGAATTTTCCAGCCCTGATCCTTCAAGCTCTTACCTGTGAAGCTATACATCACCCAGGGGGAATGATGATCTTGGTTGATTATGCAATCCTCAGCTAATTCCTTTACCTTGTAGCCTATCGTGTGATCCCCTGTCATCATCCTTGTATAATAATCGGAGTCGCCCAGATAATTCAGATAGAGTTGGTTTTTATCCATGGACAAGCAGTTCACCCCTTTTTTCGCTTATGGCTGTGTTAAATTGTAATTCACAGAATTGCTTGTACAATTCATGCGTTTGCTGTAACTCTTCATGTCTCCCTTGGCCGGTGATCCTGCCACCCTCTATGAAGATAATGTGCTCGGAATCTATGATGGTGGACAGTCTGTGTGCAACAACAATAGCTGTTCTACCCTCTATAACTTTCTTCATCGCGGATTGCACCTTCTCTTCGGATTGACTATCCAGACTGGAGGTCGCCTCATCAAGCAGAATAATCTCCGGGTCCTTGAGGAACATTCGAGCAATAGCGATTCGCTGCCGTTGTCCACCAGATAAATTCAGGCCTTTTTCTCCAATATACGTATCCAGTCCGTTAGGCAGATCGTTGATAAACTCCCAAGCATTTGCCATCTTGCACGCATCTATGATTTTCTCTTCACTCAGATGCTGCTCCAGACCGAACATCAAATTCTCCCTAACAGTACCGCTAATCAAGGTATGCTCCTGTGAGACATATCCAATCTGAGATCGCCAGGAGTGCAACGAAAAGTCCTCTATACGCTCACCGTCTACGAAGATATTTCCCCCTGTCGGCTGATAAAAACGTTCCAGCAGGGCCAACAACGTCGTTTTACCACTCCCGCTTGGCCCAACCAAAGCATAGGTGCTTCCCTTTTGCAGGTTCAGATTCATGTCTTCCAGCCCAAACGCAGAATGCTCATGCGTACTGTAGCTAAAGCTCAAATTTCTGAGCTCAATTCCCTTGTAAGCTGGAGCGAGCTGCTTCCCGGCACTCAGGTTCTCCTCTTCCTCTGCGAGTAATTGCGAGATACGCTCTGTGGCCCCCTTTGTCTTCTGCAGCTGCGAGAAGAATAAGCCAAAGTTGGATAGTGGATTCATTATGTAGAAGATCAAGGTTAGAAATGCGATAAAGGTTCCCGGTGACAATTCACCATTCGCAAGCTGCATACCACCATACCCGATGATTACCACAATGATGAACAACATGATCATATTAAGAAATGGAGTAACGGCTGCGCTCCATTTGGCCTGTTTTAGACCAATTCGCATTAAATCCTGTATGATGCCGTGCCCCTTCTCGATCTGGTGATGCTCTGCTGTGAATGACTTGATCAGCTTGTTCTCTGCGATCATTTCGATAGCCTTGACATTAAGCTTCGCTGTGGATTGCTGTAGTTCTCTCGATAGCTGTGATAGCACTCTGCCCAGTGGAATGAAGAACAGCAAAAACAAAGGAATTGCAGCAACAATGATTAATGACAGCTTCCAGCTGTAGTAAAATAACCAAAAACCACAAAATAGCAGGGATAGTGTTGCATTGATAAACTGCGAGAACGAATGGCTGACTAGATTGTAAATAACCGTCGTATCACTCACCAGTCTGCTTGAGACATCCCCCGACTGATTTTTATCAAAAAATGGAGTGGGAAGCTTCACAATTTTAGACCAAGTTAGAGCTCTTAGATTAGCAACAACACTTAAGCCTACTTTGCTAAGTAAATAACTCGACAGCACGCCTGTGATGGTTACGAAAATGAATAAGCCCCCCAGACCTGCAAAGGTTGAGCCATTAAAGGTGCCTGACTGTGTATAGGCGTCCACTATCATTTTCAGGAAGTGAGGAATGAATGTCGTCAACACGGCACTAAGTGAACTTATAAGGCAAGCAACGACGAACAGAGTAGTTCGTGGCCGCGACTTATGAATCAGTTCAAAAAATTGCCGCCACGAGTAATGGTGTTCTCTTTTGTCTCTGATCATATCTTCACCTTTTCTATTTAGTTGTGTCGTCTGGTCATGTGTGTCGTCAGCGAGGTTTGTTTTAAGAAAGGCTCTGTGAAAGGTCTTGGGATGTGAGCGTCCTGGGTTGTGAACGCACTTGGTCAATTTACTGGCTGGTGGTTGCCTAGGAGTTAGTATTTATGTAGTGTGCTTTGCGAGTGTTAATTTAGTTAAAATTTATTATATATGATATATAAATACCATAAAATAGTATTTTGTTCCCAATTAATATGGTGCTTAATCCCTAATTATTCCTTAAAATAACTAATATAATAAAAAAGACCTCCTGAACAAATTCAGGAGGTCGCCCATAGTTACATAGCAGCCAGCACGAAGTTGGCTTGCCTTTGCTATAATATTCAGATGCATTAATATGAGCAGTATCGCAATTCATTCGACTTCTCATTATAATAAGCTACCTTGCTCCCACTCTTGGCAATCTCTTTAATAAAGGAACGATAGACCAGCTTACGCAATACAAGCGGTAGCTCGAACTTGACGTGGATCAGTTCAGGATGATTGATCAGCTCTTGTATCGACCATGGCTCACGGCGGCTGCGTAGAATGCGGAAGAGCAGGACAGAGCAATCAGCCATTTTGGACATAACCGAGAATTCACATGCAAGCAGCACCAATTCCACCCGTTGCTCCACAGTTTCTATACTCAGTGTCAATTCCTCATACAACTTGTACACGCCTTTATTAACCGTTTGTACCTCCTGCCATACGTTCACGGTCGGCAGTATTCCCCGATCAATTAATTCGATGCATGCCCAGTGATGCAGCGCCTGAAGCACACGGTGATAAGCATCCAATGCCTGCCCTTCCTTCATACAACGCTTGGCAAGTACATAGTGATTCAGGAAGGAGGCGAACTCATGGAATAGCTTCTGCTCACGCAGCGTGCCCTCAAAGGCCATAATCTCCTGCCTAAGCAGTTGAATCTTATGATCCGTCTCCCATAAAATATCGCCCTCCAACAGATAATTGACAAGATCAGAACGTTCTCCATCAATAATCCAGCGACGAAGCTGCTTTAAATGGACATGAAGAATCTGGCATGTAGTATCTCCCAACATCGCATGCTCCATGGAATCTTCTCGAGACTCTTGTTCATAGACGATCAGAATCAATACGCCAAAATCATGAATCAATGACCCGTGAAAACTCGTTCCGTTACGCCTGCAAGCTATCGCTCCAATGGCAGGCTCCTTCATCCACTCCATAGACAGCACATTGAATTTTGTTAACTGCACGTCACCCTCCATAGCCATTATGGCGACCTCCGCCAAATTTGAGTCTGAATAACAATGCTACAATTCTCCAATAATGAAATAAGTTATCCCTTATCCGAAGTATTCTACACTGCAATTCCAACTTCCTGCTTAGATCACCATACACTTTACGGGTGAATTTCAATAAATATTTTACGACTCCCTCTACAAATCTACGGAGTATTGAACTTGCTTAGTACCTTCCACGCCGTATCATTTGCAAAGTTGCGATTCCAGACGCCAATGCCCCCCAGCTCGAAAGACTTCGCTTGCTCAACTCTCGCCTGCAGCGACACCTCGTCCTCCAGCCAGATTTTTTTGACTATGCCATTTTCCTTGTATTCCACATAGTTTTGTCCGACATCCTCCAGATATTCCTTGTCCAGCTTGAATTCTGTCAAAATGCTTGCCGCTGTACTCATTCCAACAGCCTTGGAGCTGACCTTCGTCTCCCCCTTGACTTCTTCCTCGGACCACACACGAGTATACAGCGGGATTCCAAGCACCAGCTTCTTCGGAGGCACGGAGTCCTCGTCAAGAATGCGGCGAATTGAACTCTCTGTCCATGGGAGGGAAGCGACTGATCCTGCCTTCGGACTGGCAGCCCAGTGCTCATCATACGCCATCAACATCATATAATCAGTGACTTCGCCCAGTGACTTGCGGTCCAGAAACACCGACCACATCTCACTATTGGATTTTGGCGTCACATCAATAGAGAGAATCAGGTCATTGGCCCGTGCCAATGGCTTGAGCTCTCTCATGAACTGAGTAACATAAGGTCCGTCTTTGGTGTAGACATTTTCAAAATCTATATTAATACCGTCCAGATCATACGACTTCGCAAGATCAATCGTCTGTTGAATAATATACTTGCGTCGTTCATAGGTCGAGAGCGCCTCGGTTGTCAGATCAGGATCAAAGCTGTTGCTCAGCAGCCCCCACACTTCCATGCCACGGTTATGAGCCCATCGGACATAATCCATGCTCGCTTTACTATTCACTTTCCCCTCAGGTGTAGTAATCTCGAACCATGTCGGACTTGTGACATTCACCCCGGGCATTGAACCAATATCAGCGGTTCGCGGATTGCGCGAATAGACAGCCTCCCAAGCGAGGTTGACAGGCTTGTCCTCCCAATGCTGCTCTGATAATGAAAGTGTCTCTTCAAGTGGTTCTACGCTAAGAGCTGTACCAGGGCTAATATTATTTGCTTGTACATAGCCTGTAGACCCGTTGTCCATCTGGGCATAATACCAGCCCTCCGCTTCACTCCATAACTTCACGACTGTGCCTTGTGGCATATCCGCTAAGATCGGTGCATACTTGGACGGCTCTGAACGAAGAGGTGCTGTTGAATCACTTTTGCCACTTGGAGTCGATACATTTCCGGTATCCACCTGCTCCCCTGCTCTCATTAGGAGTACCGCTCCTGTCGTCGCATCCTCATGGACAGTTGCCCCGTATATTTCAGCAATGGCCTGAAAAGGAACATACATCACTCCATCCTTCTCGGTCACCACCGTTGTTAATGCATACGCACTTCCATTTAATTCAGCCTCGTTCTCCGAGACGATCAAGCGCATGACCTTCTGCCGAGTAGACAGAACGACCGAATCCGTACTCTCCTCATGCCACACAGCCGAATTAACATATTGCTGAATGACCTCCAACGGCAGGCTGAGCGTATCCCCCTCACCAACCGCACTATAGTCTGTCAGTTGTCCCTCCACAAAAATCGGGCGAGCTATTCCCCAACTTAGCTTCTCATGCAGCGGATTTCCCCACCAGACAACAGCAAGTACACATAGAATTATGGCAGTAAAAAAAAGTCCAAACGTCCGTTTGAGCGCCTTCCCTTTATGTCGGCGTTGTCGATTCATTCTAGTCAAAATGGGCCTCCAATGTTCATTTTCGATTTAAAACAGCTTCATGTCGTTAGATTGTAATACGTTCCAAGGAATGGGAGCGTTTCTAAATGCTTAATACCTACCTTCGCTATCTGGACAATAAAAAAAACGTGCAGAGCTGAATAGCTCCACACGTCGTATTGTACGTGAATTTCCGAGTCACCTGCAAGACCTGCATACTCCTCGCAGCTCCAAACGATGTCCACGAACCTCGAACCCGGTCATCTGTGCGGCATGCCGCTCCACATCCACCAAGGATGGATAACTAAAATCCTCAATCTTCCCACAGCTCTCACACACGATATGGTAGTGATCGGACACATTAGCATCATAGCGGCTTGAATTGTCTCCGTACGTTAACTCATGCACCATTCCAGACTCGATGAATACCTTTAGATTGTTATATACCGTCGCAACGCTCATGTTGGGAAATTTGGGTTCCAGCGCCCGATAAATCTCGTCAGCCGTCGGATGCGCCATGGATTCCAGTAAATAATCTAATATCGCATGGCGTTGGGGGGTTATACGTACACCGGTCTTCTTCAGTTCTTGCAATGCATGCTGAACTCGAGTTGCCATTATACCCACCGCCTTAATCAATCGTTACGTCTCATCATATGTTTAATCATCTAATTTTAAATATATTGTAAAATGATATCAACTTTCTTGTCAACGCAGGGAACGGCAGAGCCCTCAGGCTACCCCTCTGTAGGATCTCCTGTAGCTTCTCCAGCATTGGCATGCTCCGTATTTGATTCCCCAAAAGCCTCACTATTCGTACTAGCAGCCGGCCCCTCCTGATCAGAATCAACCTCGTCAGTTTCACCCTGATCAGTTGTCTCCGTATCAGGCTCCTCTACTGGCGGTGGCAGCTCAGTCTGGTTCACAGTGAGATCACTGTTGCCCTCAACCTTGACGCTGTATGCTCCAAGCCCTACCACACCTGTGATGCTTTTCCCTTCGATCGAGAAGGGGAAGTCCGTGGACAGACGTCCATAGCTGCTTGACCCCTCTAATGTAAAATTACCTTCCGGTGGCAGGTAGAGCACAATGTCCCCAACCGCACTATACACATTCCAGTCTCCACCGATGCGGTCTGTACGAATCGATACGCTACCATTCAGCGAATTCGCATTCACATTCCATACCGCGCTATTTATGATAATGTTGCCATTCTTGGTGTCCGCCGTAACTTTGCCATTTGTACGGGCAATCTGAATATCACCGACCTGTGTAGAGTAGGACACCAGACCGCTGATATCTCCTGCCAGCATACTGCCCCGATTCGTCTTCATGTCCACATTTCCGTCTACACGGTGCACATCGACGTTCCCGTTCAACGTTGTCCCATTCACGTCCCCAATAGCATCCTGTACGATAAGCTGGCCATTCCCCGTCTGCAAATTCATACGGTCGATCGCATCGACACGATCTACGGTAATGTTGCCATTGGACGTTCGAATGTCCATATTCAGGCGGCGATTCTCCGGGATGACGATCGTCAGATTGATTAACGGCTGACGTTTGCCTGACTGGCCGTATGCTTGTCCTTGCGTATGAACCTGTATGCTTGTCCCATTGGATATATCAATGGAGGAGGCTTCGGCAATAGCGGCGGCTTCCACACTACTTACCTGATCGACCCACACCGTCGAATGAACCTCTACATGGGATACAGGCCCCCGGATCAATCGAATATTGCCGTTCACCGACTCGACGAGCAGACTTTCCGTATCCATGGACAAGGGCAGCAACACACTCCCTTTAGATAAGCGATTGTCAGCCTCTTCACTAAAATCCATGGAGGCTGTCGTTAAATTGATGCTAACTCTATTCCATAAATGCATATAGTGGTGCTGCTCCGTCACAATGAACACAGAAGCGGACAAAATGATAGCCAGCATAAGCCCCTTCAGATCTGGACGAAAACGCCGCATTCGATGCGGCTTCCTGCCATTTCTCGTTACACTGACAAGCATAATTAAATATTCGAGTCCCCAACTGACGAAGATCAGCGGCCACCATTTCAATAGCAGCAGCATGTGCTCTGTTCCGTTCATTTGATCCAATAACAGGAGAACACCAACTACCAATAGCAGTAAGGAGGAAGTATAGCGCCCAACTCTGATTTTGCTGTTCACGCCCATTATTCCCCCTTCTCCCGGAGATCGCGCTGCCGTTTCACGGAGATTCCCATCTCACGAATGAACAGCAACAGCCCTGCGCCCACAAGCAAGAGTGCAGTCAGGACAAAGCCGTAAGCAGCAAAGAACTCTCCCAGCCAACGAGGCTTGGTGTGAAATAAAACCATCAGCCCCCCGCCAAGGATCAGCAGGAGCGCAAACGTAGTTCCCTGCTCCCATGCATCGAATCTGCTCTGCGGCTGATCGGCAGTACTACGAGGAGACAGTCGTCTTGGCTTCCTGCGATACAGCGTGATGTAGTCTGCTGATTGCAATACATCATACACATTATAAAAATATAGTACCGGGATGAAGATACCTAACAGGATCAACAAAGGTACATTGATCTGCAGACCCACGGAGGATACATAAAGCATAGCCGAAATATCCAGCAGCAGTAGCATCAGAAAAGTCAGCCCCCGCATATAAAGGCCCAACGAGAGATGGCCAACTCCCGGCAATAATGCAGCTAGCAGAACAGATATGAACTTGCGGAGACGTGGCCTTAGCTTACGGGGCCGTCCTTTAGTCTGCCTTTGTATACCTCTAAAAAACCTTCTCGGTTGCATCGCTCCTCCTCACTACTGTCCAGACAGCGTTCCTATCTTGTACATCAACGCATGCTCAATTTAAATAAAAATCATCACATACCTTCACATAGGATAGACGGCACTTAGTGGAAGTTTGTCTTGTGATAATGAGTTGTTCAGACCGTTGAAAACGCATGATTTCTATTATCTTAAAATAGTACCCCATTCTACAGTAGGAGTAACTGTAAAAAAACTGGATAGCACCAAAAGGCCATCCGCAGCAGCAGAAGGCCCTTGATTATGCATTATTCCACCGACACTCCGGATAACTCTTCCCAGCTACGTAGCGTTCCCGCAATTCGAAGCCGGTCAAATCCGGGCTTGCACAGCACCTCCATCTGAATCTCAACTGCCTTGCCCTCAGATGGAAGCCTGCCGATCGACATTGAATCCTCTTCCTTGATGGTGACCTTCTTAATCATGATCTCTTCTTCGTTCATAAAATCCGAGATTCGTTCCAGCAAGCCTGGTGAAGAAAAGCCCTTTAAAATAATAATATGAACCTTCTGACCACTCATATAACGCTGCTCAATCTTGTTGAATATCCATAAATTAAGGAGAACAATAACCGTAGACACGATGGAGGCAAAATAAAAGCCTGCTCCCACACCCAGACCGATGGCTGCTACTACCCAAATAGATGCCGCCGTCGTCAGACCTGTAATGGATTTTCCAGTGAACAAGATGGTTCCTGCCCCCAGAAAGCCGACTCCCGTAATTACAGCAGTCGCCAGACGGGCAGGGTCAATACGGACATTAGGCTCGTCAATGAATGAGGCAAATCCATATACTGAAAGCATCATAATGAGCGTGGAGCCTACACATACAAGGATATGCGTCCGCAGTCCGGCTGCATGGTTGGAGCGCTCTCGCTCGTACCCGATAAGTCCGCCTAATAATAAAGCAAGCAATAGCCTACCCAAGATTTGCACGTTGCTAATGATCCACGGATCTTCCAGTGATAATCCCTCCCAGTAGCCGCGGTTCAGTGTGCCGGGCGATATAAGAGCCCTTAATTACCATCAGGAGCTTCTACATGCTATTCAGATGAAAGGTGATTAATTCCACGCCGGGCGCAATCTCTTCCGAGCTCACAGGCTTGAAGCCGTATTTCTGATACAGCGACACAGCCGGAAGGTTCAAGGCACCGGTAGATACCACCTTTAGCGGAACCCTGCTATACTGCTCCAGCACATACTCCATTAGAGAGCTGGCTATCCCTTGCTTGAAGCAATCTGGGTGTACCATCATTCTGGAAATACAGATAGAGTCCGCATCCTCTTCTACAGCCACTGCGCCTATGATCTCTGCCTCTTCATCCAATCGGCCATAAAACTGCTCTCCGCAGGCTCGTAATGTATCTAAAGTATCCATAAGTGGAGGGATCTGATGAAATCCGATGCGCTCTGCCTCCAGTCTATACGCAATATGCTGCAGGCGCCATAGCTGCTCCAGAGTGTCTTGATCCTGTAAAGATAACGGAATAATCATCGTTCAGCCCTCCCAGTAAAAGCCATTCGGGGCTTATGTCGCTCACAAGCCCGAATGGCTACTGTAGTTGTTAACGGCTCAGCACATCAGCCAGAAGCTTATTCACAAGTCCTGGGTTCGCTTTGCCTTTACTTTCCTTCATGACCTGTCCGACCAGGAAGCCGATAGCCTTCTGCTTGCCTGCCTTGTAATCCTCTACGGATTGCGGATTGGCTGCGACCACCTGCTCGACGATTGTCAGAATGGCACCCTCATCACTGATTTGTACCAGACCCTTTTCCTCGACGATCTGTTCAGGACGCTTGCCGCTCTCCAGCATTTCCTTGAACACCGTCTTGGCGATCTTGCTGCTGATCGTTCCTTTCTCAAGCAGACCGATCATTTCACCGAGGCCTTGTCCTGTCAACGGAACCTCTGTCAGCTCCACACCCGCGCTGTTCAGATAACCCAGCAGATCACCCATAATCCAGTTGGCTACAGCCTTGGCATCCTTGGTGTACTCCAGACTCGATTCCAGCAGATCAGCTAGAGGCTTGGAGGAAGTAATCACCTCCGCATCATAAGCCGACAGCCCGTATTCAGATGTATATCTGGCTTTGCGTTCATCTGGAAGCTCTGGAATAGAAGCTCTGATCCGTTCCTTCCAGGCCTCGTCAATATGCAGCGTCACCAGATCCGGGTCTGGGAAATAACGATAGTCATGGGATTCTTCTTTACCACGCATGGAGAAGGTCTTCCCTTGACTCTCATCCCAGCGTCGCGTCTCCTGTACGACACTTCCACCCTCTTCGAGGATCTGCTCCTGACGGAATTGCTCGTATTCCAGACCGCGCTGAACGCCACGGAACGAGTTCATGTTCTTCAGCTCTGCCCGAGTACCCAGCTTCTCCTGCCCATGAGGGCGAAGACTGATGTTGGCATCACAGCGGAGGGAGCCCTCCTCCATCTTCACGTCAGAGACATCACAGTACTGCATGATCGCACGTAGCTTCTCCAGATAGGCTTTAGCCTCCTCTGGTGAAGAAATATCCGGTTCGGATACGATCTCTACAAGCGGTGTGCCGACTCGATTAAAATCAACAAGTGAAGCATATCCGCCATCCACGTGGGTCAATTTGCCCGCATCCTCTTCCAGATGCAGTCTTGTAATCCCAATACGCTTCGTTGTCCCGTTCACTTCGATATCGATCCATCCGTGCTCACCGATCGGCTGGTCAAATTGTGAGATCTGATAAGCCTTCGGCGAATCTGGATAGAAATAGTTCTTCCGGTCGAATTTGCTCACGTCAGCGATTTTACAATTCAGAGCCATCGCAGCCTTCATCGCATAATCGACAGCCTGCCGATTCAGCACGGGCAGCACGCCAGGATGCCCGAGACAGATCGGGCAAGTATGCGAGTTAGGTGGCGCGCCGAACGCCGTTGAGCAGCCACAGAATATTTTGGATTGTGTATGTAGCTCTACATGGACTTCCAGTCCAATGACCGTTTCGTATTTTGATGTAGTTGTAGACACGATTGATTCCCCTCCTTCTGGACCGATTACAGCTGCGGACGCTGCTTATGGAATTCCGTATGCTGCTCGAACGCATGTGCGGCACGCAATACGGTAGATTCATCAAATGGTTTACCAATAATTTGCAGACCTACTGGCATGCCATCGGCAAAGCCGCAAGGCACACTGATAGCAGGGACACCAGCGAGACTGACAGGGATCGTCAGAATATCATTCAAATACATGGTCAGCGGATCATCTACCTGAGAACCCAGCTTGAAGGCTGTTGTCGGGGCTGTAGGTCCGATAACGACATCATATTTCTCGAATATTTGATCAAAATCGCGCTTGATCAATGTACGTACTTTCTGTGCCTTCAGATAATATGCATCATAGTAACCTGAGCTAAGCGCATAGGTTCCCAGCATAATCCGGCGCTTGACCTCATCTCCAAAGCCTTGTGTTCTCGATTGATGGTACAGATCAAGCAGGTTGTCCGGATTCTCGGCACGTACGCCATAACGGACACCATCGAATCTTGCCAGATTCGAGGAAGCCTCTGAAGAAGCCAGCAAATAGTAAGTCGCCACTGCATATTCCGTATGTGGGAGCGATACTTCCTCCCATGAAGCGCCAAGCCCTTCCAGTGTCTTCAACGCTTGCAGTACAGTCTCTTTTACCTGCGGATCAACGCCTTCTCCCAGATATTCCTTAGGAACTGCAATCCGCAATCCTTTTACGTCACCAGTGAGTGCCGATGTATAATCAGGAATATCGACCTTCGCCGAGGTAGAATCCGACCCATCATAGCCTGCAATGGCTTGCAACACATACGCAGAGTCCTCAACATTTTTGGTGATCGGTCCGATCTGATCCAGTGAGGAAGCAAATGCCACCAGTCCAAACCGCGATACAAGACCATAGGTTGGCTTCAATCCAACTACTCCGCAATACGATGCCGGCTGTCGAATAGAGCCACCTGTATCCGAGCCAAGTGTAAAGTAAGCTTCTCCGGCAGCTACAGCTGCTGCTGAGCCGCCACTGGAGCCGCCCGGTACACGTTCAAGATCCCATGGATTGCTGACCGGATAGAAGCTGGAGTTCTCATTAGACCCTCCCATCGCGAATTCATCCATATTCATCTTGCCCAATGTGATGACGCCAGCATCACGAAGCTTGCCTGTTACTGTAGCATCATATACCGGATTGAATTCACGAAGGAACTGACTGGCACAGGTCGTCCGCAGACCTTTGGTAACAATATTGTCCTTGATTCCTGCCGGAATACCGAACAGTGGTCCACGCTTCTCTCCAGAAGCAAGCTGGTCGTCCAGTCTTCGAGCGGCATTACGCGCGCCTTCCTCATCAATAGTGATATAAGCCTTAACTTTCTCCTCACGCTGACTAATCGTCTCAAAAGCCTGCTCTACCAGATCCGTAACTGACAGCTCTTTGCGATCCAATCTGGATTGTAGCTCTGGCAATGTATGTTCAAACAAACTCAAGTGAAGCTTCCTCCCTTCAATCTTTCGATGATTACTCCAGCACCGCCGGAACCTTGAATTGTCCTTCTTCCTCATCTGGTGCATTCAACATGACCTCATCCAACGAGAGGCTCGGACGCACCTCATCCTCACGCATCACATTGCTGACATGCAACACATGTGTTGTTGGCTCGACCTCATCTGTGTCCAGCTCATTTAATTTCTCCGCATACTTCAGAATGGCGTTTAATTGCCCGGTCATGATCTCCTCTTCCTCGGCTGTCAGGTTCAAACGGGACAGCTTGGCTACATGACGTACGTTATCAGCAGAAATACTCATGTCGGCTCCTCCTTATGGATCGGTGTGGTACATGCAAAATATATGTTCAGCAAGAATGACTGTATCTGGTCCCCATGACAGGTCAGATATCCAGTGCATTCATTCTGGCAAATCAAGTAGCTATCGGGGCTATTTCCCCTTTAAAATAACGTTTTTAATTATATTGTAGAATGTTGGACAATTCAATGTCACACCTTGCAAAAAAGAGCCGGCATAGGCCGGCTCCTCATATCCAAGCACGCAAATTAATTTGTTTGATAAATTCCGCCTGTGACAACGGCTCTGTAACCGCCTCATTCTCTTCTGCTTGCTCTTGTTCTTGATCACCATTCATGATGCTTCGGAACAATCGTTCATTATGTGTAGCCAGTGCATAGTCTATCAACGCTTCGCGTTCGACGCGTTCTGCCTCAAGCTTAAGCATGCTCTCCTCAAGCTCTACGTCCTGTTCCGGAACAAAGAAATTCCGGTTGGCCTTGGGCACTCGGATAATATAATCAAATGCATTATCCGGGTTACGGTCATATGCAATGATATAACCATACTCCCCTATTGGAAGACTTTGCTCAAAGGCGTCCGCGACGATTACAATTTTCTCTCCTAAACGGTGCATCGTCTACCTCCCCGGCTGTCTTGGATTATCTGCCTAGTCTACTAAAAAAATATGATAATGTCTATCATCAAATGATAATGCCTATCATTAATTGTAGGTCATCTGCTGATATAAGCGCAGTAATAGCCAGCGAAGACCTCCAAATATCCCCGTTGCACATCGTCCCGAATCGTGTCCCCTGGTGAGATTCTGCCAGATATTATGACTCTAGCATCCGATGCTATGATCTGCGCTGGTCCCGATGCTGCTGCAGCCATACGAGCCAGGGATGTCTTGCTAATCTACTACGTACGTTCTCTCTTCCTCCCCAGGTCACAACCTGAACCCGGCCTGTTGTGCTTCTGCTCGCAAGCGATCCTCTATCTTCATAGCTGTTCGCTTCCCTGCGCCATCCCCTGCTCGACCGCCGATAATCTCTGGATTCTGACTGATCGACCGCGCGCGATACATCCACTGCCATCAGCACACCTGTAGCTTCTGCCCCATCACTCCAATATAGCACTCCCGAATATGGTACTTTCTTTCTTTCTCTATGCTTCATGGAATCCCCCTTGTGCACCCCGACCGACCACCCTTAATGTATCGAAAACCTAAAAAAAGACAAAAAAAGAACGCAAACCGGGCTTAAATCCACAGTCTGCGTGCTTCGCAAAGTTAATATGTAACATGTAATAAGGCTATATTAGCAAACCTTCCATCACTTGTCCAGATGATTTCGCAAGAAAAACGTCGATTTCTGCATTTTCATGGAGACAAACATTCGATTCATCCTACTGATCAACTGTGTCTACCTAACGTAAGGATTATGCTGCTTCTCATAGCCAATCGTTGTCTTCGGCCCATGACCAGGATAGACAATTACATCATCACCCAATGTAAAAAGACGTGAGATTGAATCGAAGAGGTCCCTTTCCCGGCCGCCTGGAAGATCGGTACGACCGACACCCATTCGGAATAGCACATCTCCGCCGAACAGATGCTGGTTGATCTGCAGACTGACACTTCCCGGTGAATGCCCAGGTGTGTGAAGGACGGTGAAGCTATGACCAATTAGCTCCAGCTTCTGCCCATCGGCCAGATCATATTCAGGCGGGTCTGTCTGAAGCGGGGTCGTAACATCAGGCCACATGGTAGAGCCATTCAGCTTGGGCGACGCCAGCCATTCATACTCAAGCGCATGCAAATATACGGGGCAGTTATGAAGCTTACGCAGCTCATCCACTCCGCCCATATGATCGAAATGTGCATGTGTCAGCACGATCGCCTCAACAGTAAGGCCCTCGACTGCACGAAGCAACGCTCCCGGATTCATTCCGGGATCAATAACAAGCGCACGCGTGGGGTCATCCCCCTGCAGCAGGTAAGCATTCGTCTGCAGAGGGCCCAGCGTGAAGCTACGAATAGATAATGTCATCCTTTTCTACACTCCTGACAATAGCTCACGCAATTCTTGTACGATCGTGCCGTGAATCTCTGTTCCTTCTCCGTAGCGCTCCTTCATCTCTTGACGCGCCACCATAAGCTTGTCCTGATAATCCGCTGCTTCACGATCAGGGTTCTCTGTTTTGAAGCGCACCATAACTTCCTGTACATGAGCCGGGCGAGGGCCCCAGCGTCCCAGCACATGACCGCCGCTGTCTGCCACGATTACAACAGGGACTGAACGCCCCCCCATCGTCAGGAAGTCATCCATCAGCGCTTCATGGTTCTCCAGAATCAGAATTTCAGTCGGTACTCCACTGTGCTCCAGTGCACGCAGTATTACCGGCACATTCCGAACTACATCGCCGCACCAGTCAGCTGCCAGTATAAGCACACGCAGATCATCCCGGTGATTCAGACTTTCAAAAAACTCGCGGTCCTCTTCATTCGCCCAGGAGAACTGGTCATACCAGGAGCGGAAAGCCTCCTGATTCTTCGTCATGACCTCCATGAATTGCTCACCAGACAATCCTTTGCCGAAATACTGAGATACGTTGGTTCGACTCATGCTATACACTCCCTTTCTTGTTTTTGGCGATCAGCCACTTTACGAGAAAATAGACAATCATGGCGGCAAGAGCTACCAGCAAAATCGGCGTAACGTAAGGTGTGGCTTTCTCATCAATCTGCGACCAGCTGCTGCCCAGCACCATCCCTAAATAAATAAACAATACACTCCACGGAATAACAGCCAGTGTCGTCAATAGAATGAATTTCCAAACACTCATACGAGCAATCCCGGCCGGGATGGAGATGGCATGACGTACTACCGGGATAAAACGGGCTGTAAAAATCACTCCAGTCCCATACTTGTTGAACCAGTCATCCGCATGGTCAATATGACTTTTCTTGATCAGTATGTACTTCCCGTACTTCTCCAGCACCGGTCTACCACCATACTTGCCAATCCAATAGATAAAGAGCTGTGCGAGCACCCCGCCGATCGTACCGAAAATAACGGCAATAAAGAAATTGATCTGTCCTTCAGATACAAGATATCCCCCATACGCCAGCACGATCTCGCTAGGTATGACCTCGATCATCAGACCGAGCATAATCCCAAAATAACCCAGCCCTCGAATCCACTCGAAGAGCTGTTCAATGATGCTTGATAACAGGTCCACATCCTACCTTCTTTCCGCATGTACTCTGTTTACAACGTTCCAATTCATGGTTCATTGTAGCATATGGCTTCCTAGCACTTCCAGCATGTCCATGTGCCCATAACGGTTCCCCAGCATAGGCTTGCGGCATATTCTGATGTGAGAGGAGCGTGGTAGGATGCCTGCCCATCAATTACCCAAGCACGCCAAAGGCCAATCCGGCCTCCCCACGGCGCGCGGCATTCGAAGAGCCTGCAGCAAGGAGTTGTATCGTGCACGCAAGCGTCTTAAGCTCTATATAGCTCCAGAGCTCGTCGATAAAGGAGAAGAGCTCTACTGCCAAAAGGTCGGAGCCAACCTCCTATGGATCTCGGAGAATCACAGCAACCGTAAGGCACTGTGCGACTGGTGGGATACCGAAGTCAGTCAGGAGCTCGCCGAGCTCTGGGAAGTGGACCAGACACAGCTAAGCGCCGCCTTTCGCCAGTCCTTCGGGGGCTAATAGCGCGCCAGACCTAACTCCAGATTCATAACAAGCCATTACTCGTGAGGCAGGTGCGTGAATCCCGTGAATCCTTTGTCACTTAAAGAACCTTTCGCTGTACCTCCCTCACGATGTCGGCAGCAGATCTGCACAGGCCCGTTCAAGATACGGGTCTGCACGGATGAAATCCCGAAATGCGGTATATTCCTCCCACAGTCTCTGCCGATCCTCCTGTGAGCCTTTTACCGCACGAATCAGAATATTCTTCGGAGTATGCTCCATATCAATGAATTCAAGAAGCTGTGTCTTATAGCCCATCACATCGAGCAGCTTGGCGCGAATGCCGTCTGTTGCGAGTGCAGCAAAGCGTTCCTTCAATATGCCATGTGACAGCATCGGTTCCAGCACCGAATTGTTGACCTGGCCGAACAGCTCGTGCTGACAACACGGAACGGACAGGATGACGGATGCGTCCCAACGGACAGCCTTTTCCAGTGCAGCATCTGTAGCTGTGTCACAGGCATGGAGGGTCACCACCATGTCAACCTGCTCCATTTCGTCATAATCTGCGATATCACCGACCAGGAATTTCAAATTCTGATAGCCCAGCTTTTGCGACAGCGTATTACAGACTTCGATGACATCCGCCTTCAGATCAAGTCCGACAATATTCAGCGGTCTTCGCTGCTGAATCGCCAAATAATGATATAACGCGAAGGTCAGGTACGATTTGCCACAGCCAAAGTCCACAATGGTCAGAGGACGGCCTACTGGCAATGCAGGTAGAATATCCTGTACCATTTCCAGAAAGCGATTGATCTGCCTGAACTTATCGTACTTGCGGGCCAGCACCTTGCCATCGGCATTCATGATGCCCAGCTCTACGAGAAAGGGAACTGGCTCCCCTTCCTCCAGCACATATTGCTTCTTGCGATTATGCGCCAGATTCATAGCTGATTTGGTTGGTGACTTGGTCAGGATGGACACCTTGAATTTCTTGCTGATCAGCACCTGATAGTCGGCCTCGGCTGTACACAGCAAGCCCTGGCGGAAGGTCTCACCAAACAGCTGGGACAAGCGCTCCTGAGCCTCCTCTGGTGTCAGATTGTCATGTGTTACCTTGTTGCTATAGTGATAGGCGAACTGATAATACAACTTTTTCTTCAGCTCTACAGGCTTGATCTGCACCTTGGTAAAGGTATCCGACTCCCGCTTGCGTAGCTGACTCAAGGTAGCTGTAATCAGCGTCCCCCCCGACAACAGTTGATTGGTTAAGTTAAGCAATGCTTCCACTACATATTCCTGCTTTCTGCCTTTATCAGGCTATTTATCAATCGAATGCATCGTGATCATTCGGTAAATTGGTCGGATGGCACGAGAGCTCTGAGGCGCAAAAGCTCCTGTCTGCCCTCCTCCACCTCCTGACGGGATAGCCCTCCCTGCTGCAACTCCTCCTCACCAAGCTGCTGCAGTCGGTCGTAGAAGGCAAACGCACCATCAAAAGACTCTGGATGCATGGCAATCAGCCTGAACCAGATATTATCAGCCTCCGCCAGTTGCCCCTCTCCCTCCTCATATCGGGCCAGCAGTTCGTCCACTTCTCTGGATAGTCGATACTCTCGCAGCTCCAATCTTACTTCTGCAATGCGTTCCGGGAGCTGCAGCAAGGTACGATCCGCTCCGTTCATATCGCTGTATACGTACAGGTAGAGTGCCTTCATCAATGTGGCTGCATCATCCCTCGTCTCCTCCAGCTCCATACGCAGTCTGCCAGCCTCCTCCAGTAGCCGGGCTACCTGCTGGAGCTTGTCAGGCTCAGGTGAACCGTTCATCCGGAATAAATCCGTAATCTGCTCGGGTGGCATCGACTCCAGCAGCTTGAGCGGAATGCGGAACTGCTTGCGCAGCAGCTCGTCCAGCAGTGCAATCGCCTGCGGATGCTTCATTTGACGCTTCAAGCCGAGCACCGCTCCAATAACCTCTCCCATTTCCTCGATCATGCGAGTCAGATAATCTCTTTTGAACACAGGCGCACCTCACTCCTTCCGTTCCCTATGACCTGGGTCATCTTTCAATGAATAGATTGTAAGCCAATCCCGCTCCAATTGCCAAATGGACACGAAAAGAAGCCACCCTGTGGACCCGGACTTCCATTCACCAGGTCACACCAGGGTAGCTCATGCTGTAATCAAGCCGTGCCATAATTTTTACTGGATTCGTTCCTTCATGAAACCCGTAATGACTTGGGCCAGCTCAGTTGGCGCCTCCAGCATACTCATATGCCCAGCACCTGCTATGATGGTGTGCTGAACATTGGGCCCTTCTGCCGTGAAGGTTCTGTCAACAGGAATCAATTGATCCTTCTCCCCTGCAACGAGCAGCACTGGCAAGGAGGTCGATGACAGAACGTCACGTCGATCAGGACGCTCACGCATGGCCAAGGCTGCACCACTTGCTCCCTGAGGAGGCGTCTTGTAACCAAGCTCTCTGACCTTCAGCACCTGATCAGGCATCTGCTCCAGATGCTCAGGCGCAAATAAGCCTGGCACCAGGCCATCAATGAAGGCTGTAATCCCCTTGTTCTCAATGGTGGATACTGCCTGTAGCCGCTTGTCCTTTGCCTCCTCCGTGTCCGGGTACGCTGTAGAGTGAATTAACCCTACTGCACTTAGTCGATCCGGGTACCTCTCCGCAAGGGATAGCGCAATATACCCTCCCATCGAATGGCCCAGTACTGCTGCACGAGGGATATTCAGCTCATTCATCAGCTTCAGAATGTCATCGGCCATTCCGTCAATGGAATAAGCTCCCTTCGGAGCATCCGTACGCCCATGTCCACGCAGGTCTGGTACAATGCAGCGGTAGGCTTCCGACAAGAGCGGAACAACATCGTCCCAATAAGCCGAGCTCCCGCAGAATCCATGGAGCAGAAGGACAACTTGCTCTCCTTGCCCTTCCTCGGCATAACAGATGGTGGTTCCTTCGCACAGTACTTTTTTCATGAATGGCGCCTTCTTTCTCCGATTATGGCTTAGTCATTATTTTGGGAATATGAATTGTATATTATTAAGCACTAATGGTTCATCTGAAACTATATTGAGCAGCTTCCTCTATCTGAAATCCGAAACCGACTGCCGCAGCCTCCGCAATCTGCGATGCCATCATAAGCACACTATGGAGGGACGTAGTCTGTAGTGTCCAATAGGGCTTTGGCCCGTAAGCATTAACCACACCAGCAATGCTATAATCACCGATGCCAGGCAACGCAAGCCCTACGGATTGTGCCGGCCATAGCGGTCCTTCAGATGTCAGAAATAGTCCTACCGAGCCGGGTAATCCAAGGCAAGCATCAATAGCAATCACTGTATGCTCTGAGGGGATACTGGTGATGACGGATTCCAAGCTGTGTGCATCACAAGGCTTGTCCATCGTACCGAGCACATTCGTGAAGCCCTTATTCTTCAGCATCGTTCCGGCCAATGGCCCAAGCGAGTCACCTGTCGAGCGATCCGTGCCGACACAGACGAAGGTGATGGGTTGTCCCCGATGCGCTTCATGGACAAGTCGGAAAAATGCAGCAAGCTCACGACTGCTCGTTCTCTGCTGACCAGGCCTGCGCTCCCTTCCTTGATTCGGCGTATAGATTGACACCAAGGCACCCCCTTACCTTTCGTTTAAGATGGATTGTATATTTAACGTAGATTTTACCGTAATTATGTACAGCGTGGCAAAGTAATATTGTATACCTAACATATCAGTATATAGCTACCGTTGGCTGGATTTATGTAAAATGCTCATGTTACAATATGGGCAATCGAGATTTTACGAAAGGGTGAACGGATTAGCATGGATTTAACTCAACCTTCTCAGGTCAATGTCGAGTACATGATCGAGAGTATCAAGAACAAGCTTCGGATGGCCAGCGGAGCTGCCATGCAGGCCTCAGCATTCTCTGTAGATTATTATGAGGATATCCATGATATATACGAGATGGTTATGAATAAGCCAAGCCTGAGCATCTCTGAGGTGGAAGCTGTCGTGTCCGAGCTTGGACGCCTGCGCAAATCCTGATGCACCAACACCAGTATAGAATTTTCTGTATGCGAATTACAGCAAGCTCTGACTGGTGTTTTTTTGTACAAGCTATTTACCTGCATTGGCTGTTCATCGGAAGGCTGTAGCTCATTTAACTTATACTACCTGGAGGCTTTCACGCTGCATGATTAAGTATCCATCGATTCAAAATTCATACATACGGAGCATGATGGTTGCTCTAATCGTCATCCCTGTAGCTATGCTATTGATCGTTTATGTGCTCAAGCTACTCGGTACCGAGGGTATATTGCATCTTGATCGTACACTGCATGACCTGCTCTTTCCTGGTCGCTCCGAGACTTCGTCACCTGTATTGCAAGCCCTGCTTCCCCTCATGCTGCTCATGAGCACGGCTGGCTCCTTCCCGGGAACTCTCCTGCTCACGATTGCTGTGTGCATCCTATGCTGGATACTACGCAAGCCGCGGACATATATCCTTGCCGTAGGAAGCAGTTTTGCGTCCATGTGGGGACTAAATACATTGCTGAAGTACATTCTTCAGCGCGAACGTCCTCCGCTGGATTATTTAATCGAGGTGACGGGCTATAGTTTTCCAAGTGGACATGCGATGATTGCTACCGGCTTCTATGGGATGCTATTTGGACTATGGGCCATTGAAAGACGTATCCGGCGCAAGTCCATGCTGCTGCCTGTCATTCTGGGGATACTGTACAGTCTGATTACCGCCATCAGCCGAATTTACCTCGGGGTACATTATGCTAGTGATGTCATCGCAGGTATGCTAGCCGGGGGCATGTGGCTGTGTCTCATGCTTCCCCCGTTATACCGTCGAGCCGCTCGACTAGCTTAACACGTCAGACCATGCGAGCTGCCGCTTGTCCTATGCATTTCCGCTCATTACCATGCAAGCTGTTGTTTCAGTCCCCCCTTTCGAAGTTTATATACCAAATAAGCAGATGAGAGATCTGTAACGTATAGCCACTTAATAGGTAGCATGCTTGGCTATGGTATCTTCGAAGGGAGGCCATCTGTATGTGGGGGATTATACTCAGTATCATCATGGCAGTCATTATTGGACTGATTGGAAATGCCATTGCTGGTAAAGAAATGCCTGGCGGCATCATCGGCTCTATGATTGCTGGATGGGTTGGAGCTTGGCTAGGAGCCATGCTATTCGGACATTGGGGACCAGTCATTGGCGGTTTTGCTATCGTCCCTGCTATTATCGGCACCGCCATCTTCGTGTTCTTGCTCGGACTCGTGTCCAGGCTAATCAGACGGGCAACCTAACTTTATATATAGTTGCACAAGTTTGAATTTATCAAAGGAGTGATTCAGTATGAATAAAGAAGATAATCAACAATGTTCAACCCCGGCTTCATCCTTTGCCAAAGGCGTATTTATCGGAGGTCTCCTTGGTGCAGCAGCTGCACTGTTATTCGCACCGAAGCCAGGACGTGACCTGCGAAGCGATCTGACGGACAAAATGAACGTCGTAACCGACAAGACCAAGGATGTAGCTCATGTTGTCGGTGAAAAAGCTAGCGATCTGGCCAAAACCGTGTCCACCAAGTCCTCAGAAGTAGTCAAGACCGTCGTCGACAGCAAGAACAACGTCGTAACCAGTCTCCAGAATGCTTCAGCCGATATTGCCGAGGAGGCTGCGGAGGCCGATCAGGAGATCATGGAAGCTACCGAGCAAGCCACCAAGGAAGCTAACGAAGAGCTGAACACGTTGTCCCGTTCTTAATCCGAACTTCTTCTTTCTTTCAAATTGAACCAGAACAGCCAGCTCAATTCTGAAGCTGGCTGTTTGCATGAACAGACTCGCAGCAAAGGTAGGGATCGAGATGAGTGAAATCAATCGAAAACACACGCCAGCGAATCCTATAGATGAGCATCCTTTCGAGCTCCGGCACGAGATCAAGCACCTGAACAGCAGATTGGATAAAATTTCAGACATGCTGGAGAAGGCAGAGATTGCAGATATTCTTCAGACCTATTCCAATCCGAAGAAACGACTCATTAGCAATCTCACGGCAGGCATCGCACGAGGACTAGGCTTGTCCCTGGGAACAATCATTGTCATCGCCCTCCTCGCTTGGCTTCTCAGCGCCCTTGTTCAGTTGAATCTGCCTGTGATTGGCGATTTTCTGGCAGAGCTATTGAAATATGTAGACGCGGCCAGAGACAGGTAGTATCTAGCCTCACACTTCTGGCTGAGCAAAGCCACGTAAGACATACGTCTCTCTAGCCAAGCCCAAGTACCTGGCAACTCAAATGTGAGATTAGAGCCACAGCAAGCCTAACAACGGTCGCAGGGCTCGTACGCTTGCTGCGGCTCGCTCTAATCATCTTTTACTTGACGCTGATTATTTAGCAGATCTCCGGTCCAGCCCTTCAAGTACATCCAATAATACATGCCCGCCGTAATCAGGAGTGTTCCCAGCATGACACCTGTGAAGCCGAGCCTGCTCTGAATCCAGGGCAGGTTCTCAAAATTCATACCCCATACAGCACCTACAGCCATTACGGGAGTAAATACTGTTGTGACGATCGTAAGCGTCTTCATAATCTCATTCCCACGGAAGCCAGAGATCGCATTATCTATAGATATCATGGTGTCAATTTCTTTCTCATACCGTTCAAATAGCACCTCCATACGCTCCATACGGTATAGCAGCCTCAGGAAAAACGGATTGTCATCAAGCTCCTTCAGACAGGCCTCGCGTGAAGCAGAGATCAGCTCCCGAAATGGGGCAAATAGATTACTCCAGTACAGTAGCTCGAAGCGCGCCTCAACAATTCGATCCATCAGGGTACGGCGATTATGCCTGTGCATTAACTCCTCCAGCTCTCTCAGGTTCTTGACGAACTGATCCAGACCCCCATGAAAATAATGCAGCAGCGTACGAATCAGCACAAACATGCCATCCATCCCGGTCCTACATGCATCCATCATCTGTCTGCGCTCATGTCCCAGCATCGTCTGTCTGGTCTGCTCGTCCAGATTGAGCGTAATTAACCGCTCCCTCGATATGAAAAAATAGAAATGATGACAGCCACGCGTACTCTGGAGCCTCTCCTTCATGGAATACTGCAGTGCTCCGAACATCACAGGCTCCCTTCCATCCGGGAAACGAACCGTCAGAAAGTCCACATCCATGTCAGGCAGCATCTTCAACCACATCTCTGCTTCTGGAGCTAGTTGACCAAGCTTGGTCAGCCTCGGATCGGAGGAGGATTCGAGCTGGACATCCCACCATTCCCATTGGCCATCATGAAATACGTGTGTCTCATAGAAAGATGTATTATGCGGCACAGAACCACTCCCTCAGATATCTTACTTCTTATAGCCACAGCTTATAGCTACAACACATGTGTGTAACAAATACAACCTTTCAAAAAAGGACACGGTATCCATTCTTTCAATGAATACGTGTCCTTATTATGGAACAACTAGAACAACTAATAGAATAAAGGCGGGATCACTGTTCATAATGGACCATCAACCAGACGAAGCCGGATTAGACATAATCTGCTTCAGCTTCTCCGTGGCCCGCTTCTGAATTCGGGATACGCTCATTTGCGATACGCCGAGCTTCTGCGCAATAGCCCGCTGTGACTGTCCATCCTGGAACGCCAATAGCAGCACCTGCTGCTCTTGCTCCTTGAGCTGGTTCATCGCCTGCTGCAAATCCATCCTTTTCTCGACCGCATCATAATCATTGGCATCCGCACTAATCAGTTCACCTAGTGTGGCAGCACTCTCATCCTGAGATAGTGGAGAATCCAGCGATACATAGTGGTAGCATTCTCTGCCCGCTAACACCTCAATCGTCTCCTCTACGGATAGATCCAGATATTCTGCAATTTCCTTGACATCAGGAGAGCGTTCCAGCTTCACTGTCAGCTCATCAATCGCATGCTGAACCAAGGCTCCCTTTTCCTTGATTCTCCGCGGAACCTGTATGTACCAGGACTTATCTCGCAGATAATTTTTCATGTGACCAATCATACTTTTCATTGCATATGGCTCAAAAGGAATACCAAGCCCGATATCGTACTGCTGCAATAATCGAATAAGCGCCATTTGGCCGGTCTGATACAGGTCCTCATATAGATCAGGGCGGTTGCGGGCAATCTTGCCTGCTGCCATCTTGACCATAGGCTCATACTTTTTGATCAGCACAGTAGCGATTTCATTGTCCTTGGTCTGTTGGTACTCCCAGATTAGACTAACGGCTTCATCCATCGACTCTGGGGGAGTTACCTTTTCATTCATACTTTCTCCTCGCTTCTTGTTATGCGCTTAATCAATACGACTTCCGTACCTTTTCCAGCCTCATTCACGACACTGACATCATCCATTAGCGCCTGCATCAAATAGAATCCAAGTCCGCCAATCTGAGCATCGTCAAGCTCCTTCTCATGCAGCGTCGGACGTACCCCCGCCTGCTCCAGACGCTCGAAGCTCTGGCCCTCATCCTTGACCTTGATGTGCAGAGAGGTATCATCGAACTCAAAGGTCACCTCTACCGTGCCATGCTCGTCGTTATAAGCATAGAGCACCGAATTGTTACAAGCCTCCGAGACAGCAACCTTCATGTCCTCAATCTCCTCGTAGGAGAAGCCCATCTTGGATGCAATCCCATATAAATTTAATCTGACAATATCGACAAACTCAGCAGTAGCCGGCAAATTAAGCGTTACTTTCTGCAGAACATTCATGCTATTCTTTCCTTTCCTATTGGGAATTCTCCTGTGTAGTGAAAAACTTGGCAATGCCCGTCATGTCGAAGAGCTTTTGAATCTGGCTAGGTACTTCTTCCACGTAAAATTTGGAGCCAGCCGCATGCCTAGCTTTCAAAATTGACAGCAGAATACCGATCCCCGTACTGTCAATGTATTTCAGCTCCTTCAGGTTCATGATTAAATCCTTCTCAGATTCCCCCACCAGCGGCTCCATCACAAGCCGGAAATCAGGAGCGACAGACAAATCAAGCTCACCGGTTAGGTGGACGACATTTGCCCCGCTGCTTACTTCGGTTCTTGTATTGAACTTCTCGCTTTTATGTGTATTCATAGACTGCTCTCCCCTGTAATAAAAATGATTACCCTACCTAATAACCCAGATGGACTCCAATCGAAACAATCTAACGCTGCATTGCATATGCCAAATTCAGGAACTAGGCCTCATGTATATGTTCAATATTTCTTAAGCTTCGTTCATCGACCGTGTGGCGAAGTAGCATCTGCTTGACGCTGCTCATTTTGACTGGCTTACTGATGTAGTCGTTCATCCCTGCCGACAGGCACAACGTCTGTGTGCCCTCCATTACATTTGCTGTCATGGCGATAATCGCTGGTTGAATGGAAGATTGGAGTTGATCCCTGATTTGTCTGGTGCATTCCAGACCATCCATCACAGGCATGTGAAGATCCATGAAAATATAGCTATATTGAGCAGACAGCGCCTTATCCAGAGCCTGTTGCCCGTCCATAGCCACATCCGCCTTCATGCCAAGACGACCTAAGATACTGACCATCAGCTTCTGATTAATGGGATGGTCATCCACGACTAATACCGGAGCCGCTGGTCTGACGGAGGCTTCCTCTCCTGCCAGGTGCTCCAATTCCTCATTCTCCTTGGAGGTATCTGTCTGGCTGTGAGCCTTCTTCATTTTCACCGTAAATTTAAAATGTGCCCCCTCCTGGACGGTTGTATCCACATGAATATCGCCGCCCATCATCTTCACTAGGGTTTTGCATATAGCCAATCCGAGTCCCGTTCCGCCGTATTTACGAGTCATCGAAGAATCCAGTTGGGAGAACGGCTGAAATAACCGATCTGCCTTAGCTGGGTCAATTCCAACGCCTGTATCCTGTACAGAGAATTCCAACGCCTGTATCCTGTACAGAGAATTCCAACAAGACGTTATCCTTTTCTATTTCACGCAAGGAGGCATGTAGCTTTACGTAGCCTTGATCCGTGAACTTCACGCTATTTGAGATCAGATTGATCAATACCTGACGCAAGCGAGCCATGTCTCCATATAGCAATGGAGGGATGTGGTCATCAATACGGTACTGAAGATCCAGCTGCTTCTTGCCGATTTCAACCGTGAACAGGCTGAATACCTCCTTGATACAGGAATCTAGGTCAAAAGGGTGCTCCTCCAGCTCTAGCTTGCCAGATTCCAGCTTGGTAAAGTCCAGTATGTCATTAATTACTGCCACGAGTGCATCCGAGCTGCGACGAATAATCTCGGCGTATTCACGCTGCTCTCCCTTGAGCTCGGTCTCCATTAGCAGATCTATCATTCCAATGACACCATTCATCGGTGTACGAATCTCATGGCTCATCATGGCCAGGAATTCGGTCTTGGCCTTGACGGCAATCTCTGCCGCCTCCTTGGCCACGACCAGCTCATAATTTATCCGTTCCAGCTCCTGAGTCTTCTGATGCAGGAGCGCCGATTGAGTCTTGAGCCGATTATTCGTCTGATACATGTGGACAAACGCTTCAATCTTGGACTTCAGGATCTGGGGAATGAACGGCTTGACCATATAGTCGATACCACCAGCAGAATAGCCCGCGAATAGATGCTCCGCTTCCTTGCTATTGGCCGAGATGAAGATAATCGGGATATCCTTCGTCTTCTCTCTGGCCTTGATCAATTTGGCGGTCTCAATGCCATCGAGACCAGGCATTTGCACATCCAGCACAATGACGGCAAATTCGTCCTTTAACAAACATCGCAGCGCTTCTTCGCCAGACGTAGCCTTGACAAGATGATATTGCTCACTCTCAAGCACCGCCTCAAGAGCAAGTAAATTCTCGGGGCGATCATCGACTAATAGAATGTGTATCGGCTCATGCAAACCCATGGGACCCTCCTAAGCGTCTCTATTTAATCTTCCGGTATATTTTCTCCGATCGATCCAGGGGCTCGTAATGATCCGTATAATCCGTAAAGTGAATTGATTCCTTAGAGCCCAGGACCAGTACGCCAAATCGACTTAAGCTTTCGTAAAACAAGCCATGAACATGATTGCGTAGCTCATCATTAAAATAGATCATGACATTGCGGCAGAAAATGACATTAAACTCATTAAAGGAACGATCCGTTGCCAGGTTGTGCTCGGCAAAGATAATATTTTTACGCAAAAAAGGGTGGAATATTACTGAATTGTACTTAGCACTATAGTATTCCGAAAAAGACTGGCTTCCTCCAGCCTCCATATAATTTTTTGTGTACGTCTTCATGCGGTCAATCCCGTATATCCCTTCTTTGGCCTGTGTCAGTGAACGGGAATTCATATCCGTAGCGTAGATGCGGGCCTTGTCGTACAGCCCTTCCTCATACAGCATAATCGCCATTGAATAGACTTCTTCCCCGGTCGAGCACCCTGCATGCCAGATGCGAATGTAAGGATACGTGCGCAGGATTGGAATAATCTTTTCGCGAAACGTCCTGAACAAGTCCGGATCACGATACATTTCGGTCACGGGAATGGAGAGGCTCTGTACCAGGCGCTCAAAGCAAGAGCGATCGTGGAGCACCTTTTCCTGGAGGCCCGAGATTGAATTCACATTCTCAGATTGGATACTGTAATAAATACGCCGTTTCAAAGAAGGCAGGGCATAATTTCTGAAATCATACCCATACAGCCGATGAATTCCGCTTAACAGCAATTCAATCTCTATCAGTTCACGTTCGTCATGATTCGTTGCCAGCTTGGCTCCAGCACTTAGTTCATTCGAGGTCATACTATCTCTCCAGTTCATCAGTCTACGTTAACCTTTATTTACCCCAATTTTCGGTCTACGAATACAACCAGACACGCATCAGGGATAAAAGCTGATCCGTTTGGATTGGCTTTTTGACATAGTCTGACGCACCTGCTTCAATGCACTTCGCCCGATCATCCTTCATAGCCTTGGCCGTTAAGGCAATAATCGGTAGCTTCTCGAATTGAGGCATCTGGCGAATGCGAGTCATCGCCTCATAGCCATCCATCTCCGGCATCATCATATCCATCAATACCAGATCGTAATTGCTATTGTTCTCAAGAAGCTGAAGGGCTTCTTTGCCGTTCTCTGCAAAGGTGACATTCATGCGGTAGCCTTCCAGCACGCTCGACAGCGCGAAGACATTGCGGATATCATCATCCACTAGCAGGATGTTTTTGCCCTCGAACAGTTCTTCCTTGTTGTACAGCTTTTGTAGAATTCTCCGCTTATCCTCCGGAAGGTTGGCTTCCACACGGTGAAGGAACAATGTTGTCTCATCGAGCAGTCGCTCCGGAGATTTGACATCCTTGATAATGATGGACTCCGCATATTTTCGCAGCTGCATCTCTTCCTTGTTATCAAGCTCCTTGCCCGTATAAATGATAATCGGCAGATCATTCAGCTTCTCGTCATCCCGGATCCGATCAAGCAGATCGAAGCCCGTCATATCGCTGAGCATCAGATCCAGCACCATGCAGTCGTAATGCTGTCTGTTCAGCTCCTCCAGAGCCTCCTTGCCCGTGGATACAGCTGTGATGGCAACATCGTCGTGACCGATCAGTTCAATAATGGATTGCCGCTGCACATCATCGTCCTCCACAATCATGAGCTTCTTCACCGTGCTCTGTGTGTAAGAGGAGATTTGGGCGAACGCACGATCCAGACTTTCCTTGGAGGAAGGCTTCTTCAGATACGCAATAGCTCCCATCATAAGTCCCTGCTTTACATCATCGACGACCGAGATGACATGCACAGGAATATGTCTCGTGGCAGAGGATGCCTTTAGCTCGCCCAGGATGGCCCAGCCGTCCATGACAGGCAGCTGAATATCCAGAATGATGGCATTGGGCAGGTAGGTTCTCGCCATATCAAGCCCAGCATCCCCCTGTAGAGCAACCAGAGCCTTGTAACCACGACTTCTAGCCATCTCCATAAGGATCTGCGCGAATTTCTCATCATCCTCGATAATCAGCAGCACCTGATCTGTCGCTTGAATGTTCTCACGATCATCATTCAGTGGCTCCGACACCGCCGTCTTACTCATATTCGTTGATGCAGCAGGCGATGTTGGAGAGACAGCTAAGCTTGAGCGAGTATCTGCTCTGTGCTCCGCGATCGGGGCCACCTCCTGTCTAGCCTTGTAATGCTGATCCTGACTATGCTCCATTTGGGTATAGCCAGAGGTCTGTGCAGGGTCCGCAGGCAGGAAGAGGGTGAAGCAGCTTCCTTTCCCTTGCTCAGAGGTCAGCTCAATGCCACCACCCAGCAAGCGGGACAGCTCACGACTGATAGACAGACCAAGCCCGGTTCCCCCGTATTTACGACTTGTCGTACCATCTACCTGCTGAAAGGCCTCGAAGATCAGGTCCGTCTTATCCGGTGCAATACCGATGCCCGTATCTTCTACAGATAAAGCAAGATAAGCCTGATTCTCATTCAAATAAGAAGGCAATTGCTCCGCTGCTGCAGGTGAAATGGAGAAGGTGATAGAGCCTGTGCTTGTGAACTTAAAGGCGTTAGAGAGCAGATTTCGTAAGATCTGCTTCACGCGATAGCTATCACTCATAATGGCTGTAGGCAGTTCACTATCGGCTTCGGTAATCAGCTGAAGCTCCTTCTTGGCCGCCATAGGACCAAAATTCTGCTCGACGAATTTTTGAAGCCCCTTCAGGCTGACCGTCTCATAGTTAATGTCCATTTTCCCTGCATCGACCTTGGACAGATCCAGAATTTCATCGATCATCTTGAGCAAGTCCGAGCCAGACATATAAATGGTCTGCGCATATTCCTTTTGTTTGCTACTCAGATTGCCATCCTTATTCTCGGCTAACAGTTGAGATAGGATCAGCAAGCTGTTGAGCGGTGTTCGCAGCTCATGCGACATATTCGCCAGGAACTCCGACTTGTATTTGCTCGTAACCGCAAGCTGCATGGCCTGCTGCTCCAGCTGAGCACGAGCCTTCTCGATCTCAAGATTCTTCTCCTCCACCTCACGCACCTGCTCCTCCAGCGCTCTGGTCTTGGACATCAGCTCGGTATTGAAATGTTCAAGCTCCTCTTGCTGTCTCTGCAGCATCTCCTCGGAACGCTTCAGCTCTTCTGTCTGCTGCTCCAGATTCTCATTAGAGCGACGAAGCTCCTCCTGCTGAGTCTGTAGCTCCTCGGACTGGCATTGTAGCTCCTCGGTGAGAGCCTGCGATTCGCGCAGCAGCTGCTCGACACGCATTCTACGGTGAATATTGTTCAGAATAATTCCAAGACTCGACACCAGTCGATCCATCAAGTCCTGCTCAAGTGCCGAGAACGATCCCAGAGAGGCCATCTCAACGACACCAATGAGCTCCTCCTCAAACATAATCGGATAGATTATAACCCCTGTCGGCTCTGTTGAGCCAAGGGCTGAGCTGATCGTCAGATAACCGTTCGGAGCCTTCTCCAGCAGAATCGGCTTCTGGTCCAATGCGCTCTGACCGAGCAACCCCTCACCAATGAAGAACGTCTCCTTGGTATGGTGATCCTCAGCATTACGGGCATAGCTACCGCTAAGGAAGAGCTTGTCGGGCCCTTTCTCTTCATTAAGAAGATAGATGGAGCCATAGCTCGCCCCAAGAATTGGAGTGAACTCGCTGATGAACGTCTGTGCAATCTGTTCGGGAGAATTGATGCCACGCAGTAGCTCCGTCACTCTGGCCGTATTGGCACTCAGCCATGTCTGATCCTTCTGCGATTGAATGATCGACTGCTCTAACTGGCGCTTCTCCTCCAGGTCCTCAGCCATCTCCTGGAAGACCAGAGCCACCTGCCCGATCTCATCGGTCGTGGTGACCTTCATCCGGCCAATCGCTTTGAATCGGCTTTTGCCGAAGCCAGAGATCATCATGGATAATGTATTCAGACCACGGGTAATGCTTGGAAGCACCCACAGAATAATGCCGAGTGACAGCAGCAGACCTGCAGCCATAATCAGGGTAGTTGTCTGTATGGCCTCCGAGAACATCTGCCTGGATACGGCCATTTCCTCATCGACAGCACTATCCTGATAACGTGATAGGTTATTAATACTGTCCAGAGCATCGCTTTGTGCCGGTAGACCTGTACTGTTACGCAGGGCATTCGCTTCGTCCATCCGATCCTGGGAGAGCAGATTCATCAAGCGCTCCTCGTAGCTGTTGAACTCCTGCCACGATCTCACTACCTCCCGCATCAATCGGTCTTCCTCAGCATTCGAATTTCCTTCCTGCATACGGGTAAGCAAATCACCGCCAATAGTGGCAACCTGCGCAAGCTCTCTTATGCTGTCCTCCACGGATATCCCAGGATTCAGGAGCTGGTTAGCCATGATCTTGGCTTTTTCGTTGACCTGGGAGCGAAGTGCAGCCGTCTGCCTCACCTTGATGTATCGCTCCTCATATACCTTGTTCAACTGCTCGTTCATGCTCCCCAGCCTGTCATAGCTGATGACCGTAAGCGCTATAATGATGCCCATTAGCAGGCTGAAGCCAATGAGCAGCTTATTTCTAATTTTCATGCCAAGCTCGCTCCTTCTTTCAATGATATCCATACCAGGCATTTATCATCATCGTGTGTGCTCGGCGATTCCTGCTGAATGAAGGCCTTACGCATCGCGTCCTCATCCCATTCCACTCGGTCCCGTAGCTGATCAATTAGGAACTCAAGCTGCTCTTCGTGCTCACCCTGAACGATCTCTAGCAGACCATCTGTATAGAGAGCAATACGCTCCCCATCCTCATATTGGATGGTCCGTGTCTCTACCTCGATCTGGTCGAACAAGCCAACCGGACTTGCTCCACTACTCAGCTGAAGCACGGTGCCATCGTTGCGGAACATCAGGCCAGGCGGATGCCCTGCATTCACATAATCGATCTTCTTGGAACGCGTATCAATGACCATGTAGATGGCCGTGAAATAGTACTGAACGAGCTGTCTACCCAGATCAAGCTGGCCAAAGCGTCGATTCAGCTCCTGAATCACCCTCTCCGGCTCCACATACGTGGTTACGGTATCCTTGAGAACTGCTGCGATGAACATGCAAAATAAAGAGGAAGAAATGCCGTGTCCCATCATGTCCAACAGGATGACACAATATCTTCCTTCTCCGAGCGAATACCAGGAATAGAGGTCTCCCGCCAGCTCAAATGAAGGCTGATAGATGGCGTGGGCTTGCAGAACGGGATCCTTGATTGCCGGACTCAACACTGCCTGCTGCACCAGAGAGGCCAGCTTCAGCTCATCCTGAATTCGTTGATCACGCTCCTTGTGCCAGTCCTTCTCCAGCTTCAGACGTAGAGCCAGCCGAATACGGGCCATCAGCTCTACCTTGTTGATCGGCTTGGTGACATAATCTGTTGCTCCCGCATCCAGCGCTTCGGCCAGCTTCTTAGAGTCGCCAACAGCAGTAACCATAATAATAGGAATATCCTTCAAATGCTCATATTGCTGCACGATGCCACAAGCCTCAATGCCATCCATCTCCGGCATCATCATATCCAGCAGAATCAGGTCAATGTCCGAAGCAACTGGCCTAATATCCAAGGTACGATCACCTATTCCCAGTCGCTCCAGCATTTCCTTGGCTGAACTGGCGGAGACGATGTTTCTGTAATTTTCCTTCTTCAATATTTCACGGATAATGATTACGTTCGTTGGATTATCATCGACGATTAGAATTTTCATGGATGTCTCCTTTATATCTGGTTGGAGTTCTATATATAACTATAACTTCTGATCCTGTAGGTTTAAATATGAAAAACATAGATAAGGAATGGGATTGCTGGAATCCCATTCCTTATCTATGTTTTTCAGTTATCGACCGTACCCAGCAACAGTGAAGAATGCGGTCGCAACATATTATGGCTTGGCCTTGGCGATGACGAGCACCTTGCCAAGATCCAGTTCTTTTTCGTAAAATTCAGCCTCTGATTGCTGGAAGCCCATCGAGACGATTTTGGCACGCAGCTCATCACCACGAGAACGGAACAGATTCGCCAGAGAGTCAAAAACGCCTTCTTCCTTGATGCCAATCTCATTCGCATCTACGGTGTCTGCAATGCGATCCGTACGATCCTGACTATGAGCCAGCACGTATACATCCTCATAACGGTAGCCAGCGTTGCGCAGCTCCTTGACTGTCTCTACCGCTTGAACTCCATTCTCCACCACTTTTGCATAAGCTTGAGCATTCGTTGAATTCATTTTTCTCACTCTCCCTGTTACAAAATTCAGTATCTCGTATATTTCATCCCACTTCAGGGATGGATGTAAGATACTTGCTTGGATGACCCTGGCGGTGCATCCTCACGTTGTAACATTAACCCGTCCATCTCATTCTGAAACGTCAAGGTGATGAGGTTTCGTCAAACAATTCAACAGCCTTTAATTCCCCGCTGTCTTGATCCGTGTATACCTTGATGGCATGATGCCCCCGAATGTATACCTCTCCATCCTCTGCAGTGAACTGAGCACCTCCCAGCTCATGATCCAGCGTGCTGCGGTCCAGTGGCAGCCAGCGGTCATTCACCTTCACGCGCACAGAGCTACTGTCCACATGTACGTAATTGACGTAACCATCCCGAACGCCGACGACCACATCCTCATAATGATATTCAGTAGAGCGCAGAATAAGGTCCTCATGCGTACGAAGCGGCTGGCCTTTCTTCTGTAGAACATCCTCTGTCCGATCATCAAGGGAAATATCATTTAACGTCTCAAAGCGTTCCTCATAGACTGCATCAGTTACACTTGTACCACGAACGTCCACAGCGTGTGTTATTTTTCCGGCTGCATACGGCGGAGCCGTAGCCTGAACCGTTTCCTGAGCGGAAAAGGGAGAAAGCAAACCTATCCAAAGAAGTAGTTGTATCATCGTATCTCACCCTTTCAATGGAATGATGGTTCTGAGCACCGTCACACCGCCGCTACCCTGCTAACGTCGCATTTTTTGCCACACACCAGCAGCAATATCTACGTACGTTAACCATTCAGGGCCTGCTTTTCGGGGTTCTCCTCCGATGACGCGATCCTGGGGTAATGGTTGGCTCTCAGGAACAGGAGGTTGTGGCGGCACTATAGCTGTAGAGGCTACATCTTTTTGCTTGGGCTTTTGAAATCGATTCATCAATGTAGCAGACGCCTGCTTGGCCGCAGAGGTCAGCTCACTAAGTACCTCGCCCAGATTCTCCACGGATGTAATGACAGGGTCGATCTTCTTCATCTTTTGCTCTACATCCGCTGTAATGCCATTCGCATGACGAATCGTCTGCTTGACCTCGTAGCTTAGCTCATCTACCGTCTTCTGTACCTCTTCCAAGGTAACGGATACCCGGTCCAGGGAGCCCTGCGCGGCTTTTAAGGTCTTGACCAAATACAGCACCAGCACTACAAAAGCCAAAGCAATAATAAAAACACTAATTTCCATTAACATGACGTAACCTCTCTTTCCAATCTGGGCGTGCTCTCCATTATGTATATTCTAGTTACCCTCTGGGTGTTAGCCCGAAACAAAGGTTCGACACCAATGAGGAAGATGAGAAAGACGTCTCTGGACGTACTTTCACAGAAGACAGACCGCACTTAGCGGAAGTTCTTCCTAGGATGTTCGAATGGTTCAGCTCCGCTGAAAACTTATAGATTCTATATCCAAAAAAACTTCGGAAGCCCGTTACGGGCCCCGAAGTAATTCGAAGGACCAAGGCTGCTGCAATTAGAGCACCCGATCTACTACACTTCCACCATAGAGGAAGCGATCCTGCCATGATTGGCTAAAATCTGTTACCTTCACCCCACCTGCTGCTACAGAGAAGGTGTGAAGCAAGCGCGAATCTCCCAAGTACACAGCTACATGGGTAATGGTCTGCGAGAACGGATCAGGCTGAATAAGGCCATCTCCTGCTGGAACCGCATAATCCCGAAAGAAGACCAGGTCCCCTCGCTTCAGCTCCGATATATCCAGTACTGGCTGGCTATTCTGTCTAACCCAGTTCCCCTGCGATCTGGAATCTCCCGGAAGTAGTAGACCCATGCTTTCCAGAAAAATACGCTGCGTAAATGCAGAGCAATCGAAGGTGGCCGTCGAATTACGGTCCGAACCATACTCATACGGTGTCCCCAGATACGTCATTCCCGTACTAATCATCTGCTCAATTGCCGTATCTACATCACGACCTCTGTAGATTCCTTCCTCCCGCATCACCACGGGCTGGTAGGCTGGTACGGTAGCAGCGGAAAATACTGGAACAGCCACATTCTGCCCTGAGCCGGAGTTCACATTTACTGAGCTAGCATTGGTAGCAACGGGTACGATTCCTGCTTTGATGAATTTGTCCGAAGCTCCTACATAACCAGTGACTCCCGCATCAGTAGCGATCTTGAACCAATATTTATTACTAGTGTCCAGCAGCTTCACCTGCTGTCCGGGGCTAAGCAATCCGAGAATAGCTCCTGTGTTGGCAGGCTCACTTCTCAGGTTGACCGCAGATTGAATGGTAGCTACAGCTTGTCCTGCTGTAGATGTTGCCGAGGATGCTCCATTAGTGCTTGTTGCCGCACTTGGTACCGCCACTGCACGGGATGCTGTGGAAGATGCGCCGGACACGCTTACTCCAGCCTTCCCAACAGGCAGTATGTATTTTTCCGAGATGCTCGTGTAGCCGATGGTTCCATCAGCCGTCTTGACCTTATACCACTGATTCACTGTCTTTTCCAATACGGTCACCTTATCGCCCTGACTCAGAAAGCTCAGTGTGTCCCCTTCCATGGAAGGAGAGATTCGTACCCGTACCGGCGCCTGTATGACTCCCTGCTCCCCTGCCGGGATCGTGACAGCAGCCGCTGAGACATGACTGCTTGAAGTCACATCCATAACTGACCATAATGCCGCAGCAACTGCAAGTGTTCCCCATACGCGTTTGTTCATGCTGTTCCTAACCTCCCGATTACTTCACGAATCTTGACAAGACATGCTGCAGGATGCCGAACATCCGTGTACTTAGCTAATCACCGTCTCACCATGCTTCTCCGTATATAGTTCATGCAAATATCGTGAAATACTCCCCATCTGACCTCATTATAGTCAAGCACAAGGAATATAAGCATGATGCAAAAGTCACAAAAAACGACGCATACATTGAGAACGTGATTCCAATTACCCATGTTCTTCTGCCATCTGATCAACTTGTCTTTTTATGTATCCCGCTGTTATGTATATCGGTAATTACAGTTCAATCTGTTGCAGGAAGGTATTTCCATCCCGCGTATACCTACCTTGTTATTAATCTGTTGCAGGAAAAGTGAAACGACAGGATGTGAACTACTGAAATACTGAAATGGAGTACTGAAATAACCGGAAAGCCTGCCACATCTGAACAGTGGGATCATCAATGGATGCAAAAGAAGAGTCTCCGCGATCGTCCGCGGAGACTCTATTTAGCTTACTATATGCACCCAGACAGCCTGTCTGCACTCCATTCAGCAGGATAACAAGCTGCCCTTACCTAGTGCCTTGACCCGGTATGATTTCAGGTTGGTTATTTGGCCGAGATGCTAGTGTTGGAGCTGGGTAGAGCTTATGTGCTCACTCGCTCTAGGCTCCACATGCACATGTACATGCATCGTATTATGGAATTTCTTCAAGCGCTCTTCAATTTGGTCACTAATCTCATGCCCTTCAATGAGCGTCAGCGTCGGGTCCACCTCAATCACCACATCGACCATGACATGACTGCCATGCACACGTGCCTTTACGTCTCGAATTCTCTCTACGCCTGGTGTTTTGGAGATCGTACCGCGCAGCACTGACAAATGCTTCTCATCAAAGCCGTCCGTTAGCGAGTGTGTTGAATCACGGAAGATTCCCCATGCCGTATAACAGATCATAAGCCCGACTACAATGGCAGCAACCGTGTCCATCCAGGGGAAGCCGAATTGGGATGCAAAAATGCCTATGGCCGCTCCTATGCTGACAAGCGCATCTGATAGATTATCCTTCGCTGCTGCCATGAGTGCCTGGCTTTTGATCTCACGAGCAAGCTTCCGGTTGTAGAGGTATACCCCTCCCATAGCCAGCGCACTCACTACAGCGACGACTGCAGCCAGCATGCTCGGCTGTGCCTTGCTTCCTTCAAATATAGAACGAATCGCCTCCACCAATACCTGAATACCGACTAGAGCCATAATGAAGGAGGCGATCATGGCCGCTATGGTCTCTGCCCGGAAATGCCCGTAGGTATGATCGGAATCTGGTGGTTTTTGGGATATGCGCAGACCAATTAACACAGCTACAGACGCTACAATATCCGTCATATTGTTGAACCCGTCGGCAAGGAGTGCACTGGACATGAACACGTATCCGCAGAACACTTTCAGAGACGAGAGCACAATGTAGGAGATAATACTTACCCAAGCGCCCCGCTCCCCTTTACGAATTTCACCATACACATCAGTCACTTGCAGTACACTCCTTCTAAACAAAAAGTTGGTAGCTACGACTTAGACAAATACTTATGATTAAGCTATTCAGAACAGCTTGAACATGCGATATAGGTGGGGCCCGACACGGCAAGCATCGTCATGGTAGTCTTTATTCATTGTTGCCCTTGTCCCCCCTTTTAAAAACGTATAAAATGAAATACAGCTTAGACATTACAGGAGGAACAGGGATGAGCGATAATCAGAAGGAAGTCCGTAAAATTGACCTGGCTGAGGCCGTTCGACAGAAGCTGGCCGAGAAGAAGCTGGCCGCTTCCCAAAAACAAAATGGCGGGTTCCAGGGCAATCAGACCAAGGCATTGAAGAGCCAGAACAACAAAAAGCCTAACAATCAGCGCAGACGTACCGGCGGATCATAAAGTATAACTTTTGCATACATTTGCATACAGCTGTTAGCATGAAGAAGAAGCTCCCAACCGAAGTTAAGGTAGGAGCTTCTTCTTCATGCTTCCGTTGACTGTAGGAAAATCTCCTGAGATACTGCCAGGAAGGCTCGCGCAGCAGGCGAAGCACTGGATTGTGATGGGCATGCCAGAGCAACATTACGCCATCTGGTAATATCCAGATACCCCACTTGGATATGCTGCTGTGTCTTCAGAAATAGCTCCGGCCCAATCGTAATGCCAAGCCCCTCCTGAACCATATTGGCGATGGTGTTACAATCATACACTTCGAAGCGAATCTTCGGCTGCACCTTCATCTCCTCAAGCATGGCCAGAATATGAGCTTGATACATGCCTGTCGGCATAATAAAGGGCTCGTCCTGTAGCTCCTTCATGGAAATCTGGGTTCTTCCATTAAATCTGTGCTCGGCTGAGAAGCCCAGAACCATCTTGTCCTGAATCAGCGGCACACAGTCGAACAATACTGGTGAATCCTCCTCTACCACAAATCCGATGTCAATCACGCCTGTATTCAGCCACTCTGTAATTTCTTCATAAGAGCCTTCATAAAATCGAAATTCAATATGCGGATGCTTCTTCTGAAACCTGGATAACAGCTTGGGCAGCAGGCAGGAAGATGCGCTTGCAAATGTTCCAATGCGGACTGTCCCCGTCTCCAGATTGGCTGCCAGAGCCGCTTCCTGCTGGATCATTTCCATTCGGCACAAGATTTCTCGCATGTGGCCAAGCATCTTCTGCCCCACTTCCGTCAGCATAACCCCCTTCCTACGGTCGCGAATCAGCAGTGTCGTCCCCAGTTCCTTCTCCAGACTTGCAATAGCATGACTTACAGCGGATTGCGTCATATTCAGTCGCTCTGCTGCTTTGGTGAAATTTCGAGTCTCAGCAATGTGTACAAAAACCTCGAAACGCGCTATAGACATGAGTATTTACTCATCTCCTTCATTAAAAACATGAATTTCCCTCATGATAACATGTCAGCTAAAATGAATACAATCGTTGTAGCAGGCTACATAGCAGCAATTTCTACAAAAGGAGTGAAGTCATTGAATCGTCTAGCTATATATCTATTAGCGATAGGAGCCTTTATCACAGGCACAGCAGAATTTGTCGTATCGGGGATCCTTGAGCTGATTGCAAGCGACTTACAAATCTCTATTGCGGCCGCGGGGCAACTCATTACAATTTACTCTATCTCTTATGCCGTTGGCGCCCTTGTGCTTGTCATGGTAACCGCACGCTATGAGCGCAAAAAGGTACTTGTCTACTCCCTTATAGCATTTATTGCAGGGAGCATCCTTGCATTCCTCAGCATGAACTTTGCAGTACTGATGCTGTCCCGTATTGTCATGGCAGCAAGTGGCGGATTATATACGGTTGTAGCTACAAGCTATGCAGCACGTCTCGCTCCCCAACAACAACAAGGTAGAGCGATCGCCACTGTCATTACTGGCTTCTCCATCTCACTGGTGCTTGGAGTACCATTCGGAACACTGATGTCCGTCTATATGGATTGGCGCTACATCTATCTATTCCTTGCCATCGCTGCACTCGTCAACGCAGTTCTTCTTCAGAAGTACATTTCGGGGCTTGAAGGGTCAATAGCGCTTACATGGCAGGAGCAATGGCTTCTCTTAAGAGATTCACGCATGCTTACCGGGCTACTTACAACGGTGTTCTGGATATTGGGATACACTATGGTATTCGCATATATCGCTCCCCTCTTAAGTAGTCTGATGGACTTTTCACTGGAAATGATAAGCTCCTCCCTGCTCGTCCTCGGAATAGCGGCTCTGATCGGCTCACGCTTGGGAGGCTATGCAGTTGACCGCTGGGGACCCGCACGTACAATCATCATTAGTCTGACATTACATGCTGCGGCGCTGTTCTTTCTGAAATCTACATCCGTGGCTGTCTCCACACCCATAATTTTCGTGATTCTTTTGCTATGGGGAGCAGCTACATGGACTACGACACCAGCGAATCAATACTATCTCATTACGCTCCAGCCCCGGTCCTCCGAGATCATACTTAGCCTGAACACTGCATTAATGAATATGGGTATGGCACTAGGTGCTGCAAGCGGCGGGATCGTAATCGAATATGCAGGTATTGAGCAGATTAGTGGATTTGCAGGAAGTATTATATTACTTGCTATCCTTACCTCTGCATGCTCATTTAAGCTGAACGCACACGCAAAAAGGGGCAGCAGCCATTCCATCAACTAAGCACAGAGGAGATTGATCGGTAATATATTGCACAACTACGGTAAGATAGATCAAAAAAAGACCTCAAGTCTACTCGTAGGAGTAACTTGAGGTCTTAAGCTTACTATTCAGATCACTAATTAGTTAGCCTCTACTGGATACATCCGTTCACGCAGCTGCTTGACTTCATCGCTCTCCAGGTACTCATCGTACGTCATAACACGGTCGATGACCCCGTTCGGTGTAATCTCCACAATGCGGTTCGCAATTGTCTGAATGAACTGATGGTCATGCGAAGTGAATAACAGTGTACCATCAGCATGAAGAAGCTCCCACCAGGAAACCAAGGTAGAAGCTTCATACTTTTGCTCAATGAGTCCATTTGAAATTGAAATTTTAGGCTTATCTGTTGCTATTGTGCCCGTATACCTTTCTGTATACGATGATCCCAGTGATCATGAGCACCAATAGAATAGCTGCCCACATGAATGGCTCTACAGCAGATTCTTGTGAAGCTGAGGCTTCTATCCCCCCAGCACCACCTCCCGTTCCATCTTGATCGTCAGATATAATCTCCTGATGCCGCTCATAGGCTTGTTCTCCAAATTGCTGAAGGCTCATTAGATTTTTTTCAGAACTTTGAGCCAATTTCTCCACAGGATCAGCCTGAATCGAAACGACCTGCTCCATGCCATCCTTCACACCAGACATTGCATAAATTCCTAGCCTTGGATCATCTATGAGCTTGACAGGTTGGGTAGTATCAAAATTTTCTCTCCCCGCCCTCCAGGTCCTTTCAAATGAAAAGTCGCTCGATATGTAATCCACAATCCATTTCTCTTCCTCCAAAACACCATGTACCACACCAACAGACTGGCCCTTCAGATAAATCGGAAAATTATACCCCGCCATTTCCAAAATATCTTCACTATATACCTCTTCAGCAACCGCTGATTGTTTAAGGAAGGACACAGCAACCTTATAATAAGGATATCCTTCGCCAAGTTTCACTTGGTCTGCCTGATCATCCGCATCCATGCCAAAATTTTTCTTATCTTTCTCCAAAGAAGGAATGTAAGATTCAAAATCCTGTTTGATCTGATCACGTATATCAATCGAAGCGAATTTTGCATCTACTGGTATACTCCATACTATCGTTGATATCAATAGAATATTTATAGCCCAGAAGACGAGCCTTTTACCTGCCTTCAATACAATCCCCCCTTAGTTAACATAAATATAATCTACCGAATGTGTCCATTTGAAGTTAGAGTTTCTAACGAACCTATCATAATTCTGAATTTTGTGTGTTTTCTCATCTTTTAACGAATCAATAAAATAAACATCTTGTTCATCAGTGTCAGTATTCTCATAATAACCTCTAATAGTAAAAAAGTGCCCGCCCCCGCCTGTCCATCCTATTCTGGCGATTATGGGTTGTCCTCTATTAATCCTGTTCTCTATTCTTGAAAATGACAAGTAGTCCAGCACTGCTCTTGAATGTATTCCCCAATGATCCAACCCATCAACAATTTCATATATACTTCCGGTATCGTTTACAACCTCTCCCTTTACATACCTGACAAATTGTCTCTGAGTAGGAGCGTTACCTAGAAAATCAATAACCATGACAGAGTTGGCTGCCCAACACCATTGGGTATCTTGTTGTTTTTGAGTAGGAATATCTAGTGTTTCATACCCTACGTAAGCAGACACGCTAGTGGCAAAACCTAATAAGCATATAGCTGCTAGAAGCAAAATAGGAGTCAAATTACTTTTCCTCAGCATACAATCCCTCCTTAGGCTTAAGTAATAAAAAAATACAAAATATTACTAATTATGTATATGATTATCATCACACCTAACATTTTCATCGGAAAATGTCACTAATCTCTACAGCACAAATAGAACCTCAACCCGCTCCTATCGAGCAAATTGAGGTTCTTTAGATTTATAGCTTGAAGCCCTTGTGTATGGGTGTTGCAAACCGAGAGCCTGCGATTAGTTAGCCTCTACTGGATACATCCGTTCACGGAGCTGCTTGACTTCATCGCTCTCCAGGTACTCATCGTACGTCATAACACGGTCGATGACCCCGTTCGGTGTAATCTCCACAATGCGGTTCGCAATCGTCTGAATGAACTGATGGTCATGCGAAGTGAATAACAGTGTACCATCGAAATCAATCAAGCCGTTATTGAGCGCAGTGATGGATTCCAGATCCAAGTGGTTCGTAGGCTCTTCCATGATGAGCACGTTAGCGCCGTTAAGCATCATTTTTGCCAGCATACAGCGCACCTTCTCGCCACCAGACAGTACACTCGCCTTCTTCAGCGCTTCCTCGCCGGAGAACAGCATACGTCCCAGGAAGCCACGCAGGAAGGTCTCATCCTGATCCTTGGAATATTGACGCAGCCACTCTACCAGATTCAGTTGGACTTCGTCAAAGTATTGGGAGTTGTCCTTCGGGAAATAAGCCTGACTGGTCGTCACACCCCAGGTGTACTCACCAGCGTCTGCTTCCTTCTCACCCATCAGAACTTCGAAGAGCGCCGTCTTCGGCAAGCCATTCGGTCCGACGAAAGCAATCTTATCGCCTTTATTCACGACAATGCTGAATTCATTCAGTACTTGCTCGCCTTCGATGGTCTTGCTCAGACGGTCTACGGTCAGCAATTGCTTGCCAGCCTCACGCTCAGGCTTGAAGTTAATGAACGGATACTTACGGTTCGATGGACGAATATCGTCCAACGTGATCTTGTCGAGCTGCTTCTTACGGGAAGTCGCTTGCTTCGACTTGGAAGCATTCGCCGAGAAGCGTTGGATAAAGGCTTGCAGCTCCTTGATCTTCTCTTCCTTCTTCTTGTTGGCGTCGCGAGCCAATGTCAGCGCGAGCTGACTGGATTCGTACCAGAAGTCATAGTTACCCACATACATCTGGATTTTACCAAAATCAATATCCGCAATATGCGTACATACTTTATTCAGGAAGTGACGGTCGTGAGATACCACAATAACGGTACCTTCATAGTCCATCAGGAAATTCTCCAACCATTGAATGGATTCGAGGTCCAAATGGTTCGTAGGCTCGTCAAGCAGCAGATTATTCGGACGACCGAAGAGCGCTTGTGCGAGCAAGACACGTACCTTCTCGTTACCGCTCAGCTCAGACATTTGCTTATCATGCAGATCGCGAGGAATCCCCAGACCAATCAGCAAGGCAGCGGCATCTGGCTCAGCATCCCAGCCATTCAGCTCGGCGAATTCGCCCTCCAGCTCCCCTGCACGCAGACCATCCTCTTCCGAGAATTCAGCCTTCGCATAGAGTGCATCCTTTTCCTTCATAATGTCATATAGACGTGTATGTCCCATAATAACTGTCTCCAGCACCGGGAACTCATCATATTCATAATGGTTCTGCTTCAGCACGGCCAGACGCTCGCCAGGTGTCATGTGCACCTCGCCGGAATTCGCCTCGATCTCGCCAGAGAGAATCTTCAGAAACGTAGATTTACCAGCACCGTTGGCCCCAATCAGACCATAACAGTTGCCAGGCGTGAATTTGATATTAACATCCTCAAAAAGTGGGCGCTTGCCATAACGGAGCGTTACGCCGCTTGTACTGATCATATGTGCATTACCGTCCTTTATACGTTTTGGCATGAAAGCCTCATACTAGCTATGTTATAAACACATTCGCCTGTATACGATGATAACCGTTTGGGTGCGTAATCTCAACGATAAAAGTAATTAAGAGTATTTTTCATTCACTCATTTTCGCTGATATTCGCAGAGAATGTTATTTTTTGCGTGATTTTTTTGTGAAGAACGAGCTCAAATGGCAATCGCATTGCCTGTATAATTTTGTTGTGATAACATAAGGATAGAACTAAGGAGAGGCGCAATCCTCTCCCTGAACAACGAAATGTGCCTTCACGGCGCGCACTGTATTAACTCACAGCAAAACCCACCGTAGGCGGCCAACCTTTAGCGGTGGGTTTTGCGCTTGTTACGTTTTTTACGTATCCATCGGTAAACCTTACGAGAGCTAAACCACAGGCTTAGCAACGTCGCGATTACTTTCAAGATCCAATAAACCGCACCAAGAGCAGTCATGGCGTCAATCACCTCCTTCACAGAAGGCTGCGCCGTGACCCCCACCCGTTGTCCAATCCAAATTATAACACAAAAGAGCCCGGGGTATCTGCCCTGGGCTTTAACTATCTATATCAACATATGCCCCCAGGATGTCGTCAATCTCAATCCATCGGTAATCGTCTTCACTCTGCAGGAGCTTGGCCATACGACGGCCAGTATTCAGTGCGGTTACCACTCCGTTCAGCTTCACATCATCAAACGGATCGAATACCCACAGTTCGACAGACACACGCCGATTGTACGAATTCACAAGCGCTTGTTCAATCAGTTGCACTTCCTGATCATCCAGGATCGGCTTGGATCTCCGAGTTTCTTCTATATAATGTTCCCTGATGCGAGCAGCGTGCTCCGGCAGAATGAATCGAGATCCTTCAAAGAGTCCGTTACCTTCAAGTTTTCTTCCCATGTCGTCAACTCCTAAGCTGTCTGACTGATAGGTGACCAGGCGAGAATGTTGGTCACTTTGAATGTCCGGGGCTGGCTGCTGTTAAGGTCTGTCGCCCTGATCACCCCATCACGAACCCCACGAACAGCAATTTTACGCTGCGTGATGTTGCCGGACCCGTCTTCGTAAATTATTTCAACATTCAAACCTGCAGTAATTTTCAACTCCAACCCCTCCATTTTACGAACATTTGTTTGTATTATATGCGAACACTAGTTCTTTTAGCAACAAGAAAAAAGCTCCATCAGCGTTAGCCAGCAGAGCTCATAAGGTCGATATAACCAACATAATAAAATATCGGAACTACCCTTCTTCAATTTGTTGTTTAATATTAACCATTAAATTAAAGAAATAAAAATACGTTTGATAGTTGGTGAAATGACTATTGATTTGCTCGAATTTTGATGTTAAATTCAATGTATCAACCAAGCGAACTGATCGGAGGTCAGCAGTCTAACTGCTTACTGGAATCCGGGTTCGCTTTTTCATTCTTTAAATTTCAAAAAGTCATACATTCTTATCAATTTTTTAATGCCTGAACTAAGATTGCTTTTCCTTAGTATGTGCGGATCTTCAGTTAACCTTTCCCTACAATATTCACCCAATCTCTCGACCTCTATTTGTTTTGGTGTCAGCATCTGTATATATCTTACTTGAGCACCCAGATTGCTACGAGTTTTACGAATGATTTCATCTATTGATGTATAAATCATTCCTTTTCGGTGCTTCCTAATAGTTTCATTTTCTAATTTTTTGAAACTGAAATTCTTAAACCTTTCAAACTCTATCGGGAGATCTGGCGAGTAATTATTGATATATTTAAACACTGGCAAACTTCCACTTGTACGTTTTAATAGCTCTGGTAAAGACTCGTTAATTAACAATTCCTTGTTGAATTTACCTTCATCGAAGAGAATATCTTTGAAAACTTCTTCGGAAGAAATGCTTTTGTATCCTCTTTTTCCGAGTTCAAAGATACCAAATCCAATTAATATTTCAACATCACCTTCCATTAATCTATCATCTGTTGAAGCTAACACTCTTATTTTTTCATGACCGTCCTCTGTTAAGGCCAACTCATAAATATTTTTTCTTACTTTTCTATAGAAGCTTGTTGAGTACTTGGCTTTGTTACTTACCAACACATTTAATAAAGAAACGTAAGAATCTGTTACAATTTTCGTCATGCTTACAGTCTTTCCATTAGTAAATGACCGACTGTATGGAAACACTTCAGTTGTTTCGTGTCCTTTCTTCCATTCAACAAAAATAAGCCTATCACGCAACTTATTTAAATTTTCATCACTTAGACAATCAACAATAGATTTGAGTATAGCTTGTACATTTTCATCATCCAGTGAATATCCTAAGAATATAATAGGATGCTCCACAAAAATAGTCATTAATTTTGCAGCCAAATAAGCATTTCTCTTGTCAAAATTTTCGTAATCGCGTGAATTTATTACCACAGAGTTGGGTTGCGTTGAACACCCATGCACTTTGTAAATTTCATTAACCCCATATGTAGGAGAAAATATTAGCTGTTCTTGCCCTACATATACCTCGTACTCCGGAAATATGTGTTCCATTAGACAATCATAATTAGTTGTTAGCACTCCCGCTATGGAATTTACTCCTACTTCCCCTAAAAGTGCGATTTCATCCTGATATTCCTGAGCGATTGTCGCCATGTCAATCGTTCTGAAATAATCAGCTAATTCTAATTTAAATGGAGTTACCCCACTACGAACTTCTTCTCGAAATTTATCCCTTCGTTCTGAAAAATCTTGACTATCAAACCAAAGAGTATTGAAATCATTCTCAATGTAATCCGCCATTTTAGTCATTAAATTATTTGTAGTCTGTGGAATATCTCTTTCCAAAAGGGCCTGTCGAGCTCTATTTTCATACTTTTCATAGGCGAAATCACTCGAATCAACAATACGTGCAAAGCGATCAAGTATACCTGGCCAACTTTCCGTCGATATGTATCTTTTAGAAACACCAGAACCAATGAATAAGAAAGGCAATGATTGTGATTCCTTTAATAAATCCTCAATTTGTTTGATATCTGCCAAATTATCCACCTGCTTATCATTAGAAATAAAAATAGACCTGCAAGCCGAAGCCAGCAGGTCTCATTTTACCGATACTCTCGGATTGCACAACGATGCTTTCGTATGTGTTGGTATGATTATAGTTCATATGGTTCATTTTGTAAATAATACAGAAATATATACATGGGTATAAAAGACTACTGATAACTCCGTTTCCCTCGAATTACTTGGATCAGTGGTTCGAAACTTGATGCTGGTTGTTTGTTATCAGGTGGATGCATAACTAAAAAATTACCATTCACAGGTGATATGATCATCCTAATTCTATAATCAAATCCAAGATTAGACAAATTCATTATTATAACGTTCTTGCGTTCACGACCTTGCATATGAGATAATAGGGTTGACAAACGAAAAAACAGAACACACATTCTTGTTTTTGTTTAGGAGGAGACGCCATGCTCAATTCCAGCTACCGTCACAGAGCGGTTAGTGGATGGCTCAAAGAGAATCATCCCATTCAATTCAATTCAGATCTGAAGCTACAGAAATTTCTATTTTTCTACGAGGCACAATGTGAAACTGAAGATGGAAGTGCCCATTTCAATTCCCTTAAAGGATATAAAAATGGTCCTGTTTTTAGTGATGTTTTTGGCGATTTTAAATATGATTATCATGAATTCGATGAAAATGTTACCAGGTTATTTCATGATTGCCCTGAACATGTTGATATTCCGAAGGCCAAACTCGCAAGTTTTTTAGTGCGGACAATGACAGAAGATGAATTGTCCATCTTAACTCACGAGTTTAACATCTGGAAAGCGAAAGAACATAGAATTCTTCAAAACGAGAAGAATGTCCCTCTTTCGAGAAACGACTTCAATGAAAACGATAAGTCTTTAATAAATTCATTTTGCGAATCTTATACAGAAGAATTTATTGATTCAATTGTCGTTTTGGAAGTGTTAGGAAAAAGTTTTGTGATCGAAAAATCAGATTACTCCATCCTTTCAGATGATCAAAGACTAGTATTCCTACAGCTTGCCCAACAAGAAGAACTCGTTAATCCTGTCTACATTACTATATCTGAAGATGGAGTGATATTGGTTGATTAGAAAGACAGATGTTGTGACCATGAGAGTTCCCTTTCCAACGATCAGTGATGAATTGGCGGTGAACTCTCATATGTACATATGCATTCAGGAAGGCAGAGAGAAACAGTTTATTAAGTGTCAAACATATAAACCCCTACATATGATTGCTAACAAACCCCCGTTTCACTTCTTGAAAGAAATGCCTAACATAAGCAGGAATCCATTCAAGAACGTCACTACTATTGATTGTGATAAGGCATTTTGTATTAATGATGTGATTATTGATTCTGAACTTCTGGCAAAAAAGAGAAAAGATGTGTGTGATGAGTTATATAGAGATGTCACAAAAAAAACAGATCATCTTCATTTCCAACATAATACCGTTTCATCGAGCGAACTAATAAGTTTAAATAAACTCATTAAGAAATCGAGTTAAATTAAACAGACCCTACAGCCCCTAAATAAAGGGGCTGTTTTCTTAAATTTACGAAAGTTTTTTGTTTAAAAGGTCTGTTCGATACAGCACCGTGAGTAAACTATAAAAATCATAGCTGCGGCCTGCTGTGGTATCGACAATTCCAGCCTTTTTAGCAGCTACACATGCATCCTTTGCCCAGGCTGGGATCTCCGACATGGAATTTTGCTGCTCCAGTTTTTTGATAGCGGCAGCCTGTTGCTTCACTGTCTCCTGCAGTGCCTCGAATTGCTTGCGTTCATCTGCTGTCATTGGTTCTTCATCCTCCTCTGGCTTGTTAGCCGCATAGTAGTTAATCAGATATTGAGTGGGCTCGACCACTCCCGCCTCCGTGGCAGTGTACCCGTATTGAGGCGTAGACTTCTTTCGGATCTCGTAATGCAGATGGGGCCCAGTGGACTTGCCCGTACTACCCTGGCGGCCGATAACCTGCTCCTGAGTGACCTGCTGACCTACCTTGACGGCAGCACTGGACAGGTGGGCGTATACGTGTAAGTAGCCCTTGTCATCCTGGATGGCAACCACGTTGCCCATATTTCCGAATCCAGAACCAGTGACCCCCATTTTGGCATGCAGGACCTTGCCTGCCGTGAACGCCTTAATCTCGCCGTTAGCCGGTGAAATGACCAAATCTACCCCTCTGTGAAACCTTTTGACCTTATCGACTGGGTGTATCCTTGGTCCGAATGGGCTTGTCAGCCGGTAGCCTTCGAATGGATTGCTCATGCTACTTTGTCATCTCCTTTTCGGGACTCTGCCCGTTGAATTTTTTTATCTAACTCGGACTTGACCCACCCGATGATGGTATTGAGCACGGGTATCGGTAGCCAGTCCCCCCAGCCAGCTCGGATAGAGTTGGCAACCATACTCTGTAGCACATGGTACAGTGTACCGAGCACTAGAATGCCAAAGATGATCCCTGGTAGGTGAAATACCATATCCAGCAAATGTCCACCAGCTGGGAGCAGTAGCATGAAAAAGGTTCGCGCCACACCTTCCAGCCCGTATCGGCTGCCGTACGTATCATCTTTTTTAGCGGCAGAGATACCCGACATCCAATCCATAATGATAAAAAACGCGAGCGTTGTCATGATAGTCAGAACCGCTTCACCCTGTCCGTAAAAAAATTCAAAAACCGGAACCACTACAGCTCCGGTCGATGCAATGAAAACCTTCCACTTATCCACGTTACTTCCCCCTAAATTTAGATAACCCTCTGACCACTCCAGAGGGCATAAAAAATACGCCTATTCGGCGTTTGCTGATAACAATTCTTGCACTTGATCCCGCCATTTCAGCGGCACGTCCTCAATGGCCTTCAACTTAACCGTAATCAGATCGTAGTAGATTTTAGCCATTAGTTACTTCACCTCCAGTCCCTGCAATCAACTCAGCCAGTTCCGTCAAAGCGAGCTGCGTCTCCGTCTTATCCTTTTGGTTCATCTCGGCCAACTCAGCTATCGCTAGCTTCAATTCCATGTTTTCCAGTTCAAGTTGCTCCACCTTTGATTCCGGGAACGATTCGTAGTCATAATAGAGTTCTCGCTCCGGGAGCCTGATCATCAATCTACCTTGCATGCCTTTCGGTGGATCTGCAACGGGAATTTCCGAAGCATCAATATAGAAACTGAGCTCTTCCAACTGTTCATCTGTTGGTCGCTCAATAATCTTGGTTACCTTGCACCGATCTTTGTCTATCTCCTCATACACAATGTACTTGTCCAAATCCTCAGCCTCCTAGTATGTGAACACTCCATTAACACCAACCCTATCCGTACCTCCTGAAGGACCAGGAGCAAACAATCTGCCCCGAAGTATAATGGGGCCGTTAATGTTGAAGTTACTCGGTATTGGGGCCGTCGTATAGTTTTCATATCTTATGTGCCCACCAGGTCCATCAAATATGAACCCGTATCGCACCACACTTCCATTTTCTCCTGTCTTAAAAAGAATTGATGCAACGACCCCGGCGTTGTCTACCATCTCTATATAAGTTTCAAGTCTAGTAGAAGTATTTGCACCATTTCCTTGTACAGAACATGATACAGCTCCAATAAAAGATATTCGTTGAGAACCTGCGGGAAATGTGAAAAAATCTTTTGTAAATGTCTTGTCAGTTGATACTGATCCTCCCCCTAAAAACGCCGCCTGATCTGCCACATCTGCACGTCTCGGATATGACACGATGGCACGGATAGCTGCTGCCAGTGTAACGAAGGGATCGCTGCCTTGAGCTGGTTGATTTTTGTCCCTAATGGCGGCAGCGAGAAGGTTTTTGCCATCAGAGACTTGCGTAAAAGCCTCGTTTGCTCGATCGTATGCGGCTTTAACCGCACTCGGAGTAGCCGCCTGGTCCGTTGCTGTACTACTCGTAGAATTATTGAGCTGCACAATACCCCGGGCTTGTGTAGTCGCGCTGGGAAGATCGGATGGACTATGAGTGTGAACCTTGGTAGCTGCATAGGTTTCAACATATTGTTTGGTGATGTGGAGATCAGCATTATTTGCGTGATCAGCAAGCTTTGCCGCAGATCCACTAACAGTCTCCCACTCGTACCACGGACTCGGCACGGTTGGATTTATAATGGTGCGCGGCTGATAGAAAAATCTGGCGTGAGCGCCAGTTGTATAAGATGTGTATAAAAAAGTCCTGACAATCACATTGGTTACTGTGTCAGGCCGCCCCACAGTGACTACTACGGATCTACCGATGGTCAGATCTCTTATTGGTTCGCCCGCAAGCTTCTGACCATCAGGAATCTGAATGAAGTATTTACCCGGTTTTAAATTCTCCAGGTTATAATTAATTGTTGCTGGATCAATAACGGTCATCCTCTTGTCATCTTTTAGCTCGTCCAACTCTTTGTCATTTGCATAAAGTGTTGCAATAGGGACGTTCAGCACATCGGCATGACCCTGATCCGTAGTGACGAATTTACGCGGTTCTTGAATGGCCATCGAATCGTTGCCTCCTCAATAAATGTCATCAATTTCAAATATAAATTCCATGTCCGCATCCTTGACTTTATTGGTCATTGTGCGGATCGCGGTGAATTTACCAGCCGAATCCACGAGGGCCAATTCATTAATCGTCGCCCCTGCCAGCTCGTTCTCAGCCAAAGAGCAGGTGTACCGGATCGTAGCCGGACCTATGAATTCATAGCTGGATATGTCTTTCACCAGCAGCTCTGCCTTCAACGTTTGTTCGGTTCCGTCCAATGGAAGCGGCTGGCCGGATACGTCAACTCCCCCACTGCCAAATGCCATCTTAACTACCTTCGTCAGCGAAGTCCCTTCTGCCCTGGCGCGAGCCATCTGCTCACGGGCATATGTCGTCGTTACCGTTAATACTTGATTTGCCATATGTGACCTCCTATACCTCCAAAATAGTTTCCAGAGAATTTAGTAATCGGCTACCGTCGAGCTGCACACTGCCATCCAGCACCCAATAATTTTGCCTAGCCTTGACTACACTAGTCTGCTCATTGCGCACCCTGTGCGGCGTCCTGATCTCCAGTCGATGCCGATTGCGTTGTCTCTCGCCTGTCCACCCAGACAATGAAGGAATCCCATTTAATACTTCCACACCATCCAGGTACCAAGGTCGACCACCGAAGAAGCTCACTCGGGAGCGAAAGTGAATTCGATACTTCTGATTGAATGTGTGCTCGATAGACACAGGCACATGTACCGAAACAGTAAAAGCAATCCCCCCGCCTTTATTCTCAAGCAGGATGCTCCTCATCTCGGCCAATGCCGTGGCACTCCCGGTGTACTTGACGTCGAGCCTTACTCCTATGACCGCAGGGGCCTTGTCGTATACCTGCACGCCGCCAGACTCGCCTAGTTGATAAGCCAGTAATTCCTGCAGCGCCACATTATTAGTCTTGGGATTCAACACCCACATGGTAAAGCGTCGGCGAAAAGATTCAACCAGTTCGCCCGGACGGCTCTGCATGCCGAAAAAGCTGCCCCAGTAATTGAGCCAACGTCCTGTTGCCATATTGCGGTCCAACTGCAGCAATGCCAGGTCTGTGTCCGCCTCCGCTTTACGCAACGCTCGATATAAGGGGTACATACGCCTCCAAACATTGCTTGTGAAGGCATTCAATGTCGAATCCAATGGAATATTGGTTACCTCAATTAGCGCCAGCGGTACAGCGTCCATCCTGAGTATTTCCGGCGCCAACTCGGCCAAGTACCCCATGTTACGAATCGCAGACACTAGCTCCTCGGAATTCACTCCCTGCAGATCGACAAGTTCCTTGTCCGGCAGCTCTGGGCGATAGGGGGTGCTATGAAAGTACAGGGTTCCTTCGTCCACTGTTACCATACTGTGCAACCCGGCCCCCCGCCCAAGCACTAGATATGGGACCTCTTTCGTCTGAGTATTCCAGCCGTCCCCCAAGTTATCCAGCAGCTTTTTAAGAATTCTCATGAGTTCGCCTCCCGATAAATGATCGGGAACTGCGGGACAAGCTTCTCGGTTTTTCCTGCTGTCGGATTAGTGTCAGACCAGGTTGTGCCATCGTCTATGGATAAATCCAGCTTTACATCATAAATGCCCGATAAGAGCTTTATACGAGTTTCCAGTTCAGTCTGAACCAGTTCCTGACCTTGCTTGACGGCAGAGAAGAAGTCGCGTATTTCTCGCTCAATGTCCCCCTGAATCAGATCAAGGGATGATCCAGCGTTGAATGTTAACGTCAGGCGGATGCTCACGGGCTTCATCGTAACCGAAAACAAATTAACCTGTATCCCAGCAGACTTGTATCCGTATATAGGCTTGCCGTCCTCATAATACCCTGTCAATGTTTTTTGAGTGGCCACGAATAACTCAGGAGAAGCTGTGCCTACCCCGTTCCAAATATACAGATCGACCTCGCCTTTTCGTGCAGGCAAATCCTCAAATGCTTGACAATCAACTACACGCTCTATTGCTGCCCCGGTTACGTCCGTAAGCTGGACTGTGGTAGCTCCGTATTCAATGCTCTGAAGGGTCCCACGGGATAAAGACGCGATGAATTTTTTGAAACGGGTCTTCTGTTCATCATCCGTTTCCTCTTCTCGCCCATTGGCCAGAGCTGCAGCATTGGTTACCGTGTCGATCCCAGTCGGCTTAGCTACAAAGTCAGTAATGGTCTGAGCTTCTGTATTGCCGTCCAGTCCAGGAGTAAGACAAATTACAGGCACATCTACTCTCGTTCCCCCGGTAACCATAACTGCGTCTGCCGTGGTGCGGAAGGTGATCGGTGCGCGGGAAGATGTGGCCTGTGTCTTGATTAGGGTTCCCACTGGTATTAGATAATTAGTGTCTGCTGGAGTGATACGTTCAAACGTAACCGTGCCCGTGGCATATAGAGGCGGAAGCTTTGAAAAACCGAAGGCTGAGTAAATGCTTTGTCCGATCGTACTCCGAATGGCCCGCCAAGTTTTGTCGTAATATTCCTCTAATTCCTTTGCCGCAGCTTCCAACATTGTTCGGGCACGGGAACCGACCGTAAAATCTGTTATTTTTTGTGACACTCCACGCGACCAATCCACCATATCCTGTACGATGTTTTCCATTGTTTTGCGTTCAAAGGCCAAAGGTATCACTCCTTTCTATGCAGTGATGGTTACCCCGGTTTGGTCAACTTCTATTCCCATGCTTACTTCTTCGCCAGCAGTGGTAATCGTCAGCGAAATATAAAAAGATGTCCGCTGCACCGTCACATTCTTAACTGCTACATCTTCTATTCGTTCCTCATACGCTAGTGTCTCGTGAATGTCCAATTCAACCAGTTTACGTATATATGGAGCTTGGGCCAATCCAATAAACTCGTGGAGACGGCTACCGTAATAAGGATGCTGTGTGAGGCTTCCACGCCGGGTGACCAATCGATGGCTTATAGCTTGTTTGATCGTGTCCAGGGCCGTCACAACTGCCCAATCTCCAATCCCGTCATCTGCTAAATCTCCATCCGGCATTATTTTAAGATCGCTTTCAGCGGGTGAATCTCTGATCGATACAGATTCCTGATCCGTACCGTTATTAATGTAGATGGTCTGACCAGTCAGGAGTACTCTCGCATCCTTTCCATTAGCGAATGCTTCAGGATTCGTGATCGTCAATGTACCTGCGTTCACGCTGGAACGAACAGATCCATTAACAATGCTGCCTGCGATTGTATTCCCAAAGCTCCCCGGCAGTTGACTACGGACATAAAAATAACCCTCCGCCGTTCCCGCAGCGAGGGTCGTGTCTTCTACCAATTCGTATATTTTTTGCACGCCCTGAGAATCCAAGTCCGTTTTGAATAACGAGCCCGAATATAGCGTAAGCGGCAAAGACATCAATTGCCGCCTTATCAGCAAATATCCGCTTGCATACAACGTGTAATAAGCTTCTCGGCTTGTCATGGTGTACGGGTACTCAAGTCCATTGTAATCCACAATATCCTGCCAAGGCACATTGTACATGACGGACAGACCTTGAATAGTGTCAGCATCATTTAATACATGCTCGATCATAGTCCACTTCCTTCCTCCACTGCCGACGGTTTCCCAACTACACCCTTCTCCTCTACGGCCAGCACCCGGAGCTGATACAATACTGCCAGGATGCTCCTTAGTTCCAGCAGCAAGTCAAACGGCACGCTTTCAGCATCCGAAAGCCGGGAGCATACCTGCCGTGAAAGATTAATGTATTCCTCAAGTTCAGCAGTATTTATATCCACCCTATCATACAGTGCTTCGTTGTAGTCTGTCAGGGCCGAGTATGCGCGTAAACCATACGTTACAATGTCCTCTATGTTCTGTTGTTCACTCCGCAACACCGGGTAATTCACATAATTCATGTCCTCTTCGTCTGCCAAGATCATCATCCTCTCTTTGTGAGCTGACTGAGCAATTCGCCGATCCGCGATACGCTGGATGACAACTTCACGGCAACCGTTTCTGTGTTCGGAACAAGTTTAAGATAGTCAGACATCGCTTCTTTCCTCGTTTTAACCAATCGACGGAGGCAGGTGAAGCGGAATTCATAACGGTACAATAATGGCTCTGACTTGCTCCGCTGCAGCCGGAAGTTCTGTGGGTGGATCTCGTAATACTCGTTATCCTCCCAGTTGTACCAAAACAAAGCGTGCTGCGGATCGTTGGCTTGTAGGAATTTGCGAAAAATCTCTGAGCGGAATTTAATGAATTCCTCGTATCCGTCCAATTCCTTGGCTTCGGCTGATGTACGTTTGCTGTAGCCAGTTGTACCGGACAAGGTCACCGTCGGCAGCCCTGCTCCGAAGTCGGCCACATATGCCCCGCCAAGGGTCTGCACAACGTTTCCGCGCCCCGCTTCGTCCTGGACGAACTCGGAAGGATTGACTAGGAGTGTATGCAGTGTGATGGAACTAGAATCCCCGCTCGGGAGCGTCTTCCTTAGCTCAAAGGTCATATGATAGATCTTTTTCAATTCACGAGTTGAATTCTTAACCAGTGCCATGAAGCATCATTCCTTTTTGTGTTCTTCTGTCAGCGATCCCTTTGGAAGATTGACCACCATATCACCTGTTGGATGATGCAACCTAAAACCATCGGCACTCATTTGGATATACGCAGCAGTCTCTTCTTTAATGGGGAAACGGTGTTCTATTCCATCGGGCCCTATAGATACGCTGGCTGGTTCCTCGCCTTCTATAACGGGGAAAACTATGTTCACTGCTGAATGCGAGAGTTCTACCTTCACGGGCGACAGCTTGCCGTCCTTGTCCAGTGGGTAGCTCAGCAACACATGATTCGGAGATAATTCCACGTATGCGCGTTGATCTTGCTTTGCAGTGTCCAGCAGATTACCCTGTATGTCTGCATAAGCAGCGCCGTCCTTTACCCCAATTTCAAAGACAGGCAATTGCAGCTTAACCATATCTCGCTTGACGACTACGAAATTCGTTCCATAGCTATTGTTCTTGTGAAATCCAGCCAGATACGGGGCATCCTTGCGATTATCCAAATACCCTACAATTACCGTGTCGCCCTCGACCGGCTCCCGATCAACACCGCTAAATACCCAAACAGGAACAGGCTGGCTGTAATCAAGGAACACGACCTCAATGCGCCCATACTGTTCATAGTCCTTTACGCTGGTGACTCTGGCCAAACGGGTAGCGTTGAATTCAGGCATTCGATTTACTGTTTTCCCTCCAAGCGCGCTCTGATCCTTCATGTTGAACCTCCTGGTATCTTGAGAATCTGACCTGAGTAGATATATTTCCCGTGTTGCACAGAATTCCGGCTATCCCTCTTGACAAGCATCTCCTTATTGGCCTCCCACAGCTTTGTCCACTCATTCCCGCTGCCGTACAGCTTGGCAGCGATACTCCATAAGTTGTCCCCGCTCTTGACGGTGTAGTAATCCGCCTTGATCTCGGCTGTCGTTTTAGCAGATGCCGATTTTATACTGGCCACTACGGACGCCTGCGTGGTAGTTGCACCAGCAGTATTCGCTGTCGGTTTATAATCACGACCACGGGTAAGCTGCAGCGTCGTGGTCCATCCTTCAAATACGTTAAATGTTTGCGTTACGGACTCAATATAGAATTCTTTCAAAATCCCAGGCGCTTGAAGCCTCTGCCCTATCTTGTAGTTACCCTTCCCGCGCACCGTCATTGCTCCGCTTAAAAATTTGTGATTGTTCTCAAACCATTCCTTCAGCTTGACTGTATAAGCCGTGCTCATTCGCTCCAGCTTTGTCGTATCTTCAGGCTTGCTCGGGTCTATGGCCAAACCCTCAACTTCTACTTCCAGCGGAGACAAGCCGTAACGTTCGATTGCCGACTTGTTCATGAGCGGGGGCGCCACCCGCTTCAGATCCATTCCGAAAGGGTTAATAGTCGTCCCCGCCCAAAACAAGTTGTAATGCTCATCGTCGCTGTATGATAGGTCTTCATCAATCACATCCTCTGCGGTGACGACATGTGTGTACAGCTTCTCCCACGGTCCCTTCGAAAAAGGCGTATTCCGTAAAAACACAGAAACCACAGCGTTGTCCTTCCCAAATGGGAACCGTGGGAACGGATAGTATCCCTCGCCCTTCGGAAACTTGGCCTTGCTTTGATCGCTGGACTGTTCGATGGTCTCATTCACCACCCGCGGCTTATCGCCAGGATTCCACGCTTCCAGCGGCTCACGCACATCCACGAACAACTCCGTGAATGGCTTGCTGGATGTGCGCTCCATCAGATTCCAAAGCGATCCTTCGAATCGATCCAGAGTGAAAAACTGCGGTAAGAAGATAGGCACAGATGCGAAGTTGTATCGAACAATATTGGTAACATCGACTTGCTTAGCAACTGGCTCCGTCTTTGTCTCATCCCACACGGTCCACTTCACGCCGTTGAGCTGAGGCAAAACAAAACGCATGATGACATCCAAAATGACAGCAGGGCTACCCTTTGCCACGCTCTCGGATTGAAAATACTTCGCCATGGCCAACCAGCCGTTCTCAGTCAGGAAGAACTTGTCCGATTTCCCTCCCGAAACTTCCGGATAGAACTTGATATTAGATTTTATAAATACTTTACCGAAGTCTCGGGCTTGGACAGAAGTAGTCATCCCGCCATCCACGCTGCGGGTCCTACGTACCCGATCTACCAATCCGACCATGACCGTAGATAGTTCTTCTCCCTTTACTGTCTTATAGCCCATCTGCACAACGACAAGATCGTTAGGAATGATGAGCTGAGATCGGAACCATTTATCGCCGGCCAGCACAATATTCATCGTGCCCGTCGGGGCATCCAAGGTCTTCTGAGTCGTGACCGAAAGCACTTGGCTGGTCGGGTCCTGGCCTTTTTCATCATGAAGACTTCCTTTGAGCTGGTAGCATGTCTTTTCAGTGTGGAAGCTGACCCGAATAATGGGGGCATGCCGCTTTCCGACGACACCCCCTACCGGAGCCCAACTATAACGCTCAATCATATCAATACCCCGCTTTCACAGGACTTGTTCGGAGTCGCTGACGCTCATTTTCTGCTACAATCTGCTTCACCAATCTCTCAAGTTGCGATTTTGTAGAAGCATTCAGAGGCTTGGCTCCTTCGCCCGAAACATTGAGGTTTACTGTAATTTCAGACTTGTGGCGAACCTCCTTCACGCTTGATGCAGTAGGTATTCGACCAATGTCGCTGTCGCCAGCTCCAGATGCGTAATCTCCAGGAATTCCAAGCGATTGTAACAGCTTCTCAGGGTTCATATATGTGCCAGCACTGTTCATGTACCCAAGATGCAAATGACTCCCAGTTGTGCTATAACCGCTACCAGCCACACCAGGAGCACCACCAACATTACCGATGTACGTACCTGCATCTATCTTCTGTCCTTCGCGGAGGTCCGGATTAACGGCGGATAAGTGACTATAAAAATAAGTGCTACCATCAGGCATCTTTATGCCTAGCTCAGTGCCGCCACCGCGAGTGTTCTTCTTACCATCTTCGTCTAAGGGACCCCCGTCATCCATTTTTATGAATGAAACAGTACCACCAGCTAACGCCTGAAGCTGATCACCCTGCGTCCCTTTTATGTCCAATCCTCCATGCGCTTTTTTTCTAAAGCTTTCTCTATCTCCAAAACGTGAAGTTGCTTTCCAATTGTTGAAAAACCCGTTTCCTGATCCGGTCGACACGCCACCAGCCAGGTCATTCATGAACTTCACAACCCCGCTAGACCAGTTGTTGTTCAAATTGTCCGGATCATTTCTAGCTCCAACAGGGGCATATTTCCGCTGCACAGCCTCAATCGTATCAATGCCTTTGTCGGCGTAATTGACCTTGAGGTTGCGAGCCATAGCGATAATGCCGTCATCAATGGACGCAAAATTCATTAAGCCATTTGCCCCCATCATGCCACCTACATTGTGGCGATTCCGGACCGCAGGAGACGTGCCGTTACCCGTTTCATGCATGCTTATAGCCGCCAGTGCAGCCGGATCAATGCCGAACTGCAAGCCAGCTTGTACAAACTGAGCGCCCTTGCCCGCAAGTACACCGCCCAACTTTTTATTGAGCTGTTCAGCGCTGATCCCGCTCATGGTGGTGATTTTTGAAGTGATGCCGAATCCAGTTCCCATGGCAGTCAACCCACCGCCGCCAAAGCTGGAGGCAACCGAACTCCGTAAGCTCTGGAATTCTGACAACATGTTGGTCATCCCGTTCTGGACGGTATATAGCATGGTTCGGAATATCCATACCGTCTTATCCAGCAGATCACTACTATTGCGTTCCATGGACATGTATTTAGAAGCAGCATCGGCTGTCATATCCGTAGTGGCACGTTCCATTTGCTTGAATTTCGCCTGACCGATCAAAGACATGTCTTCTACATTGCGGTTGACTTGGCCAGGCATTCGACCGATGTCGCTGTCGCCAGATCCGCCAAAAAACTCACTTGTGAAAACCCTTGTGACTTGTTGAAAAAAACCCGAAGTAGTGTCAGCAACAGAATCAATTCCTGACTTAGGGATCACTCCTGCTTGCTTCCCCGCCTTGAAGTGGTCTGTGTTATACTGAAATACTTTCTTCATGTCCTCATCGGACAGTTTCTCTCCATTAGCCGCTCGCTGCCACAAGGCTGCACCTTCTGACTCCTCGAAGTTTTGATTGAGTTTTTGTTCCCTTTCCAGTTCTCGTAGATATTGAGTGCGCTGTTGCGGAGTCCCTATCGGTATCTGGGAGGATGCGTCAGATTGTACTTTATCCTCTAAACCAAAGAAGGTACGAAACTGAGTTACAAGAGCATCGTCATTCCCACCAAAAATGCGTGTCAATGATTCACCCAAATTTCCTACAGACATCGAAGTAGCAAGCCCTTGGAGATTGTCATTCATGAATTTGAGAATAGAGTCAAGCGTGGCGTTTCCTGTACTGCTACCATTTTGGATGGCTTCCATCACAGTCGTCGTGCCTTCTTTGACGCCCATTATAGCCTCGACAAGCTGTCCGCCAGCTTGTTCCAGCGCATGCTCGAAGCGAGCATCTGTGTCCATATATCCTTGCCCCTGAGCTCCTTGACGTTCTGCATCATACTTGGCCCCGGAGTCAATAGTGCCGTTCTGCAGGGCTTGCAGTTGTTCGGGACTAAAGACAGATAATCCTTGCGTCGCATCGTAGAATTGGGATGCTTCGCGTTTAGTTGCTGCATACCCACCGTCTGTCAGCCAACGCTGCATGATGCGTTTTGCTAGCTGTTCATTGCCGCCTGTTTGGGAACGGACGTACTTGGCCATAGCTGGAACATTATCGGCGTTTAGGAGCCCATCCTCGAATGACTGCTCCAACCCGAAGAGATCCATGCTCCTATATTTCTTGGGATTGTACTCACGCAGTGCCTGGATGCCCATCCACTTCCAGTCATCATTCCCCGGACTGAATATGCCGCCCAAGCCCGAAATCAGGTTGCCGCCCTGTGCACCAGTGAGCTGCATCATGCCTTGCTCTGTCCCAATGCGATCAAGCGTAGTCTGATAGGCTAGGAGCTGTTTGGAACTGCCGTCTTTCAGCGACGTGTTCATGGTTTGTAACAGAGCGTTATTGGTCTCCATAACCTCGACAACCCGCGCCGTCATGCCTGACCTGGCCACACTACCCGCAATTGCATCGGCGAATCCTTTTGGAGTCTGCATGCCGCCTGCAGCACGGTTGTTTCCGACGACACTCGCGACCTCCGACGTGTCCAAGCCGTATCCGCGTCCGAACTTCAGCAGCCCCTTCAGTTCCCCGTCTCCGATGTTACCAGCAATGCGACTGTATTGATCAAGAAAGCCCCAAGTGTCTGCAGCGCTATAGCCCATACGATCAGCGCGACCAACCGCAGAAGCACGGTCCCACATATCGACAGCCTGGCCACTCCATCCTGCTTGTCCACGCATACGCTGTGCAAGATCAAGAGATGTCGTTTGCCGGGCATAGGCTGAGCTGTACATCTGCGTTGCCAATCCAACAATGCTGCCAAGACCCACGAGGCCAAGTGCAAATTTCCCCGCCCCTAGAACTCCAGACAAAGCACCGCCAGTTAGCCTGCTAGAACCGCCACCACCAGAATTATCATCATCCTTACTTCTGCTGCTGCCAGCAGTGCGAACGGTGGCTGGTCGATAGCTACTAGCCTCGCGAGAACGAATATTATACATTCGTTCGGCAGCAATCAGTTCCTTGCGGATCACGTCCAGTTGGCGCTCCCGCTGCTGAATATTTCGCTTGATCTCTTCACGTTCTCCGCGCTGGGCCGTTTGCAACTTGCCGTATAAGGACTCTATGACAACGTTTTGCTTGCGAAATTCTGCATCCAGTTCCCGCATCGTCCCCAGGAATCGTGAACGGAATACATCTAATGCCCGAAGCTGCTTCTCATCGAAGACTCCCCCGCCTCTGGCCCCTCTATTAACAACAGAAGAAACGCCCTTTAAATCTTGTTCCAGTTGCTTCAGTCCCCGTTGAAGCTGTCCAAACTCACCTTTTGCTGACACGCGAATTGTTTGTTCTTTTGCCAAATTCGCACCTCCCTTCTATTTGACATCTTCCCAATCACCAGGATCTTCGGTATGGGTTACAGGGGCTGAATAGTCATATGACAGCTTGCCGTCTGCCTCTTCGGTTTCATTTGCCCAATCATCGAATTCTGGATCTTCGTATTCTTCTGATTTCCCTTCCCTGGCCTTACGGTCAATCTCCATATGTTCAAATTCGAGATCAATTTGTTCAGGCGTCATCGCCAAGATGCGCGGATCAGTCGGCGGCAGCCCACCATAGGCGTATTTACGGAGTATCCACAACTTGCGCTCCTGCGGTAGCTTCGCTATGGTCTTCAAGTGCGTTTCGAAAGTCTTTGCGAAACTTCGCCTCCCACATTTGCTGTAAGCCGTAAACATGGAATAGTAGGTCTGGCTCCGTAATCTCTTTAAGTTTCAAGAGGCATTCAGGGCGTTTGTGCAGTGCAATTTCAAGCACAGAAATGACGTGCGCCGTGAACAAAATGTCGCTATCTACAAGGCGAACATCCTGTACACCCGCCTCCCGAAGAATTTCCGATTTGATAGCCCCGACCTTCATCAGATCGGCCATATTCAGCTTTTTGAATACCAGCACACCTGTATAATGATTGCCCTCAGATGATGTAAAATCCAAGATCTCTCCTTCCTTTAATTCCCCGCCTGCGCGGGCCTTTTGTGCGGTTTCAATGGCAGCTTGCGCAGCTGCTTGTTGTTCTGGAGTAAATTCGGACATAGTTGATCTCCCTCTCGATAATGGAATAGCCCTCTCCGAAGAAAGGGCGTGGTTGATTGATTATTCTGTTTCTGGCGTACCGTAGTCAGCAGACAAGTATTTCCACGTCGCATTTTCACCCGACATGGCGTTAGCGCTGAAATCTTCTGACGACTCGGACAACGTGCAACTACGGTACACAATGACAATGTCGCCTGTGTACTTGTCCGTCACCTCAATGTCGATCACATTCATATTCAAGATGCCTGCGCCATAACTCGACAAGCCCAGCTCTGCCAAGGATTTTTTACGAATACGGTATTTCTCAAGAGTGATACTGCCATCGACTTTCAACGGGACAGATTCTTGCGGCATGATTGAACCAATTTCATATTGGTTTTCTGTGCCGAACGAGCGGTTCCCGCTCAACCTTTGTCCTCGCCCGACTTCAACGCCTCCAATTTTCAAACGAACCGTATGTCCAGCATGAGCCGGCTGATCTTTTACAATACTCACTGGGTGTTCCTCCTTTCACTACAACGAGAGGTGGTGTGTCATCAAGAAATTATTAATCGGTAGGGTCGGTTTTCCTTCCCATTCCAGCCAGAACGCTGTGCCATTGCGAGTGACCTTGGTAGACTCTGGCACGAACGTTCGTATCCATCCGCTCTTCTGAAACTCGGTGATGAGGGATACCAAATCGTTATAGATCGTGATCTCAATCCCTGCGACACCTGCCTTGCCGGTGTATTTGTTCTCAAAATATGTTTCGATGTTGGCGCTCATATCGTCTGCTAGGGTGGCTACAGAAAGTTCAACCTTGGTCAGATCGTCGCTAGGAGAAAGCGTCACACCCTGAACAATACGAAAGCCCACATTTTTCACCTGTTCGACAGGGCAAATGTGGGCTTCCAGAATATCTTCAATTTCCAAACCGATGTACACCTTTTCCAAACCGTCAAATCTGACAGACTTGTATGTGACAGGTTCCTGGGACGCTTGTCCGGCCCAAAGCCCCGCGACAGCAGCCGCCATGTAGTAACCAGGTTTAACGACCTTGTTACCGTCGCTGTCAGCTACAAGTGGACAAGGAGTAACGAGTAAGCCGCGCTCGGTCGGCATGGTTACTGCCAAATCCTTAATCTCTTCAATCGTCGCTCCAGGCTTGTGTCCGTAGAATGCACGGCGTCGCTTCCGATTTTTTACGGACGACATAAATTCGATGTGCGTATCCACCTTAGCCCAAATAGCCGCCTGCGTCGTAAGCGGGATGATCCCAGCCGTGTCCTCCGGCTGCAGCAGATCGATGGCATCTTGCCATTCCGTGTCCGTCGGGGCGGTTGCGGGGGCCGTGACCTTAACAGGCGCGACACCGATTAAATCTGCCCCGTGCCTCCACGATACCTTCATGACCTCCAGCAATTCGCCCTCACCGACTGCTGCAGCCGCCAGCTTCGGATCGTTGAAATATGATACTTTCCCTTCCGGCAAGGTGCTTCCCGCCGGAGGTACTCCGATTACGGCCAATACTTTGTTGGAGCCCAATGTGACAGGGGTCATTTCACTCGAATCCACGACTGAATAAGCCCCCGGACGCTTGATGGTGGCTCCTCCAAAAGAAATATTAATGCTCATGGGTTACCTCCTATTTGTATTGTGCTTGGGACTGTCGTTTTAAGGCTTCAGCCCACTGCTCATCGGTCTTGTCCTTCGATAGATCAGGGTTAAAACGTGCTTCGTATCTAAAGCTGGCCACCAATCCCATATGGACCTTGACGCGGGACAGATAATCTTCCAATGATACCTCTGCAGCAGCAGCCTTCCCTTTCTGTAGTCCAGGCCTGGCTCCAGTTCCCTGAGTAGATGAAGCCTGCTCATTATTATTTTCATCCGCCAATTCGTACACCTCCCCTCACTGTGAATCCGCTGATTGCCTCGACGCGCTCAGTTACTTGTACATCAAGCGGATTAATATATGAAACGATAATACTCGCCCAGTAGACCGGGAAAGGGGCTACTTGCCCGGTAAAGTCGCTCTCATCCTTTCCTGACTCCATGCTGAAGCTGAGCAAACCTTTTTCTACTGCTACTGGACGAAACAACATAAGCAATGCCTTGAGTATCTTATAGGCCCGTTCTCGCTCGTCCGCATTGGTATGCCAAATACGCACTTCCATTGATTCCTGAAAGTGCGTGCTGTGGATCTCACTATATTGGAGGGCGTCTCGGTCAAAGTCATCTCCCCCAAAGTCACCCAATATATGAGCTACTTCGCTGTCTGATACTCGATTGATGCCCACACAAGGCAATTCCGCTTCTGTCTGTGGATCAGCCTTAAAGACATTCATTCTAACATTATTCTGTTTGAACCCAGCTTTGAGGAATTGAACCAATTCCTCCTTGACATCAACACTATGAAATTCCAATCAATCGCCTCCTAAGCCCATAGCGGCCAAGTCTTGCTGGAATCCCTGCAAGATCATCTCCTGCACCTGTTCACGTGTATTTTCGAGCACTGCATCGCGGATCGGCTTCGGCTTGATCGCAGGACGCATCCAGCTCTTAGGGCTTGAGTTTTCGGATAGTCGCCGGAAAGTAAGATACTGCTCTTGTCCAGGACGCCCTATCTTCACCAGGCCTTGATATTTACCAGCCTTCCAGCTGTATCCTGCGCCTGGATGCGCGCCCGCGTGGCTCCGCTTGCCTGTCTCGTCCTTTTGAATCCGTCCACCCCATGAATAGGTGCGGGTCGGCAACGGAGCTGTCACACGGCTGAATTGTAGTTGCTTCGCTTGTGCATGTATCGACTTCGGCATAGCGGCCATTGTCCCGGTTCTTGGTGCGCCGTGGCGAAAAGGAACTGTGATATACTTTTTCCCTTTTGCTCCAGTTTTGGCCTTCGGTGAAGCCAAAAGGGCAGGCTTCATGTCCTTTGCTTCTTGGCCATCCTCAATAGCAGCGCCATGAGGTGACGTTGTGAACACTTCCCCGGTCAGATCATCGGGAAAACGTAGTCCAGCCTGGATGCTGCGAACGTAATCGCCCGTCTGCACACCGACACGGAAACTGCCACCGCTAAAGCTTACTCGCGCGCCTGACGCGTACTGTATCCACGTCTGCTGAATCAAGTCCATCGTTGCAGCTTGGACAGCAGCTCGCGTATATGGCAACCGACGGTGCCTTGAGAGATTGGCAAGGATGTTATCAAGAGCTGGCAACTCAGCCTGTATCGACACCTTGCTCATGCAGCACACCTCCAGGGTAGTAACGAAGTACCACCGTCCGGGGCAAATCCTGATTATTCTGATGGCGCGGGCGAGGCAATACTGCGTAAACGGTATACACAGGACGATGCATGTACATGACACTGTATTGCGCCCCTGCTGGCGGTTGATTGCCCTTCCAGACGATTGTAGCCCCTTCCACCTCATAATCCTCCCCGGCAGCATACAGTGTCGTTGTGACGGCGTCAGGGTCATGCATACGGATAGATAGCACCTGCGTAACCTTGGGATTCAGCAGCGTATCCGCTGGTCGTCCGTGAAGCTCCGTGTCCCGCATGAGCACTTCGGAAGTCTTCACTTCGTCATCAGTCAAGGTAACGATATCCCCAGCTCCAATATTAAACATAGGAACTGGTTCCCAACCAGAACGATCAAATCCGCCTTCAGGCGTGCGCAGTAACATATTGGCTGGCACGCTCATCAAGGCGTCTCCGACCTCAAACATACCTGCATAGGCCAGGTAGTCCTTGGTTGTGGTTACGCTTTGTACAAGAGCACGGCAGGTAAGGGCTGGCTCATAAACAAAGCTTGTGCCGCCGCAAATCGGACAACCATATCTCGGCTGTCCGCTGTCCAAGTTAATGCAGGAGCACCGAACAGATTCCTGCCACAGCACATCTCGGCCATGGCGGGCGATCAGATCCTCGAATTTCTGTCCATTGATTTGAACACTAGTCATCAAATCCCTCCCATTGTAAGCCCGCGCATCTTGGTTCTTGCGCCGCCAACTTTAGGATCAAAGAAATTGTCAACCTCCTGCTGCAACTGCTTGATATGGGCTGAATATGTGGTGCTCGTCGCTGATGCAGTCGTCTGGACTGACTCGACCACTCCATCCAATGACAATGAGTAGTTTGCAACCCCTGCCAAAACAGCGGTGCCCGCTACGCCAAGCGTTGTGACCGCCGCCTGCTTACCTACTACGGCTCGGATGTCTTCCGTTAGCTGATCCTTAGTCAAACCAGCGGTGTAGTCAACGTGGAATACTTGTGGCGTCTTAGATAGTAACGGAGCTGCAAATGGAGCCGTGCTGTATCCTGATGGGTAGCCACCAAGCATAGGCGCCCCCACGCCCTTGCTGACCACATGCAATTGCCCTGATTTTTTGTACAGCTTTATCCAACCGGGATAATGCATAAAGTCAATGTTGACCTGGCCTCCATAGGCAACCAGTTTAAATTCCGTCAATCCACTAACATATCGCTGTCGGAGCTGGATGAAGCCGAAATTCTGCCAACGCTGCGCATCGTAATCGTACGGCGGTTCTTCGATCTCATAATCTTCACCTTGCTCCAGTCCTCGCGACTCGGCATTACAACGAATGACGGTGGGCTTGAGAAAGATACCAAGCTGCCGCTCAGTATTCTTAACAGCAGCCATCAGGAATCCTAGTATGTCCTGGTCGTCCATCGGCTGGCCGTATTGGTCAGTGAGGGGGAGCCCGAAGCACCACCGCCGTCGGACTTCGGCTGGCGTAGGCAACCCCACGGGGGAAGTGTAGGTGATTTCCCCCGTACCCATGTCCTCATGCGATTCATAGTACGGGATGATTGGCATACTCATTACTCTGCTGCAGCAGGAGGATTAGAAGGAGTTGGAGTCTGATTTGCTGGAGAAGCGGCTTGCTTGCCCTTGGTCGTCTCCTTTTTCTCCTTCTCAGGATCTAGAGCATTCTTATCCTTTTCGGACTGCGGTGGGTCTGGTTCCTTAGTCTTTTTCTCGCATTCCACATACCCGGGAATACTCAACAACACTTCCCCAATGATCTCGTCTACTTCCGCCACGCCACGCTTGTCAAAATGAACAACCTCGTCAAGCACAACAATGTCCAATGGGTACTCGCCTTGCGTTTTGCGAATCACCATATCGCTCATATATTTCATCTCCTTTGAAATTGAATGCAAAAAGAGAGGGATTGTCCCTCTCTTTACTAATTTGCGTGTACTGGACGGATGGTGCCGTAGCTCTCGGCTCCGTAACTTGGATCGTACAGTTCGCGGTTGCTGTTCACGCCCAACTTCCCGACATTTTTGAATACCACAATGCGTCGTGGATTGTAGACCTGCAACATACCAAACAGCAAGATCATGAACTTGCTGGTCGTATCAACCAAACCGAGCGGAACGCGCATGAGATCAGCCAACTTTTTGAAGGCCAACACATCGTCAGGGTCATTATCGATCAAGAAGCAATACTCCGTGCCTGGGATATCCTCGCCGTTATCAACCAATACCTGATTTGTACCAGCTCCCGCATCTGTGAATTCAGTCATGAACTCTGCACGTTGCGGATCGGAGTAGTAGCCGCGGTACACTTTATAACTCTTGGCTTCCAGCTTAGGATCTCCGTGAAGGACACGAGGTATTGTGATCTCCACTTTCTGGCCCGCTGCCACGGCAACAGCCCCAGTAGAAACAGGAGCAGATTCGCCCGATACGCCCTTAGAGCTGATGAAGTAGAAATAAGTTCCTGCTTCGAGTTTGGATGTAGAGTCTTCCTTCACTTCTGCCGCAGCCGTTGCAGGCGCAGCAGGGGAATCTTTCTGACTAACTTGTTTCGGTGCCCCCTCTGACTTAAGGAAGCGATCAGCAACGAAGTCGATATTAGCAGCATTTGCAGCATATCCGCGTACAGGCTGGCCCATCCGAACGTTGCTGCCAATATCAACGATCCGCTGCCGGCCTGCAGGGCCGACAAACAGCTTGGAGAAGTCTTTGTGGACCTGATTGGTCAGATACAATTGCAACAAGGCGCTACCGAGGTTATCACTGATAATGGTAGCTGCATCTTCTAAGATTTCCTCGCTTAGCGGATTACCACGCATATCAATGATATGCTGAGTGGCATATGGCTTTCCGATTACAAATTTCTTCACCTGCGCCAAAACGCCATCAATGGCAAGAGGATTCTTGCTGCTGTCCCCAAAGTATAGATTTTTGTTGAGTTGTTGAAGCAACCACATAGTACCGTTTCGTGTCTCTGCAGCTACGGCGTCTCCCACTCCGACGGTATTAACCAGTTGTGCTGGAAGAGTTACCCCACGGGTCACACCCATAAATTTGACTAACCCGGCCTGACGGATATAGTTACTATCACGTTCAATTGGACGACCGCCCTCAACGATGAATGGATCCCCATCGCTGCCATAGGAATCAAGCACGTTGAATTCTTCTGTCGTGCCGCCTGCACCCTTCTTACCGATGTTTTTCCAGAGACTGAGGTGTTCTTCTTTGGCCGTCACGACACGGAGAGTCGTCTCAAGCGATTGCGGTTGAATCGCTGACATGTCGCCGTATACTCCTGGTGCGTAAGCTGCTCCTGGTCCACCTGTCCCCATTGCTTTGACCAATGCTTCAAGGTCTTGCTGCGTCATTTGGCCGAAGCCATCTGGTAAATTCGTGAAATCCATGCTTTAGTCCCCCTCTCTTAAAGCCCCAATCGTGTCTTGACGGTAGCTGGCAGTGCCAAGCGATCCAGCGGAGTACCTGTTTCAAAGCGAATAACCTCAGTGCCGGACAACTCGCCTGCCTCGAAGGACTTTTCCAGAACGCCTAGCACTTCTTGTCTGGTCATTTCCTTGCCGCCTTCTGGACGTGTAATCGTGGTAAGGTCTCGTTGACCCAAGACGCTCTGACGTTGCTGAGGTTGATTCAAGGACTTGCGCAGCTCCACATTCTCTGCACTGAGAGTGTCCAGCTTTGTCTCAAGCGATTTGATAATTGCCGAATCTTCGCCTTGCTTTTTGATGAGCAGTGTAAGCGATTTTTCTAATCCACCCAACTGTGCGCTAATGTCATGCGTGCCTTGTGGTTGTTGCTGTTGATTGTCTGCCATAGTTAATCCATCTCCCTTAGTAAATGATTTGACCAGTTCCGCATAGGTCATGGTGTTGACCGGGTTCATAGTGAGTACCACGTTCCGCAGAACCGACTTAATGATTTTCCCTGTTTGGCGGTCACGTTCGACAACGCCGCCCTCGATGCTCCAACCGACCGAGCGACTGCTCTGCGATTTTTGTAAGTCTTCGATCGCCACCACTGCTTGCATGGCAAGGTCACGATTAGCAAAAAGACGTCCTTTGACAAAGACGCCATTAACCGATTTGTGTAACGTCGGGTGTTCAAATTGCCCAATTTTGACTTCAACCGGCTCCCCGATAAATTGATTCGGAGCATTTCCGTGCTCCCACTTGATCCAACCTTTATCAAGAAAGTAGGATGTGTCCATCCCTTCTGGGGAAATGCTGTCGTCTTGCTCGTCTGTATCATCGCTTGAGATGACGCCTTGAACGATGTAGTCACCAGCTGCATCCACCTCTACGGACTTTTCCAGTGGGACGAACAAGCGAAATGTGTCCTGAATTTCTTCCAACCCCGTTCACTCCTTCCTTATACCCGTGGCGGCCAATCCCACTGTCCGCCCTGCTGACCCTGCTTGACGTTCTGGTTGAAGAACATACCTGTGGGATTGAGCACACATAGATGCACGGTAGTATCATTAACAACTCCTGTAATTACGGCTGCGCGTGCTTCGCTTGCATATTCTCCACCAGGAGTGCCGTAACTGAAGTAATGCACCGTACGTCCTACTGTCGGTTTCATCTGAAAATCACCCCCCTCCCCATAAAAAAAAGCACCCTCGATGAGTGCCGTCCTCAGTCTGATTCTGTTTAGTTCGCTCGCTTAATGCGTATCCACCGATGGCGGCAGTGCGGATGCAACGGGCAGCAGGGCCACCACTCGGTAACCTTGCGCCCGATATTGGACTTGCCTGGCCAGATGTATTTATAGCCATCGTCCATAGGCCCGTCAGATACGATAAAGGTTTTTTCTTCAAGCAGTTTCTGACAATGCGGACAAGCACCAGGAACCGTAGCTACCTGTATCTCGTCACCTGGTTCCAACGCTGCCAGATAAGCGTCGTTTGCCGCCATAGCCAGCTCGGTAATGGCAACCCGGCGCCAGTCCCTGTTCTGATCTCCATATGAATCAAAAAAAGCCTGGGATAGTTTGTTGGCTCCCCAGCGCTCCTTTTGAGCTTGAATAATCAGTTCCTTTGCCCCAGCACGATGGTTATCCGAAATTTGGCTGACCTTTTCAGCGGCATGGGCGACTGACTGTTCAATGCCCCGCAATTCTTGTGAAGTCAAAGACGGGATTTCATTGTCCAGCAGCGGATAAGGTTCTTTTTCGGCTGCTTTTAATGATGTTGGAAGCTGCTGTAACATGGACGCCACTTGAAGCAGATCCTGATCAAGTACCCTGCCTACCAATCCTGCTTGAACCATGAATTTCTCAGCTACTTTGTCAATGCCTTCGTAATTAGCACGGATATTCTGGTCCACTTTACGGATCAAGTCCAGGGGGGCGTCGCTCCCATATTTTAAGGTTTTAGTTGTTCCTTTAGATCGCATCTCCTTGACCATATCACTAATGCGGCGCTTGTCCCCAGGCCCCTTTTGCAGATCATCGACAGGCAACCCTAACAAGACTATGACCGACGCCAGCATGCGTTGTCCCTTGTTGTCCAACTCGCTGTAGAAGCCATCCTCAAGGGCCGCGATTAGCGGATCATCGGAGGAATCCCACATGCTGCGCCCACCCTGGGGACGTTCTGGCTTTATGTCTAGCGCCTTAGTTATTGTTTCAATGATCTGACGGCGATCGGCCAGCGGGAATGATCTAACCTCGGGAGGCAATCTGATCTGCAGCTTCGACATCAGTATCCCTCCCAAGAAATATCAATCTCTAGAGATTTTTTCAAAGGCTTATCCTCCGTCTTGCTCGCCAGGTCTTCGTTATCGTCATCCGTTTTTTCAAGCGGCTGAGGTTCTTCTTGAGCTTGCGGCTGCTGTTCAGCTATGTACGCCTGAATCAGCACGGAATTGGCTGGCGCATTCATCCACGTTGCTTCTGGCGGCACTTCCTGCCCCCGCTGCTTCCGCACCTCAGCAACTGTAGTTAGCCCCATCTCCATGTCATCCTTCAAGCGTTGCGCCTTCCGCTCTTCTTCTTCCTCGTCCAGCCCAGACCAGTAAAGAGCGAATTCCGGGGCGATCAGATCAAGAATATTTGCGTTGAACCCATCGGAAAGAAAATGCATTAACGGCACGAAGCCCTTATCCTTACTCCCGTCCATTTTCTCGGCGGTGTTATCAGACTGGCTCATGCTCTTTCCGCTGGTCCAGCTCTTAAATCCAACCTCGTTCGGATCGATCTGATAGACAGCACAGGCCAGGTTGAACAAGAATTCAAGAAATTCATTGAATTGCATGTCCTGGTTGGAAGACTTGAACGGCGTGAACTTAAACCCGTTCCCTTCTTCCATTGCCATGACCGGAACTGTCCACTTTCCTTGAGCGCCTTCGGTCAGCGTCTTCCAGTGTCGGCTGAATGCCTCGATGTCCTCTTCTTCATACTTACCGATGACTTCTAGTACACCCTGAGGCAACGAATTGAAAGAGAAATACGACGTGTTGTACTTGACTCCGTTGACAATGCCTGTCACGATCTCGACAAGCGTCTCCAGCTCAGAAAATCCGAAATCAGCATAGGCAATGTCTGTCCGAGGATTACGGATCAAATAGGCCAGCTCCTGCCGGGAATACTCTGCGGTTATACGCCCGTCCACACGTTGTATGTAGGCGATTTGCGCAGCAGCTCCGTTGGTCACTGACTGGTACGATGTTGGCTGATAAATCTCTGAAATAGGAGAGGTAGGCAGCAATTCAATAGTGGCCGCATCAACCGCAAACATATCCGTAATCTGACCACCGCGTGTAAATACATTTTCCCAAGCGATTGCGTCTAGTGTCAGACTATCGCGTGTGATCTTACGCAAGAACTGATTGAAGTTGTCTTTACGCTCTAGGTTTCCCCAGCTCCCCGTCCGAAGGAAGAATTCCTCCAACTCAAAGGCTCGCGCTTGTGCTGCGCGGCTCATAGACTGCTTCGGGTTTTTGAAGCCGATCCGAAAGCCAAGATCTCCCTCGTATCGGGGGCGCCGTGCAAAGCGTGCCACCTGGTTAAGCCGTGTATTGATAATTGCGGCGATAGCAGGCACACGCGCCATCTGCCGCAGCACAGAAAACGGCAGCAAAGAAGGCTTGGTTCGCGTGCCGCCCATGCCGGAATATTGATACGGTAGGATGACCGCCGATTTTGCTTTTGCCTGCGGTTGCTGCGCTCCAACCATTCCTGTATTTGCCAAAGATGTTCACCTCCCCACTTACGTAATAAGCATGGAACGGCGCGGTTTGCCAAAGATGGCATATACCACATAACGCAGCGCATCCATTGCATGGTCATGTTTCTTGATAGGCTTATCTTCGCCGCGCTGGGCGGCTTTTTCGTCCCATATATAACTCTGGAATTCTTTCAGGGTTTCCTTGCATTTTGCAGACACAAAAAGCCGTAGCTCTTTTAAAGCTACGGACACAGATTCGATACCAGGCAGCACACTGTTGTCAGCTTCTTCGATGCGACGCACACCCAACTTCTTCAATTCGGTGATAAACCCTTTTGCCGATGGATCGATGAATATTTTCTTCACATCTACACCAGCTATAAATTTAACAAAATCACTTGCGTAATCGGAAGGTGCACGGGACTCCTCCGGATCGGAATGATAGTATTCCTTCACGATATACAGTTGGCCATCCTTTTCGCCCAGTAGCAGGAACACCGTCGCGTTGGTGTGCCCGTAATCGACACCCACATAAAATTTGTTGTATTCCGCAGGCATATCCGAAGGCTTCAATTCGTGCTTGTCTCGCTCGAATAGGTTATAGATAACACCTTCGGCCATAACCCATAGGCCAAGAATGTAGCGCTGATAAAATATCCCAACAAATCTACGGCGATACCTTTCCCGCACTTTCTCAGATAGTGATAAGTTATCTTCCATTGTGAAGTGGAGATGTACGGCACGCTGTTCCACCAATTTGTCCAACCACTCCAACTTGAACCAATGATACGGTCCGGCTGGGTTGCAGTTAAACCAAAGCTTTGCAGATTCGATGGAGCAACGAGCCGTTGCTTGGTCTACGAAGGACTTGGGCATAAGCGCGACTTCATCAAAAAACATACCTGCCAGTGTGATACCTTGTATCAAATCTTGCGAACGCTCATCTTTACCACCAAAGAGGAAAAACTGATTGCTTATCAGTCCTCGGGAAATCGTCAAGACATTATCTGTTTTATTGTCGTGTACCTGGTAGCCTCTACTAGCCAGCATTCGCTTGAGCGGACCCACAACGTTACGCCGTAGCGCCCCGATCGTCTTGCCTGCCATACCGAACTGCTCACCACGAAACGTCTCCGTTGCCCAAACGATGTAACTAAATGACATAGCCACCGTCTTACCAGCACGAACTGATCCGTCACAAATGATCGCATCCATATCATGGTGAGGGAACTCTGGCATCCACCAAGTCAGGACTTGTATTTGCTTGTCGGAGAACGGCTTCCACTTGAACGTGGAGGGTTTAAGCTTGAGAGTTGCCATCTTTAGCCCACACCTCCGCAGCTCGTCTCCTTAACGCTTCGATAAAGCCGTCATCCTCGATCTTATCTGGTTCAGAACCACCCTGTTTGATCATCAGTTCATGCTTCAGCATCTTGATTCGTACCCGCTTCTCTTCATCCTGCAGACGAGCCTTCAGCTCAATTGCCTTGAGCTTCTTGTCCTGGACTCGGGTCAGTGCTTCTTCAAGGGATATGATGTCATCGATCACCCGGAATGTCTTTTCCTCGACTTGCGATTCTACCAGCTCCGTGCGAGTGATAGGCACTGTCTTGGTGATGCCGGTCTTCTCATCGTGAACGGTCATGGCTTCCTTGATGGCTTTCAGCTCGTACAAGACACGCCGCTCCTGCTCAGTAAGGCCGTCAGTCAATCGCTTGATCCGCAGCAGCATACGCCGCTCACGCAGTCCGTACATCTGGATTGATTGATCCGTTTGAACCATAGGGTCCGTATCAATCTGTTCAATCAGTTCTTGTTCGTCATCTTCGAGGGCGTCCAGCCAGATCGTTTCGTACTCTCCGGTCGTGACGGCCTTCTTGTTGCGATACGGCCCACCCGGGCCGCCGCTGTTACCTTCCGCATTCTTATTCCCGGGCGGAGCGCCGCCCTTATTGCCAATAGCATTCTTGTTCCCTTTGGGCGCTCCACGTTTGGTAACGTTACTATTGGATTCATTGGTAACGTTACTATTCAGATCATCGGCCCACTTGTCCTGTGACTTCCATTTACGGACCTGAGTTTCACCAACAGAAAGAGCGGCAGCGATGTCTTTTAGCTTCATCGTCCCGCCGCTCTCCAGCCACATCAGTTTTGCCTTGTCCCGCTCGGGACTGCGCTCTCTGGCCATTACATATCACCCACCCCCATCAGAAGGTATTCAAAACTTATTGTAGAAATAGTTACTGTACATAATTAGAGAAAGGAAGAGAAGTATGGAAAGTAAGTACTATCCTCCGGTATTTGGTCAAGAGTCGTTTCATTGTCCATACTGCAATGTTTTCGCTAAGCAAACCTGGGGCAAAGTTGCTCATGATGTATTTAGATCTTTTAGTTTCCTGGAGGAGTTTAATGTTTCACGTTGTTCTCACTGCACTCAGTTCTCCCTCTGGAACAACGAAGTGTTAATAGTTCCAATGGCAATAAGTGCCCCGATGCCTCACACTGACATGCCAGAAACTATAATTAGTGACTACAGTGAAGCAAGAAGTATAGTTAGCCGATCCCCAAGAGGTGCTGCCGCACTCCTTCGTTTAGCATTACAGAAGCTAATGATTGAACTTGGGGAATCGGGCAAGGATATCAACAAAGACATTGGTTCTCTCGTCAGCAAAGGTCTACCCGAAGAAATTCAACAGGCATTAGATATAGTTCGCGTAGTTGGAAATGAGTCTGTGCACCCTGGTGAGCTTGATCTACGCGACAATCAGGAAGTTGCCCTACAGTTATTTGAACTAATAAACTTTATCATTGAAGAACGTATCTCTCGCAAGAAACGAATCTCGTCGCTATTCTCTACTCTCCCCGAAGGAAAACGAAAGGGGATTGAAGATCGAGATAAAGATAGAACCGTGACCACCTAAAGTTCATCCCGTTGCAACTTAATGTCCAATTCGATGAGCCGTTCCAGATCGGCGACAGTCTGCATTTGTATGTTCCCAGCCTGTAGATCCTTAACCCACTGAGCGATACCAGCCTTAACGATCTTACGGTATTGCTCTTTACTTTCTTGTATCCCTTCGATAACCGCGAGCTCATGTTGCAGTAACAAGTTGTCATTCTCAGATGTTCCCATTGTTGTTCCCCTCGGCTTCCATGTATTATTGGATGCGAGATAGCGGATGTTGTCGATAATGCCGTGCACGGCGGGCCGCTATCTCAGCCGGGGGATACCCTGGGTGATCAGGGGGACGTTACAGCGTCCTCCTTTTTAATTTTAATAAATTCGCGCAATTGACGGTTAATCACATTTGAACTCAAAATGGTGATGTTATATACGCCACAAACAAATCACCCAATTCAGTGGTCCGTTTTGCTAACGCTCCATCGCCTGACATCGTTACATGAAGGCTATCAATTCCTAAAAGACCCTGTCTATTAAGATCCTTTACAAGGAGGTCATAAAATGAACGTTTCCCATGAAGTTCTCTGAACGCTGATTCAAGAATTCTCGCAGGAGAACCCATCATTAAGTTAGGAGCCTGTCTATTATTATCTTCAAACCATTTTTCGGGACTTTGAAATAAGACTAACAGATGAATATGCCATGGCTTATAGCCGGATTGATCACAGGTGTTGTTGTTGCAATTGTGGTGGACACTGCTTCGAAGACTGTTAACACTATTAGATGAGCTACGGCTCATCTTTTTTTTGACGTGTCCATTTGAGTTGAGTTGGTTTCACCTGTGGGCATGGCTCAGATGCGTGTCCACGCTCACTCAGTTGCTGCTCTCAGCCGTTCTCTATGTTCATTCTTGTAATCGGACGCTAAGCGAGAAGACCGCTCAGGATGGCTCGTATTACGTCATATCACAGCAAATGAAAAAGCACCACGATGGGTGCTAAATGGAACCTAATTAATTTGATTTAACCGCACCCCGACTGCTTGATGAAGATAGTAAGCCTCAAGATATTCCTTAGATGGGGGTTCGTCTTCAAGCGCTTGCTTATCTTTCGCAAGCCGATCTTCTTCCTCTTTCTCTTCATTCAACTGACTTTCAAGCTCAACAGAAATTTTATTTTTCTCATGATTTGATTGAAATAACGCTAATCTAGTGATCGTTATTTTGAATCTTAATTCGATTAGCTTTTTGTCAACCTCTTCAATTTTTTTCTTGCTTCTACTCTTGATTTCATTCATTATCGATTGTAATTCTCGCTGGTATTGAATAAGAAAGTCTTTTTCTGCAGTATTATTCGACATCCTCACACCTCCCCTAACACCACTGTATAACGTGTCAGGGATATTTTACCTCTTTTGTACATTTTGGTCGAGAACAGAATTGCCTTCCTTCCCATCGTCCCCATACACAGCCTTTGCACTTCTCTGGCTGCTTCGGTTCAGGCGGCGGCTTCCGTTTACGTCTTCTTGCCACGGCGTTCACTCCTATTTCGGGCTGGTTCAGATCGCGAAGCTGTTATCCGGACGAACCAATTGATTATTCGTTTCACCATGGATATAAACACCCTTGGACCAATCCGCGCTCAGCTTCTGGATTTTCATTTGCCACAGCTTCAGCTGCCGAATCACAGAATGGGCAGATCAGATCCGCACCTTTTGATTTTTGTATGTTGGCGAGGAATGAACCGTTGCACTCTTCCTTGATACATTCGTATTTCTCCAGCAGTGGTTGTTCCATGTTATCGCTCCTTTGAATGCCAAAAAAAGCCGATCCATGAAGGAACGACTTTGGCTGATATATGTACGATTTTGGCTAAATAAATTACGTTTCTGGCATAAAAGATGCCACTATCTGCTGCTACTATAACGCCTTTAAAAGAATTGCGTCCGTAACGTCCGCAGTAAAATCGCTGCGCTCTTTACTAAGGGCATTGTACTTAGTAACAAGAGAGGAAGAACAAGACCATTTTACTGATGTTGCCAAAATCGAGTCAAAAGATACACCACCAATAATAAGCCATTCCCTTAACTCCAAGCCTATAAATCTCGCATTTGCTCACTCTTTTGATATTCTCCACAAAAAGGGTTATTCTGGAATTGAAGGGAGATGGTCATATTTTTAACCTATCAAAAAAAGAAGTAAGTGTCATTCTAGTTGTATTAGTTATTATTTTCAGTGTCTTCTGGTTCAAGGGTCTGTTCCATGCATTAGAAACTTTCCCTGAGCGAATGAATACATTCGGTAGCAGTTTTAGCAAATGAAGAAAGGCGAGAAGAGGAACGCCCCAGTCATGTGCCGCTTCGTGCGGCTGTGCGTTTCATTCTCGCCTGATTTCCACATTGCCATAATAACACGTAAAAATCGTCAAGTGGTCGTCATAATTCCCCGAAATCCCCCGCGTTTTACTCACTCTGTCGTCAGAATCTCTTCATAATTTCATCAAAGAACCCGGTGAGCTTGAGGGAATTCGCTATGCACCTGACTCCCTCAGTAATTCTCCGATCTACCGTGCTGGCAGCTTCCCCGCGACGAAGAAACATGATTGTCTCCTTACGGGTAAGTCCCTGAATGAAACGCAGGGCCACTACTTCCTTTACCTCTTCATCCAGAATCAATCTATATGCTTGCATAAGCATTGCCGAGATCTTCTTATACTGACCATACACCCATATTTGCTTTTCAGTGAGTATAACGGCATTAGCTGTCTTGTCGGCATGCGGATCGTCCTGATCGATGCGGCGAGCTGCTTCACCGTCTACAGCTACTTGTGCCATTTCGGCACGGTAATTCTCGAAGTCTTTCATAAAGAGGGTCATGTCCCTGAATTTTTTAAGGTAGAATTCTGTCTGTTTGATTTCTTGCTCGCTTGCTTCTGCAAAGAGCTCCCCTTGTCCCCATATCATCGCCACAATCCCTCATTCCCCTTTGTGCTATAATGTCAAGAGGAATGAGTTACCAACAACCATCCCCCGCCTGGCCGCCAAGCTCGCGGGGGATATTTTTTAGCCTGGAATGACTTCGCTGCAGAACTCTTCCCACTCAGCTTTACATTCCTCAATGCTCCAGCCTTCTACTAGTTCTGCGGGATAATCATAGTCCAGCAGCAACCTTCTATAATCCTTTTCCAAGACTACCACTCACCTCCCCTTCGAACATATTTGCCGCTCCCATTGACTTGCTTAGGAGCTGTGACCGATGTATGCCCTTTGTTCGGTGGAGCTGGCGGGTGCTCGGCCCCAATGTCCTTCAGGTGCCGTTCAAGTCTCTCCTTATCCCACACCGCTGTTTTCACTTCTCTATAATCCGTCATCGTATCACCCCGGACTCGATGCTCACCTGCAGCTCACTCAAAATCTTGTTGTGACTCGAGTCATTTGTCATTTGCTGCTGCAACCATCTGATGATCCCTGCCTTGCTGACAGTGCCAGTGGGTCCACCTTTATCCGTCAGTCTGAGTGTACGTGGACCGCTTCGTGTGTTGGTAAGGTAACCTTTTAAGATCAATCGTTCTACGATCCCGAAGGCGGTCGATACGCTCCCCATCATGAAATGGGAAGAGATATCCCGAATGCTTGGCGAATACCCGTTGTCTTCGATGTAGGTTTTTATGAAGTCATATACCTCCTGCTGCCGGCGACTGAGTGGCTGATCTGACTTTGCTACTGTACTCATGACTTTTCAGCCTCCTTGAGATGTAATAAGGTCACATACACTGCCTCCGCACGTTGTCTGTTCGTTGCTTGTAAGAATACGGCCACTCCCGAATATGAGAATAGGTCATTGTCGTAGTCCAACGGATCGGAATCGCTATCCCATTCAAGTAGCTTCGCTAGGTTAGTGCAGTATAAGCTTGCATCCGCCGCTAATGCTGCTGCCTGTAGCTCCAGAGAGAACGCAGGATCATTGCTATAGCGCTTAGGGTATGAAGAATATCCACCCTTGAGCACCAAACCCGGTCTATGCCTGTCCTCTTCTGCACCCAGCAGCACTTCGATAGCTATATTGAGTTGTTGGTCTGTCATCTGCCTTGGGTCGTTCATACCTCATCACCCTTCTCCCAATTCCACATTCCTTGCTGCCCCTTCGCCGGGATCGGCTCCGTGAGCTGAAGGACTTCTGCCATCTCCCAGGCGAAGCGACCGTCATCATAATTGCCGAAAAGGTACTCCTTGTTGTTCTCCACCTTTCCCGACCAGGTAATCGTCCGGGGATTGTTGTCTGCAGTAAGTTGGACGGGCGGTGTAACGAATTCACCCCAACCAGACAACCTGCTGATACTCCAGCACTCTTTTAAATCGCATATGGCCACCACAGCGCCAGTCGGCAGGTTGTCCACGGTGTAACCGTGCCGCGCCAATGCCGCTTTGATCTCTGGTACTTCACACGCTGCCCGGTCAATATGCTTTGCTGCGTGAATAGCTAGTGGCCCACGGTGATGCGTGCGGCGGGGCTTGGTCTCGTTCGTCTTTTCACCGACAGCTAGGAGCGTCGCCCAAGGCTGCCAAACTGTTACGGCCTTCATACATACCCCTCCTCTGCTTAAAAATGATTTCGAATTTTACATTGGGCACTTTCGTTGTGCTGTTTCCATTGCTTTGCAACTTCTCGATCTTTTTCGCTTACTTTTTCTGATGTAATCATGCGCTCGATGTTTCGTTCGTTCTTGCCTAATGCCCTCCATATTTCGGTTAGTTCTTCATCAGTAAAACTCACTTCCGTCGTTTGCGCTTCGATCATCATTGCAAGTTCGTGAGTTGGCAGATTTTTCAACACTCTCGCTATCTCCATCCAACTTTGAGCATCATTCTCCCGGAATTGATCCTTCATTTCTATATTTTTCAAATCCTTTTGAGCGGAATGACTGGCACCCGAATAAATGCTATTAATGTAATTTGCTAATTTTTCACTCATGACGTGTACCCCCTGCCTCAGCAAAATCAAACACTTCTACCTCTCGATCGTCTGCAAGTACGATACGACCTTTTCCCAGAGTGCCGAGAAAACCATATGCAGCCCAGTCGCATCCTTTATTTTCGACATGCCTACCAACACATGCTTGATAGACCTTATTCGCTCCGTCTTCTATATCACCAAAGTCAGCCGCGGTCTGCACATTGCCACACTTAGGGCAAATGAACGCCCATTTAGAAGGATCGCTGCCAAATCTCGCAATAGCTTCGGTTTTCCATTCAGTTAATGGTTGCTTAATCATTTAGCTTCATCTCCCTTTCCTACGACCATTTCAAGGTCGCATTTCTCGCCCATTGCCTTCGATGTGAACATCAAGCCCGTTCCCATAGCCTCCGTCATACCGATTAAGACTTGCGTCCGGTCTGGCTGTTCAAAATGACACACCATACCGCCAATGGCATGGGCCATGGTGTTCAAAACCTCCTGCAGTTCGCCGTAGTTCTTCGCTTGGTCCGTCATCTCCCCGATCTGACGAATAATCCCCAGATTGTCGATCATACATCTCCACTCCCTAATTCATATTTTTGTAACAGACTTGACAAATGCCGTTCAGATGTTGTGTAATGCAACCGCAAAATTCTCTCCCTTTCAAAAAAAAAGTTCTTGACAGGGCTTTTTGTCGAAAATGAGGTCTGCACATCGCCCTCTGCGCTCGCCTACCCTCACAAAGATTGAGTAATCAGTTTGGTATAATAGCGAGTAAGATAATTGAAAGGAGGAGCTTTCAAATGTATAAACTCTACTCAGGAAAGACTGTACTTGAAAGAATCAATGCTGGTCTTGCAATCAGCGACCCAGACGCAATTGCTGCAAAAGTGATTTTTGATAACTTTCAAAGTAATTGGAGTGGTGTAGCGAAAAATTGGAAAACCGGAATTGATACACACCTAGTCAGCAATTTGGGGAGCGCGGCTGCTAAATTCACTAAAACTAAACTCGTTGGAGCTAATTAGCCAGATCCCTTTTACTAGAACAACGCCATCTGTCCGACCTGTCCGGCGGCGACAGGATTGATCCAAAGGACTTCCTCACGAGAAGCCCCGCCCTCCGCTTTCGCACGACGAGTCTCCCGGTTCCAGTGCTGCAGCCGATCATCGTACAAAGGGTGAGCATAACCACTGAGCAGCACTGGTCCAGGATGGTCGTCTAGGATGTTCAATAACTCGCAATGGTCTTGATCGGTCATCTCGTAGCGGTAACTAGTGGTAGTCCGCGTGCTCTGCACATAAGGTGGATCAGCGTAGACTAGCACATCCGGTCTTCGGTACCTCAGGAGTAATTCAGCCGCAGCCTGGCATTCGATTTGTACGCCTTGCAACCGTTCGGCAACCGCGTACACCTTATCCGGGAATGAAAGCCACTCTTTGCCGGGTAAAGGACCATTCGGCTCAATCATGCTACGCCAGCCTGTCCGGTGCGCTGTCTTGCCCCCTCTGCCCTGCCAGAGACGTACTACCAAGCGGCGAGCTCGTTCAAGGTCATCATCAGCGGGATGGTAACTCTCGTAATATTCCTGCCTTGAGTGTGGCGTCCATCGAATCGCATTTGCCAGCTCGTCCGGACGCTCCCGGATTACGCGGAACAGATTGACTATTTCGCCGTCCAAATCGTTAACCGTCTCGATCTGGCTTCGTGGCTTGCTGAACAATACCGCACCGGAGCCGAAAAACGACTCCAGATACGTCATGTGCTGCGGCATATGGCTGATGATCCAGTTTGCCATGCTCCACTTGCTGCCTGGGTAATGCAGTATGCGTGGTACCTTCATTGCTGTCTCCCCCCTAACTCTTATGGACTGATCTTGCCGCACACGGTACATAAATCATGATCTGGCTGCATTACTGCTTCGCCAGGGATATAGCTGTATTTCGTTTCAATCATTTTACTCGGATGATTGCAGTGCTCTTGCAGCCCTACCTTTCGCCGAGCTCTGTCCTCATGCTCATACCTGCATCTCGGGCAGACGTTCATGGTCCACGTCCAGAGCTTCCCGTCCTCGTCAAGGTCATATATTTTTTCGTGGTAGTAGACATCACCTTTGCATATGCACTTGTCGCAGTAGATACAGTTATTCGCGATCTTTCGCGTTGCTGTCTTCCGTTGCACGTGCTTCCTCACTGGCTCACTTCCTTAATGAATTAATACTGGCTGTTCCTCATCCACCGGGGCTACCCATACCGGATTCCAACTGAGAGCAAACGCAATGCCTGCCTCTGCCTCGGCTGCAGCAAGCAAGAATGTATTGCCCATATCCTCTTCGGCATCTGGTGGAACTGCGTTTCCGATGTATTCCCTCGCCTTAGCGTCGCTGCACCCTTCGAGTTGAAACGGTCGTCCGTCAGGAAGGTGGGTCGGGAAGCTCTGCAGCATGGCCAACTCATACGTGGTAAGTGGTCTGTGCCATGTTCCATCCAGTGCTTTAATCACCCATACGCCTTGCTCGTTATCTGCTGGGATACGAGGATCTGCAACAGCGGCAGCTCCAGCGTGAACATCCATGCTGCCCGTAACCGTCTTGGATGTGTCAGCCCAACCTTGGACCCCCATCGTGTCGGCGCGTGGCGCGCTATTAATTCGTGGATCGGCAATGACTTTGCCCTGACCTGCGGATACACCGCCAGTGGTCACCGTAGGGGATGTATTTTCCCAAGGACTTACTCTATATGCTCCGTCGTGGTACTTTCCGTGAACATGAGGATCAGCGATAAGCTGAGCACCGTTCTGTACATCCGCTGAGCCTGTGACCGTTGCTGCAGGTCCGTCTATTGACTGCATGCGGTACTGGTCAGTGTATCGTCCTGGTCTATCTGGAACCCGTGGATCGGACACGCTCCCAGCCGCCTGCATGATGCGATTGGCAGAGCGAACTGTCTTGGCTGTAGCATTCCAGTCTTGGACCCCGTAGCTATCAGGATGGAGCTTAGTGTTAACACGGGGGTCAGCTACGATATGCCCGCCATTGGAAGGCCCGCTGCCGCTTGCAACAGTCCCACCTGTTTCTCCCCACTCAGTGACCTTATAAGCATGATTGAACTTTGGGGTCTCCTTGCCGAACATTGGATCTGCAACTGCAATTGCCCCGGATCCAAAACGAGTACCAGTGATGCACGGAGCTGGCTCATCAGCGCGAACAATTCGGTACACTCCCGGATGCCGTCCGTCCCTTTCCTTTAGATTCGGATCAGAGATGCAACCAGCTCCCTGATTCGGCCCAGCAGCTCCTGTCACGCAAGATGCAGGCTCCTCAGAAGCTTGCACGCGGAATAGATTTGTCTTTCCCTCGCCGTTGATCTGCAGACGCGGGTCGGACACCGCCGTCACGCCGTTGCTACGTCCTGGTCCTGCTGTGCTGGTGACTGCTCTGCTTGGCTTGTCCCAGTCGGCTACCTCGTAAGCACCGCGGCGTGGCTCATGAACAACGCGGAGACTTTCCCATTCGACCTTGTTCAGATCTCGCCAGTCTCCACCTGCAGGTATCAAAGCCAACCGCATCCAAGTCTTCCACTGTAATTTAGGCAAACGGTGTAATGGACCACCTGCTTCCGTGTCGCCTGGCTCTGGTATCTCGGCCAGCACGTCTCCGATAGTACGAAGCGGCTTCTTATCCGGGTAATAAATCACGTTCGGGATCTGCACCTCGTGTCTGGCCAAGATCAGGAACCGAACACGGTTTTGTCCAAGGCCACCTATCTCCCCGAGATTGTGATCCGCCCGGATGCTTACCGCGTAACCATACTTCTCCAGCAGCTTCTCAATCTTGGCCAGCAGATCCTTGCCGCGGCTGGTGATACGTGGGACGTTTTCGAGCTGGATGATGGCTGGGACGCTGCCGCCGTATTCCAGACACGCTCGCAACGTCAGCTCCAGTCCATGCACCGTCAGGTAGTTGAGTGCCTGGTATTTGTCGCTCTTGGCCTTATCTGCCGGCAGCAATCCGCTCAGCCCCTTACATGGCGGCGAAAGGAATAGGAAGAATGGAACCTGCTCCTTGAATGCTTGCCAGATGTCCCAAGCCGTGGCTTCCCGCCACTCTTTCGGCGGTTCGTGGCCATGCCATGCTTCATATTGCCAACGCTCGAACAAATCCATGCAGACCGATGTATCCTCACCTGTGATCAGGTCGTGATTGCGGCACGCCACTGGATCAGAATCAATCGCACACAGAACCTTGAATTTATACAGTTTGCCGCCGTATTCAACTTGGCTACGCATCGCACCAGCCGTGGCTCCGCCGACTCCAGCAAAGAGAAAAGCAGATGTCTTGTATTGCACATTGTCATGTGATGGACTCATATGTTTCCCCTTCCTTAGCGGACCCGCTTGATCCGAATGTGCAGCCCCTCCAGCGGAATGTCACGATAACCGACCAAGCGATAGTCTCCATCAAAGTGCTCAATTCGTGTGGCCACCCAGGAACGAACCCCATCGTTAACATGCAGAAACTCGATTGGCGAGTTGCTGAAAAGTTCTGTCCCATTAAGTGCGTAACGGCCATTCGACTGCTTCTGGAGAAAGCCTTGATCTCGAACCTCATCGAATGTCTGTTCAAGCAGCCTCGCCGCGTCATTCATCAGATCACCAGCCCGATAGAACATATTGCGGAGATACTGCTCTTCAGGCTCTTGACGATCGTAGTGGACGCCCCATTCTTCCTCGGCTGTCGCAATCGTAGTGCTAATTCGTTGCAGGCGTGGCAGCAGCTCCTCCAACTCCATTGCGATCTTATCCTTCAAACTCTTGCCCATGATCATCGTCCTCTCTCGTCAATTTAAGATCATACGTTCTGCCAAATGCCTGTAGTTGATCACCCCGGCCAAGCTGGCCGGGGATGTTGCTATATGAAAGGGGCTTATGCTACCCCGCTACCTGCCAGTTGCTTCTTGACTTCCGATTTGTACTTGGACACGGCCGTTGTCAGCTTGCCTTGACTGATGCCCATGCTGCTTGCAATCTCGCGCCATGTCTCAGTACCGCCGCGTTTGCGTTCAATAGCAGCAGGGATGTCCAGTGTAATTTCAGGGACAGTTGGGCGGTGCTCCAGAATGTATTTCTCAAGGACCTCTTTATCGATTTCGCCAGCTCCTGAAGGGTCATCGTCTCCATCGGCATTGTCGCTCCCTTCATCGTCGTTAGGGACTTCATCCGATCCAGTAGGTGGCTCTTCGCCGTCACCTTGAGCTGAGCCAGATGTCTCGTCATCGCCTACGAATTCCAGCTCGGCATTGTCGGGGCTGCCGCCGCCATCTTTCATCCAGTCGGGCAGATCGTCGCCGTCGTTATCGCCATATGGATCGTTTGGATCACTACTATGTTCACTGTCATCACCTGCAGGCGGTTCGGTTTGCTCTTGTTGCTGATCGCCCTCGCCTTCCGTCTGTTCTCCATCCGGGTTTAGATTATCCTCAGTACCAAGCTCGTCAGCTTCGTCACCTTCCATCTTGAGCTCCGCTTGGTTCTCGTCGCGTTCAATTTTCTCTACAACCCCGGAAGCATCTGTCGTAACCGTGTGGCGTTGCCACTTCTTATACATGGCGTCTTGTTCCTCTTCCCGTTCACCAAAGTCGAATGATGCCTGCGGATCACCGAACAGGACTTGAATCTCTTTGTTCAAACTGCTGGTCAAGAACTCTAAATGTTGTCTAGCGACTTTGCTAGGAATCGTGAGTTTGAATTCAACATCCTTGTCACCGAAAACAATCTTTTTGTCTGTTGTAGCCATGAATTGAATAAAATCTTTCCCCATGTTGGTTCATCCCCTCGAAATTTATAATTGTGATAAGTCCTTGATTTTGATTTCGATGCGTGGGCGGGCGCTGTACCACTTGCGACCAAACTCGTCCACGACCTGGCTGTCGTCTTTCCAAATCACACTTTTAAGTGCATCCTTGATGCCTTTGACGTAGTTGTCAGTATCCGGCTTGGTTGTGGGGCGTATTTTCCCCGCTTCAGCCAGCGCTGCTTTTTTCTTGCTGAAGCTTTTAGGGATTGGGCGATAGACATTGATCAGCAATCCTACTTCCCCAAGTAACAGTGCGGCTGGTGCGTGTTCACTAGCCGCTAACCTTACATAATCCTTGTAGTCCCTAGATTTTGCAGGGTCATACGCTCTCGTGAAACCGCCTTGTGTGCTGAATTTTGGCCGTCCTTGCGCTACTGGATTCCCGAAAACCGTAAACTGGATAATCATGCCTTACGCCTCCCCTTTGCGCGCTGCTTACGTCGTTGCTTCGGCGGCATCATGCTCGACCTAATGACAAACACCTCACCGAGCTTGCTGCCATCGTCACCGCGGACAGCGTAGCTCATATCCGTCTGGTGATAAGGATCAATCAACTTTCGTTGCTGTTGCATCCCGTTGCACCTCCACTCCCGGCCATCCGTCAGCAATTGTCCCAAACTCAGCGATCCCCTCACGGAGCTCAGCTTGGTCAATCCCCGCGAACTCGGCTTGCAGCTCGTCCTGATCCGGTACCTGTCCGGTCCGGACGAAGCGGTGCTTCATGTATTCGTAGACCGACCAGCGTGTCCAGCATGACGGCCGCATTAGGCGCGCACCTCGTAAGGCTGTAACTTCCCATAATCCTTGTTCAACAGCCACCGCTTCCCAGAGTGCTTATTCAGCAGCACGACCCCTTCAGGTGTTTCACGCTCCGACTGCCAGTTGTCCAGCGTTACGCCTGGTCGCGCCTTGAGCAATGCGATTTTCTGCTTCTTCGTCAATTTTCTCCCCTGCTTCATGTCCGTTCCTCCCCTTATGCATACATTCGTTTTTCAATGTCTTTTGGTGGCTGTGAGGCCTCTGGCCAAAACTCTTGCTGAGCCCTTTCTAGGGTGGCGAATTTGTTATAGTTCTTGAGGAATACCAGTTCCACAGTGCCGACCGGACCGTTCCGTTGTTTGGCAATAATGATCTCTATGATGTTCTTCTTCTCGCTGTCCTGGTTGTAATAATCATCGCGGTACAGGAACCCTACGATGTCAGCATCTTGTTCCAAGGAGCCGGATTCCCGTAGGTCACTCATCATTGGACGCTTGTCCTGACGCTGCTCCACGCCTCGACTGAGTTGGGAAAGGGCAATGACGGGTACCTCCAGTTCACGAGCTAACTGCTTCAATGTCCGGGATATCTCTGAAACCTCCTGCTGGCGGTTTTCTGCTCCTTTGCTTTTTCCGGTACCTGAGATAAGCTGCAGATAATCAATTACTATGAGCCCTAAGCCGCGTTGCTTTTTGAGGCGTCGGCACTTTGCACGAATGTCATAAACTGTGATTCCAGGCGAATCATCGATCATGATATTGGACGCTCCCAAAACTCCTGCAGCAGTGGCCAATTTGGTCCAGTCATCTTCGGCAAAGTCTCCCATCCTCATTTTGCTTGCGTCGAGATTACCTTCCGCACAGATCATCCGCTGTACAAGCTGCGCTGCCGACATCTCCAGACTGAAGATGGCTACTGTCTCTTTGGCCCGCACCGCAACATTCTGAGCGATGTTTAGCGCAAAGGCTGTCTTACCAACGGAAGGACGCGCTGCTACGATAATCAAATCGTTCTTTTGAAAGCCTCCAGTGATGCTGTCCAGATCACAAAAACCTGTCGGCACGCCCGTTACTACGCCATTTCGGTAATTCTCCGATCTGATCTCGGACGATTCTACGACTTCCAAGAGCACGGAACCTATTGGCTTAAAATCTTCTGCTGGCGCTACCCTGTCAGCCATCTTTGTTGCTGCACTCTGCATGTTGGCTAGAAGTTGCTGCAGGTCGTTTCCGCCCATCGCCTGATTCATTTGGGATAGTCCGGCCTTGATAATCTGGCGGCGTGTATGAACCTCTTGCAGCATCCCGATGTAATGGCTTGTCTCTGTTGCTCCGACTGCCGAACTGGTCAAGCCAGAAAGGTAGGACACCCCACCGATTTCTTCTAGCTTCCCTTGTTCTTGCAATTGCCCCATGATCGTTACCATGTCTACTGGCTCTCCAGCAGATGTTAACTCCTCGATCGCTTGATACACGGTGCGGCGTATCCGATCAGTGAATAAATTCGAGTTAAGCCTGTCGAGTGAATCCTCAACGACTTCGCCTGTTTGATCAGCAATCAAGGCCCCGAGCACTGCCATTTCCGCTTCTGGATGGGATGGGAGATCAATGTTCAATACTTCTAAGGTTAGCAATGAGCGCCTCCTTCCAGCCCGTCGGCGGTGGGCAAGCTTCACGAGCTGCCGATTCCCTTTCGGCAAAATAGTCCGATGTGACAGCCTTCATCCGTTCCCGTTCAATTTGTTCCCCTAGCCGCCCGCGGATCTCCGCAATTGTCGGAGGGAATTTATTTGTCATGATGTGTTGCTCCACGTTTTGAATAGCCGTATCAAGCGGGAAGTCTCGCAAATATTTGGCGTGGCGGTCGATATTCTCATCGCTGTCATCGAAGGTCGGATAAGATTCCGCAATGATCATGACCAATCGAATTACATCAGCCCTTTCCACGGTTCTCCTCCTCCTTGAGCAATTGTTCTAGTCGATTTAACTTCTGCTGTTGCCTGGTAGCATTTCTGTTTGGCGGCGGACCTGTGTTGGGGTTGCTCGCTTTCTTGGCATCAAACGCCGCATCAAAGGCAATTGCTTTATCCAGCGTCAACGCCTTGCTGCCAAGGTAATCGTTCAAAATACGAGTCGTGAGCCTAATGCTTGGGCTTGTTGAAATAAGGGCTGATCGTTCAAGTGCACGAATGACAACCGCTTCCTCCATTCCGTCTTCATCGATGTATTTGCCCAACACTTCACTTTGATGTGGGTTACAAGAGAATCCATAGATTCTTTCGTGAGCCGTAAAAAACGATTCGTATGGAGCAAGTGCAGTACTCCCATATTCCTCCGCAAACTCTTCACCCCCTGCAGTAGCAGAAGTAGTAGAAGTAGAAGCAGTAGAAGAAAGATCTAATACAGTGTCAGAAATTTTGACCACTTTTTCGCCATTCCCCAAAAAGTTGTCAGATTTTTGGGCTACTTCTCCGACAACCCCTGTATAGTTGTCAAAATTTTCGGCAGGTTCATTGACTACTTTTTCGTTATCGCCTTCGAAGTGGTCAAAATTTTCGGCTACTTCTTCAGCAGCTATGAGGTCGAAGGTGAGAATGTAATCGCCTTTCGAGCTACCTCTTGGGGGTTGGATGTATCCAATCAATCCCCCTTCGACCAGTTTGGAACGGTGCCTATTCAGCGTGTCTCGGTTCTTAAATCCCGTTCGGAGCATCAAGTCGGTGTTCGTCATTTTGAACGTCTTACGCCAACCTAACTTGCTACTCCGCATCCATAATGCCACCATTATTGCTATGCCCTCGGGACCAAACTCCTCCGGGCCGCCAATGGCTTCAAATTGTTCCAAAAGCCCGGAAAGGGTTGGTCTGGCTGTCTCGGTCACTATGTATCCCCCTCCCGTAGCAGCCATGCTTTTTAATTAGATTTTTGAACAGCGTGAACGCGGACTCCGAAGCTACCATCCATGCTGTGTGCCTCAAGCATGGTCGCTTGAACGCCCTTGCCAAACTCCATCATCAGTTCATTGACGATTTGAGGCATGTCCCGCGGATCAGCGGTTAAGACTGCCTGAGCGCCAAGCGAGAAAGCCAAAGCCTTTAAGTGAGTGTCAATTGCGGGCTGTCCTTCCTTAGTTGCATCTTCATACATCTGCTGCATTTGCTGGAATGTACCTTTGTAAGTTGTGGTCATATAGCACGCTCCCTCATCGTTTTTTCCTTCCAAGCTTTGTCCCCCAAGCAGCGAGCTGGCGTTACTTCAAAGTGCCGCCTGCCCTGCACATAGGAAACGAATAAGCCTGTAGATTGTTCGTAGTACATACCGTTCAAGATTCGTCTTCTGGGTGGCCCTGGATGCGGCTCGCAAGAAGCGAATAGGTCCATTTGAATCGGCTTGCTCATGCTTTCGGCCCCCGATCATCTCGTAAAGTGACAATTGGGTATTTGACCCGGACCACCGTCCAGCCAGGGTAGCCCTTTTCGAAATACTCGATTGTTTCCTGTTTAAATGCGGCTAGATCAGTCTTGTACAGCCGCCAAATGCGTTCACCCATCATGCTCTTCAGGAGCGGCCTGCCAGTTAGATCACTCATTGCCATCACCTACCCGCTACATAGACTTGCTTGCCTGTCAGGGCTGCTATTTCGCGTTTGAATAGTGCTTCGTCACTGTTGTTGTCCGACAGGTGAAGCAGGTGAATCTCCTGCACTCGCCGCATGTCATTCGCTCGGATGAAGTCCTTGACGTTCTCCAACGAAAAGTGCGATCGGAGTAATCGATGTTTCATGACAGCAGGCACTCGGCCCGCCGCAATATTTTGATTAAGTATCTGAATGGAATAATTGCACTCAATCATGATGTGAGTCAGGCCAGTAAACCGATGCCTGAGATAATAAGTGTCTGTCGCAAACAGAAGCTTGTCCCCCGCCGTATTAGCAAGGAGGAAGCCCAAGGGCTCCGCTGCGTCGTGTTGAGTGTCAAAGGGCATTACCGACCATGTACCGATGACGATGGGCTGCAAGGCTTGCAGGAGTCTCACTCGATGGCCTTTGATCCGCAAGGCATCGGCGGTGCCTGAGCTGGTGTAGATGTCCACTCCTGCCTTCATCAGATCCTTGACGGCTGCTGTATGGTCCCCGTGCTCATGGGAGACCAGGCATCCGGCCAGCGAGGATACCTGAAAAGCTATCCCGCGCTGAATGTCCTTATAGCGCAGCCCTGCATCCAGCAGCAGAGGCGTATGACCATCAGTAATACGATAGGCATTACCCGCGCTGCTACTGCCCAAGGATGTAATCTCGATCATCAGAACGGCACGTCGCCGTCTGATACGTTATCCCCATCCTCATCGCCAAACTCCAATTCGGCTTGGTTTGAGCCATCTTCCTGATCTGATGGCAGCGTATCGTCAACGCTCTGAGGCTGAGCACCTGCAGGCGGCGTGACATCGATAGGTTCTGTATTTGCATGTTCCGCGATCTCCCGTTGCACCTCAGAGTAAGATTCATCAGTCGCTTCGGTGTATGAAAGCTCGACCAGGGCGTTGCCAAAGTCCTTCGGAATCTTTTTGACCACATTGTTCCGCATCTTTCGGATAAGCATGGATTCGCGACTTTGCGGTTCGCTCCAGGCAGGACTGATGTACTGTTGTAATTCAGGATCGTCCAGTGCGCCAAGTCCCAAAGACTTTGCTTTTTGAAGGATTTCAGACTTCTTAGCGGCAATCTGCTTCTTCTGTTCGGCATTCGCTTTAAAGCGATCAGCACACACACCAAACGTCTCATTCATCATGTTGTTGTTCATGTGAGCAATGAGGTTACGAGCAACATCGTCTCGTTCTGCAATGTGAAACTCGATTGTTCCGTCTTTCTTCATGATCGGGTAAACGATTTTTACAACATCGCCTTTCCCAGTTGGTTGCCATGTTGGCGGCTGTACATCGAATCCGGTATACACGGGATATGTGAATGTATCTTCCGATCGAACGAGCCAGAACTGACCTACCTTCTTCACGTCCCGTCCAAAGCGGGCGAGAATGGCATCATTGCCATCCCCCTCGATCCCCATTTCAATTGACTTTTTCCAAACGTCTTGCCCTCCAACCTTTACTTTCGTATTGCGGACTTGGAAGTAAACTTCCCTTGGGCTAGCTGCGGCGTTGAGTTTCAACGAAGCGGTTTGAAGCAGAATTTGGGTAATGTTACTCTTATCAAGCTGCTCGTCGTTCCAGTTGATACCCTTCGCGTCTAAAGCAGTATTAATGGCAGAAATAGCATTCAAGACACAGGATTTCGCATATTCATCCATCTTGATGCCATTTCCGACGAGCTGCCGCTCGATCATAGGGAAGTAGTTGTCATTCACTTTGGTTAGTGTTGTTGAGTAGTCGCTCATTCTTCTTCATCCTCCTCTGATGCGTCTTCGTACATGAAGCGAACCTTTTTTCCTTGATGTTCTAATAAAAAGCGTTTCAGCAAACTGGCGAAGTCGGCAGGCCCTAACAAGTCGCGTTCTAATATGGCATCCTCTGGACATTCAGAAAGCGGTCCGGCATCCATAACCTCTTTTCCATTGATCTCCAGCGTTTCGCGTCGAAGACCTTCCCAACCTGTCCCAGTTATGACCTTGACCGTCACAACTTCACTCATGCAATCACCTCAATATTTACTGGAATCAAGCTATCATCACTTCTTCTTTCCAAACGAAGTTGCTTGTCTCCTTCGGACACCACTAAGCGGATTACCTGGGCGTCGGTATCGATCAGTTGCGTTACCGCCTCAGCGTTATCAACAAAAATTGGAGCTGAGAAGCCGTAATGCTGGCCAAGCGCGTTTATGATGTCCAGCCCTACATTGATCCGCGCCGCATTGTTCAGACCGCCCTCGTAAGGAACGCCCTTATACAGCGTCTTGCACACATCCTTGAGCCCGCCATTGACCTGTTCCTCGAACAAGCGAAACCGCGCAAAGCGGAATTTGCTATTGATCTTGCTCTCCAGCATGGATACCTTGGTACGGGTGAATTCTTCCGTCAGGAAAAGCTCATGCTCCAGGCGCTCGTACTCTGCAGCCAGTTTGCGCTCCTGAGCGGCCAGTTCGGTGATCCGTCCCTCTGTCGCTGCAGCCTGGACGATTTTGGCCTTATCTGCCTCATGTTCGTCCACCTGCTGACGGATCACTCGAAGCTCGGATTGAACTTTTGCGATCGCATCTGCAGAAGAAGTTCGAAGCTGCTCAATCTCTGCACGTACCGCCGTGGCTTCGGCCAACTTCGCTTGGTATTCAACATCGTCCGCCGGATCAGTGATCGCAGCCTGCAGGTCAGATAGCTTAGCTTCAGCGATTGCGAGAGTGGCCTGCTTCGCGGCCAGCGTCTGTTCAAATTCGATGATTTGTTCTTCAACAGCGAACATCGAATTTTTCAAGGTTCTAACATCTGCCGCTGCTGCAGTACCATCCTTGCTGATCCGCTCCAATCGTTGAGACTTGTTAAGGTTGAAATCCTCCAACGCCTTGTCTTGAGCAGCCTGCACCTGATCGTCAGGGAGAGCTTGGCCGCATGTTGGGCAATTGCTGTCATGCTGATGCTCATGCACCGGAAACTCTAGTGCGTTTGCGGCAGTCCACTCTTCCCGTAACCGTGTAGCCATAGCCTCAGCTCGTGCGATCTGCCGCTTGTATTGCTCGACCTCTCGTTGATTCGCTGATATTTGAGCCTGTATGTCAGATGCTTCTCCGCGAAGCTGCATGACCCGTGTGCGTTGCTCATTGGCTGCTTGCACTCCATCGGCCTGAACACGTTGCTTGATCTCTGTCAGCTCCGCGTTGATCTCACGCAAGCGGATCTCCTTGGCCGATAGCTCGCCGCCGGACTGTATGCGTTGCTGCTCAGCGACCTTAGCCGCTTCCCTACCACGCAGAGTGTCTATGTCTTCCTGCAGGAGCTCCGCGTCCAGTTCAGTAACATCTGGAATGGTGCGCCGGGCTTCATCGATGCGGACCGGGATTTTCTCCAACTCCTTGTTGATTTCAGCCCGTCGAGCTGCGATCACCTTCCGGTGATCTTCAAGGCTTCTATCACCTAAGATGCTGGCCAGCGGCGCTAATTGCCCGTTGCTGGCAATAATTTCGGCATCCGTCATGTCACCACAAACATCAAGTAACACCTTACGGCGTGCTTCGGGTTTAAGCTGCTCATTAAAGTAGGCAGGGCTTGTCAGGAGCTTGAAGACGTCCTCACTAATCAGCCCGTTGACTTCGGCGTTGTATTGATTTAATTTCACAGGAACGCCGTCCACATAATAATCAGTGGTATTCCCGTTGGATTCAGCGATTGCAGATCCGCGCTTCTTGGTGAATTTTTCGTAGTGGACTTTCTTAAAGGAGCGGCGGCGGCGGTCAACCATCAGTACCACCTCTACTTCATGTTCGATCCCGCGTTCTGCGACCTGCCCTTGTTCGTTCAATCCCTTGATTTCAAAGAGTGAATGATTTTGGCTATCCTTATGGAACAAGCCCCAAACAAATCCGTCGAATAGCGTCGTCTTGCCCGTGGCATTGTCGCCATAGACGGACACGCTACTGCTGCCAGTTTCCAGCGCAAAGTTCCGTATACCTTTGAAATTACGAAGGGTCAGGGACACAAGCACGATTTCCTTCATACAGCAGTACCACCCTTCGCGAGATGGTCAGCTATAGCAGTAGCCACAGCCGCAAGTTGTTCGTCGCCTGCCCACAGCTCCACAGTGCCAAACGTTCCCGTCACTGACAGGATCGCTGGAGTATACTGCATTGCTGGTCGCACGGTCGCATCGATGGATTGCTCGGACAAATCAAGAGTAATAGCAGTCGTTTTCATAACGTCCTCCTTGTTTGGAAGCCCCCATCGTGCTAAGATGAGGGCGACAATATTAAGTTTTGAAAGAACAGGTGACCCGTTGCCGCGGGTCATTCTTCGTTTTCGCAGTCCTCACAAGTGCGAGGATAGCCTGGCTCCTCCATGTCATCCATGTACGAACCGCATACCTGGCACAACAGACCGTTCAGGGTCATATCCGCAGCTTCACCCAAGATCAGTTCCTCCCTTCTGGTACAGGTCCGTCTATCGCAATCGTCTTCCAATCCACTATCACAGGCGCGTTTTCGACACTTGCGATCAGTTCCCCATTTTCATCAGATATAAGAAACTCTGAATGCGTGCGGTCTTCGTATTCGGCTCCCACCTGTTTGATCTCAATGACCTCACGGCCACCGATCTCCGTCCCGACCTCAAAAACCCTAGTCGGATTGCTGACAACGGTAAGCTTGCTGATGATTTGCACGGTATGTCCTCCTTCCCTATGTATTGCGGTTTCCCGCTACCGTCGCCCCGATGGGGCTAGGTTTCGTCCGCTCCGCTGCGGACTCGTCAGGCGGGTGTTACAATGTGCTTTCCAAATCGTCAATCGCTTCTTCCAACTCCGTGAATGTATCTTTCAATGATTCAAGAGCTTCCTTTGCTGCCTCCAACGACTCCATGCGTGACTCGTATTTTTCAAGGCGATCCTGAAGCGTGTCGCCCAATTCCTCCATCTGTTCTAAGCGATCAATCTTCTCTTGAAGCAGGTCTATCGAGTCTTCATATACCTCTATCAACCTTTCCACTTCATCCGAAGGGAAGGTGTTCCTCATAGGTGCTGATTCTTTCAATAACTTCAGTACATCGCGGTTGTTCATGCTATGCCTCCGTTCATTAGTTCAATGGCTGCCACGGCTTGTGCCAAGTATTCTTGCGGCAGCTCACGCATCACCGCGGCGGCATTATGCCAATTCAGATAGATTACATCGCGCTCAGCCCAAATCTGTTCGAGTTGATAAGGATCAGGAAGACCGTCACCGATCGCGGCCGACATCGATGCTGTATTCTCGCGAAGGGCCTGCGCTGCAGTGGTATATTGTTGGATGATTGCACTAGCCTTTTGTGCTGTCATGCGCGTTCACCCTTGCTTTCAGGCTGTTGCACTGCTACAATAGACAGCACAAGAGACCTTAGTCGGGTTCTCAAGCTAAGTGTCCGCCCTGCCAGGCGGGCATTTTTTATTTCCGCAATTTCGCGATCTAGCCACCATCCCCAAGTGCCATCCTCTGGTTGGGTTATTTCCAAGCGATTCCGCATTTGCTCAAGCTCATTAATCCGTTGCTGTACAATGTTCAATCAAATCATCCTCCTATTACTGTCATCATCATGTTTTGCAAGATCGATAGCCCGTCCATTCCATACAAGAAAGCGACCATCACGTCTTTCGCTCCTGTGGCATCTACCCACCGAAGCATGGTCGGCATATCCGGTACTTTATGGTCATTTTCATATTTGCTTATGCAGGCTTGCGTGCGGTGCAGCTTGTCCGCCATCTGTTCTTGTGTCAAACCAGCGCGCTCGCGGCAAGCCTGCATGATTGCCCCGAATTTCAAAGGTTCACCCCCTCCCCTAAATTACGAATTATTCCGAATTGGAATGGTGGTGCATATAACAGCGGAGTATCATACATATCAGAGCTACCCCAGCTCGTGATGATCCCCTCATTGCCCGCCAGCAGCCGATGTCGCAGCTTGGCGGGATTGCTTTATCTCAACAAGCACGCCGTTGATTTCTTTTTCCAAGCGGTTGATTTCTCGCTTAGAAATCAGGTGCACGTTGCGTGCATACACCTCCTTGCTGAAGGTGAGGTCCATTGCTTTCTCAAGTGTCAAACCTTTGATATGAATGCGAGTTGCAACGGCGTGAATGAACCCGGAACGGGAGTATTGCCTTGTCCAGTAAAAACGGGCCATTAAGCTCCCCTCCCTCGATTCCAGCCGTCACCTGCGTTCGCGCTAATCCATTCCGTGTGACTTTCCACCCACTCCAGAAACAAGCGGGTCGGCACGCGAGGATGTCCGAACTCTCGAATCACGGGAAAGTCTTCTCTGTTCAGTAACTCAGCGGCTTTAGTGGTCCCGATGTCGAGCAATTCCATTAGCTGAGTTTTGGTCATCAACGGCGGCAATTGATTCGGAGTGTATTGTTCCATCGCCTTTGCAACAGCCGAATCAATGAGTGATTTGAGCAGATCTGTATCAAGCTCGACTTTTAACATCAGATGACTCCTTTCTCAATGTTGAAGGTTAGATGTGATTAAGATCAGATAACCTCTTTCCTTATAGGTTTGTTCATTCTTTTCAGGACATCAGGCGGAATCTTTTCAAGATAAGCAGCAGCTTTGAGCTCGACTGGATCTATCTCCAAAACTTCAGCTAAAGCGTCGTTTAGTTTATCTCCAGCAGGTGGGATTTTCCCGTTTTGAAGCTTACTAATGTAAGCCTTATTGGTTCTTTGTCCTATTAATTTAAGGCGCTCGGCTACTTCTCCAAGGGACAAACTCTTTTTTTCAATTGAGTGCTTCAATAGTGTCGAGTATTTCAACTTTGACACCACCTTTCGTTGCTTATTGTTAACAACGTTGTTATTTGTTAATAACGTTATCACAAACTTACACCATTCCCTATTCGTTGTCAATAAGTAACAACGAAATTATTTTTCTAATTCGTTGACTTAAAAAGACAACGGAAGATACAATAAAATTAAGAGGTGAATTAGTTGGAATACAAAGACTTATTAAAGTCGTATATTGAGAACTCTGGTTTAAGTTTGAGGGAAATAGAAGAAGCTATGAGGGAAAAGGGGTTTTCTACCAATAAGGCTTACATTAGTAAGCTTCAAAACGGTATTCATCCACCAGCTGGTGAAGATATTACAAGGGCATTGGCTGAAGTAACGGGAGGGGACTCTGAAGCTCTTCTTCTGGCAGGATATATTGAAAAAGCCCCCGAAGAAATCAAACCGCTTTTAGCGGAAGCTTCGAGGACTGGTCAATTATTCTCATTCTTTGGGTATTTGGTTCTTTTCCTTGAAGAGTATCGTTCTACCGGTCAGATAAGCGAGGAATATCTGGATAACATCGAAGCATCCAAAAATTTGTTTATCCAGAAATATAATTTCTTCCTCCAGACAAGCACGCTTAGAGATTATCCAGAATACGCAGTTGAGCTTATCATAAGACTAAAACAGCACTTTATGCCGTTAGCGGATTCTATATCATACGGTGGAGGGATAATAGATTTTTCCAACTATATAGATAAGCACGGTAAACCAATTTTCAAATCAAGTCCTTATTCTGAACTGAATCGAGACATTGAACTATATGTCTCCCAACAAGATTTAGAAAAAGACCTCCTAAATATAAGCGAAGTCAAACAGCATACTCACGAGTTACAAAAAAAACTTGAATTTTTTAGATATTTAGAAAATGAGTTAAAGTTAGACCTCAATGACCCTGAAGTTCAAAAAAAACTCAAACGAGCCGCGAAAATCATCTTCTCCGAGGAAGATTGATCCTAGCTCGGAAATAGTAAGTTTCCTTTCTTCTTCATTAAGCGGCAGGCCATCTAATTCAGATACTGCCATGTTAAGAATAGTAGTTTCTTTCATGATGTCACTTCCATTCGTTATTTCTTGTATGTACCACAACCAAAAGTATAAGGAGCAGCACGATGCGGATCGAACCGGATCGTTGCCGTCTCAAGGAGCTTTACAAGGAAACCGGCATAACGCAGCGCATGGTGCATGTTATTACCGGTATTCCCGAAAGCAGGCTAAGTGACTACGCCAATAATCGCACTGTGATGGGATATGGGACCGCAGTGACGATCAGCAAGGCTCTGAAACTGGAGAACAATGAATTGCTCTACACTTGGCGCATTATTGAGTGAATAGTCCTTGAGACGCGGAGGTATTCCCTCCCGATCTGGAGCAAACTTCCGTTTTTATGGAAGTGAGCATTTCGACAAATCATGCTATCCTTCTAACATACAGCAATTCCAAATATATCAACCAATTAATAAATTGTGGAATAATGTAACTTTATCACGCGCAGGAGGTGAAGTCTGTCGAATTATGGTATGAAAATATACCCTTAAACCCTGTTTAAGGGGGATTGACAAGTTCAAAGTTTTGCACGAACGCGAACAAAACTTCCATCTTCAAAATATACATTGCTTCCATCCACTATTCTTTCCGTATGTGCAATTCGGTTTTTGTTAATGACAGTTGAACGATCAAAGGACTTGAACCCATACTTCCCGTAGGCACGGGATATATCCTTTAGCGTCCTGAGACTCATGTACGACCCAGTGGAAGTATGGTAAGCAGGGCAGTATTCCTTACTTTTTGTCGGTTGCCATAAATCAATATAATTCACCTCATCCAACGAAATTTCGACAAAATCCGAGTCCGTACCGTCACGGTCGTGTAACTTAATACATATGAGTTTCATAGTGTCAGCCCCTTGATGTAAGTTTTTTTGAACTCATTGTATAAAGGCATTAGCAAATAAGCATTGATCAAATATTTACAATAAGCGTTGTCGCTTGTTCAACACTAAATAAGCAAATTCCCCAGCCGATGGGGACCCTCTACTGGAGCTCATTATGAAGAAAAAACTATTATCATCCCTGATTGTAATCTCATTAGCCATTACTCCATCAAGTATTTTTGCAGATACAAATATCGTAAATAACGGAATTATTAATACTGGCCCGATGATTATACAGTTTAGCGACTTAAAATCCGATAATTGGGCTTATCCAGCCGTAAGAAGCATGAGCAAGAGAGATGTCATTAATGGCTACAAGGATGGAACGTTCCGCCCTAATGAGTCCATCAGCCGCGAGGAATTCGCAAAAATGATAGCAACGACCTTTTCGTTGGAACTGCCCGTCACTCAAGATGTGTATTTCAGTGACGTGTCGAGTAGCAGATGGTCATACTCATACATATCTGCAGCGAAGGATTATTTAACGGGATACTATCCACCTCAAGGCAAAGCATTTTTTGATCCCGTCTCTGACGCTACGCGGGAAGATGTCGCTGCTGCCTTGGTGAAGATCATGGACCTAGACACATCCAGTTACAGCTCGCACTTTACAGATGAGGCAAACATATCTCCACAGCTAAAAAAATACGTCAATGTCGCTGCAGATCACAATTTGATTACTGGTTATTCTGATGGCACATTCAAGCCACTCGGTCCGATCTCACGTGCTGAAGCAGCTGCCCTGCTCTACCGTGCTATTAAAAATGTTGGTGGCATCAGCACTCCCATTTCAGGGCAACAAACCAGTAATCCAAACGTGCCCAGCGACACAAGTGTTTCAGGCAACATAAATAACGGGGGCCCTCGTCTTTGGATGGATGTCGTTAATGAAGACACTTCAGCGGGAGGAAATCCTTCCATACTCGTCAAAGGAGAGACAGTGCCTGGTGCCACAGTAACGGTAAACGGGAATGAAGTCTCCGTTGGATATTCAGGGGAATTCAGCACAAACATTTTTGTGAAGAAAGATGGAGAATATCCTGTCGAAGTCAAAGCAAGTTATCTCGGAAAAACGACCACCGCTACCAAAAGCATCAAAATGTCGGTTGCAGCTCCAAAGCTAATATTGGATGAACCAAGCACCGTGCAGATTAAATCTGGCACTGAGTATAACATTTGGTTCCAATGGTCTGACAAATACGATTCTAAGCCTACGCTTTATGTAAACGGAGAGCAGCGGTTGTATTCGTTAGGCGGCCGGAGAAATAACGGGGAAGCTTATAGCGGCGTGGTTAAGGTTAGCACTCGCAAAGGAGAGAACACATTCAACCTGAAGCTGGTCAATCGGTTTGACATGGAAAGTAACTCGGTTACAAAATCTGTTTATTACCAGTGATCTAGGAGACCATCACATGTATGAGGAAATTATTAATTTTGTTCGGATAATGGCTAGGTTGGGCTTGATTTTTTTTGGAATTAAACTTCTGGTGGCATTAATCCGAAAGAATGGCGAAACAAAATTTTATTCACTCCTTATGTTTATTTGTTTCTTGATTACCATTCGTATTGAAGACTACCTTCCACCAGCTATAAGGTTAATTGTAGCTTTTTTGGGGACTACAGGCTTTGTTTTCTTTGGAATTAATGGCATTATTGCATTCTACAAGAAGGATAGAGTGTACAGGAAATATTTAATCTTCATTTTCATCTCCATTTTCCTAATAAGTTTACACTATCAATAATGTATAAGTCCTATAGTCCTTCCCTCATGTTCTTGCCAACATCTGTAGCAGCGAGGAGTTGTTCATCATGGCATCTTACACCAAAATCAAGGCAAACAATAAACAAGGGTATAAGTGGATATGTACACTGGAAGGGCCACCGGACCCAGTGACAGGCAAACGAAAGCAAATACCCCGAAGGGGCGACAGTCAAAAAGAAGCTTTAGCCAGGGCCGAGAAAGCGTTAGACGATTATATTAAGCACGATGCAGATAGCCGAACGCTCAACAAGGTTGTTTTCGAGGAAGCTGGGGAAGAATGGTTGAAAGACTATGCTAAAACAAAGGTAAAAGAACGAACTGTTGATATACGAAAAGCAGAGCTTAAAGTTATTAATAGCTATTACGGGAAAGTCCCAGTCATCAAGTTAACTTATAAGCATCATCAAAATATGCTCAACGATCTAGATGATAAGGACTATGCTACAACAACTATTAAAGGTATCAATTCTACTGCAAAGATGGTCATAAAGTATGCGATTAAGCACAAATGGAGACTGGACAATCCCTTCATTGACACCTTCGTGCCAGCAAAGATACTCACGATAGAGGAAATCGAAAACGATCCGATTCAGGAGAAAATACTTGAGAGAAATGAGCTGGAAGAATTTTTGTGGGCTGCTCAAAAATACGGGTTGTATATGGATAATGAAATTTTCCACCTATTGGCCTTTTCTGGCATGCGGTCTGGGGAATTATGCGCTTTGAAAGACACCGATTTCTTTTTTGATTCAAACGAAATCCGCATTACAAAAACGGTATACTATCCAAAGAACAATATGCGGAAGTATAAATTGACCCCGCCTAAAACAAAGGGGTCAATAAGAAGAATTGGCATAATTGATACCGTCATGAGTGGTTTGGAAAAGCACATTCTGACGCTGCCGGATCGCAGGGCGGAATTCAAAAAAGTATTCGATGATTATGAAGATAAGAATTTTGTTTTTGGTCGTAAAAATGGTTACCCGAATTTCCCCAAAAGAATTCTTGATCGGATGGTTAGACTATTAGCAAAAACATCGATTAAAAAGGAAGCGACGCCTCACATTTTCAGACACACACACATCAGCATGCTCGCTGAAGCAGAAGTGGACCTAAAAACAATCATGGACCGTGTCGGTCATGATGATGCTAAGACGACGCTAAAAATTTACACTCACGTGACGCATAAGATGAAAATAAATGCATCCGAAAAAATAAAAGAGCGCTTTGGAAACTTAGTTAAGATCTGATTTTTGCAGAGAATGTGATTTTTAAGTGATTTTTTTATAAATAACCACACGAAAAAACCTTGTAATATACGCTATCACAAGGTTTTTTCGAACAAATAGGATTCATACTAGCTATGTATTATAACACATCGAGGGCTTGAATTCAGCAAATTGCAACGTCTGCAACAAAAAAGACCCCTTCACGGAGTCTACAGCCTTCAATAGATTATTTCAGCCTCATGCGGATTGTCGATATTTGTACAGCTTCACTGCATAGTAGGCTGACCTTGCTACACATGATAAACCCACAATTCCTGCAGCCCAATGCTGAAACTGCATACTTGGGGAGTCAGTAGGATAGGTAACTCTAGCGTAAAAAATGGTTCCTATAACTAGGAAAAACAGCACCATATTCATAATTAATCGAAATTTTGCCTTGGCAGGTGTGATCTCACCGAAGAAGGTATTCATAGGGTCGTTTCCCCTTTCAACGCGCCATCGCGGCCAGTCTAAGAAGTACACATCATAGGAAACATGCATCATAGGAAATAGATTATGCTCTCTTCTAAAAATCTTACTATACCCTATATTATACATGAATTATGAAATATAAGGAACCTACTCGCTCCTATTCCTACCAGTACCTGGATTATATCCAAGGTGAGTGTAGCATCGCTGCAAGCGGGGAATCCTGCCGAACTCTGTTAAGCCCCCGCTTTTCGCTAACCACGAGTTCTCCCAATCATACACAATGGAAATCATATTCGGTCAAGGTACTAGACTCCGGCTTTGGAGGTACGCGGTACGAGCTTGCCCTGCACCACCAATCTACCATAGTCGGGGTCCAGTATATAATCGCACGTAGAAAGCGTAATAATACGGTCCTTAGGGGTAACCTCTACACCTGTGTTATAGATCGAACGGGCCTGCATTTGGGAGAGAAAAACACCATATTCCTCATCTGTGGCAAAATCGGTCCGTATATAATTCACATCAGATGTGGTGGTATAGACGGCGAAAATCTCAATATCGTATCCGGCATAGAGATCATCATAATAGAGCTTCCCATGCTCCTTGAAATATGACTCATCCAAATAATGCTTCAGACTGCCGAACATACTACCATCCTTCATTCGGTGTCCGTAGATGATCGTATTTCGATCCTGTCCACCTACACGATTGCGATAATCCATGAAGATACTTCCCGCCCGTGTCGTCTCCTGCTTGTAATTGCGGTTCAGATAATAGGCATTGTCCTGCGCCTGCACGATCGGGTAGTCAACAGGTGTCCCATCTATAGTCACCCAGCCGACAACATCCTCATTCACCGCTAGTAGTGGGTCGAATTGTGGGCGTACCTTGCCTGCTTCAGCAGAGCCAGCAGCCGTCCATCCGCTGCCTTCCCTCTCTTCAGAAGCCGCTGTTATCATGCTGGGTTCCTGTTCCCCATGATACAGCGCCGCAGCCTCCTTCATCAGCTCACGGTTCATATAATCGTCCATCGCAATCTGAAGCAGTCGGCCACCCGAGAACAAAAAGACGCCTATCCACACAACCAGCATGCAGCGATTCAGCAGCCTTTTCCGGCTTGTACTTATTCCATGCTTCGGCGCGTTATCCATGCTTGATCATTCCTTGCGCAATACCTGTCGGGATGATATGCATACCAATGTCATCCTCATGCCGAATGCTGACCTCCACCCCATATACCTCCTGCATGAGCTGCTCTGTAATGATCTCCTGTGGTATGCCAGTCCTATGGATGCGACCATCCTTCATGACGATAATGCGATCACTATAACGAATAGCTTGATTGATATCATGCAGCACCATAACGATGGTAATCGCGAACTCCTCATTAAGCCGCTTTACGAGCTCAAGAATCTCCAACTGATAGTAGATATCCAGGTAGGTAGTAGGCTCATCCAGAAAGAGAATCGGGGTATCCTGCGCCAATGCCATGGCAATCCATACTCGTTGTCGCTCTCCCCCAGAGAGACCGTCAATGCGCTGCTGGCGCTTCTCCAGCAGATTCGTACCCGTTAAGGCCCGTTCTACCGCCCGCTCATCTTCCTCCCGATCCGCGGATAGCCATTTACGATGCGGCATGCGCCCATATTGGACGAGCTTCTCAACCGTCAGATCAGAGGGCGCCTGATTGTGTTGATGAACTACTGCCAACTTGCGGGCAAATTCCTTTGGCGTATAAGTGCTGATCGTCTTGCCATCCAGCACGACCTCCCCGCTACTTGGAGCATGATGCCGCGACATCACGCCGAGCAGGGTGGACTTGCCACATCCATTAGGACCGATAATCGTCGTAATTCGCCCCGTCTCTACCTCGGCCTCGATGCCTTGCAGGCGATTGATTTTACGGTCATAGGAGAAGGTAACATTTTTAATTTCCATAGATGCGGTCACTCTTTCTCAACAGGAATATGAAAAATGGTCCGCCAATAACTGCCATCAGCGTGGATGCCGGAATCTCCAATGGTGCTACCAACGTCCGGCCAAGTGTATCTGCTGTCAGAATCAGCAGCGCCCCGGAGAGAGCTGAGAAAGGAATCAGCAGCTTGTGGTCCGAGCCGACCAGCAGCCGGGCAATATGCGGAATCAACAGACCGACAAAGGAAATGACGCCAGCAATCGCAGTAGCCGTACCCGCCAGCAATACGGCAACAGCGGATATGAGAAGTCTTGCTCTGGTGACACGCAGCCCCAGATTGCTGGCTGTCTTGTCCTGCAGGGAGAGCATATTGCACCAGGTTACCAGCAGGAGGGACAGAACAAGGCCAATGCCGCCATAGGTCACCATCGTCTGTACATCCATCCATGTCAGCATCGTAATGTTGGAGGTCGTCGACGGATTGATATTCGAGCCCATAATGTAGCTGCAGGCGATAATGAACGCTTCGTTCAGCCCAGTGAACATAGCATTGACTGCGATCCCTACGAGCACGATGCGAATGGGACTTAATCCTGACTTCCAGGATAAGGTATAGACTAGGAAGCAAGCAAGCGCCCCGCCTACGAAGGCCATCAGAGGCGAGTAATAATACAATTGGGGCAGTAGAAAAATGACAATCGTGGGGATAAAGTTAGCCCCCGCAGAGATCCCGATCACGCCTGCATCAGCTAGTGGATTACGCATAACAGCCTGCAGAAGCACCCCTGCTACGGCAAGCGCCGCTCCAGCGAACATCGCTACGATAATCCGTGGTAAGCGCAGATCCTTGATGACCTCGACAGTCTCATTATTCCCTGTCCACATTCCTTGAAGGAACTCCCCGAAGCTCACCTTCAGGCTGCCGGTCACTGCAGACAAAATCACCATATATCCCAGAAGAGCAATGACAATGACAAAGCTCCATACTTTTTTATTCATGAGAGAGTACTTCCTTATGTTTACTTAGAATGGGTCAAGCAATGTAACTTCGACTCTACAAGTCTTGGACTATACAAACCCGGGACTATACAGACCTTAGCTACAAAATCCTAGACTGCAATAGATGTCCATGAATACAGCGACAATTACGGATAGAGCATCTTCTGCAGCTCATCCAATGCCTGATCAGCGGCCAGATTGGCTGTAGTTCCGAACAGACTTTCCTCCAGATCATATACTCTACCATTCTGAACAGCACTGAAATGCTTCCAGATATCATTGGTTGCGAACTCCTGGTTGAACATCTTGACGACCTCATCAGGCATACCATGCGCGGCACGCAAAATGACATCAGGATTCGCCTGCTGCAAATACTCTGTGTTGGAGGCCAAATATTCCACATTCTCGTTCTGAACGATATTCTCTCCCCCTGCCAGCTTGACCAGATCTCCAATAAATGAATTCTCCGTAGCCACCAGATAGCTTCCTGGCACGCCTAGCAGAATGAGAACCTTCGGCTTATCCTTTCCAGCAACCGCCTGCTCAATCTGAGCACGCTTCTCCTCATAACGGGATATCAACGCTGTAGCTTGCTCCTCACGATCATACGTCTGTCCAAGTCTCGTAATAGTCTCTTCCATATTCCCCAGACTTTGCAGATTCAGAAAATCAGCCTTAATGCCGAATTTCTCAAAGGTAGGCTGAAGATCGTATTGCAAGGTCGATACGGACAGAACCTCCGTTGGACGAAGAGATTTCACTACCTCCATATCAGGACTCATAGGGTTGCCAATGGGAGTTAGCCCATCATACCTTGCTGGCAAAGTCTTGGTGCTCGTCGGCACGCCGACCAGATCGATCTCCAGTGCGTCCATAATCTCTGTGACAGCAACGGTCGTGGATACGATTCTATGCTCCTGTGCAGATGACGATGAAGCAGTCTCCTCTGCCTGCTGGTCTACTTGCCCCGCTGTGGGAGTACCCCCACAGCCAACCAGAACGAGTAGCAGGAGCAAGACGGACAGGCCATGTATTTTACTAAATCGTTGCTTGCTCAACATGAATGTTCTCCTTATGCAATAGCATTGATATTATTTACTGCAGTCATCATCCTAAAGCAAATCTTGGCGAGCTATGGAAGCCCGCCAAGATTGATATACGTGATTACATCAGGTGATGTGTTGTAACTGGCTTAGTGAATCCAAGCACTGTCTACTATTGTTATCCAACGATTACTGTTATAGAGCTATTACTGTTATCGTAGGTGCTTCTTGTTACTTATTGCTGTTTTTTGCGCTGCAGACGGAAGCGAATCAGCATCGCTGCAGATCCCGCCATCAGCATGGCATAGAGCATTACAGGAGAGTTATCACCCGTTGAAGGGTTGTCAGAGTTACGTGCTCCTGCGGCTCCTGTTGCTTCTGCGCCCGTAGTCGAGGCATTACGTGCCCCTCCCTGATTCGCATCTGCATTGCGGTCAAAGGCAGGCTGTGCGTCTTCCTGTCCGTTCGCACCAGCTTTACCTGGTGTGGCAGCTGCAGTGTTCTTATCAGAGGAGGAATTCGGCGTTCTGTCTCCATTGGTTGAAGTATCTGTGGTGGATGCAGAAGCACCGGACCCGGAAGTCGTTCCATTCTGCCCAGCCGTATCAGCTGTAGCTACAGGAACACGCTTAATGCTATTGGCATCGAACGTGAGCTCCAGATCATATTCACCATCAGCCAATACGATCTCAGCTTGCTGCTCAAGTGCTTGAGCTGCTGCAGCATTCTCTGTCAGAGCAGATAGTGCACTCAGGAACAGCGGTTGCTCAAAGCTTGCAGATCCTGTTGTCACACCTGCTTGATCAGCAGCCGGAGCAGGAGTTACAGGTGCTGTAATGTGCAGCTTCGCTTTTAGCGGCTGAACCAATGAATCTGGTGTGAACGTTACCTGACGCTGATCCCGCGTCTCGTCATTAGCACTCACCTCTGGTGATACATAGCTGTCGCCTTGCAGCACAGTGAAGTCCTTCACAGATGAGCTACGGTTCAATGTAACACGTGCTTGAACTTTGCCATCTTTAACTGTGAGAGATGCTCCTTCTCCGAAGTATTGATCGACACCTTCCGGACCAGACAGCTTGAAGCCAACGTTATACTGTCCTTCCTCCAGAACAGGCTCCGGAAGCGGTGCTGGTTCTACATAAGCTTTAGGCAGACCCTTTTCGATGTCGCCAATGTTGAAGGTAATTTGCAGCTTGTGCTCATTACCTGCCACGTTTACATTCATGAAGATTGGCTTCGTCAGATCGTTAACTGCGAACTTGATGACACGAGCATTCTGTTTCGCATCTTCACGGACTACCGTCGGTTTTTTATAAGCCTCACCGCTATCAATCTCGATATCGGACACTGTATCACTTTGACGAATCGTCAACTGAACTTCATTTTTCTTGTTGCTTACGATCAAGCCAGCCGGGCTGATGAATCTATCCTGCACGGACGACAGACGACCAGTTGCAGTATCCTTCACCTCCAGTGGAATGGAGTATTCTCCATCCTCCAGCAGACTTACTGCTGGCACTTCGCCAGAGCTCACATATGGGTCTGGTGCTCCTTCTTTGATCGTGCTTGGATAGAATACCAACAGTACATCATAATCACCGGAATAGTTGATCTCCGGAATATCTACCTGAACCTTGGACCATACCGGCTGATTCAGATCATTGACATCAAAGGAAATGACGCGAGTGTTTTGTCCAGAATCGGAACTTACCGTAGTCACTTCTTCATATCCGCTACCGTTGTTCACTTGCATGCCGAGAATATAGTTGCTCTCTTTGACCGTAATCGAGATGGTCTTGCGGTTGCCCATAATATTAAGGGTCGCCGGGCTTACCAGATACGTAGACATACGGGATTCCTTCACACCATCCGGATAGAACGCTCTGAAGTTGATGCTGTACACGCCATCCTCACTCTTAGGAGGTGTAACGCCACCACCGCCACCTGGTACAGGTGTTGGAGTGACTGGTGTCTCTGGATTACCAGGTGTTACCGGGGTTCCAGGGACATTATCCAGTGAGAATACCAGATCCACATTGTATGCTTCGTGGTACGAGATCGCAGGCCAATCAATCTGCACCCAGCCTTTCAGGCGCTCACTTGGATTAGGCACTTCAAAACGAACGGTACGTTGGTTAGCTCCTGTATCCTGACTTACCACTTCCGTATCGGTGAGTACGCCGTTAACTGCGGTCTTGAAGCTGGTAATCTCCTTGCTTTGCTTCAATGTGAACGTTACATGGTATTTGCCATTAGCAGCAGTCAGTTGGCCACTGTTCTGGTCTACATACGTGTACATAACGGATGATTCATTCGTACCCTCTTTGAGGATATTGAATGCAATCGGATAGGTTCCATCGGCAATAACCTCTGGATCTGGGTTAGGAACAGGCTCAGGAGTTACAGGAGTATCGCCTTTGAAATAGTCCGTGAACACCAGATCCACATTGTGCACCATCAAGCCCATAGGGCCTGCGTTCACGGATACTTTTCCTTTCAGACGGCTTGTCAGATCCGTTACTTCAAAGCGAACGATCCGCGTATTCGTCGCCGTATCCTCACTTACCTTCTCTGTCTCCACAAATGTACCATTCAGCTCCGTCTGGAACGAAGTAATCATACTGCTGCTCAGCAGCTTGAAGGAGACGTACTTCTTCCCGCCTACTTCGCTCAATATACCACTGCTCAGATCCACACTTCTGCTCATGGACGATGTCTCGTCCGTTCCATCTTTGAGAACATTGAACTTAATTGGAGTATCTACTCTCAGATAGTCTGTGAACACCAAATCCACATTGTGCACCATCAAGCCCATAGGGCCTGCATTTACCGATACTTTCCCTTTCAAACGGCTCGTCAGATCCGTTACTTCAAAGCGAACGATCCGCGTATTCGTCGCTGCATCTTCACTTACCTTCTCTGTCTCCACGAATGCACCGTTCAGCTCCGTCTGGAACGAGGTAATCATGCTGCTGCTCAGTAGCTTGAAGGAGACGTATTTCTTCCCGTTCACTTCGCTCAGCTCGCCACTGTTCAGGTCCACACTTCTGCTCATGGATGATACATCGTTTGTGCCATCCTTCAATACGTTGAACTTAATAGGAGTTGTTGGAGCTTCTGCTTGGTAGTATTCCGGGAACACCAGATCCACATTATGGACCATCAAGCCCATAGGACCTGCATTCACGGATACTTTTCCTTTCAGACGGCTCGTCAGATCCGTTACTTCAAAGCGAACGATCCGCGTATTCGTTGCCGCATCCTCACTTACCTTCTCCGTCTCCACGAATGTACCGTTCAGCTCCGTCTGGAATGAGGTAATCATGCTGCTGCTCAGCAGCTTGAGGGATACGTATTTCTTCCCGTTCACTTCACTCAGCTCACCACTGTTCAGGTCAACACTTCTGCTCATGGATGATGTGTCATCAGTCCCGTCTTTCAGAACGTTGAACTTGATAGGAGTTGTGCTTGCAGGAGGAGTAATCACAATACCGCTTGTATCAAAAGTCAGGTCGACATTGTATTCTTCATCATAAATGAATGGGAAACCCATAATAGCGGTCATATCCCAGTAGATTTTGACCCATCCATTCAGTCGCTCATTTACATCCGCTACTTCAAAACGAACGATAGCCCGATTGTCCTCGACGGACGTTCTTGCTGCATCTTGCAATTGTCCGTTGATCTCAGTCTTAAAGCCTGTGATCTCCTGATCTTGCGTTAATTCGAAAGAAACATACTGCTTGCCATTAATGACTTCCAGCTTGCCACTGGTTGCATCCACATATTGATACATAACAGAAGTATCATCTGTGCCATCCTTAAGAATGTTGAAGCCTAGCTTATATGTCCCGTCCGGGATCGCTGCAGAAGTTGTTGCTGCCGGAATCGTCACATCATAGGAACCCAGGTTAGCAAAGCTAAAAGAATCCCCGTTAACATTCGTTACAGAAGCCGCTTCCAGCTCTATTGTCGTATTCGCAGCCTGTGCTGCTGGTTTGGTCTTGAACACCAGTTGTACTGCATTTTGATTGACTGCAGCCCCACCATCTTCGAGGGAATCCGCCGTCGATTGTACCAATACCTTGCCTGTTCCCTGCGGAGTCGTCTGTACGCTAAATCCGTTCAGCAAGGAATTCGAGGTAATCAGTTCAAGCTTCTGGTCATCATAAGAAATTTGAGCTGTATGACCATATACGCTGGTGTATACACTGTCTGTAACTCCACCAAAGCCTACATTCACACGTACTTCACCATTGGAATCTGGTGCAGATCCCGTAAGACGCGCCTCTTCACCCGAAGCAGCCGAAGCTGTAGTTGCCCAGCCTGGTATTTGCAAGGAACTCAATAATAGACAGAGCGCGAAAAATACAGAGGCAGTCTGCTTGACTAATCTATTCAATGTAATGTTCTCCCCTTAATCAAATGTAGCCGCGATCTGCTCGCGTCCGCTGTTTATATCCATAATGAACCGGCCCCCAGATCCGTCGCAGCCACTAGCAGCGGCTGCAACAGCTGGAGTGCTCGTAAAAAACAAAGGTTGTTAGATATCGCTTTATTATTGGGCCGCAACAGCCAGTGTAGCTGTGTCGAATTTGATCTGCACTTCATATTGGCCACTGTAGTTGATCGCTGGTACAGACACCTCAGTGTATGCATTCAGCTTCGCGGACAGGTCTGCTACCGGGAATCCCACAACACGTGTGTTCGCTGTTGGGTTCGTGCTGATTACTTCAGCGTTCACATATTGTCCATTTTGTTCTACCTGGAATTTAGTAATCCAGCTGCTGTTCTTCAAAGTCACGTAAGCATAAGCCTGACCGTTAGTCACCTTGATTTGGGCTGGTTTCACGGTGTAAGTATCCATCATGGAAGCCGTATCTGTACCATCCTTAAGCACCTTGAATTGAACTGTATAATTGCCGTCAGCCGGAGCTGCTGCTGTTGCTGTTGTTGCTGCTGAAGCAGAACCAAGTACTGTGAACAGGGACAGGATCAAAGCCATTACGGGAAGCATCATTTTTTTCATGGATATCATTCTCCTCTTCATTGGGGTTTGGTTGGAATCCATTCGTATTCGTCAAGCTTATTTCTTAGCCGCCAGCACCGTTCTTCCGATGAACAGGGCAGATACAGCAAGGCCTACAAGCAGCCAGCCATAAGGAACCTCATCTCCAGTATGCGGATTATCCTCTATTGGCTGATTTACAGTGTTCGCGGCCACCGCACCGCTTTGCTGAGATTCGGCAACGGATGCTTTTCCAGTAGCTTGGCCACCTGTTGACGATGCTACCTGTGACGAGGAAGCTACTACCTTGGTATCCGTTGACTGCTTGCTCTCGGTGCTTGCAGACGCTGCTGGGGCTGATCCAGAAGCAGCCTTGACGTCCTTAGATACTTTCGTATCCTTGGAAGCTGCTGTGCCGGAGGCAGAAGAAGATTTCTGTGCGGTCTGTGATGCGTTGATTTGGGTAAGGCTGTCCTGCTTGAAGTCAAAGCGAATGGTGTAATCGTGATCATAATCGACGGAAGGTACCGTCACGTGAATCTGTGATTTCAGCGGAGTCGAAAGACTCTCCACCGGGAATCGCACCACGCGAGTATCCTTGGCCGCGTTATTGCTGATTACACGCACATCGGAATAACTACTTCCGCGAGCCGTCTTGAAATCTGTAATCCATTCGCTATGATTCAATTGGATCTCCATCTCAATCTTCGAGTCCTTGACGTAGATCCGGGCAGGCTTCTCAAAGTAATCGTTAGCCATGGATACCGAGTCATTCTCCGCCTTGAGAATGTTGTAATCCAACGTGTATTCTCCATTCTTCAATGCCTTGTCTGCGGCCGAAGCCTGCAATCCTGGCCCCCAAGTAAGACTTACTCCGATAATCGCTGCCCACAGGACAGGACCGAACCACTTTTTCTTGAACATTTCTTGTCTCTCCTTACCAAAGTCCACCGAGTGATAATCAAAAGTTAAGTTAATAGCAATTGATTATCATTCTCAATAAATCCTGAAAAAATATTGCCCTCGGCAGGCAATTTTTGTTTTTTAATGTATGTCTTTGTTGCGTCAGCATGCCTGACTTCAGTGCTTTTTACAATTACTTAGCTCTCAAGCTCTAGGTGCGATTTAGGTGCAATTAAGACTACACAAATTCTTTTAACAGCATTTTAAAAATAGCACTTTCAAGCTACCTATAGGCCTCACCTCTTTGATATATGTAAAAAACAGGCATGACATGACAACTCGCCTTGATATTAGCCCACTCGTTTTTAAGTTGTCAATAGGTTTGTAAAATTCATTAAGATTATTTCACAATTCTGTTGACAGTGATATTGATATTCATTATCATTTAATCAAATTGCTTCTCTTTCTATTAATTTCCACGAATTTTAATTTTCACATTTTGAATCTTTATCATCAGATTGACCACAGGAGTGTTTGTCTTATGCGTACAAAAATAAACGGCCTGCTTGGTGCTGGATTTCTACTATTTGCCCTATCAGGCTGTGCTACTGGTGCTGAAGATGCCCACCTATCGGCATCCGGTGCTGGCAGTTCACCCCCCTCCTCCAACACCGCAGCGTCCTACAGCATTACTGATTTTGCCGGACGGTCCATTACATTCAATCAGGTTCCTGAGCGAATTGCCGCACTAAGCAGCGGGGATATGGATGTCATCTATGCACTTGGCGGACAGCTTGTTGGTAGACCTGCAGTGGAGGGAGGGCCTGTTCCAGAGGCGGCTGAACAGGTCGAGCAGATCGGAACGACCCACGAGCTGGATCTGGAGAAGATCGCTTACGTCAAGCCTGACGTTGTACTGGGTAATGCCGCTCTGAATGCAAAGGATACTGCAACCGTTGAGAGCCTTGGTTCCAGAATGGTCCTTACCAGTGCTAACTCCGTGGCAGATATCAAGCAACAGATTGAGCTGTTCGGCAGCATGCTGCACAAGGAGGCTGAAGCTACCAAGCTGATTGAGACACTCAATGGCAAGCTTGCTACCTTGTCCCAGCAGGTTCCAGCCAATAAGCCACGTGTACTGATGGTCTATGGGGCACCAGGCACTTACATGGCTGCTCTCCCCAATTCACTAAGCGGGGATCTATTAAGCCTCGCTGGTGGAGCTAACATTGCTGCGGACTTCCCACAGCTAGAGAACTATCCACAATATGCACAGCTGAACACGGAGCGAATTATTGAAGCAGATCCCGAATTCGTGCTGATCATTACCCACGGGAATCCAGAGGCCGTCAAGAGTGGATTTCTAAAAGAAATGCAAGTCAATGCGGCCTGGAATCGGATGAGTGCCATTCAATCCGGTCGTGTCGAGGTCCTGCCTTCGGATTTGTTCGGTACGAACCCGGGCACCCGGGTTACTGAAGCCCTGGATGTGCTCGGTAGCATCCTGAGGGATGTCCGTTGATGCCCCAAGTACAGCAGCGGGATCGACGCAGACGCCTCGTCATGCTGATATTGCCTGTTCTACTCATCGCTTCATGCCTGTATGGCCTTACCTATGGCTCGGTTCCTATCTCTCTGCGGGATATTGTGCAGACGCTCACAGGCCAAGACAACACGGCCTACACCACCATCATCATGGATCTTCGGATTCCGCGTGTGCTGACTGGACTCCTGGTCGGAGCCTGCCTCGCAGCCTCGGGTGCATTGCTCCAAGGTGTGATGAGGAACGCTCTCGCTGATCCAGGAATTATAGGCGTCTCGGCTGGCGGTGGGCTGGCGGCCATGATCTGCATGGTCATGCTGCCACAATTGGGGTACCTGCTCCCTGTTGCTGCATTCGCTGGCGCCTTCCTCACCTCAGTTGTAGTGTATGTACTCGCTTGGGATAAAGGGGCCTCGCCGGTGAAGATTGTACTTGCAGGAGTTGCGGTTAACGCCCTTCTCGGTGCAGTTACCAACGGCATTATGGTCATCTACAGCGATAGAGTCCAAGCCGTATTACCTTGGCTCGCCGGTGGCTTGAACGGTCGTAGCTGGTATCATCTAAGCTTCATTACTCCCTATGCGCTGATCGGACTGTTGCTCTCTCTGGCTGCTATTCGCCCGGCGAATGTGCTGCTTCTCGGAGACGATGCCGCCAAGCTGCTCGGTCAGAGAGTAGAGCTGCAGCGTGTGCTGATTATCCTACTAGCCTCACTGCTGGCAGGAGCTGCAGTAAGTGTCGCTGGGCTGGTAGGATTCGTAGGTCTAGTCGTACCGCATATGATTCGGCTGATCGCCGGAGAGGATTACCGTGTGCTGCTGCCAGCCTCGATGCTGGGTGGAGCAGCGCTGGTCGTATTCGCGGATACGATCGCACGCTCCTGGTTCGATCCGATCGAGCTGCCGGTAGGAATATTGCTGGCCTGCCTTGGTGCTCCATTCTTCTTGATCCTATTAAGGAAGCGAGGAGCCATGACATGAAGGCCATTGATATTAAGGAGCTTGTCGTAGAGCGTGGCGGCTTCCGTCTGAAGGACATTGAGGCCCTGTTCCCACAGGGACAAATGACAGCAATTGTAGGGCCGAATGGCTCTGGCAAATCCACACTCCTCAAGGCCGTTACTCGTCTGCTACGCATACAGCAGGGTCAGATTCGCATCATGGAGCAGCCTGCGGATACGTTATCGCCCAGACAATTCGCCACATTGGTGGCTATGCTTCCCCAGTCCCGCGAGGGCTTCCCCGATCTGACCGTCAAGGAGCTTGTAGCCTATGGTCGTTCTCCCCATAAGCGTCTGCTGAGCAGACGACTGAATGATGAGGACGAAGAAGCCATCCAGGCAGCAATGACAGCTACGGGAGTTCTGGCTTACGCGGATCGGCTTATCCATACTCTATCTGGAGGTGAACAGCAAAAGGCGCGCATTGCGATGGCGCTCGCCCAACAAACGGATATTCTGCTGCTCGATGAACCGACCACTTATCTGGATATGGCTCATCAACTGGATTTAATGAACATGCTGACAGATCTGAATCGCAAGCGAAAGCTTACCATCGTCATGGTGCTCCATGATCTGCAGCAGGCTGCTGCGTATTGTGACTACATGATTGCCATGAAGCGTGGACGCATCGTCGCAGATGGTGAGCCGAGCACGCTGTTAACCGCAGATTTCCTGCGTCAGGTCTACGAACTGGAGGCCAGGGTGACGTTCATGGACGGATATCCCTTAATCATTCCGAATACAGGATTACATCATAGGAGGTAATAAGAATGGTAATTGTAACGAACACTTCGCAATTGAAAAAAGGCTATGCAGATCAGCTCATCGAACGCTTTAATAAGGTAGGCAAGGTAGAGACTATGGAAGGCTTTTTGGGACTGGAGGTCATGCTGACTGACCATAAGGGCGATTATGATGAAGTGACTGTCGTGACACGCTGGGAAGCAAGAGAGAATTTCCAGGCGTGGACCCGCAGCGATGCATTCCGTGAATCCCATTCCCATCGTCAGATTCCGGATTACATTCTGGATAACAAGATTTCCTTCTATGACGTCAAAATCGTCCGCCATCCCCTTTCCAACGAAAGTGCATTTTTGAGTGAGTCTGAGGCAGGCTAAGAGCAACAGATGAGGAACAGTTCTTCATAGATAAATATTTCTTTCTTCCCATTACTTCTTGTGGGAAAAATAAGTCACTACAACGAATTCTCACATCATTAGGAATCACTAAATCTCATACCGCCATCCTGATGAGCTCACCGGTTCTCATCATTACCAGGTCCGCGGCATCCGACAAAAAACACCGTCAAGCACTTCTCCATTTTTTTCAGAATGGTAGATTGGAGCTTGATGGTGTTTTGCCTCGCAACTACTTTTATTGTCGCTGAGGCTTCGCTCTCTTCTTCTTCCGAATGAGCATGGTCAGGAACAGAAGGGCTGGAAGCGCAACCTGAAAGATAGGCCAGATTCTATTCAGAGCTAAATGAAGACCTACCCATATAAATTCGGTAAACCTGGGTGATAGAAACGTAAGTCCATAGGCGACCATGCTCACCAACAATAGGCCAGGCTTATACCTGAAAGGAGTTATCGTTTGCATTCCGATGGTGGCCCCGAACAAGAAGCCCGTCGTTTTGATTCCGAGTCCAAGAAACAAAATCAACGTAAACAAGACATCAGCCCGCTCGATCAACTTATTCATCTGAATAAGTTGGGTCACCTCAAATAAAGGATAGGTACTTGATGCAGCCAAGTCTGGGCCTAGTACAAGAATCGTAAGTTGATTCATGACAATAAGGAACAGGGCCGTGAGCCAGTATACAATGATAATCCAACGCCTTAGTTTGCGTTTATTCGTAATGATCTTGAACAATACAAGGAAGAGAACCGTCTGTCCGAAAGGAAAAGACATGATCTCGGGAATAGCGGCCTCCACTACGGGAGCCAAGCCATTCTCCAACACCGGGAATAAGAATTCCATATGTAGGAGTCCTGTAAAAGGAATCAGCACTATAATAAAGCCGTAACCAAATACCATGAGCAGCAGCCAAATATGACATAGAAGGAACCAGACCCTCGGTCCAAACATGACCACGTCAGCACAGACTACTAGCGCGATAAACGTAATGACCGCCGTGGGTGTCCTGTTCAGCAGTGTCAGTGTCCCAAGCTCACCCATGTCCCTGAGAGTTCTGGAGGCTTCGTATGTGAAGTAACTGATGAACCCCAGACCAGTCAGACTTCCGACCCACTTTCCCCAATAATGACGAAAGAGCTCAAACAGATCCCTCTTCGGTTCTAGCCTGTGAATGGATAGGTACATCATGAGCAATACAAAGCCAGCCATAGCCCCGATCAGCATCGCTAACCAGGCATCCTGCTTGGCATCAGCCCCTAATAGGAATAACGTTGTACTTCCGACCTGAAATAAGGAAAAGGCCATGGCTAATCCGGATACACGCGTAACAGCTTTACTCATCCTTATACGCCCCTCCCCACTGGTTAGGATTCACTTCCAATATGCTTCTGCAAGAGTCCCGGTCGGCGAATTTGAGCATCCACTCGAATATCTAGTTCCATCTTCTTGAACTCCTGCTCCCACTCTTCCCCCACCGATTTCCATTCCTTTGGGTATTTACGGTGAATCCGGTCAGCAAACCCTACTGCATCCACGCCAAGCTCTTGAAGTTTGGTCCATCCTGTATTGATTGTTTGCATGACTTTCTTCTCAATCTCCTCTTCCATCTCATGGATGGTCTCCGTCTTGGAGATATCCTTGTTGCATGTGGTTTCAATCAACCCCCCGCTAATTTTGACTGCAACCTGCATCGTGTAATGGGAGCCGGTTTTTCGCGGATTAAGTTGGACATTGACCACATCCGCTCTTAAGGAAGTATACATCTTGTTAGGCTGATTTCCGCAAGGGAATGTAAGTTCAACATTTTCAACTTTTTGCGATAGATAGGATACGCCCAGACTCTCTTCTTTGTTGAGAAACCCTTTGAGCTTTCCGTTATGAAATACAGCCAATTTCGTTAAGGCCAGCTTGAGCGGATTAGAAGTTTTTTTAAAGATATCTAAGGTCTCGACCTCTTCCTCGCTCTTGGGATTCTTCTCCCCAACCAGCTCAACCATTGGCACACCAATGGATTTGGAATCCGAATTCATGCTAAGTGCGAAATCATATACCCTAACTTCCGGAAAAATTGACACAATAGCACTTTCTTTGTTGATTAAGTCCGACATGCCAGCCCCCTGAAGGTTTTCGGGAGGCATAAGTTTTTTTATTATGTCTGATGCAAGCCCATCCGTTACAACCATGAGTACCATTTCCCTCGCTTCCGTATTACGCAAGTAAAAATCAACCACACGGTTCAATCCTATCTCGGCTGCCTTCCTCCCGATATAGATAACACGATTATGAGCGACGTAGATCCGTCTCGTGGTTTCCAGATTGCTGCGATTTAATGCCTGGCTATAGGTTTTTCCTCTCACCGAGAGCACATGGAATGCTGGTTGGGAAGCTCCCCCAGACCCTCCACCAACTCCACCAGCTATCACAGACGGGACGATAATCTGATAGGACACCATCCACGAGCCGTCCTCCATCATATCTACCCCTGTAGCCGACGTTACCCACAGCTCGTTAAGCTCAGTTCTGTTCCAGCAACCAGTCATGACTAACATGAATACTATAAACAGAGTTAATTTACCGAATCGAGACACATTCGTTCCTCCCTCATGCCATGGGATCCCGGTCATGTTCCTCCGCCTGTTCGGCGTAGGACTCCTGCTTCGTGGACTGCTTCATTATGTTCGAATCGCCTAGCATCACTGGCCGATTCTTCATCTTCCACCAAGGTACGCGTACCAATAGATCTTTCATACTGCTCTTATTGAAGGGAGCAAGTGGCACCATATAAGGAATGCCGAACGATTCCAGCGCCACCAATCGCACGAGGATGGGGACAAGACCCGCCAACACACCATAGAACCCAAAAGAGCCCGCCAACGCCATGAGCAAAAATCGAAGCAATCGTACTGCACCTGCCATATTGATCGCAGGTAATACAAAATTTGAGATGGCCGTGAAAGATACGATGATGACCATAGCTGCAGACACTAGCCCTGCCTCAACAGCAGCTTGGCCAAGGACCAACGCGCCAACGATGGAGATGGCTGGTCCGATAACCCTGGGCATTCGAATTCCGGCTTCGCGGATTACCTCGAAGGTCAGCTCCATAATGATCGCCTCAAGCAGTGCTGGCAGGGGAGAATTCTCTCTCTGCGCCGCAAGACTAATAAGCAGTGTAGTCGGTAACATCTCTTGATGAAATGTGGTCAATGCAATATAGAACGACGGCAATAGCAATGCTACGAAAAAGGAGGACATCCGGATAAACCGAAGAAACGTGGACAGGTCATACCGTTGATAGTAATCCTCACTTGAAGAAATAAATCGAAAAAAAGTGACAGGGGCAAGTAGCACAAATGGAGTACCATCTACGAAGATCGCGACGAGACCTTCAAGCAAGTTTGCTGCGACGGAATCCGGTCGCTCAGTATTGTACATGGTAGGAAATCGTGATCGTACTCCGTCCTGGATGAACTCCTCGATATATCCGCTCTCGAGGATGCTATCCGTGTGAATCGAATCCAATCGTCGGGTTATTTCCCGAACGACATCCGGATTAGCTATCCCGTGAATATAAGCGACCGATACCTTCGTCTGCGTGTATGTGCCTAGATTTCGGGATTCAATACAAAGCTTCGTCGATTTGATCTTTCTGCGAAGAAGCGCAATATTTGTGCCGATATCCTCGGTAAATCCTTCCTTGGGTCCCCGGATCACCGTCTGTGATGTCGGCTCTTCAACCGATCTCCTGGCCCCTCCGCTGACTGAAGCGGTGAAGGCCTTGGGGCTGCCGTTCAGAATTAGCACAACCTCTCCATTCAAGATGGCGTCCATCACTTCCCTCTGAGTTTCGACAGAGCAGGTACCTCCGACGGGAATATGATCCATCAACCAATCTTCCGGATTCCAGTTAAGGATCGCTTCATTTCGAATATCACCTGTAAGATTTTCCAGCATCTGCATCAGAATTTGTTGATCGACCAGACCGTCAATGAAGCATGCGGCCAAGAAGGGCTTCCCTTGGTGACTGTTCCAAATACGGAGCACGAAGTCAGAGCTATGACCAAAATGCTGCTTCAGCATGCTTATATTGTCTATGAGTGAGCTATACAATGGATTAGATAGTTCCTGTGTGTACTCCTTGTCGACATGTACAGACTTGCTGCCACTTCTATTAGAACCGGAGGGCTGCTTGAACAGCCATTTTTTGAACTCATGAATCACAGCATATAGTCCCCTTATACAACGATGTAAAAGGTAGTATGCTCTATCGGAATGTTAATATACCAAGGCATTTCTTCGTATATCTTTGTAGACTGATTCAAATAGACACGTTGTTCCTGCCTGTCATTCCCTCAGGGCGCTGTATGCATGAAAGCTAAAAAAGAAAGAAATCCGGATATTGGATTCCTTTCTTCACGGTATACGATCAAAAGTAATTCAGTTCGATCTCAACATGGGATGAAATTGAGTTAGCTGTGAATCGGGTGGTGGGTATACCACTGTCACGTGCCAGCGACTTCGTCAACGGAAGTGTGTTGGCATGTTAGAGGCGATCCGGGCGCTCAAGAATATAATGCTTCAGGAATGTCTTCAGTGATTCCTTCACTTCTTCTTGTCCCCTCACTGCTTTGGTGTTTATCTTGTGATTCTTCACAAGAGGGAATTTCTTAGATTGTATAGACAGTTACAGTAGTAAAGACTCATCCAGATCCGCCAGTCTTCCGATTTCAAGAAGACTAATAAATCGTTAGATTTCGGATTGAGGCAGGTTGGTAGTCAGATATTTTTACGGCAGGCGTAACCAATTGAAATTTAATGTTATCCTGACTTTCTCCAGCTTGTGAAGCTTGTAGCATGCCATTCTCATCGGCAGTCGAAGACCACAGTTCCTCAGTGAATCACGATGGTAGCAGCGCAATAGATCAACAGCAGGCCCATCACCACATTAAATCCCCTCTGATACTTCGCCAGCAGATTACGAAAGACTGAACCAAAGATACTCCAGCTAAAGGTACCCATACACCCGATCAGTGCTACAATGACAGAATAGCTCAACAAGGCAACGTACGAGGAATTATAGGGGAGAATAAAAGTTGAAGTTACTGTAATTCCGTACAATATCCCTTTAGGATTAATGAATTGCAGCAGCATACCTGCATGAAAGCTGTTATGGCGAGCTCCCGAGTCAGAATCATTCTCCAGCTTGCTTGTCATCATTTTAAATGCCAGATAGACTAGATATAGCGCGCCAAGCACAGCCATCACAGGCTCGGCCTTGGGCAATGTATTATGTAACATTACATTGAAGAAGCAGCAGACCAGGATAATAATAAGAAAGCCGGTCCCCACACCAAGACAAAACTTCACCGTTCTGCTCAGCCCAAATCGATTGGCAAGCATCAGCGCCATGATATTATTGGGTCCAGGCGTGAAGCTTGCGACCATTGCAAAAATAAGTAAAGAACCCAGCACGTTGTGCTCCCCCTCTATCATACGTTATAAAGAACGAATTAGACGTTATATAGCATTCAGTCTTTTCATTGTACATAGCAGTCGTTATAAAGTAAATAGAATTTGGAGGAATTCACATGGAGAATATTAATGCCATTATCGCCGAGAACGTCAAGAAGATCAGAGCTGGCAAGAAGCTCAGCCTGGAGAAGGTTGCCGAATTAACTGGCGTCAGCAAGACGATGATCGGTCAGATCGAGCGCGGGGAATCGACACCTACCATTACGACGATCTGGAAGATCGCCAATGGCCTCAAAATATCCTTCTCCTCCTTGATTCACCAGCCTCAGCCAGATACTACGATCGTGAAGAGAAAGGATATTCGCCCACTGCTTGAGGATGGCGGTAGATATCGCGTCTATTCCATGTTTTCTTTTGATGAAGAGCGGAGCAGTGAGGTGTATAACGTGGAGATTGACGCCGGTGGTAGTCTGGATGCAAGTGGACATATTGAAGGAACCGAGGAATGGATTACTGTATTCGATGGCGAGCTGTCCTTGAATGTCGGTAACGAGGAGTACACGCTGCATGCCGGGGATGCCATCCGCTTCAAGGCAGACAGACCGCACTCGTACCGCAATTCCGGCCAGAGCATGACCCGGCTGAGCATGATCTTGAACTATCCATCCTAACAAAGCAAAAGAAACCTTTCCTTTGAAATGTGTGGTCGGTGCCCGCATTTTCCAAAGGATGGTTTCTTTTGGGTGTCAACATATAGCTATCCGAGCAGGTGATTCTCTACCCTCAAAGTCTCACCGTGTCCCAGCACCTGAATCCGCTCTGGCGCAATGCCGAGCCGTTCACGCTCAGCCTCCAGTCTGTCAAGCGCTTCCCGAGGCGTATCATCAGCTAGCTTGAACGTGCCATAATGCATGGGCACCATGAGCTTGGAGCCTGTCTCGACAAAGCCCTGCAACGCCTCCTCGGGCGTCACATGCTGGGAGGTCATGAACCATTCCGGCTCGTAGGCACCAATAGGCATTAAGGTCAGATCAATCGGGAAGCGCTCGCCAATTTCCCTGAAGCCACGGAAATAGCCGGTGTCCCCGACAAAATACAAAGTCGGTGGCATCGGGGCCAGCTTCTCAGGCGCTACCTCAGGATTTGCATCCAGTGTTCCACCATGTCCGCTCACATGCGCTTCCGATTGGAGCACAAAGCCGCCCCAGTGGGACGTATTCGTATCCATCAGGGTCCGACGCGTCCAGTGCTGAGCAGGCACAAAGGAGACACGCACTCCTCCCACGATCACATGCTCCCACCAATTCATCTCCTGACAGCGATGGAAGCCCTTGCGGATCATTTTCGACTTCAATCCCACCGGGACGATTACCGTAGTGCCCGCACTGTACAGCTTCCGTAGGGATGCCATATGCATATGATCATAATGCGAATGAGACAGCAGAATGATATCAAGCGGCGGCACATCATGAATGGGGATGCCTGGTGGAGTAAGTCTGCGGTTAAAGGCCATGCGTTCAGCCCAGACCGGATCGGTCACGATATTCAATCCCATATATTGAATGAAGAACGTAGAATGTCCTATCCACGTAATCGTGGTCGTCTCCTTATTTTCCTGCAAATAGGTCAGCTCTGGTGCATGGCTGGGGACGACAAAGGAATAATCCTTGATTTTGCGTCGCCGCTCCTCACGCCACTGCCGGAACTGCTTCAGGGTCTTGTCTGTGCTGACATTATCTATATTGTTGAATCGGAATTTTGGCATGGTCACTGCTTCTCCTTCCTGACGAGGCTTTTAATACATTTAACACCCTCATCCATCCTGAAACTCTCGCTTTTGTTTCGTCTTTAGCAGAATGCCCCCTGATCACGTATTTCTTCACGATACGGCAGGATCTAGAACCCGCAGCATGCCGTCAAGAACCGGCAGCAGCCAGGAGCCGCAGCATGCCAAAAACCGTACGCAGCAATATGCCCCTCTCTGGAAGCATACTGCCCTGTACGGTCGATGTCAAAAAACGACATATTGCGCCGCATTCCTTCTGTACTTCTACAAGGCTGAGCGATCTGTCGACCCACTCTCCAGCCAGGCCGGGATTGTCCTCTCCTAATCCTCCGGGTTCTTGTATCTGGCCGTGTAGATGAACAGGAATACAATGACCGCCAGAATAATTAGCGGAGATTCGTACATGATTGTAAAATGCTCAAAGGCTGCCATCCACCTCACCCCTTCCCGCGGTTATGACCGCGAATGTATGCCGCATCGAACAGGAACAGTCTGAGTAGCAGAATCAGCGAAGGGATCAGCACAAGCAGCCCCGCACAAAAGGCCGTTATCAGCGCAATTCCCATGGCATCATTCGTGAAGCTCTCATAGATGGATATGTAGGGATACAGAATATAGGGCAGATGCGTGCCCCCATAGCCGTACCAGGCACATGCGAACTGAAGGATCACGAAGATGAAGCTGGTCCCCAGATTCCGCCGCTTCCACAATAAATAGACCGCTAGCACAAAGCATATGAACGAGGCTATGAATACCCAGGCCTGATCAAGCATGTTCGCAAAATGCTCTGGGTTCTGACGATTAATCTGGAAAAAAGCGAGGACACTCGCGACAATTGTCGGCCCGCTCCAGAGCAGAGCATACCCTCTGACCACCTCAAAAGCCAAGTCATCCCCCGCACGCTTGGCATAATACGACAGGAACATCGCGGAGATGTACAGCACGCTCACCAGCGCAAGCAGGATGACTGCCCATGTGTAGGGGTTCGCTAAGAACGTCCCCCAATTGAGCGTAACCAGTCCATCCCGCTCTTCAATAACCCCGCCCTCAGATATCGCGAGAATCGTAGACAGAGAGGCAGGGATGAGCAGGCCTGTCGCCCCGTACAAGGCCATGTAAATGATGTTATTGTCCCCATTGTTGCCATAGGTGTTATACGCATAGTACACCCCTCGAATTGCAATCAACACCAGCGCGATGCTTCCCGGGACCAGCAGCCCTGTACCATAGTAGTAAGCCGTATCCGGGAAAAATCCGACCAATCCAACTACAAAGAAGATCAGGAACACATTCGTCACTTCCCACACTGGTGACAGGTAGCGCTGGATAATGTTGTGGATCAGGTTGCGGTGACCAGTCAGTACGCTGTAGAAGCTGAAGAAGCCTGCCCCAAAATCAATGGAGGCTACGAGCAAGTAGCCGAACAGGAACGTCCAGAGCACCGTGATACCTATCAGTTCATAGCTCATACTCCTATGCCCCCTCTATGCCAAGCTGCCGAATCTCTTCAAGCGCATCCTTGTTGCGGAACAGCTTGCTGAGCACTCGTATAGCTGATAAGCACAGCACCAGATAGAGAACGATGAACATCACCAGCATCCACCCCACACTGCCAGAGGTTGTTGCGGCCTCAGATACCTTCATATAACCACGTAGAATCCACGGCTGTCTTCCGACCTCCGCGAACATCCAGCCGAGCTCAATTGCCACCATGGCCATCGGACCAACAAGTAGTAGGGCGAGCAGCAGCCATTTCGGATAAGGCTTGCGTCCCGGAAGCCATTTTCGCAGGATATAGAGCAATGGAATGCAGAGAATAAGCACACCGGTCGTAATCTTCAGATCGAACATATAATGGATCGACAATGGGGGCCGCAGGTCCTCTGGATAATCATTCAGTCCCTTGACCACAGTACTCGGGCTATTGCCAGCCAGGATGCTAAGCGCATAGGGAATCTCCAGTGCATACTTGATATCGCCGTTCTTGTCCATATATCCTCCGTATACGAACGGAGCCTCGGACATCGTGTCGAAGTGCCACTCTGCGGCTGCCAGCTTCTCCGGCTGGTACTTCGCCAGGAATTTACCAGACGCATCTCCAATCAGTACCGTTCCAAGCGCGAATACAAAGGTGCAGACTGTCGTCAGCTTCAGCGCTTTTTTGAAATAGGCATGATTCTTGCCCTTCAACAGACTATAAGCTGCAATGCCTGCCAGCACGCCTGCACTCAACGTATAGGAGGACGCAAGGACGTGAGAGACCTTGGTCGGGGTCGCCGGATTGAACATCGCTACGAGCGGATTGATGTCCGTCATAATCCCATTCACTAGCGCGAAGCCCTGCGGCTGGTTCATGAAGGCATTCACTGTCGTGATGAAGATGGCTGAGGCGGATGAAGCAACGGCTACCGGGATCAAGAGTAATAGATGCGTGTATTTACCACGGAATCGCTCCCAGGTGTACAGATAGATCCCCAGAAAGATGGCCTCGATGAAAAAGGCGAACGTCTCCAGAAATAATGGCAGAGCGATCGCCTGCCCCGCCACCCGCATGAAGGTCGGCCAGAGTAGACTAAGCTGGAGACCGATTGAGGTGCCTGTTACAACGCCTACAGCGACGGTAATGACGAAGCCACGAGCCCAGCGGCGGGCCAGCAGTGTATAGTGAGGATCACCCGTCCGCACACCTCTCCATTCTGCCAAGGCAATCATCAGCGGGATTCCTACCCCGATGGAAGCAAATATAATATGTACGAACAGCGTAATGCCGGTGAGGAGCCGGCTCAGGATCACGGGGTCCAGCGCGGACATACAGCTACACTCCTTTGAACAAATCGGTATTACGACATCAAGCGGCTGATACTCTTGATCAGGGAATATAGCATGATGACTGCAATCACACAGCATACAATAATCAGAGCTTTTTCCTGCTTGCGGAACATTCATACCACCTCCTGATTCGCTTCGTATCAGCCGATATGCCGATAATTACATTGTGGTCCAAATTTCCACGTTTTAACCTAATGCCTACGTGAATCCTGTTCAGTGAATTCTGTTCGACCTCACTGGAATGTAAGGTTCCTTGCTTTTGGCACAGACAATAGAATCATGTACAATAGAGTTAGTTAAAATTCAGGAAACTGCAATTCGAAATAAGGAGGAAATCAAGGTTATGAAAGTAACTTCTATAGAGCCAACCCCAAGTCCGAACACCATGATGCTTCATCTGGATGAACGTCTGGAGGACGGCATTCGCAAGACTTATACGCTGGACAACGAGCGCTCAGCTCCTCCCTTCATTCGCCGCATGCTGCGCATTGAAGGCGTGAAGAGTGTATTTCATACGGCAGACTTCGTGGCATTGGATCGTAAGGGCAGTGCAGACTGGTCGACGGTTCTAAGCGAGGTGAGGGAGCAATTCGGTGAAGATGGCCTGGAGGCCGATTGGGAGCTTCCAGAGGAAGGAGCCGGAGAGCATTACGGGGAAGCACAGGTATTCGTGCAATTTTTCCGGGCCGTACCGATGCAGATTCGGGTAAAAGCCGGGCAGCAGGAGGAGCGAATCTCCCTGTCGGAGCGATTCGTGCAAGCTGTCACCGAGATTGCCAGCGCTACGCTGATCAAGGAACGGAAGCTGAGCGACTATGGAGTACGATACGGTGAATTGCCGGACATCGCCAGGGAGGTCGAGCAGGAGCTGGAGGCGGCCTATCCGCAAGAACGGCTGCGCAAGCTGATCGAGCAGGCGATTGCGCACAGCATAGACGGTGGCGAATTCGTGGAGCAGCGTCGCAGCTACACAGATGCCGAGCTACAAGAAGCCATGCAGCAGGCAGATTGGCGTGTTCGCTACGCCGCGCTGGATGCACTGGAGCCCGAGCCGCAGCATCTTCCACTACTACGTCAGGCTTTATCGGATGACAAAATGCAGCTGCGCCGGCTTGCTGTCGTGTACCTCGGCGATCTCAAGACACCAGAGGCCATGGAGCTTCTCTATCAAGCGCTGAAGGATTCGTCGGCTGCTGTGCGCCGGACAGCAGGGGATACTTTGTCCGATATCGGGGATGCTGCCGCTACACCTGCCATGATTGAGGCTTTGTCCGACAGCAGCAAGCTCGTGCGCTGGCGCGCGGCCAGATTCCTGTACGAGGTAGGCACGGAGGATTCCCGGGAAGCACTGGAGCAGGCAGCTCAGGACCCTGAATTCGAGGTCAGCCTGCAGGCCAGAATGGCATTAGAACGTATTGAATCCGGTGAGCAGGCCGCTGGGACGGTATGGCAACAAATGGCCCGCAGAAACTCTTAATACCCTCACCCACCGTTTGAATGAAGCACAGCTATTCGCTAATCAGCTCATGCAGACGTGTATAAATGCCCACAACCTCTTCCAGCGGCATACGGACAAGTCCGCTGGAAGAAGGGGCTACGAATTCATGCACACCATCCACGACAGAATGCTCCTGTAATCCCCATGGCACATCAGACAGACGACTGAACTCTGTGTACACTCCTTTACCAACAAAGCAAGCATAGCTAGGGCGAAATTCCGCCAGCTTGTCATAGAGCAGGCTTCTTCCCTCTTCATATTCCTCACGGGTAATCTCGGCCGCTGTGCGGGTGGGCCTTGCTACAATATTCGTGAAACCATATCCCAGCTTCAGCAGCTCGCCATCCTCGCTTGGCTTGTACAGCCGCGGGGTCAGACCAGACTGATGAAGGATTCGCCAGAAGCGATTGCCGGGATGGCCGTAGTGATGACCCGTCTCGCCTGATCGGAGACTAGGATTATAGCCGACAAAGACAATCGTCAATCCATAGTCCAGATGGTCTTGGACTGTATCCATTAGACTCCTCCTTCCCACTCACTTACGCTTATAAGAGATATCAAGACGCGGATTAGTGCAGACCTAGTTGTGCAGGGATGTATAGAGCCACTGCAAGCTCTCCAGATACGAGCAAAGTACGAGCAAGATACGATTAAAGTACGAACAGCCCGACCTATTCTGAGCTCATGTTGAATGATCTGGAGAGCGCCGTCGTTAGCGGAAAGCGGGGAAGCCTTGGAGAAACGAAGTGTCTGCCTTTTAGCTTGCTGTTCACCTGCTTACGATCTTTGTTCAAAAGAACAGCAAGCTTAACAGCAGTCGACAGGGCTCCCCGCTTGCAGCGGCTCTATCTCACGTGTGATCTGCTCAAGGTACTATTACTGCCGACTAGTTCACACGCTGTGCAGAAATATGTTCAGATGAAGTGGTGCCGTCCTTCGCGAAGGATCTGCGACCAAGCCAGCCAATCAATACCGCCGTTCCTGATAACAGCCCAGCGAATACATACAGATTGACGATTCCGAATCGTTCGGCGATCCAGCCCATCAGTAACAAGGATACACAGAAAGTGAAGCTCATAAGCGTTGCCTGTGCCGAGAGCACCTTCGGCAGATCATGCACCGCCACACTTTTCTGAATCAGAGTCCTTCTGGATACTACAGCCAGTTCAGCGGGCAAGCCCATAATTAGCACCACGATGAGACTAATCAGGGGTAATACATTTACAGCATACAGTATGGTCAGAACAGCATAACCAGTCATTCCAGCTAACATAGCTGGGAACAATCGGTGCTGAAGGCGATTCACTAGCATAAGCACCAGCAGGCCGCCGACAATCGTCCCCGCAAAATATGCGGCATTAATATATCCCCACCAGGACTCATCCTTAAGCAGCACCTGCTGGACGAAGGCCAGTGTGAACGCACCGACCCATACGGAGCCACCCAGCATGTCGACCATATCCATGAAGGTGAGAATCCGCAGGCGAGTGCTTTTGCCAATCAGCATCCAGCCTTCTCTTAGTACGGCCCATTTTCCATCTCTTGATGGTTGCTGTTGCTCAGAGTCAGCCGTCATCGCAGAAGTCGAATGGATCGGAGTCGGTTCCTCAGGCAGCCCCTGATCTCCACTCTTCACCAAGGTATGCGGTCGAAGCAGGAAGAAGCGCCCCGCTTCCATTGGATCACGCAGCAGAGCAGTGAAGAGCATGGCGATGGCATATAGCACGACGGCAATTATCAGTGTCTTCTCCGCTCCTGCGAAAGCCACAAGCATTCCACTCAGCCCCCAGCCCGCGAGCTGTACCGTCTGATCACTAACGGAAATCATACTGTTGGCCTTCATTAACGCATCCCCCGTCGCAAGACGCGGAACCAGCGCATTCCTTGCAGGAGTCGTCCAGCCGTCCAGGAAGGACATACCCAGCACAAGTGAGAATACAACCAACCAATCCGTGGCTGGGTGTGCCGCATTGATATATAGCACGAGTAAGGTGAAGAAGGCCAGCTGCCCGGTCTGGGATACGAACAAAATAAATGGAAGCTGATATCTGACGAGCAATAGCGGCGCAAGAAACCCGCTAATCATCTGGGCTCCCATGCGTAGCAGGGGAATGAGTATGGCTGTGATGATAGAGTCAGTGCTATTAAATATGAGTGATACCAGTGCCATAATATATAGCACATCGGCGGCATTCGCCATGCTCTGTGTGCCGAGCAGGCAAAAGAACGATTTTTTGTACAACATAGTCTTCTCCTTATAGTGATTAAGCCAACAAATCGAATCGGGGTTGCAACCTATGCGTCTGTATACTTCAACAGTACAGGAGCTTCTTACATGTACTTTCACGCCTTCCTATAAAAATGGAGCAGTCCGCTAAAAGTGGAGCAGCCCGCCCCGGACTAGATCGTCCAGGACAGGCTGACTCTAAGGTGATTAGAATCGTGCTGATTCGTTACGCGATAGGAGATGGATTTCATCCCTAGCTGATAGAGGACCTGCAGATCCTTCTCCAGATTTTTCTCCGTCCCCTTATAGGCGAACACTAGTGTTTTGGTCCCCGCAGACATGGCCTTGCGTGCCTTCTCTACCATTTGCGGAGCTGATGTTACCAGATTACCGTCCTGATACATGGCGTATTCCAGCTCATTGTACATTTCCTGATAGACCTTGGCCTTGGCCCCTCCGGCAGTGATCAGCTGCGTGAGCGTCTGTTCATAGACGGTGCTTGCTGCAGGATATTTCTTCGTCCAGGAGTGATCTTTGCGAATCTGCGCATCTGTCAATAGATAGTAAGCGGTGCTCACTTCATTCGGCCGGTCTGGTGTCGGATCATCCCAGGTCGTATCGAGATGGTACCACTTTCCATCCAGCAGGACCAGATTCCACGCGTGCAGCTGGCCGCCGGCTCTTCCTTCCACAATGCGGTTGGTAATTCCGGTCTCGTTCAGCATCTTGTAGGTTAGAAGTGCATAACCTTGGCATACTGTAGTACCTGTAGCCAGCCCGTCATACGCTGTATATTTCTGTAGTGTCTCATCATAGGCCAGACGCACGACCACCCAATCATGAATGACCTTGACCTTCTCGTGATCGGTCATATCCGGCTTAATTAGCTCCTTCAGTGCGGCGCGTACCGTCTGATCCACAAAAGCTGTCTGCTCCTTGGTCTCACGGTATTTGAGCGTAACGGTAACCTGTGCCGAACTTGACGAGCCTTTATAGTTGTAAGCATAGCTCTTCAAAGTATAGTTCACATAAGGATCGCTCTGCATGGCCTCATCAATGGCGGTCTGCAGATCCTTTTTCAGATTCTTGACCTGTCCCTTATATGTAAAATCCAAGCTGTCTTTGCGGTCCATCATGGCCGCCAGCAGCTTCTCCTCCAATTGCCCTGTGGTCACCTCGACTGAGGGATTGACAGCCGCATAGACCTCGCTCCACTCCACTACCTGAGGAATGCCTAATGCCAGTACAGAGCTTAACAATAGCAACTTGATCAGTCGCGGACGTACTCGATTCATCATCCATGTGCCCCCTTCCAGCTTGTCTGTTACACCTTTTATATCGGAGATTCGGCTTCATTCATGAAGTTAAGGTCATTTTACCACATAAAAGACACAATAAGCTGATTATGCGCGCTAATTTATGGAATTACTCTGTCACATGGCACATTCCCTCAATATTTCTTCATCTGGCTTCACACTGAGAGATTCATCACTGTCTGGAAAAATGGGCTGTGCTACATTACACTCACCAATTGAATGATATTGATTCTCATTTTCGCATGAAGGGTGATTGCTGATGTCTATCGGTATTTCCTTATTGAAGCTGAAGCCCGGAAGTACTGGGCAGCTTATGTCTCTTGATGCACTCGATCCTTTGGTACACCGAAGACTCACCGATATGGGAGTAAGGACCGGAGCCACAATACGTCTTCACAAGGTCACGCCACTCGGCGGTCCGGTTATTATTGAATGCAATGGACAGCTCATTGGTCTGAGACAGAAGCAAGCTGGTCATATGGAGGTCTGTCCCGCATGAATACGATCGCGTTATTCGGGAATCCGAACACCGGGAAGACCTCTCTGTTCAACAAACTAACCCGCACCTATGCGGAGACAGGGAATTGGTCTGGGGTTACCGTATCTATGAAAAGCGGGCTCCTTCGCAACAAAAGCGGGGTGCTCGTCGATCTCCCGGGACTATACTCTCTATTGCCCTTTTCCCTTGACGAAGGTGTAGCCGCGCGCTATTTGCTTGAGCAGCCTCCTTCTTCCCTGATCAATATCGTGGACGCTGCCCAGCTTGAACGCAATCTGTATCTGACCGTCCAGCTGCTGGAGTACGGAGCACCCTTGGTGCTTGGCCTCAATATGATGGATGTTGCGCGCTCCAGTGGAATCACCGTAAGTCCCGAGAAACTCTCATCCGAGCTAGGTGTCCCTGTCATACCAATGAGTGCACGCACCGGAGCAGGAAGTAAAGAGGTGCTGGCTGCTGTTCATGAGAAGTCAGTATCTACCTCTCACGAGCCGCTGCATTTGAACTATGGGCCCGAGGTAGAACAAACAATAGACCGCATCATGGCTATCCTCCCTGACATATTTGGTGTTGAATCGAGATGGCTTGCCCTCCAGCTGCTAGAGCGTAATCCTGTTGTATGGGCGGAAATAACGGACCCTAATCTATATGCTGGAATCACGCAAATTATAACGGAATGCCAGGCAGCTCTCATGCAGGCAGACCCGACTTCCAGCTCCAGTCCCGAAGCTCATCTACGCAACGTGCGCGTCAACTGGATTGCTCATGTCTGTCAACAGGTCATGGTGCGCTCCACAGAACAGCGCAAGACATGGACAGAGCGAGCGGACATGATTCTAACCCATCGTATATTTGGACTGCCACTATTCCTGCTATTCATGTTCCTGACCTTCAAGGTCACCTTTGATTGGCTCGGCAATCCGCTCTCGGATGTGCTGGACGGCTGGATTGCTGGCGGTGTGAGCGACACGGTAACAGCCCTGCTGGAGAGCCTTGGAGCCTCCTCCTTTACTCAGGCATTAATTGTAGATGGAATTATTGCCGGGGTTGGAGGTGTATTAGTATTTACACCGCAGATTGTGCTGCTGTTCCTCATCATATCCATCGTCGAGGATTCGGGTTATATGGCCCGCGTAACCCTTCTGATGGATCGTCTGATGGAATCCGTAGGGCTGAATGGAAAAGCCTTCATCCCTTTCATCATCGGCTTCGGCTGCAATGTGCCGGCGATTATGGCCGCACGTTCGATTGAGCAGCCCAAGGAGCGCTTGCTGACTACACTGCTCGTTCCCTTCATGTCCTGCTCCGCCAGATTGCCTGTATATGCCCTGTTTGCAGGGGTGTTCTTTCGGGAGCACCAGGCATCGGTTGTAATGCTTATGTACGTGCTCGGTATCGTTCTGGCTCTGTTACTGTCCAAGACGTTCTCTGCGCTTCCCTTCGTCTCCAAGGAGCCATCCTTATTCGTTGTAGAGCTTCCACCATACCGCATGCCCCAGGCCCTGACGCTGTTCCGTATCACCTGGGAGAAGGTGAAGGGCTTCCTGCGCAAGGCTGGTACCATCATTCTGGCTGGCTCTGTCATCATCTGGTTCCTGTCGAATATGGGGCTGCATGGCTTCGGAAGCGAGATGGACGACAGTCTGCTCGCCATGCTCGGTGGCTGGCTGGCACCGCTGCTGACACCGCTTGGCTTTGGTACCTGGCAGGCAGGGGCGTCACTGGTGACCGGGTTCATGGCCAAGGAGGTGGTCGTCTCAACGATGAATATCATTTATCATGCGCCGGATATGAGCGGGCTGGAGACTAGCATACATGCGGTATTTACACCGCTGAGTGCCTTTAGCTTCATGGCCTTCATATTGCTGTATATCCCATGTCTGGCGACCGTCGGGGTCATTCACAAGGAGACTGCTTCCCTCCGCTGGACGATGATTTCGATGCTCTATCCGCTGGTAATTGCTTACGTCATATCCATACTGATCTACCAGGGTGGGCATCTGCTGGGCTTGTCCTGAACCTATATCTTCATCGGAAAAGGAGACCTGACCCATGATTGATATCCTGATTATTGTTGCCGTGCTAGGCTATTCAGGCTGGATTGGAGTACGCTTCTGGCGTAAGAGTCGTCAGGGGGCATGTGCTGGCTGTGCGTCGACTGGAGCATGTCCAGGCTGCCCTCCTGCACCTGACAAGTCAAAGAACGTGGAACATAATAGACCTGAGTCAACGTAATAGTTAAATGATATAGCAGTAGTTGTATAAGGTATTGAGCTGAGAATTGCACAAGTCTACCTAAGGCATGCTTATCGCCCCCTTATCCCTCGTGCATGCAATGATCCTTGAATTCAATAGTCCTTGGACTGGTCCCAACACCAAAATCAGCGACAGCCATGGGTGAGTATATCCCCCAGACTGTCGCTGATTTGTTGTACTAACAATCGAAGCTACTTCAACAATGGCCTCTCAATTATGTTGCTCCTCATAACTGGCACTCGAATCCATTTCCTGTTCACTTATAGCTTCCTTGCTTTCATGACAAAGGTTACAGGAAGCATCTTTGCTTTGTTGGCAAAATCGCTGTCTCTTGATTGTATGATGTCATCATCAGATTCCTCCATCATTTGCTCAATGACAAATCCCGCTTTTGCCAACGCATTCACATAAGTGGATAGCTTGCGATCTGATAAGGTTAGCTCACCTTCATCAAGCGATACCGAATACCAGGATTCATCGAAATAACACTTTTTAAAAGCAAGCATGTTATTTTCTGCAACCACACATTTGTGTATCGGGTGAGACCAACTGAAGATCAATATGCCATCTTTTTTCAGGTAAGAAGCAATCCTGCATAAAGTCCCCTCAAGGTCGGTAGTCCAGCCTATGGCATAAATCGAATACACAAAGTCAAAGTAATCCGCTGGTATGCCGCATTCCGCTTCCATGGGAGAACAAATTAATTGTGCCGAGAGACCGCATCCCGTCAAATGTGCCCTTGTCTTCTCGATCTGGTTCTCTGACAGATCCATGCCCCATAGCTCAGATGCTTGACGTCCCCCCAAATATTGCAAGGATTGACCACTTCCACAGCCGATCTCCAGCACCTTTTTTCCTGTGACATCGCCAAAAAGCTGGCACTTTTCTTCTGAGACAAATGCTCCATAAAAAGGAAGTGCGGTTGTCCCCAGGACATCATTTCCTTTGGTATCCCAGAACAAGCTGTTTGTCTGATGAACCACTTTCGTATCCATGTCGACCGAGATGGCAACGCCAACCTCGCCAGCACCTATAACATTTGTTCTATTAGAAGAATTCTTCTTCATCTAGACACCCTTCCGAGCATAATCCTCACCTCATCGGTAGGTCGACAATCCATCATTCAGAGCACGGGTCGCAGGGTATACTTCCTTATACAGGGCATACAAAAGATCATACTGATCTGCCGTTTCCGGTCGTGGCGAGAATCGTCTGGCCGGACGAATGAACTCCTGCGCACAAGCCTGTAGTGAGTCGAACCAGCCGGCACCGTACGCAGCCAGCATGGCAGCGCCAAGCGCAGGCCCCTGCTCACTTTCTAGCTTGATCACGTCAGCCCGGAAGATATCCGCTTGCATCTGCAGCCATATATCACTACGGGCACCGCCGCCAATCGAGATTACCTCGTTCACCGTTTTGCCCGTCGCACGCAGGATATCAATGGACTCCCGGAGCGAGAAGGTAATCCCCTCCAATACGGCTCTGGTGAAATGAGGCAGCTTATGCCCGGCGTCCATGCCGATAAAGCTTCCGCGTATATTCGCATCCGGGTGCGGTGTCCGCTCCCCTACAATATACGGTGTGAACAGCAGTCCTCCGCTCCCTGGACGAACATCTCCAGTGGCGGCCAGCAGCTCCTCGAATGGCTGCCCCGGAGCAAAGGTCTCCTTGAACCACTGCAGGCTGTAGCCCGCGGCCAGAGTCACACCCATAATGTAGAACGCATCCTTTTCACTATGATTGAAAAAGTGCGCCTTCCCCTCCAGCTGAATGTGCTTGCGTTCCTCGTAAGACAGCACGACCCCGGAGGTGCCGATGCTGCACATCGTCTGGCCCTCCTGTAGAATCCCTGCACCAATCGCGCCGCACGCATTATCGGCTCCACCAGCGAAGATAGCCGTATCAGCAGCAAGTCCGGTCTGCTCGGACCATTCAGGCAGCAATCCGCCAGTCTGATCGAAGGACTCCACGAGTGGCGGGAACAGACTGAGCGGCAGCTGGAACGCCTCAGCGATGGCTTCACTCCAGTGCTTCGCCCCCACCTCTAGCAGCAGGGTTCCTGCTGCGTCGGAGTACTCCATAGCGAGCTCGCCTGTCAGCCGATAGCGTACATAATCCTTCGGCAGCATAAAATGTGCTGCCTGTGCCAGCAGCTCTGGCTCATGCTCCTGCACCCATAGCAGCTTGGGCAGCGTGAAGCCTTCCAGCGCACGGTTTCGAGCCAGCTCCAGCAAGCTTGCCCCCAGCTTCTCTTCAATACGGCGGCATTGGGCTGTGGTCCGCGTATCGTTCCACAATATTGCATTGCGCAGCACCTGGCCTTGCTCATCCACAAGCACAAGACCATGCATTTGTCCGGAGAAGCTGATGCCTTCTACGCTATCAGGCGCAATGCCAGCACCTTCTACCAGTCTGCGCAGGGATGCAATCGTACCCCGTACCCAGTCTTCGGGACGCTGCTCGCTGTAGCCTGCTTGCGGCTGTAGCAGCTCATAAGATTCCGAGGTCTCATAAGCTACCTGTCCGCTTGGGGTCACAAGTACCGTCTTGACGCTGCTTGTGCCAAGGTCTACACCAATAACATATCGCTCCTTCATCATAGGTAGCTCCTTAATCGGCCAGAATATATTGGTTCAGCTTCGCCTTCAACCATTCCTGACGTCCGGATTCATTGCGGCGTGGATTCTCGTTGTTCAGGGCGTATTCAGCAAGTGAAGCCAAGGTTGCCTTGCCAGCTACGACATCAGCACCAATACCTTCCTTGAAGCTGCTATAACGCTTCTCAATGAACTCCTCCAGTACGCGATCCTCAATCAGCTTGGCAGCGACCTTCAGCCCTTTCGCATACGTATCCATTCCTGCGATATGAGCCAGGAACAGATCCTCTGCCTCGAAGGATGCACGTCTTACTTTGGCGTCAAAGTTAATGCCACCTTTACCGAGCCCATCATTCATCAGCACCTCATACATGGTGAGCGTAGCATCATAGATGTCTACCGGGAATTCATCGGTATCCCAGCCAATGAGCAGATCTCCCTGATTGGCATCCAGCGAGCCCAGCATGCCGTTAATACGAGCTACACGCATCTCGTGATTGAACGTATGGCCAGCCAGCGTCGCATGGTTCGCTTCCAGGTTCAGCTTGAAGTGCTTATCCAGATCATATTTTTGCAGGAATGCAATCGTCGTAGCCGCATCATAATCATATTGGTGCTTGGTTGGCTCCTTCGGCTTCGGCTCAATCAGGAATTGTGCATCGAAGCCAATCTCCTTGGCATAATCCACTGCGAGGTGGAACATACGCGCCAGATTATCCAGCTCCAGCTGCATGTCTGTGTTCAGCAGTGTCTCATAGCCTTCACGTCCGCCCCAGAAGACATAGTTCTCTGCACCAAGACGCTTACCCACCTCAAGACCCTTCTTGATCTGAGCCGCTGCATGTGCGTATACATCTGCATTACAGGTCGTAGCTGCACCATGCACATAACGTGGATTCGAGAACATGTTCGCTGTGTTCCAGAGGAGCTTTTTGCCCGTTGCTTTCATTTGCTGCTCGATCAGATCGACGATGGTATCCAGATTGCTATGGAATTCCTTCAGGGAAGCGCCCTCAGGTGCAATGTCCACATCATGGAATGCAAAATACGGGAGGTTCAGCTTCTCCATTAATTCGAAGGCAGCCTCTACACGAGCCTTGGCCAGCTCCATTCCTGTCAGATGATCCCACGGACGAACGGCTGTATTTACACCAAACGGGTCACTACCGCCAGCTGTCAGCGTATGCCAATAGGCCATGCTGAATTTGAAGTGCTCCTCCATCGTCTTGCCTGCTACGACTTCCTCAGGATTGTACCATTTGAATGCATATGGATTAGATGAGTTCTTGCCTTCGTAGTTTACTTTTGAAACGTTTTCAAAGTATGCCATAATGTTGACGCCTCCCCAGATTTGTCAGGATTTAATTAGCTTCCCGGACGATCCGGGAGCATTTACACCGTTATACTAACACAACCCATCAAACTTTGTCTATTGCTTAAACTAAGTTTATTTTTTATGATAGAGACACTATTTGTTGAAATGGTTTCGGGCATTATTGCCATGGTAAGCCCAGCTACTAAAGCCATAAAGAACACGTTAACGAACAGGATGTGTACACGATGAAGGTCACAGGTGATCAGGCACTTGTCAAAAAAATAAATAAATCCATTGTGCTGGATACGATTCGGCAGTATGCTCCCTTGTCACGCGTGCAGGTGTCACAGCGAACCGGTTTGAACAAAGCCACGGTATCCAACCTCGTAGCCGAGCTAATTACGGAGGATTTGATTCAAGAGATGGGGCCAGGTGAATCCAGTGGAGGGCGCAAGCCGTTGCTGTTGCTGTTCAATGGTCGTTCTGGCTTCGCCATCGGTCTGGAGCTGAGCGTCAGCTATCTCAAGGGAGTACTGACGGATCTGCACGGGCATGTAGAGGCTGAGCAGTCCCTCCCGCTGGAGCGTACAGACTATCCGTCGGTATTGGAATATATTCAGGCGATGGTGCGCCAGCTATCAGCGCTTGCTCCTTCTTCAAGACATGGCATTGTTGGTGTTGGTATAGGAGTGCCGGGGATGGTCGATGCCGATGGTACAGTACTATTCGCTCCCAATCTGGGCTGGGAAGAGGTGCCTCTTGGACAACAGCTGGCGGCAGAGCTCCAGATGCCCGTACTTGTAGACAATGAAGCTAATGCCGGAGCACAAGGTGAGCTACATTACGGGATGGCTGGCGAGGAAGGCTATGGTACAAGGAATCTGGTCTACATCAGTGTAGGCTCAGGGATTGGATCGGGCATCATTATGGATGGCAAGCCGTACAAAGGATCATGGGGTTATGCCGGGGAGACAGGTCACATGTCGATTGACTGGGATGGGCTTCGCTGCTCCTGCGGTAGTCGGGGCTGCTGGGAGCTGTATGCGTCCGAAAGATACTACACGCGTTCGGAGCCACCATTGCCCACGCTTCACACACCAGAGCTATTACAGCATGCAAGTCATGGCAATACGCAGGTGCAGCAGCTATTTCATGAGATCGGTGCCTATATGGGAATCGGGATTACGAATATTGTGAACAGCTTCAATCCAGAGCTGATTATCATCGGAGGAAATCTATCCGAGGCTCGCGCATGGCTGGAAACGCCGTTGCAGGATATTGTCGCGGAGCGTACACTTCCCTACCATCGTCGGGAGCTGAACATTCGTTTCGCCCAGCTTGGCAGCCGCTCCACCATGCTCGGTGCAGCCTATACGGCGATCTCTGCGTATTTGGGGCATGTGCGGGTGTCGCTATAGTACCTTGACCAAATCATATGGGAGTGTAGAGCCGCTGCAAGCGGGGAGCCCTGTCGACCGCTGTTAAGCCTACTGTTCTTTTGATCGAACATAACAAGCAGATGAACAGTACGCTTAAAGGCGGACACTTCGTTTCTCTAGGGCTTCCCCGCTTTCCGCTAACTACTACGCTCTCCAGACATTTAACATGAATAAGTTTCAGCCAAAGCAATAGCTGTGTCTGTAAGAAATAGAAATTAGCTAAACGTTCTAGTGGGTGACCACGATAAGAGTTCAAATGGATAATATCCACTGAATTTAGGCCACCAGCCTATCGCTGACGACCCTTCTTGCTATTAACCACCGTGATAGTCACTTTGAGTTATTAAGGGATTACCTACTGAAGTGATAGGAGATGGAGACAGAGTGGGAATAACAAACATCAGAGCGCAAAATAGAACAACAAGTGAACTAACTATTTTTTTCATTACAAGTTCCCCCTATGACCAGTAAGCGGTAGTCATGACATACATCAATAGACGCACATGGCCTATAACATTCAAATAATTTCATACAGTTAAGTATGCATTTTTCATTGTTAATTGCAATTGAATTTTTCAAACTCAACATTAAGTAGCGAAATCCATACTTGTACTCTCCTCTTGGAAAATAGTAAGAAGATAACTCGTATAGCAATCTGGTTATTCGCTCGCTAACATTTTGTTGTGTGTATATACCAGTATCCAATTCACGTTTAATAATTTGCTCTATTGCATTACGATACTGCTCAAGAATACTATTCACGTCATGTCCGTACTTGTTAGCAGCCTGGATAATGTTTAATAAGCCAGGGAGTAATTCTTCATTCCTTGTATTTAAATAGTCTAAATATTGAGGAATGACCTCTGTATCTCCAGACATAAGAAGTGTCACATAAGTATTTACTTCAGACCACTCTGCAAACAAACCTTTCCAGCGCAAAGTCTCTGCATCCGTCTCTCGTACCCAAGATAAGTTCGCATATTGACTGTTATAACTAAGGGCTTGCTTGTAATCCCCTTTCTCATCGTGGGCATTTGCAAGTAATAGCTTGGATAACGCAATGTAATAAAACAGTGGCTTCTGCGTTCTGACAGGCTCCTCTTTTCTTCTCAGCTCGGTATTATGTAGCAGTTCATACATGATATTCGCCTTCTTGCCCATAATATGAGCAATATTTGCTACCTTATCCCACTTTCTCAGTGAGCGATAAGCATTAGCTAAATCCCGCAGCGCGTCCAGTTGTTCCATCTCATCAAGACGCTCTACATAAGGCTCAAAATGAATTGCCGCCTCCAGATTCTTCGCCTGATCCTCACCCAATCGCAGCGTGAAGAGTCGATACTGACATAGGGCAAGTCTCTCTGAATGCTGACTGCGTTCACTGAGTGACACACCTTCATACAACAGGGCTGCTGCTGCAAGCTCCCCAAGATCCCTCAACTCCTCAGCCGTCTCAAATAGCAAAGGGGAATAGGTCAGGTTATCCAACAGCAAATTAACGATGCGCTGAGTACAATCCAGACGATTCAACTCCGCACAGCGAAATAATAACGGCTTCAGCCTGCGCCAGTTCGGCGGTGCATCTACCATAGATTCTTGTATGTATTGCGAATAAAAGTACCCCTCCTCCAGCCCCATGACTGAAGTTACCCGATCAAGCTGATCAACAGCAATGAGCTTATGGCCATTAAGAATAGAGCTGATCGTCCCTGGATTCAGCCCTGTCCGTCTTCCTAGCTGGCTAACCTTGAATTGTTGCTGATCCATGAATTGCTCAATCTCTGAACGTATTGTGCTCGTCATCTCCAAAGTAACCACCCCTTAGCTATTAAGGAAGCGTAAACGCTTTGAAATCCATATAACATACTACAAATACAATCCGAAGTTATTATGTAATATTTTTACTTTTATTCACCAAGTATAGCACATGGGATAAGTTGGTCAATACTGAACCTCACACCAACAACGATTTAAATACAAAAAAAGCCAGCACGTTCATAGCTCTGGCTTTAGTCTGTGTACAGCAATGATTTAAAATCGGAAGCCCATCCAAGTAACACTTATAGGAGTTCCACATGTGTAGGACTAATGAGCATCTGGTGTGTCATTATCTATACCAGAAGTCAGCATGTCTAATAGCGTATGATACCTGAGAAGAGATTGCTCATTATTCAACGTCGTATACTTTTTCCAGACCTCGATATACTCCTTCGCTTTTAAGAAATCTCTCCTACCAATGTAGTACATTGCTAATTCGTAGAACAACAGAGACATTCGATCGTTAAAATACTGTTTCGTATACACCCCTAGATCATTATCTTGGCTCTGTGATGTTAAATGGTTGATGGCTAGATTGATCTTGTCTTGATATATTTCCAAATCAAAGCGATATGAATTGGCAGCCTCCAAAATGTTGATCATACCAGATAACAATTCCTGCTTCTTACTCTGAAGGTAGTTCAGATAAGAAGGAATAACAGACACATCACCTGACAATAACTTACATACATGAATATTGACCTCAGCCCACTCTTTAAATTGATTCTTCCAATACAATGTTTCCTTATCAGTCTCTCTTACCCAAGATAAATCTTCATACAATCTAATATATCGAAGCGCCCCTTCAAAATCTTCTTTTTCCAATACAACATTGCACATTAACAAGTTTGAGAAAGCTATGTAATAAAATATAGGTCTACTTGCGTGCTTCGGCTGCTCCCGTCTTTTCAGCTCAGGATTATGGGACAGATCGTACAGAATACTTGCCTTTGTTCTTAGCATTAGCACTAAATCCTGCACTTTATCCCATCTGCGCAAAGAGCGATAAATATTAGCCAAATCCCGCAACGCATCCAATTGCTCAATCTCATCTAGACGCTCTACGTAAGGCTCGAACTGGATCGCCGCCTCCAGATTACGTGCCTGATCCTCACTCAGCTTGAGAGTGAAGAGACGATACTGGCACACGGCAAGCCGCTCAGAATGCTGTCGCAACTCACTCTGAGCTACGCCTTCATACAATATCGAGGCCGCCTCCCCCTGCTGCATCTGATACATATCCTCTGCCGTCTCAAATAGCAATGCGGAATACATCAGGTTATCCAATAGTAAATTAACAATTTGCCTTATACAATCAAGCAGATTCAGCTCCACGCAGCGATACAATAAAGGTCTTATTCGGCGCCAATTCGGTGGCGTATCCACCATGGATTCCTGAATATACCGTGAGTAATAGTGTCCTTGTGGCAATCCCATAACCGAGGTGATCCGGTCAAGCTGATCAACAGCGATGAGCTTGTGGCCGTTCAATACGGAGCTAACTGTACCCACGTTCAGGCCACTGAGCCTGCTTAATGTCGTAATATTCATTCCTTGCTCCCTCATATAGCACTCTATCTCTGAACGTATTACCGTCATTTGCTCCACCCAGTGCCTACCTCACCCTCTTATAAAATAAATTACCACCCGCAAAAGACAATTGATTAATAATTCATATAATTCAAAGTTATTATGTAACATATTTACTTTTTCTCATCGAATGCGATTACGACACCATGAAACATCCGCAGAGACTGTCGCATGCCAAATAGATATATTTTATACATTTCTCAGACATGTCTGTGTCCGCACACAAAAAAAGCCAGCACTCCTAAGAGTAACTGGCTTCTGTATAGATTGGGCCCTTTGCCGCTTCTCAGCAAAAGCTCTTACCTTATTAACCTTCTGGGTTCAGCACCTTGTTGAATTGGGTCTTGTTCATACCAGAGATGCGAGCATCCCCGATCAGGGTCAGAGGCACCGCACGAATTCCCATGTCCCATACCTCTTGTGCATAAGCGTCATTCGTCTCAATGTTGCGTTCCTCGAATTCCACACCTTGCTCCGTCAGGAAGCTCTTCACCTGTTTGCAGTGCGGGCAGTTGCTGGATGTATATACGATCGCTTTTTCCATCGAAATCACCTCATCATTAGATTTGTAAAAAATATTCCCTCCAAGAGCTCCAATGCTCCGGATGAATGCCTCGAACAAATGTCTTAGCACTATTGTAAAACATGGCCAATCAACGTTTCAAGCCAGCCTGTAATAACCTACAACAACTTACAGCGTTACCGAGCTGTGCTCCAGGCTTTCAATATATTTCTCAGCATCCATTGCAGCCATACATCCACTACCTGCAGCAGTGATTGCTTGTCTGTAGCGAGTATCCTGCACGTCACCACAAGCGAATACGCCCGGAATGTTCGTCTCGGAGGTGCCTGCCTTCGTTACAATATAACCATTCTCATCCGTAGTAATCTGACCGTTCAGGAAGCCTGTATTCGGATGATGTCCGATCGCTACGAACACACCGCTTGCTTCCAGCAGCTCTTCCTCACCTGTCTCGTTGTTCTTCATACGCAGTCCGGTTACGCCGCCATTCTCTTGAGCAACGACTTCCAGCGGTGTACGGTTGAGCGCCCATTCAATCTTCTCGTTAGCACGTGCACGATCCTGCATGATCTTGGAAGCACGCAGCTCTTCACGACGGTGAACCAGCGTTACTTTGGAAGCAAAGCGAGTCAGGAAGTTCGCTTCCTCCAGCGCGGAATCGCCGCCGCCCACCACGATAATCTCTTTGTTGCGGAAGAAGAAGCCATCACAGGTTGCACATGTGCTGACACCACGTCCAATGTTCGTTTGCTCTCCAGGGATACCCAGATATTTTGCAGTTGCACCCGTGGACAGAATGAGTGTATCGGTTACGAGCTCACCCAGACCTTCGACCTCCAGCTTGAATGGACGGCTCGACGTATCGACCTTGTTGACCCATCCTGTACGGAACTCCGCACCAAAGCGCTCTGCTTGCTGACGCATATTTTCCATCAGCTCAGGGCCCATGATTCCTTCCGGGAAGCCTGGGAAGTTCTCAACCTCAGTAGTGGTAGTCAACTGACCGCCAGGCTGTGGGCCTTCAATGACGAGTGGGCTCATGTTCGCACGAGCCAGATAGATTGCTGCTGTCAGACCCGCAGGTCCTGTACCGATAATGATAGATTTATACATAAGATCAACCTCCAATATGTGAATTAAGGAAAGACAAGCTACATGGATGAGCACCCTCGGCATATACTAGGTAAGGGCCCGAGCAGGAAAGCTCGAATCTTTATCTATGGCTGGATGCGGGCTACTCTCTAATTACGTTTGAACTACTTTTGAACAAAAGTCTAGGTTGAAATAGCCATTTCCTACTGTTGTAGTTTATAATCATTCTAATGTGTAACTTAATTATGCGGAATAGGAGAGAAAAGGTCAAATGAAGTTTTCATGAAGCAATCTAGTATGAAGTAATTAAATATTGAACAATTAATTATGGAATCTCAAAATTATTTATATAAGTACTTGGGGAGGTCTTGTCCGTCAAATGAATGATGTATTTATCGGTAGCTTCATCTCAGCGATGTCTACCGGACTCGGAGCTATACCTATTCTGTTCATGAAGCGGGTCACGCATCGCCTGCGTGATATCCTGCTGGCCTATGCGGCTGGCATTATGACCTCAGCTTCTGTGTTCAATCTGATTCCGGAGTCCTTGAATCAATCTAATTTTTTGGTGCTGTCGTTAGGTGTGCTACTGGGAGCTGTTGTATTGCTTGTACTGGAAATGTATATCCCTCACGTGGATTTGGAGGACCCGACCCAGCCGCAGATTTTCCAACTGGAGTCTAAGGCCTTCATGATTATCGCTGCAATCACCTTGCATAACCTGCCTGAAGGGCTATCCGTAGGTGTGAGCTATGCGAGCGAGAATGAGAGTCTCGGGAATCTGATCGCACTGTCAATCGGATTACAAAATGCTCCTGAGGGCTTCCTCGTTGCCCTCTTTCTGGTGCATCAGAATATCGGACGATTCAAGGCACTTGGTATCGCCACCTTGACGGGTGCCGTCGAGATCATTACGAGTCTCATTGGCTATTATCTTAGTTCCTTCGTTGCCGGGCTGGTGCCTTACGGACTCGCCTTTGCAGCCGGTGCAATGATGTTCATCGTCTACAAGGAGCTGATCCCGGAGAGTCATGGGGACGGCAACCAGCGCGTTGCGACCATCTCATTCATCCTGGGATTGCTAACGATGATTGGTCTAACGGTACTGCTATAGCTAATCGGAGATATACCAATGCTATTGAAAATCTCCTACCAACCGTCAGCTGTCTTCTAACTACATCATGCTTCTGCCAGATACTGGATGCAAAAAAAGAAGCTACTGCGGTTTGATATCATCCCCTCAGAGTAGACAGAGAAAAGCAAGTACCTTACTCTGTCTACTCTGAGGGGATTTCTTATGGGGAAACTTAGAAATACATATGATATAGCGTTCAAGCGCCATAAGGCTTTAGGCGACTTGGTCTCCGGAGCAAATCGTAGAGCGATTGCGTCTGGAGGGTTAATCGATGGTATGTTTTAAAACGATCTATCGCTGGCTGTATACAGGCCGTCTGGTGAAAGGCGTACTTGCTGTCCTCAGGCACAAAGGGAAGCGGCAGAAGCCAGCAGAGACACGCGGCAAGTTCGCTGTAGGCAAGCCCATCTCTCAGCATCCGAAAGAGATTCGTAACCGGGATACCTTCGGCCATTGGGAGCTGGATTCGGTGGTCTCGGGCCGTGGGAACAGCAAGGGCTGCGTAGCTACGTTCATCGAACGAAAGACCCGCTTGTACACAGCGATTCGTATGCCAGACCGTACCGCGTTGTCCATGGAGATTGCCTTTGGGGTAGCGGCTTCGCAGTGCCCTGCCCATGTGTTTCAAACCGCTACCGGAGACTGGGGCAAGGAGTTCGCCTGTTACACCAGCCTGGAAGCCATTCATTGGGTGCAGGTGTATTATGCAGATCCGTATTCCTCCTGGCAACGCGGCTCGAATGAAAATGCCAATGGCCACCTGCGAGAGTTTTTCCCAAGGGGGCGAATTTCGCACAAATCACGGATGAAGCTCTAGAAAACGCTCTGCACTTGACCAATCACAGACCACGTAAATGTCTGGGCCGGAGAACCGCTCACCAATCTTTTTCAGAGGAACTGTCGCACTCGGCTTTACAATTCGCCATCAAACTTTCCTAATTTTGGTTTTAGATTTTAATTCCCAGAAAAAAGAGAAAAGATGAGCCAATTTGATGACCCATCTCCTAAGTTGTATTATTTTCTTGAGTATTAATTAAAAGGATTTGGAAAATCCGATTTAGTTGCTACTATTTGCTTTTTAATTTTTTTATCAATTCCAAGTTTTCCATTACCATTACTTCCCCATGCCCAGAGTGAGCCATCTGATTTTAAAGCGTGCGAATGATCATCTTTGGCTACGATAGCAACAACATCAGTAAGTGGAGAATATGTAGTATCAATGACTTGAACTGGAGTTTTATATGAAAACTGGCTAGTTCCATTTCCCACTTGACCGCTAGCATTTACTCCCCAGGCCCATACAGATCCATCTTTTTTCAGAGCCAAAGCATGAGAGCCTCCCACACTTATTTTATCAACATTAGTAATGTCAATAGATACGGGATAGCTTCTCTTAATTGTTGTACCGTCTCCAAGCCTTCCCTGTACATTTCTGCCTGACCCATAAACTTCACCACTATTGGTTACGACATATAATCTGTCTTCTCCGACAGAAAAACTTTTAACATCTTCAATTGGATACGGTACAGGGAAAGTTTGATCTTCCTCATTGTCCTGTCCTAAAGAACCTGTTGATCCTTGTCCCCATACCCACAAAACATTATCTTCATCTAAAGCTGCACTGGTATTATAGTTCGAATCAATAGCTACAATACGACTTAACTCCTGAACTTTGACAGGGACGCCTGAAAGAGTCCCTTTCCCCTTAGTTCCTATTCCCAGTTGGCCATATAAATTTGTTCCAAACGACCACACTGTTCCGTCATTTTTCAATACGATTGTGAAACCTTTTCCCGCTCTTGCTTCTTTAACATTATCAATTAAATTACTTTTAATAGGCACTTTCATAATTTGTGTTCTCTGTCCCGTTCCTCCTTCTCCGTAACTTGCATATCCCCAAGACCACAGTGTACCATCATTTTTCACTAAGACCGCATGAGTTCCATTACCAGCATCAATCATCGCTATGTCAGATATGTCAACCTTTAAAGGAGTAGCGGAGTAATTACCTGCACTAACTCCAAGGTTCATGCCTAATCCAGCTGCATAAAACGAAGAACCATCCTCCATTGCAAGATATGTATTATCATTTCTTGCAGCAAGAAGATTATCATAATTCGAATTTGGAGCAGCACTAGTCACTCCTGAGCTTACTCCAACAAGCATAACCACTGATAAAACACTTATTAAAAATCTTTTTCTTAGCATAAGCTTCACGCCTCTCATAATAGTGTTATATTTCATAAATTAAATTATAAACCCATAATTTTCTATTATCAATATTTATATTACAATATTAAAAGTATATTGAATTAATAATATTATTATTTAATAATACCATTATCGAACTTTATTGGAGTTTATGTACTTTATATGAACTAAACATAAAATTGTGTATTAAAATTCCTTTAAAGGATATAATTACTTCGTCACCACTATTAAGTTTACTATTATTGTAATTTGAGTAATAGTAATCTAACACTGAAAGGGGAATTAACATGAAACCATTATTCAAACAGACTTTAATATTATTAAGCATGTTCATCCTTCTACTACCCACTACTGCATCAGCTATTTCAGTTGGGCAAAAGATACCAATTAACTCGTTTACTAATAGGGTACCTAGCGATTCAACAGAGGTATCTGTTGAAAAAACAGGAAAACAAGTTTTTATATCAAATGCTCCCGAAGCTATCGAAAAAGCATCGCAAGTCAATCAGACACTTTATCGTGATACTGTAAGAGGAGACTTTAGATTTTGGTCATATCATATTAATAAACTCGGTGGTCCAATTTCTTTCTACATGTTTGTGAAAAACACAAATTCTTACCCAATTAATCTGTATTATTATAGTAAAGGTGATGGGTTATCAACTGATCCTAATAATCCTGCGAAAGCGGGGGCTCAAGCAATTGACAAATTCCTGAAAGAACCTTCAAGTAAATCTAAAAAATTCATTGTTCGTTTGAAGCCAGGTGAATCACACTTTTTCAATTATGCTAATAGTAAAGGAAAATATACTATTGCTTTTATTGGTGACTTTCGAGCAGAAAACGCAACTAATAATCAGACGGCAGATTCTCTAAAGATCTCTGACATCGTTACTAATGATGGTTCAAAGAATATTATTCAGTATGCGAATACAACAACAATTGCCCCTACTAATGTTGATGTTGAGAAAGACAAAGATGACTGTTATCGTGGACTACTAGAACATTCAGGAAGAACTGTAACTCTCAACGTAACACTGGACTCAAACAACCTTGAAAAGTGGATCGCTTTTGGTGACGGAGAAAGTTTAAGTTTAAAAGATGAGCAAGAACGTCTCACATCGAGATGGTCACGAGACGGACTGGCACAAGATCCTACTGAGGTGTTTACCTTCAAAAATGGCATAACTAAATACCAGGGAGCGTTTTGGGCAACAGATTATACATTTAATATTAACATTATTAACAAATCAAATCGTACAAAAGTTCTTACTCTTCTAGGAAGTGCTAAGAACGCTTTACGTGGAGGTACTATTCATTACAAAATCAGTCCTGCAACTAAATACAAACCATCAGTGAAGTTCAGTAAGGGAGACGCAGTGGTGATTGATAATAGAAAACAATACACTTTAGATACAATTATCCCTCCAGGGGTAAATAGCCCTTACGGACTGTTTTTCAGGGCAGAATAAACAAACTTTTGAGTGAATTATTGAACGTTTATGATCTGTTTATCTTGTATTAGCATTGATACGCACTGACCTAGGCACGATCACAAAGTATTATTCTTCTAAAATGCATTCATTCGTAATCTTATTAACTATCCTTTTCTGTAAGAACATAGGGGATAATAAAGATAACTTTATAAGTTCCCCTGTAATGGTTGCCAGTATGTCCAGAAAGGGAAACTGCTAGGATAACGCATGTATGGAGAACTTCTTTAGCCATTCCAAAGCGGAGTGTTTTAATCGTTACAGGTTTCGAACAGGTGAGGCAGTGAAACATGTTGTTCAACGTTACATCTATTTCTACAACCACCAACGTTTTCAACAAAAATTAAGCAACCTAAGCCCGTATGAATATCGGACTCAGGTTGCTTAAAGTTGCTTTTTATTTGCTGTCTACTTGACAGGGGTGTGTTCAGTTCTACGTCAGTAGCTTTTTTGGCGTAACATTTACTGCCTCATCGCCTCATTTTCTACGTTGCTTCGTTGTCCCCATGCTTAATTACATCCTAGTCTCCGCGCTTACTTACTTACTTACTTACTTACTTACTTACTTACTTACTTACTTACTTACCCTCCCACCTCTTTTCTCTCACGCCCAATTTCCCTGTTCAGTCGACTTTCACTACTTTGTCCGCTCTCCCTGCGAGACAGGTCGAAGCAGTCTTAGACCATTCAAAATCACAAGCAGTGTACTACCCTCGTGTCCGATTACGCCCAGCGGGAGCGCGATATTCTCCATAAAGTTCGCGGTGATGAGGATCAGAATGACCAGCATCGCAAAGATCATGTTCTGCTTGACGATACGTGCAGCACGGCGAGCTACGATAATCGTGGAGGCAATCTCCTCAATGCCATCATTCATCAAGACCACATCAGCCACCTCCAGTGCAGCACCACTGCCATTCATGCCCATACCCAATCCCACGGTAGCAGCTGCTAAAGCTGGCGCATCATTGACACCATCCCCCACCATCACGACATGACCATGCTGCTCTCGCAGCTGGCGCACATGCTCAACCTTCTGCCCTGGCGTCAGACCGCCATATACCCAATCCACTCCTGCCTCTCGTGCAATGACAGCTGCGGTGTCGGGATGATCCCCCGATAGCATCGCTACCTTTACCCCAATGGCACGTAGACGTTGTATTGCTTCTCGGGCCTGTGGGCGCAGTTCATCCCGTGCTCCGATCAGACCAACAAGGGCATCCTCCCGCAAAATAACAGATACCGTCTTGCCCTCCTGCTCCAGCTTCGTTCGAAGCTCCTGCCAGTGCGGAGCCAGGTTCGGCAGCTGCGTCAGCACGTCAGAGCGACCAATCTTCCATTCGATTCCCTCTACTCGACCTTCCATCCCCCAGCCGGTAATAGACCTCACTTGCTCGGCCTCAGGCAGCTCCAGCCCTTCCTCTTCAGCCTTGGCTACGACTGCCTTGGCCAGCGGATGCTTGGACAGACTTTCGATCGCTGCTACAGCGGTCATGATGTCCCAACGATCGAAGCCATCTGCCGTGAACCAATCTGTAACCTGTGGAGCCCCCTCTGTCAATGTTCCCGTCTTATCGAAGGCCACAACGGAGGTCAGAGCCATATTTTCCATGTGGCTACCGCTTTTGAACAGAATCCCACGTCTTGCCCGGTTGGAGATAGCTGACAGCATGGCAGGCATAATCGAAGATACCAGCGCACAGGGAGATGCCACTACGAGAAATACCATCGCCTTGTAGAAAGTCTCTTGCCAGCTCCAGCCGAACAGCAGCGGTGCCAGAGCAAGGATCAGTACCGTAATCGCCACTACAGCCTTGGCATATATTCCCTCGAATCGCTTAATGAAGCGCTGGGATTGCGGAACCTCTGTCTTGGCCTCCTCTACCAGCTTGACGATCTTGGCGAATACCGATCCCTCTGATGAGCGACTGACCTTCACATACAGTACACCCTCACCATTCACAGTCCCCGCATATACTTCGGCTCCAGTTGTCTTGTCGATCGGTATAGATTCTCCTGTAATGGATGACTGGTTCACAGCGGAGCGACCACGGTCGATGATGCCATCTGCTGGAATCAGCTCTCCTGGACGAACAAGAATCAGATCGCCGGGGATCAGTTGTTCAATTGAGACAAGCTCCATTCCCTCGTCCGTCATTCGGACGGCCGTCTCGGGCTGAAGCGCCACCAACTGCGATATATCCCGGCTGCTGCGCTCATTGGTCAGACTCTCCAGAGCTCCGCTCAGGGCAAATATAAAGATAAGCATCGCTCCTTCATTCCAGTAGCCGATGGCAGCAGCTCCAAGTGAAGCAGCAATCATGAGCAGATTCACATCCAGATCCCGTTCCTGTAGCAGTGTCTCCACACCCTCCCGGGCCTTGGACCACCCACCGAGGGTATAAGATACGATATAGAGCGCTACAGACAACCAGTAGGAGTAGCCCGTTACTCCCCATGCAACCAGCATAAGTACCCCACTACCCAATGCTGCCTGCATCTCCTTGTTGCGAATCAGAGCTTGCATTCGAGAGCCAGGCTGTGGTCCTGATCCAGGACGGCCCAGTTGTTGGGCTTTCTTGGAGTCCTCTTTCTGTGGACGTACGATTCCTTTGTTAATAGCTTGCATGACCATCACGATCCTTTCTGTCCGATCATAATTTCTGTCCTTAATGAGAATGAGAGCCATTGTTAGTCCCCTGAAAATGGCACATGCTGCACCGATATGAACCGGTGCAGCATGTCAGACAATGAGAATGATAATCATTGTTTACCTTATACAATTATTTTTACCAAACGCAACTTATGCAGTCATTATACGCTCCTATTGTATAGCTGTAAAGGGCAAATCGCTGAGGTGCAATATCGTATGCTACACACAGCAAAAAAGGCACACATCTCCGCGAGATGGTGTGCCTAGACGGGATCATATTTTTTTCAGCGCCCATGGGCATGCCCTGCTAATGTCTCATTATAATGACGTTGTAAGCTGGTCAGGCTTGAGTAAATACACCCGGCTCGCAGATGAAGCCGTAAGCTTCACCGAGCGTCACGTCTTCAAGATAGCGCTCTATGGCACAAAGCTGCTGCCCCTTGGCCGTCGCCCATACCTTAATATGCGGCTTGATACCGCTCAGTGCATGAGCCAGCCCCGCCCACTCTCCGGCTGATGCGAGATGGTTATGGCTGCTACATGTGTCTGCAGTCGTCTTGGGGAGCCCATCCAGAATTACAAAATCTGCGATTCTCGCCATATCCACATGAATCCGTGTATACTCGATCCCACTGTAGATGGCTCCAACCCGATAACGTACTGAGCCACGGTAGCCAAGTAGTGTCTGCCTGCTCACCTGCTCCAGCCATTCGTCCATCTGACGGAAGGTACTTATACTGTCGGGATCTGGGATCGCAATCTCCAGCTCAAGCTCCTTTCCTTGGCGAATGGAGGTCCAGGCTGCTCGTAGCAAAGCTTCGGCTTGAATATCCTGGAGCTCGCGCAACAGACCTGCCTCAGGTATCGAATGTACCAGAGCTACAGACAACGCCTGCCCGCTCAGCACAGACATGCATGAATCATATTGGGCTTCGAGTATAGCCCTCATTCTTCTTCCCCACACAAGCCGGGTATCGAGAGGCGATCCTTTGTACATCTCAACAAGCTCAAGTAGGCTCGTTGCCATGAACTGGGCATCTCCCCTGAGGAACACCCCATCTACGCTGGCGGGCACCTCAGGCCATGACGGATGAGAGAAATCCATCATGTACCTGGACAGATCCATACGGATGCCTGATCGCTTATTCAGCGTGCCAGACTCCCTGACTCTAGCTACCCTGTCTTGGCCAGCATGCTCCTCAAGCCTTAATTCCCCTCGTCTTGCGCTCATGCATGCTCATCCTTTCCAACTCATATTGAATACACTAATTCACGCTGCATGATGGTTCCAGTAAAGCGTTATCAGCAGCCCTAGAATTACCATATTAGCTTCCATCTTCCCTTATGCCGATTAACGGATGGATCAGCAAAAGAAGGCACCTCAGCTCCCAAGAACTGCAATGCCTTTGACTCGTAAACATGAACTGACTCTTCACTACCTGCTAATTGATCTTGACGACATTAGAGAACCGTTTACCCTGTTGCCGTGGTTGGTTGATCAGATGCTCCCGTTTCCTCTGTTTCAACTTTTAGCACCCTCATCACATTTAGTACGGCCAACAAAGTAACCCCTACATCAGATATGACCGCTTCCCACATCGTGGCAATACCGAAAGCCCCGAGAGTAAGAAATGCTGTCTTGACCAGCAAGGCAAAAATAATATTTTGCCATACAATCGTGCGCGTGCGCTTGGCTATTTTTATCGCCTCTGCCAGTCGAGACGGCTCATCATTCATAATGACAATATCCGCTGCTTCAATAGCTGCGTCCGAGCCTAGTTCTCCCATTGCCACCCCTACATCAGCTCTTGCCAGCACCGGGGTATCATTGATCCCGTCACCTACGAACAGAATTTTCTCCTTAGTGGCCTTGCTCGCAGCCAAGCGCTCAATCTGCTCTACCTTATTCTGTGGCAGCAGCTCTGCATATACCTCATCGAGGCCTAGCTGCTCACCAACCGCCTGCCCCACTGCTTGAGCATCGCCAGTTAGCATGATTGTCTTCTTGATCCCCAGCTTCTTCAATTCAGCCAACGCCCGCGCAGAGTCCTCCTTCACCTCATCAGCGATGTTCAGATAACCTGCATAGGTGCCATCAATAGCGAGGTGTACAACCGTACCACTACTCTCTGCCTGTGTGAAGTTGATGCTCTCACGCTTCATTAGCTTAACATTGCCTGCCAGTACCTGATGACCATCAATGACCGCTTGAATTCCGTGACCAGATATTTCGTCATATTGTGTGATACGCCCAGCTTCTAACGGATGTCCATAAGCAGAGCGTACAGATTCTGCTATAGGATGCGTGGAATGCAATTCTGCCAGGGCAGCTGTCTCCAGCAGCTCATTCTCGCTTAAGCCCTCTGCCGGATAGATGGCAGTGACTTTGAAAGTTCCCTTGGTCAATGTTCCCGTCTTATCAAATACCGCGTAGCTGACATCGTTAAGGGCCTCCAGGAAGTTTCCTCCCTTAATTAATACGCCAATTCTGGAGGCCGCACCGATCCCGCCGAAGAAGCCAAGTGGAATGGATACGACCAGCGCACAAGGGCAGGAAATGACCAGGAAGATTGTAGCCCGATAGATCCACTCCGTAAAAGTCGCATCAACAAGCACAAGTGGAGGAATGACCGCCATCAGGAGCGCAATCACGACAACTACAGGCGTATAGTATCTTGAAAATTTAGTGATGAATTTCTCGGTCGGCGCTTTCTTGCTGCTCGCGTTCTGCACCAGCTCCAAGATTTTCGATACTGTGGATTCCCCGAATTCCTTAGTGACCTCCACTGTGAGCACACCGTTCTTGTTAACCGTACCGCTCAGCACTTGTTCTCCTACCTCGACACTCCGTGGCACAGATTCACCTGTAAGCGCTGAAGTATCAATCATAGATCGGCCCGAAATGACTTTGCCATCGAGCGGAACCTTCTCCCCAGGCTTGATCTGAATGTGATCACCTACCTCTACCTCTTCTGGCGAGACACGGCGTACCTCTCCATTCACTAACAAATTAGCAGAGTCTGGACGGATATCAAGAAGCGAGGTAATCGATTTGCGAGAACGATTCACTGCAATTCCCTGGAACATCTCGCCTACCTGGTAAAACAGCATAACTGCCACGCCTTCAGGATATTCACCAATAGCGAACGCGGCCAGTGTGGCTACGGACATCAGGAAATACTCATCAAAAAGATTGCCTCTAAAGAGGTTCCTTACAGCCTGATAGACAATGTCACCGCCAATAATGAGATAAGCTAGTGCATAAAGAGAAAATGATGGCCAAAACTGATCGTTCAATAAAAATCCACCAATCCCCAACACCAGCGCTGCTCCTAGACGATACAGCATCTTTCGTGTCGCACCTTCGCCATGATCGTGACTATGTCCGGCATGAGCATCCTCGCCGTGGTCATGGCTGTGATCATTGTGATCATGATCTGCATGTGAGTGTCCACCATGCTTGTGTGAATGCGCTTGGCCCGCATGGTCGTGACCAGCCTGGCCAGGACTATGCGCAGTTCTGTTGCTACCAGCTTTCGATCGGCGTGCGACAGCCCCGGCATCCATCATCTGAATATGGGGCTCCAGGCTCTTAACCTTTTTACGCGCTCCCTCCGCAACTGCTTCAGCCAATTCTTCTTTCATTTCCAGCGTTAACTTCTTGGTTACAAAATTCACGGAGCATGAAGTCACACCTTCGACCTTCTGTACTCCATCCTCAATCTTACGGGCACAGTTCGCACAATCCAGTCCTTCCAATATCCATTCCCGCTTGACGCTTCCTTGAGCCGTACTCATGTTAGCACCTCATCCCTTAACAAATAACATATGAGCAATTGTTCATGTTTTGGTTTATACAGTTATTATATTCACCCCTACTTTGGTAAGTCAACCACATTTGCCTGATCAAACGGAATTTTTTCGGGAATACCAAACACTTGAGCATGATGAATCATTCCTAAGAGCAACCCACGACTTATAGCTTCAAGTAATTGATATCGAATGGTGCAAAATGCTAACATATGAACAATTACTGAATTCATTCAAGAGGGGCTATTCCAGACCGTGCTTATCCACTACAATTTGAAGTATAGCGATTATTTTAAATTTTAACCAAGCTGCGAAAGGGGTCCCCATGAACAATAAGCTTTCTTTGATTCTCCGAATGGTATTGCTGAGCGTGTTCCTTTTGTTTCCTAGTGCCCACACAGCTGCTGCTGGGTTCAGTGGAGCTGACGCGGTGCCTGTAGCTAGCATCGACAATACGAGCACGACAGATTCACATGACAATGAAAATGGCAATCAAGTAGAAATGACCCCGGCTCCGACCAAGGGGTACATTGTCTTTGAAGACGAATTACCTTATACCGGCCTGATCCTTGGATGCGTCCTGATTCTACTGATCGTCCTTGGCCGGATTGGCTTCTCGTATTGGAGCCGCAAGCGCTAATTAACACTCTTCGTTCCTCCTTCACTCCATGCCTTACAGAGCTGGAACGCACCAAAAAACAGGCAGGATGCTGAACATGTTCAGCTCCTGCCTGTTTTTGGTTGCGAATCATTTATGCGTAATGTGCTCATGGGTCTGCAAGAAGATCTGCTCGACATGATTGTCGTCCAAAGAATAGTAGACCGTCTTGCCTACCTTTCTGCGCTTCACAATACGAACATTTCGTAAATAGCGCAACTGATGAGAAACGGCGGATTGACCCATATCCAGAATGACTGTCAGATCATGCACGCACAATTCATTTTGCGCCAATGCATAGATAAGCTTGATGCGGGTTGGGTCACCGAGTGCCTTGAATAGCTCTGACATTTTGTAAGCTGTGTCATCTTCAATGATGGAAGACTTGATATGATCAAGCTCCTGTTCACCCGATCCATGACACGTCTGCTCACATTCCATGGCCTCTGTCTCGGAATTCATCGTCTCACCCCGTTTCTTGAGCTGCAATTCGAGCTCATTCATTAATATGCCGACTGGGACTCCTCGCCCTTCGCGATTGCAACCCCACCGCTAGTTCCGATACGTGTAGCACCGGCTTCAACCATGATACGGGCGTCCTCAGCACTACGTACACCACCGGATGCCTTCACACCGATGTCCGGTCCTACCGTCTTACGCATCAAGGCGATATCTTCCTTGGTTGCTCCACCTGTAGAGAAGCCTGTGGAGGTCTTCACATAATCAGTTCCAGCTTCCACAGCCAGCTTGCATGCTCGTACCTTCTCATCGTCCGTAAGCAGGCAGGTCTCAATAATGACCTTGGTTAATGCCTTACCACGCGCAGCCTCTACGACAGCAGCGATATCACGGCGCACCAGATCATCCTCTCCGTTCTTGAGAGCTCCGATGTTAATAACCATGTCCACTTCGGTTGCACCTTTGGCAATAGCATCACCTGTCTCAAATGCCTTCGTCTCCGGTGTAGAAGCGCCCAGAGGGAAACCAATCACAGTGCATACCTTCACTTCAGGTGTGTCCTTCAGCACCTCATAGGCTGTAGCCACCCATGCCGGGTTCACACAGACCGAGGCGAACTTGAACTGCTTAGCTTCCTCGGCCAGCTTTACAATATCCTCACGGCGGGCATCCGCCTTTAATAACGTATGATCAATAATGCTGGTTAGGGATTGCTGGGTCATGAGTATTCCTCCATATAAGTAATATCTTCACTTCGTTATCATACCAATTGCCGACGATTTTGCCAAACTGACTTCTGTCTTAGCTACTGCATTCAGTTTGCTCAGTCCAGCGTCTCTATTCCTCTAGGCGCTTACGCACAGCTGATTCATATTCATAGAATACAGGCGAATTGCCAAGCCCTCTCTCTTCCAGGAGCATCCTGAGTCGAAGTGATTTCTCCGTCAGTCTGCGGCTAATCCGCTCCTTCTCCCCTGCTTCACGGCAAGCATGCAGCAAGTCGTGCAGCTTGATGCATTCCTGACGAAGCTGCAGCTCCTCCGGAAGGATGCCAGCATTTTTCAAAAGCTTATACGACATGCGCAGGTCCTCCGGGACATGGGATAAATCCTCCATGACAAGAGGCTTGCCTGCTCCTGGTAAATGATCAAATTCTCCCTTTGCCATAGCCTCGGCAATCTTCTGCTCCGCTAATCTAGAGAACATCCCCATAGCACATATCAGCTCCTTGTCTCAGCCTTTCATATATTAACTATGATACACCGAACTGAAGCCTGGAGGACAGTTTTTTGTCCCTTACCTGAAGAGATGAGCCACAGCTACAGGCAATCAATCACAAAAAAAGTGCCCCGGACCAGTACAGTCACGGAGCACCCGATTGAAGCTGTTATGCAAGGGAAATCATCCCCGGTTATGAATCAGTGAGCAACTGTGTTGTTCCCCATGATCCAGATAGAGCCGCCTACGATCGTCAGCAGAATAGTCACTCCAAGTATCAGAGTCATCACATTCCAACGAGGTCCTTGGCCATCACGGATATGCATGAAGAAGTACAGCTGTACAATAAACTGCAGCACGGCAGTTACGAAGATCACGATCAAGGTGCCAAGACGATCCACCATATCGTTCATGACGATAACGAGTGGAATAATCGTCAGCACAATGGAGAGGATGAAGCCGACTACATACGACTTCACTGAACCATGACTCTCATGCTCATGGGAATCTGAATGATGCTGCGCCATCTTACATCACCCCCATCAGATAAACAACGGATAATACGAAGATCCAGACGGCATCCAAAAAGTGCCAGTAAAGGCTGAGTGTGTTGACCTTGCCTTTGGTATCCGCTGTGATGCCGCGCTTCTTCAGTTGAAGCATCAGCCCAAAGAGCCAGAATGCCCCTACGGTAACGTGAAGACCATGCGTACCTACCAGCGTATAGAACGCCGTCCAGTAGGCACTCGTTGAGATCGCTGCTCCTTCATGTACCAGTTCACGGAACTCATGAATTTCAAGCCCCAGGAACGTCAGACCTAGCAGCAATGTAACTGCCAGCCAGAACAGCATTGGCTTGAGCTTGCCCTTGTTCATTTCCAGAACAGCAAGCCCGCTTGTGAAGCTACTCGTCAAGAGCACGAAGGTCGAGATAATGATACCTGTCATATTGAATAGCTCAGGTCCCGGACCACCAGCCGTATTATTCTGCAACACAATAAAGGTAGCAAAGATCGTACTGAACAGGATAACGTCCGTCACCAGGAATATCCAAAAGCCAAGCATCTTCATCTCCTGAGGATCATGATGCCCATGATCATGGCCATGATGGTTATGAGCTGCTGCTTGTGCCATTACACTGACCCCCTTATAGCCGCTTCCGTACGTTTTACCTCATCGACAGGGATATAATAATCGTTGTCGTAGGAGTAGAACGAACGTGCAATCATACAAGCTGCTACGCCGATCAGGCCCGGAATGTAGAAGAACCACCAGCTGAATACGAAGCCAAAGCCAGCAATGAACCAGAACACCGACATGATGAATGGAATTGCAGAGTTCTTCGGCATGTGAATCGGTTCGATCGGTTGTTCTTTCTTGAAGATGCCTTGCTTACGACGTTCTTTCTCTTCCCACCAGTCATCACGGTCAGTGACCTGTGGCAGTGTGGCGAAGTTATATTCAGGAGCCGGAGAAGGAATGGACCACTCAAGCGTACGAGCATCCCATGGATCTCCAGTTGTATCCTTCAGCTTGCGATAATTCAGAATACCTACAGCAATCTGTGCAACCTGGAACAGGAAGGCAATACCCATCAGGAAGGCACCGATTGTCGATACGAAGTTGAGCGGAGCCCAGCCTGTATCCCAGCCATAGGTGCTGATCCGGCGCGTCATACCCATCAGACCGAGCGAGTATTGTGGCAGGAAGCAGACATAGAAGCCAATGTTCCAGAACCAGAATGCCCATTTACCCAGCGTCTCCGGCAGGGAGAAGCCGAACATCTTCGGCCACCAGTAGTAGAGACCAGCGAAGTAACCGAACACCACACCACCGATGAGGGCAGAGTGGAAGTGAGCAATCAGGAAGTAGCTGTTATGGAACTGGAAGTCTGCCGGTGCAACGGCCAGCATAACCCCTGTCAGACCCGCGATGAGGAAGTTCGGAATGAACGCAATCGCCCACATCATCGGCGTCGGGAAGGTCAGCTTACCACGGTACATCGTGAACAGCCAGTTGAATACTTTAACCCCTGTCGGGATTGCTATCGCCATTGTACTTATCGCGAAGAAGGCATTGACGTCCGCCCCCGAGCCCATCGTGAAGAAGTGGTGAGCCCATGTGAAGAAGGACAGTACGCTGATGATCAGCATCGCGAATACCATGGATTTGTAACCGAACAGACGCTTCTTGGAGAAGGCCGCGATGACATCAGAATAGATACCGAATGCAGGCAGAACTACGATGTACACCTCAGGGTGTCCCCACATCCAGATCAGGTTGATATACATCATCGGGTTCCCGCCCATATCGAGCGTGAAGAAGTGTCCGCCAGCGAAGCGGTCGATGAACAGCATCGCCAGAGTTACCGTCAGAATCGGGAATGCAAAAATGATGATGATACAGGACGCGAATACCGACCATGTGAACATCGGCATCTTCATCCAGGTCATGCCTGGAGCACGCATCTTGATGATCGTTACGATGAAGTTAATACCTGTTGCCAGGGAACCGATACCTGAGATCTGTATCCCCCAGATGTAGAAGTTCTGTCCGACACCAGGACTATGTGAAAGCTCCGATAGTGGCGGATAGCTCAGCCAGCCTGCATCTGGCGAACCGCCGATGACGAAGGACAGGTTGAACAGCATTGCACCCATGAAGAACAACCAGAAGCTCAGTGCGTTCAGGAATGGGTATGCAACGTCGCGCGCGCCGATCTGCAATGGCACGGCGATATTGAAGAGACCGAACATGAGTGGCATCGCCATGAACAGGATCATGATCGTGCCGTGTGTCGTAAATACTTGGTTGTAATGCTCAGGATGCAGGAAATCTATACCTGGCAGTGCGATCTGGGCACGCATCATGAGCGCATCCACACCACCACGGAACAGCATCAGAATACTTGCGAGGATGTACATAATCCCCACTTTTTTATGGTCAACAGTCGTTAACCAGTTTTTCCAGAGCCAGCCCCATTTTTTAAAGTACGTCAGTCCTCCTACAATCCCGATCGACGCCAGTGCGATGGTAACCATCGCTCCGTAGATCAGCGGATCGCCAGTAACGAAGAAGAACTGTGCGAACTCTTTAAGGTTCTCTAACATTGGGGGCCTCCTTTCCCATCGTCAATTAATGTCCAGAATGTGATTCACTGCTCTCGCCATGCTCAGCATTGGCATCCGGTGCAGTGCGGTATTGCGACATATCCATATCGCCCATGCTGTTAGCTCCGTGGCCTGCATGAGGGTTATGGGAGCCTTCAACTACATACTTGGTAACGATTCGGAAGAACAGGCCTTCAGGGAACTCGGAGTACGTCGTCACATTGGATACGCCAGGCTTAGCAAGCGCCTCGTAGCCTTCCTCTGTCAACGGATTCGTATCCTGCTTCACCTTCGCAACCCATTGATTGTAATCCTCTCGGGATACGGCATTCACATCGAACTTCATCTGTGCAAAGTGCTCTCCACTAAAGTTCGCACCCGAGCCATAATACGTCCCTGGCTCATCCGCCTGCAGATGCAGTACCATAGCCATCCCTGACATCGTATAAATCTGACCACCCAGCTGTGGAATCCAGAAGGAGTTCATCGGAGCATCCGAGGTCAACTCGAAGCGCACAGGCACACCCTCAGGAATCGTCAAGGTGTTCACGGTAGCGATCCCTTCCTCCGGATACATGAACAGCCATTTCCAGTCCAGTGAAGTCACTTGGATGACTACTGGCTTCTCCGTGGAAGCAAGCGGCTTGGAAGGCTCCAATGCATACGTGTATCTAGCTGTAATGATGGAGATGATCAGAATGATCACGATCGGAATCCCCCACCACACGGTCTCCAGCTTGAAGCTGTCATCCCAGTGCGGCTTATATTTGGCCTTGCTGTCAGGTCTCTCGCGATAACGCCATATAATCACGAATGTCATGATCATGACTGGCAGAATGATCGCTGCTGCGAGAGCCGTCGTAATGATAATAAGCTCTTTCTGCGCTTGCCCGATGGGGCCCTTTGGATCAAACACCCAATAGCTGCCGCCGGCAAAGAAGCACGTCCAAATGATCAGCGCAACCGTGAGCACGGTCAAAACCAATGCAATAATAGCTTTTGGTTTTTTGTTCATGATGTTCCCCTCTCTTTAAAAAGTGCTCAAACTTTTCGAACTACCCTAATATTCTGTCCTTATATAAGATAGCAGAAAATCACTCCGATTTTTGCGTTGTTAACAAATTTGTCGATATTTATTCTTGTTTTTGTGAAATAGTTCGCAAAAAAATAATTTCCTCTTGCCAAACGAGCTTGTCTTATGAAAGAAAGTCACTATGATTTTTAAAGTGAAAGCGCATGCATTTCCAACCAAAAAAATCTCCGGCTGAGTCGGAATTACGACCGGAGATTTCCTTGTGATATCCATTTATCGTTTTCCCTCTTCCTGCTCTTCCTTCATACGAGCCGTGCCGAGCGACTTGCCGATCATGTAAATGAATATGCCACCAACGACGCACCCGATGCCAATCATCAGCCCCAGGTTACGATCACTGAAGAAGCCCACATTTACGACGATTAGAATAATACCGATAATACCAGCCACCCATGCCAGAATGGACATGAATGATTCCGTCCCCTTCATTTGCTTCTGCTTGGTCTCCAACTTGCTCCCTCCTCTACACTCTGCAGAGTGTCCTAAGGTTATTCCTTGAAGCTATCCCATGAGCCTACACTAAGTATCCCAACTTGCGGGTCTGATCATGCATACTTGCTTGTAGCCTGCTGATACAAGTCTTGCTTGCAGTTCGCTTATAATTGTTATTTAAACCTTCTGGACATCCTCCTAAACATGACAAGCAGGACTGAAGCTACGCTCCAGTCCCCAATCCTCCTGCCTGTCTTCTATTAGGTTCATCTGAATTTGTCATTGTCTACAACAGAATATTATTATGTTAATTAGGTCATCATATGCTAATCGGCTCATCATTTGGAATCAGGTCATCATTATGGGAATCAGGATTCGCCGTTCCACAGCTTCACCCGGTCCTGAACCATCTTGGAATACTCCTGTTCCATCTCTATGGCTCCTGCTGCATCCACTTCCTTGAGCATGGTGTCATAGACCGCGTCAAAGTTATCTGGCGAAGTCAGGATGGCTTCAGGTATTCTTTTGCGAATAATATCCTGTGTCTTCTCAAAGGCGACTGCATAGCTGGAGTCATTCTCCATAGTCATGTTATAGGCTGCGCCCCATGGCTTTACCGGGAACTCTTCCTTACTAGGATACAGATCCTTCCACGTTGTAGCTCCATAAGCAGCCAGCGTCTCTTTCTCAGGCTCGGAATACGATTCTACGATCTGCTCGGGGAATCGGGTCGTGTAGTAGTTGCCAGTAGCATCCTTCACTCCATCGCCATAACGACCACTCATGAGAGAATAAAGCTCAATGCCGGTGGTTCTTTTGAAATTGATCGCATTGTTCACCTTCTCGTTCAGCACATTCTCAGGAATGACACGCTTGCCATCCTCGACTACATAATGCTTGCCTTCAATCCCCCAGTTCGTTAGCACCTGACCTTCATCCGATGCCAGGAAATCCAGGAATTTGATCGCACGCACAGGATCTGGGCAGGAGGTCGTGATGCCTACACCATACCCGGACAGAAATCCTGCATCCTGAAATGAATGATCCTTATACTCCTCCGTTAACGTGACAGGGAAATGGGCATAGGAGGAATCCTCCATCCCGGCCGCCTTCAGCGCATCCTCTGCATCCTGATAACCCCACTCGGCGTCAATAAGACCGAGCACTCGTCCGCTGGCGATCTTGGACTTGTATTGGTCGCTCTTCTGTACAAAGGACTCCTTATCCAGTAGACCTTCGGCGGACATATGGTTCAGCCAGCGAAAATATTCCCGTGCCTCCGGGCGTTTGTAGTGCAGCTTGGCCTCATACGTATTCGGGTCAATGAAATACTCTCCATCATCCGGTGCACCAGTCGTCAGGAACGCCGCATTGGTGACGGTGATCATAATTCTCCAATCATCCGCATCGAGGGTCAGTGGAATGGTTGGTCCACCGTTCGTCGTCGGGTGCTTCTCATAGTAGGTACGCAAGACATTCTCGAAGTCCTTCACCGTCTTGACCTCAGGATAGCCCAGCTCCTTCAGGACCTTGTGCTGTATTTCGAATCCGCTCGTCGCATCGAAGGTCGTCTGGTCCACCTGACTGTAGCTGGGAATTACATAGATAGACGGATCCTCCAGACTGTATTTCAAGCGATTCATATGCGGGCCGAACATTTTCTTCAGATTCGGGGCATGCTCCTCGATCAGATCAGTCAGATCCAGCATCGCTCCTGCGTCTACAAGCTTGCTAACCTCTGTCTTCGCCGAGATCAGATCGGGGTACTCTCCACTGGCAGCCATGAGAGACAGTCGGTCCTTCCCTCCGCCGCTGACCGCAAACTCGGCATTGAGCGTAACCCCCGTTTTTTTGATAATCTCTTGCCCGACCTCATCCTTCATATTGTTCCATTGGGGGCTTGAGTCGGCTCCGAAGAATGTGAGCGTTATAGGTTCAGTGCCTGTATCGCCAGTCGGTGCAGAAGATCCACCTGCACAGCCAGCAAGAAGAGTTGTGGTTATGAATACAGCTCCGAGCCACTTCCAGGTTTTGGTGATCATATATAGTCTCCTCCCAGTCTCTATCGTTGACTTTATCTCTAGTCATATTAGTTGTATCCATTCATGCCGCATAATTAGGTTCATTCCTATGGATTTCACTTGTACCTCATACTTCATTCGTACCTCAATCAGAACCTCACTAGTACCTCAAGACTTCACAGCTCCGAGTGTCATACCTCCGACGAAATACTTTTGAAGGAACGGGTACACGAGCAGGATTGGGACAGTCACAATGATGGTAATGGACATCTTGATGGATTCGGGCGAGATCTGCGTCATTTGCCGCGCCATATCGTTGACATTGTTCATGCCTGCCCCCCCTTGCTGTGTGCTCTGCAGCACCTTCATCAGCTCGTATTGCAGCGTGGTCAAATGTGCCTTGCCCCCGTTATAGAGGTACGTATCGAACCACGCATTCCATTGACCAACAGCAAGGAACAATGCGATCGTAGCCAGCACAGGCTTGCAAAGCGGCAGAATGATCCGCCAGTATATGGTGAAATCATTTGCTCCGTCCAGCTTGGCTGATTCCTGCAGGGCATAGGGCAGGCCATCAATGAAGGAACGAATGACAAATACGTTAAAGGCACTGACCATTCCGGGGAAAATGTACACCCAAAAGGTGCCGATCAGCCCCAGATCACGCATCAGAATATATACCGGGATCAGACCGCCTGTGAAATACATCGTTAAGGCGAGGAAGACGGAGATAAACCTTCTGCCCTGAAAGTCAATCCGGCTCAATGTATAGGCCAGCATGGACGAGCTGAATAGCCCGAGCAGCGTACCGGATATCGTTCTCAACACCGATATATAAAGGCCTTGCAGCAGACCCTCATACTGGAAGATCGTGGAGTAATTCTGGAGTGTGAACTCACGCGGCCAGATATAGATTCCTCCACGTACGGTATCTGTAGAATCATTCAACGAGATGGCGAGCACGTTCAGAAAGGGGTACAGCGTTACGACGACTACCAGAAACATGAATGCCGTGTTCAGAATATCAAAGAGTTTCTCGGAACGAGTGGCGTTGAAAGCACGGTTCGTCATCACATTTACCTCCTACATAATGCTTTCTTTGGTATATTTCTTGAACAGACCATTGGCAACGAACAGCAGCGTAATGCTGACGAGCGAGTTGAAGATTCCAATCGCCGTTCCGTAAGAGAACCGTCCCATGTTCAGACCGTAATTCAACGCATACAGGTCCAGGACCTCGGAATAATCGGTGACCAGACTGTTGCCGAGGAGGAACTGCTTCTCAAAGCCTATGCTGATCAGATGTCCAATGGACATAATGAAGAGCACCGCTATCGTCGTACGGATGCCGGGCAGGGTAATATGCCAGATTTGCCGAATACGACTGGCCCCATCCACACGGGCCGCCTCATATTGCTCCTGATCAATACCAGCTATAGCTGCCAGATAGATAATCGTATTCCAGCCTGTCTCCTTCCATAGATCCGCTCCCGTCACGATGTACCAGAACCAGCTGCCCTTGGCCATGAACGTCACAGGCTCATCCACAATATGCAAGGCGAGAAGCAGATCATTTACGACCCCGCCGTCAATGGATAGCATCTTGGTCACAATCCCCGCAACTACAACCCAGGATACGAAATGTGGAAGGTATGAAACCGTTTGCAAAAAACGCTTGAAAATCATGCCTCGCAGCTCATTCAGCAACACTGCAAACAGAATCGGAATCGTAAAGCCGAATATAATCCCCATAGAGCTCATCGCAAGGGTATTGCGTAGTACCAGATAAAAGCGTTCATCCTGAAACAGCTCTACAAAATGCTTGAAGCCCACCCATTCCTGCTGAAAAAACGATCTGGCGGGCTTGTAATTCTGAAAAGCCATCGTCCAGCCCCAGAGCGGTAAATAGCTGAATACAAACACCCAGATCACAAATGGAATGGACATAAAGTAAAGATACTTCTGCTTGCGTGCCGTCTTCCAGAACCCCGTCTTGCGGGCATTCAGAAGGAGAGATGCATCCGAACGTCCAGAAGACTTTTTTGGTAGCGTTTCCATTTCAATCCCTCCCAGGTATGCTGTTTCTTTAATCATACTTTGGGAGAGTTTGGCATCATACCCAAGGGATTGGCGGTAATTTCAGGTCAAAATTAGTGATTGCCACGATGCATTGCTCCCTGCTGCATGAGCAACGCAAAAAAGACCAACTGCATACAACAGTTGGCCCAGAATGCCCTACCTTATTATGATGCTGCTACCGTACAATGCTACTCTCTATGATACTACTATTTTATGATGTTAGTTTATGATGTTAATTTATGAGGTAACTATCCTATGATGCGAATTACATTCTATTACTCTATTCATACCATATGATTCTATTACATTAAACGATCATAATATTCTAATGGTTCTAATAACACTTCTGTCTCTGCCAGAGTTACTCCGTTTGCTAGCAGCGAAATTTTGTGTATACCCGGATAATGCTTGCGGGTCGTGAGATCAGCCCAGCGATGCGTACGCGTCCGATGGAAGGTCTCCGCTTGTGAGAATATATGGTCTACCAACAGGAACTTCTTGCGGGAGGACTTTCCACTTGCCTTCACAAAATCAATAGCATATTCGATTCGAACCCGCTCTGTCATCGGCTCCGTGATCGTCAACTGCCAGCTGAGCACCGAGGATTCACCCATAGTTACGCGGGCTGGCTCAGAATCAATCCGTGCATGCTGAAGCCGTGACGGAGACTGGCTTAGATCCGCATATTCGAACAAGGCATAGGCTTCTGCGCGCTCTGTGCGCAACAGCCCTCTACAACCGTGCCGAACAATCCAGTCGGTGCCCGCATGCTGCCCGCGCCACCGATTGGCCAGCTCTAGCACAAGCTGAGGATGATCCTTGGAAATGTCATTCAGATTGTTCGCCACGCTTTTTCTCACATACAGAGAAGGATCTTTCTTCAACAGCTCCAGCAGCCGAAGTACAGGCAACGGGTCCTCACGGAACATCGGCAGCACTTGTCCCCATGGCAATCTGGGACGACAGCCTTCGCTAGCCAGTCTTCGGACATGCTCGTTATCACTGCATGCCCAGCGCTGCATCTGCTCCATCATTCGCTCTGGATGCTGAAGCAGGAAAGGCCGCACTGCAAATTCGGACGAGGAGCCCTTGGTAAAGTGCTCTAAAGCCTGCATCGACAGCTCCCAGTCTTCCTCCTGCTGGCCGTACACCTCTACAAAATCAGGAAACAGCACGAACAGTCCCTTTTGTCGATCATTCCCCAGACTTATGAGGAGCTGGACTGCCTCGCTATAATCAGCAGGCAAATGCTCTCCCAATGCCCGAGTTATATGGCGAATGCGCTCTTTAAGTGCAAGTGACTCCCAACTATCATCAAATATTCGGTTCAGGAAACTTGTCGTCTGGAAAGGAGCATATACCTGCTTCAGGTGCGTTGCTAATTGCTCCAGCACTACTGGATTGTACATATCTCTTAATGGTTCAGCCATTTCATCACCCCTATGCATTGTAATGCACTATACCTGACAGCTATATGTCATATTAACTTCGAGCTATTTGGATGAGCCTGCAAGGGATTTGCTTGAGCCTACACGACTCAGAATCAATACTCCGACGGCAGCGATCGCAACACCTAGTGCAGCGAACCAGATCACCGAAGCCAGAGATATTTGCTCGATAATGATGCCCCCGAGTCCAGCGCCAACAGCCATTGACAGTTGCATCGTGGATTGATTAAGACTGAGCATCACACCAGAGGATTCAGGAGCAAGTGAAGCGAGATTATACTGCTGGGTAGGCCCTGATGACCAGGCTGCGAACGACCACAGAATTAGAAAGGCGAACAGGCTGATTATGGAATGAGCCATAGCGAGCAGCAGGAGCGAAATGATGTGCAGCATCATGCCCCCGATTAATGTAAACGTCACTCCCCGTCTATCCGTCAAAAAACCACCCGCTTTGGAACCGACAAGACTGGCGATCCCGAATACAAGCAAGGCCACGCTTAGCAACGACTCATTTAGTTGGGACACCTCCAGCAAATAAGGCGAGATATAAGTATAGGCTAATGAGTAGCCTCCCAGCCAAAAGAATGTAATTCCAAGCCCCAGAGCAACGTCAGGTCTGACGAGTAATCCAATCTGCCTGCCAAGAGGAACTGGCTCATCTCCTTTCATACGGGGAATTGTTAAAGCAAGTACGATCAGAGCTATTATTCCACTAACAGCAATACCAAGAAATACTGCTTTCCATCCGAACAATTGTGATATCTCCCTACCGATTGGTATACCGACAATAAGAGAAGCGGTAAAGCCCATAGTCACGGTAGCGATGGAACTGGCCTGTTGGCCGGGAGCCGCGATACTGGCAGCGATGCTTAGCGCAGTCACGACGACTATCCCTGCACCTAGCGCCATCACAATGCGAGACACTATGAACATTCCAAAGCCGGGTAAAACAAAAGAAAGAAGATTAGCGATAACGAATAGGCCTAGCGAATACAAAAGTAGTTTACGCCGATCCAGCTTAGCTGTGACTGCCATGAGAATAGGAGTCCCAATCGCGTAAGTCAGCGAGAACACAGTAATTAGTTGTCCCGCAGCAGCCACCGTAACGCCCAGAGTCTGTGCAATCTGATCCAGAATACCAGAAATTATATATTCGGAGGTCCCCACCAAAAAGCTAACTAACGCCAAAACGTATACCTTCCACTTACTATGGCTTACCAAGTCCCATTCACTCCTTCAATAGTTTACATATTCATTATTATTATATTTCTGCAAATATCGAAATAATGACGAAAAAAATTAATTTAACAGGTATGGAGCATATTTCGCGGCTGTTTCTCTATCTAGACTGTAGTATATAAATGTTCCTTCTTTGCGAAAGGTAAGCAAGCCGCAATCAGCCATCTGCTTCAGATGATGAGACAATGTGGAAATAGCAACCGTCTTCAGCTTGTCACCAAGCACTGAGCAGCACTGATCGCTTTCTTCTGTCAGGAGTAACGCAATTTTGAGCCGAGTGGGCTCGCCAAGCGCTTTATATATTTTCACAGCTTGCTGCATGTCCGCCGGTTCGTTCATAAGTATCTCCTCGCTATTATTTCTATATTTGCAGAAATATAATATCATGTATTTGCCAAGTGGTAAACCCTCCAGCCCGTTATATTGTAAATATAATCTATATGTTTTATTTCATCGCATTAGCCCGATAGCTTGATGGAGAGCAGCCAACGTACTTTTTGAATTTGGCATGAAAATAGTCCGCATTCGCATAGCCAATCTCGACCGCTACCTGATGTACCTTTTTCCCCTCCAGCAACAGCCGCTTGGCCTGCTCAATTCGAACCTTGTCCAGATAGACGTTGAACGACTCGCCTGTGTGACTCTTGAACAGCTTGCCCAGATAGCCGCTATTGTAACTGAACGTCTCTGCGAGCAGCTCCAGCTTCAGATTCTCATGGTAATGAGCCTGAATGAAGTCAGTCATCCGCTTCATGGCTCCCTCACGGGTATCATCATGCAGCCTATCGGCGATCTCACTTAGCTGCTCATAAGCATGGTCCAGTAGGGACTGGAGCGTCTTTCGGGCATAGACTTCCGTGATCAAGCCGGAATAATCACGAAATAACCGTTCATGTCGCCCTGTGAACAGCTTATTTAACACCAGGGTAAAGGATTGAGCACAGGCGTCCTTGAGCACCTGTTCAGATAGGGAGCAGCGTATGAGCTCCTCCCTTAATTCATTCAGTATGCCCTTTACTGCCTCTTTATTGGCTACCTCCACCGCATAATAGAGCCGCTCGCCATACGGCTGCAGCTGCTCCATAGAGATGGTCGTATCTCCCTGCAGCTCCAGATCATATTCAGGCGCATCGCTAGACAGCAGAACCCGGTTGCCACCAAGTGCAAAGCGAACCTCAAGCAGGCGCAAGGCATGCAGGTACGATTGGTGTATATGTTGCATCTCGGCCACGACAGGACCTGCAGCAGCATAAGGGGACAACGCCAGCGGCTTGAATACTCGTTCCAGCTTTTCCTGCATCCAGGCAGCTTGATGTCTCCCTGTCAGGGGCTGCTGCAACAGCAAGCCTAGCCCACCCGCCAATATGAACGATACCGTATCCCCTTCCTGCGCAAATGCTTCATCAAGTCTCTGCTTCAGGGCCGTTAACGGCAGATGGCTATCTGCTGATGCTGAAGTCCATCCAAGCAGAAGCACCTGATAGGCCGACCAATCCCTCAGTCCTGACGGAATATGGATTGTCTGCATAGGCTCTTGCAGATGCTCCTTCACGATCTCCCATGTGCCAAGCAGTAGGGGTTCCATAATTCTTTCGAGAGTTGCACTCTGCTGCTCTTGCCCTTTGTGATGCCATGTATGCTGTTGCTGCTGCTCGGAGGTGATGAGCTTGTGGATTCGCTTCAGTTCGCTGGTCATCTCCTCCTCATCCACAGGCTTAAGCAGATAGCCATCCACGCCATAGGCAATCGCCTGACGCGCGTACTCGAAGTCGGCATAGCCAGTCAACAACAACACGTGAGGGGACATATGATGAGACGATGTGTCTGATGAGTACTGATCCCTGATTGTGCGAATGACCTCCAATCCACTCATACCAGGCATTCGAATGTCCATGATAACAAGCCTCGGCGCAAACTTCTCCAGTTTCTCCAGCGCTTCCCGACCATTACCCGCCGTGTCTGCCACCTGAAAGCCACAGGCTTCCCAATCAATCAGGGTCGTCAATCCTTCCCGAATGGCAGGCTCATCATCTACAATCAGCACCCTATACATCATTCATCCTCCTCCACTGGTATTAAGAATTGGACTATTGTGCCTTCCCCTTCCCTGGCCTGTACATGCAACCCGTAAGCTTCACCGTACATCAGCCGCAGTCGATGATGTACATTTCGCATGCCGATGCCACTATTGTCCTCCTCCAAGCGCTGCAGATCGTGCTCCAGCTGTCGCAGCCGCTCATCTGACATACCGCTACCGTTATCCTTTACCTCGACCCGCACAAGCCTGTTGTTCTGCTCCAGTGAGACAGATACCTGAACAGTGACGGCATCCTCTATGTTCTCTAGACCATGGATTACGGCATTCTCCACCAAGGGCTGGATGAGCAGTGGAGGAATTCGAACGCTCTCGATTCCGGGTTCGCACAACACCTCAGGCCGTAGCCTGTCACCGTATCGGAAGCGCTGAATATCCAGATAGGAGCGGACCATGTCCAGCTCCTCTTGAATCGTCGTATAGCCGCTACCAATCTCAAGCTTGCGTCGCATGAGAGTACCAAGCAGCTTGATGACATGGGCAATCTCCTTCTCACCTTTCATATGTGCCTTCATGCGTAGGGATTCGAGCGTATTAAATAGAAAGTGCGGATTAATCTGACTAGCCAGCATCTTCAGCTTGATATCCCTCTGTGCCACTTCCAGGCGGGCATTCTGCTCGCTGGTCTCATAGACCTCCACCATCAGTTGCTGGATGCTAGCTACCATTGTGTTGAACTTCCGTGACAAATCACCAATCTCATCCTTCCCCTCGACACGGGATACTACCGTCAGATTGCCCCCAGCTACATCATGCAGTTCGCTGCTCAGCAGATGCAAACGTCTTGTAATGAGAAAGGAAATCAGCATAACCAGCAGCAAGCCCGCCAATAGAACTGTCACAACACAGATCGTACCTAGCAGAATGACACGATTCGCCTCGCGGACGATGCTCTCATTCGAGAATATGGAGATAAAGGTAAGACCATTCTTGCTACCACGTGGAATCAGCTCATCCACAATAATATGGGAGGATTGTCCCTGCAGCTCTGCCTTGTATATGCCTTTTTTTAGGTCAGGCAGCTCAGCGCCAACCGTATGTCGACTCACCTTGGTTCCGACCATGGCTGGATCTTTGGAGGAGGCTACGATAATTCCCTGTTGGTCAAGAATCATCGTATTGAAGGGTTCTATGCTTAACATATTATTCAGCTCATTCCGGTTGATTCCGACCACAAGCACTCCCCTGCTCCGATATTCAGGAAATGGGATCTGGCGGACAAGGCTTAGTCCGGATATGGGATTGTTAACAGAATCGCGCACATAGAGCCAATGCACACTCGTACCCTGCATTGCAGACTGAAACCATGATTCATGCATTTGGCTTGACTGAACGGGGATGAACTCCATATTGTTGACGAGCGTTGGATTAAAGGAGTAGAAACGGATATTCTCAATCTCCCGATACTGATCTCGATAGGTCTGGAATTCATGAAAATCATTATAGGCAGTTGTAAGCTCCAGCATTCCGCTGTACCGCTTGTTCACTATACCGGCGAAAACCTTATCGAACATCAGTCGGTTCGAGATATCCAGCGGCACTCTAAGTAAATTATCTGTCTGATTCTTGAGCTTGTTGACATTGTTGACGGTCTGGGCGATCGCCGATTCCAGGGCTTGCTCACGCAAATGATAAATGACGGTCCCCCCTACCAGTAGCACGGGTAGCATGACCACGAATACGTAAGAGAATAAGAGCTTGTTGCGAAGACGAACATTGTTAATAAAACGAAGTAGTCTGGCTGACAAAACCATACAAGCCCTCCCCTCCTATCAAGCGCTTACATAATAATAGGCCGGACGCTCACATGATCAGGCAATTGGAATGGATTCGGTATAGAGATGTGATCATAGAACAGGACACCGTCCAGGTGGTCCAGCTCATGCTGCACAACAATACTAGTGTAATCGTGGAATGTGTACTCATTTACCGTGCCCCATGCATCCGCGGCCTGAACCTTTACCCACTCATAGCGCGGCACGAAGCCCGGAACATATCGATCAACCGACAAGCAGCCCTCACCAGCCGCCAAGAATATCATTGTATCGGAATGACTGATCAGAACAGGATTATACAGCTCGTACTCCACTTGAAGCTCAGGCTTCTGAATGCAGATTACGCACATGCGCTTATTTAAGCCGATCTGATTGGCAGACATACCTACACCCGCTCGCAGCTCGTATCGCGAGGCTACGCTAGGGTCTTGGCTGTTCTTCAGGTATTCCATCATAAGCTGCATGTATTGTCTGTCTTCTTCGCCCGGAGGTGACGACACCGCTACAGCACGTCTATGCAATGCTGGAGCACCTTCTCGAATAATATCCTTCATCAGCAACAATGGAGGGTCTAATGGCTTGATTATGGACATGGACAGCCTCAACTTTCTTATTCAGATCTTGGGCCAATGCTCTAATGATCACACCCTGCATTAGTTCATATATCAGTAAGATTGTATAATCACTCTTGTAGTAGCCTTATTGTATCAACAATCGGTTACACTCATTGAATTTATGTAAAAGATTCACATGTATGATTATAGCGAGGATAGCCGTTTTCTGTCAAAAAAATGTATTTATTGACGTATTTAGAATTCGATCTTTTGGTAGGGCACCTGTCAGAATGACTCCGGACAATAACAAACTGAACATAACAAGCTGGACAATAACAAATGAGGCGCCCCTCGGGGCGCCTGAATCTATGCACATATGAATTGTAAGAACAGGACATCAAGAGACGGACTCTGCCTGACTCAGCAGATGATCTGGAGACAGAATTCGATCGAACAGGCCGAATACCTCCTCTGAATCGTAAAGCTTCTCCAAGACGCTGACCTCCATCATTAGCCGCCCTGATAAGGTAGCAGTGGTGAGTAGCACCGACTGGTTTTTGATCGAGAAATAGATGGTATCTATCCATTCCTCCAGCAGCGGATGCGTGATTCTCCCCAGATTGGACAGGGTAATGGAAAAATTCCACGCTGGAAACCGCTCAGGCATTGATTTCATAGACAATTGCAGGCACTGCTCTTTATACTTCCGATATGAATTGGAGAACGATGCAAAGAAAATTGAGAGCGCGTAGGGTACTCCCCTTTTGAACCATCTGAATTCCCGCTTCACCTGCTTGGCCACATCTCCTGATCGAAAAAATTGCATCGGAAGACTGGCTACATAATTCCCATGCATCGTCTCCGGCGAATAGTGGAGCAGATGCTGCAGATCCATCGGCATGGATACAAATACACGTTGCTGCTTCGGTGCATGCTGCAGCAGTCCCTCAGTCATCCGGTAACAGACGTACTCTGTTAACGTCATGTCCCGATCCCGGCTATGCCGCAAGATCGCTGCCGTCTCCTCCTGGCTAAAGCAATACGATCTCTTGGCATGGGTGCCACCTGTCTCCGGTTTTCTCCCTCCGCTCAGATCAACGGTACCGCTCGCTCCTCCTCCTCGCCCCATAGCCTTGAATAAGAAGCCCGCAATAAATACTGGCATCCAGGAGTAAGCAGCCACCTTCTTGCCAAGATTGATCGTTCGTCTGATGGGTAAGGACTGCTCTGGGCTGGTGACATTTGACTGTACCTCTCGTGCACCGGAATACAACTCCAGCCACCGCTGAATCCAGAATACGAGGCTAAGACCATTGGCCACTGCATGATTCATCGCAAAGATCATCGTAAATTCGTTGATCGGATCAATGCGAAATGGAAGACGATCATTAGTCGGAGCATAGTCTGCGAGAATCTCTGCTTCTGTCCGGTACGTGGCCTGCTTTGTTTGCTCCAGCGCCAGCAGTCGGTCCAGCTCGTCTTCTGTAAATGGCTCCCATACGAAGCTGTCCTCGGCGGGTAACTCCACTTTCTTGGCCTGCAGCAGGGGGTTGTTCAGGATCAGCAAGCGATAGCTGGAATACATTGTGGCGGGTGATATTTTGCTCTTGAAAGTGATCGTTGCAATCATGCTGTTCGCTGACAGATAGTCTTCTGTCCCGAAAAAGTACGTGCTTGCCAATTTGATTGCATCCATACGGGTCTCCCCCTTTCTTATCCTTGTCTTACATAAACATGAAAAATGCTTACATAAATCCGACCTTACGAATATGCTCCATCATCAGTCTTACCTTGTGATCATCCACTCGGGACCATTCAAATCCAAGCTTGCGCAAAAGCTGGTCACTTTTGCTGTTCCTCAACAGGAAGAGCGTCTTGCTTGCCCCCTCAAAAAAGACATTCGAGTGGACCAAAATCCGGGCAATCTCCTGCTGTGTATCTGGTTGATTGTATTGTGCAAGCATATATTCAGTGAATTCATTCATAGGCATTGCCTCGACATGTATCTCCGCTTGGTCTAGCAGATCGGCAAAGTCCTTCATGCTGATCTGATGGCTATTGTACAGATGATAAGTCTCATTTCTCAGATGTTTCCGGTCAAATAGAAGCACGATGGCTTCGGCTACCTCATCTACAAAGGAGAAATTCATCGTCTTCTGCTGCATATCCGGCACCTTGCCAAGCGTAACTAGTGACTTGATAAGAGAATAAAAGGCATTGTCCGAGATATTCTCCTGGAACACCCCTGAATGTGAATCAAATACCAGGTTACCTACTCTGAATACATTCGACGTCAATCCTGTCTTCCGGGCTTCGACGATCTCTTGCTCAGCCTCCAGCTTCGTCATGACATAATAGTTATCCAAGCTCTGCCCGACATGACCATCGTACTCCGTGTACAGAATGCTACTCTGATCCTCTATCCATCCGCTTCCCACGCTTGTCGTGGAGACGAAATTGTAATCCTTCTTCTTTCCGGCATTAGCAAAATCAATCAGCCTGCGGTTCCCTTCCACATTGACGGCTACGAACTCCTCATAATGCCCGAAATGCTTCACGTTCGCCGCTGTATTCATGACAGCATCCACCGTGTTCGCCAAGCGCTCATAACGTTCCTCGCTCAGTCCGAAGGCCTCCTCGGTCAGGTCCCCACGGAACACAATCAGTCGACCCTCCCAGCCACGCTGCCAGCCAAGCTCGCTCCCAAAATGAAACCTCAGCTTCGCCTGCAGCCGTTCCAGCGCCTCGGCATCATTGGCTCCGCGCACAGGAACGTGAATTGTGTAATCTGTCTTCTGCAGCAATTGATAGAGAATATGGATGCCTAGGTACCCTGTCGCGCCAGCCAGCAGAATATCATGATAATCTGACCGCTCGGCAAGATTGATATGGTCATAATTTCGATTTCTCATCCGGTACTCTCTCAGGCTTCTGCGGATACCGCCATCAAGAATAGTAGCTCCAGTCTGCCGGGTAGCAGAAGCTTGTTGAAGAGCTTGTACGAATCCCTTCAACCGATCCTTGGAATATTTAATATGATCCGCCAAGGTCCGAACGGTCGGATGCTCGAAGATATCGTTAATGCCTACTTCAAAATCAAGAGCAAGCCTTGAGACCACCTGGATCGCCTTGATGGAATTGCCGCCAAGTCTGAAGAATTGATCATCAATGCCGATCATTTCCACACGCAAAATGTCCCTCCACACCTTCAGGATGGTCGCATCCACGTCATTTCTTGGTGGGACGAGTGTGCTAGCCTGTCCTAATGCAGGCTCAGGTAATGCCTTACGCTCAATCTTGCCGCTCGGTGATAAAGGCATCTGCTCCAGCTGCGTCCAGGCCGACGGTACCATGTAGTCTGGTAGTTCCGCCAGCAGCTGCTGTCGTAGCTCCTCTGGCTCCAGCTCAGCCTCCGCTGTAATATATGCCGCCAGATACTTCTCTCCTTGCTGATCCGCAAGGGCCACTACAGCCGCCTCCCGCACCAAAGGATGCTTCTGCAATTGCTGCTCAATCTCGCCCAGCTCGATCCGGAAGCCGTGAATCTTCACCTGATCGTCGATGCGGCCAAGGAACTCCAGCGTCCCTCCCGGCAGCCAGCGCACCAGATCCCCGGTCCGATACAGCTTCTGCCCGGCCTCATACGGATGGTCCACGAATTTCTCCGCTGTCAGCTCCGGTCGATTCAGATATCCCCGCGCCAGACCGTCTCCCGCGATGCACAGCTCACCTGCTGCCCCGAGCGGCAATAGCTGCTGTTGGGGGTCCAGCACATAGATGCGGGTGTTGGCTATTGGCTTGCCAATAGGCACCGTAGAGAGTTCCATATCCGCTGCCTGATAGGTCCATGTCGTGGCTATGACCGTCGATTCACTCGGGCCATAGGCATTCATGTATTCCACGTGGTCCTTCCAGCGCGTCACCAGCTCCTTCGTGATGGCCGAGCCGCCGGTCACCAGCTTCCTCAGCTTTGGCAGGCTCTTCGGCTCCAGATTCGCCAGATACGTTGGCGGCAGCAACGCGATGGTAATCTCCTGCTCGTTCATATAGCGAACGAATTCATGCAGATGGTTGATCACATCCCGCGAGATCAAATGCAGCGTGCCGCCGCCCAGCCAGATCGTGAACATCTCCCAGACCGAGGCATCGAACGAGCTGCTGGCGAATTGCAGCATCCGGTCGGCTCCGCTCACGCCCCAATGGTCCGCGAAGTACTGCTGGAGATTGAGCACGCCTCGATGCTCCACCATGACCCCTTTAGGCCGTCCCGTCGAGCCTGAGGTGTAGATGATGTAGGCCAGATCATTCGGGCTGTTCACCTGCTCCAGATTGATGCTATCCTCCGGTGCGGCTACCTGAACGTACTCTGCGCCTATTTCGATGATCCTGTCCGCTGCATAAGCCCCCGCCTTGTCACGCAGCTGCTGTTGGGTCAGCAGCAACGAGGCTCCGCTATCCTCCAGCATGTACTGAATCCGCTCCTCGGGATAGTTCGGGTCGACCGGCAGATAGGCTCCGCCGGCCTTGAGTGTCGCCAGGACGGCGATGACCATCTCTGGTGAGCGCTCCATCATGATCGCCACGATATCATCTGGCTGCACGCCTCGTCCCCTCAGCGTACGAGCCAGACGGTTCGCCCGTGCATTCAGCTCCTGATAGGTCAGCAGCTGTCCATCCCACACGAGGGCCGGATGGTCTGCCCTGCTCGCAGCCTGTTCCTCGAACCGCTGCTGTATGGTCTGCTCTCGCGGATAGTCCGCGGCGGTCTGATTGAAGTCCTGAAGCTGGACATTCCTCTCGTCCTCCGCTACGACCTCAATGGCATCAATCCGTATGCCCGGGGCTTGGATAATCTCACGGATCACCTTCCGTACCTGTGATGCTAGCCGTTCCACAAAGCCTCTGTTGTAAGCCAATCGATTGTAGCGGAACTTGATCTGCAACTCGCTTCCAGGCATCACTATGAAATTAAAATCATAGTTCGTCTGCTCGGACACCTGCGCGGCCAGAATGCGCACATCAGCATCAGTTCCACTACGTCCCTTAACAACATCCTCCATTGGATAGTTCTCGAAAGCCATCAGCGTGTGCACCAATTCACTTCCTTGAGCTGTCCGTGACTGGATTTCCGCGAGTGGAGAATAGTGATGCTGCTCTGCCTCCAGTGCCTCACGCTGTAATTTTCCTACCAAGGCTGAAAAGGTCTCATCCTGTTCTGCCTGGACCCTGACAGGGATCGTGTTGATGAACAAACCTACCATCCGCTCCACGCCCTGAATCTCCGCAGGTCTTCCTGATACGACGGATCCGAATACGACATCTCTCGTATTGTTATACCGTTGCAGCAGCACACCCCAGACTGCCTGCATTAATGTACTCAGTGTGGCACCATTGTCCCTAGCGATGCTCTCCAGGCTCATTTTCGTCTCCCCAGCAATTACAACATCATACTCATCCTGCTGATACCTCGCATGGACTATGCCATTCTGGTTGCGAGGCAGTAGCGCCGGGTTCTCGTAATCGGCCAAGTAACACTCCCAATAGGAGGCCGTCTCACGGTCTTCCCGTTGTTCCAGCCAGCGGATATATTGGCCATAGGGATATGCAGGTCCTAATTGAGGTTCTTTCCCTTGCTGCAGCGATTGGTATACCTCCAATAGTTCTTTGAAGACTATCCCAAGACACCAGCCATCCATAATGATATGGTGAAAGCTCCAGACCAGACGATAGCTGTCTGTGCTCATGCGGATTAAGGCAACTCTGATCAGCGGGTCCCGAGTAAGATCAAAGCCTCTTGCCTTGTCCTCCTCCAGATATGACTGTAGATAGTTCTCTTGCTCCTTCTCCGACAAGAAAGAGATATATTGATAGAACAGGTCCATTGGTCGTTCCTGAAGTACGACCTGAATGGGTTTTTCCACCCTTTCATAGATAAAGGCTGTACGCAAAATATCATGCCGCTGGATCAAGTGACGGAAGGACTGCTCCAGCAATTCTTTATCGAGCTCTCCCTCCAGATGCAGCACAGCTTGCTCAAAATAAGCAGGGGAGTCCTTTTCCTTCAGAAAATGAAACAGCATGCCGGATTGCATCGGACTCAGCGTGTACATGTCTGTAATCTTGGCCTTTTCACCCGCGAACCTGCGATAGACCTCCTCAATCTCTGATGAAGTGATATCGCTGGAGCTTACATCGCTTGTCGTCAGCTCCGTGTATTCCCGCGTCGCGCAATGCTCAATGATGTGCTGCAAATGGCGTCTGAAGCTCTCCGCTACTCGCTTCATCGTGGCACTATCGTATTCGTCCTTATGATAAGCGAAGCTCAGACACAGTCTGCCTTCTCTTACGCTGCCGTTAATATCCAGACAGTAAGGTCTAGGCATGTCTGGTGACACCGTCCCATCCGTGAGTACGTCTGCAATGGTAAAGACGCCAATATCTGTGTCCTCGTCAAATTGCCCGAGATAGTTGAAGCTGATCTCTGGATGCAGCCGGGAGATAGGACTCAGTTGTTCTTTGTTATTGGACATATACTTCAAAATACCGTAGCCTATTCCTTTATGTGGAATACGTCGTAGCCCTTCCTTGATGCTCTTGATCCGGGAGGACAACTCCCCGGCCCCCGCCATGTCCAGCACGACAGGAAACTGAGCCGTGAACCAGCCTACTGTTCTGCTGATATTGATATCCCTGACAATCTGCTCGCGACCATGCCCCTCCAGATTCACAAGCACTTGCTCTTCTCCTGTCCATTCGTGAACAGCCTCACCTAGCGCGGTCAATAGGACATCATTAATTTCTGTATTGTAGGCCTTGTTCACTTCTTTCAGCAGTCGGGTGGTCTCCAGCTCATCCAGCATGATCTCTACCTGTCTGATACCGGCCATGGTTCGTTCTTGCACAGGGTAGTCCTTCGGAACAGGCTTGATCTCCAGCTGGTCCAACTCCCGCCAATAAGCCAGCTCCTGCTTCAGCTCCTCGCTGTCAGCATAGGTCTGAAGCCGCTCAGACCACATTAGGAAGGAATCTGTCTTCTCTCGAAACGTGATAGGCTGCCCTTCTTCCGCCTGTCGATACCCCATTGCCATGTCCTCGAACAGAATACGCCAGGATACGCCATCTACGACAAGATGATGAATGCTTATACAGAGATAGTCCCCGACTGTCGTTCGGAACAGACCTGCCTGCACCAATGGCCCCTGCTGAATATCCATACCTTGCTGCAGCTCGGCGGAAGCTTCCTTGACGGCTTCAATAGGCTGGTCGAGAGCTGTAAAATCCTTCACTTCCAATGAATAGAACTGACCCTCCATGTCCCTGTTGAACAGAACTACTTGTCCTTCATGCTCTCGCACTACCAAGCGCAGTACATCATGATGTGCTACCAGCCTGTCGAATACACGTCTTAGCAGCGCCTCATCAAAGCCCTCGGCCCGACGCAGCAGAACCGACTGATTGAAATGATGCCTGGCGGCAAACGGCTGCTCAAAGAACCAGCTCTGGATAGGAGTCGTTACGATCCTTCCGTTCACCGCGCCCTGGAACGCCCTCCGCACCTCCGATTGGACACAGGCACTTAACTCCTCAATGAGCGGATGGTCAAACAGATCCTTGAGCTGCAGCTGCAATTTGTAGTCATGGAGTTTGGATACAATCTGAATCGCCTTAATGGAATCCCCGCCAAGGTTAAGGAAGTGGTCTCGGATGCCGACTCGCTCCACCTTCAGGACCTGCTCCCACACCTTCACTAGGATTTGTTCAATTACGGTGCGAGGTGCCACGTAGGCTACCGTTCCTGTATTCGTCCGCTGAAGCGGCTCAGGCAGCGCCTTGCGGTCAATCTTGCCGCTCGGTGATAAGGGCATCTGCTCCAGCTGCGTCCAGGCCGACGGCACCATGTAGTCTGGCAGTTCCGCCAGCAGCTGCTGGCGCAGCTCCTCTGGCTCCAGCTCAGCCTCCGCTGTAATATACGCCGCCAGATACTTCTCTCCTTGCTGATCCGCAAGGGCCACTACAGCCGCCTCCCGCACCAAAAGATGCTTCTGCAATTGCTGCTCAATCTCGCCCAGCTCGATCCGGAAGCCGCGAATCTTCACCTGATCGTCGATGCGGCCCAGGAACTCCAGCGTTCCTCCTGGCAGCCAGCGCACCAGATCTCCGGTTCGATACAGCTTCTGCCCGGACTCATACGGATGGTCCACGAATTTCTCCGCTGTCAGCTCCGGTCGATTCAGATATCCTCGCGCCAGACCGTCTCCCGCGATGCACAGCTCACCTGCTGCTCCGAGTGGTAACAGCTGCTGTTGGGGGTCCAGCACATAGATGCGGGTGTTGGCTATCGGCTTGCCAATCGGCACCGTAGAGAGCTCCATATCCGCTACCTGATAGGTCCACGTCGTGGCTATGACCGTCGATTCACTCGGGCCATAGGCATTCATGTATTCCACGTGGTCCTTCCAGCGCGTTACCAGCTCCTTCGTGATCGCCGAGCCGCCAGTCACCAGCTTTCTCAGCTTCGGCAGGCTCTTCGGCTCCAGATTCGCCAGATACGTTGGCGGCAGCAACGCGATCGTAATCTCCTGCTCGTTCATATAGCGAGCGAATTCATGCAGATGGTTGATCACATCCCGCGAGATCAAATGCAGTGTGCCGCCACCCAGCCAGATTGTGAACATCTCCCAGACCGAGGCATCGAACGAGCTGCTGGCGAATTGCAGCATCCGGTCGGC
>NZ_AUFO01000011.1:0-155191 GCF_000426545.1 Paenibacillus massiliensis subsp. panacisoli DSM 21345 | reverse complement strand
CCCGTCGAGCCTGAGGTGTAGATGATGTAGGCCAGATCATTCGGGCTGTTCACCTGCTCCAGATTGATGCTATCCTCCGGTGCGGCTACCTGAACATACTCTGCGCCTACTTCGATGATCCTGTCCGCCGCATAAGTCCCTGCCTTGTCGAGCAGATGCTGTTGGGTCAGCAGCAACGAGGCTCCGCTGTCCTCCAGCATGTACTGAATCCGCTCCTCGGGATAGTTCGGGTCGATCGGCAGATAGGCTCCGCCAGCCTTGAGCGTCGCCAGGACGCCGATAACCATCTCCGGTGAGCGCTCCATCATGATCGCCACGATATCATCTGGCTGCACGCCTCGTCCTCTCAGCGTACGAGCCAGACGGTTCGCCCGCGCATTCAGCTCCCGATAGGTCAGCAGCTGTCCATCCCACACGAGGGCCGGATGGTCTGACCTACTCGCAGCCTGTTCCTCGAATCGCTCCTGAATGGTCTGCTCTCGCGGATAGTCTGCGGCGGTCTGATTGAAGTCATGAAGCTGAACGCTACGCTCATCCCCAGGCACAATGTTAATGTGCGAGATCAGCGTATCGCTGTGTTCCATTCCCTGAGCAAACAAATGCCTGAAATGGCGAATAACATCCTCCATGGGAATAAATCCAGCAAAAGTCTGAATGCGATAGTCAAAATTAACAGCTACATCCCCCTCTCCTTCATGCCCCCAGATCAGGAGTGTGAGCGCATTTCTTTCATGATGATGCGTCATCGTTACGTTGCCGCAAATCGTATCTTGGAAGGCGTTGCTAATATCCTGTTCCTCGAAGGACAGCGAAATATCGAACAAATTCCCTTTATTCTGGGAATGCTCGTACACAGCTCTCTGTATTTCCCCAAGAGGCATCTTCTGATGGCGGTAGCACTGCATCAGTTCTCTCTTAATGAATCTCAGCAATTCCTTGAAGGTCATGTCCTGCCCCGGACTGATTCGCAGCGGTAGAACGTTGGCGAAGTGTCCAAGCGTCTGCTTGTACTGTACCTTACTGCGGTTAAAGACCGGTACGCCGATCACAAGCTCGCTGCGGTTACACACCCGGCTGAAATACAGGAACAGCAGTCCCAAGAAATAATGGAAGGAAGAGCAGCCCTCTGCCTTACAGAATTCCAGCATCTGATTATACTGTGTCTTATGAATAGCCAGCGTCTGTCTATCGCTCCATATAGAATCTTCACTGTCCCTGCCACGGACTGCCTCCTTGCCAAAGAGTGGCTCTGGAAGGGTGGCCAGCTTGTTTTTCCAAAACTCTCTATCCTTCAAAAACGTCGCAGACTGCAGGTACTCCTGATTGTCGAGGATGAAATCAGTATAGGAGTAAGTCGCTGTATTCGAATCTACTATGCCTTGTGCTAGGCTATTGTAGTTATCCATCATTCGATTAATCAGCAGGGCAAATCCCCAGCCGTCAATTATGAGATGGTAGCCTTTGAGTAATATAAAATATGTATTAGTATCTGCTTGTAACAAATGAAACTGAAAATAGTAATCGTCAGACTGAAATGGCTTCAAAAATTCCGTTCTCATCCACGCTTGGCAATACTTCTTCGGGTCTTCCTGCTTAGTAAAATTATGAAATGGCAGCTTATAGTCCACCTCGGGCAATAGAGTCAGGCGAGGCTCCCCCTTGTGATCCGTCAGGCGAATTCTGAGAGAATCATTGTCATGGATCAGCCTCATGATAGCCCTCTCCAGCCGTGCTGCATCAAGTGGACCCTTTACCTCTATATACCCCCCGATGTTGTATATAGGCTTGTCTGGATGCATACATTGCTCAAGCCATATGTCCTTCTGATAAGCACTTAACGGATATTCCTCACTGATGATCATGCTCATGTTCATCATTATTGCAATCTCTCCTTTTCTAGGCATATTTATGGCAACTACAATTGTCTTGTTTCAATACCGCACTGATCCGTTAAAGCGATAACCCGAGCCTTTTCATCCCCCTTTTCCTTCCTATATTTCGCTCAACCTACTGGCAGAAGGCAGAAGCTGTATGGTGTATGGCTAACTTTTACATACACTATTTTAAATATCGGAAATAATTTAAAAAAATATAGTATTTTAGTGTAAAACATAAAAAATTACATTAAAGTTATTGTATGATCATTAAAGAATGTATTGTAAGACATATGATCTATAGGGAAAAATAAAAAATCTTTAATTAACATCAAATACAGTATAGAATTCAAAAAAAGAGTTTGTTTATACATAAAAATCCAACAAGCATGAGGAGCGAGTGATGAATTGATGGGGACAAATATGACAAAGACACCTTCCATGCAACTACGCAGGCTGGGGAACTCCGATCTGAGATTATCGGCACTTGGGCTTGGGTGCTGGCAGTTCAGTAATGGACAGGGGCTTGTCGGCAAATTTTGGCCAGCCATGTCCAAAGAGGTGATGAGAGACATCATTCAGACGAGTCTGGAGGGCGGAATCAATTGGTTCGATACGGCTGAAGCCTATGGTGGCGGTCAGTCCGAGCAACTGCTGGCTGCCATGCTGAAGGAGCTTGGAGGTACACTCGCAGATGAGGCCAGGATTGCCACCAAATGGTGGCCTGCGTTTCGCACGGCTGGCAGCATTCCAGCAACGATTGATGAGCGTATTCGACAGCTGGATGGCCGGACGATTCACCTTTACCAGGTGCACTCTCCCTACTCCTTCTCTTCTGTCAAAGCTGTTATGAAGGAAATGGCTAGTCTCGCTGTACAGCGAAAGGTTCAATATGTAGGAGTAAGCAACTTCTCTGCACAGCAAATGCGGGAAGCGGATCGCGTGCTGCGAGAATACGGGCTTCGATTGGCAGCCAATCAAGTAAAATACAGCCTGCTCGACCGTACCATTGAGAGGAATGGGGTACTGGAAACCGCCCAGGAGCTGGGGGTGGCCATCATCGCTTACTCCCCGCTGATGCAAGGAATATTGACCGGGAAATTTCATGAGAATCCATCACTGATTCGATCCATAAAAGGCCCGCGCAAATGGACTCCAGCCTTTCGTCCTTCTGGGCTGGAGCAATCCAGACCCTTGATTGAGGAGCTTGAACACATAGCAAGCCATTATAACGTAGCACCCACTCAAGTTGCCCTGAATTGGCTGGTTAATGCGCATGGAGAGCAGGTGTTTGCAATTCCCGGCGCTTCCAAGAAGCATCATGCGGAGGCAAATGTAAAGGCATTGGAGTTCGTACTGACAGCAGAGGAAATCGACAGGCTCGATCGCTGCTCCAAACAGGTACTTGGCATGAAGTAACAGAAAGAGCCCTTGTACGGGCTCTCCGCACAAGGGCTCTTTGTATGTGTATCCGAGGCGCTGGCCTGCTTATTACAGTATCTTGGGTGGCTACTGATCTCTTGACCAAGACCGAAAAACGATTGAGATTTAATTCATCTCCGCTTGCTGCTCAGGAGAGCTGCTCCACCGGAGCTGACTCCTCACTGTACAGCTTGGCCTTTGCATTTCCCGTCGACCAGGTCTGGAAATACAGTGAATTTTTGCCGTAGGAATTATCAATTACAATATGCGGGATGTCCAAGAGGCATGCAAGAATATGTCCATGCAAACGGGAGGTACGCACTTCACGGTAGGAGCTGAACAGATCCACGGCCTTACTCATTAGATGGTCTGTATACTTATACCAGAATACCCGTGTGGGAAGCGGGCCGCCGATCTTTTTGTCAAGACGGTAAAATTTCTGGAAATATTCTATGCCACGAATCTCGAACGGTGTGAACAAGGTATCCCAATCCCGACGATGATCCGCATCTGCTTCACGATCGAACTGCTGCTGATCCTTCACCGTCTCAATATCATTGCGCAGGAAATAGAGCACCTCCTGCTGTGGGGCAGAAGTCGTCTTGAGCGGCCATAATTGATGCGCCATATCCGGACACATCTGGATATCGCAGTTGTTGAATTTCTCAGAGGCGTAGGCGTAAGAACGTGTATCCCTTACAAAGATGTGCATATCAGGATGGCTGTTGAACAACGTCGCTGCTTCATTGGCCTTGGCCTCACTCTGAAAGTGGATCGTCTGCGGCATGACTACAATCCGATGCGTTGGAAAGTCACGCACGACCTTCTCTCTGAGATTCTGGTGATTCAGATACAAGTCCCCGAAGTTCCCACCCCCGTGACAGACGATAATCCAGTCCTTCGGGACATTCAGCTTATCGGGAAAATCCATGGCACTATATCGGGCACGGACACGGATACCATTTGCCTTGAAGAACGCCTCCGTTCCCTTCATGATCAGCACGTCTCCGCCGTTGTTATACACCGGGTAGTCTACATAAGCGATGTTTGAGCCTGGCGGGACCACCTTCAGGATCATCTTCAGCTTGTTCTTGAGCTCATCCATTGGATGCAAGTTTGCCATCGTTCAGTTCTCCCTTCTTGCGCTTCTTGTGTATCATTTCCATGAGGAAAGTAAAATCGTGTCTGTCGAATATGATTCGCCGGAGCGGAACCCCAAAAAATACAGGGAATGAAAAAACGGAAAAGACAAGTCTGACACAGGCCCCGGACAACAGAGCAAGCGCAATGCCCTCCAGCCCTAGCAGAGGGGTAAATACGAAGAACAGAACTACGGTAATCGCATAGGCGACGATTTGCCGAATTAGCACAAGCCCTGGGCGACCAAGCGCGTTGAAGGCTGAAGCCAGAATCCATGAGCCGCCTCCGACTATGCATTCCAGCGACAATAGATAGTAGGTCGTGGATGCCTCCAGAAATGACGATCCGTAGAGCAGACCCAGCATATATCGACCAACAAAGAGACTGGGGACAATCACGATCAGCATAAGCGCCATGGAGATCCGGAATGCACGCCCCACCGTCTCGATAATCTTCTGCTGTGCCATCCCCGTTACCTTGGGGAAGGTAACGTTGGTAACCGCGTTCTGCACGACATTGAAGACACGAGAGAGCGCATAGACGACGGAGTATAACCCGAAGTCACGTGGGGATAGCAGCGCTACGATGACAATCTTATCCGTCTGGGTAGACAAGGTGCCCATCAGCTCCATACCGTACACTCTGGCTCCGTAATTGTAATAAGGGCGCATGACCTTGCGGTCCATGAAGTGCTTGAAGGAGCGAAGCTTGAGTGACCCACCTAATTGATACAGCGCCCACAGCAGGGCTGCTATGCTGGCCACGAGGTTGATGGCTGCTGCAATCTGCACCGTCAGTAGCCCCATCAGCCAGACAACAACCAGACCAACGAAGTTCACAAATGGATACAGGAATAGTAGTCCATTATAGACCTTGAATTTCTCAAGGCTTTGAGACAGAGCCGTTGTAAGAGCTGTTAGTACGGCTGCCGGAATCGCAGCTATGGCATATAGCTGTGCCAGTTGAATGATCTCTGGTCCATATCCATTCAGCCACATCGGCATGAAGAGCCAAGCAATGCCCGCTGAGAGCAGACTGGCTGGTAATTGGATCAAGAGCGACAGGCCGATCAGGTCCTCCGTATTGCCCGTCTTGTTCTTCACGTTGTAGATCAGCGAGGTCGGCAGTCCGAAGCTGAGCACACTCCCGATGAGCACCGGCCAGAAGATCACCGCGGCCAGCTCTCCTTTTCCCTCTACACCCAGCATGCGTGCAGTCAGGATCGAGGTCAGAGTCGTGACGATGAGCACAAAAAAATTGTTAAAGCTCGTTCGCATGATGGTCTTGGCGAGCCCTTCACCTGAGAAGAACTGCTTCGCTGATGTCCATGCGCTCATTCACTCCACCTCCTTACTGACGCCACTTTACTATTCGAATGCATTCAACCAAGCGCCTCCCTGGAGAACATGGACTTGAGTGCCTTGGCATATCCACGGATGGCCGAATTATTCTTCTTGGGTCTTTCTCGTAATATAAAATACAGTGTAGTCCAGCACAGTGCCGCATAAGGTACCACTCCTGCACGCTCATCCCGCAGCAGATGCACATGATTCATGACTCTCATATACGCTACATGCTCCATGTTATCCCTTGAGGATGGGGACTCATGGTGCTGAAGCTTCAGCACCGGATTGATCAACAATGGCCCGTGTTTCCGTGCGATCCGTGACAGCAACAGGTCCTCACCAACGCTATAACTCTGCAGCCAACTGACAGGCTTGATCGAACGAATGGCCTCCCGTCGGAACGACATGTTACAGCCGTGAAAGAACTCAGACTTGAAGGTACGACGTGCTCTGTGCCAGTTGTACATGGAGCCAGATTGGCCACTTAGTGACAGCCTCCCCATGAAAGGAGACTGCTGGAAGGATAGCAAGCAACGAAGTGTACCCATTAGACTGTTCCTCATCCCAAGCGCGATACCGCCTACACCTGCAGCATCGGGGTTCTCACGGTAAGTCCTCATCAGATTGTCAATGTAATCCACAGGCAGCTCAACATCATCATCTAGGAACAGAATGATATCGCCGGCTGCGATCTCAACCGTCTTGACCCGGGACAGCCACAGTCCGGGCTGATCCTTCCTGTAGTAACGAAAGGAAAAGCCTGCTCGCTCCAATCCCTCATTCATCTCAGCTCTTAGCTTGGGGCATAGATCTCCGTCATCCACCACCAGCACCTCGGCCTGAAGAGAGGGCTCCGTCATTCGGCTAGCTGCTATGGAAGCGGCACAGCGGGCCAGATCCTCCTCCCGGTTACGCGTGCATATAGCAATCGTCAAATCCATCCGTGCTCCTCCTCTCATCTGCCATGATTCGTCATGCCTTCTCCGGCGATAACCGGGCATTTATATATTCCTTATACGATTCTTTGCGAGGATTCAGGACGAACAGCATTCCTGCTGCGTAGCCCTTCACGGCATTAAAATTGCGCTTCAGGGATTCCTTGCCCATGAGATACGTCAGCGTCCAGAGCAATGCCAAATAATGCCTCATGCCTGCCTGCTTCAGGTTCAGGAAGTAATAATGATTCACTGCCGTTGCCTTAGCGACGCGTCCCGCATTATCCCGGGAACGAGGCGATTCATGATGCAGGATCTGAAGGCTGGGATCGATGATTAGCGTGCCGTACTGGCTCGCCAGATGGCACATATATAGATCATCTGCCACAGCATAGCTTGTCATCCACGGATATGGCAGCATATCCTTCAGTGCCTTGCGACGGAATGACATGTTGCAGCCATGGAAAAATTCAGTCCGAAATGGCTGCTCCGCCTCATGCCACCGCAGAAGCGAGCCAGCCAGACCACTTGCTGACAATCTGCCAAGGGAGGCTGACATCTGGAATGTCAAAATACCGAGCAGCTTCCCGGCCCGGCTCGTACTCAACCCCTTGGCGATGCCTCCCACACCTACAATCCGTTCATCCTGGTGATAGGTATCCAACAGCCGCCGGATATACAGCGGATCATCTAGCTCCGCGTCATCATCAAAATACAGCACAATATCGTATTGAACCATGGATAGGGCCTCATAGCGAGACAGCCACACTCCTGGCTTCGATTTCTTATAATAGACTACACGACTGCCAGGCAGCCGGGAGAGCAGGCTTCTAAATTCACCGAGCACCTCTTCCGGAATATTTCCGTCGTCCACAATAAGCAGTTCAACCGCATCTCCCTCCAGGTTCTGCTGAATGGAAATGGATCGAATCAGGCGCGTCAGATCTTCAATCCGATTACGGGTGCATATGATGATGGACAATTCAGACATGCTCCATTCCCTCCTGCCTCATTCTTCCAATTGCTGGTTCTTAATAACTCAATTGTAGCTGTGTGTACAAAAGACTGTACATACCACTTTCGTATACTTTTTACATGGGTCAATATGAGCAAACACCTTATGGAATAAGACATCTCAGGGTATCGAAAAGCAAGACCAGGCGGGTATGCGTAGGGAATTCCGGGGGATAATCTCTATCTATAAATCAGGTACTTCGGCATAAAAAAGAAGCGTAAGCTGCCGAGGCTTAACGCTTCTATACACGCTGTGGTTCCATTCGCAGAAGGGAATCATTTCAATAATCCAAAAACAGGGTTGCGTTCACATAGCGACGGGCCATGGACAAAAAATAAGAGTTCTGCACGGACACGACGGCCACCAGTAAAGTATTGCACAGCGCCTCACGCTGAGCTGGTTGGAGATGTCCCAGATTCTCCGTGTATTTGGCAGCTACTCGGAGCAGCATATCCTCGGTCAATACTCCGCCCAAGCCGCCCGCAGCGGCTCCCGATGGAATGTCGAACATTCCGTCCTCGTTCGCATCCAACTCCTCGAACATAGACGCATAGGCTGCATACAGCTCCACAGGCTGCATCAGATCATCCGCATCATCGTCAGGCTGGCCGAACAGCAGCTGGAACAGTCTACGGATGGATTCAAAATCAAGACTGGACTTGAGGTCCTCAATAATCAACAGCAATGCTGCCTGATTCACCGAGTATTTCTTGCCAATTTTGGGTGCACCCAAAAATTCGCGAAAGTCACGCTTGACCCAGTTCTGCATCGAGGCAAGCGAGACGTGGCTATATTCCACCAGCTGTGCGAGGGAAGCGATCTCCTGGAGAGAGAAGGCTCCGTGTTTTTTTCCTTTGATAATCTTGTCCAGTACCGGATGGATCTCGGTGCTTACAAACGTAGGCAGCGCCCTGCCAGAGCCAAGCTTGTCCGCATGACTTTTTCTCCAGGCTGCCTGAAGTACAGTCAGGGGCGGTTGCTCTCTACGGTGATCCAGAGCAAGCAGTAAATGCGCCATATCTCGACGTGTCAGGGTAAAAGATTCCATAGTCCTTCCTCCTTTCAGAGCTCAGCTATCAACGAAGCAAGCTGTCATTTGAAGTTCATGCGAACCCATCATACGCCCCCGGAAGTGTCCTTGTAAAGGGGATATACAAAAGAGCGCTACGGAACGAGGGAGCCCCATTCTTCCTCCTTTTCCGGCTAATTCGGCCCTTAGAAGGTTAATAGCTTTCTTTTTGACAGTTGTCATATTGATTTTAAGTTCTTACAATAAGTTCATATGAACTTAAATATATATGAAAAGGAATGAGTAAAAATCATATGGACATAGGTGTCAGTCTATTCTTATTTGCGCTATTGATTATATTGAGCGGATTTTTTGTAGCTACGGAGTTCGCAATCATCAAGGTCCGTTCCAGCCGGGTAGACCAATTGGTGGTTGAGGGACGCAAAAATGCGTTAGCACTTCAGCGGGTCGTTAGCAATCTGGATGGCTATCTGTCCGCCTGTCAGCTCGGTATTACGATCACAGCGCTGGGACTTGGCTGGCTCGGTGAACCGACCGTGGTCAAACTGCTGGAGCCCTTGTTCCTCAGTCTGCACATTAACGACGAATTAGGTCACGTTCTTGCTTTTGTCATTTCTTTCATTCTCGTTACTTACCTGCACGTCGTTATTGGTGAATTGGCACCGAAGACGCTGGCCATTCGCAAGGCAGAGAGCGTCAGCCTGCTGACCTCGCAGCCAATCATCTGGTTCAACCGGATTATGTACCCTTTCATCTGGCTCTTAAATGGTTCGGCTAACCGTCTTGTGCGTCTCTTCGGACTACAGCCAGCTTCCGAGCATGAAGAAGCTCACTCCCAGGAGGAGATTCAGATCATTCTGTCCGAGAGTGTGGAGAGCGGCAAGATCAACAATACAGAATACGGATATGTGAATCGTATCTTTGCTTTTGACGAGACTGTTGCCAAAGAAATCATGGTTCCTCGTACGGACATGGTCGTACTGTATACGACCCGTTCGCTTCAGGAGAACATGCAGACGATACAGGAAGAACAATATACCCGTTTTCCAGTCGCTACGGATAGTAAAGACCAGATCATCGGGATGATTAATACGAAGCAGTTGTTCCTGGAGCATAACAAGAATCCCGAGGTGGACTTCAACTCTCTGATTCAGCCCATTTTGACAGTGCCTGAGGTCATTCCGGTCAATGACCTGCTCAAGCGCATGCAGAAGCAGCAGGTGCACATCGCCTTGCTGGTAGATGAATATGGCGGTACCTCGGGACTGATTACTATTGAGGACATCATCGAGGAGATCGTCGGCGAGATTCGGGATGAATTTGATACAGATGAACGTAGGGAAGTTGAGCCATTGTCGGAGAACAGCTACCTCGTGGATGGCAAGGTGATCCTGTCCGATCTGAGCGACCTGACGGGGCTGGATCTGGAGGATGAAGAAGTGGATACCGTAGGCGGCTGGGTATACAGCCGTGTGCCTGAGCCAAGAATAGGTAAAGAGTTCACTGAAGATCATGTCCGGGTCATCATTCGTGAGATGGGCAAAAACCGGGTACGTCGCGTCGAGATTATCATTGAGAAGGCTGAGGAAGCAGCAGAAGAGCAGCCTAAAGACTAAACTTTTCTTGGTGTCATGCGGTTCTTGACGCCTGGTCCGGTGCACCTCCAGATTGTGGACTTTACTTCCACTCATACAACTGTATACAATAATGGACAGGGCAATGGGTCTTACCCGTTGCCCTCTATATATGTGTAGGAGGAGACTGGAGTACATGGACTTTATATCTGCAATCATACTGGGAATCATTGAAGGCCTGACGGAATTTCTGCCTGTCTCGTCGACCGGTCACATGATTTTGACTTCACATCTGTTGAATCTGAATACGGATAGTGAGGCGGTCAAGACCTTCGAGGTCATCGTTCAGTTGGGTGCTGTACTCGCTGTCGTGGTGCTGTACTGGGAGAAGTTCCTCAGTCTGTTTGATTTCAGACAGAAGACCCGCAACTCCCTACAGCCGAGGCTCAATCTGCTTCATATCATCATAGCGATGATTCCGGCTTGTCTACTGGGCGTACTGCTCCGCGACGTGATCAAGACTTATCTATTCGGACCTGAGACCGTTGTATACAGTCTTGTGGCTGGCGGTATACTGATGATCATTGCGGAGAAACTCCATCCAAAGGCTACAGCTGAGACCGTCGATGACATTACATACAAGCAAGCCTTTGTTATCGGCATGTTCCAGATTTTGGCGCTCTGGCCTGGCTTCTCTCGCTCCGGCTCCACCATTTCTGGTGGTCTGCTTGCCCGAGTAAGCCATACTGCTGCGGCTGAGTTTACATTTCTGGTATCCGTCCCGATCATGATCGGAGCAACGGGGGTCGATTTGCTTGGAAGTATGGGACACTTATCTATGTCTGATTTCCCGATCTTCGCAGCAGGCTTTATTGCCGCTTTCATCGTGGCCATGCTTGCGATCAAGACGTTCCTGGGCTTGCTCAAGCGTCTGAGTCTGACGGTGTTTGCCGTATATCGTTTTGTACTTGCGGCCGTGTTCTTCTTCATCATTCTGTAAGTAGAGTAGAGAATATTGGCTTGCCTAAGTTCATAGCTTGCTCGAAAAAAAAGACTCCAGCATCGAGCTACAAGATGGTAGAGGTCAGTTCTGACTACGTATCATCGTGACAGCTCGCCCACAATATGTGGTGCGGAGTCTTTTTTGTATAACAATTGAAAATTGACTGCATATGCTTGCTATCCAGACATTATTCTCTAACGAAGCTCGTCGCTTAAAAAAATCCTCTTATGTCTGGATTGCACTGCTTTTACTGCTTGGATTCCATGGTCTCAAGGTACTCTGAGACCTGAGTCGGTGTCTTCGCATATTTGCTATGCAGATGGGCCAGCTTCTCCCCACCCTTGAATACGAGCAGGCTTGGAATCCCGCGCACCTGATTGGCCTCAGCAACGGGCAAAAGCTGCTCGGCATCCAGCGCATAGAATTCTTTATCCGGGTGCTGCTCGATAATTCCGCCCATGAATTTGTCCAAGGTCTTGCAATCAGGGCACCAGGTTGCATCAAATTTGATGACGGTCAATACGTCCCGTCCAATAAGCTCTTCATATTGCTGTTGTGTCGTAATTCGTTCCATATCTATCGTCCCTTCGATCTTCGTGTAGTTTGGTTCCGAATATTTTGATGACAACCTTCAGGAATCTTAGCAAACGATTAGTACCTTGACCAGATCAAAAGTGAGTAGAGAGCCGCTGCAAACGGGGAGCCCTGTCGACCGCTGTTAAGCTTGTTGTTCTTCGATCTAGATGAATAGCAGTTGAACAGCAAGCTTAAAGGCGAGCACTTCGTTTCTCTAGGGCTTCCCCGCTTTCCGCTAACCACCGTACTCTACAGATCATTCAACCCCGATACCATATTCGGTCAAGGTACTCGTCAGCTTAACGATGCTGAGTATACGTGTTGGCTCTGGTTATATCACGCAGACGACTGAGCTCTTGTGGAGACAGAGGTGGTACGGCAGAGGCTCCCACATTGTGTTCGATCTGCGTCGGCAGGCTCGCTCCGCATACAACTGCTGCCACAGCCGGGTGCGCCAGACTGTACCGAATGGCGGTCTGCTCCATGCTGCGCTCCATTCCTTTTACTGTATTCAATTCGTCACGAATGTCAATCAGTTCGCTCTCGTTATAACCCAGATAGCCTTTTGCTGCTTTTGTACGCCCATCTTCAGCCAGTACACCACCTGCCACAGGCCCACGAGCAATCAGACTGATCTGATGCTGCTCTAGCAGCGGCAGAATCTCCTCCTCCGCTCTGCGATCCAGCAGGCTATATTGGTTCATGACGCTAACAATATTCGACCGCTTGATGTATTCACGAATGACATTTGGCCGAATAGAGGAGATACCGTAATAACGGATCACGCCCTCCTTCACCAGCTGTTCAAAAGCCTCGATCGTCTCATCAATCGGGTCCTCCATAGTGCCGCCATGCAGCTGATACAGGTCAATATAATCTGTCCCCAGACGACGCAGGCTTTCTTTTACCGCGGATAAAATATGAGCCTTCGATGGGTCCCAGCTCCATCCTTCCTGCCCCGGAATCCGACGATTGCCCACCTTGGTAGCCAAAATGACATCTTGACGACGCCCTTTGATCGCTTGTCCAACAATCTCTTCGTTACGTCCATTATCATAGAGATCAGCCGTATCCAGCAGATTAACACCTCTGTCCAGAGCTTCATGTATGATGAATACGCCCTGCTTCTCATCGGTTCCAATGGACATGCAACCGAGTCCGATTTCGCCAATCTGCAGCTCGGACCGCCCCAATTGGTTCTTATTCATATCGGTAACGCCTCCCTCTCCTTAGCTGAACCTGTAACTACATTAGCTATAATCAATATAATGGTACCGCAAGATCAAGGGCTCCTTCAAGTCGAATTCGAGATTTGTACAGCCCAGTACCTTGACCAAATTTAATGTGCGTGTAAAGCCGCTGCAAGCGGGGATCCCTGTCGCCCACTGTTAAGCTTGCTGTTCTTTTGAACGAAATGGAAAAGCGGATGAACAGCAAGCTTAAAGGCGGCCACTGTCGTTTCTCTAGGGCTTCCCCGCTTTCCGCTAACCACGATCTCTTCAGACCATTCAAACCTAAAATCGATTTAGGTCAAGGTACTAATACATTGATCTGAGTAAATGTGGTGTAGAGCCGCTCAGATATACAACAAAGAAGCCTCCTGTCTCTAATAGAGCACAGAAGGCTTCTTCATTATGATGAATTTATGGCTGATGTCTTGGCTATCCTGTTGTAGAACACTAAGGGCACATTGCCAAGCTATTAAATCCATGTATTCCCCACTCCGGGGCTTCCAAGCTTAAGATCAGTTAGACAGTATTAACAGTGCGGTATTAGAAAGGCGACATTAGCTAGGTAGTATTAGCTGGGTGTATTAGTTAGGTGACATTACTCAGTAGACGTTAGCCTACTTGCCCATTCATCCCCTCAAGCAGCCACGCCACCGCTGAAGGAAACTGCTTCACGAAGGCTTCATGGCCATGCACTGCATCCGGGATGACCTCCAAATGGGTACGATCTGAGGAGGCCCCACGCTGCAGCAATGTATCATGTGCCGCTATAGTGAGAGGTAGCATGTCCTTCTGGATTGTATGCTTACCCTCTCCTTCCTTACTTCCTACGGACATGTAGTAGCGCCCATCATAGCCTGTCCATGTCTCTGACTGCATGAAATCAACGAAGCCAGGATACCAATAGGAGCCAGACAAGGTCGCTGCATGACCAAATATTTCAGGATGCCGGTAGACGGCATACATAGAGACAAGTCCACCTAATGAAGCCCCCATTATTCCCGTATGCCTTGGACCCGCCATCACAGGATAACGAGCCTCAATATAGGGACGTACATACCCCGTTATAAAGGATAAATACCGATTTGCTTTCCCTCCGAATGCCGGTCTGCCTTCAGCCAGTGCTGGACTGTGCCATGGTGAATATTCATCTAGACGGTTAAGGGGCTGTATCCCTACCAGAATCAGGTGAGGTAGCTGCCCCTCTCTATATTGCTGCCCGAGAGATTCCAGACCATCCGGGAGCAAGGTATCACCGTCTTGAACATACAATACCGGAGCAGACTTCTGACCATTCAGACAAGTCGGCGGTGCATATACAGCAACTGAGTAATCTCCGATCCGGTGATGTATGAGCATATATTTCCCCTCTTCTAGAAAGCTTCGTTCATTTTTTTGATCCATGATGATGATAAAGAGCATCTTCCCCACAGTCGGCTTCAATAAGAATCGACTGCGCGTTAATTGCTACAGGATCAGTCCGCATACACTCATGCTCGCTCTGGCAATAATAATACTGATCAAGCATGGCGCACGCTAATCACCAGCACCTAAGCCTGTTTGTCCGTCAAGCTAATTGAATCTAGCCGCGTTACACCAGGTACACTAACGAATACAGCAGCAAACGACAGCAACAATAATAGAACTATAATAGAACAACTAAATAACGCAGCATATACACGCGTAATACAGGATACTTTCCTAGCCATCAGAGTTACAGCAAACTTCCTATTGTTCCTTCAACTCCGTCTACAACGATAATGATAATCATTATCGTCAAATAACCCTTTGAACTATTATAGCAATCTGAATTGTGCTGTCAATGAAACTTGTAACTAAAAGCATGAGAATTTAGGGTGTTTTATTTGTTGTGTTCAATATATTGACAAAAGCCGAATTGTAGTTTATCTTTAAATTAAGATATTCGAAATTGATTATTTCCACATTCACATACTACTCTGCTTGGAGGAATCTATTATGAAATTATTAGGTCTGCATCACGTGTCCGCCCTGACAGCATCGGCTCCGAAGAACTATCAGTTCTACACTGAGATCATGGGGATGCGCTTGATCAAGAAGACAGTTAACCAAGACGATGTGCGCGTATATCATTTGTTCTATGGAGATGAGGAGGGTAATGCTGGTACAGAGGTGACCTTCTTCGAAATTCCGAACGCGGGGCAGACTCGTCGCGGTAACAACAGTATCTCTTCTCTCTCGCTACGTATACCGAATGACGAGGCTCTTCAATACTGGAAAGACCGCTTCGATCAATACAACGTCTCTCATGAAGAAATCACCGAGCAAGCCGGCCATCGTATCCTGAGATTCGAGGATTTTGAAGGGCAACGCTTCTTCTTGATCTCCGATGAGCATAATCAAGGTGTGCCAGCCGGCAAGCCTTGGAAGCTTAGCCCCGTTCCTACGGAGTATGCGATCATTGGCCTGGGTCCCGTGCAACTGACTGTGCCTAATGAAGAGCAGACTGCCTGGATGCTGACAGATATTATGGGAATGCGCCGAAAAGGCACCTATCCTTCTACGATCGCTGGTCAGCCCGACATTGTCATCTTTGACATGGCAGAGGGTGGCAACGGTGCCGAGATCCACTTGGAGGTGAGAACCGATCTGCCTGCAGAACGACTTGGTCGGGGAGGTGTCCATCACGTGGCCTTCCGCGTCGCTGACGAGGAAGAGCTACGGACGTGGGTCGAGCACATTCGCAACTCTAAGATCGGCAGCTCTGGCTTCGTAGATCGCTTCTACTTCCGTTCCCTGTATTTCCGTGAGCCGAACGGAATCCTGTTCGAGCTGGCTACGGATGGTCCTGGCTTTGCAACGGATGAAGATCTGGAGCATCTGGGAGAAGCCCTGTCACTGCCTCCATTCCTGGAAGGGAAACGAGCTGACATTGAGGCTAATCTCAAGCCGCTTGATACGAAGCCTCACGCATGAGGAATAACAAAGCTTCCAGCAACTCCCCCTAGGGATCCTTTGCTGGAAGCTTTATTTTCGTCTTCAGCATACTACAGAATTACTTAGAACTCGTGAATTCCACATCTGCTCCTTTATGCTGCTACTGCTGTCAGCGAGCCAGCTTCATCATCTCATTCATCATAGGCACCGTATCCAGACCATCACGGTTCCCGAGCAGAATAACGGTCAATCCCGTGCCCGTGTCCCTCATCATTCCCGTCTTGTAGCCGGTACCACTTCCATTATGATAGATTGTCATGCCTGGCCCGTGCTCGTTATTGCGGATTAACAGGCCATAGCCATAATTCTTGACGGAATAAGAAGTTAGCATTTTCGCCAGTGAGTCCATACTCAGCAGTTGCTCGAACCCCTGTGCACTATTCCACAGCAGCAGATCATCCACGGTAGAGTACAGCGTCCCGGTCCCTGATACTGAGACATAGTATGGAGCCTCTACCATCTGCTTCTTCACATAGGTATGCCCCTTGATTGTAGGGGTTGAGCGTGAAGCTTCCCCGGTGTGGTCCATCCCGAGCGGATTTAGTACATGGTTCTTCATATAGCTACCATAGCTCTGCCCGCTGGCTTTCTCAATGATATAGGCCATGACGACATACCCACAATTGCTGTAATTGAATATCGTCCCAGGCTCCCATTGCATCTTCATCCCTTTGATCTGATTCACCGTGCTCTCCAGGGTCATCCCCTCTGTGCGGGGAAAATTCGCTGGCAGGCCGGCCGTATGGCTGAGCAGCATATGTACCGTCATCTTGTCTCCCTGCGGAAATCCAGGAATGAACTGGGACACGGTATCGTCCAGCGACAGCTTCCCTTCCTCCACCAGCTTCAAGGCAGCTACAGCAGTGAAAGATTTGGACAATGAAGCAATTCGACTTGGCATGTCAGGACGGTTGAATGTGCCTCCACCCGCGGGACCGTACCCTTTGCGGAGCAGTACTTGTCCATCCTTAGCCACCAATGCCATGCCTGAGTAGCCTTGCTTCAGCAAATAAGCATCGACACCAGATACACGGCTATCGCGAATAGTCTCTGTATCTGTATCTATGGCAATCTGTGTACCCACTGAACTCTTCGTAGGGATTACCGTTGCCCGGAGCGGCTCAGTAATTCCACGCAGCGGTAGGGTAAGCGTCCCTCGTACATAAATTAGGGGTGAGGTCTGCTTCCAGGCATAACCGTTCACGTTTACAATATTCGAGCCTAATTTATACGTAATGGTGTCCCCATTTTTGGTCACTATAGCGCTGTTCGATGCCTCATTCCAGCGTACTTGAGCGCCCAGTGAAGCTGCTGCATCCCGAAGCGGTACATAAGTCGTCCCATAAGCGATATAGGGTGCAGTGGACCATTGCGTCTTGGCTCCGTCCACCATGATGCTGATCGTATTGGAGCTGGCCTGCACAGCATGACGTCCGTCACCGAACAATGCCAGACACATTAGGAAAAGTATCAACCATTTACAGGAATTCATGAATTTTTGACTAGTCGATGAGAGGTATCTGTTGAACAACATTGCATTTCCTCCGATAATCATAAATCTTGTGTAGTACTCTACATACACTATGTGTAGACGAGAATTCGATGGCAATAGTTGCGATAAATGCCGAAATTTGCTGAAAATTGACTATCAGGTTAGGATTTCCGTCTGGCCGTGCATGCATACGACAACACAGCAAATAGAGCCCATTGTTCACGGGCTCTAAGCTCTGTCTGGGCTCTACATCAAGACATATTCTTCATCATTCTGAACGTCAGACTATATGATCCTGATCTGATCATTCAGAGTATTGAGATCGATATCAGAATACAGCTTCAAATATACTTCGTGTTATGCGCTAAGCCCGGTGCAGCCGATGAGCAGCATGCAGGGTTGGTCCTACGAATTCATTCAATCGGAAGCCGCCAGCAATGGCCTGCGTGATAAAATTCTTCGCTTGCTCCACTGCCTTCGGTACGGTCAGTCCTTGGGCCAGACCCGCGGTTACTGCGGCGGAAGAGGTGCAGCCTGCTCCATGTGTGAAGTGCGTCTCTACCGCAGCTGTCTCGAACCAATGGAACTCCTTACCGTCATACAGCAGGTCCATAGCCTGTCCGGCCTTCACTTTGCCACGATCCTTAATCAGGACGTGCTTGGCTCCGCGCTCATGTATGATGGCAGCGGCTTGCTGCATCTGCTCCACGGTGCGAATTGGGCCTGTCTTGGCCAATTGGGAGGCCTCGAACAGATTCGGAGTTACCAGATCCGCCCCTGGTATGAGGAGCTCCAGCATCGCTTCTGTATTCTCTGGTTGCAGCACCTCATCCGTGCCTTTGCACACCATAACTGGATCGATGACGACACGCTGTGGATTATGCTTGTTCAGGTAGCGCGCTACCAGCTCGATGATCTCCACAGACCCCAGCATGCCTGTCTTCATGGCATCAAAGCCGATCCCATCCAGAACCGTCTTTAGCTGCGATTCGACGACATCCAGTGCGACCGGATAGACTTGATGATTCCAGGTTCCTGGCTCCATCGCCACGATCGTCGTTAATACGGTCATACCATATACGCCAAGCTCCTGAAATGTCTTCAGGTCAGCCTGTATGCCTGCGCCTCCGCTAGTGTCGGAGCCGGCAATTGTTAGTGTTTTGGGAATACTCATAGTCCATGCTCTCCTTCAATAATGTACTGCGTACTATCTTAATTCATTTATCCTAATCCCCGCACGCCATCTTGTCAAACAAGCCCGGAAAGTCCAGGCTCTAAAATAGACTCCTGCTGAATTCCATCTCGGCAGAGAGCTGAATATAATGCTTTTGAAATTAAGCTCATGCTCATAATGCCGAGGCAGAAGCTTAATTATACAAGGCAAAGGAGGATTTTCCATGGGAGCTGAGTTGGAACGCGGTAACTATCCAGGTGTACCTTTCACATCCACAGGGGCCATTCTGGTTCTCTTCATTCTGTTGGTTATCATCTCTAAGGCGTTCTTGATCTAACGCAGAGCTAGGCGTAATGGGTCATGGAATGCACGTTAATAATCAGAATCTCACATAGTCAACTCAATCCGGTATAAGGGGGTGTACACATGAGCGAAGAAAGAGGCGCTTACTGCGGAGGAGCATGGACTTCTACAGGTGTCATTCTGGTTCTCTTCATCCTGCTGGTTATCATCAGCCGTACATTCTGGGTATAATTCCTGAGTGACCGGTTGAACACTTCCCCATTCACACAGACTACCGCTCTTACTGGTGTTATCGTAACACCAACAAGAGCGGTATCTTTGTGAATATAGATTGACACGCAGATGTAATTATGAATATTAGTCCGTTTCACCAGATCAATGATGACCTGAATTCGTCTTCCGAACGGCCTGCAAGGACGGGCTATTCCCGAAACGCTTGCGCTCTGTCCGCTCCATCTGAACAATCTGACCCTCGTGTACAGTAATATGCAACGAACCGAACTCCATGTCATTCAGCAGCTCCGCAATACGATTCAACCACACGCCATCTACCTTCAGCGATTTTGCCACACGGATTCCTCCTTGGGCCGGGAGCATGCCCGACAAGATCACTACGTTATTTATGCTGCTACATTATTTATGTTGCTACATTCATGCGGTCATGACTTCCAATATTCAAATAACTACCAACACTCAATTAACTATAACTCCAATTTGTATACTTGGATATAATTTATCATGACCACCAATCCCTGTCAACGCTCAGGAGCGGGGAAGTCTGCTGCTCAGCCAGCTCTTCACGATGAGTGTAGCCAGTGCAAGCAGTAGTAGTAAGGAAGCCACAGCAAATGAGGCTGAGAACTGGTATTCGTTATATAATATCTCGACATGTAAGGGCAGCGTATTGGTCTCTCCGCGAATATGGCCGGATACTACGGATACCGCGCCGAACTCTCCCATGGCTCTGGCATTACACAGAATGATGCCATACAGAAGCCCCCACTTGATATTGGGCAAGGTCACCTGCCAGAATACTCGCCAGCCCTTGGCGCCGAGCGTAATCGCAGCTTCTTCCTCCTGCGTCCCCTGATCCTCCATCAGAGGGATCAGCTCTCGGGCTACGAAGGGAAATGTGATGAAGAGCGTCGCTAGTACAATACCAGGTACGGCAAAAATAATCTTGATATCATGCTCCTGCAGCCACGGTCCGAGCCAGCCCTGTGCCCCGAAGACCAGCACGTACATCAGCCCTCCAACTACAGGCGAGACAGCGAATGGTAGATCCACCAGCGTGACGAGGATGCTTTTACCCCGAAATTGAAACTTTGTGAGCAGCCATGCAGCAGCCACACCAAATATGGTATTCAGTGGAACGGTGATCAACGCCACCAGTAAGGTCAAGCGCAGGGCAGACAGGGCATCTGCATCCGTCAGCGCTGCCACGTAGACACCCCAGCCTTGCTTGAGTGCTTGAGTAAGCACGACGATCAGCGGCAGAATCAGCAGCCAGCCCAGAAGCAGGGCAGCAGACAGAATCAGTATCCATTTGACCCACGGAGCTTCGTCCACTGCACGATTCGCTCGCGGACGATTAGGCCGTGGACGAGCCACAACTAGGCCATTCGCCGCTTCCTCCTTTACCATGTAATCCCCCCTCACACACTCTTGTAAGACGATAACTGTTCAATAAGTCGCACATATTCATGTTCATATCATGTTCATGTTCGAATTCATGTTCGTCGCTGCTCGCACTACCCCATACTTCTTCGTCTTGTCCATCGCTGTAATGTATTGATAAGCAGCAGCAGGGCGAAGGAAATAGCGAGTAGCATAATAGCTACAGCCGTAGCTCCTGCATAATCATATTGCTCCAGCTTGGTTACGATCAGCAGGGGTGCAATTTCTGTCTTCATCGGCATATTACCAGAGATAAAGACAACCGATCCGTATTCCCCGATTCCTCGGGCAAAGGCCAGTGAGAAGCCAGTGAGAAGTGGTGGAACAAGCTGAGGCAGCAGGATCGTCCAGAAGGTCCACCACCGCCCAGCCCCAAGTGTAGCCGCTGCCTCCTCCACATCGCGATCCAGTTCCTCCAGTACAGGCTGCACAGTCCTTACGATGAACGGAATACCAATGAACATGAGTGCCAATGTAATACCTGTACGGGAGAAGGCCAGGTTCCAGCCCAAAGGCTGAAAGAAGCTGCCTAACCATCCGTTCGGTGAATACATCGCTGTTAATGCCACACCCGCTACGGCCGTCGGTAGCGCGAATGGGAGATCAATAACGGCATCGAACAGCCTTTTCCCCGGAAAGTCGTATCGTACCAGTACCCAGGCTACCAGCAGGCCTATAAACATATTGATAAAAGCTGCCAGCGCAGCACACAGAAAGCTTACTTTATAGGAAGCAACCACCCGTGGGTCTGTAGCAGCCTCCCAGAAGCCTGACCATGTGAGCCCCGTTGAATTCAGCAATAGCGCTGACAAGGGCAGCAGCACAACCAGACTGAGGTACAGCATACTGTATCCCATGGTTAGCCCGAAGCCAGGAAGTACTTGCCGCCTTTTGGGCTGTGCATAGGCCATGTGATCACTCCTTTCTTCTTCGCTGCTACAGTTGCCTGCTTATTGGGGAACATAGATTTTGTCAAATACGCCGCCATCCTTGAAATGCTTCTCCTGTGTCTCTATCCATGTACCAAATACATCTCCCAGCTTAATCAGCTTCAGTTCAGGGAATTGCTCCTTATAATTGGCAGCCACACGATCCAGTGTAGGGCGATAGTAATGCTCGGCAGCAATGCGCTGTCCTTCCTCGCTATACAGGTACTCCAGATAGGCTTCAGCGGTCTTGCGCGTTCCCTTCTTGTCTACCACTTTATCGACAATGGCTACAGGTGGCTCCGCCAGAATGCTAATGGACGGATACACAATATCAAATTTGTCCTCCCCCAGCTCCTTCACGCTAAGCAGCGCTTCATTCTCCCAGGCAATCAGCACGTCCCCAATCCCACGCTCCACGAAGGTCGTAGTCGCCCCACGAGCGCCACTATCCAGCACAGGTACATGCTTGAATAGCTCTGAGACAAAGGCCTCGGCCGCAGCTTCATCGTTGTTATTCTTCTCAAGGGCATATGCCCACGCAGCCAGATAGTTCCACCGTGCTCCACCAGAAGTCTTGGGATTCGGGGTAATAACCTGTATATCACCTTTGATCAGATCATCCCAGTCCTTCACGCCTTTAGGGTTCCCCTTGCGCACGAGCAGCACGATTGTAGAGGTATATGGAGAGCTATTATGCTCGAATTGACTCTGCCAGTCAGGCTCAATCAGCCCCTTCTCCTGCAGTGCGTCAATATCGTAGCCTAGTGCCAAAGTGACTACATCAGCCTCCAGCCCATCCAGCACGGAGCGACTCTGCTTGCCGGAGCCACCATGGGATTGCTTGATCGTTACCTTTTGCCCGGACTCCTGCTCCCAATGTGCAGCAAATGCCTTGTTATACTCGTCATACAGCTCCCTCGTCGGATCATAGGATACGTTCAGCAGCTCGACTTCCTTGGGCGGTGAGGAACCATCGGTCTGTTCACCAGATTGTGCTCCACTCTGGGCGTTGTTGCCACCGCATCCAGCTAGCAGCACCGCCAATGCCAGCATTGCAATTCCAGTCTGTAGTCCACGCTTACCTTGTCTTCTCATCTTCAAATCCCCCTACGTGTGTATTTTGTATGTTGAACTTGGAATGTATCAGATCCTATGTGCACAAAAAAACGGAGGAATCCCTTGATGGCAGCAGGGTCTGACTGGTCCTAGACCATGTCTGCTCGCTGCATTACAAGGAGTTCCTCCGTCGGTACGGTGAGAACAATATTGTATTATACCTACCTGTTTAGTGAGTTATATACACATAATAGCCATTGCCACATCTTCTGTCAAAGGTTTTTTGCATTTTGGACACAAGATTCTGGCATGGCTATTTAGTATGACTATTTATCGACTACCATTTCCTTAGTGCTGTAGGCATTTGCGTGTACAGGCTTGTGAAAAGGCATCAGATCAGTTGACGAATACTGGCCTCCAGCTCGGCTACTGGAAGCGGTCTGCTGAACAGGAAGCCTTGTGCAATATGACAGCCGTTCCGTCGCAGGAAGTCCAGCTGCTGCCGATTCTCTACGCCTTCGGCCACGACAGACAGATTGAAATCAATGGCCATACTGAGCATGGATCTAAGCAGCTTGGCATCACTATCATTCTCCGTGCAGTCTTCTACGAAGGAGCGATCAATTTTCAAGGTGTCTATCGGAAATTGCTTGAGGTATGTAAGCGAGCTGTAGCCTTTTCCAAAATCGTCAATGGCAATACGTACACCATCCTGCTTGATCTCCTGAAGTGTACCTAATGCATCCTCCGTATTTAGCATGATATTCTCCGTAATCTCCAGCTCCAGATACTTGGGTGCCAGCTGGCTCTCCTTCAACGTCTTCCTGACCGTCTCGGCCAGATCTGGATTATTGAATTGGCGCGGAGAGAGATTGACTGACATGACAAGCGGCTTATACCCTTTCTCCTGCCAAGCCTTATTCTGGGCACATGCCGTCATGAGTGTCCAATGACCAATGGAGATAATTAATCCTGTATCTTCCGCGAGTGGGATGAATTGATCCGGGGGGATCATCCCCCGCTCAGGGTGATTCCAGCGAATCAGTGCCTCTACCCCCATCATACGCCCTGTGCGGATATCCATCTTCGGCTGGTAATAGAGCTCTAGCTGCTCCTTGAAGATAGCCTTGCGCAATTCGCCTTCCAGCACAAGAGAGGAGCGAGTGTCCATTTTACTCTGATACAATTGATAGCCGTTCTTGCCCAGCTTCTTGGCCACACGCATCGCTGTCTCTGCACGATTCCATAGCAGCTCAGGGTTCTCCCCATGCAGCGGATAGACGCTGATCCCAATACTAAAGGTAATGACAATCTCCATCTCAGCCACAACGATAGGTTGTTGGAACCGTTCCATAATGCGCTCTGCAATCTGCTTGGCCTTGGTCAAATTAACCTGGTGGAGGATGATCGTGAACTGATCTCCTTCAGAACGAAAGACGACGTCATACTCCCTTATATTCGCCGAGATCAAGCGGGCAACGTATACCATTATAGCGTCTCCGTGATCATAGCCCAGGTAGTCATTCAGCACCTTGAAACGGTCAATATCCATGACCAGTAGCGCAAAGGTATTCTCCTTCGGCTTGCTTCGACTTACCAGCTTGCTAAGGTGCTTGTTCATCTGCTTCTGATTCGGCAACCCAGTCAGACTGTCATAGAAGACCATCTGGTTGATCTGCTGCTCTGCCTGCTTGAGCGCCGTCACGTCCTTCAGATAGATAGATGTCTCACTATAAAAGGGGATAAGACGAGCATTGAACCAGCTGTTGCGCTCCTGTACATAATATTCTATAGTCGTATTCTCTCGCTTGCCCAGCGCATCCTGAAAAGCTTGCGACACTTCATCAGGGATGTGATCGATGACCATACGACCCAGTGCGTCCCTGCGCGACATGCCCATCATGCGTTCGGCTGCATGGTTCCAGTAGATGATTCTTCCATCCTGATCTAGTCGTATGTACCCATCTGTAATGTTCTCCAGCACATGCTCCATTTGTGCGAATTGTTTCTCGGTTAACCAGCCAAAATGACTGGGACTCTGTAAAAGTAAATCTTCATCCTGCTCTGCTGCATATGAAGGCCCCTTACTACTAATCTCCCGACACAGCAAAATAGCTCCATCGTTACTGCCCGAATGAGGAAGCACTGTTAGCTGAAGTGGAAGTTCTCTTCCAGTAAAATGTGTGAGCCGTGTATCCCACTGCAATGATTGGTCCCATCCTGCAATATCGAAGAAGCTCTGTATGGATTGGCCAACATAGTACTCTGCATCGTATCCGGTCATTCCGACCATGGGGGCATTTACCGCAGTAATGATGCCCTTGTGATCCAGAGATAGTGACGGATCTGAAATACAATGAATGAGTGAAATCTCATCTCTGCTGTAAGAGTCCAATGAGCCTCAACCTCCATCTAAAAATATGATCTGTAATACAGCATATGCCATCCATCGATTCTGCGCCATCTCCAACGCTACACATTTCGACAAAGAATCTGTTATTTCTTATTATCGGCAAAAACTGTACTTTTTCCAAGATCAAAACTTGCACCATCTGACAATATATATGCATTTCATTGCGTATTGACGAATTTTGTCCGATTATGCAAGTCTTAAGTTGGACCAATACAGGCCAGGCAAGGATTGTCATTGATAGAGAAGTCCTATAGAATATGTGCATCAGTAACGGAAATGGAGGAAACCTTGTTGAATTTTAATCAGCAAATTGAACGTATCAATACAGCTTCCCAAAAGTGGGATAACCTACTCGAAGTATTCCAATCCACCGAAGTATTGCCTCTATGGGTAGCAGATATGGATTTTGCCGTACCACCCGCCGTCAAGGAGGCATTATCACAGCGTGTTGAGCATGGTGTATTCGGTTACTCTACCTTTACTCCGGCTTATTACGAGGCCATCATACAATGGATGCAGACCCGTCACCAATGGACCGTTGAGAAGGAATGGATTCAGTTCGTGCCTGGTGTAGTACCTGCACTGAACTTCATTGTTCAGACCTTCACCGAGCCCGGTGATCAGATTGTAATCCAGACCCCGGTGTATCCACCATTCTATAAGGTCGTACTGAACCACAAGCGCAAGCTGGTGAAGAACCCGCTTGTTCGGGATGAGGATGGCACCTATCGGATGGATTACGAGGATCTAGAGCGGAAGTTCGCTGAAGGCAAAGTACGTATGATGATTCTGTGCAGTCCGCACAATCCAGTAGGCCGGGTGTGGACCAAGGCTGAGCTTACCCGTCTGGCTGAGCTATGTGAGAAGTGGAAGGTGATGCTTGTATCGGATGAGATCCATGCCGATATGATCTTCGAGCAAGGAGCACATACGCCATTCACCACGCTATCTGATTACGCTCAGCAGCATTCTATTGTCTGTACGTCGCCAAGCAAAACCTTCAATATGGCCGGATTTCAGACTGCTAATATGATTATCCCGAATCCCGAGCTCAAGAGTCGAATTCTGAAGACACTGCAGCTATACAGCCTGCAAGAAATCACCCCGCTGGGGCTTGTCGCCACAAAGGCTGCCTACACCGAGGGAGGTCCTTGGCTGGACGCGCTGCTTGACCATGTGCGAGATAACATGAGCTACGTCAGAGAATTCTGCAAGCTTCACTTACCGGAAATACAGGTGAACGAACCTGAGGGGACCTATCTTCTATGGGTGGACTTCAGACAGTTAGAAATGCCAGATGATGAGCTGTTCCAATTCCTCGTTAAAGAGGCACGTCTTGGACTGAATGCAGGAGTATCCTTCGGAAAAGAGGGACAAGGCTTCATGCGGATGAACATGGCTTGTACCCGTCAGACGCTGGAGGAGGCTATGTCTAGACTGCAGACTGCCGTTCTTCAATGGCGAGCCAGCAGATCGTAAGCACCAGATTAGCTGTACTGGGCATGGGCCTGGGCATAAGCATTAGTATGAGCATGGACCACTACATGAATATGAGTATGAAATGGACTTGAACATAAATAAGTCCGTCTGTCCCGAGCATCGAATAATTGCAATAGGATGTACAGCATACAACCAAAAGAAGCCGTCCCATCTACTCAGGGACAGCTTCTTTTGGTTGTAGATTAACTAGCGATGCTTGCCATGTCTGTCACATGTCATATGCGTTGGCATGTCGTCTCATGTGATTGCGGTGTACTGCATCCACCATGACATCAATCCGCGAATTGGTAGGTCCATAATCTCTCCCAGCCATAGCGAGTGTTCAACTCTTGCTCTGTCAGGGTCTCCGTGCCCATCAGCTCGGCAGCCTGAAATTGGGAACGATGCGCTCGAATCGAAGCCACCTTTTGCTGCAAATAAGCTCTTACATCATATTCCACGTCCGGCTTGCCTAACGCCTGCTCACAATCTCTGGAGAATGCCAGGCACTGCACAGTTGGTCTGGATTCAGCTGACATACGGGTGATCGTGCGAATAACCGCAGCCCCTGTAGCATCATGGTCCGGATGCACACTGTATCCTGGGTAGAATGTGAACACAAGCTCGGGTGTCAACTCTTCCAGCAACTCGCTGATCACCCGCTCCAAATACGGCTGATCCTCAAACTCAATCGTTTTATCATGAAATCCGAGCATACGCAGATCCTGAATACCAATCGCATCACAGGACTCCAGCAGCTCCTGCTTGCGGATCTTCGGCAACGTCACCCGGTTCGCAAATGGCGGAATTCCCATATTACGTCCCATTTCGCCTAGTGTCAGGCAGGCATAGGTCACTTCATAGCCTTGTTGGATATATGAAGCAAGTGTTCCTGACAGACCAAACGCCTCATCATCAGGATGGGGTAAAATAACAAGAATGCGTTGTGTCAACTATCTCATCTCCTTCCACATCAGAACGGCTCCCGGCTCAACTGGAGGGCTACGATCAATTTGCCCTGTGCATCGTGCCCAGCCAGAATCAGACGCTCTCCGTCCTCTTCATCCCAATGAGTCAGCCCCTCGGCATAGACCCAGCCTTCCTCTGTCTTCAAGCCAACACGAAAAGGATGCTGGCCCGAGATGGACCCATGGGAATACCGAATACGGGCATTGGAAATAAAGTTACCCGCAGGATGACGGGAGCTGTCCAAATGAGAGGCATAGGCTCCAGTGGTTAGTTCCAGGTGAAGATATACCTGCTCTTCTCTTAAGGCATCAAGCCTATGCTGTACTTCTATTTCATTAATAAGCTGCATATATGAACCTCCATGTCATTCACCCAACAAAGATGCAATGTTTTGAGCAATTAAATTTGTACCATGCTAATACTATATCACAGCCGCCGTATAGAATTGTACATTCTCCAATATAAAACAAAAAGAAGCACCATCGTCTCCGATCCGCTTCTTGTGCTTTATTCGCTGCAGCTTCTCCTGTTTGCTTGGCAGTATCCGTACATGCTGGGACATGACACCATAATCCTCATTGGTCCGGCGATCATGGGCAAAGCTTCTACCGCCTGCTCTTTCTGCCTTGCGTATTGCCTTCTGTGTCTGTGATCTAGCCATGGTAGATGCTCACTCCTTCATCATAATCTCATCCATTATAACATAGTTTCGGGGTACTTATATTCCACCGTTGTGCAGTCCCACGGCTCCACTTGAGTGGTTTGTTTGGCAGGCTCTGAGGATACCCGCAATCGCTATTCCCTCACAGTTTCCAAAATGTATTCTGGGAAAGGTCTGAAGGATTGCTCATAATCTGTAAAACCCGACTGGACTTATGCCGATATATGATATGTAAGCTCTCTGCCGCCACATGGGCTATTCCCAACGGATTACCGATCAAGAGGCTGGTAGCATCTGTCCCATAATAAGGGGTCTCAGCATGTTAGGGACATTGAGGTGTACAGCAGGGTTCAATCACAGAACCTATTTTCAGTAAGGAGCGTGTCCATCGTGATACCATTCATTATATTTAAATTGCAAGGCAAAGACTTTGGCATCCCATTTCAGGAAATTGAAGAAATCCAAAATGCCAAGACAGGTACTCCACTGCCCTTCTCTCAACCTTGGCATGAAGGCATGATTACCGTTCGCGGCGATCTATTCACTCTGATCAATCTGTCCATGAAGCTTGGCTTGTCGGATCAGAAGGGTACTGCCGAGGACAAGATCATCCTGCTAAGTCGTTATAAGGTAGCACTGCTCGTCAATGAATTGGATGACACCATTACAGCAGAGGAAGAGGAGATTGCAGCTCATGAGGATGAGCGCCTGCGCACCATCTTCCCTACCATCATTGAGAAATCGGGACGTAGTGTCCCGTTGCTTAGCGTAGATGCGTTGATTGCCTCCACACAGGCATAGCCCTGGATAGGGCTAAGAAAGGCCGTCCCATAAGCCACGAAATGGCTGCTTGGGACGGCCTTTGGTTTTGGAGGAAGGCATACGTAGGCTTTTTGGGCGGACGCTCCGTGAACAGACCGTTGCTATAATCGCTGTTGTCCCCAGATTTAATTTATTCTCCTAAGTGGTGAAAATCCGGGGACAAAGGCGACCGCTGCTGCTTTTCCACAATCAGTCCGTCCACTCCGCTACTGAAGCGGTCGCACAACTTGTTTCTTTCAAATCACAACCAAAGAAACCGTTCCTTGGTAAAATGGAGGGACAATAGACAGCCCTCCGTAATCAGGTTGAAAGTTAACCTCCAATATGCCAGCCCATCGTCCCAATAAGAGATGACCCGGCACCTACCACCAAACGAATAGAAAATTAATGACTGAGCTGATCATCCGAATTATGTTGGTTATAAATTTCGTTTTCTTCATGCTCGAGGACATTAGATAATAGCTTCAAATTTACTAAGGATAGGTCGACCTTAATCTTGTATCGGTCAGCCTACTATTTTGGGAATATAATGGACTTATAACCAAACCAAAGGAGCTGTTATTTTGAAGAGACTAGTAGCAGTTATATCTTTTATTTCTTCACTTTTTATGTTCATGATTGTGGACTTAGTGGATAACAGTATCTACTTCAATCCTTTTAATGAACTCGTATCTTTGTTTCCATGGATTGTCTTAATAATGTCCTTATATTATTTCATCAGTAACTACTTCGATCAGAAAAAGTAATTTTCTGATTGATCCCTCCTACGTTTTCTCCGTTTGATTAGTTACCCACTTTTATAATCATAAATCTAAATGTACAAAAAAATGGATGATAAGAAAAATGCCGCAATATCCCTGAGACCGTGCTGAAGAAAGCCACAATGGACGCGAAAAAACCAAGGAACAAAGCGGGAACATGCCGCCTCATCCCTTGGTTTTCTTGATGTTGCCTCATTTTACAGTTATGGCCGCACCCCAATGCCACATTTTGAGACGACCTCTTATTTGGCATTACTTTTCAAACGCTGTTCACATGTTCCAGACGTACAAATAGCAATAATACCACTCTAACGAACGGGTACGGCCTGCTGAAGAATCGCTTCATTCCAGCGCTGCTGCCAGGCAACATCCTGCCAGAATGGATGATGCGGCGCACAGTTGGAGCAGAGCACCATCCCCCAGAAGCCTAGCTTAATCCCTTTACGGACAGCATACTCGGCAATGAATTTGCCAACAGGTCCTTCCTCGAACCCTGCATACAGCGGAGTATAGCCTACATAGCCCTCACCGATGACAATAGGCAGGCCCTTCTCCTCTGCCCACTCCTGCAGCTCATCCAGCCGCATATCAGTCTTCTGCAGCATGGCCAGCTTATGCGCCCCGTAACGATCATACAAGAACAAATCCCACTGGTCCGGATCAGCCCAATCATGTAAATACAAGAGTCGAAGACCGACCGGATTGCCATGCAGACGCCACTCCTCCGAAGCAGGCAGTTTCCATCCTGCAAATGGCGGAGCATCTTCGCGAAGCAGTGAGCGGACAAAAGCGTTCGGATACTCTTGCTCATGATCATGCAGCGCGGCTGCATCCATTAATTCCTGTAGCACACCGTTCAGGTACAGATGAAAATGAGCAACCTGCTCATTTTCAGCCACATATTCCTTGGGGTAGGCCTGGTTCAATGTATAGCAGCTAGTGATGAGCAGATCGGGATGACCTGTGCGCAGATAATCCAGCGCCTCTTCAATGTATGGCTTCATGCAATGAATGATTTTCCCTGCTGCATCCGCCGAAATATTCCGATCAACAGCCACCTGCGCCAGCCGTCCGAACTCGACTTCATTATGAAGCTCTGCATAGGCGATTCGATCCTCATAGCCCTCCTGCTTCAGGAACTGCAGCAGTTGGTCCATGCTGCGCGCCAGCTCCATGAATCGCTTCTCTGAAGGAATAGCCAGCAGCTCCTCAAACAGCTCAGGTCCCTCCAGGAAGCTAGGACTCTGCTGATACTCCCACGACGACAGGATGATGTAACAATCGTGACGTCTGGCTTGCCGGAACAGCTCCAGTAAATGCGCATGACCATCCAGCTCCACACCTCCCTGACAATTGTACCAACGGGTGCGCTGACCGATTTGGCCAAGGCTACCCAGACGGAGTGGTCCTGGACGTTTGCCCTCAGCTGTGAACAGAAAATACGGCATGGCGCAAATGCGGATCGTGTTATAGCCCCGCTCTACAGCCTCTGCAAAGCGGGCCTCCAAATCACTATAGGGCTCACCAGGAGCAGTCATCGTATACCAGGAAAAATCCCACATCGTAATGGTTAATCGTTGTGGCAAATGCTCGGGTATCTGTGTATGCATAGCTTCCTCCCCAAAAATAAATTGGCGTGAATAAATTTCACAATACCTGTAGCTGCTCCAATCAAGGCTAGATGCACATTAAAATAATTTAATTTGTCTATATCCAGTTACAAAAATTAATCTTGATGGAGTTATGACACTTGCTTCGTGTGAATACATCAAGAGCTCTCGCCTGAGCACTAATAATCAGGACCAATCTGTGCGGAGATACGCGGTACCCCGATAGCTTGGGATAGCCTCTATGTGGTGATACAAAGCAATCTCCACACCGTCAAAGCGTTCAATATACGCCTGATTCACGAAGCTGTGAACGGTACCCTTACGCAAAGGAGTAATGGAAAGGTGCAACTGCTCCTCTGCCAGCTCCAATCGAAATTGCCTAAGGCCGATGCTCCAGGGCTTGCCATAATGAATATGATCCGTTAACAAACGCTGACCGATATATGCAGCTGCAACATCTCCGTCATAGTCAATGCGAATCTGGACATCTGCTATATAAGACGGCCAGTCCGTCTTCAAGGAGAGCAAAGCCGTGCTCTCTGCTGGATACTGCGCCTTCAGTCCGGCATCGTAGGCTGGGAAATGCCATTCATAGATCTGAAAGCCTGCATGCGTGGACGTAGACAGCTCTCCGTAAGGTGCTGCAGCCTCCCTCGATGGAGCCGGATAGACCCAGGCCGTGAGTGTCGCCTGCTCAGATGCGCAGAATAGTTGCTCGTCCTGCACATAGACATGGCCTTCGCTCACAATGAGTCTTTCCTCTCCCCATACCCGCAAGCGGTAGGCCTGCAACGCTTCTTCCCGGGATAAGGTGATAAGCCGGATTCGCTTCCCTTCCGGAAGAGTGAGCACCAGTTCATGCTCCTTCCCGACCTGTGGTCTGATGACGAGGCGTCCCGCTTGCTCTTCCCACTTCGTGAGGCTTGCTTCTCCAATATGAACACCACTTACAGTGGTATGATCCAGCACATACTCAGCCGGAATCCCGTCGCGGGCAAAGAAGACGATCGCTGTCTCCTCTGCATCCTCCAGTATCATGAGTGGCTGTACAGTAGCGCTTACGAGCTTGAGACCTGCAATATCCAGATGAAACGGAAGAATCATGCTGCTACTGGTGGCTAGCTTCATGCTCCCGCTACTTGGAAAGCGAACGCTCCCCTTCGACGAATGTAAGGTTAGCGCCAGCTCCTGCCCTGGCATCTCGACATGATCCTGGAAGTTGTTCAGGAACACGAAGCCCTGATGATCGCGCTGGCGAAGAGACCAGCGAATGGAGGTTGTATCCTCTGGAGCGATCTTCTCTTGTCCTTCCGGTAGAACCGTTCCCATCGGGGCCAGTACATGACCGAATGATTGCAGAAAGAGGGACAAGAGACGAATACGATGGTAGGAATCCCCTACCCGTCCGAACTCGCCCAGAGGAGACTGGTAATCATACGTGATCTTGGGCAGGCCGGATTCATTCATGAAGGACCTCTTCCCGATCGGGTTGGAGCCTCCATGGTACATGTAATAGCCAATAAGGTTACTGCCATTGGCCAGCTTGACGACGGACATGGCCTCTACGCTGTCCGCCTCTACGACAGGACGTGCCTTGTAGCTGACCTGCATTCCACCCGCCAGCTCACAATAGGCCGCAGGGTATTCACGTGTATCATAATCCACAGGCTCTGCAGGAGTCTCATGCAGATTCCGAAAGATATACTCCCGGCTAGGTGGCTGGTTCGGAATCCATGGTGTGTAGGCATAGCCTGCCAGCATAGGCAAGGTATCCTGCTCCGGCACCGCTGCGCCGCCCCAAGCCGTAGCAGTGAAGAATAATGGGCGTATACCCGCATCCTCTGCGATCTGACGCAGCCGTACCAGATGCTTCTGGCCATCCTTTCCCGAGGTGAGAAAGCGTCCGGGATTGTAGCCCCATGCATCCAAAGGCGCCCCCGCATGCATGTATTCATTTTCCAGCTGCACCGCTATAATGGGCCCACCTTGCTGGAACAATCTCCCCTCCAACTGACGGGCAATCTGCTGATACAGTCGAGTCACATAATGCAAATATCTCTCATCGTTAGAGCGCACCTCAAGCGGGTAAGAGAACAGCCAGTCGGGCATTCCGCCGTTACGGACCTCACCGTGGCAAAAAGGACCTATGCGGACAATCAGCTTCAGCCCATGCTTGGCACATAGATCCACAAAATGCCGCAGATTCAGATTCCCGTCCCAAGAGAATTCCCCCTCCATCTCCTCATGCATGATCCAGAACACATAGGTTGCGACAATCTCGATGCCGCCAGCCTTCATCTTCAGTAGCTCCTCCTCCCAGTGGAGATAAGAGAAGCGAGAATAGTGAAATTCCCCAACTACCGGAATATATGGCTGCTGATTACGCGTCATATAATAATTCGTGAAGCCAAGCTGCTCTCCTTGCGGACTCTGACCGCCACACGTAGCCATGCGCCCAGGGGTGATGGTCTGATTCGGATGCTGCAATGTGAATTCCAGATGCTTCATGCAACAATCTCTCCTTTGATCGGAATACGTTGAATGCTTTGAATATAGTCGAGTGCTTTGAATGGAACTGAAAAATTGAATAAATAAAGTCCATCATTAGCGACACGCATATGGTAGCGCTGCCATGAAGGGGTATTACAACGCCTCAGCTCTTGGAATTCCGCCTAACGCCTGAAGTACCGCACAAACAAATCAATTGTGCTTTATTATAAGTCCATTGAACATCACGTCTTCAGGAATGGCCAAGCTAGCGTCCATCATGTGATGGGCTTTCATGCTCTTCATTCTTGGTACCAAGCCTAATCGTGACTTGTGCTTCTCAGGCCAGAACTCCCCTACCCATCATTATATCTTGATCATACGCCACATTCATCGACGGGAACATAAACAGAATACGGATGATGATGGACTATATTCGGTTCGTGACGTATGAAAAAGAGGCCAGACCCTGGAACGGGGCTAGCCTCTTGTCATGAACAGCTTATTTGTTATCACGATTACCTTTGTTTGGTTACTGGTTTACTGATTCATTACTGGTACGATTGTTTGCACGCTGTTGTGTAGCTGCCTGTACGATTGTTGGTTCGTTCACTTCGCATGCCAGCATCACACTTCTTGAGCTCTTTAGCCCAGCACAATCCGATCATCCGCCAGCTTTTCACCGCTAATCCGTTCAAATTCACCAAGCAGCCGCTCGACAGTCAGACCCTTCTTCTGTTGCTCATTGACATCCAGAATGATGCGGCCCTTATCCATCATAATCAGACGATTACCCAAGCGGATTGCCTGATCCATGTTGTGGGTGACCATGAGTGTGGTCAGCTTCATATCGCGAACTATGCTCTCCGTCAGTGTGGTGATCAATTCAGCCCGGGCCGGGTCTAGCGCTGCTGTATGCTCATCCAGCAACAGAATATCCGGCTGCGTGAAGGTCGCCATGAGTAGGCTTAGTGCCTGCCGCTCCCCACCAGAGAGCAATCCTACCTTAGCGCCCAGACGATTCTCCAGTCCGATACCAAGCCGCTGTAGCTCCTCACGGAAACGATCGCGCTTGGCAGCCGTGACGCCGAAGCCGAAGCTGCGCGATTTGCCGCGGGTGTATGCCATTGCCAGATTCTCTTCAATGGACATATTTGGTGCCGTACCTGCCATTGGGTCCTGGAATACGCGTCCAATCCAGCGGCTACGCTTGAATTCCGGGAGCTGACTGATGTTCCGGTCCGCGATGCGGACCTCACCCGTATCCGGCTTCATGACACCAGAGATGATATTCATCAGCGTGGACTTGCCCGCTCCATTACTCCCGATCACGGTGACAAAGTCACCAGGCTTCAGATGAAGATTCGCTCCGATCAACGCAATCTTCTCATCTACAGTTCCTGGATTGAAGAGCTTCGATACATTTACGATATCCAGCATCAGCCTCGACCTCCCTTGCTCTGGCTCCCTGAGCCCAGCAGCTCAGCCGAACGTATCTTGGCCATGGCATTCTGCTTCAGGACGCGCCGAATGGTCGGCACGACGAGAGCGATAATGACGATGATAGCAGTAATCAGCTTCAAGTCAGAGGATTCGAACCATTTGATCTGAAGAGCGATAGCCACAACGAAACGATAGACGATAGAGCCCAGAATGACAGCAATTGTCGCCCGGAACACCGTTTTGGCCCCGAAAATCGCTTCCCCGATAATAACAGAAGCCAGACCGATCACGATCATACCGATCCCCATCGTAATATCAGCGAAGCCCGATTGTTGGGCGATGAATGCCCCAGACAAGGCCACCAGTCCATTGGACAAGCTGACACCAACAATGGTCGTCGTGTCTGTGTTCGCGCCGAAGCTGCGAATCATGCGCTTGTTGTCGCCTGTTGCACGCAAGGCCAGACCCAGATCAGTCTTCATGAACCAATCAAGTGCCAGCTTGAACACGAGCGTAACGACAAGCATAACGAGGGTGATGGAGGTGAATTCCCATACCTTGCGCGGCAGATCCGAGAAGATTGTATCCGCACCAAGCAGGGACACATTCGGTCTGCCCAGTATTCTCAGGTTAATCGAGTAGAGTGCGATCATCATCAGAATACCGGACAGCAGTCCGTTAATCTTGCCCTTCGTATGCAGCAGGCCTGTGCAGGCTCCAGCAGCCAGACCGCCGATAAAAGCTGCAATACATGCCATCCAGGCGGGGGTGCCGTTCGAGATCATAATCGCCGCAATGGCTGCTCCTGTCGTGAAGCTCCCGTCCACCGTGAGATCGGGAAAATCCAGAATACGAAACGTAATATACACACCGAGTGCCATTAGAGCATACAGCAATCCAATCTCCAGTGAGCTGAAAAAGGATGATTTAAGAATAGTTAACAAAATCAATATCATAACCTCCTGCCACAAATACGTAACAAGCAGCGTTCATTCGTGGACCCCCACATTCGCAAAAGAGAATAGGGCTGTTTCGGCAGAAACGAAACGCCCTATCCCAGCTCCCCCGCCTAGGCGTGGGGAACCGATCCGTGTGCAGACACTGCTGGTCTATTCGATAATATTATTGTCCGGGTCCTGCACCTTGGATCTCATGGAATCCGTTACTTCTACACCCTGTTCTTGCGCTGCTTTGACGTTCAGGATGAGATCCAGCTTGTCAGGTACGGTAACCTTGAGATCTCCAGGCTTAGCTCCATCTACGAGAATCTGGGCAGCCATTTGACCAACCTGGTAGCCATGATCATAATATTTGAAGCCGACAGTTGCCATGGCTCCCTTCTCCACCGTATCACGGTCACTGGAGAAGAACGGAATATCATTATCATTCGCAACCTGGATGATTGTATCCACGGCACTAACTACAGAATTATCAAGGGTAATGAACATCGCATCTACATTCCCTACCAGAGAGTCAGCAGCCTGCTTGACTTCGGAGGTGTTCGTAATCGGTGCTTTGACTACTTCAATGTTATGCTTGGCAAAGGCTTGCTGCGCATTCTCAGCCATGACCACTGCATTGGGCTCGCCTTCATTAAGAATCAGGCCAACCTTCTTCACATTAGGCAGCTCCGTAGCGATGAAGTCTACCAGTTCAACTACAGCTTCTGGATTCGTATCCGAAGCTCCGGTTACATTTCCGCCCGGCTGATCCAGATTGTCGACAATCTTGGCACCCAGCGGGTCAGTTACAGCTGCGAACAAGACGGGCTTGTCCTGAATCTGCTGCACGAGTGCCTGTGCGGATGGCGTAGCGATACCAAGTGACAGGTCCGCGTCAGCAGAAGCAATCTTCTGGGCAATGGACAGGTTCGTGGCTGCATCGCCCTGAGCGTTGTTGTAATCTACGGTCAGATTCTTGCCTTCTTCAAGACCAGCATCCTTCAATGCTGCGAGGAAGCCTTCACGAGTGGAATCCAGCGATGGATGCTCTACAATTTGTGAGATGGCAATCTTATAGCTCTTGCTATCTCCTGCCCCTCCTACTCCGTTCTCGCCAGCAGTCTGTTCGCCACCTGTACTGTTGCCGCAGCCCGCTGCAATCAACAGGCCAGCCAGCATCAAACTAGTAAGTGCTTTTTTCATCTCAATGACTCCTTTCTGTATACCTGCTCCCATAGTAAATTTCAATGCGGTGAGACACAGTCGGTTCGACGCTTCTATGCATCCTTGCTTTTCCTTAGGAAAGTAGTAAAGCAAACGGAGGCGCATAAGGTACATGTCAGTCAATCTTACACCACAAGAATTTGAATATGACTTTAATATTAAGGGGGGCCGTATTATTCGTCAATTGGAAATCACTGAATCTACACAAAGAACCCCCGCCAAGGCAGGGGGAAGGTTCCAAGCTTATTTTAAAGACAATCCTCAAGCTAGCTCAAATACTGTTCAGAGCCCTATATTCACTCTGCCAGATTCCATATCATTCCTTATTATCTGCAAGGAATATCGTTACCGAAAGTAAGCCTGAATCTTCAGATCAGGTCCAACCATCTCGGCAGTCATACGGTTCAAGCGAAGCGCTTCATCCATCTTGGCCGCTCCTGTACCTTCAACGAAAGTAGGAGCATATTGCCCGCCCACGAGCTTCGGTGCCATATAGAGTACCAGCTTATCAGCGAGCCGCTGCTCCACAAAGGAAGCGTTGATCTCACCGCCGCCCTCCACGAGCAACGAGGAGATCTCATTCGCCCCCAGCTCATCCAGTACCTGCTCTAGCTGCACACGCTCCGCTCCTTGAGTAGGAATGACGCGGACGCCGAGCCGTTCCAGCTCACGACGCTTGCCTTCATCGTAGCTAGCCGCCGTAAAAATCCAGGTTGGAGCCTCACCATCATTCACAACACGGGACTCCATTGGGATTCGTAGCTTGCTGTCCAGAATGATACGCAGCGGATTCCTCCCTCCTGGCAGCCTTGTCGTCAGCTGCGAATCGTCATGAATGATGGTCTGCACGCCAGTCAGAATAGCTCCCGCTTCATGGCGGAGCTGATGCACATCCTCACGCGCCTGCTCGGAGGTAATCCACTTGCTGCTGGCCGTACGAGTCGCAATTTTGCCGTCCATTGTGACGGCTGCCTTCAAGGTGACGAAGGGGCGCTTCGTCACGATGAATTTGTTAAATACTTCATTCATAGCCTCGGATTCCTCCGCAAGCACACCACGGATGACCTCAATGCCTGCTTCCTCCAGAATACGTACGCCACGTCCGGATACGAGCGGATTCGGGTCCATTGCAGCTATAACTACCTTGCTCAGCCCCGCCTCTACGATGGCCTCGGCACAAGGACCTGTCCGTCCATGATGGGAGCAAGGCTCCAGCGTGACATAAATGGTCCCCCCTCTAGCTTGCTCTCCAGCCATACGGAGGGCGTGAATCTCGGCGTGAGGCTCACCCGGCTTCAGATGTGCTCCGATCCCCACGATCCTGCCATCCTTCACGATGACCGATCCGACCATGGGATTCGGTGTCGTCTGCCCCTTTGTCATCTTGGCATTGTTCAATGCCAGACGCATGAAATCCTCATGCGTATTCATGATAGATCCCCTCATTTTCTCCATAGTGGCCTGAACGCTCCACTTTCGTCTTCAGATATCTAGCATTATACTCGGATACATCGCCCCATAACGGAACTCTGCCCTCAACATTCATACCGGACGATTTCAAAGCCTCAAGCTTCTTGGGGTTGTTCGTAATCAGCTTCACAGGCAGCTGTCTCAAGTGCTGCAAAATGCTGATGGCGTCAGTATAGTCACGTGAGTCATCCTTGAAGCCTAGCTCCAGGTTAGCCTCAACCGTATCCAGGCCCTGCTCCTGCAGGATATAAGCCATCGCTTTGCTGAACAAGCCTATCCCACGGCCCTCATGATTAGCCAGATAAAACAGTGCCCCTGCTCCGTTCTCTACAATCATCTTCATGGATTGATGCAGCTGGAAGCCACAATCACAACGCTTACTGCCGAAGATATCCCCTGTATGACAGATACTGTGCATGCGGATCATCGCGTGCTCAGCATGGGCGAAATCGCCGTACACCAATACACTGGATTGTTGTCCTTCTGCCAGATTAAAGGAAGACAGACGCTTGATCAAGGTCTCCGCTGTTGCCGTTCGGCACAGCTCCCGATCCTCTTGGTCCTTCACTGGAAGCCAGCAGTACCATTGAAAGACCACAGTCTCCCCGTCCAGATTGACCGGAAGCTTAATCGGGCCTACTAATATATTGGAGGCTGTCTCGGAGACTACGGTATGAATCTTATCCTGAAGCAATTCTACTGCATTATGTTGAAGCATAGAAGCACCATCCTTTGGCTCTGTGTATTTATCCATCGTAAATGATCATTGTCAAGGGTCCCTGTTCATGAACCACTGTAACGAACCATGAAATCTTCAAAATATCTACGTATTGTCCAAGAGGTCAGCTTACTGTGACAAAGCTCTTCTTCCACCCGCCACTTTGATGAATGGTTAAGACAGCTTGTCATATCTCACTAGACATCGCAAGATCTCGTTAGACCTCGCTATATTCAAAATGCTGGCTGAACGCTTCTTCCATCCTAAACTGTCGCTCCTGCTGCTGCTCGGCTGCTGCACGTCGCTTATATTCGAAGCGACTCAATCGAGCTGCGGACACATCCCCTGCTCTTAGGCAGGCAAGCAGTTCGTCAGCGAGCACATCGGCATCAGCGAGCGCAGCATTCAAGCCGAAGGCCCCTGTAGGTGTCATCGTATGAGCGGCATCGCCGAACAGCACAAGTCCGTCCTTCACCCAGGTATCACAGCTGGCACTGAATATTTGCAGCAGCACGAAATCCTTCCATGATGTAATATGTCTGCTCACCTGCTCATTCAGATCAGGGAATGCCTGAGCAAACAGCTGAATGAACGGCTCAAAAGATCCTTTTACCAACGCAGGATAGGAACGCTCTTCAATATTCCAGCCAATCTGTACATGCTCATGAGTCTGAGTAAAAAGAGATAGCTGATGCCCGTTCACGAGGGCAAATCTGGAAATGGGCTCCCAACCGGATGGGGTAGGAATCTTCGCCCAGAGCATGTCATATCCGTGTCCCGCCTTCTCTACCCCAATGCCAGCCCGCTTGCGTACGGTGGAATAGCGTCCGTCCGAGCCTGCAACAACTGTGCTATGGACCTTCAGAAGCTCACCATCTGCCATACGAACGGTAACACCGCAATAGTACCCCTGTTCATTCTGAAGCAGATCCATCATCGTTGCCCCGGTAAGTAGTTTGAAATGCTCATATCGGCTGGCTCTCTCCAGAATGGCATGAAGCAGCTCGGTCTGCGATATGTGGATGCCCACATGACCGGCCTCCTCTTGTGGAGCGATGGTCTTGAGAATATGCTGCTGTGCCCAGTATTCAATGCGCTCCAGCTTCAGATAAGCATCTGTGGGCATTTCCTTCAAAATCCCATGCCTCTCCAGCACCTTGAAGCCTTCTTCATTCACTAGTTCACCTCGGAAGGCTGCTCCAATAGACGTCTGCTTCTCCAGCAAGATTGTAGAGATGCCGTTCTCGACCAATAGACAAGCAAGCAAAGCCCCTGCCGGACCACCACCAACAATACATACTTCATAATCCAGATTTATCATAAGCTCCACCCATTGATATTAAGATAACAAATGTTTATTTTCTTAAGATAAAGACTGCATAACAAACGAAACTCCATTGAATAAGTGCACTTCAAAAGAACGAGTACACACTTCAAAAGAGGAAGTACACTTCAAATCATCTAATTACTTTATGTAACGAATTATATTTAAATAACAAGCTTCCGTCAAGTATATAATTTTAGTAAAGTAACATTGTATAATTTGCATAGTTTAGATATAATGATAACAAGAGGTGATTACTATAGAACTCCCACAATTGTGTCCCAGGTTCGAGAGAGCGGTTGAGATTTTGAGTAAACGCTGGACCACGCTGATTGTTCATCAATTGTTAAATGGTCCCCAGCGATTCGCTGCGATCGAGAACTCCTTGACTCATCTGAGCGGTAAGGTTCTATCCGAACGTCTGAAGGAACTGGAAGAGGAAGGTATCGTTCAGCGGACGGTATATCCCGAGAAGCCTGTACGCATTGAATATTCCCTTACGGACAAAGGCAAAGAGCTCGCCCCATTATTTGATGATATCTCCCATTGGGCGACTCGCTGGATTGAGCTGCCTGCCACTGCGGAGGCTTCTACCGCCAAACGTTAATTACACGTCGTCCTTTTTTTTCAAAAGCCCGCTTTCGTGAATTCTAGCGAAAGCGGGCTTTTGTATTGGAATCGAGCTTTTACGACAAAACACGATAAAACAACATTACACAAAACGCGAGAAAAATATGTGTATAAAGACCTATTTTTCGAAATTTTATATTTTTATTACAAAATTAGTTAGTAAAATCATCATTCCTTCGTTACCCTCAAAGTGTGTTGGATAAAATTACATGCAGGAGGGATTGGCAAAGTGAGAAATCGATGCTTCAAACACGCAGTAAGCCTGATGTTCATCTTCACGCTCTTATTATCATCATGGACGGGGAACTCGGTACAGCAGGCGGCAGCGGCGGACGCGCTGACCGTTAGCGAAGCTATTGCTCTAGGCAACAACGGTAGTTCTGTAACGGTAGAGGGCTATATCATTGGACATGCTACAGGCTCTAATGCTGCAAAATTCCAGGCCCCTTTTGCTAACGACTTCAATGTACTGATCGCAGATACTGCGAGTGAACAGGACAAGACCAAGCTTGTGAATGTACAGCTCACTGCTTCATACCGTGGCGATTACGGGCTGCAAACGAACCCTGACCTGATCGGCATCAAGGTGCGGGTAACGGGTACACTGGCGACCTATAATAATTTCCCGGGACTGAGAAGTCCAAGCGCTATCACTCTGGCAACCGATGATAACGGTACTCCTGGAGATGGAGATGGAGACGGCGGCGGTGACAATGGCGGTGGGAACGGAGATGGCGACGGCGGCGGTAATGACGGCGGGACTGATCCCGGCGACAATGTACCTCCACTGGAGAACGGGGCTGGCAAAAAGGTTCTGTTCGATAACACCCACGCCCAGACAGCCGGAGCAGCAGACTGGGTCATCGAAGGTGCATTCTCCGATTTTGCCGACGGGCTGCGGGCTGAGCAATTCGAGGTGGATCAGCTCGAACGCTCGATCCCTTATACTTTTGGAGAACAAGCCATTACGTATGACAAGCTGAAGGATTATGATGTATTCATCGTTGGTGAAGCCAATATTCCATTCAAGAAATCCGAACAGGACGCTATCCTGCGTTTCGTGGAAGAAGGTGGCGGCTTGTTCTTCATCTCGGATCACTACAACGCGGATCGTAACAAGAACCGTTGGGATTCCTCCGAAATTATGAATGGCTACCGCCGCGGGGCATATCACAACCCGACACTGGGCATGTCTGCTGCTGAAGCCGCCTCACCTGCCATGCAGGATGTCGTAAGCTCCGATTGGCTGGCGGACCATTTTGGACTCCGCTTTCGCTACAACGGAATTGGTGATGTGACCGCTACGGACATTGTTGCTCCGTCCCAAGCCTTCGGCATTACTTCAGGGGTGAGCGGTGTAGCCATGCATGCTGGCTCGACGCTGGCAATCATTGATCCTGCGCAAGCCAAAGGAATCGTGTACCTGCCCCAAGGCAACATCCCTGCATGGAGCTATGCAGTGGATCAAGGGGTCTATAACGGTGGAGGACGGGCAGAAGGCCCTTATGCAGCGATCTCCAAACGCGGCCTCGGCAAAGCTGCCTTTATCGGCGATTCCTCCCCAGTAGAGGATGCTACCCCGAAATATTTGCGCGAAGAGACAGGCACTACTAAAAAGACCTATGACGGCTTCAAGGAGCAGGATGACGCCGTATTCCTTGTGAATACAGTGAAATGGCTGGCGATGCAAGAAAATTACACCAGCTTCGATCAGGTGGACGGCTTGACGCTGGACACCCCAACGTCTCTGCTGCCCATGGAGACCCCTGCGAATTCGACAGAACCACAGCTAGAGCCATGGGCAGAGCCGGCTCCAGGCTATCTGTGGTATGACCCGACAACGTTCAAGCCCGGCTCCTACGGTGCTACTCAAAGCTCGGGCGGAACTGCTGGCTACAGCCTGTCCGTCCCTAGTAATCTCGCAGCTGGTGGGACATACACCATGACCGTCACTGCGCAAGGCTTGAACCCTGGACAGACCGTATCGGATCTCCGTGCTGGCATTTACTTACCTGGCGGGGAGCAAATTGCCCGCTTCCAAAGTGCTAACGGTAGCTGGTCTTCTTATGGATACAGTCCGACCTTTGCATCTACAGCCGACAATGATGGAAAGGCAGTGTACACCTTGACCTTCCAGCTGAAGGCGGGCGTTACAGGCCAAGCTAGCATGCGTCTCAGACAAGGCAGCAACAACCTGCTGACCGAGTCCGTTACCATTGGAAGCGCAACGACATCCGCAGCATCGATCATTCCGTTGCATCCTGCAATATCGAGCTACTCTGAAGCTCTCGCAAGCTGAGCCTGCTCAGCCTAGATATATCCGATCCACTAAGGCTCATATAGACTCATTCCAATGCATCAAGGCTGGATTAGAGAAATATCCGGCTTCTAAGGCCTCGTCAATCTCTATTTAGACCTGTTAAGAATGAGTTGAGATTCGTTGAGACTAGATTACTCTATTCAAGCTCCAGACTACCCTCCTGTCTCCTGACAAGAGGGTAGTTTTTTACATTGCATTTACATAACGTATACAGAGTCAGGCATTCCGGGCGCTAAGCTTAAGAGGTGATTTTACACACGCAGTTCTAGGCGAGGCTATATAGGAAATATCGCCTAGGACTGCGGCATAAGAGGAGGAACACGATCGTGAACGCAGCTGTGCGCCGTCAAATTGCTATTTTGACAACAAGTGATATTCACGGGTACATTCAACCCTATTCGTATATGGAGGGCGGACCGTCCAACCTTGGCTTCGCTCGAATCGCAACACTGCTTCAGGAGGAGCGAGGCAGATGGGGCGACCGCATGCTTTATGTGGATAATGGTGACAGCCTGCAGGGCTCGCCGCTAACCTATTATCAGGCAAAAATTGATAACTCTGCCGACAATGCCGTCGTCTCTGCCTTGAATGCGGCCCACTGTGCCGGAGCTGTCATTGGCAACCATGAGTTCAATTTTGGTCTTGCCCACCTGCAAGAAGCCATGCTGCAATCCGACTTCCCGTGGCTCTCGGCCAACACAGTATCTGCATCCACTGGTGAGCCAGCCTTTGGTCAACCCTATCTGCTACACGATACATCAGAAGGGATTCGAATCGCCGTACTGGGCCTGACTACCGCGCATATTCCCGTATGGGAGCTGCCAGAGCATATCGAGGGCCTTCGCTTCGAAGACCCGGTAGCCTGTGCCCGGCATTGGGTACCTTATCTCAGGGAGCAGCTGGAGGCGGATATCGTCATTGTCTCCTATCACGGTGGCTTTGAGCGAGATCTTCAATCCGGGGAGCCCACCGAGGCCTTGACGGGTGAAAATCAGGGCTACGAGCTTTGTCACGAGGTATCTGGCATGGATGTACTGCTGACCGGGCACCAGCATAGACAGATTGAGGGTCTTCAAGTGAACGGCGTCTGTGTCATCCAATCAGGCACGCAGGGGCAATTTCTTGGCAGAGTCATATTGGAGCTGGAGTTAGCATCGGACAGCCAATCCGACCCTAAGCCTCGCTGGAGACTGCTCACGGCCCATTCCGAGCTGCTTGCAGCAGGTGAGGTGGAGCCAGCGGAGCATATTCTCGAACGGACGGCTCCCGTCGAGGAGCGCTTGCAGCATTGGCTGGACCAGCCGATTGGCGAGACCGCTAATGACATGCGGCTGGTGGATGTGCATCAGGCACGACTGGAGGAGCATCCCTTCGTTGAATGGATCAACAGGGTGCAAATGGAGGTTAGCGGAGCAGCCATCTCCTGCTCTGCCCTGTTCGACGATTATGCCCCTGGCTTCGGTGAGCAGATCTCAATGCGAGATATTCTCGCCAACTACAAATTTCCGAATACGCTGCGTGTCTTAAGGGTGACGGGACAAGATATCCGTGAGGCACTTGAATTATCAGCCACCTATTTCTTGCTGGAGGCAGATGGCCGCATCGGTGTTCATCCATCCTTCCTCCTGCCGAAGCCCCAGCCCTATAACTACGATATGTGGGAGGGCGTGAGCTACACCCTTGACGTATCACGTTCTGTGGGAGAACGGGTAGTGATGCTGGAGCTCGACGGAAAGCCGCTTCAGCCCGAGGCCGAATATGAAGTAGTCATGAACAATTACCGCGCAAGCGGCGGAGGCGGGTTCGATATGTTCCGTGGCAAGCCTGTCATTAAGGAGCTACAGACGGACATGGCAGAGCTGCTCGCCGACTACATCCGTTCGAAACGAACCATTAGTACCACCGTGAACCATAACTGGCGCGTAATCAGCAAGAGCTGACACCCAACTCTCCAACTAAACTACGAGCACTGTAATTACAAAAAACAGGAGCTATCGGATAATGAATCCTAGTAGCTCCTGTTTTTGTACAGCATGTTACATAACTCGGGTTCAATCACCTTTGGAGGCTAGATGTCAATATCTTGCCGCCAGGCATATTGCTGAATATGAGCGGTCGACAGGGCTCCTCACTTACAGCGGCTCCATGCTCATATCATGCTCCACTAGCCCTTGACCAGCTTGGAACGAAGTCGATTGGATACCCACTCGATGATCAGGATCAGGACTACCAGCCCAATGAGAATGGCTCCGACCTGATTCCACTTGTAGCTTCGCATGGCGAAGATCAGCGGTGCACCAATTCCACCTGCACCGACGAGACCCAGAATGGATGCCTCACGCATATTCATATCGAAGCGATAGATCATAACGGACAGAAAGACCGAGAACAACTGAGGTACGATGCCGAAGCGGATTTTCTCAAATGTCGTACAGCCAACCGAGGTCATCGATTCCAGGACTTTCGTATCCAATTCCTCAATCGCATCCACGAAAAGCTTGGACAGCATACCGATGGAGACGAGCCCCACGGTAAGCACGCCGGCGAACGGCCCCGGGCCCGTTACACGAATCAGCATCAGACCATATACCAGTGCTGGAACGGTCCGAATCGTAATAAGCAGTAGCCTTGTAACCCAGGATACGGGTTTTGGTACTACATTGGATGCAGCCAGAAAAGCAAGCGGGACAGCCAACACAGAGCCTACCAGCGTCCCCAGAAAGGCAATGGCCACGGTCTGAAGCAGCAGGTACAACACGCCTTGCTCCGTGAAATTGAAGAGCAGGGTGAGATCCGGCTGAAACAGCCCTTTAAAAATATTAATAGCAATCCCTGCTCCGCTCTGGTCGATATCGTTCAGATTCACTGTCGTCAGTGACCATACAAAGAGCACGAGAATGACTGCCATAATGGTCAGGAGGTAGCGATGACTGCGTGGTGCAGCCTGCAGCTCCTTTTCTACTGTCGTCATAGGTCCTATATTCTCCCTTAGGAATAAATTTCATAAATGAACAACACGATTTTTGGTAACTAGATACAGACAAACTAAACCGTTTTGATCTATATCTAGTCATACATTGAAGCAGCTAAAGGTATTATGAAATTTATTCTTAGATTAACTTTTTCCGGAAATGCTCGCTTATCGTCTCAATGATGTATACGGTGACGATCAACGACAAAATGATCATGCCGACGCTGGAATACTCCCGCCAGCCCAGATTCTCATTGATGAGCAGTCCGATCCCTCCGGCCCCGACATAACCCAGAATCGCTGCATAACGGACATTGCCCTCAAAGCAAAATAGGGAGGTCGACAGATAGCTCGGAAGAATCTGCGGGAGTGTCGCGTAACGAAAAGCCTGGATTCTCGTCATTCCGATGGACTCCATAGCCTCAAAGGCTCCCATATCGACGTTTTCAATCTGCTCGTAGACCAGCTTCCCCACATACGATACGGTAAAGAGCATGATTGCTACCGTTCCTGCCATCGGCCCCAATCCGAAGATGAAGGTAGCAATCAGTGCAGTCACTAGGGTTGGCATTGTTCTCAGCAGACTCAGTAATGTCTTGCTGATGACGACGATAACTTTATTATGAACAATATTCGAGGAAGCCAGCACAGCCGCCGGCAGGGCAAGCGCCGCCCCGATCATGGAGCCGAGCAAGGACATCTTGAGCGTATCCAGCAGCGGTCCCCATATGGATGAGAAGCTGTTCCAATTGGGAGGAATCATATTCCCGATAATGACAAAAAATTGACCGATCCGCGAGAACAGCACATCCAGCTTGAAGCCGGTGAACTGAACCGAGAAGATGGTGCAAATCAACAGAATAATGATGACCAGCGGTGTTCTTGATCTTCTTTGCAGGACGACTTTGCCACTGGGTAGCTTGATCTGGTGTGGAGGAAAGAGCTTATCCACCATAGACAGAGCCTCCTCCTACGGCAACGGGCTCTGCTGCATGCTCGTTAAAGGATGCTTTCTCCTCCTCAAATTTGCCTCCATAAATGTGCTCCAGAATATCTGTAGTCACTTGGGAAGCTGCGCCGTCAAATACGACCTCGCCTTTGTTAATTCCGATAATACGATCTGCATATTCCAACGCGATTTCCACATGGTGAATATTCATAATGACGGAAATATTCATAGCCTTGTTAATGTTCTTGAAATCGTCCATGACGATACGTGACGTCACCGGGTCCAGTGAAGCAATCGGCTCATCCGCCAAAATGATATCAGGGCTCTGGGCCAAGGTACGCGCCAGCGCTACCCGCTGTTGCTGACCACCTGATAGCTGATCTACACGGACGAATGCCTTGTCGAGTATACCGACCTTATCCAAGGCCTCCAGTGCCTTGATCTTCTGTTCCTTCGTGTACAGCCCTATCCATTTACGCCAATGCGGCAGGTCCGGAACAAAGGAGACCAATACATTGTTAATGACCGTCGTCCTCGTCACCAGATTGAAGGATTGGAAGATCATTCCGATTCTCCGCCGAAACTGTCGAACCTGCTTTCCCTTCAGCTTGGCCACATCTACCTTATCAACCAGCAGTGTGCCTCCAGTGATGTCATGCATTCGGTTAATGCAGCGAATGAGCGTAGATTTGCCGGCACCGGAGAGACCGATGACCGCTACGAACTCCCCCTGCTCAATCTTCAGATTAATATCTCGCAATGCCGTCGTTCCATTGCTATAAGTCTTATCAACATGATTAAATTCGATCATGGAACTACTCCAATCGTTATTAGTGAGAGATTCATAACCCCGTGAGAAGCTTAATAACATGGCGGGAAGATTCATAAAACCAATGAGAACATCCAAAAAGCCGATGTTCTCATTGGTCTCCATGATGGGCCATCTCTGATATTTATCGTAAGTGCCCGTTGCTGTCTTACTTCTTCATATTTCTGAGCAGCTCTTGGGCTTTTCTCTCGCCATCGTAATCAGCTGCTGTAGCTTCCTTATAACCTTCATGCGTGTAGACTGCGATGACTTCTTTGCCTTCTGGTGTCTGTGCAATAGCGATGAACGCTTTTTGCAGTGCAGCCTTGAAGGCATCATCCATGATTGGGCTTGTCTTGCTTACACTGATGGTATCGTTGTAGATTGGCTGTGTTACACCAATAACATTAGTCTCATCCCAGATTGTGCCGCTACGACCGAAGTCTTTTGTCCATTGATCCACGTAGTCTCTTCTTGCATCCGCATAAGCTACGATAATATCAGCTTGTCCGGAAGCCAGTCGCGCAAAGGAACTACCGTAGGAGTCCGATTGTGTAACATGAGCCAGATCTGTCAGGCTCTTCTGGAAATTGTCCTGCAACCACAGGGTAGGATAGATATATCCAGCCGAGGATGAGGAAGACATAACGGCCCAGTTCGCACTGTTCAGATCCTCCCAAGTCAATTGCTCACCTTTATTTACTTTCTCAGCCAGCTCTTTACCCTTGTCCGTAGGACCCGCGATGAAAAGGCTGCGGTAATAAGTAACTTGATCGCTTGTAGGGTCTGTCGGCTTGTTGTCATTCCAATCCTTCGCCGCATCGGAGTCATTGGACAGTCCTGCACGGGTTGCCGTCAGAATGACGTCTGCTCCATCATCATACAGAGCATAAGTACCTCCCGGAATAAAGCCGATATCTGTAGTCCCCGCTGACAGTGCTTCACCAACAGCTTCGTATGTGGTTCCAACATTGATGTCTACGTTACCCACTGTATAGCCTTCCGTCTCCAGTTGCTTCTTGAGAAGCTCCTTAAGCGGCTCGGTTGCCGTTACGATCTGCTCCGGATCTTTGGATGGTACAAAGCTCACCTTCAGCTCCGGAATTTCCTTGTTTGCGGAAGAGGTATCCCCAGTGGTTTCCCCTGCTGGCTGCGTTCCGGCTCCGTTACTTTCTGTAGTGGTGCCTGCACCTCCGGATGCGCAGCCTGCCATCAGCCCTATAACTAAGATCCACAGGGCAACAAACATCAATCTGTTTTTGACTTTCACGTACACTGACCCCTTTTTTGGTAGATTTGTTAACACTCTGGAACTATACCAAACATGAACTATCATACTGCTGAAATATCAGAGCGAATTCAATTCTATGTAAAGGAAATGAAAAAATTAGCATATCGTAAGTAGGACCTGATAGGAACAAGGCATCTCGAAAAAATCAATTATAGAAAAACACAGTAATAAAAGTACTATAGTAATAGAAATAAGCCGTCACCCATGATCCTGGATGACGGCCTGTCTATTGTAAATCAAGTTACTCCCTGACTGGATAAAGTTCCTGTGTGTAGAAATGTCCACTAGTCCTGCACAGCCAATTTGGGATAGCCCCATTGGATGTCAATTTAGATAAAGAGATTAATTCCCGATTGATCCGCTTGCCCCAGGTAGTAGCCCACTCCGCCAAGTCGTACACCGTCAATCAGCTCCTCTGGCTTGATGCCCATGACATCCATCGACATTTGACAGGCGACAAGCTCCACTCCCTGCTGGATCGCCGTCTCGATCAGCTGCTCCAAAGAGAGAATTCCCTGGCTGTTCATGACACCACGGATCATTTTTGGGCCCGCACCAAGCATGTTCATACGTGACAGCGGGAGCTTACGGCTACCACGCGGCATCATGAGGCCGAACATACGACTGATCCCATTTTTGACGACAGGTGTCTTGGTGGACTTGCGAATGACATTCAATCCCCAGAACGTGAAGAACATCGTGACCTTCTTGCCGCTAGCTGCTGCTCCATTAGCAATGATGAAGGATGCAATAGCTTTATCCAGGTCGCCACTGAATACAACCATACTGGTGCCTGACGCAGATGCCCCTCGATTCAATTCAGCGTTCGGCTCCAGGCCCTTCCCCTTCTGAATATAGGCCTCAATTCGCCCACCTGGCAGTCTGTTAAGCTGAAGCAGCTCAGCTTGAACCATATTCGCCCAAGAGCGAATATCCTCGTAGAAGCCAGGATCTGACGCAATAACATGGAGTACCTGACCCTCGCTTAGCTGATCCATCTGCTGGCGCACCTGGATTAACGGACCAGGACAGGATAGTCCACAGGCATCAAGCACAACGTCTGCATGGGCAACATTCGTACTAGTCTCACCTGACATGCTGTGGGTGAATGACTCATGTGCAGCTGATACCGGGGCCGAGCTCGTTGCTGCTATCTCCCTTTTGACTGTCTGATTTGTGCTACTGGCATCACCTTGTCCCGGCTGATACTTGAACATTTGATAGCTCTTGTATCCTCCTGTCAGATTTCTAACCTTATAACCAAGCTGACTTAGAATTCTTGAGGCCGTATATCCACGAAGACCTACCTGACAATAGACCCAAATCTCCTTCTCTATATCCAGCTCCTGCAGTCGATCTCGCAGCTCATCTACTGGAATAAGCAACGAGCCCGGGATGTGACCATTGTTATGCTCCAGCTCTGTTCGTAAATCAACCAGAATCGTATGCTCGGGATCACGTCCTTGCAGCTCCTGTGGGACGAATACGTCCACCAGTCCCATTAATACATTGTCTGCAGTGTAGCCCGCCATGTTCACAGGGTCCTTGGCCGAGGAATAGGGAGGAGCGTAAGCCAGCTCCAGCTCCGTCAGATCCGTCACCGTGCCCCGCATACGGATGACCGTCGCGAGGGTATCTATACGCTTATCCACGCCCTCATGGCCCACTGCTTGCGCACCAAGAATGATCCCCTCATCGTTGAACAGGAGCTTGATGGTCATTGGCATTGCTCCTGGATAATAAGTCGCATGTGAGGAAGGATGAACATAGATCACGTGATAAGGTATACCTTCTCTGATCAACGTTTTCTCATTGTTCCCCGTTGACGCTGCTGTCATATCAAACACCTTCAAAATGGACGTACCCTGTGAGCCTTCATATGTTCTGTTCAGACCACAGATATTGTCTGCAGCAATTCGCCCCTGCTTGTTGGCAGGACCGGCAAGAGGCACCGCTGTGATCGCCCCATTGACATAGTCTCTGACAGCCACAGCATCTCCTACTGCATACACATCTCCAAGACTTGTCTCCAATCTCTCATTTACAAGGATATGGCCGCGAGGGCCCCGTTCGATCCCGCTCTCCCGCAGAAAATCCGTGTCCGGGGTAACACCAATAGCAAGCAGCACCATATTACCTTGAATAAAGGAGCCATCCGCCATGTGCACCTCAATACCATCTGCTACATCCCGGAACGATTGAACCTTGCGGGACATCAGCAGTTCGACACCACGCTGCTCCATCTCCTTCGCAACAATCCCAGCCATTTCTGAATCCAATGGTGACAGGAGCTGAGGACCTCCTTCGACCAGCGTGACAGCAAGACCAGCCTCTCGCAGATTCTCAGCCATCTCCACGCCGATGAAGCCGCCCCCGATGACAATGGCTGATGAAATACCATCCTCGGTAATCATTTGTCTGATTCGATCTGTATCTGGGATGCTGCGCAGCGTATAAATACGTGGACTGTCTATGCCCGGAAGCTGTGGCCTCAGTGGTCGTGCACCTGGAGACAGAATAACCTGATCATAGCTCTCCTCGTAGCTTCCACGTTCTTTGCTGTGAATATGGACAATCTTCCTGTCCGGATCTATACCAATGACTTCGCTATCCGTCCGAATATCCAGATTGAACCGTTGTCGCATGGCTTCCGGGGTCTGCACCATTAGCCTGGAACGGTCTGTGATCACCCCACCTATATAATAGGGTAGACCACAGTTCGCATAGGATATATACGAGCCCCTCTCAACCAGAACAATGTGGGCACTCTCATCCAGTCTCCTCAATCTGGCCGCAGCAGATGCCCCCCCTGCTACCCCGCCGACAATGACAATTTTCTTACCCATGAAATATTTCCTCCTCTGCAACGAGCACCCTTACCAGTTGTCTGATTCGGTCGTTCGCAATCGTATAGTATACTTCCAAGCCATTGCGCTTCGCCTCGACGATCCCTGCGCTACGCAGCTTCTGTAAATGCTGGGATACTGTTGATTGTGGAAGATCCAGACATTCCTGCATGAAGGCCACATTACACTCCTTCTTGGTCAGCAACCCGTTGACAATACATAGCCTTACAGGATGGGCCAGCGCCTTCAGCAGTTCTGCAGCTTCTTCATACGTTGTGATGACATCCTTTTGCATCAGTGCTAATCCCCTTCACAAAATCGTTATATTCATATATTACGATATAACGATTCAGAATGCAAACTCTTTACCTCCTTTAACGAAATAAACTACACCTCGTATATGCAAAAGAGCAGCAATTCTCCACTAGGAGAACGCTGCTCTGCTTGGCTAATATGATTTTGATTGCGAGCCTAGTACCCAACCAAATCTGTCTCTTGCAACTATGACTTCAATACAGGAAGGATGCTCACAGCCCATTCCAGAAGGCGTAGGTCCTGATTCTGACCCGCAATTACGGAGATTGCCAGTGGACAGCCCTGATCCGTGCCAAGGGGAATCGTTAGCTGAGGTAGTCCGCATAATCCAGCAATGCAGGTCAGCTGCATCGTCTGGCTTCTGCGTCTCTCGATGTGTGCCCCGGCAAGCCCCAGCTTGGGAGCAGCCCCCGGCGTAGTCGGAATAACGAGCAACTCCCCGTTTGAGAGCACACGAGTCAATTGCTTCATCATCTGCTGTCTCCGGTGCTGTTGCTCTCTATAGTCCACCTGCTCAATGGTGCGAGCCCAAGCGAAGCGCTCTGTGATGTCGGGCCCAAAGACAGGCTTCGTGCGCTCGATCCATTCGCCATGGGTCTGCCATATCTCGTAGCCCTGTATGATACGAAATACGCTCATCCACTCAGCTAGCCCCTCTGGAGCAATACGTGCCATTTCACGTTCCACTTGTAAGCTCCCCAGCTTGCTTAGCTCATTCTCCAGAATACCACGACTGCTCTCATCAGCCAGCTCCCACGCTTCTTCGGGGAATAGCATGCGCGTGAATCCGATTTCTCCGAAGCGGTTAGAAGGCAACAATGCCCGGCCAAGCTTCAGCATCAGCTCAGGATCACGAGCGATCCAGCCCACCGTATCAAAGCTACCTGCCAAGGGGATGACGCCGTCTAATGACACACTGCCATATGTTGGCCGCATCCCGTACACGCCACAATAAGCTGAAGGCACTCGAACTGAACCGCCCGTATCTGTTCCTAGCGTAAAATCAGCCAGCCCGGAGGCTACAGCAGAGGCGGAGCCGCTGGAAGAGCCTCCGGGTATGCGATCCGGGGCCTCGGGATTTAATGGTGTTCCATAATGAACATTTTCACCGTTCAGGCTGTACATCAATTCGTCCGTATGCGTCATCGCCGACAGCCTCGCCCCTTGCTGCAGAAGAAGCTGCACTGCCTCGGCATGCTGCTCAGCCGGAGTATGCGAGGAGAGCCAGCTTGGATTGCCCGCACTATTGGTATGGCCCTTGACGGCAAATACATCCTTCACCATGAAGCTCATACCGCTCAGTATACCCTCAGCGAGAGGCTCCACGGCGACGGATCGGAACACTGCACTGTGTGATTGCTTCATGTTCAGACCTCCTTCCAGAGGACCTTGATTGCAGTCCAACTGTCCATGCTGCCACCCAAGTAGCCATGGTTCAACGTGATACCATCTTAAGAGAGGTATTATCTTACGTAAACCATTCCAGCATATTTTTGGAGGAAGCACTAAGGAGACAGCAGGAAATTAGCATTATATATAAGCCGAGTTAATGCATCACATCAGCCAGCAGCGATCAGCCAGCAGCGACTTTATACTCACATGTGATCTGTTCACTCATCCTCATCATCCAGTAGCTCACCAAGCATACGCTCCCGATTGTTCATGAATTCCTTGGTGACAATATAATGGTCTGTCTCCTCCAGGCTGCACCGATTCAGCCCCTCCTCATCTACCTTGTAAATCCATGACTGCGGATAGGCCATAATAATCGGAGAATGCGTAGAAATGATAAATTGGGAGCCTTGTCGCACCAACTGATGAATGCGAGTCAGCATGGCCATTTGACGGAGCGGAGATAGGGCAGCCTCCGGCTCATCAAGAATGTACAATCCATTCCCACGAAAGCGATGTACAAAAGCAGCAAAGAACGATTCACCATGCGATTGCTCGTGCAAAGATTTCCCTCCGTATGCATCCTTGATCTTGGGCCCTGGTGCTGCATCCAGCTCGTCCAGATCCAGCTCGTCTATATGAGTAGCCAGATTATAATAGCTTTCCGCTCTGAAGAAGAAACCATCTCGTGCCTGACGTGTGCTCCGTACCAGTCGTAAATAGTTATACAACGAGGAATGTGTTGCCTGCGTAGAGAAGATATTATTTCGCGTTCCACCTTCGGCGTTGAAGCCCCAAGCTACGGCTATCGCTTCCATCAGTGTGGACTTGCCTGCACCGTTCTCGCCTACTATATATGTGACCGCAGGATGAAATTGTAGCTCCGACAACTGCCTGACGACCCCCAAATTAAACGGATAGCTTGATTCATATGGAATCATCTCCCGAAGAAGCCGAACTGCCCGCAAAAACGGCTCCTGCCCAAAGGTATTATCATATAATCTGTTCATTTCCGCCTCCCTCTAGCCCCAAGGGTATGCTCGTCTCTTGTTGATATTTTCCTATTAAAATTATAACCCAAGTCCAGCGGACGAAGCATGCTGATTGTGTTTGTGTTTGTCTTTATCATTCGCAATTAATCTCTTTTAAAAGCAAAATAAGGCCTGCAAAGCACCCTCCCAAGCCTGAGAGTAGTAGCTTGCAGACCTTATAGATTGTATAGGCCTTATAGACTCTGTAGACCTTTCAGTCTTCAATTCTTCAAGTCTTGCAGTCTTGAAGAAAATTCATCCTGTTCCCGCTCTAGTCCAGGACATGAATTGGCGAAAAATCTACGACCTCTCCATCCTTTACAGTATGAAGAGAGAGCCGCTGGGCATGCAGCTGCCGCAGAAACCGATGAAATACATAAATGGAGTCCGTAATACAAGACAGGTCTGGAGCCAACACGATGGTAGCCTGGTCCAACCGGGGCGCTAGCTGCTCAGAATCAAATTCATATTCCTCCTGCGCTCCCACGCGAACCACCTCTCCGCTCTCCCAGCCCTTCTCCAGCAAATAAGACTGACACCCCTCCAACTGTAAGGCCTCACTTCTCTCATCTGCAGCCCTGATCAATATGAGCACCTTCATACCATGCTCCCCCTGTCCACAAAGAACCTGAATTCAAGAATTGAACCCTCTTGCTTCAGTCTATGCGGTACAGGACAGGATCATGTCGGGATGACGAGTTGCCCTCATCATTGAGGTGTGAGCTTCACAGGCTGTAGAGAAAATCTAGCCCTTCAGCAAGTCATTTAGACATACAGCTCCATATGGGCGCACATGAATGACGAAGGTTGATGTATCGACAGTCTTCTTGATCAGCTCTTCATAGCCAGCTACATATTCATCCGGCAGGATTGCCAGAATAACACCAGCAAATCCACCACCATGCACACGACAAGCTCCCTGACCGATACGCTTCAGGTACAGCTCAGTCACTGCCAGGGTAATAGAAATCCCCTGCTCCTTGACGTTGGAATCCTGATATACATTCTGCAGCCATTTCCACGAGGAGTTCCCCGACTCGGTAATCAAGGTCAGGAAGTCATCGAATTGATTGCTTGTCAGAGCTTCCACTTGGGCATCTACCCGGTCGTTCTCTGCGAGGAAGTGCAATGCACGCATAACCGCACGGTCCCCTGCTTGCTCTCGCAGCTGCTTCAGATTCGCGTAGATCTGCTCCTCCGTCACATCGCGAAGTACCTCCGCACCCAACAGACGAGCAACCGCCTTCATTTCATTCGGCACAGCAGCGTAATCCTCTGTCAGATCGGCATGGTTGCCGCCCGTGTTGACGATGACAAGCGAGTAGCCGCTCTCTCTGAAATTATAGGGTACAGGATTAATGACAGGTGTAGCCGGATTGGCAAAATCAATAGCGATGAATCCACCATAGCCGCATGCCATTTGGTCCAAGAGGCCGGAAGGCTTGTTCCAGAAGTGATTCTCTGCATACTGCCCGATCTTGGCTAGTGCAACCGTATCCTGTGAACCTTCATTATAGAATGTGTTCAGAATCGTTCCGATCAGCATTTCGAAGGAAGCAGAGGAGCTAAGGCCAGAGGCCGGGATTACATTTGTGCTCACATAAGCCTGGAAACCTCCCACTTGCAGCCCTTGTGCTGCAAAGCCTGCGGAAATGCCGCGAATCAGCGCTGCTGTACCGCCTTCGCCAGACTGAGGGGACAAATCGCTAATATCAATGACGAACTTATCTGCATATCCTTCAGAAATGATCGTAATGACTGGAGCATCTACCTTGGAAGCGGCTGCAATCGTATCCAGATCAATACTGGCTGCGAGTACTTTACCATGATTATGGTCCGTATGGTTCCCTCCGATCTCACTTCTGCCAGGAGAGCTGAACAACACAGGAGCCGAAGCACCAAAATGCTCTTGATACGCTTTCAACAATGCGGTATAGCGTTCTGTCTGTTCGCTGAGCTTCGCTGCTCCGTATAGCTCCTCCAAAACTTGCTGCCATGTCTGCTGCTGTAACAATTCTGATGTCATCTTCAATTTCCTCCAAATATAAGACTATACTTCATACACCTGCGGCTGATGCTGCCCTCATCCTGCACGGATTGCCCTATTTCGCCATATGCTCGCCTTTTGTCGATTGGTGATCGCAGATATCTTATTGGTCCACAGCGTTCACTCTGAATGAGCTAATAGCTTTCATAGGCTTTCAAATTAGTTCAGGAAGCCCTCAAGCGCCTGCGTAGGTCGGCCGTCTGTTCCCCAGGCTCCTTTATTATAGCCATCGTTGTAGCCCGGAGTTGCGGCAGGCTCCCAATAGAATACGCCCTTGCCTCTTCCACCCGATAGATTCCTTACCTTCTGCTTAATATCCGAAATAAAGCTTTTAGCAGCCGCAGCTTCATTATACTCCAAACCGATTTCCGAAATCACAACATCTTTTTTGTATTTGCTAATCACATTATTTGCATTCTGAATCGTCTGATTCACTTTGCTCTGCCAGTCGGACTTGGAAGGATACAGGGACATACCCACCATATCAAAATTAGCGCCATTGTCAATCAGTCCGCCAATATTCCATTCAAACAGCGCGCGATCCTCACCGGTAGCAAGATGTACGATGGTCTTGGTGCTGCTGCTAACCGACTTGACGGCATTGTGCCCCGTGTTCACGAGCCACGCATAATTCTTCATATTTTGCGATGCTCTGCCGTCCGGCCACAGCATTCCGTCACTGGTCTCATTGCCGATCTGCACCCAATCCGGCGTAACGCCCTTGTTCTTCATCGTGTTCATGACATAGACGGTATGACTCCACACCGCATCCATCAGCTGCTGGAAATTATGATTACGCCATGCATAAGGCTTATTTTGCTTGCCCGGATCAGCCCAGGAATCGCTATAATGCAATGTCAGCATGACGCTCATTCCCAGCTTCTTGGCACGAGCAGCCAGCTCGGCAGCCTTGTCAGCATTCATATAACCGTTAGCATAATCGTTCATATTAGGATTTACCCATACACGAATCCGTACCGAATTGATCTGATAATCATCGCGCAAAATTTGCAGGACATCCTTCTGTACTCCCTGCTTATTCCTCCAGGTGTAGCCCTGCGCCTCCATTCCGGCCACCCAACTGATGTCAGCACCCTTGGCAAAGGCCGGCGCCGCCTCCACAGTCGTTGATGCTCCGGTACTCCATGGGACTAGCAGCAAGGACAAGCTTAATACAAGCAATAATACCGACTTCATGCCTCTCATAATGACATCCTCCCTAAAATATAAGATAACGGGTTACTCTAGTATTGTAAGCGCTATCTTTTGAAATCAGAAAGGGTAATTTGGAAACATTTAGTATGTTTTAACAATCTTCAAGCCTTCTCGACATATCTGACGTGTAAGGAACGCCCCTCTACCTACTACTAATAGAGTCAGTACGACAATACAGCTGCGAGCAGCAGCCTGTATCGGCTGCCGCTCGTTATGTGCTTGCTGAATCAACACAATTCTTGCAGAAGAAGCTCTCTCCAGGATTGTTACGTAACGAGGCTAGTGACACAAGTCAGAGTGAGTAGACCGGCAGCAGTGCAGAGAACGAGTCCAGCTTGCGTCCCTTGAAATCGAACATCGTAAGGTTCCCCCAATTGTTCGGATGACCAACGGACCATTCCGACTTGGATGGAATCCAGGCAGGCTCCCAATAGTAGAAGCCTACTCCACGATTGTCTGGGACTTCACGAATGATACGTATCAGATCTTCCAGGTAATGGCGTTGTCCTTCTACTGTAGCAGGGTAGCCCGGCAGAAGCTGCTCCTCCTGATTGAAGATCCATTCATGATCCATGAGCTGCTCCAGCGTCCACGGATAAGCGGTTTCTACAACAATTATGTCTTTACGATAACGCTCCGCGAGCTCATTCATGTTATCCCGCAAGGCTTCGAGTGTACCATGCCACCAAGGATAGAAGGACAGGCCTATTGTATCGTACTCGACACCAAGCGCTTCAAAGCGGTCATAGAACTGGCGACTGGCTGCGGCATCCCCGCCACGATCAATATGAATCATCACCTGAATGTCCGGGTCTACGGACTTGACGGCAGCAATCCCATATTTCACAAGTCCCGCGAATTGCTCCCACTGCTCATCCGTATTATGCTCTCCATCGACACGTCCTTCACTCCACAGCATGCCAGGCGTAATTTCATTCCCGATCTGTACCATATAGGGAAGAGCATCATGCTCCTGCAGCTCACGCAGCACATCTGCGGTATACATGCACACGGCGCGTTGCAGCTCCTCATAGGACAGCTTCTCCCATGCGGCTGGCTTCCATTGGTTGGCTGGATCTGCCCAGCGGTCTGAGTAGTGGAAGTCCAGCAGGAACTGCATGCCCTGCTCCTTGATTCGCTTAGCTACAGCTACGGTACGTTCCAGGTTGCAGAAGCCGCCCTGCGGATCATTCCAGATCCGCAGACGTACGGCATTCACATGATTATCCTTAAGTATGGCAAGCAAATCCTGCGTCCTGCCATGCTCATCATAATAGTGCCCACCATGCTGCTCGATTTCATCCATAAAGGACACATCCATCCCTTGAATGAAAGGCTTGTACTTATAGCCCACCACTACTCCCCCACTCCAGCTTGTTATAGTTACTTCATCTATCAACCTTTAACCGAGCCCAATGTCATCCCTTTTACGAAGAAGCGCTGCAGGAATGGGTAGACGATCAGAATCGGTGCACTGCCAATGAAGATCTGAGCGGCTTTGACTGTATTTTGCGAGATCATTTCCATTTCGATTGGGTTCACGCTCATTGAACTCATATCACGTTGAATGATGACGGTCTGCAGGAACGTCGCGAGTGGGAAGTTGTTGGCATTGTTCATGTAGAGCAGACCGTCGAACCAGGAATTCCAATGGAATACCATGCTGAACAGTGCAATCGTCGCAATCGAAGGCAGGGAGATCGGCAGATAAATGCTGAACAAGGTTCGGAAATGACCTGCTCCATCAATCAGCGCAGCCTCCTCCAATTCATTCGGAATACCTCGGAAGAAATTCAGCATCAGAATGACCAAAAACGTGTTTACCGCTCCCGGAAGCACCAGCACAAGGAAATTGTCCATCAAATTCAGCTTCTGAATGACGATATAGAACGGAACCAAGCCTCCGTTAAAAATCATAGTGAATACGAATATCCAGGAGTATACATTTCTTCCTTTGAACACGGAATTCTCTTTGGACAGCGGGTATGCTGCTAAAAACGTGAGGAGCAGGGTAAGCGCAGTCCCGATGATCGTACGCATAATCGAGATTCCGATAGAATTCAGGAAGACAGGATTATTCATCGTCTTCTTGTAGGATTCCAGCGAGAAGCCTACCGGCCACAGGTTAACCATATTGGCGTCAGCCGCTGACTTCGCACTGAAGGACACCGCCAGCACGTGCACCAGCGGAATGATGCACATAATCGCCAGAGTAATCAGGAAGATAGTATTGAAAATGCTGAATACGCGGTATGGTAATGTTTTATGATACACGGTTCTCCCTCTTTTCTTGATTCATGTCAGGCTCCAAGCCCTAATGTTGATTGGCGGGCGATGAGCTGCTACGGGTGCTGAGGTTTCTTGCGATCACTGTTCAAGCCTGATTTCTGAATTGGACCAAGTCTACTGTTGAAATCTGGCTTAAGCTTATGCTTCCGAAGCAGCTTTCTTCCAGAAAGCTTTTAGCGACCACTACGTTTCTTCAGAAATCCTCAGCCCCTCCGCTCTGCACCCTGCTAACAGTCAACCACTGATATTTTGATTTGAGCCTCATTTCATACTGTAATTGGCAGCAGTTAGAAGATTCGATATCCAGCCCATTTGTAAGCGAGTCTGTATGAGATCAGGATCAGCACCATGCTGATTATGGACTTGAACAAGCCAATCGCGGTAGCAAAGCCCATTTCACCGCTCACAATCGCTGTCCGGTACACAAATGTATCAAGGATGTCTCCCGTCTTATACACAAGCGGGTTATACAGGTTGAATATCTGGTCAAAGCCTGCATTCAGTACGTTACCGAGAGCCAGTGTACCTACTACCATCAACATCGGAACAAGCGAAGGCACCGTAATGTGCAGCGTCTGCTTCCACCGGCCAGCGCCGTCAATCTCGGCTGCTTCGTACAGAGCCGGGTTAATCCCCGCAAGTGCCGCCAGGAAAACGATCGTATTATAGCCAAATTCCTTCCAGACGTCGGTCAGAATCACTGTAAAGCGGAACCAATCATTATCACCCAGGAAAAAGATCGGGCCAGCTCCGAACATGCCGAGTACCCGGTTGACCAGGCCATCTGTGGCCAGCAGATCTATCAAGATGCCGCCCAAGATAACCCAGGACAGAAAGTGAGGTAAATAGACCAGTGTCTGCACAGTCCGTTGCAGGTATACCTTGCGGACTTCATTCAGCAGAATTGCAAATATGAACGGAACGAACAGATTAAAGAACAGCTTAAGCACAGCAATAATCGCGGTATTCCAGATGACCTGCAAGCTGTCTTCACGCTCGAACAGGTAACGGAAGTTGTCCAATCCTACCCATTCCGAGCCAGAAATACCGAGCCAGGGCTTATAGTTCTGGAATGCCATTACGATCCCGCCCATCGGGATGTAATTGAATATGATCAAAAATACAACGGCCGGCAGCAACATGACGTGAAATGGCCAGGTTTTCTTTAAGGTTTTCATCTTAGTCCCCCTGTAGTTCTTCTCAAGCTTCCATCAAGCTTCCTATAATGCGATTATATCAACCGTCCCAGAGCGCCAAACAGCACATAAAAGCAATATAAATGGCACAAAAGCAACCTCTTTCCGCAAGGATGCTGCACATACTACGATGAGTTGGAAATCATTCAATACATGATGCAAAATGCTCACATATCAGCTGCTATATTTTGGACAAAAAAAAGCTGTAGCCCCACTCTAATCAAAGAGCGGAGCTACAGACAGACGTTGGATTGAACAAGCCACAGCCTGACGTCATTGCTTGTACAAACCGTTTATTTCTTCACACCTTCATACCATGTGTTAACTTCCTCGGTGATCTGATCGCCCCCGCCTGCTTTCCAGGTCTGTACGAACGTGTCAAAGGCATCTACCGGGTTCTTACCATAGATAATTTCGTTGAAGGTCTGATTCTCAATCTTATTCAGATAATCCAGCTTGGATTTCATGGTCTGAGTAGTAGGGCCAGTGAACATGTTCTTGAAGGAAATATCCTCTTGGCTCATCAGGATTTGAGCAGCTGCAGGAGTCTCCTTACCATAGTTCACGGCTACGTCCTTCTCCAGCTTCGTTACAGGCTCCTTGCCTTCAGCCAGATTAATGAGTGCCTTCATCTGTGCATCAGGAATACGAGCACCGTCCCGAACGAGCAGGTAACGCACAGCATTGACGTATCCACCATCGATCTTGTCAATTGGCATTTGCTTGCCTTCCGCATCGAGCTGGTAGTCGTAGCCTGCGAACAGACCGTTATCATACTCGCTGCCTGGCTCCGGGTTCGCATAGTTGTCGAACAGGTAGTTCTGATACGTGAAGAATGCTTCTGGGTGTGCCATATCCTTCTTGATCAATGTCACACCGTTCGTGAACTGCGTGCCGTGACGCATCGCCTTGCCATCAGGTCCAGCCGGAATTGCGATAGGCTTCCATACAGCACCCGGCACATTCTTGACCGTATCCTGCAGTGGCCAGCCGCTCATCCAGTATGGTCCTGGAATCATTCCAGCGGTACCAGCAATAGCAGGCTCTGATGTCTTATTCTCATCCCAAAGTGCAGCCTCTTGGGGAATATAGCCCTTCGTCAGCCACTCGTTCAGCTTCACGAGACCATCCTTCATACCTGGATTAATGGAGCCGTATTCCAGCTTACCATCCGCTCCGAGATTCCATTGCTGCGGTAGTGTGCCGTATGCACCGAATACCCAGGAAGGATCACCCATCCATGTATTCATAGAAGTCTTGAAGCCGATGCTCAGCGGTACGACCTTGGCAGGTGCCAGACCGTCAGGGTTGTTGTTCTTGAATGCCTCCATGACCTGCTCCAGTTCTGCAATGGTCGTTGGCGCCTTCATATTTAGCTTATCCAGCCAATCCTGACGAATCCACAGTACATAGTCATGGTTGTACGCGTAATCCAGCACTGGAATACCCATACGCTTGCCATCACGGCTGTATTGATTCCATACATTCGGATCTTGCTCCATGGCTTTCTTCCAATTATCAGATGCGAACTTGTCGAACAGCGGGCCGACCTCCTGATACATGCCAGAATCGATCAGATCCTGTGCCAGCAGGTTGTCAGCTGTTCCAATGGTCACGACCTCCGGCATTTCTTGTCCTGAGGACATCGCCAGACGCAGCTTCGTTGCGAATGCGCTATTCGTGTCCGTGACAGACCAGAGAGACTTGACGTTAATGCCGAATTTCTCCTTCGCCCACTTGGTGGCTACACTGTCCTCAATGCTCTCACCGTTCTTGAACTCCAATGCCGGGTCGATCCCCCATGCTGTAGTAACGGTCACTTCAGGATCGTACTTTTCTTTGTATTCGTTTTCAAGAGCTGACGAGCTCGTGTCAGCACTATTAGCTCCGTTATTTGATCCCGAACAACCTGCCAGTAGCATACTCAAGGATGCTGTAATGGCGAGGAGCGATATCCATCTCTTTTTGGTCCATTTCGCTCTCAATGCTCTTCCCCCTCAATATCAAAATGATTACCCTTTCATTATAGGTCGGACGAAGACGACAGCCTATGACACATAATTAAGATTTCTGCACCTTTAGCAACATCTTGAGTTCTGGTGCAGAATGAGTCTTCATATTAAGACACAGTTCACTCTGCTCCAGACAGATTTCTTTTATTCCAGACAGGCTCCTCCTATTCCCGACACAGCTCCGCCTGCTTCGCCCCTATTGGTCACGGAACTCATTTGGTGTCATACCATAGTGCTTTTTGAACATTTTGCTGAAATACTGCGGATTCTGATATCCCAGTTCTGTCGTAATTTCATAGATTTTTTTATTCGTATGCTTGAGCAGGTAGAGGGCCTTCTCCATCCGCATTCGAATAATGTAATCCCCGAGCCCTTCTCCAGTCTCGGCTTTATAGATCTTGGACAGGTACACGGGATGCAGGTACACCTGATCAGCCAGTGTCTTAACAGACAGCTCCTGCCCCTGATCGTGGAAGATCAGATCCTGTACCTGCTTGATGACATAGCTCTTCGTATGCTGCTCGTTCTCAGACAGGTCGGATTCCAGAGAATTCAGGACAGACAGGGACCACTCCCTTAACTGAGGGAGGGATCTGACCGTCCCTTGACTGATCATCGGATCAATACCGCTCTGATTCAATTGATAGAACAAGCGTCCCTGCTTATGCGCAATGTACATGAACGCATTGGTCACGGACAAGAATACCTCATAAAGGTGCTCCCTGGAAAATGACTCCTGCTCCATATCGGCGTACACCTGCTCCAGCTTGGCACGAGCGCTATCCCACTGCTTGGATTCCAGCAGATGAATCAGTGCAGGTGGCTTATACAAGCCCTCCAGGGAGCGGACAGAGCTGGCCGTCAATCCTTGTCCATCCTCCAGATACATAACGGTCCCCATCTCTGTCATGGCGTGCTCATCCTGGTAGATTGAGCTTAATCCCGACTTGTAGGCATCCGGTATGCCTTGCGGAAAGGTGAACCAGCGAGTAACCGTAATGGAGATATGCCCTTTCAGATAATTGCTCACATTGCGCTGAAAGCTCTCCACATTGCGCTGCAGCAGCTCCCTGCGTGATTTCCTGTAGCGATCATCCAGCTGCTCATGCTCTTGCCGAGCTTCCTTCAGCTGCGCGACAAGCATCAGACAGTCATGAGGAGCCGTGCAATGCAGCACTTGGAACGTCTCTGCGAATACCTCCTCGGCAATGTTGCCAATTGCATACTCCATGAGTGAGAGCGAATGGTGATCCATCGTGCTGAAATAACGGTCTGGCTGGATCAACAGCATCACCGTTGGCATGTCGATTTGAAATGGAATTTCATATGCCTGCAGCTTGTCTTGAATCGTCTTGGGAGAGAGCTGGCGTCCCAGCACCAGATCATGCATCAGATGTGCCCGCAGTACCGTAAAATCCGATTTACGGTTGTAGTGCATCTTGTGCATTTTATCGAAGGCCTCCCATTCATCCTTCAAGGACTCGATCGCACCGCCCAGACTAACGAGGAACTCCTCATCATTCACCGGCTTCAGGACGTAATCGAACGCCTGAAGCTGGATTGCCTTCTTGGCATATTCGAAATCAGAGTGTCCTGTCAGCACCATAGAGCGGACATTCGGCCAGCGGCTGGCTACCTCCTCAATCAGCTCCAGTCCGTCCATACCCGGCATGCGAATATCCGTGACCAGAATGTCCACATCCTGCTCCTCCATAATCGTCAGTGCTTCCTGAGCCGAGGCTGCCTGATAGACCGTACTGACACCGCATTCCTCCCACGGCAGGGTCTGTGCCAGACTCTCCGTCACATAGCTCTCATCATCTACCAGCAATACATGAATCATAATATGGTATGCCTCCCTTGCTCTGAATCCGAATCTGAATCTGAATCATTCAAGCTCCAATGTATTGTCACTCGCAAGCCTCCCAAGGGCGAATGGGAAAAGGACAGCGTGGATGAGCTGCCAAAACGCAGCCGCATACGCTGATACACATTCCATACCCCACACCCCATATGCTCGTCCATCGGCTGAACAAGTCTAGATGCAAGATTGTGCAACGCTTCTTCACTCAAGCCTGTGCCATTATCGTCAATGTGAATGAGAATATCCTGCTCGCGATGCTCAGCCGACAATTCGATCAACCCCTCAGCGGAAGATGGCTCAATCCCATGGATGACCGCATTTTCTACAAAAGGCTGGATCAATAACGGCGGCACCTGCAGTTTCTCCATGTCTCTGGGTAGCTCGATCTTGTACTGGAGTCGCTTCATCCGCATCGTCTGAATCTCCAGATAGTGCGCTGTGAAGGCAATCTCCTCCTGCAGCGACACCATATCTCGCTCCTGTCTCGTCGTATACCTGTAATAACGGGACAGATGGTGGGACATGGCGATGACCGCTTCATGATTCTTCAGCTTGGCCATCGACGTAATGAAGGAGAAGCAGTTATAGAAGAAATGCGGGTTAATCTGCGACTGCAGCTGCTTGAGTCTGGCCTCGCGCACGTGAATTTTCTCGACATACACCTTCTCGAACAACTGCTGAATCTGCTCCACCATCATGTTGAAGCGAAGGGCCACGAAGCTGAATTCATTCTGCCCCTTCACCTTCATTCGCACGGAATAATCCTCCTGCATAAGTCGGTGGAATCCGCGCACGAGCTGCCGAATCGGCACCTGTACCTGTGAATACAGCATGTATGCCGCGAGGAAGCTTAGCAGCAATAGCCCTCCTACCGAACCATAGAACAGCTGATTGGACTTGTGGATCGGCTCCAAAATATCTGACAGTGGCGAGTAGTCAATCAAATACCAGCCTGTCAGCTTGGACAATACTATGTTCACACGATACGTATTCCCATCTACTTGCACCGTGCGATTCTCCATGTCCCGTAGCTCCTCGTGCGATAGCTCCTGAATCAGCCTGTTCGTCAGTTCCTGATCGGCTGTGCGATTCAGTATGACTCCCATTCCCTGCTTATAGTAGAAGGGCTCCTGCCCGCCATCATTTTTGAAGCCGTCCAGCATGCCCTGAATGTTGCTGCTATCGAATTCCACCTTAATCACCATCTGTACCTCATCGGGGCGAATCTGCACGGCATATGGAGTCGACGAGTAGAACGAGAAGGTATATTTGACTTCACCATTCTCCTCGTAGGGCTCAATCTTCCAGCCTGGATGAATGACCGCTTCCAGCTCCTCTCGATCAGGCTCACGCGCATCACGCTCGGACACTACACGATTCAGGGAGGGAGAATAGATGTTCAGACTCGCCTTCCAATTCGAGGAGTTCTCCTGAATACTCAGCTTGGTCTGGATTCGCTTGACCAGATTAATGGTGTCCAGATTCAGATAGTCATCCTCCAGATAAATATCCTGAAAGCTGGAGATGTCTGGATCATGCATCAGCAGGTTAGGCCAGGAGGAGACCAGCTCAATCTGGGTGTTCACCTGACTCTGGAAGAACGCCAGCTGCGCCAGATTGGACTTGTCCAGCTCCTCGCTTAGGACATCGGTAGTCGTTTTGTTGGAATAAAAATAGAGTACCATTACGGGAATCAGCATAATCACTAATATCGTTACAAATTTGGTATAGAAATTAATCTTCACCATCGGATGTTCACCATGATCCACGCACCTTAGTTATGAATTAACAAAGCTCATCTCGCCTATTATAACGTCCTGCGGATTTGCCATATAGGGCAATCTTGAAATATATAAGATGTTTTATGAATTTTATGTAAATTTCATTTTTTTTCGAAAATTTACTTTATTTATTCCCATCATTTGACGACATAATATACATCCTAAAGTTTATAGAAAGAAGTGGTCTTGTTGAAAAAGAGGGGACATATCTCAGCAGTCTTAAAACGAATCCAAAAAGAAACCTTACTTCTAAGAACCCGAATGATTGCTGCATTTATTGCTGTGCTAATCCTTCCTAGTGCATTCATTGGCTATTTCTCCTATCAGAGTGCCAAGGAAGAGGTACGCAACAAAATGTCATCGGCCATACCGCAGATCATGAGTCTGGTTGGCAAGACTGTGAACCAGGATGTTCGATCTACTCTTGATGATCTCAATACTACTGCTCTCCAATTTAATTCCGCCTCCGTAAGCGCAGACAAGCAGAGGGTTCAGGACACCTTTAATCAACTGTTAGCGACCCGTGCCCATCTGAGTTCGATTGTCTTGGCTAATGCAGATGGTGATTTTGTCAAAGCTCCTGTTAGTAACGATCCGAATTTCGACCCTCTTGCGGCAGCCTGGTACACCGGTGGCATGGATCGCAAGGGTGATGTGTTTATTTCAGACGTGTATACGGATGAGGCGACTGGCCAGTTACTTGTGGCATTCTCCAAACAGCTCCCCGATGGCAGAGGCGTGCTGACCGTGATTCAGGACCTGAAGCCGCTAGCCGAGCAATTAGCCAACGTTCACATTGGCGGTGACGGCAACATGGTCATTATGGACCGGAACAAGACGGTGCTCGCTGCGGCAGGTTCAGCCGCCAAATCCGGTGCCGTAAGCCTGGGTGGGAAAATGCTCGATATCGTGGATTCGCAGACTGAATCGACTCTGGATGAGAATGGAGAGCTAGGGTTCAACGTACATACAATTCCCTATATGGGCGGTGCCCTGGAGATCTACACGGGTGTGGACCCCCTAACAGGCTGGAATTATGTTGCGATCATCGGGCATGGTGATTTCAGTCAAGCTGCCAAGCCCATCCTCAACGTCAGTGTAACGGTTCTTGTGATCTCTGTCATTCTGGCCAGTGTCGTCATTTTCCTGATTCTGCGTGCCTTCCTGTTGCCTTTGAAGCAGCTGCAGCTCGCTACTCGCAGTGTGCGTGACGGAAATCTCTCCACTCGTGTGAACCTGAAGAGCAAGCACGAGCTTGGCGTACTTGCCGAAGATTTTGACCAAATGACCATTGCTCTACAAACGATGGTTACGGAGCTGACGCTAACCTCCGATAAGCTTAGCACCTCCTCTCAGAAAATACAGGAGAGTACAGAGCAGACCACGAATTCGGTGCAGCGTGTAACGGAGACGATTGCGCAGGCCGCAGAGACAGCTGCCAGCAGTGCGTCCTCCTCCGAGCAGACAGCTCAGGCGGTAGAAGAGATGGCCCGTGGCGTAGCGAACATCGCTGAGTCCGCGAATAGCATCGTCGATGCTGCTCAAGATACTGCCCAAGCAGTAAATATAGGAAGCCTGACCGTGAACGAGGTACGGACGCAGATGCAACGTATTCTCACAGCGATCCAGGAATCCTCGCGCATGATTACCGAGCTGTCTGACCTGTCGGCAGAGGCTGGTAAAATGAACACTGATATTGCGGATATTGCCAAGCAGACAAATCTATTGTCCCTGAACGCTTCCATTGAAGCAGCCAGAGCTGGGCAGCATGGTAAAGGCTTCGCCGTCGTAGCCGCCGAGGTAGGTCAACTCTCAGAGCAGTCCAAGCGGACTGCCGAGGACATCCGTGCCACACTGGACAAAATGTTCGAGCTGATCAGCGCCTCCACCACGAAGATGAACGGAGATGTAAGCAGCCAAGTCGATGAAGGGCTCAAGATCAGCGGCAAGGCAGCTGAGGTATTCAGCAGCATCGAGAGCTTCACCAAAAATATAGTCGATCAAATTCAAGGCATATCCGCCGTGGCTGAGCAGATCTCTGCCAGCACAGAGCAAGTATCTGCAACGGTAGCGGAGCTGGCTACATTGTCCAGACATTCCTCGGATAGCGCACAGAATACTTCGGCAGCAGCTCAGCAGCAGATCGCTGCCATGGAGGAGATTTCTTCGGCCTCACAGGAGCTCTCCAGTATGGCAAATGATCTACAGCAGCTTGTAGCGAGGTTCAAGCTGTAGCAGCAATAAATCCATCATTCTTAAGCTATCAGCAACACAGCCGATCACCAACACGAACTAACCCAAAAAAGGTCGAGATACGAGGAAAGCTTCTCCTCGTTCTCGACCTTTGGTCTGTCACCATTAGGCGGCAACAAGCCGTTATTCCCATACTTCAAGCTCAACGCTCTAGAGAGTTGGTTCTACCTCGTGGCTAACGGGGTAACTCACCGTGTACTCGACTCCCTCAAGCCAGCAGCCCTGCACAAAATCCCGGCCACGTACGACTACACGATCCTCATAGATCTCCACATGTAAGCCTTGGCTTCCTTCCAGATATTCATCCTCATCCGTCCAGAGATAGGCTACCGAGGCTGCATTGAACATGCTAGGCTGTTGCTGATCGTTACCATAGCGGGTACGCTCGTTATCCAGAGTCCAATGGGTATGTCCCGTGAACAGCATCACCTGTGGATAGCGATTCAGCACAGCCTTCAGCTCCGCATCCTGCTTGACACCGTACCAGCCCTGCTCCTCCATAGAACCAGCTACTGTATTCAACAGCGGCTGATGCAGGAAGACAAAGATCGGGCGATTCGGTACAGCCTTCTCTGCCAGCGTCGTCTCCAGCCATTGCAGCTGTGCGCTGCTCATCTCACAATCCTTGGGATGAGGCTGCTCAGTGCCCAGGAATATGAAATGATAACCGTCGATCCAATGATCATGATACGGTGCCAGCGAACCTGTCTCCTCCAGAAACATACCGAGCCGCTGCTCCCAGAAGTCGCCGAGCTTCTCTTCCTGCATAGGGGCTTCGGCGCTCTTCGCCATGGCTTCCTGCACCCATGCATGAATCTCCTGACTGCTCATACTCAGCAGATGGGCCGGCGGCTCGTCTACCAGCCCGATTCCCACGTCATGATTACCCAGCGTGTATCGAATTGGTGGCAGAAGAGTCCGATAGGATTCCAGGATTCGATGCAGCTCACGATATTCCCCCGGTCTCCCATGATCCGTCACATCTCCAATATGCATAATCCCACTGCTTCCCTCACTGAAGGAGAGTAGATCCGTTAGGGCACGCTCCAAATGAAGATTATGGATATGCTGTGGCTCCTCAGTAATATGGGTGTCCGTGATAACCTGAAACGTAACCAAAGGCTTCATTTGCCTTGCATGGTGTATTGCTGTCTCGTCCTTCATCAAGAATTCCCCCATTTCAATCCGATGACCCCAATCAGAATGAATCCCATCCATACCAGAGACATTGCTCTTATTCGTTCGCCAAATACAAAATGATCAAAAAGACCGATCAGCGTAATACCTACCCCTGACCAGATTGCATAAGCTACACCGAGAGGTATATGCTTCACGGCGAAGTTCAGCATCGTAAAGCTTGCACCATAACAGACAAACATCAGCACTGATGGCCATAGCCGTGTAAAACCGCCTGACAGCTTCATCATGATCGTGCCGCTAATTTCCAGTGCAATCGCCAGAGCAAGCAGGCCCCAGCCAATATAATTTTGATTTGTCATCCTGTTAGTCGCCTTCCATTAGCTCAATAAATGAATGAATGCTGGCGTCCGCCAGCGACAATCGCTCAGGTTCCCCAATTCCAACCTTCCATAGTACGCCAGCCTGAATTCCCATCTTCATATCGCCGTCCGTATCCCCGATGACAAGTGCGCGCTCCGCTGCTACCTTCATTCGCTCGCAGGCAAGTAGCACCATATCAGGAAACGGTTTGCCTCGCTCCACCTGATCATTGCTGATAATGACCTCGAAGTATTCCTCGATTCCCAGCCAGCTCAAGTGTCGCTCCGCCTGACGGGTCTCGTCTGCTGTAACAACACCCATAGGAATCCGTGCCCTCCGGCAATGCTCCAGAAATTCGTGGGCACCCGGCATCAGCCTGACAGGGCGAGTGCGTTCCAGCTCCAGCTCCGCATGGTTCAAGCTCTGTGACACCATCAGCTTCGCCTCGGCCCAGGATACGCCAGCTCGGTAGCCATGCCATGTGAGCACAGCCTCTACTTCTCCCATGCTGCCCATCGCAAGCGGCCCACGAGCATCATAACCGATTACCCGCCCCTGCTCATCGTGCTCTGTTCCCCAGATTGCAGGGAGTGCTTCCGCAGTGAGCATCCGTCCTTGACGGGCCAACTCCTCCTGAAAGCAAGTCAGTACGACCTCAGTCCAATGGCCCCAGAGATATGTGAAATCCAGCAATGTGCCATCCTTATCGAACAACACTGCCTCCACCGGCGCTGGAGCACCTGGGATTGTTAGCTTCGACATGTACCGCACTCCTTCCCCATCCGTCACAAGCAGCCATCAGCTAAGCAATATGTGCTCCATATCGCATCACTGATGGCTGGCTCATGTATTACACGCTTGCTTGAGATTACACATGGACTTGCTTGCTTCAGCTTGCTTGTTTATTTACTTATTCAGACGATCCAGCTCTTTCTGTGCCTTTTCTTTTGCTTTCTTCAATGCTTCAGCCGCTGGTACATTTTTGATCTGCACTTCATCTGCCGCATCCTTCAACGCTTCGTTAATCTTACCGCCTGTAGGGTCCTGGAATGGCGATGAGCCATGAGCAGCCTGTTGCAGTGGTACTGTAATCTGTGGATTCTTTGCGCTGAATTCCTTGAAGGCAGGATCTTCCTGCGCAGATTGTCTAACTGCAATGTAACCTGTGTTCATCGACCATTGAGCCGTGTTGGAAGCTTCAGAGAAATACGTCAGCCATTCGAAGGCTGCTTGCTGCTGCTCTGGGCTTGCTTTTGCCAAAATTCCTGCCATACGTGCTTCTGCCACTGGCTTACCTTCTCCGACACCTTCCCAGCCCGGCTGTTCCATTGCAGCTACGATGCTAAAGTCCAGATCTCCCTGATCGCCACTGGAGCCTGTATAACCTGCTGCTTTGTTCTTCAAGACATCATCAATCGTCTTATACCAATATTCCCAGCCTTGTCCGCCGTATTGGATGCCCATGATCTTGTCCTCATGAATCCATTTGCGGAACAGCTCCCAAGTCTCCACCCATTCTGGGGAATCAATCATCACAGTCTTGCCATCATCACTAAGGATTTGGCCACCTTTGCTAAATACAGCATCAATCATGTTATCCTTGCCCCACATTGGCTCCCAGCCATAGAATGTGGTTTTTCCATTCTCCTGCTTGGTCATCTTGGCTGCAGCGTCAGCCAGGGCTTCCCAAGTCGTCAGGGTGGCAGGATCAATGCCATGCTCCTTCAGGGTGTCCATACGGTAGTACATCACTTGTGTTGTTCCATACATGGGTAGGAAATATTGCTTTCCGTCCACTTGGCCCTGCTGCAGGAAGGTCTGTACGTAATCCTCTTTATTAAATTCAGGATCGGCAGCAATCAGGTCATCCACCGAAGCATAGTAGCCTTTGCGCGCCCAATCCACGTTGGAGCCAAGCACGGCAGCAGGTACTTTGCCCGATGCAATAGCTGCCTGAAGCTTCTGCTCGGTCTCCGTATAGTCAGCCTGTACGATACCCTTTACCACGACCTTATCTTGCGAGCTGTTGAAGTTGTCGATCATCTTCTTCATATTGTCGCCCAGGTTGCCCCCAAGACCATACCAGAACTCGATCTCTACCGGAGCTTGTGCTGCTGTCGGCGCATTCGATGGACTACCGTTTGTTGCTGTATCAGAAGTTCCTGCTGTTGAAGCACTGCCACACGCTGTGAGCAGGGCAAAGCTCGAAGCCAGCACCAGCGACGTACCTCTCTTCCATTGCTGTGACCACATGGTGCGCATGTTGCTGTACAGATGATTCCACTTCATGAATAATATCCCCCTATGTGAATTGAAATTGATACTTCGCGAATACACGTCATTCTTGCTCGTGCCTGTTCCGACTTAATTCTTGTTCACGCCTGCCGTGATATTAACGCTCTCCATAATCGTCTTCTGAGTGAATACGAAGAGCAGCAGCAGTGGCGCAATCGTGAAGGCTCCAGCAGCCATAATCTGCGGCCAGGCCAGCCCATAGGCTCCACCCTCAACGAAGAAGCTTCTTAAGCCCGCTGACACGAGCTGAAGATTTGGGTCCTTCGTAATCAGCATGGGCCAGAAGTAGTTGTTGTACTGCTCGATGAATGTGATCAGGACCATTACCGCAAAAGTCGAGCGAATCAGCGGCGCCACAATCGTCCACAAAATTCGGAAATGTGAGGCCCCGTCCAATTGTCCCGCCTCAACAAGCTCATGTGATACCTGAAGGAAGGCTTGGCGAATCAGGAAGATCGAGAACACACTGACACAGTTGGACAAAATTAGTCCTGTATAGGTATCCAGCAGCTGCAGCTTGCTTAATATCAGGTAGCTCGGCAGGTAGACTGCCGTGCTCGGAATCATATATCCGAGCAGCACGATACCTGTCAGCAGACCCTTCAGACGGAATTGCATATGCGTCAGGGCATAAGCCATCATGCTAGAGTTGATCACTTGTAGTACACAGATCGCAGCAGCCACGCCGATGCTGTTCAGCATATAACGAGCGAACGGAGCCGCATGCCAGGCATCCAGATAGTTGCTCCATCGGAATTCCTGTGGCCAAAAGGTTGGCGGGAACTGCCAAATCTCATCATTCGTCTTGAAGCCACTAGTAACCATCCAATAGAACGGAAAGGCCATCGCGAGGCTAACCGCCGCCAGCAGGATATAACGCAGAAGACTCAGAAGCCGCTCCCTGCTGAACCAAGCCAGCTTCCGCGGACGACCTGTCGCTTGACTCGGCGCCTGCTTCGGAAATTTTTTAGGAATCACGGTCATGTTCATCAGTAGTGCACCAGGCGTCTGCCCAGCAGGAAGGAGATTCCTGACAGGAGTACGCAGATCAGAATAATTACTACCGCAATAGCCGAAGCCTCACCTACATTGAAGGATTCGAATGCGGATTGATAATACATGTAGAGCAATGTCCGGGTCGCCCCTGCCGGTCCACCTTGAGTCATCACGTTAATCTGGTCATAGGCCTGCAAGGATTGAATCGTCAGAATGATAGACAAGAAGAAGGTCGTAGGAGAGATCAGCGGCAGAATAATGCCTCTGAACTTGTCCCACCAGCCTGCCCCGTCGATGCTCGCTGCCTCCAACAGATCTGCTGGAAGATTGCGTAGAGCCACCAGATAGAAGACCATGCACCAGCCAATCGACTTCCACAGGGTAACGATCAGTACCGCCACTAGCGCCCAGTCCCCATCACGAAGCCAGCTTATTGGAGAAGCTCCGAACCAACCCAATAACAAATTGGCCAGACCTACCTCTGGCTCGAAGATCCAGGACCATGCAATGGACACAGCCACTGTCGGCGTAACCCATGGTGAGAAAAGCAGCATTCGGAACAGGCCTCCGCCCTTCATCTTTCGGTTCATGAGCAATGCTAGCCCAAGCCCACCTACCATTGTCGGAATGACACTGCCAAGCCCGAATAGAAGTGTTACTCGCAAGGCTTGATAGAAATCCGAGCTCGTAAATAAATATTGATAGTTCTCCCAGCCGACGAACAGCTTGTCGGGACTCATAAAATCCCACGATGTCAAGCTTAGGTATACGATGTAACCCAGCGGCCACAGCCAGAATAGCAGCAATGGAAGAAGCGCCGGCAGAGTGAACATTACAGCTTCCGTCTCCTTCATCAGCCTTACTTTCATATTCAATCACGTCCTTAAGTTTTAACTTTTCTGTTACCAACAAGTTAATCGGCTGTGTTGGATGACTTTTTTCTTGTGTACAAAAATGATTGTACGATGCTTTTGATAAATGTAAGCCTGACTTATGTTAAAATAACGGGTGTCCATGTAAAAATTTTTTCCCAAATCTTGCAGTATGCCTGCTAACTCCCCCCTCGAGGTGACCTTATGAAGGATCAAAAGGCCTTGACACCGGATAACTCCGGGCTAAGTACTACACAGAAGCATCGTACAGAAATGATTGAAGCAATTGCGAGCACGATGGATTTGTATGGCGTGAACCATACGTTTGGCCAGCTATACGGGATTATGTATTTTGAGGATCGACCGATGACCCTCGAAGAAATGAAAGAAGCCATGCAGATGAGCAAGAGCAACATGAGCTATGCCGTGCGTGCTCTGACTGAATCTCAAATGATCTATAAGCTGGAGGAGAAGAAGGAACGGAAGGACCTGTATGTAGCTGAGACTAACTTCTACCTGACATTTCAAAATTTCTTCGGGGATAAGCTTCAACGAGAGGTGGATGTCATGACGCACAGTCTCCAGCAGGTCAAGCCAGAGCTGATTGAATTCATTCTGTCGAGAGAGACGTCTTCCACGGAGCGTGAGACGGCTTTGCAAGATTTACACAAGCTTGAGCAGGCCGAGCAATATTACAAATGGCTGCAGGGCTTTGTGGATCGGCTGCGTGAGGGTGATTTTTTCGAAGGTGAATCTGTGAAGCAGGAACGTCCTACAGAGGACTAAGATGTACAGGCGTACAGGCGTATAGGCTACCGTCATGTCACGCAGGACTGGCTTGCCGAATTTCTTGTCCAGGCCCGAGTGCTACATAGTGCATGCGGGCTTTTTTGCATTTTCCGTGAAATCTATATGTATACCTATAGTCAAATTAGTTGTAATTACCTCTCACCAATCTCCTTATATAGTGAACGTCTCTACTAGACGCTCCAGATTCAAAGAGGGGGAAGCAACAAGACTTACAACGAATTCAAAAATCTCAACACGATTGAAGCGGTTGTGCTTCATCCATATGCCTTCAGCTGCTTTAACGATAATGATCCCAACCTTGCTCATTGTCTTCGGCCTGATACCAGCAGCGCAGCCTGGAAGAACATCGTTAATCTGACCTCCAATCTTAGCAGCTCTGCCAATCCGATCGCCGCAAAATGCTTCTACAACACCAATAAGAGATTCGAAGAGCTTAGCTACACTCAGAACGGGAAGCTCTATTATAAGTTCCCTGGGGGAAGCACGGTCCAGATTAGCTCGAAAATCTCGATTGGTGCGCATATGTTCTTTGATTACATTGTGAATGAAGAAGTGCTGGAATAATAGAGACGGCCTTAGTCCCCGATACTTGAGGCTAAGGCCGTGTTGGCATATATTATTAGCCATATTAGGACTCGACAGGCTTCACTTCGATCTGATCCACTACGAATTGATTCTTGGCATCATCGAACTTATATACGACGTTAATATCACACACATACATGGGGGATACGCCGACAGAGCCCGGTATATGCAGCTTGATTGACTGCCCCTCTAAGGAATAGAGCACAACACCACCGAAGTAAAGCTCCTCTTGATCGACCGTTGTTTCAGCATCTAGTGGATATTCGAGCTTGTATTCCTGACCTTGCGTCTTTACTGTAATCCCTAATGTACCATCGGCTTGTTGGGTTACATGCGATTCAATCTGTTCCGCAACAATGTCCTCATAGCCCTGTACCTGGATCTCGGTAGCGTCCTTGGCATCCACCACATGAATCTCATAGAGGCTCAGCCCTGTCCCTCGTCCGGTCTGGATGATGATGACAGCCTCCTCTTGACCATCTCCTGTAAGATCCGTATAGAATACCTGGGGGTCAGTTCCTGTATTGGGGATCTGCCAATCCCATTCCTTTTGTACTCCATTGATCTCCAGCACTACCCCTTCAATGGCATGCCCCGTGTCCTTCTTAGCATACAATTTTACTTGTCCATCTGCAGAAGCCGCTATCCATTCGTCATGCTTCTCTTGCTCCAGTTGCATCGACACGTGCTTGCTGGGAGACTCTTCTGGCTCTGGTGCAATTGGGGCCACCTCTTGTGAGCTGCACCCCGCCAGCATGATAGCGCCAAGCACGAAGGCTGCGCCTACTTTTCTTATCAACACAATAATCTCCTCTCCTGACTAGTTAGCATTTTGCATAATTCGATCTGGAAAAATTATACCAAAACCACAAGAAGAAGAATGACATGTGAATGACAACATTTTAAAATAAAGTTAAATTTATGTTAACAAGCTGTCTGCTTCACTATATCAGCTCAAGTCGTTGCCTTCACCATTTGAACGTGTGATGTCGCCTAGCACAACTAACTTAGCTTTCACAAAGCACAACAAAGCACAGGCCAAATGCCTGTGCTTCCCATCGTCATAGTTAATTTATAAGGTACATTCCCTACCTCGCCTAATTCCCTGCGGTATCACCGACGATTATATCTTCTTCACGAATTCGGACTTCAACTTCATCGCACCGAACCCGTCAATTTTGCAATCAATATCATGATCTCCATCCACCAGACGGATACTCTTCACCTTCGTACCGATCTTTAGGACAGACGAGCTGCCTTTAACCTTCAGATCTTTAATAATGGTCACGGAATCGCCATCCTGCAGTACATTACCATTGGCATCCCTTACGACCTTCTGCTCCTCAGCACCTTCATTCTCGGCACCGGGAGTCCACTCATGAGCACATTCCGGACAGATCAGCAGGCTACCATCCTCATAGGTATAAGCTGAATTACATTTCGGACAATTCGGTAAATCTATCATCTGTCTATCTTCCCCCATCTCTCATCTCAACAGCCATGCACAACATCTGACATTACAGGCCTGTCTATTATTCTACCTAACCATTCTACAATCTGTATCTTGACGATGCAATGACAGTCCGCTCTTCAAGCTTATGAGTACTGACTTTCAAGTTCCGGCTTTTGAACTGACCTCAGAGGTAAATAAATTTAAGCAAAACTTAAAAATCACTATAATAATGAGTAAGGTATAATGATTTAGATTAGCAAAAGAACCCAATCTGCAGCTACTCATACTCGAGAATGGCACCTCGCTATGAATCATGCTTCACATCAATTACAAGGGGGATTCAATGAACAAGCAATACTTCAGCAAACAGGTATTCAGGCCTATCGGATTGATCATGCTATGTGCAATCTTGTCAATCTCATTCCTGCAGCCTGCCTATGCGGCTCCACCACCAGCGCCTAATGTAATAACTGCCACGGAGCAAATAATCATTTCCGGATATCCCGGCGGGGCCACCATAACTGTGTATACATCAGACGGACAGGTGTACGTTTCATACCAAAATCTCCCGGCTAATAGTACCTTACATGTCCCTGTATGGCCTGATTCACGACAGTATTATGTAACACAAACTGTAAACGGCGAAGAAAGCCCCCCTTCCAGCTTAGTCAATCCACCCCTACGTACACCTGTTGTTACTCCCGGGGTAGAGTACATTGATGTTTCCAACTTATCAGGCACCCCGAGTCTACGGCTATTCAATGCCACTTCAGGCCAAGAGGTACCTGCAAATCCTGTGTATCTGGGCGGCAATATGTACCGACTGATCAATGTCGTTCCACATAGCGACCTCTACTATGTCACCCAGACGCTGAACGGAACCACTAGCTCGAACTCAAGCTTCGTTACACCATTGCTGCGCGTGCCGACAGCAACTGGCGGCTTGGGTCATGTAGATGTCTCCAATGTGCATCCAGGCGCTACTGTGAGGCTCCATCGCAATGATGGGACAATCATGGCGACGAACCCAGCCGATCAAGGCGGTGGCGTGTATCGCTTCGAATCCGTCGCACTGGGCACAGGATACTATGTAACCCAGACAATCAACGGCATTAACAGTGCAGACTCCAGTAGAGTTGACGTGACAGAATATGTCCCAGATGCTCCTGTAGCGACTAGCGGAGCAGAAACAATCGTCGTCAGCCAGTATGTATCCGGTGCAACACTCAAGCTGTACACTACAACAGGCGTCCTGAAAGGGACTTATCCGAATATCACGGATTCAAGCTATACCATTACGGATGTGCTGCCTGATCCAGACCAATACTATGTCACCCAGACCGTGAGCGGCAAGGAAAGCGTCAATTCAAGCTTCGTTAACCCGACACTGCGCACCCCTGTTGTTAATGCTGGATTAGAGTACATTGATGTCTCCAACGTATCCGATCGAACAGAGCTCAAGCTCTTCAATGCTTCCACAGGGCAATCTGTCGCTGCTAACGTAGAGTTCCAAGGCAATGGTGTGTATCGTCTCGTTGACGTTGCACCGCATAGTGACTACTATTACGTCATGCAATCGATTCATGGCATCAGCAGCATTAATTCCAGCTTCGTCTCACCAGCGCTTCGGGTACCAAGTGCGGCTGGTGGCGGGGAATATGTGGATGTATCTAATGTGTATCCAGGCGCTACTGTGAGGCTCCATCGCAATGATGGAACAATCATTGCCACGAACCCAGCCGATCAAGGCGGTGGTGTATACCGCTTCGATTCCGTTACAGCTGGTACAGGGTACTATGTTACCCAGACCATTAACGGTATGATTAGCGCCCCCTCCAACCAAGTAGTCGTAACTGTCCATATTCCTGGTGCTCCCTTGGCTATTGGAGGTGAGGAATCCATTACAGTCAGCGAATATGCACCTGGTGCGACACTGAAGCTGTACACGGGGACTGGCGTTCTGCAAGGGACCTATTCCAGTGTTACAGGATCGGTCTATACGATCGACGACATCCTGCCTCATCCTGACTATTACTACATGACCCAGACTCTGGATGGTGAGGAAAGCGTCAATTCCAGCTTCTTCAATCCGTTATTGCGTACTCCGCTGGTGACACCAGGTGTTGAGTATATCGATGTCAGCAACGTGTCTACTCAAGCGGCCTTGAAGCTGTATGATGCGGCGAACCATAACGTGGTCTCCAGCACCTATTCGGCTCTTGGAGACGGCAATTACCGATTTGAGAATGTCGTGCCACAGGCGGAGTACTATTATGTAACCCAGTCCGTCTATGGGATTGAGAGTACCAATTCGGTCTTCGTCAATCCTGTTCTGCGTACACCTGTTGCAACTGGCGGCAGAGGCACCGTTGAGGTCACAAATGTATACCCAGGTGCCACGCTTAGATTGTACCGAGCGTCTTCACAAGCAGCGCTTGCCATGCAACCTACAGAGCAGGAAAATGGGAGCTATCGCTTTAGCAAAATTTCATCCAGAGGCAGCTATTATGTAGTTCAGACGATCAATGGCGTTGCAAGCCCTCATTCCAATGCTGTTAATGTAACTACTAGATCAAGCAGCTCATCGGACATTGATAACAGTAACAGCAGTAATGGCGTATCGTCTGTACCTCCGGTCCAAACACCAGTGCCCCCGCCAGTAGACACCTCTAAGCTGGTGAATGTGTGGGTGAACGGGCAGATTCTAAAGGCTGGTGTCTTAACAACCAGTACGCAAAATGGTCAGACGGTTCATTCCATTCAAATGGATCGGGAGCTGATCCGCAGCGTATTGAATGACCAACCGCAAGGAGCTACGGTAACTGTACCATTTACAGACCTGCCGGCTGCTGATGCATTCGTCGCGAACTTCGACGGCGATCTGATGCGTGAAATGCAGCAGGCGTCCACCCTATTGTCTGTCCAGACAACAAGTGGGCACTATATTGTATCCGCACAGCAAATCCAGCTGCAATCGGCTAGCTCGGATGATATGTCCAACGTGGACGTTCAGATCAGAGTTGCAGCAGCTTCAACTGCTCAGACCGAGGCGGCGGATCAGGCGGCTACAGCAAATCAGTTGGAACGCCTGTCTCCACCTGTTCAGTTCGACATCACTGAGGTAAGTGACGGTCGTTCAACAGCCACTAACCGCTTCTCCACCTACGTGGAAGGATTGGTTCCAATACCGGAGGATGTGCAACCGAATCGGATCACCACGGCAGTCACTGTGGACCCTGACGGTTCCGTGCGTCATGTACCGACTCGGATCGTTAACGTAGATGGCCGCTGGTATGCTTCGATCAAGAGTCTTAGCAACAGCAGTTATATGCTCGTCCGACAGGAGCAGACCTTCACGGACATTTCAGGCAGCTGGGCACGAAGCTCCATTGAAAATATGGGGAATCGACTGATTGTGTCCGGTACGGGAGCTGGACAGTTCCAGCCGCAGCGTGCAATCACCCGGGCAGAGTTCGCCTCCATCCTGTCAAAGGGTCTTGGACTAGAACCCACTAATGACAAGGCAAATTTTGCGGATGTAGCTACTAACTCCTGGTACAACGGATCGGTCTCCGCCGCTGCGGACTATGGACTGATTACTGGCTTCTCGGATGGTACCTTCCGCCCAGGGCAGAGCATCACCCGCGCAGAGGCCATGGTTATGCTGTCTCGGGCAATGACACTCACGGGACTGTCTGGCAGTGCTTCTGGAGACAGTACTGCTGTCCAGCAGTACACTGATGCAGATCGCGTCCCTAACTGGGCTCGTGAGGCAGCAGCCTCCAGTGTTCAGGCTGGCCTGATCACTGGACTGAGCGGTAATCGTCTGGCCCCGGAGCAGGTCGTCACTCGCGCAGAGATCGCTACGATTCTGGAGCGCTTGCTTCGTGAGTCTGGCCTGATCTGACGGTAGCGCTCATCAGATAGCCTACAGCAATACAAAAACACCCGGCATTGCGTTAAGGGAAAGATGCTCTACAACCGAGCATTTCCCGCCCGCAATTGCCGGGTTTTGTTATCCTTGCCAATGCCTTGCCTAAGACTACGCCAAAAGTCATGCTGTATCCTGCTCGATATTGCTGTATACTACTCTGCTCTACTGTACACTCACAGATAATTCTACTGTGCTGGTGAGCCCACCCTGTAGACCATACACAATGTTACTAACTACATATCTTCCATCATCAACGAAAGTCTCGATGATATCCGCATCCACGAAGATATCGAGCTTACAGCTTGCGTCCAGCTCAGGGGTCTTGAATTGCGTATCATAGCCCTCCAGCTCTCCGAACACCTCTGATCGATCCGTATGTAGTACACCATCCTGTAGCCAAATTCTATACTTACCGATGCAGACTTCATCCCCGTTGTGGAGTGTGGCTTGAAGATAGTAGGGCTTTGTGAAATCGAGTTGTTCCAGTTGCTCTAGCTTGCTAGAGAAGCTGTTCAGCACCTGCGGGTGGGGGCGAAAATAAATATGGTCCTCCACCACTTCAATTACTCTTGGCAGACACATCATGCCAATCCACGGCTCTTCTCCTGTCCGCTGGACCTTGCGCGGCATACGCATCCAGGAGATAAGGACTCGTCTACCTTCCGCATCGAGGTTCGTCTGTGGCGCATAGAGGTCGAGGCCATAATCGACCAACTGATAGGTATCCGGGATAGCCAGTTGGGCACCTTCCTCCTGAAATGAAACCAGGCTGTAGATGGCATGGCTCGTATAGAATCTCCCTTGTGGCACCCCTTCCGGTGACATCAGCAGGATCGAATGCTCCGTCCCATCTGAATCCGTCAGCTTGAACAGATCAGGACATTCCCACATATAGCCCAGCCCCGGCTTCGAATAGCTGTTCACGTATTGCCATTGCAGCAGATCGTCGCTTTTATAGAACAACAGCTTCCCTTGTCCAGCTGCCTTCGAACCCAGCACCATATAATACCCGTCCTGCCCCTTCCAGACCTTCGGATCTCTCGTATGTGCACGGTCACCGAGCTCCGGGTCCGTAATGGGAGGTACCACAAGATGTTTCTGTTGGAAGTTATCGAAGCTAATTCCATCCTCGGAGATTAGCAGAGCTTGGCTGGATTCGAACTGCTCATCTACAATCCGGTGTATATTGTTGTCATCAAAGACCTCATATTTGACACCTGTATAGTACAAATGTAGCTTCCCCTCCACCTCAAGCGCAGTGCCTGAGAAACAGCCATTTCGATCATAGCCCTTGCTGGGAAAAAGCGCGACGCCTTGATGCTCCCAATGCACCAGATCCCTGCTCACGGCATGTCCCCAGTGCATGGTGCCCCACATCGTACTATAAGGGAAGTACTGATAGAATAAATGATACACGCCCTTGTAGTAGATAAAGCCATTCGGGTCGTTGATCCAATGACCGGGTGCTCTGAGATGAAGCAGATCCGTCTTCAATTACCGTTCCTCCTTGACGTCAAAAGACTATAGTATCACGAGTTCATCACATTATGATCCTCGTTCATTAGAACAGCAAGCGCTAGCCGTCGTCGACAGGGCTCCCCGCTTGCAGCAGCTCTACCTCACAAGTGATCTGGTCAAGGTACCCTTACACCATCTCCAATTATCCCTTCACTGCCGAGCCTACTGTCATCGCACGCTCAACCTGGTCACTCAGGAGAAGATAGACGAGGACCATCGGCAGAGACGCGATCGTCATGACCGCTCCCATAGCTCCCCAATCTGTACTGTAGGAGCCCTGGAAGAATAATAGACCCAGCGGTAGTGTCTTCATATTCTCGTCCGAGATCAGAATATATGCCAGGGTAAATTCGTTCCAGTTGTTCAAGAATTGGAAAATAGCTACGGTAGCAATGGCTGGAAGTGCAAGCGGTACAACGATACTGAGGAAAAGCCGATAAATGCTGGCCCCGTCCATACAAGCCGCTTCCTCAATCTCCTTCGGAATTCCCATCAGAAAGCCATAGAACACCATAGTAGAAAATGGCAGACCAATAGCTACATAAGGCAGAATCAAGGCTCCATAGGTATTGGTCAGGTGAAAATCACGAACCAGCAGTGCAAGTGGGATCATGATGACCTGCAACGGCATGAACATCCCGATAATCATGTACATTCGCGCCAGTGAATTGAAGCGCCATTTCATGCGGGCCACGGCAAAAGCAAACATCAGAGCCATGAGCATAATCAGCAGAGTGGATATTGTCGATACCACGAAGCTGTTCATGAAATAGCGTGGAATATTGAATTGCTGCCAGGCGTTGATATAGTTCTCAAATCGAAAGGTCGTCGGGAATCCAAACGGATTGGTTACGAATATCTCATCATTGTTCTTCAATGAATAGGAAATCATCCAGAATAGCGGGTAGATGGATACGATCACATACAGCCACAGCGGTAGCTGTAAGACGAATTGTCCGATTTTGCGTACAGCCGTTATACTCATTTTGTTCTCCTTTACATCTCAAGTTGCATTCATGGCGAATCAGGCGTGTTGCCCACGATCAAATACCTTGTTAATGATGACAGTAGCAAGCAGCGAGATCGCTACTAGCACTACGGATACAGCACATGCATAGCCATAGTTACTTTCCATGAAGGCATAGCGATAGATCATGTAGGTAAGGGTGTAGTTAATCGTACCTGGACCTCCACTGGTCATGATCAACATCTGCACGAACGCACCAATCCCTGAAGTAATCGCAATGATGAAGCAGAACTTGAACGTCTCTCTCATCAAGGGCAGGGTGACGTAGAAATGCGCCTTCCATTTGCTACAGCCATCAATAGTGGCTGCCTCGAAGTAGTCCTCTGGGATGGATTTCACACCTGCATACAGGAGTGCGAATTGATATCCCATGAACTGCCAGGCATTGACGAACGCAATCGCAATAATAGATGCAGTCGGAGAAGTGAGCCAGTTCTGCTGGTACGGAATATTCAGCAGCGTGAACAGACGGTTAATGAGTCCGTTGGTCGGATCATACATCGCAATCCAGAGCTGACATACGACCGTAACTGACAGCACCACGGGAATAAAGTAAGCGGTCTTCAGGAATTTTCGACCATGAGTACGGGGGTCAGCGCAGATCAGGGCAAGGATCGTACCAAGTCCGATCTGGAAGACGATCAGGACAAGAGCGAAGATGCCCCCATTCTTCAACGAAGTGATGAGTAGCGGGTCATGGAACAGCTCTATATAGTTGCTGAGTCCCGAGAATTCGGGCGTGCTTAGTCCATCCCAATTATAGAAGCTACGAAATACCGTCTGAAGTACGGGATATATAAGAACAACGCTATAGATCAGCAATGCTGGCAGCAAAAACAGAGTCAATGCCGTCTTGTTACCTAAATATTTATTCATGTGTTCCTTCCACCCCTTTTGTCTGTCAGAGCAACCCCTGATGATGAATCACCAAGGGCTGCCGGGTTTCTAGTTATTAGTTCTCTTTATCCAATACACGATTCAGACTTTCGACGAATTCCTCCGGCGTGTAGCTATCCACCATGATATACTGCGTGCCGTCATTGATGGCATTTGTAATAGCTGTATTGCTCAGTAGCTGTGCGTAATTCTCTGCATTTGGCAGGAGCTCTGTTGCTACGCGCTGCATCATCGCAGGTACATCCGAAGCGATCGGCAGATCAACCTTAGGGGATACGATCGGGCTACCTAGCTGTGTGTAACGGTACTCGGCAGACTTGGCTGCCAGGAAAGCAGCGACCTCGACCGCTGTATCCTTGTTCTTGCTGCCAGGGTATACGGCATAGCCTTGCGGAGCTCCCGCCCCATTGATGAAATACTTGGATTGCTCATAAGTAGCCTCATCCTTGGCTGGCCAGTACATCCAGTCCACCTGATCTCCCAGCTTCTCCTGCGAGCTATAGATCTCCCACTGACCATTTACGAACATGGCAGCTTTACCTTGATAGAACAAGGAGGACGCCTGATCATAGTTGGTATTCGTTGCATTCGCATCGAATAATCCCGCTTGCTGCAGCTTCTTCATCTGCTCAGCAGCGGTCACAAAAGCCTCAGGCAGCTGCTTCAAGCCCTCCTGACCGATTGCACCAAAGCCCTGCGGCTGCTCCCGGGTCACGAGACCGTTATAGAAGGCGGTCGTAATCCACTTTTCTTTTGCAAATATGGACATCGGTACAAAGCCAGCAGCCTTCAGCTTCTGTGCAGCCTCTGCCATCTGATCAATCGTCTTGATCGGCGTCTGGATGCCAACCTGTTCGAAGATCGCTTTGTTGTAGTAGATGATCTGGAACTCGATTCCAGTATCGGGATACGCGTATACATGATTATCCGGCGCCACCAGACGGGATTCTACGCCTGGATTCAGGTTCTGCTTGAATTCGGTAGTAGCTTCATAGTCATCCAGCAGCTCGACATTTTTGGATTTTGCCATCGTCTGCAGTGTCGACCAGTCTGTAAAGTAGATATCAGGCATATTGCCCGTTGCCGCATATGTCTTCAGCTTCTGATAGCCATCCTGCACCGCAGCATCCAGCTCAATCTCTACATTCGGCATTTCCTCTTTAAGCTTCTCCACCGCATAGTCGAACGGCTTGGACGTATCATCATCAAAATGCTGCGCATACACCTTCAATTTGATTGTCCCATCACCAGATGGATTGGATGCTTCCGAGGAGGAGGATTCAGTTCCCCCACAAGCAGCCAAGACCAATGACATTGTAAGCGTTAGCAATACAGCCTTCAATCGTTTGTGACTCTGTGCTTTCATTTCATTGCCCCCTTGTGCAGCTCTCTATTGACTGCGTTTTCATTGCTGTAGCTATAGTATAGTCAACACCGACGTGGTTCTTTAAGGCACAAAACGGGCGCTATCTGTAAAAAACGGGACAAATCCCCGCAGAGCGTTCACGAATTTCACGAAATTCACGTTTTTCCCTCAAATGAAGAGCAGCCACCCTTCTATGAAGAATAGCTGCTCTCACTATAGCTAATCCATTCCATCCGAACGAATCCTACTGAACTAGCCCTACTTATCTACTTCTACTATCTAATCCTGCCTAACGATACACAATCTATCTTTTCCTGAGCTGCTCATATTCTGTGGGGGTCATGCCGAAGCATTTTTTGAAGGATTTGCTGAAATAATTCGGGTCGTTATAGCCGACGCTCTCCGCGATTTCATATAGCTTGCGGTTGCCCTCCAGCATGAGCTCCTTAGCCTTCTTCATCCGAATATGTGTAATATGATCAACGATTGAGAAGCCAGATTCCTTGCGGAAGACGCGCCGCAGATAGCTGGGATCGACGAATACGCCACCGGATACCTGCTCTGCAGACAGATCCGGATCGGAATAATGCTCCTGAATGTAATGGATGGCTGCAGCGAACAGATTCGCAGCCTTCGTTGGACGGATCTGCTCCATCAGTCGAATCAGCCGATGGTATAGCGATGCCAACCATTCCTCGGCGGCCTCCCAGCTTCCAAGCCCTCGCAAGTAATCGTAGGGTGAGACAACATCCCCGTTATCCCATAGCTGATCATAGCCTATACCCCGTTCGCTGGCAAAGGTCAGAGCCAGAGATACGATTCCCATCAGTGTCGCATCCGCATACTCGTCTCCCCACTCATACATTCGGAGCTGCCGCACCGCCCTGCGGACCTCCTCCAGACACTCGCTGTCCTTCATGATCAGGCCGAGGACGACCGCATCGCGCAAGCTGCCAAGATCGGGCAGCACAGCCCGAGTGCCACCACTAGCTCCCATCGACTCCCTAGCTTCGCCGCTCTGCTCTACTGTCGGTAGCTTCGGTAGATCCGGTGCAATCCGTGTCAGCATTGCGCTCATTTCTTCTGCATTAAACGGCTTGAGCAAATAATCCTTAACGCCTGTGCGCACCGCTTTTTGCAAATATTCGAACTCGTTATGTCCAGAAATGAATACAATGGCCATCCGCTCGAACCGGACCTTAAGCCGCTGCGCCAGTTCAATCCCGTCCATGAAGGGCATATTGATATCGACCAGAGCCAGATGCGGCTTGTGCAGCTCTGCCTCCTGAAGTGCCTCTTGTCCATTTCTCGCCTCACAGCAGACCTGAAAGCCATGGCTTTCCCAGTCCATTTTCAGACGCAGAAAATCACGAAATAAAGGCTCATCATCCACTATCATCACTTTATACATGCTGTGTCCCACTCCCCTTTTGCAGCATCGGCAAAGACAGCTCGACCCTTGTCCCTTCTCCAGGAGCGCTGTGCACCATAATTCCGTATTCCTCACCAAAATACAAATTCAATCGTTGCTGAACGCTATACGTGCCGATCGAACGTGCACCCTCCTCGAAGGAATCACGTGACATGATGGCTTCTACCTGTGCAGAGTCCATCCCTACACCGTTATCCTCCACCCGAATAATAACCTTGTCATCCTGAGTGAAGGCAGATATACGGATGAACCCCTTGATTCCTTTGGCCTTCAGCCCATGATAAATCGCATTCTCTACCAGTGGCTGGAGCGACAGCTTCGGAATTGGGGTACCCGCCAGTTCAGACGGAATATCAATCTCGTAACGAAATACATCTGGATAGCGAATCTGTAGAATCGTCAGATAGTCATCCGTCAGCTCTGTCTCCTTCTCCAGAATGATGAGCTCTCGTCCCTTATTCAGGGCCATACGGTAAAAATCAGCCAACGCCTTGGTCGTATCTCTTGCTTCATCATGACGATCCAGCTCATTGAGCGCATAGATGGTATCCAGCGTGTTGTATAGAAAATGGGGCTTAATCTGTGCACTCATCAAGGCGAGCTCAAATTCACGCTTGCGATTCTGCTCCTGCCTGACGGTATCAAGCAGCTCCCGTACCCGTCTGACCATATAGTTAAAGGCCTCGGCAATCGTACCGATCTCATCCTCGGAACGTACAGGCACTACCGTATGAATATCTCCGTTCACTACCTTTCGCATCGCCCCGGTCACCTGCTCCAGCGGGCTTACGACCATTCGGGACAGGAAGCTCGCGCCCAGCCAGGAGAGCACCAGGCAGAACAGGCCAATCGCTGCGGTCAAGCCGACATTCTTTCGCACATCCGCCATGAGCAGATTCAAGGACACGACATTCACGAGCTTCCAGTTCATCCGATCATAATCGACTACCGAAATCAGATTGCCTTCCTCCTGGAACGAGCACGCTCCAGCGGAGGATTGATCGGCGCAGGACTGCATCGACGACGCCAGCTCAGAGCTAATGGGTTGCATTAGCTGGGCATTATCTTCAGCTACGACCACCTGATGGCCTCGATCGAGAAAATAGTAGGTTTTCGACGTAGAAGCATCACTGGATTTCAGATATGCGGATAACCGTTCCTCCTTCACCAGCAGGAACAACGTACCGTACACTTCTCCATTGTCGATGTGAATGACCGTCTTGCGGAGCGTCAGCATTGGGGAGCTCGGGTCCGGAGTCAGCAGGTCTCTGCGTTCCATTCCCATCCAGATTGCGCGTCCGTAGCTGTCCATCTCCTGACCACTATGCACCAGCTTACGGATCTGCTCGGCATCCCCTTTCTCATCATAGGAGGCATATATATGTCCGCTGCTATCGACGAATACAGCTCCGTCTACCTCCTTGAAGATCGATACATCAATGGACAGACGGCTCTGCATGAGATTGGCAAAATGCGTCTGCTCAACCGTGGATGCTGGAGGCTTGCCATTCGATTCATACAAGCGGTTAATATTCGTCACCATAATATTCGCGGCAGTCTCTACACTGCTGAATATGTAATCGGTTCTGGATAGAATCAGTTGAGATTCATCCATGACATTGCTGGTCGTCCGCTCAATCAGAGAGCGGCTGAAGATCTGGCTCGATCCGACCCCAAGAATAACCAACGATAGTATGATTAAGGGTAGAAATAAGGCGATTACCTTACTCTTGAAGCGTAGTCGCCCGAACCATTTTTGTGCCCAAGACATGAACTTGTACATGATCTGCCCCCGCAATTCGAAGAATATTCATCATGTTAACACAACTTCTTCACCGAAGAGTAGATAGAAAATTCACAGAGAGCTGGGAGGATGTAAGCGGTTATTGAAATCGTTTGTAGAGTGTGATAGGCTTAAAGCGTAGTTTTAGTAAATTTATTAACTAAAAAAGGTGTGAGCGCAGTTGGCAACGATCAAGGACATTGCCCGGCAAGCCGGCGTATCCGCCGCAACCGTGTCCAGAGTGCTTAATAATGATCTGTCTCTGTCCGTGAGCGAGGATACCCGGAGTAATATATTCGCCATTGCGGAACAGCTTCAATATAAGCCCAAACGACTGGGGCAGCTCAAGCGGAACATGCAGCGTGCTGGCAAAACAGTCTCACTGTTGCTCTGGTGCTCCATTGAGGAGGAACGTGACGATCCTTATTATGCTTCCATTCGACGCGGCATCGAGATCCGCTGTGAGGAGCTTGGACTGACTCTGGGTCAGACCCTGCGGGGGCGCCACTCTATTGCTCAATTACAGCCTGCTGACGGACTGATCGTCGTCGGTGGTGTCGATCCGGAAGAGATTACCCCACTGCCTGTCACCAAGGAAGCGATTGTCCTGGTCGATCAGTACCAGGAGCTATTGGATTATGATACCGTGCGGGTACACTTTCGCCAGGCTGTCGATCAGGCTCTGGGCCATCTGGTTGAGCTTGGACATCGCAGCATCGCCTTCGTAGGTGGCGAGAGTAACGGAGAACGACGGGCTCACTACTTCAAGAAACTTTTGCAGGAGCGAGGACTCTATAACCCTGACTTCGTTCGTGTGGGTGCTTGGAGCAGCGCTGACGGGTACCGCATGATGAATGACCTGCTGACAGGAGCCGAGCGGCCTACCGCGGTCTTCGCCGCCAGTGATCCACTGGCCGTCGGTGTACTGCGTGCCCTACACGGACATGGACTTCAGGTGCCACAGGACATGGCTGTCGTCGGCTTCGATGACATCGAGATGGCTGCTTACCTGCAGCCTGCACTCACCACCATTCGGGCGTATCCCGAGCAAATGGGTCGATCTGCTGTCCAGCTACTCTCCGAGCGACTGGAAGGACGGGAGGCCCCCGCACATAGCGTCATCGGGACCAAGCTCATCGTTCGGGAAAGCTCAGGCACTAGCACTGGTTTAGGGTCAGACGCAAATTCTAAATGAATGAAGTGTAGCTTCATTAAACGGATGTCGTTTTCAACTTCAACAACTGTAATGATACGAATGTTCGGTACGAATGTAACGCTACGAATGTAATGATGGCGTCACAACCAGACTATAAAATTCGGGAGTGAATCTGATGAATATTTATGTAGACGAGACACTAGGCTTATTCCATTTGCAATCTAAGGACAGCAGCTATCTGTTCCAGATCATTGAAGGCTACCCTGCCCATCTGTATTGGGGTGCACAGTTGAATCATGACACCAGTCTGGCCCACATTGTGGAGCTACGTGAGCGCTGCTCCTTCTCGCCGAATCCGGTGCCTGCGAATCGCAACATTTCGCTCGACACGCTTCCTCAGGAGTATCCGCAATATGGCACCAGTGACTTCCGCCAGCCTGCTTATCAAGTGAAGCTTGCAGATGGCAGCAGAATTACCGAGCTGAAATACAGCGGCTACCGGATAGAAGCGGGCAAGCCCAAGCTGAATGGACTTCCTGCGGTCTATACGGAAGCGAATGAGGAAGCTACAACGCTCTATTTGGAGCTTAAGGATGATTATTCTGGCCTCAAGGCAACCTTGCTATACACCGTTTTTGCCAATCATAGTGCGATTACACGCTCGACTTTCTTCGAGTACGAGGGCAAAGGGTCGATTCAACTGGATGAGGCTATGAGCGCATCCATTGATTTCAGCGATTCCCAGTACGAGGCTCTCTATCTGCCAGGTGCGTGGGTACGTGAGCGTCATATTCAGCGGAGAGAGCTCGGTCCTGGTGCGCTGCGTCTGGAGAGCCGTCGCGGCTCCAGCAGCCATCAGATGAACCCCTTCCTGGCCCTGCTCCGTCCAGACGCCACCGAAGATGTCGGTGACGTATACGGGTTCAGCCTCGTGTACAGCGGTAACTTTGTCGCCCAAGCCGAAGTCGAGCAATTTGGTCAGACACGGGTGAGCATTGGTATCAATCCATTTGATTTCTCATGGCAGCTTACTTCTGGAGAGTCCTTCCAGACGCCTGAGGTTGTAATGGTCTATTCTGACCAAGGACTGGGCGGCATGTCCCGCACCTATCACCGCCTATATCGAACTCGCCTGTGCCGCGGTAACCATAGAGACGAAGTACGTCCGATTCTGATCAACAACTGGGAAGCGACCTACTTCAATTTTGATGCTAACAAGATCGAAGCGATTGCTGAGGCAGCAAGCCCGCTTGGCATTGAGCTCTTCGTTCTGGACGACGGATGGTTCGGCAAACGCGACAATGATGACAGCTCCCTCGGAGACTGGTTCGAGGATCGGCGCAAGCTGCCGGGAGGTCTTGCTGATCTTGCCAAGCGTGTCAACGATAAGGGCATGCAGTTCGGCCTATGGGTAGAGCCTGAGATGGTCTCTCCAGAAAGTGAGCTGTACCGCCAGCATCCGGACTGGTGCCTGCACGCTGAAGGCCGTCGTCGTACGGAAGGTCGCTCCCAGCTCGTGCTCGATCTGTCGCGGAAGGACGTTATCGACTATCTGTACAATACGCTAAGCGCTGTCTTCTCATCGGCCCCAATCACCTATGTGAAGTGGGATATGAACCGCAACATGACAGAGGTCACCTCGGCGTCTGCCTCCCGTGAGCATCAGCAGGAGACGGCACACCGTTATATGCTTGGACTGTATGATCTTCTGGAGCGCCTGACTACCAGCTTCCCGCATATTCTGTTCGAAAGCTGCTCTGGTGGTGGTGGACGCTTTGACCCAGGCATGCTGTATTATATGCCGCAGACCTGGACCAGCGATGACACCGATGCGATTGAGCGTCTCGCAATCCAGTACGGCACGAGCATCGTATATCCAGCCAGTACGATGGGTGCGCACGTATCGAATGTGCCGAATCATCAGGTGCACCGTATCACCTCCCTTACGATGCGCGGCGACGTCGCCATGAGCGGTAACTTCGGCTATGAGCTTGATCTGACCGCACTGTCTGCTGAGGACCAGGCGCTGGCTGCAAGACAGGTTGCCCAGTACAAGGAGATTCGTTCTCTCGTACAGCAAGGCGACATGCACCGTCTTCTCAGCCCGTTCGAGGGACGTGGCAGTACAGCGTGGATGTTCGTGAATGAGGACCAGTCCGAGGCATTCGTAGCCTTCTTCCGTGTACTGGCCGAGGCCAATGGGCCGATCCGTCGCCTGACGCTCAAGGGACTGGACCCGAACAAGAAATATCGTCTTGAATCCGGTGTAGCGCATATTCCTGCTGATTCCGCTACTAATGCTGGCAGCGAGACTGCTACATTTACTGAAGCCTTTGGTGGACAGAGCTTTGGCGGTGATCAGCTGATGCGAATTGGTCTGGTCACTTCCGATCTCCAAGGCGACTTCGCCAGTCTGACCTTCCGTCTGCGCGCTGTAGAGTAATCGAAATCGAGACATTGCATCGGCAAAAAATGAAGTCAGATGAAGTGAGACAAGTCAAACGAAGTCACCATAGACGTAGCTAGCTGGCATCTGAATAGCAATATAAACAGTAAGTAGCCCGTTAAAGAGGATTTCCTCGATAACGGGCTACTTTTGTTGTTGTACTACAGCCTATTTTTAATATGATAGAGCCTCATTGTGTATAATAAGCTTTCTTAGAACGTTTCTTTGCCGGGTATCTTAGTGGCAGACTCCGCTGAATGGCTCTCTCTTGCTGATCTGGAATGATACAACAAGAAAAAAACCGGTACAATCGCTATTAAGCCACAAATAATCCACGACAAACGAATAGGTGCTTGATCGGATGACAGGTCTAAGAAATTGCGACTGATGATTCCTGTAACAACAAGTCCAATACACATTCCCAACTGGGAAATAGCCGAATCCAGAGATAGAAGCGTAGAACGGTACTCATTACTGATTCTTTTATTCAAGAAGATTTGCTTAGCTGCCGGGTACATTCCCCGCCCTACTTCGTAAATCAGAAAGGTCACTAATACCGGGTAAAATGTATTAAACACTCCCGCTGCAAATAACCATATGCCCAACATCAGACACGAAAAAATAAGAATGGTAACATCCTGATACTTCCGATACAGGCGCTGGACCCAAAGACTGCCTGACGTCATACACAATGAATAGCCTGCTTTAATCATCCCCATAATCCAGACCCCTTCTCCAGACAGACCAACCAATCGTGGTTGTTGAAAGGTATTCCCTGCTGAATTAGAGAAGCTAATGAACACACCAATGAGGAAGACGATCCAAATAGCCTTATTACTCATCCCTATGTGGATGCTTTCTTTAACGATATCCGTAAGCTTAAGGCTGCTTTGCCGACGTTTCTCCACATGATGCTCTACCATAAAACCCGCAACCAGAATAAAAGTTACTACGATTGAAACCATGCTGATAAACCACGGAAGTGCATAACTGTAACTGGCTAATGCAGCACCGAGTAATCCGCAAAGGATACCCGAGATATATCGGATGCTATTAGCATTCGTGAATAGTGTTTCTATCGGACGATCACTGTGCTCAACCACCCAGGATTCCAACGAGCCAGACTGTAAACAAATAGCCAATCCTCCAAAAACCTGCGCGAACATCAGTAGCCACATATCCTCGGACATTACGAACAATACACTGTAGATCATAAAACACACTAGCCCCAACAGCATAGATATCTTACGTCCGTATTTATCCGATATCGCACCTGTAGGAACCTCTAACAAGAACACACTTAGAAATAAAATCACAAGTAAGTAATTAGCCATCTCCAAAGACAAACCCTTGAAAAGAAGAAATAGAATTAATGTCGTCCCTGTAATTTCACTCATAAAAAATTGCAAAAAGCTGATGGAATAGAATAATTTGTGAGCTTGGATGTTCATAACTTTCCTCTTTCAAACAGTTGTATATTTCGAAATTTAGTTGCTTCCATGCCACTTTACAAGAACGATTTCCACATGGAAATTGCCTTTGCGTATAGAATTATATAAAGTGGGATCGTATGAGAAGCTACTTTGGGAAATAAGAACTCACGCTTCCTGACAAAAAAACAGCCTGTGCAAAAGGCTGTTCTGACAACTATTCGGATGGTAAAAGTTTAATCCGTGGAGTATCTTCTTGCTTATAATTCGGGAGCAGTTGAACGGGAGCTTTTTCTTCATCGGTGATAGGAACTATCAGCGGATTTTCCTGATCAAGATTGTTTTCAATTGGAATGTAGCCATCATTTAAAGCTACAGAGGAACCATTATTTATTTCTATTGATCCAACAGGCTGTTGATTAGTCGTAACTGAGTTTCCATAAATCAAGATAATAGAAAGAAACAAAGTACCTAAAGCTATATACATGGTACGATGTTTTTTCATCATCATTCCCACCTCATTAAATTGACTTATATTTCTATCTATATTTTACATTAAAGTGAGTGTATGGGCTACTTTCATTTTCCTGAATCCGTGAAACTACTGATATGATTCTATTAGAAAATAGCCATGAGGTGGAGTAAGATAGAGGAAAAAAACGATTTCCTTGGTTTTCTCGACTTCACCCCGGAGGTGCACCATGAATCCTGTACGTTTCCAACTGGATCAATCACTAGAGTTTCCTTGACCTATAAGAAAGTCGACGGTTACGCCCCCTCCTTTGCCTATCTGGGGCAGGAGGGATATGGCATCAACGTCAACTTGCGCGAAGGCAGCACCCATGTACAAAAAGAGGCGGACACCTTTTTGTTGCACAGCCTGGAGTTGGCCAGACGTGCGACGGACCAGCCGCTGCTGGTGCGCATGGATGCCGGCAATGACGCTTTGACGAATCTGAACCTCTGTTTGGAGCACGGTGTCGACTTCATTGTGAAGCGCAATTTGCGCAAGGAATCGCCGGAGGAGTGGCTGATGATTGCGAAACAAGATAGCATGTGTTGTGAAGAACGAGAGGGCAAGCCAGTCTATCTGGGCGCGATGGACTGGACCGATCGCAAGTTAAGCCGACCGAGGTTCTCATACAACAACTTCGTGAACTCGAAAAAGATGGTATTGTAGGTCGGCATGTGTATAATCAAATGCCTCCAAAAGTTGAATATTATATAACGGAATATGGAATCACAGCTAATAAAATTATTGATGTCATGTGTTCTTGGGGCAGACATAATATTAAAATACAGCAACAGCAAGGTGAAGAGGTAAAACTATTGGAAAATAATTAATATTAAACTAATATTGATCATTCATTCATATCTCATCCCCAAATTTTTATTGCCTTTCTGTCCTCTTCTGTGGTATTAAATCCCGTTGCAGGACGGTAGTACATCGGGAGAGTACTATTTTGAACAGGGTAGGGGTATGGGTTCGAACCCCATCCGTCCTATACAGAAAACTCCTTGATATTCAAGGAGTTTTCTGCTGTTATCCCTAGCGTTAATTGAGTAGTTGCTTTTTTCTAAAAGTCCGGTGAAAATGTGTCTTTCCGTATATTGAACCCGTGGAACACCTCCCCCAATAAGGCGAGAAATCGCAGAAAAGAAGCGTGTACAGGAACGTTCTTGTGCCCTTCCCTCGACACTGCGTATACGGAACTACCGGTCAGAGGGCGTTGCGCCTTAAACCGGCAGAGCCGTTTGAGATTTTGAACGATAGCCGTCCAGGTGGCCTGCTCTTGCAGGCGATCCAGCCCCCGGTTTCGAGCGCGATCCAGGCCATGGATGCCCTTGGCCTCCGCAAAGGCATGTTCGCAACGGGATCGCATGTTTTGAATCTGGCGGTATCCGCCGTGAAGTTGGAAGCGTTTGGCTTCATTGTTCACTTGGATCTGCTTCACCTTCGCTGTCCGCTTGGCTTGTTTGACCGGATCCTTGGTTTGACGGGGTTAGACCGGTTCTTCTTACAGTGTCAGGTTGCGTAGCGAGACCAAGGGCAGGATGCCGAGCGCACGAAGTTCCATCAGATACTCACCGACACATGACGCATCAAGTCGGCAAAACCACAAATAGCCGGGATACATCGGCAACGTAGCTCAGCTGTTATTGCGGCGTGCTGCGAAGACCATCGCGGAGGATTTTTATAACCTGTTCTGGATATACTCCGGTATCTCCGCTAACCTGCAAGATACCAGTAAACAGAATTCGAATGTCTTCAATACTCGCATCGGATCGAACGGCACCGTTTTGTTGAGCACGGGTAAAAAGCAGTTCGACTCCCTGCCAAAATTCTTCGACAATCTCCAAAGGCTGATTCTGACTCGGGCTACTGATGACTATAGCGTCGATAATAGCTTTGTTGGCGATTCCTTCTTTTATGACGTTGGCAAAATAAGTGAAAAACGCTTCGCCTGGATCGCGATCTTTAATTTTTTGAAATGCTTCTTCGATTAGGCGCTTTTTGTGATACACCATCACCGATTCGATCAATTCTTCTTTTGTAGGAAAATGCCGATAAATGGTACCTACGCCTACGCCAGCATGGCGGGCGATCTTTTCCATTGATGCCGAAATACCCTCGTTCATAAATACATGATGAGCCGCTTTGAGCAGCTTATTCCGATTTTGTTTAGCGTCAGCACGCATACTTTTTTCGAAAAGCCGGTTCGCAATGGGGTCAAGCGTACTGCCAGTATTCAAGGTTGCATTTTTTTTCGACATGTTGAGTCACACCTCGTTCTCTGTTTCATTTCTTCTTGTGCCTAGATGAAATAGTACAGTATAGAATTCATATTGACAAACGGAGAAACCCCTCCGTATAATATAAGCAAACGGAGATGATCCTCCGTTTGTGACGAAAAGGAGGATAATCATGAATAATAGCGCTCTATTAATAATGGACGTACAGAATATAACGGTGGCATCTTGCGTAAAAGACGAAAGTGCGCTGCAACCTTTTCAGAATGCCCTTGCAGTAGCACGCCGTCATCAAATTCCTGTTATTCATGTGCGGGCAGCTTTTCGGCCGGGATATCCCGAGATTCATTCCCGTAACAAAATGTTCAGTAGTTTTGCGAATTGGGTGAACGCAACGAATTCGGAAACCGCTTTGGAAATTCACAAATCCGTAGCACCTACAGATGACGAATTGATCGTGAACAAGCTGCGAACCAGCGCGTTTTCTGGAAACGATCTGGAGATTATTCTTCGTTCAAAAGGGATTAATACTCTTATTCTTGCGGGAATTGCTACAAGTGGCGTTGTTCTCTCGACGCTGCGCGAAGCATCGGACAAAGACTTTATGATTAGTGTATTATCCGATGCCTGTATAGATCCCGATCCTGAAGTTAAGCAACTGCTTATTCAAAAAGTATTTCCTATGCAGGCAGAAGTGATCACTGTTGAAGCTTGGAAGACTTCTCTGAGATAGGAAGACAAAACAGGTAGAAAGAAAGCGATCAGACCGAACTATGGCCAGGCCGCCGCATTTTACATATTGTTCGAGCCCCCTCTTCCCACTCCGTAAAATTCTCCGTATCGTTCCACATCCCGTCGAACACGTCCGTCCAATCGGCACGGAAGCATCGTGAATCGCGACCAGCACTTCATTGTTTTCTTCGCTCGAAGCGTCCATATAGTTTGCCGGCCTACACGTTTGGAATACGAGGCGCGAATGAAATACCTTCGCGATGAAAGATCACGCATGGAAAGAACCAGGGCGGAGGGGATGGCCGCAGGTGAGCGCAAAAAAAGCGGTGGAGGTTGCCCGAATATTGTCGGGCATGGGCTTGGAGCCTGTTGCCGTGCCTGAGAAGCATCCGGTCTGTCAGGTTCTCGACGTTTCGGTAACCTCTTGCCCGGCGCTTGTTTTTGCTCCTGAATCCGCACCTGGTCTACGGCGTCGCCCACAAGCTTCATTACATGGAATTTATCATTTCAGTTGGGTTTCACTATTGAGGTGCCATGTTTGACTTCAAAGGTTTTTCTTTGTACTCGTCAAGCCAGTAATTATAATATTCGTTCTCCAAAATTGTCCCATCGTAATATTTAACATCTATTACACAAGAAAGAACAGTTTTAATTTTATGATCTTCATTTTAAATAACCGCCAGCTTTTCATGCTGGCGGTTGTCTGACTAGTATTATCTATCCTGCATTAAATACACGTTGGGCTATTAGCTGTACAGCAAGAGCGAACCCATTTTCATCTTCTGGATGTCCGATAAGTTCTATCCCCACATTTTTTTTATCTGGATGAAGTTGTCTGGATGCAAACGCCAACGAACATCCATCTTATTTCAATCTGGCCACGCCTACGGCGATCTGCTCCAGCTGTGCCTGATTAAGCTTATGATCCGGAGAGCTAAGCGTAACGTAACGATCATCCAACTCGAAGGTAAGCATGGCTGTATCGCTTGGCGTATACCATTTAGCCTTTACACCATTGGAAAGCGTCACATTCTTGCTGTCGTATTCGTAGGAGTAGTCTCGTGGTGAAATACTTACGTTCATGTGCTGGAAGCGGAAGGTCACGCCGTCTCCCCCGGCGGCTGCCTTTTGGAACGTGTCGCCTTTTGCCATCTGCATAGGTGCGTATGCTGTCTTGAAGCCGTCAAATTTTGCAAACTCCGCCTTAATGGCCTTACGCTGAGCCTCGGTATATTTTACTTCACTCATCTGTTCTGCACCTGCTTGAGAGCTACTCAGCTTCGTTACATTCGCAGCTACCTTCTCCAGCTCCGCTTTACTCAGCTTGCCGTTCGGGGAGCTAAGCGTTACATAACGGTCATCCTGCTTCACGGTCAGCATAGCTGTATCGCTTGGGGTGTACCATTTTCCTGTATGTCCGTTCGACAATGTCACTTCAGTACCTGTGTAGCCTGCGGAATAATCCCGTGGAGATACGTTAACCGTCATTTGTGCGAAGATGAAGTTCACTCCATCATCCGTTGCGACTATTTTTTGCAGCGCATCACCTTTCTTGATCAACTGTGGTGCATAGGCCGTCTCGAATCCGTCAAAGTCTGCGAAAGCCTTTTGAATGGCTTCCAGTTGGGCGGCTGTATAGCTTGGCTTCACCCATGTGTCTGTCTGACCATTGCCATTCCCGGGGACATTGTTCGTCGGTGCGCCAATCGTAATAACTCCTGTCTTGCTGTCGTAGGATACTGGCGCTTGCAATGCCTCCGATAATGCACGAACAGGCAGATATGTGGTGTCATTGTACAGGATGGGTGCTAATGGTTTTCCGTTAGCGTCTTTTGGTTCGAATACAGAGCCTTTCACGTTGAAGCTGATCTTGTTATTCAAGTACGCCTGAATAGTCTGGAGGTTGGTTCCAGCGTAGACACCTGCTGCCCCCGTCAAAGTCATGCCCACAACCATCATAGCTGTGATGGATTTCTTTACATTGTTCCTCTTCATATTAATTAGCTCCTTTGTCTATACCGCCAAATGGCGGAAGTAATGTGATTGTAACGATGTAGCTTGTTGTTCCTTCCTGATGAACTCAGTATAGAACCCCCATATCTCGAAAGCATATCCAGCTTGTATCGAACTTGTAACACTTATACGCTCTTGCATGAACTTGCTCTTGGTTGGACTTGCTCTGGTATGATCTAGTACCCGCCTGTTCACGATATGAATGAATTAATATATAAAAGGTAAGATAAACTTCTATCGTCGTACTTTCACAGAAGACAGACCGCCTTTAGCTGAAGTTTTTCTTGCGATAATCGAATTGCTCAGCTCCGCTGAAAATTCATAAATTCTATTATCTAAAAAAAGAAGCTGCTCGGCATAAAAGAATGCATCTGCACTCCATTACAGCCGTAACAGCTTCTAATGTTCATTTGAAATCAATAATCTGCGTCATTGGTAGCCCATCCTGACCATCAATGGTCACGCCAAGACGCGTACCAGACGGGTTCCAGCTCAGCGGGAACTGTGGAAAATAATTCAGCCCGATTGGCGAGACCTTGCCAGAGTCCGAATCCAGAATATACACCCCGTTCATCCCCCTTGAATCCTCGGTATACAGAGCTGCAGCCAGCTTGGTAGAGTCTGGAGACCACGCGATGTAAGGAATCAGATCCCCCTTGGCGATCAATATACTCTCCGCACTACCATTGCCGTCGAACATGCGCAGCTCACTACCTACTTGCCCCGGTACAGGAGTCGTCTCTACAGCAAGATGCCTGCCATCCGGGGACAATTCAAAATTCACTACATTCTTCAACAGCTCAGTAGGTTGTGCAGTACCGGGTTGTATCTGCTTCAGGACTCTCTTGTTATCGGTATAATAAATCCGGTCCTGCCCTGCCCCAAAGGTCGTAAAGCTATCCAGCTCCGGGTCCTGAAATGGCAATGGCGTAATCGTACCATCCACATGAATGGAGAGAATTGGGCCGGGCCCCTGCATAGAGCCTGCTGCAAGCACATAGGTATCGTCGTTCAACCAACTACCCTGCTCCAAATAGTTCTTTTCATGGAGTTCGGTAACTTGGCCCGTGCCTCGGTTCTCAATAAAATTACGTGCAGTATATTTATCTTGCCATTGCTGGATGAAGCTATATTGACCATCTGGAGAGACCTGCTCCTTGCGAACCATATTCGAATCGACCTGGTCTGTAATCGCAGTCTGTTCATTGCTGTCCAGATTGACCTTCTGGGAGCTATATTCATATTTTGGCTCTTCGGTCGCTGTACCTGGCTTAAGCAGCTTGGTCAGGCTAATCTGCAGCTCATCATCGGATAACCACTGCTCAATATTGGCACCCTCCAGCCGATGAATGGCTTTTACCACAATCCCCTGCTCCGGCTTCGGACCAGAGCCCTCTACAACCGTCAATTGCCCTTGTCCCTCGGGGGCATCCTGATCTGCTTGTCCCCATGGAGACTGGGCAGCTGCACATCCCATCAGCCCTGTCGTTAACGTTAGGGCCGCCCCCAGCTTGAGCATGACAAGTATGGATTTCATATGGATTCCCCCTTTCTCCATCCTCCACATTCCTATTTCATGCTTCCTTAGGTCGTAGTTATCATCGCTTCACTTGCATCCCTCATCATGTCCAAAGGTACTCCTGACCTAATACGCTTATTGTGTCCAATCCAATGCATTCTTCTCGCATGAAGCTACCTTCAATGCTGCCTTCCCATAGACCGGTAACTTCCACAGTATGTTAACATTTCCCCCTAGTAGATCAACTATATGAAGCCGCTGCAATCGGTGAACCTGTCGACCTCTGTTAAGCTTGCTGCTTGCTTCGATAATAATGGAGCGATGTCTCCAAAGCATATCCAGCTTGTATCGAACTTGTAACAGAAGCGGCGATACAGCAACAGGATACATCGACAAGACGCAGCAATGGGATACATTAATAGGCCTCTGGATCAGACGGAGGATCACCGGGTAAAGTAATCATGAAATGTGAGCCGTCAGGCCCGGAGGCAACCAGCCTCACTGATCCGTGCTGCTTCGCCGCCAGACTTCGCACCAAAGGAAGACCCAGTCCTGTCCCCCCTGTATCGCGGGAACGATCATCGCTCACGGTATAAAATGGCTCAAAAATCCGCTCCTGTAGCTCCTGTGGTATCCCGATTCCTGTATCCTCGACCTCGATGATCACGCTTCGCTCGCCGGAGTCAGAGATCACTGAACGGTTGGACAGCTTGACCGTCCCGCTAGGCCGATTATATTTGATTCCGTTGTCCAGCAGATTGACCACCATATGCATAACATTATCACGATCCACCCAGGCCGTATCCTCATTTAACGCCGAAGTCAGCAAGATTTCACGCTGCTCTGCCTTCATATGCAACCGATTCAATGCCTCCTCCAGCAAAGGCCGAATCTCCACTCGGGAAGCATTCGTCTCGAATTCGTATACATCCATTGCAGATAACTGCAATGCCTTCTCGACTAGCGCATAAAGCCGTTCTGCCTCCTTGCCAATCTGTGTACGCGCGTGCTCCAGCAGAGCCGGATCATCGCTATACATGTCCAGCAGATCCGAATAAGCAAGAATCGACGTCAATGGCGTCTTCAATTCATGGCTGATATTCCCGATAAATTGCTTCTGCTGCTGTTCAAGCTCCTGCAGGCGAATAATGGCAGCAAGCAGCTTCTGCTTCTCCTCATTCAACTCGCTGACATAGGAGGAGATCCGGCCACTCATATCATAGATGCCTTGCGCCAGCTCGCCTAGCTCGTCCTTCCGCAGGGCTGGGGGCTCGCTCAGGTAGCGGCCCTGTCCAATATCTCGCGCAGCCTGGTTCAGCTTGCCAAGTACATGCACTTGCCGCCAGACATACCCATACCCGATCAGAAAGCCTGCCACCAGAACTGCCGCACCGATCGCCATGAAGAGTCGCCTAATCTGGCTGTAAAAATCATTCTGCTCCTTAAGCGAATAATGGAACTGTACCGTGCCGAGCAGCTCATCCACATTGTATAACGGTGCCAGATATAGCAGCTGCTCACCCTGTGTTATATACGCTGACTGTCCTTGAGCTGTATGCGTGAGTGCGGCCTTCACATCCGTTAGCGGCTGAATCGGCAAGGACGTGCCTGCGAAGCTACCGTCCGGATCGTATAACGTCACCGCCATACCACTTTGCCCGCCCAGATCTACAGCCAGACGCTGACCACTTTGCTCCATGAAAGCCTTCGGTGTTACGCGCCTGCCAGTCAGATAGGCCTCACGCACGCGCAGGTTGGCCGCATCCGCTTGGTGGGCCAGACTTTGCTCCATGCGGGTCCGTTGATCATCACGGATGCCCGCTAGCACCAGAATGCTGAGTAGTAGAATGACGAAGGCTAGCAGCAGGGCCAGCAGCAGAGCAATCTTGCCTTTCAGGCCAATATGAAGCCATCTCCTACGCTGCAAACGTGATGAGGATGCGGATGGATGGCCGGAGCGGCTCATGTAGGCAGCCTCTTGCTTTTATAGCCGATGCCATAAACTGTCTGAATGAGTTCTTGCTGCTCCCCTAGCTTTTTACGCAGACGCTGCACATGGATGTCTACGGTACGTGTACCTCCGGCGAAGTCCATCTCCCATACCTGCTCCAGTAATGCCTCCCGAGTGTACACCCGCTCGGGGTGCCCCGCGAGCAGAGTCAGCAGATCGAACTCCTTCGGCGTCAGCTCCAGCTCCTGTCCGGCTACCTTTACTGTGCGGCTCGGCACATCAATCCACAGCGCACCCAGCTCAATCCGTCCCTCAACAGTCGCCTCTGATGCAGGAGGCTCTTGACGGTGGCTGCGTCTGGCCAAGGCTTTGACTCTGGCGATCAGCTCACGAATATCGAACGGCTTGGTCATATAATCATCCGCTCCCAGCTCAAGTCCCAGCACCTTGTCAACAATGTCATTCTTGACCGTCAGCAGCATGACGGCTGGTCTAGTGCTGTCATCCAGCCTTTTGCATACCTCATATCCGTTCAGCTTGGGCATCATCACATCCAGTACCATGACCTCCGGCTGGAAGGCCGCAACCTGCCTTAGTGCCTCCTCCCCGTCTGCAGCCGTCTCGACCGTGAAGCCTTCCCGACCTAGCGCATAAGCAATAGCACTGGAGATACTAGCTTCATCATCCACGACAAGCACCTTGATCATGTACACTCCCCCTTTTGCTGGAATTTCGTTGAATGTATTTTTGAATATAAATATGCTGGATTAGTTACTGCTCCGGGTCCTAGCAATTCTGAATTTTTAACATATGCTCTTAGTCGTGTCACTAACAGTACTATAATAATTCCCATAGAACAACGGAGCAAATCAGATGTACTGATGAACGAACAGCAAAGGACAGATGAACTGTCATCTGTCCTTTTAGCGGTGTACCTTCAATTAAACGCCTTAATAACTTGGCAGCTTAATCATTAACGTCGTTCAATTTTCATGACGGTAGGGACTACTTCACCAAGCGAATGATCACTCGTTAAAAAAAGCCTGCCGCTTCACTTAGAGCAGCAGGCTTAATCTTGATTATCAACACTACGATTTGGCTTGCGCCGCCTTCATGGCTGCCGTCTCTTCCTCGTTCGGCCCGTATATACCCGGTGCTACCAGCCCTGCCTGACGCATCAGGATTGTGAGTTGGGCACGGTGGTGAATCTGATGGCGAACAAGCGTGTTCAACACGCCAGCGACAGTCGTGTCAATGACGCCGAACAATTTGATCGGCTGAGGCAGCTTGTCATCCTGATCCGCCCAATGTGCGCTCAATTCTGCAACTACCGCCTCGCTGGCGCGGCGATACGCTTGTGCGATTGCTGATGCGGAGCCTTCCTGAGGAGCTGGAACCTCCTGTTGAAGTCCGATCTGATTTACAAAAAAAGGTACGCTCTGCACGATATGCCACGCAATTTCGCCAATCGTACGAAGTTGCTCATTCGATACCGCCTGGCTCAGCGAGGTGTCTGTCAGCTTGTCCAGCACTTGCAGCGTAAGCGCAGCTTCCTGCTTCCAATCGTTCAAAAATCCATTAATAGTCGTATACATCTGTTACACTCTCCTCTAATTATAAGCTTCAACACATGTGAATTTCCTAATTTAACACAGTTTTTTAGAAAGACATGCCTTATTATTATATCGGAATCAGAAAGATGTTTCCAAAAAGGAGTTTAGTCCGCATAGTTATGATCGATTCTATATTGAATTCCGCTCACTTCCCATCCCAACTTGCAGATTGGATGAATGGGCTCCGATAAGCGTGTCTCCCTAGGCGGCTTTGGTCTGGAAGAGCTTGATGCCCATGACGATAAAAATCAGGCCAGTAATCTTGTTTAGAATCAGCTCTACCTTCGGATTCTCTCGCAGCTTGTTCGTAAGTAGCGCTGAGAAGAATGCCACAAGTAAGCACCACAGCGTGCCCGTCAGGACGAAGGTAAGCCCCAGAATTATGAATGGCAAGGAACCATAAATCTGGTTCGGAGCAATGAACTGCGGAATGAACGAGATGAAGAAGAGCGCGACCTTCGGATTGGTCACATTCGTAATGAGTCCCTGAACATAAATCTTTTTGTAGGAGGCTTCCTTTTTGTGCGCCAGCTCAAAGCTGGACGAGCGCTGCATCAGCATACGAATGCCCAGATATACCAGATACCCAGCCCCGATCAGCTTCACTGCTGTGAATAGCATAACCGACGTGGTCAGTAGCAGCGATAACCCGACAGCAGCCAAAAAGGTATGTACGAGGATGCCCGAAGAAATGCCCAGCACAGAGTAAAAGCCCGCCTTTTTCCCCTGAGACACGCTTCGACTTACGATATACATCGTATCAGCTCCATGGGTGAAATTCACAAGCAAAGCCGTAATCACAAACAGTCCAAAATGTGTAATACCTATCACTGTTCCCCACTCCAATCCCTAGCTCTTGTTATCTGTCTATATTAAATTTAGCTCATTCTATCATGAAAATAGGAGAAGAGCTTGCATGTTATGCATACATATCGAGATTTTCCAGGCAAAACATATGTAAGGAACGAAGGTAGTCTGCATAGCAAATACATAGCGAAAAAAAGCCGAATTCCTGTTATGGGGAACTCGGCTTATGAATGTTACTTGTACATTCCGAAATCGCACTGACGCTGTCGGTGGCCACATGCTTTTATGAACTCGCACCACCTTAATTAGTAACATCATCATCATTCAGATGCACATAATAACTATAACTCCAACGACCGTTAGCATAATCCATAAAAATCAAAGCTGGAAATATCGACTGTTCCTTGTCTTCACCCTCTCTAACCTGACTCCATTCCATAGTCGCTTGGACTACTGCTTCCCTTTCACCGAGAAAAACTACTCGCTCGTCTGAAAGCTGATACGTAGTATCGGTATTATTAAAGCCGTATTTAAAGGTGTGCTCCCATGAGAAAACACCCTCACCCCAAGTCTGAATCTCGGCTGGGGAAGTATATTGACGTGTCAATTCTAAATCCTCTGCGTTATAAGCCTTAAAATAACTAGCTAGATCAGACAAAACCTCCGCCTGCTTCTTGTCGGAATTCTGCTTAATAGCCGCTGCCTTGGCATCAATATCGCTGGGAAGTGTCCATTGAAACAAAGTTACCTCAGATCTAGCCACCTTCCACATTCCATCTTCCCATCGAATCTCCAAATTGTATTTATGTAGTCGATTCAGCACATCTGTGTTCTCAACATAGGTTACGTGCAAGGCTGCTTCCGTAGCAGATGTGAATTCAATGTGATCTACAGTTGCAGTGTACTCCCGAAGAGGCACTTCTCTATACAACTCATACGATTGATAATCGTAATCCGATGAATAGTATCCCCGCTCAAGATTATCGAAAGTCAGTAGATCTACACTAAAAGTCTTGTCATATTTCCAGACAAGCTCTCGAATAGCTTCCATCTGGCCATCACCATAAGGATTCATACTAACAGTCTGCTTGACGGGGTCATATTCCACAGAATGCTCCATGATGTATCCGAGCAGCCGAACATAAATGAATGGTTGGTCATCCATTACAAAAACGGGCGTATCCATATAATAAATCCGACCATTAAATTCAATCGTATCATCGGTAGCCCAGAAGCTGAGCTCATGTCCATTAACTTCCGTTATGAGTTCCTGAAGCTCTGGATCATAGGACACCTTATAGCCGAGCTTAGAGAAGAATTCCTGTGCTTGTACATACAGCAGCCCCTTCTTCATGACTGTGTGCACTCCGACCAGTTTGTCGTGATTAACATACAACTGCACGGGCTTCTCAGCAGCCTTTGCGACTCCCGGCATCGTTACAGCTAGAGAAATAGAGAATAGTAGACTCCAAAGCTTCCTTAACATACAACACTTCCTAACTACTTGATATATTCCTAATGCCTTGGCTCTACACTCGTATTCAATCTAATGAAGGCACTAGGTTCACTAGTTATATATCGGCAGATGTGGAGCTTTAAGGTAGCCCCATATTTTATGACCCAGCTCCGTCCATGTAAGCTTCAAGGTGATGAGGCTGCCATTTGGGCAGCCTCATCACCTTCTCCTCTAATAGCAACAGGAATCTCATCTTTTAATGTAAGGGAAGAACCGTACGAATTATTGCTTTAAATACAGAATGTGTATTCTTGCTAGATCTGCTGGAGCGTATTCGGCACGATCAGACGCTGATGACGCATAGCATCCTTCGCATTACCAGGTTCTCGGATCACATATACCTGCCCACCGGCTGCAAGTAGCTCTGTTGGAGATGGATGACCCAGAAAATCAACAGGGCTATAGCTGAGTCCGTACGCGCCCGCATTAGGCATCACAATGTAGTCGTCCTCCCTGATGAGTGGCAGCTTCGCTTTCCGAACAAGACAATCCTCGGGAGTACAGAGGGGGCCAACGACGGTGATTTCCTCCTCCTCCTGCCTGGCCTCTCCGGCTTTATCCACGTCCGGCTGCTGCTTGTCTGCGCTGAAGACCTTTACCGGAAAATTATCGCGCAGCCTGCGTCCCCGGAAAGCTGCGGAAGCGTAATGGTTCATGCCTCCATCCGTGACGGCAAACTTTTCTCCTTTGGATGTTTTGGTATACAGTACCTTTGTCACATACATTCCGGAACAGGCGACCAGGTACCTGCCACTCTCAATAATCAGACGGACGCCTGGCATACGCTGCACCGCCTCTGCCGCCAATCCGTTGAGATACTGGAGCACTTGATCCATATCAAGCGATTGTTCATGAGGAAAATAAGGAATGCCAAAGCCGCCGCCCAGATTAATGCTATGAATAGGCAAACCGTATTTCCCACCAATCTCCCCGGCAAGTCTGACGGTATTCGCAAACGATCCAATAATCTCCTCCGCTTTCAGCATCTGAGTGCCTGTGTAGATCTGGATGCCCTGAAATTGAATATGACTACATTCCTGCAAAGCTGCAAAGAAAACGTCCAGTTGGGATTCATCCACACCAAACGGGCGGGCTGCCCCACCCATTTTTATCGTCGCCCCGGATACATCCGCGTCAGGATTAATGCGGACGGCTGCCCGCACATGGACACCGCTTCGTGCCGCCACTTTTTCCAGCAGCCGCAGCTCGCGGACCGATTCAACATTGACGCATCCGATTCCTGTCTCAGCAGCTTCATTCAGCTCGGATTCCGTTTTCCCCGGTCCGGCAAAAATGATATCCTTCGGCTCATAGCCTGCTGTAAGAGCTGTATATAGCTCTCCTGACGATGCAATCTCCGCCCCGCAGCCAAGGGAGCAGAGCAGAGCAGCGATGCTGACATTTCCGTTTGCCTTCAGCGCATAATGCAGTTTGACTGAAGGATGCAGACGGGCGAGTATACTCCGTACATGGGAGTACAAGGCATCTCCGTCATATAGAAAAAACGGGGTCCTGTGGCTCCGTGTTACGGACAACAGTTGATCATCGGCTAGATTCACGAAATCCTCTCCTTCACTTCACCCTGCTCTGGCGGGCCGATTGGTAAATGGAATCCAGCAGCCTGATCCGTTCTGCCGATTCCCCGAAAGGAACAGGAACAGCTGTCCCATGGACCATCCGGCAAAAGTAATCGAGCTGATTCACATAATAATTCATGGGCCCGAATTCGGCTTTGGCGGACAGCTCACCGGACCGGCGAATACGCAGCGTCATTTTATAAAACCCAAGATTCGCACGGAAGCAGTCATTCAGCGAAACGACCGCATCGTCGAAGGTCAGGGTGTGGGAGCAGCGGTAAGGTCGCTCGAATGAGCATAGGGCCGTCGCCCTCAAGCCGTCCGGGTACTCCGCCTGCGCCTGAAAGCTCCAGTCACAGCCGCCCGGCCCGTCGAAGGAGGATTGTCCTTGAAAGCTGGCCCCCTCCAATCCAACCAGCGTCTGCAAAAACTGCAGCCAGTACACACCCAGATCTCTGAAACAGCCCCCTCCCTGCTCCGGACGGCTGCGGTAGTTGTCTTTATGCCCGTTTTTGGCCGGGATGCACAGACTGGTCTCTACCGAGCGTAGCCTGCCGAAGCTACGGTCGCTTACCATAGTACGGAGCTTGTCCTGCCAGGGATGATGCCTGACCATGACCCCTTCTAGCAGGTATGGCCCACCTGCCCGCAGGGCCGACTCGATCAGGTCCAGTTCATCTGTGTGCAGGCATAGCGGCTTTTCGACCAGTACGTGCTTGCCTGCGCTCAGCGCCCTTGCAATCCATTCCGCATGCAGATCGTTACTAAGTGCAATATATACGGCATCGACCTCACTGTCGTTTAATAACTCTGCAGGGGTCCGGTGCACCGTGCGGATACCGTACTGTTCAGCCATCAACTCGGCTTTTGCGGCAGTCCGGTTCGCAACGGCCACAATAGCCGAATGCTCCACATAGCGGGCAGGCTCAAGCAACGCACGCGGCACGATGGACGAGCAGCCAATGACGCCGAACCGGACGGGCTCTTCAGCCGGGGAAGGCGGCACCCATGCTTCTGCGGCAGCATTCATCAGCTCCCCTCCTCCAGGACGGGAACGGTCTGCGCAGAGTACAGGCCAAGGCGCTGAGCCAGCAGCCGCGAGCATTCCGGGGTCCGCTCTTTCGTTTCCAGTATGGCTGTATGCATCTTCTCCAGAATATCCGCACCGCCTCCGTATTCTGAGACCCAGCGCTCGTAGCGGATGCCGAATCCAAGCTTCTCCCACAGATCTGCATTGTCTTTCTCATGCGCACCGAAAGGCTCCAGCATGATCAGTGGTGTCGCGGATGCAAAGGAATCCGTCATGGTTCCCCCTCCTGGCTTGCTGACAATGGCCTTCATCTGACGCTGCCGCACATACAACAGGTGATATTCCTGCTCATTGCGGTACAGGACTTCTTCGCCAGAGTGGACCTCGGCAAACGGAGGGAAGCTATGTCTACCGTCCGCTCCTGTCTGCCATGTCCGCCATTGCGGATCCATCCGGTAATATTTGCGGCTACCGGCCTGTGCGTCAGGAGTGTCATCGTTATACAGCATCATATCAAGCCCATAGCCGGCCGCTTCCAGCTCGTCCAGCTTGTCGCGATAGGTGCCCATACCCCAGCCACCGCCATGAATGAACAGCCGATGCTCCCGTTCCCTGTAGGGTACAAGGGGAACAGACACATCGATATAGCAGTTTATGCTGCCTGTGGCATGGTCAAACAGAGTAAGCTGACCGCAGCCTTCAGCAATTTGCGGCCGGTGGCGCATTAAATTTTTCCAGGAAGGGGATGGCGTAGAATCCATGTACAGCAGCTCAATGTGCATAGGAACCTCGCCCCGCCGGGACCGGTATTCCTCCAGAACGTACATCCAGTGGCCTGACAGGCAAATAAAATGGCGTCGATCCTCCTCGCACCATAAGGACAGAAGCTGCTCCAAAGCTTCCGGATCAATGGACTCGCTCATATCTTGCGGGATTTTTTGTGACATCAGTGCGATCTTGAAGTTGTCATGATAGGCTTTACGATTCTGGTCCACCTTGGTACGCGCCGATTCTGGCAGCACATTCTCGAATACATGAACGGCCGTACCCATGCCAAGTCTGCTCAGTCCTGCTTCAATCAGCAATCCGGGCGTGTAGAATCCCAACCCGAAACCGGAGCATAATATCGTAACCTTCATTTCCCTTCCTCCCAGCTTTTTCGAAATATGAATGTCTGTTCACCCATGCCAGCTAATTTAATACAGCAAACTGATTATCAGCCAAAAAATGCTCCAGCCGCTGAGTCAATTGTGCCTTTCTGTCCTGATTCTCGGCAATCATCGCCAGGTAGAGCCGCCCTTTTCCTTTTCGTCCCGTGTCTGTGCTTCCATTCATACCCTTGGCAGGATTGGGCGTATCCCTCCCCCCTGTATTCACATACAGCGTATTGGCCGACAGCGGCATCACGCCCTCTTCACGGCTGTCCGTGAACAACAGCTTCGCCTGCTCCAGCTTGTCCAGCAGAGCCTCGTACGATAGCGCCCCCTGATGGGACAGCGTATAATTGGTCATGCTGCCAAGCAGCGAGCGCTCCGTCAGGCACACATCAAGTTGGTGCTTGATCAGGCTCATGGAGCGCCGCGCATTAATCTCTACAATTTCTTCAAGGCTTCCGTCTCTGAGCGTCATGGAATCGACACACACATCCCCGAAGTAACCGTCCGCCCACAGCTGTCTGCCAATCGCCTTCATGAACGAAAAATAACCCTTATCCTCCAGCATCTCCATAAATCCTGCATCAGGCAGCAGCGACTCTCTGTAGGAAAAGCTTGAATTGGCCAGCAGCTGCACGGATACAATCTCCACCTCACCTGCTTCGGACACAACAAATTGGCAGGAAAAATCCTGCTCCTTCTCCAGAAAAGGCTCCAATATGAAGCATACTCTCTTCCCCTTCCGCTCCTGCTGCCTCAGATACGCCACGATCCGTTCCAGCATTTGTAGTGAAGTGATATGCAGATTGCCCTTGCCGGATACGCCAAAATCATCCTTTACCAGAAAAGTGCCTTCCATTAACAGCGTTCGCCCTTCCTGCTCCAATTCATCGGCACTCGTGACGATCTGGCCGGGATTGCTCAGTCCAAAGCGCTCTTTCAACCTGGAGGAGTAAGTCTTAGCGTTTACTTTGCGGACCGTCTCAAGAGGCGGCTGGTGAAGGCGGATACCCCACGCTTTTGCCGCCTCCTCCGTGTAAGGAAGGTAGGCAAACGGGGCGAGCAGGCCACCCTGTACATCCGGCAACCCCGGCATACCGTCTTCCCGGCGCTGGCACAGCAGCTCGAAGACGGAAGCAGATGAGCCTAGCACAACGGTTTCATCACGGAAACAGGACAGATCATGCGCATTGACAGCAGGCCTGAAGCCAAATCCAGATATATACTGCCAGTGTACAGGGGACATGGCGTAACGGGTAAGCAGCACATCCTCCTGCCCACAGAAGCAGAACAGCAGCTCATCCATGGCGGCGACAATCGCCGCACCAGACCGATCCGGCAGAGTGGGCAGGGACGCTGTATCTGGATCTTTCCAATAAGCTTCCGCCTCAAACGTTCCCATATATATGCGCTTCAGTGCAGGTACATCCGGTGTCATTCACTCTTCCCCCCTAGAAATAAGAATGTAACTCCTTCCCGCTCCAGTCATTGACTTGCGCTTGTATAGCCGCGCAGCGCGAACTGCCAGACCAGCCGCACAATCAGCAGGAGCCAAATCGGGACCAATACAGCCCACAGCAGCAGGCTGCCATTCATCATGCCCAGTACAAACATGGGCGGAAAATTGCAGATGACGAATATGGGCAGTACAAAAATGCCGATTCTCTGAATGAGCTTGCTGTATACTGACATCGGCACGGTATTCGTGTCGAACAGGCTGTTTGATAATTCCGTCACCCCGTTCGTACGGATGGTCCAGAAACCGAGCATTTGCGGTAACAGGAAGACCGAATAAGCGGTGAGCACACCGACTGCCAGCAGCAGGGAAAAGCCGCTAATTGCCTCCCAGGTGAACGGCAGTTGCAGACGATGCCAGCCGACGCCTGCCATAATGCCACCTCCAACAACATTCGGGATGGTATAGCCCAGATTGAACTGTCGCAGGGTGACAATGAACTGCAGGGAGACCGGCTGGGTCATCAGCATATCCAGCGAGCCTGTGCGGATTTTGGTCGGCAGCCCGGTAAAATTGCTATAAAAAAGCCCGCTGTACAGGCCACTCATAATCGTGAACACTCCGATATACAGGAGCACTGCATCCGGGGACCATCCGTTGATGTCCGTGCCTGTCCGGTAAGGGACCGAGGCATAGAGCAGCTTGATCAGCAGGTAAGCCGTCTCCACCAGAAATGCAGTAATAAAATTAATCCGATACTCCATCTGCGATATGACGGAAAATTTGACGAACCGCATGTACAACCTGACATAGCGGACACACGTCCGCAGCAGTTTTTTCATGTTATCCTCCCACCGCTACGAAGCGTCTGACACCCGCACGCCAGACAATCCCCGACAGAATCAGGAGTACGGCAATCCAGAAGGCCTGCAGGCCGATGCCTGCTGCTATGAGGGAGCCGCTCAGTTTACCTGTTACCGCATTGACGGGAAAAAACACCGTATAGGCAAACGGCAGCATGCTCAGTAGCTTTCCCACCGCCTCCCCAAAAATCGTCAACGGGAAGACGGTTCCGCTCACAACGTAGATGACGAGGGACAAGGTATAGAACAATCCCACGGATTCCGTAATCCAGAAAGCCATGCCGCTAAGCGTATAATAGATGAGGAAGTTTAGCAGCAGCGCTCCGGGAAGGGTCAGCATATACAGCAAAAGATGAGTGATTGAAAAGCTGCCGCCGCCCCACAGACTGAGCCCGACCAGCATACAGACAGCACCTGTCCAGATAACAGCGCTCTGCACAGCCTTGGCCCCGACAAACCGAAAAAGACGGTAGGCAAAATAGTGCACGGGCTGTACAAGAAATTTGCCAAGCCCTCCCTCCTTGATATCCTCCGCAATCTCGTATTCAAAACCGGCTGCAATCAGCCTGCCGGTAACTGCTGCCATTACGGCGTACACGAGCATTTCCTCCAGGGTGTAGCCGAGCAGCTGCCGTTCACCCGAAGAGCCAAAGACAGCAAGCCAGAGAAAAATTTGCGTCATCAACGGCAAAATGAACGAAAATAGCTGCAGCCAATAGTTCGTCCTGTACTCCATCTCATTCTGCATGCCAAGTAAAAACACTTTGACATACTTGTTATGTTCAAGCGGATTATTTCGCATCGGCCCATCTGCCTTCGTTGTACAAATTTTCAATGCCTTCCTCCAGCGGGACATCCTCAATCGTAAAATCTGTAACAGGCAACGCATCAAGCACCTTTTTCGACCATCCGAGTGTGTCTTCCGCATCGACCTCAAAAACAACCTCCAGCTGGCTGCTTGATCGGACACTTCCCAGTCCCGCGAGCTGCTTCGGGGCTACGGGCTCGGTCAGTCTGACTTTAAGCAGCTTACGGGCCCCCAGCCGCTCGTTGATGCTCTTCAGATCTCCGTCATATACAAGGCTCCCGCCACTGATGATCATTACCCGTGAGCATAAATCCTCGATGTCCTTCATGTAATGACTGGTCAGCAGCACCGTCGTTCGGTGCTGGCGGTTATATGCCTTGAAGAATTCCCGAATCCTGCGCTGGGATACCATATCCAGACCGATGGTCGGCTCATCCAGCAAAATCACCTTCGGCCGATGCAGCAGCGCGGCAATCAGCTCCATTTTCATGCGCTCTCCAAGCGACAGACGCCGCACCTGCACATGCAACTGCTCCTCCACACCAAGCAGCGTGACTAGTTCGTCCAATGAAGAGCGGAATTCATGGTCGCCGATTTCGTAAATCAACTTATTCAGCGCAAAGGATTCGCTTGCAGGCAAATCCCACCACAGCTGGTTTTTTTGGCCCATGACGATGGAGAACTGTCGCTTGAATTCCTTCTGCCGTTTCCAAGGCGTAAATCCCAGTACGGAAGCTTCACCACTGCTCGGATGCAGAATGCCTGACAGCATTTTCAGAGTTGTCGTTTTGCCCGCCCCGTTCGGCCCGAGAAAACCGACCATTTCACCTTCCCTGACGGAAAAGCTGATCTCCTTAACGGCTTCCTTGGCCAGCTTCTCCCTGTGGAACAGGTTTTGCAGCGATTTCCGCACACCCGGTTCTTTTTTGTAGTACGTAAATGTTTTCGACAATCGATTCAGTGTAATAACCGGCAAAACGATTCCCTCCCTACTGTTGTCTAGCCTCTTCCACAAGTGGCAGGAGCTGTTCAAGCAGCCTGTATTGCTGGTCAACTAGCTCATTCGCACGGCTGATCAGTGTCTGTACACGATGCCTGCCAAGCTGCAGGCCTGTCTTGTAAATTTGCAAATTCAGGCGGTGCCAGCCGGCGTAGAGCTCTGTGGCCCCGTCGGCAATGAAACCCGCCCCAGCCCCCAGCGTATCCTGATGGAGCATGGCAAAATCGTGGAGATAATCCGCCAGAGTGAGCGCGGTGCCGATTCGCAGCTGATAATAAATCTCTGCACATTGGTACCGAAACTCCTGATCGTTCAGATCGGACAGCAGCTGAAAATCTGCTATAAAGGCGCGATAGGCTGCATCCCCTTTTCGGAACTGAGGCACGTCGCTCCAACTTGATAGATAATCCCGAATATGCAGGGCGCACGCTTGGTATATCCTTGCCGGTGAAGGCTCGACTGGCGCCCCCGCCAGCCACGCATAATCCAGCACTCCACCCAGCAGATCGTCCAGACGGGCTTCGCCCGTGTATTGGAATGCTTGGCCTGATGAGTCCAGCAGAAAGCTGTCCGATACATGGGCAGTCCGTGATTCTTCATCCAGGCTATGCAGCTCGATCACATGTCCGCGTGCACGGTTGATAACATAAATCTGGTGATACGTCAGGGCTGCGCTGGATACGTGCAGCATCGCGCTGTACCCATCAGGTAGAGCCTTCAACAGCTTGTGCGGATCGCGGTCCTGCGGGTCCCAGGCTTCAACCCGGAGGTCAGGACCTCCGGAAGCCGTGATTCTGCGCAGCTGGTTCCCGAAGGTTCCCGGACCAAATGGACGCAGCTCCCCCTCATATTCCGCGTTCATGCTACCCGCTAGCAGGAACAAATCAGCCTCGGCAGCTGCAATACCTCGGCGCAGTAGCAACCCGCACAGGGAAGAATACAGGCAATGCTTGCCTACCCGGTCTGTTCCAGACACGGATTGCCTATGTGAACCTATCCCGGCTTTATACATATTTGCCCAGCAGCTCTTCAATCTCGCTTAGCGTGGACAGTTTGTCCAACAGCAGATCATCGTCATCGATTACAATGTTGAGCTCGTTCTCCAGCTCCACAATCAATTCAATGGCGGACAGTGAATTCAATCCCAAGCTCCGTAAATCCCGATCCGCTTCCATTCCCGCCAGCTCGCCCTCAGACAGCTTCAGCACTCTTTCCAGCAAAGGCAGCACGATACTTACACCTGTCTCCATTCAGACTCCTCCATTCATTTGGTATGTTCAGACCTTCATATCTAAGCTAGACCGTCCAAGCTAGACTATCTATTCCATGCCTTTCATGAGTTAATGGCTTGAACTTGCTGCCCAGCGGCGAACAACTGCTCCAGCCGGCGTGCGTAGTCCTCAGCCCCCTCCCAGCTGTCCGTGACGATCAGAGCAAAAATACGGTTGATGAATCCCTGTTTCAGACGGGCTGGAGAAAGGGTGCCGGCGGTATACACCATTACCCCTTCCCGGTGCTCAGGCCCGTACAGCAGCCGATTCTTCAGAAGCAGTGCGCACAAAGATTCATACGTTAGCGGCTCGTCAGAGACAACCCGGTAATAGCGGGACAAAAACTTACGTTCTCCAAGCACAGCGGATACAAACGAAATATAGGTCGATAGTGTAAACCTGCCGTTAATTTCGATGACCGGAAAGAGCAGGCCGTCCTCATCCACAAAACCGTCAATGGATGCTATCCCGAAATAACCGGCAGCACACAAGGAGGAACCGAGCTGTTCAGCATAGCTGAGGACCTGCTCCTCCAGCCCCTTCCCCAGCTCCGCAGGCATACGGGAGCCGGTATATACGGTTCCGGCAAGCTGCTGCACTTTTAGCGAGAACATGGTCACTTCGCCTCCAGGGCTAATATAAATCTGATAATTAAAATCCAGCTGTTTCCCATACCACCGTTCCACCAGCCAGCCACCTGCAAGGGAATTGCGACCGGCAAAGCGCTTCATTACATTAAGAATGGTATTCAGCCGGGACAGATCCTCAACAAGAAACATGCCTTTGCCGGAGGCTCCGTGCGGCTGCTTGATAATAAAACGGACGGGACCTGTCGCTGCTGCCGCAATGCGGTCGCACGCTTCCTGGACCTCCGTTTCATTCCTGCACACGGCCCCTTCAGTCACCGGAAAGCCGAGATGCTCGGCCAGACGGCGGCTGAAAATCTTATCATTCACACGAGCACACAGCTCCGCATCCGCTCCGAGCAAGGTCAGGGAGCTGCGTTCTGCAACCTCCTCCTCCTTCCACGTAACAGCATATGGCACGAGATAAGCGCCACCCGCTTCTTCTGATATGATTCGCAGCCGCTGCAGCAGCTCCTCATCAGCAAGCACCAGCTCGGTAATGGGCGTCAGCGGGTCAGAAGGCCTCGGCACCTCGATCCGGGGAATGTTGAATCCTATGTGCTGCAGCATTTCCAGAAAATGAGGCTGTGGCTGCTCTCTCAGCACGATAATATCCTGGCTGCGACAAAGCAGCAGATTCATTTCCTCCATCCGGTTCACGACAATCTGCTCTGCCGGGTCAGCAACGGCCCGTGAGCCGGGATGCCATACTTCCTCAGCGCCAATATTGAACAGCCACACGAACACATGCTGATCGCGGTCTGTGGAGAGCGCCGTCAGCCAATTCACATCCAAAGCAAGATCCATCTTGTGCATCTCCTTTTAAAAGCTGCTCTACTTGTTCGGCTGCTGCTCAAATATATTTCAGTGAACCGGCCCCATGAAGATAAAGCACGCTGCATTTGGAGCATACAGGAGTCAGCCCCTTTTCGTTGATGATAGAGCGGGTCATTTCATATTTGTCGGATTCCCAGATTTCCTTCAGCGTGTTCTCCTGTAGGCTTCCGATTGTGAACTCGCTGAAAAACTTGCAGGGCATGACTTTTCCATCAGGCAAAATGTCTGTGCGTGAATTCAGGGCAAGACAGCGCGAGGAGCAGCGACTGACCAATTCCTCGCCATGAATGAATTTGTCGATCTCCTCGAAGTCGAGACCTGGCTGATAACGAACCCGGATATTCCATACGCGCTCATTGATACGACGGAGCTCCTGCATGAGGGGATCGATATGGTCCGGATTGATTTTGTACTTAAAGGCATGCCAACTGCTGATATTGTTTTCTTCAAGCTCGCGTAGCCAGGAGAAGTTGCGGGAAAAATAGTCGTCCATTTTGAGTGAGGTTTCTTTGGAGATATACCATGGGAATGTAAGCAGAACGAGATCCAGCTTCATGGTCTCGAACATTTCGAGGAATTCGAACATACGTCCGATCATGTTGTCATTAATGACTGCATGCACGGTTACTCTACCTTTATACAAGCCTTGATCACGAAGCTCGATCAGCCGCTGCATCTGTGCCATCGTTTTTTTGAAGGTGCCTTTGCCGCGGATCAGATCATGCTCGCGCTCGAAGCCTTCAACGGCGATCAGCAGCTCCAGATTGTCGGACAATTCCAGGATTCGGTCGAGATGCTTGTCGATTAGCAGACCATTTGTGCAGAACGTCATCTCCCGTCGGTCCTCGGCCAGCACGTCCAAAATTTCATCAAAACGGCGGTGGAACATCGGTTCCCCACCCCACATATACAAACGGGATTTGACCTCCTGTGTCTCCTGTAAAATTTGTCTGAGCAACGCAGGGTCCAAATCCATATTCTGTTCTTCCTTGTCCATCTGATGGTGGTAGCCTTCCTCGTTCCATTCAAAGCAGTGAGTACAGCGGAGATTACAGCGGTTGGTCAGCTTGATGCCAATAGTATGGGGCATGTCCGTTCTGAAGGCTGGGTCCTTGACGGAGTTACGGTAGGAAACCGAAGCATTTTTTAAATTTCTTTTAATCAGCTTGAACGCCTTTTCGTCAATCAATACATGGCTTTTCGGCTGCATCGTTATGCACCTCGCTATCGATTTGATAGAGCTTTAGCGCGTCATGACGTCATATTGTCCCGATTTCCGTTGTCTCCGTCAATCCAGAGTGTTCCTTCATTTGCCGGATATAATCGCAGAAAGCATCAATGGAGCTTAAGTATTCCAGTTCAAAATTGTCAAAATCGACTTCCACGTCAAATTCATCTTCAATCTTCAGCATAAAATGCACCAGCTGCAGGGAGTCCAGACCTGCGTCATGAATAATATCCGAGGTGCCATCCAGCTTCCCGGGGAGTTCGTGGTCTTCCTTCACTTCACTAATCATGCGGATTACTTGGCTCTGCATTTCAATTCCTCCTCCTTTTCTTGGGCGGCCAGACGGCCGGAAAGCGAGGGGCGGGCGCAGGCGAGCTTCTCTGGATGATCCACCCGGCAAGTTGTATAACCCTTCTAATCCCATACATGGAATTATATACAATTATAAACCCTTCCAAAGGGCATTCGTCAATAGTGTAAATTGTAATAATTTACTTTCATAATCTTTACATTATAAAAATCAAAAAAACCGTTTCCGTTGGAATTCCGGGAAACGGTTATCGCATACAATACTTGGATTTCAAAAGCTACCGACCTATACCCTGGCCCCTTCCCCCATCCGCTTCCTGTAGCCCACGATCGGAATTACAGCGAGTAGAGACAGCAACGTACAGACCATGAACATTGTCGAATATGAGCTGAACTGCACAATCATCCCCATCGCGAACCCGCCAAGCGCAAAGCCCAGATCGTACGAGGACATGAAGATTCCCATCATGACATATCTCGACTCTGCCGGCAGCACAAAGGACAGATACGTTGTTAATGTCGGATACAGCAGCGCAAGAGCGAATCCACTGAATATAGCGGACACGTATACGAACGGTCCAAGCCACTCCAGCAGCACCAGCAGTTGGGTTCCCATCGCAGCAGAGAGCAACAGCCCGCCCATTAGCCAAGGGCTCCAGCTACCGTCTGACGGGATTTTTTTGCGCAGCATGAACCTGCACAGGATGACCACCAGTCCTTGAATGGCCAAGAACAGACCGACACTTCCCGTGCCCGAAGATACCATATATAGGGGTAAAAATGTAGCTGTCGCTCCAAAGACACATGAAGCACAGAGCATAATGAGTGTGCTCACCAATAAGGGGATGCTGCGCCAGAGCCCACTCAGGGAACGAAGCATATCCTTTAGCGTATACGCTGCATTCTGTACTGTGCTTCGCGGCAAATCCAGATTATACCCGAACAGCAGTGGTAGCACAGCCAGTCCACATAACAAGAGTACATACCACATGTGGTGGGCCTGCTCCCAAATCTGAATAGCGAGTACAGGAACGATAAGCGAAGGAACCATCGTGAACAGGGTGTACATCGACAGACCCTGAGCACGATCCTTGTCCTGCAGCTTCTCCATCATGCCTGCCTGCATGGTCATGGAGAAAAACGCTGTAGCTACACCCTGTAGCGCCCGAAGCCAGAGATAGCTCTCGGCCACAGCGATCATGAACAGCAGCAACGTAATGGCGTGCAACAGCAATAGTCCCTTCATGACACGAAGCGGACCGTATCTCCCTAGCAGCTGTCCCGCAAAGGGCCGCAGCAGCATACAGGTGAACATATACGAGCCCATCATCAAGCCAATCTCGGCCTCACTGAGGCCGGCAGCTTCACTGCGTAGCGGAAGAATGATGGTTAATGCGGAATTCGCGGCAAAGAATAGAAAGGCTAGTATATAGAAACGAATGAACGAGAAGGATAATGGATTTAATTTTACAGTGTTACCTTCGGATTGTGCCAAAGCCTACTTCCCTACTTTCCAATACATTTATCCCGTTCGCCTCACTGATCAGTCTTAATCCCTGACGCGCGATAAGCCCGTAAACATCAGACAGACTACAAAGGCTACGGTAGTAACTACTATACCAAATATGAAGCCCAAAGCGCTCATAAATGTATCTTCACCGGGATAAGCAGGCGTCAGCGTAACGAGCCCATACATACACAGCAAGGCCAGCAACAAATAAAAACTTCCCCCAACCATCCCCATCTTAAGACGGTCACTCCGATCACCCTGCCACGCTTTGCCTAGAATAGACCACAAGTAGACACTAAGGAGTACCGCCAATAGCATGATTACTATATGTACGTAGGGGATTAGGAAAAATGTAGTTATATAGAGTGCAAGCAACGTGCCGCCAAATAACACCGTATTGAGCATGAATAAGAATAGACCTCCTAGCCAATGGTTCCGATACCACTTAGCCGTGCTTAATTGCTGCACTATGACATGATTTTCAATTCGTAGAGCTCCTGTGATGGATCTTCTGAACAAGATAAGCAGAATCATGCATAGCAGACCAATAGACAGCAATATAGACATCTCCCTAATCCCTCCGTCTTTTATATTGTTGATCTTTCCCCACATTCTACTAGTTACTTGCCGTTATCGATAGGATAACGAAGGATGGGCGCCGTCTTCAATGATCCATGTAGAACTTAGGAATGCGGAAATAGCTTCTCATAAATGCTGATCTCGTGGTCTGGTCTCATGCCCACCTTCTCATAGAGGCGATATGCACCTGAAGGATTGGCGGCATCGACGCCAAGCGAAATATGTGGCTGCCCTGTCCGATAGGAACTCTCGAATACAGAATGCAGCAACAGTTGCGCTAGACCGCGTCCACGATACTGTCGCCGCACACCAATCTGCTCAATGAAGAGCATATCCTCGCGCATTCGGCATAGCGCAAAGCCAGCCACGTTATTTGTCGAATCCCAAGCTACCATCCACCATTGCTCGTCGAATGTAGGAAGCTGCGTCTTCTCTTTCCATTTCTCGAAGGCAGGCACGGTGAAGTCCCAATGATCGGCAAACGATTGGATATAGGCCTCATAGACAGACTGCTCATCCTGTCCTTTCACAAAAGGCTTGATCGTGAAGCCTTCCAGTGGAATGGCTGGAGTGGGTGCCTCGTTCCAACGTATTGCCATTCGCTTGAAATAGCGGACCGGAACGAAGCCCTTAGACTTCAGTAAATGGTTGGCATCCTCACATAAGGTGGGAATCATGCTTTGTAGCCGTTTCGATACTCCAGAAGCTTCACGAAGCTCATGAGCACGTGCTTCCAGCGCAGAGATTAATGCAGAGCCAACGCCGTAGCCCCGTGCCGAGGGAAGCACGCACCCGTAGCTGAACAGCTTCTCTTCACTGTCCTCCTCCAAAAATGCGTAACCGATTAATGAGGAGTCTGCATCCGCCACGACCCACACATTATTGTTGAGATCGAAGCCAGACCACATGTCCAGAACATCATCTAGCACGATATCAGGTGCCCCCAGATCCTCCGTATCACAGGCGGCTACAAGATCACAGACAGCCTGGGCGTCAGATATGACAGGACGACGGAGGTAGTAAGCTTTTTTCATCATAGCAGTTATCTCCTTTCCTTCATGAAACATCCATTCTTGTTGTTGTAATTATACTCCACCTCGCTCCCTGTTTGGAGTGGTTGTGGATACAGTAACAAGCCCTACCCGCTAGCTAGTTATAAAAATATTGAATTATGAATTGGGTTATATTACACTGAATGTCATATGTCTCCTTGAGGTGTGAATTTATTGGTAATGAAAGGACAGTACGATGGATATATATTTGAAATATTTTCTGATTGGCCTGGCAATCGCCATGCCTGTAGGAGCCATAACGGTTGAAATGACCAAGCAAGGCTTGAAGAACGGCTTTATTCACGGCTGGGCTGTAGGACTGGGTGGAATGACGATTGATGTAGCACTAATTCTGGCCATGGTCTTCGGTTTTGCTTCTATACTCGCTCTTCCCTTTGTCCAGATCCCGTTATGGATTGCTGGCGCAGGCTTTCTTGCCTACTTGGGCTACGACTCTATCAAGAATGCTGATAAAGACATCACCCCGGCAGATGAACGAACGAATAAATCATTTTGGAGTACATACCGGAATGGACTGCTGGTGGCCGTTTCCCCAGGTAATCTGATTTTTTGGGTGTCCGTGTTCGGTGCTGTCCTGACCGATTCCTATAGCGCAGGCAATAAAGGAAGCTTTGCCATCGCTGCCAGCGGTGTGCTGAGCGGCATTCTCATTCATGACATCGGCTTGCTGACCATCGTGTCGATCACAAGAAAAGTCATGAGCCGCAAAATGATTCAGATCGTTTCTATTATTGCAGGCATTCTTCTGCTGGGATTTGCGCTCTATTTTGTATACGAGTTCGTAATCGCACTTCTACCCTATATTCAATAATGAGGACGGAACATAAGTCACACGTAGTTCTTATGGAGTCTTATGGAATACATATGGAGCGAAAATGTTATACATGAATGACAAATGGATTCTGTACAAAGATCATATGCCAAAAAGGAGCTCCCCGATCAGGAGCTCCTTTCGATTATATTTATAGCTGAGCCTGTACTCCAGACATCCCTCCGTGCACCTGTATGCTTGTATGGCAGGATGCCTGTTCCTACTTGCAATCTACTATTAATCCATGTGCGAACCACCATTGATGTCAATCTCTTCGCCAGTAATATACGAGGATTCCTCAGAGGCCAGAAATGCGATAGCTGCGGCAATCTCCTCCGTCTCACCAGGACGTCCCATCGGGATGCCTGCAATAACACCATCAGCCACCTCTTTATCGAGCGACTTCCAGATATCCGTATTCACCAGACCAGGCGCAACGGAGTTAACGGTGATCCCGTCCGCTGCCACTTCACGCGCCAGATTCTTGGAGAAGCCCAATACAGCCGCCTTGGATGCAGAATAATGTGCACCTCCGAATACGCCCCCACCACGCTTCGCAGAGACTGAAGAGAGATTGACGATTCGACCATATCCCTGCTTCTTCATAGGCTCAAGTACAGCCTGCGTGCACAGGAACAGTCCGAACATGTTGACGTTAAATACCCGTGTCACATCCTCAAGCGTCATCTCTGCAACGGTTGCCTTTTGAGATATGCCAGCATTGTTGACCAGGATGTCTATGCTTCCATACGCCTCAAGGACCTGTGCCACCATAGCCTTTGTAGACTCTTCGCTCGTCACATTCAGTTCGACCCCGATTGCTTCTCCACCTGCTGCCTTAATAGCATCCACCGTCTCCTGAATACCTTCCTGATTGATATCAGCGATGCATACCTTCGCTCCTTGCTTGGCTAAAGTCAGTGCAATCGTGCGTCCGATTCCTCTTTTGGAGCCACTTCCCGTTACAATGGCTACGCGATTGGTTAGTTCAAACATGGTTTAAACACTCCTTTGATTGATTTATATATAGTTAGTTGCGTTTGAGCATGGTACGTGCTGTATTAACGATGTTTTCAATTGTAATTCCATTAAGCTTCAGCAGTTGTTCGTAAGGTGCCGACTCACCAAATTTATCCTGGATTCCGATTCTGCGAAGAACTGCTCCACCTTCCTCGGCTACTACCTCGCTGACAGCACTCCCGAGGCCATTGAGAATGTTATGATCCTCAACGGTAATGATGTGTCCGGTGCTCAGACACTCCACGACAGCTTCCCGATCCAGCGGCTTCAACGTATGCATATCGAGCAAGGTAACGAAGATGCCCTCCTGCTCCAATTGCTCGGCTGCTTGTATGGCCAGATAGACGGTGTCCCCATTGGCGATGATGGCCAGATCCTTGCCTTGCTTCAGCTTCTTGGCCTTACCGATCTGGAATTCCTCATTCTCGTCGTAGATTACAGGAATTGCATCGCGAGTGAAACGAAGATAGACTGGGCCGTAATGCTCTGCTGCTTGAGCCACCAGCTTACGGGTAGAGTAATAATCGGAGCCCATAATAACCGTCATATTAGGAATAGTACGCAGCACGCCCATATCCTCAATAGCCTGATGACTGCCTCCATCATTCGCAGGTGTCAGCCCTCCATGCGAGCATGCAATTTTCACATTCAGGTTAGGATAGCAGACTTCTTGGCGAATCTGTTCTGCCATACGAAGCGAGCCAAACACCGCATAGGTACTAATGAAGGGAATTTTGCCGGTAGTGGCGAGACCTGCGGACAGGCCAGCCGCATTCTGCTCGGCGATGCCCACATTAACATGTTGGTCCGGGAGCTGCTTGGCGAACTCCGTAGTCTTACAGGACTTGCCGATATCAATATCCACGACGTATATATTTTTATTGCTCTTACCCAGCTCCACAATTTCATGACCGAAGGCTTCACGAGTTGCAATTTTCTTCACTACTGCTGTATTCTCTTGTACACTCATTTTTTCAGACCTCCCGCAATTTCTTCTAGTGCCTGCAAATACTCTGCTTCCTTGGGCGCAACTCCGTGCCAGCCACACACATCTTCCATGAACGATACACCCTTGCCCTTAATCGTATTGCACACGATGCAGATAGGCTTGTTCTTCAGCTCACGCACCTCATCCAACGTATCCACAATCTGCTGCATGTCATGACCGTCGATGCGTCTCGTTTCAAAGCCGAAGGCCTTGAACTTAAGCTCCAGATCCAGATTTGGCATAATTTCATCACATGTACCGTCAATCTGCAGATTGTTGTCGTCGACAAAGACGATCAGATTATCCAGCTGATACTTATTCGCGGTTTGAGCGGCCTCCCATATTTGTCCTTCCTGACATTCTCCATCGCCCAGGATGGCAAATACCCGATAGTCCTTGTTGTCCCGTTTGCCTGCTAAAGCCATGCCTACAGCACAGGACAGACCTTGACCGAGCGAGCCTGTTGAAATGTCAATGCCAGGGCACTTTTTCATATCAGGATGGCCTTGAAATGGAGATCCGTATTGCCGGAGTGTATGAATGGTCTCCATGGGAACGTATCCTCGATGTGCCAGTGCAGCGTATTGAATTGGACAAACATGTCCTTTGGAGAGTACAAAACGGTCACGATCTTCCCATTTCGGATTCTCCGGATCGATATTCATTTCTCTGAAATAAAGGGCTGTTACAAAATCAGCAGCAGACAGCGACCCGCCAGGATGTCCTGATTGTGCTTCATAAATCATTGTTAGAGCTGTCTGTCTAAGCTCAGCGGCTTTCTGTTCAAGCTCATGGACGCTGATGTTTGTCATTTGGCTCACCTCAATATGAATTTTTAATCTCCATAGCCTTTTGTTATCTTATGATCTTGTTAACTTGTATCCTAAGTTATTGTAAATAAAAAACGAGTATTTGTGAATGGCGTATATACCCGTTTTGTTAATAGTCTTCGTTGCGCAGCAACTCTGTCATTTGCCAATCGGCTCCAACGGAGGGTTGCTATCCACGGTCATCGTCTTGCTTTTTCCAGATTGCTTTACAAGCAACACGATAATGGTGACACTAATCAGCATACTAATCCCCAAGGTTACCATACCCAGATTATGCGAGCCCGTCATGTCATTCATGAAGCCTACGAAATATGGGCCGAAAAATCCACCAAGATTACCAATACTATTAATCAATGCGATGGCTCCCCCAGCGGCGACACCTGTCAGAAATGATGGCGGGATGGCCCAGAATGGCGAGTAAGCACCAAAAGCTCCACAAAGACTGATGGTCAATAATACGAAGGCTCCGACCAGACTGAATTCTGCTACAAAGACACTGACAATCATGGCTACAGCACTTACAGTCAAGCAACACGCCACATGGTATTTTCTCTCATTCGTTCTGTCCGAGTTCTTACCCACCAGATACATAACCACCATGGCACACAAGTACATTAATCCCAGCAGCCAGCCGATGCTCTGCAACGTCAGCCCGGTCGTCTGCGTCAGACCTCTTGAAATGGTAGGCAGAAACATATTAATTCCATAGTAACCGAACATCCAGAAGAAATACCCAACAGCCAGAATCAGTACATCCCGATCACGCAATACTTCCATGAACGTGGGCTTCTTTACTTTTTGCTTTTCCAGAGCTTCCTTTTTAGTAACCTCAAGCAGCCAGTTCTTCTCACTGCTCGTCAGCCATGTTGCCTCCTCAATCCGGTCTGTAAGATAAAAGTAGCACACAACCCCAAGAATCAATGCTGGAATCGCTTCCAAAATGAATAACCACTGCCACCCCGCAAGTCCCATCCAATCAATCTGCAGCAGGAAGGTCGAGATCGGAGAACCGATAGCGTTCGCTGCCGGAATTGCAATCATGAACCCTGCAATCGCCTTGGCATGGTGCTTAGTCTGATAGAAACCGCTCAAATAATGCACCATACAAGGATAGAAGCTTGCTTCGGCTACACCCAGTAAGAAGCGAACAATGTAGAACTGGATTGGAGTCTGAATGAATGCCATAATAATCGCTATAATTCCCCATGAAATCATAATACGACTGATCCACCGTCTTGCGCCAATCTTCGCCATCATAGCACTGCCAGGTACCTCCAGCAGGAAATAGCCGAGGAAGAACACTCCTGCACCAAATCCGTATACCGCTTCGGAAAAGCCCAGATGCTCATTCATACTAAGAGCGGCAAACCCAATATTAACACGATCCAGAATGGATATTGTAAAACAAAGGAACAAGAAAGGAATAAGCCGTAAGGTAACTTTACGGACTGTAGATTTCTCCAGTTGCTGCAGATCCATATGAAATCCTCCCAAAAGATGATGCACTGCTTCACGCCAAGATCTTAAAACGCTTTCAACACGATAAACAAAAATAGCTACTCATGAAAGTATTTCCTGAATGGACATATTCAATCATGTAATTAAGCGCTTCCAACACCTCCTGAAAAATTGGTTCACTTGATAACTTGTATACCAAGTGAACTTGTGACTTGAGTATAATAGCATACTTTTTAAATGTCAACTGTTGTTTGCTATAATAATTGTCACATAAAATAAGAACCCCCTGCACCTATCAACGGGCAGAGGATTCCTGGTATAAATTAATCTTTCCAATAGCGATTATATAGATGTTGCATATGCTCAGACATAAGCTTGGACGCCTTGTCTGCCTGCTTGTTCTCTATCGCATGAATAATGCCCTTGTGCTCACTGAAGTTCGTGTCTCTATAATCAGGCCGGGTCACGGTTCGATCGCGAATGAATTTCCACATTTCCTGCTGCTTCATCGCTTGCGTGATGACAGTCATGAACTGAATGAACACATCATTATGGGAAGCCTTGGCAATCCCCATGTGCAGCTTCTCATCCGTCTCAGGCACATAGCTGCCTGTTCGGGTCTCGGCTTCCATCTGGTCGATCGTATTGCGCAGAAGCTCGACGTCTTCCTCCGTTGCTCTTTGAGCTGCAAATTTGGCGATAAGTGGCTCTATGCTCATTCTAGCTTCCACAATATCCTCCGGGGTTATGGAATCAATGAAGGAGGCATCCTCCGTCAACGATTCCGCAGACGTGCTCGTATTCTTGACATATACGCCCTCTCCTTGACGAGAGTAGATATATCCTTTCATTTCAAGAGCACTAAGGGCCTGCCGGATCGGTGCTCTGCTAACTCCGAACTGCGCACACAGCTCCCGTTCGGTTGGTAGTCTGTCACCAATCTGAAACGCTCCACTTTGGATCTGTGACAGAATCTGATCATATATCTGTATATAGAGCTTGTTACTGGATACACGATTGAACTGAATGGAACTCACCTCCTTATTTTCTCGTTTCCTCAATATCACAAAGCCATCAACGTTAATAATACCATTATATAAATAACTAATTTGTTAGACAACATGATATATTATAACTCACTTTACCCCTAAGACAAAATTATCCAACTTATTAAAACCTTAATACCAGATGATCTGCTACCTTTCAATCTAAAGATAAAGAGCCATCTCCATTGAGACGGCTCCTTATCTTTAGATTGATATTTGTTCCCCTGGTTTCAAAGCAACTCCGACGCCTTCCGGCAAAAGCGAAACAAACTTGTTGGGGTCCTGTTCAATAAAAGGGAACGTATTGTAGTGGATCGGCACTACCTGCTTGGCTTGGAGCCATTCAGCCGCCAGTGCAGCATCCTCTGGTCCCATCGTATGGTTGTCCCCAATCGGAAGAAAGGCCACATCAATGCTCTGACGTGCTCCAATCACATTCATGTCGTAGAACAACCCTGTATCTCCTGCGTGGTAAATGCTCTTATTCTCCGCTGTGAACAGAATCCCCGTAGGCATGCCGGTGTAGACGATCGTTTTCGTCTTCTGGTTAACATAGCTGGAGCTATGAAAGGCTTGAGTCAGCTTCACTTTTCCAAAAGCAAACGTATAAGCGCCCCCGATGCTCATGGCATGGGTTCTCACCCCTTCCCAACTGAGCACATCCGCAAGCTCTGCCGAGGCAATGACCAGTGAATTATTTCTCTTTGCTATTTCTACTGTGTCTCCTACATGATCTCCGTGCCCATGAGTCAAAATAATAACATCCGCCTCCACAGTGGCTGCATCCAGATCTGTAGCAGAATTGCCCCTCAAGAAAGGGTCAATAAGTATGGTTTTTCCGTTCGTCTGGATGCGAACAACGGAATGCCCATGATATGAAATATTCATTTTAAATCCTCCTGTACTCATTGTCTTTCAAAGAATGATGAATTTTTTTTCTTAAGCGCTTTGCTTCGAATTCTCGTACAAATACGATATAGCATACGAACGCGGCCAGATTAGCTGCAGCAATGACAATCCCCATCGGATGGCAGAGTGCCCTCCCCCAATGCCAGTTAACGGAGCAGCAAGACCGCCCAGAATAAAGGAAATCAAGCCTAACAGCGCTGAGGCGCTCCCTGCCGCGGCACCATAATTTTGCACGGCTAGCGAGAATCCCGTTGTTGAAACGATTCCTACGCTCGCTACTACAAAGAATAAGGGGATTAGAACGGCATAAAGTCCTCCACCACTAATCAGGATGACGAACAGCAGAACACCGCTAGGGCAGGCCAGCATAATTCCGCTTATGAACAATCGTCGCTCGCTAACTCTGCTGGATAATCTGCCTGTAATTTGCCCAGCCACAATTAGACCAATCCCGTTGACGGCAAAAATGAAGCTAAATGCCTGAGGGGATGCCCCAAAAATATCCTGAATAACAAACGTTGATCCCGATATATAGGCAAACATTGCAGCAAGGACAAACCCCTGAGCTAGAGCATATCCTATAAACATTTTGTCCTTTAACAAATTACCAAAGGTAAGGAGCGTAGCTTTCAGATTGCCTTCCGTTCTTCTCTCCACGGGCAAGGTCTCCTGCAGCTTATAGACAACCGCACAAAACAAGACTAAACCAGCTATACACAATGCAAAGAAGACTCCTTGCCATGAGGACATACGCAATAGCTGTCCTCCAGCAATAGGAGCAAAAATAGGACCAGCCCCGTTTATCAGCATTAGCAGGGAGAAGAACCTCGTTAATTCAGAGCCAGAAAAAAGATCCCTGGTCATCGCTCGGGACACGACAACTCCTACACTTCCAGCTAAGCCCTGAATGAATCGCAGTAGAATAAACGTCCAAATGGAACTGCTAAAAGCACAGCATATAGAAGCAATCACATACAAGAGCAAACCAAACATCAAAGGCTTGCGCCGGCCATAAATGTCGCTCAGAGGACCCGCAAACAATTGTCCCAACGAAAGTCCCAGCATACAAGCTGTCAAGCTAAGCTGAGCCATGGACGCTGAGGTATGCATATCTCTCGTTAGCTCCGGCAAGGCTGGTAGATACATATCCAAAGAAAATGGAGCAATTGCAGCCAAGGCTCCCAGTACTACTGCAATGCCCAGACGCTGCTTAGCGGTCAGCGTAGCTCCCAAAAGGCTTTCTTTCATTTCCGCTATCCTCTCTTATAGATCTCTCCTATTTAGCGCTCCATTCATCGCCCCCGTGTATACCTATAAAAACTCTCAGGATATACTGAGAGTTTTATAGGTACTACGGTTATGCAGAAGCTTACTTGTAACGGTTAGGAGAATGATTTTATGGCAATTCAGTACACGTGTTTATTAAAAAGCTTTGGCTGCCTCACGCGCTTTTTCAATCGCTTCAGCTTTGATTTGTGGAGCGCGATCTCCTGCGGTGGATATTCCTTCTATGAACAAGCTTTCGAACTCGGTGACACCGACAAAGTTCAGAACTGTCTTCAGATGGCTGCTTCCATGCTCGCGATCCTGCACTGGACCTTCGGAGTACACACCTCCAGTTGCTTGAATATGGAACGCCTTTTTGTTGCTCAGCAGACCCACTGGTCCATTCTCCGTATATTTGAAGGTCTTGGCACGAACACAGAAGGAGTCGATATAGGCCTTCATCACTGGAGGGTAGGAGAAATTCCACATTGGGTTAACAAAGACATACTTATCGGCCGTCATGAACTGCTCAAGCAATTGGTTCAGTTGAGTTATCTTTTCTTGCTGGGCAGCAGTCAGTTGATCGAATGGAGCTCCAGCTTGAAGCTGTCCCCATGCTCCCCATACGTCTGCATCAATCTGCGGAATCGTCAATTGGTACAGGTCTACGTGTTCCACCGTGTCCCCTGGATGATTTTCTTTGTAGGCTTGTACAAATTGCTCCCCTACAGCAAGGCTATAGGATTGAGTGGGATTTCCCGGATGGGCAGTAATATACAGAACTTTTGACATGGTCGTAACTTCCTCTCTTATTTTGAATTTTTTACAGAATGAATGGCGCAGCTCCATTACCGTAAGACCAGTTATCCTTGGTAACTTCAACTAAATTGATGAACACATCTTCGGTACGAATTTGGCATTGCTGATGGAGCTGCTCCGCCAAGGCTTCATAAAATTCTTTTTTCACATCGGACGTTCTTCCTGCATTCAGGACAATCTGGACAATGAGGAATCCATCGCTTCTCTCGATATCCAGGCAGTTGGGATCATAACTGAAATTCTCCCGGTCAAATTCCTCTATAAGTACAAAACGGTCACTCGCCGGTACATGCAGCTTATCGACGACTGTCTGAGATACCACTTCCTTAATCTGTGCTTTTGCCTCACTCGAACGACCTGCAAGCATGGAAATACGTGTCAAAGGCATGTCGTGCACCTCCTTGTTGGATTTGTGTGTTGATATGGTATAGCTTATCTGATAGAATCCTGAACACGAATGTATATGAGTTCGTATTTGTTCGTGCAAGGCACAGCATAGGGTATGCAACCTAGCTGCCGGACATTGAAAAGCTGTGACCATAACTAATAGATTTCAGGTGATACAATGGATGACCGGAAATTCACCAAAGAGTGGCCTCATGAACTGATCAAAAAATTCCGATCCAGACCCGTCCGAGAGGACGCACGAAAAAAAATGCGCCAAGTGGACTTGGCAGCTCAGGTCGGCGTTGACCCCCGAACCGTTCAGCAATGGGAAAATGGTGATCGCATACCCAGCATCGGTAGTCTGAAGCGATTGATTCAAGTGTTTCTGGAGGAAGGACATTTGCTGGAAGGAGCCCAGCAGAAGGAAGCTAGCGAGCTATGGCTTGCAGTCAAACGATTGTCGGAGGCCCGTTCCGCCACACACCGAGAATTTCCCGACTTTGATGAGGATTGGTTCGACACGATCATGAGTCCCGCCAACGTGGCTGTTTCCAGCACGGACGCGACAGCGTCAGATTCTGGTCAGGCAGGTCATCATCCAGAGCGTGGACAGCAGGATCAAGTAGCCTACTCCTTCAAATCACAAGGCAATATGCCTGGCTCTCTTCCTCTCTTCATTGGACGACGTGAAGCAACGACCGAGATTAAGGAATTGCTGCGAGAGCACTCCCTCGTCTCCCTCCTGGGTCCTGGAGGTATTGGCAAGACATCGCTTGCCATACAGGTGGCTGCACAGCTTACCGAGCTGTATCCAGACGGTATTTGGCTGTTCGAGCTGGGCTCCGTAGGTGACCCTGATCTTGTAAGTCAGTTCCTGTTGTCGACCTTGGGCTTGCAAAATCAGCCAGCGCAAAGTGACATAGGATCACTCGTGAGCTTTGTATCTAGCCAAAAGCAATTGTTCATATTTGATAATTGTGAGCACCTCATTAATGCAAGCAGCGCCTTGGCGGAAGCTCTTCTATCCGCTGCACCATCCTTAAGCATTCTCGTCACGAGCCGAGAAGCTCTGAACATCCAAGGTGAATATATGTACCGGGTTCAACCCCTAACAACGCCACATCTGGCGGATGCTGTGGAGGAGTTGCCTGCGGAGGACATTCAACAATATGAAGCGGTGCAGCTGTTTTTGGCAAAGGCTCGAACCGTTACTCCCCATTTTCAACCAACTATGCAATCCTTGCGGCTCATTTGCGAAATTTGCAAACGATTGGAAGGCATTCCTCTAGCCATTGAGCTTGCTGTAGCGCGAATGAATGTATTGACCCTGGAACAAATCGTTGAGCGTCTTTCCAGTCTGCTCACGTTATTGACTGCTGGAAGGAGAACGGCAATCCACCGCCAACAAACGCTAAAATCGACGATCGACTGGAGCTATACTTTGCTCACAGCCAAGGAGCAGCTTCTCTTACAGCGGCTAAGCATCTTCTCGGGAGGCTTTACTTTGGATGCCGCTGAGTCGGTGTGCAGCTGTGAACCAGGAGCCGTTAATCGCCCGGACAATATTACAGAGCTAGAACTGCTAGATCTATTATCCAGTCTCGTGAATAAATCACTGGTAGGTATCGATCCAAGCCATGACCATAATTCCATGCGCTATTCCCTGCTGGAATCCATTAAGGAATATGCCGCAGAGCGACTGCTTGAGGCATCGGCTGACCAGGGCAGACATCTCCTGTCGGAGCGATATGCCCGGTATTACAGCTGCTATTTGATGAGTGCCGAGGCTAAATTCCGTACTCATGAACGAGATGCCTGTCTACAGAATGTCCGACGCGAATATGCAAATGTAAGTAATGTGCTACAGTGGGCTTATCATCATCAGGTAGCCCGGCCCATCGGCATTCAGATGGCATCCGCATTATACTGGTTCTGGCTCCACGAGGGCACCTGGAATCAAGGGTTGCTGTGGCTGGGACGATTTCTGGACGATATCCATATGGAGGAGCCTATCGACGAAAAACAGATCCATGCTGATACCACCAAAGCACTACACGGACAAGGGGTTATTCTCTTCGTCTCTGGTCGACTGGAACAGGCGAGAGCTTCGGCAGGCACCAGTGTGGCATTCGCGCGCAGCCTGAATCATTCGGGACTACTTGCCTCCTCGCTGCGACTGATGGGATTCATCCATATGAGTCTCGAACAGTTGAAGGAAGCCCGGGATTTCGTCCAAGAAAGCGTAAATATCTCCAGACAAGCCCACGATCTCTGGAATCTGGGAGGCTCATTGCATGCGTGGGGTAAGCTTGAGCTTCTACAAAATCAATACAGTAAAGCTGTCCTGTTATTTCAAGAAAGCATCCAATGCTTCGAACAGATACAGGATAAATGGGAATTGTCGGGTCCTTACGAAGGCTTTGGCTACTCCGCATTGAAGCTTGGACAAGTGGAGCAGGCCGTAGAATATTTCAAGAAAAGTGTGGCGATCAGCCATATCTATAAAGGAACCTGGGTACTATCGCGAAGTATAGAAGGGCTGGCGATTGCCTTGTGTACCCAGCAAGCCTACCCTGACACCGTTGTTCTTCTGAGTGCTGCCGAGAAATACCGCGAAGCCTCTGGTGGGTCTACGTCTCCAAATTATCCAGTGGAATACCGACACGCATTTCATATGGCACAGAATGCTCTTGAAGAGCAGGAGTGGCAGGACATATGGAACAAGGGCAAGTCCCTGACCAAGGATCAGATCATTGCTTTTGCACTGGAGACATAGTTCCAACTAGTGATTCATCCTAAAGGCTTTCTTCCCTTAATGGGAATGAAGGCCTTTTTGATTTAATAAATTTACTTGACAGAAAATATTGTTGTAACTATTATGATTACATTAAGACGAACGATACAACATTCATTTTACCGATGCAAGGACTACAATATGGTTTTCATCTGAGAGGAGCTTTATCATGAATGTTGAAATTTGGTCTGATTTTGCCTGTCCGTTTTGCTATATTGGCAAGCAGAGATTTGAGCAAGCACTGGAGCAATTTTCACATAAGGAGGACGTGAAGATCGTATTCAAAAGCTTTGAGCTTGATCCAAATGCACCTGTGCGTGAAGAGCATGACGTGCATGACATGCTGGTTGGCAAGTATGGTATGAAGCGTGAGGAAGCCATTACGATGAATCATAACATTGGAGTGCAAGCAGCCCAGTCGGGGCTCGACTTCCAATTCGACGCTATCCAGCTGACCAATACCTTCGATGCCCACCGCCTAGCGAAGTATGCAGACCAACAAGGAAAAACAGCTATATTTCAGGACTTATTCAAAGCCTACTTTACAGACGGTCGTCATCTGGGAGATCACGAGACGTTGATTCAATTAGCCCTTGAAGCTGGGTTAGATGAGAGCTCTCTACGTCGCCTCCTCGCAAGCTCGGAATTTGCAGACAAGGTTCGACAGGATGAAGAGGAAGCACAGCAATTAGGTGTTACCAGTGTTCCTTTTTTTGTCATTGACCGTAAATATGCTATTTCTGGTGCGCAAGCGAGCGACACCTTCCTGCAAGCGCTGAATACGTCCTGGGGCGAATCGCAGCCTCTACAGATTCTGGGCGATGTGCGCGGTTCGGATTCCGATGCTACTTGCAGTGACGATGGATGCTCTATCCAATAATGAACGAACATACCCTTATTTATGAGGTGAATTATGCTGAGCAATCTGGAAATGGTCAAAAGCACTCATTTTCCATAACGTTTTTTCGCGGCTAGGCAGTGAATGGGATAATTATATGGCGAAGCCAAAGGAATTCTACGAGGACGAAAATACCATCATCGTCGTCGGTGTCTACTCCGGCACCTATAAGCTGACAGGCAAATTTTTCGAGGCAGACTTTGTGCATATTTGGCGGGTCGAGAACGGAAAAATTGTACGCTTCAAGCAGTACGTCGATAGTCATTTGGTCCAAGCTTCCATGCTGTCCAAGTGAGCAGACTCCCACACAGCAGGATCTATTCCCATCGCGGATGTAGAGCCTGCTTTTGTATGTTTTTTTCACGAAAAAAGGAATATATGTAGTGCCATATCCGAATGCAAGCTGATACGATTTCGTGTCAAAACATGAAAACATAGCTCTGGTTTACCCGTAAATGGCCTCAATTCACAAATGAATATATTGTAATTCATGATACAAAATGGTATTATTACGCCAATAAAACCCATTTACACCCAAACAATTACATATTATTTCATTTTTTCCGCTATTCATTTAACTCTGATTGCGCTTCATTCTCTTAGAACACACTCATTTTTCTTTTACAATCAGCTGTTCAACTCCTCTCCACTGCTGTACATTTCTGCTCGTGGCATGACTCACTACATAGTTTCAACGCTCACGCACAGACTTCATAGAACGCCATGAGACTTCACAGAAAGCCATGAGACTTCATAGAACGCCTTGGGCTATACGATGCTTGCAGATTCATGAAAGCGATTCCATTTCTATTTTGTTAAATACATGCATGAGGATTTACATGTCATTTTTTATCCTGGGTTCAGGTCCAGTGCTACCTAACAGCAATGAAATCATGTTGGGCTGCCTGGCATATAACCATATAAAAAACATGGAGGTTATTAAGATGATCAAAAGATGTCTGGCTTCATTTCTAACATTGGCTTTATTGTTCGCTGTCTTCCCCACACTGTATGCCGATGCTGCTAATCAGCCATTAGCCAAGCTCCCTGGCAACTCCAATCCGCTTATGGACCATAAGCTGGGGGCTGACCCCTACGCCCTCGTGCACGACGGAAGAGTCTATATTTACATGTCCAGTGATACGTATGTGTATAACAATAACGGCTCCATTAAAGATAACGACTTCAGTGCATTGGACCGTATTCAGGTCATCTCCTCCGCAGACATGGTGAACTGGACAGATCATGGTGCCATCCCTGTCGCTGGTGCCAACAACAAAAATAATGGCAAAGGTATCGCCAAATGGGCAGCCAACTCTTGGGCGCCAGCCATAGCTCATAAAAAGGTTAACGGGAAGGACAAGTTCTTCCTGTACTTCGCTAATGGTGGAGCTGGTATTGGTGTTCTGACAGCAGACACCCCGATCGGACCTTGGACAGATCCCCTTGGTCGAGCTCTTCTGACACATAGTACGCCTGGAATGGCTGGTGTTACCTGGCTGTTTGACCCCGCCGTGCTGGTGGACGATGATGGCACAGGATATTTATACAGTGGCGGCGGAATTCCGAACACATCCGACCCGGCTTCCATTGCGAATCCAAAGACCGCCAGAGTTATCAAATTGGGGGCAGACATGATAAGCGTTATTGGAAGCGCTGCCACTATTGATGCCCCTTATCTATTCGAGGATTCTGGTATGCATAAATATAATGGGAAGTACTATTATTCGTACTGCATTAATTTTGCTGGCACGCACCCGCCCCAATATCCTGCAGGCGAGATTGGCTATATGGTCAGCGACAGTCCCATGGGGCCCTTCACCTATAAGGGACATTTTCTGAAAAATCCATATACCTTCTTCGGTGTGGGTGGCAACAATCACCATGCTGTATTCAATTTTAAAAATGAGTGGTATGTCGTGTACCATGCCCAGACCGTTAGCAAGGCGCAAATCGGGGCTGGAATGGGCTACCGCTCTCCGCACATCAACAAGCTGGTCCACAATTCAGATGGGAGTATTGCCGAAGTTCAGGGCAATTTGACAGGAATTGCTCAGCTCTCCAATCTGAATCCTTACACCCGCGTCGAAGCCGAGACCATTGCGTGGCAGGCAGGTGTGACGACGGAGCCAACACATGCCAGTGGTGGTCCAATCAGTAATCTGAATGTGACCAACATACACAATGGGGACTGGATTGCCGTCGGCAAGGCTGATTTTGGCTCGACGGGGGCAAAGTCCTTCAAGGCCAATGTCGCCGCGAATGTCGGCGGTAACATTGAAATACGACTCGACAGTGAGTCTGGACCTTTGGTCGGTACACTGAATGTTCCTTCCACCGGAGGCATGCAAGCCTGGAAAGAGTTAGAGACTACCGTTAACAATGCAACTGGGGTTCGTAATGTCTATCTCGTGTTCACCGGCGCCGGCAGCAATCCACTCTTCAATCTGGACGCCTGGCAATTCACGTCTAATTCGGGCGGCAGCAATACCGCAACGCGGGTTGAGGCGGAAAATATGAATATCGGCGGGACTTATGCAGGCAAGATTAGTAGTCCTTTTGAAGGTGTTGCCTTATATGCCAACCAAGATTATGCGTCATATACCCAATTCTTTGCTAACTCTACCCATCAGATATCGGTACGTGGAGCTTCAAGTAATGCAGCTACGGCCAAAGTGGACCTGATCATTGGTGGAGCTACTGTAGGTTCGTTCTATTTTACAGGCACAACGCCGACCATTCAGACCCTATCCAATATTACTCACCTCACAGGAGACCAGGAGGTCAAGCTTACCCTGACATCCGATGACGGGACCTGGGACGCCTACGTTGACTATATTGAGTTTTCGCTATAGGTCATTCTCATAGAAGCTCTAGAATTGGTCAGGAGGCACTAATATGTTAAAGAAAGCAGGGCTGCTGTTCATGATCCTTCCACTCCTCATGGTCATGTTTCCAATGGGTAATCTATCGTCAGCTGCATCCTTCAACAATCCAGTAATTTATGCAGATGTTCCAGATAATGATGTCATTCGGGTAGGGGACACCTATTATATGACCAGCACAACCATGCACATGAACCCTGGTGTTCCGATCATGAAATCATATGATCTCGTCAACTGGGAGATTGTCAATTACGTGTATGATACTTACGCCGATCAAGCTTCTCACAATCTGCAAAATGGTCAGAATGAATATGGGAGAGGTTCATGGGCAAGTAGCCTTCGGTACCATGATGGAATATACTACGTTGCTTTTGGTTCTCTTTCTACTGGCAAGACCTATGTTTACCAGACACGTAACATTGAAGAGGGTCCCTGGACCTCGAACGTGCTGAGCAGCTATTACCATGATGCTTCATTGCTATTTGATAATGGACACGTATATCTTGTCTATGGTAGTGACCAGATCAGTATCGTAGAGCTGACCCCGGATGCTACAGCTATTAAATCTGGCGGCCTGAAGCAGGTCATCATACCCAATGCCAGCCAGGTCGCGGGCTCTAACCTGATCTTGAAGGCAGAAGGAGCTCATATACAAAAAATCAACGGCAAATACTATATTTTCCTGATTGCTTGGCCCACTGGCGAGGGAAGAGTTCAAATATGCTATCGTGCTGATAGCCTGACTGGCCCTTATACGGGAAAAGTTGTCCTTAAGGATTCAGGAATCGCACAGGGCGGGATTGTCGACACCGTATCAGGCTCCTGGTACGGCATGCTCTTCAGGGACAGTGGTGCCATAGGACGTATTCCTTACCTCGTCCCAGTCACCTGGACCGATCAATGGCCAGTATTTGGTGTGAATGGTAAGGTACCGCTGACGATGGAGCTTCCTGCACAAGGTCATCCACTGAAGAAAATCTATGGATCTGACGATTTCTCCGCTGCAACCACAGCAGAGCAGCTGATTGTCAATGGAGGATTTGAGAATAATGACACAAGCCCCTGGGAACGTAATAACACAGCGATCATCGACAAGACTCAAGCCGAGAAATTCAGTGGGAATCAGAGCCTGTTCATCAGTGGTAGGCGGCAGACTGCTGCCGGTCCAAAGCAGGAATTGACTGGCAAGCTGCAACCAGGTGAGGTCTATCAGTTCTCAGCGAAGGTCAAATATCTGACAGGACCGGTTACCAAGCCCTTTCAACTGAGTATCCAGCACGGCCCCAGCTATACTGGCATTTCCATTATGGGCAGTGCTACGTTAACCAAGGGACAATGGGGAACCATTCAAGGAACCTATACCCTTCCTGCTCAGGCTGACCTTTCGCAAAGCTTTATTTTCGTGGAGACTCCCTATCAAGCATCACCTGATTCCGCGAATGATTTAATGGACTTCTATCTCGACGATGTCTCACTCACAAGTACTGCTACTGCAGAAGCCTCCTCCGGCCTGGCGAAATTCTGGCAGTGGAATCATAATCCGGATCCGGCCAACTGGTCGCTTACGCAGCGCCCTGGCTTCCTGCGACTTACGACAGGATCGCTTAGTACAAGTATTCTCAATGCCAGAAATACGCTCACACAAAGAACATTTGGACCTCGAAGCACCGGAATCATCGCGATGGAGACAGAGGGAATGAAAGATGGAGATTATGCCGGGCTGGCAGCCTTTCAAGACAAATATGGGTTTGTGGGTGTGAAGAAGACAGGTTCCTCCACATCCATTGTCATGGTCAATGCAAGCTCAGGAGCCATGACGGAAGTGGCCAATATTCCCGTTACCCAGAATCGTGTATACTTCAAGGTGTTATGTGACTTTACCAATCAGACAGACAAGGCCTATTTTTATTACAGTCTTGACGGAACCCAATGGACCCCAATTGGAAACACATTGCAAATGTCGTACACGTTGCCTCATTTTATGGGCTACCGGTTCGCCTTATTCCATTACGCCACACGCCAGACTGGTGGATTCGTTGACTTTGATTATTTTCATATCCAATAGCCCCATTGTTGGGTTCATGCAATAAGGCTTAAATAGTGGATTTAAAAGCATTGAAAAAGATCGGTTTGGGATCAAGTACGAATGAGCCTAAACCGATCTTTATTGGGCTATCAAGCCTTGTACGAATTATTCGCTTCAATTGAATTAAATTGCATCAATACAAAGTTAAATGAAATTAGGTGCAATAATTCCTAGTCTCCTGAAAAAGAAACGGAATTTACCAAGGTCAAGAATATTTTTGTCACCCATCTCGACGTTGAAATCAAAGAATCCATCCATAATGCGATTGAACAAGGGATCACGAAATTCGGGAATATTGATGTGATTGTAAATAATGCAGGTTACGGTTCATTTGGAATCTTTGAAGCTGCAACAGAAGAACAAATCCAAAGACAGTTTAAAGTCAATGTTTTTGGCTCGATGCAGGTAATAAAATCGATCCTGCCTCACTTCAGAAAGAATCATCAGGGACTTATTATCAACATTAGCTCCGGGGGAGGAAGACTCGCACTTCTGTTGTTTTCTCTTTATAATGCTTCCAAATTTGCCCTAAATGGACTTACGGAAGCTCTAATGTACGAGTTAGCACCACTCAATATTCGGGTAAAGATCGTAGAGCCGGGATGCACTAATACCGATTTTGCAGGTAGGTCTATGGATCTGCTGCAGGGTACCGAATTGACGAATTATAGTGAAATCGAGCAAAAAATCGGATCAGTGTACCAAAGCTTGTTTGACCCTCAACAAGTCGATTCCCCGAATCTTGTTGCCGAATTGATTTACAAGGCGGCAACCGATCCATCTAGCCAATTGAGATACCACACTGGCGAAGACTTAATGAAGGCACGTGAGGAACTCAACGAAGATGAATTTATTAGCAATATGGCAATAAGCTTCGGTATTGATATTCCATAATATTGCAGCAAAAATTTATCAGTCTTATACTCCATTTTATCAGTCTACAACTTTATTTTCCGAGTCTAGCCCTATCTTCTTCAAACACTCAATTGATATTGTTTGATTTATGAGTAATTCCTTTGGTCGTTTTGAAACTCAAAAAAGCCCCGAAAAACAAATTCGGGGCGTATTATTGTGCAATTTGTAACTGGACAACACAACCAATGTCAGCTTGAAACGTCCCTTATTCCACTGTTACACTCTTCGCAAGGTTACGTGGTTTATCCACGTCATGACCCAGAGCAAGAGCTGCATAGTATGCCAGCAACTGCAAGGACACGACAGAGACGGCAGCAGACAGAATTGGCAATGTCTGCGGAATCGCGAACACTTGGTCTACCGATTTCATTAGCTCAGCTGCATGCTCTTCGTAAGTAATCGCAAGTACGTCACCACCACGAGCTTTAACTTCCTTAATATTGCTGACCGTCTTCTCCATTACGGATTCTTGGGTTACCAGTGCAATGACTGGGATTCCATCCTCGATCAGTGCCAGCGTTCCGTGCTTCAGCTCACCTGCCGCATAGGCTTCGGAGTGAATGTAGGAGATCTCCTTGAGCTTCAGGGAACCTTCCTGTACTACAGCATAGTCTTGACCACGTCCGATGAAGAACAGGTGCTCATGCTTGGAGATTTGCTCCGCGTAGGCTTTGATTGCATCTGCTTGCTTCAGCATGCTCTCGACTTGCTCAGGCAGAGCTTCCATTGCTGCCAGCACTTCACTAGCCTCTTCCTTGGTTACTGTACCACGAACTTGACCTAGGTACAGGCCCAGCAGATAGAACGCAATCAGCTGTGAGGAGTACGCTTTGGTGGAGGCTACAGCGATCTCTGGTCCTGCGAGTGTCACCAATACATCATCTGCATCACGAGCAATGGAGCTACCTACGACGTTGGTAACAGCCAATACATGAGCACCATTAGCCTGTGCTTCTCTCAAGGCAGCCAGCGTATCAGCAGTTTCGCCAGATTGGCTGACTACAATCACGAGCGTCTCTGGTGTAATGATTGGCGAGCGATAGCGATACTCGGAAGCCACATCATTTTCCGCTGGAATACGTGCAAATTTCTCAATCACTGTACGTCCGATCAGGCCAGCATTGTATGCTGTACCACAAGCTACGATGTGAATGTTGCGAATGTTCTTGATCTGCTCATCCGTAAGCTTCAATTCTGGAAGCACTACTTGATGATTCTTGTGATCAATCCGTCCCAGCATCGTATCACGATAAGCCTTCGGCTGCTCGTGGATTTCCTTCAGCATGAAATGCTCAAAGCCGCCTTTTTCTGCAGTGACTGCATCCCAATCGACACGAATCATTTCCCGAGAAATAAAGTTCCCTTCAATCGTCAGCAGTTCGACAGCATCCTTAGTCAGAACAGCCATCTCTCCATCTTCCAAAATAAATACATTGCGAGTATATTTCAGAATCGCTGGAATGTCAGACCCGATGAAGTTCTCCCCTTCACCAACACCGATAACCAGTGGGCTCGCTTGACGAACTGCTACCAATTTATCCGGCTCATGCTCAGTCAATACACCCAATGCAAATGCACCACGCATATAAGTGATCGCCTTTTGCACAGCTTTAACAATATCGCCCTCATACTCACGTGCAATCAGATGCGATACGATCTCTGTATCCGTCTCCGATACGAACACATGACCTTCAGCCATCAGTTCTTCCTTCAGCTCCAGATAGTTCTCGATAATCCCGTTGTGGACGACTGAGAATTTCTGGCTCTCATCCGTATGCGGATGGGAGTTCACATCAGAAGGCTTACCGTGAGTAGCCCAGCGTGTATGGCCGATACCTGCATAACCAACCAATGGAGCATCCTCCAGCTTCGCTTCCAGGTTGGCCAGACGACCCTTAGCCTTTGATACTTGCAAACCTTTATCTGTAAAAACAGCAATACCAGCAGAATCGTATCCACGGTACTCCAGCTTCTTAAGACCATCAATCAGGACATCCTGCGTATTCTGATTACCAATATATCCAACAATACCACACATGTTCGTTTCCTCCGTTCGTCATTTCATCTGACAGGACAACAGAAGGAAACGCATGCGGTACATGCCGAAATGTGTACAATTATGAAGTTATCCTATATGAGACATACAATTACGCATCACTAAAACAACAGGCTTCACGAATGCTACGCATTTCTACTGTACCGCATACCTTCTTCTGATGCTGTACATCCATGAAATGAACTGTTCAAGTATATTATGGTTCACCAACCGGCTTGTTGTGTGGACAGTCACCCATCCATTTTCCAAGCATCGGTTCACGGTCTGGTGATACAACCGGGAGGTCCCCGCCGAATATTTCGAACACCCCCACCTCGTCAGCTTGCAGCAGCCGTCCATGCAAATAAGCTCCCTAGAAGCTGTATCAACATGTTCCCCGCGCATGAGCAAGCTCTGGCGCTTAAGTGGTTATACCTTACGATCCTCACTTTCTTCCTCAAAGTAAAATGCACTCAATCATTATATGCACTCAGCTACAATTTTGCAATGAGCTTCTGTAACGAATACCCGTAACATGAACTGTCGAAACGGCTTGAACCGTTCAACAGCCCACATTACAGCATATGTTAGCTAGTCACCAAAGGTCACCGATTTTTTCTAAACCAGTTCATTTTTCACGACCTCAGCAATCTCATCGACATATTTCTCCAGCTCTGCCTTGTCGGGTCCTTCAGCCATAACGCGAATCAGCGATTCTGTTCCCGATGGTCTTACAAGCACACGACCATTGCTACCAAGCTCCTGCTCAACTTTCTCAATCGCAGCTGCAATGGCAACATTACCTGGATAATTGCTCTTGTCCTGTACACGCACATTTACGAGCACCTGTGGATACTGCGTCATCAGCGACTTCAGCTCACTCAGCTTTTTGCCAGTAGCCTTCATCGTATCAATCAGTTGAATTCCTGTCAGGATCCCGTCACCAGTCGTGTTATAGTCGAGGAAAATGACATGACCTGATTGCTCACCGCCCAGATTATACCCGCCACGGCGCATTTCCTCCATCACATATCTGTCCCCCACCGCAGTCTTAGCCGTCTGAATGCCGAGCTGCTCGGTAGCTTTATAGAAACCAATGTTACTCATGACCGTCGTTACGATGGTAGAATCCTTCAGCTTGCCAGCACGGTTCATGGCATCTCCGCAAATACAAAGGATGAAGTCACCATCTACCTCTGCCCCATTCTCATCGATTGCAATCAGACGGTCCGCATCTCCGTCAAAGGCAAGACCAATATCTGCCTTGTGCTGGAGCACAGCTTCCTTCAATTGTTCTGGATGGGTAGAACCGCAATGATCATTGATATTCAGACCGTTAGGCTCCGCGCCAATCGCAATTACCTCCGCTCCAAGCTCCTCGAATAGCTTAGGTGCAAGCTCATAAGCCGCTCCATTAGCACAATCAAGAACAACCTTAAGTCCTTCAAAAGACTGGCTAATTGTTGTCTTCAGATAGTCCAGATATTTGTAACGTGCTTCATTATCAACACGCAGGGCACCAAGTGCACCACCAATCGGGCGAGGAAGCGTATCCTCTTCCGCATCCATCAGCTCCTCGATCTTCAGTTCGGTCTCATCTGTCAGCTTGAAGCCGTCTCCCCCGAAAAACTTAATGCCATTATCCTCAACGGGATTATGAGAAGCCGAGATCATGACCCCCGCATCAGCCTGGAGCAATCGCGTAAGATAAGCTACTCCTGGTGTCGATACGATGCCTAGTCGAACAACATTAGCTCCGATGGACAAAAGCCCAGCAACGAGCGCAGACTCCAACATCAGGCCGGAGATCCGTGTATCCATACCGATAACTACGGTAGGCTTCTCTACATTACCTGCAAGGACACATCCTCCACACCGACCGATGCTATATGCCATCTCTGCGGTTAATTCTTTATTGGCAACTCCACGGACACCGTCTGTACCAAAATATTTCCCCATTACTTCATGACTCCCCTATCATATAGTCTTTGTTGTATGTTCTCTGTAGTCGCCCTAAGGCTGGCTATTGTTATTATCTTGGGAACTATCATCATTGGATGTCTCTGGACTAGACTCCCCTGTATTTCCAGCTTGGTCTGTAGTAGAAGGTGTAGCTTCACTATTTCCTTGTACAGGCTGATTATTCTCTGCATCAGGCGAAGCTTCTGGTGCTGTCTGTTCTGGCGTATTTGCCGGCACAGAAGCCTCCTGAACATTAACTGTGACCATCAGCGGCTGACTGCCTTCAGGTCTTGTAATGTACCTTGGAAGTGTAATCTGTACAGGAATTGAATGATCACCAGCCTGAAGCCCGGTAACATCCGCCACTAGCATGATATCATCATTCGTAAGATTATTCACCAAATTCTCAGGACCACTTACCTCGATATTCAGGCTTCGGCTCTGGGGTTCAGTAATCGAAGCGGCTTCTGCACTAGCTGCTCCCTGAAGGGTCACGGGTATGTCTGTCATAGTCCGCCTGATATCCTGGACTTCTCCAAAAGGTGCTACGGTAACTTGTAGCTCCACCGATTCTGGAGTAATACGCTCTGCACCCTCAGGCTTCGTCAATGCAACCTGCACCCCTGTCGTCCCCTGTGCCTCAAGCTTGCTCAAGTCAAGTGTAGCATGAATGCTCCCTTGAACCTTGCTGAGATAATCCGGCGTACCATAGACAGCAGCCTCAGTCACACTGGGATTTACATCGGAGAGCACAAGACCCTCTGGCAATTCGCCAGTGTAGCTCACTTTGATAGGTAAGGACTTGTAGCCCTGACTGATCGGTACAACAACAGAAGCAGTGTCTGGCTCAAGGACTGCACCCTCGATCTCTTTACCATTCTTGTCATATGCCTTGAGCTTCACCTTTCGGTTCTCTATATTGCTTGACGCTTTGCTCACATCCACAAATCCCTGCACACTTGCCACGGTCTCCATCCTGCTAGTAGGCAAGGTCACATTGACGGTAGTCGGATCTGCCACCCCTGCTCCAACATGCATCCCTTCTGCTGCCTCTCCGGTAGGAGTTATCTTGACGTTGAATGCCTTTGTCTGCTTCTGCTCGACCGTTACAGTAATCATAGAAGGCTCCATAGATACAACTTCCACGCCGAATGGAACGTCTGGCTTCATTAGAGGCAGAGTCTCTGTGCCTTCCTGCATGTGGCTGAGATCTACACTTACGTTATAATCATCACCGAAAAATGAGGTCAGGGCAGAACGCTGTCCTCTCACCTGGATACGAACACGATCCGTATTCATCCCGGTCAACTCATAACGTGAATCATCAAGACCAATCGTCTGAATCTTCACATTATCAATAGTTCGCGTCCCGTAAGATGTCGTCAGAGAAGGTGCTGTCGTACCGCTATCCAGATGAACCATCGCCCATAGCAGTATACTTACTGCAAGTGCCAGAATTTTGGCTACTGTATTATTGTTGAACCATTTCTCCATCATGCCTGATTGCCGCCTCCTCCCCGCTTCCAGAAAGAGCCACGCTTTTCTTTTAGAACTGCAGCCGGACGCAGCTCTTCATATAATTTAGAGATTAAGGATTCTTCTTTTATATCACGGACAACCTGTCCATTCATGGCAAGTGAAATATGTCCAGTCTCTTCAGATACCACGATGGCTACCGCATCAGCAACCTCACTGACACCAATAGCTGCCCGATGCCGAGTACCTAGCTCCTTGCTGATAAAAGGATTCTCAGATAACGGCAAATAGCAGGCGGCGGCTGCAATCTGATTATTCTGTACGATGACCGCCCCATCATGAAGAGGTGTATTCGGAATAAAAATATTAATGAGCAGCTCGGAGCTAATCAAGGATTGCATCTTAATCCCTGATTCGGTGTATTCATTTAGCCCTGTCTGCCGCTCGAACACGAGCAGAGCACCAATTTTTCGACGTGATAAATAATTTACGGCTTTAATAATTTCGCCTATAAACTTGTTAAGCTCCTCATCCTCCATCGGACTCCGGCCAAACAGCTTGCCACGACCAAGCTGCTCAAGACCCCTACGAAGCTCAGGCTGGAAGATGATAAAGATGGCCAGTACACCAAAGGTGAACATCTGATTCATCAGCCATTTTAGCGTGAACAGATCGAACCAGGTACTTAGCGCCCAGATCACGACCAGCACCAATATCCCCTTGAGCAATTGCACCGCCCGTGTACCACGGACTAGCAAGATAATCTGATAAATAATATAGGTTACAATCAAAATATCGATTAAATCCTTAATGGATTCCTGCCACGTCATATTCGCAAAGTAATCCAGCATGCGCATGCCCCCGCATTTCTATAAATAGTGGGTTATCCCCAATTCACATATGTATATATTGTGGATTGTGTATCTAGGTTATAACGTTACAAGCCATGTTGCAAGTCATGTCTCTGCTTCATAGCCGAATACGTCTTTTCTGAGAATATTTGGTACCTTTTTTTGCGAAAAGAAGCGCCCGTCCACCAGAACAGGCGCTTCCCTCAATTATACTATAACTTCTTAACGATATGCTACTTCTGTGAAGATATCAGATACCTTGTACCATACCCAATCCAGCGCTTGATCTATACTTTTGATCTCACCTGAGATGTGGGCCGTAGAAGCCTTGAAATACGAACCGTCAATAACTGTCAAATTCCCTTGAACTTCTCCGTATACTTCTGCCTCGCCATTCTCCACCGTAAGGTTCCCAGCTATGGAGGTGCCCTCGGGCACAATGACCTTATGGCCCTGAATGATCACGTTCTCGGGGTTATCTCCCTTGACCCGGACAATTAATTGATCTCCTTGTCCCCATGAATTCAAGCCGCTGGATACAATGACAACCAGAAACAAAGCAGCCGCAGTTAGTGCCGGATGCCTCTTGATCCATCGGACCCAAGTCCGTTGCTGCTTCTGCTGTGGCATGACCTTCAAAATCTGCTCTGTCAATGCATCCGATACGGGAGGCAGGGAATCACGAGTTCCAAACAGCAGCATTTCAGTCCGCTCCAGCTCTCCAAAACGTATACGACAATCCTCACACGAGCGCAAATGCTCTTGCAATTCTAGTCCTTCTTGCTTCGGCAGCTCATGATCCAAGTAATCATGCATCCAAGAAATGGCCTGTTTGCATTCCATATGAGCCAGTCCTTTCCTTTCAATTAACTCCTGCGGTACTGTGATGTCAGCATGCTGCCTCTATTCAACCTAAGCTTAATCTGCAACATCTCAGCACGAAAACACAGCTACTCAACATACCATACGCTTGGCAGACGGATATGTTTCAAAAAAATCCGAGCTATTGTATGGCTATAAATTTACAGCTTATGTTCCAGTTTTTTACGCAAATACTCACGTCCGCGATGTACCCTTGTCTTGATGGTTGTCACCGGAAGGTCCACGACCTCACTGATTTCTTGCAATGACATGTCCTGAAGATAGCGAAGCACCATCACTGTCTTGTATTTAGGTGGTAGCGTAGCTATCGCGTCACGAATAATGGTCTGTGTCTCCAGCAATAGTGTCTCACCCTCAGGTGTACGATCATCGCTGGGCAGCATAGCATAGCCATCTGACCCCTCTTGATCATTCAGCTCAGCATCCAGTGAATATGTAGGCTTTCTTCTTCGCAGCCGATCTATACATAGATTGGTAGCGATCCGGTAAATCCAGGTAGAGAACTTCTGATTATGATCATATTTCTCCAGATTCCTGTATACTCGCAGAAAAGTCTCCTGAACCATATCCTCTGCCTCATGCCGATTATTCAGCATCCGGTACGTCAAATGAAATATTTTATCCTTATACAGTTCTACAAGCTCAGCAAAGGCCCTCTGATCTCCTTTAAGGACCAGGTTGACTAAGCGGCTCTCCAAATAATCCACCATATATTCCCCCAGACTTGCTGATGGGTTCTCGAATTTCTACAACTATTAAAGATATGTTATCTGAAGTGAAAAAGCAAGGATTTTCCTCTTCAAAAGCTCAAAAAAATGCAGTATGCACAAAACAAAACCGGGAGCCTTGCGGCGCCCGATTTGAATAGTTCTTGGCATCAGCCTGTATTTCTTAATCCAGCAGCAATTCCGTTGATGGTAAGCAGCACCTCGCGCAGCAATTCTGCATCGTCTTCATTCTGATCACGAAGGCTACGCAGCTCGCTGAGAAGCTGTACCTGCAGATAGCTTAGTGGATCAACATACGGATTACGTAAACGAATGGACTCCTGTATCACAGGTACATTGTCCAGAATTTCCCGTTGGCCTGTGATCTTAAGAATCAGAGATGAGGTGAGCTTGAACTCCTCCTCAATCAAGCCGTATATGCGCTGGCTGGCTTCCTCATTCTGCGCCATTCCAGCATATTCCTTTGCAATGATCAGATCTGCTTTGGCAATTGCCATTTGCAGCGTATCAATCAATGTACGGAAGAATGGGAAGTCCTGATACATCTGCTGCAGGACAGCCATATTTTCTTCCTTATCCTGATAGAAGCTCTGCAATCCTGTTCCAGCAGCATACCAGGCTGGCAGCAAGTAGCGGCTTTGGGTCCAAGCGAATACCCACGGGATTGCTCGCAAGTCCTCAAAGCGGTCACTGTTCTTACGCTTGGAAGGGCGAGAACCAATGTTCAGCTCACCGACCTCAGGCAACGGTGTAGACTCTTTGAAGAAGGTGAAGAAGTCAGGGTCACGGAAGATCAAGTCTTGATATTTGTGTAAGGACACTTCCGAAATATGCTTAACGATTTCCTCCCATCGCTCCTCCAAATGCTCCTCTTTGCCAGTACGGCGATACATCGAAGCTGTCAGCAATGCTGATGTCGCCTGCTCCAGGCTCCGATATGCAATACCTTTCAAGGAGTAACGGGAGGATAACACCTCACCCTGTTCTGTAATCTTGATACCTCCACCGATTGTGTGTGGTGGCTGGGCCAGAATACTGCGGTTCAGAGGCATGCCTCCACGACCTAGCGCCCCTCCACGTCCATGGAAGAATTTGAGCCTCACACCGAATTCATTCCCTACGTTGGTAATCTCATTCATCGCTACACGTAGCTCATAGTTGGCAGTTACTGCTCCGCCATCCTTATTACTGTCAGAGTAGCCGAGCATGATTTCCTGGAGATCATGCATCGCAGCTACGGACTCACGATATACCGGTAGCCCAAGTACTTTACGCATAATCGCTGGCGCTGCATGTAGATCTTCAATCGTCTCGAACAAAGGTACCGATTGCAGTGTACACACGACGGAACCATCCTTTTCCTTACGGAAAAGTCCCGCTTCCTTCGCCAGTACCATAACCTCCAGGATATCACTTGCCCCTTGGCTCATACTGATCAGATAACTGGTAATGCATTGCTGACCATATTCCTTCTGAGCCTTATTAATCGTTCTATATACATTGAGACACTCTTCTGTTGCATCACTATAATTCAAGTACGGAGAAGTGATTGGGCGAGGATCGTTCATGAGTCGTTCCAGCAGATCAATCTTCTCGTCCTCTGTCAGCTTGCCGTAATTTGGAGCGATGTTCATCTTGGCCAAAATCTCCGTCATGGCATTCTCATGCTCTTGGCTATGCTGCCGGATATCCAGGGTTGCCGTGTGGAAGCCGAACAGCTCCACTTGTCTGATCATCTTCTGTACATAAGTATCGGCTACATAGTCGGCAAAATGGTGACGCAGACTGGAGTCAATAATCTTCAGATCAGCAATAAGCTCCTCAGCACTGTTGTATGCCTCGGATGTTCCCCGCTTGCTTTCGTCCATTACGTTGTTAACTTTGGCAATCATATACGCCAGCTTAATGCGATAAGGCTCTTTCTCATTGTGCCAAATTTCCAAACGTTTGAGCGTAACATTATTGCGATCCTCCTCGATGGAGGTGATAAGCTCATCGGAGACAGTTACAATGCTGGTACTGAAGCTAAGATAGCCCATTAGGTCAACCAAGATCCGCTGGTATTCCCGAACTGCCAGCTTACGGTGCATACGCAGGGTATTCCAGGTAACGTCAGCCGTTACGGATGGATTGCCATCCCGGTCTCCACCAATCCATGAACCAAAACGAAGATAAGTTGGAATGTGCCATTGCGATTCTGGATAGTATTTCTTAAGACACCGCTCCAGCTCCTGATATACATCAGGTAGAACATGGAACAGAGTCTCATGGAAAAAGTACATTCCATTACGCACTTCATCCAGTACAGTTGGCTTGCGATCTCGAAGCTCATCCGTCTGCCAAAGTGTACTAACCTCATTTAATAGGTTTTCCCGTGTCTGCTCGCGTTCTCTGAATGTCAATGTAGGATTATCGAGCAGCATGACATCCTCGGATATTCGCTTATGAATATCCAGAATTGCTCTCCGCATGGCTTCTGTCGGATGAGCGGTCATTACCAGCTCTAGGGAAAGCTCCTCCAGCATGTCACGCACATCCTGGGCAGTGAAGCCATTCTCTTGAAGCTCTCGCACAGAGCTCTCGATAGAGCCTGGCTGCGGCTCTTCACCAACAGAGCGCTCATAGTCCCTTTTTCTACGGATGCGATGGTTTTGTTCTGCAATATTCACCAATTGAAAATAAATAGCAAACGCACGAATGATCTGATGCCGAGTATCAGGCTCCAGATTACTGATCATGGCTTTAAAATCCTGGAATAACTCAGGTAGAAATTCCGCACGCAAGGATTTGCTCGTTTCTCTGATCTTCTCTACGGTCTCCAGCAGCTCATTGCCGCCTTGGTGTACTAGTACCTCTCCGAGAATGTTTCCTAAAAAACGAACGTCTCGCCGCAATGAATTGTTCGATTGATTTTTGTTTGCGGTTAACGTAAGCTCAGTCATGCTTTTCCTCCCATCTCATCCGCTTCCATAAGTACGAAATTGACACTTTCTTAACATCATACAATAAAAGCACCTGAAAAGCTTCAATTTTAAGCTAGAAAAATTCATAAATCAGCCTTACTTTTTTTGTAAAAATGTGATTTTTCTACATCTCCTCGAATTTGTCCAAAGTATGACACTGAGTGTAGCACTCTTTAGCACAATAAATCAATACCTTATTACAGTAATAGTGTGAAATATGGGTTGGGGCATCTATTTGTTAAGATCAGTGTGACTGAAATACAAGCAAATATTCCCTAGTAGAGGAAGGATTCAATGAATAGTTGCAAGGGCAAGGGGCGAAGTGATGGTCACATCAGTTAGTAACAACAACAGGAACAGACATGGGTAGGATGAGTCATATGTACAGATTAAATTCACGAGAAGCTTCAATTCCACCCAACATATCATAATAAAGTTGGCTTGCACATGTTACTCGTGATTCCACGTCATTATGAATATTAGAAATAGATAATAAAAAAAGAGCCTTTAGGCTCAACTGTTACATCATAAAAGCGGGTGATGGGAATCGAACCCACGCTACCAGCTTGGAAGGCTGGAGTTCTACCATTGAACTACACCCGCACATATAAGATCGGGACGACACGATTTGAACATGCGACCCCCTGGTCCCAAACCAGGTGCTCTACCAAGCTGAGCTACGTCCCGATATTGAATAAATATGGCGTCCCCTGAGAGATACCGACAACATGCGTCGGACTGCGAAGTTAAGCTAACGAGGCTTAGCTCCGACGAACTCATTCGTTCGAATTCAGCTCAGTGAACTTTGCAGCTACTGTAAGTAGCTTATGGCGTCCCCTGAGAGATTCGAACTCCCGACCTTTTGATTCGTAGTCAAACGCTCTATCCAGCTGAGCTAAGGGGACTTATTTGGAGCGGACGACGGGAATCGAACCCGCGACCCTCGCCTTGGCAAGGCGATGCTCTACCGCTGAGCCACGTCCGCAAAACCTATGCGCGTGGAGGGACTTGAACCCCCACGTCAAAGACGCTAGATCCTAAGTCTAGTGCGTCTGCCAATTCCGCCACACGCGCATATGATACATTATGGTGAGCCATGAAGGACTCGAACCTTCGACACCCTGATTAAAAGTCAGGTGCTCTACCAACTGAGCTAATGGCTCTCATTAAGAGAGT
>NZ_AUFO01000010.1 GCF_000426545.1 Paenibacillus massiliensis subsp. panacisoli DSM 21345 | reverse complement strand
TCGGACCCAGGTGATAACGAGAACCCTTCGGACCCAGGTGATAACGAGAACCCTTCGGACCCAGGTGATAACGAGAACCCTTCGGACCCAGGTGAATATCCATGGCCTAACTACTAAAATATATTGTCTGATAACAAGCCCCGCTGTGAGAAGGATGGCATCCTTCTCACAGCGGGGCTTTGAAAAAGTCGTTGTTTTGTTGCCTTGAGCAATAGAACAACGACTTTTGTGCCTTTACGTAATGGTCAGGGCCTCACTTCTAAGCTCATTTAGCTGCTGCTAACTTCATCATTCGTTCACATTTACAAAAATGGCTTTCAGAATGAATTGTTTTTGTTTGAAATACGGAACCATAGGCTCACCAGCCTTTCTTACTTATTTTGTTACCGTTTTTCAGTGCCCTCTCTTCTCAAGGTTCTCTCTTTTTCTAGTATCTAGCAACGGATAACTCTATTTTCATATAAAATGGGTCATTCTGATAGGACCTTCATCCATGCAAAGCTGGAAAGCTCACATAGTATGGCTGTGAAGGAGGAATGATCACATGAGAAAACTAGTTCATGCTTCACAGACTTACCCTCGCCTTACGGTGTATGAGGATGAGAACTACAGAGGGCGTAGCAGAGTATACACAGGTAATCTTGGCATTCGGAATACGGATGCGATCCTGGACGGAATTGAGAGTCTCCGCTTCTTCTCGACCAACAGCAATGCTACTCTAGTACTGTTCACGAGAACCCGCTTCAGAGGCAACTTCCGCGTGCTGCGCGGTAACCACAGCATCAGCGATCTGGAGGACTACATCAACGGCAATGATGTGGAATCTCTGATCGCCACCAACCAGCGTCTTACACTCACCCAAATACGGAACATTCGCAGCAGTGGCGATCTGCCCTCTGGCTACCGTCTGATCTGACTGTCATTCCTCAGACAACATCCTTCTTAACGGCTCCCTTTGGGGCCGTTCTTTTTTCGAGCTGCATGACACAGCATTCCGGTTAATTCTACAGTTCTATGGGTATATATGAACAGGTACTATATATCCGACCTTATCCCCATACATAGGCTCTTATTTCATACCTACGGCTTAATTTTGGCCGAAATTGGTCACTAGGTTTTGCCAACGCTGATAGAGTTCCCTTAAAATATTCATATTGTTGTTTACATTCCAGTCCATAAGAGGTGCAGAACATGACGAAAATTATGGTCCCTCCCGAACGTCTGGAGGAGGTCTCCAAGCAATTTGCGCAGGCTCGTGAGATGGGGGCTGAAATCTGCGGACGTCTTTCCCAGCATATTCAGATGCTAGAGAGTGGCTGGGCAGGAGCAACGCAGGAGCGATTTTACCACGATTTCCAAAGAGCACAATCTCAAATGTCATCCTTCACTCAGACTGTGGCCTCGGTCAGCACCCAGTTGCATTCCATCGCCGTCAAGTTCAGCGAGACTGATGCCGAGCAGGGGCCAGGGATTGGCGCTCAGGCCGGGAATGCTCCGAATCCAGGAAGCAGTAATGCTGCTCCATCCGGCCCCGATGCTGTGGACCGCACAATCCAGGGGGCTTCGGATTTGAATGCGGTGCGCGGCAATCTATCCTTCTGGGGAACGGCTATCTACTCCGGGCTAGCTACCTCCCTGGTTCTGAGCAAGACCGTTCACTTCAAGACAAGCCTCAAAAATCCGACACGTACTGTCATTCATAATGCTGCTTGGGTTAAGGGCAAGGGAAATAATCCGTTCATGGCCAACCTTGGAAGAACATTGAATCGCCAATTTGCCAAACCTGGCTTGATCATGAAGGGACTGAAGGGCTTCGACCGACTCGCAGGCAAGCTACAGGTCGGTAAGCTGGGGCTTGGCTTTAGCAAGGCGAACAGCTTCAAGCAATGGACACGCAATGTCATCGTGGGTGTCGAGAAAGGGCGCTACGGGATCGCCACCAAAAAAATACCCGGCATGATCGCCAAGAAGCTGTATCCGATCAATGCGACTATGAATATTGTCGGGGAGGGCATTAGCCTCGCTGGCAAAATAAAAAATGGCACCATCACAGGTACTGATGTTGCCGTGTCCGCTTCGAATGTAGCGATTAAGACTGTCTCTACCTATGGTGGTGCGGTTGTCGGCGGCAGCATTGGCGCTGCTATTGGTGGCCCCATCGGTGCTGCTGTAGGCTCCTACGTCGGGGGTACAGTTGGCAGCTATTTGGGCGGCAAGGCAGCGAAACTAGCGGAAAGTGGCATTCGCTGGGCCAGCAAGCTGTTCAAATAGTGCAAGGCAGCTCTAACCTCACATTTGATATACAAATGGCGACCATTTACCTGTTTGAATAAATCGAAAATGTATGAAGGAGAATGACATGGAGAATCCAACCGTTGTACTCACACTGGAGGAATTAGGGTTCATGTTGACTGCGCTTGGCGCAGAGGACATGGCTTCAGGCCTGCTCAAATCCTACTATGGTGACCTGAGCGAGGACCGCTGGGAACTGCTCTTTCAGGCAGCTACACACAGCTTGATGTCCAAGGGCTTCATCGCAGACCTGAATGAGGAAGAGCAGCAGATCGAATTCGATCCTGAAATCGTCGGGATGCTCGCTCATATGGCCCAGAGCCGGAGCATGCTGCGGGGACATCGAGACAATCAGACGAAGGAACATACTTTGACACTTCATGAGCAAGAGGGCAAATACCTCTATCATGTATCCAGCAACAATGAGCTGCACTTCTTCCGGTGGTCCTCTCCTGACGAGTGGTATGGCCAGATTAATGAAGTGTTTGGGCTCCGCCCTCTTGCCTTCAGATCCGATAGCCGAGGCGTGAGTCTTAACGAAGCACAATGGGAGCAGCTAACATCCCCTGGATTTACGATGAAGCTGACCTCCGATTGGAATGTTGGCGAGCAGGGTGAGCAGGTGCTATTGAATTGGCATAAGGACTTTCACAACAATGGGAATAGTCTCGATAATCTGAGCCGGATGATCTATGATGATTCAGATACAGATGGCCCAACGGTCACGGGGCTACTCTTCCTTCTGCAAGGAAGCAATGATATCTGGGTGGTACGCAACACCGAGTCTGACATGCAGGCACCTCCAGCACTTCGCATCGAGAGCGTCACGGAGCGGGAGTGGAGGGCGCTGATCGCTGATTTCACCGAGCCATTCCGGCAGAAAACAGAGCTTCATGGATAATATCAGCTATCGCAAATCGCTAGCATTTTGGAAAATGATGGGCAGCCTGCTATTCGTGGTTGTCTGTATATTACTTGTGCTGATTGTATTTTGGGATCGTGAAATATCCAAGATCCAGATTTTCTTCTGCATTAGCTCAGCGATGCTAGGCATTCCGTTCTTTGGCGGCTATCTTGTCGCATCAGCCAGCAAATGGCTACGGAAGGATACCCGTCTGCTCATATACGATCAGCATCAGATCACAGACGGTGTACGCTCCGTCCCTTGGAATGCTGTGGCCAGACTCGATTACAGAGGAGCGTCCTTCCAAAAATGGATGCTACCGAGGTTTCCCGCTTATATTTTTCATTTGAAGGATGGGAGCAAGTGGGAGGTCAGCACGTATTACATGCTGAATGATGAGGAATTCGCCAGCAGCATCAAGCTACTGCGCTCACTGATCTCACGCAGCAGGCAGAAAAGCAAGAAATAATCGGATTGCACTCGTGCTCACACAGTAGCTTGCAAGTTAGCTATGCACCTCTCCCTCTCACATGGGTCCTGCATCTAAATCTTACACATAGACCATTCACATTACGCTCATTTCCTGACCAACACACACATGCCCGCAGCTGGACTTTATTCCAGACTTGCGGGCATGTCTTGTCTTATGTTATTCAGTCTTCCTCTATGACACCCAGCAATCTATTCTTCTCCTTGAAGCGCTCATTATGCGAGGATACATAAGCCTTCTTCGGGGCCTCCGGGTCGATGAACAGCTTGGCGCTGTTGACGGCCAGTACAGCATCAGTGATAGCTCCCGCAATGAGGTTAACCTTGCTATCGTAGACAGCAAAGTCACCTGCACCGAAAATCCCAGGCAGATTCGTATGCAGCTTGGCGTTCACGTACAGGAACCAATCATCCATGTTCAGCCCCCAATCTCGAATGCCACTAAAGTCGGAGGCTAGACCATGATTGACGATCACAGCATCTACCTGCAGGCTTGTCTGATCGCCGGATTCTTTGTGCTTAATATGGACCTGATCTATTGACTGACCATCTGAGCTGCTTAACTGGGTCACCTCATAGGGAGTAAGCACGGCTACCGAGGAATTCTTCATACGAGCCACCTGCTTCTCATGGCCGCCGAATTCGTCGCGACGATGGACAACTGTAACTTGCTCTGCAATGGGCTCCAATTCGTTGGCCCAGTCTACAGCCGAGTTGCCGCCACCAGAGATCAGCACCTTTTTATCACGAAAGCCTTCCAGCTCTTCCACTGTATAATGCAGATTCGTCACTTCATACCGCTCAGCCCCGTCCAGCTCCAGCTTGGCCAGCTTCAGAATTCCACGTCCGATTGCCAGAATAATCGTCTTGGTCCAATGCCGTTCCCCTGCTTCTGTGACGAGAATATAGGTCCCGTCTTCACAGCGCTCCAGATGCTTGACATGCTGCCCAAGCACAACCGTCGGCTCGAAGGTCTCCGCCTGCTGACGCATTTGTCCTATAAGATCATTGCAGAGGATCGGCGGAACACCACCCACATCCCATATCATTTTCCCCTTGTAAATGAGCATCCGTCCGCCCAATTCCTCCTGAGCCTCCAGCAACTTGGTCTTCATATCTCTCATTCCGCTATAAAAAGCCGCGTACATCCCCGCAGGGCCGCCGCCAATAATGGTCAGATCGTATAACTCCAGATTCTCCGTCATGATGAAAGAGTCCTCCCCTGAGCAAATGTTCAATCCAGTTGATATTGATAATTATTATCATTGTCATGAACATCATATAGGGGATTTGGTCCATTCGTCAATTATTGGATGAGACAGCTCTGGCAAAATAGCACTTATTTGGCACTAATCGTACTATCAGCATAGGCAAAGGACTGCTCATGCTGCAGGAGCCATTCCTTGCGCCACAATCCTCCAGCATAGCCTGTCAGCTTACGGTTCGAGCCGATAACCCGATGACAGGGAATGATAATGCTCAGCCGATTCTTGCCATTCGCGTGGCCAACAGCACGGTTCGCCTTGGTGTTGCCGATCTGACCGGCAATGTCCTGATAGGAGCATGTCTCGGCGTAGCCAACCGTACCCAGTGCTGTCCACACCTTTTGCTGAAATTCTGTCCCTTGCACCCTATAGGGAACAGTAAAGACTTGCCGCTGCCCCTTAAAATATTCATTAAGCTGGATCGCGCATAATTGCAGTGCCCCTGGCGCTCCCTCCATCCCGCTCATCATATCCATCGACGCAGGTTCATCAACGAACATAATGGAGAGCACCGCCTCCTCTGTACCTTGAATCTCAATAACACCGAGCGGTGATTCGTAATATAGCTTATCCACGTTCATCATATAGTGACCTCCAAAGGTAAAATGTAGCGTAGGCCTGCCAGCCTGTCCAGCGGGCGCCCCATGCCTCAAGCTCGACCATTTCAGGCTTATGCGGCAAGTTCAACTGGGCTTTCATTGCCTGATGCAGTCCTGCATCCGCTATGGGGAAGGCGGAAGGATCTCGCAGACATTTCATTCGCACATAATCTGCTGTCCATGCACCTACTCCCCGGATCGCCAGCAACCTGTCACGTGCCTGCTGTGGGCGAAGCTGTAGCAGCTCCGTTTTGGACAATGAGCCTTCTGCGAGCTCCCGGGCAATTCCGATAATATATTCGGCCTTGCGGGTCGTGAACTTCAACGGACGTAGATCCCCCGGCTCCAGAGCGGCAATCTCCGCTGGTTCCGGGAATAACCAGCACTGCTGATCATTGAAGTGGATAGCTCTTCCATACTGTTGTACCAGATTCCGCTTCATTCTATAAGCAAGTCCAAGGTGAATCTGTTGACCAGCCACTGCCCACACCAAGGCCTCGAACAGCTCCGGAATGCCAATAACTCTCAAGCCGCGATAACGCGCGACCAATGGGGCCAGCAGCGGATCGTTGGTACACAATTGATAATACGCAGCCAGATCCTTGTCCAGATCGAACCAATCCATGACATACTGCGCGGCTAGTGCCCGCTCAACAGCGCTCGGCTCCTGCTCTGGGAACGTTATATGAAGTGTGCGGTCGTTCGAGTAAGTAATCTTCAATAGCAGTATACTGTCTGCTTTACCAAGTCCTGACCGCTCTGACAAGGGTAGTGCCTTATAGATGCATTCCCCCTGTATCGTATGCATAATCTCTTCGTCCGATCGACTTAAGAATACAAGGCATTCGCTATAGCTGAAATCCAGCGGCGGTATAATCTCGATATATTCCTGTCTATCAATCCATGAGGGTTGGGTTGCACTCATTAGAATTCCTCCTGTATTCGCCTGGTGAGCAATGCTTCAGACGACGAAATGCCTTGTAAAAATGCGATGTGCTCTGAAAGCCGCAATCGTAGCCAATCTCCAGATTGGAGCGCTGCGTATGCCTTAGCAGATAAGCCGCCTTATCTATTCGTATCTGCTCCAGATATGTCCTTGGTGTCTCGTCCGTCTCCAGCTTGAACACTCTGTCCAGATAAAAAGGGCTCACCCCAACATGTGCGGCTACATCCTCCAGCAGGAGCCTCCGCTTGTAGTTCTGTATCAGAAATGCAGAGGCTTGGCGGACAAGAGTGACGCTTGGTGAATCCGCCTGATCAGGCTGACATCGCTTGCATGCACGATAGCCTGCTTGCTCTGCCTGCTGCATATTCGTGTAGAATTCCACATTCATTTTCTTGGGCTTTCGGGAGCGACAGGAGGGACGGCAGTATATTCTGGTAGTCTTCACTGCCGTATAAAAGATGCCATCATAATGACGGTCACAAGCCATAATTCGCTCCCACATCTCCTCAAATGACAGTACAGCCTCTCCCATGGTCCCCCTCCTCTTTGTGTGATGATTGATCCATCTGATGTGTCTATTCTAGCAGGGATGAGCGCCGCGTGTGTCCTCATTCTTGCGCTTATGGTCTAGACACCTCATGCTCAAGTGGCTGCCATCCGTCTTCCTAGCTCTTCCATGATTGACTTGATAAAGGAACGTGTGTTCTATATAATATACTAAAAAACTACACCGATTCCAGAATAGAGATCGGTAAGCGTTGCAGAGGCTACCGCGTTCATGTTACCAAGAGATATGCAGAGCATGTTATTGTTATTAAGTTGTAAGTCGAATTGAAGTCGGATAGCAATTCTATGTCTGATTGAGTCCTCACGCTGACATGCACGCCGATATTCTTATCGATAATCATATGGAGATGATGATGAGATGGATGACCAATTTATTAGACAGCTGCGTAATACCGGAAGGCAGGACAAGGAGAGATCCGAGCTGCTGATTACAGGCCTGAAGGAGGAGCTAAGGCAGCGCAAGCAGGAGAATCCACTCCAGCGCTGGCTGCGCAGCCGTAAGCGGCGGAAGAATATAGAGCACACCTTCAGGCAATGAACCCGTTACAGCGCAGCCTTTTCTATCTTAAAGTAAGAGCATAATTAAATAGTGACATGTCCATGATGAGGCTTCCCATACAGGGCGGATTGGATTAGTATAATCAGGTTCATGGACGATTTCCAATCACTTTTGCCACAGGAGCTGATTCAGTATGTTCAGTGAACAAGAAAAGGAAGCATTATACAAGGTCATCTATACCCGAAGGGATATACGAACGTTCGTGGATAAGCCTGTTCCCTCAGAGGCAATTAGCCGCATATTAAATGCTGCTCATCACGGCCCATCGGTTGGATTTATGCAGCCCTGGAATTTCATAGTCATCACTAACGAAGCTGTCAAAGCTCGTCTCGCCTGGGCAGCAGACAAGGAACGCAGAGCATTGGCCATTCATTATGAAGAGAATCGGAAGGAAGAATTTCTGAATCTGAAAGTGGAAGGTCTTATGCAGGCACCACTGACCATCTGCGTGACCTCCGATCCTACACGAGGCGGGTCTCATGTGCTGGGCCGGAATTCCATACCCGAGATGGATCTGCTGTCCACCGCTTGCGCGATCCAGAACATGTGGCTGGCAGCCTGTGTCGAAGGCTTGGCTCTTGGCTGGGTAAGCTTCTACAAGAAGAACGACGTTAGAGACATCCTGAGCATTCCACCTCACATTGAGCCTGTTGCCCTGTTGTCTATCGGATATACAGACCACTATCCCTCCAAGCCGATTCTAGAGTTGTCCAACTGGGCCAGTAGAAGGGATCTGCAAGGACTGATTTTCCATGACACATGGGGTCAAGGCCGAGCAGAAGACCTGATATAATCAGCATCCTGCTCAACTCGCTAGTACGCTAAGTCGCTGAGCGCTTCAGGATGTTGGATGTATGGCGACTAGACACTTCTACGTTCACAGTGAGCAGAGAAATTTAAGTGTACATAATTACAACAAGACCAGTCACGGAAGTCCATGACTGGTCTTTGTAGTGTGGACAAGCCTTTTGCGTAAATTCCACTCGAATTAACCCTTTATCGCTCCCTCAGCAATGCCATGCATAATGAATTTCTGGAAGAAGGAATAGATAACAATTACGGGAATCGCCGTCAAGACAAGCGCCGCCAGAATAAGCGACCATTCCTTAGTGTACTCTCCAAATAACGCATTGGTAGATAGAATCAAGGTGTAGTCATTGGAATCGGTCAGCATAAGCAAAGGTAGCAGAAAGTCATTCCATATCCACAGAAAGTCCAGTATGGCGATCGTCACCGAGATAGGCAGCAGTAGCGGGAAAATGACGCGGAAGAAGGTCTGCAGCTGATTACAGCCATCAATCACAGCCGCCTCCTCCAGCTCACGAGGAATCGACTTGACGAAGCCATGATACAGGAAGATCGCCATATTCACGCCCAGTCCGATATAGATCAGTGCCAGTCCGTAGGTGCTACCGCTAACATTCAACGTCTTGGCCATACGAGTCAACGGGATCATCATGGAGTGAAACGGTACGAGCATGGATGCGACGAACAGCGAGAAGATAAAGGCGCTTATTTTTCCCGGTGTTCGTGACAGCTTATAGCCCGCCAAGGAGGAGCACAGGATAATTCCCCCAATGCCTAGTACCGATACCACCGTCGAATTAATCGTGCTCTGCACCAGTTGGATTCGTTCGAAGGCTTGAATGTAATTATCAAAATTCAGTGTTGTAGGTAGAGAAGTAAAGGAAGCGAACATCTCTCCCTGGGTCTTGAACGAGTTAATAATTGCCATATAGACCGGGAAGAAAGAGATCACAGCCCCCACACTCAGGAATACGCTGATCAGTATGGAAGACAGTCTGCGAGCCTTCATGCCTCCACCTCCCGCTTCTTCATGGCACCAATCTGGATGAAGGTAATTATTAATACAATCACGAACAAGATGACAGACTTGGCACTTGCATAACCATATCTGAAGTTGTTAGAGAAGGCCTCCTCATAAATGTTCATCGTAATGACCTGCGTGCTGCGTCCTGGTCCACCACCTGTCAACCCATACACGACCTCGAATACCTTAAAGGCACCATTGAGTGTCAGGAAGAAGCAGATCGTAACAGCATGAGAGATCAGCGGCATCGTAACATGACGGAAGCTCTGCAGCGGTGTCGCACCGTCAATCAGTGCTGCTTCCTTGATACTTTGCGGTACACCCTGCAATGCTGCCAGATAGATAATCATCATATAGCCTACACCATTCCAGAGTGAAACGATGAGAATCGAGTAGAAGGATACGCTCGGGTCACCAATCCATAGCTGATCGAGTAGTGCCAGTCCTGTCTTCTCCGCCAGCTGTGGCAGCACTTGCGAGAAGATAAAGGTCCACATGAAGGCACTGATAATGACACTGATCATATTGGGCATGAAGAAGATGGTGCGAAAAAATCCTTTCGAGCGGGTTCTCGTCTCGATTAATGTCGCCAGCAGCAGTGCAAAAGCATTCTGAAGCACGACCATGAACAGTACATATTTCAAAGTGAACCATAGTGAATTCACGAAATCCGGGTCCTCGCGCAGTGCCTCCGTGAAGTTCTCCAGACCGATAAAGGAATAATTCTGATTCAGTCCGTTCCAATCCGTAAAGCTGTAGTACATGCCTCCCAGCGTAGGAATGAGCAGGAATAAGGCATAGATTACAAATGCGGGCGCCACGAAAGCGAGCAAGGAGAGTAAACGGCGATAGCTACCTCCAGTCACACAAATCCCTCCTTCTCACGATTAACGGTTCACCTTATTAAAGGATTTCCAAGCTTTGTCCAATGCGCTAATGACGTCATCCTGATTAATCTGTCCTGCATAATAAGACTGCAGTGCTTTTCCGGCCTCATCCTTTACAGCTTGCGGAATCGTAGGGTCCTGTACAGACTTGCCTTCCTTCACATAGGCTGTTGCTTCATCCACCCACGGGAAGTTCTTATACGTGTGAATCGTAGCAACTGGATTGAACTTCACGGATTCGAAAAAGGAATTCGACTCTTTGTCATCCAGCATAAAATTCAGGAATTCCTTGGCGAGCTCTTTATTCTTGCTTGCAGACGAGACAGCCAGCGATGTCGATGCACTCAGGTTAATCAGCGTTGCGTCCGGATTATCGTTCAGTGGCAGTGGAGCTACGCCAATCTGAAGATCGGGATTGGATTTGAGAATCGTCTCGGCGTACCATGGACCTTGCAGCCACATTGCCGTTTTACCTGCGGCGAAGGAGGCGGCACCGTCATCGGCGCTAGCTTCAGTAGCCTTCGCTGTTCCATTTGCATTAATCAGATCGAACACATCGAAGATTGCGGTCTTCATTTCGGCAAATGAGCCCTCATCCTTGCCCATCCGATCTACAAAATCAGGATTCTCTGTCTTCACCATCCCACCTACAGCCAACGGTAGTATGAGCTGAGGAACCCAAGCCTCCTTGTACGACAGCTCAAATGGAGTGATGTTGCTAGCCTTCAGCTTCGCAATCACCTCTTTCATTTCGGAGAGAGTCTGCGGTGGAGTTAAGCCTTGTTCCTCGAAAATTTTCTTATTATAGAGATATCCCCATGACAGCGTTTCCAAAGGAAGAGCGATGATCTTCCCATCTACACTGGTTACTGACGGCTTGACATTGTCGAGTAGCTTGGAGGCGAATGGCTGATCTGACAGATCCTCCAGATAGCCTGCTTTATAGAAGGAAGGAGACTCATTCACGGCATGCAGTGCGAAAATATCAGGCCCATCATTAGAAGCCAGTCGGGTCTTCAGGATCTGTGCTGCATTATCGGCTGTAGGCATCTCCAACTGAACATCTACATTTAAATTGTTCTCAGCCTTCTGCTTGGCAACGAATTTGGCAATATAGCTATCGTACTGCTCCTTGAAACGTGGCTGGGCAACGAACATTTTGAGAGTTACGTTCTTCACACCATCCCCGCCCTGACTGGATGTATCCGTACTGTCCGTTCCCGTCGAGCCGCACCCTGCGAGTAAGCCTGCTGTCAGAATCGTACACAGCATTCCGGTCCAAAGTTTTCTCATCTTGATGACCTCCCTAAGCTTTTCATTGTGATGTCTATTGTGTTTTGGTTACGCTTTCATTATAGCCGCTAGGGGATTCCTTGAAATTGGACAGTATTGTTCTCTTGGATTGGATATTATTAATTAGGCTTTATTAATCAGGCTTTATCCATTACGCCTCATCTCGCCAGGAGCTATACCGAAATGCTTCTTGAAGACACGATAAAAGTAAGTCACATCCTCATAACCCACCATTTCTGCTACGGCCTTGATCGGCATATCCTCATCAGCCAACCATTTGCGAGCCTTATTCATGCGCTGCCGAATAATATAGTCATTCACTGTGCAATCGAATCTCTGCTTGAACATTTTACTCAGGTACTCCTTGCTAACATGGAAAGCTTGTGCAATTCCTTCCAGCGAAATAGTCTTGGCAAAATGCTCATCAATATAGCCCTGCACCTCATCCAGATTCAGTCTGAATCTCATCCGTCGCTGCTCCTGCAACAGACGTAACGCCTTCAGATAAGCCTTGCACAGTTGCCTGTGCACAGCATCCAGCAAAGCTGCTGCCTCCAGCTCGCCCTGAACTTGAAGCTCCGCCCCCTCACGTAGCTCGCGGATCTCCGCCTCACATTCCACCTCGTTAGCTTGGCATAGCTCCTCCAGCTCCAGCCTTAGCTCGTAGATGACCTGCTTCAGGGAGTCGGGCGTGAGTGCAGTGCTGGCTGCTAATTCATCGTGAAGCTGGCGGAATACAGCTAGCAGCCCCTCCTCGTCCCAGTGCTTGAAGCCCGTTTGGAACAATCGCTTATAAGGAAGCAGCAGTGCCGTGACTCTGGAGTCATAGTTCAGTCCCACCGTTCGGACTAGGGTCTGCCGAATGTCCTCTCTACATTTGTTCAATACATTATTCAACTCCTGCGGGTCGATCGGCTTCAGCAAATAATCCACAGCACGATGCTTGATCGCTTGTCGTGCATATTCAAAATCATCATAACCACTAACGACGATCACTTTAGTGTCAGCATACCGTTCCCGGATACGGCCCATGAGCTGAACGCCATCCATGGCTGGCATTCTCATATCTGTAATGACGATATGCGGCCGCATAGCCTCAATTTGTCTCAGCGCCTCCTCTCCATCAGCGGCTTCTCCGACCACCTCCATCTCAAGAGCTTCCCATTGTCCCAGGCTGCGGAACAGCTCACGGTTCCAACTCTCATCATCGACGATTAATACCTTGATCATCCAGCCACCTCCACAACAAAATGTACAAGCTTGTCACATGCCGAACACGCAGCTCTGTTGAACCAAATGAATCTGTTCCATACAGATCACACAGAGAACGTAGGTAGATTGTGATTATCCATATGAAGTTCCCTTTCTGGTAGACCAAGAGTCCAAATGCTGATGGGCAGGAATATGAAGGTATACTGTCGTGCCCTGACCAGCGCTACTCTCCATGGAGATTCCATACTCCTCACCAAAATGCAGCCGAATGCGTGCAGCCACATTATGCAGCCCTATTCGGCTGCCCTGACGCCACAATTGTCCATCCTGCTGCTCAAGGCGCATACGCACCTCATTCAGTCTGTCTGCGCTCATACCAACACCATTATCGCGGATTGCTATCGTAAGCTTGCTTTCCTCTTTGTACGCCTTAATCTCCAGCTCCCAGGTACCTTGCCTAGGCTCTAAGCCATGAAAGAAAGCATTCTCAACCAGTGGCTGCAGGCTAAGCTTGGGAATAGCGGCCTTGAGCTCTTCCTCGTCTATGCTCACCGTATAATGCAGCTGATGAGCGAAGCGCTGCTGCTGAATCTTCATATAATTGCCCAAATGCTTGAGCTCTGCACCGAGATTTGTCAGATCCTCCGGCTCGCGAATCACATAACGGAACATATCACTAAGTGATCTGACAATCTCATAGCTCTCCTGCGGCTGCTTGGCAAAAAGCATGCTTCCGATCAGTTGTAGCGTATTCTGCAGAAAATGGGGATTAATCTGGGACTGCAGCGCTTTTAGCTCAGCTGTATTTTTCTCAAGACGCATAACGTATTCCTTGCGGACCTGCTCTTTGATTCGACGGGACATCTGATATAGTCTCCGCTCCAGCATACCGATCTCATCCGTGCGTGTACTACCTGGTCCTGTATTGCCATGAATGGGGTCCAAATCTCGCAAGGAACGTGCCAATGTGACAATGGGAGTTGCCGTTCGCCACGCCAGAAATGCCGCTACCACTACCGCAAGCGTCGCTGCAAGAGTGCCTACCAGCAGTCCTGATCGCATGGTTGTCCAGGCGCTCTGGTTAATTACGCTACCAGGAATCAGAGATACAATTCTAAGCCCAGTCGATTCAATTGCGCTGTAGAATACGTAATTCTCCCCCTCCTTCCTATATCCATCTTCAGGCTCAGTGATAAGACTGCTTGCTAGCCCTTGAGGTATCGAGGCCTCACCACGTGAGCGATATAATATTTGTCCATCGGTGTCGGTAATGAGTACGGTCATTTCATTTTGACGCCCCAGCAGCTCCAGTGTCTTGTCCACAGCATCCCAGCGAATATCCAGTGAGATCGCCCCCAGCTTCTCCTTGTTCTCGAATCGATTAATGCTGCGAATGAGCTGAAAGCGCCCAGCGTCCTGCGGGTCGGTACGAATAAGAACATCCTTGTGCTGCTCTAGCAAAATGCTGTATATATCCGGAAGCACGGCTGGAGTTCGCATCGAGCTGGTGGAGGCATTCACTACGAACAGATGGCGAGTGTCTTTGGCATAGAGCCTAACACCAAGCACCTGATTTCCGGCGGAGTAGTACATATTCGTGAGAGAATCGGTAATATCTCGTTGAGCCGCGAATTTTCTGGATAAGTCTGCTTCCTCGGATGCTCTCAGGTAGCCATCTAGATATGGATTGATTAGCATGGAATAGATGAGCTGATTCCAATCTGCGAATTGCTCATCCAGATAGGAGGCGGTCCATTTCATATTGGACAGGTTCGTTCCGATAATCTCCATTTCCATTGATCTGCGATTGTTCTCAGTAGCTACAATGGTCAGGATCGCAATGGGAATAACCGCTACCAGGATCATGGACATCAGAAGACGACTTCGTATACTGTGCCGAAAGGGAATGCCCAGCTTGCCGCGCCATAACCTCATCACCTCTCACTCCCATCTCATCTTGATTGCACTGCGAATGGCTTAATGGATACCTAGTTAATATTTTAGTTAAAAAGCTATTATTTTTATGTGTACGCTTACATTATAACTGTCACTTCTCTTTTTGGCGTTGGAAAATTGAGTGGCCTGCTATTGGACAATATTAATCTATATGGGCCGATGCGAGAGGATGATAGAATCTCATGAAATGGCGCCGCTATTGCACTAAATGATTGACAGAGATAGAGGGCTTTGATACATTTTATTATTGATAATGATTCGCAATATCATTTACCCCATTTGAGGCATCGTACTCTGCATAGGTACATTCTGTGTAGGAATGCTAGTAATTTGACCAGATCAACTGTGAGGAGATAGTCGCTTCAAGTAGGGAGACCTGTCGACCGCTGTTAAGCTGGTTGTTCTGCGAAAAGGTACTAACTTATCGGTATTCTTATTTTAGGAGGCTTATATGAATCACAATCGCTATCTGTTACCGCTATTCATGTTGATTTTTGTCTGTACGATCATGCTGTCCGCTTGCAGCGGTGGTGGTGCGAGCACCACACCTACTGCGGCTACACCTGAAGCTTCACCCACGACAGCATCCACTACTGAAGGAGCCACGCGTACCTTCGATACGGACAAAGGACCTGTCGAGATTCCACAGCACCCGCAGCGTATTGTCACAGACTACTATGCAGGCGAGCTGCTGTCCGTTGGAGGTAACGTCATTGGCGCAGAGCCACTCGCCTTCGACAGTCCTTTTATAAAAGACAAGCTCTCAGCGGCTCAGGATGTCGGTGCGCCTATTAACGTGGAAAAGGTACTTGAGCTCCAGCCAGACCTGATCGTCGTAATGTACGATGAGAGCTATGAAGCTTTGTCGAAAATTGCACCAACGGTACATATTCCATACGGAACTACGAAGAATATTCAGGAAACCGTTGCGCTCTTCGGTGATCTCATGGGACAGCCTGACAAAGCTAAGGAATTCCTAGCCGAATTTGATAAGAAGGCTGCTGAGGGGCGCGAGCGGATCAAAGGAATCGTGGATGAAAATACAACAGTTGGACTCTATGAACTGACTGACAAGGGAGATCTGTGGATATTCAACGATAATGCAGGTCGAGGCGGGCAGACAGTCTACAATGCGCTTGGACTCAAAATGCCAGATAAGATGGCCGGACAGGATCAGACCGTACAGCTCTCCATGGAGATGCTGCCTGATTATGCTGCAGACTATATGTTCTTGACGTTCTATAATCCTGAGAATAACAGTGACGCGTTGGATAAGTTGAAAGATTCTCCTGTATGGAAAAACCTTGATGCGGCGAAGAATAATCGTCTATTCATCAATGATTTTGACACCTTTTATCGCTATGACCCGATTGCCGTCATGGCACAGATCGACTTGTTCGTGGACATGCTGATTGAAGGCAGCAAGTAAGGCAGCTCCAAATAATCTGGTAATTTAACCGTATCAAATGCAAGTATAGAGCCACTTCAACGTGGGACTGTCAACGCCATTAAGCTTGTTGTTCTTTGACCTGTCATGCACAGTAGAAGAGCAGCAAGCTTTACGGCTATACTCTGGTGATTTAATATTCTGGTACATATATTCTGGTACTTTGGTACTTCCTTTAACTTTCTATAGCTTCTCCTTTTCGCTTGCTACAGACCACCCCAGTATCACTCCCCATTCCCTCCGATTCACATCTTACTTGCAGCTGGAAAAAACTAATTCGTATTGAGCGAAAATCATCTATTTCTGAGATTAATCGCCCTGTCAGAGCAATTATAATTTCAAAAAAAATATTTTTTAAAAAAGAGGCAACAACCCCCTGACCAAATTAAGCTCTTGCAATCTTGTCCCATTACACCACTAAAACTCACAAACCCTTGAACAGCTTACAATGTAGCGTTTTCCCAAAATATCACATTGAGTCTTAAATGATAGCTTTAGCAGCCACAAAAACAACTTGAAAAATGTAAAAAACAACCTCTTGTAAGCGCTTAATATATACGTTATATTCCCTGCCAAACTTGAACCATCTGGAAGGCTATGTTACGGTTTTTATAGCAAACAGCGATGATTTCAACCCATTCACTTCCAGAAAAGCTCGACTAGGAGCTTATGAGAGGTGAAGCGTGTGAGATTTGCTAACTAACTGCTTGAAGAGGAGATGGTTGAACTTGATCAGAGGAATGATCTTTGATTTTGACGGAACGATTATCGATACGGAGACAGCTTGGTACACCGCTTTTCGTGAGGCTTACCAGGAGCACGGAGTTGATCTCACCCTGGAGCAGTACTCTACCTGCATCGGCACAAGCCTGAACAGCTTCAACCCTTATGAGTATCTGATGACTGATCTGAATTTGCCCATTGATAAGGACGAATTCCGCACACTCGTGCAGGCAAGACACGCTGAGCTGATGGAGCTGGAGCAGATCAGACCTGGCATCCAGCATTATCTGGATTCTGCGAAGGATGCTGGATTGCGTCTTGGACTGGCAACGAGCTCATCTACAGCATGGGTCGAGAAGCATTTGGACCATCTTGGCATTAAGCACTATTTCGAATGCATACGTACCGCCGATCATGTCGCAAACGTGAAGCCTGACCCCGAGCTGTACGAACAGGCTCTGGCTTGCCTTGAGCTGTCCCCTGGAGAGACTGTAGCTATCGAGGATTCGCCAAACGGATCGCGAGCCGCGGCTGCAGCTGGTATGCATTGTGTAGTCATCCCTAACGAAATTACAAACTTCCTTGAATTCGACGCTCCGCATTACAAGACAGACAGCTTAAGCTCCCTCGATTTCGAGCATGTCATTTCCCGTGTATTTGCGAATAGCTCCAACATACTCGCTTAATAAGCTTCACGCGACTTTCGCGCGACAGACACTATTTCCATACAGCCTGCGGTGGAGCAGGACTCGGAAACAGTGGAGATGCTATTCGAGCATATCCTGTCCCTCTCCCCTGTCAGGCTAGCATTAGCAAGCTGAAGGAGGAACTCTATCTATGAAAGCAGTTCATTTTGGAGCGGGAAATATCGGCAGGGGACTCATAGCCCCCACGTTGACCCAATCCGGTTTTGATGTATGTTTTGTTGCACGCAATCAAAAGCAGGTCTCTCAGCTACAGCAACGTGGTAAATACCGGGTCACACTCGCGAATGACGACCGTGATAGCTTCATGGTCCATAATGTGACGGCTATCAGCATTAGTCACACGCAAGAAGTGGCACAAGCCATAGCCGAGGCCGATATCATCACGATCGCAGTTGGTATGTCTGCCCTCAAGGATATTGCAGAGTCGATAGCTAAAGGGCTGGAGTTCAGATTGAAGCATCGCCGTGACGCCGTACCTGTACAGATTATTGCCTGCGAGAATGGTCTCAAGGCAAGCGATCAGTTGAAGCAATATATTCTTCGTCATCTAAGACCAGCTTCAGCTGAGCAGCTAAGGTCCCTCATGGCGTACCCAAATACGTTAATTGACCGAATCGTTCCTGTTCAGAAGCATGCAGATCCGCTACAAATTATGGTAGAGCCCTTCAGTGAATGGGTCATTCATGATATTGATGCCATTCAAGGCTTACCGCGAATTGAAGGCGTACGATATGTGAAGACACTCGACCCCTACCTGGAACGGAAGCTCTTCACCGTCAATACAGGCCATTGCTGTGCAGCTTATTTCGCTTATCTGGAAGGCTGTACTACCATTCAGGAAGCGATGGGCAATCCATCCATCCGTGAGCGGGTACGTGCTGTACTTCAGGAGACTGGAGCACTGCTGGTGAGCAAGCATCATTTTGATCCGGAGATTCACGAGCGTTACATCCTTAAAATTCTACGTCGCTTCTCTAACGCCAACTTCACGGATAAAATCGAGCGAATTGGTAGATCACCACTGCGGAAGCTCTCTCCCCATGAGCGCCTGCTCAGGCCCGCACTCGATGCCCATGCCTTGGGACTTCCTACCGGCGCGATCGTCTCTGCTATAGCCTCAGCCCTCATGTTCGACACTGCGGAGGACCCAGAGGCTGTACGAATCCAGGAGCATATCCGTGCACAAGGCATCAAGTCCACAGTAACTGAGCTGCTAGGTCTTTCCAGTAGCCATCCGCTGCATCCAGATATCTGCAAGGAGTACCAGCGGCTATGCATGAAATATCCACATATGGCTCGTACCGGCTTTGAAGCAATGATCAGTGCATGGCTTCCCCCTGCCGTATCGGGCAAGTAACCTGGCCGTATACCACGCCTGGTTGCCATGAATGAATCAACGACTAACATCTAAGAGCTTAAGCTGTGCTTAAGACTATATTGAACTGATAAGACAATCAGCCCTTTCGTGTTCCCCGCAAGGAATTCGAAAGGGCTGATATGTTATTTCAATATGAGCGAATGAGTTCGTACGGATATCATTTATCAATCTAGTTATTCAACTTGCAGCTCATCTGGTAGGTGTCATCTGCAAATTCGGCGAATGTACCTAACCTTATGTTGTCTTTCAAGTTGTTCGTTTACTTGGAGCTATTGTAGCTTGCCAGCAGTTCCTTGACCTTGGCTGGATCTGCCTTCAGCTCATTGCCTGTCTCTACAAGTGGGCTCAGTGTGGATACAGCCTTCAGCTTGTTGCCTTCGTAGAATTGCTGAATCTCATCCTGATTGATGGAGTACAGCACAGCTTTTCTCAGATCCTCACTGTCCGACACAGCTCTACCTTTCGTATTGAATAGCAGATAAGCTACAGCGTTGCTCGGAATGGTGTTCAGCACCAGCTTGCTGTCCCCTTTGACCACATTGTACTTCGTCTCAGGAACATTATAGTAGTAGTAAATTTCACCGCTACGAAGGGCTGACAGAGCACTATCTGCATCGGCAATGAAGCGCAGCGAGATGTCAGAGATTTTAGGCTCATTCTCGGTTCCCTTCATGTAGCCAGGGTTCTTCTGGAACACAGCTTCGTAATCGTTCTTGAAGGTCAGGATGTACGGTCCGCTTGCATACAGTGTGTTGTTGTATTTGTCGCCCTCGGTCACGGTGTTCTGATCTCCATAAGGGATATCCTTATTGACATCGAAGGAAGCCACGTCATATGTGTTGATGCTCTCTACCTGCTTCTTGGATACAATACCAGCAGACTGGTGACCCAGATAATTCAGCACCTGTGGGAATGGCTCTGTCGTAGTCAGCTTCACGACCTGGTATTTACCCTCAGCATTGTTGGCTTGCTTTTTATCCGATACGAGCTGTGTAATACGACTATCCAAGCCCTTCTCCAGAGCTTCACGCACGCTACCACCATCATTGCTCTTCACAGCATCCAGCGCTGCTACATCGGTTACTACCTCTACATCCTTAATGTGCTCATGCAGAGAGAACGTACGGTGATCCGGTACAGAATCCTTGTTCTTCGCTCTGTTCAGAGAGAATACTACATCATCTGCACCGACACGCTCGCCGGTATCTACGGCTTTCTTATCTGTCACTTTGGCAAAGTTAATATCATCGCGCAAAATGAAGTAATACTCGGAGTTCCCATCAGCAATCGTAAAATTGCGGGACAGCGAACCATCGGAAGTAATCTTGTCGTCATCTGTCAGGTTGATCAGACGAACGTACATGTTCGTATTAATCGTATTGATGGAACCATCATTCCCTTTGATCGGGTCCAGAGAAGTCAATGTAGACGCGGTCTGGGTAATAACCAGCGGGTCTTTGGCATTCTTACTGCTATCGGCAAAGGTGATATGCTCCCAGGCCAGTGCACGAGATTTGGACAAATGCACCGATTCCGGCTGCAGGATATCCTTATTGATCGCTTGGCTCTTCAACGAAATGTACAATGGAGCTATGTAAGCCTTGTCGAACACCAGACGCTGCTCCAGCTTCTTATAGGTCTCTGTATACTGGTCTGGTGTCTGCGTGGAAGCTTCGTCAACGAGGGCATCAATGTCCGAATCAGCCAAAATGCTGTAATCGCCGCCTGTCTTGAACAGGGAACGGACCGCATAATCCGGGTTACCCGTTACAGTCGTCCAGCTGGACAGCGCAATATCATAGTTACCAGCGTCCTTCTGGGCTGTGAAGCCGCCGTAGTCTGGCTGCAGATTCAGCTTCACATTGAAGCCGTTCTTGGTCAACTGATCACGGATAATATTTACATCAGATTCACTGGCCGTCTGTGCCAGCAATTCAATCTCTACACCATTTGTATTAGCAGCAGTCTCTTCCGCCTGGGACTCGGTGTTACCTGCAACTTCTGATTTGGTAGCTACGCTGCAACCGCTAAGTACTATAGCGAATACGAGAAATAGCGATAATACATGTCTCAACTTCATGGTTGAACTCCCCCTATGTGTGTGTTCCTGTTTTTTATATTACCATTATCCCTATCATTTTGCTAGGTATAATTTCATTGACAAGCGGCCGCACTTTATGCAACCCCTTGGAGGCCGAATAATGCACGCTACCGCTAACTGAACTCCCTCTTGTACTACCATTTTCCGAAAAGGCGTTTACTGACTTCATCATGGCTTGATCCAATCACCTTCACTACGATAACTAAGCGATCAGAACAACTCACCGATTGCTGTGATGCACGCTTTGCTCGAATTTCACATTGGACTGTCTACGAGGACTGCTCCATGCGTGGGTCAAGCGCATCACGCAGGCCATCACCGAGGAAGTTGAATGACAGTACAAGCGCAATAATCGCCAGCCCTGGATAGATGGCCAGGTACGAATGACTCTCCAGATACGTACTGCCCAGCTTAAGAATGTTCCCCCATTCGGGAATATGCGGTTCTACGCCAAGACCCAGGTAGCTCAGACTGCTCGTGGCAATGACAGCACTACCGATGGTCAGCGTTGATTTGACGATCATCGGAGCCATGGAATTCGGTACGATATGCTTGAAAATAATCTTCAAATGTCCTGAGCCAAAAGCCCGGGCAGCATCGACGAACTCAAATGTAGATACCTGGAGCACATTAGCTCTCATAGTCCGAGCATAGGTGGGGATGGCTCCCACACTCAAGGCTACAATCAGATTCACCGTATTCGCACCGAAGGCTGCAATAATAGCAATCGCCAGCAGAATGCCCGGCACCGCATACAGAATATCCAATGCACGCATGATGATATGGTCTGTGTAGCGTCCGAAATAGCCAGAAACGGCACCAAGTATACCACCAATCAATAGCGGTATGAGTGTCGAGATCACACCGACGATCAGTGAGATGCGCGCACCGAAGATAATACGAGAGAACAGACAGCGCCCGAAATTATCGGTACCTAGTGGATAAGCCAGGGACGGCTGCTGCAGAATCGCACTGTAATTATTTTCGATCGCCATGCCGTAATCAAAGGTGAAGAAGCTGCCTATCGAGATGTTGAACAGAAAAATAACGAAAAATGCACCAAGCATGGAGGTGGTATTTCCCGTTAGATGCTCACTGATCCGCTCCCAGCTCCCTACTGTATGAGTGGCCTGTCTACGAATTCTGGAGATTAACGACAGCCCCAGTACGAGAGCAAAGAGATTGCCTGTTACGGCTGTTGCCATCAAGGGAATCGCCAGCCACATCATCCAGCCCGGGATATGATCCCTCTTCACTGCGAGGGCAATCAGCAGCACGGCTGCGAGATAGAACACCGCCACTATGATCAGAACCAGCATGCCTGTAATAAAGGTATCTGCCACGTATGGCTTGAACACATTCAATCCGGATACGGCAATGACAGCCAGCTGTGTAAGTAGCATGTAGATGCCTATCGTGTACTCCGGCACTCGTTCCTTCTTAATCAATTGACAGGCGGAGAGAAAGATAAAGATATTGCCTGTAAGCAAGCTCAGCAATTGCACGTACCCCAGCAGGCGTAGTCTTGAAGAGATACGTCCCTCACGAAGCAGGCTTCTGCGGAGTAGAAGCGTAAGACCTGCCTGTAGGAGCGTGAACACACCATATACGATGCCAGCAATGAGAACAAAAGGACGCAGCTGTCCATCTGCAAAATCATAACTGCCTAACAACCAGATCACGGTCACGACGAGCGAGCATATCCCAGCTAGACTGGCTTGCTGATACTCTGACGAGGATTGAAGTGCGATGGCTGCTCTGTGCTTGGAAATGTGGAGCATATCAGCCAATGAAGTCACCTGCTTTATCAATATTGTTTCATCCGGGAACGAATTCGCGGATCGAAAAAGGCATAAGAAATGTCAATGATTGCATTAATAATGGAGATCGTAATGGCTATATATACGACACCGCCCATAATACCCGGAATATCGGGTATGAACTGCTTATCCACAATATAGCTGCCCAAGCCGCTAATGTTGAATACCTTCTCCGTCACTGCCGCCCCGCCCATCATGGCTCCGAATTGCAGGCCGATCACCGTGATGATTGGGATAATCGCATTGCGAACTCCATGACGCCAGATGACCTGTCGTTCTGTGAGTCCTTTGGCTTTGGCCGTCAGCATGTAGTCCTCGTGAATGACCTCCAGCGTCGACGATCGGGTCATCCTTGCTACAGCTGCTGTTAGCCCTGTACCCAGCACCGCTACCGGCATAATCATGGATAGCCAGTTCTGTGGATTATAGGTCGGCGGAAGCCACTGGAGCTTAATGGAGAAGTTCAGAATGAAGATCAACCCCTGCCAGAAGTTAGGAATCGACAGGCCAATCAATGCTATCAGCATAAAGGAATAATCCAGCAGCGTATTCGGTCTCGTCGCTGACAAAATCCCGATTGGCAAGGCGATCACGACGGCAAGCACTAACGATAGCACTGATAATACGAGCGTCACCGGGAATTTGCGAGCAATCGCTGAAGCAATCTCTTCATTACCGGCGAAGGATTTACCCAGGTCAAACATGGCAATACCACGCAGATAGTTCCATAGCTGTACCCAATAAGGCTGATCAAGTCCATACACCGCATTAAAATTGGCGATCTGCTCTGGCGTCGCCGTCACACCCAGAATATTCGCCGCCGGGTTGAACGGGGACAGGTACAGGATCGTAAATACGAGCACAGATACACCGAAGATAACGAATAATGTCATGAATAGCCGCTCTAGCATGTATTTCAGATAAGGATTGCTATACATAAAAAGAAGGCCATACATCAGCAGGCCTGGCAGGAAAGACAAAATGCAGAACAATGGGCGTGTCAGCAGCGACTGAAACGTAGCCGCATAAGTCGGCTTCTCCTCGCCCTGCTCCTCCATCCTTCGGGCAGCCTGCTCCCGGACCAATGCCTCGATTCGTTCATCAGCCAGCTGTGCTGCCTCCTTGGCGAGCACTGCCTCATCTATAGTCCGCTGAAAGAACTGCTCCTTCAATTGCAGCTGCTCCTTGAATTCAGCAAGCAGCCGATCACGGATGCCTGCCTCCAGTAGCCCACGCCTCGTCTCCTGCTCAACTGCAAAGAAGGGATGATTCCTTTTACGTCCCAGATGCACGATGCCAGCATAGAGATGAACTGGAGCACCAAGCAGGAATACGGCTCCTTTATACAACGGGCTATGCAGCATTTTGCCAAAAGCTTCACTTATATTGCGACCTAGTAAACTGTGTTGAACTGCTCCCGATAATTCCATAGAACGACAAATCCTCTCCAAGATTGCTTGAAAGTCCATTCATAGCAGAACTCAAATTGACAATTCCGAGTATATTAGTATACTTAATTATTAGTCCATATTGTGGTGAAGTCAAGCATAAAATTTCCCAAGATCAACAATTTCATAACTCACTAAAGAATGGTTTTTGTAAATATATGTAGACAAATTAAATCGTTTTGATCTATATATATTCCAGATTGAAGCAGCTAAAGGTAATATGAAATTGATCCAAGTTCATATATTTTGACATGGTGCAGGTGAGAGAGATGACCCCGTTATTAGAAGTGAATAATTTAAGTATATCTTTCCAGACAAGAGGCGATGAATTCGAGGCTGTACGTAACGTCAGCTTCACGTTGAACAAAGGAGAAACGCTCGGCATCGTCGGCGAATCCGGTAGTGGAAAAAGTGTGACTGCACGCTCGATCATGCGTCTGCTTCCTTCTCCTCCCTCCTACCTGAAGAACGGAGAAATCCTTTTTAACAGTCAAAATCTGGCGGAGCTGACTCAGCCGGAAATGGAGCGAATCCGTGGCAAGGAGATCGGCATGATCTTCCAGGACCCGATGACTTCGCTGAACCCGACGATGAGAATTGGACAGCAAATTATGGAGAGCCTCCAGAAGCATCAAAAGCTATCCAATCAGGAGGCACGGGCACAGGCTCTGCAAATGCTGCAATCTGTAGGCATACGCGATAGTGAAGTACGGTTCAACCAATATCCACATGAATTCTCCGGCGGGATGCGGCAGCGGGTCATGATTGCGATCGCGCTGGCCTGTCGTCCTTCCCTGCTCATTGCTGATGAGCCGACGACCGCACTCGATGTGACAATTCAGGCGCAGATTCTGAATCTGATGAAGCATATGCAGCAGCAGTTCGGTACAGCCATCATTCTGATCACCCATGATCTGGGTGTCGTCGCAGGCGTGTGCGACCGCGTTGCTGTTATGAAGCAAGGGGAGATTGTCGAGACAGGCACGACAACCGAGATCTTCGCGAATCCGCGTCACCCTTATACACAGAAGCTGCTGAACGCGTTGCCCCGGCTGGACGAGCCCAAGAAGCCCAAGCCTGCATCCACAGTAATTTCCCGGGATGCGCGTCCATTGCTGGAGGTGAAGTCCCTCAAGCAGCATTTCAATCTGGGCAAAGGCAAGGTGCTCCGTGCGGTTGATGACATCAGCTTTCATATCCAGCGTGGGGAGACACTTGGAGTCGTAGGAGAATCCGGCAGTGGCAAGTCTACAACGGGACGCTCGATCCTGCGCTTGCATGAGCCGACAGGCGGAGATATCCTGTACCAGGGGATGGCGATTAATCGTTTCTCACGAAAGGATATGAAGGCCATGCGCCGGCATATGCAGATGATCTTCCAGGACCCCTATGCTTCGCTGAATCCGCGATTGAACGTGCTGGATATTATCGGAGAGTCAATGGATGTGCAGGGGCTGTCCGGCAGCAAGCAGGAACGGCGCAAGCGGGTAGAGGAGCTATTGGATATGGTCGGCCTTGAGCCCAGGCATGCCCTGCGTTATCCGCATGAATTCTCAGGCGGTCAACGCCAGCGGATCGGAATTGCAAGAGCGTTGGCAGTAGAGCCGCAGTTCATTGTCTGCGATGAGCCGCTATCCGCACTTGACGTCTCCATACAGTCCCAGATCGTCAAGCTGATGGAGGAGCTGCAGCAGCGTCTCGGTCTAACCTACCTGTTCATTGCTCATGATCTGTCCATGGTCAAGCACATCAGCGATCGGGTCGCTGTCATGTACATGGGCAAAATTGTAGAGTTGGCAGAAAGTGAAGAGCTGTACACGAATCCACAGCATGAGTATACGAAGTCATTACTGGCCGCTGTACCGATTCCTGATCCTGTCAGAGAAGCTGCCAAGAAGCGTCTGGCACCAGAAGAAGCACGCACGCCTGACAACTACCAACTGGATCGTTCAGAGCTGGTGGAGGTATCCAAGGGCCACTGGGTAGCCGTTCCGCAATCCTGAAAATTTATTATGTATGCGTTAGGAATTTCGATACTGATGATTTTCATAAGTGTTCATGGGATAACGTCCCCTATGAAAGAAAATGAAAAAGTGGATGTGGATTGAATGATATGTATAAATAATTATATGAATTTGAAATATTCAAATTTTCGTAACTTTCCAGTGATCGCAGGGCACTTTCTATAGGATATATTATAAAAAAATAACATTCTCATCGTATATGATCTCACCATAATCATGTACGGTCATTTTACATATCCTCTCTCAAGTGCATTGCATTTCAGGGAGGTTGTAAGATGCTGAAAGGGGCTGCCTGAATTGACTGGTCGTGCACTACCGATTCTTCGTGTTGTAGGTATTTTTGAAGCCATATCCTATCTGCTGCTTGTATTTGTTGCTATGCCGCTCAAATATGGATTGGATCTGCCGCAAATGGTCAGCTGGACAGGGATGATCCACGGTATTCTATTCGTGATGTATCTTGCAGCCATCTTGTTCGCACTGGTCGTACGCAAAATTACACTGTGGCAATCCTTTCTGGGCGTGCTCGCATCCCTGCTGCCCTTTGGTCCATTTGTATACGATCGCAAGCTTCACCGGGATCACAATCAGGCAAGCACCAAGCAGGCCGAAGCCCATTAATATTACGCTGAAGCAGTAAGTCCAGAGCAATGAACTCTAGAGCAATAGAAATGAATTTTAGAACAATAGCAATAACGTGTTAAGAAAAAGAGCACCTTGATGGAAGATGAAATGAGACTGCCCCGCATGTGAGACCGGGTAGTCCATTCATTTGCCCATCGAGGTGCTTTTTGATTAGGAATACGCATCCTCATTAACTCGATAACTCATTGTTACATGCATTTTATTTATGATTAAGTGCTTGGCCACTGCCCCAATTAGCCTGCGATCAGTCCCATATAGAGGAACTCGGAAGGCTTGGCAGGATTGGACGCAAGCCCTACAGTATCGCCTGCCCGAGGAATCTGGAGCTTGGATACCAAGGTCTCCATCGTCTTGTTATAGCAACTCCCACCTGTCTCCGTCACACTCAGCTCCAGAATGACCACCGGATCAAAGTTAATCAGCTTACCGGTATCTGTAACGCGCAGCACCTTCGCAGTAGCCATTAACGGCAGACCACCATGAGCCGCAAGCTGTGCATCCTTAGCTGAATTAAGGCTTTGATTAATCGTGTCCCGATGCTCCTTCGGCACGAAGCCCTTCATCATCAGCCCCGTTAATCCTGTATTCATGACGCGGTCGGCATGCTCCAGAGCATCTTCATTCTTTTTCTTTTTCCCGAACCATCCTAGCATGGCTGCACCTCTTTTCATTAGTTATAGCGTTTAGCTATGTTTCTGGCTTAATTCAAGTATAAACACCCGCGCAGCCTCACGACAATACATCGCGGGACATCCAATAAAACAGCAAAAATCCCTGCTTTACAGGGATCTTCGAGCTTGATATTTGGGGAAATAACGATATTAGCGCAATAAAAGTGCCACTCGCGGGATCTATACACATCCATTAGGAGTAAAGTTTTGTGACTTGGTGCAATTGATTCGTGTGATTGGTAAGTCTAGTCCATGCTTCCAGGCGCGTTGTGTCTTCTAAGCAAATACACCAGCTTGCGATAGTAGGTAGCGGCTTCCTTATATTTTCGCCCCTCCTCAGATATGGTCGCAAGCGCTTCATAGAGCTGCTCCAGTCGAAGCTCCTGCTGCGTCTCTTCATAGTATTCCAGACACGCAAGGGCCTGCTCTATGAACTGTTCATTGGCTCCGTAAGATAGAGCTAATTGACTCTGGTAAAACAGCAGTGTCATGTGCTGATCTCGGCTCAACGGCAGCTGTCCCAGCTCCTCCACCGCGGCAGACAATGTAGGCCAATGCTTGCGGACTAATGCCAGCTCACAACGGTAGATCGTTAGCGTCGGCCTAAGCAACTGCCTCGTCTCCTCCGGCTCCTTCTCCACCATTGACTGCAGCCGCGTAATATCCTCTAGCGCCTTGTCATATTTTCCTGACATCGTCTCTATAATAATGCGGTTGTTCATGATCGAGAGCATCACTTCACCAGCATTGGGAGCATAGACCAGATGAGCCTCAGCCATACTCAAGGCAGACAGAGCTTCTTGCAGCCAGCCTACAGCATAGCAATATCCACTATAGGCTACATACAGACCTGACAGTCTGTGGAATAAACGGTCATCGTATACCCGTCGCAGCGTTTCATCGAACACACGCTTGGCCTGCTCGAATTGCTTGAGGGATACATACGCTTCCATTTTCATATTTTGTGTAGTCAGCCATATCTCTGTCCCTGGCTCCACCTTGCTCAATAGCTTCTCTGCATGGTGCAATACATCATGATAGTGACCTTTCGAACGATAATGCTGTATTTTATAGAACAATAATGCCTTCTGGAGCGGTCCTGGCACGCTTACTTCATCCGGGCGGCCATACTTATCCAGGTAAAAGTTCAGATACGAGCTATGTATATATTCATAGGCTGCCAGATCATTCAATTGCTGATAGTAGACAGCCTTCATAAGGGCCGTGGTCAGCTCGATCGTCAGGGCAGGGGCCCGATCCGGCAGCTCGTGCACGTAGCTCTCTGGCACGAACGAAGCTGTCTGGGATAGCTGTTGGAAGATGTCTTCAGCCTGTGCTAGGACGGATTCGTCGGCTCGTGCTGCCTCTGTCAGATGATCCATTGGCACATTCAGCCTTGGAGCTAGCTGCTCCGCCAAATCGTCTGGCAATGGATAGCGGTCCGCCAAAATATTAGCAAAATGCGCCTGCGTAACCAGCCCGTCTACCAGTTCCTTGCGGGTAATTCCTCTTCGTTTGCATAAGTATTCTACTCGTTCCTTCAGCATGTGTGTCTGCCTCCTCCTCCTGACAAGCCCAATCAAGCGCCTCGCTGCTTGGGTGTTCTTGCTTCGTCATTGACATCTCACTGCGGTATGCTCTGCTTTATTATAAATTGCTGGGGCTCACTTTTCATGTCACATCCTAAAAAAAAGCTGCCCCCAGCAGCCAGCATTGGCCGTGAGAACAGCTTCTTCTTGAACTCGATGGATAGGTTTCATATCTCTTACCCAACGGGTCGGAGCAACAGCATTAGCCCTTCAGCGTGTAGAAGGCTTCTAGCTGATTCACAATCTCAGCCTTGTCGTTATCTACTACAACCTGATATTGAGGCATGGAGGACAAGCGAGCAATCGGCTCTGGGAATTGCTGTTCAATTCCCGTTAGTTCGATGGCTTCGTTGAACTTGGCAGGATGAGCCGTAGCAAAGGTGATCGTGACCTCGTCTGGCTCCTGATTCGCCTCATACGCAGCAATGCCACAGGCCGTATGTGGGTCTAGCAGATAGTCATACTCGGATTGGTACGACTTGATGATCTCCAGGCATTGCTCATTACTGGTACCATAAGCTGCAAAATCAGCCTGGACCTTCGCAAGATCCTCAGGACGGATGACGATAGCCCCCCGCTCCTTCAGTTGTGCCATATACTCTGATACCTGTACGGCATCCTCACCCAGCAAATAATACAGATAGCGCTCAAAGTTGCTCGCCACCTGAATATCCATAGAAGGACTATATGTGCTCTTGAAGCCACCCGGACGATATTCGCCAGTCTTCACGAAGCGCTCCAGAATGTTGTTCTCATTCGTGGCAATGATCAGCTTGTTCACCGGCAGCCCCATCTTCTTGGCCAGGAAGCCAGAGAAGATATTACCGAAGTTGCCAGAAGGTACACTGATGTTCACCTTAGAAGACTGACCGCTCTGCTCAATGTGCAGATAAGCGTAGAAATAATACACCGTCTGTGCCAGAATCCGTACAAAGTTAATGGAATTAATAGCCCGCAGATGATACTGACTCTTGAAATCAAGGTCAGCGAATAGCTCCTTGATCACGCCCTGGCAATCGTCAAAGTTGCCCTTAACCGACAGATTCAGTACATTCTCGTCCTGTACAGTCGTCATCTGCAGCTCCTGCACCTTACTTACCTTCTGATGCGGATGTAGGATACAGATCTTGATGCCTTCTTTACCACGTACACCCTGAATGGCGGCAGCTCCGGTATCCCCGGATGTTGCACCCAGAATGTGAATGATCTGCCCCTGCTTCTTGGACACGTAGGAGTAGAACTCACCCATGAACTGCAGTGCTACATCCTTGAATGCGAAGGTAGGGCCGTGGAACAGCTCCAGAATATACAAAGAGTCGTGCACCTTGTGCACCGGAGTCACCTCTGGTGTACGGAAGCTGGAATAGCTGCGACGCACCAGCTCTCTGAGGTCCTCACGCGGAATCTCATCATTGATGTACAAAGCGAAAATTTCCAAGAATAGCTCCTCATAGCTCAGCGTCTTCCATTGTTCCAACGTGGCGGCGGTTACCATCGGAATCTGTGCTGGTAGCATAAGACCGCCATCATCCGCCAAGCCCATCAGTACTGTCTCAATAAAGCCTTTACCTGTTACCTGTCCTCTTGTGCTTATATATTCCATGAACAAAGCATCCCCCATTGCTGATTAGATCTCTGCTGGTTATGACCAGTGAAGTCAACGTTACGCTACATACTTTCTGATATTATAGAATAAGAAAGTCCACAGCACAAGAACTATATTCCTCCATGGAGAGACAAATTCACATGGTATGCTCGGATGCCCTCTTCCAATTTCACCAATGAACACGGCGGCAAAGCCGGAAGCAGTATCACCTCCTTAGCTCTTCCGAGTCCCAGACTTTGCAAAAAAATCTCTGAACCGCAGTCTGCGACTCAGAGATTCATCTTATTCAGCAGACCATGCATATCATTACTTCATTGCTATTTCACCAGCTGCTGATGGAACATGGTCAGCATCGTACGCAGCTCTGAGATAGCCACCTGTCCTGGAGCAGAGGCTTGCTTGGCTGCGCCAAAGGTGACCGCCGAGCCAAATAGCTCACCAGATAACCGGCTGATCACCCCGTTTGCCGCCATCGACATCGTAATGATCGGACGATCCGCGTACTGCTCCTTCATCGTGTTGGTAGCGTCCAGCAGAGTAATCACATCCGCTGTGGAGGTTGGCATGACGGCGATCTTGGGCAGATCAGCACCAAGCTCCTGCATTTTCCGCAGGCGCCCTACCAGTTCATCCTTGGCTGGGGTCTTGTGAAAATCATGATTGGACATGATCACATGCACCTGATGTGCATGCGCCGTATCTACCAACAGTCGGACATCCTGCTCCGCATGGAACAGCTCGACATCGATCAGATCCGCTTGACCCGACTGTGCAATCGCCTGATTCAGCTTTACATAATAGGAAGAGCTTACCTCCTTCTCCCCACCCTCCTTCGCGCTGCGAAAGGTGAACACGAGTGGGGTGTCTGGCAACAGGGCTCGAATGGTCGCCAAGGCTTCTCTGACACGATCGATGTCCTCTACCTGCTCATAGAAATCCACCCGCCACTCGACAAGATCGGGGCTCAGAAGCCGCAGCTCCGCTGCTTCCTCCTTCAGTCGCTCCAGATTAGCGCCTACTATGGAGACACAGATTTTCGGGATGCCCGCGCCAATAGTTATGCCCTTGATGGTTAGTGTGTTTGCCAAAATGACCTACTCCTTCTTCCTGATGTGGATATGGATATGGATATGGTATTACGTACTCTCAGTTGCCTGCTGCTCCTGACTACTATTTTTGGAAGAGCCATACAGCTTCAGGATTGCCTGGGCGCGCTCAGCAATGGTATCTATTAAATGCTCTGGCTGTACCAGCTTCATCCGCTCACCAAAGCCCATGACGTATTCCACAATCTCCTCTTCATCATTGAAATGTAGACTCACACGAGTCCAGGCATTCTCGTCCGTTACTCCCTCTCCACCACGCTCTTCATGAAGATGTATATGCTTGACGAATTTCCCTGTAAAGGTAAGACGCCCCAGAATAGAGCGATGTGCCAGCACGTCGGCCTCATAGACAGGAATGCCCTGTACGAACTCATTCTTGCTCTGGTGCCAGTATGCACGCAAGGAAAATTCTGCTGGACGAACGATGGCATCAGAGGTGATCTGAACAGACAACATCCGCGACAATCTATAGCTGCGCAGTTGATCTTTCCCGGAGCTTGCTACCAAATACCATGTATTCCCCTTAGCTACCAGCCCGAGTGGAGCCACGCTACGCTGGATACGACTGCCGTCGGCTTTCTCGTATTCCATTTGTAGCTGAAGCTCCTCCCATACTGCCTCATACACAAGTGCGAACCGCTCAGCCTGCTCCTTACTCTCTACAGCAGGTGCCCAGGTGCCTGTGTCGATATAGATTTTGTCCAGAAACTGCTCGGCCTCACGCTTCATCGGTGAAGGGAGGGCATGCAGCAGCTTGGCGCGGACTTCATCCTCCCGAGCAGGTAAACCTAGTTGTCTCATAATTGTATCGGAAGGAACGATGAACAAGGACTTGATCTCATGCAGCCTCATCATTCCTAATCGACTGCGGAAATCCTCCATCAGCCGCCAGCCTCCATCCGGCCCGCGCTCCGAATAGACGGGTAGGCCCGCCACGCTTAACGCCTCCAGATCACGTATGACTGTACGACTGGAGACCTCAAGACGCTCTGCCAGTTCACGGGTGGTCAGCTTGCCATGAGTCTGTAGCAGTAGGAGCAGCGCAAGCAGCCGATCGGCTCTCATAGGCTCCCTCCTTGCTGATTCGTATTATATATGACAATAGATGACATCATTATAGTGTAAAGTGAACGGTAAGACAACGAAAGGAGCTGTACACATGCAACCATTACAGGGAAAAGTAGCTTTAGTAGCCGGAGGTACTCGTGGTGCCGGAAGAGGCATAGCCGTCGAGCTAGGTGCAGCCGGAGCCACGGTATACGTCACTGGCCGCACGACGCGTACGCAGATTTCGGAATACAATCGGCCCGAGACCATCGAGGACACGGCAGAGCTGGTGAACGAGGCTGGGGGGATTGGCATCCCCGTGCAGGTCGATCATCTACAGTCAGAGCAGGTGAAGGCTCTGATCACCCGCATTGAGCAGGAGCAAGGCCGATTGGATATCCTCGTGAACGATATTTGGGGTGGTGAGCTGCTCACAGACTGGAACGTCCCGGTCTGGGAGCATTCGCTGGACAACGGACTGCGTCTGCTTCGTCTTGCACTTGATACCCATTTGATTACAAGCCACTATGCCTTGCCATTGTTAATCCGCCAAGCAGGAGGTCTGGTCGTGGAAATGACGGACGGTACCGCCGAATACAACCAATCACACTATCGTCTGTCGCTCTTCTACGATCTGGCCAAGACGGCTGTAAGCCGGATGGCATGGGGGCTAAGTCATGATCTGAAGCCGCATGCTTGCACAGCTGTCTCACTGACACCAGGCTGGATGCGATCCGAGATGATGCTGGAGCATTTTGGCGTCACCGAATCGAATTGGGAGGATGCGACGAAGCAGGAGCCTCATTTTGCCATATCCGAGACGCCGTTCTATGTAGGTCGCGCCGTAGCAGCCCTAGCCGCCGATGAAGACAAGGCTCGCTGGAATGGGCATTCGTTGTCCAGCGGCCAGTTGGCCCAAGTCTACGGATTCACTGATAGGGACGGGTCCAGGCCCGATTGCTTCCGTTATCTGGTGGAGGTGCAGGAGGCAGGAAAGCCTGCTCAGACCGAAGGCTACCGCTAGACAGTCATGGCGAGCAGTACCTTGATCGAATCTGATTTCAGTGTGAATGATTTGAAGAGATCGTGACTTAAAGAGATCGTGATTTGCGGAAAGCGGGGAAGCCCTGGAGAAATGATAGTGGCCGCCCTTAACCTTGCTGTTCATCCGCTTTTCAAGGTCGTTCGAAAGAGCAGCAAGTTTAACAGTGATCAACAGCGCTCCCCGCTTGCAGCAACTCTACACTCACATTGGATCTGGTTAAACTGGTCAAGGTACTAAGAGGTCTGGGAATATGATGTTTGGTGTGAAGTGTGTAATGTGTAACGTAAAGCTAACGCTCCGTCCTAAGCTCAGAGGGGGACAGTGATTTGTATTTCTTGAAGGTCCGGCTGAAGTAGGACACGTCCTTGAAGCCAATGGCCCAGGCAATCTCGGAGACCGTCATACTGGAATGACGTAGCAGCTGCTCGGATCTATTGATGCGAAGCTGATTGATGTACTCCGAGATCGTCCTGCCCGTCAGGCTGCTGAACAGACGACTGAAATGATAACGGCTCAGCCCGATCAGGTCAGCGAGCTCGCTGGCCGTAAGCTCCTGGTCCAGATGCCCGTCAATATAGTCGAATACCGGAGCGAAGCGCTGCAGATTCCTCGTTCGAGTCTCATGCTGCGGGAGCTGACTACACTCGGTGACATAGCTACGAACCAACAAGGTCAGCAGGCGATACAGGGACGACTTGATCGACAGCTCATAGCCCGGCTCCTGCTCTCTGAACTCCCCAATCATGGCATCCATGCATCGATTCAGATTGGCATCACGCTCAATCCGATTCTGGAACAGAATCTGGTTCCGGGCGATCGGGGCTATGTATTTGGTCTCAATGGCATCTGGCGACAGGCTATGCAGCAGCGCAATATCCACAATGAGCACATGGTATGCCAGCTCGTCGGATTGGCAGACACCCATATGCAGATCATTGCTATTTAGCACGACAAGATCCCCGCCCTTTACACGCAGAGGTACTCCATTACATTCAATAACCGCTTCTCCTGATACAAAATATTGCAGCTCCAGATGGGCATGCCAGTGGTGCTGGAATATGACCTGCCCTTTGGTATCGTAACGCAATGAATTAAGCTTGGCTGGAAAATGAGGATCTGGCATATTCATTTCTTCTCGTAACGCTGTCATTCTGCTCACGTCCATCCCTCCTGAAGCGCACAATTATTCAAATAAACAGCACATGGCTACATAGCCTAGAGATTGCTCTCCCGCTACAATGAAGTCAATCCTCATGGAGTTGTACATCGTTTATGTCTACATTTGAAGCAACAAGCATCCCGAAAGGAGCTGGTTCAATTGAAAAAAGTACATATCGGTGTCATTGGAGCAGGAAGTATATCCGACTTCCATCTTCGACCCTACCGTAATCATCCGGACGTCGTCATCGAGGCCATTTGCGATAACAACAAAGCACGAGCGGAGCAAGTAGCCACGGCGAACGGCGCTACGAAGGCTTATTCTGACTACCGGGAGTTGCTGGCTGACAGTGCCATTGATGCCGTCAGTATCTGCACCTGGAATAGCACCCACGCCGAGATTAGTATTGCCGCACTACAAGCGGGCAAGCATGTACTCATCGAGAAGCCGCTATGCCGCACCGTTGATGAGGCTATTCGTATACAGGAGGCAGTACGCAGCTCTGGAAACATTTTGCAGGTTGGCTTCGTTCGACGCTATGATCCCAATGTTCAAATGCTCCGTTCGTTCGTCGAGGCTGGAGAATTCGGAGAACTGTACTATGCCAAGGCATCAACCATTCGCAGATTGGGGAATCCAGGGGGTTGGTTCAGTGATGTGGATCGTTCAGGCGGAGGCCCCTTGATTGATATTGGCGTGCACGTCATTGATCTATGCTGGTATATGATGGGCCGCCCCAGAGCCGTATCCGTCAGCGGAAACACCTATTACCGTCTGGGCAATCGCGCACATATCGCGAACCTCTCCCGTTACCAGGCTGCGGACTATGACGCTAGTAAGAACAACGTTGAGGACATGGCCAATGCCTTAATCCGATTCGAGAACGGAGCGTCTCTATTCGTCGATGTTAGCTTCTCGCTCCATGCACAGCGTAACGAAAGCTCAGTCAAGCTATATGGAGATCAAGGGGGGCTGGAGATTGATCCTCAGCTGGTGATGGTCTCCGAGAAAAATAACACTATCTTAAATATTCATCCACAGACAGATAGTGCCACTTTCCAGGTGGACACCGCATTTGCGAATGAAATTGCTCACTTCATCGAATGCATTCAATCAGGCAAGGAGCCGCTTAGTCCTGTTGAGGATGGTGTGGAGATTACGAAAATTCTTAATGCCGTCTACACATCTGCCCAGCTTGGGAAGGAGGTACAGCTGTGAAGCTTGGATTAAGCAGCTATAGCCTGTATAACGCACTGCGCAAGGGTGAAATGGATATCGGCGGCTTCATTGATTATGCAGCTGAGCTCGGAAGTGAGCATATCGAAATTGTGCCTCTCGGCTTCGATCTGACAGAGCAACCGGAACTAATTGATCGGATTCGCTCTCAAGCGCTTGCCGCCGGGCTGGAGATATCCAACTATGCGATCGGAGCCAATTTCCTGACGAACCATGATGACGCTTACGAGGCGGAAATTGAGCGTGTCAAGAGCCAGGTGAATATCGCCGCTCGTCTGGGTGTCAAGCTTATGAGACATGATGTGGCCTCCAGTAAGGATGTCTCTATTGGACATTTTAACAGGCAGCTCGACCGTCTGGCCCACGCTTGCCGTACGGTAGCACGATATGCTGCTGCCTTCGGAATCACTACGAGTGTAGAGAATCACGGATACTTCATTCAGCATAGTGATCGTGTCCAGGCGCTGGTCGAAGCAGTGGAGGAACCCAATTACAAGACAACACTGGATATTGGTAATTTCATGTGTGCCGACGAGAACCCGGTGGTTGCTGTCCGCAATAATCTTCCCTATGCATCCATGATTCACATCAAGGATTTCTATCTTCGTCCCGCTCGTGCAGATTCACCAGATGGCCCTGGAGAAGGCTGGTTCCGAACCACTGGCGGCAACTATCTGAGAGGGGCTATTGCCGGACATGGAGATCTGGATCTCCGAGAGGTGCTGCGCTCCATTAAGCAATCAGGCTATGACGGCTATCTGTCCCTCGAATTCGAAGGGATGGAGGATTGTCGCACAGGCTCCAGGATTGGCATGGCCAACGTTCGCCGGATCTGGAATGAGCTATAGGCGGAAGACGCGTGTAGTCAGGCATCACGATAGCGGCGAACGAAACGGATGGCAGCCTCAAGCTCGATATGTGGCTGCTGTCCTGCTTCCCGCTCAATCGTCAAATATCCGGCATATCCAATCGCCTGCAAGGCTGCAAAATAGGCTTCAAAATCAACCGCCCCCTCCCCCAGCGGAACCTCCCGGAAGCCAGCTCCTGTCTCAGCCATTGTCGCGATCTGATCATGACTTAACTTCCCATATACCTCATAAGGATCAACCTCCCTTAATCGGATACCGTCCTTCACATGTGTATGAACAATATAATCTCTCAAGCTATATACGCCTTGGACGGGATCATCGCCTGTCACCATCACCATATTGGCCGGATCAAAATTCACCGCAACACCAGGTGTGTTCAATGAATCCAGGAACTGCTTCAATCGGTCGGCAGGCTCGGGTCCTGTCTCAATCGCAAAATATCCCCCAAGAGCCGAAGCCGCGCGTCCCAGCTCATTGCATGCCTCCTGAAGCACTTTATATTCATCATGATTCGTATCTTTAGGAATAATGCCAATATGGGTCGTCACGATCCGGCAATCCAAGTCAAGCGCCATCTCCATCACCCGCTTGGATTGCTCGATTCGGTGCGGATTGTCCGCAGCATGTCGGAAGCCCCAGCCGCCATAATCGGCGCATAGTGCAGAGATATCCAGGCTAAGCCCTGCAGCATATTGGCGCAGTTCCTTGCGCCTGTCCGTTGCCATCCGTATGGGGTCCATTTCCCCTTGGGTTGCCCAGATCTGAACGCCCTCCGCTCCTACCTTTCGGGCTTCAAGCAAATCCTGATACACCCCTCGACCGAAGCTGTCCGAGATGACTCCTATTTTGTTAGCAAATGCTGCCATTGTCCTCACGCTCCCTGTTCAGAATATGATTAGCCATATAGCCTTCATGTCAACAAGTGAATGTGAATCGCGCTGGAACTATATTCTATTTTAACTTTTCGTTGTTCATTTTCCTACTCATGTCTGGTACAAAGCTCGCTTGCATCTGCAAACGATGAGATCATTACATGTATGATTACATATATACGGATAGCAAAAAATGAAAAAAAAGGTGGTGCACCGTCGTTATGACAGTACACCACCCGAGACACAGCAACCTTATGAGCTCATAGGCCGCTGTTGCTATTCAATTATTTCAACAAAACGCATTCTATAGATGCAATACCGTCAGGGGCTACTATCCCCAGCAGTCTGACCTTGCATTATAATCCGTTTGTCTTACAGCTCGTAAGCATCCACCATGACAGGCTCAGCATAATTCTGCTCCAGATCGCGACGCTTGGTCTTCACGACTTCTGGCGGCTCTACCGCTGGAGACATCGGATGAAGCAGCCAGGACTTCACATAATGCGTATCCGATACCTTGAACAAAGGTGGCTCCTTCTCAAAGTCAATATTCATAGCATAGGAGCTTCTCAGCGCAAATGCATCACCTTTAGGCGGATGCAGCAAGTCTGGTGGCGTTCCTGGAATCGCAGTCAGCTTGCTACCTCTGCTGTCCAGATGCGGCATGGATGCAAGCAATCCCCATGTGTATGGATGACGCGGATCGTAGAAGATTTCCTGTACCGTTCCAGTTTCCACAATCTGACCAGCATACATAACCGCTACGCGGTCTGCCATTTTAGCTACGACACCAAGGTCATGGGTAATGAAAATAATGGCTGTCCCAATCTTCTTCTGCAGATCCTTCATCAGTTCCAGAATCTGAGCTTGGATCGTAACGTCAAGAGCCGTTGTTGGCTCGTCCGCAATCAGCAGCTTAGGGTCAGCAGCCAGTGCCATTGCAATAACGACCCGCTGACGCATACCGCCACTGAATTCATGCGGATATTGATTAAAGCGTTGCTCCGGCAATGGAATACCTACCAGATCCAGCAGCTCAATTGCCCGCTTGCGCGCTGCTTCTTTATTCATTTTTTTGTGCTTGAACAGCACCTCTGTAATCTGCTTACCTACCTTGATTGTCGGGTTCAGAGAGGTCATCGGATCTTGGAAGATCATGCCGATCTCATTACCACGAATGCTCTGCATCTGCTTGTCATTCTTCTTAATGATTTCCTGACCGTCAAACATAATCTGTCCACGCTTGTACATTCCTTGTGGCTCAGGGATTAGCTTCATGATGGCCTGTGAGGTAACGCTCTTGCCTGAACCGGATTCACCTACGATGGCAAGTGTCTCCCCTTTGTTCACGTAAAAGCTGACTCCGCGGATCGCCTGCAGCTCGCCGCCACGAGTCTTAAATGATATAGCTAAATCCTTAACTTCCAAAAGACGACTCATATGTTATATCACTCACATTCATTATTTAATAAGAAAAACATCAATCGACGTACTTGCGTAGAAGATAGACCGCTTTAAGCAGTTGTTTTTCTTGCGATTATACAAATGACCAGCTCCGCTAAAGCTGTTAGGTTGTATAATCTAAAGAAAAACATCAATCGACGTACTTGCGTAAGAAGATAGACCGCCCTAAGCGGATGTTTTTCTTGCGATTACAAGATGACTCAGCTCCACTGATGCTTGTGCATGCTGCTCACAGTTATATAGACACAACTTGCACAATTATTTAATTTATTCTACCCACTCTCTGACCTGACGTCAAGAATTAAACAGTGGATAAAAAATAATAAAAACAACGGATTGACAGTAGCATAACTGCAAATAAACCAAATATTAGGTAATGATACCTATCTGATACATTGCACGATCTCTTACATTCTATACAATAATCCCTATGAACGTCAAAACAATCTTTGACATGTAACACTATTATGTCATGTTTATTAACACTCAAAAACACATTCAGAAATAACAGCTCCATCATGGGCTCACCAACCCAAATAATGACTAAATCCTGTTGAATGGAGACACAAGGTTTTCGTTTTTCAAAAAAATCGTTAAAATAGGATAGTACATCAAAGAATACAATGATGGTTTAGAAAGAGATTGTGAATCAGACTTCACGCTTTCGCTTGTACAATTTACGGATCTGAAGAGAGGTAATGAATACACATGATTATTAAACCAAGAACCAGAGGTTTTATCTGCACAACGGCTCATCCAGTCGGATGTGCTCAGCAAGTACGCGAGCAGGTACAATATGTACAATCCCAGCCAGCCATTAGCGGACCGAAAAATGTATTGGTCATCGGAGCTTCTGCAGGCTATGGACTGTCCTCACGCATTGTAGCAGCCTTCGGGGCTAATGCAAATACAATTGGCGTCTATCGTGAAAGCTCCGCAGGCAAGGGGCGCACAGCGTCTGCTGGCTGGTACAATTCGGCTGCCTTTGAAGAGGCAGCTCAGGAAGCTGGCCTCAAATCCTACAGTATTACAGGAGATGCCTTCTCAGCTGAGCTGAAGGCTGAAACGATTGAACTGATTCGTCGTGAGCTGGGCCAGGTTGATCTGGTGGTATACAGTGTAGCTACAGCTCGCCGTACCGATCCAGCTACAGGCGAGACCAAGACTTCCGTACTGAAGACACTCAATGGGACCTACACGAACAAAACGGTTAATTTCCATACCGGAGAAGTAAGCCAGGTTACTTTGGAGCCCGCTTCGGAGCAAGAGGTTGAGGATACTGTATTTGTCATGGGCGGTGAGGACTGGCAGGACTGGGTTAACCGCTTGCTCGAAGCTGGAGTGCTCGCAGACAACGCCACTACCATTGCCTATTCATACATTGGTTCGGAGATTACGAAGCCGATCTACCGCGACGGAACTATTGGCAGAGCCAAGGACCATCTGGAAGCTACAGCTCTTACAATGACCAACAAGCTCTCTTCTATTGGTGGACGCGCTTATGTTGCTGTCTGTAAGGCACTGGTTACCCAGTCCAGCTCGGCGATTCCAGTCGTTCCTCTCTACATCTCCGCACTGTATCGTGTAATGAAGGAGAAGGGGATTCATGAGGGCTGCATCGAGCAAATGTATCGTCTATTCGCAGATCGCCTGTATGCTGCTGACGGAACTCCAGTGGATGAGAAGGGACGCATCCGAATTGATGAACTGGAGCTGCGGGCTGATGTCCAGGAGGAGGTAGCACAGCTCTGGGCCGAAGTGGATACAGATAACATCTATGAGAAGACTGATCTGGAAGGCTATCGCCGTGAATTCTTCCGACTGTTCGGCTTCGAGATCGATGGTGTAGATTATGAGGCCGAGGTTGATCCTGAAGTAACCGTTGCAAATGTTATCAATAAATAAAAATAAATAACGAATACTCGATAATGCTAAGTTCATGCAGGCTCTCGGCCATGCCAACTAGCATGATCATGATTCAACAAAAGGATGCCCCGCTTGTACGACTTCGGGTCATCCTTTTTGGTCTTGCAATTAGCATGGTATCAACAACGGTCAAGCAGGCTCAACAGCAATGCAGATATCATAGTCAAAGCTATCTATTTCCTCTGGTGCAATTTCGAAAGGATTTACAGGCTGCAATCGATTCGCCTCAATCCAGTATACTCCCTCTTCCGATATAGCCTTATAGCCACTGCCGTCAATCCAGGCGAATAAATCCTGATAGATCGTGTTCAGGCGCTCACGGTCTCCCTCGAACCGAAGGATTACATACTCACGGGTGGGTACCTCCAGAAGCTCTGCAGGTTCCGGGAGGGGAGCATCATGAGACACCTTGACACCCACCTTAATTTTCATCGTACCGTCGCCCTCGTCCGTGTTCCACTGCGGAGAAAATACATATCCGATCTCTGCATCGAGGCGCAGGGAGTGTTCGTCAGGTAGCATGGCCTCAATACGCTTCCACTGTCTACGAACCTCATGCCCCAGCTTGGCGAAGGGTGCCTCCACGGTCAGTACAGCCGCCTTGAAGCCATCCAGCTTCTTGATCTCTACATCTTGGCTTGTGATCAACTGAATCTCCCCCTATCCAAATGTCATGTTCATTACTTCGGAAATGAAATCAACTGTGCCCAATTGCCGTCCAGATCCCAAAAATCAAAGAACTACATGGTGTACATAAAAACAGACTGACGGCGGATAAATACCGACGTCAGTCTACAACATTGATATGTTATTCGGTTCAAGAGTTGCCCTTCACCTACAGGCACGCTCATCAGGCATCATCCTGCATACCACTCTTGAATGACAACCTGAGAAGACTGAGTCATTGACTGTATCCTAGTTCAGATCGGATTAACATACAGCTTGCCTGGCGTCTCAATTTCAGCTTCATTTCCGGCTGCATCACGTATCCGAATGACGATAACACCACCCGAGAGACGAAGTGTATTCGGCGTATTGTAGTAGGCTTCATACCGTCCTGGAGCAGCCTCGAAGAATGAGATTTCATTCCGTGCGCTGCTGGAAACCAGCGGGACCTCAATCCGGAACGAGGCCTGCAGTCCCGGATCACTATCAAACGTCACACGCAGGGCTTCCCCCGGTGTAATCCGCACATCCTCTGTCGGCGTCACATTGCGAATCTCTGGCAGGGCTTGCTCCAGATGGACTGTACGGGTAATGCTAGTCTCGTTGCCAGCCAGATCCCTTGCTGTAATGGTAATCTGATTCTGCCCTTCTTCAATCAGCAAGCGATGACTGAAGCTTCCGTCCTCTTCCACCTGTACCTCTGCGCCGTTAATCGTCAAGGTGTGCAGGTAGGTGTCCTGGACTTTACCCGTCACCCGCAGATCCCCAGCATTCGTACGTGTACCGTCCACAGGTGCCGTGACCTCCAGCACTGGTACTGCTTGATCCAGAATGACATGCACTGGTGCGGAACGATCCGTAAGCTTGCCGTCTACCAGAGCCTGCACGCTCAGAGCATTGTCACCCGCTTGCAGCGTAATTGGCAGACTGAATTGCTGGTTCTCAACTGTCGTAGTGCCGACCAATTCCTCACCGTTGAAGAGCTGCAGCTCAGCTCCATCGGCAGGAGATGTACCCGTGACCGTCAATGTCTCCTCAGCTGTATAAGTATCCGCAGTTGGAGTTACGATGACCGGCGCATTGACCGGGTAGCGTACGAGCGCACGTATCATGTAGTTGCCTTCCTCAACAGGTGAGAGACTCCACGTTCCGCTGGCACGCTGCCAGCTGCGGAGTGCATTCGGGCTACTCTCGTCTGTCGCCAGACCCGGAGCTGCCGTCCCTGCTGGTGTCTGAATGTAGACAATGTAGAAGTCGCCCTCTACCGTTACGGGCTCTTCAAGCTCCAAGCGTGTCCATTCGTCATTCCGCAAGGCTGTTGCATCAAATGGACCTGCCAGCAGCCGTCCCGGTGCTCCACCCTCACCAGAAGCATCATATACCGCATACTGGAAGGCAGTACCACCTGGCTGCGGCCATTCTGTATTCCAGAACCGGATGGCAGCCCCCGTCACCTGAGCATGCTCCGATGCTGGAGTCATGCGTACAGCCCAGGCATTGCCTCCAGCATTGAAGGCACGTGCATTCTCTGGTGTACCGTCATCATACGCAATCTCACCCGGAAAGCCAATAAACGGCTTCAGCGCAATGGTTACCTCCTCGGTATCATTACCCGAGACTGTAACCGATACCGTATCAGCATAATAATCCTGTGCTGCCAGGGACAGCGTATAGTTACCCTCAAGCAATTGCAGTGTAAAGCGACCTGCTTGATCCGTAGTCACCACGGGAGCAGTTGCATCCTCCAGCACCACAACTCTGGCACCGACGATCGGTTGACCGCTGCGCTCATCTGTCACCACACCTTCAAGGGTACCTTGAGGAATAGCCTCCAGGTTAAAGGTAGCTCTCGTCTCTGTACCATCAGTAATGTTGACCTTGCGAGCCTGTGGATAATAGCCGTAGGCTTCTGCCTTCAGCGTATATTCTCCGGCCGTATGATGGAGTGTATAGCGGCCAGTAGCCGGATCTGTCTTCACGGAGCGTCCAGTCTCGACTACTGTAACCGTCGCGCTGGCTGGAAGGCTCTCCAGTCCAATCTCTCCTTTGTCTAATTCTGTGCTCACTGGTGTTTTGGTGGAGAAGTCTTCCTTGCCCGTAATGGTAATTTTGTAAGGAACCTCGTTCTTCTCTTGCTTCTCTTTGTCAGAGCTCAGCTCCAGCACAATGTCACGCGTCTTCGCAACACTTGGCAGAGCCGTATCCACGATCCGGAAATTATCAATGTACCAGCCCGTCTTTACCACACTACCGTCGGACTGTAGGCGGAAACGAACGATGACTTCCTCTCCGGTGTATGCATCCAGGCTATAATCGACAGGAGTCCATTTCTTGCCGAGCGTATTGTGCGAGAATTTGCCCAGCTCTGACCATGTATCTCCTCCATTACGAGAAATCTCGACATACCCGTAATCGTATCCTCCCTCTATCTCGAACCAATGCGAGAAGGACAACGTAGCATGCTCACGATCAGTCAAATCAATGACTGGGGAGGCTAACCAGAAGTTGGCACTACTCTCGTAGGTCCCGTCCAGATCCGTACCCCATACATTAGGCGGTGATACCGCTTCTACTGGACCTGGTGCTACAGGGACACCGCGCTCCCACTCATCCTTTGTTCCACCATGTGTCCAGCCATTGTCAGAGCCGGAATCAAAATTATCACTATAAATCACTTCAGGCAGACGATACTCAACTACCGCAACGTTGGACCGTTCACCTACATTTCCACTGTAATCCTTCGCTGCAACCGTATAATACGTCGAGCCTGTGACCGTAATGACATCATTAAAGGTCAGCCCTGTTGTCGTTCCGATCGCCGCGTAGTTAGTAGCTTCATAGGTTGCCCGAAACACCGTATATTCCTTCACATCCTCGTCCTGAGGGGCAGTCCAATTCAGACTAACCTGACCGGTAAAATTAACAGACGCACGTAGATCCTGAGGCGCACCCGGTGCAATGTCGTCCAATCTCTCAACAGCGAAGTCGTCAATATACCAACCAGCCTTCTGGGTCGTATTATCACTGGTAAGAGTGAACATCAGCTGTACCTGCTGTCCCGCATAAGGCGTCAAATCTACATACTGCTTGCGCCAGTCGCCGCTAGTACCCGTAAAGGTCAGCACAGGCTCGAAGGCGAAGTCATTCTCCTCAGCGGCTACAAGCACTTTGCCATAGTCAAAGTTGTTCTCAAAATCGTACCAGTGCTGGAATGACACGAGAGCCCCCTTCGCACTGTCACGCAGATCAATCGGAGGTGCAAGCAGGAAGGAATTCGCTCCAGCAGCATAAGTACCGCTCAGGTTGCTGGCGAATACCTTACTGCCCGAATAAGCTGATCCAGGCCCGCTTACCGGCTCTCCCCAAGCCCATGTATTTCCGGTCCCACCACTAGTGAAGCCGATTCGATCCGTCTCAAAATCCTGCGTATATCCAGGCTTCACACCACTGGATACCGTCACCTTGTACACTTCGCTGGTTACGCTGTTATTTCCATAATCATTTACACGAAGGTAGTACTCAATCTCTCCTTCATTCAGAATGAACGAAGGTATGGACGCTGTGTATACTCCATCTGTGCTATTACCCGAAATCCGTTCAAAAGGAAGGTACAGCCAATGCGACGAGCCAGCTTCTCTTACAAAGCCTTCGACAGACAGCACCGAGACGTTATCTGTCACCTTGGCCGTCAACAGAGCATCAGTCCCCTTGAAGACAACCTCCAGTGGTGTATGCTCCAGCACAGGCTCCTCCAGATCATCACCTCCGGTAACTACTCTACCGGATACACTACCCATTCCCTCCAGCACAGAGTTGACAGCATCTCTGGCATTGACAATCCCATGACCATAGCCGTTATTCGGTACCTGTGGATATTGACTATCCGTTCTTGGTACGGCTGTATCTATGATGATCTGTTCCAATTGATCGACCGTAAGTGAATGATTGGCTTGCAGCAGCAGAGCCGCAATCGCAGTCGTATGCGGTCCAGCCATTGATGTACCATCCCAATCCTGATTCTCATAACCGCCCCCAGGGACAGAGGAGCGGATATTTACACCTGGAGCGGATACTTCAGGTTTGATCTCTCCATACGGAGATGGTCCCAGCAGGGAGAAGCTCGCTAAATTACCATTGATATCCGTTGCACCTGTAGCGAAGGATTCAGGATAGTTCGCAGGATTCGCTACCGATCCAGGTCCGCCCGGGTTGGTCGGACGAGTGTTTCCAGCCGAGAATTCAGGGAAAATCTGAGCATCACGCCAAGCCTGGACGACAGGTCTGAACCACTCATCCATACCTGCGCCGCCTCCCCAGGAGTTGTTCACGACATCCGGGGCCAGCTCAGGATGAAGATTCCCTTCAGCGTCTACTGGAGCCAGCAGCCACTGGCCGCCATCCAGAATAATCGCATCGGTCGTCTCCGGGTTAAAGATTCGTACAGCCATCCATTTGGCTCCCGGGGCAACCCCGATGTAATTGGTACCGTCTGGTTCCGAGCCAACCATTGTACCCATCGTATGTGTACCATGACCATCCGTATCCTGTGGCAATCTGGAGCCGCTATGAGGGTCATACCAGCTCAGCTCAGGATTTACGATATTGCCTTGGGCATCAATCCCGCGCCATTTGCTGCGCAGAGCAGGATGTGTATAGTCCACGCCGGAATCCAGGTTGGCAACGACGATTCCGGTACCGTCAATTCCACGCTCCCATACCTCTGGGGCATTGACATATTTAATGTTCCACCATAGCGTTGAGGGGTCCACAGCATGCTTGACTGTGCCGTCAGGTAGCTTGTCTGTTACAGCGCTTTTGCCTCCGTCCTGAACGGCTGCATCTGTCGCTGGCTCTTTGGCTGGAGCAAGTGCTCCTGCTGCCCCTTGTTCATTCGCTGACTTCTGCTCAACATCTGCACCTTGAGAGGCCTTATCCTTCACAGCCTCTGCCTTAGTCTTTGCTGAAGCTGCCTCGACTGCTACCGGATCTGTCTTCGATGCAGCCGGAGTAGCATGATCCACTGCCTGTACAGGCTTGGCAGCTGTAGCTTGCGGAGCCCGATCGAGATAACGCGTCTCATTCGGCAGTAGCTTCTCTACCTCCGGAAGCTGTGCGATATTCTCCATTACTTCCTTGGTGCTTGTGATTGCAAGGGCATTGACGATGAAGTAGCTCTTATACTCCTTGACCTCTCCCTTTTCAAGCTCCTGCTCCAGATATTGCTCCAGCTCATACTGTGTCCGCGAAGCCGTATTCCGCAATGAGCTGATGACATTGCTGCGAACTGACATCTTGACCGCAGATGGCGTTAATTTCTGTAAGGTCGCCTGTTGCAGGCTATTCCGGGCAACCGACTGTGTATCTACCTGTTCCTTCATTTTGACGAGATAAGTGACGTACTCCCCTTGATCAAATTGCTTGCTTAGCTTGGCATCAATGCGACTGGATGCGGCGGGCGCCGAGCTAGATTTCAGCTCAATCTTGTCGGATGCTCCGGCATAGGCAGGCTGATACAATGTCACGGTAAGTAGGACAACCATTAGTAGTGCTACATGCTTTCGCAAAGCGGCGGCTGACTTGTTCACTCTCTCCACTCCCTTATATTTAGTGATTACTGTAAACCTCACAAAGTCCATATAGATTCCATACAGGTTCCATATAGATTCCAAGCTGTTTCTAATGCTGATTCTAAAGCTGCTTCAAAGGTGTCCTTTCCGTCGGCTGCGCCGGATGTACGCAGGGGTATATGTATCTGTCATTCACGCTGAACTCGCGTATCACCGGGTCAAACTTCTTGCTCCAAGCTTCTGTCTGTCGTTAAAGCATCACCTCCCTACAGTCATTGACTACTGAACACTTCTCGCAAGACAAAATTAATCTCCTAGCAGTACTACCAAAAAAGAGCTGAAATAGAGACGCAATGAAGACGCAATAACTGGAGAAGAGTAAGTAAACCTCAAAATATAACACTGTTATGATAGGTTTACTAGGTTTAATGTCGTGAGATATAGCTGAACATGGGGTCACTAGTAGCTCTTCATCAGAAATAACTGACATTGTCGTTGATGTGAACAGGAATAGAACCATTCTGGGATGCTGAAGCAGGCATGAGTGTGAAAGATGATTGAGACGGAACGGATAGGTAGGAGTATCTAACAGATATGCGGGTTGATCTTATCTTACACTGCCAACTCTAGTAGATCGGCGTGTAGGTATTCTAATTCTTCTATATCTTGGGATAGATTAACAATTTTACAAGTATTATAATGTCGAACAAGGAAGTGCACAAGAGGTTTATTCAAATAATTTCAAAATAATCCTTTATATTCATTTCATTTGCGTTTTAAGATAAGTGCAGGCCCAGTATTCAAGACCTATTGCATGTTTGCGAAAAAAAAGAATCATCATGTCATCTGCGGCATGACAGCAAGCAGCAAAAAAGCCAGGAAACGAATGCTTGATTCGTCATCTGGCTTGTATTGGACTAATTTGAATAGACTTTTAGGGAACAATTTAGGATGCTGTAGGTCGCTTTAGGTCGCAAAAATGGAGTCAATCCGCTGAATCTCATCTGAGGTCAGCTCCACGTGCAACGTCTTCAGATTCGACAGCACCTGATCGGGGCGCTTGGCTCCTGGAATCAGAGCATCAATACCCTCTACTGTCAAATACCAAGCCAATATGACATGAGCTACCTCTGCGTCTTTGGCCTTAGCAATGGTACGAACCTGATCCACCTTAGCCAGATTGCGTGCAAAAGCCTCCCCTTGGAACAGAGGGTTATTCTTGCGAATATCCGTGAATGTATCCCCAAGTCTATACTTGCCTCCTAGCAGGCCGGCCGCAAGTGGAAAATACGGCACGAATGAGATTCCATGCTCGCGGGTATAAGGCAGCAAATCATGCTCCGCATCTCGATGCAGTAGATTGTAATGGGACTGAAGCACATCCACATGGCCCTCCTTGTTCGCTTCCCGTAGCTGCTCGATGGAGAAATTCGACACGCCAATCGCCCGAATCTTGCCCTCATCCTTCAGACGCTTCAACTCCCCCACCGCTTCGTCCTTCGGTGTATGCTCATCTGGAAAATGAATGTAGTACAGGTCAATATAATCCGTCTGCAATCGTTGCAGGCTGTCCTCCACGGACTGTCTCAGGAACGCCGGAGAATTGTCGAACGTCATGCTCCCCTTCACGGGCTTATGTCCACCCTTGGTTGCAATGACGACACGATCACGTCCTCCTTGCTCCCTCAACACTTCACCGATGAGCTCCTCCGAACGCTCGGGTCCATAAATATAGGCCGTATCCAGAAAATCGATGCCTTGCGAGAGTGCTGTCCGCACAATATCTCTGCCCGTCTCGTCCTGCAGGCCCTCGAACAGATTGTGACCGCCTACAGCGTTGGCGCCAAGCCCAATCGGCAGCACCTGCAGGCCACTTTTTCCAAGCTGATGCTTCTTCTCTGTCATCTGAACTTCACTCCTTCAAGTTAGAGATTTATCCTCAGTGACTAACCTATCAACACTACTTTATTATACCCCCAACTCTACCAGCATCCAAATTACGGATGATCATGCTATCTTTCAGACTTTTTCAAAAAAGGGTTGACATCTTCCACAGATTGCCATTAACATAAGATTTAACTTTTGAAAAGGGAGGCCGATGAACATGACCGCAGTCTATAATTTGCATACAGGACACTTGCTAACAGACATACAATACGTGCAAATTGAACATCATTGTCTAGTCGGCCTCTTACGGACGACATAATCGCTGGCAGCCGGACCTGATTCGGAATGGCTGACTTCGAGTATCTGTGACCTTGCTTCGACGTGCCTTCGGCTTGAATGGCGGACTGTCGAAGCTTGGATTTGCGCAGAAGCCATAGACAATATGTCTATGGCTTTTTTGCGTCTAATTATTATAACGAGCAGGCCTCTGGGCCCTGCGGCCGGAGGCTGGAAGCATAGAGAGGATTTTCAACCTATATGGATACCAACAAACAAGCATCAAAACATAGCAATCAAGATAACAAATGCAATCAAGCAACGAACCTTGACATGACCACGAATGAACCGAATCTATTTCAGGCTGAGGGCGGGGCCTACAGACACGAAGTCAAGCTTCCTTCTGGTGATTTGACTGTTTATGCAAGCCAGCAGCTCTTCTCCTCCCTTGACTATAAAGTATTCGAGATGGCCAACAACAATCTGCAAATTCCGAACATTACGCATATGAGCTATACTCCGGACGTACATGTGGGTGTGGGTACTTGCATTGGTACAACAGCGGTATGGAATATGACGGATGGATATGTCTCTCCCTCCATCGTCGGCAGTGACATTGGCTGTGGCATGCGTGTCCATCTGACACCACTGCATCGGGATGATCTCAAGGACGTTAAGCTACGACGCAAGCTGGTGAAGACGATCGAGAAGTACCTGCCGATGGAGGCCAACCAACGTGGACACTATTCGGATATACGATTGGAGCATATCGTGCGCAAGGGTCTTCACGGCCTGCCGAACAAGTACATTCCAGATAGCTATACACCCAAGAAATCCACTTCCTTGACCCATGTGGAATCCAGCAAATTCAATTTTGATGAAGAGGTGCTGAACACAATTCAGGATATGACCTGGCACCGGGCACACCGTCAGCTCGGAACTCTTGGTGGAGGCAATCATTTTGCTGAGGTGCAAGCGCTGGAGATCGCCGAGGAGCAGCGCCATATTGCTGAAGCCTGGGGCATGTTCGATGGACAGATCGTCGTCATGATTCATTCCGGCTCACGCGCCTGGGGCGGCGCCGTCAGCCAGACAAGCTCAGCAGCGATTGCCAAGGCCATGCAGCGTCTTGGCATCGGTACAGCTGATCCGAATCTCAAGTTCATTCCGCTGGACCACCCGGAAGGGCAGCATTATGTTGACATGCTGTACTCTGCGTTGAACTATGCCGTCGTCAATCGTCATCTGATTGCCTACTCCATTCGTGAGGCATTCCGGGACGTATTCGGGCCAAAATGTGAATTCAAGACGCTGTACGACCTCATGCACAACTATGCCTGGAACGAGCAGCACGAGCAGTATGGTGATGTCTTTGTCCATCGTAAAGGTGCGACGCGTGCCCTTCCAGCGGGACATCCCGCCAATCCCAAGCCTTATCTGGAGACTGGACACCCTGCACTTATACCTGGCTCAATGGGTACGTCCTCCTATATTATGCTTGGACAGCCTGAGGGCGCAGACAACTTCCACTCCATCTGTCACGGAGCTGGCCGGGCTCGATCACGAAGTGCTACAAAACGACTCGTACGTGTCGAGGACTTTGCTACCGCACTTGGAGTGGGAACGGATGATGAAGTGGTCGTGAACCAGCGCTCGCTGGAATCGATTATTGACGAATCACCACAAGCCTACAAAAATGTAGATGACATCATTGACAGTGTGACCGGGGCAGGACTCGCCCGTGTTGTCGCCAAATGCAAACCATTGGTCGCAGTGAAAGGAGCCAAATAAGAATATATGAAGCAACAGACTACAATTATGGATACCAGAGTAGATGCAAGATTACCTCATAGTGAATGTCAGACCGCCGACGAGCATCGGGAAAATAGTATGAAGGAAGGCAAAGGAGCTTCTTCCCGTTCGGGGCAGCAAGCTTCTACTCCAGTGGTCTACCGATTCGATGGTGACACGGACGGACGCATCACTGGCTACGCCGATTATGCCCGTCTGATTGACGGAATCAGCACCATTCTATTTGAGAAATACGGAGTCACCTACGAGCTGTACGCCAGTAATGATCCGAATATGGAATATTGGAGCCTGCTGGAGGAGGATGTGTGCAAAAACAATCCAGAGGTAGAGCATGTAGCACGCATCTATGATCGCCTTGAGGAGCGCACCCTCAAGTATGATGACGAGGGAGAGGTACCAGATTATGGCGTTCACCTGTCCATCCATAACAATGTATTCGCATATCCCGAATGGGGAGTGGCATTGGCAAGGGTTCCGTTTTTCCGAGAGCATGGCATCTATAAAGAGGATTTCGTGTTCTCCATCGGAGATCAGCAGCTGCTTGATTTTCTCAGTAATGTCCGGGCACGGGAACGCCGTCAGAATATGAATCGGGTCACGGTCTTTACGGACACAACTCATGGAATCAATCGTAAGAGTGAGCCCGTCACAAGAGCGGTCAGCCGCGAGGAAGTCATCATGGACCCTGCCATCAAGCAGGAAATCTTCCGTTCGTTGGATCAGTTCTTCGAGGCGGATCGGACCTTCTACCGGACCTACAATATTCCATACAAACGGGGAATTCTGCTCTACGGACGCCCGGGTAACGGCAAGACTACACTCGTTAAATCCATTGCTGGTACCGTGAACGGCCCAGTGGCCTATTGGCAGATCACGGAGCACACCGACAGCGGCTCCATCAAGGAGGTATTTGAAGCAGCCTCGCGTCTGGCGCCGATGGTGCTCGTCATTGAGGATATTGATTCCATGCCGCAGCATTCTCGCTCCTTCTTCCTGAACACGCTTGATGGAGCGACCTCCAAGGAAGGCATCTTCCTGATCGGAACGACTAACTATCCTGAGAAGATTGATCCGGGACTGATGAACCGGGCAGGTCGTTTTGATCGTGCCTATGAGGTGGCCTTACCGGATGAAGAGCTGCGCAGAAAGTTCTTGGAATTGCGCGGCATCGGAGCCTTCGTGGCGACCGAGGAGGTTCAGAAGGCAGCCAAGCTGGCGGACGGTCTCTCACTCGCTCAGCTTGGCGAGCTGTACGTCACGGCAGCACTGGAATGGCATGAGCAAGGACAGACGGACCTTTTGCGCATCATACAAGGCATCAAGGGAGAGCTCGATAAGGAACGCAAGCAAGACTGGATGGCTCGCCCGGATGACCATCGTATGGGATTCTTTTAAGCAGTAATCAGCTTGATGAAGGGATCCTTCGAAGCTGTTGATATTTCAACAGGTATAAGTCCGGCCGAGATCGTGTAAGAACGACCCAAGACCCCTCTGTATTGCTGGAGGGGTCTTGGCGTATCATGTACAACAGATGACATAACATAGATGACAGACTGTGGAGAAACAAGCTCATACCCAAAGCTGAGGACTAGCAATTAGTATGGATAATAACCCGTATTGATCACAGCACACTGTCTCTAAATGCAATAAGGTAGAATAACTAACGAAATAGGATAAAGGAGAGTTCACATGATACACCTAGAACGTTCCATGGGAAGAATCCATCTGACATTGGATGCCATCCACATGGGAGAGGATATCGTCGTATGCATCAGTGGTGGGGATCGCCCTCATCTGGGCACGATTACAGCAGGTGCACGTCTGGAGCCGATTCGTACCGTTCAGCTGCAGACGCACAAGGAATTTTATATTACGGAGGAGATTGCTGTGCGTCTGCGAAGGCAGTTCCGCGGGAATTTTGCCATCTGCTGCGGTGCCCATCTGGAGCAGATTACGAAGGAAGAGATCACACAGCTAACGGAGCTGGGCATCCAGCTTGGGGACGAGCTCATCCAGTTCCTGAAGCAGTCCTCCTAGCTACACAGTCATCACCAATGCTCCACAGCGCATACTGGAATGTACACGTATATTAATCGCATGCCTGCACGGGAAGACAGATCTTCATACGCATACGATCCGGGAAACGCGATTGCCGTACATCTGTAATCTCGAAATCGGGTCCTTCTCTTCTGGAGTAGTTCGAATTCGGTAGCCATACTCCATAAATATATCTTCGAATGTCCTGAGCCATGGCTGCCGGTCCATCTACCGTAAATTCGGCATACAAGCCAGCTGGGAGCTCCATACTGATCCAGTTCCCGTCGTCCGGTGCAGGCAGCAACTGCCGAGTCTGTTCTCCAACTACGAAGGAGAAGGTCCCTTCATCTTCAAAATGACACGCAATACCATAGCTGAAATCAGGGGCTGCTTTCTCCGGTATGCGCATAAAGTGGCCTTCCTCGCCGAATTGTCGATAGAAATCAGGGATATCTCGATAGTATTGCTCCTCCAGCAGCGTTGTTCGGTATTCGACGCCCAGGATCGGGATTGCGTCCAGCTCACGTATGACTGGCTTGTTCATAGCTATGTCCTCCTTCGTATGTGTTCGATAATTCAGGAAATCAATAGGCTGCTGCCCTCGTCCGTTCCATGGGTCCTGTTTGCGGCGGAATTGTCCTGGAGTAATCCCCCAGTACTGCTCGAATGCACGGGTAAAAGCCTCCTGGGATTGATACTGCACCTCAAGCGCAATACTCAATATCCCACGCTCGGTATGTACCAGCTCTCCAGCAGCTATTGTCATTCGGCGCTTTCGTATGTATTCCTGAATAGAGAACCCGGTAATGGCCTGAAATAATCGTTGAAAATGAAAGGGAGAAAAGCCTGTTGTTGCGGCTATTTCCTTCACCCTCAAATCCTCCTTCAAGTGCTCCTCCATGAATACCACTGCCTTTTGCATAAGACGATAATACTCCATATCTGACTCCTCCTTAATCAACAACCGGTATACTCTTACTTACTTGTTCTTACTTGTTCTTACTTGTTCTTACTTGTTCTTACTTGTTCTTACTTGTTCTTACTTGTTCTTTCTCCCCTTCACAGCCCTACTCCTTTTATTCCCTCTACTCTCTCTATTCCCCTCCATTCTACTAGGTATGAATTTGCAAGTTTTGATTTATTGTGCTCAAATGCATGTCCCGTGCAGCATCGTAAATACAACGCAAAAAAACCTGTCACTAGAATGAAGAAGCTAACCGAGAAAGTTAGTCTACCGTCATCTAATTACAGGTACTACTGGCAATATAGCCGTACTGGATTTACGGACCTTACTTTCCATCTGACAAAGCACTCTCAACAGCTTCTTCCCCACGCAGCCTGCCCAGGAACTGAACAGCTCTTGGACTGACAGGGTTTCTCAGCACTTGAGCAGGCGGTCCTTGCTCCACAATGACACCACCATCCATGAAGATTACGTGATCAGCCACATCCGCAGCGAACTTCATCTCATGCGTTACGATAACCATCGTCCGTCCCTCAGCAACGAGCTCCTTCATGACTTTGAGCACCTCGCCTACCAATTCTGGATCAAGCGCAGAGGTTGGCTCATCGAACAGGAGCACCTTGGGGTCTACGGCCATTGCCCGGGCAATACCGATCCGTTGCTGCTGTCCGCCAGAGAGCTGGTGTGGGTACACGTCGGCCTTATCCGACAGTCCTACCTTCTCTAGCAGCCCAAGGGCACGCTTACGTGCCTCCTCCTTGCCCTTCTTCTGTACCGTAACCTGCGCCTCCATTACATTTTGCAGCACCGTCATATGCGGGAACAAGTTATAGGATTGAAATACCATGCCTGATTTCTTGCGAAGCGCGAGCATATCCTTCTTGCTTACCTTCGAGCCTCGTTCAAAATGTAGAGATAACCCACCTAGCTCTAACGTTCCCTGGTCGGGCATTTCCAACAGATTGAAGCAGCGCAGCAACGTCGTCTTGCCGGAGCCCGAAGGGCCAATGATGACAAGTACCTTGCCTTTCTCCAGGGAAAGATCTACTCCCTTTAGGACCTCCAGTGAGCCGAAGGATTTGTGCAAATTATGAATGGTAATCATGAAGTTCCTCCCACCCGGATGGTATGGCGACCTACACGCTTCTCAACATAGTTCTGAAGTGCCGACAGTACTGTACTGAACAATAAATAAATAACGGCTGCTTCTGAATAGACCAGTAACGCCTCATAAGTGGTCGCAGCGATCTGCTGGGATACACGGAACATCTCCAGATAAGCGATACCTGCTGCCAGCGATGTATCCTTCACGAGACTGATAAAGGAGTTCCCAAGCGGAGGAACCGACACCCGTGCGGCCTGTGGCAAAATAATACGTCGCAGCGCCTGCGTTCGGGTCATCCCAAGTGACTCTGCTGCCTCCCATTGACCATGATGCACGGACTGGATCGCCGCACGGATAACCTCCGAATTGTACGCTCCCACACTTAGGCTAAAGCCGATCAGTGCCGCAATGAATGGGTCCAGTACGATACCCACCGTTGGCAAACCGTAGAAAATAATATAAAGCTGCACCAAGAGCGGTGTACCGCGAATGATCCATACATAAAATCGAGCGACTGCTATGAGAGCTCTTACGCCCGATAGACGAGCAAGTGCCGTCATCAGCGCCAGTACTAAGCCAAATGCAAAGGATAATACAGCGAGTGGCAGTGTAAAAGCAACCCCTGCTTTTAGCAGGGGCCAGAAGGAATCCATTAGAATTTGAATATCGCGATTGTCCATCTTTCATGACATCCTTTGAATAATATTCATCTTTATATAGAGGTTGCAATGCTTAATGTTGTCACATATTGTCACGGTGTATTGACATCACTATCTTATTTTTATTATTCACTTTATTGGGATACATCCGTACCGAAGTATTTCTCGGAGATCGTCAGGTAGGTCCCGTCGCTCTTCATATCGACCAAGGCCTTGTTCACTGCCTCCACCAGATCATCATTGCCTTTGTTGAACAAGGCTGCACTCTCGGAAGCTTCCTCTACTTCATCTACAGCCTTCAATGGCACATCTGGACGCTGCACCTTCAGATCAAGGAAGGATAGCCCATCATTTACTGTCGCATCTACACGCTTGGAGGTTAACAGGTCAATTGCCTGATTGAAGCCCTCTGTTGCTACGATCTCTGCACCATTGCTCTTCGCAATCTCCGTCAGGTTGCTCGTCAGCGATTGGGCAGCCTTCTTGCCTTTCAGATCAGCGAATTGCTTAATCTCGTTATTGTCCTCACTCACGATCAGCACCGCTTTGGAGACAATATAAGGATCGGAGAAATCATACTTGGCTTGGCGCTCATCATTGATAGACACCTGATTGAACACCACATCGAACCGCTTGGCATCCAGTCCTGCGAACATTCCGTCCCACTGGGTCTCGACGAATTCTGGCTCTACACCCAGACGCTTGCTGACTTCACGAGCGAGCTCTACATCAAAGCCTGTCAGTTGGCCTGACCCATCACGGAATGTGAAGGGAGCATAGGTACCTTCCGTACCGATCCGCAGCTTACCACTTGCCTTGACAGCTTCCAAAGCTGACTGGGCTGTCTCCTGATTGCTAGCAGCTCCGTTATTGCTGCCTGCTGTATCCGTAGTCTGACTCGTGCTATTTCCGCATGCTGCCAACACCAGCAAGAGAATAACCCATGTTACCGCTAAGAAATGTACCCTTTTCATATCTACTTCACTCTTTTCTCTATAAAGTATACCGCTGTGAACCCCTTGCATTAATCAACCAATCTGACGATTAACGAGGCAGCAATTGAATACTACACCATGTTACGGTAAAGCGTCAATTAAAAAAATATAATAATTCCGATGAATTTAATGTATTTTAAAACAATCTATACAATCTCTACTTCAGGAGCTGTCAGTAGCCTTGAGAAATCCCTAAGCTACAATAGCTTTTCCTGAGAGAAATAGATTATTCACTTTCATCGTAGGCCCACGTACCAGCACAAAAAAACGTTCCTGAGCCTTGAAAGGACTCGGAACGCTTTCTTGAGATTACAAGAGTTTTGTTTACTTGTTAACTTTGCGAACTCGTCATCTTTGTTTGCTCGGTAATCCGACTATGATGTGATGTCACATTCATTTAGCCTGTTACTACATCGTACACAAGCTGCGGCGCTACCGCGTGATCAGCAATCTGGATGTGCTCACGAATCATACGAATGACCTCATCAACCTCTTCGCGGTTAGCGTGAATCGTGACGAGCGACTCACCTTTACGCACCGTATCCCCGATCTTCTTGTTCAGCATGAGACCTACAGCCAGATCAATATCCGATTCCTTGGTCGCCCGTCCGGCTCCAAGCTTCATGGCGGCAGTACCAATCTCATCTGCGGTTATAGCAGCGACGACGCCATCCTGCTCAGCTGGTACTTGGATCTGATAGGCTGCTTGTGGCAGCAGCTCAGGACGATCCACTACCTGTTCGTTGCCGCCTTGATTGCGGATGAATTCCTTGAACTTATCTAAAGCCTTGCCATTTCGCATAACCTCACGCAGCTTCTCCTCGGCTTCCTCCAGCGACGTTGCCTTGCCTGCCAAATAGACCATCTGGCTTCCCAAAGCCAGACACAGCTCCTCCAGATCGGCAGGTCCCTTGCCCTGCAAAGTGTCGATCGCCTCGCGAACCTCCAGCGCATTGCCAATAGCGTAACCGAGGGGCTGGCTCATATCCGAGATCACAGCCATCGTCTTGCGGCCTACACTATTTCCGATGCTTACCATAGCCTTGGCCAGCTCCTTGGCCTCCTCGACCGTCTTCATGAAGGCACCTGCGCCTGTCTTGACATCCAGTACGATTGCATCCGAGCCTGCTGCAATCTTCTTGCTCATGATGGAACTGGCGATCAATGGAATGGAGTTGACGGTTCCTGTGACATCACGGAGTGCATACAGCTTCTTGTCCGCTGGAGTCAGATTGCCGCTCTGGCCGATTACTGCAATCTTGTGCTCGTTGACCAGCTTGACGAACTCCTCCTTGGAGATTTCAACATGGAAACCCTCGATCGCCTCCAGCTTGTCGATCGTTCCACCCGTATGCCCGAGTCCTCTTCCAGACATCTTGGCGACAGGAATATCCAGTGCTGCTACCAGAGGAGCAAGCACCAGCGTCGTCGTATCACCGACACCACCTGTAGAGTGCTTATCAACCTTGATACCGTCAATTGCGGATAAATCAATCGTCTCGCCCGAATTCACCATCGCCATCGTCAAATCTGCACGCTCGCGATCATTCATATCCTGAAAGAAGATCGCCATTGCGAGGCTACTTGCCTGATAATCCGGAATGTCCCCATTGGTGTACCCTTGAATGAAAAATTGTATTTCCTCAGCAGTCAGCTCCTTGCCGTCCCGTTTTTTTGCAATAATATCGACCATTCTCATTGTCTGATTCTCCTAGTCGTGATTGAAGTAAGCCTACTCAGGCCTGCTCTAGATTCCTTATAAAGAGATCGCCGTATCCAGCGCCACTTCCATCATCTCGTTGAAGGTCGTCTGGCGCTCTTCTGATGTCGTCTCTTCACCTGTGATCAGATGATCGCTGACCGTCAGAATGGTCAGTGCCTGCACACCATGTCTCGCTGCCAAAGTATATAGCGCAGTCGTCTCCATTTCTACACCAAGAATACCGTACTGCATCAGCTTCTCCACGACCGATTTATCATCGCGGTAGAACATGTCAGAGCTGAAGATATTGCCCACATGCAGCTTCAGACCTTTGGCTGTGCCGCGATCATAAGCTGCCTTCAGCAATGGGAAGCTGGCGATAGGTGAATAATCATAACCGCCGAATACATGACGGTTCATGCTGGAATCCGTACAGGACGCCTGTGCCAGAATGACGTCACGAACTCGAACATGCTCCTGCATCCCCCCACACGTGCCGACACGGATCAGATTCTTCACACCATACTCGGTAATCAGTTCATTGGCATAAATGCTGATAGACGGAATTCCCATGCCAGAGCCCTGTACAGAAATGCGCTTGCCTTGATATGTACCTGTGAAGCCCAGCATTCCGCGCACCTCGTTGTAGCAGGTTACATCCTGCAAATAGGTCTCTGCGATATATTTGGCACGAAGCGGGTCTCCTGGCAGGAGGATCGTCTCCGCAATATCTCCTGGTTTAGCTGCAATGTGAACACTCATGAAATTAATCCTCCTCAGAATAGCTGTAGCCTAATTATTGAATGTGATACTATTTTACAGGTTCAATCTGTATAGGTGGTACTAGTGACTTTTTCAGATTACATATGAGCATAGAGCTGCTGCAAGCAGGGAATCCTGTCGACTGCTGTTAAGCTGGTCGTTCTCGATCTAGTCTGCTATTTCAAAGCGCCCAAAAAGCTGGAGCCATGCTCAGGCAGCTTCACTCCAAAATTCTCTGCAATCGTGGCTCCGACATCGGCAAAAGTCTGGCGCAGTGGCAAGGCTCCTTCACCGTCCGTTAAACGTGGAGAATACACGAGTAAAGGTACATATTCACGCGTATGATCTGTTCCTTTATAGGTAGGATCGTTCCCGTGATCAGCTGTAATGATCAGCAGATCGTCATCTGTCATACGCTCGAACACCTCAGGCAAGCGGCCGTCATATTGCTCCAGCGCATCTCCATAGCCCTGAGGATCACGACGGTGTCCATAGAGCGCATCGAAATCGACCAGATTCAGGAAGCTAATCCCTGTAAATGACTCCTCCAGCACTTGTACCAGCTTGTCCATACCGTCCATGTTGGACTCTGTACGAATCGAACGGGTCACACCCTCGCCATCATAGATGTCATTGATCTTCCCGATTGCGATGACTTCCAGTCCCTCGTCCTTCAACTCATTCATGACCGTGCGCCCAAATGGCTTCAAGGCATAGTCATGCCGATTCGGTGTACGCTTGAAGCTACCTGGCTCGCCAACGAACGGCCTGGCAATGATGCGTCCCAGCATGTACGGGTCATCCAGCGTAATCTCACGGCAGTATTCGCAGATCTCGTACAGCTCCTTCAGCGGTACAACATCCTCATGAGCGGCAATTTGCAGAACGGAGTCAGCCGAGGTATAGACGATGAGCGCTCCTGTCTTTACATGCTCCTCGCCCAGCTCGTCGATAATCTCCGTACCACTAGCAGGCTTATTGCCGATCACCTTACGGCCTGTTTTTTGCTCGATTTGTGAAATCAGCTCCTGCGGAAACCCATTCTCGAATACCCGGAACGGCGTATCAATATACAGCCCCATGATCTCCCAGTGTCCTGTCATCGTATCCTTGCCTAGTGATGCCTCTTGCATTTTTCCATAATAGGCCAGCGGCTTCTCTGCTACAGGCACGCCCTCAATCTCACGAATATTGGACAGGCCAAGAGCTGCCATATTAGGCATGTGCAGACCACCGCGCTCGCTTGCAATATGACCGAGGGTATCCACCCCGAAATCTCCAAAATCTGCCGCATCCGGCGCTTCTCCGATACCAACAGAGTCCATAACGACTAGATGTATTCTTTTAAATGTGCTCATATCAACGGCTCCTATCTTTAGATGGAGGCATTCGCCTTCTTCATATAACTACAGTATATCCTTTTCTGGGCCAATCGTGTAGGCGTGTACCATAGATTTACTCATTTACAGTATTGTCTTGCTCGCTTATAATCAAGTGTTATACATAGAACACAGCTTTTACCAACTCATTTTCTTCCAAAATGAGCAGTTCAATGCACAAAGGAGTCATCATCATGAAGTCAGATATTCAGGCATCCACGATAGCAGGCTCAGTCGAGCACTCGCCGTGGATGCGTTTTTTTCAGCCCATTCGGCATAGCCGTGCTTTTACCCTGCTGTGGCTCGGACAATGGATCGCGGTCCTCGGCAGTACGATTACAATGATCATTCTTCCATTTGTAGTCTATTCCATTACAGGCTCCTCCACCATTATGGGGCTGGCGATGACGACCTATATGCTGCCCAATGTGCTGGTCCTACCCTTCTCTGGCTGGATCGTTGACCGAATGGATCGCACTCGGCTAATTCTGTTCACGAATGGGTCGCGATTTCTGCTCATGCTGGGAGCAGCGGTGACGGTGCTTACTGGACAAATGAATCTCTATATCCTATTTGCTGGACTAGCGGTGTACGGTCTGCTGGACGGTATATTCAACCCAGCGTTCTCTGCTTTGCGGGCACAGGTATTTACACCTGATATTCGCAATGCCGCCAATGCCTTGACACAGATTAGCATTCAGGCTGTACGACTATTAGGTCCCCCACTTGGAGGATTCATCGTCGCTGTCAGTTCACCAGGCGTCGGCTTCGCGCTTGATTCCATGATGTATCTCGTGTCGTTTATTTGCTTTTGGCTTCTGGCACAGGTCTTGAGCAAGCAGATCGGGATTTCACAGGAAGGTCTCACAGCACCTTCGGCTCATTCTGGTGCCTCGTTCCTTCAAGAATTTCTCGAAGGGATTGCTGTTCTGAAACGAATTCCTTGGCTGTGGATCACGATTCTGACCTTTTCGTTTCTGAATATCTGCTATACCGGCATTATTACTGTGCTTATTCCATGGTTGTTCAAGATCCATCATGGGTACAGCCCCTCAATGTATGGTCTTGCCATGGCAGGTTCTGGAGCAGGTGCAATTATCGGAGCCATTTTGTATGGGGCCAGAAAAGAATGGAGACATCGGGGCATTATCGCTTATTGTGGCGCCTTGCTCGCCGGAATTGCACTTCTGCTGCTGGCTTATGTCTCATGGATTCCCGGCATGATCTTCATTATGATGCTGGAAGGCTTCGGGCTCATGATGTTCATGATCATATGGGAAATCAGCCTTCAGGAGCTGGTACCTCCTGAAGCCTTCGGTCGCGTAGCCAGTCTCGACATGCTCGGATCGTTTGCTTTACTTCCTATTGGTTATCTTGCCGTAGGTGCACTAGCGGACCATATTGGCGGTATCGCTGCCATGCAGATCTTTGCCTCTATAGGCATGCTGCTCATCATACTTGTGCTGTGTGTCCCACAGATTCGGCGTTTTGACTAGTGTCTTGGTCAAGGAGAATGAAGCAAAAAAATGTCCCGAGCATAAGCTCAGGACATTTTTGCTAATCACGATCAACTGTATCGTTAAGCCTCCTAAGGTAACCAGAAGCTACTCAATGCCGCGATTGTATACATTCACATCTACATTACAGCGATCTAGCCGCGACTTCGTCCCATAGAACGGAACACCAGACTTGCAAGAGCTACCAGAATGATGGCCCCGATCAAGGCTGGAACGATATAGAATCCTCCCATGGCCGGTCCCCATTCTCCAAGAAGCACGCTTCCGAGCCATCCTCCGATGAAGCCCGCGATAATATTTCCGATGACGCCGCCCGGAATATCTCTTCCTACGATCAGACCTGCCAACCATCCAATAATACCACCTACGATTAATGCCCATAACCAACTCATGATTTCTCACCTCGTTTTGGATTTGTTATGTCGCTGTGTTGTATTATTAACCAACCCTTTTGGTTTTGAACACTTGAAATTACATAGATGCTGCAAAGTCCAATTTGAGCCGAGGCTTTTCACAACTGTCGCCAACCTCTTCCCTACTCCAGACAACCAGCTCTCAACAGCCGTTAATGGATGTGGTCATCTGTCAATTGAATGTTTAAAAAGGTTGCTTTCATTCCTAGTGTGTACTCTCAACTAGGGTTACATGCGCTTTGTCAACATTTCCATATTGGTAAATTTTGATACAAATACACATATTAATTAATATTTTGTTAACAATTTACCCGTAGACTACTCCTTAGACTTGTTTAAGGAGGATGTAGCACTTGAAGCAGACCATGTGGAAACGTTTTAAAAAGGGGACCATCGCGACCTTGATAGCGACCAGTGTGCTATCGACCAGTACCGCAGTTTTACCTCAGGCTGAAGTAGCCGCAGCAACGCCAATCAAAAATGTCATTATCCTCATTCCGGATGGCATGGCCAATGATGCAACAACGCTTGCTCGCTGGTACAAAGGCTCTGATCTGGCCCTTGATGAGCTCGCGAGCGGATTGGTGCGTACCTACTCCGCTGATGCTCCAATCGCAGATTCCGCACCTGCAGGTACGGCATTTGCAACTGGCCACAAATCCCATACCGGATTCGTAGGCGTGCTTCCTGATGAAGCCACAATGCCGGGTCAGACCGCTATCGCGGAGAATGACAAGCGCAAGCCTGTAGCCTCGGTACTGGAAGCAGCCAGACTGGCAGGCAAATCCACTGGCATTATTGCCACATCCGAATTCATGCACGCCACACCAGCAGATTTCTCTGCTCATTATCCTGACCGCTCCAATTATGATGCATTGAGCATGCAGCAGGTCTACAACGATATGGATATCGTCCTGGGCAGTGGCAGCAATTATCTTACTCCTGAAGGACGTAAGGACGGTAATGATCTGCTCAGCACGATCAAGGAACGTGGCTACGAATATGTAACAACACCAGAACAGCTCAAGAATTCTTCCTCGGATAAAATCTGGGGCATGTTCGGAGGCAAGGCTCTGGCCTATGAGATGGATCGCGATCCTGCGAAGCAACCAAGCCTGAGCGACATGACTAGTAAGGCTATTGATGTCCTCTCACAGAACGACAAAGGCTTCTTCCTGATGGTAGAGGGCAGTAAGGTAGACTGGGCAGCACATGCTAACGATCCAGTCGGTGTGATCAGCGATGTGCTTGCATTCGATGAAGCGGTGAACACAGCCATTCAATTTGCCAAAAAGGACCAATCCACTGCCGTTATCGCAGTGACAGACCATGGTAATGGCGGACTGACCATCGGTAGCAAGGCAACTACCAGCACCTATGACAAGGAGCCCCTTGCTTCCTTCATCACTCCTCTCAAGAACGCAAAGGTAACCGGTGAAGGCTTTGAAGCCAAGCTGAACGCTGATCGCAGCAACATTGTGGAAGCAGCTGCTACTTATCTCGGCATTACGGACCTGAGCGCTGAAGAAATTCAGACCATCAAAGATGCCAAGGCTGGCAGCATGAATTATGCTGTAGGACCTATTATCAGCGAAAGAGCTAACATCGGCTGGACAACAGGTGGTCATACTGGCGGAGATGTGGTTCTGTACACTTACGCACCAGATAACAACCGTCCGACTGGTGTCATCGAGAATACAGATGTCGCTAAGTATATGGCTAGCGTGTTGGGCTTGGACCTGAACGCAACAACGACTCGTCTGTTCGTAAATGCTGAGCAAGCCTTTGCTTCCAAAGGAGCCAAGACCAGTATTGAGGACAATAAGCTGATCGTTACAAAAGGCAGCGATAAGCTGGAGCTTCCTTTCCACACTAGCGTAGCCTCTCTGAACGGGCAATCCGTACAGCTTGAAGGGGTTATCGTGTATAACGGCATTAGTGTATACGCATCCCAACAAGCTATCGATCTGATAAAATAAGAACACAGCACTTCATTCCCATCACAGCACATTAAAAGATTAGATAAAGGCCAGCCAGCAGTTCACTCCTATCCGGAGAAGCACTGCTGGCTGGCCTTATCTGTTGCTGCCATTCATTTTTTGGGAGTCCAATGAATCAAATACCTGATGCTACGATTGTCGCTCGTATTTCTCATTTTACGATGGCTACTCATGCAACTACGATTGCTGATCACAATCCTGAGACAGCATCGAAATTACTCCTGAACCTCTTCTACTGCTGGAGCTGCTGGAGCTGCCGCAGGTTCAACAGGCGTATCTGTCGGTATAGCCGGAGCTTCGGAATACCGCTTCAGAACCTCTGCAGCATTGTACACCATCACAGCCGCCTCAGCTCTTGTAATGGCACGCTGCGGGTGGAAGGCCCCTGTATCATCCAAGGAAGCGATATTCCATATCAATGAACGCTGAATCGCTCCTTGATGCATAATGTCCATATCCGCCTCATCCTTGATCGGCTTCGGTACAATATTAATCAACGGTACTTGTCCTGTGCCCTCAATAGCTTGAATCAGGTAAAAAGTAAATTCTTCACGTGTCAGCACGCTGGAGGGCTCAATATCCTTAGGCAGCTCCACACCATTATAATGCGCTGACAGATAGGCATTCGTATACCATACGCCATCCTTAACGTGGTCAAACACATCTTCGGCAAATGGTCCCTTCTCAAAGCTGATTGCCGCCAAGCTAAGGCCCAACCCACTTGTTAGCATCTGAATGCCTTGCGCGCTATTCAATTCGGCATCAGGGCGGAATTCCGCAGCCGAGAAGCCATGAATGAGACCTTGATCATGCAATGCCACGATTTTCTCCTTCCCTGGTGTCGTATCAATGTCGGTAAAGGAAGCAGCAGACGCCCACGCTGGGACTACAAGAGCTACTGCTACAGACAGGGCAGAGACTGCTGCACTTAACGGGAGAAAATGGCTTTTGCGCTGAGTTTTGTTCTTTTTCATACGTTCCACTCCTAGTATCATATTGGGTATATAACAAGAAGAATTTTCATTTTCTAAACTTACCGACGCACGAGAGAATGAATATGTTGCAAGTTACGCAGGAACGAATTTCTGCTCTTCTGCTATCCTGAAGCTGGTAACCTTTGCCTCTGCAAAAGTTCGCATGGTCCATATCCCCAAGTTGTTATCACTGGCCTACAAGCTTGCTTAATCAAGGGAGGAATCCGAAGCATGAATACGATTGAGAAAAGAATACAAGAACTGTATAACTACGCCCCCAATACGGCAGCCCCCTCGGATCTGGAGGATTTCTGGCGTGATTCTCTCGCACAGGTTGGCTTTGAACCAGAAAAGGCTAGTGTCATGGAGGTGAGTACTCCTTTTACAGGCATGAAGGTACAGCAGGTTATCTACACGGGCTCAGACGACACTCCCTTGCACGCATGGTATATTCGTCCCGCTGGTATGGAAGGACACAAGCTTCCTTGTGTGGTGCTTTTCCACGGCTATACCGGTGGCAAAGGCTACCCTGAGCAATATGCTTCCTGGCTGATGCTGGGGGTGGCTGTTATGGCTGTAGATGTACGGGGACAAGGTGGTGAGACGGGGAGTCATATGAATGTTGGCTACGGGACAGTCAAAGGCTGGCTAACCCAAGGCATACTGGAGCCGAAGTGCTCTTACTATCATGCGATTACACTGGATGCATTGGCAGCAATTCATTGGGCCGTCAATCAGCCTGATGTGGATACTGGCAGCATAGCTGTCTGTGGAGTAAGTCAAGGCGGCGGCTTGGCTCTGATCACCAGCGCGCTAAGTGAGCATGTGCAAGTGTGCGTGGCCAATATTCCGAATATGTGCCATATGGACTTTGGCATCCTGCATTCGACGAGCTCACTGACTGAGGCTGCCGAGTTCGTACATCGTTTTCCCCAGCATTATGAACAGGTCCTGCGAACACTGAGCTATTTTGATCTCCTCCATCTGGCAGAGCGAATTGGTATTCCCACTATGCTATCTGTTGGTCTGAAGGATACCGTATGCATGCCAGAGACGATATTTCCCGTGTATAACCGGATATCATCGACCAAACGACTCGAAATCTATCCTTTTACAGGACATGCTGTGGAGGCTTATCAGCAGCGAAAAAGTGCCGAGTACATCATGGAGCATCTGAGGTTATCATTTTGACCAAATAAATTGTGTATGATATATTTGCTATAGAGGTGATTAATTATATGCTTACTAAGCTTGGTATTTTAGACCAATCTCATATATTGGAGGGAGGTACCGCTCCCGAAGCACTCGCCCAGACTACAGCATTGGCACAAGAGGCGGATCGTCTCGGTTACAGCCGCTACTGGGTGTCTGAGCATCATTCCATGAGAGCCCTGGCCCACTCCAGCCCCGAGGTCCTCATCGCACATCTCGCTGCGCAGACCAGCCGAATTCGAGTGGGCTCGGGAGGGATCATGCTCCCCCATTATAGTGCTTATAAGGTAGCAGAGAACTTCAGGCTACTTGAAGCATTACATCCGGGTCGGATCGACCTCGGCCTGGGTCGCGCCCCTGGTGGTCTGCCGCTGGCAACCCGCGCCCTGCAGGAAGGTAGCAGTATGCAGCGTGTTGATCGATATCCCGAACAGATCCTCGATCTGATCGGATATTTCCAGGAATCGCATGGCTCAGATCACCGATTCCCGGGTCTTCTGGCTTCTCCTTCTGTACCGTCTATGCCACAGATGTGGCTACTCGGCTCCAGTGGTGACAGTGCAAGGCTCGCAGCCCGCATGGGTGTATCCTTTGCTTTTGCTCAATTCTTCGGGACTCCTGGCGGTGTCGAGAGTACAGCCTATTATCATGATCATTATGAGCCATCCGTGCTTGAGGAACGTCCTCATTCTATGGCTGCCGTAGCGGTGGTCTGTGCTGATACGGAAGAAGAAGCAGAGCGGCTGGCTTCAAGCTCGGATCTGTTCTTCCTTGGTCTGCAGAATGGAAGGGAACTCGGCTCGCTTCCATCAGTAGATACAGCAGCGGCCTATCCTTATACGGATTGGGATCACGAGCGGATTCGCCAATCGCGTGGCTGGCGGGTAGTGGGTACTCCTGAACAGGTCAAAGAGCGACTCATTCGTATTGCTGAACAATATCAGACCGATGAGCTGCTGATCGTGACCTCCGTTCACGATTTCGAGAGTCGTATCCGTTCCTACCGTCTGCTTGCAGAGGCTTTCGAGCTACCGTCTGATAGGTAAGCACACAGTACAGACGACATGGCAACTTTATCATAATAAATCAAAGCAAGCCGACCCATCAGGAGATTCTCCGTGAAAGGCCGGCTTGCTTTGTGATTTTTAGCATATGAAAAGAATTGAATAGAGCGTATTATACGAAAATAATTGCAAAGTTCATTGCTGGATCAATAACTGTAATGTTGTATAAGGTCTGCTGGAATATCAGCGTACAACCACTTCTTCCCGATCTTCTTCCTCTTCATGAGCAGTGACTTTGTCCATCAGCGTAATCCAGGGATTAACGTCACCCCCGCAGCTTTCAATATCGCCAAGCAGCGCTTCCATGGACGCATTCGTGTTCTCTGAGAGATCAATGACCAGACTGTCGTCTTGTACTTCGATCTTGCAGCATGTTTTCATTTGTAATAACCTCACTTGTTTATATTTCAGGTCTCCATGTGCTAGTACACACGACCTGAACCGATACGAATTATACTCCCGTTGCAGCTGATTTACAATACGAATCATCCGCTTCAATCCGCTCGTAACAAGTGAATTGCCCGCGAGACCCTGTCTCACGGGCAAATTGCACATTTTTACATATTTGTGACAGCTATCTACGGCTAATAATTTGGTCAATCAGCCCATACTCCAGCGCTTCCTCAGCCGACATAAAATGATCACGATCTGTGTCCTTTTCTACCCGTTCTATAGACTGACCCGTAAGCTCTGCCAGCAACCCATTCAGCTTAATTCTGCTCTTTAACAGACGATCCGCATAAATACGAATATCGGATGCCTGGCCCTTCGCTCCGCCAAGCGGCTGGTGGATCATAACCTCGCTGTTCGGTAACGCCATACGCTTGCCTTTGGCCCCACCAATCAGCAGAATCGCTCCAAAGCTGGCAGCCATCCCCGTACAGATCGTAGATACATCCGGCTTGATGAACTGCATCGTATCATAGATGGCGAAGCCAGCCGACACTGAACCGCCGGGACAGTTGATATACATATGAATATCCTTCTCCTCGTCCTCAGCCGCCAAGTGCAGCAGCTGTGCCACGATCACATTCGCCATATGATCCTCAATCTCACCGGATACCATAATGATTCTGTCCTTCAACAGCCGGGAATAGATGTCATAGCTGCGTTCGCCACGGCTGGTCTGCTCAACAACATACGGAATTGCATTCATAATAGACTCCTGTTCTACGCCGCACACCATGCCCTGGGACTACCACTAACCTTATTTGCCTGCACATTTGCCGCTCTTGCATATCGGATAGATGATCTAACAGCAGCACGTTGCTCCAGCACCTGTCCAGCCACAGCCATCGGGTCCATTCCATCCTGTAACCCAAGCTCTACCAGCCGTCGCGTGTCCCCTGTCCGAAAGGCAGCCAAGTATTGCTTCAGCAGCATAGCCTCCTGCCTACTCCCCATAACCTCGGCACCATAAGGATTCGACCGCTTATGCTGCTCCAGTGCGTTTCTCGCTCGGCTCAATGCAGCCTTGACTGCTCCCTCTGTCATATTTAGTAGCTCGGCAGTCTCCAGTGTCTTGAAGCTCCATACCTCACGAAGCAGAAATACCGTCCGCTGAAGCGGAGATAACCAGCGAAGCAGACACTGCAACGCATGCTCAATCTCAAGCCCTAGCTGCTGTCCCTCTTCAAGTGGCAATGCCATTCCCTGCAGCTTATCTAGCAGCTTTCTTATCGTCTCACTGCTGCGCAGCTGATCCAGCCACAGGTTACGTGCGGTCCGAATCAAATACGCTTCGGGATTCCGAACGCTTACAGCCTGATCATTATTCTGCCTCAATAGCTGCAGACAAGCGGACTGCGCCAGATCTTCGGCATCCCATATCGAGCCAGTCAGTGACAAGCAATATTTACGAAGTACGGGAAGTAGCTCTTCCCATGCAATTGGTGTTGGCATTTGGTATGAAATTACGGATTCGGATGTCACAAAGGCCATGAATCGGGCCCCCCCTTTGCTTAGTCCTATATTGTCATTACGTATATACATTGGGTAGACGTGTGAGTAGCCTGAAAGGATACGCATATCGAAAAATTCCCTTCCTAATGCAAGCTAATATAGCCCGACCGTCAGGACTATGACATAATAGGATGAGTTCACCAGAGAGGAGAGTTGCCACCATGCCAGCTGTCAGTATCGTCCTGCTAATCGTATCCGCCCTGTCCTTCCTGATCGGAGGAGCTGCCATCTATAGTGCGCGTAAGCCATTTGATTCGAACAAAATCAACATGGATGTCGTACATAAACAGAAGAAGGAAGATGAATCGGTTGAACAATTTCTGGAACGCATGCGTAACCGCTATAAGTCAACCGGAAAAAGACAATTGATCTACGGCCTTATCTTCTTGGGCGCTGCGATCTTCTTTATCGTACAATAATGTACAGCAATATCTCATAGTGTTCAACTAAAGCTGTCCGCGATCAAGGTCACATATACAGAAGGTTAAGCTTGGCCCTTTCATCGGCAGCACCAAAAAAAAGTGTCTCACCACCTGATCGGCGGCAGAGACACTTTCTTTAGATAATAGAATTTATAAGTTTTCAGCAGAGCTGAACAATTCGATTATCGGCAGGAAAAACATCAACTAAACGCGGTCTGTCTTCTGTAAAAGTACGAAGATCGACGATTTTCTAATTAAGTTGATGCTTTCTTAATTAGAAATTAAAGTTGTCCGGGTCGGAGCCAAACCGTTCGTTACGGTTCAGGCTATCGATCTTCTGCATATCCTCGGCAGACAGCTCAAAATCAAAAATATCCGCATTCTCGATAATCCGTGATTCATTAATGGATTTTGGAATGGTGATAATATCATGCTGAAGATCCCAGCGCAAAATGACCTGCGCGACGCTCTTGCTATACTTACCAGCAATCTCCTGAACCAGCTCGTTCGTCAGCAGTCTTCCGTTGCCGAGCGGGGACCAGGCTTCCACCTTGATATTCTTGGAAGCACAGTACGCTCTTAACGGCTCCTGCGACAGCAGGGGATGAAGCTCGATCTGGTTCACCATTGGAGCAATCTCGGCATCAGCCAGCAGATCCTCCAAGTGGTGCTGATGGAAATTACTCACTCCAATCGCACGCACACGACCATCCTTATACAGCTTCTCGATTGCTCTCCAAGTCTCCTTGTACTTCCCCCCTACAGGCCAGTGTATGAGATAAAGATCCGCATAATCCAGCTGAAGCTTGCTCAGACTTTCATCAAAGGCAGCCAATGTCGTCTCATAGCCCTGATCGGAGTTCCATACCTTAGTTGTAATAAATAGGCTGTCTCGCGGAGCACCAGACTCACGGATAGCCTGTCCAACGCCTTCTTCATTCTTGTAGACAGCAGCCGTATCAATGCTCTTATAACCCGCCTTAATAGCTGATTTCACAGCATGTACGACCTCGTTGCCCTCCTGTACCTTCCATACCCCAAGACCTAGACGGGGCATCTCCACACCATTATGTAAAGTAGTAGTATCCTGTAGACTGTTCACCATGAAGCATCCACCTCCAGATTTTTTCACGTTTATAGTATACATATTTTGGTTAGCCCTTGGCAACTCAAGCAGGGAGCAACCAACCATACACAAGCGTCTTCCTAATCATTCTTAAATGCATAGACCATTGCCCCATTTGAGACACTGAGTAAGGTGCCTAGACGCACCAAATTATCACAAGGAGGGGAACTACCATGGCCAAACCGGATAATCGCGCCGATAATGTCCAGCATCTCCAGCAAAACATCCAGCATACAATCCAGAATCTGCATGAGGCGGAGCAATATCTGGATGAGCACGCTGACGAAATGGATGCTCAGGAATACACACAAATCAACGAGAAGAACGAGCGGCGGGAAGCCAGCATTCGCAGCTCGAAAGCTGAGGTCAAGGATGAAGCAAGACACAGCAAGTAACTTCTCCAAGTAGCTGGCAATGAAGAGCTCTGGCCGACTATTCCTATTCTTCTTTAACAGTTGACTTGAACTACGTTGACCTGAACTATGAAGACCGGGCCTGATGCATTATGCAGCAGACCCGGGTTCTCCAATTTGTATCCCATTGCTGGTCTTTACGACCAAAGACTAATTTTCCGAAAAGGGCTGCGGCGGGATGTCAACAGCTTTACGACAATCAGACTGTATTTGTCAAACATTCTGCTATAGACCCCTTTATCCATGAATGCAACCCCTACAAAAAAGCCTGTTACCACATCACGCCAATTGGTGTACACTGCCTGTAGGGCTTGCAGAATACGAAGCGAGTATTGCTTCTTTTCTTCATCCGTCAGCCACTTCAGCCTATGACCTGCATATACATAATATAGGGAAAAGATATAGTCATGGGCCGCAATGCCCGCTGGCGGCATCCGGTTCATGAATCGACTGATCATCTCAAATCTGTAGCGCTCCAGGGACCCCTCGTGCAGATCACGAATGTATTCTGCTCTGAATGCTTCGGGCACACAGGCGATCCTCAAGTAGTTCTCTTCGAACTGGTGACGGAATCCCTCTCGAAGACGCCATTCAATATGCGCCTTCAGCTGCTCCGTATTTGTAACTTCCCATTGCTCTTCCATGTGCTCCTTAAGCTCGTTTTTACTTACGAACATCCGCTCCGGACTCTGGTGATAATAATCTCCGTCGGGATGGACTGAACACATTCCCACAAGAGCCCGACTACAGGCCTCCGCCAATCGGGAACCGTACTGGAGCTTTACATTCATCGCACATTCGCTCCTTTGCAGGATTTTCTTTTTAAATAGTCTTATATCTATATTGCTTCCAGCGCCGATAGACCTCCATCAGCATGGAACTGATGAACAAGAAGAGAAGGATACCGAACAGCCAGCTTACCGCGCTTGGATGTCCACGTTCTGCTGCCTGCGCCTCGGCAAGGGCATTACCCTCCAGGTACATATCAGCCAGTGGATGATTCTTGAAATAATTATTATTCTCTGTATGATAGCTCCACTTATCCAGCTCGAATCTGAGGGCACCGGTCGTGAGCGGGACGACTTGTCCTTCCACTGTAAAGCTGGTACCTGACACAATCGACTCTGCCTGCTGAGTGCTCAGCCGAACGGGAATCGCGTGCTTTCCTAGTGCACCTATCACAATTCGGTCCGCGTGCGCAGCGGATTGTCTTTGCTTTTTCAGGTCTGTCTGATCCATATACTGTGTTGCTCCATTGTCTGTGGTCACGATATATAGATCGTCCAGCTTTCGTACATCCTGAAGTGTCATTCGGACGAGTGGAGCACTAGACGAATGTTCCAGCTCTGCGACACTGATCACGTCTCTATACTCCTTCTCCGTACCCGGAGTATTCTGTAGAGAAGAGAGGTATTTCAATACAGACATACCGGTATCCGCATGAAAGGAGATAGAGAACAGAAAGGCCAGGATTCCGATGCCGATAAGCCTGGTAGCATTATTTCGAACGGATGCAAACAGGAAAAACATAAGCCGTGGAATGGAGTCTGTGTAGCCTAGACTACGCCGGACAGACCTTCTTCTCCACCATGGAGCTTGCTGCGCCATGGCCTTGTTCACTTCATGATAGGAGAAGCACGCCTCCAGATCCTCTGGATCAAGCTCCATCAGCCTTTGATACGTCTCGCGAGCCTCAGGATATCGTCCGGTCTGCTGCTGGCATTGGCCTAGTAGATTCAGTGCTTCCCTATGATCGGGATTTCGACGAAGTATATCCGTTACAACCACTTCTGCCTCTGCTGCTTGTCGCAGCCTAATCCATATGCGTGCACGAATAAGCGCAATCTCCTCCTCAGTAGGATCCAGCTGCAAATATCTCGTGCAGTATTCCAGTATTTCCTCCTCCTGACCTGATATCTGAGCGAACCGAATGCGCAGACGCAGCAGATCCGGGTCCGCACTCAGGATGGCTTCAGCCTCCTCTAGCTTGATACCAGCTTGAGCTCTGCGACCGAAACGAAGAGCGTGGTACGCCTCCTCTCTCAGCTCCAGATACTGCTCCGCCAGCTCATCTTCAAGCACCGCTACACAGGAGTATCCAAGGTCAGTCTCATACATGGGATGGAAGGCATAGAGCCGTACATTCGTGTACTGCTCGGCAAATATATCCGGGTCAATCAGCATTTTTTCCTTCCAGCCGAATGCCTGGTCCAGCATGCCCCACACCGAAGGCGGCACGAAATAATGCTCCTCCATAAAATCAAGTACCTCTTCAGATAGCTCCTCCTGAATACTTGCATTCCACATGACATCCGCACTAAGCAGTGCTGTCCAATTCTCTACCCGCACACGCTCTGCCATCGTGTAATAGATGTCCTCCAGATGCTCTATGAAGGCTTCAACAGTGTCTATATTGTCTGACTCTACGTTCTCATCAACGTCCGCCTCCAGGGTATGAGCAATGGGACTATAGCTCCTGAGATCGTCAGCGTGCTCCCGTCTGTCATACTCATCGTATTCCTCTTCATCCTGAATCGGTTCTTGATGCATGTATGCATCGGCAATTGACGCATCCGGTACACGCTCCTGATATCCGTCATAGCCATCGTCTGCTTGAGCAGTATCCTCTGCATCCCCACCATTAGGTTCAGGAGAAACACAGACGTGGCGAATCAAGCGAGGAACCACCAATTCAGCGTCCGCATCTTCACTCGTATAGTCATGCTGAGCCGTCTGCATAAGCCGAGGAACTGTGTAATCTTCGCTATGATCCTCAGCATCCGCCTCTGACTGCGATACCTCTTCTATCTCTTGATGCGGCCCTGCGAATCGCGGTACCGTCCGAGTCTGAGGCTCCGGCTCTGATTGTGAATCTGGGTCCGGGCCAGATCCTTCGCCAGCCATCTCATGTGTGGATGAAATGGGCTCCAGATGATCCTGCTCAGATACCGATGATGTTTCATCATCGGCAGTAGTTCCAACTGTCGAAGATTCATCTGTATAATCCGCGTACACTGGGTCTTTTGGGTCTTTTGGGTCTTTTGGGTCTTTTGGGTCTTTTGGGTCTTTTGGGTCTTCCTTTTTCCCATCACCTTTTACGTCATCTTCGATCTCATCGTCATCATCGTCATCTTCAATTCCATGTTGCTGACGCCATTTCGCTTCCTTCACAGCACGATCATAGGCTTCACGCAGCCGTTGGTACCCTTCCGGATCGTCCTCAGGATGTGTCTGCTTCAACTTGCCGGCATAAGCCCGCTTGACTGCTCGGACATCCGAGGTTGGCTCTATGCCTAGCAGCTCCCATATGTACATCCTATATCTCCACCTCTCCAGATGATTATTTGCAGGCTTACGCCCACAAGCTCATGTTGTGAATCAGGCTATACCGGGAGGTGAGCAAGTGAACATGAGGTGGATAATACCCCAAGACCCTCTTTTCCTGTGCCTTATCAAATGCATATCCAATCGTAAAGGCCAAAATCACATCGCGCCAATTCGTGTAATCAGTCCGAATCGCGGTCATCGCTTTGATACAATAGGCCTCTCTTTGCTCCCGTGTCAGCCAGCCTAGTCTGTGGCCTCCGTAGGCTACATATATACCTCGAATATAATCATAGGCGGATATGCCTCCACTAGGCATGCGATGCAGCATTTTAAGGACTATTTCTAATCTGTAGAACTCTGTTGACATTGGAGGAACCCGCTCCATATATCCCTCTTGCTGCTGCCGCGGCATACAAGCGAGTCGGATATACATCTGTTGATATTCTTGCCGTATCCCCGATTGGAAACATCCCTCTATATGACGTTGTATGCTGACAGTGTCCGCAATTCCCATCGAGCCAAATTCTCGGAGCAGCTCCCGTTTACTTGATATTAGCTGCATGGGATTCTGCTGATGATAATAGCCCATAATACTAAAATCGAACATACCAACAAGAGCCTTGCTGCATGCCGCCAGTGATCTGGAGCCATGTTTAATGTCTACAATCATATGAATTCACCCCGTCTCTATAGGCTGTATCTGAAGCCCTTCCAGCAACAATAGCATTGCTTCAACCAACTAACGCACATGAAGAGCCAAATCAACAGGAGCACTCGGGTGATTACGGTGTACTCTCTCAGCCAATAGATCATGAACCCCAGCACCAGCACACCAGCAAAGACGGGTAATGTCTTGTAGACCAGACTGATCAGCAGCATTACAAACTGGTGCTTCAGCGTGCCATACAGCTTCCTCCTCAAGGTCGCTCTATGTAGCCACCCACCTTGCTTAACCAAGCCACTTTTCGCTTCACGAATGGCCATCAAGGCATCTATATCCTTATGATTCAGCCTATGGGCCTCCTCAAATGCCTGACGGGCCTCCTCGAAGCTGTGTTGGAGCAGCTTACACTGGCCGAGCAAGTAGATTCCGTCAGGCTGATCTGGAAGCTCGAGAAGCAACTCTTTCAGCACTTGCTCTGCTTCCCCTATTCGTTCCAGCTTCAACAGCATACGTGCACGAATAAGCACACCATCCACATCTTCTGGGCAAAGCCGCAAGTACCTAATGCTATAAGTAAGGGCAGCCTCTTCTTCTCCTATGAGCCATAGGAACTGCACCTGTATACGTAATCGATCTGGATCATCGGCAAAAATTCGCTCAGCCTGTTCCAGCTTCTGTTCAGCCTGAGCTTGCTGGCCATTAAGCCAAGCACGATAAGCACTTTCCCGAATAAATAAATACCTGTCTACCTGATCTGCAGGAATACGGTTCAATTGACTATATCCAAGCTCGGTTTGGTAGCCAGGATGAAAAGCAGCTTCAACGAGCTTCGGGTAACGCTCCTTGAATTCATCGGGAGTCAGTTCCTGCCTCCCGGACCAGTCAAAGCCCTGGTCAAGCAGCCGCCAGACAGATGGAGGCAAAAAGTAATGCTTGTTAAAGAAATTGAGCACCCGCTCAGCCAATTCCTCCTGTTGTGACGCATCCCACATCATGTCGGACTGCAGCCATTCGGACCATACCTCTGGACAAACACGATCCGAAAAGACATTATAGATGTCCTCCATCCGCTGCAAGAACAGCTTCAGATGCATCTGTGGAACTATCCTCGTATACAGATCTCGCGCTTCTTCCAGTTTGACCTGTAACTGTAATTCTTGTGCTGTGGATTGAATACCTGTGGCATTTAAGGCTACAGCTTCAGAAAGTAGCCTCTCTAGCACGGACTCCGCCTCTTCGACTCGTTCAAGCTTCAGCAGACTATGCGCCTTGGTTAGCAAGATCTCCACATCATCGGGGCACCCCGTGAGGTACCGTTCACAATAGAACAAGACAGCGTCTTGCTCATTCTTCAAGAGATAGAACTGAATCTGCATCCGTTGTAAATCTGGGTCACTCGTATGATACTCTTCAGCCTGCTGAAGCAAGGTCTCAGCTTCTGTGCTGAGCTTGTTGAACTGTGCTATATATTCGCTTTCCTTAATATATAAGTACCTTTTCACCTGCGCTTCACGAATTCTCGTTAGCTGCCCCAGCAAGATATAGATTTCTTCTCGAAGTCTGAGATATGCCTCTCGCTCTTCCCATGGAACTGGCAACAATAAAGAATAGCCCTGTTCCGTGTTGTACGTCTGCTCAAAGCCATATCTGCTAATTTGGGAATAGCGTGCCTGGAATTCATCCGGTGAAGTAAGCATCGCATCCTTCCACCCAAAAGCATGATCAAGCAGTCGCCAGACGGGTATAGGCAAAAAGTAATGCTCGTTGAAGAAGTCCATTACCTGCTCTGACAATTCGGCATACACGGAGTCGCTCCACAAGATATCGGAATTCAGCCATTCAGCCCATATTTCTGGGTTAATGCGCTCGGCAAAATCTGTATAGATTTCTTGCATTCTCTGCAAAAAAGCCTCTGCCGAGCTGCTCTCCAGAGCACTGACCACAGGTACAATACCATCGTCGATGCTCATCCCTGTATGCTTGGGAGCAGTAGACTTAGACTCCGTGTCCGAGCTGGCTGCGTCCATGCTTACTGTCCTAGAGGCGTCCGCTGCTTCCTCAGGCTGCATACTCCATTTTGCTACCTTGATTGCACGATCGTAGGCTTCTCGCAATCGCTGATACTCTTCCGGGTCATCCTCCGGATGCGTCTGCTTCAACTTGCCGGCGTATGCCCGCTTGATTGCACGCACATCCGTTGTCGATTCAATACCGAGCAATCTCCATACACTCACAAGAAGATACACTAGAAATCCATCCAACGCTCAAGATGATCGAGCTGTTTCTTGAGTGTCGCTGCCGCCTTTTTGATCTCTGCATCATTTTGCGTATGAATCAACGCTTCAAACTGCTCCATCAGGAAAGCAATCTCACCACGCTTCTCTCCCAGAGCCTCCTCGTACAAGCGCTCTCCACGTGCCAGCAGCAGACGATTCTCCGCCCGATCCCGCGGATGAATCTTGATGTCCTTGAGTAGTTTGAGACGCTCCTCAATCTCCTCAGGAGTCATATGTCCAGGATTCTTCTCGATAACAAGCTTCTTCACCTTGCCTGTGCTGACCGTAGTGACTTCGACCTCCAGAATACCGTTGATATCGTAGGTGAAGCGTACATCAATCGCCTGCTCGCCTGCCTTGTCCGTGGGTACTCCGACAGTCATTTCGCCAATTTTGATGTTATTCTCGACCCGGCGGCTCTCGCCTTGATAGATGCTGATCTCGATTTCCTTCTGCTGATCATGCAACGTGACATAGGTCTCTACACGACTGACTGGAATAGCTGTATTACGCTCAATGATCGGTGAGAAATGTCCGTGATCCAGGTGATCCCCCTTCATTCGCTTCGTCGTGTCAATACCGAGTGTGAACGGGCACACATCTGTAAGAATTACTTCCTTCAGCATCTCATTACGTTCCTTGAGTGCTACCTGTATAGCAGCCCCCATAGCTACGGCTTCATCAGGGTTGATCTGAGTATAAGGAAGCTTGCCGAACATCTTGCTCACGACCGAACGCACAGTCGGCATCCGTGTCGCTCCACCGATCATGATGACCGCATCCAGATCATCCGGTGTGAGGGAGGCATCGCGAAGCGCGCGTTCCAATGGATGTCGCAGGCGCAGAATCAATTGAGACACAATCTTGTCGAAATCCGTCCGACTGACACTAATCTGATACTCCTGACCGGCGTGCAAGAAGCTCATCTCCCCGGCTGTTCCACTGCTGATCCCCCGCTTGCATAGCTCCGCCTGCTTGAAGAGGGCCGTTCGTCCTTTCTCGTCCATCTCCTGATAATCAATACCGACCTTCTCTACAAAATAGGACACCAATAGCTGCGTAAAGTCCTCACCGCCCAGATAGTTATCACCTGCGATGGACTTCACTTCCATGACGCCATCAAAGAACTCCAGAATGGAGACATCAAAAGTCCCTCCCCCGAGGTCGAATACGAGGAAGGTAGTATCGGAATCCCGCATATGCAGTCCATATGAGATCGCTGCAGCGGTTGGCTCACTTATTAGCCGTTCTACCTTCAGGCCTGCAAATTCGGCAGCCCGCATGGTCGCTTTCCGCTGGCTATCATTAAAATAGGCGGGGACACTAATCACCGCTTCATGTACTTGCTGTCCAAGAAAGGCTTCGGCATCCGCTTTGAGGGATTGAAGTATGAATGAGGATAATTCCTCGGGCGAGAAGGAGTAGCTTCCCAGCTTGTAACGTTTCTCAGTCCCCATATAGCGCTTAAAGGTAGAGACCGTCACATGCGGATGAGTAATCAATCGTTCCTTGGCAATGGTGCCGACCAGAATCTCTCCATTGTTATCTACGCTCACCACTGAAGGGGTTAACCGCTCACCCAAGGCGTTCGGGATGATCTTCGGCCCCTCCTCGGTCCAATAGGCCACAAGACTATTCGTGGTACCCAAATCAATACCTATCATTGTCATACCATATCACCTTTTCTCTAGTTGAATCATATAATTTTACAGCATTGGAATAAGACTACTCTAGAGTATAAAGTTCGGATTCTACTATTGAAGCTCTACGTAAATATGTAAGAAGGCCTATATCCATAGGTCCTGTACGAATCAGCAATCTACGCGGTGGCAGCTCCCCACTCAACGCAAAAAAACCCGCATTTCAGCTCAATGCTGATGCGCGGGCTTTTCGAAAAATAATCAATCTGAACACCTAACCTGTTGTTGTATTAACGGAAGGAACCCGGATCTGGATAAGTCGGCTGTGGGGGCAAGCCCATCTGCGGCTCCCCTGCCCCAGCGGCCTCCATTTGTTGCATTTTCCTCGTATACTCCAATACATTCTTGTTCACCACATAGGTGCGAGCGATCATATCATGAATCGTCTGCTTGTGCTGTGTGAAGCCCGCCATTATGTACCCGACTCCCAGCGTTACCCCTGTAACCAGCCGACTCCAGTAGCGAACACTGGCCTGGCCAAAGCTCAGCGGATTCATCCCTTCATCCACAACTACGATCCCCAGCGCCATTTTCCCTACGGTTCCTTGAACCTTAGACGACTCCATCAAAGCGTAATAGAGCCATACACCTAAGCTTAATGAAATGACAGCAAGAAAACGGAGCATCATACTAAAAAAAACCAGGAGCGCACTTACAGCTCCGGGGTCTTCACCATCAATAGCAATAGCTAGCCCCACAGGTATAATCGACAGCGGAATAAGTATAATTGAAATAATTGTGCCAATTATAGCACCAGCAGAACCAATAATAAAAGAATCAATAACATAAGCTCCTAGTCGTTTCCAAAAACCTGCATGCATTGCTCGTACCTCCAGCATTCAATGATGTAGTCGTGTTATCAGTATAGCGCCATAGCACCGTAAAAGAGCTCCATTAGTCCAGATGCTCCGAGCCTCTAGGAGATGCTTCCATTGGTGAAGATGCTTCCAGTTGCTTGGCATACGCCAATACATTCTTGTTCACTACGTACGTATGAGCGATCAGATCATGAAGCGCCTGCTTACGCGTAGTGAAGCCTGCCATAATGTATCCGATCCCTAAGGTAAGTAAAGACACGAACTGACTCCAGAAGCGGGCGCTGGCTTGGCCAAAGCTAACTGGCTTCATTTCTGCATCCACCACCACGATACCCAAGGCCATTTTCCCTACGGTCCCCTGCACCTTGGACGACTCCATCAGGACATAATACAGCCATACCGAGGCGACATTCGCCACAGAGGATAGTAAAATAAGCATGACCATCATAAAGACGCCAATCATATCAGACTCTGTTGATCCTAGCTTTTCTAATGATGCAACAATAAGGCCTATCATCCCTAGAAACAAAGGGCTCAGGACAAGCATGAATCCTAACACCGCCACAGTGCCTCCAAAATATATGATGATGAAGTCTATCACATAGGCTCCTAGCCGTTTCCAAAATCCTGCGTACATTTCAAATACCTCCAGCATTCAATACGGGCCACTGTTCTGTACAACCACATGAAAAACGCTTCAAACACCTTCACCTTGATGTCAGGTCCATACCGACTTACTGGCGAAATCTGTCACATTGACTAATATAGTAGAAATAGCACAAAAAGAAAAGGTAGCTTTATCCAATCGTCTGGAATCAAGCTACCCTTGCCTATAGATTATTTGTCATGCTCCGCGTACACGAATGCAGCCACAATCTTACGAATTCTACCATAATTGACTTAATATCTTCTTAAAGTGATGGAAGGTGAAGCTGGCTCCGGTTGGGGAGACAGCGAAGAACCTCCCATATATAATGCACCCATCTGTGCAGCTTCCAATTGCTTCATCATTACGTTCTTGTCCACAACATGTGTATGAGATATCCGATCATGAATCGTCTGTTTGTCGTTCGTGAAAGCTGCCATAATATATCCGACCCCTAAGGTTAGCACTGTAACGATTCGACTCCAAAAGCGGACGCTGACTTGACCAAAGCTTGGCTGCTTCATCTCTTCATTCACGACCACGATACCCAATACCTTTTTCCCAACGGTGCCCTGCACCTTGGATGACTCCATCAAAGCATAGTAGAGCCATATCGGGGACACCACCACGGTCAATATCCTGAGCATGCCAGTCCATTTTGTCAAATAAAAAATAAACGTAATACTTCCTAGCGCTCTCATCACTTGAAATATAAGCATCTGAATTCCATATGATAACAAAATTGCAGTAGCCATTACTAAATAAAAAATAGCAATAACGATTATAACATCAACACAAGATGCAGCTAATCTTTTTCAAAAACTTGCATGCATTTCATTCTTCCTCCCGCTTCTAACCATTACTTATCACACTATTCGTCTTGCAACTGCAATTATAAATCGCGAGAATCCACTGGTGGAATATTCCAAAATCAATATAGTGTATTTATTATAAAAAGAACAGGCACCATTTTCCATAATATCGGAATTAATGGTGCCTTTACCTGTAGATCCATCTGCATACAATTGCGTTGCATGTACTAAGCAGAGAATCATATTGATGGTTATTATTTTACTATGCAGCTCAGGGCTAGAATTGGTCATGTAAGCTCAGGGCTAACATTTGGCATGGTCGGAGCTATGATTTATACTCAGCTTAATGTTCATACTAGGCAATGCTTATCATTATCCCTGCTTAACAGAAGCTACAGCGTGCTCCTCTTCAATCTCGTAGCGGTAGCATAGCACCTGATGTCCATTATTAAGGAAGCTGTAGAACTCATCCTTCACAAAGCCAAACTTCTCGTATAGACCAATGGCCTGGACCATCCGCTCACCTGTATATAGATATACATAGGGCTGCTTCCACACGTGGGAGGAATGTACGCACTGCTGAAGTAAGGCACGAGCTACACCATGTCCCCTCCAGTCAGGATGCACGGCAAGCAGGCGGATGAATGGATAAGGGATCGGTGACTCGAATCCTTCGTAAGCTTTCGCTGCCGTCTCAAATAGCTGGACGGTTCCAATGATGCGATCCTCGATTTTGGCCACCCACAGCTCCTTGATCTCTGGATTATGGACCGATTCTCTGATCTCTTTGAGATATTGCTCCCATGCCTCTTTCTGCTCATATGTCTCCTGATACTGCATATAACCTGCAACGAGTACATCGATAACAGCCGGATAATCCTCCTTCAGTGCAGGCTCAATGACTAAAGTGGTTGTCATCTCTCTTCCTCCTCTCACTTTTACCAAGTTCACCTATGTAAATTATAAAGATTATATCATAAGGCCTATAACATATCTCATTCAATAAATCTATCATCCATTCAGAATATTCAATAAGATGCATGGGCAAGGCTGCTATATATGTCTTATACTTACGCGCCTTATACTTACGTGTCTTATGCATACACATCTTCTACATACGTGTTTTCTACATCCGAGTCCTACATCGCACGTATCACATATACTGCAAGTATCAATTATGGTCATCCATAGTAGTCCATTGATATTCGATATGTAGTGACTATGCGTTCATGTGTAGTTCATGTGTAGTTCATGTGTAGTTTACGGGTGGTCCATGCGCCTACCCTGCTACGACAAACGGCCTCGCCCACGACACGGACGAAGCCATTTGAAACAGCTACAGGTACTTATATCTCTGCTACTGATACTGCTATTGCATTATTAGTTGGAGACTTTCAGCTTGATGGTTACACATACCCGAGGCTCATCATTAGAGATTCCATCCTGAATCAACACTTCACGCTCTTCCTCAACCACTTGCCATTGCCGCTGAAGCATAGCCTGGAGCGTGTCAAGCTCTTGCGGATGAAGCCACAGCTGCCGCAGGGAGTTCTCATCCTGAATATAGTCTCGTTCTGCCTTCCGCCCAAAGCGAAAATCAAGCAATCGTTTGACACCATTAATATGAAGGAATTTGAACTCGTAGCCCTCGTGTAGAGCTCGCTCCCAATCCTCTTTCAGCTCCTCCGCTGTCTGAAGACGTTCAAGCACATCCATTCCTGGCTCCTTCACCTTGGACAGCAAGGAATCCAGATTACGGCTACGAAGAGCAGCAACGATCACCTCCACCGGCTCGCCGCTAGACAGCATATTCTCCATCAGCAGCCCTACCGGAATAGAAAGACGTACACGCTCTGAATTGGATGAATGGTCTACACCGGTATCTATCTCGTTTGTCGTAGCAGCATTCGTTCCGCGATTACTAATATGATCACTATTACTTACTACACTATTCGGGTCGTCATTCAGATAGCGTGCGAACCAAGCATTGACATGGTTAAAATTATCTACGCGCAGCGATGGCTTGCCGCTCTTGAGCATCGAATGATTGCACCCTGGGAAGCGTACGAGTCTTGTCGTCCGGCCATGACGCTTGAGCGCCGTATAAAGCTCATCAGCCTGAGCAATCGGTGTACGCAGGTCTGCTTCACCGTGCAGTAGCAGTAGTGGAGTTCGGATATTTCGGACATGCGCCAATGGGGATCTGGACCAGAGCATCTCCAGGTCATCAATAGGATTACCCCCAACGACTCCCTCGACATAGGAAATACCAATGTCACTTGTACCATATAGCGTAATCCAGTTCGAAATGGACCGATGACTCACAGCCGCCCGGAATCGATTCGTCTGCGACACAATCCAGTTAGTCATGACTCCACCATAACTGCCGCCACCAACGCCCAACCGATCCGCATCCAGGAAGTGATAGCGCTCAAGGGCAGCATCGACGGCTTCCATCAAATCCCGATAATCGCCCCCGCATACATCTCCGCGACAGGCTCGTGCAAATTCCTGCCCGTAGCCCATGCTACCACGCGGATTCACCCACAGTACGGCATAGCCTTGAGCCGCCAGTGTCTGTAATTCATGACTGAACGTTCCCGTGTACATCGCATGTGGACCACCATGAATCTGCAAGACTAATGGAACCTTCCCGTGTATCCCGGCATTTTCAGATGTCGCTACTGCCTCAGTTGGCTGCTCCGGCCACATGATCCAGCCCTGAATGGTCAAGCCATCCGTGGCTGTGAAGCTAAAGCGTTCTGGAGTAATGACCTCCAATTCGGCAAAATAATCATCATTCAGCCGTGTCAGTCGCTCTACTTTACCTGAATGCAGGTCTGTCCGGTAGAGCTCCGCAGGCAGCTTGTCTGTCAGTGCAGCTGTGATCAGTTGCGTCCCGTCCGGTGATAGGGTGTATTGGTAAATATCCTTCTCCCCGGACCCGGTTACAGAACGAACAACTCCATCCCTATCAATACGATAAATGTCGACAGTTCCTTCATGGGTCCCCGGTACATAGACGGCAAGGTCCTTACTTGCAGGATCCATCTGCGGTGCGCGGGAAGGCGCAGCAGACTTCATATCACTTAATGCCGCATTACCAAGCTGCATATCCAGTTCTGGTGCCAGCAGCTCCGGTCTGCCGCCAGCGACGGGCACAAGATATAGCCGCAGATGACTGCCGCTGCCGTAGAGTCGGTCACTTGCAAGCAGTGTCAGTTGCGTCCCGTCACCTGCATAGGCAATCTGCTCAATAAGCAGCTCGGATACGGTTATCTTGCGAGGCTGCTCCCCATCGAGGTTAGTCTCATAAATATCTGTAAAATACTGCAAATCCGCATCCAGTGTGGTGTCTTCCACTTGCTTCGACACGAAAGCGAGCTTGTAACTATCAGGTGACCAGACTGGCGCAGTTGCATTCCAGGCTCCATAGGTAAGCCGTTTTACTTCACCGCTCTCAAGCTCACAGATGAACAAATGACTGTATTTTCCATCCCACCAGCCACTCCCCTCGGCTCTTGGCGTAGTACGATCGTATACCTTACCCAGCAGCTGACCTGTTCCGGTTTTTGGCGAATCAGGCTGTACAGCTCCATTATGAACAGTCTCTTGCTGGTTGGATTGACTCAGCTCGGATGGAATCGAATGGGATTCGCTTGGACTGGACTGACCTGGAACGGACGGGCTCTGAGCAGATTCAACATGAGCAGCACCTGTCTCCGCAGTCACTGCCGGACCTGAGCCGACCTTACGTGTGAAAGCCAGATACTTTCCGTCAGGAGACCATATGAATTGCTGAATGTTATGGTCTGGTGTAATCAGTAATGTCGGTTCAGTGGTGCTGAGTCCCTCTGATGCATCTACTGTCAGGGTCCACAGACCTTTTCCTCCTGCTTCCGTCCGTAGAAAAGCAAGTCTCGTACCATCAGGCGACCAGGCAGGGGAAGAATCCTTTCCGCCTTCAGTCAACGGTTGATCATGACCCTTCGCATCAATGAGACGAATATTCGTCGCGTAGGCATTATTCTCTCTGTCCACCGTCTGCTCGATATAGGCAATACTGCCGTCTGCAGCAACTGTCGGCTGGCTTGGCCAACGATAGCCGTAGAGATCCTCCGGCATGATGGGGCGCTTCTTCATTCCTGCCACTCCTTCCTGTTATCGCATCTTTTATTCTTTGACCATACGCGGGTCAAGCAGATCACGCAGCCAATCACCCAGGAAAATAACCCCCAGCACCGTTACCGTAATAGCGATACCTGGAAAGGTTGCCACCCACCAGCTTGTAGCTACGTATTGCCGACCATCGCTAAGCATACCACCCCAGGATACATCCGGAGGCTTGATACCAAGGCCAAGAAAGCTGAGTGAGGCTTCCATAATGATGGTCGTCGCCACGTTCATTCCAGAGATGACAATGAAGGAAGACAGGATGTTCGGCATAATATGCCGCAAGATCAGCCGAAAGTTATTCGCTCCCATGGCCTTTGCCGCGAGAACATAGTCCAGCTCCTTAACGCCAAGCACTTCACTGCGCACGATCCGTGTATACGACACCCAGTTCGTTACACCGATGACAAAGATGAGTGTCGTAATGCCCGGTCCGACGATCGCCATGACTACCAGCATGAACAAAATCGTCGGAATAGCCAGAAAAGCATCGCCGACACGCATAATCAAGGCATCCAGCCATCTTCCATAAAAGCCGGATAGCAGCCCCAGCACAGCCCCGATTGCACCGGAGACAAGTACGGCACCAACTCCGACGATTAGCGATACTCTGGCTCCATATACAATTCGGCTCCACATATCCCGTCCGAGATTATCTGTGCCTAGCCAATGCTCTGCAGAGCCGCCATCCAGCCAGGCTGGAGGCTTGAGCCGATTCAAGGGATCTACTGCGGCCGGATCGTATTGGGTCAGCAGCGGAGCGAACAGGGCCATCAGCGTGACCACAAATACCAGACATGCTCCCAGCATCCCCGTCTTGCTCGACCACAGCTGCTTCCAGACACTATACCCCCGTACAGGCTGGCGGGCTACAGGAGCTTCCGGCAGCGAGGTTAGGCGGGTAAATTCATTAGCTGCCATCGTACTCCACCTTTCTCTAGTTGAATTTGATCCGTGGATCCAGCAAGCGATAGATCACATCGGTCAAAATATTCGTCAGAACAACAATCAGGGCAATCACAAAGACTGCGGCCTGTACGATCGCCATATCATGCGTGTTCACTGCGACGACCAGCAGCTGTCCGAGACCGGGCCAAGAGAATACAGTCTCCGTAATCAGCGTCCCGCCAATTAAGCTTGTGAATTGCAGACTGATAATGGTAACCAGTGGAACTAGTCCATTGCGAAAGGCATGTCTCATGATAATCACGAAGCTCGACAGCCCCTTGCTCCGGGCCATACGGATATAATCCTGATTCAGAATTTCGAGCATGCTGGACCGTAGAAGTCGCGTCATCTGAGCAGCCAATCCGAATCCAAGCGTGAACGCGGGCAAAATCAGATGAGATACACCACCCCTCCCAGATACAGGCAAGACGCCCCACATGACGGAAAGCAATAAAATCAGCATAATCCCGACCCAGAAATTCGGCATCGCCTTACCGATGACCGACAGTGTAGAAATCAACAAATCCGTATAGGTGTTGCGCTTGACGGCTGAGATAATGCCTAGCGGAATTGCCATGATCACCGCTAGCACCATCGCCGCCGCCGCAAGCTCAAAGCTGGCTGGCAGACGCTCCAGCACCAGGCGAAGAGCAGGCTCACCATAACGGAAGGATTGCCCGAAGTCCCCCTGCAGGGCATCTCCTAGAAATTTGACATACTGCACATGCAGCGGCTGATCCAGCCCCAGCGCCTGGGTAAGCACCGCCCGATCCTCAGCCGTAGCTGTCTCTGGCAGCATCAAGGCAACCGGATCACCTGTTACCCTCACCAGCACGAAGACGATCAGGGATACGATCAGCAGAACCGGAATGACCTGTAGCAGTGATTTTACAATATATCTCCCCAAAGACCGGTTCACCTCCTATCCTCATAAGAAAAAAAGGAACGGCCGGAACAGGAATGTCCCGGTTCCAGCCATTCATGCAATTGTAATGTCAGCCATTATTGTGCAGGTGTGATCTCGTCCGCATAGAACATTTCATCCACACGCGGCTGGTAGTTCACTTTGGAGTTCGTACCGTACACACCTTCCATTTGGTACAAGTAGACTGCTGGACGCTCTTCGGAGAAAATTTGTTGTACTTGCTGGTACTCTTTCTCACGAGCAGCAGGGTCCATATTCACCAGTGCGGATTGCAGCAGCTTCTCTACCTCAGGGTTGTTGTAATCCGACTCACCCTTCGCTTCCTCCAGCATATAACGGTTGTAGTTATTGGAAGCATCGAACAGGGAGTTACCGATTCCGATCATGAAGATCTCCTTGAAGGACTTGGAGCTGTAACGCTCACTGAAAGCACTTGGTTCCAATACATCCAGATTGATCTTGAAGCCAACCTGCTCCAGCATAGCTGCTACAACCTCGGCTTGCTCCTTATATACCGTAGATACAGAGATCGTCATCTCAGCTTGTCCTTCGGCATAGCCTGCTTCCTTCAGCAACGCACGTGCTTTGTCCTGATCATACTGTGTTGTCTTGTAGAGCGAAGGGTCCGCTCCGAAGTTACCTGGTGTCACGGAAGTACGGGTCACAATACCTGCTCCACCAGCAATGCTGTCTACCAGGCCTTGCTTGTCGATCGCCAGTTCAATGGCTTCTCGTACTTTAGGATCTGCTGTAATGCTTCCTTCGGTCTGGCGGAAGATCAGCTGCAGCACGCGCTGGATTGGCGCTTTGACAATCTTCTTATCTGCTTCGGCTTCAATGCGAGCTACGTCGGTGGACGGAATGCCCGCCGCTACGTCTACGCCGCCTGCCAGCAATTCAGATACACGAGTGGATGCTTCAGGAATGACACGGAAGACTACACTATCCCATTTAGGCGCATCGCCAAAGTAATTCTCATTCTTCACCAGCTCGACACGGTCATCCTTGTTCCATTTGCTGAACTTGTATGGGCCTGTACCCACTGGCTGCTTCAGAAATTCGTCCATACCTTTTTCTTCAATATATTTAGCTGGCAAAATGCCTGCGCCCATCTTGGACAGACGGTTCAGCATGATCGGGTCCGGTCCGTCTGTGATGATATCTACGGTGTACTCATCTACAGCCTTGACCTCAACGATATTTTTGAAGTAGCTGTTCTGCTTCAAAGCGCTGTCCTTGGCTACACGCTCAATTGTGAATTTCACGTCTGCGGAAGTGAACGGATCACCATTGTGGAAGGTTACGCCTTGACGCAGCTTGAAGCGCCATGTAGTATCATCCACTTGCTCCCAGGATTCAGCAAGCCCCGGTACCTTCTTCTGCTCGCTGTCGTTCTTCACCAAATAATCAAAAACGTTAACCAGTACCGCTTCACTACCTGTGTTGTTATTGTTGTGCGGATCGAAGCTCTCAATGTCCGTTGAGGTAGCAATCGTCAGCGTCTTGCTTGTCTCGCTACTGCCCGAATCCGTCGCTGCTGAATCTGTAGCAGGGCTTGTCGTTTGACCGCCGCAAGCGCTCAGGACGACCACCAATGCCAATACTGTTAACCATAAGCTTGCCCATTGTCTCTTTTTCATTTTGCACGCTCCTTCTGAGGTGTGGTATGTCTTGCCAAAAACTCTAGTGCAACAGCTGACAACAGGCCGACGCCGTAAGGCATAACCGATTCGTCAAGATCGAACATGGGATGATGAAGCGGATAACGAGTTCGTTCCTCATCATTGCCGGAACCAAGACGGAAGAACACGCCCGGAATCTGTTCTCCATAAAAGGCAAAATCCTCACCGCCAGTAGACGGCTTGATACTGCTCCAGCCCTTGGCCCAGTCCAGACCGTTGATCGTGTCTGTAAGGAAATCCACCATTCCGTCATCATTGACGACAGGCGGGTAGCCATCCCCATAGACAACCTCGTGTCCTGCTCCAAATGAAGCACAGACACCGCTGACTACCTGCTCAATCAGCTCAGGCATCTTCGCACGTAGCCCTGGTGACAGGGTACGTACCGTACCGATCATCTCGACCTCTGGAGCAATGGCTGTCCCCATGTAACCCCCGGTAATCTTGCCGATGGTCACAACGACAGGCTCCAGCGGATCTACCATACGACTGGCGACATTTTGCAGCGCTGTAATGACCTGAGCCGATACGGCTATCGCATCAATCCCTTCATGCGGACGTGCAGCATGTCCTCCTTTGCCAAATATCCGGATAACCAAGGGATCTGCCGAGGCAAAGGCCACTCCTTTGGTTACACCAACGGTACCTGTATCCATGCCCGGTGTCACATGCAGACCCGCAATCGCATCGACCTGCGGATTCTGTAGAGCACCATCCTGAATCATGGCACGCGCACCGGCCAGACCTTCCTCTGCTGGTTGGAATATGAACTTAATGTTGCCGGATTTCGGTCTACCCAATCCCGTGAGCAGCTCAGCTGCACCCATCAGCATGGAGGTATGGGCATCGTGCCCGCACAAATGCGCTTTGCCCTCCGTTTGGGAACTGTACGCAGCCGCTTTCTGATCCTGGATCGGCAGCGCGTCCATATCAGCCCGTAGGGCAATCGTCGGTCCGTCACTCTCTCCTCGTAGCAGTCCGACAACCCCTGTCTGTCCTACATTACGGGTCACTTCCAGCCCGAGACGCTCCAAATGCTCAGCGACGATAGCCGAGGTTCGCAGCTCCTCATATCCGATCTCCGGATGCTGGTGGAAATCTCTTCGCCATGTCGTAAGGCGTGACTGGAGTGACTGCCCAAGCTCCAACAATTGCGTATGTACCATTTAGTGTTCCTCTCCTTCCTGAGATTCCTTGGCGATCAACCTCGCATAGATTGCTTCTGCCGAGAACTTGATATGGTTCTTCATTCGCTCCCGAGACCGCTCAGGGTCATGCGCCTTCAGCGCTTCAAGAATTTCCGAATGCACCCCATAATTGATCGAACGAATCTGCTCATTGTAAGGCATCAAGTCGAGTGCAGGATTGATCTGGGTACGGATCTGGCGAACCGCTGATTCCAGATAGGAATTGCCTGAGGCTTTTGCAATCGTAAGATGGAACTTGACATCGAGCGCTCGGAACCACTCGCGGGTGCAGTCTGGTTCGATGCTCTGCTGGATGTAATCCTCCAGCTGTTGCAGATCGCCTGCGGTGATCCGCTCAGCGGCCAGAAAAGCGCCCTCAGGCTCCACGATGGTTCTATATTCGAACACCTGGAGCATGTGCTCCCAATCCCTCTTTATCTCAGCGATCGTCCGCCTATGGGCATTGCCGGTAATCGGCAGGACGAAGGTACCGCCCTTGGCTCCAACCCGCTTCTCGATGAGCCCTTTCGCCTCCAGCACAGCCAGTGCTTCCCGAACCGTGATGCGGCTTGCATTGAATATCTCCGCCAGCTCACGTTCGGATGGAAGCTGCTCCTCACTCATGATCTCCTTGAGAATGATCGCTTCCTCCAGTTGCTCTCGAATGAATTCACTCACCTTGATGGAGGATACTTTCTCAAATTGGAATGGCAGCTGGTTAAGCATGTAAACACTCCGATCGTATAATGTCTAGACCTTATACCATTAGGCTTATACTCATAATATAATTCCGACTAAACTTATATGCAATAGTTTTTTTGTATATTTTTTTGATTATTTTATTGAATAGCATGTATAACTACGATTATCTTGCTCTTCCTCAATTAACTTCTTCCTTCACAGCAGGCCTGGATAGCAGCCCCTGCTGCTTCACCTGCTCCAATGCCTGCTCGAGATCAGCCACGATATCCATAGGGTCCTCCAAGCCGACGGACAAGCGAATCAGACCATCCGTGATGCCGAACTTCTGCCGCTCCTCCTGCGGAATCGAGCAATGCGTCATACTTGCCGGATGCTGCACGAGCGTCTCCGGATCACCTAGACTGAAGGAGATCATTGCCAGCTCCAGACTGTTCATGAAGCACTTCGCTGCCTCCATTCCTCCAGCGACTTCAAAGGATACGATACCTCCCATGTCATCCATCTGGGACCTAGCCAGCTCATGCTGTGGATGGCTTGGTAGTCCAGGGTAATGCAGCGCGGTGATTCCCGGATGCGAATCCAGAAATTCCGCTACGATGCGGGCATTCGCGCAATGGGTACGCACACGTAGACCCAAGGTCTTGAGGCCCCTGAGAATCAGGAAGGACTCCCAGGCATTGAGGTTCTGACCAAGATCCCCAGCAATTCTTTTCCGTATAAAATCAATGACCTCTGCCCTACCTACAACAAAGCCTGCCACTACATCTCCATGACCGTTGAGATACTTGGTCGCACTGTGCACAACCACATCGGCTCCAAGCTCCAATGGGCGCTGCAGACATGGCGTCAGGAAGGTATTGTCCACAATGACTGGAATCCCCTTCCCACGGGCAAGATCCGCAATACTACGCAGATCCAGTACCGTTAGCAGCGGATTGGAAGGCGTCTCGACATAAATTGCTTTTGTATTAGGTCTGATAGAAGCTTCGATCAAAGCAATATCGGTACAATCTACGAAATCATAGCTGATCCCAAAGCGCGGCCCCATCTGTGTGACGAAGTTATAGGTCCCCCCATAGATGTCCTTGGTCACTACCACGTGATCTCCCTGCTGCAGAAAAGCAAGCAGAGCGGAAGAGATAGCAGCCATCCCACTGCTGAGACCAATGGCGTCCTCCCCCTTCTCCAGATACGCTATTTTCTCCTCCAGTGTACGGGTAGTAGGATTGCCATAGCGCCCATAGTAGGTTCCCTCGGCTTGTCCTGCAACTACAGCAGCAGCTGTATCCGTATCAGGAAAAGCATATGCTACAGCTGGCACAATAGGCTGGGATACCGCCCTGGTCCTGCCATCAGGTTGTTGCCCCACATGAACCGCTGCGGTATCGAATCTCCACTTTTTATCCATCTATAATCTCTCCATTTTCTGCATTTCTGTATTCTATATTTAGAAAGGTATATATTATGAACCATTTCAAACTTTTTAAATACTATATATCTGCCCTGTTTTCACGTCAACAATATTAACGTCAAAAGCGAGAAAACATTTTTATCGGGGGACAAGAATGGACTCGCAAGTCGTACCGACATCTATACGCGAATACTTGGTGCATGCACCATAGTCCTTCCCCCACTGATCGTCTGACATTCCCGTCGTCAAAGCTTTTGGATAGCTCCCTGCCCATAAAAATATCCTTCGTACTGACTCGTCCATTTCTGGTACGACGAGAGCACGAAGGACTATCTTATGCAAGGCTATCTCATGTAAGGCTATCTCATAGAACATGCTGATTCATATCATCGTATCGCTACGTCCGCCACTTCTTCGCCAGATTACTGATCTGAAGGGGCGTTGTCCGACAGCAGCCACCAACTAGCTGCGCCCCGGCAGCTACCCACGCTTCGGAAGCCTCGGTCATACTGCCACAGCTACCATGCCCGCTCCATGTCTTGGTCGTTGCATCATAGGTCTCACCCGAATTCGGATAAATGATGACTGGCTTGTCGCTTGATTGCTTTAACAGCGTCACAGCTTCTGTCACCACCTCCATCGGAGCACAGTTCAGGCCTATGGCAACCAGCTGTGGCTCGTCTGCCATCAGCCTCGCACAGTCCGTTAGGGAGGTACCCTCACTGATCGATGTGCCGTCTTGGAGTGAGAAGGACAACCATGCATAGGCACCAGGAAATTCCTTCAATAGCTGTATGAGAACCTGCGCTTCCTGCAAGGAAGGAATGGTCTCAAAAGCCAATACATCTGCCCCTGCCTCCAGTAATGCAGCCATCCGCGGACGATGAAATTCAGCCAACGTCTGATCAGACACCTGATAATGCCCAACATATTCAGAGCCATCCGCCAGATAGGCCCCGTAAGGCCCTACAGAGCCGGCTACCAGCGGGAAGGGACGCTTCTTCCTATCGGTATCAAGCTCAGCCCATACATCCTCCCTCGCTTGTCGGGCCAGCTCGACTGTCTTCTTGATCAGTGCAAGCGAGTCCTCCTCTGTGAGCCCTCTTTGACGGAAGCCCTCGATACTCGCTTGATAGCTGGAGGTAATCGCACAATCAGCGCCAGCGCGAAAGTATTCAGCGTGTACCTGATATATGATCTCAGGCTGCTCTAATAATACTCTGGCAGACCATAGCGGATCATCCAGGTTACAGCCATGCTGCTCCAGCTCCGTAGCTAAAGCTCCATCCAGAATGATTACAGGATATTGGCTTAGAATGGCTTCAATCGGATTCATTTTAACCGGATTCAGTTCAACCGAATTCAATTGAGCTTGCGTACTATTGTTATCAACGAGATTACGATTAGTCATTGGCTTGTCCTCTCCTCTTCGTGCGATGCTGCACATAATATATGCCATAGCAGATCGCTATGAATGGAACTCCGCAATATAGCGCAATCCGCTGGGTAGGGTCAAATGCGATCCCTATGCAGGATGCCAGGCAGAGCACAAAAGATAAAATAGGCACTACCGGGTACCAAGGGGTACGATACGCCAGGTCTTGAAGCGCTCTTCCTTCACGAAGATAGGCTCTGCGGAACATGAACTGAGAAGCGCTGATGCTCATCCAGACCGCAACGACGGCAAGACCTGAGATGGACACGAGGGTAATGTATACGGTATCTGGTGCTATGATGCTGGACAACAACGCGAGCCCTCCGCCCAACATACTGAAGATCATGGCATTGAGCGGCACACCGCGAGTGGTTAATCTGGCGAACCAGGGAGAGATCGTCTGCTTGTCAGCCAGCGACCACAGCATTCGTGCAGAAGCATACAAGCCTGAGTTCGCAGCAGATAGTATGGCTGTCAGGATGACAAAGTTCATAATATCTGCGGCATAAGGAACACCTACACGCTCCATTACGGCTACGAAGGGGCTCTCTAGCACACCTGCATCATCCATTGGGAGCAGTGCCGATAGAATGATAATCGTTCCAATGAAGAAAATGACAAGCCGCCATAGCGTAGTATGCATCGCCTTTGGAATGGTCTTGTGCGGGTCAGCTGTCTCCCCGGCTGCAATACCGATCAATTCCGTCCCTGAGAACGCAAAATTCACAGCCAGCATCGTCATCAGGATGGCAGTAGCTCCGTTCGGGAACCAGCCAGAGGCTGTAATATTGCCGAACCACGGTGCTGACGAGGAGTCTGCCATGGGTACAATCCCTACTACCGCTGCACCACCAATTACGATGAAAAGCACGATGGTCAGCACCTTCACGGAGGAGAACCAGAATTCAGATTCCGCGAATATTTTGACTGTCAGGGCATTCATAAGAAAAATTAGTAACGCAAATATCCCGCTCCAGATCCAGACACTGACCTCAGGGAACCAGCGCTGCATCAGTAAGCCGGCCGCTGTGAATTCCGAGCCAAGCGCCACGGTCCATGTAAGCCAGTACAGCCAAGCCACCGTGTAGCCCGTAGCTGGTCCTATATATCGAGAAGCATAGCTGTGGAAAGCTCCGGTCTCTGGCATATGCACCGCCAGCTCGCCTAGACAGAGCATGACGAGATATACGACCAGCGCACCGATCAGGTAGGATAGAATCGTGCCCAAGGGCCCTGCCTGCTGAATCGTGTAGCCTGAGCTAAGAAATAGCCCCGTACCAATGACGCCGCCAAGTGAGAGCATGACTACATGCCGCGCCTGCATTTTGCGTTGAAAGCTACCTGTGGATGGTCTGTCCGTATTCATTGTGTCTCCCCTTCATCTATCTATTTGTATTATTTGAATTACATACTATTGCACGAGTTCACTATGTAGTCAGAACCATTCTCCGATCGCTGTGAGAGATACCCCGATTCTTCATATCCTTTTTCCAAGGGGGGCTGAGCATAGTCTAAGCACGCAAAAAAGCACTCCTAGAACAGGAGTGCGCCATTAACTTCCCTAACACAACCGCTCCTATCTGTCAGACTCTTGTGTCTGCTGGAATTAGCACAGTATCCTTAAGGATCTGTTGCTGAGGCTTAATCGGGCCAGTCCCTCCACCTCTCTGGATAAGTTCAAGAATTTGTATTTTAATATAGCGGGCATGACGTGCAGTGTCAACTTTTTTCTTCATCCTATCCCTTGAACATCAAACGGATCGCTACAATGAATAGACAAATAGACAACACCCGAATGATCAGCTTGGCCGGGATTCTGGAAGCGATCCGTGCGCCAATCTGGCCTCCCAGCAAGGCCCCGATCGCCAGCCAGACGAAGGTTCCCCACAATACATGTCCCAATACAGCATGCGAGACCGTACCGACCAGAGAAGACAACAGAATCGTGAACATGGACGTCGCTGTCGCAATATGAGCCGGAAAAGCCAGAAACAAAATCATCGTCGGCACCATGACGGAGCCTCCCCCAATACCGAACAGGCTGGAGAGAAAGCCGACAAAAAAAGCAACGACAGATCCAAAGGTGATGTTGAAGGAATAGCTGTGCTCAAGTCCGGTAGCATCCACGAATATTCTGGAGGTGGTAGGCTTCAGAAAGCCTCCTCGACTACTGGTCGGTCTAAAATTAATCATAACAGCCATGAGCAGTAAAAAGAGGCCCAAGGCTATGAAAAACACGCGACTGGCTACTACGCTCGTAGTCCATGCCCCCAGAATTGAGCCAGGGATCATGGCAATGGAAAAGATCAGTCCGCTGCGATAATCAATTCGCTTCTGCCGGGCATAAGAGATGGTGCTTGAGATTGCACTCACGAGCAGCACCGCCATCGCTGTACCTGAAATATTATATACAGGCAGCGTATACATGAATGCTAGTACAGGCACGATAATAAATCCACCACCAAGACCAGCGATAGCTCCGCTAATTGCAGCGAGCATGCCGATTAGAAACAGTATAAGATTCTCCATTGATGATTCTCCTTTTTCCTCTGCTTTCTCCTGCAGCTTCTATAATATAACCAGCCACCCGAAAGGCTACGCTTCCTTGTCGTGTCACATGCTTGATTACATGCTTGAGTACATGCCTGATTACGCGCTGGATGGAACACTGGATAATATGTCGGTCTAATGCGATTCTGCTGTACAGCTATACGCAGCTAACACAGCTAACGTGGCTACTGCATACCCAAAATTAGCCTGATATTATTCTAGCAAATGTCACTGCTGTTGACACCAACCCTGCCATAACGAACAGACGAATAGGCATAAAGGATCGGCTGACCGATTCTCTATGCCTATTCATTGTAATAAAGCCAAAGCAATCCTTTAATCAGTAATATTTAATCAGTAATCTTTAATCACTAGGCAAGCGGTTAATAATCCTTTGACCTGATCCTCAAGCCTCCGCTTCGCGTCCTCCACGATAGGGCACTGTTTGCTGCTGATGTTTCGGGGCTGTGGACGGCTTGAAATTCTTCTTGAAATAGCTAATAATAGCGGACACGATCACTACCGACAGAACGGAGAGAATTCCCTCTAGCAGCCCTACAGAATAGAGACCGAGGAGCACAATCGTTGTATCCAGCACCCCGTTGATCACACCTGGATTCCAGTTCCGCTTTTGCTGCATATAGAGAGCAAAAATGCTTACTCCACCTAGTGAAGTCCGATTCATAAACAGCACGGAGAGCCCCAGACCACATAGTATACTGCCAGCCACGGTGCCGACGAATACAGGTAGCTCAAATACGGGGAGGAATTTGTCAAGCCCTGACAGCAGCGTCACCAGCGTGACCGAAAGCACCGTATGCAAGGTAAAGTTCCAGCCCATTCTAACGATAGCGAACCCGTAGAACGGGAGATTGATCAAGAAGAACACCCAGGAAAACGGTGCATTCAGGATATAGCTAATCGTCAGCGACAGCCCCGCTGTTCCCCCTGTCATAACATGGGAATGTCTTAACAGAACCAGTCCCGCACTCACCAGCACACAGCCTAATACCAAGTACAAATATTTTTTCACATCCAGCTTCATCTTCCATCCTTCACTCCTCATATGAACACAACAGTCCCCATTGGACTGCTGTATGCCATCAGTTGGCCGTTGCCGTGGCCACGCCGTTCAATTTACATATTTACATGATATAATACGAAATAAGCAAAACACATGCTAAATAGCATGAATTTCGCGAGTTTCACCTGGTAAAATGTACGTTTTTCACTCTACATAATTTCATATTGAAGGAGCTAACACATGGATCACATCGATATGCAGCTTTTGAGATTACTTCAGGAGGATGGACGCATGACCGTCAGTGAGCTATCCAAGCAAATGGCACTAAGTCGGCCAAGTGTGACAGAGCGGCTGCATCGGCTACAGGAAAGAGGCGTCATTGAAGGCTTCACGGCGAAGGTATCCCCTGCTGCTGTTGGACGAGGAATATTGCTCATCATTCAGATCAGTGACCTGAAGGTGTCTCCAGTAGAATGGGAGAGCATGATCGCCACGGAAAAGGATGTGATCGAGTGCCACAGGGTTACAGGTCATATCGGTTATATCATCAAGGCAGCCGTGCATGGAATGGACGAGCTACGTCAACTGGTGGACCGTCTTATGAACTACAGCTATGTCAACACCTCCATCGTGTTAACCTCCCCTGTTCCGCACCGCGCCATTCTGCCTGAAGCACCCGCCGAATAACGCTCACCGGTGCAGCGAGCGTCAGTAGATAACGTCAGCTCTGCCCACTGCCGCTCCTGCATCCCCCTCTCCTCTCTCTTGCTTGCTCAAACTGAGCTCAGGGCTCCCTTTGTTCTAACTCCATCGGACTCGCACTACATATGGATATGGAATACATCACACTACACACAGCCTATTGTGATGTACAGTGCCTTCTCATTACGGATCAGATTCCCGCAGAACACTTGAGGGTAAATATGGAACATGCTTATTTGAAGCCGTGTAGCCCATGACTTCATAGTCTTGACTGCGCGCTCTTCATCATCTTTTGTCCATGAGGAGGTCCCCTATGACCGTTACGAGCAGCGAAAAACCTGCTACAGCCATTCTTGGATTAGGCACAGCTCTGCCAGCCCATCTTGTGCCCCAGTCGGATATTGCACAATTAATTGCCTCCAGTCTGCACGACCGTCCTGATCTGGCTCGATTCGCAAGACGAATCTTCAGAAGCTGTGGCGTAGAGACCCGATATACCTGTGATGCCAGCTATCTGGCCGAAGCCCAACATTGTCGTTATCTGCCTGCCGAGGATTCGTCTCAGGTCCCGACCACTGGAGAGCGCATGCAAAAATATCAGCAGTCCGCACTACCACTTGCGGTGGAAGCAGCCGTAAAAGCCCTTGCAGACGCTGGACATCAAGCCGCTGAGATCACACACCTCATTACCGTCAGCTGTACCGGACAATATCTGCCCGGGCTCGATGTGATGCTGATCCGTGAACTGGGACTGTCCGCACGCGTCAATCGTCTGCCTCTAATGTTTCAGGGCTGTGCAGCCGGGCTGAAAGCTATTCAGATGGCCAGGGATGTCGTTCAGGGACACCCTGAATCTCGTGTCATGGTTGTATGTGTTGAGCTGTGCACCCTTCATTTCCAGCCTGCTCTAAATCGGGAGGCTCTGTTCGCTGCTTCCTTCTTTGGTGACGGTGCAGCCTCCTGCATCATCGGTGCTCCAAGTGATCGCCATGAGCATTATCTAGAGCTAGGGAGCGGTTACGCTGTCCTTCTGCCAGATTCAACCTCAGATATGACCTGGGAGGTGGGGAATACGGGCTTTGACTTGTATCTCTCTCCACGTATTCCGAAGCTGCTCGCTGCTTATCTGGAGAATGAGCTGCAGAATTTGCTGCAAGGCGATTCCCTGCCTGAGCTGTGGGCCATTCATCCGGGAGGACGAGGTATCGTGGATGCGGTAGAGGACGTCCTCCAACTGACTGCAGCCCAGACCAAGTTCAGTCGGGAGATTCTGAGAAATGCTGGCAATCTGTCCTCAGCCACAATTATGTTCGTGCTGCAGGCCATGCGTGAAGAGATGAAGTCTTTGCAGCAGAATGCAACCTCTGGTGTTGCGATGGCCTTTGGTCCGGGTTTAACAGCTGAGCTGATGCGTTTCACGTATGTGCCCAGCAGTACGCCATCTATACGGGAGCCGGATCATGCCGTTCTTTAGAAGCTTGTCTGAACGGGCTCAGGAAGAGGAGCTGATGGATGATTTCTCACTGGGTGGTGAGGAGCTACATGAGGCCCTGCGTCATTTGAGAAGGCTGAATCGTATTTTTGCAGCCCCTGGCCCTACTCTCGTCGGTGTACAGAAGCTGTGGAATGCCGTAGGCCGCCCTCCAAGACTCAGTATTCTGGATGTAGGAGCTGGCTCCGGTGATGTCAATCACAAGCTGCTGCAGTGGGCTGATCGACATCATATTATGCTAAAAATTACACTTGTGGACCTTACGGCCGAGGCCTGCGGGGAAGCACGGATGTTATTTCGGGAGGAACCGCGCATTACGGTACGCCAAGCCGACCTACGCGAGCTTGAGGACGGGGCTGCGGATATCGTAACAGGCTCACAGTTCATTCATCATTTTGACGGAGAACAGCTCCTGACCATGGTAGCTCATATGCTGAGGGTGTCCCGCTACGGGGTTGTTATTAACGACATTCATCGGCATCCGATAGCCTACACAGCAGTCTGGCTGACGACTCGTATCCTATCGAGAAACCGTTTTATTCGCCATGATGGTCCACTATCGGTAGCGAAAGGCTTCCGGGCTGAGGATTGGGAAAAGCTACAAAGACAGCTCCAGCATGAAACGATGAGCTACGAGTGGCGCCCCCTATTTCGGTACTCTGTCGTCATTCCTGCACACATGCAGAAATGACATACAATCGTATTTTGTAGGCTAGCGGCTAACTGTTCACAAATTCATATACCACTGGAAAGGCAGGTGAGCAGCGGATGTTGTTCAGAGAAGTGATTGTAATAGGCGCTGGTATCGCGGGGAGCAGCTGTGCGCTACAGCTTGCACGTCAGGGATTTCAGACCTTGGTCCTGGATCGTGCACAGTTTCCCCGCCATAAGACGTGTGGAGAATTCCTGTCACCAGAAGCACGAGAAATGCTGGATTATCTGGATGTACACATCCATGCTCACGCCCCCGAGCCAAGCCACATGAGTCATGCCAGAATCATTTTGCCGGACGGCGGAAAGATCGAAGCGCCTTTGCCCGGTAAGGCCATCGGGATCAGCCGTTACCATCTGGATCGTCTTCTGCACGCGCAGCTGTCTGCTGTCGGAGCAGAGATCGTAACAGGAACGGTCCAGACTATTCGCAGGTTGGGTCCTGAGCGATATGAGGTGACCGTCAGACAAGGCCCGGAGGAGGTTCGATATGAGGCAAAGGCAGTCATAGGTGCGTATGGGACCAAGCAGCCCAAGAACTCCTCTGGCTCCGATTCCTTCCGTGATTCAACTGTCTATGTAGGAGTGAAATCCCATTACAGTGGAATAGATATTCCTGATCGGGTGGAGCTATATTTCAACGGAGGCGGCTATGTAGGGATATCTCCGATTGAGGAAGGGCGGGTCAATATTGCTGCATTGCTGCCACTACAGGCTGTTCGAGGAAGCGGTACATCTGTGCCAGACATTCTGTCAGCTGCCGCACAAGGTAATGCCTCACTGGCAGACCGGCTTGCTCAAGGAGTGCCGATCAACGGTACTCAGGTCTCTGTGGCCCCTCTCCGCGTCTCTGTACAACCACAGCCTTGGTCAGACTTTCCGCACGTCGGGGATGCACTGATGATGATTCCGCCTCTTAGCGGGGATGGAATGTCCATCGCGCTACGTTCTGCCCTGCTATGTGCACACTGGACCGAAGCTTATCTGCGTGGTATTGTTAATGCTACGGAATGGCAGCAGGGCTACACCAAGGAAGCCGAACTTGAATTCTCCGCGCTGCTCAGAAGAGCACGCCATATGCAGAAATTAGCTTTTGCCCCCATAAATCGACTCTATCCAGGCCTTGTCCGCCTTTTCCCCAGCTTGACGGCTTATATCGTCAAAGCTACCCGGCTGAGTGAAAAAGGATATCGGATTGGGGCCGCCACGAATAAGAGGTAATCAGAACATGAGAAAGCTTATGATCTCCTGCCTGTACCTGCTGCTTGCAGCCTTGATCGGGGCCTGTGCAGGAGAGAATACTCCAGGGCCGCATGGCCAAGACAAGAACGCTAACCGTAAGACACAAGAACAGACGTATGCAGGTGCACCGTCACCCTCTGTACCTTCAACATCAAATGTAGCTTCGGCTCCGCGAGCATTGGAGCTGCATACACCGGATGGTACCAGCTTGTCCATTGATATTCATGATCTGCCTATCTATGAGGAATATTTGTCAGAGCAACAGAGCCCATGGACGGAATGGAATCGCTCTACGCTCGTTAACCTTGACCTGGGCATTCCGTCCACCGGAACCTTCGCGCTACTCCAGTATAATTGTGGCAACAAGGCCTGCTCCACGCTACTCATCAGCATCAGCAGCGATGGGGTTCGCACCCTTCCGATGCCAGACGGCATCTTCCAGGATACTCGGCTGTCCCCCAATCAAGAGCAATTACTGCTTCGTTACGCTGATCACGAAGGCGGGCTGGTCACACGTCATCGCATGTTTGCCGTTGACCTTAAGCGCTGGGAGTTCCTTTCACCTGTGCTGACCAAAGATGCTGAAGAACTGATGGAAGAAGCAACATGGCCGATACGATCATATGAATGGGTCAACAACGAGCAATTCAAAGCCGAGATCGCTTCACTATCAAGTCCATCCTATGAAGCGGTGCAATCCTGGTTCGAGGGTGAACAGCATGTAACCCGTGACGTTACGGTTCGAATAGAACAACGTCGATCAGATGAAGATGAATCATAACGATTAGCTGCGCTTTCACTTCATTTGTTTTCCTGATGCTGATTCACTCTACTTTCACTCGCATGCATGGTGTTCAGACTTCGTATTATTATAGCTGCATGCTATATTCATAGGCTGTGACGCCGAACATCCGTTTAAAATGCTTGTTCATATGGGTGAGATCCACGAATCCACAGCCTGCCACAGCAGTATACACATCCCGGGATCGTTCGATGAGCTGCCTGGCATGTTCCACCTTGATGTTCAGAAAGAATTGATAAGGGGATATTCCCGTCTGTGACCTGAACTCGCGGATAAATTGATATTTGGACATTCCGAACTCCTGGCTAATCGTCTCCAAATGCAGTACATCATGTATATTGGCATGCATCATATCCTTCACGTGGCTTACGAACATCGTATCCTTGGCCCGATTCCATACTACTGCTTCTCCATCGACTCCAGACAACGTATGCAATAGACGATACGTCAGCTCACTAACTAGTGATTCTTCTCTACCGCTATGGATCGCTCGGTTCAGATTGAGAATATGACGTGCTAGACGGATATCATAGACGATAGGCGTGCTGAAGCGGAGCTCCTTGGCCCCCAGGATTTCAGAGCACAATTCAGGGTGGATGTACAGCATGACATAATCAATGCCCTCCCGATCGAAGGAGCTGCCATCGTGATACTGCTCGCGGTTGAACAGCATGACTCCACTTCTATGCGAAGCCTGATAATGGCCATCCAGATGATACTGCTGAATTCCCCGTAGCGTGACGCCAACGGCGTATTCCTCGTGCGCATGCTTCTTATAGCTAAAATCAGTAAAGCTGGCAGACAGCGAGAGAATATCTGCGGATTTTTTGTATTTGAACATTTCCATGTCGATGTATCCCTCCACTGCTAGATAAGACCTGACACCATAATAGCCGAATAGACTAGAAAAACTGCCATTACCACGTTCAGAAGCTTAAGATGTCGATTCAGCATCCGTCTTAGTAGAGCCCCGAATACAGCCCAACTGGTATAGGCCATGAAGCCGATTACCGTAACAAGCAGCACGAACAGGCTCAATGCGATCACCGAATCATAGTAAGGCAGGACATATCCAGGTAGCACGGTGAACGTGAACAGAATGACCTTCGGATTCACAAATTGCATGACAAATCCGGTGAAAAAGCCGGGGCTCGCTCCTGAGCCCCCTTCGACATTGCCCATTTTATAGACGAGATAAGCCAGATACACCATATAGATACTTCCTACAATACGCATGCCATCCAATAGATATGGAAGACTCTCGCTGAGCAAATGACTTAGCCCCGCCGAGCTTGCAAGCAGCAGGCCAAAGGCCAACGTAGCTCCCCATACATAATTCATGGTTCTACCTGCCCCATAATGTCTGGCTGAGGATAGAATCACAATGTTGCTCGGTCCTGGGGTGAAAGTGACGACTATACAATAGATTATAAAGGAAATAAGATTCATGGTACCCTCCGGTTATGATGTTACCCGAATCTTACACCATGCGAAGAACTGACTATAGTACATTATTGCAGCATAGGCTTCTTGCTCATAGAGCTTCATACAAAAAACAATGCAAAAAAACAAGAACCGACAGCAATTCGCTCTCGATTCTTGTCTATCCTTACTAGGGTCTACTGTAAGTAGCCCGTAAGCTTATTGATAATTCACATCTTCAGCAAAGTAGATGTCCTGCAAACGATCCTTGATACGCTGAATTTCTTCGGCTGTTAATGGCGCTGTAGGCTGTAGTTTGAAATTCCTTCCCGTAACATAGCTTATATCCTTGTTCTTATCCAGGTTATAAGGTGTAGTGGGAATCGGGGTGCGGGTATAGTCGGTAAAATCAATGACGGACCACGCCGTATCCCCATCCTCTCTGCACAATATAATCCGCTGTGAAGCATTTTCTGTCCACAAGTAACGCAGATTCGCCGGGGAATGATTGGAGTCCATAGCTGTTGTAAAGCCTGAGCCTTTGAACATAAGGCTAAATTCAGCTTGACTATTATTCGCTCCGGCTACAGAGGTATAAGCCTGCTTGAGCCCATCCACACCTACAATTTCAATCTCGCGGCCAACTGGGAAATTCTTAACAAAATTTTCCCATGTCTTATCCATGTTCTGGTTGTTCGCTAGTGAATGAATATCAAGAATAATGGACAGGTAGTTTAACGCATTCAAGCGTTGGTAAGGATTATCCAGGTATTGCTGTGCTATATACAGTTGTGGTGCAGCATCCGTTTCGTTTACAAAAGGATCACCAGGATGAAGCGTCCAGCGTGAAGAATTACTCGTATACCTTGAACCAATCGGATCAATCGTAACCGAGTTCATGAATACAGTACCGCTATTATCGGAAAGTCCCTGTGCAGGAACCATCGGATTATTCTCATGGGACCAATACGGCATCAAAGGCGAACCTTCGCCGTACATATCGTTCACATTGTATTGTGTAGCCGACCATCCCATTACTGAGGTAATCCGATAGTTATCTTTTAGCCACTTCGTCTGCTCTGGATTCACCGTGTAGCTGCTCAAAGATCGTGGCAGATACTTACGATACTGGTCCGTATCCATGCTTTCAAACACTGAAGGCAACCCCATAGTTCCGGACTGATGCAGATTGTTGAGTGCATTATACCGATACATGTACAGCCATTCGCCCATACGCATCTCCCAAAAAGGAAGCTCATATAGGTTATTCGGGTACCCGTCTAAAATTCCGACTTCATCACCATATTGATCTACGTATTCTAATACCTTTTGCAGCTGTGGCCGATTGACATCTACAAAGACAAACCCATTCTCCAAAGCCCAGGTTACCTTAACATTAGGACCAAAACGATCCATCAGCAATTGCCGGGCTTGTTCCATCTGATCTACCGTAGTTGTGCTTCCCTGCAACATGATGGAGACAGCAAAATAATGCTTCGGGCTCACTCCGGAGACCACCGTTAATTCCTCATCTGCTGTGAGATAGACACCCTGCGAGGGTGATTCAACAATCATTTTTAATGGTACAATCGAATTCACGGATGGAACCAGATGCAGGTTGGCGATGTCGCCATTCTCGTCAAATATGCCCCTGGCGTCTTCTATTCGAATCCTTAAATCGGCTGGTAGAAGACTTGGAGGAATTACCTCTCCTTTGGCATTTTGAAAGACGAAGGACATTTTCCAATGATCTGCATCTAAAGCAGTAGCCTCTATAATGGTATTCGTATCCAAATATACGGATCTGATTACATTCGGTGGCTCGGGTGGTGGTACCTTTTCTTTCACGATCAGATCGGTCTGGGCTGTAAGCACCCGATAAGGTTTTGCAATGGTAAGCTCTAGTTCTACAGGAATGGAGCTACCTGCCGATGGGATATGATTAGGCTGTCCTATCCTTCCCTCACTATCAAACACCCCTAGCGTATCACTGAATGTGTAAGTTACACTGGTGACGCTGCCAGGAGGTATGGTTACCAATTGCCCATTATTGTACAGCTCAAAAGATAACTGATACGATGAATACGTATTGGTATCGTTGATCAGTTCAGGAGCCTTAATCACGATCCTATCCGCGACAAAATCATCATCGTTATCCGGTGGTGTTATCGGCGGACCTGGATCTGGACCCGGTGGTGTTACCGGTGGACCTGGATCTGGACCCGGTGGTGTTACCGGCGGACCTGGATCTGGACCCGGTGGTGTTACCGGCGGACCTGGATCTGGGCCCGGTGGTGTTACCGGTGGACCTGGATCTGGACCCGGTGGTGTTACCGGTGGACCTGGAGTAACTGGCTTGGAATCGCGATCCTTGGTCTTTCCAGTGTCCGGATTCAGGGGCTTGACACTGGTAGCCCCGTCGTTGTTCGGCTCCTGTGGATTGCTAGGCTGATCGAACGTTCCAGCTTCATCTCCTGCGAGTAAGCGCTGGGCCCGTTCCTTCACCTTATTCCCACCTAGCCAGATTCGATAAGCGACCAATGTGGCATCCTGCCGGGTCACGAATTGCTTCGGATGGAAGTATTGATTCGTATCTCCCTCTATTAATTCCAATCGCTCCATCAGCCATACGCTAGTTCGTGCATAATCTGAAATATCAGATTGATCCACAAAGCTCGGATTAACTGTCATTTGGCTATCTTCAGAGACACCAAAATACCTGGCATACCAAACGACCATATCCTGACGAGTCAAATTTTGCCTGGCACCAAATAATTCTTCACTAATCCCTTTCGTTATACGCTCCTCCTGCAAAGCCTGTACATAAGGCTGAGCCCAAAGGGATACATCACGAAAAGAAGTTTCGTTGTAGTTATTCGATGTTCGCTTCAGCATTTTAGCAAATATACTTGCAAATTCCTGACGCGAAATAAAATATAAAGGTCGAAAGCTCCCATCTTCATAGCCAGTAACATACCCTTGCGCTGCCATTGTCTCAATTGCATCGGCTGCATAGGAATGCTCAATATCGTTAAAGGCTCTGTCTGCAAAAACTACTACACTATGTATACAGAGCAAGCAGATTGCCAATAACACAGCTATGAAAGGCTTCAAATCTTTCAACTTTTTTTTGTTGCTCATTATGAAAAAATTTCACACCTCCTTACGAGTTCATTCTAATCGCTTTGACGCGTCTCCATATTCATGGTTCTCATTTTGTGAAAAACGGATCTTTCACTCCAAACACCAAACTGTATATACTTGAATTATCGGAATATTCAAACCAGAATTGAATAAAGAGTACGAAAAAGAAGAAAATAACACCTGCATCCCTGTATATTAGCAGGATACAAATGTTATTTCTCTTCGTATTGCAGTACGCTCAATTTTATTAGTCTTTTTTTATCTCAGAGCCTTTGTAGACGTACAAGTATCCATCCAACACTCCATTATACGGAAATGCTGCGGGATCTCTGCCTTTAATTTGACCGACAAACTCTCGATTGATAAATGCAACAGGGCCTTCCTGCACGAGCGCTTCAGCAGTCAAGCTACTGAGCGAGTCTACGTTGCTGGACCACAGGTGAATTAGATAGACTTCATTCGCATTAAAATGATAACGTCCATCCGTCGAGGTTCCCTCATAAAATAGCTCTGCGAGCGAAGCGGCTACAGACCCGTTCATGAAAATCTGAATATGATCTGTTCCATTCCATTTGGTATGATCCGTAGCGCTCGGATTTGCGTAATTTACGATTTGTGGTTCGGTCTGATATACCGAATCCGTAATCGAATAAGTGTATACTCCATCCGTTACACTTTTGATAGCTGTACCAGTCGTGCTGTCTGTTCTGTAGCCATTGAAGCCCCCATACACATTCGGCATATTGCTAATTGCAGTGATTAGCTTCTCCCGATCCATGGAACCTTCTCTTCCAGGCAACGGTGTCAGCTTGAATGTCTTGACCTCTGTCCCCTTATACTGATCCCAAGTGTATTCGTAGTAGTATCCTGCATGAGCAACACCACTGCTCCATGCTGCAGACACTAGCATGACTACACCCATCATAATCAGTAATGGCCATTTCTTCAGCATCGTACCTTCTCCTTTTCCTTCACATTGATGTACACCTTTCGATGAACAAGCTTTATACAATGCATTATATCTATTGAATATTTATACTTACAGTTAAATTTTAGGAGAACCATGGCCCTAATAAAAATAGTTCTCTATTCTCACTTTTTTCTACTCCCAATACTTTATACAAGTTCATAAGACCTATATCCGGTAGCGAGCTTAATCCTGATGTGTAAATTCATATCTGCAAATATCTGTCTCCGACACGATATGTCCGATCTGTGACTCAATGAATTCCAAGTCCCCCTCGATCGCCATAATGGAATGCTTTACCCCAGGCTCTACAACGATCAGCTCACCAGGACTGACGCGTTGTGTCACATCATTTATACAGACGCTGCCTGTTCCTGAGACGATGGTCCAGATCTCCTTTCGGAATTGGTGATCATGATAGCTGATCCCTCTACCCTCTGCTATAACAACACGTTTGGTCAGCGTCTGTAACCCATCTGCCGCCTGCTGATGAGATAATACCGTTTGTTTACCCCAGAAGCGTTCTTCAAATCGAGGGCCGATTTCAATCTCCGCCACCATATCCTTAATGCCTGTAGAAGATTGTCGATCTGTCACCAATACGCCATCCGGTCCCGCCACGACAATAATCCCAGGAACGTTCCAGATGCTTACTGGAATGTCCAATTCATTAATAATATGTGAATCAAATGAAGCCTCTGAAATAAATCCAGGTCCGCTAAGCTCAGAGCTCATCTCCCGTACCATCGAATCCCAGGTCCCCAAATCACGCCACTCTCCTGTAAATGGAAGCACCGAGATCTGACGTGTCTGCTCCACAACCGCAATATCAAAGCTAGTTTTTGGAATATCTGCATAAATTGTCGAAAGAGTAGCGTAATCCGTAGGCAATTCCTTCTGCTGCAGTGTGTCCAGCAAAAAGCCGAGCCGGAACGAAAATACACCACAATTCCATAGCGCCCCATCACGAATTAAAGCCTCAGAGCGGATGAGATCTGGCTTTTCAACAAACGAGCTAACATGATAGAAGGCTTGATTAGGGTCAGCATTCGCCACGGGCATAATATATCCATATTTATCCGACGGCTCGGTCGGAACAGCACCCATTAATGCAAGATCGCTCCCGGATTGCTCCAGCACGGAAGGAAGCCTGCGCAGATGCTCAAAAAAATCATCGCCCGCATAGCCATCCACTGGCATGACACATACGATCTCGTCCCGCGAGGCACCAGCTACATCATGCAGATAGGTCGCAGCAAGCGTTATTGCTGGAAAGGTATCACGTTGAGCAGGCTCCTCTATGACGACTACCTCTCCACCAATTTGCCCTCGAATGAGCTCAGCCTGGGTCCCACTGGTTGAGAAATAAGCTGAGGCAGCCAAACCCGCTTCTTCCAGTTGGCGCCATATTCTTTGGAGCATGCTTTCCGGTCGTTCTTGATGACGTAATATAGATAGAAACTGCTTCGGACGGTTCACATTGGATAAAGGCCACAGCCGCTTGCCCGAGCCTCCAGATAACAAGATCATTCGCAAAGACGAAACCACCTTTCCCATAATTGGATCATTTTTACTTATGCGAAGCTATTTATATTTAACATTTTTGCCGAATACATAAGTATGAAGCAGCGCAACAGTGACATGGTTGTGCAACGTATTTCAACTTGTGCACACAGGAGATGTTAGTCATGCCTACTAGAATACTCATCATAGAAGATCAAAAAAATTTGGCAGATATGATCGCCCTCCATCTTCAGGAGGAAGGGTATCATACCGATCTGATTTTTGACTACAAGCTAGCTCTTCCTGCCCTGATGCGTTTTAAGCCGGATATCATCGTGACCGATCTGATGTTCTCTGGACAGGCCGAGTCCTCGTTGATTAGCGAGATTCGCCAATGCTCCATGGTTCCTATACTTATCATCTCTAGTAACAATCTATTGAACATCAGGATCAAGGCTTTGGATGACGGAGCCGATGACTATCTATGCAAGCCCTTCAGTCTGATAGAGCTACATGCCCGGATCAGAGCCTTGCTACGCCGATCTGGCAGCAGTCTGAATGAAGCGCAGACGGTAATCCCCAAGCACAAAAAGCTAAGAGTCTGGGTGAACGATTACCGCCATAGTCTGATCGTCGATGACCAGGAAATCGGAGTGACTCAGATCGAATTTGACATTATAAAAGAGATGTCCAGCAATCCGGGCAAGGTGTATACTCGCAGCGAGCTCATGGACCGCATCAAAGGGGGAGAAAGAGCCTATCTGGATCGCACCATTGATGTGCACATTTCCAGCCTTCGCAAAAAGATCGAGTGTGACCCCAAAAATCCGCAGCACATTCGTACGGTCTGGGGTAGAGGCTACAAATATGAGCTCTAGGTCCAGACCATCATCGCTTGCGCTTTCTCCAGTAACGATAAGGAAGCACACATGCTACTCCACCCAGTAGCCCGATGAAGAACAGGATCCAGCCAAATCGGTAGGCGGAGGCCAGAATGATGACCACCTCACCTTTACCGCTACCGTTCGTCAGGAAACCGCTTGTCACTCCATTTACAGACAGACGGGCTCGCTGCTGCTCCCCCTCCAACCTGAACTCCCACAGGGGGTTGGGGGACTGGGTGGCACGGATCAGTACCTCCTGATGCGTCGGATTGTAGAGGGTGAAGCCATACTCCATGGCACTCCATCGACTGGTCTGAATGCTCTCGGTAGCATTAGGAGCTACAAGAAAGGTATCCAGATCGCTCCCCTCAAACAGGGTGAATTGATCTACGGTAATCATCGCTTGATAAGGAATGATAGAATAGTTCTTCATTTGAAATAATCCGGATTGCTTCTTGTCTGCATTGGCCAAAATTTGAAATTGCATATAAGTGGCTCCCTTAGGGGCCGTCACAATTTGATCATAATGATTCCATTGCTCCTTATCCCGCTCCTCTACCTCGTCGATGTATGAGGTCTGGAGAATCTGAGATTCCTGATTCAGGAAAATGATCTTCATATGCCGACTGCCAATTTGCTCTGACCGCGCATCTAATTGAACGGAATACTCTTGAAGAGGTTTTACCTCCATTTTGTGAGATGCATAAATGTTCCAGTCACAGGAATAGCTTGCTGCATAGCGGATAGACAACTCCTTATCCGTCAAAGACAGATCCGTCTGACCTGGGCCAAAATCCGGTACACAGCCTATATTCGTTGCTACAGCTTCCTCTGTATCTCCCACCGGCATCAACTTCACTTCCTGCCCCGCCATGCGGTGAATATCTGCAAAGCTGCTCAAGGCCGGAACCTGACTATCCAGCTTTAGAGACAATCGGTACTGCCCCTTAGAGAAAAATAGATCCTTGAATTCAATTCGCCCATAATTACTCAAGACACCGGGCACCTCTATGATCTGCTTCGAGAAGCCATCCTGATAGGGCACGGTCTCCATCACCTGCAGCTCTGATGCAGAGGTAGCCGGCAAGCGTCTATACGACTCATCTGTGCGAATCTTTCGGGTCAGAAGCTCACCTGTCTCCTTATTCATCCATTCCATCGTCAGCGTGCCTTGGTAGCCTGAAGGCAAATCGGCCAAGATGGCTGCGGAGTATGTTCCTGATTTGACGACCTCCACGTCCCTGCTCAAGGCTCCCTTCTGGAAGCTGATTCCTCGTCCCATACTGAGCCGTGGTAGCGCTCGCTGTGTCTGTACATTCCCCTGCAGCTCAAAATCATTCTCGGCCTCCAGAGTGAAGAAGAGCTTGCCACGCTTCAGTGCCTGCTCTACTGGAAACGACAGAATATCCAGCTGGTTCACAGGTACAATCGCAAATTGGTTAACGGCATTAAAGCCTTGCAGATTATACACCGTAATCGAAGAATCCCCCTCGGGGAAGGTATGCTCTCCCAGGTCTACCCATTGGAATTGGTTCAAGCCTTCATCATGAGTAGCAATATCAACCACGCCATCCGGTAGTGTAACCTGCAGCTTCCCGCCGGCTCTGTTCATCAGCACTCTGGCATACACTCTTGAGCTCTGCTGCTGATCCAGCTTCTTGTGCATGGTGAACGAGTTAGGCTTGCTGTATTGCCCCAAATCTCGCAGCTGGATATCATGAATCCACCAATAGTTTTTTTGCTGTGGACGTTGGAGTGTCAGTAGATCCATACGCATCCAATAGCTGCCGGGCGGCGATACGTACTCTCCATAAAATTTGACACTATCAAAATCATATCCCTCCGAGGGTGCAACCACATAGCTAACCCCCAGCTCACGCATGTCCTTATCATAAAACCTCATCTTCACGTGCATCTTGTTCGTCCCGCGACCAGAGACCGTAATGTTGAACTGATACGGATTATTCTCTTCGGCCTCCAGCAAGCCCGATCTGGCTACCTGCCATATATTGCTCGGGTCCCCCTTCATGATCTCACCCTGTAGCGTCGGTACATCATTTAATTCCTCACGAGGATTAGCTTGTACACTGAACAACTGTGGATTATCAGGCTTGAAGAAAGTCTCCGTTCGCAGCATGGAGTCAAAATCCAGAACGGTCTTTCCTTCAATACTGTTCATCTGATAAGGGGCCACATCCAGCTTCTGGGTAGCAAAGGTGACGGCAACTCCCGCATCCAACTCCATATCAAATGGAAAGCTCTTGATGTTCTGCGACGATAAGTACCACAGCCACTCCCCTGTCGAGGTAAAGGTCTTGGACCATTTCAAAAAAGCATTGCCATCCTCGATCGCATCAAAAGGACGCAGGTAATATTCCGCAGGAAGCTGGGATAGTAGGAGATCATTAAAGGACATGGCTTCCACATAATCGTCCTTGCCTACCGTCTGGATGGTGTTCAGTTCTGGCTTTAATGCACTGAACAAGACACCGAAGCGACTGAAATCAAAGCCTGGCAGATGACTATAGCTCTCCAGTCGACTGAACCCGTACGGGGTCACAATTTTACTCCGTAGAATGTTCATATATGGAGGTGCCTGGTCCAGATTAAATATAGAGAAAATATCATTGCTGTAGGTATTCTTCAATCCGCTCTGAGCCTGTAGCTGAGACAGGTGAAAATCCTGTCGCTTCTCCTGCCCCACATATTCGTCATGATAGACTAGCTGGTTGATCCCAAAGGCTGAAAACAGGTTGCCGAGGCGGGAGCTTAGACCATGATCCATAACATATTGCAGGAAATTCAGATAATAGGTGATTCCGGGGTCGTTCCCTTCATGATGGAAAATTGTGTTTTTGGGAGAAGAATACACCTGAAAATCTCCAGTTGCTTTTTCGTTAGCCGTCTTCCCTTTATTCCAGCTTGGCGTGGCTACTCCGTTGTAGCTCTGGATCATATTGTCGGCAATCGGGAAATACAATGCCTTGCTGTCAAAGCGCTCCGGGTCTGTCAGCTTGTCAGCCATCTGGCTGTATTCCTGTGGAACTTGAACCGGTTTGTAGTAGCCCTCAATGAACTGAGTACGTAAGGGAGCCACATACACACCGAGACATACCACGACAATGACCACTGCCAGCCTCTTATAGGTACGCTGCAAAGGTGATGAGCCGAACCACTCCATGAACTGAATCACACCAAAGGTCAGCAATACCCCAAAGTTCAACGCCAGCAGTCCAATGAATTTGTTAGGATCACGGAATACTGAGCCGATCACGGGTGTCTTGGTGACCAGAATAACAAACCACTTCGCAATCGACGGGAACGTCGTTCCGGTCGCTGCAATCATGAACAAGATCGTAAGCAGTGAGAAGATCAATATGATCGGATTCTTATGCGATCTGGTCATCATAGCGTAGCCGATTAGCAGTAACAAAAATCCTCCGCCAATATAAAATACGGCAGGCAGTAAGGAGAAGGAGAACATCGGCCACCAATAGCTTAATAAGTAAGCTACATTCGATAGACCGCTGTTCCGGCTGAATAAGGACAACGTATCTACCACATTGATATTGTGCTGGGAAGCCTGGGCATTCATAAGGATGCTGCCCACGTAGAGGGACAACCAATAGAAGCTAAGCAGGCCAAAGAACACACCAAAAATGAGGCCCTTGCGTATAAAATTGCCGTATAGCGCCTGTATGTAAGCTCGTCCGGCTTTACGGTACGTCCAGGTCAACTTGATCAACAACAGCATCACGAACAAGCCCAGATAGATCATCCCGAAGAAGAAATAGTGAATGGCAGCTGCACTGACCGTGAATACCGCAGCCAGCAGAAACAGATCAATCCAGTTTCGTTGGTACAGCTTGTGTGGATTATAGTTAGCAATGAGCTGAATTTGAAATTTAGGATCAAACGCACTAAAAAAGAAGCGCAGCATTAACGGAAACAAGCTATACCCACAGAGCAGATAAATGTGCTGGATGCGGAAAATAACCCAGGGATTCAGCGCATAAAACAATGCGCCGATCATAATAGCAAATATGCGGGTCTTCGTGAAGCTGGGTGAGTAGTATACGCTCACGAGACGCTTGGCAAAGGCATACATCGAAAATGCTGATGTAAAAAGTAAGCCCGTGATGAAGGATTTCAGTAGTATCGGCCCGCTCTCATCAAATAACAAGGACAGCCCATAGAACGGCAAAATATACAGGATACGGGGGGCATTGAACAAGGTGGAGGTGGACCAACGCTCGTTCCATACCCCCATGATTTCCTCCAGATAGCGATGAGAGGTGGCTCCAAAGGCAATATCACTGAACACAATTTGTCCTGGCTCATAGATGGGGGCAAGATAAGCAACTATGGCGATTAGCATCAACACCATAGCCGCCAGATCATAGCGGAAACGAAATATCCATTTTCTCATGCCTCTGCCCCCTCTCTTGAAATTCACACGATTCTGTCGGCTTTGAGCTTCCGTACTTAACGTCGCAAGCGGATAACTGCCTGCAAGCCTTGATCTGTATTGCGCAGCTTCAGACGTGCGCCGATCGTCTTCAGATATGCATCCATGTTATATAGACTGAATGCTTGCTCTTGTGGATTTTGGGAATAATCCGGCTGGAAATAGTTCCAGCGCATCTTATCATTAATACCACCGCCCGTATCCTCGATGATAATCATGATTTCTCCCTCCTCCAGCCGCGAGCTGACCTTGAGCATCTGTGCTTTACGCCTCGCTCGCAGACCTGCTCGACTTTTGTCCTGACCCTCTGTCTGCTCGATTTTTTTCTCCATCGCTTGCACTGCATTTTCCAGCAGTCCCTGAGTCGTCTTATACAACAGCGGTGCTTGGGCCGCAATGGATGGAACAGGCTCCTGGCGCAGGACCACCTGGATATCCTCCATGTTCAACGTTCGTTTCGCCCATTTCAGCGACTCGGTCAGCACCTCATTCAGGTCTGTGAAGCTAATTCCGCTATGATCATTCATCTTCTCCTGCAGGTCTTCGCGCAGGGTGCGAACCTCCGTGAGTAGCTCACCCAAGTTGGATTCCTGTCGGAGTCGCCCCTGAATGAAGGTATCATTGATCTCCCGGAAATACTCAACCTCCTCATGGGTGGCTCCCTTTCCTTGACTGGAGGAGGCTTCGAAGCGATTGGCCAGATCATGATAGAAGCCTAGGAGCTTCAAGTCATCTCCACCCGTCAGCTGAGCCGTCTGCTCCTGAAGCACCTGCAGCCGCTGCTCGATATTTTGCATTAACGGCAAATAATACGTGTCCTGCTGCTGCCTAACATCCTCATCACGCCGCTGATCGCGAACCTGATTATTTACGATGGCATCCTTCACCGTTCGGTTACGGAACTGGACAAGCAGGGCCCAGAGCAACAGAAGCAGTACGGCTAGCACCATCCATAGCTGTGTGCGGAAGGAAGCGATCCGTTCAGGAATCTCCTGGCTGATATCCTCCACCGAAATGTACAGCGCCTCTTCCCCAATACGGCTGAAGCCTATGCCGTAGCTCTTCTGGTCTACCTCAATGACGCCTGTATTGCCCTCCAGAAGTCTTCGGGTGACGTCCGTAATATCCGTGCGGTTGATCTCGGATTCAGCCCGAGAGGCCACAACCTTAAATTGATTATTGTAAAATAAGACCTCATGCTGATGGACTGGCTTGCCTCTAATAATTCCACTAAGCATGTCGGCATCAATCGTGCGCACCATGAAGCCACCCGTCTCGGCTCCAGGAATTCTGCAGACCATGTACTGAACAGGCTGATGATCCTCCGTTACAAAAGGACTTACTGCACAGCCGTTCTGCAGCCACTGAATCTGCCGCACCGCACCTGTCATCTCGGGATTGTTCTGTCCAACAATGACACGATACTGCTCGTCCAGCACGTAGAAGATCCCTGTCTCACGTTTCCATCCCTCGGAATATTGACGATCTCCCTGGTTCAGCACATCTACACCCAGACTTGCCGACAGCTCCTTCAATTCACTCTCCCAAGCGGCATATCGCTCGGTTATATTGGCGGACAGCTCTTGTACTTCATACTGAAGTCGCTCGCTTTGTATGTCCGTCAAGTGATTGCTGAATTGCCGCATGACCAGCCATTGGAGCACAACAGCCAGGATGACCGTTACACACAGTACGATCAGATACGTAATCGCCTTCTGCCAGCCCGGCTTTAATAAAATCCATTGCTTCATGCTCCCTTGTCCTCTCCATTTTGTTCGAGTCGGATCAGAACCGCTTGAATCAAGCATTCCAATTCGTAGCTGACGAGTGGCAGTCGCGCGCATAGCAGCCGGGGAGTTCTGCGCTGGAGCGCGGCAAAGCGTGCAGCCGTCTCTGTCTCCCCATCCGTCAGTAAGATCAGTTCACAGGTTTTCCCAATATAAGTTCGATCCAGCTCCTCTTCGCTGAACTCACGCAGATCAATGATGTAGATCTCATGGCGATCATCCATATGCTGAAGGGTGCTGGAGACGGTCAGTGTCATACTCGCATGTCGGGCAGCGTGGTATTGGTGCAGCAGGAGCATGCCCTTCTCCCACAGCTTCTGCTCCGCAGAATCGAATCGTTCACAGAACTGACGGAGCGCCCGTTCTGTATTGGCGTCTTTCAAAAATGCCAAAACGCTGATATTATACATGTAGTACCTCATTCCTTGCTTTGTGATTGGAGTTGCGTAATTCTTATGACACCCCAAAACATTCTGTTCGTGGACGACAGCCCCATGGTTCTGTCCCTTCTCGAACGGACGTTGATGCAAGAAGCATTCATCATGCATACCGCGAATACACCTAAGGAAGCACTACAGGTGCTGAAGGAACAACCGATAGACGTAGTAGTATCCGATCTGCTTATGCCAGGTCTGGACGGGCTTAAATTTCTTCGTATGATTAAGGAAGATTATCCACATATCGTACGGATTATTTTGTCAGGTCACTTACATACGCAGTCCATTTTGGCAGCGATTAATCAAGTTGGCGTGTTCCGTTTTTTGACCAAGCCGCTAGAGCTGGATGACGATACTCTCAAGAAGATACTGGATGAAGCGCTGAGTCAGGCTCGCCTTAATCGCAGCAACATGTATGCGGATCAGAACCTCGCTTCCAATTTATCGGTATTTCTGGACAGCATTCTTAATGCACCTTATCGGCCTTATGTGCTGCTGAATGATCGGCATACCGTAATGGCTGCGCACGCAGCACTCGCAGATCTGTATCCTGTAGGCAGCTCACTTCGTGATCCTGACCGTGAGGGGCTACAGCTAAGCTCTCATTCACTCTTCATACCACATGACGAACTGGAATCGTCCGATCCAGACCTTTACACCGTAGATACTCTGAATGTAGGACATCTTTCCCTACGCCTTATCCGCCTTAGCGAGATCGCTTGAGCTACGGCTGCCGCCTCTTAATACGGCGGCACCCCCTATTACAGTCAGGCAGACGTACATCCACAGCATGCCTGCTGTCAATAATGGATGACGAACATAACGCTTAACATTCCCCCACGTATACAGCACTGGACGGAAGAAGTACCAGCGTTCCAGTGCCTTTCGCCATCCGCCCTCCTCCGATGACATCGTCCGATCCATCACCGAGAAATAATAGGCCTTTTTGCGTAATACATCCTTCAGATATACCTGCTTCTCGTCATGATAGATTCGTGTAAATACTGCACGGCGGATGACTCCACCGGCCTCCAGATAACGCAGTGTCGGCTGGATCTCCTCGAAAGCAATCTGCTCCGCATTGAACCCTCCTGTCGATTCATAGGAGCTCATCCGCCAGAAGCGTGCCGCCTCTATGGAGCGTTTTCCCAAGGTCTCTCCTGCATTATTAATTACATTGCGCTCAAATACCTTTACCTTCGAGAAGAAGTTGTCTGCCTCGGTGTATGCCTCCTCAGGAATGACCAGTGCTCCGGTATCCTGGTGATCGTCAAAATACTCCACGCCCTGCTGGATCAAATTCTCCGCTAAAATCATATCCGAATCGAGTACAAGAATATAGTCAGCACCCAATTGCCGAGCCTCCTCGACCGCCCTCACTCGTGCGACTCCGCGCTCTCCATGAGGAAGCTCTAATACCGTAACAGGCACTGAGCTCCCCGCAGCCAGCGTGTGAATGACCTCCACCGTTCGATCTTCTGAGCCGTCATCGGCAATCACGATGTGCAGATCCTTGTAATTTTGCCCCATACAGCTTCGCAGGCATGGTTCTATGTTCCGTTCATTGTTGTACGTGGAGAAGAGAATGACCGCTTTGTCCACTCTGTTCCGCCTCCTCTATCCATTGTTCCAGCAGCTTGTCCAATGCGACTGCCGTATGATCAAAATGAAATTTCAAAGCATACTGGTACGCCCGCTCACGAATGGCCAAATATTCCTCTCCACCCTTCGCCGCTCGTTCCATTTGCTCAGATAGTCCGCGCACATCACCATGGAAGCATAGATATCCGCTCTTTCCGAAATCCGTAGCATCTACCAGCCCAGGCGAATTGCTCACAATGCTTGGAGTTCCGACAGCTGCCGCCTCGGTAATGGTCAGCCCCCAGCCCTCACGCAAGGATGGAAATACCAGCGCATGGGCACGACTCATCAGCTCCAGCTTAAGCTCGGCAGACACGAATCCGAAGAAGGTAACGTCGGCCTGCGGCTGCCCCTGCTCATCCGGCACTCCATAAGTCAATCCATATTGCTTCATAATCGGTACTAACTGTTCCTCTACATAGGCTTTGTTAGTTTTGCCGACAATCCAGAGTACAGCATTCGGATAGTTCTTCTTAAGTCTGCCAAAGGCTTCAACGGCCAGGTCAATTCCTTTATACTTCACAAATCGTCCAGCATACATAAAGGTGGGATTCGGCTCCTTGGTCAGAAATTGGTCACGTCTCCAGTGTTCAAATTCAATCCCCTCCGGCAACAGGTGTACCTGATCCGGGTGGAACCCCAGCTTCAGCAGGTCATACCGCGTAGAGGGAGAGACTGTAAGTGTGCGATCCTTCCGGGCCAGCTTAAGCATCAAGGGCTCCAAGAGATAACCAACCACATTTAACGGGAATTTGGCATTCTCGAACCAGATTTCTCTCGTTAGCTGATGGATAAAGAAGATACGCTTGGAGGACTCCACCCAGAATCGGGTAAAGAATTGGTGAGTATTCGCCTGATTCACGACATAATCAATCGCTGTGCGATGACGACGATAATAGCGCATGGCATGAACAATGACGCTCGCTATATTTCCTTTGCGAATATAGGTTACGCCGTCGATGGTTTCTTCCTCAGGCACCCCCTCGTATTGGGGCGAAAAATGGATAAAGCGAACACGAGCTTGCCGTGAACGTTTGAGCATTTCATGCGTGAATATTTCCGCTCCCCCGCTTTTAGGTGAACGAATATCACGCCAGGATAATAATAGAACGACGGTGGTGTCGTCCTGCTCACGTATTGTACTCATGAAGCGCCCCCCTGATCTTGATTTTGGATAAATAGAAATAGGCATCCACCACGAAGTAGAGGGCCATGGCGCCATAGACCACCAATTGCGACAGCAAGAAATCCAAAGGCTCTCTGTGAACCATATGAAAAGCACTCAGTAGCACGGCAACTCCTGCTACTAAGCCAATCATAAATTTGCGTCTACCCAGCAATACATGCATGTGGACGAAGAACAATACGATGGAGAACAGCCAATACACCCACCCACCCCATGGAATAAATACCTCCGCTGCTTGATACGAAGGTCCGAATAATAACGGTATGGACCACGGGAAGACATAGGTTGTGCCTACAAATACACAAATAGCTGCTGCAACCATTAAACCTGCATAAATGGCTAATAGCTTGGCAACAGCTTGACGGTCATGCCCCTGCGCGCCAAGCTTCGGAATAAATGCTGCGATCAGACTGTACGAGACGTAATACACCAATTGGCTATACTTGAGCGCTATCGCATAATTGCTGGCCTGCTCAGGAAAGAAATGCTGCACGTACAGCATGTCGATGGAAATACAAAACAAGATAAACAGATTGGTCATGAGGCTATCCGTGAAATCCTGACCTAGCGCTCTCCACAGCCCGGCAGAGATACGGCCCCCGTTGTTACCGCTGAAGGATACCCCTCTAGACGAGACGAACCATCCGTGAAGCAGTGACAATAGCATCCCCCCACAGCTCGCTAGCAGCAGCGCTTCCAGCTTCAGCCCCAATGCAACCAGCACAAAAAACAGGCTTAGCTTGCCGAATACCTCAATATAGTAATTCACATTAAGAGACAGCATACGTTCCCTGCCCTGCAGGCTTCCCCGACAGGAGCTGACCAGAATATGAAGCCCCACCAAGTTATACAGCATGAACATCGGAAGGGACTCGACGCCTAATACCGAACGCAGCACTGGATGAATCAGCACTAGCAGAGCCATGGACAGCACCGTGAGCAGCAAAGGAGCCTTTAGTAACAGTGTCCCTAGCGGCAGATGACGCGGCGACTCGTCCGGGCCTCCTTTGGATACCAGCTTGGCGATCATCAGTTGTAGCGATAATCCCAGAACAGACAGCAGCGCAAACAGCGCTAACAGTGCATTCGCCTGGCCATAAGCTTGTCCGGTAAGGTACCAGCTCGCAGCAATGTGGAAGAAGAAATTGAAGCCGTTCAGCAATACATTGAAAATAGGAAACATTAATGGACGCAATCGCTTGTGTAACGTGGTCATCTCACCCGCCGATCGAGACGCCAGATATCAATCATCGAGCGCAGGAAACGAAGCGAATCCTTCAGCACGTCGATGTGCGATCCGTCCCGGTCAATACACTTCACAGGTAATTGCAATACACGCAGCTGCAGGCGCTTGGCAATATACATCATTTGCAGATCCAGTGCGAGCCCTAGATGCTCTTTCAGATACGGGAACATCCGCTTTACAGCCACGGAGCTCATGACTTTGAGTCCTGTCTGGGAATCAATCACGCCTGCTGGCAGAAACGGTCGGGAGATCGTACGTTTGCCAAAGCTGACCACGGAGCGCAATAAGGAGCGATTCTCGGCTGTCATATCCTTGGTTCCAATCACAACATCGTAGTAGCCCTGTCTAACCACGTTGATGATTCTGGCGATGTCCTCAATAAAGAAGGAATCATCTGCATCCACGAAGACGTAGTAATCCGCACCGATCGAGCGCATTCCTTCCAGATAAGTACCTGCCTTGCGCGTATTGCGATCCAATTCCCGGGTCTGAAGCAGTGGACTGAAGTTCGGGTTGATCCGGTTGACGGACAAGTCCGTAGATGATTTTAGCGCTCGGATCAACGTATTGGTCTCATCGTGGCTGCCATCATCAATGAGATAAATAGAGCCTTCCACAATCTGACTGCGGATAAAAGCCTGCAATCGCTCGGCAAAGGTCTTAACATGCACAAAACGTTGCTCCTCGTTATACACCGACAGAATGAAGGCAATGTGCTGTCCCTTTCCTGAATACTCCGGGTAGAGCAGGCTTTGGATCTCGGACAGCATCTTCTCGTTGTCGTTAGGTTGCCAGAATAACAAGCGCAAACGACCGAATCCGGTAATCTGAACCATGTGCTGGTCACTGAACGTAACTGTTACATCCGTTACGATTAACAGTGGCATTTCTGGAAATCTACTGCGAATCTCATTCGAGACCCGCACAGCTTCCTCGGGCTCTCTGTAGTCGATCAGACAGCAGGATGCCTTCTCATACGCCGAAGCTTCATCTGGGCTCTCGCATTTAACATATTCATAGAAATAAACTACGTTGGGATAATCAATAGCCCTGTTGTTATCGCTAAAAATGGCTATAGGTCCCTGCACACATAACCTCTCCTTTTTCCTCCGAATTACTATATTGTTGATTGTTCGTCAAAGGTAGTGTTCATGCTCATATCGTTGGCAATTGAATTGCCATGATAAGACAGAATTCTACCACTCCTTCTAGTAGCTCATACCTACTCCATAGCTATGACTACCCTTCTCTTGAACTAGGCCCTTAGTGCAATATTAAGCAGGTGCCTAGCTTCATTTTACAATTCGACTTTTAAAAATGTTTGTGTGAAGTCATGAAGCTTCCTTGCCATAACTTCATATTTTCTTAACAAAGTAGCTGATATGGCTTGTACTATGTGGGGAGTAGAAAAATACAAAGTATTTCACATTTCAGAAAGGAAGAATGTTCGCAATCAGTTCAAAAAAACTATTATTTGGGAGGTTCTCGGTTATCATCATAGTTCTAAAGAACTAAAAAAGGAGGGATTAATGATTCCCACGGTTATGTACGCGTAATATTTTTTTGTTGGATGTTGTAGCATGGAGAGGAATTATGATGCGAAGGATTGTGAAAACAAGGGATGAATCAGCTTGAATAGCCTGAATGGACTTCTTGTATGTATCTGCTAATAAAAAAGAAACCACAAAACGGTGGTATGATATGCTCCCTGTCAAGTAGACAGTCTAAAAAACAAAAACATCTGTATGTAGTCCCCCTCGGTGAAGGGGGATTATTCTTCGTTAAGCTGCTCGTCGATATTCGTTTGGGGACAAGCCATTTAGTCGTTCTGTGTACCGATCATTATTGTAATAACGGATATAAGTTCTCACACTGCGCAGGAGATCATCATAGGTATCGTACTTCTCTAGGTAAAAGCGTTCTGCTTTAAAGGTACCCCAGAATCGTTCAATGGGTTGGTTATCCAGACACCGACTTACACGAGACATGCTTTGGGTAAACTTATATTTCTTTTGAATCTGCTTGTATGTAAGCGAGGTATACTGAAAGCCTCGGTCACTGTGCAACAGCGGCATGACTCCCGGGTTTCTTTCGTAAGCTTTCTTTACCGTATTCACGACAAGCTCATTGTTGTTGGAAGGGCTTAATACCCACGAAACAATAGAGTTGTCATATCCGTCGATCATGGCACTCAGGTAGGCCTTGCGACCATTCCCGTACCTCAGCTCAGTTACATCGGTGCACCACTTTTGATTTGGAGCATCCGCTTGGAAGTCCCGGTTCATGACATTCTCTGCGAGATGAAGTTCTGGAGCTTTCACGTAGTTTGGTCGCTTTTTGCGAATGACTGACCTTAATCCAAATGCACGCATGATGCGGTAATATCGTTTACGGTTGTAGCTTCTTTTCAGCTTACGGTTCAATTGCGTACGCATCTGGCGGTAGCCGAGAATTCTCTTTCGTTTGACATAATGCTGTTTGATTTCCTTAGCCAGTGCAAGATTTTCGAGTTCCCTGGTGGATGGCGTCCATGTTAGCCACTTGTAATAGGCAGATCGAGCGATTCCTGCCAGCTCACAGAGCTTGCTGATCGCATATCCTTTGTCGGCATGTAATTCCTTAATGGCTTGGTAGGCGTCTACATGCCGAATAAAGGTTAGTGCGTGTTTCTTCGCCGGATCTCTGCCAGCTTTTTTGAGAGTGCATTCTCCATTTCCAAGTACTCATTACGCGCTTCGAGTTCCTTAATCCGAAGCTTTAAGCGTTCCTGCTCATTTAGCTCCTCTGGCAGCTTCTTCCGGCCCCGGAGGTACTGTAAAGCCTCCTGGCCACTTGCCTTATATTTACGAACCCATGCGTATACCTGCTGGTAAGAGACACCGTATTTGTCGATGGCTTTCTGATAATCGAGATCGTGAGCGATGGTGTATTGTGCAATTTCAATCCGTTCTTCGTAAGTCGTTTTCCGTCCTTTGTTCATGTAGGGTTGTCCTTCTCCTCTACGAGTTGGTTTCCTTGGTATCTCTCCAGTATACTTGGAAACCCAACGCTGTAACACACTTCTACTCGAAATGTGATACTTTTTCACCACTGCTCGTACGGAGTATTCGCCAGAAAGTACATCCTGGATAGCTGATCGTTTTAGCTGTTTGGAGTAAACCTTCCATCCTTTGGATTTTCTTAATCCTTCTTCTCCATCTGCTTGATATTTTCTGACCCAATCGGTCACCGTATCTGGAGAGATTCCCAGTTGCTTCGCCTCATGGTTTGGGTTTGATTCATATCGTAAACAACGCCGCACAGCCTGAATCTTTAATTCGTACGAAATCGGACTTTTCTTGGACATTACAAAAACCCCCATCATAGTAGAAGTTTTGTTTTTTTCTACTGTCTACAATGATGGGAGCATATCAGTAGCTCGCATTGTGGATTAATTATACTTAATCAATATAAGTATCCTTCACTACGGTTTTCCAGTTAATCTTCTCCCCGCGTAGCACTTGATCCATAATACTATTGAACGCGCCTTATGCTCCAACCATGCCCTCCTTGCAATCAAATGCCGATCCGACGGCGGGCCCGGTTCAGGCTCTTCGCCAAGTTCCGGCTCATCGTCGAACGGCCGATAGGTTGTCCGATCGCTGCCGTCAGCCCACGCCTTCTCGCCTAGCAGGTGGAACTCGCTCTCCAGCACCCTATCACTAATCTACAGTATTTTGCATTTAATGAAAAAAGCTTATTCCTAACTCTTATTTGAGCTGAAATAAGCTTTTCATGTGTAGTTTCTCAAATCAATCTGACTTTAAGCCTAAAATGTATTCAACTCTCGCTTTTGTTGTATACGTCGTCTCTATAATCTTCAATTCACTACTCGTGAGTAATTTCTTACAATATTGAACATCTTCTAACAATTGTTTTACTTCGTTTTCATCAATAGTATCCTCAAATTTTGAATTTTCAAGATAACTATCTAAATTAGAACAAATAAAATCAGCGATTTCATTGTATTTTGCGCTCTCAATTGCGATTGAAACAAAATATAAAGTTTTAGTAAATAAACTATCATTTACTATCCTCCAATCTTCTTCCAAAGTTTTCGCTGAAACTTGCGCTACATTTAAGCCCTCCTCTCCAATGTATTCCTCAAAATCTAAAACAATAGAATTTTTTATTGAGTCGTAACTTATCAACTTCATACCATCATTCCTCATCTCATACTAAAAAAAATATTTAAATAATAACGTATGGATTTATTTAATTTTTTAATTGGAGAACATATTAATTATCTTCAGAGGATATTTTAGAACTCTTTTGCTCGGAGCGAACCTTCACACTATCGTCGATTAGCTAGTTGAACTAGTACAAAAAGTTTTTAAGTACCCGATATCTGCTACAATAGAGACAATCAATTCACACTTAAACGTAGTTGAAGACTAATGAGGTGAGTACGCTGGAACCAAAATTTATTCATCCATGGGATGTTAATGAAGCCCAATCCATTGAGATCCAACAGGAGCTCGCAAAGAAAGTCATTCAAACAGATCAATTGTCTGGAATTTATTACATAGCTGGCGTTGATGTTGCCTATCACAAATCAAGTGATCAATTAGTAGCTGCCGTTGTCATCCTAGAAAAGGATTCTCTAGAATGCATAGAGACATCTGTTATTGAAGATACCGCCCAATTCCCGTATATTCCAGGATTATTTTCTTTCCGAGAACTGCCTCCAATCATCAAGGCATTTGAAAAAATACAACACACGCCACAACTGATTGTGTGCGATGGACAGGGTGTTGCCCATCCCAGAAGGTGCGGACTTGCTTCTCACCTAGGTGTACTATTTGATGTGCCAACGATTGGCTGTGGAAAAACCAGGTTATGGGGTGAATATTCAGAACCGGACATATGGCGCGGAAGCACTGCTCCATTAATTGACGATGATGAGGTCATCGGGAATGTATTAAGGACGCAGGATAAGGTTAATCCTGTTTTTATATCCGTCGGCCATCGTATATCCTTGGATACTGCCTGCCAATGGATACTGGACCTTGCACCCAAATATCGCTTACCAGAAACGACGCGTCAGGCAGATCAACTGGTTAAGAAACATTGTAGCGCTATCTAGGTGAGATGCACAATTCACTTACAATATGATATTGTTATGCGAAAATGCTATTTAAAAAAACAAGGGCGGAATTCCGCCCTTGATATTGTATACTGTTCTTACTATATGATTACATAATCCATATAATCAGTGGGCAAGGCATTTTTGTGCTAGTAATGCTTCATTTAACGAATAATATGCAGACGAACAGAACCAATTCAGAACTACATATTTCAAGTTTTAATTTCATAGATTCTCTTGCTTAGAATAATACTCTCTGAATTTCAACAAAACATCATAATTTGAATCAGGGGATTTAGGGTCAAGTTCTCGTTTTTCAATTAACTTACCATTCTGGTCCCATTCAGTATAGTCCAGTTCAATCCCCCATTCGAAATGAGCAATAGATTTTATTGAGCCATTTGAATGCCAACAAGTTCTACAACCATGTATCCGTCCTCTCTTTAATTCATATTCTGATTGAATTTCCCCATCAGAATACCATTCTTTTCGAATACCATGTGGAAGCCCATTTTTATAATTAGTTTTCCTTTTTATAACTCCATTAGGGTGATTTGAATATCCAATACCTGTGAATAGTTCGTCATCATAAATTCTTAAATCATCATCATAATCCAGCATCTCTTCATCTACGATTTTTTCCATATTTCAAAACCTCCGGAATAAAATTGGTTCCTTGTGTCAAGTATTCACAATGCGGACACCTTGGAACAGGAGTCCCTCGTAGCTTTTGAGAACCGTTAGACTTCACCACATATATCATAAAATCTGAAAGTTTTGAACCTTCTCTAGATAATAAGGCCTCGTTTAGTGCGAGAATTTCGGCATGAGACCCAGCACCTTTAGATTTTTTATATCCATTTAGTATATTTTTAGGCATTTTTACTAGTCTCTTTTTAATCACTTTTGCAAGTTCATTAGGGATACTTCCATCCATAGTGTTTCTAGCAAAATAAATCTTCCCAGTCTTTTTATCAAGCACACCAGCTAAACATGGTCCCATTTCATCATTTGTTACTCCTATAGATTTTAGACGCTTATATTCATCACCAACAGCACCTCTTAAATTAATACGTTGATGTAGTTCTTTAGAGCTTAACTTACCATATTTAGCCCTCAACTCTTCTAAACGACTTTTTTTACGATTACTAGGTACTTTAAGATAACCTTTGAGCTTCTGGCCCATCTTACTACCAGCATCACTGAGCTTGTCCACTACCTTCTCAAAGCCCTCGTTTGCCTTCGTAACTCCCTTTTTCACCCAATCTGGAGTCACTTTATTACCGACTTTGCCCACAAAGCCAGTGAACTTTTGACCTACCTTGCTGTCCAGCACGCCCAAGGTCAGCATCCCGATGCCCGCATCCTTGGCTACAGTACTCCAATTAATCTTCTCCCCACGGAGCACCTGATCCATAATACTCGTGAAGGCACCTTCCGCCCCAGCAGCGCCCATCTTACGAGCAAATGCCGTTCCGACGGCGGCTCCCGGTCCGAAGATCGCACCACTTACCGCTCCGATGAAGCTGTCCTTTAGCCCGGTCAACGCATAGTCACTCATGTCGCTAACCTCGCCCCGGGCTATATCCGATACGGCCATCATCCCGACACCCATCGAGCCCCCAATCAACGCACCACTGGCTACCGCTCCGATCAGAATCGGGCCTGCTCCCAGTGTCGCAACAGTCAGAGCCGCTACAGCTGCGACAGCCACGACGACTGCTAGGCCGACCAATACATTCTTCACCAGCTTACCCCAGTTGAATGGCGGGTCCGGTTCAGGCTCTTCGCCAAGCTCCGGCTCGTCGTCGAACGGCGGATAGGTTGTCCGGTCGCTGCCGTCAGCCCACACCTTCTCGCCTAGCAGATGGTACTCGCTCTCCACCACCAGCCCTGCTTCGCTCTCGCCGCGGTAGGCCAAGATCTGGCTTTCACTGCCCAGAATGATCTGCTGCGGGGTATAGAGCTCCAGCTCCAGCTCCGCGGTCATCGTCAGCTTGCCGGGACTGGTAATCTCAATCCCCGTCTCGTCGTTCAGACTGACGAGCATCGCTCCCTCGGGGTCCTTTTGCAGGTTCACATGGCTCGGCGCCAGCTTCAGCTCACTACCATGCTCGGTCCCGAAGTATCTCGTATTGGTGTCGCTTGTCTTGGCAGATTCACCGCCATTCTTGCGTACCGTCCCCACAATCAGCGCACCGGAGCCCGTTGCATCCGGGTAGTACAGACTTGCCTTCGTTCCGACCTGTGGCAGACAGTACATCGCGCTCCCCGTCGGCGGAGCGAACGGATACCAATGCGGCTGCCCGCTTGCAGCGGTTCTTTCGCTCCCTACTAAAAATGTAGGTTCTCCGCTTTCGGTAAGAGTCAACATAATCGTAGACATTTGATTTCTGAGTACCAAAAAAGCTTAACCCTATTCTCTCTAGAACTGGGATAAGCTTTTTTGGATTATAATTCGTTGTTTATATCTCTATAAACACTATTTGTAATACTTAATACATCTTTCTTGGAAAGGGATTCTATCATCGAACAACAATTCTTCTTGCAGTAGTTTTTTAATATCTTCTAATTTTGCAACGAAAAGTACAAAATAGTCGCCTGAATTGGGATATGAAAATAGTCCATACCCCTTTGGTAATAATATTTTATTTACTTCCATAATCTTTTCAGGCAAATACTCATAATTAAACACTTCTAATTTCTCGAGTTCTTCTTGTGTTGCTAATTCAATTTGATGGGAAAATTCATAATCCAGAATAAAATTTACAATTTCCTGGTAATGCTCACCTTTATAATCAACGTACAAAAATTTTTTCGTCTTCAATCCATACTTTAATAAGTCCTCATGTAAATCGTAACTGCCTTGCTCCTTAAGAAATGATTCCAAATCCTTGTCATCAGAGAAAATGAGCTGCGCAATCCCTTGATCTGCCATACTGGCCCTCCCTTTTATTGAAACAACTCCCCATGCTTGTTAGGAATATATTCAGGGTAGTTTTTACGATAAAATTGGTCGATCAGTTGAAGCGCTGGGTCCCATTTAGGATAAGGCTCTCGATCTCCAAATACCATTTTAGCTTCTGGAGTATTCATTAGTAAATTGTCGAACTTATTAGGTACTGGTAATCCTTGTTTTCTCCTAACATACACTAGGAAGAAGATTTCAAAAGGATAAAATCCGTATCTAAAATCACCAAATTCGCCTAGCTGTCCAATTTCAGAAGCCAAAACAGAATGAAACTGGGACATTTCCAAAATTAATTTTTCTATTTCCTCTAGATTATCAGTCGACCAACGTTCCAATACTTCATCATAGATGTTCAGGTCTTCTGGGATTGAGCCGAATCGTAGATCCGCTTCTTTTAGCTTCTTTCTAACCGTTAAATACAATTTTTTATTTGTTCCCATGATTGTTTTATTTTTATACTGCAAGTACAGCTCTAACAAAAACCATATATGCCTGTTTTCTTCATTGGCATCTATTAAATATCCACCGAAATGATGAGACATAAAATCATATAATATATCTTCTTCTTTCTCCCAACCGTACATTGTAAAATGAACCAGTGTAATCACGACTTCTCTAAACGAGTATCCCAATATCATCTCAGGATACCTAATCGTATAGAGCTTCTGCACCATGCATTGATAAAATACGACCTTCTGCATCTGCTTTAATTCTTCTGTATTGCTTTTATTCATAATCAATACATCATTTTTCCATAGTGATAAATAATACGAGAAAATTTTATTTAGATTTATTAATAGTATGTGGTCTTTTTCTGTGTCATTTTGATCAACAATTTTCTCAATCTTGCTTCTACTTATATTATATTTTTCTTTAACATCTTCAAGTCTAATCCCTTCCACAAAGTTATTTCTGTATCTTTTAAATGCCATTTCAAATTTTTTGGGATTTATCATCATAACCTCCTTAGGAATTAATCTATTTCCTTACTCCAATCTTTTACCTTCAAATCATCAACGCCGAATCCTACATCTGTTATCTTAATATCTGTTTCAACTCTAATGAATTCTAATTTTAGACCTGGATTCTCCTCCATTAATTCCTCTAATTTGTCCCCAAAACCATCATACCTAGAATCCTGGCTGTTAATCATTCCTTCGAAATACTTATCTCCGCCTTTTTTCTGTTTATCCGAGTAACTAAAACTTGCAGAATCTGATGCTTTGGACTCAATAATCGTTAACTTTGGCGGCGGCCCTTTCGATAGGAATGCGGCATCTATACCGTTTCTCCCCGTTTGAAACAGATCAGAAACGTCTTTACCTAATCCACTATCTTTAGCTACAATTTTTGTCACTTCTTCCCCAAAATCGCCTTTATCATGAGAGAAATATTTAGAATTATCGATTTTTCTTTCATACTCCTTTGCAAGACTTGCCTTCGTTCCAACCTGCGGCAGACAGTACATCGCACTTCCCGTCGGCGGGGCGAATGGATACCAATGCGGCTCAGCCAAGCCGTCATCCTTATCAATCTCCAGGCGCAGCTGGACCTCTTCTCCGCGGACAGCCAGCACCTCACCCTCCAGCGAGATACCCCGCAAGAGCGGTTTGCGCAGCGTTTCCCGTCGAATCCCGTCTGGCCGGGCCAGCACGTAATGGAAATGCAGCTCACCCTGCTCCAGCTCAGCCCGCAGCTCACGAATGACGAACGGCTTTTCCAGCTTTGTCTTTTACTATCCATGGCTCACTAGGGTCTATGGAATGAAAAAAGTCGACATTATTAAAATGCCGACTTGACTTAAAGTACTTAAAATCCTACAGTACAGAATCTCTATTTAAAGGACTGTAATTAACGTAACCCGCTTCAAACAACTTATCTGCCACGATATAAATATCGTCTTCTTTTTTCGCAATCTCTAATTCTTTTAGAGTCACACCAATAAGTAAATTTAACATCCCATACCCGGACAATACAGGAATTATTTCCGGCAGATCTATTGGAGGTACAACAATGAATCCCCCCAGATCTGTCCCTGGAATCTTTCCCTCTTGATATTCTAAATATTGGCCCTGAAAAATATGAATTTTTGTTTCTTCAACAAACTTCGTCCAACTTATTAGTTCTCGAATAAGTGTTGTATCTGTACTTTCTGCCATCACCAATAGTTCATAACCATAACCAGATGTTGAACCATTTTCCAATTCAAGTTGGCTCCCAGAAAGCTCAGGATTCGTAAATCCTGACGTAATATACACGTCCAACCCTTCAAAAGCAGCTTCATACTTTAAGACCAACAAATCACTTTGCTCGCTTCTCCAAACCAATTTCGGTTCAATAAACCCAAACAAACTACCATAAATTAACTCAATTCGATCAGCCAAAGGAAAAGCAGCGTCTGTTGGCGGCATAAGTATTCTTTTAATTATATTCTCTACTTGCGGAGGCAGGACTTGTCCTTCAGAAGTAGAAATGCTCAGCTTAGACAGAGGTATTGCCTGTTCAGCAAGTTTAGTTATTTCTTCTTCATTGACCTTAACACATAATTCAGGGGTAACCTCTTCAAATGAATTTAATGACTCAATATCAACTATTCCAACATTAGATGAAGAAAGGCCTAATATATTCGCTAATGGAGCGTCATTTTTACCCGCTAGAATGACTAATTCGCAACCTTTTTGAAATATGAATCCAATCGTAGCGACATATTTACATAAGTACTCAAAATAAGGTGATCTCTCAAGAATAGTTTCTATAGCTTCTACTCTATTAAACATTGCACTCTGCACCTCCTGTTACCAAAGATCAAATCCCCTCGGCTTAAATATCCATTGACCTTCCTTATCCAGATAACCCCATTCCCCATTGTAATTCACATATGCCAGGCCATCGCGAAAGGACTTAGCCGTCAAAAACACATTTTTAATAACGTACTTCCCCTTTTGATTAATAAAACCTGTTCTGTCTTTATTCACTACATCTGCTAAACCACCATAAAATGGTTCAACACTTTGAAATTTGGGCTTGATCACTACCTCACCTAAAGAATTTAGGTACCCCCATTTTCCACCACTCTTTAATCTAAACCCTGCGAATCCCTCACTAAATTCTTTCAACTGATAGTATTTAGGTTCAATAACAAATGCACCAGTTGAATCGATAAATCCATAATGTTTCCCATCTAATGTAGCTATGGCAAAGCCTTCTGAAAAACCTTCCCCTGAAAAAAAGATGGGATCAATTGCTACGTTACCATTCTCACTGATGTAACCATCTTTTCCATCTTTACTGACAACAGCGAAACTTTCTGAGAATTCACCGATATAATCCCATTCAGGATGCAGAATGTATTCATTGCTATAATTAATCAATCCCATTTTCCGATCTACTTCAACAATGATCGTTTGGTTCTCATTAATCCCATGAATTTTTTTAAATAGCTTAGAAGTAATAACTTCTCCATTTTTATCAATACAATAATCAATCCCATTAATGGTGATTTGGGCCAAACCAAATTTAAAGTTACCATAATAATCAGCATTAACTTCTATAACCATTTTGTTATCTTTATTTATATATCCTTTTTTACCTTTGAAGGTGCTGACCCATGCTAGTTCATCACTAAATTCATTTGCATCTCTGTACATTGGTTCAATAACATAGTTACCTAGTCTATCTATAAAACCATATTTGTCGTCTTGTTTCATCAGATACACACGTACCACACCCTTTACACTAATTAAAAGGTCCGCTTTTTGTATACCAATCCTTCGGCCACTTTGTTGTATTTTGTGACAGAGGATTATAGACCACATCAATATTTTTACTAGGAATCGATACTCTTACATAACCAGGTGGGTCATCAAGCATATCTGTTATAACTTTTTCACCTTGGCAGTTTTCAACCCTATAATATTCAAAAGTCTTCACTTTAGGATCGTTAACTTGTGGTGTCTGTGGGATAATATTCAGCGGGCTATCTTCAACTGCATTATCAAGCGAACCTTCATTTATGGACTTTATATGACCTCTTTCATTACCTTTACCAACTTTTGCGCGCCTATATCCTGATCCACGCTTACCAGAACTGCCCACTGTCCAACTCATACTAACGGTTTTACCTGAATCATCCAGCAAAACTGTTGTTGAAGGCTTTCCATTTGAGTCCAAAACGTCAATTTTGTATTTCGCATTCCCTTTCGTAATTTTTTCTATAGAGTATAGTCCATTTTTCATACCTTCTTTTAGTTCTTTTACCATTACACGAGATAAATTTTGTCCTTTTAGTAAGATCGCCAAGTCTGCAAATTCCTCTTCAGTTATGATTCTACTGCCTGTCTTAGCTGGAACAGAGGAATTTTTAATAGTGGTATTTGGTACGTTCGGAATGTTATTGCTAATATTAGGTGAAGTAGTATTACCCGCAAAAGCATAGTTGTTCTTGGGGCCAAAAATATTCTCTGCTGCATTCTGCACCTGCTGTCTTAACTTTTCATTGGCAAGTTTATTCTGTTGCTCAATCGAATCCGCAAGTTTCTTCGCCTTCTGGTTCAAATCCTTCGCTTTATCAGCGACATTCTGACCAAGATCCTTCATCTTCTTCCCAAGCACACTGCCTGCCTCGCTGAGCTTCTCCAGCGCCTTTTGGTACCCTGCTGCCGCTTTATCCATACCTTTCGAGATCCCGGACTTAATGGAAGCTGGGCTGATCTTATTGCCAATCTTCCCAATAAAGCCACCTAGCTGCTTGGCATACTTATTGTCCAGCGCACCCAAAGTCAGCATGCCAATCCCGGCATCCATCGCTACAGTCTTCCAGTTAATCTTCTCCCCACTCAGCAGTTGGTCCATAATGCTCGTGAAGGCGCCTTCCGCCCCAGCAGCACCCATCTTGCGAGCAAATGCCGTTCCGACGGCGGCTCCGGGTCCGAAGATCGCACCACTCACGGCCCCGATGAAGCTGTCCTTTAGCCCGGTCAACGCATAGTCACTCATGTCGCTAACCTCGCCCCGGGCTATATCCGATACGGCCATCATCCCAACACCCATCGCGCCCCCAATCAACGCACCACTGGCTACGGCTCCGATCAGAATCGGGCCTGCTCCCAGTGTAGCAACAGTCAGAGCCGCTACAGCTGCGACAGCCACGACGACTGCTAGACCGACCAATACATTCTTCACCAGCTTACCCCAGTTGAATGGCGGGTCCGGTTCAGGCTCTTCGCCAAGCTCCGGCTCGTCGTCGAACGGCGGATAGGTTGTTCGGTCGCTGCCGTCAGCCCACACCTTCTCGCCTAGCAGGTGGTACTCGCTCTCCACCACCAGCCCTGCTTCGCTCTCGCCGCGGTAGGCCAAGATCTGGCTTTCACTGCCCAGAATGATCTGCTGCGGCGTATAGAGTTCCAGCTCCAGCTCTGCGGTCATCGTTAGCTTGCCGGGACTGGTAATCTCAATTCCCGTCTCGTCGTTCAGACTGACGAGCATTGCGCCCTCGGGGTCCTTTTGCAGGTTCACATGGCTCGGCGCCAGCTTCAGCTCACTACCATGCTCGGTCCCGAAGTATCTCGTATTGGTGTCGCTTGTCTTGGCAGATTCACCGCCATTCTTGCGTACCGTCCCCACAATCAGCGCACCGGAGCCCGTTGCATCCGGGTAGTACAGACTTGCCTTCGTTCCGACCTGTGGCAGACAGTACATCGCACTCCCCGTCGGCGGAGCGAACGGATACCAATGCGGCTCCGCCAAGCCATCATCCTTATCAATCTCCAGGCGCAGCTGGACCTCTTCACCGCGAACAGCCAGCACCTCGCCCTCCAGCGAGATGCCCCGCAAGAGCGGATTCCTCAGCGTCTCCCGGCGGATTCCATCTGGTCGGGCCAGCACGTAATGGAAATGCAGCTCGCCCTGCTCCAGCTCAGCCCGCAGCTCACGAATGACAAACGGCTGCTGCCGGAACTTAACCTGCTCTCCCAGCGCATACCGCTGCGAGGTGGTGATCTCGTATTCAAAGAAATCCGTATCATGCAGCCCGGAGGACAGGCCACCTGCCAGGTGATAGGCTTTGAGATTCTTGCGAGCCGTGTAGGACACGTCCTGCGGCAGCTCGCGAGACGTTCCCTCTGGCATACCGAAGTGCAGCTTGGGACTTGCTGCTTCCAATATATCACAGACGACGACCGCCTGTAAGCGGCTCGCCAGACGCTGCAGCAGCTCCCAATCCGTCTCCTCATATTGCAGAATCGGCTCCCCGACTGCCTCGCCGCCTCCAGTGTGATAGATCATATCACTACCCGGATAGGCCTGCAGCACTTTCCCAATCAGCGCGCTATACGTCTGCTGCTCCTCTGGAAAAGTCCGCTTGCGCTTCTCGACATCCAGCGCATACGAAGCACTCACGCCCTCGATGGTCAGCGTATAGATTCCCTGACTGTGCGTGACCTCAACCCGTTGCACTAGGCCTTTGAACAAGCTCAGCTCCTGTTCTCCCTGCTGTGCATAGACATACAACGTATCGTCGGCAGCCGCCTGCAGTACTGCGGATACTTGCTCGCTGTCCGGGCTTGTCCCTGTTAGGCGTATGCGCCCATGCTCCCCGGTCTTCCACTGGATATGTAATTGCTCTAGATGCTGTAAGGGATACGGCGACTGTACCCGGATGTGCTCATATCCTATCATGGTGCTCCACCTCCGTTCCCCTACTCATCTTCTTGTCCAGTCGTCATGAATCCGACGTAGCCCATATACATGCACTGCTGGTAGGATTCACTGGTCAGCGCCGGCTTCCCCTCTACTCGCGTTGTTTCCTTCGTCTTATTCCATTTCTCCGGAAAGATCGGCTTGCACGGCTTGCCGGATATTTGCTGTCCATCTTCCGACACGAGATAGATCGTCTCCGTGCTTGGATTGTCCGGGTTCTGACAGATCCCGAAGTAGGAGATATTGTCGGGACCATAGTCATCCTCATTCATCATGGGTCGATCCTTCACAAAGGCCCCGTGACTTACAGGCAGGTTCAGCTTACGCTTGTGACTTCCATACTCACACGCCATACAGGCTCCGCGAACAATGTAATATTGGCTTTCCCCCATCCGATTCATGCTCCTTTCTAAGACCTCTCGGCCAGCTTTAGCTAGAGCGTTCACATGCTGTCATCATGAATATCCCGATTAATAGTTCTTTGATCGAATTTGATTTGATGTCTAATGCTCTCAAGAGGGTAGTCGTAGCGGAGAGCGGGGAAGACCTAGAGAAACGAAGTGCCTGCCTTTAAGCTTGCTGTTCATCCCTTGTTATCTGTTCAAAGAACAGCAAGCTTAACAGCAGTCGACAGGGCTCCCCGCTTGCAGCGGCTCTATACTCACATTTGGTCTGGTCAAGTACTAGCGCCATCTACGTTCAGCAAAAGCAGTCCCCAATCCGTCTTTTGCTTCCTATGCACGCCTTAAGCCAGTATCCTCACCGCATACATCCTGCTATGCCTCAAGTGACTCCACTTGTAAGGGCGTAAGAGTAAGCCCGGTAAAATCCCGCCGCAGCATACTCTCCGCCACATCCAGACGCACGATAAGTCGCTGCTGGCGTCCTTCCTGGATGCGAAAGATAGGATAGTCTCGAACCGCTTCCTCTTGCAACACAATTTGCCGCAGTACCGTTTGGTCCATGTTCCACTCACTGGATGAGTGCAGAGCATCCACGTAGGGCAGGAAAGGCACGACGTAATTCTTCATCACTTGCTGCTCCATATCGATCAGCGCAACAGGCTTGAACACGGTGTCTCGACCATAGGCCTGCAGCATGCGCATCAGACGCTCAGACATCAGCGGCAAGGCACTTTCCAGCAGATCAAGAAAAGTACTGTTCTTGCCTGACTTCATCTTCAGCATGAGCGGTCTTGATCCCAAGTGAGCAGGCTCAAGCTGCGACAGATTCCACAGATCTACCTTGTCCGTGATGTTCTCCAGTACTGGAACATCGGTATAGCGTGGGTCCTGCTTCAGGAGGAAATAATCCATGTGCCTCGCTCCTCCTTGTCAGCATCTGCCCTCTCCGCTTGACTGATGCTCCTCTTGCCGTCCACTGTCTTCACTGATTGCTTCTCACCTTGCTCCGTTCCTTCTGGATCAAGCTCGTCTTCCAGCACCCAGCGGCATAGCGGCTCGCTTTCATCCCGGTATTCACCCGCAAAGATCGTGAAGCCTGGCTCCTTGTCCAACTTCTGCAAAGCCTCACTGTGAACCAGAAGCGGAGCCATGCTCTGCAGGAAGGACACGGCTAGATGGTGATATTTCACCGCCTCAATCTGACCGATCTGCTCCAGGTCCATGACAGTCATCCGGCGGGCATAGCCCTTGATCGTCTGCTCCCAGCGCTCCATTCGGTGCAGCAGTGGCTGGAACACAAAGTCTGCGGACCACGAGGTCGAACACTCTACTCGATCCAGCAGCCAGTGCCCATCATAGGCATCCAGACGATATACTCCTTCTCCGCCCATTAGACGGGTGCGCAGCCAAGAAATATAGAGATAGCGAATTCTCCCCTTACGCCCTTCCTGCTGCAAAGCAGTGGCTTGCTCACAGACCGCTGCCACAGCAGCCAGCAATGATGCCTCAATCTCCTCTTGCTGTGCAAAAAAGTTCTCTTCAATTTGGGGTATGTCATCCACCCAGCGCTCCAGCACATGCTCCTGCAGGAATGCCTCCAGTACTGTCTCCCGATCCATCGTCTTCATTCGATATACACCTTACCTCCGCTCAACTTCACGTCATCCATAATGTTCAGCTCTGCGCCGCCCTGCTTGAACTGGATGCCACTCATCCCTTCCATGTAGATCTTGGTGCCACTCGTCAGCTCGATGTCTTCCTCAGCCTTGAGAACGATCTTCTTATCACTAATAATCTCTATCCCGCCCTCGTCCGTCAGACGCATCAGCAGCTTGTCATTACTAATGACCTCCACGGCACCAGGCGTGAAAACGAGTTGTTTTCCGTATTTTGTACTGATACTCTTCACGGAAGGATCGCCCCGTTTGACCGGATCGGAGGAAGAGAGGTCCACCGAGCTGGCCACGAAGGCGTGCTGCTCTACCTCATCCGGGAAGTACAGCCGCACCTGGTCGCCAATCTCGGGCATGACGTACCAGCCACTTCCGTCCGGGGAGGAATAGACCGTTGAATAAGGGAACCACATCGCTCCTGCTGCCGAGGAACCCTGATCAATATCCAGGCTAATTTGCACCTGATCCTTGGCCACTTGCTTGACCTTACCGAACAGGGATACCCCGGACAGCCCAAAGGCATAGCTTGTGCGACACTTCAGCCCCTCTGCATCCCGCAGCACATAACGGCTGACCACCAGTTGGCCCTCCAAATGAGTGCGAACCTCGGCCACATAGAGCTGACGCTGACGAAATACGACCGCGCTCCCCAGCTCCAGTACAGCATGGCTCATCACTTCATAGCTCAGGGCATTGTTCTCCTGATACCCGTTCACACCGTTGCTCGACAGTATTTTATATTGCTCCAGATTTTTCTGAATCCGGTAATTGTGTTCGTCTAGCTGAACTGGCGCTCCGAGATCAGGAATCCCGATAACATATTTCAGGCCTGGCTGCATGGAGATGGGAAGCAGAGGCGCATGCAGACGAGAGGCTACTCGTTTGATAAATGCCCAGTCTGTCTCCAGATATTGCACGACCAGTTCACCGACCGCCGCTCCGCCCGAAGCCGTATCTACGACCTCGGCTCCGTCGTAGGCCGATGTGATATGCGTGAAGAGTTGGCTATACGACTGCCCCGTGTTCTGAAATGAACGACGACGCTTCTCGATGTCCATACGGAAGGTGGCGCTGACGGCTTCGATGCTCAGTTCCCGTACCCCGTTCACCACTCGCACGGAAATGTCCGTAACCATCCCCTGAAATAAAGGAACGTTGGTATCTTCATCCTTCAGGCGCACCTCGATCCGTTCATCTTCATCTGCTCGTTCCACATACTGATCCAGATTCTTCTCGGATATGACGCCACGAATGCGCAAGGTCGCATGCTCCCCTGGTTGCTTGTTCAGCTCCAGATCCAGCACATGCTCGAACGCATAGGGCTGTACCAGCAGATCGGCGCTCGTATAAATGGTCTGCGTTTTACTCATAATTCCCCTCCTTTGCCTGGCTATTGTTCCTGCTATCCATCCCATCCTTCGTTACGTTGTTGGCCTTATGTATGTCCTTGCTGTCGCGATTTCTCCCGTTCCCGGCTCCGTCCTCGGTCTCATCCCCGGCTTCTTCCGAATCCGATGTCCGTATGGAGCGTACGATCTGCACAGCAATCTCTCGCCAATCCTTATGCTGACGATATGAACAATTGAAGCTGCCCATCAGCGTCTCCCCGGATAGCTCCAGATAGAACATTAACTGATAAAGTGCCTCGTCCATACCGGGGCTTTTGAAATCGAAATAACCGATTTTTTTGCCACGCACATCCTCCACTTTCTGCTCGTAGAAGACATTGGCCGGACTCATTTTCCGCAGCATATTCTTCATTCCACTCGTCAGCTTCTCGACCCACTCATTTTGCAGCTGCTGATCCACACGATTGAAGGTAAGATTGACAGTGCCCGTCGGATTCGTCAGAACGATCTCGGGACGTTGCTCGTATGGATATTTCAGCTTTTGCATGGATAGCGGCATCGGCTGAAAGCTGTCGGGAACCAGCACCCACAAGGCCTCGTCGAAGAATGCCCGTTCCGCGAACTTGTATTCCTCATTTCCGATTCGTATGGTCCCTTGCTCAATGCTTCTCGGTTCTGTCTGCTTCTCCAGCTCCTGCATCATGGCCAAAATCTCTTCATCCTTGAATTTCACGGTCGTCTCCTCCTCTAACTTCATCTGCTTGAACTAGAGTGTGCTAGGTCCGCTCCGAGCAAAAGAGTCCTTACGATCGCTGTTAAGTCCGATTTCCGTATTGGAAGAGATGTAAAGGTTGGAAATCAGGCTTAAAGGCGAACGCTTCGCTTCTCTAGGACTTCTTTTGCTCTCCGCTTTCGCTATTTGTACAGGTTTGCTAGCCCATGTAGTCGACTGAGGCGTTTGCGTAAAGGCCCTAGACTAATCCACAATCATCCGATTGCCCCCACTTTGCCCGGACCAACGCACCTGACCTCGCCCGCCTCGGGATACCTCCTGTAAAATCAATACCAGCTGCCGATGCATCTCCCCGTTCGTATAATCCCGGTATTCCCCGCCACGACTGCCGAGATAGTGGAGCAATGCCTCTCGCTGTACCCGCTCACTATTCAGGCAGAGCAGCGCGAAGGAGGTATCCAGCGCTTCAGCCGATCGACAACGCAGCAGTTCCGTGGCGAAGCAACTCGTTATCTCCGGTCGTAAGGTGGGCTGCTCCCAGGCAGCATAAGGAGCGCGGATTGCACTCCAGGTGTTGAATTCAGTCGCCATGTCTGCGAAGTCCTGGTAATCCGAGCGTAGTGCGGCCCCTTCCTTTAGCTTGAACCGTCCTAGCTCTATCTCATTGGCAATTGATGTGGTACCAGGCTCTGACGTTAGATTACGCGGGAAATTCACATTTTCCAGCTCCCTGACCGGGTCCCGGCTCTGACTTCTGCCACTCTCTCCGTCTGCTTCCTCCGCACCTTTCGTCAGTATAATCTCGGCCTCACGAGTCACGAAATCATGCTGTGCTTGCTGCGCGTGAAAGCGTATCTTGAGGATTGACAAGCCATTCGCTGCAGCATATGGCAGCTCATAGGCCTGCTCCAGCAGATATAAATGTCCATCATGCTTAACAATCCCCCGACCGATTATCAAATGATCGTGCTCAACAGATACCTTCATACCTGCGATGATGCCATCCGAATATTCCTCATAGCGAATGTCGAGGAAGCGGCGCGGGTAATCCCGCAGATTCTCCAGCATCTCGGTCTTGAGAATTCGCCCCTTCTCAAAGCGTGGCGACTTATTCACCAGCATGCTGTTCCCTCCTTTCCAGTGGCCTAGCTTAACAATGTCGCTTTATGCAGCCAATACCTGCTCATAGATCTTCATTTTCTGATCCACGATGTCACCAAGCTTCTGCGTCTGCTCCTGAGGAAGCTTGCGACGGAGCATGTCCACTGCCTCCATAATGCCTGTCATTTCAATCGGGATTTTCAAGCTGCTAGTACCTTCACTCAATACTAGCTGTCCGCCGAACATCCGAGCATACGCCACTTCTGTTATGTCCTCGAACATTACCGTTCTACTCTGGAACAGGCGCTGCACGGTCACACTGGATTCATTGATAATCGTCTTGCTGGTCAAATTGAGCAGCAGCTGTACACATATCAACGCAAGGCCGTAATAGATCAAATAGTTGAGATATTTCATGATTTGTTGATCCTCAGTGCTGGTCATCTCTGCCGTCAACCAAGGTAATCCTGCAAACTCCAGGAACAAAAATGCGATCAAGCCGATCAACAAAAATGCGCGCCATAGCCAGTTCCTACGCAAAATCAGCTCCCCGTTCTGCCCTCGTGGGGCAGGCTGATGAAAGCTCTTATGCATATATCTCATAAAAGAGCGTAAAAAGATGCGTTGTAATGCCAACAACATAATCCCTCCTTCTTAGTTCACATGTTCTGTTCCGCTTACACCGATCCACTTAGTGCTGATCCACTTAATATTGATTCGTTAAATACAGACCCACATGATCTATCCGCTAGCTCCTTTTCCATCTTGGGCCTATATATGTTGATGGCAGCTGCTACTTCGTACCGTCAAAAAAGTCCAGCTCCGACAGATCATTCTCAAACGGACAGAACTGCTGCACTCCAAGATGCAGCTGATCCTGAATGCGAGCCACAGGTATCACGTAGAAGCCCCAACTGCTGCCGCCTGCGAATACAAAATACTTCGTCTCCCCGTTGCGGATCGTATCCGTCTCATCCTGTGGAATATCCTCTCCGTATTGACGGGCGATCTCCTCATAAGGAAGAGGACGATATTCCTGCTTACGTTCCCGGTACACGTGGCGCTGTCGCAGCGCTCCACCGCTGGAGGTCAGGAAGAACTCTACCTCTCCGACATGGGATGGTCTGGAAATGGAGCCCCGGACACGATGGCCCTCAAGACCCGTAATAAGCTGCTTCTCCTGACCAGTATGAGCCCAAGCGGACACCGTGTAAGGAATGACTGGTACATGATTCGTAATGCGAGGCTCGATCATCCCCATCTTCTTCGCATTCAGATATCGAATAGCTCCGCGAAGGCAGGCCATCTTCAGCTCAGGTACCTGACTGGAATCCTCGGCCCGCTGCCTGAATTCGATGCTGCGTCCAGGCACGAACTCCTTCAGCGCTTCACGAAAGACATCAATCCGGCAGGACTGACCTGTCAGCTTGATAATCGAGTAATGCTGCAACCGTCCCGTCATATAGAAGTCGTCCAGGAACTTGCGTACGACATTATAAATATCTGCCTTCACCAGCTGCTGGATCTCCCGAATGTTGAACACAACATCTGGGAGGCCATACTCATCCCGGAAGCGTCCATTCTCCAGCACCGAGATCAGCCAGCCCTCCATCACCGAGATGTTCAGATCAGTCTCTCGTGACGCAATGTGCTCTGATTCGAAGCGGCTACGCAGCACCCCGGTCCGCAGGAAGAACTCCCGTTTCATATTTTCGGCCGCACTCCATAGCAAGTGGAAATTCCCAAGCACACGTTGGTACTCTTCCCGCGTCGCATGCTCGTAATGCTTGAAGGCCGTAGGCACAATCGCTTCTGCCTCCTGGTAGCGTGCCTCCAGATTCGCATACACTGCCTCCACACCATACTCGTCCACATGGCGATACAGATCACCCGACGGTATTCCGATGAGCTGATCAATATCCGTATCCGGCAGCCTCGTCTCTGTCGCATAATAGCCTGCGATCACAATCTTGATGAACTGCATAATCCGATAGGTCAGATTGTTACCGCCAAAATTCGTATCCCCATTCTCATAGGTCGTGTGAATATCAAGCTTGTAGGCGATTCTGCCGTCTTCGATACGGAAGCGACAGGAGGACATATCCGTCGTTCCACCCCCGCAATCCAGCACAAGCGCCTGATATTCTGCACCATCGGCAAAGGTTCCCTTATCCATCTGCTCGGCAAGCGTGTTATATAGCACCGCCAGCCCTTCATCCAACGCATCCTCGGCTTCAATATGATAATCCGGCAGGATGTCTGTAAACATCGTGATGAATTGGGGCTTAAGCTTCACGGGTGTCGTGAAATGAAGATGCCTGAATCGGCATTTGAATTGCTGCTCAGCGGCGGCAACCACATAGCGGACGAATGATGCCAGAATCTCACTGCGGGGGGCCGTTGCCGTATTGCCTTCAGCATCCATCAGTTCCTCGATCTTCTCGTAATCATTCACCCAGCGCTTGATGCCCCGTATTACGGTTGCTTTGCTGCCTGACACTCCGCCGGAGCGCCACGCTTCTTCGCCGAATTCATATACAATGTGCTCTGGATTCGAGCAATCGGCGACCCTAACCACTGTTGGCAGCACCTCGATCCATGCACCATCCTTCCCACCACGTCCGGGAAAGACTACATAATTAATGGCATTTAGCTTGACACGGGCAGCAGAGGGATTGGATACATACGAATGATCCAGGTAAGCACCTGCCGTCGTATTACTGGTTCCGAAGTCAATAGCGAGAATCGCATCCGTCGCCTCAGTGCCGCGAATGGATAGCTCTGCAACAGGGACGCGCACACCATGCAGATTCAGAGGCAGTAGTGGCCTGTTATCGTAATAGGCCCTGTACATATACTCTGAATCCTGCCTGCGCAGGAACCAGAGGCTATAGTTCTGGTTCGCTGTACGCCGCAGCTCCGCGTCGCTATCCCGTTCCAGATAGTACACACCGTTGCGCTGCTGATCCTTTACCAAATTAAGAATACCGCAGAGCTCGCCTGTCGCATTGGTCAGCAGCACATTGGATTCACCAAGCCAAGGCAGCTCGGATTCGATCCGAACCTGATCCAGTCGTCCCAGTGTGACACCTTCATATAAAGTGATCTTCGCCGGTACTCTGATTCCCTCGCTAGGCTGTTGACTGGCGTTGCCGTATTTGCGCAGGACCGTCTCCAGTCGCTCGAACCCACCGGGTTGGTGACGAGTGATATAGAGACGCTCCTCCGCATTGCGGAATCTGAGAATCATTCGGATTAGCTCGTCTCTAGACAGACGTTTTGCAAGGCCCTCCACCAGACGCTCCTTCTCACAAATGCTCCGTAGCTGGAAGCTTGTCATTTGCTCCAATTCCGCACTTGTATATTTGACGGCAGGGCGGACCTGTTCAGGTTCCTTTGTATGGTGGAGGCGATATGTATATGGTCCGTTCATCATGTCACAAGTCCTTTCTCTCCTGCTTGCCTTACTCTCCAGCTAATCAGTACAAAGAAATCGCATCCTGCTTCATCGTGTCATCCTCACCGACAATGCCGAAATGATGGCTCCAATAGATGCGCAGGTCAAATCGCGCAGGCAGAAATAAATCCAGCAGCAGCTCCACCTTGGTACGATTTGAGGTATTATCCTCCTGACCGATATAGATCAGCAGCTCATCCCGGTCGTGGCAATGAGCATAGATGATGGAGCGTGGAAAGATCCGGCGCAGGGTCTGCTTCAGTAAGTGGACAGCCTCGCCTGTCTCGTACAGTCGCAGCAAGCCTTCGGCTATTGCATCCTGCTCATGGTCATCCAATTGCGCATAATGCTGCTGAATCCGCTCGCCGAAGATACCGTTCAACAGATCACGGCGCACGAACCGGATATGATACTCACGCCGATTCATACCCTGCATCAGATCTGCCTCAGCCAAAAAATGCACTACGACATCGAACAGCGTCTCCCGAAGCTCCGCATAGCCTGCATCGTCAGCAGGGAACAAATCACGAAATATCGCGTAGAATCGATAATACGGATTAATCTCTACAACCTGCTCCGGTACGGTCGCGTTCAGATCCTCCAGACTCAGCTCCATATAAGGAGAAAAGCTGACCGCTGGCACAAAACGCAGCCGACTGTCGTCCATCTGCTCCTTCCTTGCCTTGAGCAGCACATCCCAGATGTAATTCACGTCCATTCCCCTTCGCACTTGTATTCGGGAAAATGCATCTGAACCTCAGATACGAGGAAGCTCATCAGATCTGACAGTAGATAATAAGGCACACTGAGCGCTGCCTCGCTCCGCTGGAAGCTGAGCATCATCACCTGCTTGCCTTGCTCGGAACGCACATTATCACTCATGAATGGGTTCAATGCGTAGGTACGTGTCAAGCCGCGATGCCCTTCCTCATGTTGGGCGTTGCCCATGTCAACACTCCGAATGCCTTGGCTGACTTTACTATCGCCTATGGAGCCTCCATGGTCTGCTGAAGTATTCACAGACCTGTAGCCCCTGCTATTATTGCTGGACTCTGACACGAATCTTCCTGTAGCTATCCGCTCTGGTGGAATAATGCGCACCCCTGTCAGACTCAAGCCTTGGGCAGCCTCGAACGAGTTCACGATGCGTGCAATCTCGGCCTTCGCTCGCACCGATACGGTCTGCTTGCTGGCATAGCGTCCGATGAAGCTGTCCTGCCGCTTGTTCGAGACCATCGGGTAGGTGTACCTGCTGAGGCGCGCAGTCATTGGCTTAGTGACCTTCAATACCTTCCACAAGCCGGATTTTTCGAGAGGTGTGACAATCGTCAGCTCCTCTGTTGATCTTTTCACATAACGGATGTCCTCCGCCGCCGCATGAATCAGATAGCCATGCTCTGTACCCGTCTTACGCAAGGACAGCACGTGCTCAAAGTTCACCCGATCCATGGCTGGAACCGGAAAACCCGTATTCTTCAGCTCCAGGCGCTCAATATTCCACAATGGAATGAGGTCAAGCCGTTTATACGGTTCGTAGTCTCCCAGCGAGACGAGAATCTCCCGAATCTCCTCATGGGGAGAGGGCTCTCCTTCTCCGCCAATCAGTATGCAATCCACAAATTTGTAGGCATAAGGGTGATGAATGGTCTTCCAGGGGATCCCGTTTTGCAGGAAGATATGGTACAGGTTCTCGATCTCTGTCACATAATCCACATTGCGCTTCAGCTTGATGGCGAGGGGGTAACGCCCCTCATCCGTGATCAGCGTTCCTTCAAACGTCACATTACTGTCCAGCAGCTCCTGAATCCGTTCGGTCTCCAACTCCAGAAATACACTGAATAGACGTAGCTCGCCGCCTTCCCGCACGACGGAGGCCACACCGCTAATGTCTAGCTGCCGTGGCTCTGCATCTGCAGGAAGCACCGGATAGAGGAATTCGTGAATCGGATCGTAGTCTTCGCGGGAGCTAAGCGATACATGGACATCGAATTTCTCCTCCGTATTCTCCAATTCCTCGAAGACTCGCTCCTCCAGCTTGCGAATCATCTCCTCCTGATACTCCACGAGATGCAGGAACACGCCACTCATCATATCCTTGAGCAGACGACGCTGCTCCAAATCCTCCATCTTGCCAAGTCGCTCCTGTACCAGCTCCTTCACCCGATAGGCCTCCTTTCGTAATTAAAGATTGTACAGGCGCTTCGCCTCTGCAGATGACTAATTATCCACAGCAGCTTGATTGTCCGAAGCTGCCTGCTTGCCACCTGTTTCCCCGGTACCCGTGGTTCCAGAATCGCCCGACTCATTCTGGGCCCCGGACGTCTGACCCGTTCCCGTTTGAGCAGGTCCGTTACTGGCAGCAGATGCAGCCTGTGCTCCCAAGTCCTGTGACCCGGCTCCCGGACTTGCCGCTACATCGAGTCCAGCTCCTGCATCCATAGACATGGCCTGACTTGCAGCACTGGCCTTGTCCTCGGCCTTGGCAATACTGCGCTCCATCGCCAGCACACTTTCCAGCTTGCCAATCTCCTGATAGATTTCCTGCGCCTTCGCGTAGGCATCCACCGCTCCTGCATAGTCCTCGGACTTCAACAGCCGCTCGGCCCTGGCCTCCAGCTTGCCCGCCTGGATCTCCTTGACCTCCTGATTGATTGCCTTCAGCTTACCCTCCGTATCGGCGAGCTTCGTCTGCAGCTCCTTCTGCGCCGCCGTATACTCCGTCTCCGTAGCTGCAAGATTCGCTTGCTGGTATAGCTCAAGTGCCTCCTGATAGCTGCCGCCCTGGAATTTCAGGTCGGCTTCCTTCTGCAGCGCTGCTACCTTGGCGAAGCCATCCAACTGGTCAATCTTCTTTTGAATGTCCTCGCCTTGAAATGGTGGATACAGGGCCGAATCCTTCAAGGCTTTTTCATAGCTCGACTTGGCCTTCTCGAAATCCCCATCTGCTGCATATTCATCTCCGTCCACCAGCGTCTGCGAGACCTTCTGCTCTTTGCCATACAGATTTCTGTGTACCTTGTCATTAATCTTGATCGCCGCATTTCGGGCTTCACTATAGGATTTGACTGCCTTCAAATAATCGCCGTTGCGAGCGTATTCATCACCCTGAAGAGCAGACTCAACCATATCCTCCAGTGCCTGGGCTTTCTGCGCAGCCTGTCTGATCGCCATATATGTAGCACCACCACCCAGGAGCAAGAGGACGACGAGCGCAATGGCAATTCGTTTGATCAGCTTACGCACATCCCGTTTCTTTTCCTGAAATATTTTATTAACGTAGATCGCTGCCGCTGTATAGTTGTTGACCACCCGCTGCTGTTTGCTCAGCAGTACCTCCTCCAGCGTGTCGGTCATTTCTGTCGCATCCTTTGATTGCTCAAGCGCTCCCAGCATTTCTGCCAGTTCTACGCCCTCCCACATCCCTGGTGTAGCTAACAGAAGCACATCCCCGTCAGCTAGCTGTGACTTCTTGGAGAAGGTGCCGTGAATCCGCCCCGGCTTACCCACATATTCCAGCAGATTGCCACGCTCCTCATGCGTGCTGGTCGCTTCCTCCGGGATGCGTCCATCATCAGCCATCGACTGGGCCAGACTATGATCCTTACTGCGAAAATTCAAGCGTCCTGCACGAAAATGGTACAATCGCACATGACCGCAGGAGACGTAGACCATTTTGTTGTAATTGGTAACAATCATCAGCAGACTCGTCTTCAATCGAACTCTCCTGCTCTCGAATTGCAGCCATTCCTGAGCCTCCTGCAGAGCACGAGCCATACGCCGCCTTGACATGGAGGGCTTCTCCATGAAGTTCTCCAGCATCGTCTTGACTGCCATCTCGGCGCTTCGCAGCTCCTGATCCGAGTCAAGTCCATCAGCCAGCACGTAGCAGGCCATATCATCCAGCTCGATATAGGCAAAATAATCTCGGTTATCCAGATATGAGCCAGCCTCGGATACGAAGGCGGTCTGAAAATCACTGTTCTCCTTGCGCATGTATACCTCCGTCTTTCAGCTCAGCATTGCATCATCTGAAGCGAGCATCCATGAGAATGGATTGGAGCCCCCAGTCGAATCGATGCAAAATGCTCACCTAGCTGTCTCTTCACCCACCACTTAGCAGAATGACCGTAGCATTATCTTGATGCTTCAGCCCCTTGCGGTGTACAGCCTCAATGATCTGCTCCGCGCTGTCCTGCGGTGGCAGTCCCTTACGCATAATTGTCTCTAGCTCAATTTCCGTTAACGCTTCATGAATGCCATCGCTGCATACCAGCACATGATCACCTGGGAGGAGCTCCAGCGGTGTATCCGCAATCTCCATACTGCTGAATCCCTCATACCCCAAATAGTTGATGAGATGGTAACGGACCGGGCTGTCCTTTGCTTCCTCAGCCGTCATCTGTCCAGCCAGCACCTTCTCTTCCAGCAGCACCTCAGCTGTATGCTTGGAATTGACAGGTACGAACTCCCCGTTCCGGTAAATGGTAATCATGCTGTCACCCACTGCACCGTAATACAGCTTGTTCTCGACCAGTACCACGACGGCAAGCGTTGTGCCCCCCCCTTGACCATTCAGCTGCTGCAAGATATTGCGATTCACGACCCCTGCAGTCCGATCAAGATAGGTTATGATCTCCTCCGGTCTTGTCACCTTGGCGTATTCTTTCATGAATGTGGTCACCGCGAGCGTGCTCGACATTCGGCCATTCGCCATGCCGCTGATTCCATCAGCGACAAGCGCCAGCGTGCCTACCGGGGTGGTCATGCTGGCAAAGTAATCGTCCTGCTCACTCCGACTGCCGATTGTCTGACCATTCCCGATCTGTACGCCACTCTCCTCGACTGGAGGCGTCTGCTTCGGCCTGCTTCGCGCTATGCTCCAGCGCAGCAGCAGCAGTACCAGAATCAGCACGCCTGCAATCAGAACCACGGTATATGGACTTAATCCCTGCAATTCCTGCACGATCTCACTTCCGTCCTAATTGTTGTTCTCCCATTCAAAATGAGGGCCGCAGAGCGGAATGAATATGAATTTGCTTCGCCCAAGCTGAATGACATCATAGGCGGCTAGCTCGGCCGGAGAGTAGACCGCTTCGTTGTTGTGATAAGCCAGCCCCGAGGAATCTCCCGGCAGCAGGTAGAAATTGCGTTTCTTGGGATCGTAGACGATCACGGCATGATTTTTGCGGGAAATGGTATTGTCACCAATGACGCGGATGTGCATTTCCTCAGCCCGGCCAATGAAATTCTTCTCAGCCATAATCCGGTAATCCTGACCGATCTGAGCACCTTCTATGCATACCAGCCAGCCTGTGACCGGGTGAATGCCCACCGTCTCGCCAAGATACGGCATCGTCTTGTCTTCTCCACCAGGGGCACCCTGATTTTGGCGCAATGGCTCGGCTGGGGGTGCCTGATTCACCACCGAATTACAGTAAGGGCACGTGGTTCCATGCTTTCGTGTGCTGAACATGTGTCCATTGGGGCATCTTGTCAAACTCATCTTCGTATCCTGCTCCTGTCTATCTCAGATATGTGTTTACTTGATCAACAAGCGGGTATTCGCGATGAACAGCAGATCTCCAGGGTGGATTGGCCGTGGCTCTCCACTCTCCAGCTTATCTGTCAGACTGCTGTTTGCCTCGCGTAGTCCTGTACCGTTTGCCGAATCGGTATCCTCAACGAACCATTTCTCACCCACCCGGTTTAATACGGCATGCTCACTGCTGATCAGCGAGGCATACTCACTGTCTGACAGATCAATATCCACTTCGCTGCCGGCGTGTATCTTTCCGATCAATAATGCGGTCTCGCCCTGGATATACCACTCCTTGACGGGCTCCCCCTCATCGTCCAACTGTACGAGCTTGGAGACTACCCGCTTCTCGGGCTTGGGGGCAGGTACTACTGTAACCATACTACCTACGAGATAGACCAGCGTGCAGAGTATGGCACCGGTAGCCACCCCGATCTTGAGACCAACATAGCCTGATCTGAAAAAGGTATAAAACGTTACAGCTGCCAGCAGTACGAACACAGCGATATCCAGTCCTATAATCCATCTGCTCCTGCTTGCTTGCACTGATTGCTTCCTCCATCTCTACTGTGCTCGTCGGCAGCTTCCCGTAAGTCCCTCTGCTGCTTCAACGTCGCTTCAGTTGCTACACTATTGCTATACCATCTGCCCGTTGCCATGGGTATTAACCTTGCATCGGGATCAGACACCGCCTGCTATCGTTTGCCAAAATAGCGGTTGAACAGGTCGGACACATCCATCGGGTTCGCTTCCTTCTTGGGAGCCTTCTTACCTGGAGTACCCTCGCCCGTCTTCGGATTAAAGCCGAAGAAGCGTTCAAAATCCACCTGCGTATTTCCAGGGTTGAAATCCGGCGCCTTCGCACGACTATCCGACTTCACGCCCGCCTTCTCCTCACGCTCCTGGTGTGGGCTACCCTTGAGCTTGGCATCGTATGCCTGCCGCGATGCTTCGTCACGCAGGGCCTCATAGGCTTCGTGTATCTGCTTGAACCTGCGTGCCGCTTCCGGGCTTCCCTGATTGGTATCCGGATGATAGCGCTTGGCCAACTGACGGTAGGCCTTCTTGATCTCCGCCGCCGAAGCACCCCGGCTGACACCGAGCAGCTCATAGTAATTGTCCATATGAATTGTCTACTCCCTCTCTGTCATTGGTCATCATGCTGTTTACTCGGCAATATAACATGAGAGGCCTTGCGGCCTCTCATGTTATCGCCTTCCGGCTGGTCCTGCTTATACCGGATAACCGCCGTCAATGGTTGCCAGCTCGGTCTTGTCCTTCTTCTGTTTGATGTACAGTGAGAAGGTACCTACACCCTCTTCATCTCCGAAGCTTTCGTTGTAATCTACAACGAATGCATTCGGGAAGTAGATTTTACGAACCACTTGGTCCGCAGCAATGACTTCCAGCGTAGCTTTACGGTAGCAATCCGCCTTCTCGGCAGGGACGAGCGACCACAAAGCCAGCTTCATCGTATCGTCTGCACTGTCACCGTCTGTAGCCGTGATGATCTTGCCGCTGATGCGCAGCGTAGAGCCTACATCAGTGGAGCGGGCATTGGAATCATCCGGTGTATCTGTGTCATAGATAACAGTCTTGATGTTGTCCAAGCCCAGCTCAATTGTTTCTTGACCTTCAACCTTCAATCTAAATCCCATGTGTTTGTCCTCCTTGATTCTCTTCGTAAGATTAGTTTGAGCGGAAGAACCGCTCGATTTATGTATAAAGGCAAGCCGTGATAGCATTGCCTTTAACACCTTGGTTAAGGTACGGATCATGCTTTAACAGCGCTGGTCCCCTTCGTAATCATGACCTCCAGGTTCTTCACGTTACCGTTGAAGACCAGGTCGATGTGGCATAGATTGCTCTTCTCATCAATCACGAAGCTCATATCGTCTCCGTCCTGAATGATCGAGTTCACCGAACCACGGTTCGACAGCCACTTGCTCTTCTGACTACTCGGATTGTTGCTGAAGAAGCGGACGATATTCTCATGCTTGAAGTCACCGGTCTGGTAGCGCAGAATCCGCTCTATATACGTGCTGACCAGTGTTTTGTACAGAGAATCGAAGCCGTCCTCGGACAGCGCCATGCTTCTGGCCTTATAGACCGTAATACGGCGGATATCCTTATCCTGCAACTGAGCATTCTCCGAGGAGAATACGAAGCCAAAGTTCTTGCGGTTGATCGCATCCTTAATGCTGTTCGTGAAGCCTGTGATCTCCTTCGCCATGGTCGTTACGGTACGCAGACTGTTGTCTCCTGCTTCAATATCGAAGCGAACGCCAGGGAAGTTCTTGTTCACGGTTCTGAAGGATTCTCGCAGATACTCCGGACACTGATAAGCAGCGACAAGACCTGCAGCCACATAGGCAGCACCGACATAGACGCCTTCAATCCACAGCTTCAGAATGTCCTCTTTCTCCTTGGACAAGGTAACGCCTGTCTCCGTCTGCATCATTTTGCTATCAATGATGACCCCCGATTTATCCTTCGGAATAATCGTGAAGTTCGGTACACACGGAATGGCGAACTCACTGTATTCCCGGCGCACCAGTGGGGCGCACTTGTCAATGTATCGTTCGATGCCCGAGGTGGCCATGCTGTTGAACGTGGTGTCCTCACCCGACTCGAAGTTGAAGAACATCTGAATTTTGTATTCCTGAACGACCTGCATCAGCATCGACAGCGTCTCCATCGAGTAGCCTCCGGTCTTGACGACCTTCTCATTACCCTTGAAGCGCTCACGAGATACCTTCACCTTGCCGATCGATTCCATCTCGATCGAAGGTACAATACCGAACCAGATCGTGTCGGAGAAATCATTCTTGGAGTTAACGGTATTCAGATAGGTCTCCAGACGCGGAATATTGCTGCTCTTGACCAGCATATCTGGCTTGTTATTCGCGATAAGCATGGTAGGGAGCATCCCTTTGTTCTTGGTTGCATATTGGTCGAAGAACATTTTCACACCGAGAATCTTCTCTACCAATGGCTTAACGGCTTTGACAAAATCATCCTTGGCGTTCTTGTAGAACTCCAGGTACGTATTGTAATTCTGTACCTCGATAGCCGTATCGACCTTGTTCTGCACCGCTGGTAACGGTACAAAAGTGCGCACGACCAGATCCTTCACATAGTCGGATGGCGTCTCGGTAATCGAGCTGTAGTCATCTGCGAATACCTCAGTCAATCCGTTAGTTCCGTTCTCATCCAGCAGCATCAGCTCCGTGCTGTCTGCCTTCGGCGCTTCCACGATCTTCAGCTCGCCGCCCTCACCAATGGTCAGGACACCAATCTGAATGGCTTCACCGCTATTGTCCTCCTGCGCTCCCCCAAGGAGCAGCCGGGTCTTGATATCCTCAATGGCCAGCGGAAGCATAGCCATGACATTGTTGTAATTCTGACTGGCTTCCTCGAACATGCCGTTCAGCTTATCGCCCATATCCAGCTTCTTCGGGTCGCCATCGTCCAACTGCTCATATTGTCCGTACAGATAATGGATCTCCTTGCGTACCTGACGGATATCATCCATGACCTTTTTCGGGGAGATCATATCGAGCAGATTCTCGAACTTGAAATCTACGTTCGTAATGCCCTGACTACGTTTCGTATCAATCAGCGTGAACAGCATTTTCAGGAAATCATTACTCTGATTGACCCGAATCTCCGAGATGCTATCCTCGTCAATACCCTCCGGCTTTTTAAGCGTATACACAACCTTCTGATTGGCAGCATTAAAAAATGAGTATACCGTCGGCGAGAACTTGTCCAAAAATTCATCAAAGCTACGGACCAGGAGGTGCTCGTTAATTTCTTTAATCTTGTCATCACTTAAGCTGTCAATGCCCTTTACATCCCCGACGATCGTAATCAAATCCAGCTTCTCTGGATTAATCTCCTCGAATAGCATCGTTCGGTTCGTTTGATAGATAATCTCCATAAGCAGTCGGCAATCTGGCTGGACCTACCCACAGGTCCTAATAGGCAGGACCTGACTTGCGGCCTGTCTTGCGCCTTCATGCCTCCTCCCCTCTCTGTGATTTCATAGAAAAGCTGGCCGAAGGTCCTTAAAACTAGTAAGTAAAACCTACTATTCCTTCTATTCCAGTTTCTTCCTCGTGTGAAATGTAATATAACGGAAGACCTATTTTTTTGTCAATTTCAGCGTTTTCTTCTTGAAACAGGGTAGAAATACTCATTTCACTACCTAATTACGAACATCCACTAGTTAATTAGAACTGAATCTATTGATGCACCTACATTTTATGGAACAATTTGCCGATAGTTATCTATTGTTCTTACTAAAGGATTATTTTGGAATAGAATATAGTAATTCTCACAGCAATTAATTACTTACTATTTTTAGATTCCTTTGTCCATAAGGGTTTTTGAGTAATTTAGGAGTACATGGGGTTTTATTCTACAGGAAGGAGAGTTTACAAATATGAAAAAGAGGTTTGTGACTATTTTACTGTTTTTTTATTTTTTCTCAGGCAGCATGATTTTATGGCCACAAGAGACTCACGCAGATACTGTCTCCTCCGGTTATGATGCTGTATTCGTACTGGATACCAGCTATTCCATGCGTGAAACGGATCATGACGAGATCGCCTCTGAGGTGATCAATATGTTCATGGACATGAGTGATGCGGATCGCACCCGAGTGGGCTTTGTTGCCTACAATCACCGGATTGTAGCTTCTAGACCCCTTACCTCCATTGCCGTGACCTCACGTAAAAATCAATTGCAGCAGGAGATCGCAACTCTCAATCGCTCAGGTTACACCGATATTGGACTTGGCTTGAAAAAGGGGGCCGAGCTACTTGTGTCTGGCACGCAAAACGGACGACAGCCGTTTCTGATTCTCCTCTCTGACGGAGAGACAGACTTCGGGCCGAGCTCAGGACCACGAACCAAGGCGGCCTCGGCCAAGGATGTCAGCTCCGTTATTGATTCAGCGCAGCGTAACCAATATCCCATCTACACGATTGGACTTAACCATACGGGAACCGTTAACCGTGAGGAGTTGGAACGCATCGCTACTGAGACAGGCGGCAAGTCATTTATTACAAGCAGCGCGGATGATCTGCCTGAGATATTTAATCACATCTTCGCCGACCAAATTCGCTCCAAGCTTGTTCCTATAGCCGGGATTACAGCAACAGGAGCTTTGCAGGAAATTACGGTCAATATCCCGGATTCCAGCATGGAGGAGGCTAATCTCATTCTGCTCTCTGAGCATCCGGTGGGGGAGGCCCAGCTGTATGCAAGTTCTGATAACATCCGGCGTTACTTGTCTGACCGTTATACGATCCTGAAGATTGAACGACCCAAGCCAGGCCAGCTCAGCCTCAAGGTTCGCGGTCAGCGTGGTGATCTGATCAAGATCAACCTGCTGGGGAACTATCTCCTCGAGGCCAATGCCTATGTGAAGAGTACGGGCACTAATGTTACTGGGACTAGCGGCAATAGCGATAAGGAGCTGTTGAAAGGAGCTCCCACGACCTTTTCTCTGGATATATTGAATCAGGAGGGGCAAAGGCTGGAGGATGAAGCGCTCTACAAAGCAGCCCAAGCAGAGTTAATCATTACAAATACGACTGCATCGGATGCTGCCCCAACAAGCGAGCGAATTCCTATGACACTTACGAACGAGGGCTTCTCAGTGGATTATACATTTCCTCGTTCAGGCGAATATACGTGGCAGATTCAACTGGATAGCCCGCAATTGTACAGACATAGCACGATTCATCAAGTCACTGCCGTTAATACAGCTCCAGTCGCGGCAGATCAACTGAATGCTTCTGTGACGACGCAGGACGGCTTGGCGCGTGTTGAGCTATCGGAGTATTTTCAGGATGCGAATCAGGATAGCTTAACGTATACGCTGGCAGCTTCCGGCGAGAGCTCGTCGCTAAAGCCGTCTATCTCGGGCACAGCACTGCTGCTCGCAGCTACGGGTCGGGACCGCATTGAGATTACGGCAACAGACACTGAGGGAGCTGCTACGACAGCGGTTCTTCAATTGCACGTTAAGTCCGAGTATGCAACGATACAGCTGATTAGCATCATTGCAGCCCTTGCAGCAGCTGCTGCTGTAGCTCTGTATATATTTTTGCGGCCCAAGCCGCAGTTTGCCGGTAGGCTCGAAGGTTACTTTTTGACAACGGCCAGTGGCATTGAAATTCCGGTCAAATCTTGGCCGCTTACCTCCTTCCCTGGACGTACCGTGACGCTGCAGGAGCTGTTCCGATTGCTGGATGTACATGAGCCGCTGCCTGAAGCGGCCCGTATTACCTTTACAGCAGGTAAGGACGGCTCGCTGATCTTTAAGCACGATACTCGCTGTGCTGTCCAGCATGGCAAGGCCTTAATCGCGCGCAACAAGAAGCTCGTCCTGCTATACAATGACAAGCTTTATATTACCTTCGAGGATGGCGCCACTGAGATTGAGCTGCGTTATAAGGCTATCAAGCCCAATACCAATGTGTATACTGATGGAATCCTGATTCAGACAGGATAACCCGCTCTAGCAGGGCGAATTGCAAGGGGCCAAATGATGTAGCGGGAGGACTGCGTATCATGATGCAGCTCTATTGATTGACACACACGTAATAGAGCTGTCCCTTAAGTAAATATCATGCTGGCGGAGACAGGTTCTTTCTCTTCTCCAAAGCGTAAAACGCCAACAGAGCAGCGATTCCCCGTTATTGGAGAATCGCTGCTCTGCGTTTTTAGTCATTTGCAGCTTGCTTCAATAGATTATGGGCGAGCGAAAGCCAACCGACCTCCAGCGTCACTTTTTCGATGCCGCGAAGCAGAAATCGCCGGAAGCCCCGGTTGCTCATCAGTTGTCCAAGAGATGTTTCTTTTTTTGTGTTTTTAAAAGATGGAGGATGGGTCCCCAGCTTAAACAGTGGAGAGGACGGACTGATTGTGGTAAAGCGGCAGCGGTTGCCTTTGTCCCCGGATTTTCACCGCTTGGGAGAATAAATAAAATCTGGGGACAACAGCGATTGTAACAACGGTCCGTTCACGGAGCGTCACCCAGAAAGCCTACGTATATCCTACGTAAAAACAAGGCTGACCCAAGCAGCCATTTCATAGCTTTTGGCAATCCAAGCCATGATCAGGTTCGGTGAATCAGGCGTCGCGGACTACCTCTATGCAGCAGATATTCAGCACGCAGCGCCGCCTTGAACCATCGAAGGGAACGAAAGCGCTTATCTGCTTGCAGACGTAGGCCACGCCGGATGACGAAGGGCAGTGGGGACACGCCCATTCGCATAGGCTCCAGCTTGTCCTTGAACAGCCGACCAGGGACATCTGGCGGCGGCGAGCCATTGCAGCAGTAATACATCGTGGCAGCCAGACTGTATATGTCCGATACTGGCCCTTGACGGGAACGATTCGAATAGAACTCCAATGGCGAGAAGCCTGCTGAGGTGAAGATCGGATGCTCCTTGCGCTCATAGCGAGCAGCCGAGCCGAAGTCCAGTAGCTTCACCTGACCATCTTCACGAACCATAATATTCCCTGGCTTGATATCACGGTGAATGATGCCTTGGGAGTGAACGTAGTCCAACGCATCAATTAACGGCAGCAAGGTGTTGTATAGGAAGGCTCCATCAGCTTGCTTGCCTTGCAGACGAATCAATTCATCCAGTGTATGACCCGGGCAGTATTCCATGACACAATAGGCCGTACCGTTCTCCTCAAAATGGTCGATGTATTGGACAACTCCCGGATGCTCCAGGCTATGCAGAATTTCAGGCTCCTGCAGGAAGTGCTGCAGAAACTCAGCATATTTCGGTTTCAGCAGCAGTGAGGGACAGCTGACCGTACGCTTGTCCTGACTTCGAACAGCCAGAGCGTTCGGATAGAATTCTTTGACAATGACCTTCTCCCGATCCTTCAGCCTTCTAGCTGTATAAATAATCGACAATTCACTGACTGACAGCACCGAGCGAATTTGATATGTATGACGAAGCTTTGTATTTCGGGGAAGTGCATTCCCTTCCAACTCCAGATTCATTCCACGTCCTCCCGCTTGGCGATTTGATGTTGACCTCCGTTGATGTTATCTCAAATTCTTTCATCCAGCTTCCGGGAAGTCAAGAGGAAAAATAACAGCGCTAGCAATATTATCTGACAATCGCGCAGCTATCCATGATCAGAGCTACATCAACTGCAAGATGTTGTAAACGGTCTACAACCCGAGCCGTACAGATAACTCCGCTTCATAAATAAACGCAATGCCATATCAATAATTTACAGTTGGTACAATTGGGTGCAAAATGGAACCTGTATCCTTATTCTTTTTCGGCAGTTTAAGCTAAATTTTTTAGTGGGGTGAAGTGTGTAGCATGATGACAACTTGTACCTCAACCTCCACTAGTATACAAAAAAGCTACACCCTCGGGCTTAAAGCCTCCGGGAGCAGCTTCTGATTTTCCACTCTTCCGCTCATTCGACATACTTGCTATGCTCTCTATCTATATATCTACATATCACTCTTGTCGCTTATTCTCTCTCTCTAGTTGTCTTATCCCAGCTTCGTATCGGGTCTCATCCGGCGCAGGGCTCCAGATTTTCCCCGGCTCTCCTTAGGCTGTATTCGCTGACCTGGGGGATGTAAAAATAGGGAAATGACGAAGGATATCACGCATAGTACTGCAATTACTGTGAAGGTAGGCACGAAGCCACCCAGCCAGGCTGCCAGAAAAGATCCCGTTAGTGCGCCAAGTCCGAAGCCCTGATACACGATGCCATAATTCTTGCTCTGGTGCTTCAGACCGAAGAAATCTGCCACGATAGCTGGAAAGACGGTAATATTACCACCAAAGCAGAAGGCGATAGCCGCCACGCAGCCGAAGAACAGTCCGAAATTCAGTTGTACGGTACTCAGAATCCCTACACTAATGGCGGTAACGAGTAACGTACCTGCGATTACCTTCATACGACCAACCTTATCAGATAATGCACCCAGAATGATGCGACCTGAGGTATTGAAAATAGCTACCATAGCTACAGCATTTGCAGCTGTCGCCACATCCAGACCCGCCAGACTGACCCCAATGTCCTTCACGACACCAATGAGATACAGGCCGCTCATGCAGGCTGTGAAGAAGATGATGAACAGTAGATAAGCCTGCTTCGTCTGCAGCATTTCCTTAACCGTATAATTCCGCCCCACCGCGGCTTGACCCGGAGCAGCTGCAGGAGCCACAGCAGCTTCGCGAATAAGGAATGAACCGCCTGCAATCATCACCGTCACGATCAGCCCCCAGAACAAGAAGGCCTGCGAAGGTCCCACCTGCTGTAGCAGGGCTCCGTTAATATATTTGAATAACAGACTTCCTGTACCATAGGCCCCCACCGATACTCCTGAGATGAGTCCCTTGCGATCCGGGAACCATTTGATGAGATTCGATAAGATCGTGATATACGCGGTTCCATCGGCATAGCCTACGACTACTCCTGCCAGCAGGTACAAGCCGATCAGTGAGGACACCTGCGAGCTAAGCATAAGTCCAGCACCAAGCACCAGTCCTGCCGTGAGAATCAGACGTGACAGTCCCCAACGCTCCTGAAGCTTGCCAGCGAACAGCGTTGCGAACGCCAGGGCAAAGCTCGTAATGGAAAATGTAATGGCCACAGAGCTAAGCTCCCAGCCGAATTGGTCAGCGAGCGGTTGATTGAACAGGCTCCACGTATAAATAGTGCCCAGACCCATCTGCACAATAATCGTCCCTAGTATTATCAACCAGCGTTTGTCTTGCTTGGATGTCATAGCCATCTCCTCTTTCCGACAAAATTCGGTTCGTAAGAGGAATGCTTCCATCCCTGATTGCATGACTGCTGAATGCGGTATCATTTCCCGTGAAAATCTCGTCAATCATCGCTTATCCTGATGATGCATCATCACGTATCCGAATTCCTCTTACCTCCGCAGTATAACGCTGAAGCAAGAGTTACGACTGTCTGATGCATGAAATGCCACAAATCAGGAATGAAATGCACTCAGAGCTGCATCAACTGCCGGAACTCCTTCGCCTTGCTACGACTCACCGGAATTTCTGCCTTCAGATCTGTCAGTCGTAGCAGATAGGTATGATTGAACCAGGGTACGATCTCGTGGATTTTGGACAGATTCACGGAATAGGAGCGATGGCAGCGAAAAAAGACTCCCTGTGACAATCGTCCATGAAACTCGGAAATGCTCATCGGCATCGTAAATTCCTCGTTCCGGGTGTAGACCAGTGTGACCTTCTCGCTAGCGACTGCATAATAGATATCATCAATGTCCGTCACAATGATGTTCTCATTCTTCCACAGATTCATGCGGGCAGATGCCATTCCGCCCTTCTCAGGTTGAGCAGTTCCTTTCGGAGCCGCCTCGGCTGTTGATTCAGGCAAGAGGGCATGGTCACGTGCATAGGTACTCTCCAGTCGTGCCAGCATGGCTGCAATTCGCTTCTCATCATAAGGCTTCAGAATATAATCGAAGGCCTCCAGCTCGAAGGCTTGGGCCGCATGCTCTTTATATGCAGTAGTAAAAATGATATAGGGCTTCTTCGCGAATTTGCTGATATGGCTTGCCAGCAGCATTCCATCGAGGAAGGGGATGTTGATGTCAAGAAATATGGCGTCGACCTCATGATCCTGCAGGTACTTCAGCACATCAAGCCCATCCTCCAGACAGGCAGTTATCTCCAGACTGCTGTGCGTCTTGATCAGGTATTCCAGCTCCTGGCGGGCTGGTCTCTCGTCCTCTACAATAATCGCTCTCATGAATTCTCCTTTGGAATGTCAAAATAAATCTCGGTACCAGGCGACAGACGCCGAATGGCAAGTCCTTCCCCATACATGAGCTTCACCCGCTGATGCACATTGTACAGTCCAATCTGCTGTGCAGGCACCTGCTCCTGATAGAGGTTGGTAATGACCTCCTCTGGGATACCGATTCCTGTATCTTGAACACTGATGCGCACATGATTCTCATGCTCCTTGACGGATATTTTCACAGATCCTGGTCCTCTACTCTTCAGAATTCCGTGATTAATGGCATTCTCCACGAGCGGCTGAATAAGCAGACTCGGGATCTGGACATGCACCTCATCCAGGTCGTACTCAACCTCCAGCCTGCTGAAGCGAGCCTTCTCAATCTCTACATAATCCTTGACCTGCTGCAGCGCAACCTGAATGTCAATGCGCTCATCCGTCAGCTCCAGATTATAGCGCAGGAACCCCGACAAATTAATAATGAGCTCACGGGCCTTGTCTGGCCTCGTACGAGTTGTCGCAGCGATGGCATTGAGCGCATTGAACAGGAAATGAGGATTGATCTTTGTCTGCAGTGCCTTCAGCTCCGCTCTGTTCGCCTCCGCCTTGATCTGCTCCACACGAGATACCTCCATTAAGGTCGAGATGATCTGGGATAGACCCACAGCCATCGTCTGCAGCGGATAAGTGATACGGTAAGCCTTCTTGTAGTAAATTTTGAGTGTGCCCGTCACTTCTCCTCGTTCCTGCAGCGGAATGACCAGCAACGATTGGATTTGCGGGGTCTGATCGTCGGCAATATGATTATGGATAGCGATCTGACCACTGCGAATGACTGCTTTGGTCACGTCGCTGCCGATCTGATGACCATTCTGGTAGCGCTCCTCTCCGAAACCTACATAAGCCAATACATTATGGGCATCGGTGATGGCCACTGCATCAGCCATGATGTCCTGCTTAATGATACTGCAGATGGTCCGCAGTGACTCACTGTCGATGGACCGGAAATACGGAAGTGTCTTATTCGCGATATCCAGAGCAAGCTTGGCTTGTCTCGCCGCGATCATCTCCTTCTCCCCCTCCACACTCTGCACGAGGAGCACGATGAAGCCCACACTGACCTGACCGATAATCATCGGCAGACTAATTCTGGACACAATGTCCAGACCTAACGAATAAGGCTCTGCCATCATCAGGATCAGCAGCATAGTGAGCCCCTCACAGACCATCCCTACTGCGATCCCTGCAATCCAGCGTCGTTCTTTGGGGACACGTCGATTAATGACACCAGATACCAGCCCGGCCATAATACTCGTAATCAGACAGGGGATCGAGGTTACTCCTCCAATATCAATCAAGTAACGATGCACTCCAGAGACAAGTCCAGTCATGATTCCCACCCAAGGACCGAACAAAATACCACCCGACATGATTGCAATAATTCTGACATTCACGAGCGAGCCTTCCACTTCAATGCCTGAATAGGTACCGAACAGGGCGAACGCGCAGAAGATAGCCGTCAGAATCGCAAGCTCCCCAGGCGAATGCTTGTCCCGTTGCAGGGTCTCCTTGAATCGCGGAATACGGGTCATGAAGAACAAGCAAATGAGCAGCAGTGCGGCCCGCTCGAACAATTTCAGCAGCATTTCCAATGTATCATTCACTTCAAGGATGCCTCCCGGATCAACAATTAATAACCCGTCCCTGACCAGTAGTGTCGGGAACGGGCTTCTTCTTCTGTACTCAAGCATAGCATGAACAGAACGATAGGGACCAGCCTATTTTAGTTATGCTTTATAGCTATGCTAATATGATGACTTTTGTTTAAAAGTAAGAACCTTCAACATTTCTAGTAGCATCCTTAGAGTATATTCCGTATTTGCTTACTGTGAAGAGCTTCTGACGATATGTTATTAAGTACTGATCCTCTTAGGTGCTCCTACCTTCATGCTTAGATCGTACCTCTGCTGATACAATCAGACCGCATTCAATCTGAATGCGAACCAGCTTTTGAATCGGAATGACTGTGTAATCCATAGCTTGCTCCAGCTGCTCGCACAGCTCACATAGCTTCTCTAGCCCCTTCTGCCTTGCTGTCGTTAGTGTCTGAAGAGCTACCTTATCCACGCAAGGTTCTAAAGAGCCACGAGACAGGTGCTCTAGCTCAAAGTCACAGGCACGAATAACCAGACCGAGAGCAAGCCCGTAATAAAAGGAGGCCACCTCAAGGTTAGTGAACAGCTGTGATACCGTCGCGGGACGATAGGCATCCGGGAGATTCTCAGCCCATTTCAGCTTGGCCGCACCGTCTTGTCCACCCTGCAGCAATATTTGCTCCACCAGCTTCGCAAATGGATTGTGTCCCTGAAGCAATCGACGTACATTCCTTAGAATATCCTCCAGGTTCTGCTGCTCCCTCTGACTCTGTTCAACATGCTGTCGGATGGCCTCAACCCTTGTAACCTCGCTATCTTTCACATTTTCTACCCGTGGATCAAAAAAATAAGGCAGCTCTGTTAGGAGCGTCACACAATCTCCTGTTCGCGTCAGGACGTAATCTGCGCTGCTCGTACCACAATCAAACGCCGCAGGATTGCCACCATATTGCTCCAGATAATCGTAGGCCTGTCCGGCACTTAAATGATGATAGATCGCAGGGGCATACTCGATAACCGAGGGCGATTCGGGCTCCCCCATACTAATGGGTACCTGCTGTCTGCGAGTAGCCCTGTACAAAGCTTCGTATATAGACGGCATAGGCTCAGACAAATACCAATAAGCGCCCCCAAAGCCTGTATTGTGCAAGGAATACATGAATTTGGGCTGTGTTTCCTCTATCAGTCTCATGAGCACCTCTGTCTCAGGCAACGGACTGTCGAAATCCAAGGTCTTATGCTTCACCGGAAAGGTCCATTCCACCTGCTCGGTGCCGACTGGGCGGAAATAATGGCGCATGTAATGGTAAAGATTGAAGGGACCCTTGAACCAGCCTTCATTCAATTTTGTCCCATCAGGATCAATGCATTTGATCATGTACCACGTATACCCCAGTTCCTCCCGCAGCTCTTGATCCTCTGCCAGCAGACGTGAAAAATATTCTATGCTCATGGCCCCAATGGGTTCATTAGGATGAGGGCATGCGAAGCATAGTGCATTCAGTCTCCCGTTCCCAATGCGCAAACAGAGAATGGGATGACCTTGTCTTGACACGCCCGCCTTGAAAACTTTGACCACATCTGGGTACTCCTCAGCTAACCTACGGGTACTCGCATCCAGCTCATCCACCGTCATAAAGGCCTGATAATCAGGTACACCTTCCAGAATCCGCTTCATATCAACCATACGGTCCGTCTCCTTTAATCTTGTATCATGCGCACATAGTTGTATTCACTGAACCCTGTATATCCTACTGCCTCTGCAGAAGCTGGATCTCCCTTGACGTATTCATGCACCGGATTCATGCTTATCCACTCCGAGACTGGATAGATCGGCATATCCTCAGACAATATCCTCTGTACCTCTTCGTAATGAACTTTGCGTGTCGTTGGAGCAATGAGCAATGCCGCCTGTTGGAGTGCCTCATCCAATTTTGCATTGCTATATCCCATAATATTGTTCGAGCCACTGGTGCTGACACGATTGGCAATGGCCCCTACATCCGGACCTTGATAGCCTCCCAGCATACTCATATCATAATTGCGACCTTGAACCACTTCCTCCTGCCAGGCAGCATACTCCTTCACCTCGATCTGGACATGAATGCCTGCCTGCTGAAGCTGATCCTTAATAACCGTCGCTATATCCGAAAATGTCCCATCCTGAAACAGCTTGAAGGTAATAGTTAAGTAATTACCTTTCGCATCCGGCTTCAGTCCTGCCTGCTCCAGCATTCGACCTGCTTCTGCCGGATCGTACTCCGGGAGCTTATACTTCTCGCTCAGCGCCCATGAATACACAGGTGACAGGAAGGAACTCGATGCCTGCCCTTGTCCTTTCATTGCTTTGTTAACAATCTCCTCGTTATTCAGGGCGTAAGCTATAGCTCGACGGACCTCTGGCTGATCAAAGGGAGGCTTTGCCGTATTGAAGACGAGATAATACCTGGAAGGGAAGACTTTCTTGGTAATGTTAATATCCCCGCGTTCCTCCATGCGTGTGACTTCCGTGATGGGTGGGTCTGTACCGAATATATCGAGTTCGCCATTGTAGAACGCCTGTACCATAGTATTAGGATCAGGCATGATGGAGAATACCAGACGGTCAACGGACGGAATCTGGCCAAAATATTGCTCATTGCGCTCCAGAATCAGCTTGACTCCTGGCGTATATTCCTTGAATTTGAACGGCCCTGTACCGATAGGAGAAATACGGGTGCCTGAGTCCCATTGCTCGCCCTGATAGATATGCTCAGGCATAACGAATGTAGCATACCATGCCAGATAGCCGAGGAAGGTTGCATCTGGATGCTTCAGGGTGAGTATAACTGTGTGTTGGTCTGGTGTACGGACCGATTGAAGGCTACTCAGATTGTCAACCGCTGCACCTTTTTGCTCCATAATCGAATCCAGTGTAAATTTCACATCCTGCGAGGTGAACGGCTGTCCATCATGCCAGACGACTCCCTCCTGCAGCTCGAAGGTGATTTCTTTGCCATCCTCAGATACCGTCCATGACCTGGCCAGATCAGGAATGATTTCTTGATTATTATTCAATTTAATAAGACGGCTGTAAATATTTTGAGCAGGAGCATAGAAATAGTCATCTGGACGCGCATCTGGGTTGAACGTCTGTGGCTCTCCCGGCATCCCAATAACCACGGTGTTACTACGGTCTGGTTGTCCCGCTAACTTTTCATCTTGTCTAACTTCACCAGCTTCATCCATGGGGCTCCCACTACTGCAGCCTGTCACAAGCATAAGCATGCCAATTACCAGCCAGCTGCGAATCATCAATACTCCCATCCTTCAGATCTCACTCCTTTATTAGCATTACATAGAGCCATTCAAGGACACCATCCTGAAAAAAGTTGCAAACAGCGGTCGCTTCGTCACATGATCGTATGTTTCTGCTCCATCTGTCGGCTTAAGCTCATCCAAGTCTAGCGGCAGACAGCAGCGCTTGCGTATAGGGATGCTTAGGCGTCTCAAGCACCTCTTTGGCAGCACCGATCTCCACGATCCGGCCTTGGCTCATGACGCCCACGCGATCAGCCAGCCAGCGGGCAGCTCGGATATCATGACTAATGAAGATCATGCTCATCTGCTGACTGCGGACAAGGTTCACAAGCATTCGCATCATATCCGCCCGGATAGATACATCGAGCATGGACAATGGCTCATCTGCAAGCAGCACCTGCGGTTGAAGCAGCATAGAGCGTAAAATGGAGATACGCTGTAGCTGACCGCCAGATAACTCATGGGGATAACGGTATATATACTCATGAGCAGGGTTAATTCCATATCGTTTCATATGGTCAATACATTGGTGAAGCCTTTCGTCATCACTGGCACCGATTTGGTGAAGCCTTAGAGTATCTAGCAGAATAGCAGCTATGTTAAGCCGCGGATCGAAGGTATCAAATGGATTTTGGAAAATCAGCTGCACCCGGCGTCGGAACGCCAGTCGATCTCTGCGATAGACGACCGGTACGGGTTCACCTCCCAGCTCAGTCCAGCCCGCGCTGGGATGATCAAGTCTAGCCAATAGCTTGGCAAGTGTAGACTTGCCACTTCCACTCTCCCCGATCAAGGCAAGAATCTCTCCCTCGTACAGCGAGAAGCTAACCCCTTCCAAAGCCTTCTTCCATAGCAGCTTCTTCATGCTCTCCCTGCTTCCTCCACCCACCCACGACAGCAGACTATTCTTATTGCGTAATCGGAAAACCTTCGTGAGGTGAAATGCCTGTAAAATGACTCGTCGATCTGATTCTTGTAATGTCGCCTCGTTATACTCCATGACAAGCCACACGCCTTGTGCTGGAATACCACTGTTCCTTCGGCTGATATTCTAGACATGTGGAAGTTACATACGAACAGCGTCCAGCATATACGCAGCCACGAGGTGATGAATCCATGTCAGTCAGTATTTCAGGCATAGCCCCATGCATTGGACGTGGAGTACACTCTTCGTCTGTGCCGTGAGCGAAAGCCAATGAATTTATCAAATCCTGTGTATACGGGTGAAGGGGTCTCTGAAGCACCTCGGTCACAGATCCGTATTCCACAAGCCGTCCATCATACATCACAGCCACGTTGTTGCAGGATGTCGCCACGACCGACATGTCATGAGTTATCATCATTCGGGATATTCCGTGCGCGCGCTCCATTTGCAATAGCATCTGCAAAATATACTCCTGCGTGATTGCATCCAGCGCCGTAGTGGCTTCATCCATAATGAGTAGCTTCGGTCTGTGCATAAGACCAAGTGCAATGGAGACACGCTGTAGCATCCCTCCAGATAGCTCGTGAGGATATTGGTAATAGACTGGGCTGGACAGACGTACCAGACTCAGTAATTCCATGATATTGGCCTTGAGCTGTTTTTTGCTCAACTCTGGTTCATGCTGCCGTAGAATATCTGACAATTGCCATCCAATGCGATGCACCGGACTAAGCACATTCATGGATTGCTGGGGCACAACAGCGATCTCCTTCCAACGGATACGAGCTAGTTGCTCCTCAGACATCCTAAGAAGATCCATTCCTTTGAATCGTATATCTCCTTCTACTTGCGTGAATTTATGTGGCAGTAACGCAGCACGGCCATGGCTAATGTTGTTTTGCCTGAACCTGATTCCCACGATTCCGATGGAATCCTGTTCGTCCAGCTTGAGCGAGACCTGCTCCACAGCAGTACTTGCCCTGGTACCCATGTGATAGGACACATACACTTCCTTTAGCTGCAGCAATGTCACCTCATCTCCTCCCCCATCTTGCACCTCACAGTCTGCTCTCCTGTCTCGGATTTAGCAGCCGCTGAAGACCATCTCCGATCAGATAAAAGGATAAGACCGTCAGCATAATCATCAGACCTGGAGCTATTGAAATCCACCAGCCTGTGGTCAAATAGGCCTGTCCGCTATACACCATCCGCCCCCAGCTTATGGCACCAGCATCCCCTAGCCCCAGAAAGCTCAGGCTCGATTCCATAACGATGGCTGCAGAAATATTTGTGGTGGTATTGACCAGGACAGGAGCTATAGCGTTAGGGAGAATATGTCTGAAGAGAATGGCAGCACGGCTCTTCCCAATGGCTATCAGGCTTAACACGAAGGTTCGCTCTCTTAGCGACAGGGTCTGCGCCCTCATGATCCGTGCATTGCTGGCCCAGCTAGTGAGACCGATAACGAGCATCAAATGGACCATACTTCCACCGAACATCGCAACCACGATTAACACCAGGAAGAAGGTTGGAAGCATCAGAACCAGATTGTTCAGCTCCGACAGCACGATATCGATCCTTCCGCCATAATAGCCTGCTAGCCCTCCAACAACGGTTCCGATTACAGCAGAGACGGATGCCGCCACTAGCCCAACCAGTAATGAGGTTCGCGCGCCATACAAAAGCATACTGAAGATATCCCGTCCTAGTCCGTCTGTACCCATCCAATGCTCACGCCCCGGGGGAGCGATCAGCTCATCAGCTAGAGCAAATGGATCATGTGTGGCCAGCCATGGCGCACCGGCTGCCATGCACAGAATGATGCTCAGACCCGTCAGCCCTAGTCGAAGCTGCAGTATACGACGAAATTGCAACAGCACTCTGCGATGCAAACCCTGTGGAGGTCCAGCTTGTCCACTTCGCTGAGAGGCAGCAATGCATTTCACACAGCCCGCATGTCATGCTTCCCTCCTTCATTCTTCATATAAATTGACCATAACGTATTCTGGGATCAATCCACGCGCTTACGATATCCATCAGCAGCATGGAGACGGCAACCGATATGGACAATATCAAATATAAGCCCATCAGCAACGGATAATCCCTGCGTGAAATGGCGTTCATCATGAAGCTACCCATACCTGGCCAAGAAAACACGATTTCCACCATAGCTACTCCTGTAACAATGAAAGCCAGACTCATCCCAAAGAGATGAATAGTAGGCAGAAGAGCATTCCGCAGTACATATTTGCGAAAAATCCGACTCTCCTTCATCCCTGTTGCACGCAGCATGAGGACATAATCTTCGGTCATGACCTGAAGCGCGGAAGCGCGGGCAATCCTAAAGAAATACGGCACATTACCCAAAATCAGGGTCAAGGCAGGTAAGCATAAATGACGTAATATATCCAAGACATATGTGAAGCCCTCATGCTCGGTCCGCATATCCACCATTCCAGCCGTTGGTAGCCATTGCAATGTAGATGCGAACAATAGAATACTCATCATGCCTAGCCAAAATGTGGGGATCGCATCGAATACATACGTTAAGGCACAAAGGATAGAATCCTGTCTTGAGCCTGCCCTACGCGCACAATACATGCCAAGAGCAGTACCGATCACGAGCGAGCATATCACTGTAGTAAGTGTCAGCAGCAGCGTTGGTCCCACACGTTCACGAATCATCTCAGCTACAGGCCTTCCGCTAAGTATTGATTCCCCAAGGTCACCTTGTAGCAGATTGGCGGCATAATATGTCAGTTGTGTCGTCATGGGCTGATCCAATCCATATTTGTCGCGAAGAGCTGCTTCGGCTTGCGGTGATGGGTTATCCTTTCCGGACAAGATGCGGATGGGGTCCCCAGGAGCCAAATAGGTCAGTGCAAAATTCAATACGATGGCAACGACTACAACCAGCGCTCCAGTCGCCAGCCTTCTTGATACATAGGTAACCAAGTGCTCTCCCCCTTACGACCCGAAAATGATGTGACACAAGATTCAGTGAGCAGCCCCTTGCGAGGGTCGTCTGCAGCGCCTTTTCTGTGCATAGCGAAATCCCCGACATTCTCGGCTGCCGGAGATTTCATTGTATGGAGATATTCACTTACAACAAGGTAATCATCCATTCTCAGAGCTCTGCACACTCGAATAGACGCAATAGCTTTTACATCCCTATAATAGTTCGGATACCAGCTTAAGCTGGGTGAACTGCAGCAAATAATCTGGTCCACCCGCTTTGGAATCTGTACCTGACATGTTGAAGCCGCCGAAAGGGTGTACGCCGACCAGCGCCCCTGTACATTTGCGATTAAAGTATAGATTTCCCACATGGAATTGCCTGCGTGCCAGCTCCAGATGGTCGCGATCACGGGAGAATACGGCCCCGGTCAGTCCATAATCTGTCCCATTAGCAACCTCAAGGGCTTGCATGAAGCTATCTACCTTGCTAAAGGCTAATACCGGTCCGAAGATTTCCTCCTGCATCAGCGCAGCAGTCGGAGATACGTCGGCAAAGATCGTAGGCTCTACAAAATAGCCACCCTCCCCGGCCTTGCCCCCACCTGCAACGAGCCTTCCCTCCATATGTCCCTGCTCAATATACTTCAGTATGCTGTTGTAGGCCGCAGCATCAATAACAGGCCCCAGCGAGCTGCTAGCATCCAGAGCATCTCCTACCTGAAGGGCCAGTGTAAGCTCCGTACAGCGTGCTAAAACCACATCATACACGTCAGCATGTACGATGGCCCGTGAGCAAGCGGAGCACTTCTGACCCGAGAATCCAAAAGCCGAGGCCACAATTGCACGTGCAGCAGCCTCCAGTTCAGCTGAGTCATCCACGATAATCGCATCCTTGCCACCCAGCTCGCCCACGAATCGCTTCAACCATTTTTGCCCCGGCCCTGTCCGGGCGGATTGCTCGAATATCCGTAGCCCCACCTCTCTGGAGCCTGTAAAAGAGACGAAGCGAGTCAAAGGATGGGATACCAGCAGATCACCAATCTCCGCGCCACTTCCGGGGAGATACTGCACGACCCCTGACGGCATCCCCACCTCCTCAAGCAGCTCCACGAACTTATAGGCGATTACTGGCGTTGCGCTGGCAGGCTTCAACACGACCGTATTACCCGTCACGACAGCAGCCATCGTCATGCCAGCCATAATTGCAAGCGGGAAATTCCACGGTGAGATCACTACGCCAACACCAAGCGGAATATACTGAAGCTGGTTATCCTCACCAGAATACGGGATCAATCTCGCCGTAGCACACGCATCCATGTCCAATGCCTGCCGTGCGTAGTACTCCATGAAATCAATGGCTTCTGCAGTATCCGCATCGGCTTCGGCACGGGTCTTACCAGCCTCCAGCATTAACCAGGCTGTGAATTCATGCTTGCGACGGCGCAGAGCTGCCGCGGCCTTCAGTAGCAGTCGAGCCCGTTGCTCCACAGACACACGGGACCAGGATTCGAATACTACAGCTGCATGCTGAAGCGCCTCCTCCGCAAGTCCTGCATCGGCCTTGGAGACACGGCCTACGACTTCTGCCGGGCGGGAAGGATTAAGCGAATCGAAGGTCTCTGTCTCAATGCGCCTGCCCCCCACGATCAGCGGATAAATCTGACCTATGTCTGTTCGTGCCAGCCTGACGGCTTCTTCGAGGGCCATGTGTTGTGCGGATAGCGTGAAATCCGTGAAGGGTTCTGGGCGATAGGGGATCATTGCTCATAACCACCTTTCCATGAATATGGATTACAAAATGATAGCAGGTCCCCGTTACCTACGAGCATACCTGCATACCTGCTCGAACAATCGGCTTTTTGCCAGCAGGATTTCTGCTTATACAGCCCTTGACTTCCGGGCTTCTTACTATCTAAATAATTCCTCCACGCAATTGGCTGCGAAGTCCAGCTCCCCCTCCGTAATCACAAGCGGAGGAGCCAGACGAATGACCCGTTCATGCGTTTCCTTACATAGCAGACCTGTCTGCTGAAGTCGCTCACAGTAAGGTCTTGCAGGCCCCTTGGTCTCCACTGCGATGAATAGCCCACGACCACGTACCTCAACCAGCTCAGGATGCTGGATCTGTCTTAACCGCTTCAGCAGCAGCTCTCCCAATCGCAACGAGCGATCAGCGAGCTGTTCGTCTTCGATGACCTGCAGCGCAGCCACAGCTACGGCACTCGCCAGGGGATTTCCACCGAACGTAGAACCATGGGAGCCTGGCTCAAATACCTGCAGAATGTCCCGATTGGCTGCTACCGCCGAGACAGGGAGTACGCCGCCGCCCAGCGCTTTTCCTAACATGTACACATCAGGCTCGACCTGCTCCCAATCACAGGCAAAACGCTTGCCAGTACGTCCGAAGCCCGTCTGAATCTCATCTGCCATCCACAGAACCCCGTGCTCGGTGCAGAGATTGCGGACTTGCTGCAAGTAACCCTGCGGTGGAATGATGATCCCTGCCTCTCCCTGAATGGGCTCCATCAAAAAAGCAGCTGTATTAGGCGTGATCGCCTGCTCCAGAGCCCGTGCATCTCCGTAAGGGATGGGTTTGAAGCCCGGTATGAACGGGCCGAAATCCTGACGATAAGCTGCCTCGGAGGATAAAGAGGTTGCCGTCAATGTCCTGCCATGAAAATTCCCATGACATACAATAATCTCTGCTTGTTGATCCGATATGCCCTTCGTCCGATACCCCCAACGTCTAGCTGCCTTGATCGCTGTCTCAACAGCCTCCACACCCGTGTTCATGGGTAAAATCATTTCCTTGCCCGTGTAGGCTGTCAGCTTAGCAAGCAGCTCTGCAAGCGGCTCGTTGTAGAAGGCCCGTGAGGTGAGTGTCACACGCTCCGCCTGCTGCTTCAGTGCCTCAATGATCCGTGGATGTCGATGACCCTGGTTCAGTGCCGAATAGCCGCTTAGCATATCCATGTAGCGCCGACCATCCGGGTCCTCGACCCATACACCTTCGGCCTTCGCTATGACGATGGGCAGAGGGTGATAATTATGTGCTCCAAGCTGCTCTGTCTGCTCCATAATCTGTCTTGCCCGCCCCATGCCACCCACTCCTTTCAACGCCTGAATATCGACTTGAGCACAAATGTCAGATTTTCCGGCCGCTCGGCCATTCGACGCATAAAATACCCATACCATTCCGTTCCATAGGGCACATATACTCGAACCGTGTATCCTTCTGCAGCCAACTGCTGTTGTAATTGCGGACGAATGCCATATAACATTTGAAATTCAAAAGCTTGGTTAGAGATCCCTTGCTCGTGCACATAGGTGCGAACATACTCCAGAATTCCTTCATCATGAGTAGCCACTGCGGCATGATGCCCTTGATCCAGTTGCATCCGAATAATCCGCTTGAATTGATCATCCACCTCCTGCTTATCAGAGTAAGCGACTTCTGCAGCCTCCTTATAGGCTCCCTTCACCAGCCTGTAATTCGGAGCAAGCCGGGACAATCGCTCCATATCTTCAGCCGTTTTGCGAAGATATGCCTGTAGCACCAGTCCGACATGAGCTCCTCCGTACGCTTCGTATAGCTGCTCAAATATGGCGAGAGTAGCTTCGTTATGTGCATAGTCCTCCATATCCATGCGTACAAAGCCCCCGCAGCGCTTTGCCTCACCAACAATCCTTCTCATGTGCGCGATGCAGACCTCTCCCGGCAGATCAAGCCCCAGCTGTGTTAATTTGACGGACAGATTGGCCTGCACTCCCGTTCCTGCAATAGCCTGAATGCTTCGGATCGCCTCCGCAGCAGCTGCGGCTGCTTCTTCCTCACTCGCCACGAACTCTCCCAAATGGTCCAGGGTGGCCAGTATCCCCTGTTCATTCAATTCCCACACCTTCTGTAAAGCATCCTCCAATGTCTCTCCTGCGACAAAACGATCTGCCCCTAGCCGCAGTCCATGACTTCTGGCTAGACGGTTGGCTCTTTCACTTCTGGACAAATATAGCAGCGTATTGCGCAGCATGCTCTCCAGATCACCTCTTCTCCATCATCTGTTCATCCATCTGTCAACTGGTGTCAGCCCATCACCGGATTGCGATAGCCTATGCCTTACAGCATATGAGGCTTCATGCCGATTTATTGCAGACCAGGCTTGTCAGCTTTCTGTTATTTGTCATTGCTGCATGGATTTATTGCGAAGCTTAATGCTTGTATTCAATATAAGTTGAGAGTAATATATACAAGATGAGTTGGTAGCAATCCATTTGTTAGCAATCCATAAGGGGATTATTAGATTCATATTGTAAGCTTAATAGGAATAGGAGGAATCATTGTATGTTGGGAGCTATATTCGTAGGTCTTGTTGCAGCGCTTCATGTGTACATATTTCTGTTAGAGACCTTCTTCTGGACGACACCGCGGGCACGCAAGGCCTTCGCAACGACTCCAGAGTTCGCAGCACAGACCAAGACGCTTGCTGCCAATCAAGGGGTATATAATGCTTTTCTCGCGGCAGGTCTGATATGGGGGCTGGCTCATCCAGTAGCTAGTACTGGACAGCAGATTCAGGTCTTCTTCTTGCTTTGTGTGCTTGTGGCTGGCTTGTTCGGAGGCTTGACCTCCAAGCGCTCCATTCTGTTCGTACAGGCAATGCCTGCACTAGTTACATTGCTGTTGGTTTGGCTCACCTAGAGCCCTATACAACAAAACAGGCGTCAGATCTACAGCTTGGTAGCTGGTCTGGCGCCTGTGTAATTTTACACGACTAGTATGAAATTGAATGACGTGAAAGAGATTAATGAAACGAGTGACCTAGCAGATCATAGCAAAGATATGCATTATGATCCAGCTCCTCATGTTGCTTAGACCATACTGTGGAGCCCCACCATTCAAAAAAATGAACAAGCCAGTTCATCCAATCCCTCTCCTTCACCTTAAGCATCTTAGTCTTTTTAAACCAATAATCCCAACCTTTTTAGAAGGATTTTATCTTGTCTTTGGATATCTGTCAACAGATATCTGCTCCTTTTCAAATTGAGTCCTGATATCCGTTGAATTAGCAAACTACACATACACAACAATAGCCATGGCAAGCGCTTAGAGCTTCCATGGCTATTGTTGTAAATTATATTTATTCGTAAATACGATATAACGTCTGATCCGTATTGAGCAAATACTTATTCAAGCAATACTTATTTGAGCCATACTTATTCGAACGAATACGTAACGTCAGAATTGCTCGTCATATTAAGCAGATATGTCAATTGATCGCTAACGGACAGGTATACATTGAGCTCGGGAGCACCGAGATTAGGAACCGTCAGACTGAAGCGGCCCTGTTGATCCAGCTTAACACGTGTCGTCTGAATGAACGGCTCCTCAGGGGCAGCACCATGAATGCGCAGGGTGAATGTCTCATTGGCATACTTAGTGATTGTACCTCTGATCTTCAAGGTATGGTCTCCTGTATACTCGACCTGAACCAGTGGATTCGGCAGGTGATCTCCTGGTTGCTCCTCGCCTGGTGGCTGTTCTTCACCTGGAGGTTCTTCTCCAGGAGGCTGCTCTTCTCCTGGTGGCTGCTCTTCTCCCGGAGGCTGTTCCTCTCCAGGATCCGGACTACCATTCTCAACTGAGAAGAAACGAGTCTGATACGCGATATCTGCGGACGAACCGTTCTTCTTCTTCAAGCCAGTAATACGAATATTGAACGTATCCCCATCCTTCAGGGACTTGATTCCATCTGGACGGAAAATAACTCCATAACCAGAGCCATACCCATCGGGGCTCACGTTAAAGAAAGCCTTCCCTTGACCCGTTCCATTCTGATGCTGTGCTCCCAAAACCCAGGTGCGTTGATCAGAGGAACGAACGATCTCTACTTGTACACTGTTATTGGACGGCTTCGCAAAAACATCCGGGTTCAATTGTACAGACCAGGCTTGATTACTATTGAAGGCTTCAATAGGAAAAGCCCCTTTGTTCGGATACAAGCTGTAATTGTAATTAACCCTTCCGGAACGGCTGGTATCCAATACCTGCATGCTACTGTAATGGCTTGCATACGAGTTGTTTGGTCTAATCAGCGACGCAATGCCGAATCCAACCCGTTTCAGTTGTGGATTTAACACCCACCGACGATGGCCAAGATTAGCGATATTACTGGAGTCGGAATCATCCATGTAGGCATGCACGCTTTCCACTGCAAGATTTTTGCTAGAGCTGTAAGAAGCATACAGATTGGAAGTCGAAGCTGATTTGGCACCCAGATCGAAAAATTCCTTAGTCATACCTGCTGGCTGCGGAGGAAAATGGGTCAGGAAGTCAGCAGTAGAGACAAGAACAGCTCCATGCTGGGCTTGACGGTTCAGAGCGGAATCCAGCACAAGATCACTTGGTAGCCCTGTAAGAAAACGATAGAAATTGGATGCATTCAACGCTTGCTCCAAGTAACGCTCGTTAACAGCACCTGCAACGAAAGGATAACGTGTGGAAGGCTCCTCTGTATACAGAGGACCAGACACATTATCATCCATCCACAAGTTCCACTGCTGGATAATCTCTTGCTTGCTGCGCTCGGGCAGCAGGCTGTCTACAGAGCTTGCTTGTGCCACTGAAGAGTTCCAGAGCAGAAGCAGCATACCGACCAGCGGCAGCCCTAGCAATAGACGAAATGTTGTTTTGAGTCGAACCATGTAATTCAAATCTCCCTTCATTATGTCAATACTCAGTGTATATCGACATTTAAGGGAAAATTTGTTATATTATCTTTAAATTTTATTTGCTTGGATGCTGCCTCACATGATCCTACATACTGCTTCACATCACGCTCAAAGCTCTGAGCAAGCTCTGACATGCAAAAAAAACACAGCTGCATCCTGAGTAGATAGCACTGTGTTTTAATAGGTTGACTACAGATTACCAATGATTCTGAATGAACGAATCACGGCCTGACTTCTCCCGGTCTTCTTTGTAATGCTTCGGATTTTTCTTATGATAATCCTGATGGTAATCCGCTGCAGGGTAGAAGACCTCCGCTGACCGGATTTCTGTCACAATCGGCTGATCGAAGCGACCGCTGGCCGCAAGCTCCTGTTTGGATTGCTCGGCAAGCACGCGCTGCTCTTCATTGTGCACAAATATGGCTGTACGATACTGACTTCCCCGATCATGAAATTGCCCCTCTGCGTCCGTCGGATCAATCTGTACCCAATACAGCTCCAACAGCTTCGAATATGGAAAAACTTCATCATCATAAGTAATCTCTACGACCTCAAGATGGCCTGTCGTTCCTGTCTTTACTTCCTCATATGTAGGGTTATCGGTAGTGCCTCCCATATATCCAGACAAGATCCCATGAATGCCTGGCAGCTCATCAAATGGAGTTACCATGCACCAGAAGCATCCGCCGGCAAAGGTTGCCTTTTGTATCATACGATCAATCTCCTTCAGTTCCAACTTGATATGGTGTTTATCCTGCTTGGACACCATTGTACCATTTGGCTTCATCATTGTACCGTTCGGCTTCATCATTATAAGCGGATTCCATTCATAATTCCAAGCACGACATTCTCATTCATAGCAAAAAGACAGGCCAGCCAAGGAGTATCTCCTCAGCCAGCCTGCCTCTACACGATAGAGTGTAAGCGATGATACGTAATTATTCTTCTGACTGCTTCGCTTCAGCTTCAGTGCCTTCTGCCGAAGCTTCAGGCTCAGACTCTTCTTCCGTCTCGGCAATGCGCGGTACGATTACTGAAGCGATTACCCCGGCTTCATCCGCCATCAAGGTAACCTTGTCAGGCAGCTTGATATCGCCCACGCTCAGCTTGTCACCAATATCGAGACCCGAGATATCCACTTCAATTGCGGACGGTAGATCCGCTGGCAGTGCCTCGATCTCGATCTCTGTCTCCTGTACCTGCAATATTCCACCGGTCTTGGTGCCTGCTGCGGTACCTTGGAAGTCGATCGCTACCTTTACGCGAATTGGTTTATTTTTAGATATTTTCAAGAAATCAGCATGAAGGAATCTTCCATCCTGCTCCTGATAATCCTTAATCAATACGGGAATTTTCTTGCCACCCAGCTCCAGATCGAACATCTCCGTACGACCTGTACGCATGATCTTGCTGAAATCCTTGGCATCGACACTAACCGGTGTTCCGTCCATCTCTGAACCATACACCACTGCCGGAACGCGACCGCTCAATCTTAATTGGCGTAATGCTGCTCCTTTAGTCTCCGTTCTGTTCTCTGCCGTCAGTTGATTGCTCTTTCCTTGATTAGCCATGGTATTGAACCTCCTTAGGTATCCCTTACATGGATCATCGCCATCCTGTAACAGGACAGCATAGTAGCTATTAAAAGCAAGCCTGCTAGCATTATAAGCATGACAAGCCATAAGTATACTTACCCTTTTTTCAAATATTGACCCCTTATTCGCCTAAAAATACTGTTTTACCAGGTGAAAGAACGCTTTTGTCAGTCCCTACTTAAAGAAAAAAAGCCGCACTAGTGCGACTTTTGGGTTAGGTCTAGAAAATAGTGTATGAATTCATCGTCCCTTGTATACCCTTGCTTATGATACAGCGCTTGGGCTGTTGCATTGTCTGGAGCAGTGGATAGCTCAATTCCTTTGGCGCCTGTCTTCACCGCGAAGCCTCTAGCCTGCTCCAGTAGCAGCTCTGCGACACCTTGACGGCGATGGTCCTCCCGTACATACAGATCATTTAGCACCCATACTCTCTTCATAGAAATAGAAGAAAAGCTGGGATAGAGCTGTACGAAGCCCACTGCTTGACTAGTAGCCGAATCTCTGGCAGTGTAGATCACCGATTGCGCATGCTCCAGCCTCGCCAGTAAAAATTCTCGTGCTGCCTTCACGTCCGAAGGCTGGTGATAGAAACTCCGATAATGATCGAATAATGGCACTAGGTCATCCAGATCACGAATGGTTGCCTGCACTGCCGAGTAAGACACGTTCATCCTATAACCTCGCTCCTCTACAATAACTTTCGAAGACTGTTCTTAGCATGCTACAATCCGTTTATGCCCCATATTACACTGCGGTCTCTCGTACGATACCACTACGAACAAGCACCTGCATATGCTGCTCATCGGGCCGGATATCAATGTAACGATCCATCTCGATATCCTTGGCCTCCCACTGCTTCAGTCTGAGAATGTAACCGACTCTGCGCACATGAGGAGCTACTCGGATATGGGCAACTGCCCGCCCGTCTTCGATCCTCTCCAGCGAGATCTGCCCATCCTGCAGCCCGGTTCCCCACACCCAGACATTCCAGCCTTCATAAGACTGATCAGGACGCTCGTAATACAAAGTTATTGTTCGATAGGGGTGGGGTGACGAGTCCGAGCATGGGTCTAGGTCGAGGTGTGAATTCTCAGATAAGTGCAGCATGGAATGACAATCCTGCCCTCTATTCTCTACCGTAACTGGGTCAGCAACACGGACTTCTGCCGACAAGGCAACTTGCACTTGGCCTTCCTGATCCTCGACGGTGACAGGATCCGTAGAAGGCATCGCATCATGAAGCACCATGATCGACCAACGCGGCACCGTAACACGATCACCACATACGATGTCCAAAGTGTCTGTGCCCGCCTGCCGCTCATTCACAACAATATGCCAGCATTCCGAATCTTCCGGCAGGAACATGGTCTGCTCACGATCCGACCCGTTATAGATGACCACAATATTTCGCCACGTATCCCCACCAGCGTAGCTGTGCAACCGATAGGCCACGGTATGATCGCTCTCACGCAGCGTCTCCAGATGCTGCTCCACCAGCTCAGCTGACTGCAGTCGAAATGCCGGATGGCTGCGCCGAAGCAGGATCAGACCTGCATAGTAGTCAAAGACAGCACGAAAACGCGTCTTATGGCTCCAGCGAATACAATTAACGGCATCCCCGCTTCGATAGCTGTTATGATCACCGTACTTGGAGCGCAGTAGTTCATCGCCTGCATGTATGAAAGGTATGCCCTGTGAGGTCAAGACAATGCCATTCGCGAGTAAAGAGCGACGCACTGTCTCATCCTCCATCAGTTGGGTCTGATCCAGTAGTGCATAAGGGTCCGCATCCCGAACGGCTTCCTCAGCAGAGCGGCCATCTCTCGGCTCACCCTGATCCCAATCCGGGAAGGCACAGTGCCCGCGCAGCTGCCGCACCGTAATAATCTTGTCCCACAGATTCAAATTATCATGAGCTGTGACATAATTGATGGATTCGGAAGGAGCCTTCGTAAAATCATAGATCGCTCCCCGAACTCCTTGCATAATCTCGCCTTCTCTATCCCATGCACCTGTAGCAAAGCCGGCTCCTTCTCCATCACTATCCCCCTTGATCGCTCCCCGAAAATGATCATTAAATACCGCAAAACCCTTGCCGCGCTGGCTCCCCTTCAAGGTCTTTTCCTGAAGTGGTGATTCCCCGCCTGTCCATGGCTCTCCATAGATCAGCATCCCCGCGTAGACTTCCTCTCTCAGCTCTTTGGTCAGCTCTGCCACGGTTGGAGTGTCTATCAGCCCCAGCAGATCGAAGCGGAAGCCGTCAACATGATACTCCTCTGCCCAGTAGCGAAGTGAATCCTTGATATATCGGCGTACCATCGGACGCTCGCTGGCCACCTCGTTACCTACACCAGAGCCGTTAGACCATTCACCATGCTCGTTTTTACGATAATAATAACCCGGTACGATCGGCTCGAAGGGACCTTCCTCCAAGGCATACGTATGGTTGTAGACCACATCCAATATGACACCGATCCCTGCCCTGTGCAGAGCCATCACGAGCTCCTTGAACTCTCTGATCCGTAAAGCTGGATTACGCGGGTCGCTGGCGTAGGAGCCCTCTGGCACATTGTAATGCTGGGGATCATACCCCCAGTTATATTGCGGCGAATGGGCAGGGTCCGCCAGTTCATCAATGGTATGGCAATCGGCTATCGGAAGCAGATGTACATGAGTAATACCCAGCTCCTTCAAGTGATCCAGGCCAATGGACTCTCCATCCTTATTACATAGACCTGTCCTTGTAAAAGCGGAAAACCGACCACGATCCCCCTCAAAGTCCGTATCCGGATCAGCTGAGAAATCCCGTACATGCAGCTCATAGATAACAGCATCTGTAGGGTGTGCACAGTCAGGACGTCGATCCTCAGACCAGCCAGCCGGGTCGGTAGAGCGCAGGTCCAGTACAGCAGTTCGCTGTCCATTCGCCGTGACCGCCCGCCCATAAGGATCGGCGGCATAACGAACATCATGCTTGCCGAAGGTTAGCTTATACATGTAGTAATGGCCAGCCCAATCCCCATCAACGCAAGCCTCCCACACACCATCATCATGTCGATGCATGGACCATTCCAGGCCACCCTCATCCTGTCTTACTTGCCCCTCTTCATCATAGCTTCCTGCATTCGCATAGATGACGAGCTGGACCTGATCTGCTGTCGGTGCCCACAGGCTAAAATGGCTCATCTGTCTTGTATAGGATAGACCCAGCTTGCGGTCTGTATAGGCCGTAGCCAGAGAGAAATTGCTTGTCATCGTATCACCACCAAGAAAATTGTCTACATTAATAAAGAACAAATTCCGTGTATAATCCTTCAAGCGGCTACTCGTCTACCGAGCTGTAAGTCCGTATTTACACGTTACCCTATCATCAACTTATGCATGGACTATACCGAACTCCTCAGCACCAGCCCATCACAGCTCGGACAGATGGTAGGTTCGTTCCTCCACGTGGAAGCTGTCATGATCCTCCCACCACACCTTGCCCCCATAGTAATCCTCGTTGGAGATCACTCTCGATTGGCGAAACACATACAGTATTCTCGTACCCAATGTTGTCTTGAAGTCGACCCCAAGTGCCCCTTGATCCACCTGTGTCACTGTAACCAGATGAATGCCGTCGGGGGATGCTGCTTCAGCAACATCCTGAATAGATACCATGACCGAGGCCAGGAGATGGACGAGCAGCACCAGAACCATCATAAGTACAAATACCCCATACACCAGCCCTGCACCCAGCTTCTTCAAGCGATGCTCAGAAGTCTTTTTCAATAGTGGATACAGTAGAATCCAAGGCAGCACCATCCATGGGTAGGATATGACCCCAAGCAGCAGAATCAAGTAGATCAGGGCAAGCCATAGCTGTGGCACACGCCGCAGCGTATTCTTTCTTACCCGCCACATCCATGCGGTACACAAAGCCATGTACAGCACAGTAGATACCGTATCGAGCACCGGCCACATCCAGGATACATTCAGGAATCGAAAGAGTGCATACAATACTATGTAGGGCGCTGCCAGATTTCGTATCATTTTATCATACCATTGCTGTAACAATGAGGACCCCTCCTATAATTCTCCATATTATACCGTTCATTATGGCATAATTCCAAAATATGAAGTGTCTATATTGTTATTTTCAGCACATTGCACTGCTCCTTGCCCTCGATGATCTGAAGACTTTCTTTCCTGATTCCCATCCCCTAAAATTACCTTTAACAGATTATTCAGATTAAAAAAGCACCCTGTACGCCGCTTGGGCCATACAAAGTGCTTGCTGAAATCTTGGTCAGGCACAAGCTCTATAGTCACTTGAGACTAACCAAATGTTATTTTTTAAAATGAATTAATTGCTGCGCTTCAATTGCTCATATTCCGCCACGATCTGCTGATGCAGAGGATGATCTGCGGCAATGCCTGTGTAGCGCGTAATGGCCGCTCCAATACCCTCATTCTGAATAGCTGCTTGCAGCTCTGCGACTTCCGGGTCTTCGTCATTCTGGAAGATACAGGCCGCTGCCATTCCTTGCAAGAGATGCTTCGGATGAATACCGTATTCATAAGCTTGAAGCGCAGGGCGCACCAGGCGATCATTCGGTGACAGCTTGCGCAGTGGCGAACGGCCGACACGTGATACTTCATCGGTCAAGTTCGGGTTGCGGAATCGCTCCAGATTTTTAAGGATATACTTGTTGTGCTCTGCCTGATCCAAGCCGAATCGCTTCACCAGTACAGCACCAGTCTCCTCCAGCGCACCCTTCACAGACGCTAGTACCTGCTCATCCGCGATGGCTTCCTGAATGGTCGAGAAGCCTGCCGCATAGCCCAAATAGGCTGCTACGCAATGCCCGGTATTAACGGTGAATAGCTTGCGTTCAATGTAAGGCTCCAGATTGTCTACATAGTGTACGCCGCTGATTTCTGCATGGTCTGGCGACATTTGCGAACGATCAACTACCCATTCATAAAAAGGCTCAACCTGCACATATAGCGGGTCCTCATGATGCTGAATCGGAACAATCCGATCCACCGCTGCATTCGGGAAGAAGATGACACCCTCAGCCTTGGTGCGCGTCTCCTCATCCAGCAAGGCGTACACATGCTCCTTCAGCTGCTGACTGCCACCAATCGCATTCTCGCAAGCGATAATGTGCAGTGGCTGTGCTCCAGCATTCAAGCGCTGTGAGATGCCTTGGGCAATGCCAGGGGCAATCGCTTTGAGGATATTAACGCCCACCGCCGTCGTCACGATGTCTGCTCCAGCTACCGCTGCGGCTACCTCCTGAGCATTTTTTCCACTGATGGCTGTTACGTTAGTGACTTGCTCTGTATCCTTCGCATCATTAGCCAGCTCCACTGTATATTCATGACGACTGCTAAGCGCAGAGACAAGCGTATCATTGACGTCTGAGAAGATGACCTCATAGCCCGCTCGGGACAGCAACAGGCCAATGAAGCCACGGCCAATATTACCAGCACCAAAATGGACGGCCTTCATAGCTCCATCTCACTCTCGAAGAGCGCAATGATCTCTTCCGGTGTACTTGCAGAGCGCAGCTTGTTCATATTCTCATCGTCGGAGCAGACAACGGCAATTCCGGTAAGAATCTCCATATGCTCTCCACCTTGGGCGGCAATCCCGATCACCATATAAGCTTTCTCTTCACCAAAATCCACGCCTTGTGGAAATTGAATAATGGAAATACCTGTGGAATGAATGAAGGATTTGGATTCCTTCGTGCCGTGAGGGATGGCAAGCCCGTTGCCTACATAAGTGGAGACAATCTCCTCACGCTCCAGCATTTTGTCGATGTACTCTGCCGAAATATGTCCCGCATCCAGCAGGATCTGTCCTGCCATGCGGATCGCCTCGTATTTGTCAGTCGCTGTAGCGTTCATTTTCACCTTATCTGTTGTCATAATGCTCATAGTATGGTCCTCCCTGTCTCTAGTTTGCTGCGGAAGAATTCGGCCAAGCGATCGGTTAGATACGTTGAGATCTCTTCCCGGCTTCCCTTCTCCAGCAGCATAATTAATTCTTCTTGCAGTAATAATGCGCTGATTTCACTCAGCACCTCCAGGCTCTCCTTCGGCAGCTCGCGCGGACCCAGCATCAGCAAGATCTGCGTAACCGGATCACGCGCTTCATCCAGCAGCAACGGCTCCTCCAAATGGTACAGTGCAAGGGTAGGCCGCTGCACATCCGGGCTTCGAGTGTGAAAGAGAGCCAGTGAGGAATCAGGGATCACCATACTCCCGTGCCGCTCGCGTTCCAACAGCAGCTCTGCGACAGCGTCTGGATTACGAACAGTTCCCCTCCCCACCTCGGAGGTGCACAGCTGCTGCATGAGTTCCCTCAGCGCCAAGTCCCGGTTATCCACCGGATAGATCTGAAAGTCCTCAATGATTCTTACAATTTCCTGTAGACTGTCACGTAGCCCCATTAGCCATCCCAATCCTTGAGTAGGCTCCGCTGCTGCCTTAGGCTTGCCACTTTCCTTACTGAGCGTAATATGCTGTATAAAATGTCGCAGTCGATCGCTCTCCTCCTGCGTGAGGAGCGGGCTGATCTTGAGATATCGGTCTGGCTCCAGAGGAAGATCCACGGTTGAGATGATCAGATCGTAGTCCTCCTTAGGAATCCGGGCCGCCTCGTACCATGAAGCGCGGTCAATAATGCGAATTTGCGGCAGCTCCTTGCCCAGCCGTGTCGCCAGCAGCCGCGATGAGCCAATACCGCTCGTGCATACCACAATCGCTCTTACATCCCTTTGCAGCTGACGCAGCCGCTCCGCCGAAGCACCAAAATGCATAACCAGAAATCCGATCTCCTCATCCGGTAGCAGCACATCTGTCATTCCAACAGCCGCTTCCTTCACGGCCTCGAATAGCTCCTCATAATCCCGCCTGATCTGTTGGAGGAGAGGATTGCGGATGGCATTCCCTTCCTTCAGGCGTTTGATCACTGGTTCAGCATGGGCAATTAATCCCTCACGCAGTAGCCGGTCTTCGCTGTAATGCGTATCCGTCAATATTTCCACGCGCCGGATCAGCTCTCCAACGATCTCCAGCACCTCCAGATCGTCCAGCGGCAGCAAGCGCGTTGAGTCATTCTCTGCAAATCGGAACAGCTGCTTGAAATACTTTCGCTCCGTCTCGGACAGCTCCACTCCCAGGGCCTCCGATAGCTCCGTACTCATGCGTTCGACCATTGCAGAACGAACTCGTTCCTCTTCAGCCTCATGCTCCTGCTTGATCTTCAGCTCCAGTGTCTCTACCCGGCAGCCCTTTCGTATGCGGGCAATGGAGACGGATAGCTGGATCAACAGCTCCATATATTTGCTCTCGACCATACTGTCGAGCCACGGGCTATTCGGCTGCCATAGTGCATTTTCTACCGTAAGAAGATGCTCACGCCCGATGATCTCCATTAGCTTCTCCATCGCAGGAGATTCCTGTCCCATCTGGTCTGGACTGAACAGATCCGATTCATCCAGATGCTCCAGTGCAAGCTCCGCCATAGCCCGCCTGATATCGGATTCTTTGCCTGTAATCTCGACTCCGTATCCGCGTCTGCGCACAAGCGTAAGCCCTCGCTTCTCGACCCAGGACTGCAATTCATCCAGATCATGGCTGACCGTGACCACGGTTACCTTGAGGTCCGAAGCGATCGACAGTAGCTTAATCGGCTCTGGATCGTCCAGCAGCACGCATAATGCATAGATCTTTCGTTCCTCCGGCGTCCATTCTACAGACTCCACCTGGAACAATTGTTGCCTGAGCTGAGAAAGCCGTGAGGGATCGGCATCTAGATAGATACCGACCCCGGATTTCTTTTTGAGCTCGATCCCGTGGGATACGAGCTTTTTCTCGACTGCGCTAAGTTCTCGAAGAATTGTTCGTGTGCTGACATTGATACGGGCTGCAATATCTCCAGCCGTTACTTCTTTTGTCTGTTGCAGCAGGAACTCCAGAATTTCACGTTGTCTCTTGGTTATATTCATCGCTTCTCATCAGGAACCGGATTTGAGGCGCTCCACCAGTGCCTCATACTCAGGGCTCTTCAAGAAGTTATCTATCGAGATATGCTCAGCATTTGGAGCAACCGTCTTCGCACGATCTGTCAGTGTCTGCTGCGTAATGACGATATCCGCATCCTGTGGAATCTCACTGATCGCTGTATTCGTCACGACCACATCGACGCCAGCTTCCTTCATTTTTTTCCGCAAAATCGATGCACCCATCGCACTGGAGCCCATACCTGCATCACAGGAGAACACAATCTTGTTCACTTCGGCCTTCATGTTGTCAGCAGCGATGCCTGCTGCACGGTCTGCTTCTTTGTTATCATTTGCTACGATGTTGTTGTCGGATTTGCCTTGGTTCTTCATTTCCTTCATTTTTGCAGAAGCTGCTTCCAGATCCTCTTCTTTTTGCTTACCTGTTTTCAGCAGAACCGCTGCAACCAGGAAGGACACGACTGCAGCTACAGCTACACCAGCGAGCATTGGCAGATATCCGCCTTTTGGCGTCATCAGGAAATAAGCAAAGATACTGCCTGGGGACGGAGCCGCTACAAGACCAGCACCTGTCATCATGAATGTAGCTGTACCTGCGATACCACCAGCCATTGCAGCAATGATCAGGATCGGCTTCATCAGAATGTAAGGGAAGTAGATCTCATGAATCCCGCCGAAGAAGTGAATGATAACCGCACCGGGAGCTGAGGATTTCGCAGTTCCGCGGCCAAACAAGCAGTAAGCCAGCAGAATTCCCAGACCAGGACCTGGATTGGATTCGAGCATAAACAGTACGGATTTACCCAACTGACTTGCTTGCTCTGTGGCCAGTGGCGTCAGAATACCATGGTTGATTGCGTTGTTAAGGAACAGGACCTTACCTGGTTCGATCAGCAGATTGACCAGTGGCAGAAGCCCTGCATTCATCAGAATTGCTACACCAGCAGACAAGAACTGACTGATCCCCTGAATGACAGGCCCAATCGCTACGTGCGCTGCCAATGCCAGCAGACCACCAATAATACCTGCCGAGAAGTTATTAACCAACATCTCAAAGCCAGACTTAATCTTCCCATCTACAGCCTTATCAAATTGCTTGATGACCCAAGCACCAAATGGACCAGCTGCCATTGCGCCAAGGAACATCGGAATGTCTGCCCCTACAATGACACCCATCGTCATAATTGCACCGACTACACCACCACGCTGACCATGCACCATGGTACCACCGGTATAACCGATCAATAATGGAAGCAGGTAAGTAATCATTGGTCCTACAAGCTTGCCAAGCTCCTCATTCGGAATCCATCCTGTCGGGATGAACAAGGCCGTAATCAGACCCCAGGCAATAAAGGCCCCCATATTCGGCATTACCATACCGCTCAAGAAACGGCCGAACTTCTGTACCCCTACTCGGATGCCTCCGCTTTTTTGGGACTTTGCGTCCACTGAACTCATATTGATACCCTCCTCAAAAAGTAAAATCTGTGCTCCAACATCATGACCTTTGAACTAGGTATTACGTCGTGCCAGATGAATGAAATAAAAAGCTAAATGCTTAACTTCTTAAATTCATGGTAGATGAAAACGGTATCTTCTACAATCAAATGAAAACCAACTGCCGTCATGAACCTTGATGACATCATTTAAATTTGAAGAGCAAACCCTTGATACATAAGGATTGAATAAGCTCCAGTTAATTTCATTTTCAGGATCAAGGAGCATAACCTTCAGGCATCAACCTTTAGGGAGCAGTACCTATCTGACTGAAAGTATGCCCATTACACAAGCAGCTCATTTGGGACAAACGACAAATTTTGCACATCGCAAAAAAGCGTGCTGACAACCTTCTTTTGAAGGTAATCAGCACGCTTGAATGGCATTTTGCGGTCGACAAGTTCCCCGCAAGGCCTCAAATATCATATTTAAACAATTCAAATACGGCATGAATATAACATATAAGTAACTCGAACATGACACAAACCAACAAAATCAGGTCTAGTCACCTAAACTAGTTATGCTTTCCTTAGTCGCAAACTTCTCAAGCAACTCCCAAGTAACAACATGCAAGCGAATCGTACTTAACCTCAATCTGCTACATGGCTCGTATAAGCCTCAGGGCTCAGCAGCTTGGCTAAAGCCTCCTCTGCGCTATCATCCAGTTCAATTTCTATCATCCAGCCCTCCTCATAGGGTGAGGAATTGACCAGCTCAGGAGATGCCTCCAAGGCACCATTCACTTTCACAATGGTTCCACCCACAGGCGCGAACAAGTCCGATACCGTCTTGACGGATTCAATCGTACCAATGCCTTCTCCAGCAGTAACTACGCTTCCTTCTTCAGGTAGCTCAACGAACACGATATCGCCCAATTGATGCTGTGCAAAATCGGAGATGCCAACGAGCAATGTGCCTGCATCCGTCTTGCGCACCCATTCATGCTCTTCACTGTACAGATAGTTATCTCTTACCTCGCTCATGCTTCATCCTCATTTCCTAATGATCGTTGGTCATTTCAAGGTTATGCAGCGTTTAATTCATCCTAGCAGCGTCGATTTAGCATTCATTATCCAGTATCAGCTATTACACGATAAGATTACGCCAAGGTTGAATATGGTGTCAATATAGCTCACAAAAATGTCTGAAGTTATAAAGAACTTTGTCCTCCCGCTAGTAATTCGGCGCGAATATCAGGAAGGATCAGCCATCAATGTGATTAATTTCATAGAATATGATAATTTTGTTGACATACATCTACGAATCGCGTATTAATGGTTATATAGGTACAGCATACACGAACCTGTGGCAATACACAAAATCATAACAACGTGACGAACGATGCGGATGAAGGTATAGGGAGAGATTATCAATGATCGAATGTCTGGCATTGGCTGGTGCATTTCGATCAGGTCAGGCTGGCCCATTGCCACATGACCACAGGTAACGCCGAAGGAGTAAGCAGAACCGTCTGTGAATCTCTCAGGCAAAAGGACCTTTACCGGACGCAACTCTGGAGAGAATTCACCGATCGGTGGATCACCCAAGGGGAAACCTGTGCTCGCATGGGGTAACTCTCAGGTATCAAGGACAGAGCCAAAGAATGATGGATCACGGTAGCAGTATGGCTCCGTGGCGCATTTTTTGGGCTGTCCTTTTTTGCATGACCTGGAACAACATGAGACGCTTTGGAAATGTAGTACGAATCATGATGATGAGGTGACAGACCATGGGCAAATTAAAGCAAACCTCGCTGTTCCCATTGTATGGCGAGCTACCAGGAGTACGATGTATTGATTTTGGAGGCTGGGAGCTGCCGGTCCAATTCAGTGGAATTGTGAAGGAACATGAGGCGGTAAGGCAGCAGGCTGGACTGTTCGATGTCTCGCATATGGGCGAGTTCACCTTGGAGGGAGCAGATGCGGAGCAATTTCTTCAGCAGGTGACGACCAACGATGTGAGTCGACTGGAGAACGGTCAGGCCCAGTATACACTTCTCTGTTATCCCGATGGCGGAGTTGTGGATGATCTGCTGATTTACAAGCGTGGAGAGGGACGCTATATGCTGGTTGTGAATGCCTCCAACATCGACAAAGACTGGGAATGGCTGCAGAAGCATCTTACCGGAAAGGTCAGTATGCATAATATCTCGGATGATACCGCACTCTTGGCGCTTCAAGGACCGGCTGCTGCAGCAATTCTTGCTTCAATCAGCACAGTCGAGCCTTCCAGTCTGCAGTCCTTCCGTTTCGCCGAGGACGTTGAGGTAGCTGGACATAAAGCCCTGGTATCGCGAACAGGCTACACAGGTGAGGACGGATTCGAGCTATATCTTCCTGTTCAGGATGCTCCGAAAGTCTGGAAGGCATTACTAACAGCAGGTCAGTCTCACGGTCTGTTACCAGCAGGTCTCGGGGCGCGAGATACACTGCGCTTTGAAGCCAAGCTGGCACTCTATGGTCAGGAGCTGTCTTCCAGCATTTCGCCATTGGAGGCGGGTCTGGGATACTTTGTGAAATGGGACAAAGGTGACTTTATCGGACGAGACGCTCTGCTTGCACAAAAGGAAAACGGCGTTCCACGCAAGCTTGTCGGTGTGGAAATGATTGACCGCGGCATCCCTCGTCCGCACTATCCTGTATTCGCTGAGGGAGTACAGATCGGCGAGATTACTACGGGGACCCAATCCCCGACCTTGAAGCGCAACCTTGGATTGGCCCTCATTGATAGCCGTTACACGGCTGTAGGCACTCCGCTGGAGATTGAGATTCGCGGCAAGCTCCTCAAGGCCGAGGTTGTTCCTGCACCTTTCTACAAGCGAAGCTACTAACCCTACTACAAAGTGAATATGGAAGGAGCCTGTTGCTGCATGAAACCGCACCGTTATTTACCGATGACTGAGCAAGATCAAGCGGAGATGCTGCGCACCGTTGGCGCGGAGAACATCGAGGATCTGTTCAAGGATATTCCGGAGAACATCCGGTTCAGAGGAGAACTACCTGTCTCCTCTCGTCTGGACGAACGCGCACTGACTCGCCATATGGCTGGTCTGGCAGACCGAAATGCTCATACGGATTCCCATATCAGCTTTCTTGGAGCAGGCATCTATGAGCATCATATTCCATCTGTCATCAATCACATCATTTCCCGCTCTGAGTTCTATACAGCATACACCCCCTATCAACCGGAAATTAGCCAAGGTGAGCTACAGGCCATTTTCGAGTTCCAGTCCTACATCTGTGAGCTCACAGGCATGGCTGTGGCCAATGCCAGTATGTACGACGGTGCCACAGCGTTGGCCGAAGCTGGCTCGCTTGCTGCCGGGGCCACACGGCGCAAGCGTCTTGTCGTCTCGCGTGCCATTCATCCCGAGGCACGTGAGGTGCTGGCTACCTATGCACATGGTCTGAATCTCGACATCGTGGAGGTCGGCTGCAAGAATGGCGTAACAGATGCTGAGGCTCTTGCAGCAGCAGTGAATGAGGAGACCGCAGCTGTACTCGTACAAAATCCGAATTTCTTCGGAGCTGTTGAGAATGTACGTGCTATGGCTGAGCTGATTCATACCTATAAGGGACTGCTCGTGGTCAGCTCCAATCCGATATCTCTCGGACTGCTGGAGGCTCCAGGCAAGCTTGGTGCCGACATTGTCGTTGGCGATGCGCAGCCACTGGGTATCTCGACCTCCCTCGGCGGACCGACATGCGGTTACTTCGCTGTCTCCCAGGCGCATATGCGCCGAATTCCCGGGCGGATCGTAGGCCAGACCACAGATCGCAACGGCAAACGTGGCTTCGTATTAACCCTTCAGGCGAGAGAGCAGCATATTCGGCGGGAAAAAGCGACCTCCAATATTTGCTCGAATCAGGCGCTGCTTGCTCTTTCTGCCTCCGTCTATATGTCCGTAATGGGCAGACAGGGTATGGCGGACGTCGCAACTCTGAACCTTCATAAGAGCAGATATGCACTGGAACGCTTGACCTCAATCCCGGGTATTGAGCCTGCCTTTACTTCTTCTACCTTTAATGAATTTAGCATCCGGCTTCCAGAAGGCACCAACATGACCAAGCTGCAGTCCAGTCTATTATCCGCTGGCTTCATTGGCGGTTATGATCTGGGAAAAGCCTATGCGGAATACAAAGATTGTATGCTGATTGCAGTGACAGAGCAGCGGACCAAAGAAGAGATTGACCAATTTGCTAGCACGTTGGAGGGATTGTTATGAACCGACCTGAACAAGATATGCAGCTTATTTTCGAACGAAGCCGTTCGGGCCGTGTCGCATACTCCCTACCGGAATGTGATGTCCCCCAGCAATCGGTTGCTGAGCTTTTGCCTGATTTTGCCCTGCGTAGCGAGCCCGCAGCGTTGCCTGAGGTATTTGAGGTGGATGTCATTCGGCATTATACCGAGCTATCCCGTCGCAATTTCGGAGTGGATAACGGATTCTATCCGCTCGGCTCCTGTACGATGAAATACAATCCGAAGGTGAATGAGGATGTTGCCCGTTATGCGGGACTAGCCAAGATTCACCCATACCAGCCTGAAGAGAGCATTCAGGGAGCTATGGAACTCCTCTACACTCTCCAGCAGGACCTGGCTGGTCTGACTGGCATGGATGCGGTGACATTGCAGCCAGCCGCGGGAGCACATGGGGAATGGACGGGACTGATGATGATTCGCGCCTACCATGAGAGCCGGGGAGAGCAGCGTACCAAAGTGATCGTACCGGATTCGTCACACGGCACCAATCCAGCCAGCGCAACCGTTGCCGGCTTCGAGACAGTGACAATCCCGTCTACTGCCGAGGGACTGGTAGACCTTGATGCACTTCGCAGGGCAGTGGGCTTAGATACGGCAGCGCTTATGCTGACCAATCCGAATACCCTCGGCTTGTTCGAGACACAGATTACCGATATCGCGGACATTGTGCATGAAGCAGGCGGACTGCTTTATTACGACGGTGCCAACTCCAACGCCATTATGGGTATTACCAGACCTGGAGACATGGGATTTGACGTAGTCCACCTCAATCTGCACAAGACGATGAGCACACCACACGGCGGAGGTGGCCCCGGTGCAGGTCCGGTAGGTGTAAAGAAGCTCCTCACGCCTTTCCTTCCCAAACCGCTGGTCGTGAAGGATGAACAAGGCAACTATCGTTGGGACACACAAGCAGACTCCTCCATTGGACGTGTCAAAGCCTATTATGGTAATTTTGGCATCCTGGTACGGGCCTATGCCTACATTCGTACCTATGGTCCATCTGGTCTGCGCAACGTATCCGAATGTGCCGTGCTGAACGCCAATTATATGATGCATCGGTTAGCTCCTTATTTCGAGCTTCCTTATCCAGGTGTCTGCAAGCATGAATTCGTCATGTCTGGCAAAGGCCTCAAGCAATATGGCGTCCGCACCCTGGATGTCGCGAAGCGATTGCTTGATTTTGGGTATCACCCGCCTACCGTATACTTCCCGCTGAATGTCGAGGAATGCATCATGATTGAACCCACCGAGACAGAGAGCAAGGAGACGCTGGATGCATTCATTGACACCATGATCCGCATCGCCAAGGAAGCAGAGGAGAATCCAGAGCTTGTGCTAAATGCTCCATACACAACGACTGTCACCCGTCTGGACGAGACTACTGCTGCGCGGAAGCCTGTACTGAATTGTGCGTGTAGTTAGGCCTTCGGCAGCTTAAATCCCACCATAGAGGCGCTGCAAGCGTAAAGATCTGTCGACAACTCTAATTATTATCATTGCAATGTCGAGCATTGCACTGGTCTTCTCCCTCATCCATCAGCAGGTCTATCAAGGACCTGTTGATGGATGTTTTATTTTCATGTTCTTGGGTGTGAACGTAAAAAAGCCGGTATCCTAAGATACCGGCTGCCTTATCGGCGAAAGGTTAGATGTTGGAAAAAGACAAAATTACAGACCTTTCAAAAAAAAAACGGATGCTAAAGCTTGCCAAGTGGCCAGCTTATGCTTGAATACCTTGTACCAGCTTCACGACTTGCTCAGCTGTCTGCATATTCAGCGCTTCTGCGGCCAGCTTTTCCATCTCTGCACGGGACAGCTTGGAGATCTGACTGCGAGCAGGCAGAATGGAAGTAGCACTCATGCTGAACTCGTCAAGGCCGAGGCCCACCAGCAATGGAATTGCTGTAGCATCGCCTGCCATCTCACCACACATGCCAGCCCATTTGCCTTCGCGATGTGCTGCGTCAATGACCATTTTCACCAGACGAAGGATCGCCGGGTTGTATGGCTGATACAGGTAAGAGACACGTTCGTTCATACGGTCTGCAGCCATTGTATATTGGATCAGATCGTTGGTACCGATACTGAAGAAGTCCACTTCTTTGGCGAACTGGTCTGCCAGAACAGCCGTCGAAGGAATTTCGACCATGATTCCGATCTGGATATCCTCAGATACTTCAGTTCCTTCAGCTACCAGCTTAGCTTTCTCTTCAAGCAGCAGAGCCTTCGCTTCACGGAATTCATCCAGTGTAGCAATCATCGGGAACATGACACGCAGATTGCCGTATACGCTCGCACGCAGCAATGCACGCAGCTGTGTTCTGAAGATGTCTTGGCGATCCAAGCAGAGACGTACCGCACGGAAGCCCAGGAACGGGTTCATTTCCTTCGGCAGATCCAGATAAGGAAGCTCCTTGTCTCCACCGATATCAAGTGTACGAACAACTACAGGTTTGCCTTCCATTCTTTCAAGCACAGTCTTGTAAGCATTAAACTGTACATCCTCGGATGGCAGCTTGTCGCGGCCCATGTACAGGAATTCTGTACGATACAGACCAACAGCCTCGCCACCGTTGTCGATAACACCTGCTACATCGTTCGGTGTACCAATGTTGGCAGCAAGCTCCACATGGACACCATCTGTTGTAACGGTCGGCTGATCACGCAGCTTACGCCATTCCTCGCGCTGTACATCATAAGCCTGTTGCTTCGCGCGATATTCAGCAATCACTTCATCAGAAGGATTGATGAACACATCTCCGTCCAGGCCGTCAACGATGATCACATCACCATGCTTAGCTTCGGACATGATGCTCTTCGTCCCTACAACCGCTGGAATCTCCAGCGAGCGAGCCATGATTGCGGAGTGAGAGGTTCTACCACCAATATTGGTAGCAAAGCCTTTAACGTATTCACGGTTCAATTGTGCTGTATCCGAAGGAGTCAGATCCTCAGCAAGTACAATTGTCTCTTCACGAATCTCGGCAGGGCTCATGAACTTCACGCCCAGCAGGTGATTCAGCACACGCTTCGTCACGTCACGCATGTCAGCGGCACGCTCTTGCAGATATGCACTCTTCATGTTCTCAAACATTGAGATGAACTGGTTAGCTGTCTCATTGAGTGCATGCTCTGCATTGACCATCTCATCGCTAATTTTAGCTTTGACTGGATCAATCAGCTCAGGATCTTCGAGAATAAGCAGGTGAGACGCGAAAATCTCAGCCTTCTTCTCGCCCAGCTCCTGCAGCGTCTTCTCCTTGATCGCTTCCAGTTCGGTACGGGATGCTGCCAGCGCAGCATCCAGCTTGGCGATCTCCGCCGGTGCATCGGTTACTGTGCGCTTCTCTACAGAGTAATCAGGGTGCTCCAAGATAAACGCCTTGGCAATTGCGATGCCTGCAGAGGCCGCAATCCCTGAAATCTTATGCATGAACTTCGCCCAGCCCTTCCTTAACCATTACATCTTCCAAAGCTTGCAGAGCTGCTGCAGCTTCAGCGCCCTCACAGATGATGTTGATGGTGTCGCCTTGCTCAAGACCAAGGGACAATACACCCAGAATGGATTTCAGAGTTACTTTTTTGCCGTTAGCTTCAGCAAAGGATTCAGCACCACTGAATTTGTTAGCTGTGTTCACCAGAGCTGTTGCTGGGCGTGCATGGATACCGTCTTCGTCCGTAATTTTGAATGTTTTTTGCATAATCATCTTCCCGCCTTTTTTAAAATATATTATGGAGTTAATCATTAGGCTATGAATGGCCTTATATAGAAACTGCACCGCCGAAAGTAGCAGCTCTATAAGAGCTCTGCTCGAACGGGCATGTTTTCACAATGTTATTAACCTACTTAATACCTACTTAACGCGCTATATGCTCAATTAACGCGTTTTCCAAGTGAACGTGACAATATCTTCCTCACCAGCAACAAGCTCACCGGATTTGTTCAGCAGCACAGCTACCTCTCCCGGCAGATTCATGAAGATTACAGAGGATACGCTGGATCTTGCTTGCTCACGAATAACGTCCAGATCGAACTGGATAATCGGCTGTCCTGCCGCCACCAGCTCATCCTCCTCAACGAGAAGCTCAAAGCCCTGGCCACGCAGCTTGACGGTACCAACACCTATATGAACGAGTACCTCTTTTCCACCATCTGATAAGATGGTAACAGCATGCTGCGTCGGAAAGACGTTAGCAATCCGTCCATATACCGGAGATACGACAAGTCCACTATGAGGTATCACCCCAAATCCATCCCCTGTCATTCGGTTGGAAAATACAGGATCAGGTACTTGATCAAGGTTCAGCAGTTCACCCTGCATGGGCATCACGACAATCTCATGTAGAAGCGGACGATCCTGCTGCATAGAATGCAAATGTCCTTGTAGTGGCTCAGGCTGACGTCCAGCCATGATGTCCTGCATACGGGATTTCAGGAGCTCCGATACAAGACCGTACACCACCTGAAAATGATTCCCTATAATCTGGATGCCGGCAGCACCCAGTCCCTCCAGCATAACATAGTGTACGACAGATGCGTCCTTGACTTCAACTCGCAGCCGTGTGATACAGCAATCCAGATGCTCAATGTTAGCCGGTCCCCCAAAGGCTTCCAGCAATGCTCCCGGAAGTGCTTCCATAGCTTCTTCGGATAAGTTCTCCGGGATATGAGGCCGTGAATTTCCGAAACGCTTGTGGAACATCAACGAGCTTTCCTCCTAGTCGTGTTGCAGAGAACAGTTGCACAACTGCGCAAAAAAGGCATCAGTTAACAAAGTGACAGTTATAGCCTTTGGAATGTATCTTTCCCATAATAGCTATATCCAATCATACTTTAATCAACTCATGCCTGATCGAATCAGTAACACGTATCGTTATGCAATTATTCATGCACATTCAATAAATCTAAGAACAAGGCTAATTATAGCACGAAAACTTCAGAGTTTGCAACCTGATGTTTCTCATGTGCTTGGTGATATCTCTAACCAGAGTACTCTTGCTCCTTGCGCTGTTGTAAACGCTGTAAATGCATTGTTAAATAGCTCACTTCTGCAGCATATACAGGCAATCCCAGCCGCTTCTCCATAATCTTCGTCAGCTTCCAGGCAAGCGTGTACATTTCAGGATACTCCGAGCTCATCAGCTTATCCAGCTTGTGCATTTGCTCCACCGCTTCCCCACGCCGGACACGCTCGATCACGAAGCGCAGATGGGTTAACAGGCGTGAGTAATCCAAAGAATCAACAGGAATATTATATTCCAATGCATCCTCTACAATCGTCACTAGATCCGTAATCAGCGCTGAATGCTCACGCACCTGAGAAATGTGCTGATTCGTCATGGCACTGTATATGTGCAAGGCTACAAAGCCAATCTCATCCTGTCCCAAATCAATCCCCAAGCGATCGCGTATCAAATGTATTGCATATTCCGCCATTCGATATTCTTCGGGGTAGATCTCTCTGGTCTCGTATAGAAAGGGATTATGAATCACAATCCCCTGCTCCTTGCGCTTCAAGGCGAATGCAATATGATCCGTAATGGCAATATGAATATGTTCATTCAAAGGCACGCGAACCTGACCTTCGATATGGTGAATAACCTCACCAATGATCTCAATCAGTCGCTCGTCGACCTGAGGAATAAGCTGCTTGTACTGCTCCTGCTCCTCCTGATTGGTCAGAATGAACATCTTCTCCACCGATTCCAGCGATATATGGTCATTGGACTTTCGATTGAAGCCAATTCCCTTCCCAATAACGACGACCTCCTGATCATCGGGACGCACGCCAATAATAACATTGTTGTTTAATACCTTGACCACTTGTAGGCTGCTCACCATCCGCACCTCTTTTGCTCCAACTCTCGCACTTACAGGGTGTCTCGCTTAAGGTAACAAAATTTTCAGTAGAGGTCAATAGAGGTACATCCTGCAGGCAACTGATTACGTCAGGAACAACGGACAGCCCGCCTAGCAGAAGGAATAGAGTCCTTTGCAGGGGGCTGTCGCCAAATTCATATCAAATTATGAATTAATCCTTAGACCGACTAAGGCTACTCTTCAATTCGACGTTTCCCTGACTCTGACGGAGCTTGCTCGGTAGCAGGCACTGCTGTTACCGTCGATGCTGCTCCATCAGTCGGCACCGTGAATGCAGGTGTACCCGTTTTACCTTTGGTAAGTCCATGGATCAGACTCTCCACGTCAATTCCGGATACGCTCTTCAGCATCTCTGGGGCCGTGGACATCAGTTCTGTAACATAATTGCTCACTCTTGCAGCTCCAGCGCCGTCTCCCTTGCCTGTATCAACGACAGTCAGCTTCTCAATAGAAGCGATTGGCTCTGCAATCTTGCCAGCCAGTTCAGGCAGCATTTTGACAATGATATCGAGCACAGCAGCCTCTCCGAACTTCTGGAAGGCCTCGGCAAGCTTTTCCTTCGCTTCGGCTTCAGCCAGACCACGCAGTCGGATAACTTCCGCATCAGCAGTACCTTTGGCAAGCTCAGCATCCGCGACCGCCTGACCTTCGAGCCGTTTTTGCTCGGCTGTAGCCTTGGCTTGTGTCTCAATGGAGTACTGTACCGCATCAGCTTCCCGCATTTTACGCGCCTTATCCGCTTCGGCAGCTTGCTCGACCGCGTAACGGTCTGCTTCAGCCTTCTTCTTCACCTCAGCATCATACTGCTTCTCGCGCACTTGAATTTCCTTGCCCTGAATGTCGATCTCCCGCTCCTTGCGCACGAGCTCGACCTTCATTTGCTCCTCGACCACGGTCTGCTTGGCACGCGCCTCTTGAATATGATAGGCCTGATCCGCTTCGGCCTTCGCCGTATCCTGATCCTTCTTAAACGCAGCGACCTTCAGTTCCTTATCCTTCTCAGCCTCAGCAATGTTGGTATCCCGCAACAGCTCAGCCTTTTGACCCTCTTGCTCAGCCCGCGCCTTCTGAATCCGCGCATCCCGAACAGCCTCAGCTTCTGCAATCTCTGCATCACGTTTGACTGCTGCAATCCGCGGTTTACCGAGCGCATCCAGGTAGCCATGCTTATCACGTACATCCTTGATTGTGAACGAGACAATTTGCAGTCCCATTTTCTTCAAATCACGTGCAGCGACGCCCTGTACCTCTTGGGCAAACCGATCACGATTACGATATACCTCTTCTACAGTCATCGTCCCCAATATCGCACGCAGATGACCTTCAAGGACTTCCTGAGCTTCGCTTCTCAGCGCCTCAAGCGGCTTGCCGATGAACTGTTCAGCAGCAGTAGCCACATCCTCTATGGAACTGCCCACCTTGATAATAGCAACTCCGTCTGCAATAACAGGAACCCCTTGCTCCGTATATACTTCAGGAGTCGTCACATCGAGCTTGTGTGACAGCAAGGAAATGAATTCGGATTGCTGAAAGATTGGCCAAATGAACGCACCGCCACCACGCACAATCTTGATTTTTCGACCCGAATCGTCCTCAGAGATGTTCTTGTTTCCCAGAAAGGACCCCGTTACGATCATCGCCTCATCCGGGCCAACCGTCTTATAACGGGCCCAGAACGCAATACCCATAACCACAATCACAGCTACTACAATACCGGGAATAAGTATTACATCCATGTTAATCAAATCCTGCATGTTCTTCATCCTCTCCCCTATGTATTCGTCTTACACATTAAGATCAGAGACTACCAACACACCATCAGTGACTTCTATGACCACTACGCGGGTACCTGCAGCAAGCGGCTTATGCTCGAAGCTTGATGCTGTATGGATCGTATTTGCCGCCCCCAGCTTCACCATGACCTCTCCGAAGCCCTTGGCGGGCACAGGAATCGTAATCTCTCCAATCTTCCCGCCCAGCTCCTTCATGGAAAAGCCAGTAGATACTTCACTGTTCATCATGGGCTTCACAAATGCAAGGAACACCACCACAGCAACCAGGAAAGCGATCAACAGGGCTGCAATCAAGACGGTGGTACTCCCTAGGTTCGTGTATTTGCTTAGTAAAATACCGGCTCCGCCAAATGTCGTAGCCGCTCCTGCCAGTACTACAGGATTGAGCCAATCAATACCAGCCAGATCGAATACGCCATCAAGCCAGCTACCTAGCACATCGCCAATCAATACACTTACAATTGTAAAGAGTGCTCCGCCGATCAAGAATCCCCAGAAGACCGTTTCCAGCATAACCAGACCTCCTTTGTCCGTCGCTGATCTTATATCAATACATACGTATGTTGCCAATGCTAAGTTTCAGATATTTTCCTAAAGTTCGAATTATTACCCAGCTAATCCTCTGAATCCCTGAATATGAAGTACTCATTGTGTCGCTTCATCATCTATATATCTTACCTAAAATGTAATATTACGTCTATGACTTTGCGACTCACATCCACTCTACTTCTCGATGAACGACAAGAAACCGGCAGTCTGATCCAAGACCGCCGGTTTCTGCAAGGCTACTTTGTTAAGCTGCTACTCGATCAGCTGCCATTGGCCGAGTAGTAGAACACAGTACGCATGTAATTATGAAGTGTAAATATACTACAACGAAGCTTGATAGATGCTGACTACATCCTCACGCTGCAGTTTCTTGAAGTTACCGAATGGTCCAAAGCGCATCGCTTTGTCTGCCATCAGTTCGATGTCCTTATCCGTAATATCGTAGTCTGCCAGACGACTTGGCGCACCAATCGAGCTCCAGAAGCTGCGCAGCGCTTCAATGCCTTCTTCAGCTACCTGACGCTCAGATTTGCCCTCAGCATTCACATTGAACACTTGAACAGCCATACGTGCGAAACGCTCAGGCTTCACGTCGATATTGTGCTTCATCCAGTTCGGGAACAGAATGGCCAGACCACCACCATGCGGAATGTCGTACACAGCAGATACAGCATGCTCAATATTGTGCGTTGCCCAGTCACCAGCCAGCCCCATATTCAGGAATCCGTTCAGTGCCATAGTACCACAGAACATAACCGTCTCGCGCAGCTCGTAATTGTCGAGATCATCCACCAGCTTCGGCGCTGCCTCGATGACAGCACGCAGAATAGTCTCACACCAACCCAATTGTACCGGAGTGTTCGTATCCAAGTGGAAGTAGTGCTCAAGGACGTGAGACATCATGTCCACCATACCGTATACTGTCTGATCTCTAGGCAAAGAGAAGGTGTAAGTCGGGTCCAAGATGGAGAACGCAGGGTATACCAGTGGGCTACCCCAACCTAGCTTCTCCTGAGTAGCTTCATTGGTGATCACTGAGCCTGAGTTCATCTCGGAGCCCGTTGCAGCCATCGTCAGCACAGTTCCGTATGGAAGTGCTGCCGTCGGTACAGCCTTACGCTCAACGAAATCCCACATATCGCCATCATACTTCGCACCAACCGCGATCGCCTTCGTACAATCCAGCACACTGCCTCCACCTACAGCAAGGATGAAGTCAATGTCATGCTGCTTGCACAGCTCGACGCCCTTATGTACTGTCGCAAGACGCGGATTGGGCTCGACACCAGCGAGCTCTGTAATCTCTACCTCAGCTTGCTTGAGGAAGCCGATGACTTCTTCATAGAGACCGCTTCGCTTGATGCTACCACCGCCGTAGACCAGCAGTACGCGCTTACCGTACTTGGGAATTTCCCGAGTCAGCACTTCAAGCTTGCCCTGACCAAAAATAAGACGAGTAGGATTATGGAATTCAAATGCTCTCATCGTGGATGTTCGCCTCCGATTCATTTCTTAATTTCACTTCTTGCTTCTACTTCTTCGTTGTACTTCTTGGTTTGTTCTTAACCAGCGTTCATGTCACGCACTCCTACATTATAACGCCTTTAGACACAAAATAACAAATCTCAGTATATTGCGCACGATTTAATGACGAAGTATTGGTATGCTTTTTTAGAAGTACAGCAATCAGGAATATTCAATAGATTGCTCTGTATAAATAAACAACAGATTGCACTGCATAGATGAACAACACAAAGAGCAAGTCCTGCTTCTGCAGCAGAGCTTGCCCTTCGTGTATAGTTTGATATTTGGATTATCAATCAATTATCACATTAGATAATCACATTTGAGACAATCACACTTACTCACGGTATCCAAGGCTATTCAGGAAGGCTGCAAAGGCCTTCTGACCCTGAGCATCCCGTTTGAATACGCCCGCATGCTCCAGAATCTCGCTGAACTTCAGCCCAACCTCATTCTGGATGATCTCAACAGCCTGATCCTTATCAAGGCTGCTACCATGACGTTCAATCAGTGACCCGATCCACTCGGCATGCTTGTTGAGCGGATGTGTCTCATCCTTCTGAATTGCCGGCTCCAGCGGAGCACTGCTGCTCAGCAAGTCTGCAATGCCATCCAGCTCTTCCTTCAGGCGGCCCGGCAGGATCGCGAGACCCATGACCTCAATCAGTCCAATGTTTTCTTTCTTCAGATGGTGCATCTCACGATGAGGGTGGAAGATCCCTTCCGGATACTGCTCATTGGTACGGTTGTTACGCAGCACCAGATCCATTTCATACTCACCATTCTTACCACGGCGTACAATTGGTGTAACCGTATTGTGCGGCACTTGCTCACCATTCTCATCAGAGAAGGACAGAATATCTACTTCTGCATCGCTGTATTGCTTCCACGCTTCATAGAGCGCGTTGCCGGCCTCTAACAGCTGCTCAGGATTGTTAGAGCTTAGACGAACGACCGACATTGGCCATTTAACCGTTGCGACCTGCACCTCAGGGAATGCTTCACTGCGATATACGGCTTCACGCTGAGCCAGCTGAATCGGGAAGGTATGCTTGCCCCCCTGGAAATGGTCATGTGTCAAGATCGAGCCACCTACGATTGGCAGGTCTGCATTCGAGCCGATAAAGTAATGCGGGAAGTCCGTTGTGAACGCCAGCAAACGGCGCAGCGTATCCTTTGTAAGCTTCATTGGGACATGATCATGATGGAAAATGATACAGTGCTCGTTGTAGTACACATATGGAGAGTACTGGAACAACCACGGCTCCTCAATCAGCTTAAGTGGAATGACGCGCAGATTCTGACGGGCAGGGTGATTCACGCGACCTGCATAGCCCACATTCTCCCGGCAGAGCTGACATTTAGGATAGACAGGAGGCGGAAGCAGCTTCGCCATGGCAATCTCCTTCGGGCTCTTCTCCGGCTTCGAGAGATTGATGGTAATCTCCATGTCTCCGTAATCCGTAGGCTGCTTCCAATATACATTCTTATTGACCCGGTCCATGCGGATATAGTTGGAGTCAATGGATAGCTTGTAAAATTGATTCGTTGCCGCCTCAATCCCCTGCTCTGTCTGTGTCTGTCTGAAGGTACGAATGACATCCGATGGACGAGCCATCAATTGGCCCATAATCTTGGCATCCAGCAGATCACGATACGTATCTGTGTTCTCAGGAATTAAGCCCAGCTCGTAGCCATAATCAATCAATGTATCCAGCATTGACTGCGGGCTGTCCGGGATATCCAGTTCCTCATGACCAGCATAAGGCTCGGAGAAGCCAAATTGCTCCAGCAGCAGATTACGACTATAATCGTAATCCGTCTCTTCAATCAGCCCTTGCTTCGCAGCAAAGCCTGTCAGTCTATCAATAGCCTGAAGCGCGCTTTGCGCTCCGGCAGTAAGTTCCGTGTCTGGTGATGCTTGTGTTCCCTTCGCCATGATGGGCCTCCTTTGATCCTTGAGGTATATTACTCGCCGTAGCCGTCAGGATGGGACTGATGCCAGCTCCAGGCTCCGCTGATAATATCAGCAAGCTCGGTGCGGCTAGGATTCCAACCGAGCACGGTCCGTGCTTTATTCGAGGAAGCAACCAGAATCGCAGGATCACCTGCACGACGCGCCTCCATAACTACTGGAATATCAAGGCCAGTCACCTGCTTCGCTGTCTCAATCACTTCCTTGACGGAGAAGCCTTGACCGTTACCGAGGTTAAATACATTGCTGTCGTTGCCCTCGCGCAGATAACCGACTGCGCGCAGATGTGCATCAGCCAGATCACTCACGTGGATGTAGTCACGAATACATGTTCCATCCGGTGTGGGGTAGTCATCACCGAAGACAGAGATATGCGGACGCTGCTTCAAGGCTGTCTGCAGTACCAATGGAATCAGATGACTCTCAGGACGGTGATCCTCGCCGATCTTGCCGCTCACATGAGCGCCTGCCGCATTGAAGTAGCGCAGGGATACATATTTAATGCCCAGCACCTTGTCGAACCAGGACATCATGCGCTCCATCATCAGTTTGGTCTCACCATAGACGTTGGTAGGCTCCGTACGGTCAGTCTCTTCAATGGGTACCTTTTCCGGCTCACCATAGGTAGCTGCTGTAGAGGAGAAGACAATTCTGGATACCTTGGCTGCACTCATTGCTTCCAGCAGGCACAATGTGCCAAATACGTTATTATCATAGTATTTAGCTGGGTCCTTCATACTTTCGCCTACCAGGGAATTTGCTGCAAAGTGAATAACCGCATCAATCTGATTCTCCGCAAACACAGTCGTCAGGAGCTCCTTGTCACGCAGATCGCCTTCATACAGCTTACCGCCAAGAAGCGATTCCTTGTGTCCTGTCTGCAGATTATCAACGACTACAACCTCTTCACCCTTCTCAAGCAATGCTGCCACCGTATGAGAACCGATATAACCTGCTCCACCAGTTACCAAAATAGCCATTTTCCAAATCCCCTTTCTATTAGTTACTGCATGAATATCACATGTATAAGAGTTTGTTTCAAAACAACAACCGCAACAAAAGATGAGCACTTGCGCTCCAGTGTACCATACATGACATGTGATGAATGCCATGCTAAAAAGATCATTTCATTGATGAATCCAAGCCTCGGCTATCATTCAGAATGTTACTTCGGGCATGCCCCTTACACTGATCAGTATATAGAACACACAGCCGATATGTAATGTATTGATGTGTTATCCATATGGATAAATGTGACTTCACAGTTTATACTACAACATGAAGCGTACACACACAATTCAAGAGAATAACGAACCACAGCTTCTACTCTTTTTTACGAACATGTAAAAGCAAGGAGTGATACCCGCCCATGTCCGCCGATTACTCGTACGCTATAGCCTCTAACCCGGTCTATTATGATCAGAGCAGACTCCATGTGCTATTTGCCGGGGAGAGCCAGACCCATCCTGGGCACTCGCTCGGTCCCAAGCTCTACGATTATTATCTGCTTCATTTCGTTGAATCCGGTCAAGGGGTATTTCGCACAGAGCAGCAAAGCTATTCCCTGCAGACTCACGACTGCTTCCTGATCCATCCTGAGCAGCTCGTCAGCTACGCTTCCAATCAGGAGGAGCCTTGGAAATACAGATGGGCAGCCTTCACGGGCAGCGCCTCTCACGCCTTGGTTCGTCAAGCAGGCTTTACCACTGGAGCGACTGTATTCCGGGCTGCCGAGCATAGCTGTATTCCTGAATGGATTAAGAGCATGCAGCAGGGCTTCAACACGCGCAAGAGCAGCTCGCATCCCGCAGCGATCGGGTATCTTCATTTGATCATGGCGGAAGCCATGGACCACTTGGCCGAGGAACTGCCGTTAGCAGGACCTGAATCACACCTTCGCTCAACAGTCCGGCAGATGATTCAATACATGGGTACCCAATATGCCCATCCCGTGTCGATTGAGGATATGGCTACAGGTCTGGGATACAACCGTGCTTATCTATCCCGCATATTCAAGCAGGAAACGGGCGTATCGCCAGTGACTTATCTGCTGAAGCTTCGTATAGACAAATCACGGCAGCTGCTCCGGGAACGGCCCGGACTCTCCATCGAACAAGTAGCGGCCTCCGTTGGAATGCAGGATGCCCTATATTTCTCCAGACAATTCAGCAGACTGTATGGGCAATCGCCAAGCGAATATCGGCGCTCGATTCTTGCAGGCTCCTCCTGAGTGTGCGAGCTGAGCTAGGGCCCTGCTACGAATACATAAAGCTGGCCCGCTTGGACATCCAAGCGGGCTGATTGAGCTGTTCATCTATAGTGACTCTAATGAAAGTGATTACGTGATTACGTCTAGAGTAACACAAACTCTAGTGATGATAACGATATTAGTGAAGATCACGAACTCGTGACTACCTTGTAGCAGATACGCTTAAAGCATACCACTTCTAATTAAGACTTGGAGCCCTCTTGGCCGGAGGAGTGCAGAATGGAATCAATCCGTTCCAGCTCTTCTGTCGAGAAGTCCAGATTAGAGAGTGCTGCCACGTTCTCTTCAATCTGTTCTGGACGACTTGCACCTATGAGCGCAGAGGTTACACGTCCCTCACGAAGCACCCAGGCAAGAGCGAATTGAGCCAGACTCTGACCTCTTGCACCCGCCATCTGGTTCAAGGCTCTCACCTTGCGCAGCATCTCTGGTGTTATATTATTGGAGTTCAGGAACTGTGAAGCGCCTGCAGCGCGAGAATCATCCGGGATACCATTCAGATATTTATTGGTAAGCAGTCCTTGCGCCAACGGGCAAAATGCGATACTGCCCACTCCGTTCTCATCAAGCACGTCCTGCAAACCCTCTTCAATCCAGCGGTTCAGCAAGGAATACATGGGCTGATGGATGAGAAGTGGTGTCCCGAGCTCTTTCAAGATTCGAGCCGCTTCAGCAGTCTGCTCGGCACTATAGCTGGATATCCCTACGTAAAGGGCCTTCCCGGAACGGACAATGTGATCCAGTGCCATCATTGTCTCCTCAAGCGGAGTATCCGGATCAAAGCGATGGGAGTAGAAAATATCCACATAATCAAGCCCCATGCGCTTCAGACTCTGATCCAGACTTGAGACCAGATATTTACGAGAACCCCATTCACCGTATGGTCCAGGCCACATATAGTAACCTGCTTTGGTAGAGATGACCATCTCATCGCGATATGCCTTAAGGTCACTTGCCAGAACCTGCCCGAACAATTGCTCAGCAGATCCTGCTGGAGGACCATAATTATTTGCCAAATCAAAATGGGTAATCCCCAGATCAAACGCTCTTGTCAACATATTCCGACCATTCTCGGCGTTGTTGGTGCCACCAAAGTTATGCCACAGTCCCAGAGAAATAGCCGGGAGCTTCAGGCCAGATTTGCCTGTACGATTATATTTCATATGCTCATAACGATCTTCACCAGCTAAATAAACCATTGCTTTACCCGCCCCTCTCCACTCATGATTGTGTTTTCTTTCCTACGGAACATCATACGCCCTTGACAACCTTTTTACAAGAAAACGATTACACTACCAACCTTCCTACCTCATGCATAATCTGTCCGATCGGTTCGGTTAACAACAGGTCCGCCCGATGGTCATACGGAGTCGGGTCCGCATTCAACAATACCGTGCGTTCTCCTTGAAAATAAGTAATTAAGGAAGCAGCCGGATGAACGGTCAATGACGTGCCGCCAATTAACAGTAAATCAGCCTCTGCTATAGCCTCCACTGCATCTGATAAAGTCTTGTGGTTCAATTCCTCTTCATATAACACCACATCAGGCTTGATCATGGCTCCGTCATGCGGACAGACAGGCACGGTGCTCTCATTGTCCATAATCTCTGCAAGGGAATAAAAGCGTAAGCAGTTCATACAGTAATTGCGATGCACAGACCCATGAAGCTCCAGCACACGCTGGCTGCCAGCCTTTTGATGCAGACCATCAATATTCTGCGTGATAACCGCGGACAGCCTGCCTTCAGCTTCTAGCCTGGCCAGCAATTCATGACAACCATTAGGCTTAGCATTCGGATGCAGCATCTTGCGACGATAAAAGTCAAAGAAGACGTTCGGGTGTTCCAGGAAAAAGGTCTTGCTCAGCATAACCTCCGGTGGGTAAGGCAGCTTTTCTTCATTTCGATACAGTCCTGCGGCTGACCGAAAATCCGGAATTCCACTCTCCGTGGACGTTCCTGCCCCACCAAAAAATACGATTTTGCTGCTGTCTGTAATCCATGAAGCTAGTGTCTGTTTTTTGTCCATACCAGCATCACCTCATTAATTGTCTCCATAGAATAACATGCAACCCTATAATTCATTACACAAAACTCTGTCGTACTATAATCTCATCATAGCTGTGAATGATATCATCTGCATCCAGCAGATATGTTGCTGACTCCGACTCTGCAGCATAGCCAATCTTCAATGCCGCTCCAGCGAGTCTGCCCATCTGCATGTCTCCATTCGTATCCCCGATCAGTACGGTCTCAGACGGACTGACCCGGAGCTGGGCGCAGGCATGGAGCATCATGGCAGGATCAGGCTTACTATGTACGACCTGGTCATAGCCTACCACTGTCGCAAAATAAGAATGGATTCCCAGCCAATGGAGATGCTCCTCCGCTTCCTTCGTTCCATCCGCCGTAACCACTCCCATGACAATCCCGGCTTGGTGACACTGTTGCAGCAAACTCAACAAGCCTGCCGGCAGATTTGCCGGCCTCTGTTGCCGGATTTCCTGCGTCGCCACTAAGGCCAACTCACGTACACGCAGCACCGCCTCATTCCAAGGCTTACCAGCGGCATACAGCTGCCAAGCCAGAACAGCGGTTGTCTCCTCAATCGATCCCATGGCCAATGGACCACTGCGGTCATAGCCCATCGGCTCACCATCCGCATTATGAGTTGTACCAAGTACCCGGTGCTTCGAGCCTGTAAAGCTGCCCTTCAGCCCTTGAAGCTCTTGCTCAAGCATCTCCAGCAGCGTACGAGTCCAAGGTCCCCACATTTGCCAGAAGTCCAGCAGCGTGCCATCCTTATCGAACAGGACGGCTCTGCAGGGATGTCGTCTTCCTTTTACAAGCAACTCAGCCATTCCAATCTTCTCCTTAGAGGGGACATAGGTATTAGACAAGTCTTATTGGGAGGATGCATCAACATCGACAGTCGCAGTTAACCAGTCCAGCATAACCTGTGCTGTGCGGCTTTCCTGCTCTTCTGCGGTAATTGTAGCCACTCCATCCCCCTTTTGCGGGCCATAGCTTCCATATTGAGCATGATTTCCACCTTCTACGGTGTAGTACAACGTACTATCAGGCAGATTAGCTCGTCCACTCTGATATTTCTCCCTATTGATCACCTGATCCTGTGTACCCAGAATGGATAGCACTGGAAGGGACGTCTTATGCAGATCTGCCTTGCTGTCCGCATAAGACGCCAGAAGGAACAACCCTTGAATCTGACCTGAATGAGTCGCTGCATACCGCGCCGCCATGGCTCCGCCTAATGAGTGGCCCCCGATCACGAAGGACTCGTCAGGATAGGCAGCCAGAACAGCATTCGCCGCGTCAGGCTCCGTAAAAGCAAGGTTGAACTGCATTTTCACAATGACCGTATGATGCCCTTGCTCCGCGAGAGACTTCGCTAACGGTGCATAGCTCTTCGGGTCTACCAGTCCGCCTGGGTAGAAAATAACCCCTGTACCCTTGCCCGCTCCCTCTTCTGGCATGAAATCAATCCACTGCTCCGTCTCGGTCACCTTCACTTGAGCCTCTGCTGCGCTGCTGATAGCTGTCAGAGCCACCTCGTCTGCCTTGTAGGGTGTCAACACTTTCCAAGCACCCCAGCCGACAATAGCTACCAACAGAAGCAGCACTACCAGAAGCACCTTCCATACCATTCGGCGAGGCTGCCTCGCACTGTATACACTCATACCTTTACTTCGTCTTCTCATGCGAACCACCTTTTCGAATTGTCTAGTGAAGTACAAAAGTACAAAACTCCAACGCCACCATAATCGCAGCTTCGGAGTCTGATGTCGTCTTGCAAGGCTGGACCACCTCATGCTCACAGTCCAGCCCATTTTTCTACCGTCTATCCTTAGCCTCCCGGTAAGCCTTCATGTACTGCTCTGCCTTGGAACGTACCCGCTTCATATCTCCAGATTGGGTAGCCTCAGCCGTCAGATCTGAACCGATACCTACAGCCACAGCTCCACCTCGAATCCACTCCCCAAGATTAGCGACGGAGACACCACCCGTTGGCATGAAATTCGCCTGTGGCATGGGTCCCTTCATTGTCTTGATAATGGATGGTTCGTACACACTGCCTGGGAAGAGCTTTACAATATCCACGCCCCACTCCAGCGCTTGCTGAACCTCTGCCAAGGTCATAACCCCTGGCAAGATAGGCACACGATAGAGATTGCACAATCGGATCGTCTCCGAATTCAGCGATGGAGACACCACGAATTCAGCACCTGCCATAATGGCAGCTCTAGCAGAGTGTGGCTCCAGTACCGTACCCGCGCCAATGATAGCGAACCGATCCTCATGCTCTGCATTCCAGCTATAGATTCTGCTGAGGGATTCGATGGCACGCAAAGCTCCCGGAACTGTCAATGTAATTTCAATCGCCTTGATCCCACCCGCGATAGCCTGCTCAGCCATTTGCACGACCTGATCGCTGGAATCCCCCCGCAGCACAGCAACTACACCGCAGTCGACTATTTTTTGCACAAGTTGAATTTTTTTCATTACTTATTCTCCTTAGCACTTGTTTGATTGTATTCAGGACATCCCACAGCCTACACAGCTGATCCTATTCACGCTAGGTTAGACTCTTGGGTTCAATTATATAGGAGGACAGCTTGGATCAGGAACGCTAACTTGCCGCAAAGCCTTCATTGCAAAGGTATTTCATACTCCCAAGGGAAGATGCCCAGCTTTCGTTAGGGTACCATTGGTATAGGGGCAGGTCAAATTTGGAGCCATCGAACGTGTCAACGTTTCGACACAAATATGGGAGCTGAGAACGTTTTCCGTTGTGAAAAAAATCACTATTCAATGTCTTTAGCTAGCGTATTTTGAAAGTATAAAAAGATGATTTCATTATTACTTTTCATTATGTATTGATGGGGGAATACCGAATGACTGTACATGACACCTCGCGCGGTGACACCGTGCTGATCAACCTGCGGTTGCTGCTGATTTTTTGTGTATTTATTGGAAATGCTCTTGAGCCGCTGCTTGCTGACATGCCAATAGCCCAAGAGGTGTACACGTGGATATTTATGTTCCACATTCCACTGTTTGTATTTGTCACAGGATATTTTTCCAAATTTAATCTGCTCGGTTCGGGTAGTCGCAAGGTACTATTACAGATTGGACTTCAGTATTTGATATTTCAGACGCTCTATTCCTCTCTTGACGCCCTGTTCTTCCATGTACCTGGCATTCACCATTCATTCTTTGCACCATACTTGCTGCTGTGGTTCCTGGCTAGTCATATTTGTTGGCGGCTACTGATGATGCTCCTTATTCGGCTGTCTGTGACTTCACAGCTCGCTGTTGCCTTCGGACTTGGCATTATGATCGGATACCTTCCAGTGGACGGAATTTGGCTGAGCCTGAGCCGGACTTTCGTATTCATGCCATTCTTCGTCATTGGCTACCACTTCTCATATGAGAAGCTGGCCACATGGTGGACTCGCAAGGCAAGAGTGACGGCTATTATACTATCCTGCATGCTACTGTCGGTATCAGGCTTGATCGCTCAAGTACTCCCAGCGGGCTGGTTATACGGAAGCATGACCTACCCACAGCTGGGTCACACCGACTGGTATGCTGGTCTGTTCCGTATCGGTATCTACCTGCTACAGATCGCTGCCTCTGTCGTGTTCCTCGGATTCGTTCCACTAGCTGCCGGTTTCTGGACGGATATGGGCAGACGGACTCTCTATGTCTTCCTGCTGCATGGCTTTGTGATCCGGGCGGCTGTGATCTCAGGGATCTATAGCTACATTACACTTCCCTATGAGGCATTACTGCTCATCGTTACGGCTTGCGGGGCGACTGCCCTGCTGACGCTTCCGACGGTGAGAACACTATCGCACGCCATTGTAGAGCCTCGGACAGATTGGTTATTGCGCTACATGAAGCCAAGCCTGCGCCAGCCAAGAAAGGCGTGAATACGAATTCGATAAAGAATGAACAAGCCTGAATATTCATATCTCACATATCATCTGGGAACTATCGTGACTTGTTCCAGGCATCTTTTATCCTTGTTTCATGTCGCAGGGGAAGTGGTAAGTACAGGGTGCACACAACAAACTTGTCCCAAGGAGTGATTGGTTATGGCACCCCCCTCAGACAAAGGCAAGATGACACGGGCCGAAGCCGGAAGGCTTGGCGGGCAAGCCACCTCCAAGAAGCACAGTCGGGCTTTCTATCAGGGAATCGGCCGTAAAGGCGGTGTGACGACAGCAGAGACTCATACCACGGAGTTCTATCAAGAGATTGGCCGCAAGGGTGGAGAAGCCACTGCTGAGTCCCGGGATCGGGAATTTTATCAGGAAATCGGTCGCAAGGGCGGCAAAAAGTAATCCTCATCTCCATTTATGCACGTCACTGGGGCATATCCAGTTGACATGTCCGTTGAAGTCCCCATTATTTCTGGCAGTAGCCGGCTTCTGTGTGAGCCGGTTTTTTTGTGTATCCTCCAGCAAGGCCCATATAGCAAAAGCTGACTAGATGTGATAGACTCTTTAGAAAACATAAACGTTCATTAGCGCTCAACAGCGCTAAAATATACACCGATTGGGAGGATAAGTCAGCATGACAGCAAACAAAAAAATGCGCTCTGACATGATCAAAAAAGGCTTTGATCGTGCACCACACCGGAGCTTGCTGCGCGCAGCAGGAGTTAAGGAAGAGGATTTTGGCAAACCATTTATTGCCGTGTGCAACTCCTATATCGATATCGTTCCTGGACACGTACACCTTCAGGAATTCGGTAAGATCGTTAAAGAAGCGATTCGCGAAGCAGGCGGAGTCCCGTTCGAGTTCAATACCATCGGTGTTGATGACGGAATTGCTATGGGCCATATCGGCATGCGTTACTCTCTCCCAAGCCGTGAGATTATTGCCGATTCCCTGGAGACTGTCGTCTCGGCTCACTGGTTCGACGGAATGGTATGTATCCCTAACTGTGACAAGATCACGCCAGGCATGATGATGGGTGCGCTTCGCGTCAACATTCCGACGGTATTCGTCAGCGGTGGACCAATGAAGGCCGGTAAGGACAAGAACGGTCGCTCGATCTCCCTGACCTCCGTATTCGAGGGTGTAGGTGCTTATCAGGCAGGTAAGATTGATGATCAAAGCTTGCTGGAGCTTGAGCAATTTGGCTGTCCTACCTGCGGTTCCTGTTCAGGGATGTTCACAGCGAATTCCATGAACTGTCTTGCTGAAGCACTGGGACTGGCTCTGCCGGGCAACGGTACCATCCTGGCAGTCGCTGAGGAACGTAAAGAGTTCGTTCGTCAGTCTGCGAAGCAACTGATGGAGCTGATCAAGATTGATCTCAAGCCGCGTGACATCGTAACGAAGGAAGCGATTGACAATGCCTTCGCATTGGATATGGCGATGGGCGGTTCCACGAACACTGTACTGCATACACTGGCTTTGGCACATGAAGCTGAAGTAGATTATCCAATTGAGCGCATCAACGAAGTCGCTAACCGAGTACCACATCTGTCCAAGCTGGCTCCTGCCTCTGACTATCACATCGAGGATGTACACAATGCAGGCGGCGTAAGCGCGGTTCTGAACGAACTACTCAAGAAGCCAGGAGCGCTGCACGCGGACTGTATTACCGTGACAGGCAAGACGTTACGTGAGAATGTGGAAGGCCAAGAGATTCTGGATACGAACGTTATTCATAGGCTGGACAACCCTCATTCTGAGCGTGGTGGACTGGCTGTGCTCTTCGGCAATCTGGCCCCACAGGGCTCCATTATCAAGGTGGGAGCAGTTGATCCATCCGTTGGCGGCTATCACCGTGGACCTGCGATCTGCTTCGATTCCCAAGACGATGCGCTGTACGGAATCGCTAACGGTCATGTGAAGGAAGGCCACGTCGTGGTTATCCGTTATGAAGGACCTAAGGGTGGACCAGGTATGCCGGAAATGCTGGCACCAACCTCCCAAATCGTAGGTATGGGTCTGGGGGCCAAGGTAGGACTGATTACGGATGGCCGCTTCTCAGGGGCATCCCGCGGTATCTCGATCGGTCATATCTCACCAGAGGCCGCTGAGGGTGGACCGATTGCCTTCGTCGAGGACGGAGATTTCATTGAGCTGGATCTGAACAACCGCACCATCCAGCTGGAGATCAGTGACGAGGAATTCGATCGTCGTCGTGCCAACTGGAAAGGCTTCGAGCCAAAGGTGAAGACGGGGTATCTCGCCCGCTACTCCAAGCTTGTTACAAATGCGAGCAATGGCGGAATCATGAAAATCTAATCATAGCACCTAGCATGAACAAGAAGCACTGTAGCATACAACAAAAGCTGTCTCGGGCTTATCTAGCCTCGAAACAGCTTTTTTGTCTTACGGGTTACTTGTATTCTGCTAATTAGCCCATGAAGTCGCTGTTAGGCCGTGGTGCCTGTGCTGTTCACTTGGGCAGCAGTTGCCGATTCCATGTCCACGATCTCATTGTCATAGTCCGCTCCCGCTTCTGCTGACTTGGATAGGCGGTTGCTTGTGCCACCATATCGACTCTTCAGGATGCTGACAGGCATTACGATTCGCTTGGGGATCAGGGTCGCTCTTACCGCAGTTTCACGGCCGGATCTCTGTTGCTCTGCTCGAAGCTCTCCCTTCCTGAAGCGTCTCTGTCCAGCAGGGTGAATAACCAATAGCAGCAAAGCCAGGTACCAGCGCGAAGCTGTAGCAAATAGCCCTCGTGGTAATTCTTCTACGATGAAGCCCAGCTTCTCGGCTCCCCTATTAATCATGCTTACACCATACAGTGCCTTTACATTTGTAAGACCCGGCTCCTCGGCAATCCGGGTTGCCAGAGCGGGAAGCTGCTGCTCTACACCGCGAATCATCTGAATAGCAATGTGGAGCGTGGATTTTGCGCTAGCGCCGATCTCATACAATCTACGATTGTCAAAATGCAGCTCCAGTACACTGTCCCCCTTGCTTAGCATAGAACCATCGCCTAGCTTGAGCTCTTCTCCCTGATAGGAGCGCTGTCTGTAATGCAGCAATGGAGCGTCCTTCGAAGCTGGCTGGAGATGGAAGAGACTTTGGAACAGCTTCTCGTATTGGAACCATAAGCGCAGTATGCCTCTTTTCAGCCAACCTGCATCGCTCTGTCGCTCCATCTCCTTACCCATGACTGCTTCAGCCTCCTCCATCTCATCAATTCTAATTCCCTTCATCCCCCGGTGCGCGGCTTCCTCCAGCAGCTTCTCGACAGCTAGCAGCATATTCTCTGGTGCCTGCGGGTCAGCTCCAAAGGTGGTCCCCCGATCATGCAGCAGCATAATCTCTCCTCCTCGCAGCTTCCTCAGCATACGTTCGGCAAGCCGATCAGCACCGAGTCGGAATCTCCAATCATAGAACATTGAGGACCAGAGCACGATTCTTTTTCCAGCTGAAGGGGAGAAATCAAACAGGTTAACCACTCCCCACGGAGGTCTATAATACATGACTGGCTGTCCAGTAACCTGATTAATAATCTGCTCGGTCCACTCAATCTGTCTACGCACCGTCTTGGGCCGCATTAACCAATTCGCCTTGTGCTCATAATTATGAATACCAATCAAATGCCCTTCCCGGTGCATTCTTCGCAATATCTCCGGATGCTCCTTGGCATGCATACCGACAACAAAGAAGGTCGCCTTCACCTTATAGCGTCGAAGCAGGTCCAATAGCTGTGGGGTGTAGACTGGATGCGGCCCATCATCGAAGGTTAATGCGAACGAATCCTGTATTTTCCCTCTACGTAGTACCCTGAACCCGAACAATCGGCTAATGACCAGTGGAATAAATGCATACAAAGAAGAAATGTACAATATCAACAACAGTAAGTTCTGCAGCATGAATATCCCCCACTTTTCCGTTTTGTCTTGGTATTCTCTAAGCATATGAACATGAACATACATAACACAGGTCGGTGATGCTGGTCATGCTCAAATTTGGGAACCATTCTCCAAATATCATCGTATATGTACACAGTTCAGTATATTGAACCCTTTCAGATGCCCCGTGGTACTGGATAAATCACTAGATATACTACATAGTTTAGAAGAATCATGATAACCTATAGAGGATTTATGTTGCCCCATATAGTGTATTTTGAAAAATGATTTAGATGTATGATACAAATGCACACATGATTAACTATGAGCAGGGTGCTACTATAGGCTCATCAATTGATTGAGAAAAGGAGACGGAATCATGCTACCATTATACAAAAAATACTGGCGCACCATATTTGACATCGCATTAATTGTCTTCACAGTCTATCTTATCATGTTACTGTTCAGTAAGTTATACCATTTGGCTGCTCCCGTATTTCTATCCTTCATCGTCTTCGCTTGTATTGAACCGCTGGCTCAATTTCTGCATCGCCGGGGAATGCGCAAAGCTTTCGCTTCAGCAATTTCCGTGCTGCTGTTCGCTGCTGTGCTCATCGGGGTCTTTCTCGGCTTAGGTGTCATTCTGGCGGTGCAATCCATGAAGCTGGCTGATGACATTCCACGCTATACAATGCTGATTCAGGATGCATTCCGGCAATCCAGCGTATTTGTACAGAGTCAGATCACGTCATTGCCTCCAAGCCTGACAGAACGTCTGAATGAATACTTCGAGACGATCACCAGCATGCTTGGCACATGGGGGGCGAGCCTTCTTCGCTGGCTGATTGGGTTTGTAGGCTCATCCTCTACTTTTATAGCCAATTTTGCCGTTGCTGTTATTTTAGCATTCTTTTTAAGTGTCGAGATTGATTTATGGAAGGTTATTGCCCGGAAAAAGACACCGCAAACCTTGAAAACAGCCTTTGATTTCTTCAAAAATCACGTCATCAAGGCCATTTTCTCGTATCTGCGTGCCCAATTTCTACTTGTCTCCATTACATTTGCGCTCATTTTTACCGGATTGCTTATTCTGGGGACAGGAAATGCCTTCTATATAGCTATTTTATGTGCTCTATTTGATCTTTTGCCACTGCTTGGTGTACCTGTAATTCTGTTGCCTTGGGCTATCTACCTGCTGATTGTAGGGCAGACTGGACTCGGTATTGGATTGATCGTACTGCTGGTTATTACAATGCTGGTACGTCAACTGGCCGAGCCTAAAATTGCGGGCAACTCCATCGGTGTGACATCTGCCTATCTCATGCTGTCATTCATGATTATTTCCTTGTCGATCTTCGGTGTCTCAGGACTGATCATGTCACCAATTCTGTTAATCCTGATCAAGGAGCTCATGCAGCAGGGCTACCTTCAACGCTGGATTCATCTACCTAAGGATGAATTCGAGGAATCTCCATTTCCTGGCCCGCATTCAGGAGGTCCGACTAGCAGCTGATGAAGATCGGGCCAGCAAATCCATCACCTGACCGAACAGTCGTGTTGCCTGATTGCCGATATTCTCCGGTCTATTCTTCACTAAGACTGCAACTGCATACTTAGGGTGCTCTACTGGGCCGTAACCAACAAACCATTGATGGTTGCGGCCTTGTCCTGTCTGCGCAGTGCCCGACTTACCTGCCAGATGCCAACTAGCTGATCGTAGAGAGCGGCCTGTCCCTTCATTCACGGTATCCCGCATCCACGCCAACAGCTGGCGAGCTGTCTCTGGTCGCAACCTGCCCGGCGTAGCTGGCATCGCATGTGGCCCAAGCTCCTTGAGCACACTTCCGTCACGGTACTTCACGCGACTGACCAGACGCGGGGAGAGGACCTGGCCTTCATGCAGCAAGGTTACTACCACATTCGCCGCCTGTAACGGGGTAATCATGACGTCCCTTTGGCCAATGGCTGTCTGGACCCGTATCCCTTCATCCTGCAGGTCTGCGCCAGAAGCATAAATGCGTCCCCCATGCTCATGCGCCAGTGGCTGCACGGTCGATATCCCAGGTATTCTGTTTTCCCGCCATCCGACCGCTTGACCAAGTCCTAGATGTCTGGCCATAATTAGGATATCTTCTGAACTTACCCGCTCAGCGAGGTGAGCAAACACTGTATTGCAGGAACGGGCGAAGCCCTCGCGCAGGCTCAGTCTTCCGTGACCTCCGGGGACAGGACAGGAAAGTCCATATTTACCAAAGTCCCCCTTACACTCGAAGACTTCATCCTCAGAAGTCTGATTCGCCTCCAGGGCAGCAGCAGCCGTCACAATCTTGAATACTGAGCCCGGAGCTGTTGCTTGTGTCGCATGATTAACCCACTGTCCCTGCTTCGGGTGGATATCATTTGGATTATAAAAGGGGCTGGATACCATAGCTACAATATCCGCATTCTCTACGTCCAGAACGACTACCGCTCCTTCCCCCATCCTCGACTGCTCCAGTAGCCCCTCAATCTTCTCCTGTATGGGCAGATCAATGGTGGTCTGTAGCCGCAAAGGATAATAGGGATTATCTGGCTTAATCATACGAAGCGCGGAGCCTGGAAGTGTTGCACGCACTGGATCAACCAAGTGCAGCATGACCGTCTTCCCACGGCTCTTGAGCAACGACTCGAATGCTTTCTCCAGACCCGATGCCCCTATTGCAAGGGATGTCTTCTTGCCAGGATCGTAGACGTATCCCAGCCACTGGCGTCCTGTAGCTGAGTTGGTATATCTTCTCACATACGGAAGCACCTCTACGGCATCACTGTGAATTCCACGAAGCTTATGGAGCTGCGCAGATTGCAGAGCTAACGGTTGGTTCACTGCATCTTTCCAGATAAACGGGGACCCCAGCGCCTCCCATTGCTGTCGCAGCTTAGTGACCCTGATCTTCAATATCGAAGCGAGTGTCTCTAGTTCTCCTTCGCTCAGCCGCTCATAGCCTCTCGGAAATAACACCGGCACCCAGATGCGTTCTCCCGTCAAGGGATGACCATTGCGATCCTCTATATGCCCTCGGCCATCATCCACCACAACCCCTTCCTGACGTTGTAATACTGACTGCTCGCCTATAGTCCTAGAAGACAGAACATTCTGTCCGACGTAAAAGCCCGCCTGCAGCCAGCCCAATCTGGCTATGATCAGAATGAGCAGGCTGCCAAAGAAGATCATGAGCGCTCGGATTCGATGTCTACGCTGTGCATTTTGTAGATACTGTTTGCTTAGTTTGTGCTTTGTATGCTGTGGATGCTGTGTACAATGTGAATCCGGTGTTCCTTGGATGCTGCAAGCTCTATTTTCCCGCTGCGCCGGTGCTCTCTGGCCTGCCATGGTAGGTCCTCCTTGCCGAACGATCCCTGGATGTGGAATATAGTATGCCCTTGGAAAGCAGACACCATCCAGCTTATTCCTGTAGAGCTAAGACCGCTTGCCAAATATCACCTTTCCCAATCAAATGTAAGTATAAAACAGCTGCTATGAGGCTCCCTAGTGACCATGTTCAGTTTAATGCTCTTTCGCACGAGGATACACCGTAGATTGAACGTTAAAGCTCTGAAGAAGGCCCCCGGTAAGCATCCGATCTTCTGAACACAAAAATGCCCCCTTGCCAGATCGACAAGGGGGCATCGCTGTAAAATATATACACTAATCTGTGCTTGCTCAGGCTAAACGATGAACTTCGAAAGCGTCTCCTTGAGGTTGTTGGATACATTCTCCAGCTTACCAGACAAGGTTACGAGCTGATTGCCCACGTTCTCCTGCTCACTGCTCAGCGAAGCTACTTCCTCTGAGGTTGCAGAGGATTGCTCGGCAACAGCACTTACATTGCTCATGGCATCAGACAATACACTCTGTGACTGATTCAACTCCTGAATCGAGCCCGTTACAGAATTAAGGCGTTCGACGAAATCACCCATTTGCTGCTGTACAGAATTGAAAATTTCTGTTGTCTCCTTAACGGCGCCCATTTGTTCCCGGAACAATGGATAGACTTCAGACAATGCAGCTACCGTCTCGTTCATTTCAGACACAATGTTATCGACAATGTCCCCTGCCATAATAATGGACTGGCGAGATTGGTCAGCCAATTGCCGAATCTCGTCTGCTACGACCATAAAGCCTCTTCCGGCTACCCCGGCACGCGCTGCTTCAATCGTAGCATTCAAGGACAGAATATTCGTCTGCTTCGTAATATTCTGTAGCACATCAAATACCTTGAATACCGAAGCTGTCGTCTCCTTCAGACGATCTACCTTCGCTACCAATGCCTTGGTTGTTTCCTCGGTCACACGTGTCTTGCTCATCAGCTGCTCTAGCTGCTTGGTACCCTCTTCGCTTGAACGCTCTACGTGACGGGCAGCATCTCCCATCTCTTTGTTTGAGTCGATGACGAGCTCCATCTGACGGGAAATATTCTCCGTTAACGCATTTCCTTTCTCCGCTTCAGTTGCCAGGCTGGTAGCCCCATTCGCAATCTCTTCTGTCGCTACAGCGATCTCACGGGCCGAGACAGCGGTCTTTCTGGATGCATCACTAAGCTCAGAGGCTGTTCCTAGAACATCCTGTGCAGAATTGTTGGTAAGCTGCGCCAGGAGCGTTATTTGCTCCATCATTTCGTTGAAGCTGGCTGACAGCTGACCGATCTCATCCTGTGAATGATGCTTCGTGCGTACACGCAAGTCACCCTTCGCTCCCTGAAGCATCAGCTCAGTCAGATTGGACAATGGACGAGCGATCATCCGAATCATGACGAGACCGATCACTACAGCTAGCGCAGCAGCGACAATAGCAAATATCCAGGTCGTAATCAGAATACTTCTGGCGTCAACTACCAGTTCCTTCACAGGTACTTGTCCATTCAGTATCCACTGTGAGCTCCCTAAAGTCGTATAGACCGTCAGTGTGTTTACTTGCTGATCGCCGATATTCAGATTGAGATTCTTTGTTCCTTGCGGCTCTGTATAATCCTTTACGTAGTCGAGCTTCACTTCTCCCCCAGCCATATTGTCCAACGTAGACGCTACGACTGCCCCGTCTGAAGCTACGAGATCGACTCGGCCTCCTGCACCCAAGGAGAGACCACTCAATTGCTCCTCCAGAATACTTGTCTTCAAGTCCATGACGAGTACGTAAGTACCACCAACACCACTTACGTCATTCATAGTTCTAACCAGTCTGAAGGTTTTGCCCTCACTATCCGTAGGAATCCAGCGTGCTCCCTTGTTTTGCAGCACCTCATCGAACCACGCTTCTTCACGAACCTCAACTCGATTTCCGGTTCCCATCGGATTCTTACTCTTGTCCTCAGGGTACAGATATAGGCTCTCAATCGCTTTGTTCGTAAAAGCGATATTAGCGAGTTTCTTGTTGATCGTGTCTGTATTTACGAAGACATCAAATGAAGTTTGGTTCGGGTCCGATATTTTCTTGAGCAAATCAGACATCTCCGAGTCGAAAAATACCTGTGTCGAGGTATCCAGCAGTCGCTCAAGAATAATATCCAGCTTGTCTGCTGTCTGCGAGATCGTTTGTTGATATGCATCCGCTGCATTTTTCTCAATGACACCGCGAGCTGTCATATACGACATTACGCCCAGACAGATTACGAAGAACATAATAGCAACGAAAAAGATAGCAAACAGCTTCATCCCGACCGACTTGACTGGATTTGCCTTGCGTATCATTGCTCCCATACCTTTGACAGTAAACGTTTTCATCCCGCGCGGTTGACGGCCATTGCCCCCACCGTTCGCACTCCCTTGCGTGCCCTGACTGTTACCTTTCTTGCTCGGTAGCTTGGCCAACTGTTTCTTGAATAGAGGAGACAGCTTGCCTGCAGCTTGTCCAAGCTTTGCTTTCGTAGATTCCCATGGCTTAGATGAGCCCTCTACTGCTTTTTGGATGTTCTGTGGTGCATTGGTGTCTTGAAACTTTTGGTTTTTGTTGCCCTGCTTGTTCTGACGTTTAAAACCCATTTCTCTCACCTGCCGAATGTGTTATATTTCTCTCCTTACAACATTTTCCTCTTTCACAGCTTGCCTGAATAATACACGTCCCCCTTCCTATTTTGGCCGCACGCTAAATAAACACATGCCGGATTATGCACAAAGGTCTTGCTTGAGAGGCTTGACCATAGTCAATTGCCAGCTGCAACATGCATTCAAACATAGTTTTGGGGCATTATGTAAAAAGCTACTCTTAATATATATCGTAATATTATGGTCGGATGTTAACACTTTTACGTCCCGCTAATAAAATTTCTTAAAACTTTTTTCCTATTCATGAATAAGACCCTCTTATTCAAAGAGGGTCTTAAGCAGCAATGTTATAGGATAATTGTCTTATAACTGGCGATTTATACTATTTTTTCTTACGCATCATATCAAAATAAGATACGGGCTGGTCCACCTTCATTCGAATCGGCTGAAGTGGATGACGGGCAGCGTCAAGCTCATTGCCTTCTTCATCCCAGATTTGTCCAACCTTTTGCTTGAAGAAGGTACCGTTAGGCCCAAAGAACTCGATCTCATGTCCAGGCTTGAAGTGATTCCGTTGCTGAACAGTAGCCATCCCAGTTGCTGCATCATAGTCCAATACGAGTCCAGCAAAATCATAAGGTACGGCCTTCTCCTCAGGCTCATAGATATGATCCTCATGATCAGGTGTGTCATAGAAAAATCCAGTATTCAGTGGACGATTAGCTGCTTTGTTAATCTCCTCAACCCATTCTGGTTTGAGTACGTAGTTATCAGGGTCCGCCATATACGAATCAATCGCTTGACGGTAGACATTCACCACAGTTGCTACATAGTGTATGGACTTCATGCGTCCTTCGATCTTAAAGCTGTCCACACCCACATCAATCAGATCCGGAATATGATCAATCATGCACAGATCCTTGGAGCCCATAGTGAAGGCATTATCCTTCTCCTCGAACAGCGGCAGCTGCGTCTCGCCAAGACGGAAGTTCTGAAGGACTCGGCTATCCCGTGCTTCCTCCTCAGAGATCCACGTACCCTCTGGACGAGCGTCCTCGAACAGATCATACTTCCAGCGGCAGGACTGACAGCAGCCCCCACGATTGGAATCACGATCCGTAAAATGGTTGGACAGGACACAACGTCCGGAGAACGAGGAACACATGGCACCGTGAATAAAGGATTCTATTTCGATGTCGACGTGCTTCTTGATCTCCTGAATCTCTTCCATACTAGTCTCACGTCCAAGCACAACCCGTGGTAACCCCTGATCCTTCCAGAACTTCACAGCTTGCCAGTTCAACGTGGATTGCTGAGTACTCAGATGGACTTCCAGTCCAGGTACGAACTTGCGAGCTACATCAATGATCGCCGGATCAGCCGCAATAATCGCAGAGATTCCCGCGTCATGCAGGTTCTGCAAATATTCCTTAATTCCTTCGATATCTTCATTATGTGCATATATGTTGGTGGCCACAAACACCTTGGCCCCATACTTTCGTGCAAATTCCACACCCTCACGCATTTCCTCAAAGCTGAAATTATCCGCATTCGAGCGCAGGCCATAATGCTGACCTCCGATATAGACAGCGTCTGCTCCATAATGAATCGCAAATTTTAGCTTCTCCAGATTCCCTGCCGGTGCCAGAAGCTCCGGTTTATCAAGACGGTTTCTCTTTCCTGCGTATTTAGGCTTCGTTAAGGTTGCCATCGTGTTGTCCACCCCTTTTTAATTTCAATTAATAAACCTGCTCTTTATAGAAAAATCCGAAGGACAGCTCCCGCTCCGGGTCCTGCAATCGCCTTACTTCATCCAGCCAGCTCTCATCGAACGCGTAGCTGTCAGCATCAGCAGCATAGGCATCTATGGCCTGACGATAAGCCTTAACTGCAGCACAGTTATAAGCGAGCGACTTCATAAGACCTTCGATCTTGAAGCTGTGCACGCCGGCTTCCATCATAATATGCAGATCCTCGATAATACAGATGTCATCCGAGCTCATGATATGCGTTCCGTTGACATCCTCATAGATAGGGAATTTCTGATCAGGGCGCTCATCCGTCTCGATCAGGAACAACCCCCGATCCATCCCCAGATTACCATCCACTGGACGATTCTGATGCTTCATGTAGCTAGCCACCAGACTCCGCTTGGAATGATAAATGTTCGTCATCCCATGCACCTGCACCTGGGCCTCGATCTGTAGATGAGGAATCATCCCTGTAATCTCATCCATATTTAGCTCACGTGCCAGTACGACGCGAGAAGCTCCCTTCTCGCCCCAGTAGTTAGCTGTGGCATAGTTCGTCGAGGTCATCTCGGCATTCCAGAACAAACGGATATTCGGAGCATGCTCTCTCGCAGCTGCCAGCACAGAGGGGTCATTGAATTCGATCGCATCCACGCCGTACTCCGCAAGCTTCTCGATATATGTCGGGATCGACTGCAGCAGATCGTTGGTCATCAAGTTGCTCATAGATACGTAGACCTTCCCGTTACGCTTGTGCGCCTCATCAACGGTCTCCTTAATTTGCTCCAGCGTGAAGCTACCCGGCAGACGCATGCCAAAGCGGTCATCCCCGATCAGAAGGGCATCTGCTCCTGCCTCCAGAAGCTGCCGTGCCTCCTGCGGTGTAGCTGCCGTAACAAGCAGTTCCGGTTTTTTTTGCATATTGTACAACTCCTATTGTGTCACATTTTTGCTAGCTTCGATATTGCGTAAATGTTCCTGATACGTACGCCCGAACAAATGCCCCTGCGTACCATCCTTCTTCGTCACATAGTAGAAATAATCCGTATCGGCTGGCTCCAGCGCAGCTTCTACGGCGCTTAGACTCGGGCTCGAGATCGGCCCTGGCGGTAGCCCGTCATACATATAAGTATTGTACGGTGTATCTACCTCCAGATCCTTGAACAGAAGCCGCTCCTTCTGCTTGTCCAGCATATATTGCACCGTGGCGTCAATCTCAAGCCTTTGCCCTTTCTTCAGGCGATTATAGATAACGCTGGCTACCATCGGACGCTCTTCATCCACCACAACCTCACGCTCAATCAGGGAAGCGACCGTCATCAGCTCATGTAAGGATTCGCCGCGTTCCTGCAGTCGTGCCTCCAGATCGGTGATAGAGTCTAGCTCCTTCTGGGTCTGCTGCAGCATTACTGTAACAATATCCTTAACTGTACTGTCCTTCTTGACCTCATAAGTCTCAGGGAACAGGTAGCCCTCCAGTTGATATCTCAGCTTATCATTCCGCGGAATCGACTCAGTCAGTGGGAGCTCGAAGGCAGCTGCATCATTAGCCAGCTTGAGGAACTCTTCTTTGTCCACAATTCCTGCTTCCTGAAGTCGATCAGCGATTTGGATTATTGTATAGCCCTCAGGAATGGTAAAACGCAGCATTTCTTCCTTCTCAACGTCTCCTGAGGATAACTTCGTTATAATTGCATCAAAATCGGCCCCAGGTGTAACCGCGTAATTCCCCGCCTGGAAGCCGCTCCCGACATTATTCCATCTCACATATCCTTTAAAAACGAGAGCATTCCGAATAAGACCCTTCTCCTCCAGCAATTCAGCAATCCTAGAGGAGCTCATCCCTTGTTCTATGGTAAAAGCAACAGGCTCGGACTTTGCTTGCACAGGCTGCATCATTTGCCACAGATACCACGCAGCTCCTCCCGCTAATAGAACAAGCAAGAGCAGGAAGAGCAATGCCGGTCTAGATTTACGCTTCAACAATCCCAACCCCTTCACAGCCAAAAAGAGCGGACTGGTCCGCCCTTTCAGGTTCATCTCAACAGGCTTTACAATTGGTCAAGCTTCTTCTGGCCGTCAAGCTTCCTCCGGCAAGGTTACTTCGTCGTATAGCTCGGCAATGTCTTCCCATTCCTCATCATCCTCAATGGTTGTGAGTTCAGGCTCCCCATCACCGTTATATTGAACACGCAATAACTCATAATCCTCTGCAGATGCATTCGGTGCCTGGATCACGGCATAACCTTGACCCTGTACCTCGAATTCCGCTACCAGCTGATACATGACGCTCTTCCCCTGTTCATCCTCCAGCTCGATGTCAGAGCCGAAGGATTCCTGGAGTCGAGACAGCCACTGAATATCTTCACGAGAGTAAGATGTCATGCGTCAGCATCCTCTTCCTCTTCTACAAATGTATTAAAAGTTTCCTCGACGATCTCCCATTCGGCGTCATCCTGGATGACAAATAGCTTGATATCGTCTCCCTCTTCTTCATAGCGGAACGCATATACATCGGTCTCATCCTCTTCAGGCTCGACTGGTGCAACCATCATATACTTGGCGTCGGAGCCATCTACCTCGAATTTCATAATGACCTCGAATTCCTCTTCGTTGCCATCTTCATCAGCGATGTAGATAATTTCCGGTTGCTCTTCTTCCAATTCCACTCGGTTATCAGCCATTGCGAAATCCCCCTCACCTTGTACTGTTAGCATCCAAATAATTTTGCAAGATCAAGCATGCCGCCATTTTGTCCACAACCTGCTTGCGTTTCTTCCGGCTTACATCAGCATCAATCAATGCACGCTCAGCAGAAACGGTAGTGAGCCTCTCATCCCAAAGGTGAACGGGGATGTTCAATACCTCGCGCAAATGCTCAGCGAACGCCATAGCCAGCTCTCCTCTGGGACCGATGGTTCCATTCATGTTCTTGGGAAGACCCAATACAATCTGCTCCACCTCATGCTCCTTGACGAGGGCTTCGATTCTGGCAAACTCACTTGCATCCTTGCGCCTTTCAATAACTTCCAAACCTTGAGCGGTCCAGCCGAACGCATCGCTTAGTGCGACACCGATTCTGCGGTCACCGTAATCCAGTCCCAGTAATCTCATCCAGTCTCCCTTAACGATGGTTGGCCAGATAGGAACGGACTAATTCTTCAATCAGCTCATCGCGTTCTTTCTTGCGAACCAGACTTCTTGCATTGTTATGACGGGGAATGTAAGCGGGGTCCCCGGATAACAGGTAGCCGACGATCTGGTTGATTGGATTGTACTCCTTCTCCACCAGTGCATCGTATACTGTCAACAAAATTTCCTGGGAAGACGCTTCTTCCTCGTCCCCTTTGACATTAAACTTGACCGTCTTATCCATAGAGTCCATGTTGACACCTCGCTTCCACAAAACATGTGTACATGTTATGTCCAGCTTTTCTTCTCTATCATACCATAATCAGCGCCCTGTAAGGAAATAAAGGAATTGGAAATCCATTATTTAGGGCAAAATTTCTTCATTTAGCCTTGGGACACCAGCTCTACGGCACGCTTCAAAGCTTCATCCAGCTTGGATACATCCTTGCCGCCCGCTTGAGCCATGTCTGGTCGGCCGCCGCCACCGCCGCCGCAGACCGAAGCAATCTCCTTGACCAGCTTGCCTGCATGAAGTCCTGCCTGGACCTGTTCCTTCGGCACGGATACGACAAAGTTCACCTTGTCCTCCATTACTGCACCGAGTACGAGCACTGCCTCCGGCAGCTTGCCTTTCAGCTCATCTGCAATAGCCCGCAATGCGTCCATATTCGTGGCTTCCACTCGTACAGCCAGCAATGATGTATTGCCTGCCTGCACAACTTTATCCGTCAATTGACCAGCCTCAATCGCACTCAGCTTGCCCTGCAGGGATTCGTTCTCACGGCTCAGCTCTTTCATTTGCTGATGAAGACCTTCGATTCGCTTAGGCACATCTGCAATGTTGGATTTGAGCAGGCTGGCTGAGGCTTTGAGCAGCTCCAGCTGTTCTTCCATGTATTCATACGCATTACGACCTGTTACGGCTTCAATTCTTCTGACACCCGATCCAATACCGCTCTCGCCAAGCAGCTTGAACAGGCCGATCTGCGATGTATTGCTCACATGACATCCACCACATAGCTCAATGCTGTATTCGCCAACCTTGACTACCCTTACGATGTCTCCATACTTCTCCCCGAACAGTGCCATAGCTCCCATGGCTTTAGCTTCGTCAATCGGCTTCAGGTCAATACTCACGGACTCCTGAGCCCAGATGTGGTTATTCACCCGACGTTCAATATCGGCTAGCTCTTCCGCAGTAATGCTACCGAAGTGAGAGAAGTCAAAGCGCAGACGGGAGGCCTCTACCAGAGAGCCAGCCTGATTGACATGCTCGCCTAATACTTCCTTGAGCGCTTTGTGCAGCAGATGCGTGGCCGTATGGTTTTTCTCGATATCCTGACGAGCTTGGCTATTCACCTCAGCCCGAACGGAGTCACCCACACGAAGCTCGCCAGCCTCCACCACGATCTGATGGACATGCTGTCCTTGAGGTGCCTTGCTCAATCCTTCCACTCGCGCCGTAACCGTGCCACCACGCAGGACACCACGGTCACTTACCTGACCGCCGCTCTCCGCATAGAATGGCGTAACATCCAGTACAATCTGCGCAGTCTGTCCTTCATGCAGCTGATCGACGAGAGCATCCTCATGGATAATCGCAACAACCTTGGATTCGGTCACCAAATCATGATACCCAACAAATTCACTTTTAACCGTCAATTCGGACAATGCTCCGCCCTGTACCTTCATGCTTCCGCTGTCCTTACGGGCAACACGCGCCCGTTCACGCTGTTCCTGCATGGCCTGATCGAAGCCCTCACGGTCCACGCCAAGTCCATGCTCGCTCGCATAGTCCTCTGTCAGATCGAACGGGAAGCCATACGTGTCATACAGCTTAAACGCATCAGCACCACTGATGGTCTTCAGACCGTTGCTAGTCGCTGCAGCACTGATCTCTGCCAGAATTGCCAGACCGTCGCTAAGCGTCTCATGGAAACGTTCCTCCTCCGTCTTGATAACCTTGACGATGAATTCGCGCTTCTCTACTACTTCTGGGTAGTATACGCCCATGATGTCGCCTACTGTCTCGACCAGCTCATACATGAATGGACGCTCCATGCCCAGCATTTTTCCGTAACGGACAGCCCGGCGGAGCAATCTACGGATAACATAGCCTCGACCTTCATTAGAAGGAAGCACGCCATCTCCCACGGCAAATGCTACGGTACGGATATGATCCGCGATCACCTTCAGGGCTACATCCGTATCCACATGCTCGTTGTATGTCACATTGGCAATAGACGCTGCTTTCTGAATAATAGGCTGGAACAGGTCCGTATCAAAGTTAGAGTTCACGTCCTGCAGGATGGATGCAAAACGCTCCAGCCCGGCACCTGTATCAATATTCTTATTCGGAAGCGGCGTATAGCTGCCATCCTTGTTATGATTGAACTGTGAGAATACGAGGTTCCATACCTCCAGGTAGCGTTCGTTCTCGCCGCCAGGATACATCTCGGGATCGGACATATCGCTACCGTAGGCTTCACCACGATCATAGAAGATTTCGGTACATGGACCACAAGGACCCTCACCGATATCCCAGAAATTGTCCTCCAGCTTGATGATACGCTCGGCTGGGAGACCAACCTTCTCATTCCACAGCTTGTACGCCTCTTCATCCTCAGGATATACCGTAACCGACAGACGCTCTGGATCAAAGCCGATCCATTGCGGTGAGGTCAGGAACTCCCATGCCCAGGTCACAACCTCTTCCTTGAAATAGTCACCAATAGAGAAGTTGCCCAGCATTTCAAAGAAAGTATGGTGTCTGCGTGTCTTGCCGACATTCTCAATATCATTGGTACGAATACATTTCTGCGAATTCGCAATACGCGGATTATCCGGCTTCACGCGACCGTCGAAGTATGGCTTCAATGGTGCCATGCCTGCATTAATCCACAGCAGCGATGGATCATTGTGAGGAACTAGCGATGCGCTTGGTTCAATATGGTGTCCTTTTTCTGCAAAAAACTCGAGCCATTTGGAACGGATTTCACTGGCTTTCATGTACATGCCTCCACTATCAGAATTAAGATGATTGGTTCGTGCTGAATCAAAAATAGATGTGAAAATACAAAAAAACGCCCCTCCATACTTCAGGGACGAATTCATCGCGGTACCACCCTGGTTATCGACCATGCCAGTACGCATGAACGATCGCCTTTGATCAGCTGATAACGGGAGCCTCCCGGCGGGGATGAGCCGCACTCCGAAATGAGCTTTCCGTCGTCACGCCGCACAGGCTCTTCCACCCATCGGGAATGCCCGAAGGAGCCTGCTCGCTGTGGAGGGTAAATCGACGTACTTGATTTCATCAACGTGTTATTTATTAGACAGCCAAGTCAAGCTGGAACGCTTACTGCTCCCAGCGCAAGCTTTGGGAAAACATTAATGTAAATACAAGTTGGTGCAATTACAGAAGGAGTAATTACACAAAATGATACATTGTCTAGTATATCCATCCGAAATCGTAGTGTCAATGCGCGTTACAGCCACTTTTCACAGAGGATGCTACACCGTCTTCCGACGGATGTAGTAAGCGAATACATGCTGCACGATGACCTTCAGAATAGCCAGCACAGGAACAGCTAGGATCAAGCCGACAATCCCCGCGAGTTCTCCACCGACTAGTAACGCAAAAATAATTGCCAGCGGATGCAGGTGCAAGGATCGACCTACGACCTGAGGAGATACCACATTGCTCTCCAGCATCTGGCATAGCACATTGACGATGACCACATAGATGACCATCTTCATGGACACAGTAGAGGCCATAATGATGGCGGGAGCCGCTCCCAGAAAGGGACCCAGATAAGGAACAATGTTGAATACCGCCACCACACTCGCCAAGAGCAGCGCATAAGGCATACCTACGACCATATAGCCGATGTAAGCTAGCATTCCAACAATAATGCAGACGGCAAATTGGCCGCGAATGTAGTTGCCAAGGGCTGTATCGATCTCCTTCAGCACATGGACAATCTCTTTACGATGGGCTCCAGGCAGGAACGAGACAATCGTGCGCTCGAACACATCGAAGTCCTTCAGGATATAAAATATGAGAAACGGAAGAATGAACACATTCAGTAACGCGTTAATCATCCCCCCGATATTGTCCATGAACGCCGAAATGCCCGTCGTGAGCCGATCCTCCATTTGGAAGAACCACTGATTCATCCCGTCGCGAACCCCAAGTGGCAGCATACTGCCATCCAGATTGGTCATGAACCCCTGTGCATGCATTGTAATCTCTGGCAAATGCTCATTCAGCTCATCAAGCTGCTCAATGAACATCGGAATCACATTCATCAGCACCACACCAATCGAGGTGAGAAAGACAGCATAAATGAGCAGAACTGCCACGCTTCGCGGAACCTTGCGGCCGCTGAGCATACTGACCACGGGATTGAGAACGTAGGATATTATCATGGCGAGGGCGAAGGGGGCTATTATTTTCTTCAGAAAGCCATAGGTTGTACGAAACAACGGAAGCAGTAGCCACAGGAAATATAAAATAACAAGCCCCAGCAGCACCATCATGCCATACCGAAACCATTTATTCTTCAGATAAGATTCCAATCCCCTTGTCCACCTCTTTCGGACTTGCTCTGTCGATGACAGTATATGCGGGAAGAGGAGGCTTTAACCCTGATTAAGGGAGCTCGCATCTAAATTAAGCTTTAATAGAAATTGTAGCTCCCGTTCTTGCGTGCATTCTTCTCTGCGAAATGGATAATAACAACCGTTAGAATAATCATAACGATAACTGTGAAGAACAAATAAATAATGCTCGGAATAGAGGATAACAAGTCTCCTTCCATTAAAAGCTTGCGCATAATATGTAGCGAGTGAGTTAACGGCAATAAAACGGATAACACTTTTATTCCCCATGGAAATACGGAAACAGGCACCCGAACTCCAGCGAGCAGATGCATCGGTTCATTAAAAAGGGAGAAGACTATTGTAGCGTCACGTGAGAATAAGAATATCGCATTCATTAATCCTCCCCATGCAGTTGCAGCAACTAGTACTACTAAAACACAAATGGGTAGATAAACTAAATTAAAAATGGGAAATCCTCTGACAAAGCAGATCATTAATACAGAAAACAAAAAAAACATCCATATATTCTGAATTAATGCTCCTAGTACGCGACCATAGATTAACGCTAGCTTGTTCACTGGGCTCAAAAATATAATTTCCAATGTCCCATCCTGACGTTCTAAACTCATCTGCCATGCACTGCTAACCAAGGTCCAAAAGCACTCGTAGCCAAGATAACCGATGATTAAAAAAAGTATAACGGATTGAGGAGAGGACAATAACGGCCATATGCTCTCATGAAGTGAAAAAGGCTTATAAGCATAGTAACCATTAAAAAATGAAATTACAGGCCAAATCAATAGCGAAAAATATGTGTAGCGTGACTGAAAACTGTTTTGGTGCTGTTTAATAATCTCAGCTCGAATGATCCCTATTAACTGCTTCAATTTTTCTCCTCCGACACCAGTTTAATAAGAGCATCCTCAAGGCGCGGCTCGGATATTGTGAGCCTCAGGATTGGCAAATCGTAGCTGGAGAATATTTTAACTATATCCATAGAAATGTTCTCTTTCGCTTCGATTTGGATATCTACACCTGAATCCTCACATTTAAATTCGATTTTCGCATCAGTTTGCGCAGCAATCCCTTTTAATAAAAGGTGCACATCTTCTGGCAGACTGGAGACTGCGAAATGAATTTTCAAATCTGTTTGCAAACTACTCGCAATATCTCGAGGCGAGCCCTGCACTCTGACCTTACCATGATCCAGCACATACACATAATCGCATAATTCCTCTACTTCATTAATATAATGGGAAGTTAATAGTAGCCCTTTCTGATCATTCCTCGCTAGTTCTTTAATGTAAGATCTCATTTCCTTAGCAACAGCTACATCGAGCCCCAAAGTCGGTTCATCCAGGAATAAATAGCTGGGATTATTAATTAACCCTCTAGCAATTTGTAATCGCTGCTTCATCCCTTTTGAATAGCGTTCAACCGGAATATCTACTACTTCATTTAATCCTACTAATTCCATATATTTTTCGATATAACACTCAATTTCCTTCTTGGACAGATAGTACATAGCCCCGAAATACTCCAAATTTTCTCTAGCGGTTAATCTCCAGTACAGGTTCCTCTCTCCACCTGAGATCACATTGATGATTTTTTTGATTTCATTCGGATACTTTATCCCATCAATATCATTAATAGAGAAGCTCCCTTGTGAAGGCTGAATAAGGCCCGCAAGCATTTTAATTGTTGTCGTTTTACCAGCCCCATTGATGCCTAACAACCCAATAATCTGTCCAGGCTTAATACATAAATCCACGCCGTTAACAGCCTTAAATTCTCTGGTCTTTTTAGGAGCGAACAAATTTCTCTTTTCAACCGTAACAAACCTTTTATGCAAATTACGAGCGATTAGCATAACTTTGCTCCTTCAGGGGTTTTATGTTCATTATGTGAAAGGTTCTTTATGTATAATTATGTTCAAGCACATAAATTTCTGCTTTACGGATGAAAATGAAACCTAATACGCAGTAAAGGACGCTTAACAGTAACAATTCAACAATGAAACCTGAGTATGCGCCGATCGACTCGCCGGAGAATGTTAAATCTCTTAAAAGCCTAAGTGAGGTAGTCAAAGGAAATAAATGTGATACATACTGAATCCATTGGGGCAAGAACTCTATCGGAAAAGACATTCCGCTAATAAAGCTCATAATAATGAATAATGTATTTTGAGTAATGTAGGTATCGCGAAGGTATAGCATCAGTGCCGCAAGAAAGACGGCTAAAGAAAAGAAACTAAGTACTGCAAGTAAAAAGGCTAAACAGAAATCAATTAACTTAAATGTGCTGAAACTCGCCCCAAATAACCAACCAATAAACAAAATACATACAAATTCTAAGAAGGACCTAAAAAATTGTTCAGTGAAAACACCTATCAAATATCCCTTTCGAGATGCAGGAGATAGAAATAACATTTCCAATGTGCCTTCTCGTAATTCCGTCATCAATGATCTGCCTACATTCATAAGTGTTGCCACGGCGATTGTATATCCACCAATACCAATTACCATGTATGTCAAATAGTCCGCTGTGCCTGTATATACAGCAAACTCGCTACTAATTTTCCCACCAAATAAATATATGTAGATCAAGTATGAAAATAATACGGTATAAAAGCCTATCAGTGTGCGCTCTAACATAAATGTCCAGGGATATGCACGACGCACCGTACGATGATTCTTTTTACAAGTTGCCATTATGATGTTGATCATACGTAAAGCTCCTCCTCGCTTTCCAATGAATCCAGAGCCTGTAAAACTGATTAACTGCAAGGGGAGCATTAAACATAAAGTGTATCAGTATAGCTACAATAACTGACCCAGAATACAAATATAAAGCGCAACTTAATACACTTAACAAGAATTGCATCATATAGTCTGTCCAATGAAACAATTTTTCTGCATGTTGATGTAGAACATGCTCTGATACGAATAAAATACTAGAGAAAAAAATAGCCTGAATGGGCCCTTCCTTAAGAAGGATAGTTGTAAATATAAACCCTCTGTAAAACAATTCCTGAAGAATCGCCGAACCAACAAGGCTATAACTTTGTAATAGAGCTTCTGATAATGTAATGGGTGCAAAAAACAAAATATATTGCTTGTTAAATATAGTCATTAAATCCTTAAGCTTAAACAGTACAAATCCAAGTCCAAGCACGATAGCTATAAGAACAGAAGCATATAAATTTCCACTACTATCAATACTCCTGTCATTTCCAAACATAAAAAAGAAAAGGATATACGGTAGAAAATAAAGTGTCCTTCTTACCCAATCGGCCCCAAAAAACAAATCATCCCTAATACAATAGGCCATTCGATTTATCAAGATGACGATCTGCATTCCAATAAATACAAGCATCAGATCTGTAGAAAAATTAGAAATAACTAGACATATTAGAATCAACTCTATTGTGATCAGGCAAGCCCACTGATAATTCTTCACATCACACCTCAACCAGGTTTTTCTGAATAAGCTCATTAATGAAGGCCTCTATATCCTGCCTGATATCACTTGGAACCACATCATATACTCTGGAGACTTTATCAATAATGTCACTTATTGATTTTTCACCATTTATTGATTCCCAGACCAATTCACCAACCTCATCGAGCTCAAAAACCTCCCTATTGATTGCTATATATTTCACATTATTGATAACCCTGCATTGTACAAATATACTTTGACGTGGCACACTACTCATAATTTTGTCCATACTCTCACTCTCCATTTCATTTTGAAGGGCTAGAACGCTTGACTGCTAATTTCGTTCTAGCCCTATAAAGCTACTTTTGACCTAGACGTTTACCATTCCAGATACTTTAACTGGCTTTAATTTGGGCGGTTTGTACATTCGAATTCACCTCCTTTCCCTACTCAATTGATTAGATTTGTTTTTGTCTCAATAAATCCTGAGTTTTGAGATTATACTTCTGACAAAACTGCATTGCTTCACGTATATATTCTTGTACTGTGTCGTTGTGAAAAGGATGGGTTTGCAGCTTGAGATACAACTTCATTAACCCCTTGTCAGATGAACCTTCTTCATATTTCTTTAGCTTTCTGTAAATCCATTTATTGTTAGGATTAGTTTCTCCATACATCCCAAGGTAACCATTCATCACAATATTAATTAATCCCCTAACCATAAAAAAAGCTGATCCAAAATCCCCAGAAATACAAGCTCCCTGAATATCTTCAACTGCACCGCTATAAATTTCGGATTGAACTACTGCTCTATAGAAATTCAGGTTTTCAAATTGAATATTTTTGTGAATTTTGTCAAACAACACCTCATTATGGATAGGTCGTGCCCATTTTAACCGATGCAGTAGGTCATACTCCTCTGACTTTAATCTATCAATATAGTGTGAAGTCTTAAAATCCAAGTTATTTAATTTAGAGATCAACAGGTTAAAGTCGTCCCAGTTCCAATATTCAAAATCATATCTTACTCCATCTTCAGTAACATTTTTGGTAAGACAATGCTCTGACGGAAATATCGATTCACCATTATGATTGGTAAGATTCATGACCTTGTTGTCTGTGTTATCGCAGATAATATAAACATCAATATCGGAGGTAGCATTACCAAATCCCTCTAAAATGGAGCCGGCTAAAAAAACCAGCGAGGAATTTATATTGATTTCAGTAATGTATGACATGATTTTTTGGGAACGTTCCATAACAAATTGCAAATTGTTCATCTTTTGATCCCTGCTTTACACACAAAGCTATTCACGTGGTCCTTAATGACTTGCTGGTTATAATCAAAAGTGTCTAAGCTGTTCATATGAATAAAATTCTTCTTACTTCCCAACACATTATATTTCTCACAAGCTTTGTTCATTATAAATTTAGTTTCGTTCACCCCTTCAATCCCCCTTTGTTGAATTCGTTTCAGTGCTTCATCAACAGGTAAATGGAACAAAAATACCATATCAGGGACAAGACATTGCTCTAGAATATGGTTCAATTCTTTATTTTCAATACCATACGCATATGCATATGCCCAATGAGAGTAAGTCCAACGATCCAGCAAAACAGTATAGTCTTCATCAAGCCATCTTTGTATTTGATTACTAGCCTTACATACTTCATATGCATAAAGCAGGGACTTGCTTTTTAAAGAGAACATATCTTTTTCTTTTTTTTCGTATTCTTTGGCAATATGGTCCACTTCCTCGAAGATCACTTTATGGCTAATAGCTTTCACACCTTGAGTATGGAGCCAATCTAATATTGCTTTCATATGTGTACTTTTTCCAGATCCATCTATACCACAAAAAGCAATAAACATTGTGATCTCTCCTCACTTTTAAAGCCTACTATTCACCTCAGCGACTTTAGCTTTCAATTTTTCCACTTCGCACATAACTGTTTCAAACAGAATCTTTACTTTGGGATCAATGTCAGTATCCTCTTCAAATATTCCAATTAGCTTTTCAACGGTCTTAAGCCAGAGCTCCGCCTCACTCCTGTATAAGTAGGACAGATGTGCCTTATTATCGACCACATTATTACCCATCTCATTACTCGTGTATGCCCTGTTGCTCTTCTCCTTGAACATAACTCCCAAAATCAAGGAATTAACCTCCAAATATATCAGTTTAAACTGTATAAGAATGTTGTAGAACTCAGTGACTTTCTTATCCCGAAAATAAATTTGACCACAATCCATCTCATCTAAAATTTCAATAAGTCCGTCTTCAATTAGCTGCTCCCGAATTGGAGTCCCCGTATATGGACGCAATTCATTAAAAAAATGATCAGAATAGAACAATTCCTTAGTTTTTAGCCAATAAAAGTTGTTTTTTAATTCATCCCATGTCATATAAGGTTCAAAGAAGATGAAACCTACAGCCAACTCAAGCCCAAGTTTACGTATGAGTTGAATGGCCTGTTCATTTTCTTTTAAGGTCGTTCCCGTCTTATATCTTGAGAAAGTAAATTCATTCGCAAACTCTAGCCCCAGAAAAACTTGTGTCAATCCAACCTCCTTTAGTCGAATAAGTAAATCTTCTTCAACGTCAGAGGCCTTTAAACTAATCAGAAAGTCAATTTTCAGATTTCTTTTTTTGACTTGTTCTGTAAAATCCTCTATCCACTGCCGCGACTTTTTAGACCTGTCCATAAAAATATCATCAGAGAAGCTGAATTTCACAATTCCTTGTGAATGATATAAACATTCAATTTCCTGTACTACATTAAGCGGACTCCTCATTCTTCTTATCTTATGTTTATAAAAATGCTCTACTGTACAAAAACTGCATTGGTAGGCGCAGCCTCTACTAGCGATAACACTCACCCGATTTCCTGATGTAGCAATATCATTCAGGTTCACTCTTTTAGGGAACGGCAATTCGTCCAATTCTGCTTCAGACAACGTGACTGGATTCACAATAATAGAATTATTTTCATCACGATATGTTAGTGCACTAACGTCGTTATATGAAATCTCTTTCCTTATTGCTTTATATAATTGAATGCAAGCACCTTCACCCTCACCTTTTATAACAGAGTTGATACTCGTATATCTTTCTAAGATATCCACTGCGGCAAAACTGGGAAAATGTCCGCCTAAAGTAATATGAGTATCAATCTTATGTTGTCTAAATCGCTCAATAATAGTGATTGTGCTTTTGAACAACAACTGGCCTACAACAGAAAATCCAATCAATTGATAGTCTTGTTCGTGTATTCTTCGGATCATGTCATCGAAATGAATCCATTGACTTTTCATGTCTATTATGTCGCAAGCAATACCATTTCGTTCTAAAGAAGAGGCAATGTAGCCCACTCCTAGATAACCCTGATTTAATATTTGCCCTCTAACATTCTCTAACTCCTCGTAATTGTCTATGGGTACAGAAGGTACAATTAGTAATACATCCCCCATAATTTCACCGTATCTCCTGATTAGCTGCAGAAAGAAGGCAGTTATCATAGTCATAGGCGTATCCTTGTTGAGAGGCATTTTGTCTCAAAACACAGGTATTCAAACAATATTTATTAAGCTCACACGAACCACATGAAGTAGAAATTTGCTTAACCCTTCGATAATTCGTTAAATAGCTGGTGTTCTGCCAAGCATATTTAAATGAGGTCTCACCCATATTCTCACCAACGGGAGCGCAGGCACATGCTGCTAATCCTCCACTCTCTGTAACATAAGCCATGTATAATCCACCTTCACATATTTGCGGAGCTTTACCTTCCATCAGGAAGGATTGAGGAGCGGAAATAAACATTTCATTTTTATAGAGATGCTTAAGCCTTAGTATTTGGGCGATTATATCTTTAAGCTCAACCGCATTCAATTTGATTTTGTCCCAGTTCTGTTTACCACAACCAATTGGCATTACAGGGTAAAAATAGAGACTTGTAATTTGATTTGCTGAACAAAAATTAATAATGTCTTGTACCTTATCTATATTTTCGGAGTTCAAGACAGCACAAACGCCTAGTCTAATTCCAAAATTTTTAACATTCATAATTCTCTCTATATTTCGTTCGATAAAATGGTTCCTTACCCTGTCCTCAGAATAGCTATAAATTCGATTGTAAGAAATTTGGATTTCGTCAACTCCTGCTGAGCTCAAATCCTCTGCATATTTAGACACTCCGTAACCACTGGTTAAAACCACTTTCCTCTTAATCCCTAATTCTGACGCATAACGAACCAATTCAAGAGTCTCCTGAATGCATTGATCCATTAGTGGTTCTCCGCCCGTTAAAGTTAATGTATCCGCTCCAAGATCAAATGCTTCTTTAATAATAATCTTTTTATTAGTTATCGATAACGGTGTAAGAGATTGATGATGCTTTTTACTGCAATACGTACATTTAAAAGGACATTGATTGGTAACTGACATTTCAAGTTTCCCTAAAGAGATAATCTTACCTAAGTTAGCAGGATCAGAGAGCAGCTTTGCAACCCTGATGGCATTAAATGAAAAATGAGGATGATAAATAACTTCCTCTAAAGGTCTCTTGCGTATCAACTTTACTTGCATCAGATAATCAACAAAATCAGAAATTTCACATATTTGAATGGATACTCCAGTGTTATTAAATATCGATTCTTGAATTGACTTATATTCCATTTCTCCATCACAAAATAAATAAATTAAAACCTGATCCTCGGTGAAGTACTCTTCTTTTCCATATTCCGTAATTAATTGATATCGCCCTGCACTAATAGAAAATAGAGCCTGCTTTGGTTCAGTAAAACAAAACACCCACCTCGATAAAGACATCATACCAACCTCCTATACCTGTAAATCAGGCTGATGCTTAAAAGTTGTTGGATATCTATCTTTCAAGTGATTTACTTTGTTTAGCACATTTTCACGAAACCATTTGCGTCCAGACCAAATGTTAGTGCAGCCATCAATTGTCGTCTTAGCCCAATCATGTAGTGTGAAATTTTCATTAAGATTTGAGTTTTGAACAAGATCTTCATAAAGACTTGTCCCATAGAACGGAGTATAAATACGGTGAAATTGGCGGTTTGTCTTTAGATTGGCGAGTTGCTCACACAACTCAAATGTCTCGTTACTATCTTCAATGGTTTCAAAGGGAAAGTCATGTACAATTGAGACATGAGACATGATACCTGCTTGATCCAGAAGCTCGCATGCTAGCAGCGCATCGTTTTTACTAAAATTCTTATATAAGGCCTTCAGCACTCTGTTGGAGCCGGTCTCAATTCCTGTATACAACTTCTCAAGTCCTGCTTCTCGAAGTAGACGTAAATCAATAAGTTTGGCAATTTTCAATACATCGCCTATTCGCATATCACACATCATCTTGATGCGAATATTGTTATCCAACATCATCTGAGCAAGTTTGGCAACGCGTCTAGGATTCGTTGAAAAACATGGATCTACGATTTGAATTCTGTCAGGCTTGTATTTATTATCGAAATACACTAAATCATTAAAGACTCGTTCAGCACTAAATCCCTGCCAGCACTGGTGAGTATGTGTCTTTTCTGAGCAAAATGCACATACACTGGGGCACCCATAGCTGCTGACATAATAAAAGCGCCGCTGTGTCTGACTTCTAACATTAGTGTAATAATATTGCTCCACATCAATTAAGTCATAATTCATCCTGGGCAGAGAGTCCATATCGGTAATCATCTGAAATGGGTTGCTTTTAATCTGACCTTCGATTGTGTAAGTTAGATTTGGTATCTGAGTAATATCGAGCTCATGATTACTGACGAGATATTGTGATAACATAACGCTTGCCACTTCTCCAGGACCCCGTATAACATAATCAGCAAGACCTTCATCAAACAGCTTATTGAAAAAAGCGCTAGCAAAATAGCCTCCCCATACGATAGGAGTATAAGATGCTAGTTCCCGTGTAATCTTCGCAGCTTCAATGGCTTCAAATATCGAAGGACCTGTCATGCAAGATATACCTACATACAATGCATCTCTTATATTATCTTTCAGCTTCCTTCTCCAATCATCTTCAGTCTGGATATCTATTAAAACTACCTCATAACCCTCTTGATGTAGACTTGATCCAATGGACATGACAGGTAATGGCATTTGTTTAAATCCTTCCTCACCAACCGAAGAAAACAATACTATTTTTTCATTCACGTATCGGACACCTCCTGAGCAAGATAGTTATCGCCTACTATCGGGGGGTACTGTTCTACTAACTAATTAATTCAAGCCGTATTCTTTCAATTATCTTTTCCGTGTGTGGAAATCTTCCAATCCCCGTTGTGCCATTTGCCATCGAACCACTTTCAGGCTCCAGGAGCAGATACCCCCGCTTTTGAAGTCTGTGAATGTTCTCTTGTACGATTTCGGTGTCATACATAGAGGAATTCATTGAAGGAATGATCAATATCTTATTGTGAAACGCTAAAATTGACGTGCTGAGCAGATCATCTGCGATGCCATTAGCTGCCTTGCTAATTATATTGGCAGTTGCTGGCGCAATAATCAGAAGATCACTTCGTGCTGCAAGGTCCAAATGCTGAAAGCTACTCTCCTGCTTAGCTTCAAACATGTCTATTGAGACTGGATTTCGTGAGATGCTCTGGAAAGTTAAAGGTGTAACAAACCTGGTAGCATTAGCAGTCATTATCACATGGACATCTGCCCCACAATATTTCAATCTACTAACCAGTTCTACAGTCTTATATACAGCAATTCCTCCACACACCCCACATAAAATAACCTTTCCCTTAAGCATATCATTCACCTTATTTCCATAAACAATAGATAATCGGAATTTATGTAAATATAATACTCATAGTATAAGCTTGATGATCGCCTCTAACCACCGTGAATAATGGGGAAAATTGTCTTTTGAAGTCGAATAGTTCGACATTTTTGTGAACAGAATCACAAACTTGTGTAAAAGACCGCTCTCGACGAAAAATCGAGAGCGGTCACATACAGACATCATATTTAATTTGCAGTCACGAATAACAATTTAGCATCCGTTTAAGACGATGCATGTGCTTCCGGAAATTGCTGCGCGATCTCTTCGCCAAAGAACAGATCGTCCAGCGAGCTGAGCGTTCCATCCTCTTCCACCTGATACACAGACATCTTCTCACCGTTGACCGTCAGCTCGATGTAGCACCCCCAGCAGTAAAACTGATGAGATCCGATTTTGCCGATATCCCTCGAATTACAATTTGGACATCTCATGTATACTCACCCTATCCATTAACAGAATGTGTCGCTCTTAATCCAGGCGCTCTTCACTGAGGGGAGGGACCATAACGGCATGCTTACCGATGGACATCTCTTCAGTGACAGGCAACCATTTTCTTCCTTCAATTACGTCAGTTACAAAGCCGTCGCTGATTTCCAGCCTTCTTATTGTATTGCCCATTTTCTGGTCAAAATAAACATCTGTAATTTGGCCCAGCAAGGAGCCTTGCTCTGTCAGCACCGACAGGGATCTCAGCTTGCTGCTGCCATTCAGGAATGTATGCTGTATATGGTCGGCTTCCAGCTTGCGGATGGCCTGTTGATTACGGATCATTACGGCATCCTCACCGCAGGCAACAATGTCGTCCCAATGAACGACCTTTAGATGTGTGGTGAATAGGCCCTTGTCTTCAAGCTCGATCCCCTCGATCTTCCAGTCTGCTGTCAGCAGGAAGTCGTGGATCGTACCTATGCGACTGCCGCTCTCTAGATCGAATACGGCTAGTCCAATCATTTCTTGAAGCTTCATAATATACAGGCCCTCCTCATCCCTAATGCCTATTACGCAGCCGAGCCAGAATGGTTGCAATTTTTTCGGCTGTGTACTCGATTTCCTCCATAGTATTACCCAACCCAAAGCTAAAACGAATCGCTGATTTCAATACTTCTTCAGGAAGCTGCATTGCCTCCAGCACATGGGATACCTCAAGTGATCCTGAGGTACAAGCCGACCCACTTGCTGCGGCAATCCCCTCCATGTCCAGATTCATTAGTAGTGTCTCCGTGCTATACCCCGGGAAACTGATATTTACGATATGAGGCAAGTAATATTCCTGATTACCATTCACAACGAAAGCTCCCTGGCCCAAACGTTCCTCCAATTGATTCAAGAACGTCTGCCGCAAACACAGATCATGCTCCCTACGTGGAGTGAGGCCCTCGGATGCCAGTCGGGCTGCAGCTGCAAAGCCTGCGATCCCTGCCATATTCTCGGTACCCGCCCGTCTCTTCTTCTCCTGCAGCCCCCCATAGGACCGCGGTTGAAGTGAGACACCACGCCGGATGTACAGAGCTCCCATTCCCTGCGGGCCATTGATCTTGTGTGCAGATACACTGAGTAGGTCAACAGGCAGCTCGTGACAACGAATCTGTACTGCTCCGAAGGCTTGTACAGCATCTACGTGCAGTAGAATCCCTCTGGAGCGGGCCAGCTCTCCTGCCTCCACAATCGGCTGAAGTGTTCCTGTCTCGTTGTTCCCATACATCATGGTAATCAAGGAGGTATCTGGGCGAATTGCTGCTTCTAGATCTGAGATCCGTATACGTCCCGTGTGATCCACAGGCAGATAAGTCACCTCGTAGCCCTTCCGCTCCAACTCCTCGCAGCTATGTAGCACAGCGTGATGCTCGATGGATGTTGTAATGATATGGCCAGACTTTTGATTCTGGGCCTCAGCAGCCCCAAATATAGCCAGGTTATCACTCTCAGTGCCTCCGCCAGTAAATACCAATTCCTCTGGCATGCACCCCAAAGAAGCCGCAACGACATCCCGTGCATCACCTACTGTACGCTTGGCTGACCGCCCAAAAGCATGAATGCTGGAGGGATTGCCAAATTGGCCGGTCATGATTTCCATCATGGTCTGCGCTACCTCTGGATGCATCGGGGTCGATGCGGCATGGTCCAAATAAATACGCTTCATTATATATGCCACCCCGTTATAAATTCAGTTATTTGAAGGAAGCTGCAATGATATGCATGCACTCCGACTGGAATTGTAATCCATTCTGTGCCTTCACTATATAAGCAACTATGAAAAAAAGCAAGAAAATATCCTGTAATAATTACAATAACCGGACAGGAATCCATAATAAATTCTGCCGGCTATAAAGTTGCTATCACAGCCCTGTTAGATCATCTAATCTGATGAGATTGAAATCCTTGCTCGATATGGTACTTGACGCTGAAGGAGAGACCAGCAGCAATTGGAATAATACATACTTGCCGCTCCTGCTCCCACTCAAGCCCGCGCAGCTTCAGCTGAGAGGCAAATTGAGCAGCTGTATAAGGCTCTTCTTCGAGATATTCATCAAGCCAATGCTCATTCCAGATGTCCAGTAGCTCAACAGCTAATGATTGACGCGCTTGCTCATCCAACGTGTTCAGATTGTCCAGCAGCTGCTCCACACCTGGAAGCATAGACTCCGCTTCCTCCCTATCTTCTGCATGGAGCAAGATATGTATACGATCGCTATCAACCTCAAACTGGACCTCAAACTGATCTTTAAGCTGAGCTACAAGCAGAAAAAAGCTGATCCACTTTGATCAGCTTTTTTCAGAACTCTACTTTGGAGTTAGAGCATGAATAATAGGACAATATAGTAACAGCAACACAGTCATTCGAACATCTGGCACAATTACTTCTTCGCCATATATTTGCGAATATCGAAAGCAACCGCGGCTACAATAATGAGTCCTTTGATAATCAACTGCCAGTATGGACTGACGCCGATAAAGGTTAAGCCGTAGTTAATGACGCCAAAGATCAGCACCCCGGCCATTACACCAGGTACAGTACCGATACCACCCGCAGTCGATACGCCGCCCACCACACAGGCCGCGATCGCATCAAGCTCATACATGTTACCATAATTGTTGGTAGCCCCTCCTGTACGAGCAGCCTCCAGCACTCCTCCTAGTCCATACAATGCACCAGCAATGGCATAGAGAGCGATCAGATTACGGGCAACGTGAATACCTGACACGTGGGCAGCCTGAATGTTGCCGCCGATGGCATACATATTCTTGCCAAGTCTTGTCTTGTTAAAAATCACCCAACAGATCACGGCTACAGCAATCGCAATGAGCACAATGTATGGAATGGAGTAGCCCCCACCCAGATCAATATAGCCTGAGCCTATCGTTGTAAAGTCAGGTCTTAACCCACCAATCGGCTGGGACTGGTTGGGCTCCATGTCAAAATAGATGGAATTCAGACCATATACGGCTACCATAGTTCCCAGTGTGGCTATGAAAGGTGGGACATTCAATTTTGCAACAATGATTCCGTTGACCAGCCCTACGAGCAGTCCGGCGATAATCCCGATCACAATCGGTAACCCTACCCATAGCTGGGGCAGATCAGGGAAGAAACGATTGGCATAGGTATCTATCTGGAGCATAGAGGCCGAGATGACTGCCGTCAGCCCTACGACCCGCCCAGCCGACAGGTCTACCCCACCCGTGACCAGAATAAAAGCGGCACCAAGTGCAATAATGGCTCTAGTAGAAGACTGCTGTAGAATATCTCGCAATGTAGAAAAGGCCAAAAAATTGGGGTCTGCAATGGCGATCCCGATTACCAACAGGATCAACACCATAAAGATGGCGCGCTGCATCATATATTGCCGCACCTGTGTCATCACACGTGTATTCATTTCTATTCCTCCCGCTAAGCTTAAGCCATGCGCTGCTGCGCCGCCAGCCGCATGATATGCTGCTCCGTAGCCTCGGCACCTTCCACAATTCCTGTGAGCCTGCCCTCACTCATAACCATGATGCGATCCGACATCCCCAGCAGCTCAGGCATTTCGGAGCTGATCATGATGATGCTTTTGCCCTGACGGGCCAGCTCTGTAATGATGGTATAAATCTCGAACTTCGCCCCGACATCAATGCCACGAGTGGGTTCATCCAGCAGCAATATATCTGGATCGGTAAGCAGCCAACGGGCTAGCAGTACCTTTTGCTGATTGCCTCCAGACAGGTTGCGAATCAATGTGTTCACCGAAGGTGTCTTCGTCCGAAGCTTCTGTGTCTGCTCGGCTGCCTCTTCTCGTCCCCTTCTTTCATTCAGTAGGCCCAGCCGATTCCGATAGCGTCCAAGATTCGCAATGATCGTATTCTCATAGACAGACAGCACTGGAAAAATCCCTGTTACCCGACGTTCCTCCGTCAGAAGCGCCATATTATGCCGCTTGGCGGCAGCAGGTGAGGTGATCCTCGCTACACGGCCATTGATGTGGATCTTGCCAGCAGCCAGCGCCCGCAATCCGAACAAGGCTTCGATCAGTTCTGTTCGCTGTGCGCCTACCAACCCTCCGACGCCTAGAATCTCTCCCTTACGGAGCTCAAAGGACACATCCCGAAAAGAGTTCGGCTGCATAGCTGTCAGCCCTTCCGCTTTCATTATGACTTCACCAGGCACATGCGTCTTTTCTGGAAAACGCTCATTCAGATCACGGCCCACCATACGTGTAATGATCAGGTCCGTAGTTAGCTCGGCTGCCGCCCAGGTTCCGACCAGTGCGCCATCGCGCATGATCGTCACCTCATCGGAGATCGTCAGTATCTCCTCCATTTTGTGGGAGATGTAGATAATGGATACCCCGCGACTGCGGAGCTCCCTAATAATACTGAACAGCTGCTCCACCTCTTTGCCGGTTAATGAAGAGGTCGGTTCATCCATGACGATGACCTTGGAGCGGAAGGATACGGCCTTCGCGATCTCAATCGACTGGATTTTGGACACGGAGAGCGTTCTTGTAAGCGCCTTGGGGTCGATGTCCAAGCCCAAATCTGCGAACAGCCCCTTTGTGTCCTCGGCCATCTGCTTCTCATCCACCAGCTTGAACGGACCTATACCCATCATAGGAAAGCGCCCGAGCCATATATTCTCCATCACTGGACGATGGGGGACGGGATGCAGCTCCTGATGAATCATGGATATGCCCTGCGCCAGCGCTGTACTAGAATTCGGGATATCGACTACTTGCCCATTCAGCTTGATCTCACCTTCATCCGGTCGATAGATACCAAATAGGCACTTCATCAACGTGGACTTCCCCGCGCCGTTCTCACCCATAAGAGCATGTACGGTACCTGGTCGGACCTTCAGCGTAACCTGACTCAGTGCCTGCACCCCGGGAAAAGCCTTGGAGATGCCGTTCATCTCCAGCAAATATGGTGATTCCATATGATGTATCTCCCCTTCTGCTTCCCTTGCGGAGAAGGGTGCCGCGACTTCACGGCTCCCCCTCTCTTCGCGGTTATTGGGCGTCTGCGATATTGTCCTTGGTTATTTTCTTATAGGCGATCCATACATACTTTCCATCCGTAATATCGAAGCCGGTGTTGTCCTTCGTAGGCGTCTCGCCCTTAGCCAGAGCCTCAGCAATAGCTACCGTAGCTGCCCCTTGATTCTTGGCATCGTTAAGCACCGTACCGAGCATCGTGCCATCCTGCAAAGCCTGAATAGCTGGTGCAGTGGCATCCACACCTACAACAGGAATGCTCTTGTCACCCTGGAAATATCCAGCTGCCTTCAGCGCCTCAATAGCCCCCAGAGCCATGTCGTCATTGTTCGCAAGTACGGCTTCAATCTTGTCACCGTGTGAGGCCAGGAATGCCTGCATTTTCTCCTGTCCTTTGACGCGGTCCCACATCGCTGTATCTACAGCCAATGCTTCGACTTCAATCCCTGCATCCTCGATCGCCTGCACGGAATATTTGGTGCGCAGCTCCGCATCCTGATGACCTGGCTCGCCCTTCAGCATGACATATTGAAGCTTGCCGTCTCCGTTCTTGTCAGCCTCAGGATGTGCCTTCCAGTAGTCGACGATCAGTTGGCCTGAGATGGTACCGGATTCCTCCGCCTTTGCCCCAACATAATAGACCTTATCCCATTTGTTCATATCCTCAGCTACCGGCTCCCGGTTCAGGAACACGACAGGCACGTTAGCTGCCTTGGCCTTGTCAATAATAACCCCGGCTGCTGTGCGATCCACAGGATTCACGGCCATGGCATTGTACTTTTTAGAAATAAACAGATCGACCTTCTCGTTCTGGGTCGGCTGAGCATTTTGGCTATCGACAATATCCAGCTCAGCCTTGCCATCAGCAGCAGCCTTCATGGCATTTCGAACTCCAGTCATGAACGTATCATCGAATTTATAGATGGCTACCCCGACTTTGGGCAGTTCTGTGCCCGAGGATGTGCTTGGGGCTGCTGTATCTGTAGCTCCGTTGTTCCCGGTTGGCGTACTGCCAGCACCTCCGCCGCAAGCTGCTGTAACCAGCATCAATCCTGTCATAGCAAGCATGGTCCATGTTTTCTTCATGTATAATGACCTCCCCTGATTCATTCGGCAATGCCGATGTCTTTATTATGAAAGGGTTTACAATATTTTCGAATACAATATCTTCATCTGTTATATGAAAATCTTCATTTATTGGTGGGTCTGTCATTGCACAAAAGGAAATAACAGCTTCTGGTTATCCATCCAGAACATATTCTCCGTGCTGACCACTCTCGTCTCCAACGTAATCTGTGGCTGTACCTGCTCACCATTCAGATACGCTATCGCTTGTTGAGCACCAAGATAGCCGGCACTGAAGCCATTGTGAACAATCAGACGGCGGATAATCCCCTCCTGTAGCTGCTCCAATTGCTCGTGTTCACTCCCGAACCCTACGATCGGAATATCGTTACCAGAGCTACCATACTCGGCTACACTCCGTGCAGCAATAATACTCACCGACGCATCCAAAGCGATGACTCCAATATGCCCAGATGGCTGTGCTTGTGAGTTGCCACTCGTCTGTTGATCCAGCTTGGCGTATTGAACTTGAAGCCATTGCTCCATATGCAGCTGGCACGCCCCCTCATCCTGACAAGCCGGGAGAGTCTCAACTTGCAGCTGTGGATACTGCTGCTGGAGAATCTCACGTACTCCTCGCTCACGCTCAGCGAGAGCATAGCTGTCCATACTCAAGCCCGGATAAGTGCTTTGTCCTGCATTTTGTCCTGCATTTTGTCCTGCATTTTGTCCTGCATCATGATCTGTATTCCGGCCTGTATTCTGATTCGTTTGTTGAGTCATTTGCTTAGGATTGGTTCGATCTGCGACCCGAGCCGCATCCTGAGTGGTGCCAAGTAACAGCACCCTCCCCCTACCCTCTAGCAGCTCACCCATGGCTTGCCCAGCCTGTCGACCAGCTGCGTGATGATCCATGGAAATACTGCTGGTAACTCCTTGCACGTGTTGAGCATCCAATGATATAACCGGAATCGTCTTGCCCTTCTGTCCTGTAAGGGCAGCTACCTCGCGAATGGCTTGCTCCAATCCACGATCGCTTTCCGGATTCAAAATGATTGCCGTTGCACCCAACTCCAGAGCATGGGCCACTGCTGCAGCTTGAGCCGATTGTTCATCAACTTTGGCTTGTGGGTGGGCGGCATCGAATGCAATGTGGGGCTTCGTATAGAGTGCTGTCGTGGCACTATCAGAATTAGCAGTTTCCTTCGTATTGCTGGCCTCTGCCATAACATCATGTTCTTGTGAAGAGTCCCTTGCGGCCGTGGTCATTTCCACTGTAATCAGCTCTGCCCCCAGTTCCCTGACAGCAGATTCGGCTCCGAACTGTACCGCATCAGATACACTTTTACTCCCGGCGGGGGTAATGAGTGCAATACGATAGACAGGTGGCTCAGCATCGCTGGATGAATAGCTACAGCTAGTCAGCAGCAGACCCAACATGATGAATAATGGTACCCGTACCCAATTGAACCTGAGCCCACTATCTACATTCCCTCCTGCTGTACAATCGATTTCGCGACGGATGATCCCTTTCATTGAGAATGCTCCTTTCCTACGTCGTGGACAGGTCTGATGGGGAGTCGGATGGTCACGACTGTCCCTTCCTCCAATTCGCTGTCAAATGTCAAGCCGTATCCTTCGCCATACACCAGACGAATCCGATCATGAACATTCCGAACCGCTACACCTGAACCGGCTCCGCTTTTAACCACAGGCTTACCTGTGAATAACCGCTTCATCTGCTCCTCAGACATGCCCATGCCATTATCGCTAACCTCGATATATAGCAACTGCTCATTGGTGTACGTCCGTATTTGAATGAAGCCCTCGTCGCCCAATCCCTCAATACCGTGCACAATCGCGTTCTCCACCAATGGTTGTAGAATCAGCTTCAGTGTAGTGCAGCCCAATGTCTGCTCCTCGGCATCTATGTGGAATTGGAACTTCTGCTTAAAACGCATCTGCTGGATCGTCAAATAATGATAGACATGCTCCAGCTCCTCGCGAATGGTAATGATCGTGCGTCCTTGGCTTAAGCTTAGGCGGAAGAGCTTGGAGAGCGAGGTGATCATCGTGATTACTTCCTCGTTACGACTCATGCCAACCATCCGTACGACCGAATTCAGCGTATTGTACAAAAAATGGGGGTTAATCTGTGCCTGTAATGCTGCCAGCTCCAATTGGCGCTTCTGCTCCTGCTCCCGAATAATCTCATCCATGAGCGTCCGAATCTGACTGACCATAAGATTGAAACGTCTGGACAGCTGCTGCACCTCCAGCGGTCCCGTCATCGGCAGCTCTACATTGAAGTCTCCCTGCTCTACGGTCTTCATCCGGCGTTCCATTCGACGGATCGGCCTCGTTAACGTCGTGGATAGCAATATCGAAATGATAATGACCAGCACCAGAACCACGACCAACATGCGCAACAAATAAGCTGTTACCTCGTGACGGGTCGTCATGATCTCCTCCTTGTAGGCGACCCCAACAATTTTCCAGCCGATATTGGCGACGGATTTGACAGCATTCAAGCGCTGCTGCCCTTCCGCTGTATCCTCATAAGTGCCCGTAGCAACCAGCGCTTGCTCGATATTTTCCCGCTTCAGCCCCATGTACATGAGCTGCTGCTGCGGATGATAGACGATATTGCCTGCACTCTCATCAATAATGTACACGTAGCCACGCTGACCTAGGCTTACACGACGACTGAGCTCGTCGATCTGCTTGAAGTTGATATCTACCAGTAAAATCACCTGCTCATCCTGACCATTTCGCCGGACGGTTATGCCTTTGCTCATCGAGACTACCCACGGATATGAGCCTGCATACATATTCTGAATATGCGGCAGCGAGAAGCTCAGGTGATCAGGTACACGCAGCGCGGACTGGAACCAGCCCTGTTGGGTAATATGCGCACTGTTTCTCAATTCGGCAGCTGGTCGATTTTTGAGCAATTTCCCCTCCTGATCCAGCAGGGTGATTGATACAATATCCTCACGACTACTTAAGAGGGTATCCAGTTGCTTATCTACCTGTTGCCCCTGCCAGTCACCGTCCGCCAGCATATGCTCCTCAATCGCACGATACACATGGGACATGCCCCGGACGTAGTCCTCCAGATTGTAGCTGACCTGATCTACTATCTGCCGGGTTGCAAGCTCTGCGCTGCGCTCGGCAGCCCGCATGAACTGGTTATACAGCAGCATCGACGTTACAGTTAGCACGATGACCATGAATGCGGAGAATGATCTCGTAATAATCGTTCCGATGCTTTTCGCACCTATGAATTGTACCGGTTCAGATAATCGGCGGTTAATAGACCGCAGTAGCAATGCCCCTCTGTCCCCTAACCAGCGCTTCATGTATGACGCTCCTCGCCTTCCGCCCGTTCTGCCTGCTTGCGGTATTCCTTGGGGGAGACGCCCACTTGCTTTTTGAAGCAAAAGCTAAAATAATTCGGCTCCGCAAAGCCCACCTCCGCTGCAATCTCGAAGGACTTCAGCTCCGTCGAGCGGAGCAGGCGCTTCGCCTCCTCCATCCGTAGCTGCATCAAATATTGCAGGAAGGTCAGCTGAACCTCTTTCTTGAAAATGCTGCAAAAGTACCCCTGACTGATATGAAGATGGCTGCATACCTTTTGAATGGACAATTCCGGGTCTCTGTAATACGCCTTGGTGTACTGCAATGCCTGGTCGATCATATCCCGGTAAGCATGCTGGCGACCGGAGGCAATCCGTCTCTGCACCAGCTGACAGATATCGCGCAGTCTGCGCTTGGCCTCCTCCAATCCAGCCAGCTTGAGCAGCTCTGCGTAGACCTGGAAGCCTGCCCCGAACAATTCCTCCAGTTCCTCACCCGAGGACAGGGTGGCTTTCCATACCGTCGTAACAACTTCAATGAGATAAAGCTGTATATCATGGCTACCATGCTGACGGGTTACCTCGGCAAAGATCGTATCCAGTGCCTCTTCCAGCTCGTCTTCGGTGCCTGCCTTCAGACAGCGTGTCAGCATTTGCTGCTTCAATTCATCGAACCGCAGCTGCCCGCCTGCTCGTCGCTCGACCTCATCAATGTAGATCAGTCGATCGGTACCAGGTACTAGACGATAATCCAGAGCCAGCATCGCATCAGTATAAGAATGCGTCAGCAGTCCCAGCGAATCGACGAGCGAGCCTGCACCAATCGTCACTGCCAGCCGTAAATAATGATTCATGCTGCGCAGCACACGATCAAGTGCCTCCTGACGCTCCAGCACACGCTCATTAAGGCCGTCCCGATCAATGAACAACAATACGATCATATCCTGATGCCAGAATACATAGCCTGCACCGAATTCATTCCACACCTCACTCGCAATATTCAGGGCAGCGAATTGCTTAAGCTCTGCATCCTGCCATAGCACGGTAGCTGTATCGTCGGCTTCCTCTCCCGTTTGTCCCGACCTCCTGTCCGTCTCGTTCTTATGTAGCGTCAATACAGAAATGCTGTATCTGAAGCCTGTGAGGTCAAGGTCCAGTTGCCTTGCTTTATCGTGTACGTAGTCCTCTGATCGCTGTCTATATAACAAAGAGGCCAGAAAATTTGATTGTAGCAGTGGAAGACTGTTGTGATAGTACTCTCTCAGCTTCCGTAAATTCTCCCTTTCCGCTACATCCGCAGCCATCTGTGAACATAGACGAGTCAATAGTTCCGTCAGATGTCCTGCCGAGAAAGGCTTCAGCAGATATTCGTCTACGCTAAGGGATACTGCTTGTCGGGCATAATCAAATTCATCGTATCCTGTCAATATGACCAGTTTGATGAGTGGATTGCGCCTACGCAGCTCGTGGGCCAGCTCCAGACCGTTCATGAAGGGCATGCTGATATCTGTAATTACAATATCGGGTTCCACTCGCTCTGCTAGCTCCAAGGCTTCCCTTCCATTCTCGGCAAGTCCCACAATTCGAAGGCCCAACGCCTCCCAATCAATCTCCAGCACAAGTCCTTCTCTTACATCCTCTTCGTCATCCACCAGCAATACCCGATACATGGGGATTATGCCTCCCTTACCTCTAAAATGAATGAGCAGCGCCTGCTCCAAAATCATATGTGTCAAGTGCCCGGACATTACTATACAATAGATTCGGATTATTGTAACCGCTTACTTATTTTCTTGTATAAAAGAATATGAATACAGACTTAACAACAAAAAGACTCCTACAGAGGAGTCTTCAGGCGGGATCATCTGGAAGGAGTCTTTGGAGGAGTCTTAGTTAGGAGCGCATCTATCATCATTTCATTCACTTCATGATTTTGTCAATCTTCCCGAACAGCAGCTTGATCCATTGGGTCGGACCAGGCAGGTTCGGCTGGTATAAGAGAACAATGGCAAGGATCGCCGTTCCAAGCGTAACACTGATCATAATCACACGCACTCTTCTGGTTGAACAGCCATGCCATTCACCAAAGAGGATCACAGCTGCGAGAAACAAGATGCCAAGCACGGATACCAGCCTCATGTACTCCCTCCTACTATGCAGTCGATCTAATGTACGAATCTGCTATTTAGCTACTTCCTGCTTTGATCAGCCCTCCCCTGAGGCTCTGTGGACTTGCCTGTACGAGTGATCAGCGCCTTGCTACGAATATCCACCTTCAATTCATGGAAGACAGTCGGCCATTGGGTCTGCTGCTCTCGCCACTGTCTGGGGTACCGCTGACGGAATGCTGTGGCAAATCTGAACAGGTCTGTCTTAAGCTCCTTCTGCGACAGCGCAACAGCCCTCTCCGCCAGAGACTTCAGTCTGTTCTGCCAAGCCTCCTGCACCTCCACCATAACGGCCGGGTTAGAAAGCTCCGCGTCTGTCGTGTTCAGAACCACCTCGCCCCGAGCTTCAATATCAATGCCAACACTCCATTCTCCATGAATGATTCGAGGTCGGATTTTTGCCTTGGCATCGATCAGTCGAATGGACATAGAGCCCTTATACGAATGAATTTCCACAGGCATGATGATATTGTTCAGCTCATTTACAAGCAGCAGTACACCAATACTTAGAGGTTCTGTAACCGTTCGGACATATTTATCCTTTTTATACAGGCTTAGTCCCCGGACAAAAGGCGTCGTCACCAATTTCTCCTGTCCCGGATTCGCTGGAGTAACTAGCAGCCGTGTTAAGATGGCGGACTGACTGGGACCTTCAATCGACTGAGCCAGCTCCAATAAGGTGACGCGCGCACCAAGGCCCAAATTCGCCATTTCCCGCAAGGATTCAGCGGAGCTTCTTTCGAGAGGATCAAGTAGCGCAAGCATTCCCTTGGCCTCTTTTTCACTAGAGAAAACGTAGGCATGCTCCCGGATCTGGGGATAGCGGAGGAAAAAATCAATATACTCCCGTAGGCCCTGCTTACCTGCTTGCTCACTGATGACAATCACTTCACAATGCCCCCAGAACATATCACGTGAGACCTTGCGCTGCAGACGATTGAGGGCCTCGGCTACAGTAGCCCCTTCAGCGGTGCGAGTCATCGTCACTCCGCTTGGACTCCCTCCTGTGCCCCCAACCCCGCCTGCCTTGCGAGGGATGAATATCTGTGCTGTCAGCTCCACCTTCTCTTGCGCATAATCAATACCGGTTGCCAGTACAATTGCCAGGTCATTCACCTCATGCCTGTCCCAGCAACCTGTTAGAAGCAAGCAACCCACGAGTAGCAGCAAGCATCGCTGCCAGTACTGATAGGGATTATGTTGTCTCATGTTGTTCGAGCCCCTTTTTTACGGCTACGGCCCCATATCTGCTTCAAGAGAGCTATCCCATAGATTCCGGCGGGAAGCACCAACAGACACACCAACGTGTACACATTAGCGGAGGTGCCTACGAGGTTGCCTGCCCCCGACTGACCAGATACGACCCAATAGGAGAAGACCAAGCACAGAAATGCGAGTGGAAATACCATGGGCCTGTAGTCCTTCATACCGAACCATTCAGCCGTCGCTGTGGCAAAAATATAGAGGAACACGGAAATTTTGACGAATATCCCAAAAATCCAGATTGCAATGATGATAGACTCGATATGCTGCAGGAAATCAGCAATTGTAATGTAGCGTGCAGCAATCATGACAGGGAAAGAGAAGCTATCTGTCATATCGCCCATCAAGAACAAGCAGAAGAGATTCGTGATCACCATCGCCGCCGTTGTCACGCATAAAGAGCCGATCATGGCTCTGGACATGTGTTTCTTATCATTTACGTAAGGAATAAGGAAGGCCAGAACAATATATTCGCTGAACGCCGGGGCTACTGCTCCTTTGAGGGTAGGTATTACTCCATATTCCATGAAGGGAAGCAGTTGTACAGGCTCCAACTCACCAATCAGCAGTACGAAGATCAATCCCAGCAGAACAACGAGCAAGGTCACAAACACTTGAGAGGTACGGCCCACCACCTCAATGCCTAACCTGACATTCAAAGCACACACCAGCGTCATGGTGCCCATGATCACGAATAGAGGCGTGTTGGGAAGCGCATTGCTTGCAATGAATTCACCATACACCCGAATGACCAGACCATTGAGATGTGGCAAAAAAATAAGAAAAGCCAAGCCGACGAATTTACCAGGCAACCAGCCCACAATCTTCAAGCTGGACTGCATAATCGTCTGGTTCGGATAGAGATGATTCAGTCCAATCGATATGCCAACGGTCGCCAGTCCAACAATGGAGCCCCACAGGGGAGGAAGCCACATATCGTGACCTGCATAGTGCATCGTAATGGCAGGCACAGACAGAATCGCTGTCGCTAGGACCGCTGGAAAGATCATGAAGGCTAGTTCTGTAGCCGATATTTTCCCTTTGTCCGTCAACATACAGGCAAGCTCCTCATTAACTGAATTTCGAGCGTTCTAGCGTGACTTGCTCCAGGACAGAGACCTCCACCATACATCCTTCATCTTTGAGCTAGAGGTCGGAGTGATTGGGAACAGATAGGGTGTTCCAAAGGAACGTAGACTGCTGAGATGGATCACGATTAAAATAATGCCTAGCATGACGCCAATAAGACCCAGCGTACCCGCCAGTAGCATGATCGGGAAACGAAGCAGACGTGTAGCAATACTGGCTGTATAACGTGGAATCATAAAGGAAGCGATCCCTGTAATGGCAACGATAATGATCATCGGAGCTGATACGATCCCGGCAGATGTGGCCGCTTGACCGATGATCAGCGCCCCCACGATACTGACCGCTGAGCCGATCTGCTTGGGCAGGCGAACACCTGCCTCGCGCAGGGCTTCGAAGGAAATCTCCATAATAAGTGCCTCAATGAGTGCTGGAAAAGGAATCTCCTCCCTTGCCCGAGCGATGCTGAGTAGAAGCACTGTGGGAACCATCTCCTGGTGAAAGGTCGTAATAGCCACGTAAGCGGAAGGAAGCAGCAGTGATAATACATAAAAAATATACCTGAGCCAGCGGATAAAAATACTAATATACAGGTTCTGATAATAATCCTCCGGAGACTGCAGCATCGAGGACAGTGTGACAGGAGCAATGAGCGTGAAGGGGGTTCCGTCCACCAGAATAGCAAAGCGGCCCTCCAGCAGATTCGAAGCCACGACATCAGGCCGTTCGGTAGCAATCATCTGCGGAAAGGGCGAATAGCGCTGATCAATAATTCCGTCTTCGATGTACTGACTCTCCAGTACATCCTTCACGCTTAATTTGCGTAGACGAGCCTCTACCTCCTTTACCAAAGCATCCTCGATGAGTCCTTCTACATAGGCCAGCGTAACTTTGGTTCGCGTATATGTTCCCATCGTAGACGTCTGGAGCTTCAGCGCAGGAGTCTTGACTCGCAGGCGCAGTAGATTCAGATTCGTACTGAGCGATTCTGTGAACCCGTCACGCGCTCCGCGAACAGTGGATTCTGCAGCCGGCTCTTCTGGTGCTCTACTCTGGTTGTTTACCAGAGGATACAAGATGCCTGCAGGCTGCCCTTCCAGCAATAGTAGTGCCTGTCCCTCCAAAATGGCCTGTACAGCCTGTTCGATTACATCAACGCGTTGAACGGAGGAGACTGGCAGCTGTTCCTTGGAAAAGTCCACACCGATAGAATAAGAGGTGCTCGCGTCCCCTAACCCACCTTTCTGCAATGGAGCAAGCACCTGCCGCTCAAGCCTCTCCACATCGCATAGTCCCGAGCAATATACGATGAGCGCTGACGTATAACGTGCTGTGTGAAATGCGTGGAACACAACATCCGAGCACCCGAAAAAAACAGAGCGTAACACCTGCTCGTCAGCCATCAGATGGCCTGTTAACGATTGCTGATTTCGCTTTTCCGTGGATTTGCTCGTGGATCTGCTCATCGTACAATTCCTCCCTCCAATTGGGCATTCTTCCATTGATAACAGATAGCCTATACAGTCACAGGAAAATTATTCACAAGGCAAATAGCCGATTCCCTTCTGTTGCCCAGGCGCCATCAGAAAAACCGACACTAAAACCTCATTAATAGACTCTTCTTCATAAGTGGCAACCTTTAAACTAAGACAATTTTCATTTTTATATTACAAACCCCTTATATTAATTTTTATTTTTTTGATTTTTTAATTTCTTATTTCTCTCTTTATTCTGTGACAATTGAAATTATTCTCAATTTTTGGATTAGAATGCCAATCATCCTTCATTATATAGGTCATTTGTCGTGTAAACTAAATGACTTCGTGTCATACCAAGGAAAGTGGTGCTCAGTCGATCGAGTTACATAAAAAAAGCCCGCAGACTACTCCTATCGGAGTCAGCCTACAGGCTTAACGAAGTCAAAATTTGTTGATTTAATACAATTTATTTAACAGTAATATAGTAGGCAATCTTATCCCCTCCAGGAAGATCAGCCATTACTGTAACTACACCAGGCTTAAGTCCAATCACTAGCCCCTGACTATTTAAGTAGATTTGATCATAGGGTGGAGCACTAGCGATCCAAAAACCAGAGCCTGATAGATTTCTGGATTCACCTACACTAAGAGTAAGATAGCTGTGATAAGTAGAACTTGGAGTAATTACACGCGAGTCCACTGATGAAGTAATTTGAGGACCTGCACTTGCAGCTGCAGCAGTATCGGCAAATGGGGTTGATCCCAAAGAGAAGCATGCAGCCGCAGACAAAAGTCCAACCAATATTTTTTTCTTCAACTTCTATCACCCTTTCATATTTGGAATACTTTTCTATTATATACCTTATAATTACTAAATTAAATAATATATTCATTTTTTATTTATTTTTATGTATTTTTGGTGAACTTTGTATTAAATTAAACGTGGTTTTTAGTGATTCTTCTTTTGATTTATTTATACATAGCAATAAAAAAGCAGGGATAAGCCCTTGAAATAAAGGATTTATCCCTGCTTCTATTTTACGAAAAACTAAATATAGAACATGTAATTATCAGCCTTCTCCTGCTCCTGGAAGGATATCAGATCCTTCAGCGTCGTGGAGTCCAGTACTTCTGCAATGCTATCGCGGATACGCAGCCACAGATCGCGTTTTGCGGGATCATCCTCTTCCGTGAAGTCCACAGGAGAGATCGGTCCCTCCAGTACGCGGATGATATCTCCTGCCGTAATATCGCCAGGGTCTCCAGACAAAATGTAGCCACCATAAGCGCCACGAATACTCTTAACCAGCCCTGCATTACGCAATGGAGCGATCAGTTGCTCCAGATAGTGCTCGGACAGCTGGTTTTTCTCAGCTATACTTTTCAATGATGTAGGACCTTCGCCGAATTTGACGGCAAGCTCCATCATAATGGTTAGACCATACCTACCTTTAGTTGATATCTTCAAGGTGCCACCTCATTTGTCAATGTATTCTTATAGAGATGCATGGTATATAGGACACAACAGGTCCTGATTGCCATGATCCGAACATAACACTCCATCCATCGTAACATATTTGATGCTAATATGGTAACCATTCTTCACAACTACGCTACTCCTCAATCATGAGTTGTCGCAATTTTGTCTCTGTCGTAGTCTCGGCAGCCGGTGTATAAATACTGCAACGCAGATCATCCGGTCCATACACCTTCAACGACGTAAGCTCATACACCATTTTCCCAGCCTTGGCGTGGCGAAATTCCAGATGCACCTCCGGGGCATAGCTTACCTGACTCTGCTCCCACATACGATTGAATTCCGGATGGGTCTGTCTCATCTCCTCCAGGAACTGATCATACCACGCATCCTCCACGTATTGACCATAGTAGGTCCGGAACATTGCCAGAAAGCCACTGGAGAATTGCTCCCAGTTCACTGCCAAGCGGCGAAACTCCCGGCGTGTGAAAAGCAGACGGATCATGTTGCGTTCCTCAACAGGAATGCGGTTGAAGTCCAAGAACACATATTCGGCGGCCCGGTTCCAGCCTACAATGTTACATTTGCGATCCGAGACAATTACCGGGCAATATTGGAGTTCAGTAATGATTTTCTGCAAGGATGGGCTGAGCTGAGCCATTTCCTGCGCGGCAGAATAGCCCTCCCCACCTCCTTCAAATGCTAACGAATATAAGTATCTGCGTTCATCCCCATTAAGCTGCAGTGCGTTAGCCACACATTCCAGCACGGAGTGAGAGACCTGAATGTCCCGTCCCTGCTCCAACCAGGTATACCAGGTGGTGCTAACCCCTGCCAACTGAGCTACCTCCTCCCGCCGCAATCCTGGGGTTCGTCTACGTATACCCGAAGGAAATCCGGCCGATTCTGGAGAAATGCTGGCTCTTTTTCCCTTTAGAAATATTGATAGTGCTTGTAGTCTTACCTGAGAATTCATGCTCTGCACTCCTTGATGTGTTCATAATAGCAGTATTTATACTAGGATAATCACTCTCTGGTAATAGGATATCTTAACTGTCATTATAGTCCTTAAGCTCACTGTTTAAAAGATCGAAGGAGGCATTTAGATATGGAAAGAGTCGTAATTACAGGGATGGGTGTAATTTCCCCTCTCGGAAATGATATAGAGACCTTTTGGTCGCATTTAACTCAAGGACAGTCGGGAATCCGGCATATTGATACTTTCGACACCGCTAGGCATAAGGTCCAGTTTGCGGGACTTGTTCCGAATTTTGATCCAGAGACCCTGCTGGGAGCCAAGGAGGCTCGTCGTATGGATCGTTTCTGCCATTTTGCATTGGCTGCCGCAGACCAGGCCATACAACAGGCCGAACTTGATCTGGACAAGCTGGATCGGGAGCGGATGGGCGTGTATGTTGGCTCCGGTATTGGGGGAATCCAGACCTTGATGGGGCAGAGCGAGAAGCTGGCCTCCCGTGGACCGGAACGGGTAAGCCCGATGCTCGTCCCCATGATGATCCCCAATATGGCAGCAGCTCTGATCAGCATGAAATATGGCGCACTCGGTCCGACGCTTGCCCCTGTTACAGCTTGCTCCATCGGGAATACGGCGATTGGTGAGGCATTCTTCAGCATTCAGGCTGGTCGTTCCGACCTCATAATAGCTGGTGGCTCTGAAGCGGCTATTACCGAAATTTCATTGTCCAGCTTCGCGAATGCCACGGCTTTGTCTACTCGTAACCATGCTCCTGAGCAGGCAAGCCGGCCTTTTGATAATGAACGTGATGGATTCGTCATGGCTGAGGGTGCAGGAATTGTCATCATGGAGTCCCTGACGCATGCGTTAGCCCGTGGGGCGCGGATTCTGGGTGAAATTATCGGATACGGAGCGAGCTCAGATGCCTATCACATGGTAGCTACCCCGGAGGATGGTCATGGCGCGGCCCGTGCCATGCAGCTGGCACTCAACGTGGCAGGACTATCCCCTAACGAGATCGATGTCATCAGCGCACATGCAACCAGTACAGTCATTGGGGATCGCTCCGAGACAGCGGCCATTAAGCATGTATTCGGAGATCACGCTTACCACGTGCCTGTGACAGCCAACAAATCCATGACAGGGCACATGCTGGGTGCTTCGGGTGGCGTGGAAGCCATTGCCCTACTCAAGTCGCTGCAAGAGGGAATCATTCCGCCGACCATCAATTTACATTCGCCTGACCCCGGCTGTGATCTGGACTACGTTCCCCATAAAGCAAGACAGGCTAAGCTTCGGATCGGTATGTCCAATTCCTTCGGCTTCGGCGGACATAACGCTGTCATTGTGATCCAGAGATATGAGGAAGATGAGATCCTATAAATCCAGAAATTCAGAAATTCAGAAATTCAGTAAATCCAGAAAACCAGATGAACCCAAAAGAATTTCTTGAATCTCTTTCATCTCACTATTCACATCCTGTTCACGTCGCTGTTCAACTCACTGTCCATGAAATTTATTCCAATTAATACCAGTCACGCGTAGAGCATTAGACTCTGGTGACATTGGAGAGCTGCAAGAATTACTAGAACTACGAGGATGTTGGGGATGCCGGGACATTTGGAGACGCTAGAGACGCCACTGATAACCAAGACAAATTAGACACTTCTGTACACTGAACATAATGAGTAACAATTACGATAGCTGCTTGCCCTAGGCCACACCTCGGGCAACAATAAAAGGCAAGCGCATCATGCGCTTGCCTTCCTCTATCGTTTTCACTTTCAAACTATTCTTCATAATATTTACTTACCGTGTTCTTATTGAATTATTACCTTATTCTTTCCGCTTATCCTGCCTTTCAGATCCAAATCCCCCGTTCTACTGAACAAGTGGCATCTGTAAGCATCGGCATGGCAGTAGGATTAATCTTCTACCGGGAACCAGCCTGGCGTATGGATAATAGCATTCCACAACCCATCAGGAACAACCAGACGCTCTTGGCTTGATTTCGTAATAACCGTCTCAATATCCTCTTCGCGCCCGCTTTCGATTTTCTCGACCCAATCCGGCTCGATAATCAGCTCACGTCCGATCGCCAGCAATGGAACACCTGTGTTGAGCGCTACTGCTGCATCATCCGCTGTATAGATGGAGCCCACACCAATAACCGGAAGCTTGCCATCCACACGGTCCAGGATGTACTCGATGCGAGCACGTGTGTCTGCCTCACCACGTCGTGGCTTCGACCAGAATTCGTTCAGCGATACATGCAGGTAATCCAGATTCTTGTCCTTGAGCGCATCAATCAGTGCATATGTCTCGGTCATAGTTATTCCTGGAGTTTCGGGCTCCTCCGGGGAGAAGCGATATCCGATGGTAAATGGCTGCTTCGCATACTTCGCAACAACTTTCTGTACCTCATCAATAACCGCGAGCGGGAAGCTCAGGCGCTTCTCAAGACTTCCTCCCCAACGATCCTCACGACGATTGGAGTGCGGTGAGAAGAACTGCTGCAGTAAATATCCATTCGCACCATGAATCTCGACACCATCAAATCCAGCTTCAATGGCACGACGAGTCGTCTCACCAAAATCATGAATAATGCTTAGAATCTCCTCATCTGTCAGCTCTCTTGGCACAGCGGAGTCAGGACGTTCGCTTGCCACGGCGCTTGGAGCAACAATTTCTCCAGTAGGACTTAGCTGCTCTGGTGTCTGTCTACCTGCATGGAATATTTGCAGAATACCATGCGAGCCTTGCTTCTTGATAGTCTCAGCCAGTCGTGTCAGGCCAGGAACGAAGCTGTCATCATAGGCAGCGAACTGACCAGGGAAGCCAATTCCGTTCGGTGTGACATAAGTGGTTGCTGTAATAGCCATCCCCACACCGCCTGTCCGACGCTCATAGTATGCAAGCTCTGCATCAGATACAGTTCCATCGGGATTGGCCGACATCGTCGTCATCGGAGCGAGCACAAGGCGGTTGTTCAGTTTAGAACCATTAGGGAGTGAGACAGATTCGAAGAATGAAGCGTATTTTGAATTCATAGATATTCCTCCTGGATCAATGATTGATAAATTTTATTATTATATTTTGGACAATATAATTTTAGGCGTTATAATGAGTATATATCTAAATTCCAAATCGTGCAAATCGACTGTTCATGGTCACTCAAGGAGCCCGCTGATACCAGCCAGCAGGCAAAAAGAGCGTTACGCAAAGCATCGTAATATGATGCTCTGTATGTTACAATATATCCTGCAACTGCAGGACAGCGTGTCTTAAGGCTGTCTCAGACTCCCTTTTTTCTACTGAAAATGCGGTGAGTTGCTTGCATCAAGTTATATTAAATATAGAAAGTCTGGGTGATAACGATGGCAAAAGCCAATCAGGATACCCGTGTCGTCGTCGGCATGTCTGGAGGCGTTGACTCTTCGGTCACCGCGCTACTGCTGAAGCAGCAGGGATATGACGTAATCGGCATCTTCATGAAGAACTGGGATGACACGGATGAATTCGGTCACTGCACGGCCGAAGAGGACGCGGAGGATGTGCGCCGAGTCTGCGAGCAGATTGATATCCCTTACTATACGGTCAATTTCGAGAAGGAGTACTACGATAAAGTATTCTCTTATTTTCTCGATGAATACAAGGCAGGCCGCACGCCGAACCCGGATGTCATGTGCAACCGTGAGATCAAGTTCGGAGAGTTTCTCAACAAGGCACTGGATCTTGGCGCAGATTATGTAGCTACAGGTCATTACGCACGTGTTATTGAAGAGAACGGCACCTATACGCTGATGCGCGGGGTGGACAATAACAAGGATCAGACCTACTTCCTCAATGCACTGAGTCAGCAGCAGCTGTCGAAGGCCATGTTCCCCATCGGGCACCTGCCTAAGCCGGAGGTTCGCAGAATCGCAGAGGAAGCAGGACTGTATACAGCCCAGAAGAAAGACAGCACAGGTGTCTGCTTCATTGGAGAACGTGATTTCAAACAATTCCTGAGCCATTATCTACCGGCACAAAGCGGAGATATGGTGGATATTGCTACAGGCGAGGTTAAAGGCCGTCATGATGGCTTAATGTACTATACGCTCGGGCAACGGCAGGGGCTTGGCATTGGCGGATCTGGCAACGGCGAACCGTGGTTCGTGGCTGACAAGGATCTGACGAAGAACATTCTCTATGTTGTGCAAGGTGACAAGCACCCGAGTCTCTACTCTACAGGACTGACTGCTACTGGCGTGAACTGGATTGCTGGTGAAGCCGCTATTCCAGAACAGCCGCTCCGCTGTACCGCCAAATTCAGATATCGTCAGCCGGATCAAGGTGTAACCCTGACCTGGCGTGAGGATGGCACAGTGCATGTCGCGTTTGATGTACAGCAAAAAGCCATTACACCTGGACAAGCCGTCGTGTTCTATGATGGCGAAGTATGTCTTGGCGGCGGCACGATCGATAAGGTCGAGAAGCTGCAAGAGCAGACTGTCTAACAACTACAAGCTCCTGCACAGCTTGGGATTATTTCTCCACAAGATAGTCTGTAGCCAATACTGTGCAGAAATACCGCAGCAACCACTTGCAAAGCAAAAAGTAGACCTATCCCTTCACAGGGATGGTCTTTTTTTGCTTCCTGCTCTTCCCTCACTTTATTATCCAAGCTCCTATTTTCGTGCAATCAGACAGGTTGGCGAGAAATCTCAATATTTCTACGAGAATTCCTCCCTTGAATTAACACTGCTTAATATTTCGATGATATTCAGCAAATAATTCAAATTTATAGTAGTCGTATAGACGTCTAGACAAATGAGGGGAAGGAGAACCGATTGAAAAGATTAAGCGTAATCCTAAAATATGGAATTTTCACAATTCTACTTCTATGGACGCTGTTTCCAATCTATTGGATGCTCGTCATTGCTACTCAACAATCTTCAGATTTATTCACAGAGGTATCTCTATTTCCGAGATCAGTAACCTTAGAACACATTTTTAGCATTTTTAAGGAAGACCACTATATACAACCATTGCTTAATAGCTTTGTGATCACTGTTAGCTCTTTGCTAATTGTGCTCGCTTTTGGATTGTCCTGTGCGTATGTGCTTGGACGGCGAACCTTCAGAAGCAGTTATAAAATTTTCAAAAGTTCCCTCATGGTATGGATCTTACTGGTTCGAGTCCTACCACCGATTACTTTTGCACTTCCTTTATACATCATGATGAACGATGCAGGATTACTGAATACGAAAATTCCGATTATTATCGCACATGTGCTGGTGAACTTGCCACTCGTCATTTGGTTTATGATGGCATTCTTCTACGGTGTGCCGGGAGAAATTGAGGAAAGTGCGCGGATTGATGGTGCATCTGAATTTGAGATTTTTTACAAAGTAATGCTACCACTTGTGCTACCAGGCATTGCTGCCGTGACGATTTTGTCCTTCATGGCTTCCTGGAATGAATACCTATACAGCGTCATCTTCATCCAGAGCCCTGACAGCTTCACGATTCCGCTCAAGCTCGCCACGCTGAACAGTGAACAGGAACTAACAGAGTGGGGTAAGGTTGCGGGTGGCGGCCTAGTATCTGTGCTGCCTGTCCTGCTGACTGCGATCTTCTTACAAAAACATTTAATTAGCGGCTTAACTGCTGGTGCAGTTAAAGAATAGGAGATGAGATAAAAATGAGAAAAAAGATGTCGTATATGCTGAGTACGTTGTTAACAACGGCGGTGATATTCACTGGATGTCAATCTCAAGAGCCGGCTATGGGGCAAAGTCCGAGCCAGGGAGCAGAAAAACTAGTCGTCGCTGCCAGAGGTGGCTCCCATGTCGATGCGATGAATGCAGTAAAAGAATCATTCGAAGCCACGCACAATGTAAAGGTTGATATTATCGGACTGGAATCGGCAGATTTGAAGCAGAAAATATCACTCGATGCCAAAAATAGCAATGGCGCATATGACCTGATTATGGCTGACGACCCATGGATGCCTCAATTCAGTGAAGCAGGTATCTTCGCCAAGCTGTCTGACCTCGGAATCCAGGAAGATGCTGACTTTGAGGAGTCCTCTCTTGCGCTCGGCAAGTCTCCCTATGCTACTGGTGATCTGTATGCTTTACCTTTCTCGGGTAACGTACAGCTATTCTTCTACAACCAAGAGCTGCTCACTAGCCATAATTACGATGTTCCGACGAACTGGGCGGATGTGCTTGAGATGGCCAAAGCCATCCATGCTAAGGATGGGACTGCAGGCTACGTGATCCGTGGTCAGCAAGGAAATCCGATTGTGTCTGATTTCTTGCCTCTGTTCTGGGCGTATGGCGGCCAGATCTTCGATGATAACTGGAAGGCACAAATCGACTCCGAGGCTGGTAGACAAGCATTAGAAACGTACATTGGGCTGCTTGCTGTTGGTGAGAACTTTGAAAATACTGACATCGTTGGCTCCGTCTCGGAAGGTCGTGCTGCAATGGCTCTAGGCTGGCCATCATGGTTCATCAAAGGCGAGACAGCAAGTGCAAACTATGCTGCGATCCCGGCCAAAGCATCATCTGACGCTCAATCCGTATCTACAGGTATGATTGGTAACTGGATGATGGGTGTAACTGCCAACTCACATAACCCGGAGCTTGCTGCTGAATTCTTGACCTTTATCACGAGTAGCGACACGCAAAAACAAATGGTTGAGCATGGTGGCGTACCTACTCGGAAGAGTGTCTATCAGGATGCCGAGCTTGTCGCAAAGTATAAGCACTTCCCTGTCATGCTAGAGGCGTTGCAAAACTCCGTAGCCAGACCAAGAACAGCAAAATGGTCGCAAGTCGAAGAGGCACTCGGCGCTGAATTGTCCGCAGCTATTGCCGGCACAAAAACAGTGGATAAAGCACTGGCGGATGCCAACAAGGCGATGAATGACATCATGCAATAAGAGGTTCATTCAAAATTAAAGGAGTGGAATGAACTTGGCTAGTAAACGAGGCTTTCAATGGGCGATGCTGGCACCCGTAACATTGTTATTGCTTGGCGTGACCGTGTTTCCGTTTATCTTTACCGTTACCAACAGCTTCACCGATTATTATTACCTGGCAACCGATGACAAGCAGTTCATTGGATTCAGTAATTATATCAAGATCCTTCAGGATGAGCAGTTCCTCCAAGCCGTCTGGAATACAATTAAATTCATGATCCTGGCCGTTTCTATTGAAACGGCTCTGGGCCTTGGAATCGCTGTGCTTATTGAGAGCCTGAGACGCGGACAAAAGGTGCTGCGGATTACAATGCTAATCCCATCTTTGCTACCACCGGTTACAGTGGCATTAATCTGGCAAATGATGCTCAGCAATCATAACGGTATTGTTAACCATCTGCTCCACTGGTTCGGTGGCGGGCCGTTTAACTTCCTGATGGACATTAACATTGCCTTCAATGCCATTTTATTCATTGATATTTGGCAATGGACACCGTTTGCCTTCCTATTGTTATATGCAGGTCTACAGTCGGTTCCACGTTCACAATTTGAGGCTGCAAAAGTAGACGGTGCAGGCAAGCTGCGTATGTTCATTCATATTACACTACCGAATATTATGCCGACCTTGTTCATGGTCATACTGCTACGGACGATAGATACGTTCCGGCTATTTGATAAAGTCAATATCTTAACCGGTGGCGGGCCAGCAAATTCTACGACAACAATTACACAGTACATTTACAAGCAAGGCGTGTACAATCTGCAGATTGGCTACGGAGCAGCAGCATCGGTAATCATGGTCATGCTGGTCCTAGTGTTCTCCGTGTTCTACATCAAGCGTTCGATGGGAGGAACTTCATAAAGTAGGCCTGGCGGTGTACTCCCCATTCTGCATCATGTGCCTGTTGGAGAGGTCATCCTCCATATACAACTGCCGTAATACGTTCAGAAGAGCGGATTAAACGATCCTTCCGCTCCAATTCTAAGTGAAAACTACAGGAGATGAGGTTGAATAATTGGGAGGCTATCAACATATCAAGCATGAATTGGAAACGATGATTGAAAGCAAGATATGGAATGTGGGACAAAAACTGCCTTCCGAATATGAACTGGCCAAGCATTTCGGTGTCAGCAGAGAGACGCTTCGCGCAGCAATCAAGCTATTGGAGCAAGATGGCAAGCTGCTCGTAAGGCATGGGGTGGGCACCTTTGTAATTAAACCGCTGCCAAGCATCCCCAGTCGTCTGGAGTTTCTTCAGAGCATTGGAACGATGATCAAGCTGGAGGGCTTAACTGAAACGGATCGTAAGGAAATGATCGGAGAAGTGGAATGCACCAAGGAATGGGCTGATACGCTGAACATCGAAGAGGGTTCCCGAGTTGTGAAGGTGGAGAGAATTCGATATGCAGACGGGGAAGCCGTCACCTATTCGGTTAACATCATGCCTAAGGTTCTGGTAGGAGATGCTTTTGAACGAATAGACTTCTCAGGTTCCTTATTTAACTTTTTGGAGGAAAAGTGCAAAATTTATATTGCGAGAGCTGACACAGAGCTAGTGGTTCCTTCCAAAAAGGACAAACATGCGATGCGATTGAAGAATCATCAGGAAGACACTCCGGTTCTTCTAATGAAACAATTGCATTATGATCAGCAGAATCGGGAAGTGCTATATTCCTTTGATTATTTAAGAAGTGACGTCTTCCAGTTCTGGGTTCGCAGGGAACGTAAGTAAATAGGAATGTCTGTACCCGGGTATCAATATCCTGGGCAATATGTTCAATCGAATACATGCTTAACACCCTTATCCTGCATATGAATGGGATAAGGGTGTTAGTTCTGGTATTATTTATTGAACCTTAACAAGCTGAGAATGCTGATTCGTACCTTCATTCAAATGCGGCGGAAGGTGTACAATGTGTATTAATGATCATGATAGAAGCAAAAAAACGCCTAATATGAAGCGTCCTATGCCCTCCGCTACGTTTCTTGGCGGCTCAACTCAGGAACCACATGAATAACATGCCCAAGCCAGCAGCAGCTACAGCCAGTACTGTCGAACCTAATACATACAGGACTGCTCGTCCGTACTGTCCTTTCTCTAACAGCTGTACAGTCTCGTAGCCGAACGTTGAGAATGTCGTATATGCTCCGCAAAAGCCAATGCCGAGCAGCCCCCACAGCGCTGACGACAACGCAGCAGTCTCATGCAGCATGAAAAGCATTCCCAGCAGGGCAGAGCCACTGATATTAATGAGGAAGGTTCCCCAGGGAAAGGCCGTTCCCCAGTGGCTTCCCGCCCACAATCCAAGACGGTAACGGCAGATTGCCCCTGCAACGCCTCCCAGACCGATCCACAGCAGCATTATACGCCCTCTCCTTTCCTGGAGGAACCATCCCGCATCATCAGCCGTTCATTCATGTACATACCCAGACGAATACCAGCCCAGGCCAGCACTATCCCTCCGACCAGACTGGTTAGCATATATACTAGTGGCTCTATAATTTGTCCAAGCATGAAGAGATGAAGGATATCCACCGCGAAGGTAGAAAAGGTCGTAAAGGCTCCGGTGAACCCAGTTCCAATCATCAATCTTACTCGGGGAGTGATTCTGGAGGAACGCAGAGCTACCGTGAAGAACCAGCCGAGGAACAGGCAGCCCACAAGATTAATCGTCAGTACCGCTGCCGGGAACCCGTTCTCTGGCTGTGGAATAGCCAACTGTAGTCCATAACGCGCCCAGGCTCCTAACCAGCCACCAATCCCCAGATACACTATATCCTTCATTCGTTCGACACTCCTCTAGGATTGGTCCTGGCCGCGGCGCCATTGCTGATTTTGCTTAATCTTGTTCTCATTCCCCTGCTCTGTAGCGGCGTAGAAGCTCCTACCAGCAAGCGAGTCGGGCAGATATTGCTGCTTCACATAATGATTTGGATAATTATGCGGGTATTGATACCCCTGATGCCCCAGCTTCTCAGCACCTTTATAGTGCGTATCACGTAGGTGAAGCGGTACCTCGGCTGATCTGACCTCGTCCATGGCACTCATGGCATTGGAAATAGCCGTATAGACGGCATTCGACTTTGGACTTTCGACGGCGAACAGGATGGCTTGTGCAATGTTCAGCTTGGCCTCCGGCCACCCGTTGTTTCGATAGGCATCCAGTGCACTGACCGCCTGTACCATCGCCTGCGGGTTCGCGAGCCCGATATCCTCACTGCTGGCCGCAATCAAACGCCGTATGAACGTCATTGGGTCCATGCCCAGCTTTTCGACGGCGTACAAGAACCAGAATAGAGCTGCGTCACTGGAGCCGCGAATACTTTTGTGAAAAGCAGACAGTACATCGTACTGCGTCGACTCATCTGCCCTCACAATCGGGCGACGAATGGATTCCTCCGCCACTGCAAGTGTAATATGAACCGTACCATCCTGCTCTGGTGGAGTGGTCATCGCTGCCAGCTCTAGCGCATTCAGTGCTCGCCTGATATCCCCATTCGCCATGGTAGCAATGTGCACAAGGGCCTCCTCGTCCGTGCTAAGCTGCATGAAGCCCAGCCCCTTGTCCTGATCCAGCAAGGCTCGTCTCATCGCCAGCAAGGAATGCTCCTTGTTCAGCGACTCCAGCTGGAACAGTGTAGAACGGCTCATCAAGGCCCCGTTTACATAATGAAACGGGTTCTCGGTAGTTGCGCCTATGAAGGTGATCGTTCCTTTCTCCACAGCTGGTAGCAGTGCATCCTGACGGGAGCTGTTGAAGCGATGAACCTCGTCCAGGAACAGGATTGTCTTGGTTCCGTACAACGCTTTGTTGCTGTGCGCCTGCTCAATGACCTCACGTACATCCTTCACAGAGGCATCGACAGCATTGAGCCGCACGAATTGTCCTTGTGTATGCCGCGATATGATGTGAGCCAGCGTTGTCTTCCCGCAGCCTGGAGGACCGTACAGCAGAATCGACGACACCTGATCGGCCTCAATCGCTCTGCGCAGCAGCTTGCCTGGTCCGATAATATGCTCTTGTCCGATATATTCATCAAGCCGCTCTGGCCGCATCCGATCAGCGAGCAAGCGACCCTGTGGCTGAGCATCCTGTTGATAAGAGAATAAATCCATCATTCATCACTTCCTTACCTGATTCCCTTCATCATACCACACCCCGCTCTCGTTGAAACGTCCTGCCTCATCCATAGGCTGAAGCTTCCTTGCTTTACCGACTTCCTGTATCATCTGTTATTAGCTAGTAAGAACCCCATGCGAAAAACGTCTTTCAACGTATTTGCATAAAAGACAGACCGCGTTTGGCTGGCAGAAGTATCTCCTCACCACCCTATGGCTGCGCCGTCACAACGAGGATCTGTTCCTCCAAGCCGGAAGCCATGCTCATCAATGACAATCGCATGCGCATGCCCAGCTGCCCCAGCGTAATCCTCCATCATTCGGACGATATGCCCAGCCTGTTGCAGACGATGTGCCACATCCGCAGATATGCGACCTTCCAGCCTCAGCTCCTGCGTTGCTTCCCCCCATGTTCTGCCCCATACCCAGCGTGGTGCATCTATCGCTGCCTGCGGGTCCAGACCATAATCCACGATACGGGTTAGGAGCGCTGTCTGCGTCTGCGGCTGGCCTTCTCCGCCTTGTGTACCGTACAGAATATAAGGTCGTCCATGGCGACAGGCCAAAGCAGGCATGAGTGTATGAAACGTTCGTTTATTCGGCTCCAATCTGTTCACATGCGTGTCATCCAGCGAGAAGAAGGAGCCGCGGTTTTGGAGCAGAATTCCGGTATTTCCGCCAACTACCGCCGATCCAAATTCGAAATACAGACTTTGAATGAAGGAGACAGCATTTCCTTCTGCATCGACGACTGCCGCATAGGCTGTATCACTGCCCACGGGTTGACTATCCATAGACAAGGCGCGTTCCATATCAATCGAGGACGCCAGCTCCTTTGCATATGGCTTGGAAAGTAGTCGCTCCAGTGGAATTGCAGCAAAGTCGGGATCGGTCAGATATCGGTTGCGATCCTGAAAGCTCAGCTTGAGCGCTTCTACCAGCAGATGATAGTACTCATAGGAGCCATGTGGAATGTGCCCGAGCTCAACATTCTCCAGAATTTGAAGTGCCATAATGCCCACAAAGCCCTGTGAGTTAGGAGGAGCCTGATAAATATCCAGCCCACGATAGCTTCCGCGCAAGGGCTCCACCCATTCTCCTGCATGTGCTGTAAAATCCTCCAATGTCAACATTCCACCCTGCTCTGCCAGCGAGCGCACAATGTCCTGCCCGATGGAACCTGTATAGAAGGCATCCCGTCCCTGCTCTGCAATCTGCTGTAGACTGCTTCCCAACGCTGACTGCACAAAGCGACTACCGATCGAAGGTACCTTGCCCCCCGGAAGATAGATCGCAGCCGTCTGTGGCTGTGACTGCAGCACCTCCATTCGCTCTCTCGTATGGTTATGCTGGTCTGGCGATAACGGAAACCCCTCCATGGCATACTGGATCGCAGGCTGCAGCACCTCGAATAATGTCATGGAGCCATACTCGCGCAACACAGCATCCCAGCCATCAACCATCCCGGGAACCGTTAGGGCACTGCGTGGGCCGCGCTGAGGAATAGTCGCTTCACCACTGAAGCAGGCAGCCGAGACCTGCCCGCCTGAGCGACCACTGGCATTGTACGCCCGAACACGGCCCTCGTGGGTGCTATAAGTGAGCCAAAAGGCGTCCCCACCGACACTCGTCATGTGCGGATACACTACCGCAAGACAAGCACTTACCACCACTGCGGCATCAAAAGCGTTGCCGCCCTGCTCCAATATGCGCGCACCAGCTGCGCTTGCCAGGTAATGTGGACTGACCACCATTGTCTTCGTACCCGTTATAGGTGCTGTTTTCATAAGTCCCACATCCTCCCTCACTACTCCGTCTACATTCTTCTTACTGTTGTAAGCACAATTGCATCTGATGTAAATATATTCTAAGAACTTTGGGATCCGTGACTAACCATTCGCCGAACATTTGTGAGCGACAACTACTACTCATCCGCTTCTCTGCGAAATAGAGAGTGTATGTCTGCGACAGATACCCAGAGATACATTGGTGCATAGGAAAAAAATAAGTAAACTAATAAATATAAATAAGCTTATAGGTAAATAGGCAAAAAGATACCCGCTCAGCCACAAGGCTAGCGGGTATTTCTGAGGTTATGATCATAACTAATATGAGTAAGAGCCATATTCTTAAGCTCCATAACTTAGTCTTTGGTGACTAGTTAGAGCGCTGATCCGATCCAGCCTCCAGCGATGGAGAGAGCTTGATTTCAACTGTCTTCTCGAATGGTGTCATAAGGTTGACCAGCACCACCTTGCATTCCTCAGGCAGCTTGGCCTCACGCACCGTCGTAGCCAGATGACCAAGCTCACCGCCCCTCAGTTCCATCCAGTCCTCTCCACACGAGTAACGAAGTGCGCCGTCCTTCCACAAGTAATGCCCTTCCGCCGTCTGCTGAATTTCTCCCCCGGACAGGTGACCCTCATCGCCAAATACGAACGACAGCTGCACCATGACCTCCTGAGGCTCACTTGCCGCTAGATGCAATATCCAGCCTGTCTCCGTACGTAGCGTCTTGGCCTCAACCTGGAAGGTCTGTTCATGCGTAAGCTGGCGGTTCTGATGCGGCAGTAAATACCATGGACTGATAGATGAATGTGATGTATCTGGCAATAGCTCGGCAGAGACTGGACCATAATAACCCTTCTTCTGCTGCCCAACCAGACGATAGCCTTCAGCTATACGGTCCAACTGCTGCATAGGGACATATCCAGGATTGAAATAGGATGCTAGCTGTACAGCCAGCAAACGCACTGCTCCATGCCGAAGCGCAAAGAATGAGGGAACCTCCGTCATTACGGTTACGCTCGTTCCACCATCCCGGAACCGCGCTACAGGTGCGCCGAAATCCGTATGAAGACGACTATGATAGATATGTCCGTGATGCCCAACTGCATCCATCTGTTCCAGATAGTCAGCTCGCTTGAACAATTCATTCAGCACAATATCATATTGAGTAGGCAGTAGCGCCATTGCATTTTGAACAGCTGCTATCGTGCCTTCTGCCCCTGCCTTATCCTCCGTACCTTCAATCTCTGCCTTATCCTCCATGCGTTGGCCGTCACTCTTTGCGTAAGCTACATCTAGCTCCTCCCTTGTACCTCCAGCTTCCTGTAGCTCCGGTTCCAGCAGTAGACGCACGAGCGCATTGACGGAGCTTACGCCAGGATCTGTCAGTGATTGCCCTGCCCATTCAGCCATCCCCGCGAATAGTGGATCACTGTCGAGCCTCGCCAAGATCGCATACGGCAAATAGTAAGGCGCCAGATTATGCATATGCCCCAGATCCTGACGGCCTGAGTAATCCGTAACGATCTCACCACTCGGATGAACCAAGTACACCATCATCCGCAGATTAAGCCTTACGGGCTCCAGCAGGTCAGGACGATCCAGCAAACGTGCAGCATGAATAAGCATGATATCACTGACGGCACTGTAAATGCCATTGCTTCGTTCCGTCCATTCTCCATCCGGTGTGATATCCATTCCTTCAGCTATCCACTGTTCTGCACGCTGCGCTGCCGACTTCAGCCCGAACAGCTGATATAGGAAGCCAAGCGCTGCACAGAGCACCCAGCGGTGATTCGGAGTATGACAGCCTCCAGTCAGGAGGACAGGTATGGTCCGCTCCAGGAAGAGTCTCATATTATCCGTTACAGGCTGCAGCTCCTCCCAATCCTCTTGCAGCAGAAGCTGATAGAGCTGGGCATATCCCACGACGACAAAGGCTGTATCCGGCGGGGAATGATAATTGGTCCAGCCAGGCGAGATGGAGCCGTCTTCATGCTGGGCACGCAGTACATACTCGCTCGCCAGGCGCAGGCGCTTCAGCAGCTCCCAATCCCTATAATAAGCCGAATCCGGGTTAACCAGCGCTGCTCCCCAGTAGCACATCTCGGTTGGTGTCCCAGTGGTGTGATTAACCCAGGCCACTCCTGTAGCCGGATCAATCGTTCCGCCATAGTAACGACTCTCAGGGTCCAATACCTGCCGGGTTATTCCTCTCTCTACCGCTTTGTCATTGCTGATCACCAGTTGCTTGTACATACACGATTCCCTCCCAAGCTACATTTGCTGCGCAAGTATGCTTATAGCCTCTCCAGCTTGGCGACCAGCAAGCGATGACTTTCATGAATATCTTCCGGTGTACAAGCAGCCTTCAGCTCATACACCTTCACCTGGGCCCGCTGTATCATCGGTAAATAAGCGTCATAGAAGCTCATATCCTGACTGTGAATGTACGGACACCAATGGTCGGAGAGACCGAGCGTCTCGTGGACGTGGACACCCACAATGTCGTCCATCAATCCCTTCATCTCACTTACGCTATCGTACAGACCAAGGCGGTCCATCATAATGGCATGCCCAGTATCGTACCAGATGCCTACCTGAGCCCCCTTCAGAGCTTGAATGATCGTTTTGGCCTCAGCCAACGTTGGAATCTGCTGTGGTCTGGAGCGGGTCTCAATACCAAAGCGCACGTTCCATCCTTTGGCCGCAACTCGGTTACATACCTCATCGAGACTATGAATGATCGTCTGTACATAACCAAAGCTAAGAGCTTCCCGCTGCTCCAGGAACTCCTCCCATTTGATTCGATAGGCCGTGGAATCCTTGCCCTTCTCGTTATACAGCTGTGCCAGCTCCTGGCTGACATTCACCGGAATGGGTACCTCACCTGGATGCACGACGACGGCTTCGCCACCATAACGGTGAGCATACTCAGCTGAGCCTATGAGCAGATCGATGGCCCGCTTACGTCTCTCCTCATCCTGAAAGCCAAGCAATTCAGAATCGGTCCCATAGTCCGGGTCAGCTACATGTGGAAAGGTATTATGCACACTGGAAATGCCGATCTCCCCACGCTCAATCATTGGTTCAATGGTCGTCAGCATGTCTCTGGTGACATTGTAATTAAGCTCGATTCGGCGAAAGCCAAGTTCGGCTATCTCACGAATCATGTCTGACCCAACAGGATGACGTTTGATATTCCAGCAGGTGGAAAATGAGAATTCCCCTTTGTCTAGCCAGCCTTGTTCCTTAGCAGCACTCATACCTGCATCAGTACCTTGCTCAGTGACTGCATTTGTCGTACTTAGCTTATCCTGCATGCGCTTCGCTTCCTTTTTCGTTCTATTCCATTGCTCTCCAGAGGCGCTCAGCTACTTTCTTCTGACTATGCTTGAACGCCTTGTCATTAGCTTAGACTCAGTTCCAGCCATTGGTTTAGTTCTCATTGTAGGAGTCCTTGACTCAGCATACAAGGCTTTGCCTAAGGAGATATGCCCAGTACTATGTCTTGGAGTCTGTTTTTGACTAAGGTATGTGCCTGTAACTCAGCCTTTGACCGCACCCAGCATGGCCCCGCTGACAAAATATCTTTGCAGCCATGGATAGACGAGCAGAATGGGCACGGTTGCGAATACCACGGTAGCCGCCTTAAGGCTTTCTGCTGGTAACCTCGTTCTGTTCGCACCCTCCATTTGGGTCAGCTCGCTGACCATGTTATTCTGAACCATCTGGAACAACTTAAGCTGGAGCGGATACAATTGAGGCTCGTTAATGTACATAAGAGAATCCTGGAAGCCGTTCCAGCGGCCGACAGCATAGAACAGCGCAAGTGTAGCCATTACCGGCATGGACAGCGGCAGGATAATTTTCAACAGTGTGTAGAAATGCGAGCTGCCGTCAATCTCCGCAGACTCCTCCAGACTTTCGGGAATGCTATTGAAGAAGGAGATCAGAATGATTAGATTAAAGGGACTGACGAGCCCCGGCAAAATCAGAGACCACACCGTATTGAGCATATGCAGGTCACGAATCAGCAGATATTCAGGAATGATACCGCCGCTGAAGAACATTGTTATAATGATGACGTACATGAAGAGCTTGCGGCCCTTCAGCTTTTTCTTAGTTAACGGATACCCGGCAGCAATCGTGAACACCATACAGAGCACCGTGGTAACGATTGTCAGAACTACCGTGTATCCCAGCGAATAGATCATGGATTGATCAGAGAACACCTTTACGTAGGCATCCCAATTAAATTCTCTCGGAAGCAGCCTCACCTCACCTGAGGTAATCGCCCTATTGGAGCTGAACGAGATGGCAATGGTGTGCAGGAAGGGAGCCAGACAGAACAACACGAACAAGGCGACAAAGGTAATGTTGACGATATCAAAAATCCGGTTAGAAGTACGTTCACTCATACGCGCACAACTCCTTTACTCATGCTTTGCATAATTGTCGATAGACCTGTTGACCTCACTTGCCTACTGTGTTTTACAAGATCCCTTCTCCGGTCGCCTTCTTCGAAATATAGTTTGAGCCAAGTACAAATATTAGCCCTACCACGGCCTGGAACAAGCCGACAACCGTAGCCAGCGTGTATTGCCCTGATTCCAGACCGACTCGGTACACGAAGGTACTAAGTACATCTGAGTATTCTCGTACAGCCGTATTACCGATAATATAAGGACGATCAAAGCCGATGCTGACCATTTTACCCAGATTCAATATCAAGAGAGTTACAATGGTAGGCTTGATGCTTGGCAACGTAATATGCCAGATTTTCTTCATCCGTGTTGCTCCATCGACCTCAGCCGCTTCGAACAGCTCCTTGTTGACACCGGTCAGTGCCGCCAGATACAGAATGGTTCCCCATCCTGCACTTTGCCAGACACCTGTGAACAGATAGGTCACAAGCCATGGATTCTTCTCCGTCAAGAAAGGAATCGAATGGAGTCCTATGCTCTCCAGCACACCGTTCACCATACCGGACTGATTACCGAACAATTGATACACAATCCCGCCGATGATCACCCAGGAAATGAAGTGGGGAATGTACAGAATCGTCTGCGACACGCTCTTGAACCATTTAAAACGGATTTCATATAGCATGATCGCCAAGATAATAGGAGCCGGGAACGACACCAGCAGATCAAGAAAATTCAGCATAAAGGTATTACGCAAAGTCGTATAGAAGTCCCGCATGGCGAAGACCTCACGGAAGGCATCCAAGCCGATCCACTCACTGCCATTAATCCCCTGAAACAGATTAAAATCCTTGAAGGCAATCTGAACACCATACATCGGTCCATAACGGAAAATCAGAAAGTAAATCAGGGGCAGCGACAGCAGCGCGTACAATTGCCAATACCGTCTAAAGTATGTCACACCGTTCTCCTCCTATCTGCGAAGACACGTGGTGCCGCCCCAAGACTGCTGACGGCACACGCTCCTCTGTATGGATACAGCATTCTCTTTTATTTTGTGGATAGCGCCTGAACGGCCTCATCAAGCTCCTTCTTCAGATCTGCACCGCCCAGAGCCATATAATCACTCATTTCACGCTCGTATACCTCTTCAAATTGCTCAGGCTTAGCCATCGTTGCTTTGACAATAATGACGTTGACCTTATCCTTGAGCGCTGTGCTGTACTTCATCTCCGCCTGAATCGGCTTGTCGAAGACGAGAGGACCTACTGTATCCGTGTTCGCAATATCAATGGATTGTCTCAGCAGCTCCTGATTTCGTTCAGGGAAGCCCATAATCCATGCTTTCTCATTGGTTGCCTGATCTCCGATATTTTTGCCGTTGGAGATGATCGCGAGATCGCCTGCATTGAACAGACGGTCAATAGCCTCCTGGGATGCATCCGCTTTCACAACTGGAATGCCGTCCACCATGTCATAATTCTCGCCCTCAACACCACTGTAAATATCGATCAGATTGTTGTCTGAAGCCATCCAGTCCAGATACTTGATAGCTTCCACAGCACGTTTGCTGCTCTTAGGAATCATGATGTACAAGCCATTGGAGGCATAGCGGGACTTGATGTGCTTGTTGTCTACATTCGGATTTGTATACGCATCGATTGGAAGTACCTTGCTATCCGCTACATTCTTGGTCAAGTTATCAATCGTTCCTTCCGCGTAGAACATGGCATCCACATCCTCTGACCAGAAGCCTGTATTGCCATTCTGAATGTCCTTAGCCAGTTGTGTCTTGTCTTCATCCAGACTGAAGTCCTTGCTCATCAGCCCTTCATTGTAGAGCTTGTTCATGAACTTCAAGGAATCCTTGAAGCCGTCATGCAACGGCAGCTCATAGCGCTGAGGGTAAGCATAATCACCGTTTATTGGCTTGATGAATGAGAATATCAGAGGCTCGAACTGAGCTGGTGCCAACGTCATGCCCATAGGGATATTTCGGCTGCCAAGCTGACCTGGGTCTTTGTCTTTAAACGCTTTCAAAGTTGTGTATAGCTCATCTGTCGTCGTTGGAGCCGGCAATCCCACCTTATCCAGCCAGTCCTGACGAATATAAGAGCTATAACGGCCTGTAATGGCACGTTTGCCCGGAATAGCGAATTGCTGACCCTCAACCTGTCCGAACTTCAGCGTATCTTCGCCAAGGAATTTCTTGAGATTAGGTCCATGTTGATCCAGCAGCTCTCCGACATCTGTCAGCCCACCCTGCTGGGCATAACGGTAGAAGACACTGGAATCGTATACAAAAACAATGTCGGGAACATCGGTATTACTGGCCATCAGAACGTTCAGCTTCGTAACTTCCTCGGAGCGCTGAATCGGTACAAACTGTACATCAATGTTGTTCGGATCACCGAATCGTTCCTGCACCAGCTTCGATAAATAGTTGTTGGTAATCGTGTGAGGCGAAGGACTGTTACCACGATCAAATATTTCTACTTTCAAGGTGACGCGTTCTCCATTCGAAGCGTTGCCATCGCCCGCACCTTCCTTGGAAGCGGATGAGCAGCCTGCCAGCAAGGACACTCCCATGACCATGGTAAGTGCCAATCCTACCCATTTCTTCAGACTCCCTTTGGTTGCTTTCAGTGTCATTCGTGTCATCTCCTTTGCCTTTGCGTGAATGATCGAAGCTTGCTCTGAGTATTCCACATGGACACTTTCATTGACAATAAACCTGTTTCGGAACATGGACTAAGGCATTCATCCGGTCTATGGTTTATGACAAGGTGATTAAGGCTCAGCTTACTCTGCCATAGGAATAGACACGGTTTACAGTGGCTTCGCTACACCAACCATTCTCGGCGATAACAAACTGAAATCGGATGTCAATAAACCGCTTTCATATACAGTTGTTTTGGATAATGATTCAAAAAGACGCATGCCTGCTGGATCTCCTCCTAATGGAGTGTGCCTGCATAACATGCGCCTCAATATTCACTCAATGTGCATCAAAAATAAATGACTTTATACCGACATTTCACGAATCGGCCATCGAAGCATCCCGTTTCGAACGCCGATAATCCCCTGGCGTCATACCTATAATTCGTTTGAACACGCGCCCAAAGCTGATCGCATTCGCATACCCTACCTGTATGGCAATATCCTGCAGGGCTTGGTCTGTATTCAGGAGAAGCTTCTCGGCCTCCTTCATCCGCAGTGTGGTCACGAAGTCCACAAATTTCATATTGAATTCGGTCTTGAACAAATAGCTCGCATGCTTGCCAGAGACTTGGAATCGGTCGCTCAGATGCTTCAGAGACAGGTCTGGATTAGCGAACTGCTCCTCAATGTAGCTCTTCATCTCGTTAACCATCGCTTTGTAGCTCTTCGTCTCACTAACGGATACATAGATGCGGAACAGGTCTGTCAGTTCATCGAACAGCAGACTTTTGACATCGGCCAAAGTCTCTGCTGCCTCCACACGCTTCAGCCGTTCACTGTTGTTCTCTTCAGACAGCTCCTCCTGGAGTTGCTCGGACATCACGGCTACTTCCCGGCTCAGCATTTGCAGCAATGCTTGCATGAAGGAGCGAATATCCTCATCTGACAGCAGATTACGCTCGAACGCCGCGAAAATCTCCTCCAGCTGCTCTCGCCACTGACCGCTAGACATACGGAAGCGCTTGACGAACTCCGCAATCATTTGTAAATACGTATACGTCTCTAGCAACTGCTGATGTGTATCGCTGCTTTCAGCCAGAATGACATCACCGTTCATCAACAGCTTGCGGTGAAGCACGGCTTCCGCTGCCACATAGGATTCCCTAATGAAACCAATGCCTTCGGCAAGCGGACCCACCCCGAAGCTGAGCGAGATGCGAAGATTCTGCTCCACCCAGGTACGGCATTCCTCCGCAACCGTGCGAAGCTGCTTTGTCATGTCAATACTGCTGTCGGAGGACATGAAGATAATCGCAATCTGGTCCGCGCTGACCCACTCCGCCCAGCATTGCAGCCTCGCATTGCGAGAGAGCTCCTGCAGAACGTTCATCAGTGCGAACTTCAGCGTATTCTGATCCCCTCGGGTGTACTTATCCTGGAATACCTGCTCATAACGATTGATTTCACTGACCACGACAGCAAAACTGGGTTGCTCATCCATATCCGTGAGTGGCGATATCTCTCGCAGCCGCTCAGCGGCCTGCTCCAACCGTTCGCCACGTAGCAGATCATGGAATAGCTTGCTCCGCTGTAACAGCAGATTCTCCCTGCTCTTTTTGTCATAGTCCATCATATGGTTGATCAGATTCTCCAGTACACCATCAATCAGCTTCATCTCATCCATACGGGAGCCGGATTGCTCCATGGTTCGAATCTGATGCGCCTCGATCCGGTTCATAATAATCTGGATCGGCTTGTAATTGCGACGTGTGATGTAGACGATGTAGATAATGGCGATCACTACTGTCGCAATCGCAATAACCACCCATAGGTAGGAGATCACTGACACCCAGCCAAATAGATTCCCCGCCTTTATACCGCTTACAAGGGTCCAGCCCAGTCGATCCAGCTTCAAGGTATTCAGCTTTTGTCCACTTGCTGCACCCGCCTGATCTGCATGTGCGTGATATACGAGCTGGCCTTCACGATCGAGAATGGTCATGAACGACAGTTGACCGTTGACCATGCTGTCGATGCTCTGCTCAATACTGCTCATCTTCACATTAATCACCAGCACACCATCGGTACCGAAGGGCAGCGGCATCTCTTTGTTCACCGTCAATACCCGCACAGGCGTGCGCTGCACAAAGCCCGGATTAAATTCGCGAACAGGCTGCCAGCCTGGGGCGAGTGATCCGGATAGAATACGGTCAATCCATACCTTATCGGAGAAGGTCTCAACATCTCTCAAACCGCTCGACGTTAAAACGCTTTCATTTTTCTTGTCATATAAATAAATGGACTGGATGTAGGAGGAGGAGTTCGTCATCTCACGCAAGCTCTGCGCAATGGCATATTCAGCCTCTCGGCCTGAGCGCACATTACGGTTGAAATACCGCTTGTAGGCTTGGTTTCCCTCTACTGCCTCCAGCACCGACAATTCAATATCCCGAATCGTGCGATCCACGCTATCCACTAAATAACTGGAGGAAATTCGATCTGCCTTCTTGGTCTCGGATCTAGAAATATCATTAACGAACACAAAAGCGATAAAAATGAGTATAGTCACCGTAAGCAAAAAAATAGGGAAATATGATACCAATAATCGGTTGTACCAGGTACGAGACAATAGATACCACTCCTCACTCCTCGCCGTCATTGCAAGTCGGTTGCGGGTCTGCTGTTCCTCTGTTCGACATGCCTTTGGGGCTGTACTCGTGTGTAACGCTGTTCCGTCTTATAGGTTCAATTATTATGGCTATAGTATACCATAAGCCCACAGGACACAGGCAGTCGCGTAACAACTCGGATCACTGCTTTTACTCGTGCAAGACCAGCAAAAGACGCCCCTACAGGATGACCAGGGCGTCTTCAGATCATTGCTTCAAGTGCTTCTGCGTAATGCAACCCAATGCAGCCTAATTTAGCCTAATGTGGCCTCTTGTTGCTTGATTTGGAGTTGCGATACGGTGATATTGGTAACGAACATCAATCCGCTAGATATCTCCGATAAGCTAGCTTTGGTCCTTCTTCACTGGAGCCGGGAATAACCATTCATGAGCCGGATCATTATGGAACACCCATGTCCGTGTCGGACCAGCCATGACATTGAGATAATAGGAATCATAGCCTGGCGGAGCAGACACCGGGTGATATCCCTCTGGCACCAGAACAACACTACCGTCCGTCACAGCCATCGTCTCATCCAGTGTCCTGTCATCGTTATATACCCGCTGCACGATGAAGCCCTGGGGTGGATTTATCCGGTGATAATAGGTCTCCTCCAGATAGGACTCCTGTGGCAGGTTGTCACGATCATGCTTGTGCGGCGGGTAGCTGGACCAGTTCCCGCCTCGTGTATACACCTCAACGACCAGCAGGCTCTCGGCCTCTTTCTGCTCTGGAAGAATATTGACGACCTGCCGCGACATGCTTCCGCTACCGCGTTCCTCCACCTCCATGTCGGCGGGAGTAATCAGTCTAGCTTCGTATTTGCCTTTGGCAGGAGCAAGACATACGGCTAGCTCTACAGGGGTATGCGCTGTGATCTCATAGCTGGCTCCTGCTGGTACATAGACGGAGTATGGAGGGATACCTTCGAATACGGACATACGCTTGCCGATAGCCTCAAATGTTCTACCTGCCGCCTGTATATTAGCTATGCCAGATAACAATACAAGACAGGCTTCATGTCCCTCCGTCATCCGCGACAAGCTCGCACCAATCTGCAACTGGTATACTTCAAAGCCGACATATTGCCAACCAGCGCTCTCTGGACTTACAGCCAGAATACGTCCATCCTGATTCGGCTCCGCAGCCTTAACCATCAATCGTGACATGTGCATGATCCTCCTCGGTTGGTTGGTATAGATATCTTCTCCGTCAGGTCATCGGAGGGGCCACTGTAAGATCATGTACGGGCAGCTTCACGGGAAGACCCAGACGATGTGATTCCTTGGCCGCCGCTGCGATCCGCTCCGCCTGAATGCCATCCAGACCTGAGCATATGATGGACTGGTCATGCAGGATGGCATCGGCAAAAGCCATAACCTCATCAATATAGGCCTGCTGATAGCGCTCCAGGAAGAAATGCAGCGGCTGATCACGTATGACGGAGGCAGCTGTTGACAGCTCCACCGTAGTCGGGCGACAATTGTCTGCTGCTGCGGCTCCCTGAGAGCCGAACACCTCCACACGCTGATCATAGCCATATACAGCCTGACGACTGTTATCAATCACACCGATGCTTCCATTGGCAAAAGTAAGTGTAATGATCGCAGTGTCCACATCACCGTGGCGCGCGAACATAGGATCAATGAGGTTCGCACCGCGCACATACACCTCAGTCACTTCCTCACCCATGATATAACGTGCCATATCAAAATCATGGATCGTCATATCCATGAACATCCCCCCTGATGAGCTGACATAGGCCTCGCTTGGCGGCTGGGGATCACGTGACGTAATCTTGAGTACATGCGGCTGGCCCAGCTCTCCGGCATCCACCAGCTGCTTCAATCGACGAAAGCTCGGGTCCATGCGGCGATTGAAACCTACCTGTAGCTTCACTCCAGCCTCCGCTGCAATCCGTAATGCCTCCGCACTCTCTGTATGGGAGAGACTGATCGGCTTTTCACAAAAGATATGCTTGCCTGCTCTGGCTGCCTTCTTGATCCATTCTGCATGTGTATCGGTGGGCGTACAAATAAAGATGGCCGCAATGTCGGGATCATTCAACAATACATCACCATCGCGATGCAACTCCTGAATCCCTCTGGCCTCTGCCCATGTCTGCAATTCCTCTGTGATCCACGCCTCCGCAATCGCTTTCAAAGAAAATGCTGGCAAACGTAACAAATGATCTGCATGCAGCCTGCCAATTCGCCCAGCACCAATGATGCCTACTCCGATTCTACTCGTCATCGCTCCATTAACCTCCCCGATGTATCGCCAACCACTATAGGCACAATATCATGACATCAGCAGTTCGCACCGTGCTTCAACAGCAATATAACGCTTCACCCAGCAGCACAATCGTCAAAGCCTGACCATATGCCATCGGCCCAAGGATAATATCCTTGTAATCCTCCTTCTTCTTCCCGATCCCGGTACCTCCAGATACTCCTTCCACGGTACCATCCTCGCGAATCCGTGCCAATACGGCTCTAACGGCCTTCACAGCTTGATCTGCATAGGAGGCAGGCAATAGTCCCTTGCGCACACTGTACAGCAGTCCCGCAGCAATTGCAGCCGAGCCCGAGGTCTCGGTATAGCTGTCTGGATCATCGAGTAGCGTATGCCATAACCCATCCTCATGCTGTAGAGCAAGCAAAGCATCCATCTGGGAACGCAGCGTCTGTTGCAGGTATTTCAGCACCCCTTCATCCAAATATGGCTGCATGAGTTCTATATACTCTGGCAATCCGAGTGCGAACCAGCTGTTACCACGGCACCAGAAGGCTTCACTAAAATTATGTCGCCCGGTGAAGTGCCATCCATGATAGAACAAGCCTGTGTTCTTGTCGTACAAATATTTAATGTGAAGAAGCAATTGATGAAGTGACTCTTGTCTCCAGACTGCATTGTCATACTTCACCCCCATCTTCGCCGTGAACAGAACAGCCATGAAGAGTGTGTCGATCCAGAGTTCGTTCTCATGGAGTGTCACATCGTGAGCTGTTGCACCAGAGGTCACATGCTGATAGCCATCCTCCTCGGTTCGCGGGAGCTCTTGTATTAGCCAGGCAATCCATTCCTTGCTTAGCTGCTCCGCCTGATCCAGATCCATCAGAGAGAGCAGGGGGGCAGTCGTATTAATATTGCGACCTGGCAAGCCTTGGGCGAAATGCTTCTCCATCCAAGGCAGTGCATAGGCAGCAAATCGATCATCCTCAAAATACTGCCCAATCTTGTTCAGACCATATAGACCTACGCCTTGTGGCCAGTCCCACTCCTCCATCCCGAAGTCGCGGGCAAAATAGCCGCGCCTTGCTGCATCCGTTCCCAGCTGCTGTAGCTCATCCTCATTGTCAGGCCGCTCTAGATTCATTAACTTTTGCATGACCCGATTCAGCTTGTCGATCAGTTCACTTCGTTCCAACGTGTTCTTCTCCTTCGCCATCATCCGTCTCACCATCACTTTGCTAGTATTCTTCCTGCACAATATTGTTACCGCTTACAAACCACTGTGCTCTCGGATGAATGCCCGTGCCTTCTGTGCATATTCAAGCGGATCGGCGAGTGCCGGGTCCTGCTCTGCTTCTACGACGAACCAGCCTGCATACTCCGAAGCGGCGAGTGCCGCGAAGATCGGTGGAAAGGTAATGCAACCATCGCCAGGTACCGTGAATACCCCCGCCTTGACTGCCTGCAGGAAGCTTAGTCCGTCCTGCTTCACACGCTCCACCACATTCGGTCGTATATCCTTCAAATGCACATGCCGGATGCGCCCCAGATGGCGCTGCAAAATGTCCAGCGGATCTTCTCCCGAGAAAGCCAGATGGCCTGTATCGAACAACAGCGATACCTCCTGGGGATCAGTCATCTCCATCAGCCGTGAGATTTCCGTCCCTGTCTGAACGCCGGTGCCCATATGATGATGATACACAATTGTCATGTCCTTTTCACGTGCCAGTCTACCAAGACGTCCCAGTCCTTCTGTCAGCAACACCCATTCCGCATCTGTAAACACAGGCTTATTCGCGAACAAGGGTGTCTCCATCTGCCCCTGTATACTGCCACCTTGTTCAGATACGACGATGACCTTGGCCCCCATAGCATGTAAGAAATCACGATGTGCCTTGAACGCCTCGGCTGTCTCCTCAAAGGGGTGAGTTGTCAGATAACTGCTGAACCAGGCACTGGCAATCTCCAGCTTGCGGAGCTCCAGAGCACGGCGCAGGATGGCCGGATCACGTGGATACTTGTTGCCGACCTCACTGCCCTGATACCCAGCAAGCGCCATCTCGCTGATACATTGCTCAAAGGTATGTTCTCCACCAAGCTCCGGCATATCATCATTCGTCCAGGCGATAGGAGCAATCGCCAGCTTGACTGCATGTGCTTTGAACATCGTCTTCTGTCCCTTCCTTATGGGGTGAGGTTGTTGACCAGATCATTCCACCTGAAATCCGATTCGTCAATGCACTAACGTGATCAGATCAAATGTGTGTATACAGCCGCTGCAAGCGGGGAGCCCTGTCGATCGTTGTTAAGCTTGCTGTTCTTTGATCTAAGGCGAAAAGTAGTAGAACTGCAAGCTTAAAGACGGGCACTTCGTTTCTCTAGGGCTTCCTCGTTTTCCACTAACGATGACGCTCACGAGATCATTCTACTGACATTAAATTCGAACGAGGCTTTAGTAACGGCGTGCCTGCTTCAGGCCTTCCTCTCGTCGAGAATGGGCATCCTGAATCGTTTTGCTATCGGATTCAGCAGCTGTACCGACATGCCACCATGCTCCATAGCCGTGTGTCATGGTCTTCGGCAGCACCTTGATATCAAGGAGCGTGGATACGGTCTGCTTACGCGCATCTGCAAGAGCTGCCTCCAGTTCACTTATGCTGGTAACCCGATAGGTTACTGCACCGTAGCCCGCAGCACTAGCCGCATAATCAATTGCCATTACGTCACCATTCAGCTTGCCACTGTCACTGCGGTAACGGAACTCGGTGCCTATGCTCCCCATCCCGTTCTCCATTTGCAAATTGTTGATGCAGCCAAAGCCTGCATTGTCCAAGAGCACAATGTTAATTTTGCGGCGTTCCTGCAGACTCGTCACCAGCTCCGAATGCAGCATCTGATAGCTGCCGTCGCCCACCAGCGCATAGACCTCTCGATCCGGCTGTGCCAGCTTGATTCCCAATGCCCCGGCAATCTCATAGCCCATACAGGAGAAGCCATATTCCATGTGATACGTATCCGGTATGGTCGCCTCCCACATGCGCTGCATATCCCCAGGCAGACTTCCTGCCGCACCAATAACGATCGCATCCTGCGGGATTTGTTCATTCACTACAGCCAGCACGCAGGTCTGTGTCAATGTCGTACCTAGTGCCTCTGCATATTCCACAAGCTCGTGATCCAAATGACCAGCCACTTCGGGTACGTAGCTGCCCGACGAATAATCTGTGCTGGCAAGTCGCTGCCGTTCTTGCTGCCATTCAGCCTTCGCCTTGGCGATTTCTTCTCCGTAACCCGAGCGATAGCTCTGCACCTCCAGCACCGTCCTCAGGGCTCGAAGCCCTTCTGCTGCATCACTAACAACAGGCAGCGCATCCAGCTTCGAGGCATGGAATGCCGAGGCATTGATCGTAAGAAATTCTACTTCTGGATGACAGAACAGACTCTTCGAGCCCGTAGTGAAATCCGTGAAGCGTGTGCCCACTCCGATAATCAGATCCGCTTCGGCTGCCAACGTATTAGCAGCAGCATTCCCTGTCACGCCTATACCACCAAGGTTATACGCATGACTGCTCTCTACCGCACTTTTTCCGGCTTGCGTCTCACCGAACGGAATGTCGAAGGCCTCAGCAAAGTCTTTCAGCTCCTGACCTGCATTGGAGTACCGTACCCCTCCACCGCAGATAATCAGGGGCTTGTGCTTCGTCGATATCAATTCGGCAGCTGCGAGGATGTCACGCGGATGCGGCTGTCGTCGCTCAATTCGGTGTATTCGTTTACGGAAGAACTCCACCGGGAAATCCCAGGCTTCACCCTGTACATCCTGCGGTAGTGCAATGGTCACTGCACCGGTATCAGCCGGGTCTGTCAGCACTCGCATCGCATTCAGCATGGCCGACATAAGCTGCTCCGGACGCGAGACACGGTCCCAATATTTACTGACCGCCTTGAACGCATCATTAACGGATATAGCCAGACTATGGGTATGCTCCATCTGCTGAAGCACCGGATCGGGCTGTCTAGTCGCGAAGGTGTCCCCGGGCAGCAGCAGCACGGGAATCTGATTCGCGGTAGCTGTAGCCGCCGCCGTCACCATGTTCGCGGAGCCCGGACCGACCGAGGCCGTACAGGCCATAATCTGACGGCGGCGACTCTGCTTGGCAAAGGCCACGGCGGCATGCACCATTCCCTGCTCATTCCTTCCCTGGTAGACCATCAAGTCTCCTGGGGCGCTCTCCAGTGCCTGACCGAGTCCCAGCACATTGCCGTGGCCAAACACGGTGAACACTCCTTTTACAAAGCGTTCGGCCCCATCCTCATGCACAGCATGCTGCTGAGCAGCTGCATTCGTCTGTGTATGTCCCTGATCCGTCTCAACATATTGGTTGTTCAAAAATCTGACCAATGCCTGCGCTGTTGTCAATCGAATCGTTTCCAAGGAACTACCGCCTTTCATCCGAATTTGCATTAAGTGATTCCTAGCCAGCAATCCAACAGGCTATCAATCTACAATCTATCAATGACCTTCCAATGCTGCTTTATCTTACTGCCAGCGGGCCGTAACCATCTTCTTGCGAGTATAGAATTCCACCCCATCTGTGCCGTTCGCATGGAGGTCACCATAGAAGGAGTCCTTCCAGCCAGAGAACGGGAAGAAGGCCATCGGTGCTGGGACACCCACATTCACACCCAACATGCCAGCCTCTATATTCTCACGGAAATAGCGAACCTTGCCGCCGTCATTCGTGAAGATACACGCCCCGTTCGCAAAGCGTGAGGCATTGGCAATGTCTACAGCCTCCTCTACGTCCTTGACCCGAATGATCGACAGTACAGGAGCAAACACCTCTTCCTGCCAAATCTTCATCTGTTGTGTAACCTCGTCAAAAATCGTCGGGCCGACAAAATATCCATCCCCTGCCACGGCCTTGTCCTTGCGGCCATCTCTCAGCAGTCTCGCTCCTTCCGCTACACCTTGTTCAATATAGGAAATGGTTCTGTCTTTATGACTTTCGCGAATCACCGGGCCGAGGAAGGTATCCTCATGCAGACCGTTGCCAATCGTCATGGTGTCACATGCCTGCAGCAGCAGCTCCAGCAGCCTGTCGGCCACTTCCTCCTGCACCGTTACGACGGAGCAAGCCATACAACGCTCGCCAGCCGAGCCGAAGGCTGCGTTGACGATCTGGGTAGCCGTCGCTTCCAGTTCAGCATCCTGCAGGACGATGGAATGATTTTTGGCTCCGGCAAGCGCCTGTACACGCTTGGCATGAGATGTGCCTTTTTGATACACATACTCAGCTACAGGCTGCGAGCCGACGAAGGAAATCGCCTTCACATCCGGGTGCTCCAGCAGGCCATTCACGACATCCTTTGCCCCGTTGACGAGGTTGAATACCCCCGCGGGCAAGCCCGCTTTCTCCAATAGTTCTACAAGTCTTGCTGCCAGCAGCGGAGTACGCTCGGAGGGCTTCAGCACGAACGTATTGCCACAGGCGATCGCAAGCGGGAACATCCAGCAGGGTACCATCATCGGGAAATTAAACGGGGTAATTCCCCCCACGACGCCTACGGGGTAACGGTACATTCCGGATTCAATACCTGTAGCAATGTCCGGCAGCTGTCTGCCCATCATTAATGTCGGGGCTCCGGCAGCGAATTCCACACATTCAATCCCGCGCTGTACCTCACCATAGGCTTCGTTGTAGCTTTTACCGTTCTCCAGCGTAATCAGCCGGGCTAGCTCCTCCCAATGCTCTACCAGTAGCTGCTGGTACCTGAACATGATCCGAGCGCGACGTGGCACCGGCGTGCTGGACCAGCCTGTGAATGCTTCCTTCGCTGCCGCTACGGCGCGATCCAGCTCCTCCCGCGTAGACAAGGGTACCTCTCCCAGTACTTCTCCGGTAGCGGGGTTGAATACGGTCTCGGTCTGCGATGCCTCTGCTTGCACCCATTGTCCATTGATATAATTCCTGAGCACCTCTACTCCCTGCTTCTCCATGTCCTCTCTCCTCCGGTTCGTGTATTGGTTATATAGAATCACACAAGCTCTTTTATCTCCTCATTCTCCTGCAGAAAAGTGTTCAGCTCTTCCAGCGTAGGCATGGCATCCGAGCAGCTATGCCTTGAAATGACGATTGAGGCTGATGCACTGCCGCGCTTCATGGCCTCTCCAACTGTCTCGCCTATCATGAGTCCGTAAATGAAGGCTGACGCATAGGAGTCACCAGCTCCGAATGTCTTCAGTACCTTCGTGCGGAAGATCCCGCTACGGTGTGACTGTCCGTCTGACGTGTAAGCGATGGAGCCACTGCCACCATGCTTGATGACGACCAGCTTCGCCCGATGCCCGAACCAGCGTTCGGCTGTCACCTGATCATCCGATGCCGCTTCATTGAACAACTGCTCCATCCTATCGAATTCCTCGCGAGTACCAATGATGCAGTCGCATTTCTCGGCAGCCAGATTGTAGTACATGGCCGTCTCCGCATCCGACTTCCAGGTATAGGAGCGATAGTCAAGATCAAAGAACACCGTAACCCCATGCTTGACTGCTAGCTCCAGTGTCAGAAATACCGCTTCCCTGGATGGACTCTTCGCGAGCGCGGTTCCGGATATGAGCAAGGCTTTGGTCTGGCGAATGTAGTCCTCGGAGATATCCGCCGTAGTCAGCAGCAGATCAGCAACATTGTCACGATACATCAAAATGCTGCACTCCTGTGGACTCTTGATTTCGGTGAAGGCTAATCCAGTTACGGCTCCCGTATGATCATCTACAACCTGACTATCATCCACATAGTTCACTTGCAGATAGCGCCGGATGAAGCGGCCCATCTGGTCGGAAGCAATTTTGCCGATAAATCCACTCTTCAAGCCCAGCCTTGCCGCACCGATCGCAATGTTCGCCGGGGAGCCTCCTACATATTTCGTAAAAGTCATCGTATCCTCCATGGGACATCCTGTCTCATTGGCATTCAGATCAATGCAGAGACGGCCCACGGATACCAGATCCATCGGGCGTGTAGCATCAAAAGCAAGCGGTCGTACCGGATCAAATGCAGGCTGCCCATTGTGAAGTAATGCCTCTCCATTCATAGTGCTTCCTCCTTGAAGGTAGAATCAACTAGCTACTTAAAGAATCACGTGACATGCGAAAGTAGACCAGACTCATAATATATTTCTCCCAAGTAAATTTCTTGCACAATATCTTGGTTAACTACCTTGCTAATAGCTTGAATTTTGGAGTCAGGCTCAGGATCAAGGTCAGGGTCAGGGTCAGGGTCATGCTCTTGCTAAAGATTTGGTTAACACTTTAGGTTAAGCGCTTAACCTAACTGTAAAGCCTATTATAGTAGAGATGTAAGCGCTTATCAATTACATTTTTCGGAATCCTGCAAGTGAAAAATAGTGCGTAGTAGCGCATGAGGAAAAAGGTCCCTTTCTCCCGGAGAACAGTCATATTAATCGGGAGCGGGACCTGTGGATTGACGGATAACGAGTTCTGGCTGGATCAGCACCTTATCCTTAGCAGCATCGGGATCAGCGATGCAGTCCATTAGCTGCTGCATGGATTGTCTGGTCATATCGCGCAGGGGTTGAGCGATACTGGTGAGAGAGGGATGGCAAATATCTGCCAGCAATGTATTATCGAAGCCGACGACAGACAAGTCCCGGGGAACATCCAGCCCAACGTAGCTGGCCTCCTGCAGTACGCCGATGGCCAACAGATCGTTGCAGGCAAATATGGCAGTTGGCCGTCTATCTGTAGGGATGGATAACATCGTGCGTGCCGCAATCCGACCATTCTCCAGCGTGGCAGAGGTCTGGATCATGCATTCAGACTCATCCGGCTGCAGTCCCGCTTCGGTTAATGCCTCTATGAAGCCTTGCTCCCGCAAACGGCTACCAGACAGACTGTCCGAAATAATCCCTAGCCGGCGGTGCCCAAGTGACAACAGATATTTCGTGGCCTCATAGCCCCCCTGATAATCATCAATGGTGACGCTGTTACAGGCTAGCGAACGAATATCCGCAGAGAACAGTACCGTCGGAATTCGGTCGGTCAGCAGACGGGCTACCCGCTCCGGCGGACCTGTGTGCGAGGCGATGATCAACCCGTCTACACGCTTACGCAGCAGAGACGAGATATATCGCTCCGCCTTCGTATCATCACGATCGGTGCTACAGATCACCAGATCATTTCCCGCTTGCTGGGCATGATCCTCGAAATGACGGGCTGCTTCTGCGAAGAAGGGATTGGCAATGTCCGGAATCATCAGGCCAATTGTGCCTGTTCGCTGGCTCGTAAGCGCGGAAGCCACCATACTCGGCTGATAGTTCAATTGCTCCATGATGCGCGTCACCTTCTGCCGTGTCTTGTCACTGATACGACCGTTATGATTCAGCACTTTGGAGACGGTAGCAATCGAGACGCCTGCTTCTCTGGCTACATCGTAAATGGTTGGTTTGCTCATTTTTATATTCACCTTTGCTTAAAATAACCGCCTTGTATTTACTCCTTTTTTTGCTTCTTCCCTGCTTCTTCTTTGCTTCTTCTTTGCTTTTCTATTTTTCAATCTATTCTTTTTCTGATGCTATGATTTGACGCTATTATAAGTAATTTATCTGGATATGGCAAAGACAGGCGCTCACTACGGAGATTGCAGCCTGTCTTTGCCATTGTGACAACGGAGCCGGCTCCAGTCACCAATATATTGTTCTATCTTACGGATATCAACCGAGCCTAGTCATCCCCACGTGCTCAACTAGTCTTCAGGCCAGCCCTCCAGAACCATGTTCTCGCTATCTGTCAGATCAACAGCTTGGGCATAATCTGGCAGAGCTCCGCTATGGAGCAGCCAGAGCTCATGCAATGCCCGCGTACAGCCTACATACAGTAGCTTCGCATCTCCGGCATTGCTCAGATAATGCTCTGTATCTGCATCCGCAACAACGACCGCGTCGAATTCCAGCCCCTTAGAGAGATAGACAGGAAGGACAGAGTGACCGCCTGTGTACTGCTTTTTGCTGCCGTCAATCAGATTCAGCTCCCAGCCTTGCTTGGCAAGCTCCGCATGCAATTCAACGGCCTCGCTTAATGTACGTGTCAGAATGGCAACGGTGCGGTAATCCTTCCCGGTCAAATGTCGCAACGCACGTTCCAGATCCATACTGCGCTTCTGCGTCGGGTGAGCAATGACCCGGACCGGATCACCACTACGAAACACCGGGATCGCAGTAATACCGCTCTTCACGCCGCGCTCCAGAATAATGTTGGCATAATCTATGATCTCCATAGTCGAACGATAACTGCGTGTCAGTGCATAATAAGCATGATGCTCAGCAGGAAAGAGACTGCTCATCTCATCCCAGGTGTGGACCCCGCGATACTCATGAATGCCTTGGGACAGGTCTCCCAGGATCGTGAAGGAGTGCCCTTTGACGAACAAATCCAACAAGGCTACATGAAATGGAGAGAAATCCTGTGCTTCATCAATGACGATATGGTCGAACCGCTGTCCACCATCAATATCATGGATTAACGCATGGATGTACACCAACGCAGGCAGATCCTCCTCACGGATGATATTCTGCTTCAAATCCGTAGCCGTCTGCTTCACGATCGAGCGTGGAAGCTGAGCATGGATCTCGTCAGGGACACTCCCTCCCTTGACAGTCTTAAATAGCTGCTTGTACATCGTTAGCGGCTCATATTGTGGCCATTTCTTGGCATAGGCCTTCTCGCGCGTGGCTGCCTTCTTCTTACATTCCTTGCGCAGGGCTTCCGATTTCAGCTGCTTCAGCTCCATCTCAATCCAGCGATGAATCCGTGCCATGACGCGCTCCTTGCGCTTCGCAAGAGGATAATGTCTATATTCCTCGCTGAACCAGCGCTCAATCTCGGATCTGGTCAGCACAGCCCCATCCCACGGTATGAAGTCTGCCTCTGGTACAGCGTCACTCTCCAGTCCGGATAGCCATTCCTTCAGCAAAGTCATGAATCGGATCGAGCCCTTGTAGCGTCCCGGCACCTCATCACTAAGCTTCGGACGGTTATTCGGGTCCTCGAACCAGAGATTCAACGTCTCACTTGCATTTGCAATCGGAAGCTCAATCTCAAGTAGCTGGACAGCCCAATCCGTGAATGTGCTCTGCTGAATATCTCCAACACCCAGCTCAGGCAGCACATCCGAAATATAGTCCAAAAACATATGGTTGGGGGCAAAAATGATCATACGCTCAGCCGCAACCTGCTCCTTGTACTGATACAGCAGGAAAGCAAGCCGATGCAAGGCCACAGTCGTCTTACCCGAGCCTGCTACACCCTGAATAATCAAGGCTGTATCCCGCTGCGCCCGAATAATCTGGTCCTGCTCGGCCTGGATCGTGGAGACGATATCACGTAGCTTGTTGTCCTTATTCTCCCCGAGTCGGTATACGAGAAATTCATCGGACACCGCTGGTTGGTCACTATCCCGGTTGAAGGTATCCGCAATCCTCTCCAGCATTCGCTGGCGAATAACCACGTTCCGCTTCAGGTATACCAACCCTTCAATCAGACCCTCCGGAGCTTCATAGGTGGCTGGGCCCTCACCCCCAGTGAAGGAGTAGAACAGGCTGGCTACGGGCGCACGCCAGTCAATGACCAACGGATGATCCCCTACCTCTTCCCGATCCACACCGACCTTACCGATGTAGAGCGGCTTTCGGTTATCCGTTCCCGATTCTTCAAAATCCAGCCGCCCGAAATAAGGCTCCTTAGAGCTTTTCGCCAAGGCAACTCGTCGTTCTTCACGCTGGGCCTCAAGAACCTGCTCCGTGAAGTCATGACCTGTATAGATCGGTATTCCTCGCAGTCGTTCCAGCTGCTGGTCCACTGTCTCCATGGTCCGCTTCAGTCGATCAACTTCTTCTTGATAGGCACTTTGAAAGCTTTGTGACATGTTTCAGTTACCTCCTAAGAATATTCTCTTATGGTCAATCGCTGACAACACAAAAGGATTACCAATATACCACATTCCTCCAACGAAAGCTATAAGAAGCCCAACATGAACCCGCTTTCCCGAACCCTGCAGTTCCCCATAAGAACAGCCGATCATTCCTTTTGGTGCCACATCATTTTTTCGGCAAGAGCTTTTGACTGTCCAGTGGTTTTAATACATTATCATTCTAAAAAAGATGCCGTAAGCTCAGCTAATTCCTTTGATTTAGTATGATGTAAATAGTGTCCTCCCTCTATGATTTGAATAGCTGACTTGTCACTATTCTTAACCATGTCTTGATGAATCCTCAACCAGTTATCATTAGAATCCATGCTTTCTGTTGCCAAGAAATACATAACGGGCAGACTTTTAGGGTACTGTATCTCAGCCGTTTTATTAAAATTCTCCAGCATGGATTTGCCTTCATTCATTGTTGCTTTTGATCCTATATTTTTTAGAGACAAATATTTATATTGCTCGGCTAATTTATCTCCCACATCTGGAATGTTCAGCATGTCGGTGTTCATATTTGAGAGTACACGATACAGTCCCGATTTACTTAAAAGCTCAATGGCCCCCGCTATATTATCATCGGCTCCCCCTTGTGAAGGAAGGCTGCTATCAATTCCTATAAAGGCTTCAACCTCATTAGGATATTTTTTAATATACTCAAGAGAGTAGACCCCCGTAATTGAATGGCCCATAATCGTATACTTTTTGATTCCCTGCTTAACCAACACCTCATGTATTTCGTCGGTTATATTTTCAACAGATCTTTCCTTATCCGTATCATCACTTAGACCATATCCAAAGGGTTCTATCGCAATAACTCGATAGTTTTTTTCTAACTCACTAATCAGTTGCTTGAAATCAATGATCGGTGCAGCTGTCATATAGCCCGGTAATAAAACGATTGTCTTTTCACCTGTCCCGGAGATCTGGAAGTTCATGTTTTCTCCATCTATAGCAACAGTTTCGCCGTAAGAAGCTATCTTCTTTTCTTCACGACTTAGTTGAATTTTATTGTTAATAAACACTCCTGCAAAAAACAAGACAATAATGATTAGTATGGATAGTAAAATAATCCCCGTAATTTTCAATGTTTTTTTCATTACTTGCTCCTTTTTGTAGTAGCACCTGTTAGTTCTTTGACAATCGTTGAGAAGACTTCATCACTTATAACGTTTACTCCACTTTCCTTTAACACATACTGAGCAGCTTTTAATTTTTCAAAAAACGTCTCCATTGTATTTGGGAATAATGCTTGGATGAACCAGGTACTTGTTAATAAAATAATGATTTCAGCCATTTGTTCTGGATATGCTACCTTAATAGAGCCATCCTCATTACCTGCATGAATGTAGTTTACTATTTTGGGAGCCAGAATTTCGCATATTTGTGTGTTATAAATCGAGCTGAAAGTGGGATCGTTTAGTAAGGCTAATGAAGCTGCTGTGGATTGAGTAATATCCTCATTAAACATCGCTTCAAGTAAAATATTTTGAATTTTTTCTAGACCACTTAAATCCTCTCGTTCATCAATAGAATCTAATAAATCCTGATCCGGTATAAACCTTTTTGCGATTCCTACAATAATCTGATATTTGGATTCAAAATGATGGTAAATCGCACCGCGAGTAAGTCCATCCAATCCGGCAACAATTTCACTGATTGAAGTCTGCTCATACCCTTTCTCAATAAATAAAACAGAAGCAGTGTCTAGTATTAAGTTTCTGACTTCCTTTGCTGTATACTTCTTCCTCAAATTATCCCTCCCAAAAAAACATTCAATCGGTATGTTTTTATTCAATTTAAAGCAAAAGCATATAAATATCAATTCTTTTTTAATCTTTCTTGATCACTAGTACAGCTTATATCGAATTGTGTCTAAATATATTATTAATGAGTTGTGATAAACAAAAACCACTGACTACCTGAGAATACAAAAAAGCCTCTGAACCCATATGACTAAGGTTCAGAGACTTCTAAAAGATCCGGTTGCGTTCAGACTACTGCATGCAGGACGAAATTGGCAAGGAACAGGATAGCAATGACATACAGCACGAGTGGCACTTCTTTACCTTTTCCCGCTGCAAGCTTCGCCAAGGGGTATGCGATGAAGCCAAATGCCATTCCATCCACAATGCTGTAGGTGAACGGAATCATGACCATGATCAGGAAAGCTGGAAATGCGTCTGCAAAATCCGCAAAGTTCATTTCCTTCACATTCTGCACCATCAAGCCACCGATAATAATCAGCACAGGAGCAATAGCACTATCTGGAATGTATGTCAGCAGCGGAATGAAGAAGAAGGTCAGACCAAACATGATCGCTGTCACGAGTGGCGTAACACCTGTTCGACCTCCTGCCGCAATCCCGGCAGTGGATTCCGCCGCGGCCACGGTAGGGCTTGTACCGAACAGTCCAGCAAAAATATTACTGATGGCCAGCGCACGCAGACTGCCTTTGAATGCCTCCGGCTTGCCAATCATCGCGGTCTGACCCGCAACAAGGCCAATGTTCTCAAAGACCACAATGAGCAGTAGTAGGAAGACGGCGATCCAGAACGCGATCGTAACGAAGCCTGAAGCTGTAAAGTGCGCGAAGAGCTCACCATATTGCCGCACAGTCTCCTCACTCTTCACAGCAGCCTGTGGGTGCACCGCCCCCAGCAAATATGCCAGCCCCGTACCTACCAGCATGCTGATCAACAGCCCGCCTTGCACATTTCGAATAAACAAAATCAAGGCCAGAATCAACGTCACACAAGCGGTAATAACCCCAGGATCACTAAAATGTCCAATAGCAACAAAGGTCGTCTGATGAGCAATCACGATCCCGCTCTTTTGCAGACCAATGAAGGTCAGGAACAGCCCGATCCCAACGGTAATGCCGTGCTGGAGATTATGAGGAATCGCCTCGCTAATCTTGCGATATAGGGAAGTGAACGCCACGATCGCGAACAGCACACCCGTGATGGATACGACCGTCAGCGCTTCCTGCCAGCTCAGCTTCATGGAGTGAACAAGTGTATAGGTGAAGAACGCATTGATCCCCATCCCGGGCACCACAATAATCGGAGATTTACCACCAAAGGCCATCAGCAGACAGCCTGCCACCGAAGTAAGCAGTGTCGCCAGCATAGCACCCTGCAAGGGCATGCCAGCATCAGACAGAATCGTTGCATTGACCAAAATAATATAGACTACGGAGAAGTAAGACAGCAGCCCCGCCGTAATTTCCTTCTTCCATTGGTGCTCGGGTGTGAAGCCAAGCGTACGGGAAAACATCCCTCGGTTCATAAACGTGCAGCCTCCAAATCGTTAACATAAGATGTCATGATAAAAAGCAAACATTACCCATCATACACTCCTTTCGCACCTTTCACAAGGCTTTCACAATAGTTTCAGATCCCTTTTCATTCCCCCTCCAAAGACTGCTCCACGCCCGACCTCCGACTGAATCCAATCATTCCAAAATCACAAAACAACGGACCTCTACCATTTGAGCAGAGTTCCGTTATTCTGGACTTAATTCTTATTTAGTTCGTTTCTGATGCGGCTAGCTTGGATGGTATCCTGTTATTAGTCCAGTTATGTCCTGTCCATTACCACACTATTCAGACAATACGATTTAGACAATATTATTTAGACAATACTATTCGGACAAAATTCGTTTCTGTCCTTCCAAGGCACGAATGGGCGCAACATTCTGCGTAAATTCCAATGTCCCCAGATAACGACCATCTGCATCACGGACAGCGAAGTAGCGAATCAGGATGAATTTGTCCTTCATTGTAATCCAGAAATCCTCAGCATCCTTCTTCCCGGCTTTGAAGTCCTCCAGCAGCTTCTCTACGACATGTACGCTTTGTGGTGGATGACAATTTTGCACTGTACGGCCAATTACGGCTTTTGTACGGGCGAAGATCCGTTCTTTACCATGAGAGAAGTAGCGAACAACATCATTCTCATCAATAAAGGTTAGATCCACTGGCAAGTGATTCATGATCAGCTCCAGCTGCTGCATGGATAGAATTCCCGTCTCAAAGCGGATGAAGCCCTGTGGAGTCGCACCTTCAGTCTGCGCTGTGCCATCTTGCCCTGTAGCCGTCTGCGCACCGTGAAAGTCTGCTTGGGCTCCTTCTGGCTCCGCTGCTCTATGAGGAATCCATTCCTGCTCTGGGGCTGTTAGGCAAAAGCCAATTTCCGGGCTTTCATGCGCAATCTTGACCCATTCATCCTCAGTCAGCTTACCTAGAGCCATCGGGAGCAAGATGTTCTCTTCCTTGAAAATCATCTCGTTGACCTCGCGGATCGCTTGCTCCAGCGTGTCCACTACCTCTTGTTGATTGCCCGTATAGTTAGTCAGCATCGCTTTGGCGCCCTTGATCATCGCCCGAATGCCGTCATCAATTCCCCACATCACCTTTGTTGGCCCAAAAATTCCGTAGCGCTCCAGGTAAGGGAAGAGCAGATTCTCCTTACGGCTATAGTGCTTGTCGATGTCCAGCAGCAGATTGAGATCCTCCAGCAGCTTGTATCTGATCTCGTCACTATCCTGTCTGGCGAACTTGTCCTTGTGTAGATCAATCTGGAAATTGACCAGCTTCTCAATTTCGCGATTTTCCAGCTTGAAGGTGTGTACCGGGTGACCTGGCTGCTCTTCAGGCTTCTCAGACCGGTGAATGTCCTGGATCGATCCCTTGAAGATGGCTGTATGCACAGAGCAAAGGCGTTGCACCTCGGATACAGGAATGCCCTCCTCCGTCATCAAGGCGTGCTCCAATTCGGAAATCTCCGCCACCGTCACATCACCGACCGCCTCTTCGAAGCGAGCCTTGACCTCGTCGACACTTTTACCAGCATGCAGTTCCTTGATAATCTCCTTCAGCAGCTCCTGACGCTCCGACCGTTCTTTTCCCATCATTTCACGATTATTAATCAATTCACTCATCTTCGCTCGCCCCTCTATTCTTCAAGTGCAAAGCCCTGCATGGCAAAGGCTTGCCGAACCGTATCTACATCCATCTTTTTCAGCTTCATACCTTTGTTCAAGGTCATGTAACGACCTGCCGTCTGCAGCATGCCTGGAATGGCGATATCACGAAAGCCCAGTTCGATCATGATGTCCTTCACTTCAGGATAACGCTCCACAAGGTGCAATATTGGCTCATTCATGCTTAACGTACGACCCATCTCATCACTCCTGGCTAGCTACCGTATTACGGCAGTCGATATTGGGTTTAACTTTGACTGTCTTTTGTGACTTGAATTAATTGCTTGATGGCTTGCATTCGTTGAGAACATTTCTCACTAACAACTTAACATACGGTGATAAGGTCGATTGTGATTACAATCACAAGTTTTTAGAAATCACAATTTGCACTAAACTGTCGGTTTCACAAGAATATAAGGCTTGGACATGCGGAGGTTAGACATAACAAAGCTCTTGCACAGCATACAGGAAAAGAAGACGGGCATAGTTCAAGGAGAAGGAATACGTACGTAGGGATGAAACTATAGAGATCGAGCTATAGAGACAGAGCTTTAGAGATGTAACCTTAGAGACGGAGCCTTAGATGGTTACATAAAAAAAGCCCGCAGACAGCAATGAAGATGCTATCTACGGACCAGCCAGTGCACAGGTGCAACCGGGCATTAATGTTGAGTATGCAAATGGAGTCTTGCATGCTAGCCTTGCACGCTTAACCATAAGGAAGGCAACGGCCCCTAGTTTAAGCTACAAGTTATAAGGAAGCTCTATGCAAGCAGTTCCTTCACCGCGACACTGACCATGATCAAGCCAGCAACAGGCGGTACGAATGCATTGCTTGCAGGAGGCTGTTTGGCTTTACGGATTGCTGGAGCATTTTCCGGCACGATCTTCTTCGTGATATCCTCACGCGGCTTGATCGGCTCCTCCGTGGAAAAGACCACCTTAACGCCTTTCTTGATGCCTTCCTTGCGCAGCTTCGTTCGAATGACACGAGCCATCGGGTCCATCGAAGTTTTGGAAATATCCGCTACCTGGAACTTGGTCGGGTCCATCCGGTTCGCTGCGCCCATGCTTGAAATGATGGGAACCTTGCGCTCCAGACACTGCTTGATCAGATGGATCTTGTAAGAGATCGTGTCGGAAGCATCAATGACATAATCCAACTCGAATTTGAACAGCTCCTCATAGGTCTCTTCTGTATAGAACATGTTAAGAGCTATCGCTTCGCATTCAGGATTAATCAGCTTCACACGATCTACCATCAGATCGGCCTTCTTCTGTCCAATCGTGCTGGTAAGCGCGTGGATCTGACGGTTAATGTTGGTGATATCCACGACATCCTTGTCGATCAGGATGATCCGGCCAACTCCGCTGCGAGCTAGAGCCTCTACCGCAATCGATCCTACACCGCCTATGCCAAGCACAGCGACTGTGCTATTTTTTAACTTCTCAAGTCCTTCGGAGCCAATAGCCAGCTCAGTACGGGAGAACTGATTCAGCATACCCGTCGATGACCTCCTTTGTCATGCTGTGATATTAAGCCTTGCTTGCAGCCGGCTTCGGTGCGAGACGAATATGCAGCTGCTCCAGCTGCGACTGATCCACCCCAGACGGTGCGTTCATGAGCAGATCGGTAGCACTCGCTGTTTTCGGGAAGGCAATTGTCTCTCTCAGATTCGTGCGACCCGTAAGCAGCATCACCAGACGGTCGAAACCAAAGGCGATACCACCGTGAGGAGGCGTTCCGTAATCGAAGGCATCGAGCAGATAGCCGAATTTATCGTTGGCTTCCTCTGGAGACAGGCCGATTGCGTTGAACATTTTCTCCTGCACATCACGCTTATAGATCCGCATGGAGCCGCCACCAACTTCGTAGCCGTTCAGGACGATGTCATAGGCTTGGGCACGAATTTGTCCCGGGTCAGTATCGAACAGCGCCAGATCCTCATCCTTTGGACGAGTGAACGGATGATGCTCCGCTACATAACGTTTTTGATCCTCATCATAACCGAGCAGCGGGAAGTCTACCACCCACACGAACTTGAATTTGCTGTCATCGATCAGCCCCAGTTGGCGCCCAATCTTCAGACGCAAGGCACCGAGTACATCCGCTACGACCTTCTTCGTGTCTGCCGAGAACAGCAGCAAGTCGCCTTCTTCGGCTCCCGTGCGCTCTTTGACAGCTTCGATCTCTTCCGGCGTAAAGAACTTCACGATTGGCCCCTTGAATTCGCCGTCCTTGACTTGAATCCACGCCAGACCCTTCGCACCATAGCGTGCAGCATATGGTCCAAGATCGTCAATCTCTTTACGTGTCCATGTTCCGCAGCCCTTCGCATTCAGGACCTTCACTTCTCCACCCTTCTCAATGACCGAAGCGAACACCTTCACACCGCTAGTCGCTACAATATCGTTCATCTCGATCAACTCCATACCAAAGCGCAGATCCGGCTTATCTGAGCCGTATTTACCCATGGCATCAGCATAAGTAATGCGTTGGAATGGCAGCTCCAATTCTACACCGACCGTCTCGCGGAGCAATCTGGCCATCAATTGTTCCATCATGCCCATGAGGTCATCCTGCTGAAGGAAGGATGTCTCAATATCGACTTGAGTAAATTCTGGCTGACGATCTGCACGAAGGTCTTCGTCACGGAAGCAGCGAGCAATTTGATAGTAACGCTCAAGGCCACCTACCATCAGCAGCTGCTTGTAGATTTGCGGCGATTGTGGCAGAGCGAAGAATTCACCCTCATGCACACGGCTTGGTACCAGATAGTCACGCGCACCCTCTGGCGAGCTCTTCGTCAGGATTGGTGTCTCTACCTCAATGAAGTCTTCTCCATCCAGGAAGTCGCGGAAGATCTTCGCAGCCTTGGAACGCAGCTTGAGTGTGTTATACATTTCTGGACGACGCAGATCCAGATAGCGGTATTTGAGACGCAGGGACTCATCCACCTCTACTCCATCTTCGATGAAGAACGGAGGAGTCTTGGCTGCATTCAATACTTCGATCTCGGTAATCTGTACTTCAATCTCCCCTGTCGCCAGGTTCGGGTTAATCGTCTCTGCGTCACGCTTCACCACTGTACCTTTGACAGCAATGACGTATTCACTACGCACACGGTCAGCAATGCCCAGAGCATCACCAGAAAATGCGGGATTAAATACAACTTGAACGATTCCGCTGCGGTCGCGGAGATCGATGAACAACACGCCACCCAGGTCACGACGGGTCTGTACCCAGCCGTTCAGGGTTACTGTCTCTCCAATATGCGCTGTTGTCAGGGTGCCGCATTGATGACTCCTATTCATGATCATTCTCCTTTAAAATGTATATTTTCTATTTAAATTGAACGTAAGCTTACATGTTTAAGTTCAACTTATATAATCAGCCTATATCAGTGCATCCTTAAGCTCATCCAGACGAACGGTGCGTTGCTCTCCTGTAGCCATTGCTTTCAGGGCAATCTCGCCGCGCTCCAGCTCGTCATCACCCAAAATAGCTGTATAACGTGTGTGCAGTCGGTCTGCAGCTTTCATCTGAGCCTTCATTTTACGATTCAGATAATCGCGCTCGGCAGCAATCCCGGCTTGACGCAACAGGAACAGTTGCTTGGTGACCTCGCGTTCGGCGGCTTCCCCAAGTGGAATCAGGTACACATCGAGTGGCTTAGACGTATCTGCTGCAATTCCCTGATGCTCCAGAATCAGTTGAATCCGCTCCAGCCCCATGCCGAAGCCGATACCTGGCTGATCTGGTCCTCCGAGGTCTCCGACAAGCCCGTTGTAGCGTCCCCCCCCGCCGATCGTATCAATGGCGCCGATGCCCTGCGCCTTGAATTCGAAGGCAGTCATCGTGTAGTAATCTAGTCCTCGTACAAGGCGGGAATTCAAGGTAAACTCCACATTCATATCATTGAGATACGATTGAACCTTGGCAAAATGTGTGCTGCATTCCTCATCCAGACTATCCAGTATGGAAGGCGCATCCGTGAATTTATCCTGATCCACCTTGCAGTCCAGCACTCGGAGCGGGTTACGCTCGATGCGGGATTGACAATCCTTGCACAGGGTATCCTTCATCGGAAGCAGGAAATCCAGCAGGCGTTGGCGATAAGCCGCACGGCTAGACGCATTGCCGACCGAGTTCACCTCGACACGGACATCCTTCAGGCCCAGCTCCACACAGAGCTGGTAGCCCATAGCAATCACTTCAGCATCAATCGCAGGATCAGTCGCTCCCAGCGCCTCAATCCCGAATTGGTGGAACTGGCGCTGCCGACCCGCCTGAGGTCGCTCATAGCGGAACATAGGTCCCACATAGTACAGCTTGGTTACGTCGGGTTCGCCGTACAGCTTATTCTCGACAAAAGACCGGACCACGCCTGCGGTTCCCTCCGGGCGAAGAGTCATGCTGCGGTCGCCCTTGTCCTTGAAGGTGTACATTTCCTTCTCGACCACATCGGTGGTCTCTCCTACACCACGAACGAACAACTCTGTCTGCTCGAAGATCGGTGTACGAATTTCACGGTAGTTGAAGCGGCGGCTAATATCCCGCACTTTCTCCTCTACGTACTGCCATTTCTCGACGGTACCGGGCAGCAGATCCTGCGTCCCTGTCGGTTTTTGAAAGGCCATTTCGTTTCCCTCCATTATCTCTGCAATTCAATATGAACAGCTTGCCATATACAACAAAAAAATCCCTCGCCCTGTCTGTAACAAACAGGGACGAGAGATTGTCGTTTACGATCACCCGTGGTACCACCCACATTCCGATAACGCACCTCGGATTCAGAAATCCGCAGTCCGTATCGCTCAACACGTGTAACGCCCGCACAGCGCAAATCAGCTACTAATCGCACAGCAGGATACTGCCATACTCTTGTTCGCTGTTTGTTCTCGGGGAAGTCATTCGTCCGTTCATCAAGAGAGCTCTTCCAGCCAAGGAGCTCCTCTCTGTACTTGTGGGTGCCGGATTACTTGGTCCCGTCATCAAATCCATATTGTAATTATTTTTTGATTTTAATGAACTAAATTGTCAAAGTCAAGACAAAACAATCTACTTGGGTACATTTCAATCGTATTTCTACATGATTCCACACTTTTTTCATTCGAGTTCAAATGTTATCTGTTTCAATTTTCTGATGGACCTGATTCGCTATTGATCCGACTAATTGGCTTCCCATGTAATTCCAAACGACTCCTGAAGGCCCGCTCTGCCCTCCAAAGTGATGTCTACAGCACGACTGTCCGGACGGGTACGAATCCACCCTAGGTCTAGCAGACGGTTCAGCAGCTTCTCTCCCAGCACACCTGCAACATGGTAGCGACGTTCGCTCCAATCGAGACATTGGCGTGCTATAGCCCGGCGTGATGAGGAAGAATTTGTCCATTCAATCCCGAAAGACTTAAGCCAGGTATAGCCCTCCGCTGTAATCTCGTAATTCCGCTCCTCCCCTGCTGCTGGCTCCTTCAGAACTCCTTTTACAAGCAACGCTTCGCAGATGGCAATGCCTAGTTGCCCCGCCAGATGACGATAGCAGGTACGAGCACCGCTTAGTCGTCTTAACTGCTCAGACTGCCTCAGAGATCGAATCTGTACAGGTGGCGCCAAGTTAGCCATCGTTTCGACAAGTCGTGCCACTTCCGGTCCCGCTATCCGGTAATAGCGATGACGTCCTTGGGGCTCGACCGTAAGCAAGCCTCCCTCTACCAGCTTGGCAAGATGGCTGCTGGCCGTCTGGGGCGAGACACTCGCCATATAAGCTAATTCACCTGCTGGAAGAGCCCTTCCGTCCAATAGGGACTCCAGAAATATCGCCCTGCTCGGATCAGCAATCAATGAGGCTACGACAGCTATATTCGGATATGCATTCATATTTCGATCATATATGAAATATCTGCGCGATACAATACAGGTAATCTTGATACATAGCTGTTAATAAGGAGAGATGAGCCAAATGAATTCCCACGTTAGCATCCAGCCCAACATATTGTATTATGGCATGCCAATCCTTTTGCTGAGCACCTCTAATGAAGACGGATCTACGAATCTGTCTCCCTTGTCCTCTTCCTGGGCGCTTGGTGACTGCATTGTCCTCGGTATGGGTATCCAGGGACAAGCCTACGCGAATATTATGCGCCTGCCGCAATGTGTCATTAATTTGCCAGAGGCTGGCTCATGGGAGCAAGTCGAACAGATCGCATCTTATACGGGAATGAATCCTGTACCCGAAGCCAAGCAGCAGCTCGGATTTCGATATAGGAAGGACAAATTCAGCGCCGGAGGATGGACACCACAAACATCTGCTCAGGTTGGACCCATGCGTGTAGCGGAGTGCCCCCTTCAATTGGAGGCTGAGGTGCACCATATCCGTGTTCCCGAACATACGCCGTACATGGCTATTGTGGAAGTCAAAGTAGTACATGTGCACGCCCATCCACACATTCTGCAGGCTGACCATAAGATTGATCCTTTGAAATGGCAGCCACTCATCTACAATTTCCGCCATTATTTTGGTCTGGGTGACCAGAAAGGCGCAAGCTACCGTGCGAAAAACTAGAATGTAGGTGTTCCTACAGTAGCAGTACAGTAGCGGCAGAGTAGCGATAGAGTAGCGATAGAGTAGCGATAGAGTAGCGATAGAGTAGCGATAGAGTAGCCGCAAAGTCACAACACATAAAGGTAGTTTTTTTATGTTAGATCCATGTCATAGATGCTAGAACGATTAGTCAGTGATTGCAGTTCCTAGAACGTACCTTTTCCTTACTGTGTCCTGCAAGGGAGATAGCTTGTGACATAGTTTGAGGGCCGACTAAATCATGCTTATAGAGAAGCCGGGTACGTAGTTCGTAGCCTTGGGACGGACTGTAATCGCTGAATGGCCCCAGAGTCGAGCAGTTAAGTAATTCCATTCCCGAAAAAGTCTAACGTAGCAAAATTGCGAAAAAAACTCCCGTCACACATAACATAAATTTTTTTTTGGCCTTTTCGAGCCACATGCAGCACTCGGTGATTGGTCCAAGCAGTCTTCTCATCTAGCTATGAGTACACGTATGTATTGTGTCATGTTACCTGTAACGTTATGTGTACGGCTTATACATCCTGACTCAGCTGAATATGGCCCGTATCCGCCAGGTCTAATGGCGCCCCCACCCATCGTCGAATCTCACAAGCCCAAGAAAGTGTAGCATTTTTGCAAATCAAATATGAGCTTCTCCAGACTCTCACTCAGCTCTACTGAATTCCCCTTATTAGGCCAAGACATTGATGCCTCTAAGTCTCGTTTTGAAGCTCTATAGTATACATCCCCATTATGCTTCCCTCCTTGCCATCCTGAATTCCCCTTCTCTATTCTGTGCTTTTCGACCTCTTCACCTTCATTCTATTCGCAATTTTGCTACACTTTCTCACCTCTTTCCGGAGCAATTAGGCCCCTGTTGACGAGAAAAAAAACACGCACTATGATTCAAGTGAAAGTAATCACAAGTAATTCCGGAGTGAAAGTGAATGTTTTCACAAAATAATGCGAGACTTACTTAATCTACTTTTCTATTAGTCTACTTTCTTATTTGTCTACTTATTCCGTAATGACGCCAATGAGCCTGCACATGAGACCAGAAAGTTTGCCTCATGCAGCAGATTACCTATTACGTAGCAGTATGCCAGCACTTAGATACAACTTTTAATCAAGGTTACTTCTATTTTATTCATTCAATTCATCTCAACATCTTATCTCATCGAGGGAGTGAACACTCATGTCCAAAATCATTACAGCGAGTGAAGCAGCAGCACTAATTCCGGATGGAGCCACCATAGCCGCAAGCGGCTTCGGTCTCTCCTGCTGGGCTGAGGAAATGGGCATCGCCATTGAAGAACGATTCTTGGAATCTGGTCATCCTCGTAACCTGACAGTCGTTCATGCCAGTGCGGTTGGCGATCGCCGGACCAAGGGAATGAGTCATCTGGGCCATGAAGGTCTGATCAAACGCTGGATCGGTGGCATCGCGATTGCATCCCCCGCTATGGCTAAGCTTATCGAGGACAATAAATGTGAAGCCTACAATCTGCCACAAGGCGTAATTACACAGCTATTCCGTGAAATTGCGGCCAAGCGTCCAGGAGTCATCACCAAGGTTGGTATGGAGACCTTTGTCGATCCTCGTGTAGAAGGCGGTAAAATGTCAGCCTGTACGACAGAGGAGATCGTCAAGCTGATTGAGCTGGAAGGCGAAGAATGGCTGTTCTATAAGAGCTTCCCAATTCAGGTCGCATTGATCCGTGGTACTGTGGCTGACGAAAATGGAAATTTGACGCTGGAAAAGGAAGGCTTGCATATGGAGGTTCTGCAGATTGCTCAAGCCGTGCGCAATTCTGGCGGTATCGTGATTGCTCAGGTAGAGACCGTAGCCAAGAACGGTACACTGCATCCAAAGGATGTCAGAGTGCCTGGTATCCTGATCGATCATCTGATCATCTCCGAACCGCAAAATCATTTCCAGACCGAAAATACGCAATACAATCCTGCCTTCGCCGGGCATGTGAAGGTACCGATGGATGCCATGGAAGTGATCCCACTCGACGAGCGTAAAATTATCTCACGTCGCTCGGCTGCCGAGCTGGTACCAAATACAGTGCTTAATCTTGGCGTCGGCATTCCGGTCTGTGTAGCTACAGTGGCCGCAGAGGAAGGCGTCAGTGACCAATTAATTCTAACAACCGAGGCAGGCTCGGTCGGCGGTGTCCCAGCAGGCATCAAGGATTTTGGGCATGCCTACAACTCCGAGGCCATCGTGGATCATGTGTCCCAGTTTGACTTTTACGACGGCGGCGGTATTGATCTCTCCGTGCTGGGGCTGGCTCAGACCGACGAATCCGGGAACGTCAATGTCAGCAAGTTCGGTACCCGTGTAGCAGGCTGCGGCGGATTTATCAACATTTCGCAATCGGCCAAAAAGCTCGTCTTTGCTGGAACCTTCACCGCGGGAGGGCTGCAAATTGCTGTTGAGGACGGCAAGCTTCAGATCGTGCAAGAGGGTAAAGCCAAGAAATTCCTGAAGAAGGTCCAACAAATTACCTTCAGCGGCTCCTACGCCACTAAGGTCAAGCAGCGGGTCGTCTATGTGACAGAACGTGCGGTATTTGAGCTGCAGGATGGAAAAATGACACTAACAGAGATCGCCCCTGGCATTGATTTACAGACCCAAATTCTCGATCAGATGGAGTTCATGCCTGTCATCTCGTCAAAGCTGAAGGAAATGGATGCCGCTATGTTCTGTGAGCATTGGGGCAAGCTGCGTGACGTGATCACAGCCAAGGGTAGCGAGCAAGCGAAGCATGAGATACTAGATGCTGTGGCTACTGTATAAGCGCAGGCCAAGAGAATATAGGCACTTGTCAGAAGTATCAACTGATCACAAGGACTGACAGAGATGAATGATCGAATGAATGAAAGTCATGATATAGCGAAATTAATAGCGGGAGCATTGCCCTCTCTTCACCCGCACTGATCCTGCATCAGAAAGGACCAACATCCTATGGAAAATGTACAATTGAATCGCTGGCGCATTCTAATCGCCGCGACCCTGATCAATATTTGCGTCGGCTCTATTTATGCCTTCAGTATTTTTGCACTTCCACTCAGTAAAGTGTTCTCGGCAAGCATGCCTGAAATTATGATGGCCTTTACGATTAATGGTGCCATTTCACCCATCCCGATGATTTTGGGCGGGAAGCTCGTAGACCGGGGTGGGGCAAGAACCGCGATCTTCCTCGGCGGCGCGATGTTTGGACTTGGCTTCATCTTGTCAGGTCTTGCCACAGCCCCCTGGATGCTCTATGTGACCTACGGGGTGATCGCTGGCCTCGGGCAGGGGATCGTCTACTCAGCTACCATCGGGAATACCGTGAAGCTCTTTCCGGATAAGCGTGGCCTCGCCGCCGGGATTGTAACCGCAGGTTATGGCGGCGGTACGATTATCATCGCTCCGCTGGCGAATGCCTTGATTACTAGCTCTGGCGTGCAGACAACTATGATGATGCTTGGCACAGCCTTCCTGATCGTCATTATGGCTGGCGGACTATTCACCAAAGCCTGTCCGGCAGGGTACACACCTGCTGGCTGGTCACCACCGCAGACAGCAGGCGCACGTCCAGGCTCAGTCAATCTGAACTGGCGACAAATGCTTAAGCAGCCACTGTTCTACGTCATTGCTTGCCTGTTCCTGATTGGTGCCTTATCCGGTATGATGGTTACCTCCAATGCCTCGGTCATTGGCCAGACAATGTTCGGTCTGTCCGCTGGTGTAGCCGCTCTGTTCGTAAGTCTTTACTCCCTTAGTAACTGCCTGGGACGCATCTTTTGGGGAGCCGTATCGGACCGAATTGGCCAATTACGCTGTCTCATGATGATCTACCTTGTGATTGCTGTCATGATGCTGACGCTGGCATTGTCCAGCTCTGTCGCTGGCTTTGCCGTCGCCATTATCGGCATTGGCCTATGCTTCGGCGGCACGATGGGTGTCTTCCCTTCGATCGTCGGACAGAAGTTCGGCATGAAATATTACGGTGTCAATTATGGCGTAACCTTCATCGGCTACTCGGGTGCTGCCTTTTTCGGACCGCGAATTGCCAATTCCGTCGCAGCGGCGAATAACGGCATGTTCACCAACGCCTTTTACATCGCGCTCGTCATTGCCCTGGTAGGCTTCGCGCTGACCTTCCTCTACAAAGCTTTGGAGAGTAGCAATAGACCTGCACCTACCACTGTCGAAGCAGCATGATCTGCTTTAAGAAGCTATTTAGCTAGAAATATGGGCTTGAGCCAGGAATATGAATTATGAAATGTGAATTATAATTTGTATGACTCTGTATGACTGTATGACTCTGAATCCTATTGATGGATCACATATTATAATAAGATTATTGGAGGAACTAATCATGACTATTACACAACTGCTTGGTATTAAATATCCTATTTTCCAAGGCGCTATGGCCCAAATTGCCCGTGAACCACTCGTAAGTGCTGTATCCAATGCTGGCGGACTTGGCATTATTGGCTCTGGCGGGATGTCCGCTGAGGTGCTTCGTGAAGAGATTCGCAAGGTTCGTGCAGCCACCAGCAAGCCGTTTGCCGTGAATCTGATGCTAATGATGCATAACATTCCCGAATTGATTGAGGTTATCGTCGAGGAGAAAGTCAAGATCGTGACGACTGGCGCGGGTACACCAGCCCCGTATATGCCGATCTTCAAGGAGCATGGCATTAAAGTAATAGCCGTTATTCCTTCTGTCAAGATTGCGAAAAAAATGGAGGCTCTCGGCGTGCACGCTGTCGTTGCCGAAGGTACCGAAGCTGGTGGTCATGTCGGTGAGACAACTACGATGGCACTCGTTCCACAGGTCGTTAGTAGTGTGTCCATTCCTGTCGTTGCCGCAGGTGGCGTTGCCGATGGGCGTGGCATTGCAGCTGCCTTTGCACTGGGTGCCCAAGGTGTCCAGGTCGGGACTCGCTTCCTTACTACCGTCGAATGTCCTACACATGACAACTTCAAGCAAGCTGTCATCGACGCTGACGATACCAGCACTACAGTTACCGGACGTAGCCTTGGCGGGCCTGTACGCAGCATTAAAAACAGCATGATTGCTGAATATCTGAAGCTGGAGCAGGAGCATGCCACCCGTGAGGAGCTGGAGAAGATCAGCCTTGGCTCTCTGCGCAAAGCCGTCTTCGAAGGTGACACTGATCGCGGTTCGGTCATGGCTGGACAAATTTGCGGCCTGTGTAACGAGATAACTACGGTCGAGCAAATGATTACGACCATGTTCAACGAAGCACAAGAACTGCTAAATCGTCTTGGACAGACTCAGATTACCGGTGAGCAGGTAGCATCCGTGTAACCATTCCAATGTGACAATGAAAGGCCGGGTGTATCCCTCTTTGCAGGAGATGATCCGGCCTTTCTAATAGCTCTATTGTTCATTTCTACAGAGGCCATATAGTAAGGTATAATCAAGGAGATAACCAGCTATTATTTCGATTATACAAAAGTGAGTTGATCGATCATGACCAGACATACAGATAAACGAGCCCCCGGAGGTAGCAACCAGTCTCCTGCCACGCTGTTCGTCACAGACGCGAAAGGCAATATCCTGATCTCCAATGAATTCACCGCCTTGACGATTGGTATCCCGCTTGATGAGCTGCTTCGTTACAATGTGCAGGACCTCGTGAAAGCAGGCTACTACAGTGAATCTATCACGATGAAAGCGATTCAGTCCAAGCAGAAGGTGACTCAATATATTAATACCGTACAAGGCTTCAAGGTCAAGTCGACAGCTGTGCCCATTCTCGATAATACAGGTGAGGTGCAGCTAATCGTTACCAGCTCCAGCGGCTATAGAGGAGGATCCTCCATCCTTGCTGGGACTGCGCTACCACCTGCCCATGAGAACAGCAAACGCTCAGCCACTGCCGCCTCTGTACTCAAGAATAATGGCGTCGTTGCGGAGAGTCTGGCGATGAAGCAAATTATTCAGGTGTGTGACCAGATTGCCTCTTACGATAGCAAGGTACTGATTCTGGGTGAATCGGGGACAGGCAAGTCAGTCATTGCCAAATATATTCACCGCCAGAGCACGAAGTGGAACGGTCCATTCATTCCAATTAATAGTGCCGCTATTCCAGCCGCCTTATTCGAATATGAGCTGTTCGGATATGTTCAGGGGGCGATGCCCGGCTTAATGGATGAGAAGCAGGGCTTGTTTGAGGTAGCCAGAGGCGGCGTACTGTTCTTTGATGAGGTCGCTGAGCTGCCAGTGGAAATACAGGCCAAGCTGCTTGATGTGCTTGAGCGTGGGGAGTTCAGACGTGTGGGGAGCACCGAGGCTATCCCGATTCAATGTCGGATGATCTTTGCTACGAATCGTGATTTGTGGAATATGGTGAAAAAAGGATTGTTCCGCGAGGACCTGTACTATCGAATCAATGTTATCCCGATCCATATCCCGCCGCTGCGCAGTCGCAGACTGGATCTCGTCGGACTGATCTCCAGCTTTATTGCTCATTTCAATAAGGTGTATGACAAAAAGTATGTATTGCCAGCCGATGAATTTCAAACAATGCTAGCCGAGCCATGGCACGGAAATGCACGCGAGCTTCGCAATTATATCGAACGACTGATTGTAACAGATCAGACGGGGCTATGCCAGCAGCAGCCCATCGAGCAGGTCACAGACTGGTTCACACTGGATCATTTCATCCAGGCCAACCGCAGTCGACTGAACGGGCTAAAGGAATATACGGCGTTAACCGAGGGACGATACATTCAGCAGATGCTGCAGGTCTGTGGCGGCAATAGTGCCGAAGCAGCCAGACAGCTAGGAATTGACCGCTCTGCCGTCTATCGCAAGCTGAAGAAGATGGAGGACATTCTGGCAAATCTGGAGGTCTGATTATAAAGCTCAAAGCATGAACCCCTTCTTACTCATTATTCCCCCCACATGATTATATGACTAAAAAAAAGACCTGCGGAAACGGTCCGCAGGTCCAAAAGGTATATTAAAAGGGGGTCATGCTCTTATTATAGACACGATATGTTAACGGACTGTGATGCTAATATTACATTTGTATTACAGATAGAGATTTTGTCATTATATGCTGGGCATACACGGAAAAGCCGGGAAAACGGCGACATGCGCAGTCCTCCCGGCGTATTATGTCTATACTGCATCTTAATCAAATTTCTCAATGAACGCATGACCTGCCCGCAGCTTGCTTACGACTTGATCATAATCGCTCTCTGCGACCTTGACGGATAGCACATAGCGCAGATCATCATTGTGCTCTGAGGAATACACATCATCCGCATCGAGCAGCACCGGATTGGATGACACCTCATCATCCCGATCATCATCACGACTTCTGGCTTCTTTGAAATCATTAGTATTCACAACAGATACAGAATCCGGTCCTGTGGAGCCTGGTGCAGAGATGCCTCCCACAGCCCCTCCAGTCATGGAGCCGGTAGTGTTATAAGGAACAATCGGAATGAGTAGCCTCTTATCCCTGCCTAGCGCACTTTCCAGCGCCCCTACCTCCACGTCACTCGTTTGGTATGCCTGCAGTGAATACCTGGCGGCTTCTGCCTCATCCTCTGTTCGGAAATAAGCCTGAATTAACTTTGACATGTCAAACCCCTCCTTCTGGATTTTGTCTGACGTTTGCTTTACTGCTTCCCGTATGCTGTGAAGCTCTTGCGAAACTGTTAGATATACTTACAGTGCCCTAAGAATCTCACGTACGAAGGCTGGCTCATCCTGTGGTGTACGTGACGTGATGAAGTTCTCGTCCACAACAGCCTCATGATCTCTGAACTCTGCTCCGGCATTGATCATATCGTCCTTCAGTGGAGGATATGCAGTGATGGTGCGTCCCTTCAGAAGATCTGCACTAGCCAAAATTTGTGGACCATGACAGATAGCAGCAATAGGCTTCTTCTCCGCATTCGCTTCTGTGACGAATGTCAGAATATCCGAATTCAGGCGCAGATTCTCTGGGGATGATCCACCTGGGATGACTACGGCATCATAATCAGCCGCCTGCACCTCGCTAATCGCCTTGTCTGTCGTGTAGGTCGCTTTGCCGTTCTTACCAGTTAAGCTCTCACCCTGTTTCAGGCCAATGATAATAGCTTCATGACCGGCCTTCCTTACTTCATCGTATGGAACTTGCATCTCGGAATCCTCGAATTGATCAGCTAATAAGAATGCGATTTTGCTCATGATCAGCTCTCCTCTCCGGTATAGTAACCACTTTCTTGTATTACCCTCTTAAGACTGTTTTATAACAAGTGAATTCTTGCAGAAATCTCCATATTTCCGCCTCGGGCAACAGGAACAGGGCACCCCCTCACGCTATATGCGATAAGGAGCTGCCCTGTACGGCTTTATCTTATTTGTCTGTGCTCTATTAAGAACAGATTCTTTGGCTGAAGCTCTTCCCTACGATCATCGAATTGTTCAGATCCGCTAAGAACTTATAGATTCTCTTATCTTAACATGTAGCATAAGACTCAGACTTCACCCTTGGTTACTTTATATTGGATTGGAGGCTGCCTCACGCAGCGCCTCGACATATACCGTAGCAAGCTTGGATAGTGCCGCACTCTTATGGCTAATCCAGCCCACATTCATCGTCTCCTCGCAGTCCAGCGGTACAGGAATAATATCCCGTCCGTTCAGCTCAGCACTCAGCACCCCCGTAGATATGGTATAGCCATTGAGACCAATGAGAAGATTGAACAATGTTGCCCGATCATTCACACGAATACTCTTGGGGTGGGACAGCGTGCTAAGAATCTCCTCGGAGAAATGGAAGGAGTTATACTCGCCCTGCTCGAACGAAAGGTAGGGATAAGGCTCAAGCTGATGAATACTGACCACATCCTGCTTAGCGAGCGGGTTGTTCACACTGATGAAAATATGCGGCTTCGCAATGAACAGACTGTGGAACTCCAGATTAGCATCCTTCAGCAGACGCCTCATTACCTTCTCATTGAATTCATTCAAATACAGTATGCCGATCTCGCTACGCAGAGTACGTACGTCCTGAATGATTTCATGGGTCTTGGTCTCCCGCAAGGCCAGCTCATACTCCTCTTGTCCGTATTCCTGCACCAGCTTGACGAAGGCGTTCACGGCAAAGGCATAATGCTGAGTGGACACAGCAAAGTGCTGTGGTGAAGGCTTAGCGTTAAGATAGCGGCCCTCTAGCAGCTCTGCCTGCTCCACTACCTGCCTAGCATAGCTAAGGAACTCAACGCCTTCTTTCGACAGCGAGATGCCCTTATTGGTGCGCTCAAAGATCGTGATTCGCAGCTCCTGCTCCAACTCACGAATCGCATTCGACAGACTGGGCTGAGACACGAATAGCCGCTTGGCAGCTTCATTCATGGAGCCTCGTGTGGCAATCTCAATAACATACTTCAACTGCTGTAGCGTCAATCTGCTTCCCCTCCAAGTGATTTCATCATAGATCTCCACACATGATTACAGCTTCAGAGTCTTACATTGCATTCGAAGGATACTTATCTATATATGCAAAAGCGTCCACAGCCTGTCAGCTGGAGGCTTTCTCCGTTTCTGACAGTGTGAACGCTATCTAATGCTACTACAGGTACCTCAACAACTATCCTGCAAGACCTATGCCTGGCTATCTAAAATCAGCGTAACTGGTCCCCAGTTCGTGAGAGAGACATCCATCATGGCTCCGAAGCGGCCCGTCTCGACGGTTAGTCCACGACTACGTAGCTGCCGATTGAACGCCTCATAGAGCTGCTCAGCAGGCTCTGGTCTGGCCGCAGCCATAAAGTTCGGACGTCTGCCTTTGCGACAATCCCCATAAAGAGTGAACTGGGAGACTGACAGCACAGCACCACCGATGTCAAGGACGCTGTGGTTCATTTTACCCTGCTCGTCCTCGAAGATCCGAAGGTCTGCTGCCTTGTCCGCCAAATATACAGCATCTGCCTCAGTATCCTCGTGGGTCACGCCAACAAGAATCATCAGTCCCTGCTCGATCTGTCCTACTACCTGCTCATCTACTGTGACAGAGGCCCGTTTACAACGCTGTATCACAATTTTCATCAGTATTGCTACTCCATTCTGCAATTGCTACATAATCAAGGGATATCCCTGCTTCAATTCAGTATTCATACTGCATGCCGGCTCCTCATAGCTACCACAGCCGTTGCAGGATGCTCCTGAATTCAACTATTGCATGATCCGATGCACCGTATACACATCCTTGACCCGCTTGATCCGTTCCACCACAGAATGCAGGTGGTCTGTATTGCGGATCAGAATCGTAATATGCATCATCGCCATCTTGTTCTTGTCTGAGCGTCCGGTTACCGCCGCGAGGCCGGTCTTGCTCTCCGAGATCGCCTGCAGTACCTCGTTCATGAGTCCGTTGCGATCATGTCCGGTGATCTCGATATCAACGCTGTAATTCGCTTCTACTTCCTCTTCCCACTCGACCTCAATGACCCGAGCCTGCTCTTCACCTTCACCACTTGGAATGTTAGGACAGTCTGTACGGTGGACAGAGACACCTCTACCACGTGTGACATAACCGATAATCTCGTCGCCTGGTACCGGATTGCAACAGCGTGCAAAACGCACCAGCAGATTGTCTATGCCCTTCACGCGCACGCCATTCGTCGGGCGATTCTTGCGCTCCGCCGCTGGCTTGATCTCCTTAAGCTCTGAAGTCAGCTCCAGCAGCTTGGCCTCTTCCTGCTCCTTGCGGAGCTTCTCAGTCAGACGGGTACATACCTGAGCGGCTGTGATGCCTCCAAAGCCAATGGCTGATAGCATGTCATCCACGTCATGGAACGAGAACTTTGTCGCTACTTCCTGAAGCTTGTCATCACTCATCCAGGCAGATGGCTCGATGCCCATGCGCTTCAGCTCGCGCTCCAGATTCTCGCGACCCTTCTCCATGTTCTCCTCGCGCTTTTCCTTCTTGAACCATTGCTTGATCTTGCTGCGCGCATGAGAGGATTGGGCAATCTTCAGCCAGTCCTGGCTAGGGCCATAAGAATGCTTGGAGGTCATAATCTCCACGATATCTCCGGTCTTCAGCCGATAATCAAGCGGAACAATTCTTCCGTTCACCTTGGAACCAATTGTTCGGTTACCGACCTCTGTATGGATACGATAGGCGAAGTCGAGCGGCACAGATCCGGCTGGCAGCTCGATGACCTCACCTTTGGGTGTAAATACGAATACAAGATCAGAGAAGAAATCCATCTTGAGCGACTCTACGAACTCGGAAGCATCCTTCGCTTCATTTTGCAGCTCCAGAATCTCTCGGAAGAATGTAATCTTATCCTCCAGATTGCCGTTCGCATTGTTGCCTTCCTTATATGCCCAGTGTGCCGCAATACCAAATTCTGCAGTACGATGCATATCCGATGTGCGGATCTGCACCTCGGTAGGCTCTCCGTTAGGTCCTACTACCGTGGTATGCAATGATTGATACATGTTCGCTTTGGGCATAGCAATATAATCCTTGAAGCGCCCAGGCATCGGCTTCCACAAGGTATGAATAATGCCAAGCGTGGCATAACAATCCTTAATATTATCCACAATAATACGAATCGCCAGCAGATCATATATTTCGTTGAATTGCTTGTTCTTGGTGGTCATCTTCTTGAAGACACTATAAATATGCTTCGGACGACCAGACAGGTCCGCATGAACGCCCATCTCACCCAGCTTCTCACTGATTCGCGCAATGACATTATCAATGAATTGCTCACGCTCTGCGCGCTTCTTGTGCATCAAATTCGCAATTCGGTAATACTGCTGCGGATTCAGATATCGCAGGGCGATATCCTCCATCTCCCACTTGATGGCCGAGATCCCGAGCCGATTCGCGATCGGACAGAAAATCTCCAGTGTCTCATAAGCAATTCTGCGCTGACTCTCCTCAGACTGGTACTTGAGGGTCCGCATATTGTGCAGTCGATCAGCAAGCTTAATGACAATGACACGAATATCCTGTGCCATCGCAATGAACATTTTGCGGTAATTCTCGTTCTGCTGCTCTTCTTTGGAACGGAACTGAATACGCTCAAGCTTAGTCAAGCCATCGACGAGCATAGCGCAATTATCGCCAAAGCGCTCGCGAATCTGATCCAGAGAGACGGTCGTATCCTCAACCACATCATGCAAAAGAGCAGCAATAATAGACATCGTATCCATCTGCATGTTTACGACAATATCTGCTACCGCCAGCGGGTGCAAAATATAAGGTTCTCCGGACTTCCGCGTCTGGCCATGATGAGCCTGGTCTGCAAAATCATAAGCTTCCCGTATGCGAAGAAGATCAGGTTGTCTGATATAGGCTCCGGCCTTTTCAAGTAATTGCTCAATGCCCATTCTGCTCTATTCCGTGTCCTTTCTATACAAAATGGAACCCGACGTAATTCTTGATCGCACAGGTTCCGCATAAGTAATTTCCTCTAATTATGACGCTTGTAAGCTCTAACGTCAACTGCCTGCAAGCATTGGAAGAATGTTATTGCTAAATTTGACGAAACTCATTAATGTATATAAGAATGACTGGTCGCTCACAGAGCGAACAATGTAGCGAATAATGTTAGGAGTGAACCCAAGTTGCAACGTGAAATTCAAGTGCATGAGAAGCTTCCCGTGGTGCCGGGATTCTTACTGAGTCTGCAGCATCTCTTTGCCATGTTCGGTAGTACGGTGCTGGTGCCAACCATTTTCGGCGTCGATCCAGGTATGATTCTATTGATGAACGGAATTGGTACCCTACTGTATCTATTCTTGTGTCGTGGTAAAATACCTGCCTATCTCGGCTCTAGCTTTGCATTCATTGGCCCTGTCGGCCTGGTGCTGGCTGCGAATCCCGAGAACGGCTACTCCATGGCACTAAGTGCCTTTATCGTGACTGGTGTTGTATTTTGCATCGTCGCCCTGATCGTCAAGCTCGCTGGGGCCAACTGGCTGAATGTTGTATTTCCCCCTGCGGTCATGGGTGCCATCGTCGCTCTGATCGGCCTGGAGCTCGTGCCAGTAGCAGCAGGCATGGCCGGACTGATCAACTCCAATCCGTTAGAGCCATGGACACCTGATTCCAAGACGATTATCCTGTCCATGATTACCCTTGGCGTAACTGCACTCGGCGCTGTTCTGTTCCGCGGATTCGCCAAAATCATCCACATTCTACTTGGCATTGTGGTCGGCTATATACTGGCCTATTACATGGGAATGGTAGACACCGCAAATATCGCTAACTCTTCCTTCCTCGCTATGCCAACGGTAACGACACCTACATGGAACATGTCGGCTATTCTAACCATCCTTCCGGTAGCGCTGGTAGTCATCGTAGAGCATATCGGGCATCTATTGGTAACAAGCAACATCGTCGGCAAAGATCTGTCCAAGGACCCTGGTCTGCATCGTTCCCTGCTAGGTAATGGTGTATCCACCATCATGTCAGGCTTTGTAGGTTCGACTCCGAATACCACTTATGGTGAGAACATCGGCGTCATGGCTTTGACGAAGGTCTACTCCGTCTGGGTTATCGGCGGTGCAGCAATTATTGCAATCCTGCTGTCCTTCTCCGGTACATTCTCGGCTCTGATCATGAATATTCCTTCTCCTGTCATGGGCGGCGTATCACTCCTGCTATTCGGTGTCATTGCAGCCTCAGGCCTGCGCATCTTCGTAGAGCAGAAAGTTGATTTTTCCAAAGCGAGCAACATCATCCTTACAACCATTGTGTTGATTACGGGAATCAGTGGTGTAAAACTGACGCTTGGAGCCGTAGAGCTTAAAGGAATGGCACTGGCTACGATTGTAGGTATCGCACTGAGTCTGATCTTCAAGCTTATTGAGATCACGGGACTATCCAACGATGGCCCGGATGAGAAGCTAACAGAGAAGACTCCAGATTGATATAGTACGTCTATCCAGACATACTGATGTTATCATCATTCATTCAGTGGCAGCATATGCCTGACCCTAGCTCATATATGCCAAAAGGCATCCTTCAAGCCAGCAAGTCTGGTTCGAGGGATGCCTTTTTCATATAGAATATAAGGTTATCAGCAACGCTGATTCCTTCAGTAACCGCAAGAAGACGTCTCAAGCCTGTGTATACTTCCATATCCTATCTTCGGTGCCGTACAACGAAAGACGTATTTTACCAACTGATCATTCCCCTTATTTCCCGGGAAAAGTCACTGGTGCGTCTCACATACTCACAGCTACTTACCTGTCGCCTGCACAGACCATGCTTCTCCTAAGCTGAAGGAGTAACAGGCTGCTCGCAGAGCAAAAAATGCTGGTGACTTAGTAAGTCATCAAGGTGAACACTTCTACATCAGGAAGCTTGGCACGTCCATTCAGTTCAAGCAGTTCAATGAAAAATGCAGCTCCTACAACATTACCACCCAGCTGTTGAACAAGATTGATTGAGGTCGCGATCGTGCCACCAGTAGCGAGCAGGTCATCTGCAATCAGCACATTTTGCCCCTTCTCAATGGCATCGCTATGCATTGCGAGCTTATCCTTGCCATACTCCAAAGCATAATCCGCTTCAATCGTCTGACCTGGCAGCTTGCCACTCTTACGAATCGGCACAAATCCCACACCCAGAGCATATGCAAGTGGTGCTCCCACTACAAAGCCGCGTGCCTCTGGTCCGGCAATCACATCAATCTTCAGTTCCTCAACCATCTTTTTCATATCATTGATGGCTTGACGGTAGATACCTCCGTCTCTCATCAAGGTCGTAATGTCTTTGAAGCTGATCCCCGGCTGAGGGAAATCGGGAATTACCCGAATGAACTGTTTGTAATCCAATATAGGTCCTCCTACCTGATCATGATCTCATGATTCTAATCTTAAGCAGCTAAGCTGGCACAACCTCTGCCAATTCATCCGCTTTTACATTGTACCGCGAACGTGTTCAAAATCAAGCTTCAAACTGTAAAATCGTTCTAAGAAGCTCCTTTGAGCACAGCTTTCATCCAATTCGTGAGTTGTCCCGTCTCTGCATCCAGCAGCATTTGCTCCATTTCAGCCCCCTGGTGCAGCTCCTGATATCTGCTGGATGTCGTCAAATCTTGCTTAGGGGGATTCGCAACAATACTGAGCTGGCCATCCGCTCTCATCACAAAGCCTAGCTCTTGGAATACATCAAGCATCCCTGTCAGCATTCTTACAGAGCAGGATGTCTGTCTACTGAGTGTAGGCAGAATCTTCTGCTCCTCCAAGGGGCCTGGCCCCAAAGCCCTTAGCTGGACATAGATGCGCTTGAACTGCTCTCTACTCGGAATCTGCAAGCGACCTTGGAAGGAGTGCGTGGCATGCAGCACGAAGATATTGTCCACATTGGAAAAGACAGTACGCAATCTCCGCATTTGCTCTGCACTTTCCGGAGGATCGAGCAGAAATAGCGAGCGTACCTCCGAAGGGGCTATAGCGGTTAGCTTGCGCTCCCCGTCCCCATAGGGCCGTACCCCCTCCTGCTGATCATATATCCAGATACTATCTTTGTTCATTGCATCGGGCTGGTACACCGAGGAATTGCTGCGCATCGTAATAGCATAGGACCTGCTGTTCTCCAGCCCAGGGTGAACATTGCGCACGCATCGTTCAAACACGGCCAAGGGGTTCGATTGACCACGGAAATCAAAAATTTGAAACCCATGCGCTCTTAAGTCCTTCAGCATCAGTTGAACTGTCCTTCTGCCATTCCATTCATTGATGGATAGCTCGCCTAATACATCCACCGCCTGGCCAGGCTCCAGATAGTCAGCCAGTTCGCCTCGGCCAAAAGCTACCGCATCCAATGTACGACCGTCCTGCTCCAGAATGAGCTTCAAATGATTCTTTTCCTTCCCCATCTTCCGTGCCTCCCGCAGCTTCAACTGCGGTAATACGAATGTAGGAGCAGGATTGTCCATTCCAAAGGGCTGTAATTGCTCCAATTGCTCCACAGCCTCCAGATTCAGCTCTGCAAGCCGGCAATTCCCATCTGCTGCAACAGACTGAACCAGCTGTTCAGCCTGTAGCTCTTGACTGGCGTATACATTCAACTGCTCATCGAACTTCTGCAGTTGCTCACGGTGAAGGCTCATTCCTGCGGCAGAATGATGTCCACCGAAATGGTCCATCCATTCCCGACAGGTCGTTAATGCAGTGTAGATGTCGAATTCAGGAATGGAGCGGGCAGAACCCTTGCACATCCCCGTCTCCGAATCAATGCCTAATATAATCGTTGGCCTGTAATAGCGATCCAGAATACGGGACGCTACGATGCCGATGACTCCCGGATTCCAGCCTTCTCCTGCCAGCACGATGACAGAGGGAAGCTCCTTGTCCTGTATCTTCTCTTCCAGCATAGCAACAGCTTCATCATAGATCCGATTGACCAGCTGCTGCCGTTCCTTATTCAGCAAATCCAGTTCATAAGCGATCCGATCTGCCTCGTCAGGGCTATCTGCCGTCATCAGAGCTACAGCCTTGCCGGCGTGCTCCATTCTGCCTGCCGCATTAATGCGTGGTGCCAACGAGAATGCAATATTGGTGGAGGTCACTTGGTCCGGCTGCACACCGGCGACCCCGAGTAATGCCTTGATGCCTATAAGCGTATCCACACGCATAGAAGCAACTCCTCTTCGCACAATCGAGCGGTTCTCATCGTGAAGGGGCATGAGATCAGCTACGGTGCCAACCGCAGCAATTTGCAGCCATTCCTCAGGGACTTCCTCTCCCAGAAGTCCCTGTGCGAGCTTAAGAGCCACTCCGACACCCGCCAATCCCTTGAAGGGATATGTACAGGTTGGAATTTTGGGATTCACCAGCGTATAGGCATCGGGCAGCACCTCTGGTGGCTCATGATGGTCTGTTACGATGACATCTATTCCCAAGGTACGAGCATAAGCAATCTGGTCAACCGCGCTAATCCCCGTATCTACCGTAATAACTAGCGTAACTCCCTGTTGCTGGGCCCAATCCAGGACATGATTATGCAGACCATAGCCTTCATTGGTGCGATGTGGGATATAGAAATCAAAGGATGCCTCAAGCTTGCGCATCAATTGAATCATCAAGGAAGTACTGGACACCCCGTCCGCATCGTAATCTCCATAGACCAAGATATGTTCTCCCTGCTCCAACGCTTGCCGAATACGCGACACGGCTTCTTGCAAGCCTGACAGCAGGAAAGGATCATGCTGGATGTCCTCAGCTTCGTATAAGAACCTGTGGGCTGCCGAAGAGGTATGAATCCCTCTATTCAAGAGCAGGCCCGCCAAGAGGGGAGATATCCCGCAGTCCTTAGCTAACAGGCCCGCCTCATCCGTGTTCGTATTGGGTAATTTCCATTGATATTGAGCGTGCAGCACTTTCCGTTCACCTTACCTTCCTTCCCCTGGAGCGCTACTGGATAATGGATGGGGTATGACTCTCCGGCAGCTCATAATTAGACTTGTATGGATAGCTTGAATGATATGGGGTGAAATGAATAGTCACATCCGTAACCTGAGTAAAGCGACTTAATAGCAACAATTTAGCTCGGTCTGCAATCTCCTGTGCATCCTGAACCGTGATCCGTGGCCCGACGCTAATCATGACATGGATGCTGACCGTCTTAGCTTGGGCCATCGCTTTAAGGCTCTCCACTGTTACAATTCCGTGAACCCGCTGGATCGTCTCCATATATTGCTGCAGCTCATGAGCGCCAAGCTCACGTACTCTCGGTCCATATACGGATTGTACAATTAATCCATAGCCCTTGCGCAGCACAAAACAGGAGATCAGCAGCCCCGCTGCTGCGTCCATATACAGAAGCCAGCCGAAATTCAGGGCATTCCCAGCCATTGCACCAATCATCCCAAGCAGAGCCGTCAAAGAGCAATACAGAGAGAAACGATGCTCTCCGACATTCTTTTGAGCCTGCTGCTTATCTATTTTTTTAATATGACGGTATTCGTATTGAAAAAGACTTTCCTTCAGCACCAAAGCTGCAAAGGCGACCACAAGCACGTATAGTCGAGGTGCTGTCGGCTCAGATCCGGCCATCGACATCACTGAACTGACAGCCAACTGCAATGCACTCATAATGAGTAGAATGGCAAAAACAACCGACACCGCTGGCCCTCTTGCTTCTTGTGATTGAGATCTGACTCCCATACCTTGCTTCTCGCGGAAAGAAAAACGCTGCGACAAAGCGGACGCTGCATCGGATGCTGCATACAGCGCATCTCCCAATAAAGCCTTGCTATTGGAAAAATAGCCTACAATCCCCTTCAGAAGAGCCAGCCCCAAATTTCCGATCATGGACGACCAGTACACTCTCTCAGCTGACAGACTCCGTTTGCTGTTCACTACAAATCTCCTCTCATTTCCATCCAGACCGTAGCTTACCCCGGATTGATTCCAAGCTCCGGGCACTACTTACTTTGCTCTACAAGAAGAAATGGGTGCCGCCATAAGATGGTATGCACCCTTGTCCTACTACTTTGTAAGATTATGAAGCCGCGCCAAAGCTGGACGCGGCTCCACAGAAACATCAATATTACGTGCTAATCAAGTTGCTCCGAAACGATCTATGCCTTGCTAGCAGTAGAAGCTGGCTTTTGTCTGACTTTCAGAGCCAGCCAGAGCGGTGCAGCGATGAATATCGAAGAATACGCACCAAAGAGCAAACCAATAGTCATTGCCAGTGAGAACATGCGAATCGATGCTCCACCGAAGATTAACAGACACACAGCAGCAACAAATACGGTAAATACAGTTGCGAGTGTACGTGTCATCGTCTGGGCAATACTGTTATTTACAATCTCCTTCAAAGAGTCTGGAGATTTCTTCTTCGTGAAGCGCGCATTCTCACGAATCCGGTCAAATACCACGATTGTATCGTTAATTGAGAAGCCGATGATCGTCAGTATCGCAGTGATAAAGATAAGCCCAATCTCCAACTGGAAGATGGAAAACACGGCAATGACGAGAATAGCATCATGCAGCAGCGATACAATGGCCGCAATGGCAAAGCGCCATTCGAAACGGATAGATACATAGATAGCGATTGCCACACAAGCGATCAGAACAGCGAGCATCGCATTGCGCTCAAGCTCTTTAGCCATTTCGGCATCTACTGTGTTGACCTCAAAGGCTGCACTTGGATCCAGCTTTTCATGGAACGCTGTCTGGATCTTATTCACCTGTTGATCTGTCAAGTTGTTGGCAAATCGGATACTGACCCGCTCATTACCGGGGCGGAAATCAATCTCTTCATCGATTCCCTGCTCAGCTAGTAACGATTGAATCTCAGCCTGACTAACCTGCTTGGTCATATTGATATCCATATTGGTACCAGAGCGGAAATCTACTCCGTAGTTCAGACCAAAAATGGAACCAAATAAAATCCCTGCCAAGGTGATGACAATAGAAGCTATAATAAAAATTTTGCTGTGCTTAATATAATCCCATTTCCAATTAAAGCGCACGAATGTCACTCTCCTTCACTCCGAAGTATTTCGGCTTCTTGATGGCATCCGCCTTAATCAGGAGATTCAGCAAGAAACGGGAGAAGTAGATATTCGTCAGGATACTCACAACAATGTCCACGATCAATACGAGAGCAAAGCCTCTAACTGAGCCTGTACCCAGGAAGAACATGACCCCAGCTGCGATCATGGTCGTAATGTTAGCATCCATTACGGTCCGGAAGGAATGCTTACCACCAGCAATCATCGAAGAACGAATGGATTTGCCTGTGAGCATCTCTTCTTTGATACGTTCATAGGTGATAATATTCGCATCGACCGCCATCCCGATCCCCAGCACGAAGGCTGCGATACCTGGAAGAGTCAATACAAAATCCCCTAGATAGAAAATAGCCAGTACGAGCCATGTGTGCACAATGAGACAGAAGCTGGCAATTAAGCCTGGCACACGATACATAGCAACCATAAAGATCAGAATAATGACAGAACCGATCAGACCTGCACGAATCGTCTGCTCCAATGAGATCTGACCAAGTGTTGCACCCACACTCTGAGAGTATTTCTCCGTCAATTTCAACGGGAGAGCACCCAGGTTGATCGTATCAGCCAATTGGTTCGCTTCGTCACGCGTATAGTTACCGCTAATCGAGGCGCTACCATCCGTCAATGCTTGTCGTACTTCGGGAGCAGACAGCAGCTCCTCATCCAGATAGATAGCCAATGGTTTTCCGATTAAACGCTGTGTAATTTCAGCAAACTTTTCTTTATCCTTTACCTTGATGCTAATCTCTGGTTGGTTAATGTTGTTGCTGTACACGGTAGCTGCATTCTCGACAAAGTCATTCCCGCGCAGCTCAATCTTGCTGTACGTGCCAGGTGCATCTCCCTCTGCCGCACTGCGGAAAGTCAGATCCGCCGGTTTCTTGAGCAGCTCACGTACTTCAGATTCATTCGTGACCCCTGCGAGTCTTACCCGAATCCGATTCGTACCTTCTGTTGTAATCTCAGGTTCAGTCGTTCCCAGCGCATTAATTCTGCGTTCCAGACTTTGTGCTGTCTGAATCAGAGATTGACGGGTAACAGTTTGTCCAGCTTCCAGAGGCTCCGCTTCATATAAAATTTCAAAGCCTCCCTTAAGATCGAGGCCTAATTTTAGACTGTTCAGCAAGCCTGGGCTCGTCCCAATCATAACCCCAGTAGTAATGAGTACGACCAAGATGAAACTTAAAACTCTCTTCATGTCGTCCCTTGTTCCCCCTTCATTCTCAATATTCCTATTATAGCTACCCTGTAAAACACAGTCAATTTACACACAAAAAAGACCCGCTTTCTATTCGAAAGAGGATCCACGGAGCGCGGACATGGTCAAAAAGTTCATGAATTTGGTGGCCTTGAGGGAAAGGATATCATTCACTAGCTTATGCAAAGGGGGAACTCCTTCTTTCTCGTACCCGCTACTGATACAATCCCATACATCCTGGCTTGTAACGTACTCGTATCCTACCAATCGAAGCTCTTCAGCCTTGCTCTGACACAGCATCTCAATCGCTTCTTCCCAATCCTGCTCATTCAATTCCTCCGTCATTACTACGCGCCTCCTCCCTTGTGCATACGACCGTCTGCGAGCTTCACTATCGAAGCTGCACGAAGCACATACGTATTACCTGCACGTACCTGTCCAAGCAAACAATAGCTTGATTCCAGCTCCACGTCAATAGCATATGTTACCTCCACTCAAACAAAGGGCAGACCAAAACCATTTATTCTGCTGGTCAAGCAGTCATGAAATCGGACAGGTATTGCATATCCATGTTAATAACCGCTCGTTACAGTACCGGAGCAGTTCAAAATGGACGGAAGAGGGAGTTGCGGTTGAAAAAGCAAACATTTATCCAAGGCGCCATCATTCTCTTGGCTGCGGGCATTATCAACCGACTGCTCGGTTTTATTCCCCGCATTGCTCTGCCCCGCATTATCGGAGCAGAGGGAGTGGGGCTGTATCAGCAAGGATATCCATTTTTTATCGTGCTGGTTACGCTCATTACAGGTGGAATTCCACTAGCTGTCGCCAAGCTGGTAGCTGAAGCAGAGAGCGCTGGTATGCCGGACAGATCCAAGCGAATTCTGAATATCAGCCTGCGCTTCACTCTGGCCTTTGGCTTGCTGATGCTAGTGCTATGCCTTGTTTTTGCCTCATGGATAACGACACATATTTTAACGGACAACCGAGTGTACTACACATTTGTAAGTATGAGCCCCATGCTGGTCATTATCGCCGTATCTTCCGTATATCGCGGATATTTTCAAGGAAAGCAAAATATGATCCCTTCGGCCGCCTCATCTGTTGCCGAAAGCCTGATTCGCATTTTTTGCGTCATCTGGTTCTCATATTTGCTGCTCCCCAAAGGACTAGCCTTCGGCGCGGCAGGTGCGATGCTTGGAACGATGGTCGGGGAATTGGCAGGGATGTTTGTGCTGTTATGGCAATATAGCAGACATCACCATCAACCACAGGCAGATACGCCTGCTATCGTCAAGGGAGTATCCCAGCCCCCCATTTTCCGGCCGCTGATGAAGCTTTCCATTCCAGTAACAGCAAGCAGACTTGTAGGCTCCTTCTCTTATTTGCTGGAATCCATCGTGCTGATGCGTTGTCTTGCATTTGCGGGGATCGCGACTGTCGTGGCTACTTCCCAATACGGGGCTCTGCAAGGGATGATTATTCCAATTCTGCTGTTGCCTGGCGCGCTCACCACGTCGCTGGCAGTATCGCTCGTCCCTTCCTTGTCTGAGGCTGCAGCACAGGGGAACATCTCTACAATTCACAAAAGGCTTCATCAGGCCATTCGATTGTCACTTGTCGCTGGTGCACCCTTTGCTGTCATCATGTATGTTCTGGCAGAGCCACTGTGTATGCTGCTTTATAAGCAGACCGACATTGCGGCCATGCTCAAGGTCATGGCTCCATTCGCCCTTTTTATCTACATTCAATCTCCCTTACAGGCAGCACTGCAAGCGCTCGATCGCCCGGGTCAGGCCCTCATTAATACTGCCGTAGGTGCTGCCATCAAGATCGCGTTGATCGTACTGCTCGCCTCCAATCCAGACTACGGAATCTATGGTGCGGTCATGGCCATCTGCATCAACAGTGCGGCTGTCACCATCATGCACGCTCATAGTGTACGCAGACTATTGCAATTCCGAATTCAGCTTAAGGATATCGGCAAGACTGCGGTAGGTATGGTCATTATGGCGGCGGGTCTGATGCTTTCGTATCAACGACTCCCCTTCGAGGAGGTGATCTGGCTTCAATTCGTGAGCTCTTCCGCACTGGGGATGCTGCTTTATCTCCTGATCATGACCTTGTGCCGCATGATACGCTGGAAGAACCTGCATCGTTTTCCTCTGCTGCGACGATGGCTAGGTCCCTGAGCTAATGAACAGCTTTCCGTTATGGTCCATGGAGCAAAGGAACACTTCCTTGAAATCCTTATATCCTTGCTGCTTCAGCTGATCCTTCAGCCAGAATCTCGTCTTGCCTAGACGCTCCAGATTTTCATCCTGGACCTTACCATCCATAATGAGCGGAATTGGCAAGCCCTCATATCTGAATTGATGTATGGTCTCACTACGCTGCTTGATATCCATCTTCTCAGCTAGTCGCTGATTGGAAAGTGCTTTGGAACGTCGTGGGCTCTGGACAGCGCCTTGATTTCCGCCAGCATTGCTCTCTTCCTTAGGTATGACGGTTAACTTGCCGGATGTCTCAAGGATTGCGAATTCGACCTTGGCCAGATCATCAATCTGCTGCTCTCTTAGCTGAAGCATCAGATCATCCAGATTGTAGCGCTGGCTAGCCATCTCTTCACGATTCAGCTTGCCATTCTGTACAAGAACATTGGGCTTCCCCTCAAACCATATACGAAGCTTACGGCTCTTCAGAGTGATGTAGGCCATGCCGATCTGCAGGACCACTAACACTACCAAAGGTATAATTCCGTCATACAATGGCCGCTTGAGATCTTCCAGCACCAGCACGGCGATCTCAGCCATCATGAACGAGATAATCAGATCGAAGATGGACAGCTTGCCAATCTCTCTTTTACCCATCATCCGCATTAATGCATACATCACTACATACATCAGCAAGGTGCGAAAAATATGGTTCAATATGTGATCAAGCATCATGACCCTCCTCATTCCTGTATTCACATGAATTTGACAGGCGTAATGCTATTCTCACCCTGCCTATAGCAGGTCATTCGGAGGACAGAAGCTTAATTAATGGAAAACATGAAATAGGAGGAATTGAAATGGAAACCATCCGCCGCTGGTCATCAGCACGCATGTCTCACCCCCTTCTCTCAGGTGTTCTTCATGCCTTCATTTGGATGCTGATTGGTTCTCTGATCTTATCGACCCTACTATGGCTGACTCATTTGAAGGAGCAGGATTTGTCGTTATACACGTATCTCGTGCACGGGATATCCTTATTTGCTGGTGGGTTCATGTCAGGTAAGCGATCTGGTCAGAAGGGATGGTATCAGGGTGGATTAACAGCGCTGCTGTATGGGGTCATTGTACTGCTAGTGGGCTTTTTGGCACTGGATGCCGCTGTGGGCTTGCAGGACATGCTGCATATGGCTGTTGCCTTCTGCATTGGGGCGGTTGGAGGCATGATTGGTGTGAACATGAGCCATTCTCAATCCTGAGTAATATCACTATAGCGAAAACGCAAACAGCGATGCTCCTGAAGACAGGTCATCGCTGTTTATGTATATCTATGGAGGCTAAGTATTATTTGGATACCTCAGCAACCTTCTCACCAGTTGTAACCTTGCCGCTGATCGCACTACGATCGAATGTCAGCTTGGTGACATCGTTTACACGCAGAATGACAATATCATCGGTGATGTCTACGATTGTACCGTGAAGGCCTCCAATCGTAACCACCTTATCACCTTTATCCAAGGCATTCAGCATCGAAGTACGCTGCTTCTGTTTCTTCTGCTGTGGGCGAATCAACAAGAAGTAGAAGATAGCAAACATCAGGACGAATGGCAAAATAAGACCCAAAAGCCCGCCTTGCCCTTGACCGGCTGTGGCCGTAGCAAATTGCATCATGTATAGTTTCCCCCCTTTCATGAACTATATTACAACTTAAAGATTGCATTCACTTCTTGTCATCTAGAAACCCCTGGAATTCTCATGCAGACCATATTGCGCAAAGAACTCATCTCTGAAGTCCAACAGTCGGTCATCCATGATGGCCTGCCTTACATCTCTCATAAGATTGAGCAAGAAATGTAGGTTATGGTAGGTCGTAAGCCGCAATCCGAATGTCTCGTCAGCTTTGATCAGATGTCGTAAATAGGCACGCGAATAGTTGCGGCACGTATAGCAGTCGCAAGTCGGGTCCACTGGACCAAAATCACGGGCAAACTGCGCATTCCGAATAACAAGTCTTCCCTGACTCGTCATCAAGGTCCCGTTACGTGCAATGCGTGTCGGCAATACGCAATCGAACATATCCACTCCACGGATAGCACCTTCAATCAATGCATCGGGAGAGCCTACACCCATTAAGTATCTCGGCTTACCAAAAGGCAGGAGCGGAACCGTATAGTCCAGCACCTCATACATCAAATGCTTGGGCTCGCCTACACTCAGTCCACCAATAGCATACCCCGGGAAATCCATGGAAGTCAAATCAGCTGCGCTCTGCTTACGTAAATCCTCATGCATACCACCCTGAACGATGGCGAACAGCCCTTGATCATGTGGACGAGCATGGCTTTCCAGACAACGCTCGGCCCAGCGGCTGGTGCGTTCCAGAGACTTTTTTACATATTCATATTCGGCAGGATAAGGCGGACATTCGTCAAAAGCCATCATGATGTCGGAGCCTAGCGAATTTTGTATCTCCATGGCCACCTCAGGCGATAAAAACTTCTTATCCCCATTGAGATGAGAACGGAAATGTACCCCTTCCTCCGTAATCTTGCGCATTTCACTAAGAGAGAAGACTTGAAACCCTCCACTGTCGGTCAGGATGGGTCGATCCCAGTTCATGAATTTGTGCAGGCCACCCGCCTCACGAACAATATCATGGCCGGGACGCAGGAACAAATGATAGGTGTTGCTCAGAATGATCTGCGCATCCATCTGCTTCAGCTCTTCGGGACTCATCGTCTTGACAGTAGCTTGTGTTCCCACAGGCATAAATGTCGGCGTCTCAATGACCCCATGAGGCGTATGAACCCGACCAAGACGGGCTCCTGATTGCTTACAGGTCTTAATGTGTTCATAGGTTATTGCTGCTGACATGCGTAACATTCCTCCGCTCAATAAATAAACATGGCATCACCGAAGCTGAAAAACCGATATTTCTGATCAATCGCTTCCTGGTATGCTGCCATGATTCGTTCTCTGCCTGCCAGAGCGCTAACTAGCATCACCAGCGTGGACTTTGGCAGATGAAAATTCGTAATCAATGCATCGACGACCTTGAACTCGTAGCCTGGATACATAAAAATCTGGGTCCAGCCACTGCTGGCTTTGAAAGGTGCACCCTTCAACTCATTGCCTACCGTCTCCAGGGTCCGGCAGCTCGTCGTACCCACGGCAATAATACGTCCGCCACGTGCTTTGGTCTCATTCAAGATCTGAGCCGTCTCCTCAGACAGCTGATAGAACTCCTCATGCATAACATGATCCTCGACGACATCCACCGACATCGGTCGGAAGGTCCCAAGTCCCACATGCAGGGTCACAAAAGCAATCTCGACTCCCTTTGCACGAACCTGCTCCAATAGCTCCTCGGTAAAATGAAGTCCAGCTGTAGGAGCTGCGGCTGATCCCTCATGCTTCGCGTATACAGTCTGGTAGCGCTCGCGATCTTCAAGCTTCTCCTTAATATAGGGTGGCAGTGGCATCTGGCCCAAGCGATCAAGAATCTCGTTGAATACTCCATCGTAAGAGAACGACAGAATTCGCGCACCAGACTCCCCTTCTTCGACAATCTCTGCCTTAAGCTCATCACTGAATACGATGACTGCACCTTTGTGCAATCTTTTGCCTGGCTTGACAAGTGCCTCCCAGCAGTCTCCCTCTGTATTCTTCAGCAGAAGTACCTCTGCCTTTGCTCCCGTATCCTCCTTGACCCCGAACAAGCGGGCGGGCAATACACGTGTATCATTCAGTACAAGCGTATCTCCAGCCTTCAGGTAATCGAGGATAGCTGTAAAAGTATGATGGCTGATCTCTCCTGTGTCCTTGTTGAGGGTTAACAATCTGGAGGAACTGCGCTCCAGTAATGGAGTCTGAGCAATTAGCTGCTCCGGTAAATGAAAATCATATAAGTTTACATCCATGTGTGGTTGTCATTCCTTAACTATAGATACATTCTGGTAATAGTGTTGCAGAATATCCCTGTAATCATACCCTTCATCTGCCATTCCTTTAGCTCCCCACTGTGACAGACCCAGCCCATGGCCATTGCCTTGTCCAGTGAATAGGAAGCCTTCATTTCGATCAACGACTCGCGCCTGTCGTTCTCCATTCATGATGACCAGATTGGAGCTTGCAGCACGGGAACTGCCGCTTGCAGACATGATAGCTGCCCCGTCGGCGCCGCTAACATTTCCCTTTACGCCTCCAGCGCCTAATACAGTATAGCTTCCGGTCCCGCTAATATCAAATTTCGTGCTCGGTAAGCCACCGAATGCTGATCGGAATTGATCCGGATACTTGACGGACAAGGTCTGACCGTTCGCCTGTACCTCTAATACGCGCCCCGAAGGCCCACGCTTGGTTACATCCAGGAACTGAATCGCTGAAGGAAGAGAGCTGGACACCTTGCCGTTCAAGAATTTAAGAACCTCTGCTGAGGTATATGGGCCTCTGACCCAGGAATACGTACCTGAGCCTGGCACCTTGTCCAGCACTACTGCCGCCTCTCCCGGAACCATCTGTGCCACAGCTGCCACTCCAGACTGAATCTGTGGAATCGGGCGCACATTGGTTTTGTCAGCAGTCACTGTCATTTGGGACAGTCCAGCGGTTGTGACACCCTCAAGCATCCTGGCATTATCCTCGCGAACGTACCCTGTCTTCCCATTGTCTAGCAGCACGTGATACCACATGAAGCCATCGCTATTGGCGGAGGCATCTCCTGGGCTCTCCACGCTGGCAAACAACGTCCCGCCTCCGTTCCATACTTCAGATGGATCAGCCGTCATGCCTCCTGCGTTGGAGGAAAACACTGCTTCAATGATCTTGTCGCCGCTCTTCAGCACCTCACCTGTTGTAGCATCCACAGCACGGTTCACACTGGAGCTTTCCGAGGCGACACCGTTATAGGCTTGACTTAGCGTGGTGTCGACTACGTCTGCGATCTTGAACTTGTTGTTCTGAAATAGTGCATAGCTTCTCGCCGCAACAGCCTGTGCTTTCAACGACTCGGCTGGCCATGAGGCTGGTACCTCTGCCCCTACCACAGAATACAGATATTGTTCTACGGCCAGTACATTGACTAGAGCGAGCTGACCGGATTGCTTGCTGATCTCGAAATCACCACGATAGCTTCTAGCTGAGCGCTCTACAACCTGGATGCTCTCGCCGCTAGTCTGTACAGTCAGTTTGGCGGATTCTGGTCCACTGAGCATGTAATGACGAACGGTCTGCGCGCTCGCTCCAAGACCTGCATCCTGTCTGATTAGGATAGCAGGCTCACTCATATTGGCAGGACTCCAGGTCAGACCGGGTACGACATCTCTAACCTCCGCTCGAACTCCTGACAATTGGGACTCACTCGCGGCCTCTCCAATCCAGACCGAATAACGATCCCCGGACTGCAATACAGTGAACGCATCATATCCGGCTGCATTAATAGTAGCACGAGTCAGATTCGCCTCCTGCTCGCTGACGAAGCTGCCTGCGGACAAATATTTATTACCCGCCACTACAGGCATTTGTTCACCCAGTTGGGCAGCAGCTGTAGTGGCAGTTCTCGCAGCAGCTGAGGAAGCAGCCTGTTCACTGGCATACATACCTGTATATACCTGATACACTACCCGTCCATTCTTCGAACCCTGAATAATGAAAGGCTTATCGCTCGTTGCTTGCAGAGCCTTGGCTGCTGCTGAGGCCGTAGCGAAGTTAGTGGTCTCCAGCACCTTGACCCTGTAGCCATCCACACTGAATTTTATCGTCTGACCTGGAGAAAGGAATAGCCACGGCCGGTGACTGTCACCTGTATCCTGGCCGATAGTCCAGCTATCACCTGATTTCAGGGTAACGGCAGGTATCGTTGATTTATAAGTACTTCCCAAGTCCGCATACATCGCTACGCGAATGGTCTGGTCTGCCTCTGCAGCAAATGACGGGGACTGCACAATGCCACTTGTCATCATTACAGTCAGTCCCATTGCGGCACACGCAATCTTCTTGTAAATACCTCTGTACACGTTACTCCTCCTTAACACTTATCGCTTATCGTCAGTATCTTGAGCCAGATCAATTATGAGTGTTGATCCGCTACAAGCGGCGAGCCCTGTCAATCACTGTCTATAGCTAAAAATTAGCTAGCCGTTCACATCAGGCATCGGAATACCCAGATGAGCATAAGCCGACGGTGTAGCTACTCTGCCGCGTGGAGTGCGCTGCAGCAATCCTACCTGCAACAGATAAGGCTCATACACATCCTCTATGGTCTGACTCTCTTCTCCGATGGTAGCTGCTATCGTATCCAGGCCAACCGGCCCTCCTCGGAATTGATGGATCATGGCTTTCAGCATCTTGTGATCAATATCATCCAGACCAAGCGGATCAATGCGTAAGCGCTGCAGGGCATCCTCAGCCAGGTCAGCATGTATGATGCCATCTCCTTGTACCTGGGCAAAGTCTCTTACCCGCTTCAGCAGTCGATTTGCAATCCGCGGGGTTCCACGTGAGCGGAGTGCAATCTCTTCGGCAGCATTTCCAATAATCTCTATGCCAAGAATATCCGCGCCTCGGGATACGATATAGGCCAATTCATCCTTCGTGTAGAATTCAAGGCGGCTAATAACCCCGAAGCGGTCCCGCAAGGGCGCCGACAATAATCCTGCACGCGTCGTTGCTCCTATCAGTGTGAACGGTGGAAGGTCCAGTCTTACGGATCTCGCACTGGGACCTTTCCCGATCATAATATCCAGCGCAAAGTCTTCCATTGCGGGGTACATGACTTCCTCGACCGTCCGATGCAAACGGTGAATTTCATCAATGAACAGCACGTCGCCTTCCTGCAGGTTGGTCAGCAATGCAGCCAGATCGCCTGGACGTTCAATCGCTGGACCTGAGGTAGTACGCAGATTCACACCCAACTCATTCGCAATGATGTTGGCAAGCGTCGTCTTACCGAGCCCGGGAGGCCCGTACAGCAAGACATGATCAAGCGCCTCGGACCGCATTTTTGCAGCTTCTATATAAATTTTAAGATTTTCCTTGACCTGATTCTGGCCAATATATTCATTCAGGAACCGGGGACGCAGACTTAGCTCTACGGTCTGATCCTCCATCATAAGATTCGCTGATATTAAGCGGTCTTCCATTACTAATCGCTCCTCTGTATCCCATTGCACCTATACAGCAGGTGGCTTTATCCTATAACGAATGCCTGTTAACAGGCTCTGTTCTAGCCAGCATACAGGAGCTTAAGCGCTCGTTTGACAAGCACGTCCGCAGTCTCATCTGCTGTAGTCTCCTGCTTCATACGGCTCCATGCCTGATCAAGCTCTGCATCCGTATAGCCCAATCCCTTCAATGCTTCCCTTGCTTCCGCCCAAGCGCTGCTGTCTGTCTCCACAAGCTCCGGCGGTGCGAATAATCCTGTTGCCATCGCTGCCGCACCAATACCATCCAGCTTGTCCTTCAGATCCAGAATCATCCGCTGCGCCGTCTTCTTCCCGATCCCTGGCAGCTTCGTCAGGAATGTAATATTCTCCTGATAGATCGCATTAACCACATGCGCAGGAGTACCACCGCCCAGAATGCCCAAAGCTACCTTCGGACCGATACCTGAGACGTCGATCAGCTTGCGAAACAACTGTTGCTCCTCCCGTGTCGGGAAGCCGAACAACAGGATCGCGTCCTCTCTGACGTGATGGTGAATATATACGGTCACTGCTCCATCCATCTTGGCAAAGGCATAGGGATTGGGGCAAAACACCCGGTAGCCCACGCCTTGTACATCCAGCACTACATATTCACCTTCCAGATGAACTACAGGACCTCGTAGAAAATCAATCATTTTCGCAATACCTCATTTAACTTGGAATTAAGTGTATAAGAATGCGCATGGCAGATCGCTACAGCGAGCGCATCCGCCACATCATCCGGCTTGGGAACAGCCTGCAGGCGCAGGTACATCCGCACCATCTCCTGAACCTGCTTCTTCTCTGCCTTACCGTAACCGACGATGGCCTGCTTGACCTGCATTGGAGTATATTCAGCAATCGGCAGCCCGCGCTGCGCCGCAGCGAGAATCAATACCCCACGAGCCTGACTGACCGACATCGCTGTCGTTACATTGCGGTTGAAGAACAGTTTCTCGAAAGCTACCGCTTCCGGTTTGTACTGATCTATAAGCTGAAGCATACCTTCATACACATGAAGCAGACGCTCCTCATCGGGGGTATGTGCCTCTGTCTGAATCGAGCCATACTGCACCGGCGTAATCTTGCTCCCGACCTTGTCGACCAACCCGAACCCGACAATGGCTATACCGGGGTCGATCCCTAAAATACGCAAAAACCATCTCTCCCTTGTCGTCCAGAGCGAACATATGTATCGTTTCATTTCATTATAACAAAAGATTAGGGGGTGGAGAGAAAAAGTTTAGAGGCTTAAATCCCTTGCTATTGGTGCAACAAAAACTGCCAAAACAATAGGCCAACCAGAAGTTTCCGGCTGACCTGGTAATACGAAAAAGGACCAGCCTCTATGATGGCTGATCCTGCATTCAGAATTCCTGACCCATAACCTTCCTAGTATGCTCGATTGCAAAATCGCTGAAGGTTGATAACACACTATAATACTCCTGCAAGTCTTGAACCCGAATTCCATCCATAAGCTGCTGGTATACTCCCTCGGGCAAATTCGTCTCCATGGTGCCGATATCCAGCTGAAAAAATGTTCGGATCACCTTGTCCTTCTTGGGAGGTCCCTCGAAAAGCGTTAACTGCCCTTCCCTATTCATGCCCATGTATGCCTGCTTCTTGCACAAGGGGGACAAGTCTTCCACCTGTCTCTCAACCCAGAGCTCTCCTTTGGTATTCAAGCGACCGTGCCAGTCCGGATGCTGCTCTAGCAGCTCAGCTATGGAGCCAGCCTTCAATTGTCCCATTCTGGTGGTCTCTGTCCCACAAATAAATGTTGTTGTCATGTGTACTTCACGTTCAAGACCTGAATCACGAATATGATCAATGAGCTTTTTTTGCTCCAGTCCAAGCAGCTCTTGTGTATCTTGTCCTTCATCCATACTGGCTACTGCCATGACAGCCGTGGAGGTGTTCTGGCGTGTCAACAATTGCTCCATATACTGCGGCATCATTGTACCTGCCAAGCACCAGGCAGCGGCCCCTACTGCGATAAATACCCAGACGGCTTTTTTCCAGAATCTAAGCTGCTGCCGTATTTTTCTCCTTAATCTTGTTCGATTCAATGATATCCCCTTCTATCCGCTTTTTGCGTTATTGTACCCATGGGACTTTCATTTATACAGATCTAAGAGAATAACAACAAAAAAAGAATCGCCTAAGCGATTCTCTTCGAAAAAATGATCGGGATGACACGATTTGAACATGCGACCCCCTGGTCCCAAACCAGGTGCTCTACCAAGCTGAGCTACATCCCGTTATGACATTATACACTCAATAACTTTCAAGTCACTTCTCATATATTAGCACTATATCAGCAGAAAAGTCAATCGTTTTTTATCCTAATGAGCTGCATCGAATGAAATATAAGGTTTGCTAATATCGCTATGAGGGACTATAATACTGAATCAGCGTTCAGTATTATTTTCTCGACATAAGACATCCGTTCTCGGAGAAAATAGTAATTCATGATTAGAGGTGAAGCTTAATGAATAAAAAGCAACTGCAGAGCGAGCAGACCAAAAAGAGAATTGCTGATGCCGCCCGTGCATTATTCATACAAAAGGGATACAACGCCACTTCCATTGAAGACATAGTCAAGGAGACAAATTGCAGTCCGGGGAACATTTATTATCATTTCAAGAGTAAAGAAGGGCTTTTTTTACATTTGATCGAGGAATCTGATAAGGAATGGGAGCAGCAATGGCTCGCGAAGGAATCTTCTTACGCTACTACAGCTGAGAAGCTATATGCTATGGCTGAGTATTTATCGCAGGAGCAGTTGAATCAGCCACTTGTCAAAGCCACGGATGAATTCTTTAACAATTCGGAGAAGATGTCCGATGCGAACGAACGAATCCAGCAGCTCGTAGCCAATTATGTTCATTTTAACGAGGAATTACTGCAAAAAGGAATGGAGCGCGGAGAGTTCCGGAATATGGATCTTAACCGGCTGGCAGTAATCATGGATAGTCTGCTGTATGGGTTAAGCCAGCACTCTCGTGGTATGGATCAGGACGAGTCACAGGCGCTCTACCGTCTCGCTATGGATATTTTTCTTTACGGAATTGCTGAGCCGCAGGTTTAGCTTTCTCAGGTCATAATTTAGAATGAACATTCAGTATTCGGAAAGTTAACAGGAGGATAAACATGTCTATCTTATTAAAAAATCGGGGGTCTATGCTAATTCTAATGCTCAATCTGTTTCTCGTCTTTACGGGAATCGGATTGATCATCCCCATTATGCCTACTTTCATGAATGATCTGGGTATCGGCGGGAGCATTATCGGCCTCTTGGTCGCTACCTTTTCGTTAACACAGTTTCTCTTCTCGCCCTTTGCAGGTCGACAAGCGGATATTTGGGGCAGAAAGCGCATGATTGTCATCGGTATGCTCATCTTTGCCTTCTCTGAGTGGTTATTCGGGATTGCGACCTCTCCGGTGTTATTGTTCGTATCACGTATGCTGGGCGGAGTAAGTGCTGCCATGATTATGCCTGCGGTTATGGCTTATGCGGCCGACATTACGACCAAGGAAGAACGTGCGGCCGGAATGGGCTTTATTAACGCATCCATTACTACAGGATTTATTATTGGACCCGGCATTGGAGGGTATATTGCAGAATTCGGCATACGCGTCCCTTTCTATACGGCAGCCATCGCAGGATTGGTCGCTGCATTCATTACCTGGTTCACACTACGCGAATCACTACCTGCCAAGATAGAAGCTACAGATGCAGATGCACATACACCGGCTGTGATGAAGCAGCGGAGCAATCTACTTACACAGCTCATGAACTCTTACCGCGAGCCATACTTCTTAAGTCTGGTCATCGTATTCGTGATGTCTTTTGGCTTGGCGAACTTTGAGACTGTATTTGGACTGTTCGTGGATCATAAATTTGGCTTTTCACCAAAAGACATCGCTTTTATTATTACATTCGGCTCCATCGCTGGAGCTGTAATTCAGGCTACCGCCTTCAGTTGGATTCTGAATCGCTTCGGTACAAGACGCGTAATATTGTTGTGCCTTCTTTTTGCTGGCGTGTTCATTTTGCTCACCTTATTTGTTCATACCTTCTGGTTGATCTTTGCCGTAACCTTTATCGTTTTTCTGGCGATCGACATACTGCGTCCAGCCATTGGTACCCAGATGTCCATGCTTGCGAAGGATGAGCAAGGCTATGTTGCGGGTCTGAACTCGGCCTTCACCAGTCTTGGCAACATTGCAGGGCCTATCGTAGCTGGTCTCTTGTTCGATATCAATATTAATTATCCATATATGCTTGCGTGCCTCGTCCTTGTCCTTTGCTTCGCCTTTTCATTAAGCGTTGGACGACGCAATTACGCTATGGAGTCTGAATCCCGCGTGTGACTTCTTACAGCGTTAAGTCAACCTCATACGCAAAACATGATACGCGAACTTTAACCTGATACTGAAAATTCATACTGAAAATTCAAGAGCCCTGCCTTCATTCATCCGACAACTAAAATACAATAACTAAGCACGATAACTAAATACGATAACAACGATACCCATCTCTCTGTATGCAACAACAAAGCGGGTTATACGCAGCACTGACACACACGTACGACCCGCTCTTTTGTGGAGAGACCCGCCTTACCTCTTCACCCCAAGAGTTTCAATATCCCATTATCTCTGACTCCCTATAACCTCCTAATCTACATATGCCAACTATTATTCGTCATACAGTCGTCAAACATGATCCTTCCATCGTTCCTCCGTTAGGTCTGCTACGACGCCCATAGCTGCTTTGCTGCCAGAGGCGGCTGCATAAATCAATTGAGAAGGCATAACATAGGCGGAGTCGCCCGCTGCATAGATTCCCTGAACAGTCGTTCTCCCCATCGGATCGGTTACTACCGCCCCATTCTCGGCTATTTGATAGCCTAGTGCATCAGCAAAATGAGCATGATTCGGTATGAGTGCAGGCGACAGGAATCCCCCACTACGCTCAACGCTACTGCCATCTGTAAAATGAACTCGTTCAAGTATGCCATTTTGCCCCGAAAATGAGGCAACAGGCGTATCAATCGTTCGGACCCCTTTAAAAGCAAGGACTTGGATTTGCTCAGGTGTCAAGGCAGGACCACCACTCGTGCATACGATCAGGTCTCGGCTCCAATTTAACAGCAGCTTCGCCCGATGAAACGCATCACCTGTGTTTGACACAATGACCAGCGGTTGATCCCGCAGCTCCCAGCCATCGCAGAATGGGCAGTTGAAGAGGCTTTTCCCATAAAATTCTTGGGCTCCTTCTATATCAGGTAGCTCCTCACGTAAGCCCGCGGCCATAATGATCTTATGTCCCTGTATATGTCCTCCTATAGCAGTGTGGAGATCAAAGCCTTGCTCCGAGCTCTGAATGTCCACTACCTCCTCCTGGATATGATGAACGGTCGGATATTGTAATACTTCCTCCAACGCAATCCGTCGAAACTCGGCGGGCTGAATACCATCTCGTGTAATAAAACCGTGTGACGCATGAGTTACAGCATTCCTTGGTCGACCATGGTCTATGAGCGCTACTGTACGTCTGGCTCTTCCAAGCACTAACGCTGCATTTAATCCTGCTGGGCCACCGCCTATAATGACACAATCGTATTTCATTTTTTTAATCCCCTATACCGTTAGATTTGTTCATCGCTGCTGTACATGTGTTGTCTCTCCAACTGAACGAGCACTTTGCCGAATCTTCCTCCCTGACGAATGCTTACTTCATCTGAAGGGTACGCTTTCTCCAGGTAATCAGACACGATGTTACGAACCCGTTCATCACACGACACCCCGAATAACGACAACTTGGTCATGGCTTCATCGAAGGCCTTTGCTCTGGATACGGTCTTCGTCGTTATCTCACGGGTAATTAGCGATTGATAGGCGTAGCCCTTGAGTAATAATAAATTTATCAGGTAAGCCATCTCCAAATGCTCTGAGCCTCGCGGCTGATCACTTACTAAAGGCCATATCTCATCAATGAGACTATTTTCGTGAGGACCGACGGACAAGCTCATATAGCAATATTTCCGAGCAACGCTCAGCACCCTCTCCACACTTTCCCAATCAACGAGGACCGGACACATAGACACAAAGACAAGATCATAAGCCTTCTCCCAGCCTTTGGCCTGCAGGTCGATTTGCTCAAAGGGCTCAGCTACGATTTCTACGGCTCCACTTGTGAGGCTCGATATATTTCCCTTCATCAGTTCAATAAGCGGTAATGAGGTTTCTACAGCTGTAACCTTGGCTCCCTCCTTGGCAAAAGGTACTGTAAAGCCACCAGAAGCAGCACCAATGTCCAGGATCGAAGCATCCTTAAAAACCACTCCCTGATGCTCCAGCCAGCTCATGATACGCTTAGCTCTACGCCTTCCTTCGTCACTAAAGGCCTGCTCATTGAACGCCTTGGCCCTTTGATCCATCACATGCGCCGGGTCCATGCCGGCTCTCTTCATTCTGTTGACTGCTGTATGCGCATCCTCCCTCCACGCTTTCTCCCAGCTTGCTGTATTGAACCATTCTTTATTGCTCATGGTCATTTCTCCTTTCATTTATTTATAGATTTAAAAGACTCTCAATATCCGTAATACAAACAAAAAAATAATCATTCTTCATAAATAGTCATCTCTGTAGTTCTCCTTTCTCTATAATAAATTAAAAGATTTAAAAGACTCTTTATATCCTTAATACGATTAAAAAAATAGGTTTGAAAACAGCGCTTGTTACAGCGAAATCTTAACGGAATTAGCCAAGTCAGACATCTTCTTGTTCTTCAGACACGTCTCCATCGCCCTTCGGCCTTAATCACTGAACTTGACCCATGGCAGAATTTTAGATAGGTACGTAGAGGAGATCTATTGACGACGCTCTGCCAGCTGCTGGACACGGATACGTTTGTCTGGAGTAGTTGCCACAAGAAAAAGCATCGTCTGGAGTGCATAGTTCGTTACTAGTTCGTTACTAATTCGTTGATAGTTCGCTGCTTTTGAGAAATTCGCAAGCTGTTTTCAGTTTATTACAGATTATATATATCTACAATAACTCTTATTCATTTTAATGTCAACATGCCTGAAGCAGTCATTGTCATAATAACGTACAGGCTCAAAGAAAGTACGAACATAAATAGTACAGACATAAAAAGCACAGACACAAAAAGCACAGACACAAAAAAGGGGGTGTCCCAAAAGCCATGAAATGGCTGCTTGGGACACCCTTTGGTTTTAGAGTAGGATATACTTAGGCACTTCGAGAGGACGCTCCGTGAACGGACCGTTGTTCCAATCGCTGTTGTCCCCAGATTTTATTTATTTTCCTAAGCGGTGAAAATCCGGGGACAAAGGCGACCGCTACCGCTTTTCCACAATCAGTCCGTCCTCTCCACTGTTTAAGCGGGAGAATCATTTTCAATTCTTTTAAAAATACAAAAAAAGAAACCATTCTTTGGTAAAATGGAAGTGTCGAGCAACCATTTCAAAGGAGGGTTTCTTTTGTACATTCAATATACCATGGACCAACTTTGCTTGCCAATGGATCTGGAAGAAGATATTCCAGAACACCACCTCGTTCGTGTCGTGAATGCGGCCGTCAATCGGCTGGACGACGCCATTTTTGACGCGGCCTACCCTGGCGGTGGCCGTGACAGCTATCACCCTAAAATGCTTACCAAAGTCATCATTTACGCCTACACTCAGCGTATATATTCCTCCCGCCAAATCGCCAAATCCATCCGGGAGAACATCCTCTTCATGTGGCTCGCCGGACGGCAGCGGCCAGACTTTCGGACCCTTAACCGCTTCCGCTCCGAGCGGATGAAGAGCGTTCTCGAAGCCGTATTTACCGCCGTGCTTCAGTTTCTGGCTGACGAAAAATACGTTTCTTTGGAGCAGTACTTTGTGGACGGAACCAAAATCGAGGCCAATGCTAACCGTTATACGTTTGTGTGGGGCAAAGCCGTCAGCAAACACAAAGCCAAACTGCAGGAAAAGGTACATGCCCTGTTCGCTGACATTGAAGCGGCACAAGAGCAGGAAGACCAAGAGAATCAAGGGAAAGATCTTGCTGAACTCGGCACAGGTTTCGAAGTGAGCAGTGTAAAACTCGAACAAGCCGTGGAAAAGCTTGAAGCTCAGCTTGCCCTAAAACCGAAAGACAAGCCCCTAAAAAAGGCAGTTCGGAGGCTACGGAAGGATTTGCTTCCTCGGCTGCTAAAGTACGAGCAGTACCAAAAGCTGCTTGGTGACCGAAATAGTTTCAGTAAAACAGACTCAGACGCGACGTTTATGCGAATGAAAGAAGACCACATGCGAAATGGCCAGCTGAAACCAGGCTACAATGTACAGATTGGGACCGAAAACCAGTTTATTTTAGCCTACAGTCTACACCAAAGAGCGACCGACACCCGCTGTTTACAACCGCACATGGAAAAAGCAAGGCAGATCCTTGGGAAACTTCCAAAGACCGTAATTGCGGATGCCGGCTACGGCAGCGAAGAAAACTACGCCTACCTGGAAAAGAAAGAGATTCAGGCGGTAGTGAAATATGGCAGCTACCACAAGGAAAAGAGCAAAGCCTGGAAAGCGAATGTCGGAAAGATGGAGAACTGGATGTACAACGAAGCCGAGGATCACTGGATATGCACGGCTGGACAAACGCTGTATTTCCGCAAAGAGAGTAAGGAAATCGTAGAGAGCGGATACGAAATTCGGAAGCGTCATTACCGAAGTCAGAGCTGCGAAGGATGTCCGCTAAAAGAAAGCTGCACGAAGGCAAGGGGAAATCGGGAAGTCGTGGTGAGCTTGGAACGATTACGGTACCAGAAGCAGGCTCGGGAAACGCTGCAAAGCGAGGAAGGATATCTCTTATCCGTACGCCGAATGACGGAGCCAGAAAGCGTATTTGGACAACTGAAGAACAACCGGGGCTTCCGGCGATTTCTGCTTCGCGGCATCGAAAAAGTGACGCTGGAGGTCGGCTGGCTTTCGCTCGCCCATAATCTATTGAAGCAAGCTGTAAATGACCAAAAACGCAGAGCAGCGATTCTCCAATAACGGGAGAATCGCTGCTCTGTTGACGTTTTAAGCTTTTGAGAACACAGAGGGCCTGTCTCCGCCAGTAGAATATCTACTTATGGGACAGCCTC
>NZ_AUFO01000009.1 GCF_000426545.1 Paenibacillus massiliensis subsp. panacisoli DSM 21345 | reverse complement strand
CTTCTCCTCTCGCAGATGGCTTTGCGTCAGGAGCAGGCTAGCCCCAGAGTCCTGCAGGATATAGCGAATTCGCTCGTCCGGGTACTCCGGGTCGATCGGGACATAAGTAGCGCCAGCCTTCAGGACGGCGATAATACCAATGACCATCTCCAGCGAACGCTCGACCAGCAGCCCGACAATGTGCTCGGACTGGACGCCTTCGGCGCGAAGATAATGGGCAAGCCGATTGGCCTGTTCATTCAGCTCGCCGTAGGTTAACTGCTGATCTTCGAGTACCACAGCCACGTGATGAGGTGTTCGCAGCACCTGCTCCTCGAACAGCTGATGAATGGCTTGCTGCTTCGGATACGCTGCTGCTGTCGCATTCAATTGCCCAATCAGCTGTGATTGTTCAGCCGGGGTAACCAGCTCAAGCTGGCTGACCAGCATATTCGGCTGAGCTGTAAGCTGCTCTAGAATATGCACGAAATGTCCCTGAATTCGTTCAACTACGGACTGCTGATAGATCAGATTGTTATAGCGATAGCTGATTCGAAGGGTCTGCCCCGGTATAACAATTAGGTTGAAATCATAGTTGGTCTGTTCGAACATGTGAACGTCCGTGATCTCAAAAGCATCCTCACTAGCGCTTGTTGACTGTTCAAATTGCTGCTCCATCGGATAGTTCTCAAACACCATGATATGGGAGATCAAGCCTTGCTTTTGTTCAGCATGAGCCTGAATCTCATACAGCGGGTAGGTGTCATAGGTGCTCGATGTCAGAGCTGACTCCTGAGCTGCCTTGAGCACATCCAGGCAAGAAGCATCATCATTGGTTCGTATGCGAATCGGAATTGTATTGATAAACAGGCCGATCATCGTCTCGATTCCGGAAATATCAGCTGGTCTGCCAGATACGACGCTTCCGAATACAACATCACGGCTTCCGTTATATCGTTGCAGAACTAGACCCCAAGCGGTCTGCATCAAGGTATTGACGGTGACGTGGTGCTCTTTGGCCAATGATTCCATACGCTGGGTCAGTTCCTCGCCCAGGTCACATACCCATTCTTCAAGCACATAGCCCGCGTCCTTGCTTACCGTGCTGTGCTCGGCATCCTGCGGCAATTGCGTCTGCTGATCGTATCCCTCAAGATAGTGAAGCCAGTAGGAGGAAGCTTCTTCATCATGCTGTTGCGCCAGCCATTCGATATATCTGCTATAAGGAACAGCCGGTGTTAAGCTGGGCTCTCGATGCTGTTGGATGGCCGTGTAGTGCTCAAATACCTCCTGCATCATCAGTGGCACACACCAGCCATCCAAGATGATGTGATGGAAGCTCCAGTATAGACGATATGTCTGTTCCCCCGTGCGGAAGACGGATACGCGCATGAGTGTATCCCGCATTAGGTCAAAGCCGGCCCTAGTATCGCGGCTGCTGAAGGCTTGGATATATGCATCGCACTCCGCTTTCTGCATATGGCGCAGATCCTCGTAAAGAAATCCACAAGGTCGGTTTCGATAGACGATTTGTACGGGCTCATTCAGACCATCATAAAAACCGGTACGCAGTATATCATGGCGCCGCATTAGAGCATGAAGGCTTTGGGCGAATACTTCGGCATCCAGTTGCCCTTCAAGCCCGAATGTAACCTGTTCAAAATAGGCTGCTGACTCTGGCTCCAGTTGGCTATGGAACAGCATCCCTTTTTGCATGGGTGTAAGTCTGTATACATTTTCAATCTCGCCGAGCTTGCGGGTCTGTCCCACAAGCTGCTCCAGCTCCTCCATGCTGAGCTCGGATAGCAGCAGATCACTTGGTGTCAGCTCTCGCTGCTCCTGGCTGGCACAGTGCAAGAGTACTTCACTGAGCTTCGCTTGGAGAAGGGTAGAGAACTGTTCCATCGTGCCTTGATGATACTGAAGTCTGTTGTAGGCAACGCTTAAGGACAATACACCGTCCGAAATCATACCGTTAATATCGAGTGCATAGTATTGGGTCTGCTTCTCACTTAGGGAGGCACCCACAGGATAGGATGATATCTGTAGCTTGTTGTTGTCCATATCCTGGTCGAACTGCCCCAGGTAGTTGAAGCTAATGTCTGGATGCAGGAGTAAATCATGGTCAACATTTCCTTGGCCGCCAGACAAATAGGTCAGGATTCCGTATCCGATACCTTTATTTGGTATGCGCCGCAGGTCTTCCTTTACACGCTTGATCATACCTGATACACCCTGACCGGAGCCGATGTCCAGTATCACGGGATACTGACTTGTGAACCAGCCGACAGTGCGGGTAATATCAACATTCGGTACGATTGTCTCTCGTCCATGGCCTTCCAGGTTCACTAATACCTGACTACTTCCAGTCCAGGCATGGACAGCCATGCCAAGGGCTGTGAGTAGCAGATCGCTTACTTCCGTGTTATAGGCTTGATTGGCCTGCTGCAACAGGAGTAAGGTCTCTTCGGCGCTCCATTGCACGGTAATAGTATCAACATGACTCCACAACAGGCTATCCTGGGATTCATCCTTTGGTAGCGGTGCAATGGCTGAGGCCGTCTGCACAAGGTTCTGCCAGTAGGCTCGTTCGGATGTGATGGCTGGACCTGCTGCATACAAGGACAGCTGCTGTGCCCAGGTGCGGAATGAGTCCGTCTTGTGCGGTAGCTGAATGTCCTGCCCAGTTAACGCTTGCTCATACCCTGAAGCAATATCCTCAAACAGGATTCGCCACGATATACCGTCAACAGCCAGATGGTGAATCACGATCAGCAGATGGTCGCCATCCGAGCAGTGGAACAATCCGAGCTTCAGCAGGGGCCCCGTATTCAGATTGATGCTGCGTTGAATCTCGCTAGCCTTTGCCTCAATCACTGTATGGCAATCAGCTTCATCACGAAGATCGGCAATATCCAGCGTATACAACTCGTCCTCATCAATGCCTCGAATCATCGCTTGATATCTATCATCTGTCTGTCGGAAGACAAGCCGCAGTGCATCATGATGCTGTACGATTCCGGTCATCGTCTTGCGAAGGGCAGTAAGATCGAACCCTTCCGCCTGATGCAGCATGACCGCGTGATTAAAGTGATGAGGGTCTGTGGATGTCTCCTCAAAGTACCAGTGCTGGATCGGTAGCAGTGGCGTCTCGCCAACTACCTCGCTCTGGTCGGCGGTGTGAACGAGAACTTGTACATGCTGGCTGAGCTCCGAGACCGTAGGATATCTGAACAAATGCTTCATATCGAGCCTGTAACCCGCTTGCATCAGTCTTGAGGACACCTGTATGGCTTTAATGGAGTCGCCTCCAAGATCAAAGAAGCTATCATGAATACTGATTCTGTCCATCCCGAGTACGCTTTGCCAGATTGCAGCGAGTACTTCTTCTATCGCTGTCCGTGGAGAGACATATTCGTGTCCCATGGACAGACTGCTCTCCGGTGCTGGTAATGCCTTACGGTCGATTTTTCCATTTGCGTTCAGCGGCATATGGGTGAGCTGCACAAAGTATGATGGAATCATATAGCCTGGCAGCTCTTGCGCCAATGCTCCCCGAAGCTCGCTTACGGCCAGGGCACTATCTGCCGTAAAGTAGGCGCATAGCTGCTTTTGTCCATTCTCTTCTTCACGTGCAACAACGATAGCCTCTTGAATAGCGCTAACCTTGAGTAGCTGCGCTTCAACCTCGCCCAGTTCAATCCGGTAACCACGGATCTTCACCTGGTGGTCTATACGACCCAAATATTCAATGTTGCCATCTGCCTGCCAGCGTACAAGATCGCCTGTGCGATACATGCGATCTTCTGGAACAAATGGGTCGGCTACAAACTTGTCGGAGGTTAGATCAGGACGATTCAGATAGCCTCTGGCTACACCGACCCCTGCGATGCATAACTCTCCCGGCACGCCAATTGGCTGCAGCTTTCCTCCCTCGCTAAGGACATAAAGTCGAATATTGGAGATCGGTCTACCGATTGGGATCGCTCTATAAGTGATGTTCGGGTGCACCTCGAAATAGGATACTTCGACCGTTGCTTCCGTCGGACCGTACAAGTTCACTAGCTTCGCCTGGCTGACTGATGAGATATATTGATGGAATCTCTCAGCTTGAGATGGCGTCAACGCCTCACCACTTGTAGCCACCAGCTTCAATGAAGATAACTTGCTTTGTGCCGATATGCCCTGACGCTCAACAAACTCCAAGAAGACATGCAGCATAGCCGGTACGAAATGGATTCTGCTAAGCCTGTGTGTAGCGATGGTGTCTAGAATGACCTCGGGGTCTTTCTCTCCGTCTACTGCAAGCAGACACAAGCTTGCTCCCACCAGCGACCAGCCGAACAGCTCCCACACGGATACGTCGAACGTAATCGCTGTCTTCTGCATGATGATTTCCCCTGGCTCGAACGGGTACAGCTCCAGCATCCAGTTCAGGCGGTTGATGACCGAACGATGCTCGACCATTACGCCTTTTGGCTTACCTGTGGAGCCAGAAGTATAGATCACATAGGCCATGTCCAGTGGTCCAGCCATCGGCTGCAAATTTGAACCATCCATATGATATGATTGCGCCTCGTCGAGCTTCAGGGTCTGTCCAGCAAATTGAATTGGTGGCTGCAAATGACTTGGCAGCAGCAGCAGCTGTGCGCCCGAATCCTCCAGCATATAGCGGATACGATCCTCCGGGTAGCTCGGATCAATCGGTACATAGGCTCCACCGGCCTTCAAGATCGCGAAGATGCCGACCATCATTTCTAGCGACCGCTCCGTCATCAGTCCAACACGCTGATCCACCTGCACACCTGCGGCCCGCAGCGTCCGGGCTAACTGGTTCGCCCGTTCATTCAGCTCCTGATACGTCATGCTATTGTGCTCGAAAATGATAGCGGTCTGCTCAGGCGTTCTGGCCACTTGCGCCTCGAACAGCTGATGAATCGTTGTATCCTTTGGATAGTCGGCTAGGGTCGCGTTGAATTGCTCCATAATCTCCAGCTGCTCTGCTGGCGTAATCATGTCGATCTCAGCCAGCTTCGTCTCGGGTGCATGAATCACCGCATCAAGAATCTGTACGAAATGGCTTGTGATCCGCTTAGCTGTATCTGGTCGGAACAGCACGGTGGCATATTCCAGACTGCATGCGAGCTCATTGTCTTGCTCGGTCACATTGAGCATGAGGTCAAACTTGGCGACCTGGTGCTCGTGTGGGTAGGTACTGAAGGACAGACCGTCAATCCCCCGTTCTACCTGCTCAAAGTTGTGGAGTGCAAACATCGTGTCGAATAATGGATTACGGCTGAGATCCCTTTTCAAATTCAGCTTCGAGACAAGCTCCTCCAACGGATAATCCTGATGCTCGTAGGCTTGCAAGGCGTTCTCCTTGACCTCCTGCAGATAGTCGAGGAACGTCTTCTCCCCAGAAGGGTAGTTACGGAGTGCCAGTGTGCCGACGAACATACCGATCAGGTGCTCCAGCTCACTATGTGGTCTTCCCGCAATAGGGGTACCTACAACCAGATCCTCCTGACCCGTGTACTTGTGCAGAAGGCAGGTATACGCAGATAGAAGCACCATATACAAGGTAGATCCTGTACTTGCTGCAAGCTGTCTGATCGCATCACTTCTGGCGGCGTCGATCACGAATTCGATCTGGTCTCCCTTGAAGCTTTGAAGCGCTGGTCTGACACCGTCGGTAGGCAGGTCGAGCACAGGCAGCTCACCACGGAACACATTCAACCAGTATTCTTCCTGCTGAGACAGGCGTTCGCTATGAAGCTCGGAATGCTGCCATACAGCATAGTCCTTGTACTGCATTTGAAGTGCTGGCAGTGAATTCCCTTCATACAGCTGGATGAATTCCTCCACCAGCACGCCCATCGAGGCTCCATCGGATACGATATGGTGCATATCGAACAGCAACAGATGGCGCTCGGGCTCCAATTCAAGCAAGCCGACTCGAAGCAGTGGAGCTTGCTGGAGATCGAAGGGACGAATGAACGCACGCATGTGCTCTGATGTCTCTTCTTCTCTGATCTGCTCGTATTCTACCTTAAATGACACTTCATCCTGTACGCGCTGTACAGGCTCGCCGTCGACGATCTCGAAGCTTGTTCTTAGTGTCTCATGCCGAGCGATGAGTTGCTGGAAGGCTCCTTCCAGCCTTGCCCGGTCAAGCTGTCCTTCCACCAGCAGGGAGCCCGGCATATTGTAACTAAGCTCACTGCCCTCCAGCTGGCTCAGTACGTACAAACGCTTCTGTGCCGAGGATACAGGGTAATAGCTTCGTTGCTCCACAAGCGGAATAGACGCGTGAACTGACTGTCCTCGGTTATCCAGTAGCCCGGCAAGCTGCTCAATGGTCGGGAACTGGAATACCTCTCTGAGGGCGAGCTGTCCATTCATCTCCCTAGAGATGCGTGCAACCAGGTTGGTAGCCCGCAGGGAATGACCCCCAAGCTCGAAGAAGTTGTCTCTGATGCTCACGCTGTCGAGTCCCAGCACGTCCTGCCAGAGGGTCACCAGCTGTGCTTCGGTAGGCGTCCTTGGTGGCTCCTGATGTGCACCGTCTGCCCGGCTCACTTGTGGATCAGGCAATGCTTTACGGTCGATCTTGCCGTTCGGAGTCAGCGGCAAGCGATCCAGCTGAATCCAATAAGCTGGAACCATATAAGCTGGCAGCACTTGTGTTAGCTCCTCTTTCAATGTACCTTCGGACAGCAAGGTGCTGGCTGCTGTATAGTAGGCTGCCAGATGCTTCTGTCCCGTGCGATCCTCATAGACGACAACGACAGCTTCTTGTACCGAATTCAGCTTCCGTAAATTCGCTTCTATCTCGCCCAATTCAATGCGATAGCCACGAATCTTCACTTGTGCGTCAATACGATCTATATACTCGATCTGACCATCTGGTCGCATTTGGACCAGATCGCCTGTCCGATACAGACGTTCACCGTCTACGAATGGAGAAGCAATGAATCGCTCGGCAGTCAGCTCCGTTTGGTTCAGGTAGCCCAAGGCCAATCCGTCACCACCAATGTATAGCTCCCCAGGGATACCTGCTGGCAGTGGATGAAGATCCAGATCCATAATGTAGGCTGAGGTATGACTGATCGGTTGGCCAATAGGCACCGTCTGTGCTGCCTCATCCAGCTCGTTCACCGCATGGTAGGTGGCGAATACTGTGCTTTCCGTCGGTCCATAGACATGAATGATGCGGCCAGGACCGAGTCTGGCCAAGGCCTTCCGCACATGCTCAACAGACACCTTCTCCCCACCAAATAGGAGGGTATCCAGCGTGTCGAAGCAGCTCACATCAATATCTGTGAGTGTATTGAAGAGGGCGGTGGTCATGAAGCACTTCGTAATGTGCTCTGTCTGCAACACATCCGCCAGCTCTCGCGCATCCAATACCTGTTCGCCGCGAATTAACACCAGTGAAGCTCCGTTCAGAAGAGCCCCATAGATGTCGAATGTCGAGCCATCGAATGAGAAGCTGGACAACTGAAGGACACGATCCTGTGGAGAGAAGCAGATATAGTTCGTGTCCTTCACGACGCGACTAATATTGTAGTGCATCGTCAGGTTGCCTTTCGGCTTACCAGTCGAGCCGGAAGTATAGATGATGCATGCCAACGAATCAGGACCATTCACAGGTGTCGGGTTGCCAGTGTCGTACAGATCGTTACCCTCTGCGGATAGATCCAGTATGAGTCCGTTGAACGCTTTCGCTCGATCCCTGACCTGAGGATGAGCCAGCAGTACGGTGGCATGTGAATCCTCCAATATAAAGCGAATGCGTTCCTCCGGATATTGCGGATCGATAGGCACGTAGGCTCCGCCTGCTTTTAGTATGGCAAGCAGACCAACGATCATTTCCAGCGACCGTTCCGTCATAATTCCGACAGGCTGATTGGCCTGGACACCGTATGCACGCAGTGTATGCGCCAATCTATTGGCCTTCTCATTAAGCTGTCTATAGGTCAGTTGCTCATCTCCGAAGACGAGAGCTGTGTTGTCAGGGGTAGACTCGACCTGCTCCTCGAATAGCTGCTGCAGTGTCTTCTCCTTCGGATAAGCTATCACTGCATTTTGGTTGAGGAGTGACAGCTGTGCTTCCTCATGTGGTGTTGCCAGTGTTAGCTCGCCCACACAAAGATCCGGTTCGTTAACCACCTGCTTGAGCATATGAACGAAATGTCCCTGAATCTGTTCAATACTGGCCTGCGTATAGACAAGCTCATTGAAGCGGAATACAATATTGAACTCCTTGCCTGGCAATACAATCAGATTGAAATCATAATTCGTCTGCTCAAAGAGCTCAGCATCTGTAATTTCAAAGGCAGCCTGATCGCCACCCAACACTTCGATCTGTTCCTCTACGGGATAGTTCTCAAACACCATGATGTGGTTAATCAAATGCTGCTGTCCTGTCTGCGCCTGTATCTCGTATAGAGGGAACGTATCATGGGCGTGAGAGGACAGATATTGCTGCTGCTGGTGCTTAACAAGCTCAGAGACACGTATAGTAGCATCAGCCTTCACACGCACTGGGATGGTATTGATGAATAAGCCTATGATGCTCTCAATGCCTGGAATTTCGGCAGGTCTTCCCGATACAACACTGCCGAGGACGACATCTCTGCTGTTGTTGTACTTTTGAAGGACAATACCCCACACGGTCTGCATCAGGGTATTGACCGTCACCTGCTGCCCTTTGGCTACCTGCTCGATACGCTTGCTTAGTTCCGTACCCAGACTGCACACCAGCTGCTTGGAGACATAGGATGCTGACTTGCTGCTGTGCAGCGCCTGTGGAAGCTGTGTGTGTTGCTCGTAATCAGCCAAGTAATCATTCCAATACTGAGCAGAGGACTCATGGTCCTGACGCTCAAGCCATTCGATATAAGTGCTATACGGCACAGCTGGCGCCAGCTCAATGGCCTGCTGTTGCTGAGCAGCCAAATAGACATCGAATACTTCCCGCGTGATGAGCGGTACACACCATCCGTCCATGATGATGTGATGGAAGCTCCAGATCAGCAGATAATCGTCCTTATCCTTCTTCAGTACAGATACACGGAGTAGTACATCTTGCGTCAGATCGAAGCCCCTGGTCTGATCACTATCAATATAGTGCTTAATCTTGCTTTCGCGCTGAAGCTCATCAAGATCGCTCAAATCCTCATAATTGAACTCACTGTGTCTGGTGCGGTACACGATCTGTATCGGGTCACCCCAGCCATTATGAAAATTGGTGCGAAGTGCAGAATGTCTTTGTAACAAAGCGTCCAGACTCTGCTTGAAGCCCTGCGGATCGAATGGGCCATGCCACTCGAATGTGGCCTGCTCAAAATAGGATGATGAATCAGGCTCCAGAAGACTGTGAAAGAACATGCCCTTCTGCATCGGCGTCAGCATGTAAGCATTCTCGATCTCGCCGATATGACGATGCTGCTCTGACAGCTGCTCAAGCTGCTCGATACTAAGACCCTTCAGTAGCAGGTCGCTAGGCGTCAGCTCTGGGAATTCTTTGGCTGCACAATGCTGGATGACGCTCTGCAAGGATGTGTGAATAAGGCCAGCCAGGTGCTCCATCGTCTCTTGGTGGTACTGGGTAGGGCGATAGCTGATGTCGAGCTGCAGTATCCCTCCGTTAATCCATCCGTTCATGTCTAAGGCATAGATCTGCTCGGCATGCTCACTCACTGCACGCCCCGTCGAATAAGGGGACAGGCGCAAGGAGCTATGGCTCAGATCCTGGTCGAATTGGCCCAGGTAATTAAAGCTGATATCAGGCTTGAGATGATCGAAATTCTTCTCCGTGTGCTCGGACAGGTACTTCAATAAGCCGAATCCAATCCCCTTATTGGGGATCGTCCTCATGCTCTCCTTGATCTTCTTAATCTGGTAGGACAGCTCACTGTGACCCATATCCAGAACAACAGGGAATTGGGTGGTGAACCAACCGACAGTACGCGTGATATCGATCCCCGGGATAATCGGCTCCCGTCCGTGTCCTTCCAGATTGACCATCACTTGCTCGATACCGCACCAGGATTGAATAGCTAGGCCCAGCGCAGTCAGAAGCAGATCATTCGTCTCCGTGCTATAGGCCCGGTTAGCCTGTCTAAGCAGGAGCTCTGTCTCTTCTTCGCTCCATTGAACTGTGACCGTAGCAGAGTCAGTTATTGTAGACGTAACTAGTGGCTCATCGTTGGGCAGTGGCTCCAGCTGGATATCACGATATTGCTCCCAATACAGGCGCTCTGATTCCATAGCCTGCCCATCAGCATACAGTGACAGCCCTTGTGCCCAGGCCTGATACGAATCGGTCTTTAGCGGCAACTGGATCTCCTGGCCATTCATGATCTGCTCATAGCCTGCTGAAATATCCTCGAACAGAATTCTCCACGACACGCCATCCACAGCTAAATGGTGAATAACGATGAGCAGATGATCTCCATCTGTGCATCGGAATAGCCCCATTTTCAACAAAGGACCATTCGTCAGATCCATGCTCTCTTGAATTTCATTGGATTTAGCCTCTATGGCTGCGCTTGGGTTAGCCTCTCCTTGAAGGTCAAGACACTCCAGGGTGAATAATTCACCTTCAGAGATGCTGCGATTCCATGCCTGATATCCTGAATCCGTCTGACGAAATACGAGACGTAGCGCGTCATGATGCTCAACAACTCGTGTCATGACACGACGAAGCGCCGCTTCTTGGAACCCATTTTCCCGGAATAGCATAACTGCCTGGTTAAAATGGTGCGCAGAGGCTGCGTACTGTTCAAAAAACCAATGCTGTATAGGGAGCAGGGCAGTGGAGCCTGTAACGACACCTTGCTCAGCAACGCGACCTGCTGTTTGTACATATGGGCTCAAGCCTGCAATTGTCGGGTTTTTGAAGAGCTCCTTCATTTCCAGACGATAACCCGACTGGAACAGCCTGGAGGATACCTGAATCGACTTGATAGAGTCGCCACCCAGATCGAAGAAGCTGTCATGAATGCTGATATTACGCACACCAAGCACGCTCTGCCAGGCAGATGCCAGTGCTTGCTCTACCGCAGTCCGTGGTGCCACATATTCATTTCCGGTATGAACGTTAACCTCAGGAGCAGGCAGCATCCTGCGATCGACCTTCCCATTGGCTGTCAGTGGCAATTGCTCGATCTGCACGAAATAGGATGGAATCATGTAGCTAGGCAGCTTGCTGCCCAATGTGCTCCGTAGCTCACGTGCGTTCAGCCGGCTATCGGCTGCGAAGTAGGCACACAGCTGTTTTTGTCCATGATCGTCTTCACGTGCAATGACGACAGCCTCCTGGATGTCCTCCAGTTGTAGCAGCTGTGCCTCAACTTCGCTTAGCTCAATCCGATAGCCACGAATTTTCACCTGCTCATCTATCCGACCTTTGAATTCAAGCGTGCCGTCAGGCCGCCAGCGCACCAGGTCTCCGGTACGATAGCAGCGTTCGCCTGCTCGAATCGGGTCTTGTAGGAACTTCTCTGCTGTCAGCTCCGGACGATTCAAGTATCCACGTGCTACACCATCCCCGCCGACGATCAGCTCACCCCAGGCCCCAATAGGGACAAGCTTCATCATGCTATCTACAACATAAGCTGTAGAATTGTTAATGGGGTGTCCAATTGGTGCTGATTCCGTGAGCAGGTCAGGGATCTGATAGGTAGTCGAGAAGGTTGTATTCTCAGTCGGGCCGTAGCCGTTCACAATGTGGAGTGCTGGATTGTCCTGGAGTACCCGGTTAATATGTTGCACGGAGAGTACATCCCCGCCGCTAATCAATGTCTTCATAGAACGGAACATCTGGCTGTTCTGCTGCGACAGCTGATTGAAGAGAGGGGAGGTCAGCCACATTGTCGTAATGCCATAATCCTCAATGGTCTGTTGCAGCTTGTAGGCGTCCAGGATGACATCTTTGTTAGTCAGATAGAGCTGACCGCCATTGAGCAAAGCTCCCCATATTTCAAAGGTAGACGCATCAAACGTAATCGCACCTGTCTGCAATATACGTGTGTTGTCATCAAGCACAGCATAATTCGTATTTTTCACCAGACGCACGACATTCCGGTGTTCAATCATGACGCCTTTGGGCTGGCCAGTTGTTCCTGAAGTATAGATTACGTAAGCCAAATCAGTAGGCATATTCACGGAGTCAAGGTTCGATCCGTCTTGTGCGTAGATCTCAGTGTCATTCAAATGAAGTACTTGGCCAACAAAGTTAATATTTGTACAATCCAGATCATGACCAGGGGTAAGCAGAAGCTGTGCTCCCGAATCCTCCAGTATGTAGCTGATACGCTCGGCTGGATAATCAGGATCAATAGCTACATAAGCTCCTCCGGCCTTGAGAATGGCTAGAATACCAACCATCAGCTCAGTCGAGCGATGGGCCGCGATCGCTACAGGCTGATCCCGAACGACGCCATGCTCTCTAAGTGTTCGCGCTAGCTGGTTAGCTTGACTGTTAAGCTCGTGGTATTGAAGCTCTGCACCCTCATATACGAGAGCAACCTGCGTACCATTAAATAAGGTCTGCTCCTCGAATAGCTGGTGAACTGTACTACTGCGTGGATAGTCTGCTGCAGTTGCATTGAACTGCTCCACGATCTGTACCCGTTCCTGAGGTGTAATGATCTCAATCGCTGACAGCTTCGTCTCGGGTCTAGCTATGATAACGTCAATCAACTGCTGCAGGTGCCGCGCCAACCGTTCCACAGTACCTTGCTGGAATAGCGAGGTAGCATATTCCATGCTGCATGCCAGCTCGCTGGCGTCCTCGGTGATCTGGAGTGTCAGATCGAACTTGGCTGTCTGATGTGAATGAGGATAGGGCTTGAATTGTAAGCCATCGAGCTCCTGCGTATCTTGCTCAACATTTTGCAGCACAAATAAAGTATCAAACAGGGGATTACGACTTAGATCGCGCCGGAGATCCAGTTTGTCTACAAGCTCCTCGAACGGATAATCTTGATGCTCAAAGGCTTTTAGTGAGGCTTCCTTTGTTTCCTGTACATACTGAACGAAGGTCTTGTCTGCAGCAGGATAACTACGGATTGCCAGTGTATTCACGAACATTCCGATGATGCCGTCCAGATCAGCATGTGGTCTGCCAGCAATGGGCGTGCCTACTATGATGTCTTCTTGTCTCGTGTATTTATGAAGTAATGCAGTGTAAGCCGAGAGAAGTACCATGAACAAGGTAGAGCCAGTCTGTGTAGCAAGCTGCTGCAATGCCGCCGTACGGGTCTGATCTAATACAAATTCCACTGAGCTCCCGGCGAAGTTCTGGACAGGTGGTCTTGTAAAATCTGTTGGCAGCTCCAACACCGGTAATTCATCCTGGTACAAATTCAGCCAATATGCCTCTTGTGTGCTCATACGGTCAGTGTGTGCCTGCTTCAATTGCCAGCCTGCGTAGTCCTTGTACTGTATTCGTAGCGCAGGCAGACCCAGTCCCTCGTACAGGCGATTGAATTCATCCACCAGAATACGAATGGATACTCCATCGGAAATAATGTGATGCATGTCAAAGAGCAGCAAATGACGGTTCATGTCCAGTTCGACCAATCCTACACGGAGAAGAGGAGCCGTCTGAAGATCGAATGCTCTAATGAAACGATTAATGCAGACTTCTGCGTCTTGCTCCTTCGCTTGAGTGTACTCGACGGCAAATGGAACTTCTGTGTGTACACGCTGTACGGGCTCTCCACCAACTACGTCAAAGCTCGTTCTTAATGTTTCGTGCCGCTGAATCAGCTGTTGGAAGGCCTTCTCCACACGCTTACGGTCCAGGTTACCCTCAACGAGCATCACACCAGGCATGTTATAGCTAATCTCTCCACCCTCAAGCTGGCTCAACAGATACAGCCGCTTTTGAGCCGAAGAGACCGGGTAATACGCCTGTGTCTCAATAACAGGAATAGCTGTGTATACGCTATGCTCTCTTCCTTCCAATAACTGAGCCATTTGCTCAATAGTCGGTGCCTGGAATACCTCTCGCAAAGAGAGGTTCAAGTTCAATTCTTTCTGTATACGGGCGGTCATCAGCGTAGCGCGTAGGGAATGACCCCCAATCTCGAAGAAATTATCCTTCACGCCAACAGCTGTTAACCCCAGAATATCTTCCCAGATCCGTGCAAGCTGTGCCTCACGTTCATTGCGAGGTGCTATATAAGCTTCACCCGTGTTCATATGGCCTTCAGGCGCTGGCAGTGCCCTGCGGTCAATCTTTCCATTGGATGTTAACGGCATGCTCGGAAGCTGTATGAAGTAGCCCGGGAGCATATAGGCTGGTAAATTCTCCGAAAGTCTGTCTTTGAGCTCTCCAACAGTCAGAGGCCGACTTGCCACGAAGTATGCGCATAGCTGCTTTTCTCCGTGAGTATCTTCCTTGGCCAATACAACGGCCTCCTGAATCTCCTCCACTTTGGCGAGCTGCGTCTCCACTTCTCCTAGCTCAATCCGATAGCCACGAATTTTCACCTGATGGTCAATGCGTCCCAGATACTCGATGTTACCGTCCGGCAGCCAGCGAGCCAGGTCACCGCTACGATACATTCGTTCTCCGGGCTCAAAGGGATTGTCCACGAATTTCTCCGCGGTCAATTCCGGGCGGTTCAGGTAACCACGCGCAAGTCCATCTCCAGCTACATACATCTCCCCAGCTACGCCAATCGGCAACAGTCTTCGGTGCTCATCAAGTACGTACACCTTTAGCGTCGGAATAGGACCGCCGATATTGCTCTTTGCCTGCTCAATCTCGACTTCGGTAATTTCTTTGTATGTAACGTGGACCGTTGTCTCTGTAATTCCATACATGTTGATCAGCTGTGTATTCGGATAGGCAGCCCGCCATTCTTTCAAGAGCTGTGGACTCAGGGCCTCGCCTCCGAAGATCACTTGGCGCACCCTCAGCTTTTGCTGCGGAGCAGCCAGCGCCTCGCGCAACAACTGATAGAAATACGTAGGTGTCTGGTTCAGGATCGTGATCTCCTGCTCTTCCAGCAGCTTCAGGAACTGTGCCGGATTCTTGGCAGTAAGGGATGGTACCATGACCAGCTTTCCGCCGTATAGTAGGGCTCCGTACATTTCCCAGACCGAGAAGTCGAAGCAGAAGGAGTGGAACATGGTCCATGAATCGGTTGGTCCGAATGCGAAGCGATTGTGACTGTTAAAGAGAAGACGTACCACATTTTTATGCTCAATAAGCGTACCCTTTGGCTTGCCCGTCGTTCCTGATGTATAGATGACATAAGCAAGGTCGGCTGGAGTGTTGATAGATGGCAGATTGGTATCATCCTCGTTGCTATAGGTCACATCCTCCAGGAATACGATACGTCCGGCAAACTGCACACGATCCTGCAAATGACCCTGCAGCAGCAGCAGCTCTGCCCCGGAATCCTCCAGCATGTAATGGATACGTTCCTCCGGGTATTCTGGGTCAATAGGAACATAAGCTCCGCCAGCCTTCAAAATAGCCAGAATACCTACGATCATATCAAGTGAGCGCTCTGCCATCAGACCAACGAGCTGATCCGCATGGACACCTTGCTGTCTCAGCATACGGGCGAGCTTGTTCGCACGGGCATTCAGCTCCCGGTAGGTGAGGCTGTTGTCGCCGAGTATGACGGCTACTTGCTCCGGGGTCAGCATGACTTGCTCCTCGAATATACGATGAATGGTATGCTCTCTAGGAAAGTCCGCTTGAGTATCATTAAATACCGTCAATATGGTATTGGCTTCTTGCTCATCAATTAGGGATATCTCTGAGATGCTGTGCTCGGGATTGTGCACAATATAGCCAGATATGGACATAAGCTGCCGAATGATGTAGGCAATCTCCTCAGCGTCAAACAGGTGAATGCGATAATCGACATGCAGCACCAATTGATCTTCATCCAGCAGTTCTGCAATATGCAGCACGAGATCATTAACCTCGTCTCCACCAAAATCATAATCTGTATGAATGCGAACATCATCCAGGTCCACCCAGCTCACCGGGCGATATTCCATAGATACTCCGAACAAGCGCTGAATGTCCTTGTGGTGCTGAGAGGATCTTAAATCCTGAATGAGAAGGTTATAAGGATACTTTTGATGGCGTAGCAGAGCCATTTGCTCCTTGGCTACGTTTAATACAAAGCTCATCAAATCGATCCCAGGGTCGACAAGGGATCTAGCAGCGATGGTGCTGACGAACATACCTACCGTATTTTTTTCCTTCTTGGTCGAACGGTTGGCAAAGGAGGTGCCAATGGCGATGTCCTTCTCGCCAGTCGCCTTATGAATATAGATGTACATGGCCGCCATAAAAAATTGAAACAAGCTGACCCTGTTCTCCTGACAGAATTTCTGAATCTGCATATATAATTCACGGTCTACTGTGAAGTGTTCTCTACGGGCAGCGGTACTGAGCAGTAAGGGATTGTACGGCTTCAGTCCTGTCATGTCTGGAAGCTCCGCAAATTTATCGTTCCAGAACGCCTTATCCTTGGCGAAGCGATCAGACTGCACGTATGTATTCTCCGCCTCGATATATTCGATATAGGAGTGCTGCTCGCCCAGGGATGGAGCCATGCCCCGGATGAATTCGATATAATATTCCGTCAGCTGATTGCCGAATAGCACCATCGATATGCCATCCGAAATAATGTGATGCATCTTGACGCTCAACCAGTACTCATCATCACTGATTTTTATGAATAGGAAATGGAAGAGTTCATTCTCCAGAAGCTCAAATGGTGTCTGGATATGACGCTCCAGCCAGGCATTCAGTTCGTCTGCTCCAGCAAAATCGGCTGCATCCAGACAAGTGAACTCCTTATATTCAAAAGGAACGACATATTGCAGAGGTATCCCGTTCTCGGACGTAATGCGGATGCGAAATGCATCGTATTGCTCTATCACCATATTAATGGAGCGCATCAAGGCATCCAGATTCATGTTTCCTTTGAATTTTACAGTCCCTAGAAGTAGAGAGACGGAGGTATTCGGATACAGCAGCTCGGTATACCAAATTCGCTGTTGGGCATTGGTTAACGGGAATAATTGAACATCATCATGCATAAATATTACACCCATCCTCTCGATTGTAAGGTGCCATCATCGTCATGCAGGTATGTGTTATGAATGGAGGTTGCCTTCAGTCTGCTTTTGGCGTGTATGACACGATTTCTTCAGCTTTGACAATAATACGATCTCCTACCGTAGCCAGGCCTTTGCCTACCAAAAATCCTCTTTTTCGCTTCGTTACTTCAAAATAAAGATCCAGTCGGTCTCCAGGAACAGCCTTCTCGTGCATCTCTACTTGGTTCAATGAGGTCAACAGGGATATTCCCGTCTCATCCAGAGAGGCAAAAGCCCCGAGCTGTGCCAGAGCTTCAATGACCATGGTATGGGGCATGTAAGGATTCGCTTCCGTGATGAACCAGTCGTTCCAGGTGACATTCTTATAGCCACGAGCCCATTTCGATAGCTCATAGCCTGTAACGTGATCCAGCATGATAAAAGGGTAACGGTGTGGTAGCACATCAAGTATGCGTACGTTATCCGGGCTCATAGATTATTCCCCCCATTTACGCACAGCCAGACATACGTTATGACCACCGAACCCGAAGGAGTTGCTTATCGCTGCCAGCACCTCGCGCTCCTGATACACGTGCGGTACAAAGTTCAATTCGGGATCTTCAGGGTCGTGACAGTTCAGGGTCGGAGGCACTTTGTTATGAATCATGCTTTGCACAGTGGCTACGAGCTCGACGGCACCTGCTCCACCCATTAAGTGTCCTGTCACAGATTTGATGGAACTGATCGCCAGGGAGGGAGCGTGTGGGCCAAATACGGTCTTGATCGCATTAATCTCCATCTGGTCATTGAAGGGTGTACTGGTACCATGGGCATTAATGTATTGAATGTCGGTCGTGTCCAGGCCTCCATCCCTTAATGCATTACGGATAGCTTCGGCCGGCCCGGAGCCGCTCGGGTCAGGGGCTGTAATGTGAAAGGCATCGGTGGTACAGCCATAGCCAACCAGCTCGGCCAATATGGTAGCACCCCTGTCGAGTGCATGCTGAAGCTCCTCAAGTACTACGATGCCAGCTCCTCCACCAATGACAAAGCCGTCCCGGTTACGGTCAAAAGGACGACTGGCTTGCTGTGGTGCATCGTTTCGTCTGGAGAGGGCATGGATATTAGCGAAGGAGGCCAGATCCAATGTGCTGAAGTTCGCCTCCGAGCCGCCTGCAATCATCACATCTGACGTACCATATTGAATGGTGCGCATCGCCTCGCCTATGGCGTTGCTGCCTGTGGCGCAGGCTGTGACCACTGCGAAGGAGGGGCCTTTGGCTCCTGTCGCAATCGCAATCTCTCCGGGTGCAGAATTAATCATCATCGACGAGACATAGTAAGGGCTGACACGTTTCGGACCATGCTGATTCAGCCGCTTGAAGTTCTCTTCGACAACATCGAGTCCACCAGCTCCTGAACCGACCACAACCCCGATTCGGTGTGCGTTGCTATCATTTACTACAAGGCCGGACTGCTCCATGGCCTGCTTGGTTGCAGCCACGGCAAACTGCGTGAACTGCGCCCATTTACTGGCGTCCTTTTTACTCATATATTGCAATGGATCGAAATCCTTAACCTGTGCACCAATCTTGGTGGGCATATCGGTGGTGTCGAATCCCGAGATAGGGGCAATGCCGCTGTGTCCTTCAATCAGAGAGGTCCAAAAATCGTTAACATTAAGTCCAACCGGAGTTATTACACCTTGGCCTGTAATTACTACTCTTCTCTTCAACGAAACCCCACCTTTTGTCATACTGGAACTACATGATCTGATTTTCAAATACAGGAAAGTCGCCGTATATGTTACGAATCTTCTGATGCACATCCTCAAGTGCAACCTTGACCATGACAATCACCAATTTGTTCATTCGGTATCTCGTAAGTGCCAATGTGAGTTGGGATTCCAGCTCGGACTTCTCTTGAATGTGGATCATCTCGATGAAGTCATGATTGCTCCAATTCATATGCTCAAGTGGGGCATCTGTCACGAACTGAAATGGGCGCCCCTCGAAGTTGTATTGATTGAGTTGATATTGCAGCCATCCGTAGCCGCCGTTATTCATCACGATATAGATGAGCGGAATGTGGTGCTGGATAGCTGTAATCAGGTCTGACTGGAACAAATTGAATGCACCATCTCCTACAAGCGCTACGACAGGGCGGTGATCTGCAAGACTTGCCCCGACGGCAGCAGCGGCTCCGAAGCCAAGGCTGGTCTGATCGCTAGGGACGATTGATAGACTATTGTCCTCAAACTGATAGAAGGGATAAAAATATGACCACATGTCCTGTAGTCCATTCTCTTGTACTAAAATGCATGGCTCCGTTAATTGAGACTGAAGTGTATCAAGTACTTCCGATACATGAACTGATGGGAAGCCCTTAATCTCGTGCAGACAGGCCTCCCGATTGCGGAAGGCTTCGCGCTTACAGTGGGAAATGAGTTCAAGCCAGCTGGAGTCAGCCTGCTGTGCAAGCAGGGATAACCATGCTTGCACAGCTGCGTCACCGTCTCCAAGCAGCTTCATTCCCCGATACTGGTGTGAGAAATCCTCGATACTGACATTCACCTGAATCAAGGGCGTGTGCTCAAGAAAGGTGTCCCACTCGAAGGTGGCCGTCTCCTCCAAACGGCTACCCAGCGTCAGTACGGTATCTGCTTCCTCCCAGATTGTTCTTATGCTGGGATCTGTGTAGAGACCTGCGATACCACAAAACAAAGGATGGCTCTCGTTAATAGCCGTTCTGCCAGAGGCCGTGGCAAATATAGCAGCACCTAATCGCGCTGCCAATGGCTCAATGACTCCTTTAATTCCAGACTTCATTCCTCCGCCAACCACGATAATAGGCTTGTGGGCTTCACGGAGCACCTCAGCTGCCATCTCTAGTTCGTGGGTTGACGGTGCGCAGTTCAATCTCACCAGCTGCTGAAAAGGATGCTGAACCGTCACGGTCTCTTCGGCAATCTGCTCTGGCAGCTCCAGATAGACGGGCCCCCTGCTGCCATTCATGGCAAGGAATGCGGCCCTCTCCAGCGCCCATACCAATCGGCTCGAATGCTCGATTCGATATGCCCATTTGACTAGAGGCTTCACCAGCGTTAGCTGATCGGCTTCCTGAAAGGCTTTGGTACCCAGTTTTTCACTGCTGGTACCAAGAGCAATTAACAGTAGGGGCACCCCTGAATGCTGTGCTTCAAGCAAGCCTGTTAAGGTATTGGTTAATGCAGGACCTTTGCCAACGATGCACACCCCCAGGCGATTCGAGGCGAGCGCATAACCAGAAGCCATGAACATGCAATTTCTTTGATCCCTGCCCATAATGAAGCGTACGGACGAGTTCTGAAGTGCGGTGAGTACCTTCAGATCGTCACTCGGAAGCCCAAAAATATGGTCTGTGCCAATGGACTCGATATAGTGAATAACCGTCTCCCATGCGTGCATGGTCTGTGTCATACTTCTGCCCTCTTTTCGGTGAGAAACTCAGCAACTACTTCTGAGATCAGGATCGGCTTTGAGATCAGCTGCATGTTGTAATAAATATAGTTGGACATGGTTCCATAGCCCCCGAAGGCCTTGTTTCCTTGCTCGACATCCTCCAGCGTCTGATTGATGGTCAAGGTATGCTTTCTTCGCAGGACGTCAGCCAAATGAAGGGAGCCGTAAAGACTGCAGCCCATGGCCCGTTCACTAAAGTAGCTCGAACGAATGCGCTTGAGTAGCTGCTCATCATCCTGATAGCTGACCACGTTGAAGATCGGAGAGAAGTACTCCATAATCTCAAGATCTTCATCCAAGGCGCTGTATAAAATAGTCGGTTCCATTTTCTTTGTCCGGAAATCAATGCCTCCTCCATAAGCAATGTACTTGTCGTTATTGTTCAAATATTCCGATACGGTGATTAAGGTGTCCTTATAATAGATTGGGCAGTAGTTGGCTTCGGGATCGTCATTCGCACCGAAGGATAGCCCTTGTATGGCTTGAGTGAGTTGGTCTCGGAAGGTGTCGCTGATATTCTCGTGCACCAGGATAATATCTGGACCTAGGCAATCCTGTCCTGAGTTGAACAGCCTCATGCGAATCACGTCATTAACCGCAAGTGGGATATCTGCGTCTGGACCAATAATGAACGGATTGATACCTTGTCCGAAGAATATGTAGAGCTGTTCTTTCCTGATTTGTTTCTTGATCTGCTCCGCATTCGTGTAGCTTCCAGTGAACACGACGATGTCAGCAGGATGAACGGATTGCTCCAGGAATTTTTTCTGACTGACCTTCATGTTTTCAACGGGCAATTGATGAACGGCACTGAGCTTCTCATGCAGTAGAGCGACGAATTCGACGACATGTGAGGAAGCCCGGAATTCAATCTTTTCTACATATAAAGAGGGGATTAGCAGGTACAGAGCATAGGAATACAAAATTACGTTAGACGGCATGAACACAGCCATGGATTGCTGCCAGCCAGGTCGGTAGGCCTCAACTTCCCCGAGGGCCCCCTGCAGCGTCGTAATGGTGGAGTCTATCTCGGCATTCGCTGCCCGGCATGATGAGATATTAAGGAGAATACTCATCACTTCATCACGGTTGGTCGTTAAGTAGTCCAGGCATCTGCGAATGGCTTCACACCTTTGCGCGAATACAACGTTTTCTTGCGACAACAGGTTCATATTCATTTGCCTCATCCTCTCTTATTGTGCATTTACCCTACATCATGAATGGTTCTTTGATACGCCAGACGTTCCAATTCCAGTCGGTCTACCTTGCCATTTCGATTCAAAGGGAATGAATCAACGACAAGTAAGGTGTCAGGATACATATAGGTGGGAAGCAAGCGGTTGATATCTTTTCGGAGAGAAGAAAGCTCTTGCCCGTCATTTCTCTCGACAAAGACGATTAGTGAAGCGCCCTTCCTCTCATCATCCAGGGCAATGACGCAAGAGCGATAGCCCAGGCGGCTGATCTGGTTCTCAATATAAACAGGCGAGAAGGTATAACCCATACGGGTGACAGACTTACCTGCGCGTCCAATGACATATAGCATTTCTTCCTTCAGAAAGCCCAGGTCACCTGTCTTGAACCATCCGTCCTGCAACACCTCCTGTGTCAAATCTGGTTGGTGTAAGTAGCCTTCCATACACCCAGGTGTACGAATCCATATTTCGCCAATCCCCTGTTCCAGCTTATCTACTGAATTTCGAGTTTGAATTCTCGCTTCGACTCCGGGCAGAAGGCGACCGCAGCCCATAGGGCTAGCGAGCGTTCCCATAGAAACGTTCCCCAGCTCTGAAAGACCATAACCATTAAGCAGTGGTTGTCCGACAATGTCCATGAAGCTCTCCTCCAAGTCATTCGTAAGAGGAGATCCACCGACGCACCACATGCGAACAGGTGATTGCTTCAATCGTTCGAGAAGCTCGGGCTTTCTTTCTAGCATCCGTAGAATCATATAATAGGCAGATGGATTGGCATCTATGACGGTGGCCTTGTCCTGATCTAGCCAGGTGATGACGCTCCATAGATTTTTAGGCTTGCAAATGAGAATAGAGCATTGGGTGAACCACCAGGAAAAAATAAGCGAGATTCCATAAAAGTGCGAGTAGGGTACAACAGGGAGGAGACAATCGTCAGACTTGTACGTCATAGCTTGGACGGATAGCTTGATATTGTCGATGAATGAACGGCCTGACTTGACAATCCCTTTCGGTTTTCCAGTCGTGCCAGAAGAATAAAGAATCAGTGCATCATTTTTGTGCATCCATGGGTCGAGATTAATAAGGAACGAATGATCCTTACCGTACAGGTATTGGTATAATTCCAATTCCTCTTGCAGGGTGCTGAACAATAACGTGTTGGCCTGTGGAAGTTCCAGCTCATGGTCCGTTACGATACAACAGGCTTCGACCTCGTGATAAATGTTCTCTAATTCATCTGTCTGGATCTGCTCATCAACGACAGTAATCGAGGCAGCGAGCTGACAGAGAGAGAATAGAGATACTATGAACCAGTATGAATTTTCTGCCTTGAGAATAACACGACTCTCTTCATGAATACCGTTGATATGCATCAAGTGCGAGAAGCCCAAGACATCCCTCTGAAACTCTGCCTGGTCTATCAACTTCTGAGAGGTGATGATCTGGCCATGCATTTGAGTTACAGGCATGCTGTTCACTCCTTACATTCCCGTGATATGGTATCCTGCATCTACATGAATCACTTCCCCAGTGATCCCTCTTGCCAGCTGGGATAGTAAAAATAGAGCAGTGTCTCCCACTTCCGAGGTGTCTACCGTCTTGCGCAGCGGGGCAATGTCCTCGATCTTTTTGAGTGCGGTCTGAAAATCCTTAATGCCATAAGCAGCTAATGTCCGGATTGGGCCTGCAGAGATGGCGTTAACCCTGATGCCGTGCTGTCCTAAATCATGTGCCAGATAACGAACACTGGCTTCCAAGGATGCCTTCGCCACGCCCATGACGTTGTAATTTTGAATCGCACGCTCGGCTCCAATGTAAGTCATGGTCACAATACTTCCTCCCTCGCTCATTAACGGGAGGATTCGTTGGGTTACAGCGGCTAGTGAGTATGCGCTAATGTCCTGTGCGATGCGGAATCCCTCGCGAGAGGTCTCGACAAACGTCCCTTCCATATCTTCACTTTGGGCGTAAGCGATGCTGTGAAAGTAACCATGGAGGACCCCGACATGCTCTCTTAGAAAGAGCTGCAAGCGATCAATCTCGGTATCTTCAGCCACATTGCATGGGAACAGCAAAGAACCCGGTAATGTCTCTGCGAGCTTGCTTACTCGTTCTTCTACCCGTTCGTTCTCATACGTGAAAATAAGCCTGGCTCCAGCAGAGGAGAGGGACTGCGCGGTTCCCCAGGCAATGCTCCGGTTATTGGCTACGCCCATAACCAGCACATTTTTTCCATCCAACAAATGATTAGTCAGAAGTATCATCCTTTCCAATGCTTTGGCGATATTATTTATGTTTTGGTTATTATGTAATAAATTGAAATAAAATAAATAATAATAGAATAAAAAGGAATATTTATGTATTTTCGTTCTAGATAATACCATATCATTATACAAAATGTATACTAGGATCTTACATTTTTTTGTACTGATTGTGTAAAAAATACATATATATACTTTGTTTACATGGGTTTATATGTAAAAAGACGCTTCTATCCCATATGAAAGGGAGAAAGCGTCTATGTTGGCAGCTAGTAGCATCTGTAACGGAATATCATTTTATGGTATGGAAGAGTAGATTATAAATTCGGCTATGGATGGATTACAGAACTATCCCTTGTTTTTCCTTGGGAACCAAGTGTAGCTAAAGCAAATGAAGAAGTCGATCACAAGCACCGTACTCCAGATGGACATCACTTCATTTAAGGAGGTTGTTTGCGAAGGGTCGCCAACATACGTAATCATAATCAGCATAATACCGTTACCGATCAGGTACCCCAGCAAGTGTAAGTACCAGCTTTTCCGCTCTTCTCTGGCATGCTCTTTCCCATACTTAGGGACTGGCTTGGGTCCACCAGCGAACCAATAGGAGAAGCGGGTATCCGCCCAATGAATGAGCCGATGACCAAAGGCGACCGTAATACCAATGTAACAAGCAGCAAGAGCGCTGGCGAGTGTGATCTCTCCACCATTCCGCAAATTGACAAAGATAGCAACGAGCAGGATGAGATCAATCAGCGGTGTGACGAGCAGCAGCAGAGCTCCTAATCGCTTTTGCCGAAAGATATATCGGGCAACCAGGCCAGCGACTACAAATACCCAAAATAAAATCTCGCAAGCAATAATTAACCAGACAACCATGATCACATTTCCTTTCTTTATATATGATTCTGGATAGAAATCTGGATAGAAATCATACCTTGCTATTCATCTTCCTATTAAGTACACCTCATTTCCTTCCGACTTTACCAGAATATGCACAGATCATTATAGCGCAGAGAACAAAATATTACCAATTTTAGTATCTGATTGTGTGAGTGTATGTGAATCCAGTAAAGAGATTATTATAGGTTATTCACATGAATAAACCTTTAGTATATAGACAAGATCCTACTAATATAAAGTTTGAATTAACTAATAAGGTTAGTTAGTATGATAATGAACCATTAAATTAATGATCCGAGTGGCAACTGACCACTTCGTGATACTAGCGAGGGATTGAATTCAACATGTCACCAAGACGCGGACTGACTTTAGACGAGATATTACAGGCCACCGAGGAGATGGCCAATGAGCAGGGAATTCATGCCGTCACACTTGCCACGCTGGCTCAGCGCCTCCAGATCCGGCCTCCTTCATTGTACAATCATGTGGATGGGCTGAAAGGACTGCACAAGCTCATGGTGATGAAGAGCACCCAGGAGCTGGAAGCGGCTCTGATGGATGCTGCCGTAGGCAGAGCTGGGGAGCAGGCGATTCGGGCGATGGGTAAAGCTTATGTGGACTTCGCCCGTCAGAGGCCTGGGCTCTATGAAGCAATGGTTTATTCATCCCTACAGCCGGACGAGGAGGTCCAGCAGCTTAACACTAGGGTAGGAGGGCTGATCATGAGGGTCATGAAAAATGGCTTCGGCATGTCTGAACTGGAGACCATTCATGCAACACGAGGTCTGCGCAGCATTCTTCATGGATTTGCCTCTCTGGAACGTAGCCGTGGATTCCGCATGGCCGTTAGCACGGATGAAAGTCTGGAGGTTATTTTGGATATCTTCATTGCAGGTCTGGGAAGCCGTTCATCCGCTGCCGAGGGCTATGAGGGTAAGCATTAGGATGACTTTCGGCGCTTGTGAGTGCTGATATGAGCTTCATATTGTGGGCTGTTCCTGCCGCTTTGCTGTCATGTGATGACAACGGAGCGGCTTTTTTTCTGTAAAAGCATTGCGTTTCATGTGAGATCATAATAAACTAACTATTATAATTTAAAAACTAATTATATTAGTTAAAATTCCTGATATCTCGACGAAACACAATAGTGTGTTCAAATGATCTAAGGGGAGCGAGGTTAGCGGAGTGCTTGCAGCGGCTCTACACTTACATTTAAGTGGTTCGGGATAATTGTTAATTTGCTTGCCAGTATATAACTTACAACAAAGGAGAGAGCCTGCTTATGCGAGTAATTACTAAGGATCGTCTGCACCAGATCACGTTCATGCCCGTCATCTTCCCCGTGAACTGTTATCTAGTGGATGAGGAAGATGGTTTCACCTTGATTGATGCCGCTCTACCCGGAACGGCGCCGGCCATCTTACGTGCTGCTGCGCAGCTCGGAAAGCCGATTCGGCGCATTGTACTTACCCATGCTCATGATGATCATGTCGGAGCACTGGATGCCTTGAAGGAAAGGAACCCCCAGCTTGAGGTGTATATTTCCAGTCGGGATGCACGTCTGCTGAAGGGGGATACCTCATTGCTTCCTGGTGAGCACGATACTCCTATCAAGGGCGGGGTACCGAAGAAGTTAAAGACCCAGGCTGACGTGCTGCTATCAGAGGGGGATCGGATTGGTTCATTAGAGGCAATCAGTGTCCCGGGGCACACCCCGGGCTCAATGGCATTTCTCGATATTCGTACAAGGGCACTGATGGTGGGGGATGCGTTCTGCACGAGAGGAGGGACTACCGTGTCTGGAAAGCTGGTACCGACCTTCCCCTTCCCAGCGCTGGCTACCTGGAGCAAGGCTGAGGCTTGGCGCAGTGCGGATAAGCTACTCGCCTATTCACCCACTCTTTTGTGCGCAGGGCATGGCCCCATGGTGGAGGAGCCTGTTGAGGAGATGAGACGGGCAGTTGCTATGGCGGGCCGCCATTTTTCGAGCTGAAGCGACGCTTGCGAGAGTCTGTACACCCATCTATGCGGATCTATAAAGTATGGCGATGAATTGGAATAAATCTTGTTCGACCCGGCTCCCGATTGGGTATAGGATAGAGTGTAGAAGAGCTGTGAGGAGGACAAGAGGTTGAAATTGTTTATTCACCGTAAAGATTTACGGGTGGAGGATATGATGGCTTTTGAGTACCTGCATCAGCAGGGAGAGGAGAGCATGCATCTGCTCATCCTGGACCCGTTTCTGCTGCGCAATGGGAGAGAGCGTGAGCATAGCGGGCAGAATTTCCTGCGGCATGTCGCTCGTCTGCGTGCACAGTACAGGGAGGTAGGAGCTCCGCTGCATGTGCTGTACGGTGAGCCGTCCAAGGTTGTGGAGCATGCGTTGTCACACTATCCGGTCAGCGAGGTAGTGCTTCATCGGGATTTCACACCCTATGCCCGCAAAAGAGATTGTGAGCTGCAGCAGCTATCAGCAGCGCATGGTGTAAGCTTCACAGCCTTGACGGATCATATGATGATCGATGTAGAGGAGTTTGTGCGTTACGTCAACAAGCTGGGGTACTACAAGGTATTTGCAGCCTTTCACCGCAGATGGCTCGAATATTTGGAGGAGCATGCAACGGCGCCCGGACAGACCCATCTTCGTGATCTCCGAATGTTCTCTCTAGAGGGGTATATGCCTTGGCCAGACTCATTTGATTGCCCGGAGGAGCTACTTCAGGTAGCGGAGGCAGAGGGATATGCTCATCTGCTGCAGGAATTCATTGAAGATCGGCTTACAGGATATGATGAGCGTCGTGATGAATTTGGAGAGGATAACACTAGCCAGCTAAGTCCTCATATGGCTGTAGGTGCTGTATCGATCCGCAAGCTATACCAGACAGCCCGCCCCCTGCCAGGACATGACGGATGGGTGCGACAGCTGGCATTCCGGGATTTCTATCTATATCGCTCCATTTATGAGGAGAACTACTTCCAGTACGAGGACCGGTATGATCTGTCTGCACTGCATGATGAATATTTCGAACGCTGGTGCCGCGCCGAGACGGGGATTCCAATCATTGATGCGGGAATGACGGAGCTGAATACAACGGGACGTATGCCTAACCGGATTCGAATTCTCTGTGCAACGTTTCTGGTCAAGAATCTGCAATGTCCCTTCTATTTGGGAGAGCGCTATTTTCGGCGGAAGCTGCTGGATTATGACAATACCCAAAATCGGGGCAATTGGCTGTTCTGCGCATCCCTGGGTGTCAACGCGGCTCCTTATTTCCGTGTGAACAATCCCGTGACCCAATCAGCCACACTTGACCCGGAGGGCAGTTATATAAGGCGCTGGCTTCCAGCACTAGAGGAGGAGAACGATAAGCAAATACATCTCCCTCGGCCAGATGCGATCGTCGACCTCAAACTTTCCCGCCAGCTGGCTCTGGAGACATATAAGGTCATTGTGAACAGCTTCCAGCCCTGAGTAAGCATTTGCTATCCCTCTATCTATAGTGTAAAAAAAGATTGATAAGAAGAAGTAAGATGCAACAGAGTGCTGCTGTAATTCCGTGGAATCATAGCAGCACTCTGTTTGGTTATGGGTGCAGGATGCATGACGGATATAGTGTAAGGAGAAGGGATGCTTCAGATCAGCCATCTACGCAGTCTACGTGTATCCTGTATCAGCTAGCGACAGGTCGTCTCAGCGTGCTGCCCATACCGATACGCTGCTTGCATTGACGGGAAAAGATGCCCATCCTTCCTTGTCGATGACAATATGGTCCTCGCGGTTACCGGTCAGATCAACCCATTCCTTCCCGGCATGAGCGGGTCCTACACACATTCGCTTCTCACTGTTGCCTTTGTTGGAGATCACGACAGCACAGCCGGATTTCTCAATCTCGGGGGTGCCTTGCCGGACCCAACCGATCGTATTGGGATGGTCGAAATAATCTATCTGCTCTCCGTAGGCTCTATTCATTCGTGCGTAGAGCAGCGGATCAATCTCCGCTTGCTTGCCCGCGACAGGATGGTCCCCTTGTATACCGTAGTAGTCGCCGTAGAACACGCAAGGATAGCCATCCCGGCGTAGTAAAATCAGGGCATACGCGATCTGCTTGAACCAATCCTCTACCCAGGATTCAAGAGCCTCCAATGGCTGTGAATCATGATTGTCCACGAACGTAACAGCATTAAGGGGATGTGTGTTGACCAGTGTATCCTTGAAAATAGTAGACAAATCATAGGAGCTGCCTGCGAGCGAGGCATTGTGCAGATTATAGTGCAGGGATACATCGAACAGGTCGATTTTATAATCAATCGTATCAAGGAATTCCTGGCATGCCTTGAGATCAGGCTTCCAGAACTCGCCCACCATGTAGAAGTCCTGACCGCGTTTGCGGATCATCTCGGTGGCGAATTCATGAACGAATTCATGGTTAATGTGCTTGATGGCGTCCAGGCGAAATCCGTTGCATTGCAGCGTATCCACGAGCCATTTTCCCCACCCGATCATCTCTTGTCTTACGTCCGGGTTATTATAGTCAATGTTAGCGAACATCAGATAATCGTAGTTGCCGAACTCGCTGTCAACATTCTCATTCCACTGCTTGTTCTTTCCGAGAATACGAAATATCCCCGTACGATCCTTGCTCGCATCATAATCTGTTCCGTTAAAGTGCTCGAAATTCCACTTGAAGCTGGAATATTGATTGCCGCGGCCAGGAAAGTTGAACTTGGTCCAGCCTTCAATGTCGAAGGGCTTCGAGATAACCTCGTTTCGATTCTCCGGATTGACCTCGACGACCTTGAAGACCTCCGTCTCATCGGCTCCCGCTTTATGATTCATGACGAGATCGACGTATACGGCCAGTCCGTGCTGTACGCAGGCAGCCACGGCCTCCAGCAGCTCTCCCTTGGTACCGTACTTGGTGCGCACAGCGCCTTTCTGATTGAACTCTCCCAGATCATATAGATCGTAGACACCATAGCCGGTATCGTCGGGGGATTGGCCCTTCGTCACGGGTGGAATCCAGAGGGCATCAATGCCTTTTGACTTCAGCTCAGGAGCCCGCTCAATGAGTCTCTTCCAATGGTTGCCGTCAGCTTCTACATGCCATTCGAAAAATTGCATCATCGTATGATTTCTCTTCATCATCAGGAGTCCCCCTTTGCATATATCCAATTACCCACGATCCTAGCCTGTCTAAACCTGGGCAAAAGCGTAAAGAAGCGCGAAGCAAGTGTGAGACCTAACTGTCTTGTCCATGCTTGTATTGTACACCAATCGAAATAAGCGGTTAAAGTCAAGGTATCGAAGGCGTGGTCTTTCGATTTGAATCAGGATATGCATGGCACACAGTGAATGCTTCGCCTGTAAAGAGGGATAGCGGGTTCAGGGTTCCTCTGTGATACAATAATAACCATCTACAACAAGCATATACTCCCCTGTGATCGTTTCTTGTGAAGATTTCAAGACGGGATGAACGGGTGCGATGATCATACGTTCTAATTTTGATGAATCAAGCGTTCCTTTTCCGAAAAATTATTCGTTCCAAATTAGTTAGAAATGAGCTGAAAATGCATTTCAATATAGTATCCCCCCTACGGAGGTGAACAAGAACGGGCAATCCCGGTTCTGAATAGGATGGACTCACAACAACAGCATGCCCACAAGCAGTGTCCTGGCTGCCAGATCAGCAGGCCTCTGACTGACTTCCGGCGCAGGACAGGCCGCAGGTCCAGTCCCAACTCCCGCCGCGGCCTATGCCGCGAATGTCGTCAGCGGGGAACAGGAGGACATATAGAGCATAATAGGACGGCGAGCCAGAGTGGACAACATAGCCCACCCGCACAGAGCTCGTCTGCTAACAGCAGCATGAAGCATGAACCATCGGATGCAACGGCTGCGGCAGAAAACGTACAGTTAGCCGCGGTTATGAAGAAGCCAGCTATAGCAGGCAGGCCTCGTTCGCAGCAGCGCCGCAAGCCAGCGATTCCCCGCTTTGCGCATGAAGATCCGGGACATATCCCTCTGTCCATCTCCGGCAAGCGAGAGCTTGATCCACGAGATACATCACGGCTGCGAGCGAATGGGAATGGACTTGTGCGCATGAGAGGGAAGACGGATAAGGGGAGAAGATGGCAGCAAGAGATTGAGATGGAGCTGGCCCATACGCTGGTTAGAGAGCATATGGCTGTTATCGTGAACCGTACCACGATTCGCCGATTGTACAGCAACAAGGAATTCAGAAATATGATCATGAAGCGTGACAACTATACCTGCTATTATTGTGGCCAATGCGGGGATACACTCGATCATCTATTGCCCCGGGCGCGCGGAGGACATACGACACCCGTGAATTGTGTATGTGCCTGTAATGAGTGCAACCAATCCAAGGCGGCCCGCGACGTCGACGAGTTCATCGAATCCCGCGAGGCGTCGTTGTCAGAAGAATAGATAAGCAATAGATAGGTCATGGCACGCCATGCAACGCAGTAGGGGCGGGCTGACGCGATAGCAGGACGTCGTGGGCGTGGTCACATTACACCTCGCGCATAGCACGCCAATAGCACCAGAGCATCAGCGGTAAGCCGACGCGTTCTGGTGCAGGGGAAGCTTGAATGCATGCTCTTAAATACTGTTATAGAAAATAGGGGCACGTGGTAGAGCTTGCTGGCGTACTGCTTATTGCTGTACTGCTATAATTCTTACTGCTGCATGTCCGAATAGAGCTCTACTTCAAAGCCGGATTCTTTCCATGCTGTCGTGCCGCCTTGAATATAAGCAACGTTCTCGAAGCCCATCTGTTGAAGAATATAGGCACCGATGGCTGCTTGACCTCCTGCCCCGCAGGTCGTTAAGATCGGGCGGCTCCGGTCGGACAGACGTTCGTCGCGCAATTGCTGCGGCACCTCCAGATCTGCACGAATCGGCAGCATGCCCAGCGAGATATTCTCACTGCTGCGGATGAGCCCGCATGCCCCGGCATCTACTGAATCCTGCACGTCGATGATGAACGTGTTAGGATTGGATTCTATCATCTTTTTGGCTTCCTCGGAGCTTACCCCTTTGACATGAGCCTCAGCCTCTCGTACCATATCTGCGAATGTTTTTGCCACGGTTCATTCCTCCATTTCTGAATACACGGTTAGATTGCTGATTTGAGTTATTTACTGATTTAAGTTGCCCGACTATCTCTTTCTCAATTGTATTACCCAAGGTATATTACCCTCCGCACCGTCGCTTGCCCTCAGTTTCCTGAAAATTCATAGAGATTTATGCAGAAAAATATGTTTAGATTTTGTGACAGACTCAATTTTTCCGACACAGGAATGCCGTTAGATCTCCTTGAGATTGCTGTATTTCCAAGGCCTTTCTGGAGTTTGACGTGAAGTTTTTTATAGTTTTTTCTGAAAATATTAAAATTGTTTCGACGTTAGGCTTGTGAAAGGTGTAATATAGGGGTATAGAGTTCCGTTTCGGCCTGTTTTGATTCTGGATCAGATTCACGATGGCATGGAAGCAGTATGAACACCGGAGACCGTTATTTGCCGATGCATCGGGCTGCTGGAGAACCCGGTGACGCCTAGTTGCGTCCTCAGGGTGGCTTTTTCGTGTGACCGTGTATTTATATCAATCTTCGGGATTATGCAGCCAGTGTACTGCGTGGCAGGTTACAGGAGAGGAATGGACTTCTATCCCAGAGTAAAGGAGGACGTTCGCGTCATGTCAGAAAATCAACAAGAGGTGGCAGTTACTCAAGAGGCTACACAAGAGACTCGCGATGTGCTGGATCAGCTGATGAAGCCAGAGGTTCAACAGTCGTTGACAGTCTTGGTAGAAAATCTGCCGAAATTAACTGAGATGGTTACAGTGATGACCAATGCGTACGATGTAGCGAGAAGCTTGGCGACAGACCCGGTATTCATCGGTGATATGAAAAGCTCCATGGGAGAGTTTGTGAAGCCAGTAACAGAATCGGCCAAAGGCCTTGCATCTGCTGCTATTGAAGCTGGTGATCGTGTGCAGACTGAATCGGGTTCCGTGGGATTGTTTGCATTGCTCAAAATGTTGAAGGACCCTAATGTACAAAAGACGCTTCGCTTCAGCCAGGCTTTCCTGGAAATCCTGAACGAACGCCAACGTGAGAGTAAGTAATACAATCTAGAAGGTAAGAACGAACGGAGGATGGAAATGTCGAAGCAAATTTTGATTCTTGGCGGCGGCTACGGCGGCGTGCTGGCTGCACTGTCAGCTCGTCAGCATATGAGCTCCAGCGAGGCTACAATTACTGTAGTTAACCGCTATGCCACTCATCAGATTATTACAGAGCTGCACCGTCTGGCAGCAGGTACAATTCACGAGAAGGCTGTTGCACTTCCTTTGGAGAAGCTGTTCCGCAACAAGGACATCAATCTGAAGATTGATACCGTGAGCGAGATCAGCACAGAAAACAAGAAGGTGACCTTGGCTAGCGGCGCGACCCTGAGCTATGATGCACTGGTTATCGCATTGGGCAGCCAAACTGCATACTTCGGAATTCCAGGGCTGGAGCAATACAGTCTGACACTGAAATCCGTAGATGAAGCGAACAAGATTCGTGCGCATGTGGAAGCTCGTCTGGATGCTTACAAGCAATCTGGCAACAAAGCAGACGCTACGATTGTCGTTGGCGGTGGCGGTCTGACAGGCATCGAGCTGATTGGCGAATTCGCTGACAAGCTGCCAGAAGTATGCCGTGCTAAAGGTATCAACTATGAAGATATCAGCCTGTACTGTGTGGAAGCAGGTCCTTCCATTCTGGCAGGCTTCGCTCCAGAGCTGATTGACCGTGCGGTTACCAGCCTGGAGAAACGTGGTGTTCAATTCGTGACTGGCGTGCCAATCACGGAGATGAAAGAGAAAGAAGTTCTGCTGAAGGATGGCCGCTCCATTGAGACGAATACGCTCATCTGGACTGGTGGCGTACAAGGCAACGTGCTTGTAGGAGCTTCTGGTATCGAAGTAGACCGCGGACGCGCAACGGTTACAGGTGCGTTGCAATCCACTTCCCATGAGGATGTATTCGTAGCTGGTGACAGTGCTGTAGTATTCCCAGGCGAAGGACAACGTCCTTATCCGCCGACAGCACAGCTGGCATGGCAAATGGGTGAGACGATCGGCTACAACCTGTTCGCATACTTCAATGGTCACACCATGGAGCGCTTCACTCCAGTATTCTCTGGTACACTGGGAAGCCTGGGCAGAACAGATGCGATCGGTTCCGTAGGCGCGAATCAGACCCAATTGAAAGGCGCTGTAGCAACTTTGATGAAGGAAGGCAGCAACATTCGCTACCTGTCCCATATCAAAGGTCTGTTCGCATTGGCCTACTAATCTTTTTAACAATATTCTTTCATACGTATTGTATGGATCTCAACGCGTGCCAGGCTTCTGGTACGCGTTGTTTGCTTTTTGGTAGTATAGAATAGCAATCATCAGGGAATGTGTTTATAATAATTAGGATATTTCCATGGGGAACATAATTCGAAATATGCTGTGCAAGCATAACATGTGAAATTCAGTTTTGTAGCCTGTAAGTAGAGGGGGAGTTCAAGATTGTCGCTACGAATCTATATTCTCGGGTCCTTGTATTATAGAGAGCTGCATCCTTATGAGATTAAGAAGAAAATCATGGAAGCAACAGATAATAAAGTGAACATCACGGATGGTAACCTGTATTATAATTTTGAGGCTTTGCTAAAGAAGGACTACATTCGCAAATCAGAGACGGTTCAATCCGAGAATCGCCCGGAGAAGACGACTTATCGTATTACAGAGGCTGGACAGGATGCACTCAAGGAAGGGATATATGCCGCCTTCAAAAATCCCAAGTCCATTGAATCGCTCTTTGCTCCCATGCTATTCATTGAGCTGGTCGATATCCAGCGGCTGATCTTTTTTATCCAGGAAATCATCACGGAGCTTGAGAAAGACCTTGAGCAGTATGATGATAAATGGCTACACTATTCACAAAGAGTGAATGAGGTCATTCTGACGGATAAGGGACATTATGCCAGCTTCATAGCAGATCATGTATGGAATCGAAAGAAGCTTGAATTGGATTCATACACGAAGCTCCTGAACATTTTGAAGAATTCATAAGGTATCCAAGCTGCAGCTCCATAAGTCATAGAACCACAGATCATAGAACCATAGAGCTACAGAGTCACAAAAGTACAGATTCATTTAATTCATAGAACCCTAGTGATCCGTAGCGTCTCGATAGTGCCAAGATCGACGTTATGGACCCGATCAGCCTTCAGGCTGTGCCCTTGCGAATTCGCAACCGGCATGGCTTGAAGGTTTTTTTTGAAGATAATAGCACTCAAATGAGCATGACATGAACAATCAAACATATTGACAACAATTCAGGAGTTAGCTACAATCATTATCAAATTACTCTGTACAGAGTAATCTATACAGAACGGGTCTTTACTTCTGGTTCGCCATCCTCTTAGCCAAAGAGGTTTTTTTCTGCATGCTGGATGCTTAAAGCTCGAAGGTGCCACATCTATGTAGAACATTTATGCGAAGGGAGAGCCAGGGAGGAAGGTACAAGAAAGACACGAGAAAGGTACAAGAGGTGTGCCTAAGTGGTCGACAGCCCGGATCAGCTCATGACAAGAGGGTAGAGTCCGGCATTTTGAGGCTGAGTACTTGGTTTTTAGAAAAATACAGGCTGTAGAGGTGGATGTAGTGAGTAAAAAGCAACTTTATATCGTGCTTATTGTGCTGGTTATACTGAGTGGCGGTGGCTTAGGATTCTATTATTGGTATCAAGGTACCCACTATGTGACAAGTGATGATGCCAGGATTGCAGCGGAGCAGTACAAGGTTATGCCGCAAATGACGGCCAAAATCAATGAGATTCAGGTTGAGGAAGGCGATGTGCTTAAGCAAAATGAGATGATTGCTGTACAGGATACGGCAGGTCTTGACCCTAGCTCGATTAGTAAATCTGTACTGCGTGCTCCCATTGATGGGACGGTAATCAAGATTTATGCCAGGGAAAAGGAGATTGCCTCTCCCAGCTCTGCCGTGGCGATCATGGTAGATATGAACAATCTGTATGTTGCGACGAACATCGAAGAGACGGAGATTAGCCGGATCAAGCCGGGTGCGCTTGTCGATGTCACGCTGGATGCTGCAGGGAGTCAAGTGATTCAAGGAAAGGTCAGAAGAGTAGGGCAGGCCTCCAATTCAGTATTCTCGGTCATTCCGTCTGTGAACACCAGTGGCAATTTCAACAAAGTTACACAGCGCATTCCTGTAGAGATTGCATTAAATGTACCGGAGGGCTTGAATTTGATTCCGGGTACGAACGTAGAAGTCAAGATTCATACGCCTTAAGGAGGGAAGGTCATAGTGTCCAGTGATACAGTAGCCGTTTCTCCTCCCAATGACTCTCCCAAGGAACGCTGGCTGGCTTTTGTCGCCATTGTTGTAGGGGCTTTTGTGGCAGTGCTGAACAACAGTCTGATTAATGTGGCGATCCCCCAACTGACTACAGATTTAGGGTCTACTACGGCTCGAATACAGTGGGTTGTGACGGGCTATACGCTGGCTTCCGGGATTATCGTACCGATTACGGGCTTTATGGAGCAGCGTGTAGGATATAAGAAATTTTTAATCGGAGCCTTGTCCGTCTTTACCCTGGGGACTGCAATGTGCATATTTGCCTGGAATGATCTGTCCTTGATATTTGCACGTATTCTTGCAGGGCTTGGCGGTGGAGTTATTATTCCGCTCAGTATGACCGTTGTGTATAAAATTATCCCGCGTGAGCAGGTGGGGTTAGCCATCGGAATCTGGGGCATCTCTTCCATGGCGGCACCAGCCATCGGTCCGACACTGAGTGGCTATCTGATCGAGTGGTTCAGCTGGAGGTTTCTCTTCATCGCTTGTGTTCCATTCGGGCTACTCGCCATTCTGCTCGTGTGGTTGCTCATTAAGGAACCGCCCAAAGGGAAGCCGATCAAATTCGATATCGTAGGCTTTGTTCTGGCAGCTACCTGTGCTGGAACCCTGCTATATGCCCTTTCCAGTGCGTCATCCGACGGTTGGACATCCTTCAAGATTGTCGGATTGTTCTTCATTTCCATCTGGTCATTGATATTCCTGATTGTCGTCGAGAGCGGCAAGGAGAATGCTGTAATTGATGTGTCCTTATTTAAAAATTATAGGTTTACCATCAGCGTCATTACGTCCAGCTTTGTCATGATGGGCATGTATGGGGGTACATTTCTGGCACCACTATTCTTGCAAAATATTCAATCCGTATCCCCGATTGAGACAGGGATGATTCTTCTGCCGCAAGCTGTGGCGATGGCCATGGTCATGCCGATTGCCGGTAAGCTGCTGGATAAGGTCGGTATTGTTCCTATAGGTCTATTCGGTCTGACACTAACCAGTGTGATGACCTATCATCTGGTCTCGTTGACACCCCAGACCTCACATACCTGGTTCGAGGTCGTGACCGTATTACGTGGGATCGGGATCGGCCTGTGCCTCATGCCACTGTCGACTATCGGGATGAACGCCGTATCGAGTGATAAGGTCGGGAATGCATCTGCTGCATCCAATCTCATCCGGACTATCGCGGGCTCGATGGCTATTGCCATCCTGACCTTCCTGATGCAGAGTCGTACAGCATTGCACACGCAGCATATTGCAGAATCGATACCTGTGGAATCTGTTCAGGTTCTGCAATCCACCTTGGGTAGCTCGTGGACATCTACGGTATCAGGATTAATTTCGCTGGATGCGTATTCCCGAGGCATTGCAGATACATTTTTACTATCCTCCATTCCTTTGTTTTGTTCGATCCCGCTGATTCTATTGTTCATAGAACGACGGAAATCATCCAAGCGGGCAGCAGTGGAGACGCAGGCATTGAATAGTTGAAGTATATATAAGTTATTGATTCGTCAGAGGGGAAGGGCTGTACAAATGAACAAATGGAGAACGACCGCAGCCGTGCTTTTGACGGGTACGTTGATCTTGTCTGGCTGCTCGACAGGAAATGAAGCAAGTCAAGAATTGAATGTGACCGTGAAGGTGAATCAGGCCCAGACAGGCATGCTGGGCAGCGGAGAAATCTATACAGGTAAGATTACTCCTGCCGAAGCCGTGAATATCACACCCAAAATATCCGGTAAAGTATCCTCCATCTCGGTAGACGTGGGAACTGTAGTGAAGAAGGGACAGCTACTGGTCAAGCTGGAGGATGAGGATCTTCGTAACAAGCTCAAAATTGAAGAAGCCAATGTCTCTGCAGCCGAGACAGCGATTATGTCGGCCAGAGATTCCCGCGAATCGGGTATGGTGTCAGCGAACTCCGGTGTAGTGAATGCCAAAGGCGGGGTAATCTCCTCCCAGAATGCCATTGCACAGGCAGAGTCGGGAATCAATTCGGCAGAAGCAGCCGTGAATCAAGCTCGCACAGCCATTGCAACAGCAAATAATACGGTGAAGCAGTCCAAGGAGCAGCTCGACAAAGCTAAGAAAAATCTGAGCCGTACGGAAACGCTGGTAGCTAGCTCATCAGCCACGCAGGTTCAGCTGGAGGAAGCTCATGCTGCGCTTACGAGTGCCCAAGCGACCTATGACAATGCTCTGAATACCCGATCCAATGCTGAAACGCAGCTCGCGACTGCCCAAAAATCATTGGCGACAGCAAAGGTGGCCTATCAGAATGCCAAGAATAGCTATCAAAATGCAAATAGCGGATATAGTAATGCGGCAAGCCAGCTGAAGGTAGCCCAGAGCACTGCTGGCATTGAAACAAGTCAGCAGAGACTGGAATTGGCAAAGGTGAATCTGGAGATTGCTCGCAATAATCTCGACAATGCAGCCATTGCTTCTCCGATCAGCGGTGTCATTCAGCGACGTAATATCGAGGTGGGTGAGATGGCTTCCCCATCTTCACCGCTGCTCGTCATCCATAATCTTGATTCCGTGAACCTCTTGATCTATGTACCGGCAGATCAAGTGAACACGATCCAGATGGACGATTTGTTGCAGGTTCGGGTACCTTCCTCCAAGGTAATGACTACAGGTAAAGTCAAGAGCATCGGCTCGGATGATGCGAATGGGAATGGTTTTCCCGTCCAGATCACCGTGTCTAATCCCGATGGCAAGCTCAAATCAGGTATGCTGGCAGATGTAAGCTTTATCGGCACAGATGCTCAGGAAGGTGTTATCGTGCCTACCAAAGCCGTGCAGCAGGAAAATGACAAGTCTTATGTATATGTAGCTGAACAAGGTCATGCTGTACGCAAGGAAGTATCCGTCGGCGAACAATCTGGCTCGCAGACACTCATTACAAGCGGTCTGGCGGATGGAGAAGAGATCATTGTGAATAATCTGGCACTGCTTGGTAATGATACTGCGATTACGATTGCACAGTACTAAGAAGTATCAGCTTCGAAGGAAGTAAAAGCTTGTGAAATATGAGGGACTAGAAGCAAAAGTTGAAGTGGAAGGGAAAGCAAACACAGCAAAGCAGCCAATCGTTGGTACCAACGATTGGCTGCTTTTTTGCAATCTTATGCGAATGCAATTCGCTTACTTCATATGACTTCGTAATTAGAACGTGTCCAGACGATCGTTACGGTTGTCAGTGTTGTAGACTGTTCCATACACTTCCTCAGTAGTGTACTCGGACTTCACTTCATCGATCAGCGCGTCGGTGAAGCTTCTCTTCTCGGAGCTGCCCAGTCTTTCGTAGCTTGTTTTGTCAACATAGACAAGAGCTTCTACGCGACGGCTGTTCCCGCTCAGTGTAACCTCAGTAACTGTTACGCTTCTGTACCCATTCATGAAAGAACGGATATCACGAGCAAGCGTAGACAGGCTCACTGTCGAAGTTGTAGTCTTGGTAGTCACAGTTCCGCGGCTGTTCGTCTCGAAGGTCAGCAGCTTGTTGGAGTTGCTGTCATCGTAGATAGTACCCGAAATGTTCGCATTACGATACTCACTACGAATGTCGTCCGCGATGTCTTGCAGGAAGCTCTTTTGCTTGCTGCTGGACAGATCATTCCATCTATCCTTGTCGACATCAATGTTCACTGTCACGTTCCGGTCGTTGCCTTTCAGCGAAATTTCAGCATATGTTCGCTCGTAATCGCCATAATCGTCATTCAGGTCATCTTCCAGATCACGAAGACTTGTGGAGCTGCTGTTATTGTTGTTGTTGTTGCTATTGTTTTTGTTTACTTGCTCTTGCAGAGCAGCTTTATCTTTTTCCAATTGAGCGATCGTAGCGTCCTTGCTAGTCACTTCCGCTTTGGCGGTCGCGAGCTGCTGTGTCAGGTTATTGATCTGTTGGTTCAATGCAACAACAGTAGTGTTGTCTACGGGAACAGCATTGTCCTCGATCACGACACGCTTGTTGTTACCGTCCCAGGATACTTTCTTGTCCAGCGCAGTACCTGCTACACGAAGTGGTACATAAGTAGTGCCGTTAATCATGAACGGCTCAGTGCTGGCATCCGTAGATACTTCGTTACCGTTATATACGATTTTGATATTGTTATAGACGGCTTGAATAGACTTTGTAGCTTGGGCAGCATACGTAGAAGGCAAGAAGAATGCCCCGGATACGGCCAACGCCGATACGGCAGTGATAATGATGGGTTTTTTAATAAATTTCATGCGTTTGTCTGCTCCTTTTCATCATAAAATCTGGGTCTTGCTTGACTCATTCGGACAGACGAAGTCCCCCTCCTGATGTCCTGAACCTAGCAATTGTTGGATTGCAATGCTAATACTAGAGTAACATTAATAGACTTGAATTCCAACAGCACCAAGGAAAATAGGTAAATTCCACCGTTCTTGTATGTTTAGACGCAGAAGCCCCCTGAATGGTTGCTAAATTCATTAATTTTTTTTCGTGAATAAGCCAAGCGAATATGTACAGACTGAATAATTAATGCACCTGCAGCAGAAGCACCCAACAGCCGAAGTACCAACAGCAGAAGTGCTAACGACAGGCATGCTGACAGCGCAGAAATGCCAAGCGGTCTCGCCGCTTGGCCTCTGGACGATCATTCGACCGTCTATGTGTATGACCAACAGAGATTCATAATGAGCTCATGCTGTGTATCCTGCTGTAATCTCTGTTATGAGCTCAGCTACAGAGGCGTACGGTTTATTTACCGTCTTTTATTTTACCTGCAGCTTCCTGCAGATTGCCCTTGATCTTGTCTTTCTTGCCCTCGGCCTGCAGGGAACGATTGTTGGTCGCATTGCCGATCTGATCCTTAATTTCTCCCTTAGCCTTGTTGACAGCACCCTTTACTTTATCACTTGTTCCGTGGTTACTCATGTTTGTCATCTCCTTTGGAATGTGTAATGTGTAACGTGTGATGTGTGTAACCTATATATACCCGCTCAGTAGGATCACAAACATTTTGCTTTCTTGAACATGTTATGATAGTGACTATTATCTCTGCGTAAATGCGCAATCCTACTGTGAAAGGAGTGTCACCGATGGCTCAAATTCTGCTGTTCATCTTCGGAATTCAAATTATATATGTCTCTGCCTACACCTTGCGGATGATTCTGACATTGAAGGGTCAAAAATATGTTGCTGCGCTTATTAGCACCTTCGAGGTCGTGGTGTATGTTCTGGGTCTGAACCTGGTACTGAACTATCTGGATCAGGTGACCAGTCTGATTGTCTATGCTCTGGGCTATGCCTTGGGCATTCTGATCGGTGCATGGATTGAGGAGAAAATCGCCCTTGGGTATGTCACGGTCAAGGTGATTAGCAATGAATTTGATGGCGGGATTGCCAATAAACTGCGGGACAAGGGCTACGGTGTAACGGCCTGGCTAGGCAGTGGCAGGGATGGGGATCGACTGGTCATGGAGATTCTGGCTAAGCGAAAAAATCAAAGCAGGCTGTACAAGTCCATTCTGGAGCTAGACCCGAAGGCCTTCGTCATTACTGTAGAGCCCAAACAATTCCATGGGGGCTTCTGGACCAAGTCTATCCGCAAATAGCGCCTGAGGCCGAGCACGGTCTTATAACGCATTGAAAAAGCGAGTACTTGCTGGGAAATGCTCGTTCATACTTGGGGTATGTACAGTAACACCGGCTGGTTGGCTGTCATATTTGCACACAAAATTGCATACAATGTGTATTATTTCCTGGACAAGGCGCATATTAATACCGGCACAGGGTGATTCATTCACAGGCGAAACGAGCACGTCTTGATTACGCTTAAAGAATAGGGGGAGTATCCATGTACCGACGTCATGTTCCTGAGCCTGTTCCCGAGGAGAATACCCAGATCTGGTCTTGTACCCAAGAGGCATGTAATGGATGGATGAGAGCAGATTATACATTCACAAGCCAGCCTGACTGCCCGTTCTGTTCCTCACAAATGGAACCTGAGACGAGAATGCTGCCGATCCTGAACGCAGCTGGCGGCCAGTATTCAACCCACAGCTAGGATAGCGAATGCGGTTCGGAAGGTGACGGGCAGCAGCCCAGTTCCGAACTGAACTTACAGCAGACAACCCATGAGCACATTGCTCATGGGTTGTCTGGCGTGGAGTGATGGGTGCGAACGGAATCCCGATAGATAATATTGCCTTGTACCTGCACGCGTCCGAAGCGGCGGTTAGGATTGTCGATCTTCTTCAGGATGGACTGCACAGCGACACGAGCCATCTGTTCCATGTCCACCTCGACGGTAGTTAGCTTTGGATCGCAGAGCGTGGCATAGATATCGTTGTCGAAGCCAGTCACAGAGCAATCCTCCGGGATACGAATGCCCATCGAACTGAGCTTCTGTACCAGCAGATGAGCTACCTGATCACAATTACATACAAATGCTGTCGGTAGCTGCTCGGGCAGCTCCATATCGATAAAGCTTCCCCGCTCGTCCCGATCATTCACGATCAGATCCGGAAGGAGCGTCAGACGATGCTCCAACAACGATTTATAATAGCCCAGGAAACGGTCCTGAATGCTGCTTGTGGAATGCAGATTGCCAACATAGGCGATACGTCGGTGTCCCTGTTGAATCAGATAGTTAGTCAACTCGTAGGCCGCATAGAAGTTATCTGTCACGACAGAATCGATCTCGGCATGCTCGTCATAGAAATCCAGAAAAATCTTGGGCACGCTCATCGCCTGTACCATCTCGATATAGGCTTTGCTGACCTGTCCCAGCACAATGAATCCGTCGACCTTATTGTCGCTATACAGCTTGGGCAAGATCAGGGCCTGCTCATCCTCTTCATTGAGAATATGCAGAATTCCGTAGTATCCCTGAGCCTCCAGATGCTTGCTGATATGCTGGAAGACGCGGACGTAGAACGATTGTGTCGGACCTGTAAAGCGTTCAGGAATGATTACACCAACATGGTGAGTTAGTCCTTCCTTCATGGAACGGGCCGCCGCGTTATAGCGGTAGCCCATCTCTACGGCCAGGACCTTGATTCGCTCCTTTAGCTCCTCACTGACGCCTTCTTTGTCGTTCAATGCTTTTGAGACGGTCATACTGCTGACCCCGAGCCGGTCGGCGATGTCCCGCATGGTGATATTGTGTCTCAGCTTGGTCGCCTCCTCAGGCCAGTGTCATCTTGGTATTTACATCATACATCGTTACCTGCCATGAATAAAGGCATTCATAGCGGAAAATGGTCGTCTTAACGTGGGATACCCTCGCTCGTCAGTAGCGCTTCATTGCGTTCGATCAGCTGACGGCGCTGGGCTGCACTACCAAGAGAACGCAGGGGATCCGCGGGCGTGTTGAAAGTATAGTCGACCAGCTTCTCAACTGTCGTCGTGACGACATGAATGCGGGTATCACTGGAGGCATAGTAGATGAACACTTCATCCCGCTCGTTGACGATGGCTCCGTTACAGAAGACTACATTCGATACGTCCCCTGTACGCTCGTCATCATATGGTGCCAGGAAATGTCCGCCTGGCTTGGCAATGACACGTGCAGGATCATGCAAGTCAGTGGCAAAGGCATAGAGCACATAACGCAGCCCAGCCGCCGTGTTCCGAACCCCATGAGCAATATGAATCCAGCCGCGCTCGCTCTTGATCGGGGCAGGGCCCTGCCCGTTCTTCATTTCGGATATGGTATGGTACAGTCGTTCATCCATCACGATCTCCTGCTCTATGACCGGATTCAGGATGTCCTGACATAATCCGAAGGCGATGCCGCCGCCAGAGCCTGTCGAGATGAAGCCGTCCTGAGGACGAGTGTAGAAGGCGTATTGTCCGTTCACGAATTCGGGGTGAAGCACTACGTTCCGCTGCTGTGGAGAGGGGGTCGACAGATTCGGAAGCCGCTCCCATTGCTTGAGATCCTTCGTACGGACAAGTGCTGCTTGGGCTACCGCGCTTGACGTGTCGAAGGGCTCTGCAGCAGGGTCCTTACGCTCCGAGCAATAGATGCCATAGATCCAGCCGTCCGCATGCTGTACAAGTCGCATATCATACATGTTCGTCTCTTCCGGATCGATGTCATCCCAGATGAGGGGGGCATCCATGAATCTGAAGCCGTCGACCCCGTTGTCGCTCACGGCGAGTGAGAAGATGGACTTGCGATCCAGTCCCTCTGTACGGACAACAAGCACATATTGTCCCTTGTAGTAGATGGCGCCAGGATTAAAGGCAGCATTGACACCCAGACGTTCCATAAAATGCGGGTTCGCCTCCCGATTCAGATCGAAGCGCCAGTGCAAGGGGACATGATGACGGGTCAGAACGGGGTATTGATAGCGGTCATAGACTCCGTTATAGAATTCCGTGTTCACTGGATTACGGCGGCTCAGCAGCTCCTCTTGTCTGGCTTGACGAATTGCATATTGCTCGTGGATCATCGCGCACTCATCCTTTCTATAATTTCGATGCACATACGGCTGTTATGATAAGGACACTTCCAGGGCCCGGCAATCTCCAGGCTTGAAGGGGTCCCTGTTGCATCTATAGACCAGTACCATTCACCATGAGGACGTGGGTCAATGAGATGTCCTCTCGTGTATTGCCATAGTTCCTCCACCAGCCTGAGAAAATAGGAATCACCTGTACGCTCAAAGGCATTGAGAAAACCTACCATGCCCTCCGCCTGTACCCACCAGATCCGAGAAAGGTCACGTCTGCTGCCCTCCTGCTCATTGATCAGGGAGCCATCGCTCTGGATGGCACTCTCCGCTACCCTATAGGCCAAGGCGGCAACCATATCTGCATATATTGATTGCTCCAGTCCCAACGTCTTCAGCGTATCGTCGATCAGCCAGCTGGCTTCAATGTCATGCCCGAAGGAAGTCAGGTCCAGCAGAGGGTTCCACTGCTTGTCGAAGAACACACCAAGCCGGCGTTCCTCTGAGTCATAGATGCGTTCGTGCATTACAGTGAGCAGCTGCTCCAGTGCTTGGCGTATAGCGGGGTCAGGCCACACCCGGTAGAGATTGGTATATGCCTCCAGTACGTGAATATGGGTATTCATTGTGATCTCGGCCATGACGCCATTCTCGCTAAGCATCTCGTTAGGCTGCTCTTGCCAGCCTCGGTCAAATTCCTCGCGATAGGCCTGATTCGTGGCGTCATATCCCTTGCGCTCTATGAGCTGGAAGAGCGCCTGTGCCTCCTGCAGAGCTGCCTTCGAGCCTGTAGCGCGAACATACTCACTTAGAGCATAGATCGCAAAGGCTTGAGCATAAATATGCTTGCGGGTATCCGATGGCAATCCGTCATAGCTGCTCATCCAGTAAATCCCTCCATATTCCCGGTCCAGCAAATGCTGTGTGAGATACAGATAAGCATGGTCTGCCAGCTCTCTGTGGGCTTGAAGGCCTGTCGTCCGATAAGCAGCGGAGAACGTCCACAACAGGCGTGATGTAGCGATGCCGCCCTTGGGAGCATCGTGATCTGTCTTCAGGTCCACATGTACCTTCCCATAGAAGCCGCCATGACGTTCATCCTTAAGCCTAGACCAGAACGGCAATATATGCTGCGTCCATTCGCTACGAAGCTCGGCTGTCACATCTTGCAGCATGAAGCACCTCCTTGATTTATATAGTTATCGTTAACTTTACAAGATTATAATAATTAGAGATTATTGAGGTGTCAATTCATTCTATTTAAATAAAAATATATTTATTTATGCAGTAATAATTGACAAGTAAGCGTTGCCATTCTAGAATCTAATTCGTAAGCTTAACGATAACTTCGATTATGGAGAGGGGTCAGGATAATGAAGTGTGTTCAACGAATCATGCCGTTTCTAGCCTTCTTGCTTGTCATCGGATTGCTGGCAGGCTGCTCGGGAAGCCAGGGAGCCGAACAGCCTGAGAGTACCGATCCTCAGGATATGAAGGGTGAGATTACGGTCATTACGCAGCGTACGGATATTGTAGATACGGTGTTCAAGGAATACGCCCAGAAATTCAATGAGCAATATCCGAACGTGAAGGTGAATTTTCAAGCACTCGCAGACTATGAAGGACAGATCAAGATTCGGATGAGTACCGATGATTATGGAGATGTCCTCCTTATTCCTACCAGCATTCCGATTGCTGACATCCCTGATTTCTTCGAGCCCCTCGGCTCATACGATGAAATGAAATCGAAGTATACAGGTATCGAGGAGCGAATGGTGGAGAACAAGGTGTATGGTATTCCGATTGCGATGACCTACTCGGGAGTGATCTATAACAAGAAAGTATTCGAGAACGCGGGAATTACGGAGCTGCCACAGAAGTTCGAGCAATTCCAAGCCGCGCTGCAGCAGGTCAAGGATCGGACAGAGGCTGTACCTTTGTTTACGAATTATGCATCAGGCTGGGCGCTGACCCAATGGGAGGCTGATCTTACCACGGTTGCCGGCGATCCGGACTATGTGAATGTTACGCAGCCGAACAGCGATGATAATTTTGTGCCTGGCCAACCGCATTACCAGCTGTATAAGGTCATGTATGACACCGCCAAGGCTGGTCTCATCGAACGAGATCCCATGACTACCGACTGGGAGCAATCCAAGGCTGACATGGCTCAGGGCAAGATCGCTACGATGATTCTGGGCTCCTGGGCGATTGACCAGATCAAAGGCCTGGCGGATAACCCGGACGACATTGGATTCATGCCGTTCCCTACAGATGCCCCTGAGGTCATCGTGCCATTGGCAGCTGATTATAATCTGGGCGTGAACGTCAATAGCAAGAACAAGGCAGCAGCCAAGGCGTGGGTGGAATGGTTCACGAACGAATCGAACTATGCGACAGAGCAAGCGGGCAGTGTCAGTCCCGTAGTGGGCTCAGAGCTGCCAGCCATTCTGGAGGAGTACGGCAAGACCGGGGTGAAGTTCGAGATGATCACGCCTGCCGATGAAGGACAGGAAGGGCTGGTAGACCAGATTGATAAGGAAGCAGAGATTGGTCTGTGGCAGCCTGATTTCAAGAAGCTTATTATTGAAGCCGCGATCGGCAATCGCAGCGAGTCATTCGACGATATCATGAAGAAGCTGAATGACGATTGGGTGAAGGCACGGGCTAAAGTGATGGCCCAGTAGCATTCAGAGGCTGATTTTAAGAAAGGGCCTTGGAGGTGTGTCATGTTCAAATTTTCTGAATTAAGCTACTCGGCCCAGAGAAGGTTCATTATTGTGTTGTTCTCCCTGGTGCCCATAGCCTTGCTGTTAACCTTTGCCTATCTTCCAGTGTTCAATATGTTCAAATACAGCTTCACCGATTGGAATGGCTTGCGCAAATCCATGAATTTCGTGGGCCTGGACAATTACAAGACCATCTTCACAGACCCGGATTACTTCGTGGTATTCAAGGTCAGTCTGTATTATTTCGTAGCTACCTTCGTACAGATGGGGCTGGCACTCTACTTTGCCACCATACTCACCTTCAGGACGCGTCTCAAAAATTTCTTCAAAGGCGTATTGTTCTTCCCTTATCTGATGAACGGAGTAGCCATCGGCTTCATCTTCCTCTTCTTCTTCAAGCCAGATGGCACGCTGGATACCTTCCTGCAAGCCGTCGGATTAGGGCAGTATGTACAGCTGTGGCTGGGCAATCCGGATATTATCAATATCTCGCTGGCAGGTACCTCGGTGTGGCGGTATATGGGATTTAATTTCATCATCTTCCTGGGTGCGATCTCCTCGATCTCTAGTGATATCTATGAGGCCTCGGATATTGATGGAGCGAGTCGCTGGCATCAGTTCGTGCATATCATTCTGCCCAGCATCAAGCGAATTCTCCAGCTGAATCTGATTCTGGCCATCAGTGGGGCCATCAGTGCCTTTGATATTCCGTACATCATGACGGGAGGCTCCAACGGTAGCAAGACCTTCGTCATTCAGACCGTCGATGTGGCCTTCAAATATGATAAATTCGGGCTGGCCTCAGCCATGGCGGTCGTGCTGCTGTTGATCGTCATCGTCGTCACCTTAATCCAGCGGCTGGCGATCAAGGAGGAGGGATAGAGATGCATAAGCTGAAATACGGGCTTGGGGCTGTGCTCAAATATACTTCATTGCTGCTGGGCGTTTTTGTAGCGATTCTGCCGATCCTCGTTGTGTTCTTTGCGTCGCTCAAGACCAAGGAGGAGTACGCATCCACAGGATTGCTGACACCTCCGTCGAATTGGCTGAACCTGAGCAATTACAGTCAGGCCTTTCTGGAAGGAAACATGATGACAGGCTTCATCAATACGACGTTCATTCTGCTGATCTCGATTCTGGGAGCTACCCTGACCGGTTCGATGATTGCCTATGTGCTGAACCGGTTCAAATTTCGTGGCAGTAAGGTGCTCGTAGGCGCCTTCCTGCTGGCCACGCTCATTCCGGGCGTCACCACACAGGTTGCTACCTTCCAGATCATCAAGGGTCTGGGCCTGTTCAATACGCACTGGGCTGCGATTCTCCTGTACTTAGGGACAGACATTATCGCTGTCTATATTTTTCTGCAATTCCTGGACTCCATAGCGGTCGCACTGGATGAATCGGCAATGCTCGATGGCGCCTCCTACTTCACGATTTATTGGAAGATTATTCTGCCGCTACTGAAGCCTGCCATCGTAACGGTCATTATCGTCAAGGGAGTCAATATTTACAATGATTTCTATACGCCATTCCTGTATATGCCGGGATCGGATCTACAGGTGATCTCCACCGCCTTGTTCAAGTTCAAGGGCCCGTACGGCTCACAATGGGAGGTCATAAGCGCAGGCGTTATTATCGCCATCATACCGACATTGATTGCCTTCCTCGCGCTGCAAAAATACATCTACAACGGATTCTCGCAGGGCTCTGTGAAGTGATGAAGCTATGTAAGTTCAACTTAGGAATGGAAAGGAGTAGATAATACATGATTAACCAGAGCAAGACGGTCCATATTCTAGGGGAGGCGTTGCCCCACATGCCATGGCAGGACAGACCCGAGTCATATCCAGGTCCGGTATGGAGGCACCGGGATAATCCCGTAATTAAGCGCAATCCAGCGCCCGGCATCGCCCGTATATTCAACAGTGCTGTTATGGCATACGAAGGGCGATTTGTAGGTGTCTTTCGCGCAGAGACGGTGAACGGACGTCCGCATCTCCATTTGGGGTGGAGCGATGATGGTCTGAACTGGAGTATTAATGAAGAGCGCATTGAGTTCGTGGACGAGGATGGACGCCCCTATCAGCCGAATTATGCCTACGATCCACGGCTCGTGAAGGTGGAGGATTCGTACTATATTATCTGGTGCACGGATTTCTATGGAGCTGCGATTGGACTGGCGCGTACGGATGACTTTAACAGCTTTGTTCGGCTGGAGAATCCGTTTCTGCCTTTCAACCGCAATGGCGTGCTATTCCCGAAGAAGATCAACGGCAACTATGTTATGCTGTCCCGTCCAAGTGATAGCGGACATACGCCGTTCGGAGATGTCTTCCTTAGCGAAAGCCCGGATCTCGTCTACTGGGGCAAGCATCGGCATGTCATGAGCAAAGGAGGGCAGGGCTGGTGGCAAGCGGTCAAAATTGGTGGTGGTCCTGCACCGATCGAGACGTCGGAGGGCTGGCTCATGTTCTATCATGGAGTCACGGGTACCTGCAATGGCTTCGTGTACAGCATGGGAGCTGTCATTCTGGATCACGATGAGCCCTCCCGGGTCAAATACCGCTCAGCCAATTACGTGCTTACGCCTGAGGAGTGGTATGAGGAGCGGGGCTTCGTGGATAATGTGGTCTTCCCCTGTGCGACACTACACGATGCCAAGACAGGCCGAATCGCCATCTATTATGGAGCGGCTGACACCTATGTCGGCGTGGCCTACACAACTGTCTCCGATATCGTTGAGTATGTGAAGGCTACGGATGAGGTCGTCTCGGACGATCATGAGCTGGGCAGAATGTAGCGTAGTTAATAGGGGTGTAATGTAGCATGACTGAGAGGGGAGTAATGCAATATGCACACTGATTTGCCGCTTGAGGAATTGAAGCAGTATATGGGCAGCAGCCCACGGCCAGCTGACTTTGATGACTATTGGGAGCGGGCCTTGCATGAGCTGGAGCAGCAATCCATGGAGTATGAGCTCGTTCCGGCCGCATTCTCTTCTCCGCTGGCGGATTGCTATCATCTGTACTTCACAGGTGTAGGAGGAGCGAGAGTCCATGCAAAGCTTGTACGTCCCAAAAGCGTCAGCGAGGACGCAGCAGGGCCAGCCCTGGCGATGTTCCACGGATATGCCTGTGACAGTGGGGATTGGTTCGATAAGGTCTCTTATGCTGCGCATGGCATAACGGTGCTGGCGCTGGATTGTCGGGGACAAGGCGGGTTATCCGAGGATAACCTGATGGTGAAGGGCTCGACGGTCCGGGGTCATATTATTCGGGGGATCGATGATCCAGACCCGGATCGACTGTATTACCGCAACGTATTTCTGGACACGGTGCAGATCGTTCGCATTCTGATGAGCATGCCGGGGGTAGATCCGGATCGGATCGGAGCCTATGGTTGCTCGCAGGGAGGTGCTCTGGCCACAGCCTGTGCGGCGCTTGAACCAAGGGTGAAGGCAGCGGTGCCTGTGTATCCTTTCCTGGCTGATTACAGGCGTGCTTGGTCATTGGAGCCTACTACCTCAGCCTACGAGGAGTTGGTCTATTATTTCCGGTTCTTCGATCCTCATCATGAGCGGGAGGAAGCCGTATTCAACAAGCTAGGCTACATTGATATTCAGCATCTAGCGAGTCGAATCAAGGGGCGAGTTCTGTTCGTAACGGGGCTGGTAGATACAATCTGTCCACCCTCCACACAATTTGCCGTCTACAATCGTATTCAAGGGGAGAAGGAGCTACTGGTGTATCATGAATATGGTCATGAGCATCTGCCCTACCTGTCGGACCGTGTGCTGGAGTTTCTTTTGAGACAGTAGGTTCAAGCAGTAGGTGCTACTAGGTGCTACTGTTGATGAAGGATGAAGTAAGTCAGACCTAAGCTCGTAGCTCTGTCATTATGATACAATGGGGCATATGGCATTGGAGGCATGCTCCTCCGCTCAGAAGAAGGTAGGGCTACAGGTGATTCCCAAGTCTGTTCTGCTGAGCTTATATTACTTAATTATTGGATTACACTCATGGAGCAGCCTTGAACGGTGACAACCGGTTTTGGGGTAGCTCCATTATTTTTTTCGGCGAACGACTGAGAATATGCATGGCAGGAGGGGCTGCGGTTGAAGGATAAGGTGCTGTAGAAGAAGCACGAGCGTCTGGTGCGGATAACAAGCCTGACACGGATATGATTGGAATCAAGGAGGGGGGATGACAAGTGAGCCTCATGGACGTCCTGAAGGATGGCAGTATAGTAGAAGTAGATGTTACGAAAGTGGCAGGAATAGTCGATCAGGAGTGGGCCCAAAAAGGCCTGTATACCGAGGGATCGCGGCTTCGTCCCTTAAGCACTGAAGAGATAACGGAGATGATATCCGTTCTACAGGGGATGACGGGCTTTGAAGAGCTGCTCCCGCTATGGACGAACGATCATTCTGATTACATAGGAGTCTATGCGAGTAGGATTTTGCGGGGCAAGGTGTGCCATATTAGTCATGAAGAGACAGATCTATCACCAGGCTTTCGCAGTGTGGAGACCTTTCTTACTGCCGTTCAGCAGTATCCCGAACAGGATTGGGAAGAATTGACCAAGGATTATCCCACGGGCCAAGAGCTGAGCCAACAAGAGGAAGTGGAGGATATTCAGTGCCTGAGCGGGCTACTCCTGCAGATTGAGCGGGAAGAGACAGATGAGGAGGAGCGGTGTATGCTACTCCACTCTGTCATGGCTCTGACTCCGATCTCCCGATTGGATTCGTTGCTTCCGTATTTGGACGATGAGGATATGTATGTGCAGGAGCGAGCATGTGATGTACTGGGTCATCATCGTTATGAACCGGCCAAGGAGAAGCTTGAAGTAGTGGCGAAGCAGGGGACGCATAACGGCAAGTCTGCAGCCGCTAGGGCATTGTCACGTATTCGACAGCAGGAGTGGCGGGGCAGGCAAACTTAGATTCATCCGTAGGCTCTTCAGCGAGAGAAACTGGAGTGCTCACCCGTAGAGCTTGATTTCTACAATGATCATTATAATTCAGTCAAATAATCGGGCTTTAACAGCGATTGTAAGACCCTCCAAGCCCGTAGCAGTGCTTGCGAAGGACAGATGTTGAGCCTTGTTTTTGATGTTGCTGCGGTGTGGCAGAATATTAGATTGTTCGGGTATAGAAAATGTGTTATATTGAACAGTAATTATGAAGAAGGAGGTGAGGTAGGTGAATCAAGAGATGGCGAATAACCGTATTAGCCAGCTGCCTATGGCTATGGCTGGCATCGTTCATGCTTTTCCATACAACGGGAGAAGTCTGTCCATTTTTAACTATACGGTTATGAACTATCGCGAGAAGACGCCTACCTTAACTCGATCGGCTGTCGCAGATATTCTGTAATGGAATGCTGTGGACCATGTGAAAGAGTCGCGGGCTTAGCTCCTGCGGCTCTTTTTCGTGTTGTGTTGCGCTGCAAAGGGTACGGAGAGTAGGGTCTATCGCTTAATACACAAGCCTTAGGGGGACCTTATTATGCATATTGTTAGCGGACAACAACTCATCGCCTATCACGGGGCGAATCTGATATTGAACGGAGTTACTTTTGAAATTCATGAGGGAGAGAAGGTCGGTCTGATCGGTCGCAACGGGAGTGGCAAGACGACCTTGCTGCGCTTGATTGCCAGATTGGGCAAGCCGGATGCGGGCCAGCTCATTCTCAAGAAGGATAGTCGTGTCGGCTATTTACCGCAGATTCCAGTGGAGTATGACGCTCTTACAGTCTATGAGACGCTGGCCTACGAATACCGGCAGTTAATGGAATGCAAAGCGAATATGACGCTACTGGAGCAAGACATGTCCAATCCCGTCATTGCAGAGGATGCTGAACGTCTGGAGCAGCTGTTGAAATCCTATGCGAGCATGCAGGAGCAATTTGAGCACGGTGGCGGCTATGAGATGGATGCACATATTCAGTCGGTGGCGGATGGTCTGCGTATTCCTGTAGCGATGTATGATAGGCCATTCAGCTCCTTGTCTGGCGGGGAGAAGACACGAATTGTGCTCGCATCCCAGCTCATAGGGCGTCCTGATCTGCTGCTGCTGGATGAACCGACGAACCATCTGGATCTGAAGGGCATTGAATGGCTTGAGCAATTTTTGCGCAGCTACACCGGGGCTGTCCTTGTCGTGTCGCATGATCGGTATTTTCTGGACAGGGTAGCAGGTAAAATGTTGGAGCTGGAGGATGGCGAGGCTCACACGTATCTAAGTAATTATAGTGGGTATGTGAGGGAAAAGGAGGAGCGTCTGCTCATCCAGTTCGCCGATTATCAGGAACAGCAGAAGCAGATCAAGAAGATGAAGGAGGCCATCAAGCGCTTCGAAGAGTGGGGGCGCATCGGGGATAATGAGAAATTCTTCAAGAAAGCGGCTTCGATTCGCAAAGCTCTGGAGCGGATGGACAGAATCAAACGCCCTGTACTGGAGCGCCAGAGTGCAGAGTTCGAGCTGAATCCACAGGAACGCTCGGGACGGAGAGTCCTGCAATTTGAAGGAATCGTCAAAGCATACGGAGGTAGGCAGATCCTGCAGGGGGTCGAGGGTGGTCTGGAATTCGGTGAGAAGATTGCGTTGCTGGGGGATAATGGATCGGGAAAATCAACCCTACTGCGCATCCTGCTTGGTGAAGAGTCCCCGGATTTGGGCGATGTGACATGGGGGGCTCGTGTGGAATACGGTTACCTTGCGCAGCAGGAGACGCGTGGGGAGGCAACCGGTACTGTCCTGTCCTACTTCCGGCAAGAGGTCGGTGTAGAGGAGGGGGAAGCACGCCATATTCTGGCTGCATACATGTTCTATGGTGCGGACGTCTTTCGTTCCGTGAGCACGCTATCTGGCGGAGAATGGAGCCGTCTGCGCCTCGCTCTACTCGTCATGCAGAAACCTAATCTGCTGCTGCTGGATGAGCCGACGAATCATCTGGATATTGATTCCCGCGAGGCTCTGGAGGAAGCGCTGGAGTCTTACGGCGGAACTGTATTAGCCATTTCTCATGACCGATACTTCGTCAATAAGCTGGCTGGTCGTGTGTGGGAGCTGGAGCAAGGACAGATTACGTCCTATCTCGGTAATTTTGACGACTTCCGTGCCAAGAAGCAGGAGCTACAGCGGCTGGAAGCCACCAGCAGTGACGCTGCTGCGCTAATGTCGAGGTCAGGAGCTGGATTACCCTCGGCGGGCGCGTCCTTATCCAAAGCGTCCTCCTCCAAAGCATCCTCCAGCGCTTCATCAGTAGCCACTGCTGGTGCTTCATCCAGCAAAGCGAGGAGTAATGCTACAGGGAAAAGGGAGAAGAAGGCAGATTCAGCAAAGGCCGTCGTGTCTCGTGAGCAGCTGGAGCAGCGGATTGCTGATCTGGAGCAAGCCTTGCACACAGCTGATACGGAGCTGGAAGTGTTGGCTTCAGGTGCGGAGACGGGCGGACCATCAGGTGCCAGTGCTGAGGGAAAAAGTCTTCAGCAGCTGTGGGAGGAGCGTGAGCGTCTGCAGCAGGAGCTTGATCAGGTGCTGGAGGCTTGGGTAGAGCTGTAAGAACTGCAAGCTTAGCAGCGGGCGCCAGGGCTCCCCGCTTGCAGCGGCTCTATACGGACATTTGATATAGTTAAGGTAACTAAGGGCTCTGGAACAGTGTTGCCAGGGCAGAACGGCACTTGGAGGAAGGAATTGACTTGCAAAGCCTACCTCCAAGTGCTTCAATAAGTAAAGCTTTGAGTTAACGAGGAGGATTACATATGGCAGACCAACGTAAAGTCATTATTGACACGGACACCGCTGGCGATGATACGATTGCCATTCTGACGGCACTGCATTATTTTCAGGTAGAGGGCATTACGATTACGGGCGGGAATGTACAATTTGACCAGGAGGTTGAGAATGCACTGTATACGGTGCAGGTTGCCGGTCATGGTGGCAAGGTTCCTGTGTACAAGGGCTATGAGCGTCCACTTCTTGCCTATGGTAAGGCGCAGCATCGCACGGTAGAGGATGTGCACGGCGATGACGGCATGGGCGGGGCACATTTTCCCAAGGCTGTGCAGCGTCCAGAGAGTGGACATGCTGTAGATTTTATGATCGACAAGATCCATGCTCATCCAGGAGAAATCTCACTGCTGGCTATTGCACCACTGACCAACATTGCTGCGGCTATCCAGAAGGACCCTACCATTATTCCCGAGATTGCTCACTTGTACATCATGGGCGGTACGAACAATGCACTGGGCAATATTACCCCGGCTGCAGAGTATAACTTCTACGTAGATCCTGAGGCGGCCAAGATTGTCCTGCATTCTGGCATTCCGATCACGATGGTGGGTTGGGAGATGTGTACGCAGTATTCCGTCATGGACGATGATGATCATGCCGAGATTGCGGCGCTTGGCAGTGCGGGTAGTGAATTCTTCATAGCGATCAACAAAGTGGTTATGCAGTTCAACAAATCCGTGCACAAGCTGAATGGAACGACGCATCCCGACACACTGCTGATGGCTGTAGCTGCAGACGAGTCCGCTATGACCAAGTCAGGTCATTACTACGTGGATGTAGAGGCTGCAGGCGAGCTGACGCGCGGCTATAGTGTCGTGGACATTAATGGACGTTTTGGCAAAGAACCTAACGTGCGCGTCTGCGAGGCGATCGACCGACCGAAATTCAAATCCATGCTGCTGGATGTTCTCACGGCTATAAAATAACAAGAGCCCAACCGATTCCGGGAGATACGCCTCAGGGTGCACTTCTGGAGGGGTTGGGTTTTTCTTTTGACCTGTCCTCTTTTGGCTTTCGGCTTTATAGCTATGGTACATTAGTTAGGAAGCGTTACCGTCTGTCCAGATAGGCGTACAGCGGAATAGATTGCTACAGGCAGGAGGAACAACAGATGCTGTTTTATATCATAGCGCTCCTAGTCACTCTGGTTGATCAGGGGACAAAAATAGCCGTGCGGCTGTATATGGAGGTCGGTCAGGTCATACCGCTTGGCGATTCGGGTATGCAGCTCCATCATTACGAGAATAGCGGGATGGCAGGTGGCTTGCTCCAAGGCTACGCACGTCTCTTCGGAGTGATTGCTGTGCTGTTCATTGGTGGTGTGCTCTATTACAGGCGAAAAGGAGAGATTCGCGGCTTCCTTATGGAGTCAGGAGCAGGCTTCATGGTCGGCGGAGCCTTGGGCAATGCGATTGATCGTTTTATGTTCGCCAAGGTTACTGACTTTCTCGTATTTCCATCCGGGCGCGGGATTCTCAATCTGGCCGATGTGGCGATCAACATAGGCGTGGTACTAATCCTATTAGGGATGCTCAAGCATGCCTTCCAGAGCTACCGTGAGAAGCGTCTGCGTAACATGCTCCCCAAAGCATAAGAACGGTATAACAGCGAACGGGCGTGTTCTAACAGTCCTTTTAATGAAGAGAGTGCAACTAATACATATAGATTACAGGATCATTCAATTCCTGAATTGCCTGCTCGTGTGGGTTATTCATGCGGCGGGTGCTCCTTTTTTTATTGCGCAAATCCAATCTTTTTGTGCACTAGCTCCGTCTAACTTAGGATTCATAACGATGCTCATATTCTAGGAAAAAGGATTGCCAGATCGTAGGGTCAACAGGTTCTAGGGCCGGCAGGAGACTGGTAGAACTGGTAGGGGCTGTGCTTATGTATCCGGCGCTATAATCATGACCTTCAAATTCCAAAGCCTACATCATATACAGAAAGGGGGCGGCGAAGGATGGGGGAGCTTGTGAGTAGAGACGACACAATGGACAGTACAGTGATGGATGAGGAAGCCTTTTTCGAACGCCTCTATGCAGAGCGTCACAAGATGTATGCCATAGCCCTTAGTTATCTCCGAAAGGAAAATGATGCTCTTGAGGTCGTGCAGGAGGCATCCTGCCGGGCCTGGATGAAGCGAGACAAACTAAGAGATGAGCAATTCTTCAGCTCCTGGATTATTCGTATTACCTTGAACTGCTGTGTGGACGAGCTTCGACGCAGGAGGCGTATGCTTCCGGTAGATAACATAGACGAAGGGACTGCGCAGGAGATGAGGAGCAATGACCGAATTGACCTGGAGCGTGCGCTAGAGCACATGAAGCCCAAATATCGAGATGTCGTGACGCTGAAATATTATCAGGATCTGACGATTGCCCAGATTGCCCAGGTGCTCAGGAAGCCCGAGGGGACCGTGAAGACCTGGCTGCGAACCGCGCTGAAGCAGCTGCGGGACCATCTGTGAGGATACAAGGGAGGAGTGATGAGTATGTCAGAGCATGAGGAGCGTCTGCTTCGTCAGCGTGCTGGTGAGATCAAGAGGCAGGCAGAGAGTCTGCAAGAAGAGAGGTTGTATGCAGCTATGCGAAATGGAATTAAGCAGGGGCGCCAGCGTGAGCGGAAGCGGGGCTATACACAGGGGATACTCGGGGCCGTGGCAGTCGCTGCTGTAGTATTGCTGGTATTCTCCATGGGAGGGGCTCTGCAGGATAGCAAGGTCAACGATAACATTGTCAAAGGCTCGGTTCAAAGTGACAGCACCAGCGTGTGGGATGACTACCAGATTTACCGTCAGGATGATACTCGTCTGAATCCCACTCTAGCAAGCGCGCTGGAGCAGAACCTGGTGCAGCCCGTTCGTCAGCGTGCAGTGAATGGGGACTACACCTTGGATGTGGCTGGAGCTGTGACGGATGGCCGTCAGGTATTTGTATTGTTCAGTGTTCAGAATCAATCAGATTCGGAAATGATGATTGGTAATTTCTCGCTTCAATTCGGTGACGTGCAGAACACTTATCCGTACCGAGGGGCTTCTCTCGATTTTGTCGGTGGGGGGGGCAATGGCATACCTCCAGGTGACACGGTGAATTATGTATTTTCGAATAAGCTATCGCCAGCTATTTCCTATGATAGTAATGTCAAGCTGGATGTTACGCTGTCACCGACTTATGGGAACGCGGCTTCCAACCATTCGAATCAGGTCACAAGCAAGTTCGGGCTGGAGGTGGCTTTTGGACTGGATCAGAACATGCTCAAGGAGCAAGAGCATACAGTGACCCCCAATCGGATGCTGAAGGTTGGCGAGCAGCAGATCACAGTGGCACGCATACTGTATACACCGCTGGCTGCGTATGTGGATGTAGAGTACGATCCATTGAACTCCAAGCATATTTTCCAGCTACTTAATCCGGTGCTGGTGAACCAAGGCGAGGCAGGTGAGGAGAAGATATTTTATCCAACCTACATTACGTCCAATAATTCCGAGGTCTATACCGATGGTTCAGCCATCACGTTGGTCTTCAACAAGAGCCGCTACAGTCAGCCCGAATCGGCATCCCTTCGCATGGCTGGTATTGTTGCAGTAGACAAGGAGCGCATGAAGATCGTAGTCGATCTGGAGAAAGGGCAGCTACTGGCTGCGCCGGGCGACGACCTTGAGTTGGTGAAGCCAACAGCAGAGACGGGCTGGGAGGAAGGCCAGATTCTGTTCCGACAGCGACAGCAAGATCCTTATCGGAGTGGCTTTGGGATGTGGCTAGGGAGCAGCTTCACCGACGCACAGGGACAAGTGCATGAACGGGCCTCCAAGACAGCAGAAGGAGGCAGCTTTGGCGGATACATGTCCTCCTCGGATGGGAACAATGTCGATGAGAAAAGCTACTTTTTTGGGCCGGAAGCGAAGGATTACCCACAGCCGCTAACGATACCGGTAGAACGCTATTGGAAGCCGATTCTGGATGCACAAGCTGTTCAGCTGTTTTCTGCTTTGGAGTAATAAGCTAGAATGAGTATACGCTACATCCCATGATATACGTGGCTAGCGAGCATAAGGGTTTGTGAGTGCAGATAGATTCAGCAATTCAACTCCAATGAACATAAGACAGGCCCGCACAGCTGGTATGAACCAGTCGTGCGGGCCTGTTCTGAGCTAGACATCCCATGCCTTTGTCATCAAGCCTTCGGGATTGACAGTGGCTTATTTCAAAATGCTCTCAGCAAGCTCGATCAGCTCTGCCTTAGTGATCTTTCTAGTGGCCTCTATATAGTAGCTAATATGATACTCGCTATTCGGGACATCATAGATGAATTGAATGGATCTGTTTTTGCTGCGTTCATCAGCTTCCTTATACAGTACATCCACACCGTGTATCTTCATTCTTTCCTTGGGACCTACATGCTCCTTATTTAAATGGATTGTTAGTTTATCCTTTTTCTTCCATGGTTGTATCACGATCTGACCATCTGCACTCTTGTAGCTAATATACATGTTCCAGTTATCCTTGAGCGTCTCAAGGGGGGCCATGGCATACCCAACATCTGATTCCAAAGCTTGCCGCTTGAGCTTCTCTGTCAGTGCGGTCTCAGCTTCGGCTGTCAGCGGCTTCGGGGTGCGATAGCTCAGATTAGTGCGATCAAAAGAATACACCTGCCTGCTTGTACGGATGCTGCTCGTGAGCTTGATCCCCTGATTCTTCAGCTCCTCTGTCAGTGCATCTGCATCCTCGAAGTACAGGCTTGGGCCAGTGACCAGGTTCAGCATTTGGTGGGGATTGTTCGCGGTAATGTATAGAGCCGCAGATTCACCGGGCTTCAGCAGCTTATAGCTAAGTTGAGTAGCCTCACGATTACGCAATTCGTCTTGAGGGTTCTTCTCCTCCAGAATGGATGGCTCGAAGATCCTTTCCTCATAGACGGTCACACCCTTGCTGTTGGTCAGCGAGTAGAGATGCACGGCAGCGAAGGCTGTAGAAATGCTGAGCAGCATGCAGGCGACTATAATCACACTAACCTTGTATTTCAGGTAGCGTCGCCCGAAGCCTCGCCGCTTAGGTAGTTCACCTTGCAGCATTTTCATTACAGGCCCGGACAGGTCTGCATGGGGCGGCTCTGCTCTATGAAATAGTTCTCGAAGATCCTGATCGTTGCTTGGTTTCATTGTGGCTCGCTCCCTTCACTGGATAATAGTGCTTGCGGAATTTGCCGACCGTTCGTTCATACTTCTTGCGCAGATAAGCGTTGCTTCGCTGGAGAATCGTGCTGATCTCCTCATAGGTCTTGTCCTCCACACATCGCAAAATGAGCAGGCTGCGCTCCTCCGCCGACAGTCTATGCATGGCCTGAAGCACCTGTTCATCAAAATAAATGTCCTCGATTCGCTGGTCTATCGGGCTATAATCCCTGGTGGAATGATATAGAAATGGCAGGTACTTCACGAGCTTGCGTTTGCGCAGAGCATCAATGCACTGATTGTACGCAATGGTATACAGCCAGGCCTCGAATGATTTCTCCGGGTCATACCTACCCATATGTCGAAAGGCCTTGAGGAAGACCTCCTGTCCGCAGTCCTCGGCCTCGGCATAGTTATTCAGCATATGATAACAGTAGAGAAAGATTGGTCTCTGATATTTATGCATGATCCTCTCGAACTGTGTGGTATCGCCGTTCAGGATATCGCTTATGATCTGGCGAAGATCCGTGTCATCCAAGTCTCCACCCCTTTCTTAAGTGTTTTACGAAGGAGACACCTCGAAATGTGCCAGCATCCTACTTCAAATACGATTCAGCCAGCTTGATCAGCTCCTGCTTGCTTAGCTTGCTGCCGATGTCTTCAATATGGTACCGGATATGAAACTCGCTGTCAGGGATGCTGTGCACGAATGTAATGCCTTGACCTGAAGACTTGAAATCCTGAATCTCGGATTCACTGTAAGACGAATAGAGCATTTCCGTCCCGCCGGCCTTGATCAGCTCCCGCTTGACTCCAGTCTCAACGGAAGGCCTATAGAGCGTCATTTTTTCATTGGATTTGGAAACCTGAATCAGCAACTCGCTGCTTCCATTCTTATACGTGCTGAATAGGTTCCAGTGCTTGCCGGTCAGCTTGAGCTTTTGCATGGCATAGCCTTTGCCAGACTGTGCGGCCTGCTGCTCCAGTTGATCGGTCAGCTTGGCTCGCTCGGTATCCGACAGAGTTGGATGATAGGTTACGCTAGCGCTGTCAAATTTGTATTTCTGCTGAATGCTATCCATAATTTTAATCGATTGTCCCTTTAGCTGCTCACGCAGCTTGGTTGCTTCCTTGAAGCTCATCGAGGTTCGCTCCATGTTGGTCTTGCGCTCTGGATTATCCTCGGCAATATAGAACAGGGCGGCTTCCCCCTTCTTGAGCAGCTCGTTAGCCAGACTATGGCTCTTTGAGGAGCGAAGCACATCCTCACGGAAGTATGGCTTCATAGAGGCATCGTAGGGCTTCTCCTCATAGACAACCTCCCCCTTGCTGTTGGTTAACTTAAAGACCTGATCGCTGGGGGTATCCCCGGCAAAGGCTGTGGCTGGAATAAGCAGCATAGCTGCTGTCAAAGCAATTAGACTGCTCTTGTACCTCATGTTCCGTTTCGTGTTCATGTTCACGTTCTGTTTCTGTTTCATGTGGAAGCTCTCCTTTGAACTGCTGTATTTATAAAATACTACGTTTTAGATGTGCCGGAATGTGACAGTCATTGATCTTTTTATGAGACAATTACGCGGATGGGGCCAGATGAGGCCAAGTGGATGTAGTCGCTGCCGAGTATGCTACAATAAATAGACAGGTGTAGGGTGAAGGAGAGAGGCAACATGCCAGATCAAGTCGGAATGCGTGAGATGACCATACTGAAGACCATTGCAGAGACGCTGAACAGCTCCAATGATCTGTCAGGCATGCTCGATACGGTGATGGAGAAGCTGCTGGAGCTGACTGGTCTGGCGGCAGGGTGGATCTTCTTCAGTGACGGGAAGCCAGAGTATAGCTGTGCTATTGATCGGAATCTTCCGCCAGCGCTGCGGATTAATAATAAGGAGCCCATGCATCAAGGCACCTGCTGGTGTCTGAACCGTCTGTGGGACGGGCGACTCAAGGTCGCGGTGAATATTCTGAACTGCAAGCGTCTGGAGGATGCGTTGGAATATCAGTGGGGGGATACCGGAGGAATTACCCATCATGCTTCCATACCACTGCGCTCTGGCGAGCAGGTCATCGGTCTGCTCAATGTGGCTGCGCCGGGGAAGACACTCTTCACAGACAGCGAGCTGGCACTGCTGCAATCTGTGGCCTACCAGATCGGTAGTGCTGTGGATCGCATGCGGCTGTACCGTCTGGAGCAGTACCGGGCAGAGCTGTATGCACAGTTGGGCGAGCTTAGCGTGGAGTTAGGCACCATGGTAAATGAATGCAGCAGGGATATGAGGGAATTGTCCGAGTGGGTGGTCTTGCTGGCCCAAAAATATTTTCACTGGCCCTTCACGGTGCTCATCTATCGTGAGAATGGAGTGTACTCCGTTCAGGCTGCTGGGAAGCAAGGAACGGCGTTCAACTGTAATACGGAGGCACCCGCTGTCTTGCAGGAGCTGGAGCAGATCTGTCGGCAGGAAGTGAGGCGTTCAGTTCAGGTGTCAGCCGAACAGCTTGAGGCTGTGGCAGCGCATATGGGAAGCGATTCATTACCAGATGCCTCCTATCCGCGACTGTCGGCAGGAATGCTGGTGCAGATTCCTTTCAGTCTACCCGAAGAGAGCGGCATGCTGCTGATTGGCAAGTCGGACTCGGCTTGGTATACCTCCGCTGAGCAGGAGATCATCGAAGTGCTGGCTGAGCACATCGCAGCAGCCTGGGAGAGTCTTCGACTGGTGGAGCAGCGACGCGAGCTGGCTCGGCTGGAGGAACGGAATCGATTGGCGCGTGATCTTCATGACTCGGTGAATCAGATGCTATTCTCGTTGTCACTTACCGCCAAGGGCGTGGAGAGTATGCTGGAGCGTGAGTCTACTCCTCATCCTGCCGCTGAATCTGTGAAGGATATGCGGCTGCTTGCGCAGCAGGCATTACAGGAAATGAGAGCTTTGATCCTGCAGTTGCGCCCGATAGCGCTGAACTCTGGTCTGCTGGCAGCTTTACAGGAATATGGAGCAAGACAAGGACTGCAGGTACACATGATGAGTGAGGGGCAGGAGCAGCTGCCACCTAGTATAGAAGAGGGCCTATGGAGGGTTGGGCAGGAGGCGCTTAATAATGTGCGTAAGCATGCGGGTGTGACGCAAGTAAGCGTGACTTTGCGAAATACAGGCCAGGAGGTAGAGTTAAGCATCTCCGACCGCGGTCAAGGCGGCGCTAAGCGGCGGGGGCGGGACTCCTCCTCGCGTTCTCTGGGCTTGTCCATTATGAAGGAACGGGTAGAATCGCTGCGGGGGCGCTTTGAGCTGACCAGCTCAGCCCGTAGGGGGACGACAGTTACAGCTATTATCCCACTGCCGTCCTCTAACCATGCCGTTCAACGACAGGAGTAACGAAGATGACTATACGATTATTGATAGCGGATGATCATGCGATGGTCCGCAAGGGCCTGCAGGTCTTCCTGGCGACTCAACCGGATCTGGAGGTAGTCGGGGAGGCATCCAATGGCCAGGAGGCGCTGGATCAGGCCGAGCTGCTGCAGCCGCATGTCATATTGATGGATCTGCATATGCCCCTACTGAGTGGCATTGAGACGGCAAGCCGTCTGCGCATATTGCATCCTGAGACGAAGGTGATCGTATTGACCTCGTTCGCGGATCAGGAGCATGTCGTCCCGGCTATTCGAGCTGGTGTGAAGGGATATCTACTGAAGGAGATTGAGCCTGACGAGTTGACGCGAGCAATCCGCCGTGTGCATGCAGGACAGGTAGAGCTTCACCCTGCTGCTGCCGAACAAATAATGCAGGCCATGGCTGATCCCGATGCTGCTGTGAATTCTGTTCCTCATGTGGGGGAGGAGAGGAAAGAAGTGGCCCCAGCGCAAGGCTTGGAGCAGCTAACCAAGCGGGAGCGTGAAGTGCTCGGACTGATTGCCCAGGGAATGAGCAATAAGGATATTGCGCAGCAATTGATCATTACGGAAAAGACGGTCAAGACGCATGTCAGTCATATTTTGGACAAATTAGAGCTGGCTGACCGCACGCAAGCAGCTATATATGCCGTAAAAAGTGGCTGGATGTCTGATCAGGAGCTGAACTAGAAGCCGAACACAAAACGAGCAGAAGTAGAACCGGAAATCGAACTATATATCGAACTATAAACGAACTATAAATTGAATTAGAAGCTGAGGGATTAGTCGATATGCACGCTCATCTCAGTCTAAAGTCGTAGAGAAGTCCAAGCGAACTCAACCGGAGGGTTGAGTTTTTTTGTGTTGAAATTTCATCCTGACTACTGACGATTCGAGTACAGGAATGAATTAAGATGGAGGCAGAAGCAAGGCATGAGAGACGGAAGCCGAGTGAAGGGTACATTCATCGGTGTTAACGGGATCAAAACTCAGTGGTGTTCGTGCGTGCCTGCTAGAATGCGATACATTAATTTCATCAGGAGGAATGGTTATGAACATTATGATTTTGAACGGCAGCAATCGAAACACCGCCACTAGCACAAGGCTTGGACAATATGCAGCAGAGCGAATTGCTAATCACGGGCATGAGGTTCAGATATTCGATCTCCATGAGCGGCCACTTCCGTGGTACACACCAGATGCAGTTGGGGAGGAGGATGCAAATGTGGCAGAGCTCAAGAAAAGCATGCTGGCCGCGGATGCGATCATCCTGACCACACCGGAATATCACGGCAGTATCAGTGGAGTCCTCAAGAATGCTCTGGATTATCTGGGACAAACGTATATGGGGGGGAAGCCAGTCCTGTCGATCAGCTCCGCTGGAGGCGCCGTCGGAGTGAGTGCTCTCCTGCAGCTTCAGGCGATTGTAAGGAATATGCATGGGATTAATGCCCCTGAATGGATATCGATTGGCGGAATGCAGAGACGACGGTTTGAAGAAGGCTATGATGAATACGAGGGTGGGCCGGAGGTTGAGGATCGGGTTCACCGTGTACTCAGTTCCTTTCTGGCTCTGGCTGATGCAGTTACTAAGGTGCGTTGATTGTTATATACAACTAGTGGAACGGGAGGCCATACGATGATTGATGGTATTTTTGAGACGCATCTGAATGTGAGAGATCTGGAGAAATCAGTGCACTTTTACAAGGACATACTGGGTCTGACACTTGCCTATACGCAACCGGAACGAAATAGGGCGTTTTTCTGGGTCGGCGGAGAGGGGAAGGCTATGCTCGGGCTATGGCAAAAAGAACCGTCACAGGTGCTAAGGCAGCATTTCGCATTTCAGGTCTCATTACAGAATATGCGCAAGGCCGTCTCCTATCTGCAGGAGAAGGGGATACAGACTCATAATTTCCTGAACGATGATAGCGCTGAGTTATATGTATTCGGCTGGATGCCAGCGGTGTCGGTCTATTTCACAGACCCGGATGGTCACACATTAGAATTTATCTCCATGCTGTCAGACAGACCGAGAGCTGATCTGGGTATGGTGTCATGGAATACTTGGGAGCAGCTGCAAGGGAGGGCGTAACTATGCATATCGAGCAAGTAAAGCTGTTCACCGCTAAGCTGAATGAGACGCGGCATTTCTATGAGCATACGTTGGGATTAAAGGTAGTAGAGGAGGATGAGACCTCCTTCGCGGTGCAGCTTGGGTCGACCTGCTTGACGCTCGCGGCGAGCGAGCCGGGGACAGAACCCTTCTATCACCTTGCCATGATGATTCCGAACAATCTATTTCAGCAGGCCAAAGTCTGGGCCAGAGAGCGCCTCCAGCTTACGAGGCTTGATGGGGATCAAGATGAAGTGTTCTTTCAGAACTGGAATGCCTATTCCATGTATTTCGATGACCCGGCGGGCAATATTCTGGAGCTCATTGGGCATCCGGATCTTCGTCATAACGTGGACGGACCGTTCTCAGCGCGGCAGCTACTATGGATCTGCGAGGTGGGAATTGTGACTGACGATGTACTCGCTCTCGTCGAGCGACTTCGTGAGGAGCATGGGCTGGAGTGCTGGCGTGAACCGAGTGAATGGTTCTCACCTGTCGGAGACCGATACGGGTTACTTATTGCGGTCAAGCAGGGCCGAATATGGTTCGCATCGGATCGCCCGGCACAGCGCTTCCCACTGGAGCTGACGATTCGAGATATCGGGCCGCTAAGATTCGGATAGAACAAGAAGTATATCTGGTAGAACAAGAAGTATATCGGATAAAACAAAAAGTAAGTAAATAAGGCACAATAAATAGTAAAAAAGAGTGGAAAAGTAGAAAAACCCACTGCACAGGACTTCGAGCAATATAAGTTCTGCACAGTGGGTTAAGTTCGATAGAGCAGTCTCTATAGAGGCTTAGAGGCGGACGAGAGTTCTTCCCGTCGCTTGGCCTTGAAGAATCTTGCTCAATGCCTGTGGCAGCTCGTCCAGAGCGATCTCCTGCTCGACAAGCAGCTCGGTTTGTGGGGGCATCAGGTCAGTGGCCATCCGATTCCATAGCAGCCGTCTTAGTTCAGTCGGGCAGAATACGGAGTCGATCCCAAGCAGGGAGATACCGCGTAGGATGAATGGATGCACGCTTGTTGGTACGGCTGTTCCACCTGTTAGCCCGCTCACCGCTACAGCCCCGCCGTAGGTAATTTTGCTGAGCACAGCAGCAAGTGCATGACCACCTACAGGGTCCACGGCAGCCTGCCACAGTTGCTTATCCAGGGCTTTGATTTTCCCGCCTTCATACACCTCTTCGCGAGTTAACAGGTGCTGCGCTCCCAGTGATTGCAGATATGAATGCGATGAGGACTTGCCGGTGCTCGCGCTTACCTCATAGCCTCTATGAGCCAGCATGGCCACAGCCGTGCTTCCGACCCCTCCGGTAGCCCCTGTCACTAGCACAGGGCCTGCCTCAGGTCTCATGCCATGCTGCTCCAGCTTGTGAATGGATAGTGCTGCTGTGAAGCCAGCAGTACCGAAGATCATAGCGTCCCGTAGTGACAGACCCTCCGGTAAAGGCACGACCCATTCCTTAGGCACGCGCACATATTCACTGAACCCACCATATTGAGACACTCCCAACCCGTACCCGGTCGCCAGCACGGCTTGTCCTTCACGGAAGTGGTCATCGGTGGAGGATACAACGGTGCCGGAGCAGTCGATGCCTGGTACGAACGGATAGGACTTGACGATCCCGCCATTGGCTTTGCTGGCCAGGCCGTCTTTATAGTTGACACTGGAGTAAGAGACGCGGATCAGTATGTCGCCTGGTGGCAGCTGATCTTGAGTCAGAGTTCCCACATGCGCAGTAACCTCTGCATCTGCCCCTGTCTGGTCAACTACCAGCGCTCGAAAAGAAGCTGTCATTTGAGAAATCTCCCCTCTCTGCACAATAGTCTTAGTCCCTTTCACTTATAAAGGAAAACGGAGCTCAGGTCAAAGAGCTATGTCACTAACATAATTGTAAACCTCAAATGAAGCACCTGTTCAAGTAATCTAGGGATTTCATTGAGAGAACAAATATTCCGTTATATAATAAAAGAACCAAAAAAAGGGGGATATGGATTGTGATCATAGTTTTAAGAAAACGTATTGCCTTTGTTCTGACACTGTTGCTGGTGTTACTGGTGGGTTGTGATACAGACTATGAGGCATCTCAAAATAATTATCGCTCCAATCTTGACACAGGCAACCTTAATATTGCGTTGGTTGGAGATAAAGGAATTAAAAATATCGAGGGAGTAAACTTTGTGGAGACAAATCTCCAGAGCTTAATACAGGAGAAGCATACAACGTATGATGGGATACTCATCTATAGAAATAGCTTTCAGGAAGCTATTAAAATGGAGTACAAAGATTTCTTCAGGGAAACTGAAGTACCCATTTTTTTTATTGATGCAGAGGATATTTTAGTAGCTAGCTTTCGTGAAAAGGTCTATTCATTGGAAGAAGCAAAAATCAGTTGGTCAGGGGCCTACGCTGCGGGATTTTTAAGCACAGAAGATGGGTATAAAGAATGGTCTCTTCATTTGCCGAATCAGCCTACGAAGGTAGATAAAGAAGAAAAAATCATCATGAGGATAATTGACATAATAAATAAAAATAAACAATAAATACATTATTTCAATAAAAATGTTTGCATTATCCATGTAATTTACTATTATAATTGTATAAAAAATAGTAGGAATAGTTATATGGAAAAGAAAACAAAATTTTTAGAGTTGTTGTTTGTGTTTACCTTAGTTATTGGGTTGACTCTTTCTTTCTCTGTCCCATCCTATGCTCAAAATAGTTTTGAGGAAGTAAATGATATTCAAAGTCAAGGTGTTATTGATCTTAATAATCTTGATGAGCTCGGTGATAATGTAACTGTAAAAGATGTTAGTTATGAAGAGGCAATGTTTAGTATAGCAGAGTTGCAAGGAATTTCCGTAGAGGAAGCCAAAAGTTTATACCCTGATAAAACAGCACAGAAATTACATAAAGATTCAGATATTCAACTGGCCAACTCATGGATTACGGAGATTAGTATTACGCAAAACGTTACAAGTGTATATAAACCCGTCTTGAAAATATATGCGTATTACTATAGTTCGGGCTCTTTTAGACAATTCCAAGAGTTGGTTAGTGTCCAGCTTGATCGAACTTCTACAGCTATACATTTCTTGACAAAACAGTTTGAGGGGAGTATTGAAGCAGAAATTAACTCTCGAAATGAAACGCAGATGTGGTGGCTTGTTAATGGTGATTTTTATGACAATGGTACGACCACGTTTTCAGGAAGTATTGAAGCAGGAGGCCTCGTTTGGAAAGGGACTGGTAGTATACAATATGCCACCAATCATTATGAATACTATTATAAGTCGGGAACTTATTCCTTGTATTAAAGTTCAATATAATAATTAGACACCATAAAACAGCGATCTTTTCTCGACATTTACTGAGGGAAGGTCGCTGTTTTATGGAATCTCTGGGCATTATCAATAATTATTTATTTCTGTATACCAGGTTAAAATACGTACTTTGGCCAATCTCCCGGAAGGGAGGTGATGCCTGTGGAGGTTTATCAAGCCCTGTCATTTGCGCATCCGAACGATCTGAAAAAGAAATAGACCCGCCTAGGTCAAGGTTGACGGTCTAATTCATAAATTACCTTAATACAGCCTCCCCCCTTAAAAGCGGCTATTGTGCCGAGGAGTTGTGATTCCAACACGGCTCTACTTTCTGTCCTCATATATCCCATATATAGCTTCTAATCAATTGATTAGCGAATGAACGAAGACTAATAATTGGAATTATACTACCTCCTACATCTATGTATCCTTCTTCATAACCTTAGATAATCAGGCCCGATGAAGGTGATAAATGGATTCTTTCAATTCGTTTCAATATATTTTCGAAAAATGGGATGTATTTTCAGGAAGACTGTGCTAACATACGGTTGGCTTATGAATTTACGCGAAGAAAGGTGACATCATGACCGCGAAAGCAGCACAGCCTGGATCGGCAGCGTCCGGCTCCAACCAGCTTAATATTGTTCATTTGACGTGGCCGATTTTTCTGGAACTATTCTTATTTATGCTGATGGGAAGCGTGGATACCTTCATGCTCAGCTCGGTATCGGATAATGCCGTATCGGGTGTAGGTGCTTCCAATCAGATTCTGTCTATTGCCATTCTCATTCTCGAAGTCATTGGTCATGGCGCAGCTATTGTCGTGGCTCAATATATTGGCTCTAAAAAACTACTGGAGGCCGCTCGGGTCACAGGTACAGCCATCACGCTGAACCTGATCGTCGGTCTGATCCTCAGTGTGATCTTCCTCGTCTTCGGCACACACATGCTGCAGCTACTGAATGTGCAGGGCGAGATTCTGGTGTATGCCAAATCCTACATGAGTATTGTTGGTGGAGCGATCTTCCTGCAGGCACTTATTAATGCTTTGGCTGCGACCATTCGTACTTATGGCTTCACAAAGGAAACGATGTACATCTCCGTCTTCATGAACGTTATTCACGTGGTCGGGAATTATATTCTGATCTTTGGTCATTTTGGTGCGCCTGCACTGGGTGTGGAAGGTGCTGCGATCTCGACTGTAGGTAGCCGGTTCATCAGTCTGTTGATCTTCTTCTGGCTGCTGTATCGGGTGACACCGGTTCGTATTCAAATAGAGCACTACCTGAAGCTGTCGAAGGATTATATTGTGAAGATTCTCCAGATCGGAATTCCATCTGCCATGGAATCCATCATGTATCAGTGCTGCCAGCTTGTGTTCACATTGTACGTGACCTACCTCGGAGCCGAAGCGATGGCGACACGTCAATATGCCGTGAACATCTCCAGCTATATCTATCTGTTCAGCATGGCCGTAGGCATGGGTACAGCGATTATCGTCGGCAGGCTGGTTGGTGCCAGACAGCCGGACTCCGCGTATACTCGCGTACTGACAAGTGTGAAGTGGGCCCTGGTGGTCACACTGGCCATTGATGCGCTGGTTATCTTGTTCCGTGTACCGCTCATGGGGATCTTCACCACGAATGAAGAAATCATTCGCTTGGGTGCACAGGTGCTGCTGCTCAGTATTATTCTGGAGAGCGGACGTACGACGAATATTGTCATCATCAACTCCCTTCGGGCGGCCGGGGATGCCAGATTCCCGGTATACATGGGCATCCTGTCCATGGTCTGCATGAGTCTACCGCTTGGCTACCTGCTCGTATTCCAGCTTGATATGGGATTGGCAGGGATCTGGCTAGCGATTGCTGCGGATGAGTGGACCCGTGCGATCATTATGTACTTCCGCTGGAAGAGCCGCTTGTGGGAGAAGCATGCATTGGTCGAGCCGGAAAAAGAAGAACCCGTACCTGCTCCAGCCGCAGCTCTGTAAGGGCTAGGTAAATAGGACAGTTCACAACCTTGAGTAGCGATATGCTACGATGAGACAAGGTGTGAGCTGTTTTTTTTATGAAATCAGGCCGATTTTGTGATCCTTGATTGTTATATAGAGTAGAACGGCAGGAGGTGAGGGTGACGGCACAGGAGGAAGCACGTATTGAAGCATGCAACGATTTGCGCAAAGAGGTAAGAAACGAATTATGCAACGAAGCATTCAATAAAGAACAGAATGAACAACAAGTCGAACAGCAGCATTTGGAGCAGATTCAAGAACCCATAGAAGAGGTTGTTGCCAGAGTCCAGCGCGGGGAGAGCGAGCAATTCGCCTACATTGTGGATAGCTATCAACAGCAGCTATTCCGGTATTGCTGCAGACTACTCGGCAATCAGCAGGATGCGGAGGATGCGGTGCAGGATATTATGGTGAAGGCCTATCAGAGCATTCGCAGGTACAAGGCCACTGTGAGCTTTAGCGCTTGGTTGTACCGTGTAGCCGGGAATCATTGCTTGAATCTATTGCGGAGACGGCGTGTATACCGGCAGGTGCTTCAATTGTTTGGATCAAGGCAAGTAACAGCCGGGCCTGAGGAGGAGCTGGCGGCACAATGGTACAGCTATCCGTTGGAAAAGGCACTAGCTCAGCTAACACTGCAGGAGCGAAATATTCTGGTGCTACGAGCACTGGAGCAGCGGTCTTATGAGGAAATGAGCGACATTCTGAACATTAGCGCTAATGCCTTGGCGAAAAGGATGCGCAACATCAAGCTGAAGGTACGTACAGCCATGCAAGCAGAGGAGGGGGTGACCACATGTCACGACACGGATTCGGTGATGAGCACCAAAATATGATAGATCAGGATATCCTGGATGATCATTGGTTGAGAGCTGCTGAGGATAAGAGACCTGTTCCAAAAATTGATGTTACGGCCCGAGTCATGGAGCGAATTCAGCATCAGCATACTTCCAGTTACACAGCCTTGCGGCGCCTGACTACCCCAATAGGAGCAGTGATTGCATTGTGTTCTATGCTATTTGCTGGAGTATCTGCATATGCGGCCGTGGAGTGGATTCAGATCCGCAATGCTGAAGGTGAGATCCAGGTCGAATATACCGCGCCCGAGCCTCGTGAGACGGAGACGAATGAGGACATATACAACAAATATGGGCGGCAGTCATTGATAGCGGCTAGCTACATTGCCAGCTACAATAAATATGAGCAACAGGCATTGGCAGCAGCCAAGCCAGGCGAGCTCATGGCTTATTACGTAACGGGGAAGAAGGAGATCCCGACGCGTGCCACATCCACAAATGCAGCGTCTCCACAAGCCGCTCCACAGCCTGCGCTGTACTTTGCATACAAGGAACGACTTTATACAGAATATGATAGGTTCCTGCAGGAAATGAAGCGGGTCGGTACGCCGATCCTTCCGGAACAGGCAGGGGAGTATATTTTTGATGTAGGCAGGGTAGGCCCGAGACACAATGCTTACTACACCACAAACACAGATGCTAGCAACACGGTCGAGGTCTTAGCCCGCGCTACATTGGCTGAGCTAATGACCAAGGCATATCAGGCTCCTGATGGTCAGATCTTCATGAAGCCGATAGCCTGGACGGAGCCTGGATTCTTCGAGGGGACCTACACCTCCAAGAGAGGGGACCATGTGGGAATTAGTGCTGTTTTTCTGTCTGGAGACAAGGTGCAGGTCTATCAAGAGAAGGGGAATTCCCCGGACGTCATCCAGGTTGCGGGGCGTAGTGTCATTTATAATGATGTTATGACGGACATAAGCAATACTAGGAACGAGAAGGTCACTTATCATTATCTGAATTGGTACAATGAGCAGCAGGATGCTTACTATACTATTAGTACTTATGGCGATCATACTCTTGATAAGGCAGGGCTACTTGAACTGGCGAGAGAACTAATACAAGCTGGATTGTAGAGCGCTACACAAGATTACGTGGCCTGTATTCTCTTCTTGGAGTGTAGCCCTGATGTGCGTTATGATAGGAGGCATAATTCAGGTTCTTACATACAGGGGGGCATCTTGATGGTCAAGCCAGCCATTGTCGACAATGTCATTCGCACACGTACCAAGCTGCGCCGGGATACGCTCATCTCGGTGCTGGAAGAGTTCGATGAGAAGCTTATGGAGCTGGATCGGGAGAAGCGAGCTGAGAAATACCGTAAAATGATGCAGACGCCGTTCTCTTTCTTCCGGGGAAGTGCCTATCTGTTCTACTATGATGCTACACGTCATTATTTTCCCTATCACACATCGGTAGAGCAGCCGACATGGATTCAGGGCGATCTGCACTTCGAGAATTTCGGGGCCTTCTGTGATGAATCGGGTCAGATTGTGTATGATGTGAATGATTTTGACGAAGGCTACATCGGCTCCTATCTGTATGATGTACTGCGGATGTCTGCAAGCATTGCGCTGGTCTGCCGTCAGCTCGGTTATGACCAGGAGCGCCAGTTCGCCATGCTGGAGCATTATGCGCTGGCCTATTACAAGCAGATTCGCCGTTATGCCAAGCACAAGGCTGATCCTGGCAAATTCGTGATGGACAAGCAGCATGCCAAGGGCTTGATCCGCAAGCTGCTTCGCAAGCTGGAGAAGCGTCAGCAAGGGCATTTTCTGGAGAAGGTGACCGCCGTCATGCAGACCGATCGAGTATTCCTGGAGAATAGTGAGCTGGTCGTGCCCACGCCAGAGGAGCAGCAGCAGTTGGAGGGGGCTTGGCCGATGTATCTGTCCACACTTCGTTCTTCCATGGAAGAGACAGGGTACTACCGGATCAAGGATGTTGCGATCAAGCATGGCTCAGGGACCGCTTCGATCGGGCTGGATCGGTATTATGTTCTTATTGAAGGGGGTCAGAGTCAGCGGGGAGAGGATGACATCGTGCTGGAGGTCAAGGAGGTACGCGTGCCCGTGCCAGCGTATTTTCTGCCTTATGCCGACGTGTTCTGGGATAGCTTCGATCAGCAGGGTAAGCGAGTGACTGCGACTCAGCAGGCGATGCATCACAAGGCAGATCCTTATCTCGGATACCTGACGCTGGAGGATAGGGACTTCTATGTGCGGGAGCGCTCACCATATAAGAAGCGGCTCAAGCTGGAGCAGATTCAGGATACGGAGGATATGGCTGACATCTTGTCTGCTATGGCGTGCCTGACCGCCAAGATGCATGCCCGCGCGGATGCGGATGTGGAGCAGGGAGTCCTGGCCTATCATAGCGAGTATGCCATCTATGAGGCGATGGGTAACAGTCCTGAAGGCTTCGTGAAGCACATTTCTCGCTGGGCGTTCGGCTATGCGAATCAGGTGGAGCAGGACTATCAGCTATTCTGCGAATGGGTCGAGAACTTCCAGACGGGTGAATAGAGGCTCTTTTAGCGGTAACTGTGGGGATCGGGTGCAACCGGTCCCTATTGCTATTCTTATGTTACCATACACGAATAACGTGATTACTACATTAATGAAGTTAGAGACGGGTAGCAGTATATCCAGTAGCCACATATTCACGTATGAAATCACTGGGCGCGGATCGCCTTAAACGGTGGTTTTTTTTGTATTTCTGAAATCATCTCTTATATATAAATCAATATATGGGTAATTTTGTTTTTATATGGTGAATTAAGGTATAATAATAGAGTTGGTATATACATATAATTTCCATTACATCATAAAAAAAGAAAATGGGAAGGAGGATTCCGTTGCATACAGCTACAATTCGAACAGAGGTCAGAGATTATCTGCTGGAGCATGACCTGAACATGAGTGAGTTCGGCGGGGTGGCGGGTCTGAATCCAGGTACGGTGAGCGGCATTGTGATGACGAACCGTTCGATCTCTGTGCACCAGATGGACCGCATTACCAAAGCGATGGATAAGCCTGAGGATTATTTCTACAGCCGATATGTACAAGAGTACATGCGGGATACCCCTTTGAATTGGCGAAGGGTCAAGCCTTTTTTGCAGCGTTGTATGGAGCTTAACAGACTGGATTGTATGGAACAGGTTGTAAGCATACTTATGGAGAACGTTACCTACTATGCTCCGCTGGTGTTCGAGCTGGCTGAGGATTTTTTTGGGCAGGAACGGTATGAGGCAGCGGCACTATTATATAAGAATATAGCATTTAGCGAGAAGAACCAGCATTCCGAGCGATTGGCAATATGTCAGTACAGGCTGTTCAAGATTCGCATTGGCGATGATCAGATACAGAATTTGAAGGCGGCTGTGGAGTTTGGTCCATATGCAGAAAGACTAGGTGAGCTGGAGCAGCTCGACGCCCTGAAGGATCTGGCGAATCTCTATCGTTCATTGGGGCACTGGGATACGGTCTTTGAACTGGCTCAGGACATGGGACAGAAAGCGAGAATTCAGTATGAGTTGAAGCAGAGATCTGATCGAGGAGATATGGATGCTCTATCAAGATTAAGCAGGCCATTATTTGTATATATTGCTTATGCCGATTTTCTATCAGCAAGTGCTTGTGATGAACGTGGAGTTTATGCAGAAGGGATGAAGCATATCCAAGCCTATGCCGATTTAAGTTGGGTCAAGGAGCAGGATGAGGATACCAAGAAGTGGATTGTATCCTTCCAGCAATGGACTAAAGTAAACCTGTGTGTGAATCGTCTGATGGCAGGGGAGATTCATGTACTACCTGAATATGTGGATTACATCGAAGGGGAAAATGAAATTTTTGCAGAACTTTTGAATGTGGTTGAAGCAGCTAACAAATACAATATAAATATAGATTCAATTCTGAAGAGGTTTGAACAGCAAATTGTTGATCCTCAGCGGCATAAATTTAATGATACGTACAATCAACAAGTTCTTTCTATAGAAGAGGCGCGTTTCTGGTATGAATTGTCTAAGTACTTTTTATGCAGAAGGGATTATTCTCATGGCTTTAAATGTTTAATGGATTGTTTGGAACTAGCGCATAAAATGAACAATAAGGTATTATTAATGAATTGTGTAGGTCTATTTGAAAATTTTAGATCAGTTGCGACAGCAGAAATGAAGACACAGTATAACGCTCTGATACGAAAGGTGTGGGAAGGGAATGATCAGAAAGGCGGCGTGCTTCTTAGTAGTTCATAGCCTGAACCTAGCATGTTTTTTAGCTCTAATGGAGCCACTCCAATTAATTAAGACAATTCAAGTTATGGGTCATATTGGTGGTGCATAATTGAGTTGACAACTTTTTGATTTTCTTAAAAGTAAAGACGCTCTATGTATATGTGATTTTGAATGAGCAAAGTCACTACATAGAGCGTTTCCTTGTACAATGGGGTTCTCTCTGAAATTTTCAGAGTCAGCTTATGTTTGATGGAAGGTGGTTTTTGGAATGAAGGAATGTCCTTTGTGTAATCTTGACTTGGTGGAGCAGCAACAAGTAATAATGCAAAATGAACATTGTATTTTCCTGCAAACTCCACAAGAAGTTTTAATTGGTTCAGGACTCATAGTTCCTATTAAACATCGTGAAACAGTATTTGACCTAACAGAAGAAGAATGGTCTGCAACATACTCATTATTACTAGAAGTAAAATCTATCTTGGATGAAAAACTTCAGCCTGAAGGATACAATATTGGCTGGAACTGTAATGCCGTGGGAGGTCAGCATATCATGCATTCACACCTACATGTTATTCCACGTTTTAGTGATGAACCTTATGCCGGAAAAGGCATCAGACACTGGCTAAAAAAAGCAGATAACAAGCGAAGTGTAGCATTCCGTTTTAAATAATTTTATAATATTGAAATTCGGTCCCTAGCAGATGAGAACAAAGAATTGCATTTCACATCAAAGGATTAAATTTATGGCTTTCAAGTAACAATAAATCTAGTAATGATATACGTGTAAGTCCAGCGGTGGCTCGAAGATCGAATCTCGGGTTTTGTAATTTGATAGAGGTAAACCATACCTGATCGTGCTTGGTCAAGGCGGTAACAGATATCCTATCAAAGCTCGATTGGAAATACTGAACAATATTCATAACTAGCTCATCATCCAGCACACACAAGGGCGTAGTGAAATATACGAAATCAGTCCCGTTCTCCTGTCTCACCCAATAATTCAACAAAAGCAGTTTAATAAGAGGATTGCCTATATTGCTGGAAATGGGTGTGTGCCCTCGATCAGCCTGTACTCTGTCATAAATAACGATATCTGTGTATCTGTCGTCAAAAGGATCATAGTCCTCTAATTTATCAAACTGTGAAAATAACTTAGCCCAATACACATATTCTTGTGGTAACTGTCTTGAGCGTAACAGGTCTTGAATGATCTGCCTGATCTCTTGCCTCAGATTAATAAGACTGATCTGATAGCAGTCCTCGTGCTTGTGAATTTGAACCTCGTTAAACAAACTTTGATAGCTTGTTATATTAAGTCTGTGTAGATCACTTGGTTCAATGTACAGATCGGTGCTATATTCATAAGTCTTATTGTTAACAAAATAGTGACTCATGATAATGTGAAGTGGATAAGAATAGGCGGAGAAGAGTGAAGTACCCAACCGCTTACCTCCTTCGTTAATAGCTATTATGTAGTTGGAATTATTATTGTCCATTTGAGAGTCCCTTTTTCCTTCTAATAATCAGTAACGTGCCCGCAACAATGCCAACCTCGGTGGAAGACAGTATTGCAATGGTGCTAGCCTTCGGTATAGATGACGAGATGTTTGCCAAACTCCCGCCTGATCTTGACTCAGAAGGATCGACATCGGCATTGCTCGCATCAACCTCGGACTGGTAAGCATCCAGCATTTCTTGAAACTCATGTATGTTTTATACTAAAAGGCTTTAAATCGGTCAATGCGCCGCTTTCTCTCAGGAGAACAGCAACATCCCTTCTCTCAGTGCCCGGCTTTTTCATTAATGAAGGGCTACGAATACGAACAATTGAAATGGGTCAGATTGTCAACTTCGCATAAGGCCATTCTTTCATAAGATTGCCTACACGCTTCCACATCTTCAACATCCACATAACCCTGACTGACCAGACGACTCATCAAGTTAAGTCCGATATGCCGAACACATCTGAAATAACCAGGTTTTCAGTTGATTTCAATAGCCAAATGAGTAATAGGCTTGAACTCAAGCCACCCGAGCATATCGGACAATTGCTTGGTTAGTGTACCGAACGTACGAACCTCGATTAGTATGTTGCCTTCCACATGACAATCGTTTTCTGATGAACATCCGTGCCTACACAGTTCTTCAGTAGTACATCCATGTTTTGAGCTTCCATTTGAGAATCAGAAATGATTCGATCATTAGCATTTTCTGTTCGCAGTCCTCGGAAAAAGGTTTTTCCGGGCTGCGGCGGTTTGTGCAGAGAGCCGGCCCCTACGGTTTATTTGACGGGTAACTCCACCCCAAAAGTAACAAACTCTATAAGTAAGGAGTGCTTCTTTCTGGTACAAACCTTTGCTACCATTTTCATGCTAGGTTTGCGAACGAGAGATTATCGATGATTATTCGTACCATTTAACAACCTATTGCACTGATTAATTCAGTTTTTGCGATTTTTCATCCATTTTCTGATAATGATAAACAAATAAGTAAATACGGCTAAGAATAAAATCATGCCAATTATGACTGCAAGCGAAGCACTATCAAACATTGGAAACAGCCCCTTTCATTAATTGACTACTTAATATAGTAAACCTTGATTTCATTTTATGATGTTTTTCTAGAAATATATAACATAACTAAATATATTATATGAAATAAAATGCCCCTTTGGTCAAATGCTCCAAAGGGGCACAAGGTAGGTAATTCTCCGCATTGGTATAAGCTTTAATCCCAATGAAGTGTCATTGTTCCACCACTAGTAACTTGGGTATACATAACCCCCTGCCCATCATAAATCTTAACCCACTGATTATCAAATAATGTCATTTCAACGGATGCATTAACTTCCGCTGGAAAACTTGCTGTAGATGTAGCGCGAGAGATATACAAGCGTGGGTTTCTGAATGATATAAATATACCAGTGTATGCGTGATTACGAGCGTTGGATATTACCCACTGAGCACCTGACTTGGATAAATCAAATTGATAGCTATGACTAATGATCCCATTATCATAAGAAGAGGTCCACGTGCCTACGCTGGCAGGATTTGTAGATGATCCTGCTTGGGGAGCTATTGTATTAGGTGTAAATTTCATCTCTAGGGTGTATGGATTACCTTCTGCATCTTTATATTCTTTTATTTTCGTATAAGGTTTACTCAAATCCAACGAGTCGAGATTAACATCAATGACAGCTTCTTGAGTGATAGCTACAGAAGGTGGCGTCTGACTTTCGTTAGCTTGAGTAGCAGTTGGGTAGAACCCGATAAACATTGCAAATACGAGAGCCAAACATGAAACATTCTTTAACAGTTTTTTCACGCGATCATCTCCTGATTATTTTTGTATTTGCTTATTGTGTTATTCTTGTTGCTAGTTCGTATTTGAAAGCAATCTAAGTCCTCCTTTCACTATTTGTGAAAATGACATCCAGTTCATGAATCATTTTCTAGTTTATATTTCTGAAAAAGAATGATAAATCCTTTGGGCAAAGCGAGAGCATACTGACAGCAACTTAAGGACAAATCGAGGACATACCAAGGACACAATATTTTCCAAAAATATAGAGAGGCTTATTTTTTTCATAACCCCTTACCTTGAAGGCTAACAAGGAGGGATGAGGCCATGATGACAGGCATCCTATCTCAGATCGAGAAGGAACGGCGGCAATTGCATAAGCTCCAGTCACTGTTCGGTATGCGTGATGAATGCGTGCTGATTCAGTCCATGCGGCTCGATGAATTGATTAATCAGTATTATAGAGTGAAGGGTCTGAAGCAGTCTTAATCCTCGTTCCCCTAGTAGAAGATAGAAGAGCTCCGTATATATGTCTAAATTAGTAAGCCCACAGATGTTGTCATGTGAATACAAAATAGAGATTAATATAGCTGATAGTGAACTCAACCACACGTGGTTTGTCACGAATATGGAGGAGAGGCCGTGATGAATGTTGCTCTATTTACGGATGAGGAAAGCATAATTCAGTTTTTCAAGTATCTGTTGGCGAAAGTTCCTTTCTCTATATATCCAATTGAAAGTTTGAATTCTTCGGTATGTAAGAGCTATAGCTATGTGATCGTGGGAGCAACGCAGATCTATGAGGAGGATACGAAGAAGCTTCATGAAGTTTTAGCATGTGGGCCCAAAGTATACTTGGCGACTTATAAAGAAATGACCAAGAGCGAAGAAGAGCATATCGAGCAGCTTGGCATAAGTGGCATTCTAAAGGCGCCTGATTATCAGCACCTACAGGAAAGTGATAGTCATTGGGGTCAGGTCCTGACTCAATTGGCCTGTTCAGTACATACAGCAAGTGAGAATAACGATACCATACCCGTACCTGTGCTCGTGGAGATTGGACGAGATACGTGGTACCACCCCGAACAGCTGTGGGTGCAGTCTGATGGAGTGAAGAGGGATTTAACAGAGAAGCAGGCGAAGCTCTTGCAGTATTTTCTGGATCATGAGGGAGAAGTAGTGACCAAGTATGAGCTGGCGGATTACATATGGGGAGGGTATATCAAGCCCGAGGGGATTCCGAAGTTCATAGCTCGGCTGAAGGATAAGCTTGGCCCTGCGGGAGCTCTTATTACTTCTAGGGCTATAGGCGGGTTTCTATATGTCCGTGATTCGTGATTCTTGAGCTGTACAAATGTTCGGAGTGTGGCACCCGAAGCTATATTTCAAGTGTAGCAAGCACGGGTTACGAGCGGAATAAATTCAATCGTTCCTGCAGGTCCTTTAAAATTTCCTCTGGTGCCTCTCTGATCTTCATATCGTTACCCAAGAAAAGTAGCCAACTGGTCCATTCGCTTAATTCTTCGGGATGATGGACAGGGATGAACGTCTCTAGAGTGGCTGTAGTCTGGTAAGGATTCGTATAGAATAGGGATACCTTTAAGGGATGATACTTTTTGAACTGGGCAATCGCTGCTGGACCAAGCTCCAGGACAAGATTAGTTGCCGCTTTCTCTTTATTTAGTTTCTCTAGAATCTTCTTCTTACTTATTCTATTTTTCGCACGGTATGGTTCAACATCTGTAAGGTTGTCGACAGGAATCATCCGTCTCTTCTCCTCATGTAGGTCATAGCCTTCAATGAACCACAGACTTTTCTCACGATACAAACGCAAGAGGTAGATGGGATAAGACCTTATTCGCTTCTCATCCTGAATGGAAATCAACAAATAATGGTCTACAAGCAGGACTCGAATGAGTTTGTCTAACATAGGGTGGGGAAGATCGGACAAGTCCAGAAGATCGGGATTGTTAGGATTGGTCCCTTCGAACAGCAGAATTTGATTTAACAGCACCAGATCATCCTGCTGATGGTCTGACAGGAGGCCAAGTAACTTTTCGGCCAAAGATTGACGACTCTTCAAATAGGGGAGCTGTTGATTTCTCGTGGCCATAAAAGCAATAAAGAGAGCTTTGATCTCATGATCGGTAAATTGAACGTTAGGCAAGACGGAGTTGTTCATCACAAAATAACCCCCATCCCTTCCTACCTCAGCGACAAGTGGCACTCCCATCGCTTCAATTTCTCTGACATCCCTAATCGCTGTCGAACGTGAAATGTTGAATTCGAGCATGATTTCAGAAATGGTAAAATGGGCACGATTATTGATATACCGCATCATGGTATTAATTCGTTCAACTTTTTTCATGCGGCCTCCCTAAATAGTATCACTTTTTGACATGGTTTAAGGCTATTATAAGACCATCAAGTGAAAATACAAACTCATTTGATCAATCTAATGAAGAGGTAGGTATTAAATATGGCGGAGTATACTTTAGAAAAAAAAGACAGCTTTATCGTTGTTGGTCTGGGTACAGAGCTTAAGAGCAATTACACAGATTATGCAGGCATTAACAAGGAAAAGTCAGACTTCTGGCATGCCGTCCAGCAGGATGGAAGGCTCGCTACTTTAAAAGCTATAGCTACAAATGACTACGTGTTTGTTGTGAATGAGGCCGTGAATAACAAGATGATGCACTATGCTGGTGTCATGTCAGAGGCCACCCTGCCCGAAGAGGAATCAAGAGTTATCCAATTTCCCAAGGGGTACTACGTAGTGGTGAGAGGGGAAGCGCAGACAACAGAAGAGTTAAGCAATCAGCTCTCGGGTATTGCCTTTAGTCAGGTCTTACCTGGAGCGAAGGATGTTGCCTATGTTGGTGGGCCCAATGCAGCCGTGCAGATGGGAGAGCGAAATGGATTGGTGTATGGTGAAATGTGGATTCCGGTCGTTAAGAAATAACACTTCAAAAAATAATAGGTGGGATGAAGATGCCCTATATTGTTGATTTCAAGAATGTGTCTACGGTTGGTCTGGAGTCTTCACCAGTAGCTGAAGCGTTAGCTGGTCTGCGTGCTAATGAAGCTCGTTACTTTATGAATAAATATAAGCATGAATTTACGGTCGTACCAGCGAGCGAATCCCAAGATACCCTTGATTATGTGAATCAGATTTTGAAAAAAGAACGTGATATTGAATTTGCTGCTCGTCCCTTAGAGACGTCGCGCTTTCAAGTAGAAAATATCGACTGGGCTTATGTCTTTTTTGAGGACGGTCTTGAAGTTAACGTCTTGTATACGGTGGACGAGTCCAAGAAGCGTGCCGTTGGTTTTAAGCTGTCTGAGGGGATGGAAATCCCCAAGGAGCTAGAGGGCAAATTTAAATTTGCTCGGCAAAAGTCCAAGCTTGCAGGAACGATTCGAGGCTCATTTTTTGTCATTAAAGGGGAATATTAAAGTCAGCGCATGTGGAGCAGCTCAGCCATAAATACAACTTGTTCAATCAGGATTGTCTCACACACTCCAATGAAGCGAATCCTGATTGAACAAAAAAGACGACGTCAACGAGGGTCGTTCTGCAAATCAATCCGTTGACTATTAATCCGGATCGTGTGGTTATTCTCCCATTCCACATTCACCTGATCTTGCCCTCTCTCATAATGGAGATGCTTCTTGAACCAAAGTGGCCCTTGTTGTTCGGCTAGAATCCCATAGGAGCCCATAGCGCCAGCGTCCATTTTATAGATATGTATGGTATATGCCCGATCTGGGGACAACGAAGTGGTCATCAGCTCTTTGTGTCCTGAGAACATGTTCGTGAATGAGACCACAATGAGTAAAGCGAATAGTAGTAGGAACGAAAGAATGGTGGATAACCAGCTCCTTAACCTTGCGAATCGGCTGGAGGTATCTTGAAAACTGAGGATGGACGCAAGGAAAACTAGAGTAGAAGAAATAAGAGTCACGTAGTTAGGTGGGGTGATGACCCACTGATTATACATACTGGAATAGAGCGAGTACAACGATATCGTAATTAAGATTAAGACTAAGATAAGTGCAAGCCAACTAAGCCTTCTTACCATTATTCAATCACCTCAACGAATGAATTAACGAAGATCAATTATATCAAGTCTTATAGGTGCGATTTTAAAGGACCAATATTAATACTTCTAGAGCCCACTGTGGATTCCTGTATTTTCGTGAGAATTGACAGGTAGAGAGAATTATTTCTACGTTTGTGATCGAGATCAAATACGTCCTCTCCTTGTTGTGTTATGTTACATGGACAGCGAGAATTCAGGCAACCGCCTTTCGGGTTAACCCGGTCGGGTTGCTTTTTGTTATTGGATAGAAAGGAGAGCTGACCCATGGATAGCTGCCAGCATTGCAGTGACGCACTGTGTACACGTAAGGTTCCGATTTTTGCATCATTGACAGATGAAGACCTTGGCAAGATTAGCAAGATGGTCAAGCATCGTAAATATAAAAAGGGCAATGCACTCATTCTGGAGGAGCAGCCTTCGGAGACGCTGTTTATCGTTAGGAAGGGCTATGTTAAGCTTCTGAAAATTACTGCACTGGGCAAGGAGCAGATTCTGCGGGTGCTGTCCACAGGGGATTTCTTCGGGGAGCTAAGTATATTCAACAGCGAGGAGACCAGCAATTTTAGCGCCTATGCGCTGGAAGACACGGATATTTGCTTGTTGACCAAAAGCGACATGCAGCAGATCATTCAGGAGAATCCGGATATCTCCTTCAAGCTGCTCCAAAGTATTACAAGACGGCTCGCAGCCACCGAGAATCTGGCTCAAAGTCTGGCTACGAACGATCCCGAAATACGTATTGCCTATATGATTTTGGAGCTCGGTCATAAATATGGCCGTCCTGATCGAGATAAGCTCATCATTCACCTGCCGTTGTCACGGGAGGAGATGGCCAACTATGTAGGGGTCACACGGGAAACGATCAGCCGTAAATTCAGGAAATTCGAGCAGGACGGCATCATTGAGATCAACGGCACCAGAGAGATTGCGATCCGTGATATGCAGAGACTGAATGCGTATGTAGACTAAATCGTGAATAGGAAGGGTTCCCCGTTTCTCGGTATGTGGTAACAGAGAGAAGCGGGGAATACAGAAGCTGTTCAGGAGCTATTTTTCCTATTATGGAAATCACGTGTGGCTTTCATGATATGAGCGCTAGCCATTACATCTGACCCTATTGCTCAAGCGGCAGGAAGTGACTCTGGTCATCGCCGCACACGGGACATACCCAATCCTCGGGGAGATCCTCGAAGGCTGTACCAGGCACGATATCCTCATCAGGATCACCTACAGCCGGATCATAGATATAACCGCAAGGCTGACAAATATACTTTTTCATATATAACATCTCCTTCTTTGATTGTACTCGCCCTACTACATAACTCAATCAATTATGAAACTCGATCTATTACGTAACTTAATCAATAACGGAATCTGATATCAGCGCACTTAACATCAAATAGACTAGATGGAATGCACCTGTAACCCAGCTTCCTCAAGACTTAGACCTTGCTCTATGGCTGTCTTATAAGGCAAAGCTGCACTTACATTATCGAAAATGATTGCCCCGCAAATCGAGCCATCCCTCACAAACACACGAGTATATGTCTCTGTATCCGAGCGGCGTCCACTATGATCACACTCCTGCTCATCCACTTGTCCAATGGAGACGAGCGGCATATCAAAGGCGCCCGACACTGTCATGGGAATGGGTCTTGCGTAGACAGCCATGTCATCAGCCATATTCGTACCAGCAACTCTTCCCTGCTCCATGGCACTATTCCACAAGCCCTCTACCTTCCCCTGACACTCTGCTGCATCGCCTGCGGCATAGATATTTTGTGCACTAGTCTGCATCTGCTCATTCACGAGAATGCCTGTATTCACTTCAAGGCCGCTCTGTCGTGCCAGCTCTGCATTGGGAACTACGCCAATCGAATACACGACATGCACGCACGGCACAATTGAGCCATCCGCTAGCTCCACCCCCTCTACCGAGTCCATGCCTACAATGCTTCGTACGGCTTGCCCCAGTCTGACCTCGTTGCCAGTTGTCTGAATACGCTCTGCCAGCAGTGTACTAGCTTGCTCATCCAATTGACGAGCCATCAGTCGTGGAGCTTGCTCTATAATCGTCACGGGATGGCCTGCTTGAATCAAAGCCCAAGCGGTCTCTACTCCCTGGATACCGCCCCCGATCACACATACGGAATCTCCGCTATGCAAGGACTGCTTTAGCTGATCTGCATCATTTCGGGTGCGGATATGATGCACTTGGGACAGGGACGCCCCCTCCAGCGCTAACGTCCGGTTCGTGGCACCGGTACAGAGGAGGAGCTTGTCGTATTTCACATGCTCTTCCTGCCCGGTCAGGATCGTGTTGCTTAGTGGGTCGATGGAAATAATAGGCGTCTCGGGATAATAAGCGATCTGGTTATCGCGGAACCATTTTTCCTTTTTAATGAGGACCTTGTCGCTATGCAGATCGGTAAATAACCCTTTGGACAATTTGACCCGGTTATAAGGAAGACCGGATTCATTGCCGTAGATCGAAATGGTAGCCTCCGCGAGTCGATCACGAATCGCCTTCGCGGCACAGATACCAGCCACTCCTCCTCCGACAATGACGAAATGTTGCTCGGACATAATTACTTCTCCTTCCGTATGGCCCACAGCTATTTTGTATCTTGCTTGTATTTTTGTATTTCTGTATTTCTGCATTTCTGTATTGCCTGTGATTGACGTATGACCTCAGATGGCGCTCAGCAGCAGATCCGACACGAAGTTGGCTGCATGCTTGATTTTTTGTACCTTCACCTCATCATTGGGGGCAAACCGTACGCGAACCGGGAACTCTACATGGGTCATACCGGTTGTCTTGATGACATTGGAGGTGCTCTGTACGTCCATATTGGTGGCATTCAAGTAATCCTGCACGACTTCAATCGCCTCGCCGCTCCATCCGTAAGAGCCAAAGGCTGCCGCAAGCTTGCCTTCCAGATTCATATCCGCGAGCTGCTTCAGGAGACTCTCCAGCTTGCCGGTCATGTCTGCATACTTGGTGGAGCTGCCGATCCATACGGCGTCAGCGGCTGCAATGCTATTCAGTACATCCTGCTCATTCGCCTTGTCGATGTCCCACAGCTCGACACGGATCTGATTGTGCTCGAAGGTGTCCTTTAGCATATTGGCAATCTTCTTGGTGTTGTTCTTGAGCGTCGTATATACGATAGCGACCTTCTTGTCCTCTGTCGTCTCTGTGCTCATGTCTGCATACAAGGAGATGAAGTTATTAATATTGTGGCGCAGGATATACCCGTGTGAAGGGGCAATCATCTGGATATCCAGATCCTTGACGGCCTCAATCAGTGTCCGAACATATCTTCTGTGTGGGTGAATGATGGCCTTGTAGTAACCAATGAAGTCTTCTGTGACATCAAATCCGGCTTCGTCGGCGAACAGGCTGTTTACCGCTACGTGTGTACTGAAAATATCGCAGGGGAACAGGATCTTATCCTCCAGACAGTAGGTAATCATCGTTTCCTCGGTATGGAGGTAAGGGGTCTCCTTGAACAGGAGTGTCTTCCCACCAATGTCGAGCGTGTCTCCATCCTTGACAACCAGATAGGAACGGTGCTGTAGCTTGTACATTTGTTGAATCTCGGGTACGGCGACCTCGGTGCAGACGATCGTGGCATTGACGGCCCGAGCAGCCAGTGCAGCTAGCCCACCCGAGTGATCCGGCTCCGTATGATTGATGACAATGTATTGGATATCGAGGGGATCGATAAGTCCTGTAATATGCTCAGCGAATTCTCTGCCGAATTCCATGTCCACCGTGTCGATTACGGTAGGCTTTCCTGTCTTCAGTAAATAAGAATTATAGGTTGTGCCCTTCGTCAGCAGCAGTCGATGGAATGGCACCTCACGATCATCAATTTTCCCGACCCAATAGATATCCTTGCTGATCTCAAATCCTGGTTTCATATAGCGATGACCTCCTGAGTGAAATGTAAGAACAACTTCATTGTAGTCCTTGAAGGCCGCTGAAGAGAGGACCCAGGTCAAGCGATAATGGAATCTGAGTGCTTGTATCATGTGATTACAATCCTTGTTTCGGAGATGGAGATGGGCATGGAATATCACAAGCTGCATCACAAGTTGCAACTCTTGCACGCAAAAAAGCCCCTTGGTCTCCAAATGCTTGAAGGCCAAAGGGCTATGAGAAACCAATAACAGCGATAGGGGGATACGAACCTCCCCTATTGTGCTGATTATCTTAGTTGTCTATATAAGCAGAGATACCCTAGCTACAGCTGGAAACGCTCCAACTGACGGTGCATCTCGGCACTGATATCCCGGAGCTCCTTAACCTTGCCGGAGGCTTCCTCGAAGGACCGCTGCTGCTCGGCTGCAGATGCCGTAATCTCTTCACTGCTGGCGGCAGACTGCTCCGTAATGGCACTGATATTCTCAATAGCCGTCTGTACCAGAATGCTGAGCTCATGCGATTGCTGCATCTCCTCCGCTACGTTCCGGATTTGCAGACTGATTCGCTCGACGCTGTCGCCGATCGAGGAGAAGGTCTGTCCTGTCTGCTCAGTAGCCGCTTCCTGCTCCGAGGATAGAGTGATGCTATTCGTTACCGACTGCTTCACCTTGTCCATGGCGGCTGTGATCTCCGTAATAGCTGTGTAGATATGCTGTACGGATTGCTCCGATTGCTCAGCAAGCTTCTTCACCTCACTGGCGACGACGGTGAATCCACGTCCAGCCTCACCGGCACGTGCGGCTTCAATCGAAGCATTGAGTGATAGGAGTGTCGTCTGGGCAGCTATGTCGGATACGAAGGCTGTCATTTCCTTGATCCGAACCGTACTGCCCTCCAGCTCCTGGAAGGTCTGCTCCATCTCAACCATTGCCCTGCGATTGACCTCACTCAGCCGCTGCTGTTCCTGCATGACCGTGCGGCCTGCAGTTACGGTGCCTAATACCTCATTACCATAATCTACGGATTCGGTGGTAGCCTGCAGATTGCTCTGGAAGGTCTGCTGCATGCGATCCACGACCGTCACCGTCTCGCTCAGATCCTCCGCAATCTTCTGGCTGCCCTGAGAGAGCTCTTCTGTCGTGCGTGTCACCTGCTGTACGATGGCCTGCATGGTCTCATTGCCACGATCAATATCCTGAGCCATCGAATCCACGCGATATCCGGCCGCACTGATGGATTGGATCATCTGGCGTATGCTGTCGATCATCTGACGGAAGGAGACGTTCAGCTCAGCCAATTCATCCTTACCCTGTGCAGGTGGGAGCTGTACCTTCAGGTCGCCTTGGGCAATCCGGCTGGCGGCATCCTTTAGTGTCTGAATACGTCCAGCCAGCTTGCGCGAAGTATAGATGTTGAACAACGTGCTTGCAATGAGAAGGACGAGTGCGCCTGCAAGCGCGAGCTTCCAGGTGTTCTGGATGTCGTTCTCCAATGTAGCGGTGAAGGTATCATATTGTTCACGAGTCAGCTCATTCAGCATGTAGATATCGTTCTGAATGCCTTTGACCCGGGAGCTATAACGCTTGGCTTCCGAGCTATTCATCTCCGTCATCGCTTGGGTGGCCCCCGCAGACAGCTCTGTCATTTTCTCCTGAATGGAGCTAATCAGGCTCATCTGACGTTCATCATGTATGAGACTCGTCGCGAGCTGGTCGGAAATCTGCTGGCCTTCCTCTAGTAGCTGTGCTACAGCGTTCTGATTCGCTGCCGACATCGAGGTGGAATAGACGTCTAGAGCCTGCTGTACCTGCATCTGGTTGGCATTCAGCTCGGATACCTTCAGCATGGCAGGCACGAGATTCTGGTTCCCCGCGTTCATACCGAGCAATTGAAATATGATGTAGGCCACCAGCATCAGGGAGGCTAGCAGCGTAATTAGAGCGTAGCTGATTAGTTTGCCTTGTAGCTTCATGGATGTGCTCCTATCTCTGATTGTGATTAGTCTTCCGTGGACAATGCTGCATTACTTCTGTAAGTTCACCTTCACTTCACCAGAAGCGAGCTTGGCCTTCAGGTCCTCGAACTGCTGCTCCTGTGCATCCGTCAGCTCAATGTTGTGAAGCTCCGTGAGTCCCACGCCATTCTCAGCCATGCCATAGACCATCACCTTGTCAGGGAAGCTATTGTTATTGCTCTTGAAGGTATCAACGGCATTTCGCATGGCGACATCGACATTTTTGAGCATCGACGTCAGGATTGCTTTTTCCGCGAGGAAAAATTGATCCGTGTCCACTCCTATAGCGTGCTTGCGCAAATCCTGAATTTCCGAAAGGGCTCCGACGCCAGTAAGCCCCGCAGCTACATAGATGACATCTGTACCTTGCTCGTTAATCATCTGTGAAGCGAGCTCTGCTCCAAGCTCTGAGTTACCGAAATCACCTGCATAGACAGCCTCGACGCTGGCATCAGGATTCACAGCCTGTACCCCTTGCTCGAAGCCCTGCTGGAAATCACGCAGAACCGGGATGTCCATGCCACCCAGGAAGCCGACCTTGTCTGCCTTGGTAGCGAAGCCTGCAATTATGCCGGCCAGGAAGCTACCGTCTTCGGCTTTGAACAAAATGGAGTGCACATTAGGAAGCTCGGATTGACTATCTACAATTAGAAAGGTCTGCTCGGGATATCGCTCTGCAACCTTCTCCAGATCCACCTTAACGGTATCACTGAGTCCGATAATGAGATCTACCTTGTCTTGGGCAAAATGCTCGAAGGCCTCTTCTGTCGTCATTCCCTTCCCAGGCTCTCTATAATCAAAAATAATACTGTTCTCATTGCGTTCCTGCGCCAGACCTTCAAATGCAGCGTCGTTGAAGGAACGATCCCCCAGTCCTACATCAGTCAGGACGATGCCGACGGTAATTCGCCCATCCTTGCCGTCCTTGCCTGCTTCACCACCAGGTGCTGTGCATGCCGACAGGAGCAGCATGACTAGAGCAAGCTTGAAGATCAGCAGCAGCATTTTACCGTGTGTTTTTTTCATGTACGTGTGCCCTCGTTTCTTTCAATAATGTCGTTGTCGTTTTATATAAGAAGGTATGTACCACTTCACATTTATCGGAAAGGTGGAGGGGGATTTTCATATGTTCAGCTGAAACTTTACTGAAATATAACATTATTCATGAAATATTCACTGTTTTCAATATTGGAGTTTGCCTTCGTGTTAGCCTCATGAGCCTGCCTCGTTGTTAGTGCACTGGGAAAAATATGCATAAAAAAAGTCTATTCCGAACCGCTTATTACGCTATTCCTCCAGCACGCTAGTACCGATATAAAAAGCATAGCCATAATAAAACATAACAACATCACAACAGAATAAGGGGAATTCATATGTCCACACTCAAGATAAAAATCCTTCTGATGGTCCTTTCCATGTGTATCCTGCTGTCGATTCCACTATCCGTGGTCTCTTTGATCAACATTGAGAAGGAAGCGACGAGGGCCGTACATTTTGAATTGCAAGGTACTGTACAGAAGGCATCAGCCAATATTAATGGCTGGGCACTTGCGCAGGCGAAGGTCGTCGAGACCCTGGGTACGACAATTCAGAATACAACTCCGCTTCATGATATTACATTAGAGCACCTGCAGGCCTATCAATTGCCTACGAACAATGAGGATATCGCTACGATCTATTTCGGGCTAGAGGATGGAACCTATATGGATGGTGCCGGCTTCATTCCTGATGCTTCATTCGATGCTCGGGAGCGTCCATGGTACAAGGCCATCAAGGCTTCTGATCAGCTTACGATCAGTGATGCTTATGTGACGCAGGCAGGTGTGCAATCCATATTCATCGGGGTTCCGTTGCATGACGAGAACGGCCAATTCCAAGGAGCCATTTCGGAGAATATTTCCTTGACCTCCATTAAGGATGAAGTGAATGCGTTGAACACGGAGCATAGCTTCAGCTTCTTGCTGGATACCGCTGGTGTGGTTCTCTCCCATCCTGACGAATCCTTGCTCAATACTCCTCTAGTCGAGCAGGAAGACTATAAGGATATTGTACAAGCGATGCTGCGTGACCCAAGTGGTATGTCGGAGTATACCTATAATAACGATCGTCAGCTAATCTATTTCGAGAAGGTCCCACAGACGAACTGGGTTATAGCTACTTCGATCTCGAAGGCTGCGGCTTTTGCAGAGTATACCAACGTCAGAAACTTCGTCATAATCTTCGTGATTCTGTTCTCGCTGTTGATGATAGCCATTGTGTACTTTTTGTCCTATCGGACCATTAAGCCTCTTATTGAAATGAGGGATAGTGCTGCCAAGCTGGCTGCTGGGGATGTTACTGTACGAGTCTCCATAAAGGGCAAGGATGAGATTGCGCAGCTAGGCGCCTCCTTCAACGAGATGTCAGCTTCCCTGAATGGCCTGATCAAGCAGGTGGATCATTCTGCACGACAAGTGCAGACGTCATCGCAATTGATGTCTCAGGATGCCTCAGGAAGTAATGAGATCGCCATGCAGGTATCGACCGTTATTGAGGAGATTGCCAAGGGAGCGGCAGAGCAGGCAGGCTCCATTCAACTGGGTGCGGAGAGAATAGGCGAGATTAATGAAACGATCAACCAGATTTACAGCCAGACTGATCATACGCGTTCCGTAGTCGGTGACGTCACACAAGCTATGGACAGTGGGAATGAAGCATTTGAACGGTTGATTGCGTTGTCGGATTCAAGTCGGGAGTCGACGAGCAGGGTCGAGGCTGCCAATGAGCTGTTATTGAATAAAATTGTTGAAATCTCATCGATTACGGAAAGCATCAAGAACATCGCGGCGCAGACGAATTTGTTAGCCTTGAATGCATCGATCGAAGCGGCACGGGCCGGGGAGCATGGCAAGGGCTTTGCCGTGGTTGCGGGGGAAGTGCGCAAGCTTGCTGAGCAATCGGCACAATCCATCGGTGGAATCAATCAGTTGTTGGGTGAGCTTGATCAGGCAGGGAATCAGAGCTCGGCTGAGTTGGAGAGGTTCCGTCTGAACAGTGCCTCCCAATTGGAGTCGATTCAAGAGACGTCAGGCTCCTTCACCCGTATTCGTCACTCGGTTGACGTCATTATTAATGCGATCAATGCTATAAGCTCCGCTATGGAGGAATTGCAATCAGGAGCTAATCAGGTATCCGAGGTCATGACAGGGCTGGCGGCCGTAGCAGAAGAAAGTGCGGCGTCAACTGAAGAAGCGGCCTCCTCTACGCAGGAGCAGTCCCGAACGATTAGCAACATTTCAGAGGCAGCCAGTGAACTGCTGCAGCATGCTGATCAATTGTTGGCTGAAATCAGTCGTTTCCGTACAGATGATAAAAGATAAAGATAAACAACAAAACAGCGATTCTCCTTTGCTCGGAGAGTCGCTGTTTACATTTCTGGGTCCTATGCAATTTGCTGTATTAATTCTGTCTAAGCTGCGAAGAGAACGGAGGTCATACAGCCTTCCGTTTCTCAACCATGTAATAGCTCAAGATAGCTCCAACCGTGCCGATCGCGGCAATCAATCCTCCGACAAGTGGTACATAGACCAGTCCAGCCTGTGTGAGCACTACACCGCCAATGAAGGCACCAGCAGCGTTCCCCAGATTGAGTGCGGAATGACTGGATGTAGCCGCCAGGCGTGGAGCTTCATGGGCCAGATTCATAATGCGCAGCTGAATGCCTGGCATAATGCCGAAGGCCGCCATTCCCCATAGGAAAATAAAGATCAGCGCCAGCGCCGGAATATGCAGCACGCCCGACAGGATCAGTAGCAGTGCGGACAAAATGATGAAGATGGTAATCACCGACGGCATCAGCTTCCAGTCCGCAAGGCGCCCACCGATGAGATTCCCCAGTGTCACACCGATTCCATACATGACCAGAATCCAGGTTACGCTGCTCTCCTGAAAGCCGGCGACATCTGTCAGCATGGGGGTAATGTACGTGAACACTGCAAACATACTGCAGCATCCAAAGGCGCCTGTAGCCAGAATCAGCAGCACCTGAGGCTGAAAGAGGCTGCTAACCTCCTTGGATAGGCTTGGTTGCTCCGTCTGTTCAATCTTGGGAATCATCGTAATAATCCCGATCAGAGATATGATGCCCATAATTGTGATGGCCCCAAAGGAAGCCCGCCAACCGAGCTGCTGCCCGATCAAGGTACCGAATGGCACGCCGATAATATTGGCAATGGTCAATCCTGCCAGTACCATGGAGACTGCGGCAGCTCGTCTATCTGGACGAACCAGTCTGGCCGCGATCAAGGACCCTGTGCCGAGGAAGGTGCCGTGGGCCAACGCGGTAACGAGACGAGAGCCCATCAGCAATCCATAACTAGGGGCCAACGCTCCAACCAGATTCCCGATGATGAAGATGACCATCAACAGGCATAGCAGCTGCTTTTGGGCGATTTTACTGGTGGCAATAGTCAGGATGGGCGCACCCAAGGCTACGCCAAGTGCGTAACCAGTGATCAGCTGTCCCGCCTGTGCGATCGTAACGTCCAGGTCTCTGGCCACATTGGGCAACAGCCCCATGATGACGAATTCCGTCATCCCGATGGCAAATGCCCCAGCCGTGAGGCAGAATAAAGCTAATGGAAAGCGGCCGCTGCTGCTCAGGGCTTGCTCTGATGTTTCTACTTTTTGCATGGTTTCTCTCCCGTTTTCTGAAATCTCTATCTTTTTAATATGTACATCCTATCATCTAAAATTAAAAATGAACATGGTTTCTCTTTACCATGCTCTGGACAAGCTTAATAATAGTTTTATAAAACGTTATAGAAAATTTACTAAAAAAAAAGTATACTTCTAATACAACTGTTGCGGGGATGGGAGACAGGCTAATAATGACCCGCAGGTCGGACTTGTCCGACTTACCATATTCCGCGGCGTGTAAGGAGATTAGGCATGAAAAGGTTAACGATTGAGGATGTGGCCCAGAAGGCCGGTGTATCGAAGAGTACCGTATCGCAGTATCTGAACAAGCGTTATAAATATATGAGCGATAGCACCAAGGAACGAATCGCACAGGTGATCAAGGAGCTGAATTACCAGCCCAACGGGGCTGCTCGTAGTCTGAAGAATAACCGTTCCTTCATGATCGGTATCATTGTGGCGAATCTGGACTATACGCTGTCCATTCAGGGCATCCGGGCTATCGAGAATGAGCTGCAGCAATATGGCATTCAGGTTATTATTTGCAACGCTGATGAGAATCCTGACAAGGAGAACAAGCACATTGAGATGCTGATCGCCAGACAGGTGGATGGACTGATTATTTTCCCGACAGGCAAAAATGCAGAGGCCTACAACCGCTTGGTGGATGAGAAGTTCCCACTGGTCTTCCTGGATCGTCTGGTAGAGGGAGTCACGACGCAAAGTCTGCTTCTCGATAATGACATGGCTGTCAAGATCGGTATTCAGGAGCTGGTACAGCATGGTCATCAGCGTATTGCTCTCCTGACGCCTCCACTGGGAGTGAACCGGATCACGCCCCGTGTCGAACGAGTCAGTGGTTATAAGAAGGTCATGGAGGAGTATGGCTTGCCGATCCGTGAGGACTATATTCGCAGTGTATCGCGAGACGAGATCTTCTCCACACTGGATGAGCTGTTCGCGCTCGATGAGCGGCCTACCGCATTACTAGCCGGGAACGATATTGTGCTGGCGGAGATTCTCCAATATATGAATGCAAAAGGCATGCGCATCCCGCGTGATATCTCGATTATCGGTATAGATGATGCTCAGTTCGCACATATATACAATCCGTCGATTACGACGATTCGGCAGCCGATCGCCGAGATGGGCAAGCAGGCAGCCAAGACGCTGCTGTCCGCCATTGAGGAGGAAGGCGACGCGGTGCCGATCATTTATCGCTTCGTGCCGCAGCTGATTCAGGGCGAATCCGTCAGCAAGCCAGAGAACTGATCAGAGCGAAGTGACAGGCAGTGAGGCTCTGGAAGGGCTTGGGGATTAATTGTTATTGTAGATACGAGAAGCTCTCCGGCCATGCAGCTTGCTGCGGCTTGAGAGCTTTTTCTCGGTGATTAGCTCCGGAGATGACCTTTGCCCCCTGTTTATCTGCTGATGGAGCTGTCGATTGACCTGTTAGGCGGAAGTCTGATGCTGGAGGGAACTACTTAGCGGCGTTTTTCAAAGATATACCTTTTGGAACACATCATAGTCGTAGCTTGCACTTAGTCCAATGGAGTGAGTAATAAACGGTATATGGTTGATGCATACTGATTACATATGCTCAGCCAGTTGCACCTCGAATCCGTCGGGGTCAGCGATGTATATAAAATGCAGATGGGGATTCGGCTGGACGGGGCCGCGTATAATCGGAATCCCCCATGTTGTCAGGCGCTCCATAGCTTCCTCTAGTGACCCCACCTCATAACCTATGGACACGCCCGCTTCTGGTTTGAGAATGACTTCGCTGCCCTCAATCAGTTCAAGTGATGTTTCATTTTCCATGCCCAGCATGGCAATTTGCCGTCCACGGCTTTCAAATCTGCGCTGTATCTGCAGCCCAAGCTTTCCGTGGTAGAAGTCGATGGATGCCTCCAGATTGCGTACACGCAGCGTGATCCAGTTGAGTCTGATCAACACGGTGAATCTCTCCTTTTTTCATCATATGGACAAGTGATTTCAACTTTTTCGTGGTTATTCCTATTCGTTCCGTAGACTGCACTGCTTAAGCTGTGACCTCACTCGTACCTTTCCCGATATTCGAGAGGGGACAGCCCCGTCCAACGCTTGAATTGTCTGCTGAAATGAGAGGCGTTCTTGTAACCAAGCCGCTTACTGATGGACTGGATCGAGAGACCGGGTTTCTTGATCAGCAAGCGCGCTTCCTTCAGCTTCAATTGGGATAAATATTGACGGGGCGACAAGCCGTATACCTTTTTGAACACCTCATATCCATAGCCTGCACTGAGTCCGATAGATTGAATAATGCGCTCAATATACAGTCCCTCGTCCGTCTCTGCTGATTCAGGGTGGAGCACCTGCTGCTTGAACGACGTCTTGATCATCTCGGCGATTTCCTTAGCGTACTTGGTGTTGTTGATGCCTGCGGGTTGGAGGGGAGAAGGACTGCTCTCCAGCATCCGATCCAGGGCAATCAGCAGCTCCGAGAGGATGATCTGCACCTCCATCTTCGTTCGGAAGGAATAAGGCGCTTCCTGGTCGGTGAGAGCAACCCAGCGCTGCAGAATCTGCTGTAATTCAGCGTTGTACTCGTGGTCCTGGCGGTACAGAATCTCGCATTTCTGAATCATGGTAGTCATGAATACAGGGTCATCAATGTCAAAGTGAGCACAAAAATACGTCATGCCCTGCGGATCGGTACAGTGAATCTCATGCTGGAAGCCGGGCGGAATGATCAGGATATCGCCTTGCTTGACTTCATAGCTGTCCTGCTCAAGCTGTGTGGATTGGCTGCCCTCCAGCACCCAGATCATCTCGAAGGCCAGATGCAGGTCAGACGGCACATGCCAGCCCCTATCCACCTTCTGGGTATGGGCCCCGAAGAAGCTGATATTCCAATCCAGCACCGGAAGCCGCCGGGCATTCGTTAAGAGCGGGTTATCTATGGAATGATGCTCATTCATCTATATCACCTTTGATTTGGGTAAATTGTCCCCCAGGATTGACTATATTCATTCTACACGATTATCTACATAATGAATAATAAGCATGATTGACGAAGCGCTTACATGAATCCATTCGAGGAGGAGTCGCAAGTGAGCTACAAGCCCGAAAAATTATATTATGGTGTTGCCTACTACGATGAATATATGCCGTATGACCGCTTAGAAGAGGACATTGCGCTGATGAAAGACGCGGGGATCAATCTGGTGAGAATCGCCGAGAGTACGTGGAGCACACATGAGCCACAGGATGGCATATTCGACTTCAGCTCTGTCGATCGCGTACTGGAAGCTATGCACCGCGCTGGTATTGATGTCATTGTCGGGACGCCGACCTATGCTGTGCCTACCTGGCTCGTCAAGGCCTACCCAGAAGTGCTGGCCGTTACGAAGAATGGACCGGGACGCTATGGTGCCAGACAGATTATGGACATTACGAGTCCGGTCTACCTGCGCTACGCAGAGCGTATCATCCGCAAGCTGATTGCCCGTGTCGCCGAGCATCCAGCCGTCATCGGCTTTCAGGTAGATAATGAGACGAAGCATTATGGAACGGTCGGTCCCAATGTACAGTTCATGTTCGTCAAGTATATGAAGGACAAGTTCAATGGCGACCTGGATCAGCTGAACCATGAATACGGGCTGGACTACTGGAGCAACCGCATTAACAGCTGGGAGGATTTTCCGTCCGTTGTCGGCACCATTAATGGAAGTCTGGGCGCGGAATTTTCCCGTTTTCAGCGGCAGCTCGTAACGGACTTCCTCGCTTGGCAGGTGGAGCTGGTCCGCGAATATGCGCGGGAGGATCAATTTGTCACCCATAACTTTGATTTTGAATGGCGGGGCTATTCTTATGGTATTCAGCCAGACGTGAATCATTTCGAGGCCTCCAAGGCACTTGATGTGACGGGGGTAGATATCTACCATCCGAGCCAGGGCGAGCTGACCGGGCTGGAAATATCCTTCGGCGGAGACATTATACGCTCGACCAAGCACCAGCCATACTTCGTGCTGGAGACCGAGGCGCAGGCGTTCAAGCAGTGGGTTCCATATCCGGGACAGCTCCGCCAGCAGGCTTATAGCCACCTCGCCTCTGGGGCAGTCATGGTTGAATATTGGCATTGGCACTCGATTCACAATTCAGCGGAGACGTATTGGAAGGGCTTGCTCAGTCATGACCTGCGTCCGAATCCGGTATATAACGAAGCGAAGGTCATTGGGCGCGAATTCGCTCAGATCTCTGGCCGACTGACTGGCTTGCGGAAGCAGAATAAGGTAGGTATGGTCATCAGTAACGAGAGCTACACCGCACTTGAATGGTTCCCATTCGCAGGAAGACCGTTCAGCGGGCAGACGCCTTACAATTACAACGATGTATTCCGTTTGCTCTATGACCAGCTCTATCGCATGAATGTCGGTGTCGACATTCTGAACCCGGAAAATGGACAGCTGGAGGACTATGACCTCATCGTTGTACCACCGCTGTACACCGTGCCTGATTCATATTTGCAGCGCTTGAACCGCTATGTGGAGCAGGGGGGGCATGTCGTCTATGCCTTCAAATCCGGCTTCACCGACGAGAACGTCAAGGTGCGTACAGTCATGCAGCCCGGGATTATCAGTGAGGCGTGCGGAGCGACCTATCAGCTGTTCGTTGAGCCACGGGGCACCCGCCTGAAGAGCGGCGTACTAGAGCTGGCAGGGCTGGATACAGAGGTGAAGGAATGGATGGAGCTGCTGGTGCCAGAGGGTGCAGAGGTACTGGCCTCTTACGATCATCCGCATTGGGGTGAGTATGCAGCCATTACAAGGAATCGCTATGGCAAAGGCAGTGCGGCCTACATCGGGTGCTTCACGACACCGGAGGTCATCCGTGCGGTGCTGGAGCACATTGTAAGGGACATCGGTCTATGGGGCGCGGATCAGGAGCTGTCGTTCCCGGCTGTTGTGAAGCATAGCGTGAATGAGCAAGGCCAGCAGGTGCATTTCTACTTTAACTATTCGGATGAGCCGCTATCTCTGAATTATACGTATGGTGCTGGACATTCTCTTTTGAGTGACGAGCAGATTACACAGGGGCAGCAGCTTACACTGGAGCCATGGGGAACGGTTATTATCGAGGAGCAGTCGTAATTGCTCGGATATTAGGAGCAAGAATGCTTGTTTGATCTCGGCAAGTCTTGCGGCATAAGTAAAGCATATTGCATATCTATACTCTGTTCAATAATCGTCATACTACCTCCTCTTGCTACAAAGAAGGACCACCGCCCTCCAAGAAAATTGGAGAGCGGTGGTCCTTAACTATTTCAGCCAGGAATGCTGCCCGTATGGTCCCATACGTCTAGTAAAGGTATAGCACCAAAGTATAGTATCTTGTTTGCTTATGAGCAGCAAATGAGTAGTAAAGTTTACTTATGAAGGACAAGTATTACTTATTACCGACAAAAGTATGCCCCTGCGAATTATAGAACGCTTCCAGACCTTCGCGTGTCGGCAGTCCATCCATATCCCCCGGAGACATGACAGCCAGGGCACCAATGGCATTACCACGGCGTACCGCGTCCTCCAGTGCCAGATCCTCCAGCAATGCGCTGATGACACCAGTCGCGAATCCATCACCTGCTCCGACAGTATCGGCCACCTTGTCTACCTTGAAGCCCTTCACGAAGCCAGAGGTCTCCGCCGTTCTGTAGTAAGCTCCCTCTGCGCCCATCTTGATGACGACGAGCGATACACCACGATCCAGATAGAAAGCCGCTACGGCTTCAGGATCAGAATACCCTGTCAGGATCTTCCCTTCACCGATGCCCGGCAGGAACCAGTCGCAATGAGCAGCCAGCTCATTAATCGTCTTGGCCATCGTCTCGGTATCCGGCCACAGCTTCGGACGCAGATTCGGGTCAAAGGAGATCGTCTTCCCTTGCTTGCGCATGAACTTCATCGCGTGCAGGGCGAATTCATGACAGCTCGCGGAGAGTGCTGGCGAGATTCCTGTCATATGCAAATGACGGGCCGAATTGAAATAATCATCGTTAAAGTGAGCCAGACTCAGCTTGGAGGCGGCTGAATTTTTGCGGAAATATTCTACCGTTGGGTCCCCGGTCTCCACCTTGGATTTCACCAGCATGCCTGTTGGATGTTGGTCTGTAAAATGAACATTCGAAGTATCAATGCCCTCGTGCAGCAGTGTATTTTCGATAAATTTACCGAAGCTGTCCTGACCCAGCTGTGTAACCAGGCCGACCTTCTTGCCAAGGCGGGACAGACCTGATGCTACATTCGTCTCAGCCCCGGCCATCGCCTTGGAGAAAGAATTAACTTCATGTAAAGGACCCACTTCATTGGCATAAAACATGGCCATGGGCTCTCCGAACGTAATGGCATCCAAGGTATTATTCATCCTTATGTTCCTCCTTGATTTTAGTTCCAGTTTATTAAACGTAGTAGGGTGTACCTTATTCCTCATGAAAATAACACATAAATCGGTTTTTAACAATAAACGATTCAACATCGCCTGAAATAAATATAGTGCAACGTTATTTTTTCTTTATATTGTAAATAAAACGTTACCATTTCGCCAAATTTGCGTAAATTGTGTAGAATTGCATTGACATTAGTTCTAATTCTAATTAGTATTTGCGGTGTAGACATAATTAAATTAGTAAATAAAGAATAAAATTTTATCTAACGGAGGCTTTGAGACATGGACAAACGTTATTCCACTCATCCCGAGCATGCCAAGACCTTTACCACGGAGGAGCTTCGTGAGCACTATTTGATTCAAGATCTATTCGTAGCTGATGAAGTGAGAGCTTGCTACTCACTGGAGGATCGTCTGATTACTGGTGGTATTCTGCCTGTGAACGGACCAGTCGAGCTGAAGGGCTATGACGAGATTAAAGCTGATTATTTCCTGGAGCGCCGGGAGATTGGTATTTTCAATGTTGGCGGACCGGGTTCGATTCGTGTAGATGGCGAGACTTACCCGATGGTGCTGAAGGATTGCCTGTATGTGGGCCTGGGCAGCAAGGAGCTGATCTTCGAGAGCGAATCCTCCTCTAACCCTGCGAAATTCTATTTCGTATCTGCTAATGCTCATAAGACATATCCGATTCAGAAGCTTGCCTTCTCCGAAGTGCCTGCTGATGACCTCGGCTCTCAAGAGACTGCTAATAGCCGTGTGCTGCGCAAATACATTCACGAGGACGGCATCCAAAGCTGTCAGCTGTGTATGGGGATGACTGCCCTGAATGCAGGCAGCGTGTGGAACTCCATGCCTACACACGTGCATGACCGCCGCACAGAAGTATACTTCTACTTCGAGATGGCTGAGCAAGTTCGTATGTTCCATATGATGGGCGAGCCGACTCAGACGCGCCACATTGTCATGAAGAATGAGGAAGCTGTCATTTCCCCGCCTTGGTCTATCCACTGTGGATCGGCGACAGGTAACTATACCTTCATCTGGGCTATGGCCGGAGAAAACTACACTTACAAGGATATGGACGCTGTAGCCATGGATGAGCTGCGTTAATCCGGGAAGGATGCAACAATGAACAAAATGAGAGTGCTGAACAATCTTCAATCCCTGGGTGTCGTGGCTGTTATTCGTGCCAATGATCCGGATTCTGCCTTCAAGATGTCTGAAGCTTGCATCGAGGGTGGTCTGACCAATATCGAGCTGACGTTCACGACGCCAGAGGCAGATCAGGTCATTCGTAAGCTCAAATCCATATTCAAGGATAAAGCTGTGATCGGTGCAGGAACGGTACTGGACCCGCTCACGGCTCGGATTTCCATTATTGCTGGTGCAGAGTTCGTGGTGAGTCCTTCCTTTGACGAGGAGACTGCCAAGATGTGTAACCTGTACAGCGTGCCTTACATGCCTGGTTGCATGACGCTGAATGAAATGAAGGAAGCCCTGAAGCTGGGCGTGGATGTGCTCAAGCTGTTCCCGGGTAGCGCACTGGGTCCTGATTTTGTAAAAGCGGTCAAAGGTCCGATGCCTCACGTGCAAATCATGCCAACAGGCGGCGTAGACCTGGACAACATTCAAGAGTGGCTGAACAACGGCTGTATCGCTGTCGGCATCGGCGGCAATCTGACGGCTCCGGCCAAGGATGGACGCTACGATCTGATCACCGAGACGGCTGCACAATATGTAGCCAAGGCGCAGCAGGTCATTAGCAAGAAATAGCTTTATGTGCTGGTAATCAGGCAATATTGCTTTGATTTTGTATAGCGGGCGGGCTGCCGGGAGCTCTGGTGACCCGGTTCGTACATTAATTATTGGGGGAATCCACAATGAGTCTGGAACAATTTTCGTTAGACTTTTTTAGTCTGAAAGGCAAAGTGGCAATCGTGACTGGCGGTAACAGCGGCCTTGGTCAAGGATATGCTGTAGCATTGGCAAAAGCAGGCGCCGAGCTCTTCATCGTTACGTATGATCAGAACTGGGATGAGACGCGCGAACTAATCGAGAAGGCAGGCTCCAAGGTAGCGTTCCATCAAGCTGACCTGACAGACAAGTCCGCTCTGGACGGTGTAGTACAGGCATGTCTGGATGCCTATGGTCGCATTGATGTGCTGGTGAACAATGCGGGTACAATTCGTCGTGCTCCATTGCTTGAGTACAAGCCAGAGGATTGGGATGCAGTTATGGAGATCAACCTGAACTCCGTATACTTCCTGAGCCAAGCGGTAGCTAGAGTCATGGTTGAGCAGAAGAGCGGTAAGATCATCAACATCGCTTCCATGCTGGCCTTCCAAGGTGGTAAATTCGTTCCTCCTTACACAGCAAGTAAACATGCGGTTGCGGGGATTACCAAAGCCTTCGCTAATGAGCTGGCTGTACACAACGTACAGATCAACGCGATTGCTCCAGGTTATATCGAGACAGCCAACACGGCTCCGATCCGTGCAGACGAAGCACGTAACCAAGAGATCCTGTCCCGTATTCCTGCGGGTCGCTGGGGAGCTCCATCCGACCTCATGGGCGTCGTAGTATTCTTGGCAAGTCGTGGTTCTGACTACATGAACGGTCATATTCTGGCCATTGATGGCGGCTGGCTCGTTCGTTAATAGCTAGTCAACTTCAACCCGAGGGTTGCTGTGGATCAAGCCTTATGAGTTATAAGCCTTAGCATCATTCGCATCAAATGAAGAAATGCTGTAGCAGCAAACATAGCTTAAGAGATCAGCTTAAGGTAGCTTTCGACGTGCAGTGTAGGCATTTGATATGCAGTGTAGATTTCATGGATGGGGTCCGTGATCGTAACTGTTGGTAAGGATCGGAGAAAACGTAATGTCTGTGGTGATAATAGCGCAGGCAATTACGTTTTTTCTTCATTTATTAGGAAAGTCCGCTTGCTTCCCCGTTATGGGAAAAGTCGGCTTGCATCACCGTGCTATACTGGAATGGATGACGGGCTTCTGTGCAAAGGCTTCAATACTATAGATATGATCAAGCGTGAAGCATGTAAGCAAGCCTCAAGTACAAAAGAATTCAAAGGATGATAGACAGATGAAAGCTGGAGTGGAAGAACGAACAGCCCGGACCTCCCGGCAGCAAGCCGGAGCCGGGCTTCTGATAGTCGGAATTATTCTTATTGCTATGAATTTGCGAGCTCCCTTCATCTCGGTGGGGCCACTCATCGGGCTGATTAGGGAGTCGCTTGGCTTGTCCAGTGCCATGAGTGGCATGCTGACAACTTTGCCGCTGCTCGCCTTCGCCGTGTTATCTCCGGTTGCACCCCGATTCGCAAAGCGTTATGGCTTATCCAACGTGCTTGGTGCGGCCTTGCTGCTGCTGACCATCGGTATTGGAGTCCGCTGGTTGGGCGGCGTAATTCCGTTGTTCACAGGCACAATTCTTATAGGTGCGGCAATCGCAATATGTAACGTGCTGCTGCCAAGCTTAATCAAGAAGCGCTTTCCCGGGAACATTGGTCTGATGACTGGAGTATACAGTGTGTCTATGAACATCTCGGCTTCGATTGCTTCGGGAATCAGTGTCCCGCTCGCGATGCTGCTTGCTCAGGGCTGGAGTGGCTCATTGGCTATCTGGCTTTGTACAGCGGGGGCAGCTCTCCTGCTATGGGTTCCACAGCTGCAGAGCACCAAGTCCCCTGTCGTACAGATCTCCACTACTCGCAGTGCAGGCATGTGGACGAGTCCTTTAGCCTGGCAGATTACGATTTTTATGGGGCTGCAGTCGATTTTGTATTATGTCTTTGTTGCCTGGTTCCCGGAGATGATGGCTGTGAGGGGGATTTCCTCTTCTGCCGCAGGGTGGATGATGTCACTAATGCAGCTCTCCCAGCTGCCATTGACATTCCTGGTGCCGATATGGGCTGGAAGGATGAAAAATCAGTTACCGCTCGTATGTATAATGAGTCTCCTGTATATAAGTGGACTTAGTGGTCTATGGCTTGGGGGAGACGAATGGATTGTGTTCTCGGTCATTAGCATAGGGATTGCAGGCGGCTCGGCATTCGGGCTTGTCCTGATGTTCTTCACGCTACGCACGCGCACAGCCCAAGAGGCAGCAGAGATCTCGGGTATGGCTCAGTCTGTAGGCTACATACTCGCAGCCGCTGGTCCTGTCCTGTTCGGCTATTTGCACGATATGACCGAGAACTGGTCGGTGCCGCTAATTCTGTTGATAGGCCTCAGTCTCTGCTTACTCATGGTGGGGATAGGAGCTGGCAAGAACCGATATATTCGTTGATACACAGCTGCAAGTCATTTGCCGCTCGATTGGAACAGCAATGGATAGAACTGGAGGCTTGAAGTGATGGCAGTACTCAGCTTCGATCATACACAACGGCGAGTCAGTGACGGGGAGAGTACCGTGGAGCTACTGGCCAAGGAATATGCATTACTGCAATGCCTGTATCGGCACCGCGGGCAGGCTCTGTCACGAGAGCAGCTGCTTGATCTGGTATGGGGGCTGGAGAGTCCTGTGGAACGAACGGTGGATGATCATGTGTATCGTCTACGGCGCAAGCTGAAGCGGATCGGCAGCATACAGATTTATACGATTCGGGGCTACGGGTACAGCCTAGCGGTTGACCAGCCAGAGCAGATATCTGTTCCATCCTGGAAGGACCAGGAGATGCAGGACGCTGTCCAACAAATGTTGCGCAAGTATCATTTGTTCGGGCAGGGGCATTCACTGTCGATGCTTGCCGCTCAGCAGCAAGTGCTTGGCGTGGAGATCGACCCCTACTACCTGATGTATATTCATTTCCTGGACGCGGATGCGGCATGGTTCCTGGAGCAGACCCAGCTACCTCCTGAGGAGCGAATGTACTGGATGTTGCTGATCTATGCTGCGACAGCTCCGGCTACTGCTGAAGGGCTGGCGATGGGAGAGCGAGCACTTGCTGATCGGAGGCTGTTCCCCGAGCAGCATCGTGAGCTACGAATACTGAATATTCTTGATTTCTATATTGAATATGGAAGACTTGAAGAGTTGCCTGAACGGCTCAAGGAAGCCTATGAGGTTGTACAGACGGAGCAATTGGAAGGCTTCCGAATGCCTGTCGCTCTCGTCGAGATGAGCCTGTATCTCGCCCAAGGCGATCTGGTCCGGGTAGCTGTTGTAGCCGAGCGACTGGAGCAACAGCTGCAGGATGCCCCTTACCTGCGTGAATTGGCTGGGTATCGTGTGAACCAGGGACTGTGGCGTCTGTTGGAAGGCCGGGAAGCGGAGGCGGAGGCGCTATTGCAGGAGGGGATGGGTATCTTCGAGATGGCTCGGCAGAGCCTGCTACAGATCAAGGCAGTGTGCAGAATTCAATCCTTCTTACAGCGCTATGCTCCTCATGAGCGCTTGGAGAAGGTATATGCAGAGCATTATCAGATGCTGGACGCAAAATATAACATCACCGAGCAGCGACCTCGGCTGGAGCAGTGGTTGAGGACACATCTACGCATGGGCTAGTATTTTGACTAGATCAACTGTGCGTATAGAGTCGCTATCCGCTAACCACTGCGCTCTTTAGTTTTTTCACCTGAAATCAGTTCTGGTAAGACTGGGGATGTACTCCTGATTGCCATGAATGCCAGATGAGCTATTCCTTCTGATAAACCTCTGACATAACGCAGTTATACTGTCTCTACAGATCAATGAAGAGGTGGAGACTATGCCATTTTTTGCTCGACGAAAAGACACATCAGGACTGCTGCGTAATCGCTCCTTCCGCTTGCTATTCTCCGCTCACGCCCTGGCCTCGCTAGGGGAATGGTTCGACGCTATCGCTATTCAGGTGCTGGTGGTCTACCGCTGGGGAGCGGACCCCATGATGATTGCCCTCATTCCGGTGGTGATGGCCCTACCGGGCTTGTTGCTCAGCTCGCTGGCGGGGACGCTGGCCGATCGGCTGCCACAGGCGAGGCTTATGATGCTGAGCGATCTAGCTGCTGCTTGCTTGACGCTCGCGGTACTGTTCGCTCCAGGAATAGCCTGGCTGCTGCCCCTGCTCGCTCTTCGTGCCTGCGCGTCTGTCTTCCAATTGCCCGCTCAGCAAGGGCTTACCCGGGTCATTGTACCTTCGGACCAATTGCTGCAGGCAGCCTCGTGGAATGGCCTGGTAGGACAGGGGTCCAAGGTGGCTGGTCCCTTGCTGGGAGCGATGCTGCTAGTGTTGCTGTCGCCCCAGCTGTGCATTGCACTGAATGCGGTGGCCCGACTCTGCTCGGCTGCACTGCTGTGGCCGCTGCGCGGACTGTCCAGCAAGCTGGCGCCTGCGTCATCTGGCATGTTGACGTCGAACGGAGGCGGAGGACAGAGCACTCCTCATCAAGCTGCCATAGATGCAAATACAATAGCTAAACAGAATGAAGAGGGCTTTCTGGCGCAGTGGCGTGAAGGCTGGGCATATATTGTGAGGACGAAGCGACTGCTGCATACCCTGATCTTCGGCCTGTTCGGCATTATGGCTATCCTGATGATTGATTATCAGTTCGCTACATTGCTGAGAACCATCTATCCAGGGGATGAGTCATTGGTAGGCTGGCTGATCTCGGCGATCGGCATTGGGGCGGTGGCTGTAATCATGGTATTGAACCGGATGAATCATATTGGGGCAGGCTGGGGGCTTGGCGGAGGTTACCTGTTCATTGGCGGTGCTATTGCTGTGTTGGGCGTACTGCCGCCTGGCAGTCCGATCTGGCTCCTGCTGGTTGCTGGTGTCCTGATCGGGCTGGGTAACGGACTCTATATGGTGACGCAAAATTACATCCTCCAATCCGAGACGCCAGCTCATCTCGTAGGCAGAATATTTGGAATCCAGAATACCGTGCTAGGTGCCGTGATGATTGGCGCGCCACTAGCTGGGGGTGTACTTATTCAGATGGCAGGGCCGGGTATCTCGTTCTTGGCGATTGGCAGTGTTGTAGGGCTGCTTGGCGTTAGCGGCATGCTGCTTCAGTCCATGATCTGGGGTCACGAGCCGAAGACGGATGCAGGACGTTATGTCGAACGCGGCGAACTGTGAAGGCCTGTTTTATTAAAAGAGTTACTCTTTCTCCCACTCTGTCTCAGTGAAATCGGCATGAAGCCCCTGATCGTCATTTAGATGATCAGGGGCTTATATTTGCTTCTGTATACTTAACCAAGCGCCTGACTAGCGATGGCGAAATAAGTGTCCTGTCTCGGTGGAAGCTGCTCGGAATTCCTGAGCATGACCGGCGGGTGAGAAGAGGACTTGAATCCTAACTGAAGGAGAAGATCGCGCAGCTCCTCCTGTCCCTCAGGAATATCTATTCTTAGAGTGCTTGAAGCGTCCTTGGCAAGTGCCTTGATGAGCTGTACTGCCATCGCAGCATCTGTACCCACGATAGGACCTAGCACGAGCTTGTCACTGACCGGTACAGCCATACCGTAGCCGACCAGTGTCCCATCGGACCTTGTTGCGACCATGACTCTGTCAGCCTGTTGTACGCGTGCTTCCATTAACTTCTTCCGGTCCGCTCCGATGGAGGACTCGTCCAGCCGCGTCAGTGCAGGAAGCAGCTCCTTAGAGAACGGAACGATGCTATATTCCATTGGGGCTTCGCGCTCTGGTAGTGGAGTGACAGTACTGTCTCGCAGCAGCTTGTACACGCTGGATACCGTCTGAAAGCCCAGCTTTTTATACAATGGTTCACCTTGCGTGGTAGCGATTAGCATAAGTGGGACGTGCTCGGGGATTGCCTCTATGCAGGCTTGCATCAGACTGGCCCCAAGACCAGCCCCTCTGTACCGTTCATTGACGATGACCAGTCCGATCGAGGCCAGTCGATCTCCATATGGAAGAATGGCCGCACTGGACACAATCTGCCCGCTGGGGTCGCGATGACCGAAGAGGGTACCGACCTTCAGTAAGGTGTGTACCTCCTGCTCGCTGTAATCCCACTGTACGTGGGTGGTTAGCTGCAACAGCCCATCTGTATCTTCTATACTCAGTTGTTCGAGTGTCAGCTCGGTCAAGTGGGTGCTCAATGTATGTCATCTCCTATCCGGCATGTGGTTATAATGGTATGAAGACATTTGGTTATCATAAATTATCGTTGCTGCAAGCGCTGAACGCAAGCTATCTCTCTTCCTGTCTCATTACGCTTCATTCATTAGGTGCCCCAAAATACCCGTTTACAGATCACCCTCTCTCTTAGCCATTCAGGCCATTCCAGTATCTTCTGTGATCCTACTCACATTTTTTCGATTTCTGCCGCCTATTTTGTGATTATTATCACAAATAAAAAAATAGGCTTCTGACACAATACTTTCAGAACGCATTTCGCGGAAATTGATGTGAATTTTTTCGCAAAATGTAAAAACGTTTAGACGAAAGGAAGGACAAGGTCATGGACCCGTTAATGCTGTCGCGTATCCAGTATGCGTCGACCACGATTTTTCACTTTTTATTTGTACCTGTATCCATTAGCCTGGCACTCTTCATTGCGATTATGGAGACATTGTATGTCATCAAGGGCAAGCCTGCGTACAAAGCCATGTCCAAGTTCTGGGGCAAGCTGTTCCTGATTAACTTTGCTGTTGGGGTCGTGACGGGAATCCTTCAGGAGTTCCAGTTCGGGATGAACTGGTCGGAATATTCGCGCTTCGTAGGGGACGTATTTGGAGCACCGCTGGCTATAGAGGCACTGCTGGCCTTTTTTCTGGAATCTACCTTCCTTGGCCTCTGGATCTTCGGTTGGGAGCGTCTGTCCAAGAAGCTGCACCTGATGTGCATCTGGCTGGTCTTCATCGGAACGTTGTTCTCGGCGTTCTGGATTCTGGTGGCGAACTCCTTCATGCAGCATCCGGTAGGCTTCCAGATTAATAATGGCCGTGCGGAGATGAACGATTTTCTCGCGTTGATTACGAATGGGCAGGTATTGGTAGAATTCCCGCATACGATCTTCGGAGCGCTCATGACAGGTGGTGCACTTGTAGCAGGCATTAGCGCATGGAAGATCATGAAGAAGCAGGACGCTCAGCTATTCGGTCATTCTTTTCAGATCGCAGTCATCATGCTTGTTATTTCCTTCTTCGGCGTGGCTTTCTCGGGGCATTTCCAGGCTCAGTATCTGGTCAAGACCCAGCCGATGAAGATGGCGGCGAGCGAAGCACTATGGGGGAAAAGTGGAGACCCTGCGGGCTGGAATGTCATTGCTTTCATTGATCCGGATGAACAAAAGAACAACTGGGAGCTGCAGGTACCAGGACTGCTGAGCTATCTGTCCTACAGCAAGTTCTCGGGTGAGGTCAAAGGCATCAACGAGCTGCAGGCCGAGTATGTGCAGACCTACGGCGAGGGCAATTACATACCCCCTGTACGCACGACCTTTTGGAGCTTCCGCATCATGATCGCGGCGGGCTGTCTGAGTCTGCTGCTGGGCGGCTACGGCATCTATCTGTCGCTTCGTGGCAAGCTGGAGCAGGCGAAGCCATGGTACTTCAAGATGATGGTATTCGGCATATGTCTGCCATTCATCTCGAATACTTCCGGCTGGATTATGACGGAGATTGGGCGGCAGCCTTGGACGGTCTTCGGATATATGACTACGGACATGGGCGTATCGCCAAATGTCAGCAGCGGCATGCTACTCTTCTCCATCATTGCGTTTACAGGAGCGTATGCTGCGCTGGCAGCGATTACGGTATTTCTGTTCGTGAAATATATCAAAAAAGGGCCGGACTTGAAGACTGAAGCCGAACAGCCGTTACATGATCCGTTTGGTGTAGAGGGGGGCGCTTATGCTGTCTTTAAATGAGCTGTGGTTCATTCTGGTGGCCGTGCTGTTCATTGGTTTCTTCTTTCTGGAGGGCTTCGATTTCGGGGTAGGCATGTCTACTGCATTGATTGCGAAGACAGATGGGCAGCGTCGTGTGCTGATTAACGCGATTGGCCCGTTCTGGGATGGAAATGAGGTATGGCTGCTCACGGCGGGTGGAGCCATGTTCGCGGCATTCCCGAATTGGTATGCGACGATGTTCAGCGGCTTCTATATTCCGCTCGTCTTCCTGCTGCTGGCCCTGATTGGGCGCGGCGTAGCCTTTGAATTCCGGGGTAAGGTGGATAGTGCACGCTGGCGCAAGAGCTGGGATATCGTGATCTTCTTGGGTAGCTTCCTGCCTCCATTCCTGTTGGGTGTTGTATTCGCGACGTTCATGCAGGGGTTGCCTATTGATGGCGACATGCATATGCGAGCAAGATTCTTTGACATTGTGAACCTGTATACCGTGGCTGGCGGAGCGGCGGTAACGTTACTATGCCTTGTGCATGGATTGCTGTTCACGACGCTACGCACGATGGATGACCTGCAGGAGCGCGCACGCAAGCTGGCAGGCAAGCTGCTCATTCCGCTAGCGGCACTGCTTCTGATCTTCGCGGTACTAACCTTCCTTTACACAGACGTATTTGCTGTCAGAGGAGGAGTACTCGCTGTAGTTGCCGTGCTGGGTGCAGCTGCTTATGTGCTGGCAGGCTACTTTATTAATCAGGGCCGGGATGGCTGGGCCTTTGCGATGACAGGTACAGTGATTGCGTTAGCTATTGCCTCTGTCTTCATCGGGCTGTTTCCACGGGTCATGGTCAGCTCGCTGGGAAGTATGTACGATCTGACCGTATATAATGCTTCCTCGGGACCGTACTCCTTGAAGGTCATGACCATCGTAGCCTGTAGCCTGTTGCCTTTCGTGCTCGGCTACCAAATCTGGAGCTACATTGTATTCCGCAAGCGGGTACATGAGAAAGGGCATTTGGAATACTAATGGGACACGATGTATTGCATTTGAAGGGTGCGCGGCTCACCTTTGCATGTATTGCCGTATTGATCATCATCCAGTCGCTGGCGATTCTCATGCAGGCCAAATGGCTGTCTGAAGCAGTCGTGGGGCTCTTCGATGGAGAGTCACTACGCCAGCAGCTGGAAAGGATTGATCTGTTCTTGTGTGCCTTTTTGTCCAGGCAGGCAGCAGATGCGGCTGTGCGACGGATTTCATTCGATTTTGCAGAACGCACAGGTTCGAGTCTACGGCGTGAGCTGCTCACACGGTTGTTGCATCAGGGTGCGCGTCGGTCTGCCAAGGAAGGAACAGGTCATTTGGTTACCCTGATTCGGGAGGGAATCGGGCAATATCGTGCCTATGTGGAGAAGACCTTTCCCCGAATGGGAGCTGTGGGGATCACCCCCATTTTCATATTGGTCTATGTATGGATGCAGGATCGCATGTCAGCGGTAATCCTTGCCGTTATGCTTCCATTATTGATCGTGTTCATGATTCTGGTGGGGCTAACGGCAGGGAAGCATACGCGGGATCAGCACAACGTCTATCGCAAGCTGTCGAACCATTTTCTCGATTCGGTCAGAGGATTGGAGACGCTCAAGCTACTGGGCAGATCCAAGAAGCACGCCGCCTCGGTAGAGAGCATCAGTGAGCGCTATCGGCAAGCGACGATGAAGACGCTGAGGCTGGCATTTCTATCCTCCTTCGCGCTTGAATTCTTCACCATGATGGCGGTCGCCATGATCGCTGTGGGGCTCGGATTGAGACTGGTTAACGGTCAGATGGAGCTGCTGCCTGCTCTCATCGTGTTAATGCTGGCACCGGAATACTTCATGCCCGTGCGTATGATGGGTGCGGATTACCATGCTACGATGGATGGTAAAGAAGCAGGCCAATCCATTCGCAAGCTTATGGACAGCTTGCAGGAGGTGGGTGATTCAGCAGTCTTCCAGCGATCCGCCGAAGACAGTCTGGATACGACTCCAGCAGAGAGAATTCGGCTACAGTCAGAACCGATGTCAGAGAGCCCCTTCGATCCATCAGATGTGGCACAGCCAGAGGGTATCTGGAACAAGACTCATCCAGATGACTCAGATAGGACTCAACAAGAACAACAAGAACAACAAGAACAACAAGAACAAGATAGACATGAAGAACATGAAGCTCAGAAAAAGCAGAGGACAGCTCTGCAGTCATCCGGCCCCAGGCTTTTGGACTTAACGATTGAGCTACAGGATGTCTGTGTTCAGCATCAAGATGCTGCTGCTCCTGCGCTGGCTGGAATTACGACTCGCCTGAGCGGACCGATGACCATAGGGATTATAGGCGAGAGCGGAGCAGGCAAGTCGACGCTTATCGAGCTGTTAGGGGGATTCATGACCCCTGACAACGGGAGCGCGATAGCAGAGCTGCGCTATGCCAACCGTGGTCGGATCGAGCCAGTTGCTCTATATGCTCAGGAGTGGAAGCGTCAGGTGGCCTATATTCCGCAGCACCCTTATCTGTTCAGCATGTCATTGGCAGATAATGTACGCTTTTACGCCCCGGATGCAGAGGATGATAGGGTGAAGGAGGCCATTGACGCAGTCGGCCTTGGGCCGTTAGTAGCCAGACTGCCTGATGGTATGCATACGCTGCTCGGCAGTGGGGGAAGGCAGCTCAGTGGCGGTCAGGAACATCGGATTGCGCTGGCTCGGGCCTGGCTGGCTGATCGCCCAGTGTTGCTATTAGATGAACCAACTGCACACCTGGACATTGAGACGGAATACGAGTTGAAGCAGATGATGTTACAGCTGTTCGAATCGAAGCTGGTAATTCTGGCTACCCACCGGATGCACTGGATGAATGACATGGAACGGGTGCTCGTCGTCGAGCAGGGCCGGATTGTAGAGGACGGGTCTCCAGCCCAACTGCTGGAGCGTAAGGGAGCGTACTGGCACATGCTTGATGCACAGTGGGAGGGGATCTTATGAAGCAGCATGGAGGATGGTTGAATCCACATGTCGCAGGCCTGAAGTGGCGATTGTCCCTGTCCGCCGTGCTTGGTATATTAACGGCCGCTTGTTCTGTAGCACTGCTATTCACCTCTGGCTACCTTATCTCCAAATCGGCCCTACGCCCGGAAAATATTCTGATGGTCTATGTGCCGATTGTCGGTGTCAGAGCCTTCGGTCTGGGTCGCGCTGCCTTACGCTATGCAGAACGGCTGAGCAGCCATGATGCCATCCTGCGCATGCTTGCAGGGATGCGAGTCCGCCTGTACCGTGTGCTGGAGCCACAGGCGCTACAGCTCCGCTCGCGGTTTCGTGCGGGGACGCTGCTAGGCTCGCTCGCTGACGATGTGGAGCACTTGCAGGATGTATACTTACGAACAGTTCTGCCTTGCATCACTGCATTATTCATGTATGGGGGAGCCGTAGCGTTCCTTGGCTGGTTCGACCTGTATTTTGCTGTATTCATGGGGCTATACACCTTACTGCTCGCTGGGGGACTCCCCTGGTGGTCATTGAAGAGGACCCGGGATACCCGTATTGCCCATCAAGCACAGCGTTCATCATTGTATAACACGTTGACGGACGGGATGCTGGGATTGACGGATTGGGTCATTAGTGGACGCTCGAAAGAGCTGGTTGAACGCTGCGAGACGGATGAGCGAGCGGCAATGGAGCTGGAGCGCAAGCTGGCGGACTGGGCGTCCGTGCGGACCTTTCTGCTGCAGTTGGGTATTGCTGGCTTGATCCTTATGCTGCTCATCTGGAGCGGGCTACGTACCGCTGATGGGCATCTGACGGTGACCTTCATCGCAGCATTCGTATTGATGGTGCTGCCGCTAAGCGAGGCGTTCATTCCTTTGCCAGAGGCGGTGGACCGAATTCCAGAATACAAGGAATCGCTACGACGACTGAATAACCTCGACTCAGCGAAGAAAAAAACGTTGCACGAGACCAAGGATACTTTAGTGAATGATGACACGGCCCTGTTTCAACCGATTCATGGACATGAACTCATGTCTGCTTCTAAGCAGGCGAGTGAACAGAATGAGGTGCAGGGGGCCATACAACAGGCTGTGAGCATGGAGAGTCCGCCGCTAGCGGGAGTGCTGGCTGTATCCCTGGAGCACGTCACCTGTGGCTACGAGGGCGAAGATGCGATATTGAAGGATATCTCTCTTCAGCTTGAAGAGGGTAGCCGGATCGCCATCCTGGGGCGAAGTGGAGCAGGGAAATCTACCTTGCTCAAGGTCATTCTGGGGGCTATCTCGCTGCAAGGTGGGCAGGCGAGCCTCTACGGAAGCCCCGCCGCTCAGGTGGGACGGCCCGAGATGGGAAGGGTAGACGTACTGCAGCAGAAGCCGTATCTGTTCGACACGACGATCGCTAATAACATTCGATTGGGTAGATCGGATGCGACGGATGAAGAGTTGGCTGCAGTCATTCAGCAGGTTCGCCTTGGACCTCTGCTGGACACGCTCCCGCTTGGTCTCGATACGCCGATGCTGGAAGCAGGTCAACGCTTCTCCGGTGGAGAACGACAGCGGATTGCGCTGGCTCGTATTTTGCTGCGACAGGCTCCTGTGGTGCTACTGGATGAGCCGACGACGGGGCTGGATCCCAGAACGGAACGCGCTCTGACCGAGACGCTGCTCGATACGCTGCAAGGACGTACAGTCATCTGGGTTACTCATCACTTGGGAGCAGCGGCCGCTATGGATCAGGTTGTGTTTCTGGAGGAAGGCTCGATTATGCTGCAGGGCTCTCATCAAGAGCTCCTGAGGAATTCGCACCGTTATCAGGCGCTATATGAGCTGGATCATCCTTATCGAGACAGGAGACGGAGACTGTCGGGAGCTCAAAGTACTGAGGAACCTGAAGCGATCAAGGCTTCCGTGGAACGGAATGAATCTGGAGAGCATGCGGATCTGACTAATGAGCAGCTTCGGCAGCCTGGATTCCGTCAACCTGTATAAAGAAGCGCTCCTCCGCTGGGTATGCCAGTTAATCATCGTCTGAATATTCTGTTGAATCTTATATCCTATTGTATAGAGAAGCTGCCAGACCGTATGAGAGACTACGATTTCAACTCATGCGGATCTGGCAGTTTTTCTGCATATTTACGTTAGTAATAACCTATGTTACCATTAACACAAGTTATCTATAACATTAGAGGTGCGAACATGTCTATTCAATATGCGATACTTGGCATTCTCAGCTGGAGGCCTGCTACAGGCTATGAGCTAAAAAAGGTATTCGAGGAATCCACCATTCTGTACTGGTCCGGCAACAACAATCAGATCTATAAGTCACTGGTACAGCTGCTGGAGGAGGGTATGGTAACCAACGAAATTCAGCATCAGGCAAGCTCACCCTCCAAGAAAATCTACAGTATTACAGAGAAGGGGCTTGCCAGCTTGAAGGAATGGGCTCTCTCGGAGCCGGAGGTTCCCGATTTCAAGAATGCCTTTCTCGTCCAATTGGCTTGCTCGGATCAGTTAAGCAACGAGGAATTAAAAGAGCTGCTGCTGCAATATAAAGACCGGATTAACGTACAGCTTATATACCAGCAGGAGAAGATCCGACGCGGAATGTCTTCCCCTCGTCGCAACGCACGCGAGGCTGTGGTGGCAGACAAAATAGCTGACAACCTGCTGTCCTTTTACCGCAATGAGCTTAAATGGGTGCATGAGCTTCACAGTGAGCTTGAAGAGCTGTACACCAGACAAAAGGAGGAGTCACAGTCCATGAACTATCAAGTAGTGCAGAATGGGGAAACAAAATATATCGAAGTAATCTCTGCAGAACCGCCGCTGAGTAAGGAACAGGATGCAGTTGATCTGGTTGCTCTAAGTATGGAGAATGATGTACACCTGATGCTGCTACACAGTCAGGCGTTATCGGAGGATTTTTTCAAGCTCGGCACGGGTGTGGCTGGGGGAATGATTCAGAAGTGGATCAACTATCAGCTTCAGGTGGCCGCAGTCATCCCGGGCGAGCTGATTCATCAAGGCAGATTCAAGGAAATGGCGATGGAAGCCAATAAGAGCAATCACTTCAGGGTATTTGAAACGAAGGTGGAGGCGGAGCAGTGGCTCTTACGGGGCTAAGGATGAGGATAAGCGGCAGGGTCTAAGTGAAATGTTGAGAACAGCAGTCTGCTGATCCTGCAATAAACGTGAAATCGAAAATCACGCTTGAAGTATACACTTTGTTAGGATGAACTCATAGCTGGATATATGAACTGATAAATATAAGAAACGGCCTGTGTCGATAAGCTCGATACAGGCCGTTGTGTGTATATTGAGGCTGAGTGTCGTCACTAGCATTACTATATACCTTTAGTACCTTAAGCGAATCTGATGTCAGGTCGAAAGGGCCTTAACCCTCGGACACTACCGTAAAACGAGCGTTCACATGCTGTGGCTTCTCAATCTCATCTACCACGGCTACAGCATAGTCCTCATAGCTGACATAGCTCTTGCCCTGAGAGTTCACAAGCAGGTTGTCCTTACCAAGCTGGTAGGAGCCTGTACGCTGACCAAGTGCGAATTCAGCAGAAGGACTGATGAATGTCCAGCTCAGATTAGCACTGCTCTTGAGATCGTTCAGGTTCTTGGACTGATTGTCTGCTGTCGGAAATACGAAGTCCGGGAAGCCAGGAGTATCCTTCACAAGAATTGTCTGGGCTTCATCTGCATACAGGCTGCCTGCACCGCCTACGACGATCAGTCGGGTAGACGTGCCTTGCAGGGCTTGGATCAGTACCTGGCCTGCTTCGACATGAAGCTGCTCTTGCCCCATCGGAGCGGCAAATGCGTTGACAACTACCTCATACCCGTTCAGGTCAGCAGCAGTCAGGGACAGGATATCTTTCTCCACTACACTGACTCCGTTCTCTGTAACCTTGGCGCGATCTCTGACGATAGCTGTCACTTCATGTCCGCGATCCAGCGCTTCCTTCAGAATACGGCTTCCGGCTTTACCACTAGCTCCAATTACTGCGATCTTCATAATTATTCATCCTCTCGTCTGTATCGAGTGAAGGTATCTGATGAGTACACCTGCACTCGTATATAAAATTAATGTAACTATTAATGTTACAATTACGTCTGTGATTGATTATAGAAGATGTAATTCCACCTGTCAAATGGTAACGGAAGAAACCCCTCGCAAGGGGGGCTTTGTGTATGCAGCAAGATCATGATATATGCTTGTGTTAAGTGGAGGGGAGGTGCTGATGCGGTCACATCATTTTCTTCCGAAAAATACGGCAAAATCATAGTATTTATACATACAATCAACATCTTGAAATCCTGCTTGCTCCATCCAATTGATTTGGTCATCTAATTTTGCATTGATATCCAACGTTCTTCTTTCTACAGATGCATCTATCGCTTCCTTGGTAAGTCCACTTTCGTTAATATGCTCTAGCCAACGTCGTTTGAAAAAAACATCGGTTTGAGAATTATTACCCGCTACTTGGTCTGCATTTACAAAAATACCGCCGTCATTTAATAACTGATAAACTGTAGAAAATAATTGCCTTTTGGCTGTATGAGTCAAATGGTGTATCGACAATGAAGAAATGACGATATCATAGGGTTGGGAAAATGTTAAGTTAGAATAGTCCCCAACTACATAGTGGATATTGTCTAATTGGTGGAATCTCTCACGTGCTCCCTCCAACATTTTTTCGCTTAGATCCACTAGTGTAATCTGCGAGTTAGGATACTTTTGGAGGGCCATACTAGAAAACAACCCGGTACCCGCACCAAGATCAAGAATGTTTGGGGAGCTATGGATGCTTTCAACCAAGGACAAGGCCACCCCATAAAACTCATCGAAGCAAGGAATTAGTTGCTTTCTTTGCCGGTCATAATCACTGGCGATTGCATCAAAAAGCTTCTCCACGGATAGATTCATAACAACGCCTCCTATAACTTTTCCTTCATTTTAACAACAGGACTTTAATTGGAGAAATATATAAATCATATGTAGACGATAGGGAATAACTATAATTGACGCATTGTTATAACACCGAGCTGGTCCTTCCGCATAAAATCGTGCTTTATATAATGGCGTTATATATAATGTAATTTGTGTGTTCTGTATATTGAATATAAGGAGGCGTGATATGCCATTTTACGGACAGCACATCGTGCCTGCGGCCAAGAATGTCAAGCAGTTCGAGAGTCTGCTGGAGAGCAACTATGAGGTAGCGGTGTTCCTGGATACGCATATTGGCCAACTGCGCATGCTCCATGATCTGGCCCGTCAGGGCAAGAAAAAAATGCTTCTGCACGCCGATCTGATCCAGGGTCTGAAGAACGATGAATATGCTGCTCAATACTTGTGTCAGGAGATTCGTCCCTTCGGGCTGATCTCGACCCGCTCCAGTGTGATTATGACAGCCAAGAAGCGAGGCATTCTGGCGATTCAGCGTGTCTTCATGCTCGATACGATGGCTCTCGAGAAAAGCTACACCTTGCTGAAGAAAACACAGCCGGATTATATAGAGGTGCTCCCTGGCATTATGCCACATATGATCGCGGAGGTCCGTGAGCGTACGGGTATACCGATTCTCGCAGGCGGTCTGATTCGTTCCACAGAGGACGTGGAGCGAGCCTTGGAGGCTGGGGCTGATGCGGTCACTACCTCCAACAAGGAGCTTATCCAGCATTATGAATAGTCCGTAGCTCTTCGAATAAGCTCTGATGGTACACACCTGAGGAGCAGGCCTTCTAAATATGTGAAACGAATCACTTATACTTCAAATTTACATATTCAAATTTGCAGGTTGACGACGCTTACAACAACATATTATATTTAAATTAAGTTAATACCCGTGACGGAGACGAGGAGAGCCACACAGACATTCCCTGCCTTGGGCAGAGGTGCGGGTTTGTGAGGGGTCTCCTTTTTTGTGCGTGTATTAGGAATGACTGCTGAGTAGGCAGGAGTCATTTTGAAGAACGTGTATGACATAGAGGGGGATCACGACATATGGAAAAATACATTTTGGCATTGGATCAGGGAACGACTAGCTCAAGAGCGATCTTGTTCGATCAGGAAGGGAATGTATTCTACTCTTCACAGAAGGAATTCCCACAGTATTTCCCGCATCCGGGCTGGGTTGAGCATAATGCCAATGAGATCTGGAGCTCGATTCTGGCGGTCATTGCCTCCTGTCTGTCTGAATCTGAGGTGAAGGCGAGTCAGATCGCAGGGATCGGCATTACGAATCAGCGTGAATCGGTTGTGGTCTGGGACAGAAATACCGGGCATCCTGTCTACAACGTACTCGTGTGGCAGTCGAGACAGAGCGCGGACATCTGTGAGCAGCTCAAGCAGCAGGGACATGAGAAGCTCTTCCATAGCAAGACGGGACTGTTGATTGATCCCTATTTCTCAGGTACGAAGGTGAAATGGATTCTGGACCATGTTGAAGGTGCGCGTGAACAGGCTGAGCGTGGAGATCTGTTGTTCGGGACGATCGACTCTTGGCTGATCTGGAAGCTGTCGGGTGGAACGGCGCACGTTACGGACTATTCCAATGCAGCGAGAACGCTGATGTTCAATATATATGAATTACGCTGGGATGAGGAGCTGCTGGACATTCTTGGCATACCGCAGAGCATGCTGCCAGAGGTAAGGCCTTCCTCGGAGGTATATGGGCACACTGTAGCGTATCACTTCTTCGGGGAGAGCGTGCCAATTGCCGGGGCAGCTGGGGATCAGCAGGCGGCACTGTTCGGTCAGGGCTGCTTCGAGCAAGGGATGAGCAAAAATACGTACGGCACCGGCTGCTTCATGCTGATGAACACAGGCGACCAACCTGTAGACTCTACGCATGGTCTCATCACGACCATCGCTTGGGGGCTGGAGGAAGGCAAGGTGCAATACGCCCTGGAGGGCAGTATTTTTGTGGCAGGCTCTGCGATCCAGTGGCTGCGTGATGGTGTGCGTATGATCAAGTCCGCCAAGGACAGTGAGACTTATGCCAGTCGTGTAACATCCTCCGAGGGAGTGTACGTGGTTCCTGCATTTGTAGGTCTGGGCAGCCCTTACTGGGATAGTGAGGTGCGTGGTGCTGTCTTCGGACTGACGCGGGGCACGACTAAGGAGCACTTCATACGCGCAACGCTGGAAGCACTGGCGTATCAGACAAGAGATGTACTGACAGCGATGGAGATTGATTCCGGGCTGAGCGTCAAGAAGCTGCGTGTCGATGGCGGTGCGGTGCTGAATAATTTCCTGATGCAGTTCCAGAGCGACATTCTGGATGCCCAAGTCGAGCGTCCGCTCATTCATGAGACGACGGCACTCGGTGCGGCTTATCTCGCCGGACTTGCAGTCGGCTTCTGGAAGAACACAGAGGAGCTGAAGAGCAGGGTCCGCGTAGAGCGTACCTTTACGCCAGAGCTTGCTGAAGAGGAGCGAACTGCTCTTTACGAGGGCTGGAAGAAGGCAGTCCATGCTGCGCAGGCCTTCAAGTGAAAATTTGGCGAATACGCAGTAGCGATAGTTCACTTTTGCAATATACTATGTTAAGATGTCACTAAGTTAATATTCCTGTCAGGAGATTTGGAGAGACCATGATGCACTCGGCTGTTGCCGTAGTGATTGTTCATGGTCTCTTTTTGCGTGTAGCTGCAGCAGATCGTATGTCATCGACATATGGTCCATGCGCAAGCAGAGTCTGGTCAATTGGCGGGAATTCCACTACAGAGATACCGGGAGGAATGAGTCATGACAACCAAAAGCTTTGCTGGTCATGCCAGAGGAGAGCGACTGCAATCCATGACAGAGAGCAATTATGATGTATTGATAATCGGTGGAGGTATTACAGGTGCAGGGATCGCGCTGGATGCAACGGCACGCGGTATGAAGGCGGCACTCGTGGAAATGCAGGATTTCGCAGCGGGGACCTCAAGTCGTTCCACGAAGCTGGTGCACGGGGGGCTACGTTACCTGAAGCAATTCGAGGTGAAAATGGTAGCCGAGGTCGGCAAGGAACGCGCCATCGTCTACGAGAACGGCCCGCATGTCACGATACCGGAAAGAATGCTGTTACCTATGCATAAAGGCGGAACCTTCGGCAAATTCAGTACCTCCATTGGCTTGCAAGTATATGATCGGCTGGCTGGCGTGAAGCATAGTGAGCGTCGCCGGATGCATAGTGCACGTGAGACCCTGGATAAGGAGCCACTGCTCAAGCGCGATGGCCTGAAGGGTGGCGGCAGCTATGTCGAATATCGGACAGATGATGCACGGATGACAATCGAGGTCATGAAGAAGGCTGCCCAGACTGGCGCAGATCTGGTCAATTACGCTCGCGTCGAGCGACTGCTCTATAATAACGGTCAAGTCGTGGGCGCTCACGTTCGGGATCAGATTACCGGGGAAGGCTACGATATTCATGCTACCGTCATTATTAATGCTGCGGGGCCTTGGGTGGATACGCTCCGTGAGATGGATGGCTCCAAGAAGGGCAAGATGCTGCAGTTGACGAAGGGCGTGCATCTCGTGTTCGATCAGAAGCGCTTCCCGCTCCGGCAGGCCATCTACTTTGACACGCCAGATGGGCGTATGATCTTCGCCATCCCACGTGAGGGCAAGACCTATGTAGGCACGACAGATACGGTATATAAGGAAGATACAGCTAATCCGCGTATGACGCTTGCAGATCGCAGCTACATCATGAATGCTATTGCATACATGTTCCCAGACGTTAAGCTGACCCTGGATGACGTCGAATCCAGCTGGGCGGGTGTGCGTCCACTGATCTATGAAGAAGGCAAGGACCCTTCGGAGATCTCCCGCCGCGATGAGATTTGGGAGTCTGCTTCAGGTCTTGTTACGATTGCTGGAGGCAAGCTCACAGGGTATCGCAAAATGGCAGAGATGGTCATGGATCGCGTAAGCACGTTGCTCAGCAATAAGACGGGTGAGAGCTGGAGCAAAGCGAACACGAAGCATATCACGATGTCGGGTGGCGATGTAGGGGGATCTGCTGGGTTCGAGGGCTTTGTACAGGATTCCATTAAGCAGGGCAACAGCCGTGGCATTGCTGCAGAGCTGTCGGAGCAGTGGGCCAGACGCTACGGCTCCAATATCGGACGCCTGTTCGAGCTGGCTGCTCGCCCACGTCAGCTTGCGAGCGAGCAGGAGCTTCCAGACGAGATCCGAGTACCGCTGCTCTATGCATTGGAGGAGGAGATGGCGGTGACACCTGTCGATTTCTTCATTCGCCGGACTGGAGCTATCTTCTTCCGAATTGATTGGGTGCGTAAATGGAAGAGTCAGGCAATCGACCTGATGGCAGAGCATTATCAATGGAGCGCTGAGGAGCGCCGACAGCATACGGAGCGTCTGGAGACAGAGCTGTATTATGCTGTTGAGCCTGTGGATGCAGATATCACCAAAGCCGCTGGTCATGCTGGCTAGGTCACACCTTGTTTTGCAGTAAATAATGTATTATGAGCAGGAAGAGCCTCTTCGTGAAGACCGTAACATTACGGCAGCGAAGGGGCTTTTCTGCAATACAGGCCTTAACAGCCTCCAGCTTATGGCTGAAATAGGCTCATCAGCAGTGGAGCACCAGCCAAGGTGAACATCGCTGCCAGCACCATGGATATACTGGATATCGTGCCTGTCAGCATGCTCCATTCGAAGGCTTTGGAGGTTCCGGTGCCATGCGCTCCTGTGCCCAGCAGCACACCGCGTGCGACTTCGTTATCAATACGGAGCAGTCGTACAGTCATGGGGCCGATCAGCAAGCCTGACAGGCCTGTCAGGATGACGAATACGGCGGTAATTGTCGGATTGCCGCCCAGCGTCTGCGATACACTCATGGCAATAGACGTCGTAATCGAACGCGGGATGATGCTATGCAGCAGGGACGCGTCTAGATGCATCCACTGTGCCATCATAAGGGATGACAGTACCGCAATCAGAGAGCCACTCAGAACACTGACGATAATCTCCAGTGCGTGCTTCTTGAGCACGTGAAAATATTTATACAGCGGCACGGCGAAGGCTACCGTAGCTGGTTGCAGGAGCAATGACAGCCATTTGCCGCCCTGATTATAGGATTGATAGGATACACCTGCCAGTAGCAGAATGATAATAATAGCCACAGGCGTAATCAACAGCGGAGACAAGTACACCTTTGGAAGCGTGCGATACATTTTTTTGGCCATAGCATAGATGCCCAGGGTGAGCAGCATACAGAGGATTGCGATCATGAAGCTTTACTCCCCTTTCTTTTCGAGATGAAGGTAGCCACAAGTCCTGTGACCGCCATGACAATGAAGGTGCCTAGCAATACAATGAATAATATACTCATGCCATCATGCTCCAGCAGTGGCAAATAATCCATCACGCCGACCGCGGAAGGGATGAAGAAGAGCAAGAGCTCGGCCAGTAGCCAGCTCGCACCGATCTCAATCCAGCTCAGGCGAATAACTCTGGTCTGCAAAAGAATAAATAACAGCAGCATACCGACGATGCTCCCCGGAATAGGCCAGTGCAGCCAGCCCATCAGCGCATTCATGCCGACTGAGAATAGCAGCAGCACTCCGATTTGCCATATACCTTGCGCTATTTTTTTCATAGGGCGGTTGCTCCTTTCCTGTCTTGTTTTCTGAGGTGTTATGAAAATTTTACAGCAGTTTCTTTCATAGGTAAAATGCATATTAAGAATGTTTTGTATTCCATTTGGCTATGGATGATAATGAAACAGTAACAGGAGAGCAGCAAAAGAGTAACAGGAGGGAAGCTATGGATATCCGTCATTTGCAGTATTTTTTGGAGGTAGCACGCCATAAGAGCTTTACCAAGGCCGCACAGAGCCTGTTCATCACGCAGCCTACGATTAGCAAGACGATCAAGAGTCTGGAGGAGGAGCTGGGCGTACACCTGCTGGACCGAATTGGCAAGCAGGTCGAACTGACCGACGCAGGAATAGCGATAGAGCGACAAGCGCAGGTGATCGTGAAATCCTTTCAGAATCTATCCTCCGAGCTGAGCGATCTGATGAACCTCAAACGTGGCCATATTCGGATTGGCTTGCCGCCGATGATTGGTGCCAGCTTTTTTCCCCAGGTTATTGGTGAGTTCCATAAGGCCTATCCCGAGATTACTCTGCAGCTCTTCGAGGACGGGGCGAAGAAAGTAGAGGTGGATGTCGCTTCTGGCGCACTGGATATCGGTGTCGTGGTGTGGCCGACAGGAGAGGATGTATTCGAGTATTTTCCCTTCGTTGAGGATAAGCTGAATGTACTGGTGCACCCGGAGCATCGACTGGCGGGCAGAACACGGATTACATTAAATGAGCTGGCGGACGATTCATTCGTGCTGTTCCAGGAGAATTTTGCCCTCCATGATCGAATTATCGAGGAATGTGTTCGTTGTGGCTTCCAGCCAAAGGTGGTCTATGAAAGCTCGCAGTGGGATATGATTGCCGAGATGGTGGCTGCCAAGCTAGGAGTGGCCCTGCTGCCTGATACCATGTGCCGGGAGCTGGACCCTAAGCGGGTTAGGGTATTACAGCTACAAGACTCTGTGATTCCGTGGAATCTGGCCATGATCTGGCGCAAGGATCGCTATCTCTCGTTCGCAGCACGGGAATGGATTGCGTTCACGCAGCAGTTACTGCGCGGCAAGAGAGGGAGAAGCTAAGGTGGTCATGAGCTTGCTAAAAAGGCGAATGCCGCGATCCTTCACGGATGGCGGCACTAAGTGATATATGGTATAGGCTCTGGAGGATATATGCTGAGATCATTGCCGTATTAATTGCTACGTGCTGATTGCTTCGTACGCTGGTATACATTTAGTATACGATCCAGCCTCAGGGACTTGTCCAACACCCGGTTGTCCCCTAAGCCATGCTGGTCTACCATGCGGTTAAGCTCCATGCGTTCTTTCTCCAATAGTCGCTGCAGATGCTCGAGCTTCATAATCCACCTCCGGCTATGGATTGAATTACCTGTATATCTAACCTTGCGATGACAGGTATTTCAAAGATAGTTATCGACAGATTACCCTAAATAATTAATATTCTAACATATATTTCATGGTTTTTATTTCAAATTTTATACAAATTCGTGATCATTTTGCCAATAAGCCTAGCATAGTTCGTTTCTTCCCCCTTCCTTATTTTATCCTGTGAACTCCTTACCTTTCCGTTCAGAACATGATAAAGTGAAGGGATAATAACCAGAACAGGTGATCTCGTGCAAATTCCCCCCGTGATTCGTATCTCTGTCAGGCCGCTTGTCGAATATGTTTATCGTAGCGGAAGTATCGTAGCTGGCTTTCGAACCGCCAGTAGCATGCAGGAAGGTACTCGCATTCATCAGGAGATTCAGCGGGATTATCAGCCAAGCGACAGGAAGGAGCTGCATCTGAATACCGAGCTGGCTCAGGACGGGCTGCTCTTTCAGCTCGAGGGCCGCTGTGATGGTCTGATCTGGGAGGACGAGCAGTGGACTGTGGATGAGATCAAATCCTATTCCGGCACTGCAAGCGCCCCCGGAGCAGATGGGCACACGGTCCATTGGGCACAGGCCATCTGCTATGCGTATATGGTATCGGTGTCTGAGCAGCTGACAGCTGTGCAAGTGCAGCTGACATATGTAGATGTGGCTACGGGAAGTGTGAGCCGCTTGAGGCGCAAGCTGTCCGCTGCCGAGCTCGAAGAGCAGGTGCGGAGCATCCTGTCGGCCTATGCTCCATACGTACGAATGCTGCTCGCTCATGAGGAGCAACGCAATCGCAGCATCCGTATGCTGGAATTTCCATTCGCAGAGTATCGTGCGGGGCAACGAAGATTGGCAGGTGCCGTCTATAAGACGGTTGAGGAGGGGGCGGATCTGTTCGTTCAGGCCCCAACGGGAATTGGCAAGACGATCTCGACAATGTTCCCAGCGGTAAAAGCCTTGGTGACGGAGCATGCGAGCCGGATGATGTATCTGACGGCACGAACGACCACCAGAGCGGCTGCCGAGGATGCGCTTCGACTCATGCAGTCAAAGGGTCTACAAGTGCATGCCGTGACCCTAACGGCGAAGGATAAAATATGCTTCAAAGAAGAGCAAGGCTGTGATGCGGGTCAATGCTCCTTGTGTGACGGGTATTATGACCGGGTTAACCATGCCGTGATGGATATACTTAAGCATGAGACGATTATGACCCGCGAGATCCTGGAGCGCTATGCCCGCAAGCACCGCGTCTGCCCGTTCGAATTCTCTCTCGACGTAGCCTACGCGTCGGACTGTATTATTTGTGACTATAATTATGTGTTTGATCCCCGAATCTCACTCAAGCGTTGGCTGGAGGAGCAAAAGCGCAAGACTATACTGCTCGTTGATGAGGCTCATAATCTGGTCGATCGAAGTCGGGAAATGTTCTCGGCAGAGCTTAGTAAGCGCCCCTTTCTAGAGCTCAAGCGAGCGTACAAGCAGCGAAGCGGAGTGCTGGCTACCGCAGCGAGCCAAGTGAACAACTATTTTATTAAGCTGCGCAAGGAGCTGCCGAGCTCAGGAGCGATCACCCGCGGAGAATTGCCAGAGGAGCTGCTGTCGCTACTGGAGCCCTTTGTGGATGTGGCAGAGAGAGAGCTTCTTGCGATGGGGGCTGGAGGAGCGGATGCGGACCATGCTCTGCTGCTGGAGAGTTATTTTGCTGTACAGAACTGTTTGCGCATTGCAGGCTTGTACGATGAGCGTTATGTTACTTATATAGAGCAGAATAGCAGTGACGTCATCCTCCGTCTGATGTGTCTGGACCCGTCCAAGCTGCTTGAGCGAAGCGTCAAGTCTTATCGCTCTGCAGTGTATTTCTCGGCTACGCTCAGGCCACTGGCCTACTACAGAGAATTGCTTGGAGCCTGTGAAGATGATTACACCTTAACGGTACCTTCGCCTTTTCGGCAGGAGCAATGGGACGTCAGGCTGCTGCCTGTGTCGACTCGCTATCATGCAAGGCAGCAGTCGATTCGCCCGATTACAGAGCTGCTGACTCGGTTAGTACAGGAGCGTAAGGGCAACTATTTAGTATTTTTCCCGTCTTATACTTATCTACGGGACATAGCTCTGGCCTTCGAGCAGATGGGTACTGATGCCGAACTGCTCGTGCAGAGCTCAGGGATGACGGAGGAGGAGCGCACCGCATTTTTGGATCGTTTCCAGCCGGACCCGCCCAGAAGCCTGATGGGAATGGCTGTACTGGGAGGCGTTTTTTCAGAGGGTGTCGATCTGCCTGGTGAACGTCTGCATGGTGTCGTCGTTGTTGGTGTGGGACTTCCTCAAGTAGGAGAGCAGCGGGATGTATTGAAGGATTATTACCAGCGTGAGGGCAAGAATGGCTTTTACTATGCCTATGTTTATCCGGGGATGAACAAAGTGCTGCAGGCGGGCGGAAGATTGATTCGTACGCTTCAGGACTATGGGCTGTTAGTACTCGTTGACGATCGGTTCATGCAGGAGCCATATGCTTCCCTGCTGCCAGAGGAATGGCGCACATACCGGATCATATCGCCTTCCTCAGAATTAGATCATTCAGTAGAAAGGAATAGCCATGAACTTTAACTTTCACAACGATTCGATTCGCAAGACGCTTCGCAAGCGTGGTGCTACGGATCAGGACCTTATGGATATTGAGACCTTTGTATCGTTCGCCCATCTGGCTAATGGGATATTCCGTGATATGAACCGTGACTTTGCGCGGATTGGAGTGTCGCAGGGGCGAATTATCGTGTTGAGTGTGCTGCTCAGCCATGCTCCGCACGATATGACCCCATCCGAGCTGGCCGATGAGGCCGATGTGACAAGGGGCACGATGACCGGATTGATCGATGGTCTGGAGCGTGACGGCATGATTGAGCGGATTGCCCACTCCAGTGACAAGCGTATGATCACGATTCGTCTCAAGGAGAAGGGCAGAGACTTTCTGAGTCAGGTCATTCCGTATTACAGGAATCTCATTCAGACGATGCTGTCTGAGTTCACGTTGGAGGATCACCAGCTTATGAGGGGATTGCTGGACAAGATGAAGAGAGGCTTTGAAGCCTGTGAGGCGCAGCCATCCTTCACTATTCAAGAGCCTAAGCAGTCCTCCTGCCAAGATGATGGGGAAGGCTGAGGAAGAAGTCTGCGAAATCCTATGCTCATTAGCTATGGTCTAATCCATTATAGCGGAGTTCGACCCGTTCCCTATTTACTGAACAAGGCGGACGTCATGGATGAAGAGGTCGTTAAATAGCTTTAAGGAATACACCTATATTATGGTATGCTTAATTATGTCGTTTTACTAAAACTGTACGGAACGAGGGGGCTATTTTGTGAAAATTGGCTTGTTGATCATTGATTTGCAGCATGTACATCTGGAAGAGGAGCCTGTGGAGAAGAGTCTCCTGAACAAGGCATGTATGCACATTAACTATGTGTCTGGGCTGCTGCGCTCCCAAGGCCATGTCATCGTTCATATTCAGGATATTGAAGGCATGAATGACAGCAATCAGGCTAGCTATGATATTATCCCAGATATTCAGATCGAGGACGGAGATCTTAAGCTGACGAAGGAGATGCCGAACGCCTTCTGGCAGACAGAATTGGAGGACATGCTGCGCAGTCGTGGGGTCGAGCTACTCATCATTGCAGGCTTCGCGGCTGAGCATTGTGTGCTATTCACCTTTAATGGCGCCAGAGAGCGGGGCTTCAAGTCGGTTATTTTGCAAAATGGGATCGTCAGTGCCAGACAGGACGTTATCACCTCTACCTATCGTGATCGCAATCTGATCTCCTATCCTGTCGTAGAAGCGCTTGTGCAGTAGGGCTGATGTCCTTTGTTACACCCAAGCGAAAGGGAAGGTGAGCCTATGAAAAGTCTGTTTGAGCTTGTCAATGCGGTTACCGATGAAGCTTCATTTCTCCACTTCTTGCAGGAGCTCGCGCAGGACAAGGCAGAGGGGCATGAGTGGGCTAATGAGCCTGTCGAGGCGTTTCTGGAGGCAGCTCAGGAGTGGGGCAAAGCCTCTATTCACGGCCTGGAGTATTATGAGAAGCCTCAGAATCCCTGGAAGCGATGTGCCCAGATGCTGTATATGGGCAAAATTTACGAGTAGCCCATAAAGCCCTACATTGTTGAATACCAAAGCGGACCCGCCCAGCCTCGGACTACGAGGACATGGCATAGGGTCCGCTTCTTTTATTTAGGCTGTTCGAATGTAGGCTGTTCAGATGATGGTTGCCGCTCAAGTACAGGTTCGGGTTGCCCCTTGGATGGCGGCAGCAAGAGAGCAGATTGCTCATGAGACTCAGGGACCTCAAGCGGTTCAGTTGTGATTTGTGGCGTCTGTGCATTCTGGACGGCTGCCGCGAGATTCCGTTGCTCCAGAAGATGCTTCGCTACCTCATAGCATTCATCGACATGGCGATTGCCTATGATCCGCATTGCGGTATAACCAATGGCTGCGGAGAGACCTTGCCCAAGGATGGGTACAAATCGCGATACCTGTTTGGTTGCAATCCTTACCCCCATTTTGCGAAGCAGCTGGAGAATCAGCTCATGCGTAACGACGCGACCAATGATCTTGCTGCCAACAGAAGTAATGAATCCATAGATCATGGATTTGGTCTCGGCATCCAGGCCTTCTAGCTGTTCCTGAGATAGCTTGAATTTTTTATTAATTGAAGGCAGCAGCTCCATTAGGATACCCACATCCGTCAGGACATCCGCTCCCGGAACCGGAAGCAGGGATACCGTACCGGATACTGCCGCTCTCTTGGCCACCATGGACCTGCATTCTTCCCGTATGAGATCCAGCTCAGCGATCGTTTGCACCATGGTAATCACTCCTTTAATAACAGATTCAGATGGATAAGATCGGTTATGCTGACTATTGTACCTTATACATACCCCAGAATGACATGTGTTGACTCGTTGGGACAGCTCACACCGTTTATGGCCCTACCTCTTAGGGGTAATCTTATAGGGAGGCTTACATAGCTCTAATAGGAGGTGTGAGTATGTTCCGCAAAGCGCTACTAATCTATAATCATCATGCAGGTAAGGCGGGTGCAGACAAGCGTCTCGGTGATGCTGTAGCTGTCCTTGCTCCCCATATAGCGGAGCTTGTGCTGCGTCAGATCGAATCCCCCGGTGACGGCGAACGGATCTGTCGCAGTCTGTCGTCAGAGACAGAGGCTGTGTTCATCCTGGGCGGGGATGGCACGGTACATGAGTGTATGAATGGACTCGCTTCCCTGTCGCATCCTCCGAGTGTGGGCATTCTGCCTGGAGGCACCTGTAACGACTTCTCACGCTCACTCGGGATTCCCCAGGATATACCGGAAGCTGCTCGAATGCTATTGGAGGGGATGAGCCGCAGCTTGGATATCGGGGTAGTCAATGACAGGGTATTTACGAATTTTTGCGGCATTGGCCTAATCACAGAGACCTCGGAAAATATTGATCCCACCCTGAAAAGCTCGCTTGGCAAGCTCAGCTATTTTATCAGCACACTACAGACGTTACGCAGTGCGCAGCCCTTTCGTTTCACGATGGTAAGTAGTGGTGAGCGCAGGGAAGAGGAGGCCGTTATGATCCTGGTGGCGAATGGGCGCTATCTGGGTACCCATCCCTTGCCACTGCAGCCTGATTCCTTGTGCGATGGTCATCTCGATGTTCTCATTATTCGTGAAGCCGGATTACCCTTGCTTAAGGAGCTGCTTGCACGGAAATCGGAGGAGCCCTGGGAGCCCAAGGACAAGGCGATAGATTACTTTAGAGCCACTTCGCTTACGATTCAGACACATGAGCCAATGAAGGTAGATACGGACGGTGAGATTTATCTCCAGACACCTATAGAGCTGAGTCTGCTCTCAACACCGCTCAAGCTGTTGGTGGGAGCCGAATGATTCGATAACTGTAACCCTTGAGCATAGCGACAGAAGCACTGTCCCAAATCCTGCATTTACGGGCCCGTCTACTTTACGGCATAATATAGAAGACAGCTTCGAAATTGCAGGAACAGGAAGGAAGAGATCAATGAGCAAGCGTAATGTATATTTCAATCATGATGGAGGCGTGGATGACCTCGTCTCATTATTTATGCTTTTGCAAATGGAAGATGTTCATCTGACAGGTGTATCCGTGATCCCGGCAGACGGCTATCTGGAGCCAGCTACGGATGCGAGTCGCAAAATTATTGACCGTTTTGGCCATGGAGCACAGGTAGAGGTAGCCAAGTCCAACTCCCGTGGGAAGAACCCTTTCCCGGCAGCGTGGCGTCTCCATTCCTTCTATGTAGATGCTCTGCCTGTACTCAATGAGACGGGCACGATGGAAGCTCCACTGTCCTCATTGCCTGCCCATCTTCACTTGATTGAGAAGGTACGTCAGGCTGATGGCAAGACGACATTGCTGTTCACAGGCCCACTCACGGATCTGGCTCGCGCACTGGATGAGGCGCCGGATGTAGAAGAGCGGATTGAGAAGCTCGTATGGATGGGTGGCACCTTCGAGAAGGGGAATGTCGAGGAGCCAGAGCATGATGGGACTGCGGAATGGAACGTATTCTGGGACCCAGAGGCTGCCCTGCGTGTATGGCAGAGCGGGATTCCTATTGACCTGGTCGCACTGGAGAGCACGAATAAAGTACCACTGACCCCTGCGGTACGCAGACTCTGGGCCAGCCAGCGCTGCTATGAAGGTGTTGATTTCATCGGGAATTGCTATGCAGGCTGCCCACCGCTGGTCTACAGTGAGACAAATTCCACTTACTATCTGTGGGATGTACTGACAACAGCTGCACTTGGACGTCCAGAGCTGGTACGCAGAAAGACCGTTCATTGTACGGTTATTGCAGATGGACCTAGTCAGGGCAGAACGGTAGCCCAGGCGGATGGCCGTCCGGTTGAGCTTGTATATGATACAGATCCGGATGCGTTCTTCACCTATATGACAGATCTCGGCAAGAAGGCAGCACCTAAGCGCTATTAAGTGATTACATTGGCTATAGGAGCGGAGCGACCCAGAACGGGTCGCTTTTTCTTTAGATAACAGAATTTATAACCTTTCAACGGAACTGAACGATTCGCTGAGCGTAAGATAACTTCCGCAGAATGCGGTCGGTCATCTGTGAAGATATGTCGATAGCTGTATATCTTATGATTATGGCCTCTGTAGTTTGCAGTATAATGGTTCTATGCGTAAGGGAGGGTGCGAGAAATATGAAGGAGAAGATTGCAGCAGCTTACGATAGACTGGCTAAGGATTATGAACAGAATGTGGACGTGTACAGTGGACATAACGCCTATTACGAACGACCTGCTATGCTGAAGCTGATGCCTTCGGACATGAAGCAGCTCACGGTATTGGACGCCGGCTGTGCCGCAGGATGGTATACCGAACAACTGCTCAGTCGAGGGGCCACAGTGACAGCTGTAGATCTGAGTGCAGAAATGGTGGAGGCATGCCAAAGACGAGTTGGCGACCAAGCCACTGTGCTTCAATGCGACTTGTCGGAGCCCCTTCCTTTTGAAAATGAATCATTCGATCTGATTGTCAGCTCCTTAACACTCCATTACATTGAGGATTGGAAGCCTACATTTTGCGAATTTCATCGTGTGCTGAAGGCAGGAGGGAGCCTGCTCTTCTCGGTGCATCACCCTTTTATGGATTTTACGTATTTCGACCGACCAGACTATTTCGCGCATGAGCAGCTGCGTGAGGTGTGGCATAAGAAGGAGTCAGGTCCCGTGGAGGTCACGTTCTACAGGAGGCCGATTCAAGACATCATCAACGTAACAGTGGAACAGTTCTCCATTCAATGTATGGTCGAGCCACAGCCTGTAATGGATAATAATGCAAGGGAAGTGTCTGAAATCGCCAATTGGTACGACAAGTGGTTCGAGCGACTGATGACCCATCCTCATTTTCTAGTGATCCATGCCTGCAAGCGCTCATAATACATCAATACAGAAAGAATCTGTAACTATCAGTCAATATAGCTTCGATAACTCAGGAGGAATCATGGACCGTATTGAATATTTGTCACAGTTCAACCTGATGCGCTCGCTGTCCAGGGAAGATTTGATTGAAATGGATAAGCTGACCTCCATCACAACGTATCCGAAGCATACGTACATCCAGACACCCGATACATTCGTTGACGGGTTATATTTTGTGAAGAGGGGAACCGTGCGGCTGTATCAGCTTAATGAACAGGGAAAGCAGTTCACCTTGGATATTTTGAGTGAGGGGAACATCTTTGGAGAGATGGGTGATATATCGCTGGGAACGAGGAGCCTACTAATCGAGGCGATCGAGGATTGCGACATTTGTGTGATGGACCGTGAGCGGTTCGAAAGCTACCTCATTCAGCATCCAAGGTTCATGATGAATATGATCAAGGCCATGAGTCAACGCTTGTCTCAGCTGAGCAGTCTGGCTCAACATCTAGCGCTGGGCAGGCTACACGATAAGATCATTCATGTGCTTGCTGAGCTTTCAGGACGCTACGGTGTTCAGGACGAGGGTAATGACTACCGCCGTATCGACATGCTTCTGTCACAGCAGGAGGTTGCTCATTTCGTGGGCGCTTCGCGGGAGGCCGTCTCTGTGGCACTGAAGGAGCTCGTGGAGGCTGATATGATTCGTACCGGATTCCGAACAGTATCTATCCGCTATGACATTCTTGCAGCAATACAACAAAAAGCTACTGGCTACAGCTTGTAATCTAGATTACATCTATTCACTCCTTTCGTCTCGTATCCTTGGTGAATGACCTGGATTCTATAACGAAATGGAGCGATTCCCATGAAAGATACACCGAAGTATAAGGTTGGAGGGTGCTGCTGATGGTGCTCGACAACAAAGCTCTCATTCCAGAGGCTATAGTGCATCGGAAAGGAGCCCGTAAAGCCGGCGATATTCTACCCGAGGTGCTCGAATGGTTGAATTACGGTCGAATCGAGTCCGTCAATCTGACCGAATGGCTGGCTGTTGATCATATCCAGTTGCTCAAGCACGTTCTGAATGAATGTGGGCTACGCCAACGAACTCATGAGGTAATGTCTGCCCTGGGGGGCATCATGGGACAGTCGACTATAAAGATGATCCCCGCTATTGCTGGCGAATGGCTTGGAATTCTCCGGGAGCAGTCGGATCAAGAGCGTGCGAAGCTATTCGTGCACCTCTCGACGCATCGCTCGGATAGTGTGCGGTGCTGGGCAGCCTACGTGGTAGGATTGGATCAGCTAGAGCTAGATTACAAGCTAGAGCTCATTCGTCCGTTCGCTGCAGATCTTCACTTTGGCGTGCGCGAACTCGCTTGGATGGCCATGCGGGAGACTATTTCACAGCAAGTGAAGCCAGCAATCCATCTGCTCAGCAATTGGGTGCTTGAGGAGGACGATAACATCCGGCGGTTCGCCGTCGAGGCGACTCGTCCGCGCGGGGTGTGGGCTCGGCATATTGTGGAGCTTAAGGATAATCCAGCGTGGGGACTCCCCTTGTTGGAGCCGTTAAAATCGGATCCATCCAAGTATGTGCAGGACTCGGTGGCCAACTGGTTGAATGATGCTGCTAAAACTTCGCCAGATTGGGTGGCTTTTGTATGTGATGCATGGCTAAAGGCATCGGACGGGAAGACAACCAAGCGAATCACTATGCGTGCACAACGTAATTTGAAGTGCTAATATGTGGAAGTGAGACGGAAGCTATTGCAACAGATTCGCAGGAGCAGTATACTAAACGTCTATCTAGGAGGATGCTGCCGTCTTATGTCAGTTACCTGAGCCTGGATGTGGATACTAACATTAATGATAATTGAATACATGCAGATACACCTCATCCTATGATGAGGTAGAGGTCGCGGATATGATCAGTAAGCTGAGGGAGGCGTCAAGGAACCGCCTATGAATTCAGCCGAAAGGCACATCCGCCGAAGTCCGCGGGACCGTTTCCTTGGTTCGTCCTGCGCGGCTGGGGCTGCTGCCGAAAGGAGCAGAACTGTCACTGGAGATATGGCACCATTGTGTGTCAGACTCCTGTGTTGAGCTATCTTCATCATCAGGACAGGTGCGAACGTTCATGGAAGAACCGCGGCCTACAGCCTGCGGTTCTTTTTGCTATACCTGGATGCAGGGGATTGCCGCTAGTAGTAAGCGCCTTGTGGGGGAGCACGGAGTTCACTGAGATGAATGCTGACTGACTTTTGATAGATACAACGCAATGCTGATCTTCCTGATCGCATGCATGCTCCGTTAACCGCTGCTGAATCATTCTGACCCATCCTGGGGACCCTGAGCCTCATACGGTCAGTTGGGATTCACTCTCTGTGTGTCTGTTCGTTATCAGCTATTCAAGAAGGAGTGTTCTCATTTGCAAGCAAGCCATCATACAAGCAACAATCAGAGCAGTACCCACCATCATTCCAGCAATAATAGTAATAACAGCAACAGCAATCCTCCCACACTGAAGAAATCGTTGCGCGCTCGTCATATGACGATGATCGCACTGGGGGGTTCAATCGGAACAGGTCTGTTCCTCGCCAGCGGTACAGCGATCTCCAGCGCCGGTCCTGGCGGGGCACTGCTCGCTTATGCAGCGGTCGGCATCATGGTCTATTTCCTGATGACCAGTCTGGGAGAGCTCGCGACGTTCATGCCGGACTCCGGGTCATTCAATACGTACGCAGCCCGCTTCGTTGATCCGGCTCTCGGGTTCGCGATGGGCTGGAATTTCTGGTACAACTGGGCGGTCACGATTGCTGCCGAGCTGGCAGCGGCCACGGTATTGATCAAGTACTGGTTCCCGGAGAGCAACTCGATGCTGTGGAGTCTGCTCTTCCTCGTGCTTATATTCGGGCTGAACGTCATGACTGTAAAAGGCTACGGAGAGTCTGAGTACTGGTTCGCGATTATTAAGGTCGCTACGGTGATCATCTTCCTGACGGTCGGGGTGCTGATGATCTTCGGCATTCTGGGCGGCGAAGCTGTCGGCTTCACCAATCTGACGATAGGAGATGCCCCGTTCCATGGCGGATTCTTCGCTGTGCTTGGAGTCTTCATGGCAGCAGGCTTCTCGTTCCAGGGCACGGAGCTGATCGGAGTGGCTGCTGGGGAGAGTGAGGAGCCTGCGAAGAATGTTCCGCGTGCGATCCGGCAAGTATTCTGGCGCATCTTGATTTTCTATATTCTGGCCATCCTAGTCATCAGTCTGATTATCCCTTATACCCACCCGAATCTGCTCAAGGACGGGCTGGAGAACATCGGAGTCAGTCCGTTTACGCTCGTCTTCGAGAAGGCTGGCCTTGCGATGGCGGCTTCGGTCATGAATGCAGTCATCCTGACCTCTGTCCTGTCAGCTGGTAATTCCGGGATGTATGCGTCAGCCCGGGTGCTCTACGCTCTCGCCAGAGACGGTAAGGCACCGCGTTTCCTGAAGCAGCTGAACAAGCGTGGTATCCCGATGAATGCGCTGCTGGTTACGACGGCTGTAGGTATGCTGGCCTTCCTCGCCTCGCTCTTCGGGGATGGTGTCGTATATACCTGGTTGCTCAACGCCTCTGGCATGTGCGGCTTTATTACCTGGCTTGGTATTGCTATCAGCCACTACCGCTTCCGCAAAGCCTACGTGGCACAGGGACGTGACCTGAGTGCACTGCCATACCGTGCGCGCTGGTTCCCGTTCGGACCGATATTTGCTGTTGTGCTCTGCATTATTGTCATTCTGGGACAGAATTATCAGGCCTTCACAGGGGATCGAATCGACTGGAATGGTGTGCTGATCTCGTACCTTAGCGTACCGCTCTTCCTGGTGCTATGGCTGGGATATAAATGGATTCGCAGGACCCGTGTGGTTCCGCTGCTGGAGTGTGACTTTACGCCACCTACCGATTCTGAGCCAAGCAAATGAGATTCCAGACCCACTAAGTCCTGGGTGCACTAAGTCCCGGGTCCAATAAGATTCCAGACAGTGTGTACCTTCTTCCCTCTGCTGGCTAGTGTTTTGAGAAGCACAGTCTCAGAGGGTTTTTTTTAGGGTGAAATGGTGAATTGTTCGCTTTTTGCAGAAGTGAGCTATGGATTTTGGTATTTTACTTGCTCTCTATTATATAATTATGTATAATCGAACGTGTTGGCGGTCCAAATGTACGTTAGTCTCTTGATGAGGGTGTGTTCATGAAGCTGCTGGACAGTAATGAGAGTAAGAAACGAATGTGTCAGATTTATAATGAAATCTCCAAGGAATTGTTTGGCTTCGGTACCACGCTCTTGCGGGCTACTGTTGAGAACAATATGGTGACCTTCGTAGCGAAGCACCGCCGCTCACCTAGATCAGCTGCACTGGAAGGGGAAGCCCCCGGCTTGAAGCTGGAAGTGGATTTCCGAATGTCCATGCTGTTCAAGAAGCGGCTGCGCGAGAGGCTGGAGCAGGCCATGGAACTGGAGATTGATGCTTTGCTGCGCGATTATGATGCAGCTACACAATGGGCGGTTACGAATGTGATGCTGAAGGAACCTTCGGCATAGCCATGATGAATTGCATAGATTGGCTTCTCGGCACGGATCTATCTGGGCGGAGGCCCTGTACTGCCTATAGCGGGTGTCGCTTATCTTTGTTTACGGAGAAAAGCGTTCTTGTTCAACACGACAAGAATGCTTTTCTTTTTTATTTTTCATAATAAGACCATATTATCCAGCAGGAGGATGAATCAAATGAAAAAATGGTTAGGCGGAATGGTGACAATGGCGCTTGCGTCCACTCTATTGGCAGGCTGTGGGGGCACTGAGCCAGTAGCCGATGGAGGAGCATCCAACACAGGAGCCAAGCAGAAGCTGGTCATCTCGACCTGGGGCTTCTCGGAGGATTTCTTCAAGAAGGAAGTGTACGCTCCCTTCGAGCAGGAGCATAATGTGGAGATTGTCCTTGAGATGGGGAACAACGCTGAGCGTCTGAACAAGATTCGTCAAGGCAGCTCCGACGTCGATCTGATCTATCTGTCAGATTATTATGCGCAACAAGGTATTCAAGAGGGCTTGTTCGAGACGGTCGATCGCTCGAAGCTGACGAATCTAGAGCATGTGTATGACATTGCCAAGGCTCCACTTGGTGAGGAATATGGCCCTGCCTACACGGTAGGTCGTCTGGGAATTGCCTACAATCCAGGGATGGTATCGAAGGAAGTCACCTCGTGGAGCGATCTGTGGGGCCCTGAATTCGCAGGCAACGTAACGCTGCCGAATATTACGGCGACGGCTGGACCTATGGTCGTGGATGCAGCTTCCAAGGTAGCCGGAAATGCTGAATTTAATGAGGATGCTGCCTTCACGAAGCTCGCAGAGTTGAGCCCGAATATCGTGAAGTTCTACAGCCAGACCTCGGAGTTCGTGAATATGTTCAGCCAGGAAGAGATTGCTGGTGGGCCGATTATGGAAATGTACTTCAAGGATCTGAAGGCGGCGGTACCTGATGCCAAGTTCGTAGCACCATCCGAAGGGGCATATGCCGTAATGAATACACTGAATATCGTGAAGGGCTCTGATCAGAAGGAGCTGGCAGAGGAGTTCATGAACTGGCAGCTGAGCAAGGAAGTACAGGAGAAGTCTGCTAAAGCCAAGGTAGACTCCCCGGTAAATACCGAAGTGGTATTGTCTGGTGAAGAGACCGAAGGTATTACTTATGGTGCGGACGTAGTTGAGAAGCTGGTGAAGCTGGATATGGCGTTCGTGAATAGCCAGATGGCAACCTGGACGGACCGCTGGAACCGGGAAATTGCGCAGTGATGAAGAAAATTATACTGGATGTAGACACAGGAATTGATGATGCACTGGGAATCATTCTGGCCGTCAAGAGCAAGCAGCTCGATATCCAGGCCATTACTACCGTGTGCGGCAATGTATCACTGGAGCAGGCAACAGTGAATACGGGCAAAGTGCTGGATCTCTTGGGTAGACCGGATATTCCGGTCTACCGTGGGGCGGAGACGCCCCTGATCCGCCCGGAGTTCAATGAGACACGTATTCACGGTCAGGATGGAATAGGGGGAGCGCTGCCGTATGCGGTCCCTTCTACTGCTCCTGCTTCAGGGTTCGCTGCCGATCTGATGATCGAGCATGCACTGAACCTAAAAGGCGGACAGGACAGACTTACGCTGGTCTGCACAGGGCCACTCACCAATCTCGCTCATGCACTGCTCAGATATCCTGAGCTACCCAAGCATATTGAGGAAGTCATCTTTATGGGTGGCGTCATTCATGGCTGCGGCAATGTCACTCCAGTGGCTGAGTACAATATGTACGCAGACCCTGAGGCGGCACGTATTGTATTCCATGCGGGCTTCCGCAAGCTGACTCAGGTCGGTCTGGATGTGACGCGCAAGGCGCTACTTACCGCCGAGCATATTGCTCAGATTGCTGATCCGCAGATCCGTAATTACGTGGAGCAGAGCACCTCTGAATATACGAAAAGATATGAAGCGCGTAACGGCGTCCGTGCCTGTGCACTGCATGATCCGTTGGCTGTTGGCGTTGCCTTATGGCCGGAGCTAATGGACATGAAGCCAATGTATGTGGATATTGAGACATCCAGTCGCCTGTGCGACGGACAGACGGTCGGAGATATACAGAATCGTCTTGGTCAGCCTCCCAACATGCAGGTCAGCGAGGGTGTTGACCATGAAGCATTTTTGACACGGTTCGTTCATGTGACAGGACAAATGTAAAGGAGTTAGTCATGAAGAAAACGTACTTGTACTGGCTGCTGCTTCCGGGACTGCTCTTTTTGATGGTATTTATGATCATTCCGATCGTACTGACGATCGGCTCGACTTTTGTCCGGGACAGCTCGTTCTCACTTGAGGGCTATCTTCATTTCTTCAAGGACCCTTACTTTCTGAAAATATTGCTGACTACGCTACAGGTCAGTGTCATTACGACCTTGATCTGCATAGTAATGGGCTTCCCCACAGCTTACTATATCTCGCAAAAGGCACCCCGGCGCAAGGGTATCCTATTGGCCTTGGCGATCTTCCCGCTGCTTACGAGCCCCGTGGTGCGCTCCTTCAGCTGGATGGTCATTCTGGGACGCAAGGGGCTGCTGAATAATACGTTGATCAGCCTTGGGATTGTGGACAAGCCGCTGGAGATTCTGTATACCCCGGCAGCTATGGTCATCGGTCTGGTGCATTTATTCCTGCCCCTGATGATCATCTCATTGGTCGGTGTACTGGAGAATATTGATCATGATCTGATCCGGGCTGCACAGAGTCTGGGGGCATCGCGTATTGCGGCCTTCCGCAAAATTGTCTTCCCGCTCGCTGTGCCGGGGCTCATCATCGGCGGCATTCTCGTCTTCGTAGGTAGCCTGACTGCATATACCACGCCGGCCTTGCTGGGAGGCAAGCAGCGTGTCATCGCTACATTCCTGTATCAGAATGCCATGACGCTGAACGATTGGTATCTGGCGTCGGTCATTGCGACCATTATGATCGTTATTACATTTCTGGTTATCGGCTTGGTGAATAAGGGAGCCGCCAGACTGAATCCGAAGGGGTAGGTGGATTATGAAGGACAAACAATATGGACTTGGCTTGTTCAGTCTGCTGGTCTTCGTGTTCCTGCTGGGCCCGCTTCTGATTATTTCGGCCACATCCTTTGAGCCAGGCACAGTGCTGAAGTTCCCGCCGGAGGGCTTCTCCTTGCGGTGGTATGAGAACATATTTGAGGTCAGCATGTTCATGAAGACCTTCAAGACCTCCATGATCGTATCGTTGTGCGGCAATGTGCTGGCCCTGCTGCTGGGCGTACCAGCGGCTTATGCGCTGAGTCGCTTCTCCTTTCGGGGCAAAGCACTGCTTAACGCCATATTTCTCTCGCCTGTACTGATTCCGGGAATCGTGCTGGGCTTCACACTGCTGAAATACCTGATTGTCGTATATCAGCTGCCGATCTATGCCGGACTCCTGATCGGTCATACGGTCATTATGCTGCCGTTCATTATTCGGGTCATCGCCTCCAGTCTGTCCAACTTCGACTTTGCTATTGAGGAGGCGGCGCTTAGTCTGGGTGCAGGGCGCTTCGAGACCTTCGTGAAGGTCGTGCTGCCTAACATCCGCTCAGGGATCATTGCGGCGGTGTTGATTGCTTTCCTGGAGTCCTTCAACAATGTAGACATCTCTGTATTCATGACGGGTCCAGGCTTCAGTACATTGCCGATTCAGATGCTGACCTATGTAGAGAACTATTTTGACCCGACCATTGCTGCGCTGTCTGTGCTGCTGATGGTGTTGACGGGTGTGCTGATGTTCGTGATCGAGCGAATGATGGGATTATCATATTTCACTAAAAGGTAATGGAGGTGCAGCCACATGGCATTGCTGACATTGGATCATGTATCCGTTGCATACGAGAATCAGCTGATACTTAAGGATTTTGATCTCAAGCTGGAAAAGGGTCAGCTCTTGTCCTTGCTCGGACCAAGCGGCTGTGGCAAGACGACAACACTGCGTCTGATCGCAGGCTTCCTGGAGGCGAAGCAGGGTCAATTCCTCTTCGGAGGGAAGGACTATACTCGTGTCCCTGTGAACAAGCGGAATTTCGGATTCGTATTCCAGAGCTACGCCCTGTTCCCGCACCTGTCGATTTTCGACAATGTTGCGTTCGGACTTCGCCTGCGCAAGGTCAAGGAGGACGAAGTGAAGCGTCGTGTAATGTCCATGCTGGACACAGTAAGCCTTACTGGCTTCGAGAAGCGCTTCCCTGCCGAGCTGTCTGGTGGACAGCGGCAGCGTGTAGCGATTGCCCGCGCACTCGTCATTGAACCGGATTTGCTTCTGTTTGACGAGCCGCTGAGCAATCTGGATGCGAACCTGCGTGTGAACATGCGCGTGGAGATTCGCCGGATCCAGCAGGAGTTAGGGATTACGACCGTCTACGTATCTCATGATCAGGAGGAATGCTTCTCGATCTCCGATCAGGTCGCCATTATGAACAAGGGGAATATCGAGCAGCTTGATGCGCCTCCGGCCATCTTCAAATATCCAGCGACCGAATTCGTGGCTCGTTTTATCGGCTTCAATAACTTCCTGGAGTTCGACGGACCTGCCGTAGAGGAAGGAGAGCATCTGCGTCTGACAGCGGGTGACAGCACGTTCCGGCTCACGCGTAATCCAGGTACCGCTACGATAGGTGCACGCAAAGGTGCTATCCGTCCAGATGACCTCGTCATCCGTGATGCTGTAGGCGAACTGGGAGATAATGAGCTAGCCGGAATTGTCAAGGTCAGTACGTACCTGGGGCGCAGCTATCAATATGTCATTGATACGGCTCACGGTAGCTTCACCGCCAATCAGGAAATGGACACTCCATATCAGAGCGGACAGCAGGTACGTCTATATGTGCCGCAAGACAAAATGGTATTGGTGCAATGAAGGAGAATCCGGATATGCGTGAAATGCGAGCGGACAAGCTAATTAAGCAAGTGAAAGTGTACAACAGTTACTTCAGACGATTCGAGGAAGGAAATGTCGCTGTACTGGATGGCCGTTTCATCTATATTGGCAATCGAGGACAAGAGACATTCCAGACGGCTGAGATCATAGACGGTAGTGGGAAATACATGGTTCCTGGGCTCATTGACATTCATCTGCATATTGAGAGCTCCATGGTGACACCAGCCTCGTTCTCTCATGGACTGATACGTAGCGGAGTGACAAGCATTGTCCCCGAACCGCATGAGATGGCGAACGTGTTCGGACTTGAAGGCATCGAAGAGATGATGGCTGTCAGCAAGTCATGTACCGCAGATATGTTCTACTCAATTCCCAGCTCCGTCCCGGCTACGGGCCTGGAGACAACAGGGGGCGAGATTGATATCCCTGAGATTGAAGCGCTCTTGCAGACGGGCGAGATGATCTGCCTCGGAGAGATCATGAATTACGTAGATGTCATCCGGGCTCCTGAGAGCAAGACGAACCGGATTCTGGAGTATGTACGGACGCATCACCCCGATCTCATCATCGAAGGCCATACGCCGAAGCTGTTGGATCTGGATCTACACCAGCTCATCAGCGCGGGTATTGGCTCGGATCATACGCATCAGAGCATCGAGGGTATGACAGCCCGCATCGCCGCGGGCATGTTCATCGAGATTCAGGAGAAGTCGATGACCACTGAAGTGATGGACTATCTCATTCGTGAGGACGTCCATCAGCATTTCTGCTTCGTAACGGATGATGTGATGCCGGACTCCTTCATCGAGCATGGGCATCTGGATCACATTGTGCGTAAGGCAATCGGTATGGGAATGAAGCCCGAGCACGCGATCTATGCAGCTACGTTCACCCCGGCATCACGGATGCGAATGCATGATCGTGGTAGTATCTCGCCAGGCAAGGTAGCGGATTTTGTACTGTTGTCGGATCTGGAGTCTTTTGCGATTGCACAGGTCTACAAGGACGGCAACAAGGTCTATGATCATACGGAGGAGTATCGGCAGGAGCGTCATATCGGTGCATTTCCCGAGCATTTCTACCGGAGTGTGCAGCTGGAGAAGCTGTCAGAAGCGGACTTCCACATTCATACCAGTGAAGCAGACGGAGAGCACAGCTGCCGCATGATGGTTGTGAAGGATGGCTCGACGTTCACGGAGGAGGCTATCGTCACGGTTCCGGTGAAGGGCGGACAGGTAAAGTGGGAGGGCAGTGGTCATGCTCTGATCGCTACCTTCGAGCGCTATGGCAAGAATGGGAACCGTGCTTATGGACTCATTGGTGGGGATACCATTCAGCGTGGAGCGATTGCTACAACCTACTCACATGATAACCATAATCTGCTGGTCATTGGACATAGTGTGCCGGATATGATCCTTGCCGCGAATACCGTCATTGAGAGTCAGGGCGGATTCTGTGTAGTGGATAGCGGACAGATCAAGTCGCATCTGAAGCTTCCTGTAGGCGGTATTCTGACCGAGGAACCGCTGGAGGAGGTCGCTGTGCAGGTGGAAGAGCTGCGCGCAGCGATGCTTCATCTGGGATATCGACATTACAACCCCATTATGTCCCTGAGTACGCATTCGCTTCCAGTCAGTCCGGCTCTGAAGATTACGGATTATGGACTGATTGATGTGAATGAAGGCAAGGTTGTGCCGTTGATTGTACAACGTTGATTGTTCAGTAATGGTTGTTTAGCAATGGTTCTTCAGCAATGTTTATTCAGAAATGATTGTTTAATAAGGAAAGCCAGGGGGCTCCCGAGTAGGGGGCCTCTGGCTTTTTGATAATGGATAGCTACAGAGTCGCTTGGAACGAATAATTAAGACTATAACCCGGTTCTCAGATGACAGGGAGCTTCACCTGCACCTGATACAGTGCCCCTGAGTTCAATTCCTTCAACACACCGTCAGGGATCAATATGCCTTCAACATACACTTCTGTAGCAGACACTCCGGCTGCTCGTGTGATCTGGATGTCGAGCAGGGCACCTCGGAAGCTGCGTTTGATTGCAGCCTGCTGCCATGCTGAAGGGAGCTGAGGCTGGATACGTAGCCCTTGGGCAGTACCCTGAACGCCGAATAGTCCATCTACGAGACAGCGATATACCCACGGTGCCGTTCCTGTATTGAAGAGATGACTGGAGCGGCCAGCTGTCTTCGGAAATTGGCGATAGGCTCCGCGATAATAATTCGGAATGAAGACGGGAAGCTGACCGCGCTGGAGGATGTCCTCACGATCAGGTCCAGGCAGCATCTTCCGCAGGAGCCGGTAGGCGTGCTCCTGCTCACCAACCTCATAAAGACCATAGATATAGAAGGCGGCAGCATGATTGTACACAGCTCCGTTCTCCGCACTGCCTGGATGCTTCTGGGTTACGCGTCCCACATCCTCACGCATAGCTGTGAAAGAGGGAGCGAGCTTTTCCACCCCATAGGGTGACTCCAACTGTTCCTCCACAGCACGGATCAGCTTCTGTTGCTGAGAAGCATCCGCAGCGCCACTTAGCAATGCCCAGCCCTGTGGATTAATGAAGATACGCCCTTCCTTATCGGTGTGGACTCCGAACACGACATTATCGTCCGTAATGCCGCGCGCGTACCAATCGCCATCCCACAGATACTGGTTAACGATCGCATTCGTCTCCTTCGCGGCCAGACGGTGCTGTGCTGCATGTTCCGCATGCCCACCTGCCTCGCAGATGTCAGCCCATACATTGAAGGCATATGCAGTAGCAATGGTGAGCCAGCCGGATACGCCCTTGCCCTTATAGCCGACCATATTCATTGGGTCGCACCAGTCACCCTGCCGGATGTAATTCAAGCCGCGTTCGTCCCGGTCCTGTGCCAGCCATTGCATGGCTCGGTTCATATGCTCGAATACAGTTGCAGGTTCACTGCTGTCGGCAAAGGGCAGGATTTCGGCCAGCAGTGCATAATCGTTCGTCTCATCTAGATACGTACTGAGGCAGATGGGCAGCCATACACAATGGTCCGTATGAGGGACCTGATTAATATATTTCAGCTCCGCATCCGGGTGCAGGATAATCCCGTCTGGCATCGCGCCGCTGGACTCTTGCTGAGCGAGAGCCGTCATGAATGCATTTCTAGCTACCTCAGGCATGATATAGCTCATCCCCATATGATCCTGAAGGTAATTCCGCGTCTGCGGGTCGGTCGTCAGGCGGTTGGTTGCCCCGTGATAGTACATCTGGCGCGGCAGCCAATGATTAACGAAGTTGTCCAGATCGACGTCGGGTGTATGAATCTCCAGCGGTCCCTTGCCTGCGCTGATATATGCGGCATATTCCTGTGCAGCAGCGGTGAAGCCGTCCTGAGCTGGCGTGCTCAACAAGTTCTCGCTTGCTGTATGCCTCATCGTCTCTGTATGCTCTCTATCCCCTGTATTCTCTACATCAGAATAGGTATCCTTGCTCTCGAATGTACGCTCTAATGATCCCGAGGTAGCCGTGTAGGTATGCGCATAATCCTTCAGATCAGTATGCTTAGCAGGATCAGTAGGCTCAGTAGGCGAGAAATACCTGCGGCGTATATCTGCGATCTCGCTCTCATGCTGTGCCGGACCGAACACCAGTCGAAATTCCTGCTCCTCGCCTGCCTTCAGGTCGAGCTTGTATTGCAGCACGGCTGCAGGGGTCTCGTAGCGGGCTTCGCCGCCAGCGAGAGTATCCGCATGCAGGGCAGAGGGATGCATAATGCCGCCTTCTCCCTCAATTTCCTCCTGATTGGCTTCCCAGGCTGTAGGCTCGCGCTCGGCCAGCAGGAACGTTTTATCCTTCAAATGCTTAATCTTATCGTAATCCTTGTATTTCTGGTAAGGGGTGATGGAGGAGGCCACAATCGCCTGCAGGTCAGGCCGATACTCGCCAGACTGATTCATCCACGACATATAGCCGATTGTAAAATAGGGATACAGGCTCACCTTGCGGTGTGCCCTGGACACATTCCTCACCGTGATCTTCCATAGCTCATGCGGATCATTTTTGGGCAAGGTTAGCGTCATGCCGATCTCAAGCCCGTTATGGAGCACTTGCCAGTGTATATCATGCTTTCCTACCGAGAATGAATACTGCTCAAGCTCAGCGCGGACGGGCTCGTATGGAGCAGAGAAGACAGTTCCATCTTCCTCGTCCTTCACATACACGAATCGACCGGGGTGGTGTGCATAATAAGGCTGCTCCGGCTGCATGAAGGTCTTGGCCTCCAGATTCGGCGCATGCGAATACTTCGCAGGCTCTGGCTGCATGAATTGAGCCACGATATATCCGCGGCAGTTGACATGCACCATCATGCTCTCGTTCCACAGAAAGCCCGAAGCTCTCGGCAGCAGGGTTGGGCTAAGCAGTTCGTAGCGTTCATCGTTATGGGTGGCTTGAATCATACGTTATCCCTCATTTCATTGGAAATGTGCTTGCACGGAATGGAGTAATGAGAAAATTTGTCAGCGCTTACTCTACACCTTACCACAGGTTCGCCCGGAATGCAGTGTAGGAGTAGAGCATGGGACACTAAGTGTATAGAATCCATGGAGTACGGACTGAATAGAGCGCGGAATGAGTAGAGGATGTGATGGAAGGTGCATCGAATGGATGGTGCATGGAATGGCTTGGAATGAACAGAGCGCGGAAGATGGAATAGATCCAATTGAATGACTAGATAAAATGGAACGGATCGTCAGATTGCTTGTTGTTGGAAAAGGTGTGGAGATGCAGTGAACAAATAGGCAATGCCCTGATGGGTTGTTGTATAAGAGCGTATAATATGAACACAAGCACATTCAATATTCTGGAATCTACTCAAAAATGCCGTACAGTAGCGTCATGCCGTACAGAAGGTAGCAAGTAGTCATAGTATAGCGTGAAGTATGGGAGACAAGTACATGAACGGTGCGGTTATACCGCAGGATGGAGGAGCAGGATGTCGCAGATAGAGCATTCCGAGCTTATACAAGAAGCAGAGCAATTCATACATACGGCTTATCAGGAACTGGGGCGTAGCCCGGAGGAGGCTGAGCAACGTCTACAGGTGATTCGGCAGAATATTCATGACCGCGGCACCTACGAGCATAGCTATGAGGAGTTGGAGCATGGTGCTCGTATGGCTTGGCGCAATAGCAACCGTTGCATTGGACGCTTGTTCTGGGACAAGCTCCGTGTGCGTGATGAGCGCCATTTGACTGATAGCAACGCCATTGCAGGGTCCCTGCTGGAGCATATTGAGCTTGCTACGAATGGAGGCCGGATCATTCCGACCTTGACCGTATTTCGCAGCGCACAGCCTGCTCTGCCGACGATCCGCATCTGGAATCACCAGTTGATCCGGTATGCCGGGTACCATACGGAGCACGGGATTATCGGCGATCCGCTCTCTCTGGAGCTAACGGCCTGGTGCCAGCAGCAAGGCTGGCAAGGGAAGAAGACCGACTATGATATCCTACCGCTCGTAGTACAGATAGGCGATCAGGAGCCTACGCTTCATCCAATCCCGGATGGACTAGTGCAGGAGGTAGCTATTGAGCATCCCGATATTACAGCCATTAACGAGCTGAGGCTTCGTTGGTATGCCGTGCCGATTATCGCTGATATGAAGCTGGAGATCGGGGGGATTGAATACACCGCGGCTCCCTTTAATGGTTGGTACATGGGCACGGAGATTGGTGCTCGCAACTTCGCAGACACATTTCGTTATGACAAGCTACCTGCAGTGGCCCATGCTATGGGGCTGGATACGGGAAGTGATACGACGCTCTGGAAGGACCGTGCATTGGTGGAGCTGAATGCAGCGGTACTCTATTCGTACAAGCGAGATGGGGTAAGCATCGTAGATCACCATACAGCAGCAGCTCAATTCAAGCTGTTTGAGGAGCGTGAGCAGAGAGCCGGAAGAGAGCTGACAGGGAACTGGACCTGGCTGATACCGCCAATGTCTCCGGCAGCGACACACATCTTCCATTCCTCATATGATAACAAGCTGGTACGCCCGAATTTCTTCGCACAGGACAAGCTCTATCCAACTGGTGATGGGGATCAGGCTTCTGATTCGGATCAAGCTGAAGGGGGACTGAAAGGGGAGGTCTCTGATGTGGTGCGTCAGCCGCAGAGTAAGAGTACAGTTAGCGGTGGCTGTCCCTTCCATTGATGGGCTCGGGCCACGAGCTCAAGCACAGGGTTAGGTGTTAGTTGGGGGGAATCCCGCCAAGATACTCAGACACATTACCGAAGAATAATGGCTACTAACTTTTAGGATCAATTCATAACCGCTTTATAGGATCTGACGGTGAGATTCATGACAATGTAACAAGGCTGCTCCCTGAAGGGAAGCAGCCTTGTTTGTCTACAGCAATAACACTTATCCTGTTAGTCATTCGTGCTATTCTGCCTGCCAAGGCTACAAGGGCTTATTGCGGATTCGTTGTCCAGATGCCTGCAGTCTTGATGAATACACGCTTAGGTAGCTTAAGTACGGATACGATCAGTTCAGCGACATCCTCTGGCTGCATCATGCGATCCTCATCGCCAATCCCAAGTCCTGCATTTACGGCAAGCTCCGTATTTACGGTACTCGGCGTCAGAGCCGTCACGCGGATATTGGACTTACGGACTTCCTGCATTAATGCCTCGGTGAAGCCCATAACCGCGAACTTGGAGGCATTATAGGCAGAGCCTGTCGCAAAACCGCGCTCCCCAGCAGTAGAAGCTACATTGATGATGGCACCGCTGTTTTGAGCGATCATGCTCGGCAGGGCTGCTCTGGTAATGTAGTAGGTTCCCATGAGATTCACATGTACGATGCGCTCCCACTCTTCAGGGTCCATGTCTATGACTTTGCCGAAGGAAGCCGTTCCCGCATTATTAATCAGAATATCCACAGCACCGAGCTCTGTCTCCAGAGAGGCGATTGCCGCTTCTGCCTGTGTGCGGTCAGATACATCCGCTACGGCACATACGACCTTTACACCGTATTTGGAGGACAATGTCGCTTGAAGCTGCTCCAGATCGGCTACGGTACGGGCAATCAGTCCCAGACTAACGCCCTCCTTCGCCAAGGCGATAGCTGTGGCTTTGCCGATTCCTTTACCAGCCCCGGTAATGATAGCTGTCATGTTCTTAAGTTCCATTTTGTTCGTTCGCTCCTTTGTCATGTGCATTCCTTGGCTCTGGCCAAGTCTTATAGCTGAATGGATATGTTGTATGTACGTGAATGGATATCAGGTGTGCTGCGATTAAGCAGTAATATCAGTCTGATTAATCCTCTGCAGAGATATGAGCCAGCAGCTCATACTGATCGAGAGAAGCTCCCAGGATATCTTCGTTCTTCCCCCGTCCCTGATGGGCCTTGCGGAAGCTCTCGCTCTGGGTCCAACCACGGAAAGCCTCTTCATTGTCCCACAGCGTGGACACCTTGATCTCTTCCTGATCTTTGTTTACCCCATGCCATACTTCCATACGTACAAATCCGGGCATTTCCGAGACACCTTCGCCTTCAGTGAATCGTTCTGCCAGCTTCGCTCCGGTTCCCTGCTTGACTTTGATCGTATTCGTTACTACGAACATGGTAATCTCCTCCTGAGAAAGTAAGGTCCGCAGACACTGCGGTCAGGCTCTCTTTTATTATACTTGGATTAAGCAGGCAACACCAAATACAAGGAAGATCCATAAGGAGCAAACGTCTGCTCCACAAAGATGAAATGGTCTTAGAAGAAATTGAGAAAGTGGTAAAACGCTACTGACATACTGTTGGCAAGAGGGGGGATGTACAATCGAGATATTAAAAATGAAATACAAAGGAGGACATTTCAATATGTCAGCAATTGGACCCGACTTCATTTCACTTCAAGTGACTAATCTTGAAGGCTCTGCAGAATTCTATCAAAACTATCTCGGGCTTGTCCGCTCACCGGCGGGGCCACCTCATGCTGTGGTCTTTGATACAAAGCCTATTGCATTTGCTCTTCGTGACCTTATGCCTGGAGTAGAGCTCGGCTCGGGTACTCAGCCTGGACTTGGTGTCGCCTTGTGGCTTCATGCTCCTGATGCGCAGGAAATCCACGACAAGCTTGTTCAAGCAGGAGTAAAGATTACATCTGCGCCAATAGATGGACCATTCGGGCGAACCTTTACATTTGCCGACCCAGACGGTTACCTAGTTACCCTTCATAGTAAAGCCTAATACGCGAATATATCCACCTACACAAGCTAAATACTTACACACTCAGTCCACGGGTTATTAATAAATGGCGCTAGCAATTCCTTCAAGAAAAACCGTCAGGGTCACTTCACACCTGGCGGTTTTTTCAATCTAATACTTTAATTTTCAGTCCAGTCCTGCAGTTTCGTTGGACATCTGACACTCTGTTTGATCTGGTCAAGGTGTTAGTTAGTGATGACTACATCGCCGGAAGTTGCACGTACCTTAATGATATGCTTTGCCTGTGCGCTGGAAGGAGGAGTCACGATATCACCGGAGGTGGTGCGTACATCATAGATGGCCTGTGATCCAACTGGAGTCTCGATGCGGACATCTCCCAACTTCATGGATATATCCAATCCCCCAGCTTCTCGTTGACTGATCTCGACACCACCAGAGGTCGCCTGAACCTTCCCTTCACCACTTAGCCCGTCAACCTTAATATCACCGGAGGTCATCTGAAGCTCAAGGTTCGCAGTAGCATTGAGGATGCTGAGTTCTCCTGATGTCATTTTACTTGTGAAGTGATCTGCGGTCAGGTTGTTTAGATTCAAATCGCCAGAAGTTAGCTGGACGGAGGTCTGATCTGCATGAACATCCTGGAGATTATAGCTGCCTGACGTGCCGCGGACATCCAGATTGGACAGCACTGCACCTTGTGGCATATGAATCGTCAATGTGCTTTTATTATATTCATGGTTCCTGAAATTAAAGAAGGATATCCTTGTCTCCGGCTTCATGATGAGCTCAAGCTGTCCATTCTGAATGTGAGCTTGCTCAAGCTGATCAAGTACCTTCTGGTCGAAGTGTCCTTCTAATGTGATTGTCCCTTGTGTATCCTGACTGTCCGCGAATTGTACATATAGATCATCGCTTAGCAGTTCAACTTTCAAGGTCTGCAGCTCATCAGCGGCAAAGCTCCATTGCTGCTCATGAGCGATTCGCTCAGAATTGTTCGAGCCTAAGATGCTTTGGTTAGCATCAAAGCCGAGTGCAGCCATCCCGGCTATTCCGACCAGCATGCAGAGTATAGCCGTCATTATCCACTTGCGCTTCATGATGATTTTCCCTCCACATAATTCAGATTCTTGCGCCAATATTGCACGGTAAAGTAAGCCAGTCGCTGCATCCATCGTCTAACTGCCATGAAGAGCAGTATGCCTGCTCCTGCCATGAACAGGGATAAGAACAACTTGAACAAGTGGAATTCGCGATTCATGACCCACTCTGCGATCAGAGCCAGCGGTGCGACCAGACAGGATATAGCAATGGCAGCAAATGAGAGCCAGAGGCTCCAGATCACGGAGAATACGGGAAGTCCGATCATCAGATTCAATAGTACAAGTCCAATGATGATAAGGGCTGTCGCTACCGGGTGTCTCTTTTTTACAGGTGCAGATATCCAATCTTGCATTGTCGAAGCTTGTAGGGTCTCATCTTGTATTCCCTCAACCTGTGCAGCCGGAAATTCCTCTAGTGCTTCGATCGCAATATCAACGGGATGACCCAACTCCCTGGAGATATCCTCCTCGCTCTTCCCGCTGGCCATTCCGAATGTGAAGTGCTGCTCCATATCCTCCAGCAAATCCCTGCGAATGTGCGGTGGCAGTGGTCTAAGATGCGTCTCTAACTCTTTCATAAACTCATGCTTCTTCATGCCCGTGTCCTTCCTCCAAGAGATTGGTGACATTGTGTACAAAATGATTCCATTCCATATGCAGGACCTGCATATACTCCCTGCCCGTGGGGGTGAGGTGATAATATTTGCGTGGCGGCCCTTCGCTCGATTCCTGCAAGTAGGTTGTGCAGTAGCCCTCAGTTACTAGACGACGCAACAGAGGATACAGCGCCCCCTCCGCGACCTCTACATGCTTGGACACCGCCTGCACCAACTCGTAGCCGTAACGGTCTTGGCGGCTTATTAATACAAGAACGCACAGTTCCAATACGCCTTTTTTAAATTGAATATGCACGTTCAATGGCTGGAACCCTCCAAGTTCGTAATCAAAATGTGAATCAACAACGAATCATATCCAGAAGACATGATCCATGATCAATGAATCGTCATGAGCTATGCAACGTTCAGTACTGTGCATTGAACAGTAGCTGGATATAACTTATCACCCTCTACTGAATAATGCAAGGTACTGGTCATGAAAAATAACCAGCGTTCTTCGGAACAGCCAAGGAGCTGTTGAAGATTGCTGGTTAGTTAGGGATAGATTAGTCTGGAATCCTGTACTGGACATCTGAGCTCTATTGAGAGCTACCAGCGGGCAGAGCCTGAGGGGACCACCGCCTGATCAGACCAGAGCACGCAAGCCCCGGCCCGGATACTGGCTGGCACATCGACAAGGCGCTGATTGCGGCTACCCCGGAAGGGGAGAGACACATCCTTCTCGGCCTGAACGAAGCGTCCATCCACGATCACATCGCATAGCTCGGCCAGCGTCCGCCGCTCCTCATCCTCCAGCAGCTCTTCATACACGAATCCGGTATAAGCCCAGACGCTCCGACTCGGACAGCTTTGTCTGAACTTGCGTACGAATTCAGCACATTCTCCGGCGGAGAAGAAGGGATCTCCCCCGCAGAGGGTCAGCCCGTCCAACAGCGGATTGCCCGCAATCTCTCGAATGATCTCCTGCTGGCGGACTTCCGTGAACAGTTCTCCGCTGCGGAAGCTCCATGATTCCGGGTTAAAGCAGCCAGGACAAGCATGCCGACAACCGCTGATGAAGACTACCGCTCGCAGGCCTATACCTTCATTCAGTGATTCAGGGATGTATCCGAGCAGATTCACTGGTGCTTCACCCGATCACGAACTTCCGCCTGCTTGGCTCCATTGAAGCGTACAGTGTAGTCCCCAGTAAGGTAGCCGGTCACGCGGCGCAGACGCTGGAAGTGGGTCGTGCTCTCTTCGGCTTCACATTTCGGGCATTCCGAGCCAATAATCCCTTCATAACCGCAGCATGGGCAACGGTCGATCGGATGATTGATCGAGAAGTAGCCTACATTTTGTGACAGCGCGTATTGCACAATCGAACGGAAAGCAACAGGATTACTACGCACATTACCATCCAGCTCAATATAAGAGATAGCGCCCGCATTGCACCAGAGGTGGAAAGGAGCCTCCAGTTCGATCTTCCGTGCAGCTGGTAGCGGATAGTATACCGGAATATGGAAGGAGTTCGTGTAGTATTCACGATCCGTAACTCCTTCAATAACGCCGAACTCACGCGCATCCAGTTGTGTGAATTTGCCTGACAGTCCTTCGGCAGGTGTTGCGAATAGCGTAATATTCAATTCATGCTGCTCACTCATCCGATCGCAGAAGCTCCGCATGGCTGTGATGACGCGTTGAGCTTCACGATAGACTGTATCATTCTCTCCGTGATGCTGACCGTACATCGCCTTCATGCATTCAGCCACGCCGATGAATCCGAGAGCAAGGGTCCCGTGCTTCAGCAGATCGCCGACCTTATCCTCAGGAGATAGCTGCTCGCCACCCTCCCAGACTCCTTCTCTCATCATGAAGTCTGAAGCCTTCGCAGGCTGATTCGCTTGAATACGATAACGATGGATCAGACCCTCGACAGCGATCTCCATCATCTCTTTGAGCTTGTCATAGAAGCCTTTAATATCAGGCACGGTACGTTGTCCTTGGCAGGTTCCGAATTCGATGCCCAGACGTGGGAGGTTGATGGTGTTGAAGGACAGGTTGCCCTTGCCGCTCTGCCGATTGCGTCCGAAGCGGTCGCCGATTGTACGGGTTCTGCAGCCCATGGTAGCAATGATGGTATCAGGTTCATTTTCACGGTAGTATGGCAGGTTGAAGCTCGCATCCACATTCACGAAGTTCGGATACATCCGCTTGCTGGAGCATTCAACGGCGAGCTGGAATAGATCATAGTTCGGATCTTCAGGAGCCTGATTTACTCCTTGCTTACATTGGAAAATATGCTGTGGAAATACCGGTGTCTCTCCGCTACCTAGTCCACGAATCGTGGATTCGAGCAGGCTCTGAGCGACCAGTCTTCCTTCCATTGAGGTACACATTCCATAGTTCAGCGATGTAAAAGGAATCTGTCCACCCGCCCGGCTGCTCATCGTATTGAGGTTGTGGATCAGGGACTCGGCAGCTTGTCTTGTCTCACTAACGGTCTCTTCATGAGCGAATGCCCATGAGCGTGGGCACTCAGCTTGTACCTCTTCGCTGCTCATCGTAATTAGCTGTTCTTCCATTGTCGTAGACTCGCCGAACAAGCGCATTCCTTTCTGGAAATGTTTACGGAAGGAGCGGGCTACGTAAGGAGCCAGATCCCAGTCAATCTTGTTCGCGGATACCCCGCCGAATTGGCTGTTCTGCTGCGCCTGGAAGATGATGGCGACCAGCGCCATAGCAGACATGATCGTCTGCGGCGTACGGACGGAGCCGTTGCCTGTATTGAAGCCGGATTCCAGCAATCGATCGAAAGGAATAAAGATGCAGTTCGTCGTACCGAGCGCATATTGATCCATATCATGCACATACACATAGCCATCATCAATAGCCTTCAGCAATGCTGGGGGCAGCACCTGCTCTCTTGTGTACCATTTTGCATATTCCGAGCCCAATTTACTCATCTTACCGCTGAAGGAGTCTCCGTTCAGATTCGCGTTTTCCCGCAGCATTTCAAGATCTTGAGCTCCAATGACACGTTCGCCTATAGTATGAACAGATGTTCCTGAGGTTGTCTTCATAGTGGGTTACCCTCCGTCAATTCACAATATATTGTTATATGATTGTCCCATTGTATCTACATATGGTGTTTTTTGAATGTGACATTGATCACACCAAGTAGGTGCCCAATGCCGGAAAGCCCACAGTGTACGGGGAAGAGAAGCTTGAGATATTTTTTGAGGTTCGATATGATGAAATAGTTGATAACGTTTACATGAAATGATGCGAAATGTGTAGTTCCTTGAAGTTCCCTGGTGGTTCACGTACAATATATTAATTCGGTAAGTCCAAATGGGATCGAGGTGTCCTGGGGTTGTGAGCAAAGAGAAAAGAATGCGTCAAGCCACGCCTAAATGGCTTGGTGTAGCTGTGCAGGCGCTATTGTTCCTGGAGCGTGATGGGCAAATGTGCGCTAGTGGAGATATAGCTGCTTGTATCGGTAGTGAGGTGACATTAGTCCGCAGAGTGCTTGCACGGCTGGTACAGGCCGGACTCATTACGGCGAAGGAAGGGCGAGTAGGAGGGTATTGTCTTACCCGGTCCTGCAAGGAGATTACACTGGCTGATGTATATCGGGCTGTGGAGATCTATGAGCCTATATGTCCAGGGATGATACCACCGTCGCCCAATACCTATTGTGCAGGTGTGACATCTGCGCTTACGAATATCATACAGGAATCGGAGCAGCAGATGTTGAAGTCATGGGAGCAGCATACACTGGCCTCACTCGCTGTCTATTGTGAGAATTAGCAGAACTTGAGCGGATCCCTTGTACATCTGAAGAGATTTGCTGGCATGTGTAGATCTGAGGGTGGACAGGCCCAATGGTGTCAGATGAAGTCAGTGATTTGTGCTGTGAATATTTGTGCTGTGAATAGGGGTAAGGTAAAGAATATCTAAATAAAATGGAACCGAGATGATGCCTGCTGGCTTCATCTTTTTTTTATAGCTTCCGTGTTGAACGGGGGAGTCCAGCAGCTTCATATTCACATTTTATCTGGGCAGAACTAGCCTGTGTAAGATGTACCAATGCTCATTATCTTGACGATCCATGGATTTAGATTTATACTAGGTCTAAATTGTTATTTATACTCATTACAAATTAAGATAAAATACAAATCGTTGATATAGAAGGAGTGATTCTTTATGAAATCCTTGAATCTCACCATTCAAAGACAGGCTGTATATGATGTTGTACGTGAATCACACGATCACCCAACAGCCGCGGATGTGATGGAGCGCTTGAATGAACGGGGATATAATCTGGCTTACGGTACCGTCTACAATTCACTTCGTTATCTGAGTGACAAGGAGCTCATTCGGGAGCTGAAGCTTGGGGATACAGCAAGTCGCTATGACGGATTGATGGATGATCATCAGCATGTCATTTGCCAGGTATGTGGTCGTGTGGATGAGGTCATGAGCAGAGTGCCCGATGCATGGATGAAGCAGGTTGCTGTCGAGACAGGCTACGATGTAGCTCACGCCCATGTCGTATTCGGAGGAGTGTGCCCTGAATGCCAGAGCAAGCGAATCAGGTAACATCAGAAATTTCCATGAATCAAGTGAATAACGTGCACCAAGCGAATTCCGGAAATCAAGTCAATGATGTGAATCTCTATGAGCCGTTGTATTGCCCTGTGACGAGTCGGATTACTTTGATAAGCCCGGTGCCTGCCCATGTCCAGACCTGGATCAGCATGCTCTCGGCCTCCTGCTATGATGTGATGGTATTCCACCGCTGGGAGCCGCAAGTCCAGGGACAGCTGACGACGGATCTGCTGGTACTCGACTGCACCTCACTGCATGGCATTGGCGAGCTGAAGAGCTGGTACGACCAGACTCGTCCTGAGCTGGAAGGGCTACAGCGTATGTTGCTGGTTACTCCAACGGTGCTGGAGGAGGCTGGGTCACTACTGCCCGAGGAAGAGCTGCTCGCTTGGCCAGCCTCGGCGAATGTGACGATCAGTCGGGTAGAGGAGCTAATCAGTCGCCTGCCAGCTACCGCTGGGCAGCAAGCAACCAGCCGCAGAACCGTGTTCAAGGACATCTGGATTGATCAAGACAGGATGACTGTCCAGCTAAGCGAGCAGAGCATCAGCCTGACCAAGACGGAATATGACCTATTGCTTATGCTCATTGAGGCGCAGGGTCGCGTCATTTCCAGAGAACAGATGATGAAGGAGATCTGGGATACGGATTTTGCGGGCGGAAGTAATGTGGTAGATGTCCATGTGAAGAGTCTGCGCAAGAAGCTGGGAGACAGTGCCTCGGCTCCGAAATATATTGCTACGATTAGAGGAGCAGGCTACCGTCTGGCGGACTAACTAGCTGGGAATAACTAATTTAGATTGACCCGAGCTCTTAACATCCTCAGTTCAATCTATATATATCATAAATTGACGAAATCAGGAATTTGACTTTCGATTAATAATCACTACAATGAGTAGTGTGAGGTGTGCATGATGAAGAGACTCAACTTCAAGGGCGGAGAGACAGGCTTGAATCGTTTTTTTGGACCATTGGAATCCAAGATCATGGATCAGCTGTGGAATCAGCCAAGACAGAGCATCAAGGAAGTTCAGACGGCACTTGAGCATGATAAGGACATCAGCTTCAATACGGTTATGACGGTCATGAATCGCCTGGTGACCAAAGGAATTCTGAGCAAGCAGCTACGTGGGCGGACCTCGCTCTATGAGCCTGTTCTGACGCGAGAGGAATTCATGGAGGCCCAGTCCAAGGAGCTAAGTCATGATCTTCTGGAGCAATTCGGACCGCTGGCTGTCAATCACATGATTGATGCGCTGGAGGAGGCCGACCCTGAGTTGATTGAGAGGCTTGAACAAAAAATCAAACAATGGAAAAAGGATAGGTGACCATGTGGAAAAGCCGTTCCCGATTGCTTTTTGCTGCCGGAGCGGGCTTGTCCGGCCTGATGCTGGTGCAAATGTTCATGTATGCTGGCCATACGTTATTGAACTGGGATTTGAACTTTAATGTATTTCAAATCTGCAGACAGTTGTTGGAATCCCTGCATATTGGTTATCTTGTAGATGGCTTGAATCTGCTGGTCCTGCTGACGTTTATAGTGTCCTTGATCATGACCATCCGTCAGATTGCTGCTGAACGAGCCGCTCTTCGACATCTGGATAGCCTGGAGCATAGCGTATGGACGAAGCAACTGAATGCGACCTATACCACTGCGGGATTAGGGCGAATTCAGGTCATTGAGTACGATCGTCCTGCGGCCTTTACATTGGGATTGCTGCAGCCCCGGATTATAGTGTCAACAGAGCTGCTGTCCATGCTGGACGAGGAGGAACAGGCCGCTGTCATCTATCATGAGGCCCATCATATGCGACATTATGATCCGCTGAAGACCTGGACGCTTCAGCTCAGCGCTGTGCTATTGTTCTATATTCCCGTCCTGCGTCACATTCTTGAGCACTATAAGACAGCACGTGAGATTCTTGCAGACAATGAAGCGATCCATCGCACAGGGAGCCCTGCTGGACTGGGCAGTGCACTACTGAAGCTACTGAAGAAGCCTTCGGCAGAAGTCACGCCGGTCACAGGAGCAGTACATTCCTTCTTTGCGGGCACTTCTATTAATTACAGAATCCTGCGGATTCTTCATCCTGATCAGGATCTGCCGCCACGAATGCCACGCAAGCCCGTGATGATATCGGTACAAGTATTATCGGTATTAACTTTGCTATTCGCGTTCGCTGTGATCTAGCATCACAGCAACGTTTATTTTTACAAACAACACTACACATTGTAGTGTAATAAAAAAAGGAGGAAATATGATGAATCAAAAGACGCTTCATATTGGATTGTTATTGGTGAGGTTGATGACAGGTGTAATCTTCCTGGTGCATGGTATGCAGAAATTTCAGGGACTGGAAGGGACAGCCGGTTTTTTCGCCAGCATAGGCATTCCGGGGCCACTGGCCCCTGTCGTTGCAGCAATAGAACTGCTGGGTGGTATTGCCCTGATTCTCGGCCTGGGTACTCGCTTTGCCGGTGCGGCCTTGACCGTGATCATGTTAGGTGTCCTGCTGACAGCGAAGATGGGACAGCCTTATATGTCTCTGGAATTTGATCTGATCGTATTGTTCGCTTCTCTTCAGCAGGCGCTCGTAGGTAGTGGCCAATATGGACTGGATGCCGTTCTGTTCCGCAAAAAATCAGCCCCAGCGATCAGTGCGTAAACGAGCCTGAGAAATCTGGTAGTCTCCACGTCGGATGTGACAACGAATCCCGTGGGCATTCCGATACGTAGTGAATAGTTGGAACCTAGCATAATCCTATCTGAAAATCAAGTACTATGAAGCGGCCGAACTGTCTCGGCCGCTTTTTGTCATGTCGTCACATGCTGATCAGGATGACAGTAATTCTTGTAACAATATAATTAAGTTACTCATATTTATGTGCCAATAATTACTAAAATAAAGAAGCAATTTTTAAATTTATTTAATTAAACATCAGGTTCTCTACTGCCGATAATTAACACTGCTAGTCATATAAAGAGGCTAAAAGGGAGAGGTAGAATGAGACGAGGATTGAAGTTCAAATCTGATCAAGAGACAAGGGTGGTAAACAACCAAGCAGCAGAGATGCAGGGTCGCACCCCCGAGGTCCGTAAGCGCAAATTTGTACTGACGCTGCGTCTCCGACTGTATGTGGCCTTTCTATTGGTCCTGTTAATTCCAAGTGTATTTATCGGATGGATGACCTACTCTACATCACGTGACACAGTGGCTAACCAGATTAGAGAGGATGCGGCAGAGGCGGTCTCCACTGCTAACATGATGATTGAATCCAGTGTCTCGTCTAAGTGGCATAATGTCGGCTACCTGTCGGAGCAGTTCGATGGCTCCATGATTGATGGCAACCATAGCCCACTGATTGAACCACGGCTGGTAGAATATGTGCAGCTACATCCTGATGTGATAGATACTTTTATAGGGACTCCTGAGGGTCTGATGATTCGCGGAGTACCCAAGGAAGATGAGAATGGATTTGATCCACGTACTCGAGAGTGGTACAAGCTGGCTATGGAGCAACCAGGGAAGACTGTAATTGCTCCAGTGAATATTAATTCATCGGGAATCCCGGTCGTTGTCATGGCGAAGACACTTCCTGACGGTTCAGGTGTTCTGGGTATGTCCTTGAATCTGGAGCGTGTCCAGGAGCAGGCCTTGATTAAAGTCGGCAAGCAAGGGTATATTCTTATCCTGGATGGTACCCAAAAGGTGGTGGTCCATCCTACCATTGAATCTGGGGAAACGGTAGATGCTGACTATTTGTTGAAAATGTATGATGCACCAGGCGGGTATTATGCCTATTCGAATGAAGGACAAAACATGAGCCTTGATTATGTAACGAACGAGACGACAGGCTGGAAAATTGCAGGTACCATGTCCAGCTCAGAGATTGATGACACGGTTGCAGGAATACGTAATACGACACTGATTGTAATCTTGGTGTCACTGGTCGTGGTTGTTGCGATGATTACAATTATCGTGCGTGCGATTCTGGTGCCGATTCGTAGACTACAAGTCTCTGCCGAGCGGATTAGCCAGGGTGACCTGGGTGGGAAGATCGAGACGGGGCCTGCTGATGAAATCGGTATGCTGGCACGTTACTTCCAGCAGATGGTGGAGAATCTGCGCACCATGATTCAAGGAGTAGGTGAGACGACGAATCGCGTCAATGCTGCCGCAGAAGAGTTAGCCGCAGGGGCTGAGCAGACGACACAGTCGATCGAGCATGTAACGGTGGCCATTCAAGAGCTGGCTGAAGGAAGCGAGCGTCAGATTGAGCGCATGGGTAACAGCTCGGATCGAATGAATGAGGTATCCAGCAATGTAGGTAGCGTCACCGGGCAGATCAGAGATATGTCTGACCGACTGCGTAGCACGTCTGCATCCGCCCAAGAGGGTAGTGGTTCTGTATTGCAAGCCGTGGAGCTGATGCATGGGATGCAGCATACCGTGAATGATCTGGGGCAGGTCATCGAATCACTTACGCTACGGTCTGCCGAGATCGGGGGCATCGTAGAGGATATCTCAGGCATTGCCAAGCAGACGAACCTGCTGTCCTTGAACGCTTCGATTGAGGCATCGCGGGCAGGTGAGCACGGCAAAGGCTTTGCGGTCGTCGCGAATGAGGTGCGCAAGCTGGCGGAGGACTCGGCTGGATCGGCTGCCCGAATTGGCAGACGAATTGCGGCTATTCAATCCGATATGGACAAGGCCCAGCGTGCTATGCGTGATACGCAGGAGCGTATGACTGAGGGAGTAAGTGCAGTGCAGAACTCCGGGGAGTCTTTCAATCTCATTCAGGCGGATATCATAGCGGCGTCCACGAGTGCCGAGGTGATTCGTGAGGCTGCTCAGGAGATGGAGAAGAGTACATCCGAGGTGGTTCAGTCCATACGCGAGATTCTGAATCTGTCCTCGGAGTCTTCTGCGAATACACAGTCGATATCCGCAGCCGCGGAAGAGCAGCTTGCGTCTATGGAGGAAGTGTCCTCTGCAGCTACAGACCTGAGCAGCATGGCAGAAGAGCTTCAAGGGATGGTAGGCCGCTTCCGCGTCTAGAGCAGTATAATATAAAAAGTTAGATTGACTCGCTCAAGCCGATTGTATGGACAATCGGCTTTTTGCGTGTGCCATGTAACCGGAGTTCCTGATTGTATTGGTTCAGCCATAAGTCCAGTTGCTCGGAGTGCTCAAGGACCTCGGGATGGAGCAGATTATCCCGTTCCTCAGCAATCTTATGTAGCTCTGCTCGGGCCAGCTCAATTCGTTGCTGTAGATAGTTTAGATTAGCCATGCTTCTCATCCACCTCCTATTGTCATATTTTAGGTGTTATTGCCAGATTATAGATTGTAATTTGTATTGCAGAAGATGGAGGACTGGCAAAGGAGTTGAGCAGGAGCTTTTCCTACGTTCGAGGATAGGGAACCCTAGCAAATTATACAGATGATAGGGAGCTTGAGCGAAGCATACAAAAGAAAGGAGGCCACTCAGGCGAACGAGTGACCTCCAATTATGATAAGCAGGCTGTTCGGCGTTATAGCCCCGTTTTCTTCGTCTTTTTGATATCTCCATTCTTGATTGCATAGTAATGGGTCTGGTCCTCTGCTCCGCCCATGTCGTCGTGGACTTGAAAGGTGGAGGCGTCAGCAGACTTTTGCACGCTGCCTGTTACAAAGCTGAAGACAGTTTGCATATCCTTTCCCCAGAACCGATTCAGCATCACAAAGCTATTGCCGTCCACTCCCTTGACGGTACGTTTGCCGTTAGCATTATAGAGATGGGTCTGGTCCTTTGCCCAGCTTTGTGGCTCATCGTTGAACAGAAACTGAAAGCTGGCCCTATCTATGGCTTTGGCGAGTGTACCCCATAAATAGACGTTATTCACGTCTTGCGCCCAGCTTCCTGTAGGAGACAACAATTCAAAGCTGGCGGGATCTGCACCTTTCATAGGAACCAGCACCTGATCAGGATGCCCGAAGGGCAAGCTTGTCCGCACGAAGTCGGCATGGTACACATGATGCGTGTCCTTGGATAGGCCGTGGTGACTCGCGGTTGGGTAGGATACAAAGCTAGGGGAATCCGCATCTGCCACCAGATAACCGTTATAGTACACATGGTTCTTATCCCGTCCGCACATATCGTCCAGCGGAACAAAGGAGATGGGATCGGCTCCTTCGATGATACGCCAGCGGAAATAGACATGCTGCTGATCTCGCGCGAATTGTTCGTTGAGAGGCTCGAAGGATGCAGGGTCCGCTGCACGCACCAAATTGCGCGTCGTCCGCGTTATGTCGCCGCGCCAGTCGCTTGAATCCACGACATAGAAGATAGCTCTTCCCGTCGTATGCCAATTCCATTGCAGAGGCTGCAGCCCGGCTTCATTATACTCATAATCGGCATGCCACCAGCCACGAACATGCGGGTAATTGTCCAACAGCCAATCCTTTATTTCATCTTTGCTTTCGTTGGCGTAGGTAAGCGAATTGAAGTAATGGAAGAGATGATCCCGATCGGTCACGTATTGTTGATAGGCAATAGCGGTGGAGGCATCCACCTCGTTCATGGTGAAGAAGTGATTGCTTCCTTTGACATACAGTCTATGCTTGTCTCGTGCAAAGTAGGGAGAGTGAGGCAATAGCTCGAAGCTGGCGGGGTCCGCTCCGGGGATGGGCTTGTCCTCCAAAAACACGTTCTGGTCATCCAGACCGTAATCATCGTCCAGAACCGTGAAGGTACCTTGGTCTTGTGTCTTGCTAATGCGAGAGGCTTTGTTGCTGCGCCCGTTGTACCACCAGATTCCGCTGCCATCACGCAAATACCCGAAGGGAATCCAGCCACGTGTGAATAGGTGAATCACCTCGAAGTGATCTGCCGAAATACCGCCTTTGACTGCAACGTGCTCTCCATTCTCTGTATCTGTGCGGACAACCTGATGATTGTGAATCGACAAGATATTTTCTACCACGCGATTACGCTCCGATCCGAGTTTTTACCCAATAGTAACCAGCCTGTCAGCGATTGAAACAGGAGCTGCCGCGCCTGAATCCAGACCAGGAGTATACTGAATAATTCCACATATAGCTATAAAGGTACTTATTATGTACGCGAATATCATAATAATCCCCCTCAATAATCCCCCTCAGTCTACATAGTGGGGTCAACAATTCGCCCCGGATTATACCATTGTCCAGTTATTAGTACGGGGACTAAATTGATGATTATGCCTATCACAAGGCTTGCGCATAATTTTTTACTCATTAAATATTCCTCCATTTTTATTATGTATCTTGGTATGAGAAGTGACAATTTAATGTTAGGTGAAATGTATAAAGTTAAAACGCTCATTGGGGAAATCCTCCAGAGCGTTTAAGCAACTAATTATTTTTTTTTCTGAGATGCTTGGATAATGAAGCTGCCACAATTATAAATACCACTATGGCAAAATAATGATATGAATCGGAGCTACCTCCATTGATAAAAGCTTTGATGACTGCATAGACTGCCACTAATCCAATGAGGCCAACAACGAACTGAGCATTTCTTCGTGTGGGCTGTTTTGAACGCTTAGATATGAATAAGACAGCTACAACGCCCAACAGAGCATAAAACACAAAAAAAGAAATAACATAAAAAATCGGGTCCATTGTCATCTACCCCTTATTATCATATAGACAATACAAATGATTAATGGTAACCCCCAGCCATAACAACCTGAATGTCAGCTAATCAAGCCTAAGCTACTGTCATCTGAGGCGGTTGTATTTTTTTTTTGAAAAAATGTCTGTTTACTACCCAGTGGTCTTTATTGGGGCCTAGCTTATGCACACGCTCTTTATAATCCCCTATTATTCTAGGCCATCCCAAACAGAAACACTAACTGCAACTGCCGAACCATCATTAGTGTCGAATTTTAATATCCAAGTTCCGGCCTGTTGACTATCAAACCAATGTTCAGTGGTAAGAGACTTGCCTGCTCTAACTGGCATATCTACCCAGTTATTTCCTCTTGGGGATACCAAACGATAATTCACATCTACTTTTTTATTATTGCTAACATGGACCCGAACTTTTTCTCTGCTGCTCCCAGCTTTAAACTGAAAATTTCCCGTACCTTGGCCTGAAGAAAAATTGTAGGTGGTATTTAAGAGTACAGAGTGCAGGACAATTTCACCTGGATCATATAATCCATTAACGATTTTCATTTTTGGAACTTCTTTAACAATACTAGCTTGATTAGTAGTATTACTGACGCTGGAACTATTATTACTTGCAAAAATAGGGGCAGCAGCACAAATAAGAGCAGTAGATAAGATAGTGGAGACAATCCTTTTATTCAAGATGGCTCACCTCCTTAATATTTACAAAAATACGCTAAGATTACTCTATATTTAGATTTTAAATGGTAATATACTTGCAGTTTGCTGTTGTTGATGACTGCTCCTGATAATATTTAGGTAAATTTGTTAAATTATGTTCCTTAGGGGGAGTATTATTTTGAATGTGTAATAACGTGATATATAACGAGCAGGCCAATAATTTCTGCCAAAATTATACGGATAACTTCAGCAGAAATTATTGTGGGATCAACAATTCGCCCCGGATTATACTGTTGTCTCGGCTATGCTACGATGTGTGTAGCTCATGGTGGAGTCTTCTTGTGGAAAGTGGTGTAGGAACCTTTCATTCTACACGAATCCAGCCAGGGGCCCTTTGTCTTTTTATTTCCGGCAGGAGTCACACTTCATATTACAATCCGTCATGTACAAATGTACGATAAGATTACTCTAAAGGTGTTTTTACTTAGTAAGTGGGGACTACACACCGTTGACTGTTGTTGAGATACTGACCCTGATCTTAGAAAGCTCTATAAGTAAAGTAATTGAGATGATTTGGTGAACTATGTTCCGTTGAAGGGAGCATTATTTGGAACGTGTAATACCGTGGTATATGACAAGTAGACCGATGATCCAAGCAATTGTTCTGCCTAAAAACTCAGCAGCTATAATAGTAGTGTTAACAATCTTGCCTGGGTTGTACCAATCTCCTGTTAAGAACACGGGTACTAAAATGATGATTATCCCTATCACAAGGCTTGCCCATAATTTTTTATTCAATAATATCCCTCCTATCTATTTACAAATTTTAGAATACCATAAAAACAATAATTGTAAACATCTGGAATGAGTGGATTCGAAATATCTATTAATTCAAGTAAACGAGAAACGAGCCTTGCAGATTCAAAAGGCTCGTTTCGCTAATGTTTACTTTTAAGCCATTCTTTTTAGTATAAGAAATCCCCTTCCTCGTAATGGTATCTGAAATGATTAGCTTCATTAGTAATAGTGAAATTCATCTCTCCAAAACCTTTTAATCCAACTGCACCGCCACCGGAGACTGTTGTTGTTCCATAATTGAAGAAATCACCGTTTACAATCCAGTGTATTTTATTGGCATGCTCCAGATTAGTGTAAAGTGTGCCGCTAAATTGCTTGGTAGTACCATTGTGCTCTCTGAGAAGTTGATAAGTGAGAATTTGTACAATCCCTCTAAAACTTCCGCCACCTTCGGTAGTTTGACAATAAAACTTCAATTGAGGCTTGTAATATGAGCTTACATCAAGATATTTACTGAATGTCCTGTACGTTGTGGCAGCTAACTGAGCATCACTTTTGGAGGAGTTTCCACTACTTTCTTTGAGTAAAGTTATAGCTTCATTCATTGAAATATCCATATCGTCGGATATTTCCTTAACAATTTCATCGAAAGTTTTTACTTCACTAACTGTAACGCCATCAGATATATTTCCTGGTTCCAAAGAAATGCTACTTTCTGTGGATATCTGGGGCGTAATTACATGTGAGCCGGACTCATTTGCCGAGACGGGTATGGAGGCAGTAGTGGCTAATAATGCAGCAGTTAGAATCGTGTAGGCAGTTTTTTTCATAAAAATCGCTCTCCTTTAGAAAATCATTGGATTAAGGAACCAAGCTTTCTTTATGTATTATCTAGGAAGTGTTTTTATGAGTACTGTTGTAATATCTAGTTGATACAGTTTTGTTTTTTTACATTAATCACCTCCATATTCTATATATTAGCTTTTATTGCCAAATTTTTGTTGGTGAAATGTATTGCAGTAAATTGAGATTATTAGCGGGAACTGTTAGAACACATTTGCGGAAGTATGAATGGGGATGTTTTAAGAAGTAGTCGTATGAGTAGTATTTTTAAATTTTAGTGAATAGTAATTTTCTGATTTTTTTCAGAGAATTTGCTAATCACTGGGAATAAAATTAGCCCTCTGTTCAATTATGAGAGGGATAATATCTTAATGGGATGACAAATACATCCCCAGGATGATCTTGTAGTTGGAAAACAGATCACCCTGAGGATGTAGAGTAGTTTTATTACGCTGAGACTTGTGTTCTTTTGAATACATATAATTTAAAAATAGAATTAACCACCGAGACCATGTCCGTTAATTGAGACCGTAAGAGCTAAGGGGGGCGTAGACTCTGTAGGAAGTCCAGTAATAGGTAAGGTGACCATAGTTACTAGTGTAAATACTATAAAAAGCTTGTGAATTTTTCTCACTCTACTTGCACCTCGCTTGTTAGAATATTGAATTCATTCTTTTCCAAGGGTGTAGCCTTTACTCTATGCTTCTCAAACAAGACTAAGCACTTAATAATGTTTTTTTCACTATTAATTTTAAGAGAATAATGTAGTGCTTTCAGGATATATTGTATTCCCGATTTTCTATTATTAGATAAGTGGTATTTTGCTAATTCATTCAACAAGAAAGCATACTGCTCGCCTATAATCTGCTGGTCGTACTCGGCAATTTTGTTTTTATTGCGTCTTATTGATACATAGGAAGAGAAACGCTCTAGAATCGGGTCAATATTGTAGTTGTAGCGGTTAGCGACTACTACAATATTGAAAATTGCCGTAAAGATCTCATCTTCCCGAGATGAAATATATGTTAGGTAATCTGGCAAAATGTCAAAATGACCGGACATGAGGCGGTATAGCATTGTGTTTGCAACTCCCCATTCCTGAAATTGCTCTATCGTTCGTCTGGATTCTTCGGTATTCTCTCTCAACCAATCCGGGCTGGAGTACAACTGGACATAGCGAAGAGCTTCCTCGTAATCCCCCTTCTCTTCATATACGGCTGAGCGAAGAAGTAAGGCGTACAGCGGATAAGAACATAATGGTCTTTCTGGGCTTTTTTCTATTGTATTCGAACGCTTTTCTCCTATGCGTAACCTATATTCACTTATTCCAATCTTGTAAAGTTATTGAGCTAATTCATCGACCGTATTCCACCGTCGTAGGGCACAATAGGTATACGCTAACTTAAGAAGTGCATCCAACTGATCTGACTCGTCGAGATAATTGACATAACCTTCAAATCGAATGGCAGCTCTAAGGTTGGCGTCCAGATCCTGACCAAGCGAAATAATAAACATACGGTAGTGACACAGAGCCAGCCGCTCAGAGTGCTGCATTTTCTCGCTCTCCGCCACGCACTGGTAGAGCACCATTGCTGCGGCCTTGTTATCCTCTCCGAACCACTGTTCAGCCAGATCGAATAGCATAGGAGTGTATGAGAGATTATCCATAATCTCGTTCGTCACCTTGGTAATACAGTCGAGCTTCCCGAGCTCCGCGCAGCGGCCCAGAAACGGGCGCAGCCTTCGCCAATCTGGAGTAGCACCAGCAATGAATTCATCTATGTATAGTTCGTAGAAATGTCCTTCTGGCAAAGCCATACCCGATGTAATTCCATCCAGATGCTGCATGGAGATCGGTCGGGTTCCATTCAATATACTGCTAATTGTTCCTGAATTGATGCCAGAGCGCTGTGAGAACTGACTAATGGAAAGTGTATTTGATTTTATATAATGCTCCAACTGATCGCGTATGGTTACTTTCGATTTCACTACTGTATCCTCCCTTGTATCATGTGAAGATAACCTAATGATTTTACTCACTTTAAAAAAGTAAATGTATTCCATCTATCGCATTGATTATACATCGTTTTCCAAAATGTGGTCAATTCTGGCGTATTGCATAATATTGAGTAACGAACACGGTTATCGACTGCTAAAGAACATTTCATCGCGGTATTCCGCTTTGTCTGTTCGAATTGTATACTTGTACCAGATTAGAATAATTATTGCGAGCTAGAGCCCTGAAACGATGATGAAAGCGGAATGATCTGAACAGAAGCAAGATAAGATGAATTGAAGGATTGGGAGGTTGGCACGGTGGCACAACGTATGGCAGGAAAAATCGTAGCCCTGGCGGGTCCGCGCAAATCAGCAGAAATGGCAACATTGGTAGAGAAAATGGGAGGTACCGCCTGGCTGCTTCCAGCACAGGGAACGGTGTTTCTGGATGATGCGGAGCTGCGCAAATCCTTGGAGCAATGGCTTGCGGCTCCACCGGAATGGGTGATTCTGACGACAGGTATGGGACTCGACGCCATCTTCAGTGTGGCTGAAGAGATAGGCGTCTCGGAGCGCCTCTTGGCGGTATTGCAGGACTCCAATATTGCCGCTCGCGGCTACAAGACCGTGAACGCGCTGAAGAAGAAAGGTCTTACCCCTATTGTACGGGACGACGACGGCAGTACAACCGGACTGATTCGTTCCTTTGGCGAGACACAGCTTCAGCTTCAGGGACAACGTGCTATCCTCCAGCTTCATGGCGAGTCTGCTCCAGAGCTGCTCGCATGGCTGACAGAGGAAGGAGCGGAGGTCACGCAAGTCCTTCCTTACAAGCATATTCCGCCGCAGGAGGAGCATCTGGAGAAGCTGCTGCATAGTATCGTTACTCGCGAGTTGGATGCAGTCACGTTCACCAGTCGTCCGCAGATTCATTTCCTCGCAGCATATGCCCGTGAGAAGGGGCAGTTCGATGAGATGCTGGAGGCTTTTCGTGACAAAGTGGTAGCCGTAGCCATAGGCAAGGTGACAGCACAGGCGATGAGAGAGGAAGGCGTTGAGCCACGGGTTGTACCTGAGGAAGAACGGATGGGCAGCATGATGGTGGAGCTGGGACGTTATTTTGCGGACAGGAGCTGATATTATTGCAATCCATTTGTGTATTTGCAGGGTCGAATGACGGACGATCTGCGGCTTACCGGGAGCAGGCTGTTGCGCTGGGCACAGCACTCGCGAAGCAAGGAATTCGCCTTGTCTACGGCGGCTCCAGCTACGGATTAATGGGAGCTGTAGCAGATGCAGTATTGGAGCACGGCGGACAGGTGACGGGAATTATGCCTACAGGGCTATTTCGCGGTGAGATTGTACATACCGGCTTGACGGAGCTGGTCGAGGTAGCAGACATGCATGAGCGCAAGGCCACCATGAACCGACTGGCGGATGGCTTCATTGCCTTGCCCGGTGGTCTTGGAACCTTCGAGGAGCTGTTCGAGGTGCTATGCTGGGCCCAGATTGGTATCCATACGAAGCCGATTGGACTGCTGAACGTGAACGGCTACTATGATCCTCTGGTAGAGCTGATTCGCCATAGCGTACGGGAAGGCTTCGCCGGGGAGACGCATCAGAATCTGATTCGGGCCGCGGAGCAGGCTGAGGAATTAATCGGACAATTGCAGGCCTACACGCCGCACACGCTCGGGACCAAATGGAACATCAAGGCACCAGAAGGAGAAGCATGAACAGAGAGCTAGGCAAGACCTTTCAAGCCTTTGTACTAGAGGGACGGATACCGTTCCCCTTTGAGACACCCTTGGAGGATGTCCAGCAAGCGATGGGCACCTCTACTACATATACTATTGATCAGAAATATGGCACATGCTCGTGGCTGGAAGGGCAACGGCGCTTAAGAAGGAGTTCAGACGTGTCCTGAGCCAAGCCAATCTCGCCTGACTGAAGCAAGCCTATGCGGGACTGTTTTTGTCTTGCGCTGGTGACGGGGCGAGGGTATCATAGAGAGCATAATCATATAGAGTGTATTCATATACAGCATAATCATATACAGCCACAGACTGGGTGCCTTTGCTTCACACAAAGGGTAACAGGGAATCGGGTGCAAATCCCGAGCGGTCCCGCCACTGTAAAGGGGAGGTCTACTTCATCACGTCACTCGAGTACTACTACACGGGGAAGACGAAGCAGACCAACGAGCCTTAGCCAGGAGACCTACCCAGTCTATTTCACCGTAGTCCTTCGCGGAGAGGAGCAAGGTGTACCGAATCAATTGAGGAGTGACCGGCTAAAGCTCACACAGGCTTGCTGAATCCATCGTGTTCAGGTTGACGGCAGACTATGCGGCGCAGCCTGGGACAGGTGTGCCTTGCAAGTAGTGAAGGGGTGGCTGTGCTTCTCGTTGTTATTTGAGTACATATTTGAGACCCGATCCGAACAGGATCAGGGTCTTTTTTAATGGATTCTTCCGCCTGTGAGAGGGAGCGCCTGACGACATACAACCAGACTAAGCACATATAGTGAGCATTTTGCATACAACCATCGAGCGACTATCATCCACAGTACGATTATGCAAACTGCCGATAGCAGGTATTTCATTGAATGGAGGAAAGAGTGTGTCCACACGACGTCGATCGATGGCTTTTGCTGTTCTGGTGCTTGGCTTTACCTTGTATTTCCTACTGGCCTCTCCACAGGAAGTGTACGCGATGCATATTATGGAGGGCTTCCTGCCACTCGGGTGGGCTGTGTTCTGGTGGCTATTATTTATTCCGTTCTTTGCTCTTGGTGTGCGTAGGCTCATCCGCATTACGCGTGAGCATCCCGAGCTGAAGCTGATGATGGGGCTGGCCGGGGCATTTACCTTTGTATTGTCAGCCTTGAAGCTTCCATCTGTCACGGGCAGTAGCTCTCATCCGACAGGGACAGGGCTTGGGGCGATTATACTGGGACCGCTACCGATGAGTGTAATTGGCTCGATCGTTCTGCTCTTTCAGGCTGTCCTGCTGGCACATGGGGGACTCACAACGCTGGGGGCCAATGCCTTCTCCATGGCGGTAGCTGGACCGTTTGCAGGCTATGCCGTGTACAAGCTCCTGATGAAGGGAAAGAGCAGGGAGAACATCGCTGTATTTTCAGCGGCGGCAGTAGCGGATATGACTACATATCTTGTTACTTCCTTGCAGCTCGCACTAGCCTTCCCTTCCGCTCAAGGTGGGGTACTGGCATCCCTTGCGAAGTTCGGCGGCGTATTCGCCATTACCCAGATTCCGCTTGCAATAACCGAGGGCTTGTTGACTGTGCTGCTATGGAACTGGTTGAAGTCCTACAGTCCTCATGAGCTATCCATCCTGAGCCGTCATGAGAGAGGAGCGCGCCAAATATGATGAGTAGAGGTCAAGTGGTCTGGATCTTGGTGGCGGTCATTTTACTGGCGGCTCTGCCACTATTGCTGGTGCAGGGGAATTTTGGCGGAGCGGATGGGGCGGCAGAGGCTGTCATTCAGGACATTCGTCCGGAGTATGAGCCTTGGTTCCAGCCGCTGCTGGAGCCTCCCGGCGAGACGGAAAGTATGCTGTTCGCGCTTCAAGCCGCACTGGGTGCAGGGCTAATCGGCTACGTACTCGGTCTCATGCGAGGGCGTAGAGAGCAGCGGGCCAATAATCTATCTAATCCATCTAGTGTATCTAGCGCCTCCGATGCCTCGCTATCGACTGAGACTAGAGATGAACAACCGAATAGCAGCGTGATGCATTCCTCCCAGTCTCATGCTAAGAACCATTGATTCGGTCTCGTATGGCAGTCGCTTTCGCAAGTATTCGCCCGTATGGAAATGCGGCTTCGCTGTAGCGCTGCTCCTGCTAGCCTACGTGACGCATCCGTGGGTACAGGCTATCTTATGGGGCTGGCTGGTCGTCTGGACGGTCGGATATGCGGCGGTGCCGTGGAAGCTCTATGCCGTCCTGAGCGGGAGTGTATTCCTATTCTATCTCGTGAGCCTGCCTCCGTTGCTGCTGGAGCTGGGCTCGCCTGAAGATCACGGGATAATCCTCCTGGCGAGGGGCACATGGTCTATCTACATGACACCAGAGCATATTCAGCGGGCGTTGCAGCTAGGAGTTCGAATAGGAGCCTGCACTGCCTGCCTGATGTTCCTGATCCTGACTACCCCATTCGCCGAACTGCTCGGCGTAATGGCACGAATGAAGCTGCCGGCCATTGTTACAGAGCTGATGCTCATTATGTACCGCTTTTTATTTTTTCTGTCCGACACGGCCTCAGGCCTCATGCGTTCACGGCGACTGCGTGGGGGAAAAGGTGGGGCCCGTGCCATGATCAGGGATGCCTCTGCGATGGCGGGACAATTGTTCATGAAGACGATGGGACGATACAGAGGACTGGAGCAAGGACTGGCTGTGCGGGGATATGACGGCACGCTGCTGCTATACCTGCCTGCCACGTACCCTATGCCGCTCAGGTATCGTATGGAGGGTTGGGCAGGCGTGGTTATTCTTGCTGTGCTGGAGCTATGGTACACATTGGGCCTGGTGCCTTAGCAGTGGTCGACGGGGCTCCCCACTTGCAGTGACCTACACTCACGGACGATCCAGTCAAAGGTGCAACCTGATCCAGTCCGTGAATCAAGTTCGTGAATCCGGTCCGTGGATCAAGTCATGATTATAGGTGGTCTTAGCATGAAATTCATATTGGAATGGAACGGGGTCTCCTATCTCTATCCGTACACCCGGCTTCCGGCATTATCGGACCTGTCGGTAGTGATTCCGCAAGGAAGCCGAACTGCCATCATCGGGCACAATGGCTCTGGCAAGTCTACTATGCTTCTGCACGCGGTGGGCTTGGTACAGCCCTCTGAAGGTAGCGTGGAATTAGCTGGAGCGAGGCTTGGCTACAGCAGGAAGCAGCTTGCAGCACTGCGACAACGGATCGGGCTGGTGCTTCAGGACCCCGAGCAGCAGATTATTATGAACACGCCGCTGGCGGATATCGCCTTCGGATTGCGCAACCTGGGGCTGGATGAGGTGGAGATTGGTGATCGAACCAGACAGGTGCTTGAGCTGCTAAGGCTGCAAGAGCTTGCTGAGGTACCTGTCCATCATCTGAGCCTGGGGCAGAAGAAGCGAACGGCACTTGCCGGAATCCTAGCTGTAAGGCCAGAAGTGCTGCTGCTGGATGAGCCTACGTCCTATCTGGACCCCCATTCCGAGCAAATGATGCTGCAGGGACTAGCTGAGGTACATGCTGCGGGGACCACGGTAGTCATGGCTACCCATGATATGGATCTGGCGTATAGCTGGGCGGATTGGGTGATTGTGCTAGAGAAGGGCACCTGTCGTATGCAGGGGCGCCCGGAGGATGTGCTGGCACAGCAGGAGATGCTTGAAGGGGCAGGACTTGCGCTGCCATTGCTCATCGAGCTATGGCTCGGGCTTCCGCCGGAACTCCGGAGAGGACGGCCTGCACCTCGGAGCAAGGAGCACATGAAGAAGCTGTTGCGGGAATGCTTAACGGCTCAACAAGAGTCGAGGTTGACAATACATGATGGAGATTCATCGAATGGGGGAGACGAATGAGTACACTTGGCAAGCTGCTGGTGATTGGTTTTGGGCCTGGGGATATGGAGCATATCACCAAGCGGGCACTGGATGCTCTCGCGGAGAGTGAGGTCATCATTGGCTATAACACCTATGTGGATCTGATCCGGCCGCTGTTGACGGCTGAACAGGAGATTGTGCGTACAGGGATGACGGAAGAGGTGAGTCGTGCCCAGGAAGCGGTGAGACAGGCCGAGAATGGGAAAAAGGTAGCGGTCATCTCCAGTGGAGACGCCGGCGTCTATGGGATGGCCGGACTGATCTACGAGGTGCTGATTGAGAAAGGCTGGACAAGAGCAGAAGGCGTCGAAGTCGAGGTCGTGCCGGGTATTTCGGCTATTCAGTCCTGTGCTTCATTGCTGGGGGCTCCGGTCATGCATGATGCCTGCACTATTAGTCTTAGTGATCACTTGACGCCATGGGAGACTATCATTCGCAGAGTTGAAGCGGCTGCTTCGGCGGATTTTGTAATTGCACTATATAATCCGCGCAGTGGACGGCGGACCCGGCAGATCATGGAGACGCAGGCGATGCTGCTCCGTTACCGTGATCCGAAGACACCAGTGGGACTGGTCAAGAGTGCATATCGCGATCGCCAGCAGGTCATTGTCACGACACTTGAGGATATGCTCAATCATGATATCGGCATGCTGACGACGGTCATCATCGGCAATTCCTCCACGATGGAGTATGATGGCCTGATCGTGACACCGCGCGGCTATCAGCGCAAATATACGCTGGATGCCGAGGTACAGCCATTGCGGCCGCATGAGCGTCTGCGGACGGAGGCTGAGCCATGGTCCCTTAGTGCAACGGAGTCCAGTAGCACAGAGCCAGAGAGCTCGGCGGGAGCGCAGGATGTGGAGACCCCTGTATCCAGCTCTGGTGTAGCTGGTGCGGCAGCTGTGAATCCAGCAGCATCAGCTACGCCGATGAGCCAGCAGACAGGTGGATGGACTGGTGAACAGACTGGTGATAATGCACAGCCAGCTCTCTCCTCACTCGCGCTGGCCGAAGATGCGCTACGCAGACTTGCTGCCGGATCTACTGGCACAGAGAGCGAGGAGGCTGCCTTTCAGCAATTGTGGGGCCAACCTACGAATAGTGGAGCTGTAGCGGGAAGCTTCGAAGCTCATACGGGCTCGACTGTAGCAGGCTTAGCAACGGCAACAGCAGGGTCCGCAACTACAGCAGCTGCAACAGCAACCGGAGGCGTGGCAGTATTGGCATCCTCGCCAGCTCCGGCAACGGCTCCTACAGCAGCCACTGCGGGTGGAGCAACGCGTAGCTCAGCTATGACAGCACGTGCTCCTATCTTCGAGGTAGGCGTGGCACCAGGTGTCGGCAACAAGAAGTTCAATGCCAGACAGATGGCCCTGTTGGCAGAACTAGCCGGGGAAGAGGGAGAGCTGGAGTACACGACGGACCATCAGATCATTCTGCGTGTGCCGTGTGCCGAGCCTGAGCAGCTGGTAGCCAGCCTCCGTGCAGCCAGTCTCATTGTGTCTCCGATCGGGGACGTCTTCAAGGTGAAGGCCTGTGACTTCTGTGATATGGAGAAGAATGATGCCGTGCCGACCGCTGAGCGCTTGCAGGCGGTAATAGGTGGTCTGAAGGCCCCCAAGACAACGAGTGTCGCTGTGAATGGCTGTGCCATGGCATGCTACGGTGCCGTATTGGAGGATATTGGGGTAGTGTACCGCAAAGGAGGCTATGATCTGTTTCTGGGGGGTAAGAAATTCGGCCGGAATGCTCACCCTGCGCAGTCTGTCGCAGAGGGCCTGACCGAAGAGCAGATTGCCGCAGTCGTGGAGCAGGTTGTCGCGGAATACAAGGAGAAGGGCCATCCGAACGAGCGATTCCATAAATTTTTCAAACGTGTAGGCGTTGTGGCCGGGTTCCGTCATGAGGATGCACCCGCTACCGTTGAAGTGAACGTCGTATGTGGCGATTAAGAGCTATAAAGGATCAATGTAAGCAAAAAAACTACTAAGAGCTACAACCTGAGAGGAGAGGGAAGACTGAATGAATACAATATTACTGATCGGACATGGAAGCCGCGACCCGGAGGGGAATGAGCAGCTACTCGCCTTTGCGGAGGCGATCGCAGCCAGAGTACCAGATACCTGTGTGGAGACATGCTTCCTGGAGCTGACTCGCCCTACCATTGCGGAGGGTGTCACGGCTTGTGTGAATCGGGGGGCGACCCGTGTCGTACTGATTCCGATTATTCTGTTCGCAGCTGGACACGCGAAGATTGATATTCCAATGGCAATCGACCGGGCGAAAGCCAAATACCCTGAGGTCGAGTTCGTGTACGGACGACCAATTGGGGTACACGAGAAGATTGTGCGTATTCTGGAGACTCGTCTGGAAGGTGCTGCAGCGGTACTTACCGCTGGAAACGAGCTGTCTGGCGGGACGTCAACCGCAGTAGCAGATGTGGCAGATGAGGATACCGCCGTGCTGGTGCTCGGGCGAGGAAGCAGCGACCCGGATGCGAATAGTGACTTTTATAAAATTACCCGTATGCTGTGGGAGAAGCTCCCGTACAAATGGGTGGAGAGCAGCTTCATCGGCGTGACGCAGCCGTCCTTCCCGGAAGGGCTTGAGCGTTGCTTGCGCCTTGGTGCCAAGAAGATTATTGTACTGCCTTACTTCCTGTTCACAGGCGTCCTGATCAAGCGTATTCAGGAGATGACGCTGGAATTCGCTGAAGCGAATCCTGATACCGTTGTAGAGATGGGTGATTACTTCGGCTTCCATCCACAGCTGGAGGAGCTGGTGCTGGAGCGTGCAAATGAGGGGCTGAATGGACGAGTGATGGCCAACTGTGACAACTGCCAGTTCCGTTTGATTGCCCAGGAGCACCACCACCATCACCACCATGATCACGATCACGATCACGGCCACGACCACGATCATCATCACGATCATCACCATGACCACGACCACGACCACGACCATAGTCACCATCATCACCATGGTCATGAGCATCACGCACACGGGCACGATCATGACCACCATGACCACAGTCACGACCATGATCATGAGCATGATCATAATGAGCACCACCATGAGGACCATGCGGCGGAGAAGCAGCTGTCTGGTTCCGGGGGGAATCGGGCATGATCTTTATGCTGTGTGGCACGAGTGATGCCAGAGAGCTGGCGCTAAGCATTCAGGCTGCCGGATATGACGTGCTGACTTCCGTGGTTACCGATAGTGCAGCTACAACGCTCAGGGAGGCAGGCTTGTCGGTACGGACGGGTAGACTGACGGCTGATGAGATGGGGGCACTGGTAAGAGAGCATGGAGTACGTGTTATCGTGGATGCAAGTCATCCCTTTGCCGAAGAGGCCCATCGACAGGCCATAGCAGCTGCGCAGGAGCAGCAGATTCCATATATTCGCTATGAGAGAGCAGGGCTGGTATACGACAATCACCCGTTGCTGCATGTAGTTCCTACCTATGAAGCGGCAGCAGAGGTTATAGACCGCATGAAGGGCTCAGTCATGCTGACTACGGGCAGCAAGACATTAGGAGTATTCACGAAGCGACTGCTGTCAGACCCCGATATTCGACTGGTAATTCGGATGCTCCCTCGCCAGGACAACATGGAGAAGTGTGCTGAGCTAGGAGTCGAGCAGAAGAATATTGTTGCCATGCAGGGGCCATTCTCGCGTGAACTGAATGAGGCGCTATATCGACATTTCGGAACGACGATCATGGTGACGAAGGAGAGCGGCAAGACTGGAGCTGTGGATGAGAAGGTGCAGTCGGCGTTGGAGCTGGGCATTCATGTGGTATTAATTGCACGGCCTGAGGTAGACTTTGGGACGGTATTCGATCATTATGAAGGGGTGTTAACTGCACTGTCCGAGCTATTTTAGCCTTAATTTTCATATTTCAAATTTGCCGCGCAAGTCGTGTACAACAATCGAAGTTGGGTAAAGGAGCGGGATAAATGGATTTCAAGACAGAATTTAAGCCATTAACGGTGCAGCCTCAGGAGATTGAGGGCAAAAGCTTTGAGATGATTACCGAGGAGCTGGGCGAGCATCCTTTCACAGAGGAGCAATATCCGGTTGTACAGCGGGTCATCCACGCTTCGGCTGATTTTGAGCTGGGACGGAGTATGGTGTTCCACCCGGATGCGATTGCCGCAGGGATTCGTGCCATTCAGGCAGGAGAGCCACTGGTAGCCGATGTACAAATGATTCAGGCGGGTATCAGCAAGGATCGTCTTGCCCGTTTTGGTATGGACGTTAATGTATATATTTCTGACCCGGATGTCATTGAAGAGGCGAAGCGACTCAATACGACCCGCGCCATCATCTCAATGCGCAAGGCGATCAAGCGTGCGGATGGTGGGATCTATGCAATCGGTAATGCGCCTACAGCGCTGCTGGAGCTGATCCGTATGGTTAAGGAGGGCGAAGCGAAGCCAGGGCTGATTATCGGCATGCCAGTAGGCTTCGTATCCGCTGCAGAGTCCAAGGATGAGCTGCGTAAGCTGGACATTCCATATATTACGAATATCGGACGCAAGGGCGGCAGTACTATTGTCGTCGCGGCAGTGAATGCCTTGTCCCTCATGGCAGTACGTTGATCCAGATCTGCATGCCTTGTGTCTTAAAGGAGGAATAGCGATGGAGAAGGGAGCAGCAGCGAGCGGCGAAGGTCGCCCCAGACGTCCCAAGAATGGAGAGGCACCTGCACCGGACAAGCCGATGCGCTCCGGGTTCACCACCGGGGCTTGCGCGGCGGCAACGGCCAAAGGAGCAACCGAACTGCTCGTCACAGGCCAGGTGCCGCAGCATGCTGTCATTTGGCTGCCGGCTGGCTTTGACCACCAATTCGAGCTGATCGACCAGCAGCTGGAGGGTGGCAGTGCGACCTGTGCCACGATCAAGGATGGCGGCGATGACCCGGATGCCACGCATCTGGCCAAGATCGTAGCTACGGTAAGCTGGCGGGACGAGCCTGGCATTGAGCTGGACGGTGGTATTGGTGTAGGACGGGTGACGAAGCCCGGTCTACCTGTGCCAGTGGGTGAGGCGGCGATTAATCCCGTGCCACGTCGCATGATTACTGAGGCCGTCAAGCAGGTACTGGACGAGTACGGTGTGGAGACCGGCGTGAGGGTCGTCATCAGCGTGCCTGCTGGTGAGGAAATCGCCCTCAAGACCTTGAACGCGCGGCTCGGCATCCTCGGCGGGATCTCCATTCTGGGTACTCGGGGAGTTGTCGTGCCGTTCTCTACCAGCGCATACATGGCGAGTGTTGTGCAGGCTATCTCTGTCGCACAGGCATCAGGCTGCAAGGAGATTGTGCTGACCACGGGAGGAAGAAGCGAGAAGTATGCAATGGATATGTATCCTCATTTGCCAGAGGAGGCCTTCATTCAGATGGGGGAATTCGTTGGATTCTCCATCAAGCACGGCAAGCGTCTTGGCATGGAGAAGGCGACGCTCGTCGGGATGCCAGGCAAGCTATCCAAGGTAGCCCAAGGCGTCATGATGGTTCACTCCAAGAGTGCACCTGTGGATTTCGCATTTCTGGCTGAAGCCGCCCGCGAGGCGGGAGTATCCCCCGAATTGGTGGAGGCTGTGGCGGGGGCGAACACCGCTTCTCAGGTAGCGGAGATGATGGTGCAGGCCGAGTGCTACAGTTTCTTCGAGACGCTATGCAGCTATGGCTGTCGCCATTGTCTGGAGCATGTTGGCGGTGGTCTGACGGTGGGCATGGTCCTTGTTGCTATGGATGGAACCTTATTGGGTAAGGCAACCGTCAGTGATCCCGACAGCAGTGCGACCAAATAGATCCAGTGGGTTGAAAATGAAGGAGAGGCAGAGCAAATGCCTGGTATCGGCTCTGCCTGTCCGTGATGTACAAGAGTGGGGGGCAATGATGAACAAGATTAAGGTGATCGGGGTCGGGGAGTGTGGAGCCTCCAGCTTGACGGATGAGCTCATTCATACGATACATAAAGCCGATCTATTGGTCGGCGGAGAGCGTCTGCTTTCTTTTTTTCCTGAGGCTAAGGGAGAGCGTGTAGTGTTAAAAGGTGGACTCGCAGCTGTCGTGGAGCGACTAACTGGGCTTGCTGAGGGCCAATCGGCGGTTGTTCTGGCATCTGGGGACCCGCTGTTTTTCGGAATTGCGGGATATCTGTCTTCCCGTCTCGGGAGAGAGCGTCTGGATATCCTTCCGCATCTCAGCTCCGTTCAGTTGGTGTTCGCCAAGCTCGGCGAGAGCTGGCAGGATGCTCAGCTTGAGAGCCTGCATGGTCGGCCGATACAGGGTTTGGCTCAGCGACTGGATGGACGGGCGAAGATCGCACTGCTCACAGATGACGTGAACACACCATCCGCACTCGCCGCCTATCTGCTTCATTTCGAAATGAACGAATATGAGGCCTTTGTAGGAGAGGATCTGGGCGGACCTGATGAGCGATTTACGCACTGGTCACTTGCGGATATGGCCGAAGCTGAATTCGGACCACTGAACGTAGTGGTGCTGCGACGACTGAAGGACACACCTCCGGCCCGTGTAGGGTTCGGCTTTGCGGACGAGGAATTCCACCAGCGCAAGCCGGAGAAGGGCCTGATTACAAAGCGAGAGGTCCGTGTCTTCAGTCTGTCCGAGCTGCGCTTGTCGGAGCGAAGCGTAGTCTGGGATATCGGGGCAGGCTCTGGCTCCGTCGCCGTGGAGTGTGCCCGCCTTGCGAAGTATGGGCAGGTATTTGCCATTGAGAAGAATGAAGGTGACCTGCAGAACGTCGAAGCGAACAAGATCAAATTCAGAACGGACTTTCCGGTAATTCATGCCAAGGCACCAGAGGGGTTGTCGGAGCTTCCTGATCCGAATGCAGTCTTCATTGGAGGCAGCGGTGGTGAGCTGAAGGAATTGATTCATCTGTGCGGTGAGCGGCTGCAGAGCGGCGGACGCGTGGTGGTGAACGCAGTGACCATTGAGACACTCCACGATGCTATGAAGAGTATGCAGGAGGCAGACCTTGCCCCTGAGGTGACTTTATTGCAGACCGCGCGCAGCAAGCCGATTCTGAATATGACCCGCTTCGAGGGTCTGAATCCGATCTACGTAATTACCGGAACGAAGTCCTAATACCCTGACAGAATATAATTTAAGGTTAAATATTCAGGTGAGCATCGTCGTTAGCCGAAAGCGGGGAAGTCCTAGAGAAATGCGGTCGACAGGGCTCCCCGCTTGCAGCGGCTTCATACTCACATTTGATCTGGTCAAGGTGCCATCTACGCAACGAAGCAGTCGCACAACAAAAGAGCACACGGATAACTGTGTATCATCAAGCGAAATTCATGCCGTGCAAGCATGGCTGAACAGATAGGAGAGAGTGGAATGGATGCAGTGACAGGCACACTGTACGGTGTCGGTGTGGGACCCGGCGACCCGGAGCTGATTACGGTCAAGGCGTACCGGATGCTACGTGAATGCGAGGTCATCGCATACCCTAAGAAACGAATGGGCGGCAAATCCTATGCCCACGAGATTGTGGAGCTATATGTGAACCCGTCTGAGAAAAATATGCTCGGTCTGGTATTTCCGATGACCAAGGACCCGGCGGTGCTGGAGCGGGAATGGAATAAGACGGTAGCCCTGTGCTGGGAGGAGCTGAGTCAGGGGAAGGATGTTGCCTTTGTAACCGAGGGAGATCCTAATCTCTACAGCACCTTCATTCATTTGGCGAGGCTGATGCGAGAGCTTCATCCTGAGGTGCCTATCGTGTCAATTCCGGGAATTTCCTCGGTACTGGGAGCAGCCGCAGCTCTGGAGCAGCCGCTTGCTGACGGGGATCAGCAGGTGGGGATCATTCCGGCTACTGATAATCGTGAGGATATGCGCAGAGTCATAGAGCAGCATGATACCGTCGTCTTCATCAAGGTAGCCAAGGTGCTCGACCTGATCCTGGATGTATTGGAGGAGCTGCAGCTGGGTGACCGGGCCTCGGTCATCACGAAGGTGACGTCTCCGTATGAGATGGTATGGCGTGACGCGCGCGAGCTGCGCGGTCAGGAGCTGGAATATCTGAGTCTGATGGTGGTGAGCAAATGAGTGCGAATGTGCTGAGTCCAAAGGTGTATATCGTGGGTGCGGGTCCTGGTGATCCAGAGCTGATTACCGTCAAAGGCATGCGGATTCTGTCTCAGGCCGATCTTGTGCTCTACACCGATTCTCTTGTGAATGATGAATTGATTGCCAAGGCAAAGCCGGAAGCTGAGGTATTGCATAGCTCTGGTATGGATCTGGAGCAGCAGGTAGAGCTCATGGTGAAGGCTGTACAGGCTGGGCGCAGTGTAGCGAGAGTGCACACAGGTGATCCTGCAATGTATGGCGCGATTCTGGAGCAAATGGTGCTGCTCAAGCAAGCCGGGGTTACCTATGAAATTATCCCGGGTGTGAGCTCTGTATTCGCTTCAGCAGCGGTATTGGGAGCTGAATTAACAGTACCTGATCTGACGCAGACCGTCATTCTGACCCGTGCTGAAGGACGGACGCCAGTTCCTGAGCGGGAACGATTGCGTGACCTGGCAGCTCACCATTGTACGGTGGCCTTATTCCTTAGCGCTACACTGGCGAAGAAGGTCGTTGCCGAATTCTTGGCTGCCGGCTGGAGTGAGGATACTCCAGTGGCTGTCGTGCAGCGGGCGACGTGGCCTGATCAGAAGATCGTACGTACGACGCTGGCGCAGCTTCCCGCGGATCTGCGAGCTGCCGGAATTACCATGCACGCTATGATTCTGGCAGGCTGGGCGCTTGATCCAGGCCTGACGGACAAGGATGCGCATCGCTCCAAGCTGTATGATCGATCCTTCACGCACGGCTATCGCAAGGGAGTGAAGCCTGGTGAGTAACCCTTTTGCCGCTGTTGCCATTACGAAGCACGGTGTGGAGATGATGCGCGATCTGGGTGCGCGTTTTCCAGGAACAGATGTATACTACATGGCCAAATTCGCGCGCGGAGACGAGGAGGAGCTCGGCATTCAGATGTTCGAGGGCTCTGTCCGCCTCATTCTGGGTGACCTGTTCAAGCAATACAACGGCATTATTCTGTGTATCTCGCTTGGCGCCGTCGTACGGATGATTGCTCCGCTGCTGGTCGATAAAAAGGTCGATCCTGGCGTCATCGTGATTGATGACCGCGGTGAGCATGTCATCAGCGTGCTCTCTGGCCATCTGGGCGGTGCCAATGAGCTGACGCGTCAGGTGGCTGCAGTGCTGGGTGCTCGTCCGGTCATTACGACGGCTTCGGATGTACAGGGCACCATTCCGGTCGATCTCTTCGGGAGGGAGCTGGGCTGGACGATTGATAGCTTCGATAAAGCCACGCCAGTAAGCGCCGCCGTCGTGAATGAGGAGCCTGTGGCATTAATCCAGGAGACAGGAGAGAAGAATTGGTGGCGATATGATAAGCCACTACCTTCGCATATCCAGATCTACAGCAGCACAGCCGAGGCGTCTTCGGCCTCCTTCTCAGCAGCATTGGTCATCACAGATCGACTGTTGGATGAGACGGAGCAAGCGCGTTATATGAGCAACGGAGTGCTGTATCGTCCCAAGAGCCTTGTCGTCGGCATCGGCTGTAACCGGGGAACACCAATGGAGGAGCTGGAAGGGGCGCTGCTGGAGACACTGCAAGAGCTGAAGCTATCCATAAATAGTGTCCGCAATCTGGCAACCATTGATCTGAAGAAGGATGAGGAGGGGCTGCTGGCCCTATGCGCCAAGTACGGCTGGGAGCTGACAGTCTACACGCCTGCCGAGCTGAATACAGTGACATTGCCTCATCCTTCGGAGACAGTCTATAAGTACACTGGAGCTTATGGCGTCTGCGAGCCGGCTTGTCTACTGTCCTCCGGGGCAGATGGCTGGCTGCTGGAGAAGAAGAAGAGCGGAAATCTGACGCTGTCAATTGCGCGCATTCCTTTTGCGGATGGTCTGAATAGCGCAACCAACAACCAGCCGGAGGAGCGCACATGATGCATGCATCAGGCAGCTTGAAGCGGCCACGACTGGTCATCGCGGGAACTGGCAGCGGAGCAGGAAAGACGACGATCACACTGGGGCTGATGAGGGCATTTGCAGACCGGGGCTTGCAGGTACAGGGCTTCAAGTGCGGGCCGGACTACATCGACCCTACCTATCATACGGCTGTTACAGGCAGGCCCTCCCGCAATCTGGATAGCTGGATGACCTCTTCGGCTGACGTTCACAATACCTTCTGTCGCGTATCCGAAGGATCAGATCTGTCCATCATTGAAGGCGTTATGGGCCTCTATGACGGCAAAGACCCGAGCTCCAACACAGGCTCTACGGCGGAGATCGCCATGCTGACGGACACGCCTGTCCTGCTGGTCGTGGATGTACGCAGTATGGCACGCAGCGCAGCAGCTATCGTACTGGGCTTCCAGCAGCTGGAGCCGGGGCTTCGGATTGCAGGTGTCATCGTCAATCGCTGTGGCAGCGCCGGGCACTACAAGATGGTGAAGACGGCGATCGAGCAAATGTGCGGTGTGCCTGTACTGGGCTGGCTCCCGCGTGATGAACAGCTTCATGTACCCGAGCGGCATCTGGGGCTGGTACCAGCTGTAGAACGCGGGGAACTGGAGCCACTGTTCCAGCAGATGGCAGCCAGAGTCGCAGAGGGCGCGGATCTGGATAAAATATTCGCGCTGGCCTGCGCGGCTTCCCCGCTGGAGCCTCAACAGCAGCAGCTGTCCCATGCTGACGGCATGCCTGTTGAGGATATCCCGCCCTGGAGCGCACAGGAAGACCAGGAGGGCTCGGTAGAGCATACGCCCAATCACACACCAGACACAGGGCAGAAGGTCAGCACGGATTCGTCCATACATAGGGGCAGTCTCCTTCCACGGAACCTAGGAGCAGAGAGTACAGTTCTCGCTTCGGGCTCTGAGCGGCCTGTCATTGCGGTGGCTCGCGATGCGGCATTCAACTTCTACTATGAGGACAATCTGGAGCTGCTGCAGGCGGCCGGAGCAGCCATCGCTTACTTCAGTCCACTTGCAGGTGAGCGTATTCCAGAAGCGGCAAGCGGCGTATATCTCGGCGGTGGCTTCCCGGAGGAATTCGCAGCGGCTATTGCCGCCAATCATACCTTTCTGGAGGATCTGCGCCGTGCGGCTGAGCAGGATATGCCGATATTCGCTGAGTGTGGAGGCTACATGGTGCTGGCTCGAACTCTGACGGACCGCAGTGGTCAACAGCATACTATGGCGGGGCTGATTCCAGCCGATGTGCGCATGCAGGAACGACGCGCAGCACTTGGCTACCGTGAAGCAAAGGCGCTCCAGGATTGCTTGCTGCTCAAGGCTGGAGAGACGCTAAGGGGGCATGAGTTCCACTACTCGGTCATGAGCTTCGAGGAGGAGACATACTCTTTTGCCTATGAGACCAAGGGACTGCGAGGCAGCACCCGGGAAGGCTACGCTTCGGGCCGACTGATGGCTGGCTACACGCATATTCATTTGGCCTCCCATCCTCCTGCAGCAGAAAGGTGGGTTGAAGCATGTGCGGCCTTTGCAGCGGCTAATCAGTAGATGCTACAGCCTTATCCTCTAACAAGACTCTTCACTTGTAGCGGCCCTACACTTATATTGGATTTGATTAAGGTACGCGATGCTCGGTGAAGGCACCATCCTATGGGGCGTGCCGATACGACAGCAAGACGTCGTGGGCGCAATCATTACACCGCGCGTGCCCCAAAAATAGTAGCGGAGGCCTGTCCATAAGGGATCAGCCTCCGCTATTTGTGTTCCTGTATTGTATTTTTTCATTCAAACGGCCATTACAGCAGGATTTAGTTACATGAGTTTTTTTAGCTGCGAAACTCTTCCTTGACTAATGCCGAGCATGGAGGCCAGTTGCTTTTGCGATGAATGAGGGTGTTCTTGCATAAGCTGCTTCATCTTGGCGAGGATGTCGTCTGTACGCCGGTAGGATTTCTTGACCGGTGCAGCAGTTGGAGAGGGGACAGCAACGGGACCAGGAATGGGTACGGGCTGATGCTTAGCTACCTTGAGCTCTGCAGCACAGTCGTTGCAGATAAATTGGTCCTTGTAATAGGTGTTGGTGTCCAATGATCCGCAAAAGGTGCAGTTCGTGGACTTGTACTTACGCAGCATTAGTGTCTTGTCTTCGATGAAGAATTCCAGCGGGTCACCAATCTCGATCTCCATCGTCATACGCATTTCTTTGGGAAGTACAATTCGCCCCAGGCTATCCAAGGGCCGGGTCATTCCAGTCCTCTTCATGTGGTAACCTCCAATTTTTAATTTCAGTATTTTGCATAGATCAGGCAACAACATACACAGTATTGAACCAGAATTGAACGACATACAGCCTACTCATTCCATCGTGGAATAGCTCCTAAAACGATTTATGCAAAATACATATTGCCTGATGCTCTAAGAGTATAACACAGTAAAACGCTTTATTTGGTTTTGAATTTCAATATTGCACGTGTAATTATTATATAAAATATGAATATAAATGTCAGTATGTCCTTTATTAATCTTTTTTTAAATTTTATAAACAGATCATTTCATAATAAAGCAACTTTTTTATGCTATATGATAAGCATATTTCTTTTTTGGGTATCATTTTGATAGGAGCCGATTGAGTCCCTTCTCCATTCACTTCATTATGAAATGGTTAACAACATTTGTGTAATGTGACTGAATATTAAACTTATTTAATCCTGTCTTCCAAAAAAGGAGTTCTCAATTCGGGTGTGGAACTGTACTGTGTAGTGACCCGAAGGAATTCAAGATCAGGATACAACTTAAGCAGAGTATAACCGAAAAGATAAGCTTTCATGAAGGGAGACACTCATGAGCAAACGTAAGGCACTTCTAATAGGTGATTATACATATCCCGAATTTCATCCGTTGCAGGGGATTGATGAGGAGCTTAGCTCTATTTTACAGTCGTTGCTGACTGTACAATGCAGTGAGAATCGTAAAATGCTGTTGAAGGAGAATATAGCGGCCTTCGATCTGTGTATTGCTTATACGGATAATCGAAAAGATGCCCTGTCACCCCAACAGACCTCCGGTCTGGCTTCCTATGTGAGTGGTGGCGGTGGATTGCTTGTTATTCATAATGGCATTACCCTGGGGCAAAATTATGAGATTGCCCAGCTGATCGGGGCTCGCTTCAAGCGTCACCCTGCTTATGCGAAGCTGGACTTCAAGGTGGCCTCACCTGAGCATCCGATTATGGAGGGGATTGCGGATTTTGAGATGGAGGAGGAGCCGTATCGCTTCGAATTCGACCCCTTTACCCCCAAGACAGTCCTGCTGGAATACGTGCATGACGGAGAGTCATGGCCTGCGGCATGGGCACAATCCTACGGGCTTGGTCGGGTGGTATACATGATGCCGGGGCACCATCAGCCATCCTTCCAGCATGAACCCTATCGCCAACTGCTGCTGCAGGCTGCCAAGTGGGCAGGTCGTCTGCCAGGATAACGAAGCCGGGTTCGGTTATTGCCGTTTTTGGATTTGGAGGAAATCACGGTATAATATTCCCATCCGGATGAAGCATGTATGGCTGCCGGTCTAACAGCACAGGGAGGAATAATCATGAGCGACTTGTTGAAGAGAGCAATTTCGTTGGGTTGGGGCCTCACAGTGGTTAGCAAGGAGAAGGTAGAACGTATTGTGGATGATCTGGTCAAGCGTGGGGAATTGGCTCCGACGGAATCCAAGGCCTTGATTGAGAGGTTAATGAGCCGTGGAGAAGAGGACCTGGGCCATGTCAAGACACTGGTTCGAGAGCAGATTGCCCGTGGGCTGGAGGAGCTGGATGTCCCGTCTCAGAAGGATATTCGTGCTCTGGAGCAGCGTATAGCAGTGCTGGAGAGTCAGATTGCTGAGCTGAAGCAGGGGCAGCCGCTGACTACTGCGGAAGCAGCTGTGGCACCAGAGGTACCGGTGGCGGAAGAGAAACGGTCGGAGTAACATGGCTGTTCGCGTAAGGCATGCTGGTCGTTATCGTGAGATCGCCATGGCGCTGGTGCGTCATGGCTTTGGTTATATGGTTGAGGAATTAGGACTGGTGCACATTCTGACATTGCCGCGCAAATGGCTGACTCGGGAAGAACCTACGACGAAGACGCTAGGTGAGCGGATTCGGCTACTGCTGGAGGACCTGGGCCCGGCTTTCATCAAGCTGGGGCAGCTGGCGAGTACTCGCGCTGATCTTATTCCGGCTTCCATCGTTCAGGAATTGACCAAGCTACAGGATCAGGTGCCCCCGTTCTCTCACGAGACAGCGAAGGGAATTCTGGAGCAGGAGTTGAATATGCCACTGCATGACATGGTGTCCTGGTTCGAGGATACACCACTGGCAGCTGCTTCTATTGGACAGGTGCATTTGGCGAGGCTCCACAGTGGCGAAGAGGTAGCTATCAAAATTCAGCGTCCAGGTGTGGATCGAATCATCCGCCGAGACTTGGATATCCTGCGAGATTTCGTGGGACTGGCTGCCAAGCGCTGGGTATGGGTCGAGCAGTACCAGCTGCCACAGATGGTGGAGGAGCTGGGTAAATCGCTCATTCATGAGCTGGATTATAGTCATGAAGCGCGAAATAATGAGAAGATCGCGATGCATTTTCCAGAGGACCCGGATGTCCATATTCCCAAAGTATTCTGGGAGTTCACAGCCTCGCGCATCCTCACCATGGAATATGTGGAGGGGATTAAGCTCAGCGATCGTGAAGAGTTGGTTCGTCAGGGCCATGATCTTCCCGAGATCGCGCGTAAGCTGGTCAACAGCATGTTCCAGCAGATCTTCATGGATGGCATCTTCCATGCCGATCCTCATCCAGGGAATCTGATGGTGATGGAATCGGGGAAGCTGGCCTATATGGATTTTGGCATGGTGGGTCGGCTAAGTGAGGAGATGAAGAGTCAGCTCGCTGCCTTGATTATCGCCTTGATGCGCAAAAATACGGATGCCATGATTCGGGCAATCGAAAAGCTTGGTCTGATTGATGAGGATGCAGACATCCGAGGGCTGCGCCGGGATCTCAATCTGCTGCGGGAGGAATATGGTGATGTTCCGTTCGCCCAGATTCGGCTTGGACAGGCGGTGGATGATCTGTTCAGCGCTGCACGCAGGCACCGGATCGGTATCCCCTCCGATGTGCTAATGCTCGGCAAGGCGTTGCTGACGATGGAAGGCGTCATTTCCAATCTCGATCCAAGTCTCAGTATTCTGGACATGGCAGAGCCATTCGGACGCAGACTCTTGAAGGAGCGCTATAGCACTCGTAATATCGGGGATAAGGTATTGGGCGGGGTCCTTGAGCTGGCTGAAGCACTAACTCAGCTACCGGGTCATGCCAGACAGCTGGTCACTACGATGAGTAAGGGCAAGCTCAAGCTGGAGGTCACGGTACCTGAGCTGGAGCAGCTGCTGCGACGGCTGGATCAGATTAGCAATCGGCTATCGTTCAGTATCGTACTGCTGGCCTTTAGCATTATTATGGTGGGGCTAATCATCGGTTCGTCCCTGACGCATCAGACGACGGTCTTATGGAATGTTCCGGCTATTGAGGTGGGCTTCATAGTAGCCCTGCTGATGTTCGTATTTCTTCTGTATTCGATATTCAAATCAGGCAGATTCTGACCACGCTGTGGCTCAGGGTTTGTCTGATTTTTTTGTAGCATGGACCTTGGCTCTGTATAGTTTAAGTTCATACCTGTATAGATGAAGCGATGTAGAGAGTTTTCATTTAATAGAGGGATACAGCAGCACGAATAATAGAGCGATACAGCACGAAGAGATGATTTATGCGATGCTTGAAATAGTTAGAATTTTAGTGATTAATAGAGTATTCAGGAGGAAAGTAGGGATTTGGTTCGATGGATAACTCATAAATATACATAAGTTAAGTTATAATGGTGGACTGAACATAACGGGTAGAAGGTCTGAGAGGGGCCTTCAAAAAATGAAGATCGGATAGGATTGCAGCACGGCATACCTGCATCGAATTGCAGAGGGCAATCCAGCCATCCGGTTCAGCTATATTCAAGGAGGGTAACTTAAGAATCTATGAATCTCAGACAACAATGGCTCGGTAATATCCGGGCCGACATATTGGCAGGGATGACTGTCGCTCTTGCGCTTATTCCTGAGGCTATTGCTTTCTCCATCATTGCAGGTGTGGACCCGATGGTCGGTCTATATGCCTCGATCTCGATCGCTATCGTTATCTCCATTGCTGGAGGTCGACCAGCCATGATTTCGGCGGCTACAGGCGCCATGGCCGTCCTGATGGTCGGTCTGGTGAAGGATCACGGGGTGGAGTATTTGTTCGCGACCACGATTCTGACCGGAATGATCCAGTTTGTACTGGGCCTATTCAAGGTTGGACGCTTTATTACCTTTGTGCCACAATCGGTCATTACCGGCTTTGTGAACGCGCTTGCGATACTGATCTTCATGGCGCAGCTGGTTCATTTCCAGGGGGCAGGCTGGGTGATGTATGCGATGGTTGCGGGTACGCTGGCGATTATATACATTCTGCCACGCTTCGTTAAGGCCGTCCCGGCTCCGTTAGTGGCAATCATTGTCATGACCATTCTAACCGCACTGCTGAATCTCGATATCAAGCGTGTTGGTGACATGGGAGCTCTCACGAACACCTTGCCTATGTTCCACCTTCCACAGATCGAGTGGACAATGCAGACTTTGAGTATCATTGCTCCATATGCCTTTACAATGGCTCTAGTCGGATTGCTTGAATCCTTGCTTACCGCTACGATTGTCGATGAAATGACGGATACCCGCAGTAGCAAGAACCGTGAGGTGCGCGGGCAGGGGATCGCGAATGTGGTTACAGGCTTTTTCGGCGGGATGGCTGGCTGTGCCATGATCGGGCAGTCTGTTATTAACGTGAAGTCGGGTGCTCGCGGGAGACTGTCTACACTGACGGCGGGGGTGTTCCTGGCCTTCCTGTTGCTTGCATTAGGCAGTGTGGTGAAGCAGATTCCAATGGGGGCCTTGGTGGGCGTGATGTTCATGGTGTGTATAGGGACCTTTAATTGGAAATCCATTACGACGATTCACCGGGTACCGCGTGCAGAGGCGTTGATTATGGTCATCACTGTAGCCATCGTCGTCTATACACATGATCTGTCCAAAGGTGTCATGGTGGGTGTGCTGCTCAGTGCCCTGAACTTCGGCTGGAGTATGGCCAAGATCAAGGTACACACACGTAGCGATGAGGAGCTAAAGGTATATGAGGTGTCTGGCCCGATGTTCTTCGGATCGGCTTCGCATTTTCTAGAGCATTTTAGCCCGGCACAGGACCCTGCACAGATTGAGATTAATTTCACGCGCTCTCACATCTGGGACCACTCCGCTGTTACAGCCATTGGCAAGGTGCTGAATAAGTATGAAGAGACAGGCCGTAAAGTGGAGCTTACGGGCTTAAATGAGGAGAGTCGGAATCTTCTGAGTCGGATGGATCTCCGCTCTCTATCTGGCCACTAGTAACGCGCTAATGCAGTGCTAATGCAGCCTTAAGTTGGAAACAGTGATCAACATCGCGTATACTGGGATCAACTTGATATGAACGGTTCATGATATATCTATACTAGATTAGGGAAGTGGTTGAGTTTGAGTAATAATTTTGCTTCATTAGGTATACAGTCTCATTGGGTAGATGCTCTGAAGGAGCAAGGCATTGCGGCGCCAACGCCAGTACAGCGTCAATCTATTCCCCAGCTAATGGCCGGGAAAGACGTCATTGCAGAAGCACATACCGGAACAGGGAAGACGCTCGCCTTCCTGCTGCCCATTTTTGAGCAGATCGAGCGGAGCAAGCGTTATCCACAAGCACTTATTATTGCACCTACGCGTGAGCTTGCCTTGCAGATTACAGAGGAGGCCAAGCGCCTGGCTGCTACGACTGAGGGTATCTCCTTACTGGCAGTCTACGGAGGACAGGATGTGGAGCGACAGCTGCGTAAGCTCGAAGGCGGTGCGCAACTGGTCATTGGTACACCTGGGCGTCTGCTGGATCATATGCGGAGAGAATCATTGAAGCTGGGTGGCCTGAAGATGCTGGTGCTGGACGAAGCCGATCAAATGCTTCATATGGGCTTCCTGAATGAGGTCGAGACCATTATACAGGCGACTCCTAGGCAAAGACAGACCATGTTGTTCTCGGCGACAATGCCATCTGCGGTGCGCAAGCTTGCAAGAGCATATATGAACACCCCTGTAGATGTAAAAGTCGAAGCTGCATCACCGGTGCCTGTGCGGCAGATTCGTCAGCTGGTGGTGGAGTGCACGGACCGTACTCGGCAAAAGGCACTCGTGGACATGATCAATGCCCATCGTCCTTATCTGGCTGTGATCTTCTGCCGCACGAAGCGGCGGGCAGCCAAGCTGAATGAAGAGCTGCAAGCCATGGGCTATAAGAGTGGTGAGCTGCATGGGGATCTATCGCAGAATAAGCGGGAGCAGGTCATGAAGGCGTTCCGTGAAGCGAAGCTGGAGCTGCTGGTCGCTACCGATGTCGCTGCTCGGGGTCTGGATGTGGAAGGCGTCACTCATGTGTTCAATTATGATATGCCACAGGATGCCGAGAGCTATATTCACCGGATCGGTCGCACTGGACGTGCTGGTGGCAAAGGGGTAGCTGTCACTTTCGCAGCTCCGGGAGATATGCAGACACTGCGGATCATTCAGAAGACAGCGGGACTAGAGTTCTCGAGGGCGGAATGGTCTGGATCAAGCCGCAAGGAGTCTGAATCAGATTCGGAGTCCTTCGGACAAGTTAGCAGCCGTGAATCGCGCCGTGATGGCTCAGGTCCGAGTCGTAGACAAGGAGGGCGTAATAGCTCAGGTCGAGGACAAGGAAGCCGCGATAGCCGAGGCCGCACGTCATCCTCCTCTCATCGGGAGAGGGATTCACGTCGGGGCTCAAGCCCAAGCCAAGGACGAGGTCAAGCTCAGGGTCAAGGTCGCAGTCAAGGTGATGGTCAAGGCCAAGGTCAAGGCCGCAGTCAAGGTCGTGGCAAGCAAGATGTGCGTAGCTCTGAGCGCGCGAGACGTACAGAATCCGGGCAGAGTGAGCGTCCGGGGCAAGGTAGAGTAAGCCGGGACAGTCGTGGTGGTCAGAGCAGTCAGGGCAACCGAGGCAGTCAAGGTGGCCAGGGTAGCACCTCTCGCGGACGTGGTGGTCAAGCAGGAGGACGTCGGGGCGGAAGAGGAAGATAGACAAGGACGACCCTGCAGGGTCAAGCGCATTCGAAGAACAAGTGCACCAGAGAGAATTGTATACGGAGAGGTAGGAATGTATGGAGAATAACCTGGACTGGAGAGACAGATTCAAGCGATTCTTTCTGAACAACAAGTTTGTCTTGTTCTTGCTGGTTACCTTGCTAATCGGGCTGAACATTCTCATTTTCACACGTATCTCATTTGTGTTCGATCCATTTGTCGTGTTTCTCAAAACAGTACTGCTGCCACTGATCCTGACAGGGGTTGCATTCTACCTGTTGAACCCGATTGTGGACATTCTGGAGCGCTTCAAGGTGAAGCGTGCCTACTCCATTATTATTCTGTACCTGGCAGTGGCGGGGATTATCACGATCATCATTACTTCGGTCATTCCAGTCATCCGTGATCAAGTGACAATGCTCGTTACGAATGTTCCTACCTACATGGAGCAGGTGCAGCTACAGTTCGAGGCACTGATCGGCAGTGACTTCATGGCTCAGTTCCAGAGTGCGATCAACATTCGACCTGAGGAGCTGATGAGGCAAGCCACAACGCGCATTACGGATATCGTGAACGGCGCCTGGACAGGGGTTGGTACCTTCCTGGGTGCTGTGACCGAGACGCTGATTGCCGTTATTACGGTTCCCTTCATCCTGTTCTATCTTCTCAAGGACCGTAGGAAGCTGCCCGCATATATTCTGAAATTAATACCGACAGCTCTGCGTGAGTCCTCGCACCGGATTATGACAGAGATGAATCACCAAGTGAGCTCCTACATTCGTGGTCAGATTATCGTGAGCTTCTGTATTGGTGTGCTGCTCTATATCGGTTATCTGATCATTGGCTTGGATTACTCTCTTACGCTTGCGGCGATTGCGGCCTTCACCAGTATCGTTCCTTACCTCGGACCTGCGATTGCGATTACTCCGGCGCTGATTGTAGCGATGGTAACCTCTCCAATCATGCTGTTGAAGATGATTGTGGTCTGGACGGTGGTCCAACTGATCGAAGGGAAGTTCATCTCGCCGCAAATTATGGGTAAGTCTCTTAGTGTGCATCCGATTACGATTATCTTCGTCATACTGACCGCGGGCAATCTGTTCGGGGTCGTGGGGATCATTCTCGCGGTACCTGGCTACGCTGTGTTGAAGGTCGTTGTGACGCATCTTTATCGCTGGTTCCAGGAGCGCTCCCATTTATATGAAGAGAAGGTACCTGGCTATGATGTTGATCGGAGTAACAAGGTTGTGAAGCATTGAGGCAATCTCAGCGGCTACATCACATCTCATTTCAGTTGCCACATGCTCTGCTATCGTAAAATGAGTACTTTATCCAATAGAGCCTTCTGCCTTGAGCAGGAGGCTTCTTTTGTATGGATAAGAAAACAGATGAACACAGGCATACTATTGTTTTGACCAAATATGCTTAAGCTTGAATGCTCTGGAAGCTTCTGGTTAGCAAAAAGCGGGGAAGCTCTAGAATGGATGCAAAAAAATGCCCGTGGCTATTGACACTTGATAATGATTATCAGTATCTTTAATAGAGTGAAGATGAAGATTACATGAAACCATTATCAAGATATGGGAATGAAAGAGGCTTAAGCATGAATCGCACCACAATGAAGCAGGAAGAGCTGCAAAACCGAATATGGTCCCGTCCAGGGACTGCGATTGCTGTCATTTCCCTTGGAATAGCAGCATTGGTCCTGATGATGGCAGTGGGGATTGCGGTAGGTGCCAGGAAGATCCCATTGTCCATTGTGGCTCAAGCCCTGACCTCCTTTAATCCCGATCTCACCGATCACCAGATCGTATGGGATTTACGTCTGCCCCGTGTGATTGCGGCCATGATGGTAGGAGCTGCCTTCGCAGCCTCGGGAGCCATTATGCAAGGGATGACGCGTAATCCGCTGGCAGATCCAAGTCTGCTCGGTATTAATGCGGGTGCAGGGTTTGCATTGGCCATTTCATTTGCTTTTTTACCGTTTTTGACATTTAACGGATTGATGCTGATGTCCTTTTTGGGAGCAGGCCTGGGGGTATTCCTTGTCTTTGGGATCTCACAGTTGTCCAGGGGTGGGCTCACGCCTGTACGCATGGCATTGGCTGGTTCTGCCATATCAGTGCTCCTGTATAGTCTCAGTCAGGGAATCGCACTGATCAATAAAGTCGCTCAGAATATTGATTTCTGGATCGCTGGGGGTGTAGCGGGTACACGCTGGGAGCAGCTGATGTACACCTTTCCCTGGATCGCGCTAGGCTTAGTCGGGGCCTTGCTTTTATCTCGATCCATCACGGTGCTCAGTCTGGGGGATGATGTAGCGTCTGGACTGGGTATGCGCACAGGTGTTGTCAAACTGCTGGCATGTCTTGTGGTCATGATGCTTGCTGGTGTATCTGTAGCTATTGCCGGAGCCGTAGGCTTTATTGGCCTGGTCATTCCTCATATCGCCAGATTCCTGGTCGGTAAGGATTATCGCTGGATTATTCCCTGCTCTGCGGTATTGGGAGCCCTGCTCATGGTCGCGGCGGACATTGCGGCACGTCTGGTACATCCCAATCACGAGACACCTGCAGCAGCAATGCTTGCGCTAATTGGTGTCCCTTACTTCCTCTATCTTATTCGAAAAGAGGTGAGGGATTAGCATGGAACCCAATCTGTGGAGCTCCAGTCGTCAATCCAGGCTGCTCAAGGTATCTGGGCTGTTATTTATATTAATTGTGATTGTATTTGTCATTAGCATGAACACCGGCTACACGGCGCTGTCTCCGCTGCAGGTCATGAGGACGTTGTTCGGTATGGGCAGCAGCAAGGAGTCGCTCATTTTGTTTGAATTCCGGCTGCCGCGCATTGTCATCTGCTTATTGATCGGAGCCGGCTTAGCGGTGGCGGGCGCTGTCCTGCAGGGGGTATCGCGCAATGGACTTGCTGATCCGGGAATTCTCGGGATTAACTCGGGTGCTGGTCTGGCGGTGACGCTATTCATCACCTTGAATCCGCTGGGTACAGGCGCTTCGCCGTTCCGGCTACCGTTCATCGCTATAGTCGGTTCGATGGTAGCTGCATTGTCTATATATTTGCTGGCCTACCGCCGACATAAGGGTCTGTCTACGACCAGACTGCTGCTTGCTGGTATTGCTATGGCGGCTGGCATTCAGGCTGCGATGCTGGTGCTGGTCATCAGACTGGACGAGAGACAGTATGACTTTGTAGCGAACTGGCTGGCAGGCAGTATATGGGGGACAAATTGGACCTTTGTGGCCGCTCTGCTGCCATGGATATTGATTCTGATTCCGTTTGTGCTGACGAAGGCCAGACAGATGGATGTATTCATGCTTGGAGATCAGACTGCAGTGGGTCTTGGCAGCCGTCTGAATCGTGAACGTCTGGTGCTGCTGATCGCCGCTGTGGCTTTGAGTGCCTCCTGTGTCTCGGTGAGCGGAGGGATTAGCTTCCTTGGTCTGATCGGACCGCATGTGGCACGTAGACTTGTCGGGCCACGGCACTTGTATTTCATCCCCGTATCCGCGCTTGTGGGCGCGTTAATCATGCTGGTAGGGGACAGCATTGCACGAACCGTCATTCAACCGTCAGGAATACCTACAGGTATTGTGGTAGCCGTGATTGGTGCACCATACTTCCTGTACTTGCTGGCAAGATCACGTGGCTAGTTAGCTATTAGTAGAAATGAAGCTTAGATAACAGTCCAAGCAGTCCATATAACGATTCGCATAGTACACATAATTGAGAGGGATGATGAGCATGTTCCGTTTGAATACTGTCGGTCTGAATATTGCCTATGAGGAGCGTCTTATTGTAGAGGATCTGAATATTGAAATTCCACAAGGAAAAATTACGGCATTGGTCGGCGCAAACGGCTCAGGCAAGTCTACTATTCTCAAGACCATGGCCCGGATTATGCAGCCCAAGGGAGGAACGGTCCTGCTCGACGGCAAATCCATCCATAAACAGTCAACTCGGGAGGTAGCCAAGCAACTAGCCATTCTGCCGCAGAATCCGACTGCACCTGAAGGACTTACAGTGACTGAACTGGTATCCTATGGACGCTTTCCGTACCAGAAGGGCTTTGGTTCTCTGAAGGCGGAGGACCGTAAGATTGTGGAGTGGGCTGTTGAGGTGACGGGGATGACGGAATTCCACGATCGCCCGATCGACCAATTGTCAGGTGGTCAACGTCAACGTGCATGGATTGCCATGGCGCTTGCCCAAGAGACGGATATATTGTTCCTGGATGAGCCTACAACCTTCCTCGATATGGCTCACCAACTAGAGGTGCTGCAACTGCTGGAGCACTTGAATACGGATGCGAAACGGACTATTGTCATGGTCGTACATGATCTGAATCATGCAGCTCGTTATGCGAACCACATGATAGCTATTAAGAAAGGTAAGGCACAGGCTGTCGGTTCTCCTGCTGATGTAATGACTTGTGAAGTATTACGGGATGTATTCGGCATTGAGGCAGACATTGTGACGGATCCGCGTTCTGGCGTACCGCTGTGTCTCCCGTATGCTCTGGCAGGTCATCATACACCAGTAAATACAGCCTCTGATTCTGCAGCTGCTCCGGCAGAACAAGTAGAGCATCTGATTCGCGTAGCTGCTGGGCGATAAGTCTGTAATGTGCGTTGATGCGTTGTTAGCCTGCTGTAGTTACAGTGCAACCACTGCAAAGCAAGACAAGATGATTGCAGTAGCGAGCGAGATAAGAAGGTACGTGGTTGTGTAGAATAACAGGCATGTGCTTAGACATGTAGCGGCAGACTATGATGTTGTGGAGTTATGTTTGATCAGATACCTTAGATGTCTGAATGACAGGCGGCATGGACAGCCGTCTGCAGAAAGAAGGCGATACAACAATGAAGCCGATGGACTATGAGCTCCTCGCGCGTTATGGCCAGATTACATTTACCCATCCGGAGCAGGCAGTCTACTCTGTTCCAGCTTCAGATCTGAGCAATCCCGGTGCGGCACTGCTATTGGCTAACCGGTTCCTCGATCATATGGATTGCGATGATATTGTGACAGCAGGGGTATACTGTGCCGGTTATATGCGAGGTCTGGTGATGGCACAGCATTATATGGTGTCGGTCATGAATCGAACGGTCAACCTGGCGCCATCCAACCTCGTCATTCATGTGAAATATGCAGACGGTTATCCGTCACTGCAATTCCAGCCACTAGATGATATGGAGTCTGGCCCTGAGCACCCGGAGCTACGTGATAGCTGGGCTGATGAGCAGTTCAACACCTTCTTCTCGGATACGATCCGTCCCATTCTGGAGAATTTGGCTGAGGCGGTATCCGCCCCCATCGGACAGCTGTGGGGACAAATGCCACTCGGGCTGCTCTATTTCCGAGATCAGGTCTTACCGATGCTAGAGACGGAAGGGGAGCGTGACAGACTGGAGCGAGACTATGGCTATGTAACCCATACAATGGAGGGAGCCCTCTTCGGACGGACACGGAACCCCTTCAGTATTCGATTTGTCGAGTTGGATAACCCGCATAATCCAGGGACAACGATGTATATGAAGCCTTCTTGCTGCCAGTACTATAAGACGGGTGAAGGAGAGTATTGCTACTCTTGCCCCAAGCTAACACGGGCGCAGCGCGAACAACGTCGTCAGGAGATTATGCTCCAATCCGGATAGGCATATCGCCAGCCTCCCAAGTACACATTTGGATTATCCAACCAAATTGAGTATGATAGATATGATCTAAAGTTGAACATATAAGGAGGATGAGCTACATGTCAGTACATTCATTTCAAGCAATAACCCCTGCCAATCAGGTGCAATCCCTGGAGACCTACGCAGGCAAGGTTCTGATCATTGCCAATACGGCCAGCGAATGTGGCTTGACTCCACAGTACGGTGAATTGCAGAAGCTATATGATGAATACAAAGATAGAGGATTAACTATACTAGCATTTCCTTGCAACCAATTTGGTGGACAGGAGCCGGGCACGAGTGAGCAAGCTGAAGAGTTCTGTAAATTGAACTACGGCGTGAATTTCCCGGTGTTCGCGAAGGTAGAAGTGAACGGTCCGGACACCACCCCGCTATTCCAATATTTGAAGCAAAAGCAGCCAGGGGACCAACCGGAGGGTGAGATTCAGTGGAATTTCACCAAATTCGTAGTGGATCGCAGTGGTGCTCCTGTTGCGCGCTTCGAGCCGAAGGAATCCCCTGAGTCCATGAGATCTGTGATCGAGGGACTGCTATAAGCAACAGTCAGTAAGCTTTGCAACATGCGTGTATCAGCAAGCCTTACCAGAAGTGTGCTATGTCTTGGACAAGCTGACACTATTTTGGTTGAGGCTTGTTTTTTTGTTGTACGTTATGATTCTTGGCCACACATACTGTGAGATAAATCGCCCATATTAAGCGAATTGCACGTAGGCTGGGTCTAATTGTGGAACATAGTTTTATCAGTTCTACAGAATGTGAAATTGTGAACAAACAATGAACTAACTGAAAATCTATTGCAATGTGAAAAAAGTCACACTATAATACCAATATAAAGTGAATTAAATCACAACCGCGCAATCATTAGTGAAAATCATCACATGGCGCATTTGTATAAACCAAGCCAAACGAATCAGACTATGCAAGAGGAATTCAACTTCGAGGAGGAACCACCATGAAAGTAGCAGTTATCGGATGTACACACGCAGGCACAGCAGCCATTGTCAACACAGCAAAGCTATACCCTGACGCGCAAATTACCGTGTATGAGCGTAATGATAATATATCGTTTCTATCGTGTGGAATTGCATTGTATGTAGGGGGTGTAGTAAAGGACCCTGAGGGGCTGTTCTATTCGTCGCCACAGCAGCTCGCAGAGCTCGGAGTCGTAACCAAGATGCTGCATGAGGTAACCGAGGTGGATACTCAAGGCAAACGCCTGAAGGCGCGTGACCTGACTACAGGTCAAGAGCTGGAGGACACCTATGACAAACTGATTGTGACAACTGGTTCGTGGCCGATTATTCCGAAGCTGGAAGGCATCAAGCTCGATAACATCCTGTTATCGAAGAATTACAATCACTCCAATACGATCATTGAGAAAGCCAAGGATGCCAAGCGCATTACTGTTGTAGGAGCCGGGTATATCGGGATTGAGCTTGTAGAGGCATTCCAAATGAACGGGAAAGAGGTCACACTGATCGACAGTATGGACCGTATTCTCAACAAGTATCTGGACAGTGATTATACAGATCGGATTGAGGCTTCCCTTGAGGAGCATGGAATCAAGCTGGCCCTCGGACAGACGGTGACGCGTTTTGAAGGTGAGCAAGGAAAAGTAAGCAAGGTTATCACCGACAAAGATGCGTATGAGACAGACCTTGTGATCTTGTGCATTGGCTTCCGTCCGAATACAGATCTGCTGAAGGGCCAAGTCGATATGCTTCCGAACGGGGCAATTATCGTCAACAAATATATGCAGAGCAGCCAGCCAGATGTGTTCGCTGCAGGTGATAGCTGTGCTATTCATTACAACCCTACAGGCAAGAATGCTTATATTCCACTGGCAACCAATGCAGTACGTATGGGAACACTCGTAGCGCGCAATCTGGTGGAGCCTACGATACCTTATATGGGCACACAGGGCACCTCCGGGATCAAAATATATGAGCAAAATATTGCAGGTACCGGTCTGACAGAGACCGCTGCAGTGGATGAGGGACTAGACGTAGAAGCGGTCTTGATTGAGGATAGCTACCGTCCGGAATTCATGCCGACAGCAGAGAAAGTGCTATTGAAGGTTGTATACGAACGTGCTAGCCGCCGCATCGTCGGTGCCCAGCTGATGTCGGAGGTAGATTTGACCCAGTCCATCAATACCTTGTCCGTATGCATTCAGAATCATATGACCGTAGACCAGCTGGCCTTTATCGACTTCTTCTTCCAGCCACACTATAACAAACCATGGAATTTCCTGAATACAGCGGGGCTACAGGCTTTACCAGCTGTAAAAGCTAGAGAAACCATTACTGTATAACATTCGCTGCGTGGATGGCTATGATATTGTTCACTACTTTGTCATGAATTTCAAAAATTCACCCCTTAACTATGATGTATAATGGTTTGTAATTAATCATGTTAAGGGGGACCTACCATGGCAATGTTCTGGATTACTTTCATGATTGTCATTGCTATTGTATCCGTAGTAAGTATCAGCTGGTTCATGAAGCAAATCGAAAAAGAAGAATATAATTAATCATATGCTTGCGCCACTTCACTCACGTTTAAGTGTGTGGACGTGAACAAGTAACGTGATTGAATGCCAGGATGGAAGCAGCTTCGTATAGAGGCTGCTTTTTTGTATTGTACATGCTAGTGATGAGCTGTTCAGTTATAGGGCAGCCTGTTTCCAGCTCTCAAGCATCAAGCCGTATGCTTCACTTTCATGTCATGTGATTTATTTCACGACAACCCTCCTGTTTACCATTTACAATGAATTACATGAATAATTGGGAGTTATAGAAGCAAGCTAAAAAGGAGAGAGAGTTATGGCAACCTATAAACCGGCACAGATCGCGGCCAAAACCGTAGAGACCGGCATGCATAAGGCACACAATTCCTGGCAGACAGCTGCTATTCTTGGATTTTTGGCAGGCGCGTTCATTTCACTTGGCTTCCTACTCGATATTCGCGTCATTGCGAGTGCACCTGCGTCCTGGGGTAGCTTTGCGAACTTTATTGGTGCAGCAGTGTTCCCAGTCGGACTGGTGCTTGTATTATTGGCGGGCGGAGAGCTGCTGACAGGCAATATGATGGCAGTGCCTCTGGCTCGTATGGCGGGGAAAATTACAACAGGTGAAGCGATGCGCAATCTTGTCATCATTACCCTCAGTAATTTCGTGGGAGCGTTGTTCGTTGCTTACTTCTTCGGGCATGTGCTCGGCCTCACAGGATCTGGTGCCTTTCTGGAGAAGCTGGTCGATATGGCCGGACACAAAATTCACGATAGCTTCCTACAAGCCTTCATCTCCGGTATTGGCTGTAACTGGTTGGTAGCACTTGCGGTGTGGCTGTCTTACAGTACGGATTCCATCAGTGGCAAGATTCTGGGCATTTGGTTCCCGACAATGGCATTCGTTGCGATTGGGTTCCAGCACGTTGTCGCTAACATGTTCCTGATTCCAGCAGCAATCTTCGAGGGCTATTATTCCTGGGGCGACTATATTATGAACTTCATCCCTGTATGGCTTGGCAATTTAGCAGGAGGGAGCATATTCGTAGCAGCGGCATATTGGATGGCGTACTTGCGAAAGACACCGCACACGTCTGCAATTACGGTCGAAGAGCATCCGATGAAGGGCGCCGCGGCTGCCGAGCAAGTATAGCGAGCAAAATTAAGTTGCATGGAAGTGACATCAAGGTGCATGGAAGCAGTATCAAGGTACATGAATAGAAGCAATAGATGGAAAGAGTAAGTGAACAATAACAGCCGCTAGATGTACGGAAGCACATCAAATCGCTTTTTACAGCAGCATCAATTGTATAGCTGAGAGCAAGCCTTCTAAAGTAAATGTTCTACAAACAACAAATTCGCCATGCCAGGTTCGGGGGAACGAAACTTGGCATGGCGAATTTTTTTGGGAGTGGTCCATGATATGGCATTAGAGGGAGTGTGCTCTCGCCTCTTGCTGCCTTGATTCTCATTACCCAGAGACACTCATGAATGAAACAGTCGGATTTTTTATTTTTGGTGGATACTTCAAATTTTTAGTATGATAGATAAAATGGAATTCGATGTAGGACAGGACTGAAGGGAGTGCCACAGAGATGAGCAGCAAAATTGTTGGGGATGCAGAGCCCCGGAATATGCACTTGGACGGAGACCGTACAGCGGCACTCGGGAGTAATGCAGTTGATAACGAAGCGGTCGAAGGGACATTCACGCCTTTGAAGGAGCAGACAGATGGAATATTTCCGGCAGTATGTCCGCTGGACTGTCCTGACACCTGTGGCTTGCTGTTACATAAGCAGAATGGACGCATCGTGAAGGTAACGGGCAACCCTGAGCATCCGATCACCAAGGGAGCCATTTGTAATAAAGTCCGGCATATGACCGAGCGAGTCTATCACCCCGAGCGACTACAGTATCCCATGAAGCGCGTTGGCGTTAAGGGCAGTGGCCAATTCGAGCGCATTAGCTGGGATGAGGCTATAGCAGAGATCACAACCCGCTTCCAGGGGCTGTCCCGCGATTACGGGTCCGAATCCATATTGCCATATAGTTTCTATGGCAATATGGGCATGCTCAGTGTGGATGGAATGGATCGACGATTCTTTAACGCTCTGGGAGCCAGCCAATTGGAGCAGACCATCTGTAATTCGGCAGGCACGGCTGGCTGGAAATCAACAATGGGCTTCAACGGTGGTGTGAGTCCAGAGGATACCGAACAAGCAGAGCTGATCATCATCTGGGGAGCCAACCTGATCAGTACGAATATGCATCAGGTGGTTCTCGCCGAGAAGGCAAGGAAGAAAGGTGCGAAGATCGTAGTCATCGACGTGCATCGCAATCGTACCGGTCAATGGGCTGACTGGTTCATTCCACTCTATCCGGGGACAGACACGGCCTTGGCGCTCGGTCTGATGCACCTGCTGTTCGAGCGTGGCTACACGAACCAGGATTTCATGGAACAGTACACCGTAGGACATGAGGAGCTACGGGAGCATGTTCGGAGTTATACACCTGAACGGGTCGCCCGTATTACGGGTGTATCGACTGAGGATATTATGCGCCTGGCAGATTTGTATGGTACCTCCAAGGCCGCTTTCATTTACATTGGAAATGGTCCACAGCATCATGACAATGGGGGCATGAATGTACGTACTATTGCCTGTCTGCCTGCACTGACGGGACAATGGCTGAATCGTGGGGGCGGTGCACTCAAGGGGAATGGTGGTTACCATTCCATGAATGATGTGGCACTGGAGCGTCCTGAGCTACGTCCGAATCCTGACGCGCGTGCAATTAATATGAATCGAATCGGGGAAGCCTTGCTTGAGACGGAGCACCCGATTCGCGCCTTGTTCGTCTACTGCAGTAATCCGCTGGTCGTAGCCCCAGATACCCTAAGGGTACAACAGGGCTTTGCGCGCGAGGACCTGTTCACCGTCGTGCATGAGCTATTCATGACAGATACGGCCAAGTATGCCGATATTGTGCTGCCAGCAGCGTCTTCCTTTGAAAGCACAGACCTATATGCTTCCTATTGGCATCACTATATTCAACTGCAGGAGCCAGTCATTGCACCAGTGGGAGAGAGTAAGACGAATGTTGAGCTGTTCTCGTTGCTGGGCAAGGCAATGGGATTTGATACGGAGGCATTCGAGGAGAGCCCAGAGGAGATGATCCGGGGGGCGCTGAACAAGCCGGACAATCCGTATTTGCAGGGAGTGACGCTGGAGGCGCTACAGGAGCAGCGATTCGTCAAGCTGGATATGTCGGCGCAGTCCGAATATTTAGATCGTCTGAACACGCCTTCAGGCAAAATTGAGCTGTATTCGCAAGCTTTGGAAGCTGCAGGCCTTCCTCCTTTGCCTACCTACATTCCTTTGGTGGAGGGCTTCGACGGTGAGAAGCTGACTCAGCAGCAAGAGCAGGAGCAAAGTGGGTTGAAGCAGCAGGCGGAGGAGCTAGTGGAACGAGAGCAGCCAACGCGTTATCCGCTCATGTTCATTTCACCACCGAACCACAATTTCCTCAATTCGAGCTTCGGCAATGTAGGCAAGCATCAGCAATTGGAGAAGGAGCCGCAGCTCCAGCTTCATCCTGTGGATGCAGCAGTTCGGCGTATTGTGGACGGGGACCTACTTCGGGTATGGAATGACAGAGGTACCTATGAGCTGCGTGCTAAAGTAGTGGACGCCATGCTGCCAGGCACAGTCGTCAGTCAAGGACTCTGGTGGGGAACGAAAGCTGGCCAACGGGCTAATTACCTGACCTCCTCTCGACTGGCCGACATGGGGAAGGGAGCGACCTTTTTCTCTACTCTGGTCGAGGTCCATAAGCATGAAGCGTAAGAGCGCTGTGCCGAAAAGTAAAGGAGTCACGCTCCGCTCCTGATCTGATCAGGTTGCTCAGCTTCATCATGATGTCGTCAGGGAGGAAGAGACCTTTGCAGCTGTCAAAGGGGCTATCCCAAAAGCCATGTAATGGTTTCTGGGACGCCTCCTTTTTTTGAGTAAGATCAACGTGTGCACTTGAGTGGACGCTCCGCGAACGGACCGTTGTTTCAATCGCTGTGCTCTCCAGATTTTTTTCATTCCCCTAAGCGGTGAAAATCCGGAAACCAAGGCGACCGCTACCGCTTTTCCACAATCAGTCCGTCCTCTCCACTGTTTAAGCGGAAAACGAACATGGAAAAAGTGAAGCTTGAGGTCGGTTGGCTTCCGCTTGCCCATAAATATGCTGAAGCAAGCCACGGTGGACCAAAAACGCAAGGCCGCGATACTCCTACAACAGGAGAATCGTGGCCTTGTTGTCTGTTTACTGCCTCTTGAACAAATATGGGCTGTTTCTTTTGTTGAAAATCTACTTATGAGACAGCCCCTTTTGGAATTTTCTTATTCAGAGGCTTCTTTATTATCGTACAATCCTTGGAGTTGATCTGAATCTATGGGAATGATCATCTCCAGCTCTTTCAAATACATTTTCTTTATATCTCCATTGGCGTCCCTTGCAAAGGGCCCACTGTTCGTGTAGGGCTCCTGCATGACGGTAAGAAATGGCTTGATCACGATATAGGCTGGAGGAGCTTGGAATCGGTCATATAATAATAGGTAGTATTCCTGCATATGCCTATCATCCTCGAAATCTCCAAATGCTGAAATCCAGTCCAACCGTCTGCCTTGATCATCCTGGATGTCTAGCATGAACTGTCGATACTTCTCTCTGCTTTCAGGGGCATGATGCTGTAGCATCAAGTTGTAGCTCGTAGAAAGCGGTGTGAATGTGATCTTCTGGAGTGTGAGCGTGACTTCGGATGTCTCCTTGACGATGTTCAGTGTATGTTCATAGTGATCCATATTGTTTTTAACTGGAAATTTCAACGTGTAAGGCTTGTCTACGCCTTTCAGTCTGATCTGAACTGTAAGCTCGAATTCCTCCGGCATGTTCTGGCTATATTGATGAGCCCTGGTATAGTTGTGAGTCTTGAATAAGACACCGTTAGGATCGGCTCCCGTGCTTGCTGTCAGGCCAGGGGCGTCTGGAGATTCCCCGTTGACCATCCAGCTATAGTGTTCAATATCCGTTTGGAGACTAGAGACCACATCCGTATTACCCGCAGTAGATATTCCACTTGAGGATTGACGGTTGCTAGTATCCACATCATATTGAGGTTCACGCATCACGGTGAACATCAACACTCTACCATCATAGGCAACCTGCGGGACTCGCAAGGTGATGCCATCATGTGTATCACTGACCTCAGGCTCCGTTAGCCGTCCTTGCTCATCAGCGGTCTGCACACCAAGATGATCCATCACAGCAAGAAGTCCTCCAACTACGGGGAGCTTGCTTAACGCATGTGCAAAAGATGGAGAAAATAAGCTTGCTAAAATCAACATCAGCAGCAATGAGGCTGCAGCCGAAGTTGTCACCAGCATGCCTCGCCATATATTGCGTTTGTACCCAGCTTTTTTTCTGACCTCTGCAGCTTGGTGTTGAGTTATGTCGGTAGAATCCACATGAGCCAGTGTGTTGAGCCAGATCCTCTCAGTCAGCTCCGGTGGGCATTCCAGCTCTTTGAGGGAACTGAGAGCAGAATTTGACGGGTACTCATGATTGCTTTTGGACATACACGTTCTCCTCACTTTCCGTTTCTAACCAAATGGAATGCCTTCGAAGCTGCTTCAGTGCCGAATGGTGTCTAGATTTTACAGTTCCTACCGGAAGGTCTAGTACTTCAGCAATCTGGTTGAGGCTATAATCATGGAAATATCGCAGCAAAATAACAATGCGAAGCTTGTAGGATAAGGAATGAACAGCTTGAAGCAATTCACGGCTTGTCTCCTGGCACACAATAGCGTGTTCTGTGTTTGGCCCTTCCGGGGTCAGCTCCAGCCGTGTTTGTTTCTCTATGATTCGAAATTTTCGCCACATCTTACGTCTCCAATCCTGGACTTGCCGGATAACCAAGCCGTGAAGCCAGGGGCGAAAGGGTCTGTCCGTATCATAATTACCAATAGAAGCCCACACCTTGATGTATATCTCATTCATAATGTCTTCTATATCCTGCTGATGAGTAGTAAGAAAGACTACTGTTCGATATACATCATGAACAGTAGTCTCATATAGATGTCGAAAGGCTGTCCGGTCGCCCTCCTTGATCTTCCGAATCCAGATACTGAATTGCTCCTGCTCCTTCAATGTGTTTCTCCTCCGCTTATATTCGTCACTATAATATATAATTCGTCGGTTTCTTGAATAAGGTTCAGTATTATGAAGTAAATGAGCCTGCGTAGTGAACTCTAGGATAAGGAATTTCTAAGGAGGGCCTTGTCAGTGTAAGCTAGGCCTTAGCTCACACTATAGGGTGTTCTCGTTTTTATCCAGTGGAGGTCACTGCGTACGTTCCATGATATAGAACTCCCCATTCGTATTGTACTGGCCAGAGACTGTCGGAGCTCCTGGCTTGGTGAAGTGGACAATGCCTGTCATCTTAGGGTCCTTCTTCGCCGTATAGCCGTTCAAGTCAAGTTGAAGTAAAGCAGGTGCTTGCTTGATGGCTTGCTTTAGCAGTTGGGCCTCGCTGATGCTATTGAGCTTTTTTAGCGATTGGACAAATTCCTCCTGCGAACCTTGTAATTCAGGGGCATCGACTTTCAGGATAACTCCTGTTGCTTTGTTAATGTCAATGTATACCGGGTTGTTACCGCTGCCAAAGGCGAGCTTATAGACCTCCTTGTCTCCTTCGCGAGTCAGCGAGGATTGACTTCGCTGAAGCTCTCCCTGCTTGACACCACTCCATCCCTTGAATATACCTTGGACCTTCTCAAGTATAGCCGGGTCGATGCTAGTATTCGTCAGAATTTGAGTATGTCGGGTTAGTTTGCCGTTATGAATAATGATGATATGATCCCCAGATCTGACGTATATCTGGATTTCGCCCTTATTCTTCTGATTCGAATGATCGATGGATAGGGATACCGAATCCGGCGTCTTGAACTCCACTAAAGCTTGTTTCATGACTTGCTGGATTTGTTGTTGATAGGCTGGCTTTAGTTCGCTCCACTTTTGCTCTATTTTTATACTACGTACTTTGCTATCTTTCATAAAAACCTGTGAGAATTCAACTCCTTTGACTCTTAGATCCCACAGCATTTCGCCATTGATCTTGGCCTGGGAAGCCTCGCCGATGGAATAGGAACGGCCGGTGAAATCCTTCAGAGCCTTCTCGGCAGCGGTGACAATAGCCTTGCTAGGCTTGCTCTGTTTGGTGGCAGAAGCTGATTTTGCAGCAGCCTGTGCGTTCGATCCTGGGAGTATAGCGGACAACGGGGTGCCTATAAGCAATCCTGCGGCTGTTAGAGATACGATGATTTTTTTAGTAATGTAGCGCATATGAAGTCCTCCTTATGGAATCTGTTATTGAGCTCGTTCCATCGTATAGAACTGACCACTCGCATTGTATTGACCAGTGATCTTGGGAGCTCCTGGCTTGGTGAAGTGGACAATGGCTGTCATCTTAGGGTCCTTCTTCGCTGTATAGCCGTTCAAGTCAAGCTGAAGTAAAGCGGGTGCTTGCTTGATGGCTTGCTTCAGTAGCTGGGCCTCGCTAATGCTATTGAGCTTATCCAACGACTGAAGGTAAGCTTCTTGTGATCCCTCCAGCTCTCCAGCCTGCACCTTCAGAATGGTCCCCGTTGCCTTGTCAATGTCGATAAATGCAGGGCTATTACCACTGCCAAAGGCGAGCTTATAGACCTCCTTGTCTCCTTCACGAGTGAGCCAGGACAAGCTTCGCTGGAGTTCACCCTGCTTAACACCCTCCCACCCTTTGAATACATCTTGTGCAGTCTTGAGGACTGCAGAAGCGATGGAAGCATTCGTCAGGATTTGAATATGTCTGGTAAGCTCTCCATCGTGAATGATGAGTATGTGCTCATTGGACCGGATGTAGAGCTGTGTCTTGCCAATATGATCCTGCCGCTTATCATAGGTTATGGATACATCGACAGATGTCGGTGTTATCTGTGACCCAAGTGTATTCATCATGACCTTCTGAACCTGCTGTTTATAAGACTCTTTGAGTTCATCCCATGGCTGTTCGATTTTTATACCTTGTACCTCAGTACCTTTCATGAGTATTTGGGAGTAATCTACGCCCTTTACACTCAGGTCCCATATTTGCTCGCCGTTGATCTTAACAAGGGAGGTATTTCCGATGGAATAGGTGTTGCCTGTAAGATTTCTAAGTGCCTGTATTGCAGAGTCGATTATGGGCTGATCTGGCTTGAATACCTTGATCTTCGTTGCTGATGCTGCCAATGCCAAGCTGGATGGCGTATAGTTCAGCAGGCTGGTATTCGCAGCCGAGGCTGGCAACGATGCAATCATGCTTGATCCTGCAAATAGACTAGCGGCAGTCAAAGCTACAATGATTTTTGTGGATTTTAATTTCATGTGTCTTACCTCCATTCATGATTACAGAGCCGTTGCGCAACGTGCTTTCACCCTTATCTTCGCTCAAGGTGTGTCAAAGGTTCACTGCAGTTGTCAAAGAAGAAGCAGGCATTAAGAAGAAGTGTGGGTATCTTGTGTCCTGGAGGATATGATCTGGCTTGCCGGTTTACAGAATTTGTGAGGGAACGTATGTACGAGATTCCTGGTCTGTGATACAATACGTGAATGTGATTTTACAACTTAAAGCCCAGGAGAAACCTATACCTATGCATGCCCTGATGAAGTACCCCACAGAAATCAAAATTTTCCTGATCGCCAGTCTAGTGAGTTCACTGGGTGGCTCTCTCATGTGGCCACTAGTGTCCATGTATGTATTTGATGAGCTTGATCGTAGTATGACGGATGCAGGCACTGTGATCCTGATCATGTCCCTCGGAGGGATCTTCGGGCAATTGCTGGGTGGTTCCATGTATCATCGACTGGGCGTCAAGCGGCTGATCGTCGGCTCGCAGGCACTGAATGCTGTCTCCTTGCTCATGCTGCCCTTTACCACAACGACCTGGTCGTTATTTGTCGTGATGATGGGCTTCGTCGGCTTCTTTAATGCGATGTCGTTTCCCGCCATTCAGGCGTTCATTGGATTCCGATTCGCTGACCGACGTGGAGAGCTGTTCAATGTAATTTATGTAGCGAACAATATCGGTGTTGCTGTCGGTACAGCCCTGAGCGGCGTGCTGGCGGACGTCTCCTATCACCTGAGCTTTATTCTGAACGGAGTGACCTCCGCAGTCTTTGCCTTGTTTTTCCTTGTGTACCTGAGCCGGATCGATCATATGGAAGGACAAGTACAGGCCGGTGGGAAGAAGCTTAGACATACAACGGATGCCCCTGTAGCACTGCTATTACGGGATGTACGGATCTATATGTATGTAGGTGTAGGCGCGATGTTCCTGTGGCTGGGGAATTCCGTCTGGAATACAGGAGTGTCACCTTTCATCATTGAGGAAGGACTGCCGAAGAGTCTATATGGCTTGCTATGGACGCTCAACGGAATATTGATCTTCGCTGCCCAGCCGCTTCTCTCCTGGATCAAGCGAACCTGGGCAGGTACCACGTCCCGCCAGCTTACGCTTAGCGGAGCATTCTACCTGTCAGCCTATATTGTCATTCTCTGTACAGGGCATTACCCAGGCATGGTGGCTGCGATGGTATTCGCCACATTGGGTGAGATGTTGGTTGCACCTGCTATACCGGCTTTCCTGTCTGATCACGGGGGAAGAGGGGCGCCTTTCTACATGGGCCTAGTTGGTGGTATTGGTGCCGCTGGACGGGTATTGGGTCCTTTCATGATGGGAGGACTGTATGACCATGGAGGTCTTGACCCTACTGTATGGCTGGCTGCTGGAACAGCTGTACTATGCGTGCTGTTCTTCCTCCTGCATGGCTGGCTGAACCGCAACCGGGCTGTAGTAGACCTACATGCTCCGCGGACAGGAGAGATTCAGGCAGGCAGCTCATCCTAAGGATATGTAGTAACATATAGTAGGATCATCTGGCAACATAAGCGGTACTGCAAGTGGTAATATAAGCAGTAGTACAAGCGGCAAGAACAAGTGATTAAGCACAGCTGGTTTGTGATTAAATGGAATATGGAATACGTGCACAAACAACTTGCGATTCTTGTACAGTTGTTGCTTGAACTGGAAGGAGGAGCCGATGTGCTTCTCCTTTTGTTGTGTTACAATGAATGGAAAAAAAGCTACAGCATTTATGTGAAGGGTTGGAAATGACGTGTCTATAGGACAATCGATTATTGTAAGAGATTCAGAAATCAAGGACGCTCCCGGGCTGATGGCACTTGATGAGCTTGTGTGGAATGAACGGACAGCACCGGCCTCATTGTCTTGGAAGACACGTGGAGAATATCTCCGGCATACTCCTCCGGGAACTCAGCTTGTAGCTGTGCAGGATGAGACCTTGTGCGGTTATGTAGGCTTTCGTCCTCCGACCCTTCTGGCAAGCAACAGTCATGTATTAGAGATTAATATTGCTGTGCATCCCCGATATCAGCGGCAAGGAATTGCTTCAGCGTTAATGAAGGCTTTGTTGGAGCTGGCTGCTCAGCGTGGAGTTAAGAAGATTAGTCTACGCGTCCTCTCCAGCAACATCAGTGCGCTTAGCTTTTATCAGAAGTGTGGATTTGTGGAAGAGGGGCGTCTCTTCGGGGAGTTCTATATTGAAGGACAATACGTAGACGATATTCTGATGGCGTATTACCTAGATGGCATCTATTCCCGGATCACCTGGCAAGAAGGCTCATAATTGTAAACGGATGCAGAGAATTGCTTCGATACGTTATTAGGCGAAATGCAGGGAGAGTATAGACCTGAATCTGGAGGGTGAAATAGGCGCTAGTAGTTGCATCTAGCAAAAAACAGATGATAGTCGAGGCACACTTGCTTCGGCTATTATTGACATAGAGAATGATAATCATTACCATCTATATTGTACTAAACTTTATGGATGGAAATGAGGAACGTAATTATGGCAAGTAGAACTGGAACACGCCGTATGCGCTGGGTGCAGGCGATGATGAGTCTGGTGATCATTCTATTGCTGTCAGCTTGTGGTCAGGCAGCGAGCACAGGCACCACGGATACAAGAGAACAGGCGCAGGAGCAGATACAAGAGCAAGACAGGGCTGTAGTAGACGGGATGGGACATGAAGTCATGATTCCTGCGAAGCCAGAGCGTGTACTAGCCTCATACCTGGAAGATCATCTGGCTGCGCTGGGTGTGACTCCAGTAGCACAATGGTCCGCACATTCAACTTCGAAGCAGGATTACTTGCAGGATGCCTTGGGGGATGTTCCATTAATTGATAGTAAGCTGCCACCAGAGCAGGTTGCTTCTTTCCAGCCTGATCTGATCATTGTGGAAAATGCGGCCTCCGTTGAGAAGGGGCTCTATGAGCAGTATCATGCCATTGCTCCAACCTATGTATTGAGTGAAGAGGAGACTGGGGATTGGCGGAAGGCCTTCCTCAAGGTCGGAGAGCTGTTGAACAAGAAGGCAGAGGCTGAACAGCGTCTGGAGGAATATGATCGTAAGCTTCAGGGAGCGAAGGAGCAGATCCATGCAGCGATTGGAGACGAATCCGCTATAGTGCTATGGGTAACGGAGAAGAATGTATACATGGTTGATCCAGGCAGATCCAGCGGAACGGTGCTGTATCAGGATCTGGGGATCACCAAGCCAAATCTGGCGCAAGAGCTAGAGAGCACAGGAGCGAACTGGATGCCTGTATCTCTGGAGAAGCTCGCAGAGCTGGATGCCGATCATATCTTCCTGGTGAACAGCGAGGGTGCAGGCACTGCAGAAGCATTAAAACGCTCAATATGGCTATCTTTGCCGGCGGTCAAGGCAGGACATGTATATACGATGCCAAAGGAGCGAAGCTGGCTATATTCCGGTATCCTTGCTAATGAGGGCATTGTGGACGATGTATTGCAGTCGTTAGGAGTAGAGGCAACTAACTGAACAAGCTCCGCTGTTGAGGAGATGACCAATTAGATGGCACAATAATTGCCCTGCCCTATGGGCTTAAACCAGGTGGGAAGTATCCTATGTCCTATGGCGAGCAATAGATGGGAAGTATCCTAAAAAGAGCTTGATGGAAGTTTGAGCTTTATATTAGAAGTTAAGCTTGATCCCCAAAAAGGTATGCTGACGTGTAACAGTCAGCATACCTTTTTCAATAACATCCTATGGTACTGGGAAGAGTAGTGCTCTATGCTCACATCTGAACCCAGGTGATGGCTTAAAAGATACTATACGCAATATTCCTCTTATAAAATGAAGAGCGCGCTGCACTGCATCCAGGTTCTTATCGCAGTTGCTTCCACTCGGATTGGAGCATGCCATATACGGCATGATTCACATAACCCTGCGGCAGCTTCTCTGCTTCGCGAATAATCCCTTCCAGCACAAATCCCAGTCGTTCCGGAATTCCACGGCTACGCCGGTTGGCGGTAGCGCAGCGAATCTCGACCCGGTGCAAATCAAGCTCTACCAAGGCGTGATCTACGAACACACGACAGGCATTCGTCATGATGCCTTGTCCCTCATATCCATGCCCCAGCCAGTAGCCAATGCTAACTGAACGGTGCTCCCAATTGATTGCGTGGTAAGAAATGATGCCAGCTAATTCCCTGTCAATCCATATTCCAGCGGTAATGGCGCCCTTCTCGGCGGCCATCTGCAGAGCCCCCTGCACATACTGCTCGGTATGACTTATCTCGGTGGTATGATCTACCCAGGGAAGCCACTGTCGAAGACGCTCACGTGACAGCTCGGTCAATTCGAATAGGGGTTGAACGTCCTCGCGCGCAAGCGGCTTCAGATATGTTCGCTCGTCCAGCGCGTATGTAAACATAATGGATACCCTCTTTCTATCCTGAAGTAGCCTGTGATCCAGTGCGGCGGCTCATCTATAGTTATGCTACATGATTCCGTCATACTCGTCAAAAGACTACGGCACTAGCCGAATTTGACCTACCTGAAATCCCCTATCAACGTAATCGTAATCTATCTCAAGGTCGGCGACATACTCCGATGGGAAAATGTGCCCAGAGGCGTGGAGTGTCAGCTTCTGAGGAGACGTAGAATAGATCTGATAGGAGTGAAAATTAATCGTGTCCGAGAATAAGGACGGATCGGCATAGAAATCAGAACGATCACGGGTGGAGCTGTAGTTCTGACCGTCAATTTCGATATCCCACTGAACGGTAACCTCGCCCACATTGACCTGGGTCTGTACCCGTTGCTCGATAGCTTCCTGTGCCATTTCCACCGGATATTCCATCATCGTATGTGGATCAACTACATGAATCTGCTGTACCTCGACTCCTGTCCCGGATATTTGCGTAAGAATGGCAATAATCTCCGGTTGTCCGTCGCCTGTGACATCCTCCAGAAAGAGTTGAGGCTCCGCAGTAGGCTGGGCAGAGCCTGTCCAAGCATACTGAGCTGAGCGCTGCCCGCTCTGTAGTGTGACACGCTGAAACACCCCCTGCTTAGCAGGACCGCGGAAGAGCTTGACAGATGAATCCTCTGAAGCAACAGCATGCAGCTGCCTTGGCTGCATCTGTGCGATGGCTTGGATCGGGTCGTCCGATGAGATCATGACGGACCATACGAGGGCGACTATAAAGCTGAGCATAACCCGACTCCTTTCATGATGTAGATCTGTCATTTTAGATTACGTTATGTTAGCTACACATCGTAGGCTAGATATAGTTACACTATATAGAAAAGTGGAACAGAAGTCGTTAACTCTTTTTAACTTTTGGCGGGGAAATTGTGGCTGGCATCAAGCTTTGTGCAGGCCAAGACCGAATACATTGATCTATCCGGCAGGAAAAGGTATATTTAAGAGTAACGAGTTGGAAACTCAGGATAGGACTCTCATGTTCAAAGCTGATTTTATGTAGAGAAAGGTTGATACGTGTGGAGAAGCCAAGCACTCCCCCGAATTTTATCAAGGCGGTTATTGAGGAAGATATTCGTAGTGGCAAGGTAAAGGAAGTCGTTACCCGTTTCCCTCCAGAGCCTAACGGTTATTTGCATATTGGTCATGCCAAAGCGATCTGGATTGATTTCACGCTGGCTGACGAATTCGGTGGCCGCACCCATCTGCGGTTCGATGATACGAATCCTGCCAAAGAGGATATAGAGTACGTTCAGTCGATCCAGAAGGATATCAAGTGGCTCGGCTATGAATGGGAGGCTAAATTCTATGCCTCAGATTACTTCGAAGAAATGTACAAGCGGGCCCAATTACTCATTCGCAAAGGCAAAGCCTTCGTGGACGATCAGACGGCTGATCAGATTCGCGAGACACGCGGAACACTGACAGAGCCAGGGACGAACAGCCCGTATCGTGATCGTTCTGTGGAAGAGAATCTGCAGCTCTTTGCCGAGATGCGTGAAGGCAAGTATGCGAATGGTGAGAAGGTGCTGCGCGCGAAGATTGATATGGCTTCACCGAATATCAACCTGCGTGATCCGGTTATTTACCGTATATCCCATACTCATCATCACAATACCGGAGATCAGTGGTGCATTTACCCGATGTATGCTTATGCTCACCCGCTTGAGGATGCGATCGAAGGTATTACGCACTCGCTGTGCTCTCTGGAGTTCGAGGATCAGCGTCCGTTCTACGACTGGGTCGTAGCGGAGTGCGAGATGGAGAATGTACCTCGTCAATACGAGTTCGGTCGCCTGAACCTGGCCCAGACGGTTACCAGCAAGCGCAAGCTGAAGCTGCTCGTCGACGAAGGTCATGTCGATGGCTGGGATGACCCAAGAATGCCGACGATCTCCGGGTTGCGGCGTCGTGGCTATACGCCAGAGGCTATTCGTGATTTTGTGTATGAGACAGGGATCTCGAAGGCGTACGGGCAAATTGACCTGCAGGTGCTAGAGCATTTCGTACGTGAGGATCTGAAGCTGAAGTCCCCTCGTACAATGGCGGTTATTGACCCGCTCAAGGTTGTCATCACCAATTACCCTGAGGGACAGGTTGAGATGCTGGAGGCTGAGAACAACAGCGAGAATCCAGAGATGGGAGTTCGTCAGATCCCATTCTCTCGTGAAATCTATATCGAGCGTGAGGATTTCATGGAAGACCCTCCTAGCAAGTACTTCCGTCTATTCCCGGGCAACGAGGTTCGTCTGAAGCATGCTTATTTCATCAAGTGCAATGACGTCATCAAGGATGCGGACGGCAAGGTGATTGAGCTTCATTGTACGTACGATCCTGAGACGAAGAGTGGTACAGGCTTCACTGGACGTAAGGTGAAAGGGACTATTCACTGGGTAGAGGCCACTCAGGCAGTACCAGCTGAATTCCGTCTCTATGAGCCGCTGGTTAAGGCTGAAGAAAAGTTGGTAGAGGAAGAGGAGATCGTCGAAGAATCCGGCGAGGAGAAGACGTTCCTGGACGAGCTGAACCCGAATTCGCTTCAAATTATGCACGGTTATGTGGAGCCGAATATGAAGGAAGCACAAGCACAGGATAAGTTCCAATTTTTCCGCCATGGTTATTTCAATGTGGACCCTAAGCTATCCGAGCCTGGGCGTCCTGTATTCAACCGGGTCGTGTCGCTGAAGAGCTCCTTCCAGCTACCGAAGTCCAACTAGGTATAAGCTTACAGGCGCACGGCTAAGAGAGGATAGGGGATAGTTATCCCGGGGAATGCTCAGCCTGTGATGAATCACGCCACGAGTCTTAGCTAGGATCTTGGGCTACAAAGACACTGCCTGAAGGATAACCATAGCCATATAATAGCGCTACTGGCATTAGCCGCAGCCGGACCTGCTGATACATTCAGCTAGGGCCTGTGCTGCGGCTTTTGTTTTTTTAACTTCCAAAGGAAGGAAGCTGGGGCTGCCGTGCAGGAGAGATACGCACATCAGCACCGTTCTTCTTCAAGCAGTGATAGTGTAGTCTCTATGCTGTGCTTGATAAAGGCAGGATCAGGGCCTGACTTCGTCAAGACGGTCAAGCCAATCATCGTGATAACAAGAGATTGAGCCAACGCTCCCGCATCCAAGCTGCTGGAGAGCTCCTTGCTCTGTTGCCCCCTTTCGATGACCTCCTTGAATATAGCCGCTAAATATAGCTGATGCTCACGAGTAAGTATGGCAAATCGGGGATCATGCGGAGCGAGCTCCACCATTGTGTTAATACAGAAGCAGCCGCGCTGGCAGGAGGCAAGTGTCTCATCGACTGCGCCAATCCTCTCGAACAATCCCCGGAAGGCAGCCTTGACGGTGCTCTCTTGCTGTAGCCATGTCCTGATCTGTGCAGCATGCTGGGCGGTATACCTACGGAGTGTAGCCTCAAATAGTCCCTTCTTGTCTCCAAAGGCGGCGTACAGGCTTGGTCGTTGGATTCCCATGGCTTGCGTCAGGTCCGTCAGGGATGTAGCCTCGTAACCTTTCTCCCAAAATACCTGCATCGCAGCATCAAGAGCCTTTTCCGTATTAAACTCACGTGTTCTTACCATAGTGCCCCACCTTTTCATACCGATAAGTATATTAATCATAAAGAAGTGAATCAGGAACGTCAAGCAGGTGAACGTAATCAAGGTACGATGATACATATTCCATATTAATTACAGTGTTAGGATGATTAGCTTGGCGAAATCACGGAGATATTCAAGTTGTTATTGACACTTGTGTAGAAGTTGAAGTATGTTAATTCACGTCTTATATTGTACCTATCGGTACATTATAAAATGAGTGTGATTACTTTCAACTAAGGTGGAATGTATATGAGTGCTAGCAAGGAAAATTCGGTTCATGCTGCCGCATCGTTATATGTATTATCTCGTTCTATAGTTCTCTTATTGGCGCTATGCAGCGGTCTGTCGGTGGCAAATATCTACTACGCCCAGCCTTTGCTGGAGTCTATAGCTCATGAATTTGGGGCGTCACCTTCAATGATTGGCATGGTTGTTACCGTGACACAGGTGTGTTATGCGGCAGGATTACTACTGCTTGTCCCACTTGGAGACCTGTTGAACAAGCGGAGACTGATTGCTATGCAAATGCTATGCTCGGTAGTGGCATTGATAGGGGTGTCGATCTCATCGAACATGACGACTTTGCTCGTGGGAATTGCCATGGTTGGACTGTTAGCGGTTGTAGCACAAACGATGGTAGCCGCCGCAGCTGTATTCAGCACGGCGGCAGAACGTGGGCGTACGGTCGGCCTTGTGACCAGTGGTATTGTTATAGGAATCCTGCTAGCACGTACAGTAGCGGGAACACTGAATGATTGGCTGAGCTGGCGAGCAGTGTATGTTGTCTCTGCAGGACTTACGTTGCTTGGCGGACTTGCACTCTTCTTCCTTTTGCCCAAATCTGAGGCACGTCGGGATGAACGACTGAGCTACAAGCATATGCTTCTGTCGATATTCCAGCTCTACCGTGATCTGCCTGTTCTGCGGATACGCTCTTTGCTGGCGCTGCTGATCTTTACTTGCTTCAGTATCTTGTGGACCTCCATGGTGCTGCCGCTTAGTGCTCCTCCGCTGTCTTTGTCCTACACAGCCATTGGGATGTTTGGACTTGCTGGTGCTGCCGGAGCCTTTGCTGCAGCTCGTGCGGGGGGATGGGCAGATGCAGGCTTCGGCCAGCGTACGACAGGCTTCTCATTGCTAGTGCTACTGTTGGCATGGCTACCCATTGGACTGATCTACCATTCAACCGTGTATCTGGTGGTCGGAGTGATTCTGCTGGATCTGGCTGTGCAGGCGATTCATGTCACGAACCAAAGCCTGATCTATAGAGAGCGCCCAGAGGCGCAGAGTCGATTGACGGCTGCGTATATGATTTTCTATTCGATAGGCAGTGCTATAGGCTCCATCGCTTCTACGCAGATGTATGCTTGGGCAGGATGGGGTGGTGTGTGCTGGTTGGGGGCCGCCGTAAGCGGTCTTACATTATTGCTTTGGGGTTATGAGATGTATAAGAGGCGAATAGTTGAGTTATAGACGGTTCACTGATTGGGAGTCAGATCTGGATGTGCAGGTTGGCACAGGTGCGTGTGTCATTACGCCGCGCGCAGGAGTTGCACGCGGCGTGGAACTCCTTTGTCAACGTTGTCGAGCTCAGGAGATTTCTGTCAGGCCTTCTTCTTGAGGGGGGCTGTACCCATGCTTGCGCAGCATATACCACATAAGACCGAATCCAGTGGCTCCAAGTAGGGCGAGGGTGACACCGACCTTGTACATAATCTCACCGCCAAAGTCCTGGAACAGCCATCCCCCGGCTAAGCCAGCGATAATACCCGAAATACCAGCCCAAGTCAGTGTATATAGAGCCTGACCGGATGAGCGGAATTCGCGGGGCACGAACAACAGCGTCAGCTGTGTGCCTACATAGAAGTAGCCCCCGAAGGTAATGCAGTGCATCCCTTGAATAAGGATGATATGCATCGGGTCCGTGGCAGCGGACATAAGCCACCAGCGTAGCGCGAACAACAGGCTGACCAGTGTCAGACAGCCGATCATCGTCGTCATTTTGCGACCAAGGAGACGATCAAACAGCAGAAAGACGACCACCTCAAGGATGGACGAAGCGAAGACGGCCGCACCGACAGACCCAACCGACCCACCGAGTTCTGTAATGTACAGGGACATGAATGCGCTGTTGATGGCGTTGGGGATCGAGACCAGAATGCCTAATAGAATGAATGTCATGAAGTAGCCGTTCATCAAGATTTTGCCAAAGCCCCGAATATTCACGCTGGGCGCATCCGAGCTGGCACGTAGTGGAGGCAACAGCAGCAGGGCCGCTACTGACGCAATCAGCAGGACTGTAAATATCGTGCTAATACTATTAGCACCAAAGCGGTCAATCACTGGCCCAGCGAGCAGGGCAATGAGAGCCCAGCCAAGTGAGCCCCAGATCCGGAATGAGCCGAATTTGCGATTAGTCCCATCAATATATCCAAGAATCATACTGTTCGTCTGGGTGAATAGCGGACTCTGAAAGAAAAAGAACAGAATCATCGAAGAATAGATCAAGGTATAGGTATGTACATAGAAGATCGCTTGCAAAAAAAGCAAGGTTCCCCCGATCATGATCAACAGGATGCGGCGAATATTTTGGGATCGGTCACAGGCATATCCCCAGAACGGGTTAGCGAAGACAGACACGAAGGGCCCAATCGCCATCAGAGTTCCGATCTCCAGCTTGCTCATTCCGATATCCTGGAAATACAGGGGCAGAAAGCTGCTGAAGATGGCAATGGCACCATACAGAAAGAAATTATATAATTTCAGAGAATGCAAGGGTGAAGGCATCGTTGGTTGCGTATCGTTCTGCAATTACAGCCATTCCTTTCCTGAAGGATGGGTGAAGAGCGGAATGCGAGCATCCGCATAAGCGCTTACTTTTATGTATACTGTATCACTTGTTGAAAAGCTAAACAAACCATGTGTGACATAAAAAAGTAATATTTTTGTAATCTATTTAGAGAGGTAACAATATGGACATAACAGGAATTGTATTAGCTGGTGGTATGTCGAGCCGCATGGGCACGAATAAGGCGGAGCTGCTAATCGAAGGCCAGACTGTTGTACAAAGAATCGCTTCAGAGATGAGCGCTGTAGCTTCAAGGGTGATCATTTCAGCCCAGGATACCGAGGCGTATGCCTATACCGGTCTTGAGGTTGTGGCCGACGTGCACCCGAGGCAAGGTCCCCTTGCGGGATTGTATGCGGGAATGCAGGCATCCCGCACGGAATGGAATCTGGTCTGTGCGTGCGATATGCCCCTGCTGCATGCCGGGGTCTTTCGAGCGCTTGCTGCGTGCATCCCCGAGCAGACTGATAAGGAGCAGCCGCAGTCGTATGAAGGAGCTGCGAAGCCATTGCAGGCTGTTGTACCCACGGTAAATGGGCGCTCACAGCCATTGGCGGCTATCTATCATATAAGCGTATTGCCAGCACTTGAGGCCTGCTTGCAGCAGCAGAATCTTCGTGTGCAGGACTGGCTAAAGGGTATGCATGTGTATGAGATTAGCTCTTCCCCTACCTATGGGTGGGACCCGAGGGAGGCGGAGCAGCTATTTATGAATATGAACCGACCGGAGGATTATATTCAAGTATGCAGGCTGTTGTCACAAGAAGAATAGGTAAGACCATCTGCTGTTAGCAGAAAACAGCCAAAAATTCGTGTAAAAAACGTCTTCCGTACGGCTACACTTTCCAGAATAAATCTTATAATGGGATAAACAGGAACTGGTGTTCCCATTCTGGAATAGGGAGGTACGGATGATGGAATTCAGAAAAAATGATGACTGGAATCGTGAGTATGCAGGCATGCCTACCGAGCACAGTGACGAGCTCAATACTTATCCAGACAGCGACGACGAGTGCCTGCATGATAGACAGATGGAATATTATACGGGAGTAATCCGCCGTAAGGCATGGAGATTGCAATATCAGGCACGATCCAAGTACCGACGCGAAAGTCCAGGTCAAGATTACGAATGGGCTGAGCCGCCCTTCACGAGCACAGTGGAGGGTGACCTCTGGGTCGATCAAGTGTTGGATGCATTACCTTCGGCTACAGGCAGAGAGATTATGAAGGCGCTGTATCTGCGAAATCGTTCAGAGAAGGAAGTGGCTCTTGAATTAGGCATGAGCCAGCAGGGGGTGAATCGATGGAAGCACAAAATGCTGCACCAGCTCCGGCAACAGATGAAGCTGTGAATAAGGTAGCTCTCTGGAGCAGACGCGATCAGTCCGCTTGGCCCGAGATGTCTATGCTGGAGCTTCTGGATATGTTCGAGCCCACGATGCATGAGCTAGCCCGGTTCATTCCCCTACCAAGGGAGGACGCCCTGCAAAGCATGAGGCTAGAGCTGCTGGAGCACTTCAGGTGGAATAGCAGTGTTCAGCGAGAGCGGAGCAGCGGGGAGAAAGCCTTCTTCGACTGCGTACGAGCTGTCTGCAGCAGCCGAAGATATGTCCCTTTAAAATGGAAATAAGCCTTGTATTCAGGGGAAATCAAGCTTCGTGGTACTGCAGTGTAATTTCGTTATATTTACGGTGAGCCACCTTAGGTAGATAAGTCAATCTAAGTAGATAAGTCACCCTATGTAGCTATGGTAATCGTAGCCTGAATGTCAGAGAACAAGTCATTTACGGTGTCTAATTCTATAAAGCCTGCCATCGCATGCATGGCTGCGGCAGTACCGCAGGCTGCACCATAGCGTAGTACCTCCAGTGTGCTTCGTTGCTGCAACTGGGCTGTAACCAGTCCGGCGACCATAGCATCCCCGCTACCTAGCGGGCTAACGATGGAGAGTGGAGGCAGTGAGACCTCGTATAGTCGGCCAGCATGGGCTGCCACTGCTCCTCTTCCACCCATGGAGATCACAACCATTCCTGCACCAGCCTCTGTAAGTCTGAGAGCGGCCTTCTGCAGATGCTCCCTACCGCTCGACTCAGCTCCTGCATAGCGGACAGCCTCTTCCTCATTTGGCTTCACAAGATCAGGCAGCCCCTCTAGTCCTGCAAGCAGAGCCTCACCACTGGTATCGAGAGCTACCTTGGCTCCCTGTGACTTGGCTAACTGGCATAGCTCAGCATACAGATCGACAGGACAGCCTGCGGGCAGACTTCCTGAGAAGATAACCCAGGATGAGCGCGCCGCCAGCAGCTGTACTTTGTTACGCAGAGAGATGAGGTGCTTGCCTTCGACATGGGGTCCTTCCTCAATGCATTCCGTCTGAGTTCCCGTTAGCGGATCAAGCATGGTAATTGCCAGCCGTGTCTCACCGTGACCTATATCTATGAAGTCAGCGGGTACGCCCTCCTGATGAAGACCGTCCAGCAATAGCCGTCCGTTGTGACCTGCAATCAGGCCAGTAGCCGTGACAGGCTGGTTCAGGCAGTGCAGCACTCGAGCGACATTGACTCCTTTTCCCCCAGGAACGGTGATCGGGTCCTGCACTCTGTGTGCTTTGTTCAACGCGAAGCCTGGAAGTGTAAAAATTTTGTCGATCGCTGCATTCAACGTTACGGTAGTAATCATCCTCAAATCGAGCCTCCTCAGAGCTGGTCTTGGTTATGGTGAAGAGATCAGGATACCAGCTTTAGCCCGACAGCCCCGCACAGTACCATCGCTATAAAAATAATCCGTCTGCGTTCACTAGGTTCGCCGAATAACAGCATACCTACAACGGCACTGCCCACCGTGCCAATCCCGGTCCACACAGCATAAGCTGTTCCCATAGAGATCGTCTGCATAGCGTAGGTCAGTAGCGAGAAGCTTATTGCAAACGATCCAGCCATGAGTAGATATGAGGTCCAGCCTTTACGCATCGTAATGCCCTTCATGCCTATAACACCAGTAATCTCCGCGCAACCAGCAATCAATAATGCAAGCCATGCCATCACGCCGTCCCCCCTTGTCTACTGACTGAATCACTGTCTGTAACTAGCTTGAGGCCAATAATACCGGATAGGAGCAGCAGGGTCAGCAGTACCTTCGGCCAACTGAAAGGCTCCCCGAAGATGACCATCTCAGCCATCACGGTGCCTGCCGTCCCCAAGCCGGTAAATACCGCATAGACGGTTCCGATCGGCAGCCTCCGAGCTGCCTGTAAAATGAGATAAAAGCTGGTAGCAAGCGCTACTGCGGTCACAAGCCACTCCAGAACGGTAGAAGCATGCTTAAGCCCGGATACCCAGACAATCTCCAGAAAACCTCCTATAAATATATATATCCAGCCACGTCTCATATCTGTGTTACTCCTCTCCAATGCTCATTCCGTGCCACATAATCGGCCATACGGCCTCGACACGTCGTCTATAAGCTCTTCCCTCATCGTATAAAAGATCCACGATCGTCCCATCAACCATCGTTGTGAATGCCAAGGCTGCCTGGGCCGGGGATGTGCGCAGCAACTTCTGCGAGGCATCCGCCTGAAGCATGTAGGACTGAAGTAGTCTTTCCATCTTCGCATAAAAGGGAATCACTACAGCCATCACCTGCTGTGTGAGATTCACTGGAGGGAAGAAAGACATTCTTAATACAAACTTCGCTGTGCTGCAATTGTGATATTCCCCCTCGATCCAGGCAAAAAAGCCATACAGTACCTCTTCCAGCGTCTTGTGTGCATGTGACGAGAAATAGCTGACGATTCGCCGTTCCTCGAGACGAAATGCATGCTGCACCACCTGAAGAAAAAGATCATCCTTGCTGGCATAATGGGCATACAGAGAAGGGGTCTTGATGCCGACGGCACCTGCGATCCCGCTAAGGGAAGTGCCTTCATAGCCATGCTCGGCAAATTGGGATAATGCTGCATCCCTGATAGTGTGAAGACGAGTCATTTTGAACCTCCCTAACGATCGTTAGGTAACTATCTCACGTTATATGTTAGATGTCAAGGTGGGTGGTGAACAGCTTATGTGCCCAGCTAACGATAAAAAAATAAATAATAAAGCTATCCATTTTGAAGAAATCCATCATACAGAAATCAGGGATGAAAAAAAATATGCTACCCTCCTTGGGAAGTGCCCGTTAATTCATGTACAATGTAAGTTGGTCAACCTGTGCCATGAGCAGCAGGAGTCGGCTGTTCCGCAGTGCCGGGGATGCCCCGGTGTAGTGCTGCAGGGACAGGCCACGAATGGACCGGACCTTCAACCGGAAGTGAGGATGAGTATGAGACGCGGTCTACTGGCACTCTTGATTGCAGCCGTTATTTTTGTAAGCTATTATTTCGGTCTGTTTGGCTTTATCGGTACGAATGAAGGGACAATCATCAGTATTTTCTCCACCTTGTCAGTAATCTCGATTAGCTTGATTATCTTCATGGAGAACCGTAATCCGTCGACGACGATGTCATGGATTCTTCTGCTAGCGTTACTGCCGATTGTAGGACTTCCACTGTATTTCTTGTTCGGGCAAAATGTATTCAAGCGTCGTAAATACAATAAAAAGGCGCTCCTGGATCAGGAGGCCTATGAGCGAATCGATAACTATGCATTGCGTAAGGAGCAGGAGCTGACACGGTTCAGCGAGAATCAACGCCAGCTGCTCCAGCTGTCACGGCGTCTGGCCCGCTCGCCGGTATCCTTTAACTCCGAGACACGGGTGCTCACCAATGGTGAAGAGACCTTCTCGACGCTCCTGGAGGAGCTGCAGAAGGCCGAGCACCATATCCATATGGAATATTATATTTTCCGAGATGATGATATCGGGACTAGCATTCAGCAGATTCTGATTGCGAAGGCCAAGGATGGTGTGAAAGTACGGTTCATGTACGATGCCGTCGGCAGCATCCAGTTATCGAAGGCATTCCTGCGGGAAATGAAGCAGGCGGGTATTGAGGTCGTGGCCTATGGGGGAGCCAAGATTCTCTTCTTCTCCAGTCGAGTCAATTATCGGAATCACCGTAAAATTGTAGTGATCGACGGTACTACAGGCTTCATTGGTGGTCTGAATGTAGGGGACGAGTACCTTAGTCGTAACAAGGCATATGGTTTCTGGCGCGATACACATATGATCGTCAAAGGTGAAGCTGTGCGCACCCTGCAGATTATTTTCCTGCAGGATTGGCTGCATATGACTGATCAGAAGATTCTGGAGCCAGAGTACCTGTCTCCTGATATGGAGCATCGCGGGGATGGCGCCATTCAGATTATTGCCAGCGGCCCGGATAACGAGCGGCGGGCACTGAAGAATATATTCTTCGCCATGATTACGTCAGCCCGCAAGTCTGTCTGGATCGCCACGCCGTATTTCATACCGGATCAGGATATATTGACTGCGCTGCGCACGGCTGCCCTGTCTGGACTGGATGTCAGGCTTCTATTCCCGGCCAAGCCTGATAAGTGGCTGCCCTTCCTGGCATCACACTCGTATTTTCCGTCCTTACTGGAGGTAGGGGCGAAGATCTATGAATATGAACGCGGATTTCTCCATTCCAAGCTCCTCATTATTGATGGGGAGATGGCCACGATCGGCACGGCCAATATGGACATGCGCAGCTTCCATTTGAATTTCGAGGTCAACGCTCTACTGGTCGATACGGAAAGTGTCCGCCGCATTGTGTACGATTATGAACGGGATCTTAAGTACACGAAGGAGATCGTCCATGAGGAGTTCATGAACAAGCGCATTACCAAGCGTGTGCTGGAATCAGCTGCAAGGCTGCTATCTCCACTGCTGTAACTGCCAAGGAAGACAGCTAGAGCCTAGAGAGCATTAGAACGTGGTAAAGCCCAGTATATTCTGCAAATGATACACGATATCCTTGAGGAACACCGTATCCTCGAGATAGGCTTCAAGGGCAAGACTGTACTCAGCATCGCGGTTATTCCAGATACGGTCGAAATAATCACGAACCTGAATGGCCAGAGGACTATCGCCAGGAGCAGCTACCCATAGCTCATTCTCCAGGTTCAGATCTTTCAGATTCCGCTTGGTGAAATTAGTGGAGCCTCCAACGATTAAGTGGGGACCCTGAGCCTTGGCGATATACATCATTTTCGTATGATACTGCTCAAACGTGGTGTTATACCACCGAATCTGGATGCTACCGTTCGATTTTTCATTTAATTCATCCGCTACAGGGCGATTCGGGATACCGACCTTCTCCTGTCCGAAGGCATTTTCATTCGGGTCCAGCAGCAGCTGCACCTTGACATCGCGGCGATCAGCTTCCAGCAGTGATTTCAAGACCGCTCTATCCGCCAGATAGAACATGCCCATGTGAATGGTATCTCCTTTATCCGTTTCCTGAATCATTCGTAATACTTCCTGACAGACCTTCCCTTCGGTCAGATACTTCATCTGGTACAAGCCCTGGTCAGGGGAGGTTATCTGCTGTAGCTGTGATTGAACGTCTGGAAAAGGAGACTCACCGGATAGGCGCAGCACAGCTTGCTCACTCTCAATGATCTCTGCGATGATGGGGCCGCTTACCTCCAGTGCCATATTCGAATGATAGGCGCTTGCGTCATGGACATTGCCTGAGGAAATTAAGGCGCTCTTCTCGCTGGCGACCAGCTTGCGATGATTGGCCTTCACATTTAGTAGCTTAAGGTAAGATCTGGCCGTCATCTTAGGCCCCTCATCTGCCATTAGGTTGGGCAGCCATCCGGTGCCTTGCTGACCGAACCATTGAAAAAAGGTGCGCCAGACGGCGGAGTACAGCGGTGTAGAATCCCTTAGCGGATCAACATTTGTCTGCACGACACGAATGCCCGCCTGCTGCAGACGGGTCAGTAGCGAATTGGGACCCGAGTGATAGTTGGTATTAATTTCATCCGTAAGGAACAGAATGTCCATTTGTGGGCGTTCTGTTTTTTTATCAATTAAAGCCTTCGTGAGCTGGGCGCTTACTAACGGGAAGTGCTGATCACTATGTGTATAGCCGTTGAACAGGAACATATCAATGACGAGAAATTGCTCAGCTTCATCGACGATCTGCAATATGCGGTCTGTAATCTGTGCCTCCTGGGTGAGCTTGCCTTCTGCCGAGGGATAGGTCAGGTCTGTCCAGAAGCGGATGTCATCCGTGTGGTATAGTTCACTCTCGTAAGAGATTCCCGCAGGCAACGGCTTATTCGTTTGATATAGCATCACAGCCCCTAGCCATAGGCATAGTCCCACCAGAGTGCATACTACTGGATGCTTGCGAAGGAACTTTCCTGCTTGATTCTTGAAGGAGCCTGCCTTTAGTTGTGAAGATTGCATGTGCGTTCCATCCCCCTTATCTTCCATGCTCCTATTTAACGCCATCAGTGTCAGAGTGACGCACAGCAAATGCATCGACATTCGGATTTTACAGGTGTATAATCGCCGTATATTGTTTGTATAAGGTTCCTTTTCGTGTGAACGCTGATGTCCTGATACGGAGTATTCAGTACGGAAGTCCAACTCCTTTTTTACTCAAGAGCAGAGAGGACCGTGTAAATTTTCTTCTTGAAATGATTGAAAGTGGTGAACAGGATGTACACGATTCGACAGGTGTCTGCCATGCTGGGTATTCCCTCCGTCACACTTCGCGCCTGGGAGAATAGATACGGAGCGGTGCAGCCGCAGCGAACCGAGACCGGATACCGCACTTATAGCATAGAGGATGTCAACGACCTGCGGTGGCTCAAGGAGCAGGTAGAGACTCATGACGCTCCCATCTCTCAGGCTGTTAAGCAGCTGAAATCGCGCAAGCAGCAGAGCGAGAGCCTTCACCCCACCATGGAGCACATGGCCCAGGACTCGTATAGTGATCTCGCAGAGCGGATCTACCAGGTATTGCTTCGGTTCGATGCGGCGCAGGGGCACTCCATGATTGATATGGGATTCACGATGCATGGCTATGATGCCATGTTCTACAGAGTGCTATCTACCATCCTCATTCGGGTCGGAGACGATTGGGAGCAGGGCAGGGCGACAGTGGCTCAGGAGCATTTTATTACTCAGCTCATCTCGCAGCGTTTCTATCAATTCTTCTATCTGTTTCCGGTTAACACCCGCTATCCAAAGGCGCTGGCCATCTGTCCAGAGGGCGAGCACCATCAGGTTGGGCTGCTTCAGTTCGCCCTGTTTCTTCGCAAGAAAGGAGTAGACGTACTCTACCTGGGTGCGAATACACCACTCGATGGATTGCGAGCGTTGATCTCAGATCAGCACGTTGAACTTATCTGCATGTCTGTAACCGGAGTAGAGCGTGTCGTACAGGCGGATCAGATGGTTCAACAACTGCACAAGCAGCATCCCTCTCTTGACTTTATTCTAGGCGGTAAAGGCTATGAACAAGCGACAGCACCCCGCTACCCGCAGTGGATTGTGAAGCAGCACCCTGATGACTGGCAGGAATGGTTCGGCACGAAATTCTCAGATATCTGATATCTGACTTGTGAACGTTTGATAAATAGTTAAAATTATTCTCTTTTCATTTCTGTATAAAATTCGTATTATGATTGTATAAGGTTTGTATACTTATTTTGTACAGAACGGAGTTGTATCCGTTCGAGCTGTTTAATAATCATTATAAAAAGCTTGTAATGCGAAGGGAGTACGCGATGAGCAAGGATCACTCCACAACACGTGTCTCGGTGATTGGCGCAGGTCCGGGGGGCCTCGCCGCTGCCATGCTGTTGGCCGCTAAGGGATATCATGTCGATGTGTATGAGAAGCAGCCGCGCATCGGTGGTCGTTCCTCCCGGCTGGAGCTGGGGGAATACCGCTTTGACCGCGGAGCCACTTTTTTGATGATGCCATCCTTATTGGAAGAGCTGTTTGAAGCAGCCGGGCGCTCTGTCCATGATTATGTGGATTTGAAGAGACTCGACCCTCTGTATGCTTTGCATTTCGGAAATACCGTATTCACACCATCATCTGATCTGGAGCAGACTGTCGCACAGATTGAGAAGCTGTTCCCGGGTAACGGGGAAGGCTACAGGCGGTTCATGCATGAGGAGCAGTTGAAGTTCGACCGTGTCTCGCCTCTGCTACGAAGACCTTTCACGGGCTGGACCGACTATCTGCGATCAGATCTGCTGCGCGCTCTGCCGAGGTTGCATGCGCTCGATACAGTCTACGGACGGCTGTCCAAATACTTCACGGATGAGCGTCTTCGCTGGGCCTTCACCTTTCAGTCGAAATATTTGGGGATGTCTCCGTGGGAATGTCCGGGCACCTTCACCATCCTGTCCTTCATGGAGCACCGTTATGGTCTCTATCACCCGATTGGGGGTGTGCATGCACTCTTTGATGCTATGGCTAAGGTCATCCAGGAGTATGGAGGGGCTATTCATATCAGCTGCGGGGTCCGGGAGGTCACAGTAGAGCGGGGCAGAGCAACCGGGTTGATCCTGGACAATGGAGAACGAGTGGAGTCCGATCATGTTGTCGTGAATGCTGATTTTGGTACGGCGGTAACGAAGCTGTTCGCTCCTGGAGTACTGAGGAAGTACACGCCAGCTCATATGGAACGCAAGAAATTCTCACTCTCGACCGTGATGCTGTATCTAGGCATTAAAGGCACAGTGGATCTTCCCCACCATTCGGTTCATTTTGCAGAGGACTATCGCCAGAATGTCGATGACATTACCAAGCATATGCGGCTCTCGGAAGATCCTTCGATCTATGTGCACAATCCATCACTGCTCGACCCGACGCTGGCTCCTGCTGGCAAGTCTTCACTCTATGTATTGATGCCCGTCCCGAATCTCGGAGCGGATGTAGACTGGGACCGGGAACGGGACGCTGTATTGGAAAAGCTGCTAGCTCGACTGGAGCGCATTCCTGCGCTCGCCGATCTTCGGACTCGGATCGAGGTGGCCCATCATATGACCCCGCTGGAGTGGCAGAACGAGCTGGATGTCTATAAAGGAGCAACCTTCAACCTCGCGCATAATCTGGGACAAATGATGGCACTGCGACCACACAACCGATTCGAGGAAGTAGAGGGAGTATGGCTGGCTGGAGGGGGTACGCATCCGGGAAGCGGCCTGCCGACCATCTTCGAGTCTGCCCGTATTAGCGTGGATCTGATCGAGCGCGAGGATCGGCGTCATAGACATCGCACTACCGTCATGCACAGTGCAGCAGATACGAGGCAGAGCTTATGAGCAAACGTATAGCGGTTGTTGGATCAGGCATTGGCGGATTGACCAGTGCATTGTTGCTAAGTCATAGAGGCTACGAGGTTACCGTGTATGAGCGGTCTGATCGTCTTGGGGGCCGAATTGCCTATGAATCGGATGGTCACTACCAGATCGATCAAGGGCCTACGATTGTGTTGTTGCCTGAGGTTATTCACGAGATCCTGGAGCAAGCGGGTATGAGCCGCGAAAGCCTTCGTTTTATACCTTGTGATCCACTCTATCGCATCCACTATGCCGATGGGCGAATCATGACCAAGTATAGAGACACGGAGCATCAGGCAGAGGAGCTGGAGCAGATATTTCCAGGAGAGGCCGCTGGCTTTCGACGATTCATGGCAGATATGTCAGAGCTATTTCCAGCCGGTCGTGCTTCCATACTCGAACAGGATTTCCCGAGCTATCGCTCATTCTTTACGCGTGAACGACTATCCTTACTGCGCAGGCTGAAGGCCTACAAGAGCATGCGTGGCGTAATCGGTGACTATTTCCGTACCGAACAGATGAAGGATGCCTATTCTCTCCAAAGTCTATACATTGGAGGGGCGCCTTTCTCGACACCTGGTATTTACTCTCTTCTGCCCTATGCTGAGCATGCATACGGTGTATGGATGCTAGAGGGCGGATATGCTTCATTGCCAGCTATTCTAGGTGAAGAATTGAAGAGGAGAGGCGTCACGTTCCGACTCCATACAGAGGTGCAAAGTCTATCTGTAGTGGATGGCGTATGCCGTGGACTGACCAGCGGGTCAGAGACGGAAGCCTATGATGGTGTGCTGTACAATGGCGACTTTCCGAATATTCACAATCTACTTGATGCCGGGACATTTCCGGCAAAGAGAAGGTTCCGTCCATCTTCTGGCTGCGTCTTGCTGTATATTGGCGCGAATCGACGCTGGGAGAAGATGCTGACCCATCAATTTTTCCTGCCGCAGAGTCTTCAGGCCAATCTGAAGCAGGTGTTCCGCCATTCGCAGCTGCCGGAAGATCCGTCGTTCTATGTGTTTAATCCCGCAGCCCTTGATTCGAATGCGGCTCCTGCCGGGGAGAGTGTACTATATTTCCTGATTCCTGTCCCGAACAGCACAGATATGTTCTGGGAGGAAGGAGCTGAGGCATTGGCTGAACGGGTCATTGCAAGCGCAGAGGTGAGAGGCTTTGACGGTCTGAGACAGTCCGTGAAATGGCTGAAGATTCGTACGCCACTGGAGGCAGAGCGCGATGGTCTCTATGGTGGAGGCAGCTTCGGTATCGCCCCGGTATTATGGCAGTCTGGTGTCTACAGACCGCAGCAGCGACCATTTCCTATTCGGCGCTTGGCTGCTGCGGGGGCATCTGTCCATCCAGGCGGAGGTGTGCCGATCGTCATGCAAGGGGCCAGAATGGCCGTTAATCAACTGATAAAGGAGTTGGAATAATGACACACCCGGAGATGATGCTGGAATCCGTATTCCATTCATGTGAGCAGATGATTCGCAAGGGCTCTTCGTCTTTTTATCACGCATTTAGCGGGCTACCCTCACCACGGAAGGAAGCCGTGTATGTGATTTATGCCTTTTGCCGGATGATTGATGATAGTGTAGATGAGCCGGAGCGCTCACCATATTCCATTTATGAGCTAAGAGAGCATTTTATGCAGCTCGACCGAGCAGAAGGACACTTTATCTGGCCTGCACTTCGCTGGCTGTTCGTGACCTTCCCGCAGCTGGATCAGCAGCCGTTCCTGTCGCAGATGGATGGCCAATTGCGTGATCTGTCTGTGACGCACTATGATTCGATGGAGCAATTGGAGGATTACTGCTATCTGGTAGCCGGTACAGTCGGAGAGATGCTGCTGCCTGTACTGCGAGAGGATCGAAGTGAGGCTGCTGTCGAAGCGGGAATCCGGCTGGGCAAGGCAATGCAGATCGTCAATATCATGCGTGACGTCGGGGAGGATCGTGACCGCGGACGCCGTTATATTCCACTGGAGCTTATGCAGAAGCATGGTTACTCTGAGGCGGCATGGCTGCGTGGTGAGATCAGCTCTGACTTCAAAGCGATGCTCGGTGAATTGAAGGGGATAGCATTGAACTGGTTCCAGGAGGGACTGGCCGATGTAGAGTCATACCCGCCAGCTAGCGGGATGGCTGTAGAACTGGCTGCCACCTTCTACGCTTCCATACTTAATGCTATTGAGGATAACGATTATGATGTGTATACGAAGCGGGCCTTCGTCAGCGACGAGGATAAGCATATGATGTTCGGACTCATCCTGGCGCAATATGATGCGCATGTCATGGAGGCCGCTTCAACAGCGGTGTCCTGAGATGATTCATATCGTATTTTGGGCATGGTATGCCATAGGTACATTGTTGCTGTGGACGATTGGTGTACCAGATGTACTGCAATTTTCAAATGGACTGTTTCTCGTATTCTACGGCCTATATGCGCTATCTCTGGTGTTCACACTGTCCGACCAGTCAGTCAAATGCTGGCGAAGAGGTCATACCTGGCTTGCAGTGGCCGTGATCTGGACTGGAGGAATGTCCGTCGAATGGCTGGGGGTGCATACAGGCTGGCCATTCGGTCAATATGAATATTCACGTATTCTGGGCTGGCATCTGTTCGGCGTTCCTGTGACGCTGGGCTTTGCCTGGATTGGCGTGGTATGTAGTGGGGCGCTTCTGGCGAGCAGGCTTCCAAGGGGCCGTTCTAATCTATGGATTAGAGCCTTGCTTACCGCAGCCTTGGCAGTGCTTCTGGATCTGGTGCTTGATCCCGTGGCCCATCTGCGGGGCTTCTGGTCCTGGGAGGCGGCAGGCGGGTTCTATGGGGTGCCCCTCAGTAATTTTGCAGCCTGGTTCATTGTAGGTGGGCTGCTCTCACTGATACTGCCAGCCTTGCAGCCAGATGCTCGTCGGGACCTACGAGCCGTGAGACTGTATCAGCTGATACTGCTGATGTTCGGCGTCCTTGGGCTTCAGGCAGGCTTGTGGTGGTGCGGGTTGGTGATGGTGCTCGGTATGTTGCTCGCGGAAGGGAGTCGAAAGATATGATCGCCGCCGCTAAATCACGACAGTTCCACAAGATCTTCCGCCGATATAACGAGTGGTATTTGCTGCGACGCGCCTTCCGCTCGGTAGCGGCTGCAGGATCGCCCGATCCAGATATCGCTGGTAGCAGACCTGTGCTCTATATAATGAACCATAGCTCTTGGTGGGATGGCCTATGGTTCTATCATGCTATCCAGCGTTTGTCCCATGCAGATTGGGCGCAATATTATGTCATGATGGAGGAACGACAGCTGTCCTCCTTTCGTTTTTTTCGGCGGCTCGGGGCGTATTCAATTGATCGTGAACGGGTGTCCGATATTCGATCAAGCTTCAAATATACGGCTGGGCTGTTGAACCAAGGCCACCGTGTACTGATCTATCCACAAGGTACAATCACGCATGCGGATGCCGGACCGCTGGAGTTCAAGCGGGGGGTGGCTGTAATTCTGCAGCAGGCTCCGAGTACACTCGTGGTGCCCGTCACCGCCTATCATGGGCTACTTCAGCATGATCGTCCAGAGGTGACTCTTCGCTTCGGTGAAGGGCTGCGCCCTCCGAACGATACATGGAGGAGCATGACGAGCCGGGAAAGTGTTGACCTGCTGAAATCTGTGTTACAGAGGCAGTTGGACCGGCATCGACTTGAATTCGTCCAGTCGCTGGGTGCTGCGTCGGAGTCGGACCCGAATTACATTCAATTGCTTCCAACGGGGCAATCCATCAGTGAGATTTACAGCAAATGCAGAGCTAAGGTGATACCATGGAACCGCTAGTAGAGGGGTGCATGGTTATCCTGCTGGTCATTGGCTGTGCTCTGCTCCTGCAATGGGGCTTTGCCCTCTGGAATGCATCTGTCCTACCTGTACTGGGGCAGTCGGATGGCTTGAATGCAGACAGCCTTAGATTCGAGGCTAGGGAGTCCTCTGGGAAGCCTGTATTATCCATTCTGATTCCTGCCCGAAATGAAGAGTCCCATATTCAGGCCTGTCTGGAGCATGTACTGTCATGCGATCGTCAAGGAATCACACTGGAGCTACTTATCTTGAATGACAGGTCGGAGGATGCTACTGCTGCGCTTGTAGAGGAATGCATTGCCCGCCAGACTACAGCAAGTGTGGACGATTCATCGCTGAGCATCCGCATGCTTCAGGGAGCAGAGCCTCCCGGGGGCTGGCTTGGCAAATCTTATGCCTGTCATCAACTGGCGACTGCGGCACAGGGCACTTGGCTGTTATTTCTGGATGCGGATGTGCGTCTAGCGCCGGATGCTCTGCAAGCCGCTCTGCGGACAGCAATGGATCAAGGCAAGGGTTTGATCACAGGCTTTCCGCGTCAAGTGACCATGACCTGTCTGGAGAGACTGATTGTGCCAATGATGATGTTCACGATTATTTGCCACCTTCCCATAGTCCTGATCAAGCATTCGCGCTCACCGTTGTTCGTTGCAGCTATGGGAGCCTTCCTGCTAATTCACAGGGACAGCTATTCGGCAGCTGGTGGACACGAGGCTATTCGGGCTGCGATGGTGGATGATATGAGTCTCGCCCGTGCAGTCAAGCGAGCCGGGCATCCGGTCACGCTTGCTTCAGTGTTCACTCATGTTCATATGCGGATGTACTGTAATGCTGCAGAGGTGTGGAATGGCTTCACCAAAAATGTATATGACGGAATTGGCAGGAAGCCCTGGCTGCTGGTCCTGTTAATTCTAAGCTACAGCGTAATGTATCTCATCCCTGTGCTAATACTGGGAGGGGCTGTGGTTTTAGGAGAATCGACTCTGGCTGGCGTATCTCTGGCTGCTGTTCTTCTGGGAATGGCGATCAAACGCACAGCTGACAGAGCGGCAGGAGGCCAGCCCTTATGGCATGCGGCGCTCTTGCCGCTATCCATTATCGGATTATTGCTGATTGCCATCCGATCTTGGTATGGAGCTGCTTCGGGCAAGGGCTATTACTGGAAAGGTAGATGGTATTCATGAGTGACGGAGTTATGTCTGGAAGGTCTGCGGGAGCTATCGTCATCGGTGGTGGCATCGGTGGATTGTCGTGTGCCATCAGACTTGCAGCCGGAGGTGTCCCTGTGAAGCTGCTGGAGAAGCAGCCACGAGTGGGCGGCAAGCTACAGCGTGTGGAGCTGGAGGGGTATTATTTTGATCGCGGTCCGAGTACGATAACGATGCCTGATGCCTTCCGCGCAGTATTTGCTTCGGCAGGTGCAAGGCTGGAGGATTACTGTGAGCTGTATGAATTGGAGCCACGCACGCGAAATATATTCGCGGATGGGACGATTGTGGACCTCAGCAAGGACCGGGTGTGGATGAAGGAGCAGATTGCGTCCTACAGTACTGCCGATGCACAGCGCTATGATGCCTTCATGCAAGAGGCGGCAGCGCTGTATCGGGAGGCGGACGCACGTTTCTTACATAAGCTGCTGTTGGGGCCGCGTGACAAGCTGAATATGGGTATGCTTCGCGGCTTGCTTCGGGTTCGTCCGTGGCTGACCCTGCACAAGCTGCTGCGCCGATATTTTAGCCATCCTCATACGCTTGCGATGTTCGGAAGATATGCCACCTATGTGGGCTCATCCCCCTATCAGTCACCGTCTATCTTCGCCATGATGGCCCATCTGGAGGGAGACCTTGGCGTGTATGGTGTAAGGGGTGGGACCTCGGCACTGGTCGACGGGCTGGAGCAGCTGGCTATGGAGTGTGGGGTAGAGATCATGACCGGAACCGAGGTGGAGCGGATTGTGGTCGGAAATGGAAAAATACAGGGCGTCGAGACGACAGTCGGCTTCTACCCTTCCTCGCTGGTCATTGCGAACGGAGATGTACTATCTGTGAATTCAAGGCTGTTGGCCTCGTCAGAGCGTCCATCAATGAGCGATGCCAGAATAGCCGGGTATGAGCCCTCGTTGTCTGGCTTCGTGACGTTAGCGGGGATTCCCAGGCAATATGAGCTGCTACGCCATCATACGGTCTTCTTCCCGGAGAACTATGAGCAGGAATTCGAGTCCATATTTGTCCAGAAGCAGCCACCAGTGGACCCTACCATATATATTTGCTATTCGGGCTACTCCGAGGCCGGACTTGCACCTCCAGACGGGAGTAACTTGTTCATACTGACCAATGCCCCGTATGTATCAGCACATTGGAACTGGGAGCAGGAAGCAGAGGCTTATCGAGCTCGACTGCTACGCAGACTGGCGGCATGTGGAATCGACGGCTTGGAGCATGCTGATGTGCTGCTGAGCTATACCCCGGAGCGGCTCGCGGCTGATACTTATGCACATCGGGGAGCGATCTATGGCATTTCCTCCAATTCAGTCCGACAGACCTTCGCAAGACCCGGGAACAGAAGTCGCGATGTAGAGGGGCTGTGGTATGTCGGGGGGACGACGCATCCCGGAGGCGGGACACCCATTGTTGCGTTATCTGGCCAGTTGGTGGCTGAGCGTATTTTGCAGGAGAGAACTTAAATGTGTGTACATTCCACTGTTGATCCACCGACTGGAATGTTCCGTGTTTTCTAGGACACCATAAGCAAGCCTCAGCAATATTCTAATGGAGTATGAAAGAAACTCCGAAAACCCACTACATAGAAGGATTTTCGGAGTTATTTTTTTAAGGGTCAGCCCTGCACAGAGCTATCCTTCATTTTATAGATATTTTGAAGCGTACGGACAAGGTTAGTCTTCTCGTCATCGTCCTCTGTATGGATATATCCTTCCACCAGCCTGTATCCGAATACGAGCAGGATTATCTCATAGACGCAATGATCGGCGATAGAGGCTCCATCCGCATAGTCCGAGAAGCCTTTATAATACGCAGGGACACATCGCTGATAGTATTCTACCATGTGGTCGATATCTGCTTCATCGGCAATCAGGCTTGCGAGATCTTCACCAAGGTAGCCCCATCCGGATGTATCCCAGTCAATGACCGCGATGTTCCCATCAGTATAGAACAGATTGGTCACCCAGAAATCCCGGTGGCAGAGCACGAGGGGTAATTGTTCGATACGAGCGAATATCTCGTCTGCGTGCTCATCAATGTCGATGAGCATTTGCCGGACGTGCTGAGGGAGTTCGCAGTTCTCTGAGCGTATATAATCGTAGACAACGGGCCATGACCGGTAATGCAGATACGTGTTCTTCATAAGATCAGCATTGCTCAGGTTGGTCAGGCTTTGCAGCACAGGAGGTTGCTCAGCATACAGCTTGCCTTGATAGCGTCCTAGCTCCCGTGCGAGCTGTTCGTACATGTCACCGGTTAAGTTCGAACCTGTTACACCATCGATATATTCCAGCCACAGCTGGAATTCATCTTCTTCAGCATTCATCTTGGCGTGATAGCAGGTCGGCCAGCGAAAAGCAGCCGAGAACAACGATCCCAGATCGGATATATAGAGATCATATTCACGGCGCCATGAACCCGGATCGCCGTAGCGTGCCCATTTCTTCTGAGTTTTCAGTACGATCTGGTACGTCAATTTTTCGCCATCCGCAGCTTCGGCGCTACCTGTTACCAGGTGCACATCTGCCACAGTTCCGCCCTGCAAAGGGATGGTTTGGTAATCTGCTGATGAGATATCCTTCTTGAACCGTTGGCCTAAGACATAGATTAGCGTCTCGAATTTAATATTCATTTCTTCCGCCCTCCGTTCTTCTTCGTTTGCTTGTTCAGCATCGCGATTGTCTTGTCTCGAGCTCTCTTGTCGATGAGGTAGCTTGTTTTGTCATTGACATACTTGCTTTCATGTCGCTGAGCAACGTATTGCTCCCACCGTTCATGAGGCAACGAACCGTCAGCAAGCGCGGAGAGCACGGCACAGCCTGGCTCGGCCTGATGGCGGCAATCCGAGAATCGGCATTGAGAGAACCATTTTTCAACATCGGTAAAGCTTGCTCTTATACCTTCGTCAGCGGCAAACAGCCCAAGCTCACGCATACCCGGCGTATCGATGACCATTGCACCAGAGGGGAGTAAAAACAGCTGACGGTGTGTTGTCGTATGGCGCCCCCGGCTGTCGCCCTCCCGGATCGCCTGAACCTTCATTACGTCCTGTTCTATCAATGCATTGAGCAGAGAGGATTTGCCTACGCCGGACATGCCGAGAAAGACGACTGTGTTACCAGGCATCAAGTAGGGACTCAACTCGTTCAGCCCCATGCCTGTGTGACTGCAGATCGCGTGAACTGGTACATCGGGGATACTTTGTGTGATTTCCGCTAGTGGGGCATTCATTTCCTCCACGAGATCAGCCTTGGTCAGAATGATGACGGGTTGGCCGCCACTCTGTCTGGCTTGTGTCAGGTACCTCATGATGCGGGCAACGTTGAAATCCCCATTCAGAGAAGAAAGAATAAACACATAGTCAAAGTTGGTGGCAACAACTTGCTCTAACACGGTTCTGGCAAAGCTTGCGGCATGCCCTGAGTAATCCGCGCGTGAGAACTTGGAGCGGCGGGGTAGTACCGTAACGATGAGAGAATCTCCACTCTCGTTGTGGTGCAATAGGACAAAATCACCGACGCACGGAAAGTCAATGCGCGTCGCCGAGCTATGGTAGAACGTTCCTTTGAGCACCGCTTTTACTTCGCCCATTCCAGTCATGACCGTGAAGCGCTCGCGTCGAAGCTCCGTCACCCTGCCGGGCAATAATCCGTCGGGAATTGCTTCTATTTCTGTGTAGCCATAAGTTTTCAAATCAATCATGGTTGTTGATTAGCTCCTTTAATGTTGTTTTTGGACGCAAAAATGCCACGGACAAGCAGCCTCTAAAGAAGCTGCTGTCGCGCGGCATCAGGACGCAAAAAAGATACGACCTTCATCGTATCCTGCAAACAGCAATATTCACGAAAGGTTACTTTGGATGGCATACCAAATAATACGGGGAATTCCCGCCTTTTGTGTACGCCAACTATTCAGTTTTAAGACCGAACCACCATATAAGTAGCTGCCATTAAAAACATCTCCCTTCGTGTCAGGAACTTGCTTATTGCTAAGCTGTCTATAAAATAACCTTTTTTGGTAAATAAATCAATACAATAAATCAATACAGAATAATGAAAACTGTGAACAATCCTACAAGTATATTCAAATAATCGAATATGAGTGGATTCGGATATGCCCTGATATCGAATATAATGATAGATGATGAACATGAGAATGCCATGAACCCACTCGAACGCAGGGTGGTTCATTGAGATATCAGATGCTAAGAATTGCAGAGAGGGAGTGAGCGCATGAGCCGACCGGATCACGACGAGCGGAGGGAAGATCAGGTGGAAGAGCAGCCGACAGAACAATCGGGAGAACAGATAGGGGAAGAGACGGATGTGCAGACAGGGACGGTGCAGACGGGTGAGCGGAAAATGGAGCATGTTAGGCTATGTCTCCGCGAAAATGTAGCTGGTGAAGGAATTAGCAGTGGGCTGGAGCAATTTGTATTCAAGCATAACCCGCTGCCTGAGGTGGATTTTGATGACATCCAGCTGGCAAGCTATTTTCTGGGACACCAGTTGCAGGCACCACTCCTTATTAGCTCTATGACAGGGGGAAGTGCTGGCACAGCACAGATTAATCAACGGCTTGCTGCAGCAGCAGAGGCCAGAGGCTGGGCACTGGGACTTGGCTCTATCCGCGCTGCTGTGGAGAAAGAGGAGCTGGCTTATACCTTTCAGGTACGAAAGCAGGCCCCTAGCATTCCGATCATCGCCAACCTGGGCGCCGTGCAGCTGAATTACGGCTTTGGTGTAGAGCAGTGCCAGCGTGCTGTGGATATGGCGGAGGCAGATATGCTGGTCTTGCATTTGAACAGCCTGCAGGAGGTATTTCAGCCAGAGGGCAACACGAACTTCAGCGGACTGCTCTCCCGGATTGAGGAGGTATGCAGCAGGCTAACGGTTCCTGTCGGAGTTAAGGAAGTAGGCTGGGGCATTGATGGCGTCACAGCTGCCAGACTTTTCTCGGTAGGCGTATCATTCATCGATGTAGCTGGTGCAGGCGGGACGAGCTGGAGTCAGGTGGAGAAGTTCCGTAATACAGATCCGATCAAGCGGGCGGCAGCCGAGGCATTCGCTGATTGGGGTAACCCTACGGCGAGTTGTATCAGGGAGGTTCAGGAGCTCGAACAGGGGGCAGTGATCGGAAGTGGTGGACTGCGAAATGGAGTTGATGCAGCTAAGGCGATCGCGCTCGGTGCGGATCTGGCCGGATTTGGGCGCTCCCTCCTAGGGGCGGCAGTAGAATCCGAAGAGCTGGTGATCGAGCGATTGGCTCAGGTGGAGTTGGAGCTGCGTACGGTGATGTTTGGCATTGGTGTGCGTGATATGGAGCAGTTGAGAGGGACCTCTCGTCTTAGACAACTCGCAGGCCGATGGGGGCTGTAGTACGAGTTATAACAAGGGCAACAACGGACCAATAACGGAACAATAGCGCTATAATACACCTGTAGCAACATAGCAGGCCAGGACTTTGAATATTCTACCATTTTATTCGTAATCTCAGGCTATCGAGGCAGCACGGGCTGTGGCGATAGCCTGAGGTGTAATGATCCTTTGAGGTACATGAATTATGCTGTGAACGTTCGATGGCTCGCAGGCTGGCCCCGATACTGTATGGCTTCCTCGTAATCCGCGATTAGCCCGTCAAAAATATGCCTCCACGACCGCATCTGTGCAAGCCTTCTTCCTTCAAGACCCATCATCTTCAATTGGTCCATATGACCTCCCCACAGACATAATTCCCTAATTAGTGCTTCGGCATTGTTAGGTTCGATTAGAATCCCACTGCGATGCTGGGAGACCAGATCTTTTACCCCACCTGCATTCGCAGCTATGACAGGCAGGCCTGAAGCCATCGCCTCCAGCACTACGTTCCCGAATGTCTCGGTACAGGAAGGGAATACGAATATATCCGACGAAGCATACACGGCAGCAAGCTCTTCTCCATGAAGGTACCCAGTGAATGTTGTGTTCGCAGGTGCGTGTAGGCGCAGCTTGGGCAGTAGTGGTCCGTCTCCGACGATGAGCCAGTGTACGCGGGCTTGCATACTCTCGGGCAGATGCTTCATCGCGAGCATCAAGGTGTCGATATTCTTCTCGGGGGCAATTCGCCCGACGTAGAGGAGAATCAGAGGAGCTGTAATACCATAACGCTGCCGAATATGCTGATGGCGTCGATCAGGATGATATAGTTCACAGTCAATGCCGCGTGACCATAGCTTCAGACGTTGGATACCCTGTAGCTGCAGGGAGTTCATAGTTTCGAGAGAGGGTGTAAATGTAGCATCACAGGCTCTGTGGAACCATTTGATATACTTCCAATAAAGAGGAATCATGCTTTTCAATTTGTAATATTCGAGATAGCGGTCAAAATGAGTATGATAGGAGATGACGTGCGGAAGCTGATGCTTCAGTGCGTATTTCAGGCCAAGGAGCCCCATGTTGAATGGAGTGGCCAAGTGCAGCAGGTCGGGACGAAAGCCTCGCAGCTCTTCATGAATGGCTAGTCTATTCGGCAAGGCTATACGACACTCGGGATAAAGGAAGAAAGGGACATTGGCGACAGTGCGCACAGAAGCAGCATGGCTACCCTCAATGATGGATTGCGGAGTGAACAGCAGATGTTCGATTCCTCTGAGATTCAGATGCTGACTGAGGCGTTGCAGCGTCCGAGCGACCCCATTGGTATCCGGAGCGTAGGTGTCAGTGAACAAGGCCAGGCGCATGGTATCCCTCCTATGACAATGACTCTTGATGACACCATCATAACAACGGATCATCATGCTGAGGTTAAGCCCAGGTTAACTTGCTGAGCCCTCCTGTAAATTACTTGGCAGCAGTCATAATGCAATATATGAACGCATAAGGAGGATGGAATAGGGAGATGGACAAAGACTTGAGCAAGGATACGAATGAGAATACGAATGATGCTGCAATTGAGGCTTCGCTTGAAGTGGCGGGTAAGAAAACCGATCTGGAAGATACCGGCATAGCCATGGAGAAGGCCCGCGAGCTACAGGACAATATCCAGCTCCGTCGCATGAATGGTGCGGAATATGAGCGCTTCATCAAGAGGTTGATTCGGGATTATGCCGCTGACAAAGTGCAAGCAGGGACGTGGACGGAGGCAGAAGCACCACGGCTTTCGGAGGAAAGTCTTCATAAATTTTTGCCACAAGGGCTAGATACACCAGATGCCTACCTGTATGTGATAACGCTTCATGAGCAGAAGAATGAACAGGGAATCGGGATCATTTGGTTCAACATTACGGATACCCCCGTGGGTGCAGAAGCCTTCATCCTGGAGTTCTGGATCGAGGATGCTTATCAAGGACAAGGCTACGCCAAGCAAACGCTACGGGCTCTCGATGAGGAAGCACGCAGACGCGGGGTACGCAAAATCGGACTGCATGTATTCGGACATAATACCCGTGCCTTCGAGCTGTACAAAAAAATGGGCTACGTCGTGACGGACATTCAAATGTCCAAGGAGCTGTAAGCCCGGTGTTGCTGGAGTATATGTTCTCATATATAATGATTTAGACTGTTATCTGCTAATTGGTGCTTGGTTGGGTGTGAGGAAGCATGCGCTGTGCATGCGGCACCCCTGAAATTTATCCGAAAATAGGAGTTGTCATATACATGGCTTTGAAAGCTGGAATCGTAGGCCTGCCTAACGTCGGCAAATCTACATTGTTTAATGCAATTACACAAGCTGGCGCAGAATCGGCTAACTACCCGTTCTGTACGATTGATCCGAACGTGGGTATTGTAGAGGTGCCGGATGAGCGTCTGGACAAGCTGACTGAACTGGTTGAACCGAAGAAGACCGTTCCAACGGCCTTTGAATTCGTAGACATTGCTGGTCTGGTTCGCGGTGCGAGCAAGGGTGAGGGTCTGGGTAACAAATTCCTGGCTCACATCCGTGAGGTAGACGCTATCGTTCATGTGGTGCGCTGCTTCGAGGACGAGAACATTACCCATGTGGATGGCAAGATTGATCCGGTCAGCGACATTCAGACCATTAATCTGGAGCTGATTCTGGCCGATATCGAGAGCATCGAGAAGCGTATTGAGCGCTCCAAGAAGAATATGAAGGGCGGCAACAAGCAGTACGTGCAAGAGGTTGAGGTATTGGAAAAGGTGAAGGCTGTTCTGTACGAGGACAAGCCTGCCCGTAGCGTAGATCTGACGGACGAAGAGCGTCTCATTGTTCGTGATCTGCACTTGCTCACGCTCAAGCCTGTACTGTATGCGGCTAATGTGTCAGAGGATGAGATCGCTGATGTTGCCAACAATCCGTATGTGAACCGTGTGAAGGAGTTCGCTGCAGCTGAGAATGCTGAAGTGGTGCCAATTAGTGCCAAGGTTGAGGAAGAAATCTCTGAGCTGGAAGGCGAAGACAAGCAGATGTTCCTGGAGGAGCTGGGTATTCAGGATTCTGGTCTGAACCTGCTGATCAAGGCTGCGTACAAGCTTCTCGGATTGTATACGTATTTCACAGCTGGGGTGCAAGAGGTTCGCGCCTGGACGATCCGCAAGGGAACCAAGGCTCCAGGAGCAGCGGGAGTGATCCACACGGATTTCGAACGTGGCTTCATTCGTGCTGAGGTGGTATCCTACGATGATCTGGTTGCGGCTGGTTCTATGAACGGTGCCAAGGAACGCGGACAGCTCCGCCTGGAAGGTAAAGAATATGTCGTGCAGGATGGCGACGTTATGCATTTCCGTTTCAACGTGTAATACAAGGTGTGCTAGCAAAGTCCTGTATTAGCAAGGAACACCAATACGCTAATATCAGGCAATGCATTATTGAATAACCTAGTAGCATAGTAACGATAATCAGGGCAAGCCTGTCATTGTGTAATTAGCCTGCTGATCTTCTTAGGAAGACGGCAGGCTTTGTTCGTTGCTGATTGTTTTTAGCTGACGGATATATTAATATGCAAGCAAGCGTTGTTCTTCGTACGAGTAGTCCTCGACAGCGCCTGCCGTGTGTGGTATTCGGCTACATTATTTAATGTGCTGACATGTATTAACATACAGTTTGATGACAAGATATTATTGGGTATCCAGTGGGCATGGTTACTGTTCAGGCATTCGATAATATGCTATAATTAAGAGTCGTATACCTTATTGATTTCTACTTTTCAGTAAAGGATTTGATGACGTTGTAGCGAGCTTGGGCGTCGAGATGTAAGTTCAAGAGTATGTCGAGATATAGGTTGAAGAATATATTGTATGAACTAAAGTGAGGGCTTCTGTCCAGGTAACTCATGTTCTGAGTAAGCAGTCAGGATGTATGTGGCACAAGTTCCGGCTTGAACTGAAGTTATAGATGAAATATGAGCACATAGCAGATGTAACGAATTGAATTGAAATTGATACGTGAGGTGACCCATCATGTTGGATAAATTACAGGCTTTGGCCGACCGTTATGAGAAGCTCAGCGAGCTGCTCTGTGACCCGGATGTAGTAAATGATAGCAAGAAGCTGCGCGAATATTCCAAGGAGCAATCCGATCTGCATCCAGCCTACGAGGCATATACTGAATATAAGAACGTTAGCGAAGAACTGGAGGCAGCGAAGCAGCTCCAAGGCGAGAAGCTCGATGACGAGATGCGCGAGATGGTCAAAGTGGAGATCGAAGAGCTCAGTTCACGGCAGAAGGAGCTGGATGAGCATATCCGCGTTCTGATGCTACCGAAGGACCCTAACGATGATAAGAATGTGATCGTAGAAATTCGTGGTGCGGCTGGAGGAGACGAAGCCGCTCTGTTTGCAGCGGATCTGTACCGGATGTACACTCGTTATGCAGATACGCAAGGCTGGCGTGTGGAGCTGATGGACGCTAATATGAATGACCTGGGCGGCTTCAAAGAGGTCATCTTCATGATTACGGGCAGAGGCGCATATAGCAAGCTGAAATTCGAGAGCGGTGCCCACCGTGTTCAGAGAATTCCAACGACAGAGTCTGGTGGACGGATTCATACCTCCACATCCACTGTATCCGTTATGCCTGAGGCAGAGGAAGTGGATATCGAGATTCTGGATAAGGATATTCGTGTAGATACCTTCTGCTCCAGTGGTGCTGGTGGGCAGTCTGTTAATACGACGAAGTCTGCTGTGCGGGTAACGCATATGCCAACTGGTATTGTAGCTACGTGTCAGGATGGGAAATCGCAGAACTCCAACAAGGAGAAGGCACTTCAGGTCTTGCGTGCACGTATCTCCGATATGATGCGTCAGGAAGAGGAAGCCAAGTATGCTGGCGAGCGCAAGAGCAAGGTGGGTACCGGAGATCGCAGTGAGCGTATTCGCACCTATAATTTCCCACAGAGCCGTGTCACGGATCATCGCATCGGTCTGACCATGCACAAGCTGGATCAGGTCATGAATGGCGAGATTAATGAGATTGTATCTGCGCTTACGATTGCCGAACAGGCTGAGCTCATGGAACAAGAGGTATAAGCTTTGACACGTGAATCGTATCGGATGTCGCCAGGACGGAGCATCAGAGAAGCCTTGACTGAGGCTTCTTCTTTTTTAGCAGAAGCAGGTGTATTAGAGCCGCAGCATAATGCACGTCTCCTGCTGGAGCATGTATTGGATATGCAGGGTGCTGCTTTCTACGCAGAGCTGGGGCAGCCCTTTCCTGCTGACAAGCAGCAGAATTGGGAAGCTGTTGTGAATCGAAAAGTCGCCGGTGAGCCAGCGCAGTACATTATAGGTGAGCAGGAGTTCTACGGACGCCCCTTCAAGGTATCGCCAAGTGTGCTCATTCCGCGTCCGGAGACGGAGCTGCTGGTGGAAGCGATCCTTCAGTATGGCGATCAGCTCTGGACGGGTGGCAACCCACGGGTGTTGGATATCGGGACGGGCAGCGGAGCGATAGCTATCACAATAGCAGCGGAGCGGAAGGGGTGGCAGGTGCTAGCGGGAGATCTGTCTCCCGATGCGCTTGCTGTAGCCCGGCTGAATGCTGCGGCTGTCGGTGTAGAACTGGTAATGAGACAGGGTGACCTGCTGGCTCCATTTGCTGGAGAGGCCGTTGATATACTGGTGTCGAACCCGCCTTATATTCCAGCTGCGGAGATCGATGGCCTGCAGCCTGAGGTCAGTCTTCATGAGCCGCGGCTGGCGCTGGACGGCGGACCAGACGGACTGGCACCTTACCGGATCATGATGCAGCAGCTGTCTCTGCTGCAAGCACCTCCCCGGCTGATTGGCTTCGAGCTGGGTAGGGGGCAGGCATCACTTGTCGCGGCATTGCTGAGGGAAGCAGGCCACTGGAGCCGCATTGTGGTTGTCCCAGATCTGGCGGGCATTGAGCGTCATGTACTGGGTCTGGCCGATTAGCCCCTAAGGCAGGCATTAGAGCCACATGTAGGTAAGCTGCATATGATCTCGGTGGAGTCCAGTATCGAAGGCCATCATGGTGTATTTTCTTTTTGAGCGCTGATCCTTTACAATGATAAAGGTGGATTATCCAGAGAGTGGCCTTTTTACACATTTTGTGCGAATGGCCAATCCTCAATAAGCTTCAGGGGGACAGCATGTTTCAGAAATTTAAGAGAGTTGACACGCCGATCATATTAATCCTGGTGCTGCTGATGGTCATTAGTGTAATCATACAGTATAGTGCAGGCCAATATTGGAATGGCCATGGCAATGACTATAAGAAGACATTGATCTATTATGCACTGGGGTTCATAGCGATTCTGGGCCTCACTATAGTGGATTTTCGTGTATTTATTCAAAATGCACTCTACATCTATGGTGGAGGCATTCTGCTGCTGCTGCTGGTCTTCTTTTTCGGGCAAAATTTGAATAACGCACAGGGCTGGCTCAAAATTGGCGAACTTAGCCTTCAACCAGCGGAGTTCTTCAAGCTAGCACTCATCATCTTTTTGTCGTATGTATTGATGCGAAAAAGGAATAGCGAGCTGCGCTTTATTCGGGACGTACTCCCGATCGGGTTTATTACCTTTATTCCTTTCGCAATTGTTATGGCGCAGAATGACCTGGGGAATGCACTTGCGTATCTCGTTATTCTGATCGGCATGCTATGGATCGGTAATATCAAATCTACCCACGCTATGATTGCCCTGGTGATTTTCACCGTGGTCGTGGGTGGAGGCATTAAGGCATACATGACCTTTCATGAGCAGATTTATAATTTCATGGTGAGTATTGACCGGACACACTGGACTGACCGTTTGGACCCTTGGCTCATGCCTGATGAAGCGTCAGCTGCGGCGAAATGGCATACGGATAATGCGAAGCGTGCTATTGCGTCCGGAGGCATGCTTGGTGAGGGCTTCCTTAATGGCTCGTCTGTACAGTCCGGGCGGGTACCTTATACGTATTCGGATTCGATTTTTGTAGTGGTAGCTGAAGAATTTGGATTTATAGGCTCATCGGTCTTATTACTACTCTATTTTATACTCATCCACCGTCTCATTTTGATTGCTCTGGAGTGTCGTGATCGCACCGGACCATTCCTGATTGTAGGGATTGTCGCGATGATGCTGTACCAGATTTTCGAGAACATCGGTGCATTTATTGGTATTATGCCGCTGACAGGGATTACCCTTCCGTTTGTCAGTTATGGGGGTACCTCGCTGCTTATTAACATGGCTAGTATGGGTCTCATCATGAGCATCAAGGTACATGGCCAGGAGGTAGACGATGACCTTCCTGATCCAGCAGCACGTCCGAGAGTGCAGGTGCTTCAGGATAGAGGGATAGCTGAAGAGCAGCCGACAGGCATCTCCCGTTGGGCTCGTAGTCTGCGAGAATCCAAGCCAGCCAAGCTGATCCAATCAAGCAAGTCCCCGAAGGATACGAAGAATAGTGTGAGCCAAAAGGATTCAGAGTAGAGAGCTCCACACAGAAGAATAGACACACTTCAGAACGGACTGTGGATCTCCAATAGATCGGCAGCCAGGACGAGGTGTGTTTTTTTGTGCGGAAGTCGTATCGTAGAATTTAATAGATTGCTAGGTTTAATCTCTCTCTCTCCGGACATACTGATAGACATGATAGAGTTCGGGGAGGGCATTGAGATGAGTAGAAGCGGATGGAGACAATTAGCCATGCTAGTCATGTGCTTGATGATATGGATTATGTCGTGGGAAGGTCAGAAGGTGGATGCTGCTGTACCCGGGTGGATTCAACAATCCGATGCCATTCCACAAGCATCCATCAGGCTCAGAATCCTGGCGAATTCCGACCAACCAAGTGACCAGCTGTTGAAGCTGCAGATTCGTGATGCTGTAGTTCAAGAGATGAACACATGGGTCTCGGAGCTGGATCAGCCGCAGAGTCTCCAGGAAGCACGTCGGATGGTGCGTTCCCGTCTGCCTGAGATTGAAGCAACCGTGGGCGAGCAGCTTGCCCTGCGGAATGTGAATTATAAATACAATGTTGAGCTCGGCAATGTTCCGTTTCCGAACAAATGGTATGGTAATAGACTGTATCCGGCAGGCGACTACGAAGCTGTAAGAATCACGTTGGGCTCAGGCCAGGGACAGAATTGGTGGTGTGTGCTGTTCCCGCCACTCTGCTTCGTCGGGGCAGCAACGGGCGACGGGAATACCGCAGCGGCGGCAGCGGCAGTGGGTGATGACACGTCACCAGTAACGGCTGGCGAGGAGCCGGAGGTTCGCTTCTTTCTGTGGGATATGCTAGTGAAGGGCTGGAACTGGTTAAGTAGCTTGTTCGCCTGAACTATCTTTCCTGTACATGTGTCCCTCAATGCATAGTAAGACCCTGTCTACGGATACAGGGATTGAATATGATATAATAGATCATAACAGGCATGCTAAGTATGGATGCGAGCCATGATTATACAGTATAGGATGAACTCATATGAATGATGAACGTGTGCCTGTGACAGGCTCACTACCAAGTAGAGCTGACCAGCGGGTGGAGACCCGCTACTGGTCGTTGAGCAGTATACCACGGCTCAGCGGAGATGATCTGCCGGTCGCAGCGGATGAACCTTATATTCCGGATACGGAGACAGTTGGTCAGGTTATGGAGACTATAGCGGATATTGCTGCTTTTCAGGAGGCTGCTGCTCTCCTCCGCCATGGAAAGACGGTGGCATTTCCGACCGAGACCGTATACGGTCTGGGAGCGGATGCCCGTAATGATCAAGCTGTAAGCTCTATTTTTATGGCTAAAGGCCGACCCTCGGACAATCCACTTATTGTGCACATAGCTGACCGTGCTCAGCTCGATGAGCTCGTGGAGCATGTTGATGAGCTGGCGGAGCAGCTAATACGGGATTTTTGGCCTGGACCGTTAACGCTGGTGCTGCCTGTGAGAGCTGGAGTGTTGTCGGCCCGGGTCACGGCAGGTCTGAATACGGTAGCGGTTCGTATGCCGGATCATGCAGTGGCCTTGCGCTTGCTGGCTGAGGCTGCTTGCCCGGTAGCGGCTCCCAGCGCCAATCTGTCCGGTAGACCTAGCCCGACGACGGCTGCTCACGTGTTGGAGGATCTTGATGGGCGTATTGATGGTATCCTCGATGCTGGCCCAACGGGGGTAGGTGTGGAGTCAACAGTTGTTGAGACAAGTCCAGATGGGAAGGTCACGATTCTTCGCCCAGGTGGCATTACTGCTGAGCAGTTAATGGCTGTCTCTGGCGTGAAGGCTGTCTTGGTGGACCCTGGGTTGAAGGAAGCGGCTAATGCTACTGATGGGCCTACAGCACCTCGTTCCCCAGGGGTCAAATATACACATTACGCTCCGCGCGGTACAATGTACATCGTAGAGGGCGGCTCGGTGGACGTCGTAGCTGCACGCATCCGCACAGAGCTGACGAAGGCAACGGAGAGTCACAAGCGTGCAGCTGTGCTTGCTTATGATGAGCATCTTGGAGCTTATTCACATCCATGTGTCTATTCGCTGGGGAGTCTTGCTGCACCAGAGCAGGCGGCTCAGAGGCTCTACTCCCTCCTTCGTCGCTGTGATGAAGAAGGGGTGGACCTCATTCTGGCGGAAGCGTGCCCCCTCAAGGGCATGGGAGCAGCTGTCATGAATCGCATGCTTAAGGCCGCAGGGAATCGAATCATTCACACAGGGAATTAGACGAGCTTGGCATGAAGCCCCCCTTGTCCGCATATCGTGTACAAGATTGATAATGTACATGGGGGAATGTGGATGCAGGAATTTGCAGCTCATACAGGGCAGTTCATGACCATTTTGATGATGGCTTTGGCACTTGGCATGGATGCCATGTCGCTTGGTGTCGGGGTCGGTATGAGAGGAATTCGATTTCTCGATGTGCTTCGGATTAGTACGGTAATTGCATTGTTTCATATCATTATGCCACTACTGGGGATGTTCACCGGTCAATATATGAGTGCGATTCTGGGCCAGGTTACGGTCTATGTGGCTGGTGGGCTGCTTATCCTGCTCGGCGGACATATGATCTATAATGCAATACGTGGGGAAGGTATCCCCATGCTCGATTACCGTTCCACCCTCGGGATGGTGCTATTCGCGTTAGGGGTGAGCATCGACTCCTTTTCGGCAGGTATTTCACTCGGAATGTTCAACAGTGATCTAGCACTGACGGTCATGACCTTCGGGATATGTGGAGGAGCGATGTCCATGCTCGGTTTGCTTCTGGGACGCAAGGCTAGTGTACAGCTAGGAGCCTATGGAGAAATGGTCGGAGGTACGATACTATTGACCTTTGGCTTTATGTTTATTTTTTAGTTGCTTACGGTACTGGGAGGCTGATCGCTATGAAGCATATTTTGTTTGTCTGCACAGGTAATACTTGCCGCAGCCCTATGGCAGAGGCAATGCTGCGTAAAATATCAGCTGAACGAAAGCTGGATCTGGAGGTTCGCTCCGCTGGCGTGGCTGCAATGGATGGAGCGACGATATCCCGTCATGCAAAGGCTGTTCTGGAGGATCATGATATCTATGAGGAATTCCGATCATCCTCGCTGAATTCGGAGTTGATGAACTGGGCAGAGTTGATTCTGACCTTGACTCAGGGACATAAGCAGCATGTGCTGCAGCGGTTCCCGCAATCGGCAGGGAAGGTATTCACCTTGAAGGAATACGTCGAGGATGACGAGCGAGTGCTACGCGATCTGCAGGAGATGGACGAGTTAGCTGCCTCCTTGGAGCTTGCAGCCGCTTTAGGGCAGGAGCTGTCGATGGAGCAGCGTGAAAAGATCATTGAGTTGCGACAACGCATTCCAAGCTTTGATATCTCCGATCCGTTCGGCGGCTCAAGGGATGATTATGAGGTGGCCGCTGCCGAGATCCGGACGGCCCTGCATCGACTGGTGGACAAGCTTACTAGGGAATAGGGAGCACTGGGGATTGTGCATGAAAGAAATGAACATTTTCCAATGAAAACTGCTACTCCAATATTGATTTCCGCTTGCAGATGAATTATGATGTTCATGTGTTAAGAGAGTCTGGTGTAACTGGCGACAAAAGTGGGCTGAACCACAATGGAGCACCAGATATACGGCCGGTCGCCTGGGCAAAAGAGCAACGCTGCATAGCAGCAGACTGCTCTTTTTTTCATTTTTTTAAGCTTCAACTCCTTCCTTTGTTGCTCAAGTATTTGAATTTTATGAATTGCAAAGTCAATAATCCGCTATAATGAAGACGATAGAATGTCAACGGAGAAGCCGGATTTATTGGGCAGGATAGGGAGGAGTGCAGAATGGGCAATGTGAAGCATGTAGAGGAGCTGCAGGCTGCGGTATCTAGCATTGTACGCGAGCTGGCGGAGGCTGCTCATCTGGGGCCAGGTCATCTGCTGGTCGTGGGCGCCAGTACTAGCGAAGTGGTGGGACAGCGAATCGGTACCTCTGGTGCGCTTGAGGTAGCGAAGCAGCTGCTGGCAGGAATTGAAGAAGTTCGCTTGGAGGCTGGCTTCGCTGTTGCTTATCAGTGCTGCGAGCATCTCAACCGGGCCTTGGTGCTGGAGCGTGAGGTCCTGGAGCGAATGGGCTTCAATGAAGTGGGCGCTGTCCCCGTACCAACGGCAGGTGGGTCCATGGCAGCCGCGGCTTATCAATTGATGCAGCAACCTTGCTTGGCTGAGCGCATTCAGGCGCATGCGGGCCTGGACATTGGCGAGACTCTCATCGGGATGCACTTGCGAAGAGTGGCGGTGCCTTACCGACCATCACTTCGTTATGTGGGACAGGCGCGTGTGACGGCAGCCTTCACCCGTCCTCCTCTTATTGGCGGCGAGCGAGCTGTATACAAGGTCCTCGGCGAGACGGATGCAAGTGGAAGCTGTGACTGAATCCTGTGTCTTAATGCTGTGTATCAATGCTGTGTATCAATGCTGTGTATCAATGCTGTACCATGAATGCCGTTATTCCATGTTTTAATGCCATTCTATGATGCAATGTCGTTATTGAACCGTGTGGTAACGTGTATGGATGCTATCTGATGTAATTTATTCTAAAATGATTATAAAATCGCAGGGAGGATTATTTATCATGATGGAACATTTGCGTAAGAACGATCCGGCTGTACTGGAGGCTATGGGACTGGAATTGAAGCGTCAGCAGAACAATATTGAGCTGATTGCATCCGAGAATATTGTAAGTGAAGCAGTCATTGAAGCCATGGGCTCAGTGCTGACCAATAAATATGCTGAAGGCTATCCGGGCAAAAGATACTATGGCGGCTGTGAGCATGTAGATATCGTGGAGGACATCGCGCGTGACCGTGCCAAGGAACTGTTCGGCGCCGAGCATGCCAATGTTCAGCCGCATTCCGGTGCACAGGCGAATATGGCCGTGTATCTGGCAGCGCTGAAGCCTGGGGACACCGTTCTGGGTATGAATCTGGCTCATGGTGGTCACCTGACGCACGGTAGCCCAGTTAATGCTTCAGGATTGCTGTATAATTTCGCGGCCTATGGAGTTCGTGAGGACAACTTCCTGATTGATTATGATGAAGTACGCAAGGCTGCCTTCAAGCATCGTCCTCGTCTGATCGTTGCTGGAGCGAGTGCTTATCCACGCACGATTGATTTCGAAGCTTTTGCGTCCATTGCTAATGATGTAGGTGCTTTGTTCATGGTGGATATGGCTCATATCGCAGGTCTGGTTGCGGCTGGACTGCACCCGAATCCGGTTCCTCATGCCCAATTTGTAACGACAACAACTCACAAGACCCTTCGTGGACCACGCGGTGGTATGATTCTGACTCGCAAATCCTGGGCACAAGCTATTGATAAGGCTGTATTCCCTGGTTCCCAAGGTGGACCGTTGATGCACGTGATCGCTTCCAAGGCCGTAGCCTTCGGAGAGGCGCTGGATCCATCCTTTAAGGAATATGCGCAGCAGGTTGTGCGCAATGCGCAGGTACTGGCGGAGACTCTTGTCAAAGAAGGCATCAACATCGTATCAGGTGGCACAGACAATCACCTCATGCTGATTGATACCCGCAATCTGAATATTACAGGCAAGGATGCGGAGCACGTGCTGGATTCCATTGGGATTACAGTGAACAAGAACGCGATCCCATTTGACCCGACTAGCCCGTTCATTACGAGCGGTATTCGGATCGGTACACCAGCTGCAACCTCTCGTGGTATGAAGGAAGATGCCATGCTGGAGATCGGCAGCATCATTGCAGGTACGCTCAAGAATGCGAAGGATGAGACTAAGCTGGGCGAGCTGCGCGCACGTGTTACCCGTTTGACTGATCAGTATCCAATCTATCCAAGTGTGCAGTACTAAGTGCAGTACTAATACCCAGGTGTGAGATTTTAATCGAATAGAGCAGGGATATAAGCGTAAGGATTCGCGGTCATGTACCGCGTAATTCCTTGCGCTTTTTTGTCGTTGTACTGTCCTGTCCTGCGAGATAAACGTAATCGTCTCATCTCATTGAGTAAGCTTAAATATGTAATTATTGGGTAATTAACAAAATAGATATGGTGTGCAAGGGTATTCATTTTATAGCAAAGGAGCGGATGATATTGAATCGACAGGGTTCAGCACTTATGAGACAGCTTGTTTTTGTCGGTCCGATGATGATATTTTTCGTGTCCGTTGTAGTGGTTCCCTTCGTATTGGGGCTGTACTACTCCATGACAGACTGGGACGGAGTATCGCAGCACAACCGCTGGCTAGGATGGGATAATTATGTTCACATTCTGACAAAGGACCCTGATTTTCGAAATGCATTCTGGTTCACCGTACGCTTTACCTTATGTGGTGTCGTATTGACCAATGTGTTAGGCTTTCTACTGGCCTTCTTCTTGACCAGACCCTTGCGAACACGCCTTGCGCTCAGGACAGTCTTCTTCATGCCGAATATGATTGGCGGGTTGCTGCTTGGCTTTATCTGGCAGTTCATATTCGTGAGAGGATTCTCGGCGGTAGGAGAAGCTACAGGCTGGTCCTTTTTCACTCTACCATGGCTTGGTGATGCATCAACGGCCTTCTGGGGCACGGTCATCGTATTCGTATGGCAATATGCAGGCTATCTGATGGTGATCTACATATCTTCGCTTAGTAATATACCTCAATCATTGCTGGAATCCGCTCAGATGGATGGTGCAGGCCGTATGCAGGTACTGCGCAAGATTATTATTCCGCTAATTATGCCTGCGGTGACGGTCTGTCTGTTTCTTGCGATCTCCTGGTCGTTCAAGGTGTTTGAATTGAATCTGGCGCTTACTAAGGGTGGACCGTACAAATCAACAGAATCTGTAGCGCTGGACATATATAATGAAGCTTTTACCAATAATCGTCTCGGTCTGGGGACGGCCAAGGCTATGATTTTCTTCGTAATTGTCGCGATCGTTACACTCATTCAGGTGCGCATGACCAAGCAGAGGGAGGTTGAAATGTAAGATGGAGCATACATCAAATAAGTATCGTTTAAGCACATTTGCCGCTGAATTGATTCTGATCCTGATTGCATTGATCTTTCTGATCCCTTTCTATTTTCTGCTGGTGAATTCGGTGAAGCCGTTCGGGGAGATATTGTCTGATGCAGCCTCCTGGCCTGCCTCCTTCCAATGGAGCAATTATGTGCAGGCTTGGCAGGCCATAGAGTTTCCAAAGGCTTTTATGAACTCGCTCATCGTAACGATTGTCAGTAATGTGCTGCTGCTGCTGATCAGTTCGATGGCTGCTTATCAGATGGTCAGACACGATACGGGATTTAACCGCATATTATTCGTGATTCTGGTGGCGGCCATGGTCGTACCGTTCCAGTCCATTATGCTGCCGCTGATGGAGGTGACGAATGTGCTGGGCCTTAATAACAGCCTGCTGGGCTTGATTATCTGTTATCTGGGCTTCGGCTCATCCTTGTCCGTGTTCCTGTTTCATGGATTCATCAAGTCCGTTCCACTGGAGATTGAACAGGCGGCTCGCGTGGATGGCACTTCCCGCTACGGTGTATTCTTCCGTATCGTCTGTCCGTTGCTACAGCCAATGTTCGTGACCGTACTCATCCTTAATACGCTCTGGATCTGGAATGACTATTTGATGCCTTCGCTGATTCTGTCTGACCCGGATCTGAATACAATTCCGATTGCAACCTATATGCTGTTCGGTCAATTTACCAAGCAGTGGGATCTGGCTTTGCCCGCACTTGTGCTCGGGATTGCTCCAATCGTTATCTTCTTCCTGTCGATGCAAAAATACATCGTGTCCGGCATTGCAGCCGGTGCGGTAAAGGGTTAAGGGGGTGAGAGCATGCTTGGACGCCGAAGATTCAGTCGCATATTCAGTCGAAAATCCATAAGCTTCCCCCTCCTGCTTGTACTGTTGCTTATGACTAGCTGCAGCAATGGAGCACAGGAAAGTACGGATTCCAAGACGATTCACATCTACCAGTTCAAGGTCGAGATCTCTGAGCCGCTGAAGGCGATGGTAGCGGAGTATGAGAAAGAGCACCCAGGTATTCGTGTCGAGGTATTATCGGTCGGAGGAGGTATGGATTACGCAGCTTCTTTGAAGGCAAAGTTCTCATCTGGTGATGAGCCTGATATCTTTACCAATGAAGGGTATCAGGATATGGAGACGTGGTTCGAATATCTTGAGGATTTATCCGACCAGCCATGGGTGAATGAGCTTGATGATTTCGCGAAGCGGCCCATGACGAAGGATGGCAAGCTATATGGGCAGCCGATGAATCTGGAGGGATTCGGCTTCATTTATAATAGGGACCTGTTCGAGCAAGCAGGGATTACAGATCTGCCACAGACCTTAACGGAGTTGAGGCAGGTAGCACAGCGTCTAGAGGAGCAAGGAATCATTCCATTTGCCAATGCTTATCAAGAATATTGGGTGCTTGGCAATCATTTGGCGAACATCCCGTTCTCGAGACAGGAGGAGCCTGAGCGATTCATAGAAAAGCTGGATGCCCAGACGAATCAAGTACCCGGAAATCCGGTGTTCGACGACTGGGTACAGCTGATGGACCTGATGCTGGAGTATAGTAACCCCTATCCACTTACAACGGATTACAATACACAGGTGACGTTGTTCGCAACAGGGCAGGCAGCCATGATGCCACAAGGGAACTGGACCCAGCCTCAGATTGACGGGATCAATCCGGATCTCAACATCGGCATTCTACCGACACCGGTCAATGATGACCCTGCATTAGCTGATTACCTGGCCATCGGCGTTCCGGCGAATTGGGTGGTCAACAAGAACTCACCAGTGAAGGAGGAGGCCAAAGATTTTCTGAATTGGATGGTCACCTCAGACACGGGGAAAAGATACATCACAGAGGAGTTCAAATTCGTGCCTGCCTTCCAGAGCATCAAGACAAGTCCGGATATCGTCGGTGACCTCGGTGCCGAGATTATCCGCCGTGTAGAGGAAGACAAAGTGCTAAGCTGGAACTTCTCACGTTTTCCCAAAGGCTTGAATCATGATCTCAGCAGTATTATGCAGGCCTATATCGCAGGCGCGATCACCAAAGAAGATATGATGCAGCAATTCCAAGAGGCATGGGATAATCTGAAATTCAGATAGTCAGATGAGGGAGTCTTCGTCCGAAAGGCGAGGGCTCTTTCATTTCTCTAATTCGTTACCACAGGCAGGTGTTAAAAGCGGCAAGGAATGATATAATATACGAGATTTGTGGATCGATAGCACCTATAGTTGGGCAATGAATGAATATAGACCCTCACTGCATTATACGATTGCTTAGTATTTGAAATAATAATGAACGTATAGTGGAGTACATGCGATTACAGCAAGCTGCAATCACCTGTGGTCTATACGCGAGACTACAGTGTGCTAAGGAAATGAAGTAGGATACCGGAGGGACTTAATATGGGTAAACTGGTGATATGCGATCACCCATTAATTCAACACAAACTGACCTTCATTCGGGATGTACGCACGAATACGAAAGACTTTCGTGAATTGGTCGATGAAGTAGCGACGCTGATGGCTTATGAGATTACACGTGACATTCCACTGGAGAGCATTGTGGTACAGACTCCTGTGGCAGAGACGGAAGGCAAAGTCATTTCCGGGCGTATGCTCGGTCTGATACCGATCCTGCGAGCAGGACTAGGGATGCTGGATGGCGTAGTGAAGCTGCTCCCTGCAGCCAAGGTAGGTCATGTCGGGCTGTTCCGTGATCCGGAGACACTGCAGCCTGTTGAATATTATACGAAGCTGCCGACCGATGTTACTGAGCGTGAGCTGATTGTCATCGACCCGATGCTTGCTACGGGAGGTTCGGCAATTGCAGCGATTGATGTGCTCAAGAAGCGTGGCTGCACGCAGATTAAAATGATGAACCTGATTGCAGCTCCCGAAGGCGTCAAAGCGGTTCAGGATGCACACCCTGATGTGGACATCTATGTAGCTGCACTGGACGAGCGTCTGGACAGTCATGGGTACATTATTCCTGGTCTGGGGGATGCCGGAGACCGACTCTACGGCACTAAGTAAAGCTAGCAAGCAGGAAGTTTGCAGTTGGGTTGGGAAGTATTCATAATGTAATTTATGGAAGTATCTATTATAAGCAGATAATATGGCCCCGGACACATGAACATACCATTGTTACCGGGGCCATGCTTTAATGTGAAAAAGGAGCTTGATCATGTCCAAGATTAAAGTAATGACGATTTTTGGAGTACGGCCAGAAGCAATCAAGATGGCCCCGCTTATTCTGGAGCTGGAGCGCCATCCTGAGCATATTGAATCCATCGTGTGCGTAACTGCTCAGCATCGTCAAATGCTGGATCAGGTGCTGGAGGTATTCAACATCCACCCGGATTACGATTTGGATGTTATGAAGGACCGCCAGACCTTGAATGAAATCTCCATTAGAGTACTGCAGGGTCTGGAGCCTGTGCTTCGGGAAGCCAAGCCGGATATCGTACTGGTACATGGAGATACGCTTACGACCTTCTTAGCTAGTTATGCGGCCTTCATGCAGCAGATTCAGGTCGGTCATGTCGAAGCAGGGCTACGGACCTGGAATAAGCTCTCTCCATACCCAGAGGAGATGAATCGTCAGCTGACGGGTGTGTTATCAGACTTACACTTTTCTCCTACGGATCTGTCCGCAGGGAATCTCCGGAAGGAGAATAAACTGGAAGAAAACATCTACGTAACTGGAAATACAGTTACAGATGTTTTCCAGTATACGGTTCGTGAGGATTATACGCACCCGGTGCTCGAATGGGCGCAAGGCAAGCGTCTGATTCTCATGACCGCGCATCGTCGTGAATCACAGGGAGAGCCACACCGCAACATTTTCCGGGCTGTAAAGCGAATTGCTGATGAGTTTGAGGATGTAGCGATTGTCTATCCGGTTCATCCAAGCCCTGCTGTGAAGGAGCCTGCATTCGAGATCCTTGGGAACCACCCACGCATTCGCCTGATTGATCCATTGGATGTAGTGGACCTGCACAATTTCTATCCACATACTCATTTGATTCTGACAGACTCTGGCGGATTACAGGAAGAAGCTCCTTCTTATGGTGTGCCTGTACTGGTATTGCGAGATACAACTGAGCGTCCAGAGGGGATTGAGGCCGGTACGCTTGAGCTTGTTGGGACCGACGAAGAGAAAGTCTATGCGCGTGCACGTGCTCTCCTGACGGACAAAGGATTATATGAAACGATGAGCAAGGCTGCAAATCCATACGGAGACGGAAAAGCTTCGGTTAGAATTGTCAATGCGATTCTTCACCATTTCGGAGTCAAAGTGGAGCGTCCAGAAGAGTTTCACAGAATGTTCACAAAGTAGTTGTATTCGATATTTTACAAGCCGTACAGTTAGCATACAGTTTAACTGTACGGTTTGTAAGGAATTTTGCCCTTTTTAGGGGGAGTTCCCACCCGTTTTTTACCCACTGGAAAGCCATTAGCATTCAATTGACAAAGTGTCTTATATTTAAGTAAAATGGACTGGAATTACAGGGGTGACACGAAAATGGTCAAGCAAGCCAAGCCCAAGGACTCGGGAAATGTTTGGAAGGCCGCTAGCGTGGTCAGTGTTCTTGGCGTGAATCTAGTCGTATGTGTGTATGGCGGATTTCTCATCGGAAACTGGCTCGGGAATCGTTTCGGACATCTTGGGATTTGGATTGCCGTAAGCGTTATCGTAGGCTTGGTTGCAGGTATCTCAAATGTCGCTCTTGTCATAAGAAAGGTACTGAGGGACAATAATGAGTGAGACAAATCGGTTTCAAAGAGCGCTTTGGGTGGTCGCATTGTTCTTTATTGCGCTTTGTTTCCTTGTATCAGCACTAATGCCCCACCACCGTGACGTTGGTCACGGACTAGTCTTAGGAACTATTGTAAGCTGTCTAAATGTATTTCATATGTCTTTCAAGACACGAAAGGTTCTGGATGCTGCAGCAGGTGAATCACGCAAGAAGGTATTTGGGACTGGGTTTATTTTTCGAGCCGCAACCTCCATACTGGCCATGGTGCTGGCATTGGAATTCCCGTGGTATTTTAACGAAATTGCCGTAGCGGCAAGCCTTGTGTCCGGGCATCTTGCATTGCTGGTGATTGCCATCATCTTCTCTCTGAGAGAAGACCAGAAGCACCACTGAGAAAGGAGGGAGAAAAACATGCACGAATCACCGATCATTGAGCTTGGAGGATTACATATCGACTTGTCGATTGTATTGATGCTCATTGTTACCAGTACGATTGTATTTGTCCTTGCCCTCCTTGCAACTCGCAATTTGTCTGTCGAGAATCCAGGGAAATTGCAAAATTTCATGGAATGGGTCGTAGAATTCGTTCAAGGCCTGATTTCCAGTACAATGGATCTCAAGAAAGGTAGACCGTTCCTGTCTCTGGGGATGACACTCATTATGTTCATCTTCGTCGGGAATATGCTGGGCTTGCCCTTCGGGATCGTTACCTCTTATGACTCGGCCGAAGCGGCTACTATTTTCAGTAAGCCACTGCTGAGCGTCCAGGAGGTGTTCCACTCTGCGGCACCAGGTTCACACCCGCATGCAGCTGTAGCATGGTGGAAGTCGCCAACAGCTGACTTGAGCGTAACCTTGGGACTGGCTCTAATCGTCTTTGCCATCGTTCACTTTATGGGGATGACACGCAATACCAAGGCATACTTTAAGCACTATGTGCAGCCGTTTCCGCTGTTCCTGCCGATTAACCTGATTGAGAATATTTCCAAGCCACTAACACATGGTATTCGTCTTTATGCGAATATTTTCGCAGGGGAGGTACTGATCTCTGTTATCCTGCAAATGTCGGCTCTGGGTATCGGCGGATATATCGCTTCAGTAGCCGGATTGATTGCATGGCAAGGCTTCAGTATTTTCATTGGCTCGATTCAGGCGTTTGTCTTTACAATTCTGACCTTTGTGTATCTGTCGCAAACGATTGATACGCATGAGGAGCACTAGGTTTCAACGTTAAGTATTGAAGCTAGCTTCACACTTAACTGTATATAATTAATTTTAAAATACACGTATTTGAGGGAGGATTTTTTCAATGGGAGTTTGGGCATTATTGGCAGCAGCTATCGTAGTAGGTCTGGGTGCGCTTGGAGCATCCATCGGTAACGGTCTGATCATCAGTAAAACAGTTGAAGGTATCGCTCGTCAGCCGGAAGCTAAGTCTTCCCTGCAAACGGTAATGTTCATCGGCGTTGGTCTGGTTGAGGTACTGCCTTTGATCGGTGTAGTACTCGCGTTCATTTTCTACGCAGCAGCTTAATTCATGATATATAAGGTTTGGCGGGGAAGGCACAGCCATCCGCGCCTTCTTTGTTGGATATCATCAATGAGAATTATGGAATAGGCGTTCACCGGAAAGGAGTGACTTCAATTGCATTTTGAATGGACATCCCTCGTGCTTGCTCTGATTGCCTTCGGGATTTTATATTGGTTGCTTGACCGTTATGCATTTGGACCGCTGTTCTCCATCATGGAGAAACGGCGTGAACTGGTTCAGCGTCAAATGAAGGAAGCGGCAGAAACACGTGAGCAAGCTACGGCTTATGTAGAGGAGCAAAAACAAGCACTGCAACAGGCTCGTCAGGAAGCTTATGAAATCTTGGAGCAATCCAAGCAGACAGGTACGAGACAGGCAGAGCAAATCATTGGCGAAGCTCGTGAAGAAGCTACTCGTCTCAAGGACGAAGCTGTTCGCGATATCGAGAATGAGCGTAACAAAGCAGTGGCCACTCTGCGTAATGAAGTGGGCAGAGCCTCTGTACAGATTGCTTCCAAGCTGATTCAAAAAGAAGTGAATGAGAGCCAAGTTCAAGAAGAGCTTGTGGACAAATACCTTAAAGAGGTAGGAGGCAGAGCATGAACCGTGACTCAGTAGTTGCTAAGCGGTATGCTAAAGCCTTGTACGAAGTAGCAGAGCAGCAAGGCCGGGTCATCGAAACGGAAGACGAACTTAGAGCTTTCGTAAAAGCTGTCTCGGGCGACAAGCAAATACTGAGCTTCATCAATTCTCCCAACATTACTGAAGCGGTCAAGCTGCAAGTGCTGGCTGAGAGCTTTCAGGACAAGTTGTCGGCTCCTGTGATCAATACGATCAAGCTGTTGGTGGGTCGGGGCAGAGCCAATCTGTTCGAAGAACTCCTGCAGGGCTATCTGGAGACTGAGGGAGAGAAGCTTGGACTAGCTGACGCTACGGTCTATTCTGCATATGCACTCAATGATGCGGAGAAGGCGGAAGTATCCGCTCTGTTCGGAGCCCGTGTGAACAAGAAGATTCGTGTGGAAAATGTAGTCGATCCAGAGGTGCTTGGTGGTCTGAAGGTCGTCATCGGGGATACGTTGTTTGATGGCAGTCTGGCAGGCAAGCTGGAGCGTCTTGAGAAATCTTTTAACAGACGAGTATAGAAGATAGGGGTGAACCTAGTTGAGTATCAGACCTGAAGAGATCAGTACATTGATCAAGAGTCAGATTGAACAATATAAGACGGATATTGAAGTGGTTGAGGTCGGTACAGTCGTAGAGGTCGGCGACGGGATCGCCCGCGTATACGGACTGGAAAATGTTATGTCCGGAGAGCTCGTTGAGTTCGACAACGGCGTACTGGGCCTGGCCCTTAACGTAGAAGAGAGCAACGTAGGTGTCGTTATTCTCGGAGAATTCATTGATATTCGTGAAGGCGGCCAAGTAAAACGTACAGGCCAGATCATGCAGGTGCCAGTAGGCGAAGCATTGATCGGTCGCGTCGTGAATCCACTGGGTCAGCCAGTAGACGGCAAAGGACCTATCGCAACTACGGAATTCCGTCCAGTTGAGAACCAGGCTCCTGGCGTTATGGCTCGTAAATCCGTACATGAGCCGATGCAAACAGGAATTAAAGCGATTGACGCGATGGTTCCAATCGGTCGTGGTCAACGTGAGCTCATCATCGGTGACCGTCAGACTGGTAAGACATCTGTTGCAATCGATGCAATCCTGAACCAAAAAGGCAGTGGCATGAAGTGTATCTATGTAGCGATTGGTCAAAAACAATCCACAGTTGCACAAGTAGTGGAGACACTGCGTCGCAACGGTGCACTGGAATACACAATCGTTGTAACGGCATCAGCTTCTGAGCCGTCTCCATTGCTCTACATTGCGCCATATGCTGGCGCGGCTATGGGTGAGTACTTCATGTACAAGGGCGAGCACGTCCTGATCGTATATGATGACTTGACCAAGCAGGCTTCTGCATATCGTGAGTTGTCCCTGTTGCTTCGTCGTCCTCCAGGTCGGGAAGCTTATCCGGGGGATGTATTCTACCTTCACTCTCGTTTGCTAGAGCGTGCAGCGAAGTTGAACGATGAGCTTGGCGGTGGCTCCATGACGGCGTTGCCGTTCATCGAGACACAAGCTTCTGACGTGTCAGCTTACATTCCTACGAACGTAATCTCCATCACGGATGGTCAAATATTCCTGGAGTCTGAGTTGTTCTACTCCGGTCAGCGTCCGGCGATCAACGTGGGTATTTCCGTATCCCGTGTCGGAGGCTCTGCTCAGATCAAAGCCATGAAGAAGGTAGCAGGCTCCCTGCGTCTGGATCTGGCTCAATATCGTGAGCTTCAAGCGTTCTCCCAGTTCGGCTCCGATCTGGATAAGTCCACTAAGGCCCGTCTGGACCGTGGTGCACGCATGATGGAAATTCTGAAGCAAGGTGTTAACCAGCCACTGGCGGTTGAGCTTCAGGTTGTCAGTCTCTATACAGCAGTAAAAGGATATCTCGATGACATCCCTGTAGCGGATGTTAGAAGATTCGAGAAAGAATTCCTGTTGTTCATGCAATCCTCTCATGATGCAATTCTTCAATCCATTCGTGATACGAAGGATCTTGTTGCAGATAACGAAGCTGCATTGAAGGCTGCTATTGAGCAGTTCAAAAAATCGTTTGCCACTTCGGTCTAATCATTATCATTGAACCATGGCTACGTTAGATCATTGCTCTAATGAATACGCTCTGGGTCTACTCTGGAGCTGTAAATAGCTTGAGTAAGCTCCGATTCGACTGGAGTGCGAATCGACAGCGTACAATACTGCTTTGACGGAATCATCACCTGGATATATGAATCCGAGAGAGTGCATGACTTCGTCAAAGCATAGCGAGTCTTTACGAAGTAACTTTGACTCCGTCAAAGTTTAGTAGATGCTTACGAAGTAGCTTTGACTTCGTCAAAGCTTGAAGGTGGTGAAATCATGGCAAAAGGTATGCGCGAGATTAAACGCCAGATCAAGAGTGTTCAGAATACGAAGCAGATCACCAAGGCAATGGAGATGGTAGCAGCTGCCAAGCTCAGAAGAGCGCAAGAGAAGGCAGATGCGGCACGTCCTTATGCTGAGAAGCTAAGGGAAGTAGTTGAGAGTATCGCGACTGGACAGAATGATGTGCAGCATCCGATGCTGCAGAGCAGACCTGTCAAGAAATCAGCTTATCTGGTGATTACTTCGGATGCTGGCCTCACAGGTGGCTATAACGCCAATATCCTGCGCCAAGTCACAACTACGCTGGCTGAACGTCATCAGTCCAAGGACGAATACGAGTTGTTCGTGATCGGACGTAAAGGAAGAGACTTTTTTACCAGACGTGGTCAAGTGCTGCAGGATGTCGTTACAGACCTGTCTGACTCTCCAGTGTTCGCAGATATTAAGGCGATTGCCCACAAAGCGGTTCATGGCTTCGAACTGAGTCAATATGATGAGCTGTATGTATGCTATAACCGTTTTGTTAATGCATTGACCCAAATTCCTACTGTAGAACGTCTTCTGCCAATGGCAACTCCAGAAGCTACCCAGTCAGCTGAGCGAATAGATTATGAGTATGAGCCTTCTGCTGCTGGTGTGCTTGAGGTACTGTTGCCTCGTTATGCAGAGACGCTGATTTATGGTGCTTTGCTGGAAGGTAAAGCTAGTGAATTAGGTGCGAAGATGACTGCAATGGGCTCCGCAACGAAGAATGCAACCAAAATGATTAATGAATTGTCACTTACCTATAACCGTGCCCGTCAGGCGGCGATTACGCAAGAAATTACGGAGATCGTGGCTGGGGCTAACGCACAGGTATAACATTCATGCGAATGAGCGTCTGGTCTAGCCGTAATGATGATTGCGGATAATCCTGAATGCTACGCGCTAAGGTATATAAAATGACGGCTTAACGGCGCAAAAAACAAAGGTAACAGTAGCGGGATTTGCAGCTGTGCAAGCATGTAGGAGGGAAACAGGAAGATGAACAAAGGACGTGTTGTGAGCATCATGGGTCCGGTAGTCGACGTTGAATTCGAACGTGGTCACCTTCCAGAAATTCTTAATGCAATCACGATCCAAGCAGAGATAGAGGGCGGTCGCAAGGTTGATCTGACCCTGGAAGCTTCCAAGCATTTGGGTGATAATCGCGTACGTTGTATCGCGATGTCATCTACGGATGGTCTCGTGCGCGGATTAGATGCAGTCGATACGGGGGCGCCAATTGCGGTGCCTGTTGGTGAAGTAACTCTTGGACGTGTATTTAACGTACTGGGTGCACCAATTGATGAAGCGGGAGATCTGTCCGATGCGACCCGTAATCCGATCCACCGCAAAGCACCTTCATTTGATGAACTGACTACCCAGGCAGAAATGCTGGAGACAGGTATCAAGGTTATTGACCTGCTGGCTCCTTACGCAAAGGGGGGTAAAGTTGGTCTCTTCGGTGGTGCGGGTGTAGGTAAGACGGTTACCATTCAGGAGCTTATCAACAACATCGCACAGGAGCACGGTGGTATTTCTGTATTTGCAGGTGTGGGCGAGCGGACTCGTGAAGGTAATGACCTGTATCATGAAATGAAGGATTCCGGTGTAATTAACAAGACAGCGATGGTATTCGGACAAATGAACGAGCCTCCAGGCGCTCGTCTCCGCGTAGCGTTGACTGGTCTGACGATGGCGGAGTACTTCCGTGATCAAGAAGGCCGTGACGTATTGCTGTTTATTGATAACATCTTCCGTTTCACCCAAGCGGGCTCCGAGGTATCTGCCCTTCTGGGACGTATGCCATCGGCGGTAGGTTACCAGCCAACTCTGGCAACAGAGATGGGTCAATTGCAAGAGCGGATCACTTCCACGAAAAAAGGTTCCGTTACTTCCATTCAGGCGATTTACGTGCCTGCGGATGACTATACTGACCCGGCTCCGGCTACGACATTTGCTCACTTGGATGCAACGACCAACTTGGAGCGTAAAATCTCCGAGATGGGTATCTACCCTGCGGTAGATCCACTCGCATCCAGCTCCCGGATTCTGGCACCAGAGGTTGTTGGTGAAGAGCATTACAATGTAGCTCAAGGCGTCAAGCAGATTCTGGCCCGTTATAACGAGCTTCAAGATATTATCGCAATCCTTGGTATGGATGAGCTGAGTGAAGAGGATAAAATGCTGGTAGCACGTGCACGTAAAATTCAGCGTTTCCTGTCCCAGCCATTCCACGTTGCAGAAGCATTCAACGGCATTCCGGGTAAATATGTTCCGGTTAAGGAAACGGTGCGCAGCTTCAAGGAAATCCTTGAGGGCAAGCATGACAATCTGCCGGAGGCGGCATTCCTGTTTGTCGGAACTATTGAAGAAGCAGTCGAGAAGGCCAAGCATCTGTAATGGTGCTTAACCGCACATAGCCTTTAGGTGGGCTGTCTTGCGGACAGCTGTTCAGGAGGGATGGAAGTGAGCACCTTTTTGTTGGAGATTGTAACTCCGGACCGGCAAGTCTATTCCGAGCAAGTGAATGGCTTGAGTGTAAGAGGCGTAGAAGGTGATCTGGGAATATTGCCAGGACACATTCCAATGGTTACTCCACTGCAGATCGCCCCTATGCGCATTAAGACCGGAGGCAATACAGAGGTTATTGCTGTGAACGGCGGATTTGTTGAGGTACGTAAGGAGAAGGTCATCGTTCTGGCTGAAAGTGCAGAGCGAGCTGAAGATATTGATGTGGAGCGTGCTCGTGCCGCAAGAGAGCGTGCAGAGCTACGTGTCCAAAGCAACCGCACTGACATCGATCATCTGCGTGCAGAGATTGCACTGCAAAAGGCTTTGAACCGTCTGAACGTCTCAGGAGGCGCCAAGAAATAGGTATTTTGAATCAGTTCTCAAAAAAAGCCCGGCAGATGTGACTGTCGGGCTTTTTGATGCATAGGATAGTGCATACCCACTCGGATGTGGAAGTAAGGCGATTATAGGAATCATATTGTCCCGTTTTGGTGAATACTACCAGGTACAAACAGAATTTGTCGAAAAAAAGCAGTTCTTTATGAATTAGGACTAGATTGTTATGCGTTTGCCAAGTATTATAGAGTAGTCAATTAAGCAGGCAAGCAATGTTTAATCTCATTTTGCTGCCCGCTATATATAACAAGAATTAAAAAAATACAGTATTCATGCAGAGCACTCCTGTTCATTACAGAAGAGTCTGCGTTACGGGGGTTGAACTATGAGTGATGAGTTGACCCGGCAGCTGAGTCAGGCTGCAAGCGCCAATGGCTTAATATCCATGCTGATCTCTCTTTTATGTATCGGTCTGTCATGGTGGGCGCTCCAGAACTTCAAGCTGGATCTACTGATCAGGCACCCTAAGGGACCGCAGGGCAGATTGCTGCATCTATTGTTTGCGATCGTGCTCGGACGCTTCGTGGCTGGTTTCATTTTGGATTACATGTCCTGGAGCCAGATGCTGCGTCATTTGTTTTAAGGGTATACCCATTGGTTAATCACTTGTAGGCTGGAAGACAGGGATTGTCGAACGCTGACTGGTTCTGAAGGGTAAGCCATCAAAAAACGCTTGAATCCAAGTTTTAAACGATGATATGATGCAAGTTAGTGAGTTCACAATGAAACGCCCGTGATGGGCACGAAAATAGCGGATTACGTTCTTTTTCGGACCGAAAAGGAACACGAACGCGCGGAGGGAAATCATAATGAGCAAATTTATCGTCCGCGGTGGCAACCGATTGGTCGGAACAGTGAAGGTAAGCGGGGCTAAAAATTCCGTTCTTCCGATTATCGCAGCTTCTCTGCTGGGAGAAGAAGGAGAGAGTGTCATTATCGATGCGCCTCCTCTAGATGATGTGATGACGATTAATAAAGTACTGGAATCTCTGGGTGCGAGCGTTACATACCAGAATGAGACCATTCGTGTAGATGCAAAGTCCATTACCTCTTGTGAAGCCCCTTATGAATGGGTCCGTAAAATGCGGGCATCGTTTTTGGTTATGGGGCCTTTGCTTGCGCGTATGGGACATACACGTATCTCATTACCAGGCGGCTGCGCCATCGGTACTCGTCCGATTGATCAGCATCTGAAGGGATTTGAAGCGCTTGGCGCCGAGATCAGCATGGGCCAGGGCTATGTAGAGGCTCGCAGTGCAGGACGTCTGCGTGGAGCCAAAATCTATCTGGATGTGGCTAGCGTAGGAGCAACCGAGAATATCATGATGGCAGCGGTGCTTGCCGAAGGTACTACGATCATTGAGAATGCTGCCAAGGAACCGGAAATTGTGGATCTGGCTAACTATCTGAACGGCATGGGCGCCAAGGTTCGTGGGGCGGGTACCGGCATGATCCGCATTGAAGGTGTGGAGAAAATGCATGGCACTCGGCATGTTGTCATTCCGGACCGTATTGAAGCGGGAACCTACATGGCAGCGGCAGCCATCACAGGTGGAGATGTCTATGTAGAAGGCGCAATCTCCGACCACCTGGGTCCAGTCATTGCCAAGCTTGAGGAGATGGGTGTCACGATCCAACCGGATGAGAATGGCATTCGCGTCATTAGCGACAAGCCGCTAAAGGCCGTGGATATCAAGACTCTTCCATACCCTGGGTTTCCAACCGACATGCAGTCCCAGATGATGGCGTTGCAGTTGGTGGCCAAGGGCACAAGTGTCATCACGGAGACGGTCTTTGAGAACCGTTTCATGCATGTGGATGAATTCCATCTTATGAATGCAGAGATTAAGGTTGAGGGCAGAACATCCATTATTACGGGTGAGGCTCAGCTGACAGGCGCCAAGGTATGTGCGACGGACCTGCGGGCAGGAGCAGCTTTAATTCTAGCTGGTCTGGTTGCAGAAGGAACAACTGAGGTGTCCGGTGTGCATCATATCGATCGTGGATATGTCCATTTGGCCGAGAAGCTCTCCAAGCTCGGAGCAGATATCTATCGTGTCGTGGTTGAAGAGACCAAGAACGAGCCTGCTGCTGAGAGCCTGCTGAAGGAAGAAACCTCTCCTATTTTCAAAGTACAACCTACATTAGCTTAATCCACAGTAACCTGTTTTCACAAGGTTGCATATATAGCCATGGTGCTTACCACTGGCTACGGTCGTCCATCGCATTTGCGGTGGGCGATTTTTTTTGTTTGTACGTCAACATCGCTAGCCCCGATACTTCCTTCGATTCTCTCAAGCAGGCTCTATTTAAGAGTTCTATTTGCTAGATGGTCCTCATAAGATTCAGTATCCGGCAATGTAAGATAGCTGGAGCTTAATCATGGTATGGAGGCTGCACAATATATGAAAGAAAATCGACGCAACACTCGCTGGACTCCGTCGAAGCCCCCTGGACAGGCTGTTCGCCCATGGCTCCCATTAACCGGCGCAGCTGTCTTCTTTGCTTTGGTTCTGGTGATTCCGACGGTGTTAGTTGGCCCTGAGCATGAATGGCCAAATCCACCAGCTACGGATCAGTCGTCGGCTTCCTCTGAAGCTGGTAGACATCCAGTAGGAACGCAGAGTACAGCATCTCAGGATATTCAAGTGACGGTGCTACTTAGCGCGTCAGGCACTACTGAAACCGTCCCATTAGAAAACTATGTGGCTGGGGTGGTAGCTGCCGAGATGCCAGCTTCGTTTGAAACAGAGGCACTTAAGGCCCAAGCCATTGCTGCACGAACCTTTATCGTAAGACGACTGTCTGTGCAAGACCGTAGCGGTTCACCTGGTGCAGATGTGACAGATACCATTCAGCATCAGGTCTATCTTTCAGATGAAATCCTGAAGAAGGACTGGGAGAATGCTGGCAAAGCGGAAGCTCTCGCAAAAATTCGAAAAGCGGTACAAGACACTAGAGATATTATTATGGTATACGGTGGACGACCGATTACGGCTTCGTTTTTTTCGACAAGCAACGGATACACAGAGAACTCTGAGGATGTGTGGCAAGCCAGAGTACCCTATCTGCGCAGTGTCCCGAGCCCATGGGATCAGAAGATTGCACCTGGTTATCGGAAGACGGTCAGGTTCACAAGGGACGAGCTGATTCAGAAGCTGAATCTCCCGCGAAAGGCCATCGCCACGCTTTCGTCGAACAAGAGTCTCCCGGAGATGCGCACATTATCGAAGACAGCCGGGCATCGCATTGAGAAGATTCGTATAGGAGACGAGGTATATTCCGGTGTGGAGGTCCGTAGTAGACTGGGACTCCGATCCAGCGAATTTACCTGGCAGGAAGACTCGCAGGGCGTTACCATCACTACCTTTGGAAATGGGCATGGAGTGGGGATGAGTCAATGGGGAGCGAATGGCATGGCCAAAGAGGGCTATACGACGACGAAGATTCTTCAACACTACTACACGGGAATCTCCTTCGCTAAGGCTTCAAAACTGTTAACAACCAGGCTGGAAGGATAAATTTTCAAATTTTCTGAGTTTACGAGTATAAAAGAGTTGCACCCGGTAACACTTGTTACTGAGGTGATAATCATGAATGAAGAAAACAAAAACCAGAATCATGAAGACTCTTCCAAAACAAAAATGGGAGAACAAGGCGCACAGTCGTCTTCATGGAGGAAGCTGTTGTCTAAAAGGTGGGTATATCCTGCAGCCTACATTGCCGCAGCAGCCATTATATTAACTCTCGTGTGGGTCTATCAGGATGGCAGCAAGACACCTCTTCAGCAAGACCCGACCGAAGCACAGCAAGTCTCAGTTGGCGAAGACGTTGGTATGACAGGAGAGCAGGATAGCATGGAAGTCGTCGCTCAGTCAGAGAATATGGTATGGCCTGTAGCGAATGCTACAGAGGTACAAGTCGTGAAGCCGTTTTTTGACACCAATGCCAGTGAAGAAGAGCAAGCCTCTGCGATGGTAGAGTATGACCAGACCTTCACCGCTAACACAGGAATTGATCTGGCTCGTGCAGATGATCAGGTATTTGATATCCAGGCAGCTATGAGCGGAAAAGTAACTCGGGTAGAGCAGCATCCACTTATGGGCAGTATTGTGGAGATTACGCATGACAACAATCTCAAGACGGTCTACCAAAGCCTTGATCATGTGAAGGTCAAGGAGGGCGATGCCGTCAAGCAACAGGATGTAATTGCGGTAGCTGGACGTAGCGAGATGGAGAAGGATCTTAAGAATCACCTTCATTTCGAGGTTATCCAGGATGGTCAGCCAGTAAATCCAGTGACAGTTCTGCCGAAGCAATAAGCTTTCTAAGCTTGTTCATCAACAAAGTGATATAAATCAATCGCAAGGCTGTATGAAGCGTCATGCATTACCATATCTACGTTCATGCAGGAAAGTCCCTTCACCATACACACATGATGGTGAGGGGCTTTTTTTTGGAAATGTATAAGTATTCATCACTGTGTTCCTTGATGCCATCCGCAAAATAAAAGGGCCTCCCGAAGCTTGTCACACCGCCAAAGCAAGAATATCTAGGCACGCCACTCATATAATGTACCAAACTATCCACAGTAGGGAGGCGGGAGCGTGCACGATTACATCAAGGAACGGACCATCAAGATCGGTCGCTGTATCGTGGAAACAAGGCATACGGTCCGAACCATCGCCAAGGAATTCGGTGTCTCAAAGAGCACAGTGCATAAGGACCTGACGGAGCGGCTACCTGAAATTAATCCGGACCTAGCGGATCAGGTGAAGCATATTCTCGAATATCATAAATCGATCCGCCATCTGCGGGGAGGAGAGGCGACCAAGATTAAATACAAAAAAACGAGCAGTAAAAAAAGAGACGTATTGGTATCAGCCAAATCCTGAAATAATTGAGTAAATTGATAAAGTATAGCTGACAAATCCATTGAATACTTCCCCTGAAGTATGATATGTTAAAAGATGGTACAAGATCGAATTATGACATGTAATACTCGTTTAATACATACAATTGCCGTTTCTTGTCGACATTTTTTAAAATATTACTTTGGGGGCTCTTTATATGATTAGCAAGGACATCGGAATCGATCTCGGCACGGCCAACGTGCTAATACACGTGAAAGGAAAGGGGGTCGTACTTGACGAACCCTCTGTCGTGACGATTGAAAGTGATACCAAGAGGGTCCTTGCTGTCGGTGAAGAAGCCCGGCGGATGGTAGGACGGACACCTGGTAATATCGTGGCGATTCGACCGCTGCGTGATGGTGTTATCGCTGATTTTGAGATTACGGAGGCCATGCTCAAGTACTTTATCAGCCGCGTAGGCGGCAAGAGCTGGTATAGTCATCCGCGAATTCTGATCTGTGCGCCGACGAATATTACTTCTGTTGAGCAGAAGGCGATTCGTCAAGCAGCTGAGCGGAGCGGAGCCAGAGAGGTATTTCTCGAGGAGGAGCCGAAGGCAGCTGCGATTGGCGCAGGTATGGACATTTTTGAGCCTAGCGGCAACATGGTGGTGGACATCGGTGGCGGAACAACAGATGTAGCAGTATTATCTATGGGTGACATCGTGACAGCCTCATCGATCAAGATGGCAGGGGACAAGTTCGATGAAGCCATTATGAAGTCCATCAAAACGAAGTACAAGCTCCTGATTGGGGAGCGCACCTCGGAGGATATCAAGATCGCTATTGGGACTGTGCACCCGCAAGGTAAGCAAGCTGAGATGGATATTCGTGGACGTGACATGGTGACAGGTCTTCCGAAGACCATCACCATCACAGCGGAGGAAGTACAGGATGCTCTGACAGACCCCGTGACGGCTATTGTAGCTGCAGCAAAATCGGTACTGGAGCGGACACCTCCTGAGCTGTCTGCTGATATTATAGATCGTGGCGTAATTCTGACAGGTGGGGGAGCATTGCTTAACGGCTTGGACGAGCTATTGGCTCAAGAGCTGCGCGTACCCGTACTTGTCGCAGAGGACCCGATGCATTGTGTCGTTAAGGGAACTGGAATTATGCTGAATAATCTTGATCAAGTGGTTAAGAAAAAGTTCTGACCTGCCGATAAACAATTGTAGATACATGTGTGACTTTTATCTTTACAAGCGTTGCAAGACGCTTCCACTATAGATTATGCGAGGTGCGCCAGAATGCTAAGAGGATTATACACCGCAACTGCCGGGATGATGACCCAGCAGCGTCGTCATGATACCGTTACGCAGAATATTGCGAATATGAATACTCCCGGATATAAACAGGAATACAGTGTGCAGAGGGCTTTCCCTGAGGTACTTATTTCCATGATGGGTGGTCATTCCGATAATCCGAATCGTACCATCGGTAGGCTGAATACTGGCGTATTCGCGGAAGAGAGCCTTACCCCGTATGTGTCGGGGATTATTACAGCTAGCGGAGAGAATACGGATTTTGCATTGGAAGCCGACCTTGAAGTGCTGGACCCGACGACCAATGAGCCAATCCCTTTTGACTCGACTGGCAAGTATGTGAATGCAGACGGAGAAGTATCGTACAAGCCGCAGGCATTTTTTACCGTCCTTGACGCCAACAACGAATTGCGGTATACCCGAGGAGGGCAATTCAATGTGACTCCAGATGGACAACTGGTAACGTCAACGGGCTTTCGAGTGGCCGATACGAATGGAGAGGCCATTATGGTGACGGGCCCTACTTCGGATTTTAAGGTGAATTCCCGCGGCGAAGTGCTGGATGCGGATGGTCAGCCGACAGATGTAACTCTTGGCATCAGTGTTATCGACAGACCATACCAGCTTATGAGAGAAGGCAACGGTAATTTCAGGCTGGATGATCGAGACGGAGCTGTGGCACGCTATTTAGGAGCAGAAGATAACGTCCAGCTTAAGCAAGGCTTTGTTGAGAGCTCCAATGTGGATTCCACCCAGTCGATGATTGATATGATGGCTGCGGCAAGAGCTTATGAGGCGAATCAGCGTGTCATTCAATTTTTTGATAAGAGTCTTGAGAAGGCCGTCAATGAAGTAGGTCGTGTATAACGGGAGGTAGATGATGAATAACTCCATGATTGGCGCAATGGTAACGATGTCCAGCGCACAGCAAAGACTCGATATGATTGCGAACAACGTAGCAAATGTGAATACAGTAGGCTTCAAGAAGGACGAGGGTAGCTTTCAAGACGTGTTGTCCCGTGTTCAGCAGCAGCCCGAGACATATCGTCAGACGGGGCGCGCGATGCCGCTTGGCTACAACCTCGGCTTTGGCGTGAAGATGGCATCCATGACCAAGGACTTGGAGCAAGGCAGCATGCTGGAGACAGGCAATCCAACGGATCTGGCGATTGTGGGAAATGCATTATTTGCCATTGATGCCAATGGTGAGAAGGCATGGACACGTAACGGCGGCTTCAGCTTTGTACCTGATCCAGCGAATCCGCAAGGCAACGAAGTGCTGCTCGTAACCGCAGATGGGCATCGTGTACTAGACCGTACCGGTAATGAGATCACTGCTCCGGTTGGCTCCAAGGTGGCTATTGATGAACAAGGACGAGTGATTATTCGGATTGAGGGCGAGGAAGATTATTCTCTTCAGGAAATCCAGTTCGTGAATGTTCAGCGTTATCAGGGGCTTGAGCTGCGAGACGGCAATATGTTTGTCCTGGGTACAGGTGTAACGGAAGATGACGTATTTGGAGCGGGAGCAGCTGCTACCATTCCTGATAATGCAAAAATCCGTCAAGGCGTGCTGGAGCAATCCAACGTCAATCTGACGGAGGAAATGACAACAATGCTGCAGACGCAGCGCATGTATCAGATGGCTTCACGAGCTCTTACCTCCAGTGACACTATGATGGGCTTGGCGAACAGCCTACGGGCTTAGGCTGGTATGATGACAGAAGAGGTTAAGCAACCTGCACCGGTAAAGGCTTCGGGCTGGAGATTCCTGCGGTTACTGATTATACCACTGCTCCTAGTGATCGCTTTAGCTGGAGGTATGGTTACAGGATATGTGGTCTTAGGCAAGCAGGAGCTGGCAGAGGTGCTCGATCTGAACACCTGGAAGCATGTATTTGATTTGGTATTTGCGCCTTAGATGTAGCACGCTGTAATGCTCTAATTTAATATACTTATTCTCAAATGAGGACTTCCTTTGATAGGATCGATTAGTTTTGCATATTCGATCAACAGAAGGGAGTCTTTCTTTGAATATATGCATCCTATATTCTGGATTCGGTGTTATAATGAGGATGTTTTGTTTTGAAGAATGAAAGGGGATAGCACTACATGAAGCGAAAAATACCTTTAGTGATGGCGATGCTGCTTCTACTTCACCTTGTGCTGAATCTGGGGATTTCAGGCCGAGCGCTGGCGGCTGGGGAGGCACCGACCGTGGTTGAACAGACACCAGTTAGCAACAGTATAACTGGTACAGTCATAGATTTCACAATGACCTTCGATCAACCTATTATGAAGCAATCAACAGGAAGGGTGTATGTAAAGAGGGCTTCAGATGATTTCGTGGTATTTGATGAACGTGTTAATAGCTCCAAGCTTAATCTTTCGTCTGATAAGAAACGAGTGATATGGGGCGTAGAAGGACTGGAATATGGTCAGAAATATTATGTGCTAATCACTGATAATGCCTTTAAGAACAGTAAAGGACATTATTTTGAGGGGATTCTTGATCAGGAGGCCTGGACATTTACTGTAGAAGGCGATTCCTCGCAAACGATTAGCAATCCTTCAGGAGAAGAAGGAACATCATTGCAATTGTTGGGGGCTTCACCTCCTAACAAAGCCTGGAACATCCCAGTTGATTATCAAATTGCCTTTTACTTTAATCGGAAGATCAATATCGGCGATGAGCAGGGTATTCGTTTGAGGTTAAAAGGCAGCTCTGCAGAGGTAGAGAGTGTAATTGAGACGGTGGGTCAATCCCTGAGGATTACACCCGTACAACCGCTTAAACCAGGAAGTACATATCTGATAACGATCCAATCAGGGGCTGTAATTGATTCCCTGACAGGCGCTAAATACATGGAAACAATTGAAACCGTCTTTGAGACCAGAGGAAACAGTACTCCAGAGAGCGAACAAACGCTCAAGCAGCCCGAGCTTCAGTCTGTTGATGTTCAGAATAACGTCATTCGACTACACTATAATGTGCTTCTTGGAGAGCGTGACAATCTTGCTGCATCAGGATTTGAGGTACTGCTGAAGAAGAGCCGGCTACAGGTATCCAGAGTATATACTAGCGGGAATGATCTTTATATAGTGCTGCCAGTCAAGCCTTCACCTGACGATGAATTGTCGATATCTTATAACCCCAAGGGCAGTGGCGCCATTGCGGGTACGGGGTACTCGCTTGTCGGGTTCGACAACTATAAAGTAGTGGTTGTAAGTGAAGCCAGTAATTCGCCAACGTTAAGGCCACAATCTATTTCAGCTGCTGGTAGCGAGGTTATCATTACTTATCCCAACAGATTGAGAGCGGCCGTGTTAAAGCCAGAGCAATTCACCATTTATGCAAAAGGCATCAAGCGTACGGTTACGGAAGCCAAAATTTCAGGGAATCAAATCATCCTGACCTTGTCGGTTCCTGTAGCGGCAAGCACCAACCTGAAGGTGTCCTTCAACAAGGGTGCAGATCCGATTATCGATGTGAACGGTAAAGAGATTACGATTTTCGTGGAATATGAGGTGACTGCGGAAAGCGCAGTTGTTGCCTCAAGTAGTCCGAAACAGCCATCATTTGTTACAGCGAACTCCGGTGCATTGTCCGGAAACGGTGGCTATGTATTGAACATAAATACTGCCAAAGCGGTTAAAGTCAACTCTAGCAGCGGTAACACGATTACAAGATATATGATTCATAGAGGACAGCTTGAGGAAGCGCTGCGCTTCGTGATCCAAATTCATGAGAACCAGGGAGCAAACCAGTCGGTCAAGCCATTGATCTTTACCGTGCCTGACGCGGAAGGATCAGCCGAGTTGGTTGTGCCAGTAAGTGCAGTGTACAGGGCATGGCAGGAAGCAGGTGATGGTGGCAAGCGTTCTGTGTTCGCGGTGCAGTACAAGGGAGCGATGTATGAGATTCCTTTGAACGAGCTACCTTTTGCAGAGATTGCCAGATCACTTGGGAACGGTACATTAAGTGTGGACACCTTAGATACACTTTATCTTATTATTCAAATGGAATTTGTATCTCCTGATCCATCGTCCGTGTCACCTGTAATCAACGGCAGTCAAGCTAAGCTTATGCAGGAGGCTGTACAGATCAGAGTCATTGTCATATCGGGGACGGCAAACTCTGGCGAGACAGATGAGTATGGTAAATTGGACGGAGTGGATGTCAATCGTTCCAATTCGATCATCAATTTGTCGCACATTGGAAAAATTTATTTACGTATCATCATCAATTTGGGAAGTGCGGATCAGACAGCACTGGTTCGATATGACACGGTCAATAAAAGGCTGATTCTCTTATCCTCCGGGACTGCAAAGGCTAATGGACAGCTTATTCTAATCGGGTATGCAGACCCGAATAAATCGGAGGGCTCTCGTGGCAGTGCAAATGCCGGGGGAACCACAGGAGCAGCAGCAGGAGGGCAAGGGTTGATAATTGGTGGGGTGAGCCTAATGTCAGGGAACAATGCCTCCACTGATTCCGGATCTAGTAACGGAGCAAGTGGAGGTGTGAGTAGTGCCTCGGGTGGAGACGCTAGTTCTACTGACTATACAGACACCAGCAAGCACTGGGCCAAGGCAGAGATCGATGCTCTAACCTCTAAAGGTATTATTGGCGCAAGAAGCAGCAACACGAATGCATTTGAGCCTGACCGCAATATTACACGGGCTGAATTTGCAGAATATATTTCCAAGGCATTGAACCTGACACCTAACTTGGAGGAAGCTAAGATTTATCCTGACGTGAAGCAGGATGACCGTGGCGGGTATATTGGAGCAGCCAATGAAGCGGGAATTATTACTGGGTATCCCGACGGATTTTTTAGACCGGATCAATTCATCACGCGTGAGGAAATGGCATTAATGATGGTACGTGCCCTTAAATATGGTGAGGTTAATACTTCCTTAACTGGCACACCAGAGCAGGCACTAACGAAATTTCGTGATGCATCGAAAATCCGTTATAAGGAAGCTGTAGCTCAGACTGTCCAAAGTGGAGTAATTCAAGGGATTAATGTCAATACTTTTCAGCCTAAAGGCAATGCGACACGTGCGCAGGCAGTGGTCATGATTAAGCGCGTGCTGGACAGAATAGGAGAAAGGTAATAGACGTAACAAAGAGCCGCCTTGCTTCTTGAAGGCGGTTTTTTCTTGTCTTGTCTAAATAGCTTTAGTCATAGGAAGTAGAGAAAATGGTGCTTTCGCGGAGTTTTCTTTTTTCACTCGAAAAATGTATAATGATGGGGGACTTTATCGCAAGCAGACAAAAGGGCCTTTTCACGCCCGTTTTCCATGTGGAAAACGGTGGAAAAAGCCCCTTATCTCAACCTTCACTTCTGCAGAAAGTGTAAGGATAGATATAGTTGTTACCGCTTTAGCTGAATTTTATGCAGTTCATTGGAAAAAGCTAAGTTCTAATGAAGGTTGCTGAGCAAAGCTTGTGGAAAGCAGGTATGTTCAGCTGAGTATAAGCATTTTATAGATTGGAAGGGGACTTTAACGTATTATGGTGCAACCACAGCAATTGGACGTCAATCAGATTCAGGAGATTATTCCGCATCGGGCACCTTTCTTATTGGTGGACCGCATTATTGAGCTGGAAGAAGGTAAACGGGCAGTTGGCATTAAAAATGTAACGATGAATGAACCGCATTTTATAGGCCATTTCCCCAAATATCCTGTAATGCCTGGCGTTCTTATTACAGAGGCTCTGGCACAGGTTGGAGCAGTTGCTCTGCTGCATTTGGAAGCTAATCGCGGGAAGATCGGCTTCCTGGCAGGATTGGATGGCTTCCGCTTCCGTGGACAGGTCGTACCTGGGGACACTTTGAAGCTGGAAGTAGAAATCACGAGATCCAAGGGCTCCATAGGCAAAGGAAAGGCGACAGCCTCGGTAGATGACAAGGTAGTCGCTGAGGGAGAGATCATGTTCGCTTTGTCTGACCCTTTGTAAGGAGATTGCATAAGGAATATCCAACCATCAGCCATACATAGTCATGGTGAGATTAATTCTATTCGTGGGGAAGGGGTATTACACATGGAACAATTAAGCACACAAGCTCAGGAGACGTTGGAGCAATGGCTTCAAGACCCGGTAATTGATGAGGCTACGAAGCAAGAGCTTCGTGAACTGGGTGGTCAGGCCAAGGAATTGGAGGATCGTTTTTATAAAGAGCTGGAATTCGGTACTGGGGGCCTCCGTGGTGTAATCGGTGCAGGTAGCAACCGGATGAATCGTTATGTTATCGGCAGAGCGACGCAAGGATTGGCACGTTATATTCTGGAGCAACACGGAGATCGGGAAGGCAAGCCGTCGGTGGTCATTGCTCATGATTCTCGTCATTTCTCACCTGAATTCTCTTTGGAAGCTGCTCTGGTGCTGGCTGGTAACGGTATCGTCGCTAAGTTATTCCCTTCCCTGCGTTCTACACCGCAGCTATCCTTCAGTGTCAGACACCTGCAGGCTACCGGGGGGATCGTCGTGACTGCAAGTCACAACCCGCCCGAGTACAACGGCTATAAGGTCTATAACAGCTCAGGAGGACAGCTTGTTCCTCATGAGGCGGAGCAGGTTATCCAATACATTCGCGAGGTGCCTTCGTTTGCTGACATCCGTAGAATCAGCAAGGAGGAGGCCGAAGCCCAAGGCTTGCTCGTATGGTTGGGCGAGAATGAGGATCAAGCCTTCACAGATACCGTCGCAGAGGTGAGTGTGAATCGTGAGCTGATTGCTAACGGCCCAGGCAAGGACTTCAAGCTGGTCTTCACGCCGCTGCACGGTACGGGCAATATCCCGGTTCGCGATGTACTGGCGAAGGTCGGCTTTGAGCAGGTGCATGTCGTTCCTGAGCAGGAGCAACCAGATGCAGAATTCTCTACGGTGAAGTCTCCAAATCCAGAGGAACGCGATGCGTTCAAGCTGGCTATTGAGCTTGGTACGAAGGTCGGAGCCGATCTGCTTATTGGAACAGATCCTGATGCGGACCGCATGGGTGCCGTGGTTAAGAACAAGCAAGGTGAATACGTAGTGCTCTCAGGGAATCAGTCCGGGGCAATTATGATATACTATTTGCTAAATCAGCTTCAGGAGGCTGGCAAGCTGCCTGCTAATGGAGCCGTCGTCAAAACGATTGTAACCAGTGAAATGGGAGCAGTTATTGCTCAGCATTTTGGAGCCACTGTATTTAATACGCTGACTGGCTTCAAATATATTGGTGAGAAAATGAACGGCTTTGAGCAGAGTGGAGATCATACCTTCTTGTTCGGCTACGAGGAGAGCTATGGTTATCTCGCTGGCAACTATGCACGTGATAAGGACGCGGTACTTGCATCGATGCTGATTGCGGAAGCTGCTGCTTACTATAGTACGCAAGGGAAAACGCTGTACGATGTATTGGAGGAGCTGTATGAGAAGTTCGGCTATTTCCTTGAGAGCTTGGAGTCTCGTACCCTTAAAGGCAAGGATGGCGTAGCTCAAATTCAATCCCTTATGACCCAGTGGCGTACAGAATCCATTGCGGAGATTGCTGGGATCAAGGTGAAGGAAGTATTGGACTACTCCAAGGGCTTGAATGGTCTTCCTAAGGAAAATGTACTTAAATTCATGCTGGAGGATGGGTCCTGGTTCTGCTTGCGTCCATCAGGTACCGAGCCGAAGATTAAGGTGTATTTTGCCGTCCGCGGAACATCCATTCCTGATGCGGAGAGCAAGATTGCTTCGCTGGTGCAAGCCGTCATGTCTCGGGTGGATGCTTAAATCATCTTTTTAGCTTCAAGAAAATGTTTAATAATTACATTGTGTTCCGGCAACCTCTCATACGGCAAGAGCTGCAAGCCGGAGAGGTTGCCTGTTTATTAGGAAGATATGTATCACAGTGTATTGGTTTTGCAATGATGAGGAGGTACTTTGGTGGTTCAGAAATGGCAACGTTGGAATAACGCTTCACGTAAATGGTTATGGATTATAGTCATTCTGGGGCTTGCGGCCTCAATTCCTGTAATTGTGGACAGGCTGGCAACAGAGCGATCCTCCAAGACTGTGGAAATCGCAATGGATTATAGGAATTTGACAGATGTAGCCTCTTATCAGGCCCGTCCACTGGAGTTCCTGGATCAGCAGTTGGACAGATTGCATGATGCAGGAGTTACTACGATGTCTCTTTACGAGAGCACGTTGGAGGATTTTCGAAAAGCACGACGTCTCGTGATCTATAACGAGCAGGATGCTTCCAGACTGATGAATCAGCCGGTGGAGGCGAGCCGGAATTTTACATATGTGCTGTTCACCAGTAACGAGAATGGACAGGCGCTTACGCCCTTAATAGAAGAGACTTTCAGTACTTTGGACATTCCAGTACAGCGCTGGGAGCTGAATGGTCTGCCGGGTCTGATCATTGAGGCTGCTCCAGAGGATGCTATGTTGAAGCCGACCCAAGCGGACCCGATTGCCATGGAAAACCTGCGCTCCAAGGGCTTCTTCATTATGCCGCGGTTGAACGACAGTATGCCTTATGACCAACAGAGGATGGAGAGACAGCTCGCCACTTTCCAGCAGTTTGGTGTAAAACGTATTTTGTTTGAAGGTGATGCGGTAAAAGGCTTCGCTGAACAAGCCAATAAAAACAGCTTAAATGGCTTTGCCGAGCTATTGAACAAATATGATATTGGACTGGCAACCATTGAGAACTTGAAGCAGCCACAGTTGGGCTTCAACAAGTTGGCTTATCTGACTGACTATAATGTTGCTCGCCTATATTCCTTGAGCCAGGCTGATTCTGCTCTGGATATTGAGACATTGGCAGACCGTTTTGCGCTTGCTGCGAAGGATCGTAATATTCGGATCATGTATCTGAATCCAGGCGTAACGCGTAATGTGTCAGAAGCCAAAATCAAGGATTCTCTGGATAATATTGTTCATACTTTGCAAGCTCCAGGTAACGCTATACAGCAGATTGAAAATAATGGCTTCACATTTGGACAAGCTGAAGCTTTCCAGGTTAGCGATTCAGCCGGGCAGCGTTACTTCAAGCTGGGCGCAGTTGTAGGTGCAATCGCCTTGATCTCTCTAATGGTATCGTTCTTTGTGCCTGTGCTGACAATACCGGCCTTTGCAGCTGGTCTCGTCGGCTCTGCGGGGCTATATGTCTTGAACTCAGCGCTTATGGAGCAGGCGATTGCGCTGCTTGCAGCAATTAGTGCACCTACGATTGCTGTGGTACTGGCTGCTCGACAGATTAGCAAGAGTCAGGCGAATGAACCAGAATTGTCAGCTGGTCGCAGATTGAGCAAGTCCTTGACCATGTATGTCTGGACTTCTCTTCTCTCCTTGGCGGGGGCACCCTTTGTCATTGCCTTGCTGAATAACATTAGCTACAGCTTGGTGCTTAATCAATTCAGAGGTGTAAGCCTACTCCATCTGGCACCTATTATGCTTGTGGCGATATATATTTTCTTTTATCGTGGCATGTCCATACGTACTGAGCTTCCGAAGCTTCTCCGTCAGCCTGTAACGATTCTAATGGTTATTCTGTTAGCCGTTGTTGGTGCTGTTGTATGGTATTACCTAAAACGGACGGGCAATGCCGGTTCTGTCTCATCTCTGGAAATGAGCTTCCGTACATTCCTGGAGAGTACATTCGGCGTGCGTCCTAGAAATAAAGAGTTCCTGATGGCTCATCCTATATTCATTGCAGGGACCTTTATTGCCCTGAAATATCGAAAAGCGATCTATGTCCTTATTATTGCTGTGATCGGTCAACTCTCGATGGTCGATACATTCGCGCATATTCATTCCCCAGCAGACTTGTCGTTGATTCGTGGAGTGCTGGGTCTAGTGCTGGGCTTGATCATCGGCTTGGTCGGCATTGGAGTATGGCAGCTGCTAGAAAGGGGTTGGAGGAAATGGTCGCCCCTGTTAAAACAATAGTCATCTCCGGGTATTACGGCTTTCGCAATAGCGGAGATGAGGCCGTCCTCAAATCCATCCTGACTGCGTTAGCGCGTGCTGATGAGGAAGCGGGTGTCCGCATTGAGCCTGTTGTCCTGTCGATTGATCCTGAATGGACTACACGCATGTACGGTATCAAGGCTGTTCACCGGATGAAGCTTGCTGAGGTGAGGAGCGCCATTCAGCATAGTGATGGCTTGATCAGTGGGGGTGGTAGTCTGCTGCAGGATGTTACCAGCCCCAAGACGATTCCATATTATCTAGGTGTCCTCAAGCTAGCACAGTGGGCCAAGAAACCGACCTTCATCTATGCTCAGGGAGTAGGTCCTGTACAGCGTAAAATTTTTCACCCACTGATCAGATCAGTGTTCCGCAAGGCTGCCTACATCTCGGTCAGGGATGAGCAATCTGCAGATTTACTCTCCAGTATGGGTATGGCACGAAGTGGCATTGAGGTCGTTCCTGATCCGGTCATGGGTCTACCCTTGCCTGAGAATACGAACGCTGTGTCGGTCAATGAGTCGGGCATTCTGCCGACGATTGGTGTGTCGGTGAGATATTGGGATAAGGAACGTCGTGAATTGTCCGCTTTGGCACGCGGGCTTCGCCAATTGGGGGAGCGTCAGCGTGTGCATATTCGCTTGCTTCCATTTCATTTGCCGGACGATGTTGAAGCATCGCGTGAGGTCATGGCACAGGTGGGAAGCTTTAGTGAAGGAAGCAGTCAGATCAGTATTGCCGATGATGTCCTGGATCCGCAGCAGATGCTGCTGGAGGTCAGTCGTTGTAATCTGGTGATAGGCATGCGTCTGCACAGTCTGATCTATGCGGCCTCTCGCAGCATTCCTCTGCTTGGAATATCGTATGATCCAAAGATTGATCATTTCCTGAAGCGTTTGGATAGCGAACCTGTTGGGACTACAGCTACACTTACGGCGGAACAACTTGCAGCTGAGGCAGAACGGGTCCTTCAATCTCCTTCGGAATGGATACGAAGCAGGGAAGCCAAGATTCGTGAGCTGCAGGAAGAAGCGCGCAGACCGGCGGAACGAATCGTTCATTATTTGAGGAACAAAGGGTGAAGGAACAGTGAGACAGTCAGAGCAAGTGCCGACCATATCGATCTTCGGGTTGTCAGTATCCCGGATGAACATGAAGGATACGGTGGAATATTTAACAAAGGCTATACAGTCCAGACAAGTACATCAGGTGATTACGGCTAATCCCATTATGATTATGGCAGCCTTGGAGAACCCGTCATACATGCAAGTCATGCAGAATGCAGAATTGCTAGTTCCCGATGGGACAGGCGTCGTATGGGCGGCCGAGAAGGCGGGGAGTCCCGTGCCTGAGCGCGTAGCAGGTTTTGATTTGTTACATGAATTGCTTCGCGTCGGTGAAAGCTACAAATGGCGGGTGTATCTGCTAGGGTCTACCGGCGATGTGATTGAAGCAACGGCATCGCGGTTAAAAGAGCTTTATCCCGAAGTTGTGATCTGTGGGCTTCGAGACGGTTTTTTTGGACCGAATGAGGATCAAGGGGTTATTGAGCATATTCGTAAAGCTGAACCGGACCTGTTGTTCGTAGCTCGTGGAGCCGATACACAGGAGCCGTGGATCAGCCGTTACAAGCAGGAATTGAATGTCCCAGTCATGATGGGTGTTGGTGGAAGCTTCGATGTGATCTCTGGAAAATCCAAACGTGCACCCAAGATAATGCAAAAACTTCGTATGGAATGGCTGTATCGTCTAATGAAGGAGCCTAGCCGCTATAAAAGAATGCTTGCGCTGCCGAAATTCGCAATGAAAGTGCTGCGCGAGCAAGAAAACATAACGAAAGCTAGGTAAATAGCCTGAATTTGCGTCTAAAACCGCCTAAATTGCCATAAAACGAAGGTTGGTATTTGGAATCGTTCGGAGTATAATTCAATGCGGTTGGGTCCGATTCAGTTGATGTGATGTGTTGGTTAAAAATTGAAGAGGATTCGCTTTAAAATTGGGGGTCGAATGATCAAATGTTACCGATCTATATTATTGGATTTATCGCTGCACTTGTACTAGCACTAGTCCTGACACCGCTGGTTAAGAGGTTTGCTATTCGGGTTGGCGTTGTGGATGTCCCGAATGCCCGCAAGGTGCATACGAGGGTTATGCCTCGACTAGGTGGAATGGCTATATTCTTGGCCTTCATTATCGGGATACTGGCTGTGCTTCCATTTGTTCCTGACGGCGTACTTACGACCCGGGATATTAACTTCATTCAGGCGTTTTTGGTTGGTGGAGCGATGATCACGATACTCGGTGCACTTGATGACCGTTTTGATCTGAATGCGAAGCTGAAATTCGTCGTACAGATTGCTATTGCTTGTATGGTTGTATTTGCTTTTAATATTCGTGTGGATTTTGTAAATATCCCATTTGCTGATTCTTACTCCTCCCTGGAGGGATGGATCGCTATACCGCTAACAATCTTCTGGATTGTGGGCGTGACGAATGCCATTAATCTCATTGATGGGCTGGATGGCTTGGCCGCTGGTGTTTCCGGGATCGCTATCAGTACGATCTTCGTGATGTCCCTGCTTATGGGCAACATTGCGGTTGCTATGCTTTGTCTGGTGTTGCTGGGAAGTATCGTTGGATTCCTGTTCTTTAATTTCCACCCGGCCAAGATCTTCATGGGTGATACAGGCTCCTTGTTTCTGGGCTTCTGTCTTGCGATGCTATCGCTATTAGGCTTCAAGCAGATTGCTGTAGTCTCCTTTATTACTCCGCTGATCATTATCGGTGTGCCATTATCGGATACGTTTTTTGCGATCGTTCGTCGTAAGCTGCAGAAGAAGCCGATTTTCTCACCTGATAAAGGGCATCTGCATCACCGCCTGCGAGAGCTTGGCTTTAGTCACAGACAGACGGTGTTGATCATTTACGGCATTGCTGCTTTCTTCGGTGTGCTGGCTGTGATCCAGTCGTCTGCGGCATTATACGAAGCGAACTGGGTGACGTTCGTAGTGATTTGTATCATGATGTTCTTTTTGCAGCTTGGTGCAGAGATTATCGGGCTGGTCGGCAAAACAAAGCGACCTATCATTAATATGCTGCTGCGTCTCAAGGTAAAGCCAGAATCGCAGCGTTCGAAATTATAATTTGATCTTAAATAGCAACCTGTGGAGTAGAGCTAAGCTCTGTTCCACAGTTTTTTTTGCATTTTGTCTATTCATTTTCTCATACTTCTCATCTCTCTTTTTTGTGAAATTCCTAAAATTATGCATGTTTACTGCCGATAAAGAAAATATGTATCGGTGCGTACCCAAGGTGCGACAGACTGAAGGAGGATAATAATTTGAAGCGAATATTTTCCATGCTTTTGACGTTTGCCTTGGTCGTTGGCATTTTGCCAACAGGCTGGATGGGAACGGCAAGTGCTGCAGGGACGTTTTTCATCTTTCCTGATCAAAGCTATGACATGAGCTTGCCTAAGACAGTGAACACAGAGCGTGTTACTTTCAAGGGGTCCATTAACGGAGTAAGCAGTAATTCGATTTCTTACAGTGTGGTTCAGCTATCAAATGGTGTAGCTACGAACAACAAATCGGAGAATCTTAGAACAGGACTGGCCTTTGCAGGATCGAACATTACAGTAAGCGACCTGAAGCTGTATCCTGGTATGAACAAGATCACATTTTTCAGTAATCAGAATTCTTCAAACATGCAAGACAGCATCTACATCGAGTATCAGGATGGTCCTAAGTTATCCAATCTGACAGCTACATTAGGTAGCCAGACAGAAGGGCTTCCTGAAGGAAAAACGACTGTTCTGGTGGATAATAACAACTCTGGGACAGACGATGTAAGAGTGATTATAAGAGGTACTGCCACAAATGCAACAAGTGTGACCTTGTCATCTGACAAGAGTAACACGACCTACAGCGTGTCTAGTGCTAACAACTATTTATTTACAGGCTCTGTTACGTTAGCTCCAGGGAGCAATAAGGTAACGATTAGAGCATTCAATGGAACACAAAGCGTAATTGGAGAAAGAGAAATTACGATCTATACAGGTAACCCTGAATTTTATGATGTAGTTCTGCAACGGGATGGAAATACATCGGCTGATCTGTCAACATCGCCAGATTTTACGGTAGCTGGTAATACTGGAGTTCAGATTTCTGGTAAAATGCTAGTTCCAGCTGGGAGTACCTTCCCAGTAGTTAACGAAGTATTAGGCACGTTCAGTAATGCAGATCTGACCTCAACAGATGTGGCTATGGCCACAGTAGATGCTGGGACTACAGGTGGTTACAAGACCTATACCTTTAGTGGTACCGTTCCAGCTGGGGTAGGATTTGATAAGCGTACCAGAGTAGCTCTTGCTGCGAAATATACAGATGGCACAACTTCATCTGCAACTGTGCTTCACTTCACATTGCGCAACAGCACAGTACCTTATATCTACAGCGTTAATTATTTGCCGGATTTCAATTCACAGTTGCTCACTAGAATCAACGCAAATGATAATACGGCAATTACGACAGCAAAAACTCTAACTGGAACGTCTATGAAGGACACAACAACGGATATTCAATCCCTGCCGGTGGGTATGGAGTTCATTATTGTGAATGGATCAGGAAATCCACAACTGGCTCCAGGTATTGCAGGGTCTCTGGTAGTACCAGCTAACTTGCAGAGTGATGAGACGCGTGTCATTAACGGTAAGTCTACTCCTGTGCGAAAAGTAATTGGATACATGCAAACATTGCCTAAGGAAGGCACCAATGATCTGAGTTTCTATGTGGGTTCAGATCCAACCAAAACAGTAAATGCAACGGTTAATTTGCTCTATGGACCATTTGCCAAGTTCAATAGCATTTATGATGGACAACGCATTGAACTCGATACTTCAAAGGGCAACACGAATACGGCTAAGCTGACTGCTATGGGGAACTTTGCCGGTCAATTGTTGAATATTCCATCTTCGTCGAGCGTAATTTATACGGGCTCAAACAAAAACCTGTTTCTGTACATTAATAATGTAGAAGTCGAGCTTAGTGCAGCATCAGGTGGCTTTACGTTGAATATTGCTGATAATGACAAGGCTGCGGGTGCCTTGAATATCGGTAACAATGAAATCAAGTTGGTATATCGTTCTGCGAATGGTTCCTATGAGAACACGATCAATGTTGTGTTTGCACAGACCAATATTCCAATTATTCCATTCCCGGGTACACAGGGTGTATTGCCCTATACCGTAATTAGTGGACTGGAAAGAAAGCCGGAGTACAAGGAAATCGCACCAAAGGCAACAGACAAGAACTTCACTAAGATTAATGATAACCAATATACGACGAATCAAAGTAAAATGAATGTCTTTGGTACGTTCCAACTCGTAGATCTTGGCAAGTCAGAAAATGATGTGCAGTCCGAAGTCGATCTTGTTACTAACCGCGGTAACTATATTCTCGAGATTACGCCATCTAGTGGAAATACTACGACATGGACTCTAAATGACGAATTCATTTCAGCTAATAATAAAACTAAACTTTACAATGAAGGCAAAGCTGTAGATGGCTTGGTTGTATACTACCATCCAGACAAAAAGTACTTCAGCTTCATCTTGCGCGATCAGGAGATTCCACAAGACGGTTCTGCTGTGGTGTACAATATCGCATTGTACAACAACGGTAAAGGTGGCCAATCCGCCACGTTCCGGCTTCAAGTATCGGGACAATCTACAGGCTTTACACTGCTGCGTCCTTTGCCTGAGAAGCGCATCTTGAATCAGAATTTCGTAGAAGTAATAGTAGATGCGGCTAATGCAGATTCTGTTGTTGTAAATAAAATAGCAGCAGAGCAGACTGGTTTTGATTCCAATTTCGATGGTGTTGTGGATAAACCATCTGCTTGGAAAGCGATTATTACAGGACTAAAAGCGAATACGGACACCAAAGTAACTGTGACCGTGACTTCGGGAGGCCAGAAGGTTGATCAGACCTTCACCGTGAGATATGTACCAACGAATATTCCGGGTGCACAGTTCATGGAAGCCATGAAATCATCCCATAAAATATTCGATGGTGATGTAACACTGGCATTCCCAAGAGGAACCAGCCTGATTCGTCGAGATTATGATGTACCACAGCAATTTAAAAATCAGGTCTTTTCGGGGCACACACTCTACTTTGCTATAGCAAATAGCACAGATGGTGTAGTAGATCGACACGAATTTGAACTAGACCAAAATGGCAATGATATAAAAGATATGGAAGACATCATATCTAGAGGGGCTACTTTCTTTGGACGGGGCTTCCCTGAAAAGTTCATCAAATCCAGCCCGGTATACTGGATAGATCCGGGAACAGCAGATGATATTAATACTAGTAATGCTTATGACCCTGTAAAATATGGTGCTGATCCATATCAGTTGCTGGATAATCCGAAGCTAAGCACAAAGCCTACAGTCCGTAGCTTTTACAATCGTGATGCCAGAAATGAATTAGTGCCATCAAAAACAGCTACATTAACATTGAAATACGATGACAGTGTTGCTAATGATGCAGGAAAAGGAATTACTGTATTCCGATTTGATTCGGATATTAACGCTTGGCAAAATATTGGTGGTGTCGTTGACGCCAAGAAAAATACAATAAAGGTACCACTTGACCGCTTTGGGTACTATGTGGTTGGTAAAGTAGGAGAGTCATATTCTGATATTATCAGTCATTCCTATGCCAGAGAATTCCTGGAGACCATGTATGCCAAGGGTGTTATGAACCCAGTAGACCCTGTAAACCGTTTTGGACCAGATCTTTATATTAATAGAGGCGAGTTCACGGCGATGATTGTTAAGGGGCTTCAGTTGCCGTTGAACTACAGTGGAGCAAAACATTTTGACGATGTCAGTGATTCTCTAACGACTGTATCACCAACTGCATTGTATGATTTCAGATATATTGAGACAGCAGCTCGAGCAGGTATTGTAAAGGGTTCGCAACCAAGAACCTTTGGTCCAGATAACCCGATTACGCGCCAGGATGCTGCCGTCATCATTGCGAAGGCACTTGACCTGAAGCTGGAGACCAATCGTGATAAAGTCACTAAAGATCTGTCCAAGTACTTCAAGGACGCTAACACAATTGATTATTATGCACAGCCTTCTGTTCTAGCGATTGCGAAGAAGGGGATTATTGCAGGTTCGCCAATTGATGCTAGTGATCCTAAGGCAGGAGCTAATTTTAATCCTACAGCGTTGACGCTGCGCGGAGATGCCGCGATTATTATGGCGAGAGTCATGATTGATAAGAAATTGCTTCCTAAGATGTAATCTAGGCGTTCCCTTTATACGCTTCATGCCGGATGGCTGAGGCGTATAAAGGGAAGCTTTTTTACGTCCTCTAACCGGGGGATATCTCCATTTGACCGGGTGTACAAACATGTGCAATAATAAATTTAAATGTAGGTTTTTTTTTGGCAATTTATTTTAAAATGTAACTATTATAAAAAAATACGTTTTATCTAGAGCCAAACTGAAACCTGCTTGTATTACTGGCGTAATACCAGTAGATGCAGTAAAAAAACGAGACAGATTCATAGTAATTGGGGAGTGGTGAGATGTCACAGTTTTCCATCCGTCGTCCGGTCACTGTATTCATGTTAATAGTGACCCTATTAATTGGAGGCGGAATATTCGCACTAAGACTTCCAGTAGAGCAGATGCCTGATATTAACCTGCCGATTGCAGCGGTTGTTACCAGCGCACCGAACTCTACACCAAGTGAAGTCGAAGAATTAATCACGAAACCGATTGAGGGTAGTCTGGCATCCGTCCAAAATGTTGACACCATCAGTTCACAGTCGTCGGAGGGCTCCTCCATGGTTATGATTCAGTTCAATTGGGGGATTGATCTGGATCAGGCTTTGCTTGATGTTCGCGACAAGATTGACTCGGTCAGAGGTAGCTTGCCGGACTCAGCGAACTCTCCCCTTGTCCTGAAGATCGACCTGAATGCCACGCCAATTATCAATTTGGCCTACACAGGCGATATGGATATCAACACCTTGAAGAGTATCGCTACCGAGACGATTCAACCCGAATTGGAGAGAATTGGCGGAGTTGCATCCGTATCGGTTGCTGGTGGTCAGGATCGTATGATTCGGATTACGTTGGACCCGGGTAAAATGCAGGGCTATGGTATCACTTTGGACCAGGTAAGTCAGATGCTAGCTGCTAACAACCTGGCGGGTTCTGCCGGGTCGGTTACACGGGGCGATACAGAAGTGCAGATTCGCGTGCAGGGTGAATATCAGGCGGTCTCTGAAATAGGGGAAACGCTGATACCGGCAGGTAGCGGAAACGTGAGATTGAAGGATATCGCGACAGTCGAGGATGGTCTGGCGGATGTTGACTCCATCTCTACCTTCAATGGTAAGCCGAGCATTAATATCGGCGTCACGAAGGCTTCTGGAGGCAATACCTTATCGATTGCTAGCGCAGTCAAGGACAAACTGGATTCAGTTCGGGATAAGCTACCTTCAGGTACAGAACTGACGCTCGTAACCGATGCATCAGTACCGGTTAGTGACTCTGTGCATTTGCTTGTAGAGCATGCGATTTTGGGTCTGGTCATTGCCTCGGCAGTGCTGCTCCTGTTCCTGAACAGTCCGCGTTCTACAATTATTGCAGCTATAGTTATCCCAATTTCCTTTATTGCAACATTCATGATGATGTACTTTACAGGTCAGACTGTAAATATCATCTCGCTTAGTGGCTTGCTTCTCGGACTCGGCTCCTTTGTCGATTTTGCCGTCGTAATTATTGAGAATATATTCAGGCAAAGACACGAAGGCAAGAGTATGCTACAGGGAGCGATTGACGGCTCCAAGCAGGTAGGTAATGCGGTTATGGCCTCCGCCTTAGCTCAGATCGTCGTGTTCCTGCCAATTGTCTTCGTAGATGGTATTGCGGGGGAGATGTTCAAGCCACTGGCGCTGACGGTTATCTTCTCGCATATTGCAGCCTTGGTCGTATCACTGATGATCGTTCCAATGCTCAGTTCCATCTGGCTGCCTAAGGTGCCTGACGAGTCTATCTATACTTCCGGTACATACCGTGGAGCGAACCCAATCATTTGGTTCAATATCGGATTTGAGAAATTCAAGACATTCTATACCAGAATATTGAAATGGAGCCTTGGTCATCGTAAATCGATTGTTGCTATTACCATTTTGATGTTCATTGGTGCAGGTATGCTGATGCCTTTCGTTAAAGCTGAATTTGTTCCGACAGAGGACCTGGGGGAATTCACCATCAGCGTAGAAATGCCGAATGGTACTAAGCTGGAGGAGACCGAGAAGGTCGTTCAACAGATTGAGGCCGAAATACAAGGAATTTCCGAGCTTGAAATGGTGACAGCTACTGTGGGTAACTCTGGAGGCTTCAGCGCTGGAGGGGGAAATGCAGCTAGCTTTAACGTTACATTGTTGGATGAACGTCCGCGTTCCACGGATGAGGTAGTTAGTGAACTGCGTGGTAAGCTGAATCAAATTCCAGAGGCCGATATCACCATTGATGCTACTTCAGGTCTAGCGACGGGTTCAGCTGTCCAGATCAACCTGCAAGGTGATGATATTGATGTGCTGCGTGAGCTGTCAGATAACCTGGTAAGCGAAGTAAGCAAAATTGAAGGGGTAGTCAACGCGACAAGCTCGCTTGATGCGGTAAGGGAAGAGTACGAGGTTCTGGTTAATAAACAAGTAGCTTCACAGTATGGCCTGTCTGCCTCGCAGATTCTGTCTACGGTTCGAACTTCATTTAATGGATCAGTAGCCACGTCATTCCGCACGGGCGATGATCAGATTGACGTTCAGATTGCTTTGCCTAAGGAATATCAGCAGGACTTCTCTTATCTGGAGAATCTACGTATTACGACTGCACAGGGCATTGATGTGCCTTTGCTGTCCGTGGCCACGCTGCAACGTGTAGACGTACCACAGACGATTACTCGTAATAATCAAGTCAGACAAGTAGAAGTAACAGCAGGAGCTGATGCGAATGCCAATGCAGTCGAGATTAACCAAAAGGTCACAACATTGCTCAACGATCTGAAACTGCCAGAGGGTTATACGGTGGACACTGGTGGTGGTCAGCAGGAGCAAATGATGGAATCCTTCACTAGTCTTGCTATTGCGATCTTGCTGTCCGTAGTATTGATCTACATGGTAATGGCCGGGCAGTTCGAATCCTTGTTTACACCGTTCGTCATTATGTTCTCCATTCCACCGACACTCATCGGAGTAATCATTGGTCTGGTAGTTACGGGTACAAGTCTAAGTATCACGGCTTTTACTGGATATATCATGCTTGCAGGGCTCGTGGTGAACAACGCGATCATTATGATCGATTTCATCATCCAGCTTCGTCAGCAGAATATGGAGCGAGATGAAGCTATTCTCTTGGGTTCCTCGGAACGTTTGCGGCCAGTTATGATGACGACCTTGTCGACAGTACTTGCAATGCTGCCAATGATGCTGTCATCGGATTCAGCCAACGCAATGATGGCACCTATGGCGGTAGTAGTCGTGTTTGGTTTGTCGTTCGCATCAGTTATTACACTGGTTCTGATTCCGGTTGTATACTTGATATTCGATAATATGATTGAGAAACGCAAAAATCGTAAGCTGAAGAGACAGCAAAAAAGAGAAGCCAAGCTGCTTAAGCGCAGTGTTCAGGTCTAAGTGAGGTGGGGGAACCGTGAAGAAGAAAAGTATTGTGTTATTATCTGCTTTAGCACTGTCGGTAGCCTTGGCGGGTTGCACAGGAGGAGAACCTCCTGCTGCAGCTCCTGAGGAGCCAGTAGCGGTATCTGTTGAAGTATCACAGGTGACGCAAGGCAGCATTAATGATGAGGCTGGTATTATCGCCAACCTCGCGGCAAATGAGACTGTACAGGTCTCTCCTAAAGTCAGCGGTAAAATTCAAAGTATTAACCTGAAGATTGGTCAACAAGTCAAGCAAGGTGATGTGCTGTTCACACTGGATCCGAAGGATACGCAGGACAGCATCAGACAATCTGAGGAATCCTATCAGGTCGCTCTTGCGAACTTGAAGCAGGCGGAAAGTGGCTATCAGCAAAGCGTCCAACAGGCTAAATCAGCAGTAGACCAGGCGAAAAGTGGCCTAACTCAACAAAAAAGTGCAATTGGCCAAGCGCAAAATGGAGTTGCTGATGCAGAAAGCGCATTGAGAGATGCGCAGAATGCTGCGCAGCGGACCCAGCAGCTACATGCAGCTGGAGCTGTATCCCAATCTGAGCTGGAGCAAGCTCAAACGGGCCTGAGACAGGCTCAAAGTGCATTGAACAACGCTCAAATTGCGCTTAGCAACGCACAAACTAGCTTAGAGAGCGCGCAAACCAGCTATGACAATGCTCAGAAGTCCTACCAACTGGCGCAGCAAAGAGCTGGAATTGAAGTGGCACGTGCTTCTGCCAATCAATCCAAAGCCGCTCTGGATACTGCACGCAGCCAGCTTGCAGACCTTACAGTGAAGGCCCCGATTTCCGGGAGTATAGCTGCTGTTAATGGTACAACCGGCCAAATGGTAGGTCAGAGCGCTGTAGTTACGATTGCCAATACCAACCCTATTGTGGCGAAGGCCAACCTGTCAGAAAGCGATATCCAGAAGCTTAGCCTGGGCTCGCCGGTTACGGTAGGAGTTGCAGCATTAAATGAACGAATCGAGGCCAAAGTGACGGCTATTAGTTCGGTTATGGACAATGATCTGCGTGCCTATCCTGCGGAGATCTCCATCCCTAATAATGGTGGGGCCCTGAAGGCTGGTATGATCGCGAATATATACTTTAAGTCTGAGGGTGAGCAGGGCTTGTTGGTGCCTCAGAGCGCCATTGTGGAGCAGTCTGGTCAGAAGTATGTCTTTATAATAGAAGGAACTGTTGCAAAACGTGTAGAGATTAAGCCGGCAGCAGAGAGCTCTACCCAGGTCCAAGTCAGCGAGGGTCTTACTGCTGGTCAACAGATTGTCACTAAAGGCTCAAGTATGCTGACTGATGGGGCAACTGTCAATATTGTGAATTCAAATCAATAAAGAATAGAATGTCCGACTGTCTCTCTGCATATGCTGGTATGAGGGGAGGCAGTCATCTTTTTCCGGTTCTTCTTTACTATTTCTAGCGTCTATCACTTGTCCAAATTAGGGTTAATAGGAAAAAGTTGTTGGGTGACGATAGAATAGGTTTAATAGTATAATTATGACTAAAGGAAGCATGGTACATAATTTTTTAAAAACATTGAAAAATTTTTTTAAAAAAGACGCAACTTTTTAGAACCTGCTCACGTCTAATTGTGTGAGTATGGTACAGAGAGGTTACAATGGGTTACAAATTCGTAAAGACAAAAAACGCTAAAAAACTTCTTTACGACAATGTCATCGCATTGTATAATACTGGAGTAAGTTGTGGCCATACGCTTTCTATGAATTTTGATTCCAAGCTTCTGTGATATTGTCACAGATATCATTTTATAAGGGTTAGGTAAAGCTCGGAAAGGAGGTGTAACGACTGATGAGTGACAAGATCCGACACAAAGAAAAGAATATGGATATGCATGATATTCAAGGAGGAGAAAAAAAGGTTATGACAAAGTTTAACAAAAAGATGATCAACGTGTTCGCAACTGCAGCTCTGGTAGCTGGCGTAGCAGCACCTGTAGCAGCTATCACTGCTCCAACTGCAATTCAAGCTGCTGGTAACGGCACAATCACTGCAACTAACGCTCCTACAGTTAGTGACAACGGCGACCGTGCATTCGGTTCCGTACGTTTCACAATCACTGAAGGTACTACACTGAAAACTGGTGACGAAGTAGTTATCAAACTGCCATTCGACCTGCCAGAAATCAGCGCAACTGGTGCTACTTACAACACTGTAGATGGCAAATCTTATGACTTCGGTGGTTTCCCAATTGGTTCTTACAACAATGGTGTAAGCCTGACTAACGAAGAAAAGGTTAACGTAGCTGAGACACAATTCTCTGCTCAAGTGGTCGATTCCGACCGTGTCACTGTAACTTACAACGGACCAACTACTGAAATCAAAGGTGACCCTGCGATCTTCACACTGCGTCTTGGTAAGCTGGTTGTAGGCGAAGATGAGAACGGTGCACAAGAAGTTGAGTTCGAAGCTCCAACTAGCAGTGTTTTCCCTGCTGGTAAAGCAGTTGTTGGTACAGTTAATGATTCCAGCGACGTGAACCTGTCCTTCAAGAGCCTGGACACTTCTAACAACAAGTTCACACCAACAATCGTAATCGAAGAGCCAACTGCTGGTACATTCGGTAGCGGCACTGAGATCAAAATCAAGCTGCCTAACGGTTATGCTTGGACTGAACTGCGTGGTAGCATTACTCGTATCTACGGTAACGCAGCTGCAAGCGGTCTGACTTTCACTAAAGGCGACAACGACCGTGAACTGACTATCAAGTACACTGGTGCAGCTTCCACTCAAAATACAAAGTTTGAAATTCCTTTCAACTTTGAAGTTGATAGCAGCTCTTCTCTGAAAGCTGGCGACATCACTGCTCGTATCTCCGGTAAGACTAACACTAACGTGTCTAGTGCAAAAATCGGTACTTACGGTGACTACGGTACTGGCATCACTGCAACTGATGCTCCTACCCTGACTGCTGGTAAAGCTGAGCAAGAAATCGCTGACATCACTCTGAAAGAGAACATCGGCGAGAGCTTGATCAACAACCGTACAGTTGAACTGACACTGCCTGAGGGTGCTGCATGGCAATCCGTGTTCGAAGCTGTATACGACAAGGACGGAGTAGTTACTAACCCTGACTACCGTAACCTTGAAGCTCCAGGTGGAAAAGAAACAATCAAGAACGAAGACATCACTTTGAGATTCGATGGATACACTGGTACTGACCGTCGTACGGCTAAGTACACTGTAATTTCCTCCGGAACTGACAGTGCTGAACTGGACTTCGAAGATATCGAAATCGCATTGGCTAGTGACTTCACTGGCGATCTGAAAGTAACTTTCGGTGGTACTTCCGGCGTAACTGGTGATGTAGTAGTTGCTAAAGTCGTATCCCCACTGAGTGCAACTGCTGCTTCCAAGCCAAACGTTAAGATCGGTGCTACTAACCAAGCGGCTTCCGAGTTCACGCTGACTGAAGGTCAAGCTGGCGCTCTGAAAGACGATGGAAGAGTAGTTCTGGATCTGCCATACGGCGTATACTTCAACGGTACTCCAACTGTTGCAGTAACTGGTGGCGATGCTGTAATCACTAACGTGAGAACTTCCGGCGACCGTAACCAACTGTGGTTCACTGTTGATTCCGAAAGCGACACAGCTAGCACAATCAAAGTATCCGGCGTTAACCTGGAACTGGATCGTACAGTACCAGAAGGCGACGTAGTAATTGAAGTTCGTGGTAGCGCAGTATCCGAGACAGAAGTTTACACAAGATGGGCTAACAACAAGCCAGTTGCTTCTGTAGCGATCGCTAACACTGCAACTCCAGCTCCAGCTGATCAATCCGCTGTTGAAACTGTATTCACACTGGGAAGCACTTCCTACACTGTGAACGGTGAATCCAGAACTGCTGATGTAGCTCCTTACAGCGAAAACGGACGTACTTACCTGCCAGTTCGTTACGTTGCTGACGCTCTGGGTGTTACTCCGCAAAACATCCTGTTTGACAAAGCTACTTCCACAGTTACCCTGCTTAAAGGTGACCGTGTAGTACAAATCAAACTGAACACGAACCAACTGATCGTTAACGGTTCTGTGATCGCTATGGATGTTAAAGCAGTAACTAAAGACAACCGTACAGTACTGCCTATCAGATGGGTAGGTCAAGCTCTGGGCGCTAACGTAGCTTACGACGAGACTGCTAAAACAATTACTGTTAAGTAATTAGTTCTCATCTATTCTTAAATAACGAAAAAGGGGTTCCTTATGGAACCCTTTTTTCAATAATGAAAGACCGGAGGTAACCATACATGAAACGTTTAGGCTCTGCTTTTTTGTCGACGTTGCTGCTATCTTCTGCAGTAGCAGGAGCTGTATCGGCACAATCGGCAACGACTCCAATCCGCGTGCTTATTAACGGAGTTGAGCAGTCATTTTCACAGCAACCATTTAAGAGTAATGACTTAACGCTTGTTCCGCTTCGCTCTATTTTTGAGGGGATCGGCGCTGAAGTTAGATATGATGCTGCTACAGGTAAGATTACTGCAATTAAAGGTACAGATACTTTGAATTTGCAGAAGAACTCTAATTTAGCTTACAAAAACGGAGAATCGATTCGACTGGATGTAGCTGCACAGTCCGTTAACGGTTCTACGTTCGTGCCATTACGTTTTGTTAGTGAATCGTTAGGCGCCAAAGTAAATTGGAATGCCGCCAATTCAACGATTGAAATTACGACGGAGTCTACTACAGCTCCTGTAGGCGAAGTAGGAACTACACCTAGTTCTGATAACCTTCCAACACCTACGACGCAAGCTACTTATGAGACCAATACGGAGCCTTTGAAGCTTGAAGATGCTGTAGCCATGGCTATTAAGAGCAGCAATAAGCTGAAGACTCAAGAAGCCGCATTACAACAGCAAAGTAACAAGCTAGATGATGCTGCGGACGGTATTGATTTCATACCTCAACCACAGGGCGGCGCTGTAAGTGAACAAGTGAATGCTGGCTACAATGCCTATTCACAGATGCAAATTGCCTACTCCAGTGCTCAGAAAAATCTAGAGATCGCTAAAGACGCTTTGAACTACCAAGTCAAGAGTGCTTATAATGACATTATCAGCAAATTGGAAGCAAAGCGTTTGGCTGACTTGAATCTTGAAGATGCACAAAGAAGTCTGCGCATTGTACAAGTTAAGCGCTCAAATGATATGGCTAGTGACTTTGATGTCACGCAGGCAACCTCTAAGGTACAGCAACAAGAAGCCGCTCAAGAAGTGGCTCAAAAAACATTGGATACTTCATTCCGTGAGTTGAATTCTTTAATTGGCTATAAGCCTGATCAAAGATATGCAATCGTAGATATTCCCGAGTTCAGTGTGTTCGAGAGTGATCTTGAAGCCAAAGTTAGCCAGGTCGTGACAGGAAGTCCAGCAGTGTGGCTTGCTGAGCGAGGCGTAGAATCGGCCAATTTGAGCTTTGACTACTTTGTATTCACAGGCTCGACTGCAAATTCGTATGACAACACTAAGATTGACATTGAAAAGGCCAAGATTACTTCTGCTGATACCAAAAAGCAACTTGAAGATGGCGTGAGAAGTATGTACAACAAGATCAAAGAGCTTGAGACACAATATGCTCAACTGCAAAGCGGTAAAGTAACCGCAGAGAACGCATTGAATGTCGTGAAGAAGCGTTATGATCTTGGCATGGCTACCGAATATGAAGTGTTCCAGGCACAGCTGCAACTGGAGTCGCTAAAGAACCAAGAAGTGTCCATTGTTATCGGACTGGACAACCTTAAGCTGGCCTATGAGAAACCATGGGCAGCATCCGGTGGTGCTTCTGCATCTGCCTCAGGTTAAGATGTTTTCGTACGCAGGAATAGTATGAAAAGTAATAAAAGTACTCGCTATCATCCCCTCATGTAGGGGATTTTTTCTTGTCCTAACCGTGGATTGCCTTTATAGTTAGGTTAATTAGAGAATATCCCTTTCTGCATTGACTGTAGTTAAAGGGCTGACAGGGACACATCACTGTAATACACATAGCTAGGCAGTAAGGAGGACTTTATGAAATCGACTTATAAAATTGCATTAGCGGCGTTCCTGATCGGTGGAGGCATTGTAGCAGGCACCGTCATGAATAGCTCCGTAGATGGAGCCTCCAGCGGAGGCCAACCTGGAACTGCAGATGATCCTGTGGTTACGAAGAGCTATGTAGATCAGCAGATCGCCAATGCACTGAAAGGTGGCAGCTCAGCCGGATCGTCTAGCGCACCAGCAACTACGAGACCAACACCAGCACAGACCGGCAGCTCTAATAGTGCAGCTTCAGGCGGAGCTTCCAATGGGAATACATCGTCAGGGGAAGACATTAAAGTAGTAGAGTTGACGCCAGGTAAAAAGCTGCTCGCAAAGGCTGGAGCGGAATTCATCGTGAGAAACGGCCGTGCAGTCGTATATAGTATGGATTCCAGTGGCGCAATCGATATTACAGATGGCAAGGAGATTTTTCACAATCAGGCAATTATGAATAATCATCTTATATCCTTCCCAAGAGATGACCGTGGTATTCAAGTCAAAGAAGGCGAGACTAATGGTATTGTTGTAATGGTAAGAGGCGGATACAGTGTGCAGTAAGGTTCACATTAATGTTTAGCCATCTTAACCAATAAGTTCTTTGTCTGAATCCTGTTTGTTAACGGCACAATAACCTCATCAACTACATGATGGAGGTGAGTGTATGGCAGCGGGACGCAGAAGACAAGTAGTACCTGCAAGTCGGCAAATGCTCAATGAACTCAAATATGAAATTGCCGCCGAATTTGGTTATCCAGTAACAGGAGCAAATGTTGGTGGGATGGATACCGAGTTCGCATCGGAGCTTGGGTTTGAGCAAGGCAGCCAAGCGGGATATATCCCATGGGGACAATTAACCTCTCGTGAGAATGGCTCCATTGGTGGCGAGATCACCAAGCGCCTAGTTAGCAGTGCTGAAAAGCAGCTTTTCAATCTATAATTAGAAGTACATGATCTATAATTAAAGTACATTAATCGTCTAAATCTCGTCTCTCTTCTTAAGAATATCCAGATATTCATTAAACGATTCATTCACCTCGTATAAATTGACACCTTGTACCAAATAAGCTAATATGAAATTTGAGGCTTGTACGCAACCTTTTCCGACAGGAAAAGGTTCATTTTTTGTAAGCAAGTATAAGTTGTAAATTTTGCTCATTATGTTACGATAGGCAAGAACCATGACATGCTTAGGAGCATTGTATAAGAAGACCATTGCCTTATGCATTTTATTACCCAAGCTTTAGCATATACACATAAGCATTGTGATAACGATTATATTTTGTATTTGAAAATAAGCGTTGTCGAACATATGAAGCTGTGTGATGTTGATATTAATTATTTCTTGTAGGAGGTTGACTTAATGTCTGTAAAAGGCCGTCATTTGTTTACGTCCGAGTCCGTAACAGAAGGACATCCGGACAAAATCTGTGATCAGATCTCAGACGCTGTACTTGATGCATTTTTGACCAATGACCCGAATGCTCGTGTGGCCTGTGAAGTATCCGTAGCAACTGGACTTGTATTGGTTATTGGTGAGATCAGTACCAAATCTGAATATGTGGACATTCCGTCCATTGTACGTAATACTATCAAGGATATTGGATATACTCGGGCCAAATACGGCTTCGATTACAATACATGTGCCGTGTTAACGTCTTTGAATGAACAATCCCCTGACATCGCTCAGGGAGTTAACGCTGCTCTGGAACACCGCGATCCTGCAGAAGTGGCTCAAGAAACAGCAAATATCGGTGCTGGAGACCAAGGGCTCATGTTTGGCTTTGCGACGAACGAGACTCCAGAACTTATGCCATTGCCTATTGCTATGTCTCACCGGATTGCCCGTCGTTTGTCCGAAGTTCGTAAGGATGGTACGCTTAATTATCTCCGTCCTGATGGCAAGACACAAGTGACAGTGGAATATGTAGATGGCAAGCCAGTGCGTATTGATACGATTGTAGTATCTACCCAACATGCTGAGGAAATTACGCTGGAGCAAATTCAACAGGATATCAAAGAAAAGGTCATTCTGCCTGTAGTGCCTGCTGAACTGCTAGATGGAGAGACAAAATACTACATTAACCCAACAGGACGCTTCGTGATCGGCGGACCACAAGGCGATGCTGGCTTGACTGGGCGTAAAATTATCGTGGATACTTATGGTGGTTATGCACGTCATGGCGGCGGTGCTTTCTCAGGTAAAGACCCAACGAAGGTAGACCGCTCTGCAGCTTATGCAGCGCGATATGTTGCCAAGAACCTGGTTGCTGCTGGATTGGCCGACAAGGTCGAAATTCAATTGGCTTATGCCATTGGAGTGGCCACACCGGTCTCCATTAACGTGGATACTTACGGAACAGGTAAAATTAGTGAGGAAAAGCTCGTTGAGCTTGTTCGCAATAACTTTGACCTTCGCCCAGCTGGCATCATTCGCATGCTGGATCTGAGACGTCCAATCTATAAACAAACTGCTGCATATGGTCACTTTGGCCGGACAGATCTGGATGTTCCATGGGAACGCGTAGATAAAGCGGATCTCCTGAAGTCGCAAGCTGGTCTGTAAGCACCATATCTATAAGTAGCATAGAGCTATACTATATGAAATGAAAAAGGGACACCCTTTCGTCAAATCAATTGATGAAGAGGGTGTCCCTTATTCTATTGAGGTCGGTACAAGCTGATAGGGTCAGCGTTACCTTGATCTGACCTTTTTGATTTGACCTTTTAACATCTCTAGTTCTAGCTATATTGAATAGAAATTGCTAATGGATCTGTTAAGGCTGCACTGGTAACAAGAGATCGCGTAGCCGGGAACAGTATTTCACCAGCTTTTCATAGTTCTCCAGATATGCAATTAAGGCCTTTAACAAGGGTGAAGAAGGTGATTCAGCACGGGTTTCCTTTTTAATCTGCTCCAAAATCTCTGCATAATCATCCTTTTCGGCTGGTGACAATCGACTCTGGCGAATCTCGTCAGCAAGCTGATCGAAGATCGCGGCGATTTCACGACCATCATGCAGGGGATTGTCCGCTCCAGGGGTTTCATACCAGCCCTTGTTTCCCCATAGTGTGTAGGGCTCAATATGACCTGTTTTCATGCCTTCTATTAAGATCTCCAGCACATAAAATGCAAACAGGGCCAATCGTTCACTTGTCTGATCATCCATCAGATCGCCAAAAAATCGAATAGATTCAAACACGAGACTCATCAGAATGAAACTGATGTCCCACACGTTATCTTTAAGTTCAGAGCCGAATACTTCTAACAAATTAATATGCAGCCACTCCAGCAGATTCTTATGCAATCTCTGGGTTGCCTCGTCCATAGCGCATCCGTCAGCCATGGAGAATGGATCAATGTGAACCATTAAATGAACTTTGTTGGCTATGATTTGATCGAGGTAAAGCTTCACTATCCGAAACAACTTCTCTCGTGCATCTAAGTTATTTTGACTATGAATAGCTCTGATACCATGTTTAACTTCTGTGGCGAATTGGTCCAGAATAACGAGCGGTAACTCATGCTTCCCTTGGAAATATTTATAGAAGGAGGCTTTGGCCATCCCGCTCTCTCTGGCGATCTCCTCCACTGACGCGGCTGCAAATCCCTTTTTGGAGAATAAAGAAATCGCTGCTTGGATGATATCTTCTCTTTTACTATCCAATGCGGTACCTCCTGTAGATTAGTGATCTGACATATAGACCTGACCCAGGCTCCCGTTCTTGTGGTCTATTGCACTGATCCTACCGCATTAGTTCTGCTGCACCAACCTTACTACACTTGGTCAGATGCCTTGAGCTTGCGTGAGACCTTCCATCGTTGCTTCAGACGGGCTACGATCAGGTACAGGGAAGGAACTACGAATAGGGTCAGCACTGTAGAGAATAACAGGCCGAACATGACTGTATAGGCCAATGGGCGGAAGAGCAAGCTTCCCAGCCAGGCAATAGGCATCATTCCGACAATAGCCGTCAATGACGTTAGCAAAATAGGACGGAAGCGAGCTGCTGCCGAGGCGATGACGGCCTGCTCCAGTGGAGTGCCTCGATGAAGCTCCTCCTGGGTAAACTCAATCATAACAATACCGTTACGAACGACCATTCCAGCCAGTGTAATTACGCCCATAATGCTCATGAAGCCGATTGGCATGCCAGTAATGGCCAAGCCAATAATTCCTCCAGCTGCTGCTAGATATACAGTCGTCAGAATGATGAGTGGCACGGACAATGAATTGAACTGCATCGTAATCAGAATGATGATTAAGAATAGGACGATAATTGACAGTGTTCCCAGATCGGCAAATATTTCATTTTGCGTCGAGGTCTCTCCACCAAGCTGCCACTTATAGCCGTCAGGGAAGGAGATGGCTGCTAGCTTCTGATTCACATCAATGGAAGCCTCTGTAGCGGTACGACCCGTTAAATCCGCTTCAACCGTAATCGTTCTTTCCATATTATAGTGTTTGATCTGCTGGGTAGCAAACGCTGGCTTGGCTTCGGCAAGCTGAGCTAATGGAATGGGAGTGCCTGCCGCGTTGTGAACAGTCAATTGCTGAAATAGTACGTTCGGGTCAGCTTGAGGCTGTGTCAAATACAGCTTGATGTCAATCAGCTCGCTGCCCTTATCCAATTTGCTGACAGGTAGCCCTTCATTCAATAGCATCATGGTGCTGGTAAGGTCCTTGTAGCTTACCATGTACTTATCCATGGCTTGCTCATTCACTTCGAATTCCAGCGCATGGCGGTCCTCCCCAGTATCATCTACGATATTTATCGTTCCGGGTATGGTAGCTATTGCTCCCTTAACCTGTTGAGCCAACTGCTGCAACTGCTGCATATCACTTCCGGAGACTCTCACAGCGATCGGCTTGCCGACAGGCAGTCCCAGTCGAGGCACGTAGGTGCTGACTCGAATGTCTGGATATTTGTCTTGAAGCTGATCCCGCCAGGCTTGAGGAGTTGTCTTCAGGTCAAACGAATCCTCATTTCCCAAAACGGCTATCTGAGCATATACATCACCATCGTTAATATTGCCGCCTCCTGTAAGATCACTGTAGGCAATAGGCGCATTTCCGCCAGCGCTAAAGGTTACCCTGCTCGCCTCTGGCTGCTCCTGCACCCACTCAGCGGCTTCCTTCACAATACGATGCGTCTCCGATAATGAGGTACCGACTGGCATGGTCAGATTAATCGCCATATGTGGGTCCTCTGACTCCGGGAACAGCTCTATTGGGGTGAATAGAACCAATCCATAGGCAGCTGTACCAACTAATAAGCCCGCTAGGCCAGTCAACAAGGGACGCTCGACAACCTTAGGCATCAATTTCCCAGAGTACAGTTGATTCAGCGCTTGAATTTGTCTGCCGAGCAGACCTGCCGGCTTAGGCTTTCCATTCAGTTCGACACGCTTCCGGCGCTTCTCATACCATTCCCGGAAGATCGGGATAATGGTAAAGGACATGAGCATGGATGCCAGCATTGCGAGTGAAATGACGATGGGAATGGGCTTAATGAAAGCACCGACGTCTCCCTTCAGGAAGAGTAATGGGGCAAAGGCAGATATGGTTGCCAGTGTAGCAGTCAGAATGGATACGGATACTTCCTTCGTACCATTAAGCGCTGCCTCCTTGGGGCTTTCCCCAAGCTCCGTCAACCGTCGCTCGATATTGTCATTCACAACGACCGCATCGTCTACTAGAATGCCCAGAACAATAATCAGTCCTACGACCGAAATTTGATTCAAGGTGACACCGAGCATCGGAACAAAAATCATGGCAATCGCAATCGAGATCGGAATCGCCATGGCGACGAAGGAGGAGGTCAGCAGATGAAGCCCCAATGTACAAATGAGGACGACCGCCGCAATGGCAATGATAGTCTCCTTGGTGAGATCGGCAAAAATGTCCGCTACCTTATCTCTCTGCGCGAATACGGTCTCAAAGGTTATATTTTCAGGCAGAGAGGAGGTCAGTTCATTAAGCTTGTGCTCTACTCGCTCATTCATGGATGGAATGTCTGTGCCGTTCTTGGCATGAATCTGTACCGTAATGGCAGGCTTACCATCCACGTAGGATAATTGCTCATCTTTATCAAAAGACAGGGTAGAGTTCCCTATATCCCGCAAATATACAGGTGACCCACTCTCGGAGCGAGCAATCTGAACAGCATTTAGTCTTTCCGGGTCTGTCGTGTCGCGGATTACTACCTGATAGTTGCGCTGATCATAGTCAAGATTGCCTGTGGGCACTCGGTCCATATGGCCCTGGATGGCCTGCATTACTTGCGCCCAAGAGAGCTGGTACTGAGCCAGCTTCTGCGTGTCTATCTCAATACGTACTTCCTGGTCGGGAATGCCAGAGATCGTCACTTTAGATACTCCTTCTACAGTACGAAGCTGGTCCTCCCAAATAAGCATGGTATCCTTCATGGTCAACAGTGCTTCTCTGGAATCGCTAGTCAGGGCGTAGGACCCGATGAAGGCCTGAGTTAATTGATCATCAATGTCGGGTACCTCTGCGTCTGCTGGTAGGTCAGCGCTGGCATCCTGTACCTTTTTGCGCATCTCATCCCAGACCTCTGCAGGAACGGCATCCTTTTGTGATTCGACAATAATACTGGAATATCCATTGCCGGAGGTAGAGCGAATTGTCTTGACATCCGCGACCTCCTTGATCTTCTTCTCAAGCACCTTGGTTACGCTCTGCTCTACCTTCTGCGGAGATGCCCCCGGATAAATGGTAGTAACGAGGGCCTGTTGGACGGTAACATCCGGCATTTCCTGCTTGGGTAGACTTGCAAAGCTGACAAAACCAACAAGGGTAGCTATGGCGAAGAATAGCAGAGTGATTTTTCGTTTCTTTACAAAGTATTCAATCATGGGGTTGCTCCTTCCGCCTCATTCAGGCTGTCCCCCTCGAACACCTTGGTCGCTCCCTTGGTGACGATTAGATCTCCATCCTGCAGTCCAGAGACAATCGACAGCTGGTTGTTGATCATTTGGCTACCTAGCGTAACTGGTGTCTTGACGGCAGTTCCATTCTCGCTCTTGAATACATAAGGCTGGTCGCCTGTGCTGATGACAGCTTCGGCAGGGAGGAGAATTCCCTTCTGTCCCGTTGTCTGAGAGGCAGCCTTCACCACCTGACCCGGGAGCCAATCATGCTCGGGATTGGAAATAAGCAATTCAACATTAATTGTTCCGGTTCCGTTATTGGTGGCGGCTGAGATCTGCGATACCTTGGCTGTTCTAGCTCTGCCGTACAGACTGACCTCTACGGACTGGCCTTTACTCCACTGCTGGATCTCCGAATCTGGCACAGGCAGGAGCAGCTTGAGCTGATCGATATTGCCTACACGGTACACGGGCTGACCAGCCTGCATCAACTCACCTGGCTGAATCAGCTTTTCCAGCACTACGCCATGGAAGGGGGCCTTTAAGATTGTGCGGGAGAGGGCCAGCTCTGCTTGCTTCCTCGCAGTCATAGCCTTCTCATAGGCTGCGGACGCCTGAGTCTTGGCGGCCAGTGCCTGCTGGTAGGAAGCATCCGCTACACCGAGTCCTGCCTTTGCCTCCTGTAGCACTGCATTAGCAGCATCTATATCCTCGCTGGTCGCACCCTCCAAAATAAGGGACAGTGAGCTTTGTGCTCTCTCCCAATCTTTTTGGGCGTTGATCTCACCCAGCTCAGCCACCTCAAAGTCAGCTGCTGAAGCTGCACCTGCCTGCAGAAGCTGGCGGATTCGCTCCTTTTGTAATTTGGCCTGCTCATAGGCACGTTTGGCCTGCTCAGCTGCCGCCTCGGCTTGGGCCTTTTCCTGTGTACGTGCACCATTCTTGACCTTGCGTACACTGGCTGTAGCATTGGCTACACGTGCCTCCGCAGAGGATCTCGAAGCTGCAGCAGTCTGAATGCCGGCTTCTGCGCTGGATAATGCTCCCTCGGCCTCCATAATGGCTGCGTCAGCCTGCTCTAGCTGCAGTCGGTAATCGGCCTCTGTAATGGATGCTAGTACAGCGCCTTGCTGGATGGGGCTACCTGCTTCAAATGAAGCATCCGCTACTCTGCCTCCATACTCGAAGGATAGTGCACGCTCCTCAAAAGCCTGTAGCGTCCCGGAGAGATCATACGCAGTATTCAGTGGCTCTTCTGCTACCTGTTCAAGTCCCACTAACGTTGCTCGCACATTGCTGCTCTCTACTACATCAGAGGTTGTATTGGAGCAGCCTGCAACCATCAGGCTGATGGCGGCAACACCAAGCCAGGCCATGCGATGTTTTTTCATGATTGTTGTCCCCCTTATCTTCTTTATTCCTAAGTGAATCGAATGCAGAAGCTATTCGTTGTTCACATTTGAACTAATTAGTATATATTGAACTCATTGGTTCAAGGTGATTATAGAAGGAGGATTGGGCGTTTGTCAATTGTCTTGCTTTTGAAGTTTCAGAAACCTGCAAGAAAATAAAGAAAGAACTAGCAAAGACTAATCAAAAAATAGAAGTTTTCCGTAACTTTTCTAATAATCAACAGTCTATAATTAAGAGAGCGAAATCTAGTATGATAGAGATGAATGAAAGGGCTAAAATCAGGATAAGATGGGAGCGTTTATATCTATATGGCTTTACAAAGAGGTAACACGAGATGGTCAGGAAAGAGAACGATCAAGAACATTACGATCGTATCCATAGCAGGCATATTGTGGATTAGTCCCGTTGCAGGAATGACTGGGGTCAACCCGCTGATTGAGCTTAGCGGCTCTACTGTCAGTGCGGCTTCAGCGGTGAAGACTGGCGAAGAGATCATTACCTCCGGGGCTATTTTGATGAAATACAAATACAAGACTTCCTCCGGTACGGCTCTAGCTGATGTCGTCCGGGTGGATATGAATAATCCATACGTTAAGCTTGACGTGATGACAGGCAAGAACGGTCAATTCACAACCAGACAAAGCACAGAGGGCATGGCCAAGGAGACAGGGGCTGTAGCAGGAATTAACGGGGACTATTTTAATACGTCACGTGAAGGTGCGCCGATTGGCGGTCAGGTATCCGATGGTGAGCTGATGTCCACTCCGTCGGATATTTCGGGCATGTATGCGTTTGCTGCCGGCAAAGACAACAAGCTAATGATTGAGCAGTTTACCTTTGAAGGCACCTTGACTGCGCAGGATGGGTCATCCTTTCCGCTTAGTGGTATTAATAAGGTGGCCTACACGCCAGAGACCTCTGGCAGCAGCTACAGCCATTCGAACACCATGTTTATTTATACATCTGCATGGAAAGCGCTGGAACGGCCTACCAACAGCTCTACTACGCCAACAGAGGTGCTGGTTGAGAACGGAGTCATTACGCAGATTTCCGAGAATTCGGCTTTGCCTGTGGCGGTACCTGAGGGTGGATATATTCTACGGACCCATGGTAAGGCTGCTGAGTTTGTGCGCCAGCACTTGGCTGTCGGACAGAGTGTCAGCACCAACTATCAACTCAAGATCAAATCATCAGGCAAACTGGTAGATCCCTCTACGCTACAGACGATGATTGGTGGACACACCATCCTTGTGAATGAAGGCAAGAAATCCTCGTTCTCCCGCAGTGTATCAAGTATTGGTGGTACCCGTGCGCGCACAGCGCTAGGATACTCCAAGGATCAGCGCTATGTGTACCTGATTGCCGTAGAGAAAAATAATAGCAGCACAGGCATGTCCCTGAGTGAGCTGCAATCCTTTATGGTGGATATTGGCGTATGGAAGGGGCTCAACCTTGATGGTGGGGGCTCTACAACTATGGTCACTCGTCCGCTTGGTGACACCTCGGCAGCGCTGACCTTTGATACCGAATACGGGAAGCAGCAGCGAAGCATCGTGAATGGACTCGGTGTATATACCGAGGCACCAAAGGGCACTCTCAAGGGCTTTACGGTGGGCGGAACCAAGACACTGCTGATTGGTCAGACCGGCAGTTATAGTCTCAAAGGCTATGACACGTACTACAACCCTTACGATGTAGCTGCTACCAATGTGAAGTGGAAGTCTAGCAACTCTGATATATTGGCTACGGGCGGAGGCATGATCAAAGGCGTGAAGCCTGGCACAGCAACGCTTACGGCAACAAGCGGCTCAGCAAGTGCCTCCATGAAGGTAACGGTAATGGGAGCTGAAGAGATCTCTTCGCTGACAGCAGGCAGCGGTACAGGAGAGCTTAAGGCTGGGGCTACCATTGAAGTGCCTGTCACAGCGAAGACAACAAGCGGCCAAAGTGTCCAGATTGCTGCTGATGCGCTGAAATGGGAATTCGTCGGCTTCAAAGGCAGTGTGAAGGGTGATCAGCTTACGGTATCTTCTGTAGATGCTGGGACTCAGACAGGCTATGCCATTGGACGTTATGACGGCTTCAGTGCAGTAGTTGTCCTGACATCAGGCGGCAGTAATGGAACATGGGAGAATTTCGAGAATGTAAATTATCCAATTGACTTTACCACCAATGCAGCAGGCGTGACCGGAAGTGTATCCATCGTTCCGGGAAGTGGCGAGAAGTCGAGCTCCAAGGTACTTGAGCTACAATACGATATGACTGCTGGCAGCGGTAAAATGTATGCCTACGCACAGTTGAATGGTACCTCTGGCAAAACGATTACATCTGGCGCCACAGGGATGACGATGGATGTCATGGGAGATATGAGCCTGAACTGGCTCCGCGCAGAAGTACAGGATGCCAATGGGCAGACTGTATATCTGGATCTTGCCAAGGTCATTGATTGGGAAGGCTGGAAGACGATAAGTGTGGATCTGAGTGGTACAGGAATTGCTTATCCTGCCAAGCTGAAGCGTCTGTATGTTGTAAATGTGGAAGAAGGCCAAGATGAGCGCGCCAAGACGGGCACGGTGGCCTTTGACAATATTACTTTGAATGCACCTGGAGCGGTGGGAACTGCAGGACTCAAGACAGGTACGGCTCAAATGTCCATTGGGCAGAGATCCATGACCGTGAATGGGCAACAGGTATCCATTGATTCGGCTCCAATCCAGCGGGGGGGCTCCACTTATGTGCCAATCAAGTATGTGCTTGATGCCTTCGGTGGGCAGGCACAGTGGAATTCGTCCGCACAACGAATCACAGTTATCCGTGGTGGAGTACTGATCGATCTGACTGTAGGACAGAAGAAATATGTAGTTAATGGAAAAAGCAAAACTACCGATGTAGTTCCAATTGTGCTAGATGGTAGGACTTTAGTCCCTCTTCGCTTGGTTTCTGAGCAGCTTGGACTGACTGTAAAATGGGAACAAAACACTAAGACCGTCACCATCCAATCATGATATGGTATGATATATACCTGATAAGCTAGGATTGGAGATTAAATTCGTGGATTTTCAAGCCGATGTCATAGACCGCGTAATTAAAAACGCCCTCCAGGTTATGGAGAACAGCAAGTATCAAATGTTCGAAATTATGGACGCGGCTCGCGGAGAGCTGGTCTCGTTAAATCAAGAGCTTAAGGCTGTTCTGAAGGAAACGGCAGAGACACTTGAAAAGGTGGATCAGCTGGAAATGAATTACCGACGCTCGCGAATCCGGCTGACGGAGGTCAGCCGGGACTTTGTTCGGTATTCAGAAGAAGACATCAAGACGGCCTATGAGAAGGCCACTCAGCTGCAGCTGGATGTGATGATCTACCGTGAGAAGGAGATGTATCTCAAGGCCCGACGAGATGATCTCCAGAAACGGGTGAAGAACGTCGAAGCTTCTGTAGAGCGTGCCGAGACGATTGGTTCCCAAATGGGCGTCGTACTGGAATACCTGTCTGGGGAATTAGGGCAGGTTACCAGGATTATTGAGTCTGCCAAGAATCGGCAGCTCATTGGTTTGAAAATTATTCTGGCCCAGGAAGAAGAACGCAAACGGATCTCACGTGAAATTCATGATGGACCCGCACAGTTGCTCGCTCATCTAGTTCTTAGGACGGAAATTGTAGAAAGAATGCTTGCCAAGCAGGAATTTAAGATGGTCCAGGACGAAATAGTAGATCTAAAGAGGCAGGTTCGTTCCAGCTTGGAAGAGATGCGTAAAGTCATATTCAATTTACGTCCTATGGCACTGGATGATCTGGGCTTGATCCCTACTCTCCGGAAATATGTTCAGGATTTTGAGGACAAGACCAAGATCAGAGCCATCTTTGAAACAAGGGGCAAGGAACACCGTCTTTCTTCTGCGATGGAAGCGGCCATTTACCGTTTGGTCCAAGAAGGCCTCACCAATGCTGCCAAACACGCATATCCAACCCACGTACTAGTCGAAATTACATATCAGGCACAATTGGTCAAAATTGTTGTGCAGGACAACGGACTAGGGTTCAAGCCAGAGCTATTTGAACAAAAAGGCAAAGATCATAACCACTTTGGACTGATTGGCATGCGTGAAAGGGTTGAATTGCTAGAAGGGAGAATGGAGATCGAATCTGCTGAGAATCAGGGGACCAAGATCGTCATTCATATCCCTACCAACGTAGAGAAGGGAAAGGAGTAACACATGGAAAATCAGAACATCCAGACTACAGCAATCAAGGTGCTACTAGCTGATGATCATCAGTTATTTCGTGAAGGCTTAAAACGTATCCTGAATATGGAGGAGGACATTGAGGTCATCGGCGAGTGCGGGGACGGTATTCAGGTGCTGGAATTCTGCAATGAGGAAAAGCCAGATATCGTGCTAATGGATATTAACATGCCGCTTGAGAACGGTGTTGAGGCGACCGAGAAGCTTCGCGAGCTATTCCCGGATATCAAAGTTATCATTCTGTCCATTCATGACGATGAGAGCTATGTATTTGAGACGCTTCGCAAAGGAGCCAACGGCTATCTCCTGAAGGATATGGAGGCAGAGTCCCTGATTAACGCTATTCGTTCGGTGCATGAAGGCTACGCCTTTATCCACCCTAAGGTAACTGGTAAGCTGATCATGCAGCTGCGGCGCATGACCTACCTGAACGAGACTGGCGCAATGGCGGAAGGGAACACCAAGGAAGCTGGCGTGAAATTCGTCGCTGGCGACAACAACCCGCTTACACGTCGCGAGGCAGAAGTGCTACGACTCATGGCAGAAGGCAAGAGCAACAAGATGATCGGCGAATTCCTCTTCATCAGTGAGAAGACGGTGAAGAACCATGTCAGCAGTATTCTGCAAAAGATGGAGGTCGATGATCGCACGCAAGCGGTTATTAACTCTATCAAATATGGTTGGGTGACCTTGTAATTAGGGTACTACGCGGAGCTGAATTGTAACACCTCCTTACCTCAGAGCATATATTGTCGCATAGGAGGAGGTGGCTTCCATGACACTGCAGCTGTTATGGATTGTGCTCGCGTACGGTATGGCTGCTGCCGCGGTCCGACTGCTTTATCTATGGCATTCGACCTTCCTGAAGGCTTCTGATGAAGATCAGAAAGTCGGCAGCCAGCGTGAACATTATATTATCATGACTTCCAACCACGAGCATCAGGTAGAATGGCTTATCCGAATGTTCAAAATTCGTTCATGGATTGTAAGCTCTCCAGTAAAGGTAACTGTGATTGATCATGTCTCCCAGGATCTCACTGTGCCTATCGTGGAGCGACTGCAGCCCTGTGGAGGAATTGAACTGGCGGTAATGAGCGCAGCCTCGGGCAGTGGGCAGGAAGCTCAGCTTCCCGATCTTGAACGTTGCACCGTAGTCGATTTGCGACAGCACGAATCAGAGTCGGGTTATGTAGGGTAATAGCGCTTTGCTGAATAAACGCGTCAGGACAGTACAGTGAAGTGTAGCTCACGGTGCGGTGCTGGTGCAGTCAGCAAGTCGTTAATTATTCTACAAGCAAGGCATTGTCCTGAACTCGGATGTATGCTTTAATCAGAAGTGGTAGCATGTAGGCTGTTACAAGAGCTGATAGCGTTACAATTTAATAGATTGACTGTATACGTCTGTAATAGATGGGTGAAGCACACTCCGTAGCGTTAAGCGCGGTGTGTGCTTTTTTTTGTTGCCCTAGTGTAGCCAGAGAAAATAAGAGAAAGGATGATTGGAATGAAGGTCGCTGTATACGTGCATCGCGAGGAGACAAGCTGGAGACTCCGCATTTCACTAGCGATGAGCATGGATGTGTGGTGGTGGCTGGATGAAGGTTGTCAGCGAGCAGGGTATCTCATCATGCTAGGCGATCGTATCCCATTGCCTTGGGCTATACAGTTGCGTGAGAGCTTTCGCAGCTTGGCTGTCATGGATAAGTGGAAGGAGCGCGAATGGAATAGCTGGATGAGGCGAGAGTTGAAACGGGAGCTGGAGGGCCTGTCCGAGAGCGGCGAAGATCATCACCTGGGGGAGAAATACATGTTATATCCAGCAGGGAGAGAGGTTTCTCGGTACAGTCAGAGCTATCAGGATGGTGATGGGTCCCCACGTATGGGGACCAGCCTCCTTCGTGATGCTCAGTATTTTAGCCAGATTATGGAGGGTCGCCAGCTATTTGCGGACGAGGTGAAAACCCTATGGGAGCAGAATGGAATCCATAACGAGGATGAGAACAAGAGAGTATTTCCGAACTCTATAGAATCAAGCTCTCAAATGGGTCTGTCTTGGCAGGAGGCCGCTCAATTGGCTTATTTGCAAGGGAGCATTCATTATGACACCGGAATCGCCTCGCGACTCACAGGAGGTCGACGTGCGACTAGGATGAACCGAAGCTCTGGACGTCCGCATTGCAGACGCTGCGGCACAGCTGCAGTAGAGAGCACACCTTGCGCTTCTTGTGGTCTGTCGGCATGTGCCTACTGTGCGGCTTGTCGCACCATGGGTAGAAGTCGTGCTTGTTCCCTGCTGCTATACCATGAAGAGCATAAGCAAACCGCATTCCTCGGTGGGAACTTGGGGATGCCATCTGGTATGAAGCTGGACAAGTGGGGCCTTAGCCCGGCACAGCGTGCGGCAACGACCATAGCACTTCAATTCCTCGCAAGTCCTAAAGTTACCAACCCAGTAGGTATTAGTGAGGAGAGAACGGGTAGCAAGGATGTGAATACTGAGGTGCCCTATTGCGTAGATTGGCGTATGGGCTGGCGTCACCTTTGGCCGAGAGCGAGTTCACATACCAGCGAAGAATGGTTACGCCTTGAGCGTCCTCGACCGCTAATCACAGGCAGGAGAGATCCAGATCAGCATAGGAGAGGGAACAGTCAACTACAAGATCAAGGACGTTTTTTGCTATGGGCCGTAACCGGAGCTGGCAAGACCGAAATGATATTTCCCTTACTGGATTACGTTGTATCCAGAGGGGGGCGTGCGCTCGTCGCAACGCCGAGAAGGGATGTAGTGCTGGAGCTGGCACCGCGGCTTAAAAAGGCTTTTCCCCATATAAGGATAACGGTGCTATATGGCGGAAGCACGGATCGCTGGGGATCGGGGCAGATTACACTGGCGACGACCCATCAGCTCATGCGTTTTCGGAACGCCTTTGATCTGGTCATTATTGATGAGTTGGATGCTTATCCATATCACAACGACCCGATGCTTGCTCATGCAGCCGTCACCTGTTGTAAGCAGAAGGGTAAATTTGTTTATTTATCTGCCACACCGCCGATCAAGCTGCAACAAGAAGTTCAGCGGGGGCTTCTGCCCTATGCAAAGGTGCCCGCACGGTTCCATGGCCATCCTTTGCCAGTACCTGTTCGCATCTCGGGGAGTTCGGTTGCCAAGTGTCTGCAACAACGCAGACTGCCTAAGGGACTTCTCTCTTCCTTGCAAATTTCACTGAAGCGGGGGGCACAAATTTTTGTGTTCGTGACAAGAATTGCACAGATTCCTTCTCTGGTTCATTTGTTATCGACCTACTTCCCTGAAATTTCAATAGCAGGAACCTCCTCCGAGGACGAGCATCGAACGGATAAAGTGAAAGCTTTTCGCGCGGCAACGATTCGAATGCTGGTCACCACGACGATATTGGAGCGAGGAGTCACGATTCCACGCAGTGATGTCTACATTCTCGATGCCGATAATAGCTTGTTCGATGAAGCTTCACTGGTACAAATGGCTGGGCGTGCTGGCAGATCCATAGAGGACCCGGCAGGCAAGGTGATTTTTGTATCTCCAGAATGGACACGAGCCCAGCGCCAAGCGATCGGACAAATACAGAGTATGAATGAGCTTGCCCATCGAGGTGGGTATTTGAAGAAGATGGGAGGCTGAACCCAATTGAATATCATAGATCGATGCCTGCAGAGATGGTTAGCTCCTCCCGCGCATAGCTGCCTGGTCTGTGGTAGCCGAGTCTTCACCAGCGGCCAGCTCGGAATCTGTAGCAAGTGTGAGCGGCGTATTCCGTGGATCGAGCATATTCGCTGTATCTGCTGTGGCCGGCAAGTCGGATGTCCTGATTGCCTTCGGCCTGACAGAGTGAACCGTTCGTTCGAATGCAATCGCAGTTCTGTTCAGTATACTAGGGACATGAAGGAGTGGATCAGCGACTTTAAGTATAGAGGTAATGAGAAGCTGTCGCCTTTATTCGGCAAGATGCTACAGCTGGCCTATCAGGCACTACAGGAAGAGAGGACAACCGTGGAGCACCTCAGCCTCGATTCACTTATCCTTGCTAATGGCCAAGAACAAGGGAAGTCTGCTATGAGCAGCCGTAGTCATTCGAAGACTCATCCTGATTGCCGTCCTGTACGAAGGAGCCACATTCGGGAGTCCAAGCGATGGCCATGGAAATGTTGGCGGATAGCTAGCCCGGTCTGGGAGGCAGAGCTGGTGACATATGTGCCTGTTAGCGCGTCCAGACTGATGGAGCGAGGATTTAATCAGGCGGAGTGTATGGCCCGTGAATTATGCAAGCGGCAGAAGCTTCAAATCTGTGAACTGTTGATTAGGTCCAGAGACACCGGGAAGCAAAGCTTCAAAGGCCGCAAAGAGCGGGGACATTCCATTGCTCATGCCTTTGCACCAGCCAGGGGAGCCAGAGATTGGTTATTTCAGGCGTATGAGGGCAGACGACATGGACGCTCTGAACGAACACCGCTCCGTATACTGCTTGTGGATGATATCTATACAACAGGTAGTACTCTTGAGCAATGCAGCAGTGTGCTAAGAGCCCTGGGGCAAGAGCTGAACATTCCCCTGACCATATACGGCCTTACTTGGGCACGTTCCTAAATGAAATGCAAGGATAGAAATGCTCTATTACATGAAGTGTAATCTCTATCAACCCTTTTATAGAAGGAATTGCTGCTAATTTCCTACTGCAATAAATTTTACAAGAAATCCTTTTCCATCTGGACGAGCTTTGTGTAAATAAGGTAAATTAGTACTACAGATGTTGACTACCAGATTATTGAAGGGGGCGTGTACTCATGAATCTTGCCAATTGTCCTCGCTGCGGGCGTTTGTACTCCATTAACATTAGAGAGCTGTGTCCTAATTGCATTAAAGATATAGAACGTGAATATGAAGTGTGCGTTGCTTATTTGCGCGAAAATAAAGGTGCGAATATTCAAGAGCTGTCTGATGCGACCGAGGTACCGATTAAGCAGATCACTCGCTTTATTCGGGAGGGAAGAATCTCCATCGCCAATGCACCGAATATGATGTATCCTTGTGAGGTGTGCGGCACACTCATCCGTGAGAATAATATGTGTGATTCCTGCAGGTCACGACTTACGAAGGAATTAACACGGGCCTCCCAAGAGAAAAATCAGGACGTAGGTAACAATGTGGGTTCAGCTACCTACAATGCTATTGACAAAAAGCGGGATTACTAGTCCAGTGGAATTAAAAACGATTACAGCTATTCAAAAAGTTTTAAAGCACGCCGATAATCTTAGTAAAGCTTATCGGTGTTTTTTTTATTTGAGCGAATAATCCAAACACTTTTATGAAGAGTACAGAGCCCGTATGTTGCATCGCAGCGGAGCTGAACTATTCTGCAAGCGCAGGAATTGCCCGCCCAGTACGGCCTGTTCATCCGTGCAAGTACGCCGATTAACGTTTTTTAATACCACGTAATTTATAAATATTGAGGAAGGTGGAAGTTAAGTTATGAAAATTAACGAGACCAACCGCATCAATGCGATTAATCCATACCAACGTAACCAGGAGACTGGACGCCAGGAAGACCAGAAGAAGAGCCGACGCAAGGATGAGGTATCCTTTTCTCCTGAAGCTATGGAGATGCTGCAACGCAGTAATGACACCGATCGTGCTGAGCGGATTAAGGAATTGAAAGCACAAGTATCCTCGGGTACATACCATGTGGATGCATCCAAAATTGCCGACAAGCTGTTGCCTTATTTCAAGTCATCTCAGGAATAACAGGAGGGGAAAGATTTGACTTTACAGCAGGTGACAGGGACCTTGCAACAATTAATTCATTTTCATACCGAGTTGATTGATGTTGCCAAAGAAAAGCAAGCGGGGATTCTTGCGAATGATATCAGCATTGTATCTCGTTGTGTTTTAAAAGAAACAAAGTTAATCAAAAAAATCAACGAGGTGGAAGAGGAACGAACAAGCGCTTTGTACTCTTTTCTTAGAGAGAAAGGCATTCAGTCACAACTGAACCTGAACATTACAGAGATGGCTCGTTTAGTGTTTGACCCAGATGATCGACAACATCTAATGGATCTGAAAGATGAATTGTATGATCTACTCACTTCCCTAAAAGCTGTAAATGCTGTGAATAAGGAAATGGTAGAACAGTCGTTAACCTTTATAGATTATTCAATGAATTTATTTACTAATCACCCGGAAGATCACATGGTGTATCATGATCCTTCCAAGCAAAAAGTAGAACCTGTCAATAGAAGTTATTTTGACACAAGGGCATAGAAAGTGAGGGAGTATAGTGAGATCAACGTTCCATAACCTTGAGATTGGTAAACGTGGGGTAATTGCGCAGCAGACTGCATTAAGTACAACCGGTCACAATATTACCAATACGAACACAGAGGGCTATTCAAGACAAGTAGCGAGGCTTACTGCTTCGATCCCTATTGAATTTCCAAGTATGACTAAATCAACAAACCCTAACCAACTTGGGATGGGTGTTGAAGTGGATAGTATACGCCGAGTGCGCAATTACTTGATGGATATTGAGTTTCGCAATCAAAACTCTACACTTTCTACTTGGAAAACAAAGCAAGAGGCACTAGGCAAGATTGAAGGGATCATTAATGAACCGTCAGAGGATAGTATTGCTACTGTAATCTCCGACTTTTGGAATTCGTGGCAGGATTTAAGTAAAAATCCTAGTAGCTCTGACTTATCAGCTAGAACAATTGTTCAGCAGAAGGCTGTAGCACTAACAGAAACATTCAATCATGTGGCTTCACAGTTGAATGTATTAAGCAATAATTTAACGGATCAACTCAATTCTCAAGTGAACGATGTGAATGCATACGCTGATCAGATTGCTGCTATTAACTATTCTATCAAACGAATTGAAGCCATGGGGGATAATGCCAATGACTTGCGGGATAAACGTGATTTGTTGGTAGATAAATTGTCTGAACTAGGAAATATCCAAGTGATTGAAACCGATGATGCCTATCAGGTTAACTTTGGTGGCATGCAGCTCATTAATGATGATGTAGTTACACCTTTCAATGTTGCTAATGTAGGCGCAATAACTCAAGGTGCTATCGCGGGTACGGTTCAATCCAGGGATGTGCATGTTGCTGAATATACTCGGCAGTTAGATATTATGGCAAATACCTTGGTGAATGGCAAGATTTCCGTTACCTTACCGGCAGGGAGTATTCTTCCAGTAGGTGTAACGATACCCAATGCGGTTATGGATCCGACGAATCCCCGTAAATTAGCCCAAGATACACCATATGAAGTGGATGGCCTCAATGGACTGCATAAATTAGGGTACACACTCCAAAGTCCTGCAACTGCGGGTCAGAACTTTTTTGTCACTTCGGATAATAGTGTCACTATCACTGCTGCGAACATTCGTGTTAATTCTAATATTATTAACGATGCGGCTAATATAGCAGCTTCGATGCGGACAGAGATTGTAACTAATGCAAATGGCACCACTACAGAAAAAGTGCTGCAGGGTAATGGTGGATTGGCATTACTGATTGCCGGTCTGTCTGAAGGAAAGTTCAGTTTTGATCCGCTTAGAAACAATGGTGCAATAACGGATGTGTCTACCTTTGGCGGATACCTTCAATCTGTGATTGCTCAGTTAGGTACTGATGCAGATTTGGCCAACAAAATGGTTGAAAACAATACCCTTCTTACGAATCATTCCGATAACCTGCGTGCATCTGTTAGCAGTGTCTCCCTGGATGAGGAAATGGCCGATCTTATCAGATTTCAGCAGGCCTACAGTGCTTCTGCCCGTGTCATTACAACGGTGGATGAAATGTTGGATAAGTTAATTAACGGTACCGGCATAGTTGGTAGATAGGAGATGATATAAATGCGTATTACTCAATCCATGATGAGCGGTACAATGATGCATAATTTGCAAAATAACTATAACCGCATGAATAAATATCAGGAGCAACTGCTGACGCAAAGACAGTTAAATCGTCCTTCAGATAATCCTGGTGGTGTTGCGAGTGCGTTGAATTATCGTCAAGAGGTCTCTTTCACTACGAAGTTTAGCGAAAATGCGGAAGATGCTGATTCTTGGATGCAATTCACAGACAGTGTCATGATGGAGACAACCAGTATCGTACAACGTCTGTCGGAGCTTGCAGTACAGGCAGGGACGGATACAATGCCTGAAGATGCCCGTTTAAATGCTAAGCAAGAGGTTGATCAGTTATACGAACAGCTGGTGCTCTTAGGGAACTCACAATTTAAAGGGAAATATGTCTTTAACGGTGAACGTGTAGATCAAAAGCCATATCCAGGTGACCCCGCCAATGAATCCTATGTGCTGGATACTGGCGTAGTTGAGTATCAGATTGGAGCAGGTGTAACTGTACCTGTGAATATGCTAGGTAATTCAGTGTTTGGTGAATTCGGCTCTGCCGATGGTCTATTCAAAGTGGTTGATAATATGAAACAGGCTTTAGATAATGATGATACAGCAGGAATTCAAAGTGTCATTACGCAGCTGCAAACCTCTTTGCAGAATATTACTACTGCTCAAGCGGAGATAGGCGGTAAACAAAACCGTCTGGAATTCACCTTAAGTCGATTGGAAGATCTCAATCTGAATTATTTGGATCTGCAATCCAAGGTAGAAGATACGGATATGGCAAAGGCGATAACAGAGCTAAAAACAGCTGAGAGTATTTATCAATCTTCGCTCGATACTATTGCTCGGATCATTAGACCAAGCCTACTTGATTTCTTAAATTAAGGGAGGTTGCCTATGGACTTTCCTAAAATTCAAATTCAACAGGGGTACAGCAAAATAGCTTTGGAAAGAACCGAAGGGCAGTGGAGCATACAACAGCCTAAGGCAGAAATAAATATGCAGCAACCAGCAGGGGAACTGAACATCGAGTATACTCCAGGCAATCTGAATGTAGATCAGAGCAAGGCATGGTCTGCTCTTGGATTGGCAAGAAGCATTGAGATGCTGGATCGCATTGCACAGAATGCGTGGGACTCCTCAATGCAGAATATTGCGGAGATTGCTCAGGCTGGAGATCAAATGATGGCCATTCAGAATAAGCAGAATGCCTTCGCAGCTATTGCTTATCAAAATGCGATGAAGGACAGGCCCATGGAAATCAGAGGACCTGCCTCCTATGATAACGTCGACATTACCTACACGCCAGGTATAACGGATATTCAGTATACAGCTAATCAGGTCAAATATGATCCAGAATATAATAAGCCAATTATTGAGTATACTCCTGAGAGCCTGGAAATTTACTTAACTCAAAAAAACTTCATACATTTTAGTACAATCGGTACTCAATTGGATGCGGTTGTATGAGATACTGCTTACAATAGCTATAATGAACAAGTTCATATAGCTATTTTTTTTAATATTCAGAGGAGGTTACTTCATGCTAGTTCAAACGGTTAGATTTGGGGAACTTGAGATTAAGGATACATCTATTATTCACTTTGTAAGCCCCATTTTGGGATTTGAGGAAGAGCGTAAATTTGTTTTTATACCTTCATCTGATGAAGATAGTCATTTTATATACCTGCAATCTATTGAGGATGCCAATTTAGCCTTTGTATTAGCTGATCCTTTCCCTTTTTATACGGGCTATGAGTTTGATATTGAGGATAAGTGGATACAAAAATTAAAGCTGGATGCTAAAGAAGACGTTGAGATCAGGGTCGTGACTACTGTAAGATCACCCCAGGATATTTCTGTTAATTTAAAAGCTCCTATTATAATCAACCGGAAAAACAATGATGCTGCTCAAATTATATTAGACAACTCCCGATATACAACTCGCCATTCGTTATTTAGCAATCCCTCACAAGGAGGAGAATGATATGCTGATTCTATCAAGAAATAAGGGCGAAAAAATTATGGTTAATGATGATATCGTCATCTCTGTAATTGAAATCTCTGGAGATCAAGTCCGAATTGGGATTACAGCTCCCCCTCATGTGAGTATTTACAGAGAAGAGATCTATAATATAATCCAGAGTCAAAATAAAGAAGCAGTTCATTTGAACGATAATGTAGAAAGTATTCTTCACCAAATTCAATCACCCAAAAAGAAATGATTTTTTTGAAAAAATTAAGATAATCTATAAACATTGCTATGAACTATCCGATATATATATCATGGACAGCATTTCTGATTTTGACGGCCGCAAATCAGACAATGCGCCTAATCATGGGTGAAGCAAGGATGCTAATCACCAACACATTCCAAGGAGGAATTTTATCATGCGTATTAACCACAATATTGCTTCTTACAATACTCAACGTCAATTGACTGCGAACAACAATGCTCAAGCAAAATCTCTCGAAAAATTGTCTTCCGGTTACAGAATTAACCGTGCAGCTGACGATGCAGCTGGTCTGGCAATCTCCGAGAAAATGCGTAACCAAATCCGTGGTCTGGAGCAAGCGAACCGTAACTCTCTTGACGGTATCTCCCTGATCCAAACTGCTGAGGGTGCTTTGAACGAAACTCATTCCATGCTGCAACGTATGGGCGAACTGTATAACCAAGCAGCGAACGAAGTGTTGACAACAACTGACTCCGCGAAAATCGATAAAGAAATTTCTCAATTGTTTGAGCAAATCGACTCCATCGCGACTCAAACAAAGTTCAACACTAAAGATCTGTTGAGTGCAGGTGTTACTGGTCAAGCTCTAACGTTCCAAGTAGGTGCAAATGAAGGCGACACTATCGTTCTGTCTTTGGCTGCTGCTGATACTGGTTCCTTGGCACTGGATACTCTGACAAGCCTTACAGCTGGAACTAACGCTGAGGCTGCTGCTAACCTGACTATTGTACAGGAAGCTATTGACACTGTATCCCAAATCCGTTCCGATCTGGGTGCTGTACAAAACCGTCTGGAGCACACGATCAACAACCTGGGAACTACTTCCGAGAACCTGCAGTCTGCTGAGTCCCGGATCCGTGACGTAGACATGGCGAAAGAAATGTCCGAGTCTACTAAAACGAATATCCTTCAACAAGCTGCTACTGCAATGTTGGCTCAAGCGAACCAACAACCGCAAGGCGTTCTGCAGTTGCTTCGTTAATCAATTGCTTAACGCAGGAGCCGGCCGGATTATCCGGTCGGCTTCTTTTTATAAGTTTATGTTAGGAGGCTGAATGGATGCGAATTGATTCGTTTTCAGACAAGTCTCTCTCGATACAGGGTAACATTTCAGCAAGTCAGAGTGTAAATACTATTCACAGTCAACAGGATTCCTTGTTAGGAAATGTAGCCTCTATTGGAGAGCAGCGGCTTTCTGATCTGATTGAGCATGGGAATAAGGTGCTTCAAAGATTGGATACCCGTCTTCAGTGGTCAATGCATAAAGAAAGCAGTCAATATATTGTGAGGGTAATAGATACACAAACTGATGAGGTGTTAAGAGAAATACCTCCAGAGAAGTACTTGGATCTTGTAATCAATCTATGTGAGCAAGTTGGTTTGTTTCTGGATGAACGAACTTAAGAAGGTAGGGGGTGTAATTAATGGCTTCAACGATAAAATTGACTGGGATGGTATCTAACTTAGATACAGATTTGATCATCAAGCAGTTAATGCAAGTGGAAAGAATGCCGTTGAACAAACTTGAACAGAAAAAGCAAACCATTGCTTGGAAACGTGATGAATATCGTGAGATGAACACGATGCTAACTTCTATTCGTACGTTAACGGATAAACTACGGTTCTCGTCCTCATTTACAAAGCAGACAGCAACGAGCAGTGATTCAAGTGTTGTAACGGCAACCTCTTCTGCAGCAGCAACAAGTGGTGGTTACTCCCTCAAGGTTGATAAACTGGCATCAAGTGCTTTTGTAGCAGGCAATAGTGTGAAAGTCGACACTAAAACCCAAATTAATCAAACAGGATCCTTTGAAATCGTAGGACCAAAAGGATCAACAACTGTTAATGTGACTGCAGACTCCACCTATGATTCTGTGATGAAGCAGGTTAATGCTGCTAATATCGGCGTATCCATGAGTTATGACAGCATTAATGGTCGCTTCATGATGGCTACCAATAGCACTGGCTCTAGTGCCTCTATTCAAATTAATGATGCGGGCGGCTTTGCATCTTCGGTATTTGGAGTTAGTGCTGCTACGCCTGTAACAGGTACAAACGCTCAAGTTCAATTAAATGGACAAACCCTTGAATTTGATAACAATTCTTTTGAATTCAATGGTGTGAGATTTGACCTTAAAGGAGTATCCACATCGACAGTATCTGTTACAGTAGCAAGAGATACTACTGCTATCGTTGATCAAGTAAAAGGCTTTGTAGAGCAATACAATAAACTTGTTGATCAGGCAAATGATAAAATAAAGGCTGTTCCCAATCGTAGTTATACCCCTTTGACTGAAGAGCAAAAGGAGGGTATGACAGATAAGCAAATTGAGCTTTGGGAAGAAAAAGCAAAAAAGGGTCTCCTTTATCGTGATGATATCCTACAGAATACCCTTTCTTCTTTAAGAAGTTCATTGATTAAAAAGGTAGACGGTCTTCCTTCTGAAATGGACTCATTATCGGATATTGGCATCACTTTCAAGTCTTATTCAAAGGGATTGACCAGTGAACTGGGCAAGCTTCAAATTGATGAAGCAAAACTTCAGGATGCGATAACCAAGAATCCTGAAGGTGTTATGGACCTTTTCACAAAGACTAGTGATCTGGACTCTAAAGATCCAAATTACTATAATGAGACAGGTTATGGCGAGAGACTTTATGACTCATTAACTACGCAGATCAATCAGATTATTAAGCGTATTGGATCAGGAACTGTATCAGATGCCGAAGACAATAGCCAGATAGGTAAGCAGATCGGTGAAATTAATAAGCGTATGTTCACATTGAAATCCCGATTAGTTACTATTGAAGAGCGCTATACTAAGCAATTTACAGCGATGGAGCTATCTTTACAGAAGCTTAATAACAAAGGCTCATGGTTAACGTCACAGTTGAGTGGCTAGGCTAATTCAGCATTAGTTCTAATTTCGATCAACTTTTTATATAAAGGGAGCGGTACGATATGATTACACCGAATTATCAACAGCAGTATTTAAAAACTAAAGTAGAGACAGCAAGCCCGGGTGACCTGACCCTCCTTTTATATGAAGAGTTGTACCGTAAGCTGAACATGGCCAAGATGCATATGGTAAAAAATCAAGAAGCTGAAATGCTGGAACGTGTTCATGGAGCACGAGCTATACTATACGAATTGCTAGGTACTTTAAATCACGATTATGAAATTGCAGGGCAACTTCGTGAATTGTATCAGTTTTACCTGTCTCAACTGAATGAGTTTGCTGTTAATAAACAACCAGAAATGCTGGATTCAGTCATTGAGTTTGCAAAAGGGTTTGCAGAAACCTGGAAAAAGGCTGTTCAGTTGGTCAAAAGCGGAAAAGGTAACTGATATGGAACGTTATAATGTGATGCAACAATTGAAATGGATGTATGAGGAGATTCTAGAGAGTGGAGATGCGAAGAACTTCATGAAGCAGGAAGCGGAGATAGATGAATTATTCGACATCCTGCAATTGAAAGCCACTGAAGGGCCGTATAACCAACAAGAACTGGAAAGCTTACATGATCTAGTTCAGCTGAATGACTCTATGAAATCTTTATTGTCCAGTGATATGAAGCAGATGGAAGTCAAACGTAACATGTCTCCCAAAATATCGCAGCAATATGACACCCCTGCATTTACGGATTCTTACTTCTTTGATAAAAAACTTTAGTAGGAGGTTTTGTATGAGTAGCTTGAAGAGATTATTTATTATGCTGCTTATTGGTTTTATAGGGATAAGCATAGTCCCATTTTCCACAGCGGAGGCTGCCAACTATGTGTCCGCTTCCAAGACGGTGCAGCCAACAAGTGTTTTGGTAGGGGGAGAAGCAGAAGTCACCCTCAATCTTAAGGGGACTCCACCAGTAAATGTTGTTAAACCAAATGATGTTATTCTTATCATTGACAGATCAGGGAGTATGTCTCCACCTTATAATAAGGATGGGGAAGATAAAATGGCCAGCGCTAAAGCAGCTGCCAAAGGGTTCATTGATTTGATGGATCTAACAAAGCATCAGGTCGGTATCGTAGACTATTCTGACAGAGCATTTGAGGGGGTCCCGCTAACAACTGATGCAGCGGCCGCTAAGAGCTACATTGATAAAATCACGGCTAATGGTGGGACTGGAACCGGTGCCGCAATTGCTAAAGCCCAAGAGCTCTTGGCAAATCATAGACCTGAAGCTCAGCCTGTCATTGTACTGATGACAGACGGTGACGCGACCATAGCAGGAGACGGCCTCAGTGCATATGAATACACTTTGAAAAAGGCGAATGAAGCAAAAGATGCAGGCATTGTCTTCTACACCATTGCACTATTGGGTAAATCAGACAATCCAGATTCAAGTGGTCCCAACAAACTGCTGAAAGATATGGCGACAACCTCGCATCATCACCACTTTGTCTTAGGTTCAACCGGATTAGCTCAAATCTATGCAGCCATTGTAGAAGAAATCGGCCTAGCCAGTGCGTATGATGTCGTTGTCAATGACATTGTAAGTGATAATTTTGAGATCATTCCTGGTTCCTATGATAATAATATACCAAAACCAATGGTAAATGGGAATACACTAACATGGAATTTCTTGGAGCTCAAGAAAGATACTTTATCATTCACCTATAAAATACGCCAAAAGCAAGGAGGAGTTGCTGGTACTTATCCTGTGACAACAACTGCTTCTGTGGTTACCTATAAAGACTACACAGGTGCTACGCGTACTTATAAAATCCCTTCTGCGAACCTTGAAGTTAAAAATCCGGCCCCGATCATAACAACCGTATCGCCGAATAAAGGTCTCATTGCAGGTGGAGAGACGGTGACAATCACTGGCGAGAACTTCCTTCCTGGTGCTAAAATATACTTTCTTAACCTATTAGGCACCAATGTGAATGTTGTTAGTGATAAGGAAGTAACAGTAGTTACTCCAGCCGGAACCCAAGGGCCGGTTCAAGTAAAACTTGTGAACCCTGATAATCAGTCAGCAACTGCTGAATACAGCTACTATGCTATCCCTGAGATCACCAGTATCTCTCCCGAGAATGGACCGATAGCTGGCGGGACAAACGTGAAGGTATACGGCAAGAATTTTATGAAGGGCGTACAGGTGAAGTTTGGAGACAAAGCAGCGTCTTCAATCACATTCAATAACTCTGGTTATTTATATGTTAAAACTCCTGCAGTCGATACCTGGGGACCAGTAGACGTTTCGATTGAGAATCCTGATGGAACTTCAGCCGTTCTAGAAAAAGCATTTAATTATGATGAGCCACCAAAGTTGGAGTTGCTATCGATAACTCCTGCAGAAGGATCTACAATTGGTAACGAGACTGTAGCTTTGGCTGGGAAAGAATTCAAAACAGGTGCGAAGGTGTATTTTAATAATATTGAAAGCTCCTCCGTTACATTTAGTTCTGCCCAAGCTTTAATTGTAAAGACACCAGTATGGGATAAAGAAGAGAAAGTAGATATTAAAGTGGTAAACCCTAGTGGAGAGGAAGCAAGCTTAACGCAAGCGTATACGTACATTGCACCGCCTCCACCGCCAGGACCAACAATCAGTTCTGTGACACCAAACACTGGCCGTATGGATGAAAATACTTTGATTTATATCGATGGCGCCAACTTTGAGAAGGGCGCGAAGCTAAACTTTGGGGGAGCAGATACTACTTACTCTTATGTTTCTGCAACTAGGCTGCAATTGCGTACACCATTCTGGAATGAGCCAGTTAGTGTAGATATACAACTAACCAATCCAGATGGACAATCTGCAAGTCTGGAAAAAGCTTTCACCTATACTGTACCTCCGGCGCTTCCGGATCCAGTAGTTAGTAGAGTTAGCCCGGCTAATGGTCCAATGACCGGTGGTACATTAGTCTATGTAGATGGAGCTAACTATCAGAAGGGTGCCAAGCTCTTCTGGATTCAAGGCTCCAATATCACGGAATTCAACCCGGATTTCATTAATGCTACTCGCTTAAGATTCCGTACACCTGCGACTACAACGTTTGGACCGGTTGATATTAGAGTGGTGAATCCAGATAATAAAGAGGCTAGTTTGACAGCTGGATTTACGTATGATGCGCCTCCTGTACTTCCAGATCCTGTTATCACCTCCATATCCCCGGCAGTTGGGAATGTGAAGGGTGGAAATGTTGTTGATATTTACGGGGAAGAGTTTCAAAAAGATGCAAAAGTAAGTTTTGGCTCACAAGAGATTGATTTATATGCATATGTTAGTAAAGCAAGAGTGAGAGTTAAGGCTCCTGCTTCAGATGTAGCTGGAACTGTGAGCATAAAGCTGACCAATCCAGACGGGAAGTCAGTCACATTACCTAATGCCTATACGTATGAAGAAGCCAAGCCAGAGATCACAAGTGTCTCACCTGGAAATGGACCCTTGGCTGGAGGGACAATGGTGTATGTAGATGGAAACTATCTGGAGTCAGGTCTTACTCTGACATTTGCAGGGGCTCCAATTAGTTATGACTATGTAAGTAACACTAGAATAAGATTTAGAACTCCAGTTGGATCTGCAGCGGGTCCTGTAGATATTGTGATTACTAATCCTACTGGCGCGTCAGTTACTGCTCAATTTGTATATGATGCACCACCTGCTATACCTGCACCTACACTTACAAGTCTCTCACCTACTAGTGGTCCAGTGGCTGGAGGAACACTACTGTATGTCGATGGTAAGAACTTTATAAATGGCGCAGTTGTTAATATTGATGGTGTGAATTACGCAGCTAGCTTTATTAGTGCAACGCGGGTACGTCTCCGTACACCAGCTAATCCGGCGGCAGGGGGAGTACCTATTAAGGTGATCAATCCTGATGGTCAAGAGACCGGAACATTAATGTTTGAGTATAAGTAATTACTGCACTACAATAAGAAGGAGTCCGTGAGGGCTCCTTTCTGTTATACATACGAAGGAGGAAATAGCATGGGTTCCCTGTTACCAATTAGTGCATGTATCCTTACCAAGGATGAAGAGGATTTAATCGCAGAGACTATTCGTTCTGTAACTCCTTATGTTCGGGAGGTCATCGTATTGGACACAGGCTCCCAGGATAATACCGTACATATAGCACGTACTTGTGGAGCTAAAGTATTTGAAACTGAATGGCTGGATGACTTTGCAGCGGCACGAAATCATCTTCTTGGACTGGCGCAGGAAGAATATATATTCATGATAGATGCGGATGAAAGGTATCAGGGGAAGGGAGAAGACCTAAAGAGATATATTCAGGCAAAGCACAGGATGCCCGGACGGATAAAAATAATAAACGAACTCGATCAGGGCGAGAACTCTGTGAGTTATATTACTAGACTAATTCCTAACAATGGTCAGTACAGTTATAGGGGGAGCATTCACGAACAACTATATTGTTCAGATGAATCTGTATCAGGTATGGATACGGAAATTACTGTATTACACGAAGGATATAAGAAATCAATTCTAGAAAAGAAGAAAAAGACAGACAGAAATCTACGGCTTTTAATGAAACAGCTAAATGATTACCCGCAGGATCCTTATGTATTATTTCAAATTGGCAAAACGCTATACGTAGCCAAAGATTATAGTCAGGCTAATGAGTACCTAGCAGCGTCCTATCATTTGTTAATGAATGAAGAGGCATATGATTACACATTTACTCCCAACGTAGTATTACAGTATTGCTATTGTTTGCTAAAAGAAAAAAAATGGCTTGAGCTGCGAAATATTTTGGGGAAAGCACTAGAAAAATACCCTAACTATACCGATCTATATTTTATACAAGCTTCTTCAATTATTGAATCAGGAAATGTGCAAGAATTCCATAGTATCCCTAATATCTATTATAGTTGTTTGGAACTGGGGGAGGTTCGGTCTGGGACTTACGAGACTGTTGCCGGGGTAGGTAGCTATAGAGCATTATACAACCTGGGCATCTATTTTGAAATTACAGGTCAGATCGAAAGAGCCAAGGAGTATTATGCAGCGAGTGCGAAGCAAGGCTTTATTCAGGCTACTAAAAGGCTTGAGATCTTGGATTAGTGAGGAGCAGCTAAAGTGAAACATCAAACAATATCATTATGTATGATTGTGAAGAATGAAGAAAGAACCTTGGCGAGGTGTTTAGAAAGTGTTCAAGGAATCGTTGATGAACTCATTGTTGTGGACACTGGTTCTGTAGATAAAACTGTAGAAATTGCTGAGGGATTCGGGGCTAAAATATATCATTACGATTGGGATAATAATTTCTCCAATGCTCGGAACTATGCACTTCAATTTGCATCCTGTGATTACGTTCTGTCTTTAGATGCTGATGAGTGGCTTGAAGATGCTTCAAAGAGCAAACTGCTTGATTTGCTGAATAGGTCTTATTATTTCTTAAGAATTCGGAACGTTATTCGAGCGGGTGTAGTTGATACACATTCGTTTGTTAGATTATTTAAACGAAGTGTCGGCTATAAATATGAAGGCTATATACATGAGCAAATTAATCATTTGGACTTCCCTGATGACAAAGGGGGTAATTTGCAAGTATACATTAACCATGATGGGTATACACAGGTAGTCATGCAAGGGAAAAGTAAAAAATCACGTAACATGATGATCATTGAGAAGGAGTTGGAGGAAGCGCCAACGGCATTTGGCTACTTCAACCTAGGGACGCAGTACAAGGTTGCACGGGAGCCTGAAAAAGCAATTGAGGCCTTTAAAAAGGCTTACGCACTTGGTCCGGATAAAAATTTTATTCCTAAACTGATTATTTACCTCATTCAATGTTTAACAGAGCAGCAGCGGTATGGGGATGCGATTAATGTGTTAAATGATTCTATCCCACTCCATCCCAAATATACCGATTATCATTACTATTTGGGCACCATATATGCAAAATTGCATTATTGGAAGGATGCAGAGCAATGTTTTCTAAAGTGTATTGAATTGGGAGAGGTTGAAGATTTCCTGTATTCTTCTCTAGAAGGCGTTGGTTCATATATGGCGCATGCGCATCTCGCCAACGTTTACCTAGCTTTAGAGGAACGAGAGAAAGCATTGAACCATGTCTCACAAAGTATTCGGCAGAACAGTGTTCATGTAGCTTCTCTTAAAATCTGGTTGGACATGTTCTCGAACTCGGATTGGGATGATCTTCTAAAAGGTCTTCACTCATTGTACTCACTTCATTCAGTCGAAGAGGCAGGCGTAGTTATGCAGGCCTTGTATCAATTGAGAAATCCATTGTTCTTGAAATTGTCAGGTGAATCCTCATCCAGTCAGGCTGATGCAGGAGTGTCGGCTTGGCTTAAGCAGTTGAACGGAGAGTATGAGTCAGCTAAGTTAAATTGGACGAGCAATCCAGATGTTACAAGCTTTCATTTAAGAGATATTTTCTTTTTGGCTGTGGTGACACAAGATGCAGATTTCTATAGAGGCTTTAGTCACATTGCAAATCTCCGTCAAAAAGAACAGAATCTTATGCTGAAAATCGTTAAAAGAGAAGAGATAGTAGGTCTAGACAAACGTTCGCTATCTCGAGAGCTCATCCAGCATTTCTCAAATCTCTGTTATGATTTGCTAATGCTCAGAGAGTATGAAACTATCGAATATTTGATGACGCAAGTTCAATCGGTTGTTCTTCGTTTAGAGCTGTCCAAGCAGTTGTATAAATTTAAATTTACAGAATTAGGGCTGCAAGCTTTGTTGGAGCCTGGAGAAAATTCTGAGAAAGTAGCAATTTTTATAATGGCGGGTGACTTGCTTCGTGATGCGCAGCAATTTGGAGATAGCTATCAATATTATCTTGAAGCTAACCACATTCAACCCAGTTATGAGTTAGCTCTTAAAATGTATCTACTAGCAGATAAAGTGGGCGATCAAGACATTAAGGGAAAAAGCTTGAAGCTAATGTCGGAGTTCACACCAGTGTCTCCGTGGGCGTATGAGAGCTTTAATAACAGACCGGAATACTATTTGAATAACAACTAATTTTAAGCATCGAGGTGGAATTATGCACGGAACGTATATTGGAAATAATAAAATGCTCGTAAAGTTAGCATTTAATGCAATGCTGACAATCTCATCAAATGACTATAGCCTCATGCCAATTCTTGTTACAAGCGGAGCTTTCGAGGCACCTTTAACAAAGTATTTCATCAAGCATGTGAAGCCAGGAAATGTTGTAGTCGATGTGGGTACAAATGTGGGTTATTTTACCTTGCTATCTGCGAAATTGGTAGGAACTAGCGGTAAAGTAATAGGTTATGAAGCTAATCCTGAAATGTACTCATTTGCTCAGGATAATATAGCAATGAACTGGCTGACTGATCAGGTAACATTGGTAAACAAGGCTATATATTCGGAAAATCGGCAGCTACAATTTCAGACATCTGAGAGGTTCCACGGCTACTCTTCTATAAATGAGAGACCGACGGATGAACTGGTAAGAGATCAATTTACTTGTATTGAAGTTGAGGCTGTGACATTGGATAGTGAATTGGAAGCAATCGATCGAATTGATTTATTGAAGATTGACATTGAAGGCGGGGAATATCAAGCCTTTTTGGGGGCTATAGACTCCATTAAAAGTAAAAAAATCCGTAAAATTAGTTTTGAATGGAATAAGCCTATGTTAGGCGGAGAAGCGGAACCTTTTATCTATTTGTTGAGCGACATTCTGAATGTTCATGGAGGGAAATTGTTTCTACTGAATGCTGAAGGCGACCCTACACCAGCTACATTAAAAGAGATCACAGCAGTAGATTTTTATCCTTTTGTCTTGATAGAGTTCAATTAAATAAATAAAGTAGCTTAAGCAATTAAGAGTGTATCTCATGATAAAAGTACACTCTTTTTGTTTGTCTTTGAAAAGAAAGCTTTTCGTCTATTAGCTAGATGATGACAGGAGTGGGGTAAGCATGAGGATCTATTTTGTTTTGGAAGAAGTGTACAATACAGATGAGCTTGAGTCCGTTAATAAGCTGGCACAACTCATGTCTTCAAAGGGACATATTGTGGAGTTTTTTGCACCCAATCAACGGAGCCAGCCACATCGAATGGAGATGTTCGACAAAATAAATTATTATTATTTGCAGGGGAAAAGAAAAATGAAAACAGAGTATATTGCAGAGAAGGCGATGGGGTTTTGTGAGGTTTTGAGCGAGCTTCCTTTAGCGGATATTATGATAGCGTTCCATCCCCATGCTACCTTTTATTGCCGAATGCAGGTAGGGACCCTGCATAAGATTCCTATAGTATTTCTGACACAGAACTCAATTAACATATATAGTGATCCAGGTTTCATTAATTATGCTGATATAATCTGGACAGCTTCTTCAAATTTAGTAGAAGAGATAAAGGAAACAATAGGAACCAATGTTATGAAAGAGATATGTAATTTAGAATTAAGTGATGGAAAAGAAGAAGAAATTTTTAAACAAATAAAATGTTCTCTAGAAAATTATATTTCTCCAGATCGGTGGAATGGGCATGATTGTTGATATTGTTTTGGGAAAGGCAATGGGAAGAGGCGGTTTGGAGACAGTTCTGACATTAGTGACCCAAGAACTTAAAAGAAGAGGACATGTACCACGTGTATTTCAAATGTCCTCCCCTGATTACGAAGAGTGGGCTACTACACTGCCTGAAATCAGATATTATGATCAAGGTAACGATAGTCTTGGTGAAAATTTCACGGGGGAAATTGACATTTTTCGCTATTCTCTTGGCTACCGCAATCTTTTAGACCAGATTGGTCGTCCAGATATTGTGTTAGCTACTCATACGCCAGCACTAAGTATGATCTGCAGATTGGCACTAAGTTTTTATGGGGAAAAAAGACCGCCTATTCTTTCTTGGCTTCATGGCCCCTTAGAGGCATTTGGAGGGGGGAAGAAATTAAAGTACAGTGATGCACATTTAGCAATATCCGAATCTTTGCAAAACAATATTAGAGAGACATTAAGAAATGATGCAGAAGTGTACTATGTAGGCAACCCGATACCTGATAAGGATTTCCCCTTGATACCCAGACCGACTCAAAGTGAGATTAAATTAATATTCATTGGCAGAATTGAAAATCATTCAAAACGATTGGATGTATTATTTAAATCCTTGAGCATGCTTTCCGGAGCATGGAGTCTGGATATTATTGGTGGGGGAGAAGACGAGCAATCTCTAAAAAAGTTATCGGAAGTGTTGAAGATTTCAGATAGAGTCCACTGGAAAGGATGGAAGGAGGAGCCATGGCTTGAAATCAATGAGGCGTCTACACTGGTTCTTTCCTCCGACTATGAGGGGTTCGGTATGGTGCTTATAGAGGCACTATCTAGAGGAGTTCCTGTAATTTGTACAGAAGTAGGAAGCCCTAATGAGATTGTGAAAAATGGGATTAATGGGTGGTTGTTTCCGAAAGGAGACTCACAGGCTCTTAAAGATATTCTGCAGGGAATCCTTAGTGGAGCTACTGAATTGCCTTCAGCAGAAAATTGTGTCGAATCCATTAGCCGCTATCGAGTTAGCAATGTAATTGAACGATTTGAACAGAGCTTCTCAATTGTAAGGGAAAATCATTCTTTTGTACCTATTGATGTGTACTCAAAGCAGTTTGATAATGTTCTGAGTGAACTGCAGGGCTATATCGAGGCGCTTAATCCCTCTCCTACCATGGATAAAATTGTGGAAGTTGTAGAATTTGCTAAAGATTTAAATGTGTCCTTTGATTCCTTTGCACAATTTGTCGAGACATGTCTTAGTGGAGGACAGAAGGACCAAATATTATCTGATATGGCAGTTATGTTTTGGTCTGAGGGTAGAAAGGGTTTCGTAATTCCATTGCTTAAGAAGGCTTACGAAATCAACGAGAATAATTCAGATGTCCTATTCAATTTAGGCTATGTGATATGGATTGAAAAGAATGACCCAGCAACAGCACTAGTATTTCTAGAAAAAATCAAGGCAAAAAATCATGAAGTACTGGCTCTAATTAATGATATACAAAGTAACTATAGATAGTCTGAAGTGAACCTTGGTAGGGCATTAATATTAATCTGTGACAGAGTGTCAAGCCAAGTGCGACAGTTCCTCTGAAAAGGATTCGTGAGCGGTTCTCCAGTCCAGACATTTACGTGGTCTGTGATTGATCAAGTGCAGAGCGTTTTCTAGAGCTTCATCCGTGATTTGTGCGAAATCCGTCCCCTTGGGGAAAAACTCTCGCAGGAGGCCATTGGTATTTTCATTCGAACCACGTTGCCAAGAGGAATACGGATCTGCAAAATACACCTGCACCCCATGAATGGCCTCCAGGTTGGTGTAACAGGAGAACTCCTTGCCACGGTCTGCGGTAGCGGTTGGAAACACATGGGCAGGGTACTGCGAAGCCGCTACCCCAAAGGCAATCTCCATGGACAACGCGGTACGGTCTGGCATACGAATCGCGGTGTACAAACGGGTCTTTCGTTCGATGAACGTAGCTACGCAGCCCTTGCTTTTCCCACGGCCCGAGACCACCGTATCCAGATCCCAATGGCCGAAGGTTCCCGGTTACGAATCTCTTTCGGACGCTGAGAGCTGGACATAGCTCTCTTGAGAGTTCTGTGCGCATTACGGATGCTCTGCTACATTACGGCGGAGTTCACGGCCAATGGTGGCATGATGTCTGCCAAGTTCCTTGGCAATCGCTCTGGTACTTTTCCCCTGCTGGTGGAGGATTTCTAGCTTGCTACGTTCGATTATGCTAAGATGTGTGTAGCTCATGGTGGATTCTCCTTGTGTGAATGGGGTTGGGGAACTTTCATTCTACACGAATCCGGCCATGGGCTCTTTGGTATATTTATTTCCAGTAGGTGTCGCACTTCATATTACAATCCGTCCTGTAAAAAAAGTGAACTATATTGTTATTTTTATGATTCAGTTCCCAGCATCCTGGGTTATTCTGCTTAGAGTGTACTTTTCAGCTTCACGTATTCGACAAACATCTACATTAAGGTGACATTATATTACAAAAAAACATTTACATTTCCAATTGACAATGGATAACCTTGGATGGTATAGTCGGAAATGTGGGCGAGAGCTTCACTTCATTTGATGACGAAGGGAATGTTAGTGCATGCAAGGTAAAGTAAAATGGTTTAACGCAGAAAAAGGTTACGGTTTCATTGAAACAGCCGAAGGCGGCGACGTATTCGTACATTTCTCCGCAATCCAATCTGAAGGCTTCAAAACCCTCGAAGAAGGACAAGACGTTGAATTCGATATCGTTGAAGGCGCTCGTGGTCCGCAAGCAGCTAACGTAATCAAATTATAATCATCCCGGCTTGGCCGACCTACATAATTGGTAAGATGGTTAGCAATTTAGACAACGCTAGCAATAACCCTGGAACAGGATTCCAGGGTTTTTTTATATGTTTTGAGTCTATGAATCTATTATGAAAATGCTTTCTTCGTGTCAAGAAAACTTTCATGAAATGTCGAAATTACACAAAAGAAAAGATGTGAACGCAATAATTTTTTCTTTTAACAAACTGCTCGAAATGCGCGTCATGGCTTTTACTCCAGCTTAACACTTGTGGTATAATGAAGGAGCAAAGGAGGCGTGTCTTATGAACTTTACAGTTCGAGGTCAACAAATCGAGGTTACTGACGCTTTGAGAGAGTATGTTGAGAAAAAGCTTAGCAGACTTGAGAGATACTTTGATGCACCCCCAACATCTGATGGAAGTGTCACGTTAAGCACCACAAGAGGACTTCACACCGTAGAAGTTACCATTCCTTTGCCGGGGTTAGTACTCCGGGCCGAAGACGAAAGTGAGGATATGTACGCATCCATCGATGCAGTTACGGACAAGCTTGAACGTCAGATCCGCAAGCACAAAACAAAGCTGAACCGCAAATTCCGCCAGGATCGTGGCTTGAAGACGCTGTTTGTAGAAGAGCCGGTTACGAATGGCTCCGCTAGCTCTGATGAGCTGGATCATGATGATCTGGAGGTCGTGCGTACCAAGCGTTTCCTCTTGAAGCCAATGGATGTGGAAGAAGCGATTCTGCAAATGAATATGGTTGGACATAATTTCTTTGTATTCTCCAACATCGACAATGAAGAAGTGAATGTAGTGTATAAGCGCAACGACGGCAAGTATGGCCTGATCGAGCAAGAGTAAGGACAAGCGAGCCGAAGTGGTCGCTATCTATATGGAACTAACTCATTGCCATCTGTAATAATTGCATAGTGTACATTCCAAGCCCTTGTCTGCGCTGTATTAGCCAGACGGGGCTTTTTTGATAACGTAGAGCTACGGTAATGGGGTGTAAAGAGATGGGTCTGTCGTTAACGCATGGTAGCGTCTATTGGCAAATTCACTATGTGTGCTTCTTACCTTACATGCTGTTATATAGATAGCTGCGATCTGACTGTTCGAGTAAGCGGACGCAATGGCCGGTGATTTCTCCTACACATCAGAAGTCGAGCTAACGATAAGTTGATGTTACTAAAGCTATCGTGAAGCGGTGTAGCGATGTCTCATTCAACCCCTTATATACCAAATTAAGTATGTACGGAACTAAAGCTACACTTGACTCGTCTATAAATTAGGTAGCAGCCAGAAGAGGGTTGTAGATTGTATGAACTTTTAATAGTTGTAGTTAGCACCAACTTTAATAGTAGCAGGCCGTGTGTGTTGCGGCATCTCCTACAAACTGTTACAATTTATCCAAAGACTTTTTTTGCGAAAAAGGAATCAATTTCACCATGGTCCCTTTATGAACATCGGGGATTAGCAGCTTCTGCTAAGTCTGCATCTGGCTGATTCCCAAGGATATACACCTACATTTGCTCAGAGTGAGCTGTTATATGGCTGTCTGCATTCATTTGGGCGGCTGTGAGGCTGTCTGTCGTCAATGGATGTATAGCTGATTTTTGTATTTTTGTGAAATTGATTTCTAACCATTGTTGTTGCACGAAAGGGGTAAGCCATGCTAGGCATTGTTAAGAAGATTTTTGGAGATACAAATGATCGTGACGTGAAGCGTCTTATGAAGACCGTGGATATGATCAATAAATTGGAGCCGGATATTGCTGCGTTATCAGATGAGCAATTGAAGGGCAAGACAGAGGAATTCCGTTCACGCCTGGAGCAGGGTACCAATCTGGATGAACTCTTGCCAGAAGCATTTGCTACAGTTCGAGAGGCTTCCAAGCGTGTCCTGGGCAAGCGCCACTATGATGTGCAGATGCTGGGCGGTATTGCGCTGCATGAAGGTCGCATTTCCGAGATGAAGACAGGTGAAGGTAAGACACTGGTAGGGACGCTGCCGGTGTATTTGAACGCGCTGGCTGGCAAAGGCGTGCATGTAGTAACAGTCAATGACTATTTGGCGCAACGTGACAGTGCCGAGATGGGACAGATCTATGAGTTCCTCGGCATGACAGTGGGTCTGAATTTGGCGGGTATGAGGCATGAAGCGAAGCAAGAGGCTTATGCCTGCGATATTACCTATGGTACGAATAATGAATTCGGCTTTGACTATCTGCGTGATAACATGGTTCTGTACAAGGAACAAATGGTTCAACGCCCATTACACTTCTGTATTATTGACGAAGTTGACTCCATTCTCGTGGACGAGGCTCGTACACCACTTATTATCTCGGGTGCAGCTGAGAAGTCGACAGAGCTGTATTTCGCAGCTGATCGCTTTGTGAAGAACCTGAAGGTGGACGAGGATTACACTGTAGATATCAAGGTCAAATCTGTGGCGTTGACGGAGAATGGTGTATCCAAGGCTGAGAACTTCTTCGGGCTGGAGAATCTCTATGACCAGAAGAATGTAACGATTAACCACCATGTCGTACAGGCACTCAAGGCTAATGTCATCATGAGACGTGATGTTGATTACGTCGTGACTGAAGATGAGATCATGATCGTGGATGAGTTCACAGGTCGTCTCATGCAGGGCCGGCGTTATAGTGATGGTCTGCACCAGGCTATTGAAGCGAAGGAAAACATTCATGTTCAGAATGAGAGCATGACGCTGGCGACGATCACGTTCCAGAACTACTTCCGTATGTACCGCAAGCTTGCAGGGATGACAGGTACAGCGAAGACAGAGGAAGAGGAGTTCAAGAAGATTTACGGTCTGGAGGTACTGCAGATTCCGACGAACCGTCCGAATCAGCGTGTGGATATGCCAGACGTAGTCTACAAGAGTGTTATTGGCAAATTCAAGGCGGTAGTTGAAGAGATTCAACAACGTCACCAGAAAAAACAACCAGTTCTCGTCGGTACGGTCTCCATTGAGAACTCTGAGCTACTGTCCGAAATGCTGAAGCGCAAAGGCATTCAGCACAAAGTCCTGAACGCCAAGTATCACGCAGAAGAGGCAGAGATCATCACGAAGGCTGGACAAGCCGGAGCTGTAACGATTGCCACCAACATGGCTGGTCGGGGTACGGACATTATGCTGGGTGAAGGTGTGGCTGAGATTGGCGGTCTGCATATTATAGGTACAGAGCGCCACGAATCTCGCCGGATCGATAACCAACTGCGTGGACGTGCGGGCCGTCAAGGTGACCCAGGCTCAACGCAGTTCTACCTGTCCATGGGTGATGAGCTGATGAAACGCTTTGGTGCAGATAATGTACTAGCGATGATGGAGCGTCTGGGCTTCGAAGAAGACCAACCTATTGAGAGTCGGATGATCAGCCGTGCGATCGAGTCTGCTCAAAAACGGGTGGAAGGCAACAACTTCGATATGCGTAAAGTCGTCCTCCAATATGACGATGTCATGAATCAGCAGCGTGAGATTATCTACAAGCAACGTAAAGAAGTACTGGAATCCGAGAATATCAAGCAAATTGTATTCGATATGATCAAACCGACCATTGAGCGTGTGGTAGAGGCTCATTGTAGCGATGATATTCCGGAGAACTGGGAGCTTGAACAAGTTGCTGAGTATGTGAACAACAATATGCTCGAAGAGAATGCTGTATCGCGTGATGAGCTGTGGGGTAAGGAACAGGAAGAGATTGTGGACTTCCTCTTCACCAAGGTCACAGATAAATACAATGCACGTGAAGAATCCATTGGCCAGGAAATGGTCCGTGAGTTCGAGAAGGTTATTGTGCTGCGTTCGGTAGACAGCAAATGGATGGATCACATTGATGCGATGGATCAGCTTCGTCAGGGTATCCATCTCCGTGCATACGGCGGTACCGATCCGCTGCGTGAGTATCAATTTGAAGGCTACGAAATGTTCAATGCGATGATTGCAACGATCCAGGAGGAAGTCTCCAAGTACATCATGAAGGCTCAGATTGAGACGAATCTGGAGCGTCAAGCGGTAGTCGATGAGAACAAGATTACGACTAGCGGCGACTCTGCGGAGAAAAAGCCGGTTCATGTCGGTGAGCAAGTTGGCCGTAATGATGCTTGTCCTTGCGGAAGCGGTAAAAAGTATAAGAACTGTCACGGTCAGAACGCATAATCCGATATTTGTCGGAATAGCGATACCCGGTCCATGCGGGTCTGTTCGTAGATGGGGTTAACAAGCTCCCCGAAGAGTGTATGTATGATGGCTGGTGCGTTACAAATGGCCAGCGGTACACACTAGCCGGGGAGCTATCTTTGAAATGATGGTCTTTCATCAAGTGAGGCATAACTAATGAGGCAAAAGGAGCAATGAACATGATAGATCCAAGTGTTAAGCATGATCTGCGTGAAATTGGCAAGAAATTAAATAACCTTAGGGGGTCTCTTTGACTTAGATCTCAAACAGGAAATGATTGCGAATTTTGAAGAAAAGATGGCCGCTCCGGATTTCTGGGACGACAATGAAAAAGCACAATCTGTCATTGCCGAGATGAATGCTGTGAAATCGGCTGTAGATGAGTATAACAGGCTGTATCAGGAATATGAGGATGCTTCCATGATGGCCGAGCTGGCGGATGAAGAGAGCGATGAGGAGCTTGCAGGAGAGACAGCCGAGCAGGTGACTGCACTTGTTGGTAAGCTGGAGGCCTTTGAACTGCAGCTGCTGCTGAACCAGCCTTATGATCGGTTGAACGCCATTCTTGAGCTTCACCCCGGTGCGGGGGGCACGGAGTCTCAGGATTGGGGACAGATGCTACTGAGAATGTACACGCGTTGGGCTGACAAGCGCGGGTTCAAGGTAGAGACGCTGGATTACCTGCCTGGTGATGAAGCGGGAATCAAGAGCGTGACGCTGTTGATAAAAGGTTTTAATGCCTACGGTTATCTGAAGGCGGAGAAAGGGGTCCATCGTCTTGTGCGGATATCCCCATTCGACTCCTCCGGGCGTCGCCACACCTCCTTTGTATCCTGTGATGTAGTACCGGAAATTGCGGATGATGTGGAGATTGAAGTGCGGACCGAGGATCTCAAGATTGATACCTACCGTGCGAGCGGCGCCGGTGGTCAGCATATTAACACGACAGACTCTGCGGTACGAATCACGCATATCCCTACAGGCATTGTCGTGACCTGTCAGAATGAGCGCTCCCAGATCAAGAACAGGGAACAAGCGATGACGATGCTGCGCTCCAAGCTATACGAACGCAAGATTGAAGAGCAGAAGAAGGAGCTCGATGAGATTCGGGGGGAACAATCCGATATCGCTTGGGGCAGTCAGATTCGCTCGTATGTATTCCATCCGTATAGCATGGTGAAGGATCATCGTACAAGTGTGGAATCCGGTAACGTCGGAGCGGTAATGGATGGAGAGCTAGATCCCTTCATTGATGGCTATCTGCGTAGCCAGATCAAATCCGAAACTGAATCCTGATAAAATTCCTGCAGAGCGCCTCCTGAGTTGGTGAGAGGGTACTCTGTAGGAATTTTTTTGTGCTTTACTGTACATACCTAAATGATTCGAGATTTCAACTTGGAAAAGGAGAACCAACATGGCACCTTCAAATAGCTCTTCTTCAGCCCGGACTACCCCATCTACACGTAGAAGGCGATTGTCCGATGTGATTCCCGCGAATGGTCCCTGGCGCACTCTGCTGGATATCATCCTGATTGTGACAGGCTCTCTGATTACGGCCCTGTCTTTTAATATGTTCCTGCTCCCTAGCCGGATCGCCTCTGGCGGTGTATCTGGTCTGTCTATTCTCGTGCAAGAGCTGCTGAGCATTGAACCAGCCTATACCCAATGGGCCCTGAACATTCCCTTATTTATTGCGGGGGTTGCACTGCTCGGCAAGCAGTATGGGGTTCGTTCCTTGCTTGGCAGCATTCTGTTACCGCTCTTCGTGTACCTGACGAAGGATCTGCCTGTGCCTACGACGAACATTCTACTGTCCTCCCTCTATGGAGGAATCGGTGTCGGTCTGGGACTGGGTATTGTATTCCGCGGACGTGGCTCCACTGGCGGCCTGACGATCCTCGCCCAGATCATTCAGAAGTATACGGGCTTCAGCTTCTCTTTGTCTGTCGTACTGCTGGATGGTACGGTCATTCTACTGGCTGGCATACTGCTGACTCCAGAGAATGCACTCTACGCGCTCATTGGGTTATATGTCACTGGCAAAGTAATTGATGCTGTCGAGATGGGGCTAAGCTATTCGAAGGTGGCGTACATTATATCAACGGAGAAGGAACGAATGGCGGAAGTTATTTTAAATGATCTGGATCGTGGCCTGACAGAGCTGGCTGGACGCGGCGGATTCACGCAGGAGGAGCGACCGGTATTAATGGTTGTCGTCGGTCAGAATGAAATTACCAAGCTGAAGATGCTCGTTCGCATGGTGGACCCGGATGCTTTTGTCATTATTGGCGATACGCACGAGGTGCTGGGTAAGGGCTTCAAGCGTGAGTCAGCCTAAGTAAGAGGCCCACTCAGGAAAGTGAAAAATAGCAGCTTTTGAATGTGAGAAACAGTTCGGTGAAAGGGGGGGGTCGTAACAGAATTCAGCTTCCTTTTAATAATGCTTGTAATGTCTCGATGAATGCGGATACAAAAGAAAAAGTCGATTAGATACTTGGACCCATTCGTTCTTACGAAGCTTGTTTCATGCGTCTAGTTCTAAATGCATTGTTTTGGCATTGAAAATTCTCGGTCCTTAGTAGCGATTTGTCCATTTTCTAAAAAAATTCTCTAAAACGTCTAAAATGTAGCCGATACTAAGAGTACTTGGTGCAGACAAGCTAAATATGGAGTTGGGCCATCTTAACGGCTTGGCTCTGTATTCCATATATGAAGCTGTTCGCATTTACTTTTCGGAGGAGGCAATTCGGATGAGAGTTCACGTGAGGGACCTTCAGCAAGGGGATCTATTGAAGGATGATACATTTAACAAATATGGTGTCCCTTTATTAAAAAGAGGTGCTGAAATTAACAGTGATGGACTATCTTTGCTGCTTCAACATGGCATTGATTATGTAGAGATAGAAGAGGAAGATATTAAAGAAGCAAAGGAAATGACCGCAGAGCCTACCTATGATGTATTAGGTGGGGATTTAAATGGTGCGTTGACAAAGAATGCAAATGATGCAGAGATCAAAAATGCAAACAATGTAACGAACAGTAATTCGAATGTTGCATCAATCGGGGATTCAAACAATGCAACAATCAAGAAGGCACAAGATCTATCCTTGGGGAATGCAAACAGTATATTGAATACAAACAGTGTATCTCCCAAGATTTCGGAGAATGAATCAACCGGAGATTCATTTGATGCATCAGCCGAAAAGTTGAAAAAGAATATTGATAGTACGGTGGCTAGCTATCAGTCCTTATTCTTAGACGTGATCACAAAGAAAACAATATCGAATGAGAGAATTGATAACAGCTTGTCGGAATTGCTGGATAGTTTAGAGGAACAGAAAGATGTAGTATCCCTTCTCTTAATGCTGGAGCGTGAACATACCAATACATACGCACATTCACTAAAGGTGGGAGTGTTGTCCTACTACATAGCGAAATGGCTAGGTTACTCCGAAGAGGAAGTGTATAAGATCACTAAGGCAGGGTATCTTCATGATATCGGCATCAGCCGGATCTCACCATCTCTGCGTAACTTGTCATTGGATCTGACTGAAGCGGAGCAGGATGCTTTTAAGCGTCATACAGCTTATGGCTATCAGATTATTATTAACTCTATTCAGGATGAAACGTCTGCATTAGTGGCCTTCCAGCATCATGAACGTGGCGACGGTAGTGGCTATCCGAAGGCGCTTACCAAGGATGAGATTCATCCATATGCCCAGATCGTAGCGGTAGCGGACGTATTCGTTGAAATGGGACTGACGGGACCTGGTCAGATTAAGGAGGGTTTCCTGACAGTGATGCGCAAAGTGCACGAAATGAGCTTTGGCAAGCTTAGCGAGAAGCCTGTGCAGGTTATGATGCAGCATCTACTACCACATTTGATTGGCAAGCAGGTCAGTCTAAGCAATGGTGAGACCGCCGTTATTGTATTGAATAACCCGTTGGATTTCTTCCGACCTCTCGTGAAGGTTGGAGAGCAATTCCGTGATTTGTCCAAGGAGCAGCAGATTTCAATGGTTGACATTGTTGAAGCTGTCTAACTTGCCGTAACCAGTGCACTTCCTATGCACGATATTCCCTTTGCTATATTCGCCTACAGGCGGGAGGCGAAGGGATTTTTTTCGTACATAAACTTAACATGCAATGGTTGTATTTATATGAGTAGAGTCGTATAATAATACACAACTCGATAGCTTCGGATGGGAGGAGCAGCATGGTTAACAAGGTAAAAGTGGCAATTGTCGGTTCCACCGGCTACGGCGGGGTGGAACTGATTCGTTTTTTACAGCATCATCCACAGGTAGAGATCGTATCGGTTATTTCCTCCTCCAGTAGTGGTAAGCCGATCAGTGAGGGATTTCCTCATTTAACGAATATTGTGACACAGAATCTGGATGGAGTGCATCCAGCAGAGATTGCAGCTAAGGCAGACCTCGTATTCACGGCTACTCCTTCCGGTATTAGTACAGAGCTGGTGCCTCAACTACTGGAGGTCGGACTGAAGGTCATTGACCTATCTGGAGATTTCAGGCTCAAGGAAGGCGCTACCTATGAAGAGTGGTATAAGAAGCCAGCAGCACCGGAAGCCTACCTGGAGGAGGCCGTGTATGGCCTGTCCGAGGTGTATGGCGACCAGGTGGTTGATGTTCGGTTCATCTCGAACCCTGGCTGCTACCCGACAGCTACGCTGCTTGGTTTGATTCCGGCGGTAGAAGCGGGCTGGATTGATCATCGCAGTATTATCATTGATGCGAAGTCTGGTGTATCCGGGGCAGGACGCGGAACAAGCCTGATGACTCATTATGCGGAGATCAATGAGAATTTTAAAGCCTACAAAATCAACAAGCATCAGCATATTCCCGAGATCGAGCAGGTACTGGGCAACGTCGCGGGAGAGCAAGTAACCGTAACCTTTACGACACATCTGGCACCGATGACACGCGGTATCATGTCAACGATGTATGCCACGTTGCAGGGTACTTACTCAGAAGCAGAGCTAATTGAGCTCTATCGCAACTACTATAAAGATCGTCCATTCGTGCGTGTGCGCGATGAAGGCATCTGGCCTTCTACGAAGGAAGTATCCGGCTCGAATTATTGCGACATCGGCTTTGCGGTGGATTCCCGTACGAATCGTCTAACGATTATTTCAGTCATTGATAATGTCGTCAAGGGAGCGGCTGGGCAGGCTATACAAAACATGAATCTGATGATGGGATGGAAGGAGAGTCTCGGACTGGAAATGACACCAGTGTACCCGTAAATGGGCCGAGGCATACACATATGAGCATGAGTGCACATGGTTTTGAGATTGTGGAGGGCGGTACGGTTGTAACGCCGAAGGGATTCACGGCTGGTGGCATGCATTGTGGCTTGAAGAAGACGGATCGCAATGATATTGGAGCGATTCGTTGTGAGGTGCCAGCTACGGCAGCAGCTGTGTACACGACGAATATTTTCCAAGCTGCGCCACTGCAGGTGACCCGAGAAAGTCTGGCTAACGGTAGACTTCAAGCGATTATCGTGAATAGTGGAAATGCGAACGCCTGCACAGGACAGCAGGGAGAAGAGGACGCTTATGCCATGCGTGCTGCAGCTGCCAGGGAACTGGGCGTAGCTGAACAGGATGTTGCAGTAGCCTCTACTGGCGTCATTGGTGAGGTCTTGAACATGGATGCCGTGCATCATGGCATTGCAGGACTTCCGGCGCTGATGTCTGCGGATCAAGAAAGCGCAGAGGCTTTCTCTCAAGCCATTCTGACGACAGATCTGGTCAAAAAGGAAGTATGTGTATCCGTTCAGGTGGGCGGACAAACGGTGCATATTGCAGGAGCAGCCAAAGGCTCGGGCATGATTCATCCGAACATGGCCACAATGCTGGCGTTCATGACCTGTGATGCGACGATCCAACAGGAGGCGCTACATGGCTTGCTGAAGCAGGCGACCGATCAGACCTTCAATATGATTACTGTGGATGGGGACACCAGCACGAATGATATGCTGGTGGCGATGGCTAGCGGTCTGGTTGCCCATGAGGAGCTCAGCGAGCAGCACCCGGACTGGAAGAGCTTTGCTGATGCTTTCACTTATGTGTGCCAAGTGCTGGCGCAAGCGATTGCCCGTGATGGCGAAGGCGCGACGAAGCTGGTTGAAGTATCGGTGACGGGCGCGGTAAGTGAACAGTCTGCACGTGCCATTGCGAAGACTGTCATCGGCTCCAGCCTTGTTAAGTCTGCTGTATTCGGCGCAGATGCTAACTGGGGACGGATTATTGCAGCTGTGGGACGCGCGGGTGAGCCTGTCAACCCTCATACCGTAGACATTCGGCTCGGTGACATCGTCGTGCTGAAGGGCTCACGGCCGATTTCCTTTGATGAAGAGGAGGCGTTGGCCTATCTCCGTGGAGACACTGTGCGGATCGTAGTCGATCTGCATCAGGGTGAAGGACGTGCGACGGCGTGGGGCTGTGATCTGACGTACGATTATGTGCGAATTAATGCAGCTTACCGAACTTAGTCCTAAGTGGACTAAGCGACGATAAGGTAGACTCACTGGAATAGTGAAATTGTAGTAAGTACCTTGGCGGTACCGGGTTTCAGCTTGAATGCTCTATGAGCGTCGATACGCTCTCAGTTGATGTGGTCATGTATAGAGCGATGGATGGAATTTTGAAATATAAGGATTGTGCAATGTAAGTAGAGGGAGGCTGTTATGGAGCAGCAGTTTGTAATGAAGTGCGGAGGCAGCACCCTGGCAGCCCTGCCAGATTCCTTTTTTGACGATCTGGTATCCTTGCAGCAGCAAGGGGTCCAGCCTGTGATCGTGCATGGTGGTGGACCGGCTATCTCTGAGAACCTCGCCAAGCTTGGCATTCCTACCGAATTCGTGCAGGGACTTCGCAAAACGACTGAGGATGTGCTGGATGTCGTGGAGATGGTGCTGGCAGGCAGTATTAATAAGCAGATTGTACGCAGGATTTTGACCCATGGGGGTCAAGCGCTGGGCTTGTCCGGCTCTGATGGATTGCTGATTCAGGCCAAGCCCGTTCATAATCATGCAGAGGTCGGTTGGGTCGGTGATGTGACCAATGTCAAAGTAGAGATTATAAGCGGTGTGCTCGGCATGGGCTATATGCCGGTGATTGCTCCAGTAGGAATCGATGCCCAGGGACAGCGCTACAATATTAATGCAGATACGGCTGCGGGCGCAGTAGCCTCCCATCTTGGGGTAACCCGTATGATCGTGGTTACGGATGTGCCGGGTATTTTGAAGAATGTGGACGGAGACAAGCGAGTGCTACCATCCGTAACGGTCCAGGAGATTGAGGACATGATTGCTACGGGTGAAATCTATGGAGGGATGATCCCTAAGGTTCGTGCAGCCATTGCATGCATCCAGGGTAAGGTGCAGGAAGTGGTCATCGTTGATGGCAGTGAGCCGAATGTGCTAAGCCGAGTACTACGTGGAGACGGGATCGGGACCCGAATCGTTCGTATGTAGTTGAAATTGAAGACCATATAACGCATGGAAATGGCAATAAGCCAAAGGATATTTCTAATGATATGAACAGGAGCGTGATTAAAATGAGTCAGGGTGAACATACAGCAGTCGCACAGTCGGGACAAGACGTATCTAGTCCATCGCTGAGTAATAAGAATAGCAAGCAGGAGAGTTCGTTATTTCCGACCTATGCCAGATATCCGGTTGCTTTGGTTAAGGGGAAGGGAAGCTGGCTGTGGGATGATCAGGGGAAGAAATATCTCGATTTCATGTGCGGCCTTGCTGTAACGAACCTGGGTCATGCTCCTGATGTGGTCGCAGAGCGGCTGAAGCAGCAGATCGACGAGCTGTGGCATGTATCCAATCTGTTTCACATTCCAGGACAAGAGCAAGCCGCAGCGCTGCTGACGGCCAATAGCTGTGCAGACGCAGTCTTCTTCTGCAATAGTGGAGCGGAGGCGAATGAGGCTGCCATCAAGCTGGCTCGCCGCTATCATCAGAAGGTGAAGGGAACTGGCCGTTATGAGGTGATTACCTTCACGCAGTCCTTCCATGGCCGTACATTGGCAACCTTGACTGCTACAGGGCAGGATAAGGTAAAAGAAGGCTTTACACCGCTGCCAGCAGGCTTCAAGAGCGTTCCGCTCCATGATGTTGACGTGTTGGAGAATGCGATCGGAGATCATACTGCGGCGATTATGCTGGAAATGATTCAGGCCGAGGGCGGTGTATATCCGGTACAGCCGGAATTCGTACAGCATATCGTCAAGCTCTGCAAGGAGCACGGACTTCTGTTGATCATTGATGAGATTCAGACCGGAATGGGTAGAACCGGCAAGCTGTTTGCGTTCGAGCATTATGGTATCGAGCCGGATATCTTCACGGTAGCCAAGGGCATCGGCAGTGGCTTCTCCGTGGGAGCTATGCTGGGCAAAGGGTATCTGAAGGAGGCATTCACCGCAGGTAGCCACGGGTCTACGTTTGGGGGCACACCACTGGCTATGGCAGCTGTCAATGCAACGGTAGAGACGATCGTGTCCGAGAATCTGCCTGAGCGTGCGGCGAGCATGGGTGCTTATCTCATGGAGAAGCTGGAGAGCCGCTTCGCGGAGGTTCCTTTTGTGAAGGAGATTCGTGGCAAAGGCTTGCTGATCGGTATGGAGTGTGCAGGTCCTGTAGGTGACATTGTACTGGCTGGGCAAAGTAAGGGGCTGCTGTTCGTGACGGCAGGACCGAATGTGATCCGGTTGCTTCCGAATCTGTATGTGACGGAGGCCGAAATTGATCTCTGCGTAGATATGCTTGAGCAATTGATTAGCAGTCATGTTCAGGGACTGGAAAAGGAGAGTAACCATGAGTAAGACAGCAGAGCAGATGAAGCTTGACCTCAAAGGTCGGGATTTTATAGAATTAAATGACTTTACTACCGAGGAGATTGAATATCTGATTCAGCTTGCGGTAGATATTAAGAAGAAGCACAAGAGTGGAGAGGTCTATCAGCCTTTGCAGGGCAAGACTCTGGGATTGATTTTTGAGAAATCCTCTACCCGTACACGTGTATCCTTCGAGGTAGGTATGTATCAGTTGGGCGGTCACGCCTTGTTCCTGAGCAAGAACGATATCCAATTGGGGCGTGGGGAGACGATCAGTGATACAGCACAAGTTATGTCCCGCTATCTGGACGGCATCATGATTCGTACCTTTGGACATCACAATGTGGTGGACCTCGCCCGGTATTCGACGATTCCGGTCATTAACGGACTCAGTGATCTGGCTCATCCTTGTCAGGTGCTGGCTGATTACCAGACGGTCTATGAGCACAAGGGCAAGCTGAAGGGACTGAAGGTCGCTTATATCGGCGATGGCAACAATATGGCGCACTCACTCATGATTGGCGCAGCCAAGCTGGGAATGCACATCTCGGTAGCTAGTCCAGAAGGCTATGCACCTGATGCGCAGGTCGTAGCGGAAAGTCAGGATATCGCTGCAGGTACAGGAAGCCGTGTGGAAGTAACTACCGATGTTCAAGCCGCTGTGAAGGACGCGGACGTCATCTATACGGATGTATGGGCGAGCATGGGCTTTGAGGAGGAGCAGAAGCAGCGTGAGCTGGCGTTTGCCGACTATCAGGTCAATGAAGAGCTGGTAAAGCTGGCTAAGCCCGACTACTTGTTCATGCACTGTCTGCCAGCACATCGCGGAGAGGAAGTCTCGGCGGGTGTAATTGACGGACCGAATTCCGTGATCTTTGACGAGGCAGAGAATCGTCTCCATGCACAGAAGGCACTACTCGTCGCCTTGATGAGCTAGTGTGGATCAGCTAATCATGTAGCACTTATTTAAGCATATGACATGACCTTACAGGGAGGATTTATTAATTCATGGCTAAGGAAAAAATCGTACTCGCCTATTCAGGCGGTCTGGATACATCCGTCATCTTGAAATGGCTGAAAGAAACTTATGATGCAGAGATCATCGCTTTTACGGCGGATATTGGCCAGAAGGATGAGCTTGACGGTCTGGAGGAAAAGGCACTGGCTACCGGAGCATCCAAGGTATATATTGATGACCTGCGAGATGAGTTCGCAAGTGACTTTATCTACCCTATGTTCCAGGCTGGCGCTCTTTATGAGGGGCAATACCTTCTCGGGACCAGCATTGCACGTCCGCTGATCGCCAAGCGGATGGTCGACATCGCCATTGCTGAGGGCGCTACAGCTATCGCACATGGTGCTACTGGCAAGGGGAATGACCAAGTACGCTTCGAGTTGAACGCTGCAGCACTTACACCAGATATCAAGGTCATTGCGCCTTGGCGTCTGGAGGAGTTCCGCAACCAGTTCCCGGGTCGGGCCGAGATGATCGCCTATGCAGAGAAGCATGGCATTCCGGTGACTGCATCTGCAGCCAAGCCGTATTCGATGGACCGCAACCTGCTGCATATCAGCTATGAGAGCGGCGTACTGGAGGACCCGTGGTTCGATCCGAGCGCTCCTGAAAATAAGGATATGTTCCTGTTGAGCAATGCTCCTGAAGATGCACCGGATGAGTCCGAATATCTGGAGCTGGAGTTCGAGAAGGGGGATTGCGTAGCGCTGAACGGCGAACGTCTTAGCCCGCTTCAGGTCATGGAGAAGCTGAACGAACTGGGCGGTAAGCACGGTATTGGTCGTGTCGATATGGTCGAGAATCGTTTTGTCGGCATGAAGAGCCGCGGTGTCTATGAGACGCCTGGCGGTACGATTCTGTTCACAGCTCACCGCAAGATGGAGTCCATCACCATGGACCGTGAAGTCATGAATCTACGTGATAGCCTGATTACCAAGTACGCTACGTTGGTGTACAACGGCTTCTGGTTCGCACCAGAGCGTCTCGCACTGCAGGCTCTGGTCACGGAGAGCCAGAAGAATGTGACAGGTACGGTACGCGTGAAGCTGTATAAAGGTAATGTCATTGGGGCAGGCGTGAAGAGCCCTGTGAGTCTGTATAACCCGGATATCGCTACGATGGAAGCCGACCCTACACAGGCTTACGACCAAGGTGATGCTACAGGCTTCATCCGTCTGAACGCACTGCGTCTGAAGGTAAACTCTGGCGTTAACCAGAATAAGTAAGCATAATGAGCATAGTACCTTGACCTAATCTGATTCGGTTGGATGGGCTTGGGCATCGTCGTTAGCGGAAAGCGGGGAAGCCCTAGAGAAGCGTAGCGTCCGCCTTTAAGCTTGCTTAACAGCGGTCGGCAGGGCTCCCTGTTTGCAGCGGGCTCCATACTCACATTTAGTTGAATCAAGGTACTTGAATTTCATACATTTCAGCGGGCCGCCTTTGTCCGGGAGACAAGGGCGGCCCGCATTATAGAAAAGGAGACTGACCAATGAGCAAGCTATGGGGAGGCCGATTCACCAAGCAGACGAACAAGCTGGTGGAAGAGTACACAGCCTCTATCAATTTCGATAAGCAATTGGCTGAGGAAGATATTCAAGGCAGCTTGGCGCATGTGACCATGCTGGGCAAATGCGGCATTATTCCACAGGAGGATGTGGAGACGATCAAGCAGGGCCTGGACAAGGTGCTGCATCGTATTCGCAAGGGCGAGATTGAGTTCTCGGTATCCGACGAGGATATCCATATGAACATTGAGAAGAACCTGATCGAAGAGGTTGGACCCGTGGGCGGCAAGCTGCATACGGGCCGCAGCCGCAATGATCAGGTCGCCACAGATATGCATCTGTACCTGCGCAACCGTGTCGTATCTCTAGTCGGTATGCTGCATGCTGTACAGGAAGCTCTGATTGGACAGGCCAAAGATAATCTGGATACGATTGTACCAGGCTACACTCACCTGCAACGCGCACAGCCAATCCTGTTCGCACATCATTTGCTAGCGTATGTCTCCATGCTGGAGCGTGATATTGATCGTCTGAAGGACAGCTACAAGCGCATCAATGTGCTTCCGCTCGGCGCAGGGGCACTTGCGGGAACGACCTTCCCGATTGATCGGCATTTTGTGGCTGAGCAGCTAGGCTTCGATGGTGTCTATGAGAATAGTCTGGATGCCGTAAGTGATCGTGATTTTATCGTTGAATTCCTTGCTGGCGCCTCTCTGATTATGGCGCACTTGTCCCGTCTCAGCGAAGAGCTGGTGCTGTGGAGCAGCACAGAGTTCGGCTTCGTGGAGCTGGATGATGCCTTCTGCACAGGCAGTAGCATTATGCCGCAAAAGAAGAACCCGGATGTTCCTGAGCTGGTGCGCGGCAAGACAGGTCGTGTATATGGCAACCTGATGGGGCTGTTGACGGTGCTCAAATCCTTGCCGCTTGCGTACAACAAGGACATGCAGGAGGATAAGGAAGGCATGTTCGATACGGTAGCTACCCTGGAGGGTGCGCTGCAGCTATTCGCTCCAATGATCGCCACGATGAAGGTGAACAAGCAGCGGATGCGGCAGGCCGTGAATCAGGATTTCTCCAATGCGACTGATATTGCAGACTTCCTGGTGAATAAGGGCCTTCCGTTCCGTCAGGCGCATGAGGTAATCGGCAAGACGGTACTGTACTGCATTCAGAACAACAAGTATCTGCTGGATCTGACGCTGGAGGAGTTCCAACAGTTCTCCGAGCTGTTCGATGATCGGATCTATGCGGTGCTGCAGCCTGAGGCTGTCGTGAATGCACGGAATGTGTATGGGGGTACAGCAACGCCGCAGGTTCGCGAGGCAATTGGCCGCAGCGAGCTGTTGCTCAAGACGACTGAGGAATGGGTGGCGTTGCGTCAAGGCAACGTGGCTTCCGGCTCGTAAATACTAGTTGTTATCCATACCAATCATCCATACCAATCATCCATACCAATCATCCATACCAATCATCCATACCGATTATCCATAGGCGTAGGTAAGGATGCATTCGATCAACTCAGTAGAAATTGCTCCAGTGGGGTAAATCATACGCAGAAATAAGGTCGAGGACAGGCTCCATGAGCGCTAAACTGTACCCTATAAGATGGACACTTTAAAAAAGGTCATCTTGTAGGGTGTTTTTTGTGTCAATCAATTAAAACGAGCGGTGGTCGAATCGAATGTCTAAAAAATTATTTTCCACTCAAGAACAAACGCAATTAAGAACAAATCCCTATGTGAAAAATGTCAGTGCCAAAGCCATTACATATACGGATGCGTTTAAAGAACGATTTATTCAAGAATACAATCAAGGTAAGTTTCCAAGTGAGATTTTTCAGGGGGCCGGCTTTGACTTGGACGTTTTGGGTACAACCAGAATTATGAGAGCTTCAAATCGTTGGCGTACGGCGTA
>NZ_AUFO01000008.1:44856-369211 GCF_000426545.1 Paenibacillus massiliensis subsp. panacisoli DSM 21345 | reverse complement strand
TCGCCATCTTACTCAGGATGCGTTGATTCATTCGGATCAAGGATTTCACTATACGAACCCGAAGTTCCAAAAGCTTGTGAAGAAGATGGGGCTGGGTCAATCGATGTCACGTAGAGGAAACTGCTGGGATAACGCCCCACAAGAATCATTCTTTGGGCATTTTAAAGATGAAACGAACTTCAAAGAATGTATGACATTGGAAGAGGTTAAACAAGAAGTGAAAAGCTACATGATCTATTACAATCATTATCGAGGTCAATGGAACTTAAACAAGCTGCCGCCTGCACGATACAGACAGCAGCTTAAGGTCGCCTAACCTTTTTTAAGTTGTCCTTTACAAGGGGTACAGTTTACTCCTACACAGAGCTACTTCCTCGACCTTTACGTTTTTGTGGTTGATGCTTTATAGATTCAGCTAAGCTTTTTACACGATAATGGAGAGGGCAGAAACAACGTGGAGAAGCGTAGCGTTCGCATTTATCCCCGGATTTCTCCTTGAAAAAGGGGTTTAAAAGAAATCTGGGGATAACAGCGATTGGAATGTTGTTCTGTCATCGGAGTGGCCAGTGTAAATACTCTTTAGTGAATTTATAATAAGTTATTGCAATTCTTCAATGGAATTGATATTTACGTAAGCAGGGACAACCAGGCCCGTCTTCACACCTGTCATATTCGCGCCGAGATCATCAAGCTGGTCCTTATATTGGTTCCAGTAATCGGCGTGTGTAAGCGGAAGCCAAGCAGCAGGAGAAGCGTCCACATCGCCATTGGCGACTCCAGTCCACATCGGTCCAGCCTCTACCTGCAGAGCCTGCACGGTATAGCCCAGCTTGTTCTCCATGACATACTTCAACAGGTTCGTACTGGCAATCTCGGAATCCCAGGCCACATAGCTGAATTTGAATGTATCACCATTCACAGGGGTCAACCCTTCAGTCCAGGCGTCAACCTTGTCACTGTGCTTCTCAGCCCAATCCTGAGCTGCTTGCTCAGGGCTTGTGCCTGCCTGAATAGCGATCATCATCTCACCCATATCGTCAGAGGTCCATTCGAAGCGATTCAGGAACTCGTATGCGACAGGATGGTCCTCCTTCAGCCCTTTTCGGGCAATGGTATGGATCTCTTCCGCATCACCGTAAGTCTTCTTAGGGTCCTCCAGATACTTCAGATCATATTTGTTGAACATCCAATGCGGCGTCCAGCCGGTAATAATGATCGACTGCTCGCTCCGTACGGCCTTGTCGAGCTCGGCAGTCATAGCGGCACCAGAACCCTCAATCAGCTTCCAGTCTGACAGACTATAGTCCTCAATAGCCTGCGCTGTGGATTTCATAATCCCGGCTCCAGCATCAATACCAACAATCTGGTATTTGAACTCCTCACCGACAGCAGTGGCATGATTTGAAGTAGCTGTATTGCCGCCTTTTAGATCCTCAATGGAGTTGATATTCATATAGGCAGGGACGACCAGTCCCGTCTTCACGCCTGTCATATTCGCCCCCAGGTCGTCAATCTCATCCTTGTATTTGTCCCAGTAGTCGGCATGTGTTAATGGTAGCCAAGCTGCTGGGGATGCATCGACATCGCCACTGGCGACTCCGGTCCACATCGGTCCAGCCTCTACCTGCAGAGCTTCGACTTTGTAGCCCAGTCGATTCTCCAGCACATACTTCAGCAGATTGGTACTGGCAATCTCGGAATCCCAGGCCACATAGCTAAGCTTGAAGGTATCGCCACCTACAGGGGTCAAGCCTTCAGTCCAAGCATCGACTTTGTCGCTGTGTTTCTCAGCCCAATCCTGAGCTGCTTGCTCTGGACTTGTGCCACCCTGAATAGCAATCATCATCTCGCCCATGTCGTCTGAGGTCCATTCGAAGCGATTCAGGAACTCGTATGCGACAGGGTGATCTTCTTGAAGACCTTTACGTGCAATGGTATGAATTTCTTCTGCTTCACCATAAGACTTCTTGGGATCTTCCAGGTATTTCAAGTCATATTTATTGAACATCCAGTGCGGTGTCCAGCCCGTGATAATGATAGGGGCTTCGTTACGAATAGCCTTGTCCAGCTCAGCGGTCATGGCTGCTCCAGAGCCTTCTACGAGTGTCCAGTCACTTAAATCATAATCCTCGATGGCCTTCTGCGTGGACTTCATAATTCCAGCACCAGCATCAATACCAATAATTCGGTAGTTCACGGACTCGCCTGCACTGGAGCTGGCTTGATGATTATCAGAAGCAGAGGAGTCATTGCCAATGAAATATTGGGATGCACCAGCGATCAGAATCACTACACCCGCAGCAGCTGCGATCAGCACTTTTTGCTTGCTGGTCACACGGCTCTGTTTTTTGCGCCTCGAATTGAACAGGTTCTGTGTGAAGCGGTCAAGGACAATAGCCAGGACGACGACGGCCAGACCAGCTTCGAAGCCTTTACCAATCTGCAATTGAGTTACAGCACGATAGACCTCAGCACCAATTCCTTGTGCCCCGATCATGGAAGCGATGACGACCATCGACAGAGACAGCATGATCGTCTGATTGATACCGGCCATGAGTGTTGGCATAGCCAGCGGCAGCTGTACTTTGAAGAGCTTCTGACCGGAGGTCGAACCAAAGGCATCTGCAGCCTCGACGAGCTCGCCGGATACTTGAGTGATCCCGAGGTTGGTCATACGAATCGTTGGCGGAATCGCGAAAATCACAGACGCAATGACACCTGGAACAACACCGAGACTGAAGAATGTTACAGCCGGTAGCAAGTATACGAAGGCAGGCATCGTCTGCATAAAGTCCAGCAATGGTGTAATGATCCGGGAGGCTGTCTTGCTATAAGCACACCAGATACCAAGCGGTACACCGAGTAGCACGGAGATCAGCGCCGAGGTAATGACAAGACCCAGCGTATCCATCGTCTGACTCCAATAGCCAAGATTATCAATCAGCAGGAATCCGAGCACGGTGAACAATGTTAACGGTACCCGTCCTACCAGATAAGCAATTATTCCAAGAATGATTATAAATACAATTGGATGTGGCAGCATAAAGAGTCCTGAGAAGAATCCTACAATGCTGAAAATAACGGTAGATATAACGCTGAACAATCCTTCCAGGTTCACCGCCATCCAATCAACAATACTTTGAACCCATTCAGCGAGTGGTATTTTCGGCATGCTCAGACACCTCCTTCAATGAGACTTCTCCGCCGAGAGCACCCAGCAGGGCACCACGTACAATGACTCCTTGCAGCTTGCCGTTCTGATCTACGACGGCCAGCGGAACCTTAGAGGAGCTTGTAATCTCGAACAGATCATTCATGACGGTATCCGGTGCTACCTGCGGCCCATCCGTTATTAGAATATCCTGCAGCTTCTTGTCTGCCTTCAGGGCAGCCGCAGCATCTTCAGCAGTAATGACTCCCAGCAGCTTCTTGGAGCGGTCGATGACGAACAGATTGGATATCCCGCGTTCACGCATGAGCTCCAGAGCTACACGAGGACCACGATCCAGCGTAATCGTCTCAGGTCTGCGCATGACATGCGCTGCTGTAAGTACTTTGGACAAATCCACGTCTTCCACGAAACGCGCCACATACGAGTTGGCAGGCTGAATCATGATCTCTTCCGGAGTCCCGATCTGTACGACGGCTCCGTCCTTCATCAAGGCAATGCGGTCACCGATTCGCAGCGCTTCATCCAAGTCGTGGGTAATGAAAATAATCGTTTTCTTCATTTTATCCTGCAATTCAAGCAATTCATCCTGCATGTCGCGGCGAATGAGCGGGTCTAGGGCACTGAAGGCTTCGTCCATCAGCAGCACCTCAGGATCATTGGCTAATGCACGAGCTAGACCTACACGCTGCTGCATCCCGCCGCTTAGCTCATCTGGCATCTTGTCTCCCCAGTGCTTGAGGCCGACCAGTTCCAACGATTGCTCTGCCTTCTGTCTGCGTTCAGCCTTGTCTACATTCTGAACTTCCAGTCCGTATTCTACATTCTCCAGCACAGTACGATGCGGGAACAATGCGAATTTCTGGAATACCATACTGATCGTCTTGCGCCGAACTTCCCTTAGCTGTTCCTTGTTCATTTTGCGCAAATCCTTGCCATGAACAAGAATCTCGCCGGAGGTCGGCTCAATCAGACGATTGAACATACGTACAAGCGTAGATTTACCACTACCGGACAAGCCCATAATGACGAAAATCTCACCTTGCTGAATATCCATATTGGCCCGGTTGACCCCTACGGTAATATTCTTTTCCTTATTCAGTTTTTCCTTAGTCCATCCTTGCTCAAGCAGGGATACGCCTTGTTCGACGTTAGGACCGAATAGCTTGCTGACATTTCTGACTTCCAAAATAGTCATATATCCACCTCTTCTCTCTATCTTTCGCTTTCCATTAACCCCGTTGGTGCTTGTATGGCGATTGATGCAAAGTTAAGGGATTGCTTACGAAAGCTAATTGCATGAATGACCGTAGGCTTCGTTCGCAACGTTGATAATTGTAACAGACAGTCTACGTTTCTTTCAACCGAAAAATCTGTTCATAAGGAACGTACAGAAAAAACTGTATGAAATTATCCTCTAATATCCTCAACTATGCTCTTAATAGCTTTAACATTCGTAACTTTACTTTGCTTTATTCTTTTCTGTAGAATAGACAATAATCAGAAATATAAGCAAAAAGCAGACTTTTGAAACCTAATGTTAATGAAAAGGAAGCAAAGTTGTGAAAAAATGCATGTTCTTTTCTTAATTAATGTAAATAAATCCAATATACTTACAAAAAGACACCAGAGAGCTTACAGCTTCATATTTAGTGAATGAGCAAAGCGGGATTGGCATGATTCATGTCGGGTCCCGCTGTGTCATGAAATAGGAGAGCATCTGGCGGAGTAAGAACATGCGAGTTACATTCCTCTGGAAGCAGAGAAGCAGTTAGAAGGAGTATAGAGGCAAGAATAGCTGATAGGAGGTTGCAAGCATGAGCTTGGACCAATTGACGGAAGTGCAGCAGGAGACGCTGCAGAAGATTCGTAAAAGAGTGATTGAGGCCATTGGTAAAAATATGGATCTATATGGTGTAACCCTATCTACAGGGCACCTGTATGGGCTGCTGTTCTTCGCAGACCATCCCATGACGCTCGATGACATGGGACGTGAAATGGAAATGAGCAAGACTAGCATGAGCACGAGCATGAGAACTCTGCTTGATCTGAAAATGGTCAATAAAGTGTGGAATAAAGGCTCCAGAAAGGATCTGTACGAAGTAGAGATGGATTGGCATCAGACCTTTGCTGATTTTTTCGCGATCAAGTGGCGTAAAGCTGTCGAAATGAATCTCCAGGTCATGCGCAAAGCCATCTACGAAATGGACAAGTTACTGGATCAGGAATTGGAGAATGATGAACTTAGGAAAATATTGGAGCATGATCGTGATAAAATGAAGCAAGCAGTATCTTTTTACAAGTGGCTGGATCGTCTGATTGACGCTCTGGAGGATGAAGAAATCTACAAGCTGGTGCCAAAAGAAGAGCAGTGAGCCGAAGGCTGTCTCATAGGATGATACCGCCGCGGAGTAGCTGCCTGAATGAGGCCTCAGATCCTAACATGTATATTTGATGGGGAGGTATTCAAATGTCAGACGGTCGTGTCCAGACACAGTACGGATGGTTACAAGGTACAGAGGAACAGGGTGTATGGGTATGGAAGGGAATTCCTTATGCAAGTCCACCGGTTGGAGAACTGCGCTTCAAGGCACCTGAGCCACCTTCCAGCTGGGAGGGCATCCGCGATGCTGCACAATTCGGCCCCGTATGCCCGCAGCCAGGCAAGAGTAGTGAGGGAATCTTTGGCTCAAGAGCGGGGCAGCCAGACCCTGCTGAGGATTGCTTGTATTTGAACATATGGAGCCCGGCATTGGCAACTGAGACTAAAGCGGTATCTTCTGCTGACAAGCCCGTCATGGTATGGATTCACGGTGGCTCTTTCGTAACGGGCTCTGGCAGCATGTCCTTGTATGACGGGCTTACACTTGCACAGCAAGGGGATGTGGTGGTCGTAACGATCAACTACCGTTTGGGACCGCTGGGCTTCTTGCATCTGTCATCGTTTGACCCAGAGCTAGCGTCCAATGCGGGCCTACTGGATCAAGTGGCCGCCCTCCGATGGGTACAGGAGAATATCACGGCCTTCGGCGGTGATCCTGAGAACGTAACCGTGTTCGGGGAGTCTGCTGGTGCCATGAGCATCGGGGCGCTGCTAGCTATGCCTTCGGCAAAGGGAATGTTCCAGCGGGCCATTATGCAAAGTGGAGCATCACAGGTGCTAGAGGCCAACAAGGCGCACGCAATCGCGGCAGCTTTTCTGCAGGAGCTGGGTGTGGAGCAGCCAACCGCTGAGCGTCTGTCAGCCATACCACTGGAGGATATTACGATGGCAACCTATAAGCTGCACCAGAAGGTTGGCTCTGCCGGGATTACGTTGCTATTCCAGCCCGTGGTGGATGGGAATACGCTGCCAGAGGAGCCGCTGTCCTGTATTCAATCCGGCCAAGGAGCTCAGGTACCGCTACTCATCGGAACGAATCTGGATGAAGGGGCCTATTTCGTTCGCGAGCCGGAGCACCTCATCAGTCCTGAAATGGCAGTACAAGCAATCTATGCATTGACAGGATTGGAGAATGGGGAGGAACTGCTGCGGTATTATCCAATGACTGTCGAGGGGCAGAGCAAATTCATGACTGAGCTGTATTTCTGGCGCTCTGCTGTACAGTATGCCTCAGCACAAGCAAGATACCAATCCGTGTGGATGTATCGGTTCGATTGGTCACTCGCAGGCCACCCTTTTCTGGGAAAAGCAGTGCATGGAGCAGAGATTGCCTTCGTATTCGGTAACCTTGAGCTATTGACTGGACTTGGCATTCAGCTCACTGAGGACATAAAGGAGCTGTCGAGACAGATGCTGTCGGCCTGGGCTGCCTTTGCCCGGACGGGCGATCCTGCAACAGCAGCGCTGCAATGGCCAGCCTATGAGACGACACAGCGTGTAACGGCGGTGTTTGATCGGGAGCTCAGTCTCGTCTTGGACCCGGATGCAGACAAGCGTAGACAATTCACGGGTGAAGCGAGCTAGTGGATTGTGACAAGTCAGGACGTAGTTGGATAGGTTAATGAGAGGTTATATCGTGGGTACATAACAATTCCATCGTGTGACCCATATCAGATAACTCATAGGTTGAGTGCTTGTAGTATCAGGTGAATCCATTGAAGTAACCAAGGGAAGTGCCTCATAGCACAATAAGAAGGGCGATATCAGTAGTCAGGCTTTGACTATGGTATCGCCCTTGGCGTGTATTAGATTTAATGAGTTGGGGAGATCCTAGATCAATGAACAGCAGGCTTAACAGTGGTCGATAGGGCTCCCCGCTTGCAGCGGCTCTATACTCACAGTTGATCTGCTTAAGATACTAGCTTAGGTTCCATGGCCGGTTCTTTATGCTGACGGGAAATGATGAATAAGGTGGCCCAGATCAGCATGAAGCCCGTGAGCTGGGGCAGCGTGACCATCTCTCGGAATGCAATCCAGTTAATGATGACACCGATCATTGGAAAGCTTAGCTCAGCTAGCGTAGCATAGGATGCCTTGGTGGTTGCGAGACCTTTGTAATACAGGAACATACTAAGCAGTCCAGGCAAGAGAGCCTGAAGAATCAGGTTGAGCGTAACGGCACCCGCAGCCATTAGCCCAGCCGGGAACTGCCATGGAGCACCTTCCACAGCCGTAACGATCATCAACAGCGGCAAGGCAAGCATGAAGCGAAGAGAAGTTACCGTCTCGTATTTCATGGTGCCAAGCAGATAGCGTCCCATAACCGTAGATCCGCCCCACAGAGCCGCAGCTCCCAGAGAGAGCAAGCTTCCCATCTGGATGAATTCATTGACATGACCAAAAGGCAGGGACCAGCCAAAGGTAAGCATATAGGTGCCAGCCAGTGCGATTACCAGTAACCAGCCAAAGTGCTTTGGCAGCATTTCCTTCAGAATGAAGCGCGCTAGGATAATAGCACATAGCGGTTGAAGCTTTTGCAGCAGCAGGACGGCGTTCGGATTGCCGTCTGCCAAAGCCATGGTGAACAGGATGGTAGCTACCGCCGAGCCACCCCAGGATACAATGAACAGGGCGACAGCATGGCGAAGGCGAATTCGCTTCAGCTCTTCCCGATGCTTCCAGAGGATAGGAGCTGCACATAAGAATAGCAGGACATGCTCTAGAAGGACAATCTGCGCGGAGGTTAGAGTATCCAACAGCAGAATGCGGAACAGTGGATCAACGCCCCAGAGGGCGGCACCAAGGACGACCAGCCAAAAGCCGCTGTTCATTTTCGGTCTGGAAAAGCTAACAGAGGTTGCAGTAGTATCGCTCATGCTTTAAGACTCCTTTATGAATACAGGACCGGTGATGACGACAAAAGCCCCCGAAATACACAGCTAAGGTGTACGCTCGGGGGCTGATCAAATAAACCAGTTCAGCATATACAGGATGATTATAGGTATGTGAAATAATACACGTATACCCAAACCAACAGCTGTACATACAAAAGGCTTAATGTGTCGATCTTCTTCCATCCGGACTATACCGTCGGCTTTGGCATCTCACCAAATCAGTCATGCACTTATGGAAGCACATGAGTCGCGGGCTCAGCTCTCGATTAGAGCTATACCGCCGGTTGGGACTTACACCCTACCCCGAAGATCCTTATTCCGTTTTTTTAGTTACTTACAGAATATATTGATTTTATAATTTCGTCCAGTGAAAAATATATGAAAATGTAAAACGAATCTTGCCATTTTGCATGATTTTTCTCATTGCGCAGATCATGATTTTATTATACCAGTTTATTCCGATAAGAAAAACGGGGTTATATGGATTTTTTACTCAATCTGAGGCACCAGCTTACTTCAACTTATTTCAGCGGAAAATATCCTGTCGCCTCGACCAGAGACTGGCCTTCCTCAGAGACGATCCATTGCAGCAACTTGGTTACACTTGGCTTCGGTGGCTGCCTGAGCTTTCCTTGGCGTTCAGCCGTCACCGCATAGAATTCTGAAGTGATCGGATAAGCTCCGCTCTGGATCGCTGCTGTGTCAGGTAGAGCTCCATCGACAGCAAGCAGCTTGATCCCGTCATTTTTGTTCATGCTGGTAGTGAAGTGGTGAAAGGAGTATCCGATGGCATTTTTGTAATTATGGTAGCCTGCCGCTTGCTGAATAATTCCGCCCATCCCGGCGATCACATCCTCGGTAATGGGAGGCATAGGCTCCTCATCGCCGAGAAATTTCTGCAGCATCGCCTGACTGCCGCTATTTTCAGGCCGCTGGAACGCCTTGATGGGTTCGTTGTTGCCTCCGACCTGATTCCAATTCGTGATGCGTCCCGTGTAAATATCCTTAATCTGTTCGCTGGTCAGAGCTGTGACAGGATTATCCTTGTGGACAAAGAATACAAAGGCTTCGCGACCCACGGGAGTTAGCTTCAGATCAAGCCCCGATTCTGCGGCCATCTTCTGATGGACTTCCCCGGGTGACATGGCGAATATGATATCCGACTCGCCCATGATAAGCTGCTCATAGGCACGTCCAGTGCCTGAGCCCATCACTTCACTGTCATACAGGGTGTACTCCTTCTCAGGATATACAGCTTGCACGAAGGCTGAATACAGTGGATACAGTGCCGTCGCTCCATCCAGACGCGGCAGATCATCTGTGGCTGACAGGGTAAAGGAAGCCTTGTGTCCGAGCACGGCTACGGTACCCTTGTTCTGGAAGGGCTGGTATTGCTCGATATCCACGTCCTGCACACTGTTGATTTCAAGGCTTTTGTGATACATATGATTGATTTCGTAGCCGCCAGCTGTCAGAAGACAGATACCCAAGATTACTGCGGAGAGCTTGTGGAACAGTCGCCGAGTGCGGAATGCACGGAAATTGAACAGAATGATGTATAGCGCCAAAATGCCAACAACAATCAATAGCATAGGAATGTAGAACCTCTGGGTGTCCATGCTGAACGAAATAATGAATAGCAAAATGAAGCCTGTGAACAACAGGAGTGCCAGCAACAGCAAAGTCACGGCAACCTGTCCAACGATTTTCAGGATCACGATCGTACCTCTTTTCTGGTAGCTTTATATTTGTCTTCCAAAAACCCCCTTTATTCAAGATAACGGCAGTTCTACAGGGGATCAAGGCCAGAAGAGATGGAGAAGATGACAGTTTGGAATCATTTTTGGAACTATTTAAGAAATCAGTCCCTTTATTTACTCGAACGCGTGTGCCATGCAAATTCACAACCCGGCTTGTCATGCTAGTCTGCATAAATCGAACAAGTCCCTCATAGACATGTACTATTCCGAATCAAAACATGTGCTGAAGGGGTTGATGATATGCGCCGGAGTTCATGGATGCTTGCCATGATCATGTGCGTGATCGTGCTGGTTGCCGGGTGCGGCAAGAAAAGCGCGGACGATGTAGTAAAGGATTTGAGTAATGTGGTCAGCGGGATGGATAGCTACCACGGCACGGCGCTGATGACACTGCATACAGGAGAGACGCCGCAAGAGTACTTGGTTGATGTGTCGTATCGTAAGCCATCCTACTATCGAATTGCCATGACCAATGAGAACAAGGATGTTACCCAGATTGTGCTTCGCAACGATGAAGGTGTCTTCGTCCTGACACCAAGTCTGAACAAGAGCTTCCGCTTCAAGAGTGACTGGCCCGACAATCAAGGTCAGGTCTACCTGTATGAGACGCTTGTGCGTAGTATTATTGGAGACAAGACCCGCCAGCTTGCGAGTGGCGAGAATGCATACGTCTTTGATGTAGCAGCGAACTATAACAGTAGCTCTCTTGTACGTCAGAAGATCTGGCTCAATAAAGAAAATTATGCGCCGCAGCAGGTTCAGGTGTCGGACGCGAATGCGAAGGTGCTGGTCGATCTCAAATTCAGTGATTTCAAATTCGGCACCAAGTTCAACAAGGATGCCTTTGATATGGAGCGCAATATGACTGCAGGCAGCACTGCTGTACCACAAGCAGGTACCCCGGAAGCGTCGGATCCGGCTGTCGACACGAATAATACGCAGCAGTCCCAGGATCTAGGATCAGCTGAGGGGCAAGAAGGAAAGACTGACAAGGCAACTGGGAACGAGCAGCAGGGGACATCAAGCGAGGGTGCTGAGGATAAGGCAGGCAGCCAGCAGCCGTCTGCTGTTGAACCTTCCACAGATCCATCTACAGAGCAATCGGCAGAAGAGGGGGAAGGTGTCGTCGATCCGACCATGAGCGAATTTGGCTTGATTGAGCCGACCTATCTGCCAGAAGGCGTACAAATGCGCGATATGCCAGTCATCACGGACAGCAGCAATCATGCTGTCATGATTCGCTATGAAGGACAGTACAATTTCACCATCGTAGAAGCCAGACCTCAGGATCGGGCCGTGTCCCTGTCAGCAGGTAGCCTCATTGATATGGGCTTCGGAGTGATGGGTGTGCTGACTGGAGATCAGCAGCGGACCTTGACCTGGATGAACGATGGCGTCGAATTCAGAATTACGAGCGCGGACCTACCAGTCAGCGAGATGACCAAGATTGCCGCTTCTATGCAGGATCAATCGGGTAAATAACATCATAACGGCGGATATTGACGGTCCAGAGCCAAGCCTCTGCTCCGCCGATATCCGTCTTTTATTGTTTTTTTTGCACGGTGTGAGAGGGCGATCAACCTTCCGGTCGCAGCTTCATTGACAGTCGGTTCGCAGAACATTAACATAGTTCTATTGACCAGAGCATGTTGTCAGGTACTACTGACCAAGCACAGGTGAATGCGCTCCTGACAAATGCTGGCGAAGGACTCTCAGAAATGAAGGTGAGGAATTGGAAGGACATTACAGACCGACCAGGGCCGAAATCAATTTGAATCACATTGAAGCTAATTATATGGCCTTTCGGCAGGCGCTCCCGTCGACCCAGAAGGTGCTTGCATGTGTAAAGGCAAATGCCTATGGTCATGGAGCTGTCGAAGTATCCAGGGAGCTGGAGAGAATAGGGGCTGATTATCTCAGCGTAGCGTTTCTTGATGAAGCGCTGGAGCTGCGTCATGCAGGGATCACGCTTCCCATTCTGGTGCTCGGTTATACAGGACCGCATGGGGTACAGATAGCATGGGAGCATGACATTACCATCACACTATTCTCCCCAGAGGTGCTGGAAGCTATAGCCCGACTGGATCGTAGTGACGATGTGCGCAGGCTGAAGGTCCACATCAAGATTGACAGCGGCATGGGACGCCTGGGACTGCTTCCGGGAGAGGACGCTGTAGCCTTCGTTAATCGTGTGCTGGAGACGGAGCAGGCTGAACTGGAGGGGCTGTTTACCCATTTTGCACGTGCAGATGAAGAAGAAAAAGAATATACATTGGAGCAATATCGCAGATTCTGGAGTGTGGCAGAGACGCTATCAGAGCAAGGGATCAACATTCCCATTATACATACGGCTAATAGTGCAGCAGCACTGGATACGCCAGGACTCTCGCCGAATATGGTGCGGATCGGCATATCGCTGTATGGGCTGTATCCGTCCGATGAGGTGAATCATGAGCAGGTGTACTTGAAGCCCGTATTGACCTTGAAGACAGAGCTGGTATATGTCAAGACCCTTCCCCCCGGCTGGGGAATCAGCTATGGTACCCGTTATGTTACTACGGAAGAGGAGTGTATAGGGACGTTGCCCATTGGCTATGCCGATGGATATTCGCGTATGCTGACTGGCAAAGCCGAGGTCCTCGTTCGTGGAAGTCGTGTGCCTGTGGTCGGAACGATCTGTATGGACCAATGCATGGTCCTTCTCCAGGATTTTGCGAATGCTGCCAAGCCAATTCATGCCGGCGAAGAGGTTGTTCTCATCGGTCAGCAGTCAGACGGCTGCATCCGTGCTGACGAGCTGGCCTCCAAGCTGGGTACCATCCACTATGAAGTGGTCTGCATGCTTGCGGCGAGAGTGCCGCGCGCGTATTTGCGAGACGGTGTGAGGATTGCCCTTACGAATCCCTTGCTGACCTCTCGTGAGGAGTAGTCTGAATTGATTTCCATCCCCATGAATCGACAAGTCATACTACCATTATCGCGATAACGCGAAGGTTACAAAGCTGGTTCTCGTTGATTGGTAATATTTAACGAGGAAATGACAAGAGAAACCATATAAACTAGCAGGAGTTCGCCATTTGCATCTCGAATTATAAAATCTAGACGGTAAAATTGTTGTATAGAGACGATTTCCTATCGTTTTTCCGATCGAGAAGCACTGTACGTAGGCGGTCCGTGTAGTTTATAATGGGATACAGCATAGTTGATATACGGAGCACATATATTATTCTTGTATAAATTACCGGGAATAACGTTATAATGGTACAATGGCGACAAGGTTTGTGGGGGTGGAAGTAACGTTGGCCAATTTGCAGAGCACGAAAAGGATTATGATCAGTCTTCCAGATCATCTTTTGCAGGAAGTGGACGGGATTGTAGCTATGGAAAATTCCAACCGCAGTGAATTCATCAGACAGGCCATGAAGTTGTATTTGAACGAGCGTAAGAAGCGTTATATCCGTGAAGCGATGCAGCGCGGGTATATGGAGATGGCGAAGATTAATCTTACCATGGCATCCGAGGCGTTTCACGCGGAGGAAGATGCAGACAGCACTCTGGGCCGCACAGTAAGCGGGGTGTAATGAACATTGATCGTGAAGCGCGGCGACGTATTTTTTGCGGATCTTTCACCTGTTGTCGGTTCGGAGCAAGGGGGCGTAAGACCGGTTCTCATTATTCAGAATGATATTGGCAACCGTTTTAGTCCTACTGTAATCGTGGCGGCTATTACCGCCCAGATTCAAAAAGCGAAGCTGCCAACGCATGTGGAAATTGATGCAGCGACGCACGGCTTCGATCGGGATTCAGTTGTTCTGCTGGAGCAGATTCGAACGATCGACAAGCAAAGGCTTACCGATAAGATCACCCATCTGGATGAAGAGACGATGCGCAAAGTAAGCGATTCTCTACAGATCAGTCTGGGCTTGATTGATTTCTAGACAACAGGCAAGATGCAGTCTTGAAGAGGCCATGAGGTGTCCGAACTTCATGGCCTTATTATTTGTTCAAGCTGCGAGCGCACATGCAGCAAATCTTGATATCACACATGATGCGTGGCGCCACAATTGGGCCAGTCATGTGCAGCGTGGTAGCCGCAGCAATGCGGCTTCTTTTGCGTCAAGTATGCGGCACTGGCGCTTTGTCATGATTTTTGTGATAATAAGGAACGTGTATAAATGTGAACGTCCTAGCTGGTGTACCAGCCTTTAAATTATGGTAGCCAGCAGGCGTGACGGGTCCAAGGAGGAGTAAGACGTATGTCCAATACAGAGGAGCAAGAGCAGCAAAACATAGAGCAAAAGCAGCGGGCAGAGCGCATTATCAAGCAAGTATCGCAGGAATTGTCCCTGTCCCTTAAGCAGGTACGAACTACCGTAGCTTTGCTGGAGGAAGGTAACACGATTCCTTTCATTGCGCGCTATCGTAAGGAAATGACGGGTGAGTTGGACGAGAATCAGCTTCGTCAGGTCGAGGAGCGTGTGCAATACCTTCGCAATCTGGAGGATCGTAAGACTGAGGTGCTGCGAATCATCGAGGAGCAGGGCAAGCTTACGGAGGAGCTGTCCAAGGCTATCGTCAATGCGGTGAAGCTGCAGGAAGTGGAGGATCTGTACCGGCCTTATCGCCAAAAGCGGAAGACACGTGCAAGTGTCGCCAAGGAGCGTGGACTGGAGCCATTGTCCGCATGGATTTGGGCACAGCCCAAGCAGGGCAGTCTGCTGGAGGAGGCAGGCCGTTATATTGATCCTGAGCGCGGTGTGGAGACCGAAGCTGATGCGATTCAGGGTGCGTCTGATATATTGGCGGAGAATATCGCAGATGATGCAGCGATTCGTACCTGGGTACGCAGATATACGTTAGATCACGGAATGCTTGTATCGGAAGCGAAGGATGCTGAGGCAGAATCTGTCTACGAGAACTATTACAGCTATCGTGAGCTGGCCAAGAAGATGCCACCACATCGAATTCTGGCGATTAACCGTGGTGAGCGTGAAGGTATTCTGAAGGTGAATCTGGAGGTTGCAGCGGAACCGGTACACCGTTATGTTGCGGGACAGGTTGTGAAAGGTAATTCTCTGGTCACTGAGCTATTACACACGATTATCGAGGATGCTTACAAGCGTCTGATCGCGCCTTCCATCGAACGCGAGGTCAGAGCAGAGATGACGGAGAAGGGCGAGACGCAGGCGATCTCCATCTTCTCGGGTAATTTGCGCAGCCTGTTATTGCAGGCTCCAATCAAGGGGCAGCGCGTGCTTGGTGTAGACCCTGCCTATCGTACAGGCTGTAAGCTTGCAGCCGTGGACGATACGGGTAAGCTTCTGGAGGTCGCTGTGACCTATCCGACGCCACCGAACAACAAGAAGCGTGAGGCCGCGGAGAAGTTCAAGGAGCTCATCGCGAAGTATGACCTTCAGCTCATTGTGATCGGGAACGGAACGGCCTCCCGTGAGACGGAGCAATTCGTAGCGGAGGTCATTGCAGAGATCGGTGACAGCAGCTTGGCGTATCTGATCGTTAACGAGGCAGGGGCGAGCGTATACTCGGCGTCGAAGCTGGCGCAGGAGGAATTCCCCGATCTGGATGTGGCAGAGCGTAGTGCAGCGTCAATTGCCCGCCGGATTCAGGACCCGCTTGCTGAGCTGGTCAAGATCGATCCTAAAGCCATCGGGGTGGGGCAATACCAGCACGATGTGTCACAAAAGCATCTGGAAGAAAGCCTGAAGGCTGTGGTCGAGTCGGCAGTTAACCATGTAGGCGTTGACGTGAATACCGCTTCTCCTTCGCTCTTATCCTATGTAGCAGGCATTAATGCGACTATTGCCAAAAACATCGTCAAGTACCGCGAAGAGAACGGCAAGTTCAACAATCGCCGTCAACTGCAGAAGGTTCCACGGCTGGGAGCCAAAACCTATGAGCAGTGTGTTGGATTTATGCGTGTACCTGGTGGGGAGAACGCGCTGGATCGGACGCCGATTCACCCGGAATCCTATTCGGTTGTAGACCGTCTGTTCAAAGAGCTGGGAATGGCTACCTCTGAAGTAGGAAGTAAGGAATGCACGGCTGCTCTGTCTGCACTGCAGCCTGAAGAGTGGGCTGCGAAGCTGGAGGTCGGAGTGCCTACGATGAAGGATATTTTGGACAGCTTGATGAGACCTGGTCGTGATCCACGTGACGAGCTGCCACTCCCCGTGTTCCGCAAGGACGTCCTCAAGATCGAGGACCTGACGCCAGGAATGAAGCTACAGGGTACCGTACGCAATGTAATTGATTTCGGCGCCTTCGTGGATATTGGGATCAAGAGCGACGGACTCGTTCATATCTCCCAGCTACGTAGCGGCTTTGTGAAGCATCCGATGGATGTGGTGTCTGTTGGCGATAACGTAACTGTCTGGGTGCTGAATGTGGATTTGAAGAAGGGCAGAGTTGGGCTAACGATGAAGGCACCAGCAGATGAGCCCATAGAAGCTTAATCTGGTCTCATCTGAAGTGCCGTGTCCCGTATGAATCAAGACAAAGGATTCCGGGCGCCTTTCATGGAGGGTGCCGGAGTCTTCTTTTGAGTGCTTCGGTAATGGAACCAGCAGTCATTCAATAATTGAATCTGCTTACGATCCCGCTTGTGAAAAGCACGCATTAGCTGGTTGCTGAGCCATTGGGGCATGCGTCTCTCCTCCTCTTGCGAACCTGTGTATGTCTAGCATATGGGGAAGCCGCCCAATGTGTTCCGCAAAAATGTTGTTTCGATGGGGAGTGTCCTGGGGAGGGAGCGAACATGGATAGGGAATCAGCAGCACCGCAGCGTGCACAGATGCGTGATGAGGAGCTGCAGGAATGGATCGAGAGCATTTCACTCAGCTCGTTTGGCGTACCCTTCAGGCACCAAGCGCGCTTCAATACTCGTCTGTCTTCGACAGGTGGAAGGTATTTTCTGAAGAGTCACAATATCGAGATTAATCCTCACCAATTGGCTGCATTCGGCCGGGATGAAGTGGAGAGTATTATCAAGCATGAGCTCTGTCACTATCATCTGCATCTGCGCGGAATGGGCTACAAGCATCGAGACGCTGATTTCAAGACATTGCTGGCCCAGGTGGGGGGGAGCCGCTATTGCCAGACGTTGCCTGCCAACGATGCCCGCTCTAAATCACGACAAGCACGACCATTTCGGTACAAGCTGCAGTGTACTGCCTGTGGTCATTCGTATATGCGGAAGAAGAGAATGGACCCCAGACGTTATCAATGCGGCAAGTGCAGCGGGAGGCTTCAGTTGTATGAGCTTTCGGGCTCGTAAGAGTAAGATGTCGACCATATAAGCTTCCTTCGTAATTAAGAGCCTTTCCTATATGGAGGGGCTCTTTGTCGTGCGATCCTATAAAAATGCATTTCCTTTGTGGATAAATAAGGTAATATATTAATGAGATGTGATGGTGGTCGTTGTGAATGATGGCATATGACTGGGAAAGGAGGCGGAGCTATGCGTGGTCGATTTTCTTTACTCTGGGGTAGCATTTTGCGTCTTGTAGCTTTTGTACTGGGGGGAATTAACCCTTATTTGAATACGAACTGGAAGATTGCGGTGTTCGCTCTGGTGTGTCTTGCTGGAGTTGCAGAAGTGAACTTAGAGAGGCGACCCAAATGGTTAAGCGTATTGATCGCTTTCCTTATGGGCTTGCTTATTACCTATATCTTGCTGCCTATCTTACAATGAAGAGAGAAGTCGTTATGAATTGTTCATATGGATACAGTGAAGGAGAAATGATGAAGCCTTGTATTGTAGCCCTATGGGCGGAAAAGCAGCTCCCTATTAAGAATGGCCTCTATTGGGCCGATGGCAGATCGCTTGCCATGAATATCGAATCCTATCCACATCCACGCCTGGAGAAGGGCGAGTGGTTCGATTTGTCACAATTCCATGAGAGTAATCCAGATGAGATTACCTACATCACGATGACGAAGAGGATCCATTTATCCATCGGGGGGTATGGCTGTGTGGGCGAGGGGAGCCACGGCTCTGAGGGATTTGTTGCTTATTTGCAGCCAGATGGACAGCTCACCTGGGTCATGTATTCCGAGAGCTCCAATCCATTTGTAGATATTGTAGAGGAAGCTCATGGCGTGATTTGTGCGCATTCGAGTGCTAATTTTGTATTACGGCTCCATGTGGATGAACCAGACAGGGTAAAGCTGAATTTAATCAAATCGGGGGCCTAATACAGCAAAATCACCAGCCAAGCTTGCGAGTGGTCTCCAGGCATGAACGTTTCAACGCATCGCTTATCGGGCCGGAACCCACGTTGATGACGAATTCACCAGTCTCACGAATATTGGTTAATGTATCTTTTACGGTACCTATACGCTCACCTACTCCTGACCCCACTGAATTAACAATGTAGGCGGGTTTCGGGAAGCAACCGTAAAAAAACTGAAGAGCGCCAAGTTGAGATTACCATGTGTACTTATCGTCGTAACCTAGGCAATGGGTCTGGGTACAATTCAAAATGAAAAATGATGATAAAATGAAAAATGATGATAAACATCAGGTATGACAACTTATATTCCGTGTATGTGTCGTCTTGGATGATCCTGCTGAGCAAGATTGGTTATCTTGACTCGGTCTGCAATTCATGATAAATTTATACATGTCCATACTTTTTCATTCCCTGATAGCTCAGTTGGTAGAGCACTCGACTGTTAATCGAGTTGTCACAGGTTCGAGTCCTGTTCGGGGAGCCATGGAGAGATACCCAAGTGGCTCAAGGGGACCCTCTGCTAAGGGGTTAGACTGCGTAAGTGGTGCGAGGGTTCGAATCCCTCTCTCTCCGTTGAATAGACGTCCTTTAGGGATGAGAACCCATACGGGTTCGTCGGAGCATAAGCTTCGTTAGGATTACATCGCAGTCTCGAGCGAAGTGAGAGTATCCCTCTCTCTCCGTTGATTAAGCAAAAAGAAACACGCTAATGCTACTAGGCATTTAGCGTGTTTTTTTTATAACCATGTCTGGTTGTGGGGTTGAATAGATACGGTGATAGCTGATGTGACAGTTCATCGTGAGCTATTCCCCTAGAGCGGGAGCATCCTCAATCTCATGCACATCATACAGTACCCGGGCAAGTAGGTCTTGATTGTAATTCCCGAAATTTTTCCCGAAGATCGTAAGACCCCGTTTGTTCATCGACTTATCGCCTACAGCGATGCGAAAGGTGAGCTCGCTCTTGTAATCCAGTGCAATATCATTCAGTGTGATATCCGAGATACGGCAGCCATCAATGAAGCTCCCATCCTTATTGATCCGAATGAGCTTCAGCATGCCATACTGATTCAGATGGGGGGGCCACCAATCCGGATTGAACGTCCCGCGCACATCACCAAAATCACCAGGGCTGGTCCAGTAACCAATCTCAGTCCCATTGACGGAGAATTGGATATCGGATGGATAATTATCTGCATGACCAGGCGCCTCACTTCCGAGCTCCAGCGAGAATTGAATCTCTCGAAAGCTCTGGTTCGCCTTGAGATAATTCGGGATACGATATTCCAGAAAGCCCTCAGCCATCCAGATAATACCGGAGTGAATACGCTGTGGGTCTGCAAAATATCGTGGATCATCGAAGTCCCCGATGATGCTATCCTTGGTGGCAAGTCCACAGGTAGGGGAAGCTTGGTAATTACTGTAATGTCCTACGTGAATTTCAACCTCATAGAGATTATCCGCCTCCTTGCTACGAAAATCCACCATGAGCTTATCTTTGTTCAAGTAGCATACCTTCTGAATGCCATGCTTGCCGACGGAACTGTGAATCTCGATCAGACCGCTCTCCTCCAGCTTTTTGATGTGCATCGTTATAGCCCCGTTGCTCAGATTCAACCGCTTCGCAATCTCGTTCAGATTCAGCTCCTGGTTCGATGCCAGTAGCTCCAGTATTTGAATTCTTATTTCCGAGCTGAGTGCCTTGAAGACTTCAAGTCCACTCATCAGATTTTTTATATAAATCATGGATTAGCAGCTCCGTTCCAGAATGGGATTTATTTTAGAACATTATAAAGTAAAAATGGAAAAAAGGACAATTTCACCTCCTTAAATGATAGGAAACCAACTTCTTTATTCACAATTCCAACATAAATCATAAATTTTATTTTATATAAAATTGAAGTTAAGTAATGTTCAAAGCTTGTGGAATCAACATTATACCCAAAAATAAGAAAAAAGTGGAGTTAAGTTTATAAAAACATGAAATGTTTTATATTTATTTGTTTACAACTGCTTAACTTGTATGTTATCTTGTTTTTGGAAGCGGATACAATATATTTTTTTCCAAAACGAGCTGTTTAGTGGTACTTCATTACACCCGGTAAGGACAAATGGGAGGGTCGAGCATGAAGAAAAAATGGTTTGTAATGTTAACGGTTGTATCTTTATTGCTTATGGTGTGGGGCTGTGGCAATTCTGGAGGAAGCTCCAGCAGCGGAACAAGCTCCGTATTGGATGCTGGTGCAGGAGAGAATGCTACAGAGCTGTCTTATTGGACCTTTGTGGAGCTACATGGTCAGCACTTTGAGAAAATGCTGGGCAAATGGAATGAGGCCAATCCGGATCGGCAGATTAAGCTCAATGTAACTGTAATGCCTTACGATGACATGCATAACAAGCTGTCCATAGCTCTGCAGACGGGAACGGGCGCCCCGGATATTTCAGATATTGAACTGGGAAAATTCCCTGATTTTCTCGCTGGCACACCACATCTGGAGCCGTTGAATGATGTTATTGATCCCTATCGGGATACCATCGTCGAGTCTCGCATCAATATTTATTCAAAGGATGGCAAGAACTACGGCGCACCTACACATGTCGGTGCAACAGTAGCATTCTACAATACAGAGATTCTTGAGGAAGCCGGGGTAGATTATACCAAGATCGTGACCTGGGATGACTTCAAGAAAGCCGGCATTCAGGTCTATGAGAAGACAGGCAAATATATGGGGACCGCTGATACGAGCGCTACCTGGCAGTCTGGGATTATGCTGGCGCAGCAGGATACAGACTTTACGGATGCAGACGGACAGCCTCAGGTGAATACGCCAGAAATGATCAAGGGCCTGAGCGTGCTAAAAGATCTTCAGGACAATAACGTGATTGCCACCATAGCTGGAGGGCAGCCGGATACAGAGGAAGCCTATGGCGAATTCAATTCAGGGAACTATGCTACTGCGTTTATGCCACTATGGCAAATGTCCAGATATACGAACTATATGCCTGATTTGGCTGGGAAGATCGCGATTGCTCCTCTGCCAGTCATGGAAGAGGGCATGCCAAGATCACTCGGAGGTGGCGGCACTGGTACTGTAGTTACCAATACGGCTAAGGATGTGCAGCTGGCCAAGGAGTTCGTAGCATTCGCCAAGCTATCTGAGGATGCTAATATTGAAATCTGGAACACCTTGGGCTTTGACCCGGTGAACCTGGATGTATGGTCCATGAAGGACATCACGCACAACCCGGAAAATCAATTCGTGAAATATTTCGTGAATAATCCATTCGATGTACTGAACGAGATCAAGGATGAGATCCAACTGATCAAGTCCACCTCGGCCAATCCGACGATCAACAATGTGCTATGTACGGTGACATTAAATGAGATTTTTGAAGACGGTCGGGATATTACGGAGGCGCTCAACGACGCCCAGCAGCAAATAGAGCAGGAGCTTAAATAGCCTAGAGAGTCGAATTTCGGATGTAAATTTGTTGTAGAGATAGGAGTGAGCTGCTCTGTATAGAGCGGCTCTATTTTGAGGAAGGGAGTAAGAGAGATGATCAAAAATTTCCTGTACTCGCAAAAGGTTGCTCCATACGTATTTGTTCTGCCTTTTGTTATCGTATTCGCCGTCTTCTGGGTATATCCGTTACTGAACTCCTTCGAGATGAGCTTCCAGAAAATTTCTTTGGGGCAGGAGGCGAACTGGGTTGGCGTAGACAACTACACTCGGCTTCTGAGTGATGGGGTCTTCTTGAAAGCTGTACTGAACAGCACGATGTACATGATCCTGACGCTAGCGATTCTGATTCCTTTCCCGATGCTCTTCGCCGTGTTAATCAATAATCGGATGATGTGGGGGAGAGAATTCTTCAAGTCATCCTTCTTCTTCCCGGCGTTGACCTCTGTCGTGGTGGCGGGTACCATCTTCCGATTGATTTTCGGAGAAATGGATGGCTCGCTGATGAACAGTGTGCTCGGCTGGTTCGGTATTGATCCAGTCAAGTTCCTGAAAGGGCAGGTTACGGGGTTCATTGCCTTGCTTGCACTCGCGACATGGCGTTGGACTGGGGTCAACATGCTGTATTTCCTGTCGGGACTCAAGAATATTCCAGATGAATACTATGAGGCTGCTTCGATTGACGGAGCCTCTGCATTTCAGAAATTTCGCATGATTACTGTGCCTCTGCTGAAGCCGACGACGATCTATGTTGTGACCATCAGTATTTATGCGGGCCTTGCGATGTTCATTGAGAGCATGATGCTCTGGAACGGGAACAATTCGCCGAAGAACATCGGACTTACGATTGTTGGTTACCTGTACCGACAAGGAATTGAGAAAAATAATCTCGGCTACGCAGCGGCTGTAGGGATTGTGCTGCTGGCGGTTACGATGATTATTAATCTGACGCAGCTGGCCTTTTCCGGCTTGTTCAAGAAGGAGGATTAAGCATGAAGAAGGATGTGGTTGTTCAGTCTTATTCCGGTCTGCGGCAGGATGCACAGGTGAAGAGAAAAGAGCTGCTTCTTAAAATCAGTCTTGTTGTGATCTTTTCTATACTATGCGCGTTGATCCTACTCCCGTTCTATGCGATCGCCCTTGCTTCCTTCAAGCCTGGTCAGGAGCTGATTCGTTATGGATTGAATCTAAGCTTTGATACGTCTGTAATGAGCTTCAACAACTATATGTATCTGTTCACAGGCGATCATGCTTACTTTACGTGGTTCTTCAATTCGATCCTGCTTACGGTGGTACAGGTCGCATTGACGCTGTTTATTAGTGCGACTGTTGCTTACGGGTTCGCGGCTTATGAATTCAAGGGCAAGAACTTTCTGTTCATCTGTGTGCTGCTCATTATGATGGTACCTTTCGAAATTCTGCTACTGCCGTTATACACGCTCATTCATAATCTGGGGATGATGAATAGCTACTCGGCGATTGTACTGCCTGGTATCGCTAGTGCAGCGACTATTTTCTTCTTTAGACAGTACCTTAGCGGCATTCCCAAGGAGATTATCGCAGCCGGGCGTGTTGATGGGGCGTCGGAGTATGGAATCTATATGCGTCTGATTCTGCCCATCATGAAGCCTTCTTTTGCAGCTATGGCCATTCTTAACGGGATGAATAGCTGGAACAATTTCCTGTGGCCATTCATGGTACTTAGTGACGAGCGCAAATATACATTGCCAATCGGACTCAAGACCTTGCTGACACCCTACGGTAACAACTATGATTTGCTTATTGTAGGATCGTTTTTCTCCATTATTCCGATCTTTATTTTATTCGTTGCTTTCCAGAAATACTTCATTGATGGGATGACAGCGGGCGCAGTGAAAGGCTAGTCAAATATATTAAAATTTAATCTTGCCAACGGTCCTTGATTTTGATATACTCATTTTTGTTGTCACAAGGACATTGTTTATCAAGGCCCGTTGGTCAAGGGGTTAAGACACCTCCCTTTCACGGAGGTAACAGGGGTTCGAATCCCCTACGGGTCATAAGGCTATTCCATAGCCGCTTGAAAGATGAGAACCCCTAAGGTTCGTCGGAGCGTAGGCTTCGGTAGGAATACTTCGCAGTCGGCTCACATTGTGAGGCGCATCCCCTACGGGTCATAAGGCTATTCCATAGCCGCTTGAAAGATGAGAACCCCTAAGGTTCGTCGGAGCATAGGCTACGTTAGGAATACATCATATTAGTAAGAGCCATTAGCTCAGTTGGTAGAGCACCTGACTTTTAATCAGGGTGTCGAAGGTTCGAGTCCTTCATGGCTCACCATGAATTGTCTGCGCGGTCGTGGTGGAATGGCAGACACGCTATCTTGAGGGGGTAGTGGGCGTACGCCCGTGGAGGTTCGAGTCCTCTCGACCGCATCTGAATCGACCAAGAGTCTCTTCCTTCGAAGAGGCTCTTTTGTTATTTTACACTTGCTGTGGACTTCCGATCATGATGACAAATAACACGCCACTTATGAAAAAATCTGCTTTAGTGTACAATGGAAGATATGAGTTTTTGAGTATCTAAGGATCGAGAGTGCATATAGTGCGTCTATGTGCTGCTTTATATCAGGGAATGGCGGTGTATGATATGAATGAGCCCATATTGGTGAATATATCAGAGAATCTGCTGGGGATTCTACCCTTAATCGGAAAGAAGATCATTGCCCCGAAGCTAGTGGCCAATAATCTTCGTTATCCGCTGACTTCTTCGAATGTCCAGGTACTATTCATACTATGGGAGATTCGGAGGTCCACAGTATCGGATTTATCCAAGCATTTGCATGTGTCTAGGCCCAATATGACTCCTCTGATTGATAAATTAGTGGAATATGGACTTGTTGAGCGAATTCAAAGCGAGTCTGATCGGCGTGTCATTGATGTGTCGATTACCCCGAGTGGAGATGAGCTCTGCTTAGAGATCAGAGATTCCATGATTGAGACGGTGCAGAAGAGGCTAACTGTACTGGAGGAAGAGGATTTGGCCCAGCTTAATGAATCGCTGAACCAAATCAAGTCTATTTTGATGAAGGTGGACAACGTTCCCTTTTAGAGTCATAGTCATATTGGATATGTGCTTCTGATCTTCTGCTAGGCGATTCTATCCGAATGGAGCGGGTGCCGTTCAGGAAAGAACCGCCTTGTGTGCATATTGTGGTATAATATATTAAAATATCTCAGTATTTGCATTCTGGTAATGTAACTCAAGTTCGGGTGGAAGGCGGTTGAATATGCAATCGATCTATCAGAGAATTGAAGCGCTCATCGCAGAGCGGGGACTAACCAAGAAAGCGTTTTGTGCAGAGCTTAATATTAGTACTGGCAATTTTGGTGACTGGAAGCGTGGCAAGACTAAGCCAAGCGCAAGTAAGCTCATTGAGATTGCCACCTTTTTTGGTGTCTCTTTGGATTGGCTGATGATGGGACGGGATATGGGCAGAGATTTAATTAAAGAGCAGCGGGAAGCTTATTTTTTTGACATCATGGGGCAATTGAATTGCCAAGATAACGAGTTAGCTGAAGCGGAGAAGGACTTTATCAAAGAATACATAGAGTTTACAAGATTTCGTAAAGGAAAGCTTCAGCAGGCGAGTACTATGGAAGACGAGGAAGTCGAAGAACGTACTGTTGAAGATACTCAGTCCTCACAAAAATCCAATGAATAAAATGGATGACCAATATACAAAAGCCAGAATGAGAGCTGAAGGCCCCATTCTGGCTTTTGTTATTGTCTAATTGTATGACGGTTATCTTTTAAGGATGATCAAGGATGGAGGAGTAACCGGGATATAGTCGGCGAATGCAATTCGGGCAAATGTCATGTGTGCAGTCGACATGAGTATGCTTAAACAGGTAATCCTCAAGAGAGAGCCAATGATTAGCTTCGTCCTTGATGGATTTGCACACAGCGCAGACAGGCAGCATGTCCTGAACATGCTGATGGCTACTCATAGCAGTTAAGGCCTCTACCAACCAGCATTCTCTGTTTTTATAGTCTGTAATATTCGTATGGGAAATGACAAGTCCGCTGATCTTCAGGGAATGTGGCTCAATGAATGGGGTTATTTCAAGCAGGAACCAATCATTCCCTGCGCAGTGTCTGCGAAAGTATTCCTGTCTGTGGAAGTGGAGATCTCCTTGACTGACGTCATGAAAGCCTTTGCGAAGTAGCAGATCATCACCCTTGTGCTGCCAGTGTAGATACTGGAAGTAGTCCTGGCCCGCCCAATCAAAATTTGCAGGTCTGCCGTTGTGCATTCCGGCAATGATCCAGGCTTGATTTGCAGCGTGAATAATCCCTTGCTTATCAGTGGCCACCACTTGACTACGCAAGGAATGAATGGCATCCTCCAGAGACAATGCCTTGGTTCTGACCAATATCGTTCACACTCCCCTACCTGTAGTTGCGAGACATGACCCTTAGTCTTGGTCTAACATATGTATGCCTAGTATTTCGATAACCTGCTGCCTATATCGGTTCGCTTTTCTTGTGCCGTGAATCAGATTGGACAGGCGGGAGGGAGGTATTCCGTATTGCTTGCAAAAGCTTTGTTGATCAAGCTGTAGCTCCGCAAGTCTACGCTTAATAGCCCATCCCAGGGCAGTGACAGGTTTTCGATTATTCATGAAGATTCGCCCCTTATGATTTTCCAAGATCGAACGCTATACTATAATTCATGGTAAAACAGGCATGATTTAACCTTTTACGTCATTATACACTTGTTTAAGTGTTCTTACAATCTTAAATTACTTTGATAAGGTACTTTTGGTGACGTTATTAAGTCCTTGGATGAAAAGGAATACAAAGATAAGAACTCCTGCCGCAGGGGAGAAGAGCGGTAGGAGTTCTTTGGGATGAGGGGATGTATTTGGTCTTTCCGGGGCGACATTGTAGATGTTGCTTACTTTAGCTCGTCTGCATGTGAGCGTTCTGCCGTATAGGCAGCAGCATGTGCGCTGTGGAGATGGAATGGGGTACTACAGGACGCTGGAATTCAGCAGGGTCCAGGTCTTTGATGATATTCCACTCCGATTCAACCTCCTCCAGCATCTGCCGAGCTGTGGCTCGCGTCTTGTCCGGTGCGATGTTCAGACGTCTGGCGGCATTAAATATACAGGAGCTCACAGCAGCATCCAGATAGCCAGTAACAGCTTCGTTCTGATCAACCTCTAGCTGGAAATTAATCCATGCGTGGACTGTGGCAAGTGTTCCAGCGGCTTTATAACGATGTAGACAGGCTTCAAACTCCTCGAATTGGATCCAAGGATATAGTGCCTTGGCAAGCTTGATCAGCTTGGAGGAGGATAATGCATTGGCATCCTTGGCGTGGTCGCTTTGCTGAGAGTAGAGCATCTTGTCGATCAGCGCAATCTTCCAGCCATCCTGCTGTGCGGTGGCGGTGTAGATCCCCTTGATGGCCATCCCATCTGTTCTCACCAGATTACATAGGAGGTGATCCCGCATATACTCATGTACTTCTTCAAGCGTCTTGATCTGTCCTGAAGCGACCCTGGCATACAGAATATAGGCTTGTGAGTGGCCGCATGCTGGGGTTGTAGGGTTTAACAGATGAGCATAATCAAGCAATCGACTACTCTTGCTCATGGGGGCTCCCTCCTTAGGTTTGATTTACCTGACAACTCGCTATCCATGTTACTCTCTGTTTATATAGTAAAGTTTTCAATACTTATATTTTCGTGTGATGTATTCTATCATTTAAGTGAAGATTTCATTGCTTCCTTTGCTTTATGGAGTTTATTTTTACATAGATATAAAGAGTTTGTCAATATAAAAAGCCATATTTTAGTGATTTATCTACCTTTTAAGTTATGTTCTATAACATGCAAATTACATAAAGGTAACATTTGTGATTCGACGTTGCATAGATCAAACATTTCACTTGCTGGATTTATGTAAATTGATGATTGAATTATGAATTAGAGGTTTACAAACTCATAAATAAGGAGTATAATAAATCTGTTGCCATTAAATAATACATGCGGTCGTGGTGGAATGGCAGACACGCTATCTTGAGGGGGTAGTGGGCGTATGCCCGTGGAGGTTCGAGTCCTCTCGACCGCATCCTGATTTAACAACAGAAGTAAGAACCCTTGTTCATTGAACAAGGGTTCTTTTTTTGCCTTGAAGGAAGACTCTCATATCGAGGAATAGTGACGATCACGTCGGACCTATTGTTCTAGTAGCTGCCGGATATCGGGTATGATGTCAGCTGGTGGAGTATTTGGCGCAAATCGCTTGATGACATTCCCGTCGCGACTGACCAGAAATTTGGTGAAGTTCCATTTGACTGCCTTGGAGCCGAGTAGACCAGGAGCCGCTGATGCCAGGTGCTTGAAGAGGGGATGAGCTCCATCGCCGTTCACTTTGATTTTCTCAAACATAGGGAATGTGACTCCATAGTTAATCTGACAAAACTCCTGTATGTCATCGCTTGACCCCGGCTCTTGATTGGCGAATTGATTACTCGGGAATCCCAGAACCTCCAGACCTTGCTCATGAAGCTCGTTGTAGAGCTCCTGTAATCCTTGAAATTGGGGTGTGAAGCCGCATTTGCTGGCTGTATTGACAATCAGGAGTACCTTGCCCCGGTACCGGGATAGATCCACGGTCTCTCCTTTTAATGAAGTGGCAGTATATTCATAAATACGCATCGTAATCTCCTCTCAGTGTGGAATTTCCTCAGTTACTATCATAAATTCATGATAAATCTTTAGCAAGCTTTCCCATACCCCCTAAGGATCCTCAGCTATTTAGCCAGCGAACACCTGATAGACGAGAATGACATTCAGGGTGATAATGATGGCCGCAATCATCCAGGCTAATATATTCTCCCAGCGTCTATTCACGAATTCGCCCATCTTGCTACGATCACTGGTGAAGCGAATCAGTGGGATGATCGCAAAGGGCAACTGCAAGGACAGCACGACCTGACTAAGCACGAGTAGCTCCTCGGTGCCTCGCTCGCCTGAGATCGCAGTGACGATGACGGCAGGAATGATGGCAATCAATCGTGTCACCAAGCGGCGGAACCATGGAGGAAGACGCAGATTCAGAAACCCTTCCATGACAATCTGTCCAGCTAAAGTACCAGTAACCGTGGAGTTCTGTCCAGATGCCAGCAGTGCAACACCGAATAGGATACTTGCCATGGTCGTTCCTAGCAGAGGAGTGAGTAGATAATAAGCGTCGCTAATCTCCGCAACACTCGTCATCCCTTTGGCATGGAAGACAGCTGCCGAGACAATCAGTATCGCTGCATTAATGAATAGTGCAAAGGTAAGGGCAATCGTGGAATCGAGTGTTGCATATCGAATCGCTTCTCGTTTGCCGGCACTGGAGCGCTCATAATTGCGTGTCTGCACGATAGAGGAATGCAGATACAGATTGTGCGGCATAACCGTAGCCCCCATGATCCCGATGGCGATATAGAGCATGCCTGAATGAGTCAAAATGTCTGTGTTCGGGATGAATCCACTTAGCACTCCACCCCAAGCAGGCTGTGACAGGAACAGATCAATTCCGAAGCACGCGGCAATGGTAGCCATCAACACAATGACCAGAATTTCAAGAGAACGGAAGCCTTTGTTCTGGAGCAACAAAATAAGCATGACGTCGAAGGCGGTAATGATGACTCCGTATAGAATCGGGATACCAAGCAGCAGCTTGAGTGCAATAGCTGAGCCAATGACTTCTGCCAGATCCATGGCAGCGATGGCTAATTCACACATGATCCACAGCAGCATGACAATCGGGCGGCTATAATGCTCCCGGCAAGCCTGTGCCAGATCTCGGCCTGTAGCAATTCCTAATTTTCCGGATAGGCTCTGCAGCAGGATCGCCATCAGATTGGAGATTAAGATCACAGATAGCAGACTATAGCCGAATTGCGAACCGCCAGCAATATCGGTTGCCCAGTTGCCTGGGTCCATATAGCCGACAGCTACCAGATAGCCCGGGCCTGCGAAGGCGAGAAATTTTTTCAGCCTCGATGCATGGCGCGGGACGGACAAAGAGGAGTTCATTTCCGCGAGAGAAGCGGTCTGAACCGGTGGTTGTTCTACGTGTTGTCCCATTTCTATCACCTCATGTATTGTACAAAGTCAATTGATTTTCATCAGTTTCATCTCCTTACATTGTACTCTTTCAAATATTTTTGTCTAGTGCAACTTTTGTGTCTGGAGGCAAATGGGGCGTATTAACGAAGACTTGAGGCAACGTTGTGATAGACGTTTCATTTATGGTGAGAAGTTTAAAGGAAATATAGAGAGGGCAACCTACCTGCATTACTACACTATCTAGGCTAAAGGAGAGATTGGAATGGACGCATTATATACAGCAACAGCAATGGTACACGGTGGTCGGACTGGACATGTCGCTTCTTCCGATGGTGTGTTGAAGCACGATCTGAGTATGCCTAAGGAATTGGGTGGAGGCGGAGGCAACGGTACGAATCCTGAGCAGCTTTTCGCAGCAGGGCACGGAGCTTGCTATGAGAGTGCTTTGGCCAATGTGGCCAGAAAAGCGGGGGTCAAGCTGGAGAACTCTGAGGTTACGAGCCATGTGTCTATAGGGAAAGATCCAGCCGACGGAGGCTTCCGTCTCGCTGTACGACTGGAGGTCAAGCTTCCAGGTATAGAACGGGAGCAGGCAGAGAAGCTGGCGAGGGATGCACATGCATTCTGTCCATATTCCAAGGCGACTCGCGGGAACATTGAGGTTGAACTGGAAGTGGTCTAAAGCTCGGATTCAAGAAAGCGTAGGCCGGGGCAACAGCTCTGGTCTACGCTTTTTTTGTGTGTCTATCGTGCTGCATACGCATAAAGTAGGACATCACATTTATATAAAAGTAGAGAAGTAGCAAGCAACTAAAGAAGCAATGCTTACATAAAATGATATCCGTTTATCATCATATGGAAAATAAACTTGTCTTTTTGTGAGTTCATACAAAAATAGGATGTCCACTATTGAAATTGTATACATATTAAGTGTTAATTGATGATTATCAAGTGAGTTTAATTCACATTCTGATGAAGAGCGTCCATGTTTTTACGAAAGCAGAGCCCGCCATAAAATAGAGGCCTTTGTGTAAATTCGACCAAAGAAGGTGTGTTTATGAGTAGTAATCCTAATTCATTGTCTGTTGCCCGGACGTCCTCTGCTCCTGAGCTTCCTCGTGATTGTACGTTTTCCGCGGAGGATTGGAGGGTGCTGTCTCCATATTGGTACCCGGTAGCTCATGCAAGTGAGGTAACTGATCAGCCGCTCGCTGCCAAGCTGCTAGACATGAAGCTGGTCTTATACCGCAGTGGTGACAAAGTGGTGGTGGCGAGAGATCTGTGCTTCCATCGAGGAGCACCGCTCAGCAAGGGCTGGATGCAAAATGGAGAGATTGTGTGTCCGTATCACGGCTTTCGATATAATTGTGAAGGGAAATGTACGGCGGTTCCTGCCCATCCTGCTGCTAAAATCTCTCCGAAGCTGAAGCTGATCGTCTACCCTTCGGTGGAACGCTATGGTCTGGTCTGGACTACGCTCGGAGGCGGCGGAGAGGAATTAATTCCTGATTTTCCGGCGTGGGATGATCCCGATTATATTCAGATTCTGCCTCCGCCATTCGACATTGCGGGCTCGGCGGGGCGGCAAATGGAGGGATTCCTGGACGTATCCCATTTTGCATATGTACACACCGAGACCTTTGGTGATCGTAATAATACCGAGGTGCCGCAGTACACGGTCAAGCGCGATGGTAACGAACTGATTGCCGAATATTGGAGTACGGTGAGCAACTATGGAAAAGGGCAGATGAATGCAGCGCCAGAGGGCTTCCAGTGGTTAAGGGAATTTCGGGTCTTTCCGCCATTTGCTGCTTCGCTCACCGTCTATTTTCCTGAGGAAGGAAGACTGAGGATTCTGAATTGCGCATCCCCGGTGTCTGCGAGGTACACCCGATTGTTTTGCCCTATCGCCCGTAATTTTGATAAAGAGGCCCCGATCGAGGACACGATCCGTTTCAATTTGCAGGTATTTGATGAGGACAGGGAAATGGTGGAATCCCAGACACCGGAGGATCTGCCGCTGGATCTTCATGCGGAGGCACACATTCCAGCAGACCGTACTTCAATCGCCTACCGCCAGCTTTTGACGGAGCTTGGCCTGGGTCGGAATTATACATCATAATTCGTTATCTCTCCTAGCAGTGGTCAATCATATAGATGCAATTGCACATGTAATATTGGAGTGATCTGTGCATAATCAAGGGCTGGCAGGGCTATCTGTCAGCCCTTTTGTCGTCGTTTGTATTTGACATCAAAGTGAAAATTCTTTAATATGACTTAGGTGATTCAGGTTTTTGCTGAACAAATTTGAGAACACAGGTGATGTTATGTCTTCTTACAGACCGAATATTGTCAACTTTACAAAAGCCAGCAGTAACGAGAACGAAGGGCTCTATGAATTTATGATGTACCTCGAAGACGGAACTGAATGTCGTGTCTTCTATCAGCGTCATCCGGAATGGACAATGACTAACATCAGCCGTTTGCTAAGAACACCTTGTCCTGTCTGCCGGAAGGATTTCATTTGCAAATGCATGGATCAGTTCAAGGGAGAACTGGGACAGCAACTGCACGATCATAACTGGCTTGAGAAGGCTGCTGCCGAATAAGCAGGAGTGCGCGCGAGAGAACTATAGAATGTATGAAGCAATTCGCATTTCAGACATCTTACGATGTGTGTGAGGATTGCCCATCAAGACGCCGTGATGAGGATTACGGTGTTTTTTTGTACTATAATTTGTGTGTGGATTATTCCATAACAGTCTGGTGCAAAAGGAGGGATTCCCATGACAAAAACCTCGCCTGAGGTGCCTACATCGGCGGAGGAGCAGGAGCTTGTACAGTTATCTGCTTCATCCGCTATCGTGCTCATTGATGGAATATGTCATTTTTGCCAGGGGGCAACGCGGTTCATCATTGCACGGGACCCAAAGGGATACTTCAAATTCGCTTCTCTGCAATCTGAACGTGGTGAGCAGCTGCTGCAGGCTGGAGGAATATCAGCTCAGGCCCTTGATACACTTGTCCTTATCGAACAAGCACGCTATTACACTCGCTCTACAGCAGCGCTTAGAATAGCTAGAAGACTTCGCTCGCCCCTTGCAATGATGTATGTCTTCATTCTGATTCCTGGGCCGCTACGGGATGCAATGTATCGGTATTTTGCCCGCAATCGGTATCGCTGGTTCGGCAAAGCCAAGGACGATTATTGCCAGATGCCCGCGCCGGAGATCAGGAAGCGTTTTTTGTAAGACGTCTGCGTAGCAGCCAGAATACCAAGGCCAATAGAACGATGCCAAGGCCTGCTGTCCATGCTATACGCTGGATATTGGGGGCCTTGACGACCACATTTACCGTATTGGGCTGGAGCAGGGATATATCCCAAGTAAGCGTCTTGCCGTCCGGGGATACATGATCTGCATTATGGGTCAGTGGCTTAATAGGAAGAGTCAGGCTAAAGGACAGATCGAGCTGATTGTCGAGCAGTCGCTTGGTCAGGAAATTCATGCTCTGGATACGCTGGGTCCATGATTCCAGGCCCCCGCCACTAATGAACTTCATCAGATCCGCTTGAGCCTGTATGTCATATTCGGTCGTGAACAGGTGGCCCGTCTCCAGACGTGTAAAAGACAGACCTGGTGGTAAAGGCTCGGCTCCTGTGGTAGTCGTGCTATCCGTACGTTGCTCAGTTGCAAAATGTCGTCTGAATTCAAGTCCTTGTCTTCCTGCCTCCTGCAGTTCCTTCACCTCGATCTCGTAAGGCTCCAGCAACCTGGTGATGATGCTCAGCGCGTCTGGGAAATTCAAGGTCTGCAGAGCCTGGTCACTGATGCTGACAAAGGCCTCGAGATCAGTGCTGTTGTCCCGATTGACCGTCACATGTGCTGCTCCCCTCGCGCAGGCGCTAAGCAGCAGCAGGCAGCCTGACAGAGCTGCTATAACGGCGATCAGCCGTAAATGTCTGGACAAGCGGAGTCCTCCTTTCGTTAGCTGTGGTTCAGAAAAAAGTTGCCTGTAGCTCATATCTATGATAACATACCTGTAAAAATATAGAACGTAACGGAAGCACCGTTCACCATTGGCTGTATAGCGATGGATGGACGGTGCTTTTTTGCGTTCGTGGAACGGAAGGGATGTGATGCTATTTGATGTCGATTACAGCCGTACTTGCCACGGAGAATCGTGAGTACATTGAGCCATTGTTGGATTATCTGCACGGAAGTGAGTACAGCAGGCAGCTGCGGATTACGGCTTTCTCACAGTCGGAGTCCTTTGCGCAATTTATGGAGGAATCGTCATTGAACAGAAGGCTGCCAGATGTCGTAGTGGCGGAGCAGGCATTTCTGGACTCATGGAATGGCTATATGGATTGTGAATACCCGCTCTTGCTGTTAAGTGAGCACGGAGCCACTGTGGACGGAAGAGCGGGTATTGCCATGTATCAGCCGTTGCCCCGATTGCTGGAGAAAATATTAGATGCAGGCAGACTACAAGCTGCAGTCACGAGCAGGCGTATCCGTGAGGGAACACTTACGATGGGCATAATCTCGGCAAGCGGAGGGACGGGGAAGACGACGACCGCCCTGAACATGGTCAAGCAGTTAGGCGGAGCCGGCTATTCTGTGTTCTATCTGAATCTGGAGACGTTGGATTCGAGCTCGTTATTTCACGGCCAGGGAGAAGCTGCTGGAAGGGGCTTATCAAGATTGCTGTACGATCTCAGGTCTGGCAAGGATGAACGCCATAAACAGAACTCGAGTATTCTTCCGATTCAAGAGTACGCGATGCGGCACTCCGTGCTGAAGGCTGATGTATTCGCTCCTCTTGCCAATCGCAAAGAGGTGCTTGAGATGGATACGCAGGAGACGTCTGCGCTAATTCAGGCAATTGTGGATGGTGGCGGCTATGATGTCCTTGTCATTGATGCTTCTACTGAGCTGAACGGACGCTTGCAGGGTGTATTGGACAGAAGTGATGAATTAATCTGGCTGTTGAATGACGAATTGCTCTCCATGCATAAATGTATGCTGTGGCTGGAGCTGCTCCACAAGGAGTACTCATCTGCCTACGAGGGCTGGATGAGCAAGGCACACTTTGTCGTGAATCGGTATATGGGGGAATTGGCAAATACACCTCCTGCTCCTATAAAGCTGTCAGGTTACCTTCCGTATATTCCCTCCTGGAAGCAGATGCAGCTGGATGAGCTGCTGCTTAGCTCACCTATTTTCCAGCGAGAGGTGAGGTTGCTTTGTGGAGCCATACTCGGGGATGAGCTATAGAATGCTGATGAGTGCTGCTGGGATGATGGTGACGATAAGTGAGGATTACTAGCGACTAATGGTGAGTGTACAAGGCATAGCAGGGCGATATGAATGCCTGCCACCAAGGGAATGCATGGAAGAGAATACGGCGAAGAAAGGAGAACGGATATGAACGAAGAGACATTTCTAGCGCTTCGCAATGACATCCGTACAGGACTGAATGTCATCTCATCCCTCGATGATCAGGAGCTTATGGAGCAGATTGAACGCCGAATTCTGCAAGATCGTCAGCTGGATGAACTGACCTCACGAGAGAAATACAGGCTTGTGCGTCGCATTTTTGATTCCTTCCGGGGACTTGATGTGCTGCAGCCGCTCGTGGATGATCCTTGTATTTCGGAGATTATGATCAATAGTCACCGTGAAATTTTTGTGGAGCAGAGCGGGGAGATCATCCAGGTGCCTGTGGCTTTTGAGTCCAGAGAGAGGCTGGAGGATATTATTCAGACGATTGTGGCGGGAGTCAACCGCATTGTGAACGAATCGTCTCCGATTGTGGATGCACGGCTCCGTGACGGTTCTCGTGTGAACATTGTCCTGCCACCGGTGGCCTTGAAGGGGCCAACGTTAACGATCAGAAAGTTCCCTGATCGTCCTTTGACTATGACGGACTTAATCGGGCTTCATGCACTGGATGAACAGACCGTAGAATTGTTGAAGCTACTTGTAAGAAGTAAATACAACATCTTCATCAGTGGGGGAACCGGGTCAGGGAAGACGACTTTTCTCAACGCGCTGTCTCAGTATATTCCAGCAGATGAACGGATCATTACGATTGAGGATTCGGCTGAACTGAAGATTGTCACTGTCCCGAATCTGGTGTCCTTGGAGACTAGAAATGCCAATACAGAGGGGAAGGGTGCCATATCCATCCGTGATCTGATTCGAGCCTCGCTCCGGATGCGCCCGAATCGAATTGTAGTCGGTGAGGTGCGTGGCGCCGAGGCGCTGGACATGCTGCAGGCTATGAATACTGGACACGATGGTTCCTTGTCCACCGGCCACGGTAACAATATACACGATATGATCAGCCGTTTGGAGACCATGGTGCTTAGTGGAGCAGAGCTTCCGCTGAGTGTAGTTCGGCAGCAGATTGGCTCGTCGATTGATATTATCGTCCATTTATCCAGACTTAGGGACCGTTCACGGCGCGTGATGGAGATTACTGAGGTCGTGGGCGTAAGAGATGGAGAGGTGGAGCTGAATCCGTTGTACAAATTTCAGATTGATGGGGAGATGGATGGACGTATTACAGGACACTGGGCGCCTTGTGGGGACGGAATGGTGCATGTAGACAAGTTAGTGATGTCCGGATTCGAAATCCCTGTGGTCTTGGGGGAGAAGACTTATGCGCCTGTATCGTCTTCCTAAAGAGCGGAGGGCAAGAGAGAACAAGATAATAGGACAAAAGGTAAGTGAGTATAGAAATGAGGATTCCTCCGCGGACAATTCTTCAGGACATATCCTGCCTAGCTATACAGTGTATATGCTGTCCAAGCGACAGCGTTGGGTTATTTTAGTGCTCTCAGGTGGTCTGCTCTACGGTATAGGTTACTTGTTTTATCATCATGCACTAATAGCTCTAATTCTTGCGAGTGGTGCAATAGCCTGCCCTGGACCGTACAGTCGCTTCTTACTTGCAAGGCGAAGAGCGACGCTCAGTATTCAATTCAAGCAGGCATTATATTCGCTGTCATCTTCTCTGGCTGCGGGCAGATCCGTGGAGAACAGCTTTCGAGAGGCCGTTCAGGATCTGAAGCTGCTCAGCCCGGAAGGGGAGAATGATCTTATCCGGGAGTTCGGCATTATTATAGCGCGTATGGAGTACGGGGAGCCTGTAGAAGCTGCGTTGCTGGATTTTGCTCAGCGAGCTGCGATGGAGGATATCACGAATTTTGCGGATGTATTCGTTACCTGCAAGCGTACTGGTGGAGACCTAATTGAGGTCATGCGCAGAACTTCTAGCGTGATTGGAGAGAAGCTGGAGATTCAACAGGATATCCGAATTATGATTGCCCAGAAAAAATTTGAGGCCAAGGCGATGTTCGCAGCCCCGTTTCTGTTCGTACTGTTCATGAACCTATCTGCCGCGGATTATATGGAGCCGCTCTATAGCGGTGCAGGCAGAATAATTTCTACACTATGTCTTCTGGTCTTGGGGCTATGCCTAATGTGGATGAGCCGTATCGTCAGAATTGAAGTATGAGGAAGGGATAAGGGAAATACATGATTGAATTTGTCTTGGTTGTACTGGTTCTGCAAGTGGGCGGCTGGGTGGTGCTGAACCTAATGCACGGTAAGAAGTATCGTTCGATACAAAGCATCAGAATGCCGGGATTACGGCTACAAAGGTTGTCGGGTCCATTTATATGGATAATACTGTCGTCGCGCTTGACTCAGCGTTGTCCACTTCTGATGTTCCGACTGCAAAGAATGATTGGTAAGTTGCATGGAATGGATCAGCTTGGGGAGAGAACAATTCTACTATTGGCTGAACTGATGAGTTATAGCTATGGAATACTGGCTCTCGGCTGCCTGTTAACAGTCATAACGGGTGGAGACACTGCGGGGCTTGTCTTGAGCCTGCTACTAGCCTTACTTGTTCCTGCTGCGCTGCTCAGAGATTTGCATACGAAGGTGATCAACAGGGATCAGGCCATTCTCATGGAATTACCTGAGCTATTGGGGAAGATCATGCTGCTCGTGGGGGCAGGGGAGACGGTACAGCGTGCTATGCTGCACTGCGTGAACGAGAAGAGTGGGGTTACTGAGCATCCACTGTATAAGGAGCTGAAGCAAGCAATTGGGGAATGGAATAACGGATACTCATTTCAGCAAGCTCTTGAGCAGTTAAGCAAGCGTTGTGCCATTCAGGAAGTAACGATCTTCACCACAACGGTGTTGTTAAATATGCGTAGAGGCGGCAGTGATTTTGTCATGGCACTGCACGAGCTGTCTCAGACACTTTGGAGCAAAAGGACCTCGATCAGTCGGATTCGTGGGGAGCAGGCATCATCCAAGCTGGTGTTTCCCATGGCGCTGATCTTGTTAACGGTCATTGTATTAATTGGAGCACCCGCTTTTATGATTATGGATCTGTAGGAGGAGAAAGCGATGTTAATGACGATAGCTTCAGGTTGGAAGAGACTGTGGAAGGAGGAAGAGGGACTTGGCACCCTGGAAATGATCCTGATTATTGCCATTCTTATTGCTGTGGCTGTTATTTTTCGAAAGCAAATCACAGAGATTATTTCCAGCTTGCTAGAAAAGGCAGATAAGAAGAGCAGTGATTTTATGGACGGCAAATGAGTCGGGAGCTGGGTTCCGATGAGGCGGGGAGCTTTTCGCTAGAAGCATCCTTGGTGTTTCCTATCATTATGTTCATTATTTTTATACTGCTATTCTTCTGTCTGTATTTATACCAGAAATCCATTCTCATTCAGGTTGCCGCTACTGCTTCCGAACGAGCGGCTTATAGTTGGGACAATAGCTATAAAGTACCGACAAATGGTGCGGTGGAGGAAGGGCAGCGTGATCCTCTGTATTGGCGTATGACAGATGATGCGATGATAGGGGCACTGTTTGGCTGGACTGGGGCCGATACACGGCAGGCTGTTGCTATACCAGAAATGTCAACGGGGCAGGGCTTGCCACAGAAGAAGATGTCGCAGGCAAGCGGGGCCATACCGGGCGGAATGAAGGGGCAGCAGTATTATGAGAATTTTATGATTAACCGGAGGGTGACGACGGAGCTAAGCAAGATGATACATCTGCCTTTATTAAGCCGTGTTCTGGAGGGAGACAGACTGTCCATCTCAAGCTATGCCGGGGTGGTAGACCCTGTTGAATATATAAGAACTATTGAACTGATGCGCTATTATGGGCCGAAGTTCAAGGGAACTGGTCAAGGGATACCATTGAAGACCGGCGCAGCAGGGGCAGTGCTACAGGATTACGCAGCCAGAGAAAATTAAGCCCAGAGTGGGAAGAGGAGAGGTAAAGATGTTCCGGCATAGGCACAACGAAGAAGGTGCAGTTTCTGTTTTTTTAATTATTATTCTGGCCTTTGTCTTTGCCTTCACCGCTGTATTCATTGATTACGCTCGTATCGCAGCCCTGCATGTTCAGACGGAAAAGCTGGCTCATGCAGCAGTCCGATCTGTAATGTCCTCCTATGATCCGGTGCTACAGCAGCAGTATGGGCTATTTGCTTATGGCGAAGGGACAGGTAACCGCATAATGACTAAGGTTCTGAATGACAGTACAATAGTTACTTCGCGTGAAGGAGCCTTCGGCTTGATGAGGAGCCGTCTGGACAGCAGCACCTTGAGTATGGATAGGATGCTTGGTAGCTATGGGGTGTTCAATACTCAGATTCGAGAGGATATGAAGTACAGGGCACCCGTCACCTTTGCATACGAGATCGTGGATAAGCTGAAGCCGATCTCCCAAGAGATGAAGGAGGCCTCCCATACAGTCGATTTGCTGAAGCGGCTGCATAAGTTGTATGAACAGCGTGAAGCCAAGCTTGATGAGGCCTTAAACCAACAGCGTAAAGCAGCGGCGGGAGCCACAAGTCTTAGTAAGCTTATCATGGGGCAGAGCTTACTTGAGATGAATAAGTACATCTATGAGGAGATGGATAATGCTGCTGATGCAGCATCGCAATATCTGGATTACCTAGATCGTTATGAAGCATTCAAAAGGGACCCTACCGAACGCAAAGAGAGGGAGCTTCGCGAGTTCAGACAACAGTTGAACAGGCTTCTAGCTCATATCCAGAGCGAATTGGACAGCTTCAGGCAGAAGCATGATACGGGGTTGGTTAAAGCTGAGGCATTGCTAGCAGAGGCCAGAAATATTAATGGTGAAATGAGGCTGGTCATTGCCCAATATAAGCAGCGAGCTGCTAATGACAGCTATGATACGGTGAGCTCATCACCATCACCCACAAATGCCGCTGTGCCTGCAGATGGCCGTCTTGCGGCTACCAGGGATAGAGTGAGCGAATTGCTTACTTCAGAGGATGTATTCCGATCCGTGGAGACAGGGATCGCTCAACAAAGAAATGCGTGGAATGCAGCTAACAACAATATAAGGAGCATGATTACAACATTAAATAAAATTCCTCTGCGGGAGCATACCGACCTGGAAATGAAGGAAGCCGTAAGACGAGCTTTTGACCGTGTGTATGCTTACGAGAGGGCGTACGTAACGAAAGGCAGTAGCAATAAGCTGGATCAGGAGCAACAGGCACTCGATAGTGCCCGTGGGTCTGATCGTGAGCGCAAAGAGATGGAGAAAAAAGCTACCGAGAGGCTGAAGGAAGCATACGGGCTAATTGATCTGTTAACGAAGACCAAGGAGTCCAACAACTCTTTTCAGGAGCTGAAAGGATATTATGAACAAAGTCTCGCGTTCAATTCAACTGCAGCTCAGCGGGCTAGCTTGGTGAACCATTCGGTTGACCCCACCGAAACTGGTGGAGCGGCAATGAATGCCATGGACCAATTATATGAAGCGGCTGCAGGCATGCTGAGCAGCATGGGAGATGAATTTTTTCAGAATGAATATGCACTCTCGTACTACTCACATATTGATTTTGGAAGATTCAAGGATGTGATTGGTTCAGGCACCTCCAGGCAGGGGTTAACGCAGGCCTTGGGTGATCAGTTAGAGATTGGTAACCAGGAGGCTGAGTACATTATTTATGGGTTTCATAATGCTACGGGTAACCTGGCAGCTGCTTATGGTGAGATTTTTACTATGCGAATGGCCATTCGGACGATGGAGGGTCTACAGAAATATTCTTCATTAGGACATCCGCTTGCTGTACTAGCAGCAGCATTACTGTACGGAGTGGAGAAGGCCATAGAGGATATGCTGATGCTGGCTCAGCAAGGCTATTTGTATTTATCCGACTACGTTCGAATTAAGCTCACCTACAAGGACCATCTCAGATTATTCATGATGATGCGCAGCAGTAAAGAACAGAAGTTGTCTCGCATGCTGGCCTTGATTCGTTATGGGACAGGGGTAAACCCGGCCGAAAGACCGACCTATGCAGCAGGTGAGGTGCGAAGTGGTATCAGGCTGTGGTTCCTGCCTGGAGTAATGAAGATGGTAGGAGCAGCTTCTGGAGAAGGTGAGGACATTGAGCATGGAACCTATTATGTCCGAAAGCAGGCACATTTCTCTTATTAAGCACCGATCTGGAAAGGTCTGGGGACTGGAGCGAGGGAGCATTGTGTTGGAAGCTTCTTTGGTCCTGCCTGTGTTCATGTTCTTCGTGATCCTGCTGGTATACATCGTACAAATGACGGTCTTCTCAACAGCTCTGCAGACGGTTGCATCTGAGGTAGCCAAGCAGGTAGCAACCAAGATCTATCCTGTATCGCTAGCCTTGAATAATGCGGATACAACTCTTGGAGATCTTGGGGAGCAGGAGATTGTACCCAAGCTTACGATGGGAGAGATGACAGAGCAGTTCGGGCAATCGTTACCGGAGCCGATCGGGCTCTGGGTAGGAGATGCTGTAAGCTTGGGGACTGAGCCATTTGATCGAATGAAAGGAAAGATTACAGAGGCTATGCTTGATCCCGTTGCCAAGCCGTTGCTTAAGCCATTCATAGATGACCGTATTCTGGACTTGGATCGTATTCATGTTACCAGCGTTCATCTTCCTGCACTCCGGGGCAGAAGCGATCCTTATTTTAAGATCGAGCTATCCTACGTCCTTCCTATACGTATACCTTTTGTTCAGCGTGAGTTGGTCCTGCAGGCGACGGCAGAGGAGCGGCTCTGGATTGGGGATACCGGTGAAGAAGTAGGAGATGAGGCTACGTCAGATGTCACGGGTACGATTCAGCTTATCGAAGCACCGAAGCCAGCTATCCGAGGAGTGTATAACAAAATACGGGCCAAGATTGAGCCAGGTGGCTCGGCTAATCTGTCCATCTATTACAAGTCAGGTGCAAGTGTGGCAAGACACGTAGGATGGGCTGTGGCAGATGAGCAAGGCTACATTGAATGGAACTGGTTCGTGGGTACGAATACGACCCTTGGTACATGGAGTTTTGTAATCGAGAGCGATAGTGGAGCAACGCTTGAGGGTCCACTGGAGGTGGCAGACAAAGCTAACAAATAGTCCATATGATATTTCCAGATTGATTAGAGCTGAACTTATTATAAAAAAATGCTGAATTAAAGAACTTAATTGGGGGCGTCCATATTGAGCTGGATGTATATAGGGTGCGCATGCTTCTTGCTGATAGCACTATTTACGGATATACGGTCCATGAAAATACCGAATAAGCTTACAATACCCACTATACTTTCAGGGCTGATACTGCACGGATATAGTGATGGCTGGGCTGGGATTCTTTTTGCTGCTGCAGGACTTGGCACCGGATTCGGGCTACTGTTCATTTTATATTGGGTAGGTGCTGTTGGGGCTGGGGATGTGAAGCTATTTGGCGGGATTGGGGCTTGGACTGGTGTTGCTTTCGTATTACATGCCGCATTCTATTCCATCCTGTACGCAGGTTTGGTTGGAGTCATTATGCTTCTCTGGAGACGTGAGATGGTAGGTCGTCTACGAAGCTTGCTGCTACAGATTGGAGGGTTCCTATTACTTAGAAGTAAGGTGGCCCTTGCAGCAGGAAGAGATTCTTATCTGCGTTTTCCATTTATGATTGCTGTAATTCCAGGGGTTATCAGTACTTATTTCTATTTGATCCATGCATAAGGAGGGCAGGAGGTGAATTTAACAAGAGATTTTGTTCAAAATGGCGGGATCTTTATGATGATCGACACCGAGAATGGTCTGAGCTCAACTGATCTTAACCGAACACAGGCAGGCATGCTGACCTCCAATCGGATCCACCGCTTATTGGCCTTAAGAATTAAAGAAGTAGATAATAAGATCACATTTCAGTATGACGTTACAGGTCTGAAAATGCTCTCGCATATATGGTTCTCCCACAGACACTCCATTCAGATGCTGTACAAGCTTCTTTATGAAATATTAGATGCGTTAGACTCGTCCAGAGAGTATATGCTTACACCTTTGCAATTCGTTGTTCATGAAGACTACATTTTTGTAGAGGGTACGGGGGCTGAGTATGCAGTACGTCTGACTTATCTCCCGCTAAGAGAGGGATTCGATGCATGCTCAGTGGGGCAAGACATTAAGCAATTAATTATTCGTCTGCTCGGCTCCATAAAAGAATTGGAAGGAGATGGGCTGCAGCGATTGCTGCAAATGTGCGATCAGGACATATTTGATCTGCAGGGAATGAAGCTGCTCTTGCTAGAATATTTGGAAGCTAACGATTCAAAAGAGATGAGTATAGCTACAGCCTCGGAGACAGCCATATACTCACAAGCACCTGCAGTACTAGATACTGGTGGTGCTACACCTGTTAATGCTAGCTCTTCTTCGAGAGCAAAAGGTCTTGTTGCTCAGCGGAAAAGCCAGATTTCAACAGATGGTGATCAAGGTGATCATCTCTCTGAATCGAACCCGGCTGTGGATTCATATCTAAGCAAAACTACTCTAAGAAAGACCGAACGACAACCGGAGGGGGAAGGGGAGTATGGACCATTCCTGGGACAACGTGGACGCAGTAGAGGTGAGCGAGTTTCGCACATGGCACAATCTCAGGCTCCCCAGCTTCAAGCTCCGTCATTCAATGATCCACCAGCGTGGAATTATGGGGAGGCTCCGGCTGATGATGATGAGATGGAAGGGGACATTTCAACTAATGGTCCTCGTAAATATCGGACATATATTATGTCGGCATGTATCCTCCTGACTGCAAGCGTGTGGAGGTATCTTTATCTGGACCATCCAAGTCTCTCCAATCTGATCATTGCATCGGCTGGCACCGTTCTACTTAGCACAGTGACGCTGTTAGCATGGTTCGGAAAGCTACGTCTCAGCAGAGGGGTTGAAGATTACAGTGAGCATGTAGCGGAGCTTGATTCAGGTGAATTAGAGAACTATGAGCCAGCGAATTCAGGTATAGGAGCAAAGGTAGTACGTTTCCAAGTCGATCGTGTTACAGGCTACATGAGCAAGCAGCAAAAAAAAGGGGAACTAGAAGGCTCCGAAATGGAGAACAACCGTGGCAAGCACATAGGTAGACTGGGGCATGAAGAAGAGCGGACGAGAGAGGGGATTGGCGGTACAGATCGGTATTTGGCAAGTGATAGCGATAACTATCAAGAAGTGAATTCATGTGAATACTATTCCTCATTAAAAGAAAATACGGATATTCTTGCGAGCAGTTCATCGGATGCAACCCGTTTTTTGGGACCAGAGGATCGTAAGCTTGCTCAACAGCGGCAGGAGCACGACACGCAGGTCGCTTGCTTGTATCTATTAGATACAGAGGGCAACTACCTGAATGAGACGGTACCGATCAGGTTGTCGCGGAGTAGCTTCACCATAGGAAGAGGCGAAGAGAGTGCCTACCGGATTTCAGATGCCGAAGGTCTGTCACGTCTGCATATAGAAATATCAGAGTCTACGAGGGGGGAGTATCGGATCAAGGATCTGGCGTCAACTAACGGCTCTCTACTTAATAATGAAGCGATGATACCGTATAAGGAATATCTACTTCAACATAGGGATATTTTGAAGCTGCCCGGAGTTGCTTTTCAATATTCAAGTCCTCTTAGTGCAGAGAGACCATCTAATGAAAGTCATGGGCTGGCTAATTGATCTAAGTAAAGCCGACCGACCTAAGTGAAGATGACCTTGTAAGCTGATCTAAATGAAGCTGATGACTTGCAAGTAGCCTACAGTTCCATTATAATGGTCCGTACAATTATAGATCGGAATCACGCCATTGAAGAGAATCCAACTCGGAGGCGTTATCGCCAGGGGAGCTAGCTACTCTCCAAGTTAACCGGAACCGCCCGTTATCGCGGACCAAGAGGCCAAGCAGGCACCATAAGCATGCTCTGGCAAGTTGGGTGGCACCGCGAGCAGAGCGCTCCTCGTCCCAAGGGATGAGGGCGCTCTTTGCATTTTTTTAGCCAAAGGAGACGGTAACGATGTTGGATTTGAAATGGATTCGGGAGCATGCAGAGCAGGTACAGGAGGCTGCTAACGGCAAAAGGATTGATGTGTCTGTGGATGAGCTATTGGCCCGGGATGAGGAGCGGCGTGCGCTATTGCAGGAGACGGAGCTGCTGCGGGCAGAACGGAATCGTCATTCGGCGAAGGTCGGTCAACTGCTGCGTGAGGGGATGAAGCCGGAGGCAGATGCGCTGCGTAAGCAGGTGCTGAACATCAACGAACAACTGGCGAGACTGGATGCTACTCTGGATCAAGTGCAGCTTGAGGTGAAGCGCCTATTATATTTGATTCCTAACGTCGTGTCTCCAGATACACCTGTTGGTAATTCAGATTTGGATAATGTAGAGCTACGTGTGGTAGGTATGATTCCCTCACTGCCGGTGGGCTTTCGAGATCATGTTGAGCTAGGGGAGCTTCATGGCCTGCTTGATATTGCACGTGGGGTCAAGATGGGCGGGGCTCGTAGTTATGTCCTGAAAGGCGCCGGCGTATTGCTGCATCGAGCTGTTCAGCAGTTGGCAATGGATATCCTGCTACGCCATGGATTCACTCCTCTGGAGGTACCGTTACTGGTCAGGGAGCCAGCTTTACTCAATACAGGCTTCTTTCCGCTAGGGCGTGATCAGGTCTATAAGCTGGAGGATGAAGAAAGATGGCTAGTAGGCACATCCGAGGTTCCATTGGTATCCTATTACGCAGATGAAATTGTTGATGTAAGTGAACCTATAAAGCTTGCTGCTGCATCCACTTGCTTTCGCAGTGAAGTAGGCTCCAGTGGTCGGGATGTAAGAGGACTGTATCGGGTGCATCAATTCGCGAAGGTGGAACAGGTCATCCTGTGTGAGCCGTCTGCTGATGTATCCGAAGCCATGCTTCAGGAAATAACAGGGCATGCCGAGGAGCTATTACAGCTATTGGAATTACCTTATCGAGTGGTTGCAGTGTGCACAGGAGATATGGGGCAAAAAACGTACAAACAGTATGATATCGAGACATGGATGCCTAGCCGTAATGCATACGGGGAGACGCATTCCTCCTCGAACCTTCATGATTTTCAGGCTCGTCGATCTAATATTCGTTGCAGGGATGCGGAGGGCAAACTCGTCTATTGCCACACCTTGAATAATACAGCCGTAGCTTCACCACGCATTCTAATTCCACTGCTGGAGAATTATCAACTGGAGGATGGCAGTATTCGAATTCCTGCAGCCCTACAGCCATATTTGAATGGTCTGGAAGTACTGGAGGCAAGCAAGTGAATAGGTGAGAAGCAAGTGAATAGATAAGAAGTAAGTGACTGGAGCCATGCAGTGTTCAGGAGGGCTTAAGGGCCCTCCTGCTCCTCCCGATGCAGAGCCTCCAGAGCTTTTTCCAGCGTCGGGAATTGGAAGGTATATCCATGCTCCAGCAGCTTGGCAGGGAGTACCTTCTGTCCCTCCAGAACGAGCTCGCTGGCTTCACCCATGGCTGCGGATACTGCAAAACCAGGTACCTTCAGCCAGTGAGGCCGATGATAGACTTTGGCAATGGTTTGGCCGAAGTCCTCATTGCGTACAGGGTGGGGAGCTACAGCATTTACTGGCCCAGAGATGCTGGTATCATGAATGCAGTGGTTGATAATGCCAACCATATCAGCGATGTGGACCCAGCTTGTCCATTGCTGTCCATCACCCATTTTGCCGCCGACTCCAAGCTTGTAAGGCAGACGTAGCAAAGGATAGGCTCCGCCCTTATTGCTCAGTACCACGGTGATCCTAAGCTTCACTAAGCGTGTATCTCGGATGGCGTCGGCTGCCTGCTCCCATTTTGAGCTGACTTCAGCCAAAAAGGTGTCAGTACGAGTGGGCGAGTTCTCTACAAAAGTAGCTGTATCCGAGGTGCCGTATATGCCCATGGCCGAAGCCTGGATGACTACTTTGGGCTTGTGCTTGAGAGCTGCTATAATGCTGGCAACAGAAGCAACTGTATCGAGTCTGGATTGCAGGATGCGCTTCTTGGCTGTACTCGTCCAGCGTTGGTTCAAATTCTCGCCTGCGAGATTAACCAGGGCATCGAGTCCTTCCAAAGGCTCTGGATTATGCTTCAGCTCATCCCAGGTTACATAAGTAGTAGCGGGGTCTGCTGCAGCTCGATCAGGAGCTTTTCGCGATACGATGATGATGTCATGGTTGTTTTTTTTGCTGAAGTCTACCAGTGCGCTGCCAATAAGCCCGCTTCCACCGCAAATAGCTATTTTCAAGTGTATCTCCGTCCTCTTCAATGGAGTGATATATACGTTGCTTCTAAATTAAAATACCCGTGTACAGATGCTTGACACTTTTATGGCGCAGGTGTGTATGTGATTCTTATCATAACGGAAATAATTGTCTGGAATCAAAAGGAGAAGAAATGCAGATGTAGCTTATCCAACGCATTCACAGTACCCTTCGCATTCATAGTACACATCCATCGTATCTTATGGGTCGTACCGCATCCATGGGTTTCTTTGTATCTATGGTTTCATGTGATCAACCGATCATTGCATCCATCGTATCCATTATTAATCATCATTCTGTCCAAGATATCCATCGTATCCTTTGCATCAACCAAGCCATCACATTGACACTTCTCTTATATTCTCATATCTTCTAGGATATTAATGTTGTTTGTACGTGATAATCACGTTAGAATAGGGGAATAATTCGCGAAGGTTAAAAGGGGGATGCAACATGTTGAAAATCGGTTCCCATGTATCTTTCTCGGACAAGGGCCTGCTAAGTGCCACGAAGGAAGCGGTATCTTACGGGTCCAGTTCATTTATGATTTATACAGGAGCACCACAAAATACACGTCGCAAGCCGATGGAGTCCATGTATTTGGACGAAGGTAAGCAACTAATGGCTGAGGCAGGGATGGGCGAGATTGTCGTTCATGCCCCATATATCATCAACCTGGGATCTTATAAAGAAGCAACGTACGAGCTTGCCGTTAGCTTCCTGCAGGAAGAGATTCGCCGCACCCATGCGATTGGCGTGAAGAATATCGTGCTCCACCCGGGTGCCTTTACGGACAAGGATCAGGAATACGGGATTAACCGCATTGCCGACGGTCTTAATGAGGTATTGAGCGGGGTTAAGGAGACGGAAGTCAATATTGCCCTAGAGACGATGGCGGGAAAAGGCACGGAGATTGGCAGAAGCTTCGAGGAGATCGCGGCCATTATGGATAAGGTCGAGCACAATGAGCGTCTGACGGTCTGTATGGATACATGTCACATTCACGATGCGGGCTATAATATTGTGGACAACCTGGATGGGGTGCTTCAGGAATTTGATCGGCTCGTCGGTGTGGATCGTATTGCAGTCGTTCACTTGAATGATAGCAAGAATCCGGTAGGCGCTGGCAAAGACAGACATACACCTATCGGCACGGGATACATCGGATATGACACGATTCGCAATATCGTCAATCATGAGCTGCTGAAGGATCGTCCGTTCATTCTGGAGACACCATGGATTGGTAAGGATGCCAAGACGCAGCAGCCGATGTATGAGGCTGAAATCGCACTTCTGCGCGGTAATGTAGCTGAGCGCTTCGGTGAGCAGTTCTTGACGCAAGTAGAAGAGCTGCATGCATTTTTCCGCAAGTCCGATACGAATCTTCGGGAATTTGTCCTGAGTACCTGGGATCTGCTGAAGAGTGATGCTAAAGCGAGAAAAGCTGACCCAAGGGAGCCACTGGAGCGATTGTACGATACCGTTGTGCAGGCGTCTATTTTCCCGGAGCTTACAGAACAAGAGATTAACCACCGCCTCATTGCCCTGCTGTCAGGCAAGGAGCTGTTGGTGAATGCATAATCAAGGGGGATCATTTTTCAAATGGAGCTTCATGTAAAGAACACACACAATGCTGCACACACGACTCATGCTAATCGTGCACGCATGTTGATTTCCTGTCCGGATGGTCCGGGCATCGTTGCAGCTGTCTCACGCTTTTTGCATGAGCACGGTGCGAACATCGTTCAATCCGATCAGTACACAATGGACCCAGAAGGCGGAATGTTCTTCATGCGTGTCGAGTTCGACCTTCCCGAACTAGATTCCTCGCTGCCGGGCCTGGAGCAGGATTTTGGGCAGGTGGCTTCCCAGTTCAATATGGATTGGACGATCACGAATGTGAGCCGTAAGAAGAAGCTAGCGATCTTCGTCTCCAAGGAGGATCATTGTCTCGTAGAGCTGTTGTGGCAATGGCAGGCAGGTGATCTGGATGCGGATATCGCTATGGTCATCAGTAACCATCCAGATATGAAGGAGTACGTTGAATCATTCGGGATTCCGTACCATCATGTACCTGTAACGGCGGATACGAAGGCTGAAGCAGAACGGCAACAGTTGGAGCTGATCGGTAACGAGATTGATGTTATTATTCTGGCTCGTTATATGCAGATCATCTCACCTAAGTTCATTGAGCATTACCGCAATCGCATTATTAACATTCATCATTCCTTCTTGCCTGCCTTCGTGGGGGGAAAGCCTTATGCGCAAGCATATAACCGTGGGGTTAAAATTATCGGGGCTACGGCACACTATGTGACCGAGGAGCTGGACGGCGGTCCGATCATTGAGCAGGACGTTCAAAGGGTCAGCCATCGTGATGATGTAAATGAGTTGAAGCGGATTGGACGGACCATTGAGCGTGTCGTCTTAGCCCGTGCGGTCAAATGGCATGTAGAAGATCGTATTCTGGTGCATGAGAACAAGACGGTTGTATTCTAATCAATGACCATATTCTAATTCAATTTTTTTGTATAGCCTGTAGAAGCTGTTCCTTGAGAACGGACTCTATGGGCTATATTTGGTTTTATACCTTGGCTTGGTGCACAGGTTGATGCATATCTGTCGTGTATTTTGTTGTGTATCACTTGTACATTTCCATCTGTGTATTACTTGTGTATCCCTGTTTGTAAAGCTGTTTTGTGTTTGTGTTATATATGTTTGTGTTACATATGTTTCTGTCATTTGTGTGTATGGCATATAAAGTTATGAACTGCTGACATGTAGCTACTTTATTTTTCATGGGGTGCCGTAGAGTACTATTACGTTGCTTCATTGTTTGTATGCTATGTGTTTACTTACTGACTATTGGTGCATTCAGGAAATACTCAACGTGCATTCATAAGTGCTTCAGCTTCATGGGAGATAATGTGAGGGAATCAAGAGTTCGTACCAATCTTATCTTTACTATTATCAATGGAAAGAGGCCTAATCCCATGGAAAAGAAAAAATTAGCTACAATCGCCGCCATGATCACGATGACCGTTGCCCTTGGCGCTTGCGGAAGTACAAATGATACATCTAGCTCAGGTGCAACCAATTCCTCCTCCGCTGTATCCAGCACGAACTCTAATACTGACACCAATACCGACACCGACACCGACACCGACACAAGTAGTGATATGAACACCAGTACAAGAAGTACGGATACGAACATAAGCAGTGGAACGGATGGTTCAACCCCTCAGGCTGCAAATGATGGCAGGACAGGAACGCCACCGCAAGGCACGCCGCCGGCAGGTGGACCGCCAGAAGGAACACCACCAGATGGAACACCTCCTGAGGGTGCACCGCCGGAAGGGGAGGGCAATCCACCATCCAAGCCAAATGGAGATCAAGCAGCAGATGGCGCCGCCTCTGGCAGCACATCGGATGTTTCAACTGCAACGGATGCCGGAAGCAAAAGCGGGCAATGATCCTAACTGGAAGTAGTCTGGAAAACCATGCCGCTAGAAATGCTTCAGACTAGTTGGCTCCACCTTTTGAGACCCAATAGAGAGAGTTAAATACTAACCCACACGCAGTGTGTATAAGCTATTTTGGTCAAGGGCCTTCGCAGAGATGAGTTCCTTTTACCCTCATGGGTGAAGGGAACTTATTTGCGTTATTTTGGAGTTCTCTACCAATATGCATAATGATACAGTTCGCATGGTAGCCGGGGAGAGGGGTATTCCGAGTGACGACACGGTCCGAATTGTATTCTGGTTTGACAATGGAGCATTGCTTTACTTATAACGGGTATATTATTTGATAATGGCTTCAAAGCGTTTTGACATCTGGCAAAGCCGCGTGGCAAATGGTACAATACATGAGAATGAATAAGTCAAATTGAAAGATTCAAGCAGATGGATTCCATCGGACAGCGCAATGACCAACATTGTCTGCTCTGGGGACGCCTCTGTGCCACGACTCACCAACGGTATACTTTGTTATTTATTATGAGGAGGCTTACCATGACTGACGACAAGCAAGCGATTCATAAGGAAGAGAACTCAACGATCGATAACCTGTCCATTACGACGATCCGTACACTGGCTATTGACGCTATTGAGAAAGCCAAATCCGGACATCCGGGCATGCCGATGGGTTCGGCTCCAATGGGCTACCAATTGTTTGCGAAGACGATGAACCACAACCCTGATCATCCGACATGGATTAACCGCGACCGCTTTGTACTTTCCGCTGGACATGGCTCCATGTTGCTATACAGCCTGCTCCATCTGAGCGGGTACGATCTGCCTATGGAAGAAATTAAGCAGTTCCGCCAATGGGGAAGCTTGACTCCAGGTCACCCTGAATTTGGTCACACAGCTGGCGTAGATGCGACTACGGGTCCTTTGGGACAAGGTATTGCAATGGCTGTAGGTATGGCTATGGCTGAAGCTCAAATGGCTGCTACGTACAATAAGGATAAATTCAAAGTCGTAGATCACTTTACATATGCGATTTGCGGCGATGGAGACCTGATGGAAGGTGTATCCCACGAAGCAGCTTCCCTTGCTGGACGTCTGCACCTTGGCAAGCTGATTGTACTGTTCGATTCCAACGATATTACTTTGGACGGTGAGCTGAATCTTTCCTCCAGCGAGAGCGTAGCTAAGCGCTTTGAAGCTTATGGCTGGCAAGTGCTGCGTGTAGAAGATGGTAACGATCTTCCTGCTATCGAGAAGGCTATTGCTGAGGCACAAGGCGAAGCGATCCGTCCTACCCTGATCGAAGTGAAGACGGTCATCGGCTACGGAAGCCCGAACAAGCAAGGTAAAGGCGGCCATGGTGGTACACACGGTTCTCCGCTGGGCGCGGAAGAAGCGAAGCTGACCAAGGAATTCTACAAATGGGTATACGAAGAGGATTTCTATGTGCCACAAGAGGTTCGTGAGCATTTCGCGAGCGTGAAGGAAAAAGGTATCGCCACTAACAAAGAGTGGGATGCACTGTTCGCTGAGTACAAAAAGGCTTATCCAGAGCTGGCAGCACAATTCGAGATCGCCATTAGCGGCAAGCTTCCAGAAGGCTGGGATCGTGACCTGCCTAAGTACTCCGCTGAGGACAAGGCTATCTCCACTCGCGTAGCTTCTGGTAATGCACTGAACGGCCTGGCACCGAACATTCCGTTCCTGACTGGCGGCTCTGCAGACCTTGAGAGCTCTACGATGACACATCTGAACAATCTGACCAACTTTACTCCAGAGGATTATGCGGGCCGCAACATCTACTTCGGTATCCGTGAATTCGGTATGGCAGCAGCCATGAACGGTATGGCTCTGCACAGTGGTGTGAAGATTTTCGGCGGTACGTTCTTCGTATTCACCGATTACCTGCGTCCAGCTGTACGTCTGGCTGCACTGATGGGATTGCCAGTAACCTACGTGCTTACGCATGACAGTATTGCTGTAGGTGAAGATGGCCCGACTCACGAGCCGATCGAACAACTCGCTTCCCTGCGTATTATTCCAAACTTGACTGTAATTCGCCCAGCAGATGGTAATGAGACTTCCGCAGCTTGGGCTTATACGATGGAGAATACGGGCAATCCGGTAGCGCTGGTGCTGACTCGTCAGAACCTGCCGATCCTGTCTGCTACAGCAGAGCATGCACGTGAAGGGATCCGCCGTGGTGCTTATATCGTGGCTGATGCTAAGGAAGGTACTGCAGTGGCGCAAATTATCGCTACAGGCTCCGAAGTTCAACTGGCTGTGAAGGCTCACGAAGCATTGGCTGCCGAAGGCATCCATGTTCGTGTCATCAGTATGCCGAGCTGGGATCTGTTCGAGAAGCAGGACAAGGCGTATAAGGATTCTGTAATTCTTCCATCTGTAAAAGCTCGTCTGGCTGTAGAGATGGCTTACCCGATGGGCTGGGAGAAGTATGTGGGTGACCAAGGACATATCCTGGGTATTTCCACCTTCGGTGCTTCCGCACCTGGCGACCGCGTCGTAAGTGAGTATGGCTTCACTGTAGAGAACGTAGTTAGCAAAGTGAAAGCATTGCTGTAGTCTTAACTATAAGCCTTAGGCTTTTGGCAATATATCTGACCGGACAAAGGAGAAGCGGCATCCATGGGGCAATTTGACAACGTTAGCGTTATTAAGAAAGCAAATATCTATTATGATGGTCAGGTGACTAGCCGTACCGTCATTTTACAGGATGGCTCCAAGGTTACGCTTGGCATCATGCTTCCAGGCTCTTATGAATTCGGGACTGATTCTCGTGAGATTATGGAGATTCTCGCTGGCGATCTGCGTGTACAGCTCCCTGGTCAAGAGCAATGGCTGGAGATTCAAGGAGAAGGAACTTTCCATGTTCCTGCCAAATCCTCCTTCAAGCTGGAAGTGCGCAGTGTAACGGATTACTGCTGCTCTTACCCGGCAGATTAATGTGAGTGGAGGGAGCTTACCGAGAACAGTACCCACTTTGGCTGGAACAATTCCTATTGAGGGAGCTAAGCCAGCGATGTAGCGGGTACTTGATTTCGGAGGCTGCCGAAGGGTAGGTACCGTGATATCACGGTCTTACCCTTTTTCTATCCCACAGCAGAACAGTACTACAGCATCATAGCAGGACTACTCAGTCTGACTTATATCACAGCTATAGCTGCTGCCCTGTGGCATCATGGTCAAGGGCCGCTTTGTGGCATACGCTTGTCAGGTTCTTTAAATTAAAGTATTCTATTGCTAAGTCGCATCAGAGGCAAATGCCCTGACCATTGGCAATGGTAAAACAGGAGGTTCTATCCATGTCCAAAAAAGTAACATTTGATTACAGCAAGGCACTGAGCTTTGTAGGCCAACACGAAGTTGATTATTTCGCTGAGCCCATCAAGCTGGCTCATGAACAGTTACATAACCAGACGGGAGCAGGCTCTGACTACCTCGGCTGGATTGATCTGCCGACCAACTATGATAAAGAAGAGTTCTCACGTATCCAAAAGGCAGCTGCCAAAATCCAAAGTGATTCTGAAGTTCTGATCGTCATTGGAATCGGTGGATCTTACCTGGGTGCGCGTGCAGCGATTGAGATGCTGTCTCATTCCTTCTATAATATGCTGCCGAAGGACAAGCGTAAGACTCCGGAAATCTACTTTGCTGGTAACAACATCAGCTCCACTTATGTGAACCATCTGCTGGATCTGATTGAAGGCAAGGATTTCTCCGTCAATGTCATCTCCAAGTCCGGTACGACTACGGAGCCAGCAATTGCTTTCCGTATTTTCCGTGCAGCACTGGAGAAGAAGTACGGTAAAGAAGAAGCTCGCAAACGCATCTATGCTACAACGGATCAAGAACGTGGTGCATTAAAGAAGCTGGCGAATGAAGAAGGCTACGAATCTTTCATTATTCCTGACGACGTAGGCGGACGTTACTCCGTGCTGACGGCTGTAGGCCTGCTGCCTATCGCTACTGCTGGAATCAACATCGAAGAGATGATGCAAGGTGCTGCTGACGCTTCCAAGGAATACAGCAATCCTAATGTTGCTGAGAACGAAGCATACCAGTATGCCGCTGTACGGAATGCTCTGTACCGTAAAGGCAAAGGCACTGAGATTCTCGTGAACTACGAGCCTTCCCTGCACTTCGTATCGGAATGGTGGAAGCAACTGTTCGGTGAGAGCGAAGGTAAGGACTTTAAGGGAATTTACCCGGCATCGGTTGACTTCTCAACAGATTTGCACTCCATGGGTCAATTTATCCAAGAGGGTAGCCGTAATATTTTCGAGACGGTTATTCAGGTAGAGAATGTACCTAGTCATATCACCATTGAGGAAGATGCAGATGATCTGGACGGTCTGAACTTCCTGACTGGCAAGACTATGGATTTTGTTAACAAAAAAGCGTTCCAAGGAACGATGCTTGCTCACACAGACGGTCAGGTTCCTAACCTGATTGTGAACATTCCAGATATGACACCTTATTCGTTCGGATATCTGGTATACTTCTTTGAGAAGGCTTGTGGCATCAGCGGATACCTGCTGGGTGTGAATCCGTTCGATCAGCCGGGCGTAGAGGCTTACAAGAAGAATATGTTTGCACTGCTGGGCAAACCAGGCTTCGAGGAAGAGAAAGCGAAGCTGGAAGCAAGATTGACTGAGTAATTCGGAACTGAAGCACAGAGACTGCGTCATCAAGTAGCCTCTGCATAACAAGACAAGAAAGCAGTTCACTGTATGCAAGACGTGGACTGCTTTCTTGCAAAATCTGATAAGATTGGATTGTTACGCATATGTTGGAAAGCTATCGAACTGTTCGTCAGGCCGGGCATCGTGAGATTGTCATCAAGAAGTCCCGCTTCATCGGATATGTGCAGCCGGTGGAAGACGAAGAGGCAGCGATTGCGTTTATTGACGGAATCAAGAAGCAGAACTGGAATGCCACGCATAACTGCTCCGCTTATATGATTGGCGAGCGCGATGAGATTCAGAAGCAATCGGATGACGGAGAGCCTAGCGGAACAGCTGGCAAACCGATCCTGGAGGTCATCCGCAATCAAGGCTTGAAGAATGTTGCTATTGTAGTAACTCGGTATTTTGGTGGAATTATGCTGGGAGCCGGTGGCTTGATCCGCGCTTATACGGATGGTGCGGTTGCTGCCATTGAGGCAGGGGAAGCTATTACGCGAGTGCTACATCAGGAAATAAAGGTTGAATTGGACTACACATGGCTGGGCAAGGTAGAAAATGAGCTTCGGGGTCGTGGAGTCCGAACGGGGGATACTGTATTCACGGATAAGGTCGTGTTGGCCTGTTATCCTGTAAGTGGTGAAGCGGAGGCCTTTCAGCACTGGATGACAGATTTGACCCAGGGACAGTGCCTTTTAACGAAGGGAAGCCAGCTTTACTTTATCGAAGGGGAATAAATACTATGGCTAGAAGAGCAGTTGATCAGGAGTTGTCAAGAGAGAGGATATTGGAGGCCGCCAGGCATCTTTTTATTACCAAGGGATACCGTGCTATCTCCATGCGCAGCATTGGCCAGCATCTGGGATACAGTCACGGATCCTTGTATTATCATTTCAAGGAGAAGGCTGAGCTTTTCTACGCCATTGTAATGGAGGACTTCAAGGCACTGGGAGATATTCTGATGCACGCCGTTAATGCGACCCCAGAAGAGGGGCTGAGCAAGGCGGAGTATTTACTGCTGGAATTTATTCGTTTTGGCATTGAAAATCCGTACCAGTATGAGATTATGTTCCTCATTCGTGACGAGGAGTTGCTGGCCTACTGTCGTGCTGAGCAAAGCAGATGTCTGGAGCTGTTCGCTTCGATCGTAAGAAATCATCTGGGTGCCGAACCGCATACAGATGAGTCCAGAGCAAGGGTCCCGCATAGTATTTTCCTGGCTTTGCATGGATTTATCTCGTACTACATCCAGGACAAAATTACATTTGAAGAGGTAAAGCCTACTGCCATTGCGCATGTACAGCTGCTCTGTAAAAGCATATAGGATCTGCACGCTTGCCGATGATTTTTTGACGGCATTTTTATTAACTTTGATACTTCAAAACGTTGCATTGCGAAAGGAAATGTATGGTGACAACACGAAAAAGACGAGGGAGCCTAATAAGGTAAGAACTCCTCGTCTATTTTTTGTTTTGTTGAGCACTAGCCCTGAAGGATCTTTAAATGAATCTGGCGTGTACGCGGTCCGTCAAATTCACAGAAATAGATGCCTTGCCAGCGTCCAAGCAGCAATCTACCTTTATGAATTATCACCGTCTGAGAGTTCCCTGTTGTAATGGCCTTCAAATGGGACGCCGTATTGCCCTCCATATGACGATACTCCGGGTGCTCCCACGGATAGACCTCGTTCAGCCGCATTAATACATCCTTTTTCACATCAGGATCTGCATTTTCGTTAATGGCAATGCCTGCTGTTGTATGTGGACAGTACACCACCACGAGTCCCTCCTGTATACCGATCTGATCCACGAAGGCGGCCACTTCACGAGTCACATCACGCATTTCATCCCGCTTGGCTGTAGTGATCTCTATTGTATGTAGCATATGTATTTCTCCTTTCGTTGTGCTCTACTAGAGCCTGTTCGATCTTGACTTTTCATTTGTTTACCCACTTCTATTATATTCTACTCATGGAAATATGAGATAGGGATTGACGTAAGTTCAATCAATTGGTAAAGTAGCTGTTAAGTAAAACCAAGTATGCTTATGGGTATTTAGGATAAGGAGAGCACGAGAAAGGATGGTAAGCTGGCATGAATACGGTTATCCGGCACCCGTGGGGGTTCCGCACGACGGTACTGCTCTATTTCGTACTACTAGTCATATTGCCGGTTACAGGCGTATATTTTAATGCATTTACCCTTGGCTGGCACACGCTGCTGGAGAATCTAAGCGACCCGATTGCTTGGAAGGCCGTGCTGCTGACTGTGAAGCTGGCTGCCATAGCCGCCTTGATTAATGTGCTGATCGGAACGATTATTGCCTGGACGCTGAACCGCTATGACTTCCCGGGCAAGACCTTGATGAATAGTCTAATTGATCTGCCCTTCGCGCTACCGACTGCGGTAGGAGGATTAATGATTCTACTGTTACTCGGACCGAATAGCCTGCTTGGAACAGCGGCAGGACGCTGGGGGCTGGAGATCGTATTTCACCAGCCTGCGATTGTACTAGCGATGGTATTTGTGACATTCCCATTCGTTATTCGTGCAGTGCAGCCATTGCTGGAGGAGATTGATCCCTCAGCGGAGGAAGCCTCCTACACGCTGGGAGCATCCCGTGGGGTGACGTTCTGGAAGGTCATTCTGCCTTCCATGGCACCCGGTATGATCAGTGGGGGCATGCTGGCGTTCTCGCGTGCACTTGCCGAGTTCGGTGCGGTCGTGCTCGTAGCTGGTAACATTCCCGGCAGAACGCTAGTGGCATCGGTCTATATTTTCGGAGAGGTCGAAAGTGATAATACGGTGGGAGCTGCCTCGGTGTCGATCCTGCTGCTGACCCTGTCCTTCCTGATCCTTTGGGGCATTAATACGGTACAGAGCAGAGGGAGAAGCCGATGAGAAGATGGTGGATTACACTTACTTATGTTCTTATTCTTGTGATTATCATTATTCCGTTGACTCGGATCATATTCGGAGCCTTCGATCAGGGCTGGAATGGCTTCGTGACAGCCATGCTTCGTCCAGAAGCGCTCCATGCGCTGAAGATGACAGGCTTGATCGTCCTCGTCGTAACTTTGATGAATACCCTATTCGGTATGATGACGGCACTTTATCTAGTGAGAGCAGGCTGGTTAAGTGAGCGTGTCAAAAACGTCCTGAATAGCATCGTCGATCTGCCGTATGCGGTGTCGCCTGTCATCGGCGGGTTAATGATCGTCCTGCTGTTGGGACCGGATAGCGTTATGGGAGCCTTGTTCGAGGATAGTGGCTTCAAGATCGTATACGCTTTCCCAGGCATGGTGATTGCTACACTGTTCGTGACCTTTCCGCTCATGGTGCGTGAAATTATGCCTGTGCTGCAGGAGATCGGAGCGCAGCAGGAAGAGGCCGCTTCCACCTTGGGCGCTTATGGCTGGACGACTTTCTGGAAGGTAACCTGGCCCTCCATCCGCTGGGCGGTTATTTATGGAGTTGTGCTCACTGTGGCACGCTCTCTTGGGGAATTCGGTGCAGTGCTGGTTGTATCCGGAAATATCATGAACAAGACCCAGACAGCGACTACACTGGTGTATCAGGATGTAGAGAACTTCAATGTAACGGCGGCCAATGGCCTGGCTTTAGTTCTGGTGGCCTTCTCGGCAGGTCTCTTGCTGCTCATGGAGCTGGCCAAAAAAAGAAAGGGAGTGCACTGATATGCAGCATGTGGAGGTTCGTCAGCTCAACAAGCATTTTGGACAGTTTCACGCCGTGAAGGATGTGTCATTTGAGATTCGCAAAGGTCATCTCATTGGTCTGCTCGGCCCCAGCGGTGGGGGGAAGACGTCGATCCTGCGAATGCTTGCCGGCCTGGAGACGCCGGATACCGGGGAGATTGTGTTTCACGGACAACGGGTGAACGAGCTGCCTCCGCAGGAGCGCGGTATCGGCTTTGTTTTTCAGAATTATGCGCTCTTCAAGCACATGTCCGTCTACGATAACATAGCCTTCGGCTTGAAGGTGAAGAAGCTGTCCAAGGCGCAGATCAAGGAGCGTGTCACAGAGCTTGTGGAGCTAACGGGTCTCGCAGGCTTCGAGCATCGCTATCCTCATCAATTGTCTGGCGGCCAGCGTCAGCGTGTAGCCTTTGCACGGGCCTTGGCGCCTGAGCCTCAGCTGCTGCTGCTGGATGAGCCGTTCGCGGCGATTGATGCGAAGATCCGGCAGGAGCTGCGTACATGGCTGAGGGAGCTGATTGAGCGGGTAGGGATCACGTCGATATTTGTGACACATGACCAGGATGAGGCCATCGAGGTGGCTGATGAGATCATGATCATTAACCAGGGTAGACTGGAGCAAAAGGGAACACCGTGGGATATTTACAAAAATCCAGGCACGCCGTTCGTTGCTTCCTTTATTGGCGAATCGACCATCGTGGAGGAGGCGTCAGCGCTCAGGGGCTTCGAGGAAGCCGCAGGAGCCGGGATCAAGGCGCTAATTCGTCCCGAGTATATCGAGATGGGGCTGGATCATGAGTTCACTCTGCGCTCCGCGACAGAAGAAGGTACGGTTCACCAGCTTCATTTTCGCGGGAGTGAATGGATGGTTGAGGTCGAGATCAAGGGCCAGCGTCTGATTACCTATCGCTCGCTGGAGAAGGAGACGCTCACACCGGGTCAAAATGTGCGTGTACTCATTCACCGGGCGTATTTGTTCAATGAAGAAGGCAGCTGGATGGTCGAGAACAGGCTGAAGGAAGATCCGATGCCGATTATGATTTAACAGAAGATGTTTGGGATGATTGTGTAACTGAGATGAACAGCAAGGAGTCTGTGCCATGAGAAGGAAGCTGGTTGGATACACTCGCCATATGAGGGCTGCACTGCTCTGTCTGCTATGCTTGGGGATTTTGTCGGCCTGCACAGCGGCAACGTCTGATTCTGTCGGTGAGCAGCCTACGCCTGGGGATACGGCTGATGTTACGCTCGTCATTGGTGCCTATAGCGTGGTCAAGGATGCGATGGCAGACCTTCTGCCACGCTTTCGTGAGGAGTACAAGGAGAAGACCGGACAGACGATTCGCTTTCAGGAATCCTACGAGGCCTCTGGTACACAGGCACGAGCGATTGCTGGCGGCTTTGAGGCAGACGTGACCCTGCTGGCTATGGAAGGTGACGTGCAAAAGCTCGTTGATGCAGGGCTGGTTGCTCCTGCCTGGAAGGATCGGCCATACGGTGGAATGGTTACTCGCTCGATTGTCGTCATGGGAGTGCGGGAAGGCAATCCGCGTGGCATTCGTGATTTTCCTGACCTAACTAAGCCAGGGGTGAAGGTGCTATATCCTAATCCGAAGACGTCAGGAGGAGCACAGTGGGATATTAATGCGCTCTATGGTGCCGGGCTCAAGATGTCCGAACGTCAAGGGGAGAAAAGTCCCGCCGCAGCCAAGCAATTCCTGGTCGATGTGCACCGCAATGTGGAGTCCCTGGACAAGAGCGGACGGGCATCGATGGCGGCTTTTGAATACGGTGTAGGCGACGTCATCATTACCTATGAGAACGAGCTGCTGGCTCGGATCGCTAAGGGTGTAAAATACGAGGTGATCATTCCACGTGATACGATCCGTATTGAAAATCCGGCTGCGATCGTCGATGCCAACGTGGAGAAGCATGGGAATCGTGAAGCTGCCGAGGCGCTTCTTGATTATTTGCAGTCCGATGAGGCACAACGGATCTTTGCGAAGCATGGCTTTCGTTCGGTCAATGAGCAGGTACTCGCAGCTGAGAAGGAGCGATTCCCTGATCCAGTGGACCTGTTCGATATCGAATATCTGGGCGGCTGGGATGCTGTGCGCGAGACGCTGTACTCGAAGCGTGGAGTGTGGTATCAGGTGCTTGCCGGTCTGTAGCTGTTCCCCAGTTCTCCAATCAGGGGGCTACTCAAGATACAAATCTGCATTGACTATATTAAATAGCTGTTGATATACTTAACTCACTTCAACTTCGGACATATGGACATCTAAGATCATAATTGAATACTACCGTTTGCAAGGGAGCCTTAACCGGCTGAGAGGGTGTTACACCGACCTTACCTGATTTGGATAATGCCAACGTAGGGACGCAACGATAGAATGCTATACATGGTTAGCTCATGCTATACCATTGTACTAGTTTATTTTGTCAGCGAAACATCCTACGGATGTTTCGCTTTTTTTTGTCATTGAACATGGAAAGGAGACTAACACATATGAAGACTGTATTGACCATTGCTGGATCTGACCCCAGTGGTGGCGCAGGAATACAGGCAGACTTAAAAACGATGACCTGCTTGGGTGTATATGGGATGAGTGTCATTACAGCGCTGACAGCCCAAAACACGACAGGTGTAGTTGGAATCTTGGAGTCTGAACCGGAGTTTGTTGAGCAGCAGTTAGACTGTGTTTTTACAGATATAAGACCCGATGCTGTCAAAATTGGTATGGTATCCAATGCCGCTATTATCCGCTCCATCGCAGCTAAATTACGGCAATATCAGGCAGAGCATATTGTTGTAGATCCCGTCATGGTCTCAACAAGTGGAAGTGTATTGTTGCAAAATGATGCACTCACCGCGTTAAAAGAGGAGCTATTCCCCTTGGCAGAAGTGATTACCCCGAATCTGAAAGAGGGAGAGCAATTGTGTGGCTTCGAGATTAACACGAAGGAGGACATGCTTAGGGCAGCTGATACGATCGGATGCAAGCTCACAGGTGCAGTTGCCCTGAAAGGGGGGCATAGCCTGACGGATGCTGATGACCTTCTCATGATGGATGGCGAGTCTTACTGGTATAGGGCAAAACGAATAGAAAATATCAATACTCACGGCACGGGCTGTACGCTGTCTTCTGCAATTGCAAGCTTTTTAGCCATGGGACACAGCCTTCCGGAGGCTTTCGACCGTGCCAAGACCTACATCACCGCCTGCTTGCATGCGGGTCTGAATCTAGGAGCAGGCAATGGGCCTTTACACCACAATTATGCTATCGCAGAGGGCGGCAATCTACAAGGACATATCCTAGGAAATCACCAAAATTGATATAACGAAAGGAGCCATAGCAATGAATCCATCCCAGTACCTCACTCCTGTACGAAGCAACAATCCATTAGTACATTGTATTACGAATTATGTAACCGTTAACGATTGTGCAAATATCCTTCTGGCTGCCGGAGCTTCCCCCATCATGTCTCACAACAAGCATGAGGTCGCAGAGCTGGTGGCTGCGGCCAATGCGCTGGTCCTTAATATGGGGACGATTGAGGATCTGGACGCGATGCTCGTGGCTGGTAAAGAAGCGAATCGTCTTCAACGTCCTGTCATACTGGACCCTGTTGCGGCAGGAGGTACGTCTCTAAGATTGGATGCTGTACATCAGCTTATGAACGAAATACAGTTTGCCGCCATACGGGGTAACGCCTCGGAGATTAAAGCGATCGCCTTTGGAAAAAAGCTTGGTAGTGGCGTAGATGTGAGTACACTCGATCAAGTGACCAAGGAAAATCTTCCTCAAGCAGTGGAAATCGCCAGTATGCTGGCTCAAAAAACAGGAAGTGTTATTGCCATATCCGGTGCAATGGATATCGTAACCGATGGATCGCAGCATGCCATAGTTCACAACGGCTGTGCAACGATGGCACGGATCACGGGCAGCGGTTGTATGCTTACGTCCTTGATTGGAGCATTCTGCGCAGGCGCATCGGAATCTAATTTTGAGGCAACGGTAGCTGCGATGGCCGCCATGGGTCTATCTGGTGAGCTAGCAGATGCGCGTCGTCTGGAAAATGGAACCGGCAATGCAAGCTTTAGAACGGACCTTATTGATGCCATGTTTAATCTGACGGAACAGGTGTTGGATCGGGGTGCTCGCATTGAAATGGTCTAAGCAAGCTCTGCGATCATCCATGCTGCTGTATGCCATTACAGATCGTAGGTGGCTGCAAGGCCGTTCCTTAGCACTAGTGACCGAAGAGGTGCTCCAGAATGGTGCAACCTTTCTGCAATTGCGTGAGAAGGAGCTGCCCTTCAAGGAATTTTTGGCAGAAGCGATTGAACTACGCCGCCTTGCACAGCAATATCATATTCCCTTTGTAGTCAACGACAATATTGAAGTCGCCCTGGAATGCGGGGCAGATGGTGTTCATGTGGGGCAATCCGATATTGTAGGGAAGGATGTTCGGTCCCTGATCGGCCCAGATAAAATTCTTGGCATTTCCGCCAATGGAGTAGCTAGCGCAAAGGATGCAGAAGCAGCAGGAGCTGATTATATCGGGGTCGGAGCTGTGTTTAACACCACTACCAAAAACGATGCAGAGTATTTAAGCATTGCTGACGTACAAGAAATTGTAGATGCCGTAAGCATCCCTGTCGTCGCTATTGGGGGCATTGATGACACGAATGTGCTACAGCTTTCGTGCAGTGGGGTAGATGGTGTCGCAATCATCTCTGCCATATTTGCACAGCGAAATCCAGGCGCAGCCACTGCACATTTGCTACAGCTAGCACAGCAAATGATCTCACAGCGCAGCTAAGCCATGCTGCTTCCTAGTCACGAGAGGGATTGCTTAATTTATCATACCTACATTATGGATTGGAGGAACAACTAATGACTATTACAGAACGACTATATCAGGCAGCACAGCCTGTATGGAAGGAATGTCTAGAGCATCCCTTTGTTACAGGGATTGGGGACGGCTCCCTGGCTGTAGAGCAATTTCGCTATTATTTGTTACAAGACTACTTATATCTGTTCGAGTATGCCCGTGTATTTGCACTAGGGGTCGTCAAGTCACAGGACCCCAGATTAATGCAGTTCTTTAGTAAAAAAGTAGACAACATCCTTAATGGGGAAATGAAAATTCATCGTTCTTATATGCAGCGGTTAGGAATTACGGAGGATCAGGTTTTTCGGGTACAACCAGCACTGAAAAATGCAGCCTATACCCATTATATGCTCTCTGTCTCGCATGCTGGTGGCGTAGCAGAGGTGCTCGTATCCATATTAGCATGCTCATGGAGTTATGCAGAGATTGGTCAAGCTCTTGCCCGAAAGCCTGGCGCAGCTGATCATGCATTTTACGGTGAGTGGATAAAAGGCTATGCATCCTCGGAGTATAATGAGAACAATCAATCCCTTGTGACGTTAACCAACAAGCTATTAGAAGGCTGTAGCGAGGAGGTCTACCAACGGATGGAGGATATTTTCGTGATGTGCAGTCGCTTTGAGCTTGATTTTTGGGAGATGGCATGGAGGCTTGAGCATTGAGTTCATTAACATTTCAAAATGTGTCCTATCAGTATGCTTCTGAGGATTTTGACATTATTGATACCTTGTCATTTAATGTTGAAGCGGGCTCCTTCCACTGTATTGTTGGCGCCTCTGGCTGTGGTAAAAGCACGATATTTCACCTCATTAATGGATTACTCCCTTCAAAGTCAGGCTCTATTCTAATCGATGGAGCGCCGATCGGAACCCGGAAGCATTACTGCGGATATATGCCACAAAAGGATATGCTGTTCCCATGGCGAACCGTTGGAGAGAATCTTGCCCTGCCTTTAGAAATTATAGGTGGCTACTCCAAGGCGCAGTGCAAGGAGTTAATAGCTGAGGCGCTGGACAATGTAGGCCTACATCGTTGCTACGACAAGATGCCCCATGAATTATCAGGTGGCATGCGTCAACGAGCTGCATTTGCCCGTACTATGCTAACCGGATCAGATTTGCTATTACTGGATGAGCCGTTTTCTGCCTTGGATTTTTTAACTGGCATTAGTATGCAGGAATGGTTGCTTGGGCAATGGGAGCAGCACAAAAAAACGATTCTCTTTATTACTCACAATGTAGATGAGGCATTATTTCTTTCGCAAAGTGTGTTAGCGGTAACAAGCACACCAATAACGCAATTCAATAAAATAGATGTTCCTGGAGATTATCCTAGAGGGCGAGAATCACTCGCTAGACCAGAAATAGCAGCACTGCGAGAAGACTTGATCCATACATTAAGGAATAATGTGATCCTATGAGGAAGCTACCCCACTATAATAATTTTCCAGTTCTTATTGTGTTGTTGGCGCTTCTGATGATGTGGCAACTGGGAGCGATGAACCTGAATGCCGCTTATATTTTGCCAAGCCCAATTCAGATTTTCAGAAAAATATGGGATCTGCGTATGCCATTATTTACAGTTCATCTGCCCGCCACTCTGCTGATTACCAGTATTGGGCTCGTATTATCCATAGTCCTTGGAGTCGCGTTAGCTATACTAATGGATGTCAGTGTGCTATTGCGTAAATGTCTGTATCCGATCGTTGTAGGCTCTCAGACAATTCCTACTACAGCTATCGCACCATTGTTTGTTTTATGGTTCGGTTATGAGATATGGAGCAAGGTGCTTGTAGTCATATTAATTACATTTTTTCCGATCACCATTACCGTTTACGACGGCTTACGTAGTGCACGTCATGATATGAAGGAGCTTCTCCTTACCTATGGTGCTACTCAACGAGATATCTTCTTCAAAATCAAATTCCCTTGCGCCTTGCCCTATTTTTTCTCAGCTATAAAGATGGCAATTCCCATTAGTGTCATAGGGGCAGCCATAGGAGAATGGCTAGGTGCACAGAGTGGTCTAGGTTATTTTTCACGCCGCATGATGACTCAGCTCGATGGTGCAGGTGTGTTTGCACCAATTGTACTATTATCTGTGGTTGCTATGGCCTCGGTCGCACTAATCGCACTGCTAGAGCGCCGCTTCGTTCACTGGCGTGGTGAGTCCTAAACGAATATGGAGGCACGAATTCATGAGAAAAACAGGGGTTATTTTTACACTAATATTTATCCTGTTAGCAGCTACTGCATGTACACCCAAAAATACGTCTACACCATCTGCCTCATCCCCTCAGGATTTACGCGAGATTAATGTTGTGCTGGATTGGTATCCAAATGCCTTACATGCGTTTCTCTATGTAGCCATTGAGAAGGGCTACTTCGAAGAAGAAGGGTTGAAAGTAAACCTGCAATTTCCTTCTAACAGTAATGACGCAATTTCACTTGTAGCAGCAGGAAAAGCGGATATTGGACTTTATTATCAGCAGGATGTAATTATTACAAGAGCGAATCAGCAAGTACCTGTAAAATCCATTGGTGCTGTTGTACAAGCTCCACTTAATGCAATCATTTCTTTAGCGGATAAGAACATCACTTCTCCAAAGGATTTAAAAGGCAAAACGATTGGCTATTCCGGAACAGAGTTATCCGAGGCTCTTATTCGTAGCGTCATGACTCGTGCTGGTGCAGACAGCAGTGATGTCAATATGGTTGATGTCGGCTTTGAGCTCTTGAGCTCCATGACAACGGATAATGTAGATGCCACAATCGGTGGCTTAATTAATCACGAGGTTCCTCAGCTTCAGGAGGAGGGCTTTGATATTAATTGGTTTACTTTGGAGAAATATGGTGTGCCATCCTATTATGAAGGCGTTTTTCTCGCTAATGATGCTATGATTGCATCTGATTCTGACACGTTAGCGAAATTTTTGCGCGCCTCTAAAAAAGGCTTTAATGATATGAAGGCTGAACCAGAGGCTGCATTACAAATCTTATTAAGTCATCAGAATGCAGACAATTTTCCTTTATCTGAGAATGTTGAGCGTCAGAGCCTAGGCATACTTCTTCCCCTGATGGAGAATGATAAGGCTGATTTCCTGAGTCAAAATGATTCCTGTTGGCAGGAAAACATCGATTGGCTAAAATCTGAAGGACTAATAAGCAACGTGCCTGCATTAGACGATGTTCGTGTAGAAATTCCATATGAATGAATCAATTCATTATAACTTTAGCTGTTTTAATCGGGACTAGATTAGCTCAAAAGATTTGACTATTTCCAGCTACAAAGATCAATCTTAAGTGAGTTATGAAATGGACTCGGATAGTATCTCAAAAACTCTAATCTTTGTAATGCTTGCGGAGAAACGGAGTTCGGCTTCGTCATTGCCAAGCTAATGTGACTGGAAGTAAGATAAGGAAGATGAAGCGGCAGAATGGCTGCTGCATTAGTTAAGGATGTAAGGGGAACGAATGCATGAGTACTGTTGTTAAAATATCTCAATTTACAGCCATCCGTCTGGAAAATGCCCGTCAGCGCGGCATGTCCGAGGAAGCATTACTTCAGGCGATTCGTGCGGAAGACACCGCAGCCTTTGACGCCGTCGCTGATGAAGACCTGAGCTATACCGATCTGTTCACCTATGCGAAGGAGCACGGGGAGGAGCTGGAGACAGCAGTCACGGAGGGGTATCGGATCACCTTCAATACACGGGGAGGACTCGGCATCTGGATCTCCAAGCGGTTCGGTTTGCAGCCTGACGTCGATTTTACCGTTGGAGAGGGTGTTATCTCAGGTCTGCTGCTGAGCAAGGAACAAGCCGAGGTACTGGAGCAACGACTGGCTGCGAACTGGGTTGTAACGGACACGAATGAGGCGGACAAAGGCGTAGAGCTGACGCTCAAGCTTCGAGCACTGGCCTGATCATTAGCCCTGAGCAAGGGACGTATTTATAGGGGAAATAAACAAAGAGCTCTGTTACCACAGCAATTGGGGTACAGGGCTTTTTGCATTGCTTGAAAGTCGGTTGTTCAATTTCAGTCGTTCATTGCAACCTTTGACTCATTTTTTCCTTATGATATTGTTCAAATTCATAGGTAATAAAATCAATAATATTGTGTACGAAGCTGGAGGTGAAATGATTAGTCTCCCTGAAGTCCTCGATATAGGTTGAGATATGGAAATAGGATTGCTGACTCAGCCAGTTCTGCTGGGTATTGGTAATGGAGATCACGGGAATCTTCTTGAGTAAAGGTATTGTTAGTGCTTCCTTTAGTGCCAGATTCTCACCAGAGTAGGAGAACACAATTAGCAAATCCTCAGGCTCCAACTTCTCAACGACGGCGCTGGTTAAATGTGTTCCGATATCTAAAGGGATCAAGCTCATACTGATGCCGATCTTGAGGAAGTTACGTTGCAGCACCTGAGCTTGCAGCTGCTGTGTGAGTCCGGTAGATAGCAAATAAATTCGCTTGCTGCTGGACAATCTGCTATACAGCTTTAGCAAATCCGTCTGCTTTACTTTATTCAATATATGAATTAGCTGCTGCCCCACAGCTTCAATCGAAATGACCTGTGCTGTACCGAGTTCATGGTTGTCCCACTCAATCAGGTATTTGAATTCCGAATAGCCTGAGAATCCCAGCCTTTGTACAAATCGAAATATGGAGGACTTCGAGGTATAGCTTTTTTCAGCTAGCTCCACGATGCTCAGCTTTGGAATTTCTGCTTTATGATTCAAAATAAAAGATGCAATTTGTTGGTCCAATTCATTAAGTTTTGCATGGTTTTTTTCCAGTATATGTTCGAATTTCATCTGGATTCATCCTTTCATTTCCAGTTATTTTCTGAATGGTGGACATCTTCCCAAGGTGCTCTGGAAGCGTATTTTTTGTCGAAGGTGGAATGTATACTGAGTTTATCGTAAGCGCTTGCTTTAATGCAACAGTCCGGACATACAGCATTAGAGGCACTAGCAGCTATGGGAGGGGATCTAAGATATGAGCTATCAGAAGTTAGCGCAGGAAATTATGAAGAAGGTAGGCGGACCCGGCAATGTGTCGAGTCTGGAGCATTGTGCGACACGCTTAAGATTCAAATTACATGACGAAGGACAAGCAGAAGCAGAGGCGCTCAAGGAATTAGAAGGAGTCGTAACCGTGGTTAAAAGTGGTGGCCAATTCCAGGTCGTCATTGGACCTCATGTAGCGGAGGTGTATAAAGAGGTTGAAAAAGTGAACGAGCAAGGGAGCTCGACAGCTGCTGCGGAAGTCCGGGCAGAGCCAAAGCCAGCAAAGAAGGCCAAAGTGCTTGACCGATTTATCGACGTGGTCTCAGGAGTATTCACTCCTGCTTTGGGTCTTCTAGCAGCATCGGGTATGGCTAAAGGTCTGGCGGCTATCTTATTGGCTACGCAGGCTGTTACTGCTCAATCTGGACTTTATATTATGCTGTGGGCGATCGGTGACACCTTCTTCTACTTCTTCCCAGTCGTTCTCGCTTACACTTCAGCTAATAAATTTGGGCTGTCTCCGATTCTAGGAATTATCATTGGCGCCTCGCTGGTCTATCCAGGTCTAACGTCCTTACTTAGTGGAGGCCAGCCGATCTATACCTTATTCGAAGGAACCGTGTTTCAGGCGCCTGTCTATTTTGAAGTATTCGGCATACCAATCCTTCTTATGAAATATGCACAGTCGGTGATTCCGTCGATCATAGCCATCTTCTTTGCCGCCAAGGTAGAAAAATGGCTGAAGAGCAAGCTACCTAGAGTCATACAAATGTTTATGGTACCATTCCTCACCTTGCTAATTGTTATTCCGCTGACTTTTGCTGTGATCGGTCCCGTCGCCACTTGGCTGGGCGCTATTCTGGGCTTTTTGGCCAAAGGTGCCTATGATCTGAACCCAACACTGGCAGGGATGTTCATCGGCGGACTGTGGCAGGTGCTTGTAATGTTCGGTCTGCATTGGGGAATGATTCCGATTGCCCTGATTACCATCGCACAATTTGGTTTTGATCCCGTACTGGCATTAATGCTGGGTACGCCATTTGCGACATTGGGGGCTGTGCTTGGGGTCTTCCTGAGAACCAAGAACTCCAAGCTGAAGACCTTGTGTGTTCCATGCTTTGCCACTGGAATTTTCGGGATTTCGGAGCCTGCCATATATGGGATTACGTTACCGAACAAGTATCCCTTTATTTTTACGCTTGTAGGGGCTTCTGCCTGTGGAGGCTTGATGGGCTTCTTGGGCTCCAAAGCCTACGTTGTAGGCGGTATGGGTATTCTGGCTCTGCCTAACTATATCAACAACGGTGTTTTTGACATGGGCTTCTATGGTGCAGTCATTGGCATTACGATTGCCTTCATTATTGCATTCCTGCTAACCTTCTTCTTCTGGAACGACAGCAAGAGTGTTAACGCTATTAAATAATAACAAGACCGCCACGGTGTCAATAAATAGCATTGTACAGAGGGACGCAGGCGATTTATAAAACGCATATAGCGGGTAACCAAAGGAGGTGAAGCTCGTGAAGCATATATCTGTACTGATCAAGCCAGCTTCTTCAGCATGCAATTTGCGCTGTGAGTACTGCTTCTATGCCGATGTGAGTGAGAAGAGAGCGTGCACCTCCTTTGGCAAAATGAACATTGAGGTTATGGAGAGCATGCTGGATCATGTGTTTATGGATCTTGAGGCATATGATCATGTAACCTTTAACTTTCAAGGCGGGGAGCCGACCTTGGCAGGTCTGGATTATTTCAAGGCTTTTACAAACTATGTGGCGCACAAGCAAGACAGGCAAGTCGTTCATTATGGAATTCAGACCAATGGGACGCTGCTGGATGATCAGTGGTGCAAGCTGTTCAAGGAGCATAAATTTCTAGTGGGTCTGTCCATGGATGGCGGGAAGGACTCTCATGATCAATATCGTAAGGATGCAAGGAAGCAGGGAACGTATACCAGGGTCATGGCTGCCAAGAAGTGGCTAGATGCTCATGCCATTGAATATAACGTGCTATGCGTGCTGACGAATCCGTTGGCAAGACATCCGCGACAGGTATTTAACTTTTTGCTGGAGCATCAGATTCGTTATATACAGTTCATCCCTTGTCTCAATGAGCTGGATTCACGAGATAGATCAGTGTACGCCCTGACACCCGAGAGATTTGCCTCCTTCTACAAAGGATTGTACCCGTTATGGGAGCAGGAATGTCGAAAGGGCAACTACTTGCATGTGAGCTTTTTTGATCATCATTTGCAGCTATTCGCGAACGGCACAGTCGGCACCTGCGGCATGATAGGTCAGTGCCAGCTGCAGTATGTTATAGAAGCTGATGGTAGTGTATATCCATGTGATTTCTTCGTGCTGGATGAATGGTGTATTGGAAATATCACGGAGCACAGACTTAGTGAGCTTGCGAGATCGCAGCAAGCAGGATGCTTTATTCAAGATAAGCCGCCCTTATCGAAATATTGCACGGCATGTACTTATAAGGAGATGTGCAACGGGGGCTGCAAACGAATGAAGGAAGCCTGCTATGTCAATGACAAGGAATCTTATTGCGGTTATCAGGACTTTTTGGATCAGTATCTAGCAAGACTGCTACGGCTTGTCGGCGCTTGATGGCAAGTTAAATATATAAGAGTAATAATAAAGGATTGTGATGACATGAGAGCCATTATGATTATGTTTGATACCCTCACACGCAGCTATTTACCGAACTATGGGAATGAATGGGTTAAAGCACCTAACTTTGAGCGTTTGCGTGACAAGACAACGACCTTCGGCAATTTCTATGGTGGGAGCATGCCCTGCATGCCAGCCAGAAGAGAGCTGCAGACAGGCAGATATAACTTCTTGCATCGGGGCTGGGGGCCACTTGAAAGCTTCGACAATTCCGTGTTCGAGCGATTACAGGAAAAGGGAGTATACTGCCATCTAGTGACGGATCATTCTCATTATTTTGAGGACGGGGGAGCGACCTATCACAATCGTTATTCGACCTGGGAAGGCTTTCGGGGGCAGGAAGGGGATCGTTGGGTTCCACGTAGTCAGGCCTTGCCAACAGACAACCATCATCCACTGAATAAAGAAGGAGTGTCGGCCATTCAGCATTATGCCAATAGAACACGGCAGTTGACTGAAGAGGATATGTCAAGTGTACAGACGATTCAGGCGGGACTGGATTTCCTGGCACAGCATCATGATCAGGATCAGTGGCTGCTGCAGATTGAATGCTTCGATCCGCACGAGCCGTTCTATGTCCCTGAGAAGTATCGAGAGATGTACGCATGCAGTGAGGACAAGGATATTCCATTCTGGCCTAAATACCAAAGAATTGATGAGAGCAGCAATCCTGAACAGGTAGAAGCGATGCGAAAAGAGTACGCGGCATTGCTGACGATGTGCGATCATCATCTCGGCAGAGTGCTGGATTTCATGGATGAGCACAACATGTGGGACGACACGCTGGTCATCATCAATACGGATCACGGATTCCTGCTGGGAGAGCATGATTGGCTAGGCAAAAATATAGCGCCGATGTATGAAGAGATTATTCATCTACCGTTCTTCATGCACATTCCTGGTGAAGCGAACTATGACGGATACGTCTATGACGGGGTGTGCCAGACTATTGATCTTGCTCCTACACTGTTAGACTATTTCAATGTCGAGGATAGCTATGATCGTGATGGTATATCCCTGCTCTCCATGATTAAGGAAGAGAAGCAACAGCATGCGGAAATATTATTCGGAGTCAATGGAGGGCATGTCAGTATATATGACGGAAGATATCTGTATATGCGCAGCTCAGCAAGACCGGATAACGGTCCACTTATTAATCAGACTCTGGCCGTAACACGAATGAGGGGGTTCTTCGACGATCAATCTCTGTCCCAGATCAAGCTGGTGGAAGGAAATCGCTTTAGCAATGGCATGCCAGTCCTGCAATTATCAGTGCCTAATTACATTAATTCATATCAAATCGGTCATTTATTGTTCGATATGGCGCAAGACCCGAATCAAGAGCATCCGTTACAGGAGCCTGAGCTGGAGCGACAAATGATTGAAAAGCTAATCCAGAAAATGAAGGAGATAGCAGCCCCGGCGGAAGAGTTCGAACGTCTTGGCCTAAAGCAATAAATATGTAGCTCTTATACGAATAAATTCGTTTCATACAGAGTAGAACTCCACTATAAGCTTGCATTCATAAAAGATTGTCGCTAAGGGTCAGCCGAAATGTTCCAGCGGCACTTAGCGGCTTTTTTTTGCAAAAAAAATCAAGGAGGCTTAGAATCATCGTAGAAGCAGGATGAGACATAGAGAGGGGCTTGTACGATGAATCACGATCAGCTTATTTTTCTGGGGACAGGTGATGCTATGGGAGTCCCACGCGTGTACTGCGATTGCGGGGTCTGTGAGGAGGCTCGTAGTACCGGGCTGAACCGCCGCCGACGCTCCTCAGTATTGATAAGCGGTAGCGGAGAGCCATTCATGATTGATTGTGGCCCGGATTGGAGAGAGCAGATGGAGGCACAGGGCATTCGTATGATTTCGACGATCCTGATCACACATGCTCATTTTGATCATATTGGTGGTCTTCCAGAATGGGCAGATGCTTGTCGTTGGCTAGGCGTTCGTGGCAAGCTATACGCACCGCAGGAGGTACTACTAACGATTGCACAGCAGTTCCCATGGCTTCGGGGTCATATGGATCTCATGGAGACCGATGGAGATATCGAGCTGAACGGATGGCACATTCATTCCTGGAAGGTATGCCATGGGAAGAATGGATTCTCCTATGCTTTTCGTCTGACCAAAGGCGATTACGTCTGGGCGTACTGTTCGGATGCCATCAATCTGAAGCTGGAAGAAAAGAGACCATTGGCAGGACTGGACCTGCTCGTGCTGGGAACGAGCTTCGTGCATGAGCTGGCTGCGTTCGAGACGCGCTCGGTATACGACATGCGGGAGGCTGCAGAGCTAATGAAGGAGCTGAAGCCCAAGCGGACGATATTTACACATATGTCGCATGATGTAGATCTTCATCAGAGCTACGATCTGAGTCCAGATATTCAACTGGCGCATACCGGGCTGGTGATTGATTTGGCGAAAGCTAGGTAGCATAAAGGAGATTCGGGACAACCTCCACAGTAAGTAGTAGAGTCTAGAGCAAAGGATGATTAAGATGAACCAACAACCTCAAGAGAAGCCGAGTTCCTGTTGTACACCCGGACGAGAACAGCCGCAGACGGAGGAATTAATTACCCTTAAAACGGATAGCTGCTGTACGAAAAAGCAAAAGAAATATGCCTCTATGATTCGCTTGGAAGGGGGATCATTCCTCATGGGAACTGAGGATGAGGAAGGGTTCCCACAGGATGGAGAAGGACCCGTCAGAGAGGTGTTCGTGTCGCCTTTTTATATTGATCCCTATGCTGTCACGAACGCGGATTTTGCAGCATTTGTGGACGCTACAGGGTATAAGACTGAGGCCGAACGATACGGCGATTCCTTCGTATTCCATTTATTGTTGACCTCCGAGCAGCGCGCTGACCGTTCCACGAGTGTGCCGCAGACTCCCTGGTGGCATGTTATTCAAGGAGCGAATTGGAGCCAGCCTGAGGGGCCGTTGTCCAATCTCGAGGGACGAATGGATCACCCGGTGGTTCATGTATCGTGGCACGATGCCGAGGCTTATTGTCAGTGGGCGGGGAAGCGTCTACCCACTGAAGCAGAGTGGGAATATGCGGGACGTGGTGGTCTTGAACAGGCACGCTACCCATGGGGGGATGAACTGACCCCGGAGGGGCGGCATATGTGCAATATTTGGCAGGGACAGTTCCCTACCCACAATGAAGCATTGGATGGCTACATCGGTACAGCGCCTGTTCATTCATTTGAGCCGAATGGTTATGGCTTGTATAACATGGCCGGCAATGTGTGGGAATGGTGCTCGGACTGGTTCGACCCACGTTACCATGTAAAATCCAGCCAGCATAATCCCCTGGGACCAAGCCAAGGTCATGCACGTTCCATGCGAGGGGGCTCATACTTGTGCCACCATTCCTACTGCAATAGGTATCGCGTCGCGGCACGCAACAAGAATACTCCAGACAGCTCGTCTGGCAATACAGGCTTTCGCTGTGTGGCCGATGCTTAAGAATGATGTACACACACCTTTGAGCGAGAGGAGTAGACTTCTCAGCCTGAAGGTGTTTTTTTCATAGCATTAAGATAGGAATAGTCTTTATTTATACCAAAATGGAATTAACTTTCCGATTTATGGCATTTGTAGGTTAGATCTAAGGCTTATATTCGCCTTTTCTGTGCTTTTTTAATCTTGCTTTATTCCAAAATGAAATAAACGTGCTATAATGGGGTTACTAGAAAAGGATTAAGACATCACCAGAATGGATGAGAAGCTATGAATCAGTATCAGCTTACGCAAAAAAAAGATTACAACACCTCACTTCTTGAATTGTTTATGGTATTTCTGAAGCTTGGTCCGTCTACCTTCGGTGGCGGATATGCGATGCTGGCAGCCATCGAACGCGAAATTGTAGATAACAAAAAGTGGATGCAGCCCTCTGAAATGGCGGACATGATCTCGGTAGTCGGATCGGCACCTGGCGGTGTGGCGGTAAACGCAGCTACTTTTATCGGATATCGCCTTAGAGGTGTGCTTGGAGCGATCATGGCAGTCGTGGGTATAACTTTACCGACGTTTGTTATCGTATTCTGCCTTAGCATTTTTGGCATGATGTTCAAAGATGTACCCAAAGTAGAAGCAGCACTCAAGGGAGTACATGCAGCAATCGTTGCATTAATTCTCATTGCTGCTTTCAAGATGTTCAAGTCCTCTATTTTTGATATCTCCACGCTCATCATTGCAGGAATTTGTGTAGCCATATTGCTCTTCACCTCTGTTCATTCACTCTACCTGGTGCTGGGTGGCCCGATTGTGGGTGTACTCGTGATCGCCATCAAGTCGGCACTGGGCATGAACACGGCTACGGAGAAACGAACTGCCAAACGGCAGCAGGACATGACTTATCCTGAATATTACATTTGAAGGTGATGCACAATGCTTTGGCAGCTTTTTCTGTTGTTCTTCAAAATAGGAGCCTTCTCGTTCGGGGGCGGCTACGCAGTAATGACGCTGATACAGCGAGAGGTCACGGCGCGGGGATGGATTGAGCCAAGTCAGTTTCAGGAAATGGTGACGATCGCAGGCATGGCACCTGGCTCTATTGCTACGAATACAGCGACGCTGATAGGCTATTCCAAGCTTGGGATATTAGGAGCAATTGTAGCGACAGCAGGCATTATATTGCCTTCATTGATTATCGTGATCTGCTGTGCGGCCTTTTTCTTAAGATTGCAGAATAATCGCTGGATGAACTCCTCCTTCTATGGTCTGAGACCGATTGTCACAGGTCTGATTGTATATGCGGCCATTCATTTTGGAATGGGGGCTGTGTCTGAGGAGCCCATCATGAGCTGGAATACGATAGGTATGCTATTCATCTGCGGCGCCTGTCTGGTCGCGATTGCGAAGTACAGACTTCATCCCTTTGCAGTTATCCTACTGTCCGCTGCAGTTGGCATTGTATTGTTCTAAGGTTCCCGTCTCACATCATTGTGGGCTGGGAACCTTTTTCTTGTAGAGCAGAGATTAGCGTTGCTTCTGTTCGGAAACCCTGTATCAACTAAGCCTTGCTGATCATATCTGTTGAGCAAGCAAGCGCATACGATCCTCGGCGTAAGCATACAGCATGCGGTAGCTTGTGCAGAAATAATCACAACCTATATTTGCAGAGGAATCCGACATAGGACGGTTGCGAGGGCAACCTCCACGGCAATAATGAACGTACTCACATTGCTTGCAGGATAGAGGAGGATCGGATTTGGCCTGACGAAAAAATTCCCAGGCAGCAGCCTGGTTCAGTTCAGCTAATGTCTGAGCGTTGGCATTGCCGAGCTTGAAGCTGGGCTGAATGAAGAAATCGCACGGATAAGCATTACCCAGATGATCCAGCACCAACACTTTCGGACAGCTAGAAGCATGAATGCAGCTTGAGCTTTCCAGACCAAGTATCTGCTGTAGCCAGTCCTCGAACAATCTGATAGAGACTTCAGGCCTCCCCCCGCGATACCACCAATCAAAGGCATTGCACAGGAATTGACCATATTGCTCTGCGCTGATAGCGTAATTGGCGTTCAGAGTGGACTGTTGCGATGTGAAGCTCATACACGGAATGAATTGGACATGCCGGAATGCCTCCCGATCGATCCAAGCGAACAGCTCCTCCTGACGCTGAATATGATCCTCGTGCAGTACCATCAGTATGTTGGGGTCTACGCCTTCCGTGCGCAAAGTATGCACACCCTTCATCACAGCGGAGTATGTGCCAGCACCAGAGGAAGTGATCCGCTGCGAATCATGAATATGCTGAGGACCATCCAGGCTGACCCCTACAACAAAGGCATATCTCCTGAAAAAAGCTGCCCAGCGCCGGGTAATTAACGTCCCGTTGGTCTGGATTGCGTTGTGTATCAGCGTATGGGGACGGGCATACTGGGCTTGGAAGGATACGACCTGTTCAAAAAAAGGAAGACCTGCGAGCAACGGCTCACCCCCCTGCCATAAGAAGGTCGCATTACCACGGGCGGCGGACATCATTTCGCGAATGACCTTTTGTAACAGAGCTGGTGCTATTCGCTGTACTCCTCCATGAAGCTGGCCCTGACTATGACTATAGTAGCAATACTGGCATGCCAGGTTACATTGTTCGGATACAGTCTTCCACATAATCGCTTGTGGTATTGCTGATGGGTTGGACTCTTTGATATAGGGAGAGTCGGCTGGTGACGAGATTCGATTCATATCTAGGCTCCTGTCTTAGAACGTTATAGCCTGATGATAAGCCTTATAGCTCAAGTGGGACTGTGAACAAATTGGACAGGTGGGGTGATTTTTCATTTGTTTTTTTCCGACTTCGAACGGAATTATTCAAATTGAATGCGTTATCATTTTTTTTATACTTAAAGTATCAGCTAAGAGGAGGGTCTAGAATATGTTTGATAAAATGATGGCATCTATAGAAAGGTTCATGAGTCCAGCGGCTGATTGGGCCTCCAATAACCGCTATCTGCGCTCGATTATGACGGCAATTCTGGGTACGCTTACACTCACGATTGTAGGAGCACTTGCGGTATTGATCGGAAAGCCGCCCATTCCAGAGATAATCATGCAGTCAGACGGCTTTGTTCCATCTCTGCTGCAAGGCTGGGCAGCGTGGGGGGCAGAGAATGCTTGGCTCCGCATCATTAATGATGTATCGACAGGAATTATCGGCATCGCCTTCACGCTCGGTTTTACCTACAGTCTGGCCCGTCATTATAAGCTAAATGAGGCGGGAGCAGTAATCAATAGTGCCATGATCTACTTCATGACCGTAGGTCAACCACAGACCGTGATGGTGAACGATGCTCCTACGCTACAGATGGCTATGAGTAACTTTGGAGCCACGGGCATCTTTCCCGGTATCCTGATCTCGATTGTGGTTGTTGAGATTATTCGATTGTTCCACAGCCGAAATATTGGCTTCAAATTTCCGGATTCTGTTCCAAGCTATGTACAGACGTCATTTAACGCCATCTTGCCAGGTGTCGCTTCGGTAATCGTATTTGCTGGCTTGGACCGGATACTGCTGACGGCCTTTGATATTCGTCTTCCACAACTAATCACGGCAATCTTTGGTCCGCTGGTATCGAACTTTGATAATGTTTATATGGTCGGATTCTTCATGCTGCTCATCAACCTCTTCTGGTTCATGGGGATTCACGGAGGAAGTATCGTCATGCCGATCTTACTTCCGATTGAACTACAAAATATTGCATCAAATCTAAATAACTATTCTGCAGGTCTTCCTTACGATAAGGTGTTCACCACACCAGTGCAGTTCGGATTCATCATGATCGGTGGTGCGGGGATTTTCGCACTGGCATTGCTTAATTTCTTCAGTAAATCCAAGGGGTTGAAGCAGGTTGGGAAAATTGGGATCATCCCGGCAATCTTCAATGTCAGTGAGCCGACGATGTTCGGTACACCTGTAACCTATAACACGTTATTATTCGTGCCGTTCCTGACGGTGCCTGTGGTCAATACCATCATTACTTATGCAGCCTTTGACTGGTTCAATATTCTGAATGCTCCTATTTTGAATGTGCCGAGCCAGACTCCAGTCATCTTGATTGCTATGGCGGCTTCTGCCTCGTTCAAGGCCGGATTAGTTGCTCTGTTCATTATATTGGTTGACCTTGCTATCTACTTCCCGTTCTTCAAGCGTCTGGAGAAGAAAATGATCAACGAAGAGCTGCAAGAGCTAGCTGCATAAATGAGTGGGGAGAGCCATGGGTTGAGAAGTCTGTGACATTGATTGAGAAATTTTTGATGAGAGTAAGCAAATTTAAGATGTGAAAGGTGAATTCCATGACTGAAACGAAAGAGTTCAACGTTGAAATGATCTGTATGGACATTATTAGTAACAGCGGTCTTGCACGCTCCCTTCTGCTGGAGGCGATGGATTATCTTAAGCCACGTAACGAAGAGAAGATTCAGGAGCTGCTCAAGGAGGCTAATCAGGCACTCAAGGCGGCACATCGCAGCCAGACTAGTCTACTGCATGCCGAATCAGGTGGGCAGAAGGTGGAGATGACCGTGCTGCTGGTCCATGCTCAGGATCATCTGATGACAACACTTGCTATACGGGATATGACTGAAAAATTTATGGAGGTGCTTTAATATGAATATATTATTGGTGTGTGCTGGAGGTATTTCTACTAGTATCCTGGAGAAGAGCATTCGAAATGCAATGGGTCCAGAGCGCTCGGACTGGAAGGTGGAGGCTCATGCAGTAGACCAGCTAGAGCAACTGATTGACGAGTATGATGTTGTATTTCTTGGTCCACAGATTCGTCATAAGCTGCGTGCCGTACAGAAGGTTTGCGATCAGAAGGGCAAGCCATGTGAAGTCATTGACAGCCGCATCTATGCGCTTGCCAATGGGGAGAAGCTACTGGCCAGAGCGATCGAGCTCGTAGACTAGAGGGAACAGCCATGAATAAGAAACCAAACATTGTCATGGTCGTTGCGGATCAATGGAGAGCCGATTCCATCGGATATACAGGCTGCGGAGGTGCTGTGACCCCTAACCTGGATGAGCTTGCACGAGAAGGAGTTAGCTTCTCCAATGCTTATTGTCAGCTTCCTGTGTGCGTACCGAGTCGCAGCTCGTTCCTGTCAGGTTGGTATCCGCACACCAAGGGCTTTCGCACGATGCATCATCTTATGGGCCCGGAGGATGCCAATATTTTACGGACTTTGAAGGAAGACGGCTACCATGTGTACTGGGGAGGGCGCAATGACTTTTTACGAGAGGATGTCAGGGTAGAGGATTATTGCAGTACGAGGGATGACCAGTACCGCGCATTCTTCCAGCGGATGAGAGAGTTGAAGGCGCGCCAGCAACAGGAGACGGCTTCAAGTCGTGAGCAAGCAGTCGAGCATGATTACTCACATTATCACGGGGTTACGGAATCGGCTGAGCACGTAGACCGTGATCAGATCGAACACGCTATCAAGTTCGTGCAGAGCTATCAGTCAGATGAGCCGTTTTGTATTTATCTCGCACTGGCATTGCCACATCCACCCTACCAGGTAAAGGAGCAATGGTATAGCCAGATTGATCCGGCAGAGGTCCCGGCACCCATTCGACTTACCGAAGAAGAATGGGATGGGAAACCATCCATTTTAAGGGGGATTCGCAACAACCAAAAGCTATACGAGTGGACGGATGAGCAGCTTCAAGAGATGAAGCGTGTCTATTATGCGATGGGAACCGAGCTGGATGAATATATTGGACAATTGCTTGAGACGCTAAAGGCAGCGGGTATGTATGATGATACAATGGTAGTCTTCTTCAGTGATCATGGAGATTATACGGGTGATTACGAAATAGCCGAAAAAAACCAGAATACCTTCGAGGATATGCTGACACGGGTGCCACTGATCATTAAGCCACCGGCAGGAGTCGAAGCCAAGCCTCGTGTGACAGAGGCCATGACAGAGCTGATTGATATTCAGGCCACGTTACTCGATCTGCTGGACATTCGTCCTGCCTACACCCATTTTGGCAAGTCTTTGCGCGGAGTGCTGGCAGGGGAAGATGAGCTTCGTGATGTTGTGTTCGCCGAGGGCGGTCGTCTTGATGGGGAAGAGCACTGTAAGGATGCAGGACATGCCCCAAGCAATGAGTACTGGGCGAGGACTGTCGAGCAGGAGAAAATGCCTCAGCATACGAAAGCCATGATGATTCGGGACCAGAAGTACAAGTACGTATATAGGCTGTATGAGAAGGATGAGTTCTATAACATGCAGGCAGACCCCTACGAGAGACATAATCTGATTGATGATGAGCACTACGCCGTAGATATTGCACGCATGAAGGAGCGAATGCTGAAGCATTTCTTCGAGACGGGCGATGTTGTCCCACACAGATATGATCGTAGAACCTGATGGAACTATAGAGATAAAGGTGATTGCGTTGAACTTGACAAGCAAAGAAGCTAATCTCCTTAGGCAGCTATTGATTCAAGAGCAACCTATACCTATCAAGCAGCTATTGCTCAGCTTGGAAATCAGTGATAAGACATTACGAGGCATGATCCGCAGCCTGAACGAAGGATTCCTTGACGGGCAGGGTGAAATTGTACTAGAGCGGGGCAAAGGCTACCATTTAGTGGTTCGTGATAGATCTACTGTCAAGCTGCTGCTCGAGGAATCCGTATCTGTGGAGGAGGCCTCGGTCATTGAAGTATTTCGGCATATGGTTGATTTACACGAATACGTTACGATGGACTATATCTGTGAGCAACTCTACATTAGTAAGAGCAAACTGAATGGTATTTTGGGAGACATCAAGCAGTTGATCCAACCCTTTGGATTAACGTTGAAGTCCAAGCCTCACTATGGCATGAAGCTGAAAGGTGAGGAGCTTGGTTTCAGGCTGGCTATTGCATCCATACTGAAAGTAGAGCAGTACATCCAGCATCAGGAATATGCAGTTGTAGAGTCGATTGTTGTTGAGGAATTCCGTCGATTTGAGATCCCTTGCTCGGATCTGATCCTGCAGCATCTGATCTATCATATCCAGATTATGCTGGAGCGCTGTACGAACGGACACGTCATCAAGCTGGACACACACGATAGCTATGACCTTAATCCCAATCTGCAGTTGACCGATCATATCTGGAATCGTCTGGAGCAAGAGCTGAGAGGAACATTACCCAGTATCGAAAAGGGCTACCTGGTATCCTGTATTATCGGGCAGGTGGCGTCGATCCAGCAGCAGGATCTGGATGAAGTCAGAGTCAAGGTGCACATGATTATTGATTCTTTTCTCCAGAAGATCGAAGAGATCTATGATGTATCCTTATGGGAGGACGCCCATCTACGAACCAGCCTACAATTTCATCTGGAGCCATTGATCAGCAGACTCAAGAATGATGTTCATTATAAAAATCCGATCCTGCAGGAGATTAAGCAACAATTTGCGTTTGCCTTCAATCTGGGCATGCTGTGCGCGGATGAAATTACGAAGATCTACAATAAAGCATTAACAGAGGATGATATTGCCTACCTCACCATGCATATTGGCTTGGCACTGGAACGAGATGTAAAGCTGTCTAGGAAGACCTTTGATCGGATTGCGATCGTGTGTACAACGGGGAAAGGCACCTCGGAGCTATTGAAATTCAAGATTCAACATTCCTTTCCGAATGCGCATTATGTCAGGACGTTTTCGCTTTTTAATAAAGAAGAGATTCTGAAATTTGAGCCTGATATTGTATTCTCCACCGTACCTATTGAGGTAGGGAGCTATCCTGTTGAGATTATTAGTCCCTTTTTTACAGCAGAGGACCGCAAGAAGCTGGTTGTCTATCAACGGAGGAAGGACAAAGAGCGGCTGATTGATCGTTATTTCTCAGAGGATCTATTCTACGGGTCTTTGGATGCAGGAGTGAAGCAGGAGGCTATCGGTCAGCTTTGTAGCCGAATGGACAAGACAGGAATTGTTCCCCCTAATTTTGAGGAGCTGTGTTTGATTCGTGAGAATCTGGCGAGTACTGCTTTTGGCAACTGGATTGCTCTTGTCCACCCGATTGAACTGTGCTCGGTCGTCACCAAGGTAGGTGTAGGGATTCTTAACAAGCGCATCGACTGGTCGGGTTTACCAGTCAAGATCGTCTTCGTTATTGCACAGGCCAAGAGTAATGAGGCCAGGGATCTGTTACTGTTCATACAGGAAATCGTGCACGACTCTTCATTAATGCTACGGTTGTGTGAAGCCGGGACATTCGAGGAATTCAAGCGTATCCTTATGGAAGGAACAAGCTCCGATTGAAGAGGCAAGTCCATATGAGGCTGTCCCAAAAGCCATGAAATGGCTGCTTGGGTCAGCCTTGTTTTTACGTAGGATATACGTAGGCTTTTTGGGTGGACGCTCCGTGAACGGACCGTTGTTACAATCGCTGTTGTCCCCAGATTTTATTTATTCTCCTAAGCGGTGAAAATCCGGGGACAAAGGCGACCGCTGCCGCTTTTCCACAATCAGTCCGTCCTCTCCACTGTTTTAAGCGGGAAACCAATCCTCCATCTTTTACAAACACAAAAAAAGAAACATCACTTTTGGTAAAAAGGAAGTGCGACCAACCATTTCAAAGGAGAGGTTTCTACCCTGGTGGTGGCCGTGACAGCTATCACCCTAAAATGCTTACCAAAGTCATCATTTGCGCCTACACTCAGCGTATGTATTCCTCCCGCCAAATCGCTAAATCCATCCGGGAGAACATCCTCTTCATGTGGCTCGCCGGCCGGCAGCGGCCGGACTTTCGTACCTTGAACCGCTTCCGTTCCCAGCGGATGAAGAGCGTTCTCGAATCCGTATTTACCGCCGTGCTTCAGTTTCTGGCTGACGAAAAGAAAGCTGCACGAAGGCAAGGGGAAATCGGGAAGTCGTGGTGAGTTTGGAACGATTACGGTACCAGAAACAGGCTCGGGAATTGCTGCAAAGCGAGGAAGGATACCTCTTAGCCGTACGCCGAATGACGGAGCCAGAAAGCGTATTTGGACAACTGAAGAACAAGCGGGGTTTCCGGCGATTTCTGCTTCGCGGCATCGAAAAAGGTGATACTGGAGGTCGGCTGGCTTTCGCTCGCCCATAATCTATTGAAGCTAGCAGCAAATGACCAAAAACGCAGAGCAGCGATTCTCCAATAATGGGAGAATCGCTGCTCTATTGACGTTTTAAGCTTTTGAGAAGACAGAGGGCCTATCTCCGCCAGTAGAATATCTACTTATGAGACAGCCTCTTTGTTATGCCATGCTATTTTAAATTCGCGCGTCTGGCTATTATGTCTTCTGCTCACAGCCTCTGTGCAATCTCCAGCAGCTTACCGATGCCTAGCCGAATCTGCGACTCATTCACGTAAGAGTAAGACAGACGTATCCAGCCATGGTGCTTGTAGGGGGATGAGTCGAATACCTTCCCTGGGACGAAGGAGACAGATGCCTCCATACATTGGTACAGAAGGTGAGCGGTGTCGACTCCAGGCGGCAATTCTACCCACAGATTCAGTCCACCATGCGGGCTGGTCCATGTCCACGTGCTTTCCCGCAGGCATGCTTCCATGACATCCTTGCGCATTTGCAGGGCTGTGCGGAGCTTGGACAGGTGCTGCTCCATGCGTGGGGATTGTACATATTGAAGGAAGAGCTTCTGGTTGAGCAGCGGCGATCCATTATCCGCGAGCGCTTTTACCGCATGCAGTAACGGCATTAAGTCAGGTCGGCAGATCAGAATCGCTATGCGCAGACCTGGAGCTACATACTTGCTGTAGCTGCGAATATATAAGGCTCTCCCGGAGGTATCGTAAGCGAAGACGGGGGCCGGGGGATGTTTTTTGAAATAAATATCATAGGTGCTGTCATCCTCCACCAGATAGCAGCCGTATTTTTCGGCCAGCTCGGGTAGCAGCTTGCGCTGCTCCGTCGGAACTGTAAATCCCGTGGGATTGTGGAACGTCGGCGTCAGATAAAACACCCTTGGCTTCTCAACTCGTAATATCCGTTCGAGCTCCTCCAGATCATATCCATAGGGATGGATATCGAGGAAGGTCAATTGTGCGCCCTGTTTACGGAAAATTTCCATAGCTGGACCATAGCAGGGACGCTCTAGGAGCACCCGATCCCCAGGTCGAACGAGTGCCCGCGCGGTCAGATCAATAGCCTGCTGGGCTCCTGAAGTAATGAGAATCTCATCGCCAGTGAGATAGAGATGCTCCTTCTCCGTTAGTTGCATCGCGAGTGCCTCACGTAGCTCGGCGTCACCAGCCAGAGTGGAGTAGCTGCCAAGCAAGCGTGGATACTGTTCGGTCAGTGAGCGTAACAGTACATTCCAGTAATGGTTCGGCAGGAGAGTGGGATCAATCAGCGACTGAGAGAATTGGTAGGTCGCCTGTAATGAATGAATGCGCGGGAGTGAGTCCCAGTGACGCCAGACCGAGATGGCGGGATCGTCCGCCAGATCAGATGGAGCAGTGGCCTCCTTACCTCCGACATAGTAGCCAGACTTGTCTCTGACATAGATGCTGCCTTCCTCTTTCAGCACCTGATACGCTTTGAACACCGTAAGGCGGTGAACTCCTAGCTCCTCCGCCAAGCTGCGTACAGAAGGGAGCTTCTGATCCGTCTTCCATTCACCGCTATCCATTCGCACCCGTAAATATTCAATTACCTGCTCATACAGCTTCAGGCGATGGCTCGGCTCAAGTCTGGATGGGGGCCGACCCTGATCTGCCTGACCATTATGCTGCAACTGACCATTTTTCATATGGGGCCTCCCGAACTTGGATGATGTTGTGTTCTATTGTACCGCAAATCCTCTCGAAATCATCACAATCTGTTCTGTCATATTCATTCTGTTCTATGGTAGCTGCTGTATGATGAATGACAGATGAAGGAGGGGCTCTGATGATTGCATTAGGTTATATTGTGATGTGTCTAGTATTCGGCACGACGTTCTTGGCTATTAAGATTGGTGTGGAAGCAGGGCTACCGCCATTTTTGTCCGCAGGCTTGCGATTTTTGGTGGCCGGGATACTAATGTATTCCTGGATGAAGCTGAGAGGGAAGGCGCAGTGGTCGCTGCTGCTTCGCAAGGAGATGCTGCTGACGGGCTTAGGGCTTACCTTTGGCACCTTCGCGGCATTATATTGGGCAGAACAGTATGTCAGCTCAGGCATTGGAGCGATCCTGTCGGCTACAGGTCCCTTGATGATTATGATGATCCAGACGTTGCTGCTACGGCAGCCGATGTCGGTCCGTATGCTGGCAGGCTGTGTGACGGGCTTTGCCGGTGTTGTGCTGGTGATGCTGCCGGGTCTGTCTATTGCAGGAGGCGGGCTGTGGATGTGGGGATGTATTGTCATTCTGGTGGGTGAGCTGTGCTATGCCGCTGGAGCGCTGTATTCCAAACGAGTCATTGTTCAGTTCCAGGAATCTCACCCTGTTGCGCTGAATGCGGTGCAGATGATGTACGGTGGGCTGCTTCTGGGGATACTGTCATGCTTCACAGAAGCTTGGGACTACACGGCCATTACTGTATCGCCTGCAGTCTGGTCACTGGTGTATTTGACGGTGATTGGCTCTATGGTCGGGCACAGCCTGTTCTACTGGTTGGTAGCACGTACCAATCCCTTATTTCCAGCAACATGGTTGTATATTTCACCGCCAATTGCTGTAGGGCTGGGAGTGGTGTTCTACGGTGAGCATGTCACCTGGATGACATGGGCTGGTGTGGTGCTGATTGTGTCTGGTTTGCTGACAATGAATGAAGGCGTCATGCGCTGGATCAGAGCACGGATGGGACGTACGGCACCTGTTCCAAAGCAGATGTCATGACAGGGTAGTCATATGGAGGATAGTGAAGTGGAAGGGACGATACGGCAGGAGAACCTTATGAACAGAGGAATAGGGCTTCGTATCGGAAATCTCCGACATTCGGACTTCACAGACTACAGATTTCACAGACTCCTATTGAAGGTTATCCAGATGCTTGTAGTTGACGTGGGCATTCACGTCATGGACGGGGGCGCTGCTGTATTGGCGGATGCTCCCGTTTTCTTTTTTGTAGAAGTATCTTGCCTCTGGCTCATCCGTGAAAATGACCTCGGTGCTAACGACAGGAGCTTTTCCGATACTGGTGTCGATGCGGTGGATATCGGATTGCTGGTATCCTTGTGTCTGTAGTAAATACCTTTCGACTTCGGTATCACGATTGCTAATGTAGTATTGGCGGTATGCAAGTGCGCTCAGGACAACAACGAGTAGAGACAGCAAAATATACAATGGAGCTCTCCGGGTACGCAATTGGATATTCCTCCGTTCAGGTTAAGAATTCGGTGAGGCTGTCTGGCTCAATTAAGCATCAGTGACGTGACCAGACCAGATATGAGATCAAGCTGAAAGAACTGGGGAGTCTAGGCGTTAGTGGATAGTAACGGACAGAGGGAGGCCATAACTACACCCTCACATAGGATAAGGCCAAGGTTCTATAGATTAAAGGCTATAGACTATAGACAGCCCTGATCCGCGAATAGCTTCATGGGAATCAGGGCTGTTGTGGTGTACCAACCCCAAAAAGTCGATACAATGGCAGTTTCCTTAGTTGGCGTTCAAAATAAACTTGTCGATGACATGCTTGACGCCATCCTCATTGTTGCTCAAGGTTACGTAGTCGGCAAGCTCCTTCAATGCAGGGATTGCGTTGCCCATGGCTACTCCAAGGCCTGCGCATTCCAGCATTTCATGGTCATTCCAGGAATCGCCAATTGCAATGGTCTCGGACAGATCGCATTTATAATGGTCCGCAAGGAATGACAAGGCATGGCCCTTGGTACCTTCATGATGCATGAACTCCAGGAAGTGCGGCTTGGACTTCGTAATATGCACCTCATTGCCCAGCATTTCGCGTAGGATCGGAGCGATTTCATCCAGCACCTCAGGCTCATCAATGACGAGCATCTTGTGCGTAGGCTGCTCGACCATTTTGCTGAATACCGGCTCAATATAATAAGGTGTCTTGTTCAGAGCGCAGTAATCAATGAGCTTCTGATTCTCCTCGCGTGAATAGAGCTTGTCACCGATGTAGGTCTGCAGGTGAAGATTGCGCTCCAGACAGAACTCGTACAGCTTGCGAGCTGCTACAAGTGGAAGATAGCGCTCATAGAGCACCTGCTCATCGAGCAGATTTTTGATCAGAGCCCCTTGGAAAGTAATGATTGGCACATTCAGACCTGTCTGGCGGGCAATAGCCTGAGCCGACGAATAAGCGCGGCCTGTAGCCAGCGTCACAATAACATCCTTGGCGATTGCAGCCTCCAGCGCCTGCTGGACAGCAGGGGTTACTTCCTTGTCATCGTTAATCAGCGTGTCATCAATATCAATAGCCATCAATTTGTACATGGTTCTCGCTCCTATTCTCTCTGTAAATTCTCTCTAGGGTTACTTACCCTGTTTGTCTGGCATAAATTCAGCAAGCCTAGCCATGTTCAACATGGCTCCTCGATTGCAACTGGTCTATGCTGCATTTGAGCTGGTCGAGGTACTAGTCCTCAAGCAGTACCAATCCGATGAAATCGTCTGTCTCCAGATTACCAAAGTAATGCTTGAGATCCAGGGAGGACAAGGCTTCTCTCACAGCCGACTCCTCATAGCGCTGGCCACGCAGAGCGTCCTCAATATCCGCAACATCACCTACACCGAAGAAGTCGCCATAGATCTTGATCTCCTCAATGTGACCATCCTTCAGATCCATACGAATATCAATGAGACCGATCGGGAACTTCTTGACATGCTTGATGTTACTTGCTGGTGACAGACCATAGTTCCAGGCCCAGGACTGATAGCGTTCCTTGGAAATCTCATGGATCTTGGTCCAGTCCTGCTCGGTCAGCTGATACTGAGGCACCTGCTCGGCCTCCATGCCAAAGATATGGCGAAGCAGCTCCGCCCGGAATTCCTCAATCGTCATCGGCTTGTCCATCAGATCCGCAATATTGGCTACGCGGCTGCGTACGGACTTGGTGCTCTTGGACTTGAATTTCTCAGGATTGACGTTCAGCGAAGCCTGTACATCATCCAGATTCAGATTGAACATCAGTGTGCCGTGACTGAACATCCGGCCGCGTGTAGAGAACTGGGCATTCCCGGAGATTTTGCGTTCGCCTACCTGTAGATCATTCCGTCCAGTCAACTCTGCAGGTACGCCCATGTCGTGAAGCGCATCGACTACCGGTTGGGTGAATTTACGGAAATTATGGAATGACTGTCCGTCGTCCTTGGTAATGAAGCTGAAGTTGAGGTTGCCAAGATCATGATAGACCGCGCCGCCACCGGACAGACGACGAACAACCTGAATATTATTGTCCTTGACATACTCGGCATTGATCTCTTCCACCGTATTCTGATGCTTCCCGATAATGATGGAAGGCTTGTTGATATAGAAAAGCAAGTAACTATCGTCCAGCGGTAAATGCTTAAGGGCATACTCCTCAATTGCCAAATTAATCGCAGGGTCGGTAATGCCCTGATTGTCGATGAACAGCATGTTCATTCCTCCGTCTAAGCAATATTGTCTGCATAATGCATACGTTCAGCAAGAGGCTCTCAAGCTTTCATGAAGAAGGCACACGAAGTATGTAGCGCGAGATACATGGCACAAAAGGTGAAACGTCCATAGAATGTGCCAGATAGCTCTGCTAACCGAGTCAGTTCGTATACTGAGATTCCTCATTATGCGCATCGAAGTCGAACGTATTTTGTCGATTCTATCAAAATTATAACATTCACAGACGCTCTCTGCACCGCCTGATCTGATTTTGAATTGACGGAGCAGGAAGGACGGCCCCATAATGGGAACCAGCTACTGGGCATGTTCGCCCAGAAAGGATGAATCGGTATGATTGAAATATACGGACATGGGGGAGACCGTGAGACAGCCGCAGGGCTGTATGGCTTACCTGCTGCGGATTTTCTTGACTTCAGTGCCAACATCAATCCGCTCGGACCACCCGAAGAGGTAAAGGAGGCGTTGATGAGCGGGCTGCAGTCTGTCATCAGGTATCCTGATCCGGGTCACCGTTCTCTGAAGAGTCTGCTAAGCCGAAGACTGCGCGTCTCTCCAGAGCGAATCAGCATCGGCAATGGCGCAGCTGAGAGCATGGCGCTCATTCTGCTTGGATTAAGACCACAACGGGTCGGCTTGGTCGAGCCCTGCTTCTCGGAGTATGCCGAGCTGTCGCTCAAGTTCGGGGCAAGCCTCAGTCGGGTATATGGCAAGGCTTCTCTTCAATGGAGAGCGGATGTGGAAGACATCGAGCGCTTGATCTCGGAGGTGGATATCCTGTTCATGGGGCAGCCGAACAATCCGAACGGGGTGCAATATGGGAGAGATGAGCTGCTGGCTGTTGCCGCAGTTGCTGAGCGTTCAGGGACTTACCTGGTGCTGGATGAGGCATTTATGGATTTCATTCCGGCAGCTGAACGAATCACACTGCTGCCGGACCTCGAACGCTATTCACGGGTGATCCTGATCCGCTCCATGACGAAATTTTATGCCATTCCGGGTCTGCGACTGGGCTATGCGCTGGCAGCACCTGACGTCATTCGTCGCATGACGGACCAGCAGGTGACCTGGAGTGTGAACGGACTCGCTCTACTGGCTGGCGAAGCCTGTCTGAGCAGTGGACAAGCTTACGAAGATCAGACGCTGAAGCTGATAGCTCAGGAAAGACAACGTCTGCTAAGCGGTCTATCCGAGCTGGGCTGCGGAGTGACGGCGAGTCAGACTAATTATTTGCTCGTTCGGGCACCAGGAATGTGGAAGGCAGTAGAGCTTCAGGATGCTCTGGGACGTCGTGGTGTACTGATTCGCAGCTGTGCTATGTATCCTGGCTTGACAGACAGCCATTTTCGCATTGCGGTCAAGGATCAGGAAGCCAATCAGGTGCTGCTGTCCGTCCTGGAAGCTGTGCTGGAGGGGGAACGGCGAAGTGGTCGTTAGTGTCATTGTCGCGGCAGCGTATGTGCTGGACCGTCTCATCGGCGATCCACGCTGGATTCCACATCCGGTTATCGGAATGGGCAAGGGCATCACTCTGCTGGAAAAAGGAATTCGGAGCAGATGGCAGTCACCTCAGGCGCTTAAATGGGCAGGCCTGCTCTTGCCCCTCTGCATCGCAGGTGGAGCCTATGGAATAACCTGGCTTCTTATTGCGGGGCTCGCCATACTTCATCCGTGGCTTGCCATCGGGGCTGAGATTATACTACTAGCGACAACTATAGCCTCCAAAGGACTCAAGGATGCTGGCATGGCGGTGTATCAGCAGCTGGTGCAGGGGAATCTGCCTGCAGCCAGACAGGAGCTGGGCATGATTGTTGGGCGGGATACCAACGAGCTGGACGAGCCGGAGATTACACGAGGTGCGGTCGAGACGGTGGCTGAAAATATCGTGGACGCGATTATCTCACCGCTCTTCTACGCATTGCTTGGTGGAGTACCGCTGGCGATGGCTTATCGGGCGGTGAATACGCTTGATTCCATGGTTGGGTATAAGAACGAGAAGTACAAGGACCTGGGCTGGGCTTCAGCTCGTCTGGATGATGTAGCCAATTATATTCCTGCACGCCTGACCGCGTTGTTGCTCTTCATCGCAGCATGGCTGAATGGCAGCAGCGTCAGTGGTAGTATTCAGGCGGTGCGGCAGGATGCTCGTCAGCATCCCAGCCCGAATAGTGGCTACCCGGAAGCGGCCGTGGCAGGTGCGCTGGGCATTCGGCTTGGTGGATATAATGTATACCATGGTGTCTGTTCATTCCGGGCTTACATGGGACAGCCACTTGAGCAGCTGCAGGCTGAGCATATACGCCGAACAGTAAGACTTATGTTCGTGGTCTGTAATCTATTTGTTGGCTTGTGTCTGGCTGTTACAGGCATCTGGCTTCTCATCGCATAAGCCAATTAGTGTATGCTCAGGATGGCTTATGAATAAAGGCTGATCTGAAGGCTTGTTATCCATTTCGTTCAGCAGTGTCGGATTATGAGGTCCATGAATCAAGATCATTGAATGTGGATATTGCACCATTCACCTTGGATGGGAAAGGAGATCAGGCGATGCGCGACAAAGTGGAGCTAACGCTGGTTCGCCACGGAGCTACACAGTGGAACCGGGAGAAACGCTATCTAGGACACACGGACGAGCCGCTATTGGCAGAAGCACATGATTCGCTTCGTTCATTGGGCAGTTGGCTCTCCGCGCAGAGCTTTGACCGTATCTACAGCAGTGATCTCCGGAGATGTCTGGAGACGCTGGAGTGCGCTGCTCCTGCGCTGCTGCCGAAGGCGATTCGTGATGAAAGGCTGCGTGAGCTGAATTTCGGCGCGTGGGAAGGAGAGACCTATGCTACGCTGAAGGAGATCCCGCTATATCGGGCCTGGATTGATGAACCACGTCGATTCACGCCACCACAGGGTGAGAGCTGGAGTAGCATGGAAGCCCGGATGCTTTCTTTTGTGGATACATTGCGGCTGTTGTGCGGTCAGGTCTCATCTGTGGATCAGCTGGATATGAAGGGATCGCCTCCCTTAGTCACTTTGCCATCCTTGATTCCTTTGTCCGTTCTGGCTGTTACCCATGGCGGAGTTATTCGTCAGTTGGCTGCCATGACCGTTGCCGGGTTAGACTTCTGGGATGTACAGGTGGAGCCGGGAGGGGCTGTCCGACTAGAGCTTAAGTTCACAGCAGATGGCATTATCGGAAGCTACCTTGGACCTGTAGAGCTGGAATAAGGAAGTTGTTTTTTGTTCACTTGTACCAGTAGCTGGCGGTTGTAAGCCTATCTTATTTGGCCTATAATCACTAAGTAAGTGCAAGGGAAGCTGTCCATGTTACAATAATCTCAGCGGATTAGGTCAGCCTGTGGCAGATGTAGTGCAGGCTGTGAAAAGGGAAGCCGGTGCAATTCCGGCACGGTCCCGCCACTGTATGCTAGGGGATGTCGGCAATATGCCACTGTCAGCGGAAGATGACGGGAAGGCTGCCGGGATGCTGCACCCAGCAAGTCAGGAGACCTGCCTTCTCTGCTTGGTACCACGATCCTTCGAGGAAAGGACGGCGTGTATTTAGTGATGTTCCATACAGCAGGATCATGCCGTATACACTGGAATGAACACTATAACGACCCGGTCCTCATGAGAGGTCCGGTTTTTTGTTTACCATTTTATTAAAGAAGACAGGAGAGAGATCATAATGACGAGAACAATGAAGATATGGATGACGGGGCTGCTGTCCTTACTACTCGTACTGGGGCTTGCAGCATGTGGCAACGGAGCGAATCAGGGGACGACGCAGCAAGGTGCAGAGCAGGAGCAGCAACAGGCCGTGAAGGCCGGTCCTACGAAATATCCACTTACTGTCAAGGATGCGACAGGGCATGAATTTACCTTCGAGAAAGCACCGGAGCGAATCGTATCTGTCTCCCCGGCGGAGACGGAGGCGCTCTTCGCTATTGGACTGGATGAAGAGATCGTCGGGGTGTCAGATTACGATGATTACCCGCAGGCAGCGCTGGACAAGCCCAAAATGGGTGGCATTACAAAGCCGAATGAAGAATCTATCATTGCCGCTCAACCGGATATAGTATTTGCGGGTATCTCATTAAGCGAAGAAGCTACCAACAAGCTAAGATCGCTTGGCATTCAGATTTTCAAGACAGATCCCAAGACCTTCGACGATGTGATGGCTAATATTACGCTCTATGGACAGATTGCAGATCGTCAGGTAGCAGCTCAAGCCGTGACGGACCAGATGAAGGCGGATATTGCTGCTGTGAAGGAAGGCGTCAAAAATATCGGAGAAGACCAGCGGCTGAAGGTGTATGTCGAGTTCTCGCCAGGCTGGACGGTCGGCAAGGGCGAATTCATGGATGAAATGATTACACTGGCTGGCGGTATGAATATAGCATCAGACATGACGGGCTGGAATCCGATCAGTGAAGAGAAGGTGATTGCTGCGAATCCAGACGTTATTCTATACGGCAGCAATGTAGTGGATTCGAAGACTGGAGAGACGCTGGAGCAGATCATCAAGGGGAGACAGGGATGGTCGAAGATTAATGCGATCCGCAACAACCGCGTGTTCGGACTGGAGGATAATCTGATCAGCCGTCCAGGCCCGCGTGTCACGGAAGGACTCAAGGAGGTTGCCAAAGCAATCTATCCTGAAATCTTCAAATGATCCGTTCACTAGCAGGCTATGGAGCGCTTGGTGGCGCGCTGCTCCTTTTGACGTTGCTCGTCTGCCTGGGTATTGGCTCAGTGCATCTACCCATCTCTCATATTGCAGGCATTCTGGGGCATCAGCTTCCCTGGCTGAAGGAAAGTATTACGCCTTATTGGGAGGCTTCCGCTGAGCAGATTATTGTGCAGGTGCGCTTGCCCCGCGTATTGCTGGGTATGCTAGCTGGTGCAGCCTTGTCGCTGGCAGGAGCCGCTTTTCAGGGCGTGCTACGCAATCCGCTGGCGGACCCTTTTACCCTAGGGGTGTCCTCGGGGGCGGCTGTTGGGGCAGCGGTACTGATTTATTGGGGATTGCAGTATGCCTTCTTCGGTCTATGGACATTGCCGATGATCGCTTTTGTTACAGGAGTTACGACCCTATGGGCCGTCATTACGCTGGCTCGGGAAGGTAGGCGGATTCCCACGAATAGCCTGATCTTGTCCGGGGTGGTCATGCAGTCCTTTCTGGGTGCGGTTGTATCATTTCTAACAGCTATGTCCAAGGAGACGGTCAATGAGATTCTATTCTGGACCATGGGAAGTCTCAGTCTGAAGGGCTGGCCTTATGTATTCCTGCTACTCCCCTATGTGCTAGTCGGCATCCTGTTTCTGTGGAATCGCGCTCGAGTGCTGAACATTCTGGCGCTTGGGGAGCGTCAGGCCGCTCATGTAGGTGTGAAGGTAGACCGCACGAAGCTGTGGGTCCTGATCGTAGCTACGTTATTAACGGCTGCTGCCGTGTCCATTTGTGGCGTGATCGGGTTCGTGGGTCTCGTCGTTCCACATATGATCCGACTCATTACAGGTCCTGATTATCGTCTCATTATTCCCCTTTCCGCTTTGGGTGGTGCGATCTTTATGGTCTGGGCAGATACCGCTGCTCGCTCGTTACTGGCTCCTATGGAGATTCCTTTGGGCGTGGTGACTGCCTTTGTCGGTGCACCGTTCTTCGCCTTTTTGCTGTATCGCAGCAAGCGACGGGGAGAAGGAGGCTGGATATGAGCAAGACTACTGTAAGCTCTGGTGTAAAGAGTCCCGCGGTGGATGTGCTGCAACTGCACAAGAAATATGGAGAGGTGTCTGCCATCACCGGACTGAGCTGGTCCGTAGCGATGGGAGAATGGTGGGGTGTCATCGGTCCGAATGGCAGCGGCAAGTCTACATTAATCCAGGTCTTGTCCGGGGTGGAGCAGCCCGGGGAGGGTGAAGTAAGAATTATGGGACGCCCTGTATCTGAATATCGTCGCAAGGAGCTATCCAGAATCATTGCTGTACTCCAGCAGGAGGGGCTTCCTCCGATGGGCTATACCGTGCGGGATGTCGTGGACATGGGGCGTTTTCCTCATCAGGATTGGCTAGGTAGGGACCATGATGGTGATACGCGTCAGATCACGGAGCAGGTGCTGGGGAAGCTGGAGCTGCTCCCACTGGCGGAGCGTAGACTGGATCAGCTCAGCGGCGGTCAGCGACAACGTGTAGCACTGGCGAAGGTAATGACCCAGGAGCCGCAAATCCTGCTGCTGGACGAGCCGACCACGTATCTAGATATCAGATACCAGCTTCAGTTCATGGAGCTGCTGTCTGAGTGGCGGCAAGAAACGGGGATTACCATCGTTGCAGTGCTGCATGATCTGAATCTGGCAGCACAGTTCTGTGACCGCATGCTGATCCTGCAGGAGGGTCAAGCTGGTATATGTGGTACACCGTCGGAGCTGCTGACGGAGGACACGCTTCGTAAGGTGTATGATATTGATTCGCTGGTCATTGAGCATCCCGATCATGGTGCGCCGCAGCTGCTGCTGCGCAGAAGCTCACGCAGATAGAGACTCAAGGAGAGTACTAGCACCTTGACCGAATACGATTGTGGGTTTGAATGATCTGAAGAGGGCGTGGTAAGCGGAGAGCGGGGAAGCCCTAGAGAAACGAAGTGTCCATCTTTAAGCTTGCTGTTCATCAGCTTTTCCATTTCGTTCATTAGAACAGCAAGCTTAACAAGGGTCGACAGGGCTCCCCGCTTGCAGCGGCTCTACACTCCTATTTGATCTGCTCAGTAACAACATTTGCAAAGGGGATAGCAGGCTATGAATGAAGAATTACAGCAGCTCTTACATACCATTAGACACAATATTGCTGATCAGGAGGCCGAGAGCGCAGCTTCGGCTCACCTGGATCAACTCACGAAGCCGCCTGGTAGTCTTGGGAAGCTGGAGACCCTTGCCATTCGACTTGCTGGAATTACAGGGAAGATACAGCCAGAGTTCACGCAGCGTGCAGTTATTGTCATGGCTGGAGATCATGGTGTATGTGCCGAGGGCGTGAGTGCATTTCCAGCTGAAGTAACCCCACAAATGCTGTACAACATGCTAGAGGGTGGGGCTGCTGTGAATGTGTTGGCTAGACAGGCTACCGCAGAAGTCATCTGTGTCGATGTAGGGGTTAATGCGGACGTGGAGCATCCAGCATTAATTAGCCGCAAGATCCGTAAGGGGACAGCGAATATGGCCCAAGGCCCTGCGATGACCCGAAATGAAGCAATACAGGCTATTCTGGCCGGAGCGTCTGTAGCGATTGATGCAGTGGAGCGTGGTCATCGTCTACTGGTTACCGGGGAGCTGGGAATCGGGAATACGACGGCGAGTGCTGCGGTAGCGAGCGCGCTTACAGGGCAAGATCTGTCACAACTGGTCGGTAGAGGTACAGGTATTGATGATGCAGGCTTGGAACGGAAGATGGATGTAGTCAGAAGAGCACTGAAGGTCAATCAGCCGGATCAGGCAGACGGACTCGATGTACTGTCCAAGGTTGGGGGTCTGGAGATTGCGGGGCTGACGGGCGTGATCCTCGGCGCAGCCTCCCGTCGCTGTCCAGTCGTGCTGGATGGATTCATTTCCAGTGCTGCTGCGCTAGCTGCCCGTAGTCTTGAACCCCAGAGCGCGTACTATCTGCTGGCTTCACACTGTTCCCATGAACAGGGGCACGCTGCAGTGATGAAGGAGCTTGCTCTGGAGCCCTTGCTCCAGCTGGATATGCGACTAGGGGAAGGGACAGGAGGAGTTCTGGCTCTGCACCTGATCGATTCTGCCGCCTGCATCATGCGGGAGATGGCGACGTTCTCCAGTGCGGGCGTCTCGGGAAAAGAGGTGGCTTCTTCATGAAGTCGCTGGTGACTGGTGGAGCCAGAAGCGGGAAGAGCAGCTTTGCTGAGCGTTTGTGCATGAGCCGTGCGAAGGAAGCCACTTATGTGGCTACTGCACAGGCCTTCGATGTCGAGATGGAGCTTCGAATCGCTGAGCATCGCCGTCAGCGGGAGCAGACAAGCTTTGCTTGGAAGACAATAGAGGAGCCATTGCAGCTACCTGAGCTACTGCATCGTAATGGGCACAGCTCAGATGAATCACCACCACCAGCACTACTGGTGGATTGTCTTACGCTATGGCTGTCCAATTTGGTACTAGCTAATGAAGAGATGGCCGAGCAGACGGCACGAGCAGGAATTACAGCGCTGGAAGAAGCCGTCAGATCATATTCGGGGCCGCTGATTCTGGTAACAAATGAGGTAGGTAACGGCATCGTTCCCGAATATAAGCTGGGCAGGCTGTACCGGGACCTGAGTGGTGTCATGAATCAGCGGATGGCTGCTGTCTGTGATGAAGTATTCCTCGTGACGGCTGGCATCCCTGTTGAGCTGAAGCGGCTGGAGTACAAATGGTAAGCAGAGGCAGAGGGCATTTGGAGGCTGTTGCTGCCGCATTCCAGTTCCTATCCCGCTTGCCGGTGAAGAAGGAAGTGGACTTCACTCCCAAGGTGCTGAGACAGAGCACAATCTACTATCCTCTTGTGGGCCTCGCGATCGCCGTTGTCGTATGGTTCAGCGCTATCGTCTTCTCCTTGGTGCTTCCGGCATTTCCTGCTGCGGTACTAACCTTGATCGTATGGGTATGGTTAACCGGAGGCTTGCATCTGGATGGCTGGATGGATGCGGCCGATGCACTGCTAAGCTATCGTACACGGGAACGGATGCTTGAGATTATGAAGGATAGCCGGGTCGGTGCCATGGGCGTGCTGGCTTGTGTACTGCTACTGCTGCTGAAGCTGTCCTTGATCTATACCGTACTTACCGAAGGTCCCATAATAGCTCTAGTGCTGCTGCCCATGGTCTGGAGCCGTTGGTTCATGGTGAGGGCCATTCATCACTGGCCGACGGCACGTGGGGATGAAGGTCTGGCTATGCTCTTCAAGGATTTGGGGACCGCTGAGCTCATTCGCTGCACGCTGTGGGCTGGTGGAATCACCCTTTTGCTGGTTGCAGGAGAACTGAGTCTTTACAATTCCAATTATTATTTAGCGGCGTTCGAGCTGATCGGTTATCCTCATACAGGCTATTATGTGCTGTGTTCTGTACTGCTTCCATTAGTGGCATGGGGGATCGGTCATGGAGTTGCCGCGCATATCCATCGTCGTCTTGGAGGGTTGACCGGGGATATATACGGGGCACTGAATGAACTGCTAGAAACGGCTTTGCTGTTATTCCTGATCGCGCTGTACGGTATCTATTAACGTATGGATTGGCGTATGGCTGTGACGTTGAAGGGTTCACCCGGAATGCAGGCATGAAAGGAGGAGTCAGGATGGCATCTGATCAAATGGGTACTGGAAAGAAGGCTGCGGTCCTGATGCTTCAGGGGACAGCCTCGGATGTGGGGAAGAGTATTATTACGACGGCATTATGCCGGATTTTCACTCAGGATGGTTATCTAACAGCTCCATTCAAATCTCAGAATATGGCCTTGAACTCCTATGTAACGCCAGATGGTAAGGAGATTGGACGCGCTCAGGGCGTTCAGGCCGAAGCATGTGGAATCATGGCTACAACGGATATGAATCCGGTCCTGATCAAGCCCATGAGAGATATGCATTCCCAGATTGTAGTCCATGGTGCTCCATTTGCTAATATGAGTGCTGCCGATTATCGGAATCATTTCCTGCCTGAGGCCAAGGGGATGGTAATGGAGGCGCTGGATCGTCTTCGTGGACAGCATGATGTTGTGGTGATTGAGGGAGCGGGGAGTCCAGCGGAGATCAATCTGAAGCAGCGGGATATAGTAAATATGAATCTGGCTGGCTGGGCGGATGCCCCGGTGCTGCTCATTTCGGATATTGACCGTGGTGGGGTATTCGCTTCGATTGTAGGCACGATGGAGCTGCTGGAGCCGCACGAACGAGAACGGGTGAAGGGATTCATCATCAATAAATTCAGGGGAGATATTTCCTTGTTGCAGCCAGGGCTAGATTGGCTAGAGGAACGTACAGGGCTGCCTGTGCTCGGTGTGTTGCCTTACGTAAAGGATCTGCGGATTGAAGCGGAGGATTCTGTCGTACTGGATTCTTTGCCGCGTCAATTCTTGAAGGGGAAGGATATCGACATTGCAGTAATTCGTTATCCGCGTATTTCGAATTTTACAGATCTGGATGCGCTAGCGGCTGAAGAGGATGTCAGTGTGCGATATGTGACCGAGCTGAATCAGCTGGGTTCGCCAGACATCATGATCTTGCCAGGGACCAAGGATACGATCGGAGATCTACAAATGCTTAAGGCCAGTGGACTTGCTCAGGCGATCCGTCAGGTATGGAGTGAGGGCAGCTGCCAGCTTGTCGGCGTCTGCGGCGGATATCAGATGCTGGGAGATTTCCTTGTTGACCCGGATGCAGTAGAGCATCAGGAGGCAAGGGTAGAGCAGGGACTAGGACTGCTTCCGTTGACGACCACCTTTATGAAGGAGAAGCGGACGGTGAGAGTACAGGGTGTCCCGCTACAGGATTGTCCTATTCGCATGGCGGCGTATTCTGCACCAGGTGCAGCGGATTTCGTTGAAGGAGCCAAGCACAAGCCAGCTGGTAGTAGGGAGAATCAAGAGTTGGAAGAGGCTACTCCACACAGGATGGAGATTGATGGCTATGAAATTCATATGGGGAAGACGGAATACTCGGCTTCTGAATCTGTACGAGCGCTGTTTCGCCTGCTGCGAGAAGACGGAACAGAGATAGAGGAAGGCTTCGGCACAACAGATGGCCGTGTATGGGGGACTTACCTGCACGGTATATTTGATAATGATCGGCTACGCCGGGCTTGGCTGGACCAGATCCGGGAGCAGAAGGGCTTGCAGCCACGTATGACGACCTTCTCGGCCAGAGAGGTCAAGAATCAAGAGTTCGACCGTGTCGCGGCTGTTGTGCGGGAGCATTTGGATATGGATCATATCTATCAGCTGCTACAGGCTCAACGAAGTATGAATATCGAGAGTATGAATTAAGGCTTGTACATGAGACAATGGAAAAAACTTAGTTTCAAGACGGTGAGGTGTTTGATCGTATCGCAAAAGGCGAATAGCAAATGGGTAATATACCCATTTGCTATTTTTGTTTCAGTCAGTCTCATTTCTCAGATAGCGTGATCAATAAGCACCTGTTCCCCTGACCAGGCTTTCTTTGATGTCCAATCCGCCTGACCCTGCCAGAACGGATGCTGCTCTGACAAACCAAGAGGCAGGAAGACGGTTGTACACAGATACAAGCTCCCCGTAGAAATGTACGGCTCACCGAGTTCCGGCTGTTCCGCACATAGTCCAATTGTAAGCCAGCCGTCCGAATCGAATGTTCCAGGGACTTCTATGATCCGTCGTATTACAGACGTTAGAGCACACCTGACTTGTGCTGGCTCCACACCTTGAGGTAATTGGTCTCGAAGTGCCATCTGGGCCAGATGGTGAAATACACCAAAGCGATAAGAAAGAGAGCGGCCGATAACAGGAAAGGTTCCTTCAGGTGAAATCATACGTTCCTGCACAGCAGCATAACGGAGGGCACGAACCGATAATTTTTCTCTCATTTGCAACCAGTCATCGTACTGATTCCCCAAGGTGTCGAGGACATCAAGGAGCATGGGATAAATGACGAAGCTATTATAATAATCCCAGTGAAACTCAGGGCCATCCTTATACATACCATCCCCGACATACCATTGTTCATGTTGACGGATCGCATAATCCACTCGCATTGAATCCCAGGTCTCTTCCATTAGATAGAGAGCAGTCTCTATCATGGCCGAGAAAAGCAGCCAGTTATTATACAACGGGCGTATGGAGCGTGAGGCCAGGAATGCATTGACAAGATGTTGACGTGTATCTGGACTAAGCTTAGCCAGCAGTTCATGTGGTGCACGAACTATGGCATGGGCTAAAAATGCCGTATCGACTAGAGGCTGTATTCCACTGCAGAAATTCATGTAATCTGGTGAAGCCGGGTTAACAGATGACTCGATGGCAGCACGAGCGAGTTCAGCCATGTTCGCTCGCAGCTCACCTTCTTTACCGTCTCTAGGACCTGATTCAAGCCAAGTCGCTATACCAGTTAATGTTCTACTGAGTGCCTCAAGATGACTGAAGCTTGTACGATCAACGCCGACGGATTGGACAGGCATGTTTACTTTCAGAGTCTGATTCTTCAGATTCTCTAGGACGGGATAAGCAATGTTATATAGTGTGTGAATCCAATATTCGCGATCACATAGCATGTGGGTCATCACCTCTTTCAAATTTGACTAAAAGATTCGATCTTGCCAATGTAGGAGCTTGGCAACAGCTTCCACAAAGAAATAATCTCCATAGATCAGTGAAACATCCACATTCCAGTTGTCCGGCTTATGGGCAGTTCCTCCCGTTAGAATGCCTTCATGCTCAGAATTATTCCATGTTCCATAATTCTGATCCAGACTAACTAGCATCTGAATTGCCGTGTTCCGATACATCGCTGCTTGATCTTCTGGTACCAGTTCAGACAACTCCAACAAGCCCGATGCAGCTATTGCTGCTGCTGATGTGTCACGTGGTTCATGTTCATCGAAGGGACTTATTCGAAAATCCCAATAAGGGATACGATCCTCTGGCAAAGCAGCCATCCAATAGTGAGCCGCTCTTTTGGAGGCGTCAAGGAAGCGCGCATCCCCAGTATTTCGCGCAGTGTTGGCCAAGCCGTATATAGCCCAGGCTTGCCCTCTGCTCCAGGCGGAGGTCGGACTGAAGCCCTGGCCACCCAGGGCTTCTATACGTTCACCCGTCTCTGGATCAAAGCTGACGATATGATGAACGGAGCCGTCGGGACGTATAAAATGCTTTATGGTCGTATCTGCATGAGCCGTAGCTACATGACGGAATCTGGGGTCGTTAGTCTCGATTGAGGCCCAGTAAAGCAAGGATAAATTCATGGTGCAATCTATAATGGCCCAGCCTGTGTCTTGGCTTCCATTCCAGGCTCTGATGAATCGGCCTTCAGGATTGTATCTTCCTGCCAGTAAAGTCGCAGCTGTCAAGCCTCTACGTTTACTCTGAATATCACCACTATATTTATATTTTGCTACTGCGGTTGGTAAGAACTGAAACCCGAGATCATGATAAAAGTCATTTTCTTGTATCAGCATGCTTTCAATGTTCTCATCCCATGTCCAGGCAGCCTCTTTAAATAGAGGATTTTTGCTTTGCTTGTACATGATCCACAGGATGCCAGGCCAAAAACCAGAGGTCCACCAATCGATGGCAAGGCTATCGTATTTTCCGTCCTTACCTGCTGCATGTGGAGACTTTCCATCTAATTGCCGAATCATTTGCTCGACTTTTTTTTCTAAACGATGCCAAAGATCACTCATGTCATAGGCCACCAAGTTCAATTCACTCCTTCTTCATAAGAAATTCCATTCAAGACACCCAACAGCATAGTTAAACCGTGAATTTCCGTCAATCGGACTCTTATGCAAGGGCATTGAACGGGTTCTGCAAGATGTTCTGGTTGTCGGAAATGCAGGTAATAACTAGACTGTTTTTATCACGTGAGCTGCATAGAACATTTTGATTGGAGGAGGCTCAATGTCAAAAAGGGAACTGCTGTTGTCGCAACTCAAACGAGATCGATTTCTGTATCTCGTGGCCTTACCAGGGCTACTATATTTTTTAGTGTTTCGATATATTCCGATGTGGGGAGTACTGATTTCATTCCAAGATTACTCACCCTATATAGGCTTCTGGAAAAGTGAATGGGTTGGCTTTGAACACTTTCAGCGTTTTTTCTCTAATCCTGAATTTCTTACTTTATTAAGAAATACGATGGCGATCAATATTCTGAATTTGGTTTTTTTCTTCCCGTTGCCTATTTTGCTTTCGCTTATGCTGAATGAGCTTAGGGTAGGATTGTATAAGAAATCAATTCAAACGATCATTTATTTGCCTCATTTTCTGTCATGGGTGATTATCGTTGGTATCTCATTTTTACTTTTATCTCAGGGAGAAGGGTTATTTAACAATCTGTTAGTGGCTGCAGGCTTCGAGAAGATTGATTTTCTAACTAACCCTGATTACTTCTGGGGCATTCTGACGATTCAGTCGATCTGGAAAGACGCAGGCTGGGGAACTATTATTTTCTTGGCGGCTGTCGCCGGTGTTGATCCACAGCTATATGAAGCGGCCAGAATGGATGGTGCAGGACGATTCAGACAAATGTGGCATGTTACGCTTCCCGGGATTCGGTCGGTTATCATTGTGCTGCTTATCTTGCGCATCGGACACATCATGGATATTGGCTTTGAACAAGTATTCCTGATGATGAACGGGGCTGTAGCAAAGGTGGCCGACGTATTTGATACCTACGTGTACCGAGTGGGTGTTCAACAGGGACAATTTAGCTACAGTACGGCTGTAGGATTGTTCAAATCGATCGTAGGGCTTACGCTAGTTATTGTCTCGAACCGCTTAGCCAAGAAATTCGGGGAAGAGGGCGTCTATTAATAGGAGGATTCATTTATGAAATCAGCGAATGATCTTTTGTTTGATGTGAGTAATCGGATTCTGCTAGCGCTTATAGGAATCGCCACTTTATTTCCGATTTATTATGTATTTGTAGTTTCTTTTACGGACCCATCAGAATTTATTGGCAAAGGGCTTGTCCTATTTCCAGAAAAATGGTCGCTCGCATCCTATGAATATCTGCTATCAACGGATGCCTTTATGCGGTCGATGGGGAATAGTGCCTATATAACCATTGTAGGGACGGTCTTGAGCTTGCTGGTTACTTCTGGTCTATCTTATGCGATTTCTCGTCGCCGACTGCGCGGAAGAAGATTTTTTATGCTCGCTATCCTCATCACTACGTTATTTAATCCTGGGATGATTCCGCCCTATTTATTAGTACGTGATCTGAATTTAATAAATAGTACTTGGTCTTTGATTTTGCCAGTCTTGACGAATGGTTGGTATGTACTGCTTATGAAAAGCTTTTTTGATAGTATTCCAACCAGTCTGGAAGAATCTGCACGAATTGATGGTGCAAATGATATGACCGTATGGATTCGTATTATTCTCCCTTTGTCATTGCCCTCGCTAGCGGCATTTGGTCTATTTTATGCGGTAGGCTACTGGAATACGTTTTTTTACGCGCTGTTATACATCAATGATTTTGATAAACAACCGCTACAAGTACTTTTGCAAAACATGCTTATTGATGCATCAACAGCAACTGGAGGCGCGGCAGCAGCTGAGATGATGGCAGAGCAGCGAATTCCGCCTGAGACCATCAAAATGGCTGCTGTGGTCATTGCGACATTACCTATTGTGCTGGTGTATCCTTTCTTGCAGAAGCATTTTGCTAAAGGTGTCATGCTCGGTTCTGTGAAAGAGTGAAAACGTATACACAATTAGAGGGAGGCATCATTGTATGGTGAGAAACAAGAGGTCTACAAGCTGGATCATTGGCCTGCTGGTATTTATTCTGGTCTTATCGGCTTGTACTAATTCGGGAAGTAATTCAAAAGAGAATTCACAAGCAGAGAGCGCGGATATTACAGAAATTAGTATCATGACGACCTATTATACGCCGCAGCCTCCAGATAAAGATAATCCGATTCTTAAAGAAATCGAAAAACGCACGAATACGAAGTTAAATATTACTTGGGTATCTCCCAACAATTATAATGACAAAGCTAGTGTGACTCTTGCTTCTGGGGACCTGCCGGATATGATGCTTATTTTAGATGTATTCTCACCCCAAGTTCGCCAGATGTCTGAGCAGGGTGCCTTTTGGGAAATGACCGAGCTTTATAAAAACTACCCTAAATTAAGCACATTTCCTGAAGACAGCTGGAACAACATCAAGCAATCTGACGGTAAGACTTATGGTGTTCCTCGGGTACGACCTGTAGACGGTGGAGCGTTCCCTTACCTTCGCAAAGACTGGCTTGATGCACTGGGACTTGATACGCCAGCGAACATGGATGAGCTGTATAACGTGTTGAAGGCTTTTGTAGAGCGTGATTCTGAAGGGGATCGACAAAAAGGTTCTATTGGTATTGCAGGCTTTGTCGATAATAATGGTCTGGGGAGTCTGGGTTGGGTTCAATCTACATTTACACAGAATACTGGAGACTGGAAGCTTGTTGATGGGAAGTTGACAAACGTAAACCTTCTCCCAGAGGTACGAGAGGCGTTAATCTGGTTAAATCGAGCTTATCAGGACAAGTTGATTCCAGAGGATTTCGCCGTGATGAAGCTTTCGCAAGCGAAGGATCTGGTACTGGCCGGCAAAGCTGGTGGATTCACCGATACAGTGGAAGCGGCTTGGGAGCCTACAGCAGAGCTAAGAAAAACAGTTCCGGAGGCGGATTATCTTCCTTTAGTCTCTCTAAATGACTATGCAACGAGAGAAGTAGGTTACTTCGGTATGTATGTCATTCCAAGATCCGTCTCCGAAGCGAAGATGAATAAAATCATGGAGTTTCTGGAATACGGTGCTACTGATGAGGGTTATGATCTCGTTGCTTATGGCTTCAAGGATATTCATCACACAGAAAAAGATGGCTTCAAGGTTACTAATGAACAGTACCAAAAGGATGCCGGAGCGGCCATCATGCAAATTTGGTCTAAATACGATAAATATTTCCGCGCCTACAGACCTGGAATGCCAGTGGACATCTATGAACGTAATAAAAAAATAATTGACGAACGGGCAAAAGTAAGCGTTCCTGATGCGGCGTTTGGATTGTATTCAGAGACCAGTACAAAAGTGGGAGTTGAGCTCCAGAAGAAAATTCAGGACCTAAAAACCCAAGTGATCTTAGGGGCGAAGTCCATTTCTGATTGGGATCATTTTGTAGCTGAACTGAAAATGAATCCAGATCTAATTAAAATAACCAATGAACTGAATGAATCTTATCGCAAACGTAATGAAGGCTCGAAATAGATGTATAATTGAACCTGTCTATTCTTGGGATAGGCAGGTTTTCACTAATTATTATTCTCTAAAGGAAGGGACACAGCCGTTGAAGAATTACATAGAGAGGTGATCTTCAACTTGAAGAAGGTATACTTTCGAAAAAGTTTAACTTTTGTACTGATCATAACCTGTTTGCCTATGTTAATTGTAGGGGGAAGCTTTTATTATATTGGAAAAATGTATATTGCACAGGAGGTCGAAAGAACTCGAACCATTTTGTTGGCTAAATCCATCGAACGCATCGACGAACAGCTTGATCGAATTGAATTAATGGCCACACACTGGGCATTCAATCCTATATTTGAGCCTAATCAAGTGAAAGGGCTGAATCTAAAAACGGACTATGCAGCGATTAATGATCTATACCAGTCTTTATTTGTTATGAAAAATACAAATCCACTCATTGATAAAATAGAGATATATATACGAAATCAGGCTGCCACGATTAACGATATAGAAGGCATACGTTATTTAAGCTCTAGTGAAAACGATCGATTGAAAGCGCTTTTAGATGAGCATGAAGCTCTATTTTGGTATGATGAGTTTTCTTTCCAGGCTTCTGAATCATCGATCGCTCTATTGCATGATTTACCTGGGAGCTCTGGGAATCCTTATGGTGCGTTGATTATCTATATTAATCCAACCCTATTAGATGAATTCGTTCAGGAGATTAATATCGACGAGGAGTATGGAGCAGCGTTTTTATTTCGTCATGACGGAACACGGATTATAAAAGATAATCGAGCAGGGGAGCTGGAACGTGAACTGTTCAACATAGTGTCCCAAAGCCATACGGATTCAGAATCATTCATATTTAGATGGAAGGGTAACAGCTATTCCGTGTCTTCAGGCAAATTCATACATCCCAATCTAAATTGGAATTATGTCACAGCAACTTCATTGGAGAAAATGACCAGGCCAGTAACCATTATGTCTCAGTTTATGGTGGGTACGGGTATATTGGGCCTAATGGCTGCAATCGTCCTGTCATGGATTGCATCATATCGCTTGTATCAACCCATACGAAGAATCTTGAATTTTGCTAAAATGCGTCCCAATGAAATGCAACATCCAGATGCTGAGGACGAGATTATGTATATTGAGCACCAATGGCAGCATTTAAATAGGGAAAGTCAACTCCTTCAAGAGCGTCTTGAACGCAATCTGCCTGCTCTAAAGGAAGCATTTCTCTCTCAGCTACTTCAGGGCCACTTGGACCTGTTAAAGGAACCGGAGATCCAAGATCGAATGGAGCAGTATGGCTGGATTATTAAGGATGGACAATTTATTCTGGCAGTGCTGCAAGTCAATGGCTTGCATCCAGACAGAAGCTTCGCTGATGGGGATGAACAGCTTGCTTCTTTTGCTGCAGCGAATATCGTCTGGGATTTCACGAGTAGGTATCCTGAACAAATCGGGTCGGTTAACTTTCATGATTTAACGGTAGGCGTACTTTTCTCATATGGTACTTCAATGTCCAACGAGCAAATTAAATCACAGTTCCTCACGGTCGTTAAGGACCTGGTACAGATGGTAGAAACGTTCGTAAAGCTTAGAGTAACTGCAACAGTTGCAGGTCCAACACCGTCATTAAAGCAGCTTCCCGATATCTTCGAGACGGCTAAGCAATCTCTTCATCTCCGGAATTTACATCAGAACAGTCAGATTGTGGATATTGATAGACTAATACCGAGGAAGGAAGCAGAGATCGTATATGATTTTAATCTGGAGAAACAAGCACTTCAAGCTATACGAATAGGCATGCTGGAAGAGTCTATGGAGTTGGTGGAGAAGTTCTATGGCACAATAGTCCATCAGGCCAATCATGAGCTTGAGGTTCGTGAGGGGATGCTTCAGTTTTTGGGAGCCATCCAGCACACTATTTTAGCTTCGGGTTACAATCCTTATACCTTACTTCAGGGAAAATCTGCCTACGAACTATTATCCGACCAGCAGGATTCAACAAAGTTTCCTTTAGTGATCAAGGACTTGTTAATCCGTCCTTACTGCGAACGCTTGCATCAAGACAGGGACTATCAGATCAAACAAATGGTTGAAACTGTTATAGCACATATTAATCAATCCTACAGGGATAATATCTCTCTTGAATCTTGTGCTGATTTTGCAGGTACGACTCCATATGTATTAAGTAGAGGCTTCAAACAAATCACAGGCGAGAATTTTATTGATTATTTGACAAGCTTACGCCTGGAGAAAGCTAAGGAACTGCTGAGAAGTACAGATTTAAAAGTAAATGTAATTGCGGATAAAGTTGGATATCAATCATCGTACTTTATTCGTGTGTTCAAAAAGAGTACCGGAATTACACCAGGTCAATACAGGGAAGACGTTCAAAGTGAATGATATATTCTAATGATTATATATCAGTAACCCCGCACAATAAATAAAGACTCCAGCATCACCATCGTACGTGCCCGTGAGAAGCAGCTACGTAAAAGGTGACTGGAGTCTGTTTATTTTAGAACGAGTATCTATATTTTGAATTTGCGTACAGCCTCTTGCAGCGCTTTAGCTTGCTCATGAAGCTCTCCGACTGTAGTAGAATGACTCTCCATGTGCTCAAGCTGATTTTCGGCGGTCTCACGGATGTTCACGACCATTTGCTGAGACTTCCCTGTAATCTGCGCTGTCTCTTCGACCGAAGCACTGACCTCTTCTGATCCAGCGGACACCTGCTGTGCTGCTGCAGAGACGGACTGAATCGTCGAGTTGATATTCTTGATGAGTTCTAGCAGTTCTCCAAATGCCGTTCCAGCCTGCTGCACGACCTGGCTACCTGATTGCACTTCTTCGCGGACCTTGATCATGGAATCGACGGAACGCTCGGAATCCTCCTTGACGGAGTTCAGATAGTCATTGATTTCTTCCATGGCCGTCTTGGATTGCTCGGCGAGCTTGCGTACTTCACCAGCTACGACCGCGAATCCGCGTCCGTGCTCCCCGGCACGTGCTGCCTCAATGGAGGCATTAAGAGAGAGCATCTGAATCTGCTGAGTAATCTCGAAGATCGACGATACGACCTGTCCAACGGCTTCGGAGCGCTCCTTCAGCGTACGGACGAATTGAGTCGATTCCTCCGTGGCTTGGCTCACATGGATCATCTGGTTCATGGCGTTCTGAGCCAGTTCATTTCCGTTGACTGCCTCTTCAGTTGCCTTGCTGATCTGTTCGGAGACATGACCAGCGGACTCGGCAATATGCTGAATACCTTGAGTGATCTCTTCCATGGCGCGAGCATTCTCTGAGGCTGCTGTAGCAATACTGCTGCTGCCATTGAATACTTCGTCCGCTGCCACTGTGGATTCTTTGACGAGACCATTCATGGAGTCCACTCGCTCGAAGAGGGTGTTGGAGCCTGTTACTACAGAGCTGGATGCCGTAAGCACCTGTCGAATCATTTGCTTCAGATTCTGGGTCATGGAGTGGAAGCTCTTGGCCAGCTGAGCGATCTCGTCCTCACCCTTCACGCGAATATCATGTGTAAGGTCGCCGAGAGCAATCTGTTCACTAAGCTTGGCCAAATCTGCCAGTGGCCGTGTCAGTCTGCCAATGACCCAGGTAGATACCAGCCAGCCAACGATGAGTGTGGAGAATGTTATTCCAACACAGATCCATAGAATCTGACTAATCTGACTGGTGATAGCTGTATAATCAACACTTACACCCAGTACGAGAGAGCTGCCAGGCAGGCCAAGGAATATTGACTTGTGAATCCCATGCTGATCAGAGTATATGTCACTCATCTGAGGCTCACTGCTTTGGGCCAGCAGGTCAATCCCTTCCGGCGCTACGAAGCTATCTCCCACTTGATAGGTAGATTCAGGGTTGCGAGCCAGAATGACCACCTGCTCTTCAGTGGCATCCAAGAGAAATGCAGTTTGCAGATTCAGCTTGTTGACTTCCTGCTGTAGGTAAGTCTCTGCTGCCATCCGACCGCTATCTCCGCCCTGCTTGGTCTGCATCGCTTGTGTAGTGTTCATATTCTTGTAGACATCCTGTGCTCCGAGCATCAATGCCTGATCGTATTGTGGAATCACATGGGTATTGATGATGTTCATCGACACAAAATAAAAGCTGAGACTGAATAGTACCGAAGTAGCCAAGAGGATTACCAGGAGTAGGAGCCTCAATTTGGCTGATATCGAGCGCGAAATTCGATGCATGCAAAAATTCCCCTTTCAATAAATATAAGCTCTCTTCTCTCTGAAGCCCCGTACAGGCTGTTACTCCAAAGGCCGCTGCATCTTATGAGGTGCCCGCGTATTCTCTGTATGGCTTGTCCTTGGCAGTTCCGAACAGGGAATTGCCATAATACATTATCGTTTCCCTTATGTAATGGGCTCAAAAAATAAGGCAAGATCTTCATGTCGAGGACCTGAAATTATTCCAAGATGAAAGGGGAGAAAAGCGATGTTTGTATCATGACAGTCCCTAAAAAGCAGCTTAAGAACTATTCTACAAAATTAACCCGTGGTTGAATAGTAAAAAATACCCACTTTCGAATAAAAATTATCCATCATTCATATAAGCTAACGCGGATATGTTATATATTATGTAATTACGCTGATAAGAATATTTTTTATTCATGAGAATACATGTGATTATGGACGAAATCCCGCTTGAGTTGTAGGGGATCATTTATTTCTGCGACGACGAAAATGATTTTTTTAATAAATAAGCCTACCTGTTTAATTGGTTTTATGGTATAGTAGTTCAGCATGTAGAGGATGGAATATCGAAGCAGAAGCGTATACATACTTCCAGATTAGGTTGGCGTTTAAAAGCTGGCACACTCGTTTAAAAAGCAGGATGTAAGTAGTTTGCTTCAATTTCAATAGAATCGGGAGGATCTTGAATGGATACATTATGGCTTATTCTTAATATCGTAATTATGCTGGGCTTACTGGGCCTCTTGTTCTGGACACAGAAGAAGCATCTATCATTCACGAAGCGAGTCTTTATTGGTCTCGGTCTCGGGATTGTGTATGGTGCAATTCTTCAGGTGGTGTACGGGGCGGGCTCAGAGGTCATCACGAAATCTGTAGACTGGTTCAATCTTGTAGGTAACGGATATGTGAAGCTGCTGCAGATGATTGTTATTCCACTCATTATGGTCTCGATTATATCGGCCATTATGAATCTGAAGGGTAAGCAAAACGTCGGCAAAATGAGCTTTTCGATCATTGCCATCCTGCTGATTACAACAGCCATTGCAGCTTCAGTAAGTATTGTAACGAGCCTGTCCTTCAATCTGACAGCGATTGAGATTAGCAGTGGCGAGGCAGAGCAAGCTAGAGGAGCAGCTCTGGAGGAGCGTGTAGGAGAGGTGCAGGACCTGACGATCCCGCAGCAGGTATTGAGCTTCATTCCTTCGAATCCATTCGCTGATATGACTGGAGCACGGAGTACTTCCACGCTGGCGGTCGTCATTTTCTCGGCCTTCATTGGAATTGCGGTGCTTGGATTGGACCGGAAGAAGCCGGAGCAAGCCAAGACCTTCCGTGACATGATTACGGCCGTGTACGCTGTCGTGATGCGGATTGTGACATTAGTACTGCGACTAACGCCTTATGGGGTGCTTGCCCTGATGACGAAGGTTGCTTCTACGACCAACGCAGAAGAGATTCTCAAACTGGGGAAATTCGTCATTGCGTCTTATGTGGCACTGATCGTGATGTTCATTATTCATTTGGTTCTGATCGGGCTGTTCGGCTTTAACCCACTGACCTACTTGAGAAAAGTGATGCCGACGCTTGTCTTCGCCTTCACGTCCAGATCCAGTGCGGCTACGATTCCTCTGAATGTCGAGACGCAGACGAAGAAGCTCGGCGTGTCTGACGGTATTGCGAATCTGTCTGCATCATTCGGAGCCACGATTGGGCAGAACGGATGTGCAGGAATCTACCCTGCCATGCTGGCCGTCATGATTGCGCCAACTGTGGGCATCGATCCTACGAGCTGGGATTTCATTCTCACACTGATTCTGGTGGTTGTCATTAGCTCCTTCGGAGTGGCTGGAGTCGGAGGGGGCGCGACCTTTGCATCGCTGATTGTACTATCTACCATGAACTTGCCTGTAGCTCTCGCTGGACTTCTGATCTCTGTAGAGCCACTCATTGATATGGGGCGTACAGCTCTGAATGTGAATGATTCCATGACCTCTGGCTTGATCTCCAGCAAGATCATGAAGGAGAACGATCAGGATGTGTTCAATGACCGTGGTAGTGATCTGGATGCGGCAGTTCAATCCTAAATCTAGCCTGAATTGGCTGGTATAACTGAAAATAAACACGAGCCCGCGCGGGTGACACAGGCATTGTGAGCCGATGTCAGCCTGCGCGGGCTTGTTGGTGTTACAGTATAGTCAGTTCCTTAGGGAAGGAGGTTAGAACCTCAACGCCAGATGCCGTGACGTATACGTCATCCTCTATTCTTACGCCGCCAAGCTGAGGTATGTAAATGCCGGGCTCTACGGTGAACACCATGCCTTCCAGCAATAGATCTGTATTCGCCCCATGGACGGACGGGTATTCATGAATGCCCATACCGAGACCATGACCGAGGCGGTGGTTAAAAGCAGAGCCATACCCTGCGTTCTCAATGACGGAGCGAGCTGCTTGGTCAACCGATGCACAGGTTACACCTGGCCGAGCGGCCTGAATACCTGCGAGATTGGCCTGTAGCACTGCATTATAGACGGCTTCTGCCTCTGGCGCAATATGTCCGAAGGCGAAGGTCCGTGTAATGTCTGATGCATAGCCGTTCGCGTAGACACCAAGATCGAACATGAGCAGATCACCGTGCTGCAGCTTGCAAGTTCCTGGTACACCATGGGGCAGTCCTGTGTTGGTGCCGAACAAGACCATGGTATCGAAGGAGGGGCCGTCAGCTCCGATCTTCTTCATGTGATATTCCAGCTCAGCTACGAGTTCAACCTCTGTAACACCTTCTTTCACATGGGTCAGTCCATGACGAAGGACATCCTCTACAAGCTGGATAGCATGCTTCAGCCGCTGGATTTCCTCAGGTGATTTACGTACCCGCATATCACGGAGAATTGGACCCACGTCAGCATATTGCTTCGCTCCAATGGCTTGTCTCATGAGCTCAAAGCGGGAGACGGAGACATGTTCCTTCTCGATCGCGAACGTCTCCATCGCTGTGCCGGTCAATTGCTGCAGCAGTACGTATGGATCACTAGTATCCGTGTGACTGAGAATTCGGGACACGCTTGAAGCTTGTCTTGCGGCCTCTTCATCCAGTGCAGGAACGATAAGTGCGGGCTCTTCTCCTTGCAGCAGGAGCAATCCAAGAAATCTCTCATGGGGTTCACTGGCGAAGCCTGTCAGATAGTATACGTGCTTCGGATCCGTAATCAGGATGCCTTGCCATCCATGTTCTACCATCTGGGCGTGAAGGTTGTCCAGCTTGTTATTATTCACTTCTATTCATCCCTTTCCTGCAGCCTAGAGTTGACGCATAATTGTTGTAGGCTGCTGAACTTACATGCTCTATATTATAATTCAAGCAGAGATCATCTGCATCCTGCGCCTGAACATAATGCTATGAATGAACGTTTAGAGCCAGAGCAGTCAGGGTAATGCTCGATGTAAGCTGTGTGATCTGTGCTTATTCTGTGTTTAACCTGTACAAGCTGATGAGGTTCAAAAGGGGGCTATAACCAACGTGTCTAATATGAGATTATCTGCCATGATCAGTGGCTCTGTGTTGCTATTCGCGATGGGCTGTACTTCAGGGGCAGCCGATACTCCAGCAGCTCCGCCGCTCCAGTCAGAAGCAGCGCAGCAGGAGCAGGCACAAGGACAAGAAGCTAATATCGAAGCCAGTGTTCCTGGACATGATTTTGAAATCAGGCTTATTGCCGAGGGACTGAATGTACCCTGGGAATTCGTGCAGGCTGAGGATGGCAAAATGTACTTCACGGAGCGTCCGGGTGTCTTGAGAGTGCTGGAGAATGGTTCGGTGAGGAATGAACCGCTTCTGGAGGTGCCGGCGCCATTTCTTAGTCGCGGAGAAGGTGGTTTGTTAGGCCTTGCACTGGACCCGGAGTTCATGACTAATGGCTATGCATATGTGTATCATACCTATGAGGAGAATGGGGACACACTCAATCGGGTGTTGCGGCTTCATATCAAGGAGGATCAGGCCACCATTGATAAAGTGCTGCTGGATCAAATTCCTGGCAGCTCGAATCACAATGGTGGACGACTACGGATCGGCCCAGACGGTATGCTGTACGTCACGACAGGTGACAAGTCTGATGCTATGCTTGCTCAGGATCGTGAGAGTCTGGCAGGTAAAATTCTTCGCATCAAGCTCGATGGCACCATCCCTGAAGACAACCCTGTTCAGAATTCTCCAGTCTATAGCTGGGGCCACCGCAACCCCCAAGGTCTGGCGTGGGACCTGACGTCTGAACAGCTGTACAGCTCGGAGCATGGAGCCTCCGCCCATGATGAGATTAATGTCATTGAAGCAGGTGCCAACTATGGATGGCCGCTCATTCAGGGAGACGAGGCTGCCAGTGACGAGAGTAGCGAGGAGCTTCGTACACCACTGCTTCACAGTGGCCAAGATACCTGGGCGCCTTCTGGCATGGAGCTAATACAGGCTGGACCTTGGCAGGGCAAGTTAGCTGTAGCAGGTCTGCGAGGAGAAGGGTTGCTCCTGATTGAACCTCAGGAAGAAGGGAGTACGTTAGCGGATGCTGGTACAAGTCCTTCGGCAGAGCTGCGCTTTGAGGGGGAATGGGGCCGGATTCGCGGAGTCATGGAGGGGAAGGACGGGACCATTTATATATGGACAAATAACCGTGATGGCCGTGGAAGTCCTACAGACCAAGATGATCGTCTGCTGGCCCTGGTCCCACGGAATTAGAAGATAGTCAGTCCAACTAGGGAGCAAGGCACTCGCTCATATAATGGATATTCATTCATCAGGTTCTACAGGGAAAGGGCCGCTCTCACTGCTTACTGATCCATTTCGAACGTGTTTTGCTTGCTATCGGTTATCAGTCGACAAAAGAAGCTGTGTATCAGACATATGGGATTATCCCTTATGTCTGATGCACAGCTTTTTGGTAGTTGGCAGGTCTGATGCTTGCACGTCCTTTTTGTCCTCATATTGCAATAGCCTTGGACATGCAGCTTTGGCTGCTCTTAGGAAGGTTATCGTAGTGACTCTCGTAATGAGCGAAGTGTGGCAGCGGTATCCTCATCGGAGTAGAGTCCGCCGTGGTAGCACAAAATCTGCCGAATCTCCAGCTCCAGAAGCTTATCAAGGCTTAGAATAGCCTGCTTCATATCCGGTGTGGCTACCTCCATCGGGCCGACAAGCTCTCCATCCACCACCTGTAGCTCGTCGGCAGCCAGTAGCAGCCCTTCACGAGGAACATAGATGCTGATATGACCAGGCGTATGTCCTGGGGTATGAATGATCTGGATGCCTCCCCCATAAGGAAGGACATCGCCGTCTTGGAGCAGCTTGACGAATCGCAGATCCGGTAGGCGAGCCAGAAGGGCGTCCGCATCCTGACGCATCATCCCTTGGAGCTGCGAGATACGTTCTGGCGTCATTTTTATAAAAGGCTTATCGCCTGTCAAATAAGGGATCTCGTCTTCATGAGCCAATAATGCTGTATCCGGAAGCTCGTCCAGCAGGCTGTGTACATTGCCGATATGATCAATATCCTGATGGGTCAGGATCACTCGCTTGATCTGCCTGTAGTCCTCGCCTTGCTCGGCAATGGCATCCTTTATGCGGTCCCATTGGGTGATCATGCCGGTATCGACCAGGGTCAGACCATCTTGATCCTTCAGCAGGACAGGATGAATAACCGAAGGTCCAAAGGTTGATTCCATAGGAACATTAAGTACAGTTACATGTGAGCTGTTAGGCATGAATCATACCTCCTTATTTGTTATAAGCGACAAGCTATACAAATCCTAGTTAATTGTATTATAAATTAGCGCGAATGCAGGATGCAAAAAGGATGAGTGAACTAATATGGGAACGAAGCGTAGCAGGCTTATGGAATGCTCGGTATAGGCAAACAACACATTAACAGTATGAACAAGTCGGATAGGCTGGATAGTCTAGACAAGATAGACAAGATAGACAAGATAGACAAGATAGACAAGATAGACAAGATAGACAAGATAGACAAGATAGACAGGTGACGCTTGTACCGTTATTCCTGTACAATATAGCAATCCAGATTTATAGGTAACTGATATAACTCATACGTATGAGAATGTGCAGAGTGGAGGCGCAGAGATGGAACAGGATTTTGTGATTGAATATGCCGAGCGTGAGGACCTTCCGGCTATTGTAGATATCTACAATGCTACGATTCCGGGCAGAATGGCAACGGCTGATCTGGAGCCTATATCGGTAGAGAGTCGGATTCCTTGGTTCGAGGAGCATAAGCGTGATGAACGACCGCTATGGGTACTGCGCCAGCATGGACGCATTATGGGCTGGGCCAGCCTTCAGTCCTTCTATGGCAGGCCTGCCTATAAAGGAACAGCGGAGCTAAGCATTTACGTCCATGAGGAAGCAAGAGGGATTGGAGCGGGTAGCCGCCTGGTCAAGCATGCTCTGCAGGCTTGTCCACAGCTGGGTGTGAACACGCTGCTAGGCTTCGTATTCGGCCATAATGAGCCGAGTCTGGCACTTCTGAAGAAATTTGGCTTCGAGCAATGGGGACATTATCCGCGTATAGCGGTACTGGACGGCATTGAACGCGATTTGGTGATTGTAGGCAGGCGAGTAGATTAGACATGAAGTAGTCTGGAGACGTACTGAGGGGCGACTAAGAACGTACTCAAGGAAGAGTACTCAAGGAATGTAAATTACCCGTTCTGGTCAGCATAGCAGCAGCCGGCTTAGCCCACAGTCTGGATTATGGATATCCAGACTGTGGGCTAATAAAGGTTAAATTGAACCATATGGAGAGCGCCGCGATCAACAGGGTTCCCTGCTGTACCGGCTCTACACTTACGAGTGTTGGCCTGAGGTATTAGTCTCTTGACTGCATCTGATTGTGGGTCTGAATGATCTCTAGAGATCGTGGTTAGCGGAAAGTGGGGAAGCCCTAGAGAAACGGAGTGTCCATCTTTAAGCTTGCTGTTCATCCACTTGTTCATTTTGTCAAAAGAACAGCAAGCTTAACAATGGTCGACAGGGCTCCCCACTTGCAGCGGCTCTACACTCCTATTTGATCGGGCCAAGGCACTAATTGTCACCTACAACTTCAGCGCCATATCTTCTCAGCCTTGGTTACCGTGATGTCTCAATCCTTCCCTTGTTCTCGTGGAAGCTTGAAAGAGCGCCGCCGCAGCATCTGGTTAAATACCTCCGACAGCACCAGCCCGACCGCAATAGAGCCAGAGATCATGAGAGCCTGCGCAGCAAGCTCCGTAGCGGCACTGTAGTCATTTTGCACAAAATGCCGCATGGCATCATAAGCAATTCCCCCAGGCACGAGCGGAATCATTCCTGCGACGCTGAACACAATAACGGGCATACGGTACAGCCTGGCGAAGAACTGACTCACGACACCAATGACAAAGGTAGCTGTGAAGGTCGCCGGCACGGAATCCCAGCTACCCACACTTAGATCGTAGACGATCCAGCCCACCATACCAACGAGTCCACATAGCAGTAGGGAACGGCGAGGGGCATGAAAGAGAATCCCAAAGGCAGCAGAGGCGATGAAGCTTGTAATGAGCTGAGCTACCATCAGAAGATCACCCCGTTCTTCCAAATTGAGAAGACAAGCGCCACGCCGGCTCCAATCGCGAATGAGGTCAGGAAAGCATCGGCTCCCTTCGACAGTCCCGAGACCAGATGACCTGCCATCAGATCTCGAATCGCATTCGTAATCAACAGACCGGGAACGAGTGGCATGACCGAGCCAATGATGATCTTATCAATATGCTGTCCCATCCCGCCAAGCACGAACAAATAAGCGCATAATGCAATCAGGAACGACGCGGTGAATTCGGCGAAAAATTTGACCTGCACCAGCCGCTGGAAATACTGTACCGCAGCAAATCCCACCCCTCCACAAATAAAAGCGGCTGGAAAGTCGATCCAGGTCCCCTTGAACATGATCATGAAGCACCCACTTGCCAGAGCAGCAGCAGCTAATTGGACCTTCATAGTGTAGGCTAGCGGTTCATCCTCGACATCCTTGAGCAGCTTCATGGCTTCTTCTGGTGCCAGCTCTCCCGCGCTAATACGACGCGAAATATCATTCACCTCGGCAACCTTGTGCAAATCCGTAGTTCGTTCCATGATACGAATCAGCTTGGCTGGCTCAGTGCCGTCCGTCGAGAAAATAATACCGGTAGGCGTTACATAGCTATGTGAATGATAAATACCGTATGCAGCTGCAATACGGCTCATGGTGTCCTCTACCCGATAGGTCTCGGCTCCGCTTTGTAGCATGACCTTGGCTGCGAGCAGGCAGACTTCTATAATGTGATATCTGGAATAGGCTTCGCTGTTCATAACCATCTCTCTTTCGATCTGTTGAGCTTGGGACAGGCAGCAGGATTAGGCCTCTAACGAGCTGCACAGCCATATGACAATCATTGTAACATGAAGTGAAAGAGGATGTGAATGTAACGTAACGGAGGGTTGATTTTGACGATTGGGTTGGAGTATTATGTGTATAACGTTTAAAGGTTTAAACATTCGAACCAATTATCTGGCGATTGATCCTATGTCCAGAAAATTTTTATATAGAAAAGTGAGGATAGCTATGGGACAACGAGCACTGGCGATTTTTCAATCGTGCATTCCACTCTTTCAGGTATTGAGTGATCCGCATCGACAAGGAATACTGCTCGTTCTGAATGAACGAGGTGCATTAAGCGTCAATGAAATCACGGAGCATGTGGAGTTATCCAGGCCAGCCGTATCACATCACCTCAAGCTGCTGCTGGAGAAGGGGCTAATTACGGTTGAGCAAAAAGGAACCCAGCGTTACTACGCAGCTTCCTTGGGAGCATCGGTACAGCGGTTGAAGGAGCTTGTAGCTGCGCTGGAGGAAGATTGTCTATAATCACTGCTCTGATAGCAAGAGCGTGAGAAGAGCAGTGAATGAAGATAAGAGTGAGAGCAGGCATTAAAGGCACACGTGGCAAGAAGAAATAGCGCTACACAAGGAGGGAAAACAGATGAGCGAGGATAGCATACATGTACAGCAGGAGTGGAGCAGTGCGCAGGTAGAGGAGCTGCTACAGCAGCAAAAGTCATTCTTTGAAACAGGAGCGACGCGGTCAGTCACTGCGAGAATTGAGCGCCTGCAGCGGCTGAAGAGGGCTATCAAGGAATATGAACCCCGACTAGTTGAGGCGTTGTACGAGGATCTGGGCAAGAGTGAATTCGAATCTTATACGACGGAGATTGGCTTCGTGCTGGATAGCATCTCGCATACCGTAAGACACTTGAAAAGCTGGGCAAAACCCAAAAAGGCCAGAACACCGTATCAGCTGATCGGAGCATCCAGCCAGGTCATTTCCGAGCCTTATGGTGTCGTGCTCATAATCGGGCCATTCAACTATCCAGTACAGCTACTGATTGAGCCGTTGACGGGGGCGATCGCTGCGGGCAATACCGCCGTATTGAAGGCCTCCGAGCACACCCCTCACGTATCGGCTGTCATCCGCGAGATCATCGGTTCTGTATTCGAGCCTGAATATGTACAGGTGGTAGAGGGTGCGAAGGAGACCACGACCGCCCTGATTCATGCACGTTTTGATTATATATTCTTCACAGGCAGTGTCCCTGTCGGCAAAATTGTCATGAAGGCTGCCGCTGATCATCTCATTCCAGTAACACTGGAGCTGGGTGGTAAGAGCCCTGTCATTGTCGATCGCGAAGCAGATCTGGAGGTGGCAGCACAGCGAATTATATGGGGCAAGCTCCTCAATACGGGACAGACGTGCATTGCACCGGATTATTTGCTCGTCCATGAGCAGGTTCGTCATGCTTTAATAGGTGAGATGATCATGACTATAGAAAGCTTCTTCGGACAGGATATTCGTCATAATCTTGATTATGGGCGAATCGTGAATCAGGGCCACTTCCAACGACTCCATGCGATTCTGGAGAAGGATCGCAGCCGAATTATTCACGGAGGTATGAGCGATGAGGCAGACCGCTTCATTGCACCTACGCTAATTAATGCGGACGACGGTCAGGCTGCCAGTATGGAGGATGAGCTCTTCGGCCCTTTGCTGCCGATTATGACTTATCGTTCCATTGATGAGGCACTAAGCTTCATTCGTGAGCGTCCCAAGCCACTTGCATTATACCTGTTCACAGCGAACAAGCAGCTGCAGGACAAAGTTATGAGCGAGGTTTCCTTCGGTGGAGGCTGCATCAATGATACGATAACTCATGTCGCTAATCCACGGCTGCCCTTTGGAGGCGTTGGTCATTCAGGTATCGGCTCCTATCACGGGCGGTATAGCTTCGATACATTCTCGCATCACAAAAGTGTGCTGACCCGTAGCACCCGGCTTAATCTGCCATTTCTATATCCACCCTACGCGGGAAAGCTGAAGCTGATCAAGCGGCTCCTCAAGTGAGTTATGCTCAAGGTCAGGGAAACAACCTTCTGCTGTTCAGGGTTCGAGTAGGACAGAATAATATGATTCATGGAGGTGCTCTGCTGCCTCTGCAAGTCCCATAAGCCGGAGCTGTTCAGCGACGAAGCAACGCACACGGGCGTCTCTGAACAAATGATAGAATTGCGCATCCCGAATGAACGCCAATCTCGCCTCAAGACTTCCCTCTGTAAATAGCTCCAATACCTGGGCCTGCTCGTGCTCCCAGCTGAATTGCTCGTTGATTTCCAGTACACGATGCATGGTGTTGCCAGGTGACAGAGCAGCAATACCAAGGTTGTTCACCGTAGCAACGACAATCTGTTCAAGGCGACTTTTGTGCAGCTCTGAAATATAGGCTTCCATATCCTGAATAGGGGTGATCGCAAAGCGTTCCCGAAATAGCTCACGTACGAGCAGCTTTCGATCATCCCATACTCCTGCCGCATGCTCACGGGTATGACGTACATAGTCCTCTGCATGCGGATAATAATTCGTTAAAGGCCGACTATCTGTATATACGACACTAAGGAAATCCTGCATATTGCGCGCGACCAGCCATACCCCATTGCGATGAATAGGGGATACGCTTACGATCGGGGCCGTCCCTATGTCCTTGATTGCTCCGAAATCTGTGCAGAAGCCATAATGAATGCCATCCACCCCCGCACGTGCGAAAGGAATCACGTCAGGTGGCGTAGACATGTCACGCATGCCACGCTCACGCTCCATAATCAAGCCCAGATCGAACTCCAGTGAATGTCGTTGTTCCTCCAGCTCCTCTTCGAATTCAATCAGCTGTTGGATCAGTAATGTAGCGGAGCCATAAAGACCGCCAGATCCAGACTTCATAGCTAATTCCTCCTTATCCGTGCATGTTCTCTTAGATGGGTAATTTCTATATATACGATCATGATTCGCAGTATGATAGCTTTATATTTTTACATAATATAATATGTTAAGGCTCTATGGCACCTGTTACGATGAATATCGAGATCCCTGAAAATGCTGTTCTTGCTGGGGGAGAATCCGCCCTTAAGGGATTGTACAGGATAAAGCATGGTTTTGTAAAAAATCGGATTTGTCAAGCCGAATGCTTCTTGATCGAGAATTCTGTTAACAATGTATGTAATCTAGTCATCGCTTGTGTTGGATCGGTGTCTTCTATGGAGAGTAGCCTGTCTGATTGTTAACAGCTAAGTACTTATATTAGGTTATAATGAATTGCAGACGTCCGTTTTCCATACTTTGATGCATTACATATTTAGTGCTCTACATACTTAATGCTTCTACATTAGGCTAATGGGGGATAAGGTCATGAAGATCGTCGGTCAAGGAAGAACTGCGGATATCTATACACTCGATTCCAGAACGATTCTCAAGCTGCTACGTGAAGGATTCCCAGAAGGGGATGCGCGAGTGGAGTATGAGATCAGCAAGTATGTGTATGAGCTAGGAGTGAGCACCCCAAGACCCTATGACCTGGAGGAATACGACGGCAGGCTTGGAATAAGATATCAGTATCTAGCAGGCCATACCATGCTCGGGCGAATGCTAATATATCCGGGACAGGTGCAGGAATATTCCCGTCAAATGGCAGTGATTCATGCTGAGCTGCATACCTATGATGGAACAGGTGTTAAGCGTTCCCAGAAGAAACTACTATCTCGGCAGGTACACGATTCTGTCTATCTCATGGCTGACGAGAAGCGTATCATCCAAGAATATCTGGAGAGCTTACCGACAGGTACCCGACTCTGTCACGGGGATTTTCATCCAGATAATATTATCTTGTCTGAGTCTGAGGCCCCTGATGAGAAATATTGGATCATTGACTGGATGACAGGTATGGAGGGGAATCCTGCGGGCGATGCGGCCAGAACTCTGCTGCTCTTCATGTATGGCACAATGCCTGATGAGACGCCAGCCGAACGGGTCAAGCAGTTCAATGAGGTAAGGGAGCAGCTGTTAGAGATATATCAGCAGCATTATCTCCTTCAATCTGGCCTCGATGCTGCATCCATTGACGCATGGCTGCTGCCTGTCGCAGCAGCACGACTATGTGAATGGATTCCTGAAGAGGAGAGGGCAGCTCTCCTCGGCATGATTCGAGAGCGTATAAGTAAACTGTAGTTCACTATAGTGAGATAGTCATAAATGAAGGGTCACGAATGAATTGTATTGACCATCATATGGGGGGATCGAGCATGGACAGGTTAGTAGCTGAGGAAATCCACCGCCTTGGTCAGGAGATTCCGTCACTACATGGGGCGCGGATCTTGCCGATCTACGGTGGCTTCTCTAGTGACAGTAAATACGTTGTAGGCCTCGAGGGAGAGCAGAAGCGATTATTGCGTGTGTTTGACCCTGCTAGAATGGACAATAAACAGAAGGAGTTTTCTATCTTGCAGGAGATGGAGCGTCATGGAGTGAAATCCCCTCGAGCGCTAGAGCTCGGTCATACATCCTGGGCTGGTTATATGCTTGTGAGCTATATAGATGGAGAGGATGCGGAGCGGAATTTACCGGAGTTCTCGGATACGGAGCAGCTACACATCGGGATCGAGACGGGAGTAGAGCTTCGTAAAATGCATCAGCTACAGGCGCCGGTGGACGTATCTTCCTGGTATGAGCGCAAGGTGCGCAAGCACTACAGATATATGGAGCAATATGAAGCTTGTCCGTTAAGAATCAACAATGAGGATCGAATTATTGCATTCATTGATGAGCATATTCGCTATATGCAGGACAGACCGAATCTATTCCAGCATGATGATGTTCACCCCGCTAATCTTGTCGTGAAGGACCGCCATCTGGCGGGAATCATTGATTTTGAGCGCTATGATTGGGGAGATCCAATTCATGAGTTCCTCAAGCTGGGCTTCTTCGGTCGTCATGTAAGCATTCCTTATTGCATCGGCCAGATACAAGGATATCTGGACGGAGGGTCACCGGATGATGAATTTTGGACTTTGTACTCTCTCTATACAGCGATGGCGTTGTTCTCTTCAGTCGTGTGGACGTTGAAGACAGCGCCCGAGACAATGGATACAATGCGGGGCTACATGGACAAGATCCTGGAGGATCATGATTATTTTCGGCAGGTCAGGCCCTCGTGGTATGATCCCAGTTGAAGACAGGCTGATGCTAACTATATAATAGTCGATAAATCACGTTGAAATGTGAATGAAGGAAGTGTTGAAGCTGAGTAATTCCAAAAAGCCGCGTGCCGTTTTTTTTGACGTAGATGATACGATGTATGACCATTTGCAGCCTACGCGTGAAGCTTTGCAGCATGTACTGAAGCTGGAGGATAGCTTTCCTTTTGAGCAGGCGTACCATCGAATACGCTACTACAGTGATATCCTTGCTGACGCAGACGGTCTTCTTGATCGTGATCCCAGTCCCGAGGAATTGGCGACGATGCGTGTCAGAAGGTTCATGTTAGCGTTAGAGGAATTCGACATTAAGCTCAGCGAGAGTGAGGCAGCAGATGTTCAGGAGAAGTATCTGGAGCTACAATACCGAATTGATCCTTTCCCGGGGGCGAGGGAGCTCATTAGAGCCTTGCGGGAGGAAGGGACACTGGTGGGCCTCATTACCAATGGAGCGGAGCATCACCAAGGAAGTAAAATCCGTGCCTTGGCACTGGAGACGGATGTTGCGCCTGAGCATATTTTCATTTCCGGTGCTGTTGGCTTTGCGAAGCCAGACCCGCGAATTTTTCACCGAGTGAATGAACTGACAGGCACAGCTGCGGAGGATTGCTGGTACATTGGAGATTCCTGGCGCAATGATGTGGTCGGAGCATCCGAGGCTGGCTGGAGAGTCATATGGTTCAATCACAGGCGCACCTTGCCGGAGACGGAGCACATGCCATTGGGTACAGCCGGGAGCTATGAAGAGCTGCGGGGACTGCTGATGTCTCATAAGATGGAGATCTGATGAGCGAAAAGAGGCGATGACATGGATGAGCACTGGAGACAAGCAGATCGTATAATAAGCCAGATTGAGATTATAGGAACCGAAGGCAATGAGCTTGTCGATATTAATGGTCATCCCCAGGGCGCGGTGTGTATAGGCATTGGTACGGATGCGGCAGTCTTTCTACTGAAGGAGCTTCCGGGATATGCCTTTAAAATCTATTCCGAGCTGTCTCAGGACAAAATTGAAGCAGAGGTTGCTGTGTATGAGCGCTTACGTGGCTGCCCCTATTTCCCGGTATATTACGGCAGGGGAGCTCACTATATTGTCATCAGTCATGAGGAAGGTCCTACTTTGCTGGATTGTCTTATTCAAGGCATTCCAGTCCCGGAGCAGGTCATTCAGGATGTAGAGGATGCCAGGACCTATGTGAGGGCACAGGGCTTGAACCCACGTGATATTCATCTCAAGAATGTACTGTTACAGGGAGAGCGTGCCAAGGTGCTGGATGTATCGGAGTACATCAAGAACGGAAATGATAACCGCTGGGAGCATCTTGTATGGGCATATCGCACCATTTATCCAAGGATCTCGGGCAAGCCGATCCCTGCGAGAATTCTGGATACGATCAAGAAGTGGTATAATCGGCTGGATAAAGCCAATATGAATCTTGAGGAATTCGCCAATCGCGCGAATGGCTTCTTTAAGCGCTGGAAGCTGTAGGAGTTCAGAAAATAGGAGTTCAGGAAAATACGAGTCAGGAAAAGAACCTTCGATATCCACGTTAGCTGTGGACACGAAGGTTCTTTCATATGTTAACGTAACATGCTAATTTGATATGTTACTACGAAGGTGCCGCAGTAACGGCTACCGGAAATCGCGTGGAATCCGGCGAGCTACACCGGTCTCCATCGCAGCTTGAATGACCTTTTGCCGGACCCGCTGTACAGCCTCCTCGTTGAATACTCCTGGAATAATATAGAGACGATTCAGCTCCTCAGGCCGGATGGTGCCAGCAATGGCTTCGGATGCGGCAAGCTTCATCGCTTCGTTGATCTCGCCAGAACGGCAGTCCAGCGCTGCACGGAAGATGCCGGGGAAGCACAGCACATTGTTGATCTGATTAGGATAATCCGAGCGCCCGGTCGCTATGACAGCAGCCACGTCTTCGATGAGCTCGGGCTGAATCTCTGGAGTCGGATTCGCCATAGTGAAGACGATTGGATCTTCGTTCATTCCCATGACGTCCTCGCGCTGGAGGATACCGCCAGCAGACAGGCCAATGAAGACATCAGCTCCGCGCAGCACCTCACTAAGCGAGCCCTTTTGCCGGTGAGGATTCGTATGCTGGGCATACCATTCCCACATCGGGTGTGGGTCAGGCTGGTCGGCGGAGAGCGCACCATTCTTATCTACACCCACGATATTCGTTGCCCCGGCAGAGAGGAGGATTTTGGTGCAGGCTACGCCTGCTGCCCCGATGCCGCAGACGACAATTTTGACCTCTGCCAGGGATTTTTTCACGACCTTGAGTGCATTGATTAATCCGGCGTATAGCACGACAGCTGTGCCGTGTTGATCATCATGGAATACCGGGATGTCGAGCTCCTCACGCAGCCGCTCTTCAATCTCGAAGCAACGGGGAGACGCAATGTCCTCCAGATTGATCCCTCCGAAGCCTGGAGCAAGCTGCTTGACTGCACGGATGATCTCTTCGGTGTCTTGAGTATCCAGGCAGATGGGAAAGGCATCAACGCCAGCGAGCTGCTTGAAGAGCATGGCTTTACCCTCCATGACCGGCATAGCCGCATAGGGTCCAATGTTCCCCAGTCCCAGAACTGCACTACCATCCGAGACCACAGCTACCGTATTTCGCTTGATCGTCAGCTTGAAGGCATTCGTCTGATCCTCGTGAATAGCCATACATACACGGGCTACATCAGGTGTGTAGACTCTGGAGAGATCGTCACGGTTCTGGATCGGGACTTTGGGCTGCATTTCGATTTTGCCCCCGAGGTGGAGGAGGAAGGTGCGGTCTGAAACCGACAGCACTCGTACACCAGGGGTCTGCCGAATCCGTTCGAGCATCCGGTCAATGATGGTTGGATCAGTGAAGGTAACAGTAATATCTCGCACGGTAACACTCTCTGATGTACGTATGACGTCAATGGCTATGACGTCCCCACCATTGTCATTGATAAGGGTGATTAATTGTCCAAATTTAACCTGTTCAATGGAAATTTCAAGACGCAAAATGATGTTCTTTCCGCCGATTCCGCTCTGCATCTGAAGGCCCCCCTTGTACTATTTTTTAATAGCTTGATTCCGAAGCATAACGAAAAGCATCCGTATATAACACTAAAGTAGTAATTTTGATACCGCTTTCAAATGATCTTTGCGAAAAATCAAAATTCATGATGTTCAGTGTTAGTGGATTGTATTATGCTTGGTATTAAGAATTTGGGTACATTCACCTAGACGTGTGAGGAGCATGTGTATTTTGCAGCTCGGTGAGTGACTATGCCATAGATTATAGTGACAAAAATCACGGTTGTACAGTCATTTTGGAAGGGGGAACATGATGTCTGTCGCACCTCTGCGTACTTTCGTTGTTGAAGATGATTACGGTATCGCCTCTCTATGTGGCGTTACGGTCACCATGCTCGAAGGCTATGAACTTATCGGCCTGTCCGATGATAGTGCAAGTGCACTGGAACGTATCTCGGCAGAGCAGCCTGATATCGTCCTGTTGGAGGTAAGCCAGCCTGATGGATCAGGAATGCAATTGCTGCATCATATGGATCGGATGAATCTCTCCTGTGATGTTGTATTAGTTCTGAATGGGCCGATCTGGAACTATATGATGAAGGGACTCCAATTGGATATTTTCGGGTATCTGATGAAGCCCTTCGATACTAGACGACTGCAGGATACTCTTCAGAGCTATCGACAGTATCGAATGCGTCGTGACTCATTATCAGTACTAAAGACGAGGTTAACCGAGAATAAGTTGCAGTCCAGAAGCATTTCCAACACAACGATGCTCAAAAAAGAGATGGAGCCAGCCATTCTTGGACGCATTCAAGAGATATTGGGAGACGATCAGGCCATGCTCACCTCCCGCCAGATTGCAGAGCAAACGGGGATCAGTCTCACGACTGTTCGTAGCTACTTGAAGTACATGGTTCGCAAAGGCACGGTAAAGGAATGTGTCAGCTTCGGTACCACAGGAATCCCCCTCAGATCCTTCCAGACGGTAGCAGAGCCATGAATACAAGATGCACAAGCACAGAGACCTCTCAAGTCGCGGTAAAGACCGGACTGGGGGGTTTTTGTTATAGTCATTTTATATTTTTCGCGTAATAGATCTCATCCATCTCTATCTTCAGGCGCTCGGTAATCTCCGACTGCTCCTCTGCAGATAGCTTATCCTTCGTATATCCAAACAGGTAATTGTCGAGATCGAATCTACGCAGCTTGCATTTAGTATGGAATATATTCTCCTGATACACATTCACATCAATCATGTCGTACATATCGCGGGCATCCGCAGGAATGTAGTTCTGGATGGAGCTGATATCATGATCAATGAACAGCTTGTGTCCATTCACATCACGTGTGAATCCCCTTACCCGGTAGTCAATCGCCATAATGTCTGTATCAAAGGAATGAATAAGGTACGTGAGAGCCTTCAGCGGGGAGATTTCTCCGCAGGTAGACACGTCGATATCCGCACGAAAGGTGCTTATCCCCTCATCTGGATGGTATTCAGGATACGTATGAACGGTAATATGGCTCTTGTCCAGATGCATGACGACGGAATCAGGTAACGGACCTGGAGATTCGGAGTAAGTCTCCTTGGATACATCTGTGATAGGTCCCTCCGAGATGAGCACGGTGACACTGGCACCCTGTGGATCGTAGTCCTGCTTGGCAATGTTCAGGACGTGAGCCCCGATAATATCGGTCACATGCTTCAGAATTTTGGTCAACCGATCGGCATTATATTGTTCATCAATATACTCGATGTAAGCCTGACGTTCCTCCTTGGTCTTGGTATAGCAAATGTCATACATATTGAAGCTGAGTGACTTGGTCAGATTGTTGAAGCCGTGCAAAGCCAGACGTTGTTCCTGTGATATGCTCATCATTTCACTTCCCCTTACGCTTTCTTATGCGATCTACATCAATTGAACGACAGAATAGCTACTATTAGTTCAAGCTATATAGCACGAGTGTTAACCACCCGCATGATTTGAAGCCGAAGCCCTCTACCATAGATTTGTATTCGTAATTCAGCATACAACCTCGAGAATTAGTCTCCGAGAGCCAGACATGTGAAAGCTTACATACGACGATTAGTGTTAGTTGACGTGTTTCTTATCTGTTCCCTGCGAAGAGGACTCATATACCCATCTCTTTACCCAATTTCCTTCATTCCTAACAAGTAAGTCACGTGCTTGACTATCCAACGGGCTTCTACACACGATGAAATGAACAGTAGATAAAGTTCTCATGAACAATAGTTAAAATTCTGATGAAGAATGGATGAATAGATGCTCGAATTTACTAGTCGTAAAGTCGGAATCCCTTGATATATAAGGGGGTTTGGGATTCCGTTGTTAGTTTATAATTATTTTAAAGTAAGATTGATTTTTGACTGATCTCTGCTATTATGAACCATAACGAAAATAACGCAGAGAGGACGCAGCCACTGTATTCAGTCACAGTGTTCAGTCAGATATGCTCCGCTCGAAATATTAAAGACGAGGTGATCTCATGAACAGACAATCAAACATGACGACAAGCTGGGGAGCTCCGGTAGGAGATAATCAGCACTCCATGACAGCTGGTAGCAGCGGACCAACACTCATTCAAGATGTACACTTGCTGGAGAAGCTGGCACATTTTAACCGCGAGCGTGTACCAGAGCGGGTGGTTCATGCCAAGGGTGCTGGAGCACACGGATATTTCGAGGTGACGGCTGATGTCGCTTCATATACGAAAGCAGCATTCCTGTCAGAGGTAGGCAAGCGTACACCGGTATTTATTCGCTTCTCGACAGTAGCTGGTGAACTGGGTTCGTCCGATACGGTACGTGATCCACGCGGCTTTGCTGTGAAGTTCTACACTGAGGAAGGCAACTATGATCTGGTGGGCAATAATACCCCTGTATTCTTCATTCGTGATGCGATCAAATTTCCAGATTTCATTCATACGCAAAAACGTCATCCCCAGACGCATCTCAAAAATCCGAACGCGGTCTGGGACTTCTGGTCACTATCCCCTGAATCCCTGCATCAAGTGACGATTCTGTTCTCGGATCGTGGAATTCCCGCTACTTATCGGCACATGCATGGCTTCGGCAGCCACACGTTCAAATGGGTGAATGCCGAGGGGCAAACTGTGTGGGTGAAATATCACTTCAAGACAGAACAAGGAGTCAAGAATTTGGATGTAGCGCTGGCCGCCAAGCTGGCTGGTGAGAACCCGGATTATCATACGGAGGACCTGTTCAACGCGATTCAGGCGGGAGACTTCCCATCCTGGAAGGTGAGTGTGCAGATTATGCCAGTCGATGAGGCAGCAACTTATCGCTGGGACCCGTTCGATGTGACCAAGGTCTGGTCGCAGAAGGACTATCCTCTGATCGAGATTGGACGTATGGTGCTGGATCGTAACCCGGAGAACTACTTTGCCGAGGTAGAGCAGGCGACCTTCTCGCCAGGGAATTTTGTGCCAGGCATCGAGGCTTCACCGGATAAAATGCTACAGGGCCGTCTGTTCGCATATTCCGATGCTCATCGCTACCGTGTCGGAGCGAACCATAATACGTTGCCGATTAACCGTCCTGCTGCCCCAGTACAGAATTATCAACGTGACGGACAGATGCGCTCGGATGGCAATGGTGGTCATGCCGTATACTATGAGCCGAATAGCTTTGGTGGTCCGCAGGAGGCGCCACAGCACAAGACAACACCATTTGCGGTATCCGGCATGGCCGACAGCACCGATTACAATCAGGATGATCACTACACCCAGGCGGGAGATTTGTACCGATTATTGTCCGAAGAGGAGCGCTCGCGTCTGATCGCTAATATTGCAGGAGCTATGCAGCCTGTAGAACGGGAAGAGATCAAGATTCGTCAGGTGGGGCATTGGTTCAAGGCAGATGCTGAATTCGGTACACGTCTGGCAGAGGCATTGGGATTGCCGTCTCCATCCGCAGCAGAATAAGCTCGTTATTGGAGGCAAGTTCAAGTAACAGGTCCGCACCGAATAGCTTGACCTGATAAAATGCGAGTGGGACTTCCCCACATAATATAGATTGATGCTGAAAAAGAAAGTCCGCTAGACGAGGACGGGTTCGCCAGGTACCCGGGTCTTCGTTAGTGGACTTTCTTTTGCTTCTCAAAAGTTGCGCAAGGAGGATAGCAGGCAGCCACCTGATCTATTTTCCTCAAGGGGGGATGTGTGAGCCTAATGACTTAGCCAGCGCTCAAAGAATTGCTTATAGCCTTCCTTCATCACTCGGCTGGAAAATTGCTCATGAGCGTAGATTTGGTGCTCACGAGAGGTCCTGATCGGACTTGCGGCAGCCATATTGACCAGCTCGAACCAGTTCGCCTCATTGCCTGCGAAGGCATGGGGGCCACGAATGTGACCATAACAGGGGTGCTCTGGCTTGACGATTATTTTCCCCATGGCCATTGCTTCTGTCAGCGGCATGGCGAAGGTATCAAAGGCGGAGCAGCTCCAGTAGACCTTGGCTGTATTCATAAGCGAGAAGACCTCGTCCTGTGTCAAGGCGAACTGAAGCTTCACGTTATGCGGAATATCGTATTTCTTCATGCTTTCCCGGTAGCGTTCACCGCCGAATACCATGAATATCTCCTTGTCGGGGTTGCGTCTGGCATACTCCAGCACCAGATCAGGGCGACGGTTGGCCTCATCCCGACCAATCCAGAGAATGCGATTATCTACGATGCCGGTTGGATCGAAATGCTTGGTTACCAGCTGCTCATTGAAGCCGATGGGAATGACCGTCACATCGTTCACGCCGAACTGTGCAGCCATCTCCCGCTTCAGAAAGGGAGTCTGGACGATGGCCTTGTCTACGATGGAGTAAAAGGGCTTCATCATCTCGTACCCAGTCAGCGCAGGATCGGGAAAGCTGTGAGGGAACAGGACACTATTTTTCAGGAACATATTTAGAAAAGTAAAGCCAGAGACGGTATAGATGACATGCTCAATCCCTTGGCTATAGATCTGGTCCAGCACAATATCATAGTTGACCAGATCACCCTTCTCATGCTCGTAACCAGGAATCCAGTCATGGCCACTGACGTGCCGCTCCGGAGATATGAAGATGATCTCTACGCCCAGCTCCTGACCGATCTGCCGCAGACGCTCCGCGAATACTCGTGGTCCCTGCGCCTCGCTGAATTGGATCTTTCGCATGACTAATCCTACTTTGTTCATTAACCAGCCACCTTACCTTTATCAATATCCTTAAGTAATTCCGTCGTGCATTGGATGAGACTGTCTGTGGTCTCGATTCGTTGTCTTCGAAGTGCAGGCTTCGGCCAAGGCCCCTGTTCTTGCCTCAGATCTGTCTCAATCAGCAGGAGCATCCAGAGTGACAGCACACAGACGGACATCATGTATTGCTGCATGAAGGATTGTGCATCCAGTGCACTCCCATGTAATACTGTCTCCGCCAGATAACCGTGCAGTACTTGCTTACGTATATCAGGTGTAATGCGTTTTGGAAATAGCGGATGGGACATATCCAGCAGGTGGATCAGATCCCAGTGGCGTGTATTCCAGTGAGCATGCTCCCAGTCCAGAATCACCAGTCCGTGCGGAGTCTGGGCATAGTTGCCCAGATGCAGATCACCGTGTGACATGACCAGCTCTGAGGGACATTGGTAATCATGCAGAAGCTGAAGTATGAGCTGAATTGCTTGCTCGTCTAGCGGGAGATCACTGAGCAGCTCTACTACTTCATTTTGCCGCTTCAGGATATGCTTTTTCATCTGTGCTATGGCTGGCTTCGGCCCTTGATGACCCAGCTCAGGAAAAGAAGCACGCGGCAGTGCATGCCACCAGGCCGCATGCTTCGCAACTTGCTGTGCCGTCTCCATGGTGAAAGTATGCGTAAGGGGTCCGGCATCCTCCAGAATGAGCCAGCTGTTCTGAGGCGCTGTATCCATCCTTGAGCGCGTCACGATTCGAGGATAAATAGGAGGGAAATGCGCCAGGACATGATCGTGAACCCAGCGTTCCTTATGCTGCTGTCCTTGCTGAGTGACGGGCTTGAAGATATAGCTTTGATCCCGGGAAATGTAGAATCGCTCCACATCTCGTCCGCCCAGGCCTTTGTATAATATCTCATGTCTGCCACACCACAGCTTGCTGTAATCCAGCCTTCCGTCCGGTAGTACGAAGTGTTCGAGCATAATGACATCATCCTTATGTAAGCGAAAAGTTGTCCCTATTGTAACGCCTAGGTAATACGACTGCAAATCATAATAGGGCATGTGCGAAGGAAGAGAGCATACGACGAGTATAGGTCTTCAAGGCCCTTCACGCATGTAGACCAGATTGTCCGTGACATGATGTGATGGAGCTGTTAAATTTGTGTAATATATTGAGTTAAGCAAGAAAGAACTACTTCATGCTACAGGAACATGGAAGGGGAATACAAGTGGAGCAGGACAAGAGAGAATCAAGTGTACAACAGAGCGGCAAGCTGAGCATCAGCAAGCATAATGCAGAGCATTATGTATGGGGCGAAGTCTGTGATGGCTGGCATCTCGTTAAGGGTCAGGACCTCAGTGTAATTCACGAAAGAATGCCGCCTCACACGGCTGAGATCAGACATGTGCATCAGGTGTCCCGTCAGTTTTTCTTCGTATTGAAGGGCACAGCAACGCTGGAGGTTGACGGAGAGATCGTAAATCTGCACGCACAGGAAGGAGCAGAGGTGCCGCCACAGATTCCTCACCAGATGCTTAATGTATCGGAGGCAGATGTAGAATTCCTTGTCATCTCGCAGCCAACGACCCGGGGAGACAGAATGGCTGTAGATTAGTCTCTAAAGCTCGGCGCTACCAGTCCAACACAATTGATATGGCGGTACAGTCTGCTCCGAATCCGACCACAGAAGCAACCTTTAAGTATGTATATACATGGAAAAAGACCCATGCGGTTAAGGTTCGCATGGGTCACGAGGCGAGGGTGTCGTACGGGTGGACTTACTTGCCTCCGTCAACGCCCCCGCTCTCCAGTCATTAAATCAGTATCAGTCAGAGTATTAGTTCATGTACTCAAGATGCTGCAGGATTCGCTTTAGCATGACTATGCTATGGGCCCGGGTTGCAGGCTCCTTAGGTAAGAATTCTGCTGCTGTTGTGCCGCGAATGATACCGGAATCTAGCAGTTGGACTATGGGTTCGACAGCCCAAGCAGCTATCTGTTTCTGATCGGAGAATACCTCCTTCCCTTCCGATCTCGACGGGGGCATCTTCCCTGTGAGTGTGAGAGTTCGCGAGAGGATAACGGCCAACTGCTCACGGGTCACAAAGGCGTCTGGTCTAAAGGTTCCGTCATCATACCCTTCAATCAAGCCCATCCCTTGGGCTGTACTCACAGCCTTGGCATACCCGGCTTGCGCTGATATATCGGTGAAAGAACTGGCTGCACTAGATTCAATTCCCCCTAGTGAGCGAACCAGCAGCGTTGCCAGCTCACCACGGGTGATGGGAGTATCTGGGCTAAAGTAGTTCCCTTCCCCCTGTGCAATTTGTTTGTTGGCCATCAGCTTGATATCGTCCTGCGCCCAATGTCCATGTACATCAGCGAAGACATGATTAGATGAGATCAATGCAAATAATCCATCGTGGGGAGAATAGATCGTTGCTACAGCAGAAGTCTTCATAGACGAATTCCTCGTATTGTCCTTCTCATGTTCACCTACCCCTGTATCTTCGCTAATGGCTTCATTGGCATGAAATAAAGTGGGTACAAAGTGAATCGTGGCATCGGTATCCACCCATACAGCGGTAGAGCGAGTCGGGTCCACTGGAACGGGCAGGGCCATCGAACGCTCTGAGTACAATGGTGTGTGTATACTCGGTTTCATATTGTCCAGGCTGTCTGACGTCTGTCCATTAATTTCAAGCGAGAAAGTAACAGGACTGCCGATGAGCTTAGCACCCTGCTCTGCGAGGACAGCCTCTAGACGGCTGACCGTAGATGCATTAGCATGGCCAATTACCATTGTAACCACGGTGTTGACCTCCAAAGTAGGTCCAAGATTACGTAAGCGATCCAAGGGTAATGGATAACTTACATTGTTTACTGCGAGCGTAATCCCCTGATTCATTGCATTCGCTTCAGATTGCTTCAACATATCAAGAAGAGCCTCACCAGGCAGATCGAGATATACAACTGGGCTGCTGCTATCCTCCAACTTAATAAGCAATTCATGGTTAGCAGTGAACGCTTTGATCAGTGAGGCGGCATCAGGCTTCAGGCGGATGGCCTTCTGAGCGTCAGCTGTTGTCTCCGATGAGCTTGGTACCCATACGTTCTGATCATTCATAGATATTTCTATTAATGATGAAGCTATTGGGAAACTTTGCATATTAGAAGAACGGTCGTCGCGGTCTCTGGAGCCCTGATCTGGTCCAGGAGATGGTCCCGGCTCTGGTATAGGCTCGTTCACAGGCGGTGTTCCCGGTTTGGGTCCGGGCTCCGGTTCAGGCTGAGGCGTCTCCGGCTCGGGCTCGGGACCTGGATGTGGTTCAGGTTGCGGCTGCTCAGGCTCCGAGGTCTCACTGAGCATGAGTGTGATCATCCCTGTGTCAGTGCTCTTTCCTCTCTGAACATTCACGGTCTGTTCGAACGTTCTATATCCTGAAGCTTCTACAATTATGGTCTGTAGACCCACGGGAATCTGATCGAGCTGGAATATTCCGTCATCTTCGATGATTGACCTGTTGCTGCCTATAGATACTGCTGCACCAGTCAGCGGCACCAGCTCTGGGTCATAGACGGAACTGCTCACATTGCTGTATACAGACCCCGTCACCGTGCCAGTTGCAGGTATCACTGTTATAATTGCCTCTGCAGTAGAGCCGTTTGAAGCAGTAGCTGTAATGACAGCTTCGCCTGGTGCCAAGGGAATCACCTCTCCGCTTGAATTAACTGAAGCTACTGTTGGTTGGTTGGATAGCCAAGTAACGGTTTTATTGGTGGCTTCAGCCGGCTCAAGGATTGGGATGAGTTGGGTAGGTGCTTCCCCAGCCATTAGGGTAAGGGCAGGCGGCTCAAGACGAATACCGCTGACAGGGATGAACTGCCGTATATGCTGTTCCTCCAGCACGAAGCGCTGCCATCCCTGTATGCGCTGCTGAATATCTACCTCGTACACATCCAAGGTCTGCCCGGGACTCACGCCGGGGATAGGCATTCCCGGGATATATGGCATTGCATCTGCCGGGAGTGTGTCTCCTATCAACGGAGGACTAGCTTCTGCATGATTGAGTACGTAAGCAAAGGTATGTCCTGCCTGTCGAGGGAGAGCCGTAATGGATGTCGAGCCTGCCGCGATTCCCGGTTGAACTGACGCATTCACAAGCTCTGGTGCCTTCGTCTTGACTTCAAGCTGAAATGAATGCACAGCGGCAGCAGCCCCTGCATCAGTTGCTGTGACGACAACGATGTACTTCATGTTGCCGGGAAGGAGTTGAAGCGGTATGCCTTGCAGCTCTCCTGTCGGGCTTAGGCTCATGCCTGGCGGAAGACCTGTTGCGCTCCAGGTCAGCCCTGCATGCGCACCGTCCCATCCTGAGATTTTCTGGGAATATGGCTCCCCGGCTACTGCGGGTTGGATCTCCTCTGTGAGTATCTTCGGACGCAAATAAGGATAGCCATCGTTAACACTCGGATGCATATTCCAGGTCTGATTGAAATCCCAGCCGCTATAAGTGGACTGTTGTTTCATTTCCGCTATAGATTTCCGCGCAGCTTCGACTGTATGCGTATTATAGTAGCTACCCACCCCTGCACTGACACCTGTAGTCTCCTGATCAAAGTAGGAGCTGTAAATGTCAGTGCTGTTCGCATAACCGATAATCGCGGATCTTTCCGTAAACGAGCCGGGATTATCGGGATGCATGTAGCCACGGGAGTACGTATTCCTGACCGTATTTCGGCTACCTGCGCTGCCAATAAAATAGGCGCCGATTCCTGACGAAAACACAAACGAGTTACCAACATCAGCTACGTTGCGTACCTGACCATCAAAATAGGAATCGATGATGGTACTACCCGAGCTGAAACCGGCAATTCCTGCGCCATACATGTTATAACCCCAACCAATGGTAACAGAGGCACTAGAGGAGGAACGATTGACTGTTGCATTCATGAGCCCCCCGGTAATTCCCCCTGTACTAATAACCTTGTTCGGGTCAAGCGCTGTCAGGCTCGTCACGCTGCCTTTCGTATAGACTCCTTCGATGCTCCCCCCAGACTGGTAGCCAGTAACCCCGCCTGTTCTTGAGCCGCCAGTAATATCCACCTCAAGGTTAACATTGCGGATGCTTCCAGATGCCTCGCCAAAGAAGCCGACATTGGTACGGGTATCTCCATCAATGACTAGGCCTGTAATTGTATGGCCCTGCCCATCGAATATCCCGCTGAACGGAGCATATTCATTGCCGCCGAGTGGAATCCAGGGGACTCCCGTCAGATCAATGTCGTGATCAAGACGGATGTGCTTGTCTAGATACTGCTCCTGATGCTCGTTGATGTAGACGAGTTGTTCTGTGGTGGACACAACCAACCAGTTGTCCATTAGCGGCAGTTCAACGGCCTGAATGTCAATGCTCGATTGCGCCTGCGCAGGTTCAACGATCCATCCGAGAGGTCCTGTGAACATAACGCTCAGGAGAAAGATGCTTGTAATTCTTGTAACAGCTCGAGATTTCTTCATGAACCACTTCCCCTTTAGCATGGTGTATTACGGCATAGACTGAAATTATGAGATTCCGATGTGGTGCTGGACATATTACAGTGCCAACCATTGGCACTTGACTCCATTCAAGCACTATGCTGATCCGAAATTATTATAGTATATTTAGATGAATAGGATGTTTCGTTTTTGTTTCAAATTTGAATGAAAGTAGCGTGCTGCATGAATTATTCGTCAATGGATCGAAGCGTTCCCCATCAGCCTATTGTCGGCTATGTCCGTGAAATGAAGGCATTATCCAGATGGTTAGAGACGGTTGATGCGGTTGCACAGATCTTTGCTGTATCAGGGATTGGCGGCATCGGGAAAACGACGCTGCTCACGGAAATGGCTGCTCTTTCCCGCAGGTCGGAAATAAGGACGCTGTGGGTGGATGGGCAGGTCTGCTTGCATACGCCAGGAGCGCTGTTGGCACATCTGGATATGTGTCTTGAGACCGAATACGGCAGCGTTCGAGGAGAAGAGGAGACACTGATGGCCCATGTCCTAAACGAATTGAGCCATCAGCGCACGGTGATCCTGATCGATAATTGTGAGTCGCTGGAGCGAATCGAGAGCTGGTTACTGGCCAGTCTGCTTCCCAGACTGTCTCAAGCCCCATGCTTGCTGGTGCTGGCATCACGACCAGGTCTGCCACTAAAATGGCATATACATCCTGCATGGGCTGACCGAATCGAGACCTTCCCACTGGAGCTATTCACCCGAGAGCAAATTTATGAATATTTGCATAATAGCGGGCTACCATTGCCTGTGCAGCAGAACGTAGCACATAGAACAGGCGGGCATCCGCTACTGCTTGCATTGACAGTTGACATGATGCGACGTCAAGGGGAGGATATATTGGAGCGCTCTAGTCAACTGCCAAGAATCCTCAGTGCAGAACTGTTGCAAGAAGTGTCAGATCCGTTCATGTATGAGGCCCTTCAATTGCTCGCGCTATTCCCGGCTGCAGATCAGATGACCCTCAATCAACTGCTGGAGCGTCCGTTATCAGCATCAGAATATGCATCGCTGAGCAGGTTATCTTGTATCCGCATGGTCCCGGGTGGTCTAGCATTACATCAGCTGTTGGGACGAATTTTGCGTGAAGATTATGAGCTTCGGAATCCCAGGGAATATAAAATGATGCGCCTTCGTGCACTGAGACTACTGATTGAGCAATATCCTGTAGCAGATAAGCTGCGGCAGATGCAGCTTGCTTCGCATGTGTTGGAGCTGTACCGGGAGCAATTGCCTGCTGCGCATCAGTATGTAGATTTCTCCGGTATTCATCAGCCGGAATGCCGACGGGGGATTCACGCCGAAGATATGCCTTATTTGCACCGCTTTTTGGCGACGTCCATATCTCGTTCCGACTGGCAGTCAGAACTGGTTGAGGAGGGAGCGCATCATCAGTTGTTGGATGATATTGCGCTGTATAGTCCCGAGAGTATCCTAGTTACGCGGGACAACAATGGGATCCCGCTAGCATTTTCGGCTGGTCTGTGGCTGCACGCACGAACACTGCCGTTGCTGGAGCGATATGCGCCAGCCTATTTGCAAGTACTCGGAGAAGAGGCCTCTCTACTGCGAAGGCTTCCTCCAGAGGCCGCCGATACTATGTGCATGCTGCTGGCCGCGGTCGATATCGAGCAGCCTTATCACCGACCGGAGGAGCTTGGGGGAATGTTGTTCCATTCATGGCTCATTGAAGCGACGAGTGGGCTGCGGGCAATTATAGCAACAGCAGATCAGCAGATAAATATGTTGTTGCCACTAATGGGCTTTCAGCAGAATGAAGAGATGAGCTTGGGACAGCTATCTTGGGCTAGCATGATAGTATGGGAGCTGGATCTGCGGCAGGCAACCTTCGAGGTATGGGTCGAGCGGATAATTCAGCAGACCATACAGGCGACTAAGATCGGACATGCAAGCGAACTCCAGCCATTGCCTTGGACTGAGGTAAAGCTCCTCCTGCAGCATTTGTATGACGATACACTGCTGGAGACACAGACAACTGTCCAAGAGATGGGAATGAACGGGGCGGGACTGAGAGAGCTGGTGCAGTATTTATTAACGACTGAGCCACCGCCGTATCCGTTAACAGAGCTGGAGCAGCATATTTTACGAGAGAGCTATTTGTATAAATATCATGGGAAATCGCAGCTCGCAGAGGCTTTTCATATGAGCCGAACGACGTTCTATCGCCATTCGAAGCAAGCCATTACGCATTTAGGACATGTACTTGCAAGGACAGTGAGGGAAAGAAATCATCACAATCCTGACGCAGATCCAGATCATGTTGGCTGAACAGGCTTCACACTTGATATGTCTATAACAAACCCCCGTTGCTGGCCACAAGGCCGAACCAACGGGGGATTGTTATAGAGAGGATGGCAGCATTACATTCACTTCGGTGCAGCGAACACGGGCTGCTGTACGCCAGCAGATTTCTGGCCAGCCCCTGACCTTTGGTTCATGTCTGGCTGTAGGCCAGACTGAGAGAGCGCCGCACATTCACGGAAGGCAAGATGCTTGCAGCCGATGCATTGCTTGGAATTGAGGTGCTGCAGGGCGTAATCTATCGCTTCTCCTGTATGGGCGAAGAAATGCTCTTGCCCGATTCGATTATATAAGCCTGTGCGCTGCAGCACCTCCAATGGCTGTGCCTGAACACCAGCGAGCAGGACTTTTCCACCTTGACCCTGAAAATGCTTCACGATACTGGCCAGGTTGGATTCCCCCGTCGTATCCATGAACGGAACCTTTCCCATCCGCAGCAGCAAAATCCCTGGACGCTGGTGAAGGGTATCCGTAATAGATTTCTCGAACAGATCAGCAGCTCCAAAAAATAACGGTCCCTCAATGGTATACATGCTAACCTGCGGGCAATCGTGGCCTTCGTGCACCATATGTGGCATGACCTTCTCATGTTTGTGGCTTGGATCGGGCAGTACCTTGGCCACCTTCATAATATCACTCATGCGTTTGACGAATAACAGGGCAGCGAGCACCAATCCGACCTCGACAGCTGTGGTCAAGCTTGTAAATACAGTAAGCAAAAAGGTAATCACCAGCACGATTGAATCACTGGTGCGCGTCTTCAATACATGTGCGAAGGCTTTGCGTTCACTCATATTCCAGGCCACCACCATCAGGATTGGGGCCATACTGGCAAGCGGAACGTGCGAAGCATATGGTGCGAAGACAACGAGCACGAGCAGCACAACGATGCCATGCACAACACCGGATATAGGCGAGACGGCACCGGATTTAATATTAGTCGCTGTCCGAGCGATGGCACCCGTTGCAGGAATACCACCAAATAACGGTGTCACGATATTGGCAATGCCCTGTCCAATGAGCTCACGATTACTATGATGTCTTGTCCCCGTCATCCCATCGGCTACTACGGCGGATAACAAGGATTCAATGCCGCCAAGCATCGCAATAACAAAGGCCGGCTGGATTAACGTTATGATTCGCTCCCACGTTAGGTCTGGAAAACTGAACTTCGGCAGCGCACTGGGAATAGCACCGAAGGCAGAGCCGATCGTAGCGACCTGTCCCTTGAACAAGAAAGCAGCAACCAGCGTAGAGAGAATCAGTCCAAGCAGAGATGCAGGTACTTTTGGTGCCAATCTAGGCAGGATCAGGATCACGGCCAGACAGATTCCAGCCGTAAGCAGGCTGTATATGTTCAGCGTCGTTATATGAATTCCGATCTCCTTCATATTGGAGATGAAATCTTCATGCTTCTCGATATTGCGAAGTCCCAGGAAGTTAGCAATCTGACCCGAAAAGATCGTAACCGCTATCCCGGCTGTGAATCCCAGCGTGACAGGGCGCGGAATGAATTTAATCAAAGCCCCCAGCCGGAGCGCACCCATAATTACTAGCATGACACCTGCCATAAGTCCGGCAATCAGCAGGTTCTCGTAGCCATATTGCATCACTATAGCGAAGAGGATTGGAATGAATGCACCTGTCGGTCCTCCAATCTGGAATTTGGAGCCTCCCAGCAAGGATATGAGTATGCCGGCAATAATCGTCGTATAGAGCCCATATGCTGGCTGAACGCCTGAAGCAATGGCAAACGCCATTCCCAGTGGAATGGCGATAATACCGACAATCAGTCCCGACAACAGATCCTTTCGAAAAGCGGATGCATGATATCCTGCAAATCTCCCCGTCCATTTCATCTGTTGTGACCTTCTTTTCTTTATATATTTGAATATTTGAATATATTAAGAATGTACTCCCGACCTCTACTCTTGTCAAACACGAAAAATCGGTCCAAACCGTGTAATGGATCATGAAATCACAAAAAAACAAGAAGTTCCTGCATCTTGCTCCACAGCGCTCCTTGTTCTTCGTGTTTAGGTTTCTTTGCGGATATCTTCCAGTAGGGAGATGGCGTCTACGAGATGATTGTCAAAAATTTGCTTGGCGACCACCAGCAGATCCTTGATCCGTGGATCACGCAGAGAGTAAATGACGGAGGTGCCGTCCTTCGACCCTTGAACGACATTTTTGCTGCGCAGCACAGCCAGCTGCTGGGATACGGCGGAGCCTTCCGAGCCAAGAATGCCTTGCAGCTCATTGACAGTCTTGTCACCATCGCTTAGCAGCTCCAGAATACGGATTCTCATGGGATGGGCCAATGCCTTGAAGAAATCCGCCTTAAACTGTTGGATGCTCTGATTCATGCTCTATGCTCCTTTATTCAGACTTTTGAAGATATGAATATCATAGCATAGATATGTGAGAAGAAGCACACTGCAGTGTAGGATACAGCATATCCATAGGGTCTGATTCCCGTTATAATATTGGGTAACAATTCCAGATAATCGCCTGTCACGTTCTTAATTCTACTTAATAAAGGAGGGGCCTATGAAAGAGGTGGTAATACTTGAAGCTTACAATCCCAACTGGGCTGCCGAATACGACATTGAACGGAGGAAGCTACTCGAACTTTTGGGCAATCAGGTTATCTCTATCGAGCATATCGGTAGCACAGCTGTGCCAGGACTTACTGCCAAGCCTGTGATCGATTTCATGGCTGGCGTGCAGGAACTGGAGATCGTTGAAGCCTTTATAGGGCCATTGGCTAGCCTGGGATACGAGCATGTGATTCATGCGGAGTTCCCTGAGCGAAGGTTTTTCCGAAAAGGAGCATGGAGAGCGGGAACGCATCATCTGCATATCTACCTTTACGGCAGTGAAGCTTGGACGAATCAAATTTTATTCAGAAATTATTTAAGAGAGCATCCTGAGGTAAGAGAGCAATACCAGCAATTGAAGGAGGAGCTCGCTGCTAGATTTTCTCAGGATCGGGTAGCTTACACCCAAGGTAAGCATTCGTTCATTGCAGATATCCTTCGGCAGGCTAATAAGGAGAATGAGGGATAGTACCTTGATATCAGACGGATAAGGGGGGATTTCATTGCAGCCTACATTGGATACGGAACGATTAACGTTGAGACCATTTGAATTGGCAGATGCCAGCAGGGTACAGGAATTCGCTGGGAGTATAGAGGTAGCGAGAACGACCTTGTCCATACCCTATCCCTACCCCGAGGAAGGCGCAGAACGTTGGATTAGGGCCTGTATAGATCGAGCAGATGATGGGCATGGGTATCCATTTGCTGTAATCCGTACAGAAGACGAGCAGCTCATAGGCTGTATGAGCATCAATATAACCCCGTCACATCGAAGAGGCGAACTGGGTTATTGGCTGGGAAGACCATTTTGGGGACAGGGATATGCTACTGAAGCGGCTAAAAGATTGGTTGATTTCGGATTTCGGGAGCAGGATTTAAATAAGGTGTGGGCAGCGGCGATGACCAAAAATCCGGCTTCCGCCAATGTGATGAGGAAAGTGGGCATGACATTTGAAGGTGAGTTCAAGCAGCACATTCTGAAGTGGGATCAATTCGAGGATGTAGTCTATTACGGCATGACCCGCGCGGATTACGAAGCTAGAGGCGATGTATACATTAATAAGGCTTAAGTCATCAAGCATAAGGGGTGTAGGCAAATGAACGCAAAAAGAGGGCACAATTGCCCTCTTTGTACAGGTCATCGGAGTCATGTACCCCCAATATTAAGACGGATTTTGATTATGTGTAGCATATGGGCTTCACTGACTTCGTCCAAGCTTCCACTCCTGATAGCGCCTGCTAATGACAGGCTCGATTCGGTTAAAATTCTCCATGGAGTCCTCGACATGATAGATCGTCGGTAAGCTGTCCGCCAGAACATTCATAAAGTCCTCAGCGGTGTACACGTCGTTATGGATGTTCAAATACTCACGAGCGAAGTCATCCGCTTCATCCGTCAGCTCCCTGGAGGTCAGCACTCCGTCCCATTGAACTCTGAAAAATTCGGCTCCAGTCATATCGCCGCGCTTTACGAGATCAATCTCCTTCGCATCAGCCCTCTGTACCCGCTTCTCAAGCAGATCATGGTGGATCAGCCAGGTGATGAACATCCCTGTCGGAACATAGGCTTGGCTGGCGTTCAGCTCCTGTGGAAACTCTCCTTCAAGGTGCCATTTTGCTTTATCGTACACATAGACTTCTTTTTCCTTATACTGAAAAATGACATCAATAGAGTCCTCTGAGTAGCCCTTGCTTCTCCATTCATCAGCAACCTCATTGAATCTCGCCACGGCTTCCTGCTTCGTAGGATATGGCTCGTAGACGGGGTTCATCGTCTTGCGGTCCGCGTATAGTCGGCCTTTGATGATATTCAGAGTGCATACTTCGGTGGCCTCAGTAATCGCTAAATGCCGATAATCCTTAAAGCTCTTGCCTTGCTTGGTCAGTACAATCTCATGTTTGCTCATTCCTTCACCTCAGGTCCAGATGTGCTTCTACGGATTCATTACTACTACCAGGTACTCTTATTATAGCGGGATCGTGGATAGGCATAGGAAGAGTAGAGAAGCTATGTGATCTGACGGGAAGATATGGCTTAAGCGGGGTAACCGCCCCCGGGTGGTGGCCAAGCGCCATAGAAGCGACGTAATAGCACAATCTCACCAAGATGATAGGAGTTATGTGATGCGATGTTACGCAACAATCCGGCCTTGGTCTCTCCAGGGAAATAGAGAAGAGACTCGTCCAGTTGGGCTTGTCCAGCAATCGCCACGGCTTGATCGACCCCGGACAGGAAGGCCCGAATATCTGCCTGCCAGCTCTCCTCATCCTGAGGAGCTGTCTCCTCTGGCCAGCTCTCCATGACACTTGCCGGCATGTGCGGCTTGCGACCCTCCAGATGAGCCAGCATGAATTGTTGCCAGTAATCCATGTGCTTTACCAACTGATAGATGCTGTAGGGCATACCTTCGTGTACTCGTCCAGCCAGTTCAGCGCTGATATCAGTCAAAGCACGGGCAATCGGAAGATGCCCACGTTCTCCAATGAGTGAATTGATAAGGGCTTGCCCAAATAATTGATTTGCATCCGACATGCGGAATCATCCTTTCTCTCTTGCCTTACTTGAATGCAGTTATAAAATGACGAATATCTAATTCACAACAATAAGTAGTATACAAATTAATTTACATAAATTGAAGTAAGGGAATTAACAGCAACAGCCGAGTTATAGGACCCTGTCGTAAGGAAAGGAATCATATAATTCGGCTATCGTGTTATAGAGTATTATCTTGATCGCTTACAGGCGCTTCAGAAGAATGAAGATAAAATTCATATATTTACCGGCCCCGGCTTCCATTGCACGGCGATCTGCTTGAGCATACGGATTATCAGAGGCCAGCCAGTCGGCCCAGCACTCATCAAAACCGTTCATCTCCCTAATGGAGATAATATCTACTGTCTTGGAGGAGGACAACAACTTGCTCCACCATGCACAGCTATGCCATGTGTCCAGATCATCGAGAGTCCAGGTGACCGCCATCTCTGGAGGCAGTTCGCTATCAAGCTCTTGTTTCAAGCCGGGCAGAGCTAGGGCGATTAGTCCGTTCTGTGTGACAAGTCGGGACAAAACGTCATCCATATAACGCTCATCACGGCCAAAATAATGATAGGCATCTACACTGATCATCATATCGAAATATCCATCGGCAAACGGAGGATGATGAGCGTCGGCATGTATAGGAATGATCTGCCTGTCAAGCTGTGCCTGACGGAAGCGATGGTCATTCTCTGTGGCGGAGATCCAGAGGTCCATGGCAAATATGCTTGCAGCGGAGCGTTCTGCCAGATACATAGAGGTCAGGCCGTTGCCACAGCCAAGATCAAGGATACGCTTAGCAGCGGGTAAATCAAGGTGAGGGAGCATCTCCTCCAGCAGAGTTAGACAGTTTGGGCCCATAAGCAGTGATCGAACAAAATCAGGATTAGATAAGTTACTCAAGTGGCTTCAGCTTCCTTTTCAAATGAGATCATGCCTCACAGAAAAAAAGCAGACACGGTATAATAACCGCGTCTGCTTGGCAGAGTCCGGACAGGTGTCCGTTCGGCGGTGTCCGTAAGGCATGTCAATGGCACAACGAATCATAACGGCGAGCAGCCGTCAACCTGTGATAGACATCGTTCCTTAGCGGAGAACCGACAAACAAACACCTCCTTAAATCATTGTTATGCTCATTGTATGTTGGCAGTAGCCTTGTGTCAAATGAGGCTTATTTATTGGCTGAATTATGTAAATTCGCTTACATTAGCATGAGTTGTAACCGTGCTATGTAATCTCATTTGTCTAATCTCGTTATCTAATAGATGCTTATCCTGGCTCAACACGCGCCCAATGCTCTGCTTCTGCAACTCAGGTCAAATAAGCTCATTCTCAGATTGCTATGATGGTGTCGAAAGGAGGGGAACTCCATGTATGAATGGAACGAGATGGTTCAGCTGATGGTCAGCTGGATCGAGGATAATCTGACTTCGACGCCGACATTGCTGAACATGTCCGAGGACTTGGGCTACTCGCCCTATTATTGTACGAAGAAGTTCCATGCTCTGACAGGCATGACGCTAAGAAATTATATATGGATGCGGCGTATTAGCCGCGCAGCATTAGATCTGCGGGACTCGAATGCGCGAATTCTCGATATCGCTGTGAAGTATCAATTTTCATCACAGGAGGCCTTTACGAGAGCATTCGTCAAAGCCTTTCACATGACTCCGGCTGCCTATCGTCGAGCCCCGCGTCCCATTCCGTTAGCCATTCGTGCGGAGGTGTTCTCTCCTTATCACTATCATCTGAGGGAGAGGATTGTAATGAGTGAAGTTGAAGTGAAGGCTGTAGAGGTAAAAATTGAACGGATCCCGGCGCATAAATTTATAGGGACCTGGGATATCACATCCAAAAATTACGGGGATTTCTGGAGAAATGGACACAATTGCGATGAGATCAGCGGAACGCTAGATAGTATGTCTCATCTTAGCCTTCCTGGGCAGCTGGGGCAGACGGCAGGATGGTTCTACCAGGATGGTCAGAGGGGATATCTATATGGGATCATGGTAGCTGCTGACTATGATGGAGAGATTCCCGCCGGTATGGAATGCCGTGATATTCCAGAGTCCGATTACCTGGTGTTCTTCCACCCGCCTTTTGATTACTTACGAGCCAATGGGCAGGTCATGAAGATGGTGGAGCACAAGGCGTGGAATTTTGATCCCACGGAACTGGGGTTCGAATGGAATGAGGGGACCCTGTATGATTATCAGCGACATTACCCTGAGGGCTATGGCTATGCTGTGCTGAGGCCCGTGAAGACAATGGAGGAGAGTAGCGATGATATTGGGCAAGGGAGTAGCGGAGTATCCGTCGCTGGAGACAACGAGACTACAGCTTAGAATTTTGACATTACAGGATGTGAAGGAGGTTTTTGGGCATTTCTCAGATGAGGCAGTAACAAGATTCATGGATATTGAGCCCTGCAAAAATCTGGATGAAGCGAAGGACATCATCAGCTATCATATGGAGGATGCAGGCTGTCGCTGGGGGCTATTCGATAAGAGCAATGATCTCTAGATGGATTAGTTTATTTTCAATTGCACCGACCGAGCATAAGGGAATCATGAATGATACGGCATAGCCACTGATATGAAGTAATGGAGCTGTATGAAGAAAGAGAGGAGCTGTTGCTCCTCTCTAACGTTCTTACTGATCAAATTCACCGATTAGAATGTAATAAGTGCAAGTGCCTGTTGCTGATGAAGGAAGAAAAGCTGAACGGAGTATTCTACTCCTGAATGTGGAGCTTACTCTTCAACTCCGGGTAGATCTGGTAATATAGCTTTTTACGCAAAATAGAATGGTACACAGCGAGTACCAGGGTTACGACAATCAGTACAGCAGGTACGAGATAGAGCACAGGATGATCTATGAAGAATCCGAACATGTCCAGCTCCTTGTCGATCCAACGGCTGTAGATGTAGGCCACCGCAATCACGAGCAGCACCGGAAGAGCTGTGATCCCTGATAGAAGATTGACCTTTTTCATTTTTTTGTACGTAGTTTGATAGACATCCTCTCCAAGGTGTTGCTCCAATAAAAAGCATTGCCTATCGAAAGAATCGCTTTTACGCACCGGTAAATTGCTTTCTGTCATATGCTTGTGTAGCACATCCAACTGATGGCTGAATTCCAGCACATTATGAAGTGCCCTTCCATAATTCAATTCAAGGTACCTCCTTGCAAAATAAAATAGTCTGTAGCCCAATTTGCTCAAACTGTTACAGTATAGCAGTAATATCTGAAACGAACCGTGATAAATGCAATATGGGATAAGCGCGGCCTGCACTATCTGTTGGTGACTCACTAATGATTCTGAAGCCATGCTTCAAGTAGAAACTTGTTGCCCGCGGGTTGTCCTTATTGACATCAACGGATGTTACGCCGCCATGAATCAGCCGCTGTATAATCTGAGTTCCATACCCCATGCCAAGCGCATCAGAATCCAGGAACAACATTTCCAAGTGCTGCTCATGAACAGAGGAGAAGCCAACCAAATGATCGTCTGTGTACCATAGCTGAACATCTAACAGAGGTAGATAGGAAGGGATTTCCTTGCGAATCTCCTTCAGATCACCTGGCTGTAAAAAATCATGAGTGGCCCTAACGGATCTTTCCCATAGCTGCAGAATCAGCTCATAATCACTGGAATTTGCTTTTTTACTGTACATGCATTATCTCTCCTTTTTCCTTGTATGCTCACACTCCTTTCTTAGGCAGATTCACGATTTTCACGGTATAGCTCCATTTCATATAAGGCTTCATTAGCTCACCCTCTTCAAATTATTCGTTATTTATGTTGACAATGAACGACCTTCATTCCTCATCCCTGCTGATTTGTAAATCGGAATACGACCTTCTTGCCATCCGCATAAGTTCCATGCGCTTCCGAGTGGGTCCCTTTGGTGTACGCAGATAAAGTCTTGCGCCAGAACGTCTGAGCTCAGATATTCCTCTCCGTGACGGCTGTCTGCAACTCCCAGTGTCCTCTGAATTGATCAAACACCTGTCAGGCAGCTTCTTGCCCCACGCCGTGGCCACGAAAAGGACGTAGGAGGAAAAATTCATTTAGATAATATTGAATATGGGGCGGACAAGGCGTATATGGAGGAGTGGCGACAAAAGCAAGTCCGGCGGGCAGCTCATCCACTGTAATCAGGAATGGAAAGAGCACGGAAGGCTTGTCCCACCAAATATCAAACACTTTATTTTGTTCGCTTAGCGTCCTGGTATCGTCCTCCTCATACACACCGAACCGATTGGGCTTATTCTCCCAGATTTCAGACAAGTCATGCAAATAGAGTGGATAGATGTTATTAATAATGAACTTGTTGTCTGGCGTACTGAGCAGGACATTAATTTTCATTTTCCATGACCTCGCTTATGGTTTCTGTAGAATGTTCTTATTAACTGGTGCTATTGTCTACAGATTCTGGAGTGCGGATAGGGCTACTTGTCTGTCTTGTGTTAGCCGTTCCCTGAGAAGCTCTGATGTGTCGCGCCGAGAAATATTGTTCATACGCTGTTCCACCGTTTCTTTGAATGAGATCAAGTCTCGTATTCTTCAGAAATACGCTTGCAATATGCAGCCAATTCGTCCATCGGCAGCGTTTGTGTTATGGGGTAGCCCTCTGCATTAGCACGAGCCCATGTTAGGTGAACAATAGCGTACGTATTGAGACCCTCAATCCAGAATAGTACATCATCATTGTCTATACGATGCGCGCGAGCGACAGACTTTGTACCGAATAGTTGATGTGCTGGACTTAATTCACTTTGTAGCTCCTGTTGAAGGGCTATAGCTGCGCTTTCAGTTAGGTGTTCCCATGGACATGTTAAAAAGTGTAGCTCATGAAGCATCATATTCACTCCTGCCATCGTTCATCCTGATGATGCCTTGTCGTAGTGGAATGGTTAACGCCGACGCTAGACTCTTAGCAAGCCACGGAAGCCTCTGGCCCCATAATAGGAATCTGCTCCATTGTGATACATAAAGACTGTATCGTAGCGGCGATCACAGAAGATCGCTCCGCCGAGCTTTCTAATGGGATCAGGTGTTTTCACCCAGCTGGACGTTTTTAGATCGAATGGTTTTAGCTTCTGCAGCTCACGGTACTGCTCCTCCGTCAGGAGCTCTATCCCCATCTCGGCCACCATATCCATGACGCTATTTTCGGGCTTGTGCTGCTTTCGGGATTCCAATGCTTCACGGTCATAACAGACACTTCTACGCCCTTTAGGACTTTCCACGACACTATCATAAAAAATGTACTCGCCCGTCTCAGAATCATGCATCGCAACGTCCGGCTCCCCACCCGTTCGCTCCATCTCATGGAGTGACCACAGCTTCTGAGGATGAGCTACGAGCTTTGCCTCCACATTAGTCCATTCGATGTCCGGATGGAGGGACATGTTTTTCTCAAAACGAGCTTTCAATGTTCCGAGTAGTTCATCACGTTGCTCCGGCGACAATTCCTTCTTATTGTTGATTTCACTGTTCTTGGACATGTTGGTCTCTCCTTTGAATTGAGATGTAGGAAGGCTAGTTCTATGGATGGTTCATTCGTTAACTACTCTTTACTATTTTCACCAACACACACGGATTTAAATGAAGGTGGGAATGTTTTGTCCAACTTTTTGTACCTGTTAAAAAATGTGTTCATGTCATTTCTTACGCTATATATTGTAACTGCTTTTGAACCGTATTACATACGTATTGAAGAAAATAATTATAGTTGTAAATTATGTTTGATACAACGCTCAAGGTATGTTAGTGTCGATGGTAATAACAGTTAAGGGAGGCGTTTATTGTGAGTAGACAAATGCTAGTAAAGGGCAAATTTATTAAGGGGAACTCGCATAGCTAGCCCTCTAAACTGCGAAATCCCCTTCTACTTGAGAGGGGTATTAATTTGAGTCAAGGATCAGCAGAAATGATTATACGTAATTTCCAACAAGAAGACATGCCTTTACTTGGTGAGTTGTACCGATCCGTAACAGCAAAAGAAAATGCAGTGTTTTGGTGGGTAGGGGACGAAGATAATTGGAGCAACGTGTATTGCGCATTTGAACATGGGAAAATGGTCGCCAAGGGGCAGGTTAGCATTATGAATATTGTACCTCCCGGTCGATCAAGAGAGAACAATCACTCCATATACATCAATCTTAAGACGATTACCGAAAGAGAAAATGACATTACTTTACTCGACAACGTCTATCGATATCTTCTCATAAGAGCAGAACAATTAAAGGAAACATTACCTGAAGAATATGGAACAATTGCTTTGTGTTGGTAACGATTCCACCGAAACAGCTAATATTCAGTTTTTTGTCCAAAAAGGATATCTTCCACTGAATAGTCTGTTTCGTATGAATCGAGACTTGAATGAACCGATTCCTGAGTTAAGGCTCCAAGAGGAATTTCAATTTTCATACTGGAAGATGGAATCATCTGGTGAGGAAAGAGATTACCTCGATGTAGAAGCTGAAATCTGGCCTGATACTCCACTGGGACTGAATAGGTTGTCTGAATACAAGAATAACAAACTATGGACATCCATGGTCATACGTCAATCAGACGCTATTGTTGGCGGACTCATGGCATGGCAAGAGGCAGACCACGGTGTAATAGAGGATGTTTTTGTCCGCGAACCATGGAGAAAGCGCGGCTTTGCCAAGTATTTGCTTACACAAGCCCTGAGCTATCTCAAAGCCAATCAGCTAGAATATGCGAGCCTTATGGTATTAACTACAAATAGATCTGCCTTATCTCTATACGAATCAGTTGGATTCTGTAAGGAATCAGAAGAGATTAGGTATTTTACAAAGCTGAATTAAGCTAAGAAAAAGAGAAAGAGGGGCGCTACGCTCCTCTTTTCTAGTTTTATTTTCGTTCAATATTCGTTATGCGCAGGCTGACATTTCCTTAATTAGCAAAGGTATACTCGTCGTTCGTTTTGTTCAGCATTTCCTTAAAGCCAGGAGTCGCATACAGCTTCTTGTCCTTGGTAATGAACAGCGCCTCTGTGTTGTTCTCCTCAGCAAACTTGAGTCCGTCTTCGATGCCCATAATGAGCAATGAGGTATCCATCGTATCGGCTGCTGTCGAGGAATCGGCAATAATGGTGACGCTGCTGATATTATTGTCCACCGGATAACCAGTGCGAGGATCGAGAATGTGCATGTAGGTCTTTCCGTTCTCTACGAAAAAGCGCTCGTAAATCCCGGCAGTAACCATACTCTTGTCTGTCACCTTTAACGTCCCGATATCAATGCCGCGTTTCTGATCCGGGTGCTGAATGCCGACGTTCCATTCGCGGCCACCTGGCTTGTTGCCCATAGCAAAGACGTTACCGCCGAGGTCGATAATCGCGCTCTCGAAGCCTTGGGCTTGTAAATAATCATAGATCAGGTCAGCCGCAAAGCCTTTGCCATACGAGCCGAGGTCAATATCCATCCCTTTGTCTTGAAGATAGATTTCACGAGCATCTTCATTTAGCTCAATCTTATGGTAGTCGACCAGCTTCTGTGCTGCTTCAATGTCGGCTGCCTGGGGGACGTGGGCACCTTCGTGACCGATATTCCAGAGACTGACGAGCGGCCCAATGGAAGGGTCAAGCAGGCCACCTGTTTGCTGAGCATAGTCGACAGCAATCTTCACCAGTTCAAAGGTTTCCTGCGATACCTGAACCGGTGCAATGCCTGCATTCGCATTTACTGCGTAAATTTCACTATTCTCATTCGAACGATTGATTTTAGAGTCGATATCTTTCATCAGAGCTTCCAGCTCTTGAAAGTTTTTTGTAGTTGCCCGCTTATCGTAAATCTTGATCGTAACGACGGTATCAAAAATGAAGAAGGTCTCGCTAACAGGAGTGACGGTTTGTCCGCTGGAATTCGTATTGCCTGTGCAACCGCTTAGAAGGGCTGTAAGCAAGGACATCGTGAGCAGCAGGACGGTGAATTTATTCAAATACTTCAATGTGCATCCTCTTTTCTCGATCATGTGGACCTTGAGTTTAGCAGAAAAGAATCCACATGAAATGTGTCAATTCTCACAGGGTTTTTAATATTTATGAACTCTTTCTAAGTGATGATTTTGTGAAAAGTTAAATGAAAGATACATTTGTCACACGATGGTTCAGAAGCTAGCAGGTATAATAAATTCATCTATAATTTATGTAATTAAAAAAATAAGGAGTATGCTATGAAGCGCGGAGACATCCTACTGATCGTTCTTGTCGTTGTTATAGCAGGTGCATTTCTAGTACCTAGGTGGCTCGGCGGCAGTGATAGTGAAATTAATCACAATGAGAAGCGTATCGCAAAAATTACGATTGACGGCAAACTGTTCCGCACAGTAGAGCTGACAGAGGAAGAACAGGAGATTGAGATAAAGACCGACCATGGATATAACCTGCTCAAGGTTCATGATTACGGAATTGAAATGATTGATGCGGACTGTCCTGACAAGATATGCCTTACCTTCGGCTTCATCACGCGCAACGGCGGGACGATCGTCTGTCTGCCTTATAAATTGATCGTAGAAGTTCAAGGTGTGCCAGATGAAGGAGGCGATATTGATGCCATCGTTACATGAGCAAGCACATCTCTCTTTAAAAAGGACGGTGATCATCGCTATATTCTCGGCGGTCGCCGTAGTTCTTAGCTTAATCGAGAGCCTGATTCCGGTGAATGTGAGCATTCCCGGTGCCAAGCTTGGTCTGGCCAACATTATGATCCTGACCTGTCTATATTTTCTAAGAGGCAGGGACGCATTTATGGTTGTTATTCTTAAGACCGTGCTTAGCTCATTCATTTTAGGAACGTTTTCCACCTTTCTGTTCAGTATTAGCGGAGCCTTATTGAGCTTCCTGGCTATGTGGGGGCTACTCAGCCTGGGACGTGAGCATTTCAGCATGATCAGCGTCAGTATTGTCGGCGGAATCTCTCATAATATCGGACAGCTCGGGGCTGCGTCGCTCTATCTGAAGACAACCAAAGTCATGTCGTATTTACCACTGCTGCTGATCGCCGGCATATTGACCGGCATTGCGGTAGGGATCGCGGTGCGCTACTTGATCCCATCTTTGTCGAAGCTCTCTCTGTTTGAAGGGTTTTTGACGAAGCCAGCTTGAAGAAATGAAGAGGTTGATAGGAGAGCAAGGAGGGAGAAGAATGACAGAGCGGCAACCCGCTTATAACGTACATCATGTATCATTCGCTTATTCACCAGAGAAGCCGGTGCTGAGCGATCTGTCATTCAGCATCCTTCCGGGAAGCTGGGTCTCACTGGTGGGCCCGAACGGCTGCGGCAAGTCGACGCTGGCCAAGCTGCTCGGCGGTCTGCTGGCGGTGAATGAGGGGACGATTGAGGTGGATGGAATCCTGCTGTCCAGCGGAACCATTGGAAAGCTGCGTCCCCGAATCGGAATGGTATTTCAGAACCCGGATAACCAGTTCATCGGCTCCACAGTGGAGGAGGACATTGCCTTTGGGCTAGAGAACCGTCATCTTCCACGCGAGGAAATGAAGGAGCGGGTCCGCGGCTATGCAGAGAAGCTGGAGATTGGCCATTTGCTGACCAAGCATCCATCCGAGCTGTCCGGTGGACAGAAGCAGCGGGTCGCAGTAGCTGCAATATTGGCGATCGAACCGGAGATCGTCATTTTTGACGAGGCATCCTCCATGCTGGATGAGAAGGCGCGGGGAGAATTGTTGGATATATTGCAAGAGATGAAGGCAGGCGGCAGATACACTATGATCTCGATTACGCATGATGCGGAGGAGATTATGGCTTCAGACCGTGCCATCGTACTGGGCAGCGGTGGGATTGCAGCAGATTTGACACCATGGGAACTGTTTCATGACAGCGAACTGTTGCAAGCCTGCCGTCTCATTGGCCCTTACTCTATCCGGCTGGAGGCAGAACTTTACAAGCTGGGAATTACGATGCCGAACGGCAAGCAGCAGAGCAGGGAGATGGCGGATCAGATATGGCAATTGTTTTCGAAGAAGTAAGCTATGCATATGATGCCCGCAGCATGTGGAGCCATTCTGCCCTGCATGATGTAAGTCTCCAGCTTGAGAATGGAGCCTTTGTAGGGATTGCTGGTGCATCTGGTTCGGGTAAATCGACATTGCTCCAGCATTTTAACGGGATATTGAAGCCCACGGGGGGCAAGGTGCGTGTATTGGACTTCATGCTGGAGGCAGGAAGTAAGCAGCCTCCGCTGCAGGAGCTGCGGCGCAGGGTAGGACTCGTATTTCAATTCCCGGAGCAGCAGCTGTTCGAGGATACGGTAGAAAAGGATCTCATGTTCGGCCCGCTCAATTTCGGTATGGACCGTGAAACTGCACGAAAGGGGGCGATTCGCGCCTTGGAGCTGGTCGGACTTGATGCCTCCTTCCTACCCCGCAATCCGTTCCACTTAAGTGGTGGACAAATGCGGAAGGTAGCGATTGCCTCTGTGCTGGCGATGGACCCAGATGTCATCGTCCTGGATGAGCCGACGGCAACGCTCGATCCCGAGAGCCGGGCTGAGCTAGCGGGTCTACTCGGGAAGATGCAGGGGGAAGAAGGCAAGACGATTATCGTCGTTACTCATCGAATTGAGGAAATGCTTCCCTACGCCGATACCTGGATTGTGATGCATCAGGGAACGAACATATTTCAAGGTGGCCCGGCGGAGCTTGTGCGCGAAGCGGGCAGGCTCGAGCGAGAGTGCAATCTTGCTGTGCCTGCTTGCATCAAGGTATGGAACCGTCTTGCCAAGCAGTTGGGATTGGAGCACGAAGAGCCTTGCTTGACAGCGGAAAAGGCAGCTGTAAGAATTCATGACTTGCTGGAGCAGCGTGACATCAAGAGAAAAGGAGTCGGTTAGATTATGCAAAACAAGCTCCTGTTCGGACGGAGCATCAATACCGGCTCCTGGATTCACCTGATCGACCCGCGGGCGAAATTGACCGGGATGGTGCTGTACTTGGTGGCACTGATGCTGGTGAACTCATGGATTCCGCTCTTGCTTGCGACGGTATTTTCTCTAATTTATATGAAGATGACCCTGATTCCACTCAAATATTACGCCAAAGCCGCCAAGCCTTTGTGGGTGTTGATGGTTTTTATTTTTGTCGTGCAGAGTCTGACCGCTCAAGAAGGAAGGCTCTTGCTTGAGGTAGGCCATATTACGCTTTATGCTGGTGGACTGACACGCGGAGTGATCTCCGCATGCAGAATGGCTTTACTGGTATCCTTTACGGCGATGCTGACATTTACAACAACACCCGGGGTCCTGAATCAAGGTCTTGGCGGGGTGCTCTCTCCGTTGAAAAAAATCGGCATCTCCGCAGATCGGCTAACGCTGATGATGAGCATTGCGCTACGATTCATTCCGACCATTCTGGATGAGACCCACAAAATACTCAAGGCCCAGGCGGCTCGCGGCGCAGACCTGAAGGAGCTCGCTTGGAAGGAAAAGGGTAAGCTGTTGGTCTCACTGCTCGTACCCGTGACCGTCAGTGCCTTTCGCCGTGCGGAAGAGCTTGTGTTCTCTATGGAGGCCCGGGGCTTCATCATCGGAGAACCGCGTTCGGAGTACCACAAGCTGGTCTGGTGCACACGGGCTACAGGGTTCGTGCTATCTTTCGTAGGCTTGATTGGAGTCGTGCTTGGACTCCAATGGATGCTAGGGGTTTAAGCTATAAAGATAAATAACACATATTATTCGAGACAACTAGAAGGAGGGGAAACGCTGTGGCGCGCTTTTTTAATGGAAAAGAAGTCGAATTGCTTGCACCGGCGGGAACGTTTGAGATTTTCAAGGAGGTTATCGCAGCGGGCTGCGATGCGGTGTATTTTGGGGGTCCGAGTCTGAATATGCGCATGATGCGCAAAGGGTACAATTTTACGTTTGAGCAAATTATCGAGGCGGTACAAATTGCACATTCCCTCGGCAAGAAGGTCTATGTTACGGTTAATAATCTGCTAAATGAAGGGGAACTGGAGGAAGCAGCAGATTACTTGCGCTTTTTGGAGCATGCCGGTCCAGATGCGATCATCGTTCAGGATTTTGCTATTCTGGAGCTGATTCGTGAATTGGGGCTGTCGATACCGGTTCATTCCTCGGTCATGATGAATGTTCATAATATCGAGATGGTGGAAGCCTTGAAGGAGCTAGGGGTCACCCGGGTAGTTACCTCGCGAGAGATGGATCTGGCATCTACGCGTTATTTGCAGGCACAGACGGGAATGGAGCTGGAATACTTTATTCATGGTGATATGTGCTCCGTTCACGGTGCGAATTGCTACTTCAGCTCGATGGTATTCGGAATGAGTAGTAACCGGGGCAAATGCCTCAAGCCATGTCGTTGGGATTATCGAGTTAAAAAGGACGGCTTCATCTATCCTTCCGAATATCCGCTGGCCGTTAAAGATATGTATATGTATGAGCACATTCCAGAGCTGATCCATGGTGGAATTACCTCCTTCAAAATCGAGGGCCGAATGCGGGACACGTCGTTCGTGCTTATGCTGGTTAACACCTATGGAGATGCTATTGACCGCTATATTGCCGATCCGGTCGGATTTGAACGTGCCAAGGATCGTGATGTGCTGTATGACAATCGCAAACGCGACTTCTCGACGGCATATGCTTTTGGACGTCCTGGGTTGTCCAACATCAATGAGCGCTATGAAGGAACAGGCAAGTTCTATAGTACGGGTAAAGTATTCAGCACACCGACCGAGGAGCGGGAGCTTGGAGAGAAACGGCTGAACGAGCTTCGCAGCATGTGGTCTGCATATACAGGGACACAGAAAGTGACTGCTGAGCGCTCAGAGATTTCCGTTCATGTGAATAATGTCACACAAGCTGAGGTGGCGCTTGCAGCGGGTGCGGACCATATCTACCTATCAGGAGATGTATATGAACCCGATCATGCGTTTACGAAGGAAGAGATTAGACAGCTTGCAGCCATAAAGGGCGAGGCGAAGCTATATGTCTGCCTGCCGCGGATGATGACAGAGCTACAGTTCGACATCTATGACGGATTGCTCTCGGGTGAACGGTTGCCGATTGATGGCGTCATGGTGACCAACCTTGGGGCTGTTCGTAAATTTTCCAGTAAAGGCTATCCATTAATCGGAGACTTCAACTTGAACGTATATAACAAGCTATCTGCTGGCTTCTATAGCAAGATGGGGGTGACACGTCTCACTGCTTCTATGGAGCTACCTGCGATTGATTTCCGGGCGCTGCTGGCGGAGACGCCGGTACCGCTTGAGGCGATTGTTCACGGATCACCAGCATTAATGTATATGGAGCATGATCTGTATGAGAATACGGAGGTGCTTGAGCCGATGGGCGAAGAGGATAATACCTATGTCGCCAATTCGGTTCTGGTGCTCAAAACGGATAAGGGAGAGAGTCCCGTGTACCGTGATGTGCATGGACGCAATCACTTGACCCTGGCCAAGGAGCTCTGTCTTCTGCCGCTCGTTCCCGAGTTAAAGAAAGCAGGTCTGGCCGTATTCCGGATCGAAGGTACGACTTATCGCCCGGAGCAGCTGGCAGCGATTATCACAGCGTACAAGACCGCTTTGAATGAGCCGGAGCGTGCGGAAGAGCTGCTCGCATCCCTGAACCCAATCTATGCCGGGTACACGCTGGGCGCACTTCAGTTTGACGGCGGGGCTGCTGTAGCGAACACGACCTTAAGCACCGTGCAAAATGAAGCTGCAGTGACCAAAGAAAGCGAGCCGGCAGTACAGAGGTAAGCCAATGCAGGGGCCGGGCGCTATAACAGTGTCCGGCCGTTAGTATAAGCGAAATAGCGATTGAACAGAAGAGAGGCGAATGAAGCATGCAGCAATATATTGGACCGGAAGGTATTTTGGAGAAGCGGAGTAAGTATTTTTACCCTACTACGAGTCACTTCTATCGGAATCCACCTCAGCTCGTACGAGGAGATATGCAATACCTGTACGGACATGACGGGAAAAGATACATCGACTTTTTTGCCGGCGTATCGGTGGTGGCCAGCGGCCATTGCAATCCGGAAATTGTGGAAAGAACGATGGAGCAGCTTAGAGCACTGCAGCATACCTGCACCATCTATTTGACGCAGCCCAATGTCGATCTAGCGGAGCGACTTGCCGAGGTGCTGCCAGGAGACCTGTGCCGTACGTTCTTTGTCAACAGCGGCTCCGAAGCCAATGAGGGAGCGCTGCTGCTTGCCCGGCTGCATACAGGTCGCAAAGGATTCATCGCGCTAGAGCAGGGTCTGCATGGACGGACCTATTTGACGATGAGCGTCACAGGGCTACAGATGTGGCGCTCAGATCCGCAGCTCCCTAGGCTGGATGCTGCGGAAGACGTAACATTCATTCCGCGTCCCTATGAGCAAGGGATGAGTGCAGATGCTGCGGCACGCCGCTCGCTCAAGGCGCTGAAGGCGGTGCTGGAGGAGAAGGGCGGCGATATTGCCGCTATGATCGTAGAGCCGATTCAGGGCAATGCAGGCATTATTGTGCCGCCGGATTGGTATTTCCCTGAAGTGAAGGCTGTGCTTGAGCAGTATGGTGTACTGCTCATCGCCGACGAAATTCAGACCGGCTTCGGCCGCACAGGCCGCATGTTCGCCATGGATCGCTGGGGCGTGACGCCCGATATTATCACCATGGCGAAGGCGCTCGGTAGCGGTGTTCCGGTGGCGGCTTTTGCTTCGAATGACGCCATTGCCACCAGCTTCACGCGGCCTTCAGCCTCCACGTTCGGCGGCAATCCCGTCTCATCGGCCACCGCGCTTGCGGTGCTGGATTACATCGAAGCGAACCGCCTGCCGGAACGTGCCGAGCGCTTGGGCGGCCTGCTGCACGCCGGTCTGGAAGAGCTGGCAGCACGCTATCCGCGCGTGCTGTCCGAGGTGCGCGGCGCCGGTCTGATGCTCGGCGCTGAGCTGAGTGCGGGCGACACGGAGCTTGGCGCCCGCCTTGTCGATGACGTCCTTGAGACGCTGAAGGATCGCGGCTTCATTATCGGCAAGAACGGTGTTGGCCGCAATGTGCTGGCCTTCCAGCCGCCGCTCGTCATTACCGAGAAGGACATCACAGAGATGCTTGCAGCACTTGAGCAAGCGCTTGAGGAAGCGGTGCACACAGCATCATCCGTGGCACAGGAGGGAGTTCATCATGGAGATCACACGTAAAATTGTTCACCGCATCAAGCTGTACAGTGAATTGGTTATGTTCTCCCACACACTGTTCTCCCTACCCTTCGCGGTCATCTCCATGATCTGGGCGGCTGACGGGTTACCGTCAGGGCGGATCATGTTATGGGGACTGATCGCCTTGGTCGCTGCGCGTAATGGAGCAAATGCCTTCAACCGTGTCGTTGACCGGGTCTTCGATGCCCAGAACCCCCGCACGGCGCATCGTCACCTACCGAGGATGCTGTTAGGGGAGAGAGAAGTGCTCTTGTTTGTCGTGGTGAATTACGCTATCTTTATTGTCGCAGCGGGAATGCTGAATCCGCTCTGCCTGATTTTGTCACCAGTAGCGATCTTCTTGATCTCATCCTATTCGTATACGAAACGGTTTACTTACATGAGCCATTTGTATCTTGGCTTCACAATCGCTTCAGCACCGATCGGCGCCTGGTTCGCCGTCACAGGTGAATTCGCCTTTCTGCCATTTATCCTGGGAACCGTTGTGATGCTGTGGATCGCCGGGTTTGACATCATTTATGGCTCTCAGGACATTGAGTTCGACCGGGAGCACAAGCTATGGTCCGTCCCTAGCATATTCGGCTTAAAGAATGGTCTGCGCATTGCTGCGGGACTTCATTCAATTATGGTGCTGCTGCTTATCTCTCTGATTCCGATCCAGCAGCTAGGCTGGCTGTATATTTTGGGTCTGGTCATTTCGATTCTGCTGCTGATGGCAGAGCATCGGATCATCAAACCTTCTAACCGTAAGGTCATGAAGGTGGCTTCGTACAATCTGAATCAGGTGATTAGTATGACGATCCTGTTGTTCACGATGGCTGATTTTTTTCTGTTGAGTTAGTCATATGAATTAGCCATAGCATAGCTGATGTTTTCCCATGAGGGTAGCTATTCATGCAATCCCAAGAGCACTGCCAGCAATTGTGGGCGGTGCTCTTGTTTGCATTTGTAGAACAATCTGAAACTTAGTTGGGGATATTCGAAGTGAATATACTGGTTAGCGCAGTACCAGAGGGCTATCTCAGCTGAAATGGGACGATCCATAAAAAAAGGCTGTCCCAAAGGTCATCGTAAATGACTGAGGGGCACCCTCTCTTGCATACATGCCATTAATGTTCCCGTCCGCTAAGATAGTTCAGCAGGATGGTCAAATCACGATGGGCAGGATCGGACTCCAACTGCCGAATAACGTGCTGAGCTTCATCGAGATATTGTTCACTGATCAGCTCGCTCTCCCGGAGTGCATCCGACTGCTGTATGAGGGCCACAACCGCATCAACCTGAGCTTTAGGAGTATCCGGTCCGATAGAACGAATCCTTGAAGCCAGCTCCTCCTGCTCCAGTGCGAACAGTACAGGAAGGGTTACCTGACCCTTCCGGAGATCACTGCCAGCCGGTTTACCAAGCTTCTCGGCGGATTGGGTAAAGTCTAGAATATCGTCGCGAATCTGAAAGGCCATTCCTAGCTTCTCACCGAAGGAATAAAGCAGCTCTGAGATATCATTCTTCGCGCCTCCAGATAATGCGCCGATCTTCAGGCACGAGGCCATCAATTGCGCTGTCTTGTTCCGGGACTTCTCCAAATAATCCTCAATATGAACCTCGTAATTATACAAATGGGATAGTTGCTGATATTCACCCAGGCATAGCTGAGTGGTAACGAGGGAAGACAAATCGTAAGCAAAGCGCTCCCGTTCTGCAGAATATTCGGTGATTAGCTCAACAACGCGTGCAGACATATAGTTGCCGACATGCAGGGCATCATGGATGCCAAGCTTGACGTGCAGTGCAGGCTCGCCACGTCGGACCGATGAATCATCAATAATGTCATCGTGAATCAGGGAGGCCGCATGAATGAGCTCAGCCGCCGCCGCCAGCCTCATCGTGTCCTTCTCTTCAGCGGATGGGCCGAAGCGTGACCCTACGATAACCAGCAGCGGGCGAATTCTTTTGCCGCCGGAACGGATCAGTTGAAGAACATGCTGGGCAAGCAGGGAAGAGCGGGGTATATCCTTATCGAATTTGATCATACTCTCGATGGCACGATCAACGGAGCGAAGCGAGATCCCTAGTTCTGCATCCAGTCTTGTCATATGATTCTCTCCCGATTGATGTTGATAAGGGCCTGTCAGCCTCAGATGGCACAACTCTTGCGAACATGTCCTTCCTCCATCTCCAGAAACAGCCCCCAACAACGAAGCAAGGCATCGTCATAGGAAGCGCCTTCGATTCTCCGAATCTGTATTTGCTTAATAACCGGGGCAAGACGGACGAGAAGATCATGCTCATTCCATTGCAGACAGAGCTGCACATAGAAGCTATATAGGTAGTCGCCGTCGAGCACACTGCGGGTCAACTTCTCTCCGTTCAGAGCGTTGTCGCATTCCGAATGACGCAAGAGGGCGAGCTTGATTGCGATGTAAATGGATAATAAACGGGTCGTGCGTAGCGCTGGAAGTCCATATTCAAGCAGCAGACTCGCCATCTCTTCCGCTTCTTCACAAGGCATATTCAGTCGAATTCCCGTATCCGGTGAAATTTCTCTCTGCAACATATGAAATGTGTCTTGGATCAGCTCGTATTTGTTCATGATGGCACACTCCTCCAGACGTATTGCTGCACAACTCAAGCTAGAAAAAGTAAAAATTAGAGTAATGCACGCATGCGCGCATTACTCTAATTGAGGCTATTTGTTGAGCTTACTCAAGTTCAATCCATTACTCTGTGTACAGATACCATCGTCGAACGAGAGGAATCCTCTTCCATTGCTTCTTGAGCCAAGGAAGTACATAGTAATCAAGTCCGAATGCACTGCCAGACCCACCGATCAGAGCAACACCTGCTGTCATGTACCACAGCATTTCAGCCGAGGCCATGCTGGAGGACCAGATCATAACGCCGAGAGCAACAGTAATAGCGGAAGCTACAGCTGTGAACAGACCGACGATGAGCATGAGCCCGACTGCAATTTCCATGAACACCATAACGAATTGGAACACGCTAGCAAGAGCGGTATAACCACCATCTGGAGTATAGAAGAAGAGGTTCATGAACCAGTTCACACTACTACTCACAAAATCAGGAACTGGTAACGCAGTTACGGCAGTCGATGCGCTTTCTACAGCAGAGGCTGCGGACGAAGCGTCGACAGCGTCCTTGACCGTACCGGCCGCATCACTTGCTGCGGTCACAACATCCGCATGCGGTGGTGGTGGAATCAGGAATATATTCGATGGGTCCTTCAAAATCTTCGGTAGCTTGTCTAGACCCTCTTCCAGCCACTTCCAGCCAACAAAGATACGAAGCGGCACCAACCAGAAGTTCGGGGAACGCTTAGCGAAGTGTCCACCGACAAAGCTTCTGCGATGGTTCACATGGAAGAACTCATGCATCATATAAGTCCATACTTTATTAAAGCCAGCTACAGTGAAGAGGTAGTACATGTTGATCATGTGCTTGGATAACATCGCCATAAAGCCGGTGAGCATGAACATTTTGTTCGGAAGACCGACATTCGCTACGCCGTAGCGGCTGCCGATACTTACCATAGTACCGTGGAAGCCTGGTTTGTAAGGCTTCTTCGGCTTGTTATGCACATCCGCATAGATGTTATGGGCGATCAATGGGCCTGCTTGCTCCGCATTTTCAACCATCTGTGGAACCGGACGAGACTCACCTTCAGGAATGAAGAAGATGTTGTCGCCGACGATGTATACATTGTCATGATCAACACTTTGCAGCTTGTCGTTAGTCACAATGCGCTTGCGACCTTCTTGTTTAACATCCAGCTTGCCGACGAGCTCGGAGCCCTCAACACCTGCGGTCCATACTACCGTATCAGCTTCAAGCTGTTTGTCACCGAGCACTACGCCAGACGGGGTAACGCCTGTTATTTTTGCGCTGGTTACAATTTCTACGCCGATCTTGTTCAGGTACTTGGTTGATTTTTCAATCAGCTTGTCAGGCAGAATCGGCAGAATTTTTGGTGCCATATCAGCAACGACAAGACGAACCTCGCTAGGATCTATATAGAATTCCTTGCAAAGCTCATCGCGGAACTCCGCCATTTCACCCACAAGCTCAACACCGGTAAAGCCAGCACCTACGATCACGAAAGAGAGCATTTTATGGCGTTTTACCGGATCATTTTCTTTAGCAGCCTTACCGAATTTATCACGGATTCGGTCTTTGATTATAACAGCATCTTCATAGGACCAGAGAGTCAGTGAGTGCTCCTCCGCACCTGGAATTCCAAAGAAGGTTGGCTTACAGCCAGTACCGATAACGAGGTAATCATACTTGTAGGTTGTTTTTGCAGAACGAAGCTCTTTAGCTGCAAAGTCGATATTATCGATAGAATCCAGAACGACGTCAACCTTTTGACCGGCAAAAATCTTCTTGAGCTCAATCTTTACCGAGTCTTCAGGAGCGCGGTTAGCCGCGACCTCGTGCAGCTCCGTCAGGAGTGTGTGATAAGGATTGCGGTCAATCAATTGGATCGACACGTCCTTATCCTTCTTGAACAATTTGGCGAGGTGCTTACCAGTAACAACACCGCCGTAGCCTCCGCCGAGGACAACAATTTTCTTCAAAAGATTCACCTGCTTAACTAGGGTGGTGGGACTTACCTAACTTCTAATAACGAATTATTTAGCACCTTCAAGCGCTTTTGACACAAGATCATAGTAGCTTTGCAGGGAGATGGATACGCCAGAGATGGCATCAGTCTTGCCTTGGTCGTTAAATGTAAGGGAAGCAGGATATTGCTTCTCGACGAGGTAGGACTCACCCAGAGCAGCCTGTTCATGCCATTCGGAAGATGCACCGCCGGCTTTCATGCCATATTTTCCATCGATGGAGTTCTGTTTCTTGTCTTCGCCAGCTTCGTTCACACCGCTGAAGCTAACATGGACGATCTTGCCTGCAGCGACAACAACGTCAGCCGTTTCTTTCCAACCGGACTTCTCGTCGAACTTTTCACCTTCGGCATGGTAGCTTCCGTCTTTATATATGCCTGCTTCTACCGGACCAGCTGCCAGTGCCTTGTCGGCCAGATCGAATAACTCATTGACATGCACTGATACGCCAGAGATCGCGTCAGTCTTGCCTTCTTCATTCAAAGTAATGGCTTTAGGGTCTTGCTTTTCAATGAGGTAGGCTTCAGCCAGTGCAGCTTGCTCATGCCATTCGGCAGAAGCGCCGCCAGCTTTCATGCCGTACTTGCCGGATTCGGAGTATGTCTTTTTGTCAGGGCCTACATTAGCGTTAATGCCGTTCCAGTTTGCTTCGGTAATTTTACCGCTTGCAACGGTCAAGGTAACATAATATTGCCAGCCGGTTTTAGCATCAACTTCACCAATAGCATAGTACACGCCGTCTTGGTATTGGCCTTGTTCAGCGGCAGTGTCTCCGCTGTTCGTACCGCTCGCAGCTCCTGTGTTTTCAGTCGTTGCGCCATTGTTTGCAGGGGCTGTATTCTCGGTGCTGCTGTTAGAATTACAGCCAGCAAGAACGCCGATCAACAGGGCAGTGCAGAGTAGAATAGATGCTTTCTTCATCTAAATGACCTCCAGTAAGATAAAATATATATATTAAAATGCAACACATTTTAATAACAAAATTGGTAAAAAACGTTGTGTAGTAAGCCTTTAGCAGGTTATTCCAGAGTCCGAAACCATTGTTCGTTGGAATTTTAGCATATAAAGATAGGGGATAATGTGAAATTTATCACGTATATCCGTTTGCTTGAGGTTCCACCTGATATGTCGGAATAGAAGGTTCTACTAATACGCTGCAAGCGGTAATGAAATCAATCGAAGGTTACTACGCGGAACGAGTAGGACAGTAGATGATTATTATGTCAAAGGTTACCGGGGACAAGAGTGAAGGGCAGGAACGGTAAGGAAGTTCATTATACGTTTGAACAGTACTTCACGTTTTGTAAAAGACAGGCTGTTGGTCTAAAACATTCCTCTCTAATCAAAGCATTAAGCGAGTTGAAAAATAAACAATAAAATCAAAGTAATCAGGCAGAACAACAAGTCTTTACCAAGCAAAGCGGAATTGGAAACTGCTCTCGAAATGCAAAAAGATACGGAAGAACAATTCTGTGCCTTTCAGAAGTGAATTTGGTTATTTGCGCAGCTTGGCCTTGATGATGAGCAAGTCCTCAGCGAATGGGCGAATTATTGCAGAGAGCTTACGCTGAAGCCCCTTTCCATTTAAGTAGCGATAAGTGCTAACGGTAGAAAATAAAAAATATGATGCATCTGATATTCACCTGTATCAACTAATATGTAAAACGATCCACCAAACTTATGCAAGGTGGATCGTTCTACTATGACTCTCAACAGCCCTGTTTCAATTCGTATCCTGTAAATTTGTACTTAATAATACGCCTGTTTTATTGATTCAATGTTATATACACTACACATTAAAATATTCCTTGTAAGCTTCTTTGATAATTAGTTTTTAAATAAATTGGATCTATGAGCATTCATTTTCTTCCCAAGCAAGACTGAGAAGTCAAAAGTAATCTCCAGTTTATCCCTACCCAAAACTTGTTGTATAAGTTCTTCCGATGATCCCCAAGACAAGGGGGTCATATGGACCAACTGCTCAATGTACTTATTTTCCATTGTTACACCGTACTGAACACGCTGGATGTCAACAAGATCAAAATTACGTTTGAAAAGCTCTAATGTATTTTCATTTGAATATACAGTTCTATCTGTTTGATTGTAAAGTATCCCTCTTAATTCTTGAAGGTACTTACTTTCGGGGATAACTTTTATAACCATTCCATCATCCGCAAGCATTCTATGGAACTCAGAATAGTTGGAAGGTGATAATATATTCAATATGAAATTAAATAGTTTATCAATTAATGGACACTTTGCGAGATCCGCTACGCACCAGATTGTTTTGGAAGGACTTCTCGAAGCAATATTGATTCCCTCTTTAGAAATATCAACTCCTATTCCCAATAAGTTACATTGCGATTGTTCAATTATCCTTTGCTGTATATTGTTCAAATGTGAGCCTTCACCGCATCCAGCATCTAATATTTTTATGAATTTACTCGTTGGTTTCAACTCTTCTAACATATTCTCACAAATCTGAGTAATCAGTGGATCAAAAAAGCCGCTTTGGCTAAAAATCTTTCGAGATTCAAACAGTTTTTTATCGTATTTTGTTTTAAGGGGATGGGACAACAAGTTAACATATCCTTGCTTAGATATATCAAAACAATGATGATTGGAACAAATTAAACTCCTTAAATTTACTACCTCAATTGGATTTGAACATATTGGACATCTAAAAATGTCTTCATACTCAGTGAGAAGACGTGCGTTTGTAATTTTTCGATTGTTTTCGGGCAAAATTAAAACACCTCATTCATTCATTATAGTAAATGAAAAAGGCACAGTTAAATAAACCCAGGTCATAGTTCTAAAAAATGACGTGAGTTAATTAGCCTGTACCTTTCATTAACGTAAACGAATGAATTTGATGATCAAGAAAAACATCTCCTAATAACATTTAGTAAAGAAGAGCGATGCCACTCTATCTCTTAGTATAACCATGATGAAAAGGGTTTGTACACATCACAGTTCTTTCAACTCTCGGCCTTCAAAGCTCTCGCCATTATATTTGTACTCTGCAAACTTTATGGTATTGCGGCTACATTGATTTTTTTGATATTGCGTATAATCTCAGAGGTATCCGTCTCATCAGCCTTGCAAATAGTGACAAGCTCAGCATAGCCAAGGTCTGGTATCAAACGCTCCGTAGTTGCTACGATTATTGCTTCCCCCTATCCCTGGACTATTTTGTCATTAGAATTTGTAAGTTGGTATGACATCTCCTTTCACTTCCTTTGAAAGATCTTATATCAATATACAAGTCGAATGGAGTTGATAACTAACAAATGAAAAAGACAAATCCATCTCTTATGATGAACTTGCCTCGATCATTTCTTGTTAATTGTAATGTTTATTTTTTACTTCTAACTATCAACGCACAGCACTCCACATGACTCGTCTGCGGGAACATGTCTACGGGCTGCACCCATTGTAGCTCATAGCCACCATCCAGCAAGACTTTGGTATCCTTGGCCAGTGTCGACGGGTTGCAGGATACATAGACAAAGCGTTGTGGCTTGGTACGAAGTATAGTCTCTAGAAAGCGACGGTCTAACCCTGTACGCGGAGGATCAGCGATAATGACATCAGGCGTGAAGCCGCCCTTCACCCAACGAGGCAGCAGCACCTCGGCTTCCCCCGTGTAGAAGGTCGCATTATCCCGTCCGTTCTGACGGGCATTGCGTGCCGCATCCTCGACAGCCTCAGGAATAACCTCGATACCGCGCACCTCGCTGGCGTAAGGGGCTAGCCACAGGCCAATTGTACCTGTCCCGCAGTAGGCATCTACAACCGTTTCTTTGCCAGTCAGCGCAGCTGCAATCCGTACACTCTCATACAGCTTGACGGTCTGCTGTGGATTAAGCTGGAAGAAGGCACGTGGAGAGAGACGGAATTCCAGATCGCCAAGTGATTCCTCCATCGCTTCTGTTCCCCATAGTGTATGGGTCCGATCCCCGAAGACGAGATGGGTCTTGCCAGAGTTAATATTCAGAGACAAGCCGGACATCTGCGGCAGCTCTTGCCGCAACCTGCGAATGAGCTGCTCCTGCTGTGGTAGCTTGCTTCCTGCGGAGACGAGTGTCACCTGAAGCTGATCGGACTGGAACCCATGTCGTACAACAATGGTACGGATGCCCTCGCGGTTACCTTGATCCTTGTACAGCGGAATGCGCAGCTCGTCCAGCACTTTTTTAACTGCTGCTACGGCTTGATTGATCTTGGGATGCTGAATCGGGCAGCCGCTAATGTCCACGATCGTATGGCTGTTCATTTCATACAATCCCGCGATGATCTCTCCCTGGCGACGAGTAACCTGTAGCTGTGCCTTGTTGCGGTAATCCCACGGATGCTCCATGCCGAGCATTGGCTTCATGGGCACGGAATCAAGACCTGCATAACGATTGAACGCTTCGCGGACAATCTCAGTCTTGGCCTCCAGTTGTCCCTCATAGGACATATGCTGAATTTGACAGCCGCCACACTCTCCAAAGACAGGGCAGGGCGCATCGATGCGATGCACAGAGCGCTTCTCAATCTCCGTAAGAGTAGCCTGAATAAAGCCTTGCTGTACAGTATCTACCTTGGCCTTGACGACCTCATTCGGCAGGGCACCTGTGATGAATACGGCTTTGCGTCGATAATAGCCAACACCTTCGCCGTTGATTCCCAGTCGCTTGATGGTGACGACGATCCGATCGTTCGGGCGGAGCTCCTCTGCATCGGCAGCACTAGGTCGCTGGCGCTGAAAGGAGTGCTTATTTACTTTCGACTTGGGGCCGTCAGCAGCTTTCGCATGAGAACTCGTTTTTTGGGGGCCGGAATGGCTTACGCCTGGTTTACTTTTACTTGTACTGGACTTGCCTGTACCTGGCTGGCTTTTACCTGATTGGCTTGTACTGGACTGATTGGTGCTTGCGTAGCTTTTGCCTGATGTTTTGCCTGTATATGGTTGGGAATTGGTTTGCTTGGTAGGTTGAGCCTGGGGTTGAGTCCCCTTGCGGGGGCGTGTATGTTCACTCATAACGGTAAAATCTCCATCCTCTGTAGTATCGTGTTCACTATATCATGTGGGAGGATGGAAAGCTATGTGGCGACTGGCAAAGACAGGATCGTGGCGGGGCTTTTTACACGTGCTGTAGGGAGGATATGAGGCTCAAAAGGGTCACCTAACTCTATAAGTAGCGGTTGTCCAACCTGATATTCCCCGTTAAACTTATTTTTAGATATTAGAGTAGGAAGGTTGTCGTTGTTTTCAGGCTTCCTCAGCTATTGAAATGATGCTGCTTTGATGGGAAAATAGAGTGTATTGGCTTTTTATAAGGGGTTATGAAAAATGAGTGTACAAGCACCGAGTCTAGAGCAGGCACGTGAGCTTTTGGTCAAATACTACGGATATCCCGACTTTCGGGAAGGACAAAAAAATATTGTAGGCAGTCTCCTGGAGCGCAGTGATACGCTTGGTATTATGCCAACAGGAGGAGGAAAGTCCATCTGCTACCAGATCCCGGCCTTATTATATGAAGGGGTGACACTGGTAGTGTCGCCATTGATCTCCCTCATGAAGGATCAGGTGGATGCGCTGACGACGATGGGGATTCCTGCTGCCTATATTAACAGTACCTTGACTGTCAGAGAGGTAAATGACCGGCTGCGAGCTGCACGTCAAGGACATCTGAAATTGCTGTATGTAGCACCTGAGCGGCTGGAACTGGATTGGTTCCGCGAAGAGATGAGCCAGCTCGGAATTTCCTGTGTCGCTGTCGATGAGGCGCACTGTGTATCACAATGGGGGCATGACTTCCGGACAAGCTATCTGGTTGTATCTCCATTCGTGGAAAGTCTGCCGGAGCGTCCGGTGCTGGCGGCCTTCACAGCGACGGCTACGCCGCAGGTCATGGATGACATTGTCAGGCTGCTGCGTCTGCGTGAGCCACAGACCTTTGTCACAGGATTGGGACGTCCCAATCTGGCCTTTAGCGTGCTGCGCGGGGAGGATCGACGGTCGTTTCTGCTGAACTATGCGAAGGAGCATGCAGATGAGTCCGGGATCGTGTATGCCGCTACCCGTAAGGATGTGGATGATCTGTATATGCGCCTAAAGGAAGCAGGGCTCGCGGCCGGGCGATATCACGCAGGTATGAGCGATGAGGAGCGGGCGGAGAGTCAGGAGGCCTTCCTGTACGACGATATCCGGGTCATCGTGGCGACGAATGCCTTCGGGATGGGTATCGACAAGTCCAACGTACGGTATGTCATACATTATAATATGCCGAAGAATATGGAGGCCTATGTCCAGGAGGCAGGTCGTGCGGGCCGGGATGGTGATCCCAGCCAGTGCATTCTGCTCTTCGGACCACAGGACATTGTGACCCAGAAGTTCCTGATTGAGCAGAACCCGCAGGATGAGGATCGCAAGCGCAATGATTATCGCAAGCTGCAGCAGATGGTGGATTATTCCTATACGACTCGTTGCCTGCGCAGTGCGCAGCTGGACTATTTTGGGGAGCAGCATGATGGAGAAGACTGCGGCAATTGCAGCTCCTGTACAGATGACCGCGAGATCGTCGATATTACCGTAGATGCACAGAAGATCTTCTCTTGCATTCACCGGATGCGTGAACGCTTCGGCGCCTCCATGGTCGCCTCCGTGCTCAAGGGCTCACGCAACAAGAAGGTACTGCAATACGGCTTCGACAGCCTGCCAACCTATGGTGTGCTGGGGAGCCGAACCGAGAAAGAGATCGTGGAGATGATCAACATTTTGATCTCGGAGGGATATTTATCCTTGTCGGAAGGACAATACCCAGTAGTACGGCTGCAGCAGCTGGCGGCTGAGGTACTCAAGGGGCAGCGCCAGGTCATGCAGCGTGTGGTACGTCATGCGACGTCCTTCACTGGAACAGGCGGCCGACGTGCGAAGGATGCTTATCCTGCTGCGGTGAATGAGACAGTCTTCGAGCAGCTTCGCTTGATTCGGCGAGAATTGGCTGCCAAGGAGCATGTACCTTCTTATATTATTTTCAATGATGCGACGCTGCGTGAGATGAGTGTTGCCACTCCTGTGACCGAAGCAGACATGCTGCGTGTGAAGGGTGTAGGTGAGGTGAAGTTTCGGAAATACGGACGTCCGTTCCTGGAATTCTTCCAGAAGCAGTCCGAGGCGGAGCAGGTTCCCTACGATGACGGCTTCGACGACTACGCAGGGTACTAGATGACTTTAAGGTTGCTGTTCAACTGCTATTCATCTTAGATCAAAGAACAGCAAGCTTATCTGTGGTCGACAGGACTCCTGCTTGCAGCGGTTCTATACTCACAGTGGTTCCCGTCAAGACACTAGCAACCTGCCCTACGAATTTAAATAAAGAAGGTGAATTATGAAAGTTGTTCTCTCAACGCTGAACGCAAAGTACATTCATACATGTCTTGCGATTCGCTGTCTGAAGGCCTACAGTGACAAGGATTTTGACATTGAGCTGGCAGAGTATACGATCAAGGACCCGGTCATGAACATTGTATCGGACTTATTCCAGCGCAAGCCGGACGTCATCGGATTCTCCTGCTATATCTGGAATATTGAAGAGACGATCAAGGTCATTGATATTGTGAAAAAGGTTATGCCCGAGGTACGCATTGTACTGGGTGGACCCGAGGTATCCTATGATACAGAGGACTGGATGAAGCGGCTCAGGAATGTGGATTTCATCGTCATGGGTGAAGGAGAAGAGTCGTTCCATCAGCTGCTTCAGGAGATCGAGGGCAAGGGGAAGTACCATTTTGTCTATGGACTTGCCTACCGCAAGGGAGAAGAGATCATTCTGATGCCAGGCCGCCCGAAGGCCGATCTGAATGACTTGCCTTCACCGCACCGTTTTGTGGAGGATATTCCCGAGCTGGCGAATCGGATTGTCTATTTTGAGACGAGCCGCGGCTGCCCGTTCAGCTGCCAATTCTGTCTATCCAGTATTGAGGTTGGAGTCCGGTACTATGATATTGAGCGAACGAAGGCAGATATCATCTATTTGATTGATCAGGGTGCCAAGCTTATCAAGTTCGTGGATCGGACGTTCAATATCAAGCGTGATTACGCTCTAGAAATGTTCCAGTTCCTCATCGAGAATCACCGGGGCTGCGTGTTCCAGTTCGAGATTACGGCGGATATTATGAGGCCCGAGGTTCTGGATTATTTGGCAGAGCATGCTCCGCCGGGGATCTTCCGCTTCGAGATCGGTGTCCAGTCGACCAATGATCCGACGAATGAACTGGTCAAGCGCCGTCAGAATTTTGCCAAGCTGACACGCACCGTGACGAAGGTCAAGAACAGCCGCAAGATTGATCAGCATCTGGATCTCATTGCAGGCTTGCCTCAGGAGGACTACAATACGTTCCGCAAGACCTTCAACGATGTATTCGCACTGGAGCCAGAGGAGCTGCAGTTAGGCTTCTTGAAGATGCTTCGTGGTACCGGACTGCGTCTTGATGCAGAGAAGTACAATTACACGTATATGGATGTAGCTCCATACGAAATGCTGAGCAATGATGTGCTATCCTTCGAGGATATTGTACGACTCAAGCGCTTGGAGGATGTACTGGAAAAATACTGGAATGCGCACCGGATGGATCGTACCTTGAAGTTCCTGATGGAGCAGGAATTTCCGTCTGCCTTTGACTTCTTTCAGGAGTTCGGTGATTACTGGGAGGGGCAAGGCTGGCAGAAGATCGGGCACCAGCTGGAGGATCTCTTCATGCGTCTGCACTCCTTCCTGGAGCAACGGGATACGAAGAATATGGAGATCATTCTTGGCCTGATGAAGCTGGATTACTTCCTGAATCACAAGTACAAGCCGCGGAAGATCTGGTGGGATTTTGGGCTGGAGAAGGACGAGTGGGGCAGCTATATGAAGCTGGCCGCAGAGCAGCCTGAGAAATTGCAGGTGGTGCAGGAAGATATCGCGGATATCGAGAATAACGTTAGGTTGGAACCTAGTGGGCATGGGCACGAGCTTGAGACAGGGAGCGAGAGCCCACCGGCATTCGCAGAGCTTCGACTGGGAGAGCGTGAGCTTCAGAAGCATGCGGTGCTTGAAATCCTGCCCTTTGATCTATCAGCAGTGCTTGCAGGAGATGCCGCAGCAGTGGCTCAGGGCCGTACATTGGTGCTGGTGGTATATCAGCAACAGAACAATCAGAAGCCTCTTTATTATATGATGAAGCTGGGGCAGGAAGCTGCCGCTATCTAAGTGTTGAATATGAAGCTACACGTGAGTCTTGCTGGTTAGAGACTCAATAACGATGGCAATAAGATGAACCCGAAGGTCTGGGCTACTCTATCGAGATAGCTTGAGGCAGTCGGGTTCTTTTGCTGTTATATGTAGGGACTTTGGACGGAGCTAATGCTACTTGGGGCTTATTGCCAGCTATTCATCCTCCACGTATACTATTATTTAACATCCAATTTGCACCAAATTGAAGAAGTGTTACAAACGGATATTCGTATTTCTGACAACAGTACAGTAACTGCTAGAAGAGTGTGATCGGTCACAGTCTGCCCTGCAGCGTTCCTGGATTGTTGTTTTGTCATGGAAAGAATCTCTGTATCATCGGATGGATGACGATGAGCACAGCTATAATCACAGTGATTCACAACGTCTAACAGTGGGGAAAGCGTAAATAACAAAGGAGCGTGACAGCATGAGTGAACAGGATAATTACCGTTTTCAGGTTAACCTGAGCGGCATGATTCAGATTCTATCAGATCATCTATATAGTAATCCCAAGGTGTACATACGAGAGCTGATGCAAAATGCAATAGACGCCATTACGGCACGCAAAGCCCAGGACCCCGGCTATGAGGAGCAGATTCTGGTGCAGGTTACGGGTACGGGCACTGAGGCTACTCTGATGATTGAGGATAATGGTATCGGTCTTACCGAAGCGGATATTCACGAGTTCCTGGCGATGATCGGTCAATCCTCCAAGCGGGGAGATGGGCTGGAGCCCTTGCAGGAATCAGGCTTTATTGGTCGGTTTGGCATCGGCCTTCTATCCTGCTTCACCGTGAGCAATGAGATTGTCATGATCACCCGTTCCGCGAAGGGGGGACCCGCCCTCGAATGGAGAGGCAAGCCCGATGGCACCTATTCGATCCGTAAGCTGGATGTGGATCTGTCGATAGGTACAAAGGTATATTTGCGCTGCAAGCCTGGCTTCGAATTGTACTATGAACCCGAGCTGCTGGCTGGATGGTTGTATGACTATGGCGCGCTTCTGCCTTATCCGATCAAGTTGCAGGATCAGGAGCAGACCCGAACGATCAACGAATGGCGCCCAACATGGATTACGGAGCCTGGATTGGCACGGAGTCATCGGGAAGAGGTACTACAATTCGGCTCAAGACTGCTGGGCGAACGCTTCCATGACTTCATTCCGTTGCAGACAGCCTCTGGACGTACAGGAGGCATTGCCTATATATTGCCGCAGACCGTGAATCTGAACGCGAAGAAGACCCATCGAGTGTACCTGAGGAACATGCTGGTATCGGACAAAGCACAGAATGTGCTGCCGGATTGGGCATTTTTCGTAAAATGCATCATTTGGACTGATGAGCTGCAGCCAACTGCATCGCGTGAGGACTTCTATGAAAATGAACGTCTGGAGGAGGTTCGAGGCGAGCTGGGTGAAGCCTTGCGTCAGGAGCTGGTTCAGATGGCTGATTCAGAGCCGGAACGACTCCGCCAGACGATACGTCTGCATGCACTCTCGATGAAGTCACTGGCTATGGAGCATAGAGACTTCTATCGAATGATTTATCGCTGGTTGCCCTTCGAAAGTACCTTCGGCTCCAAGGAACTAGGCGAGCTGCTGGAGGAAGGCAGAACCCTGTATTATACATTAACGCTGGATGAGTATCGACAGATTACCCATGTCGCTGCCGCTCAATCCTTACTTGTCATTAACGGTGGCTATCTGTACGATGCGGAGCTGTTGGCAACCTTGCCAGACATCCTGCCTGAGGTTGCCACGGAGCGCCTGATCCCGGAGGATGTGTCGCTTGCATTCACGGAGGTGACAGCAGCGGAGCGGATGCGCTTTTATGAGCAGGTGCTCCATGCGGATGCTGTGCTGCAGTGTTTTCGCTGCCGGGTTGAGCTGAAGCGCTTCAAGCCAACAGAGCTACCAGCACTCTTCACACTGTCCAAGGAATCCTCTGACATGCGGGCACTGGAGGCTGCTGAGGAAATTAGTCCGCAAGCTATATCCTCGGTCCTGGGAAGCCTTGGCTCCAAATATCGGGAGGCCGCATACTCCACGCTCTATCTGAATCTGGATAATCCGCTCGTAGGACGCTTATTTGAAGCAGGGCTGACGGGTATGCTCAAGCCAGCAGTTGAACTGCTCTATGTGAATTCGCTTCTGATGGGGCATTATCCGATGAATCGGCAAGAGCTGGCTGTGCTCAATCAAGGGATTTTACATTTTATAGATATGGGATTAGCAGTAGATACAGCTCGTGAGGGCACAATTGATGGAGGGGATACAAAATGAGCACCGAATTCGATGAGTTGATGAGTCAGGCTTACGCATTGCCGAATGGCAGGGCTAAAATTGCTCTTCTGGAGGAGGCCATTCGTACAGCGGATGTGCTGAATTTGGTAGAGGAGGGATATGCCGCTCGTTCAGAGATGGTAGAGGCAGGGACCTTTGGCGGCTATCCGATGAAGGCACTGGTAGCCTTCTCATGGATGCTGGGGCAGTTCGATCGTGAGCCGGAAGCCTATGACGAATTCGACTTGCTATGGTCCTATAAATGGATTCTGAACAGCATCTCTGCATTTCCGGAGATTAGCTTGAAGCAGATTGATAATCTGCTGGAGGATATGAGAACACGCTATCAGGAATATGGCTACAGCGATCGCACATATTACTATTATAAAAGTCTCGTTGCCCTCATGTGCGGTGACATTACCGAAGCTGGAGTTTACATGGACAAGGTCTTGGGCATGGAGCGAGATGGTATGAGTGACTGTATCGCCTGTGAGCAGGATCAATTCGTAGAGTACGAGCAGGTGGCAGGGAACATTGATGAACTGTTGCGCAAGGCCGAGCCGATCGTATCAGGACGTATGACGTGTGGGGAGATTCCGCATAAGACCCTGTCCCATCTGTTCCTTCCACTTCTTGAACGAGGCGAGACGGAACGGGCGGATAAGCTGGAGCGCAAGAGCTATCGTCTGGTCAAAGGGGAAAGGGACTTCATGATTCCGATTGCCCGACATATTACATATCTGCGCAGAGTTCATCCGATGAAGGCGCTAGAGGTGTTCGAGAAGCATGTGGCGATGTCCATTGATCTGGAGAATCCGATTGCGAAGCTGCAATTTGATGGGGCCTCAGCAGCGTTACTACGACAGCTTGCCGAGGAGGAGCAGGGACTTCGACCCGTGTTACCGGCTTCGCTGCCTTATCAGGGAGATGCGGGGAATTTACCGGGTCTTGCTCTGTATTTTGCGGAGCAGGCTCAAGCTACAGCCCAACGGTTGGATCAACGCAATGGCAACAGCTTTTATACCGAGTTGCTCACAAAGCTTTAATAGACTGAGGTTAGTGCCAACTACAGCAGGAAAAAAGTGAGGAATCTATGACTATGCTCGGCAGTGTAGCATCAGGCACAGTAGCTATCGCCCGAACCAAGCTGACGACCTCCAAAGATTGACCAGATTGTTCATGTTTTTATCATAATGTGCATTTTATGCTCCTTCGCTTCGGGCTAGAATGAGAGTGACATATTCTTCCTATCAAGGCTGAAAGGGACGATTCCTATGAATCAAGGACAGCATGCAGTTGTGATTGTGGGTTATGGAGGCATGGGGAGCTATCACGCCAAGCTCATTGGGCAGGCGAATAGTCTCCGTGTAGTAGGAGCTTATGATATTCAGACAGATCGGCAAGAGGCCGCTGTGCAGGATGGCTATCGTAACTATGACAGCTATGCATCCGTGTTGAATGACACGATGGTAGATACAGTGCTGATTGCTACGCCGAATGATGTGCACAAGGAGCTGGTCATTGAGGCTCTCAAGGCTGGCAAGCATGTTATTTGCGAGAAGCCTGTAGCTTTGTCGGTAGTGGAATTCCGTGAAATGGTAGCTGTTGCCGAGCAGACAGGACAGATCCTCATGGTGCATCAGAACCGTCGCTGGGATGAGGATTTCCGTATAATCAAGCAGATGTATGATCAGGAGACCATTGGTGGGCTGTTCCGTATCGAATCTCGTGTACATGGGGCGAATGGCATTCCTGGCGATTGGCGTCATCTGGAGCAATATGGAGGAGGCATGCTGCTGGATTGGGGTGTTCATTTGCTCGATCAGCTGGTCTTCATGGTGGATAGCAAGATTACCAGTATCAGTGGTCGGCTCAGCTACATTCTCGGTGATGAGGTGGATGATGGCTTCGAGGCTATTCTGGAGTTCGAGAATGGTGTCTCTGCACTGGTAGAGGTGGGGACGACCAACTATATTCCACTCCCCCGCTGGTATGTGAAAGGAACGGAAGGTACAGGCATCATCGAGGATTGGTCGCTTAACGGTCGTGTGGTGACACGCAACAAGGATGTAGGCCGTATCGAACCGAAGCCCATTCAGGCGGGCGTGGGGCTCACCAAGACAATGGCACCTCCCTCGGAGGAAGCAACGATTACAGAGGCGTTGCCACAGCCCTTTGAGCATGAGAGCAGCTTTTATGACAACTATGTTGCGGTAGTAGAAGGGACGGCTGTGCCGATCGTTCGTAATGAAGAGGTGCTACGGGTGCTGAACATTATTGAAGCGATCTTTACTTCGGCGCGTACAGGGCAGGCTGTACGAGATTTTGATCTATACTAGACACTGCTCCTAAAAAGAAATAAGGTCCGGAGAATATCTCCGGACCTTTGCTGCGTTGCAGTTCCTGAACGTGCTGCATCTACAATGTTGCTGAGCCTACACCTGTTGCATATTGTCTGCTGTATTCACAGCTGCTGTTTCTATCCAGCCACTCTTATTTTTTGAAAATTTCGAAAATAACATCCGCATTCTTGGTGTTATCAATCAAGCCTGCGAAATTCTCTTTGCCTGGTCCATAAGCGTATACAGGCACTTCCTCACCCGTATGTCCACCTGTGGTCCAGCCAGTGAAGGAGCGAGTATTGAAAATCTCTTCAATCGCATTATCAATGTCTGCCACGTCTTTACCTACCGTAGCCTTCACCGATTGGATCTCCTCTGGTGTCAGCTCAAGTGCAATATATTGACTCAGCACCGTCTCCACATCTGCACCACCCGCAATTTCATTGGCCATGAAATCTGGAGTGCGCTTTGCTGCCTTGATCGGTTCAACATTGAAGTTATATTCGCCAGCAGCGCCCAGGCTGAAGCCTCCTGTGGAGTGGTCGGCAGTAGCTACTACAAGGGTATGACCGTCCTTCTTGGCGAAATCAATAGCTGCTTGGAATGCTCGCTCGAAATCTTCCATTTCACTCATGGCAGCGACGACATCGTTATCATGACCTGCCCAGTCGATCTGGCTACCCTCAACCATGAGGAAGAAGCCTTTATCATTCTTGCTCAGACGATCAATCGCTACGTTCGTCATTTCCTCAAGGGAAGGAGTAGCGCTGGTACGATCAATCATCTTGTCCAGTCCACCGTCTGCGAACAAGCCAAGTAATTTGGTGTTGCTATCCTTCAGCAAAGCATCGCGGTTGGTGACATAGCTGTATCCGTCTTTGGTAAATTCCTTCGTCAGATCACGGTCTTCACGAACAAAGTTCGTCTTTCCGCCTCCAAGCAGCACATCCACCTTGTGCTCCCCATTAATCAATTCATCATAGTAGTCATTGGCAATAGCGTCCATGTTCTTACGGCTAATGTCATGAGCACCAAAAGCGGCAGGTGTTGCATGTGTAATCTCGGAGGTCGCTACAAGACCCGTGGACTTGCCAATTTCCTTCGCTTGCTCCAGCACGGTCTTCACGTCCTGCTGCTTGGTATCTACAGCTATAGCCGCATTGTACGTCTTCACACCAGCTGACATTGCTGTTGCTGCGGAAGCCGAGTCCGTAATATTCTGCTTGTCATCATCTGGATAGGTCATTTGGGCACCGACCAGGTACGGATCGAATGCGGTCAATTCCTTTTGCGGTGTGTTAGGGTTGTCCTTCATGTAACGGTGAGCTGTAATGTAAGAGAAGCCCATACCGTCTCCCACCAGAAAGATAACGTTCTTGATCTCGCCAGTGTTGGTAGCCGCTGCAGCCGGCTGTGCTCCAGGAAGCAATGAGGCCATCATCACGGTTGATAAAATTGTAGCAGGAATCAGCTTTTTGCTGAATTTGGATAACATATACTACCTCCTGAAATGAGTGGGATATAAATACTTACATATAAAGATAAACTCGAAATATTATCATATGTTCATATTTGTGTTAATGGACTGTTAATTATATGGGAAATACACTTCTGTAAGATGCTGTTAAGTGGTAGAGGACATATCGAAGGTCGCGGCTTACGCTCGTTGTGCTGTGTGGGCTGTGGGCATAGAAAAAAGCACAGCATAGCTGTGCTAGTGAGGGTTATGAAGCTACGAGGTGGTGTTATAGCCTCTTGAGAATGGCAGTGGTCGCATCGGTGCACCCTGCTTCATGTACTGGATGAGCACCTCAGCCTTCGTATACATTCCGCCTGCATTGACTCGGTAGCCGTTGGTCTGGCCAGGGGTATTGATTCCCCGCTTGACCGTGAAGGTCACATCAATTCCGAGGCTCTTGGCGAGACGCAGCGTATCTGCATTATGCCCTCCGTAAGGAAAGGCGAGTACGTGCAGGTGATTGTTCAGTTGTGAGTCCAGCAAGCTGTTGGCCGTCCGAAGATCCTTCAGCACTCTCGCTTCAAATTCAGCTTGAGTCTCCATGCGTCCAAGCGCCTTCAAATGAATGGGAGCCATGAGCAGCGGCTTTTGTTTGGTGTGCTCTTCATTGACGTAACCATACCCGTGCGAATCATTAGTGTGGTTGTAGAAATCAATTCCCTTGGCATGCATTTCACGAATCTGCTCCCACGAGAGCTTGGCAACTCCAATATGCTTGGGGTTGTCTATTGTAGCGGTAATGACGAAATTGGTAGCTGGGGCGCCATATTCCTGCAGCACAGGATAAGCACTGGTATAGAACGACTCATAGCCATCATCGAAGGTCAGCAGGACAGCATTATCCGGTACAGGAGCACCATGAAGGACGAAGTTCACATACTGCTCCATCGAGATCCATTGAAAATGATTTGCCTTCATCGCCTCCAATTGAGCACGAAAGGAAGCAACACTAATGGATTTATCGTCCACCGGATTCGGGCTGACATCGTGGTACATGAGCACGATCACCTGATTGCGATAATAGGTCTTATCTGGTGTAGCTGAGGTATGGAAAATATGACGGGCCAGCCTGTCCGCATTGGCTGTCCGGGTATGTGCAGCCTTATTGGGCAGCGGTGAATGATAGTAGTCCTGCATGCTCCAGCACAAGAGTACGAGTACGCTGGTGAGTAACAGGATCAGCGAGACTATTTTTAACTTATGTAATTTCATGGATTCAATCCCTTTGACACAAAATTAAGCCTTCGGCAGAAGACTTTACCAAGATACCATGATTTGCGTAACGATGAACGACAATTTTGTCATCATATTTTTCATGTATAGCGTGATATTAACGTATTGATAATATGTTAATTTGATGATATTATTTTGTTAATAACAAATGGTTAATATCAAAATGGCGAAACAAACTTGATCAAGGATGGTGACATGATGCTGGGATGGAAATTTGTGAAGTTTCAACCAAGCGAATATGTAATGAAGTTCCGAAGCGGCAAAGTAATCAAAGAAGGTGTGGGGCTTTCCTTTTATTATTATGCCCCGTTGACTTCGATTGTGGTCATCCCAGTCTCATCTATTGATGTACCCTTCATGTTCGATGAGATGACTCGGGATTATCAGACAGTAACGGTACAAGGACAATTGACTTATCGGATTACAGATTTTCGCCGCATCTCCCGCCTGCTGAATTATACCTATGATCCCAGGAAGCACCGTCATCTCTCCGATGATCCGGATAAGCTGTCGCAACGCGTCATTCATATGGCGAAGGTGCAAATTCAGAAGCATATTGAGCATATGCCCCTAAAGGAGGTACTGCAATCGAGTGAAAGTCTGGCGGGCAGCATTCGGCAGGAGCTTCGAGTGCATGAAGAGCTGGAGCAGCTAGGAATTGAGTTAATCGGTCTATCGATTCTGGCGATTCTGCCTAATAAGGAGACACTGCGAGCCTTAGAGGCTGAGGCACGGGAGGAAATATTGCGACAGGCAGACGATGCCCTCTATGAACGACGTAATTCCTCGATTGAGCAGGAGCGACGTGTGAAGGAGAATGAGCTGAATACCGAAATTGCTGTGGAGGCCAAGAAGCGGCAGATCCAAGAGGCCAAGCTGGAATCCGAGCGCTTCGCCCTACAAAAGCATAATGAGATGAAGGAGGAGCAATTGAACCACGACACCCTTCTGGAGGAGCGCAAGCGAGAGCTGATTGAGCTGGCTGTTGCCAACAAGAGGGCCGAAGCAGATGCCAAGGCCTATGAATTGACAGCGGTCATGCGTTCACTGGAGGGAGTGGAGCCTGCTCTGCTGAAATCCATGGCCCAGATGGATATGAATCCGGATAAGCTGATTGCCATTGCCTTCCGGGAGATGGCGGAGAACGCAGAGAAGATTGGTCAGCTGAACATTACACCGGACTTGCTACAGGGCTTGATGGAGGGGTCAGGCGATCATATGCGGACGACGAAGGAGCGGCGGGGCGATGGATGGAAATAAAAATAAGCGGGATGCCAAGTTTGTCCTGATTACCAGAAAGTCGCGTCTTGCGGAGTTGGTGGTTCGTTATAATACGGTGCAGCAGGCCCGCTTTTATATTGAGCGTCTGGGGGCGGATTTTGGAGATTACATGCAGGAGGATCAGGATTATAAAGTAGCACTTGCCAGCGTGCAACAGCAGTTGGCTGAGCTTGGGAGAGTACAGCTGGTGAATCGTGCATATGTCCCGAATTTTATATTCGGCCCTGAGGATATCGTCGTAGTGCTCGGGCAGGATGGGCTTGTAGCGAATACGATGAAGTATCTGTCTGGCCAGCCGCTGGTGGCTGTGAATCCAGATCCTCTTCGCTGGGACGGTGTACTACTCCCCTTTCTGGTGCATGATGTCAAGGCTGTTGTGCGCGATGTACTTCAGGGTTATAGATCCAGTCGGGAAGTGACTCTGGCACAGGCTACTTTAAATGATGGTCAGAACATCTACGCTGTGAATGATCTGTTCATCGGACGCAGGACTCACGTATCTGCACGTTATCTCCTTCAGCTCGAGGGTCGGCAGGAGACCCAGTCATCGAGCGGAGTTATTGTCTCGACGGGTCTCGGCTCTACAGGATGGCTAAGCAGTGTAATGACCGGGGCTTCAAGGGTCGCAGAACAGGTAACAGGCCAGCGGATGTCATGGAACTCCGAGCAGCTTCGACAGTCCGAACGACAGCGTGCGGAGGAGCGACAGACAGAGCAGCCTATAGAGCAGAATAGGGGCATGGATATGAACCGTTATAGTCGCTGGAGCTTACCCGAGCTGTTCTTTACAGTAAGGGAACCATTTGTAAGCCGCACAACAGGTGGTGAATTAGCTTGCGGCTGTATTGAGCAAGGCCAGCAGCTTCGAATCACCTCACAAATGCCTGAGCAGGGCGTGATCTTCAGTGACGGTATGGAGGAGGATTATCTCGAATTCAATGCAGGTGTTGAAGCCATCATTCGCAGAGCAGACAAGGCTGGCAGTCTGGTTGTATAGGAACTGATATGAGCTTGCTGTTCGTGTATGCTCTCTCTGCTGGTTGGATCTGTGAATGTTTGGATACCCTATGAACGGGAGACTCTGAAAGGATCAAGGTCTTCCCTATCTATGGTTGAAGGAGGATGAGCATGGAGCATCTATCTGAGGATCAAGTTCGGAATAAGCCAGACCCGAAGGGCGATTCATTGATGGAGAAGAAGAAGCTGGCCCGGGGCCAGGACATTGAGCCAGAGGCAGAGGAATGGGTATCCAAGACCACACCGACCGCCACGGATGAGCTTGATTCCTAAGCACTTTGAGGATATCTCTTAGATGTGAAGAAGTATGCGCAGCAGATTGCCACTTGAGGCCGATCTGCTGTTTTTTTGCAGCATCCGACAGGAAAATCCTGTAGAATGATGATAAGATTGTGAAAATGGAGGCGATTCCATGACGTATGTAAAAACCTTCCTACTGGTAGCCCTGCTTATACTTCTTAGCGGCTGTCATACGAATTCGCCAGTACAGGCCCCGATGGAGCCTTCTCCGGTATATATCAATGAGGATGCCTATACAGGAGAAGAACGTGAGGTGATCTCCATAATTAATCGTAGTCTGGAATCTTTAAATGCAGGTAATGAGGAGGAGTACCTGAAGCTATTGCATTCGAACACTCCTTTACAAGGGATTCCGTCCTACCGGGTGAGCCATACAAGAGTGGTAAGAGATATTCAGATTCAAGAGCAGCGGAATGTCTTCCAGGTGGTGGTCCCTATCAAAGAGAAGCGTTACGGAAGTGAAGATGAGCTGGATTACAATTATGTACTTCAACGGGGAAAGCAGGAGGGTGACAGTTGGAAAATTGTCGATAAGGATTGAATAACGGACTGAAGTAAACGTACACAGTGAGCTTCTACTCATGTGATTCACCTATTCAGCATAACGTTAACGTGTAAGCAGGAACAAAGTTCATCCAAATAAGGAGGCTACATAATGGATCAAGAGCATCAACTGCGAGAGATTAATTCAAGACTCACACATATAGAGCAGATCATGGAGCAGAGGAATCGAACGACCAAGAGGCTGTTAATTATCCTGATTGTGCTGGTAGGAATTCCAATTGTGTTTTCATTATTTTTCTTCATTATTGGTGTTCTCCAATTCGTAGCAAGGTAGACCGTACGCCCCCTTCAAATACTACTTTGGTGGGTTTGCTCCAGTCCTCTGATTCTTGGTAGAATTGTACTATCTTATTCGTCTTTGGACAGAGGGGGAGTTATGGAGAACTGGATTACGTCCTTTATGGAGGAATACGGTTATTTAGGCATTATGCTTATGATTGCTTTGGAGAATGTGTTTCCGCCCATTCCGTCTGAGGTGATCCTGACCTTCGGCGGCTTTATGACCACAACATCGGAGCTGACTGTGCCCGGTGTAGTTGTTGCAGCAACGATTGGCTCTGTGCTGGGAGCTGTCATTCTGTATGGAGTGGGTCGTATTCTGAGCGTGGAGCGGATGGGGACCATCGTAGAGCGCTGGGGGCATATTTTACGAGTCAAAAAAGAGGATATTCGCAAAGCGGATGCCTGGTTTGATAAATATGGTCCTTGGACCGTGCTGTTCTGCCGGATGATACCGCTGATTCGCAGTCTGATCTCGATCCCGGCGGGAATGTCCGGTATGAATTTCTGGGTGTTTCTATTCTTCACCACGATAGGTACCCTCATCTGGAATGTCATTCTCGTATCGATCGGTGCGGCACTAGGAGATCGCTGGGAGGATATTCTGGCCTTCATGGACGTATATTCTAACGTTACATATGCATTCATTGCCGTATGTCTGCTGATCTTCGTCATCTATTGGTTCCGTAAAAAGAGAAAAAAAGCGTAGCCCATGCATCCCCGTCCTGATTACGTCTCCCTCATAAGGCTATTATGAGCGGCTTCAGGACGGGGATGCTGTGTCAGAAATAACTTGGCTGAACTATTCCAGCCTGTACAATAGAATGAGATTGAAGGGGAGTACCTTGCCCGAATCCGATTTCAGGTTGAACAGATCTGCAGGGCATGGTGGCTAGCAGAAAGCAGGTAAGCGCTACTACATTACATATTCGGGAAAGAGTGATAACGATGAGTCTGGAGCAATCGGAAGACAAGACAGCACTGCTGGAGCAGGCTGAGCAATACGTAAAGGACCAGCTTCAATACGATAGTAGTGGGCATGATTGGTGGCATATTTATCGAGTGAGGAAGATGGCTGTGACTCTTGCCAAGCAGGAAGGGGCCGATGTAACCATCTGTGAACTGGCAGCTCTGCTCCATGATGTAGCGGACGCCAAGCTGAATCCCTCCAAGGAAGAGGGGCTGAACAAGGTGCAGGACTGGCTGCAAGGGCGAGACCTGGACAAACAGGACATGGCACATGTTATGGATATCATCGCAAATATGTCCTACAGTGGTGGTCATAGCGTGCCACTGGGAACGTTGGAGGGCAAGATTGTACAGGATGCGGATCGGCTGGATGCCATCGGCGCCATCGGAATTGGTCGTGCCTTTGCTTATGGAGGGTCTCGGGGGCGACTTATGCATAAGCCGGGCACAGTAGCTCAGGAATTTGCAACGGAGGATGAGTATCGCAGTCATCAGGGGACGACCATTCAGCATTTTGACGAGAAGCTGCTCAAGCTGCGTAATCTTATGCACACTGAGGCCGCTCGCAAGGCTGCAGATCGTCGACATGCTTATATGGAGGGGTTTCTGAAGCAATTTGAGCAGGAATGGGAGGCAGAAGATATTTTTGCTGGAGAATGATTCTATAGCTTGGTTATGACTGGCTGATCCGATTTAGATAGAGAGTTAAGTAATAGGAGGTTCAAAATAGAAGATTCAGATATAGAAAGTGGGTGTAGAGGGTGCAGCTGCAGTTGGTTCGGCCTTCTCTGGAATGGCAGGAAGGGTATCTGAGATTTTACGAGAATTGGGTAGCTAGTGGTGAGCGAATGGTCCCTTGGGTTATCACACGGAATCCAGAGGATTTCGAAGAAATGCTGGCGCTGCTGGGCGGAGATGAACAGGCGGGCGAGCAGGAGGGGCGGGTCAATAACTCCACCTACTGGCTTGTTAATCCTCAGCAGCATGTGCTTGGGGCGGCGAACATTCGACATGAATTGGGACCAGGGATGCTGAATCGTGGGGGCCACATTGGCTACGGTCTTTGTCCCTCAGCACGTGGCAAGGGCTATGCTAGCGAGATGCTAAGATTGGCGCTAATCGAGGCAGCAAAGCTAGGATTGAAGAAGGTCCTGCTTACCTGCGATGATACTAATGCGGCATCCTTCCATACCATTGAGGGCCAGAGAGGACAGCGCGATTCGGATTTTCGGGAGGATAACGGCAATCTGGTGCGCAGATACTGGATTGATTTAAGTGAGCAGAATCTCAGGGAACAAAAGGAGTATGATCCTGCTCAAGTGAATCGGTCTGTCCGGAACGGACATTTTCCAGATCATGAAGTGCAGATTAAAGCGTATGCGTCCGAGGAGGATTTGCATTATGTAATCGAAGCACATGCACGTATTTACGCTGAGGAATACCGTTATGATGATACCTTTACGGCGTTCGTCAAGCACACGGTATCCGAATTTGATCGTCACCATGATCCTGCTCGAGAGGGAATGTGGCTGCTGGAGAAGGAGGGCTGCCCGCAAGGGTGTATCGGCATCATCAAGGCAGCTTCCGAGGGCGACTGCGCTCAGCTACGCTGGATGCTTGTGGAGCCAGAGGCCAGAGGTAACGGCTATGGACGTATTCTGATGGAGCATGCGCTACATTTTTGCCGGAAGGCAGGGTGGGAGAAGGTCATCCTGTGGACCAATGCCGAACTGATCGGAGCACGGGCGCTGTATACTGCCAGTGGCTTTCAACCGGTAGAAACACGGGACCAGCTGTTATCTGGCCGATTGCTGACGGAGGAGCGCTGGTTGTTGTCTCTATAAGGCCGTCGTTGCCGAACTTCTGGACAATATCCTGCATATGGATGAGTATACTTCACCGTATACTGCAGGTGATTCGGAGCGAGGCGATATCATGCTTGAAGTATGCAAAAAAACTGTATCGATCATCGGTGTACCCATGGATCTGGGAGCGGGACGACGTGGTGTGGATATGGGTCCTAGTGCCATCCGTTGTGCGAGAGTACAGGAGAAGCTGGAGTCGCTTGGATATCATGTGGTGGATCGTGGCAATCTGGTCGTTCGTGAGCCGCGGCTTGAGGAAAGGACTGATGAACGCCTTAAGCATCTGCATGAAATTCGTAGAGTCAACACCCGGTTGGCTGCGCTGGTATCGCAGACGATCCGTGAAGGAGAGCTGCCTCTGGTGCTGGGAGGGGATCACAGTATTGCGATTGGTACGATCAAGGGACTGCTAGAGCATGTCCCCCGTCCTGGTGTCATCTGGTTCGATGCACATGTAGATGCCAACACAGCAGATACTACCCCCTCTGGCAACATTCATGGGATGTCGCTGGCTGTCTGCCTTGGATACGGAGATCCACGTTTGACGGGGATCAGGCAGTGTGGACGCACGCTACAGCCAGGCAATGTCGTAATTATAGGAGCACGCTCAATTGATCCTGGGGAGCGGTTGCTGCTGCGTGAGCTGGGGGTGACCGTGTTTACGATGCATGATCTGGACCGCAAAGGGATGGGACGAATCATGGAGGAGACATTAGAGCGTCTGTCTGGTACGGATGGTATCCATCTGAGCTATGATATGGATAGCCTCGACCCCAACGAATCTCCGGGTGTCGGGACGCCTGTCCCTGGCGGCATCACATATCGTGAAGGTCATTTGGCTATGGAGATGCTGTCAGCATCAGGTATGCTCATCTCCGCTGAGTTCGTAGAGGTGAATCCCGTACTTGATTTGGCGAATAAGACAGCACTTGCTGCCGTCGAGATGATAGGCTCGGTCTTCGGGGAACAAATATGAGCATACGAAATTATCTTGAGAACTAATAGCAGTTATATTGTGAATTTACGAAGTTATCGTGAGGACTAATGAAGTTAAATTGTGCAGTACTGTAGATAGGGTATATCTTATGAGTACAATTTGGAAGTTTATATTCATAGATATGGTTCATAGTGAATAAAGAGCAGCGTTTAATTAACGATGTGCGGTCAAAAAAAGGCAGCGAGGCTATTGTCAGTGAACGACAATAGCCTCGCTGCCTTTGGTCTTAACATCAACAGCCGGTGTCCGAAGCCTAATTATAGCCCTTATCCCCGAAAGGCTGAAGGCGCTCAAGCCAGACTTGTTCCAGTTTTTTGAGTGCATCCTTGGCGTCGAAGTATGGTGAATCCTCCTTCTTAAGTAGCTCTAGCACTTCGATCTCGAAGGTGTCCTCTCCGTATTCCTTCCATTCCTGCTGCAGCTTCCGATTTAGATCTGAGCCGGCATTCAGGGAGAATTGCTTGCCACTGAGGGATTTCAGATTCGGTGTTGAACCCACGAAGCATTTTCCATTCTGAGTGTTACGAATGCAGTATACGCCTGCCTCAATCTTGATTTCCTTATATTGTTCAATTAATTCTCGTCTTCGATTCATTATTCTCACTCCCAATTCTATTCAGTCAGCCAATATTGGCTGCCATCGGCTTCACGCTGCATGAAGCCATACTCGATTAAATATCTTCTAACAGTGACATAATCATCATAGATGTCCTTGAGTATCGCGTTGACTTCCTTCTCGGTATAGCGCCGGCCCTGAGCGAAGCGTCCGATGATTTCACGCAGCACGATCAGCTTGTGCTTCTCTTGCATGGTGAACTTCTTCAAACGGCCAGACGTTCCGTCTGGAAAGTATTTGCCAAGTACATTAGTGCGTTCCTCTTCGGTGATGTTATACCGATCATCGATCATGCCAGGCTTAGGCGGGATGGATACCATACGCGGGGCATGATGATCCTTCTCCTTAAGAAGCTCCATCATGGTCAAAAATACCTTGGCCTGTCGTTCCTTCTCCTTCAGGGCAAAGCGATGATTACGAATCGTTGAGGCACTACCGATTCCCATCTCCTGTTGAACCTCAGCGTCGCTTTTTCCGTCATGAAATAAGCCCAGCAGTCGATTCTGGTGATCTGTCAATCCAGTGAGCTTCTTATCCAGACCGATCAAGTATTCGAACACGGAGCCGTGTTCATCTACGATATGCTGGCGCGTATAACGCTCGGCATCCAGTAAAGTATCCCCATAAGGGTAGATAATTCCCTGCTCATGAGTTCTTCCGCACAGTAGACAGATATATTGCTCGCCTTGCTGGGTATAGCCTTGCTTCAATTCGCTGATATCTGCATTCCAAAAACGTTCGGCATGCTCCATAAATGATAACACCTCAACATATTGTTTATTAATATATAGATAATATATAATAACGTCTATAAATAGTCAAACAAGTCATGATCTTGATACCTCTAAGGAGAAAGGAAGAAAAATATAAATTTATTACATAAATGCGAAAAATTTATCGCCTAGCTACTAGTAATTTGCCTGCTGCTGTGATAGAGTTGTCTTATCAGGAAAGGAGGTGCGTCAACATTAGTAATCACATGTTGAGCGTATCCCTTACCCGGTCCAGCAATATCTAATCAACAGACTTGCTGGAGGCGCGGGATACGGATCAATGAATAATTAGCGCCACGGGTAGAGAGACCGTCTTCGGACGGTCTTTTTTCGTGTTCTTAAGTTCGTGTTGGATTTGGTGAACGGTTTTCCTACAGTGGGCAGTGTAAGGTGATTATAGGGATGTTTGATGGTCCTAAGTGTGTACTTCGTCTGACAATGTAGTAACGAAGGTTATGGAGATCCGAGAGATGGAGCTAGGTGTTATTAGTGTTATGATATAGAAGTTAGGCGAGGTTAGATGAAGTTAGATGAAGTTAGATGTAGTGCGGTATAGTGAGATATATTGCAGGAATGTGATATATGTAACTTCATGTAAGCGTTTTATTTATTAAACTGGAAAGTGTATCCAACCCGCATTCAAGCTTGCCACCCGATCTCGGATAGACTTACTTGCTGATCGCTACCTGCTTTTTGGAGAATAGTCTCCACGAATTGTGTAGATTGAACAATTAGTCTTGTAGGAGGAGGAGCACAAGTGAGCTGCACAATAGTTATTGGTGTGTTACTGTGCTGTGGATTGTGGACGGGAACAGGTGAAGTTCTGTATGAGCAGGTTCTAGATTACAAATTGAAAGCGTACTCTATGGGTATGGAGCAGAAGAATGTGGCATCGTTTCTCGGACCATCCCGAGAGTTGAAGCGACAGCATGCTGCGAGTGAGCTTGGACTTGATTCACGGCCTGAGCTTAGTTCAGGATTGGAATCCTCGTTGACTGGTCCCGATTCAACAGTTGAGGAAGAACCGCAAGTAGAACATAAACGAATTGGTCAGAATCTAAGCTCCAGAGCGGAGCCGATGCGGCAAGCTGCACAGAACAGTAGTGCGCTCACACTCATGTATTTGTTGTGCAGTCTCATATTTGCCGGTGCTGGATTTTCGTTGATGAGAATGAACCGTAAGAAATAAGTCCTGCAAGATGCACTGAACATCGGGGTATAGCGCAGCCTGGTAGCGCGCACCCTTGGGGTGGGTGAGGTCGTGGGTTCGAATCCCGCTACTCCGATCATTGAACTAACAGCGTGGTAGTTTCGCGTGATATAAGACATCTCAATGATGGGACGCATGGGTAACTATCATGGGACACATTGTAGCTAGAGACGGCTGCTCCCTAAATGGATTAACTACATTTCAGGGCGTGGTCTTTTTTGTATTCAAGAGAACTTAATGAGTATTATCATTTTGCGTAATGAGATTCATGAGTATGTTGAGAGGCTACTCTTTGACAGACATGACCACGATACCCTTCAAATTTTAATGAGAAAGATTATCAATTAATCCTTTACAGCATTTGCAATCACCTACTATAATCGAAATAGATCAAGTCATTACATAGCAATGAAGATTTTCGCTTTATTTTGTGTATTGTATGCTTCTGCCCAGAAGCAGCGCATGGGTCGACTAGATCACAGAAATCACAGGAATACCCTGCTGACGGGTGTGCGTTGGCGGGTTATTTGACGTAGGAATGTCGTTGAACCATATCTATTTGAAAAAAGAAGGTGAGTGTGTGCTAGGTCGTTTTTTTGATTTTTATCGTCCTTACAAGACGCTGTTCATATTGGACTTCTCCTGTGCAGTCTTCGTCGCCTTATTGGAGCTTGGCTTCCCGCTGGCGGTGAATTACGTGGTAGATAAGCTGCTACCATTGGGAGAGTGGCGTCCGATCTTGCTGGCCTGTGCCGGGCTGCTGGCTGTGTACATCGTGAATACAGCGCTGCAATTCATCATTAACTATTGGGGACATATGCTGGGTATCAATATTGAGACTGATATGCGCCGCAAGCTGTTCGAGCATATGCAGAAGCTGTCATTTCGATTCTTTGACAACAATAAGACGGGGAGTCTGATGTCGAGGGTCACGAATGACCTTAATGAGATCGGAGAGATGGCTCACCACGGTCCCGAGGATCTGTTCATTGCAGTGATGACATTGATCGGGGCGTTCACCCTGATGTCCTTCATTCATATGGATCTGGCCATTATTATCTTCATCATGATTCCGCTGTTGATCTGGCTGTCGATTTATTTCAACAAGAAGATGACCAAGGCATTTGAGAGCCTGTACAGCAGCATTGGGGACTTCAACTCACGTATTGAAAATACGATTGGCGGAATTCGTGTAGTTCAAGCCTTCTCAAATGAAGAATATGAGAAATCCCGCTTCAACAAGGACAATGGGCGGTTCCGTGCAGCCAAGCTGATGGCCTACAAGATTATGTCCAAGGGCTTGTCTGTAAGCTATATGTTAACACGCCTGGTTCAATTGGTCGTCTTGCTCAGCGGTGCATTTTACGTCATTCGTGGCGAGCTGACGTACGGTGAATTTATTGGTTTTATCCTGTTATCCAATGTATTCTTCCGTCCGATTGAGAAGATTAACGCGATTATTGAGAGCTATCCCAAGGGAATTGCTGGATTCAAGCGCTATGTTGAGCTGATGGATACTGACCCGGAGGTAGCAGATCGTGCTGGAGCTGCAGAAGTTGATCATCTGCACGGTGATATTCGCTATCGTGGAGTCTCCTTTGGCTATGGGGGTAAGGAGAATGTACTTCGCCAGATTGATCTGGACATTCGCGCAGGAGAGACGGTAGCGTTCGTAGGTCCATCCGGTGCGGGCAAGACGACTATTTGTAGCCTGCTGCCCCGCTTCTACGATGTTACAGACGGCAGTATTAGCATCGACGGTACTGACATCCGTGATATGACCCTATCCTCATTGCGGAGACAGATCGGGATTGTGCAGCAGGAGGTATTCCTGTTCGCGGGTACGATTCGTGATAACATTGCCTACGGGAAGCTCGATGCCAGCGAAAAGGAGATCTGGGAGGCAGCCAGACGTGCCCAGCTAACCGAATTCATCCATTCCCAGCCTGATGGCATGGAGACGATGATTGGTGAGCGCGGCGTGAAGTTGTCTGGTGGACAGAAGCAGCGGCTGGCTATTGCCCGCATGTTCCTGAAGAATCCACCGATCCTGATCCTGGACGAGGCGACCTCGGCACTGGATACCGAGACGGAAGCAGCGATTCAGGAATCACTTGCGGAGCTGTCTGTTGGGCGCACGACATTGGTCATTGCGCACCGCCTTGCCACGATCAAGAATGCTGACCGTATTATAGTCGTAACTGAGCAGGGCATTACTGAGCAAGGAAGTCATCAGGAGCTCATTGAGGCTGGTGGTGTATATCACCGTCTGCATACCGCCCAATTTGGTACCTGATTCACCAGCAAGCCGACTTGAGAGACAATCTCAGGTCGGCTTTTTTTCATATGGGGCAAGGGTTACGAGCGCTGTACATTTGAAACAGCCGAATTCATCTCAAATTCGCATTAATATGTTGAAAAATAGGAAATGTTATCGCGGTGAAAAATTAATACAATGTAAGGTGAGGAAGGAAAGCGCTTATAAAAACATTAGATTACTTCCTGAAGAGGCGTATATAAGATACGATACGCGCACTATATAAAGTATGAATAGGGCAATAGTGAGTGAGCGGAAAACATACTCGAAAATGACACAACGGTCGGAGTTATCATAGGAATAGGTTGATTGGCAAGCCATATGAGTTGATTCCGTCCAGCGATGAATCCCAAAACATGACGAAGGGAACGAGATGACGATGGCAGACAGTAGCAGACCGGTGCCATGGCAAACGTATTACGGACCAAATCTAGGCTATGTGCAGGAACAATATGACAAGTATGTGCAGGACCCGGAATCCGTAGATCCGGCAGACCGTCAGCTCTTTGAGCAATGGGGAGAGCCGCCTCAATCAGCAATAGGAATTGGGCCAGTGGCTGTAGCCCCAGGGCCAGCAACTTCACAAGCACTGAATCCCAACTTATTGAAGAAAGCGGTTACAGCCGGGCGGCTGGTATCCAATATCCGCTCATATGGCCATCTGGCAGCCGACATTGATCCGCTTGGACTGAGCCCAGAGGCAGATAAAGGCCTGCTGGAGCCGGAATATTATGGCTTGACCAAGGAAGATTTGATGGAATTCCCTGCTTCTCTGATCTGGGACGGGGCATCCTCGGATACCCTGAACGGCTGGGAAGCAATTGAACGGCTGCGTACAGCCTATACAGGGCCTCTGGCCTTTGAATTTTCACACGTCCATAACGAGAAGGAACGCGAATGGCTGAACCGCAAGGCTGAAGAGGGCTGGTCATCTACCTCGTTGACGAACGAAGAGCGTAAAGAGCTCCTGAATCGACTTGTTGAAGTAGAGCAGTTCGAGGAGTTCTTGCATAAGACCTTCGTGGGGCAAAAGCGTTTCTCCATTGAAGGCAATGATACGCTTGTGCCGATTCTTGATGAGATCGTTAGTCAAATGACCCGTGGCGGGGCAAGCGATATTCTGATTGGGATGGCACACCGTGGCCGTTTGAATGTGCTGGCTCATGTACTCGGCAAACCATATAGCAAAATTTTTGCCGAATTCCATCATTCCCCGAACAAGGACCTGATTCCTTCGGAGGGATCGATGGGGATCAACTTTGGCTGGACGGGGGATGTGAAGTACCATCTCGGTGCTGATCGTCTCGTCAAGGCTGGGGAATCTGTCCAGGCCAAGATTACATTAGCTAACAATCCAAGCCATCTGGAATATGTTAATCCAGTGGTACAGGGCTTTGCACGCGCAGCACAGGAGGATCGCAGTGAGCCGGGCTATCCGAAGCAGGATGTGAACCGCGCGGCTACCATTCTTATGCATGGTGATGCTGCTTTCCCTGGTGAGGGGATTGTAGCGGAGACACTGAATTTCAAGAATCTGACTGGCTTCAGTAACGGAGGCACATTACACATCATTGTGAACAACCGACTAGGCTTCACAACAGACAGTAGTGATTCACGCTCCACCCATTATGCCAGCGATCTGGCCAAGGGGTATGAGATTCCGATTATTCATGTCAATGCAGATCACCCGGAGGCTTGTCTGGCTGCGGCAAGAATTGCTAGCGAGTACCGGAATCTCTTTAAGAAGGATTTCCTGATTGATCTGATCGGCTACCGCCGTTACGGTCACAATGAATCGGATGATCCAGAGACAACGCAACCGCTGGTATATCGGAAGGTTCGTAGCCATCCAACATCTCGCAAGCTATACAGCACGAAGCTGGCTGCTGAGGGAGTTATCAGCGAGGAATATAGCGAGCAACGCATTGAGGAAGTTCAGAATCGGCTAAAGCAAGCCTACGAGGAGGCGAAGACACAGCCTCAGGAGAAGCCTGTAGTAGAGCTGCGAGCGGCTGAACAGGATAAGCTCAAGCAGAAGACGGCAGTACCGCTGAACAAGCTGAAGAAGCTGAATGAAGGCTTGCTCAAGTGGCCAGAGGAATTCAAGGCTTATCCGAAGCTGGCCAGAATTCTGCAGCGTCGTCAGAATGCCTTCAAGGAAGGCGAGAAGATTGATTGGAGCCTTGCGGAGACACTGGCATTTGCGAGCATATTGGCGGATGGCCGCCCGATTCGACTGACGGGACAGGATGCTGAGCGTGCGACATTTGCACATCGTAATCTGGTGCTGCATGATGTAGAGAATGGCAAGACTTTCTGCCCATTGCATCATCTGCCACAGGCCAAAGCATCATTCGCCGTCTACAATAGTCCATTGTCCGAGGCAGGCGTTCTTGGATTCGAGTATGGATATAATGTGTATTCGCCTGAGACCATGGTTATTTGGGAAGCTCAGTTCGGTGATTTTGCCAACTGTGCACAGGTAATCTTCGACCAATTCATCTCGGCTGGAAGAGCGAAGTGGAAGCAGAAATCGAATCTGGTTATGCTGCTTCCACATGGCGCCGAAGGACAGGGGCCTGAGCATACCAGTGCTCGTCTGGAACGATTCCTGCAATTGGCAGCTAATGATAACTGGGTCGTAGCAAATGTGACAAGTGCAGCGCAATACTTCCACCTGCTGCGTAACCAAGCGGCACTTGGTAACACGGATCAGGCTCGTCCGCTGATTATGATGTCACCGAAGAGTCTCATCCGGAACAATCGTGTAGCTTCTCCAGCCAGCGAGTTGAGTGAAGGTGAGTTCCGTCCGATCCTGCAACAGGAGGGTCTTGGTGCCCGCCCAGAGCGTGTGGAACGCGTCATTCTGTGCAGCGGCAAGATCGCAGTGGATCTGGAGGAAGCGCTGGACAAGGAAGCTGGAGAGGATCGGGATTGGGTTCACATTATCCGTGTTGAGCAGCTCTATCCGTTCCCGGAAGCCGAGATTCGCAAGGCGCTTGAGGGAATGTCCCATTTGAAGGAATTGGTATGGGTACAGGAAGAGCCTAAGAATATGGGAGCCTGGACGTTTATGGAGTCTCGTCTACGTGCTGTCGCTCCTCAGCAAGTTGAGGTACGCTATACAGGCAGACCGGAGCGTTCAAGCCCGGCCAGCGGATACCAGCATGTACACAGCATAGAGCAACAGCAAATTATTCAGAATGCGTTGAAGCCACTAAATACCACGAACAATATTCCGTTGGGGAGGTAGACAGCTGTGAGCGAGATTTTAGTCCCTGCTATGGGGGAATCCATTACTGAAGGAACAATATCCAAATGGCATGTCAAAGAAGGAGATAGCGTATCTCAGGGAGATGTGCTGCTTGAGCTGGAGACAGACAAGGTTAATCTGGAAATTAGTGCTGAAGAAGCAGGCGTTATTGAGAAAATTCTGCGGCAGGAGGGAGATACTGTTGAGATCGGCGAGGCACTTGGTACGATTGGTGCTGGCTCCGGGTCAACAGCAGGAGCTGCTGCTTCTGAAGCTCCTGCGCCTCAAGCTCCGCCAGCTGAGGCTACGGCTCCAGCTACTAGCGAGAGCAAGCCAGCAGTAGCTGTAACGCCACCAGCACCAGAGAATGGACAGCATACGGCTTCGCCTGCTGCACGCAAGCTTGCTCGTGAACGCGGGATTGAGCTGGATCAGGTGCAGGGTAAGGACCCTATGGGCCGCATTTATCAGGATGACGTTAAGGGGCATGCTCCAGCGAAGCAGGGAGCAGCAACGCCAGCGTCCTCTGCGCCTGCTACCAAGCCAGCTGCATCTGCGCCGACAACTGAGGGAGGCTCCAAGCCAGTGGAACGCCAGCGCATGAGCCGCCGCAGAGCAACGATTGCGAAGAGGCTGGTTGAAGCACAGCAGACAGCTGCCATGCTGACTACGTTCAATGAAGTGGATATGACAGCGATTCTTGATGTGCGCAAGCGTCGCAAGGACAAATTCAAGGAGAAGCATGATGTAGGCCTCGGATTCATGTCCTTCTTTACGAAAGCGGTCGTAGGTGCCTTGAAGCAATATCCGATGGTCAATGCCGAGATTGATGGCGATGATGTAGTCGTGAAGAAATTCTACGATATCGGGATTGCCGTATCTGCCAAAGAAGGTCTTGTGGTTCCGGTTGTGCGTGATGCAGACCGTCTGGGCTTCGCAGAGATCGAGAAGAATATTGCTGAGCTCGCTGCCAAGGCACGCAACAATTCGTTAGCACTGTCCGATCTCCAGGGAGGAACGTTCACAATTACGAACGGAGGCGTGTTCGGCTCCCTGCTCTCGACGCCGATTCTGAATGCGCCACAGGTAGGTATCCTGGGTATGCATAAAATTCAAATTCGCCCAGTCGCTATTGATGAAGAACGGATGGAGAACCGTCCAATGATGTATATCGCGTTGTCCTATGATCACCGTATCATTGATGGAAGCGAAGCTGTACGCTTCCTCGTGGCTGTCAAGGAGCTTCTGGAAGATCCGGAATCCCTGCTGCTCGAAGGATAATCTTGAATATAGAATGAATGACACCAAGGCAGGCCGATATTGCGGTCTGCCTTGCTTCATAATGAACCCAATGCCTTCATAGTAAACCCAATGCATAATGAGCAGGTGACAGGCCGGAAATGTAGACCCACAGTGATGGATGGTGGAGTATGAAAGTGAAAGACGAAAGAGAATGGCATCTTTAATCCCAACCGGGCCTTTATATGTAAACGAATACCTATAGACATTTGTTTGCAGGCTACCATGGAATTAAGAGCGAAGTACACACAATGAAACTATAATCAAATTGTACCTGTAAATAAAGGGGGGGTATTAATATGGAGAAGGATTTGAGATACCCGATTGGAAAGGCCAATATGCCGCATGAAGTGACAGAGGAGCTACGTCAGGCATGGATTCAGGATATAGAAGAGCTGCCTCGCCGTCTGCGTACTGCGGTTCAGGGCTTGACTGACGAGCAGCTAAGCACGCCGTATCGTCATGGGGGCTGGACGGTGTGCCAGGTTGTGCATCATGTGGCGGATAGTCATCTGAACAGCTACGTTCGCTTTCGGCTGGCGCTAACAGAGGAGGTTCCAGTCATTAAGCCATATGATGAGGGACGCTGGGCGGAGCTGCCGGATGCAAGTGTTACTCGTCTGGAGCCGTCCTTTCACATTCTGGAGGGAGTACATGATCGTTGGGTGACGCTACTGCGTTCTCTAAATGATGAGCAGTTCGCTAAGACGTTCATTCACCCGGCCTCTGGTGAGACCGTCAGCCTAGAGGAGAACTTGTACCTGTACTCCTGGCATAGCAGGCATCATACGGCTCATATCACCTCATTGCGTGAGCGAATGAGCTGGTGATTTATGGCGAGTGATTACACTTATGCCTGTTCAAGCCTTGAGAATCTTCGAGTACTGATCATATTCATTCTTCAGAAAAATCAATAAAAATTCCATATTGTGTAAATGTACTACTTACCTGTTCAACAATCCGTAGCTGCTCGTGTAAACCGCCAAATACAGATAATACAATTTGAGTGTCCAAGATGCTGAGTTCAAAGAGGGGTGGGGTATGAATTGAATACGACTCCGTTTGTGCAATAAACCCATATGCCCCATACTCGGAATGATATACCTGCTTGTAGTCGTGCTTTACCTGCAGGCTCTGCAGTATCCCTGTTATAAGATCATGGTCAGCTTTGTTAGCTAATTTTGAGAACAACTCAAGACTCATAGCAACATTTCTCCTTCGTTCGAGCAGTCTTTCCTACTCTTGTCCGAGCTAAAAAAAGCTTGAATCGGTTAGGATCCAAGCTTCAATTATACCTGTGTCTACCTGTGCTAATCATATGTTTTAATTTGAGTACACGACCCCGAAGTCTACATAGAGATTCCTGTCTCATTGTCATCAACACGAGATGAAAGGGCATACTGCGGGGAGCCGTGATGCTCCAGCCAGTGCAGAATATCATGGTAGACCTCGTTGCGGTTGATCTCATGAAGCATCTCATGGCGCCCCTCGGGATAGAGCTTATAATCGACCTGCTCCATCCCTAGCGCTGTGTACATATTGACCAGATTCATGATCCCTTTGCCGAATAGCCCGACGGGGTCTCGTTGCCCGCCAAAGATGTAGACAGGCTTTGTGCGATCAATCCGTCTTGTATTCTCAGGTAGATGTATTTCCTGCAAAAGATGAAAGAACGACTGGAAGAAATCCGTAGTACAGATCGCCCCACACAGCGGGTCATTGATGAAGGAGTCCACCTCAGCAGAATCTCTCGATAGCCAATCGAAGGCAGTCCGCACCGGACGGAAGCTACGGTTAAAGCCGCCAAAGACAATGGCATTGAGCAGCATGCTACGGTGGTTGGCTCCTTGAAGCTTTCCTTGCATGAGAGCAAGCTGTTCACCTAGTCTCACAAGACTGCGTTTGCCGTTGGTCCCCGATAATATAAAGCCCTTGTAGCTCTCATGCCGTGCGTACATGACCTTTTGCGTGAGGAAGGAGCCCATGCTGTGACCCAACAAAAATAAGTCCTGTCCGGGATGCTCCTTGGCAGCCACCTGTCCCAGCTCAATCATGTTGTGTGCCATACGATTAAAAGCATCAGGCCCAGGATTGCCGAGCGCATTCGCATCCTTGGCCGTACGGCCATGACCAATATGATCATTCGCGTACACGCCATATCCATGTGCGGTTAGCTGTTCAGCCAACCCCTTGTAGCGAAGCGCAGTCTCGCACATTCCGTGGGCAATCTGCACAATTCCCCGAAGTGGAACACCTCCATCTGGCATCCACCGATATACGAAAATATCAATTCCTTCATGATCGTACATTACAAATGTATCATTTTGCATCAGTCATCCACGTCCTTGTACCCAGCTATAGTCTCATCAGAGAAGCGATTGCTGTATACAGCCATGCTCGCATGTATTTCTCCCTCTTGGGCAGTAAGATTTAAGGCAGATAGGATCGGAGCACGGTATTGGAGCCATTCAGCTCGTAGGACCCCAGATTTGCTGGCAGCAGGAAGCAATCTCCGGCTTTGTAAGGTAAGGAGTCTGCTCCATGATCCCAGGTCAGGGTACCTTCTCCGTCACAGACCACGAGGATTGTGAAGCTGTCCGCATGTGTAGTCAATGCCCAGTTCTCTTTTACAATACCCTTCTCCACTACAAAATAATCACAGGAAGCCAGAGTGAGCCATTGACCTGCCACAGCTCCTGAAGTCTCCATCATCGTAGCCCCTGCACTATCATAGGAAGTCACATTCAGCGAATCCTCGATATGCAATTCACGAGGCTGACCATCCAGCCCAGGACGATTGTAATCATATAAGCGGTAAGTCGTATCAGAGTTCTGTTGAATCTCTGCTACCACGACTCCAGCACATAGGGCATGTACGGTTCCTGCCGGAATGAAGAATGTATCTCCAGCCTTAACCGATACCTGGTTGAGATCCTCCATAATGGTGCCTGACTCAAGCGCCTCACGCATGCTGTCCCGGGTCACGCCTTCGCGCAGGCCGTAGATGATCTTCGCATCAGGCTTGGCATCCAGCACATACCACATCTCGGTCTTGCCGAGTTCCCCTGGAGGAAGTCCTTCATAGCTATCCGTTGGATGCACCTGGACGGACAGGTCATCATTGCAATCAAGCAGCTTGATCAGGAGCGGAAAACGCCCTCCCTGTTCGGATACGCCCTTGCTGCCGAGCCAGTCCTTGCCAAGCTGCTCACGGATCACATCGAGTCCTTGGCCAGCAAGCGGACCGTTCAGTACGGTTGTGGTCCCGTTCGGATGATCAGCAATCATCCAGCCTTCACCAATGTGTCCTGGCGGAGGGGTCAGCCCGAATGATTCAAGGGCACGGCCTCCCCACACTCTTTCTTTGAATTCAGGTTGGAATTGCAGCGGATAAGGTGTTAGCATAGCGGTGTCTCTCCTCCATTTGTGTAATGTGAAATTGATTTTATATGTAATATTAGATGGAACTACGTGTAGATTGGAAGAACTCCAGACGTTCACCATCCGGCCCGTCGAAGAAGAAGTACTGACTTCCATTAGGCAGAGTGGTGATCTCTGTATCCAGTCCATGTACGCCCAGTGTGCGTATACGATGGAATTCCACGTCGATATGATCGACGGAGAAGGCTACATGGTGCACACGTCCTTCACTCGGCAATGCATCGGAATACCCCTGAATTAGCTCCAACTCCACGGATTCCTGACCGGGAAAGGCCAGAAAGGCGAGCCGAATCTCAGGGTTCAGGTGCTGGACAGTCTCCAAATGTCGCAGGCCGACCACTTTGACATAGAACTCGATCGACCTCTCGATTGAGGATACCATAATACCTACATGCTCCATTTTGACAACAGCCATTCTTGCTCCTCCTCCAGAACACAAATCAAAGCAGTTATAATTAGAAATGGAATACCATAGACTTCATTGACGACACGCACTGTGGGACCGTAGTCATTCAGTAACAACGGCGACTGTGTAACAACAGGAACCTGTTATTTTCTCTCGATCGCTACTACGAAAGGAGAGGCAGGTCGTTGCAGCTGGCGGTAAATGATGCTTTGCCCCTCGGACACAGGGAGAGCTGATGCCCAATCCAGCACGGCTTGTGCTTCTTCATCTCCACCCGCATGGCCTGGATACAGGACCGTGGTGATAATCCCACGTGGTCGAAGCAGCTGTAAAGCAGCCTCCAGCGCACGCAGAGTGGAAGGGGTATGAGTGATAATCGCATGATCAGCCCCATCCGTTGGCAAGTAGCCGAGATTGAACATTACTGCTGCTACTTTGCCATGGAGCTCTGCTGGAATATGCAGTAGCATTTCATCATGACTATGCTGCAGTAATGTCACCTGCGCTAGAGCGCCCTCAGCACGTGTCAGCCGTTCTCTGGTCAGGGCAAGTGCTTGCTCCTGAATATCGAAGCCGAAGACGTGACCGCGTCTCCCCGCTGCCTGTGCTAGTAACAACGTATCAGCTCCAGTCCCAGCCGTAGCATCAATGGCACAGTCGCCTGGCTGTATGCGGGCGGATATGAGCTGATGGGCATAGCTGAGTACCGACAGGAAGCCCATCAGAGCTTCCTCCAGAATTTGCCCTGCCACGTATCACGACTCTTCAGCTCAGCATCGATAGCATTCAGAACTTCCCATTTGTTAAGTGACCAGGTTGGACCAATCAGTAGATCCCGCGGAGCATCTCCCGTCAGGCGATGAACGATCATCTCCGGTGGCAGGAACTCCAGCGTATCGACGATCAGCTTTACATACTCATCCTGCTCAAGGAAGCGTAGCAATCCTGCCTCATACTGCTTCACCATAGGTGTCTTGCGCATGAGGTGCAGCAGGTGGATCTTGATGCCCTGAACATCCATCTGGGAGACAGCTCTGCCAGTCTCCAGCATCATCTCATGATTTTCCTGGGGCAGTCCGTAAATAATATGGGCACATACCCTGATATTACGTTTGCGCAGCTTCTCGACGGCTTCTAGATAGCATTCAGTGTCATGGGCACGATTAATCAATTCGGAGGTGGACTCGTGAACCGTCTGCAGTCCCATCTCAAGCCACAGATATGTTCGCTCATTCAACTCTTCCAGATAGTCGAGAACATCGTCAGGCAGGCAATCTGGACGGGTAGCTATGGAGAGACCTACGACCCCAGGCTGCTGCAAAATGACTTCATAGTATTCGCGCAATTCCTCTACCGGAGCATAGGTGTTCGTGTAGGCTTGGAAATAACCGATATATTTTGCGTTAGGCCATTTCAAGTGCTGCCTGTCACGGATGGTGTTGAATTGTGTAACCAGGTCATCGCGTCTCCGTCCAGCGAAATCTCCTGAGCCTCTTGCACTGCAGAAGGTACAGCCACCCTTGGCTATGGACCCGTCGCGATTCGGGCATGTGAACCCGGCATCGAGCATGACCTTGAATACTTTATCCTGAAATTGCTCATGCATTTCATAATTCCAGGTATGGAATCTCTTTTCTCTCCACAAGCGGGGAGGAGTGATCAGATTTGAATTCATGAAGAAGCTCCTTATCGGATTGGAACCAGCTTAGTTGGACCCTGATCTGTATTTTTATCATGTGAATGCCTGGCGCATAGCGTCATGCCGCACAAGCAGTCCTGAATCGTATTTATTGTATCACTATTGATAGCAAAAGGGGAATTGAACGAAAGGTGTATTCTTGCGGAAATCAAGGGGATGAGCTTGAAAAAGTTAACACAATATGTTATATTGATAGCGGTACCAGATAATCAAATATAAGCCACCCCACAGTTGTCATATGCAATATCGCATATCCGGTTCCTAATAAAACTTGAGGTGATCTTGTTATGGAAAAAGCTTCTCAGCCGCGTCCAGATAAAGTGTTTGTGGAACTGACATTTGATGAGGCGCTTGCTTTGACGGGAGTTCGTTTTCCTCAAAATCAGCAGGTCGGCACGACAGCAAGACAAAAAATTCGGGCAGCCTGCGAAAAGACATTTGATTTACCCCCTACAGATAAGGTAGACTATGAACTACTGACTTAGTTGGACCCCAATCCAAATATATTGAAGAAGGAATTCCTTGATCGTCCATAGTGGAAGATCATGTGGATTCCTTTTTCCTTTTCCAGCAGTGATCAGGATTAGCACTACACTATGCGTAACGAGCATTCAGTGACCTGAACTGCATAAGGAATTTGGATGATAGTACAGGCTTATTACTCAAGAAATGTGCAAAATCCGCATTTTGTCTAAAATAGCCGTTTACTTTTAAGCTGAAGTTCGGCACAATATTGCAGGGAGCAAGCAATACACAGGAACTTATTTAATGGAGGAATAAGATGCGTCTACGCGGCAGAAAAGGAATACGTGAAAATCTGGAGCAGCAGCCTGAGCTGGTTGTACTGGAGCCAGGAGAGCATAAGGGGAAATGGGCAAATCTGTTCGGTAACGACCGCCCGATTCATGTGGAATTCGGTATGGGGAAGGGACAATTCATCAGTCAGATGAGCTTCCGCAACCCCGACATCAATTATATAGGCTTCGACATGTATGATGAGCTGGTCCGCAGAGCAAGCGACAAGGCAAGAAATGCTTGGAGTGAACGCGAGGTGGATACACCGCCCAACCTGAAGCTGGCACTGGCTAACATTGAGACCATCGAAAATGTCTTCGAAGAAGGAGAGGTCGAGCGGGTCTATCTGAACTTTAGTGATCCTTGGCCCAAGTCAAAGCATGCACGCCGTCGCTTGACTCATCCTCGGTTCCTTACGAAATACCGCTATATTCTGAATAGCGACGGTCAGATTCATTTTAAGACGGATTCCGAGACATTATTCGAATTCTCGCTGAATTCGTTCGCTGACAGTGGCCTGCAAATGACCAATATCTCATTGAACCTGCATAGGGACGGGATTAATGAGGAGCATGTCATGACAGAATACGAGCAGAAATTCATGGGCAAAGGGATGAACATCCACCGGGTGGAGGTCGTCATTGGCGAGAAGGTTTACGCAGAATATAACAAGACCAGGCTGGACAAGTACTAATTGCGATCCATGTTATGGCGTACGTGCGTTCGGCAACTTGGTTCGGTAGTGGACAAGAAGAAGGTCCACAAGAGGGCGCAAGCTCAGGCTGAAACAGTCTGGAGCTTGCGTCTTTTTCTCGTAAATTTAGGTTCAACTAGAATGAAGAGTCATTATACAAAAATGTGTATGTAACTTTTTTCCTTGTCGTGCGTTATATACGTTTGTTATGCAGTTTCAATATTCAATATAAGCAGCTTCTGCAGAGAAAGGAAAGGAAGGTAATCGTTATTTATTACTTCATAACTTATCGGAGCTGGTCAGATGAGCGTCAGTCCGAAACGGGGATACTTGACGAGATATCTGTTCCCCGTGATGAACTATTCATGCGCAAGCTGGTAGACGCCACTGTGATAACAGGCAAGCTATGGCTCCATCTATCCAATGAGAGCGATGGGCGGGATCATGCAGTGTATGTGACAGACATGCAGCGCCAACTGCCAGCTGAGTATGGTTCAGCCATTATTGATGCTGTAAAGTCACCACGCTCGGCGTCTTTGATGTTCATGGCGGAGTATAGACTATGGAATGGCAGATCATTCGAGGATAAGGAGCTGGCAGGTATCACCGCGTATACGATGGAACTCGCTGAACGCTTGCTGGACCATTATATGGTTCATAATGGGGCTACCTACGAATTCGTATACTCCGTCCTAGATACGGAAGCCAAGAAGGTGCTGTTGTTCATGAAAGAGGTGAATTTGTAAATGTCTGAAGAAGAGCGCAAAAGCAAATCCAGTCCCGGCTCACGGGCGAAGCTGGCTGCCTTCTCTCTAATGCTGGCCGTCCCGGCAGTCTTGTCTGGCTGTGGTACGACCACGAATGACGATTGTGACCCAAATTATGATGACAATTCCTGCGAGCGTAGCTCCAGTCACAGCTCCTACCGCGGAGGGAGCTCCTTTTATAACGGAAGTAAGGATAAAAGCTCCTACAGCTCCTCAGGCTCGTCCAGTTCTAAGTCAAGCGGCTTTGGAAGCTTCTTCAGTGGCTCGGGAGGTTGAAGAGCGTGAGAGCAGTACATACTTTGCCCCTTAGCCATGAAGAGGTGTTCGAGGGGAAGGCTGGGCGACATGTCCCTTATCACCGAATGTACGGCAAGCAGTATTGTGTTCCGGCCTTGACCGTGTATACAAAGACCGAAATGCAGGAGCTGTGTGCTGCCGCAGAGGCTATTGATGCTATCTATTGCAAGGTCATGCGTTTCGTCCAGCGTTATCTACCGGACAGCTTTTTGATTCAGCAGCTCGGTCTTCATCCTGCTCTATTACCCGTTGTACGTCAGGAGATGGTGACAGGAGGCATCACGCGTCAGGATTGGATCATCGGAGAGACCGGACTTAAATGTATCGAGAACAACACGGATACACCTACAGGTATTCCCGAGGCAGCAGCGCTGGAATCCACTCTTATCGAACTAGCTGCAGGAGCAGGGTTATCGTCGCCGTCTGTAGCTATGGACGAATGCATTCGTGCCTGCTTTTGCATGTGGCTGGAAGCTTACGCACAGCAGGGCTTGCAAGGGCCTATTACGTTCACTTCGTTCGGTGAGCACCTGGAGGACCGCACGAATACGGAGTACCTGATGCAACGCTGTCGTGAGGCTGGATTCGACGTTCGCTATGCGCCGCTCGAAGAGCTGGAGATCATTCCGGGCGATGCGCTATATCATGCGGGACATAAGATCAATCTTTTATACCGCCTCTATCCATTGGAATACCTGGTGGATGATCGAGATGAGAAGACAGGTGTGGATATTGGTGTTGCGTTGCTGGAACTGGTGAAGGAAGGTCGGCTTGGTCTGATGAATCCCGGACAGCATGTCCTGATGCAGAGTAAAGGCTTCATGGCCACGATCTGGTCCCTTTATGAGCGTAATGAGCAGACCCCGGAGTATTGCGGCTTCCGTTTGTTCCAGGATGAAGAGCTTGAGATGATTTCACGATATTTGCTGCCTACGTATTTCGAAGCTGGACCGTTTGAGCTGCAGTCCGTACCCTATGTTGCCAAGAGCTATTGGGGACGAGAAGGTCGGGGCACGGAGTTGTTTGAGGGGAACAGGGAGCTGCTGCCTACAGAGGGTAAGGATGAAGATGAAGATGAAGAGCTTATGGCCTACTATCATCAGCAACCGAAGATTTATCAGGAGCTGGCCCCCATGCAGGAGGTTCGGATCGAGACAGAGGAAGGCCCATACCGTGGTTATTTGCTGACAGGTGTATTCGTGATCGGAGGCTGCTTTGCGGGCGTTTTGCCTCGTATTGGGGAGAAGGTTACTGGAGATATGGCTTATTATTGTGCAGCATCGGTGATGGATAGAGAACAGGAGGAGAAGAAATGAATAATTTGGGAGTGAACCTGCTTAATGTCTTGACAGGTTTAGGCATTCTGCTGGTTGTCCTTGTGTGTAGCTACTTTGTGTTCAGTAAATTGACCCGCTATAACGATAGTGAAGAGATAGCCAAGGGCAATGAGGCTGCAGGGATGTATATGGGTAGTAAAATGCTTGGGTTGTGCATTATCGTGGGGATGGTGTCCTTCTCAAGCCATTCGTGGCTGGAAATGCTACTGTGGTCCGTCGTGGGCATCGCTGTATTATGTCTGGTCTATATTGTATTTGACTTCCTGACTCCTAAGACGCGTGTATGTGACCAGATTGCTCAGGGCAATATGGCAGTAGCACAGCTGCTGCGCTCAATCATTCTTGGTGTGTCCATCGTCATCGGCACCTTTTTGATGTGAGCTGTGCGTGTAGAGAGCTCCGTCAATAATATTGGGTAAAGAAAACCGCCTCCGAGGTGGAAGACTCTTCTTTCACTTCGGAGGCGGTTTGTTAGTTATAAGTCCTGATGATCGTAGCTCTGCGTGAGCATGACTGTCAGAAATGATCTAGTGGATGACTCCTTGCTGGCTACGCTCCAGCATGTCGATAATGCTTTGTGCGCTTTGCAGTGGGTGATACATGGCGATACGGGCGGCCTGGGCCTTACGCTTTTGCTGCACCTCTGGATAATGGTGAACCATCCGATTCATCCATTTGACGATGACATCTGTGGAAGAGATCGTCTCCCCCAAGCCTAGGGCAGTGAAGTATTGGCTGTTCTCTTCCTCTTGTCCTGGCAGTGGGTTATGAAACAGCATCGGAATCCCTTTGGCCAGACCTTCAGAGCAAGTCATTCCTCCAGGCTTGGTAATCAGAAGGTCCGACACTTCCATCAGCTTATCAATCTCGCGGGTGAAGCCGAGCAGGTGGATATGGGGATGCCTGTAGCGGCTGTCCTGCTGCAGCTTCTGTAGCATTTTATGATTGTTACCTAGGCAAAAGATAATCTGGATGTCCTTCTTCCAGCGGGAAATGAACTCATGAAGCTGCGTATCATTCAGCATCCCCCAGCCGCCTCCCATCACAAGCACTGTAGGGATGGCCTTAAGTCCGAACTGTTCCCGAATCTCCTCGTGACTGGGATGCTCCCAGAAGTCCGGGTGTACGGGGATTCCGGTCACCTGTATCTTCATGAACGGAACTCCTCTGGTGCGAAGCTTGCGCATGACCTCTGGCGTTGAGACAAAATATTTGTCTACCTCCGGCGTGATCCAGGTACCGTGTGCATCATAGTCGGTGATGACTGTACAGAGCGGCACATTTAATCCCAGCCGCTTCAGTCTTGAGATTACTGCACTAGGGATGGGGTGGGTACATACAATCATATCAGGTCTAAGCTGGCGAATGATGCTTCTTGTATGGGTATAGAACAATCGATGAAGAGCCATGGTTGTTAACCGATTAAGCGATTTCTTGTACTGATGACGATACACCATGCCGACCAGACGAGGCTGAGAGGTAAGTGTTTTCTTATAGGCTGTAATGATCCATGGAGCCATCCTGGGATTTAGAAAGGTGCCCAGCTCCATTACCTTGGTCTGGACATGTGGTGACAGCCTGCGCAGACTACTTGAGAGTGCATGGGCAGCCTGCGTGTGCCCGGCCCCGAAGCCCTCTGATAACAACAAGACACGTTTTTTTGTCACATCTGTTCACCTGTTCCTGCAGGATTTACTCAGTCTTAACATATAAGGTTTATGGCCAGAATGCAACTGTACCCAGCGCAGCGGAGGAGCCGAGTGTGGCGCCTGCCAGTACATCAGATGGATAATGCAATCCGAGATAGATTCGGGAGACCCCTACGATCATGGCAATGGGCAGAAGCACGACCATGAGAATCGGGGCCTGCGCCATGAATGGCACGGTTACTGAAAAGATAGCTGTAGTATGCCCTGACGGAAAAGAATGATCGGTCAAAGGATTGCGAAAGGTTTTTGTACCAGGTAGCTTGATGTAAGGTCTGACTCTAGGGTACAGCTTTTTGGCAATCGCTACGGGAATATGGCTGACGGCCAGTGCTACAAGCGACTTGAAAGCTACATTTCCCCAAGGAGCTGGTGCAGCGAACCATAATAATAAGGAACAAGAAATCGTAAACGTAGCTCCCCCCAAGTGGGTGAGATAGTACAGCCAGAAGTTCAGAAAACGGTTGTGCAGCCTTCCGTTTATGAACTTGAATACTCCATGCTCCCATTGGAGCAATTTGATAACTAAGCGATTCATGGCTTTCCTCCGGCAACCGCTTCGCTTGGCGACGCGGCAGTTTATTTAAGCTTATAATGATGGCCAGCTTATCAGGCCCTTTCTCCAACATTTACATAATATAATTTCTGGTGCTGAGTCACAGATCATTTTTTAGCCAATGGAGCGGTGTGCAACTCGTATAAGTTAGCCAATCGTGGACTTATGGAATATATACCAAGAATACATATTATACACGCTTCTAAGCCACGAAGGGAAAATTCCCTATGAAGCACTCTGATTCAACAAAATTCGCTGGGGCCTTTTTGCTGTACCTTATCCTTTTTTAGGGAGAGATAATTAGGCACTCATTCATCATATTTTCTATTGTGCACTTTTTCAAGAAACATAATGGCAGGTAAATGTTAAAACCGTGCAAAATCATAATGGATGGCAACAAATTCCTCGATAACTTCGTCTTGAATAAAACTTGAATCATACCTGGGACTCATGCAGCGAGTGATTCAAGATAGGTGAATTAAGTTATATAAACTAATGAAATCGGAAATAACTGTTCACGCACCAACTTTGTCCAATCCTCTTTCAGATAGGCATCGGGTCTACTGTAGTTTGTCGAAGGAGGGACCAAAGAAATAAAAAGTAAGCAAATGGATGAGAATAAGCAATAACAGGCACGATTGAAAGAGTGAAGGCTTAACATCCCCATAATCGGAGATTCCAGACGGTTTTTCTGCCATAAGAAGCAAATTAAAGGTTTTGACAAAAGAATGAAAACCAAGGAAAATCGAGATGGCATTCCGATGGGAGGTTCAGCAGCATTCTTCAACATCCAGTAAAATGAAACACAGGGGTCTTTGACAGGGCAACCTGTCATGAAAGCTTGAACACAAAGATAAAAAAAGAAACAGAAACAAGAGAAAGAAAAAGACAGACAGGTTTCATGATGATTGGAAGGGTATAAAAAGGGGGTTCTAGGAGAACATGCTGGACGCAATATTTATTACGGTGCAGCTTCTGCTTGCGCTAATCGCAGTCTATCAGTTTGGTTTCTCACTATTTGGCTTGTATCGCACGAAGAAAAAGAAGCATGCGGAGCCAGTCAAAACTTTTGCCGTACTGGTAGCGGCACACAATGAAGAACAGGTAGTTGGGGCTCTCATGGAGAATCTCAAGCAATTGAATTATCCGAAAGAGCTGTACGATGTGTTCGTCATCTGCGACAACTGCACGGATCGCACTCCGGACATCGTCCGTAGTCATGGCATGAATGCCTGCGTTCGTACGAACCCGAATCTGAGAGGTAAAGGCTACGCTATAGAATGGATGCTCAAGGAGCTGTGGAAGATGCCGCGTCAATATGACGCCATCGTTATGTTCGATGCTGATAATCTTGCCCATCCTGACTTCCTGAAGGAAATGAATAATGACCTGTGCGACGGTGCACGTGTCATTCAGGGATACATTGATACGAAGAATCCTGAGGATTCCTGGATTACAGCTGCCTACGGCATTTCCTACTGGTATATCAATCGCCTGTGGCAGTTGTCCCGTAGTAATTTGAAAATGGCGAATTTCCTTGGTGGTACGGGAATGTGCTTTGAGACCAACCTGCTGAAGGAAATGGGCTGGGGCGCGACCAGCCTGGTAGAGGATCTTGAGTTCACAATGCGTTGTACGCAGCGTAACGTATATCCGAGATTCAACTACGAAGCCAAGGTATATGACGAGAAGCCACTGACATTCAAGGCTTCATCGAGACAAAGACTGCGCTGGATGCAGGGACACTTTACGGTGGCCCGTCGTTATTTCTTCCCACTGTTCTGGCAGGCGCTTAAAGAACGGAGTCTGACCAAGTTCGATATGGCTCTTTACGGGCTGAATGTGTATATCGTCTTGTTCACCTTCCTCATGACGGCAGCAATGTGGGTGGATAACGTGTTTTTCAAAGGACCAAATATCGCAAATATCTATCAGCACTTCCCGCTGTGGATCGGTGTAGCTGCTGTCGGCTTGAATATCGTTACCTTCTTAACAGCGATGGCACTGGAAAAGGTGACCTACAAAAAGGTGTATCTGTATCTGCTCCTGTTCCCGGTGTATCTGATCTCTTGGTACCCGATTACGTTCTATGCGTTCTTCACGCAGAACAACAAGCAATGGAGCCATACACAGCATACCCGTGTAGTACGACTGGAAGAGGTTCAAAGCAAGCAAGGCTAATCAACGCTATGTAAGCAGTTGGGGCGCTGATGTAGTGTGTCCCATTTTCCAGTGGCGATTAGTCAAGGCTCGAAGTCATGCTGAGGATAATTGCTCGCATGGCTTCGAATTTTTTTCTTGTAAAAAGACTTGACTCTGCACAAGATTATGATATATAATAATCGAGTATGCTATTGAGCATGGATTGATCAAGTAGAAGGTCGACTTCTCACCTGACCGATAATCCTATCGGCTGGTCTTCATCCAATCATTTATGAGATGCTTTATCTTCATGAAGAATTGTGATTTAGAAGGGATGTCGGCTGTCGAGCCTGCATCCCTTTTTTTGATTATATCCATTCAGTTTCTGGAGGTGGAAGGTTATTAGTAAGGAACATATGATCAATGATGAGATTCGGGTACGTGAAGTTCGTTTGGTTGGTGCCAATGGGGAACAAATCGGCATCAAGCCGACCCGAGAGGCACTGCAGATGGCGATTGATCTGAACTTGGATCTGGTAAATGTGGCACCTCAGGCGAAGCCGCCGGTATGTCGCATTATGGATTACGGCAAATTCCGTTATGAGCAGCAGAAGAAAGACAAGGAAGCCCGTAAAAACCAGAAAATCGTTGATGTGAAAGAAGTATGGTTCCGTTCCAACATTGAGGAAAATGACTATCAGACCAAATTCCGCAATGTCGTGAAATTCCTGAAAGCCGGCGACAAGGTTAAATGCTCTGTCCGCTTCCGCGGTCGTGAGATTGCACATGCCAATGTCGGTCAGCGGATTCTGGAACGCGTAAAGGTTGAAGTTGCAGACATTTGCACCGTGGAGCGCCAGCCTAAGCTGGAAGGGCGCAGCATGATTATGATATTGGCTCCAAAGCTTAAGGAAAATTGAGGAGGAAGTAACAATGCCTAAAATGAAAACTCACAGCAGCCTCAAAGGCCGCTTCAAAATTACCGGATCCGGTAAAGTGACTCGTTACAAAGCTTACAAGAACCACTTGCTTTCCCACAAATCGAAGCGTGCTAAGCGCGTATTGGGCACTAATCCTGTTATGGCTCCAGGTGATGTAAGACGCCTGAAGCAAGGATTGGCTAACCTGAAATAGTATCGGATTATTTGGAAGTACAACAAGCATAAACATTATTTGGGAGGTCTTTGAATATGGCTAGAGTAAAGGGCGGATTCGTTGTTCGTCGTCGTCATAAAAAAGTATTGAAGCTTGCTAAAGGTTATTTTGGTTCCAAACACCGCATTTTTAAAACTGCTAATGAGCAGGTAATGAAATCCCTGGTATACGCTTACCGTGACCGTCGTCAAACTAAGCGTAACTTCCGTAAGCTGTGGATCGTACGTATCAATGCAGCTGCTCGTATGAACGGTCTGTCCTACAGCAAGTTGATCCATGGTCTGAAGCTGGCTGGTATCGACATGAACCGCAAAATGCTGGCTGACCTGGCTGTGAACGATATCAACGCGTTCAACTCGCTGGCTGGCGTAGCAAAAGAAAAAATCAACGCATAAGTCATGCAATCGAATAAGCCGCCGGTCTCCGGCGGTTTTTCTATGACTACTAATCTTAAGAACAAATGCCTCTGTAACGTGACCGTTCTTGGAGTTCACGATGGGGGCTTTCTTGTGCCTATAATATTAATTACAATAATATCCATATAGGGCGAAAAGGGTTCTTAGGTATGTTAAATGAAGTTCAAGTGAAAACTACAAATATACACGGGGAAATCGTTAAAATATCATTGAAACACGAATGAATATTCCATTACGTGTAATATTGTTTGTTTTTCGCCAAATTATAACGCTTTCATTGTGCGGTGCTTAAAAAAAATTGACCAAAGGTCACGTTTCAACTGGATTTTGTACGGGCTTAATTGTATAATCTCTACAGTAAGCGTCCATAACAGCTTTCTCAACAGATATAGACAGGATATGTCAAAGTGAGTCAGGCAGTTAAGGATTTAACATTAAGGGGGAACATATTCAGAATGAAGAAACTATTCAGTATGTCTTTGGTAATGCTTCTGGCTATCTCCGTAATTCTGGCTGGTTGCGGTAACAACGGTCAAGGCGCAAGCAATGAAGGTGGCGGCAACGCTTCCGGCGGCGAAGCTCCAAAATCCGAATTGAAGATCGGTATGGTAACTGACGTTGGTGGGGTAAACGACAAATCCTTTAACCAATCTGCATGGGAAGCTCTTGAGGCTGTTCAAGCAGAAGGCGGTGCAACCGTTAAATACTTGCAAAGTAAAAACGACCAGGACTATGATCCGAACCTGAACCAGTTCATTAAGGATGGTTACGCTCTGACTTGGGGTATCGGCTTCAACCTGGCTAACGCCATCGAGAAAGCTGCTAAAGAGAACCCGGACAGTAACTTGGGTATCATCGATAGCGTTGTAGATCTTCCTAATGTTAAATCAGTGACTTTTGCTGAGAATGAAGGTTCCTTCCTCGTAGGTGTTGTTGCTGGTCTGACAACAAAAACAAACAAAATTGGTTTCGTAGGTGGACAAGACAGCCCACTGATCAAGCGTTTTGAAATTGGCTTCAAAGCGGGTATCGAGGCTGCCAATCCAGATGCTAAGCTGATCTCGAACTACACAGGTGCTTTTGACAAGCCTGACCAAGGTAAAGCTGCTGCTGCAACATTGTACAATGATGGCGCAGATATTATCTTCCACGCAGCTGGCGCTACAGGTAACGGGGTGTTCAATGAAGCTCTGTCCCGTGTGAAAGCAGGACAACAAGTATGGGTTATTGGTGTTGATAAAGACCAATCTCTTGAATTCGGTGACGAAGTTACACTGACTTCCATGATCAAGCGTGTAGATGAAGCGGTGAAGAGAGTATCTCAAGAAGTTGTTGATGGTACGTTCAAAGGCGGCATCGAGACACTGACGCTGAAGGAGAACGGTGTAGGTCTTCCTGAGACTAACAAGAACCTCAGCCAGGATGTACTGGATAAAGTTGAGGAGTACAAACAAAAGATCGTAAATGGTGAAATTACGGTTCCTGCTGAATAATAACTGAGTTCGATCAGAACAAGGAAAAGGTACAACAGGATTGTAAAATGACAAGGCTGGTTCCCAAGACTAGCCTTGTTCTTACGTCTACAGCATGTAAATATTCAAGCCAACAATCTTAATGTAAGGGTGATCTCATGGATGCAGCGACTCCAGTCGTTGAGTTAAAGCAAATTACAAAGCGATTCCCCGGCATCGTTGCCAACGACTCCATTAGCTTGAAGCTGTTTAAAGGTGAGATTCATGCACTGCTTGGAGAGAATGGAGCGGGTAAGTCTACGCTGATGAACATTCTATTCGGCTTGTATCAGCCGGAAGAAGGCACGATCGAAATGAATGGCAAAACGGTAACCATTGATACGCCCAATAAGGCTATTGAATTGGGCATTGGTATGGTGCACCAGCATTTCAAGCTTGTACAGCCATTCACCGTAACCGAGAATATAATTCTTGGCTCGGAGCCGCGCAAGGGGGTCAATATTGACTACAAGCAAGCTGCTGCCGAGGTGCGCAGATTGTCTGAGCAATATGGACTTAGTGTGGACCCGAATGCCAAGATTCAGGATATTTCAGTAGGTATGCAACAGCGGGTAGAAATTATCAAGACATTGTACCGTGGAGCGGACATTCTCATATTTGATGAGCCTACAGCCGTTCTGACACCTCAAGAAATCAGCGAGCTGATGGACATTATGAAGCGCCTCGTAGCTGAAGGCAAGTCCATCATTCTAATCACGCACAAGCTGAAGGAAATTATGCACATTTCCGATACGGTGACGATTATTCGCCGCGGGAAGGTTATTGATACAGTTACCACTTCGGAGACCTCTCCGAATGAGCTTGCCGAAAAAATGGTGGGACGTCGTGTCTCCTTCAAGGTAGACAAGAAAGCGGCCGAGCCGGGTCAAGTCGTTATGGACATCAAGGATCTGGTCTCCAAGAATAAAGATGGCATCTCTGTGCTGGACAAGCTTAGCCTGCAGGTGAAGGCTGGTGAAATTCTAGGGATTGCTGGCGTCGATGGCAACGGGCAGAGTGAACTGATTGAGGCTTTGACAGGACTGCGTAAGGTAGATAGCGGGAATGTAATGCTTCTGGGCAAGGAAATCACGAATCAGTCCCCGCGTCATATCTCTGAGGCAGGAGTTGCCCACATTCCTGAGGATCGTCATAAGCATGGTCTGGTGCTCGATTTTGATATGAGCGAGAACATGGTTCTGGAGACGTATTACCAGAAGCCCTACAACAATAAGGGCTTCTTGAATTTCGAGGCGATCTATGCCCAAGCGAAGCGTCTGATTGAGCGGTTTGACGTGCGTACACCAAGTATTAGTACCAAAGCACGCTCCTTGTCTGGTGGTAACCAGCAGAAAGCTATCATTGCGCGGGAGATTGACAAGAATCCTGATGTACTGATTGCTGCCCAGCCTACACGCGGACTTGACGTAGGAGCCATCGAGTTCGTGCAGCAGCAGCTTATTGCACAGCGTGATCAGGGTAAGGCTGTTCTGTTGATTTCTTTTGAATTGGATGAAATTATGAATGTGTCGGACCGCATCGCAGTCATTTATGAAGGTCATATTGTAGGTGAAGTGCTTCCGGAGCATACCAATGACCAAGAGCTTGGTATGATGATGGCAGGCAGCACGGCGAAGAGAGGTGCGGAGCATGGCTAACATTCTTAAATTTTTTACGAAGGATTCCTTTATCCTCGTCATAGTTGCCATTATTATGGGCTTTATATTGGGAGCTCTTGTCATGATGGTCGGTGGTTATAATCCAATTACGGCCTATGGGGCATTATTCACGCGCGTGTACGGAGATTCGTACAATTTCGGAGAAGCGATTCGTGAGATGACGCCGCTTATTATGACGGGGCTGGCGTTCGCTTTTGCTGCGCGTGCAGGCTTGTTCAATATCGGTGGTGAGGGACAGTTCCTGATCGGCATGACGGCAGCTTCCGTAGTCGCCATTCAGTTTAAGGGCTTGCCACCGTTCATTCATGCGCCTCTGGCTATCATCGCTGGTGCGGTATTTGGTGGTCTGTGGGCTTCTATTGCCGGTATCCTCAAATCAACACGAGGCGTTAACGAGGTTATTACCTGTATCATGTTGAACTGGATCGGATTATTTACTGCGAACCTTGTAGTGAACCGCACCATGCTGATGTCAGGACAGAACAGATCGCTCGATATTGAGCCGTCCGCTTCGATCTCTATTGATTGGTTGTCGCAAATGATGGGGAATGCACGTGTTCACTGGGGTACATTGATAGCTGTATTGGCTGCGATCTTCTTCTATATTTTCCTCTGGAAGACAAAGCAAGGCTTCGAGCTACGTGCAGTAGGCTTTAACCAGGATGCGTCACGCTATGCAGGGATGAATGTGAATCGCAATGTGGTGAAGGCGATGTTCATCAGTGGAACCTTTGCTGGACTTGCTGGTGCCTTCGAGGTGCTCGGCGTGTTCCATTATCAATCTGTTATGGCTGGTTCACCAGGAACGGGCTTTGACGGCATCGCCGTGGCTCTTATTGGAATGAATAATCCATTCGGCATTTTGCTGGGCTCGGTACTCTTCGGTACATTGACGTATGGCTCTGCAGGGATGAGCTTTACAGCAGATGTACCGCCAGAGATTACACGTATCGTAATCGGGTCCATTATCTTCTTCATTGCGGCACAAGGGATCGTACGTTGGGTCCTGAAGCCGTTCTACATGAAGCGCAAGAAAGAGAAGGTGTTGTAATATGGATTTAGTAACCTTGGGTCAGATCATCAATACGACGCTTGTGTTTGCTACAGCGCTCATATTCGCCTCACTCGGCGGCATCTTCTCAGAACGTTCTGGTGTCACCAATCTGGGGATCGAGGGTCTAATGGTATTCGGCGCCTTTGCCGCAGGCATTGGGGCTTACTATGCCGAGTCTGCTGGACTGAGTGGCTTTGCTGCCGCCTGCGTAGGAGTACTGGCCGCTGCTGTCTTCGGGATTATCGTATCCCTGATTCACGCTGTTGCGTCCATCACCTTCAAGGCAGATCAGATTATCAGTGGTATCGTTATTAACTTCCTGGCAGCAGGAAGCACACTATATCTTGTGAAGCTGCTCTTTAACGGCTCAGGTGAGACCGACTTGGTGCAAGGCTTCGCCAAGCTGAATATTGATGGGTTGACGAACATTCCATTCATCGGAAGTGTCTTCTTCAACGCTTATCCGACAACCTACTTAGCCGTAATTCTGGTATTCGCAAGCTACTATGTGCTGAACAAGACGCCTTTTGGTCTTCGTCTACGCGCTGTCGGTGAGCATCCAAGTGCAGCGGATACGGTTGGGGTCAAGGTTAATCGTCTGCGCTACCTGGGTGTAATGATCAGTGGTGCGCTCGCTGGGATCGGTGGTGCTACGATTACATTGACGACGACCAATACGTTCTCTCACAATACGATTTCAGGTCAGGGCTTTATCGCAATTGCTGCCATGATCTTCGGGAAATGGAACCCTGTCGGAGCTTTCTGGGCCGCTGTGTTCTTCGGGTTCTCCCAGGCCATTCGTAACTATGTAACCTTGTTCGATTGGTCCAAGAGTATTCCCCAGGAAATTATCTATATGATGCCTTATTTGCTCACAATAATTGTGCTGGTAGCAGCTGTAGGACGCTCACATGCGCCTGCGGCACTTGGACAGCCTTATGATCCGGGCAAACGATAAAAGAAAAAAATATTCAGGCGAACAGCAATTCTCCATAGTGGAGGGTTGCTGTTTTTTTGTTGCTGGGAGGCTCTTCGTTCACCTAATCTCTGCTGCATGGGACAGACGAACAATCCGATAGTTCCACCGTTGAATAATGTGAGTTATGCAGGTTGGTACAACCAATCGCAACATTGTCCCTGCATGGGGAAGGAGGTTCTAGCATTGAAATCATCTGTGACCAGAACACAAGCGAAGCAACTGGTAGGTAAGCAGATTGTTGCTATGAAAAAAGACGGATCGCGTGTAACAGGCAAGCTACTGCGTATCTCCGGGAACAAGCTGATCCTGCAGAGAAACAAAGGTAAAAAAGTGCACACGAAAGCAATCATCCCGCTGGTATTATTCGATCTCTTGGCAATTGGAACTGCACCTTATGTCTATGGTGGCTATCCAGGCGGAGGTTACCCAGGTGGTGGGTATCCAGGCTGTGGAGATGGCTGCGATACGCCCAAACCTGTGCCATATTCGTATGGTCCTGGCCCGTACGGACCCTATGGTGGAGGATTTTTCTAAATTACAGTAGCTTATCCAGCTCATAGCAACGACTTGCTGAGATATAGCGAGCAATGTGGTACCCATGTCTTAAATAAAAGCGTATGGCCCGCTGATTACCCTCATCGACTAGCAGCTTAGCCTTACTACATTGTTTGAGACGGCCATATTGCTCAGCAGCACGAAGCAAGCTACTTCCATGCCCCTTTCTTTGCTTGGAGGTATCTATGGCCAGCATATCAATGTTCAAGAGAGTACCATACACGAAAAGGTGAACAAAACCAACCGCCTGAGCATCTTGATCCTCACAGCTAACAAAGGTGACGCCCCGGCGAAGTCTCCGGGGCAGATCCTTCTTAACTTGTTGAATATCCTGAGGAGACAAGTGAGATAATGGTACTAGCTCCTGATCAATCAGCCACCGAATGGCTGCGTCATCTCGGGCAGATTTGCGGTGTCGGATCATGTGAGCATCCTCCTGTACGTGCGAGTCGAGAGCCGATACCTCGATACCTGGGAAGGACAAATCAGCTCTGGAATCTTGGCTATGCTGTATCATATGCACGAATGGGATACTAGTGCTAAGTTGGCTTTTAGAGAACGTTTACACCGAGGCAGGAAAGGCAATGGAACAAAAAAGATCGAAATAAACATTTTTTTGTTACGTGAAAGGTATTGACTATCCCTACATAGGGGTCATATAATGTGTCTAAACATTTGATTGAACTACAGATGCAATCAGCAATGATGAGGACGAAGTTTTAAGGGCCCTGTTGTCCAGAGAGTGGAATGATGTTGCTGCAAGTTCCGCCAATACCCCTTATATACGAGCTCACCTCGGAGCTATTTTCCTGAAAGGTATTCAGCGAGAGCTGTACTTATTAGGGGGAATCGTACAGTCTACGTTACAGACGACAGTGTATAAAAAAGGCCTGGCCTATTTATCGATGATTTTTTATACCTGCCAAGGTTCGATACTGTGAGGTAGCGAACAAATATGGGTGGTACCACGGAAGAACAACCTTTCGTCCCTCGTAAAGCGGAATAATCTGCTTTCTGGGATGGAAGGTTTTTTTGTTTTCTTTGTTGCTGTTGTATGTAAGATGTATGTAATCTTTGTGAAGGAGGATGACCCATGAGCGCTCAAATCCCTGAAGTGCGGTCAACTGAAGAATTACGTGAGAAATGGATGCGGCCTGAAGTCATTACTGGCTCAGAAATCCTGCTGCGGAGCTTGCTGCTGGAGGGTGTAGATTGCGTATTCGGTTATCCCGGAGGCGCGGTGCTTTACATTTATGATGCGATGTACGGATTCGAGGACTTCAAGCATGTACTTACACGGCACGAGCAAGGAGCCATTCATGCGGCTGACGGCTATGCACGTGCAAGCGGCAAGGTCGGGGTATGTATTGCAACCTCAGGGCCAGGAGCCACGAATCTGGTGACAGGGATTGCCACTGCGTATATGGATTCTGTTCCAATGGTGGTCATTACAGGTAATGTCATGTCATCCCTGATCGGAACAGATGCCTTCCAGGAAGCAGACATTACGGGCATTACGATGCCAATTACGAAGCACAGCTACTTGGTTCGTGATGTGGCTGATCTGTCCAAGGTCATTCACGAAGCTTTCCATATTGCGAATTCCGGACGTAAGGGACCGGTGCTAATAGACATTCCGAAGGATGTATCCGCAGCGAAGACACTCTTCGTACCACAGACTGAGCCAGTAGCCATGAGAGGCTACAATCCGAAGGTTACGCCTAATAAGCTGCAATTGGATAAACTGGTTCAGGCAATCGGCGAAGCAGAACGCCCATTCATCCTTGCAGGTGGTGGAGTAGTCTACTCGGGTGCACATGAGGAACTGTACGAATTCGTGAATAAGACACAAATTCCGATTACCACGACATTGCTTGGCTTGGGCGGATTTCCAAGTGGACATGAGCTGTGGACAGGCATGCCGGGCATGCATGGTACTTACACTTCGAACAATGCGATTCAGAAGGCGGATTTGCTCATTAACATCGGGGCACGCTTCGATGACCGTGTGACAGGTAAGCTATCCGAATTCGCACCACATGCCAAGATTGTTCATATCGATATTGATCCGGCAGAGATCGGTAAGAATGTACCGACAGACATCCCGATTGTGGGAGATGTGAAGACTGTATTGGCGCAAGCAAACGAGGAAGTGAAGCGGGCGGACAAGGCAGACGCATGGCGTAAGCAAATCCAGGAATGGAAGCAGGCGAAGCCATTTGCATACAAGGATTCTGATGAGGTCCTTAAGCCGCAATGGGTCATCGAACTGCTGAACGATACAACGAAGGGCGAAGCCATCGTCACTACTGACGTAGGTCAACATCAGATGTGGGCTGCCCAGTACTACAAATTCAATCAGCCACGATCATGGGTGACCTCAGGTGGGCTCGGAACGATGGGCTTCGGCTTCCCGTCAGCGATCGGTGCTCAAATGGCACATCCAGACAGACTCGTCATCTCCATTAACGGTGATGGTGGGATGCAGATGTGTTCTCAGGAACTCGCAATCTGTGCGATCAACAACATTCCGGTCAAGATTGTCGTTATTAACAATCAGGTGCTGGGCATGGTAAGGCAATGGCAGGAATTGATCTATGATAATCGCTATAGTCACATCGACCTGGCAGGCAGTCCGGATTTTGTGAAGCTGGCTGAAGCTTATGGCGTGAAAGGATTGCGTGCGACGACGAAGGCTGAAGCAGAACAAGCATGGCAAGAGGCTATGAATACACCAGGCCCGGTTCTGATTGATTTCGTCGTTAGCAAGGAAGAGAACGTATATCCAATGGTGACGCAAGGGTCGGCGATTGATCAAATGCTGATGGGGGACGAGTAGCATGATGAAGCATACGATTGCAGTGCTGGTGAACGACCAGCCCGGTGTTCTGCAGCGTGTCGCGGGATTGTTCGGACGCCGCGGGTTTAACATTGAGAGTATTACGGTAGGTCAGTCGGAGGAAGCGGGTCTTTCCAGAATGGTCATCGTCACACCAGGGGATGAGCATACACTGGAGCAGATTGAGAAGCAGCTGTATAAGCTGATTGATGTCATCAAGGTTATTGATCTTAGCTCCAAGCCAATGGTGGCCAGAGAGCTGGCCCTGATCAAGGTAAAGGCAGAACCGCCGCAGCGTCCTGAGATTATGGGTGTCGTCGACACCTTCAGAGCATCAGTTGTTGATATTGGAAGCTCAAGCCTAACGGTTCAGGTAGTTGGAGATACCAGCAAGATTGATGCTATGATTGAACTGGTGAAGCCTTACGGAATTCGTGAGCTGTCCAGAACAGGTGTCACCGCTATGGTTCGCGGCAATCTGTAGCCGTTTGGGACAGTGCAGCTTTAGCGAATCAACGCTTAAAGAGCAGTGCAGTATTAAATAGCTAAATGACTAAAAAGTCGAAGATTAAACAAGTAAGATTGACCCCGTAATGAGCGGGGGCTCGGGAAGCTGAACGTGATTCTAATGTCATTCAGCTGAGCTTCCAGAGCACCCGCTCATTATGAAGGGTTCCCAAATATAAGGAGGAATTAAATCATGCCAGTGACAACGTATTATGAAAAAGATGCAGAGCTTAGCGTACTTAAAGGAAAAACAATTGCCGTCATCGGTTACGGTAGCCAAGGCCATGCACAGGCGCAAAATCTGCGAGACAGCGGTCTGAACGTTGTCATCGGCCTGCGTGAAGGGAAGTCCTTTGAAGCAGCGAAGAACGATGGCTTTGAAGTATTGTCTGTTGCAGACGCTACTAGCAAAGCAGATGTAGTACAAATCCTTATGCCGGATGAGACTCAAGCGTCCGTATACAAAAACGAAATTGAGCCTAACCTGAAAAAAGGCGCTGCGCTCATGTTCTCCCACGGCTTCAACGTACACTTTGGTCAAATCGTAGCACCTAAAGACAGCGACGTGTTGCTCGTTGCTCCTAAATCCCCAGGTCATATGGTTCGTCGTACTTATGTTGAAGGCTTCGGCGTACCGGGTCTGATCGCAATTGAGCAGGATGCTACAGGCACTGCTAAAGAACTGGGTCTTGCTTATGCTAAAGGTATCGGCTGTACACGTGCAGGGGTTATCGAGACTTCCTTCCGTGAAGAAACAGAGACGGATCTGTTCGGTGAGCAAGCTGTACTGTGCGGTGGCGTGAGTGCTCTGGTTAAAGCCGGATTCGAAACGCTGACTGAAGCTGGCTACGCTCCAGAAATGGCATACTTCGAGTGTCTGCATGAGCTGAAGCTGATTGTAGACCTGATGTATGAAGGTGGTCTGGCTGGAATGCGTGATTCCATCAGTAATACTGCAGAGTACGGTGACTATGTAACTGGTCCTCGCGTAGTAACTGAAGATACGAAGAAAGCGATGAAAGAAGTGCTCTCCGATATCCAACAGGGTAAATTTGCACGTGACTTCATCCTTGAAAATCAATCCGGTCGTGCTTTCCTGACAGCTACTCGCCGTAACGAAGCGAACCACCCGCTTGAAGTCGTAGGCGGACAATTGCGTGAAATGATGCACTGGACTAAGAAATAAGAACGGACCTTAACGGGAGCTAGAATGCATCATCGGATCTAAATAGCATCATCTCTTCACGAAGCGGCCTGCTTGATCTAGGCCGCTTCGTTCTTTGTTCATGATTTATTTGGACAGATTATAACCACTGGAATACATAGCATAGTTTTTTCGGCTAGCCGACTTAATGCATTGTCAAATGTGATTGAAATCACAAAAACCAGCACCTTCTCTCGATATACTCGGTTTGTACAATCCTATGACTTGGAGGTTATCGTGATGAACAAAACAGCACTTGCTGATGTATTAGAGTATCGGGAGGACCGCTTTACCAAAAGAGTACTGCATCAAGGAGATCAGCTCGTCTTTGTACTCAATTTCTTGCCTGGACAGGAGCTTCCTGCGCATCGACATCCTGGGGCGGAGGTCAGCATTCTCGTTCTGGAGGGTGAAGGTCAGGTTGTAGCTGATGATGTAGCTGTAGAAGTCGGTAAAGGAGATGCACTGCAGCTGTCAGGGGGGGAGAATTTTCTGTTCCGCAATACAGGGGACAAGCCTGCTAGCTTATATGTCGTATTAAGCCATATCCCAAGTCCTAAATATGCACAAAATGTATAATTAACCACACGAAAGGGGATACCGATGAATCGTTATCTTCCCAAGCAGCACGGAGCGTGGGCGATGCTATTTCTGCCTTTTCTGCTGGGACTGTACGTCTCCAATGTGAGACTTGTACATATTCCCTTACTGATATGCTGGGTGATCGTCTATCTGTGCAGCTATCCAGTTCTGCAGTGGGTGAAGACGGGCAAGCGTCAACGCTATGCAGGCCCTGTCCTAGTCTATAGCTTGGCCATACTACCGCTAGCGGTCATCTTGCTATGGCATGAATGGAGATTGATCGGCTACGGCGCGATGTTGATGCTGTTTTTTATACCCAATATTTATTTTGCCAAGACGAAGAATGAGCGGGCGCTGCTGAACGATATCATTGCCATTCTGATGTTCTGCTCCTTCATTTATCCAGTAGCTTATCTGGGTGGAATCGTGGAGTGGCATACGGCGAATGAGTTATTCGTTGTCGCTGCAGGTTATTTCGTAGGTACTGCGCTCTATGTCAAGACGATGATCCGTGAGAAAAATAACCCTAGCTACTATAAAGTATCACTGCTATATCATGCCTTGTTCATACTAGGTGTGGCCTGGATTACGCCATTGCTGGCCATTCCAGCACTACTGCTGCTCATTAGGGCTGCTGTGTTCCCTAAACGTGGCCTGTCCGTCAAGATGACGGGAGTTACAGAACTGTGCTTCACTCTGATGATGCTTGCCGCCGTAGTGTTGTTCTACCCGCTATGATAGCATTTAGTATACTCTATAGTGAAAATAATAAGACTCCGCACCTACTCTTACACATGGTGTGGAGTTTTTGTGTTTCATAGTATTTTGTCGTTTTGAAGAATCCATACCCTTAGTCGAGCATATTCAACAGATTTTGACCACAATGAGGGAATTCCCTGCTGGCAATAGGATATTCCCTAATGGGAACAGAGGCTACGCTCACGCATAATGAAGGTATTCACCTGCTGCAAGATATGGCTTGCAGTTGAAAGTGCGTTTTGCTTCTATTTTATTGCTTCTATCTTATATTACTTCATCATTTTTGCCCAAAGGAGCGTCCTTCCCGATGAAAAGAAAAGGAAAACTGAACTTCTTCAGACCGATCGAAGGTTATTCCGACAACTGGTCCATTCTTGAAGAGAAAGACAGAGCGTGGGAGAACGTCTATCGTCAGCGCTGGTCTCATGATAAGGTCGTCCGCACCACACATGGAGTCAACTGTACCGGCTCCTGTAGCTGGAAGGTATTCGTCAAGAACGGAATCATTACTTGGGAGAATCAACAGATTGATTATCCCTCCTGTGGACCGGATATGCCAGAATTTGAGCCTCGTGGATGCCCACGCGGAGCCTCGTTCTCCTGGTATGAATATAGTCCGCTACGGGTGAAATTCCCCTATATGCGTGGGAAGCTGTGGCGACTATGGCAAAATGCGCTCTCCAAGCATAGTAACCCTGTAGAGGCATGGGCCAGCATTGTAGAGAATCCCGAGCAAGCTCAAATATATAAAAAGGCAAGAGGTAAAGGCGGGCACATTCGGGTCCAATGGGACGACGCCCTGCAGCTTATTGCCGCACAATTAATTTATACCATTCGAACCTATGGACCTGACCGTATTGCAGGCTTCACACCTATTCCAGCCATGTCCATGATCAGCTATGCTTCCGGTGCACGCTTTATCTCGCTTCTGGGTGGAGAAATGCTTAGCTTCTATGACTGGTATGCGGATCTACCACCTGCATCTCCGCAAATCTGGGGCGAGCAGACGGATGTACCAGAGTCCTCGGACTGGTACAATGCCGGTTACCTGATTATGTGGGGCTCCAATGTGCCTCTGACTCGTACGCCAGATGCCCATTTCATGACTGAGGTACGGTACAAGGGGACGAAGGTTGTATCCATCGCGCCTGACCAAGCTGAGAATGTGAAGTTCGCAGATAATTGGCTGGCACCGCATCCAGGTACGGACGCAGCCGTGGCCCAAGCGATGACACATGTGATTTTGAATGAATTTTACAAGGAACGCCAGGAACCCTTCTTCCTTGATTACGCCAAACAATTCACAGATATGCCGTTCCTGATCTTGCTAGACACCCACGAGGATGCATGGAAAGGTGGCCGCTTCTTACGGGCAAGTGATCTGGGAGAAACGTCTCCTCATGCGGATTGGAAGCCAGTCATTTATGACGAGCATATCGGAGAAGTCATGGTCCCTAATGGAACTATGGGACAGCGCTGGGAACCAGGGAAGGCGTGGAATCTCATTCTGGAGCGGGAGGATGGCACTCCTGTGAAGCCAGCACTGACAGTAGCCGGACACGGTGAGACCTGGGAGGATATCGTATTCCCGTATTTTGATAATCAGGGTAATGGCACGTTCAGAAGAGTCATTCCTGCACGCCGTATCCAACTAGCGGATGGAACCGAGCGTTATGTAGCTACAGTCTATGACCTGATGATGAGCCAATATGGTGTAGAACGTATTCCTCATGAGACGAATGCGAAGGGCTATGATGATGCTACGAGTCATTACACACCGGCTTGGCAAGAAAAAATCACCAGTGTGAAGGCATCTGTAGTCGTACAGATTGCTCGTGAATTCGCTCAAAATTCTCTGGATACCTCAGGTCGTTCCATGATCATCATGGGAGCTGGTATTAATCACTGGTTCAACAGCGATACCATTTATCGTTCCGTACTGAACCTGGTGGTACTGACTGCCTCGCAGGGTGTGAACGGCGGCGGCTGGGCGCATTATGTCGGTCAGGAGAAATTACGTCCGATTGAAGGCTGGTCTACGATTGCCTTTGCGAGAGATTGGCAGGCTCCACCACGCTTGCAGAACGCAACCTCCTTCTACTATTTTGCTACAGAGCAATGGCGGTATGAGGAAAGTGGAACGGATTCATTAAAATCGCCTACTGGAGGCGAGCTCACATATAATCACCCTGCTGACTACAACGTGCTTGCGGCGCGACTTGGTTGGCTGCCTTCCTACCCTCAATTCAATAAGAACAGCCTGCTGTTCGCTGAGGAAGCTGCGAAGCAAGGTGCCAAAACGGATCAGGACATTGTGGATTATGCAGCAGAGGAAGTGCGCTCACGTCGAACTCGCTTTGCAGTGGAAGACCCTGGTGCACCAGAGAACTTCCCGCGCTCACTCTTCGTGTGGCGTTCTAATCTGATCTCCAGCTCCGCCAAGGGACAGGAATACTTCCTGAAGCATCTGCTCGGTGCATCTGATGCCCTGCTGGCACGCCCGAATGAAGAGGAGAAGCCAGAGGAGATTGTGTGGCGTGAGGATGTGGAAGGAAAGCTCGACCTTATGGTAGCTCTTGACTTCCGGATGACAGCAACTCCGCTGTATGCGGACATCGTTCTGCCAGCAGCTACATGGTATGAGAAGACGGATCTGTCCTCGACGGATATGCATCCATTCGTGCATCCATTTAACCCGGCGATTAATCCGCTGTGGGAATCCAAGTCGGACTGGGATATCTATCGTCGTCTGGCTGAGGTATTCTCAGAGATGGCGAAGACCTCTCTGCCAGGTGTATACAAGGATGTGGTCACAACACCGCTGGGCCATGATTCGATTAGTGAAATCTCGCAGCCAATGGGACTTGTGAAGGATTGGGCCAAAGGTGAGACTGAAGCGGTAGTAGGACGCACAATGCCGAACTTCAGCATTGTAGAGCGCGACTACACCCGGGTCTATGACAAATTCATATCCCTCGGTCCGAAGCTGACGACAGGCAAGGCTGGAGCACATGGAGTAAGCTTCTCGGTGGCTGATGAATACGAGGAATTGAAGCAGCTTAACGGAGTATATTCAGACGACTCCATCAAGAACGGACTTCCTCGTATCCGTAACGCTCGTCAAGTAGCTGATGCTATCCTGCATCTGTCTTCAGCAACGAATGGTCGAGTATCACAGAAGGCTTATATTGAAGCCGAGAAGGAACATGGTGTGCCACTGCGCGATATTTCGGCTGACCGGGCTGCGGAGAAGATTACGTTCCAAGGAATCACGGCTCAGCCGCGAGAGGTTATACCAACGCCTGTGTTCACAGGCTCCAACAAGTCGGGACGTCGGTATTCGCCATTCACGACCAACATTGAACGGCTCGTTCCTTTCCGAACATTGACGGGAAGACAGCACTTCTATATAGATCATGAGATTTTCTTGCAATATGGTGAGTCGTTGCCTGTGTTCAAGCCAACATTGCCGCCAATGGTATTCGGTACACGAGATCGCGAGGTCAAAGGTGGACAGGATACGCTGGTGCTTCGTTATCTGACACCGCACGGGAAATGGAATATTCACTCCACCTATCAGGATAACCAGCATATGCTTACGCTGTTCCGTGGAGGTCCAACTGTCTGGATCAGCGATGAGGATGCTGCCGAGCATCAGATTGCAGACAATGATTGGCTCGAAGTATATAACCGTAACGGGGTAGTAACGGCTCGTGCGGTAGTCAGTCCACGGATGCCGCGCGGTACGATGTTCATGTACCATGCCCAGGATAAGCACATCAATGTGCCGGGCTCCGAGATTACAGAAACACGTGGTGGTAGCCACAATGCACCAACCCGGATTCATCTCAAGCCTACGCAAATGGTAGGTGGATACGCACAACTCAGCTATGGATTCAACTATTACGGCCCGATCGGTAACCAACGGGATGTATATGTAGCGGTCCGCAAAATGAAGGAGGTCAACTGGCTTGAAGATTAAAGCACAAATCGGCATGGTCCTGAATCTGGATAAATGCATCGGCTGCCATACGTGCAGTGTTACCTGCAAGACGACCTGGACGAACCGTGAAGGCGCGGAGTACATCTGGTTCAACAATGTAGAGACCAAGCCTGGTATCGGCTATCCGAAGCGCTGGGAGGATCAGGAGGTCTATAAAGGGGGCTGGCAGCTGCGCAAAGGCAAGCTGGAGCTCAAGTCGGGCAGTAAGCTGTCTAAGATCGCTCTCGGTAAAATCTTCCACAATCCGGATATGCCTGAGATGAAAGACTACTATGAGCCATGGACATACAATTATGAGCACTTGACCAATGCGAAGGAACAGAAGCATTTTCCTACAGCAAGACCGCATTCCACCATATCTGGCGACAAGATGAACCTGGAGTGGGGACCGAACTGGGAGGATGATCTGGCTGGTGCCCATGTGACGGGCCCGCTGGACCCGAACATCCAGAAGATTGAAGAAGAGATTCGAATGAACTTCGAGCAATCCTTCATGATGTATCTACCTCGACTGTGTGAGCACTGCCTGAATCCGAGTTGTGTAGCCTCCTGCCCTTCAGGAGCGATGTATAAACGGGATGAGGACGGCATTGTTCTGGTGGATCAGGAAGCATGCCGCGGCTGGCGCTATTGCATGACAGGGTGCCCATACAAGAAAGTGTACTTCAACTGGAAGACAAATAAAGCCGAAAAATGTACATTCTGCTTCCCAAGAATTGAAGCTGGACTGCCAACGGTCTGCTCCGAGACATGTACTGGACGGATTCGTTATCTGGGTGTACTGCTCTACGATGCTGACCGTGTACTGGAAGCTGCCTCCATGGAAGACGAGAAAGACCTGTATGAAGCACAATGTGATCTGTTCTTGAACCCGAATGATCCTGAGGTCATCGCTCAGGCTCGTAAAGACGGCATCTCCGAGGACTGGATTGAAGCAGCGCAGAACTCGCCAGTCTATCAGCTAGCGATTGAGCATCGACTGGCCTTCCCGCTTCATCCAGAGTACCGCACCATGCCTATGGTCTGGTATGTACCGCCGCTGAGCCCGATCATGAACTATTTCGAGGGTAAGGATTCGATCGCGAATCCAGACCTCATCTTCCCGGCGATTGACGAGATGCGGACACCGATCCAGTACCTGGCTAACATGCTGACCGCTGGGGATGTCGAGCCGGTGAAGGGAGCACTGCAACGGATGGCGATGATGCGATCTTATATGAGAGCATTGAACACGGGTGCTGATTACGATGTGGAGCGTCTGACTCGTGTCGGCCTGACTGCAGGTCAGACTGAGCGGATGTATCGCTTGCTGGCGATTGCCAAGTACGAGGATCGCTTCGTGATCCCTACTTCTCACCGTGAGCAGTATGTGGAGGACCCTTATCGTGATCAGGGGTCTACAGGCTTCAATTCCGTTATGGGAGGCACAGCTTCCAGTAGCACGGACTGTGGCGGATGCACAGGTTGCAGCATCGGTGCGGCAGGCCTGTTCCAAGCACAGACAGCGCCGAAGGAGCCGGAGAAAGGCGTATTCGACGAGAACTTCTTTGGAGGGATTTGGCGTGATTGATCTTGATTTGTTGTATCAATACAAGCCTGTGCTCGCTTTTTTCTCCAGACAACTGATGTACCCGGAGGCACAAGACTTTCTCGGTGACCTGCCGGAGGAGGCGGTAGCAGCGGATCACCCCGCTGCTGACCATATCAGGGCCTATGCAGCACGCATACGTCAATTGAGTCTGGATGAAGTAAGGGAGCACTACTCAGAGACCTTTGATTTTGATAAGAAATGCACATTGTACATGACCTATTCTCATTATGAGGACGGCAAAGAGCGCGGGCAGATGCTGGCTAAGCTCAAGATGCTATACGAAATGTTCGGACTGGAAATGCCTGATGAAGAGCTGCCGGATTTCCTGCCGCTCATGTGCGAATTCTTTTATGCGGCCGATTGGCGAGGAGATGCGAATGCAGCAGACAATTTCCGTATGCCGCTAGCCATTATAGAGGATGGGACGTATACCATGCATCAGGAGCTGGTTAAACAAGATAGCCCATATGCTTCCTTGATCAAGGGGCTGCGGGAGACGCTCAAGGCGTGTACTCGACAGGAGGCTTCTGCACAATGACCATGTTGAATCAGTTATTATGGGTAATTTTCCCTTATCTCTGTCTGGCCGTATTTGTAATTGGTCACATCTATCGTTATCGGCAGGATCAGTTCAATTGGACGGCTAAATCCAGCGAATTTATTGAGAAAAAGCATCTAAGAGCGGGTAGCATGCTGTTCCACATCGGAATCATTCCAGTATTCTTTGGTCACGTAGCCGGTCTTGGTATTCCAAAATCTTGGATGCACGCACTGGGTGTCAATGACCATATGTATCATATCGGAGCCGTATATATTGGGGGATTGTTCGGTGCCATCACGCTGCTGGGAATGCTGCTGCTAACTGCTCGACGCTTCACTGTACGCAATGTTCGGCGCCTGAGCTCAGCTTCCGATATGGCTGTAAATGTTATGCTACTGACGATTGTATGTATGGGAATGTTTGCTACGCTTGTTACGAACGCAGTACAGCCTGAATTTGACTATAGGGAGACGATCTCGATCTGGTTCCGTGGGCTATTCTACTTGCAGCCAGATGCATCCTTGATGACGGATGTACCTTTATCCTTTAAGTTGCACGTGCTCATGGGCTTCGGTATTCTGGCCTTCTGGCCGTTTACACGCCTTGTGCATGTATGGAGCGTACCGTTGAATTATGTAGGCAGAAGTTATATCCTGTATAGGAGACATAAATCAAGCTAGGGAGAAGGCACAGCCTTCTTTTCCCGTTTTCACAGGAGATGAGCGATGAATAACAAGTCCGCATTCCAGTTGGAGCTTGATGAGGCGCGAGCCCAGTGTGGCTATGATTTCATGGGGCTTGCGATGGTTCAGCCAGCGGAATATCACTATGTAATCCGGTGGGTCTATGTATCCGGTAACCGGAATGAACGGTATCGCAGAATTGTCTTGCGGTCGGGTAAAGGCATCGCCGGAATCGTCTTCAAGACGGGAAAGCCTCTTCTGATTCCGTCGATGGAGCAATATGCCGAAGCAGACAGTCTGTTCAATTATCCTATTGTACAATCCGAACAGCTAAGAAGCGTGGTGGCTGTTCCTTTATGGAGAGAAGGACGCGTGGAAGGTGTGCTCTTGGGAGCATTCAGAGACGACAGATGCGTGACAGAAATAATGCTACAGCAGTTGACAAGACAGGCTCAGCACGGATTTCAGAACATCCATGGCATAGAGGAGGTATCCCCGTGACGACACCGACCCAATTAGCAGACCTCACCCCAATCATTACCAAGCTGTTCGAAAATACAACCGAAGCCATTCTGCTCTTCGATCGTAGTGGCAGAACACTCGCCATGAATCCGGCTGCTGAAGCGATTGTGGGCGACGATGTCCAGGAGCGTCTGTATGAGGGTCAGCATCGTGCGCTATGTTCTACATGTCGGGGGTACATGAGCGATACGGAATTCCGAACCTGTCTGGATTGTTATTTTCAAGTGCCAGAGTCTGAGGAGCTACCGTCATTTCAGGTCTATCTGGAGACCCGCGGTAGAGGAGTCGTCCCTTACGCCGCATCTTTTCATACCATAGATTCGGAAGCAGGTATTCGGGTGTTCATGCTTCGTGACCTAGCGACCCAGTACCAGACGCAAGAGAAGCTGTATCAGAACAAGATGATGAAGCATGTCATTGAAGCGCAGGAGAACGAACGCAGGCGTATATCTAGAGAGCTACACGATAGCGTGGCTCAGGAGCTGATGAGTGCTGTAGTTGATCTGCGAGTGCTGAAATATATGACTGAGGATGACCAGCTGCTCAAGAAGGTGAAGCAGACGGAAGCCTCCATGACTCGGTTGCTGGATGATATCCGGAACCTGTCGGTGGAATTGCGTCCTCCTGCGCTGGATGATCTGGGGCTGGAGGCAGCCTTTCGCTCGCATATCAAGCGTCTGGAGCAGAGCTACGGGCTATTGGTGCAATTCACATCGGATATCTCCCAGAAGCGGTATCCCAGTGAGGTCGAGACGGTCATATATCGAGTAGGCCAGGAGGCTTTGCTCAATGCCTTGAAGTATGCTCAAGTGGATAACGTTGAAGTTACGCTTACGGATTCCGGAGAGTTGCTTCAGCTTATTGTGGAGGATCGCGGAGTTGGGTTCAATCCAGCTGCTGATCCACTCGGCACAGGAATGGGACTGTATGGCATGCAGGAGCGTGCCGAGCTGGCTGGTGGGAGCTTTAGCCTACAGTCGAGAGAAGGATTGGGCACAAGGGTACTGCTAAGTATTCCCACCCGAGAGCGACATGAGGAGAGTGAAGCATGATTCGTATTGTCATTGCCGATGATCACGCTATTGTGCGTAGTGGCTTCTCCATGATTCTGAACTTCCAGGAGGACATGGAGGTCATCGGAACGGCGGCAGATGGCCTGGAGGCATATCAGATCACCGCCAAGTTCAAGCCGGATATTCTGATTATGGACCTCAGCATGCCTCCAGGGGAGAGCGGACTCATTGCTACGGGGAAGATCAAGGAGGATTTTCCTGAGACGAAGATCCTTATTCTGACCATGCATGATGATGAGGATTATCTCTTCCATGTATTAAAGAACGGTGCGTCAGGCTACGTCCTGAAGAATGCCCCCGATGAGGAGCTACTACTGGCAATCCGTACGATTCACAAAGGTGGTACTTATATTCATCCGAAAATGGCTACTTCCCTCGTAAGGGAGTTCTTCAATAAGGATAAGTCACCTGCTGGACCAGAGGACCCGTTCGATCTGCTCTCAAACCGCGAGTTAGAGCTATTGCCCTTGATAGCCAAGGGCTATGGCAATAAAGAGATTGCCGAGAAGGTATTTATATCCGTCAAGACAGTGGAAGCGCACAAGGCACGAATCATGGAAAAGTTGAATGTGAAGAGTCGGCCTGAGCTACTAGAGTATGTGCTGAAGAAGAAGCTGTTGGAATTCTGAGCCTTCACATGATAGAATCCGAAATACCAATTTAGAAATTGGATATATATATTGGATAAGGAATTTACAGATACAAATACAGACAGAAATAGAAAAAACAAATAGAAATAGAAAATACAAATAAAAATACGATAAAAATAGAAGTAGCATCGGTTAGAAGCATAGATACTCTGTAAGCAGAATCTGATGTGGTACAAGCCACCGTATGATTGAATACTAAGCTACATTCTGGCATTATTCCATAGAGCAGCGAATGTCCCGCGTGGGCAATCGCTGCTCTTTTTGGCATTCAGGTAATCCGTGAAGAATTCACACAATGTATACAACCATGCCAGTACCTTAAATAGAGACTAGGAGAGCTGCAGCGCTGACCCGTAGTTCCCTACAAATTGAGGCTTCTTTTTTCGGGTATTCCCTTGGGATAGAGAGGGGACTCCCCTATATATGGGGGAAGGGAGAAGAGCATACAATAGGGGCAGCAGTATGACAAATCCAACTTAAACATAAGAAAAGGTGAATGAATTGATCAGAAAAATTCAACTGCCCCTACAAACGATGAATCTGGTTACAGGCTTTATGGTATGGGTGATTATCTCCTCATTGATGCCTTATATTGCAGAGGACATTACCATTCCTGCCGGACAGCTGTCCATGATTACGGCCATTCCTGTCATTCTTGGGTCGGTGCTTCGCATTCCGCTTGGCTATTATGCCAATCTCATCGGAGCTCGGCTAGTCTTTCTAATCAGCTTTATTTTGCTGCTATTCCCTGTCTACTATCTAAGTGAGGCTACCACGGTAACGGATCTAATCATTGGTGGTCTATTCCTTGGTATAGGCGGAGCTGTCTTCTCGGTCGGTGTCACCTCATTGCCCAAGTACTATCCGCGTGAGAAGCTAGGTCTGGTGAACGGTATCTACGGTGTGGGTAACATGGGTACAGCCATCAGCACCTTCGCTGCGCCGCTCATTGCTTCCCAGGTCGGCTGGTCACTCACAGTCAAGCTATACCTTGGGTTACTGCTCGTGTTCATTTTGCTGAATTTCTTCTTTGGTGATCGTCAAGAGAAGAAGATCAAGACACCGATAATGGAACAAATTCGCGGCGTATATAAAAATGAGAAGCTGTGGATGTTCTCGCTCTTTTACTTTATTACATTTGGTTCTTTTGTTGCTTTTACGGTCTATCTTCCAAGCTTTCTGGTGAACAATTTTGAACTTGGAAAGGTAGATGCCGGTATGCGCACCGCAGGCTTCATTGCGGTAGCGACCGTGTTCCGTCCTATTGGTGGCTGGCTGGCTGACCGGTATCGTCCGTTGTTCCTGCTGATGGGGACCTTTGCCGTATATACCATTGCGGCACTAGTGCTGGCATTCTCACCTTCACTACTGCTGTATTCAGTAGGCTGCATCATTATCGCTGTCTGTGCAGGCACAGGCAATGGTGTCATCTTCAAGCTCGTACCTATGGTCTTCGACAAGCAGGCAGGCATCGTGAACGGAATCGTGTCCATGATGGGTGGTCTTGGCGGCTTCTTTCCACCGATTATGCTTGCTGCGATCCACGGGATCACAGGACAATACTCTATTGGCTTTATGCTGCTCTCTCAGGTAGCACTAGTCAGTCTGCTGCTGGTCCTGTGGCTGCATTATCAGGATCGACTGCATGTGGCATCCGAGGTGTTCAATTCGACGGGGCAAGGGATGCTGGTCACAGATGCAGATGGCAAGATCGTCGCTGTTAACCCCGCATTTGTGCAGTTGACTGGCTATAGCGAGTCTGAAGTGCTGGGCTCCAAGCCTAGTATTCTGAAGTCTGGCAGGCAGAATGCCGAATTCTATGGCAGCATGTGGAACGAGATCCGTAGTCACGGTACCTGGCACGGGGAGATCTGGAATCGTCGCAAAAATGGTGAGGAATACCTCCAGTGGCTGACGATCAGCTCTGTCAAGGATGAAGCTGGGCAGGATGTACGTTATGTTGGTACATTCAGTGATATTACATTAAAGGCGGCAACCAGCCGCTGACATCAAGGGGGAGCGGACATGGACAGGCATCGGCTTCGGGACGGTCTGCAGCGTCCTTTACATGATTTGCGTATTTCGGTGACGGACCGCTGCAATTTTCGCTGCACGTATTGTATGCCTATAGAGAAATATGGTCTTAAGCACAGCTTTCTCCCGCCAGAGCAGCAGCTGAGCAACGATGAGCTGGTACGGTTAGCTAGGCTGTTCGTAGCGCTGGGCGTGAGCAAGATTCGACTTACAGGCGGAGAGCCACTGCTGCGAGGGGGACTTCCCGAGCTCGTGGCAGATCTGTTGTCTATTTCAGGAGTCGAGGATATGGGCTTGACGACTAATGGTGTTCTGCTGGGCAGACTGGCAGAGCCACTCTATAATGCAGGCCTGCGGCGCCTGAACGTTAGTCTTGATGCACTGGACCCCGTCTTGTTCGGGCAGATTAACGGACGTGGCATTGAGCCTGCTGTAATTCTGCGAAATATCGAAATTGCAAGAGAGGTCGGCTTTGAGATTAAGGTGAACATGGTCGTGCAAAAGGGAGTGAATGATGCTCAGATTCTACCGATGGCGACATATTTCAAAGCCTTGGGAGTTCCGCTGCGGCTGATTGAATTCATGGATGTCGGCAATGACAACGGCTGGAGTATGGACAGCGTGGTCACCAAGCAGCAAATGCTGGACCAGCTCAGTGCTGTCTATGACCTCGTTCCGGTTGAGCCAGCGTATTTTGGAGAGGTAGCCAATCGCTACAGGTATGCTGATGGTGAAGGAGAGATCGGCTTTATCCCGTCAGTGTCAGCCTCCTTCTGCTCCTCTTGTACCCGGGCACGTCTGTCGTCTGATGGGCAGCTCTATACCTGTCTGTTTGCTTCGGCTGGCTTTGACGTGAAGACGATGCTGCGGAACGGAGCTACAGACGAGCAATTAAGCGATACCATAGCTGCTGTCTGGCAGCAGCGAACAGATCGCTATTCCGATCTACGCTCAGAGATTACTTCGGCCCGTAGCAAGATTGGGATGTCCTATATTGGAGGCTGATACCAGCACTCTAATATAAGTCTTCTAATGTACCGAGTATAGCTTTGGTCTAGAGCGAGTTGTGGTATTAAATCGCCCAAGCTTAACGACGCATGCCATAGTATTTGCTCATATATTTGTCATACACATAGTATTGAAATGATATAGACGAGTAACGGAGACATGCCCTAATCCATATTTTGCATAAAAGGACAGTGAGAACTTCCTTGCTGTGACTATCAATCTGATGGTAACTCAAGCGATAGATAGCAATGATTCAGGCACTCACAGCACTACTCATATCATAGTCGGAGCTCCAATTCTCCAGGCGAGGATTGGGGCTCTTATATGCATTTCAGTTATGTGACCGCAATCACATTATTCTATTGTGGGTGTGATACACTTTGACACAAGAGATGGATGGAACTAGAACAGAACAGGAGGAACGCGTAGTGACAATGTTACCGCAGACGAACGAGCTTGGATTTTATGAAATCCGACTGGAATCCATCGGGGGATTGGGGGCAAACCTGGCTGGTAAAATGCTAGCGGAAGCCGGGGTGAACGGAGCAGGTCTGAACGGCTCTAACTTTTCCAGCTATGGCTCCGAGAAGAAAGGTTCTCCAGTCAAAAGCTTTGTACGCTTTTGCGCACCCGAGGTAGAGATCAGAGATCATAGCCCTATTGAACGGCCTAATGTCGTAGGTATCTTTCACGAAGCATTGTACAAGACCGTCGATGTGACGAATGGACTGCGTCCAGGTGGTGTCGTATTGGTTAATTCTGCACGTGACTCAGCAGAGGTGGCCCGTGATCTGAAGATGGCACACGGAACGCTGGCTATAGTAGATGCACTCAGCATTGCGATGCAGGAGCGGACCAAGGTCAATACAGCGATGCTGGGTGCACTGTTTCGGATCTGCAGCTTCCTCAATCCGGATGACATGCGAGCGGTTATCACGCGTACGTTTGAGAAGAAGCTGCCACATCTGGTCGAGCCCAACTTGCGTACTTTCGATCGAGGCTATGAGGAGGTCAGCTTCGTGACGATCGGGTCAGCAGAGCATGAGGCGGCAGAGTATACTCGCCCTGAGCCATTGTTGGGCTATAAGACGCAAGAGCCTGGCGGTATTCTGAATGTTATAGCGAATAGCATAACGAAGGATCTTAGCGGGTCAAGACAAGGCGTGCTGCCAGAATTCCATAAGGATCTGTGCATCAACTGCGCAGCTTGTGACACGGCATGTCCTGACTTTTGCTTCGTATGGGATCGTCAGCCTGACAAGCGGGGGAATCTGCAAATGTTCCTGCAGGGCATTGACTATCAATACTGTAAAGGCTGCCTGAAATGCGTGGAGGTATGCCCGAGTGCAGCACTCACGGAGCGTTTGGACGATGCTGGCTTTGCTGATCAGCACCGAGTGCCGCAGCGTACTGCATTTCGTATGAAGGAGGAGACCGTGCAATGAGTACCCATACCGAGACAGCTGAGCGGACAGAAATGCCTGTCCAGACTACTGTATTTGAATCCGGCAATGAGATGGCTGCGATGGCTGCGGCTCAGATTAACTATCATATTATGGGATACTTCCCTATTACTCCATCGACTGAGATTGCCCAATATCTCGATGTGATGAGGACCCGCGGTGAGCATGATATCAAGCTGATCCCGGCCGATGGAGAGCATGGCTCCGCTGGTATCTGCTATGGAGCAGCGGCGGCTGGAGCACGCGTCTTCAATGCGACGAGCGCGAACGGATTCCTCTATATGATCGAGCAGCTTCCTGTGCAGGCGGGAACACGCTTCCCAATGGTCATGAATCTGGTCACACGTGCTGTAAGCGGACCGCTGGATATTCGCGGTGATCATTCGGACCTGTATTACGGACTGAATACCGGATGGGTCATCCTGACAGCCCGTTCTCCACAGGCCGTATACGATATGAATATCATAGCGCTGCGTGTCGCAGAGCATAGTGATGTTCGATTGCCAGTCATCGTGGCGTATGACGGGTTCTTCACTTCACATCAGAAGCGCAGAGTTCAAATATTCGAAGAGCGCGATGTGGTAAGAGCATTCGTCGGTGAAGCCCCTGAAGCACCCCATGTACTGGATGCAGAGCATCCTATTGTAGTGGGTGCGTACATGAATGGTGATGATCTAATGAATAACCATTACCAGCAATCGGTTGCGATGGAGCATGCCGGGCGTGTATTCGAAGAGGTAGCACAAGAGTATGCTGCATTGTCGGGCAGAACGTATGAGACGCTTGATTTGTACAAGATGGAGGATGCAGAGGTAGCCTTGTTCCTGCTTAATTCTGCTGCCGAATCTGCCAAGGATGTGGCAGATCAGTTGCGTAGTCGCGGCATCAAGGCTGGGGTCATTAGTCCGAATGTGATTCGGCCATTCCCGGCAGAGGCTATACGGAAGGCACTATCAGGTGTCAAAGCGCTGCTGGTAGGCGAGCGGGCGGACTCTTACGGGGCTAAAGGTGGTAACCTGACGCACGAGGTCAAATCAGCCTTACAGGACCTGCGTGGCGAGCAGCCAATTGTGCTGTCCCGTATCTTCGGCCTTGGAGGCAAGGACTTTTATGCAGAGGATGCAGAGGCATTCTATGAGCTTGCAATAGAGGCAGCAGCACAAGGATATGCAGACAAGCCTTTTGATTATTATGGGCATACGCCAGGTCTGGAGAAGGATCGGCTGCAATCGTCCGTGGAGCTGCAGGGAGCAGATACTTACAACTCAGGATTGATCACAGTCAAGGTTGATGAAGAGACCTCCAAGCTGTCAGTACGCGTTCCACCACTTCGGTCTCTCACTGGCAAGCCTAAGCGAATTGCTGCCGGTCATGGAGCGTGTCCGGGCTGCGGTATTTTCCCTGGTCTGGAGCTGTTCTTCAAGGGGATTGAAGGCAATATCGTTACACTATTCCAGACAGGCTGTGCTTATATTACAACAACAGGCTATCCGTATAACTCTCACAAGCAGAGCTTCATTCACAATCTGTTCCAGAACGGTGCAGCTACCTTGTCTGGTACGCTGGAGGCTTTTTGGGAGAAAAAACGTCGGGGTGAGATAGACGTTCCTGATGACTTCACGTTCGTGATGGTGACTGGGGACGGCGGTATGGATATTGGTATGGGGTCTGCGATCGGGACCGCATTACGTAACCACCGTATGATCATTCTGGAGTATGATAACGAAGGCTACATGAATACGGGTGCCCAGTTGTCCTATTCTACTCCATTAGGCCATATGACGAGCACGTCCGGTGTGGGTAAAGCTCAGCAGGGCAAGCCCTACCATCATAAGGATACAGCACAGATCATGGCGGCTACCCATATTCCGTATGTGTTCACAGGTACCGAGGCCTTTGGACAGGATCTAGTCAAGAAAGCAGCGAAGGCCCAATGGTATGCAACGCATGAAGGTATGGCCTACGGCAAGCTGCTCATCGCCTGCCCACTGAACTGGAAGTCCAATGATCGTGATGGAGAAAGTATTGTTGGAGCGGCAGTAAATTCCTGCTTCTTCCCGTTATACGAGGTAGAACGTGGACAGACAACGATTACGTACAACCCGGAAGCTCGTAACAAAAAGGTGCCTCTCACAGAATGGCTCAAATATATGGGTAAAACCAAGCACCTTCTCAAGGAAGAAAACAAGGGAATTCTGGATGAATTCGAGCGAGAAGTCGAGCGCAGATGGGATATTCTGAAGGCTAAGCACGAGCATCCGTTGCTATAATCGAATATGTACAGCAGGTCCATTCCTGGGATACCAGGTGTGGGCCTCTTTTTGCATCATGGCGGTAGTAGTAAACGAAAAAGTATAGATTGAACTGAAGAGGTTAAGTGTTTGGGGTCCGTGCAACTGCGGTGAACGTTTGAACCTCTGGCAGCTGTTGCTCCTCCAGTATGGGGAATGAAAAGAGCCCCATTCTCAAGTAAGAGAACGAGGCCCAACAATGCAATGCCAGTGCTGCTGGCATAAATATTGTGAGTTTTATACGGTCATGAACAAGTTCATATCCTCTTCGACGCTGGTAATGCCGCCAATGCCGAAGTTCTCTACCAATACCTTCGCTACATTCGGCGACAGGAAGGCAGGTAGTGTTGGTCCCAGATGAATATTTTTGACGCCCAGATATAAGAGGGCCAGCAGAACGATGACGGCTTTTTGCTCGTACCATGCAATATTATAGGAGATCGGGAGATCATTGATATCCTCCAGGCCGAAAACTTCCTTCAGCTTCAGAGCGATTACGGCAAGCGAGTAGGAGTCGTTGCATTGTCCGGCATCAAGCACGCGCGGCAGGCCGTTAATCTCTCCAAGGTCCAGCTTGTTATATTTGTACTTCGCGCATCCAGCTGTCAGAATAATCGTATCCTGCGGCAGTTCCTTTGCGAAGTCAGTATAGTAATTGCGTGATTTCATCCGACCATCGCAGCCTGCCATGACGAAGAAACGACGAATTGCTCCTGTCTTGACGGAATCTACGATCTGATCAGCGACGTTCAGGACTGCTGAATGGGCAAATCCGCCTACAATCTCACCAGTCTCCAGTTCTGTCGGTGGCGGACAGGTAAGTGCTTGGGCAATAATAGCCGAGAAATCCTTTGGAGCTCCGTTCTCACCCTCTGGAATATGCTTGACTCCAGCGAAGCCTGTATTCCCTGTCGTGTAGATGCGATCCATATAGCTGGCTTTTGGCGGTACAATACAATTCGTCGTCATCAGGATCGGACCGTTGAAGGCATCGAATTCAGTGTTTTGCTTCCACCATGCGTTGCCGTAGTTACCGACAAAGTTATTGTATTTTTTGAAGGCTGGATAGTAGTGGGCAGGAAGCATCTCGCTATGTGTGTACACATCGACTCCTGTTCCCTCTGTTTGCTCCAGCAACTGCTCCAGATCCTTCAGATCATGACCGCTGATAAGAATGCCTGGATTATTTCTGACACCGATATTGACCTTGGTCACCTCAGGCTGTCCATAAGTTCCCGTGTTGGCTGCATCCAGCATCGCCATGGCATCGACACCGTATTTACCTGTCTCCATAACGAGAGCGATCAGCGCTTGGACATCCAGGGTGTCATCGAGTGTGGCTGCAAGCACCTTGCGCATGAAATGATCCATCTCATCATTTCCGTGTCCGAGTTGCCATGCATGATAGGCATATGCAGCCATGCCTTTCAGGCCATAGGTGAGCAGCTCCCGCAATGAGCGAATATCTTCATTCTTGGTAGCAAGGATACCAACCTGGTGAGCCTTGATATCCATTTCTGCTTCGCTGTCTGAGTACCATGTTGCAGCATCAGGAAGATTACTTGCAGTAGAGGAAGGCTGTTGCTGGTCACGTAAGCTCTTGATTTCATTACGCAGGGCTAAGGCATCACGTACTTTGGAGATGAACACATCTCGATCAAAATTGGCATTAGTAATGGTGGCGAACAAAGCATCCATGACGAAATGAGATACCTTGCGGTCCTGAGCCTCTGGCAAGGAAATATCAAGGCTGAGCCAAGAAATTCCTTTGAGCAGATAGATTAGCAAATCCTGCAGATTGGCAACATCCTGTGTCTTGCCACAGACGCCGACTACGGTACAGCCTACCCCCTTGGCCGTCTCCTGGCATTGAAAGCAGAACATGGGTGGCTGCTCCGATACCATTTTTGCCACATTAGTTGTCATTTCGATTACCTCCTGAGTATTGAACATCATACAGATAAGAATGAATGTCTAATCTGAATTCCTCTGTATGACGCTGTAATAGACATTCAATACCCGGAGTATATCGTACAGCCCTTTACTCTCAGGTGACTGGGATCACTTTTTGCCAATTCAATACCATAATCGCTAATTGTGAGTTGATTTTGTCATGAAAATGATGAAATTAGAGTCGTAGCATGCGTGAACAGTGCTTGCAACAGAAAACAGAAATAGAAAACAGATATAGAAAACAGATATAGAAAACAGATATAGAAAACAGATATAGAAAACAGACAATAGCCCGTCCCTGGACCAGAGGTCTAAGAACGGGCTGAGAAAGGTTATTTAGCCTGCTTGTGAGTCTTGCGCATGAGTCTGTTAATCGTCTCTCGACGCAGGCCAATGAACTGGCCAATCTCGTCTTGGGTAAGAATATCACTGATCGTAGAAGGGGCGATATATCCTTCAATCCAGATCCGAAGCTGTTCCAGCTTGGCTGCAGGAGAGACTTCTGTTAATTGATCAATGCGCTTCTGCATCATTCGCAGACTGTTCTGCAAGGCCATGGCAACATCTTTGTAGCGCTCAGGCTCCTCGGCCAACTCTTTGTACCAGCGGTCGGTCGCAATAACCTCTACCTCACTGGGAACAAGGGCGATCGCCGTTCCATAATACGGGTGAGGACTAATCAGCGAATGATGGGGAATCGTATCTCCCGGAACGATGATATTCACCATGAACTGAGAGCCATCCTGGTGGACGCGGACAATCTTGAGCATGCCCTTGACAAGCTTGTAGAGTGGCCCCGATTCTCCTTGCCTGAACAGGGTATCCCCTTTTTGCAATATCATGGCACGACCTCCAAAAGCGATGTGATTTTAGTGGTGATATAAAGATGAAAGTTGAGCTATTTTGTTTATCAAATTATAGCATAGGATACAGTATATCATGGAGGGTTAGGGAAATCTCCTTGCATGAATTAGGGATTTCCCTTATGAACGTAAGGGGATAACAGGGCGAGATGTCACTCGCCTCTATTTATATCCTATTTATGACATGTCCAAAGTCGAATGAATCAAGGACAGCATGACTTATAGGCTAAGCCTATCGAATCCATAGAATGTGCGTCTTGGTCAAATCCTTCACCCTATGGTACAAACATGTATAGGAAGAACTGCGTGACATGCGGAATAAGTTAGTGGTTCGACATGTGAACCCAAGAACAAGAGGAGCTGAGCCTAATGTCTGATGTGAAAAAAATTGCGGTAATCGCAGGGGATGGAATCGGTCCTGAGGTGGTAGCCGAGGCGGAAAAAATTCTGAAGCGTGCGGAGGAGCTGTACGGTTACTCTTTTGAGACTGAGCATGCACTCTTCGGAGGTATTGCTATTGATGAGAAAGGAACACCACTGCCTGAAGATACGCTGAAGGTGTGTAAAAGCGCAGATGCGGTATTGCTTGGTGCTGTGGGCGGACCGAAATGGGATAATAACTCGAAGGAGCTGCGCCCAGAGACAGGATTGCTTGGTATCCGCAAGGAGCTGGGACTCTTCTCCAACCTGCGTCCTGCTGTTATCTTTGACTGCCTGAAGGATGCATCGACCCTGAAGCCAGAAGTGCTGGACGGGACGGACCTGATGGTCGTGCGTGAGTTGACAGGTGGTATCTATTTCGGTGAGAAGTTCAGACGTGAAGGAGCGCAAGGTGAAGAGGCTGTAGATACTTGCGTATATAATGTAACAGAAGTAGAGCGTATCGTACGCCAAGCTTTCGAAATTGCACAGAAGCGCCGCAAGAAGCTTGCCTCAGTCGATAAAGCGAACGTGCTTGAGACTTCCCGCCTCTGGAGAGAAGTAGTCATCCGTGTAGCACCGGAATATCCAGACGTAGAGCTGGAGCATGTACTCGTCGATAACTGTGCGATGCAGTTGCTTCGTAGACCGTCAAGCTTCGACGTCATCGTTACCGAGAATATGTTCGGCGACATTCTGAGCGATGAGGCAGCTATGCTGACTGGATCAATTGGTATGCTGGCATCTGCATCACTGGGTGAAGGCAGCTTCGGCTTGTATGAGCCTGTGCACGGCTCTGCCCCTGACATTGCTGGACAAGGTCTGGCGAACCCGATTGCGACGATCCTGTCGGTAGCACTAATGTTCCGTCTTACCTTTGGATACGATAAGGCTGCTGATGCGATCGAGAAGGCGGTTGCCGAGGTGCTGGATGCGGGTCATCGTACAGCCGATATTGCTGCTGACAGAAGCCAGGCGCTCTCTACCAGTGAGATGGGCGATTTGATTGCAGCAGCAATGAAATAGGCTACATTGATATCTAGGCTACATTAATATCTGCTCTTTACGAGCATGAAATAAAAACATAACTCTTGCAGTCCGGCTGGGCGAGCGAATCTACATTCCTCACAGGCCGGATTGTTTGTTTTGAGTGGCGTGACCGTAAAAATAATCTAGCGTGCCTTCATATTCATGCTTTATGTATAGTTGCCCTGCTTCATAATGATGTGGGCCACGATAGATCATGTGTTCATCAACGAATCTTAATGCTTCTCGCAGAAAGCTATAAATGGAAGCAACGGTTGCTCCATCAGCCTGCAATGATCCTCTTCAACGAAGTGGTAATTCCATGTCAACCCCTTATAAATCAAGGACTAATGAAGATTAAATGAAGATCAGATGTAGATTATATTAATTATAAAAAAGTAACTAGTATAATGTTGACTTTGATTTCGACGGATGATAACATTTTCTATGCAGCTAAGGAAATTACACGATTATGCTAATGAGAAGAACTTGCTTCTTCTTCAATAGGCTTGTAGTATACTCGGTCCGATGAACGGAACTGAGCTGGCATTTAGTGCAGCACATGCTACAGTGCTCACATAACTTCAAAGGAGGATTTTATACTATGGAAAGATTAGTAGGAAAAGCAGCCCCGGATTTTGCAATGAATACCGTATCTGGTGATGGACAGGACTTTGGAGCGGTTAAGCTGTCTGACTACCGTGGCAAATGGCTCGTATTCTTCTTCTACCCGCTTGATTTCACATTCGTATGTCCAACTGAGATCACAGCTCTTAGCGATGCTGCTGATCAGTTCAAAGCTCTGGACACTGAAATCCTCGGCGTCAGCGTAGACTCTGAGCACAGCCACAAAGCTTGGATCAACACACCGAAGGAAAGCAACGGACTTGGCAAGCTGAACTTCCCACTGGCTTCCGACATCACGAAGCAAGTAGCTAGAGACTATGGTGTCCTGATCGAGGAAGAAGGTATTGCTCTGCGCGGTCTGTTCATCATCGACCCAGAAGGCGAATTGAAATATCAAGTTGTTAACCACAACGATGTAGGTCGTAGCGTAGAAGAGACACTGCGTGTGCTTCAAGCTCTGCAATCCGGCGGATTGTGCCCAATGAACTGGAAGCCAGGCGACAAGAATCTGTAATTCATAAAGTCCATGTATATGCAGCCCCCAAATGCCTTTGACAAGGTTTTGGGGGTTTGCTTGTCTTCATTTCTTACATTATGATGAACAAGAAAGTTTGAGTTGGAAGGAATTTCATAATCGCAAGACGAATAAGGTAAGGGAAGAATAAATTACGGAAGCGAACTGGTTATGTTCAGAGGAGGGTGAGCGCCAGATGAGTTATTGCTGTGGAGCAAGCATGGTGGGAACCAAAGGGACGCTGAAGCATTACCGAACGCAGGTTCATAATGTTCCTCTATTGTTCTGTCCGGTCTGTCAGCGCATCGAAGTGCATTACAGGGTTGAGAATGAATATGAAATTTTAGCTGAATATGCCCATGGCGATGGGGCTAACGAGATTGATTTTCAGGACTATGTGCTGGAAGAAGAAGAGGCTATCTTTGAGAATTGCGTCAATACCGAGAATGAAGATCCACTGGAAATCGTGAAAAAACAAATTGACATGTCTCTGGATTTACTAACAATCGCAAAACAGATTCAGGATGAGAAATGGGAAAGGGAGCTCAAGCGCAGACTTGCCGTAATGAGCCAACGACGCTCTCGGCTTCAGCACAACAAAAGCACCTGACCGCCTCCACTGGACTGTACACATTAACATCATCAAGCCCCCGCAAACCGGGGGCTTTTGCGTGCTTCAGCACTGTTTTGTTACAGATATTGTAGTTTTTTGGTAAGCGTATTGTAGAAATTTGACGCGCATATTATGAGAGTTGGGGATGCATATCAGTTAAATAACAGATGTTCTACTGCTCCTATAATGACAGGTATTTCGGAGTGGTATTATCGCATGAATACTGAATGTTCTTTGCAGCCAAGTTGTGTTATGCATAAAAAAGGCCCTGTTTTGCATACGTGTGCAAAAATATCATTGAAAAAAATTGGAAAAAAACATGCATTCGACATGTTTCCCCGTTGCGATAAAGCTTGTAGTTGACTATCATTACTTATAGGACAACTATCTGATGCAAGTTGGTGTACGACACTATTGGCCAGTTTTTATCAATCCGATAGGAGGGGGAAGCCTGGCATGATCAGCGAAGTTCAAGATAGTATGCTTCAATCGATACGCTCTTTCCATCCGAGACAGCCCAATACCGACAAGTATGAAAGAGTGCTGGAACACTTGGACAGCGGAATAATGCTGTTTGACAGCGAAGGAGTACTGACATTTATTAATGTGCAAATGGCCAAGCTGTTCGAACTCCCGCGAAAGTCACTCATTGGATGTACGTTGATGCAAATTCTTCTTCACCCCAAGCTAGGTCGATATAAACGTAAAAAAATACTGAGAATCTACCGTGATACTATCCATCATAGAAAACGCTATCATGAAGTGATTGACGAGTGTGGTCGCCATTGGCTGGTTACTGTAACCGCTGGTGATGAGATGGAAGGTGACTTTCTGTTTAGTGTCAAGGACGTGTCAGACTATAAGCAAATCGAGCAGACCGCTTATCAGAACGACAAATTGGCCATGCTAGGCAAAATATCCGCTTCCATAGCCCACGAGATTCGCAATCCACTGACTGCTATCCGCGGCTTTATTCAACTCCTTAGACCCCACCTTACACAACTCGGCAAGGACGAATATGCTAAGATTATTCTGACCGAGATTGACCGCGCGAACGATATCATTTACGAGTTTTTGAATTCATCCAAGCCCTCCGCACCGCAAATGACGGCCGTTCCTGTCAGAAATCTGCTGCGTGAGGTTGTGATGCTGACTGAAAGTGAAGCGGTTATGAAGGGCTGTGAAATATCGCTGGAGGACACGTCCAGTGTGATGAGAGTCTCCATTGACGTGAAGCAGATCAAGCAGGTCATCCTGAATATTATCAAAAATGCCATGGATGCTATCGAGGGTATTGAGGACCATCGTAAAGGTGTTATTCAGATCGCCATTCATCAGGAGGGGAGCTTTGTCGAGATTTCCATCTCCGACAATGGATTAGGCATGGACCACAATACACTGTCTCATTTATTCGATCCATTCTTCACGACCAAAGAGAGTGGTACGGGACTTGGTCTGTCTGTCAGCTACCGGATTATCAAAAATCACGGAGGGTTTATTCGTGTGGACAGCTCCCGGGGTGAAGGCACGGATTTCAAGATATTACTGCCACTGGTATAAGACATATAGCCTGAGAGAAGCAATGCTCAAGTGATTGCAAGAACCGTTATTTCCGAGTGCTGTGGAATGTGCGGTTCTTTTTTTATGCGTTAGCTTTCGATACCTTTACTTTTAAATATAGATTCAAGTATGATGAGGAGAAATAGTTAGCCTGGAGGGATAATTTACAGATGAAAACGAACCATACCAAAATTGTTGACTGTACGATCCGCGACGGAGGTCTGGTCAACAACTGGGATTTCAGCGTTGAATTCGTTCAAGCGTTGTATGCCGGACTTAATGAAGCCGGTGTTGACTATATGGAAATTGGCTACAAAAATTCGCCTAAGCTACTGAAGGGTGCAGATAAAGCGGGCCCGTGGAGATTCCTCGACGATGAGTTCCTACGCAAGGTTCTGCCAGAGAAGGGGAACACCAAGCTCTCCGCACTGGTAGATATCGGACGTGTGGATGAGAATGATATCCTGCCGCGCAGCGAAAGCATGCTGGATCTGATTCGCGTAGCCTGCTACATCAAGGATGTGGACAAGGCCATCGATCTGATCAACATTTTCCACGCCAGAGGCTACGAGACTACAATTAACATTATGGCTCTCTCCAATGTCATGGAGAACGAACTGATCGAAGCATTCGAGCTGATTAAGGATAGTGTCGTTGATGTCGTGTACATTGTAGATTCCTACGGCAGCCTGGATCATAAGGACATCGTATATCTGACCGAGAAATTCAAGAAGCACCTTCCGAACAAGCGTCTAGGAATTCATGCTCATAACAACCTTCAATTGGCGTTCTCCAACACGTTGATTGCTGCCGAGAATGGCGTGGAGCTGCTGGATGCTTCGGTGTACGGCATGGGCCGTGCAGCCGGGAACTGCCCGACAGAGCTGCTGGTGACCCATCTGAAGCATACCAACTACAAGCTGCGTCCAGTACTGGATGTCATCGAGAACCTGATGATCCCGCTGCGCGAAAAGGAAGAGTGGGGGTACATTATCCCTTACATGATTACAGGTACGTTGGACGAGCATCCGCGTTCGGCAATGGCTCTGCGTGCATCCAAGGACAAGGATAAGGCTGTCGATTTCTATGACACGCTGACTACGCCGGAAGTATCTTTTGATAAATCCTGATAATAAGTCATAATTAGGCTGATGATCCGTTAGCCAAGTACAGTAGCACACAAATATAGTGGCAACACAAATAAAGCGAATATGTTACACCCCTTTGGAATGGATGCGATGTTCATCTAAGTGATGGCTTGTGTCTGTTTCGAAGGGGATTGTTCTTTTAGAGCGAGCATGGGATGAGCCAAAGGTGGTCATTCGCATCGCCAGAAATCGGGTGTAAGCTCGTAATTTGATTGTGTAGATGTTTGGGCTTGGACCAGAATTGCATTTATATGGTATTTGCGTTATAATGATCAATACGTAGTTCGTATATGCGGGTGTAGTTCAATGGTAGAACTTTAGCCTTCCAAGCTAATAGCGTGGGTTCGATTCCCATCACCCGCTTTAACAAGCGCAATAAATAAAGCTTGAACTCTGTAGAAAGGTAGGTACCTGCGTCCGATGAAGTAATTACATCTGTATCCCGTCAACTGCACATGAAGGCAGGCGGCTGTGAAGCTGCAGGGAACAGGTGTGTCTACATGACATCGGTATTGGACGCAGATCTACTTCAACTTGAGCTCATATGACTAGGATAGTAGGCTATTTATAAGCCTTGCTAGTGGTCGTCTGGGTTCGAGCTTTCGGAGTTCGGCTTTTTTTGTTATAGCCGTTTGTCGTCTTTTTTTCCGTATCTCATGCTCCATACCTGTATTCTTGCTGAAGCCGCAGACCGTCTGCGGTTTTTTTGTACAGATTACCGTGTGTTTGTCTCATCCAAGTGGATAGATACTGAGGATGAAGTCGAACAGGATCACAGAGAGGAAGATCATGTATGGCAACAATCTTGCGTGTTAAGGGCCTGACGAAGGACTGGAATGGCAGACGGCTATTCGAGAGTGTAAATATGGAGATTAACGAAGGTGAGCGTGTGGCGCTGCACGGCCGCAATGGCTGTGGAAAAACTACGTTGCTGCGAATATTGATGGGCGTGGAGGGAGCGACTCTCGGACAGGTCGAGCGAGTCTTGCCCCTGGAGGAATGGGGCTGGATGAAGCAGCAGGATGAACCAGCTACTGCGGGGTTAACAGTCCTGGAGCGGATGCTGCTGGAGAGTACGGAGCTGTGGCAGACTAGAGCAGCGTTGAAGCGGTTGGAACAGCTCCTTGAGACTGCTGATGGTGCACAAGCTGAGCAAGCGGCCATTGAATACAGCGAGTGGCTGGAGCGCTATGTGGAATTGCAGGGCTATAGCTGGGAGACACAGGCGGAGCTGTTACTGACTCGGGTTGGCATGCCGAATGAGACCTGGCAGCGGGAATATGGCCGATTAAGTGGTGGACAGAAGACGCGGGTAAGACTGGCAGCATTGATGCTGCGCAAGCCGCGTGTGTTGGTGCTGGATGAGCCGACGAATCATATGGATCAGGAGGGTTTGATCTGGCTGGAGGAGTGGCTGCGAGATTATCAGGGGACGCTGCTGTTTGTATCACATGACAGAACGTTCTTGAATCGAGTGGCTACCGGTATCTGCGAGCTGTCCGCCAGCGGAGTTGTTCGATATACCGGGGGATATGATGAATACCGTAGCCACAAAGAAAGAGAGCGCAAAGAGCAGGAGACGGAGTATCGCAAGCAGGAGCAGGCCAAGGCTGCGCTAGAGGCATCCATCCGCACCTATCGGGAATGGTTCCACCGGGCCCATGCAACTGCGAATCAGCAGGTGGAAGTGAAGATTATGGGTAGCTACTACAAGGCTAAGGCGAACAAGCATATTTCTCGCTATCATGCGAAGCAGAAGGCGCTGGAGCGACTGGAGGAGAATCGAGTTGAGAAGCCGAGGCAAGAGATGCGCCTGAACATGGAGTTGCAGACCAGCGAATATCAGGCCAAACATATGCTTAGCTTGGAGCAGATTAGTCTCTCCTTTGGTGACAAGCAGGTGATCAACGAGCTTAACGTGCAACTGTTACGCGGGGATCGAATGGCTGTCCTAGGGCCGAATGGGGCAGGCAAGACGACGCTGCTGCGACTGATTACAGGTGAGCTGCAGCCACAGTCTGGGAGTATTCGTAGGAATCCTCAGCTTCGCATGGGTTACTTCTCACAGGAGCTTGAGAATCTTCCCGAGGATCAGACCTTGCTGGACAGTCTCCTGGGGCTACCCTCCATGACAGTGACAGAAGCTAGGACGATTCTTGGATGCTTCTTGTTCTCTAGAGACAAGGTGAATCAACAGATCGGCAATCTGAGCATGGGGGAAAAATGCCGTATGGCTTTCTTGCGCTTGTATTTTAGCGGAGCCAATCTGTTGGTCCTGGATGAGCCTACGAATTATTTTGATATTGACACTCGTGAGGTCATTGAGGAGGCACTTAGCAGCTATGATGGTGCTCTTGTGGTTGTCTCGCATGACCGCGAGCTGATACGCCGTACAGCAACCCGTCTCCTCCTGCTGGGGCATGGTGAGGAGTACGAGCGGTTCGACGGAGGCATGGATGAACTGGAGCAGACCCGTCAGGTGCGAGCGGGGCAGCCTGCGGGAAGAGAGGCGCAAGAGGAGCAGCTTCGCCTGGAATTGAGACTGACGGAGCTTATGCAACGCGATCCTGTATCAGCTGAGGATGCACAAGGCACGGAATTACTGGAGGAGATTCGCCGTATTCGTGCTCGCTTGAATGAGTTGCATAGACAAGAGTAGCAGATTATTAACCCTCCTGAATATGACCTAATGAATAACCGAAATATAAATTAGGAAAATATAGGGGGAATTGAACTTGCTACGTATCGACGGAACTGAATTTACCAGTGAGGGCATATCATAGGTATGCATCCGATTCACCGAGGGCAACAGCGGGCGTTAACATGCATTGCTGAACCGGAATGATGGACTATTGACCTGCAGGAAGAGCCCTTGGCTTGCCAAGCTAAGCAAGTTCTCATATAATAAAGGCACTGGTTCATGAATATATTACATGCCATGATGGAGAGTAGTAAGCCGCTTCTGCTGCACAGGGAGGAGACGCCATTGATTGAGAGCGTCTTTGCTTAGTTCAGAGCTGCCTGAATTCGCTCCTGAGCCATTCCTTGAACATCGTCTGCTCATGCAGTGATCATTAGGGGACATCGCTTCACGCCCGTTATCGCGTGTATAAGTGAGATGGAACGATTCACAGTTCACTTGGCAGGAGTGCAGCCTACTGTATGGCTACTCGCAGTGTTCAAGTGTTTCAGACATCTAACAAGGGTGGTACCACGGTCTTCTCGTCCCTTATGGGAGAGAAGGCCTTTTTTGCATTGTGCAGCATATCGGGGACAGCCCGATGCATTCAAGAAGGAGGCATCAGCCAGAATGAAGGAAAAACTCGAGGCTTTGAAATTGGAGGCACTGGCCCAGCTAGAGCAAGTTAGTGAGCCACAGGTGCTGAATGAATTACGTGTGAAGTATCTTGGGAAAAAAGGCGCGCTCACTGAAATCCTGCGTGGGATGGGCTCGCTGAGCGCAGAGGAGCGTCCAGTCATCGGTCAGGTAGCCAATGATGTGCGCGCTGCGATCGAGAGTATCATCGATACCAAGCAGGAGGCATTCCAGCGTGCAGAGACAGAACAACGCCTTCAAGCCGAGAAGGTCGATGTCACGCTCCCGGGTCGTATTATGCCACAAGGCGCGGTACATCCGTTGAACAAAGTTATCACGGAGATCGAAGATATTTTCCTCGGTATGGGCTATCAGGTTGCTGAAGGTCCAGAGGTTGAGATGGATTACTTTAACTTCGAGGCGTTGAATTTGCCAAAGGATCACCCTGCGCGTGATATGCAGGATTCCTTCTATATTACCGAGGATCTGTTGATGCGCACACATACCTCGCCAGTGCAGGTTCGTACGATGCAGTCTATGCGTGGAGAAGTCCCTGTTAAGGTGATCTGTCCAGGTAAAGTATATCGCCGTGATGATGATGATGCGACGCACTCCTTCCAATTCCACCAGATTGAAGGCATTGTGGTCGGTGAGAATATTCGTATGAGCGATCTGAAGGGGACGTTGCTGCAGTTCGTGCAAGAGATGTTCGGTGCTGACACCCAGATTCGTCTGCGTCCAAGCTTCTTCCCGTTCACGGAGCCAAGTGCTGAGGTAGATGTGACCTGTGTGAAATGTGGCGGAAATGGCTGTCGGATCTGCAAGCAGACGGGCTGGCTGGAGATTCTGGGCTGCGGCATGGTTCATCCGAAGGTACTGGAGATGGGCGGCTATGATCCAGAGAAATATAGTGGATTTGCGTTCGGTATGGGCGTAGAGCGAATTGCCATGCTGAAGTACGGTGTCGATGACATCCGTCATTTCTATAATAGCGATATGGCATTCCTCAAGCAGTTCTCACGAATCTAGTACCTTGCACGGAGTGCAATACGTTCGAATTCAGGAAAAAAGGAAGTGTACCTAAATGAAAGTATCAACAGAATGGTTGTCTGACTATATATCGCTCGATCAGCTGTCCGCTGAGGAGCTGGCTGAGCGTATTACGCGCTCTGGCATCGAGATTGACCAGATCGAGAATCGTAATAAGGGCGTAACAGGTGTCGTTGTTGGCTATGTGAAGAGTAAGGAAAAGCACCCGGATGCAGATAAGCTGAATGTATGTATTGTGGATGCAGGACTGGAGGAGGAGCTGCAGATCGTCTGCGGGGCGAAAAATGTAGATGCCGGACAAAAGGTTCCTGTAGCTCTGGTCGGCGCGAAGCTGCCTGGCGGACTTGACATCAAAAAAGCAAAGCTGCGTGGTGTGCTTTCACAAGGTATGATCTGCTCAGCGAAGGAGCTGGGTCTGAACGACAAATTGCTGCCGAAGGACCAACAGGAAGGCATTCTGGTCTTGCCTGAGGAGACGGAAATTGGGACTCCAATCACCAAGCTGCTCGGTCTGGAGGATCAGGTGTTGGAATTCGATCTGACACCGAATCGTTCGGATTGCTTGAGCATGCTTGGGGCAGCCTATGAGGTCAGTGCCATTTTTGGCCGAGATGTTACTTTGCCTAACCCACAAGCCGATCTTGCCGAGGTAGCTGAAGCTGCTGCCGAGGAGCTGAAGGTGTCGATCGCGGCATCCGAGCAATGCTCCCACTATGCAGCTCGTGTCATCAAGGGAGTGAAGATCGGACCATCTCCGCTGTGGTTACGCAATCGCCTGATGGCTGCTGGTATTCGTCCAATTAACAACATTGTCGATATTACCAACTATGTCATGCTGGAGTATGGACAGCCATTGCATGCATTTGATGCAGATAAGCTGGAAGGGAAGGAGATATCGGTACGTCTGGCCAATGCTGGCGAGACCATGGTGACCCTGGACGATCAAGAGCGCAAGCTTGAGCCACATATGCTGCTCGTAACTGATGGTGCGAAGCCAATTGCAATTGCTGGTGTGATGGGCGGCGCCAATTCCGAGGTCAGCGAGGCTACAGTGAGCATTGTGCTGGAATCTGCAAGATTCAGTGGCAGTAGTGTTCGTAAGACTTCTCGACAATTGGGCCTGCGTTCAGAAGCAAGCCTGCGGTTCGAGAAAGAGGTAGACCCAGGAGCAGTCATTCCTGCGCTGAACCGGGCAGCAGCCTTGATTGAGCGACACGCCCAAGGGTCTGTGCTGCAAGGTATTGTCGAAGCGGGAGAAGCTCAGACTGCGAATCGAATTGTCTGCCTGAGCCTGGATAAGCTGAATCGTTATCTCGGTACGGAGCTGTCACTGCTGGAGGTCAAGACAATCTTTGGGCGCCTGCATTTTGATTGCGGTGATGCTGAGCACGGTGTGCTGGAGGTTGCAGTGCCAACGAGACGCGGTGATATTACACTGGATGTTGATCTGATTGAAGAGGTTGCTCGCTTGTACGGATATGATAATATCCCAACGACATCCATCGAAGGACCTACAACACAAGGCACCTTGACACCAGCCCAGTCGCTGCGGAGAGCGCTTCGTCAACTGCTCGTGCACAGTGGATGGCAGGAGATGATCAGTTATTCCTTTACCCATCCAGGACAGAACGGACAATTTCCTTCCTGGCTGGAGGGTGCTCGCCCTGTAGCCTTGGCGATGCCAATGAGCGAAGAGCGCAGTGTACTGCGTACCAGCATGCTTCCGCACATGATTGATGCAGCTGTCTATAACCGCAACCGCAAGCAGGAGAATCTGTCCTTCTTCGAGATCGGAAGTGTCTTCCTGAGCGGTGAGGAGACCTTGACCAAGCAGCCTCAGGAAATTCCTGTCCTTAGCTTGCTGCTGACAGGCAGTCGCCGTACGAAGCAATGGAACGCAGCAGCTGAACCGGTTGATTTCTTCGACCTCAAGGGTGCGCTTGAAGCTGTCCTCTCCTATGCAGGTCTGGCTGAGCAGGCACGTTATGTGGCTAACCAGCCGCAAGGCTATCACCCGGGACGTGCAGCGTCGGTATACCTTGAGCTGGATGGACAGCAGGTATGGATTGGCACACTTGGACAGCTTCATCCGGAGATTCAGCACAAGCATGATCTTCAAGATACCTATGTGGCCGAGATCGCACTTGATGCCATCGTAAGACATATGAATCGCAATATTCGTTATCACGAGCTGCCGCGTTATCCATCCGTTGAACGAGATGTTGCCGTTGTTATAGATGAAGCTGTAGAATCAGGCGATCTGCTGAAGACGATCCGGGAATCTGGCGGCGAGCTGCTGCAGCATGCGGAAGTGTTCGATATCTTCACGGGCAGCAAGCTCGGTGAGCATAAGAAGAGCGTAGCCATCGCTCTGCGTTATCGCCATCAAGAGCGGACGTTGACCGATGAGGAGATCTCTGTAGCCCATGCCCGTGTCGTAGAAGCATTGGAGCAAAGTTTTGGAGCAGAGTTAAGAAAATAGCAGGAAATAAGCCAGGCCACATCGAATCTTAAGGAAGCATAGGTTCGATGTGGCTTTTTTGGCATCTACAAGTAGTCTTGAATCGTGTTTTTGTACAACCGAACCGAGATTTGCATCCTGTAGTGATACGAGTACAATTAGAAAAACGTCATCACTGTGCTTCCACAGAAGACACTATGAAAAACTACTAAATAGACTACCACCATACAACATAGAATCTACATTCAGATCAGAGGAGGGCGTTATTGTGAATACACCGGAGCGCGTACGCGTCGCTGTTGAAATATATGGTAATTCCTACAAGCTTGTCGGTAGCAGCACCGAATATATGAAGCAAGTAGCGAGCTATGTCAATGATCGCATGCACACTGTTGCCCAGGCCCATTCACATCTCGATACGCCTCGACTGGCTGTACTGGCTGCTGTCCATATGGCCGAAGAGGCTATTCAATTGAATGATGTGCAAAAAAACCTGAACCGTGTATCTCAAGAGCGGACAGAGTTAAGAAATGAGCTTGCTCAGCTGCAGACACAGCTTGGAGAGCAGCAGGAAAAGAATACTTCGCTACAAGGTAGCTACAATCAGACGAATGAGGAGAAGCAAAAGCTTCAGAAGGAGCTTGCTGACGCCCAGCAGCGTTCTGCCAAGGAACTGCAGGAGCTACAGCGTCTCTTGAAGCAGCAGGAGCAGCGGACAGCAGAGCTGACCAAAGCCGTCGCGAATGCGGAGAGCAGAGCTGATAAGATTCGTTCAGAGACAGAGCAAGTGACGAAATCTCGCCTGAATGAGGCAGAGCAGGCCTATGCCAAGCAGCTTCAGAAGGAGAAGGAACAGTTGCGTACCGAGCTCGAAGCCAAGCATGCTCAGCAACAAGCGGATTGGGAGGCCAAGTTCGCGGAGCTGACCAAGCAGCTGGAGGATGACAGCAGGCAGGCTCAGGCCCAGCTTCTGCAGGAGCAGGCGCGCTTGGAAGAGTCTGAGGCATTTCAGGAGGAGATGTCGCGTGATTATGAGGCTCAGCTTCAAGACCTGCGAGATCAGCTACTGGATGTCAAAGGGGACAAGGAGCAGCTTTCCAAAGAGCTTAAGGGAGTTCTGGAGAAGCTTAAAGAAGCCGAGCAGACGCGTAGTCAGCTTGTGTCGAGTCTGAAGGAAGTACAGGCAAGAGAGCAACAATCCGTACAGGAGCGAGAAGAGCTTCAAGTACGCTACAGCAGTCTGGAGCAGGAGCTGGCAGGGTTGCATCAGCAACGGGAGAAGATGGAGGAGGAGCAGCGACGAATCCAAAAGCTTCTGGAGCAGGCTCATGCCTCCACCCGCAAGCTGCAAAGCGAGCTGGCAGAGCTGCTGCAGCATAAGAAATTGGCTGAGGAACAGGTCGAGCAGTATCAGACAGAGATTGCAGCTCTTCAGGAAGAGCTGTCTGAGCGAGAAGGGCAACTGCAGGATCAGCAGGATCTGTTGCAGCAGCTGAGAGCCGCAGAGGAGCTGGCTGAGCGGCACGGAGCGCGGGTGGCAGCCCTTCAGGGGGAAGTGTCGAAGCGAGAAGAGCAGCTGCAGGATCAGCAGGATCTGTTGCAGCAGCTGAGAGCCGCAGAGGAGCTGGCTGAGCGGCACGGAGCGCGGGTGGCAGCCCTTCAGGGGGAAGTGTCGAAGCGAGAAGAGCAGCTGCAAGACCAGCAGGATCTGTTGCAGCAGCTGAGAGCTGCAGAGGAGCTGGCTGAGAAGCACGGAGCGCAGGTGACAGCCCTTCAGGAGGAAGTGTCGAAGCGAGAGGAGCAGCTGCAGAGCCAGCAACAGAAGCTCCAGAGGGAGCAAGAACGACAGCAACTGCTTGAACAGACAATCGCTCAACTGAATGAAGAGCTGAAGACCGGCGAGCAGCTTCTTGAAGAAGAGCAGGAGCGCTATGAGCAGCTAGTGGCAGAGCTGGATGTACGTGCAGCCGAACTGGACAAGGCACGCTCTGCGATGGAACGATCGGCTAGTCTGCTGGAGGACTCGCAGCGTTCACAAGATGAGCTTCAGACAGCCATCACTGTGCAGCAGCGGGAAATGGACGAACTGCATACACAGATGGCCCAGTTGGAAGAGCAACTCAGCGTGTACCAGGTACAAGTGGGGCAACTGGAGGAAGAGGCCATTGAATGGCAGGTGAAATGCGAGGAGCATTTGTCCACGATCCATGACTTGAAGGCGGAACAGGAGCTGCGGGAGCAGGAGATTAGCGCTTGGCAGCATGAGGTAGCTGCGGTATCTGAGGATAAGAGGCAACTGGAGCATGAGGCTGAGAAGGCAGAAAAAGCTCGCATGGAATTGATCAACACACGTGAAGAAGCTATCCATTCCAGAGATGCCCTGCAGCTACAGTTGTCGGAGCTAGGCGATCGCTATGAGCTTACAGCCCACCAGTTGAGATTACTTCAGGTGCAGCGGGAGCTGGAGCAGGAGCAGAACGAGAAGCTTGCAGAGGAGCATCGCCAGCTTCGGGAAGAGTATGCCAAGCTCCAAATGGAGTACAACGAATGGATTGAACTTATTGAACAGGACCAGTAGCTCCTAGGTACGAATCCATTTGCAGAGGTACTATTGTCGGGTATGAAGCTACATATCCATAGGTAAGGCCATCAGGATTGCAAAGGAAGGCTGCATTATTCTCTGTGCAGTATGTTCCTTAAGTGCTTCAAGCTAGAGCATAGCAAAAAGGCTGCCGTCAAGCTTCATGCTTGGTCGGCAGCTTTTCTTGTCGTTCTCTTGATGATTTTGATGATCTTGATGTTCTAGTCGTTTTATCCTATTCTTGCTATGTTCCGGAACTAGCTCTTACCGGTTCGTCCTGCGTCAAAGGGAGTCGCAACAGGAATGAACAGATCGATAATCCCAATGACCAAGGCAGCAAGAATGGCTCCCAATATGGAGACTTCCACGCCTCCGACGATAAACTGCGCAACATAGATCACTAGAGCGCTGACGATGAATCCAACGATGCCTCTACCGAATGGATTAACTCGTCTGCCGAACATGGCCTCGACGATCCAGCCAATAAGCGCTATGACGATCGCGAGGATTAGAGCGCTCATGAATCCGCCTACGCTAAAGCCTGGTACGATCCAGCCCACGACCATCAGCACCAGAGCGGCGACAATAAATCGAACGATATGTCCCAGAATTCTCATGTGTAACCTCCTATGGTCTTCTTGTGATACAGCATCTAGTGTGTTTCACATGTTCGAATCTTATGTGTCCAGTAACACAAATAGCGAAAGAGAGCTGGTTTCGTTATAATATGGATATAACGTTGAAGGAGTATGAATGTGAATCCGAAAATATTGCAGACAATGGAATACAGTAAAATTCTATCCGCACTCGCGGGCTACACACAGACACCGATGGGAAGGCAGCGTGCTGAGGAGCTTCGCCCATTTACAGATGTTCAATATATAGAAGCACTATTAAGGGAGACGGATGAAGCCTTTGCGGTGGACCGTCTGAAGGGAACCCCTTCATTTACCGGGGTAGTGGACATGTCACCAGCCATTAAGAGAGCACGGATCGGGGGCACCTTGAACCCTCATGAACTCTTGGGGATTCGTACAACGGTCCAGGCAGGCCGCAGAATCAGTTCGTATATCAGTGCAATTCATGAAGAGCATCCGATTAGCGCATTGCTGGCAGTGAGCGAACAGCTCTCCGACCAGAAGGCGCTGGAAAATGCCATCAAGAATTGCATTGATGAGCATGCAGATGTATTAGATACAGCAAGCCCCGCCTTGGGACAAATCCGTCGTGAGCTTCGATCCGGTGAAGTCCGGATTAGGGAGAAGCTGGATGCGATGATTCGTTCCTCCACGGTGTCCAAGATGCTGCAGGATCAGCTTATTACGATCCGTGGTGATCGTTTTGTCATCCCAGTCAAAGCCGAGCATCGAGGTTACTTCGGCGGGATCGTTCACGACCAATCAGGCTCTGGGGCGACCCTGTTCATTGAGCCTGAGTCTATTGTAGCGATGAATAACAAGCTTCGTGAGACGCGACTGCAGGAGGAGCGGGAGATTGAGATCATTCTCCAGAAGCTAACTGCTCTTGTAGGAGAACAGGCTGATTTGCTGTTGTATGATGCGGATATGCTGGCAAGTCTTGATTTTATGTTCGCGAAGGCCCGTCTTGCTCGTCATATGAAGGCCACACTGCCGTTCATGAATGACCAGGGGCGTATGCGTATTCGCAGAGGACGTCACCCGTTGATTCCGCTCGAGAAGGTTGTACCGATCGATGTGGAGCTTGGGGATACCTTTACTTCAATTATTGTGACTGGTCCGAATACCGGTGGTAAGACGGTTACTTTGAAGACAATTGGTCTGCTGAGCCTTATGGCCATGTCTGGACTATTTGTCCCGGCAGAGGATGAGAGCCAGCTGTCTGTCTTCGATGCGATCTATGCGGACATTGGGGATGAGCAGAGCATTGAACAGAATCTGAGTACCTTCTCCAGTCATATGACGAATATCATTAGTATTCTTAAGCAAATGACTTCTCGCAGCCTGGTGCTGCTTGATGAGGTTGGTGCTGGAACCGATCCGGCAGAAGGCTCTGCGCTTGCGGTAGCTATTCTGGAGCATATCCATGCAACAGGCTGCCGTATGGTCGCGACCACGCACTACAGTGAACTTAAGGCTTACGCCTATGATCGTGAAGGTGTAATTAATGCAAGCATGGAGTTCGATGTTGCTACCTTGAGTCCGACATATCGTTTGTTAGTAGGTGTACCTGGTCGAAGCAACGCCTTTGCCATTGCTGAGCGTCTGGGACTTCCTTCCCGTATCCTGGATTATGCTCGTGGTGAGGTGACAGAAGAGGATCAGCGCGTAGAGCATATGATTGCTTCCTTGGAGGAAAATCGCCTTGGTGCAGAGCAGGAGCGCGAGGAAGCGAGACGCTTGCGTCAGGAGCATGAAGAGCTCAAGGCCCGTTATCAACAGGAGATGGAGAAGCTTGAGGGACAGCGTGATCGCATGCTGGACAAAGCCGAGAGCGAAGCCAGAGATGTCATTGAGAAGGCGCGGAAGGAAGCGGAGCAGATCATTGGCGACCTGCGCAGAATGGCTCAAGAGGAAGGGGCTTCAGTGAAGGAGCACCGATTGATCGCGGCCCGCAAGCAGCTTGAGGAGGCAGCTCCCAAGCAACGCCAGAAGAAATCTGCTGTTCGCCAGGGTGGAGGCCGCAGAAGTATCCAGCCTGGGGATGAGGTTGCAGTGCATAGCCTTAACCAGAAAGGTCATGTTGTAGAGCTGTCTGGTACGAAGGAAGCCATCGTTCAACTGGGCATCATGAAAATGAAGGTTAGCCTGGATGATCTGGAACTGCTGGACACACCTAAACAGCCTCAGAAGACACAGCGGGCTTCGGCTGGTGTGAAGCGTACCCGGGATGAGAATGTTCGCAGTGAGCTGGATCTGCGTGGTTCAAACGTAGAGGAAGCCTTGATTGAGGTTGATCGCTTCATAGACGAGGCATTTTTGGCGAACCTCGGAATGGTCTTTATTATTCACGGGAAAGGGACGGGCGTGCTGCGAACGGGCATTCAGGATTATTTGCGCAGACATAAGCATGTGAAGTCTTTCCGTATCGGAAATTATGGCGAAGGCGGTACAGGAGTTACCGTAGCTGAGCTCAAATAGTCTGGGCTGAACGGGGGCGACGATATTTGATGATAGATCAATTGTTATCTTACCCGCTGGGGATGATGCTGGGCTACTTTTCAGTAGCGGTATTGCAGCTGATTGTGTTTTTGTATTGTTTTGAATTGGTGACGCGGTATAAATGCTGGGACGAGATTCGAAAAGGGAATGTAGCGGTCGCTATGGCGACTGGAGGGAAAATATTCGGCATATGCAATGTACTCAGATTCAGTATCCTTGCCAAAGCAAGTGTCTACGATGCCATGATCTGGTCAACGGTTGGTTTCTTTCTGTTGCTGGCTGCCTACTTCCTTTTTGAATTTCTGACCCCTGTATTCTCGATCGACAAGGAGATTAAGGAAGATAATCGGGCTGTAGGATTATTCGCTATGCTCATTTCGGTATCTCTATCCTTCGTTATTGGTGCCAGCATTGTATAATCGCCCTTGAGATGTGAAATGGATTCACGAGTAAATGATAATGACTTTGAGCTGAACGTAAGAACGGAGGAGCAATAAGATGGAAGCAACTGTATGCCCGTGGTGCCATACTGAGATCGTATGGGATGAGGAGATTGGGCCAGAGAAGGAATGTCCTTACTGCCACAATGAATTGGATGGTTATCGCACCATTAGTGTGCATTTGGATGAAGATGAGGGCGAGGAAGAGCAGGCAGCCGTTACAGAAGCGGCTGATGACGATCTGGGCTGGGATGAGGAAGGGATGTACAACGTTCCTGTTCCACATACCCTGCAGAGACTGCAGGAAGAGGGGACAGACCTTGGAGCTTATCAGGATCGTGTACAGCAGGCATTGGATGGACAGGAGGAAGTACCAGAATGTCCACAATGCAGAGAGTATATGCTGCTTACAGGCACACAGGAGGTAACTGCGGATACCTTCAAGCCTGCAATACCAGCTTCCCTTGGAAAGCCTGTTATGCAGCCTCCTTTTCACATGAATGTCTATGTGTGCACTAGCTGCTTCCACATTCAACACGCTTTGGCAGAGAATGATCGTGTACGCATGATTAAACATCTTGCGGCAGGAGACAACCGGTAATATTGGATGGACACAGGACTATGATTGGTTAAGAATACTTCAATTGCAAGCACTAAAGCATGTAGCGGCAGCTCGATCAGAAAATGATGAGAGCTGTCGTTTTTTGCTATTTTTCAAAAAAAATCTGATGATATGAAAGGACATGTTTTGCTGAATTAGGGGTATCTTAAAGTGGAGCGGCATCTAACGGCGGCAGCTATTGGATAGGGGGAACCATATGAGGACTAACCTCAACTTACAGTCTATTCTGCTGCTTGGCATGAATGGGCTGTTTGTATTTGCCGGAGCTTTATCTGGTACTTTTTTGAATGTGTACCTATGGAAGGCGAAGCAGGATTATATCATGATTGGCTGGTTCACCGTCAGTCAGCAGCTGGCCCTTGGATTAACCTTTTGGCTGGCAGGAAAATGGGTCAAGGAGCACAACAAGATGAACGCCTTGCGACTAGGTACGGCGCTGTCAGGATTGTTCTATCTGGTGATCCTGTGGCTAGGGCCCAAGTCCATCGATTATATCTGGCCTTTGGGGATAGTTCTTGGTGCTGCACTCGGGCTGTTCTGGCTGGCATTCAACGTGGTGTATTTCGAGGTAACGGATCGCGATAGTCGTGATAAATTCAATGGATGGGTAGGGCTACTTGGTTCCTTTGCTGGAATTGTCGGTCCTCTACTGTCAGCATGGATTATAGCCAAAATGTCGGATGATGCTGGTTACCGGGTGATTTTCACAATCTCCCTGGGTATCTATGTAGGTGGTGTCGTGCTGAGCTTTTTCTTGAAAAAACGCAAAGTCGAAGGGACGTATCATTGGCTCGAGCCCGTTCATCGCTTGCGGGGAGAGAAGAGCTGGAGATGGCTTTCCTTGGGGCTCATCGCACAGGGTGTGCGTGAAGGTGTATATTCGTTTTTGTTCATCCTGATGGTCTATGTCGTCACGAATCAGGAATGGAAGCTGGGGCAATTCTCGTTAATTACCTCGGCGGTATCCCTGTTCAGCTTCTGGGCAGTCGGCAAATGGCTAAAGCCGCGATTTCGAACGTCGGGAATGCTGCTCGGCGCTGTATTGCTGGTGGCTGTCATGTGCCCATTACTGTGGAAAATGAACTACACGATACTGCTGCTCGCCGGAGCTGGAACGGCATTGTTCATTCCGCTGTATATCATCCCCATGATCTCCTTAGGCTTTGATCTCATGGCGGCATCGGGGGAGGATGTCAAGCTGCGGGTAGAATTGGTCGTCCTGCGTGAGCTGAGCCTGATGACGGGGCGCTTGGTCGGTACACTGATATTTATCGGTGTGTTGTCACTCAGTCAAGCTCCACAGGTGATCATCTGGCTGCTCATTGGCCTTGGAACAGCTCCAGTCTTTGGGTGGCTGTGCATACGTCCGGTGCTGCAGTCTGCAGGCTGGCAGTCGAAGCCTGATGCTTGAATGCATCAGGCTCGTTACACATTCCCCTATGTAGATCTCATGGGGGCGCTATGGTACGGTGATGGCTTGGTTGTACGGGTCAGCGAGAAGAGATCCAGTTCAGGACGTGATGTCCCGGTGATCTCATCGGTAAGCAGCTGTGCAGCCATCATACTTGTCACGGCACCATTCCCTCCGTATCCCTCCAGAAAATAGCAGTGAGAAAAACGAGGATGACTCCCTATATAAGGCAAGCCATCATGTGTAGTGCCAAAGACTGCTCCCCATGCGTAATCAATCTGTAGCTCCAGCCTCGGAAAATGCTCCTGCAGACGCTCCAGCAAGACCTGCTGCTGGTGAACGATACGCCGTTCGCGTTCCTCAGGTATGAGCACCTCTTCATCCAAGCCTCCGCAAATGATTCGATTGTCTACCGTGGTACGCATGTACAAATAGGGCCTGGCCGTCTCCCAGATCAGGCAGCGTTCATACCAGTCATCCAGATTGTCAACAGGCTTCGTAACAATGGCATAAGAGCTCTCTAGCACTGCCCCTGCATCCCGTTTGATTTCTTGTGTCTCATACCCTGTAGAGAAGACAACCCGCTGTGCACGGATTCGTCCGTCTGGAGTATGACAGAGAACACCATCCTCCAGAAATTCCAAACGCTTGGCCTCGGTATGCTCATATATACGTAGACCTTTCTCTACAGCCGATTGAAGTAAACCCAGCGCGAAGCGGAACGGGTTCACCTCTGCATCCCCGCTCGTGTACAAGGCTGCAGGCTTCGTGAAGGGTAGACGCTGGCTTATATCTTGCTCACTCCAGTAGTCTACAGGGAAATCATGTGCTCTGAGATGCTCATATTCCGTCTGCAGCTTGGACACATCCTCCGGCGTACTGGCGTAATATAAGCTGCTGCGTCGAATGAACTTCGGGTCTGTCGGGATATTTTGGCTTAGCATCTCCAGCTGCTCCAGCGACTGCTGGCACAATTTATAGAATAATACCCCGTTCTCTTCTCCGAAAGTGTTCATGAATGAAGTCAACGACTTGTCATTGCTGTATTGTAATAGCCCTGTGTTAGCAGAGGAGCTCCCGTGAGCAACCTTTCTCTTGTCGATCAGCACGGTGTCCACTTGCCGATCTGTCAGCAGTCGGGAGATCAACGAGCCGCCCATACCGCCACCTATGATTAATACATCACAGCTAATATCTTCGGTTAACGGAGAATGCTGCGAGGTGTTACCTACAGTTGTTGGCCAATATAAACGTCCATTCGTTAAGATCATCTCGATCATCCCTTCTAAAAAGTCGTAAGAACAGATGCAAGAACTGATACTGGCATTTTTGTATTTTTCAAAAAAAGGTCATTATTTCTGTTGTGTCATAAAATTCGCAGTATAGGACAATCTAACTAGCGATGAAGTTACTGGACTGATCTGCCTGACTACATATCAGATTTGGGCCTGCCCGAGCGATTGTGCGGTGGGCACTTGTCGTATAGCTATACAGGCGGCTTGGTCCAGCAAGCATCTACATGATGAAGGAGGACATACCATGCAATCCATGCAAATGCAGCCTTTAACCACGAAAGAACTGGAGTACATTATGGATTCCATTTCCAATGAGGAGCTATTGTTGAAGCAGTGCACAGCTACCGCGGCCTCCAGCCAGCAGCCAGCTATTCAGCAAGCCTGCATGCAGTTCGCACGAACTCATGAGCAGCACCTGAACATGCTGATCCAGGCTCTGCATCAGCATCAGCAGCTGGCTCCTACCCAGCCCCAATAACGATTCGAGAGTCTATCTGTCAGCAGCCTGGCTCATTAGGCTTTATGACATCCACTCAGCATGCAGCCCAGGGTCATTCGTCCCTAAGCTCGAACAATTGATCAAGGAGGGAACACGTTCATGTATTCCAATCAAAACACTAATTCATTTATGCCCGAAGAGGATTTGCTGTATACCATTCTGGCCGATCTGAAGCGCACATCCCGAGAGTATACGACGGCCACGACAGAATCTGCATGTCCTACCGTTCGTCAGCTATTCAACGACCTGACTGGTGCCACGCTTCGTCAACAAGGAGATCTCTTCCGTCTTATGCAGCAAAATCAGATGTATACATTGGGGGGAAAAGCTCTTCGTCAGGAGATGGACAAGCAGATCCAGGAGGCGCACAAGACTCAGCAAAAATGCCAGCAATTCATGCAACAAAAGCAGGCTTCCACTAGTGGCATGTACGGTCAAGCTCAGCAACAGGGGCACTACGGCCATACAAGCAATTCTTATTATATGTAAACGAGTGTAGTGCCTTTGAAGCAGTGATACTTGAGACCGCCTGTATCCTTTTTATGGAGCAGGCGGTTTTTTTACTTTGTAATTATTGTTATCTATGATTACTAATTATTGTTGTCGGGTGATTGCTCTATACGATTTCTGAAAATGCTTGCTTTGCATAGCTAATGAATTATTGTAATATGAATATTAATCTCTTTTCGTGGAGGCTTATACATGACACAGGTGAATGAATTAAAGCTGAGAATTATGGATCTCTTGAAGGAAGATGCGAGAAGGACCCCTTCACTGCTTGCAACCATGCTGGGTGCAACTGAGGAGGAGGTCAAATCCGCCATTCAAGAGCTTGAAGATGAGCATGTCATTGTTAAATACGCGGCAGTAGTCAACTGGGACAAGGTGGATGACGAGAAGGTAACTGCCTTGATCGAGGTTCAAATTACACCAGAGCGTGGCAGAGGGTTCGAAGGAATTGCCGAGCGAATCTATTTGTATCCACAGGTGAAATCTGTCTATCTAATGTCAGGAGCCTATGATCTGCTTGTGGAGGTTGAGGGTCGCAATTTGCGTGAGGTTGCGAATTTTGTGTCCGAGAAGCTCTCCCCAATTGATTCAGTACTATCTACCAAGACGAATTTCACATTGAAAAAATACAAGCAGGACGGCATTATCTTCGAAGACAAGGAAGAAGATAAGCGCCTGAAGATTTCACCATAAGAAAGAAGGATATCTTATGACTCTCAAACAGCAGCAGGAATCTGTCACACATAGCAAACCAATGAGCTCTTATCTGGCGCCACAGGTCCGTGATATCCCGCCTTCAGGCATCCGCAAATTTTTTGATCTCGTAGGCACCAACAAAAATATTATCACACTGGGTGTCGGTGAGCCGGATTTCGTTACGCCATGGCATGTAAGGGAAGCGTGTGTATATTCACTGGAGCGGGGCTTCACGAGCTACACCTCCAATGCGGGGACACCAGAGCTGCGCGAGGCGATCAGCGATTATCTGGATGAGCGGTTTTCTGTACGCTATGATGCGAAGGATGAGATAATAGTGACGGTTGGGGGAAGCGAAGCCATTGATCTGGCTCTTCGTGCCCTTATTACCCCAGGAGATGAGATTCTCATTCCGGAGCCTAGCTATATTTCCTATTCTCCTATTGCTTATATTGGCGGAGGCGTGCCAGTCGGCATCGAGATGTTCGCTGATAATAACTTCAAGCTGACGGCTGAAGCGCTGGAGGCCAAGATTACACCTCGCTCGAAGGTGCTCATTCTGTGCTATCCGAGCAATCCGACTGGAGGAACGATGACCTATGAGGATTGGCTGCCGATCGCCGAGGTTGTGAAGAAGCATGATCTGATTGTGATCTCGGATGAAATCTATGCCGAGCTTACCTATGGTCAGAATCATTCGAGCTTTGCCTCTGTTCCTGGCATGAAGGATCGTACCATTCTGGTGAGTGGCTTCTCCAAAGCCTTCGCTATGACGGGCTGGAGAGTGGGCTACACCTGCGGACATCCGGAGCTGATTTCGGCGATGCTGAAAATTCACCAGTATACCGTCATGTGTGCTTCGTCCATGGGACAGGTAGCCGCCCTTGAAGCATTGCGCAACGGTAAAGAGGAGAAGGAGCGCATGGTCGATTCCTATAATCAGCGCCGTCGATTAATGGTGCAAGGGCTAAAGGATATCGGTCTGGATTGCCATGAACCACAGGGAGCATTCTATGTCTTTCCGAGTATTCAGTCTACCGGCTTGAGCTCCGATGAATTCGCCCAGAGACTTCTCGCAGAAGGCAATGTGGCTGCCGTGCCAGGGAATGTATTTGGATTGGGTGGAGAAGGCTACCTTCGCTGCTCCTATGCGACTTCAGTAGCACAATTGACCGAGGCACTCGATCGAATCGGACAATTTGTGTATAAAGTTAAAAAAGAAGGATAAGAAGTTTGAAAAATTTACAAAATATGCTTTTCATTTTTGGAATATGTGTTATAATTTGTAATCGTTAAGGGAAGATCATTTCAAGGAGGAATGTTTTTGATTTGCGTCGAACAACAACAGCCTAAGTCAGTCGCAAGCAGCATTTCTCTGGAAGACGAAATACTGTACCTGCGCGATGAAATGGTGAGGATGTTCCAACAGGAGGAGTCACTTACTTCTGATTTGGTAGTCGAGATCAGTTGTCAGCTGGATCTGAAGATCAATGAATATATGAAATCATATTATGTGAAGAAGAGCTTTAAGTCATTGCACTCTGGGTGATTTAAGCTTGAATTGGGGGACCCTTCGGGGTCTTCTTTTGTTGTACCCTTCACTTGTGCTATATTGAAAGAATGAATGGGAGGGCTGGAAGTAGATGAAAATGATGCGGTTGGTGCTTGGAGTATTTGCTATTATTTTGCTGGCAGGCTGTGGAGCGAAGGAGGATACATTCTCCATATTTATTATTGATAATCAAGGAGACCCTGGCCAGATCCAGGATCAGATGCAGCAGTTGCTACAGGAGAAGCTGGGGGAAGAGGGGACCAAGATCGAGGTTGCTGCGAGTCCAATTTATGACAGGCAAAAGCTGTTAATTGAATATGTTGCGGGTGAGCATGACCTGTTCATTCTACCGGAAGAGGATATGAAGATAAATGGAAATCAAGGTGGTAACCTGCCTCTTGATGAATATTTTGATGCAGATACGTACAAGAACGGTGTTTTTGAAGGCGGTGTCTTCAAGCCAGTGAACCGGGATGGCAAGGAAGTGGAGGATATCGTGCAGGAGACACATCTGTATGGAATTCCGGCAGCAGAGACGGCGTTATTTCAGGAATTAAAGTATACTTCTCCTAATTTGTTCGTGACGGTTCCGCCTAGAACCTCCAATATTGATGAAGCAATCAAAGTAATAAAGGCTATCGTGGAATAAGGGCAATGCGAGATAAGTGCTGAAGGAGATGATGGACAGTGGGAGTATATACACGTACAGGTGATGAAGGACAGACCTCGGTGATCGGAGGACGAGTCCGCAAGGATGATGACCGCGTCGAGGCTTATGGCACGATAGACGAATTGAACAGCTTTGTTGGACAGGCTATTAGCTTTGCTGAAGGCGAGTTGTTTCAGGATGTGCGTGAGCAGCTGCAGGAGATCCAGCAGGAGCTGTTCGATTGCGGGTCTGATCTGGCGTTCGTCAAGCTGAATGAGAGCAAGTACAAGGTGAAGGACGAAATGGCAGCACGTCTGGAGCAATGGATTGACCGTTGTGAGGAGGAGAATCCGAAGGTAGAGCGCTTTATTATTCCTGGTGGGAGCCAGCTCTCATCGACGCTGCATGTGTGCAGAACAGTGTGTCGCCGTGCGGAACGTCGGGCAGTTACACTTGGAGCGCATACCGACATTAATCCGGCTGTAAGAATGTATCTGAATCGGCTATCCGATTATTTCTTCGTACTAGCGCGTACTGCGAATGTACGGCTTGGTTTTCCCGATGTGGAGTACTTGCGGAGCAAAAAGGTGTTCGGGAGAAAAAAATGACACTGTATTACAAGCCAATTGAATATATAGTATCCCCGGAGGAGAACGGATTACTGCTCAAGACGATTTTACAGAAGCGTATGGGCGTATCCCGCAAGCTCCTCTCCCGTCTCAAGATGACGGAGCAGGGGATTATGCTGAACGGAGAGCGGGTATACATCAGTGTGCGTGTATCTACGGGGGATCTCATTCAGCTTCGGATGGAACAGGAGGTATCGGAGGACATTTTGCCTGAGCCCATACCGTTCGACATTTTGTACGAGGATGAGCATTTGCTGGTTGTGAACAAGGCTGCGGGTCTGATCGTGCATCCGACGCATGGTCACTACACGGGGACACTGGCTAATGGAATTGTTCACTACTGGCGTGAACAGGGGCTTGCTTACCGCTTCAGACCGGTTCATCGGCTTGATCAGGAGACGAGCGGGGCGCTTGCGATTGCGAAGAATCCTTATGTGCACCAGCACATCTCGGAGCAGATGATTGCAGGCACAGTAGATAAGCTGTATACAGCGTTCGTACATGGCAGCCCGCCGCATCCTACCGGAATGCTGGACGGGCCTATTGATCGTGATCCGGAGGAGCCGCATCGACGCATCGTGACGCCAACAGGCTATCCTGCGCTGACCAAATATCAGGTAGAGCAGCAGTGGGCGGCAGCGAGCAAGGTATCTCTGAAGCTGGAGAGTGGTCGTACACATCAGATTCGAGTGCATATGACGCATTTGGGGTGCTCGCTGATCGGAGACAAGATGTACAAGCACAGGCCAATGGCTGCCGATTCACCGGAGAGCTTGGCGTTCGAGGTTCTGGACATGCGCATCGAGAGACATGCACTGCATGCCTCCAAGCTGGTACTGGAGCATCCGATTACCCGAGAGCGACTCGTATTCCAGGCACCGTTACCCGAGGACATGGCAAGCCTGGAACGGTATTTGAATAGTAATAGTAATAGTAATAGTAATAGTAATAGTAATAGTAATAGTAATAGCAAAGATTAAGTGGGTCTGTTGAAGGCCCCGATCAGCGATGGAATGTAACTGGAGGGATATTATGAGTAACTTGATCGTCTATCAATATGATAAATGCGGGACCTGTCGGAAGGCAGTCAAATGGTTGAGGGAGCAGGATCACGAGCTGGAGCTTCGCCCTATTTTTGACCAACCACCAGGTGTGGAGGAGTTAGCCCTGCTCGTTGCCAAGAGCGGTCTGGAGCTTAAGAAGTTCTTCAACACGAGTGGAGAGGTCTACAAGGAGCTTCAGCTGAAGGACAAGCTACCTGGCATGAGCCGGGAAGAGCAGCTGGCCTTGCTTGCCTCCAATGGAAGGCTGATCAAGAGGCCGATCGTCACAGATGGGGATCAGGTTACGGTGGGCTTCAAGGAGGAAACCTTCACCGAGGTATGGAGCAAGGCATAGTTCGAGCTATAAGGCTGTGCTAGTCGCCTGCTGACCAGCTTGACTAGCCTGATTATGCATATGCTGCAAGCCGAGTGCATTTACCCAGTGCATTTACCCAGTGCATTTACTGGAAGTCACGCCGTTCTTATACGAGGTATGCTATACTTGGATGAAATATTACAGGAATAGGAGCGGAACAAGAAGTGAAGCAACAGCAATCCGTAATGCTCGTAGATGGTATGGCACTGCTGTTTCGTGCGTATTACGCGACAGCCTCAAGCGGTTATATCCGCAGAACCCGTGATGGGGTGCCTACGAATGCCGTTTACGGCTTTATACGTTATTTTTGGGATGCGGTTCAGACCTATGAACCTTCACATGTGGTCTGCTGCTGGGATATGGAAGGACAGACCTTTCGTGGAGAGCAGTTCACAGCTTACAAGGGCAACCGACCTTCGGCACCAGAGGACCTGGTCCCTCAATTCAGTCTGATTCGTGAGGTGGTGGACAGTCTAGGTATTCCCAACATCAGCGCGGCAGGCTATGAAGCCGATGACTGTATTGGTACCTTGGCGAAGCACTACAGCCGTGAAGAAGAAATGAACGTGCTGGTTCTCTCCGGCGATCATGATCTGCTGCAGCTGGTGGATGAGCGTGTGTCGGTCATTATTATGAAAAAAGGGCATGGCAACTATAAGCTCTATACCCCAGATTCCTTGGTAGAGGAGAAGGGACTTCAGCCGCAGCAAATTATTGATCTGAAAGGACTCATGGGTGATACCAGCGATAACTATCCTGGCGTCCGCGGCATTGGCGAGAAGACTGCACTGAAGTTAATACAGGAATTCGGTTCGATTGATGTCCTGTTAAGCCGCCTTGATGAGCTGACTCCATCGGTTCGAAAGAAGATTGAGAGCGATCTGGAGATGCTGCATCTCTCACGGACACTGGCACGGATTCACTGTGAGGTGCCTGTTGCTTGTTCACTGGATAGCAGCGTACTTCAGCTTGATCCAGCACTGGTGCTTGAGAAGTTCGAACAGTTGGAAATGAAGAGCTTGTGCAGCTTGATGGGCGTGGCTGTAGGCTCATAGGGAGGGGAGCATGTGACTGGGCTTGATGCTAAAGTCATCTCGGTGAATGTGAGTATGCCATCACCGCTGCAGTATGGTGATAAGCAGATACTAAGCGGTATTTATAAAAAGCCGGTACAGCATCCGGTGATGCTGACCCATACTGGTCTTGCGGGGGACGGACAGGCGGACCTCATTAACCATGGAGGTCCTGATAAGGCTGTATGTATCTACGATATCGACCGCTATGCCTTATTCGAACAAGAGATGGGGCGACAGCTCACCTTCGGTGCTTTCGGGGAGAATTTATCTCTTCAAGGAGCCGTTGAGGACGATGTGTATATTGGAGATATCTTCCGTATTGGACAAGCCGTAGTACAGGTGAGTCAGCCAAGGCAGCCTTGCTTCAAGCTGGCGGCTCGGTATGATTGGAAGGAGCTGCCGCTTCGCTTCCAATCAACCGGGTATACCGGTTATTATTTCAGAGTGCTGGAGGAAGGCGAGGTCGCGCGGGGAGATTCATTACATCTATTGGATCGGCCTCAGCATCCATTTACGGTGATGAGAGCCAACCGAATTAAGTACCTGGAGAAGAATGATCTGGAGCAAGCCAGGGCGCTGATGGAGCTGGATGCCTTGTCAGGCAGCTGGAAGGATTCATTGTACAAGCGAGTAGCAGGGGAAGGGGAACGATAGAATGAAGGTATTGGGAGCCATTGAAGCAGGCGGTACCAAATTTGTGTGTGGAATTGGAAATGAGCAGGGCGAGGTACTGGAACGGGTCAGCTTTCCGACGACTACACCGGAAGAGACGATGAAGCTGGTCGTTGATTATTTTACGGGAAAACAAGTCGAAGCCATCGGTGTTGGCTCCTTCGGTCCGATCGACCCGATTGTGGGCAGTCATACATATGGTTACATTACTACGACTCCGAAGCCGCATTGGGGAAATTACAATCTGATCGGCAAGCTGAAGGAGCATTTTGACGTGCCGATGAATTTCGATACCGATGTTAACGGTGCGGCTCTAGGTGAGTCCACTTGGGGAGCAGCCAAGGGCACGGACAACTGTATCTACATTACGGTGGGCACAGGAATCGGTGTAGGCGCTGTAGTCGGCGGCAAGATACTACACGGCCTGTCACATCCGGAGATGGGACATATTGTCGTGCGCCGTCATCCGGATGACTCCTATGAAGGAACTTGCCCATACCATAAGGATTGTCTGGAGGGACTGGCGGCTGGCCCGTCGCTTGGCAGACGTTGGAATGTGCAGGGAGCGGAACTGTCTGCAGATCACCCTGCCTGGGAGATGGAAGCCTATTACCTGGCACAGGCATTGATGAATTATGTACTTATTTTGTCACCACAAAAGATTATTATGGGTGGTGGTGTGATGAAGCAGGAGCAGTTGTTCCCGCTCATCCGCACCAAGCTGCAGGAGCTGTTGAACGGATATGTACAGCATGCAGCACTGACTACGGATATTGATCAATATATCGTACCTCCAGGCCTTGGCGACAACGCTGGACTGGCCGGGGCATTGGCTCTGGCAAATCTTGCACGCTAACGTTTGACGATTGGACATGAACAGAGTATTATTACAGTAACAGAACAGCACGGAATGATAAGGGAAGCACCTTTCTTGCCAATGGCAGGGGAGGTGCTTTTTTTGTGCTTATCTGTATATATTTTGATGTGTGAACAGGAGGAACGAACGACATGGAGATTGTATTCTTGAACAGGCTGCACAAGGACGATGGCCAAGAGGCGGAAGCATTCGCCCAGATCTGGATTGGAGAGCAGGACGGACTATGGAGTACAGGCTGGAGTGAGGATGCGAGAGAGGAAGAAAACGAAATCTGGTATGAAGGTGGGAATTGGTCGGAGCTGCTATGCATCTACCGCTATCAGCTTGCGCAGAAGCTGTCAGCTGGATATCGACCTTTGTTAGAGGGAGTTTTTCATGAGCATGATGAGAGTAGCGGACGTGTCAAAGCGATTCAGCAGCTGTATTGTTACAGTGAGCTGCATAGCAATGAACAGCTATACGCAGAGCTAGTTGCTTGGCGGCGTAGCCGATCTGCACGTGATCAGCGTGCCCCCTATATGATTGCTGGCAACCGTCTGTTACGATTGATCAGCGCATTTGTCCCGAGAACGGATTCTGAGCTATTAGAGCTACCAGGGATGGGAGATAGCAAGCTGGTGGCCTATGGCAAGGAAATTCTGGAGCTGACGGCTCGTGCGGAGCAGCTGCGATCATTTCCACTGGACTGGGTTCAGGAGGAACTGGATCCGCAGCTATTCGCGAATTGGAGCTACAAGCAGAAGGAGCTTAAATATAAATTGGAGCTGGATCAATTCAACCAACGAAGATGCGTGCTACAAGGAATAGCTGATGGTCAGGGACTGGAGAAGCTCGGGCAGAGCACGGGCTTGCCACGGCGTGAACTGTTGGATTTACTAGAGGAGCTGGCACGTGACGGCTGTAATCTGGAGCCATTGATCATGCAGGAGCTGACACCGATGTCTGAGGATGAGCAGCATGCCGTCTGGTCAGCCTACGAAGAGCTGGGGGATCAATACCTCAAGCCCGTACTGCATAAAGTATATGGGACCGAGCAGCATGCTGAGGTGCGTAATAGTGATCGTTATGAGCGATTGCGTCTGATTCGGATTCGGTACAGGAGAACCGGCCGACCGATTGTAGCTTGCCAATGAATGAATCAAGCGTGATCAGCTAAATAAAAAGGACGGATTCAGCTAGAGCAGCTGTCCGTCCTGTATCGTTTCTTTCAAATCCAGTCCTTCTTGCGGAAGATGAGATACATGATGGTTCCTAAGAGCACCATAAGTCCGATCACTACATAATAACCATGCTGTGTATGCAGCTCAGGCATGTTGTCGAAGTTCATTCCGTATATACCTGTAATCAGTGTTAATGGGATGAAGATCGTCGTAATGGCTGTAAATACGCGCATGATTTCATTCGCACGATTCGCAATACTTGACTGATAAGCTTCTCGAAGGTTGCCCATCAGATCGCGATAGGTTTCAAAGGTTTCGGAAATTTTTACCGCATTTTCATAAATGTCGCTGAAATACTTCTGTAATTGATCATCAATGAGACGCAAATCACGTTTATTCAGGGTATTGATAACTTCCTTCTGTGGACCAAGTACCTTCTTCAACCACAAAATCTCACTTCGGAGTCCAATGATTTCATTCAGATGCGTCTTCTTCGTATGCATGAGGATATCTTCCTCCAGCTTCTCGATGCGCACCTCGATACGATCACCGACCGTGAAGTAATTATCAACGATTAAGTCAATGAGCAGGTACATGAAACGGTCAGGCTGATGAACCTCCTGCTCCCATAGAATCGGCTTCAGCATCCGAAGCTCATTGATCTTCTGCTTGGTCACGGTAATTATGAAATGTCTTCCGAGAAAAATATTGAGTGCACGCAGGAAGATTTCCTCATCATCAAAGCGAATGCTATTTACAACAATAAAATAATGGCTCTCGTAAATCTCGATTTTGGGGCGCTGTTCCTCTTCGCTGAGACAGTCCTCCACAGCCAGATCATGCATGGAGAACAGGGGCTGCAGCACAATCAGATCATCGACATCTGCATCGATCCAAAAGAAGCCTTCCTCAGGTGGTGTAACGGTCATAGCAATATCATCAATAGGGGTAAAGACCCCGTTCTGTACCAAACGAATTTTCATCGTAATCACTCCTTATGTTCCCGCCACGAGCGGTTGTCAATCACATAAGAAATGAGCGATGCATGGACCAGATTACATACGGGCACCGACATCAATTAAGAAGCCTGGGCAGGCATAGGTATCCCGTCTCCGGCAAGCAAGGCTCATTCCTATATAGTTATCTAGGTTCGTCCGCCTGTTCGAGCTCGGGTCGCCTTCCATTATGATGTCACCCCTCATCTGGAATTAGTATGTGTACAAGGACTCTAGTCCATAGCACTTGTATAGTATAACCTTCGACACCTGCGGCTTTCAAGGGCCAAATCACACGTTCTTCTTGCACAACAGAACAATATGTGTATAATTATGAACAAGTATGATGAATGTAATTGAATTACTGATTGCATTACTAATTGAATAAGCATGAATCAAGTCAATTTCTTATCAAGAGCAGGTGGAGGGACTAGCCCGATGAAGCCCGGCAACCGGCGATACGTCGCACGGTGCTAATTCTTGCAGCATGTCATTATGATGACATGTCTGAGAGATGAGAGAGGCGTATATGGAGTATAAACATGACCTTTCTCGAAACTTTGGGAAGGGTCATTTTTTTTAATCCTCGCAGCTCACAACTCAGATTAATTTCATTATACGAAGGAGGAGAGGGCACATGCCCATCAAGATTCCCGACACGTTACCAGCCAAAGAGATTTTGGCAGGAGAGAACATTTTCGTCATGGACGAAAGCTTAGCTTACCATCAGGATATTCGTCCGCTCCGCATTGCGATACTCAATTTGATGCCAACCAAAGAAACAACCGAGACCCAATTGCTGCGATTGATCGGTAATACCCCGTTGCAGGTAGATGTAACGCTGGTTCACCCTCAATCGCACGTATCGAAGAATACGTCCCAGGAATATCTGGATATGTTCTATAAGACCTTCGATGAGATTCGCAATACCCGATTTGACGGCATGATTATTACAGGGGCTCCGGTGGAACAGCTTGATTTTGAGGATGTGAACTATTGGGATGAAATCCAGCGAATCTTCGACTGGACGAAGACGAATGTGACATCAACCATGCACATATGTTGGGCTTCACAGGCGGGTCTATACCATCATTTTGGTGTTCCTAAGTATCCACTGGAGGACAAATGCTTCGGCGTATTCTCGCATAGTGTTGAGAAGTCCCATGTGAAGCTGCTTCGCGGGTTCGACGAGCTGTTCTATGCTCCTCATTCCCGGCACACCGAGGTTCGGCGTGAAGACATTGTATCCATTGAAGAACTGGAGCTACTGTCCTACTCGGAGGATGCGGGCGTATATATCGTTGCCACCAAGGACGGCAAGCAGATTTTCGTGACGGGTCATTCAGAATATGATCCGTTGTCCTTGAAGTGGGAGTATGACCGTGATGTGGCCAAAGGGCTTGAGGTCAAGCTGCCGTATAACTATTTTCCAAAAGACGATCCGACCCGCACACCACCGTCTGTATGGCGTGCCCATGCGAACTTGCTGTTCTCCAACTGGTTGAATTATTATGTGTACCAAGAGACTCCATACGATATCGGACCTCAGATTTAACCAGAATAAATAGTATAATCATAGAAAATTCATACAGGTGACAGGAGGATTTCATATGGATGACAGAGAGTTGAAGATCGAGAGCAGGCTGGCACAAATTGGTTCCATTAACGACCCGAAGACAGGAGCGGTGAATTTCCCGATCTACCAAGCTACCGCATTTCGCCACCCACGTCTTGGACAGAGCACGGGCTTTGACTACATTCGTACGACCAATCCTACGCGCAAAGTATTGGAGGAGGCGGCTGCACAGCTGGAGTCTGGGGATGCTGGCTTTGCCTGTGCTTCTGGGATGGCTGCGCTGCAGACGATATTCTCGTTATTCGGACAAGGTGATCACCTGATTGTATCGCTCGATCTGTATGGAGGAACTTATCGTTTGTTGGAGCGGATCTTGTCCAAGTTCGGCGTAACAGCAACCTATGTGGATACGAATGATATCGATGCTCTGGAGCAATCCAGACGGGAGAACACCAAGGCAGTATTCATTGAGACGCCAACAAATCCGCTGATGATGATTACAGATATTGAAAGAGTCACCTCCTGGGCGAAGCGGCATGAGCTATTAACCATCGTGGATAACACCCTGCTCACACCGTATTTCCAACGTCCGTTAGAGCTGGGAGCAGACATTGTAATTCACAGTGCAACCAAATATTTGGGTGGACATAACGACGTACTGGCAGGCCTGATCGTCACGAAGGGCAAGGAGCTATCCGAGGAAATGGCCTTCCTTCATAACTCCATTGGCGCGGTGCTGTCACCTAGCGATTCTTATCAGCTCATGAAAGGGATGAAGACCCTCGCTCTTCGTATGGAGCGCCATGAGTACAACTCTCTGAAGATTGCCAATTATCTGCTTACACACCCGGCTGTGGCCGAGGTATTCCATCCGGGACTTGCTGATCATCCAGGACATGATATCCAGTCCAAGCAGTCCAGTGGCAATACAGGCATCTTCTCCTTTAAAGTAACCGATGCTCGCCATGTAGAACCACTCCTGAGACATATTCGCCTGATTGCCTTCGCAGAGAGTCTTGGAGGAGTGGAATCCTTGATGACTTATCCAGCAGTTCAGACGCATGCTGACATTCCATTGGAGATCCGTGAGGCTGTTGGGGTCGATGATCGCTTGCTGCGCTTCTCCGTTGGTATTGAGCATGCTGATGATCTGATTCAGGATCTGGGGCAGGCACTGGAGGCCGCGCGTCGTGAGGTTGAGGAGGGGAATGCGGAATGACGGCAGAGGATAACAGAAATACAGGCAAGGATCGCGCAGCACTGGATTTCGGTACGAAGCTGCTCCATTTTGGCTCCGAGATTGATAAGACGACCGGGGCATCGAGTGTGCCCATCTATCAAGCGTCTACGTTTCATCATCATGATATTTTTAATCCGCCAGTACATGATTACAGCCGTTCGGGCAATCCAACCCGTCAGGCACTGGAGGACTATATTGCACTCCTGGAAGGCGGTGTTCAGGGCTTCGCGTACGCCTCAGGTATGGCTGCAATCTCCAGCTCCTTCATGATGCTCTCGGCGGGAGATCATATCATTGTGACAGAGGACGTCTATGGCGGTACTTACCGACTGCTGACCACGATTCTGAGTCGCATGAATATTGAGACAACGTTCGTGGACATGACTAATCTGGATCAGGTCAAGTCCGCCTATCGACCGAATACCAAGGCAGTCTATATGGAGACCCCATCCAACCCGACGCTCAAGATTACCGATATTGCGGCAGTAACTGCCTGGGCGAAGGAATATGGACTCATTACGTTCCTGGACAATACGTTTATGACACCATACTATCAGCGGCCGCTGGAATTGGGTGTAGATATTGTACTGCACAGTGCTACGAAATTCTTGGGAGGTCACAGTGACGTGCTGGCAGGACTCGCTGTAGCTCGTACAGAAGAGCTCGCTAAGGAACTGAAACGCCTGCAGAACGGGCTAGGCACGGTACTGGGAGCACAGGAATCCTGGCTGCTGATGCGGGGAATGAAGACGCTGGAAGCGCGGATGGTGCACAGTGAGAAGAGTACGGCAAGGCTGGCTGAGTGGCTCAGTCAGCGCTCAGATATTTCTGCCGTGTACTATCCTGGGCTGGCCAACCATCCGGGCCGGGACATTCATGAGCGGCAATCGAGCGGCTATGGTGCAGTAGTATCATTTGATGTGGGTAGCGGTGAGCGAGCCAAGCAGGTCCTGAACAAGGTACAGCTACCGATTGTAGCCGTCAGTCTGGGTGCTGTAGAGAGTATCCTGTCCTATCCGACAATGATGTCCCATGCAGCAATGCCTCCAGAGGTTCGCAAGGAACGCGGCATCACAGATGGATTACTTCGTTTCTCTGTGGGGCTGGAGGGTATTGAAGATTTGATCAAGGACCTGGATCAGGCTCTCAGTTAGTAGTGCTGAGCGTATTTGAATCTTATTTATTTATAGTATTAATTTTATGAATTTTCGGACAGCACCTAGATAAGGTGCTGTTTTTCACATTCGACCTGTGTTACGATGGAGAATAGTAAGAAAGTTTTCATATATCATAGGTTGCATTGTAGATAGCGTCACAGTTCTAATTTATTTTTCAGTTATGGAATACAGGATAGGAGGCACCTAAGAATGAGTACGATTGATCGTATCTTAGATAAAGCTCTGCGGGGCGAGCGTATGAATCTAGAGGACACCATTGCATTATTTGAATCCAATGAGGTAGAGAAGATTGGGGAGGCAGCGAATGTCATCATGAATCGGATGCATCCAGACCCGATCAAGACCTTCGTAATTGGCCGTAATATTAACTATACCAATGTCTGTGATGTATACTGCCGATTCTGCGCCTTTTACCGCCGTCCAGGCTCGGACGAGGGATATGTACTGCCAGATGAATTGATCTTCCAGAAGATTCAAGAGACACAGGATGTGAATGGAACCGAAATTCTGATGCAAGGGGGAACGAACCCCAATTTGCCGTTCAGCTATTACACGGATCTACTGAGACGAATTAAGGAACGTTTCCCGGATATTACGATGCACTCCTTCTCTCCGGCTGAGATTCAGAAAATGAAGGAGGTCTCGGACGGCCTGACACTGGAAGAGGTGATCCGGCAAATTCATGAAGCGGGTCTGGATTCGCTGCCAGGTGGTGGGGCGGAAATTCTCGATGACCGGACGCGGCGTAAGATCAGCCGACTGAAGGGCTCCTGGACAGATTGGATGGACGTGATGAAGACAGCTCATCGCATTGGCATGAACACGACTGCTACGATGGTTATTGGCTTGGGCGAATCCATGGAGGAGCGCGCGCTGCATCTGATGCGGGTACGTGATGCCCAAGATGAGTGCATTGCCAACAAATACGATTCCGAGGGCTTCCTCGCATTCATCCCGTGGACGTTCCAGCCGGATAATACGAACCTGAAGCTGGAGAGACAGACACCCGAGGAATACTTGAAGACTGTAGCAATCAGTCGGATTGTTCTTGATAATATCAAGCATCTGCAGTCCTCTTGGGTCACGATGGGACCTGAGATCGGCAAGCTCTCGTTGCGCTATGGCTGTGATGACTTTGGCAGCACCATGATTGAGGAGAATGTCGTATCGGCCGCGGGCGCTACCTATAAGGTGAACATCGATTCGATACTGCAACTCATTCGTGAGACAGGTAATACTCCGGCTCAACGGAATACACGCTATGACATCCTGCGTATGTTTGATGGATCGAAGCAGGCAGAACGCGACTTTATCATGCAAAATTAATACAAACCACTTTCGGACTGAATAATACCAAAAAGCTTGTGCAGGTAAGAGAATGACGATCATCATTCATCTTACTGCACAAGCTTTTTTGTGTTCTAATATTAAGCTTCCGTTCACTTAATCTTCCATTACAATTACTCAAGAACAGCTATTATTCTGTACCCAAATCAATTTCTTAACTCATTCAACATTGATTTTTGTAACTAGATATATACAAAATTAAACCTTTTTTTGATCTATATCTAGTTCTGATTGAAGCAGCTAAAGTTATATGAAATTGATTCACCCGGTAAAAATGCTATGATCGCTCTGCCTTTCTCACAAAAACGATATCCGCACCTGGGTCCAGGTCACGAATCATCGCCCTGAAGCGTGGCAAATCCAGAACATGCACCCTATAGACGATATTGTTGCTTTCGCCTCCAGAAGCAGCATATTCGCTGTTATGTTGCTCCTGATCCTGGATCAGAGCCGTCTTCTCACTTGCTGGGATGGCAGGAACGGGAACCAGATGCAGCATCCTTTGCAGAACTGCCTTCGTATCAGTCGCGGCTGCAGTTCTGACATACATATGGCGGTAGAGACCAGTTAGCATGAATCGGGCCGTCTCGAATGCAGCCAGACAAGCAACGGCTGAGTATAAGGCCTGCTCCCAGCCCAGCATGAGGCCAGCTGCCGAAAGTACGAGAATTTGAAACAGGGCCGCGATTTGCTCCATAGATAGACTCTTATGTAGTATAATCAGCCGGCTGCTGCTACGGAATTCAGCATCTCGCAACTCCAAGGCATCCAGCAGTCCTCCTGAACGTGCTACGAGACCAGCACCAAAGCCAAGGGTGATACCGCCCACGACTGCAGCGATAATCGTATGCTCACTCAAGGCAGGGACAGGCTCCAGCAGGAGCGCTGTTCCTGCAAAGGCAAGCAATCCCGGAAAGGCATACCAAGGTCCGGATTTGCGAACAAAGTACAGATACAGACTAACAAGAGGTACATTCAACAGTAATAAAAATAATCCAAGCTTCACTTCTGCAGCATGTGACATTAATGCGGAGACACCTGTCATCCCGCCTACTACAATCTGATTCGGATGCAGGAATAGCTCCAGACCGACAGAAGCGAGAATTCCACCAACAATAGCATACAGTAACGGATACGGATTCAGGGATGACGAGGTGAACTTCGACGAAGCTTCGACGTCTTTCCCAGGAGGATGCTTCATAGCCTTACCTCCCCGTTAAATATGATGGGTTCTGATCAGGCCCTTTCCTGTCGCTTGGGCCGATGATCCTTGAATCGGAATACTTTATTAAGGACATTGAATATTGATTTTGACTGTTTGGTCAATATTGGTGCCATAATGGCAAGGATTAGTACATATATGGCAGCAAATGGCTGCAAAATAGCTAGAAGCCCACCTTCACGTCCCAGATTCGCCATAATAATCGAGAATTCACCGCGAGCTACAACGGTCAACCCTATGTTTGCCGAGGCTAGTGGCGACAGAGCAGCCGTTCGTCCAGCCAGCATGCCGGCTGTAAAGTTTCCGAACAGTGTAACGACTACAGCTGCAAGGGCAAGCCAAACGGCGGTTCCTCCGAGTGAGAGAGGATCAATGGATAGTCCGAAGCTGAAGAAGAACACAGCACCGAAGAAATCGCGAAATGGAATAATGAGATGCTCGATTCGCTTGGCATGCTCTGTCTCGGCAAGTACGAGTCCTACGAGCAATGCACCTATAGCTTCTGCAACATGAATAGTCTCAGAGAAGCCTGCCACGAGGAAGAGTGCGCCGAAAATAACGAGCAAGAACAATTCATTGGACCGAATATTCAGGACTTTATTTAGTAGGGGAACAGCCTTACGTCCAATGATAATCAGTGCAAGCATGAAGCCGAGGGCAATCGATGCGGACAGGAGCACACCCCCAAGTGATGAGGAATTACTCAGAACGAGCCCGGAAAGAATGGAGATATACACGGCGAGGAATACATCCTCGAACATGATAATACCTAGAATCATCTCAGTCTCAGGATTCGCGGTTCGTTTAAGGTCAACCAATACCTTGGCAGCAATCGCACTGGAGGAAATCGTGGTAATACCAGCTATAACGAGGGTTTCAGCAACAGGGAACCCTGTTACAAAGCCCAGTGCCAGACCCAGAGTAAAGTTAATGGCAATGTAGATCGTACCGCCAACGGCGATGGAACGTCCGGACTTGATCAGACGTCCCACCGAGAATTCCAATCCAAGATAGAACAACAGGAACAATATACCTATACGGCCCATGAACGCAATGAAGGGCTCGCTTTCAATGAATCTGAAGTCAAGGTGCCAGATTTGCATGGCATGGGGACCGACAGCCATTCCAATGAGGATATAAAACGGAATTACAGAGAAGCGCAGCTTGGCAGCGAGCAGACCGGATGCCGCTATTAACGCCAGCGCTAGACCAACTTCAAATATCAGATGGTCCATTCAATCACCCGCTCCACTTATAAGAATTTGTTTGAAGCGCTTCTGCTGATCCCGCTCGCCCACCGCAAGTACTGTAGAATTGGCTTTCAGTACCGTATCCGGTCCCGGATTGATGTGCTTGGTCTTCTGATCCTCCATCACGACAATGACAGATACACCAGAGTTCTGACGAACGTTCAGCTCCCCGATCGATTTACCAGCAGAAGCGTATTGTGGTTCAATTTTATACCATTCAATAATCAGATCGTTAAAGGCCATCTCGACACTTTCAAGCTGCTTTGGCTTATAAGTCATGCCACCTATGATGGCTGCAAGGTGACGGGCCTCTTGGTCCTCAAGTGTAATCATGGAGATGCTTTTCTCCAAATCCTCATATTCGAAGTGATACAGCTCTCGTCTTCCGTCATCGTGAATGATCACGACAATCCGGTCGCCACTAGCCCCATCCAACTGATACTTCATTCCGATTCCGGGCAAAATAGTTTCACGAATATCCATTATAAAATGTGCCTCCTAGAGAGTGATGTAAGTTGTTGTAACAATGAATAACAAGCCATACTTGACGTCATATCAGCAGTAAATAAATGAAGTGGTACATTGAATTCAGTAATGTATTACACGACTGTCAAGCTCCTGAACCGACAAATTAAGTACGGCTATGCCATAGCCGCCACGAACTTTGACGTGTATTTTATAGGCTGAAGAAAATCAAGCTTTTTCCTAATCGAAATAATCGGAATAAAAGGTAAATAAGGTCTGGGAATCGTAATCAGACATAACCAAGTCATGATGATAAATAAAGGGCTGGCTTGCGATATATTCTTGATGATGGACACTGTATGAGAGGGTGTACGAACGACAGGACGCTGATGCGTCTCGCGCTGCTCATTTCGTGAAATATCTGTAGCCTCCATAAGTTCCTGAGTTTCATTATGCTGAGCTGTAAAGGGAGCAGGGAATGACAAGGTCAGGACTACACTTAAAAGAACAAATAACGATATACGCCATCGAATCATCATATTCCCCCTCCTTTTGTGAAAAATTCAAATAAAGACAAATAGCTAGGAACGCTTACTTTAACTTTACCATAAATATTTAGGTTTATTCAATTCATAACCGCTCTTCCAGCAGTCTACCTCGTATAACCGCCACTTCCTCACCATATACTGTAACCAGAAAATGAAAGGGGTGAGCATATGGAGCTTTTCTCGATCTGGACGGATATCCAAGGCCCTGAGGATGCAGAGCAATTTTACCAAATGATTCGCGGCCGACTGAAGGAATTACATATTCCTGGTCAGGAGTTGCTGTTCTCCTACAACCGAAATCAGGATAGTGCCGTATGGAGATGCAGCAGTGCGAACCCAGCCATATCTTCATTAACCTGCTTGCCCCGCCTCATTCGTGCTTTGTCGGGCCTGCTTGCTGATTATATGGAGCACTCGCTGGAGCGACCTGTGGTATCAAGCTTGATTCGCAATCAGCAAGCTGGGCTTGAGGAGGAAGAGTACCTAAGGATTGAGCAGCACTGTATGTCTCTTCTTCATCATACGAACGAAATGAGCCAAAAGCGTCATCATTTTTTGATGTTAGGTGTAGAATCTGCCCTGAGAGAGAATGCTGATTTGCATCTTAAGGGATTACTTCGCTTTCGACTACAGGCATACAAGCTAGCTCTTCAAGACCTTGTGGACTTTTCACTGGAAGAATTTTGGGCGGATCGTCAGTACGAGGAATTCATGGGCTTACTCAAGTATTTCGTCTTTTTCCAGGAAAGCATGATTCCGCTGGTGCATGTCATTCATCAGGGAGGCAGCCAATTCACCATACTTGATGCCAAGATGGAGCCTGTGAGCATGGAGCCTGCTCATGATATCGTCGTGGAGCTTCCGGAGATGGAGCTTGGGATCGGAATGGAAGAGATGATCGTCAGCAGCCTGATATCGATCTCGCCTGCCCGAATTCTGCTGTATACAGACGAGCCGGGTGCAGCTATCATTCAGACGGTGCTGAACATCTTTGAGAATAAGGTGGAGATCTACGAAAAAGCCGATATGCACAAGGATGGGTTGGACTACGCCGTGGATTACGAGCTTCATCTTGACGGAAAGGAATGGGGCAATTATAATAACTGTTGAAAAAGCGATGATGAAGACAGCAATCATGGACTGGACGTCCCAGAGAGAGGAAACTCAGGCTGAAATTTCCTTACGAGCCCACCTGTGATTGACCCCTTCATAGCTGCTGTTCTGAAAGTCGGCTGTAGACTAATCCGATGTTTAGGAACAGACGAGTCGTCCCCGTTACAGGATGCCAATTGAGGGCTGAATGCAGCATGCTGGTCTAGTAGCGAATTACTGGATTGGACGCATAAATCAGCCAAATTAGGGTGGAACCACGAGCACACACTCGTCCCTTGATACCGGGACGGGTGTTTTTTGTGTGTATACAAATAAGAACCGGGCGTCCCGGGCGAACCTGTTATTAACAATGAGGAGGAAGCACAACATGGCAGTAAGTATTCATTTGCCGGACGGCTCTGTTCGGGAATATGCAGAAGGTAGCAGTATTGAGGATGTGGCCGCTTCCATTAGCAGCGGTCTGCGTAAGAACGCTGTAGCGGGCAAGCTAAACGGAATTGTGGTGGATCTGTCCACCAAGCTGACAGAGGGAGCACAGATTGAGATTGTGACTCAGGATGCTCCAGAGGGACTGGAGGTTATTCGCCACAGTACCGCTCATTTGCTGGCACAAGCCGTGAAAAGATTATTCGGTAAAAATGAAGTTCATCTAGGGGTAGGGCCTGTCATTGAGGATGGCTTCTACTACGATATGGACCTTGAGCATTCCCTGAATCCGGAGGATCTGCAGAAGATCGAGAAGGAAATGGAGCGCATCGTAAATGAGAATCTGCCAATCGTGCGTAAGGAAGTTAGCCGTGAGGAAGCTCTGGCCTTGTTCGGCGAAATGGGCGATCCGTATAAGCTGGAGTTGATTCGTGACCTGCCTGAGGACAGCATTATTAGCCTGTATGAGCAAGGTGAGTTCGTCGACTTGTGCCGCGGACCCCATGTGCCTTCTACCAGCAAGCTGAAGGTATTCAAGCTGATGAATGTCGCTGGAGCTTACTGGCGCGGAGATAGCAAGAACAAGATGCTACAACGGGTATATGGAACTGCGTTCGTGAAGAAGGCTCAGCTGGACGAGCATCTGCATTTTCTGGAGGAAGCCAAAAAGCGGGATCACCGTAAGCTGGGGAAAGAGCTCGGCATGTTCAATTTCTCACAGCTTGTTGGACAAGGTCTTCCGATCTGGCTGCCGAACGGCGCCAAGCTGCGCCGGACGCTGGAGCGTTATATCGTAGATCTGGAGGAGAAGCTTGGCTACCAGCACGTATACACACCTGTACTGGGAAATGTGGAGCTGTACAAGACCTCGGGACACTGGGAGCATTATCAGGAGGATATGTTCCCAGTCATGGAGATGGATAACGAGTCGCTGGTATTACGCCCGATGAACTGTCCTCACCACATGATGGTATACAAGAGTGAGATGCACAGCTATCGTGATCTGCCGATTCGTATTGCGGAGCTTGGTACAATGCATCGCTACGAGATGTCCGGTGCACTGACAGGTCTGCATCGGGTGCGCGCCATGACTCTGAATGATGCTCACCTTTTCGTACGCCTGGATCAGATCAAGGACGAATTCAAACGGGTAATTGATCTGATCATGATTGCTTACAAGGATTTCGGCATTCACGATTATCGCTTCCGCCTGTCCTATCGTGACCCACAGGATACCGAGAAGTACTTCGATAATGATGAAATGTGGAATACAGCACAAAGCATGCTGCGTGAGGTTGTTGAAGAGACAGGATTGCCGTTCTTCGAAGCAGAGGGAGAAGCAGCCTTCTACGGTCCGAAGCTAGATGTACAGGTCAAGACGGCACTTGGTAAAGAAGAGACGCTCTCGACGGTTCAGATCGACTTCCTGCTGCCAGAGCGCTTCGAGCTGGAGTATGTAGGCGAGGATGGACAAAAACACCGTCCAGTCGTGCTGCATCGCGGTATTCTGGGTACGATGGAGCGCTTTACTGCCTTCCTGCTGGAGAATTTTGCGGGCAATCTGCCGCTGTGGCTGTCTCCGGTACAAGCCAAAATTATTCCAGTCTCCACGAACTATGATGACTATGCCAAGGAAGTGGCTGACAAGCTGCGTCTGGCTGGAGTTGCAGTGGATGAGGATCTGCGCAATGAGAAGCTTGGCTACAAGATTCGTGAAGCCCAGCTTGAGAAGATTCCTTATATGCTCGTAGTTGGTGAGAATGAGAAGAATGATAAATCCGTATCCGTACGTAAGCGTGGCGAGGGTGACCTTGGCGTGAAGCCACTGGATGAGCTGATTGCTATTCTGAAGGAGCAAATTGACTCCAAGACGATCTAGTCTCAAGCCACTAAAAGACTATTAAACTTGCACATGCGTGATGGTTAATATAATCCTTTGCCGTATATTTCGGCTGATTTCTGGAAAACCTTTGGAACAAGGGGAGGTTTTTGAATGAAATCAGTGATTTTGCGGCAAAGGATTTTTGTCGTTATGTTGTGGGCTTTGTTTATGCTACCGATAGCGGAGGCCCATGCCTTTGAGCAGCCATCTGCGCTACAAGTTCAGTCTTCAGGGGCCTTAGTAGAGTATGATCCATATAGTACTTCGTATCATGCACATTGGCAGGAGGAAGCAGGCCTGTCGTGGGAAGACTTTCAGGCACCAGCTCCTGCATATGCAGGACTATGGGGAGGCCTGACTCAGGGAATGATGAGCATGCTTCATCCAAACGAAGGCGGTGGTGTAGGCTGGATGACAGAGCTACATGGTAAGCCAATCCGCCGACCTGAGGCAAGGACCATACGGAAGCCTGATAACCTGGAGCTTAATTCAGTACCCGTTCTGGCACCAACTGCAGAGCAGGTCATAACGACTATGAAGGTGACGGCCACCGGTTATACGGCTGGCTTCGAATCTACAGGCAAACGTCCTAATCATCCGCAATATGGCATTACTTATTCAGGAGTAAAGGTTACGAGGGACAAGAATACGTTGTCTACGATAGCAGCCGATCCACGTACATTCCCCCTTGGGAGCATTTTGTATATTCCGGGATACGGCTATGGAATTGTTGCAGATACAGGCTCGGCGATCAAAGGGCGCAAGATTGATTTGTATTTTGCCACGACCAAGCAGGTCTATGAGGAATGGGGTAAAAAAGACGTCGAGGTCCAGATCATCAAGCGGGGAGGTGGCCGCTGCACTGAGCAAATGATGGCGGAATTCAAGAAGGCCATCCAGGTGCACAAGATGATACCTGAATCCATGCTTGACGAGTCTCTTTAATGAAGCACATAGGCAACGCTGGCTGGGATCACCTGAATAATGTAGGAGTCGCCTTCACATAATATGTGCGGGACAGACAAGTTCCCAAACTCATTATACAGGAGGAATTATCGTGAACAACAAACAGCCGTCTAAAGCGGGTCTTGGTGCACAAGGTACGGAATTTGGTCAGGACACGCAACAGGTTGCTCAAAAAGTAAAACAAGCTCAACAAAACAAAGTGCAAGACAATTATCAGACACCAAATGAAAAGTATGATGCAGAATTTGGTGCTGATACAGCTGCTGGCGTCAACAAAAAAGTACAAGGTTCCCAGCGCCAAAAAGTACAGGACAACTATAAGACACCGAACGAAAAATTCGGATCTGGCTCCACAAATCAACAATAATTGCAAGGACGCGATAGCAAAGACAGCTTAGTATTGCGAAGCTGACTTTTGCAATGTGCATATGAAGAATAGCAAGCCCTCGGTCTATATAGACCGGGGGTTTTTAGCTTTTATCAACTTTTATAATGTTTTTAATGTGCAATTAAGGTTTAAGGTACAAAATAAAAACAGTTAACAAACACCTTGATTCTAAGGGTTGAGGAGGAGATACATGATGGACGATTACAAAAACAAAAACTCGAATTCCCGGTACGGAGAGCAGGATGATCAGAGGAATGGATCGAATGAGCGAAAAAATGACTCTTCCTACTATTATTCATATGGTCCGTTCTCATCCATGAATTCCAATGATCAGCGTTCTGGTTCATCCGAGGCAGATGCGCCCCGTCGGGAGGAGGTTCAGATGACCCCACCAGATCCGATCAAGCCGATTCCATTAGGCTATCGTGATTCATCCCATTCATCCAGCCAAGGCCGCCCTGAAGGTAATGGTCGTGGAGAAGGGAATTGGAATTTCAAGCAGAGTAAGCAACCTAAATCAGGCTCATCCTTCAAATCGATGTTTCTCTCGTTCATGGCTGGTGCGCTTGTCATTACCGCGTTGATGTATACATCAGATGTAACGAATCTGTTCACAGGCAAGAGTGCTCTCGCACCGGCTGTTCAGCAGGAGCAGTCATCGGGCTCAAGCAACAATGGCAACAGCTCCAATGCAGTGACAGCGTCATTGCCAGCCGGGGCAGCGGATGTACAATCCGTCGTGAAGACAGCCAGTCCAGCGGTCGTGAAGATTGAGACACTTGTTAAGCAGTCCAGTGGTCGCAGCCGCCAGAGCAGCCCCTACTTTAATGATCCGCTCTATCAATATTTCTTTGGAGATCAGGGAGGGAGCAACAGCCAGAATAACTCCAACTCTGGCAATGGCCAATTGACCCCGCTGGGAATTGGCTCAGGTTTTATTTTTGATAAAACAGGCTATATTCTGACCAACAATCACGTAATTGATGGAGCAGATGTAGTACAAGTAACACTGGAGAACAACAACAAGCCTTTCGAGGCGAAGGTACTCGGCAGCAGTGCTGACCTGGATCTTGCTGTATTGAAGATTGAAGGGGACAACTTCCCGACCGTCCAGCTTGGTGATTCGGATCAGGCACAGGTAGGTGAATGGATGGTTGCGATCGGAAATCCCGAGGGCTTCGAGCATTCCGTTACTGCAGGAGTTCTTAGTGCGACAGGACGTACTATTACGATCAACGACCAATCTACTGGACGCCCAACGCAGTATAAGAATCTGATACAGACAGATGCCTCCATCAACCCAGGTAACTCTGGTGGCCCGCTCTTGAACTTGCAGGGGCAAGTCATTGGCATGAACGTAGCCGTTAGTGCGGATGCACAGGGTATTGGCTTCGCCATCCCATCCAATACGATCAAGTCCGTCGTGGAGAAGCTGAAGAACAATCAGGAGATTCCGAAAGAGCCTGTGCCGTTCATTGGCGCTACATTGATGAATCTGACACCTGAGGTGGCTAAGGAAATGGATACTTCCCTGACAGAAGGCTCTGTCGTGGGAGAGGTCATTTACAGATCACCCGCCTATCAAGCGGACCTGCGTTCGTATGATATCATCATCGGGGCTAATGGAACGAAGTATGCAACGACGCAAGAGCTGATCGACTTTATTCAGAAGCAATCCGTAGGATCGACCATTACATTGAATATCGAACGCTTCGGTAAGAAGATCGACTTGCCGGTGAAGATCGGCAATAAGAATGATTTTAATACGAATCAGACTACTACACCTGGCAGCACACAGCAGCCATAAAACATGAGTTAAGCGAAGCAAAGGGGCTTTTGGCAACGGATCTCCTTTGCTTCGTTTTTTTATGATGAACCTGCTACAATAGATGTAGCTTATGATAAGAAGGAGTCCGATCGTTGATGCGTTCAAGAATACTGATTATTGATGATGATGATAAAATTGTGTCCATGCTTCGTCGTGGTCTTGCCTTTGATGGATATGAGGTTGCAACAGCCTCGAATGGTGCAGAGGGCTTGACCCAGATGCTATCGCAGGAGCCAGACCTACTGGTGCTGGATGTCATGATGCCGCAGGTTGATGGCTTTGAGGTATGCCGAAGACTTCGGGCAGCAGGGAGTACGGTTCCAATCCTGATGCTGACGGCCAAGGATGAGGTAGAGAATCGGGTGAAAGGACTCGATACAGGGGCCGATGATTATTTGGTCAAGCCTTTCGCACTGGAGGAGCTGCTGGCCCGTGTAAGAGCACTACTGCGTCGCAAATCAGAACAGCAGTCGGGTGCAGCACAGGCGCTGACGTTCGAGGATCTGATGCTGGATATGGATTCCCGTGAGGTGGTTCGGGGTGGACATCGCTTGGAGTTGACGGCCAAGGAGTTCGAATTGCTGCATTTATTCATGCAAAATCCCAAGCGTGTGCTATCTCGTGATCTTATCATGGATAAAATCTGGGGGTACGATTACAGCGGTGAATCCAATGTATTAGAGGTGTACATTGCGATGCTGCGTCAGAAGACAGAGGAGTATGGTGGGAAGCGTATTATTCAGACCATTCGTGGGGCTGGCTACATCTTGAGAGGTGACTCATAGCATGTCGATTCGCTGGCGGTTAACCGCCTGGTATTCCAGTATTCTTGCTTTTGTATTACTTGTATTTGGTATAGCTATATATGCTCTGGTTAATTTCTATACCTACAACGAAGTGAAGAATCTGATCCTGGAGCAGACACCGCGCATCCGGGAACAGCTGAAGCTGACGATTAACTCTGGCAGTATTTTGCATGGAACCGAGCCGAATCTGGATCTGAGACTGACCGGTACCAGTGTGGAAAGAAGCCAGCTTTATGTGCAAATATATAATTATACCTCTGATGTACTGAAGAAATCGAACAATCTGGTAGAGCTACAGATGGAGCTGCCAGTTCCAGCTACACCAGAGCAGGCGATTCAAGAGCAGGGCTTCACGAAGGTGAGCGTAGGCAGCAATCCCTTCATGGTCTATCAAAGGCCGATTGTGCTAGATCAGCAAGTGATAGGTCTACTGCAGATCGCTCAATTCACGGGGTCTCAGGATCGACTGATGACCAGACTGGAAAATGTGCTTGTATACGGATCACTGGTTGCGTTATTTGCAGCAGCGACCATGGGCTGGTTCCTGGCGACCAAGTCCATGAAGCCTCTGGTGAATGTAACCAAGGGGGCCAACCAGATTCAATCTGGCGATGATCTTAGTGTACGCATTGAGTATGATGGTCCACCCGATGAGATCGGACAGCTGATCGGAACGGTGAACAGTATGTTAGCTCGTACAGAGGGCTTCTATAAAGAGCTGGAGGATTCTTATGCCGCCCAGCGCCGATTCGTGGCAGATGCATCTCATGAGCTGCGGACACCATTGACAACGATCCGCGGTAATATTGAATTTTTGCAGAAAATGTGGACCACCGAGCAAAGCGACCGACCGGACATGGATGAGCATATGCGAATGGAGCTGTCGATGGAGGCAATTAATGATATTGCGGACGAAGGCAAGCGCATGAGTCGCCTAGTCAGTGATATGCTGTCGCTTGCCAGAGCTGATACAGGCCAGGTCATTGATAAGCAGCCTACTGCGCTGGAGCCACTAGTAAAGGAGGTTGCACGTCGCGCTCAGTATATGGACCGGACCGCTGAGTGGAGTGTAGGAGATCTGTCTGTGCTGAATGGTGTATATACGGATGGGAGCAAGGATTATTTGCAGCAAATGCTATTCATCTTCATAGATAATGCATTCAAGTATACGCCGGAGGGCAGAGTCAGCCTTGATGTGGCATTGTATCAGGGGCAGGTCGGTCTACGGATTAGCGATACCGGGATCGGGATGGATAAGAATGAGGTTCCTTATATTTTTGATCGCTTTTATCGGGCTGATGAGTCTAGAGGAGTGACGGAAGGTATAGGGCTGGGACTGTCGATCGCCAAGTGGATTATCGATGAGCATAGCGGCTCAGTTGAGGTCGTGACACGACGCGGTGAAGGGACGACATTTATGATCTGGCTGCCGGTCAGCTTTTCGGCCCCGCTCGAATAGGGTATAATGTGACGTGAGCTCTATCACAATTATGTGATGCAGGGAAGTATGCTAGTGGATGATGATCAAGGGATGCTTACGACTCATCTTGCAGCAATTATCATAGAGCGGCCATTATGGAAATAGCGCTATACATTCTTAGACTGTATACACGAGGCCGTCAGAAAGCAGGTGCTATCTTGGAGATCGTCAAAATTTCGCCGCGCGGATATTGCTACGGTGTGGTGGACGCCATGGTTATGGCTCGCCAGGCCGCGAAGAATCCTGATCTTCCGCGTCCGATTTATATACTTGGTATGATTGTTCATAACAGTCATGTCACCTCTTCGTTCGAGGAGGAGGGAGTCATTACGCTGGATGGCCCTAACCGACTAGAAATTCTGGAGCAAGTAGATCAGGGAACGGTCATCTTCACGGCACATGGTGTGTCACCGGAGGTACGAAGATTGGCCAAGGAGAAGGGCCTGACTACGGTCGATGCCACTTGTCCTGATGTGACCAAGACGCATGATCTGATTCGCGAGAAGGTTGCAGAAGGCTATGAGATTATCTATGTCGGCAAAAAAGGGCATCCTGAGCCGGAAGGCGCCATCGGCATTGCGCCAGATCGAGTTCATCTGATCGAGAAAGAGGATGAGATCGCCGGGCTGGAGCTGTCTGCTGACAAAATTATCATCACGAATCAGACGACCATGAGTCAGTGGGATATCAAGGCCATTATGAACAAGCTACAGGAGAAATTCCCGATAGCCGAGGTGCATAACGAGATCTGCCTTGCTACTCAGGTTCGGCAGGAAGCCGTCGCTGGTCAAGCCGGTCAGGCTGAACTGGTCATCGTGGTCGGTGATCCGCGCAGCAACAACTCCAACCGTCTCGCTCAAGTATCGGAGGAGATTGCAGGAGTGAAGGCATATCGAGTCGCGGATGTGACTGAGCTGAAGCAGGAATGGCTGCAGGGAATCCAGCGTGTCGCTGTGACCTCTGGAGCGTCTACGCCTACTCTGATTACGAAGGAAGTAGTACAGTATCTGGAGCAGTATGATCATGAGAAGCCTGAGACTTGGGAGATCAAGCGTACCATTGATAAGAGCAAGATTCTGCCGCCTGTGCGGAATAAGAGCAAGGCCTCTAGCACGACGTAATTGTAATGGGGGCGCAGACATGCGTAGCGGGTAACATGAAAACCAATTGTTCGTTAGTGGAGATCGCTGCGGGTTCGAAGGCTTCTTCCGATCGCTGTTAAAGTCCTATTTCTTTTATTTACTAAGAGCATTAGCAGTTGCAATTGAACTTTAAATGCGAGCACTTCGTTTCTCCAGAATTCCTTCGACCCTCCGCTATAGTGGGTGCATGTCCCGTGCTTTCGAATAATGAGTGGCATAAAAAACAAGCCCGTGATCCGTCAGGATCGCGGGCTTTTGGCATTTGTAGTTAGGTTCTAAGACACAAAGACACCGACTAATATTATTGTGTAATTCATTTTACAGCACACACTCATGTAAAGTGGGACTTGCTGCATCGTATATATACCACAAGGTATCGACGTTATTTCAATCTACGCACCCATGTAGAGTGCGACCGCTGCCGGCTTCATTATCAGGTCCTTTTTGCATTTATTTCAATCCACGCACCCATGTAGAGTACGACGTCGAAAGAGCACCACAAGAAATCGCCGAAAAAATATTTCAATCCACGCACCCATGTAGAGTGCGACCTGCGTTGAAGGATGGAAGACTGCACATTGAAGATATTTCAATCCACGCACCCATGTAGAGTGCAACTGCATTTCTTTAGGCACGTAGCCCTGGCTCAGCCAATTTCAATCCACGCACCCATGTAGAGTGCAACAGCGGAAAACAGAGTATAAACGCTGCGTCTAGCTTTTATTTTACCGTACATCCGTTAAAATGGAAGACTTCATGCAGCCTGAAATGCAGGTGTGTTCAATAATTGTTCACATTCGACATGCTTTCGACAAAATCTGAGGTGCGAATGTCCCAGGGAAATCATGTGAGCTTGGCATTCGCACCAAAAGATAGCTGGAAACAGCTCAGTTTTGGATATCTATTTTTAAAGTAACTTGAGCCACGGCAGTAGCGGAGGGTCGGAGGATTTCTGTAGAAACGGAGTGCTCGCATTTAAAGCATGATTTAATCCGCTAATTCTTTTATATAATATGAATGAATCAGGCTTTAACAGCGATCGAAAGAAATCTCCGAGCCCGTAGCCTCTCTCCACGTAGCCTTCCCAATCAGCTGTTCCAAGCACATAGCATTTCCACGTCGTTTCCCCGCACAACAGCTACATTTTCACCTTTTAACATGGCATATCTCCACGAACAGTCGAGAATTCTGCAATTGCAGCCTCCATCCTCAAATCCCCCATTGAGTCAGACCTGCTTTGAAGCTTATAATATACAGGATTGGCAATACCGAAAATTTAAATTTTACAGAAAAGGTGTCATGCATGAGCATATTGAATGTAGAAAAATTGAGCCACGGCTTTGGTGACCGTGCTATTTTCAATGACGTATCCTTCCGCCTACTGAAGGGTGAGCACATCGGCCTCATTGGGGCGAATGGCGAAGGTAAATCGACCTTCATGAACATTATCACGGGCAAGCTCCAGCCAGATGAAGGCAAGGTAGAGTGGTCCAAGCGTATGCGGGTAGGTTATCTGGATCAGCATGCGGTGCTGAGTAAGGGGCAATCCATTCGTGACGTGCTGCGCGGTGCGTTCCAGTACTTGTTCGATATGGAGCAGGAAATGAACGACATGTACGGTAAGATGGGGGATGTCACGCCGGAGGAGCTGGAAAAGCTGCTTGAAGAGGTGGGCACGATCCAGGATACGCTGACAAATCAGGATTTCTATCTGATCGACGCGAAGGTAGATGAGACGGCACGCGGACTTGGTCTGACGGATATTGGACTGGACAAGGATGTCCATGACCTGAGCGGTGGACAGCGCACGAAGGTACTGCTGGCGAAGCTGCTTCTAGAGAAGCCCGATATTTTGCTGCTGGATGAGCCGACGAACTATCTGGACGAGCAGCACATTGAATGGCTGAAGCGTTACCTGCAGGAATATGAGAATGCCTTTATTCTGATCTCGCACGATATTCCGTTCCTGAATAGTGTTATCAACCTCATCTATCATATGGAAAATCAGAGTCTCACACGTTACGTCGGTGATTACGATCATTTCCAGGAAGTATATGAGATGAAGAAGCAGCAGCTGGAGTCTGCCTACAAGCGTCAGCAGCAAGAGATCGCAGACCTGAAGGATTTTGTCGCACGCAACAAGGCTAGTGTCGCTACCCGCAACATGGCGATGTCGAGGCAGAAGAAGCTGGACAAGATGGAGATTATTGAGCTGGCAGCAGAGAAGCCGAAGCCGCAGTTCAATTTCAAGGATGCGAGAACTTCAGGCAAGCTGATCTTTGAGACGAATGGACTGGTGATCGGATACAACGAGCCGCTGTCCAGACCGCTGGATCTACGCATGGAGCGCGGACAGAAGATTGCGCTGGTCGGGGCGAACGGGATCGGTAAGACGACATTGATGCGGAGTATTTTGGGCGAAATTCCGGCACTGGAAGGCACTGTCCAACGTGGAGAGCATCTGGAGATCGGGTATTTCCAGCAGGAGATCAAGGAAGCTAACTATAACACCTGTATCGAAGAAATCTGGCAGGAGTTCCCTTCCTTTACCCAGTTTGAAGTGCGGGCGGCTCTGGCCAAGTGCGGTCTAACCACCAAGCATATCGAGAGCAAGGTTGCTGTCCTTAGTGGTGGCGAGAAGGCGAAAGTGCGCCTGTGCAAGCTCATTAATAACGAGACCAACCTGTTGGTGCTCGATGAGCCTACGAACCATTTGGATGTAGATGCCAAGGATGAGCTGAAGCGTGCCCTCAAAGCCTATAAAGGAAGCATTCTACTGATCTCTCACGAGCCTGAATTCTACCAGGATGTTGTTACAGACACTTGGAACTGCGAATCTTGGACAACGAAGGTATTCTAAGTAAAGCTCCCTGAGCGTAACGCTCTGGAAGTAGCGCATAAATAGAACCTCTCCTGGCGGACACTATTCATGGACAGCAGATCCATTTTCATCCCAAAGGACAGCTACTCCATGAGAAGCTTCACCTGATGTGTATGAGGAAGGGTTTGTTGCCGGAAAGGAAGGTGCCGTCATGAGCAAAGGGTTCGAGAAAGAAGATAAGACCAGTTACCCGGATATGGCTACCGTGGAGTCCCAACGGAACGACCTGGCCTTTGAGGAATTTCCCGAAGGACCATATGGCTCATCCATTCCCTCCGCTAAGCTGGGGAAAAACACGCCATGGCGTGAGGACCAACGCTCGCCGGGTCGATTTGACTATGAGGATCATGAGCAGCATGAAGGAATGACCCGTAATTATCCTGGAGAGGATGTCTACGACGCTGCTGTGCCTGATGGAAATCATGACAACGAGCTTAAAGGTAGCTGAAGCTTACATGAATAGGGCAAGAGAAGGGCTGCGCAGTGCGCAGTCTCTTTTTTTTTGCAGTTGCATTCTCAGAGCCAATCACAGCTACACCTCTTACAATCATTACAAGCATTTACATGCCTTACACGTATTACAGGGTTGACGAAGGTAGTAGAAATGCATATAATTACTTTAGTGATTAAAAGCTTAAAAGCGAACAAGCGTCTAAGCGTGTAAGCGTGTGGGTGTGTAAGTAACTAAGTGCATATGGGTGAGTAAGCAATAAGTGCTTGGTTCGCAACTACTTAAGTATTTAGCTGACAAGATGTATTTTGGGTGTTCACAGAATATTCAGTGTAAGAGAGACTTCAATGATTATTATCAGAACTACACAGTTGGCGTAGCGCCATGGAGTCATGATAGATTTCATTCACTAAGGGAGCGATGTTACGATGATCGTTATTACAAATCAGCTTATTGCCGAAGAACAAATTCAGGATATTGTCCGCGTGGTAGAAAAAGAAGGGCTGCAAGCCCACGTCTCCAGAGGTACGGACCGCACAGTCATTGGTCTGATTGGGGCGGTAGAGCCTAAGCTGTCTGAGCATTTGCGCCAGATGAAGGGTGTAGAGAAGGTTGTTAAGATTTCAAAGTCTTACAAGCTGGCAAGTCGGGATTTCCACCCGGAAAATACAGTTATTCGCATTAAGAATGTAGAAATTGGCGGTGGTGAGCTAGCCGTTATGGGTGGTCCTTGTGCGGTAGAGACGGCAGAGCAGATTGATGAGATCGCCAGATTGGTGAAGGCTGCTGGTGGGCAGATTCTGCGCGGTGGTGCCTTTAAGCCTCGTACAGGCCCTTACAGCTTCCAGGGGACAGGCGTCGAGGGACTCATCATGATGGCTGAAGCAGGCCAGAAGCATGGACTATTAACCATTACGGAGGTCATGACGCCGGAGTATGTTGATATTTGTGCTGAGTATGCAGATATTCTGCAGGTCGGAACCCGTAATATGCAGAATTTCGATCTACTCCGCAAGCTTGGAACCTGTGGTAAGCCTGTTCTATTGAAACGTGGCTTCAGTTCTACTTACGACGAATTCCTGAATGCAGCAGAATACATCCTTGCTGGGGGAAATCCGAACGTTATGCTCTGTGAGCGTGGTATTCGTACTTTCGAATCTTACACTCGCAATACGCTGGATTTGTCTGCCATCCCAGTCCTGCAACAGCTGAGCCATCTCCCGGTTATTTCCGATCCGAGTCATGGTACAGGCAGAAGAGAGCTCGTGGCACCGATGACAAAGGCTTCTGTGGCTGCGGGAGCAGATGGTCTGATCATTGAGATGCATACAGATCCTGACAATTCTATGACAGGTGACGGAGTCCAATCTTTGTTCCCAGATCAATTCGCTGAGCTGCTGCAGCAGCTTGAACAGCTCGCACCGATTGTCGGTAAAACCTTTTCAACCCAAAAACAACCTCTGAATGCATTTCCTTCAAGCGTTAATGCATAAACGTTATAATGTGAAAAAGTATTTCACGTGAATCCAGCGAAAAGCCCGTCATGACGGGCTTTTTCAGCATTTTGAACCCACTATAAAGCGTGAGAATATCTGACATGTGGATAAAAAATACCTGACATGAGTATTGACCCATGTCACATATGAGATTTATAATGACGGAAAGAAAAAAATCGCACATGAACATTGCTTTCATCAAGTAATCTTAATGTTCGGGAAAATTGGGAGGAAGAAGACATGTCCGTTGAAAAAGTATTGAAAACGATCCAAGAAAACAATATTGAGTGGGTAGACTTCCGTTTTGTTGATCTGTCTGGACGCGTGCATCACATCTCGCTTCCGGCTACTGCAGTAGATGAGGAAACATTTGTAAATGGTGTTGCATTCGACGGTTCTTCCATCCCGGGCTATCGTGGTATCGAGGAATCTGACATGGTTATGATGCCAGATCCAGAAGCCATTTATATTGACCCGTTCACACAGCATCCTACATTGAATGTAATGTGTAACATCGTCACTCCTGACGGTGAACAATATGATCGTGACCCACGCGGAATCGCAGATAAGGCTGAAGCGTTCCTGAAGACTGCAGGTGTTGGTACGGCAGCGTTCTTCGCTCCTGAGTCCGAATTCTTCATCTTTGATGATGTTCGCTATGAGAGCAGCATGAACAGCTCCTCCTACTTCGTGGATTCCGAAGAAGCAGCTTGGAATACGAACCGTAAGGAAGAGGGCGGTAACCTTGGCTTCAAGGTTGGCGTGAAGGGCGGATACGTACCAGTAGCTCCAGTTGATACTCAACAAGATATCCGTAGCGAAATGTGCCGCCTGCTTGAAGAAGCTGGCCTGAGCATCGAGCGTCATCACCATGAAGTAGCTACAGCAGGTCAAGCAGAGATCAACTTCCGTTTCGATACGCTGAAGAAAACAGCAGATAACCTGTTGGTATACAAATACATTGTTCATAACACTGCTCGTCAATATGGTAAAGTAGCAACTTTCATGCCAAAACCACTGTTCGGTGATAACGGAAGCGGCATGCACGTTCACCAATCCATCTTTGATGGCGACACACCTTTGTTCTACGAAAAAGGCGCTTATGCTAACCTGAGTGAGACAGCAATGCACTACATCGGCGGAATCCTGTATCATGCTCCTGCATTGATCGCTCTGACGAACCCGAGTACGAACTCCTTCAAGCGTCTGGTTCCTGGCTACGAAGCTCCAGTTAATCTGGTATTCTCCAAAGGTAACCGTTCTGCAGCAGTTCGTATCCCGGTAGCAGCTGTTACACCTAAGGGCTGTCGTATCGAGTTCCGTACGCCGGATTCCACAGCGAACCCTTACCTGGCATTTGCAGCTATGCTGATGGCTGGTCTGGATGGAATCAAGCGCAAGCTGAACCCAATCGAGCTGGGCTATGGTCCACTGGATACTAACATCTATGAGCTGTCTGACGCAGAGAAGGGCAAAATCCGCAGCGTTCCAGGTACACTGGATGAAGCGTTGGATGCTCTGGAAGCTGACTTTGAGTTCTTGACTGAAGGTGGCGTATTTACGAAGGAATTCATTGATAACTACGTACAATTCAAACGTGCTGAAGCAAAAGCTGTATCTATCCGTGTTCATCCACACGAGTACAGCCTCTACTTCGACTGCTAATACGATATTTGCAGCAATTCAGGACCTCCAGAGCTCTGGAGGTCTTTTGCTTGAGCGAGCCTGGAGCAAGGAGCTTGAAGCACACCCGAAGATAGGAATGAACGTATGGGGAGCGGGCGTTACATGAATGTAAGAAGGAGCCGCTTTTCACATGGTTAATGTTACATCTGATGTCAGGTATTAAATCTGACATCAGATGTAACCGGAGTAGGAGAGCAAAGCTGACAAGCCACGTGTCAGCATCCCTGAGAAAAGTAAATAATCGGAACCGAGGTATCCAGATGTAGTGGTGAAGCATTTCACAAAAACTTTGCAAAACGGTCTTGAAGCCCTTGAACACGCCATGGAATACTGCTATTATAAGCGATAATATTTGCATCTTGTGTAGATATGGGTGACCTGTTAAAGAATCCATGTTAACCAGTAGAGAGGATGGGAGTACTGTTGAGCAAGAGAGCCTATAATTTTAATGCGGGACCTGCGGCATTGCCGCTGAAGGTATTGGAACGCGCCCAAGCCGAGTTCGTTGATTTTCGTAATACGGGGATGTCTATTATGGAGATGTCTCATCGTGGTGCCGTGTATGAGTCTGTTCATAACGAAGCACAGGAACGTATTCTTCGCCTCTTGGGTAATCCGGAAGGCTACAAGGTACTGTTCCTCCAGGGTGGTGCCAGTACCCAGTTCGCCATGATTCCTATGAACTTCTTGGGCGAAGGCAAGACTGGTAGCTATGTGATGACTGGAAGCTGGGCGGACAAGGCGTTGAAAGAGGCCAAGCTCGTAGGAGAGACACATGTTGCAGCATCCTCAAAGGAATCAAGCTATATGAGTCTTCCGAACCTAAGCAATCTGGAGTTGCCAGAGTCATCTGCATACTTGCATGTAACCTCTAATGAGACTATTGAAGGCGTACAGTTCCAATCGTACCCGAGTACAGGCAATGTGCCTCTGATTGCGGACATGTCCAGTGACATTTTCTGCCGTCCATTGGATATTACCCAATTCGGTATGGTATATGCCGGAGCACAGAAGAATCTCGGTCCTTCAGGTGTAACGGTAGTCATTGCTCGTGAGGAGCTGCTTGCGGATTCTCCAAAACATATTCCTACCATGCTGCGCTACAGTACGTTCCTGAGTAATAATTCTCTCTATAATACACCGCCATCCTTCTCCGTCTATATGGTTAATGAGGTCGTGAAGTGGATTGAGGAAGAAGGTGGCCTGTCTGGTATCGAGGCTAAGAACCGTGATAAGGCCGGCTTGCTGTATCAGACGATTGACAACAGTGGTGGCTTCTATAAGGGCTGTGCCGATACGGAGAGCCGCTCTCTGATGAACGTAACGTTCAGATTGGCTACAGAGGAGCTAGAGAAGCTGTTTGCAAAGGAATCCGAGCAGGCAGGCTTCATCGGCCTCAAGGGTCATCGCAGCGTAGGGGGACTTAGAGCGTCGATCTATAATGCTGTTCCTTATGAGAGCTGTAGTGCTCTGGCTGATTTCATGGGTGATTTCCAGAAGCGTCATGGTTAAGTATAATGTAACAAGTATATAGCAGCACAAGATAACCTTCCTATGCTGGTAGCATAGGAAGGTTTTTGCTTGAAATCGAAAAGGAGAAATGAAACATGGCACTACACATTGTATTAGTAGAACCGGAAATTCCCGCGAATACGGGGAACATTGCACGCACCTGTGCGGCCACGGGAGCCCACCTGCACCTGGTAAGGCCCCTGGGGTTTCGTACAGATGATGCGACACTGAAGAGAGCAGGGCTGGACTACTGGCATGCTGTACACGTGGAATATCACGATTCCTTTGCTGAGGTTCAGCAAAAATATGCTGATGGCAGGTTTTTTTATGCAACGACGAAGGCGGAGAAGCGGTATTCTGACTTCAGCTATCGCGATCATGACTTTTTCGTATTTGGCAAGGAGACAAAAGGCCTACCCCAAGAGTTAATTTCTTCCAATAAAGAATGGTGTGTTCGAATGCCGATGTCGAACGATGTCAGGTCTTTGAATTTGTCGAATTCGGCTGCGATAATGGTGTATGAAGCGTTAAGACAGCTTGATTTTCCCGGTTTAATATGAAAAAACTTGTATGGAACAATAGTTATTTTTCATAAAACCTAAACAGATTAGGGCTATCGGACGATAACATATGTATGTGGTATTGCTGTTTTTTGTTAATGACACACCTGAATGGTGCTATAGACGTGCATATTTAAGCACGAAATCACAAATTCGGGTAGGATTCGACAAGAATTCGGCGAATTGTTGAATGGAGGTATAAACAGAGTCTTTATACCTAGCATTCATCAGTATAATCATCTTAACAGGAGAGGTGTCTAAATAAATGAAGCCTGCTGGTGTAGTTCGGAAAGTGGATCAGCTGGGAAGAATCGTCTTGCCCAAGTCCCTAAGAAAACGATATCAAATGAATGAAGGAGATCCCGTAGAGATTCTGGTGCAAGGGGATCATATTATTCTGGAGCGTTATCGCCCTAAATGTGTGTTCTGTGGCTCTATGGAAGAAGTTAGTGAATTCAAGGATCGTTATATTTGCGGTCAATGCATGAGCGATATGACACAGCTCCCTAAGCATGCTTAAGAGCTCATGATAAAGAGCATCACGAGTATTTCGTGATGCTCTTTGTATAGTACATTAGCTTTCCTCCAGACGCTGTTCATACTTTCGAGGAGTGCTGATGTGCCCTCAACTGTAATGTTATTTGAAGAACAAGAAGTGTGTGGGCACTGGACGAAGCCTTCCGTCGGAGGGCTTATTCACAACCCGTCCGTTCAGAATCATGGAGGAGGAACCGCCACCGTCCAGATTGTAAGCGTTCTGGACACCCAGATTGAACATTTTGGCTTGTAGCTCCTCCAAGGTGGCTCCGGAGCTGCCCTGTTCATTGTAGCCATCAACGACAATAATCAGCAATTGGTCATCCTTATAATTGCCAATGACAGTACGTGGTGCACGTTTGGGTGTCGTCTTCCATTTCGCTGGAATGGCAATCTTCTGTCCGTTCTGAATGAGAACAGGTACGAAGGTCGCTCCAAATGAGGGCTGAAGGCCGTCAAGTGCAGCTTGATTTGTAAATTTACCACCAATCAGCCGACCTGACTGGCTCAGGCCGATAAAGGTTAGATCCTTGAAGCTGGCCTGAAAGCCGTTCACGTATTTACCGTTCATTACGGTGGTGCTAAGCGGGTACCGCTTGCCCCCGCCATCGGCAAAGCCGCCTGCATTGATGCCGGCCACGGCTCCACTGCGGGAGACGGCTCGCATTGTCGTCTCTGTACTGCCAGGCGTCCCCGTACCTAGGGACATCTGCATGGCCGTAGGATCCTTCAGCTTCACTTTCATGGCGTAGCCCTTGTAGGCACCGGGATTAACCTTGAACAGCGCGATAGTAATTCGATCACTGTTCACTCGCTCATAGGGCGTGCCTAGCTTGGCAGTTATTCGTCGATTATATATGGTCTCAGGTCGGCTTGACTGCGTGGCAGCTGACTTGGCAATGCTGTTCATGGTCTGTGTCGTCTGCTTGTACAATTCGGCGGTCTTCTGAATGGATGTTACCGTATAGGAGGCTGTATTCTCAGCTTCGTCCAACTGGCCCATAATATGCTGGCTCTGGGCACTCCAATCACCTACAGGACCATACTTAATGTTAGTCTCTGGGAAGACAAGCGGACGATTCAGGAAGACCAAGAAGAGCAGAAGTCCAATAAACGGTGCTAACGTCATCATCATCAGACGGTTAAGTTGTTTGGCTTCCATTCTCATTTTAATAAGTCCATCTTCTTCTGCAGGGTGTCCAGCTGCTTCTTAACCTCGGCTAGTTGAGTATAGAGCTTGTTGCTATTGTCCGTCTTATCGCTCGCATTGTCCTTGGTGAACGTGAGCAGTTCATTCAACGAATCAACCTTGCCCTGCAACTCGTCCATTTCTGTGGACATCACGTCAAACTTTTGTTCATATTCCGCCTGCAGGCCTGCCATTTGTTGATCCACATGGCCCTGCACCTGGAACAGCATTTCTTGCTTCAGATGATTGCTGTACAGATAGGTTGCGGCTATACCGGCTACGATCAGCACAACCCAGAGTATGAGAAAAGCTTTGACGGAAGGACTCTTCATCCGTTCGCTACGGCGTGATGCCGGAACTGTGGATGGTTCTGTAGAGTTCTGCATGAAATCACTCCCGTGGTGAATCCAATTCATAATCCATTTAGCCACAGCTAGTATGAATTGATTCTTTATAGTTCAATTTTCCAGTTCTCATTCTATCACGGGCCTATACTAAATCGCAAAAATGTAATAGTTTCCAAGCTTGAATTATAAATGATTGCCCCTGAATTCTAACAAGAAACCTACAGTACATATCCATACAGCAAGGATCGGGGGACATAACATTGGTCGCATAATCGGGAGGTACAACAGTATGAAAAAAGTGTGGCAGGTGGTTATCGTTGATATTCATCCGACAAGCATGCTCGGAACCAAGCTGATTCTGGAGGATCAGCAGGATCTGCTTGTGCGGGGGATGACATCAAGTGGCACAGAGGCACAGCAGCTGGCGGGCAGCATCAAGCCCGAGCTCATTTTGATGGACTATAAGCTGCCGGAGGGAACCGCCATTCCTTTCATTACTGAAATCAAGTTGGTCTCGCCTGAGAGCCACATTATCATTATGACAGATGCTTACGATCTGAACTTATTTCAGCAAGCGACGAAGGTCGGGGCAAGTGGCGTGATCTCCAAGCAAGCTTCCACCAATCAACTCATTCATTTGATTAACGGTTTGCGTGAGGGGGTCGTATCCGTACCTTTGGAATGGATTCAGCAAGGGAGCTGGCCCATGACCCAACTTGTGTCACCGGAACCGTTCGATGAATTGACAGATACCGAAATTTTTATAATGGAACGTATAGTTCAGGGCATTACATATGATAAGATTGCTGTAGAGATCGAGGTCAGTCGCCGCTCTATAGACAATTACTTGAGAAAAATTTACGCGAAGCTGGGTGTGTCGAGCAGAGCACAGGCGATTGAGCGATATGCCTTGTATGTAAGACAGTCCAAGCCACTATATGCCTAGCACAAGTGTCCTCCTTGCATAGAACCTGGCAGGTAAGGCGCATAATTGGATAACGAACCGAATACGTTGTAGGAGCTTTTGAACATTTCACAGCTGCCAGGACCGGAGCATCATGAGGTATACCAGAATACCCGTTAGGGTGTAAATGAGGGGGTTCTTCATGCAATATTCCTATGCTACACGTACGGCTGCCTTGCTGGCATCACCATTGCGTCACATTCGGGACCATGCTAGACGGCATTCTTTTATTTCTCTTGCGGAGGAGCTCCCTGCGCAGGAGCTTTTTCCCGTTAAGCTGCTGGATGAGGCGGCCCATGAGGTCCTGACCTCCGGGCCTGCTGTATTGCAATACGGTGATCCGGAAGGCTATCTGCCGCTGCGGGAATGGCTTACTGCGGAGTGGAAATCCAGAAAAGGAATGAGTGTTGATCCTCGTCAGGTGCTCCTTACGACCGGAACCCAGCAGGCCATCGATCTCGTCGTTAGGCTTATGGTAAATGCAGAAGACCCCGTGCTGATCGAGCAGCCAGGCTCTCCGGGTTCATTGCAGGTGCTGTCCATGCAAGGAGCGAGACTAATTCCCGTGCAGGCTGATGCACAGGGAACTGACCTTGCGGCGCTGGAAAGGCGGATGGCTGCAGATCGCCCCAAGCTGTTCATTGCGGCACCGTCCTTTTCGAATCCGACAGGCTTTCTGTGGACGCTTGAGCAGAGGCAGCAGATTCTGTCCCTGTGCCAGAAATACAATGTGTTGCTGGTAGAGGATGACTCCTATGGTGAGCTGCATCTGCATCAGAATGAACAGATTCCCCCTTCTGTGGCAGCTCTTGATGATGAAGGCAGAGGGGGACACGTGCTGTACATTGGCTCATTCAGCAAGACCATTGCTCCAGGTCTGCGTACAGGTTGGGTGACGGGACACCCGTCTTTAATTGAGGGTATGTCAGCTCTTAAGCAGCTCGCCGATATGCAATCCAGCTCAATGAATCAAAGACTGCTGCATCACTTGCTTACAGATCATCGCTTCCGCTGGCATGATCATCTGGAGCTGCTGAACCGCGAATATCGTGTGCGACTCAAGCTGATGCTGGAGCTGCTCAAGCGGCCATTTTGGAAAGAGGTCACCTATCATGTTCCTGAGGGGGGCATGTATATGTGGGTACGTCTGCCAGAAGGACTGGAGAGTGCTGCCCTGCTGAAGGCTGTAATGCCTAAGGGTGTAGCCTTCATGCCAGGGGCGCTGTGTACTGCGGGGAACAGTGGCAATAGCTTTATCCGGCTGAACTTCAGTCATCCCGGACGAGAGGAATTGCTTATGGGGATGAATCTCATCGGCGAGACCATTACGGAGTTCACTGCTCGGCGTTCTTGAGTGAGCGATCGTCTGGAACTGTCACGTATGGGGTCGGGGCTTCAGCCGCACATGATGCCGACAGAGCTATTTGATGGGCCTCCAGTACAGCCGCATATTCCTCCAATGCACCCTGCCCCGCTACTGTTAAGACATATTTGCCTCGAGCTACGCGTTCGAACCATCCATAATAGTTTTTTTGCAGTACAGAGGCAGCGTCAGCTGCAGCCCCTGCGCGTGCGATCTGGGCGGGCGAAGCCTCCTTCAGGGAAGCAAGTATGGACGCTACTCGCAAGGCCTTCTCCCTGTAGGCAGTTACCAGCTTGCGTCTTGTACTCCCACCTTCATTATAATCTCCACTACGTGCTTGAAATTCCCGGATGAGCCGCTCCTTACGTGAGCCTTTTCGCGGGGCTGCTGCGGTGTGTCCTTGTCCCTGCATGATTGCCGGGGTACAGATGATCTCAACAAGCGCAGGCTTCGTCTTGTATAGCGTTACTGTAATCAGGCCCAAGCCCAGCTTGCGGCACAGCTCCGCCAGCTCTTGCCAGCGCTGATTGACAGCGCCTTTTTTGCTGCGATTTTTCTCCACAGCCAGATAGACCTCGCCTCCCAGCTTCAATCGCTGTAGCCCCTGAAGGAGAAGCGCCAGGCTAAAGGTTTTCTTGATTTCGACGATCAGCGGCTGCTGCGAATTCTCCCTGAGACCCACCAGATCACAGTTGTTCACCTCTCCACGAATGATATAGCCCCGTCCCTCGAAAAAGGCTTTGATCGGTGCATATAGCTCTGTCTCCCGTTGCACTGCCATGGTAACTCCGCTCCTTTTTGATTCCATCTGCTAATAGTATATCACGGTCTTCAAGCCCGGATTTCGTACACGGCTACGAAAAAAAGCGGTCAATAATCCATTAGATTCTGCATAGTTATGTAATACGCTTTTGTAACGCATAACTAAGCGATCCTTAACCATTCGGAGCGGAGGTTACTACTAAGGAGCCATAGGAGGTACAGGTTATGAAGATTTTTGAGCGCGTTGCGAAGTACCAGGCGGAAAGCGAGCGTTTGGCGTGGAGTGGGAACTTCCGTGATTATCTGGAGATTCTCAGCAAGGACCCCTCGCCGGCGATGACTGCTCATGCAAGGGTATATGAGATGATCAAATCCTTTGGAGTCGAGACCTCCGGGGGCCAGAAGCGTTACAAATTCTTTGAGCAGGAGCTGTTCGGTCTGGACCGGGCTGTAGAGAAGCTGGTGGAGGAGTATTTCCATTCGGCAGCGCGCAGACTGGATGTGCGAAAAAGAATCCTGCTGCTTATGGGACCTGTGAGTGGGGGCAAATCGACCTTGGTCACTTTGCTGAAGCGGGGGCTGGAGCAGTTCTCACGCACCGATCAAGGAGCTGTATATGCTATTGATGGGTGCCCGATGTATGAGGAGCCTTTGCATTTGATACCTCATGAGCTGCGCCCGGAAGTAGAGAAAGAGCTCGGTGTTCGAATTGAGGGCAATCTGTGCCCTTCCTGCCAAATGCGGCTGCGTACCGAATATGACGGTGATATTGAGAAGGTGCGTGTGAAACGCGTACTTATCTCGGAGGATCAAAGGGTGGGTATTGGTACCTTCAGTCCATCTGACCCCAAATCTCAGGATATTGCTGATCTGACGGGAAGCATCGACTTCTCTACTATAACGGAATATGGCTCAGAATCCGACCCACGTGCATATCGCTTCGATGGCGAGCTTAACAAGGCGAACCGTGGTCTGATGGAATTTCAGGAGATGCTCAAATGCGATGAGAAATTCCTGTGGAACCTTCTCTCCTTGACCCAGGAGGGCAACTTCAAGGCAGGCAGATTTGCGTTAATCAGTGCAGATGAGCTAATCATTGCCCATACGAATGAAGCAGAGTACAAATCCTTCATTGGGAACAAGAAGAACGAAGCACTGCAATCTCGCATGATCGTCATGCCAATTCCCTATAATCTCAAGGTATCTGAGGAAGAGAAGATATATAGCAAGCTGATTCAACAGAGCGATATGCGACATATTCATATTGCACCGCATGCACTGCGGGCAGCAGCGATATTCTCCATCCTGACTAGACTCAAGGAGAGTAAGAAGCAGGGAATGGATCTGGTCAAGAAAATGCGGATGTATGATGGTGAAGAGGTCGAGGGCTACAAGGAAGCCGACCTTAAAGAGATGCAAACGGAATATCTGGATGAGGGAATGTCAGGCGTCGATCCACGTTATGTCATTAACCGGATATCCAGTGCACTGATCAAGCAGGATCTGGAATGCATCAATGCTCTCGATATTCTCCGGGCGATCAAGGATGGCCTCGATCAGCATGCCTCTATCAATAAGGAGGAGCGCGAACGATATCTGAACTATATCGCCATTGCGCGGCGAGAATATGATGAGCTGGCGAAGAAGGAAGTGCAAAAAGCCTTCGTGTACTCCTTCGAGGAGTCTGCCCGTACCTTGTTCGATAACTATCTCGATAACATTGAAGCCTTTTGCAACTGGTCCAAAATCCGTGACCCACTGACGGATGAGGAGCTGGACCCGGACGAAAGACTGATGAGATCCATTGAGGAGCAGATCGGAGTATCGGAAAATGCCAAAAAAGCCTTCCGCGAGGAAATATTGATCCGTATCTCTGCCTACTCTCGAAAGGGACGCAAGTTCGAGTATCATAACCACGACCGACTGCGGGAAGCGATTGAGAAGAAGCTATTCGCAGATCTGAAGGACATTGTCAAGATTACGACCTCTACCAAGACCCCTGATGCCAATCAGCTCAAACGTATCAATGAAGTGAGTAAGCGATTGATTGACGAACATGGCTACTGCCCGATCTGTGCGAACGAGCTACTGCGATATGTGGGTAGTCTGCTGAATAGATAGATGACAGATGAATAGATTAGCCTTGAGCATCCCGGTGACTTCCCTCTTCAGGGCAGTATGGCAGGGATGCTATTTGGTCTGTATAATGAGAGCCATAGTATCCATAGCAATGGAGTGATGATATGGCTTCTATTCATGATGTGGCCAAGGCGGCGGGCGTATCTGTCGCGACCGTGTCGAAGGTGGTTAATGGCTATCCAGATGTCAGTGACAAGACTCGTAAAAAAGTGAACAAGATCATTGAAGAGCTTCGCTACCATCCTAATGTCATGGCCCGTGGACTCGTGAAGAAGCGCTCGTGGAATGTAGGTGTGCTGATCAATGTACCGTTCACAAATCCGTTCGTCTCTGAATTGCTGGAGGGTATCAAGACAGCGCTGGAGCATAGCGGCTATGATCTGATGAAGCTGTCCACCCGGCTTGAAGATCCGTCCTATTCCTTTTATGAGCATTGCCGTAGCCGAAGTCTGGACGGTGTGGTGATTTTTGGGGCGGAGCCTGACAACAAGGGTGTATCCGATCTTATTGATTCAGATATTCCAGTGATGTTTGTAGATGAGGATGTCATTGGACAGCGCACAGGCTCGATCATGACGGACAGTCGAATGGCCCTTCAAATGGTGGTACGGCATTTATATGAGCTTGGTCATCGTAGAATTGCTTACATTGCCGGGTCCCAGGGGACGGCGGTTGCCCATTTGCGAAAACAGGGATATGTGGAGGGATTGCAAGCATGTGGACTTGCTTGTCTGGATGAATATATTGAGGAATGTGACTATACCTTTGATGGTGGAAGACAGTCGGCATCCAAGCTAATAACCATCGTTCATCCGCCAACGGCATTGGTATGCGTGTCGGACATGGCTGCCTTCGGCGCCATTCACGAGCTGATGAGTCGTGGTCTGTCCGTGCCTACCGATATTTCGGTAGTAGGGTTCGATAATACCTATTATGCGCAAGTGTTCAGACCGGGGCTGACGACGGTGAATCAAAATATTCACAACATTGGTATTCGCTGCATTGAGCATCTGATCAGAATGATTGAGCAGCCTGATGCACGCCCCCCTGCAGCTCTGGAGCCGCCAGACCTGGTGATACGCGAGACGACTGCCGCTCCGGCGCATCTTCTGGGATAGCGAAAGGTTGAGAGCAAGGCAGTGGCAGTTAGTATTGCAACAAGAACGGCTGACAAAGGGAACATTACGAATTAGGGTCGCTAAGAATCAAGGGGGAAATATAACCGCATGTCAGAAGTTATTTTGGTCGTAGAGGATGAGGTAGCCATCTCGCGAGTGCTGAAGGCTTATCTGGAGAAATCGGGATATCAGGTAGAGCAAGCCTTTTCCGGGATGGAGGCATTGATGAAGTGCACATCCACGACACATCCGTCATTGGTGCTGCTGGATGTCATGCTTCCCGATTATGACGGGTGGTATCTGCTCGGGAAGATCCGTGAGCGACATAACTGCCCGGTCATTATGCTAACAGCCTTGGGGAGCATTGATCACAAGCTGAAGGGACTCGACCTTGGAGCGGATGATTACATTACGAAGCCGTTCATAGGAGAAGAGGTAACTGCTCGGGTCCGCACGGTGCTGAGGCGATCCCATAGTCAGGTGGCGACCAAAGAGATTATTACATACGGGAGTCTGATGTTTAATTTTAATGCCCATTCTGTGCATTTATGTGGTGAGGAGCTTTACTTTACACCAAGAGATCTGTCCCTGCTGCTGTTCCTCGCGAAGCATCCGAATCAGACCTTCACCAGAAATCAATTGATAGAGCAGGTATGGAGCATTGATTACGAGGGAAGTGATCGGGCGGTGGACCTGGCTGTGAAGCGAATACGCAAAACATTGGAGCGTTGGCCAAATGCAGAGGGAGAAATCAAAACTTTACGCGGATTGGGGTATCAGTTCAGTGTTGAGGAAGTCTAATCAGAGAACAACGATGCTTCGATACTGGACAACCAGATATCTGCTAACGCTGTGCATCGGGCTCATAACCATTGGTATATTGTCTTTCTTCTGGCTGCAGTATTACGAGAAGCAGAAGCAGCTGGATTACATGGATCTGCTGGCAGCAGATACGGCCGAACTGGTCGTTGTAGATGGGAAGCTGGCGCCGGATTACGATCTCTTCAGTATCGTGGAACGCAAGCAGAAGATGATTCCATTCAAGGACAAGCCCTGCTTCATCCTGCTTGACGATAATAAGAGGGTCATCTCCAGCAGTATGTATTACGATGTAAACGGAGAAATTATGAGCCATCTCCAGCGCTTTGCTGGAGGAGCGGATCGGACGGATAGCTTCCAGATCGGGCCAGGACCGGGGTTAAGCTTCTATGCTGTACAAAAGGAAGTTGAGCATAATGACCGTACGCTGGGCTGGGTAATCATTTTACAGCCTGAAAAGCTGCTGGTCACCGCTCCTTGGCAGGTGCATCTGCTGATCATTCTGGTACTCAGTCTCGGACTGCTCGGCTGGGCAGTCATCTATCTGCTCACACGCAGATTATACCGTCCGATCGGAGTTGTAGTGAATGCGGCAGAGCAGATTGTTGCCGGGAATTATGATCTCAATCTCTATAAAGGTGTGAAGGAACAGGAAATCTATGAGCTAATGAATGCATTTGAGGAGATGGCGAAGCGCCTGAAGCAGATGGAGCTGATGAGAACACAGCTGCTGGCTGGCGTTACTCATGAGCTGAAGACTCCGGTCACGTCCATTAGCGGCTTGATTCAGGCTGTGCAGGAGGATGTCGTCAGCGGTGAGGAGGCGAAGGAGTTCCTAGATATTTGTCGCCATGAGACGAATCGCTTGCAGCATATGATAGAGGATTTGTTGGAGTTCAATTCCTTTGCGGTAGGGGATTTCAAGGTGCATAAGGAGATGGTTCAGCTACAGGAGCTTGTGAAGGATATTTTGCGTCAATGGGAGCTTACGCAGGAGGCCAAATGCGTCAGGGTATCGCTGAGCTCGAATAAGGAGGAACTGGAGGTGTGCACCGATCCATTGCGGCTGCAGCAAATTATGTATAACCTGCTGAATAACGCCCGCCAAGCCAGTGATGCTTCCAGCGGGGATATGGAGGCCAATCCTCGCATAGAGGTGGACATCATGATGACGGGTCAGGAGATCATCCTCGATGTCAAGGATTGGGGAAACGGTATTCCTGCAGCGGAGCAGGCTCTTATATTTGAGCGTTTCTATCGGGGAGAAGGGAAGAAGCACAAGGTACGAGGGCTAGGTATTGGACTACCCTTCAGTCGCATGATGGCTCGTTCGCTTGGGGGAGAGCTGTTGCTTCTGAGAAGTGGGCAAGGAGAGACGGTATTCAGACTGGTGTTGCCTGTGACGGATCATCGGCTTGAAGGGAACTAGATAGCTTAACTAGTGCACTTGGTGAGGAAGGCTCACATGCAGCATAGCTTCATGTTGAATTATATATGCTTGAACCAGGGACATTCGGGGCCGCTACGTGGCTTCGGGTTGTCCCTTTTTTGGGTTGCTTGACACATGCCTGACACATTGCATTGCTACGCTAGATTTAGCAGAGATGAGAGTTATGAAGGAGTGAAGGAAATGAAGAGACACACAGCTGTTGCCGTACTGATGTTGACCGTGTGTTCAGCCAGCCTGCTTCCGGCTGCGTACGCAGAGACAGAGCTGGTGGGAGGAGCCGCTGACCCGGCAAAAGTGAGTGAAGCGGCCAATCTGACGACTGAAGCGGCTAACGATGCTACCCGGGGCGCAGCAATCGGAGACACGGTCACAAATGGATACATTTCAAGTACATCCAGTGCTGAAAGCTCCACCTCCAGTGCAACGGAGGCTGGGCAGGACTCAGGCTTGTCCTTAGATGAAGCGATCGGGCTAGCTATCACGAATAGTTACAGCCTGAAGAGTGCTCTGAGCAGCTATCAGCGCAGCGGAATTAATCTGGAGACAGCTGCCGATAATCTGGATTACATCCCGACAGGGACAGGGACTGGTGAAGATGGCGCGACCTCTCGCTCAGCCTGGAAGCAATATAACTCATCCAATGTGAATTATCTGATGGCACTTAGGAATATCGATACGGTGAAGGATCAGATCGCATACAAGACGGTAGTCGCCTACTATAGTGTGCTGTCCTCCGAGAGAGCGCTGCAGACAACGGAGACCTCGCTGGAGATTGCCCGTGCTGAGGAGCAAGCTGCGCTGGCGAAGGCCAGCAAGGGGAAGCTCTCTGGAGCAGCCCGGGATGAGGCTGTCCAGTCGAGAATCGAGGCAGAGCAGAGCTTGACTCAGGCTCAGGACACGCTGAAGCAGAAGAGGGAGAGCTTGCTAACGATGCTGGGTATGGGCCTGAATGAGACGCTTGTGCTATCGGACACGCCAGCATATCAGGAGCCAGAGAAGCTTGATATCGAGACCTATATTCAAAAGGTCATCTCTTATGACCCTACAATCTGGCAGAAGGAGAGAAGTGTGGAGCTGGCTGAACTAAATGTCACCTACTTCTCGTTCAACTCCAGTGACGGTGAGTATGAGCTAGTCAAGATGTCTGTTGCCGATGCGAATAGTGAACTGACGAACAGCAAAAAGGAGCTGGGTGAATCGCTCAGGAGCACCTATTACAATCAGCAAAATCTACAGCAGCAGTACGAGCAGCTCCAGGGGAAGCTAACCGCTGCACACAATGCACTGACTATTGTTAATAAGAAGTGGGAGCGTGGACTTGTTACACGGATTGATGTAATGAAGGCAGAGCAAAGCGTGAGCAATCTCGAAGTACAGTTTCAGGATTTGTTACTGCAGATGGATGAGGTGCAGCGTGTGCTGGAAGCGCCTTGGATTGATTAGCTTGGATTGATTAGTTGATTAGGTTCCATCAAGACAATTGGAGGTTACATATATGGGTGAAGCATCAATAACAAATCCGTTAGGCGCATTAAGAAAAAAGCGTCGCAAAAGATTAATCTGGACGGTTGGGGTACTGGCCGTGGCGTTGGGAGCAGGTGGCTATCTGTATTTCAATATGCAAAGCACACCCTCGTTCGTGCCAACAGCTCAGACTGTGCAGGTGGCGCGTGGTGATGTGACGAAGACACTGGAGCTGTCGGGGACCGTGGAGGCTACCAAGGAGGTCAATCTGAACTTTACATCCGCTGACGATACCAAGCTGACAGCTGTGAATGTCAAGGTCGGCGACGTGGTCAAGAAAGGTCAGGTACTGGCGACGCTGGACCAATCAGATGGGCTGGTACAACTGAAGGAGTCACAAGCCAGTCTGGAGGTGGCCCAGGCTCAACTGGAGCAAGCGCAGGAGACTGCCTCGGAGAGCGAGATTGCCGTGCAGCGCGTGAATGTCAGTAAAGCGGAGCTGACGCTGGAGTCTGCTCGTACCGCAACCGATGTAGAGACGGCCCAGCGAACCGTAGATTCTGCCAAAAAGAAATTGGATTCCGCTAAACAGGAGTACGAGGATCAGGCGTACCTATATGAAGCGAATGCCATTGCCGAGTCTGAGCTTAATCAAGCAAAGGATTCGCTGGACAGTGCTCAGGAGGAGTATGATAATGCCCAGTTAGAGCTAAGTAATAAGCAGAAATCGGTAGACAAGGCAATCAAGGAGGCTGAGATCTCCTACCAGTCCTCTCTGGCACAGCTTAACGCTACTCTGGAGCCGCCTAAGGCGGCGAGTCTGGTGTCAGCTAAGGCATCTGTGCTGCAAGCTCAGACTCAGGTAGAGCAAAAGCAGGCAGACCTTGAGAAGCTGGTGTTGACCGCTCCGTGGGACGGGATTATTTTGCAGGTGAATGGGGATGTAGGTACTAGCCCAACTACGCCATTTATCGTAATGAATGACTCCAACAGCGAGGAGTTGAGTGTCAGCGCCGCGGTTAGTGAAAGTGATATCGGGAGTGTAGAGGTCGGCCAATCAGCTACCTTCAAGTCTGATACCTATCCGAACGAGAGCTTTGAAGGCAAGGTGACCTCAATCGCGCCGGAAGCGACGACGGATTCGGGTGTTACAACCTATGAGGTGAAGATGTCCATCTCGAATACGAATGGGCTACTGAAGACAGGCATGTCGATGGATGTCACGCTGGATTTGGGCACACATAGCAATGTGCTGTACATTCCTTCGACAGCTCTTATCACAAGAGGCGATCAAGACGGTGTGATGAAGCTTGCGGGCACTGGCTCAAGCACATCGAATAGTAACTCGTCTGGTGGCAGTGTGGATAATCAGTCCAGTACAGAGCCTCCGGCTGCTACGACACCATCTGAAAATAACAATACTTCTGGTAACAATGTAAATAAGTCAAATGGTGGTGTTCAGTCTAATCGGCAAAATGCTGCAGGTGGGGTGCAATTCCAGCCAGTAGAGGTCGGTCTCTACACAGCTGATCGTGTTGAGATTACCTCTGGCCTGAAGGAGAACGATACAATTACTATCCCGACCCAGACGGAGATTTCCTCCTCCTCATCCACATCGTCATCGTCCCGCTCACAGCAGAGCATCATGGGTGGCGGCAGCTTTGGTGGCGGCCCTAGTGGTCCTCCGGGAGGTCGATGAGTATGAAGCCCGTTATTCAAATTGATCATCTGATCAAGACTTATCAGGTTGCGGAGCAAGCAATCTATGCCCTGCGCGGTGTGAATCTGTCGATCGAGGAGGGAGACTTCGTCACCATTATGGGTCCGTCTGGCTCAGGTAAATCAACGATGATGAATATGATTGGTTGCCTCGATAAACCGACTTCCGGTAGCTTTCTGCTGGACGGCTACTCCATTCTGGATGCTCATGATGATGAGTTGGCGATCATTCGCAATCAGAAGATCGGTTTTGTCTTTCAGAGCTTTAACCTGCTGCCACGTACTACAGCAGTAGCTAATGTAGAGCTGCCAATGATGTATGCAGGAATATCGGCTAGAGAACGTCGTACACGGGCGGTTGAAGCGCTACAGAGCGTAGGTCTTGGAGAACGGCTTCATAACAAGCCTAACGAGCTATCCGGGGGGCAGCAGCAGCGGGTATCCATTGCTCGCGCTATCGTCAATGATCCGGTGATTATTCTAGCTGATGAGCCTACAGGGGCCTTGGATACCAAGACAACGGAGGATATTATGGGGATATTCCAACGAATGAACGATAAGGGCAAGACGGTGATTATCGTTACGCATGAGCCGGAGATTGCAGCCTATGCGAAGCGGAACATTCATTTTCGTGACGGGCAGATCGTATCTGACGACCGCGTGGTCAATCGTACTCTCGCTGGATCGGAGGCTGGACGCTTATGAACATTATGGAGATTATGCGTGTCTCGGTTCGCAGCATCCTGTCGAACAAGCTGCGTTCCTTCCTGACTATGCTTGGTATTATCATTGGAGTCAGCGCGGTCATCGCGATGGTTGCCATTGGTAAAGGCTCTAGTTCAAGCGTCACCTCGCAGATTAACGGGCTAGGGAGCAATTTGCTGATTATCTCGCCTGGTCAGCAATCCTCTGGTGGAATTAATATGGGCTTTGGCTCATCCAATACATTGTCGCTAGATGATATATCAGTGATACGTGAGCTATCTACCGTATCCGATGCGGTGCCCAGTGCGTCATCCAATTTTCAGGTTATCTATGGGTCAAGCAACTATAATACCAGTGTAGAGGGAACAAGCGTGGCTTTTCCGGAGGTGCGGAGTGTATCGGTGCAATCGGGACGATTTTTCAATAATTATGAATACAATAACCATGAGAATGTTGCCGTCGTCGGTAATGAGATCGTTACGAACCTCTTCTCCGAAGGTGTCAATCCCATTGGTGAGACGATCAAAATTAACCGGGTGCCGTTCACCATTGTAGGTGTGCTCGCCAGTCAAGGAAGCTCGGGGATGACAAACAATGATGACAAAATCATCGTTCCCATCTCCACCGCCAAAGCACGACTTGGCATGACGAATGTCAGGACAATCTATGCTTCAGCCACCTCTGCTGAGGTCATGACGCAGGCACAGAACGAGATTACGCAGGCCTTGCGCGCCTCGCATGAGCTGAAGTCCAGCAATGATAATGACTTCTCGATTACGAACCAGTCCCAGATTCTGGAGACGGCTGAAAGCGTGACTAGCGTGATGACGACGCTGTTGTCCGGTATTGCTGCTATCTCGCTGGTGGTCGGAGGAATCGGCATTATGAATATTATGCTCGTGTCGGTCACGGAGCGCACACGGGAAATTGGCATTCGCAAGGCCATTGGGGCGAAGCGTGGTGATATTTTACGCCAATTCCTCGTGGAGTCGGTCATTCTCAGTATTATTGGAGGACTGTCTGGGGTAGCGATCGGAGTGGGAACGGCGCTACTGCTGGAGAAATTCGCAGGTCTATCTATTGAGTTGACTATGGAACCGATGCTGTATTCCTTCCTGTCGTCCATGGCGGTGGGAATTGTCTTCGGTGTCTACCCGGCCAGGAAGGCGGCTCAGCTCAAACCGATTGATGCCTTGCGCTATGAATGATTATATCCTCAAGAAGCACAGTTCATTTGCATGAATGACTGTGCTTTTTCGTATACTGGTGAACGTATAGCACACTTGCAGTTGGATTGAGCAACTCCTAATCATAGCTTGAGCCATAGCCTAAGCGCATCAATCCTTGTGAGAAATATTACGTACAAAACAGTCAGGAATTGGGTAATACATGAAGGAGATCTAAAATTGGAGGGTGAATGATGACGGATCGAATTTTTATCAGTCCGGGCAAATATGTACAAGGCAGAAATGTTGTGGACAAGACTGGACATTACGTCAAGGGCCTCGGCAGCATTGCACTCGTCATTGCAGATGAGGTCGTATGGGAGATTGCAGGCAATCGGGTCGTCAACAGTCTGGAGCAGGAGGGAATTGCAGCTGTAAGGGCGGAATTCAAGGGAGAGGCCTCCCGCAATGAGATTGAACGTATTACCGAGCAAGGAAAAGGGAGCGGAGTAGATATCGTCATTGGCGTAGGCGGAGGAAAGACGCTGGATACAGCGAAAGCCGTCAATGACGAGCTGGCGGCTCTCTGTGTGATCGTTCCTACGGCAGCCTCGACGGATGCGCCTACCAGTGCTTTATCTGTTATTTACTCGGATAACGGCGAGTTCGAATCTTATGCATTTTATCGAAAGAACCCGGACCTGATTCTGGTGGATACCAAGGTGATTGCCGAAGCACCACCGTTGTTCCTTACCTCGGGGATTGCCGATGCGCTCGCTACCTGGGTGGAGGCCAGAGCGGTGATTGAAGCACGCAAGACAACAATGGCTGGGGGACTTCCGACAATTGCTGCCGAAGCGATTGCCCGTCGCTGTGAAGAAGTGCTCTTCGATTATGGTGTGCTAGCCTATGAATCAGTCAAGCGGAAAGTAGTTACTCCTGCTCTGGAGGCCGTCGTCGAGGCGAATACGCTCCTAAGCGGAATTGGGTTCGAGAGCGGTGGTCTGGCGGGAGCACATGCGGTGCATAATGGCTTTACGGTACTTGAAGGCGACATACATCATATGACTCATGGACAAAAGGTCGCATTCGGGACTTTGGTACAGCTGACACTGGAGCAACGTCCTTTGCTGGAGCTTGAGCGATATATGGAATTGTATCTTCAGCTTGATCTGCCTGTCACCCTGGAGGATATCAAGCTGAAGAAGGCCTCACATGAGGACTTGTACCGGGTGGCACAAGCGGCGACCAAGGAAGGGGAGACCTCGCACAATCTTCCCTTCCCGATCGACGCCGATCGGATGCTGGATGCGATCCTTGCTGCGGATCAGTATGCAACAGCATATAAGAAGAAGACGGGACGCTGAATAGATATATCCATAAGACGGTCCTCCGCATGATGCAGGAGAGACCGTCTCGTTGTGTAGCTATATAATTGAATGCAAATGTAATTGAAAATTGTATGTTGTATGGCACACCGTATATATATGGATATACTATTGCAGGAACTTGCGATGATGCTTTTTTCCGTCAAAGGAGAACATGGCCCGCTTATCCTCAACGACTGTCTCCAGATGGACCGTTCGTCCCCAGAGTTTATAGACATAGGGAAGTGTACGCTCCATATATTTCAGATCGAGCTCCACGCCTTCATACTGATGCTTCAGCACCAGCTCTCCAGTACGCAGATAATCGGCATCATGGACGACCAGATAAGGAGAACCTCCGTTCAAACGGGCGTACACGAGTTGATCACGGATGTGCTCCCAGGATTTGTCGGTAATCTTCCACTCGGGTCCACGCTTTTCGAATACATACAGGTCCAGGTCCTCTGTCAGTTGTTTGGTCATGTAATTGCGTATGAACGAGGTATCCGAGTCTACCTCTCGTACTTCGAAGATTTTGGCACGTCCCTCGCCTGGAAGCCGTCCCAGCCGCTTCTGCTCCTCCTCGGTGGGTTGATCCCAACGACGTTCGATATCCTCGAAGATCTTCAATCCCAAATAATAAGGGTTCAGACTTTGTTTGGATGGTTGGACGACGGATGCATTCAGCATAGCGAACTCAACCGTCTCATCGCTGGACAGATCCAATTCGCGAATGATCCGCTGATGCCAGTACGATGCCCAGCCCTCATTCATGATCTTCGTCTCCATCTGTGGCCAGAAATATAACATTTCATCGCGCAGCATACTCAGAATATCCCGTTGCCAGTCGTCCAGCACTTCGGAGAATTGTTGAATGAACCACACGACATCCTTCTCGGGCTCTGGTGGAAAATGATGTACCTGAATGTCATCCGTAGTGTGCTGCGATTGAGCGGGGGCGTCTAGATTCCACAGATCATCATAGCGGCCTGTGGAGGTATCCTCCTGTGAGGGCTTCTTCTGCTCCTTCACCTTCAGCTCCAGATAACGTTGCTTATCCAGATGGCGAGGCTTGATGAGCTGAGGATCCACATGCTCCTGGATCGCAAGAGCTGCGTCAATGAAGGCTTCAACCGTCTCTTTGCCATACTCCAGCTCATAGCTGTTAATCCGTTCTGCGGTGGCAGACATGCTATCTACCATATTGCGGTTAGAGGCCGAGAAACGAGCGTTATTTTTGAAAAAATCACAGTGGGCCAGCACATGAGCGACAATCAGCTTGTTTTGGATTAGGGAATTGCCCTCCAGGAGAAATGCATAGCAAGGATTGGAATTGATGACTAGCTCATAAATTTTGCTAAGACCGAGGTCGTATTGCATTTTCATTTTTTGAAAATTTTTAGCGAACAACCACCTGAATGAAGAAAAATCAAGCTAAAAGCCAATCAATTTTAGGGTCACTAGTTTTGCCGGTTAGAGTGACATAGTTAAC
>NZ_AUFO01000008.1:0-44846 GCF_000426545.1 Paenibacillus massiliensis subsp. panacisoli DSM 21345 | reverse complement strand
ATTTAGTTACTACAACAAGAAAAAATAGACCAAAAAAACAAAGAACCCTTTATTTCAGCGGGTTCTTTGTTTTCATTTGATTTGTATTTTGTTTTAGCGAACAACCACCTGAATGAAGAAAAATCAAGCTAAAAGCCAATCAATTTTAGGGTCACTAGTTTTGCCGGTTAGAGTGACATAGTTAACTATTTTCCTGATAGCTGCTTTCTTCTCATCCTCATCAAAATAATCCCAAGCGAGTCCGATTTGCGTGATTGTATCAATGAATATTTTTTTGTCATGCTTTCTTGTTGAATTGTCTAACATCTCATCCAAATCGTTTTCAAGGCTTTCGCGTTGTTCCTCTAGCTTTTTTATTCTACTTCTTACAGATGAGGCTTTGATATCTCCAGATTCGATAGCGTCATAAAGGTTTTCCAAACTAACATCTATTTTCTTTAAAGAATCGCTTATGGTGTCGATATGTCTTTTAGCATCAGAAGAGTCATCATCTCCACGAAGAAGATCATTAACTTTTTTTGGATTGGTGCCAAGCGATTTTATTTGTTGTATCACATATTTTTCGACCAGTTCTCGTCGTGGATATCCTAGAGTACAAGTACCAGTGCGATCCTTTACTCTGACATGCTGTTTTTTACAAGCATACAATTCATATGCGTAAGTTTTGCCTGATCTTTTAGTCACTCGTTTCACATGAACTATTGGACCTCCGCATACCCCACACTTTAAGAGGCCAGTTAATAAATATTCGCCCAATGGGGTTTGGCCCTCTTTTCTTTTTTCGGTTTCTCTTTGAACGGCATCCCACATTTCTTGTGGGATAATAGCCTCATGTTTCCCTTGGACTATCCTGCCTGAGTTTTTGAATTTCCCAGAGTATACGGGCCGTTTTAATATTTCCATGACAATATTGTGGTCAATTGTTCGTTTGTTGGTTCTGGATGTTGCCCACTCCGCAATTGATAGTCTCGAATGACCTTGAAGGTATAGTTTGTAAATTTGCTTTATTATCATAGCTTCTTCTGGTACTATCTCTAACATTTCAATTTCTTTGTTCCAAATGTAACCAAAGGGTATTCTGCCACCATACCACTTACCAGCATCAACGCGTTGCCTTCTTCCTAATGTCATTCGTTCAACGATCATGTCTCTCTCTAACTGTGCGAATACGGCAAGAATGCCGATTGTAGCTTTACCAAATGACGAAGCAGTGTCAAAAGGTTCTGTTGATGATTTAAAAGTAACATTATTTTTATCAAAAACATCTTCAAGCAAGTGTAGAACATCTTTTTGTTTTCTGCTTAGTCTGTCGAGTTTATGTACAAGAACTGTTGAGACATTTCCTTCTTCTATGTGTCTAATCATTCTTTTTAGCGCTGGTCTTTCCATCTTTGTTCCAGTGAACCCGTCATCTATGTAAAACTTATAATAATCCCAGCCTTGTGATATGCAAAAAGCCTCTAATTTTTGTTTCTGTATCTCAATTGAATAACCATGTTCAGCCTGTTCGTCGGTTGAAACTCTAATATAAATTGCAATGTGTTGCACGAATGGTCCTCCTTAGTTATCAATTATTATCTTTTTGAGTTTACCGAGTATCCTGATGTTTTCAGCGTTATCACTTGTTCTAATAATAGGAGCGTAATTTTCCTTGTTTTCTGATTGAAGGATCATAATTCCGTTATTTTTGAAAACTCTTTTCAGGTACACTTGGTCATCAATAGAAACGGCAGCTATTTCTCCCTCTTCAACATCTTCTTGTTTTCTAATCAACAAGAGGTCCCCATCAAAAATTCTTGCATTAACCATGCTATCGCCAGAAGCTCGGACATAAAAATAATCTCCGCCTTTTATCCACGAACGTGGAGTCTCTTCATAGCCTTCAATATGTTCATATGAAAGGATTCCGTTACCACACGAAACTTTACCAACGATAGGTATTCTCGCCACATCTAAGTCGTTCACATCGACACCCAGAAATGATTCTGCACCATCGAGTAATTGCTTGACTTCAACATCCAAAGCCTCTGCGATATCCGCGAGTCTATCCATATCTATTTTAATTTCGCCATTTTCATAACGTTGAATTGTCTTTTTGGTCAGCCCCACCTTTTCCCCGAGCACTTGTAAACTATAATTTCTTACATCTCTGTATTTTTTTATGTTGCTACCAACTACATAATAAAATAATTTAGAATCAGATTTTGCTGACAACTAAAAAACCGCCTTCCTCTAACTGTTTGAATTTATTATATACATAAAAAGACACGTTTAACAAGAAAAATATTTATTTGTGTCTTTTTATGGTTGACCGCTTTGGATGGTGATGATAAGATTGGGGTGTCTAAAAAAGACACGTTCACGAGAGGGGGTGAAGCTCTTGACCATCACAGTGAAGGCCGCTCGTGTAATGGCTAAACTCACACAACAACAGGTGGCAGATAAGTTGGGTCTATCACTAACTGGCTACAAAAGAAAAGAAAGTGGTATATCTAAGTTTTATGTGGATGAGATTGTAACAATTAGCGAAATTTTTAATGTGCCAGTAGAAATTTTTTTTGAAGTTAAGTGTCATAAAAAGACACAAACCACATCCCTTTAAGTAGGGTTGTCCACTTTGGAGAAAATCATACACATATACGGGAGGGGTGATTATGCACATTGAGCAATTCCCGAAAGATGTCCAGGACTTCATACATGAGTTGTGCGCTAAAGCGATATTGAGAGCAATTAATAATGGGACATATGTTCCAACTCAGAATCAAAATGAAGAAAGTCAAGAAGGCGACTCGTAAGAGTCGTTTCGGCGGACAAGCTTATCACCCCATAAGGAGGAAACTGCATGACAGTAACTCAAACATCATTGATTCCAACCATCTCGAACGAAAACGGGAACCTACTCGTAAGTGGTCGTGATCTTCATGAGTTTCTGGAGATTGGTACAGAGTACAGGAAATGGTTTGGAAGAATGGTCGAATACGGATTCGTTGAAAATGTAGACTTCGTAAGGGTGACCCAAAAATGTCCGACCCTTGGAGGGGTACAAGATGTAGTCGACCATCACATCAAAATCGAGATGGCAAAAGAACTGTGCATGATCCAACGTAACGATAAAGGCAGGGAAGCACGTCAATACTTCCTCGACCTTGAGCGTAAGTGGAATAGCCCTGAAATGGTCATCAAACGAGCACATGAATTTCTGGAACGAAAGGTAGCTGCGCTGACAACGGAAAACTTGGTACTCGTGCAACAAAATAACGAACTGCAGCCGAAAGCTTCTTACTACGATCTAGTGTTACAAAACAAGTCGCTACTTTCTGTATCGAAGATTGCAAAGGACTACGGCATGAGCGCCAAAGCTATGAATCAAATGCTTCACGACCTCGGTGTTCAATTCAAACAAGGTGACATTTGGCTCTTATATGCGAAGTATCAGGACAAAGGCTATACACAGACCTCGACGCACGTTATAGACGCTGATAACTCGAAGGTTAGCACGAAATGGACGCAGAAAGGCAGACTGTTCATCTATGACCTACTTAAAGGCGAAGGCATTCTACCCACGATTGAGAAGGAGGAAACTGCATGACTCAATTACTAGGAGAAAAAAACATCCCTAATGTATATCTGGCAGGGTACAGAATAAACCAGATTACCAAAGGGATGCCGCACGAAACTGCAGTAAGTGAGATCGTTGTATCGTTCGATATGATTTCGGATGATCTTCATTTGAACAAGCACGAAGACTTTATGAATGACGTTCGAAAGTTTCTTGAGGAAAGGAACACAGAATTAAGGAAATCCCATCATACCTTTAGCGATGCTTCCAGCGACTTGCCCAATGACTGATATTGAAACGCTGGCGAACGACGAACCAACCTTTTCCTTCGTCTTTTCCCAGACATTGTTATCACGAATGTTATCAAGGAACTCATGCCCTTTGTAGGTGAGCCCAGAAATCAGGGGGAGAGGCCAATTGTCATAAGCTCTGAAACTACCATTCAGAAATCCAGCTTCATTAAGGCGAGCGATAGTGTAAATGATGTCTTCTAACGGGTAGGATTTCGTTTCATCGAATCCTTGGAAATGGAATGAAGTCAAAACATTGTTCAAAGTCGAATATTTCTCGATTGTAAGTAAGATATCTCTGACACAATCATGATCTAACCTCATAAGTAACACCCTTTCGAAATCATCTTCAATTAACAACTGTTCGACAGTGATGTACAAAACTCCTACTTAGAAAGGAATGATTATATGACTCAATTAGTATTCTTACAGAACGGACAAGCAGTGACGGACAGTTTAATAATGGCTGACGTATTCAAAAAAGCCCATGACGATGTTTTGAGGGACATAAGAACTCAGCTTGAAAAGCTTGATGCTGCCGGAGAAACAGAATTCTCACTCCGCAACTTTGCGGAGTCAAGTTATCGTAACGAGCGTGGCCGTGAGTACCCCAAATTCGATATGACCGAAGATGCCTTTGCTATTGTCGCTATGGCGTATGTAACCCCAGAAGCCATGAAGATGAAAGTTAAGTTTTTGAACGAGTTCAATACTTGGCGATCGTTAAGGAAATGGCAATTAAGTACAGCGTCAAATTTGAATAATGACAAAGGAGCGAAATAATCATGACTGTTACGCCAATGATGCTAACCGACCAAGAACTAAAACTGATTGAATTCATCCGAACGCTGGACTTTGACGACATGTTGAATGCACTGGACGGCCTTAGAGCCGTAGCAGAAGACCTCTCCACTAAGTCTATAGTACATGCTCACAAAGGAAACCACAGTACCGCTCAAGCCTTTAAAAGCCAAGCTGAGAACGTGGACAAGCTCGAACAATTACTTGGTGATGCAAACGAAGAATATCGCAAGGAACTAAACGCATTTCTTGAAGAGCCAATTAAGAGAGGAGAATGAACATGAAAGAAGCACAAGTATTGAAAGCAGCTTATAACGAATGCGTGAAGCGTTGTAAACCAGAAGAGGTCCAAGACTTTATCAACCGAGCACGTAACTATTGGTCAGGTAACAACGAGATGACGACACTTATCCAAAATTTAGAATCGGGAGTGAACGCGTAATGAGAAACGAAAAATTCGAATTTACTGGTGAAACTAAAGAATACTTTGGACGCACGTTGCACCGTATCAGAGCTGTAAAAGACTTCGGTAATGTATCTGCCGGTGACTTGGGAGGATGGGTCGAAAAGATAGACAACATTAATGTGTATGGCAACGCATGGGTGTCTGGCAACGCAAGGGTGTATGGCAACGCATGGGTGTCTGGCAACGCAAGGGTGTCTGGCGACGCAAGGGTGTATGGCAACGCAGAGGTGTCTGGCAACGCATGGGTGTATGGCAACACATGGGTGTCTGGCAACGCAAGGGTGTCTGGCGACGCAAGGGTGTATGGCGACGCAGAGGTGTCTGGCAACGCAGGGGTGTATGGCAACACATGGGTGTCTGGCAACGCAAGGGTGTCTGGCGACGCAGAGGTGTATGGCGACGCAGAGGTGTATGAGCGGAAGCAACTAATGGTCATTACACCAATTGGCAGTGAGGACGGCACATTGACGGTATTCCGCACTAAGGATAGTGGGATAGCGGTAAAACGAGGTTGTTTCTCTGGGAGTCTCGCTGAGTTTGAAGCGGCGGTCGCTAAGCGTCATGGTGATAGTGACTACGGCAAAGAGTACCAAGCGGTTATCGAACTTATCAAATTACGTTTTAAGGCGGGTGTTGAGGTATGAAGAACCTATACACACGTTTCGCCGCTGGCAAGATCATTGATGGTGCTCCACATGTACGCCGACACGGTTCATGGTTTCCACTTAGTGTAGTAGCAAAATGGCAGGCTGAATCTAATAAGGGGTGATAGTCATGTGGTGGCGACGCAAACCAAAGATGGCTAAGAGTCTACGGGGTTTGAGTGTCATGAATGATGAGCATCTAGATTATCTGTATGAGCAGTACAAGGTAGATGAGGGATTCGGAATCATAAAAGATAGATTGTCATTTGGTCGCTACGTTGAGCTGGAACAGAAGATCAAATGGGAGGCGTGATGTATGGATAGGTTTGAGCGAGGTCTTCACGATCCACAAGATAGCGAAACAGAAGTACATCCTTGTGCTGCTGATAATTGTCCTAATGACATACCAACGGGCTATACAGGGTGGGATTGTGGCGGCGAAATATGTTGCTCTGCTGAGTGTGCAGCTAAACACATGGGCGCAGAAGAAATAACGGTAGGTGAATGAGATGTACATGGCAGTGAGGATTAAAGCAAGTGATGCATTTGAAGACATTTCCGCGCTTAATCTAGTAGGTGGAACATTGGTAGAGGGTAAGTATCCGAAGTTTGCTTTCCCAAGCCAAGCGCATAGACAGGAATACGACCGGATAAGAAAGCAAATTAAAGGAGGGAAGACGGATGCTGGACAAGTTGAATCAAGCAATAACAAAGCTGGAAAACCTCCCGTCCAATACCGGACTAAGGTCGGTTTGCAGCGACTTGAATGATATATCGGACTTTATAAGATTTGATCTCAATGTCGTGCTGGACAACTTGCGAGAGTTGAAGAGTGAGCTGGAAAAGAAAAATGACACTGGTTGCAGCCAATGTCAACAACAAAATTAATAAACAATTTACGGAAACTATATCACGGGATTGGGAGGATGTAAAGATGTCGGATGAAGTGAAGTTGAATCTATATCAAAAAATCAGCGCTGTCATGCGTGATGTGGAGTACCTTTCTAAAGATGACAAGGTGGAGTTCGGAAACACCAAATATAAGGCGATCAGCGAGGAGAAAGTAACCGCTACCGTGCGTGCTAGTTTGATCAAACACGGGCTTGTCGTACTTCCTGTTGCTCAGACTCACACCAAGGACGGAAACCTTTCAACGGTTGATGTTACGTACAAGATCGTTGATATCGAGACAGGTGAGCACGAAACCATAGTTTCCTCTGGTACCGGAGTGGATAGCCAGGACAAGGGTGTCGGCAAGGCCATGACCTACAGCTACAAGTATTTGTTCCTTCGTACTTTTGCGATCCCAACAGGCGAAGATCCGGACAAGGTGAGTAGTGCTGAACTGGATGAAAAGCAGCGAATTGAGCGCGAGAAGGCCGCGGCTGCTGATGCCAGGGAAATGAAGGCAATCGAGATTAAGTGGAATTTATTATCCGGCAACACAGAAGGTATGCAGGAATGGATTGATAGCATGCTGCAAAAGGGCCATACCTTGGAACAATTACATGACAAGCTTGCTCAACGACTAATTGAAAAACAGAAGGAGAAATAGACATGTCAATCAATAGAGTGGTACTAGTGGGGCGCTTAACCAAAGATCCTGAATTGCGTTATTCACCAATTGGAACAGCGGTAACAAATTTCACACTTGCTGTGGACAGAGCTTTCAAATCACAGGACGGACAAGACGCCGACTTTATCCCTGTGGTGGTATTTAAGCAAGCTGCCGAAGCATCAGCTAACTATCTCAGCAAGGGTCGTCTAGTTGGCGTAGAAGGCCGTATACAGGTTCGTAGCTATGAGGATGATGAAGGTCGGCGCCGATACGTAACGGAAGTTGTAGCGGACAATGTACGCTTTCTGGAGTCATCACGTAATGACCGGAGGCAAGGTGACCCTAACGATCCACCAGCAAGACAGTATGATAAAGACCCTTTCAAAGATGACGGTAAACCTATTGACATAGACGATGATTCCTTACCATTTTGAGGTGACCAATGGAACTAACTAATGTAACTAATGAACTGTACGAAGCCTCTAAACGCCTTGGGAATTCAGCGGATGCGCTGTTTTCCTTAGGCAAGTCCAAGGCTGAGACAGAGAGAGATTACCGAATGGAGTTAGCGAAGGAAATGTTTCGGCTGCGCCAGGACAAAATCCCGGTAACTTTAATACCCGATCTAGCAAGAGGGAACGTACATGAACACTTGTTCAAACGAGACTTGGCAGAAACACAGTTCCAAGCTGGGATCAAAGCCGCCGACGCCATAAAAGTACAAGTATCCGCACTTCAAAGTCTCTTAAAAATACAGACTGACATCTGAGGAGGAATGAACATGATACCCCTGGCAGGATATGTGATTGCACTTGGGTTGGTATTGATAGTAGAGGTATGTGTGTTGGTCCGGAAGTCCGAACGGTGGCTACATGAGAAAAATTGATTACGGGTATCATCCTGTCGATAAGCCAGCCCCATCAAAGCGCGTGAAGCTCACACAGAAGAAGAAGGGCGAGATAAGCACAACAGTAGATAGACAGCTTAAGGAGCGTTCACACGGCCTCTGCGAGCTTTGTAACGGGGCTAGAGCGACGGAGCGGGCGCATCTTACTGGACGCAAGCAAATTGACCATAAGACCAAGGTAACGGACCTGATACACCTTTGTACGTCATGCCATGATTGGCTGGATGAAAATCCAGACGGGATCAAAGCGCGGAACTTCATGGCACGGGCAATTAATACGGTGTTGGCACATCAAGCAATTAAGTAGGTGGTGACATGGACGGATGGATTAAGCTCCATCGCAAAATTCAAGACCATTGGATCTACCAGGAGAAAAGGAAGTTTTCTCGCTATGAAGCATGGCTGGACATGATCATGATGGCGAACCACAAAGGCAACAGATTTTTGCATGGTAATGAGCTGATCGACGTTGAACGTGGTCAGTTCGTTACCTCAGAAATTAAGCTCATGGACCGTTGGGATTGGGGCAAAAACAAAATTCGACTTTTCTTCGACTTGCTGGAGAAAGACGGAATGATTACCCGAAAAGCGGACCGCAAACGAACCACGATAACCATATGTAACTACGGGCTTTATCACGATTCGGATACCGAAGACGGACCACAGGCGGACCACAGGCGGACCACGGACGGACCACAAGCGGACACAAACAAGAATGATAAGAAAGAAAAGAATGATAAAGAAGATATATCTAACTGGATCAAAACTTATCAAATCAAATGCAAAGGGATATACGAACTGGAACGAGCGGAATCATATATCGGTGTTCTTGAAATGCCATTAATCGAATTGTACATGAAGAAGTCGGAAGGGAAGTCTGTACGGTACTTTGAGACGATAGCAAACGATTCTATCCAAAAGGGGATTCGCACATTGGACGACTGGAAGTCCAAGAACGAAGCGAAGCAACCCGCACAAGACCGTTTAGACTTCTTGAACGACATGTAGGAGGTACGCCATGGAAAGAGAGGATGCGAAGAAGTTATTCCGAAAGTTGGCTGCGAGCTATCCGAACTGGAAGGTTAATCAGGAGATCGCTGAGAACTGGCTAGAGGAATTGGAGCAAGCGGACGCTGAACATTGCTGGGCGAATGCCAAGGAGCACATCCGAGAGAGCAAATATGCACCTTCGATAGCGGAAATAGTGAAAAGGAACGAACGAATCCTAGCTGAACGCGAGATAGAGAAGACACGTGAGATGATCCGGAAAGAAGATAACGAGCGCGAGAGTGCGCCGAGACTCACGCCGTGGAAGCGAGAGGGCATGACTCGTGAACAGTGGATGAAGAAGACGATTGCTGCAGCTAAGGGAAAGCAATGAACTACTACAACCTAGAAGCTGAGCAAGCTGTACTTGGCGCGGTACTGCTCAATAGGGACATCATCTACGAAACGACACTTACACCAGAAGACTTTTATCACGAATCTCACCAGAAGATTTTCGCCGCAATGCTTGAGGTAAGGGACCAGGAAAAGAACATTGATATCGTCACCCTATCCTATCAGTTAAGGGACAATCTGCAGGACGTAGGAGGCACAAAGTATCTACTGGACATGTGTAATGCTGTGCCGACTACTGCAGATACCGCTAACTATGAGCGCATCGTCAAGGATCGTTACCTGATGCGCCTATCAATGACAAAGCTAAAAGAGATTTACAGCGGTGAAATGGATGATCCGCAGGAAATTGCTAATGAGCTTACAGACTTGATAGAGGCTATCACAGATCAAAGTAAGACGGTAGACGCGTGGAAGCACATCAAAGACGGGTTGCTACAGCATGCAGACGTGATCAGTGACAAGAAAGAAAGCGGCATACCGACAGGCGCAGCAACAGCAGGGATCGACCTTGATAAAATAACAGGTCGTTGGAAGTCTCAGACGCTTAATATAGTCGCCGCAAGGCCGTCTATGGGCAAGACAGCCTACCTACTAAACAACGCCGTTAGAAACGCTTCTGAGGGCCTTACAGTCGCAATATTCTCGCTAGAGATGGACGAGCTACAACTTTACGACCGGATGATAGCCGCAGAATGCCATATTGACGGCAAGAGGATACAAGATGGGGCGCTCAGAGATGACGAATGGGAGACATACACACTTGGGCTATCGCGGCTGGCTGGCTTGGATATCTGGATTGACGATAGACCAGGGCTAAGTATCCACGAGATTAGGACAGCGGTACGCAAGTTGAAAAAGAAGCGTCCTAACCTGATCGTATATATCGACTACCTGCAGTTGATCAAAGGCGGTAAAAAGTTCGAGAACCGCAGCCGCAATGATGAAGTTGGCTATATTAGCTCCAGCCTCAAGCAGATGGCACGGGAGAATGAGTGTCCAGTAGTAGCGCTTGCCCAGCTTAGTAGATCCGTAGAGCAGCGCCAGGACAAACGTCCAATGATGAGTGATCTTCGTGAGTCGGGAAACATCGAGCAAGACGCAGACATCATCATGTTTCTATACCGAGATGACTATTACAACCAAGAGACTGAGAAGAAAAACATCATAGAGATGATCGTATCGAAGAACCGCAACGGAGCTACAGGTGTAGCGGAAATGGTGAATCTGAAACAGTATGGGAAATTTGCGCACTATGAAAGAGCCTACGTGTGAAGGGAGGCGACGAAATGGGGAACAAGATGACTCCAGAGATTGCAGCGGTACTCAAAAAGAACGGATTATCATACGACACTTATCTCGGCCGTCTATCCAGAGGGTGGAAGCCAGAGAGAGCGATGACGGAACCCACAAAAACACAGGTACTTGATAAGTGGAGAGGGCAGAAGGAAGTTGCGGAGGCTCACAGTATATCATATTCCACTTTCATGCGGAGGATTAAGAGTGGCATGGCGCCAGAAGAGGCCGCGACTGCCCCGAAGAAAGCTAACTTCATTCAGGATCGCAAGAAATCACAAGATGAAAGAGGGAAGTACAAAAAAAATTCCAGACGGAATATTTATATAGCTTGTGAAGAGATGGATTTTACATGGGACCCTGCAGAAGTCAGAGAATTTGAGCGAATGTGGAAATCGGGAGTCAGCGTTAAAGAAATGGGTGTTCACTTCAACAGAGACCCAGATGAAGTGTTAGTTCTTGCGGTGGACAGAATGCAGCATGGAACAATCCAAAAACGTCCTAGAGGGGCATTAGGGGTGATGGCATGACAAGGTTTGTAGGAATAGACCCAAGTACAAAAACAGGAATATGCATCCTGGATACTAACGGCAATGTGCTAGATGCATACGAGATAGAAAAAGAAGGCAAGGACCCGGAACGCATGGCTTCAATCATCGACGAAACAATAAGCAACGTTGAGCACGGGGACGTGGTAGCCATAGAGGGCTTTGGTTTCGGATCAGGCTCAGGATTCATCCTTGGCGGTATTGGTTGGGGAATGCGGATGGAATTGTACAACCGAAATATCAACTATCTTGAAGTAGCGCCGAGCGCACTTAAAAAGTTCGCAAGCGGCAAGGGCAATATAAACAAAGATGTGTTGGCAGTTGAAATATTCAAACGTTGGGAGTATGAACACGCCTCCGACAACGTGCGAGACGCATTTGTTTTGGCTCAGATCGCGCGCGCGGCCCGAATGGGTACATCGACCACCCAATTTCAGAAAGACGTCATACAAACGATTCTAGCACCTCCAGAAGAGAAGGCGGAAAAGAAGAGTAAGAAACGGAAGAAAAAAGCATAGAATCACATCGGATGACATTCGGACTAATTTGATTAATTCATATAACAACGTATAAAGGAGATTATGAAATGAGCCTATCTGAACTGTTTGAGATGCAACGTGTACTAGATGAGAGAATCGTGAAGGAGAAGGGCCTTGAGGGGCAAGAATTGCTGCCACAGAAGATACTAGCCCTCCAGGTGGAGTTAGGCGAATGTGCGAATGAATGGCGTGGATTCAAATTCTGGAGCGACAACCAGCGTGCGCGAACATGGCAGATCAGAAATGTCATGTTAGAACACGGTCCTAGTCAAGAACATTACAGTCCACTCTTAGAAGAATATATCGACTGCCTACACTTCATACTTTCGATCGGAATTGAACTTGGAATTGTAGATGAAGAAGAGCTTTGGGATACATCAGATATTGTACCGACTGTATCCGATGAAGGTGCGATTAGGAACTTCCAAGTAATATATCAGTTTTTGTCACCAGAAATGGATGTTCATGACTGGTTCACGATTATCGAATATTTCATTGGTCTCGGGCAACAATTCGGGTTCCCGTGGAATGAAATTGAAGAAGCTTACAAAGCCAAAAACGCCATCAATCACGAGCGGCAGGACACAGGCTATTGAAACAGATCAAAGGATATGAAGACTACTACATCGACGAATCGGGAGCGGTATACAGCAACCGCAAGGGGTCATATAAGCCTCTCAAAGAAGCAAACGGCAGGGTTAGACTGGTCAACCCGGAGGACTCATCCAAACGCAAGATATTGCGCGTGTCGAGGTTATACATGCAAGCCTATAACAAACTATTGCCACGAAAGGTGGATGAACGATGAAAGTACACATAGAGAACAACCTTTATCTTGAATCAGACAACATGCAGTTCATGCTTCGGGAGTATACCGGGAAAACGGATGGCGCAGGAAAGGAACTGTTTAAGTCTCACGGATACTTTTCATCTGCCGAGGGAGCTATGAAGAAAGTGCTCAAGATGAAGATATCTGAAAGCACTGCTACGAGCCTACAGGAGCTTATTACAGAGGTTGAATCCATCAAGCAATACATTGAGTCCAAAATCGGGTTTTGATGGCTGCATGAGGCTTATTTTGGCCCATTTGAGATAAAGGAGGGAGACAGCAGCATGATAACAGCCAAGAGCTATTTCAGCGGAGCGGGCGGCATGGACTTGGGACTTATGGAAGCAGGCATCAATGTTATTGAATCATTCGAGATAGACAAAGTAGCCTGCGACACGCTGCGGCAGAACTTCGGGCATGCGGTCAATGAATCAGACATAACCAAAATCACTGTGCTGGATCAGCAGGACGCAGATGTGTACGTAGGGACGTTTCCCTGCACCAAGTACAGCACGATAGCAGATATACACGGCACGCGGACGGGAGATGACTTGTTCCTGCATTTCTTCCGACATGTGGCACTGGCACAGCCCGAGGTGTACGTAGTGGAGAATGTACCGGGGATGAAGAAATTCCAAGTAGTCATGGAGTGCCTGACCAAGCTGCCAAATTACTACGTCAGGGTAGAATGCCCGGTGAATGCGAATATGTGGCTACCGCAAGAGCGGAAACGGCTAATTGTGATCGGAACCAAGAAGCCCATTCATCACCTACCCTATCCGGACGAAACGCCGATCAGCATGAAAGACATCATCGACGTAGGCACTGAGGTATACGCCCCGGAGTACGTCCAGAAGCGATTGAACGGTGGATACAGGGACTTACCTATCATTACTGGTTTGGATGGCAAAGCGCCTACCTGTGTGGCTCATTACGCTAAAGATAGATCGACCCGGCTAGTAGATGACGGGCAGTCTATCAGACCTTATTCCGTGAGAGAGTATGCGCGTCTGCAAGGGTTCCCTGACTGGTTCCGTTTTTCGGGGTCGGACAATGATGCTTATCGCCAGATTGGTAATGCCGTAGCGGTGCCAATGGGCAGATGGGTCGGGGCGGCGATCAAGGAGTATTTTGAAAAAGCGGTTTGAGGGGATATAACACATCCCCTATACCACCAAAGGAGCGAGAATATGAAACGAGTACTGGACGCTTGCTGCGGCAGTCGGATGTTTTGGTTTGATAAAGAGCATCCAGACGTCGTGTATGCAGATAACCGGGAATTGAGCGACACACTATGCGATGGACGGACGCTTAACGTGTCGCCAGATGTGATTGCGGATTTCCGCAGCATGCCATTTGCAGACGAAACGTTTTACATGGTGGTGTTTGATCCACCACATTTGCTCAAGGCTGGCGACGAATCGTGGTTGGCCAAGAAGTACGGCAGGCTGGATCAGGAGACGTGGCAAGAGGACATCAAGCAGGGTTTTGCCGAGTGTATGCGAGTCCTCAAACCGAACGGAACTTTGATTTTCAAATGGAACGAAGATCAAGTGAGTCTAGCGCAACTTAAAAAGTTATTTCCGCAGCCACCGTTATTCGGCAATAAGCGGAGCAAGACGCATTGGATTGTGTTTATGAAGGACTAATAACGGGGTTTCATCCCCTATACCCCATATACCAAACCATTTGAGGGATGAGGCTTAACAGCCTCTTACCCTACCCTATATCCCTATAACCAACAAAAGGAGCGATTTGAGATGGATAAAGATGTTTTGTGGAGCGAAGATTTGGAATTCGCATACGGACGCACGGCGGACTTTAGCGACAAGGCGGATTTTATTGCCCATGTAAAGAGCTGGCACGCAGACATAACGGGCGAACGGTGTGATGTAGTGGACGTGGAAGTATGCACTGGAATGTACACGGATCAGTCCCTAGAAGCGGAAAAGGTAGTGCTCCTGAAATACACCAACGTACAGATAGAGAACTGGTATGTAGGACGGATTGAAGAGCCAGAGAAAGTCGAAGAAACCGATTGATATAGGGGCCTACGGGCCTCTCTATAACCCAATAACCCATAGGAGTGATAACCAAATGGCAAACATTGAAGGCATGGCATACAAGTTTCAAGTGATCAAAGGAACTGATATAGACAATCTGCCGCACGAATCGAAAGTCGCTCTTGGTCACATTGTTGAAGAGGTCGTCGATAACCGCAGGGCAGAGGGCAAGCCAATTAACAGCTACTTAGTGATTAACACAGACGAACCATATGCGGACGAAGTAATAGAGATCATGAAACGGCATGGTCATTGGGGCTAGGGCCTTAACAGGGAGGGATATACACTATGCAAGATTACGAGAAACACGGTAATCATGTAGTCCTGACAGCCAAGAATGCTCAGGAAACCATTGAACTGGCACTTGCTCATATTGCTGCAGATGAACGCGACAAGGCTCGTAGTAAGGCGTTTGAGGATTGTACAGCGTATTGGAAAACTGAGATTGAGAAGATTCATGCATTTGGAGCGCCGCCAAGGGCGCAGCTATCAAAGATATTGGCATTGTTCCACATAGAGGTTAGGGAGGAAGAACACTCATGAACAAGAAGCGTCGAGCGATTTATGAAAAGACGGGAGGACGCTGCTTCTACTGTGGTTGTGAGTTGGGTGAAAAAGGCTGGCATGCAGATCACGTAGAGGCAATTCGGCGCAACTGGTGGACCGATACCTGCATTAACCCACATTTGGATCACGATGATAACAAGGTTCCGGCGTGTGCATCATGCAATTTACAAAAGGGACCGCTGACAATTGAGCAGTTCAGGGACAAGGTTACTGGATTCGTACACTCTCTTAATAGCTACCACAATCAATATATCGTAGCCAAGAGATACGGCTTGGTACAGGAGACGGGCAGAGCAGTGCAATTTTGGTTTGAACAGCAGGAAGGAGGTACAGGGGCATGAGTGAACGGACATATAAATTGTTGGATGGATCAGAATTGATTTGTACAGAGGAAGGTGTACTATTCCACCGATTGAAATCAGGCTTCAAGGCGATTACTACAGACCCCAATAATAAATATATGGAATTACTGTCCCTAATAGACAGTCTTCAAGAAAAACTTACAGCAGGGGAAAAGCGTGAAAAATGGTGGGCAGAGAGAGACGAAGTAAAGACAGTCGAATTAGGCGAGTTAAACAGGCAATTACGCGTTAAGGAGCAAGAACTAGAAGAGGTGAAACGAGGTACGTCAATCATGGAAAACTATCTGCATGAGTTTATGCATGAAACGTCCAATATCGTGACTCAGAGACAAATAATGAATGTGCTAATCGAAGCGGTTGGAAGAGAAAAGTTATTTGGGGGCATCATCCATGAGTGAACGTATAGAAGAGATCAAAAAGGCACTGGCAGACGCTGACGCATCTCTGATAATCAAGGCTCCTGAATACATCTCTTATCTACTCAAGGAGCTAGAAACAAAAGACTTCACAATCCGAAGCCTGGAACATAACCGCGCTCTGTTGAGCAAGGAGCTAGAAGAGACACATAAGCAGTCTGCCAAGTGGGAAAAAGCATTTGATAACGCAGACAAGCAATACCTAAAGATGGAGCATGAAGCAGCGGAGCTACGACGGCAGCTTACAAGTAAGGCTGACAAGTTGGCAGAGGCACAACAGACCATAACCCGATACAAGGCGGCATTGGAAGAAATCAATAACGCTAGAGGCGAGTATGCAGGCGTGACGTGTCGAGTGATAGCGAGAGGGGCATTAGGAGGATTAACCGCACCTCAATCAAAGGTTAGAGAGGATGAATGAGAATGAAAGAATATATCCTGGTACGGGACAATTCAGAGGAGCAGTATGAATTTGCGAAGTTGCTTGCAGACGGATCAGATTCTTCCGACTATGTAGATGATATCAAAGAAGCCACGGTCTTTAATACCTACAGTGAAGCGTCCAGAGAACGCATTGATGATGAATATTTAGGTGAGTTGGAATACGACGATAAAGGCAAGATTTCAGGCTTCAAAAAGGTAGAGGGATAACCATATCGTTAAACCCAACAAAATGCTTGGGTAGGGCTCAGGGTTCTACCCGTAAGGAGGATATACATGGACAAACAGGAGTTCATCGGAGAATTAGACATAATGATACGAGGGCTCGAAAAATTGCAAGCGAGAGCCGCTGATTGCAAAGACAAACGTGAGGCCAACAGGCTGCTGGGTAAGATCGAGGGAGTTGAATTAGCCCGAGACCACGCCAAACAATGGCTTGGGGAGGATATATAGATGACCAAATCACTCTTATCAGAGATCAGACAAATAGAAAAGCTTGAACAGGTACTTAAAGAAGGATGGGACATGAGCAATCCGTGTAATAATCACTTTCTCAAATTGGCACAAGAGAAAAAAGAGATGAAAAGGATGCGCCAAGCGTTACAACAGATCATCAACGTCACAAAGGGCAGCCCAGCCTACACCACAGGGGCTAAGGCTCACTATAACAGCCTCTTACCCTACCCTATATCCCTATAAAACCAAAGGAGCGAATGAATATGTTCACAGAAACCAATGACCGTAAACTGCTGAGAGAGATCGGATACGAAGAAGATCTGCTTGCAACCATGACCGACGAAGATTGTGAGGCAGAGGTGCAGGAACTGCCATATAACGCCTAAATAGGGGCCTACGGGCCTCTCTATAACCCATAAGGAGTGATAAAGCCATGCAGATACCAGAGCAAGGAAATGGACTTGTAGTGCTGATGCAAGATGAGCGTGGATATCTACAATTGCGGGACAACCTATCGCGTTTCTGGTGCGCTTGTGGGATGCCAGCAGTTCACTATAACGAACGTGCGCTACCTCAGTACAAATTCTGCTGTAGCAAATGCGATTCGTAGGTCTTAGGGCCTTAACAGGGAGGGATGTCAATATGTTTACCAGCAATGTCAAGACAGAGAACGGATTGAATCTCGTCATTATTTTTGAGAAATCGTCTGTTGTATTCAGTTTGGAAAAGAACACTGAATCATGGATGCATCAATTCAAATTTGATCCACAGACGTTTAACGACCTGTATCAACATCTGGAATGCTTTTCTCGGAAGGTCTGGCCTAATTTGATCGCCAAGCCAGCGACCAGTCATGGAACAGATTATGAAGAATATTACGACAAAGAACTGGACAACAACGGCTACCTGAGAATCGAACCCAACACATTAATGATCGAAAGGCCCTCTAAAGAAAGTTTGAGATTGTACAGGTTCAACAAAGCAAAGATGCAATCATTCTTGTTCGACTTAGATCAAATTATCAAGGGGTAACAGGGAGGGATATACACTATGCAAGGACTGATAATCAAGCCTAAATGGGCTGACTTGATACTAGATGGATTCAAGACGTGGGAGATTCGCGGCAGCCGCACGCATAAGCGCGGAACGATTGGCATCATCAAGAGTGGGAGCGGCAAGGTCTATGGTCAAGTAGATCTTGTGGACTGTTTGCCTTGTCCGGTTGACGTTTTCGGTGCCAATTTTAATAAGCATTGCATCAAGGACACTCGCGTTGCTTATCATTACAATCAGGCTTGGGCGTGGGTGTTTGCTAATCCGGTCAAGTATCCTGAGCCAGTGCCGTATGTACACCCACAAGGAGCGGTTATCTGGGTCAATTTAGGGGAGGAAGAACACTCATGAGAGAGATTAAATTCCGCGGAAAAGACATAAACGGCACATGGCATTATGGACTTTTAGCAGAATCTCAGGGATTTGCTGGACAACCACAGGCTGGAACATACATTTCTAATGGTGGTGGGTATCCGTGGGCGTACCAAGTGCGACCTGAAACAGTAGGTCAATACACAGGGCTACCAGACGAGAATGGAACTGAAATTTACGAGAAGGATAGATTCCAGCATGAGAACGATGTTGGAACTGTAGTATTCAGAGGTGGAATGTTTTGCGTGGAGTGGGATACTCCGTACACATGGGGAAAAGATGTTTTGCTCTGGAAATTGCATGATGGCGGTAGAGTTGTGTCTAAACAACATGAGTTAGGAGGTACAGGGGCATGAGTAATGAAACAGTAAAAGCCAAGACACATTGGGTATGGACTGCCAAAGCGGAGCGTGAAAACCCTCAACGATCTGTGGAAGGCAGAGAAGTATGGTCACATTACCTTCAAAACGCGCCAAAACGATGGCTGGATGATGGATTGATACAGGATGCAAGCGAGTATGAGGGTAAAGGACAAGCGGATTTATTCGATTATTTGATGTAATTATGCAGCAAAGTGGCAAAAATCACGGGGGAAATACCCTGAAACGCGAATAAATATGTAAAAGGGGTGTGTATATGACGAATGAAGTGTTCCAGATCGCCTTTCCTGGCACCGAGATAGACGAGAAAGCTACATTCGAGAGAGTTGAAAAGGAACTGGTCACGGCAGCTCTCTATAAACGGTTCGGATTCATCCGGAAAGAGATCCGTAACACACCAGCCTATGAGTACAGAGAGTCAGCGCGGACAAACGAGATCAGCAAGCCAGCAGAAGACGCTGCTGTATACAACGTAGATGGGGCTGAGAGGGCGCAGAAGACGTATGACAGGGTTATGATGGCTATCAGCCGACTAAAGCACACACACCGCGAAATCATCACTATGAGGTATATGTCGGACCCTGAGCCATATGACATTAATGTCTGGAGTGAACTGAATCTCTCGGAGAGCACATACTTCCGATTGAAGAACAAAGCTCTATCTGAACTGGCATATGCATTGCGTCTGGAAGTCGTGGTAAAGCCTGAGAGTGACAGTGATTTGACAGTATCTTGACAGTAATCTGACAGGGTATTAGGCGAAAAACGTGATAAAATGTTAATAGGTAAAGGTAACACAATAATCACTCGTGACCTTCATCGTTCATGAGTGACACAAGGTGACAAGCGGATAACACCGCAAAATATAAAGGAGGGTAGCGCTTATGCGCTGCTCTTTTTGTTTTGCCAATAAAAGAACTGGAGGAAAGATATGCAACCAACAGTCGGAAGAATTGTATATTACAAATCATATGGAACACCGAACGGAGAGTTTGTGCCAGAGGATCGAGCGGCTATAGTAACAGGGGTAGTTAATGATAGTACGGTGCATTTGTGCGTGTTAAATCCAACAGGAATGTACTTTAACTTGAATGTTGAACAAGGAAATGACGGAGGTCAGTGGGACTGGATGCCTTTCCAAAAAGGACAGGCTGCCAAGACTGAGGAATTCGCGAAGTTGCTTGAAACAAAAGTTATGCCACTGTAGAAAACGAAACAACATCCCGCAATCTATCACCTGAAAAGCTGAGAGGTGACAGCGAAGTAGGGTGCACGGGAGGAAGGAGGTAACAGGTGACGACGGAAAAGCAAGAGACATTCATTCGTGAGTACATGGTGGATTTAAACGCCACACAGGCAGCTATAAGAGCTGGATACAGTCCAAAGACAGCAAGTGAACAAGGATCGCGGCTGTTATCGAATGTTAAGGTTCGCGCGCGTATAGATGAATTAATATCGGCTCGCAAAGAAAAGTTGGAATTAGATGCAGAGTGGGTTCTAAACCGACTAATGCAGGTAGCCAATCAATCTATGAAGGCTGAGCCTGTGATGAAATGGGATTACGAGTCTAGAAGCATGGTAGAGACAGGGGAATATACATTCGACAGCAGCGGGGCGAACAAGGCGTTAGAACTCATAGGGAAGCATCTGGCGATGTTTAAAGATAAGGTGGAGCACAGTGGAAGTGTTGGTGTTACGATCGTAGATGATATCAAGTGAAGCTATCAAATGTGATCGCATCGTCATTTCATAGTGTGCATCTGGACATTAAACGAGGTGACCACACTCACTATTGGTTGGGTGGAGGGCGAGGTAGTACAAAGTCGTCGTTTGTGGCTATAGAAATCATACTTGGTATCATGTCCGATCCTAATGCAAATGCGGTTGTTCTGCGTAAGGTGAAGGATACATTGAAAGAATCGGTGTTTGAACAGCTTACGTGGGCCATAGAGACACTAGGTGTCGAAGATTACTGGCACATACCGGAGGCTAAGTTAGTCATCACATACAAGCCTACAGGCCAAGAGATACGATTTAGAGGCGCAGACAAGCCCAAGAAGATAAAGTCAATGAAATTTAGTCGGGGGTACACCAAGTTCATCTGGTACGAAGAGGTGGATGAGTTCACCGGCATGGAAGAGATCCGTATGATCAATCAATCACTGATGCGTGGTGGGCCTGAGTTCAGGGTGTTTTACTCGTACAACCCGCCAAAGAGTTCGAACAACTGGGTTAATGCTGAGGTTAAACTCACTCGTGATGATCGGTTATCACACCATAGTACGTACTTGTCTGTTCCGCGTGACTGGCTGGGCCAGCAGTTCATAATTGAGGCTGAGCACCTCAAAACAACCAAGCCTATGGCGTATCAACACGAATACTTGGGAGAGGTGACAGGTACGGGCGGCGAGGTGTTTGACAATGTGCAGATTCGCAAGATTAGCGACGAAGAGATACAGGACTTCTACAACTTGCGGCGCGGTTTAGACTTTGGTTACGCTGTCGACCCGCTGTCATATACAGTAATGCATTACGACCGCAAGTATAAGAGGCTTTATATATTCCATGAGTTGTACAAGGTAGCTTTATCTAACTACGCTGCGTTCGAACACATAAGGAAAGAGAATAGGCTCAATGATCTGGTTAAGGCGGATAGCGCTGAACCGAAGAGCATTAATGAACTTATACAGTATGGATTGAAGGTTATGGGGGTAAAAAAAGGGCCTGACTCGATAGAGTTTGGTATAAAGTTCCTGCAAAGCCTTGAGGCGATCGTTATTGACGACCAGCGATGCCCGGAGACTGCGCGGGAATTTTTAACTTATGAACTGGACAAGGATGCGAACGGTAACTTTAAGGCTAAGTTCCCGGATCGCAACAACCACTCTATAGACTCTGTTCGGTATGCGCTGAATGATGATATGTGGGATTTTGTGGAGCGCGAGAAAGAGAAACACAGAGCGCCTACGCCGTTCCCGTTCCGGACGGATGATGATAATGCAGGAGGTGAGTACGTCGAATGGTAGAAGGAGCTACACAACTGGGTGAGTTGCTGAAATTACCTGACTTGGAAGATGAGACAAAGGTGCTCATCAATAAGAAACTGAGAGAGCTGATAGATCCTATCAAGCCGCCTCAGCCACTTACAGCAGCTCAGCAGCAGGAAATGCAGAGCCTGATGAGTGAATACCTGAACGGAGCGGCGAAAGAAGGTGAGAAGTGATGCAAGAGACTATGGCAGCGGATAAGCTGGCTGGTGAAATCGAAAAGCAATATAAAGACGGCCTGTCCTATTTACGTAGGATGGGCTTTTTAGATAAGTGGCCTCAATACGAGCGCTTTAAAGCTGGTGACCAGTGGCCTGCTGCTACTCAGCGTACCAAACACCTGCCACGTCCAGTGTTCAACGTCATAAAGATGATTGAGACACACAAGGTCGCTAACGTCATGAGCGAGCAGATAAAGATGCTCTACAGCCTGCAAGAGTCGCCACAACAGGAAACAGAAGAAGACCCGGGGGATTTATTCTCGCGCAATTCAGATGCTACCTGGGAGCGTGTTAAACAGGATGAGTTAAATGAGGAAGCGCTCGATACAGCGTCCAATACAGGTACAGCTATCTGGCACTACTACTGGAATAACGACATCAAAGGCGGTAACGAGTATCCATATATCGGTGAAATGGAGGGCGAGGTACTTGATCCTATCAATGTGTTTTTCGGCAATCCTCAGCAGCGCAGGGTGCAGAAGCAGCCGTACATCCTTATATCTGCCCGTGAACTGGTTGATAATGTCCAGAAGTACGCACGGGCAAACGGTGTATCTAAAGAGATGGTTGGGCAGATCAAGCCAGATAAAGAGACACAGGATCAAGGGTATGACATGGCCCGAGTGGAACTTAACGACAGCAGCAAGGTAACAGTAGTCACTCGCTACTGGAAGGGTAAGGACAAGCGAACAGGGGAGGACAGGGTGTATTTCTGCAAGGTCGCTAGCGGTATAACCATTAAACAGCCGACTGACACAGGACTATCGCTGTACCCGATCGTTGTTATGCAGTGGGACCGTCGTAAGAAGTCTATACACGGTGTAGGAGACACAGAAGGGCTTATCCCTAACCAGAAGGCAGTGAATACACTGGTGGCTATGCAGATACTGTCTGTGCATCTTACAGGGTGGCCTAAGTTGATATACAAGCCTGGAGCGATTAACCCTAGCAAGGTGACCAATGCACCGGGAGAGATGATAGAGGACAATTCGCCACCAGGAAGCAAAGGCGTTGATTACCTCAATCCCGGCCCAATGAGTGCCAACGCAGCTAATTTGGTAGAGGCGATACTAGGGTATACCCGGCAAATGACCGGAGCGGATGAGGCGGCGACTGGATCAGCACCCAGTGCAGACCTTAACGCTACGGCTATTATGCTGCTACAAAAGGCCGCTGCAATCCCTATAGAGTCTATCAAACGCCGTTTTTACCGTGCTATAGAGGACATAGGACGCGTCTGGGAGGACTTCTGGAAGGTTAAGTATAATCTTCCTCGCCAAGTGATGCTGAAAGATGATGACGGCGAAGATATGCCGACAATGTTCGATGGATCACAGTATCAAGGCATGGAGTTTAACCTGAAGATAGATGTAGGGCCTTCATCAACCTATTCCGAGTCCCTTGTAGTATCAGGGCTTGAGAATGCCTTAGCAGCTGGACACATCACGTATGAGCAATATCTCAAGTACATGCCTAAAAACACTGTACCGTATCGTGACAGCCTGCTTAAGGAGATTGACGAGAGCAAGGGTATTGTCGGTATGTTGGAGCAGGCAGTGCAAAGCATGTCGCCTGAGGAACGGGCGCAGTTTGACACGTTAGATCCACAAGGACAGATGACGGTGCTTACTAGCGTTATCGCACCACCACAACCAGTAATACCGCAACAGACCATGCCGCAACCAATGGCGATGGTGTAACGGGCTCAGGGTGAGAATCCTTGGGCCTTATTTATATTTGCTCCAACCATAGAGCAAGGAGGAATTAAACATGGAAGACGTAAACGTACCCGCCAACCATAGCGGTGAAGAAGTTACAGAAACACCCGTAGAGCAACAGGTAGCCGAAGGGCAACAACCCCCACCACAGGAAGAGCCTAAAGGCCTGACAGTCAAGTACAACAAGGAAGAACGCTTCGTGCCAGAGGATGAGGTGCCGAATTGGGTCCAAAAGGGACTGAATTACGACAAGGTATCCGAAAAAGCCCAGCAAGCCGAGCAGTTCCAGCAGCAACTTGACCGTGTAGCGAAGTTCTACGGATATGAGAACCACGAGCAGTATATGACAGCACTGGAACAAGCGGAGATGGACAAACGCATCCAAGAAGAAGCAGACAAGCTTGGTGTGGATGAAATGGTCATCAGAGACCACCTACAGCCGCTGAATCAAAAGGTTAGTGAGTATGAACGTCAACTACGCGAGTTGAAAGAAGCCGACGCTTTGCGGCAGGTAGAGGCTCAAATAGCAGCAATGGAAAAGGACACAACGCAATACCCGGATTTCGCAAAGCACAAGAATGATGTTATTACGCTAGCCGCTACACGTGGCTATTCGCTTGATGACGCGTACAAAATCTACACCTATGACGAACGGGTGAACACGGCGCGTGCGGAAGCTGAGCAAGCAGCAATAAGGAAACTACAAAACAATGCCGATAGCTCAACAGGTCCATTGGGGGCGGACAGTCCAGAACAGGTAGGCGGATATGCTGCCATGTCTGCGGCTGAACGCAAAGCCTTCCGCGACCGTGTGAAAGCTGGGCAAACTTGAGGAGATGATTACTAATGGCAACAAATGTACAAGGTTATAACGCAACATCGGGCGTAAATGCCCTAACAGCAGAACAACACACTTACTATCAAGATGCGATGCTTGAGCGCCTTACGCCTGAACTGGTATGGACACAATTCGGGGAGAAGAAGAACATCCCGAAACGCAAAGGTGCTACAACAAACTTCCGTCGCCTGAATTCGCTGGCGGTGTCTACAACGGCTTTGACCGAGGGTGTTACACCTGATGGCGTGGATCTGGATATCACGCCTATCAATGCTACAGTGAAAGAGTATGGCAACTGGACAAAAATTTCTGAGTTCATTAACATGACGGGCTTCGACCCACTCATGACCGAAGTGTCTGAGCTCATGGGTGAAAACGCTGGTGAGTCTATCGATATCATCACACGTGATATCCTGTCTGCTGGTACAAACGTGCTGTACGCCAACAGCAAGACGTCTCGCGCTACTGTTGCAGCTGCTGACAAGATCACGGCTTTGGACATCCTCAAGGCCCGTAGAACGCTGCGTAACGCCAAGGTTAAGCCTCTACGCCTTCCGAATGGCGGTGGCACTGGTTACGTGGCATTGATCCCTGTTGATGTCGCTACGGACCTTATGCAGACCGACGAATGGAAGAAAGCGAACGTAGAGAACAACACCAAGCATTTCATGGATGGTGTAATCGGAAAGTTGTACGGTATCTGGTTCATCGAAGTGGATAATGGTGTTGTGTTTGACGCAGCTGGTGCGTCGAGTGCGGATGTTTACGGCACGATCTACTTAGGGCGTGGAGGTTATGGTATTCCAGATGTGGAGGGCAGCTCGAAACCAGACATCATCGTGCATCCAGCAGGATCTGGTGGCGTGTCTGATCCATTGAACCAATTTAACACAGTCGCATGGAAGTGCGCATTCACAGTTGTACGGCTGCAAGAACTAGCAATCCTGCGTTACGAATCCGGTGCAACAACCTAATCTTTGGAGCCTTCGGGCTCCTTTTAACTTGGAGGGATATAAATGTCCGAAGAAATCGTAGAAAAGCAAGAAGTTGGAGAAAAGAAACTAGAAAAAAGAGCTAAAGCAGCCGAAAAAACGATGCTTCAAAAGCTGAGAGCAATGAAAAAAGTAGAAATCACCATCCCTGACGACACACAGAACCCGGGTGACAAAGTGGTGCCTATCAGTGTTAATGGCGTCATTTACACCGTACCGCGTGGCATACCAACAGAAGTACCAGAAGCGGTGGCTGAGGTGTGGCGCGACTCATACAACCGCACACGCGCAGCCAACCAACGTATTGAGGATAGTGTCAACAAAGAAGTTAAGATCATGTAGAACGGCCCACAACGGGCCTTTTTTGTTTGGGGGTGAGACGGAATGCAGTTGCATGAAATACTGGAAGAGATATCCGAGAAGTACCCGCATGGGCTATCAAACGATAGTGTGATCCGCAAGATTAATCAAGTTCAGAATGAGTTATTTCGAACAACATGGCGCATCCGCAGCATGGCGATATTCAACCTGCAGACCAATGTATTTGCCTATAAGTTACCATTCCCACAGACCTCATTATTGAGCGTGGTTATAAACGGTATGGAGTACATGTACCAGGATAGCAAACACAAGTCCAACATCCCGTTTTATTATTTCATCGGCACGGACGGATTGGGCATATATCCCACGCCAACAGAGGATATAGAGAATGGAATATCCATGTTTTACTACATCACACCAACGCAATTATCTACTGCAGACCTTTCCGCGACCCCTGAACTTGATGCAGACTTTCACATGTTGCTGGTGTACGGAGCCCTGGTGCAGATCTGCGAGGCGTTTAATGATGTGGCTATGGTCAATAACTACACAGCAAAATATAACGGTATCCTCGAAGAGTTTCACAAGGCCAATGACGAAACTCCTGATTACATGGTGATCGAGGATGCTTTTGGAGGTCTACTATGAGCAAAAGTTCAGTCAATATCGCTCAACAATATATAGATGGTGGCGTGATCCCGAATGTGCTTGGCGCTAACTCGCCAGGCAATCACTCATCCAAGCACTTGCAAACGGGTACTGATCCGATACCGTACGCAACAACATCCATGGGTGGATTAATGAGTCCAGTCCATGTGACGAACATTAATCAAGTCGAGGAAACTATACGCCTCAAAGCAGATAAGGGGTATGTAGATAACTTAGTGTCCAGTGTCGCCAGCGGGTCCCCAAAGGGCGTATACGCGACGTTGGCCGCTCTACAAGCCGCTTTTCCGATGGGTAACACCAATACCTATATCGTTAACGCGGACAGTAATTGGTACTACTGGAATGGCTCTGCATGGACTGCAGGAGGGTTGTATCAATCCTCGGGTTTAGCGGAGGGAAGTGTCACGCCGGACAAAACATCTTTCTTAATCCCTGAGCGGATTAATTATGTGAATAAAGATGCGATGGCCCAAGGGTATGTTGATACGTCCAATGGATCTATCATCTACCATGCCGGCGCTTTTACAAGCGATTTTATCCCGGTAACTCCTGGTGCAGCCTATTCCACCAATGGCACATGGACTGGCGGATACTACGACGCCAGCAAAAGCTATGTTACGGAAGTACCGTTTCGCGGCGAGAACATGGTTGTGCCGTTGGACGCAGGAATTGCTTTTGTCCGTATTGGATTTGACGCTGCCTTGCAATACAACATTGCTATGTACGTCAAAGGTCCATCCTTACCAAGCTCGTATGTACCATATGACGATTACGACATTGGATTGACCGAAAAATTCCGTAAGGCTATCAATCAGAACAGCGGCCTTTACAACCTGAAGTGGAATGCTATGGGGGACAGCATCACCGAGCCAGCTAACGCATACCACTACCAAATAGCACAGCGTACTGGGGTAATCGTACGGAACTATGGTATATCTGGAACCCATATTACCACAGCATTCAGTAACCAAGGTATGGCAGAGCGGTATGTGAACATGGATGACGATGCGGATATAATCACCGTATTCGGCGGTACCAACGATTTTGGGAATGGAGCAACAATTGGAGCGCTTGGCGACACTACAGGGTTAACTTTGTATGGCGCAATGAAAATCTTGATTGAGGGCTTGCTAACCAAGTACCCAGGGAAGCGGATCGGATTTATCCTACCAACTCCAAGGGAGGGACAAACAGCGCCAGACTCCAGCCTGAAAAACTATGTAAATGTCATCAAAGAGATGTGTGACCGTTATAGTATCCCTACACTGGACCTTTACACAGGCAGCGGATTAGCTCCTGACTTCCCTGCCGGCAAAGCAGCAGTGATTCCAGATGGGCTACACCCTAATGAGCCTGGACAAATCCTGATATCACACAAAATTGAAAGCTTCTTGCTAGGCATATAGGAGGTGGATTATGCAACCGTGGGTGTCCTCTCCAGACAAAGTTAAGTCAGCGGTTGTTACCTTGGCTGACGGGATTAACCAATCAGTAGAGTCTATAGAGATCGCAGACGGTGAATGCACCGATGCTGTCAATGTAGACTCTTTGCTTTACCCTACATTGCAGACGCACGAAGGACATACACAAATAAGCCTCCTTGGGAACTATGTAACGCGCCTATTTAAGTTCAAAGGGGTATTGTATGCCATGGGCAACAGAGGGGTGTACAAGCTCTTAGGAAACTCATGGATCGCTGTGTATGAGTATGATGGGATAGCGAATGACCGCCTATGGGATTCGGCTATGTTCTTTGATGGCAGCAAGCTTTATTACATTGATGGCGTATTGCCACTGCAGCAGTATGACGGATCTGTGCTGTCATCACTTTCTGACGCTCCGGCAGGCAGTGCGTTCATGACTACGCACGCTAACCGCTTTTACTTGGCTAATAAAACCGATAACCTATTGTCGTTTTCAGGCTTGAGGGATGCGGAAGATTGGTCATCTACCGATAAGTACGTAGGAACTGGAAAGATCACTGTGGAAACACCCGACGGCGAGAAGCCAACAGGACTAACCACCTTCGGGAATCATGTAATCCTGTTCAAAAGGTACACCATGCACAAACTTTTTGGAGAGGATTCCACGAATTTTAACATGACTCAGCCTTATGGCGTAGGGTGTATCTCTCATCGTAGCATCGTACCTACTAGAGACTCATTGTATTGGCTTGGACCTGACGGGTTCTATGACTACATGGGCGGCGCTGCCCCGACAAAGATAAGCGATCCTATCAAGGATTACATCGACCAAATCAACATGACCAATGCCCAACACTGCTGTGCGGGTACAGACGGTCGTTTTGTATATCTGTCTCTGGTGATAGGTTCGTCCGAATCCATCTTGCCAAACATCACGTTTGCATACGATCTGCAAGGAGGTCGTTGGTGGAAACTGAGCTATGTGATTAGCGCCTTCTTTATGGAGGGCAAGACACTTTACTTTGCAACGTCAGACGGTCGTATCATGCAGTCAGGCGGCGATACCTATAACGGTACGCCTATCAACTGGTCTATTAATCTCAAGCCTTTTAGTGAGGGTGACGAGACGATCCGGAAAACGATGAATCGCTTATGGGTCGTAGCAGACATAGAGCCAGGATCTAGCCTCAACGTGTCTTATGCAGTTGGCACGGAAGGTGGCGAGTGGATCAAGGTGTACGGAAATGAGAATGGTACGGGGCGAATCCAAAGTATGAAGATACCACTCATTGTACGCACGCCCGAAACATGGTACCGACTAAGACTATGGGGTACGGGTAAGGTTAAAATACATCGGATTATACGGGAGGTGTCGAAGCGAAATGGCTAACGTGCAGTTGCCTAATGTAAATGTGGGCGAAACGGATCTGAAAGCACAAGTCAAGCAACTCCTTAATGCATATATCATGCTTAACGAGGAATTGACATTCCTGCTGAACAACCTAGATACACGGAACGTGTCTGAGCTGAACGCTGAAAAGCTGGTAGCTGAATCAATCCAGACAGATAAACTTGCAGCAGGTTCGGTTGTGGCTGATAAGATTGATGTAGGTGAGCTGTCTGCTATCTCAGCCAATCTTGGTATCATCACTGCTGGATTGATTCAGTCAATTGAGATATACGGTTCTTATATTGCGACTCAAAAGGACACATTCCCGCGTAGTGAGATGAGTGCTGCAGGTAATTTGTTCGCTGGTTATAAAGATGAAAATAATTACATTGCTGTAACACCCGATTTCGGAGGGCCTCCGTCACTTGTTTTTTATGTTAATGGCGAGGCCAAACAACGTTTCAATAATCTATTAGGTTTTGAAATGTGGTCGAAAGAAGGGATGAGCCTTTCGACTAGTTCCGGTGGCATATCAATGAATCCAGACACCTATGTTTCATTTTCGAGCATGAGAAAAATTAAAGACAACTCAATGGACAACACATTATATGATCAATTGGCTGAATTAGCCGACAGAATAGAGGCATTAGAGAATTTTGTCTACAATTAGCTGGAAATAATACTCCCAAAACTCGCCATGCTGTGGTATATTGGTGAAAAATGGTACGCGGGAGTGTTGACAATGAAAAAGATGGTAGTTGGTTTTCTTGCTGGAGCGCTGTTTATGATTGGCGCCACAACATTTGCGGATGACATACAAACGCTAGTAGGAAAGAAAATTGAAGGCGAGACCGCCGTCACAGTAGATGGAACGTCAATTGGATCGGCAATAATAGTAGACGGCAAAAGTTACGCTCCGGTTAGATCAATTGCGGAAGCAAGTGGCCTTGCTGTGGGTTACGGAGGTGCTGGTATAGCATTGAGTACAAACAAGGAACCTGTTATTGAAGTTGAATCGACCCAGGAGAAACCGATTATAAATTCAAACACTTCAAAAATACAAGTGAACATTGAAGAAAAACAGCGTCTTATAGATAGCATGAAGAAAGAAAATGAAACATACACCGAAAGCATTAAACAGATACAAGACAACATAAACAGTGGTAGGTATTCTGGTGACGAACTGGAAATGCTTGAAGATGCGCTTAATCGTGGAACGAAAATGATTAAAGAAAATGAAGAGTCAATAAAACGAATTGAAGAACAGTTACAACAATAGGCCCTCATAAGAGGGTCTTTTATTTTAGGAGGGATAATGTATGAAGACGTTGACTATTAATGTGCCAGAAGGCGAAACTTGCAAGGTCAGTACCGATAAAATCGGGTACGAGATCGAAGGGCCAGCAGTAGTAGCTATTATGGAAGGAGTCGCTGCTACAGAAACAGCGACTCGTGGTTGCATGGGGAGTGTCGATGGAAAGCTAACCTATTACCCCTCTTAACCATTTTAACGACTCTTCATCTAAGTAGGCTAAGTAGTCTTTGTCAGTTTTAATTATGAGGACTTCGGCGTTTGAATCTAGGTGAGGTCTTATAGCGTCAAATATGGACTGCGCTGAAACGGCCTGTACCAGCCAAGACGATTCTAGCACGTGAAGATAGACTCTGAACGATTCCAATTCCTTAATCAAACCAGAATAGTCTTTGCCATTACCATGCAAGTCGTAAGTAACAACATAAATTTCCATAGTTACACCTCCTTTCTATAAATTATTTTAGTAGAAAAGTATTATTTTGGATATATGTAAATTAGGCCTATCGTCGGATAGGTCTTTTATTTTGCCTCAAAGGGGTGAAACGATGGCGACAAATACGAAGAAACTACCGCTTGTGGCTTCAACGGCCCGGACTACAAATAGCGCAAGTATAGGCAAAGGCGGCGCAGACTACGGTACAGCAGCGTCTGACATGAAGAAGCAGCTTGTGCAGAACCGTGTGAATGAAACGAACAATAGTGGGTACCGACAAAGCGAGACACAACGGGCGCTACAGGTCATCCAGCAGCGTCAAGCAGCAGGGCTGGATACATCTGCCCAGGAAAAGTATCTGACAAAAAACCTTGGGTATACAGCACCTGCACAAGCGGCACAGACCCCGAGGCCCACAGCATCAGTCCAGCCAATCAACCGTACAAGTGAGAACACACAGCAGGGGTCGGAGTTAATGAGCCTTATGAGGCAGATGGCTACCCGGCAATCACAACCTTTTAGCTATGACGTCAATAGCGATCCAGAATATCAGGCAGCGTTAAAACGTGCTCAGTCCAATATCCAGGAAGGCCAGAATGCGACGATGGCAGAGATGAACCGTCGCGGCATCCTGAATAGCACAATCACATCTGATCGATCTGGAGAGATTGCGGCTAATGAAATGGGCAGGGTAGAGACCGAGGTAGTCCCTGCACTGGTTAACCAAGCATATCAAAGGTATCAGGGTGAACAAGCTCAGCAGCAACAACAGATGGCTAACATTGCTATGCTGGCTCAGATGTACCAAGGCGAGGACCAAAGGGGATTCGGCAACCGCGTGACTGAAGCTGGCTTAACTGGTAACTGGATGCCAGAAGGCGCGCAAGGGATCGTAGACAACATAGTGTCGCTGAAACAGCAAGCGGAAGCTCAGGGTGTGACGGCTCAGCAGCGTGCCCAACTCAGTGCACAGGCTGATGCCTACCGTGCGCAATTGCTGTCCTTGGGCGTTGATCCTGCAGCATATGGAGCTAACGTTAATGCTGCATCAGCCGCTGCGAATCCTGGCGTCCGTACACTTGCGGGCCAACAGCAGGACCTGGCAGCACAGCAACAAGCGTTCAACCAACAACTTCAGTCAGCTAATTTCAATGAAGGCATTAGGCAGTATGACCAAAACTTCGCTTACCAGACAGCGCGTGATGCCATAACCGATCAACAATGGAAAGCGATGTTTGACCGCGACGTACAACAGTTCGGTTTGAATTACGGCTTGAATATGCTGCAAGAACGGAATCAACAGGCTTTCAGACAAGTTCAAATGGCTATGTCACAGGACGAGAATGCTAGAGCGTGGCTGTCGTATGAAAATGAACTTAATGGAGCTAATACGCAGCGGTACAGCGGAGCTACAGCGAACCAAGTGTATGATGCAATTAGACAACAGTTCATTGATCCTGATACGAAGAAAATCCCGTCTGATTCAGGAACAAAGACACAGATTTATGAGCGCGTAATGTCTATGGGATTACCTGACGGTCAAGACACTCAAGTGATGGGCATGTTGGGATTGTCAGAAAAAGAGATTCGGGATCTGGATAAGAAGAACAATGTATCATCGGGAAACTGAGTGGCGCTACTGGCTCATACAGCAACTATTACAAAGCGGAAAGGGATGCAAAAGCCAATCCGCGTAATTATGCTGTAGCTAGTAGCGCTATTTCACGCGCTTTAGCAGCGGGCGGTTATGATCAAAGTTGGCTGCAGCCGACATTGGAATTGGTTGCCCGAGAATCATCCTTTAACCCCGCTGCGAAGAACCCTAAATCTTCCGCAGCGGGGTTATTTCAATTCCTTGATGGAACGCGCAAAAACTACGGTGGCAAGAGCGTAGATTGGTCCGATCCATACCAACAGTCCATCGCAGGCTTGAAGTACATTAAAGATCGTTACGGAACACCAGAAAAGGCGCTGCAGTTCTGGGATAAAAATAAATGGTATTGAGGTGAGTACATGGCAAGCCGATATGAACAATTTGTACAGAATCAGCGCAAACGTGCCGATGAAATCCGATCACAAGCGCTGGACGGCACCTTGACTCCTTCGGCACAACAACAGAAGTCATTAACAAGCAGGTCAGATGCTTTCAAGGCTAATTTAGCAGCTGGTAAAGGACCGACAACTAATCCGGGGGCGCCGAACAATCCATTGCCAGATGCACTACGAATAACCGGACCTGACTTTTTTACAAACAGCACATTGGCCCAGGCTAGCCGCGGAAACAAAAACGCTATAAACACGGTAAAACAATCAACAGGCGTGGATCTGACGCAGATGCAAGGTCCTCCAGCTCCGACAGAGTTGGACAGACGTAACGCACAGGTGAACGCAGGTCCGCTTGGGCCGAATCATCCACTTGCTCAATTTGCGAAGGGCATGAACTGGCTGGCATACGGTAACCCTGTTGGGCAATTTACGACGCGTGCAGTGGGCACAGGTGGCAGTATGGTAGTTGGTGGACCACCAGTATCACAGGCTAGCACAGGAAATGCTGCAGCAGATAAGACAGCGGACGTATTGGGTACAATTGGCGGTGTTGCGGGTATGGCCTTTAACCCTGCTGCTCCAGGTGTTCGCGGTCAAAGTCTGCTTACTGGACCTCTACAAGCGGCTGATGGTGTTCTAGCAACCCGTGGAGGCGTGGCGGTTACCAACACACTTGCTGGAGGCATTCAACGAGTGGCGCCTAATGTGAGTGCTGGTACAGCTAACCGAGTAGCGGGGTCAGTGCTTCGCGGAGCTGCTACAGGAGCGGTAGGCAACACTGCAGCAGGTTTGATACAAGATCAGAATAGCAATGGTGATATCCTACGCAATGCCGCATTAGGTGCTGGTGTGGGCGGCGCTGCGGACGGAATCATAAGCGGTGTGGGTTCGATGCTAAGGAATAGTCGTGTAAACCGAGCGCAGACGGCGGATGTTATTGCGGATGCGGATGTTCGTCCAATTGGACTTCCAGAAGCATCCACCAGTCCACAAGGTCCGTTATCAAGAGCAGCAACACCTATAGAACGTATCGGTCGTTCTCCAGAGTTTGAACCGATCAGACCTAACGCGCCAGAAGGTTCCCAATATTCCGACTTCTTGAACGCTCGAAACACTAGACTTAATCAAGTAACCCCAGATGTTCAGCCGCCAAAACGGATTGATATAACAGATGAAGTGGAAGAGATTGTTCAATCTGTGCAAAATCCGCGCATCCGTGATCGGGTGTACAACTATCTGGATGAAGCAGAACAGAATGCCAGACAGCGTATTGCCAACAGAAAGAACCGGCTCTCATCTACTCCAGTGGATGAATGGGCTGACTATGCCATTATCGGCGCTGCGAAGATGGGTAAGGGGACTATCAAATTCGCGGACTGGACGGAAGAGATGGTTAAGGACCTGGGAGAAAGCTTCCGTCCGAACGCACAACGTGTCTACAACGCATCCAAGGAAGAGTTGCGTAAACAAGAGCGCTTAGCCACTAAAGAAGGCGATGCTGCAATGAAGTTTAATGCCCAGGACATCGGGGACGCCGATTCGTTCAGCGCGAAAATCAGCAGAGACGTCAAGAAGAAACGTGGTTCCTTCGCGCAAGCGGTAGAAAAAGTGCGTTCTCAATTTGAGAATGATGTTCAGGCGTTAGCTGGACTGGAGAAGCGTGTCACAGGCCGCGTAGCGAGTGCTGAGGACAGTCTTTACAAGAAGGCTAGACTATTTAAGGGTGCACCTGAGAAGGCAAACCAGATCGTTGTGCAACGTCTCACACCAGTTGTCGAAGCGGCAGAGAAGGCAGGGTATTCCGCTGACGACATCGGCAAATATGCGCTTGCTGTACACGCGAAAGACGTTAACGCCGCTGGCTATAAGTCTGGTTTCACTAACAAAGAAATTGAAGCTGTAATTGAAAAGTATGGTACTCCTGAAATGGAGAAAGCGCGAAAAGAGCTTGTACAAGTGGGCAAGGATATGCTGCGTGAATTGGTTGATAGCGGCGTTATCAGCAAGGAGCTTGCAGATGTGTTAGACAATCGTTGGAAGAACTACATCCCACTATTTCGCTCATTCGACGATACACCAGAAGCATTCGCTGGTGGTCTATCAAAGTCGCTTGCTAATGTAGCGAGTCCAGTCAAAGCACTGCAGGGTTCGGAGAAAAAGGTAGTAGACCCGCTTGAAAACATGGTCCGCAACATCTTCCAGACGGTGAATGCTGCTGAGCGAAACAAGGTAGCTAGCGAAATCACCAAACTAGCCAAAATTGACGTCGAAGAAAACTTTATTCGCAAACTCAGCCCAGATGAACAGGTCGGACGTAAAAATGTAGTCACCGTTAAAGAAAATGGCGAGAGTGTGAAGTATGAGGTAGAGCCAGAGGTATACCGGGCCTTGATGAACTTGGATCAGGAATCCGGTAACATGCTGATGAATATCCTGTCGAAGCCTGCTTCCCTCCTGCGTGCTGGCGCTACATTGACGCCTGAATTCTCATTGCGTAACCCGATGCGGGACATTGTACAGGCTTATGTGGTTAGTAACAGCGGCTTTAATCCGATAACAGACTTTACTGTAGGCTTGATCCAAAGCATTAAGAAAGGCCCGTTGTACCAGGAATGGATTAACAATCTCGGCGCATACGGAAACGTGCTGTCGATGGATAGAAACGTGCACAGAAAAGCTTTGGAAAGTGTACTGAAAGAAAAGCCGAGTAAGAAATTTGTGAATGTTATCAACGGCAAAGCGTTGATAAATGTATTGCGAGCAATCACAGACACAACAGAGTCGGCTACAAAGGTCGGGGAGTATCGCGCTGCATTGAGAAGAGGTGTTACTCCACAGGAAGCCGCTTACCGTTCACGGGATATCATGGACTTTGCTCGTGCTGGATCTGGTATCAGGCAAGCGAATAGAATCGTAGCATTCCTGAACGCCAATATTCAGGGTAAGTCGAAACTCATTCGAGCCATCAAGGAAAATCCATTCGGGACAACAACACGAATGTTTACTTCAGTAACAGCACCAACGATAGGTTTTTACTTCCTGAATAAACAATTCGCCAACCAAGAGCAGAAACAGACTATCAATGAATCGCCTGACTGGATGAAAGATACGTTTTGGTTGGTAGCTATACCTAATACAAATACTGTCGCTCGTATCCCGAAGCCGTTTGATATCGCACCACTCTTCGCGAATCTACCAGAAAGAGCGTTGCAATTCGTTGATACTAGAGATCCAGAGGCGTTCGACGGTTGGATGAGCCGAAGCCTGAGTGATGCGGCATTGCCAGCGCAGATTACAGGCCTGTGGCCATTCATTGAGGGGATGGCAAACTACTCATTCTTCCGCGAAGGTCCTATCATCCCACAACGTGAACAGGGATGGGAGTACAAGGATCAGTACGATCCGGTGCGAACTACAGAAGCGGCAAAGCTATTAGCTGGACTAATGAGCAACGTCACCAACGAGAAGGGGATGTTCAAAAACTTCTCATCTCCACGGATCATGGACAACACCATTCAGGGTCTGACGGCTGGCCTAGGTTCTTATGCTACTAGCGCGGTTGACTCGATATTGAAGGGGATAGGTGCAACGGACAGGCCTGATTCACCAGATAAGAGAATTGAACAAATGCCGTTCTTCAAGGCATTCTTGGTCGACCCCCTTCAAAGCACGAAGTCAATTGAGCAGCTCTATGACCTGCGCACCAAACTCTCTAGTGAAAAGGCATCAGCTAAACTCAACGATAAGACATTCAATCGAGAAGAGGATCTCAAGATGCTTAATCAAGCTGCAAGTAATTTGAGCGATATCAACAAAGAAATCAGAAGGATCGAAGCCGACAAAACAATGAATGGTAAGCAAAAGCGTGAGCAAATTGAGCCGTTACTTGCCGAACGCAATAAAATTGCTTCAACTGTAATGCGTGGAGTGAAAAAGTAAATCACAAAAAAGTTAATGGGGGAAGAACTATGGAAACAGTAGGTAAATATATCTTGATGGGGTGCAGCTGGGCTGCAGCTTATTTTTTTGGGGGTTGGTCAGGTATTCTTGGCGTCTTGTTGGCATTTGTCGTGTTGGATTATGTATCGGGGCTTGTTGCTGCTGGAGTAACTGGGGAATTGCAGAGTCGTAAGGGTTTATACGGTATCGCTAGAAAAGTGTTTATTTTTGCAATGGTAGCTGTTGGTCATTTGGTTGATGGGGTGCTTGGTGATGGCCACATGTTCCGGGACGCCATCATTTATTTTTACATGGCTAACGAGTTGCTGAGTTGGATTGAAAATGCAGGAAAGATTGGTCTGCCAGTCCCTGAGCAGATCAAACAAGCCGTTGCGATCCTGAAAGGTAAAAGCGGTATTGATAAAGGAGATGACAAAGTCGCATGAGTATACCATACCGTAAGGATCATATACCCAAGGAGACGGCCAACAACCGCCGTCCAGGCCTTGCAATGACCCCGACGACAATTACCATACACAACACGGGAAACGCATCCAGCAGCGCGGCAAACGAGCGTAGTTGGCTTACAAACAAGTCCAATACCAGGACAGCCAGCTACCATATCGCCATTGACGAAAAAGAGGCTATTGAGTGCATACCTTTGAACGAAAATGCTTGGCACGCTGGAGACGGCAGCAAGTCTGGTAGTGGCAATCGTACCAGTATCGGAATTGAGATCTGCGAGAGCGGCAACTATGCTAAAACGCTGGACAACGCAGTGCAATTGGTGGCCAGCATGCTCAAGGAACGAGGTTGGGGAGTGGATCGACTTCGTAGGCACTATGATTGGTCGGGCAAGATATGCCCACGGTTGATGTATGACAGCGGTAAGTGGACAGGATGGGAGCAGTTTAAAATCCGGGTGACTGCGCTGCTGGAAGGGGGAGGGGATTTGGACAAAACAAACACAGTCGTTAACGACAAAAAAATTGACGATGGCGTACTAATCAATAACCAAGTGTATGTGCCGCTACGATCTGTCGGTAATGCGCTTGGAGCTGATGTGAAATGGGACAACCAGACCAAGACGGCAACATTGACCACTAAGTAAAAACAAAGGAGCAGCAGGGATAACCTTACTGCTCTTTCTTTTTAATCAACTTGTTACGGTAATACACAGGTAACTCTGATTGCTCAGATATCTTATGTGCCCACTCAAGAGCTTGATCCAACGCATCATACCCGCTGATGACATACCGTTCGTTAGCCTGCCGCAATGACACGACAAATTGACCACCTTCATAATCCACGCTTATACGCTTGGTAGACGCTATTTCCCGCTGCCTCTCCTGCAGCCTATTGAGCAGCTTGTCGATCATCTGGCTGGCTTCTATCACGTCCGGATGGCCTAAACCTTTCTCGTTCACCAAATCGTACATTTTCTTTTGAAATTTCTCGATTTCGCGTCGAATTTCATCTGTCATATAACAACCTCTTTTTGAGTTTGTTATATCCACACTTCGCACATTATATCCATATATTTTAAGGTTTCGACATTAGGGTGTCTTTTTCGGGCAGTTTTGTCGACATATATTTCTGTGAATGTCGATTTTTATATTGTACCATGAGTACATAGCACCAGAGATTACAAAGATTGGAGGGGTGTCGGAGGGTCGAAAAAATTAGTCTTTTTATCGACTCTGTACATAGAGACAAGAACATGTGTTTGGTATATGATTATGTAAGCGGATTTAATTTTCGAGGGACAGGAGTGAGTTAACTAAAAGTTAATATCAGCTCACGGGAGGGCCGAAGCCAACACCGTTTGCCAAGCTAATCATCAATCCATTCGTGTAACTCCTCCATACTGCAGTTGAAGTAATGAGCTGCTTTTGCAGCTAGAGGATAAGAAAAATAGCGTTCTCCTTTAATTATCATAGTGATAAACGCAGGAGTAACGCCTAAATGGATTGCGAGGTCTACACGCTTTATCCGCTTTTGGTCAAGCAGATAAGGCAAACGGCTCCTCCCTGGACGGGGTGCCATGTTCCACCTCATAGAAAATGATTCTCAATGAGTATACAAGAAGAGAAATGAATAGTAAACAAACATTTATCCTATTATGATTTGAGGTGCTTGCTGATGTCAGACACAAAAACTAACAAATCGAAATTGAGGGAAGCTCGCCTAAAAAATGGGTGTACAATGCACGAAGCTTCAAGCGTTGTAGGAATATCCCCAAGCACATTGAAAAAATATGAAGAGGATTGCGGCAAGGTCCCAGCGCATACATTCGTCGCTCTATTTAGTTACTACAACAAGAAAAAATAGACCAAAAAAACAAAGAACCCTTTATTTCAGCGGGTTCTTTGTTTTCATTTGATTTGTATTTTGTTTTGCCGAAGCTCCAGTGGTTAAATCTTGTAGGCATACCGTAGGCGCCAAAGGTATAGATGATATCTGCAGGGCAAATTTCGTAGCGCATCGGGTAAAAATCAAGGCCAAAGCTAGACGCGATCTCCGTAATCTCTGCAATGGATCGTTCCAGCTGCTTCATTTCCGCTTGCGTCATAACCATCCCTCCGCAGGTCTATATTCTGCTTCATATTTTATGAGTATGTGCGGACAATCCGTTTATGTCGGTCGGCGGAAAAAGGACTTCAGGGCCTGATAGACCTCGCCCTTCTCCTTAATCACATAGTACATGAATTGCTCTCCCTTGATGTGCCGATAGGCGGACATCAACGTACTGCTGCGGTTGTATTGGTTCACCTCTCCATAGCCGAACATGTTGCTGCGTTGCATGAGCTCACCGATCAGCTTCACGCAGCGTTCGTTGTCAGAGGTCAGATTATCTCCATCCGAGAAGTGAAAGGGATAGATGTTATAGCTGGCAGGGGGATAACGCTTGTCGATGATTTCAAGAGCCTTGATGTAGGCAGAGGAGCAGATGGTTCCACCACTCTCTCCGCGTGTGAAGAATTCTTCCTCGGTGACCTCCTTGGCCTCGGTATGGTGCGCGAGGAAGACGATCTCAACCTTCTCATATTGCCTACGAAGGAAGCGGGTCATCCAGAAGAAGAAGCTTCTTGCACAATATTTTTCGAAGGAGCCCATGGAGCCGGACGTATCCATCATGGCAATGATCACAGCATTGGATTGCGGGATGTATTTGTCCTCCCAGGTCTTGTAACGCAGATCATCCGGACTGATATGATGAATTCCTGGCTGCCCTTGTCTTGCGTTGCGGCGTAGGTTCTCCATAATCGTTCGTTTTTTGTCAATGTTGGACTGCATTCCTTTTTTGCGTATATCATTGAAGACTATGGAATGTACCTCGATCTGTTCTTTGTCCTTCTGCTGAAGATTCGGCAGCTCCATCTCATCGAACAGCATATCCTCCAGATCCTCAAGACTTACCTCGGCTTCAATAATGTCGTGGCCTGGCTGATCCCCTGCTTTTTCTCCTTTGCCTGGCTGCTTGCTCGGTGCCTGATCACGGCCGATCGTATCACCGACCTTACTCTTTCCGTCTCCCTGACCTACATGCTTTTGTTTGTTGAAATTATAGACGAAGCGATACTCATCAAGGCTGCGTACGGGGATTTTGATGATCTGCTTGCCGTCGGACATAATAATGTTCTCTTCCGTGATCAAGTCTGGCAGATTCTGCTTGATGATATCTTTTACCTTCTCCTGATGACGCTGTTGATCCTGATACCCTTTGCGATGCAGTGACCAGTCTTCACGGGATACAACAAATGAATACGGCATATGTGATTCCGACACGATAGGCACCTCCTTGTAGTATGCTTGGGTTAAGTCAGCGACTTCGTTCCTTCATGCTATTGTAATGCTTGGTTCTTATGTATATTCAGACGGCAGTGCGATATGTGATGGCTCCTTAGAATAATTAGTGGCTATATTTTGAGAACGGGCAGTCTGGCCGCAGACGAATAGACAAGCAGACAAGACGAATGTATTCCGTCACAAGTCATCTACAGCTGCTGACATGCAGCAGGAAGAGGAAGAATCGCAGTAGGAGTAAATCCAGGATGCCGAAGATGGCGGGAAATGTGCCCCATCTGTTATACTTGTGAATACTATATTTGGTAGATTTATCCGCTAACTAATTCGGCTAATTGTTTTTATAAAGATTTGATTCAATGTCTAACTGATTCGCTAGCTAATAAGCTAGCGAATTCGGTATAACGAGCCCGATTCGACTGATGTACGTGTTGGAATCTGCTGCAAAAGAAATAGTTGAACTGGTGTTTAATTTGCAGTAGTAGTGTTCATATACAAGAAGATAGTAGGAGTCGAAGGAATTAGGTAGTCTGCAGGAGGTCTCTTCATGGAAATCTATGCGTTAGATATTACAGATGAAGCTATGGAGCAGCGTTATGATGAGCTGACTTCGTGGGTGTCGGGGGACAAAAGGGACAGACTCGCACGATATTATCGCCGGGCAGATGCCTTGCGGAGCCTAGGGGGAGATGTGTTGGCACGTTGGGTGCTCTGCCGCCATTTGGGTGTGCCTAATCATCGCTTGCAATTTGGTGCCAACGCATACGGTAAACCGAGTCTATCGAGTCACGAAGGGCTGTACTACAATGTGTCCCATGCAGGGCGTTGGGTGGTATGCGCTGTGGATTTTGCGGAGATCGGTATTGATGTGGAGGCTGTAAAACCAGTGGAGGATGGAGTAGCGCGCATGATTATGTCAGATGACGAGTACATGCGATGGAGTGAGCTCGAAGGAAAGCCTCAGCTAGACTATTTCTATGATATATGGACGTTGAAGGAGAGTCTCGTCAAGGCGGAGGGGAAGGGCTTAAGCATTCCTCTGGATTCAATTAGCTTCGATTTCAACATCGGTATACAAGGCATTGCTCTACGTACAAAGGACTGGTCCACAAGATATCAGCATTTCAAGCAGTATGAGCTTGACGCAGGCTATAAGCTAGCAGCAAGTGCGCTACACCCTGGATTCCCGGACAAGCTGGTTATTGTGACAGTAGAGGAGATTCAACTGCAATAGGAGTAAGCAATTCAAAAGGTAGAAGGATGATATGATGACAAAAACTCTCTATATAAATGGTCACTTGTATGGACGTGCTACAGATGAGTTGGAGGCCATAGTTGTACAGGACGGGAAAATTGAGGCCATTGGTGGGCAAAAGGAGCTGAAGCTTCAGCTTAGTGGCCAACACTATGAGATCGTTGATTGGCAGGGAGGGCATGTGCTCCCAGGACTTGTTGATTCGCATATGCACTTGTCCATGCACGGGATGAAGCTGTCCATGCTCGATTTCAGCGCCGCATCCTCCAGACAGGAGATGCTCTACATGCTGCGCCGTAAGGCGGAGACGACGAGTTCTGGAGAATGGATTCTGGGCCTGAACTGGAATGAGAATGCCTTCCCGGATCGTATGGCCCCACATATCTCAGAGTTGGACGAGATTACTAGCACACATCCGGTCTTTTTGACTAGAACCTGCTTTCATGCTTTTCTCGCAAATACGGAGGCATTTCGTCGTGCGGGGGTTCACAAGGATACTCCTGATCCTGCATCGGGTTCATTTGGCAGAGATGAGTACGGAGAACTGAATGGCTGGGTGTATGAGGAAGCGAGCTTTCTATTCCAGAAAGTCCAGCCAGAGCCCGATTATGAGAGTAAAAAGCAGATGATACGTCAAGCGTCCCAGGATGCGCTGAGATTGGGACTAACAGGTGTACATACAGAGGATTTGCGGCTGCATGGCAGTGTAGAAACGATGCTGCGCATCCATAGAGAGCTGCTTGAGGAGGGGATTGCCCTTCGTACTCATCATTTGCTGTACCATCCATTCCTTGAAGAGGCTGTTGGATTGGGGTTGCATGGGGGTTCAGGGGATGAATGGCTGAAGATGGGCAGTGTGAAGCTCTTCGTGGATGGTGCCATCGGAGGCAGAACGGCTTTGTTGCGTGAGCCTTATCATGATGCTACCCAGACGGTGGGAATGGCAATTCATTCGGCGGATGGTTTGGAGCAGCTTGTGGCTGCAGCAAGGCAGGCGGGCTTCCCGATTGCAGCGCATGCGATCGGCGACGGTGCGGCAGATCTGCTGCTTACGGCTCTGGAGAAGCACCGCCTACCAGCAACTTCGATGCTGCCTGATCGATTTATTCATGCACAGGTGCTCGATAGCGGGCTGGTGGAGAGGATGTCGGAGTTGCATCTTATTGCGGATATACAGCCGCGTTTTGTCGTTAGTGATTTCCCGTGGGTGCTGGAGCGAGTGGGGCCACACAGAACGGAATTCTTGTACGCTTGGCGGAAGCTCATGCAGGCCGGGATTCCTTGTGCAGGTGGCAGTGATGCACCTATAGAGCCCTTGGATCCCTTGCTTGGATTACATGCTGCAGTCACTCGGCGTAAGCCTGAAGAGTCACACGAGGGCTACATCACTGAAGAAAAGCTATCTCTATCAGAGGCGCTATTACTGTTCAGCAAGGGAGGGGCAGTAGCTGCTGGAGAGGCAGAAGAGCGAGGGATCATCCAGCAAGGCTATCGGGCGGACTTTACAGTGCTTGACAGGGAACTCCTGCATGAGACTCCAGACGAGCTATTGAAGGCGCGAGTGCAGATGACGATTGTGAATGGGGTAATGGCTTATCAAGCTTGAGAGGATCTATGGTTGAAAGGAACTTTGAAGATGCTCTAATAGGAGGTGTGGATGATTTCCTATTAGGGGTACCGCTTACCTGCAGTGCTACCTTAAGAGCTACTACCTGCTATAGATGCTGCGTAGTAGCTCTAAATTTGTCACAGTCGATAAGCACATAAACGGAGAGTGCGGGACTGGTCAAAGGAAGTAGTGCTTCCACACCTTCTGTAAGAAAGCCTACTAGCGAATATAGAATATTACAGGTTTCTTTTATATTATAAAGTAATCTAAAGAACTGGGGGAAAGCGATTATAAAGACCGCTGCTATGGTGGGGGCTTTATGCATTTCTTGATTTATTGTTGTTGTTAAAAAAATGTATTTTAAAAAAAGGTTGCACTATACTGATGGACATGGTATATTCTATTTCCGGCCAAGAAAGCACTGAGAAATCAGGGCGGTAAAGTGGAATTTAGTTCGAATGAAGACATTTAAATCAAACTAAAATAATGCTTGCAAACTTGGTGAGGATATGATAAGATATAAAAGTTGCTGAGCGAGAGTTACTCGGTAAAGAAAACAAAGTTGATCTTTGAAAACTGAACAACGAGTGAGCGGATTTTGTGAAGCAAAATCCAACGCGAAGGTTTTTGGTACATGTCTTTGACTGTATGAAAACTGGAGCAAAACAATGAGATATTAAATCTCGTCAGATTCAAAATGAGCTATCGCTCTTTTCAATAACTTTATTGGAGAGTTTGATCCTGGCTCAGGACGAACGCTGGCGGCGTGCCTAATACATGCAAGTCGAGCGGACTTGATGGAGAGCTTGCTCTCCTGAGAGTTAGCGGCGGACGGGTGAGTAACACGTAGGCAACCTGCCCTCAGGACTGGGATAAC
>NZ_AUFO01000007.1 GCF_000426545.1 Paenibacillus massiliensis subsp. panacisoli DSM 21345 | reverse complement strand
TTGACCTTTAATAGCCATTAAAAATGCACCCCCTAGAAATTCATCGGTTAAACCAAGGGGTTTTTCCAATGTCTATTCTAAGGGGTGCACTTCAGGGCTCTCGGGACCTCGTAGTATTTGGACTCAGCCTGGTTGGCGGAATTCATCCGCAAGTATGCTCATCCAGATGGAATCGTGGTAGGCATGATCGTAATAGAGGACTTGTCGCTGCACTCCTTCCCGTACAAAGCCTGCCTTTTCATACACATGAATGGCACGATCGTTATAGCTGAATACATTCAGCTCAATGCGGTGTAGATTCAAAATGCCAAAGCCATAGCCCAGTAGTAGCCGAATGGCTTCACTGCCATAGCCTTTCCCCTGGTGGTCTGCATTGCCGATCGCAATCCGCAGATTCGCATTCCGATTCGTGGTGTCGATATCCTGAAGGGCAATATCCCCAATCAGCTCGTTTGTATCCTGCAGTCCGATCCACAGCAGCACGGATGAGGTATCGGTGACTTTGCGTTCCAGATAGCTCTGCACTCGTGCAAGGGAGAAGACAGCCTGGGTACCTGTCAGTCTACGCATATCTGGATCATTCAAAGTGCTATAGTACATCCTCGCATCCTCGACCTCGACCGGGCGTAGATATACCTTCTTCCCTTGGACCAAGCGCAAGTCCTTTGTAGCTTCATCATCGATCCACTTGCTCATATATATTTTCCCTCCGTAATAGAAATAAGCCCATTAATGGTTCCTGCATGTCCAGACTCCATTACTATAATGGATTTCTGTATACTCAGAAATAGTCAGATTGAATAAAAACTAAAGGACAGATGTATGGAGGATCACTATGATATTGGCAGGCATTCGATTTGAACCGGACTCCCCACTCTATATTCAGCTTTATGATTATATGAAGGAACAGATTGTATTAGGAGCTTGGGAGGTGAGCACTCGTCTCCCCTCCGTCCGTCAATGCGCGGACACACTCGGCATCAGTACGACGCCAGTCGAAATGGCTTATCAGCAGCTAGTCGCTGAAGGATTCGTCGAGGCACGAAATCGAAGTGGTTATCATGTGCTTCCATTGCCAGAGGATTACGCTCGTCTTGGTACCCGGACTTGGAACTATTCCAGCGCAGATACGCCCGCTCTAAAGTCATTCGTGCCAAATCCTCTGCGACCACAGCGAGAATACACCTATGATTTTCATTTGTCACGTAATGATTTTAGTCGATTTCCCCATATACAATGGCGCAGGGTGACCGCAGAGGTCATGCAGCAGTCACCAGACGTGCTGTTCTATGGCGATCCGCAGGGAGAGCTTGGATTGCGCAAGGAGATTTGTACCTATTTGGAGCATTTTCGCGGTGTACGTACCAACCCGGATCATATCGTCGTTGCAGCTGACCAAATGACTTTATTGGTCTTTCTAGCCATGCTATTGCAGGACAGATACAGTGTCATAGGCTTGGAGAACCCGGGCTACCCGCTTATAGCGGCGGCCTTTCGCCGGATGGGCTACCAGCTGGAGCGAATCCCGCTAGAGCCTGACGGAATGGATGTTAGTAGACTGCTTGCCAGTGAAGCAACGCTAGTAGCGGTAACACCATCCCATCAATATCCTCAGGGGATGGTTATGTCGGTCAGTAAACGTCTGCAATTACTGGAATGGGCTCAGCAGCAGCAGGGATATATTATTGAAGACGATTATGATGGAGAATTTCGTTATCACGGTCGTCCCATTCCGTCTCTGCAGGGCTGGATGGAGTCGAGTCGAGTTATCTATATGGGAGGCTTCTCTCAGATTATGGCGCCGGCCTTATCCCTGCATTATATGGAGCTGCCTCCTGAACTGATGGAAGCATTCCGGGCCCTACAATACGAGCTGTTATTCGAGCAATCTGCTTCTCGGATTCACCAATGCGCGATGGAGCTATTCATGAAGCGTGGTTACCTGGAGCAGCATATTCGTAAAATGCGAAAGATCTATCGCCGTAAGCACGATATTCTTGTGGAGGCGATCAAGCAGCATTTTGCAGGCTGGGGAGAGGTTATTGGACAGAATGCGGGCTTTCATATCGTGCTGAAGGTACATACGGAGCATACAGAAGCTGAGCTGCTGCAGGTGGCCAGAATGGCAGGCATTCACGTTGCATCCTCAGCTTATACCTGGCATGGGACAGGGGATCAGGAACGGCGTGAATTCATCATCGGCTTTGCCGGCATGGATGAGGAGCTAATCGAAGAAGGAATCGTGCAGTTGAGTCAAGTATGGGGGAGATTGAGAGTTCATTCTTAGTATGTTTCGAAATATTCATATAATGTAATATAATGTGACATAAAATGTATATGGAAAGAAGTTTATTGCACGGGACAACAGTTTATATGTGAATAAATATGACCTAAATCAATAAAATTTCGCTTTTGAAAATGATTTGAAAATAGTTTATTGTGCATTTTTGTTTTGTTGTGTGATACTTGTTAACATCAAAGGCGCTGGCGTATACAAGCAAGCGATTAGAGTTCGATGCCTATAAGGCGAGCTGCTGGAGATGACAGAAAGCACAGAAGGCATCCTATTATTTAAAAGGGGAAAGGTGATGTGTTCATGACAAAAGGTTGGTCCAAGAAATGGTCGGGTCCTCTGATGGCGACTGTACTCGCATCCACGATGCTCATCTCGGCGTGTGGCGGAGCTACTGAAGGACAGTCCTCCACTGGGAATGGAGGCTCTGCTGGAGCTACTACATTAAAGGTAGAGCTGTTTGATCGGGGGAATACTCCTGCAGGCTATACGATAACAGACAGCTATTTGACCAACCTCATTCAGGAGAGATTCGGCGATCCGAACAATATTAAGGTGCAATTCGTACCTGTGCCGCGCTCAGAAGAGACACAAAAGCTGAATGTTCTCATGGCCAGTAAAAGTGAAGTGCCAGATATTGTCTTCACCTACGATTCGGGTACCTTCAACCGTTATGCCGAACAAGGTGGTCTGACAGACCTCACTGAGCTACTGGATCAGCATGCACCGAACCTGAAGAAGTTTCTGGGAGAGGAGACGCTGGCATATGGTCAGTATGACGGAAGACAGTTCGCGATTCCTGGAAAACGTCTTGTACTGGGCAAGTATGCAGGATATGTTCGCCAGGATTGGCTGGACAAGCTGAATATGCCAGTTCCACAGACAACAGAGGAGCTGCACAGCACCCTTAAGGCATTTAAAGAACAGGACCCGGGAAATACAGGTGGCAAAGCCATTCCGTTCGGTATGAGCCTGGCTCCCGCTCAATATGATCCGTTAATCTGGTCGTTCATCCAGCCGCTTACGGAGGAGCAACGCTACACTCTGACTCAGCAACTCGGGTCCAGCGATTACCCAACCTTGCTGCCAGGCTTCAAGGATGCCATGAAATTCCTGAACAATCTCTATAATGAGGGGCTAATCAGCAAGGACTTCGGTCTGGATAAGGACAAGAAGCAGCTGTGGCAGGATGTTCAGAATGGTAATGTCGGATTCTACACGGATGATGCAGGCGAAATGTACTTCCCGTACAACGGCACCTATGAGAATTTGCAGAAGAACGTTCCTGGAGCTGTCATGACGCCTGTCGATGCTTTCACAGACTCTGAGGGCAAGCATTCCAAGCCGGCCTATGCACCAAATGCAATGTACGTCATGATTCCGAAATCCAGTGAAAATGTGGAGGCTGCGCTGAAGTATCTGGATTGGATGGCCTCGGATAGCAATTTGTTCGACATTCAATTTGGTATTGAAAATGAGAACTATGTCATGAAGGATGGCGTGCCTGTAGTGAAGTCCGATGCGACAGATGAAGCGAAGAACCGTCTCTACAATTTTGGAGACCTGGCTATCATCGTAAACGGTAAGTTCGCAGGAGACGATGCCAAGAATGAAGCGGCTTATATCGCACAGACGATGGACGTCTATCAAGAGGATATGCGTAAGTCAGTTGAAATCTCGAATGTGGACAATATTCAGCAGGTTCGCTTTGGTCACCCGATTGAATCAGAGGCTAAATATGGCACAACACTGGCTGACAAGTATCAGGAAATTATCGTGAAGACTGCGATGGTGAAGGCGGATCAGTTCGATGCTACCTTTGATTCGATGCTCAAAGACTATATGGCAAGTGGTGGACAGACCATTCTGGACGAGCGTACGGCAGCCTATAAGGCTATGAAAGGCCAATAAAGCATTGTCACAAGCTCATTCAAATGCTCATCAAATGCTAATTACACTAACGGACTGAACTACACATCTAACTAAAGCGTCTTAAGGGATATTGTTATGAATGTCGTATGAGTGTCGTATGAATACCTTGGCACAGTGGAGGGGCTACTAGTACCTTGGCCGAATACGATTTTGGGCTTAAATGATCTGCAAAGAGCGTGGTTAGCGGAAAGCGGGGAAGCCCTAAAGAAACGGAGTGGACGCCTTTAAGCTTGCTGTTCATCTGCTTATATATTCGTTCATTAGAACAGCAAGCTTATCAGTGGTTGACAGGGCTCCCCGCTTGAAGCGGCCCTTTACTCACATTTGATCTGGTCAAGGCAATGGTCCAAGTACTCTTCGCTGTAGCATCATTAATGATCAAGGAGAGGTGAAGGCAGTGCGGACATCCACATACCTACGAAGACATTGGCAGCTGTACGCGCTGCTAATGCTTCCTATGCTGTACTTTATTATTTTCAAGTATGGTCCAATGTACGGAGTACAGGTGGCATTTAAGGATTTTAACTTTTTTCAAGGGATCTCGGATAGTCCATGGGTCGGATTGGAATTCTTCCGTGAGGCGTTCTCGAACAACGATTTCTTCAAAGCACTGCGCAACACATTGATGCTGAATTTTCTGGACCTGATCGTATCCTTTCCAGCTCCGCTGATTCTCGCTATTATGCTCTATGAGCTGAAGGTCAAGTGGTTCAAGAAGCTATCGCAGACGATTCTATACATTCCACACTTTATTTCGTGGGTGATTATTGGCGGCATTGTGCTACAGGTATTCGGTACCCAATCCGGCTTTATTAACAACTTGCTGACAAGTCTTGGTCTTGATGCAATCCCGTTCCTCGCCGACAAAAATTACTGGCTGATTACCTACCTGCTCGTTGGGGTATGGCAAAGCGCGGGATGGGGCACGATTCTCTATTTGGCTGCGTTGACGGGCATTAACAAGGAACTGTTCGAGGCTGCTGAGGTCGATGGAGCAGGGCGTTTCAAGAAGATCTGGCACATATCTATCCCAGGCATCAAGACGACAATTGTTACCTTGCTTATTATTAACCTTGGGAATATGATATCGATAGGATTCGACCGTCCTTACATCATTGGTAACGTTGCCGTCAGAGATTATGCTGAGGTGCTGAGTACATTCGTGTACCGCGTAGGTCTTCAGTCCGGGCAGATCTCCCTGGCTACGGCAGTGGGCTTGTTCCAGGCTCTTGTCGGATTGATCTTCCTGCTCGTGGCTAACTATACATCCAAGAAGCTTACAGACGAGAGCATATTGTAGATCTAACGTACAATGATGTATTGAAAGGGGAAAGAAGCGATGAGCGAGCACACTTCAAATCGGATATTCGATATCTTTAATGTCCTGTTGATTTCGGTAGTCATTCTGCTGTGTTTGACACCCTTTATCCATATTGTCGCAATATCCTTAAGTTCCAGCCGTCCGATCATGGCAGGTCTCGTCTCTTTTATACCGGTCGAATTTACACTGGATGCCTATAGTAAAGTATTTGCGGACATGTCGATGATTCGATCACTGGGCTTTACCATTTTTCTAACGCTGCTTACGACCGTGCTGTCTATGCTGATGACCATTATGGCGGGTTATGCCATGTCGAAGCGGAACCTGCGCGGTCGTAAATGGATCATGCTGATTATTGTGGTTACGATGTTTTTTAGCGGGGGAATTATTCCGGACTATATTCTGATTCGTAATCTGGAGCTGTTGGATTCGATTTGGGCGCTCGTACTGCCGAACTTGATCAGTCCCTTCTATATGATTATTCTCATCTCCTTTCTGCACGGGATTCCCGAAAGCCTGGAGGAGGCGGCCGAGATTGACGGCAGCAGTCACATAGGGACATTGTTTCGCATTATTCTCCCCTTGTCGTTACCGGTGCTGGCTACGCTTAGTCTGTTCTACGCAGTAGGCCGCTGGAATGGGTTCCAGGATGCCTTGATGTATATTTCGAAGCCAGAGCTGTACCCGCTGCAGCTTAAGCTCTATCAGATGATTCAGAATAATCAGGTGAGTGAGATGATGCAGGAAGGGATAGGGATGGCACAAATGATGCCGGAAAGCCTGAAGGCAGCCAGCGTCGTATTCTCAACTATTCCGATCCTGATCGTGTACCCGTTTTTGCAGCGTTTCTTTATCAGTGGAATTACGGCAGGTGCCGTGAAGGGCTAATGAGGAGGAGTATATTCATGATCTCTTTACGAGAGCAGTTGACAGAGGAGCAGCGTTATTTGGTAGACCAGGCTATGCATTTGATGGATGGTCTCTACGATGATGAGCAAGGGCTGTTGCAGGATGAAGAAGTACCGGAACGCCATGATACCCGAAGTAGTGTCCATTATGCATTAGGTCTGTTGATACGTGCAGGTGAAGGGGACATCACCCGCGCCTGCACCCTGCTACATCAGGTAATGGATTTGCAATTTGATCTACCGGATGAAATCTATCACGGTACCTTTCGTACGGCACCCGAGCGACCAGATCCACCTGCTGGGAACTACGCCTGGAAGGAGTTTGCACCCGGCTTCACCTATTTCTGGGATGATACTCTGGACAGGATCGGGCAGCAACTAAGCATCCAATGGAACCAGAATACGAATATGGGGCCCGATGCATCGGATTCCCGGTTCATTATACAATCTTTGCGCGATGCGGCCGATAAGGTCATTCCGCGTGTCTGGAGAAGCTACGATCCGAACTGGAGAGAGTTCATTGCTTGTGCATTTGCTATTATATTGGAGCATTTTGAGCATATTCTGCCTTCCGAGGTGGTAGCCCGAATGGACGAGTGCATGGTAAAGACGGTGGGAGCTTCCATAGATCGCCGTGGCTCGGATGCTATCCCCATGAATACCAATATTGAACTTATGCATATTTTCGCCGTTCACTATTTCGGATATCGCTTGAAGCGGCAGAATTGGCAGGAGCATGCCCAGCTTCAGGCCGAGCGATTGCTGGTTGAATTCCGTGAATTCGGTAGCTTCGCCGAGTTCAATACAACGACTTACTACGGTGTCGATCTAACCGTGCTTGGGATGTGGAGATGTTATGGGCGTACCGCTGCTCTTAAGGAGATTGGAGCCGAGATTGAAGAGGGGCTATGGCGGAATATTGCGCTGTTCTACAACCCTGAGCTTGAGAATGTGTCTGGTCCCTTCGCAAGAGCCTATGAAATGGAAATGCTGGGGCACAGCTCGATGGGCGTTTTCATTTATCTGGCCTTAGGACAGGACTATAAGCATTTGACGCTTCCCAATTGTGAGACAAGTCATGATCCGATGATTGCGCTGGTTGGCGTGAATGTACCAGAGGATGTGCGGCAGCAGCTCGCCACTCATGCTGGAGACCGTAGAGTGGATAAGCAGTTTCGTGAGCTCTGTGAACGTAATAAGCCTGGAGAGAATCGTCATCTCTGCACAGCGAGTGCGTGGATTGAGCGCTCCCGCATGATTGGAGCGATGTCTGGGAGTCGCAATACGAATGGTCAGATGCATTCCGCAACCATACACTGGAAGTCAGTCAGTGGGGATAAGTATTATATGCGGCTGATTCGAAGGGAAAAGGGCAAGGGCTGGAACACTCATCTGAAAGGTATTGTTTTCGACGCTAAGGTGGATAAAGACCGCTTGTCTGCAGAGGTAAGTCTGGATACGGAGTTGGATGTCGAGGTGTACTTTGAGATTGAGGGACCGGGTCTATCACAAGCGGAGATTACGGCTGACAGCTGGAAGCTACCCGGACTATCCTGCAAGGTAGATAGCAAGGCGCCGCATCCTCATGTTATTCGGACAGATAACCGGATTGAAATCGTATACGCTCATCTCGGGACGAATGTTAACGGTCATATGAGCTTTGATCTGGAGCTGGACCCTGTGGCCGAATAGAAGGAAACATAACCATTCGTAATGCCATCTCAAGCGACTCCTTTTGAACATACTGTAACCTTGAAGTTGCACTGTATTTATATGGTTAATGTTCAAAGTCCTCCGGCACTGCCGGAGGCTATTTTTCTAGCTTGAATCCACGAAAAGGAAGTTATGGACATGGAAAATACAGCGGTCATCCCATTAGGAGCCAAAAGAGATCTATATCGGCTTCGGCTTCTCTATTTGCTGACGGGTACAGCAGGAGGGCTATTTAATCCTTATTTGACAACATTATTAGTGCACCAGAAGATGAATGCGAGCATCGTAGGAGGAATGATGTCTGTAGGGATATTGCTGTCGATCATCGTACAGCCGATCTGGGGAGTGCTGGTGGACCGCTACCGTCAGACGAAAGGAGTGCTCCTGCTAGCGATTATTATACCGGCAGTGCTCTCCTTTTTTTATAGCTTTCAAATCTTTGCTGTTATCGTATTCGCTTATATTATCTCTATTATCTTCAGTACAACGCAAAGTCCAATTGCAGACTCTTATGCAGTGTCGGCTGCCCGCGCAGCGGGTACGTCCTATGGAACGATTCGCATGCTGGGCAGCCTCGGGACTGCGCTGGGAGGCTATGCGGGTGGTTTTTATTTATCGCATTTCGAGATTACTCGACTATGGTTACCCTTCCTGCTGCTAAGTCTGGCGGGGGCTGCGACGGTGCTCAGTCTGTCAAATAACAAGCGTGAGTATGCAGCGGCACCGGTATCTCTCTCGGAAGGCTTGCGTGAACTGCTGGGAAATCGTCTGTTCTTGCTGTTTTTGATTGCCTGCTTTTTTGTGAATCAGACACTGACAGCTTACAATTCGTTTTTTGTGCTTGCTTTTCAGGAGGCAGGGGGGAGCTATTCACTTGTGGGAACGGCCCTGCTGCTCGCTTCCCTGACCAATGTGCCTTCGATGCTGCTGGCAGCGAAAATACTCAAGGCGTGGGGACATGAGAGAACGCTGTTGCTCGCTGCTTTCTTCTACGCCCTGCGCTGGGCTATACAATGGCTGTTTCCGATTCCTATGGTTATGGTTGGCATCCAGGTGCTGCACGGCTTATCGTTTGGTCTGTTCTACGTCGCCGCTGTGGAATATGTGGCAGCCGCTGCGGGCAAGAGGATGCAAGCAACAGGACAAAGTATCTTTAATATGGTGTTTTCCGGTCTTGGAGGGATTGTAGGGAATTTGCTTAATGGCTTTCTCTTTTCGAGTGGAGGTGCCAATGTCATGTATTTTGCATGTACAATTAGTGCACTAATCGGGGCGGGCATGCTATATTGGATAAATAAAATGGCCAAGCGGGTTGTTGTGTCACATTAGATGACATTAACTCGACTCATGAACAGAAGATCAGGCAACTCCTTCTGATTCCGACCAAAGAAAAAAATGGGGGGATGGCGAATGAAGCGGAGTTGGTCTAGCAGGATGATGTTCTCCTATTTTCCCATCTTTCTGCTGACAGTGTCGATCCTGATTTTCCTGTCAATTGTTATTGTTGGGGAGCTATCGCGAAATGAGACGACCAAGGCCAATCGAATTTCTACAGGCTATGTGGTTGACTCCGTGAGCAATGCGCTAAAGAGTGCCGAGTTGTCACTGCTGCAGGAAATGGAGACCAATGAAAGGTATGGCAATTTCCTTAGTGGACGGGATGAGGAAGGTAACCTCACACACCTCTACTCGACAGTCAATGATATGCGACGGTTGCTGGTGCGTAATGATCTGATAGATTCCCTGTATATTTATCGTGCTGTAGATGGAAAGGTACTGACCTTGAATGGTTTGGTTGATCTGGATGTGTTCGCAGACCGAGCGTTTCTGGAGATGGCGCTAAGGGACAAGGAAGAGCGCGGCTGGAGTCCTGTGCGTAAGCTGCGGCTGGCAACCTCGGAATCAGAGCGAAGGGTAATCAGCATGTACAAGCAGCTTCCATTGCCGTTCGGGCAGGAGGGCGTAGTCGTCGTCAGTCTGAGTATGTACCGATTGGAACGAATGATCAATGATATGGTCAATAGCCAGGTCTCTTTTTTGCGAGTTGTTAACGATGATCGTGAGCTCGTATATACTCCAGATCTGGTCGAGGATTCAGCACAGACGAATGTCTTGACCGCGATACGGTTGGATAGTACAGGCTGGACATTCGAGAGCGGTATTCGGGCTGGAGAGCTGTTCGCCTGGATGTCGGTCGTGTCTTATGTATGGATCATACTTGGCATTTTGACGGTAGCGGCAGGCACAGCATACATTCTGTACATCACCCGTAAGAACTACCGCCCCATCAAGGTCATGCTTAATCGGATTCAGGAGCTACAGCTTAGGCAGGAGCCGACAGGTACAGGTGTGAGAGCGAGAAATGAACTGCTCATCATTGATCAGGCGCTAGAGAACCTGATTGAGCAGACCGTCAATTATCAGAAGCAATATGATGAGAATATGCTCGTACAGCGCAGGCAGCTCTTTCTGAATCTGCTGGAGGGTGAAGCATTACCGATCCCGGATGAAATCCTTGAGCGCTTTAAGCTGTTCTCTGCGTCAGTAGGGCAATATGCCTTTGTCACAGCCGAGATCAACCAATATGACCAGTTCCGTGAGAGCCATGCATTAAAGGATCAGAGTGTGCTGAAGCTGACGCTGATGAATTTGCTGCGGGAGCTCACGTATCAGGAAGGATTGGAGGGTTGGGCAGAATGGGTGAGCAGTAGCCGAATCGGTCTGATCATCGGTTTTCCAATGGAAGCAGAGGTGGATACCCAGCAGCTCCGCAGGCTCGCTGAAGCTTGTCTGCGCTGGATCACTGACAATTTGGGGTTGTCTCTCGCGATCGGCGTTGGGCCTGTCGTCAAGGGGCTGGAGGCAATCTCAACATCTCGTGAGGCGGCGGACATCGCACTACAGCATAAGTTGTCGCTAGGGCAGAATATGGTTGTCTTAAGCGATCATTTACCCGACAAGACAACTCTGCAGTCCTATCAATATCTTCAGCAGTTGGGCGAGCTTGTCCGTGACTTCCGGCTGGCTGATGAGCGCTGGCGGCGCAAGCTGGAGGAATTGTTCATTTCTTTTCGCAACGATCAGATTAGAGATGAAGAGATTCGCATGATGCTGTATACGCTCATTCAGATGCTTGGACGCGAGTTGAGTGAGGTGTCGGACAGTCTGCAGCGAATTTTTGAGGAACCTAGTCTTCAGTCCTATTATCGGGAAATTGAGGCTGAGACGACGCTGTCCCAGGTGCAGGCCGTGATGCTACGCTGGCTGGGAGAGATCTATCGAATCTATGTATCGGTAAATGAGTCGAAGAGCTACAGGGCCATGATCAGTGAGATGAAAGTCTATATTGAAGAGAATTTTGCTAATCCAGATCTATCATTGAAGCATTTGAGTGATCGATTTCAGATTTCGGGGAAGTATGCGAGCTATTTATTCAAGGAAGAGTTTGATATGAAATTCGTGGATTTCCTTACCCAACTACGTATGCAGCGTGCGGAATATTTGCTGGCAACCACAGCTGAGACGCTACAGGACATCGCCCAGCAGGTGGGCTATGCGAATTCTATCACCTTCGGTCGGGTATTCAAACGGATCGTAGGAGTTACTCCGGGTGACTACCGCAAGCTGGGTATGAAGCCGGGGGAGGCTCAGGAGTAGGCATGAGATTCAAATGATACATTATGGATACACCTCCTCGCTCAAGCTATGTTATGTTAGAAGGAGTGATTCTTCTACTAAATTTTTCATCCGGGGAGTAGAGAGATGTCTTTTCGATTGAAGACGGTATTAATCATGACATTTGTGATCGTGTCCTTATTGCTGACAACCAGCCTGAGCTGGGTGCTGAACAAAAAATCCGCAGACACGGTCCGGACAGAGGTTGGTCAATCCCTGATGGGAATGGCGAACCATATGGCGGATAAGCTGGATAATTTCATGTGGTCACGAAGTGGAGAAGTGGATCTACTGGGGAATCTGGTTGCTTCGCAGGGCAAGCCTGATCCAGATCAAGTCCGTAGCATGATTCATCAACTTCAGACTAGCTTCCCTTCTTTCTCCTGGGTAGGCTTCACGGACCCGCAAGGTAAAGTGCTGGCTGCTACAGGACGTATATTGGAGGGGAAGAGTCTGGCTGAAAGGCCTGTCTATCTGGAAGGCATTAAGGGAAAGTTCATTGGAGACGTGCATGATGCAGTTCTTCTGGCATCCTTGCTGCCGAATCCGACCGGAGAGCCCTTGCAATTCGTAGATATCAGTATCCCGATTAAGGATAAAGAAGGAACGCTATATGGGGTGTTAGCGGCACATATGAGCTGGGCTTGGGCAGATGAGGTGCAGAAGACTGTGATGGAACCGGAGGCGGCGCGCAATGAGTCCGTGGAAATGTTCATCGTCAGCAAGAACGATCAAACCATCCTGCTTGGCCCAAGGTCCATGGTAGGTATGCCGCTCCAGCTGCCGAGCCTTGAGGCGACCAAGAGGGCTAAGGACGGCTGGGCTGTCGAGACGTGGCCAGACGGCAAGAGCTATCTCACGGGATATGCTTATGGGGATGGATATCTGGACTATCCGGGCTTGGGCTGGACTGTAGTGGTGCGTCAGCCAGAGCCGGAGGCTTTTTCCTCAGTTACCAGCCTCCTCCGCTTCAACCTGCTCGCAGGTGGAGCAGCTGTCTTGCTGTTCGCGCTTATTGGCTGGGTGCTTGCTGCCCGAATATCATTGCCTATTCGTACGCTGACTCGCCATGCCAACCGATTAAAGGAAGGGGAGATTCGTGAGATTCCCCAGACTGGTGGCTTTCAGGAGATCAGCACGTTGTCCCGTTCACTGCGGGAGATGGTAGAGGCTGTATCCAAGAAGGAGACAGAGCTTGGAATCATGCAGAACCTGGCTCATTCGGACCAGCTTACGGGGCTGCCGAACCGTATCGCATTGGAGAGCTATCTGGAGAAGGCAATCACTACTGTAGATGCTAACAGGCATACGTTAACCTTCCTATATATTGATCTGGATGGCTTCAAGCTTGTGAATGACACACGAGGGCATCAGACCGGAGATATTCTGCTGCAAAAGGTGGCTCAGCGACTTGTTGAGCTGCTGTCGGAAGGGGATATTGCGGTTCGTCTAGGTGGTGACGAGTTCCTGATTGTCATGCATACACCGCGCGATCATCAGTTTGAGAAGGCTGGACAGCTTGCGGAGCAGGTCATTGCTGCCATGAATCGGCCTTTCGTCATTGATTACCAGCAGGTTCACATCGGCTGCAGTATAGGCGGTGCCGTCTACCCTGATCATAGCCTGCAATTTGATGAGGTGCTGAATCTGGCGGATGAGGGATTGTACCGCTCCAAGCGTGCTGGCAAAAACACTGTATTTTTCTATGGTCGTGACTTTCAACTGTAGCTAGCGTGCTATTAGTATTCTGACTATGATCATCTCGAATAACTAATCTTGATTATAAGTATGCTGAACTTGATTATAAGTATGTTGAATAGGAAGGACTGTATATGTAGAGTATCTGCACTGGAGTTGGCAGATACTCTTTTTTTGTTGCACAAACGTATTCCAGAAGAACTTGCAGATTCAGTTGAAGAGTGTACTATTAGCTGAAATTGGTGTCAAAGGCTGTCGAATGGTAATTAAATTTTGAAAAACAGCACAGTTAATAGGACTATTGTGATAGGATGTAGGAAAAATATACTAGAAATGGAGAGTTGGTTATGATCAAGCGCTGGTTGTCCGCTTCAATGGTTCTAGTTCTGCTACTGATGGTGAGCTCTACTGCCTTTGCCCATCCGGGAAGAACAGACAGTAAGGGAGGCCACTATTGCCAGACGAATTGTGCCAAGTGGGGGCTTGAAGACGGCGAGTATCACAAACATAACGGTGGAAGTAGTTCGGGGTCTGGCAAGAGCTCTAGCTCAGATTCAAAGTCCAAGTCCTCCTCAAGCACCCAAAAGAGCACAGCCTCATCTACTCCGTCCTATAAGAGTTCCGACCTACAGGTGTATGTGGATGGTAGCAAGCTGAGCCTCACGAATCGTCCATTGCTTATCGAGCAGACTAATGTAGTGCCGCTCCGTGATATTGCAGACGCCATGGAAGCCACGCTGAGCTGGGATCAGCAAGCCGGTAAGGTTGAAGTGATTCGTGGAGAGCACAAGCTGACCCTCCAGATCGGGAGCAAAACGGTGTACTACGGCGAGACGGCGGATACTGTGCAGGTAGCTCCCAAAGTCATCAATGGGGTAACGTATGTGCCTCTTCAGGTTGTAGCCAGAGGACTAGGGGCTCAGGTGGAATATATTAGCGCTGAGCAAAGATTCAATATAACCTTGAAGTAGAGCAAGATGACGCTTATAGCAGTACGTAGATATGAAATCGACAAAGGAAACTCCAATCTGGGGTTTCCTTTTTTGTATAAATGCGTTGTGGTGATGCCGACTATAGAACTGATCTATAGTGAACCTCTGTGTCTAAACCTCGGAATTTATGGGTAATGGAAAAGCAAGAACGACCTAGAGGAATCAAGGTAGTCCAGAGAGGACAAGGTGGTTGAGAGTAATCAAAGGAGATCAAAATAGAATGGAAATAGATCAAGCAAATAAATAAACATCTAAGGAAGATCAATAGGGCTAAAAATAGATCCAGATAAATCCAATATAGTGTAAGAAAGCGGGGGTTATATGTCAAAAGCTATCTCAACGACAACTATAATCGAATTGATTCTGCAAGGAAATGAGCTCGAGCTGCAAGGCTTGATCGAAAAGCTGCATCCCTACGATGTAGGCCAATTGTACAGAGACCTGGTTCTGGATCACCAATTCAAGCTGCTGAGCCAGATGACTGCAGAGCAAGTAGCAGCCCTGATCCCGGAGCTGGAGCCTGAGGAGCAGTCCGAGGCTTTCGGGTTAATGGACCCGGAGCAGCAGATGCTGGTCGTCGCAGCTATGGAAGATGATGACCTTACTTATATGCTGGATGCCCTGAATACAGAAGAGAAGCATAAGCTATTGTCTACTCTGGAGGCTGAGTATTCCGCAGTCATTAGGCGAAGAATGAATTATCCTTCGGAGACAGCTGGACGAATGATGACGAGTAGATATCTGGCTGTACCGATTCATTCGAGTGTACAAGCAATCGTTGGACAACTAAAAGTAATGCTGCCTGTCCTTGAAAGTGTGAGCTATGTCTACGTCGTGGACAAGAACGAAGGACTGCTCGGTGTCTGCTCCTATCGTGATCTCTTGTTAGCCGAGCCAGATGATCTTGTAGAGAGCTTCATGAATACGGAAGTTATTACGATTCCGGCGGATATGGATCAGGAGGAGGTCGCGCGTACGATCCGCAAGTATGATCTCTTAGCGCTGCCTGTAGTGGATGAGCAGCACAGGATATGCGGCATTATCACCATTGATGATGCCGTAGATGTAGTCGTGCGGGAGGCAGATGAGGATATTGGGCGTTTGTCAGGATCAGGCAAGGAGATCGGCCTTCATACACCGGCACTTACCGCTTCCCTCAGGCGCTTGCCCTGGCTGGTGCTGCTGCTCTTCATTGGTCTGGTGTCAGGCAGCATTATTGCCGGGTTTGAGGATACTCTAACCCAGGTTGTGGCGTTGGCCTTTTTTATGCCCATGATTGCAGGAATGACGGGAAATACAGGTACGCAATCTCTTGCTGTGATTGTACGAGGGCTTGCCTCCGAGCGATTGAATCGGCGCAAGCTCTGGAAGCTGCTTCTGCGTGAGCTGCAAGTGGGTGTTACCATTGGAGCCTGCTGCGGAGTGTTGATATTTCTCATTGCCTATCTCTGGAGGGGAGATATGATGCTGGGTCTCGTCGTGGGAATTTCTCTGTTCCTGACATTGGTTATCGGCACCATGTCGGGAACTGTAATTCCTTTGCTGCTGAACCGACTGAAGGTAGATCCTGCTGTAGCGTCAGGCCCGCTGATTACGACCATCAATGACATTCTCTCCTTGTTCATTTACTTTAGCATAGCTACGGCACTGCTAACCCTACTTTAGTAGAGGTCCAATTCATATCTCTGGAGGAAGGTGTCTTATGCTTAAAGATGTATATTTGCGAAATGCGCTTCGTATTCTGCTGACTATGCTGATCCTGTATATGGCGAACAAGCTGAGTTTTCTATTCACTCCAGTATTCAGTGTGGCCTTTCTGATCCTTGCTCCGGTTGTCATAGCGGGTTTCTTCTATTATATACTGCGTCCGCTAATTCATTATATGGACAAGCTTCATGTTCGCCGGATGATATCCGTATTGCTCATCTATCTATTCGCAGCTGTTGCCAGTGCAGTCTTCATGATTTGGATCTGGCCGTCCCTGCAGGAGCAGGCCGTAAGCTTTGCGGAGAATGCCCCGGATATGATCCAAAATGCAAGAATCGCTCTGGAGGAGCTGCGGCGGCACCCATTTTGGGCAGGAGTGATCCCTGAGCAATCAGATTTGCTGAATCGGGTATCCGAATTTTTGGATCATTTTATCAACCTAGCTATTCATTCGATTTCAAATTGGATGACGACGATCACAAATATTGTGCTGGTTGTATCGACAGTTCCCATCGTACTGTATTACATGCTCAAGGAAGGGGAGAAATTCAGAACTGGTCTCGGAAATCTGGTTCCGCACCATTATCGTGATGATGTCCAAATCATGCTGCATGATATTGACAAGGCCTTAGGTGGATTCATTATGGGGCGCTTCATCGTGACCTTCCTAATGAGCATACTCATCTATGTGGGCTTTCTCATCATTGATCAGCCCTATCCACTCCTGATGACACTCATCTCAGCTATCTTTAATTTCATCCCATATTTCGGACCGATCCTATCCACGATTCCGATTGTGATTGTCGCCTTCATTGACTCCCCCATGACGGCGCTATGGTCATTAGTCATCATTATTGTGGCACAGCAGATTGAGAGCAATGTGTTCTCACCAGTTGTTTACGGGAAAAGTATGGATCTTCATCCGCTTAGTGCGGTGCTTGTCAGCATTGCAGGTGTTAAGGTTGGCGGATTCTGGGGTTTGCTGCTGGCCATTCCTGTATATATGGTAGTCAAAGTGCTGCTGCGTCGTGCCTATAGTGTAATGATGCTCAAACGACTGGAATAGTGCTTGGCAGGTTGTGGTCTTATGCTGACTACGAGCGCATGAATCGTGCAGCATAGGGCCATATTATGGGCACACGGCGATCGAAATGTGATGTAGAGTATTTTTACAGCCAAGATTTAGTGTGCAGAGGTTGCTGAATACACACATGACTTTGTATTGGGCCGATGATACATATATAATTGTGGTAAATAAGATTGAATATAGTTTAAATTGTTGTCAATTTATATGCTTTAGAGATGAATTTGTGTTAAAATAGAGCAAGAAAGTAGGTGAACAACGTGATTGAAATCAATCGTCCAGAAGAGGCTCTGAAGCTTGAGAATCAGCTTTGCTTTGCCATATATGCGTGTTCGCGTGAGATAACCAAGCTGTATCAGCCTTACTTGGAGCAGCTTGGCGTTACTTATTCACAGTATCTCGTCCTGATGGTGCTGTGGGAGAGAGGGACTTCAACAGTCAAGGAACTTGGCGATGCCCTGCATCTGGATTCAGGAACGCTTACTCCGTTGCTGAAGCGGCTGCAGAGCTCTGGCTTGATCCACCGGGAACGCTCGCAACAGGATGAGCGCAAAGTGATGATCAGCTTGACGGAGGAAGGAGATCAGCTGCGCTTGAAGGCTGCCTCTATCCCTGGAGCCATTCGTGGGAAGGTGTGCTTCTCGACTCAGCATTTTCAGTCTTTGCTAGAGGAATTTAATGATCTTTTGCAACGCGTTCATGCGTGTAATCTAGAGCCCAAAGAGTAGAGCTAGGCCCCTATGGAAGGGACTGTTCCAGCCGCGGAGGATTTTTGCAGCGGGAATAGTCCTTTTTGTATTCGATATAACTTACATATAATTCCAAATATTCGATTTTAGGAATGATACCGATATAAAAATGCTGTGTATTTATGGATGCATTTTTAAGGAAAGCGTTTTAAAAACATGTTACAATGATGTGGGTTTATAGTCAGATTTTTTTGTAAACCGCCTTGTTGCAGTCATGTTGATAGGAGGATACTAGAATGAATATCCATGAATATCAAGGGAAAGAAGTGTTGAAGCAATACGGAGTTTCGGTACCGAACGGTAAGGTAGCATACACGGTGGAGGAGGCTGTAGCAGCAGCTGAGTCCCTTGGAAGCGCTGTTACTGTTGTAAAGGCACAAATCCATGCGGGTGGCCGCGGAAAAGCAGGCGGTGTAAAGGTCGCAAAGAATCTGGACGAAGTACGTACCTATGCATCAGAAATTCTGGGTAAGGTCCTGGTCACGCATCAGACAGGCCCGGAAGGGAAAGAAGTCAAACGTCTTCTGATTGAAGAGGGCTGTGACATCCGCAAGGAGTATTACGTGGGTGTGGTAGTAGATCGTGCGACCGGACGTGTCGTTATGATGGCCTCTGAAGAAGGCGGGACAGAGATTGAAGAGGTAGCAGAAGCTACGCCAGAGAAGATCTTCAAGGAAGTGGTTGATCCGGCCGTTGGACTGCAGGTGTTCCAGGCGCGGAAGCTGGCATACAGCATCAATATTCCGAATGAGCTGGTGAACAAGGCTGCCCAATTCATGCTTGCTCTCTATGCGGCGTTCATCGACAAGGATTGTTCGATTGCTGAGATTAATCCACTGGTAGTAACTGGCGACGGAAATGTAATGGCACTGGACGCCAAGCTGAACTTTGACTCCAATGCTCTTTATCGTCATAAGGATATCCAGGAGCTACGGGATCTGGACGAAGAAGATGAGAGAGAAATTCAGGCTTCGAAGTTCGACCTCAGCTACATTGCGCTGGATGGCAACATTGGCTGCATGGTTAACGGTGCAGGACTTGCGATGGCTACTATGGATATTATTAAATATTACGGCGGTGAGCCCGCGAACTTCCTCGATGTAGGGGGCGGTGCGACAACCGAGAAGGTTACCGAGGCCTTCAAGATTATTTTGTCAGACCCTAGTGTGAAGGGGATTTTCGTAAATATTTTCGGTGGAATTATGCAGTGTGACGTCATTGCGAACGGTGTCGTGGAGGCTGCTAGACAAATCGGTCTTACTCGTCCTCTTGTTGTTCGTCTTGAAGGCACGAATGTCGATCTGGGCAAGAAAATCCTGTCGGAATCCGGTCTGAACATCGTATCGGCTGATTCCATGGCAGATGGCGCTCAGAAGATCGTTGCTCTTGTGAAGTAATTATGAATTGAGGATGCGTATTTGCGTCCTTCATCAGCAATTGCATTCCAGATGGATGAATATAAAGATAGGGGATGTGAACAACGTGAGTATTTTGGTCGATAAGCATACCAAGGTGATTACGCAAGGGATTACAGGGAAGACGGCATTGTTCCATGCCAAAGGGGCGCTTGATTACGGTACCCAGATGGTCGGCGGAACCTCTCCGGGCAAGGGCGGTACGCAAGTAGAAATTACGCTGGAGAATGGCAGCACAGTTAGTCTGCCGGTCTTCAATACGGTTGTTGAGGCCAAGGAAGCAACGGGCGCAACAGCAAGTGTTATTTATGTTCCCCCAGCATTTGCAGCGGATTCCATTATGGAGGCTGTGGATGCAGGGCTGGAGCTGGTGATCTGTATTACGGAAGGGATTCCGGTCGTGGACATGATCAAGGTTAGCCGCTTCATGGAAGGTAAGGATACCGTATTGATCGGCCCGAACTGTCCAGGTGTCATTACACCAGGCGAGTGCAAAATCGGTATCATGCCGGGCTATATCCACACACCAGGCCATGTCGGCGTAGTATCCCGTAGTGGAACACTGACGTACGAGGCTGTTCACCAGCTGACAACGCGCGGCATTGGACAATCTTCTGCCGTGGGGATCGGTGGCGACCCTGTTAAAGGAACGGAGTTCATTGACGTACTGCGTCGCTTCAACGAGGACCCGAACACATATGCAGTAATTATGATTGGTGAAATCGGTGGTACAGCTGAGGAAGAAGCAGCAGAGTGGATTCAGGCGAACATGACCAAACCAGTCGTGGGCTTCATTGGCGGCGTAACGGCGCCTCCAGGCAAGCGGATGGGACATGCGGGCGCTATCATCTCTGGGGGGAAAGGTACGGCCAAAGAGAAGATCGAGAAGCTTGAGTCCTGTGGAATCAAGGTGGCACCGACCCCATCCGAGATGGGCTCGACACTGGTCAGCGTATTGGAAGAGAAGGGTCTTCTCAGCCAATGCACGACACACTAAGGCAGCATAGCATTTTCATATTATCTGCATTATAATGTAGAACAAAGGTAAGCAACCTTTTTTGTCCCTGTACCGGGGAGAAAAAGGGTTGCTTTTTTTGTTGTACATAAGGAATCGGATTGAAACGCTTGCAAAATAGTTGCGCATATCAAATAATAGGGAAGTGCTCTACTTCCCTGTAAGAGGAGAGAGCTCTGATGGAGGATAAATGGATATTAGTCGCCTTGGATGCCTTGGAAGGGGTAGGCCGTAAGACCATCTCTCGTTTGTTGAACAGTGGATGTGCTTTATCAGATACACTTTGGTTCGGGGAGAGGGAATGGATTGGAGCGGGTATGAAGCCTGAGCAGTCCCGTCGGGCGGTTGCTACCTTTAATAAAGCTTGGATTCTGGAGCGACAGCGCCAGATTCAAGAGGCAGGCATTCAGGTTATAACATTTCTTGATCAGGAATATCCGCAGATGCTAAGTGAGATTGCAGATCCGCCTTGGGTGCTGTATGCACTGGGCAACATTGAGTTGCTTCATACTTTGGGAGTAGCCATGGTTGGTACCCGTGTGCCTACGGCATACGGACGGAAGGTCGCCGAAGCGCTAGGCGCTGCACTGGCTTCTAATGGCATCACGATCATCAGTGGATTGGCGAAAGGGATCGATGGTATATGTCATGAAGCGGCATTGCAAGTCCGGGGACGTACAATTGCTGTGTTAGGAACGGCCATTGATACGGTCTATCCTGCCGAGAATCATGGACTTTACTGGAAGATTGCACGTACAGGACTGGTTATCTCCGAGTATCCGCCAGGTACCAAATCTCATCCTGGTCTGTTCCCGCAACGTAACCGGATTATCGCAGGGCTTTCGCGTGGCACGCTTGTTGTGGAGGCAGATGCACGAAGTGGCTCGCTGATTACGGCGGATTGTGCCTTGGAATCAGGTAGAGATGTATTTGCTGTTCCGGGACCAATAACTTCCCCGAAGAGTCGGGGCACGCTACAGCTGATCAAGCAAGGGGCAAAGCTTGTGACAGAGGCTGAGGACGTTATGGAGGAGTATACTGCTTCATTGGACAGAACAACAGTGTCAGTCCAAGGTTCAACTGCCTGCGCTCAGTCTTCTAGTATGCTTGGTGCGGTCGATGGCCAGTTCAGTAGCGAGGAACAGCGAATTGTTGAACTGCTGGAACAAGGGGACCAGACATTAGATGAGCTGTTAACCATGACAGCCTGGGATTTTGGACTTTTACACTCAGTTCTGTTATCGTTAATCATAAAAAAACGCGTTCTTCAACTAGCAGGTGCTCGCTATCATTTGATTTAATGGGCAATATCTGCGACAATCCATAGTGAATTTCTTTAATATCAACGAAAAAGTAAAAATGAACAGTGAAAACGAAAAAACAATGTAAATTGAACCATAAATCTACGGCTTGTAGCGGAACTTACTATACCTGTGATGCATGATTGATTCAGATGAACTGATCTTAACAGGGAGCATGCGAAATAAGCCGCTTATGGGCAGATCCTATTCTGTCTATGTGTGAAGTAGAGAGTAACGGTTGCATTTGAGAGGAGGATGGGCCTGTGGCGGATTCACTCGTCATTGTGGAATCGCCTTCCAAGGCGAAGACAATCGGCAAGTACCTGGGCAGCAAATTCATAGTAAAGGCATCTATGGGGCATGTGCGGGATTTGCCCAAAAGCCAGATCGGCGTAGAGGTCGAAAATGATTTCAATCCCAAGTATATTACCATTCGCGGGAAGGGCTCGGTTCTGAAGGAATTAAAGGATGCCCGCAAGAAAGTAAAAAAAGTATATCTGGCGGCTGACCCCGATCGCGAAGGGGAAGCGATTGCCTGGCATTTAGCCCATGCTTTGGAGCTGGATGGTACTGAGGAATGTCGGGTAGTGTTCAATGAGATTACGAAGCAGGCGGTCAAGGATGCCTTCAAGACACCACGCAAGATCAATATGGACCTTGTGAACGCCCAGCAAGCCAGACGTATTCTGGATCGACTTGTGGGCTACAAGATTAGTCCTCTATTGTGGAAGAAGGTTAAGAAGGGTCTATCGGCTGGACGTGTACAGTCAGTAGCCGTGAAAATTATTCTGGATCGTGAGAATGAAATCAGTGACTTCGTGCCTGAAGAATACTGGACCATAACAGCCAAGCTTGCGATTAAGGGCAGCACCTTTGAAGCCAAATTTCACAAGCTGAACGGTGAGAAAACAGAGCTCGGCAGTGAAGCGGATGTTCAAAAGGTGCTGGCAGCCATCGGCAATGATGAATTCACTGTCGCCAGTGTGAAGGAGAAGGAACGTCTCCGTAATCCTTCGCCTCCATTCACGACAAGCTCTCTCCAACAAGAAGCTGCTCGGAAGCTGAATTTCCGGGCGTCGAAGACGATGTCTGTAGCTCAGCAGTTGTATGAGGGTGTGGATCTGGGCAAAGAAGGAACGGTCGGTCTGATTACTTACATGCGTACTGACTCCACTCGAGTAGCTGCATCCGCACAGGAAGAGGCCAAGGAGTATATCGTTGGTCAATATGGGGATGCTTTTGTGCCGGAGACTCCTCGCCAGTATGCTAAGAAGTCAGCCAATGCACAGGATGCGCATGAAGCCATCAGGCCTACCTCAATGCTGCGTGATCCCGATACAATGAAGCCTTTCCTGAGCAGAGACCAACTGCGGCTATATAAGCTGATCTGGGAACGCTTCATGGCAAGCCAAATGTCATCAGCAATTATGGATACCCTCTCTGTGGATATCACAGCTGGCGATACCGTGTTCCGTGCCAATGGCTCCAAGGTTCGATTCCCTGGCTTCATGAAGGTCTACGTTGAGGGGAACGATGACGGTAAGACTGAAGAGGACAAACTGCTGCCTCCGCTCCAGACAGGAGATGCGTTGAAGCGTGAGGGCATTGAGCCGAAGCAGCACTTCACGCAGCCGCCGCCACGTTATACGGAGGCCAGACTGGTGAAGACTCTGGAGGAACTGGGAATCGGGAGACCGAGTACCTATGCACCGACACTGGAGACGATCCAGAAGCGTGGATATGTAGCGATCGAAGAGAAGAAATTCGTCCCTACGGAGCTGGGGGAACTGGTCATTGAGCAGATGGAGCAATTCTTCCCTGAAATTCTGAATGTAGAGTTCACCGCGAACATGGAAGGGGATCTGGACCATGTTGAGGAAGGGGCCGAGGATTGGGTAAAGGTCCTGAATGACTTTTACAAGTCCTTTGAGAAGCGGCTTGAGGTTGCTGAAGAAGAGATGGCAGAGATTGAGATCGAGGATGAAGTATCCGATGAGGTCTGCGACAAATGTGGCAAGCCGATGGTCTACAAGCTGGGGCGTTTTGGCAAATTCCTCGCTTGCTCAGGATTTCCGGATTGTCGAAATACAAAGCCGATTGTGAAGGATATAGGTGTTACTTGCCCTTCCTGCAAAACTGGGCATGTAGTAGAGCGTCGGAGCAAGAAGGGGAGAATTTTCTACGGCTGTGACCGCTATCCTGAATGTGATTTTGTATCCTGGGATCGTCCTTCGACAAAGCCATGTCCTGTATGCAGCAGCATGATGGTGGAGAAGCGTAGCAAACAAGGTACCAAGCTGCAATGTACATCCTGCGACCATGTCGAGATGGTGGAAGAAAGCGATGAGGCTGCGGAGAATTCTTGAGAGCATGAAGCAGCGATGTGAAAATGGAAAGTGTAGGGGGATTATCGAGTGAGTGAAGTACAGAAGGTCACTGTGATTGGCGCCGGTCTGGCCGGAAGTGAGGCTGCTTGGCAGATTGCCAGTCGCGGTGTACCTGTTCGATTATATGAGATGAGACCGGTCGTGAAGACGCCGGCGCATCATACGGATAAATTCGCTGAGTTGGTCTGTAGTAATTCATTGCGGGCTAATGGCTTGAGTAATGCAGTCGGCGTGCTCAAGGAAGAGATGAGAATGTTAGATTCACTCATACTGAATGCGGCTGATCGTCATGCCGTTCCTGCGGGTGGAGCGCTTGCCGTAGATCGGGACGGCTTCTCTGGGGAGATTACCTCCAGACTGCATGAGCATCCACTTGTGGAGGTTGTGCAGGAGGAACTGCAGGAGCTTCCGCAGGATGGCATTGTGGTCGTAGCCACAGGTCCGTTGACCTCCCCGGCCCTATCTGAGCAGATCAAGAAGCTGACAGGAGAGGAATATTTCTATTTCTATGATGCAGCTGCACCAATTATCGAGAAGGATTCTATCGATATGAGCAAGGTGTATTTGGCTTCTCGCTATGATAAAGGTGAAGCCGCGTATCTGAACTGTCCGATGAACGAAGCTGAATTCGATGCATTCTATGATGCACTTATCACTGCTGAAGTTGCACAGCTGAAGGAGTTCGAGAAGGAAATCTATTTTGAGGGCTGCATGCCAATCGAGGTTATGATGAAGCGCGGGAAGCAGACGGCTTTGTTCGGCCCGATGAAGCCGGTAGGACTGATGAACCCGCATACGGAGACGTTGCCGCATGCGGTTGTCCAGTTGCGTCAGGACAATGCGGCAGGTACGTTGTACAATCTGGTCGGATTCCAGACACATCTCAAATGGGGTGAGCAGAAGCGGGTCTTCTCTATGATTCCGGGTCTGGAAAATGCTGAATTCGTTAGATATGGCGTCATGCATCGCAATACATTTATTAACTCACCGAAGCAGCTTGAGCCGACATATCAGTTCAAGGGCCGCAGCACCTTGTTCTTCGCAGGACAAATGACAGGCGTAGAGGGCTATGTCGAGTCAGCTGCATCAGGTCTGATCGCTGGCATGAATGCAGCGCGTGCAGCCTTGGGTCAAGAGCTGCTGGTGCTGCCAGCAGATACCACACTGGGTAGTATGGCTCGTTATATCACGACGGCAGACTTCAAGCATTTTCAACCTATGAATGCTAACTTTGGATTGTTGCCTAAGCTGGAGACACGCATCCGTAACAAAAAGGAAAAAAATGAAGCTCTCGCTCAGCGTGCGCTGGATTCCTTGCGTCGGTACATGACAGAGTCAGATGTCATACCTGCTGGGCAGTAAGCATATGGTTACTTTCAGGGAGGAGGCAGGACATGGAGATGTCTTTTCACGCAACTACGATTTGCGCAGTCATGCATAATGGTAAGGGAGCTATTGCTGGTGACGGGCAGGTAACCTTCGGCAATAATGTCGTGATGAAGCAGACCGCGAAAAAGGTTCGCAGACTGTATAGAGGTCAAGTGATTGCTGGCTTTGCTGGCTCGGTCGCTGATGCGATCACGCTATTCGAGAAGTTCGAGGGCAAGCTGGAGGAGCATCATGGCAATCTTCAGAGAGCAGCGGTAGAGCTGGCCAAGGATTGGCGTCAGGACCGCATCCTGCGCAAGCTAGAAGCACTCATGATTGTGATGGATCGTACAGGAATGTTGCTCATTTCTGGTGGTGGCGAGATCATCGAGCCAGATGATCATATTTTGGCGATAGGCTCTGGCGGCAACTTTGCTCTGGCAGCAGCGCGTGCGCTGAAGCGTCATCCAGCTGATCTGGAAGCAAAGGATATTGCTAAGGAAGCTCTTCAAGTCGCATCTGAGATTTGCGTATATACGAATGATAATATTATCGTGGAAGAGCTGTGACGATGGCGCTCACGACACCGCTCTCCATACTGATAAACGGATTCAGTAATCTGGTTGGAGGAATGTAAATGAAAAATCAGGCGTTAACCCCCAGAGAGATTGTAGCTGAGCTGGATAAGTATATTGTGGGTCAAAAGGATGCCAAGAAATCAGTAGCGGTTGCTCTGCGCAACCGCTATCGGCGTAGTCGATTGCCTGAGAGTGTCCGTGATGAGATTGTACCTAAGAACATTCTCATGATCGGTCCAACAGGCGTCGGCAAGACAGAGATTGCACGCAGACTCGCCAAATTGGTTGGTGCCCCCTTCGTCAAGATTGAGGCTACCAAATTCACTGAGGTTGGCTATGTCGGCAGAGATGTCGAATCCATGATTCGTGACCTGATGGAGACCTCGATCCGGATTGTGAGAGGTGAGCGTACAGAGCGGGTCAAGGATAAAGCCGAGGAACTGGCCAATGATCGTATTGTGAGTATCCTTGTGCCGTCTGCACGCTCCTCCCGCTCCCAACGTAATCCGTTTGAAATGCTGTTCGGCAACAATGATAACAACGATAAGGAAGAGGATGAGCAACAGGATTCCTCTGTTACTGAGAAACGACGCCAGGTTAAGTTCAATTTGTTGGCTGGCAACTTGGAGAATGACCTGATCGAGATTGATGTTGAGGATAACGCACCCAATATGTTTGACATGTTTGCTGGACAAGGTAATGAGCAGATGGGCATGAATATGCAAGAGATGTTCGGCAACCTTCTGCCCAAGCGTACGAAGAAACGCAAGCTGACCGTCAAGGAAGCACGCAAGGTGCTTATTCAGGAAGAGGCTGGCAAGCTGATCGATATGGATGACGTCATTCAGGACTCCATACAGCGTGTTGAACAATCGGGAATCATATTCATCGATGAGATCGACAAAATTGCCGCTCGCGGTCAAGGAAGCGGTCCTGATGTGTCCAGAGAAGGAGTGCAGCGGGATATCCTTCCTATCGTTGAAGGGTCCACCATTATGACCAAATATGGACCTGTCAAAACGGATTACATTCTGTTCATTGCAGCAGGAGCCTTCCATGTATCCAAGCCATCCGATCTGATTCCCGAGCTTCAAGGGCGTTTCCCAATCCGGGTGGAGCTAAGCAGTCTTACACTGGATGAATTCGTGTCTATTTTGACCGAGCCCCAAAATGCACTGACCAAGCAATATGTAGAACTGCTCCGTACCGAAGATATTGAGGTGGAGTTCTCTGAGGATGCTATTCGTGAAATTGCCAAGATAGCGGAATCCGTGAATAAAAATACAGAAAACATCGGTGCTCGCAGACTTCATACTATTTTGGAAAAGCTGCTGGAGGATCTGTCCTTCGAGGCGCCTGAGCTTACCCTGGAGCGTATGATCATCACACCGGAATATGTAAAAGAGAAGCTGGGGACGATCGCCGAGGATCGGGATCTTAGCCAGTATATTTTATAGACAAAGCATTTATAAATGTTCAAGCGGAACTGCACAATTCGATTTCGACTGCATCAAGTACAACATTTACTGAAATCGACATGTCGCAGTCGTAGGATGTCGAATCCTTCGCTTCTGCTGGATGCAAAAATAGGGACAACGGCTACCGTTGTCCCTATTTGCGTTCAGAAAAAGCTAGTTAAAGCCGATAACAAGCCAATGATGCAACTTGCAATTTTTGAAACCGCTATGAATGGCCCAATTTAGTGATAGGAAATAGGACCTTATAAAAGGATATAATACTGTAAAGTTACTCGGGTATAGACATATAAAATGAAAGTAATTACAAAAAAATACACCCCAAGCCCAATTTTTCTGAAAAGATAGGGCTTTTTTCTTATTGTAATTAGGTCCAAACTCTACGAAACTTAGAATATACGACAGCAGAAGAGATATTTCTACTTAAGACCTAAGTCTTGGTGTGTAAAAAAGTAGTTCTTTTGTCGAAAAAGGAGATTTTGGGCGATTAAATGCTGAAAATCACCTGAATAAGACAGTTAGACAGCGGAGAGGAGGTACTTATGAATTTACTCGGCGGAGTAACCTTCAACAGGCTTGAAGCAGGGCTGCAAGCCGCTAACGTGAGGCAAAGAGTGCTTGCGAATAACATTGCGAATGTGGATACGCCTTATTTCAAACGAGCAGAAGTGCAGTTTGAAAGCATGCTAAGCGAGCAAGTTGAAGGAGAGATGCCGCAGCTCGTTGGCCGGGTGACGGATCGCCGGCATTTTCGTATAGGTCCTGTAAATTTCGTACCGGAATCCGTTGTTACTATAGACCCATATTCCACCATGAATAATAACTTTAACAACGTGGATGTGGATCGGGAAATGAGTCTCATGGCTGAAAATCAGCTACGCTACAATGCTTATATCCAGCAAGTCAATGACCGCATCAAAATGATCCGAACCGCCATTGAAGGGAGAACCTAAGGATGAAGATTAGCAACAGCTTTGATATCAGCTCCTCAGCGCTTACCGCTCAGCGTCTGCGCATGGATGTAATCTCAAGTAACATTGCTAACGCTGAAACAACACGTGCACAGGTGGTTAACGGACAAGCAGTTCCATACCGCCGAAAAGTAGTGGTGCTGGAGCCGAATCAAGCGAGCTTTGCCGAAACGATGAGAAACCAGATGGAAGGCAAGGCGAACACGCCAGGTGTTAAAGTGGCCCAGATTCGAAATGATGAATCTCCGCTGAAGCCGGTATATAATCCATCACATCCTGATGCAGATGCCAGCGGTTATGTATATATGCCTAACGTGGACATTATGAAAGAAATGGTAGACATGATCTCAGCTACCAGATCTTACGAGGCAAATGTAACGGCTCTGAATGCCACGAAGGCCATGATTACCAAAGCTTTGGAAATCGGGAAATAAGAACTATAAATTCATTAAGGAGGATTGCAAGAAATGATTCAGAACACCATGTTTAGCATCCCGGTACCCATTGCTCCTAGTACAGACATAGTTGGAAAAGGAAATAAGACTTCTCCATCTGAGGCGATGCAGGACTTTGGAGCGTATCTTAAAAATGCTCTGGAAGAAGTCAATCAGCAGGAACAAAACTCTCAAGAAATGTCAAACAAGTTTTTGAACGGGCAGGTTGATATTGATCAAGTAATGATTGCTTCCCAAGAAGCTTTGCTGTCCTTACAGTTCACAACCCAGGTTCGAAACAAGGCGATTGAAGCATATCAAGAAATAATGCGAACGCAGATTTAATAGATCTAGCAAAGTTTCGGATGGGGTGACACAGTGAACGAGAGACTTGCCCAATATCGCGACAAAGTATCCGGTATTTGGAATAACTTTAGTAACAAACAAAAAATATTATTGATCTCGACCTTAGCGATTATCATCGTCGCATTAAGCGTACTGACCGTGCAATTTACCAAGACGGAGTATGAGGTTGCGTTTCAGGAATTGAATGCTAACGATGCGGCCGCAGTTATGCAGTATCTGGACTCAGCAAGCATTCCTTATCAGCTGAGCGCCAGTGGTACGACGATCAGTGTGCCGACTGCACAGGCAGCACAGGCTAAAGTGGGAGTGGGGTCCCAAGGTCTTATTCAGAATGGCTCCATTGGAATGAGCGCATTTGATCAATCTACCAACGCCATCGGGATGACCGAGAATGAATTCGATGTGAAGTACAACAACGCACTCAATGGTGAGGTTCAACAGTTACTGAGCCGGATGGAAGGGGTCAAGAGCGCCAAGGCCATTATTAATCTTCCGAAGGAAAACATCTTTGCAGGGCTTGAGGAGGCTGATAAGGCTTCCGCATCGGTAGTCATGGATTTCCAACCAGGCTTCCGGCCAAGTCAGCAGGCGATTGACGGCTACTTCAACCTGGTGAAGACGGCAGTTCCGAATCTTCCTGTAGAGAATATTACGATTACGAATAACGAATATGAACTGATTCCTACTATTAAAGGTGGACAAGGTGGTATCTCCAGCGGTGTGCAGGAGAACATGGCCTTACAGAAGAAATTCGAGAATGACGTGAAGCTAAAGGTTGAGCAATTCCTCTCCGAGATCGCTGGAGATCGCAAGATTAAAGTGTTGGTAGCCTCCAAGCTGAGCTTCGATAAGGTGAACTCCAAAGAGCAACTGGTGACACCAGTTGATGTGGATCGAATGAAGGGCATCGAGATCAGTGTTCAGGACATTCAGGAAAGCTTCTCTGGGTCCAGCGGAAACACTGGCGGTGTTGCTGGAACGGGTACACAGGATGTACCTGGTTATCCCGGTGGGGATACCTCCGGCAACAGTGAGTCGGAGAAAAGTCAAAGCACGATTAACTACGAGGTTAATCGGATTGCAAGAGATATTATCTCTAGCCCGTATACCGTCAAGGATTTGACGATCAACGTCTCAGTTGAGACGCCTTCAGATCTAAATGAGGTAGATCCGAAGTATGCAGATCCAATCAGATCCACACTGACGAACATTGTCAGAGCGACACTGGCGGATTCAGGAACCGAATTTACAGAGCAACAATTGGCGCTGAAAGTATCAGTAGTGCCGCAATATATTCCGGAAGCCGGAGCAAATGCTAATTTCTTGTCCCTGTCCAATCCATGGTTATGGGGGATTGGTGCCGCGGTTCTCGCCCTTGTAGCGGGTGCAATCATCATCATTGCCAGAAACCGTCGCAAGCAAGAGGAAGAACTTGAGGACGAATTGTCGCTGCCAACACCTGCGGAATTCCCATCCATTAATCTGGAAAGTGTGACTAGTGAAAGTCAAGTGCGCAAACAGCTCGACTCTTTGGCTAAGAAGAAGCCGGATGAGTTCGTCAACCTGCTGCGTACATGGCTGGCTGACGAATAGAGGTGAGTGCATTGGCTAAATCGGGAACGTTGTCGGGACGACAGAAAGCGGCCATTTTATTGATTACGTTAGGGCCGGAAGTATCAGCTGAAATTTTTAAACACCTACGTGAGGAAGAAATTGAACAACTTACTCTTGAAATTGCAAATGTGAGAACAGTTGATGCTTCAGAAAAAGATATGATTATGGCTGAATTCCATCAAATGTGTCTAGCCCAAGAATACATTTCCCAGGGCGGCATTAACTACGCTCGTGAGATTTTGGAGAAAGCACTTGGCTCACAGAAAGCCATTGAGGTGCTTAACAGATTGACGGCTACGCTGCAGGTTAGACCGTTTGATTTTGCACGCAAGGCTGATCCGAATCAAATCTTGAACTTTATCCAGAACGAGAGTCCACAGACAATTGCGCTGGTACTATCTTATCTGCAGTTTGATCAAGCAGCAACCATTCTCTCTTCACTTCCACAAGAGAAACAGGCGGATGTGGCAAGGAGAATTGCAGTGATGGACAGTACATCGCCTGAGGTTATTTCCCAAGTGGAGCGCGTATTGGAGCAAAAACTTTCATCTACTGTTACTCAAGATTACACCAATGCAGGTGGTATTGAATCAATCGTGCAGATTTTGAATGGTGTAGACCGTGGAACAGAACGCATTATTCTCGATTCCTTGGAAATTCAAGATCCAGAGCTGGCCGAAGAAATCAAGAAGCGGATGTTTGTATTCGAAGATATTGTCAATGTGGATAACCGTTCGATTCAGCGCATTATCCGTGATATTGACAATGCTGACTTGCAACTGGCGCTCAAGGTGTCCAGCGAGGAAGTTCGGGATGCAATCTTCAACAACATGTCCAAGCGGATGGCAGAGACCTTCAAGGAAGAAATGGAATTCATGGGTCCTGTCCGGCTGCGTGATGTAGAAGAGGCTCAGACTCGAATTGTAGCTACAATCCGCAGACTGGAAGAATCCGGAGAGATTATCATTGCCCGCGGCGGAGGAGATGACATCATTGTCTAATTTGATTAAGTCTTTCCAATACGTTCCTGTCGAGATATTAAAAAAGCTTGAGCCCAGCTATTCATATGTAGAGACTGAGGAGTCTGAAATAACTGAGACATCAGTCGAAGTGGCTCAGGCAGAACCTCAGGTGAGTGTAGAGGCTCTGCGTATGCGTGATGAGATGCTTAAGGATGCTCGTGATTTTGCTGAACGACAGATCCGGGAAGCTTCGGAGGAAGCAGAGCGAATGTTACAGGAAGCTCAAGCACAGATTGAAGCCTGGTGGCTAGAGAAGCGTGAACAGGATGAACAGCTGTCCGAATCGCTCAGAGCAGAGGGATTTCAACAGGGCTATGAGGAAGGACAGAGGCTTGCGGCAGCAGAATGGCAGGCCAAATCAGACAAGATGATGGAAGAAGCTCAGGAAGTGCTTCAGCACGCTTATGCGGTGAAGGAACAGCTTATTTTGGAGGCCGAGCCTTTCTTGGTAGAGCTGAGCTGTGGAATTGCCGAGAAAGTGATTGATAGGCAGCTAAGCACAGACCCTGAGTACACGATTGAGCTGATCCGCAAGCATCTGGCGCGTAAACGTGAGCAAGGAACAATTACATTGTGCGTGTCACCTGACCACTTTGCCTATGTGAATGCTGCTCGTGAAGAACTGACACTGTCTATTGATTCACAGGCTGAGCTTCAAATTGTTCCTGATGGTTCTGTGAAGGACCGTGGAGTTGTGATCCGTTCTGCATTCGGTAGTGTGGATGCTCGGGTGGATACCCAGCTGGCCGAGATCAAAAAAGAGCTGCTGCGTCTGGTGCTAGAGGAAGAGGAGCATAGACATGAAGGAGCTTAGTGCGCGTCGTTATCTGGATCATCTGAGGAATCTTGACACCGTTCGTGTGAACGGCAAGGTCACCCAGGTTATCGGACTCATGGTAGAGTCGGAAGGGCCGGATGCCAGCATCGGAGATGTATGCTACATCTATCCTGGTAAGAATGCAAAGCCGTTGCAGGCTGAGGTCGTAGGCTTCCGTGATAATAAGGTGCTCTTGATGCCACTCGGTGAGCTACAATCAATTGGACCAGGCTGCGATGTGGTGGGTACAGGCAAGCCGCTCAATGTCCAGGTTGGATCTGAGCTGCTGGGTAAGGTGCTGGATGGACTTGGACAACCGCTTGACGGCTCCTTGATTCCGTCACGGATGACTCGTTATTCGACATTTAATGCTCCTCCCAATCCGCTGACTCGACCCCGTGTACTGGAGCCGATCAGTATCGGAGTGCGCGCGATTGATGGCCTGCTAACGGTCGGTAAGGGCCAGCGGGTAGGTATCTTTGCGGGCTCTGGTGTTGGTAAAAGTACCCTGATGGGGATGATCGCACGGAATACAGAAGCAGATGTCAATGTCATTGCACTCGTCGGTGAGCGGGGGCGGGAGGTGCTCGATTTCATCGAACGGGATCTCGGTCCTGAAGGCTTGTCCCGTTCGGTAGTCATTGTTGCTACCTCCGATCAGCCGGCGCTAATTCGGATTAAAGCGGCTCTGATTGCTACGACGATCGCGGAATATTTCCGGGATCGTGGTCTGAATGTCATGCTAATGATGGACTCGGTCACCCGGTATGCGATGGCATTACGTGAAGTGGGCCTTGCTGTGGGTGAGCCACCAGCGATGCGTGGGTATACTCCCTCTGTATTTGCAAGTCTACCGAAGCTACTGGAGCGTGCTGGCACGGGTCCTGCAGGTTCGATCACTGCCTTCTATACCGTTCTGGTAGACGGTGATGATATGAATGAGCCGATTGCAGATGCGGTTCGAGGGATATTGGATGGTCACATCGTCTTGAATCGTTCGATTGCGAATAAAGGACATTTTCCGGCCATTGATGTGTTGGCCAGCATAAGTCGGGTGATGAAGGATATCTCCCCAAGCGAGCAGTTGGATGCGGCTGAGAATATCAAACGAATTATGTCTGTATATCGAGAGTCGGAGGATCTGATTAATATCGGTGCTTACCAGCCAGGTTCGAATGCCGATATCGATGAGTCCATTGAACGAATTAAGGATGTCTGGGATTTCACCCGTCAGCGCACGGATGAGAAGGTTGAGCTTGAAGAAGTACAGAAACGGTTGATATCAGAGTTTGCGAGGAGTTGACTACTGAATAATGAAGTTCCAGTACTCATTTCAAAAGGTTGTGGACCTGAAGTCCAATGAGAAGTCACAGGCAGAATGGATGCTCTCTAGTGCAGTAGGCCATTTACAGTGCGAGGAACAGACGTTACAGCAATTGATGGCTGAGCAACAGCGAGTGTTCATGGGGATTCAGCAAGCTGCTGAGCAGTGCGTATCCTTGTCCACAATTCAAGAGCTGCAAAGCTATATCAACCATTTGAATCAGTGTATTGCCCGCAAACAAATGGATGTGCGGTATGCACAGGAGAATGTGAACAGTAAAAAGGTAGTTCTGACCGATAAAATGCTGGATGAGCAAGTCTGGTTGAAAGCAAGAGAGAAAGCTAAAGTCAGATTCCAACAAGAACTGCTCCTCCAAGAACAAAACGAGCTGGATGAGATGGCGACCGTTCGTTTTGCAATGAGAGCGCGCTAGCACGGGTCACTTGCGAGTGACGGTTTGAGGAGGGTAACGATGGCAGACAACGATTTGGATTTAGAGAAAGAGTCTAGTACGGGAATGGAGCGGGTCATGTTTGTCCTGATTCCAATCGTGTTTACTGCGGTCCTGGTTGCCGTACTGCTAACTCTTTTTAATATGGATTTCCGCGACGGCTTACTGAAAGTGGCCAACAAAATTCCTTATGTAAACAACTGGGTTCCTGATCCCAAATTGACTCCCGAGGAGCAGAAGGTGGCTGATGCCAAGGCACAGACCGAGAGCTCGGAGGCAACAATCAAGCAGTTGAAAACAGAGCTTACAGAGCAGACAGCTCAATTGGAGCAAGCGGCAACCGAGAAGGCCGAGCAGGATAAGAAAGTTCAGGAGCTTGAGAAGAAGATCAGCAGCATTGAGCAGGAGCAGACAGCTCAGTCAGAACAGCAACAAGACTCTTCTACGACAAATGAGGACCCTTATCTCAAACAAGTGAAGTCACTGTCGTCGATGTATGAGGACATGCGACCAAGCAAATCTGCTCCAATTCTGCAAAATATGACGAACGAAGAGGTTGTGCAGCTACTGAGCTTCATGCGTCCTGAGAATCAGGTGCGAATCTTGGAGAAGATGGATCCACAGCTCGCTGCTGACATTACGCAAGAGCTGAAGAATGCGACCAATTCTAGTGATCTGAGCGTAGCAGCTCTACAATCTAGAATTAAGAAGGAAGCGGCGACGCCTTCGTCTACCTCTTCAACGAATCTTGATACCACACAGCTCGGAGCGACGTTCTCTTCCATGAATGCTGATACTGGTGCCAAGCTGATTCTGGAGACGAACAAGATCAGCCCGGATAAGGCTCTTAACATTTTGAGCTCCGTAGATGCTGCGACTCGTTCTAAATTGCTAGAGGCCATGAACAAGGAGAACCCGGCAGCAACAACCAAGATTCTGAACAAGATGCTGGGTAGTAATTAACGAGTCTAGGAAAGGAGGTGACAATATGACAATGGTGGCCGGAAATATTTCCATGAGCAGTTCTGCGAGCACGACCTCAACATCCAGTACAACCTCGGCAGGTAATACTGCTGCGGCTGGTACAGGTGGTTTTACTGCCGCCTTGAATCAGGTTATGGGTCAGAGCACTTCTGGTGATTCAGGGGCTGAGAGCAGCACTGGGAATCTGCTCACGATGATGGTAGTCCCACAAGAGGCAGATGTTGAGGGAGCAGAGGCTTTGCTTAATTTGCTGCCAGCTTTATTGGAGGGATTAAAGGAGCTGGACGATGAGATTGAAGCGAGTCCTGAATTACTTGCAGCTCTGCAGAACTGGCTTCAGCAGGTACAGCAGTTGCTCCCGAGCGACTTATCCAACAATGGAACAGGTCAAGCAGTGTCAACGACGATTACACTGCTAGCACAGGATCCATCGACTATACGGTTTGCGGTACAGGAGGCCCTTACACAACTCGTAGCACTAACAAATAATCAGCAGAATTCGCAAGTAGCTAACAAGGCTGCTAGACTTCTACAATCCTTACAGGAAATGGTGAAGAATACCGATGTTTTTCCGAAGGAGCTTGAGGCATCTGTTGATAGAGCTATAAAGCAACTACCTTCCGTTGCAGTAAGACTAGCCGAGACGAATGAAATGAAGCAAGTGCTTCCAACTGCTTTGAATCTAAGCAGATCAGATGCGCAAGAGAATGCTTCTGCATCTAATCAAGAATCTTCTTTACTGGATGCAAAGACTACTCCAATTACTACAGCAGGTCAACTCGTCGTGCAAAATCATGGTACTTCATCAACAGGACCTGCTACCTCGACGGTGCATATTCGGCAATTCACATCAGAAATGACCGATTTTGTAGTGCAAAAGTTTGATATTGTGAAGCAACTCGGGGTTACGGAGGCTAAGATCTCTCTTCGACCAGAGCATCTTGGACAGTTGGACATTAAATTAAGCATGCATAATGGACAACTGGTAGCACAGTTTGTAACGGAACGTATTGGAGCTAAGGATCTTCTGGAGCAGCAAATGTCTCAGCTTCGTATTAGCTTACAAAACCAAGGCATTCAGGTAAGTAAAGTAGAGGTGACTCAAAGTGAGTCTGCATCTTCTTACATGTATCAGGATGGTAAGGGTGCGGGCTCCCAGCAGCAGCAATCCGAACGTCGTTCGAAGCCTCGCACTGAGGAGGAGTCGGAAGATGCAGTGAAGATTTCGGAGATGGTAGAAGAACTTCGCAACTGGAATGAAGAACAAACGGCGATACGAGAAGAAAACACGACTTCCTTTACTGCCAGAGCTTAAACGTGGAGGTGAATACAGAAATGGCCAATGAAGCGGTATCTACATCGAATGTTTGGCCGAACTACTCAGAGCAGAATGTCGCAAGAGCGGCAGCGGCCAGGAAAGACACGAATGGTAGCGCTGAGATGGGGAAGGATCAGTTCCTGAAGATTCTGATTACACAGTTGAAGAATCAGGACCCGATGAACCCGATGGAAGACAAAGAGTTCATTGCTCAAATGGCACAATTTACAACCGTAGAGCAATTGATGAACATTAATACACAAGTGTCGTCTTTAAGTCAGTCTTTGAGTATTGCATCCAGTATGATTGGCAAAGAAATCACCTGGATTCAGTCGGGTGCAAAAGACAGTATTACAGGTGAAGAAGCTGAAGGGACTGTTAAGAAGGGCCTTGTAGAATCCATCGTAATGAAGGACGGCAAGCAGTATGCTGTTGTCGGAGCAGCAGAGGTATTGTTGTCAAATATTACTTCAATAGCTGCCTATAATGGACAAGCTGGTACAAATGCTGCAAATGTATCCTCTAATTCTTCCGGTATTCAGGAAGAAGAGGAAGAGTTATGAATGAACGCATGACCGTTGGAAGCTTATATCCGACAGCTACACCAACGAATGTGGTTCATTCCAAAAGAACTTCATCAGTATCAGGACAGTCAGCTAAGCCATTTAACGAAATTCTTCAAGAGCAAGCAGTCAAATTGAGCGGACATGCCGCGAAGCGATTGGAGCAAAGAGGTATAGAACTTAGAACAGAGCAGATGGATCAAATTAATTCTGCACTGGATAAAGCAGCTGCTAAAGGCGCCAAGGAATCGCTAATCTTGATGAATAATGTTGCTTTAATCGTAAATGTTCAGAACAGAACCGTAGTTACAGCTCTGGATGAGCAGTCCATGAAGAACAATGTTTTTACGCAAATTGATAGTGCTGTCATTATATCGTAACATACTGGCTGGCCCGAAGAGGAAGCCAGAAGACCGCTGATCGACAGATGCGGTTAGATAACTATTACATTTAGGAGGCTTAATTCATGCTAAGATCCATGTATTCTGGTGTATCCGGGATGAAAGGTTTTCAGACCAAGCTGGACGTAATTGGTAATAACATTGCGAACGTGAATACAACAGGTTTCAAAGGCTCACGCGTTATGTTCAAAGATATTCTTAGCCAAACATCGGCTGGAGCAGGTGGACCTGACGGTACTGATGTAGCGGGTACGAACCCGAGACAGGTTGGCCTTGGAGTTGGTATCAGCTCCATCGATACACTTCATCTTGCTGGTAGTGCAATGACGACCAACAATCCAACCGATCTGCGGATTAACGGAGATGGCTTTTTCCTTGTGAAGCTAAATGGAGACCAAGATGTGCCTTACCTGACTAGAGCAGGGGATTTCCATTTGGATGCTAACCGAAATTTGGTTACCAGTGACGGTTTCTTCGTCGTAGATGTCGGAGGGGAACCAATTACGATCGCTGCGGAGACCACTTCTTTCTCCATTCAGCAGGATGGCCAAATTGTTGAGGTTGTAGATGGTGTAGCAGGAGTGACCTCCCAGATTGGCCTCGGTATGGTTGTCAATCCTGAGGGCCTAGAGAAAATCGGAGGCAGTCTGTATCGCATGACGGTCAATGCCAATCCGGATGGAGAAATGGCAGAATTCTTTGGGGGGAATGATGGTGCAGCTGGTACAGGCGCTATCATTGCAGGACAGCTCGAAATGTCCAATGTTGAGTTGACTTCCGAATTCACTGAGATGATCGTTGCCCAGCGTGGATTTCAGGCTAACTCCCGAATTATCACAACTTCTGATGAAATACTTCAGGAAGTCGTTAACCTAAAACGTTAATTAAGTTAGTTGTAGCAGAGAGACCTCTGGGTCTCTCTGCATAAATCAGGAGGCGAGTATATAGATGATCCCGGTAACACGCTTGAACGGTTCTCCCATGTGGCTCAACGCCTTGATGATTGAGGTCGTAGAGGAGACGCCTGATACTTATGTCACTCTGATCACCGGAAAGAGGCTGATTGTACTTGAGAAAGCAGCAGAGGTAGTGAAGATGATCAAGGATTACAATCGGGAGGTCGGTATACACGCCGCCACGATCAAAGTGCAACAATTGGAGGAAGATGAATGAAAAAGATGTTGCCTTGGCTTATTACGATTTTGTTGTCCATCACATTAATTGTACTAGCCGTGTTCCTGCTTGTTCCACAATTTATGGATAATCCATCAGGCAGTAATGCTAGATCAGCTGCCGCTGAACATGTTGAGCTCAGACTTACGGCTGATGAAATTGTGGAAGTTACCTCTGAGATTCAAGACATCAAGACGAACCTCGCGGATGCTGACTACATCGTCTCTGTGAACTTTTCGTTTCAGTTGAACAGTAAGGAAGCAAAAGAGTCTTTCGAGAAAATTAAAGAGATTACTATAAAGCCTGTCGTAATCCAGACCCTTGCTGATACCAAACCAGAGCAGCTCAGATCAGCCAAGGGAAGAGTTGAATTCAGTGATAAGCTGATGGAACTTATTAATGAAACGATTCCTGATGGAAAGCTGACTTCGGTGAAAATCACAAACTTTATTCTAGCACCAATTTGATCACACAGTCAGTTGAGCATGCAGGGGGGGTGAAGAAACATTGGTGGATGTATTGTCGCAAGGTGAGATAGACGCACTATTAGCCGCACTCTCCTCGGGTGAGATGGATGCGGAAGAGTTAAAGAAAGAGGAGACACAAAAGAAGGTCCGGTCCTATGATTTCAAGAGAGCTGTTCGCTTCTCCAAGGATCATATCCGAAGTCTCACCCGAATTCATGAGAACTTCGCACGTTTCCTAACTACGTATTTCTCAGCACAGCTTCGTACTTTTGTGCAGATCAGTGTGGTCCAGGTTGAGCAGCTGCCCTATGATGAATTCATCCGGTCGATTCCGAAGATGACGATTCTGAATATTTTTGAAGCTGAGCCACTTGAAGGTAGGATGGTACTGGAGGTTCACCCCAACGTAGCCTTTGCGATGCTTGATCGTCTTTTAGGCGGGGTGGGTTCATCTCCTGCGAAGATCAACTCTTTAACGGAGATTGAGACCATTATTATGGAGAGAATTTTCAGTCGTGCCTTTGAGAGCTTGCAAGAAGCTTGGAAGACTGTATTGGATATTACTCCTCGATTGGAAGCATTGGAAACCAATCCGCAATTTATGCAGATTGTCTCTCCCAATGAGACCATTGCGTTGATCTCATTGAGTACCAAAATCGGTGATACCACCGGGATGATCAATCTATGTATTCCACATGTAGTTCTGGAGCCGATTATGTCTAGATTATCGACGCACCAGTGGTTCATATCTGAAAAAAAATCACGTGCTCCAGAGGAATTTGATGCACTGCGTGCGCGGGTGAGTAAGGCTCGGTTACCTATTGTAGCTGAATTAGGGGGATCGCAGATTTCGATTGCTGAATTCCTTGGTCTGTCAGTGGGAGACGTTATTTCATTAAATAAACCTGTTGATGAAGGGCTTTCCATTCGGGTAGGAGAAAAACTTAAGTTTATTGGGAGCCCTGGTGTGGTCAAGGATCGGGCAGCTGTCCAAATTGATGAAATCGTCAGCGAAGGAGTTGAAGAAATTGACGAGTAAAGACTATCTCTCTCAGGAGGAGATCGATGCTCTTTTAAAGCAGTCTGAATCGGGAGAAAGCGCCTCAGCTCCTGCTTCTTCTGGTCAGAATACTGTGGATGATTACTTGACTCCTCTGGAGCAAGATGCCTTGGGGGAAATTGGTAACATTACATTTGGGAGTGCTGCTACAGCGCTTTCGACATTACTAGGAAAGAAAGTAGACATTACAACGCCAAAGGTATCAATTATTACGAGACCTGAGTTCGAAACAACGTTTCCTAAACCACATGTAACTGTACATGTCAACTATGTGGATGGTTTTGAAGGAATCAATTCTTTGGTGATCAAGACCCGGGATGCACAGGTCATTGCTGACCTTATGTTGGGTGGAGAAGGCAATCCGAAGGATGAGGAACTGAACGAAATTCACATCAGTGCCGTCCAGGAAGCGATGAACCAGATGATGGGCTCCTCGGCTACTTCCATGTCCACGATCTTTAATAGGTTCGTGAATATTTCACCGCCGGGAATTGACATCCTGGATCCAGCGAACGGAAGCGGAGTTACTAGTCTCCCTAGCGATGAGACGTTAATCACAGTATCTTTCCGTTTGTTGATCGGGGATCTTATTGACTCGACCTTAATGCAGTTACTCCCAGTACCATTTGCCAAGGAAATGGTGAGAATTCTGGTTCAGGGCGATGATTCGGCACCAACTGAAGCGGCTGTCTCTGCACCATCGGCAACTCATGCGCCACCAGCATCACCATCAGCGTCACCGGCACCACCGGCAGCTCATACGCCGCCAGCGCAGCCTGCTTATAATCCACCGCCAATGCAGCAGGATTATGGTATGTCGCAGGACTACGGCATGCAGCAACAGGGGATGAATTATGGAGGCATGCCTCCACAACCAGCCTATGGCGGGCCTCAACATTATGGTGGAGCACCGGGTAGAAATGTAAATGTTCAGCCAATTCAATTCGCGAATTTGCAGTCAGGTTCCTATTCGAACCTTGATGAGAACAATCTGAATTTATTGATGGACATTCCCCTTAAAGTCACCGTAGAATTAGGAAGGACCCAGAAGCAAATTAAAGATATTTTGGAACTGTCGCAAGGGTCAATCATCGAGCTGGACAAGCTAGCCGGTGAGCCAGTAGATATACTGGTTAACAATAAATTGATTGCCAAAGGTGAAGTCGTAGTTATCGATGAGAACTTTGGTGTGCGCGTAACGGATATCGTGAGCCAATGGGACCGGATTCAGAAATTACAATAAGCATAATCTAGGGAGGATTTATTTTACATGGCTAACCGTATTTTGATCGTTGATGATGCTGCATTTATGAGAATGATGATTCGTGACATTTTGTCCAAGAATGGCTATGAAGTGGTAGGAGAAGCACCAGATGGGGCACAAGCTGTTGAGAAGTTCAAGGAACTGCGTCCTGATCTGGTCACAATGGATATCACCATGCCAGAAATGGATGGCATTGCGGCTTTGAAAGAGATCAAGAAAATTGATGCAAATGCCAAGGTCATCATGTGCTCTGCGATGGGACAACAAGCGATGGTTATCGATGCGATTCAAGCTGGCGCAAAAGACTTCATCGTGAAGCCATTCCAATCCGATCGTGTCATTGAGGCGATCAGCAAGACGTTGAGCTAAGGCACACTGGTATGGGTACTGACCAAGGAAACCAGCTAATGTCTGGCGGAGACGATTATGGTATTGGAAATGTTATTTGGGTAATCGTCGTCCTTGCCTTCGTCATTATGCTGATCCTCTATCTGATCCGTTTCTTGAGTCGCCGGAATCAGAGTTGGTTCAGCAGCCGTTCGGTTCGTATTTTGGGTGGCGTGGGTCTGGCTCCCAACAAGTCGTTGCAGCTTATCGAGGTTGGCAGCAGTATATATCTGATTGGCGTAGGAGAAGAGATCCGTCTCATTGACAAAGTATCCGATCCCGAGGAAGTGGAGCGAATAGTGGCCGCATTCGAGCAGGAGACATCCTTGCACAGCGGCCCGTTAGCCCCGCTCGTCGCGAGGTTAACGGAAAAGCTACGCAAGAGAAATACGATAGAGTCGCAGGAACTAGAGGATGACGCTTCATTCCATGAGCTGTTTGAATCGAAGTTGCGGCAAAGGCCAGATCGCAAGGATAAATTTGAAAAGCTGCGGGATGAGGATAATACTACAGATCGGTCGGGAGAAAGATGAAGAAAAAGTTGATACTTGCTTGCCTGCTGATCGTTCTGTGTCATTTCATGTCTGTAACGATTGTGTCAGCATCAGCTGTCAATCCGATACCTGATATTAGCATAGACATCGGCAATTCAGAGAACGGGCAGCCCGGAACGACGTCGCTGTCTATAATCCTGCTTATCACCATTATGAGTATCGCACCAGCAATACTGATGCTCATGACCAGCTTTACACGGATCGTTATTGTATTAGGCTTTGTAAGAACATCTTTGGGGACGCAGCAAATGCCACCTAATCAGGTATTGGTCGGTTTGGCTTTGTTCTTAACTTTGTTCATTATGGCACCTACGTTTTCGGCGATGAATGATACGGCTTTGCAGCCTTATCTCAAAGGCGAATTGAGCCAATCAGAAGCATTGGATAAAGCACAAGAGCCGATCAAGACCTTCATGTTCACACATACAAGAGAGAAGGACCTGCTGTTGTTCATCAAGTATACGGGTTTGGAGAAGCCGAACAATCATCAGGAGATTCCGCTGAACGTACTGGTGCCTGCATTCGCAATCAGCGAATTAAAGACGGCATTCCAGATGGGCTTCATGATCTTTATACCATTTCTAATCATTGACATCGTGGTTGCGAGTACCTTGATGGCCATGGGGATGATGATGCTTCCACCTGTCATGATTTCACTGCCCTTCAAAATACTACTCTTTGTACTGGTGGACGGATGGTATTTAGTTGTTAAGTCATTATTGCTCAGCTTTAACACATGAGTAATTTCGATTCAAGTCTAGATTCAAGCCAAGGAGGCCGGAAATGTCATCAGAATTTATAATTTCTTTGGCCGCACAAGCAGTTTACACCGTGTTGAAGGCGAGTGCGCCGATGCTGATCTTGGGATTGCTTGTGGGCCTAATCGTCAGTGTGTTTCAGGCCACGACCCAGATTCAAGAGCAGACGCTCGCCTTTGTACCTAAAATTGTGGCAGTCTTGCTGGCACTGCTGTTATTTGGCCCTTGGATTCTATCGACGATGATCGATTTTACCTACGGTATCCTAGACAATCTTTATAGATACATAGGGTAGGCGGAGAGCGATGCAGATCATACTTCAGAGCTTTCCTATTTTTCTGTTGATATTCTGTCGAATTACATCGTTTTTTGTAGTTGCACCAATCTTTTCTATGCGAAGTGTACCCGCTACGTACAAAGTTGGAATTTCGGCTTGTATAGCACTTATTGTATTTTTGATTTTTGGTGTGGATCAGAAGATTCCAACCGATGTCAGTTATGTTTTGCTGATTGTACGTGAGATTCTGGTGGGCTTATTGCTTGGCTTTGTCGCTTACTTAATTCTGACAGCCATTCAGACGGCAGGAGCCTTTGTGGATATTCAGGTTGGCTTTGCGATGGCGAATGTATATGACCCGATGACAGGTGCCTCAGTACCAGTGACTGCAAACTTCAAATATGCTATTGCCACGTTGCTTTTTCTGACGATGAATGGTCACCATTATCTATTGGATGCGATTGTGTACAGCTACAATTGGATTCCACTGGACAATGAATTTTTCTTAAAGCTATATGCAGGTAACATTTCGGGTTTTCTGATCCGGACCTTTGCAACATCGTTCCTGTTAGCCTTTCAGATGGCGGCGCCATTTGTGGTGGCTATTTTTTTGACGGATGTCGGCCTGGGATTCCTTGCCAAGACGGCTCCACAGTTCAATATTTTCGTAATAGGAGTTCCGTTAAAAATTATTGTAGGTCTTTTTATGCTCTTGCTTTTGATGCCTAGCTTTGGTTTTGTATTCGAGCGTCTGTTCAACATGATGTTTGAGTCGATGAGAGATCTACTTAATGTAATTGGAACCCGCCCCTAATGCCGGAGGTGTGCATGTGAGACTGAGGTATACACTGGATCTGCAGCTGTTTGCTGGTGAGAAGACCGAGAAGGCTACTCCGAAGAAAAAACAGGATTCCCGAAAAGAAGGACAAGTAGCCAAAAGTATGGATGTATCAGCTGCTTCGATCCTGCTACTCGTATTCGGCTGTCTCATGATGATGGGTGACTTTTTCAAGACTCGAACAGTTGACCTCTTTGTAGATGTATTTACAAATCGGCTTACGATGGATGTTACGCAACAAAATGTGATGATGATGTTCTCGGAGTATGGAATCCAGATTGTAATGCTTCTGGCCCCGGTATTTGCCGTAGCGATGTTAGTTGGATTGCTGGCCAACTACGTTCAAATCGGCTTTCTACTAACAGGCAAGCCGCTGATGCCGAAGTTCAGTAAAATAAGCCCGATAAAAGGGTTCAAAAATATGTTTTCCATGCGTTCTATCGTAGAAATGCTAAAATCCATTTTTAAAATGACGATTATAGCTCTTCTAGTATACAACGTCGTTTGGGGCACACGCGGCAACCTTGCCAAGCTATCCGAGTTCTCAGGGGATCAAATTCTAAACTTTGCGGCAGGATTGACACTGGAGCTGGGACTCAAAATTGGCGCGTGTTTGTTTGCTCTAGCGATTTTGGATTATATTTATCAGCGCTATGAATATGAGAAGAATCTAAGAATGTCCAAGCAAGATATTAAGGATGAATATAAGAAGATGGAAGGGGACCCCTTAATCAAGGGGAAAATTCGTGAACGGCAGCGTCGGATGGCCATGCAACGCATGATGCAGGAAGTGCCTAAGGCTGATGTCATTATCACGAACCCGACTCACTTTGCTGTAGCCTTGAAGTACGAGGGCTCGGAGATGGAGGCGCCCCAGATAGTAGCAAAAGGTCAGGATTATATGGCGCTTCGCATCAAAGATATCGCTAAGCAGCATGGTGTAATGACTATGGAAAATAAGCCGCTTGCACGAGCGCTGTTTCAGCGGACCGAGGTTGGGGACTCCATCCCTGCCGACTTATTCCAAGCAGTCGCTGAAGTGCTGGCCTATGTATATAAATTAAAAGGTAAAACGAAATAACGGGATCGGAGGCCAAGAGACCATTGAAAACTAAAAATATAACTGTCCTTGTTGGTATCATCGGTATTGTACTTATGTTGATACTTCCGATCCCTGCATGGCTGCTCGATATTTTGCTGGTCATTAATATTTCGATTGCATTGATTATGCTGTTGGTGGCTATGAACACAAACGAGCCACTCGAATTCTCGATCTTCCCGGCTCTCCTGCTCATTACGACATTGTTCCGGGTATCCCTGAACGTGTCTACGACTAAGCTGATTCTGGGCGAGGGTCATGCGGGGGAAGTAGTAGCTACCTTCGGTAGCTGGGTCGCTGGAGGACAGATTGCAGTAGGCTTCGTCGTGTTCCTGATCCTCGTTGTCGTCCAGTTCATCGTCATTACGAAGGGCTCGGAGCGTGTAGCTGAGGTTGGGGCTCGATTTACCCTCGACGCTATGCCAGGTAAGCAAATGAGTATTGACGCGGATCTGAATGCAGGACTTATTAATGAACAGCAAGCTCGTGAGCGTCGCAGCAAGATCGAAAGAGAAGCTGACTTCTATGGTGCAATGGATGGTGCAAGTAAGTTCGTTAAGGGAGATGCCATAGCCAGTATCATCATTATGGTTATCAACTTGATTGGCGGTTTTATTATCGGAATGACTGTCAAGGGGATGAGCTTCGCTGATGCATTATCCACGTATTCGATTCTAACGATCGGGGACGGACTCGTGAGTCAGATTCCAGCTCTGCTTATTTCTACTGCTGCAGGGCTAATCGTTACTAGAGCCTCTTCTGATGGGAATTTGGCTGATGACCTGACAGGACAACTTTTCAAATATCCAAAGCTTATTTATATCGTTGCTATAACGGTTGCTCTACTCGGTTTTTTCACACCGATTCACGTGATTACGACGTTGCCTCTGGCCATATTGCTCTTTTTTGTGGCCAGGAAAATGCAGCAGAATCTGGATCGGAAATCGATCGAGGAAGAACAACTGGAGGAGGAACAGCAGATTGAAGAGGTTCGAAGTCCTGAAAGTGTCATTAACCTCTTGCAAGTAGATCCCATTGAGTTCGAGTTCGGCTATGGGCTGATTCCATTAGCTGATACCCAGCAAGGAGGAGATCTGCTGGACCGGATTATTATGATACGGCGCCAATGCGCTCTGGAGATGGGACTGGTTGTACCGGTTATTCGGATCAGGGACAATATTCAATTGAAGCCCAATGAGTACATCATCAAAATAAAAGGAAATGCAGTGGGTGGCGGTGAACTGCTGCTGAATCATTATTTGGCGATGAGTCCCGGGTACGATGATGAAAGCATAACAGGCATTGAGACCACGGAACCGGCCTTTGGTCTGCCAGCATTATGGATTGATGAAGGAACCAAGGATGCGGCAGAGCTATCAGGCTATACAGTGGTTGACCCGCCATCGGTAGTTGCTACACATCTAACGGAGATGATCAAACGTCATGCACACGAATTGATTGGTAGACAGGAGACACGTGCACTTGTAGATAATCTGAAAGAGAGCTATCCGGTGCTTGTGGATGAACTGATTCCTTCCGTACTCAGCATTGGCGACGTGCAGAAGGTACTGGCTAAGCTGCTGCGGGAGAAGGTATCCATTCGGGATACTGTGACCATCTTCGAGACGCTCGCAGATTACGGAGCCTACACGAAGGACCCGGATGTGCTTACAGAATATGTGCGTCAGGCGCTATCACGTCAGATTACCCAGCAGTTCTCCAGACAAGGTGATACGCTGAAGGTGATTACAGTCGGCCCTTCGCTAGAAAAGAAGATTGCAGAAAGTGTACAGCAATCGGAGCAAGGAAGCTATCTAGCACTGGATCCTATCTCAACCCAGACGGTCTATCAGAAGATTTCAGAGCAAGTCAATCGCTTGATTCAGTCTGGTCAGCAGCCAATTTTGTTAACCTCACCAACGATTCGCATGTATTTGCGACAGGTACTGGAGCGGACCATGCAGGATGTACCGGTACTGTCATACAGTGAATTGGAGCCTAACGTTGAAATTCAAAGTGTCGGGGTGGTGAATCTATGAGGGTTAAACGGTATATCGTAAACACCATGCCGGAAGCCATGCAGCAGATTCGGGAAGACCTGGGTTCCAACGCTGTAATACTAAGTACGAAGCCTATGAAAACTGGCGGTTTCCTAGGTATGTTCCGTCAGAGAAAGATAGAGGTTATTGCTGCACTCGAAAAGGAGGCTGACTCTTCACCACGCATCAATACGGCTACAATAGCAAGACCTGCGGAGAAGCTGTTTATGGAAGAAGAGCAGCCTCCACGACCCGTGACGGTGCCACGCTCTGCCGCCCCAAACGCTTATAGAAGAGCAGCAGAGGATTATGCGCCGCCGCAGCCTCGGCCGAATACAGAACAACAGGTCAGAGCGAATGATATTCAGCTTGAGCAGAGCGTGCCGCAGGCGAAGGTCTCGGCACCTTTTTCCGAGGCTCAGATGCAGGAGCTGTTGGCTGTAGCAGGTCATCGTGCAGTCAAGAATGAACCTCCTGCATATGCTGAAGTAAGCACAGCAGACCAATCTCTATTAGAGGAAATACGCGAAATGAAGCTGATGATGACCCGCTTGTCCCGAAGCGCGGTCACGGAACCACAGCTACCAGAGCCGGCACAGCGCATCTGTGAACGCCTGATTGAACAGGATGTAGACCGCGAACTGCTGGATGATTGGCTGGAAATGGTGTATCAGCAAAGAGACCGAGAGCTGTCCAGCGCAAGTGACTTCGACTGGGAACAAGCATTTCGGGAGTTATTGAAAGGCTTCATCGACCAGCGTATTGGCGGCGGTATTGAGCTAAGCACCCGAATCATATATGTAGCGGGACCAACGGGTGTCGGCAAGACGACGACAATTGCCAAACTGGCCGCAGAGCAGCTGTTCAGATTCAATCGGAAGGTAGGGCTCATTACATCTGACACATACAGGATTTCAGCAGTTGATCAGCTTAGAACGTACGCTTCCATTCTGAATGTTCCCTTAGAGATTGTTCAATCCCCTAGTGATCTACATCGGGCCATGCAACGCCTGGAAGCCTGCGATTTGATTCTGATGGATACCGCTGGGCGGAACTACCGAAATGAGCTGCTTGTATCCGAGCTCCAAAGCCTGCTGGCTCATAGGGAGGATAGCGAGACATACCTGGTACTCAGCCTCACATCCAAAAGTAAAGATATGAAGACCATTGCACAGCATTTCAGCCAGTATCATCTGGATAAGGTCATCTTCACGAAGGCAGACGAGACAGGCAGTATTGGAGCCATGTTCAATCTCCTGCATGAGTATCCGTTGAAAATATCATATATGACCAACGGACAAAACGTTCCTGAGGATGTATTTTTGCCAGATACGAAGCGGCTACTAAATATGTTGCTTGGTGAGTCGACATGAGTGATCAAGCTCAGGTGTTGAGACAGCTGATGTCTACTTTGGATAAATATAGACTACCCAAAAGAACTGGACAGGCCAGAATCGTTACCGTAGCGAGCGGGAAAGGCGGGGTGGGCAAGTCCAATATTACGCTAAATCTTGCATTGGCCCTTCAATCGCTTGGAAGAAAGGTTTTACTTTTCGATGCGGATATTGGAATGGCTAACATTGATGTGTTAATGGGGTCATCCTCTCCTTACAACCTTTCCCATGTTCTGCGACGGGAAAAGACAATGACACAGATTGTGCAAAAGGGGGCCAACTCACTCCCTTTTGTGCCAGGGGGCTCTGGTGTGAAGGAGCTGTTCTCGTTAACATCTGCTGATTTGGATTATTTTATGGAAGAAATGGAATTCCTAGCCACTGACATGGACTATGTTTTCTTTGACACCGGAGCCGGTCTGTCGATGGAGAACCTGAAATTCATCATGGCCGCGGACGAATGCTTAATTGTAACAACGCCAGAACCTACCTCCATTACAGATGCATATGCACTTATAAAGGTGGTAAGTGGCAATCAATCAGATACAAAATTTAAGATTATCGTCAACCGTGCCGATAACGATAATGAGGCCCGTCTTGTGGCTGATAAGATTTCACTAGTCACCAGTCGATTTCTGAACCTTGATATTCCGCTGCTTGGCTACATTAGTGATGATCCTCATGTGAGCGAGGCTGTCAAAAAGCAGGTCCCTTTCTCACTTGGGTTTCCAGGCTGCCCAGCGACAAGGGATCTTGTGCGCTTGGCTCATCACTATGCAGGCATGGCTTTGCCAGAGCAAAATGGAGGTACCGTGACAGGAATCAAGGGCTTCATGCAAAAATGGCTTCGATTGACAACCAAATGATTCTTGAAACGAGGACAGAGGTGTGAAATGAATGACAGTATATCGTGTACTCGTCGTTGACGATTCTGCGTTCATGAGGAAAATTTTTTCCGATCTGATCGTAGCAGACGCGTCGTTTGAAATTGCTGGGACAGCCAGCAATGGTCGTGAGGCTGTGGAACAGATTAGACACCTGAAGCCCGATCTGGTGACGATGGATGTCGAGATGCCTGAAATGAATGGCTTAGAGGCGCTAAAGCTGATTATGAAGGAATGCCCCCTTCCCGTTATTATGCTGTCTGCCATTAATGAGCAGGGGATGAAGGAGACCATCATAGCGTTGGAAACTGGGGCTTTTGATTTCATCCGCAAACCTTCAATCAGCAATTCTCACGATATTGCGAAGGTGGGGGTCGAACTGCTGGAGAGATTGAAGGCAGCTGTACAGGCGGCTGAGAGGAAGCAGGAACGCTTCAAGGAATCTTCTCAAACCGAGCCTGCACTGTCTAGCAGACCGCCGGCAGAACGCAAGCAGGATTCGCAGGTGCCTTCTCCGAAGCCATCACAATCGGAGGAATCTGTTCAAGCTGTACTTAAGGTCCCGCCTAATGCAGAGCCCAAGCCTATCCCAGCCCAACCGCTACTTAAAAAAGCGTTGGATGAACAATCGCGCAGGACTTGGCAGGAGCTAAGTGCTTCCAAGCCTAGCGAGCCTCGTAAGACAGAGCCTCGCAAAGCGGAAATCGGAAAAGCACAGCCTCTCAAGAGCTTCAGTGAGAAGAAGCCTGCTGATCCTTCGGTAACGAAGAAGACCTCTGGGGTGACTGCCAGACCGCCAGAGCTGGTGAAGACTACTCCAGCAGTAACAAAGGCCAATCCGCCAACCGTATCATTATTGGCAGAGGAGTCTGCAAAGAGCGTGAAGAAACCTACCGGGGGTGTCCAGTTCCGTAAGCTTGTGGCTGTCGGTTGTTCTACAGGGGGGCCGCGAGCCTTAAAGGCGTTCCTGGAACAGATTCCAGGCGATTTCCCTGCTCCCGTTGTAATTGTGCAGCACATGCCGCCGAATTTCACCCGTTCTCTTGCCCAGCGTCTGAATTCGCTAAGCGCTATTCGGGTCGTTGAGGCAGAACAAGGAATGACGTTGGAGAGTGGGACAGCCTATATCGCACCAGGCGGCTATCAGTTAAGAGTCACATCACAATCCGGCGGTAAATACGCATTCTCCTTAACGACAGAGGAGCCACGCAACGGACATAGACCTTCTGTGGACACGATGTTCGAATCACTTGCCTCGCTCACTTCACTGGAGCGACATCTGGTATTGTTGACAGGCATGGGTAGTGATGGAGCCAGAATGATGAAGAAGCTTTACGATTCGGGAGTTCGATCTACGTTTGCAGAGAATGAGGAGACTTGTGTGGTATACGGCATGCCCCGCTCTGCTGTGGAGTTGAATTGTGTGCAATACTTGTTACCTTTGCACCAGATAGCGCCAAAGCTTGTACAAGTTGTGAAATAATCGGAGTGTAACTCATGGAGGAGGTGTCTCACAATGGACATGAATCAGTATTTATCCATGTTTATTGATGAGTCGAATGATCATCTGCAGTCTCTTAACGAAAATATGCTTCAATTGGAAAGCAATCCGACTGATCTCGGAATCGTTCAAATCATTTTCCGTTCCGCCCATACTTTGAAGGGTATGGCAGCAACAATGGGCTTTGAAGACCTCGCGTCACTAACACATCAAATGGAAAATGTACTAGATCTAGTGCGCAATGAAAAGCTTGATATGCATGAGTTCATTTTCGACACCTTCTTTAAAGGGCTGGATGCATTGGAATCCATGGTCCAGAACATTATGGAGGGCGGAGACGGAAAGGCAGATGTCTCCTCAATTGTTGCCTCCCTGCAATCAATTGTGAGTGGTGATTTCAAAACAGCAAGCCCGGCCATTGCTGAAGTAGCTGCGACAGGAACCCCTGCTGAAGCTACAGTATCGTACACCAATGCAGGACTTGAACTCGATCAATACCAGTACTCAATTCTGGAGCAATCCATCAGGGAAGGTCACCGGGTACTTTATATTCAGGTTACGGTGAGTGAGGAGAGTCAACTAAAGGCTGCCCGCGCATTCATGGTGTTCAACGTTCTGGAGAACTCGGGGGAAATAGTGAAGGCTTACCCATCGGTGCAGGACATTGAACAAGAGAAATTCGACCGCGGCTTCTCGTTGTACTACATAACCCAGAAGGACGCCGCTGACCTGGAGAAAGAAATAAAAGGGATTTCCGAAATTGAAGACGCAGTGCTGACTTTGCTGGATGAGGAATCGCTCCGGCACATGACAGAAGAGAGTATGGCTGCTGCAAGAGCTGCTTCTACAGAGATGGCTGCAGCTGTAGCTGAGGCAGTGACGCCAGTTATAGCTCCTACAGCTGCTACTGTACAACCAACTGCAGCTCCAAAGACTGCCAAGGCGGCTAGTAGTCCTGCGAAGAATGGAGCAGCAGCTCAGAGCCGTACGATCCGCGTGGATATTGAACGTCTGGACGTCCTGATGAACCTCTTCAGTGAGCTTCTGATTGATCGTGTTCGTCTGGAGCAGCTGGCTTCGGAAGTGGGCAGTCAGTCCTTGACGGAGACGGTTGAGCACATGAGCCGTGTCAGCTCAGACCTGCAAAACATTGTTCTGAAGCTACGGATGGTTCCGATCGACACGGTATTTAATCGGTTCCCTCGAATGGTTCGTGATCTGGCAAAGACGCTGGACAAGAAGCTGGAGCTTATCATTACTGGCGCGGAGACTGAGCTGGACCGCACAGTCATTGATGAGATTGGGGATCCGCTGGTTCACTTGCTGCGTAACTCAGTAGACCATGGTATCGAATCCGCTGCCGATCGTATTGCTGCTGGCAAGCCGGAGATTGGTACAGTAAACCTTCGTGCCTTCCATAGTGGGAACAATGTCTTCATTGAGATCGAAGATGATGGCGCTGGTATTAACCGTGACAAGGTGCTGGGAAATGCCATCAAGAAAGGCATCATTACGCAGGAGCAGGCTGACGCTATGAGCGATGAGGAAGCCTACCAGATTCTATTCGCTCCGGGCTTTAGTACTGCAGAGGTCATCTCCGACGTATCTGGTCGTGGCGTAGGACTGGACGTGGTCAAATCCAAGATTACATCACTCGGCGGTAATGTTACGATATTCTCGACACCTGGAAAAGGTACCAATTTCTCTGTACAGCTTCCGCTGACCTTGTCGATTATCGCAGCCATGATGGTGCAGATTGGTTCCGAGAAATATGCCATTCCGCTCTCCTCAATCCTGGAGACAGCTATTATCAAGCGCAACCGTATCCGGAATGTACATGGTAACAAGATGATCTCATACCGTGAATTCACGATTCCGTTGATCTCTCTGAGTGAAGTGTTCGAGGTACCTGATTTTAATGAAAACGAAGAGGAAGAGACAGAAATCGTAGTCATCCGCAAAGGGGATCGACTTGCTGCGATTTCAGTGCAGGATTTCCTTGGACAAAGTGAAATTGTCATTAAAAATATGGGGAAATATCTGCCGGCCATTCAAGGGATTTCAGGTGCAACCATTCTTGGAGACGGTCAGGTAGCACTCATTCTTGACCCGAATGTTTTCATTAAATAAAGCTGCTTAACTCATTGGAGGAGGTCTTTAGACATGGGAGAAGAGATTAAAGTTATCGTCTTTAAACTGGGGAACGAGGAATACGGTATTGAGGTAGATAAGGTTCAGTCCATCGAACGGATGGTGCCGATTACGCGGGTACCGAAGACTTACACCTTCGTGAAGGGTGTGTTCAATATGCGTGGGGTCGTGATCCCAGTCATCGACCTGCGTGGACGCTTTGGCCTTCCTGAAGCAGAATATACGGACCAGACGCGGATTGTCATTGTGGCTGTAAATGAGATGCAAGTAGGCTTTATCGTAGATTCTGCGAATGATGTTATTGATCTCAATACAGACAGTATTGAGACTCCACCAGAGGTCGTTGGCGGCGTGAAAGCCAGATACCTACGTGGTGTAGCGAAGATCAGCGAAGAACGTCTGCTGATTATGCTGAATCTTGCAGAAGTCTTGAATAAGAGCGAGATTGTCCAGCTGGAAAGTATTGAGGACTAAGCCGTGTTTAATCATTTGGAGGATTTCAAGCTAGATGTGCTGAAGGAAGTTGGCAATATCGGAGCAGGGAATGCGGCGACAGCCCTATCCCGTCTCCTGGATAAGCCAATTGACATGGGTGTTCCCAAGGTACAGCTTCTTCCATTCGAGGAGATAGCCGAGAAAGTAGGCGGGCCTGAGCGGCTTGTCATTGCTATTTTTTTTAGAGTGGAGGGAGAGGTCCCTGGCAATCTGTTCTTTATTCTCTCTCCTGAAGCCGCCAAAAGTCTGGTGCGCAGATTAGCAGGAATTGAGTCGGACGATGACGAAACATTTAATGAGATGGAACATTCAGCTCTTTCGGAAATTGGCAACATTCTGGCAGGCTCTTATCTGTCCTCATTGGCGGACTTTACCAAGCTGTCCATGTTCCCTACCGTACCGGGACTTGCGATGGATATGGCTGGTGCTATCCTGAGCTATGGACTCTTGCAATTCGGTCAAATGGGTAACGACGCCTTGTTGATTGACACAGCTTTTCTAGAAGGGCAGGATCAGATTGAGGGACAATTCTTCCTGATTCCCGATCCAGAATCCTTTGCGAAAATATTTGAGTCACTAGGAGTCCGTTAAATCATGATTGAGGAAAAGAACATCATTAAAGTCGGAATGGCTGATTTAAACGTGGCTAGTTCTACAGACTTAATCCGAACTACAGGCCTTGGCTCCTGTGTCGGATTAACGATGTACGATCCTAATCTGAGGCTGGCAGGCATGGCACATGTCATGCTGCCCTCCTCGGAGATTGCCCGTGAAGGAAATCTGAATATTGCCAAGTATGCTGACACAGCCCTTCCGGAGCTGCTGAATCGCTTGATTTCCATGGGAGCATCCAGGCACCGGATTGTTGCCAAGATGGCTGGTGGCTCTCAGATGTTTGCATTTGCTGGCAGCGGGGATACGATGAGAATCGGTCCCCGGAATGTGGAATCCTGTCGGGATGTTCTGCTGGATCTGAAGATTCCACTGCTAGGTGAAGACACTGGCGGAAGTGTCGGCAGAACAATTGAATTGAATTGTGAGACTGGCGTTTTGAGTATTCGGAGCGTACAAAAAGGTGTAAAGGAACTGTAAACTATGCTATTTGGAAGCTTGCGCATTAATCTGTGGTCTGGAATATTTGGGTTTGTGCTGACATTCTTGTTATCTACCGGCAAAAACTTGCTGGTGACGAGCTTCATACGTGGCATAATTGCTTTTGTGGTATGGTTTATCCTGGCTTATCTGGTTCGCTGGGTGATCGGGTATGTATCCAGACCAGATTTGTCGTCTGCCGGGCTGTCTAACATGAGGCAGGACGGGCAGGAGCAAGGTCTCGGCACCAATCTGGACCTGGTTACTCCTGATGAGGGTGAAGATCTGAACAACATGCTGAAGCCAAAGCCGGAACCTGATCCGGCACAAGCAGCATTCACGCCTTTGAACCCGCCCAAGCTAGTTACAACCAAGGAACCTGAGGAATTGGCCAAGGCCGTTCGTCACCTGACAGACCAATAAGGAAGGGTGAACTCGATGAACGAGCGAAAAGCCGCTCATTTGAATTACTCGGAGCTGTGGGAGCAATGGAAAGAACATGGTGAAGTGGAAGCCAAAAAGCAGTTAATCGAGAACTATCTTCCCATCGTGGACTACGTCTCTGGCCGTCTGGCTGTGGGCTTGCCCAAGAATGTCTCCAAAGATGATCTGGCCAGCAATGGGGTAATGGGCTTGATTGACGCTATTGAAAAGTTTGACTACGAGCGAGGCTTGCAATTTGAGACCTACGCCTCCTGGCGTGTACGTGGCGCCATTCTGGACGGTCTTCGTCAGGGAGATTGGGTCCCGCGTTCGGTTAGAGAAAAAGCTAAACGGATTGAGGATGCCTATCAGCATCTGGAGCAGCGTTATCTCAGATCCGTAAGCGATGAAGAGATGAGCAATTACTTGGACATCTCGGAGAAGGAATTCAATACGATGCTGCAGGAAGTAGCGGTCATGTCCATTTGTTCTCTGGAGGACCCGATTCGGGAAGAGGAATCCGAGACTAGACTTTCTCTGTTGGTAGATGAAAAAGCGAAAAATCCGGATCATAAGGTCAATGAATTTTACTTGAAGGAAGCCTTGGTCCAAGGCATTGATAAGCTTACAGAGAAAGAACGTACGGTAGTATCCCTCTTGTATTATGAGGATTTATCATTAAGCGAGATTGCTGAGGTAATGTCGCTCTCCCCATCCCGCATTTCCCAGCTGCATTCCAAGGCAATTCTTCGCTTACGTGCAGCCCTAGACAAGCAAAAGGATCTGTTAATGAGCAAGGATTAAAGATAAATCGGAATGAACTGATGCAAAGGGGGCTAATTGCAATGGAGCAGCCACATACCTTAGAATCTGTACTTAAAATTACACAATCTGCTGATAAAAGCGCTGCATATCTTGAGTTCATCGAGCCGGTGGAGGATTTCACTTGCTCATTGCCGGAGTTGGAGCAGTTCGTGGAACGTAATCAGATTCGCTTTGGTGTCATCGATGCAGCACTGGCTGAATTTTCTGTTAGGCCGGAGCTGTTTTTGCATACCAAGACACTGATTGCCAAAGGAAAGCAACCGGTTCACGGTGTAGACGGCTATGTCATGTATGCAGATATTATGCTGCAGGATGATGAGCATAAGCCGCTTGAGCATAACAACGGAGTAGTAGACTATAAAGAATTAACCAGGCTGAAGAATGTGCGTAAAGGTCAGTTAATCGCTGAGTTGGTAGCTCCTGAACCTGGTGTGCCTGGTATTGCGGTCACGAATGAGGAGATTCCTTATAAGGAAGGTAAACAGGCCAGATTCAAGGTTGGAAAGAACGTAGTTATTCATCCTGAAGGGATCGCTATGTATGCGGCAATTGATGGCCTGGTTACCAAAACAGACAACGATAAGATTAATGTTTTTCCGGTCTACGAAATCAATGGAGATGTTGATTACAGCATTGGGAATGTTGATTTTGTTGGTACTGTGGTCATCCGTGGAAATGTGCTGACAGGCTTTCGTGTACGAGCAGATGGGGATATCCGTGTCATCGGAGGCGTCGAGGGAGCTGAGATTGAAGCCTCGGGCTCTGTAGAGATCAGCAGTGGCATCATCGGTTACAACAAAGGACATGTCAAGGCTGGGCAGGACGTCAAATGCTCATTTATTCAGGATGGCAATGTCATAGCAGGAGTGGATATTCTTGTATCCCAGAGCATCATGCATTCCCATGTACGCGCCGGAAGAAACGTAACTTGTGGTGGTCCGAAGGGCCTGATTGTTGGCGGAAGTATTCAGGCGGGCGAAAGGGTAAGCGCGCGCACGGTGGGGAATACAATGTCCACGTTGACTTCCATTGAAGTAGGCGTGTTGCCAGAATTGCGTAATGAATTAACAACATTGCGGGACCAGTTGAAGCTGCAGCTGGCCAGCATGGACAAGACAAATAAAGCGCTTCATATTTTGGACCAATTGGCAGCAGCTGGTCAATTGACGCCTGATAAGCTGGCGATGCGAGTAAAGCTCTCAGCTACTCAGAAATCCAGCGAGCGTGAAGCCGGTGAAATCAAGGTTCGCATTTTTGAAATTGAGAAAATGCTGGAGGATACCACCATGGCAAAGGTAGAGGTTAAGAATGTCATTTATGGTGGCTCTAAAATAGTTATCGGCAGATACACGAAATATATTAAAGATCCGGTATCAAGAATGTCATTTTATTATTTTGACGGAGATATCACTATGTCAGCTTTGGCCTAATAGCTTGTTCAGTTGAACTGATCGTTTGCAGACATCACGTGTGCTACTTGAGTCGACTGTTGCAAAATGCAAACCAGTGAAGGGTGTGGTGATGATGAGTTTGAAAGCCGTTGAATTGCAGATAGCCGTGCCTCGTACAAGTGAAGCAGGGAGGTATCAAAGCGAATATCGGCATAGAGCTATGAATGAACAATCACATCTTGGAGAACAGGCAATAAAAGATGCTGATGCCGAGCGGAATAAGCCGGTCAACGTCTCGGAATCCTCGGAGGCCTTCGTGAAGCTGAAGGACCAGGAGGACGGACAACAGCAGTCGCAACGACATCGGGATCAGAAGGCTCGCACTCAGACCGAGTCAGCAGAAGAGCCGAAGGCAGAGCATCCGTACAAAGGACACCATCTGGACCTGTCGCTATAGCAGAAAATCATCATAAGAAGGAGAAGATGGGTTGTGGAGCCATGGATCATGATTGCCCTGCTGGGGCTGGCGCTCATGCTATATGCTTGGATGCTGCCAAAGAATCAGAATGCACAAGCCTCGGACGAAAAGGTCCTGAGTAATGTAGAGGCTACGCTTGAGCAATACATGGCTGACATTGAGCATGGTAACGATGAGCTCATTGAGATCGTAACTCAGATCAAGAGTGAGCATGCAGCGAAGAATGCTGCTTTGCAAGAACAGGTTATAGAGCTGAGGCAGCGCGTCGTGGATCTGGAACGGACAGGTAGCGAGCCCGTTGAATTGTCGAAGCAAGCTGCAGATTTCATCCAGTTCCAGGAGAGGCAAGCTGCGAATTTGGTCGTAGCTGAACAAGAAGCCGCGATTACGGAGGAAGCAGTGCTTCAGGCAGAAGAGTCGGAGGTGGCTGTTCCAGAGACAAGGCCAAGCATACGGGATCGTTATCCCGAATTGTTTGCTTTATACGGGCAAGGAAAGTCTGTCGATTTCATCGTGAAGCAGACAGGAATTCAGCGCGGAGAGGTCCAGTTGATTTTACAGCTTGCCGAGCAGGAGGACCAGCATGATTAAAAAACGTTTATATATTTTTGGGCTTGGTACAGGCTTGATCGCTGGTGCTCTGTTGCTGCAGCTAGCCCTTATTGGTCAGGCACAGAGCGTGTCCTCCATGAATACGCAAGAGCTGACACGCGAGCAACTGGAGGAAGCTGCTGCGAGACTGGACCTGAAGGTGATTGAAAGCTCAGAGGAGCTTATGACAGAGGATGAGTGGCGTGAAAAGGTCATTGAGCAAGGCAACAAAACGCCTGCTGATCCGACAGCTCCAGACACGGCAAATCCCTCTCAGGAGCCATCAACCCCTTCAGAACCACAAAGCTCTGCTCCCCAGGAGACGAGCAAGCAGCAGACAGCAGTAGTGAAGGCAGTGGATACACCTAAGGAGGCAGTGGCACCGCAGCAGGCAAAGGCCGCGAAGCAGCTTGTCACCTTTCGGATTGCCCCAGGCAAGAATCTGACCGCAGTAGCAGAGGAGCTGGAGAAGTCAGGGGTTGTGCAGAGTGCCAGTGACTTCATGGAGGCAGCTAATGCCAAGAAAATAAACCGCAAAATTCGCTCAGGTACCTATACGCTTGAAAAAGGTGAGAGCCTGAATTCCATCATTACCAAATTCACGACCGTCCCTTCCCGATAAGACTATCGGACAGGGGACGGTTTTGCTGTTGCAAGGAGCTTTGTATTATGGTATATTAAATGACGGTGTTAAAAACACACGTCGATTAATTTTGCAAAGGGGTGCTTCTGCAAGGAAGTCTTTGTGGAAAATGATGTCGACGGAGGATACACTAAAAAACCAAATTTAGGAGGTGCGTGAAGATGGCAGTAATCTCCATGAAACAGCTTCTGGAAGCTGGGGTTCATTTCGGACACCAAACTCGTCGCTGGAACCCAAAAATGGATCGTTATATCTTCACTGAAAGAAACGGTATTTACATCATTGACTTGCAAAAGACAGTGAAAAAGGTAGAGGAAGCTTACAACTTCGTTAAAAGCATCGCAGCTGATAACGGCACAATCCTGTTTGTAGGAACTAAGAAACAAGCACAGGATTCTGTAAAAGAAGAAGCTACTCGTGCTGGTCAATTCTACATCAACCAACGCTGGTTGGGTGGAACATTGACTAACTTCCAAACTATTCAAAAGCGTATTGATCGCCTGAAACAACTGGAAACTTGGGAAGAGGACGGCACATTCGAAGTTCTTCCTAAGAAAGAAGTTATCCTTCTCCGCAAAGAGAAAGATCGTCTTGAGAAATTCCTGGGCGGTATCAAAAACATGAAGGGTCTGCCAAGTGCCCTGTTCATCATCGATCCTCGTAAAGAGCGCATCGCTGTTGCAGAAGCACGCAAATTGGGTATCCCAATTGTTGGTATCGTTGATACGAACTGTGATCCGGACGAAATCGACTACGTTATCCCTGGTAACGACGATGCGATCCGTGCAGTTAAATTGCTGACTGGCAAAATGGCTGACGCTGTTATGGAAGCAAACCAAGGCGAAGAGACAACTGCTTAATTAGCCCTGGATTGCTAATACACATGAATTAAATGAAAAGGGTGGTTGGTAGGTGGAAGCCTTTCACTACCCTTTTTTTAAGGAATAAATTCAGCCTTGCGTTAAAGCAAAAGGAATTAAATTCAATTTTGGAGGGAATTAAATATGGCAGTTAATGCTAGCGCAGTAAAAGAACTTCGTGAAAAAACAGGCGCAGGAATGCTCGATTGCAAAAAAGCACTCGAAGAAACAAACGGTGATTTGACGAAAGCAATCGAATTCCTGCGTGAAAAAGGTCTGGCAGCAGCAGCGAACAAAGCTGGCCGTATCGCAACTGAAGGTGTAGTTGAATCTTACATTCACGCTGGCGGTAGAATTGGTGTGCTGGTAGAAATCAACTGTGAGACTGACTTCGTAGCGAAGACAGACCAATTCAGAGAGTTCGTGCGCGACATCGCGATGCATATCGCAGCTTCCAACCCTCGCTTTGTACGTCGTGAAGAAGTATCCGCAGAAGAGCTTGAGAAAGAGAAGGAAATTCTGAAAGCTCAAGCACTGAACGAAGGTAAGCCAGCTAACATCGTTGAGAAAATGGTGGAAGGCCGCATCAGCAAGTACTACGAAGAGTTCTGCTTGATGGAGCAATCCTTTGTTAAAGATCCAGACAAGACAATCGCTACACTGCTGAACGAAAAAATCAGCACGATTGGTGAGAACATCTCCATTCGTCGTTTTGTTCGTTATGAGCTGGGCGAAGGTCTGGAGAAGAAAGAAGACAACTTCTACGAAGAAGTTATGTCTCAAGTTAAGCAATAATGATAGCCCCTCGGGGACTATAGTACATTAGACACAGAATTGGAACACGGCAACAGCGGTGTTCCTTTTCTTTAGATTATAGAATGAATAAGATTTCAGCTGAACTGAAATGCTTCTATAATCGCAAGGAAAACAACTACTACATGTGGTCTGTCTTACAGCTCCTTGACAGCATAAGCTTCCTGCGGGCACGATCCTTCGGTCCCCGGACGGGGCCAGGCTCCGTCAGGAGCTTTTGTTTCGTCAGGCGCATTAACAAATATGGAATATCAATGGAGGTTGAACATTTGGAAAGTCCAGTATTTAAACGTGTTGTCCTGAAGGTTAGTGGTGAATCATTATCGGGTCCAAATGGATACGGAATTGATGCCGATACGATTGCGTCGATTGCCCAGCAGGTTAAAGATGTAGTAGAGTTGGGTGTAGAGGTGGCGATTGTGTGCGGAGGCGGGAATATTTGGCGGGGGATTGCTGGCAGCGCCAACGGTATTGACCGTGCAACGGCTGATTATATGGGCATGCTGGCCACCGTCATGAACTCACTGGCATTGCAGGATGCCCTGGAGCAGATTGACGTTCCTACTCGCGTACAGACCTCCATTGCCATGCAACAAATTGCTGAGCCATACATACGGCGCAGAGCGATTCGCCATTTGGAGAAGGGCAGAGTAGTTATTTTTGCGGCAGGTACAGGTAACCCATTCTTCTCTACAGATACGACTGCAGCTCTTCGTGCGGCTGAAATTGAAGCTGAAGTTATTCTAATGGCCAAGAACAAAGTGGACGGAGTATACTCAGCAGATCCATTCAAGGATAGCACCGCTGAGAAGTATGAGCAGCTGACCTACCTGGATGTTCTGAACAAGAATCTGGGCGTAATGGACTCTACAGCTTCATCCCTCTGCATGGATAATAATATCCCGTTGATCGTGTTCGCGATCACGGAGCAAGGCAACATCAAACGTGTTGTGCTTGGCGAGAAAATCGGTACAATTGTAAAAGGGAGTGTAGACTAATGCCACAAGCGATTAAAAAGAACGCAGAGGAGCGCATGGATAAAGCGATCCAGGCACTCAAACGGGACCTGGCAACACTGCGTGCAGGTCGAGCGACCCCTAGTCTTCTCGATCGGATTCAGGTAGAATATTATGGAGCGCCGACACCAGTGAACCAGTTGGCGAACATTAACACGCCAGATTCTCGTACACTCATGATTCAGCCTTGGGATAAGTCCTCGCTGGCTGACATCGAGCGTGCTATTCAGAAATCGGATCTTGGTCTGACTCCGTCAAATGACGGTAACCAGATTCGTCTGAGCATCCCAGCGTTAACGGAAGAGCGCCGTGTGGAGCTCGTGAAGATGACGAAGAAGTTCGGTGAAGAAGCCAAAGTTGCTGTGCGTAATATTCGTCGTGATGCTAATGATGATATCAAAAAGCTGGAGAAGACAGATATTTCTGAGGATGAGTCTCGTCGCCATCAGGATGATATTCAGAAAGCAACAGATAAATTCATTGCAGAGGTAGATAAAGTACTCGCTGCGAAAGAAAAAGAAATCATGGAAGTATAAGTGAGAGACCTCGGACCCCTCCGTCAAGGTGGGGTTTGTCTCTTTATGGGCCATGATTCATTTCGGGGAGAATGTTGGAGGATTAGCATGATCAAACGGGTTCGGTCCTGGTGGAGCGGGGGACATAAAGAGCAGACACCGACCATTTCAAACGATAATATTCCGCAGCATGTTGCCATAATCATGGATGGGAACGGCAGATGGGCTAAGAGAATCGGTATGCCACGCACGGTAGGACACCAGAACGGTATGAAAGCTGTAAAGCGTGCGACAATCGCCGCAAGTGATCTCGGTATCCGGTATTTGACGATGTATGCCTTCTCAACGGAGAACTGGACGCGCCCCAAAGAAGAAGTCGATTTTCTGATGCGGCTTCCACAGGAATTTCTAGCGATTGAGCTAGATGAACTGATCGAAAATAATGTTCAAGTACGTATGATGGGGCATGAGGAGTATTTACCCTCGTATACACGGGAACCATTATTGGAGGCGATCCGGCGGACGGAGCATAATACAGGACTTGTGCTTAATTTTGCCCTGAATTATGGGAGTCGTATGGAAATAACGGAATGCATGAAAACGCTCGGACGTGAGGTTGAAGCGGGCCGTCTGAAGGCTGAGGATATTACGTCAGAATTGATCGATCAATCCTTGCTTACGAATGGAATGCCTGATCCGGATCTGCTGATCCGTACAAGTGGGGAGCTCAGACTGAGCAACTTTATGCTCTGGCAGCTGGCGTACAGTGAGCTTTGGTTCACAGATATCTATTGGCCCGATTTTACCAAGGAGCATTTATACGAAGCAGTGGCTGAGTATCAACGCAGGACACGGAGATACGGCGGCCTGAAGTAATGGAGGTTGAAGCCGTTGAAGCAGCGATTGCTGACAGGCATTATAGCAGGTGCCCTGTTTTTTATGATGGTCTATCTGGGAGGGCTACCCTATCATATCCTGATTCTTGCTATGGCCTTGATTGGCATACATGAATTCATTCGTATGATCAAGGTCCCTTCATTTAGCATAGAAGCTCTTCTGAGCTATGTAGGAGTTCTGCTATTGGTATTTCCATATGAGCCTCTACAAGTACAACCACCTCTGGAATTGTCCAGTATGCTGTGGATATGGTTGACTTTATTTCTGGTCATTACGGTACTGTCCAAAAATAGGGTGAACATCAATACAGCAGCATTACTGTTTCTGGGTACTGTTTATGTGGGGGTTGGCTTTTCTGCGATTGCGGATTCAAGACATATGGCATATGGATTATTTTGGACCATATTGCTGTTGGCCAGTATATGGTCCAGTGATGCAGGAGCTTATTTTGCAGGAAAGGCGTTCGGTCGTACGAAGCTATGGCCTTCCATCAGTCCGAATAAGACAATTGAAGGCTCTGTGGGAGGGATTATACTTGCTGTCGTCATAGCTGTAGTATTTTCCTGGTTCTCGGGTGGGCTTCTTACAGTGGGACATGCGATTGTCATTGGCTTGGCCTGCTCCCTCGTTGGACAATTAGGAGATTTGATTCAGTCTGCTTACAAACGGGCCTATGATATCAAGGATTCAGGTCGATTACTGCCAGGTCATGGAGGTATTCTGGACCGTTGTGACAGCTGGATTGTAGTATTTCCTTTCATACATATGTTTCTGCTCCCTTTTTGAGAGAGGCAGGAAGGTTTATGAGTTATCGTGAGGAAGGTGCATGATGAAGAGGATTTCATTACTTGGTTCCACCGGCTCTATTGGTACACAGACGTTGGATGTGGTGGCTATGCATCCTGAAGCCTATCAGATTGAAGGTCTGGCAGCTGGCCAGAATGTAGAGTTGCTACTGGAGCAGGCACTGCGCTTTCGGCCGAAAAAAGTATCCGTCGCTACTCAGAAGCTAGCCGAACAAGTGAGACAGCAGCTTCCAGAAGACATAGCAGTTTACTGGGGAGACGAGGGGTTAGTTGAGGTAGCTGCAGGAACCGATGCTGAGCTCGTCGTAACGGCGGTGATGGGAAGCGTGGGCCTGCGCTCTACACTTGCGGCGATCGAGGCAGGCAAGCATATCGGACTAGCTAACAAGGAGACGTTGGTGACGGCTGGACACATCGTTACGCAGCGAGCTCGTCAGAAAGGTGTAGCGCTATTGCCTGTTGATAGTGAGCATTCTGCGATCTTTCAGTGCTTGAATGGTGAGGATCTGAATCGCGTGTCCCACATTACGTTGACGGCCTCGGGGGGATCCTTTCGCCATCTCAGTCGTGCCGAGCTAGAGCGTGTGAGCGTGGAGGATGCGCTCAAGCATCCGAACTGGTCCATGGGAGCGAAGATAACGATTGATTCAGCTACCATGGTGAACAAAGGCCTTGAGGTCATTGAGGCCCATTGGCTGTTCGGAATCGACTATGATCGCATTCATGTGCTGCTTCATCCAGAGAGTATTATCCATTCCTATGTAGAGTTCGTTGATACTAGCATGATTGCTCAGTTAGGGAATCCGGATATGCGGGTCCCGATCCAATATGCACTGACCTATCCTGACCGGATGCCTTCTCCCGCCAAGCCATTGTCGCTTGCGCAGGTAGGGAAGTTGCATTTTAGCGAGATGGATTATGAGCGTTATCCGGCATTACGCTTGGCTTTTGAATGCGGCAAGGCTGGTGGCACGGCGGCTACAGCATTTAATGCAGCCAATGAAGTGGCGGTAGCCCGCTTCTTGAAGGGAGAGATTCCTTTCCTCCGGATCGAAGAGATTATTGAGCGAATCGTCAGCCAGCATCAGCCGGTGAGGCAGCCTGACCTGGAAGCTATTGAATGGGCGGATCAGGAAGCTCGCAAGGCTGCGTCGGTGCTATAGACCTGTAGCCACGCTAGTAAGCCAATGAGCTCCTCAGAGATGAACGAGCTGCGTTAGATCGATTAATACGAGACTGTATAGGCTATGATTCATGGCTGATCTGCAGTCTCGTTTTTTTAAGCTTATAGCATGATTTTCGTAGAGTAGATTGAGAATCCGCTGAGAGTATGAACCATTTGCCAACCATCAAAAACTCTTGGTATTATAAAAGAATAATGTTATCCTAGAACATGCATATTATAGTATAAGGAGGTGTCGACCAGTTGGAGACTATTAAGATCGTGATCTATATTTTCTTCATGTTTTTTCTAGTTGTTGCGGTACATGAATGGGGTCATTACTACTTTGCAAAGCGTGCTGGCATTTTGGTCCGTGAGTTTGCTATTGGCTTTGGGCCCAAGATGTTTTCATATAAGAAGAATGAAACTCAGTTCACTTTTCGCCTGTTACCGTTTGGAGGCTTCGCTAGAATGGCCGGGGAAGACCCGGATTTGATTCAGATCGAGCCCGGTCAGACCATTAATGTTAGATTGACTGACGGATTGGTTAAGAGAATGTTCACTGACGATCTGGACAAGCAGAAGAATGTCATCCAGGGCGAGGTACAGCATATCGATCTGGAGGATGCACTCACGATTACACTGCTCGCAGACGGTGAAACGATGACCTATTCTGTCCACCCCCAGGCGATCATTGTGAGCAAAGGCCGTGAGATACAGATTGCTCCGAGAGATCGACAGTACGGCAGTAAGACGGTCGGACAACGTGCCTTGGCTATTTTTGCTGGACCTTTGATGAATTTTGTGTTGGCCTTTTTTTTATTTGCTATCTACATTCAGGTCAACGGTGTTCAAATTGATAACCCAACCTACATAAAAATAGGAGAGATCACTGCAGGCTCACCAGCCGAGCAGGCTGGATTGCAGAAGGGTGATATCATCAATGAGATCAATGGTACCCCTGTTGGAGCGGACCAGCAAAAAGCCATTGAACTGATCTCTGGTTCACAGGATGTACCAATGAGCTGGCAGATTAAGCGTGAGGATAAGCCGATGGATATCACTGTAGTTCCGAGAGCGATGCCTGGCCAGGAAGGCGGCAAGGTGGGGATTAGTCTGGAATTGCCGACTCGGAGTGCAGGGATCGGTGAGACATTGAAGCTGTCAGGACAGTACACAGTAGATACATCCATGCTAATCTTCCGTGGATTGCAGCAGCTCGTTCAGAATTTTGCACTTGATGACATTGGTGGCCCCGTCAGAACAATTGAGGTTACAGGTCAGGTGGCAAAGTCAGGACTCGTGCAGATGATGTATTGGACAGCTATGATCAGCATTAATCTCGGTATCTTCAACCTACTGCCAATTCCAGCGCTTGATGGTAGCAGACTGATCTTCCTCGGGATTGAAGCCGTTCGTGGCAAGCCTATTGATCCTAGCCGTGAGGGCATGGTGCATTTCGTTGGATTTGCGATGCTGTTCCTGCTTATGCTTGCGGTAACTTATAACGATATATTACGCTTGATCAGCGGTTAATTAATGGTCGTATGCAGGCTAGAATGCTTGTAGACGGTACGGGAGGACGCTTTTCTAATGTCAAAAGATAAACAGTTTGTATCCGAAATAACACCACAGGGAGAAGACTTCTCCCGCTGGTACATTGATGTCATCAAAAAAGCTGAACTAATGGACTATTCCCCAGTTCGTGGCTGTATTGTGTTCCGTCCGGACGGATTCGAGATCTGGGAGCATATCAAGGATGCGATGGACGAGCGTTTTAAGGCAACAGGTCATCGTAATGCTTATTTCCCAATGTTCATTCCAGAGAGCTTCTTCCAGAAAGAAAAGGAGCACGTGGAAGGCTTCAATCCAGAGCTGCCATGGGTAACGGAGGCAGGCGGAGAGAAGCTCGAAGAGCGACTTGCGATTCGTCCTACCTCAGAGACGATGATCGGACACATGTATTCCAAGTGGATTCAGTCATACCGTGACCTGCCAGTACTCATAAACCAATGGGCAAACGTAGTTCGATGGGAGAAGAGAACACTTCCATTCTTGCGCACGAGCGAATTCTTGTGGCAGGAAGGTCACACCGCTCATGAGAATGAAGAGGAAGCTCGCGAAGAGACCATGAAGATGCTGGAGGTCTATCGCGAAGTGATTGAGGAAGTACTTGCGATTCCTGTTATTACAGGGCAGAAGACTCCTTCAGAGCGGTTTGCTGGTGCTGTGGATACCTTCTCGTTGGAAGCGATGATGAGAGACGGACGCGCAGTACAAGCGGGAACCTCCCACTATCTCGGAACAAAATTTGCGGTAGCGTTCGATATCAAGTATTTGAGCCGGGACAATAATCTGGAATATGCGCATACGACGTCCTGGGGAACAAGCACACGTCTCATTGGCTCCATGATTATGGTGCATGGTGACGACCGTGGTCTAGCCCTTCCACCGAAGGTAGCTCCTACGCAGGTCGTGATGATTCCAATCGGCCCACCAAAGACACGGGATGCTGTCCTCGCTCGTACCGATGAGCTGTTCGAGGATTTGAAGAAGGCTGGTATTCGGGTTAAGGTTGACGATCGGTCCGATGTAAGCCCAGGCTGGAAATTCAACGAATATGAAATGCGCGGAGTACCTGTACGTCTTGAGCTTGGACCACGTGACATGGAGAATGGCGTCTGTGTACTCGTATCCCGCATCAGCGGAGAGAAGAAGGTCATTGAGCAAGCAAGGCTGGTTGAGGAAGTTCAAGCTATGCTGGAGCAAGTGCAGCGTGAGATGTTTGAACGGGCCAAAGGTTTCATGAATGAGCATTTCTATGACGTTGACACCTTGGATGAAATGAAAGCCTTAATGGAAGAAAAACGTGGCTTCACATTGGCAGGCTGGTGTGGTTCTGAGACTTGTGAGGACCAAGTGAAGGAAGTTACGGGAGCAACCAGCCGTAATATTCCATTCAAGCCTGCAGTGGTGAAGGAGACATGTCTGTGCTGTGGCAAGCCTGCGGCGCATACTGTAGTGTTCGCTAGAGCCTATTAATAGCTCGAAGCAGCAATTGCTTTGTGGGGATAGGTATGGGTTAAGGTGAATGATCATTCACCACCACCGTATTCGATACGGTATGAATAGAGTATATAAGAAGCTTCTGTTGCAGAGCAGTGACGCACAGAAGCTTTTTACATGGGCGTTCATACAAGTGCTGTTAAGTATAAGCGTCGTTATGTATAAGCATCCTTTTCGTATAGCTCCTTCATATAAGCGTAGTATTGTTCAATCAACTAATCTTGATATCCTGATATAATGATGTGAGAGAACAGGAGATTTCAAAGTTCCAGGAGGGGAAAGCATGAGCGGAACTGAAGATAAGAGACATAGGCTGGAATTATTGATGAAGCAGGCTGAGATGCCGGCGGCTGTCGTTGATCCCTATTTTCTGGATGGACGAATTGAGCGGGTAGAGATCAGCAAGGCGAATAAAGAATGGCATATTATTCTGCACAAGGAGACGCTTGTACCTGCCCAAGTATATCGAACCTTCTGCCTGCGGATACAAGAGAAGCTGCAGCATATCGCGAAGATCACCTTCGGGTTCCAGTATGCAGAGGCTGTTGGGCATGAAGTGATCGTTCAAGAGTACTGGAGATTGTTCCTGGAGTGGGTGCATAGAGAGATTCCTTCTGTGAATGGGTGGCTAACGAGAGCAGGGCAAGAATGGGATGAGGGGCTATTGACCTTGAACATGACAGATGCCATGTCACTGGAGCTTGCCCGCAAGAAGCAGATTGATCAGGCGATCATCCGCTTCTACAATCAGTATTTCCATGTTCCGCTGCGTATTAAAATCCAGGCGGGAGAGACAGATCAGGCAGCCTTGGAAGAATTCCAGCAGAAGAAGCTTGAAGAGGAACGGGAAGTCATCCAAGCCATGATGGAGAGCATTGAGTCGGAAATGCCACCGGCAGATGAGGACGAAGGCGATGTTCGACTTCAGTTCGGCTATGATATCAAGGAGCCGGCCGTTCCCATGCAAGAGATTCAGGATGAGGAGAAGAAGGTGACCCTGCAGGGGACAATCTTCGGTCTGGATCGCAAAGAGCTAAGAAACGGCAGCACGCTGTTCACCTTCTACCTGACCGACTTTACTGATTCCTTGCAGATGAAGATGTTCGCCAAGACCAAAGAGGATCTCAAGATACTTAGCCTATTGGCCAACGGTAAATGGGTCAAGGTGCGAGGTCGCGTCGAATATGATCGCTTCATGCAGGTGCCAGAGCTCGCGATGATACCTTCTGATCTGGTCGAGGTACAGGCTCCGCCTTCACGCAAGGATAACGCTCCCGTTAAGCGGGTGGAATTCCATCTGCATACGAAGATGAGCACGATGGATGCGGTAACCTCAATAGATACGTATGTGAAGACTGCAGCCAAGTGGGGACATAAGGCGATTGCCGTGACGGATCACGGTGGCGTGCAGTGTTACCCGGAAGCTGCCAAGGCAGCCAAAAAAAATGATATTAAAATGATATACGGGGTAGAGGCCAACGTCGTCAATGATGCCGTAGAGGTCGTCATGCAGGCCGTACCACTGGAGCTGAAGACGGCTACCTTTGTCGTATTTGATATTGAGACGACGGGATTATCCGTAACCCAGAACAAGATTATTGAGATTGCTGCTGTAAAAATGCAGGAGGGCAAGGAAATTGACCGTTATGCTACCTTTGTCAATCCGCATGAACGAATTCCCTACAATATTCAGCAGTTGACCAATATTAATGATGAGATGGTGAAGGATGCTCCGGATGTTGAGCCTGTCATGAGAGAATTTGTCGAATTCGTGGGGGATGGAGTGCTTGTTGCTCATAATGCCCGCTTTGATATCGGCTTTATCCAGGCTACCCTGAAGCAGATGGGGCTGCCGGAGCTGCAAAACCCGGTGCTGGATACTTTGGAGCTGGCACGGATGCTCTTTCCAACGATGAAGAATCACAGGCTGAACACTTTATCAGATAAATATAAAGTAGCGCTGGAGAGCCACCACCGGGCCATTGATGATACGCTTGCGCTCGGTGGAGTATTGAATGGACTCCTGAATGATGCGGCACAATTGAAGGGAATGACCATGCTGGACAGACTGAACGACTATGTCGGCAAGGATCTGTCAACTGCACGTCCATTCCACTGCTGCATCTATGCGCTCAACCCTGTCGGGAAGAAAAACCTGTACAAGCTGGTCTCCATGTCTCACACAGAATACTTCAAGCGCGTGCCGTGCATTCCCAAGTCCAAGCTGACAGAGATGCGTGAAGGTCTTCTTATCATCTCTGGCTGCGAGAAGGGTGAATTCTTCGAGGCGGTGCTGAACAAGTCGGTGGAAGAGGCTGAGGAGGTAGCGGCCTTCTATGATGTGCTGGAGATTCAACCTCTTACGATGTACATGCACCTGGTGGAGAAGCAGCTGGTGAGTGATCCCGAAGCGCTGAAAATAGCTATTCGCAAAGTCTGTGATATCGGAGATCGACTAGGCAAGCCAGTTATTGCTACGGGCAATGTGCATTACCTGGAGACAAGGGATAAGCTGTACCGGGATATTACCATTCATGGGATCACGGGCTTCAGTCCACTTAAAGGAATGCGCAAACCAGATGCCCATCTGCGGACCACCGAAGAAATGCTGGCAGAGTTTGAGTTTTTGGGGAAAGAGAAGGCGCTCGAAGTCGTTGTTACCAACACAAATGATCTCGCGGATCGTTTTGAATCGCTGAAGCTGTTCCCGGATGAGCTGTTCACTCCAGTTCTGGAGGGAGCAGATGAGGAAATTCGAAATACTTGCTATGAAACAGCCAAGTCCATATATGGAGAGGATCTGCCTGAAGTAGTGGTGGCTCGCCTGGAGAAGGAGCTGGAGCCCATCATCAAATACGGCTTCTCTGCCAACTATCTTATTTCTGAGCGTCTCGTTAAGAAATCGAATCAGGATGGATATCTGGTAGGCTCACGGGGCTCGGTTGGCTCCTCTGTCGTTGCGACCTTCCTCGGTATTTCAGAGGTTAACCCGCTTCCGGCGCATTACATTTGTGTCAATTCGGAATGTAAATACAGTGAGTGGTTCCTCGACGGAAGTATCCCGAGCGGCTTCGATCTCCCGGACAAGGATTGCCCGCACTGTGGGGGCAGACTGAAGGGAGAAGGGCAGGATATTCCGTTCGAGACCTTCCTGGGCTTCAAGGGGGACAAGGTTCCCGATATCGACTTGAACTTCTCCGGTGAGTATCAGCCGACGGCTCACAACTATACGAAGGAGCTGTTCGGGGAAAAAAGTGTATTTCGGGCAGGAACGATCGGTACGGTAGCGGAGAAGACTGCCTTCGGCTTCGCCAAGAAATACGAAGAAGAGCATAACCAAAGATGGCGCGGGGCCGAGCTGAACCGTCTTGCTTCTGGCTGTACAGGGGTTAAGCGGAGCACCGGGCAGCACCCGGGCGGGATCGTGGTTGTTCCTGACTATATGGAAGTTGAGGACATTACTCCGGTTCAATTCCCGGCCGATGATACGAATGCTGAATGGAAGACGACACACTTTGATTATCACGCTTTCGATGCGAACCTGCTGAAGCTCGATATTCTGGGCCACGATGATCCGACCATGATGAGAATGCTGCAAGATCTGACGGGTGTTGATCCCACTAGTATTCCGATGAATGATCCAAAGGTCATGAGCATGTTCAACTCCACAGAGGCGCTGGGTGTTACTTCCGAACAGATTCGAACCCCAGTGGCCACTTACGGGGTACCGGAGATGGGAACAAAGTTCGTAAGGCAGATGCTCGTGGAATCACAGCCGTCATCCTTTGCGGATTTGCTACAGATTTCGGGATTGTCTCACGGTACGGGCGTATGGTTGGGGAATGCGCAGGATCTGATCAAAAATGGAACCTGTAACATCAAGACAGTCATCGGGTGTCGTGATGATATCATGCTGTTCCTGATCTATAAAGCGGGCATGGATGCCAGCCTTGCCTTCAAAATTACCGAAAGTGTTCGTAAGGGTAAGGGGCTGCCGCCAGAGTGGATCGAGGAGATGAAGAAATGCAAGGTGCCGCAATGGTACATTGATTCCTGCTTGAAAATCCAGTACATGTTCCCGAAGGCGCACGCCGCGGCTTATGTTATCTCTGCCGTACGTACAGCCTTCTTCAAGCTATATCACCCGATCGAATATTATGCGACATATTTCTCTGTTCGTGCCGCAGATTTCGATATTGAGCTTTGCTGTCAGGGCTATGAGGCCATTTATCGTAAAATTGTGGAGATTGAGCAGCTAGGCTTCCAGGCGCCGCCGAAGGAGAAAAACATGCTGCCAATCCTTGAGATGGCACTCGAAATGACTGCCCGCGGCTTCAGCTTCAAGTCGATTGATCTGTACCGTTCCGAGGCGACACGCTTTAAGGTAGATGGCGATGCATTGATTCCTCCATTCGGTGCCTTGCAGGGGATTGGTGAGAATGCCGCACGTAACATTGCCGCAGCTCGCGAGCAGGGAGAATTCTTGTCCGTTGAGGACTTCCAGCAGAAATCCAAGGCAAGTAAGACGATTATTGAATTGCTGTCTCAAATGGGCTGCTTCCGTGGACTCCCTGAAAGCAATCAATTGTCACTGTTCTAGCAGTCAATGTGTTGCTGCGGGATACGGATTCAGTCAAGTCCCGGCACTTGTCACTTACATGATGGTATGGTATAATTTTTTTGGTAATTACGGATATAGGCTCGTTGCTAAAAGAGTGGGGAAACCCACTCTTTCATATTTGCTACAGAAGAAATTCGCCCGAAATTGATGATTTTCTCATGTCCTATGCCCTGTAACTAACGAAAGCTGCCCGACAAGTAATCTGATCTACTTGGATTGCTTCTCTGGATAACTTCATATACTACGCCATAAAAAGGCAGCCCGTTGGCTGTAAACGCCGACAACATCACTTGAGTTCAGCTTGCTTGGTCTATGTACCATAGCGGGCGAACTGGAAACGATACTCTTGGAGGTTATAATCTTTGAGCACACCAAAGATCAAATCTATCGTGGAAGAAATGGTCCAACCTTATTTACTTGAGCATGGCTTCGAACTGGTCGATGTCGAATATGTCAAGGAAGGAAGCAACTGGTTTTTGCGTGTCTTCGTTGACAAGGATGGCGGTATTGATCTGGACGATTGCAGTATGATCAGTGAATTTCTCAGTCAGAAGCTGGATGAGAATGATCCGGTCTCTGATGCTTATTTCCTGGAGGTATCTTCTCCTGGAGCTGAGCGTCCGCTGAAGAAGGCACAGGACGTAGCCAAGGCCGTTGGGAAAAATGTGTTTGTGACCACCTACGAACCAATAAGCGGTCTCAAGGAATTCGAAGGCAAGCTGGTTTCCTTTGAGAACGATGAGCTGACGGTTCAAATAGGTAACAAAACGTATACATTGCCATATGCCAAGGTAGCGGGAGCGAGACTGGCGATCATATTTTAATGCTTGACACACACACGAATGACTGTTTAGTCCTGCGGTGAGAGGCGGCCTTGATGTATCAGCAAGCTTTCTCATAGCAGGGCGCCATGATATGAAAGGGGGAGAAACAAGTCCATGAGTATGGATTTTATTGAAGCAATGAATGAATTGGAGAGAGAGAAGGGCATCAGTAAGGATGTTCTGTTCGAGGCGATTGAGGCCGCTTTGATCTCCAGCTACAAGCGTAATTTTAATACGGCTCAGAATGTGCGTGTTGATATGAACCGTAACACTGGGGTAATTAAGGTGTATGCCCGCAAGTTGATTGTGGAAGAGGTGCTGGACCCGCGTACGGAGATTTCTTTGCCAGCTGCCCGCGAAATCAACCCACATTTCCAACTGGAGGATATTGCAGAGATCGAAGTTACACCGCGTGATTTCGGACGCATCGCAGCACAGACGGCCAAGCAGGTTGTCACACAGCGCATTCGTGAAGCTGAGCGTGGTCTGATCTACAATGCCTTCGTAGACAAAGAAGAGGACATCGTTACTGGAACGGTGCAGCGTCAGGATCTGCGTAATATTTATGTGGATCTGGGTAAGGTAGAAGCTGTGCTTCCGCTGGGCGAGCTCATGCCGAACGAGAAGTTCAATCATCTGGATCGAATCAAGGCTTACATTACTAAGGTAGAGAACACCACCAAGGGGCCGCAAATTATGCTGTCTCGCTCGCATCCAGGCCTCCTCAAACGCCTGTTCGAGCTGGAGGTGCCTGAGATCTTTGATGGTGTCGTTGAGATTCGCTCCGTTGCGCGTGAAGCAGGCTTCCGCTCCAAAATTGCTGTGTATTCGAGAAATACAGAAGTCGATCCGGTTGGCTCCTGTGTCGGCCCGAGAGGGACTCGTGTCCAGACTATCGTGAACGAGCTGCGTGGTGAGAAGATTGACATTGTGCGCTTCTCTGATAATGTGGATGAATATGTGGCAAATGCACTCAGCCCATCCAAGGTACTGGAAGTACAGGTGTTTGAAGAAGAGAAGATGGCACGAGTAATCGTACCGGATTATCAGCTCTCCCTTGCGATCGGTATCAAAGGACAAAATGCCCGTCTGGCTGCCAAGCTCACTGGATGGAAGATCGATATTAAGAGTGAGACGCAGGCGGAAGAGGAATTCGGCAGACCGAGAACATCCGATGGAGAAATGCATCAGGATTCCGTATCCGTCGATTAGTGGCAATTAGAGGGGGTGTGGTCATGAAACAGAGAAAAATACCACTGCGCAAGTGCGTGGCTTGTCAGGAAATGATGCCTAAAAAGCAGCTGATCCGCATCGTCAAGACCCCTGAAGATGAGGTGCTGATTGATCTGACCGGAAAAAAATCAGGCCGCGGAGCCTACTTGTGCGGCAAGGCTGCTTGCTTTAAGCTGGCTCAGAAGAATAAAGCGCTGGACCGGGCGCTCAAACATCAAGTACAACCGGAAATTCACGAACAGCTTGCTCGTGATTTCGCTGCCGCCGAGGAAGAATTCCTAGCGGCACAACACAGGGCTGATGATGATGAATAAAGCACTGTCTAATATAGGGCTCGCGATGAGGGCAGGTCAATTGGCAACCGGCGATGAAATCGTGCTAAAGGCTGTCCGCTCTTCCGAAGCCAAGCTGGTCATCCTTGCTAAAGATGCTTCAGAGAATACTCAAAAAAAATTCCGTGATAAATGCGGGTCTTACAACATTCCTCTACTGATAGGATTTGACCGGGAAAGCTTGGGGAATAGTGTCGGCAAGCCTGAACGGGTGGTGCTGGCAGTTCTGGATCAAGGGTTCGCGAAGCTGATCGTAAAACATGCTGGGATCATGTCGGAGGTGGAGTATATTGAGTAAACAGGAAAGCAAAGATAAATTGCGGGTATACGAATATGCCAAATCGTTGAATATGAGCAGCAAAGAAATTATTACCATCCTTAAAAGGCTGGACATTCCCGTTAACAATCACATGAGTGTAATGGAGAACGATTCGGTTAGCAAGGTTGAAAAGTTCTTCAAGGATATTAAATCCAGTGCTGCGAAGCCTGGTGACAGCGGAGCTGCCCAGATCAGTTCCCAGAAAACAGAGCAGTCCAAAAATCAACAGGAAAAGCAGGTAAGTATGAATAATAAACCAAACCAAAACTCAAACCAAAACTCAAGTCAAAGAAGTGCTTCCCGCAGTCAAGGCAGTCAGTCGAATGCAAATCGCAGTGGCGCACCGCGCCAAGGTAGTCAAGGTAATACAGGATCCTCCCCTCGTCCGCAAGGCGGCAACCGCCCTGCAGGTACAGCCACAGCTAATAGCCGTCCACAAGGTGGGCAAGGTGGACAACGTGATGGTGGAGCTCCAGTAAGAACAGCCGAACGCAGTGGTTCGGGCAGTAATTCAAGCGGAGGCGGCAATAATCGTGGCGGCAACCGCAGCAACAACAATAGCGGTGGCGGCCGTCCGGGACAGAACCGTTTTGATGACAACCGTCAGGGCGGCAACCGTAACAACAGCCGTGGTGGCAACAAAGGTGGCAATAACCGAGGCGGTAAGTTCAATAACCGAGGTCGTGGAGGCCAACAGCAAGAGCGCCGCGAGAAGATCGACAACACGCCTAAGAAGATTATTGTGCGTGGAGAGATGACTGTAGGCGAGACTGCTAAGCTGCTCCACAAGGATGCATCCGAGGTAATCAAGAAGCTCATTACCCTTGGTACAATGGCGACAATCAACCAAGAGCTTGACATGGACACCATTTTGCTGCTTGCCGGCGATTTCGGTGTTGAGGTTGAAGTGAAGATTCCGGTTGAAGAAGACCGCTTCGAGACTGTAGAAGAGGTTGACGATGAAGCTAATCTGGTTACACGTCCACCCGTTGTTACCATTATGGGTCACGTTGACCATGGTAAGACGACTTTGCTTGATGCGATTCGTTCTACGAACGTAACTGGCGGAGAAGCTGGCGGGATCACCCAGCATATTGGTGCTTACCAGGTTGAGATCAACAGCAAGAAGATCACCTTCCTGGATACGCCTGGTCACGAAGCCTTTACAGCGATGCGTGCCCGTGGTGCACAAGTAACGGACATGACGATCATAGTCGTGGCAGCGGATGACGGTGTCATGCCGCAAACTGTTGAGGCGATCAATCACGCCAAGGCTGCAGGTCTTCCGATCATTGTGGCTGTCAACAAGATTGACAAGCCGGATGCGAATCCGGATAAAGTCAAGCAAGAGCTGACTGAATATGAATTGGTACCTGAAGAGTGGGGCGGTGATACGATCTTCGTGAACGTGTCTGCCAAGCAGCGCATGGGGCTGGAGGATCTGCTTGAGATGATCCTGCTGGTAGCCGAGGTCAATGAATACAAGGCTAACCCTAACAAGCGTGCTCGTGGTACGATTATTGAAGCCGAGCTGGACAAAGGTCGCGGTTCTGTAGCGCGAATCTTGGTGCAGAACGGTACGCTGAAAGTCGGGGATGCGTTCGTAGCTGGTAACTGCTTCGGTCGTGTGCGTGCGATGGTGAACGACAAGGGTCGTCGTCTGAAGGAAGCCGGGCCGTCTACGCCTGTAGAAATTACAGGTCTGACAGAGGTGCCTCTGGCTGGTGATCCGTTCATGGTGTTCGAGGATGAGCGCAAAGCTCGTGCGATCGCTGACAGACGTGCTATTACTCATCGTCAGTCCGAGCTGGGCAGCAACACTCGGGTTACCCTGGATGACCTGTTCCAGCACATTAAGGACGGCGAGATGAAGGATCTGAACGTCATTATTAAGGGTGACGTGCAGGGCTCGGTTGAGGCGCTTAAGGGCTCCTTGAACAAGATCGAAGTGGAAGGTGTTCGCGTCAAGATTATTCATAATGGCGTGGGTGCTATCAATGAATCGGATATTATTCTAGCGGCGGCTTCGAATGCGATCGTTATCGGCTTCAACGTCCGTCCGGATAATCAGGCGAAAGCTACAGCTGAGTCTGAGAAGGTAGATATCCGTCTGCATCGCGTTATCTATAATGTAATTGAAGAGATTGAGCAGGCCATGAAGGGAATGCTTGATCCAATCTATAAAGAAAATATTATCGGGCATGCTGAAGTAAGAAGTACATTTAAAGTTACCAAGGTCGGTACGATTGCTGGTTGTATGGTGACCTCCGGTAAAATTACTCGCTCGGCAGAAGCGCGTCTCATCCGTGACGGCATTGTAATTTTCGAAGGCAAGATTGATTCCTTGAAACGCTACAAGGATGATGCCAAGGAAGTTGCACAAGGCTACGAGTGCGGTATTACTCTGGACGGCTACAATGATGTGAAGGAACTGGATGTTATTGAAGCCTTCGTCATGGAGACCGTGGAGCGCTAAGGGCAGAAAGGTAGAACATCCATGGCTAAAATACGTACGGGACGAGTCAGTGAACAAATCAAAAAGGAACTGAGTCTTTTAATTCAGTCGGAACTAAAGGACCCACGCATCGGCTTTATTACAGTAACCGGTGTAGAGGTAACCAACGATTTGTCACAGGCCAAAGTATATCTGAGTGTGTTGGGTGATGAGGAACAGAAGCAGGGGTCTCTGAAGGGGCTCGAGAAGGCAAGCGGATTTCTTCGCTCGGAGGTAGGTAAACGTATCCGCCTTCGTCATGTGCCTGAGCTGATCTTCAAGATCGACGAGTCCATCGCCTACGGCAGCCGCATTGAGAGACTGCTGAGTGATATCGAGAAAGAAGAACAATCTTGAACTGAATGTAAAGGAGACGGCGATGCACACTTATGAACAGGCGCTTCAACTAGGAAAGGAATTTCTGATGGAGCATGATGATTACCTGATCGTGTCGCATGTACAGCCTGACGGAGATGCAGTCAGCTCCACCTTAACGGTGGGCTGGCTTCTCTCATGTCTGGGCAAAAAATTCACAATGCTGAATGAGGGACCGATTCCGCAGCGAATGCGCTTCTTGTGGAACGCCGATCAAATACATGATTTGTCGGCTCAGCCACCTGAACGGAAGTATAGCCGGGTCATTGCAGTCGATTGTGCTGATTACCGACGGGTTGGACTAACCGAGCAGTATTTTGCGGAGGATGCCCTTATTTTGAACATCGATCATCATCCGACCAATAACGGATATGGTGTCGTGAACCTCATCAAGACGGATGCAGCGGCAACGGCTGAGATCCTGTTTGATCTACTGGAGCAGTTTGATCTGGAACTGGATGTTAACGTCGCTACAGCTATGTATACCGGGCTGTTGACGGATACAGGCGGATTCCGCTACTCCAATACTACGCCGAAGGTTATGGCTATTGCGTCGAAGCTGCTGACTTACGGAGTGGATGGCCCAGGCTTGTCAGAAATGCTTCTGGAGCGGCTGACCCGATCCCAGTTCAGGATTCTAACGAATACACTGCAGACGTTGTCCATGACGGATGATGGTAAAATTGCTTGGGTCTATGTAACGCCGGAAGCGATGGCTGCCTGTGGTGCTATTAATGAAGACCTTGAGGGCATTGTGAACTATGCGCTAAATATCGAGGGTGTGGAAGTCGGTATTCTATTCAAGAAAGTAGAAGAGCAGTCTGTCAAGGTCAGTCTTCGTTCTGCGGGTCATGTCGATGTTGCGGCTCTGGCTCAGAGCTTCGGTGGCGGGGGGCATGTACGTGCCGCTGGCTGTCGTATCGAGGACTCGCTGGAGCAGGCGATGAACCAGATTGTTATGAAGGCGAAGGAGATGCTATGAGCCACTGGGAAGGAATACTACCTGTATACAAGCCAGCGGGCTTCACTTCTCATGACGTCGTTGCCAAGACTCGCAGATTGCTGCGTATGAAGCGTATCGGACACACAGGGACGCTGGACCCACAGGTGACAGGCGTACTGCCCTTGTGCTTGGGCAAAGCTACGCGTGTCGTCGAATATGTACAGGAGCAGCCCAAGGAATATCGAGCCACGCTACGCCTTGGTATCTCGACAGATACGGAAGATCTGACGGGAACCGTTCTGGAGCAAGCAGATGGTAGTCATGTGACTTTGGAGGAAGCCAAGGCGGTTCTGGAGCAGTTCATAGGAACCATTTCTCAGGTGCCGCCAATGTACTCTGCCGTTAAGGTTGATGGCAAGAGATTGTATGAGCTGGCTCGTGAGGGAAAGACCGTTGAGCGAAAGAGTCGCCAGGTAACTATACATGAGATCGAAATGACGGAGTGTGTGCATCATGACTCCTTTACGGATATTACCTTCCGCGTACTATGCTCGAAGGGAACCTATATCCGAACCCTATGTGTAGACATTGGACAAGCGCTTGGATTGCCAGCTACGATGGTAGAGCTTCAGCGTACGATGTCGGCAGGGATTCCTCTCGATCGTTGCTTGACGCTGGAGCAGATTGAGCAGTATGCTGCAGATGGGACCCTGGATAAATATCTGATTCCTGTGGATGAGGCGATATCCTTCTTAGCCTCACATACTGTTGAGGAAGCCAAGGCGACAGCAGCATTACAGGGACAGCGTCTGTCCTTCACTGTAGTTCATCCTCCTGTAAGTACAGATCAACCGATTCGTCTTTATCGGGAGAATGGACAGTTTCTAGGAATCTACAAGCGTGAAGAATCGTCGAGTGCTATTGCACCAGTGAAGGTATTTCTTCCAGGCAATGGATAGATGCACGGGCTCCCGTGAAATCGAAGATGAATTGCAGGTGAAATCATATGATAACCGTATCACTGTCGTACCCAATTTTACCGGAGCTACTGCAGACATGGGGACGTCCGCAGGTGATGGCTATTGGCCAATTTGACGGCCTTCATATGGGACATGCCAGTGTGATCCGCAATGCGATTGCATTCGGCCAGAAACATGAATATCCCGTTGCCGTAATGACTTTCTACCCACATCCGAAGGAAGTAATGAAGAAGGGAGATTACGAAGGCTACCTTACGCCACTTGTTGAGAAGCAGGAGGTGCTGGAATCCATGGGAGTGGATATTCTATATATTGTGGAATTCAATCCGGAATTCTCGCAGGTATCCCCATCTGACTTCGTACAGCAATTGTTGCTCCCGCTTCAGGTCAAGCAGGCCGTAGTTGGATTTGATTTCCGCTTCGGATATCGCGGTGAAGGCAATGAAGCCCTGCTACGTGAGTTGGGCGGGCAAGAAATGCAGGTTGAGACGGTCCCTCCTTATGAGCTGAATGGAGAGAAGGTCAGTAGCTCGGGTATTCGTCGTGCACTTCAGGACGGAGACTTTGCAAGAGCACGTAGCTGGCTGGGACGTCCATACCGAGTACGTGGAATCGTAGCGGACGGTGAGAAGCGCGGACGGACGATTGGTTTTCCGACAGCGAATTTGCAGCTAGAGGATAAATTTGTAATGCCGACCAAGGGCGTGTATGCTGTGAAAGCTCATGTACGGGACGCGGTGTACAGCGGGGTAATGAATGTGGGCGTGAAGCCTACCTTCCATGATGGAGTAACTCGACCTTCCTTTGAGGTACACTTGTTTGACTTTGCGGAGGATATTTACGGCGAGCAGGTGAAGGTTGATTTGTACTATTACATAAGACCTGAACGGAAATTTGCTTCTGTGGATGAACTGGTGGCTCAGATTGGCCATGATGCGGACACAGCACGCCAATTGCTCTCCTCAGCTGAATAGATGTAAATTCATGCAAAACAGCATTCCATGATTTACATAGGACATGCTGGTGTGCTATACTGTTTTATGTTGTGTCAAGCAACACTGAACCTTGGCTTGGTTTCTCGCTCTCACCGGCGGTTACGAGGCTAATGGCGATTATAATGAAGGAGGTGAACAGAATGGCATTGACTCAAGAGCGCAAACAACAATTGATTGGTGAGTACAAAACTCATGAATCCGACACTGGTTCTGCAGAGGTACAAATCGCGATCCTTACGGAGAACATTGTTAACTTGCAAAGCCACTTTCGTTCGCACAAGAAAGATCATCACTCCCGTCGTGGATTGCTGAAAATGGTTGGTCAACGTCGTAAGCTTTTGGCTTACTTGAAGAAGACTGACGTTAAACGTTACAGCGCGTTGATCGAAAGACTTGGATTGCGTCGTTAATTTTTAGATAAGCTATCCAAAAAAACAACCTGGTTGTTCACCGCTTGTCCCTTAGGAGGCGACTGCGGACAGCAGCCAGGTTATTTTTTAAGATGATCGAATTTATAAATGGACAAGCTTTTCACTGCAATGCAGTATGTTCATTGAAGATTTCTTAATATAAATGATTTGAGTTATGGATACAATCCAATACATTTGAAATGAGTGGCTTGCATCCATTATGAATACGCGTGAAGCAGGAAATACTTGTTTTATGCCGAAGTAACTATTTTGAAGAATGGAGGGATCCCATGCAACAACAAGTTGAGATGCAGCTTGGCGGAAGAAAGCTGGTCCTGGAGACAGGCCGACTGGCTAAGCAGGCAAATGCAGCAGTTATGGTTCGATATGGTGACACAGCGGTATTGTGTACAGTTACAGCATCCAGTGGGCCTAAGGATTTGGACTTTTTCCCACTCACTGTGAACTATGAAGAGAGACTGTATGCTGTTGGTAAAATACCTGGTGGATTCATTAAAAGAGAGGGTCGTCCGAGCGAGAAGGCTATTCTGGCCAGCCGGCTGACAGACCGTCCGATTCGTCCACTGTTCCCAGAAGGCTTCCGAAATGATGTACAGGTATTAAATCTGGTCATGAGTGTGGATCAGGACTGTGAGCCTCAAATTGCTGCTATGATCGGTACTTCTGCTGCCCTCAGTATTTCGGACGTTCCTTTCAACGGACCGATTGGTGGAGTGGCTGTAGGACGTATTGACGGCCAATTCGTGATTAACCCAACCATTGAACAGCAGAACGTAAGTGATCTGTATGTTGTGGTTGCAGGTACGAAGGACGCTATCATGATGGTAGAGGCAGAAGCCAATGAGATTCCTGAAGAGACGATGCTGGAAGCAATCATGTTCGGGCACGACGAGATCAAGAATATTGTAGCTACCATTGAAGAGCTTGTGAAGATTGCTGGTAAGGAAAAAATGGAAGTCAAGCTGCATGCGGTAGACGAGTCCGTTAACAAGGAAGTACGTGAATATGCTGCTGCACGACTGGTTGAGGCTGTAAGCATTGCTGAGAAGCATGCTCGCCAGGACGCGATTGATGCGATCAATGCGGAGACTGTGGCTCATTTTGAAGAGAAATACATAGATACACCGGAATTCATGAAAGACGTGAATGAAGTGCTCTATGACATTGTGAAGGAAGAGGTACGCCGTCTGATTACCCATGATAAGGTAAGACCAGATGGTCGTAAGCTGGACGAAATTCGTCCAATCGAATCTGACACAGGTCTGCTTCCGCGTACGCATGGCTCCGGTCTGTTCACGCGCGGTCAGACACAAGCGCTTAGCGTATGTACTCTTGGTGCTCTGGGAGATGTACAGATTCTGGACGGGATCTCTCTGGAAGAAACCAAACGCTTCATGCATCATTACAATTTCCCTCCGTTCAGCGTGGGTGAAGCTCGTCCGCTTCGTGCTCCAGGTCGGCGTGAGATCGGGCATGGTGCTCTTGGTGAGCGCGCTCTATCCAAGGTTATTCCTTCGGAAGAGGAATTCCCGTACACGATTCGTCTGGTATCTGAGGTTATTGAATCCAACGGTTCAACTTCACAGGCTAGCATTTGTGCAAGCACGCTGGCAATGATGGATGCAGGTGTGCCGATCAAGGCGCCAGTGGCTGGTGTAGCTATGGGTCTGATCAAGGATCAGGAGCATGTCTCCATTCTGACAGATATTCAGGGTATGGAGGATCATCTCGGGGATATGGACTTCAAGGTAGCTGGTACTGCTGAAGGAGTAACGGCGATCCAGATGGATATCAAGATCGATGGAATCGACCGTACCATTTTGCAGGATGCATTGACCCAGGCGAAGGAAGGCCGCTTGTTCATTTTGAGCAAGATGATGGAGGCTATCCAGGCTCCAAGAGCGACTTTGTCACAATATGCACCAAAGATTATCACGATGTTCATTAATCCGGACAAGATCCGTGATGTAATCGGCGCAGGTGGTAAGATCATTAACAAGATCATCGAAGAGACTGGCGTCAAGATCGATATCGAACAGGATGGCCGTGTGTTCATCGCTTCCTCCAATCAGGAAATGAATGAAAAAGCGCGTTCTATCATTGAAGGTATTGTTCGCGAAGTGGTTGTTGGCGAGATCTATGTAGGAACTGTTAAGCGAATCGAGAAGTTCGGTGCGTTTGTAGAAATCCTGCCTGGTAAGGATGGCCTTGTGCACATTTCACAGCTCTCTACTGAGCGTGTCGGCAAGGTTGAGGATGTAGTAGCGATCGGTGATACTATTACCGTGAAGGTGACCGAGATTGATCAGCAAGGGCGCGTGAATCTATCCCGTAAAGCTGTGCTGACAGCCGAGGAGCCTGCTAAGTCCTAAGCAGCATGAGAAGAAGCGTTATCGTTTCACCAAAAACATATAAAAGTCAAAGAGGCAGAGAGTGATTTCTGGCTCTTTTTTCTTTGCCATGAATGCTCATCCTGACGGCATAAACCTTGTCCGCTCTGCATAAATTGGGGACAAAGGCTAGCGGAAGGATGAATGAGAATGAGGTCTAATAAAGCGGCAGTCATTGTCATCAGCGCAGCAGCCGTGCTGCTAGTTGGACAACTCACTGGAGTACGCGATTACCTGCAGGACATGAGAAATAGACATGTGGAGGACAGCAACTCTGTACCCGCCATTGCAGCATCTGTAGCGGAGCAACCATTATTAGAGCAGATCCAGGCCGAGGCGAGGACACGAAGCAAGCCGGCCGTAGATGCGCGTATGGACCCGATCTGGAAGGCAATCCCGGGCTATAACGGACTTGAGGTTGACGTAGAGGCGACTTACAGACAGGCACTGGCAGCCCCTGGCACGCCAATAAAGTATATTTACAAAGAGGTTGCACCGAAGATCCAGCTTGAACAGCTCGGACAGCACCCAACCTATCGTGGGAATCCGAACAAGCCGATGGTCGCATTCATGATCAATGTAGCGTGGGGTAATGAATTCATTGTGCCCATGCTGGATACGCTGGATGCTGAGGGAGTGAAGGCGACTTTTTTTCTGGATGGTAGCTGGCTGAAGAAGAATCCAGAGCTAGCCAAAACCATTCAGAAGCGAGGACATGAGCTAAGTAATCATGCTTATTCTCACCCAGCCATGAGCAGAGTTAGCCGGGAGCGGGCGAGACTGGAGATTACCAAGACGGAGCAGCTGCTCAAGGACACATTAGGGGTGAAAAATGTCTGGTTCGCCCCCCCATCGGGTGATTTTGATCAAGAGACAATAGAGGTTGCTGCGGAGGCTGGGCTAAGGACAGTGCTCTGGACTCTGGATACAGTGGACTGGAAGAAGCCGGAGCCTGGTGCTGTCGTGAATAAAATCACCAAACGAGTAGAGCCCGGGGCTCTTATTCTGATGCATCCAACCTCCTCCTCCTCCCAGGCACTCAAAGGCATGATTCAGGGCATCAGAAGTAAGGGGCTGACGCTTGGAACGGTCAGTGAGACGCTTTCCTCAAGACGTGTACCATCCACACAGGTTGAGTGATGCGTATTTTTCTGTTACGATGAAGGGATTGTACGGGCAATTTTGTTTTTAATTATGCCAGAGTAGGTAAGTCTATGTTAATTAGGAGGACTATGCGTGGAACGAATACAGCTAAGCAATGGGCTAAAGGTAGTTCTGGAGAAGATTCCGAACTATCGCTCCGTTTCATTCGGGATCTGGGTGAAGGCCGGGTCCAGAAATGAGCTGCTGCCGCAAAATGGAGTAACCCATTTCATTGAACATATGCTTTTCAAAGGAACAGAACGTTATTCTGCCAAGGATATCGCAGAACGCTTCGATTCCATCGGCGGAAATGTCAATGCGTTTACGTCTAAAGAATATACTTGCTATTATGCCAAGGTACTTGATGAGCATTTGCCGATTGCCGTTGATATGTTATCAGATATGTTCTTCCATTCGAAGCTGGATGAGGAGGAGCTCAGCCGGGAGAAAAACGTTATTCTGGAGGAAATCTCCATGTATGAGGATACTCCTGATGACCTGGTGCATGATCTGGTGGCTACAGCAGCCTACAAGGAGCATCCGCTCGCTTACCCCATTCTGGGGACTGAGGAACGGCTGCATGCAATGGACAGCTCCAGCTTACGCAGCTACATGAAGGAGCACTATACAGTTGAAAATACCGTAATCAGTCTTGCGGGGAATATTAATGATGATGTAGTTGAGCTCTTGGAGCGCCATTTTGGACATTTCAACAACCATGGACAATCTCCTGCATTGCTAGAGCCTGTCTTTAACGGTGATCTCATGTTCCATGAGAAGGCTACAGAGCAGAATCATATTTGTATGTCCTTCCCGGGCAATCGTATTGGGGATGATCTGCAATATGCTATGGTGCTGCTCAATAATGCGCTTGGTGGCGGTATGAGCTCCCGACTGTTTCAGGAGATTCGCGAGAAGCGAGGTCTGGCCTATTCCGTCTATTCCTATCATAGCTCTCACGCAGACAGTGGCCTGCTGACAATCTATGCGGGAACTGCTCCTAAGCAGACGAAGGATGTGCTTGAGCTCACGCATGAACTGCTGCGAGATGTTGCTGTCCATGGCTTGACGAACGATGAGCTGAGCAAGGGCAAAGAGCAGCTTAAGGGTAGCTTGATTCTCAGCTCGGAGAGCACAGGCAGTCGAATGAATCGATTGGGCAAAAATGAACTGATGCTGGGCAAGCACTATACATTGGATGAAATGATTCGTAAAATAGAACGAGTAACGATGGATGATGTGCATGCTGTGCTGGACCGTGTGTTCTCACAGCCATTTGCACTGGCGATGGTAGGCGCATCGGATGCCCCTATCTCGGGAATGAGGAGGAATGAACTTGCCGCATTACGTAGAAATTAACAGATTGGCAGGCAATGAGGATATTCAGCTTCCACGCAAAATGTCTGAGCTTGCTGCTGGCTTTGATCTTCATGCTGCTGTGCATGAGCCGCTAGTGCTGGAGCCGGGGCAACGTTGTCTGGTCCCTACAGGCATTGCCATAGCTATGCCAGGAGGACTCGAGGCACAGATCCGTCCACGCAGTGGATTGGCTCTCAAGCATGGCATTACTTGCCTGAACACACCAGGAACTATTGATGCGGACTATCGGGGAGAAATCAAGGTGCTACTCATTAATCTTGGTCAAGAACCCTTTTCCATCACTCGTCATGAGCGTATAGCTCAAATGGTGTTCCAGGAGGTGCCTGAGGTGCTGTGGAAGGAAGTCGATCAGCTATCCGAGACCGTACGCGGTGCAGGTGGGTTCGGTCACACGGGGAAATAAAGAAAGTATGACCATAGAGCGCATGACATTAGACCACTCCAATTCTGGAGTGGTTTTTTGTGCTGCGTATCACCCTTCACGGGCTAATGCATAGGATAATGCATACCGTATCTGGGAAAGGGGTGAGGTCCAGATGCTGACAGGAGTTCGCACCGTCATTCTTGGCGGTGATGCACGGCAACTTGAGGTCATTCGGAAGTGTGTAGATATGGACGCGACTGTAAGTGTAGTGGGTTTTGACCGGATCGCCGATCAGCTTAAGGGTGTGAGCAACGAGAAGCTGAGCGTCCGGCTTTTTGAATCTGCAGATGCCATTGTACTGCCAGTGGTAGGCTGTGAGGAGGATGGGAGTGTGAAGGCTGATTTTACGGAACAGCCACTTCACTTTCAGCATGAGCATGCGTCCGCTTTACCGCCTCATTGCGTAGTGTATACGGGTATGGCCAAACCTTATTTGCAAAAGCTGTGTGATAAGTACAATCTCAGGCTTGTGGAGTTGCTGGAGCGCGATGATGTTGCCATCTATAATTCCATCCCCACAGCAGAGGGAGCCATTATGATGGCGATTCAGAATACGGATATCACGCTGCATGGGGCGCGCTGTATGGTACTGGGGCTGGGTCGAACCGGCTTTACCCTGGCCAGGACGCTGCAAGGGCTTGGTGCCGATGTACAGGTAGGAATACAGCTGCGTGAGGAAGCGGCACGAGCGAGTGCGATGGGCTGGAGGCCTTTTATGACAAGGGATCTGGCCAATGAGGTCGGGGAGATCGACTTGATTTTTAATACGATACCCTCTATGATAATCACAGCACAAATCCTGTCCAGAATGCAGACAAGTGCAGTGATTATAGATATTGCTTCTTCCCCCGGCGGATGTGATTACCGATATGCTGCCAAACGCGGCATTAAGGCGATCCTGGCTCCGGGACTCCCCGGCATCGTAGCTCCCAAGACGGCAGGCGTGATTATGGCAAATGCATTGGTGCAGCTGTTAATGGAAGATAATCCGAATCGGGGGGAAGGCAAATGAACTGGCAGGGTAAAACAGTCGGCTATGCAATTACGGGCTCTCACTGTACCTTTGAGGAAGTGATGCCCGTTATTCAACGTTTTGTAGACAGTGGGGCTAAGGTAATTCCGATTGTCTCCAATACGGTCATGACTACAGACACGCGCTTTGGCACCTCGCAAAGTTGGCAAAAACAGTTGAAAGATATAACAGGGAATGATATCATTTCTACAATTGTGGAGGCTGAGCCGCTAGGCCCCTCGCAGTTGCTGGATGTACTGGTCATTGCGCCGTGCACCGGCAATTCGATCAGTCGACTTGCGAATGCCATGACTGACAGTCCTGTGCTGATGGCTGCCAAAGCACAGATGAGGAACGGACGACCGCTTGTCCTCGCCATTTCGACCAATGATGGTCTGGGCTTGAATGCTGCTAATATCGCCAAGCTACTGGTGGCAAAGAACATATACTTCGTACCTTTCGGTCAGGATAATCCCCAGCAGAAGCCTAACTCACTAGTGGCCAAAATGTCGATTATTCCAGAAGCATGCTATGCTGCCATACAAGGCCAACAGCTACAGCCCATGATTATTGAACGTCATGACTAACGCATAACGGTCAGACCAAGCTAACATCCAGGTAATAATTCAGCTAAGCTGAAGAATTATATATTCCTTCCTTATATGTGTGATGAGTAAGAGGAAGGGCCTTTCGTGCATTTTGCTGAGTGAGATGTGCGCTGGCAAAATGCTAGTTTTATTTATGATGGCATGATTCATAAGCTTTTATTAGGGCAGCGTGATTCTGTCATCAGCAGAAAAAATGATCGCGAATTGCGGTCGGTCTTCATCGTGAATACGACGATAGACGTGTTCTGTATGCAGCAACTATTAATGAGTGCGATTAGAAGAGGAGATATGCCAGATGAGCAATGTAGAGTTTAATGTCGCTGTCGTTGGAGCAACAGGTGCGGTTGGAGAGCAAATTATTAAATTGCTGGATAAACGGAATTTTCCGATTAAGACACTCAAGCTGCTGTCTTCTCCGCGTTCTGCTGGCACAGTCATTAACTTTAAGGGCCAAGATATCGTAGTAGAAACAGCAACCCCTGAGAGCTTCGAAGGTGTCGATATTGCATTATTCAGTGCAGGTGGAGACGTAAGTAAAGCGTTGGCTCCTCATGCCATTGAGCGTGGAGTTGTCTGCATTGACAATACCAATGCGTACCGCATGGACCCGAACACTCCGTTGGTGGTCCCAGAAGTGAATCCAGATCAGATCTTTGAGCACAATGGTCTTATTGCGAATCCGAACTGCTCTACCATTCAAATGGTAGCGGCCTTGAAGCCGCTCTATGACCGCTATGGAATTGAACGCATCATCGTATCTACCTATCAAGCTGTGTCTGGCGCTGGCGCCAAAGCAATTAGCGAATTGAACAGACAATCGGTGGCAGTGCTGAATGGGGATGCTTTTGAGCCGGACATTCTTCCTGTAGGTGCCCTGCCTGTTAAGCATCAGATCGCCTTCAACGCAGTACCGCAAATTGATAAATTCCAAGATAATGGTTACACCCTGGAAGAAATGAAGATGGTTCGTGAAACGAAGAAGATCCTGAATGACGAGTCCGTGTCGGTAACGGCTACATGTGTGCGCATTCCTGTCGTCTACGGGCATTCGGAATCCGTGTATGTCGAGCTGAAGCAGGATTACAAGCTGGAGGATGTACGAGAGCTTCTGGCCTCAGCCCCTGGAATTACACTGGTGGATGATCCAACGAATCAAGCGTATCCGCTGGCTACGACGGCTGCGGGTGAACTGGATGTCTTTGTAGGACGTCTTCGGGAGGATCTGGGCAATAGCCGTGGTCTGAATATGTGGATCGTATCGGATAATCTGCTTAAGGGTGCAGCATGGAATGCTGTTCAGATTGCCGAGATCATCGCAGCAAAGAAAGCATAAGGTTCCAAAGGTGTCTACCGTAGAGGAGAAATAGGTAATGGGGATATTAGTGCAAAAATACGGGGGAACTTCACTATCTACACCTGAAGCCCGTGAGCTTGTTATTGGACATATTAAAAGAGAACTGGCTAATCAATATCAACTGGTCGTGGTCGTATCTGCTATGGGGCGCATAGGTGAGCCCTATGCTACTGATACTCTGCTGGGCTGGGCTGCAAGTAATGGGGACAGTCTGCCTACCCGGGAGCGGGATTTGCTTATGAGCTGTGGGGAGATTATCTCTGCAGCCACCTTGTGCAGTCTCCTCTGCCATGAGGGCATTGAGGCAACGGTATTGACAGGAGCACAGGCAGGCTTCCTGACGGATAGCCAGTTCGGAAATGCGCGTATTGTAGATATTCGCCCGGACCGGGTGCTGCAAGAGCTGGAGCAGGGACGTGTCGTTATCGTTACCGGCTTCCAGGGGCAGGATGAACAAGGAGATTTCACGACACTTGGCAGGGGTGGGAGCGATACCTCAGCTACAGCTATTGGAGCCGCTTTGCATGCTGACATAGTAGATATCTATACAGATGTAGACGGCATTCTCACGGCAGATCCGCGGATTGTGGAGGATGCACGCCCCCTTACGTATGTCAGCTATAATGAAATTTGCAACATGGCTTATCAGGGAGCGAAGGTCATTCATCCGCGTGCTGTCGAGATTGCCATGCAGGCTAACATTCCTGTAAGGGTGCGCTCGACATTCTCGGAATCCGAGGGGACCTTGGTGACTCATCCGGAAGGCTTCACGAAGGTGCAGCCAGGTGTGGTGGATCGTTATGTAACTGGAATTGCCTACGTGGGAAATGTTACGCAGATTACCGTGGAGACGGAGGCAGGAATTGAACAACTGCAACTGAAGGTGTTCAAGACGATGGCTGAGCACGGAATCAGTGTTGACTTTATCAATGTGACTCCTACTGGAGCTGTATATACGGTATCAGATCAGGATGGCGTCAAGGCGCTACAGGTGCTGGGAGAGCTTGGGCTTGAGCCTAAGATTCTGTCAGGCTGTGCCAAGGTGTCGGTCATTGGTGGTGGCATTAATGGCGTTCCCGGCATCATGGCCATGATCGTAGAGGCATTGACCGTAGCCGGTATTCCTATTCTGCAATCAGCGGATTCCAATACAACCATATGGGTTCTCGTCAAGAAGGAAGATATGGTTCAGGCTTTGCGTGCATTGCATGCCAAGTTTGAGCTCCATCGCTAGATTCTGCATGAAGTAGGAAGGGAGGAAGCAAGCTTGGATTTTGGCAGATTAATTACAGCTATGGTTACTCCGTTCGACGAGCAAGGCGAGATTAACTGGGAAGCCACCGCTCAATTGATGGATTACTTGATAGATGTTCAGAAGTCCGAATCACTTGTTATATCCGGAACTACAGGAGAAGCACCTACGCTCAGTGATGAGGAGAAAATAAAGCTGTTCTCCTTTGCTGTAGAGAAGGCAGCAGGTCGCTGCAAGATTATAGCGGGTACAGGAAGCAATAACACCCGCCATTCCATTTATTTAACCCAGGCAGCAGAGCGCACGGGAGTGGATGGGGTACTGCTTGTGGTGCCTTACTACAACAAGCCGAATCAGGAAGGCATATTCCGGCATTTTGAAAGTATCGCGCAAGCTACGAAGCTGCCTGTTATGCTGTATAATGTTCCGCAACGTACAGCAGTAAGTATGTCCAGTGTGACGACACTGCGATTGGCTCAGATCGACAATATTGTAGCGACGAAGGAGTGTGTCTCGACAGAGCAGGTAGGCAAGATTGTCCGTAGTGCACCGGAAGGCTTCAAAGTCTATTCTGGTGATGATTCCTCTGGATTGCCAGCTATGTCTGTCGGTGCCTATGGTATTGTGAGCGTAGCCAGTCACGTCGTTGGTGCGGAGATGAAGCAAATGATGGAAGCCTTTATCTCTGGGCGTATAGAAGAGGCGACAAAGCTTCATGGTGAGCTGCTGCCTGTATTCAAGGGGCTGTTTGAATGCCCCAACCCGGTAGCGGTGAAGTATTCACTGGAGCTGAAAGGCTTGAATGTAGGGTCCGTGAGGCTTCCGCTCGTTGCGCCGAATGATTCAGAGAAAGCTTTAATTAAACAGCTATACGAATAAAATAATGTGATTGCATTGAAGGGTGTCCGAGGCCAGAGCTGGCGGGACGCCCTTTTTTTATTTTAGATCATAAAATTCATATCTCTTCGGCAGGGTCATCACTTTAACTAAATTCGGTCTGACCTTGTATGAAAGTACGCCGAAAGAGGATTGTCTTATGCTTAATGAATGAGCAATAATGAGCAGTTCATACAGCCACGTTGCTATCGGCAGAGGTGCAGAATGCCCATGTTTTTTACTGCACTGTGCCCATCCTTTAAGTTAAGCATATATTGACAACATTGCTGTTATACTGCGTTGTCATGGGATGTGCTATTACGGGGTAACCTGTAAATGAGAAACAGGCGACTTGTTTTTTCGCTTTTTAATCATGTATAATGATTGCAAGTGACTGGGTGCGGTAATATTTTGAAATTTCGTGTTTTGTAAATAACAAAGCACTAATTTTGCATATGCGTTTGCATCATCTGACAACGCTTTGCAGGAATGTGTCCGGATTTCAGCAGCGTGATCTGCATACATTGCTGTATTATGCGCTTGATATGTTGCTAAATTGCTGAATAAATTAAGGTACGACGTCCAACTACCATAGGAGGTTTAGATTCTTTTGTCTAAGAAAACAAACAACGATAAATTGCTGATTTTTGCTTTGGGCGGCGTCGGTGAAATCGGGAAAAATATGTACGTGGTTCAATACGCCAATGATATTGTGGTGGTGGACGCCGGACTCAAATTTCCTGAGGAAGATATGCTCGGAATAGATATGGTTATTCCTGATATTTCATACTTGACGGAAAATCGTGACAAAGTAAAAGGGATTGTGCTGACGCACGGTCATGAAGACCATATTGGTGGTCTCCCATACGTGCTGAAACATCTGAATGTGCCTGTATATGGCACGAAGCTGACAATGGGGCTGGTGGAGAACAAGCTGAAGGAAGCGAATCTGCTTGGCGAGACGAAGCGCATTCTGATCCATGCAGACTCCGAGATCAAGCTGGGAACTAATCTTCGCCTCTCGTTCTTCAGCACGAATCACAGTATTCCGGATTCAGTAGGTGTGTGTATTGATACGCCAGAAGGTGCTGTTGTTCACACGGGAGACTTCAAGTTCGACCATACACCAGTAAATGGTCACTATGCTGACCTGCAGCGTATGGCTGAGATCGGAAGCCGTGGTGTACTGGCCCTCTTGTCTGATAGTACGAACGCAGAGAAGCCTGGCTTCACGCCTTCAGAGAAGAGCGTAGGGATTGTGCTTGAGGATATCTTCCGCAAATCCAGACAGCGGGTTGTAGTAGCAACCTTCGCTTCTAACGTACATCGTATCCAACAAGTTGTTCATGCTGCCGAGAAGACAGGTCGTAAGATCGCAGTCATTGGTCGTAGTATGGTGAACGTGGTAGGAATCGCTGAAGATCTTGGATACTTGAACATCCCGGACGGTATGCTTATTGAGCCTGAAGAAGTGGGCAAGATGTCCGCAGACCGTGTCGTTATTCTGTGCACAGGTAGCCAAGGAGAGCCAATGTCAGCCTTGACGCGAATGGCTCGCTCGACTCACCGTAAGGTGGACATTTTGCCTGGTGATACAGTGATCATTGCAGCGACACCTGTACCTGGTAACGAGAAATATGTAGGACGCACCATTGATGATTTGTTCAAGCTAGGTGCTGAAGTATACTACAGTGGTGCCAACCCGGGTGTTCACGTATCCGGTCATGGTAGTCAGGAAGAGCTTAAGCTGATGCTGAACCTGATGAAGCCTAAATTCTTCATTCCAATTCACGGTGAATATCGGATGCAGCGCAGACATGCATTGCTCGCGGAATCCGTTGGTGTGGAGCATGATAATATCTTCATTACGGATATTGGTGAAGTTGTCGAAATTCAGGGCGGTTCAGCACGTAAGGCCGGTAAGGTAACGGCAGGAAATGTATTGATCGACGGTCTGGGTGTAGGCGATGTAGGTAATATCGTATTGCGCGACCGTAAGCTGTTGTCGCAGGACGGAATTCTGGTGGTCGTGGTCACGTTGAGCAAGCAGGACGGAACCATCGTATCGGGTCCAGACATCATATCTCGTGGATTTGTATACGTAAGGGAATCAGAAGGATTGCTTGATGAGGCCAATCGTATCGTATCCAACACGCTGCAGAGATTGATGAGTGAGAATGTAAATGAATGGGCTTCCCTCAAGACGAATGTCAAGGATGCTTTGGGGCGCTTCCTGTACGAACAGACTCGCCGCAGACCAATGATCTTGCCGATCATTATGGAAGTATAATTAACAGATTGAAATCAAATATCTGGCACACAGTCGCCTTTCCCGGAAGAAATATGGACGGTTTCTTCCCGTGGAAAGGCTTTTTTTGTGAAAGATGTCCTCTGGACAGGGGATGAGAGCCTACATAGAAAGGTAGCAAATGTGATGACTTATACAATGATAATATTCCTTGGCAGCAAATAACAACGGCATATAACAGTATCGCTGCTTTCGCCATCTTTCCTTTTACGAGTTGAATCAAAGTCATTCGTCCACTACTGACATTTTTGTTAGAATTCATCTTAGCGTATGTATAAATCATTCCATTCGAACCACATACTAGAAGTGAATTGTTATCATAGAACTGGTTAAGAAAGGAAGATTATATGTATCAGGTACATGGTTCATCTGAGGGAAATGAGGAGCAAGCACCACGTGAGGAGGAGCCGAAGCGGAATCCTGTACTTGAAAGCCTTCAACAGCTCGGGCAGACAGCTTTGCCAGCCGCAGAGTCCAACATATTCTGTATGACGATTATAGGTCAGATCGAGGGTCATTATATATTGCCGCCACAGAACAAGACGACCAAATACGAGCACATGATTCCCCAACTTGTCGCAGCTGAGCAAAATCCAAAAATTGAGGGCCTCATGATTCTGCTGAATACGGTAGGCGGAGATGTGGAAGCGGGCCTTGCGATCGCAGAAATGATTGCTTCACTGACTAAGCCTACGGTTACGGTAGTTATTGGAGGCGGGCATAGTATTGGAGTACCTATTGCGGTCTCGGCTTCGTATTCATTTATTGCGGAAAGCGCAACGATGACGATTCACCCTGTTCGAATGAACGGGCTTGTAATCGGGGTTCCCCAGACCTTTGAGTATATGGAGAAAATGCAGGAAAGAGTTGTACGCTTCGTAATGGCACATTCCAGAATTACAGAGGAGCAATTCAAGGAGCTTATGTTCAAGACTGGGGAGCTGAATCGGGATATAGGCACGGCTGTTGGCGGCGCAGAAGCAGTCAAATACGGATTGATGGATCAGGTGGGCGGGATTGGTGAAGCGCTGGCGAAACTGAATAGCATGATTGAGGAACGCCGTGAAATCCGGCGCCAGCAAATGCAGTCGTTGCAATCGCTGCAAGCTTCGAGTGGGGCCTCAGCTCAGCAAGCGGGGAGTTCTCCTAATCCATTGTCAGCCCCGCACGGAGGAGGATTTCCACAATGACGCTCTACACCGTGATGCCATCTGAATTGATCTGGGAAGGACTATGGAAGGATACGGGACAGTACCAAGATATTCGTGTTGGGGGGCTACTGATGCAGGTTCGCTCTACAGGGCCCCGTACTGGAACGATCGTCCGCCTGCTCGATTGTCCGCTAGAAGCTTATCTGAACCCCATGTATGCGCCTGGGAGCGAAATTGAGTGGACATAGTCGGTGAATAATCCAGGCATACGGTTCTGTCGAAAAGTATCAGAAAAGAACATATGTGCGGATACATGCCAGTCATGCTATAATATGCTTCTGGAGGGGTGAAACGGATGGCCAGAAGACGTAAGAAAAAGAAATCCATATTAGGCAGTGTACTCAAGTATGAAATCTATGGTATCGTGCTAATTACCTTATCTGTAATAGCATTATCCGGAGAAGCCGCTGTAGGCCGCTCTCTGTCCAAAATGTTCGGTTTGGTGCTCGGCAAATTCTATTTTGTGATCCCTCTCATCGGCATTTTCATCGGGTTAATGGTCATGATTAATCGCAAGTGGCCTCATCAATGGAACACAAGAAGAAGTGGTGTGGTTCTGCTGGTGTGTGCTCTCACACTGATGAGTGCAATCTCGTCCATGGAACAGCGTCTGGGACCGATTCAGGCGCTTGAGCCTGGAAATGTGATGAGTCAAATACATACGGATATGAATACGGAGCTGCTTGCTCCAAGGCCAGCAGATGATGGCTCAATGCTCAATAAAGAGATTAGCGGAGGCTACGTTGGGGCTCTTCAACTGACACTTCTGCTATGGTTGTTCGGTTTGACTGGCGCAAAGCTGGTGATGCTTGTGATGTTCGTCATTTCCTTCATGCTAATAACACAGCTTTCCTATGTGGATCTGGCAAAGTTCGTACGGACTCGCATGCGCAAGGTAGGGGGAGCATTGCAACACAAGTGGAATGAGCGGCAAGGTCCCCTTGCCGCCACTCGCGCGCGTGCAGCGAATGGAAAAATCAAGGCGGAGCCCATACCGGATTATGACGATCTGGAGGAGGATTTTGAAGAGCTTGAAATGCCGAAGAAGCGTCAGCCGCTATTCTTTCAGCTGTTCGGCAACAAGACAGCACCTGCTGAAGACAAGTCTGATGCTACTGATTCTACAGATGAGGATATATATGTAGCAGGGCGAGATGATATGCCGGAGGTAGTTGAAGAGTCTGATAATAGCAAGAATGCTCAGCAGCCAAGTAGTTCCCCAATTATCCGCAATTTCTTCGAGCAGGTACGAAGTGAGGAAGACCCACTTGATGAGGATCTTCAGGAGGATAGCTATGCGGGGCGTTCGCCGAACCAGCCGGGTAGTCATGCCCCGCTGTCTGATTTAGAGAGAGAGCCGTATACTACCTTGGATAGTACCCTGGCAAATACGGACAGCCAAGCACATGTAGGTAATGTGTCTGCTCAGAATGGCATGATTCAGCACCCACTCGATGAGGAATTTGGGGACGAGGAGCTGCCACTGCCAGAAGAGCAATTAGCTTCTGAGACTGTTGCTCAGTCAGAGGAAGGTGCAGGGAATGGGGTAACGGCAACAGGGGCAACGGTGGTCGACCAACAGCCGCAGCCCAAGCCTTACCGATTGCCTCCACTAAAGCTACTTGATCGACCAGCGGGTTCAGGCAATGCGGGTGATCAGAATGATTATATGCAGACGGCACGCAAGCTGGAAGCTACGCTTGAGAGCTTTGGTGTACGAGCCAAGGTACTGGAGGTAGTTCGAGGCCCAGCGGTGACACGCTATGAGATTCAACCGGATATTGGTGTAAAGGTAAGTCGAATCGTGAACTTGACCGATGATATTGCCCTGGCATTGGCTGCCAAAGATATTCGGATGGAGGCACCGATTCCGGGGAAATCGGCTATTGGTATCGAGGTGCCTAATAGCGAGGTCTCGGTTGTTACAATGCGTGAGGTTATGGAAACGAACGTTTTCAGGGAAGCCGAGTCGAAGCTATCGATTGCATTTGGACGGGATATTGCCGGACAGACGATTGTAGGCAACCTCGCGAAGATGCCCCATTTGCTGGTAGCTGGTGCGACAGGTTCGGGTAAATCCGTCTGCATTAATGGTATTATTACCAGCATTCTGTATAAGGCCAAGCCTGATGAGGTCAAGTTCCTTATGGTCGATCCGAAGATGGTGGAGCTGAACGTATACAATGGAATCCCTCATTTGATGGCGCCAGTGGTTACCGATCCCAAGCGTGCATCACTTGCTCTTAAGAAGATTGTTGTGGAAATGGAAAAACGTTATGAGCTATTCTCCAAATCGGGAACGCGTAACGTTGAGGGCTATAATCAACTGATGCGTGACAACCCGGCGGCAGTGCTTCCATATATTGTAGTTATCGTGGATGAGCTTGCTGATCTGATGATGGTAGCGGCTGGAGATGTAGAGGATGCTATTGCTCGTCTTGCGCAGATGGCCCGTGCGGCAGGCATTCACTTGATTATTGCTACACAGCGTCCATCCGTTGACGTCATCACTGGTGTTATTAAGGCCAATATTCCTTCACGGATTGCGTTCGGTGTCTCCTCGCAGGTCGATTCACGGACCATTCTAGATATGGGTGGAGCCGAGAAGCTGCTCGGGCGTGGTGATATGCTGTTCATGCCGATGGGAGCCTCTAAGCCTGTCCGTGTTCAGGGCGCATTCCTGAGTGATCAGGAGGTAGAGAACATTGTCAGCTATGTACGAGATCAGGCTGAAGCTGAATACGATGAATCTATCGTTCCTGAGGTTGAGGAGTCATCCATGGAGGGTGAGGAGATTGTGGACGAGCTGTATGAGCAGGCTGTAAACATCATTCTCGAAGCCAAGCAGGCCTCCGTCTCGCTGCTGCAGCGACGTATGAGAATCGGATATACGCGTGCTGCACGACTAATTGACTCTATGGAGGCACGTGGTGTGATTGGTCCCTATGAGGGAAGCAAGCCGCGTGAGGTCCTAATTTCACTGGAGCAATATCAGCAGAACAAGATCAGTTCCTGAATCACATAGGTATGAGACTTGAAACAGATGCATTGTTGAATGACTGAACGTCGAATTTAACACTTTTGAACTAACATTAACAGCGGCTTTCCTTTTTGGAGAGACGCTGTTTTTTTAGTTCATCGAAATTATAAGTTTTTAGCGAAGCGAGACCATTCAATGAGCGCAAGAAAAACTTCAAATAAAGGCGGTCTGTCTTCTGTGAAAGTACGTCAATAGGCGTTTTCTTGTTGTATATCCTGAACTTTCGCAAGGAATTGCCCGAAGAGAGAAGCAATGAATAGCATCTCTGTTAGCTTGTCATAATAAGCGTAGCTATCCTGTTCATTCCACCACAGAAAGGTAGATCACAGCTTATGAGAAAACTGACACTTTGGATATGCGCTTGTGCAATGGTGATATCTACAGCCATCTACGCAGGGATTGTCGATAAGCAAGGCGCCAGCTCAAGCAAGGTAAGTGCTTCTGAGACGGAACAGTTACAGCCTGCTGCTCCTACATTCAGCTCTCAGAGCATCAATTTCGGTTCCTATGGCCAGGATGTCTATGAACTACAGAGCCGCCTTAAGCTTTTGGGCTTTTATCACGGTAAAGTAGATAGTCAGTTTGGCAGCAAAACGTTGAACTCTGTCAAATGGTTTCAAGGTGAGTTTGGCATGAAAGCAGATGGAGTGGTTGGTGCAAAAACGAAGCTGAAACTGGTGAACGCGACCAAGCACTGGAAGCCAACCGAGACGCCTTTGCATAAGAAAAACAATGCAAATGCAGGAGCAGGAGGGCAAGCAGCTGATCCGGGAGACGGTTCACTGAGCTCCGGAAATACCATGGGCATGTCCGAGAACGATCTCAAGATTATGGCTAATGCAGTATACGGTGAATCCCGCGGGGAGCCGTTCGAGGGTCAAGTAGCTGTGGCAGCCGTAATTCTGAATCGTGTCAAGTCGCCTAGCTTCCCAAATACAGCCTCAGGTGTAATCTTTCAGCCAGGAGCCTTCACGGCCGTGGCAGACGGACAAATCTGGCTGGAGCCCAACGAGCAGGCACGCAAGGCGGTACAGCAGGCATTGAATGGCTGGGACCCATCTGGAGGATGCTTGTACTACTTTAACCCACGGACAGCGACTTCCAAATGGATTTGGACCCGTCCGCAGGTGAAGACGATTGGGCAGCATATTTTCTGCATGTAGCTTAGAAGTGCTTCAGTCCGTTGCTAGCCAATGCCCTCGCATGCGTTGAAAGTGAACAATCCACGCCCATGTAATCCTGACATGAGCAACCGGGGCCTGTCTTCGGTTGCTTCTTGTCATTTTCATCGTTTACAATAAAGAGATAGATGTTGCCAATATTTACTGAAATGAAATTGATGCTGCAAAGGGGTTTTGAACTTGACTAAGACGAGTTTTGAGCGAGGCAGCCGCAGGCAACTGCGCATTCATGTGTTACCAACGACACGTTTCAAGACTTTTGCTATATCCTTGTACGCCGGTGTACCTCTCACAGAGGACACGGTAACTAACGTGGCGGTAACGCCCTTCGTGCTTCGCCGCGGAACCTCAAGCTATCCTGAGACCATTCAATTCAGGGAACAGCTCGAACAGCTGTATGGCACGGGCTTCGGCTTTGACATTTACAAGCGGGGCGATTATCAGATCGTGCAGCTTCGAATGGACGCGATAAATGACAGCTTCGTCAGCAGCAGTGAAAGTCTGCTGGATCGCTCTCTGGCCTTCCTTGGAGAAGTGTTGACCAGCCCTGTGCTGGAGAACGGAGCCTTCCGTTCGTCGTATGTACAGCAGGAGAAGGAGACGGTCCGCAAGAAGCTCGAAGCGATCGTGAACGATAAGATACGCTATGCTGGTGAGCGCTGCCTTGAAGAAATGTGCAAGGAGGAGCCGTATCGACTGCATCCACTTGGACAACGTAAGGATCTCGATAATATAGATGCGAGCAGCCTGTACAACAGTTATCAGCAATGGCTGGGGCAAGCCAGTCTGGACCTCTACGTTGTAGGGGATACGAGTCTTGAAGAGGTGGAGTCGTTAGTCGATCGCTACTTCCAGATGGATCGCTCTGCTGCACCGGACTACCGGAAGGAATCATCGCGTGCGGCTACACGCGAGGTGCAGACCGTCGTTGAACGGCTTGATGTGAATCAGGGGAAGCTGAACATGGGCTTCCGCACAGGTATCACATACGATGATCCACGTTATGCCTCTGCCTTGATGTATAATGGCGTGCTTGGTGGTTATCCCCATTCGAAGCTGTTTGTGAATGTGCGCGAACGGGCAAGTCTGGCCTACTATGCTTCATCCCGATATGACGGGCACAAAGGCATTGGTACGATTCAGTCGGGAATTGAGATTCCTAATTACGAGCAGGCAGTCAAGATTATTCGTCAGCAGCTGGATGATATGCGTAGTGGCAATATCAGTGAACTTGAGATGTCACAGACGAAGGCGATGATCCGTAACCTGCTGAAGGAAACGCAGGATTCCGCCTTTGAGATGATATCGTATGATTTCAACAGACAATTGTCGGGCAAGGATCGCTCGGTTGATGAGCTACTGGCACAGATCGAGGCTGTTACCGTGCAGGACGTGCAGGATGCGGCTGACACGTTTCATCTGGACACCATTTACTTTTTGCGAGACCAGAAGGAGGAATAGACGTGCAGAGCATACCTTACGAGCATTTGCAGGAGACGCTGTATCATGAGGTCATGGATAACGGACTTCAGGTATATGTGCTGCCCAAGCCAGGTTTTCAGAAGACATTCGCAACGTTTGCGACAAAATATGGCTCGGTGGATAATCATTTTCGAGTAAAAGGGCAAGAGCATCAGGTCCCGGACGGCATTGCCCACTTCCTGGAGCACAAAATGTTCGAGGAGCCTGAGGGTGATATTTTCGCTACATTCTCCTCCAACGGGGCATCCGCGAATGCATTTACAAGCTTTGATCAGACCGTGTATCTGTTCTCGGCGACGGAGCGTATCTATGATAATTTGGAGACGCTCGTTAATTTCGTTCAGCATCCTTATTTTACCGATGAGAATGTCAACAAGGAGAAGGGCATCATCAGTCAGGAAATCAATATGTACAATGATAATCCGGACTGGCGAAGCTACTTTGGACTGATTGAGGCATTGTACTCGAAGCATCCGGTGCATATCGATATTGCGGGTACGGTGGAGTCAATTAATACGATTACGAAGGAGACGCTCTACGAATGCTATCATGCCTTCTATCACCCGAGCAACATGCTGTTATTCGTAGTAGGTGGTGTGGAGCCTGAGAAAGTATTCGAGCTTGTACGCAACAATCAGAGCGCCAAAACTTACGAGCCGCAAGGCGAAATTGATCGTCTGTTCGAGCCGGAACCGTCTACGGTGGCAAATCCGCGCAAGGAAATGAAGCTGGCAGTTTCTTTGCCCAAGTGCTTGTTCGGCTTCAAAGAGACCCGCCTTGGCCTGACAGGCGAGTCGCTGCTCCGACATGATCTGGAGAGCAAGCTGATGCTGGATATGCTCTTTGGCACCAGTACACAGTTATATCAGAAGCTGTATGATGAGGGCTTAATCTCGGATAGCTTCGGACATGAGTATAACAGCTCTCCTCAGTATGCTTTCTCGGCGATTGGTGGCGATACGAAGGACCCTGACCAGCTATTGGCCCGTATCCGCGAGGAAGTCGAGGCGATCAAGCCAAAGGGCTTCGAGGAGGCTCATTTTGAACGTGCCCGGAAAAAGAGAATTGGCGGATATTTACGCATGCTGAATTCGCCCGAAAATATTGCACACGAATTCACCAGACATCGTTTCAGAGGTAGCGATCTATTTGAGGTGCTGCCAGTCTATGAGAGTATTACCTTAGAGGACGTCAATCGCAGACTGCAGGAGCATCTGGATTGGAATCAAATGGCAGTATCTCTGGTGGTGAGTCCTTAAGGTGGAGAGGGAGACCGGAGCAGAGCAAAAAGCATTAGCATCCATGACGGTTCTCGTCACGGGCGCAAGCCGGGGGATTGGTGCAGCCATAGCGGAGCGATTCGCCTCGGTTGGCATGAAGGTCGTTATTCATTATCGCAATTCTCATGAAGCGGCCAATGAAGTAGCTCGTCGCTGTATGACGTATCCAGGGCAAGCAATGACCGTAGCTGCCGATCTGTGCAATCATGAGCAGATCAAGCGTATGTATGAGAAGCTGGAGAATCACGGCATGAAGCCGGATATCGTGGTGAACAATGCGGGAATATCGCATTATGGTATGCTGCAAGACATATCCGAGCAGGAGTGGGACCGCGTGATGGCGGTAAATGTAAAAAGTATATTTCTATGTACACAGACGTTCCTCCCGCATATGATCCGTCAGAAATACGGGCGTATTATCAATGTATCCTCCATCTGGGGGCTGACGGGTGCCTCTTGTGAGGTGCTGTATTCCGCCACGAAGGGAGCGGTCAACGCGTTCACCAAAGCGCTGGCCAAGGAGACTGCGCGCTCTGGCGTGACGGTCAACGCTGTTGCACCGGGAGCAGTCGATACCTCTATGCTGGAGCATCTGAGCCACGAGGAATTAAGCGAACTGGAGGAAGAGATCCCTGCCGGGCGTCTTGCTACACCAGACGAGATATCGTCACTTGTGTACTTTCTGGCTCTGCCTGAATCGGGATACATCAATGGTCAGATTATTAGCCCGAATGGTGGCTGGCTGACCTGACATGATTTCATCACAAGTCGCGGATTTTTGAGCTTCAGGCAGTATAGAGAACGGGCTGACAGCGCATATTACAATTGTCCATCCCAATTATAACTGCCTGTAAGGAGGAATCCGAGATGTCGTCAGTACTCAAAAATTTTGATAGCTGGAAGAAGTTCCTTGGCCAACGTGTAGAACAGGCCGAGAAAATGGGGATCAGTCAGGACACGATTGCCGAGCTTGCTTTTGAAATCGGTGAGTTCCTGGATGAAAAGGTAGACCCGTCCAACTATTCCAACCGTGCCTTGAAGGAGCTGTGGGAGGTTGCGGACGAGGATGAGCGTCACACCATTGCCAGATGCATGGTGAAGCTTGCCAAGCTGAACGCTTAAGCCGAAGTAGCAGTAATTGCAGATAAAGCTCCCTGTAAGGGGGCTTTTCTGCCTAAATGTACATGCTGTGGGCATGTAAGCGTCTAGCAGGCTTGCAACAGACGGCATCAGCAGGAGGCTGTCTTTAATAGTTACACGACTGTTCTTGTTTTTTGAATCTTTTTTATATATCATAAACTTGACTCTTTTGTCCGTGGAGACTAAGGAATAGGTTTTCTATGACGAAATTCGATATTTGATGTCGATATGTGTTAGAATATAGGTTTGAATGAGGTGTCAATGTGACGGAAACCAAGCAATGGTACATGGAATATAAAATACATAAAAATCGCCCGGGGCTGCTCGGGGATATTGCTTCCATGCTAGGGATGCTCGAGGTGAACATTATCACCATCAATGGGGTGGAAGGTCAGCGTAGAGGTATGTTGCTGGAATCCGATGATGATGAGAAGATCCGAATTCTGGGAGAAATGCTGCAAAAGGCTAACAATATTACGATTACAGCCTTTCGCCCACCGAAGCTGGTGGATATTCTCGCTGTACGCCATGGTCGATACATTGATCGTGATTCGGATGATCGCAAGACTTTTCGTTTTACTCGCGATGAGCTTGGGTTATTGGTCGACTTTTTGGGTGAAGTATTTAAAAGGGATGGCAATCAGGTTATCGGGCTACGTGGCATGCCTAGAGTAGGCAAGACCGAATCCATTATTGCAAGCAGCGTCTGTGCCATGAAGCGATGGACTTTCGTATCCTCTACCTTGCTTCGTCAGACCGTAAGAAGCCAGCTTTCTGAGGAAGAGATGAATCCCAACAATGTGTTTATCATTGATGGCATTGTAAGCACAATCCGTTCCAATGAGAAGCATTACAATCTCCTGCAGGAGATTATGAGTATGCGCAGTACGAAGGTTATTGAGCATCCGGACATTTTTGTGCGTGAATCCGGCTACAGCTTCGATGATTTTGATATTATTATTGAGTTGCGGAACAATCCGAATGAGGAAATCATTTACGATACATTTACTACAAGTTATACGGATGATCTATAATATTGCGTAATGAACGAGGAGATGATGGCATGTCTGAACTGGGTCAACAACTTAGAGAGGCCCGGCTGCAAAAAGGGTTGAGCCTGGATGATGTCCAGGAAATGACCAAAATTCGTAAAAGGTATCTCGAAGCGATCGAGGCTGGAGATTATAAGGTATTGCCAGGGACCTTTTATGTGCGGGCTTTCATTAAGACCTATGCGGAGACGGTAGGTCTGAACCCTGATGAGCTGATGGAAGGTCATAAGAAGGATGTCCCTGCCAGCGAGCCGGAAACTGTGATGGAGCCAGTGATGCAGAAGCGCTCCAATCGTTCAAATGGAAGTGAAAGAAGCATCAAACGTCTGTCTTCCATATTGTTATGGCTTTTCCCGATTCTGATCGTGGTGCTGATCTATGGGTATGTTAACTCTCTTAACAAGAACAATGCGGATGAGCCGCCAGCCGCACCTGCAACAGAACAAAATCCTCCTCCTACAGAGCAGACTCCATCTACCTCTACACCTGGGCAAAATGGTGGCAGCACTGAGCCGGGGCAAGGAACGACGCCTGGGGAGACGAATGAGCCTGGAGGCGGTACGGGTGCGGAGGATGGGTCCACTACACCCAATGACGATGAGCCAGAAACCTCAACTCCAACAGGAGTTACTGTAACTGAGGATGGTAAGGCTGGGAGTACGACGATCTTTAAGGTATCTGGTGCAGAGGGTACTCCGGTGAAGGTTGAAATTAATGCAACTGGCCATAGCTGGCTCGAGGTATACAAGGGAGAGAATTCGCGGGGCGAGAAGCTGGAATACGGCAATACGGCAAGCGGTGATTCCTTCTCTTGGGATCTGAGTGCTGAGGGTATGTATATTAAGTCAGGCTACTCCGCGGCCACAGCAATCACGGTTGCTGGACAGCCGATTACGGATGGAAAAGCGACAACGCGCATTCGTCTAGTAATGGATGATTCAGCCGCCAACCCGAGCTCCAATTCCACGACAGACGCAAGCGCTGATTCTGAAGCGGATGCTTCCGATTCCAACAATTAAGGGAAATAAGCTTTAGGATCATAGCCGAATGTGAGCTAGTTGAAGGATCAAGGATGAGTAGTAGTTCACGCATATAGCCAGTGCCTTCTGGAGATACTATGACTGTCTACAGACAGGTAGTCATTAGACTCCGACTGAAGGAGGTGCATCAGCTTGACCGTTAGCTGGATCGTAACAGGACTGGGTATTATAGTCAGCCTATTAGGTTATTATCTGACACCAAATGCTTGGGGATATGGCATTTTGGGCTTTGGTCTGGCACATATCGTGCTCGGGATATTGGATATGTTCAGACGTCCCATCGAAAGCCGTTCCTAAGGCAAGCGTATGTACGAGTTGGATAAGTGCATAGCAAAAGGTATTCTGGTTCATTGCCAGAATACCTTTTTCGTGTGGTTGGTTAGGTGCAGGTGATTGCGGGATTAGACAGGGCTTCCTTTTTTACATATAATACAATTGAAATGGTTGGAAAGGATGATACATATGGCTTCTGAACACTCTTTTGATATCGTTAGTAAAATGGAGATGCAGGAACTGACGAACGCTGTTCATCAGACGGAACGTGAGATTGAGACTCGCTTTGATTTTAAAGGCAGCAAGAGCGATCTTAGCCTGGAGAAGGATGCATTGGTTATCACTTCGGATGATGATTATAAGCTGAACGCTGTGCTGGATATTCTGAAATCAAAGATGATCAAGCGCGGACTGGCAGTGAAGAACATCGACTATGGAAAGATTGAGCCTGCTTCTATGGGGACGGTTCGCCAGAAGCTAAGCTTCAAGCAAGGTGTTGACCAGGAGAATGCCAAGAAGATCAATATTCTTATTCGTGATTCGAAGCTCAAGGTTAAGAGCCAGATTCAGGGCGATCAGATTCGTGTGACAGGCAAAAGCAGAGATGATCTTCAATCGGTCATGCAGCTATTACGCGGGGCTGAGCATCTGTCGTTGGATCTGCAATTTACGAATTTCAAATGATGATAAATACACCCTTTGGAATCAAGCGGGCAAAGTGGCTCAGCTTACTCCAAAGGGTGTATTTTTTAATAGTGATACTTACTATAGATATGACTTCAACTATGTTATCCTATAAGCCTATTTGGCAAAGAAGCTCAAGGTTCCGGTGCTTTCATCTGCACTAACGAACATGCTTCGCCCTTGTATCCTGTGGATGCCTTCCGGTGATTCACCTGCAGTAGGGATGAGACCCATATAGCTCGGCTCGGCTGGATTGTTCAGATTGAAGAACAAAATGGCATCTGCTCGTTCTGAGGCTACTGCAGCTATCGTCACGCCGTCTACGTCAGCAATGGTTACATTCTCAACCTCACTGCCCTTGTTCGGACTGCGATCGTCCGGATACAGTCCTACTTTGGCGGTGGCCTCATCAATGAGGTTCTGGCTGTCGTATATACGTTGGCCTTGCAAATTCCAGACTGCAATGTTGCGTCCGCCCGCCTTGACTCCATCCTTAAATTCATTCTTCCCGAGATCGCCTTCATTCGCGGTCAGTACATACTGGCCATCTGCCGTAAAGGCAATGCCATCCGGTTCATAACGTGCAGTCAGCGCATCAGTGAAGTGTACGACGCCATCATCCTCTAGATCTGCTGAATGCGAGGTCGTCCCCAAAGAAAAGACATGGCTGAGCTGCTTGGTACGTAAATCAACCAGGGCAATTACATTATTCTCCTGGAGAGTCACAGCAGCCGTTGTGCTGTCTGGGCTAATCGCTACATACTCCGGCTGGGGATCATGCGGATAAATGGCTCCAGGTACTTCAGCAAGCGAGACAGGGATATCCGTAACTTCACCATGCAGGACATCGCCGCCTGGGAAGCTCACGATCATAATGCTGCCAGGTCTCTTAGCATTTGCGTAGTCGATCTCATCTGCTTCCTTATTGAGCTCTTCATCCTCGATCGCAATTACAGCGTGCTGTCCATCCGGTGAGAGTGCGATGGAATCGGGGCCAATCCCGAGCTCATAGGTTTTGACTGTAGTATACGTAGACAGATCTACGACAGCGAGCAAGCCTTTGTTAGCGTTAAGATCCGTGTCTCCAGTACGAAGCACAGCAAGTCCATACTGCCCGTCCTTGGAGACGGTGACACTGGTTACCTCTGCAGCAGGAGACAACTCGTGGAAGCTGATGGTCTTCAAGACACGAACCTGCTTCAGATCTGCGATGTCCAGCACACTGATGCTTCCCATATCCGCTTCGGTTACGAGCAGGCGGTTGCCATCGGGTGTGGAGGCAGCAATCTCCGCTTTATTCCCTGGCATCTGGAAGGAAGCTGCCAGCTCGAATCCGGTTTTGTTCTGCGCTTTCAACACAGCGTCTTGCATGAGAGAGAACGTATTGCCGGAAATATAGGTCTTGCCATTAGACAAATAAGTGCTGCTGTCAAGGCTCACAGAGCTGCCGTTAATCGTGGCTTTGCCTGATCCCACTTGAAGGCTGGCATTCAGTCCCTCAGCTTGGATATCCACCTGCTTGGTGCGAGGATTCCATTGTACTTTCCCTTGCATATTCTGGATAACTGTACGTAGCTGCACAGCCTCTGCGGCATCTGCTGCATGCGTGGATAGAGGATTACTTGCTACTCCACCAGCTAGAATTGCCGCCGTGGAGAGCACGGCGAGCCAGGTTTTTTTCTTGTTCAACGTAACAGATTCCCCTTTCATGATCAGGTCCTTATTCTAGCTCATGGCGGTATATCTGCTTTAGTATAGAAAAAGTTCGTAATTGCAAAGTAAACGTAAGTCGAGATTTGTGTAAATCAATACATGAAAATTATTCCAAGTAGACGAATGTGTAATCACAAATGCAGGAGATGATATGATCCGAGATGTTTTTTACAGACGGTGCATAAAGAAAATTCTTTGAGAAATATAGAACCTGCCAAATAAATACATCTTTTACCAAATGGCGTGATATAGTAGAAGAATCAAAACTCTTTGCTTGAGAATAGTCATCGTTCTCTATTTTAGTCTGAATACTAAACCTAGGATGTGAGTATGCACTGTGAACAGCAAGGTACGCTTCAACGAAGGCTGGACATTCGCCAAGAGCAGTCTGGGTACAACCGATTGGAATGCATTGAATTTCGAACAGGTAGACATTCCCCATGATTGGCTCATCTACAATACCCAAGAGCTCTATGAGGACAGCATTGGCTGGTATCGCAAGGTAATATCATGGAGCCCGGACTGGGATGGGCAAGAGCTCGTTCTGTGCTTCGATGGGGTCTATATGGACTCATATGTATACGTCAACGGCAAGGTTGTAGGAGAGTGGAAATATGGCTATTCGGCATTTGAGCATGTGATCTCGGATGCACTCGTCCAAGGGGACAACGAGCTTGTAGTCAAAGTCGTACATCAGGCGCCTAGTAGCCGCTGGTATTCGGGTGCAGGCATCTATCGCAACGTCTGGCTGAAGACCAGAGGGCCAAGCCACATTGTAACGGATGGCATCTATGTGTCTACCAAGCAGGAGGACCCGTTCTGGCAACTGAATATAGAGACAGAGCTCAGGCTTAGTCATGCCGTTCAACTGACGCATACGCTATGGCAGGCCGGGCAGGCGGTTGCAGCTATACAAAATCCTATCGCGCAAGGCGAGCTGATAGATGCACAGACCAGTCCAGTCATTACCAGTCAGCTAACCATGCAGGTACAATGCCCATTACTGTGGAGCCCGGATACACCGCATTTGTATCAGCTTGTCACTACAATTCACAGGTTGCCTTCTCAGGCGATTAACGGGCAGTTACATGCTGGTCAGGCCGAGGTTATGACGCAGGGAGTGACCTCTGACCTAGAGCTGCTGGAGACGATTAGCCAGTCTATCGGCTTTCGTGATATCGTGCTTGATCCTGAGCAGGGACTCTTGCTCAATGGGAAGCCAATGAAGCTGAATGGTGTATGCGAGCATCATGATCTGGGTGCGCTGGGGGCAGCCTTCAATAAGGCGGCGCTGCTAGGAAGAATGCGGTTGCTGAAGGAGATGGGGGCGAATGCTATCCGGACCGCACATAACATGCCAGCCAAGGAGCTTATGGAGCTGACGGATGAACTGGGCCTGCTCGTCGTGTCGGAGGCCTTCGATATGTGGGAGCGTCCGAAGACGCCTTATGACTACGCCAGATTCTTTGGGGAGTGGGCAGAACGGGATGTCAGGAGCTGGATTCGACGAGACCGTAACCATCCGAGTCTGATGCTGTGGAGCATCGGTAATGAAATCTATGATACGCATGCGGATGAGCGAGGGCAGGAGATTACACTCAGACTGATGGAGTATGTGCAGCAGCATGATCCACGGAAAAATGCAAGCGTAACCATTGGGTCGAACTATATGCCGTGGGAGAATGCCCGCAAATGTGCTGATCTTGTCAAAGTGGCTGGCTATAACTATGGCGATAAATACTACGCTGCCCATCATCTACAGTATCCCGACTGGATCATCTATGGTAGTGAGACAGCTTCCGTCGTATCCAGTAGAGGGGTGTATCATTTCCCGTATGAGCAATCCATTCTTACGGAAGACGACAGACAGTGCTCTTCGCTGGGCAACAGCCCTACAAGTTGGGGAGCTAGGTCAGCCGAGGCTTGCATTCTGGCTGAGCGGGACACTCCCTTCTCGCTGGGCCAATTCATATGGACAGGCTTCGACTATATTGGTGAACCTACCCCATACCATACGAAGAGCTCCTATTTCGGACAGCTGGATACAGCTACTTTCAAGAAGGATGCCTACTTTATTTATCAAGCTGCATGGACGGATTATCGGACGAACCCCATGGTTCACCTGCTTCCTTACTGGGATTTCAATCCTGGTCAGATGATCGATGTTCGTGTTTGCTCCAATGCACCTAAGGTCGAGCTGCGTCTGAACGGAAGAAGCTTGGGTATCCACTACATTGACCATACTCATGGACATGAGCTGCTCGGCTGGTGGAAGGTTCCATATGAACCGGGAGAACTGGTGGCTATTGCATATGACGACAACGGGCGTGTACTTGCTACAGACACAAGAGCCTCCTTCGGAGATCCTGAACGTATTGTCTTGCATGCTGATTCCAAGTCGATGTTGGCTAACGGTACCGATCTGATCTTTGTTGAGATTGCCATGAAAGATGGTAACGGACGTATTGTAGAAAATGCCAACAATCGCATCCACGTAGAGGTAACAGGGGCAGGTCGGCTGCTGGGACTCGACAATGGGGATAGTACAGACTATGACCCTTACAAAGGAAGGAGCAGACGGCTGTTCAGCGGCAAGGTAATGGCGATCATAGGATCAACTCTACACGCTGGGTCAATTCAGCTTCGTGTATCATCACCAGGCTTGCCTACTGCGTCTATACTGCTCGACACCGTAGTAGCTGTCGAGTCAGGCGAGCTAGGTAGAATCGACGCGCAACAGCGAAATGAAGATCTGCCAATCGTGACGGGATGCAAGGATGAAATTCTTGTTCGTAAAATCGAGCTGATCAGCGAGGGAGGGCAGCAGCTTGATCCAATGACTCGAGCAGTGATCGTCCGCGCCGAGCTCCATCCCCCACATGCCACCTATCCTGAATTGGAATGGTCTGTCGTCAATGAAGCCGGAATTGTGTCTAACATGGCTCGCATCGTCCCGGCGGAGAATAGTGCGACTGTTATCGCAATCGGAGATGGGGATTTCCGCGTACGTTGTACTAGTCGTAATGGGACAGAGCACATCAGGCTTATGTCACAGCTGGAATTCACGGGGACAGGATTGGGACCCGCTTTCAAGAATCCCTATGAATTCATTTCTGCAGGACTTTATGATTACAGCCAAGGCGATCTCAGCAATGGTAACGAGAAGGGGGTTGCGACTAGCCGCGACGGAGAGACACAGGTGGGCTTTCATGAGCTGGATTTCGGTCCGCTCGGAGCAGATACGATTACGATCCCCATCTTTGCTCTGTCAAGTGAGCCTTATGCATTGCAAATATGGGAGGGTATACCTGGTGAAGCGGGCAGCACGATGCTGGCCGATGTCATCTATCAAAAGGAATCACGCTGGAACGTGTATCAGGAGGAGACATATGTGCTGTCCCAGCCGCTGCGGGGAATTACGTCGGTCTGCTTCGTATTGCAGGAGAAGGTCCATATCAAGGGCTTCTCCTTCGAGCCAATCAATCGGGCTTTTGCGCGCCATACGGCAGCCGCTAGTGATCACATCTATGGCGATACCTTTACAGTCACAGGGGATTTTGTTGAGGGCATAGGCAATAATGTTTCCTTGGAATATTTGCATATGGATTTTCAGGAGGAGGGAGCAGACCAGCTTATTCTCTATGGTCGATCTTCAATTGATAAGAATACATTACATCTGCGGTTTCATGATGGGAATCAGGAGCATCGTCAATTGGTGGAGTTCCATCAATCGGATGATTACACAGAACGGATGTTTCAGCTGGAGCCGATTCGGGGCATGCAGAAGGTCACCTTTCTCTTTTTGCCTGGTAGTCAGTTTGACTTCGGCTGGTTCCAATTCCGGCGCTCCGCAGGAAGAGATTCGGTATAGATTTACACGCAACTGTAAGAGGGAGGCTGCACATGAGGCTTACGGTTCAGGACGTCATTCAACGACTAGTAGAGCCGACGGCAGGATGGGAAGGGATGGCACAACACGATCAGAACGTAGATGGATTGCTAACTGGTACACCAGATACATTTGTAAGGGGAATAGCGGTTACCTTTTGTGCATCTCATGACGTGATACAACGAGCTCTGGAGCTTGATGCCAATCTGTTGATTACACATGAAGGTATCTATTATAGTCATCGAATACAGGCTTCGGCTGAACTGATTGGAGATCCCGTATACAAAGCCAAGCAGGAGTTGATCCATTCGTCGGGGATTGTTATTTATCGCCATCACGATGCTCCACATCGATATAGCCCTGATATCATAACGCATAGCTTGGTGACGGCTCTTGATTGGGAAGCCTATGTCATCTCGGCGATGTCGACCTCAACGATCGTGCTGTTACCTGAAGCAGTACCAGTAGCAGTACTAGCGAATCTGATCAAGAAAAAGCTGCATTTACCATATCTTCGGTATATTGGCGATCATGAGTCCCTCTGCCGTCGCATTGGCATTACTGTGGGATACAGAGGTAGTGGTGCGCATGCGATTCCACTTTTTCAGGCTGAGGGGGTGGAGCTGCTCATGATCGGTGAAGGTCCCGAATGGGAGACACCGGAGTATGTTGGGGACAGTATTGCTCAGGGCATGGGGAAGGTCCTGTTCCTACTAGGGCATGCTGTCAGTGAGGGTCCAGGGATGGAAGCGATTGCCAGAGGGCTACAAGATGACTTTCCGGATGTCCCGGTCCATTATATACCATCTTGCTATAGTATTCAGGTGTTATAGCCAAGTGAAGCTGCGCTGTATAAGTGAAACCAGGGATATCGTGCTACAAGTGATCTGTAATGAAGCTGTGCGAGCGTAACTGGGCCAGCAGATGAGATTGTATTCAAAGGCTAACGGCTAAAAGCTGTCCTGGATTCAAAAAGTCCTGGGCGGTTTTTAGCTATTGTTGTTGCAGTGATTCTTTTCATAGATTCGATAGGATCTATCGGGAGAACAGTTGGAGATAGCTCCGGCATATACATACCAATGCTACACATACCAATGCACAATTATACTTAATGACTTACATCTGAGATATGTTGACTTTTATGTAGATAGAATAAAGAATTAGAAATGAAAGCGTTTGCCTATTGAGGTGAACGACTATAAGGATGAGGGAAGAGGGGTATACCGTGCATTTGAACCGGGTAATCTTGGTGGATGATGAGGTATTCACGCGCAAAGGACTACTGAAGCTGGTGGATTGGACGGCCTGCGGGTTCGAAATCGTCGAAGAGGCGGACAATGGTGAGGATGCACTGGAAATCATTGAGCGTCTACAGCCCGATGTAGTCATCACGGATATTCGTATGCCAGTGCTGGATGGGCTGGAGCTAATCAGGCGGGTCAAATCACAAGGAACGGCCAATCCCTATTTTATGATCGTAAGCGGATATGATGAATTCAATTATGCCAAGCAAGCTGTGCGTTTTGGTGTGCATGATTTCATATTGAAGCCGATCGATGAAGCCGAACTGAGCGATGCTCTTGTTCGTCTGAGCAAGCGGCTGGCAGAAGAGCGCGAGGCCCGCTATCGAACGAATCAGCTTCTGTCAGAAAGTCTGATGGAATCTCTCATTATGGGAGAGGTGGATAGTGTACTGTTGCGGGAATGGGAATCCAGACTGCAGCTGCAGTCTAGTGAGCGGCTGTATTATGTTTTTGTGGAGCTGAATGATCATGACTTCATTCGTCCTCGCGTGGAGGACAAGTCAGATGGAGAGGCGCTCAAGACGCAGGTGGAGCTGGCACTACGGGAGGTCATAGGGACCGATCATCCGTTATATCTGCATGAACATCGCAATCGGATCGGAGTTATCGTGCCTGAGCGGATGATTTCGTCGATGGATGGACATCTGCAGGCTTTTGCAGTTCAGGTGCAGCGTCTTCTGAGTGGAGAGCAGAGAAGAGTACTGCTGTACTTCAGTAAGCCTGTCCAAGGATTGGATGAGATGCAGCAAGCCTATGCCTCCGCGAAGGAAGCCTTGCAGTACAAGTATGTCTATGATGAGTGCGGTATTGTCCTCTTCGAGGACACTATCAAGTTGGAGCTGCACTATATTGGTCTGGAGGAGAGTCTGTACACGAAGCTGCTAGAGCAGATCGAGGAGCTACAATTTGAGGAGCTGGAGCAAACGATTCATGATCTGTTTCGCACATTCCAGAGCAAGCTGTACGCGCCTGAAGCGGTGAAGACCGCCATTAACCAATGTGTGCTTGGTGTTGTGCGAGTGCTGAATCGGATGGGTGGACAACAGGACCACCTAGCCAGTCTTGAAGCGATGATGATCTGGCATGACCATAATCTGTCCTTGAGAGAGCTGAAGCGGCTATTTACGACATTTGCTGTAGAGAGCGCACACTATATTGCTCAGCTTCGCCGTGAGCAGCAGAAGGGCGGTATTGGGCAGATCAGAGCCTATATCGAGACCCATTTTCATCATAATATTAGTCTCAAGAGCATCGCAGCGAAATTCTATATGAATCCAGTCTATCTCGGACAGCTGTTCAAAAAAACATATGGCATCTATTTTAATGACTTTTTACTGCAGCTACGTGTAAGTGAAGCCAAACGCCTGTTGCGTCAGACGGATCTTCGTATCTATGAGATTGCGGGGCACGTGGGTTTTGCCAATCCGGATTATTTTGTGACCCAATTCGAAAAGATGGAGCGTTCTACACCGACCGAGTATCGTACTCGCTTACTGAATGAGACTGGATTAACCCAGGCTGGGACGAGGAACAATGCTGATGAGACTAATGAGATCAATGCAACTAATGAAACTAATAAGACCAATGAGATCAATAAGACCAATGAGACCAATGAGTCTATTAATGCTAATAACGTTGCTAACGATCATCAGGCTGGTAACGCTAATGGCACCATAGATAGCAACATGGCAGGCTTCATGTGGAAGGGACAGCATGATGAAGCTTAGTTTGAATCACGTTCGCCTTCGCGATAAAATGCTCCTGATGTATTTTCTGGCTGTTTTCCTGCCCATCTTGATTACCAATCTGGTATTCTATCAGGTCACCTCCACCAGTGTTAGGGAGCAACGAATGCAGGATGTGCGGGTGGCACTGGAGCAAATGAAAAATGAGTTCAGTCGCGAGGTACAAGCTGCTACGGAGGTTTCATCTGTGTTCTACACCGATATTCAGCTGAACGAGATTGTGGATACCGTCTATGAAGACCCCGCTAACTATGTCGCAGCTTACGATTCGTATCTGCGTCGTATTCTTAACTCGGGCAGTGCGGTATACAACTCAGTTGAGAAGATTACGGTGTATGTTGATAATCCCACATTGCTGCCTTCGGGAGGAATCAACTTGATTGACTACGATGTACAGCAGGAAAGCTGGTACCAACAGGTATCACGGAACCCCTCCTCCCAGCCGGTGGTCTTGCGAACAGGCCAATTCGGGCAACTGGACAGCTTCAGTGTAGTGCGAAGAATGGACTACTTTACTTCTCAGGATCATCATGTTAAATACCTCAAGATCGACATGCAGACCAATGCCATTCGGCAGATTCTGAGCAATCTCAATATTCCCGGCAAAATCTATTTGCTAGGCAGCAGCGGCAAGGTCGAATATACAACGGACCCGAATGTAGATGTACTAAAGTCAAGTATTCCTTATATTCATATCACGCATGACGAGAAATACATCACCTTCCAGACGCAGCCCTTCAGCACGAATAATCTGAATACCTGGACCCTGATAGCTCATATTCCCGAAAATGTAGTTCTACGTGATGTCCAGCAGTCGCTCAGATTCATTGTGGTGCTTACGTGTCTGAATTTCTTGCTGCCGACATTGGTCATCCTCTGGATTAGTCAATCGCTCAATGTACGGCTAGTACGAATTCTTAAGCATATGAAGCAGGTCAAGCATCAGAATTACGCTACGATTGAAGGAGCGGAGGCGCGAGATGAGATCGGGCAGTTGACCGATGAGTTCAACCGGATGACAAGGCGGATCGAGAGCTTGATTAACGACGTATATGTGGCTGATATTCAGAAAAAGGATCTGGAGCTACAGCGGAGGCATGCCCAGTTGAATGCTCTGCAGAGCCAGATCCATCCGCATTTTCTGTTCAATACGCTGGAGACGATCCGTATGAGAAGCCTGATGAAGGATGAGGATGAGACCGCACGGATCATTCATCATCTCGCGAAGCTGCTGCGCAATTCGTTAGTGTGGAAGAAGGATATGGTCACGCTCAAGGAGGAGCTTGGCTTTGTACACTGCTTCCTTGAAATTCAATGCTACCGGTTCGGTGAGAAGATTAAATATTCGGTTGATTCCCCTGTAGAAGAAGGAGAGTGGCTAATCCCCAAGATGTCCATCGTTACATTCGTAGAGAATGCTGTCATCCACGGTATTGAGCCGCTGAAGCTTGGAGGTAGCCTTCGTGTACTTGTGAAGCGTGAGCAGGATCACCTGATTTGTATCATTCAGGATGATGGAGCCGGGATGCCACGGGAGCAGGTAGAGCGAATCCATAGCTATATGGATTCAGAAACGCAGATGGGGGAGCGAATCGGAATTCAGAATGTCATCTATCGTCTGAAGTTGTATTACGGCACAGAATTTCAATTCCAGATGGATAGCTCGCTTGGGGAGGGAACACGCATCCAGCTTTTTATTCCTTTGAAGCTTCTGTAGGCTTAATTTGGCCAGTAAGGTTCAGATCGGACCTTGGGAAAGTGGATAGCCACGTCATAGGTGCAGCTTCTATAGTTTTCTAAGTATCCTCTAAAGATTGGCGGGTAAACATGTGTCATTGGCTCCCATATAATGAAAGTGCTTTCAAAAACCAGAAGCGAAAGGGGTCGGCCCAGAGCATGTACAAGAAACTTTGGCTTGGCTGTTTGACAATGGTGATGATGGTATCCTTACTCGCTGCCTGTAGCGGAAAAGGAACCCAATCGGCAGAAGGGGATGGCGGACCGGATGACAAGGTCACCTTTACTTATTTCAACTCCGTAGCTGGTAAAGACAAAAATACTAACGAAACGACGATAGGTAAAATGCTGGAGGAGCAGACGGGTGTCAACTTTAAAATGGAGCATCTTGTGGGTGATGAGAATACGAAGATAGGTACCTTTATTGCCAGTAACGATTATCCTGACGTGATCGTACCAGGGGATTCCATTGACAAGCTGGTCAGCTCAGGCTCCTTCATTGCTCTTAACGATCTTATTGACCAGTATGGTCCGAATATCAAGCGGGTCTACGAGCCGTACTATAATCTCATGAAGGCCGAGGATGGGAACATCTATTTCCTGCCTATGAGCCCGGTCGTAGGTGAATTTATCTCCGATCCGAATGTGGAGCAGGGAGCATTCTGGATTCAGCGCCGTGTGTTGAAGGAGGCTGGCTACCCGAAGGTCAAGACGCTGGATGAGTATCTGAACCTGATTCGGGACTATGTCAAAAAGCATCCAGGCGAGGGCTTGACAGGCTACCTGGCACTGACCACACAGGATAAATTCTTTGCCTTTACGAATCCGCCAATGCATCTGGCTGGCTACCCTAACGAGGGCGATGTTCTTATTGATATGCAGACGCATCAGGCGAACGATTACTCGGATGATGACATTACGAAGCGGTATTTACAGGAACTGAACCAACTGAATATGGAAGGGCTGTTCGACAAGTCCTCCTTCGTAGACAACTATGATCAATATCTGGCGAAGCTGGCTTCTGGTAAGGTGCTTGGCTTCTTCGATTACAGATGGCAGGCCGGGCAAGCGCTGAACAATCTGCGTGAAGCCTCCAGAGCCTCTGGCAATGATGATCTGGAATATATGGCTCTGCCCATCGTATTTGACGAGAATACCAAGGATCAGTACCTAGATCCACCCTCCTTTATCAACAACCGTGGGGTTGGCATTTCGGTCAGCGCCAAGAATCCAGAGCGGATCATTAAGTTCTTCGATAATCTGCTGACGGATGAGAATCAGATTCTATCGCAGTGGGGCATCAAGGACGAGACCTATTCTGTTGATGAGAGCGGTCGCTTCTACCGCACGCCAGAACAGATTGTACAGACCAATGCTGAGGCATTCCGTGAGACCTTCGGCTTCAAATATTTTGAGTACAGCTGGCCACGGTACGGAAGCGGCTCTACGCTTCCCGATGGCAACTCCGTGGGTGCCGGGCGTCAGCCTGAGGTAGCGCAGATGTCCTATACCGAGGGCGATAAGAAGATACTGGATGCCTATGGTATCGAATCCTTCTCCCAATTGTTTGCTGCACCTGATGAGCGTCCATGGTTCCCGGCCTGGAGCATTCCTATGGTACAGGGCTCCCCGGCACAGATTTTCACCCAGAAGAAGAGCGATTTGCAGCGGAAATACTTCCCACGCCTGGTACTGGCGAATCCAGCGGATTTCGAAGGCATCTGGAATGAGTACATTGCCGAGTTCAACAAGCTGGGTGTCAAGGATTACGAGGAGTTCATTACTACAGAGATCGCAAAAAAGATCGACAGAGTGCAGGGCAAATAATCGAATGATCACAGGCCCACCGGGAACTCCCGTACGGAGGGACTTCCCGGTATATCGTGAAGATATGTCTTCAAAAGGCATGAGAGGGGCTACACCGGATTTTGGGAGAGAGAGGAGTAGAAGCTGTGAATAAGGCGAATTCATTGGAGCCTGTACAGCATCAGACCTTAGCGGAAGTAAAAGCTAGCCGAAAGGGATTTTTTCAGAAGCTGCTACAGCAGAGAACGCTCGTCTTCATGTCGATTCCTTTTTTGATATGGCTGTTCATTTTTAAGTATCTCCCCTTATGGGGCTGGACAATTGCATTTCAGGATTTCAAGCCAGCGAAGAAAATTTTTGACCAGGAATGGGTTGGCTTACAGCATTTTGTGTTTCTATTTCAGGATGAGCATTTCTTCCGGGTTATGCGCAATACGCTTGCCATGAGCTTCATTAATCTGATTCTGGGCTTCTCGACGGCAATCATTCTTGCTGTTCTGCTGAACGAGCTGCGCAACATCATGTTCAAGCGCTTCGTACAGACTGTCAGCTATCTGCCGCACTTTATCTCTTGGGTCGTCGCGGCGAGTATTATCTCAACTGCGCTATCCGCTGACGGCGGAATCGTTAATGAGCTACTCCTGTGGTCTGGGCTGATCCAGGAGCCTATTCTGTGGCTCGGCAAAGGTGAATATTTCTGGGGGATTCTAGGAGCCTCAGAGGTATGGAAGAATGTCGGCTGGAATACGATCATCTATCTAGCAGCTATGACGATGATTGATCCGGCACAATATGAGGCGGCAGAGATGGACGGGGCCGGACGTTTTCAACGCATATGGCACATCACACTTCCGGGGCTGAAGCCCGTGTTTATCATCCTGCTTATTATGAATATCGGTAATTTGCTCGAATCAGGCTTTGAGCCGCAATATTTGCTTGGAAATGGCATGAACGTAGATTATTCGGAGAACCTCGATATTTTCGTACTGAAATACGGAATTCAGATGGGGAATTTCTCGCTCTCGATTGCTGCAGGGATGTTCAAGACGATCGTCAGCTTCATCCTGCTATTCAGTGCGAATCATATCGCGAAGCGGCTTGGTGGTGAGAGGCTATTCTAACATACAAGCTCGTCTCGGTTCGAGACGGTGCTCTTCAAGAGGGCAGGTAGGCGAGCAAGCCTTGGAGAGTGACGTAAGATAGTGTAATAGTGTAATTGGCACAATAACGACGGGAGGACCGCTATGGCGAAGACATCCGCTGCACCGCGTATGCATGCCCGGTTCAAATCACCATCGGATCGGATATTCGATACGTGTAACATCGTGTTCATGACATTTTTAATCATTGTGACGTTGTATCCTTTTATTAATACACTTGCGGTATCGCTTAATGATGCAAATGACTCGGTCAAAGGCGGTATTTATCTGTGGCCGCGAGAATTCACTTGGGAGAACTACAAGTATGTCTTCAAGGAAGCGACTATCTTTCACGCTACGCTCATCTCGGTACTGCGGACGATTATTGGCACACTGACTTCCGTATTCTGCTGTGCCATGGTCGCTTATACGATCAGTCGCCCGGAGTATGTTCTGCGCAAATTTGTATCCATCGCTTTTATTTTGACCATGTATTTCAATGGAGGCCTCATTCCGAACTTTCTGCTCATTCGTGAGCTCGGTATGCTGGGGACGTTCGCCGTCTATATCATTCCAGGACTGATCGGGGTATTTAATGTCATCGTAATTCGTTCCTTCATTGAGGGCTTGCCTGAGGGCATTCTGGAGTCCGCACGTATCGACGGAGCTGGCGAGTTCAGTACGTTCATCCGAATTGTCCTGCCGCTATGTGTCCCGGTACTAGCTACAGTATCGTTGTTCACGGCTGTGTTCCAATGGAATTCCTGGTTCGATGTCTTTTTGTATAATTCCTCATACGGTGAGCTTAGCACATTGCAATACGAGCTGATGAAGATTCTACAAAATTCCAACTCCTCGCTTAATTCTGGGAATGACTATGCCAGTCAGTTCGCCAGATCTGAGAGTGGAGTCAATCAGGTCACACCGACCTCGGTTCGGGCCACAATGACCATTGTAGCAAGCGTGCCAATCATTCTCGTATATCCGTTTCTTCAGAAATATTTTGTGAAGGGCATGACGTTGGGCGGCGTCAAAGGATAGCTTGCATGCTGTCATGAGCTTATCCGCTCGAAATATACAGGTTACAGGAGGCGATCTGGATGTCGCAGTACAAGGGCCAATCGCAGTACAAGAGCCAAGTGCCGAAGCTGAAGGAGCTGTTTCAGGAGCAATTCAGACACGACTTTCTGATTGGAGCGGCAGTGAGCGCACGAACCATTCATACGCAGCGTGATCTGCTAGTGGCGCATTTCAACAGTATTACGGCTGAGAATGAAATGAAGTTCATAAGTGTGCATCCGACAGAGGACGAATATACCTTCGAGGAAGCAGATCGTATCGTCTCCTTTGCACGCGAGCATGGCATGAAGATGCGAGGCCATACGCTTGTGTGGCATAATCAGACCTCTGATTGGATGTTCGAAAGCCATAGCGGATCTAGGGTGGATCAGGAGACCTTGCTGCAGCGCATGAAATCTCACATTAGAACCGTTATGAGCAGGTACAAAAATGATATTTACGCCTGGGACGTGGTGAATGAGGTTATTGCGGATGAAGGAGACGAGTTGCTTCGTCCCTCACGTTGGCTGGAGATTGCAGGCCCCGACTTCATTGCCAAAGCGTTCGAGTACGCGCATGAGGCTGATCCAGACGCACTGTTGTTCTACAACGACTATAATGAATCCGATCCGCAGAAGAGCCGGAAGATTCATAAGCTTCTTCAATCGTTGCTAGAGCAGGGCGTGCCCATTCATGGAGTAGGGCTACAGGCACACTGGAATCTCTATGAGCCAGGTCTGGATGAAATTCGTGCAGCCATCGAAAGATATGCTTCGCTTGGTCTGCAATTGCAGATCACCGAGCTGGATATGTCCGTGTATCGCTTCGATGATCATCGTAAGGATCTCACACAACCGAGCGAAGAGATGCTGGAATTGCAGGCTCGCCGTTATGCGGACGTCTTCGAACTGCTGAAGGAGTATCGTCAGCATGTGTCCTCTGTAACCTTCTGGGGTGCAGCAGACGATTATACATGGCTGGATGATTTTCCAGTACGGGGGCGGAAGAACTGGCCGTTCCTGTTCGATGAGTCCCACCTCCCCAAGGCGGCGTTTCATCAGCTCGCAAGGTATAACCACCCCAGAGGCAGATAAATAGAGCGGTTTCGTTCTGATGCTTGTGTAGATCATAGCGCGAGGGCCTTTGTAGGCGTGCTCAGCTTGCTCGCCTCCCATCGACCACAGCTGGCGGACGAGTCCTCTGGCTGGAGAAATAGACAATAAAGCCTTTCTGCCCAAGCATATTGGAGGCAAGGAGGCTTTTTTGCGCTGCCATATTCCCTTGCTTTCGTGAATAAGGATGTTCTATTGGAAAGGAGTGCAGACGCATGTCTAGATGGATTAACAGTCTGAATACGTTGCGAAATCAGATTTTTCTTGGCTTTATGCTCGTAATGGTCATTGTACTTATATTCATCGGGATGATTGTGTACAAGCAGGTGTCCGTATTGCTCCGCAACAGTGCTGAGCGCCACATTCAGCAGACCTCCATGCAGACGATGGGCAGGTTGGAAGCGATGCTGAATCAGGTCAATACGCTGACGGCGCAGGTATCGACCAATGCTACAGTTCAGCGTCTGCTGATGCAGGAGGCGGAGGGCAGTCCTCTATCGTTCGAAAATCGTCAGCAGCTCCAGCGTGAGGTTAGCAAATATGAAGCTTATGCTACAGACATCAAGTCACTGGAGATCTATACAGGTAATTATCGTAGACTGCTTCCTCTGGATGATGGAAGTCTCGTGGACAGGCTCCCTCCTGACTGGATTCAGCAGGCTGATGCGGGGAAGGGGCAGCTAGTCTGGTTCGGTGAAGATCCGGTTGATGCCAGTGCAGTTGTAGCAGTAAGGAGAATACGTCTGGTCGAGAAATCCTTCACTCACGGTGGATATCTTTATATTCGATTAGATAAAGCCTACTTCACTTTAACGGATGCTGCGAGCAGCTTTTCTACCGTCACTAGGGAAGGGATATGGCTATATGATCAGGGAGGTCATGTGCTATCGGCGAATTCTGCCTCTGCTGCGGACGCCGCAGATGTTTTTGCAGCTGAGCAGGATCAGGGGACGTTACAGCTCGGGAAAGAGCACTATGTGGCTGTACACAACGAATTGGAGCCCACTGGCTGGAGGCTGATCATGCTGACACCGGTGAACTATACGACAGAATGGGTTCCAGTACTACGCCAGTCGATCCTGCTATCTGCGATGATTGGAGCCGTATTGTTTCTAATATTGAGCTTTATTCTGACGACCATGCTCATTCGGCCGATCCGGTATTTGATTCGAGGTATGCGGGGAATAGGCTCAGGGACGATGAATCCTATACCTCTCAGTTCACGAACGGTTGAGATTCGGGAGCTCAGTCTTTCCTATAATCAGATGGTAGATTCATTGAATGAGTTGATCCAGGTCGTCTACCAGAAGGAAATCCTCCAGAGCAGAACGGAGCTGAAGGCACTTCAGGCGCAGATCCATCCGCATTTCCTGTTCAATACGATGGAGGCGCTCTGCTGGGAGTTGGATGAACGTGGGGAGGAAGAGCTGGCCCGTATTGTCGTGGCGATGTCCGGATTGTTCCGTTACGTTATTCATCGCCGAGAGGGAGATGAGTGGGTCCAACTTCGTGAAGAACTGGAGCATGTCGAACGTTATCTGGTCATTATGAACATGCGTCTCATGCATCGTCTTTCCTGGTCCATGGAGGTAGACGAGGCGAGCCAGCGCCTGCTAATCCCGAAGCTCCTGATTCAGCCCATCGTGGAGAATGCCATCTGGCATGGTGTGGAGCAGCGTCTGGAGCCCGGACAAGTCGTCGTACGCGCTATTCCTGCTCAACGGCCGGGTCATACGCTCATCTCGGTAACGGATAATGGTCCGGGTATGAGCCGAGACAAGGTGAAGGAGCTGTATGCTAGTTTTAGCGCAGGGCACACAGAGAGTAATAAACGTAGCGGTGTTGGTCTTGCCAATGTCGAGCGGCGTCTGCGGTTATTTTTTGAGAATTGTGGACCTTGCCTACGGATAGAAAGCGAACCAGGACATGGCACGACGATATCCTTCGAAATCCCTGATCATGCTGGAGGAAGTAGAAGAGGTGAAGCGATATGAAGACAATTCTGATCGTAGATGATGAACCAAGGACACGTGAAGGGGTCAAAAAGACCATAAGCACCTGGTCCTCTGGGCGTTGCCGGATTGAGACCGCTGCCAGCGGCTTAGAGGCACTGGAATGGCTGCAGGCACAGGAAGCACAGCTGGTAGTAACCGATATCCGTATGCCTGAGCTAGGCGGGCTGGAACTGATTGAACGCATTCATCACAGGTCTCGTCCACCAGCGATTATTGTGATCTCCGGTTACTCTGAATTTGAGTTGGCCCGTCAGGCGCTCCGCTTTGGTGTTGTGGACTATTTGCTGAAGCCTTTGGATAAAGAACAGCTCGTAGGTGCGGTAGAAGCGGCATTAGCCAAAGAAGAGAATATGCAACGGGTTCTACGCATGGAGCAGTTAATTGATGTGAAGCTACTGGAGACAGCCGGACAGGAGAAGGCCTATGTGGCGAAGGTGCAGGAGGCGCTTCGATATATTGATCAGCATTTACAGGACCCCTTATCACTACGTGAGACAGCCTATGCATTACATATGAATTCAAGCTATCTGAGCGTGCTATTCAAGGAACAGACAGGACTTACGTTCAGCGAATATCTGACCCACCGACGTGTCCAGCGGGCGAGAGAATTGCTGGTAGGTACATCCATGCCAGTAGCAGAGATTGCCGAGCAGGTAGGCTACCAGACGGCTCGATATTTCGTGAAGGTGTTCCGCAGTCTGGAAGGGCTAAGCCCAGGTCAATATCGTCAAAGTCTGTCCGACCCTGATGAGCAGATCTAGTCCGTACCGAAATATTCTAATCATAGTGGCATTAATCCTAATCGTTGTTACCTTATCTCGATGGGAGCACATTGTTACAATTTTGGTGAAGCGGTTACAGTTCCCGCGATTATACATGAGAAAAGGGGTTGTATGCATGTTCAACAAAAAGTGGACGATTCTTCTCCTCATCTGGTGCCTTACTTTGATAGTAGCTGGCTGTGGTAATGCAGGTAGTGATTCTGGAGGTGAAGGCTCAGGCAGCAATGAAGGCAATCAAGTGACGGTGAACTTCATGCATTTGTGGCCAGCAGGCGTGTCCGCAGGACAGAACAAAATTGTGAATCAAATTATTGACGAGTATCAGAAGGAGCATCCGAATGTAACGATCAAGCAGGAGGTGCTCGATAATGAGCAATACAAGAACAAGCTGAAGGTGCTCTCCGCCTCAAATGAACTGCCGGATGTGGGAGTCACTTGGGCTGCTGGATTTCTGAAACCATATGTAGAAGGAGGCCTGTTCACACCAATGGATGATCTGCTCGCTGGAGAGCTGAATGGTAGGTTCGTAGCGGGCACGACAGAGGCTTATGCAGTGGATGGTAAGACGTATGCCTTGCCGTTGGAATTCAATATTGCACCTGTGTACTATAACAAAGCAATCTTTGAACAGTATGGTGTGGAGGTACCCGAGACGTATGACCAGTTCAAGAATGTAGTGAAAACGTTGGCGGATCAGGGGATGGCTCCGATTGCGCTGGGCAACAAGGATCGCTGGACAGGTTCACTGTGGTATATGTATTTGGCTGACCGGCTTGGTGGCCAGGAGACACTGGCAGGTGCCATTCAAGGAAAAAATAGCTTCAAGGACCCCACATTACTTCAGGCAGCTACTGAGGTACAGACGCTGGTGGATATGAATGCTTTTGTCAAAGGGTTTAACGGTTTGTCCAATGAAGAAGCCAAATCCGAGTTCCTCAATGGCAAGGCAGCCATGTACATGATGGGCACCTGGGAGCTGCCGAATTTTACGACGAACGAAGAGATTCCACAGCAATTCCGTGACAGTGTGGGCTTCTTCAAATTTCCGGCTGCCTCTGATGGCAAAGGTAATATCAATAGCTGGGTTGGCGGACCAGGTGTCGGGCTGTTCATCTCGGAGAACTCGAGGGTGAAGGAGGAAGCGAAGAAATTCGTTGAGTATTTCGTGAGCGAGTGGGGGGAGCAGTCTGTGACAGGTGCAGGCGTCATCCCGGCCACGAAGGTAAATACGGATACACTCGAGCTGCCTTCGCTCTACATTGAGCTATTCGAGGAAATGAATCAGGCGAGCAGCATTACATTGTTTGCAGATGTGCAGATGGAGGCCAATGCGGCTGAGACACACCTGAATATGATTCAGGCCCTATTTGGCAAGGCGGCGACCCCTGAGAAATTCTCCGAGGAGCATGATGCGGCGATGGCCAAGAGCAATTCCGGGCAGAAATAACTCGCTATTCGGTCTTTGTTCTAGACATCGTGGATATTTAACACTTGAATCGCCTGATATCAATCGCACTGCTGTGGAAATAATCAGTTCAACACTTGAGAGGTTATGATCCGACTGAGCCATCCGATCCGGCAAGTTGCCGGGTCGCGCTTGGCGGAGTAGGGTCACCATATCGACCTGCCAAGGGCCAGCACGGAGAAAGGAGTCTGAGTATATTGGATAAAGTCATGTCCAACAAGAAGATTATTACCTTGTATGTACTTCCTGCCTTACTCATCATTCTGGGAATCGTCTACATACCGATCCTCCTTACCGCATATTATGGACTGCATGATTGGAATGGGATTGGGGCTCTGACTTTTATCGGCATGGAGAATTATACAGCACTGCTCACCGACGACAAGTTCTGGGCCAGTGCATGGCACTCCCTGCTGCTCGCACTATTCTCGGCAGTAAGTCTAATCATCTATCTGGCAGTAGCCATGGTGTTGGCTTCCCGAATTAAGGGGGCCAATCTATTTCGCAAAATCTATTTGATTCCGATGCTTCTGTCCTCTGTAGCTATTGCCCAGCTCTGGCTGCGTATGTATCATCCAACGAACGGGATCGTGAACAGCCTGCTTGAGACAATGGGAATCGCGAATCCGCCAGCATGGCTGGCCGAGCCTCATCTCGTACTGTATGCGCTATTCGTACCGATTCTATGGCAATATGCGGGTTTTTATATTCTCATCTACTATGCTGGATTGAAGAATATCCCGTCCACGCTGGAGGAGGCCGCACGAATTGACGGTGCAAACTCTTTGCAGATTGCCCTGCGCATCCGGCTCCCGCTTATGCTCGAGGTCATTAAGGTGACGATCGTGCTGGCCGTCGTCGGCTCCTTGAAATATTTTGACCTCATCTATGTCATGACAGGCGGTGGGCCAAATGGAGCGAGTGAGGTGATGGCATCTTACATGTATTTGACAGCGTTCCGTGCCTATGATTTTGGATATGGAAGTGCTATTGCATTTTTCTTGTTACTGATCTGTCTCATCGTGACGTGGATCATTCGCCGGGCGACGGCGAGCAAGGAGACGATTCAGTATTCGTAGCTGTAGAAACGTGAATCTATAGCACGAAGATCTATAGCACGTAAATCTAGAGTGAGACTGTCATTATAATGGTCCACTTCAGCAATTTAATAACTAGTCAGGAGGTGTGCTACATGCGATTCGAAGCTGCGTATAAGCCGCAGACCAAGCGTACAACCTTCATTTCACGACCCCTGCGAAAGCTCGGCTATGTACTGCTATATTTAATTTTGTGCGCAGTGGTTATCTTTCAGTTGTTCCCGCTCGTGTGGCTCCTGCTGTTCTCACTGAAAAACAATCAGGAGGTATTCAATCTTCCGCCGTTGTCTCTACCTGGGGAGCTGCGCTGGGAGAATTACGGCAAGGTATGGAGCGCTGGGAATATCAGTGTATACTTTTTGAACAGTGTGTGGATTACAATAACGGCTACCTTGTTGACGGTAATACTGGGGAGTCTTGTAACCTTTGCCATTACGAGAATGAAGTGGCGGGGAAGCTCCTTCGTCCTTGGCTTATTCATGGTGGCGATGATGATTCCCGTTCATTCCACATTGATTCCCTTATTTAGCATGTTTAATCGAATTGGATTAACGGATCATCCGTTGTCGCTGATTCTGGCCTATGTGGCTTTCAATATGCCGATTACGATCCTGATTCTGCTGGGCTTCTATTACACGCTTCCCAGAGAGGTGGAGGAGGCCGCTGTGATGGATGGCTGCTCGGTACACAGGGTTTTTTTTCAGGTCGTACTGCCGATGACTGGCTCGGTGCTTGCGACGACCACGATAATTAACATGATTTATAACTGGAATGAATTCATTTTCGTGAATACCTTCATTAGCTCGGATATGCTCAAAACGCTGACAGTTGGCGTGCAGAACTTCATTGGTCAATATACGACGGATTGGGGAGCGATCGGCGCGACGTTGATGATCAGTATTCTACCTATACTTGTTATGTTTCTCTTTCTCAGTGACCGCATTGTAGAAGGAATCGCAGCTGGCTCGGTCAAAGGATAGATTCTAGCGTTACCGCTGTTATTGAGCAACTGAGATGAAAGAATGGAAGTATGGAAGAAAGGCATCCTCAGGGTTATGGCCTGACAGGATGCCTTTGCTGTATGCTCTCTAGATTACTTTACTGCCAGCATGCCTTAGTTTGCTGCCTGGATCGCACGTAGAATGACTCTCTTAGCGGATGTGAACTCACCCAATATTGGTGGTACATTGAAGCGTCTAACAATGGGTGCAAATGACGACGATGGCTCGCATTATGAGCGTGGCTTGTAAGTAAAGTAGTCAAAGTCGGCATGCAGGCCTTGACCTGATGTATCCTGGCATTGCATGCCCACAAAGGCTCCAGTAAAGAACCCGCCACCGCGAATGTAATCGTCGGACAGCTTATAGGAAGGGAAATCAATCGGTATGGCTTCCCAGGTGCTGCCGTCCAAGGAATAGGAGTATCTATAGGTATCAAGGTTCACCTCTACACGCATATATACGTATTCTGACGTTGGCGGAAGGATGATCTTCTGATCCTGCAGAGGCTGTGAAAAGCTAAGATTATCATTGACTGAAATGTCCAGAATTCGTCCCATCTCCTCATCCCATGTAATCTGACAGGCGGTCCAGTTCTCGGTGTTATAATAATTGACAAGGCCGGCTGCTTGTTGAAAAGTTGTGGGCTCAAAGCGCAGCTTCGTCTCTGCCGTGAAGTGAAAATGCTGCCAGCGTCTCGCGACAAATGCCTGTGTAAAACGTGAGGTCAGGGATTCTCTGCCATACAGACGCAGATGCCCAGGATTGTCTGTTAAGGATACAATGTCATTGCCCAGAGGAATGCGTAAGGTCTGGAAATGAAGATTCAGCTGACTGTTGTCAAAATCATCCTTCTCCGCAATATCAGGCTCCCAGGGAGCATCAGGGATGTTAGGTCCTTCAATGTGCAACGATGGTGCATGGCCTCCAACAACATAGGGCCAATCCTCTTTCCATTCTAGCCGTTGAATGGCAGTCTCTCTCCCCAGTGGACAATAGCCGCGAGGATCTAATAGGGGTTCATTCTCTCTCGGCAACGGTCTTCCAGTGAGATGCACAAGAAACCACTCATCTGTATGCGTTTTCACAATCGAGGAGTGTCCGGCTTTTTGCAAAGGGTTACGCGGTGCTCCGAAGGAGGATAGCAGCGGATTGTGTGGATGTACCTCGTAAGGACCGTGTATATTTTTGGACCGGGCAATCGTGGACTGATGGTGATACCTTGTGCCACCCTCTGCGGTTAGCAAGTAATAGTAATTTCCGATTTTGTACAGATGTGGAGCCTCGGTTAGCTTGATGTCAGTGCCCTTGAATATGATTTCCTTCGGCCCGATCAGCTTGCCCTCGGATGCGCTATATTCCTGCAATACAATGCCATAGAAGGAGTGCTGCTCTGCACGATGGTCCCACACCATGTTGACGAAATAGGTTCTGCCGTCCTCATCATGAAATAACGAGGGGTCAAACCCAGAGCTGTTCATATGAATAGGCTCGCTCCACTCGCCGTCGATCGTCTCACAAGTAACCAGATAGTTGTGGCAGTCCTTCCAGGGGCCCTCTGTTACTTTGACATCTGTGTAGATGAGCCAGAATTGATTATCTCTGTAGGATAGCTGTGGAGCCCAGACACCGCCTGAATCGGGGTTGCCGGTCATATTCAGCTGACTTAATCGGGATAGAGGCCGTGAGACAAGGCGCCAATGCTTCAGATCCTTGGAGTGATAGATTCCTACACCTGGGAACCATTCGAAGGTAGACACTGCAATGTAGTAATCGTCGCCAGCCCTGCAAATGCTGGGATCAGGGTTGAAGCCGGTCAGGATTGGATTTTGAATGCTAGCCATAGATTATACACTCCTTGTTATGAAATAAATAAGACGTATAATTTACCCATTCTGTAACTTTAAAAGAATAGGTCGGTAATGTTATCATAGCAATGAGAGTCCACGCTATATATATCCATAGCGGGTTCATGTTTATCCAAAACGATCAAGGTGGTTCAGAAGATAACTGTACCGGAGGGGTCAAGGGAAATGGGACAGATCAATGAAAGATATACAAGATCAGAACGTATGCTGCCGGACATGGATTCCACATTTCGCGTGTTTGGGGCCCATATACGAACAGTAGAGAAGCAATGGACATACGAAAGTCACAGACACCCGCTGTTCGAGGTTAACCTGGTACTGTCGGGAATGCAGGAGAGCGTTGTGAATCGTCAAAGGTATGTACAAGGGCCTGGGGATTTGCTGCTGCTTCGGCCCGATGATGAGCACGAGAGTCGTGTCGCTGAGGGGCATGATATGACTTACTATTGTCTTCATTTTGATGTAGATGATGTATCCTTTCGTGAATTGCTCAACCGCAATCCTCATTGCTTCCATGCAGCCTCGAGTGAGCTTGCTACAGCAATTCGCCCTGCGCTGGACAAGCTGATCGAACTGACACAAGTTGCCCCTACGCCTAGCCTGGAGGTGCGCATGAACGTGTTGTCTGCTCTCTTTGAACTGTTTGCTGCGCTTAGCGGCTCGCTCTCTGTGCAGGCGATTGGGGCAGGGCATATACGCATGACACAAGCTGCAGCACGTGTTGCGGAGCGAATCGAACGATCCGTCGAGGATCATACGTCCGTTAACGGTGCATACCGCGAGACAGAGACCATTACACGGATTGCTTCCGAGGTTGGCTACAGTACGTCCGCAATTAATCGAATGTTCAATCGTGTGTACGGACTATCTCCACGGCAGTACATGACTATGCTGATGCTCAAGAAGTCCAAGCTGCTCCTAATGGACCCGGAGCTCACCGTGGAGCAAGTGTCGCGTAGGCTGGGCTATCAGAGCATTGCCCATTTCAGCCGCCAGTTCAAGCGCTGGACGAGTGAATCACCCAGTAGCTTCCGTGGGAGGTTCCAGGAGACTGCACGGGAGGGAAATCGCCCAAATGCTGGGGGGAAGCGTCTTTGACATGCATTTCGGGCGTGTATTATACTGAATAGCGGATAGCATGATACTTCTTCAGAATAGTAGAGGTAGCTTTCTGTACATAATTAGAAATTAGATGAAAGAATATAGGGGAGAGTGTATTGTGAATTTACCCAACAAAATTACATTGGCGCGCATAGGCCTCATTCCGGTAATGATGGTATGCCTTCTTGTGGATTTTGAATTTTACCCGGACCCGATTCGCTGGGGAACATTTCATCTTCCATTTAATCAGTTGATGGCAGCCCTAATCTTCATTATTGCGGCTAGCACGGATGGCATTGATGGCTACCTGGCTCGCAAGCATAACATGGTGACTAATCTGGGCAAACTGCTGGATCCGCTCGCTGATAAGCTGCTGGTTACAGCCATTTTCATCTCGCTGGTTGAGCTGGGGAAGATGGATTCTTGGATTGCAGTCATTATTATCAGCCGCGAATTCGCTGTAACGGGCTTGCGCCAGATTGCTTTGCTGGATGGCTCTGTCGTAGCAGCCAGCAACTGGGGTAAATTGAAGACAATCATACAGATCGTAGCCATTGTCGCCCTGCTAATTAACAACTTCCCTTTTATATTTTTCGGTATCCCGTTCGATCAGATTGCGGTGTGGGCTGCAGCGATCGTGACATTGTATTCGGGCTATGACTATTTCGCGAAGAACATGCATTTAATCCGTTCTTCCAATGTGTAGACGGTGTATGAATGACTCGGGCGATCCCGGGTCATTCTGCTCCTTATAGCTGAAGACTGAACTGTAAGTTATAGCTTCATTCGTAAGTGTGTCAATCCTGATAAGTAGGCGTTAAATAAATTGCAATAGGGCGCTACCTATTGCTTTTTCATTTCAGATGGTGCAGTGATCCATGTATTGTACCTAGTAATCGCATAATTAGGGCAAGAACTAACGGAGGGCGAGAATATGAGAGCAGAAATCATTGCAGTAGGTACGGAGCTGCTGCTCGGTCAAATTGTGAACACGAATGCGCAGTATTTGTCACAGGAGCTGGCAGCAATCGGAATTGATGTGTATTTCCAGACCGTAGTAGGCGATAATATGAGCCGCTTGCAGGAGGCCATTCGCCTTGCTAGTGGACGGGCTGATGTGGTGCTGTTGACTGGCGGTCTGGGCCCGACGCAGGACGATCTGACCAAGGATGCGCTGGCTGCTGTGCTTGGACGGGAGCTTCATGAGGATCGACTGTCGATGGACAAGATTGAAGGCTTCTTCCGTAATCGTGGTGTCGAGATGACTGACAATAACCGCCGTCAGGCACTTACCTTGGGAGGAGCGACGCCTCTGGCGAATGAGACAGGACTTGCTGTGGGGAATGGCCTGGAGCAGGATGGAAAGTATTATATAGTACTGCCTGGACCTCCCAAAGAGTTGATTCCCATGTTCGAGACGGAAGCGCGTCCTTGGCTGATGCAGCATGCATTGCAGGGTGAGCAGTTGGCCCTGTACTCCAAAATGCTCAAGTTCGCTGGTATTGGTGAGTCGGCACTAGAGACCAAGCTACTTGATCTCATTGACAGTCAGACGGACCCTACAATTGCTCCCTATGCCAAGGAGGGAGAGGTGACAATTCGCCTATCCACCAAGGCTTCAAGCGAAAGTGAGGCTATGGTCCGGTTGAGCTCGACTGAGGTACAGATTCAGCAGCGCTTGGCTGAGCATCTGTATGCGAGTGAGGATGTACCGCTGGAGAAGACACTGGTCGACTGGATGATCAGAGAGGGCTTGACGTTGAGTGCAGCAGAGAGCTGCACTGGCGGGATGCTGATGGAGCATATTACCTCTGTACCAGGGAGCGGCTCTGTCCTGAAGGGTGGCATAGTATGCTACTCCAATGAGATGAAGGAGAAGCTCCTGAACGTGCCGCATCATTATCTGGAGGGTGAGAACAGTCCTGGAGCAGTCAGCCGAGAGGTGGCCCAGGTACTGGCTGAGCAAGTCCGGATGATTACGGATAGTGATTATGGCTTGTCGATTACCGGTGTCGCTGGACCGGCATTTTCCGAGAATAAGCCAGTAGGTCTGGTGTATATTGCCATTGCACAGCGAGAACAGGAAACGCAGATCTATGAGTTGAGGCTGAACGGTAACCGGGAGACGATTCGTCTGCGGTCGGTGAAGTCCATTCTATATCGACTCTGGAGATGCCTGGTGGCGAATCAGGGGGCATGAGTGGTCTCTGATATGCTGTCTGATCCCATATTCAGAGTAGCAACTGCTTGTGACATTAGCGGCAGCTGGGCGCGAGAGCTGGGGGTAGGTGACCTATTTTGCCAGTGCTGGGCCGTTGTTTTGGAGGCAGGACAATGCTATAATGGAGAAAGACGGAAGAACCGTGGTCAAATGGCCGACGGTTCTTTTGCTGTTTTGGGACGTAAAAAAACGAATGTATGTTCGAAAAAATGCTTGGCAAACGTCTCCAAACGAGGTATGATGTATGTATAAATAGAGCGTTGGGCTGAGTGAAGTCACGAGGCAAACGCTGACCATGAAGGATGTGAGCTAATTGTCAGATCGTCGTGCTGCGCTGGATATGGCGCTCCGTCAGATAGAAAAGCAATTTGGTAAAGGTTCAATCATGAAGCTCGGAGAATCTACCCACATGCAGGTGGAAACTGTTCCCAGTGGATCGATTGCATTAGATATCGCTCTGGGAACTGGCGGGTTCCCAAGAGGACGGATTATTGAAATATATGGACCAGAATCTTCAGGTAAGACGACGGTTGCGCTTCATGCGATTGCTGAGGTACAGAGAACGGGCGGACAAGCTGCTTTTATTGATGCAGAGCATGCACTTGACCCTTCATATGCTAGCAAGCTGGGCGTGAACATTGATGAGTTGCTGTTGTCCCAACCCGACACTGGTGAGCAGGCACTGGAAATTGCTGAAGCACTGGTGCGCAGTGGAGCTGTAGATATCATTGTTGTAGACTCCGTTGCTGCACTCGTTCCAAAGGCTGAAATTGAAGGGGAGATGGGAGACTCTCACGTGGGTCTTCAGGCCCGTCTGATGTCCCAAGCGCTACGTAAGTTGTCTGGTGCTATCAACAAGTCCAAGACCATTGCGATCTTCATTAACCAGTTGCGTGAGAAGGTAGGCGTTATGTTCGGTAATCCGGAGACAACTCCAGGTGGACGTGCCTTGAAGTTCTACTCGACTGTACGTCTAGATGTGCGTCGTATTGAGAGCTTGAAAATGGGTAATGACATCGTGGGTAACCGTACTCGTATTAAAGTAGTAAAGAACAAGGTTGCTCCCCCTTTCAAGCAAGCTGAGGTAGATATTATGTATGGAGAAGGGATCTCCAAGGAAGGCAGCTTGATTGACATGGGCACGGAGCATGACATTGTCGACAAGAGCGGTGCCTGGTACTCGTACGAAGGCGAGCGTCTTGGACAAGGCCGTGAGAATGCGAAACAGTTCTTGAAAGAGAACCCTGCTATCGCAGATACCATTGAGCAAAAGATCCGCGCAGTGAGCAATCTGGTCACAACCATTGCACCTCCTTCCGCAGAGCAGGCTGCTCAGGAAGCGAAGGAAGAGCAGGAACTGCTGGAGCTTGAATAGTATTTCTCTGTACTACCTAAGCACTGTCTAGTATTATTCAGGTACCAAAGAACTTAAATGAATCTTAATATGATGATCATTATGCCCTGCACGATATTGCAGGGCATTATTTTATCTGTAGACTGCTTTTCTGGCAAAGTAGGGGAACGGATGGAAGTGAGGAGCTTGATTCATGAATTGGAAGAGAACCAACCGATATGGGACGGGACGAAATCCTGGCAGAAATAACGATACCAGCAAGGACGAAATGGAAGGTGACGAGCTCAAGGGACTGGAAGCGAGTGACAGCTCTACGCCAACCACGAACTTAATCGGTATATCCTACTTGCCTGAAGGAGTGACATTGGAGATCACCCGTGTAGAGCCTGGCAAACGGCGGGATCGGGGACGATACATGATCCATTTTGGTCAGCATATCCTGTCTGTACTGGAAGATGTCATGATCAAATACCGTATGACCAAGGGCGCTACATTCACCAAGGCCGATCTGGAGGAAATTGTACTCGCCGATGAGAAGCAGCAGGCCTACATTCATGCACTTCGGACACTGGCACACAAGCCTCGAACTCAAATGGAGATCACCCAACGTTTGCTGCAAAAGGATATTGCTCCCGACATCATTGAAGAGATCCTGATACGGCTTGGCAACGAAAAGCTGATTGATGATGAGCTATATGCCAGACAGTGGGTGCGGCAACGCATTTCGCAGCAGTACAAAGGCAAGCTATGGGTGCGGCAGGAGCTGCAGCAAAAGGGAATTGCGAAGCACACCATTGCAGAGGCGTTAGCCGAGGTCGAGGATGAGCTGGAGCTGGACAGTGCTGTTGCAGCCGGTATGAAGAAATGGAAGCAGACTCGTGGTGACTTGCGGGACAGAAGGAACAAGACGTATGCTTATCTACTGCGGCGTGGGTTTTCCGGTGAAATGGTGAGGGGAGTGCTCAAGCAAATATTGGAGCATGAAGAAGCCAGCCTTGATGAGGATGAGTATGATGGAGTATGACGAGTCTATGCTTTTGGCTGAGTCTATAAATCATTGACATGTGATTCAATATGTCATTCTCTTGACAATGACAATTGCCAAATAATAAAATGGACATGAATCTGTACTGCCAGATGATCGCTTTTTCCTTCCAAAAAAGTGTCACGACGGTCTGATTCACTGCTATTCATAAGTGATGCCGCTGGAGCGGTCCTGTACAAGTGGACATCTGTACACGTGTACATCTGAAATGAAACGGCATGCCGCCGTTATTCTTGCTTAATGATTGATGAGCAAAACTGACAACTGCAAATCCCAAGGAATGCCTTGGAGGAACCAACGAGGAGGTGAACAGTATGGATCCTACTACGATCTTGTCGATCATTCTCGTTGTAGCCGCATTATTCTTTGGGTTCGTGATCGGTTATTTTATTCGGAAATCTCTTGCAGAAGCTAAGATTTCCAGTGCAGAACACGCTGCCGCTCAAATTGTAGAAAACGCTAAAAAAGAGGCAGAGGCACTGAAAAAAGAAACGGTACTGGAAGCGAAGGACGAAGTCCACCGCATCCGTAACGAGGCTGAAAAAGAAACTCGTGAACGTCGGAATGAAATTCAACGGCAGGAACGACGATTGCTGCAAAAGGAAGAGTCACTGGATAAAAAAATAGAATCGCTGGAACGTAAAGAAGAACAAGTGGCTAACAAAGAGAAACGAATTGATGAAACCCAGCAACAAATTGAATCGATCTACAAGAGTCAGGTTACGGAACTGGAGCGTATCTCCAATCTGACTATGGAAGATGCAAGAAGTATTATCCTCTCTAATGTAGAGCAGGAGGTTCGACACGAGACGGCTCAGATGATCAAGGATATCGAGCAACAAGCGAAGGAGGAAGCGGATAAGAAATCCCGTGAAATCATTACGCTAGCGATCCAACGCTGTGCCGCCGATCACGTGGCTGAGACTACGGTATCTGTAGTAACTCTGCCTAACGAGGAAATGAAGGGCCGGATTATTGGACGTGAAGGTCGTAATATCCGTGCACTGGAGACCCTGACAGGGATTGATCTCATTATCGATGATACACCGGAAGCTGTTATCTTGTCCGGCTTCGATCCGATCCGTCGTGAAATCGCTCGTACTGCTCTAGAGAAGCTAGTGGCAGATGGCCGAATTCACCCAGCACGGATTGAAGAGATGGTAGAGAAATCCCGTCGCGAAGTAGATGAGCGTATCCGTGAATATGGAGAGCAAGCTACCTTTGAAGTGGGCGTACACGGTCTGCACCCGGATCTCATCAAGATACTGGGTCGACTCAAATTCCGTACCAGCTATGGTCAAAATGTACTGAAGCATTCCATGGAAGTTGCTTATCTGGCTGGACTCATGGCTGGAGAACTGGGTGAAGATGTAGTTTTGGCACGGCGCGCAGGCTTGCTGCATGACATTGGTAAAGCGCTGGATCATGAAGTGGAAGGATCACACGTCGAAATTGGCGTGGAGCTGGCGAAGAAATACAAGGAGCATCCTGTTGTCATTAACAGTATTGCTTCTCACCACGGCGATTGCGAGGCGACCTCTGTAATTGCAATGCTGGTAGGAGCTGCAGATGCATTATCAGCAGCTAGACCAGGAGCTCGCAGAGAGACGCTGGAGACTTACATCAAGCGTCTGGAAAAGCTGGAAGCGATATCGGAATCCTTCGAGGGTGTAGAGAAATCCTATGCGATTCAAGCCGGACGCGAAATTCGCGTCATGGTGCAGCCTGAGAAGATCGATGATGCAGATGCTTTCCGCTTGGCACGCGATATTACGAAAACGATCGAGAACGAGCTTGATTATCCTGGACACATCAAGGTAACTGTCATTAGGGAGACGCGAGCTGTCGAGTATGCGAAGTAGATGTACCGCTTAGGTATATCGGTTGTGCATACACAATAGAATGATCAATGAAAAGTGGCCACCTGCGAAGGGGCCATTTTTCATTCAGTTTATAGAATGCTGTAAGACTTAAGAAAGCAAAGGAGCCATTTGGCAACCCAGTTAATCACTCAATATCATGATATGGCTTGACCCGATGTACAAACGAGCAGCCTTTTTGTAATATCGGGTAGAGTGTATTATGCTAAAGGTAGAGCACGGTAATTTAGGAGGAATTCATATCAAGGTTTTATTTATTGGCGATATTGTCGGGAGTGTCGGCAGAAAAGCTATACAGCACAATCTGCCAGAGCTCAAGCGTAAGCATAACCCCCACATCATCATTGCAAATGGAGAAAATGCAGCTTCGGGTAGAGGAATTACGGCTGCGATCGTAAAAGACCTGCTTGATCTGGGCGTGCATGGCATTACAATGGGGAATCATACGTGGGATAACAAAGAAATTTTCGATTTCATTGATGATGAGCCGCGTATGATTCGCCCAGCGAATTTTCCGCCAGATACTCCGGGACGTGGACATACCATCATCAAGGCGAACGGTAAGGAGCTGGGTATCGTCAACTTGCAAGGGAGAACCTTTCTCCCCCCGATCGATTGTCCATTCCGGGCTGCGGATGATATTGTAGACAGCATGCGCAAGAAGGTGAAGCATATTCTGGTGGACTTCCATGCAGAAGCAACCTCCGAGAAGATCGCTATGGGCTGGCACTTGGACGGTAGAGCCTCTATCGTCGTTGGAACTCATACCCATGTTCAGAGTAATGATGACATCATTCTGCCGCAAGGCACGGCTTACATGACGGATGTAGGCATGGTAGGACCGCGGGAAGGCATACTCGGTATGGAACGAGAGGCTGTCCTGCGGAAGTTCAAGACGCAGCTTCCTGTTCGGTTCCAGGTGGATACGGGCAAGTGGCACTTCCATGCGGTTGTCGTCGAGCTGAATGATCAGACGGGCCGGGCAGAACGAATCCAGAAGATTCGCCTGCGTGAGGACGAATGGACAATGGAGTAAGCTTCAATTGTTGAGATTTGAAATAATAATATTACCAAAAAGCAGGAATTTTTTGCCCATCCTCGAATAACATCTACTAGTGGAGAATCAAGCCATTACTTATTCCCAGGGGAGGTACTTACTATGGAAGTATTAAAAGTATCAGCAAAATCCAATCCCAATTCTGTTGCCGGCGCTCTGGCCGGAGTTCTGCGTGAACGCGGAGCAGCTGAATTGCAGGCGATTGGAGCAGGTGCATTGAACCAAGCTATCAAAGCTGTAGCCATTGCCCGGGGATTTGTAGCGCCAAGCGGCGTGGATTTGATTTGCATTCCAGCTTTCACGGATATTGTTATTGACGGAGAGGACCGCACAGCCATTAAGCTGATTGTGGAGCCCAGGTGAGGGATAAAAGATAGAGTGCTTAAATAGCATAGACCTGTTTACATTCGGTAAACGGGTCTTTTTGCATTTTCTTGCATTAGAGGACAGGAGGGATAAAATGACGTCAGTGCTACCGAACTGGCCTGTAATCGACTTCCATTGTGACGTGCTGTACAAAATGCATCTGGGGCAAGCGCTGAGCTTTGAGGATCCGGCGCTGGATGTGACCCGTAGCCGAATGAAGGAGGGAGGAGTAGGCCTCCAGACCTTCGCCATCTTCATTCCGCAGCAAGTAGGGAGTCAGCGGTTCGAGCATATTGTCAGACAGGTCGAGTTGTTCCGTGAGCATATTGCTTATCCCGATGGTGGGCTCAGCACGCTGCGGTGGCGTGAAGAGGCAGCGCAGTTGTCCAGGCAAGCTGGCATTGCACCAGAGAAGGATGAGCCGAAGCTGCAAAAAGCAGTCGTGGAAGCCCCAGCGTGGGGTCTCTTGTCATTGGAAGGGGCTGACGCACTGGAGGGGAACCTGGAATATATCCGCTTGAGCTATGAGCTGGGTATTCGTCTCATCGGAATCACCTGGAATTATGCCAATTGGGCGGGTGATGGTGTGCTGGAGCAGCGTAATGCTGGATTGACCAACAAGGGGCGGGAAATGATCCGGTACTGCAATAAGCTGGGGATGTTGCTGGATGTGTCACATCTGAGCGAGTCCGGCTTTTGGGAGGTCATGGAGCAAAGTGATACACCGCCGGTGGCTTCTCATTCGAACGCACGGTATGTGCAGAATCACGTAAGGAACCTGCTTGATGAGCAAATTCGTGCTCTGATTGCGAGAGATGGACGTATTGGGCTTGTGTTCTATCCGCCATTCGTAAAGGATGGGGCAGATGTACGTGCTGAGGATTTGTTGCCGCATATCGAGCATATATGTTCACTAGGGGGGGCTGGACAGATTATGCTGGGATCGGACTTTGACGGGATGGACCAGCATGTCCGCGGACTGGCGCATCCGGGAGATTATCCAGCTTGGGCAGGGCTGTTGCTCAAGCACTACCCGGAGAGTCTCGTTCGTGGCTGGCTCGCTGGCAATGCTCTTGGATATCTGGCCAAGAATTTACCTCAAGCACCGATATCGAGCACGAAGGTGTGAGAAATGTGGAGTGTGGCCGATGCAATATCGGCCTATGCCAATGTGCTGCAATGTACGTTAATCTGTGTATTACGGGTATGATCGTCTAAGTATAAAATACATGATTGGTGTTCAATGGTCAGGTCAGCAGATTAAGCTATGGTGACTGCCATTTTAACGCGTTGTTTTCGACATTTTTACGAACATCCGACAGGAAGGTTTTCATTCCCTTACAAATAGGAGTATAATGGTCCATGACGCATAAGCGTGTATAGAGAAGAAGGAGTGACCTTTACGATGAGCAAAATCGTACCAGTCGGCGTATCCGCACGTCATATTCACCTGACTCAAGAGCATATCGAGGCTCTGTTCGGAGCAGGATATCAACTCACAGAATTCAAACCATTGTCCCAACCAGGACAATTTGCAGCTAATGAAACTGTAGCTGTAATTGGCTCAAAAGGTTCCTTTGAGAAGGTTCGTATTTTGGGACCAGCACGTCCAGCTTCCCAGCTTGAAATTTCCCGTACAGATTCCTTTGCAATCGGTGTAAAAGCGCCTGTCCGTGAATCGGGTAAGATTGACGGCACACCAGGGGTCAAAGTAAAAGGACCTGCTGGAGAAGTAGATCTGGAGGAGGGCGTAATCATTGCTGCTCGCCATATCCATTTCCATACTTCAGATGCAGAGAACTGGGGCATTCAAGACAAGCAGCTGTTGAAGGTGCGTTTTAACGGTGAGCGTGGTGTAGTATTCGAGAATGTCATTGCTCGTGTATCTCCTGATTTTGCATTGGACATGCACATTGATACAGATGAAGCGAATGCAGCAGGCATTAACAACGGTGATACTGCTGAGATCGTAGAATAATAATTAAATGAACCATGCTCACTGTCATTTGTACAGGTGAGCTGCCTGTGGAGAGTAGCCGCAGGTGTACTAAGGGGCGATTCCGCAAGCTTGAGCTTGTCGGGATCGCCCCTTAGTGCTATAGATACATATTAGAAAGAAACATGTATTCGATAAGTATAATTACACCCACATGATCTCGGATTATCCCAATAACGGAATCGCAGGCTATGCTGGATTAGAGGATTCCACAGTAGATTTCCTCTATGATGCCTTATCTGATTCCCGGGAGCGCATTGCAGGGCTGTTAGAACATGCCTACCAATACAGCTAGCTTAGGCCGCAGCCGTCACCCAAGGTATCGTTGGGGGCGGCTTTTTCACGGTTCAATTATGGAATTCCATTTGAGGCTACCCGATCTGAGGCCTACCTTAATAGTACAAAAGTACAGATGAAGCCTATGTATTAATATGCAGAGTGAAAAGTATGCAGGAGATGAGACGAGTGCAGTAGACAGAGAGAGCTGGCATTACTGTATAAAGCTTCGTTTATGCGGGCATTCATGGAATAGTCAAGGGGTTTGTGCTATAATTTTTGATTAGAGCTTTTATTGTAGTCATTACGATCGTGGTCTTTGAATATAGGCTAAAAAAGGTACCCTGACAGAAAAGGAAGTGAGATATCTATGTCTGACCATACGAAGGACTATTCCAAATATTTTGATTTCTCCGATGCCAAGGTCATCAGTGAGACTGACGGCAAAACAACCTATAGAATCAAGGGACGTAACATACAGATCAACGCTACACCCAATCATAGAGATGAGAAAAAGCGGGGCAAGGAGGACGTTCGGGTCCTGTATGAGAATGCCGTGCCTGATGAGCTGAAGCACCTCGGTAAGGGTAAGCATTATCTGGTCTATACTTATGGATGTCAGATGAATGAGCATGATACAGAGACGATCAAGGGTCTCTTGGAGCAAATGGGCTATCAACCAACCGAGGATCGCAAGATGGCCGACCTTATTCTGCTGAATACTTGTGCTATTCGTGAGAATGCAGAGGATAAGGTATTCGGAGAGCTGGGACATCTGAAGCATCTGAAGCTGGAAAAGCCAGATATGCTGTTGGGCGTCTGTGGCTGCATGTCGCAGGAGGAGAACGTTGTGAATCGTATTCTTCAGAAGCATGCCTTCGTGGATATGATCTTCGGTACACATAACATCCACCGTCTGCCGCAGTTGATCAAGGACTCTTTATTTAGCAAGGAAATGGTTGTCGAGGTATGGTCGAAGGAAGGCGATATCATTGAGAACCTGCCCAAGAAGCGGGAAGGCATGCGGGCATGGGTGAATATTATGTACGGCTGTGACAAGTTCTGCACGTATTGCATTGTACCATTTACACGGGGAAAAGAGCGAAGTCGTCGCCCCGAGGATGTCATTGCGGAGGTGCGGGAACTGGCCCGTCAAGGCTTCAAGGAAATTACGTTGCTTGGTCAAAATGTCAATGCCTACGGTAAGGATTTTACGGATATGGCATACACCTTCGGGGATCTGATGGATGATATGCGTAAGATCAATATTCCGCGCATTCGTTTTATGACGTCGCATCCGCGAGACTTCGACGATCATCTGATCCATGTCCTTGCTAAGGGCGGTAATCTGGTGGAGCATATTCATCTGCCTGTGCAGTCTGGCAGCAGTGCCGTACTGAAGAAGATGAGTCGCAAATACACTAGAGAACATTATCTGGAGCTGGCGTCCAAAATCAAGCAGGCGATTCCCGACGTCGTCCTTACCACAGATATCATTGTGGGCTTCCCCGGGGAGACAGATGAGCAATTCGAGGATACACTGTCGCTGGTGCGGGAGGTCGGATATGACATGGCGTATACGTATATTTATTCTCCGCGTGAGGGTACGCCTGCGGCGATCATGGAGGATAATGTACCGATGGAGATCAAGAAGGAACGCCTGCAGCGCCTGAACGATACCATCAAGGAATATAGCAAGGACAGCAATGACAAGATGCGGGGGCAGATCGTAGAGGTACTGGTCGAGGGCGAGAGCAAGAACAATGCACAGGTTCTGGCAGGCCGGACACGCACGAATAAGCTGGTGCATTTTGAAGGAGCCACCGATCTGATCGGTACCTTCGTGCAAGTGGAGATTACAGATGCACTAACTTGGTACATCAAGGGTAACCTTGTAGCGACGCCTGTAGCACAATAACGGTTCCTACCAGCAGGACAAGTATTTCAATAGATCAAGATTAGCCTATAAATCGTAAAGGAGCGATCGACTGTGTCAGAAGAACGGTTGCAGCATGGGGCAGAAGAGCCTCATCAGAACTCAAACGGCCAGGCGCACCCTGTCGTTCGTGAAGATATATTGAAAAAGGCTGAGGAGATTGCACGCTTGCTGCAGAGCAGCGAGGAGGTCCAGCATTTCCGTCAGGCCGAAGAGAAGGTGCAGAAGCACCCACAGATTCAGCAGCTGATCTCTGCCATGAAGAAGAAGCAAAAGGAGATTGTTGCCTTTGAATCACTGCGTAATCAGACGATGGTTGCCAAAATCGAACAGGAGCTGGAGGAGCTACAGGAGCAATTGGACAATATTCCGATCGTGACAGAGTTCCAGCAGAGCCAGGTCGAAATCAATGATATTCTCCAATCGGTGATGTCGGCCATTCGGGACACGGTATCCGAGAAGGTTCATGTTGAGACGGGGAGCGAAGCTCCTCCATCCAGCTGCGGCGATTAAAGGATAGAGCAGTACAGGTAACAGGCAAGTGCGGAAGCGAGGCTGCTTCCGTACTTTTTTTGGACTCAGGTTGTGTGCGATATCGACTAATTAGCAAGAGAAGGGGGTTTCCGGCATGGAAGAGGTTCTACGCAACATGATTGAAGATGGAGACCACCGATTTTGGGGTCTGCTGGGCTGTAAATTTCTTGGGTATGACGGTGAACGTGTGCGTCTGGCAATGAAGGCTGGGCTCCAGCATACGAATTCGATGGGCATAATTCATGGAGGTGTACTGACATCCTTGATGGATCAGGCGATGGGGATGGCAGCACTTGCCCTGCGTCCACAGGGGGCCTGTGTAACGACCAATCTGAATGTTCATTTTCTCTCTGCCATGAAGGAGGGCGAGCTCATTATAACGGCTCGTGTCGTGCATGAAGGGGGACGGACACTAACAACGGAAGCAGAGATCAGGGACACTGCCGACACCGTGGGAGCCATTGCTACAGCAACTTTCCGGTCGATCCCACAGAGCAGATTGCAGGAGAAGGGTTGACTTTTCTTGTAATCTTGTCATAATGAAAATATCAAAATGATATAATATGGTGATGAGAATGAGTTCAAATAAGAATCATGATCATGAACAGAGACAGAAGGATGCTTACGATGTAAAGAAATACCGTACACCTGACGGAGCGCCTGCCGATATCGTCATGTTTACGTTAACGAAGCGTGAGCGCAAGACCGTAACCAAGACCTTGCCGCTACGTGAGCTGAAGGTGATGCTGATCAAGCGTCGTCGCTGGCCTTATGAAGGCGGATGGGCCTTACCAGGGGGATTCTGTCAGGAGGAGGAATCCATGTATGATGCGGCCAAGCGTGAGCTGATGGAGGAGACTGGGGTCGACGGCGGTCATCTGGAGTACCTTGGAGTATACAGTAAGCCTGGTCGTGATCCACGCGGATGGATTATATCGCATGCCTTCTTTGCGCTTGTAGAGGAATGGATGCTGGAGGAGCGGCAGGCTGCAGATGATGCATCCGAGGTTGGACTGTTCACGGTGCAGGAGGCTCTGGAGGAGCTGGAGCTTGCCTTCGACCACAAGGAGATCATCACAGACGCTTATCGCCAGATTCAGATGCAGATGCTGCAGACAACGATAGCGAAGCAATTTTTGCCGCCACACTTCACGCTAGGTGAGCTATATCAGGTTATTCAGACGGTCGTGCCTGACTTTGAGGAGCCTAATTTTATCCGCAAAATAACGTCTACACGCAGCAGACAGGGGATTTTGGAAGAGGTTCGGGATGAGGACGGCACACCTCTTAGCTCGAATCAGTATTCGCAGCGGCCTGCACAGCTATATCGTTTTAGTGACCGCATTCCGCGTTTGTCGATCTATACCTGAGATATCGTAAAGGAGATGGGAGTATGAAGGCTCTGATTGTCATTGACTACACTCAAGATTTTGTAACCGGAAGCCTGCCCGTCGGCCAGCCAGCCGTCGACCTGAATGAGCGTATTGCTGCTGTGACCCGGGCTTTCGTGGCGCAAGGGGATTTCGTCGTCATGGCGGTAGACCTGCATGAGCGAGAGGATGCCTATCATCCAGAAACGACACTGTTCCCGCCTCATAATGTTCGTGGGACGGCAGGTCGTGAGCTGTATGGCGAGCTGGCGACGGTGTACATGGAGCTGGGACACGGTATCTATTGGATGGACAAAACAAGATACAGCGCCTTCAGTGGCACGAATCTGGAGCTGAAGCTGCGTGAGCGGGGCATTACAGAGGTGCATCTGGTTGGCGTGTGCACAGACATCTGTGTGCTGCATACAGCGGTAGATGCTTACAATAAGGGCTTTGCCATCACCGTATACGAGGATGCGGTCGCCAGCTTTAATGAGGCGGGGCACCAGTGGGCGCTCGGACACTTCAGTGGTAGCTTGGGGGCTAAGGTAGAGCGCGCTGAGGATACTGTCCTGGCAAAATAATCTTCACGGTGTAGCTGGTATACGACGTACCATTATACGTAGTATAAAGACTTACGGGGACGGCTACGTCACAAGGCTCTAAGTGGCTATCGACATACAACAATAAACGAGTGGAACCGCAATGTGGCTCCACTCCTACAGACTCAGGTTCATGGTTCATGGTGAACGGATGCCGAAGCGGCATGGCAGAAAGGATGATTACGATGCAAAGTAGTCTCGCGCTACATACGGACAAATACCAGATTAATATGATGTATGCCCATTGGGCGAATGGAACGCACCAACGCAAGGCGGTGTTTGAGGCCTACTTTCGGAAGCTTCCTTTCGGTAACGGCTATGCTGTGTTCGCAGGTCTGGAACGGATTGTGAATTATGTTGCGAGCCTTCGATTTGAAGAACAGGATATTCAGTATTTGGCCAAGCAGGAGGAGAATTACGATCCCCGCTTCCTGGAGGAGCTTCGTCATTTCTCATTCCGCGGCGATCTGTACTCGATGAAGGAAGGGGCATTGGTGTTCCCGAATGAGCCGCTTGTCCGGGTAGAAGGGACCATCATGGAGGCGCAGCTGGTGGAGACCGCATTGCTTAACTTCATGAACTATCAGACCCTCATCGCGACCAAGGCTTCTCGTATTAAGCAAGTGGCCAAGGGGGATATCCTGCTTGAGTTCGGTACTCGCAGAGCGCAGGAGGCAGATGCAGCAGTATGGGGAGCACGCGCAGCCTACATTGCTGGATTCGACGCGACCTCCAACATGCTGGCGGGTGAACGGTTCGGCATCCCGACCAAAGGTACGCACGCACATTCCTGGGTACAGACTTTTATGTCCGAGCAGGAGGCCTTCGATATCTATGCCAAGGTGCTGCCAGATCAGGTGACTCTGCTCGTCGATACGTTCGATACACTGGAAAGCGGCATCCCGCATGCGATTCAGACAGCCAAATGGCTGGAGTCCCAGGGCAAGCGGATGAATGCGATTCGTCTGGACAGCGGCGACTTGGCGTATTTGTCCATTCAGGCACGCGAGATGCTGGATGCGGCTGGCCTGGATTATGTGCAGATTGTCGCTTCGAATGATCTGGACGAGAATACGATCTTTAACCTGAAGGCACAGGGAGCGCGTATTGATACCTGGGGCGTGGGCACTCAGCTCATTACCGCTTCAGACCAGCCGTCTCTAGGAGGCGTATATAAGCTGGTAGAGCGAGAGGTTGAAGGTGTGATGGTGCCGACGATCAAAATCTCCAGTAACCCGGAGAAGGTATCAACCCCAGGCAAGAAGGAAGTATACCGGATCGTCGATCCGAAGCAGAAGAAGGCGATCGCAGATTATATCTTTTTCCCGGATGAGGATCGCCCTCGTAACGGCAAACGACTCAAGCTGTTCAATCCTGTGCATTCTTACCTTAAGAAATACGTAGAGCATTATGAGGCGATTCCTATGCTGGAGCCGATCTTCGTAGAAGGCAAGCAGGTATATGAACTGCCATCTCTCGAGGGGATTCGTGATTACCATCGCGAGCAGCTGCAGCTCTTCTGGCCGCAGTACCTGCGGAAGCTGAATCCTGAGATTTACCGGGTCAATCTAAGCGAGAAGATCTGGGAGATGAAGCAGAAGATGATCGACAGCTATATGTCCACAGAGAGCGACGAGCATTAGGATATGGATAGGCATTGAACATGAACCGAGTATGATAGTACAAGATAAGGACCTGCTCCGCATGAAATGGGGCAGGTCCTTATTTGCATCAATGGCTTGTTCCTCATGTATGCTTGTGTGTATCGGACAAGTGATTATTTCTCGGGAAAGCGCAGGAAGCAGCATTTTCGAACAGATTTAGACAAGCTGACAAGTGGCAGCGTTCCTTTATTTCTTGTACAGCTCGCGCATGACGTGTCTTAATTCAGGCAAAATGAGGCGTTCCATCGCCAGCTTAACGGCCCCTCTGGAGCCTGGCATGGAAAAGACGGCCGTTGTGCCGATGCTACCAGCGATCGCCCTACTAAGCATCGCTGCAGGTCCGATGTCCTCCTGATAGCTGATCATGCGGAAGATCTCACCGAAGCCCGGCAGTGTCTTCTCAAGCAGGGAAGCTACGGCTTCATAGGTGCCGTCACGAGGAGCGATTCCGGTTCCACCCGTGAGAAGAACAGCTTCGATGGAGGGATCAGCTGCAGCATCGAGCAGCAACTGGCGAATAACCTCCGGTTCGTCCTTGACGATGGTATACTTGCTAATCGAATAGCCATGCTCACGTAGCAGCTGCATCATTAGCTGCCCGCCTGTATCCGTCTCTTCCGTGCGCGTGTCTGATACGGTAATGACCATGCAGGCTACTTGCTGCGGTGCTTCTGCGCGATGCTCATCGACAGAGCGTGTTGTGGGTTGGGATGGTGATAGGTCAGCCATTTGAACAATCTCCCTTTCAGGTATGATAGTGTTTGAGTTTGAGATGTTATGTTTCATTTTACATTCTCTCATGCTAAAATGGGAACAGATGTCACATACTTTACACCATTAATGGTTGAATAGGTTGCATAAGTAGCAGCCTGGACCCTCGTATCCAGGTTGTTTTTTTGCTTCAATATAAATTGAAACATACAAATTGGACATTAGATATGTTGGAGGAACATGATGACACAATCAATACCTGTATACGTCCTGTCCGGATTTCTGGGTAGCGGCAAGACAACACTGCTCGCCCGGATGCTGACGGAGGCTAAGCGTGAAGGTAAGCGTCCAGCAGTTGTAATGAATGAGCTTGGGGATGTGAATCTGGATGGACAGACGCTTGCCGGTGACATTCCAATGGCAGAGATTCTGGGCGGCTGTATCTGCTGCTCTTATCGCAATGATTTGACGACTCAGTTGGCTAGTCTGGTCAGTACGGAGTCCCCTGAGCTGATCGTTATCGAGGCTACCGGAGCAGCTAATCCGATGGAGATTCTGGATGCAGTGGCTGAGGTCTCGCTATATACGCCACTGGCTCTACAACAGCTTATTACTGTAGTGGACTCGATCCATTTACATGATCTGTATGAGCAGCAGAAGGGCAGAACCTACAGATTGATGCAGGAGCAGATTCGCTGTGCATCTCTTCTGATTTTGAATAAGACAGACCGCATTGACGCTTCGGTGCAGGAACAACTGGAAAGGCTACTAAGGCAGTGGAATGCCCATGCTCTGATCGTTCCGGCCCAGCATTGCGAAGTCTCCCCAGCAATTCTCTTCCATACGCCTTCTTCGGAGGGGGCGAATGCTGAGCTGCATCAGGAGGATATGCACGATCACGAGGATCACTCGCATAATGATGTGCACAAACATGATCTTGAGCCTAAGCACGATCATGACGATAATTATGAGCATGGACATCAGCATGAGCATGCCCAGCCTTTATCCGGGCATAGCCACCAATCGCATGAGCATGTGATGGTGTATACGCATTATTTTGATAGGTCGGTGAATAGCGTGCATTTTGAGGAGCTGCTGCGCAATCTGCCGCGAGATATCTATAGAGCCAAGGGGATTCTGACCTTTAGTGACACGAGTGGACGGTTCATGTTCCAGTACGCTTACCGAGAATCTGATTTTATGAAGGTCGAGCCGCAGGGACAAATCAGAGACGTTGCTGTATTTATTGGAGAGCATTTTGATAAGGAGCAGCTAGTGCAGAGCTTGAAGCGACTGGTGTGACGGCAATCGGGGCACGGGGTAAGTGGGTATATGGAGAAATCATGATAGCGTACATGCCGGATCGCGTACACATTGATAAGCTGTTATGAATTGCATAGTATCAGGAATGAAAGCCCGAGGGGTGATTAGTCTCTGTACCTGATGGGTAAAAAGGTATACAGTATTTTATCGACCAGGAGGTAGTGTAATGAATCATTCTTATCATAAAAGCATTGAGGCATGTCTGGAAGCCATGAACGCATGCAATCTCTGCTATGTATCCAGTCTGAAGGAGTACGATCTGGCCTTGCTGCGGGACTGTCTGCGACTGACAAGAGAATGCGCCGATATTTGTTCATTTGCCGCACAGTCTCTTGGTCGTGGAACGGAATTCGCGGCCGAGATTTGCGAGCTGTGTGCCAAGGCTTGTGAGGCCTGTGCCAGGGAGTGCGGCAAGCATAATCATGAGCATTGCCAGGCATGCGCTGAAGCTTGCCTCCGTTGTGCCGAAGCCTGCCGGATCATGAGCGTTGCTTGATTCTTCGACTCCATGTCAACTTATGACATTGGTGGTATGGATGGCCGATAGCTACCGGCCTCTCGTTAATAGCAATTTAGAGGTTGCTTTTGGCAACAGAACTGTTCTATAATGTGAGTCATTATATGAATATCCAACGTCTGGGAACGGGAGAGTAGCCAGGTGAATCCCCATTGTAGCGAGCCGGGAAGGTGGGAGCCGGTATGGGAAACATGGTGAAGCGCACTCGGGAGACGTCAGATTCAGTGTATGCTCGTCGTCTATGCCGCATTTGGGATGGAGTGTCGTCATACAGGCAGGTCTGAACGGGTGGCGCACGTTATGCGTTGTTTGAGTGGAAGGAACGATTCTGTGCATTCGTTCTTCACGAAGAGTGGTACCGCGGGAACTTAGGCTCTCGTCTCTTTTATAGAGACGAGGGCTTTTTTGGTTGCGAAGCAATAAATTTTGCTTTTATAAAAAAGGGGGAACCTGTCATGTTGATACAAGCTGCTGCACAACTGTTATCCAAGTACGTAGAGGAGTCGCAGGAGGAATTGATCCACCTGCTGGAGACGCCCCCTCGCCCGGAATGGGGCGACGTGTCCTTGCCATGTTTTCGATTTGCGAAGAGGCTGCGGCTTGCGCCTCAGCGGATCGCTGCGGAGCTGGCCGAAAGACTGAACGAGGAAGAGAATGAAGGTGGATTATTCGCCTCCGCTGAAGGACCTTATCTTAATCTGACATTTGAGCGGAGTGCCTATATTCCTAAGCTACTGGAGCAGATGTCTCAGGAAAGCTATGGGTCCCTTCAACTGGGTAAAGGTCAGCGAGTCGTTATTGACATGTCCTCTCCCAATATTGCCAAGCCCTTCGGGATCGGACACCTGAGATCGACGGTTATCGGTGCAGCCCTATATCGCATCTTGCGAGCTGCCGGATATGAGACCGTTAGTGTCAATCATCTGGGGGATTGGGGCACCCAGTTCGGCAAGCAGATTGTAGCCTACAAGCGGTGGGGGGTTGATGAGCTGCTGGAGGCCGATCCGATCGGTGCTTCCCTGCAGCTATATGTTCGCTTTCATGAGGAAGTGGAGCATCGGCCTGAGCTGGAGGACGAGGCCCGAGACTGGTTCCGACGTCTGGAGCAGGGTGACCCGGAGGCGCAGCGGCTGTGGCACTATTTTGTGACCATTAGCATGAAGGAATTCAATCGGATGTATGACCGCCTTGGTATTTCCTTTGACCATGTGCTCGGCGAGAGCTTCTATAATGACAAGATGGGGGCTGTAGTGGAGGCGCTCAGGGAGAAAGGTCTACTGGAGGAAAGCGACGGGGCGCTGGTGGTCCGGCTCGATGATCTGGAGCTGCCACCGTGCCTGATTCTGAAGAAGGATGGAACCACCATCTATCCAACAAGGGACCTGGCGACTGCTATATACCGACATGAGAACATGGAGGCTGATCGCCTGCTGTATGTGGTTGGCGCTGAGCAGCAGCTGCATTTCCGTCAAGTATTCACCGTCCTGGAGCGAATGGGATATGATTGGGCACAGGCTTGCGAGCATGTACCTTTTGGCCTGATGAAGATGGAAGGTAAGAAAATGTCCACTCGGCGTGGTAAGGTGCTCAAGCTGGAGGAGGTTCTGAATGAAGCAGCTGCGCGGGCGCTTGCTGTGATTGAAGAAAAAAGCCCTCAGCTACCCGAGCGCGAGCTTATCGCAGAAGCAGTCGGAGTAGGAGCTATCATATTCGGTGATCTGAAGCATCATCGGACCAATGAGATTGATTTCTCGCTTGAGGAAGCGGTTCAGTTCGATGGGGAGACGGGTCCGTATCTCCAATACACGTACGCTCGTACACAAAGTGTTCTTCGCAAGCTTGAAGCTGCAGCGGCAGAGTCTGCACGAGCTTCTGATTCGAGTGGAGATGGCCTTGCAAATGCAAGCATGGGTAACAATGATGCACAGGAATCAGCTCCGACATTAGGTGAGGCTGGATGGAGCTTGCTGAAGCAATTAGCGACCTATCAGGCCGCGCTTGAGCGGGCTGCTGTACGGCTGGAGCCCTCGCAGCTAGCGAGATTTGCGCTTGATACGGCTCAAGCCTTCAACCGCTTCTACCACCAGGAGCGAATAGATGGGGGTGGGGTCTGGAGAAGGGAATTGACGAGTGTGACTGCAATGTTGCTCTCACGTACGTTGAAGCTGCTAGGTATTCAGGCACCTGAGCGGATGTAGTGGCTTGGATTAGTGGTACTTTGACCGAGTACAATTGTGGGTGGTGCCAGGCTGCTATTCCTCTAGCCGTTGGAGGGAGCAGATGCTTTTGCGAATGAACTGAAACATATTCGTCTTCCATGTCGTCTGTAAGAATAGAGAACATCATTTTGAGAAATCTATCCATAATAAAGAGAAGATCTGGAGGTATGAATATGAAGCATACAAAAAAAACGGTAATGGCCCTGGTGGTCACTTGCTCATTAACAGCTGCTACAGCGGCGGCGGCATTCAGCGATATTAGCAACCCGCAAAACGCAAAAATTGTCCAAGCACTCCAACAGCAAGGAGTTGTATCCGGTGTGAATGAACAGCAATTTGCCCCTTCGGGCTCGTTGACAGCGGCCCAGGGGCTACAAATGATCGTGAATGCTCTGAAGCTGCAGGTAGAAGGGACCGACCAAGCTACCGTTGCTAAGAATGACAAGACATGGTATGCAGATGCTTATGAGGTCGCCAAGGCGAATGGTATTGCGTTGTCCGATGCGAAGCCTGCTACAGTGCTGACCAAGGAGCAATTTGCCAAGGCCCTATATGAGGGGATCAATGCAACTGGACAGTATCCAACGATTAAAATGTACATCCAGGCTGCTGACGAGAAGCAAATGAACCCGAACAGTATGGAGGCAATTCAATTCCTGCTGCTGACGAAGATTACGAGTCTGGATGAGAACCAGAACTTTCTGCCACAGCAGCGAGTCACTCGTATGGAAGCTGCTCAAATGGTCTATAATGCGATAGAATTCGTAGATCGAATGAACCAGCCTGCAGAGAGTGAACCACAGCCACAGCCACAGCCAGAGCCTGAAGAGCCAGTCATTCAGGAGCGAGTTGAGCTGAGTATCGAGAAGCAAAATGATCAGCAGAATAAGGTCATTTTGACACGTAAGGATGCACCGAACCCAGGCTATGGGATTGCAGTTGATCATATCGAGTATGTAAGCGATACAGAGGCTGTGGTCTACTACAAGCTGCTGAGTCCGAAGCCTGGGGAGATGAATATCCAGGTCATTACCGATACACAAACCAGCACGCTGGTGGACAGTAAGTATAAAGTAACCATCAAGCCAGTAGCAGGAACCACGCTGCCTCAACCGAGCCCGGGTACTGTACGTTACTAAGGCTGGGCTGTTCTGAAGGCTCAAGGATACTCCCATCATAGTAGAGGTAGAAGTAGAAGTAAAAGAAGCAAAAACTTCTATGGCTACGCATGATGGGAGTTTTATACTGTCTATTTTTCAGGGAGCGAAATGATAAATTCAGGTCTCTTGATGTTCGTCTAGATTGGCTTTTGCCAGCTACCTTTCGCCGTAGCAGTCGCCACTTCGCCGCCGCGAACGATGATATGACCACGAACGATCGTGCCGATTACACTACATGGGAATGTATGTCCGATATACAGGCTCTGTTTATGCTTAGCATAATAGTTCTCTTCCGTTACAGTAAACGCTTGGTTCAGGTCAACGATGGCGAAATCCGCATCCATTCCGATGGCGATACGACCTTTGCGCTCTGCGAGACCGAAGCGCTCTGCGGGATTCGAAGCCGTCCAAGCAGCGACCTGCTCCAGCGGAATGTCTTGTGCTTGTGCCAGTTCCAGCGCTGACAATAATGTGAACTGACCGCCGCTAATGCCGCCCCATGCCTGGAAGAGATTATAATCCTTCGGGTCCTTCATATCGTATGGGCACGGCGAATGGTCTGACGATAGCATATCGAATTTCCTTTCCGCTAGCAGGGAAATCAGCCGTTGTTGTTCGTCTGCTTCTCGCAGGGGAGGTGCGCACTTGGCGAGGCTACCTTTTTCACGTAGGCTGTCGTGGTTAAAGAGCAGATAATGCGGGCATGTCTCCACGGTTACATTCATGCCGCGAGCTTTAGCCGCCTCGATTTTACCTACAGCCGCCGCCGAGCTGATATGGACGAAGTGCAGCGCGCAACCCGTTATCTCTGAATAGTAGAGTGCACGTTCCACGGCTTCAACTTCGGCCAGGATCGGGCGTGTCTCTAGATAGTCGTCGGCGCTCACGAGTCCCGCTGCTTCTTTTTCTGCTTTCAGCCAGTTGGTGATTGCTGCGCTCTCGGAATGCAAGGCCAGCACCTTGCCGAGGGCTGCAATCCTTTTCATGCCAGTCAGCAGTGTTATATCGTCGACCGCTTCAAATTCCTTGTTGCCGGTCGTGGATAGGAACGCTTTGAACCCGATTACACCGGATTCCGCCAATGGCTGTAGATCGTCTTCGTTGCCTGGCACGAGTCCACCCCACAGACCGAAATCGACGAGCGACTTTTCGTTTCCAAGACGTGCCTTGTCGAGCAGCGCCTCCTGATGTACCGTTGATGGAATACCGTTTAGAGGCATGTCGAAGAACGTGGTGCAGCCCCCGGCAGCCATCATGGCTGATCCAGTCGTGAAGCCTTCCCAGTGCTCACGGCCTGGTTCGCTGAAATGGACGTGCACATCGATCATACCCGGAAGTACATGGAATCCATTTGCGTCCCACTCATGCTCCGTTGCGCCCACTAGCTTGGCGGCAATCGCAGCAATTTTTCCGTCTTTGACGCCGACATCGACTTTCGAGACCCCATTTGGCAGCACCACGCTGCCGCCACGTACGATCAGATCATAACTTTCCATGCACATCTCTCCTTAGGTGGTTTTAATGTATTGTTCAGACAGATTCTTCAAAAATCGTACCCTTCTTGAAAGATGAGCCTTTGAATGCTAGCTTGCTTAGCAAAAGATATGCGATACCTGCCACGGTAAATCCGATGATCCAGCCGATGTCGACCAGCAGGAAGGCCGCACCAGCTCCGATGAGCATGGCGAGCATGGCGCTTGGATTGTAGCCTTTGAAGGAGCCATTTTCTAGGTACAGTTCTGTCGTGTTGACCTTCTGTTTGCGAAGGATGTAGTATTCGACTAACATAATGGCGACAATTGGGCCTAAGAAAGCAGAGTAAATCAGGATGAATGTATTCAAGCCTTTAGCGGAGGAATCCTGTACGAGAACCCACGGGAAGGAACAGAGTGCAAGCAATCCGGTTACAATAACAGAAGCTTTGTACTTAAGCTTGGTGACGAGTGAAATAACGTAAGCTGGCGGCACGATGTTGGCGACCATGTTGACAGCAACCGCACCAATGACGATGAAGGCCGATACACCAACGGTGATATACGGATTGTCGACGATGACCGCAAATGCTTTGACCGGATTTGAGATACCTGTCGCAGCAGCCATCATAACTCCGATGGTCAGGACGAAGCCATAAGCAATAATGATGGGGAAGAAATACAGCATGCTGCGTTTTTTGTCACTAATACCGCTCTTGAGCTCACGGGAATAGTCACCTGCGCTCAGGAAGATTGCTGCATAGTTACCGAGGAACACCATGATGAAGGCGAAGAACGGGAGTCCCCATGTCCCTTGCGCATTTACCCAATTTTCGGTAATCGCGGCACTGTGGGAATTGAGCAGTATGCCGAATACGTAGACAAGTGCTAGCATGATGACGACAGAGGCAAGCGTCTCCACCCACTTGATCGCATGAAAGCCATAAAGCGAAAGGACAATCTGAGCCGCCTGCAATACCACGAAACAAATCGGGATGCTATCGAAGCTTCCGCTACTCAGCACTTTGACAATTTCGTTCAGTGCAGTTGCTCCGACCCAACTCTGGAAGCCATACCAGACGATAGCAGGGACACCGCGCAGGAACGAGGAGATGATGGAGCCTTTGATGCCGAAAGACATCCGTAACTGGACCACATAAGGAATGCCCGTCCGGTAGCCGAATCGGTCGTTCAAGGCGAAAAGCACGGAAATGATGCCAATTGCAATGATCGCGGCCACAACAGTCTGGAAGAGATTAAGCGTAGCGATGCCAGCAGCAATCAGGCTTGCGCCGAGTGTCATGTTACCGAGATTTACACCGTCCCCAATCCACATAAACATGTAAGAGACCGATCCAATCGTTCTGTCGCTCTCCTGCTTTGGTTTTAGGGAGTCGTCCACACTGATATTTTCTTGCAATGGTGTCTCCTCCAACATACGACTTGTCAAATTCATAGACATATTCGGCTCCACTCCCTCTTTTTATATGGGGTGCGCAGGCTGAACTGGTCGCCTTCAAGATTACTTAAGTCGTTCTGCCAGTTCCTTGCATACACCACAGGTGATTGAATCATCGTTAGATAACATAACTTTAATATGTAATGTATTCTATCTCATGATTACTGATTCTTATTTTATCACCTTGGTTCCACAATGCATTGACAAAAACGTAAATTATAATCAGGTTTTTTGTTGGAATTGAACAAAAAAATATTTCGTATGATGTAACATATATGTTAGCTATAGTTTTTGGAACAATCTTTTGAATGAAATTACAAAGGTGGAGTTGGCTCTACCGAATTGTTCAGCGTCTCCAGTCCTGCAATCTGACAACCCACCTCGTCTCCTGGCTCAATAACGACCGACCCCGGTGTCCCCGTCAAAATGACATCTCCCGGTTGCAGTGTCATCACATGTGACAGGAAAGAGATCAGGTATGCGGGGGAAAAGATCATTCGGCTAACGGTATTGCTGTGAGCGACTTGGCCGTTGAGTATGGTCTCGATCTCAAGATCAGGTAGATTGTCATATTCGTCAGGTGTGGACAGGGAGGAGCCAAGGCTCAGGAACGTGTCAAAGCTTTTGGCACGCTGCATAAACCGAGGATTGCGAGCGTGGATATCCTTGGCGGTCATATCGAGTGCTGTCGTATATCCAGCAACAACGCACATCGCCTCCTTTTCACTGAGCTTCTTGCACGTGTGTCCGATGACGATGGCTAGCTCCGCTTCTGCGGTGATCTGTCCGGCTCCAGTGGGAAGCTGGATCGCTTCACCAGGGCCAATCAGTGATGTATCCGGCTTGAGGAAAATGACTGGCTCATCCTCAGGAGGACGCCCGGATAGCTCTATCGCTTTTGCCAGATAGTTCATACCGACGCCAATGATTTTGCCCGGCTGTCTGTAAAGAGCGCGGTAAGAAACTTCGCCTGCGAGCAGGGCAGGGGCCCTGTCGAGGAGCTCCTGACCACCGCTAGTATACCAGTGGCGCAGCGTACTCAGTCGTTTTTGTTGCAGTAGCGTGAAGAGGTCTATGTTCCAATCTGTGCCTTCCTGTTCATTCACCCAAGCCAGAGGGATCATGCCCCGATCCGTTAAAAAAGCAACTTGCTCCTGTCCCTTGTGCGTAATCGTCACGAGTTTCATCCATGCACCTCTTCTGTAAAATGTTTAGTCACCCAATACAGCAACCGGAGATCTGTATTCAAGCCGCCGATAAAAGATAGTCCGATCGGCAGTCCGTCCTGACGGATTACTGGTACGGTAACCTGAGGCAGACCGGAAAGTCCCGCAATACAGGAGAGCTGCATTGTCTTCGCTCGGTATGCCTCAGCTTCTGGACCTTGTAATCCCAACAGTGGAGCTGGGCCAGGTGCAGTGGGAATGGCCAGAATTCCGTCTTCACCTAGTAGTTCCACCAGCGCGCGCTGTACACGAGCACGTAAAGCTGCTTCGACCGTACTTGCGGATTCCTCCAGTGTCCCGGCCCATTCGAAGCGTTCCGCAATGCCCGGCCCAAATGTCGGATGTTCCTTGGCGATCCATTCGCTATGTTCACGTGCGATCTCTAGCCCTTGAAGAACACGGAACGCCGCCGACCAGTCTGCCAGGCTCTCTTCAGGCTCAGTTAATCGGATAGCCGTGTGGTTATCGCTCCAGCCGCCGAGACCATGTAGCTTCGCAAGGAGGATCGAACGGTCATCCGATTTCGGTAGGCTCCAGGCTTCTTCCGCTGAGAGAAAGCGGGTGAATAGGGGTGTACTGATATTGAATAGGTGATCTATGTCGTGTTCACTCTCGACGCTTAAGCTCGATTCACGATCAGAATTAGCTGAATTTTGTTCCAGCAGGACCCTGCCCACGTCGAGCAAGATCTTTGCAGACCGACTCATCCAGCCCACCGTATCAAAACTTCGCGCCAGCGGAATGACTCCTTCCGCAGATATGGCTCCATGCGTCGGACGGAAGCCGTATAGGCCACAATACGATGATGGAATACGCACCGAACCACCAGTGTCCGTTCCTACGGCGAAATCGACCAGTCCTGCAGCAGCTGCTACGGCCGAACCGCTTGACGAGCCCCCGGGAATTCGATCTGGTGCGTGAGGGTTAATCGGTGTGCCGTAATGTGCGTTTTCTCCGTTCAGGCTGTACATCAATTCGTCCGTCTGCGTCGTGCCTTCAAGCCTCGCGCCGTTTGACAGCAATGCCAATATTGAAGGAGCTGTAGATTCCGAAGGCTCATGCGTGCGAAGCCAATCCGGGTTGCCGGCTCCGCTTGTAGCTCCCTTGATATCGAAGACGTCCTTCACTGCGAACGTCAGTCCAGTGAGTAACCCTGTTCCGTTGGCGGGTCGCTTCATAGAAGTATCTACGAATGCTCTCCATTGGTCGGACACGGGTGACACCATCTTCGACTTTGTGTGGAGTTTGAATCCCTCCGTTTGATTCTCGTTTTTCGTACTCATTGCTGTTCTCCTTTCGGTTTCATATTCGTAGTAAGCGTGCTACGGGAACGCTGAGACTTTACCGTGTCAGGGATTTGAACCTTTCTCAAGGTATTCGCCTGATCTTGTGGGGGAGAGCTGATCCGAAGTCGGTCTAACAGTAATGCGAGTAAAATGCCGACCAGCAGACCGTTTCCAAGTAGCGGCCGCAGTAGAGCGGGCAGTGAAGTGAACGAATCGGAAGGCAATCCCATAATGATGATCCCTACGAATAAAGGTGCCGCTGTTCGGTACAGGTTGGCGGCATCCATGCGAATCTGCCCGAAATATTGCAGGGAGGAGCCTAGCAATCGCAGATATGTCACGAGAAGCACGGCGCTTCCGATGCTAAGCGGGAGTTGCGTCAATACGCCGCTGATCCCCTTAATTAGGCCGATGCCCGCGAACAGAAGACCACCAATTACAAACGGAAGTCTATCCCGGATACGAGTCTGCTGGAGGAAGCCGACAGAGGAAACGTAGGGAGCGTAGGGGACAAGCCCCAGTAATCCTGAGACAACTGCGAGCACACCGCTGATCGTGAAGGAGCGTCTGTATTGCCTTCCTGATGCTTCCTGCTCGTAAATACTATCCGTTCCTTTCAGTGCGCCGAACGTATTGGAGGCGTTGACGAGCCCGGCGATAACGGCAATCGCTACCACACCGGCGTTCAGTCCGTCCGTAGGCCCGCCGAGTGGAAACCAGCCCATGTCTATACTTCCAACGCTGGAGGCTCCGTCGTCTCTACCAAAGCTAAGCGCATATAGCGCCCATCCGCCCAAAATACCAATCAGCAGCGCATACTGCCCGATCGCGGGCCGGGCTTTTACTGACAAGACTGCGACAAAAACGGCAACGGCAGCAGCCAACAGGAACACGGCTGGCTGAATTGCTGTGGCTTCAGTCGATGACCCAGATGAAATGCCGAGCATGCCTTCGAGAAAAATCATGTTCAGCCTGCAGCCAAGCAGGAACATGAACACAGCCATCACTCCTGGCGTAAACAGCTTCGACAATGGAGCAGCTAGGCCACAGACACCGATCAGAATGGTGACTACACCCGAGATCAAGATTCCAACAGCCAGGCTGCCGCCCAGTTCCGTCAGCGAAATGCCCAGTGATGGCGCAGCCGCGCTAAGGCTTAGAATGACACCCCACCACAAGCCAGACTGTCCTTCCATGATGGCTCTCTTATGTCCGAGTCCTGCCTGTATTACGCAAGCGAGCCCTGTTAGGACAAACGAGCATTGAATCAGAAATTGAATCTTCTCCTGCGGGAGCCCGAACGCTGCTCCGACTGTGATTGGAATGACTACCGTATTAGTAAATAAGAAGAAAAGCCACTGCAGCCCTGCGAGTCCTGAGCGCAGCCAGTTGATATTTTTCATATTTCACACTCCGCTTGGAGCTTCGTTGAGATGGTATCCGAGCAGCTTTATTACGCACCCGGGGTTCCTTGAACAAAGCTGAGTTTATACAAAAGGATTCCGGAAATTCCCGGAATCCTTATCTTTCCCTAAAATCCAAGTGCGACAGCAAGGGCCTTTGGGCAACACCTTCTACACCATGGCCACTTAGGCGAGTACTGTCGTACCTGATTGGGCCTGCTCATACACGTCCAGTGCTTCTTGCACTCCGCGCCCAATCACGATCGGGGCATGATGTCGGATCAGCACAGCTTCCAGCGCGGACAGAACGAATAGTACGTTCTCCTTGCGACAACTGTAGCCCATCGTGCCAATTCGCCAAATCTGCCCGTGCAGCGGGCCAAATGAGCTTGCGATCTCGATACCGAACTGATTCAGAAGCATCGTTCGTACGGACTCGCCGTCGACACCTTCCGGAATCTTCACGCACGTCACGACTGGCAGCTTCCATGCCACGTCGTTGAACAGCTCTAGTCCCATACCACGGATACCGGCCATCAGCGCCTTTTCATGCAACTTGTGCCGTTCGAAGCGTTCTTCAAGCCCTTCGTCAAGCAGGATGCGCAGGCCTTCGCGCAGCGCGTACAGCATAGACGTTGCTTCCGTATGATGGTTCAGACGACGCGGCCCCCAGTAATCCTGTAGCTGGCTTAGATCAAAGTAGTTGCTGCGAATCGGCTGCGCCACGTCCCGACGGTCGCTTTCAATTGCGACACCGCGCTCGACTTTTTTTCGGCTCGCCAGAATGCGCTCAACTCGCTCGTTGTATGTGACGGGTGCCATACCAGACGGCACGGAAATACACTTCTGTGTACCGCCGATAACCGCATCAAGCTGCCATTCATCCACTTTGACTGGGGTGCCACCGATTGAAGCGACGGCATCGACCACCGTCAATACGCCGAGCTTGCGGCAGGCCGGGCCGATCTTGTCCAACGGCTGCATACAGCCCGTCGAAGTCTCCCCATGCACAATCGCCAGGATTTTCGGCTGTACTCGCTCCACCTCGCTGATGACCGCCTGTTGGTCGAATACCTCTCCCCATGGACATTCCATTAGATGAAGCTCTGCACCGTGGCGCTCGGCAATCTCGGTCAGCAGATGGCCGAAGCGGCCGAAGATTGGCACTAGTACTTTGTCACCCGGTTCGATCAGACTGCACAGTACCGCTTCCAAGCCTGAGCGGGAAGTACCGTCGACAGGGAAGGCCCACTGGTTCGTCGTCTGGAATGTTTGTCTTAACATTTCCATAGTTTCGTTCATCATTCGCGTGAATTCCGGATCAAATTGGCCTAGAATCGGCGTTGCCATTGCTCGCAGAACTCTAGGGTCGACCTCAACTGGCCCTGGTGTCATGATTGTTCTCAAAGGTGCATGAATTTCCCGGTACTTCGTCATCTCGTAACCGCCTCCTCAGTGTTCTTCAATAAGCCAACTTGTGCAGCATGTCGATCAGCAAGCGCACGCCGCGCTGTAAATCTTCCGTATCCGTAAATTCTGCGGGTGAGTGGCTAATGCCGTCCCGACTTGGTACAAAGAACAGTGCGGTTGGACAGTACGTTCCGAATATCTGCGAATCGTGTCCCGCCCCGCTAGTCATTGTTTTGTACGAAATGCCTTCGCGCTTTAAAATGTCCTCAGCAGCCGCGTTTAGAGCAGGGTCCATTGCTACCGGAGGTTCATCCATCCATTTGTGGCACACGACGCGAGTTCCTTGTTCGGCCGCAACCATCTCGAATTCCCCGAAGCATTCCTCGCAGAAGTTCCGAATCGTCTCTGCATCCCTGTGCCGCACGTCCAGGCTAAAGGTGACCTCGCGCGCAATGACATTACCGACATTGGGGTGAACGTCCATTCGACCCACGGTAGCCACGAGTCCGCTCTCATCTGCTTTGGCTCGATGCGTTAGTATTCGAATTAGCTCGGCAGCCGTAGCCATGGCATCTCGGCGCCATTGCATTGGAGTCGTGCCGGCATGATTACTCTCGCCATGGACTGTAATATCATAACGGCGTTGTCCAACGATGTGGCTGACGACGCCGATCGACTTGCCCTCCCGTTCCAGCACCTGGCCTTGCTCAATATGCAATTCGATAAAGCATTCCAGGTCTTTGCGCTTTGGCTCCGGGTGTTGACCTGATCCGAAGCCGGCATCGCGCATCGCCTGTTCGAACGGTACGCCTTTTGCGTCCTTAAGGTTGTGAACCGCCTCGCGGCTCTTCACCCCCGTAATATTACCAGAACCCCAGTAGGTCATCGGGAAGCGGCTTCCTTCTTCTTCGCACAGGGACACAACCTCAATTGGCTTGAGTGGCTGTCCGTAATGTGTAAGCAAATATTGCACGGCGATTAGTGCAGCGACGATGCCATAGGCTCCGTCGTATTTTCCGCCTCCGGTCACTGTATCTACATGCGATCCTGTCAGTACGACCTGCGCTTCGGGATCACGTCCAGCGACACGTCCAAACAGGTTGCCGGCATCGTCGTAGTGTGTGGTTAGTCCAATTTCTTTCATTTTTCCCTCGATCGCCCGCTGGGCCGCGCTCCAAGCCGGGTCATACAGCAACCGTGTTACTCCGCCACTTTGTTCTTCCCCATGCGAAGCCAGCCATTCAATCATATGTTCGACCTGTTCGAATAAGGCGGACGGCTTCGGTTGTTTGATCATCAATGTAATCTCCCCCAATCTGGCAGCCCAAGCTTTCCAATCGATGTTATATTGTTTAACTTGGCAATGCTATTAATTAATCGTAAAATAAAACAAAAGGGAAATCATTCACGAAAATGTAGAAGAATCAGAGGAATTGTTGGTCATGTTAACTAAAGGGGCGTGAGAATAATGAAAATGGATGATCTGCTGAAACTACCCGTATTTGACGGAACAACGATCGTCGCGGGAGCAAAGGGCTTGAGTCGGGAAGTTCACACGGTCAATATGATGGACGCCCCAGATATCATTCCATACCTTAAAAGCAATGAATTACTCATTACGACCGCTTTTCACTTAAAGGATGATCTGCCAGCGCTGTTGGAATTGATTCGGGAGATGAGCCACCAGAACTGCGCGGCTTTAGGTATCAAAAGCAAGCGGTTCCTCGGCAGCATTCCTGAATCGGCGATCACGCTTGCTGACCAGTTGGACCTACCGCTAATGGAGCTGCCCGTCGAGCCTTCGCTCGGCGATATTGTCAACAAGTCGCTAAGCCATATTCTTGATGTGCGGACAACCGAGCTGCACAACGCAATGCAGACACACCGACAATTCACCCAGCATATCATGAGCGGCCAGGGCATCCCGAAGCTATTGGATCAGTTGTCCTCCTTGTTGAGATTACCTGTTCTTCTACTTGGCCCTTACCTTCAACGGATATCCGGTCGTTTCACCGCCTCCACCGCCACGCGGCTCGAAGCGTTGTTATCTGACGGCGGTCGTTTTCATGTGGAGACATCCAACTTTACTGCTTTTTCCCTGCTGGGCGGAGAAGGGGAGACACTGACGTTATTTCCCGTCTATACCCACAGACAACTACACTATCTCTGTATTGAAGGATTTGTTCCGCCGTCGGAACGTTCGAGTATCCTGACTATTGAACAGGCAACCAACGTGATTGCTTTCGAGCTGATGAAGGACAATGCGCTCAAGCAAAATCGCCGGCGCATCCAGAATGAATTTTTCACCAATTTTATCGGGGGAGCATTCTCAAGCAGCGAGGAGATCGCCAGCCGAGGAAGGGAATTCGGTCTATCTGTTGATCACCGCTATCTTTGTGCGGTCGGCAAACTCGATGGCAGAGACAAAACGAGCTCATTTATGCAGTATAAAGCCGAGCAAGACCGGATCGCTGAGCATCTTGAAGGCGAGCTGGTCCATTTTCGCTATCCGCTACATTTGTTCACTCACGACCACGCCTACGTATTGCTCATGCCAATGGTCGAGGAATGGAAGACACTCAAACCTTCATTTTTTGCGCTGCTGGAACACCTTCAGGGGAAAATTGCTACGTATTTCGGTTCGGAGTTGTCGTTTGGATTCAGCAGCTATGCACAACCACTAGCCCAGATCCCTGTCTCCTACAAAGAGGCGAACGAAGCCCTTTACTTCGGCAGCATGGCAGGTAAGACACGGTTTATCGAGATGTATCATCCGAAGGAAGTGCCCGAGATTTTGCGTATGATCCCTCTTGAGCATCTACGGAAATTTTACGCCGATACGATGCAGGGCTTCGAGGATGAGACGCTTAAGGATCATCATATGTTAATCCAGACGCTATCCGTTTATTTGGAGGCCCATTGTCAACTTGCCGAGACGGCAAAGAGATTGTACATTCATCGGAATACAGTGATCTATAGGTTGGAAAAATGCGAGGAAATTATCGGTCGCAGCCTGAAGGACCCGGAGGAAACGTTGCGTCTTCGCATGGCATTCCGAATCAAAGCACTGCTGCCGCCGAAAGATGGAAGGTTGGAATAATGGATGGGTAGAGGAGCAGCGCAGCCCTAGTAACGCAGTTCAGTCTAATCTTTTCCTGCAAGGCGTATTTCCGCAAAGTAAGCTCTTATTCATAAAAAAATCCCCTCCGTTCAACAAGATTAAATCCATCTTACCAGATGTCTTTTTTCTCATGTCTACTAGAAGGGGATATTATTATTAAACTGTTCAATTTACAATTCCGTCTTAATCAGCCAGCAGTTACTGAATCTGAACTTTGCTTCGATTCACTCTGCATTCACTGCAGCTCAAGCTGTGCCGCTTGAGGTCGAGGGTCTCAGCCCACCAGAGCCCTGAACAGCTCCAGCGGTGACTTTCTCGCTTTGCTGCTCCTTCGCATGAGTGCCGTCAGCTCCAAGAGCTGACTGGTTCACATCTTGGACCGTAGCGCCCACATTTCCTTGTTGCAGCTCATACATTTGGCGATAGCGACCTTGACCGGCAAGCAGCTCATCATGAGTACCTTGCTCCACAATTTCACCTTGATGCAGGACCAGAATCTGATCTGCATTCCGAATGGTAGAGAGCCTGTGAGCAATGATGAAGGTCGTACGCCCCTTCTTCAGCACCTCAAGTGCTGCCTGGATGATTGCTTCGGTCTCGGTATCGATGTTCGCGGTCGCTTCATCCAGGATGAGAATGGCCGGGTCGAAGGCGAGCGCTCTGGCGAAGGAGATCAATTGACGCTCCCCTGCGGATAGCGTACTACCCTTCTCCAGTACAGGTTCATCGAAGCCCTGCGGCAAATGCTGTAAGAGCTTGCTTGCGCCTACATCCTGCAGAGCCTTCTCGATCTGCTCACGGGTAATCCGTTCATCGTCCAGACTGACGTTGGAGGCAATTGTTCCTGTGAACAGGTAAGGGTCCTGCAGCACGATTCCCATGTGGCTTCGCACCCACTGTCTGGGAAGCTCTCGTATATTCTGACCATCAATCGTGATGCTTCCCTTCTGCGGATCGTAGAAGCGAAAGAGCAGGTTGATGATCGAGCTTTTGCCAGAGCCGGTATGTCCGACGAGAGCGACGGTCTGCCCCTGCTTGGCAGTGAAGGAGATGTTCTTTAGTACATAGTCATTCTTGTAGGCGAAGGACACATCCTTGAACTCTACATGACCCTTATAGCGTGGCATGGAGCCATCTGTGACAGGCTCTCCGTCTTCATCCATAAGCTTGAATACCCTCCCTGCAGATACAATGGATGTATCCAGAGCCGCAAGTTGGTTCATCATGCCTGTAATCGGATGGAATAGCCGACTTAGTACGTCTACGAACGCATAGAGTACACCGAGCGAGATCGCCGAGGAGCCCGTCAGTGTTCCTGCGCCGAAGTACCACAGTACAATGGCAAACGAGAAATTCCGCAGCACATTCACCAGATTGTGGGAGGTGAGCGCATTCAGATTCAGCATCTTATTCTGATGCTTCATGTAATCTTTATTTAGCGTCTCAAATTCATCCAGCGTTTGCTGCTGCCGACGGAAAATTCGGATGATAGACATCCCCTGAATGGACTCATTAATAATGGCATTAATCTCACTTAGTCGGGAGCGGATGATGGTATTGTATCGTGTAGCTACTTTGCGGTATAGCACCACCCACAGGACGAGAATCGGCACAAGGAAGAGACAGATCAATCCGAGACGAAGATCCAGAATGAACAGTGCCACATAGATTCCTGCGATCGTCACGATGCCTGAACTGAAATTCGCCAGCACCGCTACGAACAGGTCCTTGATCGCTTCGGTATCATTGGTAACTCTGGATACGACCTTCCCTGCAGGCAGGTTGTCAAAAAAGTTCACCGGCAAACGCTGAATCTGTGCATACAGATCAAGTCGAAGCTTCTGGATTACCCGATTCGCACCGGATTGAAGCCAGTAGGTCTTGCCGAATTCAGCGAAGATCGAGATAACCAGGAATACGAAGTACCACATAATCAATTGGTAGATCCCCGGCAATTCCGGCTCGTAAAAAGCATACAGCTCGCCTGTGGATAGCACCTGAGCTGGGTAACGGAATGTCTCGCCGCCACGGGTAATCGTTAGTATCCCGTCGCTGAAGCTGCGCTCGCCCTCCGCGATGGATACAACCTCGTTGACGAATACGAAGGAAGAGCCAGCCTGTAGAATACGCACCTCGCGGCCACGAGGCTCTTGCGGTGTGAAGCGGTCACTTCGTTTGAAATGTTCTCCCTTGTAGGAGGCTGCTTGATGGGTATCGTTGGTCTGATAGAAAGGCTTCTCGATAGCCAGCATATGATTGTCAATCATGGACTTGGCAAGGAATGGCCCCGCCAGCTCGGCAGCCACGCCGATCGCCAGAGCGATGAGGGCTACAATGAATGTATATTTAGTCGTCAAGGCGTATTGGAATAATCGCCTGCCTATATTCTGCTTCAATTACTTAACCTCCTTGGAGGAAAGGTCCGATTCCAGCTGCTGGCGCAAATATTGCTCATGATACCAGCCTTGCTCACGCAGCAGCTCCTCGTGTGTTCCTTCCTCAATAATTCGGCCTTGCTCCAGCACTACAATATGGTCTGCATGCTCTACAGCGGACAGACGGTGTGTGGAGATCAGCGTTGTTTTACCGGCGCGCTTGCTTCGGATATTCTCAATAATGCGAGCCTCGGTACGGGCATCTACTGCAGACAAGGCGTCATCAAGGATGAGGATTTCAGGGTCCGCGATGAAGGCTCGCGCTAGGGATACACGCTGCTTCTGCCCGCCGGATAGTGCAATGCCTTTTTCCCCTACAAGCGTATCCAGTCCGTCTGCTAAATTCACAATATCACGCTCAAAGGCGGCAGTACGAATGGCTTCCATAATGTCATCATCCGTTGCACCAGGCTTACCGAACCGAATATTGTCGCGGACGGATTTGGAGAACAAAATCTGCTCCTGCGGCACGTAGCCAAGCCAGCTATGAAGCTGATCTACTGCAATGCGCTCCATAGGTGTATCCGAGATCAGAATCTCACCCTTGCCTGTAGGATATTCATGTAGAAGCTGCTTCAGCAGCGTCGTCTTGCCACTACCTGTACGGCCTACTACGCCAAGTGTCTCCCCACGCTTCAGCCTAAGCTGGACATCCTTGAGGTTATCCATCGTCGAAGATGGGTAACGGAAGGTCACGTCCTTCATCACAATGGACTCAGGATGGCTGACCTGAGCGGGGTGTTGTGCATCCTTGACATCAGGCTGATAAGAGGTCGTCTCGTTGACCCGATCGAGGGAAGCATTGCCGCGCTGCATCAGATTGATGAGCTCGCCGATGGCGAACATAGGCCAGATCATCATCCCGAGATACATGTTGAAGGAGACCAGATCACCCAATGTGATTTCATTACGAAATACAAGATGAATCCCATAGCCAAGCCCGATGACGTAACTGAGTCCTACACATAGACGAATGGTCGGCTCGAATAGTGCATCCATGCGGGCGACGGCCAGGTTTTTATGGTAGACATCGTCTGTAATATGGGCAAATCTACGCTCATCATGCCGCTCCTGCACATAGGCTCGAATGACCCGAATGCCAGCGACCGATTCCAGTACCTGATCGTTCATATCTCCGAAGGCGTCCTGTGCCAGCGTATAACGCTGATGGATGGCCTTGCCATATATGCTCATGGCGAGGGCGATGAATGGCAGGGGAATAATGGCCGCAAGTGTAAGCTTCCAGCTAATCAAAGTACACATGGCGATCAGTACAGTGGCCAAATAGACTGTGGAGTCCGTCAGGGTCAACATGCCGAATCCGGCTGTAGCTGCTACTGAACGTAGATCGTTCGTGGCTCGCGCCATGAGGTCTCCTGTCCGATTCTTCTCGAAGAAGGGCGGGGTCATGCTGAGCAGGTGTCGCATGAAGCGGCTGCGCAGCAAGCTCTCAACCAGATTGGCACCACCGAATAATCTATGCATCCATATGTAGGTGATGTAGTAGATTAATACGAGCATGCCTAGAATGAGCAGGACTGTCTGAGTCAATGAAGTCCAGGTCACGGAGCCGTTGCTGATCTCGTCAATTGTGGTGCCGAGCAGACGTGGGGGGATGAGCTCCAGTACGCCAACGACAATGAGGAAGATGAGGCCAACGGTATAGCGTTTTTTCTCTTGCCTGAAAAACCATCCCAAATTCTTTAATACTGAGAACATGTAAAATCGCTTCCTTTCACGAAAAGTGAACCTGTCGCCATGAGAAATCATGCTTAAAAGACAACAAAAAAGACATACCGTGTGCAAACGATATGCCTTGGATGCATGTCATATGGCGTGCTCAGGTGTAGACGTGAGTAACCGTTAACTACCTGACGCAATTATGTACGCTAAAGGATCAGACCTACTGGCAGGACTCCTCTGACGACGACAGTTCGGTTACTCCGGTATGCAATTGTAATGAATGACCTGCTGGTTGAGTAGTAAATGTAAATACAATCATCATTACCGGATTCCCCTTTCTTGTCAGTCATCTTGACCATCGGTGTCCAGAGCATTATCCCCGAACAGATGATTCGATGCTGTCATAAATTTGAATTTGATCTCGTTATGGTTGAATCTTATCACTAGGCTTTGGCGGCTGTCAAACCTTTTTCACAAAAAATTCAAGTGCGCTCCCCGTACTTCCGTTTATCAACTGGTTGGTCTAATCGTCGAAGCGGTGTTATGATAGAATACGAGTATGCAATCAAATTAAGCATTAGAGATAGGATAAGGAGATGAACGGCAGCATATGAGTATCCATGTGACTGAACAGGCAGCAGCTTGGTACAAGAAGGAGCTGGGGCTGAAGGATGGAGATAGCATTCGTTTATTTGCTCGTTACAGCTCAGGTGGTGGCCTGCATCCCGGATTTTCACTGGGTATATCCGTGGAATCCCCGCAGCGTCCTGTCATGGAGAATACCGCCGGGGGGCTTACTTTCTATATGGAGGATCAGGACTCTTGGTATTTGAAGGGACACCGGGTGGAAGTGAATTATCTGCAAGATCATGACGACATTGTGTACAATTACGCGGAGGAATCCGAGGGTTAATTAGTGCGAATCAATGACAGAGCTCATTCAAGTTGATTTTTGTGACTGTAGTAGTCCTGCTTGAAGGAGCTAAAGGTATTGTGAAATTGATTCAGATTACATGCAAAAAGAGCGGCTGCAGGGCCACGGGAGACATACTCCGTGCACCTTGCGCCGCTTTTGGGTCTCAAGGGAAGTGCATAATCTCCTAAGGCTGATGCAGCATCGGGTCCTCCAGTGCGAATTCGAAATCTTCGATATCATAGACCTGCACGGGAATGGTATGCTCCAGCAGGCGCTGAATCCATTCAATCTGGTCTGTCAACAGAGGGAGCTGTCTGCGCTGGGCCGTGAGCACAAGCTCGGTCTCGATCGGATCAAAATCATCCCCAAATTGTGCAGCATCCACGGCATTGACAATCGTCACTGCGGTAGTATCACCGACCAGGATCGGAGCGCTGGCTCCCCAGGGCATCTGCAGGGCACGCCTGATTTTTTTCTGATTCAGCGGCTCCTCCAGATATCCGACCAACTCCCGGATTTTCTTCTTCACATACTCATCATCCGCGGTATTGTCCATCAGGGGATCGGACGTCTCCTGCAGCTCATATAATTCCAAAAACGAGGTATAGGGTACAATATATTCTACAGACTCGGCTGCTGAGAGCAACTGACCGTAGATGGCGAGCATTACGGCCTCGGTTACAAACTGTCGGGACATAGCATTTCCTCCTGCTAACGGTGTAAATCGACTTGAGTATAACATACTCACGCTTGAAATACAGCTTGGCAGGTGCGGACATTCTGTTCTTGAGAGCAAGGGGGAGAACCTTTGGAGCGAGATTATGAACGAACACGGCCAACTGATGGTCTTGCTACGAACTGGCTGCGACAAGTGCTGGGGATAGATGTTGGGGTCCCACTGCAGTCTAGAGAGCTAAAGGGTGGTGCATCGGCACAAATGCTGAAATGGAGCCTTGGCCCAAGCGATCTGACACAGTATGCCAGTCCTCAACCTGACAATATCTCGGATTCTACGGTTGATGCCATCAGGCGACCGGCATATCAGGCTGTGGTAATGAGGCTTTTTACAGACGCAGTGTGGCTGCAGCAGGAGCCTGATCTGCCCGTTCACGAGAGTGAAGCACTACGAGCGGCGGCGACTACAGGACTTCCTGTACCTATTGCGATCGCACGAGATACAGATGGTAGTATAGCTGGAATGCCAGCAGTGCTTATGTCCTTTTTTCCAGGAAAGCCTTATGTTCAGCCTGCTCCGCCAGAGTTGCCTTGCCAATTGTGGGCTGGAGAGATGGGAAGAGTATTAGCGTTGTTACACGCCTCTAGCGCCAGCCTAACCTGGAGCTATTCCAGGTACACGCCAGCCGCAGAGCTTCGAGTACCGAGCTGGAGCCGTGAGCCTGAGGCTTGGCAGTTCATTATTGATCATGTACAGCAGGGGCTGCCTGTTTATCAGCCTGTATTCATCCACCGCGATTACCATCCCGGCAACCTGCTCTGGGATCAAGGGAAAATTAGTGGGGTCGTTGATTGGGTGAACGCTTGTATGGGACCTGCTGGAGCGGATACAGGCCACTGCCGGGTGAATCTCGCCATTCTTGGAGGGGAAGAGATGGCAGATTCCTTTATGAATAGCTACCTTAACGCCGGGGGATTGCAGGAAGCAAGCCATCACTATTGGGATATGAATGCGCTCACTGACTTTGTAACAGACCCACTCGAGGTGCACAAGGGCTGGCTAGATCTGGGACTTCCGATGACGACTACCCTAATGGCAGAACGGCTGGATAGATATGCCTTAGTGATTGCCGCCCGAGCAAGGAATGGATAAGAAGGGGGAAGCATGAAGGATTTGAAATGGTATTTGGGCTTTATCAAGCCTTATCGACTACGTATTGTAGCAGCCTTATCCATTGGTGTTATCAAGTTCAGCATTCCGCTACTATTGCCGCTATTGATCCAGTATACGGTGGATCATCTGTTGCTGGAGGAGAGCATAAGTGTAGAAGAGAAGATCAGCCAATTATTCTGGCTGCTTGGTGGGGCGGCCGTGGTATTCATTGTGCTACGAGGCCCGGTGGAATTCGCACGGCAGTACCTTGCACAATGGATTACGAGCAGCGTGTTGTTCGATATACGCAATCGAATGTATGATCATCTACAGCGATTGTCACTGCGTTTCTATCATAACCGCAAGACGGGCGACACGATCTCACGATTCATCAATGATGTCGAGCAGACCAAAAATATCGTCGAGGTCGGCATGATGAATGTCTGGCTGGATCTTTTCTCGCTACTGCTGGCATTGGGATTCATGGTTTATATGGATTTCAAGCTGACAATTGCGGCTTTTGTAGTTCTGCCTCTGTATGGGATCTCTGTGAAAATACTGTATAAACGACTGAAGCAGCTGACGAAGGATCGCTCAAAGGCGCTAGCCGGAATTCAGGCCTATCTGACCGAACGTATCCAGGGCATTGCTGTCATTCGCAGCTTCACACTTGAACGCTATGAGCGTGAGCAATTTGGTCAGGTCAATCAGCAATTTCTACAAAAGGCACTCAGCCAGACACGGTGGAATGCCATGACCTTCGCGATTATCAATACGTTGACTGACATTGCGCCCTTGCTGGTCATTGGCTATGGCGGCTACGCTGTTATTCAGGGTGAGGTGACGCTGGGAACGTTCGTGGCGTTCTTCGGCTATCTGGAACGAATGTATAATCCGCTACGGCGCCTAGTGAATGCTTCTACCGTATTGACTCAAGCCTCAGCTTCACTGGAAAGAGTCATGGAGCTTATGGAGGAGCCCTACGATATTCGTGATACTTCGCAGGCCAAGGAGCTCAAGGAACCGATCCAGGACATAGAATTACGGCAGGTCTCCTTCAAGTATGAGACATCCAGTTCATGGATTTTGCAGAATATTCAGCTACATATTCGTAGTGGCGAGACCATAGCATTGGTGGGAATGAGTGGGGGCGGCAAATCCTCCTTGATCAGTCTGCTGCCGAGATTCTATGATGTGCAGGAAGGTGCCGTGCTGGTGAATGGACTGGATGTGCGAGAGTGGACATTGAACAGTTTGCGTTCCCAAATGGGAATGGTGCTGCAGGATCATTTCCTGTTCAGCGGATCGGTCCATGATAACATCCGGGTTGGCAACCCTGACGCAGATAAGGATGCGGTGCGAGCTGCCGCTCGAGCGGCCAACGCAGATATCTTCATTGAGCAATTGCCTCAAGGCTACGATACCGAAATTGGTGAACGCGGAGTCAAGCTGTCGGGTGGACAGAAGCAGCGAATTGCGATTGCACGTGTATTTCTGAAGAATCCTGCTGTACTCATCCTGGATGAGGCTACCTCCGCATTGGATCTGGAAGCGGAGCATCAAATTCAGGAATCACTATTACGCCTCTCTGAAGGGAGGACGACGATCATCGTTGCACATCGTCTGTCCACGATTACCCATGCGGACCGGATCATTGTCATTCAGGAGGGTAGGATCACCGAAGAGGGTACACACGAGGAACTACTGCAGCGTGAGGGAGATTACGCCCGGCTGTACAATATTCAGCAGCTTCCAGAACATACACACTAGCTATGGGCAGATGGAACAGATCTGTAAGACAAGGGTCCCCGGCATCCTGTAATAGGCTGTGCGGGGACCCTTATTGTGTATAAATAAGCATAAGCCGGGCAAGTGGATCTGAGCAGTATAACATCATAGGGGTGTAGCCTCAAACTACACTTTGCCGATGAGCAGTGACAACAGACCTGCAGCAATAAGTGGGCCAACGGGCACGCCCTTGAAGAGCGCGACGCCGATAACGGTACCGATCAATAGCCCGGTCACGATCGTAGGCTGGCTTGACATCAGAGAGGCCCCACGTCCCCCCAGATATGCAACAAGTATCCCGATCACGATCGCAAGTAGCGATTTCCAGTGTGTGAAGGATTCGAGCACTTGATTCATGCTGATCTTCCCACTGGCGAGCGGGGTCATCACGCCAATCGTCAGAATAATGATGCCTATAGTCAGGCCGTATTTTTCCAGCCAGGGGAAGGCCTGATTCACATGAGCTATTCGCAGCAGGAGCAAGATGAGCATCGGGATTGTGACTGTTGCATTCCCGCTCAGAATGCCTAATGCAGCGAGTAGGAGGAGCAGCAATGAGGTGATATCCATTAGCAGTTCACCCTCCAATTTCAAGTTAATAACGTGATTTAAATACTTGGTTCCCTAGCAGAATTATTCTTCGTGAGTAGTCTGGTAGAGCAGATGGTGTGTCTGTAGTCTAGAATTCCCTGCGACTAGCCTATAATATGCTCAGCAATAAGCTTTCCGTGCCAGCGGCCTGTCTCGATAAACACCTCGTTAGCATTACTTCCAGAAGCGATAACTCCTGCCACGTAAACGCCTGGTACATTCGTCTCCATCGTCTCGGGATTCAGGACAGGCTTGTTCAGGTCATCATTCATCTGTACACCTGCTGATTCCAAGAGCTTGCGATCCGGACGGAAGCCAGTCATAGCCAGTACAAAATCATTAGGCAGAACGAATGGCTCCCCCTGAGTCGGAGTGACCGTAATTTCTTGGGGACGAATATCGGTGACGCGAGAGGCCAGATAGAGTCGCACCTTTCCCTTGGTCACAAGGCTTTCGAATAACGGGCGTACCCACGGCTTGATGTGAGTGGAGAGCTCGTCTCCGCGATAGACCATATCAATCTCAGCACCTACACGCACCAATTCCATAGCAGCATCTACAGCTGAATTACTCCCGCCGATAATGGCTGTCCGTGTTCTCGTATAAGGGTGTGCTTCACGGAAATAGTGGGTAACCTTGTCCAGATCCTCGCCAGGAATGCCCAGATAGTTGGGATGATCGAAGTAGCCTGTTGCTACGACCACATATCGTGTAGCGTAAGCTTGCGCTTCGCCGCGTCGATTCAGTGTATGTACTATGAATGTGCCGTCTGGTTGCTTTTCGATGGTATGTGCTTCCTCATATGGCTTTACCTGCAGATCATAATGCTCTGCGACCTTCCGGTAATAAGCCAATGCTTCGTGACGGAAGGGCTTCTCATTAGATGAGCTGAACGGAATGTCTCCGATCTCCAGCAGCTCTGCTGTACTAAAGAATTGCATATTAGTGGGGTACAGATAGATGGACTGAACAATGTTATGCTTTTCAATAATGAGTGATTTCAGGCCTCTACGGCCGCATTCTATAGCTGCGGACAGACCGCATGGTCCACCGCCAATAATGATAATGTCTTGCATGATGGGTACAACCTCCTGATATACAGACTATTTTATTCATACCAGAGCATTACCATCCTACCGCAATCATGGCCGGATTTCCAGCGAAGCTCCCAAAAAACTCCGGGTTTACCCCGAATTTGCCTGAGGAGGCTACTAGTTAAGCTGAGATTGCAGCGGAAGAGCAGCTGTAGGCTTCTCGAGGAATGAATTTTAGGAGCGAGAATTGACAAGGGAGAAGAAATGTTTATATATTAGATATATATCTAATTAAAAGGTTGTGAAATTAGTGCAGCTGGATAAAATGATCAATTACCATAAAGCGCTAGCTGATCCTACTCGAATGAGAATGCTGCTTATGCTCTCACAGGGGGAGCTGAATGGACAGACTTTGGCAGAGAAGCTCAACTTATCTCAGCCTACAGTAACGCATCACGCTTCTAGGCTCAGAGTAGCTGGGCTGATTAAGGAACGTAGGGAACGAAATACAGTGTACTTTCGCCTAGATGCCGAACTGATCAAGCAGCATGCGGCTGCGACCGTGCAGTTTATTTTTGGAAAAGGGGATGATACAGCGATGAACACGGAGGTGAATGAGGGGATGGAGGCTTCTGTAAAGCGTAATTTTTTTGCAAAGGATGGACGACTTCGCCAGATCCCGGCTCAATATAAGAAAAAGCTAATCGTGCTGAAGCTGCTTGCCGAGCAGCTGGAGCCTGGGCGCAAATACGAGGAGCGAGAGTTGAATGTCTGGATCAAGCAGTTCCATGATGATTTTGCCACGATTAGACGGGAATTCATCATGCATCAATTCATGTATCGGGAGAATGATGTGTATGAGCTGAATCCGCCAGAAATGTGGACCCATTGGGAGCAGGTCCATTAGTGCTGTCTCATCTTCTATAGCGCTGCTCAGTACGGATGAACAATAGGGGAAGCTGATCTGTGGTCTGTATTTGGAAGTTCATGGTTGACAAAGCAGTTCAATTACAAGTATAATCCAGTTAAATTTAAGAAGGAGGCGGTAACTATGATGAAGCTGAATAGAATTGCTCAGATTGTAAATATCGCCTCCCGTACGGAATAGTAGTGAGCAGTAAGACTGTAATATTGGCAGTCTGAGCTGTTTTAATGCTGAGCCGCAGGGAGGATTCCCTGCGGTTTTTGCATTGCAGAATTGGGTAGGTCTCTTTAAGAGGTCCTCAATTTTGTAATAACTGGAATTACTGTGTCTCAAGCGTCGTCTGTCCTGATGAGGTTTGATGTGGAGCGCAGCGGTTCTGGTTGCCGTGTATGTACAATGCACAGCGCAGTCTCCGCAGGGATATCCCTGCGGATTTTTTGCGTTGTTCCGCAGCGGGAGGCAGCCTGCGAATGGAGCTTGAAAAGCACAATTTTCGGTAAAAGATCAAGGCTTCAGGCTTCTCCGGGCTGACAAATTACGAATGATCGTCGTTATGGGTAGAGTACACATTTAAATACACGATTAGGAGCATGAACAATAATGAATAATCAAGTAACAGAACTTAGACATTATGGTTGGACAGAAGACTGGAACGAGGTATGGAATGGGATGCTGCTAGCGCAAGCAGAAGCGTCAGAAAGACAGGGGGCGGAATTCAAGGAGAACTCACAGCCTGCCAGAGTGATTGCGGATTTCGGTCAAAAATTAAAGTTAGTAACCAAGGAAGGAGAGTGTTGGGGCGGGGTCTCCGGCAAATTCAGGCATCAGACAGAACGCCAGTCTGATTTTCCTGCTGTTGGCGATTGGGTAATGATTACCCGCACTGGCCTTGTGGATGATGCCGTAATTCATCAGGTGCTCCCGCGTCGAAGCCGCATATCCAGACAGGCAGCGGGGATGGAAACGAAGGAACAACTGATTGCAGCGAACGTCGATACACTCTTTCTGGTGCAGGCTCTGAATGGAGACTATAATGTGCGCAGAATGGAACGGTATCTGACCATGGCATGGAATAGCGGTGCGAATCCCGTAGTAGTACTGAGCAAAAGTGATCTATGCGAGGACCCCACTCCATTCGTGGCCGAGATTAGTAGTGTCGCCATTGGTGTGCCAGTAGCTGTGATCAGCGCCAAAATGGAGCAAGGTATGGAGGAGCTGGCAAGCTACCTTCAGCCTGGGCACACGATTGCTCTGGTCGGCTCGTCAGGTTGTGGCAAATCAACCATGGCCAATTGGCTAACAGGCTCCGAGCAGCAGGTGACTCAGGGCATTCGTGAGGATGATAGCAAAGGGCGACATACGACGACACATCGGCATCTGCTACCACTTGCCAGCGGAGCTGTGTTGATCGATACTCCCGGGATGCGGGAGCTTACGCTGTGGGACGATGGTGCCGACGTATCGGCAGCATTTGAAGAGATTGATGAAGTGGCAGGGAATTGTCGCTATCGGGATTGCCGTCATGAGAATGAAGCAGGCTGTGCGGTGAAGGAAGCAGTGCAGAATGGTCAGATCCCTCAGCAGAGAATAGAGAGCTTCAAGAAAATGCGCCGGGAGCTGGAGTACCAAGCACGTAAGGAGGCGCAAAAGGAGCGCAAGAGACAAAGTGGTGGCTCTGCGGCTAATCGCAGGGAGACGGGCTGGCGTCGAGATTTGGGCTGGTAGTGTAGTCGCTGTCAGCGGGGAGCGCTGTCGACCGTGCTTTGCGATATCGTGAACCTCATCTGCATACATTGATTAGCAGGAGGGATGCGATATATGTACAGCATTATTATTGACCTGTCCGACTTTCACTTGTATCTCATTCAGGATGGCAAGGTCGTCCGAGGTTATCCCATTGGGGTTGGAAAATTGGCAACACAGACTCCTCACGGTCAATTTACCATTGTGAACAAACAGGCCAACCCGGGCGGTCCTTACGGTGCGTTCTGGATGGGACTATCGAAGCCGCATTACGGCATTCATGGTACCAACGAGCCTTGGCTCATTGGGCAGGCTGTATCACATGGCTGCATAAGAATGTACAACGACGATGTTGTTGAACTCGCGGGGTTAGTGCCCATTGGAACCTCGGTGACAATCCGCCCCTGACCTCCAGGCCAGTTCATGTTCATTGATTTGCTTAAGCACAGAATCGAAAGAGAAGGCCAGTGGCTTTGGATTGTATGATGCCCAATTCGGATAAGGACTCTCTTACGTAAGTGTTCCTTGGATGCTGACAGCACGGGATCTTGGCTGTAGACACGGTTTGGAATGGCATATATTGGGTAAAGTATAATTACCGCAGATGGTTGTACTTACCTGAGCGGCAGAGAACGCTGTAAAGGAGCCTCGAGTCTAATGTCCATTGATCGGTTTATCTTGCGAAAATTGGACAACTGCCGGGATGTGCACACCAGACATAATCTGCTGCAGCTGTTCAGGATTCGCATTGAGCAAGCCAAGGTGCAGTCCTCACACAGGCATATGAAGGGAAAAGTATAAGAGCTGTAGAGTACGTAACAACAAACAACAACTTTTTGAAGAGACCCATCAGGGTCTCTATTTTCATATTGTGCTATTCTATAGACGAAACTTATTTGTAAAGGAGATCAAGATGATTGCAATCGTTAATGTTCGTGATCATGCTGAGTTGCTTGAGCAGGCTGTTCAATATTTCTGGACGCATTGGGGAGCAGAATCTAATTTTAACTTTTATCAAGATTGTATTATTCAGTCCTGTAGTACGGATAGCGAAGTACCCAGATTTTATCTAGCGATGGAGGACGAACAGATTATTGGTTCGTATGCATTGCTCAGAAGTGATCTTAATAGTAGACAGGATTTATCTCCCTGGATGGCCTGTCTTCATGTGGAGCCTTCACATCGAGGTAGAGGAATTGGAGATCTACTACAAAATCATGCTGTGAAAGAAGCACGTGAGATGGGCTATTCACGGTTGTTCCTGTGCACAGATCTTGAGGGCTACTATGAGAGAACGGGATGGAGTCACACCGGTACAGGCTACGCCCTGAATGATCAGGAGTTAAGCATTTATGCTTATCAAATCTAGGATTGTTCTGACAATTATAGCGGATGTACAATGGTAAATTGAGACCAGCCCCTAAGCTTCGGTGAAGTTAGGGGCTGGTCTATGTCACTGCGTCCATGTTCGATTACTGATTAAGATTAGTAGAGGGACAATGCGAGTGAATCATTCTCATTAATGCTGTGCAGAATAGCTTCGCTACCAACAATTTCGATACTGATCAAGGAATTCAAATACTTTTGCAGAGTACGTTTGCCAGTGCTAATTTTATTCTCCAAGGTATTGGAGAGAAGCTTTAAGGTTTTTTGCATAGGCTGTTTATTTTCTTGAGTAAAGTACACAGGGATTTTTTTGTCTTGGAATGTAATTAATGTTTTCATAAGAAATCACCTCGCTAGAGTTATTTCATGGTATTTATTCTAAAAGCCGTTGCTTAAAATTACCTTAAAAGCACCTTATAAAAACATAAAGCTCATAAAAGTTTTCAAACTGTTCACAATTGAATGAAGTCACAATCAATTATCTGTTAGGGGATTTTTGTCGATTGCGTTCACGATCCCTTGAACTACAAGTAAAGCGTGCTCGTTGAACAAGCAAAGAGCAATCGATTCCCTACAAACGAAGTATGATTAATCGCATCGCTAGACACTTCTACTAGATAAAAAAGACTACTAAAGGCTTATTTTATAAGGGTCTATGGGTATTTTGTAACAAATTGACAGATTCATAGGGCTAGGGTACAGTTACATTAGCTCTTTAGCGCGTTCTTCAGGTGGGATTACACTTAATTGTTCAGGCTGAGAGCTGCCAGGCAATTGGAGCGAGCAGGAAAAGGCGGATTTAGAGGTTGTCCAAGTCTTTGCGCAACAGATTAACGTTCAGACAGTATATATAATGAAAAGCACATATAATCCACACTGATTTTGCAGGTGTACCTTATCAGATATAGTTTATAAGGAAGTCATAAGATTTAATCTAACATGCTAATAATCACATAGCTCTTGACTGGATTAGCTGCCAATCAGTTATATGGGACTGCTGCTAATCCATGAATGTGGAGCTTCTATATAATAGGTAATAGTAGAATGCAATTAAATAAATAGATGGAGTTCCTCCAGACCCCATACACAATCCTTAACAGATGCGGAGGCCATGGGATGATTTTGACCGTACTCTCAGGAAGAGAGGAAAGTGACTGGTTCGATATTGATGTCGATGATGAGTATTCTGTGCAGCATTTGAAGCTGATGCTCGGAATTCGAATATTTGGAGAGGCCCCGAGTGAGGGGATGCAATATATGATGGAAGCCAAGTTTCCGGATGGTCTGTGGTTCCTGGTGGATGACAGGCAATTGCTGATGGACGCAGGCCTGCGAGAGGGCTGTACGATCCGGATTCAACGGACCTTCTCTACGACAGAGGATGAGGCTCCGATTTATGGACGAAGGACTCTGTTTCAAAAACAAAAAAATGGGTAAATACACCCATATCTAGTGACTTCAAACGAGGTCAAATTGATCAGTTTATAGAAAGGGGACTTTTGGCGTGAATGCACTTTATCAACGATCCCCGCGTCTTCGCCCTGCTCTAAAGGATGAGAAACTGGAGATTCTGCGGCCGCCGTCCGAGCCAAGCAAACCAACCTTTTCGATTATTTCTATTATTATCCCAGTAATTATGACGGCTGTAACTGTCGGCTTCTACATTTATATGAGCAGAACCGGTAAAATGGCTAACAGCAACTATTTAATGTTTCAGATGGTGACGATTTTCATGATGCTTAGCTCCTACACCATTCCCTTCTTCGTATACCTTCATAATAAGAAGGAATATCGGCAGCGACTAGAGGAGCGTGAACGGATGTATCGTGAGCAGCTGGACAAGCATCGCGCAGAACTGGAAGAGAAGCGACAGGAGCAGGTACGAATCCTGTATGACATACATGGTGATCCTCAGCTGTGCGCCCAGGTTGTCAAAAGCCGCAGCAGTTCTTTGTGGGAACGGTCTCCCGAGGACGAAGATTTTCTCGATGTAAGAATTGGAACCGGGGAGGTTCCTTTTCATATTCAGGTGCAGGTTCCAAGGGCCGACGGTTACGAAAAGGAGCCGCTTATTGAGGCAGCACATGAGCTGGCCCATGATTTTCAGACGGTATCCAAGGCTTCCATTACACTACCGTTGTTCAAATCCAAGGTCATCGGCATCGTTGGCGAGCGCAAGCATGTGCTTGCCGCATTGCGCGTTATGATTGCCCAGGTGACTGTGCGGCACTCACCAGATGAGGTGAAGATCGCTGCCTTCTACGAGGAGCGCGAGCAGCAGGAATGGAGCTGGATGCGTTGGATGCCCCATGTGTGGGATGATGAGCGTTCGCAGCGAATGCTGTCTGATCGCAGCAGCAGTGCACACCAGTTGGCAGACAGCCTGTTTGCTGTGCTGAATCGTCGCAAGGGCAATCGTTCAGAACGAAGCAATCGCAAGATGGAGCTTCCATGCTACATTACGCTGCTGTCTGACGGTCAGATTATTGAAGAAGAGCCATTACTGCCCTTGCTGCTGGAGGAAGCAGATGCCATCGACTCCTGTACCATTGTTCTCGCCTCACGTAAGGAGGCGCTCCCGATGCAGTGTCAACTGATCGTAGAGGTGGATTCTGAATCGGGCGTGTCGACGCTCAAATCTGACTCTGCTGCTGTAGTACAGCAAAAGTTCGCATTGGATCGCTTCTCATTAGAAGAGGCAGAAGCAGCTGCCCGCTTTATGGCACCCATCCGCCTCAAGCGTTCCTCCGCCTCGGACATTCCAGCGATTTTGCCGCTATTCGATATGCTTGGTGTTGTTAGAGTGGAGGAGCTGAGTGTGCTGGAGCGTTGGCAGGAGACCAGACATCCAGATACGCTGCCAGTGCCAATGGGAGTCAGAGCTGGCGGCAAGCCTGTAATGATCAACCTGCACGACAAGATTGAGAGACAAGGTCATGGTCCGCATGGTCTGATCGCTGGGACGACCGGATCGGGTAAGAGTGAAGTCCTCCAATCCATCGTAGCTTCGCTTGCGGCAGAGTTCCACCCCCATGATCTGGCCTTTATGCTCATTGATTACAAGGGCGGAGGAATGTCAAACACCTTCATAAATCTGCCTCATGTGGTAGGGACGATTACCAATCTTGACAATAGCCTGATCGAGCGAGCAAAAATCTCGCTCAAGGCGGAACTGGTACGACGTCAGAAAATATTGAATCAGGCAGGAAATCTACAGCATATCGATGAATATTATCGTCTGCTCAGACAACGTCAGGCCGAGCCCTTGCCTCATCTCGTCATTATTATTGATGAATTCGCACAGTTGAAGAAGGATCAGCCTGAATTCATGGATGAACTCATCAGTATTGCGGCTATAGGTCGTACGTTGGGGGTCCATTTGATCCTTGCGACTCAAAAACCAGCAGGCGTTGTTGACGATAAAATATGGAGTAACTCCCGGTTCAGAATATGTCTTCGTGTACAAAGCGAAGGAGATAGCCGGGATATGATCAAGATTCCGAATGCTGCCTGGATTACGAAGCCGGGCAGAGGTTATTTTCAAGTCGGAAGTGACGAAATCTTCGAAGAGCTTCAGTATGCCTGGAGCGGGGCTCCTTACCGAACAGATAATGATGTATCGGCTGCCTTGCCTGTGAATGAGCTACGCTTGAATGGCAAGCGTGAGCCGTTGCTGACTGGAGAGCGGGCAGCAACCGGGCTGCAGATGGAGGAATCCCAAAAGCAGCTGCAGGTATTCATTGATTATATTGCAGCGCAGGCTGAGCAGGCAGGCATCCAGAGGCTGCAAGGTCCTTGGCTTCCTCCGTTGCCAGAGAGCATTGATCTTACAGAGATCCCTTCCCCGCATGCCAAGGAGGCTGGGCTCTATGGTCCAAAAGACTTAACGACCGTGGTAGGCCTTATTGATGACCTACCGAATCAGCGTCAGGAGCCTGTTAGTATTGCTACTGACCACGGTCACTGGGCGATCTACGGTATGCCTGGCATGGGGAAGACTACCTTTGTCCAGACACTACTCATCTCGATGGCCAGTCAATATACAGCGGAAGAATGGAACGGCTATATTATTGATATGGGCCGAACGATGCGTGATTTTGTAGACCTACCGCAAGTAGGTGCAGTAATGATGGCTGAAGAGGAGGACCGGATCAAGAGATTGTTCCGTTACCTGTCTAGATCGGCAGCTTTGCGCAAAGAACTGATCGCGGAAGCCGGAGTCAAGACTGTGAACAGTTATCGTCGCTCGGCAGTGGAGAACATCCCGCAAATTTTAGTTGTAATCGACGGCTATCTGAACTTCCGCAATGCGTTTCCAGACGAAAATGAGCTGCTTGAGACGATTTTGCGTGAGGGTGGAAGTCTTGGAATTACCTTCATTATTACTGCTAATCGGATTACGGATCTATTCGAGAAGTTCCGCAGCAATATACCTAATGCTGTCAGCTTCGAGCTGTCCGATCCAAGTGATTACTACTACGCCGTAGGACGACCAGCGAAAATCCCTGGTCCGATGATTCCAGGCCGAGCCTTGCTCAAGGGGCAGGTTCCGCCACTGGAGTTCCAGACAGCACTTCCTTCTCCGGGTGAGGATGAGACGAAGCGTTCGTCCAATCTGCGACAATGGATTCGCAAGATCGCTGAATGCTGGGAGGGGAGCACGGCTCCTGCGATTCTGCCACTGCCCGAGAGGGTTCAGCTGGCTGATCTCCTAGCTAGCTGGAACAGGCCGGAAGGCTGGGAGACAGCTCAACCGTTCCATGTACCTGTCGGCTTGCAAAGTGATGACCTTGAGCCGTTTTTGCTGAATCTGAAGGAAGGCCCGCACTTTCTCGTTGGTAGTCCGATGGAAGGGGGCAAAACGTCCTTCCTAATGAGCTGGATTCTATCATTGTCTTATTACAACTCTCCAACTCGTCTGGAGATCTATACCGTTGATACACGCTATGGTGGTGGTGGACTCTCCCGACTGCGACATCTCCCGCATGTAACGGCAGCCGCAGAAAGCGAGGAAGAGCTGGCACCGCTTGTAGCAAGGCTCTATGAAGCCGTGCAGCAACGGACGAAGGATGGCTCCGACCCGGAGATTGTACTATTTATTGATGATGCTGATATGCTTGGCAAGCAGCTTAATGATTTTACAGTGAAGGATCAGTTGTCCGCGATTGTGCGGCTTGGCCGTGATCGGAACGTGCACGTAGTCCTTTCGGGTGTACCTGCTGATTTCCCGACCTTTGGTGTAGATTGGTTCAACGATGTCAAGGCCAGTCAAAGTGGAGTTTTATTTGGCACCGTTGATCCTAATGATTTATCCGTCTTTCGTATTCCTTATACCGAATCGAACTCCGTATCAGGAGGGCTGAAAGTCCTGCCTCCTGGCCAGGGATACTACGTACGTCGCAAATTTACAAGGATTAAAGCGGCAATTCCATTTGAAAATAGCCAAAACTGTGAGGAATGGATTATCAAAATTCGTGACCGATGGCACGTTGTGGTTTGAGGGGAGGTGGCACATAATGTTAACGTTTGAAGTATCCCAACAAAAAATGATACATCTGAAATCCAAGGAGCTGTTTTTTCTGGCAGGTGTACTTGGATCGGAGAGACTGCTGGGCGTGGAAGATCCATTTCAGGGATATCTTGCTGAGGAGCTAACCCGAGAATGGGAAGAGGTAAAGACGTCATTGCTGGAGAAGGGTTATCTGCGGCAGATGGAAGAGGGGGGCGAGCTGGCAATTCCGCCGACCGTCTTCTCAAGAGTTGCTATTGCCGGACTATCCAGAAGAGCATGTCTAATCGAGTATACGAGGGATGGCAGGCGATTTGAGGGCTATCTTCATTGCACGAACGAGAAGGTTGTAGAGCTCGCGCAGTCGGATGAAGATGAGTACCGCTTAAGTGAGCTTGGTGATGTAGAGAACGCCTGTGAAACAATCATTGAGAAGATGGGATGGCGTGAACAGGTGCCAGCCGAATCCCCGGCTCTAATGTTCTCCCAAAAAAGATTTCACGAAATTAATAAGCTGGCCGATAAAAACAACACAGAAGTAATTCGTGCCATGCTGACCGAAGCCAGTGGTGATCCCGAGGGAGCAGCTATGCTGGCCAAGACGCTCTGTTCCAAGGTGTCTGAAGGGGAGCTTACCCTTCTGGTATGGAACGGACAGGAATGGGAATCACAGCGTGCAGCCTTTACGGTATGTGGTTCCATGAGCTGGCTGTATCGGATGAGCTCAGTCGGTAACGGGGATTGGTTGATTGCTACATTAACGACGCAGGAGCAGTTTTTGGCATTACTCCTTGATTGGTTAAGACAGTCTGCAGGGACAGAAGAAAGGTGATAGACATGCGCATTCGTGTAGAACCGGATGTGCTTCGAACGCTTAGCAGTCAGCTACACAACGCGGCGGAGCAGATTCAACATTTGACATCTGAATTGGAAAGGGCACTTCAATCCATGAGCTGGGAGACCTCTGCCCGTGAGGACGTGTTGCGGCAATGGCAGCAGGCCAGGAGGCTTTCCGAGCACATTCATTCCAGTCTTCGGACGATGGGGACTCAGCTGAACACCAAGGCCGATCAATTCCAGACTGCAGATCATCAGTACAGCACCATCTTGTCCTTTGCCCACTCCAGCCAAGCCCGGCCAGCTACGATGTTCAGACATTCCTTCTCAGGAACATCCGCCTTGCTGACCGAGCAGGGTGAACGAATGATGAATATTTCAGACCCCTCGTCTGTCATGACCGTCATTAGAGGAGCCGAGTATCGTGCGGTTGATCTGCACGGTGATATTCTGCGACAAGCGTCTTTGGAGCAGCCTAGCGACTGGCATTTCTCCGATCCAGCATTCATACGTAATGAACATGCAGCTGCACAAAGCTAAGCTTTGATTCACTTTTATCTAATGCCAGCTTGCAGTCATATGGGACCTGCCGTCTCCTAAAAGTTACTAAAGATGTGTTTTATGTGAGGGAAATGGGGTAATAAGGATTAGGTCTTTTGCCTTTTGTCATCTGAAAAAAGGTTATAGTACAATTTGAACCAGTTCGATTCCCAACATTTTCATCCAAATCAATTTAACTCAACAAGGAGGATTCATTCCATGGCAGGACGTATTTTAATTACACCAGAACAAGTAGATCAGGTGGCGAACCAATTTAAACAAAGTGGCGAGCAAAGTCAGCAGATCGTTTCCAGCCTGACACAATCCATTCAAGGCATGGAAGGCCAATGGGAAGGTATGACAAAGCAACGCTTCTTCCAGGAGTTCCAGGAAGCTAGCAAGCAAATGCAATTGTTCGTTCAAACATTGAACAGCATCAGCCAAGAGCTGACTGCTATTGCCAATAAATTCCGTACAGTGGACCAAGCGAAGTAACAGTGCTTCTGTTAGCCGTAGTTGCACCTACTTAAAGATACAGAGTCAAGCTGGTGCTGAACACCTCGCATGTGTTCACGGCGGGAGGCCTGTTGTACAATGGATGTATGGAGCAGCATAGGCTGATCGTTAGATCGGCGATAGGCTGCAAGCAAGAAAACCGGGCGCTCTTAGGACACCCGGTTTTCTTGCCATACATTGTCATTTAAGCATACACCATCATTAAAGTGGATTCTGACATGCTAGAGGATGAGCAATCCTCTACAGTCATGTATAACCTACCGATCGAAGTAAAAGAGAGGGATGTCGAATGTCTTTTCAACCCAACCCTGGGGATGAATTGCTGATTAATGGAAAGAGGTACGTTGTCGGCAGCCATCCTGCAGCACCTGGTATTGCTTACGCGCAGGCAGGTCGACAGGGAATTGTCTATCAATTGCTTGCACCTAATGGAGAGCTTCATGAAGCCAAAGCGTTAAAGGTATTTTTTCCTAAGTTCCGTATACCTTCCATGGTATACCAATCGGAGCACATGGAAGCCTACGGAAATATCCCTGGCCTGCAGGTCTGCAAAAGAGACGTGCTCACTCCCGAAAGAAACGGAGACTTAATTGCCGCGCAGCCGGATTTGCTGTATGCGGTCCTCATGCCATGGGTCCATGGTATGACATGGTTCGACTGCATTACAGAGCAACGGGTGCTCACCCCTGCTGAGAGCCTCGCATTGGCGAAGTCGCTGGCCGGCATTGGTTCATCTATGGAGCAGCGCGGTCTGGCTCATTGTGATCTGTCTGCTCCCAATGTCATGCTTCCGTTTTTTTCTGAAGTAGAACTGCCAGATGGAAGATCACCCGTGGAGCTGGTGGATGTCGAGCAAATGTACAGCACCAAGCTGGACAGGCCTGATTCCTTGCTGGCCGGCTCACCGGGATATGCTGCACACAGAACGGTGTCTAGCGGCATGTGGAGCGGCTACGCAGATCGTTTTGCAGGGGCAGTCATCATCGCGGAGATGATGGGCTGGTCCGATGCCATTGTCGTTGACAAAGCGTGGGGCGAGAGTTATTTTGACCAGCATGAAATGCAGAGTCCATCCGAGCGCTATCACATACTGAAGAAATCCCTTCAAACCCGCTGGGGGACCAAGGTCTCTGAATTGTTCGAGCGGGCCTGGGACAGTCAGGATTTGAGTAGCTGTCCTACCTTTGGAGAATGGCTGGTGGTGCTTAGCTCGTTGCGGATGGAGAACTATATGTCATCCGTGCCTCCACGCTCTGCAAGCGGGAACAACCAGGCCGCCGCTAAGTCTTCGGACGAGCTTGCTTTGTCCGATTCCGTGGCAGGGCAGCCATCGCCATCCAGACCTGTACCTTATGCCACCGAAAGGGTAGGACAGGCTGCAGAGACAAGTGTAGTGGCTGGAAGCCCAGTAGGAAGACAACTATCCGTTGAGGACCTGAGTGAAGAGGCCAAGGCAGCCTTGTCGGGACTTAATTCCGCTGAGATGCGGGGCGACAAAGGTGTGATGAATCGCTTATTCGATGAAGCGCGTGAGCTGGAGCAGCAGAACAAGCTCGCGGCAGCTCTGGAGATCTATCGTTCTCTGTATCACTTTACAGAGGAGGATAGCCCCCTGCAGATTGAGATTCGGGCAGCTATTGATGGTCTCGAAGCCGAATTGAATCCGCCTCCTGTGGAGAAGCCCAAGACTCCTGCCTGGTACAAGTCGAAGAAGGTAATGATTACATCCGCTGCTGTAGCGGTGCTACTGGTAGCCTCTATTCCGACGGTGCAGATTCTGGCAGATCGAGATCATGCCAAGCAACAGGAGGCTGCAGCTCAGCTGGAGCAGGCTGCTCGGGAGGAAGAGGAGCGCAGACAGACTGAGGAGGCTGCACGTATTCAAGCTGAAGCAGATAATCAAGCCAAGGAAGCTCAGCTAGCTGTACTGAAGAAGCAAGAGGAGGAAGAGCAGAAGCGACTACAGGCTGAAGCTGATCTTAAAGCCAAGGAGGCAGCCGAAGCAGTGAAGAAGCAGCAGAAGCAGGCCGAGGCAGACAAACAGGCCTTGCAGGATAAATATGATCGCCAGGCCAAGTATGAGTCCTATCTGGCATGGAAGAAGGAACGCGATGCCAAGGTAGCCCAAGAAAAGGCAGCGGCTGAGGCGCGTAAAAAGCAACTGGCAGCAGAGCGCAAAGCCAACGTTATTGAATTGATTAATATCTATAACAAGGCTTATAGCTCACAAGAAGGAGGACGTACAGACAAGGCAAAAACATTTGCCAAGCAGTTCCTCCAAATCTATAATCAGGACCCTAGCTATTATAAATCAGTAGGTGAAGTCGGCTATCGGGCGAATTCGATCTATAATTTCTTGGGGAATTCAGACTATAGACTTCCGAAAATCTGACCAGAGCGGGACACTAGAGAAATTAATGGCTGACCGAGGTGACCATAAACAATGAATTACAGTATACAAGCATCCCAACGAACTCCGGCTCTGGTTATCTATTTGATTGACATCAGTGCGTCCATGAATATGCTCATGGATGGACGGCGCAGAATGGATGTGGTGTACGAGGCACTGTCTCTAGCGATACGACAGATGGTGTTTCGTTCCACGAAGGGCAATCGCCTGACACCCAGATATCGAATCGCGATTCTGGCCTATAGTGACGATGTGTATGACCTACTGAACGGTATCAAGGGTATTGATGAGATTGCGGCCATCGGGTCACTGCCTGATCTGACACCCAAGCGCTTCTCGGATTCGGCCAAGGCTTTTCAGCAGGCAGAGCGTATATTGCAGGCAGAGCTACCTAGCATGCAGGATTGTCCGGCTCCACTCGTATGCCATATGACAGATGGTGTGTCGACAGGGGACGATCCGGAGCCAATCGCCAAGCGGATTATGTCCATGAGTGTTCCGGACGGCAACGTGCTGGTGGAGAATATTTTTATATCGGATCGCTTGCTTGATAGCCCCATTCCGGACCCGCGTCGCTGGAAGGGGATTACTGACGAGACAGAGCTAAAGGACGAGCATGCCATCAAGCTGCGCAATATGTCCTCCAAGCTGCCAGAGAGCTACCGTGAAATGCTATATGAAGCAGATTATCAGCTGGGTGAAGGGGCCACCATGATGCTGCCAGGTACCTGTGCCGAGCTGATATCCATCGGTTTTCAAATGTCAGCAGCTACACCAGTGAGGTAAGGAGGTATTTGTCTATGAGGCCATTGCTGTCACTGTTATCCTTGAAGAAGCGTAGAGAGCAGGAGCAGAAGGGAACATCATTTGAATACATCAGCTCCCAGATGGGAGAGCAACCATTGACCTCAATTCAAAGCCGGTTCTACTGTCGCTATGGTTATGGACGGGCAGCGGAATCTATCAGTGTAGGAGAGAGCGGCCAGGATTTTGCGGCTATTCGGATTAAGGACGGGAGCTGCAGCTTTGTTGTATGTGACGGGGTGGGCATGAGCTATCGCGGAGATTTCGCAGCCCGTTTTCTGGGCTCATCTCTGCTGGACTGGATGGAGCGCGAGAGCGACATTACCCCCGCCAGATTCAAGTCCTATCTGAAATCACTCGCAGCAGACGCAGCAAGCGAACTGGCAGCCGAGTCGTTGTCTCATGTATCGGAGATGCTCCGAAATGTGCTGGAGGACAAGCGCAAGCAAGGCAGTCAGTCGATGTACATATGTGGAAAAATCGAACTTCCAGCTCGCAGCGGTAAGAAGGGGCGTATGATTCTCGCCTGGCAGGGGGATTCACGTCTGCGATTATGGCAGGGAGATCAGGAACTGGAGCATATGTTCCGTGGCTCCTTCCAGACGGGAGAGCGCTGGTCTTCTGCTCGGGGCCCTGTCGGGGGCGAACCGCACTGGCAGGAATTCAAGCTATCCCCCAAGGATTCAATCCGTCTCCAAATGTACACGGATGGGCTGTCTGACCTGGATGCTATTCGAGACTGGCTACCAGATGATCAAATCCAGGTCCTGCTAGATGCGCGACATACAAATGGACTGGATGATGACGCAGCCTACATTGAACTTGGCTGGCAAGGGACATCATAGGTTATACGGGAAAGTTACGGAACATGATAAGTACAAGTGAGAGCACCGGAGAGCTGACAGGCTATTTCGGTGCTCTTTGCCGTCCCTAATGTGGTTTAAGCATCCGCAATAAGACCATCCACTAATGAGTTGATTATAATCCATGCTATTTTGGGTAATCTTGAATACAGAATGCTAATAATGGCAAAGGAGCGTGTATACATATGATGTTTCCAGTGGACTTTCCTGCAGTGCATGGCCCACGGTTTGAGGGCAAAATAGCAATTATTACTGGAGCTGGCTCCGGCATAGGCAAAGCTACAGCGATCCAGATGGCTCGTGAGGGAGCAAAGGTAGCGCTCTTTGACCTGATTAATGAGCGTACGGCAGTTACTGAGCAGGAGATCAACAGCTTCAGTCCTGGTGCTGCACGCGCGTTCGATGTGGATATCTCAGACTCACAACGGCTGGAGAGAGCTGTGCTGGAGACGGTGGAGTTGTTCGGCGGGCTGGATATTGTATTTGCTAATGCTGGAATCAACGGGGTGCTTGCGCCGATTGAGGAGCTGTCACTGGAGGATTGGCGGAAGACGCTCAATATTAATCTGGATGGTACCTTCCTGACAGTAAAATATGCTGTTCCCCATCTCAAGGCACGAGGTGGCGGAAGTATAATCATTACGAGCTCGATCAATGGGAATCAGCGGTTCACTAGCTTTGGCATGACAGCTTACAGCACCTCCAAGGCAGCTCAGACGGCGTTTGCCAAGATGGCAGCTTTGGAACTGGCTAAATCCAAAATTCGCGTCAACGTCATCTGCCCGGGTGCGATTGCCACGAACATTGATGAGACTACTGATAAGACGGACGGGCTGAAGGAAATTGTTATTCCGGTAGAATTCCCTGAGGGTGGACAGCCACTGGCGGATGGTCCTGGCCAACCGAAGAATGTTGCTGATCTGGTTACCTTCCTGGCTTCGGAGCAGTCCTCACATATTACTGGCTCGCAAATTGTCATTGATGGGGCAGAGTCCCTCTTATTTTAGCCTATACATTGCTGTAACGCTTGATTGCTCTAAAGTTGCTCAAGCAGGCTTGACTGAAAGGAATCCAACAGTATAAATACTGCTAAAGTGGAAGTCACTCTACAGTGCTGTCTGGAGTCGCTGCAAATCTTCACTAGACAGGTGGATAGCTTCTCTTGTCAGCCTGTCGAGGTCGAAGTGAGCGATAAGCTCAGTGGCCGCGACAGGCTCAGGGTATTCGAGCAGCCCGCTCAGGTAAGCTAGCCAGCCTACGATTTGCTCCGGCCGAATTCCTCGGCTGCGTGCCGCTTGAAGAAAGATTCCTCCATGCCGTTTGGCTAATCTTCGTCCATCAGGGCCATATACAAGCGGCACATGGGTGAATCGTGGAGGAGTCAGCCCAAGAGCAGCATATAGCATAAGCTGTCTTGGGGTGGAATCTAGCAGGTCATTTCCCCGTAATACATCTGTAATCTGCATGTCAGCATCGTCCACTACAACAGCTAACTGGTAGGAGTACATCCCATCTGCCCGTTTGATGATAAAATCCCCGCCGTAGCCTGCAGGAAATGTTGTTACCCCTTCCATGGCATCCACAAAAAGAATTTCGTCTGAAGGCAACCTGTCCACCCGTATGCGATAGGAGGGGCCCTTTTGCTTGGTCTTAGCCGCAGCTTGCTCCAGGGTAAGTGTACGGCAGGTTCCGGGGTAACGAGGACCTTCACGGGTCAAGCCATGCGGAGCGTGCACGACATCTGCCAGATCAGCGCGGCTGCAAAAGCATGGAAAGAGAAGGTCTACTGCCGCAAGCTCCTTCATGGCGGCCTCGTACTTCCAGAGCCTGGAGCTCTGCTGATAGGGTCCCAGGCTTCCACCGACATCGGGACCTTCATCCCAGTCGATACCTAACCAGTAGAGGTCCTCGATGATTCCTTCGGTAATCCTTGTACGAGAACGGTTCAGGTCTGTATCCTCAATTCGCAATACGAACTCTCCACCTGCTGAGCGCATTTGAAGCCAGGAAAGCAGGGCTGTTCTGGCATTGCCCAAATGGAGCTGTCCAGAGGGAGTGGGCGCAAATCGTCCACGTCTTTCTCTAGAGGGGTGTTGGTCCTTGAAAGCTGCAGAGGAATCAGGTATATTGCCTGCATGTGATGGTTGATTCAAATCATGAACTGATGGCTTCATCGGCTTCGCTTCCTTATTTTCAGTATTTATGTATCACGTACTGTGTGCTAAGGACTATAATTTGCTGCGATTCAAGACCGTGAATATGGCCTTTTTAGGCTTCTGCATCCTCTCCGTATAGCATCAACACTTCATGAAGTCCAGGAATATCATCCTTTCTGGGGTTGAGCAGCTTTTGTGCCTGAGTGGTTCGCCAGTGTAGCAGCTTTTGTGCTGCCGCGAGCTGTACCTGCTGCACAGGATGGTGCAGATGGTCCGTAAGTACGTGCCAAGCCGTATTATTCTGGAATTGGGCAAGAGCATCAAGACAATGGATGACGACTTCCGTGTCAGGCGAGCTTAATAAATGAAGCAGCGGCTCGAAGTCCTTGATCCGGCCTGGATGATTGAACCTTAGCTCACTAATTTCCTGTAAGGCTTGAATCTGCTTGCGAGGTTCTGGCTCACGAAGCTGCGTGAGCATTTGTGAGAATTTGTGCATGACCAGTCGATTCGCATCATATTGTCCTGTCCAAAAGCAAGCCGGGCATAGACAAGGGGGACGTCCCTTGGAGGTGGGAGAGTAACGCCAGCCGGTTACCTGCGATACAGAGCGTACAGAAATGATCTCCGCAGCAGTGATCCTGCGTGGAATGATGACTTGGAAGCCCATGCGGTCTTCTGTCTGTCTGAATTGGCCAGCCGCTGCTGCGGCAGTACCGTACCGATGCTTACCTGAAAAGCTACCAAAGTAGACCTGCTCTTGATCACGTACACGAAAATGAACGGCCTTTAGATTCTTCTTGTTGAAGCGCTTAAGCTCCCTTAGCCACTGATGGACCGCATAGTAATCATCAATGACAGGCATACAGAAGACTCCGCTGCTCGCTTCCGGATAGTGGATACGACTCTTGCGTATACCGCTTCGCCGAATGGCCGAAATCGTGTCTTCTGGTGCAAGATGAATGAATTGCGTCATCGTGTCTCCTCCTGTAACCTTCCAATATATATTTTCCGAATAATGTATCTTTAAGTGTAGCTCTAACTGGGAAGTATGTGCAACTGAGCTATTCGCCTACAGGAACGCAACCACCATTCCAATTAACCAAAACTACTACGTGAGCCACTATGCTATAATGAGTCGTGATTTGTTGGCTGCAATTACGCAAACATATGATGCATTGATTTCAATAGAGCATGAACACTCACATTTGATTGGTCAAGGTATTAGAATACAGTATGGAGCGATGAAATTGACTGAAACAACATCCCTACCCATTGTTCAAATCATTCCCGAATTACAGCATACGCTGGAGCAGCAATGCTCGGTTGTGCTTGTTGCAGAGCCTGGTGCGGGAAAAACGACAGTAGTACCTCTGGCCCTTATGGACGCAGACTGGCTGGCTGAACGAAAAATCATTATGCTAGAGCCCCGGCGTCTCGCAGCTCGCTCTGCGGCAGCACGTCTAGCAGCTTCTCTAGGGGAGCAGACAGGGGAGCGGGTCGGCTACAGAGTTCGTATGGATACAAAGGTCGGCTCCCGTACCCGCATTGAGGTGGTCACGGAAGGGGTCCTGACACGTATGCTGCAGCAGGACCCAGCCTTGGAGGAGGTGGGACTGCTCATCTTCGACGAGTTCCATGAGCGCAATATTCATGGGGATCTGGGACTGGCACTGGCCTTGCAGGCAAGAGAATTGTTCAGACCAGATCTGAGAGTGATTGTGATGTCAGCCACCCTGGATACGTCCAGTGTAAGTGAATTGTTGCAGCAAGCGCCTGTACTGCATTGTCCCGGGCGAACCTTTCCGGTCGAGACGATCTATAGTCCCAGACCCGCAATGGCTGCGCTTGAAGGATTCGTAGCAGGGAAGATAGAACAGGCACTTCGCATGCATGACGGGGATATGCTGGTCTTCCTTCCTGGAGCCCGAGAAATTCACCGGACAGCTCAGGAACTGACACAGCAGTCGCTGCCAGTGGGGACGCAGGTGCACAAGCTGTATGGCTCCCTGTCTTTACAGGAGCAGGATATCGCCGTGCGCCCTGCACCTGTCGGGCAACGAAAGGTCGTCCTTGCGACCTCAATCGCTGAGTCCAGTCTTACCATTGCAGGCATAACAATCGTGATGGACGCCGGTCTAAGTCGCGAGTCTCTCTACTCACATCATACAGGCATGAGCCGTCTCGTAACTGTCCGTGTATCCAAAGCCTCTGCGGATCAGCGACGTGGTCGGGCAGGACGATTAGGGCCAGGGGTATGCTACAGACTGTGGAGTGAGGAAGAGCATCGAGCTCTGGCGGAGGAGCGTAAGCCGGAGATCCTGGCTGCGGATCTGACCTCCATGGCACTGGAGCTGGCGGTATGGGGTGTGGAGAGCCCTGCGGAGCTGCAGTGGCTGGATGCTCCGCCACCTGCTGTGTTCCAGCAGTCACAGGAGTTGCTGGAGCAGCTCGGCTGTCTGAAGGAGGGAGCTATAACTGCACATGGACAGACCATTGCGAAGATGGGCGTACATCCTCGTCTGGGACATATGCTGATCAGGTCAGCCAGCTACGGACTAACAGAAGAAGCCGCACTCCTTGCAGCTCTACTCCAGGAGCGTGACCCGTTAACACGGGGAGGGGTAGATCTTCGTGATCGACTGCAAAAGCTGCAGCTACATAAGCGTGCCGCTGCGGGCCAATCCGGTGTGGGAGGCTACAGGGAGGTGAACAGTGAGCTTGTAGAGCGGATATGGATGAGCAGTAGACAAATACTGTCTATTCTCGCTACTGTGACCGTTCCTGCAGTAACTGAGCCTGAATTAATGGAGAATCTCTCCAAAGCTCAGCATCTCTCCAAAGTGGATAGTCTCTTCACTTACAAGAGCCTCTCCAATTACTGCGGTCTTCTGTTATCCTATGCGTATCCGGATCGAATCGGACAAGCACGCGGTAATGGACGCTTCCTGCTGAGTAACGGACGCGGTGTCAGCATTGTCAAAGAGGAGCTGCTGTCAAGGGCATCCTACATCGTAGTAGCTGCTGCCGATGATCAGGGTGCAGATGGAACCATACAATGGGCGGCTCCGGTGGAGGAACAAGAGCTCACAGGTCTGCGGAACGAGCTCGTGACCATACAGGCCAATGTCTATTGGGATGCAGACAGGAAGCAGGTCCGTGCCCGTCAGCAGACCCGACTTGGGGCTATTGTGCTTCAGGATCAGCCGCTGACTAACCCGTCACAAGAAGAAGTAGCAGCTGCCCTCATGGATGGCATCCGCCAACAAGGATTAAGCGTATTGAACTGGTCCAAGGCAGCGCGACAGCTGCAGCTTCGACTCCAGTTACTACATGAGCAGGATGCAAGCTGGCCTGATGTACGCGAGGAGTCACTCCTACAGCAGTTGGAGGGCTGGCTGCTTCCGTATGCAGCCCAAGCCTCACGTCTAGATGATCTGAAGCGTCTGAATCCAGCCGAGCTACTAACAGGAATGCTCAGCTGGGAGCAGCAGAGGCTACTGGACCAAGAGGCTCCTACGCATGTGCGAGTGCCTAGCGGCTCGCGTATTCCTCTGGATTACTCGAATCCATCTGCCCCGGCCCTCCATGTTCGGCTGCAGGAGGTGTTCGGGCTAGTGGATACGCCTAGACTCGCTTTTGGTCGGGTGCCTGTCGTGCTGCATTTATTATCACCAGCGCAGCGGCCCGTCCAAGTTACGACAGACCTAGCGAGCTTTTGGCGTCATGCGTATTTTGAGGTCAAGAAGGACCTGAAGGGCCGTTACCCCAAGCACTACTGGCCGGATAATCCGCTGGAGGCTGAACCAACGAGCCGGGCGAAGCCGCGGCAGACGCCCAAAGCGTGAGATGAAGGCTGCTACAGTTGAGAGCTACCAGATCGTTTAGCCCGCGCTGGATGCTACCTACTGAGCCTTAGTAAGGAGGCTGTGAAATACATGCATAAAATACAGGAGCAGTGGCTGCAACATAAGCTGCTGGGCCTTGACACGCTCATCTATGAATCAGGTAAGGTCATCAATGTAGAGATCGACTGCATTCCGAATGATCAATTCATATACAGCTTTAGGAGGGAATACCGTCTTAACTATGGAGAAGAGACCACACTAGCAGCCATTTCTAATAGCTATGACGAGGACGACATTTGGTCAGCGATTCAAGTTAACGATACATTATGAGTAAATGAAGAGACGGTAGTCCTGTGTGGCGAAGGCGAGATGGGCAATGAAGGGTTTATTGTGAAGACCGATTCAAGTAACAGAGTGAAATGGGCGATCTTCTCCACAACCTCCAATCCCTTCGTGAACATGATCAGAAAAGATGATCTGCTGTACATTCAATCTACGGCTAATTTTTATGTGGTGCTAAATATAGGTAACGACGAGCTGCTTCTAAGTTGTCTTCCATTGCAGGTAGATTAGGTTGAACCGCTGAAGCTGCTATATGCTGGTCCTTTTTCCTAAGTTTCATAGTGATATTATGCTGGTCTATTTATTACAATAGATTCAAAGTTAAGCTAGCAAATCTCCTTACAATCGTTTGAATCTATGAATATAGGGTAATTACATGACATGCTACTCAAAACTTCGAGGAGGTATCTGTCATGAGCAGGAAAATCGTAGGAGTATTTGATACAGAGCGAGAGGCTTCGGAAGCAATTGACCAATTGAAGCGCCAAGGTATCCATCAGGATGAGATCTCAGTGCTTACCAAGGATCGGGACGATCTGCGGGCGATTGAGGAAGACACTGGAACGCGGGCACCCGAAGGGGTAGCCGCAGGAGCTGCAACTGGAGGTGTTCTGGGTGGAGTGGCCGGCCTATTGGCTGGAATTGGTGCATTGGCGATTCCGGGCGTCGGTCCAATCCTAGCGGCTGGCCCAATTGCAGCAACCTTGACTGGAGCAGCTGTAGGTGCGGGAGCCGGTGGTCTGGTAGGTGGACTTGTTGGACTTGGCATTCCGGAGGATGAGGCCGCTGAGTACGAGAAATTTGTGGATCAGGGGAAAATTCTGGTGCTCGTCGATGAGAATGGTCGGGCTGAGGACATCTATAATACATTTCGTGACAACCGTTCTCTGAACACAGATCGTTATGCGTGGGGGGATGAGCTCCCAGTGAATCAACGAGCAGATGTGGTCCCCGGCGAGGGAAAGCCAAGGTTGCGTGATGAGGATCGCGATCGGCGGGTAGAGGCTGCTCGCAATGCGTACCCTGATTCCCATCGAATCCTTTAATTCATCCAGCTGTTGACCTATGCTGCACACTAAATATTCGTATCAAGCGGCTCTACACCCGCATTTGATTTAGTAAGGAGTTATAATCGGATATTAGCTGACAAGATCAGACCAAGGTGAGTCTGTGCAGAGCAAGGGTATCTTCGGAAGAGCAATGAAGCCTCCGACAGATGCCCTTGCTCTCTTGTGTGTTCCGTTCCAGCATGTCCATAGAAATTCAGGGGGTCAACGTGAGCCAACATTCAAGAGAGAAAATAAATGAAATAGCCGTCCTTCGGGGAATGGCCTTCAGTGCCGTCGTATTGCAGCACGCAATAGCCCATTTCTCCATCGTACAGGAGGTAAGACTGGAGGACGGAGTCCTCATGTCGATCCTGCTGCTGCTGTCCAAATTTGCAGTGCCAGTCTTCGCCTTCATTACGGGGATGCTTCTTCTCTATAACGATCGGGGGCCCGGTGCGGATGTGGGCTACGGCGTCTTTTTACGAAAACGATTGTCAGGCGTCATCATTCCATATCTCTTATGGTCCGTCATTTATCAGATAGCTAATGGTGGGATTCCACTTACCGACTGGAATCTCGCTGCCCTGACAGACAGCGTAGTGAAGCTTTTCACGGGGAAGAGTAGTTACCATCTGTGGTATATCATCATGATCATTCAATTTTATCTGGTGTATCCGCTGTTCCTTAAGGGGTATCGTGCAATTACAGCAGCTATATCCGAGCGATGGAGGCTGAGTGTACTTGCTGGTGCAGGACTGCTATATATCGCGCTGATGTACGCAGTAGGGCCTATGCAGCAGCTGTTGTCTGGAACGAATATACCTCTCGTTACGGCTATGTTCACGACACTTGCTGACCGTAATATACTTTATTTTATCTTCTATTTCGTGTTGGGAGCAGCAGCTGGAAGCCAGATGCACCAATGGACCGAATGGTCCCGAAGGCTGCAATGGGTATACTGGCCAGCTATTGCCGTGATTACAGGATATTTGCTATATACACTAACAGGTAGCTTTCAGCAGGGACAGGAGCTGGTGATTCGTTTTCATAGCGTATCCTTACTGCGGCCTTTGATGGCATTATATTGTATCTTACTCGTGCTGGCTGCTTACAGGATCGCTTTAATGATTGTAAATTATAGTGAACGTATGACTCGCTGGTGGAGTGTGCTGGGCGATTTGTCCTACGGGAGTTATTTGATCCATGCTCTGATGCTGAGGGTAACCTACGTACCTGATGAGTCTCTGCTGACCTCCTTACCAGTCGTTGTTAGAATGCTTGTCTCCTTCGTGCTGGCATTGGCGTTGTCGACTGCAGCAACATGGCTGCTTGCCCGCCTGCCAGGGGGACGATGGCTCACGGGGATGAAGCTGAGAAGAAGGAGCGATCATCGCTACAAGGGCACTGGAGTCCCGCCGCGAGCTCCTGATCGAAGCCTGGTACCGTAAGGTGCGAAAAGTAGCAGTCCAATCATCGGAAAAGTATGAGTCCGCAAGGTACGATAAACAGTAGTCTAAGTATCCGCCCAAAAACCGTTCGCCAGAACGATTGACACCCTTGTTATATCTTTGTCAAAATATCATTATATGAAAAATTCATAATAGAAAATCATACTCCGCACCCGTGCTACTGCCCACTTGAGCATCCAGATCATTCGCACCTGCTTCGTTGCAAGCGGGAATTGCGAATAGAGCATCCAGAAGGATTGGTTTATAATGGAAGGATGAGGTAGCATTTTGACTACGAAAAGGGGGATGCAGATGGCATTCATGATATCCCAGCGGGCATTCATCAAGCTTTATTTGATTACCATGGTGGAGAGGCATCAGGGCTACGGGTATCAAATGCTGGAGGCGATGAAAAGCGAGTTTGGCAGCTTTGGGTATATCCCGCCGCAGAGTGAGGTATACAGAGCTCTTCATGAGCTTGTGCAGGAGGGGATATTTTACAGGACCAAGCGTCTGAAAGGCTCCGATCCACGCGTCGATTTCCAGGAAATAGTATTGTATCATTTTACCGATGAGGGTGCCGAGAAAGCCAAGCTTTACAGGAAGCAGGTGAAGGCCGATCTGGACAGATGTCTGGGTCTGCTGCATAAAGCCGAACAGGACAACTACTAATCACATACGGGAAGGATGATCGTCATGACCCGCAAGTTGAAATGGGGAGTTCTTAGTACAGCAGAAATTGCGAGAACCGCTGTCATTCCGGCCATACAGCAATCCGAGCGCGGTGAGGTCATCGCCATTGCCAGCCGTGATGCTGAATTGGCGGTGGAGGTGTCCAAGCAGTGTAATATTCAGACTGCCTATGGCAGCTATGAAGAACTGCTGCTGGACCCCGAGGTAGAAGCGGTGTATATACCGCTACCGAATCACCTACACAAGGAATGGACCATACGGGCGGCGGAAGCGGGCAAGCATGTGCTCTGTGAGAAGCCCTCTTCTCTATGTGCCAGTGATACCAAGGAGATGGTGGAGGCATGTAAGCGACATGGTGTGCTGTTCGCAGAGGCTTTCATGTATCGCTATCATCCGAAGCATCAGCGGATTAAGGAAATCATTGACAGTGGTGAGATTGGCGAGATTCGAGGCATTCATTGCACATTTACGTATAATGATGCCAATGGAAGTGATAACGTGCGTTTTCACAAGGAGATGGGTGGCGGCTCATTGTACGATGTGGGGGTGTACCCGATCTCCGCAGCGCGAATGTATCTGAAGAGTGAACCGGAAGCGGTTACGGTGCATGCACTGTTCTCGGAGGAGCACGATAATGTGGATATGATGGCGTCTGGATTACTGGAATTCCCTCATGGCGTTACGCTTACCTTTGATTGTGGAATGTGGGCGGCTCATCGTTCGAATATGGAGATTCTGGGGACTAACGGCACGATCGCCATGCCAAAAATGTTCGGGTGGGAGAAAACAGCAGTTGTTCCCCAGATCTTCGTCCATAGAGGCACTGTTACTCGTGAAGAGCGGCTGAAGGGCCATAATTCCTTCGAAATACAGGCTGATGTGTTCGCAAGTGCCGTACTGGATGGAACACCGCTACCCTACTCACCGGAGGATTCTGTGCTGAATATGAAGGTGATTGATGCCTGCCTGCAATCGGCTCAGACCCGGCAGCGGGTCGTGGTGGGCTGAGACTATTTTATTCAATTACCTGTGACCAACGTGTTTTCATCTCAAGCCTGAATATGATATAAATTGTAGAGGAAGTGGAAGGGGGATTTGCATGGATGAGCATATGAAACGTCGGCTGGATAAACAGAAGAAGCTATTCAATCAGCTTGGGATTCAGCTCGATGCTTTAGCCATACATGAGAAGCAGTTCAAGACCAAGATGCGCGGCTACGACCCAGAGGAAGTGGATGCTTATCTAGACGAGATTATTAAGGATTATGAGCGCTTTTACGCCCATATTTCCGATTTGATGGATAAATGGCAGGAACAGCAGATTGCACTCCGTGACCTGCAAAATGCTCCAAAGCCCGTACCCGATTATCAGAGCATTGATCGCCGTCAGCTAGAGGATGTAGTTAAGCAACTGGAGAACAGTGTACGGATGCTAAAGGTTCGACTAAGACCCGAGCATGATTATTTTCCAGAGTAACCCTTAGATTAATAAAGGATGATGAAGCATGAGCACCCATTTTTCGGTGAGCATTCACTGCTTGCTGTTGTTAAGCCAGAGTGCACCGGATCGCATTACGTCCTCCGTGATCGCTTCGAGCATTAACACCAATCCTGTCGTAGTTCGAAGAATTATGGGCAGTCTTAAGAAAGCCGGCCTTGTGGAGTCTTCCCCGGGTACAAGAGGCTTCTGTCTGGTGCGCAGCGACGCGAAAATCCATTTAAGGGATATTTACGAAGCGACGAAGGAAGACAGGCCGTTATTCACGGTCCATCAGGATACCAATCCCGATTGTGATGTGGGAAGAAATATAGATGCGCTACTGCAGTCCATCAATATCCTGGCTGAGCAGAAGGTACTCGAATTTTTCGAGACCATTACACTAAATGACCTGAAGCAGTCGATTGCCCAATTGGATAAAGACACCATATGCTAGTCCGTCCGTAAATGACAATTTGCTATCTACACCGTTCTCGGTGTGAGACTGTGAGTCAGGCCAGCGGCAGGCTACTGCAAGGAGGAGAAGTCTTGAAAATCATCGTCGTATCTGATACCCATATGACTCAGAGGTCCAAAGGCTTACCAGCAAGGTTATTGGAGGAGCTTCCCGGAGCAGATCTGATTCTGCATGCAGGGGACTGGACGGATTGGTCCGTCTATGAAGCATTGGCAGCCTATGCTCCGGTAGAGGGGATAGCAGGCAATAATGATGGGGAGGATATCGTATCCCGTCTGGGCTATGAGAAGCTTATTGAAGTAGAGGGCAAACGTATCGGAATGATTCACGGGGATGGCTTCCGGGGAACGACGGAACAGCGGGCGTTGAAGGCTTTTGCCGACCAGCAGGTGGATTGCATTGTGTTTGGCCATTCTCATGTGCCACTGCTTGATGAAGTTAACGGAATTATGCTGCTCAATCCTGGATCTGCGACGGATAAGCGGATGCAACAGCAATATTCGTTTGCCATTCTGACAGTGCATGCGGACAAGCTGCATGCGGAGCATATTTTTTACTCAGCGCGATGAATATCCAGATTGCAGGCATGAACAATATCAATTTCTATATTCCATGTACATCCGATATAAGGTCAAGACAACGGGCAGCATTGTCCAGTCTTGGCCTTTTTCAGGATCGTAGAGTTTTATAAATTTTACCGGAGCCGAGCCATTCGATTATCGCCAGAAATACTTCTACTACACGCGGCCTGTCTCCCGTGAAAGTACGACAACAGATGTTTTCCTATATCTCAGGAATTTCACGAATGGTGTTTAGTCCTTTACAGGAACAGGTAAGAAATAGTAGACACGCAGTATGGAAGGAGGAGCACGCCATGAGACGTAGTGATCAGCGTGAGGACGAAGAGAAGCAACCATTCAACCGGGATCACCCTGAGCAATATCCTACTGAGCGTAAGAGTATCTTGGATATCCATGAGGCCGAGCAGAGTGTAGATGCCATTCCCATGGAAGATCTGAGGCTGGAGAAGCAAGAGGAGCAGGAGAAGGACAAGACCAAAAGCAGCTCATCCAGCGAACGAAAATACAAGCCTGAGTCATAATTCCGTCGATATTGAATGTACAAATAGGTAGCAGGGTAAAATAAATATGATCAGTCTGGTATATTTTACTTGACTTCTTGATTCTATGTAATGTATATTAAGTTACGAAAAGTAATGAAATATAAAAACAACGGAGGTTTTTTACGTGGCTAAATCGTTCTTTGAAGCACTTAAAGCAAGACGCTCCTATTATGGAATCAGCAAATCTGTGTCAGTATCCGACGAGAAGATTACAGAAATCGTTCAAGAAGCAGTAAAATACACTCCATCTTCCTTTAACTCTCAAACGGCTCGTGCTGTAGTTCTGTTCGGCGGTGAGCATGATAAGCTGTGGAACATTACAGAAAATATTTTGCTTGAGGTTGTGGGTAACGAAGAGCAATTCAAGTCCACAGCTGAGAAAATGGCTGGCTTCCGCAGTGGCTATGGTACCGTGCTGTTCTTCGAGGATAATGATGTGATTGCAGGATTACAGCAGAACTTCAAGGCATATGCGGACAACTTCCCAATCTGGGCTAATCAATCCAACGGCATGCTTCAGCTGGTCGTGTGGACAGCTCTGGAAGAGGAAGGTCTGGGAGCTTCCCTTCAGCACTACAATCCATTGATCGATGAGCATGTGAAAAATGAATGGAAGCTGCCTGAGAATTGGAAGCTGATAGCTCAAATGCCATTTGGTGCACCTACGTTCGAGCCAGGCGACAAAGAGTTCCAGCCAATCGAGGAACGTGTAAAGAGCTTCAAATAAATACTTTCAATAACAGTCTGAGCTTCATATGAGTGGAAGATCTGCTCTAGAGAGCATTAGGACTCCAATAAACAGGGGCTGCATTACATCGCTATAGTAGCGTGAATGCAGCCCCTGTTGTCATGCTACTCGTTATATAAGTGTGACTGATCAAGCTTTGTAGGCCGGAAGTAAGCGAAAGCGGCGGAGATGGTCCTCCAGCCCATGGCTGAACAATATCTCAATCTGACGTGGCCCGATCAGATCAAAATGTGGATACTCATCCCGGCGATGAATGTACCTCGGATTCAGATCATTCGCCCTGCACCAGTCCTCCAACCGGGCCAAGTCCGAGCAGCCAACCTTGGTGACCGTTGTAGCATGTGGGAAGCGTTCATCGGTCCAATAGTGTGTGAGAAAGGCAATCTCACCGCTGCTTACTCGCCTTTTCCACTCAATCAGCTCCTGTCTAGTAATACCGAATGCCAACTGGTCATCCCGTCCTTCCTGTTAGACGATGTTCCTGACTAACATAATAGCATAGCATAGGCCCGTAATGAAATCCGTGAGATAGCTTACAAATCATATCGACTAAATTGACTAAAAAGGACCAAAAGGTGTATTATAGGTTACATTAATTTAACGAGTAACTTTTAATAAGCTAGGCATTAGGCGTGAGTCATGAACACTTAGGATATGACATCTTCATATATAGAGGATAAGCGAAATCCAGAGGTGCCAACGGCTGACCTGTATTACGATGGGGAAGAGGGATTGAATCATGGAAGCAACTACATTTGTCTTGTTCGGGGCAACAGGGGACCTGGCAAAGCGCAAAATATATCCTGCATTATATCAACTATTCATCGAGGGCAAAATTCCTGCTTCATTCTCTGTAATAGGCCTAGGACGACGTGAGGTAACAGATGTTGATTTCCGCCAGCGGGTCGAACACTCCATTACTGAATTTGCAAGACAGAAGGATGGGGATCCCGCCCGAATGGGTCAATTCTTATCCGCCTTTCAATATTGCTCGCTGAACGTACATCATACCGAAGACTACAAGAAGCTTCTGCACATGGCGGAACAGCGTGAAGAAGAGCTGGGCATCCCAGGTAATCGTTTGTTTTATCTATCGGTTGCCCCGGAGTTTTTTGAGGTCATTGCCGGTCAGATCAGAGACAGCGGACTCGCAGGTACCAAAGGCTGGAAGCGACTCATTATCGAGAAGCCGTTCGGTCATGATCTGGAATCTGCACGCAAGCTGAACGAGCATCTGAGTCAGGCATTTGCGGAAGAGGAAATTTACCGTATTGACCATTATCTTGGCAAACCGATGATTCAGAATCTGGAGACGCTGAAGTTCGCGAATCCGTTGCTGCAAGGCATCTGGAATCGCGAGCACATCGCGAATATTCAGATTACTGCCTCCGAGACTGTGGGGGTGGAGGAGCGAGCTGCCTATTATGATCATTCGGGCGCGCTACGTGATATGATTCAAAATCATTTGCTACAAATGCTCATGATGACGGCCATGCCGGAACCTGAGCATTTCACCCCGGAAGGGATCCGTACGGCCAAGCGCAAGGTGATGGAGGCCATTCGTCCTTTACAGACGGCTGATGTATCGAATGACATTGTCCGTGGGCAATACACAGCAGCTGAGCATCAGGGCACCGCTTATGCCGGTTATCTGGAGGAGCCTGGTATTGAGGCTGGCTCCAGCAATGACACCTTTATTGCAGCGCGAGCGTGGATTGATAATGAGCAATGGCGTGGCGTTCCGTTTTATTTGCGTTCAGGTAAACGGATGAAGGAGAAATCGACGCGCATTGTTGTGGAATTCAAGTCGAAGGCATCTGTACCCCACGCAGGCGTTCACGAGGCTGCAGCTCCGAATCTGCTGGTGATCTCCGTCAATCCGCAGGAGGGAGCCAGTCTACAGCTCAACAGCACCAATCCGCTGAACGGACAGCTTGAGAAGATTACGATGGATTTCCATGCACCAGCAGGTAATGTCCCTGAAGCTTACGAGCGTTTGATCCTGGATGCTTGGCAGGGAGATTCCACCTTCTTTGCGCATTGGGCAGAGGTAGAGCTATCCTGGGCATGGGTACAGCCCATTCTGGATGCCTTCCAGGTAGCTTCCTTCCCGCTGCATCCATATCCTGCAGGAAGCTGTGGCCCACAGGCATCGGATGATCTGCTGGCGAGCGATGGCTTCCGTTGGCATCTGGATGCGTACGAGCCTCAGACCAAGGCGATTCCTGTATAATTTTCCATAAATTCTGCACACTGTAATCATAGCAACCAGAAAGGATTGTGATGATGACATGTGCAGAAGATTTTCGTTATCTGCGGAGCTAGATGAGGTGCGGGAGCATTTCGGGGTGCAGCGGGTCATGTATTATTATAAGACAAGGTACAACATGAGTCCGACCCAACAAGTTCCTATCGTGCTGGAGCAAGATGGCGAGCGTGTCCTTGATGAATTTCGCTGGGGCATCATTCCTTATTGGGGCAAAGATTGCGTGAATGCCGAGCTAAGCACGGTGCGGGTAAATCCCACTTATCGCAAAATGATTGAGACCCGGCGCTGTATCATTCCTTGCAATGGCTTCTATTATTGGAGGAATGAAGGAAAGCGGAGCTGTGCAGTAAGAGTTGTGCTCCCGGGGCAGGCCATGTTCGGAGTGGCCGGATTATACGAGGTATGGAAGGATACGCGCAAGGAGCCGCTTCGGACCTGCACGATGCTCACGACCGTGGCCAATACGGCCATTCGTGAATTCGATTCTCGTATGCCAGCCATCCTGACCGCTGACCAAGCCAATCGCTGGCTTGATCCGGATATTCAGGAGATGGATCGGCTGATGCCGCTGCTACAGACCTATGAGGAAACAGATATGCAGATCTATCCAGTAACTCCCCTCGTCGGAAACGATCAGCATGACACTAGACAGTGCATTCAGGAAATGGATCTGAAGCTGGCCTGGTTCAAGCCATGACCTCATAGAAGCACCAGCCTCCGTTATACATAATCCCGTCACATCCCTCATAGGTATGTTAGTGGGAAACTGCGCAAGGTTCCGGGGAGAGGGGAATCGGCCGAAGGAGCATTCCATGAGGGATGGAGGCGATTGGATATGAGTATCGAGACACTCATCCAACTGCTGGTGCTCATCGTCATGATCATCGGTCTGAGTTCTGGTGCCGGTAGGTCGTAGGTTTCCAGAAGACGGGAGCTGGCCGTGAGGCTGGGCTTCCGTCTTTTTTTGAGATACTGTGTGGGGCTGTGAGCTTGAAATACGGTGGATTCATCGCTTCGTTAATGCTGGATAAGCTTGGATTACAGGCTGTATGCTGTATCCAGCGTTCTTTGTTCATAGGCCTCAGGCTAGCCAGGAAATAAATAATGGCAACATAATGAACGATAACAACGTCGTCCACAAAATACAGCGAGAGACTAGCCTTGGTGAGGCGTCGAATTGCTCAGCGAGCAGGACCGCATTCACCGCCGTAGGCATTGAAGCCAAAATCAATAATACCCGGAACAGGGTGTCTTCGACATTCAGCAGCAGCAGGATGGCAAAAGCAGCAGCCGGACTAATCAACAAGCGAATGCCCATTCCGGCCCAAAGGGCCCGATCCATCTGCTCTGCGCGCGGAGCCCTGTAGACATGAAGCATTTGCGCACCAAGGATGACCAGTACTACCGGAGAATAGGCAGCGGCAATCAGTGAGATTCCTTCCTGTAGTGCCGAAGGAAGCGGCCAGTCTGCGCCACGGACAAGCATGGCGGCTATTGCTGCATAAATACTGGGCAGTCGCAATACGGACAAGCCAGCCTGCTTCCAGTTGAAGTGCGAACGTGCCGCGAATAAAATACCGATGGTATTGACGATAATCATCTGGGTAACGACATATACCGAGGCCTTGTCCAGACCGAGCTGACCGAAGGCCAGCAAGACAAGCGGAAGCCCATAATTAACACTATTCGTAAAGGCAACTACCAATGTAAGACCAGCCTGCTCCGACCGATCCAGCCGGAGTAATCGGGAGGCGCTGATTGCAAGCAACCATAGCACGAGCAGATTGCTCAGTGAGAATAGAACGCTATCGCGCACATCAGCATAGGAAATGGCAGCATTCGCTAACGTATGATAGATGATGGCCGGACTAAGTACATATAGAGCGAGCGTGGTCAACGGTCGTGTCTCCATAGAGCGGAACCGGGCAAGTGCTGCTCCGGCGACGAGCGGTAGGGCAATAGGGACAAATACTTCGTAGAGCGTAATCAGGAACGTATGCAGCAACGATGACTCCTACTTTCTGAAAGGTTTTCAATCAAATAACTGAATTAAGCCTATTGCATCATTCACCCAAATCGAACACTCAACAAGAAGCACATTCAGCTGCATGTTCCTGATGGAAAATCTCAGTAGGTTCCATTCGAAATGCACGAGTGTTCGATGGCTTGATTGAAAAGTCGCTTGTTTGTTTTATGCAAATGATGAATTTGGATGTATAATCATTACTGTATACCTCCTGAGGGGAGAGGGTCAATATGCGGATGCATTGCTGTCTGCCAATCCGACCCACAGTTATGCAATACATAACATTGTACATGGATAAGGGGCGAGAATATGAATGATACTCCTGCTTTGAGCCCTGCCAAGAAGAAAAAGCTGCTGTTCAGTGCAGGACTCAGCTGGCTGTTCGATGCCATGGATATCGGACTGCTGTCTTTTGTGGTAGCTGCATTGGCTGCTGATTGGCAGCTTGGGAAGGAGCAAGTTGGGCTGCTGACAGCCATGAATTCTATCGGGATGGTCTTTGGAGCCGCCTTTGCTGGAATTCTGGCGGACAAGTATGGACGTAAAGCGATTCTAATGTGGACATTGCTCGTCTTTTCAATCGCGACAGGCTTATCTGCCTTTGCTGTGGGCTTTGGTATGCTACTGATTCTACGCTTTGTAGCAGGGGTAGGCCTTGGGGGAGAGCTACCGGTTGCCTCTACCTTGGTCTCCGAATCTGTTCCGGCGAATGAGCGCGGCCGAATGGTCGTGCTGCTGGAGAGCTTCTGGGCGGGTGGCTGGATTGTGGCAGCACTCGTAGGCTACTTCGTTATTCCACGCTTTGGCTGGGAGGCCGCCTTCTTGATTGGAGCCATACCAGCCCTGTATGCCCTGTATCTACGCAAAGCCATAGAGGACCCGCCTCGCTATCTTCAGCAAAAGGCGAACCGTCTGCCGTTAGGGGATAGATTGCGCTCGATCTGGTCAGTGCCTCATCGTAGATCCACGATCATGCTCTGGGTGCTGTGGTTCACCGTAGTATTCTCCTACTATGGCATGTTCCTATGGCTGCCAAGTGTCATGGTACTAAAGGGCTTCACGCTGGTGAAGAGCTTCGAATATGTACTGATTATGACATTGGCACAGCTCCCGGGTTATTTTACGGCGGCTTATTTGATTGAGAAGCTGGGACGCAAATTCGTGCTGGTGGTCTACCTGCTACTTACGGCAGGAGCTGCGATCTGGTTCGGTACAGCGGAGAGCGCAGGCTCCTTGCTGGCAGCAGGCATCTGTCTGTCATTCTTCAATTTGGGGGCCTGGGGTGGCATGTATGCCTACACACCAGAGCTGTATCCAACATCGGTACGTTCGACTGGTGTCGGTATGTCAGCTTCCTTTGGCCGAATCGGTGGGGTTATTGGCCCTTATCTGGTCGGGATTCTGCTTGCCAGCGGTGTCGGTCTTGTCACGGTATTCAGCATCTTCTTTATCGCTATTCTGATTGGAGCTTTCGCTGTGCTGTTTCTTGGTACGGAGACGAAGGGCAAGGAGCTCACGTAGACAGGGCTTGCCAATGTCGCTTAGTTAGTGCTGATGAGTTAATGCTGCCCGAGTCTGTGTCAATGAATCAGCGCCATGAAATAAAGAATGAAATGTCTGGGCTGACAGAGATTATGGTGAGAGTCCATGGGAAAGGAGCTGCTGGTTGTAGAGCATGTATTTCATTTGGAGGCTACCTGGAAGGGTGGGCGTAACAGTGAAGGGGAGATTGATGCAGGCGGTCTGCGTTCAGTGATCTCCATACCTGCAGAGATGGGTGGACCCGGGACGGGGACCAACCCGGATGAAATGCTGCTGGGCGCCGCGTCCACCTGTTATATCATTACATTAGCTGCTATGATGGAGAGAGCAGGACTGCTGGTTCAATCGCTAGCTTTGTCCTCTGAGGGCATTGTGGATGTGACGAATAACATATTTACTTACCGACGTATTACTCACCGCCCACGAATTGTGCTTGCTGCTGGATCAAGCCATGAGCATCTGGTGCAGGCGGAGCGTCTGGCTGACAAGGCAGAGCAATCGTGTATGATCTCTCGCGCCTTAGCAGGCAATGTAGAGCTGTCTACTCAGGCAGTCGTGGTGCTGGATGATGCCGGATAGCCGCTTCTAATGAAGAAAGGCGATCCATAGTGGTCCATAATGAACCACATGTAGTCATTCATTTTGTACACATTCTATACTATTCTTAACACACCAAGGAGGATATTCACATGTCTAATGCACAAAAATTATTGGTATTTGCAGGTTCCTATGCTGAAAGTCAAGGGAGCGGCGTATACGTATACGCATTTGATGAAAAAACAGGTGCCCTGGAGCTCTTGGACGAGCAGTCCGGTCTGAGCAACCCTACGTTCGTGCATGTGGATGCAGACCAGCGTAAGCTCTATTCCATCAGTGACAGAGTGACGGAAGAAGGCGGCAAAGCCGGAGAAGCAGTATCCTTCGACATTGACCCATCTACTGGCAAGCTGACTCTGCTGAATCGCGTAAACACCGTTGCTGGAACGACTTGCCATATTCAGCAGCATGACACGCTGCCTTACCTTACCGTAACCAGCTATCATGGTGGTATGATTGGACTCCTGGCGATCCGCGAGAATGGCGAGATCGGCGAGCTGCTGGATGTTGCGCAGCATGAAGGTCATGGACACCATCCAGAGCGTCAGGATCGCCCACATCCACACTCCTCCTTCTACAGCCCGGATGGACGTTTCCTGTTCGTACAGGACCTCGGTCTCGACGTGATCCGCTCTTACAAGGTTGAAGGGGACAAGCTGGTGCTGCATGGGGAGACTAAGACGCATCCAGGTGCAGGCCCACGCCACTTGGCATTCCATCCTAATGGCAAATATGCTTTTGTAATCAACGAGGTGGATTCTTCTGTGACGACATTTGCATATGATGCTGAGAAGGGACAGCTTACAGAGGTAGGCAACATTTCCACGCTTCCTGCCGGCTTCGAGGGCGAGAATACGACGGCTGAGATCGTAGTGTCTGAGGACGGAAAGTATGTATACGGCTCTAACCGTGGACATGACAGCATTGTGGTCTATGCTTTTGATAGCGAGTCCGGCAAGCTGGAAGTGGTTGAATATGTATCTGTAGAAGGCGGTCACCCACGTCACTTTGCTATCGTACCAGGTGGGGAATTCCTGCTCGCTGCGAACCGTGACACCAACAACATTGTGACCTTCAAGGTAGATCGCACAACAGGTCGCTTGCAATACACCGGACTCAGCGTTGAAGTATCGAAGCCGGTATGCGTGAAGCCAGTATACTTCTCCATCTAATGCATTCCATACTAGTTGATGGGAGCAGTGAACATAGAGAATACAGATAGGAAATGAAGTGAAGAGTCATGGGCCTCACCTTTTGGGTGAATCCTGTGGCTCTTTATTTATTTGCAAAGAAATTAGGCATTACAGTATACATTTAAGTATGCATACCTGGACAAACCTGTGTATATAGTAAATAAGACAAGTATATTGTGGATCAATCGTAGCCAAATCAGTTCAATTAGCATACATAGCATTAAGCAATGATCTGGGCGGTGCTGAGATTAGGCGCTAGGCAATGGGTATGAGACGTAACAAACAGCCTGTAGAATAAAAGGAGTGTTAATGTATGAAGGTCATCATCACGCAGCAGGAAGCGCTGGAGAAGGGCATCTGGCCTGAGATCATGACGATGTTTGGCTTGGATGAGGATGATACTGTATGGGAGAGTGAGGAGTTTATTCTCTCAGAGGAACGAGCTAGAAAGCTTGGGCTACTGCGATAACAGGCAATTGCAAGAAGCAACCCACTGCAAGAGGCAACCCACTGCAAGAAGCAGACCACTGTAGCATTAGGTTCATCCAGACGCTTGCCCACCAAGCGATTCTGAAGAAATTGTAACTACTTTCAGTGATTTCTGAAACTTTTTTGCAGGCAGGATCGTTTATGATTTGAAGAGAAGGGTAATGAACTTGTAAGACACAGATGGCGGTGTCCATTCCCGTACCGTGAGGAGGAAGCAACATGATAAAAGCTACTGCAAAGCTGATGATGTTCACATTAGTCCTAATATTCGTTACAGCAGGTGGAACTGCAGCCACAGGCTATGAACCAGTGCAGGCAGCAGATCAACAGGAGACAGTCTTCTTTAACGGATTACAGCGGAATGAGGATGGCGCAGTCTATGTGCAAGCTGATCGGATTGAATGGTATGAGGGCGAGGCAGCACACGAAATCTTCCGGGAACGTGAAGGAGATTCGGAGATGACGGAGGCCCCTGACAATTATTATATCGTGAATGAACAGATTGAGAACGAGGAGCTGCCCATTGCAGCTGATGCCAAGGTTATCATGCAGATCTATGATCGCACAGGTCAATTGGAGGATGTCCAGGTGAACTGGAATGAGGAAGTATCGCTGCAGACCTTCGTGGATGGCTTTGAGAATAAGGAGCGTCTGGATTTGGGAGACTTCCCGTATCATATCACGGTGGAGAACGGACAAATTGTGAAGATCGTACAGCAGTTCATTCCATAAACAGTATAGGATTATATTCAACATGGGGCTCAGGTGTACATGTACAAATCAAAGCAATAAGAAAAGGATGCTCTCAGGTCGATGGACTCTGGAAGCATCCTTTTTGATGCTGTCAGCACAAATCGTGTGACTGCGGGTGTATTGTTCATGTTGTATCATCCTGCCAGCGGATGCAGTCAGATACATGGGCGAGAGCCGTTAAGACTCCCTAGCTCAATTAGAATTGAGCAGCAGCTTCACTAGCACGCTTCAATGCATCAGCAACGATATCTTGAGCTTTGTCAGGTGTTGCGTTGTGACCTTCCAGAACAATCTTCGTAATGTCACGAACACCGAAGAAAGTAAGGATGTTGCTAACGAAGTTAAGGGACATTTCCCAGCTTGCCATAGGACCTTCGGAATAGAAGCCGCCTCTTGCATTCAGCAGAGCAACTTTAGTGTCTGTTACCAGACCTACAGGACCCTCAGCAGTGTATTTGAACGTTTTGCCTGCTTGGTTCAGGTAGTCGATGTAAGTATGCAGGACAGCTGGAATTGTCAGGTTCCACAGTGGGAATGCGAATACGACTTTGTCAGCAGCTAGGAATTGGTCCAGGTAGCCGTTAGCGATACCAGCCAGACGTGCTTCTTCAGCAGTCGCTTCGAATCCGTTAGCAGTCTTGTACAGACCACGGATCATGTTAGCATTCAGGTAAGGCAGCTCTACGCTGTGCAGGTCCAGTTCAGTTACTTCATCAGCTGGGTGGGAAGCCTTGTAGCTTTCCAGAAATGCGTTATACAATTTAACTGTTGCTGCTTCTTCAGCAGTACGGTCATTAGCTTTTACAAATAGAACTTTAGCCATGGATTTAATTCCTCCCAAGAGTTATTCTCAAGTGGAATATTACAGCATTAAGACAATTCAGTCAACATATTTTCACATAATATTTTTTATGGAGTTACTTTCTTTTTTATGGTGACTCATCATTGCTTGGAAGTAAATACACATGCCTGAGGGCCAGCATACAATTATGTAGTAATCATGTTAGAATGATACAGGACCTAGATGAGCATGTTGACATCAATTTTAAACAAATCAGGTGAATGATATGAGAGTAGCGCTGTTTGACTCAGGTATTGGCGGCTTGACCGTCCTGGATGAGGCTTTGTCTGTCCTGCCTGGAGAGAATTACTTATTTTATGCAGATACCCTGCATGTCCCTTATGGCAGTAAGCCAAAAGAGGAAGTTCGCAGGTATATTATGGAGTGTGCAGACCGAATTATGCAGGAGAATGTCAAGGCGCTTGTGGTGGCATGCAACACAGCTACCAGCATTGCGATCTCAGAGCTTCGCGCCCGATATCGGATTCCTGTCATCGGAATGGAGCCAGCTGTGAAACCAGCAGTCGCATTGAGCCGTCCTCACGGCAAGCGAGTGCTCGTCATGGCTACCCCTTTGACACTAAGCCAGTCCAAATACACAGAATTGGTAGCAAGAGTTGACGACCAGGGCAGTGTGGATTCACTTCCCTTGCCTGAGCTGGTGCAATATTGTGAGCAGCTGATATGGGACCGCGAGGTGATCGTGGATTATTTCACAACGAAGCTAGCATCCTTTGATCTGGATCAGTATGGTACGGTGGTGCTCGGCTGTACGCATTATCCCTACTATAGAAAGCTATTAGAAGAAATTTTACCACGACATATACACATCATTGATGGGAGTGAAGGGACTGTTAAGCGTCTGCAGAGCGTCCTTCAAGAGAACCATTTGCTGGGAGCATCCACACACTCTGAAATTCGATATATGTGCTCAAGCGGGGATGAGCAGTATGTAGAGAAGATGCAGCATGCCCTTTCCTTTCTACGAAGCCGCAGAGGAATTCCGGCAGGGAATTAAGCAGGCAACAGGGATTTAAGTAATCAAATGAGGTGATGGCGTGACGACCACGGTGCTATTCGATCTAGATAATACGCTCGCTAATCGCAGGCAGGCATTTGATAGCTTTACACGTCAATTCATTGTAAATTTCCTGGCTACCTCTGACATTGGCACTTCCAGTATGGACAACGAGGCTGCACTAATGGAGACTATACGGATCGCTGACCGGAATGGATACAGAAGCAAGCGGGAGCTGTTTCAGGAGCTGCTTCATACTTTGCCCTTCAAGGATGAACGGGTGACTGTACGACACTTACTGGAATATTGGTATTCTGAATTTGTCGGTCATACGACCATGATGCAGGGAGCAGAAGAGCTGCTGCATGACCTTCGCGCCCAAGGCTTCCGGTTAGGATTGATTACGAATGGCTCGGTCGCTGTGCAGAATCGCAAGCTGGATCAGCTGCAGCTTCGAGCATATTTCGAGACGGTTATCGTGTCACAGGCGGTTCGGCTGGAAAAGCCGGATCGTCGCATTTTTGAGCTAGCTTTACAGCGCATGAAGGTCTCTCCCCATGAAACCTGGTATGTCGGAGATCATCCCGTCAACGATGTGCAGGGGGCAAGTCGGGCAGGCCTTCGGACAGTTTGGCTGGAGGGCTTTGAGGAGTGGCCCGATGAGGTCATGGAGCGTCCACAGCACACGATTCGCCAGTTGTCGGAGCTACATGCTTGGAACCAATGGTAAAGAGGTGGAGGGTCAGGTGCGAATACCTGCTATGCAGCAACTGCGTGAGGCTGTAGACGATTGAGAATGTATATAGATAATACATTAAATTGTAAGGGGATTAATTACAGATGAAGAAGGCAGGAGAATCAGGGGTGTGGCGGAAGAGGTTCATTTATGCAGCAGGTGTCGCTGTGACGATCGGGCTGGGACTTGCTTCCCGCTATGATGGGCTGCACCTGCCTGCTGTGATCACGGCTCATGCAGGAGATGCGCTATGGGCTGTCATGATTTATTTTGGTGTAAGAACATTGTGGCCACAAGGAAGCAGACGTCTCGCAGCCCTCATAGGGTTACTGTTCTGCTATGCGATTGAGGCTTCGCAGCTGCTTCAGCTGGATTGGCTTAATGCGATTCGCAGCACGACGCTTGGTGCATTGGTGCTGGGGAGAGGCTTTCTCGTAGTGGACCTGTTCCGTTATACGGCTGGAATCGGCCTAGCATATCTTCTCGATTGGCGACTGGGCCGATCTCATAATTGATTACAAAGGGCATTGCATAAAAATCACCCCCTAAATGAAGTTGAAATACATAACTGTGAAAAGGGTTGTAAAGCAAGAAAGCAAGCTCAATAGTAAGTTTAATAGTAAGTTCAATAGCGAGCCCGAAAACAAGGTCATAAACAAGACGATAAAGCATGATTTAAAACGAGATGATGTACAATGACCACAAAATGTTCACGTATTCGCCTCATGCAGCATGATAAAAGTCACTTTCCTGAAGAATAGAAAGCGCTATTATAAGTCCATAAATGTTAACGTTAACATTTTAACAAAATCAAAATCTCAGGAAAGGATTGATAAGCAATGTCCGTCTCCTTCTTACGTGACAACTTCCTGCTGAACAGCGAGACTGCCGTCCAGCTGTACCACCAGTTTGCCAAGCATATGCCGATCATGGACTATCATTGTCACTTGAATCCGCAGGAAATCTATGAGAACAAGAGCTTTAAGAATATTACAGAGGCATGGTTATATGGCGATCACTATAAATGGCGGGTAATGCGTGCCAACGGGGTCGAGGAGAAATACATCACGGGGGATGCGGAGGATTTTGACAAATTTATGGCGTGGGCCAAAACCGTTCCTACCCTGATCGGCAATCCGCTGTATCACTGGACACATTTGGAGCTTCAGCGCTTTTTCGATGTACATGAACTGCTTAATGAGCAGACAGCTCCTGCAATCTGGGAAAAGGTGAATGCCCAGCTGCAGGGCCCGGGCTTCGGTGCACGCGATCTCATCACCAAATCGGGCGTGACTGTAGTCTGCACAACGGATGACCCGACGGATCTTCTGGAGGAGCATAAGCAGATCGCCAAGCTGAAGGATTTTGACACAGCTGTCCTGCCAAGCTTCCGTCCGGATAAAGGGCTGGAGCTTAACCGTTCTACCTTCCGTCCATGGATCGATAAGCTAGGCGAGGTATCTGGTATTGATGTGACGGAATATAGCGGCTTGCTGCGTGCTCTTGAGAGCAGAGTAGAGTATTTCCACAGCGTCGGCTGTCGCGTATCGGATCATGCTTTGGACGTCTTGCTGTATGCCCCTGCTACACTGGAGGAAGTATCGGCTATCTATGCCAAGGCACTCCAAGAAGGCCAGGTTACATTGGAGGAAGAGGCCAAGTATAAAAGCTTTACGTTAATTCATCTTGGACAATTGTACGCTCAGCGTGGCTGGGCAATGCAATACCACATTCATGCCTTGCGGAATAACAACACGGCGATGTTCCGCAGATTGGGCCCTGACACCGGTTATGATTCTATTAATGATGGAAGTATCGCTTCGGCGCTCGCGGCTTTGTTGGACGGAATGGACGCAACAGGCAATCTTCCGAAAACCATTCTTTATTCCTTGAACCCGGTAGATTACCCAGTGCTTGCAAGTGTGGCAGGAAGCTTCCAGGCTGGTGGGACCGCAGGAAAAATCCAATTCGGCACCGCTTGGTGGTTCAATGACCACAAAGAAGGCATGCTGGAGCAGATGAAGCTCCTGGCAAGCATGGGTGTGCTCTCTCGCTTCATTGGCATGCTGACAGATTCCCGCAGCTTCCTGTCGTATACGCGACATGAGTATTTCCGACGTCTGCTGTGCGATCTGATCGGAGAATGGGCTGAGCATGGCGAGGCACCGAATGATCTGGAGCTACTGGGTGGCATTGTCCAGGATATTTGCTATCACAATGCAGAGAAATATTTTGCTTTTCCAGCAGTCGTAACGGTGAAATAGATCGCAAAGGCTTCAATTAGAGCGTAGACGATCTAAAGCGCGCCACTGGATTTTATAAGTGAGTTAGTGAATATCATAAACAAGTTAGTAGATGAGCTAGGCAAGTTAGGTGAGAGTCGTAACAAATTGTGAGTCTGTCAGATATGACGCTGGGTGCAGCAGAAAGGATAGAGTAATGGCGGCGACAATCAAGGATATTGCCAAATTGGCTAATGTGTCACATACGACGGTGTCCCGAGCACTTAATGGCAGTCCGCTTATCAAAGAGGAGACCCGCCGCCGTATTCTCGACCTGGCCAGCCAGTTGAACTACATTCCGGACTATAACGCTCGTAGCCTCGTGCTGCGCAGGTCCTATAGCATTGGACTGTTTTTCACGAGTATTTCCAAGGGGACCTCGTCAAGCTTCTTCGCAGATACGATTCGGGGTGTGAACAGTGTGATCGGTGTTGATTACAATCTGCTTGTCCGAGGTATTGACGAATATGATGATTATTCTTCCATTCATCGCAAGCGATTTGACGGTATGATACTGATGAGTCAGAGCGAGACGGACAATCCCTTCGTGTATCATGTTATCCGGGAGGGCATTCCATTAATCATCCTGAACCGTCAGATGAGCGGTCATGGGATTGTGAATGTACTGTCCAATGACAAAGAAGGGGCATATACGGCAACACTGGAGTTGATTCGCATGGGGCATTCGCGTATCGCACTCATCGAGGGAGTGGAGGGATTCAAGTCGACTCAAGAGCGGAGGGATGGATTCCTGAACGCCTTGATGGATCATGATCTACCAGTTCGTGGCGATTATATTGTCAGGGGGGACTACACGATGACAGGCGGAAGCTATGCCATGGAGCAGCTATTAGCACTCAGAGAGCCCCCGTCCGCCGTATTCTGCTCCAATGATGATATGGCGATCGGTGCAATGAATGCCATTTTCCAGCAGGGGTTGCAGGTTCCTGGAGATGTGTCTGTGGTCGGCTTCGATGACATTGGCTTTTCACGCTATACTACACCTGCGTTAACAACAGTCAAGCGCCCGATTGAGCAGATCAGCGCCAGAGGAGCCGAGTATATCCTGAGTCTGATGGATGCTACCTCCTGCAAGGAGGAGCAGGTCCTGCTGAGCACCCAACTCGTTACGCGTGGCTCTGTCTCAGCGCCCCATACATGATAGAGAGAATAGTATGCTGGACCCTGACTGCATATAGAGGATGGAGCAATTAATATGGGGATGAGAATACAGAGCCGATAGAGATTCACCCTGTAAGTTGAAAGCGTGTGCGTATAAGAAAAGGATTCTGTGTTAGTGTATCCATGCTTACGAAGGAATCTGTTGACGATTAGACATAATTGTGGAAAAAAACAAATAACATTGTGATTTTTATCACTTTTGTTAACGTGTGCATTTATTAAACTAAAACTATAAAGCGACTAGGAGGGTTCATCCAATGCAAAATTTAAGCAGAGCGTCCAGTCCATCCGCTGTCAGACACACAGAGAAGGTCATTCAATTCGGTGAAGGGAATTTCATGCGTGCATTCGTAGACTGGCAGATCCACGAGTTGAACAAGAAGGCAGATTGGGATGGCGGTGTTGTCATCGTGCAGCCACTGGCAGGCGGGCTGGCAGATTTGTTGAATTCGCAAGATGGACTGTATACGACATACATGGAAGGAATAAAGGAAGGTAAGGCTGTTCGTGAGCACACGTTAGTGGATTGTGTGACAAGGGTGATCAATCCTTATGCTGAAAATGAAGCCTATGAGGATCTGGCACGCCAGCCTGAGCTGCGCTTCATTGTATCCAATACAACCGAAGCAGGGATTGCCTTTGCGCCTGAGGATCGTCTTGAGGATAAGCCGCAGAGCAGCTACCCGGGCAAGCTGACAGCACTACTGTATCGTCGATATCTGGCGTTCAATGGTGCAGCTGACAAGGGCTTCATCATCATACCGTGTGAGCTGATCGACAGAAATGGGGATGAGCTTAAGAAGATCGTACTCCAATATGCACAGCTGTGGTCCCTGGAGGAAGATTTCGTCAAATGGCTGCATGAAGCGAATACGTTCTGCTGCAGTCTTGTAGACCGTATCGTGCCTGGGTATCCGCGTGACCGTATGGAGGAAATTACTGAGGAGTTGGGTTACAAGGATCAGCTTGTCGTGGTGACAGAGCAATTCCATCTGTGGGTCATTGAAGGTCCGCAATTCATCAAGGAAGAGTTCCCTGCTCATTTGGCTGGTCTGAATGTGCTGGTCGTAGATGATATGACTCCTTATCGTACCCGTAAGGTACGCATTCTGAACGGGGCGCACACGGCACTGACGCCTGTGGCATATCTGTACGGGCTGGATACGGTGCGTGATGCCGTTGAGCATAACGTGGTGGGTCCTTACGTTCAGGCACTGATTGATGAGGAAATTATTCCCACACTGGATTTGCCAGAGAGTGAGCTGCGAGAGTTCGCGGATGCTGTGCTGGAGCGCTTCCGTAACCCTTACGTACGCCATTATCTGATGAGCATCTCCTTGAATTCAATCTCGAAGTTCAAGACTAGAGACTTGCCTACGCTGCTGCGTTATGTGGAGGATCGTGGGCAATTGCCAGAGAAGCTGGTGTTCGCATTCGCTTCCCTGCTCTATTTCTACAAGGGAGACCGCAACGGTCAGGTTATTGAATTGGCAGATAATGAAGATATACTGGAAGCTTTCCGCGAGCTATGGCGTGGATATGACGGAACCCCGGCTTCCCTGCGTGTCTTGACGAAGCAAGTGCTGAGTCGTGAAGATTGGTGGGGGCAGGATCTGAACGAGATTGACGGGCTTACCGAGCAACTGACTGGATATCTGAACAAGCTGAGCCTGGAAGGAATGACTTCGACGCTTCATAAGCTGATGGATAGACATATAAATAAAATTAGCCAGTAAAGCACGTAGGTCAGGGAGGAGCCACACATGCAGGAATTCATCAAGATTCATGAACGAGACAATGTAGCAGTCGCATTAAGAGATTATCAGCAGGGAGAGAAGCTCCCTATTGGGAATACAGAGCTTGAGCTGCTGGAGCCTGTAGCAAGAGGCCACAAGATTGCATTGATTCCGATCGCTAAGGGAAGCCATGTGCTCAAATATGGTTATCCGATCGGTCATGCATTGCAGGATATTGTGCCAGGTCAGCATGTGCACACACATAATACGAAGACTAATCTGACCGGGGTAGAGGAGTACAAGTACGAGCCAAGGCTGGAAGCGAATCCATATCAGCTGGAGAAACGGACCTTCATGGGCTACCGAAGAAAAGACGGGAACGTAGGTATCCGTAACGAGTTGTGGATTGTGCCTACAGTGGGCTGTGTCAATGGCGTCGCCGAGCTGATCCTGAACCGCTTCAAAGCGGAGGTGGGTGACATTGCGCCGTTCGAAAATGCGCTTGTGCTGAAGCATAATTACGGCTGCTCCCAGCTAGGAGATGATCACGTCCATACGCGGACGATTCTGGCTGATGCAGTCAAGCATCCGAACGCGGCTGGCGTGCTGGTACTGGGATTAGGCTGTGAAAATAACAGTATGGGCGAGTTCCAGGAAGCCATTGGAGCATATGATGAGTCTCGTGTGAAATTCCTGCTATCGCAGGAAGTGGGAGACGAGGTGACCGAAGGAGTACGTCTGCTGAAGGAGATCTTCGCAGAGGTGCAGCAGGATCGGCGTGAGCCTGTTCCATTGTCCGAGCTGAAGATTGGCCTCAAATGTGGAGGGTCAGATGGGCTTTCGGGTATCACGGCGAATCCATTGCTCGGTCAGTTATCGGACTACATGGCTGCTCAAGGTGGAACGACTGTGCTGACGGAAGTGCCGGAGATGTTCGGCGCAGAGACGATCCTGATGGAGCGGGCTGCGAACGAAGAGGTATTCCATAAAATCGTGCATCTCATTAATGATTTCAAGCAATATTTCCTGGATTACAAACAGCCAGTATATGAGAATCCTTCCCCAGGTAACAAAGCGGGTGGCATCACAACGCTGGAGGATAAGTCTCTAGGCTGTACACAAAAGTCGGGCAACTCAGCGGTCATGGATGTGATTCCGTATGGAGACCGACTTACGACCAAGGGGCTGAACTTGCTGAGCGCTCCAGGGAATGATCTGGTAGCTTCATCGGCCTTGGCGGCTGCTGGCTGTCAGCTCGTCATCTTCACGACAGGACGCGGTACGCCGTTCGGTGCCTTTGTACCGACGATGAAGGTGTCAACGAACTCGGCCCTGTATCACTCGAAGCCGCACTGGATTGATTTTAACGCAGGCTCCCTGGTTGAAGATGTCAGCATGAAGGATGGCCTGAATGCATTCATCGATTATATTATCGAAGTGGCTAGCGGGGAATGGGTCAATAACGAAAAGAATGAGTTCCGCGAGATTGCTATATTCAAAAACGGCGTTACCCTATAAGATTCGCTAGGAAGAAGGGTATGCAGTGAGCTTTTGAATAAGTTTTTGAAAAAGCCTTTGAAAAAGCCTTTGAAAAAGCCTTTGAAGAAGCCTTTGAAAAAGCTTATGTGTTAAGTTTATAGAATAATTATAGCTTTTTTATAGCTTATTATTTAACTTGTCTTTTAACCTATGATTGAAATGGTTATTCGAATTGTTATTGTAGACTGTTGTTAACAGGTCTGTATTAGTTGGTATTATAGCTTGAATAGTGTTGTCATTGAATCTCAAGACTCCTGCCGCCCCCAGTCGGTCAGGAGTCTTGTTGCTGTCATCCAGAGGTAAATGGATGATGTAAGATAAGTGAAGCTGTGCACATGTGTGCATACTGCTGCATCCTAGGTATGGAAATAGGCGACATAGCTCTGAAATGTACTGTTTTACAAGGGGGATATGATAAATATCATAAAAGGGTATTGCATTTATATATGATATATGTTTTATAATGAGGTGTAGCTGATTGCGAAATGTTCACGTTAACATAATCTTGTTTACCAGAAAGGAATGTATCTCATGGCAAAAGCATTTCTAAATGAAGATTTTCTGCTCAACTCACCCACAGCTGTCAAGCTGTATCATCAGTACGCCAAGGATATGCCGATTGTGGATTATCATTGTCACTTGAGCCCGCAGGAGATTTATGAGAACAAGACCTTCAAGAACATTACTGAGGCGTGGCTGTACGGCGATCATTATAAATGGAGAGTTATGCGCGCAAATGGAGTTGAAGAACGGCTAATTACGGGAGATGGAGACGACTACGATAAATTCATGGCATGGGCCAGAACCGTACCTCAGCTCATCGGCAACCCGTTATATCATTGGACGCATCTGGAGTTGCAGCGTTTTTTTGGTGTAACAGAGCTTCTGAATGAGAAGAATGCGCCAGCCATCTGGGAGCAGGTGAATGCACAGCTGCAGGGAGAGGGCTTCGGTGCACGTGACCTGATTACCAAGTCCAAAGTGAAGGTGGTCTGCACGACGGATGATCCTGTAGATGATCTGGATTATCATACGAAGATCAGCCAGCTTCCGAATTTTGAGACAGCGGTGCTGCCAAGCTTCCGTCCCGACAAGGGCCTGGAGATCAATCGCGCTACATTCCGCCCGTGGGTAACGAAGCTGTCGGAGGCAGCGAAGCAAGAGATTACGGATTATGGGCAGTTTTTGAAAGCGCTTGAATCTCGTGTTCGCTTCTTCCACTCCATTGGCTGTCGTGTGTCAGACCATGCTCTGGATACGCTCGGATACGAGCATGCATCGCTGGAGGAAGTATCGGAGATTTTCCTTAAAGCGTTGGAGCAAGGTCAGGTCAGCGCTGAGGAAGAAGCGAAGCACAAGTCCTATACACTGGTCTTCTTGGGTCAGCTCTACGCCGAGCTGGATTGGGCGATGCAATTCCATATTCACGCTCTGCGTAATAACAACACAGCAGCATTCCGCAAATTGGGGCCGGATACCGGATACGATTCCATTAATGATGGTCCAATTGCCGAGCCGCTTATGAAGCTGTTGGATGCGCTGGAGCAGGCAAGTGGCCTGCCAAGAACGATCCTGTACTCCTTGAACCCAACCGATTATCATGTACTGGCTAGCGTTGCTGGCAGCTTCCAATCTGGTGGAGTCAAGGGCAAGATTCAGTTCGGTACAGCTTGGTGGTTCAATGATCATAAGGAAGGCATGCTGGAGCAGATGAAGATTCTCGCCAATCTTGGTGTCCTGCCACGCTTCATCGGAATGCTAACGGATTCCCGTAGCTTCCTGTCCTATACACGTCACGAATATTTCCGTCGTATCCTGTGTGATTTGGTTGGAACGTGGGTAGAGGAAGGCGAAGCGCCTGCGGATGATGAGCTGCTGGAAGAGCTGATTCGGGGAATTTGCTACCATAATGCTGTGGAATACTTCCGTTTTCCTGCACTGGTTAAGCAATAACAGGAACATAGCTGTTCAGGGCAGCAGCAGCTTCTTGCGGAGCTAACCACCACATTTATGCAATAATGTGAACTGCCATAGCAATAATGTGTACTGACATAGCAATTTGTGTGCTGATACGCTGTCCGCAAACGAGCGGGTATGCTATGCTTGATTACAAAGATGTCCATGGTCATCTTATGGAAGAAGCATAAGGAAGGTATGAATATGGCAGCGACCATCAAGGATATCGCCAGATTGGCGAATGTATCCCATACAACAGTGTCCAGAGCACTGAACAATAGCCCGCTAATTAAAGAAGTAACGAAGCGCAAGATTATGGAGATCGCCGAGCAATTGAATTATATTCCGAATGTGAATGCCAAGAGCCTTGTGCTACAGCGCTCACATACGGTGGGGTTGTTTTTTACCAGCATATCCAAAGGTACATCCTCCAGCTTTTTCGCGGACACAATTCGTGGCATTAACAGCATCATTGACGTGAATTATAACCTGTTCGTGCGGGGGATTGATGATTATGAGAGCTATTCCTCGATTCATCGCAAGCGCTTTGATGGAATTCTGCTGATGAGCCAAAGTGAGGCAGATAATGCGTTTATCTATCATGTACTACAGCAGGAGATTCCAATCGTCGTCATGAACCGTCATGTAGCCGACCCGGGAATCGTAAATATCGTGCCTAATGATAAAGAAGGCGTGCGCGATGCTGTCCGGCATCTGATTGACCAAGGGCATGAGCGCATCGCACTTATTGAAGGTGTGGAGGGCTTCATGTCCACCCTGCAGCGGAAAGAAGGCTTCATGCAAGCCATGATTGAGCATCATCTGCCGATCCGTTCCGATTATATGGTGCAGGGGCGATATGATCACGAAAGTGGAAGTCGTGCAATGAAGGAGCTGCTAAGTCTGGAAGAGCCGCCGACAGCTGTGTTTTGCTCGAATGACGATATGGCAATCGGTGCCATGAATGCGGCCTTCGAGTCAGGGAAGCGGGTGCCAGATGATGTATCCATAGTAGGCTTCGACGATATCGGGTACTCCCTGTATACGACACCTGCTTTGACCACGGTAAAACGACCTATTGAGGAGATAAGCTCACTCGGAGCGAAGCGGATGATGAACCGGATGGAGTCCGGCGCTCAGGCTGGCGAGCTGATCTATGTAGATACGCGCTTCATAGAGCGACGTTCGACAGCACCATTATGGACGCGATAATTAAGTGAACCTGGGGCGAGTCACTATCCTGGTCTTGGTGGAAAATGATTCTTCCAGACATTTGGTGACACTTTAGAAGCGCTCGTGTGCATGTAAGCGACCCAAAAGTATAGAAGTCCACGATTCCCCAGCTAAGATACGGGGGAGTCTGGACTACGTGAAAATGTTAACGTGTGCAATGAATTGAGAATATTTCATGTTGGCAACAAAACGTAATGAGTTACCAAACATACCTGGGAGGGGTTCAACAATGGAGAGGCTTGTCAGAAGCAGTGAAGCATCCTCCGACTTGGTGGAACGAGTGATCCAGTTCGGTGATGGGAATTTTATGCGCGGCTTTGCCGAGTGGCATATTGATGTGATGAATGAACGTCTGGGCTGGAATACAGGGGTAGTTGTACTGCAAGCCAGAGCAGAAGGAACGTCAGCTGAAGGCCTCAATGAGCAGGGGGGAGCATACACCTTACAGCTGGAAGGTATTCAGTATGGGGAGGAAGTAAGAGAGCAACGTGTCATTGAGTGTATTACGCGGGGAATGAATCCGCACCGTCAATACGAAGCATTCATGCAGCTGGCGGACAGCCCCGACATCCGCTTTGTCTTATCCAATACTACGGAATCGGGCATTGTCTATGATCCGGATGATCGACTGGAGGACCAGCCTCAGCGCAGCTTCCCGGGCAAGCTGGCGGCTCTCCTGTATCGTCGCTATCAGACGTTCCGGGCAGACCCCTCCAAGGGCTGGATCATCGTTCCTTGTGAGCTGATCGAGCGCAATGGAGAGATTTTGCGGGACATTATCGTGCAGCATGCCCATCGGTGGGGACTGGAGGAAGGATTTCTTCACTGGCTGAAGGAAGCCAATACGTTCTGCAACAGTCTGGTGGATCGAATTGTTCCGGGGTATCCGAAGGATCGAGCAGCTGAGCTTCAGCAGCAACTGGGATACCAGGACCCCTTCATGATTGTAGGCGAGCCTTATCATCTATGGGTCATTGAAGGACCAGAGCATGTGCGTACTGAATTTCCGGCCCATCTGGCGAAGCTGAACCTTCTTGTTGTGGACGATCTGAAGCCTTATCGAGAGCAAAAGGTTCGCATCCTGAATGGAGCGCATACAGCCCTGACGCCAGTAGCCTATCTGAGCGGTCTGGAGACGGTTCGCGAGGCGGTCGAGGACCCTGAGGTGGGCGCTTATATCCGGAATTTGATTCACCGTGAGATTATTCCGACGCTTGATTTGTCTGAGCAGGCATTGAAAAGCTTTGCAGAGGATGTTATAGATAGATTCCGCAATCCCTTCATCAAGCACTACGTGATGAGCATTGCGCTCAATTCCTTTTCCAAATTCAGAACCCGGAATCTTCCGGTTCTTCTGGAGTATCATGCTAAGCACAATGAGCTCCCCTCAGCTACGGTCTTTGCCCTAGCGGCCTTACTGGTCATGTACAAAGGAAGAAGAGGGGCAGAGAAAATTGAGCTCTCCGATAACCCGGTCATTCTGCAGGAGCTACAGGATATGTGGCGCGATTGCACCTGCACGAGAGAAGAGCTGGGCATTCTTGCAAGGGCTGTACTGCAGCACGAGGATTGGTGGGGACAGGATCTGACCGGGATAGCGGGTTTGGTGGATCAGCTGGCAGATCAAATGTTCATTATGGAAACACATGGAATGAAAGAGGCGCTAAGACAGCAAATATACGCTGTTAGCGGATCTCAACCATATGGAGGCGAACAGCATGCTTGAATTTATCAAAATTCATGAACGTGATAACGTAGTTGTAGCCCTGCGTGATTATGTCAAAGGGGAGGCCATTCATGTGGATGGCCAGGATACTGTGCTGCTGGAGGATGTGCCACGCGGTCACAAGATTGCACTGTCGCGCATTGCTGAGGGTGAGAATGTACTGAAGTACGGGTATCCGATTGGTCATGCTACGCAAACGATTGAAGTCGGAGAGCATGTTCATACCCAGAATGCGCGTACGAACCTGACTGGTGTGGAGTCCTATTCATATGAGCCTAGACTTCAGCCCAACGAGTTCGAGCTGGAGAATCTTACTTTTGAAGGCTATGTACGCAAAAATGGCAATGTCGGTATTCGTAATGAGCTCTGGATTGTGCCGACTGTAGGCTGTGTGAACGGTGTAGCTGAAATGATCATTAATCGCTTCAAGGAGGAGGCAGGCAGCATAGCTCCTTTTGAAAGCACCCTCGTGCTCAAGCATAACTACGGTTGTTCTCAGCTGGGGGATGATCATGTGATGACTCGTACCATTCTGGCCGACGCCGTACAGCATCCAAATGCTGGCGGGGTATTGGTGCTGGGCCTGGGCTGTGAGAATAACAGCATGGAGGATTTCAAACAAGCGATTGGCGAATATGATCCTGCGCGAGTAAAATTCCTCCTATCCCAAGAGGTTGGGGATGAAGTCGAGGCCGGTGTGGCTCTGCTGCATGAGCTGCATCGTGAAGCCAGTCAGGATCGTCGGGAGACGGTGCCGCTGTCAGAGCTGAAGATTGGACTGAAATGTGGCGGATCGGATGGCTTATCTGGCATTACGGCGAATCCACTCGTAGGCAAGCTGTCAGATTATATGGCCGCTCAGGGCGGGACGACTGTACTGACTGAGGTGCCAGAGATGTTCGGCGCAGAGACGATTCTGATGGAACGTGCAGCGGACGAAGTTGTGTTCCACAAAATTGTGGACTTGATCAATAACTTCAAGCAATATTTCCTCGATTACAAGCAGCCAGTATATGAGAATCCTTCACCAGGCAATAAGGCTGGGGGTATTACGACTTTGGAGGACAAATCACTAGGATGTACGCAGAAATCAGGTATCTCGGCTGTCAATGATGTGATCCACTATGGCGAACGTCTGCAGACTAAGGGGCTGAACCTGCTGAGTGCGCCGGGTAATGATCTGGTGGCCTCTTCGGCACTCGCTGCATCTGGTTGCCAGTTGGTGATCTTCACGACAGGTCGAGGCACGCCGTTCGGCTCCTTCGTACCGACGATGAAGGTATCTACCAATTCACCACTCTATCAGTCGAAGCCTCACTGGATCGATTTTAATGCGGGTAGTCTGGTAGATGGTGCGAGCATGGAGGATACCTTGAAGGAATTCGTACAATATATCATTGAGGTAGCGAGCGGCAAGCAAGTTAACAACGAGAAGAATCAGTTCCGTGAGCTGGCGATCTTCAAGAACGGGGTAACGCTGTAAGAGGTCTTGATATCTTGTTATGGCATAATAGGAGATATATTAGCAGGTCTGATGAGAGAGGATGCACTGGATGGTACCAGGGTGATCTCGATGTCAGCCTGCTTTTTTTGTACTAACGGATCATAGTAATTGGAGGGTGTCCAATTGGATAGAAATAAGGAAAAAGATGGTCTATTATGGTAGTGGTGGTAGATGTGAGAAATCGTTAAAAATTGATCATTTGGAGGGTGTGCGATGGCAAGAGCAACCGTTGATATGGTGGAGGAATTTGCGAGATTCAGCACATACGTAGAACGATTGAAGGCACTCGAGGAGAGCTACTGGACCATTCCCTTGGAAGAGGGAAAATGGAGTCTGAAGGACGTCATCAGTCATATGATGCTGTGGGACAAATACTTTTATGAGCAGGGCATTCACAAGATCACGTTGGGAGAGGCTGTTACTGTTCGTAGTCTCAACTTTGATGAATTTAATGCTGATGCGGCCCGCTACGCACAAAACAAGACCAGAGCGGACATTGTGGATGAGTTCTGCGTGATGCGGCAGCGCATTATTGCTGAAATCTCGGGACTGACTGAGGAGGCCTATACTAGAAAGTATAAGAGTGGAGACGGGAAGACATTTGCTATACGCGGCTATTTGCAGGGCTTCATTCCCCATGACAAGCATCATCGCAAGCAGATTCAGAGGTTCATCAAGAACGTGTTTGATCTGTAGCTGCAGGGACGGAAATGTGCGAGCCACACGGCATAATTAGCGTTATACTATGAATAGTTATGGTCAATGATTCAACTACAACGTCTGCATCCTGTTCAAAATAACGATCCCACGCAATGGAGGTCCAAGCGTCGATGAACATTCAATTCAACTCTCCTGCCCAGAGCTGGGTGGAGGCATTGCCCATTGGAAATGGCAAACTTGGCGGTATGGTATTTGGAGGAGTAGAGCGGGAGCGCATTGCTTTGAATGAAGATACGCTCTGGTCAGGATCCCCCCGTGAATGGAATAATCCGGGCGCACAAGAGCTTCTCCCCAAAATGAGAGAGCTTGTGTCTCAGCAGAGATATGCCGAAGCGGATGAGCTAAGCAAGCAGATGATGGGACCCTACACTCAATCCTATCTGCCCTTTGGCGACTTGCATATCTGGATGGAGCATGGATCTCTGGACAGCAACCAGCTATATCAGCGAAGACTTGATATCAGCACGGGAATTGTAAGCGTTACCTATCAGGTGGGTGACGTTCAATATTCACGTGAGGTGCTGGCATCCTATCCGGATCAAGCACTGGTGGTTCGACTGACAGCGAGCAAGCCGGGTCAGCTCAGCTTTCGTGCCAGCTTGGATAGCCAACTCCGGGCCCAGACGGCTATGGAGGGAGAGGAGCTTACGTTATTTGGGGTAGCTCCAGAGTATGTTGCGCCTAACTATTACGATGTGGAGCATCCCGTTCGCTATGGTGAGGCAGCAACCACGAAAGCTCTGCGTTTTCACGGCAGACTGGCCGCCGTACTGGATGGAGGCACATTACAAACGGATGAGGATGGCTTACATATCAGCGATGCCTCAGCAGCAGTACTATACTTCAGTGCGGCGACCTCCTTCGATCCGACCCTTGGTGCAAGCAACAGCAGTCGTGATCCTCGTCGCCTCACGGCTGAAGCGATTAGAGCAGTGTACAACAGGAAATACGAGGAGGTCCGTGAGCGTCATCTGGAGGATCATCGTGTGCTATTTGACCGGGTAGAGCTACATTTAGGAGAAAGCATCGCTCCTGCGAATTTACCAACAGACCAGCGGATTGCCGACTATGGAAGCGACGATCTTGGTCTGGTGGAGCTGCTGTTCCACTATGGTCGTTACCTGCTAATTGCCAGCTCACGTCCCGGTACAACACCAGCCAATCTGCAAGGTCTATGGAACGAAGAACTGCGGGCTCCTTGGAGCAGTAATTACACGCTCAATATTAATGCGGAGATGAATTATTGGCCTGCGGAGAGCTGCAACCTATCAGAGCTGCACGAGCCGTTGCTTGAGTTCATTGGACGGTTGGCTGTGAATGGGCGAGAGACAGCCCGGATCAATTACGGGGCAAAGGGCTGGGTTGCCCACCACAATGCCGATCTGTGGGGGCAGACGGCACCTGTGGGAGAATATGGAGACGGAGACCCGATCTGGGTGCTGTGGCCGATGGGTGGTGTGTGGCTTACTCAGCATTTGTGGGAGCACTATGCATTCGGAGGAGATGAAGCTTATCTGCGGGATCAGGCCTATCCGCTGATGAAGGAAGCGGCATGGTTCTGTCTTGATTGGCTGGTTATGAATAAGGAGGGCTTCTGGGTGACATCCCCTTCCACATCACCTGAGCATAGATTCGTGGCTGAAGATGGGTATCATGCTATTAGTGAAGCCACGACGATGGATATATCCTTGATTAGTGAGCTATTTGACAACTGTATTCAAGCCGCCGAGCTATTGGGGATAGATGGTGATTTTGTAGAGGTTCTGCGTGAGAAAAAAGAGGGAATCCTGCCCTTGCGTATCGGTCGCCAGAAGCAGCTTCAGGAATGGAGCCTTGATTTTGAGGATGAGGATGTCCATCATCGTCATGTTTCACATCTTGTAGGTATCTACCCTGGGAGGCTGATTACAGGCAGCTCGGCTCCCGAACTGTTCAAGGCGGCTAGAACCTCACTTGAGCTAAGGGGGGACGGCGGAACAGGCTGGAGTCTCGGCTGGAAAATGGGCCTGTGGGCCAGATTTCGGGAGGGGAACCGAGCGGAGCAGCTGATTTCCAATCTGCTGACACTCGTTAAGGATGGCGAATCCGGTCAACGGGGAGGAGTCTATGCGAATCTGTTCGACGCTCATCCTCCATTCCAGATCGATGGCAACTTTGCTGCGACATCAGGGATCGCAGAGATGCTGTTCCAATCCCATCAAGACTACCTGGAGTTCCTTCCTGCGCTGCCTGAGCGCTGGGAGTCAGGCTTTGTTAGAGGACTCAGAGCTCGGGGAGGCTTCCAGATCAGCTTGAGCTGGCAGGACGGAGCTATACGTGAAGCTGAAGTCATATCGGATCTGGGGAGAGCATGTACGGTGCTTACTGAAAACCCAATGCAGGTTCGTGAAGATGGACTGTTGATTCCTTTGACACCTGTCGGGGAAGGGCTGTTATCATTTCCGACGAAGGCAGGCTCAAGGTATATCCTGGAATTCGACATGCAGCAGGCATCTAACGCCTGAATGTGCCATGAATAATTATGGGGTGTCTTGATCGTATGAGGTAACCCGAAGCCTTGAAACGCACTTTCTGCAATGACCATTGGATGTCCTAATTGGGTATTCAATACATTGTAGGAGGTGCTTTTTCGTGTTATCCAGTCAGCCACTAGCCACTAATTGCTGGTAGGCTTCAGATAGTAGAGACAGTTGAATTTGTATCACTAGCGATAATTATAGTTCTCAATTACTTGCTTATAAAAGCCGTAAATATAGTTAGGGGCGATTATGCCCGGCTAATTACAAGGAGGAATGACAGCATGAGAATAACTTGGACAGCCTTATTAGCGTGCATACTGGTGTTGGGTATGACAGCAGGAACCGCTACAGCTAAGCAGGGACGCGGAAACGATCAGAAGAGCGGACAAGAAGCTGTATCGTCTAAAACAAATGGGAACGAAAAGAAACAAGAAAATCAGAGTAAGAACCTGGACCGGGGTAAAGGCCAAGCCAAAAACGACAAGATTAAGACTGGCAAGAATGGCGAAAACAATAAACAAAGCAAAGCAGTAGAAGACAGCGAAGCCGTCCCTGCTACTGTAACGGAAGATACCTACGGAGAGTCCACAGACCCAAAAAGACAAAATGGACCAAACGGATATAAGGGACTCCTTAAGGCTGTAGAAAATACGAAAGATAAGCCTGCGGGAACGGTTATTGCGAATCTGCTTCTAACGAAATACCCTGATCGGCTGAACTCGGAGCAGATTGCTCAACTGGAAACACTCCTTGATTCAAGAGAGGCGCTAACGGAGGCTGCTGAACTGTTGGCTGCGGACGGAAGTGTTACAGATGCCGTGTACATGCAGGAGGAAGCGTTGCTAGCTGATGTGTCCCATCTGGATAGCTATAAAAGATTAGGTGCGCTCTTCAAAAAAGCCGGGAGAGCAGATGGAATGAGGCTGTTTGTTAACGGTGAGGAGCACGAAGCGAAGCCGATTAATCACAATGGCACGACACTTGTCCCGCTACGTGCTGCTTCGGAGGCGTTGGATGCGCAAGTATCCTGGAACGCTAAGGAGAAATCAGTAACCGTGATCCGTGACGGGGTGAACGTTAAACTGCAGATCAACAGTAAAAAAGCGTATATCAATAACGAGCTGTATACTTTGAATCAGTCGGCAGCGGTGATCGATGGCACCACAGTCGTGCCTTTGCGAGTAATTGGAGAAGCCCTGGGAGCGACCGTTAAATGGGAACCTGAGAGCCAATCTGTCGTGGTGTATGAGGAGTCTGCTGTTCATTAATTACTTAACTGAACTTCTATATAGCTACAATCCAAACGAGAAAAGCAGACGTAATCACACATAGAGGACAAGCTTAACCCCTAACCTCCACAACTGTGGGGGTTATTTTGTTTATTTCAATTTTTCAATCGAGAACCGCTGGGGTATCGTAAATGCTATAATTATTTTGTATACTTAATTCATATCCTTAAATGGATCGCGAATGATCGACTTTATGTTTCAACCTTGTTTAAGTAAGTAGGGTTTGGTGTAACGAATACTTCGCTATTATTCGCAGTAGAGGGGAGGGTTCAGAAATGATCGTATATGAGACAGCGGATGCTTTTGTACTTACGGAGCAGCACGATCATGCCGGAATCTCCGGAGAAGTTGTTGCCCACTGGAAAAATGAACACCTGTACAACCCCGATACCAAAGACGAATTGCAGCTAGCGGCGACCGAGCATGATCGCGGCTGGATCAATTTGGATGCGGCCCCTTTCTGGAATGATGCTTCCACAGCACCTTATTCCTTCAAGGATTTTCCCCTAAGGCCACGTTATGTATTTTACAGACTTGGTATTCAAGAAGTAGAACAACGTTCCCCTTATGCAGCTCTCTTATGTAGTCTGATGTACACCGAACTGTTCGAACGAATTCAGATTCCTGATCCGCAGGATGAAGCGGCGAACCGTGCATTTCTGGATGGAGAGGTGCAGCGCCGTACCCGCCTCTATGAGCAACTGGGAGATACGCCTTCCTTACGTCAACGGGCCGAAGCAGAATTACACATGCTGCTGTTCTGTGACGAGCTAAGTCTGTTCGTATGTCTCGCCGAACCCGGCACACCGAGCTCCGAATACGAATGGTTCGCAGATGGGCTACATCACCCTTCTCCAGGATCTTATGAGGAGCGAATGCGGGTCTGCTGGACATCTGAGCATTCCATTGAGCTGGATACAGATGCCTTGCTGCCGAATGCCTCAGTTACTCATACTTATCGTAAAGTCTATAAGAAGGCCATTCGTGAGCATGGAATATACGCAGCATTTCATCATGCTCCGCCTCAACATCGAACAATTACCTTACATGGCAAGGCTCAAGCTCCCATTTCCCTTTAGCTTCTTCGCTATAATGTTGCAGCTGTAAGCTGCAAGGATAACCTCTATGGATGACCTCCATGGGCCTAATGGCTCATGTGAGGTATCGTATATAACGAACTCCCCCTGGAATAACACCAAGGGGAGCCGCATGTCTCCTGTTTGCACTCGTCAGCTGCATCTACTGTCAGCTGAATTCGCACCAATTCATCCTACCTGATTCTACCCTTGCTCTTCATGAATGATTGCACCTGATGCATCACCTTGTCGCGGGCATCCTTATTCCTCATTAGATACGTGGCTCCAAGTCCCAATGCTGCAAACAACAGTTTCCTTTTTCCCATGGGAATTTTCCTCCTTTGTCTATCGTTAGTGGACTGTACTTACCCTTTTCAACATAAGAATGATACACACACTGTTACCCTTTTTCTTAGGTTGCTAATCCCGATTGCATTACTCATGCCAGATGGATCAATTGCATACTATTGTGTACATATCGTGCATGAATCATGCTTGCCATCGTTAGCTCCCACATCTTATGTTTCCTGCCAGCCTGAATTCTTACTCTTATCTGATGAAGCTGTCGTGCTGAAAGTCGTTCATTGACGTACCCTGAGCGTATCGCTAATGGTATGGATCTGGTGCATTATGCCGAGTTTTTTAGAAGGAGGAGCTTGCTATGCAGAAGAAAGAAGTGCTGGCCATGCTGTTGGCTGGAGGCCAAGGAAAACGACTTAAGGGATTGACCAGAACGTTAGCCAAGCCAGCGGTCTATTTTGGCGGTACGTACCGGATTATTGATTTCCCACTTAGCAATTGCTCCCACTCAGGCATTGATACGGTGGGGGTGCTGACCCAATATGAACCACTCGTGCTGCATTCCTACATCGGGGTCGGAAGTGACTGGGATCTGGATCGGTTAAATGGGGGCGTCTATGTGCTTCCACCGCATGAACGGGAGGATGGGAGCAGCTGGTACCGCGGCACCGCAGATGCCATCTATCGAAATCTGAATTTCATTGATCAGTTCGATCCTGAACATGTATTAATCCTCTCTGGCGACCATATCTACAAGATGGATTACAGTACTATGCTTGCCTACCACCAGGATAAAAATGCAGACTGCACCATCTCTGTCATTGATGTCTCGATTGAGGAGGCGCGCCGCTTCGGCATTCTGAATACGGATGAACAACTGCGGATCTATGAATTCGAGGAGAAGCCGAGTCAGCCGAAAAGCACGTTGGCGTCGATGGGCATTTATTTCTTCAAGTGGAAGGTTCTCCGCGAGTATCTGATTGCCAGTGCGCTTGATCACGGAAGCTCTCATGATTTTGGCAAGGATATTATTCCTCTGATGCTGAGCAAAGGGCGTACCATGTATGCTTACCCCTTCAAGGGATATTGGAAGGATGTCGGCACGATCCAAAGTCTATGGGAATCCAATATGGACCTGCTGGAGAAAGACCCGCCCTTGCAGCTGAACGATCCGAGCTGGCGGATCTTCACTCGCAGTCCGAACCAACCTGCACAGTACGTATCGGATCAGGCTGTCGTCACGAATTGCATTATTAACGAGGGCTGCATCGTTCACGGAGAGGTGAAGCATTCCGTTCTGTTCTATGGGGTAGAGATCGGGGAGGGGAGCCGGATTACCGATTCGGTGATTATGCCGAACGTCAGGATCGGACGCAATGTGCAGATTCACCGTGCGATTATTAGTGAGAATGTCGTCATCCCGGACAATACGATTATTGGGAACTATAGTAAGCAGGAGGATATTGTGCTTGTGGAACATGGCTCGGAAGTGCTATCTGCGGAGATCACGCTGTAATGCTGGAATCATTTGTGATGAATAAGGAGGGTGAGTTTATGAATCAGCTAATTGGTGTAATCAATCTTGATTATGAACTGGATCATCTGAAAGAGCTGACGTATTTCCGCTGCGGCGCGGCTGTACCGTTCGCCGGGAGATATCGGCTGATCGACTTCACCTTGTCCAATATGATGTATGCGGGCATCAAGGATACTGCCTTGTTCATCCGCCGGAAGTATCGTTCCTTGCTGGATCATCTGGGGGATGGCCGCCCTTGGGATCTGGATCGCAAGGTGGGAGGCATGTTCATCCTGCCACCGGATTGGAATGATCCGACAGATACCTCACTCGGTGACCTTCAGCATGTGCATAACAATCTGGATTTCTTCAACCGCGCTTCGGGCCGTACGTTGGTTCACTCGGGAACCCAGCATATCAATAAGGTCGATATTCTGGATGCCTATCGTTTCCATAAGGAGAAGGGGGCAGATGTCACTCTGGTGTACCGCCAGGTGAGACAGCTGCAGCCAGAGCATACGACGTGCACCAGATTGGATGTAGATGAGCAGGGTAGAGTAACGGAGATTCACCATGAGCAGGATCACCACAATGTCTATATGGAAATGTTCATCATGGACAAAAAGCTCTATCTGGAGCAGGTGGAGCGTTGCATTGCCCATGGAGAGAGCCATTTCTTCAAGGCCGCCATTCAGAAAAATCCGGGTAAGCTAAAAATCTACGCCTATCGCTATGAGGGATATCATGGGGTGGTGAATTCGGTGGAAAGCTACTTCAAGAACAGCATGCAGCTGCTGAAGCAAGAGCAATATAAGGCTCTGTTCAAAGAAAACCCTGCCCACACCAAAATTAAATATGAACCGCCCACCCAGTATCAGGATGGAGCCAAGGTGGCCAATTCCCTCGTCGCCAACGGCTGTATGATTGGTGGCAACGTAGAGAATAGTATCATCTTCCGTGGGGTAAAGATTCATGAGGGTGCACGGGTCAGCAATTCGATTATCATGCAGAAATGCGTCATTGAAGCGGGAGCCGTGATTGATAATGTCATCCTTGACAAGGATGTACGACTGAGCCAGGGCCGAACGCTGATTGGCGATGCCCGCAAGCCTTATGTGATCGCCAAAAACATTCATTTATAACCGGAGGGACTGATCTTTTGTTTAATCACAAGGAAGAATTCAAGACAGCATTTCAGGAGCATCTGGTCGGTCGACTGGGCAAGCCCATGGAGGAGGCACAAGCCGAGGATGTCTATAAGATCCTGGGCAGCATGATTCGTGAATTCGTCGGCAAAAGCTGGGCACAGACAAATCAGATCTATAAGGAGCAGGGGGAAAAGCAGGTGTATTACTTCTCCCTGGAGTTCCTGATCGGGCGTCTACTTGGGAACAATCTGTTGAATCTGGGTATGCTGGAGTTGGTTCGTGACGGTCTGAACGACCTTGGTTGGAGTCTTGACGATATCGAGGAACAGGAGGCGGATGCCGGGCTTGGCAATGGGGGGCTCGGCCGGCTCGCAGCCTGCTTTATGGATTCCCTAGCTTCGCTTCATTATGCCGGACACGGATGCGGTATTCGTTATAAATATGGATTATTCGAGCAACGAATCGTTGACGGGAATCAGGTAGAACTGCCGGATTACTGGCTGCAGAAGGGGAATGTATGGGAGGTTCGACGACCTGACAAAAAGGTGGAGGTTCGCTTCTGGGGACGGGTCGAGAGCAGGGAAGAGAACGGACGGATCATCTATGAAACGAAGGATACGGAAAATGTGTGGGCGGTTCCCTACGACGTTCCGCTTGTAGGCTATCAGAACCAAAAGGTGAACACGCTGCGCATCTGGGAAGCAGAATCCTCGATGGATGCGGTTAATGGCCGTATGCCCGGGGAAGGCGGCTACTATCGCTATCTGGATTACAATCGCTCTGTCGAATCCATTTCGGCTTTTCTGTATCCGGATGATTCCAATGAAGAGGGCAAGCAGCTTCGCCTGAAGCAGCAATATTTCCTGTGCTCGGCGGGACTCCAGAGTATTCTTCGCACCTACGAAAAACAGAAGCTGCCATATGAACAGCTGTCCGAGCATGTAGCGCTGCATATTAACGATACGCATCCGACACTGGTCGTCCCCGAACTCATGCGTATTCTCATAGACGTTAAGGGGCTAGGCTGGGATGAGGCCTGGGGTATTACGACCCGCTCTGTATCCTATACCAATCATACAACGCTCAGTGAGGCTCTGGAGAAATGGCCCGTATCCATGATCCGCAGCTTGCTCCCGCGAGTCTATATGATTATTGAAGAAATCAACAGGCGCTTCTGTGCTTATCTACTGGAGCGTTACCCAGGTGACGAGCAGCGGCTGGCGGACATGGCCATCATCTATAATGATCAGGTACGAATGGCCAATCTGGCTATCGTTGGAAGCCATAGTGTCAATGGTGTCGCTGCCCTGCATACGGAGATTCTGAAGAATCGGGAAATGAAGCCGTTTCATGAGCTGTATCCGGGCCGCTTCAATAACAAGACCAATGGTATCACGCACCGTCGCTGGCTGATGCATGCGAATCCACAGCTGGCTTCATTATTTGACGAGACGATTGGAACGGCATGGGCAACGAAGCCGCGTGAACTGATTGAGTTGCTAAAATATTGTGGGGACAAGTCTTTCCAGGAACGCTTGCAGCATATCAAGCGAACGAATAAAGACAAGCTTTCCGCCTATATCCATTCAAAGCTTGGTATTGAAGTGGATCCTACGTCCATATTTGATGTGCAGGTCAAACGTCTGCATGGCTATAAGCGGCAGCTGCTGAATATTATGCATGTGATGCATCTGTACAATGAACTTAAGAGTAACCCGGGGCTCGATATGGTACCACGCACGTTTATTTTCGGCGCCAAGGCGGCTCCTGGATATTATCTGGCGAAGCAGATTATTAAGCTGATTCATAACGTGGCAGCGGTCGTCAACCAGGACCCGGTCATCAAGGGGCGTATCAAGGTTGTCTTTATCCCTAATTATTCGGTATCCCTGGCGGAGCTTATCATCCCTGCAGCAGATATTAGCGAGCAAATATCGACGGCCAGCAAGGAGGCCTCCGGGACTGGCAATATGAAGTTCATGATGAACGGTGCTCTGACCATCGGTACGATGGATGGCGCGAACGTAGAGATGCATGAAATGGTCGGGGATGACAACATGTTCATCTTCGGACTTAGCTCAGAGGAGATTCTGGAATATTACCGAACAGGCCATTATTCAGCACGCAAGGCTGCCGAGCAGGACCCGCGACTGTATCGTATTATGAATCAATTACTGCAGGATAGTCCGTTCGCGTGTAAGGGCTATGAGTTCGAGTCCATTCACAAATCGCTGCTTGATCACAATGATGAATATTTTGTATTGAAGGATTTTAACGATTATGTGGAGGCGCACCAGCGGATTGATCGCTGCTATCGTAATGAGTCGGAATGGGGGCGCAAGGTTGTCGTGAATATGGCGCATGCTGGCAAATTCTCAAGCGATTGTACGATTATGCAGTATGCCGAAGAGATCTGGGGAATTCGACCTGTACACTAGCTTGGTGCAATAGTAAGAACCATTTTTGAATCCTTTGATGTCATCCGGGCCAACTAACGGTCCGGATTTTTTTGATTATTTTTTGATTATAAGGAGAACAAGATACACAGAAGGTGATGGACAGATTCGGGGGTTAAGGACATCATATTAGCAGAGTGTATGATACTATGGATACTCGAGCACGTTTTGGGTTAATGTAGCAATAGCCCGGTAAGCAACGGTTGCAGGCGATACATTTATTTCATCAAGAGGGAGCAAGGTATGCGGAATATTTGGCAGATTTATATTCAGGACTGGAGAAATGTAGGCAAGGTATCCACAGGTATATTGCTCGTGATTGCAATTGCTTTGCTGCCTTCGGTATATGCATGGATCAACCTCAAGGCTATGTGGGACCCGTACGCTAATACTTCTGGCATTAAGGTGGCTGTCACCAGTCAGGATCAAGGGGCAGAAGTGAATGGCAAACATATAAATGTCGGGGAAGAGGTCATCAGCAACCTGCACAAAAACCAAAAGCTGGGCTGGACCTTCGTCGATGCTGAGGAAGCTCGGCGGGGAGTAGAGACAGGGGAGTATTATGCCAGTCTTCTCATCCCCGAGGATTTCTCTACCCAAATTAGCAGTGTACTGACCGAAAATCCCCAGAAGCCGGAAATTGACTATGCCGTCAATGAGAAGGTCAATGCCATCGCTCCGAAGATCACCTCGTCAGGTGCAACAGCGTTAACTGCTCAGATTAGTCAGAATTTCATTGAGACGGCAAGTAGGGCGGTGCTAACAAAGCTCAAGGAGGCTGGCATCCAGCTAGAGGAGGAGCTTCCGACCATTCGCAACATCGAGAATCGGGTGCTGGAGCTGAATGATCGTCTGGTGGATGTGGAGAGCTTGGGACAGCAAGCGCTGGAGCTGGAGCAAAAGCTGCCAGAAATTAAGCAGCAGGGCGAGAAAATACTCGCATTACGGGATCGAATACCTGAGATTAACAAGGCAGGAGATGTCATCCTCAAGGTAGAAGGTAACCTGGATAAGCTGGATGAGGTCGGTCAGATTATTCTGGACGTTCAGAAGCGGTTACCCGGCATTCAGAAGGCAGGTGACCGCATTGTAGAGCTAGACAGCAACTTCGGCAAGGTAGAGGATGCCCTTGATACGGCTATAGAGGATACGGCACTTGCACTAGAGGTCATCGACGCTGCCCAGCAAGCTTTGCCACAGCTACAGCAGATTGCGGAGACTGGCGGCGATTTTGCGGGTGGTATTCAGCAGTTCCTTAAGAGTAATGAGGCAGCCTTTGATGCTGTGGGTGATGTGACGAAGCAGAACCTGGTCCTCGTCCAGCAGATTGCGGATGAGACTACGCAGATCATCGGTCTCGTTCGCGATGCCGATCTGGACCCGCAGCTCGCGGCTGAAAGATTGAATCGCATGGAAGGCCGGCTAAATACGGCAGCAGCTATCGTAGGGCGATTGTCTGGTATGCTTGGGACGATCAACAGCTATCTACCAAGTGCACCGCTAGATGGGGTCATCAGCAGGATCGATACGGTGCGTGGTCGTCTAACAGAATTAAGTAGCACGCTGGGTCGCATCGAACAAGCCATTCGCCAAGGTCAGGAGCCAGCCAGTAAACTGCTTGATCAGGCGGATCAATTGTCACGCAGCATTAGTGGAGCGGTCGGGGACATCCTGAGCCGCTACGATTCGGATGTCGTGCCAGCGATCAGGCAAGCGCTGCAGCAGCTTCAGACGATTGCAGGAAATTCGGCCAATGTGCTGCAATCCGCTCTGGAACAGCTGCCTAAGCTGGACAAGCTGTTGTCTGATGCCAAGGAAGCTGCGCTCTTCGGTCAGCAGGAGCTGAACCAGCTGAAGGGAGATTTGCCGCAGATCCGCAGTAAGCTGCATGAAGCTGCTTCTACGATTCAGACACGAATGGGAGACTTCACGACGGCTGTGAATGAAGCGGCAGATTTCGTAAATCAAGACCTCCCCGGCGTGAAGGAGAAGATACATCGGGCAGCAGATTTTGTGCGCAATGATCTCCCGCGCGTCGAGAGTGAATTCGTGAAGATGGCGGACCTGATCGAGGAGCGATTCCCTGAGATAGAACGCGCTGTACATCAGGTGGCTGCCTTCGTACGTGACGACCTGCCTGCGGCCGAGAATGCTATTCGCAAGGCGGCAGACACGATCCTGTCACTGCGGAAGGGGAATGAGATCGGCAAGGTCATAGAGCTACTGAAAGGAGATGTGCAGAAGGAGAGTGATTTCCTCGGTAACCCGGTAGAGCTGAAGGAAGAACGACTGTATCCCATTCCGAACTACGGCTCGGCGATGTCTCCTTTCTATACAACGTTGTCCATTTGGGTCGGAGCCATGCTGCTTGTATCCATGTTTCGTGTTGATGTAGAAGACCCGGAGCGGCGCTACAAGAGCTATCAGGTATATTTTGGAAGATATATGACCTTTGCTACGATCGGTATTTTTCAGGCGATCAGTGTGACGCTAGGTGACTTGTTCCTGCTCGGTACATATGTGAGCCATCCGGTGCTGTTCGTCCTATCCTCCATGCTGATCAGCCTGGTATTCACGGCAATTACCTATACGCTCGTCTCTGTATTTGGGAATATCGGCAAAGGTCTGGCGGTTATTCTGCTCGTGCTTCAGTTCTCAAGCTCGGGGGGGACGTTCCCTGTCAGCACCAGCTCGGCGTTCTTCCAGGCCTTGAATCCGGTGGTGCCATTCACTTACGCAGTAAGTCTGCTGCGTGAGACGGTGGGGGGAATCCTTCCAGAGACGGTCCTGCGAGATGTAGTGATGCTGCTGATCTTCATCGGGATTTGCTTCGTTGTAGCTCTGCTATTGAAGAAGCCGCTGAGCCGGATTACCGAACGAATGGCTGAACGGGCCCGTGAGACGAAGCTGATCCCTTGACACCAGTGTTGCGCCCGGGTATAAAAAGTTCATTTGAGCATAGTCACGTCTGCAGCAGAACTTGGATACAGCATAATCTTGTGCCGCCGAATGCTGCTTCTCTAGAGCAAAATGTGGTTAATAAGCTATAAATGAATCACAAAGGCTTCCAGCACCAAGGGAATGAGCGTACAAGCGAGATGTCTTGGGAAGGAAGCAGGGATGGTTAGGAGGAGATTCGGAATGTTTCAATGGTTAAAGGGAAAAAAGAAGCTGGAGCAGCTGGAGGTCATGTCTCCCATTACAGGTAAGCTTCTCAGCCTCAAGAAAGTACCTGACCCAGCCTTCGCGCAGGGTCATATGGGACAGGGGGTAGGAATTGAGCCAACCGAGGGTAAGGTCTATGCCCCCTTTGATGGAAGGGTCGCTCATCTGATGGAGAAGAGCAAGCATGCTGTAATCGTGGAGCATGAGAGTGGGGCACAGGTCCTCATTCATGTCGGTGTGGATACCGTGGCTCTGAAGGGGAACGGCTTTACCGCCCATGTCCAGAGTGGAGACCCGATTACGGCAGGACAGCTACTGCTGGAATTTGATATACAAGAGATTCAAGCGGCGGGATATTCAGTGGTGAGTCCTGTTATTGTGCCGGATGGACTGGATTCGGTGGAGAGCGTGGATACCGGGCAGGTGGAGCTCGATTCGAAGGTGACGGCGAAGACAGGTGGTATCTTCACTGTTCACCTGAGGTAATAAGCGTGCCAATGCAGCCAATGCAGCCAAGGCGCATGAGCCCTATACTCATAACATGTTGAAGCTGAAATAGAATCGGCTGCCTTTTCCTTCAGAATTCATAGAGGGAAGGGCAGTTTTTTGTTCACAGGCAAAAACGAGTGGACTGCTGTAATAGTGGGTATGCATGAAAAACATTTAAAGAAATGAATAAAAGACTTGAAAATTGAAATGGCCACTTTCGTTCATCGTTATAGGCGGATTGACGGAAGGGGCTTTTTGCGTTTTTTATTGATATTGTGGAATTTATAAAGTTATGTATGGAAGAAGGCTAACATTTCAAAAGCTGAATCGTTATACATACGAAGGGAGGTGCAGGATGAAGCCCGGGCAACTGCAGTACATACTTCAGCCTAAAATGCAGGAAATTCGCAACTATCTGATTCGTCTCGGGGCTCCTGCGGCCGACGCGGAGGATGTAGTTCAGGATACGGTGTATAAGGCATTGCTGTATCTGGATTCTATTGATGAACGCAAGCTGAGCGCCTGGCTCTATAGGGTTGCTATCAACGGCTATTATGACTTATGTCGTCGTCGCAAACGAATTATGCTTCCAGTGGATGAACTGGAATTACCCGCAATGGATGAGGACCCGGAAGAGTTTGTCTTGCAGCAAGAAAGGCTTGAAGATATTGAGCTGGCACTGAATGAATTGTTGCCGCTCTACAAGGAGCTTCTGATTATGAAGTATGAGCTGGAGCTATCTTATCAGGAAATATCGGATTTGCTCGGTATCAGGGTGAATCAGGTGAAGTCTGCTTTGTTTCGCGCACGGAAGCAATTTCAAAAAAAGTACAGAGGTGAAAGGTAAGATGACAGCTCCCTGGAATAAGCAAGATGATCAAGAACTCACGAGCTTAATCAAGAAAGCTAAGCGAATGACGTGGCTTCGCAATATTACGATATCTATAGTAGTAACTGTAGTGGTTGGTCTGGCTGCCATTATTGGTAATTCGCAGTTTCTGAATGGGATCGATGGAAAGGCAGTATGGAGAGAGCACGCCATTTTACAAATCAAAGGTGCCAATCTCTTCGAATCCTCCCGTGAGGTACGAAGGGGATGGCTGACTCTACAGGTGGAGAGCCATCGCTATAAAGTAGTCGAGGGTGTTCCTGTACCGTGGAATACGGAGAAGCTGGAATACTCGCTCGGTAACGATTATCGTGGCATTTCATATGGACAGAACAGCATTAGTGTGCCAGATCCGCATATGCAAAGTAATCAGTTCGAATATTATCGCAGCTATAATCCATTTAATGGGCAGCGGGAAATGAGCTTCTACGTTCCAGGTGTCAATTATAACGACAAGATACTGAATGATCTGCCTGCTCTGGCAGAGATGTCACCTGACAAGCTCGTCGAGATGGCCATATCCTTTGATCAGGCTTACACGCCAGAGGAGGTCGCCAATATGCTGCCATCAGGTCTAACACAAGCGTGGTATTGGGTGGACACGTATGATCAGAAGCAGAGGGAGAAGCTGGAATTCATTACGGGGCCGTCGGGAGTCCAGAAATATGGTATCCCCGAATCAAGTAGGCAGGTATACGGGTATGGGCCCGATTGGGAGGGTATTGTGAAGCCAGCACCCGCTCAATTCATAGAGAATTTGCGCCAGCTTCAGCAGGATGGTCGTGAGGATATGGAATTTCGCAAAATCTATGACTATTTGAGACAGGACAAGAGTGCTCCCGTGGCTTCGGATGTCCGCTTGCTCGGAGTCGTACTGACAGGAACAGCCGAGGAGCTGCAGGCTTTGAATGGAAGTAGCTATGTGAGAGGAGCCGTATTGGGAGCGATTGTAGATAAGTATTAAGAGATCGTCTATAGTGGCGCGCCTGATGTTAGAATGGACAGTATGAGTCACTGGTGATCATGTCCACGCTGAGCGAGGAATATGAGAGGGATTTGCAGAGTAGCTCATTCAAAGGGCTGGATTATTAATTTGGTGTAAGGCTCCTCTAATTAACTCTTGTCAGGCTATTCTTCTGAGAAGCTTCCAAACTACGGCCCCTTTCATGTGGCTGAAAAATTAGGTAGAATAGGAAATGTTAGCAGTAATTCTAACTAAAGATCAGGAGGTTGTGCAAGCATGCAATATACCTATCTGGGAAAGTCAGGTCTTAAAGTTAGTCGTCTTTGTCTGGGTACGATGAATTTCGGACCGGAGACAGAGGAGAAGGAAGCCTTTCGGATTATGGATGCTGCTGTGGATGCGGGCATTCAGTTTTTTGACACAGCCAATGTATACGGAAGGGACCGCAGAGGCTGGACAGAAGAAATTATCGGCCGCTGGTTCCAGCAGGGTGGAGGCCGTCGTGAGAAGGTGGTGCTGGCTACCAAGGTCTATGGCGATATGCAAAATGACGTAGACGGTCCTAATGCAGACCGTGGCCTGTCAGCGTACAAAATTAGAAGGCATCTGGACGCCTCACTGAAGCGACTTCAGACGGATCATATTGAGTTATATCAGATGCACCATATTGATCGCAACGTTTCTTGGGACGAGCTGTGGGGTGTGTTCGAGGGCCTTGTGCAGCAAGGGACGGTGGACTACATCGGCTCCAGTAACTTTGCTGGTTGGCATATTGCGGTAGCGCAGGCAGAAGCCAAGGCCAGACACTTCCTGGGACTCGTCTCTGAGCAGCATCTATACAATCTACTGCAGCGCTCGGCTGAGTTAGAGGTGCTTCCGGCTGCGCAGTCACTCGGACTCGGAGTTATTCCATGGAGCCCGTTATCCGGAGGCTTACTTGGACGCAATGCTTTGTCGGGGACCGGCGCTCGTAGCGCGCGCTCCACGGAGAAGCTGGAACAGCATCGTGAGCAGCTTGAGCGGTTCGGGGCATTATGCCGTGAGTTAGGTGAGAAGGAGGATGTAGTCGCCTTGGCGTGGCTACTGACGAATCCGGCAGTGACGGCACCGATCATCGGCCCGAGAACACTGGAGCAGCTGGAGGATTCTCTCCGCATCACGGAGGTTGAGCTGAGTGATGATGTACTGACACAGCTCAACGAGATTTTCCCTGGACCAGGCAGACCAGCTCCAGAAGCGTACTCATGGTAAGCACGTAAGACTAATGGGGTTCGGATTCATGAGTGTGGAGACCTGTAATGGTTAGTGGATTTTTACATTTTACATGAAGGAACTTCATCAGAATGGATACTGGCATTTCTAGATATCTATCTGGAGAAGTCTGGCCAATCTCTCAAGACACCTACGAACAAACTTGAGGGCTAAGGATCTAATAGAGATATATGCAAAATAGCTGATCACGAGCAACTGAAAAGCGATATGATTAGTGTGGCTAGAGTGTATTGTTGAGGTTGAAAAAATAATAGATATAGCACAAGCCGCTGATCCTCATCGAGAGAGATCAGCGGCTTGTGTGTCGAGGCAACATTCGCTGTATTTACAGGCTATTGACATTCTAGTAGCCCGTCTTCATTTAAGCAACTGCCTGTTTGACATCACTTTATTACTCAAGGAATGTAATTAATGATAAGCAGGCAGCCATTCACCGTGAGCTTCTATCAAATCATCACATAGCGAAACGATATCATCCATAGATAGCTCAGCAGCCGTATGTGGATCGAGCATGGCTGCATGATAGATATGCTCTCGGCGCTTGGTTATGGCAGCTTCGATGGTCAGGAGCTGAGTATTGATATTCGTCCGGTTCAATGCTGCCAGCTGAGGCGGAAGATCACCTATATATGTTGGGGCAATACCACTTCTGTCCACAAGACAGGGCACCTCGACACAGGCTTCATTGGGAAGGTTGGTAATAAGTCCGTTATTTAGCACATTCCCTCCGATCTTAAAAGGAATATTAGTCTCCATCGCTTCAAAAATATAAGACGCATATTCATGCGAGCGCTGGTGCTCCAGATTCACATTCCCAACGAGCTCCTCCCTCATCCGAGTCCAGTTGTCAATCTGCTCTATACAACGGCGCGGATATTCATCCAGGGGGATGTTGAATTTCTCAATGAGCTCAGGATAATTTCTTTTTATAAAATAGGGGTGGTATTCTGCATTGTGTTCAGATGATTCCGTCACATAGTAGCCAAATTTCAGCATGAGCTCGAATCTCACCATGTCATGGTGCTTGGCTTCCTTTTGCTTCTCCATGGCCCTCTTTTTGATCTCAGGATACAGGTCCACTCCGTCACGAGAGGCTTCCAGCAGCCAAGCCATATGATTGATACCTGCAATGCGAGTTCTGACTCCCTCAGGGTCCATTCCCAAAGACTCAAAAAGATGCGGTACGCATACTTGAACACTGTGGCACAAACCAACGGTGTTAATACCTTCATGACGACTCATGTAGTTGGTCAGGACTGCCATAGGGTTCGTATAATTGATGAACAACACATCAGGGCAGACCTCCCGGATATCTTCTGCGAACGCTTCCATAACCGGGATAGTTCGGAGATTACGAAAGATCCCACCGATTCCTACGGTATCTGCGATGGTCTGGCGAAGCCCGTACTTCTTGGGAATTTCAAAATCTGTAATTGTACAAGGATCATACCCGCCAACCTGAATGGCATTAATGGCATACTTGGCTCCACGCAATGCTTCCTTGCGGTCCGTGTACGCCTTAATCCTGCACTTGCTCCCGGAGGTAGTACGAATGTTGTTCAGCATAGTTTCAGAATCACGCAGACGCTCTGGATTAATATCAAATAAGGAAATTTCAAAATCCTGCAAAGCCGGCGTGAGCAGGCAGTCCCCTAATACATTTTTGGCAAAAACAGTGCTTCCAGCGCCCAAAAACACGATTTTATCCATATGTTTCAGCCTCCTTAATGTTTTGTGCCCCAATATTGATAATGCTTTTTACATCCTTTACTATAAAGGCGAAATGATTTGATGGGCATGGAACATTGCAATCAACATATGGACATTTGTCGTATGAATGGTCATTTATTACATATTATTAGGCAGAGGAGGAGTAAGTGTGGAGACTCCGGAACACTACGAGCACAGAGTACATATTAATCCATACCTGTCTAACCCTGAGCTGAATGTCATGTTTGCCGGTGCAGCCAGACCCCATCCTTATCACAGGATCGGTCCAGCTGTTCACGACTATGTTCTGCTTCACAGTGTAGACCATGGTCATGGTATTTTTGAGTGGGAGGGAGAATCATACCGGGTGGGCCAAGGCGATACATTCGTTATCTTTCCAGGCGGACTGTTCAGCTATGTATCTGACGGGTCTGAGCCTTGGTCCTACCGCTGGATCGCTATCCAGGGCATATCTGTACTGGAAATGCTCACAAAGGTTGGCATTACAGTCGCAAATCCAGTCATCAAAGGTGCTGATTCAGATGGCTTGGCCTACATATATGAACATATTGAGCAGAGTCTGGCTAAACAAGCGGGGGAGGTATCAACTGAACTAGACACTGGCGGCTGGTTCCGTGTACTCTTGGCGGAGTTTGCTCGTCTGAACACAGATAGACTTCCATCTTCGGCAAGAATCCTGACAGAATCGGAACGCGTAGTGGAACAGGCGATCAGATGGTTTCAAACACAGTATATGATGCCTGTATGTATCGGGAATTTGGCAGCCTCACTTGGCTACCATCGGACACATTTTACCAAGGTATTCAAGCAGGTCACTGGCCTATCTCCCAAGCAGTATATCAAGCGAATCCGTATGGAGAAGGCGAAGGAGCTGCTAAGCACTAGCCTTAACGTAGAGCAGGTGGCAGCTTCTTGCGGATTTTCCGATCCGCTGTATTTCTCAAGGCAATTCAAGAGCTGGACAGGAAAGTCGCCAACCCAATTCAGGGATGGAATGAAACGGATCTATCTTGAAAATGCTCAATCTATTGATTGAGCATTTTGCATATCCTAGGAATGACTTCCGACCGCCAACATTTAAATCAAAATCTCCATATCAATCAGATCTCCAGCAAAATTTTCCCCGACTCGGACAGGTCATAGCCCTGAATCGCTCCCAATTCTCGCCGGAAGCTATCCGAATGAATAACCTGCAGCACACGATCAATCCATTCCTGCCGCTCGGGTGTGCGAAGCATGACGATGTCATATTGCTCCTGAATAAGTGGAATGAACTGTACCGAGCCTACAATGCTGGCAGCTTTTTCGATCCCGATGCCGACATCGGCTTCGCCAGAAGCAACTTTACCTGCAACAGCCATATGATGAGCAGATTCGTCCTGATATCCGAGCAAGGCAGTGCGGTCGATCTGATGCAGTCGAAGCTGCTCATCAAGCAGGACGCGCGCCCCAGAACCTTTCTCACGATTTGCCAGACGGAGCCCTGGTTGTGCGAGGTCCTTCCATCCCTGCAAATGATGCGGGTTACCATTCTGGACGTAAAGCCCGGCTTGTCGGGATAAGAGGCGAACGACAATATAGGAGAAGCCGTTCAGAATTTTGCGAATATAGGGCAAATTATACTCACCACTGTCGCCATCCCACAGGTGGGTGCTGACAATATCGGCCTTGCCTTGATACATGGCGATCAGGCTGTCCAGACTGCCGGCGTAGGAGCGAAGGGGGCGAATGGACATTTGCGGGCTCTCCAGATGCTTTGCAAGAATGTCCAGGCTAATGTCCTGACCCGTAATAACTGCTGTATTGGAATCCTGTGGCTGGGCTGCATACAGTGCCTGTGACGGAATAGTTACAGAAATGGCTGGAGCTGAGGATTCTTGTCTGAGGGATGGGCTCTTGGAACGCTGCTTATATGCTTCAAGATCACTGGCATCCACACGCATTTGCTTGCCTACACGATAGGAAGGGAGCTCTCCTTTTTTGATCAGATCATAGACGGTTAGTTTTGATATTTTGAGCAGTTTGGCGATTTCCTCTGTTGTATACGATACAGGAGAATTCATGAGAGACCTCCATTTAATAAATATTAGGAATGTGACAATTCTGTGATGTCCCATTTGCATGTCATATCCCATGTCATATCCATTGTACACCAAAACAGTTGATACAGCAGGGGCTACGAAAAATCGAAAACGCTGAACTCTATATTGACGTTCAAGGAATGTCGCATAGAAGATATGAATAGAGCTCGTTAATAGTTTACAAGGATTCCCTTCATGGCTATAATGGGTTATGAATTTATACAAGTTATATCTAATTATAACTAAACAAGATTAAACGGGGGATGTAATTGTGAAACGAATCAAATCTACTATGTTCAGTATGCTAACTGTATGCGCACTGCTTCTGATGGTTGCTTGTGGGGCACAGAGCACCGATTCATCCGCTCCGACAGAGTCAACAACTCCGGCAGCTCAGACGGCAAAGAGTAGTACGGACAGTACAGTAACACCAGACGCACAGCAGCAGGTAGAACTGACCATCTCTGCAGCGGCAAGCCTGACGGATGCCCTGAATGAGCTTAAGACTAGCTATGAGGGAGAGCATCCAAACGCGAAGCTGAACTTTAATTTTGGTGCTTCGGGAGCCCTCCAGCGTCAGATTGAGCAAGGTGCTCCAGCAGATGTCTTTATCTCAGCTTCTGCCTCTAATATGAAGGCACTTGTAGAGAGTTCTTTGGTGAAGGACAACAAGACCCTGCTTGAGAATGATCTGGTGTTGGTCGTTCCGGCCAAGGACGGAGTAGAAATCAAGACACTGGATGACTTAAAGGGAGATGCAATTAAGAAGATTGCGATTGGTATTCCTGATAGTGTGCCAGCAGGAAAGTATACAAAGGAAGCATTAACGAATCAACAGCTGTGGGATGAACTGGAGCCTAAGCTTGTACAAGCGAAGGATGTACGCCAGGTGCTGCAGTACGTTGCCACAGGTAATGCAGATGCAGGCTTCGTATACAAGACCGATGCTTTGTCCACTACAGACACCAGTATCTCGTTGACGGTAGATTCCAAGCTTCATTCTCCAATCACCTATCCACTCGGTATCGTTGCTGCCACCAGTCATGAGGAAGACGCTCGTCAATTTTATGACTACTTACAGACTGAGCCTGCACTTCAAGTGTTAGAAAAGTACGGCTTTCGTAAGGCGGAGTAATCGTTGACTGCTGTGAATTGGACGGAGTTCTGGCCTCCGGTACTGCTTTCACTTCGGGTCGCATCACTGTCCTGTGTAATTGTGCTTGTCCTAGGCGTGTTGGCAGCCCGCTGGATGAGTCGGAGTCGCATGCGTGGCAAGCTGGTGCTGGAGACGATCTTCATGCTTCCGTTAGTGCTACCGCCTACGGTCGTCGGTTTTCTGCTTCTCGTCTTGCTGGGACGCCGAAGCTGGCTGGGGCAATGGATTGAATGGCTGCTCCATGCACCAATTATCTTCTCCTGGTGGGCGGCCGTGCTGGCATCCATTGTGGTGGCGTTCCCACTGGTATATCAGACGATGAAGACCGCGTTTGATGCCGTGGATCATTCGCTGGAGGATTCTGCGAGATCTGCAGGAGCTGGAGAATGGCAGGTATTTCGCTATATCACGCTGCCGATGACTTATCCTTCGTTGCTCACCGCAGCTATTCTGGGCTTTGCCCGCTCGCTGGGCGAGTTCGGAGCAACGCTGATGATTGCCGGTAATATCCCGGAGAAGACGCAGACGGTGCCAACAGCCATTTATGTTGCTGTCGATGCTGGCAACCAGCCGATGGCTTGGGCGTGGACTACTGCCATTGTGTTCATTTCATTCATAATGCTGCTAGTGGCTAGAAGAAAAATTTAATGGATCAGAGCGAGTGTTACATATTCTATAGTCAGAGAGCTGTGTGTATTGGGAAGACTTCAGACTTCCTAAATACAGACAGCTTTTTTGGTACATGGAACTTGAAGAAGCGCTGCTACCTATACCATGGGATGTAAATTGTAAAATAAAGCTAGAAATGCAGTGTAGTATCTTGCAATTTCATTAATTCATAGTAAAGTGATAGGTATACATAACTAATAAGGAGAGATTCGTTATGTCTACATCCATGTCACGTTCGAAGCATTTAAGCCAGGCAACGGATGATTATCTGGATCTTCTGAATTACGCCCAGCAGCTTGGAGACGAGCTATGGGAACAGGAATTGATCCATATACTGCGCCATTTATCTACAATGCATAAGGAAGAGGTTGGCATGACCAAGCCTGTTGCTGATATGGCCAATAATTATAATGGAGAGCACGATGAGCATGAGCAAGAGGAAGTAGAGGAATTGATCAACCGGCTGTGGGATCAATTCGATGCAATTAATGAGAGATTGGCCGAGATGATGAACAGGCTTCGGAGTGAGCCGAATGCGCGCGAGCGCAGGCTATGGAATGAGCAAATCTGGATGCTCAAGATGGAGCGAATGCAGCTGGAAATCCGGCTCCAGGATTTGATCAGCAATCTCTAGAAGGGGCAAGCTTCACACTGGCACTCCCTTAGGGTATAATGACGAAGTCATTTCAATAGAAAGTGGAGGCTAAGGTAAGCTTGATCACATATCCGTTTACATTTGATCCGTCCCGGCCGTTCGTGGAGCAAGCGAGCGACTGGATTGCGGATGTTTTTTATGAAGTATTGCCCGAAGCTGGCTTCGAGGTCAGAGACGAGCAGATTTATATGGCCTTTCAATTGGAGAAGGCTTATGCAGAGAAAAAAACCATTCTGGCAGAGGCTGGGGTTGGTACCGGCAAGACACTCGCTTACCTGCTGTATGCTGTCACTTATGCACGTTATACGCGAAAGCCAGCTATTATCGCTTGTGCAGATGAATCGCTAATTGAACAGCTGGTGAAGCCTGAGGGGGATATTGCGAAGCTGGCACGTTACCTGGATTTGCAGATTGATGCCCGCATGGGGAAATCGCCTGAGCAGTTCATATGCTTGAACAAGCTGGATCAAGTTCGCATGGAGGAAGAGCGCTACCAAGATATCTATGAGAGCCTTCCTGCCTTTGTGAGTCTTCCAGGAACGATGCAGACCTTCGCGCCTTATGGTAATCGCAAGGATTACCCGCAGCTATCCGATCAGGAATGGAGCCGCTTGAGTTGGGATGTGTTCCAGGATTGTCTGGTATGTGCTCAGCGTCATCGCTGTGGTCAGACCATCTCGCGGGATTACTACCGCAAGGCTACGGACTTGATTATCTGCTCCCATGATTTCTATATGGAGCATATCTGGACCTACGAATCCAAGAAGCGTGAAGGACAGCTACCACTTCTACCGGAGCATAGCTCGGTGGTCTTTGATGAAGGGCATTTGCTGGAGCAAGCAGCGCAGAATGCACTGACTTATTCGTTGAAGCATAGTGTTTTTGAACAGATTATTCTTCGTCTTTTGGAGGGAGAGGTACGAGAGTCACTGGCTATGGCGGTCGATCAGGCTATTGAATGCAGTGAGGGCTTGTTTGAGCTACTGACAAGGAATAGTCAGGCGGTGTCAGGCTCTGAACGTCGGGAGATTCATATGACGGACCGCTTGAAAGTGGAGCTGCAGCGCTTCTCGTCCCTGTTATCTACGATTGAGGAAGAACTGGTATTCGAGGATGGGCTGTTCTCGCTTAATGAATATCAGCTAAGGATCGTAGAGGAGCATCTGGAGATGCTGCAGACGGCATTAGCATTGTTCAGGCAGCCTGGTCAGTTCATTACTTGGCTTAGGGAAGACCAGGATGGGTTAACACTTGTCATGATGCCAAAGGGAGTAAAGGAGATTTTGCGTGAGCGTGTCTTCTCCAAAAAGATGCCGATCGTGTTCTCCTCAGCAACCCTATCCGCCCAAGATTCCTTCCAGTACATGGCAGACAGCCTTGGTCTGGAGGATTATCTGTCCTTTACTGTACCGTCCCCCTATCATTATACGGAGCAAATGCGTACAGCACTGTACCAGGAGCCAGAGGAACAAAAGTCACAGAAGGTACTTGAACTACTGGAAGCTAGTGGTGGGAAAGCACTCGTATTATTCCCGTCGCGAGAAGAGCTTGATAACTTCCAAAGCAGTCAGTATGGGGAAGTAGCTAATTGTCAGTATACGATGCTGTATGAAGGAACAGCTGAGATCAGCCATCTGATCTCCCGCTTCCAGCAAGATGAAAGCAGCGTGCTCTGTGCGGTCTCGCTATGGGAAGGGCTGGATATCCCAGGACCGGCGCTGTCGCATGTCATCATCTGGGATCTACCGTTCCCGCCAGCTGATCCGGTATTCAATGCGAAGCGGAGAGATGCTTCCAGTGCGCTGCATGATGTGGAGCTTCCTTATATGCTACTGCGACTCAGGCAGGGAATCGGACGTCTAATTCGCAGTCACACAGATAAGGGGATTGTCTCCATTCTTAGTAGCCGTAAGGAGCATGAGGATGTTCAACAACAAGTGGCTGCATTGCTGGGGCACTTTGCCTAAATTGAATTCAGAGGAGTCTGGTTAGATGATAACGATAACAGCTTTTTCAAGCGAGGAAATCAGGGATCCGTTCGGCATCATTCCGGGTAAGCGCTATGAGGTAGTGCTGGAGCTGGAAGTTGACGAGGAGGATGAGCTATATTCGGAGAACGGATTGTCGGCTAGAGTCATCTATGGCGTCGGAGCAGAACAGCGTCCGAATGGCATCGTGAAATATGAGCTACTTGAGCGCACCTCAGGTAACTATCTGGCCTATGATCTGGAAGAGGACGAGCTAGAGGCGCTGGAAGCCTTCTGCCGAGAGCATGAGACAGAAATTATAACCGGGACGGCCGAGGAATAGAATTTGGAAATTAAACGCAGATTCAGGATTATGATGTACCTGAAGACTGCGTTTTTTTGTCATAATCCTGTACCATTATTATGAAAATAATGCAGGGCATTTTTTGAATTCGTAAAAATATGGAAGTTCGACATTTTTCGCCATTATCAATGTCTTCTCTCTTAATTTTATTATTGTGTTTACTATTCTATGTAGAAAAATGACAAAAAAAAGCGTATAGTAGAGGAATAATTTAACTGTGATTCCAAAGGTTTTTCATTCCTTGTAGGGCACGTATCTGCAAAAAAACAAGCTGGCGGAATATTTAAGTTTGAGCCAGGATTTAGATGCCTTTGACAGGGATCTGGTTAATGAGAGATTTAGTCATGATATGTCGAATCTTGAGTTAATAGACACTAGACTCGTGAAAGGAGGTGAATATCATGGCCGGAATTAGTTTGGTTAAAGGTCAGAAGATTGATCTTACCAAAGGAAAGGCAAATCTCACGAAGGTTATTGCTGGACTTGGATGGGACCCAGCCACTCCAAAAGGCTTTTTTGGCAGATTGAAGCAGACGAATATTGATTGTGACGCTTCTGCTTTGCTGCTGGATGAGAGTGGAAGACTTGCGAAGGATACCAACCTTGTCTGTTTTCATAACAAGCAAAGTCAGTGCCGATCAGTCATTCACTCTGGTGACAATCTGACAGGTCAAGGTGAAGGTGACGATGAGCAAATCATGATCAACCTTTCAGATGTCCCTGCTGATGTACACAAAATTCTTATTGTAGTGAATATTTACGATTGTGTGAATCGTAAACAGGATTTCGGAATGATTGAGCGAGCCTATATCCGTATTTTGGATGGCGGAAACTCTCAGGAGCTAGTGCGCTTTAACTTATCAGATAATTACGGAGGAATGACAGCTCTAATTTGTGGAGAGTTGTACCGTCATAACAATGATTGGAAATTCTCTGCTATTGGTGAAGGTGCTCATGCAGTACATATAAATGAGCTCGCCCGTCGTTATACGTAACTATTTAATCTATCATGAAAGTCGCTGGACGAGCATTTTAGAACATAAAAGAGCGGAGTGAGAATTTCATGGCAATCAATCTATCCAAAGGACAAAAAGTAGATTTAACAAAAACGAATCCGGGCTTGAGCAAGATCACTGTTGGTCTCGGCTGGGATACGAATAAATATGATGGCGGTAAGGATTTTGACTTAGATGTGTCTGTATTTTGCACGAATGCTGCGGGTAAAGTGGAAGGTGAGAAAAACTTTATTTTCTACAACAATCCACAAAATGAAAATGGCTCCGTGGTTCATACGGGGGATAACCGGACAGGTGAGGGTGATGGCGATGATGAGCAAATCAAAGTCGATCTGCTTGGCGTGCCTGCCAACGTAGAGAAGATTGCATTTACGATCACCATCTATGAGGCGCAAGAGCGCAGTCAGAATTTTGGACAAGTCTCACGCGCGTATGCTCGTATTGTCAATGATGCCAACAATGAAGAAATTATCCGGTTCGATCTTGGAGAAGATTTCTCCATCGAGACTGGGGTTGTGGTAGGAGAGCTGTATCGTCATGGTGGAGAATGGAAATTCAATGCTATTGGCAGCGGATATAAGGACGGCTTGCTTGGTCTGACTCGCGATTATGGTCTGTAATAAGTATTAAGTTGGGTTGAACTAACGTTCTCCGGCCTGTTAGGCTGGGGAACGTTAGTTAGTAGAAGGGCTTTTATAATCCAGATCATCACGGTTACAGGCTTACGCCTTACTTTATGATCACGGAAAGGCGGAATTAAAGAATGACAATCAGTTTAGCCAAAGGGCAACGAATCGACTTGACCAAAACAAATCCTGGCCTTGTGCGTGTTGTGGTTGGGCTAGGTTGGGATACCAACAAATACAGCGGTGGCGTAGATTTCGACCTTGACGCATCGGCATTTTTGCTACATGAGGATGGTAAGGCCAAAGGAATTGAGGATTTCGTGTTCTATAATAATCCAACTGGTGGAGCGGGTTCTGTAAGCCATACAGGGGATAACCGGACTGGTGAAGGAGAAGGCGACGATGAGCAGATCATAGTTGACTTCAGTAAAGTGCCAGCGAATATCCAACGTATAGGAATTACCGTGACTATATATGAATATGAGGCACGTGCTCAAAATTTCGGCCAGGTTTCCAATGCATTTGTACGTGTTGTGGACGCTTCTAATGATAATGAAGTGCTTCGCTTTGATCTGGGAGAAGATTTCTCTACGGAGACAGCAGTGGTCTTTTGTGAATTTTACCGTTCAGGAGCAGACTGGAAGTTCCAAGCGATTGGTAGCGGGTTTTCCGGAGGCTTGGCTGCACTTTGCAAAAATTACGGTCTAGATGCTCAATAGGATTGAACACATAGAAAAGGTGGATTACTGATGGCTGTGACTATTATAAAAGGCCAAAAGGCTGATCTGACTAAGGTCAATCCCGGACTTGCGCGGTTGACCGTCGCTATTGGCTGGGACGCGTCTTCGATGCTCGACCTTGACACATCTGCCTTCTTGCTTGATGCCAGGGGAAAGGTGTCTGGGGATGAGGATTTTATCTTTTATAATCAGCCTACCGCCGGATTTATCACATATAGCGATGCAGTAGGGACAACTGCCAAAAAGTTATTTAATATCGATCTAGGCATGATTCCGGTACGCATTGAGAAGATTGCTTTTAGTCTTACTATTTATGACGGAGAGTCCCGAGGACAGAGCTTTGGGCAGGTTCAGAATGCGTATATCAGCTTTGTTGATGATACGGTGGGCCAAGAGGTGTTGAGATTCGATCTGGCCAGTGGCTTGACTGTGGAGACAGCGATTGTCATCGGCGAGCTTTACCGCTATAACAGTGAATGGAAATTCAATGCGGTAGGAGCGGGCTTTGCAGGAGGGCTGAATGCGTTGTGTGGTAATTTCGGTGTGGAAGTGGACAGTAGTCTTTCTGCCTCATCTACGCCTCCACCTGTTCCAGTGCCTCCAGCTCCAATACCCCCTTCGGCGCCTATTCCTCAGCCCAAGTCTGAACTTAATTTGAGCAAGATTGAGCTGAAGAAAAAGGGCGATTCCATTAACCTGAAGAAAAATGCCAGTGGGGTACTGGGTGAGATTCTAATTAATCTGAATTGGAACCAACAGACGAGCCGAGGGCTGTTTGGACGGAGTAGTGGTGTTGATCTGGATCTTGGCTGTCTGTATGAGATGAAGGATGGCAGTAAAGGGGTCGTACAAGCGCTTGGGAGATCCTTCGGTTCTTTGAATCGCTTCCCCTATATCTCTCTTGATGGTGACGATCGAACCGGATCGATCAAGACAGGTGAGAATCTCCGGATTAATGGTGCCAAAATCTCCGAAATTAAACGGATTCTTGTGTTCACGTATATCTATGACGGAGTTGCTAATTGGTCTCAAGCTGATGGGATTGTCACCATTTATCAAAAAGATGGTCCAGATATCATCGTTCGTATGAACGAATATGGAAGCTCGCATGGGATGTGTGGCATTGCTATGTTTCGTAATGTCAATAACGAGACTTTCAGCATTGAGCGGATTGTCCAGTTTTATCCTGGTCATAAACAATTGGATCGAGCTCATGGTTGGAATATGCGTTGGACAGCCGGTAGTAAATAATAATTTGAATTAGCGGAGGCCGCCTTTTCATGTTTAGTGACTTTTTTAGAAGTATTGGCGAGAATTATGGTCACTTCTTCTCCTGGTCCGAAATTGTAGCTACACTTTCTGATCCTGTTAGTTGGGGAATCATTGGTACCCTGATCATTCTCGAGGGCCTGTTGTCGGCTGATAATGCACTGGTGCTGGCTGTCATGGTCCGACATTTACCAAAAGAACAGCAAAAGCGCGCATTATTCTACGGTATTCTTGGCGCGTACATCTTCCGCTTCATTGCTATTGGTCTCGGAACAATCTTAGTAAAGTTCACACTAATTAAGGTTATTGGAGCACTGTACCTGCTGTACATTGCTTACAAGGGGCTATTCAAGTCAAGTGGTGAGGATAATCATGAAGGTAAGCAATATTCTTTCTGGCGAACAGTGCTCATGGTCGAACTCATGGACATTGCCTTCAGTATTGACAGTGTTATTGCTGCGTTCGGTGTAAGTGAGCAGATCTGGGTTCTCTTCCTTGGAGGTATCATCGGGGTGCTTATGATGCGTGGTGTGGCCCAAGTATTCCTTCGCCTGATAGAGAAGTTCCCGGAACTGGAGAAGGCGGCCTTCATCCTGATCGCCATTATCTCCGGTAAAATGATGCTAAGCGCATTTGGCGTTCATATTCCAAATGTTGCTTTCTTCTCACTGCTGATTGCTGTTTTTGTGGGGGCGATGCTGTTAAGTACCTACAAGAGCAAAAAAGCCAACAACGAAAACAAAGGCGAGGCTTAATACGGCTTTCACAGATGAGTATGTTGCAGGGATGCAATACACGAATCAAATGGTCTAGAATGCTAAAATTAGACACAACAATCCCTCCGTTTTATGGGGGGATTGGTTTTTATCTCCTCCAACAGTTTCTCTAAATGAAGACATCAGCAAGGTCTTTAAGTCACAGCGGAAGAAGGAGGGAAGTCCCCTGAAATACTTTAGCTTTTTGAACGCTGAAGAAGAAGCGGCACTATTTTACATGTCTCCTGAATCATTTGACCGTTGGACCTGCAAGGACACCCTGGCATACACCGTTGGGGCTGCTTTATACATGCCGGCAACACGCCCGCATATCGTTGAAGAGATTGTGAGCGGCAAATACGAAGGCCTAACAAGCATTGTAATGGATCTGGAGGATGCTATAGGCGATGGACAGGTTGAACTGGCGGAACGATGCCTTGAGCAGCATCTGGATGGTCTGAAAGAGGCGTTAGGCACGGGAAGACTTGCGCATGACAAATTGCCTCTGATCTTCGCTCGGGTCAGGACTCCGGAGCAGCTTGAGCGGCTTCTGGTACAACTGGGTGAGCGCGTCAGTCTGCTTACTGGAATCGCACTGCCCAAGTTCGGGCTCCATAATGCGAAGTCGTACATGAATCTCATTCTTGAATATAACCGGCAGAGATCCTCGGAATTTCCAACGCTGTATGCGATGCCAATTCTGGAAACCGCAGAAATTATTTATCGTGAGACGCGCTGGGATACTTTGCAGTATCTGAAGCAGGTCATTGATGACCATGCCGAGTATGTGCTAAATGTACGAATTGGGGCTACAGATTTCTCTAGTCTGTTTGGACTTCGGCGCAGTCCCGAGATTACCATCTACGATGTAGCGGCGATTCGTGATTGTATTGCCGATATTATCAATTTGTATGGTCGTGCCGATGGAGGCTATGTCATATCCGGGCCTGTCTGGGAGTATTTCAGCCAGCGCGAGCGGGTCTTCAAGCCACAACTACGGCAGACACCATTCGAGGAGACGCTCGGCAGACCAGGGCGAAGCTTGCGAATGAAGTATATTAACAGCTCGATGGATGGACTGATGCGCGAGGTCATGATGGACAAGGAGAATGGCATCATTGGCAAAACGATTATTCATCCTTCGCACATCAAGCCAGTGCAAGCCATGTATGTGGTCACACATGAAGAATATTTGGATGCCCAAGAGATTATTAGCCGCGATAATGGCTCGCTTGGTGTATTCAAGAGTGTCTACACGAATAAGATGAACGAGATTAAGCCGCATTTGAACTGGGCCCGCCGCATCTTGATCCGATCACAAATATATGGGGTGTTACATGAACATCAACACTATGTCGGACTCTTGCCACAGCATGAGCACACTTACGTTTCCTATTCTGGACACATTTAAAGTTACTGTTGAAGCCACGCATAATCCTTTACAACTCCCTTTGAATTGTCTATTCTCCATGGCGGCCAGACTGAACAAGAAGCGCTCGTTTCTTTTTGTAAGCAAGCTGCTAGGCAAGCATATTGCCGTCAACCCATATACCTCTCTATTAAGCGGAGCTGCTCTTGCCGTCTTACTTTATGAGCAACGGGCAGGGGAGGATGAGCGTATTCCAGAGTGGAAGAAACATATTGTACAAGGGCTTAGTGAGCCGTCGTATGCCCGTCAGGCTTATGAATACTTAATGTCTGCGAACCTGGTATTGACAGAGCAGATCAGTTTTGTCGGCTTTGCCGAAACGGCAACTGCGCTAGGGCACAGCATGTATGGTGCATTCGCAGATCAGGCTACGTACATTCATTCCACGAGAGAGCAGCTCTCAGACATCACTCCAGATATTCAATTTGAAGAAGAGCATTCCCATGCTACTGCACATCGTTGTTATGCGTTGGAGAGGGAGGCGCTAGAGGGCTCTACTCCATTAGTCCTGGTAGATGATGAGATTACAACAGGCAATACGACGTTGAATATCATTCGGGATATTCAGCGGAATTTTCCGCGTAAGCAATACTATATCGCCTCCTTGCTTGACTGGCGTACAGAGGAAAATGAGCATCGATTTGAGGCGTTGGAAGCAGAATTGGGCATTGTGATTACCCCCCTTAGCCTTCTGAAGGGTAGAATTCATATTCAAGGAGAGCCCATTCTTGAAACCTCTGTGAAGGACCAAGAGCTTCGTCCGACAGTTCAGTTGAATTCTTGGTATGTCGCAGACCATCTAGAAGCTCTATACGTAGAATCCTCTGATGCACAGGGGCGACGTTGCTCCAGTCCTTATCTCCGTTATAGCGGTAGATTCGGGCTGCACTCTTCCCACAATGCCAGCCTGAGCGCTGGTATTTCGAAGATGGCTTCGACACTGCGAAACGGTCGTACCGGAAAGCGTACCCTTGTCATGGGGACCGGGGAATTCATGTACATCCCGATGCGAATTGCCGCAGAGATGGGAGAAGGAGTCCACTACCAGTCCACTACGCGCAGTCCGATCTACACGGTAGACCGCCCAGGATATGCTGTCGTAGCCGGTTATGACTACGCTTCACCAGAGGACCTGTCCGTGACTCATTATATTTACAATGTACAGCCAGGACAATATGACGAAATATTCGTACTGCTGGAGAGGCGATGGCCTGAAGAGTCCATGCAGTCGATGATGGATGTACTGTCACGTCTCGGATGCAATCAAATACATGTTGTGTACTGCGGTGCTCCAGAGTAGGGGGAAGTTGAGCATGAATCTATCAACGATTGAACAGCTAATGCAGCGTAAGGTGAAGCCGCCTGAGCCTATGGGAAGCTATGATCCGTCTGATGCTGTATTTCTGTTAAAGGACCTGAGTAACGTCAATTTGGAAAAAGAGACCGGTGAGCGTGAATATGCCATTCAGTCGGGTGTGCATTATTCGGAGATGCTGCCTGTGGAGTACCACCCCACGGATGAATATATAGAGCTGTTCCACCAGACCCTTGCACAATCAGCTACTAAGGTTGCTTTGGCAGCTGCTACGGTAGCCGAATGCATCATGCACAAGAAGGGGCCACAGGCGATTCTGGTATCACTGGCTCGTGCCGGAACACCGATTGGTATTTTGGTGAAGCGCTTTATCAAAATGAAGTATGGTGCAGATCTTCCCCATTATAGTATCTCCATCATCCGGGGCAAAGGCATTGACCAAAATGCGATCCTATATATCTTGCAGCAGCATGGACTGGATGCAAAGCTTCAATTCATTGACGGCTGGACAGGCAAAGGAGCCATTCGCCAGGTGCTCATCGAGGCCTGCCGTGATTTTGAGCAGCGCTATGGCGTGAGGCTAGATGATGATTTGGCTGTACTGGCTGATCCGGGACAATGCTCGTCAACTTACGGTACCCGCGAAGACTATTTGATACCAAGTGCATGTCTGAACTCCACAGTCTCTGGATTAATGAGCCGTACCGTACTGCGCGACGATCTAATTGGAGCTGATGATTTCCATGGTGCCAAATGGTATAAGGAATGGGAAGGCTCGGATCTGTCACAGCTTTTCGTAGATACAATATCGGACTGCTTCTCTGATGTTGCAGCCGCTGCATCGCAGCAAGCGAAGGAGCTGCTACACCATCCACCTGAAGTCACCTGGCAAGGAAAGAAGGATATTGAAGCGATCCAGCGGGCATTTAGTATCCAGGATATCAATCTGGTGAAGCCGGGGATTGGTGAGACCACCAGAGTATTGCTTAGACGCATTCCGTGGAAAATCCTCGTGAATCACCCGGATAATCCACACTTGGAGCATATTAGGCTGCTTGCCAAGGAACGAGGAGTGCCCGTGGAAGTATTCCCAGGCTTGACGTATTCCTGCTGCGGCATCATCCGCTCTGTTAAGGGGGGAGGAGAATGATTTTTGCCAGTGATCTTGATCAGACGTTGATCTATTCTCGTCGCTCGATGGGTGTTCCTGAGGGGAGCGAGGGTCTTGTGCCTGTGGAATGGATTGACGGGAAGCTGTCGGCTTATATGTCAGAGTCGGCGTTACAGGAGCTGCAGCTAATATCCCGGCAGATTACTTTTGTTCCTGTTACAACCCGTACAGTGGAGCAATATCAACGTATTCGAATTTTTCAGCAGGAGTTTATACCCGCATATGCGATCACTAGTAATGGGGGGAATATACTCATAGATGGTCAAGTGGAGGCCTCCTGGAATGAACGAATTCGCGCACAGCTCTCGAAGAACGCAGCAGCCCCTGATGAAGTGATGCGTTTATTCAAGCCGGTGATGAGTGATGAATGGGTCATTGGAGGACGACTGTGTGATGAGCTCTTCTTCGCTTATGTGATCCAGCGCGATAACATGCCACTAGAGGCAGTAATGGACACCATTGGCCAGCTTGATTCTCTTGGCTGGGAGGCGTCCATCCAGGGTCGCAAGCTGTATCTGGTTCCGTCAGCGGTGAACAAGCATAATGCAGTTGAACATATACGCCAGCTTGTAGGTGCTGAAGCGGTGCTGGCATCGGGCGATTCGCTGCTGGATCGTTGCTTGCTGGATGGGGCGGACTACGCGATTGCTCCCAGGCATGGTGAATTGTATCGGGAACAGCAACGTAATCCTGAACTTGTGCCCTATGTCTTCACCGAGCAGTCTGGTGTGTTCGCAGCCAATGAGATCTTGGACTACGTGCGAACTACTTATCAAGCATTGACAGGGGAGGCCGCTTCATGAATAAAGTGCGAATTTATTTTAACCGCTGGTTCTCCGTTGCCTACCATTATATGAATCTGATTCGGAATAATGAGGATGGCATGCAATTTGAGATCTATGGCACCCATTCCGATCCGGCGAATATGGCGCTTCAGGGCTGTGATCATGCAGAGCAGGAGCCTAAAGTGACAGGGATGGAGTATGTTGAATTCTGTCTGGATTTTTGCTCTCGTCACCAGATTGATGTCTTTATTCCCCGTTGGAATATGCTTGATATTAGTAGAAATATTCATCTCTTCGAAACGAATGGTACGAGGGTCATGGTACTAAGCGATACAGAATTGCTGGAACAGCTTATGGAAAAGGATCGCTTTTACCAATCAGTCAGAGAGCTGGGGATCATGCAGATTCCTGAATACTATGCTGTTAGTAATGCAGATCAGTTCTCCAAAGCGTACGAAGCACTGGTTGATCAGGGATTTAAAGTGTGCTTCAAGCCCTGCAACGGAGAGGGTGGGATGGGCTTCCGTGTCATAGATAACAGTCGAAATCCACTACAGGAGCTATTCGGACATGCCCAGAACCGAATAAGCTATGAGGACGCATATCTTGCCTTTTCTTCGGTAGAGTCATTCCAGAATATTATGGTCATGGAGTTGCTGGAAGGATACGAATATAGCATTGATTGTCTTGCAGACAGGGAAGGGCAGCTGCTTGCTGCGGTTCCACGACGCAAGGCAGGCGGTCGTCTTCGCTTGTTAGAAGAGAATACGGAGCTATTACAGATTGCAGCCGATGTTGCAGCAGCCTATCGTATTCCCTACAACTTCAATATTCAGATGAAGTATAACAGTGGAGTTCCTAAGCTACTGGAGATTAATCCGCGTATGTCGGGAGGCCTGCACACCTCCTGCCTGTCGGGCATTAACTTTCCTTATCTGGCCGTCCGGCTTGCCCTTGGACTGGGTGTGGGTGAATTGCAGCCGCAGTATGGCATCCTTGCGAGCCATGTTGAACAGCCACTGGTGATCGATGCCGGGAAGGTGCGAGGGCATGCGGCGGATTCATAGTTTGAATATCCGACGATGGGTGTGAGCTTTCCATAGATTGACACCTTCTGCATGTTTTCTTAAGATATCAGATAGTACACACTTCGGGGTGAGACATCTGTTAGCGTAAGGAATGGCTATGGAGAGCGGTTGTTTACCCTTCTAGGTGTTGTAAGAGTCAGGAGGACAAGCTATGTTAAGAACTACTAAAATCTTATGGGGAGCTCTAATCGGGTATGTTGTCGCGGCGATCAGCAGCCCTCTCATGCCTGAGTTTGTGTCCTGGGCAATACCGGCGTTGGCTACCTTGGTAGGAAGTATGATTCCTTCGTCGACGAGGGCACCTCTGGCAGAGCCTAGAGATGCTAATCAGCGTCGAGAGTCACGTCTGAGACAAGAGCAAGCCGGTATGGACATGCAGCCACCCCGTGCAGGTAGCTCTAGCGATCTCGATGGTTCATATCATTCTGGTGAGAGCTCTATTGGAGATCAGCGACAAAATCAACAGCAACAATCGCAGCAATCGCCGGAGATGAGTCGTCCGGATGCACTAACGGAGCAAGATCCTGTATTTGGACCTGTTATTGCTTATCTTGAAGTTCTTGAGGATATGGTTATCTCCGAGGGTAGAAAAAATGAGCTGGATAATGAGATTGTGGAGAAGTCTTTGTCTCTGTTTGCCCGGCTGCAGCGTGTCATACCGGATTTGCATGCCTTGAACAACGGCGATGTCAATCATACGGTACGAAGGCTGATTCTCAAGGATTTGAACAGCTTGATAAATCCGTTCCTTCGTCTTAGCGGTGATGCTAAACGGACTAATCGGCGAACACTGCTTAATGGTCTGAGGGATGTAGATGCGAAGATTACCGAAATCGTGTCTACGATTGAGCATAAGGACCTTATCGAGCTGCAAAGTAAGGCGGAGCTCATTCACCAGCGATACAATAGCTCGGAATTATAGGAGGAATAGAGATGGCTACGGATTGGATTCAATTAAAGCAAGAGGATGAGCAGCGAGTTTCTCAGGAGGCGGCGCAACTCATTCAGCGCGTATCTCAAAGTGATGTGTTTCAGCTAGATACACTGATGGACGATATTGGAAGTCTAGGCATCAAGACCCAGGAGCGTGCTGGAATGACGCTGAAACAACTGGACCGTCCTGTAAATGATCTGATGTCCGGCAATCGCGCTGAAGTATCCAACATGATTCTGAAGCTACGGGACGAATGTGAAAGTCTTCAGCAAAGCAAAAATGTCAGCTTATTCGGACGTCTTCTGCGCAAGAGCCCACTTAAAAATTATGTATATCGCTATCAATCAGTGCGTAAGAATATTGATAGCATCATTAACGCCCTGCGGGATGGCAAGGATAATCTCCAAGAAAACATTGTGAATATGCGTCAATTGAAGCGGTCTTCCATTCAAGAGATTTATAATTTGCAGACGAAGATTGCCTTCGGCAACGAATTGAAGACACTGTTCGAGGCTGAGATTGCCAAGCAAGAGAATGAGAACCGGAAGCCCCATCTTGAACGCGGACTACGTAAGGTGGTGAGCCGCATTCAATCAATGACCGAGATGATTATGCTATATAATCAAGCGATTGCTGCAACAGATATCATTAATGATAACAATGACAAGCTGATCGACTCTGTGAACAATGCGATTGATAAGACAGCGAACCTGATCACAGTATCTGCTATGATTGCTATGGCCTTGAACGATCAGGAGAAGGTCATCTCTGCAGTCGAAGCCACAAACAAGACTATTGAAGATCAGTTTAAGGAAAATGCAAGATTGCTGCGCACAACCACAGAGCGTACAAACGAGCTGATGTCCAAACCAGCTATGTCTATTGAAGCTGTCAATCAGGCAATTGGCGATCTGATGTCTGCATTGGATTCGTCAGAGCAGTCCAACCGTCGTATCATTGAGAGCTGTAATGACTATACAACCAAGATGACCGCTTTGAATGCGAAGATGAGTGAGCGTCTTGGTTTAGAGGGTTCTAAGGGGCCAGCTATTCAAAATACAGGCAGTGCAGATCGCAACGCACTAAGTTCCTTTTTGGACTAATTTCATAACTTTAACAGAAGGCACCTCCTGATATGAGGTGTCTTTTTCTTTTATAAAGTTTACGAAGGAGATTTCCGGGGAGAATAACATACATCTGATTCCTATGCATACAATCTCGTAAGAATTGGAATACATCTGTTCTGAGGAGAGAGGTATACGTATGTTAACTACCGTAATAGCGGGGATTGTCCTGGTTGTGATTATAGTAGCAAGTAGTGAAAAAGCTGAATCTATTGCTGAATTAAATGAACAATGATGATCATTTGTGTAAAGCAGTCTGTTAGGGTATAGGTGGCCGATAGTGAAGCTGACGGGTAGTTGATGGGTAGTGATGGGGGATATGCAGGATGTATCAGCGAGTTATACTCATGAAGAACGGCCTGGACTTGATGTCACATCAAGACTCAGGCCGTTTTGTTATGCTGGTCGGCTGACGTACCGTTCTCCTCAGGCTGCTGTCTCCCGAACCGGATACGGTGCACGAGCAGATACAGTAGTGGCAATGCATTGATAATGATCGCATTGAAGTACAGAGCATACGAGCGAAGTGCCATTTCATAACTGGACGGATCTCGTGAATACTGGAGAGCGGTGATGGCTACGGTGCCTCCGATCATGAAGGTAAGCATACGACGCTTGTTGATATTGAAGATCTCTTTGACGCAGTTGGAGCACACATACATTAAGAAGGAGCTTCGAATGAACATCGTTGTAGACCAGACGGAAATGAGCACTGGGTCGAGATTGTCCAGAAAATCCCCGAATCTTACATATCTGATCAGCTCAAGCAAGGGATAACGTAGCTGTGCGGATAAATATGGCCCAAAATTTATGAGGCAAATCATCCAGTACATTATCACCAGCAGCACCACCGTAAATCCGGCAAAGAACAAATACCGCATCGTTCTGCGATTGAAGCTATATGTCGGCACCAGAAAAAGCATAACGATCCATTCCGTGAACCAAGCCACGGTCATACTGGAATGAACTATTATTTGCTTCCAGTCATGGTTGGTGATCATGGATACTAGGACATCATAATTCCCCTGACTGATCGTCGGAGGAACGGTAGTAGCCGTCGTAAACAATTGCAGAAGGAAAATGCCCTCAGCCATGTATACAATCGTAAGTAGCCCTGAGCGTCCAGCTAACGAAATACATAGTACAGTGAGCATTATGGTAATCCAGACTGGTGTATCCGGCATGTACATCGAGTGAAGAAATACGATAAAATTCTCCACATCTATACCGATAAGTGCCAGGGTGTATAAGGTGATGAAGGCAAGCACAGCCTTATGCGGCCATTTGCCAATAATACGAGCGCCGAATTCCTGAAATGGCTTATCTGGATATAGTCTCCCGAGCTTAACGGTAAGGAGCAGGAAGAAGCCGGATATTGTATATCCCCCGAGCAGGGCGATCCAGCCATAGTAGTTGCTCATTCCAAATAACCTGGGCAGTAGAAATGCAACATTTTGTGAGTAAAGGTACACGAACGCAAAACGATAGATCTGCCAATTGTTAACTTTCATAGATCTCCCACCTTATTTGAGGAGTACGTCGATCCAGCCTAATAGCATCATGATGATGCTGTTAGGCTGTGGCCATTTATCCACATAGTTGGCCATACCGCACCAGATTACAAACAGACAGAACAGGATGATGAACATGTAGTGGTCCTTTTTGTCCCGTTTGTCGATAAACTTCCATTCCATTAATGCGAGCGCCGAATATAGCAGGATAACGATCATCCATTTCATCCTCCCTGTTGGCAATTCAGGCTAGGTACGGAACTCTGACCCGAAGTATTGAATGCTAATATCGGATATAACCTTGAACTGTATGTCTTCCTTGAAATGCTGTGCCCAATGGGGCCGCAGCTTGTCCCAAATATGGGGATATTTCCACTCCAGTCGATAGCCTGACATTATTATGTCGGCTTCATGGGCTCGGGCCTTATGAAGCGCGGACAATAGCAGATCATTTACATGAGTTTCAAGCTCCTTCTCAATCTGCTGAATTCGTCTGATCTCTTCGGCCTTATGCGGTGGATAAATACTACGGAGCTGACCCTTGGCCGAAAGGTGGATGCTAAATACCGGCTTTCCTTGCGACATATGAGCTTTTAGATCGCTTTTGATCGCGTACAGAGAGACACTTGCCTTTTCCTTCTTATTCACAATGGTAATGGAGGCTGTTTTGAGATTATTTCTTGTCCAGGCGATAACACGAGCTTCATCCAGATCCAGCTCCCCAACCATCTTCATGTTCTTGAACATGGCCGCACCCTGCAGACCTACCCAATTCATGTTTTCATTATTTTCACTAATCATCTTTTCGTTCTGCATATTCAGCAAGGAGACGACAAAGCCTTGATTGTCAGCCTCAGCCATCAGCACATCCCGTATCTGGGTCTGCAGCAGATTGCGTTGGTTGGCAAATTCTCGTAGGACCTCACCCGGAGTCGTCTCCGCCACAGGGGTTAGCGACGTGATATCTTTTGCTTTACCTGGTGCTACAAAAATATAGCTGTTAATGTGAAATAACGGTTCTCTGAAAAGCCACTCAATCGTATCTCCGATTCCAGCCTGTGCGTATTCACGACCGAAGACAACTACTCGTGCATGTCCCCAGGACAGCTTTCGGGTCAGATCCGTCTGCAGCTTCTCGGCAGCATCCGTAAGAGATGTGCCCGTCTTGGTGAACACGGCATACGGTCGGCCTCCGCCTCCACCACCACCAGTGTTCTCACCAGCCATGCGGTTCGGAAGCGGGACGCTAATCGTGAGCTCAACCTCGCCTGGTTTCTCAGCTTTGTCCACATAGATAGAGCTCACAAAAGCTCGTTCGTTGATCTCTACCTTGGAGGAGCACCCCGTGAGGAGACTGCACATGAACAGAAGAGTGACCATCAGAAGTGAGCGAACAAAGACTAAGGGGTTCATTTGGAGCTCCGCCTTTTCAATTGATTGGTATTCGTAAACGAGCTTGGCCGTCGCTTCATATCGAACCAGGGTACCCGCAAGAGCGTATCCTTAAGATCCTGAAACACGAAGGGGGCAAGCGGCTGCATATAAGGTATGCCAAATGACCGAAGATTCACCATGTACCAGTAGGTAATGAATAGTGACATCACAATGCCGATTAGTCCAAGCGTTCCCCCGAGGATCAGGATCGGAAAGCGCAGCAGACGCAGTGTCAGGCTAAGTTCAAAGTGAGGGATAATGAAGGATGCAATCCCTGTAATAGACACGACGATGACCATAGGGGCGGATACGATCCCCGCCTGTACAGCGGCTTGACCAATGACAATCCCGCCGATAATCGATACAGTCTGTCCGAGCGGCTTGGGAATCCGTATACCGGCCTCCCGCAGCCCTTCAAAGGTGAGTTCCATGATCAAGGCCTCAATGAGAGCTGGAAAAGGAATATTCTCCCGTGCACTTGCGATTGTAAGCAGGAGGCTTGTCGGTATGATTTCCGGATGGAAGGTCGTCATAGCTACATACATCGAAGGCAAGAGCAAGGACATGATGGAGAACAGGAGCCGGACTAGTCGAATCCAGGAGGCAGGATAGAAGCCCTGGTAGTAGTCCTCGGCAGACTGCATCATGGCGAAAAAAGTCGTAGGCAGAAGCAGCGTAAAAGGAGTACCATCCTGCAAAATGGCAACCCTGCCTTCCATAAGGGCGGAAGCAACAGAATCCGGGCGTTCTGAGAACTGACTCTGCGGGAAAGGGGAGTACGGGGTGCCAGCCATGTATTCGGCCAAGTAATTGATGCTAAGCACACTATCCATATCGAAGGAATCCATTTTCTCGGTAATTTCCTTCAGCACCTCTGGCTTGCACAGTCCTTCAATGTAGGTCAAATAAATCGTCGTTCGTGTGTAACGTCCAATCTCATACTTTACAGTCTTGAGCTTGGGGTGCTTGATGATATGACGCAGCAGTGACATATTCACCTGAATATCCTCTACAAAAGCCTGCTGGGGTCCAATAACGACAACTTCGTTAGTGGATTCAGGTACGGATCTACTCTGATACTGCTTCAGCTCGAACAAGCGCATGTGTGGCTGTCCAGCTACATATAATGCAGCTTCACCAGCTACAATCGCATCGGTCACGTCTTTGGCTGTGGAAGCTGTCTTATTAGATATGGTGAAGAAAGCCTCATCCTGGATGCGGTTCAAAAGCTGCTCGTCTGTCTGCAGACGGGTTGCTTCCTCCAGCAGCGGCTTGGTTACAGCTTCTCTGAGTAGCTGCGTATTCGTTATGGAGGCGATGTATAGCAATTTGCAAGGCAGGCTACCTAATTGGAAGGGCTGGATAATGAGATCCGAGCAGCCTTGGAGATTGGAAAGCACCTCTTGCAGCAGCAGGTTCGATTTATTCATAATGTAAGAGCACCCTCCCATCTGAAAGATAGAAATGATGTTGATGGTGTTAGGGTGTGCCGGAATACAGGTTTTATTCTCCATAATCGATAGAGATTGTCTTCACAGGACAAAAAAAGAACCCGGTTCATCAAGGAATCTCCTTGATGAACCGGGTTCTTTGTAATCTTGATATGGGGGATAGGTGAACTTTGCAGGGGTGAGGCTTGCCTGTGACGTCTTTATTAAAAGGGGGTTCCAGCTGCTACAGGAGATATATAGGAGCTATCATGATATCCCAATCAATAGCTCCTCAGCTTGTGGATCCGAACCACCTCATCCATAAGGTCACCGAAAGGAGTCGAGCGATTGCTCGTTATGATCCGATGAAGACGCTTGAAGCGATCCTCGGGGAGGTCTGCTGCATAACGACAGATGAAGTCTGCATGCTCAGCAACAAATTTCTTCTTGCCTACAGCTGCAGCGGCTACTGCTACCAGGACAGCGCGTCCACCAGGAAGCTCCAATATTCTTCTCTCATAGAAGGTTACATAGAGCAAGGTTCGGCTTCGGATCAGCTCCCGTTTGATTTTTGCGATCTCGCCAATATAATCGACCAGGACCGGATCGAAGCTTCTTAGCAGCAGTGAGTCAAGTTCGAGATCCATATCCTTGCGGAGAATAAAGGATTGCAGCAAGGCAAGCTGCTGAAGACGAATGCGATCATCACGCTTCAGCACAGCGATTTCACGAAGCATTTCGTAAGCACGCTGTTCGTCATCCGGTCTGATGCTGGCAGCTTCCTCCCGATCATAGGCAAGTCCTTCTTCAATGGACTGGATACGATGCTTGAAGGTACGCCGGAGCTGTCGCTTCAGCTCCCAGGGATACAGCTTACGCTGCAAGCTCCACAAGATGAGGAGCATGATGATGCCTCCTGCAAGGAACAGGACGCGACTAAGGGAGTCGGGGGCAAGAAAGACCGCTGCAGCGAGCAACAGTAATGCGAATATCAGATCCCGCCGGTAGTACCAGTTCGTCTTGCTGTTAGCTACGACCATGAAATGAACGAGTCGACGGCGTCCACATGAAGCACAGGCTTCTCGTGGCAAGGCAGTAACGCTGTCGCAGCGCCGACAGACCTTAAGCTTATCGTATGCATATCTTGCGCGCTGAAATGGCCTGAACTGCACAGGCTGCTTGTGTTTATTCATAGCGTTCATTCCTGCTGTTCAAAGCGGTAAGCAGCTCTTTGTCAATCTGCTCGTAAGATGGTGCACGTCTCTTATGTAAATAGTAAGTTATGATTTTCGCGACGACAAAAAGAAACATTATCGCGATACATCCGTATGAGATCATATGGGTCCTCTTTCTTTTCCAATTTTATGACAGAATATTCATAGATGTTTGCACTTATCAGGGTATAATTATATCATTGTTGCAGGATATTGGTAAAATTCGCTGTTGCCTCCTGTAACAAAAGGCGGACCTCTATTTTAGATATTTCAGCATTTTTTCATCACATTTTCAGAAAGATTTAATGGAAGACCAATAGAGTACATCTTAGAGGACGTATCAAAGTTCTACAAGTGAAGGGGAACAAGTCATGAGAGAAAAAATGAAACATACGATATGGAGTCTGATGGCTGCCTGGATGGTAGTGCTTCTGCTAACTGGCCTCATAGCCCAACCTGCACGAGCAGCGAATTCAAGCTCGGCCTCCCGCGTTGACGCAGTGCTGGTCGTGGATGTGAGCAATTCCATGAACACCAGTGATCCGGAGAAGATTGGAAACGAAGCGATGAAGATGTTCGTAGACATGCTATCGACGGGTGGGGACAAGGTGGGCATCGTCTCCTATACCGATGTTATCCAGCGTGAGAAGGCGCTGTTAACAATTCAATCGCAGGAGGACAAGGAGGAGCTGAAGAGCTTCATAGACGGTCTGAACCGTGGAGCATATACAGATACTTCTGTAGGTGTTCGTGAAGCGATGCAGCTGCTCAAGGATGGTGCCGAGCCAGGGCATGCGCCGATGATTGTTCTGCTGGCTGACGGTAACAATGATTTCAATCCCCGCACGGGAAGAACGGATACTCAGGCCGATCAGGATATGAAGCAGGCAGTCGCGGAGGCAACAGCTGCAGGAATCCCCATCTACACGATTGGATTGAATGCCGATGGCAAGCTGAACAAGGATCGACTAGCCGATATTGCAGAGCAATCTGGTGGTAAGTCATTTATTACGGACTCTGCTGAGGATCTGCCAGATATTCTAAGCCAGATTTTTGCGAGTAACCTCAACCTGAATGTCGTGCCAGTCGATTCAATCACGGGTAACGGTGATTACCAGGACGTCAAGATTCACGTCCCCAATGACAGTGTAATGGAGGCTAATATCTCGATTACTTCATCGCAGCCAGTCGATGCTCGCCTGATCGATCCAAGTGGTCAGACCCGCACAATACCGGCAGACGATATTCTGCTCTCATCGTCGAAGAGCTATTCTTTATTGAAGCTGCTCAAGCCAGAGGAGGGAGACTGGACGCTGCAGATCAAAGGAGTAAAGCAGGATCAAATTGATATTAACCTGATATTCAACTATGATCTGCAGCTCACATTGGCGGACATTCCTGCGCAGAGCTACTCCAAAGGAGACAGCATTGACATTCAGACCTTCCTGAGCAGCAACAACCAGCGACTTCAGGACCAAAGCCTGTATGCGAATATGACCGCCAAGCTGCTTGTGCATGATGTGAATACAGGAGCGGACAGTTCCATTGACCTTAACAATGAAGGGGATCATTTTGCAGGACAATTCCAGCTGCCAGAGGCCCACGACTATGAATTGACTGTACGGGCAGAGGAGAAGAGCTTCTACCGTGAATCAGCGACGATAACCATCAACGGTTCTGGAGTAAGTGGAGCTCCGGGATCAGGCTCATCAACGGTTCCAGCTGAAGAGTCCAGGGCTGGCTTGCTGCTGCCTGCAATCCTTGGGGGGGCTGGACTGCTGATCGTACTTGCGGCCGCATACTTCCTCTGGAAATATGTGCAGAAGTCAGGCAAGGGCTTTGTCGGGCAGCTTGTAGTTGAGATTCAGGATGACAATACGGGTGAGAAGTCATATCCCCAGTACAAAAAGCTGACGGGCTTCCGCGGAAAATTCACACTGCATCAATTGCTGCAATTGGCCCCGGAGCTGGCAGAGTCAGCTCAGATCGTGTTTACTCCAGGCCGTAATGATAAGCTCGCTGTCCGTTCCACTGGGGCAATCCCGATTGAGAAGTCCGGGCGGGCCGTTCAGGCTGCACAGGGCATCGAACTGGGGCACAATGATCGGATTACCGTACCATTGGGAAGTGTAGGGAAGACGATCTTGCTGGAGTATTTGTCCACTAGCCGTTAATTGAATTAAGAAACAGTAATTGAAAAGAAACAACGATCAGATTAAAAAGCAATGAATCAGAATAATAGAATATAAAGTATATTCATCGGATTATTACAGGAATCAGGGGGAATCCAAATGAAACCAGTAGTCAGAGAACACATACAGCAATTGGATGTATCACTGGGCGGAGGGATTGTTAGTGAGAAGATTAGAGTAGATACGATTGATAACCCTATTCTTATTATCGGTCTTGGCGGGACAGGAATTGATGCTCTGCTGAGATTGAAATATCAGATCAACCGCAGATTCAAGCTGCCAGAAGATCCCTTGTCCAAGAAAAAGCATGATAAGCCAGACAATGTAGAGTTCCTCGCCTTCGAGACGAATGAACAGGACAGGAATAAAAAATATAGAGGCATCGGCTTGGACCCGAACAATGAGTTCGTGCTGCTCTCCAATGCAGAGATCGGCGGTCTGCTGCAAAATCGCAGCATTCTGGAGCCTTATATTACAGACTGGCTCTCACCAGAGCTAAGCATTACGGATGGTATGAACGGTGCGGCGGGTGTACGTCAGGCAGGGCGTTTACTGCTGTTCACCAAGATTAATCAGGTCGTGCAGAGCATCGACAAGAAGATCAAGACATTATCTGTCGGCACCAACAAGAAGCTCATGGTGTTCCTGCTGTCAGGTCTATCTGGTGGTACTGGAAGCGGTACTTTCCTGGATATTTCTTACATTGTACGTGGGCTTATTGAGCGTGATTATGGATCAGCAGGGATTGACCGCGTTAATACACTTGGTTATCTGTTCACGCCTGATGTCAATCTCTCGAATAAGAGCTTGAGTGAGCATACCCGTGAATACATCAAGAAGAATGGATACGCAGCGCTCAAGGAGCTTGATTATTGGATGAACGTGGACAATCGCAGTGAGCGGTTCCGTCAACAATATGGCAACATCCTAAACGTTAACTCGCCATTGCCGCCGTTCAATCTGTGTCATCTGATCTCAGCGACGAATACCGAGGGCAAGCTGCTTGAGAATGCCTACGATTACTGCATGAACGTTACAGCTGAGAATATCACGAACTTTATGGCAAGTGAAGAAAAGCAATCTGGCGAGGAGTTCGCCATCCATGACTATATCAGCAACATCCGTACCAACATTGCCCAGATGAATCGGGCCTATCCTGCGAATTACGAGTACAACATCATCGGAGCGTCTTCAGCTGTGCTTCCGGTGGAAGAGATGACGACCTATCTGGCCTATCGCCTGTTCGAAAAAATGGGCAAGATGTTCGAGAAAGCACCGGGGCAGGAGGAGGTCGAAAAGTTCGCCCGTAAGCTTGGCGTCGATCTGGACAGTATGATCAAGAATTTCGAATCCCGTGTGCCAGAGCCATTACCTGGATTTGAGAACAGTGAGCGTCTTAGCTACGCCAATGTGATCAAAATGCAGGTCGTGAACATGGATACCGAGCTGGAGCAGACATTCCTGAATCGGGCGCGTGAGGAATACATTAAGGCGAAGAAGCAGCTACCAGGTGAGATCGTCGGTCAATTCACCGATCAGATTCGCCGAATGTTCCTGCATCCAGAGCAGGGGCCATTCTACGTATCTAGACTTATTTACACGGAGAAGGGCTTCTGTCTGCTCAAAATGCTTCTATCGTACATTGAGGCACTGAAGGATAGTCTGCATCGGATTCCTCGGGATATCGAGGCGGCCAGGGAGCAGGCCGAGGAGAAGATGGGGGATGCGAAGAGTGCTTTCGTATCCAAGGATAAGAAGAAGAATGCTTATATTGAAGCGAAAATCAATGAATACTGGCTGCACGCAGATATTGAGCGTACGGAGCAGTTGATCGAATTTTACGAGGACCTGTATGATCTGCTGAATCAGGAGAACAATCGCATTTATCATGTGTATACAGAAGTGCTTAATGCTCTTAGCGGTATCTTCTCGAAGAATGGTGACCTTCTCGTGAACGGTGCCGAGCAGGAGGATCATAGAGGCAACAAGACCTACTACTGGAATCTTGTTAGCGTTCCTGATATCGAGACGGTCGTCTCTGGCATGCTGGAGAAGAGGGATGGCGACGATCTGATTCGTGATTTTGCCCATGCCCTGCTGGAGAATTCCGATCGTTGGGTGAAGGAGCAGGATATCGACATCGTCACCTCAATTTCGGAGTTCCTGACAGAGAAGTTCGGCGATCTCATCACGCGTTCCATGGAAGACTTCCTCGTCATGAAATACGGGCAGGATGAGGCCATTGAGAAGTTCGTAGAGCGTCATATTGCGAGCAAGCTTGACGAGGAAGCAGTGCCGGTGTTCCACCTAAGCAACAGTGCAGGAAATCTGTACTTTCCATCATGGGGCTTCGTGTCCGTCCCTGTACAGGCACCAAGCATCCTGAAGGGGATTCGGAATTATCAGAATAATGCGATCGGAAAATCGCACTTCACGATTAAGGAAAGTGAGGTCAAGAATCGCATCTTCTGGCTGAACACCCGTAACGGCGTACCACTCTTCGTATATACACCACTGAAGGTATACGAGGAGAGCTATGAGCGTACGATTCTGGACCGAGAAGGAATTGGACGACATCTTGTGCAGACTGGTCGTAATAACTGGACGAACTTGCCTTCGCCGATCCCGGAGAAGTCTTGGGGGGATACGTATGTGAACCCTCGGGTGCAGGCTTTCAACGCTAATGTTCGAAGTGATTTTGAGCGTGGTCTGACCTTGGGAGCTATTCGAATGAAGGGAGACGAGAGCAACACCAGCAGTCGATATGAAGTCATTCGCACAGGTGCTCTCGATGTGGACAGAATCTTGTCTGCTTATGATATGCAGCTAGACGCCTCCAAGCCGAATCTGGGAGAGGTTAAGCGTGCCACCAATGAATTGAAGCGACTGCTTGCCGGAGGAATGGAGCAGGCTGGAGCGAAGGATATCTTCGGCAGTATTAACGAGGAGCTGGGGAAAGAAAACCTGATCCGCACGCCAGAGCTGATTCGTGTGCTCCGTGAGGAGCTTGCAAAGTATGCGCAGCTGCAGGCTAAGCTGACAGAGCTGGAGAGTATGCTGGGTAAGCACCAGGATGAAGAGCAGCGGCTTGATCAATTCATCCAGGCACTGTATACGGATACTATTACTAAAAAAGGTGCTCTCTACGTATATGACCGTGATCCAGAGGAGGAGGCGTGGGAGCCGTTCGCCAATGTCCTGAAGAGCCGTCATTATGTGGAATACGATGTGTATACGCACTTCCGGGAACTGGATGAGAAGAGCCGTGCAGCATTGATGCGCAAGGCGGACCGACGGGACAATGAGCTGACATCTTCGGAGGATATCGCGCCTCTGCTGGATAAGCTGGAGAGCCTCGTCACCCTATTCATGGAAGCAAGAGATCAGTTGGAATATGAGCGCGTGGAGCATGCGAATGGAGAAGAGCTATACTCCTTCTACAAGCAAATGGCAAGCAAACTAAACGACATTCGTAGAAGGCTGAAGTAGAAATGAGAGATAAGCTGGAGCAGTTCGCGGTGTCCTACGCGGCAGCGGAAGACCAATTCATTGGCAGTGGGGATGGACGCAGCAGCATCCATTACCCCGCTGTGTTTCTCTTTATTGGCGACCATGCAGGCTCTGCCATTAGCCATGTCATGGACATGAATGACCGCAAGTGGGATAACAGTGCCGGTGTCACCTATATTCATGTTCACTCCGGGACGGACGTCTCAAAAGGGCATTCCAGAGTGATCACCCATCAGATCAGGCCTTATAAGCAGGCTGCAGATCCTAGAGAAGATGAGAAGAGAATGAATGATACACGACAGGATGTTCATGGGGATAAGCACCTGTCTTTGCATACCGAGGTTACCAATCCCCGCTATGCGCGAAGTGATCTGTACCGGGACTTCTACGCGGACGAAGAGGGTCTGATCGGACTGAATGGCTGTCTTCGACGGGCTAGTCTTCAATTGGCGGAATATGGACGATTATATTCCTCTTTTGATCGGGTCCATCTCACTGTCATTACTGTCGGTGATGATCCGTTGAATGTACTCGTACCCGAGATCACACTGCTATCCGAATATTTGCTGGCTCAATCCTTCAAGTCAGTCCAGATGGATCTGTATGCGCTACTGCATGAGGGAACACAAGAAAATTATGGGTACAGCAGTGCCTTGAATGTAGCATTCCTTCGTGAACTCGACCATATGCAGGACCCGGGATATCAGCTCACAGCCACACTTCATATGACTGAGGATCGACTCGGTATCAAGGTAAAACATGGTCCAGCTCCCCTATTCGATCTGGTCTACCTGCTATCCGATAAGGATGAACGAGGAAGGATTGTACCTGACAGCCTGCGGGAGAACAGTGAGCTCATCTGTCATATTCAGCTGCTGAAGAACCGTCTGCAGGCTTCCAGGGGAAGCGCTATGGACGACTATGGTACCTCTGAGCGTTGGCCACAGGAAGGCGGCTATAACAACACATCCTTCAAGAATAATATGGGTACAGAAACAGGGCGTCCAGTCTACGTTTCTGCTGGTCTGGGAAAGGTAAAACGTCCAAACGAACCGATTGCCCTCACCGTGTTATATCAGTTCTACAAGCAGCTTCTGAGCCGAATGAGGAGCGAGATCGCATGGAGTCCGAAGGATAAGCTGTCCTTCTTCCAACTGGACTCAACCGGGAGGGAGAGCTGGATGAGTCCACTGCTGCCTCAAGCTGAATTTCTTGGAGATATGACGGGCTTGATGACGAGTGGTGCCAGCTTCTCAGCGCTCCGCCGCATGACGCTAAGAGATGCCGAGGCGTCGCTGTTCGGCGAAGCCTGTGGGGACTTCTTCCGCGAGCATGCTGAGTTGCCTGCGAAGCAACGTGTGAGCTCTTTCGATGCAGACCAGTGGCTTCAGCAGCTGTTGAAGGAGCAGGAGACACGTCATCCGGAGATTGGGCTGTATGAGATATTGTCCTGGACGGATGAGGATCAGCCTGGAAATGTGCTGACAGCCGTAAGAGGTCTAATTCGTGACTATACGAATGAGCGCACAGAGCTGGTAGCGAGCCTTGAACAGCTATATAACCAGACGGTTGAGGAGTTGTCCTTCCCACGAGTACCTCTGCTGGATAAGCCGAATGTCAGGAATTTCATTCGATATGTTGCAGAACAGGTCTATGGCCGTAAGCTGGAGCTGCTGGAGCTACAGATGTATACAGACCTGCTCCGCACCTGTGAGGCCGCGTTTGAACGCCTCCATGGTCGTGTTCAGGCACAGCTTGATCGGCTGAGTGATATCGAGCAGCAGCTGCAGACGCAAGCCACGGAGCACCTGCGGCGAGCTGACCAATATACAGGACAGAATGTGCTGGAATATTATGCGAAGGTGACGGCGGAGGTGCTTGATGAACTGGAGAGCAAGCGGGGACAGGATGTACTTTTCTCGGATCGCCATATGGGAAGTAAATTCTCTCTGGTTACACTGGAGAGTCCAGCACTTCTGGAGCGGTTGATCCACACATGTCAATCGCTTATTCTGACTGCGGCTCCGTTCCGGCAGACCTTCGAGGAGGAGCTTCTTCTAAGAGCCAATGTAGCCTCTGCATACGAGAATCGGCAGATCGTCTCGAAGGATCAGCTATTCAAGGAGCTCTACCATACGCTGGAGGAAGGCGCGACAGTGCATATTCGCTTGCTCGATTACACCCACGAACACCGTTACGAGGAAAAATATTTTTTTGGGGACTATGAGGGTGAATTTTTGCCGTATGCCATGAAGTATGACCATGATGCTCGTATGTATAAGCTGGGATTTGTGCATATGACCCGCAGCAGCGGAGTGGAGAAGCTTCATTTGATGGGAGGCTTCCAGATCGAAGATATACTGGTCTATCGTAATGGACGTACTTACTATGAGACCTACACTGCTAACGGCTATCGCCTGCATGGGCTGGACCCACAGGTGTTGCCTGAGCTTCGCTGATCTCACCCCGATATAATCCAAGGTAGAAAGGGAGCATGAACATCTATGCAGCGTAAATTTAATCCACTCCTTCTGCTGTTCAGTCTGCTGGGTGGAGGCATTGGCTTCATTCTCGGCGAAATAGTCCTGCACCAGCTGCTGGACACCTGGCCGAGAATCATTGTGATCGGACTGTATTTCGGAATCATGGCACTCGCTATAGGGCTAGCCTGCTTGCTGGCTGAGCTAATCACCCCTAAGCTGAACGGAGTATCCTGGAAGCAACGATATTCGGATGTGTCCTGGAAATGGCTGGTGCCCGCTACCCTTGTGCTTCTGTTCGGTGCAGGTACTTTACTGGAATGGGGGCATCAGTTCAATCCGTCCGGAAGCAGACAGGTCCGGGACATTGTGCTCGTCATTGATAACTCGGGGAGCATGATGGTCACTGACCCAGACCGCCAACGGCTGCAGGCAGCCAAAAATCTGGTGGAGCAGATGGATCGTCGCAATCGAGTGGGCGTCATCCTTTTTAACGTAGGTGCGACCATATTGCAGCCTCTCACTGAGGTAGGGACGGATGCGCAGAAGCAGGCTGTGAACACCAAGCTTGACGAAATTGTCGATACGACAGCAGGTACGGATATCGGGCTTGCTCTCTCCGAGGCACTACTCCATATTCAGGAGCAGGGAGATGCTGATGCTGGTACGATGGTCATACTGCTGTCCGACGGTGACAGTGCTGTGGATGTACCTAATGTACTGGCACCCTATGCAGAGCGTGGAATTGCCATCAACACGGTTGGTCTAGCGCTGACCGAGCCGTCTGGTGTAGCCTTGCTGCAGAATATCGCCCAGACTACTGGTGGTACCTATACCGATGTAGCCAGAGCAGATACGTTATCTGCTGTGTTTAGCGAAATATTTGAGCGCAGCGTCGGGGACCGTACTCTTGTCACGGAACGTAGCGGACAGCTGGAGATGAACACCTTCCTCGCCATTTATCGTGTTGTAGCGCTTGTTATTGTGGGTGTGGTGCTGGGACTCGCGCTGGGGCTTGTGTTTGACAACCGCTTCCTTGCCCGCAATTTTGCGATTGGGGGTGGTGTCGGCGGTGTGCTAGCCGGACTGGTGCTAGAGCAGGGACTGTCTGGCTCGGCTATTGGTGACTCTCTGATTCGTCTAGCAGCGATGTTGTTGCTCTCAGGTATTCTTGCGCTGTTCATGTTCGTCCTTCCGGTTAGCGAGAGTACGCGCCGCAATTCTGGTCATGCACCTGGTCGCAGAACAGGTAGAGGTGAGGAAGAGGAACGTCCAGCCCGGGGCAGAAGAAACAGAGGATTCTAATGACGAAAGGCCCGATGATAATGAAGACACGACAATCAGAGCCGGGGTATCCTGGAATAACGGACATCAGCTCCAAAATCGAAAATCATGAATTAGCCTTGCGCTGGCGCTGGCCCTCTGGAGTCCACGCTGTATATATTGCTAAACAAAGCGATGAACTGCCCGTACCTGCTGAGCCTGACCAGAGTCAGCTCCGTCTCTTCACACGTGATGAATACAAGGCGGCCGGCTATTATCGGGACAGACTGGAGGGCATTGGTCGAGTCATATATACAGTCTATCCAAGCGTATTGGAGCAGGATGGGCCTATCATAATATTGCAGCAGGATTCCGGGAATCAGATTGTTGTTAGTGCAGGCAAGGCGAAGATCAAGTATTCTGTACAGCATAAGAAGGCATGGTTCAGGGACCGTAAATCGGTCCAGATCAAGGTCACAGCCGAGGTTCCCGTTCCGCGGGAGGTTCTCTGCTATGTGAAGAAGATGGGGGGATACCCGCTCGATAAAGAGGACGGAACGGTCTATCCCTTCACCCAGTCCTTTATGGCTGGCCCCAATATACTGCCTTCGATTGAAGTGCGAGCGGATGAGTATGTCCGCTTGTTCTTCACGGAGGGAGCTACATATGGTCAGACGTATGAGCTGATCCCTGAGTAGGAATTGAGAGATTGAATGAGAGGAGGAGCTTCTATGAATTTTTTTCAGCAATTCTTCAAGAAGAAGCCTCAGGAAGAGCCCAGACCACTATATTATGATATTGTCTGCCCTTATTGCTTCAGCAAATTCGAGCCGCAGGACGTCGTCTTCCGGGCAACCCATCATCGTGAGGATGATGAGGATTTCGCACTTGGCGAGGATGATCGACTGAACAAGTATCGTGAGCGCTTCGGTCTGGATATGGTCTATGAGATCGAAGCGATCATTGACCCAAGGGATGTACCTGAGGAATATCATCACTATACTGATGAGGTGCTTACAGGGCTAACAGACCGATACGGTGAGCTTACACGTCGTCGTTTGTGCCCGCATTGTCACAACGAGCTTCCGGTTACAGCAGGCAAGGTACCTAGCAATATCATATCGATTATTGGTGCCTCACAGGCTGGAAAATCCGTCTATATGACCTCCCTAATCCATACTCTGCAGCATTACACAGCAGATCATTTTGATGCAGCCTGTATGCCGTTGACGGCCGAGATCAGTCGGAAGTTCAGAAGTCTTTATGAAGAGCCATTGTTCGAGCGAGGGGATCTGTTGTCCTCCACGCAGAAGGAGAAGATGCAGGAGCCGTTTATTTTTCAATTCGTCTTCAAGGATGAGGATAAGGCTCCCCTTACGCTGGTATTCTTCGATGTTGCGGGGGAAGGCATGGTCGATCAGGACTATCTGGGCCTGCATGGTCAACATATCAAGAACTCAGCAGGCATTCTGTTCATGGTCGATCCGCTACAGATTCGTTCGATCCGCGAGCGAATCAAGCTCAATCTGGGTGATGAGCGTGGGGAGTTCGTCTCCCAATACGATGAACCGCGAGATGTGGTACTGACCCTGTTCGGTGATTTCATTGCGTATCAGGAGAAGAACAAAACGTCCATTCCAACAGCAATTGTGCTGACCAAAAGCGATATGCTGACTGCACTGGCAGATGATGAGGGAACTTACATCAAGAGAAATAGCAATGTCTTCAATCCAATGGAGCATCGGAAGTATCTTGATCTGACAGAGTTCGCCAACATTGATGGTGAGATTAGACGATTCATCGAGAAGGTAGACAAGCCGTTCAAGGGGACGATGGATGTATACTTCACAGATACGGCTTATTTTGCGGTGTCTGCACTCGGCAGTAACCCCGTTGATCAGAAGCTACAGGGGCTTGTTAGTCCGATCCGTGTGGATGAGCCCTTCATTTGGCTGTTATACAAACTGAAGTATATTGAGGGGAGAGAGTCGTAGTGGGTTTTTCAGAGCTCCACCTCATTCAGCAGCAAATGTACACAAGGGAAAGACGTGGGGTCTTTCGTACAACTGAAGGCTTCGACACGGTGGCCAAATCCGTGGGCCTGGAGGCGGCATGGATTAAGAAAGTGCTACATCCGTTATGCACCTATGATGCCCCTACGGCATTGACGGCTCGCGGAGTGAAGGAGGAGAGCGTCTATCCTGATGCCCTTCATCTGATACGAACAGAATCCGGTGAAATGATTCTGGGCAGAAGTGTCTTTAAGGCTGCCGACTTCACTGGCTTGCGAAGTGCGTTCTTCACCCACAATCTGATCATCCCGAAGGGAGCTCCAGAGGGGGCAGCCGATTATAAGCTGTGGCTGAATGTAGCCTTTGCGGAGAGCTATGACATCGAGCAGGGAACCGAGCTACCAGAGCTGGATAAGCTTCCGGCGCAGGGCTTGATTCCAAAGGAGAGCAGTCGTGAAATTCTGACGCGTCTGGGGCTGGATGAAGCGATCTTTACAAAGTTGCTATACGCCGTGATGATGTCTGTTGCAGGCCGCAAGAAGGTCTACATTGCCCTGAATACCGAGGCAGAGGACACCAGTAAGGCAGCGAAGTCACTCTTGCAAATCCTGTACTCCGTACTGCCCTTTGCGTTCCGACGCAAGCTTGGCTTCATTACATATGTCAAAGAGCCCTCTAGCCGTAAGGGAATTCATGTCACATTCACGGAGCCGGGCGGCCTCCGACACGGAGATCGAAGCATTGATAAGGATTATATATTTGATCTAGCCCAGAGCCGCGTATTGAATGCGGAACCGGAGGATCAACAGAGAGGGTACTTGTCCTGGGTCTGGCAACAGCTACAGCAGGAGGAATCCCTTGAGGAATATTTCAAATTCGCTGCCCAAATGCTGGAGGGCATGGAGTCTGAGCGAGAGTTATCGCTAAATGCCTATGACGAGCTGGCAATGTTATATCGAATGGAAAATGGGGATCCAAGTGGCTATGAGGACAATCGGGAGCGTCTTCTCCGTGCCCTTATCCAATACTTATCCATAGACAACGCACTGCCTCAGAAGATGAGACTGAATGACCTGTTTCTTGAGGCATTTGATCGCGAGTTTGACCGGGTCAAAAATCAATTTATACCGGAGCCGTCTTTAATTGAGACCTTTCGGGAGTACTACAAAATAGATAAGCGCTATATTGAATTCAAGCTAGTGGAATATTTGATCCGTTCGTTGAACAATGCTTTTGCTACAGGGCGACAAGCTGAGGCTGCTCGCATTGTAGCTGCTGTAGAGCAGGCCCCTGATTTGAAGAATTCGCTGCTGACCAAGCTACTGAGTAACCCACTGCTGACTTCTACCTTGTTCGTTCCTTATTTGCAGGGACAGCTTCGCACTGCTCGGAATATGCAAGAGCTGATGAGTATGCTCATCCAATGGGTTCGGTATCGTCCAGGTCTGGAGGCTGATGAGCAGATTCAGGAGACGATGATCGCAGCTGTAGCACAGACGATGGGCAAGGAAGCAGATTTGGTCGCGGCGGCCAATGTCTTGCATGACAGGCTGGAACAAGTTGAGCGCGATGGATCTGATGCTGCTTCGTTCCTTCCAGGGATGGCGGATGCATTAAAAGAGGCTGCAGATATGTACCTGATTACACAGCAGAGCCTCCAGGAGATGAAGCCATCCCAGATTACACAGCTTCGTTTTTGTAACCGATCGGATCTGGGACCTTGGGTGGCTCGACTGAACCGCTCATTGCAGCAAAGGGCAGTGCAGCTCATCGCTGCATACGACTGGTTCGCGAATGTTGATCCAGGCCTGACCTTGCTTGAGGGACTATCCGCTGAGGATGAGAAGGCCGTGCAGGATTGGGCGTTACAGTGGCTTCCGGAGGAGATTCGTGAAGGGAAGTTTGCGCTTATTCTCCCAGCGTTCTATGCTTCCACAGGGGAACAGGCTGGCATGGTGAACTATGTTGGAATGTTGCAAGCCGTGCGCAATTGGGCAGCCTCCCCTGAGACGATCTGTGCGTTCATTCGCTGGAGCGAGGAGCGGATTGAATTCGGAACGGTACGAGGCGGTTACGAGACACGCTATCGTCATGCCTTGCTAGCTTATTTCAGGGCAGAAGGACGTGAGGTGCTGCACCAGAAGCAGCTATGGAACAAGTATTTCAAGCCTGCTCCCGAGCCCTATCAGTCATTCTATGTCCAGGCCAAGCGCCAGACGGAGGCAGGCTGGCTTCGCGTATTTCGCAAGATGGGTAAGGGAGGGCGAGTGACCATCATGATCGCCTTGCTGGGAGTAGTTGTCTGCGGTAGTCTACTTGCGGCAGGTGTGTGGGGCCAGGATCAGGCTGAGCAGCCAGATCCACAGTCTCCAACCGTTCAGCAGCCAGCCCCATCGGGCCAGTCAGAGGAGAGTGTGGAGCCTGCTGCAGTAACAGCTGTACTACAAGCAGTCAAATCGCAGGCAGGCGAGTGGTTACTTGAGCTGCAGTTTCCTGATGAGGCTTCTAGGCTGGTCTTTGCTCCTGAGCATATTTCAGTCATAGAGCCTGACGGCACAACTCATGAGTTCAAGCAGTTCAAGCTGCTGCCAGTTGATGAGCTCAGTACCCTTAGCATGGAGAGTCCATCTTCTGATTCTTCGAGCGCTGCGGACTCAACGGGTGCAAGAGACACCAATGACTCCTCGAGCTCTGCAGGCTCTGGTAACGCAAATACCTCTGGTGAATCGACTCCGTCCGGTGAATCAGCTTCCGGCTCTGCGGAAGGAGAGAATGAGACAGCTGCTGATGGCACGGGGGATTCGTCCAATGCTGTAGCGCCAGATTCAGCCTCTGGTCCTGATCTTGAGGAAACTCAACAGCCGTCTGTTACGTATCCGTTGACCATTGCCATTCAAGAGGATTACTCTTTCAAAGATAATAGCAAGCTGGTGATTGATGAGGTTACTATGCCTTTAGTCATAGAAAAAGGAAAAACGAATTAAGTGCAAAAGCGCAATCTATGCGATTCTTGTAGAAATAACGCACTTTTTCTACGAAATAGATTGACTTGATGGACGCTGCTCTTATAAATTGTATATATACGTAAAATCGTGAAAATGGCGATTGAGAGAGGAGCCAGCCATGATTCATTCGAATACCAATAGCATGCACGCTTCCTTGCTAGTAGCGCTTAATGCGAAGAATAGAGCGATTGCCAATAACGTCGCGAATGCAGATACGCCTTATTACAAGGCCCAATCCGTTGTATTCGAGGAAGAATTAAGACGCAAGCTGGAGCGTGATAAGAACGGTGAGCTAAGGATGAGACGCACAGATCCTAGGCATATGCCGACCCCAGTAAGCTCTAACGAGGTTGCCTATCAGGTAGTCCAATCACAGAACACTGCTATGAATAATAACTTCAATAACGTCGATGTGGATAAGGAAATGTCGGAGCTGGCCGAGAACCACCTGATGTATAACTATACCATTGATCGGGTCAATGGGTATTATTCAAAAATGAAGAATCTACTGTCTCAACTGAAATAATAGCAAAGTTGTAGCAAGAGCGGGGCTATTCCATGTAGATATCTACTGGGATAGCCCTTCTTTTTTTGTGGAATATGGATGCCAAGGTTCAGCTGGGAACATAAGAAGGGAAGCAGGTATCTTGCCTGCTTCCCTCATGTGTTTTATTTCAGGTTGAACAAAGGCTCGCCTGAGCGGATGTGCCCGTGTTCCTTGATGCTAATCTCTGTGTATGTTGCAAGGCTGGAGACGATGACGGAGGTCGTCGTATCGTAGCCGGCATTTCGGATTGCTTCGATATCGAATTCGACTAATTTGTCGCCCTTTTGAACGATATCACCCTCCTTAACAAAGGTCGTGAAATGCTCTCCCTTCAGCTTTACAGTGTTAATACCGATATGAATGAGCGTCTCCACGCCTTCAGATGATACAAGTCCAATGGCATGCTTGGTTTTGAACAGTGTCTGTACAGTTCCCGAAAATGGAGCATAGACCACGCCGACCGTAGGCAGGATTGCAGCTCCTTTGCCCATGGCTCCACTGGAGAAGGCTTCGTCGCCTACTTCACTTAATGGTAACCATTCGCCCTCTAGAGGACTGAATATAGACACTTCTTGAGGCTGATCCCCAACGTTACGAGTAGATAAGTCTGTAGCTTGGATATCCTTAGCTTGGCTTTCCGTAGGTTGAACTTCCGTAGCCGCCTGAGTCACGGGCTGATTCTTATACCCAAACAGGTAAGTTAGAACGAAGCCGCCGATGAAGGCGACAACCACCGAAATGAGGAATCCCACAAAGCCTTGATCCATGCCCTCCGGACCGATAAACATCGGAATACCAAAGATACCGCCGCCAGCAATCGTATAGTAGTTCTTGGCACCGAACATCCCTGCGATGGCACCCGCGATACCTGCAGCAATGGAGGCCAGGATGAATGGCTTCTTCAACGGCAGGGTGACTCCATAAATAGCTGGTTCTGTAACCCCCATAATCCCGGCGATCGTAGCCGAGGTGGCAATAGGCTTCAGACGTGTATCCTTTGTCTTCAGTGAAATGGCAAAAGCTGCACCTGTCTGCGCGAAAATGGTACAAAACAGCATACCGTTAATAGGATCAAAGCCATTATTCATAACATTGTTGAGCAAGATGGGAATGAACGCCCAATGTAGACCAAAGATAATGACGGTCTGCCAGAATCCGGCCAACAGAAGACCTGCGATGATCGGACTCAAGCCATACACCCACAAGGTGCCAGCGGCTAGTTGATTACTGACGAACGTGGCGATAGGTCCAATGGCAAGAAAGACGAGTGGCAGGACAATCAGTATGGTTAACAGGGGTACAAAGAACAGCTTTACGGCTGAAGGTAGTACTTTGCTGAAGAATTTTTCGACAATAGCTGCCAGATAAGACCCAAGAATGATAGGTATGACGGATGACGTATAACTGATCAGAACTACCGGTATAGTCATAAAGCTTAGAGGCGTACTCTCTGCAAAGGCGGCCGTCATGGTTGGATACACGAGGGCGGCTCCGATTACTGCCGATATATAAGGATTCCCTCCGAATTTCTTAGCGGCAGAGAAGCCAAGGAAGATAGGGAAGAAATAGAATAAGGCATCCGCTGCAGCGAACAAAATTTTGTAAGTACCCATATCGTCGCTTAACCAATTGAGGGTGACGAATAAGGAGAGTAGACCTTTGAGAATCCCGACGGCTGAGAGCACGCCAACCACTGGCATGAACACACCAGAGATGACATCTACAAAACGACTAAACAGGCTTCCTTGTGTATCCTTTTCCACAGGGGCAGCTTCTGCCGATATGCTTGGCAGTTTTGTTAATTCGGCATATACCCTTGGTACGTCATTCCCAATGACGACCTGGAATTGTCCGCCGCTGTCCACGACCGTCATGACTCCGTCAATCTGTTTGACCTGTTCCTTATCGGGCAAGCTGCTGTCCTTGAGCTTGAAGCGCAGACGTGTCATGCAATGCATGACACTGTTCACATTGCCTGCTCCGCCAACCGACTTCAGAATTTCCTGGGCTGTTTTCTCGTAATTCACTCTAGTCACTCCTTGCAGTAATAATACTCATCAGATGTATGCGCTTTCTAATCAGAGGCACATAGCTGCCTATTTTCGCTTGCCAATGACCACGACATCCTTCTCAAAACGGTGCATAGCAATGACGGATTTCCCATCGTGGGTTGTAATCTCTGTACAGGCGAATCTTCTGGCTGTCAGATCAATAGTTGTGAAGCTGTAATCCTGAACGTCCAGATTCAAGCGAACCTTGGTGTTGACCGGAATGTACAGGACAATGGTGGTATCGTTCGCGGCGGCACGAATTTCCGGCGTCTCATTGAGTACGATGTCAGCTGGCGAGATCCCGATCAGGTTATAGCTTTCAAATAAATATTTGATAAAGGAGTAATCCCATGCCCCTTCAAAGCGGACAGCTTCTCTCCAGTCGTAAGGGGCGTCAAAGCCTTCCCCTTCGACGATCCCGAACTTTTTGCCTTGTTTATGCCAGCTCCAAATGCCGTGTGCTCCATAGGTGATACCTGCGCCACCACCAGCCAACAGGCTCTGCCAAGCGGCCTTCCGCGCATCGCAGGCAGAGTATCTGCCGTATACATTGCGGCTGTAGCTAATCTGTTCATAGCAGGGTTCGCCGTTAATGACTGGACGTGTGCGTGGACGTGTATAAAAATTCTCGGCAATCTCATAAGCTGTCGCTTGAAACTCGGAATTGTGACCAGATTGGTACATGTAAAAATCCAGGCCATCATGCTGCTCCAATGTATCCGGGATCTCCCGTAGCCGACCTCGAATATGGAGCGTTTTCAAGCTGTTCGGACTCAAGGCATGCACAACCTCAAGGGCTTTGGTGTAATACGCAATAGCTTGCTCGCTTGGAAAGTCGGTATCACCGCTGACCAGGTAGATCGGATTATATTTGGAGAAGCGTTCCACAGCGTATCGGACATACGGCTCAACACAGTCAAAGGGCATTTTATTCCCTTCCTGAAACATCCCAGCCCAAGTATCTGGTACATAATTGCACCACAGCAGCACGAGGGCCGGAATGAAGCCACGCTCAAGAGCCATGCCAAGCATCTGCTCAGCGCGGTCAAAATATTCCACATTCAACTGCTGATAGTCGTAGGAGCCATCTTCCTGCAGTAAGAAGGGATCCATTCGGAGATCCGATTCACTTGCATCCCACTGACGCAGGGTATTAATCTGAAGCACATTAAAGCCCTGTAATTTTCGATAATCGAGATATTCTGCCCATTCTTCAAGGGAGGCGTTGGTAAATGCACTCCAAACCGTATCCGCTAAATAAAATAACGGCTTACCATTTAGCTCAAAGGCTCTTTCATGGCTCGCAACAGTTACCTTCACATTCATCACCTAGCCTTTCAGTACATTTCATTTAGTTTATTTTAGGTAAAATAAACTGCTAATAAAGTGTTTTTAACTAAAATAATGCGTTTTCATCTGAATATTAGCACCGAAATATCATTTAGTCAAATAAATTTTGCGGATATAAAAGTTAGTTTAGTTTAGTTAATTTTATGAAATTTTGCGTATGATAATGTTATAATTTAGAGAGCACTAATACTATTCAGGAGTGGTATGCATGAAAATAGATGATATTGCGAGACTGGCTGGGGTATCCAAGGCGGCTGTCTCCCTTGCGCTCAATAATAAAGCTGGCGTGAGTGAAGCGACACGTCAGCATATTTTGGAGATCTCACAGGCCCATGGGTATACCCCGCGGACTTTCAAAACGAACAAAGCGTCAACTAAAAACAATTCCATCATTCGTTTTGTAGCCTGTAAAAATACGGACATCATCACGGATCGGTATGAATCTCAGCCGTTCTTCAATGAACTGATTCATCATCTGACGGCTTATGCAAGAGAGCAGGGACATACGCTGATTATCTCCTCCATCTCGATTCAGAATCTGCATGAAGAGATCCAGACGCTGGAACAGGAGCAGCCTTCCGCAGGGATTTTAATGCTGGGTACGAATTTGACGGCATCACTCCTAGAGGACGTCTTAGCTGTTCATCCTCATATCGTGATATTAGATACATGGTTTGAGCATTTGGATGCCAGCTTTGTAGCGATCAATAATTATCTTGGAGGTTATCAGGCGGGCAGACACCTTCTGTCACTGGGATACAGGAGCATTGCTTACGTTGAATCCGATGTGCGTATTCTGAATTTTGTGAAGCGAAAAGAAGGTTTTATGGCTGCGCTTAAAGAGGCAGGCATGGAGCTTGAAGGGAATTTTGCGATGGAGCCCATGTTGGTTGTGTCACAGGATGCTTTCAAAACAGAGATAGGCAATGTGAAGCAACTGCCCGCAGTCGTTTTTTGCGAGAATGATTACATGGCGATCAGTGCGATTAAGACATTTCAGGAGCTTGCTGTAAAGGTTCCCGAGGAAGTGGCTGTCATGGGCTTTGACAATATTCTGGAAGCCAAGGTGATAAGCCCTGAGCTCACGACTATTCATGTGAAGAAAGATGTAATGGCCAAGACGGCGATGGATATCCTGCTGCGAAAGATCAATGACCAGGAAGACCACAATAGTGGGGTTCTGATTAACACGGAGGTTGTTGAGCGTAACTCATGCCCCCCTCAGACTGTCAGGGAGTGATTCTGAAGATAAGTATTTACAATTTCAATAAAGAACACACTACTCATGTGAATTACTGCTAAGGAGGGGACAAACGTGGCCCGAGGCAATATAAAGGTTCCATTCGGCTATGAGCCGCCCGCTGAACAGGAGAAGGGGACTTTGATTTATTATGATACGTTCGAACAGATTACGGATTCGGAGCTGGAGCAGTTCATGCATACGGCTGAGCAGCGAAGCTTCGCGACCGTCGTGCTCTATCCTCTTCATGAGGAAACGGCTAGACGCATGTCCAAGCTGCCGATTAGCCCTTTTCATAAGCGTGCGAAGAGATTGGACGAGTGGAAGCAGGAGTATGGTCATCTAGAGGCGATTATCCAGAACTGGGATGGTAAAAGAAAGAAGTATACACCAGTGGATACTGCGTTGAAGTATCTGGCAGATACGTATCCAGCACCTTATTTTGTGTACATGGCCCCTGAGACGGCAGAGCAATTCGCTTCGTATTCGTCTTTTGAAGGCTGGATTACTCGGATTCGTCTAATTCTCACCCATGAGCCTCAGCAGGGTCACCCGCGACTTGAGCAATTCCGCCACCGCTGGGAGTCGGTGCATTAGTTAATCGCAGTGGCGTACATTAAGAAGGAGCACCATAGTAATCAACATACGAATCAATACACGAACATGGTGAACTGACTATCATGGTGAACTTGACGAGAATGAATATGATTGACATGACGAATATGCGAACCTAGTGAAACATATTATGGGTGCAATTACAGGAGGAAGCCCCGGATTCGATGACGAATCTGGGGCTTCCTGTCATATCACTATAAATGAGCAGTGTAATGGTCTATATTCTTGTGTTATCTAGCCAGCCAGCCACCGTCTACACAAAGAACGTGACCATTCATGTAATCGGAGGCAGCAGAGGCCAGAAAAATAGCTGGTCCCTTCAGGTCTTCAGGAGTACCCCAACGTCCAGCAGGGATTCGCTCTGTAATCGAACGAGTCCGGTCCGGATCATCGAGAATCGGAGCGGTATTGTTAGTCTCCATATAGCCAGGAGCAATCGCATTAATCTGAATGCCTTTGCCTGCCCATTCATTTGCGAAGGCTTTGGTCAATCCAGCCACACCGTGCTTGCTTGCTGTATAGCCTGGTACGTTAATACCGCCCTGGAAGGACAGCATGGAGGCAATATTGATGATTTTGCCACTACCTCTAGCAATCATATGCTGACCTACAAGCTGTGACAGGAGGAATACCGAATTCAGGTTCAGGTCGATGACAGCGTTCCAATCCTGCATACTGTGCTCGGCAGCAGGGGCGCGGCGGATAGTGCCAGCATTGTTGATCAGGATGTCAATGCGCCCGGTCAGGGTCAGCGCTTCTTGGAATACAGCCTCGATCTGATCGATCTGGCCCAGGTCGGCAGAGATGGACAATGCTTTACGGCCCAAAGCTGTAATAGCCTGTGCAGCCTCCTCGCTGCCAGAGCGTGACACCATAACGACATCTGCGCCAGCCTCCGCCATAGCTATGGCAATCCCTTCTCCCAGTCCCCCTGAGCTTCCGGTGACAAGAGCTGTTTTTCCTTCAAGACTAAACAATGGTTTCATAGATCGGACACTCCTTCAGTTGTGCAAATCATGCTTATTCCGGTGGCTTGGAAAGCCTTCAGCATATCTCCAGTAGGTAATCGGTCTGACAGTACGGCATTCAGTTGACTCAGCTGTGCGAAGGTGCGCAGGGCGGTCTGTCCGAATTTGTGATGATCAGCTACGGCGTAGACCTGCTGTGCAGTATCCACGAGCGCCTTCTTGAAGTCAATGAAATCCCCTGTGTATACAGATAGTCCATGCTCCCAGTGAACGCCGGCGCTGGATACGAACGCCTTTTGAATATTTAAATGCTGAACATAATTGACACCCTCAGGACCCGTCAGCATATTGCGTACGCGATAGCCGCCAGGAATAACCAGACGAATCAGGTCCTTGGTGGCCAGCTCACTGATAATATGAACATCGTTGGTGATCACCGTGACAGGAGACGAACCCAGCAGACGAGCGATCGCTAGCGTCGTACTGCCACCGTCGAGTGCAATAATGTCATTCGGTTCAATGAGCTGGGACGCGAGCTCGGCGATGTGCTGCTTCTCATCGGCATTCTTGACACGGGTCTCTTTCTCAGGCAGGATTCCGAATTGCTCACGATTCGCCAGCATGGCTCCGCCGTGGACACGTACGACCAGACCTTGTTCTTCCAGTCGCTTTAAATCCTCGCGTATCGTCTTGCCTGTCACCTTAAGCCGCTGGCTTAGTTCATTTACGGTGATTTCCTTATCGGTTAGCAGGGCTTCCATGATCTTCTCATATCGAAGCAAAGGGTTCATGCGACATACATCCATTTCTGTGCGATTGAGTGGTACATGAGTATGCTCTATATCAAATGTGGGTGACGAATTACTTCAGACGCTTCATTTCTACGCCATCCATATCCTCGAATACCTGGTTCTCGCCAGCCATTCCCCAGATAAAGGCATAGTTGCTGGTACCAACACCGCTATGAATGGACCAGCTCGGAGAGATAATGGCCTGCTCGTTGCGAACTACGACGTGGCGTGTCTCCTCAGGCTCTCCCATCAGATGGAACACAACGCTGTCTTCAGGCAGGTTGAAGTATAGATACACCTCAGAGCGACGATTGTGTGTATGGGCAGGCATCGTATTCCACATATTTCCTGGCTCAAGCACCGTCAGTCCCATGACGAGCTGACAGCTTTGAATACCTTTCTCGTGGATGAAGCGGTAGATTGTACGGTCGTTAGAATTCTCAATCGAACCTAAATGAACATTAAATGCGTCATCTGGGCCTGTCTTGGCTGTAGGGTATGCATGGTGAGCAGGGGTAGAGTTCAGATAGAATTTGGCTGGTTGTGCAGGATCATTGCTTGTGAACAGCACATCCTTCGCGCCGAGCCCGACGTACAGACATTCACGGTGTCCCAGCTCATAGGTTGTACCGTCAACCTGGATGGTGCCGCTACCGCCGATATTGATGACCCCAAGCTCTCGACGCTCCAGGAAGGTATCCGCGCCAATGACCTTCGAATCCGCTTTCAACTCAATGGAGCCTTTGACAGGAACAGCTGAGCCAATAATATAACGGTCAACGTGAGAGTATACAAGCGTCAGCTCATCAGGGCTGAACAGCGAATCAATCAGGAATTCATCGCGTAAGCGAGTAGTTTTGAAGGATGAGACCTCATGTGGATGAGAAGCATAACGGTTTTCCATGTGAATTCTCCTTTGTAGTTCATTTTGTTTAAAATTATGTTTATATAAGTTTAAATTACTCCATATATGTTTATTTTGCAAGTCTTATATCATTAACTATTTAAACTTTATATTTTCGTTAGTTGTAGATCATGGAGATCATTGGACGCTTTGCAGGTGTTTGGTTCATGGAACGATCTGCGGTATGATAGAGGTATGGATACTTGGGACCTGGAATCTAAAGATAATTTATAGAATAATTATGCCACGGAAATGAAAGTAATGGCTGTCACCATAACTAAGGAAGGAAGCCGCTTATGCTTCAGGAACGATCGGATGAGGAGATATTAATTAGTAAGCAGTCAGGAGCGCTATGGAGCAGGCGAAGACAGGAGCTCGCACTGTGGCTGGAACGACCGAAGATTGTACTCCACCCCAAGCAGACCATGCTCCTTGCAGGAGTGGAGGTGGACGCGGAGCTACATAAGAGCCTATCTCTGCTGCGAGAGAAGAGGGTGCGTACAGAATTTTCGTGTGCAGGGGTAAGTCCCTTGGATGAGCCGGAGGAGCATTCCTTGTATGCCTATGTGACATTGTATGCTGATGACAGAGCGGAGAGATTCGTACAGCTGGCTATGGGGATGATGAGACGACGTTTGCTTGTCACTTATGAACCAGGCCGGGGAAGGTATGATCTGTCCTCCTTCTTCCTGGGCCATAATCGCTCGTTTTGCCGATGGATAGAGCACTGTGCAGAGCGATTCACGATGAATGAGTAAAGACAAGACCCGGAGGGCACTATCGTGTACCTTCCCGGGTCTTGTCCTGTATGTGGATATAACGTTATGGCAGGGGGCATAACGTAGGCTTAGTAGTGGCGTGCTGTAATGTAGCGGCTGCCCCAATAGCCTGTGTGAATGCTGGAGACCACAACGCCCTTGCCAGGAGAATTGCCGATGAACTGACCGTTCCCTATGTATATGCCTACATGATTAATTTGACCAGGCTTGCTCACGCTAAACATGACCAGATCCCCTACAGCCAGATGGGCCTTGCTCGCTACTGGTGTACCGAATCTCGTCTGGGCTTTGGAGCCCCAAGGGATATTAATGCCATTTTGCTTAAATACGAATTGGGTGAATGAAGAGCAGTCAAAAATGAGACGACCTGCATCTCGTACGCCGAATTTGTATTTTACTTTGCCCTGGTATGCCTTGGCGGTGTTTACAATTTTGTGACCATTGGTGGCATAGACTTCCTGAGCGGAGGCTTGTCCTGCAATGGACATGGAGGCTCCCGTAAAAATCATTGAAAGAGCCAGCGTAGATGCTATAGCCATTTTCTTCATGATAACACATCCTTTTTCCATTGATGGGATTTAGCACTTGCTAAGGATTACGATACCATGATCGGGAAGTGGGCTACCTTAGTGGATTGATGGGTGAGTTGTAAATAAAATGTAACTTTTTTGTTACTTATGCTTCTCAATTAACGAATTTCGCTATTCAACCGATAATATAGGTATTTCATACTAAACCCGTTTTTCAGGTAGTCCAGCAGATGACGGCAAACATTCATGCAATAGGACTATGACATCAGGGGAATACAGGAGGGGTACCTATGACAGTAAATGGCCATACCCGGAAGGGCTTGCTGTACTTGCGCATGTCGTGTGGATTTCATAAAATGGGAGACTATCGTGAGGAATATTCGGTGAGCCCTGGCGATAAGCTGATGTCACATCTGACGCGTCGTACTTATATCGTTACGGAGGTTCATACAGGGATGGAAAGCTATGCCGAGCTTGCACTCTATTCCAAGGAACAAGCAGAAGAGCCATTAGAAGCTGGGCGGGACTAGTATTTAATCCTCTACCTGGAGCATGTCCATATGATAAAATGAGCATAAACAAGAGAACTGGTGCAGCGGTATAACCTGTCACCGGTTTCTTGTTTTGCTCTCTTGTGAGGTCCGATTTGATCAGGGCGAGACTATGACTCAAGGCGGCTTGTCGTACCCGAGCGGTAACGGAATCAATAACAGCTGAACGCTTCGACTCTTCGCAGATCAATGCCGAAGTAGAACCAGTTGCGTCCCGTCCATCTGAATCCGGCTATGGATGTAGGACCGACAAATACCGGGTAAAACCAAAAACGTTGGCCATTCTCAAGCCAGACAAACGTGAATCTGAACAGGCAGCCAGCAATCCCGCCCGGATCTACCGCATACAGGCTGGTAAGCGGTCTGGGTGGTGTGAAGGATGGCGGCGCCGAGGTAGGTGCCTGCGTGCCTTGGGGCAGCATGGATGATCCCGGAGGGCCTGATGGGGGAAGGAAAGACATATGATCACTCCTCTTATTGATTGGGCTCTCACATTGTATGCATCTGTCCCCTGTCCGGGTACTTGATACATAAAAATACGACAGAGTAGCTAGGCACAGAAAACATAGTGGCGATCAAAGCGGAAAGAATGAAATTGAAGAAAGCTGGAAGCAGAAAGAAGAATAGAAGTAGGAGAGGTAACAGTGATCACGAAGAAGTAGGAGAGGTAACAACGAAGACATAGAAGTAAGAGAGGTAATGATGATGACAAAATTTACCGAGGATGTCATTCGAATCATTGGACGGATTCCCGAAGGCAAGGTCATGACCTACGGTCAGATTGCACGTTTGGCCGGAAGCCCACGAGCAGCGAGACAGGTCGTGCGTATTCTGCATTCCATGAGCAGCAAATACGGCCTGCCTTGGCACCGGGTCATCAACAGCAAGGGGGAGCTGGGCCTGCAGGAGGATGAAGCTCTATCCCTGCAGCGTCTGCTTCTGGAGAGTGAAGGCATCGAGCTGATGGGAGAACGAAAGGTCAATCTGGAGCGGTATCTCTATGATGGCACGGAGCTGGATGAATCATGATACAGCGTCAACGCTGACAAGTAAAAAAAGGCTAAGTATCGAAAAAGGCTGGAGCACCCATAGGCGAAGAGAAGGCACACAGGCTGTAGCCGTTTGTCCTTTTCTTCGCCTTGTTTAAATTGCATATACAGTATACTAGTAGCTTGACCGAATCTAATTTCAGGCTTTTCCATTTCGTTCAAAAGAACAGCAAGCTTAACAGAGGTCGACAGGGCTCCCCGCTTGCAGCGGCTCTACACTCACATTTGATCTGGTCAAGGTACTAGTTAGATTGATCTTTCATATGCTCAATTCACAGTGAACAGCCTATGAGGATGCCGGAGTGGCACGGTCCTCACTCTTGTCGATGCCAAGAACAGAATGGACAGCCTGCTGCCAGCCCGCATAATGGCGGTCGCGCTCACTGATGCTCATGGACGGTTCATAGGATTGGTACTCAACGCTCTGCTGGGGTAAGTCTGATATAGCATTCCAGTACCCCGTACCTAATCCACCAAGATACACAGAGCCCATGGCAGATAATTCTGCACAGGTAGAGCGATTGACTGTTGCTCCCAACATATCAGTCTGGAATTGCATTAGCCAGTTGTTGGAGGAGGCGCCGCCGTCCGTCCGAAGACGACGCAGTACAATGCCGGATTGCTGCTGAATGAAATCTACCGCATCCTTTACCTGATAAGCAATGCTCTCTAGAGCGGCTCTCATAATGTGGCCCTTCTCCGTGCCGCGATTCATACCGACAATGGCGGCTCTAGCGTAAGGGTCCCAATAAGGTGCCCCCATGCCAACAAACGCCGGCACCATATATACGCCTTCATTATCTGCGATGTTGTCGATGAGCTGCTGCATTTCCTCGAAAGTAGAGAACAGTCCCATATTGTCACGGATCCATTTGATGCTGTCCCCTGTCGTACGGATGACGGCTTCCAAGGCATACGTAACCTTTCCACCAGCTCCCCAGGCAATGGTCGTAACTATGCCCTCACCGCCGTTCACTGGCTGTAGCCCGACATTCATGAGGACCGAGGTGCCAGTGCCATAGGTAGCCTTGCCCGTTCCGCTCTCCAGACATTGATGTCCGAACAGGGCGCCTTGTGAATCGCCAATGACCCCTGATATGGGAACGGCATGATTAAATAACTCGCCTTCTGCTGTATATCCGTAGACCTCGTCGGAGGCTTTGACCTCCGGCAGTAGGGAGAGTGGTACACCGAACAGGGAGGAGAGCTCCTCATCCCATGTCAACGTATGGATATTGAACAATGAGGTTCGGCTTGCATTGGAATAATCCGTAGCATGAACAGCCCCCTGGGTTAGCTTCCAGATCAACCAGCTGTCTATGGTCCCGGCTAGCAGTCTACCTTCTGCCAAACGATCGGCTGCACCCTCGACATGACTGAGAATCCACTCGAACTTGGCTGCGGAGAAATACGGATCAAGCATGAGCCCTGTCTTGGCGCGAACCGTGGGTTCGTGTCCAGCCTCCTTCAAGTGGGAGCAGGTGTCAATGGTTCGCTGACACTGCCACACAATAGCATTATATATGGGTAAGCCTGTTACTTTATCCCAGATGAGTGCTGTCTCGCGTTGATTCGTAATTGTGACTGCTGCGAGGGCTTCTGCTGCTATTTCAGCTGATTTGAGGACCTCGGCCACTGTGTATCTGACATGATTATAGATCTCGATGGGGTCATGCTCTACCCAGCCGGGCTGGGGGTAATGCTGCTTATGCTCAATGGAGCACTTGGCTATTACGGCACCCTGTTGATCTACGAGCAGGGTTTTGGTTCCGGACGTACTCTGGTCAATCGCCAGTATATACTTAGAATGAAGTTCCATAGATCGTCTGCCCTTTACTTGTTAATCAGTTGGAGTGCAACTTGTGTGAGATTCTCGCTGCTAATGCCATAGTGCTGAAAAACCTCGGCTGTTTTCCCGGCAATGGCAGGCTCATCCGGAATGCCGATCACTTTCATGGGAACAGGGTGATGTTGGACGACAACTTCAGCTACAGCTGCCCCAAGTCCACCAAAAATGCTGTGCTCCTCCACGGTAATGATATGACCCGTCTCCTTGGCTGCGGCGATAATGGCTTGCTCATCCAGCGGTTTGATGGTATGCATGTTGATTACGCGGCAGGAGACGCCTTCTTTTGCCAGCTCCTCAGCAGCATCCAAAGCTACCCGAACCGTCTCGCCAACGCCGATAATCGTCACGTCCGAACCATCCTTCATCGTAACTGCCTTACCGATCTCGAACGGATAATCGTCCGAAGCGTAGACATCCTCTACGGGATTACGTCCAATTCGGACGTATACACCGCCATTATGCTGTACGAGTGCCTCAGTCATTTTCTTCGTCTCATGACGGTCCGCCGGAATAACAACAGCAAGACCCGGGATGGCACGTGCTACCGCAAGATCCTGTACAGAATGATGGGACATCCCCAGAGCACCATAGCTGACTCCGCCGCTGATTCCGATCAGCTTCACGTTCGTACCAGAATATGCAACATCCACCTTGATTTGCTCGATGCTACGCATGCTGAGGAAGCAGGCAGGGGAGGTTACGAAGGGTTTCTTGCCACTATGGGCAAGACCCGCAGACATACCGACGATGTTTTGCTCCGCGATGCCAACCTCTACGAACTGCTCTGGATATGCATTCGCGAATGGCGCCATAGCAGCTGAACCGCGCGAGTCACTTGCCAGCACGACAATATCACGATCCTCTTGAGCGAGTTCCATCAATGTATTGCAGATCACTTGACGATTGGGAATTGTATTCATGATTATCGCACCTGTCCTTCCTCTGTGAGCTCTGCAATGCTTGCCTTCAGTTCTGTCAGTGCACGCTCTAGCTGCTCGTCATCAGGCACATGATGATGCCATGCAGGTACATTCTCAGCAAAGGAGACGCCCTTGCCCTTCACGGTATTAGCCATGACCAGCGTAGGCTTACCGACTGTCTCCGGGATGGCACGGAAGGCTTGAAGGAGTGCCTCCATGTCATTGCCGTCAATGGATACGACGTTCCAGCCAAAGGCGGTCCATTTGTCCTCCAATGGCTCAAGTCCCATGACATCCTCAGTGGAGCCGCTGATCTGCAGGCGATTGCGATCAATAATTCCGACCAAATTATCCAGCTTGTAGTGCGCTCCCGCCATAGCAGCTTCCCAGTTCGAGCCTTCAGCCTGCTCGCCATCACCCATGAGACAGAACACGCGGTAAGAACGTCCATCCCGCTTGGCTGCGAGCGCCATGCCCACCGAGATGGGAAGTCCGTGCCCCAGAGCACCAGTATTCATCTCAATCCCAGGCACCTTATTGTTCGGGTGTCCAATGAGGCGGGTGCCGAACTGACTATACGTTGTCAGCTCTTCTTTGGGGAAGAAGCCAAGGTCAGCCAGAATACACCACAGCGATTCAACGGAATGACCCTTGCTGGCAATGAAACGGTCGCGCTCCTCCCAGCCGGGGTTGCTAGGATCAATATTCATAATGTCGTAATAAAGGGCCGTCAGAATATCAGTATTGCTTAGCGAGCCTCCGGTATGTCCTGTTTTGGCACGATGAATAATGGTCAGCAGGTCCATCCGAATCTGGGCAGCTTTTACTTTCAATTCTCGGATATTCATAGAATCCTCCTTGAAGTTAATGAATTCTGTTAGGGCTTGTTATCGCATCACAACGATAGCTTGCTTGGCTGCTTGACAGTCAGATCAGAGCCTCTGAGCCAGCGTTGAATCTCCTGCTCGGTAGGGTCAACGGGGTCAGGTGTAAGACCGGGAATATAATTGCAGGCTTCATAGATGGCAGGAATAACATTGGCATGCACGCCTACAGAATGATGCACATACGGTCCCTTAACTAGCTTCTCCTCCCATAGTGGCCAATCATTGACTTCAACCCATACATAAGAGCCGCGGGTGTATGGACCCTCAATCCCACGCGCACGTCCCAAAAACATGGAATATTCACCATGATCTCCGTCAAAACGGGCAATCGTCATGTTGCCTCCCTTGATCTCACCCTCATGTGTGCCTGGAGCATGGTCATCAAACAGAAAGTGCTTGCGCAGCTTGGGCTTGTTCTCGACGGACAGCGATACCGGGAAATTGCCGCAATGGAATAATAGCTCACCATTCTCGTTCTCGGGATGACGGACGGTAATATCGGCGAAAAAGGTAGGAGCCTCGTTCATCGTGGCTGCTTGCATCATGATGGAGGTGATCGCCCCGTGAATGTCTGTCTCGCAGGTCACTGGAATCTGTTCATCCGTCAGAATGGCATTGGCAAGGCAAGGCATGATGGAGAGTGCATCCTGAAGGGACGACCAGCATTGAATAGCAATGGCGCTGCTGCCTGTCTCGCGGGCAAAGGATTTCATCGCTACCTTCAGGGCAGCAATACGTCGCACATCATCCTCGGTCACCTCACTGTAGTCCAGCTTCTCTTTGATAAAATCTATGGTCTCTAGCAGCTCACTGCTATTACTTGCAGCAATCTTCTTGCTTCTTAGCTGGATATCCACGAGGGTGATTGGATGGATCTCGATGCCGAAGCGCTCCAGCAGCTCGCCTTCATTACAGATCATCGTCCAGAAGGAAGCTGGACGAGGCCCGATCTGCAAAATGCGCAGGCTCTTGAATTGGCGAACTACATTGGCTGCAGCCACGAAATTCGTGAAGCCACGTTCAAACACCGGATCATGCACCCAGCTATTAGTCACATAGGTAAAAGGTACGTTAAAGCGACGCAGTACCTTACCTGTCGCAAATATACCGCATTGCGTATCCCGCAGGCGCATGCCATCTGCCAGGGGAGCTTCATCGCGTGGTCCCCAGAGTAGAGTTGGCTTGCCCAGTGCCTTGGCTACCCGAGCAACAGTATCTTCTGTTCCGAAGTTGCAATGCGGGAAAAATACAGCGTCAACCTCTTCTTCCTTGAAGCGCTTGGCAATGAGATCCGCGTTGATGTGATCATCATAGAGAAGACCTTCTTCGTTCAGTCCCTCCAAATCCACGATGTCGATGTCCATCCCAAAGCTCTCAATTTGCTTGCGAATTTCCACTTTGTAGCGGAAGGCATCCTCTGCACTAAACGTAAAGCGTCTAGTGGGCGCGTAACCTAGCTTTAGCTTTTTCATACAAGGTCTCCTTACATTGAATAGATGAATGATTGAATGAATGAGTCAAATAACGCAGTGAAATGACGTAAACAAAAGATGCAAATAACGACTCCATAAACTAAACACAACTAAACTTAAATGTTGTTTATTAATTACGAGGTCATCTTAACATCGTATAAAAACGTTGTCAATTTATATTTTAGTATTGTTTATAGCTAAAATATCATTTATTTGACTAAACTATAGGGCGTTGTTTATACTAAACCTCACAACTAAACTAATCTGCGGTAGAACATCTAGCCTGCTACAGAACATCTAGCGGTGGTTTCTCTATAGATAAATTTCTTATTTATAGCCAGCAGAATACGTTGCGGATTCTATACAGGCAGTAGTTCCGTAATGCTCGGATTGGAGAGTAGAAGAGATGAAGATGGAGGACGTTGCCAGACTGGCGAATGTGTCTAAATCCGCGGTATCTCTGGCCTTCAGTGGCAAGTCGGGGATCGGATCTGACACACGAGCGCGCATTCTCCAGGTTGCTGAAGAGGTAGGATACGTTCCGAGAAGTAGAACGACCGGCGCCGCGGCAGTGGCGGCAGTGAAGGTGGAGCGCTCACTAATGTTTCTGGTTTGCACGAATTCGGGAATTGTGCTGGAGCAATATTATCAGCAGCCTTTTTTTAAGGAGCTTATTCATTTTGTAGAGGAGCGTTGCCGCCAGAATGGGTATTCTCTGATGTTCTCGACCATAGATGTGGAATTCTTCGAGCGAGATACGCAGGTCATAAGAGAGGAGAAACGAAGTGATGGAGTCATTGTGCTCGGCACGAATCTGACACGTGCGCAAATTCATGATATCCATGAGAAGCTCCCGAATCTGATTGTGCTGGATACATGCTTCGAGACGTTGCCTGTTCAGTTTATTGAGATCAATAATGTCATGGGTGCCTATCAGGCCGGGGCATACTTGTGTAATATTGGCCATACCTCAATTGGGTATATCGCCTCAAATGTGCGAATTCATAACTTCAATGAACGTCGGCGTGGATTCATGCTTGCTCTGCAGGAACGTGGAATAGACATCCCGGAAGAGCGAATCTTGGCCGTAGCACCCACCATACTTACTTCACAGGATGCCCTCAAGCAGCAATTGACAGCTTATCTGGACAAAGGTTATACGCTACCCACAGCCTGGTTCTGCGAATGTGATTATATAGCGATCAGTGCGATGAAGACACTCGGAGAGCTGGGGATACGTGTGCCTGAAGACACGTCAGTGATAGGCTTTGATAATATTAACGAATCCTTGATTGTGAGCCCCGAGCTTACGACGATCCATGTCGAGAAGGAAAGAATGGCGGCATTGGCTGTTGATCTGCTTAGCGAATTTATTGAGCATGGTAGACGGGTTACGGCCAAGATTACTGTGGATACGCATTTCGTCGAACGCAAGTCCTGTGCTGCTCCAGTGTCATATAAGCATTGAACGGCTTACCTTGGGGTGACACAGCAAGACCGTATACATCAACAACAGGAGGCCGTAGCATATGAATACCCGTATGATCTCGATCCTGCAGCATTTGTTGGCAGCGGATGCCCCGGTCAGAAGCGAGCATCTGGCCAAATTGATACAGGTTACGTCTCGCACGATTCGCAGCGATATTAGAGAGTTGGATGAATTTCTCATCAAATATGGTGCTTCGATCCGATCGGTAAGATCGAGAGGTTATGCTCTGGAGATTACCAATGATCACAGCTTCCGCACCCTTCTCCAGCAGTTGTTCATGAATAACGAGCCGGATAATTCCAATTCTCCAGAGTACAGACAGCGGTATCTGATTCAGCGTCTGCTGCTTGCGGATGATTACCTCAAGCTTGAGGAACTGGCAGATGAACTGTTCATTAGCAAATCAACCCTGCAAAATGATCTGAAAGAGGTCAAGCGTGTGCTGCATGATTACAAAATAGAGGTAGGTAAACGTCCAAATTACGGCATTAAGCTTACAGGCAGTGAGGTTCACCTGCGCTTTTGTCTGTCGGAATTTATCGTCAACCGCAATCATGATGAGAGTTCCAGGGGAGAGAATCAGAGCTCTATGATGGTAGCTCCCCGTGAGATGGCGTTGATTCGAAGCATTATATTGAATCAGATCCAATTGAATGGAATCGTCATGTCTGACGTGGCCTTTAACAATCTAGCCGTTCATATTGCAATTGCCTGCCAACGAATTCGCCATGGGAACAGGGTCGGTATCTTGACCGAAGAGATCAAGGATTTCCGACATACCGAGGAATTCGCAGCAGCGGAACAGATTATTGCCTTGATTGAGGCGGAGATGAAGGTGAGCTTTCCAGAGGATGAGATTGCCTATATAGCGATGCATTTGGCAGGAACCAAGTGGTTCGCCAGCATATCGGAGCAGCAGTTGGAGGAGTTAGGTCCTGAGAAGCTTCTGGATCGCAGTATATATGAGCTGGCTCAGGAGCTATTGAGCGAGATCGACAAGGATCTGCAGCTAAAGATCAGCGGAGACCCTGAGCTGCTCATGGGGATTTGTCTTCATTTGAAACCGGCACTCAACCGGGTGAGATACGGCATGAAGATTCGCAATCCAATGCTTGAGCATGTCAAAAGCAACTATCCCTTGGCCTTTCAGGCCGGAGTCATCTCGGCCAAATTGATTGAAAGCAAATTGAATCTGGTCATTCCTGAGGCAGAGATGGGGTACCTGGCCTTACACATCGGTGCGGCTATAGAACGTCAGCGAATGGATGCTGCACGTTGTCAAAAATGTCTAATCGTGTGTACCTCGGGTGTTGGCAGCGCTCGTCTGCTGTTTTACAAGCTGCGGAGCCAATTCGGGTCCAGGCTGGAGATCGTCGGTACTACAGAATACTATAAGCTTAAAAACATATCCTTGGATGGGATTGATTTTCTGATCAGCACCATTCCTATTCCCGATGTATTGTCCGTCCCGGTCATTGTGGTGCAGACGTTATTGGGAGGCGGAGATTTGGCGAAGATTGAGCAAGCGCTTGCAGGAGAGGCCGAGCCCGACCTTCCATACCTGATGAAGGAATTGGTATTTTTGCAGGAAGATTTCACGCAGCGAGATGAGATTATTGCTTTTTTAGGGCAGAAAATGGTTGAGAGGGGCCTGATCCGTTCCGCGACGGGCTTTACAGGTCTGGTTCTGGAACGGGAACATGCCGCGTCAACGGCTTACGGTAACCTTGTTGCCATCCCGCATCCGATTATCCCACAAAGCACGCAGACGGTATGGGCGATCTGTACATTGAAGCAGCCCATGGATTGGGGAGGGAAGCCTGTCCAGTTCGTATGCCTGCTCAGCATTCAGCAAGGAGGAAGTGAGCCCCCGGCGAGAATGTATGAGCAGCTTATCCGCCTGACGGATGACTCACGCATGATCCAGCAGTTATTGAGTTGCCAGACCTATGACGAATTTGCCCAGATTCTTGTGAGACACAAGCTTCACTGATAGGCAAGGAGAAGGACAAGCGGCTCTGCACAGTATCATCTGCGCCATAGGGGTTGGTGTAGGACTTCAGAGCTTATTATTGAATGCGATTACAATGCTGTTACAGCAACAATGAAAGCATTTCCGCTAGTAGAGGAAAATGAATGGGTGTAGTTGTAGAAAGGTATGCTTTACACTAAGCCTATAACCAATAGATATAGTATTTACGCAGAGGTGAATGGACATGGAAGAGTACCAGGAAATTATTATGGGAATGATCACGAATGCAGGTGTGGCGAAGAGCAAAGCAATGGAGGCCATCCAACTTGCCCAGAGAGGGAGTGGGGACTTGGCACTCGGACTGTTGGAGGAATGCAAGAGCGAGCTGGTCAAGGCGCATAAATTACAGACCAAGCTGATTCAGCAGGAAGCAGGAGGGGCAGTCCATGAGATCACACTTCTGATGGTACATGCTCAGGATCATCTGATGTCGGCTATTACGACCAAGGATCTGGCGGGACATATTGTGGATTTGTACAACAGAATGGAACGCTACGAAGCATCAACATTGAACACCAATACACAATCCTAACCATTCAGAGGAGGAATATGATCATGAAACAAATTACATTAGTGTGTGCTGCGGGAATGTCTACAAGTATGCTGGTTCAGAAAATGGTGAAAGCCGCTACGGAGAAAGGGATCGCCGCTGAGATTAGAGCCACCTCCGAGAGCACCTTCAAGGAATACGCTGACAAGACGGATGTACTGCTGATCGGACCACAGGTTGGTTATCTGGAGCAGGATTTCAAGACGAAATACGAGCCTAAAGGCATTAAGGTACAAGTGATTAATACAGTCGATTACGGCATGATGAATGGGGAAAAGGTGCTGGTAGATGCCTTGAATCTGCTGGAGGATATGCAAAGGCAGTAGAAAAGTGGAGATGTCCAGTAGTGAGGATATCCCTTGAATTCATAATTTGACATAAGTCTTAATCAGGAGTTGAACGAAATGTCAAACACAACACAAATTACACACAAGCTACAGAGAATCGCGGGGAGTATTCAACGCAACCGATATATTAGCGCGATCTCGAACGGTCTCATGTCCACGCTGCCCTTTTTGATTATAGGTGCCTTTTCTACCTTATTTACTTCCTTGGCGTGGGAGCCTTATCAGAATCTGATTGCCCCTGTGAAGAGCATACTGGGGATTCCGTCTACGATGACGCTGGGACTCATATCCTTGTATGCGGTCTTTTTCATTGCTTATCGACTGGCTCAGGACTTTGATAAGGACCCGTTGCTCCCGGCAGCGACGGCATTAGCCTCATTTTTAATTCTTACACCGGTACAGTCCTTTGATTCTGTAAGAGCTCTTCCGCTGCAATGGCTGGGAGCACAAGGATTGTTCGTAGCGATGTTTGTAGCCATTATTGCGTCAAGGCTCTACATCTGGATTCTAGACAAAAACTGGACTATTAAAATGCCCGAAGGTGTCCCACCGACGGTGGTAAAGACCTTCTCAGGGCTGATTCCAGCCATTCTGATCAGCGTGCTGTTCATGATCATTGCTGGTATCTTCAAGCAGACCTCATTTGAAACCGTTCACAGCTTGATCTATTCCTATCTACAGCTTCCGTTACAGGGATTAGGCGGAACATTGCCAGCCATGATTCTGGTGCTGCTAGTCATGCAGGGATTGTGGATGTTCGGTATTCATGGTGCTATTGTTATTCTGGCTATTATGAACCCGATCTGGCTGAGTCTAGATCTGGCTAACCTTAGTGCTTTTGAAACAGGGGAGCCTCTGCCCAACATTATCGGAAAAGCTTTCTGGTTCATTTTTGCCAACTATGCCCCGATGATCGGTCTGGCATTTCTGCTCGCTTTCCGCGCCAAGAGCAAGCAGCTTAGAACGATTGGTAAGCTGGGCTTTCCGGGTTCATTTTTCGGTATCCATGAGCCGATTCTGTTCGGTATTCCCATCGTGATGAATCCCATTCTGGCGATTCCATTTATTGCGTCACCGATTATCTGTGCAGTTATTGGTTATGTTCTGATGGCAACTAACATTCTACCACAAGCAATCGGTATTGTTCCGGTCTTTGGAACTCCGGTATTCGTAGTGGGTGTTCTACAGGGAAGCTGGATGCTGGGTGTCATTCAACTGCTGCTCATTCCATTGTGCATGCTCATCTACTATCCGTTCTTCAAAATGCTGGATAAACAAATGCTGGGTAAAGAACTGGCGGCTGAAAAAGAGAAATCAGCAGAAGGGCAGTCTGGTGCGACGAATGCAGCATTAAGCAACGCCTGATGCGGTGCTCGGAATTTCGGAATGATCGGGAGTCTATATAATGAAGACTTTCATTCAGATACATCCAGGAGATATCATAAGAAGATGGGAATCTGCATGAATGAAATGGAATACAGATTCACCCGTTTAACGAAGTGAACCTGACCTATTGTGTGGTTGAGGTTCAGAAAGGGGGCATCACGTTGCACCAGCTCACCATTTCAGACAACCGAAGGTATTTTCAGTCGGGCGGTCAGCCCTTCTTTTACTTAGCGGATACGCTGTGGAGCGCCTTTACAAATATTTCGCTAGAGGAATGGACCGTATATCTGGATTATCGCCGGAGTCAAGGCTTCAACGTCCTGCAGATGAATATGCTTCAGCAATGGGATGCGAGTGGTACGGATCTGGATTACAAGCCATTTCCTGTGCTGGAGGATGGCAGCTTTGATTTTTACACATTGAATACAGGCTATTTTGAACGTGCCGAACAGATGGTGCAGATGGCTGTCGATAAAGGATTCGTACCTGCACTAGTTCTGCTGTGGTGTAATTATATACCAGATACCTGGGCTGCACGATTACGTGAGGAGAAGAAGATGCCACTGGATGCGGTCGCGCCTTACGTAGAGTATGTAACGAACAAGTTCTCACGCTTCAACCCCATATATATCGTCAGTGGGGACACGGATTTCCCATCAGAACGAGCCAATGCTTATTATGAGACGGCACTACGGCTTGTGAAGGAGAGAAGTCCGCATTGCCTGACTACACTTCACATCCAGGGCAGACTGGGAGAAATTCCAGACACCTTTGCTACCGATACCAATCTGGATTTCTATATGTATCAGTCAGGTCACAATATTGAATTTCAGCACAAAGCCTATGAGCTGGCCCTGGAGTTCAACCAGAAGCCGCAGACACGTCCTGTTCTGAATTCAGAGCCATGCTATGAGCAAATGGGGTATAGCCGTAGAGTCTACGGTCGCTTCAAGCGGGCGGATGTGCGCAAGGTCGCTTGGCAAAGTCTCTTGTCAGGAGCAGGCGCAGGTATTACGTACGGAGCACATGGCATATGGAGCTGGCATAAGAAAGGCAAGCGCTTCGGTGTGACGGGGGAGGGCTTCGATAACCCCTATGAATGGAGCCAGGCGCTGAAGTTCGAGGGTGCGTGGGACTATGGATTTGCCAAGTGGGTATTTGAGACATATCAGCTGGTAGATGTACAGCCTTGGGAGATCGTCCTTAACAACACGCAAGAAATTCGTGCGGCAGCGACACCTGCTGTGGATCGAGTAGCTGTATATATCCCTATAAATACTGTCGTTACATTGAATGCTGATCTGTCGGGCTACGAGCTGACGATGATTGATCTGGAGAATAGACGCTTTGCCAAGCCCGTTGTAACGGTGCAGGATCAGAAGACCGTGCTGGGCATGCATGATTTTGAGGGAGACGTGCTTGTGCTGGGAGTCAAGAAGCCATAGCTGTTGACCTCAAGTTCAGCTACTGGGTGTGAATAGACAGTGGCATCCGTTGTTCAGTGTTTTTCCGATCGCAAAAAAAACATAAGCATGAATATGTATAAAGGGTTGGAGCAGGAAGTATTCCCTGCCTCAACCCTTTTTTGCGGCCTCCTTATTGTTATGGCTCAATCCCCCAGACCAACTGATTGTTCATATACCCGGTAACCTGTTCGTTGTCAGCGAACTGACTGCTGGATGCCTTGAATGAGTAATCGTTGTCTTGATTGTAATTGGACCAGTTGTTCTTGGAGAAGCGTGCTTGAATGTCTGCGCTCTCGCCAGGAGCCAATGCTCCAGCCGAACTTGTGAAGCCAAGCTCCAGATAGTAATCGGCGTCGTCAACCGGATTCTCCAATTTGACGAATTTGCTGGTTACATGCTCGCTACCGATACTGGCCCAGTCGCACCAGAAGCTCTGCTCTTGTTCTCCGTCAATCGTATAGTAATATCGAAGCGTGACATCACTTAGTTGAATCGCCGAATCGCCAGTGTTGACTACCTTGAATTTGGGTGCAATTCCATTGGTGGAGGCACTTGTGTTGCCGTTGAAGGCCTGGATGGTTAAGTCACCCGCAGGTACAGTAACCGTGTTATCTACGACAGTTATTGCAAGCACAGCGCTATTTCCTCCACTGAAATGAAAGGTTATCTCATGCTGGCCCAAGGGAAGTGTAGAAAGATAGGATGTGTGCAAAGTGACTGTAGTGTCCGATGCGGTGTAATCCTCGTCCGCTTGAAGAGTAACAGATCCACTCGTTAGGCTTGTCAGCTGTTGTCTGTTCAAGGTCAGGGCTACGGATATATCCTCTCCCGGATCGGCTGCTTTATCGAATGTCGCATTCACAGGTGAAATGGAGACACCCGATGTAGAATCGACGATTTTCACCTTTAACACAGGGTCCTGTCCTTCATTAAAATCAAAGACGATCGAGTGCTCGCCTACGGGCAGCCCGGCCAGGAATTCTTTTGTCAGCAGGAGCGTGCTTCCGTTCAAGGTATAATCTTGGGCTTCGATCAACGTTTTGTTGCCTGCCCGAAGAGCAGTTAACGTGTGGTCGTTGAAATTCACTGTGATGGCTTGATCGCTTGTTTGTGGTTCATTTTTGTCAAATTCGACGTTCGTAGGTGTGATGGTCGCATTAGGGGTAGGATTGTCAACCTTTAAGTTAGGCAGCTCATCCAAGGTAATGACATAGTCGCTTTGATACAGCGTGGTCAGGGTCTCTGGATAATTGAAGGCCGTACTCATGAGATGCTCGCCATACCAAGGACAGAAATAGAGCCAGCCTGATTTTTCCTCCATCAGATTCTGTACACTTGGAACGGTATCGTTCTCCGTCATGGCTACCAATTTCTTGCCGTCTGTCAGATCAACAAGCTGGTAGAAGATCGAGGTAATGGCATCCTCGTTAGGCACGCCAGATAATCCATCATAGCGGTTGTAGATCGTATTGTACTTATCGTAGCCGACAAGGTCTACCTGATCGTCGCCAGGATACCATGCCGGAGAAGTGCTATACACGTAGCTGTTGTAGGCCCAGATCAGGTTATGCAGGTCGTACGTCTCGGTAAGCTCCGTATAAATGAGGTCCCATAGCTGCTTGTAGACGTCTGCACCTGCCGAAGCCCACCAGAACCATGCGCCTTCCCCGTTCAATCCACCGTTGCCCTCAGCCTCATGATACGGACGGAAAATTACGGGCACATCGTTATCCTGCAGAATTTGCAGCTGCTCAGCCAGATCCTCAATGGTCATCATCACGTATTGATATTCCTTTGTTCCAGGAATTACGGCATTGGCTGTATTAAAATTAGTCTCGGTCGGCTTGTAGGTGGCTTCCTTCCAATCCACAAACTCTCCGAGCTCATAGGCATTGAAATCCCGCGGCACATTGATATGCCAGGAGGCTGTCGCGATGCCTCCGCGGTTATTCACCCAATTAATCATCCGATCTGTTGTACCATCCTCCCAGCCATACAACGGGTTATAGTTCATAAGATCAAAGCCACGGATGGCAGGGTACTTGCCAGTCAAATTGTAGATCCACTCGAACTCTAGCTCCGAATCACCGTCATTTCCGCCTCCGTAAATCTCCTGCTGACCCGAGATAATATGGTTGCCATACACCTCTGTTAAGTAGTTCATCAGCAGCTGAGTTTCCGGTGTGGCCTGAGGATCAGTGAGGACAGGCTGCACATTCAGGGGATCCAGATCGGCGTAATCCACAGTGAAGCTGTCAAAATAAGCGAAGCCCCAACCCGCCTTCAGTTGGATGGTGTTGCTTCCCTGGTTCAGCTTATGATAGCCAAAATCATAATTTGCCCACGAAGTTGTGTAGGGCAGCATATACGAGCCCTTGGTAACGCCGTTAACCGCTAGATATTGAAGTCTTCCGTCAGTACTAAGTTCCTGCATATAGCGGGTGGAGATTGAATACATGCCGGTCTCGGGGACAGTGACTTTGAAGGTTATCGTACCGGAATTCTGCATCCAGACAAATCCGCTACCCGTATATCCAGGCTTCGGTTGTCCGTAAATCTGGGTTACCACTTGAAGATCAGGGGTAAGCTCAGCATTTTCGCTTTCAATCGTGAACAGTGGGGTGTCCGCATGAGCGGGGGCTGTGAGTAATCCAATCAACATCGTTAATGCCAACATCATCAAGCTTGCCTTCGTGAGCACATTTTTCATTTACATCGTCCCTTTCCATGTAAAATATGAAAAATAATTATGCATCTTCAGCTCATGGTGGCGCTTTCATAGTAAAGATAGCATGTGTACCAAATTTTGTAAATATATCGACATTGAAAAGTTTATCACCTCGGAGATGAGCTGAAAGAAGGGGACAGATGGCGAAAAGACGATTTTACTGTTAAAATAATAGTAGCATCAATTTTGTCACTTATCCCGGGGCGTTCCGGTCATAGTCTGTATTCCAGGGCTTCCCGTGGTAGATACGGCATGGCTCCGGTTGTGAATTTCGGGTAAAGAAAGGACGATCATCATGACAAAGGGCAACCATCAATCCACACATGGTGGACATCATAGTCATAAACCGACGGTGGAGGATATCATTGATGTCATGGTCCAGCATGGGTGGCGGATTACAGAGCAGCGCCGCAAGCTTGCAGATATCTTCGTGAAGGCGGAAGGCTACCTGTCGCCCAAGGACGTATATGAACAGATGACGGTTCCTTATCCTAATGTAAGCTTTGACACGGTATATCGTAATTTGCGGCTGCTCAGCGAGATGGGCGCACTGGAGCAGTTTTATTTTATGGACGGCGGTCTGAAATTCCGGGCCAGCTGCACAGAGCATCATCATCACCATCTGATCTGTGTGAACTGTGAGAAGACACTTACTTTCGATTATTGTCCGATGGAGCAAGCGCTCAAGCTGCCAGGCTCCTTCAAGATTGTGAACCATCGGTTCGAGGTATACGGGGTATGTGAGGAATGTCAGCAAGCACCGGTTCAATCCTGACATTAGTTCATAGCTCTGATATGTCCACAGTCTATATTTCTCCAAAGCAAAGAACTAGGCAATTTAGGCTCAAGATGTGTACACGACTGCAGCTAGCAACGAGAGAACGGCATTCAATCATGTCACAAATGAATATGACACGGATAGAGGAGAGCGGATCGTGGCCGCTCTTTTTCTATGGGTGTTGACCTAAAGGTTAAAAGCTGATATGCTCTATTAGTAATAATTACGTTTTTTAGAAATGCACTTTGCCATGATTGGGAAGGCATTTATTTTTTTGAATTTATTTAATCGTAATAATTACATAATTAATAGATTGGATACGAGATACGAGGAGTCTTCAATGGATAGTGCAGGACAAATCGTATAGAGAACGGAGGACGTATCATGGTAATAGCTTCTTTGGAAAATGTAGTCTTCGGCTATGATGATGTGCCGTCACTGGAGCAGGCTACGCTAGAGATACATAGTGGTGAGATGGTTGCTGTCACCGGGCCAAACGGGGCCTCGAAGTCTACGCTGCTGAGGCTGATGCTTGGTCTGCTGAAGCCATGGCGTGGCAATGTATATCTGACCACGAAGAATAAAGAAGGACAGAAGCTGGTTATTGGTTATGTCCCGCAGCAGATTGCTGCATTCAACAGCGGCTTCCCCAGCTCGGTATTTGAATTCGTACGCTCAGGCAGGCATGTGACGGGCTCGTGGCTACGGCGACTTCAGCGCAGAGATGAGCAACTGACCGAGGACGCATTGCGACAAGTGGGCATGTGGGAGCTGCGTCAACGTAAAATTGGCGAGCTGTCCGGAGGACAGAAGCAGCGGATTTGCATTGCACGGGCGTTGGCTCAGGAGCCGGATCTGCTTGTGCTGGATGAGCCGACAACAGGCATGGATCAGGCGAGTCGAGAAGGATTTTATGAGCTGCTTGATCATCAGGTCAAGGAGCATGGACGGACTGTGGTTATGGTGACTCATGGACTGTCTGAGGTAGAGCCATATATTGATCGGCTAATCGAGCTGGAGCGAAAGGAGGATGGAGGATGGAAATGCTGCACTACGACTTCATGCAGAGGGCATTTTACGCCGGTGGACTCATTGCACTTGTAGCCTCAGTGCTCGGTGTGTATCTGATGCTGCGACGTCAGGCGCTTATGGCGGATATGCTTTCGCATGTCTCGCTGGCAGGGATTGCTGGTGGAGCGTATCTGCAAATGAATCCTACCATCAGTGGATTTCTGATCGCGGTGCTAGGGGCGTTCATCGTCGAATTTGTACGGAAATTCTATAAAGCCTACAGTGAGATCTCCATCGCCATCATTATGGTAGGTGGACTATCATCGGCTGTCATTATCATGAGTCTGGATCAGAAGATTAGTAAGAGCTTCTCCTCCTATCTATTCGGCTCGGTCGTAGCTGTCAACAGTACAGAGCTGTTCCTGATGCTATTCGTCGCTGTCGTTGGAGGGCTGTACTTCTTTGTGTTCCGCAGACCGCTCTATCTGATCACCTTCGATGAGGAGACCGCCAGAACCAGTGGGCTCCCTGTAAATCTTATCTCTTATAGCTTCAGTGTACTTACCGGGATGATTGTGGCCGCAGCCATGCCAATTGTTGGTGTATTGCTGGTGTCTGCGCTAATTGTGCTGCCTGCAGCTCTTGCGATCCGTATTGCCCCAGGCTTTCAGTCGGCATTAGTCATTGCCATGATTATTGGGCTTACAGGTGTCTTCACTGGACTGACGGCATCCTATGAGTTCAGTACACCACCAGGAGGTACGATTGCTTTCGTACTGCTGCTCTTTCTGATCGCAGGAATTTCATTGAAGAAGCTGATTCGGATGGTCAGCAAGAGCTTCACTAGCAGGTCGGTTCCAGAAGCCGGGCCAATCCGGGCATACGTACCTGCTCATAAGCAGGATGTTCGTAAAACGGCAGAGCATTAATGATCAGCGCGTTAATGCTCAGAGCGACCACGCTCCGCGGATCATTTCAGGTTGAATGGTCTGAGAAGCGTAACCGTTAAAGGACAGCGGCTCTACACTATATTTTATCTGGTCAAGTTGCTGGTGAAGAAAGTCTATATATAACGCAAAGGAGATCGAATTATGAACTCATGGTTGAAAAAATCATTTATTACCGCTGCGGGTGCAGCATTCATTCTGACAGGCTGCGGTTCTAATACCGCTGGTACGACGAGCGATGACACATCGAAAGCCGTGAATGCAGGGAATGAAGCGGCTGCGATTAAAGTTGTGACCACCTTCTACCCGATGTATGAATTTACACGGCAGGTAGCCGGAGAGCACGCTGACGTAACGATGCTCGTTCCGAGCGGTACGGAGCCGCATGATTGGGAACCAAGTGCCAAGGAAATGGCGAAGATTCAGGAAGCTGATGTCTTCGTATATAACGGTATTGTGGAAGGCTGGGCTGAGCAGGCACTGGAGAGCACAGCGAACGATAAGCGTGTTGTCGTGGAGGCGAGCCATGGACTGCAATTGATGGAAGGTACAGAAGGAGAAGAGCATGAGCATGAGGGCGAGGGAGCGAACGCGCATGATCATGAGCATGCTGCAGAGGCCACAGCAGAGCATGTCCACGACCACGAGGCTGAGGGTTCACATGATACGGCAGATCATGGGCATGATCACGGAGCTGAAGCAGCGACTGAAGCCCATGACCACCATGCATCCGAAGTTGCAGCAGAGCACAGCCACGATCATGAGCACGGGGCAGAAGGCCATCACCATGATTACGCACTTGATCCGCATGTATGGCTAAGTCCAGCGCTGGCCCAAAAGCAGGTAGAGGCCATCCGTGATGGACTGATCAACAAGGACCCAGCTCATCAGGCAGACTATGAGAAGAATGCGGCTGCCTATGTAGCCAAGCTACAGGAGCTTGATAAAGAGTTTAGCGCCCAGCTCCAGCAGGCCAAGCGGAAGGAATTTGTGACCCAGCATGCTGCGTTCGCATATCTGGCCCAGCAATACGGACTGGTGCAGGTACCGATCTCTGGACTGTCGCCAGAGCAAGAGCCATCCCCGGGACAGATGGCCGAGGTTGTGAGCTTCGTACGAGAGCATCAGGTGAAGACGATCTTCTTCGAGACATTGGTAGATCCGAAGATCGCGCAGACGATTGCCGACGAGGTGGGGGCTAAGACGGATGTGCTAAACCCACTTGAAGGGCTGACAGCTGAGGATGAGCAGAACAATCGTGATTACCTCTCGATTATGAAGGATAATTTGCAGGCTTTGGTACGCGCACTTAACGAGGCATAAACCGTGTGTAATTTGTGAAGCTCGGGTGGCCATTTTTCACAGCATTTGACATGAATACTTTCCCTGGGTTTTAATAATCAGATAGCAATAATTGGCTACACCCGGGAAAGGAATGTGATGGACTTGAAGCAGGAAACAAGGAAGACAGGCTCGACATGGCTTCAGCTTGGCGCGCTTGCTGTATTTCTCCTAGCTAAAGGGAAATCTCTACTCGCGCTGTTCAAGCTGGGTAAATTCGGTGGAGCTCTGGTATCCATGGCAGCCTCGATCGGAGCGTATGCTTTGTTATATCCATGGGGCTTTGCAGCTGGCTTCGTGCTGCTGCTGTTCATACATGAGCTGGGGCATGTCATTGCCGCCAAGCGTAAAGGACTTCCGGTATCAGCACCTGTATTTATTCCATTCGTAGGGGCGCTGATTAATATGCGGCGTCATCCCCGTGATGCTGCCACTGAAGCTTATATGGCTTTTGGCGGTCCGCTCTGGGGAACGGTAGGGGCTACGGCTGTATTTGCTCTCGCTCATATCCTTGATCACCAGTTGCTCTATGCGATTTCTTATGTAGGCTTTTTTCTGAATCTGATTAATTTGCTGCCTATTCACCCGCTGGATGGGGGGCGAATTGCTACAGCGGTAACTCGCTGGTTATGGCTGATTGGTCTTATTGGGGGACTTGTAGCTATTATTTATTTGAAATCCTTCCTGTTCTTCATCATTTGGGCTCTCTTTGCTTATGATTTATATAAGAAGTATATCAAGAAAGAGAAGAATGAGATTGATCTGGAGGATAAGGACAGCTTCCTGATCCCGGTGCAGCATCTGCTGGATCAAGGCTTTCCGCTACCTGGGCCACATCATCGACGTGGGCTGGATTGGACGTCCTATAGTACCCTCGATGGGCAGCAATTCGTCAAATTACGGTGGGATAGTATGGAGCTTGAGGGCACGATTCCTCTCAAGCAGCAGGGCATTGTGAAGCAGGTCTATACGACTAGCATAGAGCAGGTCCCGAAGGAGGATGGCATGTATTTGCGTGTGCACTGTCAGGTGGATTCCGCTCTCTATGAGAACGATGCCTACTACGAGGTGCCTGCCGTTACGCGCTGGAAATTTGGAATCGGGTATGTAATGCTTGCAGCTTTCCTTGCAGGAATGATGTACCTTACCCACGAATATAGCAATTTAACGTGATTGAACAGCCACAACAAGATTCAGGACAATGGGACGGTAAATGCCGTCCTTTTTTGTATGCAGACGTATTCTTGCTGTGAGGGTACGGACCCACCAGACAAGCAGGCTCAACCGATGAAAGCTCTGCTGAAAAAGGAGAAGCACAGCCAGTTCCTGCAGCAGGTGATGTCCTTGGACATTCGTAACAATCAGATATAACATTGAATGGCCCATCATCTATATTGGAGTCAATGTATCTCTAGATAGATGATGGGCTTGTTCATTTATTTCTCAAGTGTAAGCTGGTCTCCGGGCTGAAGTGCAAAGCCTCCGATACCTTGCTCCTTCAGCTGAGAGGCGAAGGCGACGGCATCCTGAACGATGCCTGGGAATGTACTGTGATGGACCGGGATCACGTTCTTGGCTTGCAGCCACTTGGCCGCAATCAGAGCATCCTTCGGTCCCATGGTATAGAAATCACCAATCGGCAGTATCGCGTAATCAATATCGTGAAGCTCGCCGAACATTTTCAAATCACCGAACAAGGAGGTATCTCCGGCATGATAAAGTGTAGTTCCGTTCCAATCTATGATAAATCCGCCGGGCATGCCTGCATAGACGATGCTCTGGGAATCATCCGATACGATTGATGAGCTGTGGAACGCGTGAACTAGCTTGGCTGTGGCAAATCCGAGATCCACAGTGCCACCCATGTTCATTCCGATCGTCTTCACTCCTTTCCAGGAGTAATAGGTAGCAAGCTCAAAAGTAGCGATAATCGTTGCATCGTTAGCTCTAGCGATCGCTTCTGCATCTGCGGTGTGATCTGTATGCCCGTGTGTAAGTAAAATATATTCAACCTGTATGTCCTCTGGCTTGGTCTTGGCAGCAGGGTTGCCGCTCAGGAATGGGTCGATGATGATCGAGTGCTCCTTGTCCGAAATTTGAATACAAGAGTGCCCATGAAAAGTAAGGTTCATTTTTACTCCCTCCACATACTTTTATTTTGTCTTTCGACGTCAGTGTGATTATATTTTTGTTTTCTTTTCTTGTCAAACTTTATTTCCTTTGGGTTCAAACTATTGTAGTATGATGTAAGCGAGTATTTTGGAAGGAGTTCAATTAACGAATGCTGTCTATTGAAAAACAGATCCTTTTCCTGCTGACAAAAAAGCGTTGTATGCATACCAAGGAATTGGTTCAAATCTATACCAAGCGTGGTTATAAGGAACAGTCGATCCGTAACGTTTTATCACGAATGAAGAAAGAAAAGTATATTCAGGCGGAGGAGCGTTCTCTGTATTCCATTGTAGACAAAGGGGAGCAGTTCTTATCCTTCGTGAATCGGAAGCCATGGCAATACGATGTGGATTGGAATCAAAAGTGGTGTTTTGTACATTTTGAGGTACCGGAGCATGAGAGGGTAAAAAGAGACCAATTCCGCTTACATCTACTACAGCTTGGATTTGGTCAACTGTACAAAGGTGTCTATGTCTCGCCTTGGGATTATAGCAAGCAGCTTCTGCCCTGGATTCATGCGTCCTCGATGAATGAATACGTCACGATCTCTGAAGCAGCGATGCTATTTGGAGACATTACCCCTGAGCGGGCAACTAAAATCTGGCCACTAGGAGATATTCATCACCTGTACCAAGAGAAGTGGCATTGGTACCAGGCCGAGTTCCTGCCGGCTTTGAATCAGGAGATCAGGGGTGGGATGGACCCGCTCGAGCTATTTGTTCTTTATCTGCACATTGGAGAGGTTATTAGCGAGCTCAGCCTTAGAGACCCGATGCTCCCGATTGCTCTGCTTCCAGAGGATTGGATGGGACGCCGTGTAATTGCCGAGTTGTATCGTTCATTTCAGTCGTTTGCTACTCTCATTCCCAGTTCTTCGGATTATTATCAATTTCTTGTGTGAATAATAAAAGGCCGACCAGGGTACACCTGCTCGGCCTTGTTGCTTACATTTCTCCTGCCTTAGACGCGAATATCCAGCTGCTGACCCAGATTCGGGTGGGGTACACTCTGGATCATTTCTGCTAATTGCTGACCCTGCTGCTCTGCCATGTTCTTAGACACGGACAGCATTTTCAGACTGGCTGCTTGAGCAAGTGAGCCCTGGCTCATGGCCATGGATAAAGCTCCAATATCCATCGTGTACACCTCCTTCCATTGAGAGTAGTGTTGTACATGTGTATATATCGGTTATGGTCTGCAAATCTTGTAATTACCAGCATTTGTATGCCGTATGGCAAGACAAGGCAAAAACTTTGGTTAAGCATAACGCTGCATGCAAATACTTCTCGTATACACAAGTACGGGAGGAGAGTTATGGAGGCTCACGATAAGCAGACATATAATAATCAACACAATAAAGGATTGTCGGTGTGGCATTTGACGATGCTGGCGCTGGGAACCGTGGTCGGTGGGTCTTTCTTTCTGGGATCATCTGTTGCTATTCGCGCAGCAGGACCGTCGGTGCTACTCGCGTATATCCTTGGCGGAATTCTCGTGTATTTCATTCTCTCTGCGTTGTCTGAAATGACCGTGGGGCAACCAGCAGCAGGGTCATTCCGTAGCTATGCAGAGCAGGCTTTCGGAAAGGGGGCAGGCTTCATTGTAGGCTGGGTCTATTGGAGTGGACTGGTGCTTGCGATGTCTAGCGAAGCTACGGCAGCTTCGATTCTCCTGCAAGGCTGGTACCCTGGGATTTCGCTACCACTAGTCGGAGCGCTAATCATTATCACTGTCACCTTGTTGAACCTGCTGGGTGCGAAGCGGCTCAGTCAGCTGGAGAGTGGGCTTGCGGCGGTGAAGCTGGCGGCCATAATGGGCTTCGTCGTCGTAGCTGGAATTCTGGTCGCGGTGACCTTTTCGGGACAGCAACGTCCATTGGGCGTAGATGAGCTGGCCCATGGCGCGTGGCTGCCTGGTGGGATTCGTGGGGTTGCCGGTAGCATGCTGATGGTCATGTTCACCTATGCGGGCTTTGAGGTGCTTGGTCTGGCAGCCTCCGAGACGACTCGGCCGGACATTATCGTTCCGAAGGCGATCCGGTATACGTTGATTACGTTGGTAACCTTGTATTTGCTAGCGATGGTCTCTTTGTTCATGCTGATGCCGCCACAGCGGATATCGGAGCATATTAGCCCATTCGTGTCCGCGCTTCAAGTCTATGGTCTCGGTTGGGCTGGCACAGTCATGAACATTGTGCTCGTCTCTGCGATTCTCTCGACGATGCTGGCTTCCGTGTTTGGCTTAGGCAGGATGCTGCGCTCACTGGCAGAGGAAGGGCACACACCACGCTGGATGAAGGACCGATCTGATATCCCTTATCGCGGGATTCTCATCTCCGGTAGTGGCATGCTGGCTGCACTTGGCTTTGGGTTGCTCCTGCCGCAAAGCGTTTACTTGTTTCTGGTCAGTTCAGGCGGCTTCGCCCTGTTATTCTCATATGTCATGATGCTGCTAAGTCACTACAGATTACGTCTCAGGAACAGAGGCCCTCTGGCTGCCTCCCAACCAATGCGCGGGTTCCCGTATACCTCGTGGATCGCGATTGCAGGTCTGCTTGTCATTATCGTGAGTATGCCACTGATTCCGGGGCAGGGAGGAGGCTTGATAGCAGGTTTGTCGTTCATGGCCTTGTTCACTGCGATATATCTATCTCGCGCACTGCTGCAGCGTAGGCGGCTCACAGCCGGCAGTAGCGTGGAAGCCATAACGCTGCGGTCCAAGCTGCAAGGTCCAGTTCCTGCTCCAGCCTATACTCCAGTGTCAGCAGAGCTGGCTGAAGAGCTGACTCCAGTCCGACAGGTAGGGAGTGAACGGAATGGACGAAAGGGATCAAGCAAGGAGACTTATGATGCGAATATGCATCACCCCATAGTGGAGGAGTCCGAGTCGTCGCACTCTGCAAAGGCTCAACAGGAGCAGGAAAGGCCTGACAAGCCTTAATATACTTGATCCACAAGCCAATGTAAGCAGAGCGGGTAGCGAAAATTAAGTGGGTATATGAGATACGTAGGTAGGAAATATGCAAGTATAGAGGAGTGAAGAACACTGTGTGCGATGCGGCATACAGTGTTTTTATTTTGACTAAAAATGTAAAACTTTTACTTTTTTTGAGCTGAAACTATGGATGCGAGGAATGGTTTGTGTTAAGATGTTGAAAGGAAAATAATTCCTTTCTTAACCGGCGCATTGGACAACTTCCGTGGATAGGGATAATTCCGCAGGAAGCAACAGATCGTTCAGTCGCATCATGTTCCTGGCATGCTGAAGGAAGTGAGGTGATGATGAGCATTCATTTCTTATTTTCTCAGAGGTTGAACAAATTCATCCACTATGAAAAAGGAGGGATTGTCATGTCGAGGCTAAGAAAGGGTCGCAAATGGGGAACGATGGTGCTGGCGACGGCACTATTAGGCTCTTCATTTATGTTAGCGCTTCCAAATTCGCTGGAGGCGGCACCTAGTGAATCCTATGCGTGGAAAAGTGTAGTCACAGGTGGAGGTGGCGGGTTTATTCCAGGCATTATTTTTAATGAAAGCGAAAAGGATCTGATCTATGCACGAACTGACATAGGAGGCGCCTATCGCTGGAATCCCAGTGACGAAAGCTGGATACCGCTAACCGATTGGGTCGGATTCGAGGACTGGAACAAAAATGGGGTCGATGCGCTAGCCACGGACCCTGTCGATCCTGATCGGGTATACATGGCTGTGGGGACGTACACGAATGATTGGGACCCCGATAATGGATATATATTGCGCTCTACAGATCGAGGGAATACCTGGGCAGAGACACAGCTTCCGTTCAAGGTAGGCGGCAATATGCCTGGACGGTCGATGGGAGAGCGGCTGGCTGTTGATCCCAATAAGAATAATATTTTGTACTTTGGAGCACGTAGCGGCAATGGATTATGGAAGAGCAGTGATTATGGAGCGACATGGACGCAAGTAAATGCTTTCCCGAATCCGGGCACCTATATTGAGGTTCCTGGGGACTCCTATCAGGGTGACATCGTGGGCTTATCCTGGATTACCTTCGACAAGACCTCAAGTGCGCCGGGCACTGCTACTCAGACGATATATGTTGGTGTCGCAGATAAGAGCAATAATGTGTTCCGCAGCACAGACGGGGGCGTGACATGGACCGCAATTCCGGGCCAGCCTGCAGGCTATATACCGCACCATGGTGTGCTGTCCGCGAACGGTGACTTGTATATCAGCTACATTGACGGAGCGGGACCGTATCGTGGGGAGAAAGGGGCGGTATGGAAGTTGGATACAGCCACAGGTGTCTGGACAGACGTCAGCCCACTCAAATCGAATGATCCTGATCTGCACTTTGGATTCGGCGGCCTGACTGTGGATGCACAGAACCCTGACACCGTGATGGTCGCTTCGTTGAATGCCTGGTGGCCCGATGAACAGATCTATCGGAGCACTAACGGCGGAGAGACATGGAGCCCAATCTGGGAATGGGACGGGTATCCAAGCCGCAAGCTCAAGTACAAGCAAGATATATCAGCGGCTCCTTGGCTTGACTTTGGCTCGCATCCTGCTCCACCGGAGACTACACCTAAGCTCGGCTGGATGATCGGTGATCTGGAGATTGACCCGTTCGATAGTGATCGGATGATGTATGGAACCGGGGCTACACTATACGGAAGTGACAATGTCACCAATTGGGACGAGCCTAATGGCAAAATAGACATTTCAGTTATGGCCAAGGGGATAGAGGAGACGTACGTTCGAGATTTGATCAGTCCGCCTACGGGGGCCCCGTTAATCAGTGCCTTGGCTGATATCAGCGGATTTAGGCATACTCAACTGGATGCAGTGCCGACCAGAATGCACTTGAATCCCTCTAACTCATTCAGTCTGGATTATGCTGAACTGGACCCTGGCTTTGTCGTAAGAGCTGGAGGAGTGGATGCCAATTATCCGACTGCCAAAATCTTTGGTCTCTCCCGTGACGGAGGAGCGAACTGGTACACTGCCAACCATCCTCAGACCAAGGAAGGCGGAGGCACAGTAGCCTTGGCTGCGGATGGAGAGGCTATCGTCTGGAGTCTTGCTGAAGGCGTGTACTACACAACAAATTCAGGTAACTCGTGGACGCTCAGCACGGGTATTCCAGCAGGTGCCAAGGTAGCTTCGGATCGGGTGAATCCGGATAAATTCTATGGCTTCTCGGCTGGGACCTTCTATGTAAGTAACAACGGGGGAGCTACCTTCACAGCGACAGCGGCAACGGGATTACCGGCCAGCGGTGACCTGGACTTCAAGGCCATGCCAGGACGTGAAGGGGATATCTGGCTAGCAGGAGGCTCGAGGGACGGATTGTACGGATTATGGCATTCGACGGATTCGGGAGCCAGCTTCACCAAGCTCTCCAATGTGCAGGAGGCTAATGTGGTAGGCTTTGGTAAGGCAGCGCCAGGTCAGGATTACATGGCAATCTATACAAGCGCCAAGGTCGATGATGTGCGCGGTGTGTTCCGCTCGGATGATGCTGGCGCAAGCTGGGTTCGTATTAACGATGATGCACATCAATATGCATCTATAAATGTAGCCATTACAGGCGATCCGAGAATCTATGGACGCGTATATCTGGGCACGAACGGGCGGGGGATTCTATATGCCGATCCGACGAATACGCCGCAGCTGCCAGGGCAATCGGCATCCATTACTCCACAAAGCGCAACCTTCGATCTCAATCCCGAGGTGGCGGGCGATGTGAAGGTTACTATCACACCTAATGGGAATACACTGACTGATGTTCGCAGCGGTGCAGCCACACTTGTCGAAGGCCGTGATTACACCGTTGTCGGCTCGACAGTCACGATCTTGAAGGACTATCTGGCCGAATTGACGAAGGGGAACCATGCACTGGTCTTCCATTTCAGCAGTGGCAATCCTGCTACGTTGACCTTAAATGTACTGGACTCAACGCCAACTACCCCGCTTCCCGATGGGGCGCTGAAGGTGGCAGCCTACAATGGAACGACAGCACCTGCTTCCAACACACTGAATCCGAGGATTCGTCTAACGAACACAGGAAGTGAGCCTATGGCGCTGTCGGATGTCACTCTGCGTTATTACTATACAGCTAACGGAGAGCAGGGACAGCAGATCTTCTTCGACTGGTCTACTGTCGGGGCAGAACATCTGAAAGGAAGCTTCAAGAAGGTAACCCAGCCTTCCGTCACGGCAGATACCTACGCCGAGATTGGCTTTGGAGCAGGAGCAGGTACCCTGTCTGCAGGCCAAAGTCTGGACATTCAAGTGCGCATCGTGAAGAACGACTGGAGTAACTATAATCAGGCTGATGATTATTCTTTCAACTCTTCAGCAACCGCTTACATCGAGCGTCCGGAGATTCCGGTCTATGTGGCTGGGCAGCTAATTTGGGGTAGAGAGCCTAAATGATCGTCAAACATGTGGGCTGAGCAACTGAGTGAATGAGCCGGGTCATGAACTTGGCATGTCGACTAAGCATGTGAGCTTAGCATATGAACTGGAGGCAAGAACTGAGCATTTGAATTTAGTGTCTGACAACCCATAACCGGATAGCTTTACTAAATTTATAAGTGATTCGCAGCAAGCGATAGTTAACCCCAGTTGTGGGATGACTGTCGCTTGCTGACATGTGAGTTTGTGGAAGGGAGAATCCTGGGGTGCCGCTTGAGCTCAGTCCCGGCTTGCCTCATACAGCTTATGTGCAAGATAGGTAGGGTGGACGAAGGCTGATGTCATATGGTCACCTTTGCCAACAATAAGGCGGTATTGACCAAGATGACTGCTCTGTGAGGGATGGAACCCGAAAGGCGTCTGCGGTAGTGCTATGTCGGACGTCAAAAAGAGATAGCTCTTGGGGATCATCCCTAGCTGATAAAAGGTCTTGAGCTCTAGTGGTTCAAAAAGAGGTCCGCCCGGCTCAGGCTTAACCTTCCTGTAGATATCTTTGGCCTGCCGCAAGGTGGCTGTGTTCACAAAGGTGTCTCGGAAGACGGGAAAGGGCAGATTGATCGTATGGTTGCCGGAGGCGTCCAGCAGCTGTTGGAATGCTTGCCGCAGTGGTGCCGGGAATTGCTCGGCCACACTTTGCCCGTCAGGCACGACGAAGGCATCCCAGAAGACCAGACGCTGAATTCGCTCAGGTACCTGCTCGGCCACCTTTTGAATGACAGATCCCCCAAAGCTGTGACCGACGAGTATAAAATGCTTGAGACGTTTGTCCTTAATATATTTGACGACAGAGTCAGCGATTTGATCGTGAGTAACGCGGGGGTTATAGAGGCTGCCATGGCCAGCGTATTCAGGAGCATAGACAGTATGTCCTTGCTTGCGTAGAGCTTCAGCCGTCCGATCCCAGAAAGCAGCATCTGCCCATGCTCCATGGACGAGAACAAAGGTAAGTGCTTGCTGCTTCTGTGGCTTATGTGTATTGTGCATTTCGGTTGCAGCTAACCCTTCCGGTTGCATTGCGGTGTTTCCCTCTGCCAAATGAGTATTGGAAAAGGGATTAACTTTGCTAGCGTCCACAGCTATGGCAGTTATAGCAGTGGAAGCAGTTGCAGCAGCGCTAGTTGCTCCTACAGGACATGTAGTGCTTATGCTAATCATTCCAGCCAATACTAGTGAACTCAGGATATATAGGGACCTTCTCATTCATTGAACCTCCTCATTATGGGCCAGTGGGGTCGAGCAGCTATTGGCTCTCAACCTGTCAACTGTGGTTCAATTCATTATTTGGATTTTCAGGTGTTTTTATGTGATGCTCTCAAGCGAAGCTTCCTCCCAGTAAAAGACATAAAGAAACCCAGAATCCACCCGCCAAAGCATACCGTTAATATCGTCCCCAGCCCAATAGGACCATGAAGTAGCAAAGCGAGAGATAGGAATAGAATATACACCAACGTTCGGGATAGCTGTATGTTCGTGTGAAGCAGCTTTTGAAGATTCAGGGTTAGTCGATCCACAGGGATTGGAGCCATGCGGGTAACCAAATATATTGCAGTGCCGAGTCCTGTGATAACTAGACCAGCGGCAAAGCACAGCAGCTGGTTAATCCACAGGCTCCATGGGTCAGGGGTAAGTATCTTCTCCAATCCCCATAGCCACATATCAATCCCGAGCCCTGTCAGAAAAGCACTCAGCAGTCCTAGTATTTCTGGCCTCCGTCTTTCCAGCCATGCATTGAATGCGATCAAAATAATAGCAATAATTAATTCCCAACTGCCTACCGTAAGTCCCACCTCTTGAGATAACCCAACAAGTAGCGCATCAAAGGGTGAGGCTCCCAGATTGGATTGAATGGTGAGAGAAACCCCAAGCGTAAGGATCATTATGCCGATTACAAACCAGATATATCGTAAGGTGCCTGCTCTACGCATATGTAGGGGAGAGCGTCTTCGTCATCAGCACGTGAGGAATACCGTCCTCCATGAAGACATCCGATGCTGTCCGATATCCTAGCTTCTGGTAGAAGCCTTCGGCCTGGGTCTGTCCATGGAGCTTCACCTGGGAGAGACCTTGTTCTCGCACCACTTCCTCCAGTGCCTGAATGATCACCTTGCCAAGTCCATACTTGCGATAGGAGGAAAGGATACAGATACGCTCCAGCTTCCCCGTCCCGTCTACTTGCCGGACTCGGCCTGTTCCTACCGGAAGCAGTTCATGATATACCAATACATGCTCACATGAGCCATCCAATACATCGAACTCGTCAAATTCGTCCTCCAGGGGAACGCCTTGTTCAAGGACAAATACTTCCTTGCGAATGTTCATCACACGCTGCAGATCAAAGTCCTCTGTTATTCTCTTCACATTCACTTCGTGTTCATCCACTCTGGATTTAGTACGCGCACCACGTCATAATAAAACTAGGTTGCAAGAAGAGTATATACGAAATGATTATTGTTGTAAATGCAACAAAAAACAAGGGGTGTGTGTATGCCAGAAATTCTCCGTGAAATCGGAATGATCGCAAGAGCATTAGACTCAATCAGCAATATTGAATTCAAGGAGTTTGAGTTAACCAAAGGACAGTACCTATATCTCGTGCGAATATGTGAGAACCCTGGAACGATTCAGGAGAAGGTAGCAGAGATGCTCAAGGTGGATCGTACGACAGCGGCTCGTGCCATAGCTAAGCTGGAGCTGCAAGGCTTCATTGAGAAGAGGGATGATGATAAGAATAAGAAGATCAAAAAGCTCTATCCCACGGAGAAGGGGACAAGTCTCTATCCTGTTTTGCGAAGAGAAGGGGAATATTCCAATAGCACGGCGCTTGCAGGCCTTTCCGAGGAAGAGACCCAGACGATTTATCGACTGCTGAAGCAGGTTCGGCATAACGTTGAGGTTGAATGGGAACATGTGAAAAAGGGGAACAAGCGGGAATATTAAGCGCTGCCGGAGGAGTCCCATGTCACAATGAAAAACCTGTGCTTCTGCTACAATGTTAGGGGAATGTGATAAACAGGGTGTATTCATGAGAAGGGGAAATATACATATGATAAAGATCAGGCCGTTAACAGAAGCTGATCTGGAACAGCATCTTCAATTATGCTATACGCTGGATCAGGAGAGCGAATTCATGCTGCTGGAGCCTGATGAGCGAACGACTTCAGTCGAGCAGCATCGATTCATCAACCAGCCATTGCTGGATGCTGAGCATTCAACCATTCTTGTAGCGGAGGACGAAGGGCGTCTGGTAGGTCATCTAGTTGCACGGGGCAGTGAATTGGCGCAGATTCGTCATAGTGCCTATCTGGTTATCGGTGTATTGCGTGAATACTCGAGCCAAGGGCTAGGCAGAGGAACTCCATTCGCATTCGTGGACAACACGTGGATGAATATTATATGGCTCGTATTTTTGTGGAGTAGGAGGTCTTGCTATGAAGTTTGCTCTCGTGCTGTTTGATGGGGTTACTTTCCTGGATTTCATAGGGTTTTATGATGTGATCACAAAATTACGGCATTTTGACATCACGAGGGACGCAACCTTTGATATTTGTGCCCGCCATACAGAGGTTCGTGATGAGCTCGGCCTTACCATCAAGATCGACAACGTCAATCCTGATCTGTCAGAATATGATGCTGTATTCATTCCGGGTGGAATGGGTACACGCCAATTGCGGTATGATGAGGAGTTTGTAGCTTCGCTGAGGAAGGCCGAGCACGCGCAATATCTGATCTCTGTCTGTACAGGCTCTCTGCTGCTCGGGGCAGCTGGACTACTTCAGGATATTAAGGCAACTACCCATCCGCTGCAATATGCGTTGCTCGAACCCTATGTAAGCGAGGTTGTGCAGGCTAGAATCGTACAGGATGGGGGCGTAATCACAGCTGGCGGTGTATCCACCTCGATTGACCTTGGACTGTATATGGTTGAGTTAATACTGGGTAAGGAAGCGAAGGAGCAGGTGAAGCGAGGCATTGATTATCCCTACGAGACACAGGGAATTGTTGTAGAAGAAGCATGAACGATATTGAAAACAACAGCAGGAGAGAATTCGTTGCAACAACAATCTCCTGCTGTTGCGAATGACGTAGCCTACAACGAATCATGGTTAGCTATTGAGCTAAGGAGCTCCTCAATGAATTACAGCCCTGTGTTATCCTTCAGCTGCCAGCTGGTCTAGCTTGTGATATTTCCTGCCTGCTTGAGCCGCTTGGCGATTTCGTTGAATTCGTCCTTGGATATACCGGGGGCAAATTCTTCTTCCACTGCTGGAGCCTCTGGAATGGGAGCACCTGCTGGAACACCATGCACGACCTCCAATGTGGAGCCATCCTCAGGATGAGTACCTTTCCAGATCTGATCAATCGTTGTAAAATCCTTGTCACTCCACGTATACAGCTTCGTGTGTGTCCCTTTGTCCTCATACTTGCGTGCTTCATTGAAGGCTTTGTTGTTCAATGAGGGAATAGGCACCAGCTTTGTAACGTTGACCCCGGTAGCCACTTCAAGTGCCTTGGCATAAGCCACGACGTGAACGCCGCCACGGACCAGCAGGTAGCCGATTACTTCACGGGCCGCTGGATGGTCTGTCATCTCGTATACTTTCATCTTGTGGGTTCTGGCTCCGCATTCCAGGAAGAAGTTGTGGAGCAAATCCTCCACAAGGTTACCGCTATTGAAGACATAAGTACCGTTCCACGGGTTGCCCATTGAATCGACAGGCAAGGCTCCTTGGCCTCCGGCTAAGTAGTGGTAGGATAAGCGAGCATCCTTTACGCCGTCCAGCGGTGAGCGGTCGGGGTCCTGAAGGAAGGTAGATCCTTGCAGACATTTATTTATCGCGTGAGAGACAAGCTCGACATGGCCCAATTCCTCCGCGGTAATACTCATGATCAGATCATAGAAAGGTCTTAACTTTTCTTTGGAGCGGAAGTTGAACGACTGGAAGAGGTAGTTGTTCAGAGTCGACATTTCACCGAATTTCCCGCCAAGAAGCTCCTGTACCGCAGCAGCAGCATTAGGGTCTGGCTTTCCGACATTAGGAATTTCAATTGCAATCTCATCCATACGTTTGAACATCTTTGTGTAGCCTCCTTGTAGTTCTTTAATGAATTGGACTAATGCTTAACCAATTAGACGCAGCGCTCATCATCCAGTTCAATCTGGCGTAACAGCTATCAGAGCAACGAGGATATACTTGTACATATACGTTATTTGGAAATTCGAATCAGGTTTTTCCAATAAGAGAGGGTAATTTACACCAAATCTTCAAAATTTTGAACCAGAGATGCGAATGTCTTTACAACACTTCCTGGTGGAGAATGAAGACAGCGAAGTCCAAAATTACGATCTATGGAGCAGCCTGCATTTCATGCAGGGACGTATGCGCCATGAAGTGAGGGTGGATAATAACTGTCGATTGGGTGAGGTGTCGCGCGTGACCTTCTTTAAGCTTTTCCCGAATAAAGAAGATATACTCTTCTATTTTATGTGTTGAACTATTTTAAGCAGACTTTCTGATGACACAGTAGTACGGAGCTTTGTAACACAACAAAATCCAGGGCTTAGCCCTGGATTTGCTACATTACAGCCCATATATTTCAGTTCGTTATGCTTTGCAATGGTGATTATCATCAAATCATCCACAAAGGTGCCTACAAGTAGGTGCACTATGAATAGAAGGAGTTATTTTTGCAGGTTCAATCTAGTTGTTGCTGTATGAGTCTACTTGGAAGGTAATAATCTTGTCGTAGATTAAGTAATCTTTGCGGCTTGTAAAAGGTCAAACGCCATTCATCGTGATGCAATGAATGGCGTCAGAGTCGTTTCTCTTGATGTCTTCTGAAATAAAATCAGAATAGGGGAAGCTGGTCCAGATTATTGGTCGGATCTCCGTCAGCATCACCGCGGATATAGGCATCCCCGTCTTTTCCCTTGAATACGTTGACCCCAGCGATGGTACCATTCTGAACCTCCAGCAGTGCTTGCTGATAATCCAATACGCGCCCGCCTGAGGTCTGAAATGCAGTCAGATCACCGTCACCGTTTTTTTGTACAGCGACGAAGGTCTCGCGCGTATTGGTGTTTGATTGGAGTGGCTGCATGGACTGTGTGGTTTGAATAGGTTGATTAAGTTGATTAAGTTGATTAGGTTGGTTAGATTGGTTAGATTGCATGAGTCGAACAACTCCTTATCTTTTATAAGCTGATCTTGGCTATGCGTATCGTCCCCATATCGAAGGGGGACTATACCAAGTTCATTGAGTCCATCGGGCACACCAACTCACCAACTCACCAACTCACCAAACCAGCAAACCAGCAAACCAGCAAACCAGCAAACCAGCAAACCACCAAACCACCAAACCACCAAACCACCAAACCACCATAGGGTTTGTCGCTTCTCGATAATAGGCAAATCTAGTAGGATGTCTTGAGCCAGTTCTGCTTATCCCATGACACCTTTCCTGCACCTGCTCCGTTATTGCCGCTAAGCAGAGTCTTCAGCCCAGCAGGGTCCTCCGGACTGTAGCTGTAAGGCAGTGAGGAGATGCCTGACCACGAGAAGGGGATTACCGTTGCTGGTATAGGTGCTAATGGGCTGTTAGCCGTCTCGCTGCCTCCACGGAATGTCTGGCCGTTAAAGGTGTAGATGGTATCTACAGCCTTAATCTTGCCAGTGTATGTGGCATTCGATGCATTTTTCTGATTGTTGCGTAGCGGATACTGAATGCCAATGAGCTGTGATTTCTCGACAAGTACAGCTCCACCTTCGGTAGAGATTGCCCCGTTACTGGTAACGCCAAATTTATATCCTTTGGAGGAGATGGCACTTGCCATCGCAGGAGTAATGATCTTGCTCGCCTGCTCTGCAGCGGAGCTATCTGCAACGACATTGTACACGTGTGCATTTCCGCCGCGAAGACGAGGCAAGCGATCCTGCAGGTCTACATAATAATTATGATGCAGTGTAATGCTCAGATCAGGGTTATCTGACGCTAGCTCATTGGCACCGACGAGATGTCCTTTTTTCTGGGAGCTAGCCACGGCAATGATATCATTCTTGCTCAGACCAACAGCGCTGCTACGCAGATAATCGTACATGGGGTATGCGGAGCGATTGGCTTCCAAAGCGTTAATCTGCTGGGTTACCCAGCTATTAGAGGAACGGTCGTCCCCTTTGAAGAGGGACCACGACACAGTTACACCAGACGTTCCTTTTTTGGAATCAACTAACCCGTCGTAGGCTTTGTTGAAGGTACAGTGATCAATCCATACCTTGTCGCTCTCTTCCACTGTGACATAGTCCCAGTCGTTCTTGTCATAATCACCCTTGCTGGACTCGTCCCATTCCCAGAGCTCATCGAATTCAAGGTTCCTGATGATGACGTTGGAACTCCGTTTGATCGTGAAGGCAGCATGCTTGATCTTGGAGCCGTTCGCAGAGAAGATGGTCAGTCCATCGAAGCCATCAATGGTTACCTTACTGACTCCGGTCTGCAGCAGCACAGGATGGGTGAGAGGAGAGTTATGTGCAGCAAAAGGTGACTTTTTGGCATCGGTCGGCAGTTCATTCCAGCCCAGATTGAGGTCGTTCATAATCTCTACAACCTTGACGCCGGAGTTCTTCTTCAAAGCTGCAGCCAAATCTGAGGCCGTATACACTTTTTTATACAGCGTCGTATTGCTCTCGGCGACGATCCCGCCCCCGGTATTCCCGCTTGAGAAGCCCTTCAGATCATAGACGCTGTTGGCCCCGGCGAGAGTCAGGCTACTGGCATACACGTCCGATGTAACTCCATTAACGGCAGGAGAAATGTTAACGTTTTCAGAAATGGCATCTTCAGCACCGACTGGCAGCACTACACTAAGAGATAAGACGGCAGCAAGGGCAGACGCGATCAGCATGTTCCAATAGTTTTTCTTCATGTACGTACCTCATTTCATAGAGATTAAAAGAAGAAGGACGATCAGCCATCACAGATGGATTACCCCATCATTTGATGGATTGGCATAAGCATGCTCTGGTTGCAGCTGTATAAGCTGTGAACACGATCAATTCCGGACACCCCTCCTGTCGCCCTCAAGATATAGACCGTCTTATCTCGGTGCAAGACTTAGGCTGCTAACGTTCATGGCAACATCATATAGCAAAATCCCCAAGAATTGCAAGCGCTTTCTATGACTTATATTTACATTTTTCGAAGTTGCATATTCTGTGTGATTCAGCTGTAAATAAGCGCATATTAAATCAATCTGGTAGCCGATATACTTAGTAGACTTGTAATGTAAGCATGAGAAATGAGGATGGTGGATATGACAAATAAAGACGCGTCAAACAGCCTAGAGCATATGCTGAGCTCCTTAGCGGCAACTTTGCCATTGGTGCAGAGACTGATTCCTTCGGATGTAATGTTTGCCCTAACGGATCAAGAGAAATTTATATATTATCTGCCCGGAGAAAAGTTGGACATAGGCCTCAAGCTTGGGGCCCCGATTCCACCAACGGGAGGTATTCGAAAGGCTCTGGATACGAATAGTATGATTACAGTCAGTGTACCGGAGGAGGTCTACGGCTATCCCTTCAAATCGATATCCATGCCCCTCCATAATGAACACCAGCAATGTTTCGGTATTTTGACGATGGGAATCAGTCTGCACAACCAGTTAACGCTTGAAGGAGCCGCTGAGAAGCTGGCCGATAGCTCATCTGAAATTCGGGAATTGTCGGATGGCATAGCAGGAGCAGCCAATACACTGATGTCAGAAGTACATGTGCTGAATGAGCTGGGAGGTCAGGTGCTCACGGAGCTGGAGCGGGCTGACAGCATGCTTCGCTTCATTCGCAGTATCGCCGATAATTCACGTCTGCTCGGCATTAATGCAGCGATTGAGGCTGCCCATGCAGGAGAAGCTGGGAGAGGCTTCGGGATTGTGGCGAAGGAGATTCGTACGATGGCAGACTCAAGTAGTACTACGTCCAGTGAGGTGGAGGAGATGCTGACTTCTATTCATAGTCACATCCATGAGCTACGAGTCAAGCTCACTGCTTGCTCGGAGCTGAGCGGGAATCAGGCCGCAGGAACAGAGGAGATCGCTGCTTCGATGCAGCAGCTTGCAGCCTACGCCGAGAATATACGGGACATTGCCAAACGAATCTAAGTGGCAATTTTCTTAAATCCATCAAGCAACATTCATTCAACAATATATATGATTTGAAATGGTTCTAATTGTCTGTATATTGCATTTATAGTGTTACTAATCGAACTATGAAGAATGCAGATCTACATGAAATCACATTGTGGCTATATGCAACATATGCATATGGGAAAATGACGATGATGATGCTTCTTCGTTTTGTTTTATTTTTGCAGACACGGTATGGAACTGAAAACAGGCCCTCCGCTGGTATAGAGCGAAGCGCCTGTTTGTTTAGGGCGGTCTCAATAGAGATCTGAAAGCTTAGTGGTACTCGTAATTATACGTTCGTAGGCTTCTTGGGACCCTGTTCAACCTCCAGAATATCCAGCAGGAACATGAAGATCGGGATACCGATAATCAGTCCCCAGATGCCTAAATAATGCTCGGAGAAGATCAGAATCAAGAACGTGTAGAACATTGGCAGCTTAGTCTTATGGGCGTATAGTCGCGGATTCAGGAAGTACGTCTCTAGCGCGTGTACTGCCATGATCATGACGAAAGTCCAGACCACTAGCATGAAGCCGCCCACCTGAAAACCGATAATGCTGATCGGAATCAGAGAAATGATAACCCCTGCTACGGGAATCAGACTCAGCAGGAATACCATAATCGTCAATGCGAACAAATATGGATAGCCGAACAGCCACAACCCGATCATCGTGAACACGGTATTGAAGAGGGCAATCATCAGCTGAACCTCGATTACTTTACCGAAAGAGGAAGTAAATCGTTGCCCGAAATATGCAAATTCCTTATAAGCCCAGCTAATTTTACTAGTACGGAATTTCTCGGTAAACTGGACGATCGTCTTTCTTTGCAGTAGATAGAAGAAGCTGAGAATAATAACGATCAGGATAATCTGCAGCCATTTACCGAGAGTAGTGATATAGGCTATGGCATTCCCAAGATAAGCTTGATAGTTAATATCGCCCTTCTCCAGGAGACTGATCAGATACCGTATGATCTCGTTATTGTGCGGTGTGTCCAGAAAATGACTAATGCTGCCAATGACGGCGATCAGCTGCGTAACCAGCTTGGGCATGTAATTGAATATCCCGTAAAGCAGCCCACCGACTAGCAGCAAATACAGGAAGATAATAACTAGCACCGGTGAGACGGGGAATAAACGACTGAGCTTCCGTGTGACAAGCTCCTGAAGGCGCCCCATGACGAATGTCACCAGAAAGAGCAAGAGTAGCAGGCTGAGCATATGCCTCAGGCTGACTAAGAGCAGCACGACCAGCAGAAGGAATAATATTCTGCGGACCACTGCATTGGCAAAAAATACGCGCAACGTTTCCATAATGTGTTACTTCCCCCGTTTGCAAAAGACTGATCTCACGAGCTAACAGCTCGGAGCGATCCACAGCTAATACCTATGGATAATGACGCATGATGGCTCTTGTGAGAGACACCCTGTCATTCTGACATGGGTACAATGTCTTGGTCATTGACTCATGTGTTGACGCATGACATATGTATAGGACAGCTACATCTAAGTATATACGATTTCTGTAACCGAACAGTTTCCATTTTACCTCAAGACTTGTTCTATGTATATGAGCAGGCGGATGAATCATCCCTTACAAAATCATATTATCGGTAGTGTGTGCTCGGATTATGAGCGAATAACAGCTTCGTAAATCGAATCATGTGTTCTGAGTCTTCTAGTGGATTGGATCAGGGGGCTGAGCCGAGCTGCTCGGATAATAAAAAACAAGGCAGTCTCCCCGGTAGAAGGACCTACCAAGGGCACTGCCTTACTGCGTTATTGTTAGAGTTACCTGGGAATTGATCTATAACTGTTGGATCTATAAGTGTTGATTTATAAGAACTGTTCTATAAATGTTGTTCTATGTGATGAGGGATGAATAGTCTGTCGCCCATGTATGGTACTTAATTAGTGGAGGTACCCGTAGTAGAGCCCGAGCCTGTGTTCGATTTAGAATCCGAGCTTGCGTCATCGCCTTGAGATCTTGTTCTTCCACCACCAGGCCCGCCTTGGCCGCCGCCCATGCCGCCAGGGCCACCCATACCGCTGCGAGCTTCTGTGACTCCAGACTCGTTCAACCAGGTTACATTTCCTGATGCGGTAAACGAGACTACTTTGGTGCCGCCACTGTAAGTACCGCCACTATACAGTCCATCCTTTGCTGTTCCTGTGGAGGTACCACCAGAATAGAGAACATAGGAGCCGTCGGCCTTAAGCTCTGGTGAGCTAATGACGATGGATTGATAGTTTTTAGCCGGGGCGAAGGTCAGGATCGAGTTGCCGCTGTTGTCCTCCAGATGCACCAGTGTGCCCGCTTGCTGCTGCTCGGTAAAGGTCATCGAAATGGCATTCTGGCTGGAAGTATCAGAGATAGCTTGCGCCATGCCCGAGCTTCCGGCTGCTACCAGATATCCACCGCTCATCTCGAAGCTACCATCGTAATCCAGAGCGCCATTACCATTGGAGGTAGGACCGTTGACAATGACGGTACCGCCTGTCATGTAGATGGAGCCGTTCGAATCCAGGCCATCACCATCGGCATTCACTGTCAATGTGCCGCCGTGAATATAGAGCGCATCATTGGTCGCCTGTCCCGGTCCACCAGGTCTGCTCATGGAAGAGGTGGAAGTGCTAGCTGAAGCAGATACATTACTGGTCGTTGCTAAGCTATCTGTACTTGTGTCTGTCACTAGATCTTCGGCGCCAGCTGCGTTAACACCATCATCGGAGGCTGTAATCCGTACATCACCACCATTGAGGGTGATGATCGAGGCCTCCAGCCCCTCATAGCTTTGTGTTACTTTAATGGTTCCACCATTAATGGTGAGCGCTGCATCGGCATGAAGTCCATCATCACCGGTAGCGAGGCTGAGCTGTCCGTCATTCACGGTCAGGCTACTATTGCTGTGCAATGCATCGTCCTTGGCATCAATGGTGAAGGAGCCGCCGTGAATCATCAGATCCGTGCCTGCCTTGAGGCCCTTCGCGCTGGTGCTTTCTGTGTCTTCCGTTGTCACCGTTGTACCTGTAGTGCTGCTGTCTGTTGCTGTTCCAGCCTGACTATTGCTGTCGGGAGTAGAGTTGTCTGGGAGCCCCTCGGGAGGAGTGCCATCAGAAGGAGCACCTTCTGGAGGCGTGCCCATTTCCGGTGGAGTCATACCGCTATCTCCAAAGTCACTACCACCAAATCCATCTCGGCCCCCAGGCATTTGCTCTGTTTTCACCTCTGCATTGGCGCTGCCTCCACCTGTGACTAGCTGATATGTTCCATCTTCGATCACAAGCACTGTCTCAGCCTGGATGGCATCATGAGCGCTTTGGATATGATAGGTACCTGCCTGAAGAGCGACGAAGCCTTTGTCTGCTTCGGTGTCATTGGTGGACTTGATCCCGTCATTCTCTGCCTCAATAGTAAAGGTACCGGCTTGAATCGCCACGAGATCCTTGCCCTTAATACCATTATTGGCTGCCTTCACGTTGAACTCTCCGCTGACGATTCGCAGCTCATCCTTGCTCGTGATCCCGTCATTGTAGTTTGCTGTCACATTCAGCTTGCCCGTTCCATTGAAGGTTAGATCTGCCTTACTGAAGATCGCGGCATCCGGCTCGTCTGTTGCAGCATCAGCATACACATATTTAGCACCGTCAGTGACTGTATTTACTGTGCCATCCGCAAGTGTAATGATGGCTTTGCCCGCTTTTTGCACGAAGATTCCGGCGCTATCCTCATTGTGTATGGTCACTCCGTTCAGGACGAGCTGTACCGTGCCTTTGTCAGCGACATTGACGAGAATCTGTCCGTCACGCAGCTCCCCCTTTAGCACATAGGTACCAGCCTCGGTGATCGTTACTTGTCCACCCTCAGCGCTTGCTCCGTTGCCGGAGATCGAGGCAGTCGTACCATTCATGGTGATGGTTGTTGCCTCACTGGCTGACCAGGTAGCTGTCTGATCCGCTGTATCGAAGCTCACGAGACTTGCGAAGGTAGCCTGCTTCGCCTGGCTAGAGCTGGCCACCGCCGCGGCACTTACTTGAGAGGCTGCTACGCCGGAGGTCGTAGTTGCGGAAGTGCCTGTTGGCCCTCCGCAAGCGGTAACCAAAGCGGTAATCATCACAATCGACCAAAGTTTGCTGCCTGCAATTATTTTCTTCATCATGGATCATCCTTTCAGAAATGAACTAGTGATTTGGAGCAATACATGCGATCCGGGTTAAACATTACATTTATCAATGGATAAGACTCGTTGATTAAGACTCACTTGGATACAATCAATGGATCAATGAATTAGTACTCAGCCATCGGTGTCGGATTCATCGTGAGTGAGAGGTCCAGATTCCCGTTACGACAGCGAATCGCGTCCAGGAATTCCTTCTGGTTCGTAGCTGGATGGAGCGTGACTGCATACACCAGCTCATACAGACTGCCGAGCTCGGTTGTCTTGATTTTGCGCAGCTCATAGCCGACATTGTACTGCTTGAACACTTCATCGAGCGCTTCTTCATAGCTGAGATTCTCCGGTATGGTCACCTTCAGCAGCTTCTGCTGGTGCTTGCGGGCACCAAAGTTCACTTTGCTCAGGACGAACATCAGCACACATAGAATCAGAGTGAATAGTACGGCGTATTCAAAAGCACCGACACCACAAGCCAGACCAGCTGCCATCGTGAACAGGACATAGGCAATATCCTTCGGATCACCAGGTGCGCTTCGGAAACGAATGATAGAGAAGGCTCCAGCCAGACTGAATGCTCGTGCAATATTGCTGCCAATGAGCAGAATGATGATGGCGACGATGACAGGCAGAATGACCATGGTTAAGGTAAAGCTTTGCGAGTGGGCCCCTGTATTAGTCTTCATGTAGGTCAAGCTGATGATGGCGCCTAATAGAATGGCAATGCAGATCGTTAATATGGATGTTCCCAGCGTCAGGGTGGAATCACTCACGGTTGAGTTAAATAAAGTATCAAGCATATAGAACACGCTCCATTTCTCTTGGGTTATGCGGGATATGCAGATCTGTCTCTGCCTGACTGCCATTGCGCAGCATTTTCTTATACTCATTGCCATACTTGGAGAAGCTCGTCCGGTACAATCCGTGATCGGAGAGCATTCGGGAGAGCCATAGTGGAACAGTCTTCTCGGCCTTGACCTCCATCAGCCAGCGTCCGTCTTCTACAAGGGGAGCTCCATAATCGCCATCCTCCAATTTGAGGTCGAAGCGGCGACTGCGTATGTTGGTGTCGAAGGTGATACGCAGATCACGACTGCTCTTATCGAACAGGGCTTTACGCTCATAAGCCAGATAGACCTTGGGCTCCAGGTTGTACAAGCTTAGAAAATACTTGATCTCCTCCACAACCTGAGGGTTCATGTAATCAGCCAGTTGCGGAGCAGTCCCGGTTCTGACGAATTCATACGCCTCATTTAGCTTCAAGGCAGTTCTGCGCTTGTTCACCAATCCGAACACCTTCTTCTTGATCTCCAGGTACACCTTCGCATTGTCGGCAGGCACTCCGTAGGCTCGCAGACGCAGCTTTTCCTTGTATTTGGGCTTGGAGAGGCTGGTGCGAATCAAGGTGTTGCTGGGAGTATCAAAGTACAGATTACTGATAGAGTAGAACTCATGCTGCTTGTTGTAATCATCCAGCTCCATATACTGAAGCAGGTCGGTCAGTAATCTCTGATATGCGGTGTAGTCGAGCAGATACTTGCTTTCATAGCGGTTGAACACTTCAATAGCCATATGTAGTCAATCCTTTCTAAATGGAAGTTGGTAGGTCAGGGATCACCCCAAGTGATGCACTTGCTTGAGTTGCCTGTGGTGAATTGCATCTGTGCTGTGCGTTTGTGTTGTGATGCTGTCTTGCTTTGATATCTGTATCTTAGAGGTCGAACCTTTAATGAATCTTAAATATGTTTACATAGCGTCAATGTTTTTTACCTTCATCTAATAAAAGCTATTAATCCTCCTTTAACAGATCCTTGTGATACTCTGATGCTTCCATACGAATAAATGGAACAGCCCGCTCAACACAATCGAAATTAGAACAAAAGCAAAAAAGTAGATAAGCGGATTAGCAAATTAAGCAAATAAACAGAAAGATATATTAACTTATCGAAGCTAGGAACATAGGTACATCATTAAGGTATTTTCAAGGTTGCCTTGTTATAATGAATAGCAATACAGCAGGCGGTAATACAAAAGCCAGTAATACATTAAGTAGCAGGCCATTCACGAGGTGGACCAGGCATGAAAGGTCTTGTGATTCGTGCGAAGAAGATAATCGCCTCCAATAACCGTTGCGATAAATACAGACATAAAGGGTGACGAAGCATGAGAATATTGATAGCTGAGGATGAGCTGCATTTAGCAGAGGCGGTATCTCAGATCCTGAAGAAGAATAACTATTCGGTGGATATGGTACATGACGGCAGGGATGCGCTGGATTATGCACAGAGCGGCATTTATGATCTGCTGCTGCTGGACATCATGATGCCGAAGCTGGATGGCTTGACTGTACTGAAGACATTGCGGGCTAATGGAGAGCATACTCCAGTCATTCTGCTCACAGCCAAGGGAGAGCTCTCGGATAAGGTAAGCGGACTGGATTATGGGGCTGATGATTATATTGCTAAGCCATTCGCAACCGAAGAGTTGTTGGCCCGCATTCGTGCAGCCTTACGACGCAAGGGGGAGGTCATCCCGGAGGATGCCATGAAATTCGGGGATATTGAGCTGAACAAAACGCATCTCAAGCTGATGGTAGAAGGCAAGGAAATGAAGCTCAACCTCAAGGAGGGAGAGCTGCTGGAGCTGCTGATTACTCGCAAGCAGGCGGTTACCTCGAAGGAACAGATCATCGAGAAGCTGTGGGGGTTCGATTCGGAGGTGGAGTACAACAACGTAGAGGTCTATATTTCTTTTTTACGCAAAAAATTGACCTTCCTGCAGTCCCGTGTACGGATCAGTACCATTCGGGGTGTAGGTTATGTGCTTGAGGTGACGACTTAATGTTCAACAAGCTTAGAAATCGCTTCCTGCTTGTTAATCTGATCTTCATATCTGTCATGATGCTTGTATCATTCGCTACCATTTATATCATCACGTATCAGAACGTGTACCGGGACATTCGCATGGAGTTGTATCGTGTCTCGGATTTCTACCGAATGCCTGATGACCCTTCACATATGCCTGGGAGTGGAGGAGGAGCGAGAGAGCCTGGAAATCGCGGCGTGCAAGGTAATGTGGACAGTGGGACTGGTGCAGCTGATCAGCCAACGCGCCCAGCAGGGGGAAATGAATCTGGTGGTGGCATGCAGGGGGAGGGACCTCCACAGCGTTCTGTCTCCTTCATGATCCAGACCGATGTGGACCGACAGCAGACAAGTGTATCCTCCAAGCTGATCGACATGGAGGACTCCTTCTACACGGAAGCCCTTCAGGCTGCTATCAAGCAGGCGCGCAATGAGGGCCAATTCAAGCTAAATGGAAATGTGTGGATGTACACCTCGATGTCCAATGATGCAGGACATATGTATGTGTTCATGGATGTGACCTCCCGTCAGGGAATACTGAACAATCTGATCTATACCTTCACACTGGTAGGGTTGGTTATGCTAGTCGTGATTTATTTCCTGAGTCGGTATTTTGCCAATAGATCTATAGCGCCGGTGAAGGAAGCGTTCGAGAAGCAGAAGCAGTTCATTGCAGATGCCTCACATGAGCTCAAGACACCGCTTGCGGTGATTAACACGAATACGGATGTACTGCTTGCGAATTCCGAGGAGACGATTCAGTCTCAGGCGAAATGGCTGCATTACATCAAGTCCGAGACGGAGCGGATGGCCAAGCTGACGAATGATCTGCTGTATCTGACGGAGATGGAGCATTCGCGGCCTGATCTCATTCAGACGACCTTCAACATAAGTGAGGCGGTAGAGAATATTGTTCTGACCATGGAAGCGGTCATGTTCGAGAAGGATATCCGGCTTGAATATGCCGTTGAGCCGAAGCTGACGGTGCATGGTAATCGTGAGCAGATCATACAGGTGGTTCTAATCCTGCTCGATAATGCTATCAAGTACTCGCAGTCGAAAGGGACGGTGGAGGTGTCGCTGGCCAAGCAGCATAATGACGTAGTTCTGGCTGTGACCAATAGCGGAGAAGGGATTGCACCGGAGCATCTGGAGCGAATATTTGATCGGTTCTATCGTACAGACGCCTCACGTAACCGCAAGCAAGGCGGATATGGACTGGGACTTGCGATCGCCCGATCTATCGTCAGACATCACAAGGGAGAGATTTATGCCAAAAGCTTGCTCGGAGAGGGAGCTACCTTTTACGTCAAGCTCTCTTGAGGTTATTGCTATATCGGCCTAACATAATCAAAAACGCGGACGGAAACAGAGAGGTAGGATAGACGATGAATGAATTATTTCGACAATGGCATAATCGCGCCATAACCCCTGAATATTATGAGTTCCTGCGAGAGCTGAATGAGGAAGAGGCACTGGAAGGACGGGAGGAGCCAGAATTCGACCAGCAGTGGGTAGCGGAGTTCGAGCGTCTGGAGAAGTCTCGTGAACAGCTGTCCGAGCAGGAGCTGGCTGCTATTCATTCTCTACGCGAGCAAGCCTTCAAGCAGTCTTATCGGGTCATGTCCAGTCCAGACGTCTCGGCCTATATTTCCGATGATCTGGAGCTCATCGCGATGAGCCTGCTGCTCGGAGAGACCTCATCATGGGCTCTACAAACGCTGAAGCTGTCCTATGACGAAGGCCAGTTCCCACCTCAAGAGATTTGAGTCCTCTGTACACCCCTGCCTTACACGGTAAGTGCTGGGAGATTCATTAGTGGACAGAATGAAGACATGAAATAGCGACAGTCAGGGACGAGAGAACAAAGTCCCGAACGGTCGCTATTTTCATTGAACCAGCGTGCTATATGAGCGCAATACAGAAGGATATAGACTTCATTCTTTACTGCTCAAGATGGTTGATACAGTTATGAATACTTTCTCTACGCCTTCCCGACAGTGGGCGAATAAAATACGTCACAATGCATATGCCGAATTTTGTCCCAAATAGCGGGATTGGTTATGTCCGGGGCCCGATCCTCCAGAATGGCCTGGTACAGAGCGGTCTTCTCTTCCAAGTGGGCTACGCGCTGCTTGGCTTCTTCAAGCTGAAGGAGTGCCGCTTCTCTTTGCTCCATCATGATTTCGAAGCGCTGCTTAATAGTGGCATCCCCTTCAATACAGAGATCAACGTACAACTTGATGACTTCGATCGGCATTCCGGATTGCTTGAGGCATTTGACACCATACAACCAGTTGATGGATTCTCCATCGAACAGGCGGATATTATTCTCATTGCGCTGTAAGCTTGGCACCAGCCCTTTATCTGTGTAAAAACGTACAGCATGCTCAGTGAGCCCCGTAATCCTTGCCGCTTCTTTGACAGTATGCATATGTAATCCTCCTTAATAAATATTCGATTGACTTAGTGTAACTCGAAGGTAATAAGCTTAGTGTAATGCAAAACGGCTGCAAGCGTAAATCACCTGCTGTGATGTCCGGTTCTAGTAAATTGTGGCCGTTTGTCATTATACATTTGAGCCATGGGAGGAAATACAATGCAAACAGTAACATTGAACAACGGTGTGAAAATGCCGATTATCGGCTTTGGTGTCTACCAGATTCCCGATGCGGAGGAGTGCGAGAACGCGGTATACGAAGCGTTGATGGCCGGTTACCGCCTGATCGACACCGCTGCTGGTTATCTGAATGAAGAGGCGGTGGGACGCGCGATTAAGCGTAGCGGTGTACCGCGTGAGGAGCTGTTCATTACGACCAAGCTCTGGATTCAGGATGCCGGCTATGAGAGTACCAAGCTGGCGTTCTCCAAATCCTTGAACAAGCTGCAGCTGGATTATCTGGATCTGTACCTGATACACCAGCCGTTCGGCGATTATTACGGTGCTTGGCGGGCTATGGAAGAGCTGTACCGTGAAGGCAAAATCAAGGCGATCGGTGTTAGTAACTTCCTTCCCGACCGTCTGATGGACCTCATCTTGCATAACGAAATCGTACCCGCCGTCAATCAGGTGGAAACGCACCCGTTCTACCAGCAGTATGAGAGCGGTGACTTTATGAAAGGGCAGGGAGTGCAGCATCAGTCTTGGGCACCGTTCGCTGAAGGGCTTCACAATATGTTCGGCAACGAGGTGCTAACCTCCATCGCAGCGAAGTACAACAAGTCCGTGGCCCAGGTCGTGTTGCGCTGGCTCGTTCAGCGTGATATCGTTGTGATCCCTAAATCGGTACGTAAGGAGCGAATCGTCGAAAACTTCAACATTTTCGATTTTGAATTGAGCGCGGACGATACTGAGCAGATTTCAGCACTCGATACGCGGGAAAGTCTTTTCTTTTCGCATCACGATCCGAAATTCGTCAAGATGCTGGGCACCTTGAGAGTGGATCTGTAACAACTTAGCTTGAACCGTTCACTTATCACGTGTTGACCACAGTTCTATAAAGAAGGGAAGGGCAGGATGGTCATGTTGATCATCTTTTGTCCTTTCTTTATTTCCGTAGGTTCTATTTCTTGGTTACATGTCATAGATATGGAATTGTAGCCCATGACCAGCAGGCCTGTTCATGCTCCCTGTCGCGGAGCGTGGATGGGCCTTGCATGTTCAAGCACAGGCTCACGGTATGAAAGCCAAGGCTCATCACCGAAGGAGCAAGAGAATATGAACAAATATATGTTGAAGATCGCCACCTTCAGCTTGCTGTTAGGCGCTGTCCCGACGATTGTGATCGGGATTTTTTTATATTATGCCGCTGCGCGTGATATGGAAGAGAAGGTGAATCAAAGCAACGTCCATCTGCTGAACCAGACGCAGATGCGAGTGGAGCAACTGCTTAGATCTATGGAGAATGCAGCCCTGCAGTTCGAAAAATCCACGCAATTCAATACGGTTATGAAGCAGCAGCTCACTAGTAAGGATTTCGTTGAGGTGAGGAAGCTCATGCTGGAGATGTTCAATTTACAAAGCCAGGCTGTACTAAATCAGGTCCAACTGGTCAATCTTGAACACGGGTGGAAGGTGGATCTCTATGGACTGAAGCAGCTGGAGCCTGGAGAAGCGGAGCAGCGTTGGGGTGACATACTGAGCAGAAAGGACAATATCTTGTGGTATACACAGCCGAGAACATCCGCAATCGTACCCACAGACACACTAGATATTTCTCCTGTGATAGGCTCGGATGACTTGGGAAATACCACAAGAAACACAGCTACCCAAGGTATCTCAAGTAGCGGAGTCACATCTCGTAACGAACCCATGACCGAGCGCGCAGATGCCGATGAAATCACAGTTACGGCCTCTGCCGCATCGGATACGCTGCAGCTCATTCATAAGATCCCGCTCCAGCCAAAGCGGCACACGAGTCCTACAGGAATGCTCATCCTGGAGATCAATAAGGACGAGCTGCGTAGCATGCTAATTCCGAACCATCCGCTTACACGCCAGTTCATTATCAATCGTCAAGGTGAAGACCTGATGTCAACTGACGCTGACGCGGAGGAGTACGGCGGCATTAACCGCAGAATTGCCGCTGAGCAGGCACGTACGGCTGCTCTTCATGGCACATTCCTGGCGAATATCCATGGGGATGAGGTCCGCGTTATATATAACAGCTCCGAATATAATGGCTGGTCCTATGTGTCTCTCGTCTCACCGAAGCAAGTGACTGAGGAGACGCGCAAGATGGCTGTGTTGACAGTAACTATGTGCTTACTGCTGCTCATCACTGTGCTGGCTTTTGCATTGCTAGGAAGCCGGAAGATGTATCGACCGATCCACAGGCTGTTCCATGCAGCCAAGAGTCTGGATCGACGCTCCCGTGATGAGCACGGGGAGAGAAGGACGGACGAGCTTGATTATATCCATAGCAGCCTGCATTTCCTGGCGCGAACCAATGAGGAGCTGGATCAACAGATGCGAGCGCAGGCGAATTATTTGCGAGAGTTCTACGTACTCAAGCTATTCACGGGCCAAATGTCCGGGGAGCAGGAGCAAGGACAGGCAGAACGATATGGCTTTCCATCAGACTGGAGGCGGCTTGGTGTCCTTGCCTTGGAGATAGACAACCTGCAAAATACGCGCTTTCAGGAGGAGGAGCGGGAGCTGCTGCTATTTGCGATTAGCAATATCGTTGCAGAGCTGCTACCAGAACGAGAACGATTCACGCCCATCAGTGTATACCAGTCCCAGGTGACTCTGCTAACGTCCGATTCCGATGATGCAGCCGTCTGCCGGGAGCAGTTCCTACACAGGGCCGAACGGATTAGAGAGCAGGTGAAGCATTATCTGGGACTGCAGGTGAGCATAGGCATCAGCTCGTCTTTCAGCATACTCTCTGATACCGTAAGAGCCTACGAGGAGAGTATCTCTGCTTTATCCCTTCGCTTTCGTCTCGGCGCCGACATCGTCGTTCATTTCGAGGATGTAGAGAAGAACGGAGAGAGCCAAACAGCGATTTACACCCACCTTCGGGCCCTGGAGGATCGCTTGATCGGTTTTCTGCGGGAGCAAAGATTAGAGCCGGCTCAGGAGGTATTCGAGCAGTATCTGGGAGAGATTCTGGGCAAGGGCGAGCTGCTTCGTCAGCGTCATTTGCTGCTGCTGCAACTGGCCTCCAAGATTCTGAAGATGGTGCAGGAGCAGGGGATATCGACACTCACCGTGCTGGAAAGTGAGCGCACCTTGAAGCAGCTATTTCGTCTTCAGACCAAGGAGGAGATCGTCCACTGGTTCCATACGAAGCTGTTTGAGCCGATACGCGCGATGCTATCTGAAAGGACAGAAGGACAATTCGTCAATATCGCGCACAAGATGGTCAGCATCATTCATGAGCAATTCGATCAGGATATTTCGCTGGACTATTGTGCTACGGTCATGAGCTTTCATCCGGTCTATCTGAGCCGAGTGTTCAAGAGAGAGGTCGGCAGTACCTTCAGTGAATATCTGCTCACGTATCGAATGAATCAGGCCAAGGTGATGCTGGATACGACGGATATGAAAATTGCCGAGATCGGCAACAAGGTCATGTATACCAATATTAGCGCCTTCATTCGCGCCTTCCGCAAGGCCTTCGGTATGACGCCAGGACAATACCGGGATAAAGGAGGCTAGGGGAGATAGGATAGCTAGGAGAGCTAACGATTATTCTGCATGACCCTAGCATGCTGAAAGTTTAAATAGGCACACTCCTAGGTCATTTCCGGCACAATGCATGCCAGAGAACGCTACTACCATGGGTCTTCTCATGAAGTCATGAACGGCGTATAGACGTACATAGGGCGATCAAGAAATAATTGAATCTGTAATCGCTTACAAATAACCTCGGCGAAGCAGGAGGGGGAGTCAATGAAATGAATGCGAATGAAGCGCTGAACGGCAGTAGACCATCACTTCGACGTGATCTTCGCAGACAGAAGCGGCAGCAGCTGATCAAGGATCTGGTCCGGGATAAATGGATGTATCTGATGCTGCTCCCAGGCGTGCTGTATTTTGTTATTTTCAAATATGTACCCATGTACGGCATCTCGATGGCTTTTCAGGACTACAGACCGCATTTGGGCTTCTTTGGTAGCCCGTGGGTGGGGTTCAAGCATTTCGAACGCTTTTTCAGTGAGCCGCAATTCTGGATGCTGTTCCGCAATACATTCATTTTGGCACTGTACAATCTGATTTTCTTTTTCCCGCTGCCGATCATCCTTTCTCTCATGCTCAATGAGGTGCGGCATCATCGTTTCAAGCGTTTTGTGCAGACCTTTATTTACATTCCGCATTTCGTGTCTTGGGTGGTGGTGGTCGGAATCTTCTATATTCTGTTCACGACCGAGAACGGGATTCTGAATGAGCTGATCTATCGCCTTACGGGCGACAAGATCGCCTTCCTGCTGGAGGCAGATTGGTTCCGAACGATGATTATTTCGCAGTCGATCTGGAAGGAAGTAGGCTGGGGGACGGTAATCTTCCTGGCTGCACTTGCAGGAGTCGATCTGCAGCAATATGAAGCAGCCCGCATTGATGGGGCCAGCAGATGGCGCCAGCTCTGGCATATTACATTGCCTGCCATTCGCAGCACGATCGTGATTTTGCTGATTCTGCGACTGGGGAACTTTCTGGATACGGGCTTCGAGCAGATCTTCCTGATGATTGCCCCTACCAACCGGGAGGTCGGTGATGTATTCGATACGTATGTCTATACCAAGGGGATGACTCAGGCACAGTACAGCTACAGTGCTGCTGTCGGTCTATTCAAGTCGCTGGTTGGGCTCATTCTGGTATTGGGGGCTAACTGGCTTGCCAAAAGGTTCGGTGAAGAGGGCGTGTATTAAGTGTACTCAGTGATATCCATTCCAAGCTTCCTCCCAAAGGAGTGTTGAAAGCCATGATCCAAGACAAGTCGTGGCGGAATCGACTATTTGATGTAGTGAATTATACGCTGCTTGCGCTCACCGCTGTTGTATGTGTGCTGCCATTCGTCTATGTACTGGCAGTGTCCTTCGCAAGCCCGGCTGAGGTAGCGAGAGGAGGCTTGATCTTGTGGCCCAAGGAGTGGTCCACAGTCTCCTACCAGTATATCTTCTCATCAGATACGCTTCCGCGCAGTATGATGGTCTCCGTCTATATTACCGTTGTGGGCACCTTGATCAATCTCGTATTTACCTCTCTCATGGCCTACCCGCTGTCCAAGCCGAATCTGCGGGGACGAAATATGATCCTGCTGGGCGTGCTGTTCACTATGCTGTTCAGCGGGGGGATGATCCCCACGTACTTTGTGGTAAGCGGGCTACAGCTGACGAATACGCTATGGTCCCTGATGATTCCAAGCGCCATCAGTGCCTTCAATCTGATCGTACTGAAGAATTTCTTCCAGCAGATCCCGGATGGTCTGGAGGACTCGGCCAAGATCGACGGCTGCAATGAGCTCCAGGTGCTTATTAAGATTGTCATTCCCCTGTCACTGCCTGCTATGGCGACATTTGGTCTCTTCTACGCGGTGGCTCACTGGAACCAGTTCTTCAGTGCGATTCTCTACATCAACGATAACCGGAAATGGCCTATTCAGGTGCTGCTGCGGGAGATTGTTATCTTGGCACAAAGCCGCGTAGGCGACGCGAACTTCGATCAGACCGACGTGCAGCCGCTGACGGTTCGGATGGCGGTAATCGTATTTGCCACCTTCCCGATCCTCCTCGTGTACCCCTTCCTGCAAAAGCATTTTGCCAAGGGAGTGATGCTGGGCTCGGTCAAAGGCTAGTAAGAATCTGAATCATCCAATCCAACTGCTATGGAGGGCTGGTAATGAACAAAAGATGGGCTGGCAAGGTTGTATCCGCGCTACTGGCGGTAAGTATACTGAGTGCATGCGGTGCGGGAGATCAGGGAGCAGAGCTCGGTGACGGACCCTATCCCCTTACCCTGGTCGTGAATCAGGTCGGTGAGATTCCGAATTCCACCAATCCATTAGAGGAAAAGCTGCGGGAGTTCACACAGACGGATCTGCGAATTCAATGGATTCCGCACTCGGCCTACGATGAGAAGGTCAACGTCATGGTCGCCTCCAATGAGCTTCCCAAGCTGATTAAGCTGAATTACACCCCAACGACGATCAACTCGCTGGAGGCAGGACTGTTCTGGGATATTACGGACCATTTGCCCAAATACGAGCATTTGGCTGCGCAGCCGCAAGCCTACTACGATAACATTAGCGTCGATGGGCGTGTGTACGGAGTACCTCTCTTCCGCGATATGGGGCGCGCGATTGTAAGCTATCGCAAGGACTGGCTGGATCAGGGCGGCTTTGAGGCACCGGTGACGCTGGAGGACTGGTATGAAATCATCAAATTCAGCACCGAGGGTGATCCCGATGGTAATGGCAAGCGCGATACCTATGGCATGATGCTCGATAAAGGCTACAATCAGGGCACGGCCTCCACGATCACCCGGCTGGCTGTCTCTCAAGGAGCGCCGAACAAGTGGGGCATGGATGCCGATGGTAACTTTTATCCCGAATTTGAGGATGAGACCTTCTTCGAGGTGATGAAGCTGCTTAGAAGGCTGTATGAGGAACGACTGATCAATCAGGACTTTGCCGTCGTGGATTCCTCCGAATTGAACAAGGCTTATGAATCGGGCAGAGCCAACCTGCGCATATCTGGCGGCAACGCTCAGTCTGTGCAGACCAAGCTGGATAAGGTAGTCCCTGGTGCAGTCATGGATGTGGCCCCACTTCAGGGACCGGATGGCATTCGGGTACCCGGTGAGAGTGGTAATACAGGCTTCCTGGCGATCCCTACCTCCAAAGTAACCAGCGAGGAAGAATTAGACCGAATCCTAACGTTCATCAATCAATTATTCGAGCCAGAGATGGTGAATCTGATTAATAAAGGAGTGGAGGGCATCCACTATCAGGTGGAAGGTGAATACACAGTCATTATTGATCGGGATAAGGATGCTCAGGAGGTGAAGCCTTATCGGGATACATTCCCGCAGCGCGGGGAGCATTACAACATGGAGCGGAAGCCCAAGGAGGGTGAGCTGTTCAATAAGAACAAGCAGATCGTATACGGAAATGAGCAGCATATCGTGCCTAATCCTGTGCTGACACTGCGATCGCAGACTTTTGTAGAGCGTGGTGGTGAGCTGGAGCAGCTGATTACGGATGCCCAGACGAAGTTCATCATGGGGAATATCGACGAGGCGGGCTGGAGAGCACAGATCCAGCATTGGAGAGACAGCGGCGGGGATGCCATGGCTGCCGAGTATAAGGCTTCCTATGAAGCGCTCGGGAAGAAATAGCAGGTCTCACGGAAGAGAAGATAACAGGGTTCAAGTCGAAAATAGCAGAGCACATAGAAGCGAAAAGAAGCCTCAGCAATGTCGGGGCTTCTTTCTGTAACTCCATAACTCCACTAACGAGACCTTTGTTGCTCAAGCCTTCTCTAATGTAGCTTCTCCCTTCACTGTCAAGAAAAGCACCATAACAAGGATACAGACGGTCCCAAGCCATTGTACCCATCCGAAGGAATCCTGCAGCCAGAACACAGTCGTTAATACGGCGGCAAGTGGCTCCAGACTGCCCAGAAGACTTGATTCCTTGGGGGATAAGCTATTCAAGCTTTCGACATACATCCAAAAAGCCAGCATCGTACCGAACAGGATCACGAAGATCAAATAAATATAGGCCTCCAACGGTAAGTTCGCAGCACCCATGTGCCAAGGCGGGTGGATGATGCTTAACGCAGCTCCTCCGATCATCATCGCCCAGCCCACAATAACAAGCGAATCGTAGGACTCCAGAAAACGAACAGCATATAGAGTATAGAAGGCGAGCGCAACCCCGGATAGTACGCCCCAGATCACTGCATCTGGCGGTACCGATAGTTGTGATAGTGATCCATTTGTCAGTAAGAGAAAGCAACCCAGCAAAGCCAGAACTGCAGTATACAGGTCCTTCCTTGTCGGCATTGCGTACTTACGGATGGCTACATAGATCATAATCATGACTGGAGCCAAATATTGTAGCAATGTCGCTACTGCAGCATTTCCCCTGTCGATAGAAGCCATATAAGTATATTGAACTCCGAGCATGCCTACTACTCCGAATATAATAAGCTGCATGGATAGCTTGCGATGACTCCAGATATCAAAGGTGGCAGCTAACCCTCTTTTGCAAGTGTGCACTCCAAGGAGCAGACCGCCTGCAATCAGCAGGCGAATCGTAACGAGCCAGCCCATATCGATCCCGTATTGTTGAAATAGCTTTTTGGCAACGGTGCCGCCAATCCCCCAAAAGATAGCTCCAGTAATGATGAAAAATATTCCTCTTCCTCTACTCATAGTTTAATCGCTCCATTGAAATATCAAAATAGTATCTGTCGTTGACTATGATAAAGAGAAAATGTATTAATATATACTATAATCAGAACGAAAAATATAAGGATATTGAGGATGCGGCATGCAAATTAAGGATTTTACCATTGATCAACAGCATAGAGAGCTGACCAAGCATCGTACGACCGTATTGCCTCTCGCAAGCTACCGCACAACGATCAGTCACCATATAAACGGATATATCCCGTTGCACTGGCATGAGGAGTTTCAGTTCGTTCTGGTCGTTAAGGGACAGGCCATATTCCACATTCAAGAAGACAAAGTGATCGTGAACGAAGGGGACGGCTTATTTATCAATAGCGGCCGACTTCATCAGGTAACGGATTATCGCGACTCGGGATGTGTGTATATCTGTCTGAATGTGTCCCCGAGCTTTATGGTCTCACAGGAGCTATTTGGCGCTTATGTATACCCGTATATAGAAGCGACGAATTTACCTTATCTTATGCTGCATACTCAAGAGCATTGGGCTCATAGCATTGCAGAGGCCATCATGGAAATCGATCGTCTGATTGAGCAGCGACCTGCTCATTATGAGCTGGATATCACGATTCAGTTGGCGCATATATGGAAGGGCCTGCTGAGTTACGGGTTTCCTTTGGAGTATAAGGAAGGAGAAATGCTGAAAAATCGCAGAATGAAGGATATGCTGGACCATATACATCAACATTTTGCGGAAGGAATTAGCTTGGAGGATATTGCAGGAGCGGGACAGCTGAGCAGGGCGGAATGCTGCCGGTATTTCAAGCGATTTCTGAAGCGGACACCTGTAACTTATGTGATGGATTATCGGATTCAACAAAGCCTGCTGCTGCTGCAGCAGCCTGAAACTAATGTCACGGATGTGGCGTATCAGGTGGGCTTCAATAGCACAAGCTACTTCATCTATCAATTCGGAAAAGCGATGAACATGACCCCGCTAGCCTACAGGAAGCAGAAGATAGGGAGGCATGGACACGGGGCAACAGTGATAGGAAGGGACATAGGAGAGTAGGGAATATAGTAGAGAAAGGGCTATAACAGGCACAGGACAACACCACTAGAAGAGGCAATGTGGCGTGTCCTGGCAGAGCGTTGAAGGAGAGGGCAAGTGAGATGTTGGCCTGGGACGCTAGGATTGAAGTCTGTTCATAGATGAATTCAAGCTTGGAGCCTTGGCCTGCATGTACTGTTTGCTGGGGCCATGAAGCAGTAGTACCAGAAGCAATCCAAGCTGAATCGGCAACGAGATGCCAGTTATACTGAACAAGGCAATAACGCAGCCTGTGGCGAGCATAGTGACACTGAGCTTGTATTTGCGCTGAGTAATGAATATAAAGGCTAGCGTCTGTGGGAGCAGGATCAGCAAGGTTCGGAACATAATCCAGATGTAGAAAGGAATTTCCTGTGATCCAAGGACGGGAGAGAAGGTGTGCTCCTGCGGGAGAAGAAATAATACCAAGGCAGTAGATAACGTCATGAGCACAATAAGTCCACCAAGCAGAATGCGGAAGACATTAAGCAGAACAGGCATTTTCATAAGACACAACTTCCTTTGTCAGGTTATAATGTTCAAGTATACACTCATTAGGGAAAATGTGGAATATATAATAAGGAGTATTTTGAGCTGGTCAAAGTACTAGTAGGTCGAAGGATGAAAGGAGGCTGCTGTATGGCCTTGAATATTGTACGTCTAAGTAACGATCCGCTGGATCAGTATCCATATATCAATGCAGGGACGGGAGGAACCGTCCAGGAAGCTTGGCTTCCGATCCTGCATGGCACAGTGACCGGATTGCCTACATCACTGGATGCTCTAATTGTAGCTTCAGATCTGCAAGGTATTGTAAGTCGCTCCTCTTCTGGAGAATTGCATACTAATTCGACATCTGTAACGACATCTGCAGGTATGGATACACAGCAGAGTGCAGAAGAGGCAGCAGTAGAGAATACTGTGCATAATGAACCGTCTACGAATATATTTCAAGCTGATCTCCTGCTCGGGGAAGTGCTACCAGCGCATATCAGACTCTTGCTGGCTGTGGAATTTCCCAACATTCGCCCAGAGCGAGCAGGAGTACTGCTGTGTGGAGATCTGTATGCACAGCGAGGGCGGAGGGGGGCAAGTGGGGATCCCCTTCCTGTATGGCTAGCGTTCCGACAGGCTTTCAACTGGGTCATCGGCGTGGATGGCAACCACGATCTCGTCAGTATAGAGGTAGCCCGGAGGCTTCAGTTGGAGGAAGGGATACAACATATCGCCTCACCATCCATCGTGAGTGCGGATCAGCTGCAGATTGCTGGAGTTGGCGGTATTATCGGGCGTCAGGATAAGCCGAATCGCATGGACCCGGCGTCGTACCTGCGCTCCGTGCGCTTGCTGCTGCAGCGCCAGCCGGATGTACTTCTATTGCATCAGAGCCCAGGCTTAGCCGAGCAGGGGCTGCAAGGGGAAGTGTTGATTCACGATGAGCTGGTAGCTGGGCCGGAGACGGTGGTATTCTGCGGACATACCCATTGGGATACGCCGATGATAGAGCTGAGCAACGGAACGAAGATTGTCAACGTGGATAGCAGGTTGCTCATTCTCACCCGGGAATTATAAGGCGTTTTCTAGGGGGATTGGTAGGAGCGAGTGTGCCATCAGCCCTACCTTTATAAAAATTTTGCGAGACCTATTGCATAATCGAAGATGGTACGTTAGTATTAAGAAAACGCATACAAAGATCGGGTGTTACTGTTAAATCAGGCAAAACCGATACCTTTGGACAAAAGGTATGGTTTTGCCTTTTTGCGTCAGTAATATTCGCACTTTGGATGAACCTGCCATGCAGGCTGCGTTTTTTCAAGTATCTTCTGCAAGGATAGATCTTTGCTTCTAGTGGGAATCTATTCAAGCAGAACTTGTAAGCGCTTTATCTAAAAGGGCGGTTGGTTAGAGCTTCGAATTTTCCTTGTAACCTAAGTAGCATTTACGACCATGAGCAATTCGTACCCATCTCATGAACGATGGTGCACAATTGCTGATCAGAAAGGAAGATGATCAGGATGAGCAACTACGATCAATTAGCCAAAGATATTTTGCAGCGCGTCGGTGGTCCCGAAAATGTAAATAGTGTGTTCCACTGCGTCACTCGGTTGCGCTTCAAACTTAAGAATGAAAGCGTTGCCAAGACAGAGGAGCTTAAAAATCTCCCTGGCGTTATTACAGTTATGCAAAGCGGAGGTCAATACCAGGTCGTCATCGGCAACGAGGTACCAGATGTCTACAAGGCTGTGGTCAAAGTGGGGAATCTCCCAACGGAGGGCTTTGTAGAGGATGAGAGCACAAATGACGGTCAAAAAGTAAGCTTGTTCAGCCGCTTTATCGATATGATTTCCGGTGTATTTACACCGCTTCTCGGATTATTGGCCGCTACAGGGATGATCAAGGGCTTCGCCGCTATGTTCGTGTCCTTCGGTTGGCTTAGCAATACCTCGGGAACCTATCATTTGCTGAATGCTACCGGGGATTCCTTGTTCTACTTCTTCCCGATCTTCCTGGGTTATACAGCCATCAAGAAATTCGGCGGCTCGCCGTTTCTCGGAATGGCCATCGGGGCGACCCTTGTCTATCCGACGCTGTCTACGCTGACCGGTGGTGATGCACTGTACACGTTATTCTCAGGCTCACTGTTCGAATCGCCGGTGCACATTACGTTCCTGGGCATTCCGGTCATACTAATGACCTATTCCTCATCAGTTATTCCTATTATCGTGGCAACTTATGTGGCTGTTCGGATTGAGAACTTCTTTAAGAAAGTGATTCCGAATGTCGTCAAGACGTTCCTGGTTCCCTTCTTCACGCTGCTCGTCATTGTACCTGCTACATTCATTGTTATTGGTCCAATCTCTACCTGGGCGGGTCAACTGATCGGTGCAGGAGCTATCTGGATTTATAATCTGAGCCCGACAATTACTGGTATCATCCTGGGTGGTCTGTGGCAAGTATTCGTATTGTTCGGTCTGCACTGGGGCTTGGTGCCAGTGGCGATCCTCAACCTGTCTACACTGAAGCAAGACCCGGTTCTCGCGATGGTATTCGCTGCTTCCTTTGCTCAGACTGGTGCTGTGCTGGGCGTCATGCTGAAGACTCGCAATCAGAAGCTCAAGTCGCTTAGTATTCCTGCCTTCATCTCCGGGATCTTCGGGGTAACCGAGCCAGCGATCTACGGGGTAACGCTTCCTCTGAAGCGTCCGTTCATCATGAGCTGTATCGCAGCAGCGGTTGGCGGAGGAATTCTGGGTATCGCGGGTACAAAGACCTTCATGATCGGCGGACTTGGTATCTTTGGTTTCCCAAGCATGATTAATCCAGAGACAGGAGTAGATAGCTCCTTCCTGATGTCGATTGTTGCAGTCGTGGTAGCTTTTGCACTTGGCTTCCTGCTCGTATACCTGTTCGGCTTCAAGGAGCAAGTACAAGCTGAGTCGACGCCAGCTCCTGAGAACAAACCACAGTCTGTTACTAGTGGCCAACATGAGATCGCTAGCCCAATGACTGGTGAGGTCGTACAGCTGAAGGATATTCAAGATGTGACGTTTGCTGGTGAGCATATGGGAAAAGGCATTGCCATTCGTCCTACCCAAGGTAAGGTCGTATCCCCAGTGAATGGTGTGGTAAAGACTGTATATCGTACAAAGCATGCGATCGGTCTCGTTTCGGATGACGGAGTAGAGCTGCTGATTCATATCGGTCAAGATACCGTGAAGCTGAAGGGTGAGCATTTCACCGTGCATGTGCAGGACGGTCAACGGATCAGCATCGGCGATCTGCTTGTGGAATTTGATATGGACGCCATTCAGGCGGCAGGCTATGAGCTGGTTACCCCCATCGTAATTGCTAATACAGGACAATTTGCCGATGTTGTAGGCAGTGGGTCTGGGGGCTCCATTCACTCGGGAGATAAGCTGCTGACTGTACTGGCTTAACGCGCTAGTACCTTAACCAGATGACATGTGAGATGTATTAGCATCAATCATTGGAGATGGGCACAGGGTTCGTGTTCATCTCCTTTTTCTGAGAAGGCGCAGCGAAGAGAGGCCAGTGCGTAGTGGAATACAACGTACATGAGGAATACTAAGCATATAAGTAACGCCAAGAATTATAATGGAGGGATATAACATGCAGGAGAGAATGACCGCATTTCCGGAAGGATTTTTGTGGGGAGGAGCCACAGCAGCGAATCAATTGGAGGGAGCCTATCTGGCGGACGGCAAAGGGCTATCTACTATAGACTTGATGCCAATCGGCAAGCAACGGTGGGATATTGCACTGGGGAAGGTGGAGTCCCTTGAGCCGCAGGAGGGGTCCTACTATCCGTCACATGAGGCAATTGATTTCTATCATCGCTATGAGGAGGACATCAAGCTATTTGCCGAAATGGGCTTTAAATGCTTCCGTATGTCCGTCGCATGGACACGAATTTTCCCTAATGGCGATGAGAGTGAGCCGAATGAGGCAGGGCTACAATTTTATGACCGGGTTTTCGATGAACTATTGAAATATGGTATTGAGCCTGTCGTGACGATCTGTCATTTCGATCTGCCTGTGAATCTCGTGAAGACCTATGGCGGCTGGAAGAATCGCAAGCTCATTAGCTTCTACGAGCGGTATGCGCGCACACTCTTCGAGCGTTATCGCCATAAAGTGAAATATTGGATGACCTTCAATGAGATTAACATGCTGCTGCATGCGCCGTTCATTGGCGCCGGGATGGTGCAGGTGCCTGGAGAGAATTTCAAGCAAAGCTTATATCAGGCTGCACATCATGAGCTGGTCGCCAGTGCTCTGGCCGTCAAAGCCTGCCATGAGATCATTCCAGGTGCCCAGATCGGCTGTATGCTGGCGGCGGGAGCTGTGTACCCGTATAGCTGCAATCCTGAGGATGTGTGGAAGGCGATCGGCAGAGAGCGCGAATCACTGTTCCTCATCGACGTGCAGTCCAAAGGTGAATATCCGGGCTATATTCTGCGTTACTTCCGTGAGCATGGGCTACATATCGACATGGAGATCGGGGATGAAGAGATATTACGGTGTCACACCGTTGATTATATTGGCTTCAGCTACTACGCCAGCAATGTAGACAGTGCTGATCCGGAGCTGCAGGGAGATACGACGGATGGGAACGTATTCGGTACGATCAAGAATCCGCATTTGCAGCTGTCGGAATGGGGCTGGGCCATTGATCCGAAGGGGCTGCGTATTACGTGCAATCAGCTGTATGATCGGTATAACAAGCCATTATTCATCGTGGAAAATGGACTGGGCGCACAGGATGTGCTTCTGGACAATGATACGGTAGAGGATGACTATCGTATTGATTATCTGGATCGACATTTTGCCGAGATGGCGGAAGCGATTCAGGACGGAGTCCCTCTGCTTGGCTATACGAGCTGGGGCCCGATTGACCTGGTGAGTGCAGGTACGGGTGAAATGAAGAAGCGCTATGGCTACATCTATGTGGATCGCAATAACGATGGTACGGGAACACTGCGTCGTGTACGGAAGAAAAGCTTTCATTGGTATAAGCAAGTCATTGCCAGCAATGGTGCTTCCTATTTCTCTGAGGAATAGAGGCGTACACACTGTACCTATCGAGTGTTAACATTAGTGTGGCTGAAGTAAGGGATATAGCAATAAGCTACAAGAATGAATTTTTAAGCAAAACAGTTCAGCAAGCCAAAAGGACCAGTATAAGCTAAAAGTAACTATACAGCTCTAATGAACAAATTCAGTAAAGATCAGGAAGGGAGGTACAGGCTCTGTTCCTGATCTTTTATTGTTTTTTGGGGATTATTAAGCAATCTATGAGGGATCAGATCAGGTATATGGTTTCGACAATTTAATCGTTGGGATAGATATAGGAGAGGGGAACGATTTTGCAGGAACCTTGCGTATGTAGCAATGGAGTAGCTAACTAAAGTCTGCGGCAGCAATGTTGTGCAGGTGTGGGCGTCACTGCAGTTGAGGGCTTAACAAAGCCGGTCAGGGATGAGTGACAGCAGCCGACGGTTTACCTTAGGTCCAGAACCCGGTATAATCATAGCACTTGGATAGCGGCCCGTAGGGCCCTGAGAATGTAAGAATGGGGACTAGGATTTTGAAAAAGTTCAAGAAAGTATACATTGAGATTACAAGCATCTGTAACCTGGCCTGCAGCTTCTGTCCGCAGACACAGCGGGTCAAAAAATTCATTGATCCCGATACCTTTCGCACCGTACTGGATCAGGTCAAGCCACATACGGATCATATCTATCTGCACGTCAAGGGTGAGCCGCTACTGCATCCGAAGATCGATCTATTGCTGGAATCTGCCCATGAAAAGGGCTTGAAGGTGAATATAACGACGAACGGCACCCTACTGCCGAAGACGGCTCATAAGCTGCTCGGACAGCCGGCTTTGCGGCAAATGAACTTCTCGCTGCACAGCTTTGACGGTCACGAGGGCTCGGTGGATCGTGAGGGGTACGTGGGACATATTTTGTCATTTGTCCGTGAAGCGGTGAAGCATAATGTCCTGATCTCGTTCCGTCTCTGGAACCTGACCCAGGACAACATTACGAATATGGAGCGCCAGCGTAACCGGGAGACACTGGAGATGCTTGAGCAGGAATTCAACCTGGATTTTCGAATCGAGGAAAAGGTCGAGCCTGGTAAAGGTCTCAAAATCGCCCCGAATGTCTATCTGAACCAGGATCACGAGTTCGAATGGCCAAGTCTGGACGCGCCAGAGGATGATGGCCGTGGCTTCTGCCATGCGCTCCGTAGTCAAGCGGCGATTCTGGTCGACGGTACCGTCGTGCCATGCTGTCTGGATGGTGAAGGCGTCATTAATTTGGGTAATGTATATGAGCAGTCCTTCAGCAGCATCGTGGATGGTGACCGCGCGAACCGGATCTATTATGGATTTTCCAATAGACAGGCTGTGGAGGAGCTATGCCGCAAATGTGGCTATCGCAAGCGATTCGGCGAGGGAGCATAATCGAGTCTAGTGCGGCCTAATTGTTCGTGAGCAGGTAGTGTGAGCAGTATGGAGTATGAGCTGATGATACGGCTATAAACAGCTCCGTGAAATGCACATACTAGCATCTTACGTTTATGAGAATGTCTTGTGAGCAGTAGATTCAGTCAGCGTGATGAGTGAATGGGTGGGAGACTTCTTTGGCTAGGGAGGGTATATCAGAGCAGATGATTTCATTGATTCTATCGATATTGATGTATCCTTCTCCCACAGCTGTCTTTACTAAGAACGAAATGGAGAAATATGAAGAGCTCCTCCAATCCGTCCATGAAGGGCGGCTTATGGAATATACTTTAGAATTCCCTAAGCACCGTTTTCTTCAGTATGTATCCGCGAAGGGCGAATATGTATTTCATGGCTCCAATCATCATCATATCAGTAGCTTCGAACCGCGGGAGCAGACACTGTATAACAATGAACTAGCTACAGCTGTATTTGCAACGACAGACCTTATATGGTCTATGTTCTTTGCTGTACTTGATCGAGGGGCAGTGATCGGGAGTTTTCGAAATGGGTGCATTAAAGGACGACACACGAACTATCATTACTATTCCATTAATGAGTCTACACTACAGAATCATCCGTGGACGGACGGCATGCTGTATTTACTTCCCAAAGAACCGTTTGAAATGTCTGGGCAGGGGCATGTGCAATTTGATGAATGGATCTGCAAAGAACCTGTAGTCCCGATCGGGAAGATCAGTGTATCCTTAGATGACTTTTATTTCTCCGATAAAATAGCAGTTCATAGAGATCAAGAGTCATTGTTGAGTACTTGGATTTTCTATAAAGCACGAACCTTGGTGAATCAGAAGAGGATAAGGAACTAAACAAAGAACAAGAACAAAGAATAGAAAAAAGTACAAAGAACAGAGAGTAAAGAACAAAGAATAGTACAAAGATTTGAAAAGGTTGTACATATTAGGTACACTAGAAGGAATGCATTTGATTACGCTTTCTTCAGTGCGACCCCTTCATTTGAAAGATGTAATCTAACCCTACATAACTCTTCATAAGGAGATAACGATGCGGCATATTGTGACGATTTGGGCAGGGAATTTTGCTACAGACGAGGAATTTATGTCATACATAGCCATTGTGCGGGATGCGAACGATGAGCGGCATGCTTCGTTATTTGAGCAGCAGTCGGGACTGTCCGATCTGGATGAGGATTTCATGGAGGCTCACTATATCCGGGGACCGAAGGAACGTCAGGAATTCATAAATTATATGCGAAATGACTACAGTCCCCATCATGCATTTACCGAGCATCTGCCGGAAGGGCTTGAGGTGCTACTGGCTCCTTATAACTCCCTAATCCTGATCTATGGCAATGATTCTCCGCATGGAGCGATCAACGAATGCCTGCTCAATCTGGTGGAGGACCCTTCGAGCTGTGCATCGGCAGCAAGTGCGGCTGAACGTATCAGTGCGATTGGACCACTCGGCCCGGCGCTGCCAGGAAATGCAGTAGAGCACGAGGGTGATCGGATGCCGCTGGCCTTGTTACATGCCATCCGTTATGAGACACTTGACTAGATATGAACGGAAGGAGGGAGGGGCGTGAACCCAATGATGTACACATGCGTCCCATATAGCCATGAAACTCAATAAAAGATATATCCCGGCCGTTGTGCTAGGCATCGGGGTAATCGTGGTCGGATCACTTCTCATTCGTCAGAACGTCATGTGGAGTAGCGTGGATTCAGAGACACTTTCTTCAACCCCTGCTGTGCAGACGAGTTCCCACAGTTCATCGTATGTAGATGAGCAGACCAGTGATTCAGATAGCCTACCTGTACTCATTCAAGACAAAGCGCTGCTGGAGTCCATCGCGAACGAACCTGACGAAGTAATATTTGTGGATACACGACATCGAGGATTGAACAGCTTCGAGAATTCATTCACAACACTCGCCTCCAATGGCTCATACCTGAGAGTACAGGTGGATAATAAAAATGCGTCGGGTATGGTGATATTTCATCTAAAGCAATCAGGTACGGAGGATGATCAAGTAGAAGAAGTCCAAGCAGGAACGCAAGCGAATCTTGTCTTTCAGCTACCTACTGAGCCGGAGGTTCCAACCGACTGGAAAGTATATGTCACAACGAATGATGGACATGAAATGGATATCCAGGTGCATGCAGCTCAATTTGATGCTGAGCCCGTAGAGCAGCAGTAGCAGAATCTGAGCCTTGAGGTGACTAATACTCGATGGCTAGATTGTTGCTTCTGTTGTTTTCTTTTGGATAGGTAGGTGTCAGAACACCCCAATCAAAAGGTAAATGGCAGAAAAGTAAAAGGTAGAAAGGTAAAGGTATCTGACCATGCTATTCATCACCAAGAAATTGATTAACAGGCTATCCGAACCTCACAGAGAACCGGATATGCTAGCTTGCTATGCAACGCCTCAAAGCTTTTCGGCTCGTACAAGCCGGGCTATATTGCTAATAAGCCAGGATAGAGTGATTATCCTGTATCTCAATCTATTTTCTACTAGAGTGGTAGATAAAGTTGAGTACGAAGTAGCTGAGCTAGAGGATCAAAAGTATAAGGATGCTTCCCTGTCTGCTGCAGGATGGTCATTTAGCATCAAGGGGCAGCGTTGTAGGTTCAGAATTATGAAAGTAATTCTTCCTCTTGGCTCGATGCAAAGAGATTTTTTGGATTTTGTGGAGCGAAATATACTGGATTAGTGTTATCTAGTTGAAAGCAGTCAAAGCAATTGCTTTGAAAACTGGAACATGACATCCTCTCTAACTATCCAAAAGCAATACATAAGCTGCAGCGCAACCAGTTAGATTATGAGATCATTCGAGATACAGGTCATGCGATTAATCACGAGTAAGCGGATCTGGTAAACCAGAAAATCGTTGGATTTTGGAATGAATGATGGCAGTGAAGCAGTAATTCAAAGGAGATATTAAGAGGAGAAAGGCTCAGCTAAAGCGGCACCAATTTTATAGATAAGGGTGATGTATATGGAAAAAGGACTCATTATCTTTTTAAACGGAACGTCAAGTTCAGGAAAGACAAGCATTGCGCTGGAAATGAAAAAGCAGGCAGAAATGCCGTTGCATCATCTGTCAGTAGATCAATTTTTCCAAAATTATGATCAGTTCATCGATACGACATATCCAGATATGAAACCAACAAGAGAAGTGGAGCCGGGTGTGATGTCAGATATCCTTTTTGGCCCGATTGGCTCATTGTACTATTCTACCATTAAATTATTTTCGGAGCTGGGCCTGAATGTAATTGTGGATACGGTTATCAGCGATGACAAGTGGTTTAACGAATTTTATGATTTGCTTGCCGATTATCCGATATTGTTTGTTGGTGTTCACTGCTCCAAAGAAGAACTCACCAGAAGAGAGCAAAGCAGGGGGGATCGCGAGATAGGTCTAGCCCATTCCCAGTTCGATTACATATACGCCTATGATGAGTATGATCTGGAAGTAAACACGGAAGAATTAAGTTCAGCTGCATGTGCGGAAATGATACTAAGTTATATGAACTCCGAGAAGGAGTACTCGGCATTCAAGAAGTTAAGTCGAAGTTAAAAGACTTAGCGGAAGTAAATAGAAGAGATGACTAACTGGAATCCATCTTGATGCTGATGATCGTGCTGAACTTAACGAAGAATGGGAGAAACCGGCATTAACTTCAAAGGAGAGACGGTATCTCTAGCCGCAATCATTCAAGCTTTTGTCGCTCATGTGCAGAACCGCCTCAACCAGATTCGCAGAATCAAACAAGAGTTGGTTGGAAAGAAGGTGCAGTAATAGGAAATGCAGTGATGAGAGCTACGGGAAGGCAGGCAACCGTTATGTCTGGTGAAGGATATGATCTGGAATTGAATAGGAAGTGACCAGGATGAGCTGAATATGGCTTCACATGAAAGTCAGGGATTGGGGCCAACCAAGCCTCACCTCATAGTTAGATGATATGAATCGATGTTTCCGTACTCATTGGGGCATCGATTTATTGGTTTTGAACAATGGCCTACATAGAGCATATAAGAAATTAAACAAACCTCCAATCCGAACTACTTATCTCCCTATATTCACAATTTTCCCGGTCCAATCGGGCTGGCTGGCTGCCGCACGTACTAGCCCATCAGCACAATCTGCAAAAGGAAGTGCACCAAGTGGATTGATGCGAGCGAGTGGGCCAGCCGTATATTTCAAGTTCCCTTCCGCATACTGAAGCACGGATGCACGAACGATGACCCAATCGAGCTCACTTTGGATGAGCGCTTGTTCCGCAATACTTTTATCCTGAATGGCCTTCCAAAAAATACGGCGCATCAGACGCACGGCGAGACTGCTGACATAAGAAAGCTCTCCACCATCGCTCAAATTAATGCCGCTTTGCATCACAATACGTTTAACCCTGTACGCTGACAGGCCGTAATGATATTTGGAATTCCTTCAGACATGACCGTTCCTGGTGAGAAATTAGCCTTAATTGTACGTAAAGAGGCGCTGAGATTACCCAAGCCCTTCTTGGCGGAAGTGGATGATACGTTGAGGGGAGGGCCTATACAACTGATGACAGCCTCTGCCCCTGAAATCGCCTGAATCATAACAGGTAAATCGAACACATTCCCTTTTCTAACAGTAAGTCCTTCTGTTGAAGAAATGGCTTCGGGACGACGAGCAACAGCAATAACTTCATGCCCTAATCCAAGGGCGCGTTCGATCACTTTTTTTCCTGTTCCTCCGGTAGCCCCAATTACTGCAATTTTCATATGGTTAAACTCCATTTCTTACTGTGAATTAGTGCACAGTAGTGTATTATTTATCATATATGTATAATGGTATACACAAATAAAAATCTTGCAATGGCTAAAAAGCTGGATTGCGTGCATTTGTGCACAGATGGTTTGAGACTGCGTATTATCAATGAAGAAAAAGGGTGATATGAAGTGGTAAAGGTGGATCGAAGGATACGCAAATCCCAAGAAGCTATCAAAACGGCGGTTATTGAACTGATGATGAACAAAGATTTTGATCATATTACGATCCAGGACATTTCCGACAAAGCGGATATCAGCCGGAGAACGATCTATCTTCATTACACAGATAAATTTGATCTTCTGAATAAACTCATCACAGAGCATATTGAGAATTTGCGTGAAGTCTGTGAATCTACGGAGATAGACATGGGTTATAACAACATGGTATTCATGTGGTTTGAATATTTTGAGAAGCACTTTTTATTTTTCTCCGCATTGCTGGTGAGTAAAGGCAGTTCTTTTTTTCGTAAGCAGTTTCTGGACTTTTTTATCCATGAATTACAGAAGGGGAACGAGAGCATTCCAGGTACTATGAACACCGAATTAATGAAAGATCAACTTGTGGAGGTTCAGTTTGTGGGGGGAGCTATCGTTGGAGTCGTGGAATGGTGGTTTACACATGAAAAGCCTCTCCCACCTTCCGTGATGGCTGAACGTATAGGAGCAATGCTTGAACGAAATCTGGATATGAATCCTTAAAAATATTCCTTTGGAGGAGATCAACTATGACTCCAGAAGGGCATATTCAACAAATGTTACATACAATCATTGAGAACACACAATCCATTATCAGCGATAATCAGAAACAATCCTTCGGCTCTCTGGAATATTTCCTGGAACATATTTTAGAGTATCGCGATGACAAGCAATACCTGACAGAGGATTGGCATATCCGCACACCACGTTGGCTCGGGGAGTATGGAAATACGCCGGAGGAAGAAGAGCTTCTTTCAGACATTTACCGTCTGCATGCTTATATTGCTGAGAAATTAAAAGGTGGATAATGGATTGGTAAAACATGAATCATGATGTCGCATTAGTCCGACTGAAGTGTCGCAAAAGTACATGGTAACACGATGCACAGATCGTTTATGCTCTCTTTATGTTTCGATAATGAAAATCATTATCGCTAGTATGCATAAGGAGGATTTACAAATGAAACAAGGAACAAACGGGCAAGCGGCCGGAAGCAAAGGCTATGCTGCTCACAAATCACGATTACTGATGGGCTTGATGTTGGCCCTGATTCTAGTCCTGACGGCGTGTGGTGCCGGAGCAGGTACAGATAGCGGTAAACAATCCGCGGCAACACCTTCGGATACACCTGCGAGTACAGAAACGAAGACCGACGGCGCTTTTCCAGTAACGATCAAGGGTATGATGGGCGACATCACGCTAAACGAAAAACCGAAGAAAGTTGCCGTGCTGGATGTTAAGTTTTTGGATCAAATGTTAGCGGTTGGCGAAAAGCCGGCAGGTAGTGTTATCGCTGGAGGGAACACTGATTTTCCAGAATACTTGGGTGATCAGGCGAATGGCGTTGAAGTTCTGGGTACACGGGACGAGCCGAACCTGGAAGCCATCGTAGCCTTAGATCCAGATTTGATCATCATGACCGACTTCCAAGAGAAGCATTATGAGAGTGTGAGTAAAATTGCACCTATCCTGGTACTCGATTTCTACGAAGACTGGCGCGATACGTTAGCTACAGTGGCTAAAATTACTGGCAAGCAGGACGAGGCAGAGAAAGTACGTACAGCATATGAAGAGAAAGTGGCAGGAATGAAAACGAAACTGGCTGAGAAGCTGGGTGATGAGACGGTAGCGCTGATTCGTCCGCGTAAAGAAGGCATTCGTGTTCATGGCCTCGAGCACCGTACAGGTGTTATTCTGTATAATGATCTGGGCTTGAAAATGCCTGCACTCGTTGAGGGAATCAAGGATGATACTTCCGTAGAAGTCTCGATGGAGAAAGTTCCTGAGATTGGAGCAGATCGTTATTTTGTCCTGTCGGATGAGCTGTTTGCCGTAGAAGCAGAGGCGATGGTGAACAATCCGGTATGGAAGTCTCTTGATGCTGTGAAAAATAACCGTACGTATGATGTAAACTCCACACTATGGATCGCGTACTACGGACCGCTTGCGATTAATCTGATTGTAGATCAGGCTTCGGAAGCCCTGCTCGGATCGAACTAATATGAGCCGATATCTCTCGACAGACATATGGAAAGAGACGGTGGAGGATCATTCGATTTTGCTTGGCGAGCCGCCTCAACATAGTGTCCGTAGCATTGCGCTGAGTGAGCTGCATGACGAAGAGGCGTGCCGAGAGTATATCAGTTGGTTTCAACATTATATCGATGCACCAGACATGAAGGTTGCTGCTTCCATGTTAGCCAAGCGACTTGGCTATCTATGGACGGCTCCGCTGGTGACCGCGATGACGTTTCATCATCAGCATGTAACCTTTGAGCTGGAGAACACCTTTCTCTATCATCCGAAACTCAAAGAACATGAGGAGGGTACACGATTTCCTTTTCTAGCGGTGAACGAGCTTCGGGCTGAAGAACTGACTGGGGACCGGGACATATGGCGGGAAAAGGCGGTCCAGGAGATGTTTGCAGTTCAACTGACACCTCTGTTAAAGACACTTGCTACGATTGCACCCCTTTCGATGAGTATTCTCTGGGAGAATATCATGGTACGGATCGGGCGACTATTCGCTCCTGATGAAGGTGAGACGGAGCAGGAACGTAAGATCATTCAAGAGGACTTCTCCTATTTGACGCAGGTGGCATCGGGGCAAGTGTTTGGTGAGAGAAAGAACCCGTTGACCCGTTTTACCGATTGTAAAGACAATGTGCATGTTGCCAAAAGTGAGCGGATCACCTGCTGCTTTTACTACCAGATGTCAGGGGAATATTGTCTCAAATGTCCGAAAATTGACAATGAGAAAGAATCTCAACTACAATGACAACAGCAATGATTATACCTATGCGATTGTCAGGAGATGAGAGAAATGCCGCTGCAAGAACAGACAAGTGGTTGGAGTGATACAGCAATCAAGATGCTTGACGGATATAGCGGTACTTTGCAGACAGGCAGCATTTTACACGAAACAAATGTAACTTCTAATGTACTGCTGCTGGCATACGGAGGGGAAGGGGAACTTGCAATGGATGGCGAGGGTTGCCACATTGGAGCTTCTTTTGCCTGTCATGCGGTGAAGGGATCATCCTACACGCTGACGGCCAGATCAGAGGACATTCATTATATGGTGATCAAGTACAAGGCTTCTTCTATGGAGGGAGCCTCTATTGTTATGCCTTCGTACCGAAAACATCCGCTGCGTAGATCATTTGTACAAAACTCGGTAGCCCATGCCGAATGGATCGAAAACGCCGAAAAAATCGTTGCCAAATGGCGCCGTGGCGAAGGGCTGGAACGATTTTATGCCAATGCTTTGCTCCAGGGGATGATCTACGAACTGATCATGGCATATGAACATGGTCAGGGGGGAGCGGAGCCCGACATGGTGGATGTGGTCGCTTCCTACATTGCGTCGCATTATCGTCAAAATCTGGAGCTGAAAGATCTGGCTACCCTCGCGGGCTGTAGTGTAAGACAGTTGCAGCGCCGCTTCAAACAAGAAAAGCACCTCGGACCGATGGAGTACGTCATTCAGCTACGCATGGAAAGTGCCTCACGCATGCTACGTCATACGGATGCTTCCATAGGAGAAATTGCCGACAAGCTGGGCTATCGGGATATGTATTATTTTAGCAGGGCGTTTAAAAAGTATGTTGGCGTCCCACCGCTGCATTACCGGCATGCTGCCTCTTCGAGAACCGATGCAGACTATGCGAAAGCTCTACTGCAAAACCGCACAGCTTCATCCTATGAATCAGCCCAAGGACCGGTCATCTGCCATATGCAAGGGGAGTACACTGTCACCGAAACACCACAACGTATCGCTGTCCTTGATGTGCAGTATGCAGATCATTTGCTGGCGCTGGGCTTGTCTCCGGTAGGGAGTGTTGGACTAGGAAGCAGCGTGTTATCTTTCCCACAGTCCCTTCGGGCAGGTCTCCAGGACACCGAATTACTGGGTACGTATGAATACCCCGATTTGCCTGCCGTAGAACGACTTGCACCGGATCTTATTATCTGCACTGAGGTGCATGAGCAGTATCTTGAACGGTTAAGTGGGGTTGCTCCTGTACTGATGTTCAAACGTAATGAAAACTGGCAGACAATCCTTAGTCTGTTCGGTGAACTGACAGGTAAACGAGCAGAAGGCAAGCAGATTATTGCGGATTATCTTCGTAGAACGGCTTTGTTGTCTGAGGAATTAGCTTCCGTATTGGCAGGCAAAAGCGTCGCTCTGATCCGCCCGCTGGACTCTCTCGTTCGCGTGCATTCCGCCGCTCATCGCACAGGGGCTGTGCTGTACCGTGATCTAGGTCTGCCTGTTCCGTTATTTGTCGCAGATACCTCCGACACAGCCTATCATATCTCGGTTGAGAGATTACCAGCAGTGCAGGCAAGTCACTACTTTTTGCTAAGTAATGAACTTATGCAGGATGGGATATCTGCGACAGAGCAGCGAGTTTTGGGGATGCTTGGTCGGGGCGAAGAGCAACGAGTGCATTCGGTAGATGCGGCAATGTGGATTGGTTGTTATGGGCCGATGGGGATTAATGGGATTGTGGATCAGATTGAGCAGGCGTTGTTGGGGTGAGGGGAGTTGAACTGTGACTCCCCTTTTTACGTATATCCAAGATGCATTGGATTAGTGGAGAATATCCTGAATATAATGCAGCCAAATGAACTGATTGAAATCACGAGATTAAAATATACAAACATGATAACGAAAAAAGTGTATCAGGATCAGGAGCGAGCTATTCATAGATTAGAGATAAGGAGGTCAGAGAATGGAAACAAAGATGTTGTTTGGCGTAGGTTTGGTCTTCGATACACCTGAATACGGAACTATCGTGATGGGGGCGAATGAAGAGTTGGATGATCTTCTTCCTTCAAAAATCCAAGAGATTATCGGTGATCAGATCGTGATTAAAACAGTGGATGGAGAAGAGCGGATATATGATGTTGTTTCTTCTCAGATCAACCATTCAATTGCGGGTAAAAAGAATATTGGTATTTGTTTGGGGAAAGGGGGATCGCCAAGCGAAATAGTGGCTGGTTCAATGGTTTATTATTATTCATCAGAACAAATTGATTAGTATTACAGCTTGGGTAAAGAATTAAGAAGACATTGGAAGGTTGCTTGATTCCCTTGGGGTGCAGAAGATCCCCCCTTTTTCACCAAATTTTTCTTCGCAAAAATCACCGTATAAGATATCATATACGTAATTACCCTATAGCCCTGTTAATCAGAAATGCTTCTCCTGTATATGGAATGAGTGATTTTCTTAAATACAAAAGTGCAATATATAAACAGGAAAAGTATAGTCATATTTGGTTTGTTTCGAAAGACGGAAACAATAATGAATGGTTATTGAAAGATTTGCTAACTGATTAATCGAAAAAGAGAGAAACAGCAGATAACATAATATTCACGCTGCGGGCCGTTCGGCCCTGGGTCTGCCGTAGATAATTTGGGGGAAGCGGTTGCATACAGCCAACCCCTTCGGGGTTCCTGAATACAGGAACGTTATATGAAAGGGGGGCAAAGAATATAAAAAAGAGGTGTCATTTCAAATGGATATTGAGATTACAAAAATAACAAAAGATCAAGCCGATACTTTTTTGAATTTGTATAATTTATATTTGTATGACTTATCAGAATATACCTGTGAAGATCTAAAAGATGATGGGAAATTTGATCCAACAAATACTTACCTGTACCTAGAGAGAGAGGAGTTGCATCCATTTTTTGTTATGCATCTAGGCAAACCAATTGGCTTCATATTAGTTTGTTCCCCTCCGTTTGTTCCAGAAGGAGTTAATTTTACAATACAGGAATTATTTTTATTAAGGAAATATCGCGGTAATAGAATTGCTTCGTTAGGAATAGAGAAAGTATTTAAGCAATTAAAAGGAAAAATTAGTATCGGTCAACTAGTGGAAAATAAACCAGCAGTGAGATTTTGGAAGAAATACTATGAAGAACATAATATTGAGTTCTTCGAAGAACAAGAGACTATTGAGATTGATGGCTTAGGACTACAAAAAGTGATTTCACAAACTTTCGAGATTCCGAATTGTTAAGTAATTCGAGTAGGCATCCCAATCATATAACATCATATCCATGCATCGGAGCCTAACGGCTCCTCGGTCCGCTAGAAGGAGAGTAGTTGGGAAGTTGGATTCAGGCGGACACATCCGCACCGACTAACCGCATCGCGGCCGCTCCCGTTGGTCGCCTAAGTCGGTGGGACGTCGTGGATACAGTAACGTTATGAGACATCATTGTGATATAAACAGAGTAAAACGGATAAGACAGGAGAGCCATAAATGGATGATTTTACGAAGAAGCGGATTATGAAAATTATGGACAGTTACACACAAAACAAAGTACCAGTTCATTTGAAAAACCAGATTAAAGTCAGTTACAAGATCAGAGGAAACAATGTGACACTAATAGAAGAAAGACAAGGCTACAAAAGTGATATATGGGTGCAGATGCCAGTAGCTCAGTTCAGAATAGATGAAAAAAGCAAATGGAAAGTCTATTGGCAAGATAGTAAAAATAAATGGCATTTCATAGATGATATCGAACCGAATCAAGATTTTGAAACGCAATTAAAGATAGTGGACGAGGGGCATAACGGAATGTTTTGGGGTTGATTCGAAGAGGTCAATGACATCTCATAACATAATATTCAAGCGGCGGCTCCATTGGAGCCTTGGTCTGCGAGGTGGATTTCGAAGAGGCATTTCAGCAGACAACCTTTGGGGTTCATGAATACGGGAACGTTAGCTGAAATTGCTAGGTTACAAAGAGAGGTGAAAACATTGTGAAAGAACTGAATTTAAGATCAAGGTTATTAAGATGGCATTTCGATGATGAGGTTGAAACTGATAATCCAGAAGAATGGAATTGGATAGAAATCACGATGTATTTCACGGATGGTTCCAAAAGATGGAGCATTTTATATACACCAGAAAGATTATTAAATAACTTATCTAGACCAAACATTGACCCACCAGGTCTTCATATGCAACAGCTTATTGTAGTCAGAAGCTATGAAGTAAGTGATATTGACAGAGTGTTGGGAGTTTTTGATGAAGAAGATGAATTGATTAAAGCCTCAAGATCATATAGTGAGTGATTCAAAGAAGCTAGCAACATCATCTAACATAATATTCACGCTGCGGACATTCGCCCTTGATCTGGCATTCGCCAGACAACCCCTCCGTGGTTCATGAATACAGGAACGTTAGCAGAAATTAATGCAAAGGGGAACCCAAAAACATGAACACCATACTTGAACAGTTTGTGCCAAACTTTAAATTAACGAATGACCTAAAGTATGATATCCAGAAGTTTTTCACAATACATAATGACAAAGAAACATTGGAGCATACATTGAAAGTCGCAGCTGAAGCAAGACGAGTTGCTCAATTATATAATGTAGATCCATTGAAAGCGGAGCAAGTAGGACTTCTTCATGATATAAGTAATGTCATTCCAGTGAAAGAAATGTTACATGTTGCAGAAGTGCTTTCAATAGAAATCTTGCCGGAAGAGAGAACTTATGCCCGAATCGTACATCAAAAGCTATCAAAAGCAATGGCTATTGAAATATTTAAAATTGATGATCAAGAAATGTTAAGTGCAGTAGAGTGTCATACAACTATGAAGCCACATTCCTCTTTATTGGATAAAGTCTTATTTATTTCTGATAAGATCTCATGGGAACTTCCAGGAGACCATCAATATTTGAAGGACATACGAACGAAAGTGGATGAACACAAAATAACAGAAGGAATACTAATCTATTTAAATAACATATGGGAACAAAGAGACAAATTGAAATTAGTCCATCCGTGGTTAATCAAAGCAAGAGAAGAACTTTTGAAGCAATTCTAAGATGACATTAACATCTGCTAACATCATATCCACGCTTCGGGCCTGACAGCCCTCGGTCCGCTTGAAGCGATCGGCAGGGAAGCAGAATCAGCGGACACATCCGCACCGACTAACCGTATCGCGGCCGCTCCCGTTGGTCGCTTAAGTCGGTGGGACGTCGTGGATACAGGAACGTTATACGACAGAATCAAATGAAAAGAGAGCCGTTTGGCTCTCAATTAGAAGTTATATTTAATTCATTATGTAATTGAAGAGCATCCTTAAAACCTTGCAAGTAGATTTCACGTTCTAGGATTGTTTGAACTGAGAGGTCTGCATCATCGTAAAGAAATAGAGTTTTATGCATTTCCTGAGGTAGAAGTTCATGTAACTGTTTGAAGTAAAGATTTCGATCAGATGAGAATTGATTATAAATGGTGTTGTTCTTGAGAAGATCGCTATATAAGGCTTCAATTCGATTACGTATCAACGAATCAAGTAAGACTTCTAAAGAATGATGCATAAATGATCACACTCCGTTATATTTTATTTTGCGAACAAAAATTTAACTTGTTGAATATTATTTTATCATAACGAAAAATATATTCAAGACATATCAAATATATTTTTGATTAAGGAAATATATTTTCATATAATTAAAGAAAAATTCAATACGGATATGAAGGAGTACCCAATGATAAGTTATAAACCATTTCAAAAATTGTTGATTGACAGAGAAATTAAGAAACAAGATTTATTGAAAATGACGGGTATTTCATCGGCGACGATGGCAAAGCTCAATACAAACGAGTATGTATCGTTAGAAGTAATTGATAAATTATGTACAGCATTGGGATGCCAGCCTGGAGATTTATTGGAACATAAAGCAGATCCCGAATAAAGTTAAAGAAGAAAAGAAGATTTTGGTCAATCAGAGAAGCGATTCCGTCGTATAACATAATATTCAAGCAGCGGCTCCTTTGGAGCCTTGGTCTACGAGAAGGATTTCAGGAAGCATTTCAGCAGACAACCCCTTCGGGGTCCATGAATACAGGAACGTTATGTGACATAACGGAAACCATTTATTTAAGAGGGTGAAGCCATGCAACAAATAGATCTAACCAAAACCCTTGAAGAACTTGAAGGAAAATATTGGGGCGAACCGAATTTTGCTTCTTCATTAGTGATCCAAGTACATCGATTAAGGAATAAACCTCTTTGTGAATTGAATAATGAAGATTTAAGACTTTTGATTGGGCAACAAATGAATCTAGATTTTCTTTTACCTCTAGCCTTAGAGCAATTAATACAGAACCCATTCGGATCAGGAAATTTATATATCGGAGATTTATTTTGTTCGATACTCAAAGTGGAGAAAGAATATTGGAAAGAACATAAAGAGTTGAAGAATGAATTGGATGAAGTGATTAGAATCTATGAAGAAGCGAGAAAGACATTAGAAGAGCACATAAGTAAATACAGAAGCGATCATTTGTAAGTAGATTCAAGAAGGCCGGTACACCACATAACATAATATTCACGCTGCGGGCATACGCCCTGGGTACGGCATTCGCCGGACTCCGACATACGTCGGGTCGTGAATACAGAAACGTTATCGGAAATCCCCTTAAATTAAGGAATGGTAAAAATAAAAATAATATACAAAGTATATTACGAGGATGAATTAAGGTTAGCAGATCTTGAAGAATTAGAAAGAGAATTTAAGAACATTTACGGTGAATTCAATGTTAGGTTGGGAGATTATTACTATCTTCCATACCCTTCAGAGGAGACAATAGGTAAAAACCCTGAAATATTCTCAGAGGCACTTTTGATACATTTTGAACAGCTATACTTGGTGGCTAAGTCGTTTAAGAAGCAAATATCTGATTATGTTGCTATACATTATATTGAAAGCCCATGGGTCTGGTTAGAGTTTAGAAGGATCAATGATTATGTTTACATATCAGAGTTGTTTTATGAAGCGGGAGATTTTGGTGATTTCATTGTCTATAAAGATAATTACTTTATCAATTCAAATAGAGACAAAGAGAAAAATATCTGTATCACTGTAAATGAGTTCATTGATGAAGTAGAAAGCAAAATTGAATTGTTTATTCAAGATCTCATAAAAATAAACTCATTGCTATCTAAGAGTTCTTCAATAATATCATTTTTAAGCCGCACTGTAAGAGGGGATATCCGATAACAATATATTCACACGGCGGAGCCTAACAGCTCCTAGCTTCGCCTGAATAAATCGACAAGAAGTGGAGTCAGGCGAACACACCTACGAGGCAACTACGCAAGCGCAGCCGGGGAACTTTGTTCCCTTAAGCCTCTCGGCGTCGTGAATACGAGAACGTTATCGGAAATTGCCAAAGTGCAAAATTTATTAGGAGCAAAACCTCAAATGAACAAAATTTTGATAATTGGTATAGTAGCAAGTGGTAAAACAACATTAGCCAAGAGATTATCAAAGACATTAGGTATTCCATGGTTTGAACTTGACTGTATTGTTCATCATCAAATAGAAAATGAAAGATATAAACGAACACAGGAAGAACAAATTGCGGTAATTAACAATATTGACAGTAGGGGATCTTGGATATTCGAAGGAACAGATAGAGAATCATATCGATGCTTATTTGATATGGCTGATACAATAATTTTTCTTGATACACCATTATGGAAACGGAAGCTTAGAATTTTTATACGGTTTCTAAAACAAAAACTCGGTATTGAAAAGAGTCATTATAAACCAGATATAAAAATGTTAAAGATGATGTACAAATGGACAAGAGATTTTGAAAGAAGTCGTATTAGTTTCGAAGAGAGATTACAATTGTATAACAATAAACTTATTAGATTAACTGACAATAGAGATGACAACATCTGATAACCCGTGTTCACGCTGCAGGGGACACCCCCCCTTGGTCTGCCCGAAGAGTTAGGCGAAGAAGTGGATCAGGCAGACAACCCTGCGAGACTAAGTGCTTCGCACCCAGTCGCTACGCTCCCTTAAGTCTCTCGGGCTCGTGAACACAAGAACGTTAAGCGAAATACTGCAATGACTTATAAGGATCGTAAAAGACAGAGGTGAAATATGGAGCTTCACTCAAAGAAAGATAGGGAATTCAAACCAGATAAGTTGTCTATAGAGATGAAAATAGAGACCAGAAAAACATACAAGAATATTACAAGAGTAAAAGGTCGAATGGTTCCTATAGTTGATTGGAGACTCCTCTTATATATTAATGAGAATAAACTAGATGAAGATGAAGTATTTATAGTAGAAGAATTTTTTAAATCCTTACTTAATCCGGGAATATATCCTTTATTTACATGCACCTGCGGAATATTTGGTTGTGGCGGTTACTATGTTGAAGTAATCCACGAGGCCGACAGAATAATTTGGTTAACTGAGCAATCCCCTTTCAATGATCAGACTATCGAAAGTTCAAATAAGTTTATCTTTCTACGGGCTCAGATTTTTGAATTTTCTAGAGAATTAATACAAAAATTCGAGCACCTTAAAAGCATAATGGATGCCAATGAATTAGAATTTAATTTTGATATTGACGGATTGTCAAGCCAAGTGCGACAGTTCCTCTGAAAAGGATTCGTGAGCGGTTCTCCACCCCAAGCATTTTCGTGGTCTGAGATTAATCAAGCGCAGAGCGGTCTCCAGCGCTTCATCCGTGATTTGTGCGAAATCCGTCCCTTTGGGGAAAAACTCTCGTAAGAGGCCATTGGCATTCTCATTCGAACCGCGTTGCCAGGAGGAGTACGGATCTGCGAAATACACCTCTAGGCCATGAGTGGCTTCCAGGCTGGCGTAACAGGCAAACTCTTTGCCACGGTCTGCGGTAGCGGTTTGAAATGCATGGGCAGGGTACTGCGAGGCCGCTACACCAAA
>NZ_KE384535.1:265256-391754 GCF_000426545.1 Paenibacillus massiliensis subsp. panacisoli DSM 21345 | reverse complement strand
GTTTCAACTGCTGAACATATCGCTCCTGATCTAAATATTCTTTCCGCCTTCCTCGTTGATCCAATAGACCAAACTCACCTTTCTCACGGTATTTTCGCATCCAACGCTTCATCCGACCCTGATCTTGGATTCCGAAATGATCGTTGATCTGCCGATACGTCCACTTTTCCTCTACGTGCAGGCGAATTGCCTCCACCTTGAGTTCCTCGGAATACGTCTTAAACTTTTGACCTTTAATAGCCATTAAAAATGCACCCCCTAGAAATTCATCGGTTAAACCAAGGGGTTTTTCCAATGTCTATTCTAAGGGGTGCACTTCATAATGGTATTGGAGTCTTTTACTTAATACAAATATTCATTGCACCTTATCATTTAGAGATTGTTCAGGAAACGAATATATTCCTCCGCATTTGCTGCAACTTCGCTGGATGTCGTGCCCTTCTCCGTGCCATAGAAGGCAAAGAAAGATTTATAATCGGCTTTACAATAATCAGCTGTCATTTGAAAAGGCAATAGTATCTGTTCAAGCGAATAACCGTACCTGCCATCCGCATGATAGTCATCCTTCTCGATACCAGCTGTTACAGCGAGGGCCAATTTTCGGTCTGTGAGCTTATTTCCTTCGGAACCATAGGCCCAGCCATATGTGAGCACTTCATCCTGCCATTTCTTCAGGAGTGGGGGACTGCTGAACCAGTATATCGGAAATTGAAGCACAAGATTGCCGTGAGCCTCAATCCGTCGCTGCTCCTCTTCCACATCCAGATGACCTTCAGGATACTCCTTATACAGATCATGTATGGTATATTGCTCCGGGTACTTGGCCAATTCCTCCATCCATCGTTTATTAATAACCGAGGTGTCCAGATTAGGGTGAGCCACAATGACAAGTGTTTTCGATGTATGCAAAATATGTTCCTCCTTCCATGTGTTCACCCTGAGTATAGCCGTTCAGATCATGCCCCGTAAGTACGCACTTTTAGTCTAGCTACTAACCTTGAGGTAAGTATGGAGCCTGTAGCTATAGCACCGTTAGAATCTGTGGCCCGTGGTCAGTAATAGCAACCGTATGCTCATATTGGACACAAATCGAACGATCAATGGTACGGGTAGTCCAACCATCCCTCTCCACGTAGGAGCGCCAATCACCCAAGGTTAGCAAGGGCTCAATGGCAAGCACCATCCCTTTCACAAGGAGGACTCCACTGCCTTTGGTGCCGTAGTGTGGCACTGTGGGCTCCTCCCATAGCTCCCTTCCGATGGCATGACCAGTGAAATCGCGCACATTACCATAACCAAATCGCTGGACATAGCTATCAATAGCATAGCCAATATCCCCGATACGGTTGCCTGCGAATGCTTGCTCAATACCGAGTAGCAGGCTTTGATGGCACACCTTCATGAGCTGCTCAATATCCGGAGAGACAGTTCCTACCGTATAGGTCCATCCTGAGTCTCCGTGAAAGCCTTGGTAGAAGGCACCGATATCAATAGTAATGACATCCCCATCCTTGAGGGGAACCGAGTCGGGGAACCCATGGCAGATCACATCATTCTTGGCCGTGCAAATGGAGGCGGGGAAGCCCTGATGCCCTTTAAAGCTAGGAGCAGCCCCCCTTGAACGTATTTTCTCCTCCACTAATCTGTCGATCTCAATCGTTGTAACTCCAGGCTTAACCAACTCTCCAAGCAAGGCATGACATTCGGCAACGATACGTCCTGCCTTCCTCATCAACTCGATTTCCTGATCCGTTTTTACAATGATCATGCCTTGATCTCCTTGCTAGAATAGGTTGGATGAAATCGGGACAACTCACACCATCAATCACTACACTCTAAGGCTATCCATAAAATAGCGCAGAGCATTGGATACCCACTTCTTCGGATGAAGTACAAGCTGAATCTCCAGCTTGAGCTCAGGATGGTGAAGAGGAAGTACCGTTAGCTCCCCGCGCTCAATCTCTTCCAAGGCTGCCATCTGTGGCAAAATCGATATGCCCTCACCGTTCTTGATGCTTCGCTTGATCGCCTCCGGATTCCCAAGCTCAAGTCCGACACGATAAGAAATCCCGTTCGTGCGAAGCAATCTCTCCAGCAGCTGTCTATAATTGCAGGTATGCTCTGGCAAGATCCACTCCGTATCCTCCAGATCAGCGAGCTCAATTCGTTCCTGCTGAATCAGCGGATGATTAGGATGAACAATGAGTACAAGCGGTTCCTCCCGAATCGTAATCCAATGGAGGGCTGGATCACTGGAATCATCGGCAAGGATAAGTCCTACGTCCGCTTCTCCCTCTCTCACTTGATGCAGGATCAACTCCTCGCGATCCGTATTTAATCGTATATTTAGCTCTGGATACTCCTTGCGAGTAGACTGCATATATGCAGGTAAGAAATACGAAGCAATGGAGTCCATCGTGCCGATCGTCATCGAGCCACCGCCCTGCTTGGCCATCTTCTCCTTGGATTGCTCGAAGAGCTCCAGCATTTGTCCGGCCAGCTTGAAGAGCTCCTCTCCTGCAGAGGTTAGACGGATCTTGTTGTTGCTGTAGCGCTCGAATAGCTTGACTTGATAGGCCTTCTCCAGCTTCTGGATCTGCGTCGTGACGCTGGATTGCGCGTAGCCCAGCACTTCCGCAGCCCTTGTAAAGCTCTCCCGTATGGCCACTTCCCGAAAAGTCTGCAGATAAATAAAATCCAATGTAGCCACCCCATCGAAAATATTGATTATAATGATCGTTTATTATAGATAACTCTGATGTTATTACCTATGGTACATTAGATTTACCATATTGGAAAGGGATTACTAATCATGATGAATGAACAACAGATTCATGGGATTTTCATACCGGTGATCACACCGTTCTCACTCGACCACAAGCTGGATTGCGAATCATATCGAAAGTACGTTACCCATCTGGCAAGCCATGACATTCAAGGACTTGTCGTAAACGGCACGACAGGCGAGTCGCCAACCGTCTCCTGGGACGAAGTGAAGCAGCTGGTTCAGATCACGCAGGAAGTGCTCGCAAGTATGAACAAGACGATTCCCATTGTCGTTGGTACGGGAACCAACGATACGTATTCAACAGTTCATCGGACTGAAATGGCAGCTGAACTAGGTGCAGATGCAGCCATGGTAGTTACTCCTTATTACAATCGACCAACACAAGAAGGAATTGTAGAACATTTTCGCACCGTGTCCCGTGCTGGCTTGCCTGTATTGGTCTATGAGATTCCAGCTCGTACGGGGAGTCGCATGACACTCGATACTCTGCGGAAAGTGCTGGATCTGGAAGGCGTAATCGGACTTAAGGACAGCTCGGGTGGCCTTGATCTCCTCCTGCAATTGACTCAGTATGAGACAAAGCCTATCCTGTGCGGTGAAGATGCATACTTCCATGCTATGCTATGCCAAGGAGCTGCTGGAGGCATGCTTGCTTCCGCACACATTAACCTTCAGAAATATGTAGACATCTATCAGCGTTTTGTAGCTGGCGATGTGAACGGATCACGGGACAGCTTCAGACTACTGGAGCCAGTCATTCAGCAAGTATTCTCAGAGCCAGCACCGGCTCCAATCAAGTGGTGGCTCACCCAACAGCAGATCATCGCTACAGATCAACTGCGCTTGCCTCTGTTGCCTGCATCGGACAAGGTCAAGCAAGGACTTATAGCCTCCATTCCTTCTTAATTACTGGGCTCCTCCTGGACCAGACTATGCAAGACACATGAATACACTTATTAGGAAGAAGCATCTCCAGCTAGGGAGACGCTTCTTTTTTCATTTAGTTGCTCACTTTCTGGTATATCTCTGCCCTACTTCCTTCCGTTACTCCATTTTCACCCTTAACAGCAACCATTGAATACCAATGCAACTAATGACTGCTCCGCATGATTGGCGCCTTAATCACGAATTATCTGCTACGTCCACAATCAGGGACTATCGACGGCAATTCGCCCCCGCCACTAAGATACAGCTATGGATTGAATTCCAATTGAAGCTGAAGGCGAAAGGAATGTGATGACATGCCAAGAAATGCGAATATGCAGTCACTCAGGTACCCTGTTTCCAGAGCCCCCACGAGATTAGGACGGATGATAAGAAATCGCTGGCTTTATTTGATGCTTCTCCCGGGACTATTGTATTTTCTCATTTTTAAATATTGGCCTATGTATGGGGTCCTCATTGCTTTTAAAGACTATCAGCCCTTCCTAGGCTTCTGGGAGAGCCCATTTGTAGGCTTGAAGCATTTTGAACGTTTCTTTCATGATCCGAATTTTGTGGTTCTTTTTCGCAACACATTAGTGCTAGCCATGCTCAACATTTTGTTTTTCTTCCCCCTCCCGATTGTTATAGCACTGATGCTGAACGAGCTTCGCTACCACCTGTTCAAACGAACCATTCAGACTCTGGTCTATATTCCTCATTTCATGTCCTGGGTCGTTGTCGTCGGAATTGCATATATTTTCTTGACTACTGAAGGCGGTATTGTGAATGATCTTCTGGTGTACTTTGGCTGGGAGAAGATCAACTTTCTCGCGAGCAATGACTGGTTTCGGACCATCGTGACCGCTGAAGTCATTTGGAAAGAGACAGGTTGGGGTACGATTATTTTCCTTGCTGCCCTTGCTGGAGTTGATCCGCAGCTATATGAAGCGGCACGCATGGATGGAGCAAATCGGCTTCGCCAGCTATGGCATATCACGCTACCTGCCATCCGCAGCACCATCATAATCTTGTTGATCCTTCGGCTCGGACATTTCCTGGATACAGGCTTTGAACAGATTTTCCTCATGCTTAATGCAATGAACCGTGATGTCGGAGAGGTATTTGATACTTACGTCTATTCCGTCGGCATTAGTCAGGGGCAATATAGCTTCAGCACTGCTGTTGGCTTGTTCAAGTCACTCGTTGGTCTAGTGCTGGTCGTCGTAGCCAACCATTTAGCCAAGAAATTCGGTGAAGAAGGAATCTATTAAGGAAGGAGCGTGTACGGGAAATGTCGATCAGACCCAGCAAGGGAAGCCGGATTTTTGACTACTTAAACATCACATTATTGAGTGCATTCGCTCTGCTCACCGTGCTTCCTTTCATTTACGTGATTGCCGGTTCTTTTGCTACGCAGAAGGAGCTGTTAACACGTGGATTCATTTTATTCCCTACAGAATTTTCACTGGATGCATACAAATACATTTTCTCTACCCCGACACTTGTCAAAAGCTTGTTCGTTACCATTTACATTACGCTATTCGGCACGCTCATCAACATCTTTCTCACCTGCCTGATGGCCTATCCGCTAGCCCGCAAGGACATGGATTTTCGCCGCCCCATCCTGATGCTCATTGTATTCACTATGCTATTTAGTGGCGGGATGATTCCGACCTTTCTCGTGGTCAAGCAACTGGGAATGATCAACACGTATTGGTCCCTGCTCATTCCCGGAGCGATTAGTGCCTTTAACCTGATTATCATCCGCAACTTTTTCCAGCAACTGCCGGAAAGCCTGGAGGAATCTGCTAAGATAGATGGGTGTAACGATCTGAGTGTGTTTTTCCGAATTGTAATCCCTTTATCCATGCCAGCCATTGCTACCTTCTCATTGTTTTATGCTGTAGGCCACTGGAATACTTATTTTAACGCTGTCCTGTATATCAACGATAATACGAAATGGCCGATTCAGGTGCTCTTGCGGCAGTTTGTAATCCTCGCTTCTGGTGGAATCGGGGACTCTACCGCAATGGAAGCCGATTATGTGGCACCACCTGAGCAGTCACTGAAAATGGCCGTCATCGTCGTATCTACCTTACCGATTTTGCTGGTCTATCCTTTTTTGCAGAAGCATTTTGCCAAAGGCGTATTGCTCGGGTCAGTAAAAGGCTGAGCACCCATAATTAACGATTCCTAAATAGAGGAGGATCATCAATGAAGAGACAATCTTGGACAGCTTGGTTCGGCACAGGAGCTATGCTCATCTCACTAAGCCTGATCATGACCGCTTGTGTCGGGGGTAATAACCAAGCCTCGCAAGGAGCCAGTCCAGACAGCCCTGACGGAAGACTGATGCTATCCATGATGCTGCCGACCTATAATGCGGAGCAAATGCCTGAGAGCAGCTCCATTCTTGCGCAGCTTGAGGAGAAGACCAATACAGACCTATCCGTGTCATGGGTCCCCTCCTCGTCTTATACGGATAAACTAAGTGCTACAGTAGCCTCTGGTGAGCTTCCAAAAGCATTCGTTGCCTTGGAGCCTAAGGCCTCCTTCATCATTAATGCCGCCCGTTCGGGAATGTTCTGGGAAGTCGGCCCGTATCTGAGCAGCTACCCGAATCTTAGTAAGATGTCGGATGTCGTATTGAACAATGTTTCCATCGACGGCAAAATATACGGTCTGTACCGAGAGCGGGACCTGGCACGCTTCGGATTAATGATACGTCAGGACTGGTTGGATCATCTTGGGCTAGAGCCACCCAAGAACCTCGATGAGCTGTACGAAGTTCTGAAAGCGTTTGCCAACCAGGACCCTGATCAAAACGGACGCCAGGATACAGTTGGGCTCGCTGTTGGCATGCAAGGCAATAACATTGCTGGCTTTAAGGATATCCTGGTGTACATGGGAGGTCCGAATGAATGGGAGCTGAAAGATGGTCAGATGATTCCTGCTCACATGACGGAGGCATACATGGACACCCTGAAGTTCTATAAGAGGCTATATGATGAGAAGCTGATTAACCAGGACTTCGCACTAGTGCAGGATGGCCGCACGGTCATGTACAAAGGCAAGGCTGGTCTTTGGATCGACAATATGATTGACGGTAAAAATATAGAGGAAAACATCAAAAAGGTCGTACCGGAAGCTAAGATTGATCTGATTAATCGGATTGCAGGGCCAAACGGCGATGCTACTCGCGCTGGAGCGGGCTTTCTGGGCATGTATATGATCCCAAAAACCAGTGTCAAAACGGAGGAAGAGCTTAAGCAGATCCTCACCTATTTCGACAAGGTATCCGAGAAGGAAATTCAGAATCTGCTGAAGTATGGCGTTGAGGGTATGCAATATACGTTGGAGAGTGGACAATACGTACAGAGCACGGATGCCAAGGCGCGGGCTGAGATGACGGACAGCAGCCAGTTCATGATTTTGCAAAATGAGATCGAGAACTATGGCACGGAGCTGGAGCAGCTTAGTACGGAGCTATTCAAGGACAATGCCACCTTCGCCACTCCCAATCCGGCAGCCCCTTTCATCTCGAACACGGCTATAGAGCTCGGAAATGAGCTGAATAAGATTATTCAGGATGCGACCGTCAAATTCATTATGGGTACAGCCAGTGAGCAGGAGTGGCAACAGGCAGTAGATAAGTGGCTACAGGGCGGTGGAAGCAAAATCATTGAGGAGATCAATGCCGAATATGCCAAGACAAGAAAGTCATAACCTATGTGTTCTATATCTTGTGCCATATAATCCTCTGAGTACACGTTAAATTGTCATAGTCAGGTATAACCTAGTCAAGCATAATACGACCCTCGTAGCAAGGGATACCACACCCCATAGGAACAGTGCTCGTGTTGATGTTGATCTCTCCTATGGGGTATGGTAATCGCTACAGGCCTCCCTATGAGCTACAATCCTTCCCGATATTTACCGGGTGTCGTTCCCATGATTTTGCGAAATGAGCGTATGAAATTAGCAGAATTGTTATATTGTAATCGCTCAGCAATCTCAGCGATCTTCATATCGGTCTCCTTTAGCCAGACTTTCGCCATCTCCATGCGGTAAGATGTGAGATACTCGCCAAAATTCACTCCGGTCTCCTGACGAAAGACACGGCTCACGTAGTGCGGATGATAATGAATCCGGGAGGAGCAATACTCCAGCGTCAGCTCCGTATCGAACTCTCGATGAATCATGTCGATAATGCTCTCCGAAATTTGCTTAAATTGATGGCTTCGTCTGCTCTCAAGCTCCAGGGTGTAAGGCTGTACGAATAACGACCAGAACCATTGTTCCATCTCCCGGGTATTGCGAAGCCTGAACAATTCATGGACTAGTAGGGCTTCATCCTCCCCTATTCGTTCCATTGGGAGCGATAGCTCTTGGCCAAATTTTAGAAAGCTCACCAGTAGACGCAGCAGCGACAAATGATAATCCTGAAAGGGCGCATGTGCCGAGAAAAGTGCTTCAATGAAATGCTTCAGTTCCACCTCAGCTAGTGATAAATCCCCAGACCGGACTGCATCGAATAAGGACTGCTCTTTATCTCGCGGAAAAAGACTCAGATCACCCTTCTGCGGCTGTACATCTTCAATAAACAAAATCGTCTGTTCCCCAAGACCTGCGCTGAATTTCAAAGCGGTTGTAGACTCATACATAGCCTGCTGTGCTGCAGAGAACATGTAGAATGGACGGCTAATACCGATACTTACACTAATATTCAAATACTGAGATATTGCGGCCTGAATTGCAGAGGACATCTTAAATAGCTGTGCCTTTAGCATCTCTCCCTGTTGATCTGTCCCGAGCAAGGTTACTTGGCTATCTGTACGAACTACAGGGAGGAGCCTCTGCTCAGCGGGGACGAGCTCTTCCACCATATTATTGATAGCGAACATGAGCAGATCCCGGTTCCCTTCTTCATAACGGGTATCCTCAAGGGTGTCGATCTGAATGGCAAGCAAGCTCATGGTCGGCCACGGACACTCCCATCCATACCAGCTCAGCTTTTCCGCAAAATCATCATTGCTGATCTCTCCTGAGAACAGCTTATGCATGAAAAATTCCTTTAACTGCATCTGCTGTCCCTGAAGCTCATTGGTAATCCGCGAGTGATTGCGAAGCAGGAAATGAACACGTTCTCCAATAGCCTGCAGTTCACCCACAGCCTCCTTCGGATCAGCTGTCACCGCTACATCGGCAAGTGCGGTATTAATCGCACGAATAGGGCTGTACATCCTTCTGGAGCCAATCCACGCCAGAAACAACGTGATGAGCAAAATGAGAAAGCATACGAGAAGCGTCATCCAGCCGATCATTTGATTCTGTTCATTGACCTGCTCGTTCGAAGCTACGGAAACGTAGATCCAGCCATTATAAGAGGATTTGCGATAGGTGATAGTTACGGTCTCCCCTTCTTGCTTGGTCACGTACTGCCCTGTACTAGCCGATGCTTCCTTGAGAGGCTGTAAAGAAGGCTCTGCAGCTAGGCTGTGTCCTGGCGCACTTCCATCATCACGCTGATGAAGCAGTTTAAATTCATGGTCCATAATGAAAGCGTTTCCTAATTTGTTGTCCTGAAGAGACAATCTTCTTGCGATCGCGTCAGGAGATAACGCAACACTGATGATGCCTTTGGGGTTAGCCGCATTAAAGGGGTATTTCTTCACAAAAAAGACGGATTCACTCGTATCGGAAGTACTGTTCTTATCCCTGATCCAGAAGGAGCCTGTCTGTTCACGGGCGAAGCTTTCCATCTGTGGCATGAAATCGGGTGAGCTATATTCATTAACCCCAGTGCCTGATACCATCCACTCCCTACTAAGACTGACCAGGTAGATTTCCTTAATACCCAGCTCGTAAGTCTGGATCGTGGCGATCCCTTTATATAATTCATGAACCATTTCAAAATCTTGATTCGTGATTTCTTTGTTAAAGGCATGGCTTACAACCGAGGACTGTAGAAATTGTGTTGCTGAGTTATCAATGGTCCTGAGCATCTGCTCGACTCCCATCTGAGTCTGCTGCAACAACAGCTCATTTCCTTGGTTCACATTTTGCTGTACAGCCAACGAGGAATTGTAATAAGACAAGGCACCTAATATGATCACTGGCAGAGTACCCAGTACTACAGAGAAAAGCACTAGCTTCCACAGGTAGGAAACGGAACGTAGTTTCATAATGCCTCCAATTCTTCTTAATTTGCAATACAATAATTAGACGCTATACCGATATATCCGTCAATCATTAATCTCAATCCAGAGCTAGTCGTCTTCTCCCTCTAGCAGTTAAGCAAAGGACGGCTACTATTTAGCAATTATATGCGGTTATAACGCTCTCCACCTGTTTTTTGTGAGGATTGTGACCTTTTCCTCTTGCGTAGTAGCATAACTAACACAAGTAACAGAGGCACACAGATTTGAAAGAATGGCGCGATCCATGTAACGGATACATTCAACCCTAACCATATATACTCTGCATACCTTGGAGATAAAAATGATAACCAGTAAATCGCTATGCCAACAGGTATTATTAGTGTCTTATATCTTATGTTAGAAATTCGACTCAGCCCTGTCACGGCACCAATAAAGAAAGCTGCCATTTTAATGCCCAGCCCTAGAAAAAGGACCAGGGCAAAAAGAGCATCCATTCTCTCCAAAATTCCAGCAAGTCGGATGAGCTGCACCGTTTCCAGCAGTGGGTTTGTCGCATTAGCAGCAATATCGGGCCCAAGTACAAGAATGGTAAGCTGATTAAATATAATCAGCATAATGGATACGACACCATACCAGCTTAATAAAGCTTTGTTAAATTTCGAATTATGTTCAGAGAGCTTGAAAAAGGTTAAGAACAGAACTACCTGTCCAAAGGGAAAGGAGACTATTTCCGGAAAGGCAGCGTTCCAGACTGGTTTTATGCCGTTTTCGAGTATCGGCCACATATTTTCGATGTGTAACAAACCTGTGGTTACAATCAATAGAAGCAATGAAATGTAGCCGAGAATAAAAGCGGGAAGAAGGATGGTGCAGGTTCTCATCAGTACCTCAGGCCCATATCTAACCGTATTCCCCACAACCACGATGGCAATGAACATAATAAAGGCAACAGGCGTCCTGTTTAACAAAGTAAGCTCCGTTACCTCCCCCATATCCCGCAAATTACGTGAAGTTTCGTACAGGAAGTACACGGCGAAAAGGAAACCCAACACCCGTCCGGGGATTTTCCCCATATAATATTGTAAAAGCTCATATAGGTCTCTACCTTTATCCAAATGATGTATCCAGAGATACGTCATTAAAAGGAAAAATCCGATGACAGAGCCGATCAACATAGCAAGCCAAGCATCCTGTTTAGCGCTCCCACCTAACAAAAACAAAGTGGTGCTTCCTACTTCAAATAAGGCAAATGTGATTACCAAATCGGATAGTTGTGGGGTCAATTTACTCAAGACAGTTCTCCTTCGATGATGGACTAGTTTTTATTCTAGATTTCGAAACGAATTCTGGAACATTCCCGGTCGTTTTATGGTCACGTTAACCTGAATATTCAGATCCACGTTCTTAAACTCTCTTCCCCAATTTTTCTCAAGTCCTCTCCAGTCCTTCGGATACTCACGATGGAGGATATCAGCAAATCCGCCCAAATCTGCCCCAAGCTGCTGCATAACTTCCCAGCTCGCACGAATTTCGTCTCCAATTTGCTTTGCCGCCTGCTTCTCTATTTGTTTGACCGCCGTCACTTGGGACGAATTCAACTTGGACCCAGATTCACTTATATTCGCCTTTGTGTTAACACGGACATTCATTATGTAGTGATATCCTTGTTTCACTAGTTGAAGTCTCGTTTTGGATCGTAGAACAGTAAGAGAGATATTCTGCTTGGATTTATGCTCTGAGGAAGATAAGGACAAGACGGTTCCATTCACTCTATTAGTAAGCCAGCTCAGTCCTCTGCTCTCATGCTGATTCATGAATCCAACGAGGCGGTCGTTCTGAATAATAGCTAGCTCAGAAATTCGAATTTTTAGAGGTGGGCTAACCTCTTTATAAATATCCAGTGATTCCAGCATTTTTTCATTTTCGGAGCTTTCGGCACCCGCTAATGTAATCATAGGTATGCCAATGGCCTTTGCGTCAGAATTCATTTTATAGGCATAGTCAAACACAGTGACGGGTGGAAAAATAGAAGAAATTCGCTTCTCTTTTGTCAGCATTTGCGAAATGCTTGAACCAGGTACCTTCTCAGGTGGGATTAGCTTACGTAGAATACTGTCAGCCTTTTTATCTGTCAGGAGCAGCCACACCGTTTCACGCGACTCCGTGTTACGCAAGTATGTGTCGATGAGTTGGCTGATTCCTTTGTCCATGGCCTCTTTCCCAATGATGACTACGTTATTATGCGCCAAATATAACCTCCGCGGATTGTCCAGGTTGCTTAAATTGGCTGCTTCCGAGATCGTACTGCCTTTTACAGAGAATACATTTATCGCAGGCTGGGAGGTGCCTGATCCACCTCCTGTATTTGAAGTGATGGATGACGGCACGATGACTTGATATGTTGCTAACCAATCATTCCCATCCCGGTCAAATCCAGTAGCCGAAGTAATCCCAATTTCATTAAGCTCAATTCGATTCCAGCATCCTGGGAGAATGAATATAAGAATCACTGAAACATAAATTTTACAGATTTTGAGCATCCGTTACCCTCCTAATTGCCTGAGTGATCATTCCGTTCATCACTTGTCAATAGAGAATTTGGCTTCTGTTCGGGTCCCTGTCTGATGTGATTGATATCACCGATCATGGCAGGCCTTGTTCGCATTTTCCACCAAGGAAAACGAAGTACAAAATCCTTCATATTATTACCTTTGAAGGGCGATGCGGGTAGAAGATAGGGAACACCGAATGTTTGAAGAGATGCCAAGTGAACTAAGATCGGCACCAACCCTACTAAAATGCCGAATAGACCTAGTGAGCCTGCAAGCAACATGAGTGCAAAACGCAACAATCGAACAGCAGAAGCCATATTAATAGCTGGCAGCACGAAGTTGGATATGGCCGTAAACGAGACGACGATGACCATAGCCGCCGAGACAAGCCCCGCTTGAACAGCTGATTGTCCCAATACTAAGGCTCCAACAATAGAGATAGCTGGACCTATTGCCCGCGGCATACGCACACCTGCTTCTCGTATGACTTCAAAAGTCAGTTCCATGAGAAGAGCCTCCACTACTGCGGGCAAAGGGGTATTCTCCCGCTGAGCAGCAAGACTAATTAACAGGGTTGTAGGTAACATCTCCTGCTGGAAGGTAGTTAATGCAATGAAAAAAGAAGGCAGCAGAAGAGCAACGAAGAAAGAAGTGAAGCGAATGATTCGTAAAAAGGAGGCGATATCATATCTTTGATAGTAGTCCTCACTTGATATAAAGAATCTGAAAAAAGTCACGGGAGCAAGAAGTACGAAGGGAGTACCATCAACTATGATCGCTACTAACCCTTCCAATAACCCACCAGCTACAGCATCAGGCCGCTCCGTATCCAAAATCGTTGGAAAAGGTGTGTATACCCCGTCCTGTATAAATTCCTCAATATATCCACTCTCCAAAATACTATCTGTATTGATGGATTCAAGTCGCTTTTTCACTTCCTTAACCACATTCGGATCAGCAATACCCTTGATAAAAGCTACAGACACTTTAGTTTGTGTATATTCTCCAATTGTTAATGAATCGAATTGCAGCTCTGGTGTTCGCATTATTCTACGCAAAAGAGCCATGTTTGTGGAGATGTCCTCCGTAAACCCCTCTTTGGGGCCGCGAAGCACCGTTTGTGAAGTTGGTTCTTCAACCGATCTTCGAACTCCACCCGCAATCGCTACAGTAAAGGCTGCGTTCTCGTCGTCAACAATGATTGCCGCCTGGCCATCCAGGATCGATTTCAGAAGCTTATTTTTATCTGTAGACTTGAGACTCCCTACTGGGAGGTGGGTTTTCAGCCAAGTTACTGGATCGAGCGCATCACGAAGCCTGGTCTCTGTATTAGACAATACATCTAACATCTTCGTTAGTAATTGTTGATCTACAAGGCCTTCGATATAGATAATGGTCACCTGGGAATTGCACGTTTCACTTGAACTGGATAGTGTGCGAAAAACGACGTCTGAACTCCCACCTATTTTTTTTTGAATCCAATCGACTATGCTCATCCGCTGGAGGTCAGAAACATCTTCAATGTTTGTTTTACTAGGCTCGTGATAATGGTCTCTGGGGGCATTTTTAAATGGCTTAAACAATTTTTTATGTTTTTTGAATTTCATAAAAGCCCTCTTTACTATATTTTCCTTAAGTTGTTCGCTTTAATGCACTTTTATTCAAAGCACACCATCAAAATAGAAAAGCCCTACTAGCGTTACCCAGCAGAGCACTGATATCAATTGTGAATTCGTATTGACCTCGAAAGAAGTACGAGCCGTTGATCTTGCTAGACTCTTGGTTGAATTTCTCTATTCGGCTGCCTTTACGAGGTTCTTCTATGAATAGAAGATTCATAGATCTCATGGATCAGCTGTATAGCCTTCAGTCCTTCTAAGGCATCAATCGGGAAGGGCGTACCAGACTTCAGGCACTGATAGTAATGCTGAATCAAATGAACATGACTAATCCCCCAGTAGGATCTTCCCGTGAAGCCGTCGTACGTAGGGGCTCCGCAGAGCATTGTCTCTGCGCCATCCTTCTGAAGGAATAACGAGTGGCTTCGCTGGATCAGCCTGCCCTCCTCAAAGACAATTTCCAGCTCAAGCGGGGAATTCTCGACATATCCATTTGTGGCGTAGAATATAGCTGTGGCTCCATTGGCAAAGCGGACTCTGGCATGCGCCGTATCCTCCACCTCAATGCAATGTCCAAGTGCGTCCGTCGTCACACTTCCGTGAACAGTAGCAATCTCCCCACCGAACCACTGTAGTAGATCCAATGTATGGATGGCCTGGTTCATCAGGACACCGCCACCTTCCGTTGCCCATTGCCCACGCCACGGACTCTGCGTATAATAAGCCTCTTCCCTGTACCAGGTCAGGACGGCCTTCATTCCCACAAGTCTTCCGAGCTCACCGGAGCTTGTCATCTCCTTGATGCGGATGGAAGATTCATTATAGCGATTCTGGAAGCATACGCCGAGCTGTAATCCACTCGTTGAAGCGGCTTCAACCAGTTGCCTACCTTCCGCAAGCGTATGCGACATTGGCTTCTCGGTGAGCACATGCTTGCCCGATTTCAGCATCATTAGTGCCATTGGAACGTGGAGATAATGCGGCGTACATAGATGTACGACCTGAATGTCTGATCTTTGGGTCAACTGATGTATATCACCTAGGGCTTCACATCCATACTCCCTTCCTATTGACTGAGTTCGCTCCAGATCGGTATCGACTACCGCACGTAGCTGAACGCCTTCCAATTCGGATAACGCCTGCGCATGAACCGTGCTGATATTGCCACAGCCGACAATGGCCGCTCCAATCTCCTTCATAGCTATCGCCTCACTTCATCATGATCCACATGTAGTACCTGACCTCCGGCGGATACGAGATTCACTGCTTGAGCCTGAGCTTGAAGACATAGCTCCGCTGCCTTGAAGACATGGTGCTGTGTCATAGCCCGCTCGGTCCGATGCAAGCAGTCGAGGATCAGCTCTCCGAAGAAGGGATAACCCACCTTCCCTCCCACGTCCAAGTAATGTTCTCCTTTTTGATCCACCCAGTAGACATGATCACCTTTCTGGGAGCGGGCAATATCTACATATTTTCGAAGCTCGATATATCCTTCTGTCCCCAGAATTGTACATCTGCCATCACCCCATACGCTGAGTCCACTCGGAGTGAACCAGTCCACCCGAAAGTAGTTCGTTGCTCCATTGTCGCCAACCAGCATGGCGTCCCCGAAATCCTCCAATTCCGGGTAAATGGCATTTGCATAATTCCCCACATGGCTACGAACCACGCTAGCATCCCTGCAGCCTGCATAATACAAAAATTGCTCGATCTGATGGCTGCCAATATCGCAGAGAATGCCTCCATATTTGCTCTTCTCGAAGAACCATGCCGGTCGATCCGGCGCACTCAGACGATGAGGTCCTGTACCCATTACCTGAATGACACGTCCAATGGCTCCCTCTTTGATCAATTGGCCTGCATATACAGCACTTTCCACGTGCAAACGCTCGCTATAGTACACCATGTATTTTCGTCCAGTTCGTTGAACTACTTGTCTGGCTGCCTCCAATTGCTCCAGTTCGGTGAATGGCGTCTTGTCTGTAAAATAATCCTTGCCTGCATTCATTACCTGAATGCCGAGTGGTCCTCTCTCACAAGGTACAGCAGCGGCGGCTACCAGTCGGACGTCAGCATCCTCCAGTATCTCTTCAGCAGATTGTGCAGCCTGCACTCCTGTATAGCGTGCCATGAATTCCTGCACCTTGATCGGATCTGGATCGTATACCCATTTCAATGTCCCGCCTGCTTCAAGCAATCCATTACACATTCCGTAGATATGCCCATGGTCCAGTGCCATAGCTGCAAATACAAATTCTCCTGGCTTTACGACGGGCTTCGCCTCAAAGACTGGGGCATACATCATGCCATTGTTCGTATTCATGCTGTTATCTCCTCCTCGCACTTCCCAAGCAGATACTGCCAGCTGATCTCAATGCTCTCGAACGGATCGCGCTGACACTCGTCCTGTTCCACTACCACCCACTCGATGCCTGTTTCATTACAGGCCTTAATAATCGCAGGATAGTTCATGTTTCCTTCACCAATCTCCGCAAATAGCTGCTTCTCGGCTACGATCGCCATATCCTTGAAATGCACGACCTGCATCCGTCCAGCAGTCTTGCGAATCCATTCCACCGGGTCACCGCCACCTGCCTGAATCCAGTACAAATCCAGCTCCAGGCCGAAGGAAGCGGGGTCCGTCTCATCAAGTATGATTTGCAGGCCAGCCTTCCCCTCAAAGCGCTCAAATTCAAAATGGTGATTGTGATACACGAATTGCAGACCGTAATCATGCTTGAGCTTATTCGCAATGGACCCTGCTTTTGCAATGAAAGCTCGATAGCCCTCTGCCGAGCCCCGGAAAGCCTGAGGCATTCCCCCAAGACCTACGTACGAGCAGTTCCACAGCTTATGCTGCTCCGCAACCGCTTCCAGGTTGTTCTCCAGCCGATCCCACGGAATATGGGTAGCGCATATGGACAGACCCGCTTCATCAGTCAATTGCTTAACCGTGTGAGGGGGTATGGGACCAATACCAGATACCTGCACAGAACGGTAGCCTATCTTGGCCACCTTGGAGAGCGTCTCCCTGAGTCCCTCCTCTGTCTGCGTGTAATTACGCAGCGTATATAGCTGAACAGCCAATTTTTCCGGTGTCATGGCAAGTGTTCCTCCTTCAGTTCGTATTAGTGGGTTCCCGTCACGTCCAGCGTAATATCAGCCGCGTTCTTCTTTACATATTTTGAGTCAGCAATTTTGCTCTCCAGCAGCTCCAGGAACCGATCCTCATCCAGTGGAAGGTCGACCCAGTCATCCTCCCAAGCAGACAGATACATCGCATTGGACAAGGTAAGCCCATGAATACCTTGCTCACCGGGGGCAAGTAGCTGTTCGCCGTGCAGGATCGCATTTGTAAAATTACGTAGAATGCCCACGTGCTGCTCTCCATGCCCGACAGGAACAGGAATGTCGCAGGTCCAGCATTCTGGCGAGCCGAATCCACCAGTGTAGCTTGCATTCCATTCAGGCTCGGGGACGCGCAGTCGCCAGAAGGTAAGCTTCCCATCCTCCACTACGATTTTGCCACGTGTACCGTTTACCTCGAATCGATTCGTACCGGGTGCCTCTCCAGTAGTCGTGACGAACAGCCCGGTAGCTCCATTGGCGTATTCCACATAGGCTGTTACATCGTCCTCGACCTCAATATCGTGGTATTTGCCAAAATAACAGAAGGCCCGGACTCTCGTCGGCATTAATCCTGTCGTCCACTGCCACAGATCAAGCTGATGCGGGTCCTGATTCAGTAGTACGCCTCCACCCTCTCCAGCCCAGGTTGCTCTCCAGCCACCTGAATCATAGTAGCTTTGAGAGCGGTACCAATTCGTGACAATCCAATTGGTACGGCGGACTTCTCCCAGCTCACCTGACGAGATCAGTTCCTTCAGCTTCTGGTACAGTGGATTGGTTCGCTGATTATACATAATGCCGAACACCCGGTCCGAAGCCGCCGCCTTCTCATTCATCTGTCTGACCGCCTTGGTATAGACGCCTGCCGGCTTCTCAATCAGCACATGCAAGCCTGCATCGAACGCCTGAATAGCAAGTGTAGGATGGTCATAATGTGGTGTAGCGACAATCACTGCGTCAATCTGACCCGACTGGAGCATGGCCTCAGGCTGCTCATAGTGATGTATCCCTGCTGGCAGCTCTTCCTTAGCCCACTTCAGGCGCTCTGGAGATATATCACATACGGCGGCTAACTCGGCCCCCTCTATCTGATTCAACAGCTGAATGGCATGGGACTTCCCCATATTCCCAATGCCAATAATTCCGTAACGTACCTTCTCCATTCCGCTTGGATGACCTCCTTGGTTATGGTATGGATAGAGAATATAACGTTTTCATTGGAAGTAGAATACCTGAAACTAAGACATATTTGTATAATACTAAGGTGTTCATGCCAATTGTTTGGATTATAATAAAGACAACTATCACGGACACGAGGCAGGAGGCTGCAATATGTCTGAATCCCTATCCTTTAGCGAGAATCTGCTGGAGAATCTCAAGGTATCTATATCATTAGTTCATTCAAAATCCCAATTTGCAGGCTGGAATCATACCGATGAGGTCCCTTCATTCTGTCGGCTATATTACATTGCAGATGGCGAGGGGTCTGTCATAGTGAATGGTGAAACCTATTATCCCAGGCCTAGACAGCTTATGATCATGCCGGCAGGCTCTGTTCAGACAGCCATGACCTCTCGCTTACATCCCTATACACGCCACTTTTGTCATTTTGACGCCAAGATCGGGGAATGGCCTCTCTTTCCAGCCGATGTCGGCTTGATCCTTGTCGATGCAGCCGATCCCGAGGCAACGCGGAGCCTATTTCTGGACATGGAGGAGCAGTTTCATCAAGGTGGTTATCTCGCTCCATTACGCCTTAAAGCAGCACTTCTTCATATTCTTGCCTACTGTATGGAGCAGTGCGAGTATGCTACAGAGCTTAATCGCTTCCTCTATCATGAGGAACGCCACAAGCTTGGAAGTGTGCTTCAGTATATTGAAGAGCACCTGGATCGCCAGATCGAGATTGACGCCCTGGCGGACATCATTCATCTGCATCCGAATTACTTCATTCCCTATTTCAAAAGATTAATGGGCGTCACGCCGATGCATTATGTCCAGCAAAAGCGAATGGATAAGGCAAAGCGACTACTTTCATTTACGGATCTGTCCATTTCGGAGACTGCTGAGCAGCTCGGTATGGATCTTCCCTATTTCTCGCGTACCTTCAAAAGAGCAACCGGCGTCAGCCCCAGTGCCTATCGAAGCGGTACGAAGTAATCGCCAGAAAGCTACTGTGTCGCCTTCCAGTATCTATAGCACTGCCGAGTATCTATAGCACTTTCAAGTACCTATGGCACTTTGGAGTACCTAAATTACAAAAAAGTACGTTCTTCACAAAACGAATCCTGTGCAGCATAATGGCAATGGTCAACGGTAATGAGCTGAAATTCATTTCATACCATTTGAGCTATTAGGATATTGGCAAAATATATGATTGTGAGCGGAGGAAAAGATATGGCAACTCATTTACAGGATACAACGATATTGGCGAACGGGGTCAAGATGCCCTGGCTTGGACTTGGGGTATTCAAGGTCGAAGAAGGCCCGGAGCTGGTAAGCGCTGTGCGCGAAGCCATCACCCAAGGCTATCGCAGTGTGGATACGGCCGCGATCTACGCCAATGAAGAAGGTGTCGGTATGGGTATTCGCGAAGGCCTAGAGGCGGCAGGCATAGAGCGCGAAGACCTGTTTGTCACCTCCAAGGTGTGGAATAGCGAGCTAGGCTATGAATCCACACTGCAGGCCTATGATGAAAGTCTGCGTAAGTTAGGTCTGGAATACCTGGATCTATACCTCATCCACTGGCCTGTTGAAGGAAAATTCAAAGAGGCCTGGCGAGCTCTGGAGACGCTGTACACAACAGGACGCGTCAAAGCCATTGGTGTCAGTAACTTCCAGATTCATCATCTGGAGGAGCTGATGAAGGATGCAGAGATCAAGCCCATGGTGAATCAGGTGGAATACCATCCTCGCCTTACACAGGTTGAGCTCAGAGCCTACTGTCAGAAGCATGGCATTCAATTGGAGGCTTGGTCCCCTCTTATGCAGGGACAATTGCTCGAGCACAAAGAGCTTCAGGAGATTGCTACGAAACATGGGAAGTCGGTTGCCCAGATCATTATCCGCTGGGACCTGCAGAATGGCGTAGTAACCATTCCGAAGTCCATCAAGGCCCATCGCATTGCTGAAAATGCTAATGTGTTTGATTTTGAGCTGTCCCCGCAGGATATGCAGCTGATCAGCAGCTTGAATCAGGATATGCGCGTTGGCCCCGATCCGGATAACTTTGACTTCTAATTATTTCCGTAGCCAGTATGGCATCTGTATGCTCCAGTCATACAGGTGCCTGCTGTTAGATTATAACAAAAAAGCCGCTGAGCTTTATCAAAGCCAACGACTAGATCCATTATTTCCGCTTGTACATCTATTAAATGATGCAGAATACTTTATATGTGCCAACACATCAAAGCCACTTCAAATTCACCTCAAGAGCACTGTACAAAGAATATACCAGCGTCTTCATCCTCGTTCGAAGGGTGGAAATTGCGTGAAAGCAGCAAGTATCCTACAGAATCACTCAGGTAGAATATATCATTGTACCCTTCAGGATAATCGCCTCCATAGAGCTGAATACAAAACAAGAATTGTTCAAGCTGTAGACCCTCGTTCTGCAAATATCCCGGACTGCCACCTAGCTTCGAGCCCGTGAATGAGGCTTCTGCTTCATCCTCAATCCTATCCCCGAGTGAGATCGCTCGCGCAGGGACTGTAAATTCTGATTCATTGCGTGGTTGTCCTATGGGGTGCGCAATCACCTTCGTAAATCCCATTTTGATCATATTCAGCTCTAGTGGGTCACCATGATACACGATATTATCAAGGAAATAGGTGTTTCTATTATAAGTTGTAAACACAGATATAGCCGTTGCTTCAGGATAGCTACAGCCAAACGTATCATTCAAAAAACGGGCTGGCAAATGCATTGCTAACGTCAGTTTCTCACCATCTGGATTTTCTGGCCACGAGATTCCCTCAGGTAACAGACTTAATCCGCCTGTTCGGGGCTCATTAGCGTCTTGAGTAGTATCTGTGAAAGCCATTGTTGTCGCTCTTGTCACAGTCCTCCTCCTTCACTTTTGGCATAGTTCATTTGGTATGATCTGTTTCTAACCAGTTTTTCAACTACGAAATTCTGATCTAGAAAAGAGGCCACTCGAACCGAGCAGCCTCTCTTACAACATTCATGAACCATCTATATTCTAAAACCATCTTATACACATTCATAGTCGTCATCGCTCAGGCTCCGTCCCTCTCAACCTTACCGGAGCAGCAATGAGTCCATGGAATTCCCTTTACTGCGCCGTAACGCCTCCATCAATGGAGTAGACAGAACCGTTAATGTACGGGGCCTCATCTCCCAGCAGAAATGCAACCAGATTCGCAATCTCTTCAGGCTTGCCAAGTCTTCCCGATGGAATACTATCCAGTGTAGCCTGGAACACTTCCGGGTTATCCTTGCCGAATTGGACCACCATCGGCGTCTCGATCGTCCCCGGCGCGATTGCATTAACCCGAATATTGTCTTTACCATACTCAATAGCTGCTGTTCTCGTAGCGCCGATAACGCCATGCTTGGTTGCCGCATAGGGAGCAACGGATTGCACACCTACGACACCTGCTGTAGACGCCGTATTGACGATAGAGCCTCCACCCGTCTTGAGCATTTCCGTAATGACATATTTCAGACCATACAATACACTTCTCAAGTTAATATCAATAATCTGGTCGAACTGCTCAATGCTATGATCCGCCAGCTTGAGTCCAGGACCGGAAATACCTGCATTGTTGAAGAACATGTCCACTCGGCCAAAGGCCTCTACCGTTGTCTTCACATAATTCTCCACCTCGGCTGCTTTGCTAACATCTGCCTTGACGAAGATCGCTTTGCCGCCTGCGGCTTCAATCTGCTGCACCGTCTCCTGACCGGCTGGCTCCACCAGGTCAACAACCGAGATCAAGGCCCCTTTCTCCGCCAGCTTCAAGGCGGCAGCACGTCCCAGACCGCTTCCCGCTCCTGTGATGATTGCTACTTTTCCAGTATGACTCATGTTCTCTCCTCCTAGGATGCATTAGGACTGCTTCTATGCGGTTGTAATACCCAACCATGGCTAATTATAGACTAGCGTATCAGGTTTGTCTTGGCTAATTCAACCAGTTCGTCTCCTCTTCCGTTCAGCACAGCCTTCATCATCCATAGTGTAAATCCCTCTGCCTGCTTGAGGTTGATTTTGGGCGGGAGGGACAGCTCCTGTCGATTGACTACCACGTCGATCAGTGCAGGGCCATCGTGCAAGAGTGCTCGCTTCATGGCATCCTCAAGGTCTGCTGGGTCTTCAACGCGGATACCCTCGATTCCCATGGCCTGCGCCACCATTGCAAAATTCGGATTAACCAGCGTCGTCCCTGACTCCAGAAGGCCAGCAGCCTTCATCTCCAACTCGACAAAGCCGAGCGCCCCGTTGTTATACACGACGACCTTTACTGGCAGGCGATGCTGGTGCAGTGTCAACAAATCGCCCATGAGCATGGTCAGGCCACCATCACCAGACAGTGAGATCACCTGCCGATCCGGGGCTGCCTTCTGGGCACCAATCGCTTGGGGCAAGGCATTGGCCATGGTACCATGATTGAACGAACCCAGCAATCGCCGCTCTGGTCCCATTTTCAGATAACGGGCTGCCCATACGGTAGGCGTCCCCACATCACAGGTGAAGATGGCCCGATTATCCGCTGCCTCACTGACCACTTTGGTCAAGAATTGCGGGTGAATAGGCTGCTTGCCTGGCTTGCCAACTGCTAGATCATCCAGCTCTTGGCGTACCTTCGCGTATCGATCTACGCATTTAGCAAGATGCTTGCCGTTATGCTCCGCCCTAAGATATGGCAGCAGCTCTGTAATTGTCGCCTTGATGTCTCCACATAATCCATAATCCAGCTTCGTGCGCCGTCCTAGATGAGCGGGCTCAATATCTACCTGTACAATCGTTGCATCCTCAGGATAGAACTGGCGGTACGGAAAATCTGTCCCCAGCATGAGTAATACGTCACAGTCCATCATGGCATGATAACCAGACGAATAGCCGATGAGTCCGGTTAGACCTACGAGATAGGGATTATCGTATTCGAGATATTCCTTCCCACGTAAGGCAATAACCATCGGAGCCTGCAGTCGTTCACATAGCTCCATAAGCTCAGGACGTGCCTCTGCACAGCCCGCTCCGCATAATAATGTGATTCTCTTCCCGGCATTTAGATACGCTGCCAGCTTCAAGAGCTCTTCCCTCGCCGGATGGATGACTGGCTTCGTTACGTGGTATACATGCTCAGGCACAGGCTCTGCAGAAGCCTCAAGCGCGCCCACATCACCGGGCAGGACGATGACAGAGACTCCCGAACGAGCAATGGCAGTCTGAATCGCCATCGTGACCATGCGCGGCATCTGCCGTGGTGTCGTGATCACCTCGCAGAAGTGGCTGCACTCCTGAAAGATCTGCTCGGGATGAGTCGCCTGGAAGTATTCACTTCCGAGCTCATCGCTTGGAATATGAGCGGCAATGGCCAGCACCGGGACACCGTTGCGATGGCAGTCATACAAGCCGTTGATAAGGTGCATATTTCCTGGGCCACTACTGCCCGCGCATACCGCAATGCTCCCACTCACCTGTGCGTCGGCCCCTGCTGCAAAAGCTGCTACCTCTTCATGGCGGACGTGAATCCATTCAATCTGATCTGAGCGGCGGATGGAGTCGAGTATGGCATTCAATGAATCGCCGACGATTCCATAGATTCGCTTGATGCCCGCATTCAGAAGTGCTTCTAGTACCTGATCTGCTATGGATTTCTTCATGGGTGAAGCCTCCTTCGTACGATAGTCTTCCTTCTAGCGGTAGCTTATCCATGTCACAATATACCTATTCTCTTACCCCACGCTTGCCAGGGTTGAATCCCTGCATGTGTTTTTCCCAAGATAGCGTAAGACATAACCATGGACACAAATAACCGAGCAACCATAATGGCTACTCGGTAACGAGCTACTCTGCAATGATCTACTCCGTATTTAAATTGTGGATGTTTATGCTAGACGTACTATGCTGTCTTAATCCACGTCCTCAACCTTTGACGGAACCAATCATAACCCCCTTCTCAAAATATTTCTGAATGAATGGATAGACAATAAGTATTGGCAGAGTAGAAACAATAATCACAGCATATTTCACCTGATCCGCATATTGCTGGGCATATCCCCCCGCTGAACCGCCAGCTCCTGCACCAGAAGCAAAAACCTGATTGGATAGCAGGATATCCCGCAATACAATCTGAAGGGGCTGCAAATGATTGCTCTGGATATAAATGAGCCCTGTAAAGAAATCATTCCAATGGGCTACTAGGTAAAAAAGGGCTACTACCGAGACCACCGCCTTGGAGAGCGGAAGTGCAATCTGCGCGAAGAATTTGAAATGACTACAGCCATCCATCTGCGCTGCCTCGAACAGCTCCTTCGGTAATGAATGCTCAAAGAAGGAACGTGTGATGATCAGATTGTAGACGTTCACTGAGAACGGGACAATGAACACCCACATCGTATTGGTCAGATGAAGCTCCTTCATCAACAGGTACGTGGGAATCAGACCACCATTGAAGAACATCGTAATTACAAAAGCAAACATGATCCATCTTCTGGCCCGGAATTCCGGTCTGGAGAGCACATAAGCCGCAGGGAGCGTGAACAGCAGATTGACAAAGGTGCCAAGCGTTGTATAGATAATCGTGTTCTTGTACCCTGTCCAGATGCGTGTGTCCTGGAAAATCTCCTGATAGCCGAAAAAGCTGATATTGCGTGGCAGCCAGGTCACCTGTCCAGTCGATACAAGAGTAGAATCACTAATCGACGCGATGATTACAAAATAGATGGGATAAGCCACGATCAGAAATACCAACAGAGACAATATCACAACAGCCGCATCAAATGCATAATCCGAGAGCGGTCGTTCTCTTAGCCGAATCTGGTTCAAGGTGATCTCCTCCCTTTGCCCGAGTGATGCCGCTTATCATTTACCATAGACTGATATTGGAGAATTTCTTGGCGATGAGATTCATGGCATATAGGAAGAAAAAGTTGATCAGCGTATTGAAGAGCCCGATCGCCGCCGAATAGCTGAATTGGTTGCTGACAATACCGATCTTGTATACATAAGTTGCTATGACCTCAGAGACTGGGAGATTCAGCGGATTCTGCATCAGAAACACCTTCTCGAAGCCAGTACCAAGCACATTGCCCATGCTGAGAATGAACAAAATAATAATTGTCGGCACCAGTGCGGGAAGCTCTACATAACGGATCAGGTGCCAGCGACTGGCACCGTCGATCTTGGCCGCATCGTATAGCTGCGGATCAATCGTGGACAAGGCGGCAAAGTATATAATGCTGTTCCAGCCGGCATGCTGCCATATGTCCGACATGACATAGATCGGGACGAAGGCCTCCGTCGAGCCGAGCAGGTTCGTACCACCAAGACCGATTGCACTGAGCACATGGCCGATGACCCCTGAATTCGGCGACAGCAGGACGTTCAGCAAGCCCACCATGACTACTATTGAAATAAAATGTGGAAGGTACACCGTCGTCTGCAGCGTCTTCTTGGCACGTTTCCAGCGAATCTGATGAACAAGCAGTGCCAGAATAATCGGGGCTGGGAAGCTGAAGATAATGGTAGCCAGACTGATGACGATCGTATTTTTCATCAAATCCATGAACATATAGTTGTTGAAGAACTGCTCGAAGTAATAAAAGCCCCGCCACTCACCGCCAGTAAGCCCTTGTGTGAAGTTATAATCCCGAAAAGCTAGCTGGATGCCGTACATGGGAATGTAATTGAATACGAAGATGACGATAATCGCAGGCAACACCATGATCCACAGCTGATAGTCTCTTGTAACCGTATTCAGTAATGTGCGCTTGGGTACCTCTGTTGCACGGGAGAGCTTCTTATCCGATTTGGATGCCTGACTAATCATAAGATACCTCCATTCAGCACGAATTGTAGGCGGGAACGATCCTCAGGTTATTGCTTACTCTTATACTCATCGTAGTATCGCTGCATGATCTCCAGATTGGCCACCAGCCCGGTCCGCTGAGCATCTGCCACATACGCATCCCATTGCTCCTCAACGCCGCCCTTCGTAATCCACTCCGACCATTTGGCAATAGCCATACTGATGAATGACGTATTATTAAGTGCCATCATGCTATTATCCTGAGGTGCGTATTTCAGAAAGACGCCAGGCATCACATCATTGTCCAGATCAATCGCATCAAGGGCCGGCTTGAGCGGCTCGGTCTGCTTGCCTACCGATTGCATATCTGTGCCAAGCGTCAGCTTCAGATCGTCCGCAATGTACATAGGGCCATTGTCTGCCCAGGTCGAGGTCCATTTCCAGGTACCCGGGTCCATGGCGCTGTCCTCTGGCGGGAGTATAGTATAAGAACCATCGCCGTTATCCTGAATGTTCGTGCCGAGAGATCCGAACAGTACCTGCATGCTCACCTTGGGATCATATAGCTCATTAATGAAACGCATGGCCGCCTCTTTACTTGGTGAAGTAGCTGACATCTGAACGGTGTTCACTCCATAGTTCAGAGAATTGTAATCATAGCTCCACGACATCGGAGCCGTCGAATCGGCTGACACCTTGAGTGGTGCCAATGACGTATATTGCGGGCTAACCGCATTGCCGAATCGGTCTGATACCTCCCACCCGAAGGTGTATCCTACCTTGGCGGTATCTCCCGAGCCACGTGCCACGGATTGATACTTGGTATAATCCTGCGTGAATACCTCAGGGTTAATCAAGCCCTCGCTGTACAGCTTATGAAGGAACTGCACCAGCTCCTTGTATCGTTCGTCGATGAAGAAATTTTTGACTTGGCCATCCTCCATGAAGTATCCCATGCCGCCGTTATCTGTCAGAGTGATTCCCTGACTTCCGAGTAATACGATCGGCATGAACGCTCCGAAGCCTGTTTTTCCAGTCGGTGCAAAATCCATCGGAATCTCATCATTCGGATCACCGTTCCCATTCGCATCCTGTTCTTTGAAAGCCTTCAGCACGGTATGCAGCTCATCCCATGTGGTCGGCGTCTCCAGTCCCAGACGATCCAGCCACTCCTGGTTGATGAACTGTCGGGTTGTTGTCTCAGGCCAGAAGCGTTGATATTTGGGGAGTCCGTAGATTTTGCCATCCACCTGTGTAGCAAGCGCCTTCGTCTCGGGCTTGGCCTCGAACATAGCTTGGACATTCGGGGCATGAGCCTCAATCAGACCAGTCAAATCCTCGAAGAGACCTTGGAATTGGGCGAAATCAGCATCTGTAATGGAGTTCACACCAACGATGAGATCGGGGATGTCGCCACTGGCGAGCAGCGCCCCCTTCTTCTGATCCCAATCTGCTGATATCTCCTGCCATTCAATTTCTACACCAGCCCGTGCCTCCGCCTCCTTCAGCCATTCCATCTTATCGAGCTGCTGCGTAAGCGGGTGCTTAATCATAATTGCCTTCAGTTTCACCTTCCCATCCGGCGTGAGCTGTGGCTCAGCCGACTCCTGGCCCCCACCGCAAGCAGACAGTAACAAGCTGGTCATACATACTACTAGCAAGACGATGAACATTTTTCGCATAAGCTGCTCCTCCATTGCTGTAAAATGTACACATTATAGATTGAACTGGAGATGCTGAGAGTTCGAGTGCTCGCAACTGCGGTGAACATTTGGAGCTCCGGCCGCTGTTGTCTCCAGATTTCTTCCATGGAAACGGCTTTTGGCCGTGGAAATCCAGAGACAAAGGCGGTCGCTATCCCTCCTCCACTTCCAAACGTCCCCTCCGTTGCCCACCCTTCCTCAATAATACAGGTTCAATTTATATACGGTTCTCTCTGAATGGTTATCAGGTAGCTTCTCTCGGAAGTGAAATCCTCCGCTACCACTCTGACGACTAGCTCTTGACGTTCACCAGATAGCTTCACAGTACGCATAACAGATTCATCAATCAGAGTGCCATCGACATAGATTAGTGCATGATCATTCTGTGGTACAAAGCTTGCTTGCAGTGCCTTAACATTAGCTCCAATGGTCAAGGTATAGTCATTAAGCTCAGGTGCGAAGGCTGGAGACAGTGTTCCTTCATTAAATAGCAGCTGCTGCAGAGCAGCCTCAGCGTCAAAGGCTCTCATCGTTCGTAAAATATGATAAATGCTGATCTCTGTGTCAGAAGCTGCGAAGGTAACTTTCACATGCTGCGACGCTAATCCTTGCTGTTCCAGTCCATCCTGCGTCATACTGATATGATCTGGCAGGAGATACATCTTCTCCGTCAAAGTGCGAGTGTTGGTTCGCGGAATGTGCTCCCGCAGCCAGAAGTGATCATTCAACCGGATCTCCATCTCTTGAGCTGTATGGGCAGTATAATACAATACCGATAAATAATTAGGCTGCTGCGGCTCTACTCGCATCATGTAGCTGAACCAGCCACCTGTATCCGCTTTGCGCAAGCTGTAGCCGTCCCAAGTGCCTGCGGAGGTACGTTCCCCCTGCACCTGATGCTCAAGCTCATACTGATCATTTCCCACGGGGAGGCTATCAACGGTCGCCTTCACCATTCGGCGCTCAGCCTTACTACGCTTGATATGCTGCTGCAATTCCGTTGAGTCAGGCTGCACCAGATGCCAATAAATGCCGTATCGCTCCCGATGCTGCAGATAGTGCGGGGTAAATACGAGACGTTCATCGTCATCGGTATGACGCAATCTGAAGGACAATTCCCCCTTCTCCTGCACCAAATGCTCAGGCAAGCGTGTAAGCCACTCGGCAGGCGTCATGCCAGCTTCCAAAGTGATGAAATCCTTCATTGGCATATGCCGGGTCGGAACGCTCACCATGACTCCAGTCGCGGAGGTACTCAGATCCTCCTGTCCCAGCGCAGCGCTGAGCACTACTGGACCATAGCGAAATCCAACCGCATGCTGTGCATCAGGCAACGCTTCATAGGTAATGCTCATCGGCAGCCTGATGCGTACCTTATCGCCATCGGTCCAGATCCGCTTCAGCGTCAGCCATCCCTCATGGGGTGTGAACATCACATTCTCTCCATTGACCTCCAGCTCCACAGGTGCAGTACTCCAGTACGGTACCCGCACATGAATAGAGCATTCAGCCTGATGCCCCTCTTGGGCTTGAATCTGCAACATGATCTGATCCGAGGTTGGTACCCGTGCATCTACATGCACCTTCAGACCTTCCGTCTCCCAGTCCACTGTCGAGCTCATGAACTGTGTAATGTATAATGCATGCTCGCCTTCATAATACAGACTGTCATTCAGCTTCGTGAAGCTCTCCATTCCCGTCCCTGTACAGCACCAGAAATGCTCAAATTCAGAGCTGTATACCTTGAAATATCCTGTAGCCATTGGCTGAAAATACATCGTCATGCCCGTCTCGGGATGCTGAGAGGATAGAATCGCATTACGGAACGTATTCTCGTAAAAATCAGCATACTTCATATCGCCCGTCAGCTTGAACAGCTCCCGGCTCAGCTTAAGCATGTTGTAGCTATTGCAGGTCTCACAGGTGAATGCCGAACGCTTCGCATCCAGTTGATCCGGTTCACCGAAATGCTCCCATTCACTATTGCCTCCTGTCATATAGCTATGATGCTCCACCACCATATCCCAGAAGCGTGCGCTAGCCTCCAGATAGAAGCTCTCTCCAGTAAGCTGGTAGCGATGCAGTGCACCAAGAAATTTGGGTATCGTCGTATTGGCATGCTTCCCCTGAAGAATATCCCGTCCCTGCTGTACTGGGTGGAATAAAGTCAGTTCATCAAAGCGATGGGCAGCTTCCATATGGGATGGTTTGGCGGTAATGCGATACAGGTGGTACAGTACATCGTTCATCCCTCCGTATTCTACAGCCAGCACCCTATTGTGAATCTCTTCTGTCCAGCCCAATGCCCGATTAGCAACCCAATCGCCTAGCCGATCAGCCAAGCGGTATGCAACCATATTCTGGGTAGCGTGATAAACTGACACAATTCCTGCTATAATCTTATGCATAGTGTACCAAGGTACCCATGCAGGCTTTCCATTCTCTACATGATCGAATAGCATTTCGGGAAATGCAGAAATGTATCCGTTTTCAAATTGACACACCTCTAACTCTTCCACGATATACACGAGCCGCTCATGCAGGTCAGTATCTTGAGTCGTGGAATAGGCTTGTGCTACTGCCGTTAAATAATGTCCTAGCGTATGGCCGCGAATCTCTGTGCTTTCCCAGCCAGGATAAGGCTCAGCCTTGGGTGAAAGTCCCCTGTTCGTTCGAAATGAGGACAATAAGCGATCTGGCTCATAGCGGCGTAAGTAAGCCAGCTCTTTATCAAAAGCGTTGATACAATATTCATCCTGCAGCCGGACCTGAGCGAGCCGTAGGTCCTTGAGCGGGACGTCTAACAGCGTCCCCTGGACGTTTGCCATAAGCGCTCCACACTCCTGTCATCTTTCTCATGCGTCTTACAGATCTCCCCGTCGGGTGACGTAAGGTTCATTCGATAGTACAGCATAGTCATTTGCCATGGCTTGTCGTCTGACCAGACTCATGCTTACGATATTGTGTTCAGCCGGCTTAGATCTAGATTAGCGTGATTTGAAGCCTGAATAAATAGGGCAACGTTCGAATTAGTGGCAAAAGGTTAGAAAGGATGGTGAAGCAGATGTACAGCTACGAGGTCAATATACAATCTCCGGTGCACATGACGATGACGGGGAAATTCTCTGCTCCCACCGCAGCTTGGCAGCATATGGAGCGTGATCTCACTGATTATGAACTGATTATCATGACTCAGGGCTGTCTGTATCTGGAGCTCAATGAGGAGCGATTCGCTGTCGAGCGTGGGGAATATTTGTTCATGCCACCGTATATGCGCCAGCGAGGCTTCAAGCCTTCGGATTGCAGCTTTTACTGGCTTCACTTCTCACCGAATCATGGCATGATCCGAACAGATCAACCCTTACACTCCCTTTCCTCCAGAAAAGAGGCTACCATTACACTTCCGCAGCATGGCACTCTCAGAGACCCTGAGAGACTCATCGTCATGATGAAGCAGCTACAGGATTCCGTAAGAAGCTACAATGAGCAGACCCTAAGCAACTATATGTCTACGGTGATTCTTTGTTCCCTTTACAATCAGCTGCTACAGCAGGCCCCTGTGGCAGACGGGTCCAAGCAGACACAGCTGTACAATGATATTCTCGACTACATCAAGTGGAATTGGCACGAAAATATGAAGGTGTCCCAGATCGCTCAGCATTTCGGCTATAACGAGAAGTACTTGTCACATCTGTTCACCACCATGGGAGGAGTCTCACTTAAGCAGTACATTTTGCAGCAGAAGATGGAGGCTGCCAAGTTCCTGCTTACAGATACGAACAATAATATCGGCGAAATAGCTGCTCAACTGGGGTATAAAGATGCGCATCACTTCATGAAGTATTTCAAGAAGATCGTCGGCCTGACACCTACGGACTTTCGCAATGCCTATGCCAAGCGATTACTCTATTATGAGTGATGAAGCCGGCACCTGCAGCAGCTAGAAGAGCAAAGATCCCGTAACAAAAGACATATAAAGCAGTAGAAGGACTAAAAGCCAAATCGCTGCTTTCAGTCCTTCTACTATTCAACATGGGATACAACTATATAGAATCTTACTCACAGGTACCCGGCTTCTCGATCTTTTCAGCTACCGAGTTTCTGATTTCTCAGGCTCTTCAGCGCTTCATTGTTTAGCCTAGCTTCACCAAGCTGTAGCTCTTCTTGCCTTTACGCACGATAATGAAGCGGCCACCGATCGCTTGCTCGGCTGTAATCTCCACGGCAATATCACTTACACGTTCGCCATTGATGGAGATCGCTCCCTTGGTAATGTCCTCACGCGCCTGGCGTTTGGATGGCTCGATGCCAAGGTCCACCAGCCAGTCCACGATATTCTTTGCGTCTTTGGACGCCTCGTAGGTAGGCATTTCCTTGAAGCCCTGTTCAATTTCATCCGCTGTCAGGGAACGAATATCACCACTGAACAATGCAGCCGTAATCCGCTTCGCTTGCTCCAGCATCTCTTCTCCGTGCACGAAGCGAGTCATTTCCTCAGCCAGCATCTTCTGCGCCTCGCGCTTATGTGGCTCCGTCTCGACCTTCTGCGCCAGCTCATCAATCTGCTCCTTCTCGAGGAAGGTGAAGTACTTCAGGTATTTGACGACATCCCGATCATCTGAGTTCGCCCAGAACTGGTAGAATTCATATGGTGTCGTCTTCTTCGGATCAAGCCATACTGCTCCACCAGCTGTTTTGCCGAACTTCGTACCATCTGCCTTCAGCATCAGCGGGATCGTCAGGCCGAATGCCTTGGCTTCGGCTCCTTCTTTCTTACGGATGAAATCCAGACCACTTGTAATATTCCCCCACTGGTCCGATCCACCAATCTGCAGCTGTACATCCTCATTTCTGAACAGATGCAGGTAGTCCAGCGATTGCAGAATCTGGTACGAGAATTCCGTGAAGGAAATACCGCTATCCAGTCGGCTAGACACGACATCCTTGGCCAGCATCGTGTTGATGCTGAAATTCTTGCCGTAGTCTCGCAGGAATTCGATCACATTGATCTTGTGCGTCCAATCGTAGTTGTTTACCAGACGGATCTGGTTGTCGCCTTCCGTCACGAACAGCTTCTTCATCTGTGCTGTGAGAGCATCGACGTTAGCCTGGACCTGCTCCAAGGTCTGCAGAGAGCGCTCTGTCTGACGACCACTCGGGTCCCCGATTGTACCTGTCGCGCCGCCAATCAGAATAACAGGACGATGGCCCGCAAGCTGGAAGCGCTTGAGCACCATGAACGGAATCAAGTGACCAATATGCATACTGTCGCCGGTCGGATCGATTCCACAATATACGGAGACGGCTTTCTCATTCGCTAGGGCTCTTAGCCCTTCTGCATCCGTCTGCTGGTTGATGGCATCGCGCCATTCAAGTTCATCAATAATATTCATGACCTCATCCACTCCTTCAAATTGTCACGTTCACTTATAACGAGTCTCCTCCCTGGTGTAAGGCATGTTGCCCTAACAGCCCGAGAGAGTTGCTGCTGATGTACAGCTTGCGGCATTTGTTGAAAGACAAAAAAATCGTCCCTACGTCTATTACAGACATAGGGACGATTATATAACCGTGTTACCACCCTGATTGCATCCAGCACATAACGGAGGTCTAGCTTACCGCATGATTAGGATACCACTCTTCTGCGAGTTAACGTTCGCAGCGTCCGCCCAGGGTTAACCGGGATACTCCAGAGTGTAATTCGCGTGCTTCATGTGTACCGGGTCTCATCTACCCCCGGCTTTCTGGAACAGGGATCAAGCAGCTACTGGGCTCTTTCAACGCATATCGTGTATAAGATTACAGACAGTATAAGTGAAACGGCGAACCAATGTCAACCAATGCGCATGTGTGAAAATTGCGTACTCATTTGTCTTTCAGCTCAAGCTCAAATGTGCTGCCTGGATTCCCGCCAAACACAATCATTCCTTTGCCAGGAAGCTGAACTGTAGGATGGTCACTGATGACGGAGGAATGAAGCATAAGTCCCTGCTCATCATAGACAACAAAGTTTCCGCCTTGTGCTGCATTAACGGTCAGGACGCGACCTGCTGTTGTATCGCCCAACTTGAACCATTGTGCATATCCAGTAGATGGAATCGTCACTGTTGATGCACTATCAATCTTCAGTGGATCAATGGCATCCTCTCTGATGTAACGATGTCCTCTCATGTCCATATATTCCGTCTGGTCCTGCTGCGTGAAGCGAAGATGATACGTATCTCTTCCCAGCATGACGGGAATCTCCAGGACATTTAGTGCCTGATTCGCATCCACAATCTTGTTGCCATTGGCATAACCGTCAGCGACAACAAGCTTCTGCGTGGTAACTTCAGGACTCAGGAAAAATACGGAGTTGATCTTCTCGTCCAGCACATAATAGGTCTTACCGTTACGCTCATTCCATACGCTCTGATCCGAAGTTTTCACTGGATTGGCCGGCAGCTTTTGCGCCTCAAAATAGGACATGACCGTCTGGCCGATCGCACCAAAATCCAACGTAGCATTCACTTGCAAATATTCGTTGCCATTGCTGGCACGCTCGAAACTGATGCTGACTTTGCCATCAGGGCTCGTGAATCGTTTCTCTCCTGTGTATACATAGGTCGCTGCGGGGATTAATCCGTCCATCAAGGCTGGCAGCGTAACCTCCCCATCCTTTACGAGAATATCCAGCGTCGTTCCCATTGTTCCATACAACCCGGAGTGTGAAGACATTTCAGCAGGCATGGCTTCTTTCACAGGCGCTGCGAGTTTTGCGTTATCAGCACTTGTGATTTGGGCCTCTTCCTCGACCTTGATCTTTCCTTTCTCCTTCAGCACCTCCATCAAGACACTGGAAGCGAATATATTGTTATAAAAGGATGATCCTCCTGAGGTAACAACAGCCATGGACAGCTGCTCCTCAGGCAATGTAATCAATACGGAATGGTACAGAACGGTATCTCCACCCTTGGATAGCGCTGTAATACCGTAATCACTGAATGGCGCAAGCCGGACGGCATCCCAGCCAAGGCCATAGTTGAAAGTGTTACGTTCCTCGCTTACCCATGCTCCTCTGCGATACTCTGGATATTGCATCGCAGCTGCCGCCTGCTTGGACAGCATATCGGGTCTATTTCCGATCAGCACTTCAGCGAATTTCGTTAGCTCCTCGGCCGTAGAGTATAGGCCACCGGTGCCGAGTACATTCGTGCTCTCAATGGGAAGTTCTGCATCCAACCCAGGAAGAGCTGTGCTCGCCAGTCGTTCCCGATCGAAAGCATTCAGCGGTGTTTTGGTAGCACTCAAGTTAAGCGGCTTACTAATGTGAGTATCCAGGAATTGTGTATAACTCATACCACTTACCCGCTCCACCATAATTTCCAGCAGCTGAAATGAATCATTGCTGTAGACCGAGAATTCACCAGGATCGGATTTTAGATCTTCTGTTTTCAGTTGTGTCAGTAGCTTGTCATGTGCATACGTGTCCGTATCATCGAACAATATTGAATTTTTGTAATGCATGCCATGCAGACCGGATGAATGATTAAGCAGCATCCGTGGAGTGATGCGCTTATAGCGTTCATCTGCCATGCTGAACTCTGGAATGTAGGTGGTGAGCGGTTCATCCAATTGGATCTGACCCGAATCTACGAGCATCATGGTTGCAGCAGAAACGTACATTTTGCTGACAGAGCCGATGCCAAACATCGTGTCCGGTTCAATCTTCACCAGTTCACCCTCTGCCCCTTTACCGAACCCTTCTGATAGTGTATTCGAGCCATGATCCATAATGGCATACTGTACACCTTGCACACCATAGTTCGCAATGAGCTCCTCTGCCAGGTCGCGAGCCGCCTTTTGTATGCGATCATTGCTCTCCTGAGCGGTAATAACAGGGCCTACGGGCATGGCGAATAACAGAATTGCCATCAGTGCCAAACCGAATTTCTTCATCCTTACTCCTCCTCTTCTGAACTATGCTTTTTACATGCATCCATCATATGTCAGAGTACTATGCCTGGAACAAATTTAACCTTGAAATGACGTAAAGAATCCCTGAACAGCATCCTGTCCAGGGATTTTTTTGTATCATAACTATGGAAATGGAATAAAAACCATATTATTAAAGATCCTCTGTTCACTCTCGATTGTCATGTTCCCACCGTAATGCTCACAAATACGCGCGATGTTCGTCAGGCCAATTCCGTGGAATTCTGCATCAGGCTTTTGACTAATCAGGTCAGGCGCTGGTTGCTCCATTTGATTGCGGATGTGGATCATCAGGGCCGACGCAGTCGAATGAATTTTGATCACCATGTGGCGATCCTCTGCTAATCGGATACGTTTGGATGCCTCAATGGCATTATCCAGCATATTACCGAGCACGACACACAGATCATAACGTTCAATGGGCAGTTCATGCTCATGAAGCTGAAGCCTGGTATCGATACGAATCCCGTTGGCTTGCCCAATCTGGAGGGTATTGGTGACTAATGCATCGATAACGAGATTGCCAGTGTTCACACGCTGATAGGCATCCTCAATTTTATGTAAAGTAGTACGAATATGCGCCTGAGCCTCCGCTGGCTGATTGCGTTTCAGACATTCCTCTATATACAGAAACTGTTGATTCGTATCATGGATAATTCGCTTGATATTCTTGAAGCTATGAACAGTCTTCTCATAGTTCGCATCCTGATAATCCATCTGCTGTTGAAGCTGTTCCTTCTCATGAAGCAGCTGGAACTTCTCGATAATATTATCGAACAGGTACACAATCATGACGTTCAGGAACAAGAGCCCACACACGGATATCAGATAATATACATTTTTCTCGCTGTTGGAGGATAGGACATTAACCTGAAAGATGCTAATTAACGGCACGCTCAAAAATAACAAATAGTAGCGATTGTGTAGTGGCAGGCTCCGGCGCCTCGCCATCCAGCGTATTACCCCAATGACTGCAAACATGATAATGCAGCTCAGCAGCAACGTAATTCCACTAGTTAACAGTACATATTGCCCCTGAAAATCAGGATAGCTGGAGTACTTCATATCCATAGCTGGATACAGAACATAAAGTGTTCCCATATGCACGATCGTAATCAAAACACTGTATAGGATGGAGAACAGAATTTTTAGCTTCAGCTCGACACGGTATGCTCCGGTCATGCTGAATATGACAATTAGAGCCATCAGAGATGCTACAGCGGATGGCAGATCAAGCTGCAGATACAGCATGTCCAGCACCACAAATACAGCACAATAGATCAATCTGGTTGGCTTGCGCGCAGCTTTTCCGAATACCGAGTCATAATACAGATTTAGCTGAAAACACATGACAAGTGCAACACAAAGATGAAGCAGCAGGTAGTATCCGTTCATACATCCATACTCATGACCATGAATTTGGTGTAGGCATCCTTGACTTCCTTGAGCTTGGATCTGCCGATCGGAAGCTCTGCTCCGTTAGACATCAGCACTCTTCCGCTCGTGAATTTCCTGACATGGGACAGATTAATGACAATGGACCGATGGATCTGTAGAAAATGGTGCTCTTTTAGCGCAGCTGCATAATTGGATATCAATCCTCTGCTCTCATGGCTATCTTTCGTGGTGACAAATTGCAGCTGGCCTTTGATCGTTAGACTCGCCACGGCTTCAATGGAGATGATGTCGTCATGCTTCAGCACCAGCTCCTCGGATGCCGACTTGATGACCAGGAGCCGATGATCCATTCTCTGGAGATAGTGGCACAGCTTAAGCATTTTCTCTTCAAAGACCTCTATCTCGACTGGCTTGAGGATATATTGAAATGTCACAACGTCGAAGCTCTCCAGCATGTATTCAGCATAGCTCGTCAGGAATACGATCTGCTCATCGCGTCTCCCGAGCTCCCGAATGGCCCGTGCGGTATCAATCCCACTCAGACCTGTCATTTCAATATCCAGAATGAGAATATGAAAGGAGGCATCTCGCTGTTGATAGCGCTCCAGGAGCTGCTCTCCCGAGCTAAACTCCTCAGTTGCGAACTCTACGCCCGACTTGACAGACAGACCCACTAGCATGGTCTTGACCCGCTCCCTTTGTCTTTCTTCATCATCACAGATGGCTATACTATACATGAATGTATTCCTCACTTCCTGAAGCTGTCTATCTCCAACAGTATACAATGAATGGGCCGTGTCATCCTCCATAAAATTCCTTCACACACTCTCCAGCGGTGGAAATGGAACGCCAACAGCCGCAAAGTTAACGGTCAACATCTACCATTAACTTTGCGGCTGCAAGGTCCATTTTAACACGATCTATGTCCATTTAGCGGATGGAGTCCTCGTATGAAGCGGCTTTGTCTGTATATTTATTGCTTCGTTCAAGGTGGTCGCCCGCCAGTAGTATCAGCGAATCATTTAGCCTGCGAGACTTTGTGAATACTGCCGGATATCCCGGATCAGTTGCTCGACATGCTCTTGTCTCGTTGCCCAACTCGTACAGAAGCGCACGGCACTATGTGCCTCATCAACCTTCTCCCAGAATGAGAAGCTGTACCGATCCCGCAAGAAGTCCAACAGATGGTTAGGCAGAATCGGGAATTGCTGATTCGTTGGCGAGGCATACCGGAAGGCGATGCCCTCCGCCTTCAGGGCATCCTGGATCATCATGGCCATCTCCACAGCATGTCTGGAAATATCCAGGTACAATCCGTCCTCGAACAGCATCTCGAACTGGATGCCGAGTAGCCTTCCCTTGGCGAGTAGCCCGCCTTTTTGCTTGATGAGGTACCGGAAATCGCGCTTCAATTCTTCTTTCAGGATGACGACAGCTTCGCCCAGCAGCGCGCCTATCTTGGTGCCACCAATGTAGAAGACATCACACAGACGAGCCAGATCGGCAAGCGTCATATCACAATCACGGGCAGCCAGCGCATAACCGAGACGAGCACCGTCAATGAATAGCGGAAGCGCATGCTCACGGCACACCTGATACAGCGCCTCCAGCTCAGTCTTGCTGTAGACGGTCCCATTCTCGGACGGCTGTGAGATGTAGACCATTCCTGGCTGTACGCAATGCTCCGCAGTCGCATCATTAGCATGTGCCTCATATAGCTCCCGCACCTGCTCTGCCGTTATCTTTCCATCATCGCTTGGCAACGTAAGCACCTTGTGCCCAGTCGCTTCAATGGCACCCGTCTCGTGAACCGCGATGTGGCCGGAAACCGCAGCAATGACTCCCTGATGAGGGCGCAGAATGGAGGAAATGACCGTCAAATTCGTCTGTGTTCCCCCCACCAGGAAATGAACATCCGCATCCTCACGCTCACAGGCCTGACGTATGTAGCTCCTTGCCAATGCACAGTGCTCATCTGTCCCGTAGCCACTCGTCTGCTCTCCGTTCGTCTCAACCAGACGTGTCATAATACGCTCATGTGCTCCCTCTGTATAGTCACACTCAAATCTAATCATCGTATGCTCACTTCTCCCTCTTATCCAGCTTCTCCTGTATTTTCATTATGGAGGCATGTATCTCTCTGATATCTTCCTCACTTAATCCGCGCATCAGGAGTAGGATCTGTTCGTCGGATCGCTCGTTCAGTTCGTGATAGAGATCTAATCCCTTCGGTGACAATCTCAACAGACTCACGCGACTATCAGCATCAGAATTTTGCTTGATGAGATATCCAAGCTTGCACAGCTTGGTGACGATACGACTCATATAGCTTCGATCAATCGCGAGCGCATCGACAAGGCTGTTCGCAATACACTCACCTTGAATGCCAATCTCAATAATGACCCGTGCCTCTGCCCAGGAATGTCCTGTGCCCAGAATGTGTCTGTCCATGACTCCAAGCGTATTGGTGTAATAGCGGTTGAAGCGTCTGATGTCTGCGATCATGTCCCTGCTGATCTGACCAGCGTCGATGATGATCCCCTCCGTTCTTTTTGTGGACTTAGTCAACTAATAGTGTAGTTAGATAATGTGGACGTTGTCAACAATAATTCATCTAAAAATATATCTAGTACATTCCGTCATCAGGACTGGCCTGCGATATCAGGCTATGAAATGCTATTGGTGAAGATTACATGATATAATCGCGAGGAGGACAAGCTAATAGAAGACGTCTGATGCTTGACTGGTATGTTCCTTGCAACTTGTAATACTCATACTAGACAAGCTTGCAGAAGCTGCTTTTAGCTCAAGCCAGAGCTGCAGATCATTTTAACGGGAGTGATGGAATCCATGATTCACAAGCTAGGTCAAATTATGTTGTATGTGAATAATCAGGATCAAGCCGTACAATTCTGGACAACCAAGCTGGGATTCAATGTAGTATCAGAGGATCAAATGGGTGAGATGAGATGGATCGAGGTTGCTCCGTCAGACTCTGGCACCAGCATTGTGCTTCATAACAAAGAGCTTGTAGCCAAGATGTCCCCAGAATTGCATTTGGGCACTCCTTCCCTCATGTTCTATTCCGACAATCTGGAGGAGCTTTATAGAAGCCTGTCCACTCAGGGAGTCACCGTTGGTGAAATGGTCGAAATGCCCACGGGCAAAGTTTTTAACTTTGCAGATGACGAGGGCAATTATTTTGCAGTCATGGAGAAAAAACAATAGCTTGAGGCACATTCGGACTTGAACCGTAGGAGTACACATCAACGTAAGAGCAGCCATATCCTAACTACGCAAATATATGAAAAAGACTCCGGACCCATGAGAATGGATTCGGAGTTCTTCTGCTTTGATATTTATATCGTGAATAAGCCGTACTTAATAGATAGAAATCAATGATTTGGTATACTCGTGTCTTCCCTCGTAAAATAACTGCTCCCGCTCGAATTGATCCACCAGCTGTCCTTCATGCATAACCATAATGCGATGGCTCAGCTGGTGAACGGCTGCAAGATCATGCGAAATGAACAAATACGCTAAGCCTAATGCTTCCTGTAGCTCCTGCAATAACTTGAGCACAGCTCCCTGCGAGAGTACGTCCAGACTAGCTGTTGGCTCGTCCAGCACAATCAGGTCAGGCTCAATGCTGATTGCTCTTGCAATCGTCACCCGTTGACGCTGACCACCGCTCAGCTCATGCGGATAACGATCAGCCAATGAGGCAGGCAGCTCTACTGCTTCCATCAGCTCATGAATGAAAGCCTTACGAGAGGTGCATGCAAAATGAGACAGCTGTAGCTCATGCTGGTATTGCTCATAGGGATCAAGCAGCGACTCTCGGATTCGCAGCCTCGGATTCAACGCTGCGCTTGGGTTCTGTAGCACCATTTGCATATTTTTGCGATAAGGACGCAGTTCTCGTTCAGATAAGCGCTCAATCGCCTTGCCATGAAAGCGAATTGTCCCTTCCGTTATAGGCTCAATTCGCATCAGGCAACGGGCGAGTGTACTTTTGCCACAGCCACTTTCCCCGACCAGTCCGAGACATTCTCCCCGGCTCAGTCCGAAAGATACAGCGTCGATTGCGAGCTTGCCACTGGTATACCTTTTGCTTAATTCTTCTACAGACAGTAAGATGTCTGTCATCGTGCCACCTCCCGTGCTTCTGGAACAGGGACCACAGGCGCTCCAAGTATGGGGGCAGCGGCGATGAGCTGCTTTGTATATTCATGGCGCGGATGGCTGAGCATCTGCTCTCTCCGCCCGGATTCTACGATTGTGCCATCCAGCATCACCGCGATCCGGTCGGCATAGCGTCTGACAAGCCGCCAATCATGCGTAATGAACAGAATGGCGCAACCTGTCTCCTGCTGACGCTGCCGCAACAGCTCAAGAATGCGATGACCTGTCATGCTATCCAGGGCCGTCGTCACCTCGTCCGCAATCAGCACATCAGGGGAAAACAATAAGGCCAGCGCAATCGAGATACGCTGCAATTGTCCACCACTTAATTGAAATGGATACCGCTGCGCCATATCAGCCTCCAGTCCAACCGAGGCTAGCGCTTCTTCGGTCCGTCTGCGGCATTCCGTTGTTGTCACCTTGTCATGAGCTCGTATGTACTCCACAAAATGCTGCCCAATGGTGCGAAACGGTGTGAAGGAGCCTTGATAATCCTGGAAAATGTAAGCCAATCTGCGGCCTCGGATGTGCTGCAGGCTTTTCAGTGACATAGACAGTATTTCCTGATCATCCAGTAGAATCTTTCCTTCTGCATGCAGTGTGGGAGGCAGCAGTTGACCAGCGGCTTGGGACAGCAGGCTTTTCCCGCTACCACTCTGACCGACCAGTGCATACCACTCCCCTGGACGAATCGTCAGTGACACCTTATGCAGCAGCATTCGCGAGCTACTCTGTACGGTGACCTCTTGGAATGATAGCAATTGAAATGCCTCCTTTGGCTTGGAATGTATGTTACTCCTGCTCTGCAGTTTTTCTAACGTCATAACGGTCTCGAAGCCAGTCGCCGAGCCAATTCGTGCACAGCACTACGATTACAATAGCCAGCCCCGGATATAGCATCAGACCCGGCATCGATTGGAAATAAGGTCTCGAGTCGTTCAGCATGCCTCCCCACTCTGGTATAGGTGGCTGCACGCCAAGGCCTATATAGGAGAATGCTGAGATTAGCAGGATGACCTTGCCCAGATCAAGACTGGCCAATACGAGCACCTGCCCAATGATATGTGGCAGCAAATGCTTACGTATGATGGCATGTGGTGGCAGCCCATTTGTACGGGCAATGAGGATATAATCCTTGCGCGATTCGGCCATGACGATACTGCGAACCACTCGAGCATAGCTGACCCATTTCACCATCACGATAGCTAGGATCAGGCTCTCCATCCCAGGACCTAACAGACCGGCCAGAATGATAGCCACAATCATATCCGGAAATGCCAAGAAGCCGTCCGCCAATCGCATGAATATTCGATCAATCCATCCGCCGAAATAGCCAGATAGCAGACCTACCGGAATCCCGACGATGAGGGCCGCAAATAGCGCCAAAAAGCTGTAGCCCAGCGTCTGTTGTCCGCCGAGCAGCAGTCTTGTGAACACATCTCTGCCCAGATGATCCGTTCCCAGCGGGTGCTGCAGGCTCATGCCTTGCAACCGATTACCAAGATCCGTAAGCGTAGGGTCATGACGAAGAAAGAATAATGCATGAATAATGGACATGAGCACGACAACTGCAAAGAGAGAGAGCAGAAGCAGCGGCCACTTTCTGTGGAAGCCTCGCCCTGATTTGTTGATTAAGACCTTCATCCGTTCTGTTCCCTCTCCTTCCATCTTATCTCCGGATTCAGGTATCTGTAGGAGATATCCACTGCGGTATTTACCAAGAATACGATTACCGCCATTACCAGAATATAGCCCTGTATCATCGGATAGTCCCGTTGTCGGATGGAATCCACGACAAGCTTGCCGATCCCTGGATAGGCGAACAGTACCTCTACAACCACAATCCCGCCAATCAGGCTCCCGAGACTGATACCGAACACTGTAATGACTGGTGGCAAAGAGTGTCTAAAGGCATGTGCCCAGAATATCCTCCACTCGGATAATCCCCTGGAACGGGCAGCACGAATGAATTCCTGACCCAGCGCATCCAGCAGGCTGGACCGAAGTAGCCTAACATATACACCAGAGATCGCAAGTCCGAGTGTCAGAGAAGGCAGTACCAGTGATTCAAGGCCATCCCTGCCCATCGTGGGAAGTAAGCTTAGCCGGACGCCGAAGAGATCAATCAAGATGAGACCCAGCCAGAAGCTCGGCACCGCTGCACCCACAATAGATAGCAGACGACTGAGCTGGTCAATCCAGCGATCGCGGTACAACGCTGACAGCGAGCCGAGCGGCAAAGAAATGATGAGCATCACCAGGAGAGATCCGATCGCCAGCTCCATGGTAGCAGGAAGCACACTGAGGATCATTTCCATGACTGGCTGTCCGGTCGCATAAGATGGTCCGAAATCCAGACGAAGCATGCGTGAGAGCCAAGCCCCATACTGCAGCAGCAGCGGTTCATTGAAGCCAAGCTCTTCCCTTACTTGTTCGATCTGCTCTTGGCTTACCGACAACTCGTCTACGTTGAGAATGGTAAGCACCGGATCGCCTGGAGCCAGACGCAGGAACAGGAAGCCGATGAATGTAATCAGGAGTAAAAACAAAGCTACTTCCAGCAGCTTGCGGGCGATAATTTGTATCATTAGGTTAGTTCACATCCAACTGATTCGTAATCATATAATACTCACTGCGACTGGTTACCCAGTTTTTCACCTTTTGTTCGTTGTACGCCACAATCGTGGCAGGATGCAGCACAAAGGAATTGATGACATGCTCATGCACATAGCTGGCTGCCCGTTCGGCGAGCTTGGCTCGTTCTTGCGTGTCCACGGTCGTATTCAACTGATCAATGAACTGTGTCAGTTCAGGCTCCTCTGCCCCACTGAAGTTCAGGGCTCCTGTTGGATGATAGGTAGCATTCAGATAATATCCAGCATCCCCGCGGGGAGCCGTCAGATTACTATAGGTTGCAAGATCCCAATCACGGTTGGAGGCCATATACTCCTCCGGTGTATCAATTTGTCTGATCTCCACCTCAATTCCGATTCGCTTGGCGTCAGATTGAAATACCTGAGCAATTAATGGCAAATCTGCTCTAGAGCTATAGGTGAGCAACACAAGACGAAGCGGTACACCGTTCTTTTGCATGATACCGTTCTGCTGTGAGTAGCCAGCTTCTGTCAACTCCGCCACCGCTACTGACTGTCCTGTTGGATGGTTACCATACGTTGGTGCAAATGGAAGTGATGGCAGAAAGGGTCCTTGAGCTACTTCTCCATATCCCAGCAGAATCGTATTCACAATCTCTTCCCGGTTAATCAGCGCATCCACAGCGCGTCGCACATGAATATCCTTCATCGCCTCACGCTCCATGTTCATTGTCATCTGGTGAACACGGAACGTGGCTGTTGATTCTACCTTCATTCCGGGCTTAGCGCGCAAGGACTCCAGACTCTCTACTTCTGGACGGTACACGATGTCCACCTGACCGGACTCCAGTGCCAGAGAACGCGCGTTGGCATCCTCATTGAATGCAAAAGTAACAGAATCCAGCTTGGCAGCCCCATCCCAGTAATCCTCATATCGCTCCAGTTCTAGCTTGCTGCCTGGGGCGAAGGAGATTAACCGGAATGGTCCCGTACCCACTGGCTTGTTCACAAAATCCTGCTCACTAACATCAATCACGGATACATTCGGATTAACAAGCTCCGATATAAATTCGGGGAACTGCTGAGTGGTTGTGATCTGTAGTGTGCTTCCCTCAGCCTCGATCTTATCAATCTTGAGCGCATTTCTAATTGCAATGCTCTCCTTGACTGCTCGCTCAATTGAAGCCTTAACTGCTGCTGCATCCATCTTCTTTCCATTATGGAAGGTCACGTTCTCGCGCAGGTGAAGCGTCCAGTGCTTCCCGTCTTTTCCCTCCCATGACTCCGCTAGCCACGGTACCACCGTCAGTTGTTCTTCATCCAGCTTCACCAGCGTCTCCGTAATACCTGCCCGAAGCGGGACATAGCTGGAATCTACATGCGGGTCCAATGAACGTGTTGAGAAATTATACAGGAAGCTAATATGCTTATTTTCGCCGCTAGCTGTCTCTACTGAGGACGTAGCACAAGCATTTAGAAATAGAACTGCAAGTACGTTTGCCAGAACTATGGCACACTTGGCTCCACTTCTAAAGCCGAAGCGCCTCCTTCGATTATGTACTCTAATCTGTGATATCGTATGATCCTTTGTATTTACTCCTGCTTCGTGATTCATAATACGCTCCTAAATTTTAATCTTTATCTTATCGTAAAAATTACTAATTAACAGTGTATTCACTTTTTACTTTCCTGTAAAGATTAATTTTATAAAGAAGATGAAATTCATGAACGACAAATCTCACGAATCAGTGGTTTCCATAGGTGTATTTGAGGCATTGTGCGGAGTAACCGTTGATCGCACTTTGTTTACACCTTGGAGCCCGGCGCCTGTTGCAGCCAGCCCTTCACTGTAGATATAGACTGCATGACTACCGAGATAACTACCGGACAAGTGCTGCTGTACCAGCTCTTGTCCGATCTCTGGTGTAACCTCTCTATACCAGATTCCCTCCGGGTAGGCGATTACTACACAAGCATCATTACAGCGACCATTGCAGCGAGTGCGAGTTGTATGCATTGTCTGCTCGGCCCCCTGTCTTACAATCTCCGCCCTGATCGCGTCTGTCACTTCATCTGCTCTAGCTCGCATACAGCTTGCCCCGTTGCAAATGAACAAATGACAGCGAGTTCCTTCAAGATTCCAGGTAGCCATTGGCGCCACTCCTTTTTTTCCTTGTTGATGGAATGCCCTGACGCATCCGAGTCTTCAATTGCCCGCAAGCGTAATAGGGGCATGCCTCACATCATGCTACTGCAGCTGTGGATCGCCGGAATCATCAGCATCACTGAACCAAGGCAGCGGATTCTCGAACCTGCTCCAGTCTCCAGCTAGCTCATCCTCTCGAACGAGGCATTGATCCAGCTCTGCCTCCAACTCGGCCTGCTCCATATCCATGCCAATCATGACCAGCTCCGTTAGTCGATCGCCCCAATCGCTATCCCATCTAACTGCTATCTCTGGCTCGTATTGCAAAATCTCCTGTTGCTGGGCAGCTGGTAGAGCAGCAACCCAATATCCTGCAGGCCCAAACTGAATGGAAGGACCGGCCTGGCTGAGACTTGCAGCCACATCTTCCTTCGCAGCAACCCATACGAGTCCTTTGGCTCGCACCACTTCCTCAGGCCAATGATTCATGAAGTCTGCCAGCCTGGACGGGTGAAATGGTCTCCGACGTCGATATACAAAGGAGCGAATTCCGTATTCCTCTGTCTCCGGTGTATGCGACTCCTGCTCTAGCTCCTGAATCCAGCCCGCAGACATGCTGGCCTTCTCGAAGTCGAACAACCCCGTATTCAGAACTTCAGAAGGGTCCACTTGCCCGTTCACAGTCCGGATGATTTTGGCGCCTGGCTGCAATTTCCGGAGAATTCCCTCAAGCCTGTTGAGCTCGTTCTCCTCTACCAGATCACATTTATTCAATAACAACACATCACAGGTCTCAATTTGATCGATTAGCAGATCAACAACCTCGCGGGTATCCTCCAAGCCTGCGGCCTGATCACGATCCAGTAAGCTCTGACCAGAGGCAAAATCATGCCAGAAGCGATAGGCGTCCACTACCGTTACCATGCAGTCCAATCTGGCCAGCCGCGTAAGATCAACACCGGTCTGCTCATCGGCATAGGTGAAGGTCTGAGCCACCGGAATAGGCTCGCTGATGCCTGTCGATTCAATCAGGATGTAATCAAAACGCCCTTCATTCGCCAATCGTTCGATCTCCTGCATTAGATCATCACGCAGCGTACAGCAGATGCATCCGTTGGACAACTCCACCAGCTTCTCCTCTGTACGCGAGAGCGTTGCCTCGCCTTTGACCAGAGCAGCATCGACATTGATCTCGCTCATATCATTAACGATTACGGCTACCTTAAGGCCTTTGCGATTATTCAGCACATGGTTAAGCACGGTTGTCTTGCCTGAGCCCAGATAGCCACTTAGTACAGTTACGGGAATTCGTTGATTTGTCATCTGATTCTACTCCTTTTATTGGGGAATTATGTTAGCTACTTATGATTAGATTTGTATTCACTTTTGTTAATTAGTAATTATTACGATTAACAAACATTAATATATAACCCTTCCAGCGCTGTGTCAAGCAGATTTCCAACGAAACAAATGATATTTCAAAAGATTAGACGAGCAGACATAGCTTATATTGGGGCATAACGTATGACGTAACGGAGGCTATATATGGGCATATTCATGACTTTTTAAATGACAAAAAAAAGCGGGAAGCGCCATGCGCCTAACCCGCTTGTGTACGTGTTACTTTATTCTATATCTTCTCGCTAAGCTTCACCCTGATATAAGAGCAGCGTCCAGTGCTGCTTATATCTTTCTATCTTTACTATCTTTACTATCTTTACTATCTTTACTATCTTTACTATCTTTACTATCTTTACTATCTTTACTATCTTTCTGTCTTTCTATTTTTCTATCTACTATTTATCGTCTATACGGGTGCTTAACTTCAGCCCTTGCCAGGCTTCCGCCAATTGCTGCGATACATCAGGTACAGGAAGTAAGGTGCACCAATCAGTGCAATCAGCAAGCCTGAAGGTACCTCTGTGGGAGCAATGACTGTTCGCCCTACTGTATCTGCCAATACAAGCAGTACAGCTCCCAATAATGCCGACAACACGATGGAATGGCGCACATGATGTCCGATCAATACGCGCACGATGTGTGGTGCAATCAGGCCAATGAAGCCAATCGTCCCTACACAAGCCACAGCACCTCCGGCCAGTAGTACTCCCGCCAGCATTGCCCATAGACGGGTATGGCGAACAGAAAGTCCCAGTCCCGTCGACGTATGGTCATCAAAGACGAGCAGATCAAAGCGGCGGGCCAGCAACCATGCACCTGGAAGTAGCACCGCTAGGAAAATTCCAATCGTCCAGACCTGCTCCCAGCTCCGTGCATATGTGCTTCCCGTTAGCCAGACATACGCTGTACTGCCATACAGGGAGCCACGAACGATCAAGGCTTGAATTCCCGCGCCAGCCATTGCCGAGACCGCGATCCCCAATAGGATGATGACCGACGGACTGAGTGCCTTATTCCATGACAGGAAGAAAATAATGAACGCTGCCGCACCCGCTCCAATGATGGCTGCAATCGGCAGAAGCACAATAGGAATCTGTGGAAACGCAACCAGCACCGCCAATGCTCCAAGACCCGCTCCTGACGATACCCCTAGCACAGATGCATCCGCCATCGGATTGCGGACGGCCATCTGAATCAGCACGCCACTGACAGCCAGTGCAGCGCCTGCTCCAGCAGCAACGAGCGTGCGTGGAATCCGTAGCTGAAGCATGGCAGAATGAAGTCCTTCTCCTTGCCCTATCAGTGTATAGAACCAATCGATGAACGGAATCTTCGTTCCTCCGAACATCGTACTGAGCAGAAGCAGCAACAGGGTACCTGTTCCAAGCGCCCATGCGAGTCCGACGTAGCGAACACGTCTGGAGCGGCCTCCGACACTCATCGAGGTCTGATGATTCCCACCAGCAGCGAGCTTCATGCGAGACAATACAAGCCAGATTAGCCAAGGGGCACCAATCAGTGCCATCATGGCGCCTGTCGGCATCTCCATACTTCCATTGCGAATCATTCGTGCCAGGACGTCTGCTGCGGTCAGCAGCACCGCGCCCCATAAGAACGTACCTGGTATCAGCAGTCGGTGAGACCTGAGACCACTGAGCCTCACCAGGTGGGGGGCCACCAGACCGACGAACCCTATCGGACCAATGACGCTGACGATCACGGCAGCCAATATTACAGAGAGCAGCAGACCGATCCCCCGTGTCAGATTCACACGCTGACCAAGCGAGGAGGAAGTCGCTTCATCCAGGTCGAGTACATCGAACTGTCTGGAGAGCAACCAGACAAGAGCAGCTACTCCCACAACCCATGGCCATGCATACGCTACACCGCTCCAATCATTCTGGATCAATGTGCCTCCACCCCACAGGAACAATCCCTGCGTCTCGAATGCAAAGAAAATATGTAGTGCACTAGTGAACGAGCCCAGCACCATCGAGACGATCAGCCCGGACAGAGCAAGTCTTACTGGCGTTGCGGAGCGACCTCCACTCATGACATAGGCCATGCCGGCTGCCAGCAGTCCTCCCCCCGCAGCGAACAGGAATGGGGAATGCTGCAACAAGCTTGGGAACATCACCGTACCTAAAATAACACTAAAATACGCACCTGCATTGATCCCCAATGTATCCGAGGCTGCGAGTGGGTTCTTGGTTATCGTCTGCAGTAAAGCTCCAGCGACTCCAAGAGCTCCTCCTGCCAACAAGCCAATGACGGTTCGGGGCATGCGCAAATCCCAAATCATGTTATGCTCCAGTGACTGTTGACGGTGAGCTAAGGCATCCCATACTGTAGCTAAGGGAATAGCTGCCTCACCGTAACAGAGACTGATGAAAAAAATCAGCAAGAGGGCGAGAATCCCGCCCCCAAAAATACTTGTCATTCGCCAACCATGTTGTGATGAATGCTCTGCTGTACCGCCGGTCATTTGGTAAGCTCACCAACTACCTGATCTACCAGAACTTTGGATGAAATCGGCCCACCGAAGGTCCACGAGGTACCATCCAGCGCATAGAGGCGGTTTTCTTTAACAAAATTCAGTTCCTTCCAGACAGAGTTATCCTTCATCGCATTCCCGAATACATCATCATCCTTTTGTGTTATATAGATGAAGTTACTGTCCTGTACTGCTGGCAATGCCTCAATCCCCTTCGTATCAAAGCCGTACGCCTCATGCTTCTCGGCTTTCCAGTCGTTGATCATCCCGATCTTGGCCAGGGTACCAGCGACTACGGAATTATCCGCGAAAAGACGCAGTGTCGCTGCATTTTGCACAGTGAACGCCTGTGTTAACACATAATGAAGATCAGATTTTCCTGCATCAGCAAGCTTTTGCTTGGCTTCAATATAATGCTGATCCAGATCACTGATGACCTTTGCAGCCTCATCTGTCTTCCCTACCGCTTTGGCGATTTCATTGAAGACATCCACCATGCGATCATAATTGTATCCGTCACCCTCATAGAAATTGAATTCCATAGTCGGCGCGATCGCCTTCAATTGCTCATAGATCGCAGCATTATTGTCTGAGTTGGACAGAATCAAATCAGGCTTGAGCGCAGCAATGGCCTCCAGATTCGGCTCCCAGCGCATACCGACATCCGTTACACTACTGTCCAGAGCCGCCTCTGGGGAGACCCATAGCTTGTAATTTTCATTGTCGGCGCTACCAACAGGCTGTACGCCCAAGGCAACCAAGTCTTCTGTGAGCGTCCACTCCAGTGCAACCACGCGCACAGCAGGCTTATCTAGTGTAAGCTCACCGTATTTGTGCTTAAGGGTGATGGGTCCTTCAGCAGCTGCCGTAGTGTTAGACCCTTCATTCGTACCGGTATTGGAGGTAGCGGTATTTCCATTCCCACCTGCTGCTCCACACCCTGCCAGCACCACGACCAGTGCGATTAATGTGATCCATGAACTCCAGATTTTCTTCATATTCTCCTAATCTCCTTGCTTCATATAGAATTTTCGCACATAAATGATAATGATTATCACTTGATAATTATCAGTTACAATGAATCTCTTGTCAACTACTGAGATGCTTAAATAGAACAAGAAAAAGCAGCCTCTACAGTAATTACTACTGGAAGCTGCCCCTGACCATCGTGGATATTTCTTATATGAACGTACAAACGCTATATTGAGCCTATGCAAGCCATCACTTAGGTTGCACACATTAGATTACAATTCGTACATATTTCAATCGGTTTACAAAGTCCAAATTGGATATTCCACTCCGAATCTGGTGGTTATCGATCTAATCCAAAGCCCTGCTTCTTCACCATATGATGCACGTGAGGGTAGTACAGACGTGTGTAGTATGCAGAAATCGTATTAGACCAGTTGCGTCCTTTCTCTGCTCCACGTTCCGTCAGATATTGACCATACTGTTCATTGAATTGCTCAATCCACGGGGCGAGCTCATGATTATACGTCTCTTCATGATAGAAGGTAGCCTTGGGAAGACGAGGCTTCAAGCCTGAGCGATCCGCTGGATGACCCACGACAAGTCCGCAGACAGGAACTACATATTGAGGCAGTCCGAGCAGCTCAATCAGTTCGATCGGATTCCGCCGCGCTCCGCCAATCGGAACAATGCCAAGCCCCATCGACTCAGCAGCAGCGATCGCAAAGCCCAGAGCAATCCCTACATCGGTCGCCCCCACAATGGTCGATTCTACACTGTCCGTAATGACAATCTCTTCCCCTACCATCTCCATGGCTACCCGCGCCTTGTTGAAATCCATGCAGAACAGCAGAAATACAGGCGCATCCGCAATCCATTTCTGATTACCTGCGAGCTCGGCAATCTTCGCCTTACGCTCAGCGTCCTGGACACCAATGACCGTTACCTGTTGACCATGAATGGAGGTTGGAGCAGCTTGCGCAGCATTAATAATGGCATCCAGCTGTTCCTGACTGACAGGCTCATTCGTATACGAACGAATAGAACGATGATCCTTCAGCGTATTAATGACTTCATTCATACGATTCTCTCCTTTTATCTATTACCGTTATCTAGTTTTGTTGTACAATGCATCAAGTGTGACAAGAATCCAAGTCAGCACTCCCGTACCTGAATCTGCTACATCTTCAGCACCTACAGCAATTGCAACATAAACAGAATACCTTATATCCTCGTAAGTTAAAAGTTCTACAACTCCAGGAAGCATGTAAATCCCGTCAGCACGCGACGTAAGCTGGATAAGCAGTTTGTTCGCACATCTTACCCTAATGTTATGGTAATAAGTAGACAAAAATCCACCGCCTCTCTCTATGAAAAAAAGGCTGATTCCCGCAGGACCCGCATTTCCTGGGGAACAGCCTTAATTTCTTGTATTGCATCAGAGATTCTTGCGATGCCAAATCACACTCTAATTTAGCGATGGTTGACTACACGCTCAATGTGGATGGTCAAATACAGCATTTCTTCGTTGGTCAGCTCACGCTGGTATGTCTTGTGAATATACACCTTGATCCGTTCCACACAGGCGAAGGCTTCTTTATATTGCTCCTTTACCATCCCAAACAGTGCATTGTCCGTGCTGGTGGCATCTGTTCCGTTGATCAGACGCTGGGCGAAAAATTTCAAATGTGTAATGAATCGAAAATATACGAGCGAATCTTCATCATATTCAAATGCAAAATGCTTGCGGACGATGCTGAGTACATCATGCATGACCTTAGTAATATCAACCATATTACCCATGTTCTCATTCAGCTCGGCATTCACCAGATGAAGAGCAATCTGTGCCGCTTCGTCCTCCGAGAGCACTACACCCAGATCCTGGCGCAGTATTTGAAGGGCCTTTAGCCCAACCTCAAACTCTTCTTTATAGAAGCGCTTGACCTCCCATAACAGCGGATTCTTGAGGTCCATCCCCTTGAAAGCGCGCTTGATCGCAAAGCTGATATGATCCGTAAGGGTGACATATATGCTATCATGCAAAATTTTACCCAACTGGAGCTTGGCATAATTAATAATTTTCTCCGACGCCTCCATGTGCTCCATTGGTATTTCCGCAAGCAAGGCCTGCAGCTTCTCTGACAGTCTCTTATTGTCCAGTGTGAACATCTTCTCAATCTTGTCATTATCGACATGGTCACCGGCCTTCTTCTGAAAAGCAATCCCCTTCCCCATAATGACCGATTCCTTATGATGCTCATTCATGACGATGATTACATTATTGTTCAGTATTCGCTCTATTCTCATCTGAATCGTCCTTTGCCTGTAAGAGAATCTCTCCATTCGTAGCGATGACTTGCTGATACCAGTAGAAGCTCTTCTTCTTCATGCGGCGCAGCGTTCCACGTCCTTCATTGTCTTTGTCCACATAGATGAAGCCATAGCGCTTATTCATCTCCCCTGTGCCAGCACTGACAATATCGATGGGTCCCCACCAGGTGTATCCCATGATCTCACATCCATCCAGCATAGCCTGATGAAGCTCTATTAGGTGCTTATTGAGATACTGAATACGACTGTCATCCACAATCGTTCCGTCCGCATGAATCTCGTCCCGATCACCAAATCCGTTCTCTACGATGAAGATGGGCTTCTCGTACCGATCATAGATTTCATTACATACGTAGCGCAGTCCTTTCGGATCAATGGGCCAGCCCCATGAGGTCTTTCGCAGATGCGGGTTATCCAGCCCCATAATACCACCAGTATTCCCCAAAATCGGCATGCCTGCCTTATGCGTCGTACTGCGATAGTAGCTAAATCCAATGTAATCAGCAGGATAGTCCTTGATCAATGCCAAGTCTGTCGGCTCCATGACCAGCTTGATATCATGCTCTCTGAAGATTCGCTCTGCATACTTGGGATACGCGCCGCGCAGCAGCACATCCGAGTAGAATAGTGAACGGCGCCGTAGCTCGTAGCTCTCAAATACATCATCAGGATTACAGGAATTCGGATAGATAATGCTTAACGAGAGCATACACCCCATCTGGGCACCCGGAATGATTTCATGCAATAGCTTGGTGGCCGCAGCACTAGCCACGAACAGATGGTGGCTGGCTTGGTATATGTCCTGCAGCTTATGCTCCGGGTTCCGTAGCTCAATACCACCTGCAGCCAGCGGAATCGTATGCATGTGGTTAATTTCGTTGAAGCCCATCCAGTATTTTACCTTGTGTCCATAACGTCTGAAGATGACCTCGCAGTAGCGAGTAAAAAAGGCAACAAGCTTCCGGTTCGTCCATCCTCCATATTCCCGCACCAGGTGGAGCGGCGTCTCGAAGTGGGAGATTGTAATGACTGGCTCGATCCCATAATGGAGCAGTTCATCAAATAATTGATCGTAGAACTGCAAACCGGCTTCATTCGGCTCCTCCTCATCCCCCTTCGGGAAAATCCGGGACCAGGCTATCGAGGTGCGCAGACATTTGAAGCCCATTTCTGCGAAGAGTGCCACATCCTCCTTATAATGATGATAGAAGTCAATGGCCTCATGACTTGGATAGTACACACCTGAATCAATTTCCTCATCCAGCACGCCATTTACGATTCCATGTCGCAAGGCATCATTAATAGATGGGCCTCTGCCACCCTCCTTCCAAGCTCCTTCTGCCTGGTTGGCGGCTATGGCGCCCCCCCATAGAAATTGCTTGGGAAATGCTGTGTTTGAAATCATGTCTTCTACCTCGTTTCAATAAGTAGTCGTGATTATAGTAGTCGTAATAATAGGAGCCGTGATGGTGGCCATTATTCTAAGAACGTACTTGTCCCTGTGCCTTCTTTACAATTGCTCACCGTTACTCTCAATGACATTTTTATACCAGTAATAGCTTTCTTTCTTGATACGGCGCAGCTCTTTAGCGTCCAATTCATCCCGATCCACATACACAAAACCATAACGCTTCTGATACCCATTCAGCCAGCTCAACAGATCTGTGAAAGACCATGCGCAATAGCCTAGGACCTCTACTCCATCCGAGATCGCATCCTGAATGGCAGCTAGATGGCTGCGAAGATAGGCGATACGATAGTCGTCACGGACGAGCTCGCCCTGCTCCAGCTTGTCGAACTCGCCAAGTCCGTTCTCAGTGATCAGTACTGGCAGCTGATAACGGTTCATAATGCGGCGCATGCCAATACGCAGTCCTTGCGGATCAATGTCCCAGTCCCAATTGGTAGTCTCCACAAAGGGATTAGCCGCAGTCTTGTACAGCCCGGGTATACCAGAGTGCTTGGTAGAGCCCTTTGCACCAGATGTATTTTTAAGCCCAAGCTCAAGCTCGTTATGCAGTCCATAATGCTCTACTGTGGTTGTACGGTAGTAATTGACGCCCATAAAATCAGGCTTGGCGGATGCCAGCAGCTCAAAATCCCCAGGCTCGACCGTCGGTGTCAAGCCATTCTCCTCCAGATACCTCCAGGCCGTAGTCGGATAACGTCCCCAGGCGTAAATATCCATCCAGAAGTAATTGTTCAAGTCCTCGCTGTTCTCATAAGCCAGCACATTGGCTGGATCAGAATTGATGGGATAATACGGCTTGTAAGCAAAGCTCGGGCCAATCAGCCCGTCAGGAACCCACGAACGAAAGGAGCGAATGACGGTGGCATTAGCCAGATTCGCAATATGGTTGACTTCATACATGCGCTTGCGATCACGAACGCCCGGTGGATGAAGTGCCGTCTCATAGCCGTAGCTTACAAAATAGTTCTGTTCATTCAGGGATACCCAATACTTTACCCGATCCCCATAACGGCGGAAGAGCGTAACTGCATAATGATCAAAATCCTCGATAATTCGGCGCGACTCCCATCCTCCGTACTCATCCATCAAAGCCTGCGGCAGATCCCAATGGTACAGGGTTAAAATCGGTTCAATGCCATGAGCAATCAGTTCATTGATCAGGTCATCATAGAAGGCCAGCCCCTGTTCGTTTACCTCCCCCCGTCCAGTTGGATAAATACGGCTCCAGGCAACGGAGAAGCGGTAAGCCTTCAGGCCTTGCTCAGCCATCAGTGCAATGTCTTCCTTATAGCGATGGTAGTGATCGACAGCTATATCCCCATTAGAACCTTGGAACGTCGTTCCTTCCTGCTTGGTGAAAGTATCCCATACGGAAGGCCCCTTTCCGTCCGCATCCCAGGCTCCTTCAATCTGATAAGCGGCGGATGCCGCTCCCCACAGAAAACCGTCCGGAAACGGTGATTTAGTGCGATGATCCACAGTCTCAACCCCCATTTTTTTAGTTTGTCATTATTCATGCAGCTTCAGCAGCGGCTCACGATACAAGACCTGACGCTTGGCTGTCGCCTCTACACGGTGAAATGTATTCAGATTCGTCACTATGACAGGTGTCGTCAGTTCAAGACCTGCTTGGCGAATCGCTTCCAGATCGAACTCCATCAGGAGTTCTCCTTCGCGAACCTGCTGCTGCTCGGTTACTTTTAGCACGAACGGTGCTCCTTTGAGCTTAACGGTATTCAACCCAACATGAATCAGGATTTCGAAGCCATCGTCTGCTGTAATACCAATGGCATGCTTGCTCTTGGCTATGGATGTTACGGTTCCGGCGACCGGGGCATAGATTTTTCCTTCTTCTGGTATTATAGCTACCCCGTCCCCCATAGCACCGGAAGAGAATACCGGATCAGAGACTTCTTGAAGAGAAATGACCTGGCCGCTAACTGGAGCAGCTACGCCTGTTTCTTGAGCGTCTGCTACCGGAATGGAAGAGGCTTGCTGTTGCAGGGTCTCTGCCTTGCTCCTATCAGACGGTGCTACCTCTGCTTGCTCCTCAAAGCCGAATATATAAGTCAGTACAGCCGTAATGACGAAGGCAGCAGTGATTCCAATCAGGAAATAGACAAAGGTGTCGGTTGCAAAGGCAGGCAATGTCGTAACAGCTGGAAATACATAAGCAAGTACCGTGGAGTGGAACGCACCGATAAACGCACCACCGATCACACCGCCTATAATCTGGGCAATTAATGGGCGTTTCAGCTTCACTGAAATTCCGTACACAATCGGTTCCGTTACACCAGCCAGAATGGACGGCATCAAAGCAGATAAGGCATAGGCTTTTAGCTTCTTGTCCTTGGCCTTCAGGAACACTCCTAGCGCAGCGCCGGAGGAAGCAAAGGTAGCTGCTGCGGAGGGCGGCTTGATCGTATCGAACCCATGCAGACTAAGGTTGTTCAGCATCGCCGGGACGATCCCCCAATGAAGTCCGAACATGACAAGCAGTGTCCAGCCCCCACCGATCAGAGCGCCCATGATGAGCCCGTTGGAGCTGCTGAGATAATTAATTCCTGATGCGATCCCATTTCCGAGATATACACCCACCGGACCGACTGCAGCGGCGGCCAGCGGCACCATAATCATCAGAGATAGCAGCGGTACGGCGAACATCTGGATATTGGCGGGAATGATTTTTTTAAGGTAACGTTCCAGGTAAGAATAGACCCAAATGGTCAGCATCGCCGGAATCAATGTTCCTGTATAAGACATGAGTACGACTGGAATGCCGATAAAGCTGGTGACATCTCCGATGCTCTTCATCAGACCTGTAAAATTCGGCTCAAGCAAGGCGCCCATGATGGTCAGGGAAACGAACATATTCGCTCCGAAGTGCCTTGCCGTCGAAATGGCTAATAGCAGCGGCAGAAAATAAAATACGCTGTTGCCAGCGGCTGCCAGAATCTTGTAGGTACTGCTGTCCTGAGACAGCACCTCAAGCGTCGTGCTTAGAATCACCAGCACAGCCTTCAGCATCCCTGCCCCGGCTAAGGCCGGTACGATTGGCGTCATAATCCCTGACATGGTGTTGAAGAAGCGTGTGATCAGATTGCCGGATTTTTCACCTTTGGCCTCTTCCTTCGCCTCTCCTGCTGCCTTGATGTCATGCTGTGCAATGATCTCTTTGTATACAGCATTAACATCATTGCCAATGACCACCTGATACTGCCCGTTTCCTTGCACCACCGTTATTACTCCATCCAACTGTTCAAGCTGCTGCTTGTCCGCCTTTGCGAAATCCTTTAGCTTAAAGCGAAGCCGCGTCATGCAGTGATAAAGCTCAACAACGTTTTCCTCGCCACCTACATGCTCTACAATACGATTGGAGAGCTCTGTAAATTTGCTCATTGTTTAATCCCCCTTAGCTGTGTCATATGGTCTTGCGGGACGTGATCAGCAACAAAAAAAGACCTAAATCGTAAGAGTTGGCAGAATACATACGTATCCCATGCTCTACAATTTAGGTCTTGCCTGCTTTACCAGTAACAATCCCGTATTCGGTTAGGTGCTTACAACACCAAATTAGCATATAAGATTTTTGATGTCAACGCTTACTTTTCTACTCTTTCAATTCGGCTCTTGTAGAAACCAATAACGTTGGGATAAGATAGCTTTACATTTTTAGACTGCAAGGGGGCACATGGAGAGCGTTAGACTCTCCACTACACTATGAAAATCATCTCATTTTTCTTACAGCTTGCTCTACTCACTACATTTTACGGTGCAGGGCTACTGCTTCAGATGCTCACCGGACTCCCGATTCCTGGCAGCATATTCGGGCTGTTACTGTTGTTTGTGGCACTCAAACTACACATCATTCCAGAGAATTGGGTCATGCATGGAGCTACATTTCTGCAGAAGTATATTCCCCTCTTCTTGGTGCCTGCCACCGTTGGGGTCATGAACTACTTCCACGTGTTCACCGGTGGTGGACAGTGGCTAATCTTCATTGTAATATTCAGCACGCTGCTGACCATGGTTCTCTCCGCTAAAGCCACACAGTGGCTCAGCAAGCTGACGTCAAATTCCGAGGAGGCTGCCACATGCTCGAAATCCTTCTCGAAGCAGCCATAGTTATAGCTATCCTGGTGCTGTTCACTGTGCTGAACGCACTGTACCGGAAGCTCAAGTGGGCGATTCTCGTACCAACCTTGACTTGCTCTATGCTGATTATCATCCTCCTACTGGGTGTGGGAACCTCTTATGATGTGTTCATGAGAGGCGGACAGTGGCTCAATTATTGTCTCGGCCCAGCGGTTATAGCGTTAGCCTATCCCATGTACAAGCAGCTGGATGTTTTGCTAAAAGAATGGCGGGCTGTACTTGGAGGAACTGCTGTCGGAATTCTGACAGGCATGTTGAGCGGCATCGGGTTGGCTTTATGGATGGACTATCCCACGGAGCTGATCATTTCCCTACTGCCCAAGTCGATCACAACACCTGTGGCGATGGGCATTGCCGGAGGATTAGGCGGGAATGCATCCATTACCTCGGTGTTCGTGATGATCGCCGGCTTTACAGGTGTCGTACTCGGACCTATGATTTTCAGATGCTTCAGAATCACTAATGATATCGGGCTAGGCATCGGATTTGGAGCCGCTTCACACGCGCTTGGGACGAGCAAAGCGGTAGAATTCGGCCCGGTTGTGGTCTCTACGAGCACAGTTGCACTTACGCTCAGCGCAGTGTTCGGCTCAATGCTAGCTCCGCTCATCGTATGGCTGCTACCCTGATAGACTAGAGATATAGTCATCAACACGCATAATATTTTTCAAGTTTTGGGGCCAATTAGAACCTTGTTCATGCTGACTACAAAAAAGCCCTCGCTAAAAGGCGAGAACTGGAATTGAAAAGTTGAATCTGTACGGCACGTTATTATCGCTGCTATCGTGTTTCTTTTTTTAAAGGCCATTTCGTGTTGGAGCTTTCAAGAACAAGTTCTCCTTTGGGGAGGCCTGCTCCACCATAAATAGTTATTAAATAAGTGCCTGAGGGAACGAGTGGATTACTGTCATTATTTATGACTTCTACAGTCTTACCTACTGCAACGGTCTCATTAAAAATAACCCTTTTCTTGCTGATGTGCTGCACCTCAACTCTATAGGGTGCGGCTCCTGTATTTTTTGCATACAGTTTTATATTTGGATATCCAGCAGTCACAGAATAGGTATTCGTAGGGTCCATTACATTCCCCTTCAATTCCCATGTTAGTGAATCCTTGATTGAAGGGTTATCTTTAATGATTTCATTTTCTTCTTTGGATACTAAAATGTCATTTGCCGACACAGTACTACTAACTCCAGCAATAAGTGAAATAGACAATAGAGTTGCGCCCATAATCTTCGTAACTTTGTTTGTCATTCGTTTGAGTTTCCTTTCCATGTAATTCTAATAGTCTAGCACAGCTAAATTCATACGTCCAAATTAGTAATATTCTTACAAACAACTGCTTAGGAACACCCACTATACAGCATATAATCAGCTATACCTTACATGACCAGGAGGAATTAAAGAACCCCTCTCATCATTATAGATACAAAAAGAGCGTACCCGAGCAGGCTGCCCAAGTACGCCAAGTACGGAGTATTACACAATGGCAATAAAGTCAAAGCTATATTAACCACATTCCAATCCTGCTGGATTAAAATACGGATAATACCGAACTACAATCTAACTTCATAGAATTAATAGGAGACTGCAGCGGCCAGATCACTTTGCAGTAGCGGCAAACGGTGCATGCTGCGCACGAACCGGACTGTCTTCGTCTCGGAATACATGACCACCGAATGCGTCTCAGCCTGATTGCGCGGCAGGTACTTCACACCTGGCAGGAAATCGCCAGGAGTTACTCCCGTGGCTACGAACAGCACGCCCTGATCACCGACCATTGCATCCATACTCAGCAGTGCATCTGGGTGCTGCAAGCCCATCCGAATGCAACGGGCCACATCCTCATCGTTTTCGGGAAGCAAGCGCCCCTGAATTTCACCACCCATGCATTTCAGGGCAGCTGCCGCCAGAACGCCTTCCGGGGCACCGCCGGACCCCACATACATATCCACACCGCTATCTGTGCAGGTGTCAATGGCAGCCATAACATCCCCATGACCGAGCAATTTGATACGCACACCTGCTCTACGCAGGACACTAATCAGATGCTCATGACGGGTACGGTCCAGGATGGAGACTGTGAGGTCAGACAGGGACTTATCTAGAATACGTGATGCCTTAATCAAGGTATCTTCCATGGAATCATCCAATGAGAGCTTGCCAGCCAGCTCCGGTCCCACAGCCAGCTTCTGCATATAGATATCGGGAGCGTGCAGCAAGCTGCCCGCTGGAGCAGCGGCAATGACGGACAGGGCATTATTCAGCCCGTTAGCCACCGTCTCTGTGCCTTCCAATGGATCTACAGCAATATCGATTTTGGGCCCCTTCCGGTTACCCACTTTTTCACCGATATACAGCATGGGGGCTTCATCCATCTCACCTTCGCCAATGACGACGGTGCCATCCATGGATACTGAATTAAAATGAGTTCGAATGGCTACGGTAGCGGCATCATCTGCACTATGCTTGTCACCGCGACCTGTCCATCTGGCGGATTCCAAAGCAGCCGCTTCTGTAATACGTACCAACTCCAAGGCCAATTGACTTTCCATAACCATCATCCCTCCATATATACGCTTCTTGTTTCATTTGTAAGCAAGCGTTAATTAGCGTTACAGCTCTTTAGTAATAAGTCCCGCAGTCTCTTCAATCGCTTTATCTGTCACGTCAATAACCGGGCAGCCGAGCTCGGCGAAGAGCTTCATGGCGTAATCAATTTCCTCCTGAATGCGCTCCAGTGTGGCGTACTGCACATTATGCGGCAGTCCCATGACCTTCAAGCGCTCACTGCGAATCTTCAGCAGATCCTCTGGCTTGATCGTCAAGCCGAATATTTTACCAGGTAATGCCTCCCATAGCTGCGCAGGTGCCGTCAGCTCTGGAACGAGCGGGAAGTTCACCGTCTTGAAGCCCTTGTGTGCCAAAAACATCGAGAGTGGTGTCTTGGATATGCGCGAGACACCCAGCAATATGATATCCGCTCTTTGTATTGCGCTTACATCCTTGCCATCGTCGTATTGTACTGCGAAGTCAATCGCTTCCACTCGCCGAAAATACGTATCATCCAGTCGATGGAGCAGACCCGGCTTCTCTTTGGGATCATTGTTGAAGGTATCAGCCATCGCTTGCATCATCGGCCCCATCACATCCACAGCCCGCACATTCAGTCTGACCGCTTCCTCCTTGATGAGCTCTCGCAGCTCGGGCTGGACCAGTGTATAGGCCACAAATCCACCACGCCTTGCGACCTCCTCCATCATCTGGGTCAATTCCTCTTCATCTCTTACATTCATATATCGTTTGATCTCTGTGTTCGGCAGCTCGAACTGTCTCATCGTAGCCAGCACTACCGCCTCGGCTGTCTCGCCAATCGAGTCTGAGCATACCGCTATAAAGTGACTTGAAGACTGAACCATCCCATTCCTCCCACTATTCCTCTGCTACCATATCCAGCAACATTTTAATGATATTCGTCTTGGTAATGCGACCCACAACCTTCCATTGCTCCCCAGGCGAGTCTGACTCTACCGGAATGACGACTGGAAGACTGTCAATCTGATGAGAAATAATCTTGCGAGCTGCGTCCATAATGGTGTCTTCCGGAGATACTGTGACCACATTCGGTTGCCTGGTCATAATCATACTCACCGGAATGGTACCTGCTGTAGGATTACCGAGTGTGACCTTCAGAAAATCCTTCCGCGACGCTACACCTGCCAGATGTCCGTGCTCATCGGTAACGATCAGATTCCCGACATTCGCCAGAAAAAGAGATACTACGGCATCCTGAATCGTCGTCGTCTCCCGGACAATCACGGGTACGCTATGAATGTCTCCTACCTTCATTTGCAGAAGGCGGAATTTCTCATCCCGGTTCTGTGTGCCACGCTTGCCGAGAAAGTAGCCTACCTTGGGCTTGGCATCAATATAATTCAAGATTACCAGCTTGGAGAGGTCTGTCCGCAGGGTGGGCCGACTGACATTCAGCATTTCTGCAATCTGCTCACCAGTAATCGGTGCATGCTTTTGTACAATGTTTACAATATCCATTTGTCTTGGTGTTAGTTCGATCGTCAATCCCTCCGCTTCCGTTCCATGCAGGCTGTGCAGGTCCCGGAATCCACATCGTGTCGCTGACCGCTATATCTGTTCAGCACCGTTATCATTATCCCGCCGCCCGCCTCCTTCATGAGGTCTATTATGATGCCAGTCAGAAGGTGATTTACCAACTTATTGCTTTATTGATTCATATAATACGTCATATATATTTTATATGCAACATTATTACCCCAATATAAGTCATAATTATTTTCTATGACTGTTATTGTGATTCATAATGGAAAGTGATGTTTCATGGTACCACGTGAAGTAAAAAAGCCCGCTGTCCAATATTCTGGATCAGCGGGCTTATGAAATCAGTTATAATTTATCTTCCAGCCAGTGACAAACCAATTTCCGAGATGACTGCACTTCCCAAATACGTGCCAGTGAAGACGAATACAGCTACAATGGCAATTTTCCAGGACGTCTTTCGAAGATCCACCAGCCTGTCGGCCACTGAAATACCCGCAAAGGTAAGGATCGGGGTTGTAATAGATAGGAAATTGACATTCGCAATGGCTGTAATGAACACGTCTGAGACAAGACAGCATACCAGGGAGGTAATGGCTACCCAGCCCAGCACCGGGAATTCCGCCAGGAACTTGATCGGCTGCTTCTTCATCACCTCAGCAATCAGAATTCCAATGAATGAGAACAGCCACAGCACAGCCAAGCCGGATACCGTTCCAAGACCAACATGGTTACCCTCGCCCGCACGCCAGAATTTGACCTGCTCCGTGAAGAGAATAAGACTTACGCTTAGCAGCATGATCAACGCATATTTACCATATTTATGAATTACCGGATTCATTAACGATCACCTCTTACCATGAATTTGTACATGAAGCGCTGCAGAGGAACTGCCAGGAAGACCATGGTATAGGTGCCCAGGAAACTGGTAAGCAATTGGCTTGCTGCTGCGTAGCCATTGATCGTCTCCGTCATCTCCGGGTTGATCGCAATCAGAGCCGAGGATGCCCCTGTCATCATGCTGGCCGAGCCAACGCCTGCAGACATGGCTAGCGCTTCAATAGAGAAGCCCAATGCATGCAAGACCGGAGCAATAATACTGAAGAACAGCGTGCCAAACAATGTACCTATAATATAGAGAGACAATACACCTCGTCCTTCAGGCGAATCCAGTGTATACTTTTCAGAAATATAAGCCAGCTCTCCTTCGCGTCCAAGTCCCAGTGTTGACCCGATGGCCTCTCTTCTCAATCCTAGCAGAATAGCGACAGGCAGCCCGAGCAGTATCGTTCCGAGGTTGCCAATCTCCTGAAGCAGGAACACCCAACCTACCTCCAGGATCTGATCCAGCTTCGGCGCTACATCAGCCCCATAACGAGCCATTAGCGGAAGCATAATAAATATCAAGTACTTACTGGCGAAGTTCACATTCGTCTTGCTGTAAATTTTGGTCATGATACCTTTGCGCAGAGCGGGAATGCCCAGCACCATCGTGATCAGAATAGCGAATACAAGTGGAAGCAGACTAATGCGGATATTACCTACGGGTATGGATTGGATACCAATGAACTCTGCCACAGTAATGATTAACAGTGCGAAAGCAAGCAGATAAATATAGGATTTCGTTTTAGTCATAGTTCAGGCTAACCTCATTTCTAGTCTTATGTTCTGATCTGTGTCAGCTCACCTTACCATTCACCATGCATTACATGTCAGTACTGCCGTTATATATACCGTCGGATTATTCAAACCTTGGGCTAAGGAGTCTCAACAATGGATGCTAGCAGCTGCTCATAGGAAGCAAAGCTTCTCCGATACAACCGACTGCGGTCGATGCTACCGCTCATTCGCTCCAACACCTGCGTCAGAAATCTTGGGAACACTTCATAGATGAACTCCGGGTCAATGTCCTTGAAATCATCCCCATGGATCGTCCCCGTGAAGCCACTGTAGCCGATCTGAATACATGGCATCATGTAGGCAAGATCACCAATGTCTCCTGCGGCACTGATTGCGTTATTATTGTAGATATCCTCGATTTCATCGTTGGCAAGGAAGGCCTCTCGCACGAATTCGGACAGATAACGATCCTGCACAAATGGCAAATACCCCATTTGAGTAGCAATGTCTACCTCACCCTGAAGAGCCAGTGCACTTCCCAAAGCAGCCTTGTCCATCGTCTTAGCAGCTAGCTTCATGTAATCTACTGTTTGGGTACGGAGATCACTACCGACAGTGATATGATTAGGGATTACATTCGTAGACATATCGGACTGCAATACAATCGGGTTCATTCGAATCTTCTCCGTATCGCGCAGCTGCTGGCGAGCCAGACCAAGCGCTACATTGAACAACGTTGACATGCTGTAGGCATTCTTACCACTGAAGGGATCGAAGCCTGCATGCGAGGCTTGTCCTTTGAAAGTATATTTTTTATACAAAAAGCCAGCGAGGTCACAATTAATCTCAATTGTTCTGCGCTCGAATTCCCCACCCATAGCGTGCACGCAAATTCCAATATCAATATCATCGAAGACGCCGAGCTTCATCGCTTCCGGCTTGCCGCCATAATAGGAGATCTTGCCTTCCTCAAGCAACTGATCCCGATAGGCCAGGTCCAGATACTCTTCCGCAGGCACGAAGACAAAGGTGAGCGCATAATCCAGCGCTTCATAGGCTTTGGTGTTGTAGTAGTATTGATAGAGAGCAAGGGCGATGGCAACCTGGGTGTAGTGCCCACAGTTATGAGCCGCACCTGTTGCCGGATCGGCCTGCCAATGCGAGGGTGCATAGACAGCATCCAGCTCGGCAATGAACGCAATATTTAGCGACTTGCCGGTGCCGAGAGTAGTCTTGAGCCCTGTGGTGCTGAAGCTCTCCAGCTCAATATCCGGGTTCACCCGCTGAAGAAAATCCTTTACCAGTTTATTGGTCTGAAATTCCTTATAGCCAAGCTCTGGATTTTGGAATATTGTTCGAGAAATAGCGTGGATTTCTGAAAAACTCGATTTAAAGTCCATAATTCTCTCCTTATTTCCGAAAGATTTCACACAATAATGAAAACAATGTTACTTTATATCTTTTCATACTGTCAATCACAAATTAATAAAAATTAACATTTTGTAGGCAGTTTAAAGCTCCTAAAGAGATGAAGTCCCATGATGCAAAGATCCTGTCCAGCATGCATATAAGAAGGCAAGCATCCGTATAAATACTACGGATACTTGCCTTTTCACATCTGCATCCTCTGATCTGTCGACACTCCACGTAATTCAGTACATTCCTGTAGATCATACTTCCCTGCATGCTGCTCAACAGTTCGGTTAGTCCAAAGTTGCTGTCCGTATGCGAACAGCGGCCGTTTTGAAGCCTGGCATTTTGCAAAATGGGTCCAGCGCCGGATTCGTAGCCTTGTTCACATTCTGAATGCCGCCCCAGTGCATGGGGACGAAGATCGTATCTGGGCGAATCGCAGCACTGTACTTACTGCGCACAGTGAAGCTGCCCCGCCGGGATGATATCTCTACCCATTCACCTTCCCTAATCCGGTACTGCTGAGCTGTCTGTGGATGAATTTCCACGAAATTATGCAGCTGTCTGGCAGCCAGTGCAGGGCTGCGACGGGTCTGTACACCCGTCAGATAATGAGCCAGCACCCTTCCATTAGTTAAGGTCAACGGATACTCTCCATCCGGGAATTCTGTCTGCTGAGGAAGCTGGAACGGTGCGAAGACCGCTTTTCCATCTGCATGAGCGAATCGCTCTGCAAATAGCATGCCTGTACCCGGATGTTCCTCTGCGGGACAGGGCCAGTAAATTCCTCCCTCTTGTCTCAGACGTTCATAGGTTATTCCATAATAATCTGCTGTTCCGCCTTTGCTCGCAATTCGCAGCTCTTCGAATATTTCTTCAGCCGACGTATACTGGAAGTATTGCTCCTTGCTTAGGCTCCGTGCCAACTCCCGCAGAATCATCCAATCATGCCAAGCTTCACCTGGAGGTGGCTGAACGGCCTCACGCAGAAGCACACGTCCCTCCAGATTCGTCATGGTTCCTGTGTTCTCCAGATAGGACGTCACCGGCAGTACTACATCTGCCATCCGCGCAGTCTCGGATAGGTACATATCTGCAACGATGAGGCAATCCAGCTTCTTCAAGCCCTCTTCCACTCGATCTGCATGCGGACTGGAGACGACAGGATTGGAGCCCATAATGAACAGCGTACGTATCTCCTGCGAATTCATCCGTTCAAGTAGTTCATAAGCAGATACACCTTGGCGCGGCAGATCCTCCGGTTGTATTCCCCATACAGAAGCAATATAAGCTCGATCCGCATCGTTCTCAATGGATCTGTAACCTGGCAGCTGGTCTGCCTTCTGTCCATGCTCTCTTCCGCCCTGCCCATTGCCTTGTCCGGTCACCGCTCCATAACCACAGCCCTCGCGTCCAATCTTGCCTGTAGCAAGCACGAGGTTCAGCAGTCCCCTCACAGCCAGATGACCGTCTGTCTGCTGCTCTACTCCTCGCGCTGTGAATATAATCCCTGTCGGAGCATCGCCGTACATGATGGCGGCTGTACGCACCTGCTCAAGCGCAAGCCCACAACGATCAGCCATCTCGGCCAGATCAAGCCCAGCTAGCTCAGCTTGCAGCTCTGCATAGCCTTCCGTCCGACTAGCAACAAAATCCTCATCAACCAGTCCCTCAGACACGATGATCTTCATGAACATAGCAGCCAGAATAGCATCCGTGCCCGGCTTGATTGGCAGGTGAATATCTGCGAGGGCAGCCGTAGCTGTATATCTTGGGTCGATGACAATGATCTTCGTCCCCTTCTCCTTGGCTTGGAGAAAATACGGCATTAGCGTAGGCTGGCATTCCGCTATGTTGGTACCCGCCAGAATAATACAAGAAGCGGCGGCAATATCAGACAGGCGGCAGGTCATCCCTCGATCCATGCCGAACGTCTTGACGCCTGCCGAAGCTGCTGCTGACATGCAAAAGCGACCATTATAATCTATATATCTAGTGCCAAGCGCCACCCTAGCGAACTTACCCAGCATATAGGCCGTCTCGTTGGTCAATGAGCCACCCCCATATACGCCGATAGCATTCTGGCCATATCGGGATGTAGTCTGCTTGAATTGCGCAGCTACCAGACTCAGCGCCTCCGCCCAGCTAGCAGGGGTAAGCTCGCCATGTTTTCGGATCAGCGGCTGCTTCAGGCGATCGCGCCCCTGTGCATGCTGATGGGCATTTTGCCCTTTGACACATAATCTTCCTTGGGAAGCCGCGTTAGGAGCTCCTTGGACAACGAACGACTTGCTACCCTGTGGAGTTCCCTCCTCCAGCCGTATATCAGCCTTGCATTGTACACTGCAAAAAGGACATTGCGTCAATGTAGTTAGCATCCCTTTTCCCCATTTCTATTTAGGATGAATTATGCTCATTGCCATCTAAGATGAATAATGCTCGTTGCCTCCCTAGGTCTAGCTGCCCTCTATCTTGTTTTCTTTTTCTCTAGGTTTGCTCAAGTGGTACTCTCACACGGCGTTGGATCAAGTCCAATAAGCTTGCTCTCTGCTCCAGATCCAACAACTGCTCACGCACCGTGGTGAGTCCTATCCGCTCTAGCCACTCAGACATTCGTTCATCATACTCGCTGGTATGTCTGTAGAGCTGCAAGCATGCCATTAGAAGCTGAAGCGCATGCTCCTCATCCTCTTCCATCCCGACAAGCTGCGCCTCACAGATTGGCGAGTGTGAATGACCACCAGCATAGACTTCCCAGCCTATGGGACTTCGCATCAGTCCAATCGATTGTACGTGCAGGACCAGAAAGGGATCGTTGATAGTATTGACGACAGCGTTGACCCTAGTTGGAAAAACTATACCGCTCCAGCTCTCCGAGAGCCGACTCGCTAGTCTTCTCCCCTGTTCAGCCAATGCTCCCGACATAGGGTCAGCAGAATGACTCATCACATACAAGCTGTTGCCTGAAGGGGTCAGTTCCTGATGAGCCGATTCATTGTGGGTCTGCTGTAATCCTTGTTTTTCATGCAAAATGTCAATGTAATATTCAATTGCAGGCATGCAGAGCCCACAGCCAGCCGGTGACCGCCACCCAAGCCTAGCCATAGCCGCTACAGCCGTCAGCCCTGAATCAGATTCGCACAGCTCGCCCAAGTGGCTACGCAAGGAAGCGTGAGTCAGATCAGTGCATTCACATAGTGGCGCCTTCCTCTGGACTGGCGAAGCAGCAGCCTGGCTAGTGTTTCCCACATCGGTATGAGCGTACTGTACCAACGCCTTGACGATATTGAGACATCCGCCACAGGAGCCGGAGGCTTTGGTATGTGCTCTGACTTCGTCCGCCGACTGCAGATTATGCTCACGAATCGTATTCATGATGGTTCGCTTACTCACAGCGTTACATGCGCAGACGGTCTCCTGATCTGGCATGGAAGCCACCAGGCTCAAGGAGCCATCGTTTCCCGTATCCGCCCGAGCAGCTGTCATTGCCGCTAATTCGCTGACAGAAGCGCTGCTGCGCACCATGCCTACCAAAGTCGTTCCTTCCATCGTATCGCCGAATAGCACAGCACTATGCACGACACCATTCTTGGCTGTTATCCGCTTGTAAGTGCGACGAATGCCATCATATTGCTGGATAACAGTGTCTGTTCCGGGCTCGCTCAGATTGCCGACCGAGAATACATCGACTCCCGAAACCTTTAGCTTTGAATACGGAATGGAACCTCGGTACCCCTCATGCTCTTGTCCGCACAGATGTGCAGCGAGCGCTTTGGCCTGCTCGTATAATGGTGCAACCAGACCGTAGGTAATTCCGCGATGCTCTGCGCACTCCCCTACAGCGTAGATATGAGGCTGGCTCGTTCGCATATAGTCATCCACCACGATCGCTCGCCCCATCTGTAGTCCACAGTTTTTGGCTAGCGCAACATTAGGGCGTATACCGATGGCCATCACCACAATATCCGCCTTCAGCTCAGTGCCATCTGCGAATTCGAGGCCAGTAACCTGCTTCTTGCCCTTAATTCTCTTCGTATCCGCTGATAAACGAAATTGCATACCTTGGCCTTCCAGCTCCGCCTGCAGCATCCTGGCGGCTGGCTCATCCAGCTGCCGGTTCATCAGATATGAGGTGTTGTGCACAACAACGACCTCCATTCCCAGGTGCAACAGCCCGCGCGCAGCCTCAAGCCCCAATAGTCCGCCACCAATGACAACTGCCTTCTTATAGCGCTGGGAATATTCCACCATTCTGCTGCAATCCTCAATATTTCGAAATGAAATCACACCCTCCAGGTCCACACCCGGAAGCACCGGAATGAAAGAGGATGAGCCGGTAGCTATGATTAAGCGCTCGTACGTACGACAAGTCCCTGCAGTCGTCAAGACAGTTCGGGCATGCGGATCAATATCAATAACCCGTTCCCCCGTAATCAGCTCAATGCCATGCTCTGCATACCAGCTATAATCGTTTAGAATGATATCATTCAGCTCAGCCCCGCCTTGCAGCATTTTGGATAGCATAATCCGGTTATAGTTGGGCTGCTGCTCATCCCCAATGACCGTAATATCGAATTGGTCTGGTGCGAGCTGTATAATCTCTTCTACGCATTTGATTCCAGCCATTCCGTTACCAATGATGAGTAGTCTAGTTCTCTCCATGGCACTCCCCACTTCCAGCTCCCAGCTTGTATTAATAGCTCTCATTCATCAAAGTCAGAAAACCTAACTCAATCGTTCACCTGCAGCGCAAAAGCCTCTTGGTGAACGTTCCCTCTCCTGTAGACAGAAAAAGCCCTTTTCCATTAAAAGAAAAGGGCCCCATTGCCGATTACACGCAGCACCTCGTTGTGCTGCTCATATTAGTTCTAATATAATCTGCAATTTTAGATAAGTCAACAAAATTAACATCAAAAAAGGTTTAAAAACGAAAATACAGGTTTTTATAAAATTATGTGTCATGAATATTGACATTTAATATTTTAGTTTTTATAATTTGAATCAAAATAACATGGCTACATGTTCATCCAGCGAAGGCACAATGACGTGCTATTTCGTGTCGGCAAAGAGGCCGCCAACTTATGTCATCAGGACAAGTTGCGGCCTCTTTTTGGGTTGAGCAGGCTATACAGAGGAGTGGTTAGATGGATAAGACGAGTTTTTGGAAAAGCGGGCACAAGCCTACCCTATTAAGTTCATTCTTGTATTTCGACATCAGCTTCATGATCTGGGGCATGATCGGGCCACTTAGCGTACTCATTGCCCTCGATTATCCTATGGACCCGGTGCAAAAAGCCAACCTGGTAGCTCTCCCAGTGCTAGGCGGCTCCATATTACGTCTGTTGCTCGGCTTTCTATCCGATTACATCGGCCCAAAGCTAACGGGGCAACTGGGAATGGCCACGACCTTTATTCCTTTGTTACTGGGATGGCTATGGGTCGATTCGCTGGATCAGCTCTATGTTGTAGCGCTGCTGCTCGGCGTAGCTGGCGCTTCCTTTGCAGCCGCCCTGCCGCTTGCAAGTCAGTGGTATCCTAAAGAGCATCAGGGATTGGCCATGGGGATTGCCGGTGCAGGCAACAGCGGTACAGTCCTCGCGACCCTGTTCGCCAATCGGATCGCTGAGCACTTCGGAAGCTGGAAGATCGTGTTCGGCCTGGCTGCAATTCCGATGTTCATCGTCTTTATCCTGTTCTCCATCTTGGCCTCCAATAGCCCCAATCGCCCTGCACCCAAGCGTCTAAGCCATTATGCCAAGGTGCTGAGCCAAGGGGATGCCTGGGTATTCTGTCTACTCTATTGCGTAACGTTTGGTGGGTTCGTAGGCTTGGCGAATTATCTTACTATTTTCTTCAACGTGCAATATGGCCTGTCCGCTATTCAAGCTGCTGATATCGCAACCATATGTATTATCGCAGGCAGCTTTTTCCGACCAGTAGGTGGTTATCTGTCAGATCGCTTCGGCGGCATCAAGGTACTTACAATGCTTTACGGAGGTGCGGCACTCATGCTGGTAGGTGTATCCTTCCTGCCATCACTGCCTGTAGTCGTTGCCCTTCTGTTCATCGGCATGATGTGCCTGGGTGCTGGTAACGGCTCCGTATTCCAACTCGTGCCACAGCGTTTCTCTAATGAAATTGGATTAATGACAGGCATTGTTGGTGCAGCAGGCGGTCTCGGCGGATACGCGCTACCATTAATACTCGGCAATATGTATAAGGCTACAGGCTCCTACTCTCTCGGCTTTATTACGATCGGTATGGTTGCTGTGCTGGCCCTGATCCTGCTGCTCGTCATGCAGGTCAAGTGGCGCTATACCTGGCTGTCCTTGAGCACCAAGCGGGCGGGCGAGACTGCGTAAACAGAGATGAAGTTCAAGGGACTTATCCCAGACGATTCATTCGTCCGGGGTAAGTCCCTTTTATTGCAATAATAGCTATATCAGCATTTTGCAGCATTCGATTCCAATCACTCTTGGAATCCCTGTAATAATGAATGCATGGCTAATCTTGAGGCTTCATTATGGACAGCATAATGTGTTCCTCCCACTTGCCAGCAATCATCACATTTTTTCGAGCCAGACCCGCTTGCTGGAAGCCTGCCTTCTCAAGCACTCTTAACGAGCCAGCATTATGAGGCATTGCACCTGCTTCAATACAATGAAGATCCAAATCTCCAAACGCATACTGAACCACTAAGTTCACGGCTTCCGTAGCATAGCCTTTACCGTTATGCTCCTTATCTAAAAGGTATCCCATGGTCGCTTTATGAAGAGAGCCACGATTAACATGAAATAGTTGGATCGTGCCAATCAGTACATCGTCTGTATTGGTAAAGATACCAAAGTAATAGCCTTCATCCTTCTGGGCATCCAACTGCTTCTGTGCAATCAGGTTTGCCTGACCTTTGAGGGTATAGAAAGTCTCCTCGCGGGACACAGCATACTTCTCAAAAAATGTGCGATTATCAGTCTGCAACCTAAGACTCTGATGAACATCCTCTTGATCCAGCGGTCTAAGATAGATTTGGGTTCCTCTCAACTGACTTCCTCCAGTACAGGTTAATAGCTATAAATGAATTAATATTATAATAGTAAGTTTGTTCCTTCTGCCAGTGCTATAACCAGAGCAATGGTGAGTGTAGTGTCGTTGCAAGCGCGGGAATCCATTCAGGCAAAAAAAAGAAGAGCGACCAGCTTCGGGGATTGACTCCTGTCTCACAAACAGGGGTCAGTCCCTTGCCAGCCCTCACCTTCTTTTACACTTTAGCGCCACAATCATTTCATCACATCATATCAGGCATTTGTGTCGTTATTCATGCAGCCGCATGCGACGCATCCATCACTAGCCCGCTCCATATTTAATACAGTCTGACCCGCCATTAAGCGCGACAGGCTTCTACGCTCCATTGACCAGAATGTAGACATCCCCACTTTGTTCGTCAATCTCTGTGACAAAAGTAGTCACTCTTCCTACATCCGGCTCATGTACTTTGCCGCTTGCCAGGTCGATCTTCCAATCATGTAACGGACAATGAACCTTGTGACCACAGACCATCCCTTCAGACAGCTTTCCTCCTTTGTGAGGACAGTGATTCTCCAGCGCCTTGATGCTTCCATCCTGCAAGCGAAATAATGCTACCTCTTTATCCTCTATGCGAAGGGTTCTTGCACCCAATTTGTCGATCTCACTCAGATGTGCTACACGAATCTTGCTCTCCATCTCTTTTCCCCCTCCTATATTACTCTGTTACAGCCTGCAGGCCAGCCAAAGGTTCGAAATTCTTGCGAAGTCCGCCGTCCTCGACGATCTCTTTCCAAGGATCTCTTGTGTAGCTTAACGTCTCATCCAGTCTGCCTTGCAGGCGCTTGCGCTCCTCCGGGTCCGAGAGAGCTGTCTTAACCGCTTCAATACCGACACGCTCCATCCAGTGGGCTGTACGCTCGTTCCAGGTGGCCTGCTCACGGTAATATTGCAAATAGGCCGATGACCATTCCAGCACTTCCGTTTCTGTCTTGACGGTGCATAGCAGCTCCGCTGCACGTACCTTGATGCCCCCATTACCGCCGACATACAATTCCCAGCCTCCGTCAATGGCTACAATACCGACGTCTTTGATGGCAGCCTCTGCACAGTTACGCGGACAGCCGGAGACAGCAAGCTTAACCTTGGCTGGCGCATTCATCCGTTCAAATGCCTTTTCCAGCTTAATACCCATATCCATTGCATCCTGTGTGCCAAAACGGCAGAACGTATTACCTACACAGGTCTTTACCGTTCTCAGGGTCTTGCCATAAGCATGCCCGGAAGGCATATCCAGCTCCTCCCAAATCTTCGGCAGGTCCTCCTTCTTGACGCCAAGTAAATCCAGCCGCTGTCCACCCGTGAACTTCACCAAAGGCACTTCATACTTCTCAGCGACATCTGCAATCTTCTTCAGATCAGCTGGCGAGGTAACTCCACCATAGATTCTAGGTACTACGGAATACGTACCATCCTTTTGAATGTTGGCATGGTATCGTTCATTGGTGAAGCGGGATTCCTTCTCGTCCACATATTCAGCTGGCCATAGCATCCCCAGGTAATAGTTCAGGGCAGGACGGCACTTGGAGCAGCCTCCTTCCTCTTCCCATCCCAGCACATTCATAACTTCCTTGACAGTCATCAGACCCATTTCTTTAATACTGTCTACGATCTCATCCCGACTCAGCGAGGTACAGCCACAGATACCTTCCTTGACCGATGTCGCCTCATCTCCCGCATATAAATGAAGGAGGCCCTCCACTAGTGGCTTACAGCCTCCGCAGGAAGCAGACGCCTTCGTGCAAGCCTTGATCTCGCCGACTGTTCGACAACCGCCAGCAACAGCGTCTGCAATGTCCTTCTTGCTCACACCATTACAGCCGCAGATGATCTCGTCCTCACTCATGGCCTCAAGCATGGCCGAGCCTGAATTGCCCGCTTGACCTGGCGCATATCCGAGCAAAAGCTCTTTTTCCCGGCCTGTAATAGACTCACCACTTTTAATCAGCGAGAACAAGGACGCTCCATCGGAGGTATCCCCGAACAGTACAGCTCCGACGAGACGCTCGTCGCGGATGACAATCTTTTTATACACACCATCTATTTCGTCCTGATAACGCATCGATCTCATACCTGGCTCATCGTTATAGTAGCCTGCAGAGAATACATCGACACCAGATACCTTCAGCTTGGTGGAGGTTACGGAGCCTGCGTAGCCCTCGCTACCAATTCCCGCCAGCTGCTTGGCTAGTACCGCACCTTGCTCATATAGAGGGGCTACCAGACCATAAGCGATCCCGCGATGCTCTGCACATTCACCTACAGCATAGATATCCGGGATGCTGGTATGCATGAAGTCATCCACAATAATACCGCGGTTCGTATCTAGGCCTGCGGATTTGGCTAATTCAATATTGGGCTTGATCCCGACAGCCATCACGATCAGATCCGCTTCCAGAGTGGTACCATCCGCGAAACGAAGTCCATTCGCCCGCTTGCGTCCCATGATCTCTGCCGTCTGGTGGCTTAGCAGGAACTTCATTCCTTGAGCCTCTAGCTCACGCTGTAGCATCACAGAGGCCGGTCTATCCAGTTGGCGATCCATAAGCCCATCACTATTATGAATGACAGATACATCCATCCCCAGATTCAAAAGTCCCCGTGCTGCTTCAAGGCCCAGCAGGCCACCGCCGATGACGGCTGCCTTGCTGTATTTCTTGGCGCTCTCCATCATCGTGTGACAATCTTGGATGTTGCGGAAGCCGATGACACCCTCTTTATTGGCTCCAGGAAGAGGTAGAATAAAGGCATTGGAGCCTGTGGCAATAAGCAGCACATCATAAGCTACCTCCACACCCTTGAGAGATCTCACCACTTTATTCGCAGGATCAATGTGCTGGACTGGATCCCCTGTGTGAAGGTGAATCCCGTTTTCTTCATACCAATCCCAATCATTAATGACGATATCGCGAATATCCGAGCCTCCCGCCAGGACCGTCGACAGCATAATGCGGTTGTAATTCGGGTGCGGCTCCTCTCCAAAAACAATGATCTCATACGCATCAGGAGCAAGCTTCAGCAAATGTTCTATTGTTCGTATACCTGCCATTCCATTTCCGATCAGTACCAGTTTCTTTGCATTTCCCATCCTACATATCCCCCTTCTGCGAGCTTCAAGCCTTATGGCAGCACGGAAACAGAAAAAGCCCGCTCATGCGCAAAGAGACATCGCTCTATGCTACACGAAGACGGGCTTCATTGCCGCTTCCAGACAGATACGCCGTTGTATCCATCAGATTAATGACCTTGTAAGTTAAGGTAATATTAACTTTAATATAAAAGGAATCCACGATGATGTCAACTATCTTTACGCAAAAAGTGTTTAACCTATAAAGTAACAGAAGAATAAGGTAAAAAGAGGCAATAAAAATCACATTTTCAGAAAAAAATGATTGCTTTTTTGTTAAAACACCTCCAAAATGTACGAAAAGACACCACTACTGATGCGAAACCTGCTCGTTAGCAAGCAATCATATGTTAGCTTATATAACCCGATACTACAGGAGGGAAATTCCCAGCATGCGTTCTTTTCTTATTATTGACGCCCAACCGCCGGAGAATCTTTCCAAATATCATCCTGAATCCATCATGTTATCCTACGGTTATCAGGTGCATCCTTCCGGTAGCGAGGCTATCGTTCGTGAGTCCATCCAGCATGCGGATGCCATGATCCTACACCTGCCACTCTCTTCAATAGAGACATGGGGAAATACCCTCGTCAAGCAGAGGTCCTTACCTATCTTCTGGTGGTGCAGTACCGAGACGGCCCAGTCGTCGCTGCAGGATTGCGAAGTAAATGTATCCATTGACGGAGTGCTTACCCCATCTATGACGGAGCAGGAGCTTCACTGGTCACTGCATTTTGGAGAAAAGCGATTCTTCGAGCGCCAGCACTGGCATAGCGAACGGGAGCAACTGCACGCACGTCTGGAGGAGCGGAAATGGATTGATAAAGCTAAGGGGATACTTGGACAAATTAACGGCATACCCGAGGCCGAAGCCTATGATGTCCTGCGCAAGAAGGCCATGAATGATCGCAAGCGTATTGTCGATGTAGCAATCTCTATTGTCAAAGCGCACGAAATGCTCAGAGCATAGTAATCCGAGAAGGAGAATTGACGATGAATATGATCGATGTCTTGAAGGAGGTTGGACGTGGCAAACGCGGAGCCCGTGACCTCACCTACGAAGAAGCCTTGCAGGCCGCAGAGCATATTCTTGGCGGCACAGCCACACCTGCACAGATCGGTGCCTTCCTTGCTGCGGAACGCATCAAGATGGAGAGCGTTGAGGAGCTTGAGGCATTCGTGCTAACCTGCCGCAAGTATGCTCAGCGACCTGCACTGCAGCAAGGCATTGATTTTGCTGGCCCCTACGACGGTAGAGTCTCGTCCTTCATTGCCACTTTTCCAACAGCGTTTCTGCTTGCAGCAGCGGGCTTACCAGTCACACTTCACGGAACCTCTCCGCTCCCTCCAAAATGGGGCATTACATTGTCAATACTCCTGAAGGAGCTGGGGATTCATCCTGAACAGGCGGCTAACGAGCTCATGGCCAGAGCAGCGGTAACTTCAGGAGTGACCTATATGCATGCCGAGGCATGGTGCCAACCGCTCAAAAGGCTTCGCTCCATTCGTGTGGAACTGGGACTACGTACTGTACTGAATACCATGGAAAAGCTGGTGGACTACAACCATTCACCATACATCGTGTTCGGTGTTTTCCATAATACGGTATTCGAACGAACTGCCAAGCTCCTGAATCGCTTGAATTACCAAAGTGCATTGATTATTCAGGGCGTTGAGGGTTCGGAGGATCTTCACATTAATAGACCTACCCGCACTTACCGGTTGGATGCTGGTCATACAACCATGGAGGTCATTGATCCGGAAATGTTCGGTCTGGAGGCTGAGCTGCCAGAGATGACCTGGACTCCTGCTGCCCAGATTCGAGTTACTGAAGAGGTCCTGCGTGGTGAAGGTCACATGGCATTCATGAATCAGGTATTGCTAAATGGAGCAGTCCGCTTGCATGTCGCTGGCCGTGTGGATTCTATTGAGGAAGGAATCTATACCTGCAAGCTCCTGTTGGAGAACGGAGAAGCCTGGCGCACCTATACCGGCTGGCGTTCCGTTATGCAAGAGAGTCTGCAGGCGGAGGCCCCCTCTTCCAGTCGTTAAGGATATTAAAGATGTCACGCAAAAAAAACGTCTTTCGACGTACTTCCACAGAAGATAGACCGCGTTTGGCTGAAGTTTTCTTACGATATCGAATTTGCTCAGCTTCGCTAAAACTTATAAATTCAATTATATTCGAAAAAAAAAGCTCTCCCGACGGTTCGGGAAAGCTTTTTTCTATTGCTGGCTTGGACCACTCTACTTGCAAGCAGCTATCTGTATGTACGACTCGACATGTAGTAGGTCTGCGAAGGGGCTACATGCTGTGACTGAAAATAAATGCTATGGTCTGTCTGAATCGCATTTGAAGTTGACTGGTCTGCAGGTCGGGTACTTACATTCATTCCGTCTGTTCCTTGAGGTGCCAGATAACCGATGATACAGGCCAGCAAAAAGCATACAGCGCTAAGCAATGCCGCTCTTGCCCGAGGGTGTCGATCTGCGTAATCCCGTAGCATGACATCCATCCTTTTCAATGAGTTTCCTAAGATACTCATAGCATATCATGGCTGACAGATCGCAGTAACTTGCCTGAGACGAGGATTTAACCTCGACTTTAGTCTAAGTCTCCCCCTAGACCCACAGCTCAAGCCCTCCTCCTGTCGTTACAATCTTTTCACCTAAGCAAAAGATATTCACTCGACCAGAAGCATTGATGTATTGCCTGTATTGCCCATGTGTATGCTTAATAATCCCAGCCTGTTCCACTATGGATAAGCCTGTCTGCGCGGCCCAGACTACAGAAGCGGTCGTGATAGCCTTAGCTCACATTCCGCATTGCGATCACACCGAAGTGTGCCCCCCTCTACCTTGAGCTTGGCGACCTGGATGGACGTTCTGCGCTGCCCATAGGTAGTAAGCTCTTCATGGGATGAGCTTCGCCCCGGATGGGTGAAGTAAAAGATGTACGCCTCTTCTCCCTGAACGACCACATCTGCATGTAGCCCTACCCCAGAATCGTCTTGGCGTGTACCTGACTGCTCCAGAATGAGACCTGTTCGCTCCCACTGCTCGGCATCCGTCGATCGGAATACTCCCTGCCCTCTCCATTCGTCCACGATCATCCAGTAGGAATCAGACATAAAAAATACATTCGGCCCTTCATGTGCGCAATGCGTCAGCACCGGGCCCACCACTTCCCAATCGACCAGATTCGTACTATCCGCAGCATACGTGTGGGAATGATTAGCTTCATCCTTGTACCACATCCGGAATGTACCATCTGGCAAAGGATACACACACGCGTCAATGACCCGATCCGAGCTAAGCGACAGCCGCCCCATTAGCGTCCACTGCTGAAGATCAGGGCTCGTGTAATGAATAATATGCCGCTCATGTCCGGCCCACTCCGCAGGCACACCTTGAATGTAGCTCACATACATATGATAACTACCTTCATGATAAATGATTTCCGGTGCCCAGAATGTATTTCGTCCCCATTCAAATTCAAGTCCTTGAAGTGTCCCTCGGTACAACCAGCTTCGCCCCTCGTCTCTGGATACAGCGACTCCAAGATCAGTTCCGTGTACCCAGGCTACGCCTGGCCCCTCCACCGTTGCTCTGCGATTTGTGTAAATCATCCACCATTCCTCTGTAACATGGTTCCAGATTACGGTAGGATCTGCTGCTCCATCCATGATAGGATCTCTGAATAAAGGACTGCTCTTCATAAACACTCTCTCCTTCGGATATAAATATAGTAATCTATAATCCAGAATCGAATTTAATTAACAATATAGTTGATATATTCATAAATATATTACTATATTTCAACCAGAGAATACTACATCCTTCATCCAATGGATAAAAAAGAAAATATTATTATTTTCAGTCCCATAATTTTCTTGAAAAGTGATATAGAATCATATAATATAGAACATGAGTTTCCATACATACAAAAAAAGAAATGGGGTTAATTACAACATGTCAACACACGTACAGTCCAATTTATCCAAACCAAATGCAGAATTCTCCAGTCATCCACCAATGTCTGTGAAAGATTGGATGATCACCATCCTGATTCTGGCGATTCCTGTGGTCAACTTGATCATGATGTTCGTTTGGGCATTCGGAGGCGGAGCAAATCCCAGCAAAGCCAACTATTGCAAAGCTGCTTTGATCTGGGCTGCCATCGGTCTTGTGATCTACGGTATCATCATGGTTCTTACACTGGTAGTCTTCGCATCTGCAACGAGCAGCCTTAGCTATTAATACATGTTGTCCTGATTCGGAAATGTGTAGCTGCATCAGGAACAGCCAGACGTCAATACTGACGTCTGGCTGTTTTATTTTTGCTTTAACTATTCTTTATCGTTCGCTTCGTATTCTATTCTTTCTTAATAATCCTGGTTCCGCAAATGCTCTACGGCCTTTTGATGTCTAATCAACAGCTGTTCACGAACTTTATCGGGCTTCAATACCGTCAATTCCGCGCCAAAGGACATTAAGAAGGAATATAACCTCTCGCCTTCTTCAATATGCACAGACACTCTAAGCCGCCCATCCGTCTCTCGCCGAATGCTAAGCGGGTCAAAATAATCAGGTACCCTGTAGGCAATCGCCCGTGAGAACAACATCTCAAGCTGAACCGTCTCATGCTCCTCATGCAATCGTTCCTCTACTGAAGCGGCTGAGCTTGAATCTGCTACCTCTGACACAAACCGTAGCTGTGTGATCCGTTTGATCTTGTACGTCTCTAAGCCCGTCTCCTGTTGTGCTATATACTTTATTCCTTTGAAATACCATGAATTGTTCTTGAAAATGAGCTTGACTGGCTGTGCCGTCTCCTTGCTCGCCTCTCCATTAGAGTCTACATAGTCAAATGCAATCATCTGTCTCGTGAATATTCCTTGCTTCACCTGATTGAATAGCTCCATCTCCTCGGCAGGAGCACTGTCCCATGGCGAATATTCGAACTCAATCCAATCCAGCTTATGGTCGAATAGGGTTGTGAGACGCTTAAGCATATGAGCACTGTTCAGATGAGGTATCGCACTGACACTGTATAGCCCCAGCAAAATCTCATTCTGTTCATCCTCACTCAGTAGAGACTTGTCCATGACATAGTTATCCATCAAATGGATGCCACCATGCTTCCCCATCGTGGTATAGATCGGGATGCCGGCAGCACTTAGACGATCAATATCACGGTATACCGTGCGTACAGATATCTCAAACAGCCGCGCCAGCTCAGGCGCTGTCGTTTTCTTTTTTTCCAGTAACAATAACAGCATTCTGAATAATCGGTTCTGTTCCATAACCTGAGTATACCATGACAGTAGTTGTCAGGGTATACATGCTACACTGATGGTGAAGGCTTGACCACTCATGAAGGAGGATTCACAGGATGAAGATGAAGGAAGGTTTCTTTTGGGGCGGCGCTACGGCAGCCAATCAATTCGAAGGTGGATGGAATAAGGGCGGTAAAGGACCTAGCACCTCGGACATGATGACTGGAGGCACGCATACGACTCCTCGACGCATTACGCCTGTACTGGAAGAGGGAACGTATTATCCAAGCCATGAGGCGGTTGATTTCTACGGGCATTACAAGGAAGATATTGCATTAATGGCTGAGATGGGCTTCAAAATGTTCCGCATGTCCATCAACTGGTCACGGATCTATCCGAACGGTTATGATCTGGAGCCTAATGAGGAAGGCTTGCAATTCTACGACGATGTATTTACTGAATTGAAGAAGCATAACATCGAGCCGCTGGTTACCATATCTCACTATGAGACCCCGTTTGGTCTGACAGAGAAGTACAACGGCTGGGCTTCGAGAGAGGTCATCGACCACTATATCCGTTACTGTAATACGATCTTTAATCGCTATAAGGACCAAGTCACTTATTGGCTGACTTTCAATGAAATCAACTGTCTAACGATGCCAATGGGAGCTTACATGGCTGCAGGCATTCTCTTCGATGGCAAAACTACGCTGACGGATGGAATCGACAATCCACAGATCCGTTTCCAGGCATTGCACCATCAATTCGTGGCCAGCGCCAAGGCTGTTCAGCTTGGTCACCAGATCAATCCGAATTTCAAGATCGGCTGCATGATTGCCTTTATGACCACGTATCCGAACACTTGCAACCCGGATGATATCCTGCTGGCACAGAAAAAAGATCAGATCTCCAACATGATCTGTGGCGATGTCCAGGTTCGGGGAGCATACCCAGGCTTCGCCAAGCGCTTCTTCGCAGAGCAAGGCATTCAGATTGAAATGGAGCCTGGCGATGAGCAGACACTTCGTGATGGGTGCGTTGATTTTTATTCTTTCAGCTACTACATGTCCCTCGTAGAAAGCGCTGATCCATCCGTGGAGAAAGTCGGCGGCAACCTGCTCGGGGGTGTCAAGAACCCTTACCTGGAAGCATCCGACTGGGGGTGGCAGATTGACCCGCAAGGCCTGAGATATACGCTGAACCATCTCTATGATCGTTACCAGATTCCACTCATGGTTGTAGAGAACGGACTCGGCGCTGTGGATGTCGTTGAAGAAGATGGCACCATTCAGGATGACTACCGCATTCAGTATTTGCGGGATCACATCATTCAAATGCAGGAAGCTGTCGCTGATGGCGTTGACCTGATTGCATACACCATGTGGGGATGTATTGACCTTGTGAGTGCCTCCACAGGTGAGATGAAGAAGCGTTATGGCTTCATCCACGTTAATAAGGACAATGATGGCAATGGGGATCTTAGCAGAACCCGCAAGCAAAGCTTCCACTGGTACAAGCAAGTCATTGAGTCCAATGGTGAGAAGCTGTAACCTTTCATTTACGTAATAGATTCATTTTTAGCATCAACTCATTAGCTTCAGCTAAATAGTTGCACTGTTGGATCCTGATGAATACGTAACATTAATAGACCCAGCACTCCATAGTGCTGGGTCTTCTTGATACTAACCATCTGTATTGGTCTTCTGTTCCGATCTTCTGTATTGATCTACTTTTACTTAACTCCTCCGTATGAACAGGTAACGGATTACAGTTCGCGGCATCATTATAGCCAACGTTGTACTATGATCTCACTTCACTTCTGCAACTGGAACCATGAAAGACACCACCGTTCCTGCACCAGGACTGCTGGAAATCTGCAAACCTTTCCCATATAACTGTCTTAGCCGCTTGTCCGTGTTCTTCAAGCCTACTCCGCCAGTTGAAGCTGAGCCAGGTTGCAATAAGATCTCAAGCTGCTTCTCATCTATACCGACTCCATCATCCATGACCATAATTTCCGCCTGCTGTCCATAGATAGCAACAGCAACGGTAACTGTTCCCCCGCTTCCTCTCACTAGAATCCCATGCCTCAAAGCATTTTCAACTAAGGTCTGCAAGGATAAGGGCGGAATCCTCACCTTATCCTCTGCATCCTCGGCAATGTCCCATTGAATCTGAATTCTATCGCCAAAGCGCTCTTGCTCTATATATAGGTAGGACCGCAGCAAATCCAGCTCATGCCCCAGCGGAAGCAGTTGGTACATATTTATGGGATCGAAGCTACGATGTAGATAATTACCAAATTCATGAAGCATCGTAACCATCCGATCTGTGTCAACCTCACTTAGGGATGCTATGGTATTCAGCGCGTTATGCAGAAAATGAGGTTGAATCTGTGCCTGAAGCCATGCGGCCTCCATACGGAGGCGCTCCCCAAATGACTGCTTCAGAGACACCCACGCCCGAATGCGAAGTCTAAGCTCCATGGCCCCTACAGGCTTGGTGACATAATCATTCGCACCTGACAGAAAAGCAGTCTGCACATCCTCAGGCTGGTTGCGTGCGGTTAACAAAATAATGGGAAGCTCAGATATCGAGAACTGCATACGAATTCTCTCGGTTAGCTCATAACCAGACATATGCGGCATCATGACATCTGAGACTACAAGGTCCCACTCACCTTGATGAAGCTTCAGCAACGCCTCCTTACCACTTAACATGCTAGTGATATCATAATGCTCCGAAGCTAGCATATCGCGAAGGATGTCAAGATTAACGGGGTCATCATCAACAATTAGTATTCTCGGACGCTGGCCCTCTGACAGCAGTTCTGAATTCTCTATTGAACCCGCCTGCTGAATCCTAACCTCATCCAGCCATGCACTATTCGCATGCTCGCGGAGCAAGGGAGTATCTGATATTGCTGTGAATACAGCTGCTGACTCTATTCGCTCCTCCTGACCTGCATTGCGATCCGCATAGCTTTCCTGAACTGAAGCTGCCGCTGCAAGGCTGAACGAAAATTCAGACCCTGTACCTGGAATCGAATGAATGAGCAGCTCACCACCATGCAATTCGACCAATTGCTTGGTGATGCTTAACCCAAGCCCAATGCCGCTGCCGATAGCGGAAATGCTGGAGTCACCTCTCTCATATGGCTTTAATATCCTGGCTTGCGTCTCTTGATCCATTCCAATGCCCGTATCCGTGACACAGATGACCACCATACCTTTATGGGATTCTGCTGAAATGGTGATTGTACCTTCCTCGGTATACTTGATTGCGTTATGCACCAGATTGAATAGAATTTGTAGCAGTCGGTTCTCATCAGCCAGGACAGGTGGACAGCTTGCAGGAATGTCAACGACAAGCTCAAGCTTTTTCCCTTCTGACAAATAACGCAGCATATCAGTCACACCATGAGCCAATGCGTGAAGGTTCAACATTCTTTTATTCAGGCGAAGATTGTGCTCCTTCAGCAGTGTGACATCCAGTAGATCGTTCAGAAGCAATGCCATGCGCCTACTCACCTTGATCATAAGCTCCAGTCTGTCTTGACTACGAGACCCGAGCTCCCCCTTAGCCTCATCCAGCACCGACTGTGCCATATTAATGATGCCATGCAAGGGATTACGCAGCTCATGGGAAGTATTCGCCAGGAAGTCATCCTTCAGCTTGTCTGCCTTCTGCAGATCAGCGGCCAGCTTCTGCACTCGTAGCGTATTCTGATAGAATCGGTTGAACCAGAAGGCTGCAAATCCAAGGAACGCAATAATCAGATCGATAGGATAGTAAGGCATATCTGACCAGAAGTAAGCCTTAATCATTCCGCTGCTAACCTGATTTACTGTTACAGCAGCTACCGATAGTAGAATGAGAAAAGCATCCTTCTCTCCTCTATAAATTGCACCTAGCACAAATCTGGGGATAAAGATCACGTTGATTATGAACAGCACTAGCAGCATTTTCCGTACCGGAACAATCCACTCCAACGGAACAATAAGCGCTACCAGCAGACAGAGCACACCAAAGATATTAAACAAACGCATGAATCGCTTGAACGTTCCCTGACCGAACATGGCATGCCCGAACCAGGTCAGACACAGCCCAATGCCCAAATAGCTGATTAGTCTGATTTTGGTGGTCCAGAACATATTCATGGGGAACCATTCCATCAGGACACGATCATCATCTGACAGGATCGCGAAAAAAGTAAATATAAGCAGTGCGGTAAAAAACAACACGGATGTATTGCGGTAGCCCAGGAAATATAAAATGATACTGAAGAAGGCATGCATTAAAATAACGACAGCCACCGTTAGCTGCAAGGATTGCCTGAGCAGGACCTCGTGGCCAATCGCTGCCGCCGTACCGAGCTTGATCGACTGCGTGATGCCTCCTGCGTATGCATAATCAAAATTGGACACCTGAATCACCACATCCAGCTGCTGCGCATCAGGTCTAAAGTACGCTGAATACGGGTTGTTATTAGGATCATTCTGTTCTACCGTAATCGAGGGATGACCATTCTCCATGACCAGCTCATGATTGATGTACAATCTGGATGCCGTCTGAATACTTGGTAAACGAAGTCCGTAAATATCATTCGGTTCATCCACCAATACCCGCAGCCTGTATGTACCGATCCCAAAATTCGTTCCCGTAGCTGTCTGCTCCTTCCAGCTGCCAGGAACCTGTATCCACTGACGATCTACAGCAACGTCTTTACTTGTAAGCGAGGCTGGCTCCAGCAGCTGTTCCGGGTAAAATTCCCATTCGCCGTTAATGGTCACGATGCGCTTGTCGTCAAAGGGCATACCACGCAGATCGAGGATTCCCTCCTTGGCCAGTGGCGAAGGCGGCTGTATATTGTAGTTAAGCCATAACAGTCTGATACCTAGTATTACAACTACGAATAGTAGAAGTATAGATAGCATTTTCTTCCCGGTTAGCGAGTCTATAAATTTTTGCAAGGCATCCAATCCTTTTCACAAATTTCGTACAATCTATGGTGACGGTCAAATTCACTAGTTGATTATATCAACTGACTTGCTGTTTTGTAACGAGTGGAGTGAACCGAATCTCAAAATTTTATTAAGAAAAAAGACACCTTCTGTACTTTACAGTAACAGTAGGTGCCATGAGAATTGTATTAGGATATATAACGAATTCAGACGTCCAGCTATTGAACATCTGGTCCTTGAAGCTTTACCCCCAGCACAGACCAGGCTACACACCAGGGACGTTGCTCCTGCTTATCTTTCGGAATCCAATAGCAGGACTCGATCTGGTCTGGGTCCGGTACCAGCATCAGCATACGAAGTATCAATTTGCGAACATCCTCAGGATGGTCTGCACGAGGGTACGGATAATCAAGCTTAACGCCAACCTTCTCGGCAACCTCGGAGCTATGGGAGAGCTCATATTCAAAGCTGGTATTACCGCCCATACTCAAGATACCGGAATAACCGCTTGTAAATTCACCAGACACCGTACTGCTAGTAATGTGCACAGTTGAAGTCTTCTTCTCGAAAAAGGCTGAAGTCTCACCAGGCACCCAGCTTACATCCAGTGCCAGACTTCGCTTGACATCTGCATAATGTGGGATGTCCGTGAAACGATGCAGAAATGTCCTGTAGTCGTGTGAATCTAGCCTCTCATCGTAGCTCTTTAATATGGGAAGCACATCAAAATCAACATCCGCTGCTGATGCATGGAAGACATGGCTTAGGACTCCAAGAGATCGCTCCATCTTCCAATCGTATAGCTCATAGGTCGTTCTTACGATATGCGGTGTCAGGTACACGTAAGTAACGGAGCTCTCTCCGGGAATTGGAACAATTGTCTTGTCGATGTGTCTCGTAAGCTCCGAGATCTCGGAGCTATGCTCTGCGTGCTCAGCAGCAAATTTCAGAGACAATTCTGCGCCGACCGGAAGACTCCCTCCAGCCTGCACATACGAGCCCATGCGAAATCGTGTGGAGATGGCAATCTGCTCTGTTGTCGATCGACCATAAAAAAAGGTGGAGCCACTCTCCTTACCGGAATGTCCGTTGGTGACGTAGGGAGGCGCTCCCTCGACAACTCCGATAAGTGCACGAAATTCATCCCCAGCCTTTTCTTCAGCCTGCCCTACCTGTCTCATCACATCTGATTTGTACCGACACATGACGAGATTACTGCCGCCCTGGTTCACAAAGTTCTCGTCATTATAGTTCATATACAGCCAGATCTCCTGACGCATCTCCCCCTTCGTGCCAATAGGAACGAAATACTGAAGTGCTCCCATGTAGACCCAGGTTGGATATTTCGTATGTCCGTGCGTCCTAGTATATGCGCGGCTCCATTCCCCAGTACGAATGTTAAATGTCTTCATTTGGTTGTTCTTATATCCAGCCCAGCTGTGCGGACGGTGCCATCCATTGATGAACAGCTGCACCGAAGGATCTTGGATTCCACCCTCGATCGTGCCTGACTCCAGCGCAAGAAAGTCTGCCCGCCCATCATACTCCTCATGGTGTCTGCTTTCGGTCTCCCGCAATCCGCTACCTGTGGACCCATGGGTGTCTAGCTCGCAGCGGAAGCTGGCAGTCCAGATATTCGAATAAATCGTGACTACCCCCATCATCAGATGGAGATTACCATCAGGGTGAGCATAAGCACATGCACATACCTGCTTTACATTTTTCCAGTGGGTGTTCACCTCTTGGTGCCAAGCTCCCGATTGATCCTGATAGACGATGCCAAGCCTATGCTCCGATTCCACATGCTGGGCGCCAAGCAGATACAATCGACCCTTCAGGGAAAGCGCACTGAACTGCGTACGACAATTGAAGGAATATGGAATTCGTTCTGGCTTCGACCACGTCTCACCATCAGAAGTAGTCACATAGGACAGCTGTCCGTTCTCAGTCCAGAAGACATGTAATATTCCTTGATGAACGACGCTCGCCAGATTGGCTATCTCCTGATGGCCATTGACATTATAACCGAGCTTGTCATAGACCATCTGGTTAGCAGCCAGACACTCCATGACTTCCTTATCCTTGAGCTGCTTCAGTCGGACCCGGGTATAAAGGATCTGATCGCGATTATTGGAGGTCGATCTTTTGTGATAGAAGAAGAAGGCGCTCCCATGAAAATACGTACCATTCACACCTTCAAATTGCAGGCTTGCTTCGGGGATGCGGAGATTCGTATACGTGTTGGACATCTTGTCACCTTTCTTTAAGCTTCATTTACGCTTCGTTATAGTAGTTCATTTGTACTTTCCCTCCAATTGTAATGTATCTCGTTCTTAGGCGAACCTAACTTTAGTTAACTTTGATACAAATAATTTTTGAAATGTATACGAGTTACGCTTTATAAGGCAAGTTTAGCTCCAGATAGCAAAAAAAGGCCGACATCGCATTGCACGATGCCAACCTGACTCCTCATTCATACAGCAATACTATGCTAGCCTTCGACTATATCGGCATGCAGAGCACTTGCGATCTCCATCATTTTAGCCACCACAGCCTCATGAGCAATGGCCACATACACGTCCCCCTCATAGTGACGGAAAGGAATGTCCGCGTCTACATGCTTCCACATGAAAAAATCCCCTTCAATCGTCATGGTGCTCTCTGCACCGACGACGGTAAGCACCTGTGAGTATTCAAAGTCTGGCTGCTCTGCAAAGTAAGCCTTGCATTCCTCCAAGGAAATGGCTGGCTCTGGATGCCCCTCCTGCATGGAGCGAGTAATGCGAAAACGCTGATTCATCGTCATACCTCCAACCAATATATTGCAAATTTATTTCAAGTTCTAGCCCTCATACTCTATAATGCTTACCTGCTCATGTCAATGGCTTCAAATGTGGCTACTGCACTCCACCCTTTATAAAGTGATACTATTGGAACAATATGAGAATTATGAGAATTTTGATATACTATGATGTGATAGATGGTAGATGATAGATTATATGATGAGTTGGGAGAGAACAATGGATGTTGTATAGACGAGCTGGTAAAATAGCAGCTGCCTCAATTCTTGCCTTGTCCTTGCTTGGCACTACATCATCGTTCAGTGATGTACATGCCGATTCAGGGATTACCGTCATGCTGGACAATGTACCATTACAATTTGATGCAGCTCCACGGATCGAGCAGGGAGTTACCTATGTACCGTTTCGCTCTATAGGCGAAGCTCTCGGCATCCAGATCGCCTGGGACAGCAAGGCACAGACCGTGAAGGCGGTCGGATTGGTTAACGGACAGACGACAGAGGTCCTGCTGCAGATCGGCAGTAGCACAGCTACTGTAAATGGGAATACAATAAAGCTAACGGCAGCACCACTCCAACGGGACGGACGACTACTCATCCCGCTTAGCTCCTTCAGCAGTCAATTCGGTGTGAACGTAAGCTGGAACCAACAGACCCGAACGGTCTCTCTCGTATCGCCACAGCGCGCGATGCATCTGAGAGCCTTCTATGCGTTACAATCTTTTCAAGAGAGAGATCTGGTAGCTTCTATGAATTCAGTCGCTTTTGGCTGGAGTCGTATTGATCGTAATGGGCAGTTTACTTTGCAAGGGGAAGAATATCGGCTGCCTGCCGCCGCTGGTGATGTGACACCTCAATCCCTTGTAGCCGATGCTACTTCCAGAAGCATACAGCCCTATCTCATGGTCTACGCCCTCGACGGAAACGGTGAATTGACGAAAATGCTAAGTGACAGCAGTGCTCGTCAGCAATCCATTAAGGGCATAGCAGCTGCCGTGGCCGAGAATGGATTTGGCGGGGTTGTGCTTGATTTTGAAGGCTTGGGCTTCAAGCTGGACGCTGTGCAGCAGCAGAAGCTCCTTAACGATTATGTGCAGCAGTTACGTGCCGCGCTGCCCGCAGACATTTCTCTATCACTCGCCGTACCTCCGCTTAATAGCGCGTATAAAGGCTATGATTATAAGACTCTAGCTACTATTGCAGATGATATCATCATAATGGCTTATCAATATAATCCTGCCGGAACCAAGGCACAGGTCCCGGAGCCTAACAGTCTTGTCGATAAAGCCATTCAACTGGCGCTGGATGCCGGGGTTCCGAAATCGAAGCTTCTATTAGGCATTAGCCTGAGCAGCGAGACTCCCTCTTCGATAGATGATAAGCTTGGTCTCGCCAAGCGTTATGATCTGAAGGGTGCAGCCTTCTGGCGGCTGGGATTATTCCGGGCGTATGATACGCCTATGGAGGATGCAATACATGCTTCAGTTATAAAAGAGTGATCTGCAAGGAGAATAGAATAGATTCGCATATTGTGCAAAAGGAAAGCGGGTGCTCATGTAGAGCATCCGCTTTCTCCGTGTATACTTACCCAACTGATAACATTATACAGAGCCTGTTTTCCACATTGTCTTGATTTGTGGATACGATTGCTCCGAGTAATTCAAGTATAGGGTTTAATATTGCTTCAAATTAGGATAATTTCCCCTGCATTGGCACACATTACGTGTATGTCATACAACAAGAGGTGTGTTCGTGCCCTTATCCCATCCTGCATGTACTGATCTGCAAAAGAACATTGCCTATATTAAGCAAGCGTTATTCCATACCGACGATCTGGAACAGCAATCCGTTGAGGTGCATGGACAAGAAGGCGTACTCCTATACATTGATTCACTCGTGGATCAGGACTTGATTCAGACGAATGTGCTAGCTCCCTTATATGAGAAAAGCGACACAGACGCCCATCAAATATTCACTTCACTTGGTAGTCAAAAACAGACGGATTTGCATGCAGCTGTAGATGCTATGCTCGAAGGACAGTGTATTCTGGTCATTGATGGAATTCGTGAGTTCTATACGTTCTCCACTGAAAAGCTATACAGCCGTAGCACCAATGAGCCAGAGAACGAGGCGGTTGTTCGTGGACCGCACTATGGCTTTATCGAACAGCTCACCGTCAATCTGAATCTGGTTCGCAGACAGCTTGAGAGCCCTTCACTTGTCGTGAAATATGACTATGTTGGTCGGAAAGCGCGCACCAAGGTAGCTACCTTATATATTCAGGACATTGCCAACCCGGACCTGATAACGCGAGTAGAACAGCGGATACGTGCAATCTCCTCTGACATGGTATTGGCGCCTGGCTTTATCGAGGAATTCACGGAGGACTCCCCCTTCTCACTGTTCCCGCAGCAGCTAAGCACGGAGCGGCCAGACCGGGTCGTAGCTAATCTAATGGAGGGCCGCGTAGCGATCCTGACGGATGGTAGTCCAGTAGCTCTTATCGCTCCGGTCACCTTTTTCTCCTTCTACCAGAGCCCGGATGATTACCATGGACGCTGGATAATCAGCTCATTTCTGAGACTCATTCGGATGATGAGCTTCATTATTGCCTTCACGCTCCCTGCCGTGTACATTGCGACGATATCGTTCCATTGGGCCATTTTACCCGTGGAGCTGGCACATACTGTCAAGAAATCCTTGCAAAATATTCCGTTCCCCGCTCTTGTCGAAGCCATGCTGCTGGAGCTGATCTTCGAGGTGCTCCGCGAAGCCGGGATTCGCCTACCGAGCCGGGTGGGACAGACCATCGGAATTGTAGGCGGTCTCGTCATTGGGGATGCCATTGTGCGGGCTGGGCTTGTCTCCTACACCATGATCATCGTCGTATCCCTCACCGCAATCTCCTCATTTCTGGTGCCCTCGAATGAGATGAGTGCGGCTGTCCGAATTCTTCGGTTTCCGTTGATGATCGGTGCAGCACTGTTCGGATATATCGGGATTGCCTTCGGCCTAATTATTCTCACGATCCATTTATGCAAGCTGGAGAGCTTTGGTAGTCCCTATTTCGCTCCACTTGCCCCTTTTCGCCCTGGTGACCTGAAGGATGTACTCATTCGCTTCCCGCTGTGGGCACTCCGTGAACGGCCACATGACCCTAGGCCTCAAAGGCTCCGGCAACAGTATTTCTCTAGGAGTTGGAAACGACGTGAGTAATGAGAGCACGATCACACGAGGACAATTATTTTTCATGATTATGAAATTCGAGATTGGGGTCGATATTTTATCCCTCCCGTACCGGATTCATCTGATTGCCAAGGGTGGAAGCTGGATTTCGGTCCTTATAGGCGGAATGCTCATCCAGCTCATTATACTGATGTGCTGGATGCTGCTAAGACGCTTCCCCACCTCTTCTATTTATCAGATTATGATGCGCATTACCGGATGCTGGATCGGTTCCATCCTGGTTATCGCTTATGCTGCTTACTATGTACTTATGGGTACCTCTGTACTCGTCAACGCGTATGACGTCATCAATCGCTGGATGCTGCAGAACACACCACGCTGGGCCATATTGGTTCTGTTTATGTTCAGCAGCATGTACCTGATCCGCCAAAATCTGAGGACCATCGCACGCGTACTTGTCTTGATCTCCTTTCTGATCGCTCCCATGATGCTGTTGATCAGCTATGGGATCATGCAGACCAATCTACTTTACTTGCTGCCCCTGACCGAGGCTGGATGGCCCCATATCATTAGTGCCTCGACCGAATCATTGATGGCTATGTATGGCTTTGAATTCTTTCTGGTCGTGCTCCCGCTTGTTCAAGGCACCAGCAAAAGCAAGCTCGGAACGATTACTGCAGCCAGTGCTGTCGTGTCGCTCCTGTACGGATTCACGGTATTCATATGCTCCACGGCCTTCAGCCCTCAGCAGCTTAGCATGATGCCAGAGCCGGTAATCTATCTGCTTCGATCTATTCCACTAGGTACGATGGACCGGGCAGACTTTATATTTCTGCCCATTTGGATCATTTCTATCTTTGGTGCCATCTGCGGTAATTATTATGCGGCTTCATATGGAATTGCCTACTTGTGTAAGCTCAAAAGCCATAAGAACGTGGTCCCCTTCGTTGTCCTGGCTTCGTGTATCATCGCTTCCCTGCCGCAGCGGCAGGAAGATCTGGAGGCCATTAGCACCATCGCCAACCAGTCTGCCTATTATTTTCTTATTATTTTGCCGCTACTGCTGTTAATCCTGTCTTATATTCTCAAGAAAAAGGAGGCGCCACAGACTTGAATAGGATGCGAAGCTCATTTGCTATATTGACCCTGCTAATCTGTACAACAGGCTGCTGGGATCAGGAGAACCTGAAGGATGCACGACTCGCCAATGCGACAGCATACGATCTGACTCCGAACGGCAAGATCAAGCAGACTCTGGAAATTGTCAATGACTTCGATAACAATCAGGAGAGTGGCGCCAATGAAGTTCATTCAGGCATAGGAAGAAGCATCCGCCAAAGCACCGATCAGATTCGAAGCAAAGTAAGCGGAGATATTCGTTATTACAAATACGGAGTGATCCTGTACGGTAAGGAGCTGACAGTCAGGGATATCTATCCATATATGGATGTACTGTATCGCGAGCCTGACTATCCAACCTCACACGTCAAAATTGCTATTGTGGATGGAGAAGCTGGAGAACTGCTGCAGGAAGGAAAAGTCGGTAATTTGTTAGTAGGTGAATTTTTGAGTAAAAAGATCAGAAGCTTGGAGGAATTGTGTATGTTTCCCGACATGACGCTGGAGACTCTGCTCCCTCCAATGCTTGACCCTGGACAGGACTTCGTGCTGCCCTATTTAACCAAGCAGGATAAAGACATCGTTGCCCAAGGAATTGCCTTATTCAGTGGACAAAAATTCACGGGTACGCTGAGTCGGGAGCAGAGCAGCCTATACGTCATCATGAGCGGGAAATGGAAAAAAACAGCGCGCTTCGTCAAGAAGGTTAACCCCGGACCTGTCGATGATCCCGAGAATTATATTGCCTATGAGGCAGTAACCCGAAGCATTAAGCGCAAGCTTGTAGTCAAGGTCTTCAGGGATGGGCAGATTGATGTGTACTTGCGAATCAAGCTCCCGATCACTGTCGTTGAGTATGCTGCTAATCATTTGCACAAGAAAGAGACACAGCAGCGCCTGAATCGGGAACTCACCGATCAGATGACCGAGGATGCGGAGCGAATTATCCAGCAGCTGCAAGATAGCAAATGCGACGCCTTCGGCATCGGCAGACAACTCATTGCCCATCACCCGGCCTTGTGGAAAGAGCTTGATTGGGACAAAGATTATGCAGAGGTTCGCTTTCATCCCCAAGTCCAGGTAACCATCGTAGGTAGTGGTGTACTGAACTAGCGCCTTGACCCGATCAAATGTGAATATAGAGCCGCTACCACTCTACCGAATAATTATCATCTGGAATCAGATTCCGCTTATGCTTCGCTTCTGGGTACGGCGAGCTTCAAGCGAGCTGTGAAAAAGATACATGCGATCGTAAGCGTGGCAGCAATGAAGTATGCTCCAAACAGCTCCACCTGGTGCACAATGAACCCTGAGCTCGCACTGCCTAGTAGAAGTCCACCCATCATGAGAGGCAGTATGACGCCATTGGTTCTTCCGATATATTCCTCCCTGATTTCCTTGATCATCATGGCACTGAATACCACTTGGAAGAAAGCTGTTGTGATCCCGGACAATACCCGTGCACTGGCAGTGAGCATAGGCCACACCGACAATACTTCGATTAAGGTTATCACACCCCAGATCAGCATGGTTCCTGTAATGATGGCCCGTCTGTAACGGTTCATCCAAGTGGCGAGCAAGGCGGCAAGTCCTCCACCGACCAGCATTCCCACCCCTTCAGCGGCAGCGAACCATTGTACATATTCCTTGGGCAAGCCCAAGCGCTCCATCGTGACAAAGACATCCAGAGGCATCGTAATGCCCATAGCTAGTCCTGTAATGAGGAACATCACAGCGATTAACCTCAGATTGGATTGTCCCATGACGTATTGCAGTCCAGCCTTGATATCTTGTATGGGGGAAGGACGTTCGGCAGACTTCTCCCGACTTGAAGCAGGCAAGAAGAGCTGGACGATGGCTGCCGTGGCAAAGATACCAAATAGCGCCACCATAGAGACCTCAATACCAAGCTGAGTATATACGAGCGTGCCCAGCATCGGTCCGAAGATGGTGAATATGGCCATTAGACTTTGATTGATGCCAATAGCCGTCCCTACCTGATCCATTGGAATGTGCCTGCGGAACAGAACGGCTGACGAAGGCTGGGAAAATTGACTCACAATCGCCGAGATGACTGTAGCCGCAAAAACAGCCTGCCATACACCAAGCGATATGAGAAGCAGGATAATGAGTATCGACAACGCACTTAATGTATCGCCTATAACCACTGTTCGCTTGGGATTCCACCGATCTGCAAAGGTCCCGCCAATCAGCGAGAATACAAAAATAGGCAAGTATTCCATGGCTGTAAGCATGGACACGGCTGTCGGATTGTTATGGGTCTGCTCCATAATATAGAACAGCAAGGCCATGTTCCGTATCCATATTCCCATTTGTTGAAGTAAATCTGCAAACAGGACAATCACGAAGACTCTATTGTGCAAAAGGGATTTCATGCTTCCTCCTCGATACCAGGCTATCTGCCCATGTTCATTTGAAATATAATGAACTATTAAAATTAGTAAAGCTGCTGTGAACTAGAGGAGCTACTGCGCTTCGAGCGAGCCCTTGCTATATCTACTACCAGAGAAGCTGCTAGCAGAAACACTGTGATTCCTGCAAAGACGACCATGAATGATTCATTAAAAGCCGTATGAGCAGCCGCTGTTAATGCCTCTGATGCTGCTGCAGGCAATGATTCAGACACCAGCTTGGCTTCATCCAGACTGTCCTTCACAATGCCTGGCAGATTCAGTCCCGCAGGGATCTGAAGAGATAACGTGTAGATCAGACCCGACAAGCTTCCAATGATCGCAATGCCAGAGGCTCCTCCCAGCTCAAAAGCTACCTCCTCTATTGAAGCTGCCATGCCTGCCTTATGGGCGGGCGCATATGTCATTATCGAATGAGATGCAGCCGTCATTGCCGCACCGAGCCCTGCCCCAAGCAATGTCAGACCAAGCAACTGTCCGAGCATGCCTCCTTGCAATTGTAGCAGATAGATAGCTGTACCCGCACCTGCAACCAGCAGTGTTATACTCTTGATTCTTAGCACATCATACCGATGCAGTATAGCGCCCGTTATAGGCCCGGAAGCCAGCGCAGCAATGGGAATGCACAGCGTGTATACTCCTGCTTGGAGCGGAGTCATTCCTTCCACCAGCTGAAGTCTTTGTGTGATTAAATACTGAATGCCCAGCTGTGAGAAGGCGGCCACCACTGCTGTAACGAATCCGACAGAGAAGCGAAGCGTTCTGAAGAGCGACAGATCAATTAAAGGATGTAGACTTCTGAGTTGACGACGGATAAAGATAATCATGGCCACAATTCCAACCAAGAAGCTAACTCCTGCCAGCACCATGGAGCCATCGCGGCGGGTGATCTCTTTAATGGCATACACCAAGGTCACCAAGGCGATCATGATCTGCACAGAGCTGACCAAATCCCATCTCTTGCCCGGATTTCCTGGATGGACCGGGATATAGAGCAACGTAAGTAGCAGGGCCAGCACCACAATCGGTATATTAACCAGAAAGACAGAGCCCCACCAAAAATGCTCCAGCAACAGTCCACCTACAATCGGCCCAAGTCCCGCACCACCAGCGGATACAGAGCCCCATACTCCGAGTGCAAGGCCCAGCTCGCGTGGCTCCGAGAAGGTAATTCGAATAATCGACAAAGTCGCTGGCATCATCATGGATGCTCCGACGGCAAGCAAGACTCTCGCAGCCACCAGTACAAGCGGGCTTGGGGCAAAGGCGGCGACGATCGAGGCCAGACCAAAGACAATCAGACCTCCAGTAAAAATAAATCTATAGCCTAGACGATCTCCCAGTGTGCCCATAGCAGGCAGCAAGCCAGCCATGACTAATGAATAGCCGTTCAGAATCCATAGCTTCTCCGATGCAGAGGCACCAAGATCATGGGTAAGACTCGGTAATGCCGTATAGAGAATGGTCATATCCATCACGATCAGCAAAAGTGCGCTGGAGACAATCCCTAGAACCACCCAGCGTTTGAAAGTAGACATGTGTTAAGCTCCTCCTTGCAGGACTAAGAATAAAAGTGTGTATAGAAAAAACCTAAACTATCGGGTAACCCTATAGTCAAGTAGTATTTCATCATTTACAATAACCATAGCCAGATGAATATGTACCTTTGCTTATGATGAACATTTCCCTTTACTCATGGAGGATTGACTCGTGTCTGACATTCAAAAGCAATACTTCACCACCAGTGAATTGGCCAAAGCCACAGGAGTTACCAAGCACACATTATTCCACTATGACGAGATTGGACTACTCAAGCCAGAGTTCGTCAATGAGAAAGGCTACCGTTACTACTCCTTTTATCATTGCTACGCACTGGATATTATCCATGTCCTTAAGAAGGCTGGAAGCTCACTGCAGGAGATCAAGGAATTCATGCAAAATCAGAATGCGGGGCTGTTCGTAAATCTGATCCAGCAGAAGCAGCAGGAATTGGAGCTGGAGCAGTTAAGATTGAAGCGGATGCAGACCTTTCTGAGCGGTGCGCTTGACATGATAGAGGTGGCTCACAATGACCCCCGCTCGTCTCCCCTGCTGGAGACCTGCGAGGCGGAGTACTTCATCAGCACAAAGCTCAGTGGGCTAATGGATGATAAGGAATTCGTAATCAAGCTGACCGAGCACCGGGATTATTGTGAAAAGCACTTCATCTTGCACGAATTCCCGCTCAACACGATTATTGACAAAGTGAACTTCGAGGCAGGCCAATACTATCCCGATTACGTTGCCAATAAGCTCAGCCTACCGATGGCTGGAGATAAAGTGCTCGTCAAGCCTGAAGGTAGGTATGCCGTCATGGATCATAGAGGCTCCTATGAGACCATGCCGCACACCTATGCTATTCTAAAGGATTTTATACAGAGCAAGGGTCTAAGCATTAGTGGAAATGTCTACGAGACGGAATTACTGAACTATCTTGCAGAGAAAAATCCTGACCAGTTCATCATACGGATCTCGGTAGGGGTGTCGTGAACTCGACATATATACCTGATCCTTGTGCCGACTGATCTGATCACAATTGGTAAAGCCCCAAAAAGGGCAGCACCCTCCTGTTCGAGAGTCGCTGCCCTTTATTTTCAAAACTACCTGTTGCCCAGCTATTCTGTAAGCTGTATACGCAGCTGCTCCCCCTTCTTCAAAGTCGTATAGTTCCATACGTAGAGTTTGAGGTCCGTACCAGTAAAATGATCAAACACATCCACGTGCTTGGAGTCCAAGCCACTGCTGAATTGCGGCATGGAGTACTGCTTCTCTCCACCTTCGAGATAGTACGTCTGGTTCACCTCTCCAAAGTCTGCACTCGTGCTGTCTGACTCGACGTACAGATTCCCATCCTTCGTGTAATAAGTCCAGCGAATTGGAAAGCCTTCATAATCCGTGCGAATGGTCTGCGGCTGTGAGGATATGTTGGTCAAGTGAACAGAAGTGCTACCACCGGCGTGCTCATCCATCCGATCCTTGGCAATGAGGACGACAGGCTGAGCATTGATTGTGCTCGGGTCCAGAACGACCGATTTCACTGGCTCGAATCGTACTTCTGTCTGGTGTGGGTCATGCTCGCCCTCAAGCTGAACCCTGCCATTCATCAGTTGTCCTGCGGCCTCTAACTGGAAATTCTCATAAGGAATCCGCAGGTTCTCTTCAGCATGCTTTAGCGTCACCCGGATCTGGGTAGGCGTCACGATCAGCTCGCTTATGCTGGTGTCACCAGTTACTGTGGACAGCGGAATATCCAGTTGCTGCTTGTAGGTGCTTTTCTCCATTTGCTCGCGTGACAGAGAGAGGTTCAGCTTCCACTCGCCTTCTGTACGTGCTTTTACATGAGTGTAGGCCAAAGTAAATCGTTCGCCCTTATCCAGCAATTCCTGCTCGTCGAATAACTGCCGACTTGAATAGGCCCCTGTCGCTCCTGCTGTACCATACTCGGGAGCTTGCGCTTCTTGTAGCATGTCATTGTCTCGATCATAGGCGCGAATTCTTGCCCAGGTATCCTCCTGTACCTCTTGATCAGTAAAGCTTACTGCTGAATGGATGCGGATATAATCGGAGGACGCCGGAAAGGACTGGATCGTGACCGATTGAATACCGTCCTGCTGAATTTCGAATTTCTGTGTCTCCTTATCCTTCGGATTCCATGGGATTTCCTGCTCCCGGTCCTCAAGATACCGAACGTTCGTGATGGCAAATTGCAGCTCCATCTGGTCCGACTGCATGACCCAATTCGATTCGAAATAGCCTTGATAGACACCTAGCTCAGCATTCCACTGTTGGACATAGCGACCTTCCAGCGGTGAGCCCTGGCTATCCTTGAGCACAATCTGATCATACCGGATCTCCTGACCCTCTGTTGCTACTCCTGGTCTAATTGTATATAGAAGCACTGTACGATTCTCATCAATAAAGGCCGTATGGACCGTCAATGTAACCCCATCAGCGGTTACGCTCTGTTCGATGGGCTGTCCATAGCCAGCCTGCAGAGCCATCTGAATGCCAGGCTTACCTGACAGTAGCTGACTCCAGTCGTATTGTATCGCAGCATAGACCGGCGTGGCCATCAGAGCAACAGTTAGTCCTGCCGCTATAGCTGTCTTTTTTTGTCTATACCATCGAGGTGCGGGGACGACCTCTTCTTCCATTCTCAGCTCATCCCTCTGAATGCTCGTCCACAATCGGTCAAAATCAGGGTATTGCACACCTTCATCATTCATATGCTCTTGAACCTTGTTTTCAATGGAGTCCAAATCCGTTCTCTCCCCTCACATCAAATGTTTTCTGATGCTCCAGCTTCCGCCTTAGCATCTTCAATGCTTTGTGTATTCTCGAACGCACGGTTCCTTCCGGAATGTTCAGGATCTGCGCAATCTCAGGTACGGACAGATCACCGATATATCGCAAGGTCAACACGCTGATCTGTTTATCCGGCAGCTTATGCATCATCTCCTCCATTTCAGCAAAGGATGCCCTGGCTATGGCAATGCTATCTACCGATCTCTTGAAGAGCGCTTCCTGGTCATGAAGAACCTGCAACTGCTCCTGCTTACGTGCCTTCGTCTTATTTCTCCTGATCACATTCAGACACTGATTCATCGCAATTCGCATAATCCAGGCCCGCAGATGCTTCACGCTCGACCAATCCTGCCGAAATACGGTTACGAATACATCATGGCATGCATCCTCTGCATCCTGACTGTTCTTAAGCATGTAGAGGCAGGTACGGTAGACTTCTTTATTGTAGGTATTAAATAGTTCATGCTCGGTCACCCCCGGCACTCCTTTCTTGTTGGACTATATTATAGACAAGTCAACACAGGAAATGATTCACTTTTTTTTGAGCAGAACAAAAATGCCCGCCATATTAGCATGGCGAGCATTATTCGAGCAAGCTGACAGGGGACGGTTTAACAGACCTCACTCTTGTGTTGCGTTGTTACCTGGTGCAGGATGTTGTTCAATACATTTTGTTTATTAATGCATTTTGTTTCTTATTGTATTTTGTTTTCTTGTGCAGCTTGTTACTTATACCAGATGGACGGGATGATATCCTTCTCACGCTCAAGCAGTTCTGCAATGATCATATCCGCATCATGAATGGAATTCACTAATGGATCTGTTAACATAGCCTTTCTCAATTGGGTATAGCTCTGTTCGACCACGGCTGCTGCGGTTAACTCATGCGTATCCAGCACCAGCTCCTGCATCCCTCTTATCCCCCGAGGCATCTCCCCGACAGGAATCGGTCGGACTCCCTCCATACTAACCTCGCATAGCAGCTCCAGAAACGCATCGTCATTCATGTTGCTCACAGCTCCCTGATTCAGGGTATTAATAAAGAATTTCTTGCCCAGATTGCCCACCATGCTCTCAATGATATCTGTGGCATGATCTGGCCCCAAGGTGCTCATATATTCTCCTATGGGAATAGTTCCATCTATGAAGTCATCCACTTGCTGCCACATCTCCTCATGACGCTTGTAGCGGTCCTCCGTCTCCCAGATTGACAACGGTGGAATGACATCCTTCGTCTTGCCCAGTCCCTGCCAATAGCGAACGTATTCCTTCGTATGAGCTGTGCAGGTCGGGATATAACCGAATATATCATATAGCTCGTACGTAATGGCATCGTTATGAAGAGCCTTGGCGCCCGTATCTCCACCATCATTCTCGGTACCAGCGGATTCTCGCAAAGCCTCGGCAATCCGTGGCATGACATCCCTTCCGTCATACTTTGCCTGAAGCAGCCAAGTAAAATGATTCACTCCGGCGACGTGGAAATCAAAACGCTCATCCACTTCACTCGTGTATTCCTTTGCTTCCTGAATAATACCTGCGCGTAGTGCGTAATGGATCTTCTTATGCGGCATGTGATGGCTGTCGCACAAGGCAAATGTTTTCAAGGCTGGTGCATAACGACTCAGCGCAATGCCATGGACCGTGGAAGGATTGATGTAATTAATAACCCAGGCCTCAGGGCATAGCTCCTCGATGTCTTTGGCACACTGCATAATGACAGGCAGCTCACGCATCGCCCGAAAAATACCACCTGGACCGATCGTATCCCCGGAGCACATACGAATGCCATACTTTAGCGAGACCTCGCAATCTATACCACGATATTTGACCGAATCCTTGGCGAAGCTTAGCACGACAAAATCAGCCCCAGGCAAGACCTCCCGCCAGTCTGTAGCTCCTTCGATCCGAAGCTCCACCTGATTATCACGAGCCACCATCTCCGCCAGGCGCACCATCTTGGACAGCTTCTCCGGGTCGGAATCCACCAAGGCGAGTGTTCCTTTATTCAGATAAGATGAGTGCACCATCTGCCAGATGGATTGACGACCGAAGAACAGACTCCCTGCACCAATGACCACTACCTTGGGCCGCTCTATATTTGCATTTATCATGATTAGCCTCCCTGAAATAATAGGTTCTACGTTCATTATAGTTAGGTTGGCAGAAAACAGAATATGCGTCGGTACGAAGTACATGTCAAATAGTAAGGCCATGGAAGCGTTCTTAGCTTAAGTGTTATAATAGCCATATATATAGCATGTCAGAGGGTGAAGGGGAAGTATTCATGAATGATAAGATCGCGGGCATGGGAATGCTTAATGAGCTCTCCGAGCTGATCACTATTCGTATGAGCTCCTTTTGGGAATCGGAGCATGGCGAGAGCTGGATCGAGCACAAGATGCATCATGATTACGATCTGTGGTTCCTGCAGGAAGGAAAGGCAAAAATCACAGTACATGGTAAGGAACATACGGTCATGCCTGGCGATGTGGTATTTTTCTATCCTGGGGTGCCTTACACTGCCGCAGCCTGTGAGGGAGCATGTCGCTTTATGTATGTGCATTTCGATTTTCGTATCGGCCATAACGAGCGGATCTTGAGTGAGCTTCAGCTCCCTGGGATCATTTCTGCCTCCTTGATTCATGATGAGACCTTCCTGCTTGTCCAGGCTTATCAGCGACTGAAGCAGCAGGGAAGCAGATCAGGGAACCGCTTATACGTCAAGGCCTGCCTCACAGCCGTGATTGCCAAAATTGTCGAGCTGCATGCATTGGGCCAATACCACGGAAAATTTCTCGATAGTGACACGAAAATAAGAACATCGGAGCGAAGTCTGGATGTGCTGCAGCCAGTTCTGGCCTTTATAGATGAGAACCTGCACCAGAGCTTCAAAATGAGTGAGCTGGCAGCGCTTGTCGGTATTTCTGAGAAGTATTTCATCTCGTATTTCAAAAAGGCGCTCGGGATCACGCCGGGGCAGTACATTTATCAGATTAAGATGAATCGCGCCCGCGACTATCTATATGAGAAGAAATATAGTATTCAGGAGATTGCCGCCTTTCTTGGCTATCCTGATCCTTTTACCTTTTCAAAAGCCTTCAAAAAATACTACAACGTGCCTCCTTCCAGGTTCGATTAGTGAGTTCTAGATGATCAGGGCATCCCACTCCTTCAACAGTTGTATTTCTCATTGCTTATCAAGCTTATTATTTATTGCTCCAAATGGAACATGAACGGAAGGAAATGTTCTGGCTACACCCTCAATATGACCTACTTGATCATCAAAGAATATGTGTGGCTTGAAGACATTCAGCACTCTGATCTTCTCTACTCCTCCAAGAAAGAAGGCTTCATCAATTCTGATATCTAGCTTTCTAAGTGTGTTGATCATTCTCTCATGTGCAGGTGCATTTCTGGCTGTAGCAATGGCTATTCTTATTCTAGGCTTATAATCAGGGTCATTTTGATTTTTCAATATTTCTTTTTGTTGTAATTTAGAGATTTCTGTGAAGAATCTGGATAGTGGCCCGGCTGGTAAAGGAAGGCTAGCCATCTCTTTCTCATGTGAATGAAACTGGTCGAGTGCTCCTTGTTGGAAAATAGACTCGGCTGAATCATCCGCTATAATTCCGTCAAAATCAAAAGCGATTCTTATCTCATTATCTTGCTCATCATCAATATAATCCGAAGGATACATACATCCTGCTGGATATCCGTGTTCGACAGCCTCCTTGACGTCATCTGGATTGCCAGATAGAAAAAGGGCTGCATTAAACGCTGCCATATATTTAAATGGATTACTCCCCGCAACAAACACAGCTCTACTTATGGTTAGGCCATAATGTTCAATGGACTTAAATACTCTGAGACCCGTATCCGGGTCATTTCGTGACAGCAGGATCACTTCCACTAATTGATCTTCAGGTGTGTTGATACTTAACAATCTCTTGATAAGTGGGTAAGCAACACCATGTGCTAAGATTTCATTTTCATGTTCTCTCTGATAGTCTCGATAAGCCGCTTCCCCTTCTTCCTGGAATACACGATCAGACTCCGTTAAGTCGAACAAGGCACTTGAAGCTACCGCAATCACAAATTTATTAGTAATATCGAATGGCATTCGTCTGATTCCTTTCTCTTTACACACCGACTGTCTTTGACATAAAAATATCTATGGAATCCTCACGATCCACTTTAAACCCGAAACGTTCATATAGGCGTTTGGCAGAGCTTCCTTGAAGAACATTTAAAGTCACCAGGCTGCCTGCGACATGATCTTGTGTAAGAAAATGATTCATTATTTGGCCACCAATGCCTTTACCTTGATATTCGGGGAGTATGTAAAAATGCTCTAATAAATACCCTTCGCCTAACGGCTTGAAGGCAATACACCCAATAAAGGTAGACTCTGCTTGTATGATCCACGTATGTTCAGGGGTAAACGAATCCCGGAAGCGCTCGCGAACCTTCTCCTCATGAAATCTACCTAGCCTAGTTAAATCATCATACAGCACTATTGCCCTCAGATTCGCAAGGGTCTCCACATCTGAAGATTTGGACTGATGAAGAGTAATCTGATCCATCTGACATCACCACTTTCCTGGTTTCCATCTATGCTTTCCTGGCTTCCATTCAGAGATCGCCAGAGTGTCCCTCATCACGATTCCACACTGGCAACTACTCGCAGCTAATTTGGGTCTACCCTCAGATTTGCCTCACTTACCCGTAATTTCCCGTCATAATCTTTGATTTTATAATCCAGACGCTGAATCGTCTCGTCGATCTCTCTGCGCCGGATAATCAGCTTCTCTCTTTCCTCGATCAGAATGCTTTTGCGTTCCTCTAGACTCTCTTCTCCCTTGGAGAATAAGGAGGTGTACTCCATTAGCGCCTCGATGGTCAGACCCGCGCTTCGCATGCATTTGATGAATTCAATCCATTTGAGATCTTCTTCCGAATACTTACGGTCCCCCTTCTCATCCCGCATAACAGGGGGAATCAGACCAAGCTGTTCATAATACCGGAGTGTTGCTGAAGTCAGATTGAACTGCTTGGCTACCTTGGCAATATTCATTCGTTCACCTCGTGCTTCTTCATTCATATTTGAATTTAACACGTAAAGCTCAATTGAAGTCAATAGTTCACAATCCATCTACCAAGACTACCAAACATATCATTTTCAAATCATTTTCAAATATTTTTCAAAATTCCTCTTGCTATAAAGTTAACTTGAAGGTCTATACTTCAAATTGTGCAGGGCAACCCCAGATCAATAGCTCGGGTCTGCCTTGCTAGAATGCTTACTTATAACATCTATTTAGAGGAGCGAATAACATGTGTGAATCTCGTGTATTAAGTGTGTCTCACGCCAAAGCGAACTTTGAGACAACTACAATCCAGCGTCGTGACCTACGTCCAGATGACGTCCTGATCGACATTAAATATAGCGGTATTTGCCACTCTGACATCCATACTGCTCACGGTGACTGGGGCGCAGCCATTTTCCCATTAGTACCTGGTCATGAGATCGCTGGGGTTGTTCAGGCCGTCGGCTCGGCTGTCACCAAATTTGCCGTCGGCGACCGTGTTGGGGTCGGTTGTTATGTCGATTCCTGTGGAGAGTGTGAATACTGTCAACAGGATCTGGAGCAATTCTGCACAAAAGGTGTAGTCTCTACTTACAATTCCTTGGACTATGATGGTCAACCAACCCATGGTGGCTACAGCCAGAAGATCGTTGTAACGGAGCGCTTCGTTGTGCGTATTCCTGACGCTCTGGACTTGGATGTAGCCAGTCCACTGCTGTGTGCCGGGATTACTACCTACTCTCCTTTAAGACACTGGAACGCAGGGCCCGGGAAGAAAGTAGCCATTCTGGGGATGGGCGGACTGGGTCATATGGCCATTCAATATGCTCATGCGCTGGGAGCTGAGGTTACCGTTCTGAGCCGCTCTATGGACAAGAAGGCCGAAGCCTTGAGCTTTGGTGCAGACCATTATTATGCAACCAGTGATTCCGAGACCTTTACTACGCTGGCTGGGCGTTTTGATCTAATTCTGAATACCGTATCTGCCAATCTGGATGTGGATGCCTATTTATCCCTGCTCCGCATTGACGGAGCCCTGGTGAACGTAGGGGCACCAAGTCAACCGGATCAGTACCATGTATTCTCCTTAATCATGGGCAGACGCAGCATCGCCGGTTCCCTTGTAGGTGGTATCCGCGAGACGCAGGAAATGCTGGATTTCTCCGCCGAGCATAACATTAAGCCTCAGATCGAAGTGATTTCTGCCGATCAAGTGGACGAGGCCTATGAGCGTGTATTACGCAGTGACGTTCGCTATCGATTCGTCATTGATGTAGCTACACTGTAGTCATCGTAAAACAAAGCCGTTCCAGCGCAGAACTTGCTTTTAATGGCCTGAGACTCTCCAGCTATTAAAAGCAAATCAACTTGGAACGGCTTTCTCATTTACTTATTTAACCATGACCTGCCCAATACATGCTACATAACCGAAGTAACCAGCGAGCTGTATACCTGCTCCATACTTTCCTCGAGAATATCGCAGCCCTTGCGAAGGTTCTCCATGCTTACCGTCAGCGCAGGCATAATCTTAATCACGGTATCATTGCGTCCTGCCCGCTCAATAATAAGACCTCTACGGAAGCAGAGCTCCGTAACCTCCTTGGCGAAGGCCTCGCCCAGATGGGATACATCTATCCCCCAGATCAAGCCCATGCCACGGATTCTGATGAAGGGATCTATCGACTGGATGCTGTCCCGCAAAAATTGCTGAACGAACACCTCCTTCTCCTTCACCTGCGCTTCTAGCCCGATGGCATCTCTGAATTCCAGTGCCGCTTTAGCCGCCACAAAGGCCAGCTGATTGCCACGGAAGGTGCCATTATGCTCACCCGGGCTCCACACATCCAGCTCCGGCTTAAGCAGCAGCAATGACATAGGTAGTCCATAACCGCTGATCGACTTGGACAAGACCACGATATCCGGTACAATCCCTGCCCGTTCAAATGAGAAAAAGGAGCCTGTCCGTCCGCACCCAACCTGAATATCATCGATAATGAGCAAAATATCATGCGCTGTGCACAAATGACGTAAATCCGCTAACCAATCGGCATCTGCCATGTTAATTCCACCCTCGGCCTGGATCGTCTCCAGAATGATCGCAGCTGGCTTTTCTACCCCCGAATGGGAGTCGGTGAGCAAGTGCTCCATATAAGAAATGGTATCCAGCCCGCTAAAGGTATTGTAGTACGGAATAAACGTTACATTATCCAGCGTAATACCTGCGCTCTCGCGTATCGATCGACTGCTGGTTACGGAGAGACTTCCCAAGGACATGCCGTGGAACGCACCCATGAAGGCGAATATTCCATTTCTCTTCGTCACCTTACGAGCTAGCTTCAGTGCAGCCTCGACAGCATTCGTGCCTGTTGGTCCGCAGAATTGCAGCTTATAATTCAGTTGCTTAGGCACTAGAATACGCTCCGAAAAGGATTCTATGAACTCCTGCTTCGCTGTCGTATACATATCCAGGCCGTGCATGATTCGATCTGCCGTTACATAATCCAGAATGCGCTGCTTCATGAAATCATTATTATGACCATAGTTCAAGGCCCCTGCTCCAGCAAAAAAATCAATATACCCTTCCCCTGAATCGGTGTAAAGCATATCGTTCTTGGCTTTGTTAAATACAACCGGAAAGCTTCTGCAATACGATCTTACATTGGACTCCAGTACCTCAAATGTGTTCATCATTACTCATCCTCCCATTGACCTGATTGGAAATCGTTCCACACTCGGAAAGCAATAAGTGTACATATGTAATCCAATTTGCAAAGAAGATCCAAAGCCTCCGGGATCAAGCAGACCCTATCCAACTGTACATTCACAAATGCGTTATTGATTCGTTGGAATGAGGGTCTGATGATCACTGTAACACCACCTAACAACAATTATATTTTTATAAATCCCAGAAACCTCTTATCACATAAAAATGTAATTAAATATATCTTATTCAATAAAATACCACATTTTCCCTTGAAGTCAATTTTTTTTCATGGTGAAATCTGTTAATTTTTGATTTTATTTTCTCTGTACATGCTGTACATTGTAAAAACGCCTCTACGTAACGCTTCTAATCGTCCAAAGAGCATCAAGTGTAATGGATCGGCAAGAAGTTCCAGTAATAGAGATATATCGTATGCAGCAGCGTGATGACCGCAAACATGATTTTCCCCGTCGATCGGCCCCTGCCTTCTCCCCTAATCAGCTTGTTGGCATTTACGATGATGACCCACATTGCAATCAGAGCAGATATCAGCGGCAATGTACAGATTCCCCATATATACCAAGCCGGATAGCCATATACGATCTGGCTGTTGCCATAAATGAACTGCACCCCGAGGAACACCGTGTTCAACAGTGCGATTACTGCAAGACTGGTAGAGATCCGTGCCTGGGTCCGCCGTATAGCTCTATTCACATACCGTACTACCCACACCAATAGAGCCAAAATAAAAAATAAGGAGGCTGCTGCGTAATTGATGAGCAACATACGAGATTGATGCCATATCGCTGTCTGCTTGAACGTCTTGCTGTCCGGAGCAATAAGCGTCCATACACCGTCCTGCTGATATAGCAGTAATCTGTTGCTCCCCTCCTTCTCGACCAGCAAGCCATCCCCAGCCGTCTGGAACACCCTGTCTGTCGTCTGGTTCTCGTTCGGGAACTCTCCATTGACGATCAATGTATGTTCATCCTGCAGGCTTACGGTGTACTTCATGCTTCCAAGCATGCGAATCCACTTTCCCCAGCCATGAACCGGATTCAAGGTAGCCTGATAGACACCTGCGACCTCCTCTGGCAGTTTATCCTCTTCATTCACTGCTGTCTGAAGTGACTTAGACGTATCTGCCTGCTCCTCTGCTGGAAGTCTTTCAGCGATCGCATTCACTACCGCTCCATGCAAAGCCAGTCCTGAGTTCGCTGCATTGACTGTGACAAATATGCCTAGCTCATGCGACGGGATCAGTACCATTTCCGATATAAAACCATCAATCTCACCGGTAGCCCACAGCATCGGTATTCCATTCTCAAGCTCACCGCGGAAAAATCCGTACCCTACTCCATCCAGTCGCTCATCTACTGCGAATTGCTGCGCATGCATCGCTGCAACCGTCTCGCTCTCCAGCACTCTTTGCCCTCCGTACAAGCCTTCATTCAGGTGCGTGATCAAATAATGAGAGAACTCTTTTGGCGTCACGCTGAGTGCTCCAGCCCCCGGGAGATGGATGTATGAGAAAGGTTGTTTCTCATAGCTGCCATCCTGCCAGTAATAGGATTGGGCAAGCTTCGGATTATCCACAGGCACGTCTAGCGTAGCACTCGGCATATCCATGGGCGCGAAAAGTTTGGCTTTGAAATAATCGTTCAACTGCTGCCCACTTACCTGCTCCACCACATTCCCGATCAATCCATAGGCTACGTTACTGTAATCATACTGGCTGCCAGGCTCACGAATGGGCGGTTGCTTCTGAAAATAATCACGCAGGTACTCTTCTGCTGTCAGTGCTCCTGTCGGGGTATGGCTATTAATCCCATACACAGCCTCATCCAGCCCCGAGGTGTGGGTAAGCAGGTGATGCATATGAAAGGGATGATTATCATATTGCGATGCTTGATAGCTGCGAAGATAGCGATTAATATCCTCGTGCAGATCAAGCTGCCCCCTCTCGACTAGCTGCATTGCTGCACTTGCACTGAAAGATTTGGTCAAGGAGCCTACAGGGACAATAGTCTGGGCCGAATCAAAGGCCGTAGAGCGTTCCAAATCTGCATACCCATAGCCTTTACTGAAGAAAATATCTTCCCCCTTGGTCACAACAACTGCTGCGCCTGGAATGTGCAACTGCTCCAATCCTGTACTCATTAGATCATCCATCGCTTGTTCCAATGAATCTGGCGTCAAGGCTGCTGCGCCCCATACTGGGGTATAGGACTGGTTCCAGAGCATCAACGCTGTAAATAACATTGCCAGGCAACGCATGCTTTTGTTCATCATGTGAAGTACCATCCTTACCTAATGATGTGTTAACTCATTGCCTTGACGGTGCTTTGCCACATGCTTTGGTAGCTATAGCGCCTGGCATCTGCTTGCCACCGCAGCAGAGGCATCATGCCATCCTCTGCTGCTAGGACAAGTAATTTGAAGATCAGTGATTTCGGTGAAGGTAAGAAGTGAACCGATCAGCGATTATCGCTGATAACGAGTCTGGACTTCCCCGTCGCCTCCCCTTGTTGCCAAATATGACGGATGATCTTACGAATGCTCTTGGCATTCTCCTCCACAAAGCCTGGTTCAAGAAGCTCATAGTGATTGCCGATCATGGCCTGCTCTACATAGCTGCCTTGTGTGGCATCCTTCCATAGCAGACGATTGTCACCGCTACCCTTAACCGCTTCTGAGCCGACTGCCACAAGTCCGTAAATGTCAGCCTGCAAGCACTCTGTATTCAGTAATTGATTACCATATACTGCGTAAGCGAGCATTTTGCGACGATAGGAGTCATTTAGCAGCTCACGATAAGCCTCGGGCACCTGCTCCAGCATGGCCTCAATTTCCTGCGTTGTCTCCTCCGCGGTAGAGGATGAATATTCAGTACTACGCACCGAATCAAGTATAATGATGCCTGCCACCGAATGTCCCTGCTCCTCCAGTGCAGCTGCCACCTTATGCGCCAGATTACCACCAATGGAATAACCAAGCAGCATATACGGTCCCGTCGACTGGGTATTGACAATTAAATCTACATAGCTTGACAGCAGCTTCCTTTCATCCATGGCTTCCTCCGGGAACTCCAGCCCGTACAGAACCGCCTCCTCGTTCAGTTGCTTTGCCAGCTCTGCGAATGACAATGCATAACCAAGCATAGGCGGGAAGCAGAACAGGGTTGCATACCCATGATCATTAAGACGAAGGATCGGCTGATCCTGTCCTGTCTCCAGCTCTGACTTCATCAGTGCCAACGCCTGCTCCTCAATCGTTGGGCAATCCAGCACGGTGCGAATCGGAAGCTCAATCCCCGTGGCAAGCTGAATCTTGCGCACAAGCTCCAGTACCTTCAAGGAATGGCCTCCCAGCATGAAGAAATCGTCATGGATACCCACCTGCGGAAGATCAAGGACCTCCCGCCATATGGAGGCTAACATTTGCTCAACATCAGTATGAGGAGCTACATACTCAGTACCATGATTCACACCAGCTTCCGGAGCTGGCAATGCCTTGCGATCAATCTTCCCGCTCGTCGTCAGCGGCATGCGCTCCACCTGTACGAAAGTAGACGGAATCATGTATCCGGGCAAAGCACCCGCCAGCTGTTCGCGGATGTCACGTACCGTTAGCGATGCATCAGCCGTAAAGTAAGCACAAAGCTGGTGCTGACCCTTTCCATCTGCTACTGCAATGACCGCACAATCACGTACCGATGGAATACCTGCAAGCTGAGCCTCTACTTCACCTAGCTCAATCCGGAAGCCGCGTACCTTCACCTGATCGTCCATTCGTCCTACGAACTCCACATTTCCGTCAGGCAGCCATCGTGCCAGATCACCCGTCGCATACATGGTCTGCCCATGAAGGTATGGATGCTCCACGAATCTCTCCGTGGTTAGTTCAGGCCTGTTCAAGTACCCCCTGGCAAGCCCAGCACCAGCGATGAACAGCTCTCCTACAACCCCTACGGGCTGTAACTGCCTATGAGCATTCAAGATGTAGACACCAGTATGCCGAATTGGCTTGCCCAGATGTACGGCTGTACCCTGTTCGCATTCGGTTGCAAGGGCATCAATTGTCGTCTCTGTCGGACCATAATGGTTGTGCAGTCGGTAGCCCTTGCTTAGTAAGACATCCTTCAACGCATCCTCAAGTCGCTCACCACCAGAGATCAAGGTCTCTAGGCTATCGAGCTTGGGCTCCTCAGCCAGAAAGGCCCGCATCAGGACTGGCGGCAAGTCCAGCATGCCAATATCATGTTTAGCAATATAACGGAGTAGCGACGACTTACTGAGCAGCGTATCCCGCCGAATGCAATGCAGCTCGCCTCCATGCAGGAGCACGGCGAAGATCTGCTCGACACTTGGATCGAAGGTATATTCAGCTGTCAGCACAATGCGATGTCTGACATAGTCAGCATAGCGATCTGCGAACCAGTTCACCGTGTTCGCTACACTGCGATGAGCGACCATGACTCCTTTTGGCAAGCCTGTTGTTCCAGAGGTATACAGCACATACATAAGGTGCTCTGGCCCAGCAGCTGACGGTAGATTGGAGTCTTCTTGTGCATAGACTTCAGGATGATCCAGCACTACCTTCTTACCACTGAACGAAATATCCTCTGCAAGTCCTTGCTGCAGCATCAGAATCGCAGTGCCGGAGTCCTTCAACATATATTCAATCCGTTCAGACGGATAAGAAGGGTCGATCGGCACATAGGCTCCACCAGCTTTCAAAATTGCCAAGATCCCGACAATCATCTCAATGGAGCGCTCTGCCAGCAGTGCAACACACTGATCTGGCTTCACTCCTTGATTACGCAGTGTTCTTGCCAGTTGATTAGCCCTCCGATTCAGAGCATCGTAGCTCAATCTCGTGTCCTCGAAGACTACTGCATCCAGCTCTGGTGTCCTTGCAGCCTGCTCTTCGAATAGCTCATGTAATGTGAAGCTAACAGCTTCATGGAGCTTCTGACCCGCCTCCCCTGTTGAACGACTTGTTGAACCAGTCACGAATGGATCCGTTGAGCTGTGAGCTCCGTCCGTTCTATTCGTTCTATCCGTTCTGTCAGCTCTGCCAGAATTGCATTGCTCAAGTGATACCTCTTGTTCTGCACCCCAGCCGTTGAACTCATGCAGTATCTCGTGCTCCTCCTGAGGGGTAGCTAGTCTGATATCGCTGATCACCATGTCTGGATTGGCTACAACCTGTTGCAGCACATATGCAAAATGTCCGGCAATTCGTTCAATATCAGCCTCTGAATATACCAGAGCATTGTATCCAATGCTCAGACGGAGTCCTTCTCCTGGCATGACGGCGAGATTGAAATCATAGTTCGTCTGCTCGAATACAGTCACATTATCAATGGAAAACGGAGCTTCTTCCTTGTGCCCCAATTGCTCAACCTGCTCATCCACTGGATAGTTCTCGAATACCATAATATGCTGAATCAGATTCTGCTTCTGATCCGTCAAGGCCTGAATCTCGAAGAGCGGGTACGTATCATATGCATGGGAAGCCATAGCCTGTTCCTGCATTCGCTTCATGACCTCTGCAAAGCTCTGTCCCGCCTCACTTCGAACACGTACCGGAATCGTATTAATGAAGAGACCGATCATCTCCTCGACACCGTTAATATCAGATGGGCGCCCTGAGACGACACTACCGAACAGTACATCTTCATGCTGATTATATTTCTGCAATACAACTCCCCATGCAGCTTGGAGCAGTATATTCGTCGTCACCTGATGGCGCTTGGCGGTGTCTTCTACCTGCCGGGTCAGCTCCCGATCCAAATCCCTCACCCAGTCACTAGCAGCATAGCCATCAGTCCGCTGGGACTGGGCGGATAAAGTACCCGGAATCAAAGTCTGCTGATCATATCCGGTCAGGTAGCCTTTCCAGTGATCTTCTGCCGCCTGGCGATCCTGAGCTTCCAGCCATTCGATGAAGCGGCTGTATGGAACAGGAGGCGCCAGCTCCGGTATCTGGCCAGCTTGCAAGGCTGCGTAGCCTTCGAACACTTCTCTGTTCACCAGGGACAGACACCAACCATCCATTACAATGTGATGAAAGCTCCATATGAAGCGGTAATTGTCTTCCGACGTACGCAAAACTGCTACACGCAGAAGAACGTCTCGACGCAGATCGAAGCCTCTTGCTTGATCCTCCAGCTTGAACTTGGCTAATCGGGCCTCCTGCTCCTCTGAAGCCAGCTCTCGTAAATCCTCATATATAAAGCCGCATTCCCGGCTCCGATATACGACCTGTAGCGGTTCTGTCTCACGACCAAAATAAAAATGGGCACGGAGCGCTTCGTGGCGCTGCACAAGCATGTTCAGACTTTCTGCGAAGGCCTGGACATTCAGCTCTCCTTGCAAATCATAGCTGAACTGCTCTACATAGGCATCATGTGCAGCCATCTGTCGATCCAGCTGGCTGTGGAACAGCATCCCTTTTTGCATGGGAGTCAGACCGTAGACATTGACCACCTCTCCGTGCACATTCATCTCGGCCAAGAGACGATCAAGGCTATCTACATCAAGGCCCTTATAGGAAATATCGCTTGGCGTAAGCTCAGGCTGCTCCTTGCGAATACAGTGCAATAATATATCTCTGAGACTCGCTTCCAATAATCTCGCCAAGGTCTCCATCGTGTTTGAACGGTAGCTGGTAGTACTGTAGCTGATCGTCAGACCGAGCTGACCTCCCGAGATCATCCCATTGAAATCAAGTGTATATGTCCGCGCCATCGTGGGACTCAGTGGCATCCCTCCGGTATATGAGGAGGACTGAAGCTCATTACTCTCCATGTCCTGGTCAAATTGCCCAAGGTAATTGAAGCTAATCTCTGGATTGGCTTCAAGCTGTGCCATGCTCGGCGATCTGCCTGAGTCTGTCATATATTTGAGGATGCCGTAGCCGATCCCCTTATTCGGAACGCTACGCAGCCTCTCCTTCACATGCTTGATGCGCTGGCCCAATGTCATCGCTTGAGGCATGTCGAGCAATACCGGATATTGGGTAGTGAACCAGCCAATCGTCCGGCTAATATCCACTTCCGGGATAATGTGCTCTCTACCATGTCCTTCAAGCTGAATCAAGAATCTCTCTTGCCCACTCCATGCCTGCAAAGCCATACCGACTGCCGTCAAGAGCAGATCATTCATCTCTGTGCGATAGGTGCGGTTGGCAAGCTTAAGCAGTTGCTCAGTCTCTTCCATGCTCCATACGGCGGTGACGGTCTCGCTATCGGCAATCAGTGGCATTCTTTCGCCGGCTTGATCGTTATCAGTCTGGTCATAATCCACTGGTAGCGGAGCCACATCTGTCTGAGCAATCGCTGCCCAATAGGTCTGTTCCTGCTCCATAGCCGGACCTTCTGCATAAGCACGGAGCTGCTGAGCCCACGTCTGGAATGAATCTGTCTTGTGCGGCAGCTGAATGATCTCTTCACCTTGGGAAGCCTGCTCATAAGCCGTTGCCAGGTCTTCAAACAAAATACGCCACGATACGCCGTCCACTACCAGGTGATGAATGACAATCAGCAAATGGTCGCCATCCGGGCAACGGAACAATCCCAATCTCATGAGCGGACCCTGCTCCAGAGAAATACTGGCTTGAAGCTCATTGCACAAAGCCTCAACCTTCTCTGTTCGTTCCTCCTCATTCAGATTGCTATCCATGCAATCGTAGACCTCCAGAAGGTATGCTTCACCATCCTCCATCCGTCGGTTCCAGGCCGTAATTTCTCCTTGAACATGAACGTCATCTACCACATGGTCTGAATGGCTGTTCGCTGTATGGAAGACGATTCGCAAGGCATCATGATGCATAGTGATCGCTTGAAACGCATGCCGCAGCGCTTGCTCATCGTAGCCCTCAGGGCGATAAAGCATGACAGACTGGTTAAAATGATGTGGCTCCGCGGTCTGTTGCTCAAAGAACCAGCGCTGAATCGGAGTCAAGCGTACCACGCCGCTAACTTCTCCTTGCTCCGCCAATTGAGTCACAGGCTGAACATGTGTGGATAGCTCAGCAATCGTCGGATATTTGAACAAATCCTTCATTTCTAGCCTATGACCAGCCTGGAACAAACGGGATGACACCTGGATTGCCTTGATGGAGTCACCACCTAGATGGAAGAAATTATCCTGAATTCCCACACGCTGAAGACCAAGTATCGCTCCCCACGCATCAGCCAGGGCTTGCTGAACCTCCGTCTGTGGTGCTACATAATCCATGCCTGAATCCACATGCTGTTCCGGTGAAGGGAGCGCTTTGCGATCTACCTTCCCATTCGGCGTCAAAGGTAGCTCTCCCAGCTGAACGAAGTAGGATGGCACCATGTAGCCGGGCAAGTCTTGGGATAGTGCTTGACGCAATTGACCGGCCCCCATCTCACGGTCTGTTACGTAATAAGCACATAGCTGCTTCTGTCCCAGCTCATCCTGCCTTACGACAACAATGGATTCCTTTACTCCAGCTACAGAGGACAGACGGCTCTCAATCTCGCCCAGCTCAATGCGGTAGCCGCGGATTTTGACCTGCTCATCGATTCGACCCTTGTACTCCAGCACTCCGTCAGCACGCCAGCGTGCCAAGTCACCCGTGCGGTAGCAATACTCTCCAGTGCGATAAGGACTGACAATGAACTTGTCTGCTGTCAGCTCTGGCCGGTTGAGGTATCCACGTGCCACACCGTCACCACCAACAATCAGTTCACCCCAAGCTCCAACAGGCTGTAGCTTGAGCGCTCGATTGACAATGTACGTCGTGGAATGGTCGATAGGCCGACCGATTGGAACGGCTTGTGTCTGTGGCTCGGTAATATCATAGATCGTCGAGAACACAGTGTTCTCCGTCGGACCATAAGCGTTGATGATTCGAAGCTGCGGGTGAGTCTCCATCACACGATTCAAATGTGGTACGGATAGCACGTCTCCTCCGACAATTAATTCCTTCAGCGGTGTGAACAAGTCAATGTCCTGCTGCGAATGCTGGTGGAATAAGGACGTAGTGAGAAACAAGGTGTTGATGCTGTGCTGCTGAATTGCCTGCTTGAGTTGGACCGTATCCAAAATCGTGTCATAGCTCACCAGATGTAGCTGTCCGCCATTCAACAGCGTCCCCCAGATCTCGAACGTTGAGGCGTCGAATACGACCGCCCCGGTCTGCAAGAGCCGTGTATCCTCGTTGAGCGTGGCATGGCTTCTGTTTTTCGCCAGTCGAACGATATTCCGATGCTCGATCATGACGCCTTTCGGATTGCCTGTCGTGCCGGAAGTGTACATCACGTGGGCAAGATCGGTTGATGCTGCCTTCACAGGAAGATGCTCTTCTGCTAAGGCCGAGCCAGTTCCGTGCAGGTTATTAAGGCTCTCAGATTCCCCGGCATCGCCTGCAGTCTCGTGCATCTCACTCCCTTCACACAGCGAACCACCTTGCCACTGTTGCTCATCACTCAGATCCAGGATTGGAATATCCGCCGCAAAGAACACCTGATCATAGCGCTGAGCCAGAAGCAGCTCGGCACCTGAGTCCTCCAGTAGATAAAGGATGCGCTCTTCCGGGTAGACAGGGTCAACGGGGACGTAGGCCCCACCTGCCTTCAGAATCCCCAGCATACCAACAACCAGCTCGATGGATCGCTCAGCCATCAGTGCTACACACTGCGTATCTGAGCCCTGTCTGCGGCGAATCCCTCGAGATTGCAACATTCGTGCAAGGTGCTCGGAGCGTTCATTAAGCTCTCGGTAGGTCAGCCTTTCGTCAGCAAAGGTGACGGCTATCTGCTCTGGTGTACGCGCTGCATATTCCTCGAATATGACGTGCACAGGCAAATCTTTGGGATACGGATAATCTGCGACCGTGTTGTTGAACTCTCTAATAATCTGTTCTTTTTCCCGCGGCGTGATGATCTCGATGGCAGACAGCGCTATGTCCGGTTGCTCAATGACCGCATCCACCAACTGTCGGAAATGCAAGGCCAGTCGCTGAATCGTCTCTTGGTTATACAGCCGCGTAGCGTATTGCAGACCACAAGCAATGTCTTCTCCATCTTCAAATGCAAATAGACTTAGGTCGAACTTGGCAGCCGTCTGCTCGCCTGGATATGGCTCCATTCTCAGACCATTCAACTGCTGCTCGCGCTGTTCCAGATTTTGCAATGCAAATACAGTGTCGAATAGTGGATTACGACTTAGATCCCGATCAAGCTCTAGCTTCTCGATCAGCTCCTCCAATGGATAGTCCTGATGCTCAAAAGCCTGTAACGTATGCCCTTTAACCTCCTGCACATAATCACGGAACGACTTGCTACCCTGCGGGTAGCTGCGGATGGCCAATGTATTGACGAACATTCCAATTAGTGGAGCTAGCTCGGCATGCGTCCTACCTGCAATGGGTGAACCTACAATGATATCCTCTTGACCGCTGTAGTGACTGAGTAGAGTCGTGTATGCAGCCAGGAGCACCATGTACAAGGTGGACTCCGTCTGCATCGCAATGTGCTTCAGACCTGCGCTTTGCCGCGCGTCAAGTGTAAATGGCAACACATCTCCTGCAAAGCTTCGAACCGCCGGACGCGGGAAATCTGTCGGCATATCCAGAACTGGCAGCTCACCAGCGAGGGTACCAAGCCAATATGCCTCCTGCTCCTTGTATCGTTCGCTTCGATGCTGCTCCTGCTGCCACAGCGCATAATCCTTGTATTGGATGCGTAGTGCTGGTAGCTCATCCTTGGCGTACAGACGGACAAGATCCTGCATAAGCACCTGAACGGAGGTGCCATCCGATATGATATGATGCATATCCAGTAGCAAAATGTGCTGCTCCGCACCTACAGCAATCAGTCCTGCCCGGAAGAGCGGTGCCTGGTTCAACTCAAATGGGCGAATAAAGTCCTGTAGCAGCTGATCCGTCTGCTCCCTGTTAGCACCATGAGCTTCGATGTGTTCAAGACGGAAGGACACCTTGTCATGCAAGCGCTGAACAGGCTCGCCCTGCACGGTATCAAAGCTGGTGCGCAATGTCTCATGACGCTGAATCAGTTCCTGAAAGGCTTGCTCCATGGCATTGATATCAAGCGGGCCGACCAGTGTCACAGCACCCGGAATATTGTAGCTGATTCCGTCCGGTTCAAGCTGATTCAGGATATACATTCGCTTTTGCGCTGAAGACAGCACGTAGTGTGACTGCTGCGGTGCAATTGGAATCGCAGTATAGCTTGTCTGCTCCAGTGTCTCCAGCACCTGTGCAAGCTGCTCGATCGTAGGGTGGCCGAACAGGTCCTTAAGCTGAAGATTTTTGTGCATTTGTCTATGCACTAGCGAAATAACATGCGTCGCCCGCAGGGAATGTCCTCCAGCTTCGAAGAAATTGTCCTTAATGCCAATCCTCTCGACATTTAGCACCTCCTGCCAAATACTCACAAGATGCTCCTCCATGGAAGTCCTTGGAGGCTCATAGACGCTACCGCCATGCATGCTTCGCTCCGGTTGTGGTAGTGCGCGTCGATCGACCTTGCCGTTCGGTGTGAGCGGTAGCTGCTTCAGCTCAACAAAATATGAAGGCACCATGTAGCCCGGAAGCTCTCGAAGCAAGGCGTTACGTAGCTCCTGCATCTGTGACGCGACTCCCGCCATATTTCCCTCTCGGATAGCAGCCGTCTCCGTATCTGCCATGGCTGTCTCGTTGGCAAATCTACTAGTTGGCTCATTAGCAGCATCGCTAGTTATCTCCTTAGCAACTCTCTCTTTAGCAGCATTGTGAACCGTCACCTCAGTAGCCCTATTGCCCTGCAGCACAACATATGCGCACAGCTGCTTCTGCCCCTGCTCATCCTCATGTGTCACGACAATCGCATCACTTACCACTTCCAGCTTCAGCAGCTGTGCCTCCACCTCGCCTAGCTCGATCCGGTAGCCGCGGATTTTCACCTGAGCATCGATTCTTCCCTTATACTCCAAGGTCCCATCTTCGCGCCAACGCACAAGATCTCCAGTCCGATAACAGCGCTCAGCACTGCGGAATGGACTATCTATGAACTTCTCAGCTGTCAAATCCGGCCGATTGCGATAGCCGCGGGCTACTCCGTCTCCACCGACGAGTAGCTCGCCCCAAGCCCCTACAGGCTGTAGCTGCATCGCTCGATCCACTACATAGGCTGTCGAGTTCGCAATAGGACGGCCTATCGGCACCGCTTCCGACTGAATGCCAGAAATAGCATGCGTAGTCGAGAAGGTCGTATTTTCCGTCGGTCCGTAGCCGTTGATCAGTTTCAGTGACGGGTACGCTTCCAGTACACGATTCACATGTGGTACAGACAGCACATCGCCACCGATCAGCAGTTCTTTCAGACCAGCGAACATCTCCACGTCCTGCTGGGATAATTGGTTAAAGAGTGGCGCCGTTAGCCACATGGTCGTGACACCATGAGCTCGTATAGCCTCTTTTAATCTCGCAGCATTCAAGATAACGTCCTGGCTTACGAGGATGAGTTGGCCACCGTTCAGGAGTGCTCCCCAGATTTCGAAGGTAGATGCGTCGAAGACAACGGCCCCCGTCTGCAAAATTTTTGTATCCGCATGAAGCTCTGCGAAATTTGTATTCTTCACCAACCGCACAACATTTCGATGCTCGACCATGACCCCCTTGGGCAGACCAGTCGTGCCTGAGGTATACATGATATAGGCCAGTCGATCGCCGCCAATTAACGGTTTATGAGCCTTTAGCTGGTCAGTCGCTTCATCTATGTTGTCTCCACGACCATACACAGATCCAGAAGCTGAGGATTCCGGCTGACCTGCACCATACACATCTTCATCCCGCAAATTCAGAATGGTTCCCTTATAGTCCAAAGGTCTGTGCTCAGCTCGTGTCACCAGGAACAGCTCAGCGCCTGAATCCTCCAGCAGATAGCTCACACGCTCCTCCGGGTAGTCTGGATCAATCGGCACATACACGCCGCCGGCTTTAAGAATGGCCAGCATTCCAACGACCATATCAGCGGAGCGCTCAGCCATGATCGCAACAGGCTGCTCCAGGGCTACTCCTGCTCTCCGCAAGGTAGCGGCTAGTTGATTAGACTTCTCATCTAGCTCGCCATAAGTCATACTGCCTTGCTCCTCGACGAGCACGACCTGATAAGGAGTCTGCTTGGCTTGCTGTGTGAATAGCTCTTCAATGGACGCCTCTCGTGGGTAATCCACGGTGGTATCATTGAAGGTAAATTTCAGCCTATCTGCATCCTGTGCGGATAGAATGTCTACACTGGACAACATTAGCTCCGGTTGGTGCAGTACAACGGCATAGAGCCGGGATAGCTGCTCACCAAAGGATGCAATAGCCGTTTCATTGTAATAGCTATTATTGTAGGTCATTGTAAGAGAAGCGATGTCATCCTCCCACTTGAACTGCATATGCAGCTCTGCATCAACCTCACTCATCCAAGCTACTTTATGAAGATTGTGTAAGGAGACTACCGTGTGAAATAGCGGCTTGTCTGCGTTGCTGCGCGGAATATCCAGCCCCTCCGTGTAGGTCCAAAAGGGGATGTTCTGGTGCTCTATAGCTTCACTGATACCTGCTTTGATCTGTGAGAGCAGACTCTTGAAGGTTGTGGCAGTATTCAGCGTGCTCTTCAGGATGAGCATGGAATTGAGCGGCTTGGCAGCACTACTGCCAGTCTCTGCAACAGGAATGCCCAGCAGTATATGCTCCTCGCCTGTATATTTATGTAATAGGCTATTTACTCCAGCAAGCAGCACCATGTATACAGCCCATGGATTACTGCCAGTGATGGATGATATGCGACTTGAGACATCAGATGAAAATGTCAATGTATATGTAGCATAATCAGCGTGTGCTGCTACATCCTTCGGTACATGAGTTGTATAAGGCAGGGTGATGATCCGATCCTCGGGCTCCAGCTTCTGACTCCAATATTTTTTTTCCTTCTCAAATAAAGCTTTCAATGACATCCCTCCTGCTTCATGGGGCTTCTCCCCGCTTGGAATGGTGCTTGGCTAATAACTTGAGCTCGTTTATCGGAAAAATACAGTGCAGGCAGGGACAGCAGACTCGCTGCTGCCCTCTGCACATGCAATGTGAATCAAACCTGTTGGAACAGTATCGGAACTTCAACTTACCGTCAGATGCTAGAAAGCAAAATCAATGGAATCCGGCGTGAAGCCTTTCGGTTGCTCGTCTGTGTGCACGTGAATATCACCAAGTGGTACATCTGGATTAGCGACTACTTGCGACAGAATCGCGATGAAGTCATTACTGAGTCGCTCCATCACGGCGGCCCCGAACAGCTTGGTGCAGTATTCAAAGGATCCTCGCAGTACACGATCCTCCTCACTCATGGATAGAGTCAGATCGAATTTGGAAATCCGATGCTCCTGCTCATACGGTCGGAAGGAGAGGGATTCCAGACTCGCCTCCTGTGACTCCGTATTTTGCAGCACGAACATGGTATCGAATAGCGGATTTCGACTCGCATCACGAGGGATATCTAGCTTCTCCACCAGCTCCTCTAACGGATAATCCTGATGCTCGAATGCTTGCAGCGTACGATCTCTCACCTCAAGCAAGTAGCTGTGGAACGTGTGATGATCCGTAGGCTGATGGCGAATCGCCAACGTATTCACGAACATACCAATCAGCGGCTCAAGCTCTGGCTGTGGACGACCGGCCACCGGAGTACCGATGATTAGATCATTCTGGCCACTGTATTTGGACAACAGCAATGTATAGGCACCCAGCAGGACCATATATAACGTGCTTCCGGTCTGCGCTGCCAATTGCTTCAGCTGTGAATACACAGTTGGCTCGACTGCAAAATCATACAATGCTCCCTCGAAGCTGCGTGTTGCAGGTCTTGGATAGGCAATCGGCAGATCAAGTACAGGCAATGGGCCCGTCAAATGCTCAAGCCAGAACTGCTCCCGACGCTGGTAGCGCTCCTCATGTATCTGCTGCTGCTGCCATACCGCATAATCCTTATACTGAATACGCAGCGGTGGAAGCTCCTGTCCTTCGTACAGTTGTACCAGCTCTTGCACGATATTGTTCGACGATGCTCCATCGGAGATGATATGGTGCATGTCGTACATCAACAGATGGCGGTCGCCTCCAGTCCGCACAAGACGAACACGCAATAGCGGTGCAGATCGGAGATCAAAGCTGCGTACAAAGGAGTCTATATGTGTCTCCAGCTCCGATTCTGCGCCCTCCAGTCGTTCTATCGCGAATTCAACCTGCCCATGAATCCGCTGCGCAACCTCGCCATCCACCATCTCAAAGCTGGTACGCAGTGTATCATGACGCGCAATAACTGCACGGAAAGCCTGCTCCAGACGATCAGCATCCAAGGCTCCTGCCACTTCCAATACACCCGGCATGTTGTAGCTTGTATCTCCGCCTTCCAGATGGCTCAAAAGGTATACTCGTTTTTGGGCGGAGGAGACTGGATAATATGCCTGCTTTGGTGCGGAAGAAATGGCTGTGTAGACAGTCGTTCCTTGCTTCGCAATGAGTCTGGCCTGCTCCTCAATGGTGACGTACTGGAACACCTCACGCAGCGTAATCAGACTTCCCAGCTCCTGATGGATTCTCGCCACAAGCGTCGTCGCCCGCAGAGAATGTCCGCCTACATCGAAGAACGAGTCGACGATGCTCACGCTAGACAGCTTGAGGACATCCTGCCATATGCGTGCAAGCTGTGCTTCCAGTGCGGTCCGTGGTGCAATATGCTCACGTCCACCACCAAGTCTTGCTTCTGGTGCAGGCAGCGCCTTGCGATCCACCTTGCCACTTGCTGTCAGTGGGAATTGCTCCAGCTGTACAACATAAGTCGGGATCATGTAATCCGGCAGTATTGGCTGCAGAACGCTTCGCAGCTCCGGCAGATTCACTGGAGATACTGCCATGATATAAGCACACAGATCCTTGTGCCCATCCTCTTGCTCCCACACGGTGACCACCGCACCATGGATATCGTCTACCTTGAGGAGCTGCGCTTCGATCTCGCCCAGTTCGATCCGATAGCCGCGAATCTTCAACTGTTGGTCCATCCGGCCAAGATACTCAATACTTCCATTCGGTAACCAACGAGCCAGATCCCCCGTTCGATACATCCGGTCAGTCTGATGACTAGCGGATGAATGTTCGGTCTCGACAGCATGTACGGACTTCACGAACGGATTGTGCAAGAATTTTGTTCTCGTTAGCTCCGGTAGATTCAGGTAGCCTCGTCCTACACCTTGCCCACCAATATAGAGCTCGCCTGCCACCCCGATCGGCACCAACTGCTGCTTGCCGTTCAGAATATACAGAGACTGCTTGCCGAGCGGCGTGCCGATGGATAATGTGTGCTGTCCTTGCTTCAACAGTTCATCAAGGCTGCTCACATCCTCCACAGTATAAGCGGTAGCATCCACAGTTGTTTCTGTAGGCCCATACACGTTGGTGATAATCGGATGATACCCGGACCACTTGTGCATGAAGGTGTGAAGAAGAGCTACCGGCAGCGCCTCGCCACCAATCAGGTAATGCTTGACCTCTGGCGCCTCCGTTACTGCAATTGTCTCGTTCAGGATTTGCAAATGCGCAGGTGTGCCATCGGACAAGTCAATGTTGTACGTACGGTAGTAGCCAATCAATAGCTCGCCGTTCAGACTCACATCGCGGGAGACAATATGCAAGGTGTGACCTAATAATAGGGCCGCAAAGATTTGCTGAACGGATGCATCGAATACATAGGCCGACAGCCAAGCCACCTGCAATGGTCGATCATAACGGCTGTATACACGTTCAGCGAGAGCATCCACCAGATGGTTGACGCTGCCTTGCTCGATTAGCACTCCTTTCGGTTGTCCGGTCGTACCTGACGTATAGATGATGTACGCCAAATTATGCAGATCCACCGTGGAAGTCAGATTATGGACTTCCTGCTCAGCCATTTGAGCTGTAACATCCTCGTCGTCGATTACAATAGCTTGGACCGTAGCGGGTAAGCGAACCGCTGAATGAACTGAACTGGATGTAATCACCACACGTGCTCCACTATCCTCAAGCATGTATTGAATCCGTTCCTGCGGATACATGCGATCCATCGGAACATACGCGCCTCCAGCCTTGAGTATGCCGAGAATACTCACAGCGATATCAGCCGAACGCTCCAGCAAAATACCAACCGGTTGGTCAGCTTCCACTCCTGCTGCTCGCAGCAGACGAGCTAATCGATTCGCCCGCTCATTCAACTCAGCGTAGGTCATACTTGTATCCTCAAATACAACCGCGACCCGTTCAGGATGCTGCTGTACTTGTGCCTCGAAGCGTTCGCTAAGCGAGAGTCCCAGCTGCTCCGCACCTTGACGATGATCTCCCCCGCGTAGACTGTGTAGCTGCGGATCGTTAAATACATTCAGAATGTACTGACTTTCTTCTTCTGTAATCAAGGCGATCTCGCCCAGCAACACATTCGGATTCGCTGCCACGGCTTCTGCCAGACGAACGAAGTGTCGGGTCATTCGCTCGATGGTCTCAGGACGGAACAATGCCGTCGCATACTGCAACCCAAGCTGGATGCCGTCCTCTTCCTCACGCGCCTCCAGTGTCAGATCGAACTTCGCTGGCGCTTGCTCCATCTCATAAGGACGGAAGCTCAGCTCTTCCAGCTGCTGCAGCTCCCCTTCCTCCGTCGTATGCAAGGTGAACATCGTATCGAACAACGGATTACGGCTCATATCCCGCTTCACATTCAGCTGATCCACCAGCTCCTCGAACGGATAATCCTGGTGCTCGAAGGCCTGCAATGCGCGAAGCTTCACATCCTCCACATAGCTACGGAAGCTCTGCTCCGCACTTGGATAATTCCGCAGGGCCAGCGTGCCAACGAACATCCCTATTATCGGCGCCAGGTCTGCATGTGGACGCCCTGCAATCGGCGTACCGACGATAATGTCCTCCTGTGCCGTGTAGTGATGCAGCAGCGTCGTATATGCTGCCAGCAGCACCATGTACAGGGTCGATCCGCTTTGGGTCGCCAGCTCCTTCAGGCGATCACTGACCTCTCGATCCAGTCCGAACACAATCGTGTCCCCTTCACTGCTGCGTACTGCCGGACGAGCATAATCTGTCCGTAGATCCAGTACAGGCAGCTCACCGCGGAACGTATCCAGCCAGTAGGCTTCCTGACGCTGCATCCATGCTTGCTGTGCCTGGCTGTGCTGCCAGATGGCATAGTCCTTGTATTGCA
>NZ_KE384535.1:256399-265246 GCF_000426545.1 Paenibacillus massiliensis subsp. panacisoli DSM 21345 | reverse complement strand
CATCGCTGGAACGAAGTGCATTGTTGTCACTCCATCACGGGCAATGGTATCCGCGATATCCTCCGGATTTTTCTCGCCGCCCACGGACAGCAAGCTTACCTTCGAGCCCACCATGGACCACCAGAACAGCTCCCATACCGACACGTCGAATGTGAAGGTCGTCTTTTGCAGGATCGTATCCTCCGCGCTCAGACCATAGCGATCATGCATCCACAGAATCCGATTGATCACCGAGTGATGCTCGACCATGACGCCCTTCGGCTTGCCCGTCGACCCCGATGTATAGATGACATACGCGATATGCTGCGGCCCAGCCAGTGGGGCCAGGTTGCAGCCATCCTCGTGATACAGCTCCTCCTGCTCCAGCACCAGCACTTTGCCGCCGAAGTCTGCCCATCCACTAGCCTCATTTGCCGCTGCAACATCTGCAGCAGCACCAGTACCCTTAGCTCCATCAATACCAGCATCCGTATCACTAGCAACTCCAGTATCAGTATCACTAGAAATTCCAGTATCAGTATCACTAGAAATTCCAGCTACCGCACCCATCGCACTCGAACTTGCTGCAAAATGTCCCGACTGTGGAGCTTGCACCTCCCACCGCTCGACTAGATGCTGCTGCGTCAGTACCAGCCGCGCACCCGAGTCCTCTAGCATGAAGCGGATGCGATCTGCTGGATAGTCTGGATCAATCGGCACATATGCGCCGCCAGCCTTCAGAATCGCATAGATGCCCACGATCATCTCCAGTGAGCGCTGCACGACCACAGCTACTGGCTGATCTGCTACAACACCTTCCGCACGCAAGGTACGTGCCAGACGATTCGCACGTTCATTCAGCTTCGCATAGGTCAACGATTGCTCTCCACAGATGACAGCCACCTGCTCCGGTGCACGTAGTACCTGCTGCTCGAACAGACTGCTAAGTGTCTCCTCCTGCGGATATGGTGCTGCGGTATCCCCCCACACCTCGATGAGATGTGCTTGCTCTGCCGGGGTTACCAAGGCAAGCTCATCTACACGGATATGCGGATTCGCAATAATTTGCCCAATCACTTGATCAATATGGCCCTGAATACGCTCCATATCGGCAAGGCTGTACACCAGCGTGTTGTATTCGAACAGAATTGAGATATCTTCGCCAGGGACTACAATCAGGTTGAAATCATAGTTGGTCTGCTCAGCAATAGAAACGTTGGTAATCGACAATGCTGATCCAGAATGCTCACTGCCGTCCTCAGAATCGCCTAGCTGGCTGATCTGTTCGCCGATCGGGAAATTCTCGAATACCATAATATGATTAATCAGATCCTGCTTCTGCTCAGTCAGTGCCTGAATCTCATATAGCGGGAACGTATCGTAAGCTCCCGAGGCAAGCGCCTGCTCCTGCACACTATGCAGTAGCTGAGCGAAGGTCGCACTACGTTCATTCATAATCCGTACTGGAATCGTATTGATGAACAAGCCGATCATCTGCTCCACACCCGCAATTTCTGCCGGACGGCCAGATACGACACTACCAAATACGACATCCTGATTGTTATTGTAGTTCTGCAGGATCACGCCCCAGACCGTCTGTAGCACCGTGTTGATCGTAACCTGCTGCTGCCTTGCCATTCGATTCAAGGCCTCACTCCATTGCTGGCCTAGCGTGAAGGATAGCTTGCCAGGTACATATCCAGCAGCCCCTGATCCGTGCTCAGTCCCCTGTTCAGCTACATGCTCCGGTGCAAGCTGGGATGAGTTCTGTTCTACCGAGAGAATTCCTCCGCCTTGCTCACCAGGCAGCAATGTCTGTTGCTCAAAGCCTGCCAGATAGTCACTCCAGTAGCGGGAGGCTGCCTCTGTATTTTGCCGTTCCAGCCATTCAATGTAGTTACTGTAAGGCTGCACCGCTGCCAATACAGGCTCTTTGCCTGCCAGCAATGCCTGATAGGCTCCAAATACCTCGTCCGTCACGAGCGACAAGCACCAGCCATCCATCACAATATGATGGAAGCTCCAGATGAACTGATACGTGCTATCTCCTGTGCGCAGCACTGCTACACGCATCAACGTATCCTGACCAAGGTCGAAGCCTCTCGCCTTGTCACGAGAGATGTATTCAGCCACGATCTCAGCTACTGCATCTCTGCCTTCTCTAACATCTTCATACTGGAAGTCTACTGCTCTATAGCGATACACAACCTGTAATGGTTGACCATGCCAGCCACTATAGAAATTCGTACGGAAAATGGCGTGACGATCCATCAGCAGCGCCAGACTCTTCTCGAACACCTCTGGTACAAATGCTCCATTCAGCTCGAACGTTGCCTGCTCAAAGTACACACCCGTCTCGGCATGCATCAGACTGTGGAACAGCATCCCCTTCTGCATCGGGGTTAATGGATATACATTTTCCAGTTCACCAACTGCTTGGGTCTGGTCCAGAATCGTAGCAAGTTGCTCGAGAGTAAGACCTTTGAACAAGACATCACTTGGTGTAAGCTCTGTACGCTCTCGACTGACACAATGCTCGATAATTTCCAACAAATGACCTCTCAGCAGCTCGGCCAGCATCTGAATCGTATGCTGACGGAAGCCTTGACGGTTATAGCGAATCTCAAGCTCCAGAACGCCGTCTGTGACGATACCACCTACATCAAGCATATATTTCATCTCTGTCCGTTCACTCACGGCTGCACCGATCGAATATGGAGACATGCGTGTGTTACTGTTGCTCAGATCCTGATCGAATTGGCCCAGATAGTTGAAGCTAATCTGTGGCTCAGCGTAGCCCTTACCAGAGACATCACTTTCCTCACTCTGACGTACAGCTGTCCCGGATTCCGTCAGGTATCTCCATATGCCATAGCCGATGCCTTTATTCGGAATATGGCGGAGACTCTCTTTAACTTGCTTGATGCGCGCTGAGAGCGTTGACTCGCTGGCTGCACCCAGCAGCACTGGATATTGAGTCGTGAACCAGCCTACCGTGCGAGATACATCCATACCAGCGAGAATGTCCTCACGTCCATGACCCTCTAAGTTAATTAGGCTTCGCTCATGACCCGTCCAAGCTTGTAGCGTCATACCCAGCGCGGTAAGCAGCAGATCGTTCACTTCTGTGTTGTAAGCACGATGGGCTTGCTTCAGTAGCTGCTCCGTCTGTGGCTGTGTCAGCTGTACTGCGACGGTGTCTGTGTCAGCCAGGGTAAATGGTCCTTCCACTTCCGCATCCATAGGCAGCTGCCCTTGATTATCCAGCGCTTCGGCGTTGTGTCGCTCCCAATAATCCCGTTCACTTACCATAGCCTCACTATGGGCATATTCAGTTAGCTGATGGGACCATGTACGGAAGGAATCCGTTTTGTACGGAAGCTGTAAGGCTTCCTGTGAGACAGCCTGCTCATATACAGTAGCCAGGTCCTCGAACAAAATACGCCAGGATACGCCGTCCACGACCAAATGGTGAATGACCAGCAACAGATGATCCCCGTCAGCACAACGGAACAAGCCTGCTCGGAAGAGAGGTCCTTCATCCAGATTTATGCCACTTTGAATACTATCGGCTTTGGCCTCAATCGCTGCTCTGAGCACAGCCGGATCTGAGACATCCCTAAAGTCTGCAACCTCGAGATGGAATAGCTCACCCTCGTCTATGCCGCGATTTTGCACACTATAGCTATGATCATGCTTGCTGAATACCATCCGCAACGCATCATGATGCTCGGCCAGCTTCGCAAGGGCCTGAAGTAACGCTCCCTCATCAAAGCCCTGCTCCCGATGCAGCATGACCGCCTGATTGAAGTGATGATCATCCAGTTGCTTCTGTTCTACGAACCAATGTTGGATCGGTGTGAGTACGACTTCCCCTGTCACGACTCCCTGATCCGCTGTATGTCGCTCTGCGAGACGGAGCTGTAGTGCGAGATCCTTGATCGTCGGATATTTGAACAAATCCTTCATGTCCATCTTGTATCCAGCTTGCAACAAGCGGGAGGCTACCTGAATCGCTTTAATAGAATCGCCGCCCAGCTCGAAGAAATGATCCAGTATGCCAATCTGTCCACCACCGAGCACAGCGCTCCACACCGTGGCCAGAGCTTGTTCAGCCGCTGTGCGTGGAGATACATAAGCTGTGCCGGTAGACATGCCGCCCTCCGGTGCAGGCAAGGCTTTGCGGTCTACTTTACCGTTCACAGTCAATGGAATCTGCTCTACCTGCATAAAGTAGGATGGTACCATATAGGCAGGGAGCTCCTGGGAAAGCACCTGTCTGAGCTCTCCAATATTACACGCCTGATTCGAGGTGAAGTAAGCACAGAGCATTTTCTGCCCAGCTTCATCCTCGATTACCAGCACGACCGCCTCACGGATATCTGTCATTCGCAGGAGCTTCGCCTCTATCTCACCAAGCTCAATCCGATAACCACGGATTTTCACCTGCTGGTCCATACGTCCGGCATACTCCAATGTGCCATCCTCACGCCAACGTACGAGATCACCTGTGCAATACAGACGTTCTTCAGTTCCTTCATCCGCTCCTGCTGCCCAAGGATTCAAGCGGAATTTCTCGCTCGTCAGCTCAGGGCGGTTCAGATAGCCACGGGCTACGCCGTCACCACCCACCACCAACTCACCCCAAGCACCGATAGGCTGCAAATGAAAGCCTGCATCGACGACATACGCCGTCGAATTATGGATCGGACGACCGATTGGTACAGCATCATGCTGTGGCTCGTCGATGCGGTATGCCGTCGAGAAGGTCGTATTTTCCGTCGGGCCATAGCCGTTAATGATGGTCAACCCTGGATGATGTTCCAATACTCGGTTAATGTGCGGTACGGAGAGAACATCTCCGCCAACCAGCAAATGCTTCACAGCTCCGAACAATTCGGCATCCTGCTGGGATAGCTGGTTGAACAAAGGCGCCGTCATCCACATGGTCGTAATGGCATGCTCACGAATGCTTACCTTCAGCTTGGCTGCATCCAGAAGCGTGTCCTGATCTACCAACACCAGCTGACCACCATTTAACAATGCGCCCCAAATCTCAAACGTCGAAGCGTCAAATACGAGCGCTCCCGTCTGCAGAATCCGTGTGGATTCATCCAGCGGCACATAATCCGTATTGCACACCAGGCGCACAACACTGCGATGCTCAACAACGACACCCTTCGGCAGACCCGTAGAGCCGGATGTGTAAATGATATAGGCTGCATCATGGCTGGATTTACTCGACGGCAGATTAGACGTAAGTTCACTATTCAATGTATCTGTGTTACTCGATATGTCTGTACTATTCAATGGATGTGCTGTATTCAACGTGTCTGCATTACGGGAAGCCTCATCATTCAGCTCGACGATCTGTCCTATAAATCCGGTCCAATCATACCGCTCTAACAACGCCTCCTGCGCGAGCAGCAGCTTGGCTCCCGAATCCTCCAGCATATAGCGAATGCGCTCCTCTGGATATTGAGGGTCAATCGGCACATACGCACCGCCTGCCTTCAAAATCGCCAGCGTGCCAATCAGCATATCCAGCGAGCGTTCAGCCAGCAAGCCGACTGGCTCGTCAGCCTGTACTCCAGCCAATCGCAACGTATGTGCCAAGCGGTTAGCTGACTTATTCAGCTCACGATAGGACAACGATTGCTTCCCATACACGGCTGCCGTCTTCTCAGGCACACGTGCAGCCTGCTCCTCGAACAGCCCATGAATGGACTGATGACGCGGGTACGCCGCAGCTGTATCGTTGAATACTTCGCGAATTTGAGACTGCTCCGCTGCAGTAATGAGCTCCAGCTCATCTACGCGAGCTTGCGGATTCAGCGCAATCTGCTCCAGCAGACGTGTAAAATGTCCATGCAATCGTTCAATGCCTGCCTGATCGAAGCTCAGCGCGTTATACATAAAGCGAATCCGGATTGCTTCGCCTGGCATCACAACCACGTTCAGATCATAATTTGTTTGCTCTGTAGCAACGACGTTCGAGATTGTAAATGCGTCTTCTCCATTGCCACCAAGCTGCTCGACCTGCTGCTCCACCGGATAGTTTTCAAAGACCATAATGTGATTGATCAGGTCCTGCTTCTGCTCCGTAAGCGACTGAATCTCATACAGCGGGAACGCATCATACGTATTGGATGCAAGTGCCTGCTCCTGTACGCGTCTCATCAGCGTGGCAAAGCCTTCGCCTGTTACCGTCTGAATGCGAACCGGGATCGTGTTAATGAACAAGCCGATCATCTGCTCCACGCCCGGGATATCGCTTGGACGACCTGACACGACGCTGCCAAACACGACATCGGTGCTGTTGTTGTACTTTTGCAGCAGGACACCCCATACGGTCTGAATCAAGGTATTAATCGTAACTTGATGCTGCTTGGCAACTCGTCCAATCTGCACGGCCAGCTCTGGCTGCAGATCACACTCCAGCTCACCCGCTGCATATTCCTTCTGGCGTACAGAGGTGGACTGTGCCTTTTGCTGTGGCAGCATGACCTGCTGCTCATAGTCAGCCAGATATCCGCTCCAGTATTGACGGGCCGCTTCACGATCCTGGCGCTCCAGCCATTCGATGAAGCGACTGAATGGTGTGACTGGCGGAAGCATTGGTTCCTGGCCCGCACGCAGGGCAAGATAGGTGCCAAAGACCTCCTGTGTCATGAAGGACAAGCACCAGCCATCCATTAGAATATGATGGAAGCTCCAGATAAAGTGGTATGCTTCATCTCCAGTCTGTAAAATGGATACCCGAATGAGTGCATCCGCATCCAGGCGGAATCCCTTGGCCTTGTCTTCACCCGTATAAGCTTCTACACGCGCCTCACGATCAGCTACTGACAGCTCACGCAGGTCCTCATAATATAGCTGTCCACTACGGCTGCGGAATACAGCCTGTACAGGCTCGTCCTTCCACAAGCTAATAAAGTTCGTCCGCAGCGCTTCATGGCGTTCAATCAACAGGTCGAAGCTGCGCCCGAAGGCTCCCACATCAAAGTGTCCGTTCAGCTCAAAGGTAGCCTGCTCGAAATAAGCTCCTGAATCAGCATCCATCAGGCTGTAGAAGAGCATCCCCTTCTGCATTGGCGTCAAGGCATACACATTCTCCAGATCGCCGAGCTCACGTGTATCCTCAACTAGCTGCTGCAGCTCATCCATCGTTACGTTATTCAGCAGTACATCACTTGGCGTCAGCACCGTTCTGTCCTGTGCAACGCAGTGAAGAATAACTTCACGCAGACTGGAGACCAGATGCTCTCCAAGCCGCTCCATCGTCTCCTGACGGAACTGGGTGCTACCATACCGGATCGTGAATACAAGCTCGCCGTCCTCAATCAACCCGTTGATATCCAGTGCAAAATCCATGGCCGCCTTGGTACTCACTGGCACACCAATCGAGTAAGGCGAAGGCTGCAGAGCACTGCCTTTGTAATCCTGATCGAATTGCCCCAGATAGTTGAAGCTAATCTCCGGCTCAATCTGGAGTAATCCGCCAGTTGGTGTGGCTGCTGAATTGGACAGGTAGCGCAGAATGCCATAGCCGATGCCTTTGTTCGGAATTTGGCGCAGACCTTCCTTGACCTGCGTAATCAGACGCCCGATATTGGCTTGATCAGCCCCTGCTCTACTAGAAGCAGCGCTGACGTTCAATACAACAGGGAACTGGCTTGTGAACCAACCGATGGTGCGCGTAACATCCATATCTGGCAAAATGGATTCCCGGCCGTGACCCTCCAGGTTAATTAGCACGCGCTCCGATCCAGACCAGTCGAATACAGCCTTGCCAAGAGCACTCAGCAGCAGATCGTTCATTTCTGTGCTGTATGCACGATGAGCCTGCTTGAGCAGCATGTCAGTCTCCTGCTTCGTCCAGCGTACCGTAATGACCTCGCTATCCCCCAGTTGTGCTTTGGGCTGGTCAAAGTCCTTCGGCAATACCTGCACAAGCTTCGCTTCCGCTTGCTCGATATGCTGCCAGTACGCAAGCTCCTGCTCCATCGCTGCACTGTTGGCATAAGCCGACAGCTGCCCGGCCCAGGTCTGGAATGAATCACTCTTATGCGGAAGCTGAATAGCCTTCTCCTTCTTGCCCGCCAATGCCTGCTCATAGCCAGTTGCAACGTCCTCCAGCAATATCCGCCAGGATACTCCGTCCACCACCAAATGATGGATGACAATCAGCAAATGATCCCCTTGCGCGCACTGGAACAGACCCAGCCTCATAAGCGGTCCTTCGCTCAGCTGAATACTTCCTTGAATCTCTGTTGCCTTGGTCTCGACAGCAATTGCTTCATCAGCTATACCCAAGAGATCTACAATCTCCAGCGTATATAGCACGCCATCGTTAGTCTCACGGTTCCAAGCCTCATAACCTTGTTCTGTCTCGCGGAAGACGGTACGCAGCGCATCATGATGCTGGACAATCCTGTCCAGCGTATGCCGCAGCGCGTCTACATTAAAGCGTTCAGCCCGGTGCAGCAGCATAGCTTGGTTGTTGTGATGCGGCTCTGCAGGCTGCTGCTCGAAGAACCAGCGCTGAATCGGTGTCAGCTCTACCCGGCCCTTGGCATCCTCTTGGCTGGCCATTTTACCGTCGGTACGCAACAGAGGACTGAGTGATATGACTGTCGGATGGCTGAACAGGTCCTTCATCTCCATCCGGTATCCAGCCTGCAGGAGTCGTGACGACACCTGTAGCGCCTTGATGGAATCTCCACCCAGCTCGAAGAAATTGTCCTGCGTGCCGATGGCTTCCATGCCCAGTACACCAGCCCAAATCTCTGCCAATACCTGCTCCACCGCTGTGCGTGGTGCAACATAGGCTGCACCGGTATGGATGCTGCCCTCCGGCTCCGGCAA
>NZ_KE384535.1:252479-256099 GCF_000426545.1 Paenibacillus massiliensis subsp. panacisoli DSM 21345 | reverse complement strand
AGCAGCCGCACCGGGAATTCGCTCAGTCGGTAATCCCGACGATAGGCTGCTGCCGTATTTACCAGACTGCGATGCTCGATCATGACGCCCTTCGGCTGGCCCGTCGTACCTGAGGTATAGATGACATACGCCAGATCGTTCGGTCCAGACCATGGCTCCAGATTCGAGCCATCTCCATGGTAGACGGCATCCGTCCCATCCAGGACGAGCATACGTCCATCGAACGCGACTTTATCCGCCAGATGACGCTGAGTCAGCAGCAGCTGTGCTCCCGAGTCCTCCAGCATGTAGCGAATTCGCTCCTCTGGATACGTCGGGTCAATCGGCACATACGCACCGCCAGCCTTCAGGATCGCGAAGATGCCTACGATCATGTCCACCGAGCGCTCGGTCATGAGACCGACTAACTGATCCTTCGTGACTCCTTCATTACGCAGCATCCGCGCCAGACGGTTCGCTCGCTCATTCAGCTCGCGGTAGGTCAGCTGCTCTCCTTCGCAGAACAGAGCTGGTTGCTCTGGAGTCAGCTCCGCTTGCGCCTCGAACAAGCCGTGAATCGTCTGCTCACTCGGGTAAGCCACCGTGGTATCTCCCCAGATGTCGAGGATCTGTCTACGCTCTGGCTCCGTGACGATTGCCAATTCATTCACTCGAAGTTCCGGGTTCGCTGCTACCTGCTCCAGCAGATGAACAAGATGTCCTTGAATCCGTTCGACTGCTGAGCGGTCATACAGTCCTGCGTTATATTCGAATCGGATCTTCATCGCTTCCTGTGGCATAACGACCAGATTGAAATCATAGTTCGTCTGCTCCACCATGCCTGCGTTGCTAATCGCAAAATCCGATTCTGCCCCTTCACCAAGCTGCTCGACCTGCTGCTCCACTGGATAGTTCTCAAATACGAGAATGTGGTTGATCAGGTCTTGCTTTTGCTCCGTCAGAGCTTGAATTTCATAGAGCGGGTAAGTCTCATAGGCCTGTGAACGAAGCGCCTGCTGCTGTGTGCCTTTCATCAATTCAGCAAAGCTATCCTCAGCTCCACCGCGAATCCGTACCGGAATCGTATTAATGAAGAGGCCTACCATATGTTCCATCCCTGGAATATCAGCCGGACGACCGGAAACTACGCTGCCAAATACAGCGTCATCATTGCCGTTATACTTTTGAAGCAACAAGCCCCATACGGTCTGCAGTAGTGTATTGATGGTCACATGATGCTGTTTGGCAATCACGTCAATGCGTGCAGTGAGATCCTTGCCCAGATCACAAAGGATATGCTCAAATTGAGTCTGCTTCACTTTCTCCGCTTTGACAGCTGTGCCACCCGTAGGAAGTACCGCTTGCTGGTCATAGCCGAACAGATACTGGTTCCAGTAGGAAGCTGCTTCAAGATCGTCCTGCTCCTCCAGCCACTCAATATATTGATGATATGGAGTAACCGGTGACAACTTCGGCGCTCTCTGCTCCACCGCTGCAAAATACACCTCAAATACTTCATCTGTCACCAGTGCCACACACCAGCCATCCATCAGAATATGATGGGAGCTCCACACAAAGCGATAATCCTGATCGCTGGTCTGTATTATCGCTACACGCATCAGCGCATCACGAGATAGATCAAAGCCAGCTTGCTTATCCTGACGAATGTATTCCTGCAGGAACACCTCTTGCTCCTGTGCGCTAAAATGACGCAGATCCTCATGGCAGAACCCGATTTCCTTATGGCGGAAGATGACCTGTACAGGCTCATCCTGCCAGCCACTGTAGAAATTCGCTCTGAAAATCTCGTGACGCTGCGCCAAATGCTGCAGGCTATCCCGGAACAGCTGCACATTGAAACGTCCATGCAGATCAAACGTCGTCTGTTCAAAGTAAGCCCCAGACCCAGCATCCAGCAGACTGTGGAACAGCATGCCTTTTTGCATCGGTGTCAGCGCGTAGACATTTTCCAACTCGCCGATGTCTCGCGTCTGCGCTATTAATTGATCAAGCTCTGTCATTGTTACGTTCTTCAGCATAATATCGCTTGGAGTCAGCTCCGTCTGTTCACGCGCCACGCAGTGCTCAAGGATGTCCTGCAGACTGGTTCTCAGCGCATCCGCAAGCTTCTCCATCGTGTCAGCCTGGTACTCTTGATGACTGTAGCTAATCGTCAGTTGCAGCTCACCATTCGAGATCAATCCATTGATGTCCAAGGCATAGGCTCTTGCCTGCAATGCACTGTGCTCGCTTCCGCCAGCATACGGAGATACCTGAATCGAGCCCTGTGGGACGTCCTGATCAAATTGACCAAGATAGTTGAAGCTGATCTCTGGCTCTACTGTAAAGCTCTCCTGCACATCAAGCGCAGACAAGTATCTTAAAATGCCGTAGCCAATGCCCTTTTGCGGAATATGACGAAGCCCTTCCTTCACCTGCTTAATTTGCTTGGAGAGGTCCTCGCATGCTGTCATATCCAGCACTACCGGGAATTGAGTGGTGAACCAACCCACCGTCCGTGAAATATCAATATCCTGCACGATACCTTCACGGCCATGTCCCTCTAGACTCACCAGTACTCGCTCGATGCCAGCCCAGCGCTGAATGGACATGCCGAGCGCAGTGAGCAGCAGATCGTTTACATCTGTACTATAGGCTCGATGTGCCTGCTTGAGCAGTTGCTCAGTCTCCTGCGCCGTCCAACTGATCGTCACCGTCGCGCTATCCTTGTTCAAGGAATATGGCTGCGGTGTATCCTTCGGAAGTACCTCATAGTTGCCTTGCTCAATATCCTTCCAGAACTTCAGCTCGGCCGCTACTGCTTCACTGTCTGCATAGCGGGCTTGCTCCTCAGCCCAGGTACGGAATGAATCTGACTTGTTCGGAAGCGAGATCACTTGTCCGTTCGAGGCTTGTTCGTAAGCTGCCGTAATATCCTCGAACAGAATCCGCCACGATACTCCGTCCACCACCAAGTGATGAATGGCAATCAGCAGGTGGTCGCCATCTGCGCAATGGAACAGCCCCAGTCTTACTAGTGGTCCAGTGCTCAGATCTATACTGGATTGAATTTCGTTCGCCTTGGCCTCGATGATGTGAGCAAGCTCCGGCTCCGCTCTTAGATCAATTGCCTCCAGTGTGTACAGCTGGCCTTCACCAACTGCACGGTTATAAGCTTCATAGCCTTGCTCGGCCAGACGGAATACGGTCCGCAGAGCATCATGATGACTTACCACATGATTCATGGCTGCACGAAGCACCTTCTCATCAAAACCATCCGGGTTGTACAGCATGACGGACTGGTTATGGTGATGTGCTTCTGCAAAATGCTGCTCGAAGAACCAATGCTGAACCGGGGTGAGCTTCACAGCTCCCTGTACTTCGCTCTGATCTGCCAGTCTGGTCACCGATTGAACTCTTGGTGACAAGGCTGCCACTGTCGGATGGCTGAACAGGTCCTTCATCTCCATCCGGTATCCAGCCTGCAGGAGCCGTGACGACACCTGTAGCGCCTTGATGGAATCGCCGCCCAGCTCGAAGAAATTGTCCTGCGTGCCGATGGCTTCCATGCCCAGCACACCAGCCCAAATCTCTGCCAATACCTGCTCCACCGCTGTGCGTGGTGCAACATAGGCTGCACC
>NZ_KE384535.1:246679-251754 GCF_000426545.1 Paenibacillus massiliensis subsp. panacisoli DSM 21345 | reverse complement strand
AGCAGCCGCACCGGGAATTCGCTCAGTCGGTAATCCCGACGATAGGCTGCTGCCGTATTTACCAGACTGCGATGCTCGATCATGACGCCCTTCGGACGTCCGGTTGTACCGGAGGTGTAGATCACATACGCCAGATCCTGCGGCTCGTTGATCCACTCCAGGTCGCTGTCATCCCCGGCATAGAGCGACTCGTCATCCAGCTCCAGCACCCGGCGCAGACGTAGCTCATCTGCCGCCTTGGACTCGGAATCAGCCCCCGTTGCTTCCTGCTGCTCCTGAGACTTAGCTGCTATCCCCAACTCGTTAGGTGTCGACAGACCTTGTTGAGCTAACAGTTCTTGTTGAGCTAACAGTTCTTGCTCGGTTAATAGTTCCTTCTGCGCTAACAATCCCTTTTGCGTCAGCAGAACCGTTGCCCCGCTATCCGCCAGCATGAAGCGAATACGCTCAGACGGATAGTCTGCATCTAGCGGCACATACGCTCCGCCAGCCTTCCACACCGCCAGCACACCAACGAGCATATCGACAGAGCGCTCACTCAGGATACCGACGATGGATTCGCGCCCGATGCCATTCTCGCGCAATCGACGTGCGAGTTGGTTCGCCCTTTCATTAAGCTCACGGTAAGTAAGCTGCTGCTCCTCGTACACGACAGCTACATGCTCAGGCACGAACTTCGCCTGCTGCTCCACATATGGATGGAACAAAGCTGCTACCTCTGTAGGTACCTGTGTGCCGAATCTAGCGTCTACTTTTCCAGCGCCAGCACTTGCATGAATCTCATTGCCTTTCGAAGCCTCTGCGCTACCTCCACCTACATCCCCGAAGCCAAACAGGATTTGTTCCTTCTCCTCCAAGGTAATCATGTTCAGACTTGTCAGCGATTGAGAAGGATCGGCTGTAATGGACGCGATCAGCTCTGTAAAATGCTTCGCCAGTCGTGCGATCGTCGAAGGCTTGAACAATGCTGTACTGTACTCGAAGCTGCATAAAATACCTTCCGGTTGCTCCACTGCGTCCAGCGTCAGATCGAATTTGGACGTACGATGCTCACTTGGGTATGGCTTGAGATGCAAGCCTTCCATCTGGAATTCCTGCTGCTCAAAGGTTTTGAGCTCGAACATGGTGTCAAATAACGCGTTTCGGCTAGTGTCACGTGTCAGCTTGAGTTTGTCCACTAAATCCTCGAACGGATAATCCTGATGCTCATAGGCGCTAAGTGCCTGCTCTTTGACCTCCTGCAAATATTCCAGGAATGTCTTGTCATTGGATGGGTACATACGAATGGCCAGTGTATTCAGGAATACACCTACCAGTCCCTCCAGTTCAGCATGCGGACGTCCAGCAATCGGCGTGCCCACAATGATGTCCTCTTGTCCTGAGTATTTGTGCAGCAGGGTGCTATATGCAGCCAGCATAACCATGTATAGAGTCGATCCTGTCTTGGTCGCCAGCTGCTTCAGTAGCTCACCGTCCTCCGTCCGAAGTACGAAGTCCAGACGAGCTCCTTCCTGACGTTGCACAGCCGGTCTAGCAAAGTCTGTCGGCAGCTCCAATGCCGGAATCTCGCCAGCCATCGTCTCCAGCCAATAGTTCTCTTGGCCGCGAGCACGATCGCTGCTCAGCTCTGCACGCTGCCATACAGCATAATCCTTGTACTGAATACGAAGTGGTGCCAGCTCCAGACCTTCATAGAGTTCAGAGAACTCCTGCACAATGATGCCAGAGGTCACACCGTCTGAAATAATATGGTGCATGTCATAGAGCATCACATGTCGCTGTGTTCCATTTTCCACTAATTGGACCCTGAGAAGCGGTGCTTCACCCAGATCAAAGGCGCGTACAAAACGCTCTACATACACGTCCGTCTCTTCCTCCGCAGCTTGTACACGCTCTACGTTGAATTCCACGGTATCTGCAATACGCTGTACAACTTCACCATCGACCATTCCGAAGCTCGTGCGCAAAGTGTCATGACGGGCAATCAGCTTACGGAACGCTTGCTCCAGTCTCGCAACATCCAGCTCGCCCTCGATGATGAGAGCCCCAGGCATGTTGTAGCTGACATCCCCACCTTCCAGATGACTAAGCACATACATACGCTTCTGGGCAGAGGACACCGGATAATGCTCACTCGCTTCAACTACTGGTATGGACTCATGCACATCGTGGGTCTGTTCACCCATCAGCTGTACCAATTGCTCAATCGTTGGATATTGGAAAATATCCCGCAAGGCAAGCTTATGCTGCAGCTCCTGATGAATTTTTGCTACCAAAGTCGTCGCACGTAAAGAGTGTCCACCCACTTCAAAGAAATGGTCCGTAATACCGATCTGTGGATGATTCAGCACACGCTGCCAAATGTCCACAAGCTGTTTTTCCAGCGGCGTGCGTGGTGCTACATACACTCTGTCTGCTGCAAGCTGCACTTCCGGCTTCGGCAATGCCTTACGGTCAATCTTGCCGCTTGGCGTCAGCGGGAACTGCTCCAGTTGCACTACATATGCTGGCACCATGTAATCCGGCAGCTTCGTTAGCAGAGCCTTACGTACGTCCGATATATTCAGCATCTCTGTAGCTACAATGTAGGCACAGAGGTCCTTATGTCCATCTTCGCTGGCAAAGGCCGTTACTACAGCTTCTTGCACGGGTTCCATATGAAGCAATTGCGCTTCAATCTCGCCCAGCTCAATCCGATATCCGCGGATCTTCACCTGATGGTCGATTCGGCCCAGATATTCAATGTTGCCATCCGGCAGCCATCTCACCAGGTCGCCCGTCCGATACATCCGAGCCTCGTGATGCTCCGACTGAGCTTCAGCTCCAGTCTCACTGCCAAAGAACGGATCATGCACGAATTTCTCCGCGGTCAGCTCTGGACGATTCAGGTAGCCACGGGCCACACCGACACCACCAATGCACAGTTCGCCTGCTACACCGATCGGCTGCAATAGCTCGGTTCCTTCTTTGACGACATACAGACGGATATTTTGAATCGGCTTCCCGATCGGAATCAATCCGTATGTCTCGTTCGGCTCACAATCAAAGTAAGAGACGTCGACCGTCGCTTCGGTCGGGCCATACAGGTTAATCAGCTTCGTGCCAACAAGACCTGTGATCAGGCGGTGGAACCGCTCCACATGCTGCGGCGTCAAGGCTTCACCACTCGCAAATACCTGGCGCAATGTTGCCAGCTTGACCTGCATATCTGTGCGCGGCTGGTGCTCAACATACTCCAGGAAGGCGTGCATCATCGCAGGAACGAAGTGCATGGTGCTTACCTGGTCACGAGCAATGGTATCCACGATGTCCTCTGGATTTTTCTCTCCGCCCACCGACAGCAGACTTACCTTCGAACCCACCATGGACCACCAGAACAGCTCCCATACCGATACGTCAAAGGTAAAGGTCGTCTTTTGCAGGATGGCATCCTCGTTATTCAGTCCATACCGATCATGCATCCACAAAATCCGGTTAATGACGGAATGATGCTCAACCATAACACCCTTCGGCTTGCCCGTGGAGCCTGATGTATAGATGACATATGCAATATGCTCTGGCCCTGCCAGCTGTGCCAGATTGGAGCTATCTTTGTCATACAGTGCTTCATCCTCTAGCACCAATATTTTGCCGCTAAAGCCCTTAGCGCTACTCGCATCTGCTTCAGTTGCTGCACGATTCACATCTGCTAGTTGCACGGCAAGCTGTTCGGATAGATGCGACTGTGTCAGCACCAGTCTTGCTCCTGAATCCTCCAGCATGAAGCTGATTCGATCTGCCGGGTAGGTTGGATCAATTGGCACATAAGCACCGCCAGCCTTGAGAATAGCGTAAATACCTACGATCATTTCCAAAGAGCGCTGAGCTACAATGCCCACTGGCTGATCAGCTTGGACACCTTCGGCACGCAGCGTACGAGCCAAACGATTGGCACGTTCATTCAATTCTGCGTAAGTAAGTGATGCCTCGCCGCAGATGACCGCTACCTGCTCTGGGGTATTGGCTGCCTGCTTCTCGAATAACGTGCTCAGTGTCGATTCAGGTGCAACTGTTGTGGTTGCTGTGTCCACAGTAATTGCTATACCTGCTGTATTTGTTATGTCTGCTGGACTTCCAGTGTTGACAGTAGCTTCATCAGGGTTAGTCAAAGCCACCGTTGTATCATTAAATTCGCGGAGAACCTGATGACGCTCTTCCTCTGTGATCATCGTAATCTCGCCCAGCAACACATTCGGATTCGCTGCCACGGCTTCTGCCAGACGAACGAAGTGTCGGGTCATTCGCTCGATGGTCTCAGGACGGAACAATGCCGTCGCATACTGCAACCCAAGCTGGATGCCGTCCTCTTCCTCACGCGCCTCCAGTGTCAGATCGAACTTCGCTGGCGCTTGCTCCATCTCATAAGGACGGAAGCTCAGCTCTTCCAGCTGCTGCAGCTCCCCTTCCTCCGTCGTATGCAAGGTGAACATCGTATCGAACAACGGATTACGGCTCATATCCCGCTTCACATTCAGCTGATCCACCAGCTCCTCGAACGGATAATCCTGGTGCTCGAAGGCCTGCAATGCACGAAGCTTCACATCCTCCACATAGCTACGGAAGCTCTGCTCCGCACTTGGATAATTCCGCAGGGCCAGCGTGCCAACGAACATCCCTATTATCGGCGCCAGGTCTGCATGTGGACGCCCTGCAATCGGCGTACCGACGATAATGTCCTCCTGTGCCGTGTAGTGATGCAGCAGCGTCGTATATGCTGCCAGCAGCACCATGTACAGGGTCGATCCGCTTTGGGTCGCCAGCTCCTTCAGGCGATCACTGACCTCTCGATCCAGTCCGAACACAATCGTGTCCCCTTCACTGCTGCGTACTGCCGGACGAGCATAATCTGTCCGTAGATCCAGTACAGGCAGCTCACCGCGGAACGTATCCAGCCAGTAGGCTTCCTGACGCTGCATCCATGCTTGCTGTGCCTGGCTGTGCTGCCAGATGGCATAGTCCTTGTATTGCAGACGCAATGGCTGCAACTGTTCTCCGCCATACAGACGAACGAATTCTTCTGTAAGGACTCCCATGGA
>NZ_KE384535.1:0-246669 GCF_000426545.1 Paenibacillus massiliensis subsp. panacisoli DSM 21345 | reverse complement strand
TGATCCACTCCAGGTCGCTGTCATCCCCGGCATAGAGCGACTCGTCATCCAGCTCCAGCACCCGGCGCAGACGTAGCTCATCTGCCGCCTTGGACCCGGAATCAGCCCCCGATGCTTCCTGCTGCTCCTGAGACTTATCTGCTATCCCCAACTCGTTAGATGTCGACAGACCTTGTTGAGCTAACAGTTCTTGCTCGGTTAATAGTTCCTTCTGTGCTAACAATCCCTTTTGCGTCAGCAGAACCGTCGCCCCGCTATCCGCCAGCATGAAGCGAATACGCTCAGACGGATAGTCTGCATCCAGCGGCACATATGCCCCGCCAGCCTTCCACACGGCCAGCACACCAACGAGCATATCGACAGAGCGCTCACTCAAAATACCGACAATGGATTCGCGCCCGATGCCATTCTCGCGCAATCGACGTGCGAGCTGGTTCGCCCGTCTGTTCAGCTCACGGTAAGTTAACTGCTGCTCCTCGTACACGACAGCTACATGCTCAGGTACGAGCTTCGCCTGCTGCTCCACATATGGATGGAACAAGCCCGCAACACCTGTCGTATCCAGCCCTTCGAGTACACCAACAGAGGCAAAGCCGTCAAGGATGCTAGCTCTTTCATTAACCGTCACCAGCTCCAGATCATCAACCCGGGTGTGTGGGCTACTAATGACTTGTTCCATGACGTGCACCCAATGCTCGGCAATCTGCTCGATCGCTGAGCGGTCAAATACGAGCGCATTGTATTCGAGATGAACATGGATGTCGTCGCCAGGTACGATCGTAATGTTGAAATCGTAGTTCGTCTGCTCAGACATAGACGCATTCGCAATGGTGAAGCCGCCTGCATCTCGGCTGCCCATCTCCTCCATGCGCTGCTCCACAGGGTAATTTTCGAACACCATAATATGATTGACGAGGTCCTGCTTTTGCTCCGTCAGAGCCTGAATTTCATACAGTGGATATGTCTCATAAGAACGGGAAGCCAGTGCATGCTCCTGTGTCCGTTTCATCAGCTCTGCGAAAGTTACTTCTTCCTCACTATGAATGCGCACGGGGACGGTATTAATGAACAAGCCGATCATTTTGTCGATACCTGGGATATCTGCCGATCTGCCAGATACAACGCTGCCAAATACCACATCACGACTATTGTTATAGCGCTGCAGTACCACACCCCATGCGGCCTGTAGCAGCGTATTGACAGTCACTTGCTGCTGCTTGACCAGTGAATCCATCTGCTGTGTCAGCTCACGACCTAGCGTGAAGGACAGCTTGTCTGCTTCGTAGATCTTGGCCTGAGCATCCAGCACCTTCGCCTGTGGCAGTATGGTCTGCTGCTCGAAGCCTGTGAAGTAATCCCTCCAGAATCGTTCTGCCTCCGTATTGTCCTGACGCTCCAGCCATTCGATATACTCACTATACGGGGTAACCGGAGCAAGCTCTGGTGTGCGTCCTGCCAGCACATCAAAGTACGTATTGAAGGCTTCCCCGACAATAAGGAACAAGCACCAGCCGTCCATCAGAATATGATGGAAGCTCCACACAAAACGATAGCTCTCCTCATCCGTACGCAGGACAGACACTCTCATTAGCGCACCTGTACTAAAGTCAAAGCCCTCAGCCTGATCACGCTTCGCATACTCAGTAATATAGCTGCTCTGCTCTGACTCTCCCATAGAACGAAGATCCTCAAAGCGGAAATCCGCCGCCTTATTGCGATACACCACCTGCAAAGGCTGCTCATGCCAGCCGCTATAAAAATTCGTCCTGAAAATCTGGTGGCGTGCCACCAATTGATTAAGACTGTGCGCAAAAGCCTCGATCTGGAAGCTGCCCTGCAGCTCAAATGTCGCCTGCTCAAAGTACGCACCGGATTGCGGCTCCATCAGTCCATGGAACAGAATCCCCTTCTGCATCGGTGTCAGGGCATAGATATTGTCCAGCTCACCCGCTGCCGCAGTCTGGGTCACAATATGCTCCAGCTCTCCAGCCGTCAGTCCCTGGAAAGACAGATCGCTCGGCGTCAGCTCCGGCACTTCCTTGCCGACACAATGTGCCAGCACATCCTGCAAGCTTGTCCGAAGCAGCTCCGCAAGCTGTTTGATCGTTTTCTTCATAAAAGTCTTACTGCTATAGCTGATCGTCAGCTCCAGCACCCCGCCTGAGATCATACTGTTCAGATCCAGTGCATAGCGCTTCGTCAACGTATCGCTAATGGACGCACCGCTGGAATAGGTGGACATACGGAAGGCACTATTGCTCAAATCCTGGTCGAATTGTCCCAGATAGTTGAAGCTAATCTCTGGCTCGATCATGAACGCAGGAGAATTCTGCCCCTCCTCGTTGCTTTGTACCGCTTCCTGCTCGCCTGCCTGGGAGGACAAATAACGTAAAATGCCGTATCCAACCCCTTTTTGCGGAACGCGGCGCAACCCTTCCTTGACGCATTTGACACGCTGACCTACATCCTGGCCCTCACCCAGATCCAGTACGACCGGGAATTGACTGGTGAACCAACCGACGGTACGTGTAATATCCACATTCGGCACAAGGGCTTCACGGCCATGGCCCTCCAGATTGACCAGCACCTGACTGAGGCCTGCCCACTCATGAATAGCGATGCCAAGCGCAGTCAGCAGCAGGTCGTTAGCCTCTGTATTGTAGGCACGGTGAGCCTGCTTCAGGAATTGCTCTGTCTCCTCCGCCGTCCATGTCACGGTAAGTGTACGATCGTCACGCAGCTGTGGCTTAGCATCCGATTTGCGCACATAATCCTTAGGTAACTTGGCCTCAGCTGCTTCGGTCCGCTCAATTCCTTGCCAATACGCACGCTCCTTATCTAAGGCTGCACTGTGCGCATACTGTTGCAACCCGTCTGCCCACATCTGGAACGAATCGGTCTTATTCGGCAATTGGACAGACTCTCCCCTTACAGCCTGCTCATAGCCAGACGCCAGATCCTCCAGCAAAATACGCCAAGATACCCCGTCAACAACCAAATGGTGAATTGCAATCAGCAAATGGTCTCCGTCCGCACAACGGAACAGACCTAATCTTACCAATGGGCCATTCTCCAGCTGGATGCTGCTTTGAATATCGTTAGCTTTCTCCTCCAGTAGTCGAGCAATATCTGCCTGGCTAGACATGTGGGTTAGATCTACTACATCCAGATTGTAGACTTCGCCATCCTGTATACTGCGATTCCAAGCCTCATATCCGCCATCATCAGACTGACGCAGGACGATCCGCAGCGCATCATGATGCTCAACTACTCGCTGGATAGCCACTCGAAGAGCAGCTTCGTCCATATGATCCTCACGATGCAGCAGCAAAGCCTGATTGTAATGCTCAGGGTTCGCAGGCTGCTGCTCAAGGAACCAATGCTGGATTGGCGTTAACGCTACCGCACCTGTCACTTCGCCTTGATCTGCAATACGAATCACCTGCTGCACCCGCCCACTCAGTTCGGCAATCGTCGGATACTGGAACAGCTCTCTCATTTCCAGCTTGTAGCCATTTTGCAGCAATCTTGAGGACACCTGAATAGCCTTGATAGAGTCACCACCCAGGTGGAAGAAGTTATCCAGCACGCCGACCTGCGGAATACCCAACACAGACTGCCATACCGACGTCAGTACACTCTCGACAGCGTTGCGAGCAGCCACATAATCCTGACCCGTGTCAATACGCCCCTCTGGTTCAGGCAATGCGCGGCGATCCACCTTACCGTTCGGTGTCAGTGGTAGCTGAGGAAGTTCAACAAAATACGAAGGTACCATATAAGCCGGTAGCTCTTGACTGAGCGCACTACGCAGCTCATGCATGGTAGGTGCTACCACTGTATCTCCATCCTCAGTAGCCTTCAGCACAACATACGCACACAGCTGCTTTTGCCCCTGGTCATCCTCTCGTGCCACGACCACGGCTTCATGCACGACCTCCAGCTTCAGCAGTTGGGCCTCCACCTCACCTAACTCGATCCGATAGCCGCGAATCTTGACCTGCGCGTCAATCCGCCCCTTGTATTCCAGCGTCCCATCAGCACGCCAGCGCACGAGGTCACCCGTCCGATAGCAGCGCTCACCGCTGCGGAAAGGGCTATCCATGAATTTCTCTGCTGTCAGGTCTGGTCGGTTGCGATAGCCGCGGGCCACACCGTCTCCTCCGACGAGCAGCTCCCCCCACGCTCCGACAGGCTGCAGCTGTAGAGCACGATCCACGACATACGCAGTTGAATTCGTAATTGGGCTACCGATCGGCACCGCTTCTGTCTGCTCACCTGAAATCGCATGCGTTGTCGAGAAGGTCGTGTTTTCTGTCGGTCCATAGCCGTTGATCAGCTTCAGCGATGGATGGGCCTTCAGCACACGATTCACATGGGGCACAGACAGCACATCCCCACCAATCAGCAGCTCCTTCAGCCCTGCGAACAGCTCTACATCCTGCTGGGACAGCTGGTTGAAGAGCGGTGCCGTCAGCCACATCGTGGTAACCCCATGACTGCGCACAGCTTCCTTCAGCTTAGCCGCGTCCAGAATAACATCCTGGCTAACCAGCACGAGCTGGCCACCATTCAGAAGCGAGCCCCAGATCTCAAAGGTGGACGCGTCAAAGACAACCGCTCCCGTCTGCAGAATACGCGTATCTTCACTCAGCACAGCATAGCTCGTATTCTTCACGAGCCGCACGACATTACGATGCTCGACCATAACCCCTTTTGGCTGGCCTGTCGTTCCCGAAGTGTACATTAAATAAGCCAATCGAGTGCCGAAGGCTTCATCCTTTTCTATTCCCTGATCACTCATGGTCGAAAGGTTTTTATACTCATTTTTCACATTTGAATAATCGGTATATTCCACGTATTGACGCCCTGCTTGTGCTTCATCCAGCGTATACGCACCTTCTCGAGCATCCATTCCATAGATAGATACGTCGCTCAGATTCAGTACGATTCCATCGTAATCATCTGGTCGTTGCTCCGCACGTTGTACCAGCAGTAGCTGTGCCTCGGAATCTGTCAGCAGATAGCGGACTCGTTCAGACGGATAATCCGGATCGATTGGTACGTAAGCACCGCCTGCCTTGAGAATAGCCAGCATGCCCACGATCATATCCGCCGAGCGGTCAGCAACGATACCCACGGTCCGTTCAGCCGTCACGCCATAGCTGCGCAGTGTGTGCGCCAATTGATTAGCTTGCTCATTCAGCTGCCCGTAAGTCATTCGCGTGCTGGCAGAGATAATCGCGATCTGATCTGGTATGCGCTCAGCCTGTTCCTCGAATAGCTCGTGAATGCCTGCATCCTGCGGATAGTCTACTGCTGTCGCATTGAATACATTGAGGACTTCAGAGCGCTCTTCTTCGCTGATCAGCGATAATTGTTCGATACGCTTTTGCGGACCAGCTACCATGTGCTTCGCTACGCTCAGAAATTGACGGATGATTAGTGCAATTTCCTGCTCGCTGAACAGCTCTGTACGATAATCCAGATAGAGCACGAGTCGATCATCATCCAGCATTTCGACCATATGCATATCAAAGTCATTTACGGTATCGCCGCAGAAATCATTGAGTACCTGCTGCAAGGCTTCGTCAAAGCGTGAGAAGCTCAGTGTACGATATTGGATCGTCACACCGAACAGGCGCTGAAGGTCCATATTGTTCTGCTGCTCGCGTAAATCCTGAATAATCTTGTTATAAGGATAGCGCTGATGTCTAAGGATGGATGACTGCTCCTTGCCGACACCCTGCAGGAAGCTCAGTAATTCTGCCTCAGGCTCGACCTGCAGCCGCGTCGCCACAGTGCTCACGAACATGCCTACTGTATCTTTCTCCTTCTTGGAAGTCCGGTTCGCATATAGCGTACCTACCGTCAAATCCTGCTCGCCCGTCACCTTATGCATGTAAATATACAGAGCAGCCAAGAAGAATGTGAAGATACTGGTCTTATGCTCTTCGCAGAAAGCCTTGACCCCACGATACAGCTCATCCTCCAGCACAACACTCTCGCGACGCGCAGTAGTACCTAAAGTAAGCGGATTGTAGGATTTCAAGCCGGTGATTTCCGGTACATCAGCAAATTTCTCAGTCCAATAGGCCTGATCCTTCTCATAGCGGTCCGATTGCTCGTAGTTATGCTCTACCTGAATGAACTCCAGATAGGCATTTTCTTTAGCTGCGGAATCTTGACCATGTACGATATCTATGTAATGACCCGTAATTTCATTAATTGCCTGATTCATCGATACGCCGTCGGAGACGATATGATGCATTTTGAAATTGTACCAGGTCTCCTCCGCATCAAGCTGTAAGATCGCAAAGCGATATAATTGGGATTCCAGTACCTTGAAGGGCTGTGGATTGTGCTGCTGAACCCATGCCTCAGCTTCTTCAGAAGTAACATGGAGCGTCTCAATCTCCTGCTCAGCAAACGGAATTACGTGCTGGTAAGGGACGCCATCCTGCTCCGTGATCCTGATGCGGAATGAATCATTGTTTGCTACGACTCGGTTCATCGCTTGTTGCAATGCATCTATACGAATTGCCCCCTGGATTTTGACTGTAGCGATAATGGTGGAGGTATTACGCTGGGGGTACAGAAGCTCCGTGTACCAAATACGCTGCTGTGGCTGGCTTAATGGAAACAGTTGAACATTGCTCTGTGTCATACGTGTCTCGCTCCTTACAAATTGTAATATGATCAAGAAACTGCACTTACGCCTGAACGTTGCTTACTGTTCATCTCTTCAACATGCACAAGCTCATCTTCCAAAGCTGCTATTTCCGACAATGGTTATCCCTGAAGCTACTGTCTCATTCGAATGTCAGGCCGATTGCTCCTGAGGCTGCTTGCGGGACTGAATGTCATACATCTCCGCATAGTGCCCTCCCATCGCCAGCAGTTGCTCATGGGTTCCTTGCTCTTTCAATTCTCCCTCAGCAAGGACACAGATACGATCCGCCTGCTCAATGGTTGATAAGCGGTGAGCGATCACCAAAGTCGTGCGGCCCTTCATCAGCGCAGACAATCCCTGTTGGACTTCGTACTCAGCTTCCGCATCCAGTGCAGACGTTGCTTCATCCAGCAGCAGGATCGGCGCATCCTTGAGCATAGCCCGCGCGATCGCAATTCGCTGACGCTGTCCACCTGACAGGTTCGCTCCACGTTCGCCGACGAGCGTGTGATAGCCCTCCGGTAGCTCCGCAATGAACCCACTGGCATAGGCCAGCTTAGCTGCTGCCGCAACCTGCTCATCGCTGGCATCAGGGGAACCAAAACGAATGTTATCGGCTATCGTCCCATGGAACAGCGTCGCCTCCTGTGGCACATAAGCAATCCAGTCGCGGACCTCATCCAGTCGACAGACTCCGGCGGAGCGGTCACGAATCCTCAGCTCACCTTCATCGGGTGGATAGAACCCCAGCACCAGCTTCATGACGGTGCTCTTGCCGCTGCCACTCGGACCAACAAGGGCAGTCACTTTGCCTTCGGGCACCGTCAGACTTAGCCTTCTGAGCGCCGGACGATCTGGCTGATAGGCGAAGCTGATATCCTGCAGCTCTAATGCCGCAGGGCCTCGCTCCAAGGATGGATCCTCAACAGCGATCCGTGGTGCCGCCCTGGAATCGTCACTCTGGCTTACCTGCCTGATCGTTTCCATAAGCCCCTCTGCACTCAATCCGCCCACTGCCTCGGGCTCCCTCTTCACAGGATGCTGTTGCCCCAGCAGCGCCGCCGGGAACTTCTCTTTCTCTAATGGTTCATCCAGCACCTCGCGGATCCGTGCCAGACCTGCCAAGGAGTTCTGCAAGAGGGATACCGCTGCACCAAGCTGCAGGAATACCGTCGAGATTCCCGTTTGCAACTGTACAATTTGACCCAGCACGCCAAGCTGCATCTGATTCTGAGACACCAATATCAAACCAGCGACAAGTACACCGCCCAGCGCAAGGAATTCAACGAGAAAATTACACATATCTTGCAGACCCATTTGCCGCCCCTGACGGATGCTAGTATGACTCACTTGCTCACTGGCTGTATTGCACAGTCCGCCTACTTTGTTCCTTAATCCGAACAGCTTTACTACTTGCAGACCAGTGAGTAAATCACTCAGCCGTTCTGTAAATGTGCTTAGTCGTCCCTGCAGCTCCTCGCTGGTATGACGCATTCTTTTGGCAAAAAAAGCATTGATCCATGCTGAAGCGAGTCCCAGTATTATCGCTGCAACACCAAATCTCCAATCTAGTGCCAGCATGATGGTAAGCGAGCCGATAAATAGCGCAACCTCGAGAATGATCGAGCGAATATGGTCTGTATATGCCTGCTCCAGCGTCTGTACATCATTCGACATACGGGACACCAGATCACCAGAGTGTCGTTTCTCAACTTGGGCGTACGATAGATTAACGATGTGCCCGAACAATCTCCTGCGCACCTCGGCAATAGCCAGTCTCACACATTTCATATACATATAGCTGCATAATGGAGACACCAGGCTTAATACGATAAATGTCCCGGTGACCAGATAGATCGCTCTGTATAGCTCCTGCTCTTCACCACTCACAGCAAAATTCAACAAATAATGAACCACAAAGGATAGCAAAATCGTAATGCTTGCATTGGTCAGACTATTGCCAATCAAGCCAGCAAAGTACCATTTCCGATGGGGCTTCATCAGGGACATCAGTTGCCGGAACTCATAGAACCCCTGCTTGAAGGTCAAGCTGCTCACTCCTTTCCTGCGGCGTAGAGGAAGCTATATCGGAATCCTGCTGTTGCTCCTCGAAATTCTGCAAATACAGTCTCTGATATACACCGTTATGGGCCAGCAACTCCTCATGCGTTCCCGACTCTGCAATCCGGCCCTGGTCGAGCACAATAATCCGGTCCGCCTGACGAATCGTGGATAGCCGGTGCGCGATGACCAGTACTGTTCGATCCTGCATTACGGATTGGAGTGCTCTCTGCACCATTGCTTCTGATTGGCTATCTAGTGCCGATGTAGGTTCGTCCAGAAGCAGCAATGGTGCATTCTTCAGAAGGGCTCTGGCAATAGCAAGTCGTTGCTTCTGTCCACCGGACAATCCGCCGCCTCGCTCATTCAAAACGGTACCGTACCCCTCTGGAAGTCGGATGATAAAATCATGGGCATGTGCAGCTATGGCTGCCTCGACAATTTCCTCTCGCGACGCCTCCATGCGCCCATATCCGATATTTTCTGCAACGGTAGCCGGAAAAAGCGATGGCTCCTGAGATACCATCGATATTCGGCTGCGAAGGTCAACTAAATCCCAGCTCGGTAGGCTCTTTCCGAAAATGCTAATCGTTCCACTCTGCTGCCCATCCTCCAGAAATCCACATAGAAGCTTGAAGATCGTGCTCTTTCCACCTCCACTGGCCCCTACGATGGCAACCATTTCCCCTTGTCTGATCTTGAAGCTAATTTCCTTCAGCACCAGGCTGTCTTCGTCGTAGCCAAAGCTGACATTATCCAGACAGACTACAGCAGTCTCTTCCAGAGGATGTTGCTCATCCGTTGTGCGTATTGCCCCTGTGTTGGTGCCTTCCCCCCCATGTGTAGCTTCCTTCTGAAGGGCGTAGCTACTATCACTCTGGCGTTCATTGGACCAATCCAGCACCTCAAACAGATGCTTAGCAGCTCCAGCCGCCTCCTTCATCTGTGAAATGATTGTAGGCAGCATTGAGATTGGCTGCAGAATGAATGAGATCAGGTAGAGGAACAGAACAATGCCACCAGCGTTAAGTTCTCCTTGTGCAATCAGGTAGCCGCCGTACACAATGACCAGAATAATGGGTGTAGCCAGCATCATGACACCGACAGGCGTAATGGCTGCATAGCGTTTCTCCAGCCCCAGTCCACGCTTGATGACATCCTCCATAATCACCATATATTTCTTCATCAAGATCGCCTGCATGTTAAAGGCCTTGATGATGGGGATGCCTCCGATAGCATCCTGTGCCACAGCGTTCAGGTTCGCCAACTTCTCCTGCAACTGCTCCGAATATTTCTCAATAGGCTTACTCATGAATGAGGTGATAATCAGTCCTATGGGCATGAGTGCCAGGCTTGCGAGCACCAGCTTCCAGCTTGTCATGAGCAGCAGCGTCAGAGATGCCACAAATACTAGCGGCAGATAGAACAAATTCGCGAACTGCTGAATGAAAAAGCTTTGTAATACAGCAGTATTGCTCGTCAAACGGGATACCAGGTCACCCGTGAACTTCCTTTCTACGCTCGACACGGGTAGATCACAAAACTTATGTACGAGGTCTTCTCTTAAGTCGCGCAATGCGCCAACGCTAAACCGCACTGAAGCATACCTCATGACGAATTTGCACGGCAGACCTATGAGCATCATCCCTCCGACAAGTGCAACCATGCTCCAGGTGGATGAGAAGGCTCCTTCTGCCATTTGTTCAATAGCTTTGCCTAAAATGATATCTATTGCTGCCAGGCCTATAGAGGCTACGACGGTCAAGAATACCCACAGGTTATACGGTCTGACATAATGTGCGAGCCTTCGAAAAGCAGAATTAGATCGGAACAAGGACATCCCTCTTTTTCGCTACTCACAACTATTCCGTGCGAGTTTTTTTGAAGTTGCAATGGAGCTTGTAATATACCTGCCAATGCTCGATATAAGAGTGTCTGTGTTATGAGATGAAGTGCTTTCTTGGTGCCAGCAGTTTCACTAAGACACGGCTTAGAGCACAGTGCCTTGTTAAGAGATGTCGGTAGGTGCATTCGCTAAGATTTCATATGAGTGTGTGGTATATTGCATGTTAGCTGTTGTGTAAGCTGCCATGATCGTGTTCGCGTAGAGCTGCGATAGGTGGACATTTAGCTTGTGTCTAAGCTGTGGTTACAATACTTGGAGCTGCGGGTGTATTAGAGTGTAGGTTAGTTAGAGCGATATGTTGTGTATGTTGCAGCGTGCTTATGTTCTGCTGAGCCCAACAGGATATTAACGATTTTATGGATGACTTCCTGCTCTTGCTCATGAATGAAAAAATGATTGCCATCAAACATATGTACCTCAATCGCCGAGGTTGAATGCTGCTGCCAAGCCTGTAGCGAGTCCGTACTGACTTCAACATCCTGACGTCCTCCGAACACAGTCACCGGACAGGAAAGCGGATTCCCCTGCTTATATTCATACCTCTCACAGACCTTGAAATCTGCGCGTAGGCGCGGCATGATCAGTTGCATTAATTCTCTGTTCTGCAGCACTTCCTCGGGAGTTCCCTGCATCAAACGAAGCTCCTCAATGAATGGATCGTCCGCGAGCTCATGAAGCCGTTTTTTAGAATATGGAAGCTGCGGTGCGGATTTGCCCGATACAATCAGATGGACGGGAAGCTGGCCTGTACGGATATACAGTTCTCTGGCTGTCTCAAAAGCAAGTAACGAGCCCATACTGTGACCGAAGAAAGCAAATGGCTTGTGCACATAAGGAATCATGGCCGGAACCAGTGCGTCTACGATATCTTGTAGGTGCTCCATAGGCTCTTCCATGGAGCGACCTTCACGTCCAGGAAGCTGTATGGGTAGCACCGCAATATCCGGGGCAAGTCTGGACTTCCACGAAGAAAATATGGAAGCGCCCCCGCCGGCATAAGGAAAGCAAAATAATTGCAGTCTCTCAGCCGGATGAGCTACGGTCTTCGCCAGCCAGCGTTGTGACCGATTCATCATACATGGATACCTCCATTCTCTATTCAATTCAGGATGATACATCTATTACAGGGAAATCCTTGTAATGGATGTATTCTTCCAGCAATTTCTAACTGGTTTTAAATATACAAACTTTAAATCGCCTTGGCATGGGACAAAAGAACCTAATTTATCCAATTCATAAATATATATGTTAATGCAATTTATTACATTTAATTTCGGTTTTTCAAATACTTTTTTTCACTTTTGGAATTAATTACCTGATGTTTGCGGAGTGTTATTTTGTTTTAAAATCATACTTTCTATATTCATGCAGTATGTAAAAATAACTATTAAAAATTTTGATTATTCAGAAAAACGCCTTGGTATCAAAAGATTTTTTATTTACATATCCTTAACATGATGCTAACAAAATGAACATGTTTTCGCAGTCTAAATTGTATGTTTTACCACTGTTGATTTTATCGTCCTAATTAATGGTAATTTTATTAATAACACTGCTTACACTCTCTATTATTAACTCTTTAAATTTAGATTAAAAAAGCGTTTTTTATAGTTCCATGTACCTATAACACTACATAAATATGTTGACGTTTAGTCTAATTTTTTTAGTGATCTATTAATTTTGACGGAACCCATTAACGACATAATCGTATATGTGCCCCTTATATCTAAACACTCACCTGAGGTTATCTGGCAGCAAAAAAAGCGGAATTCCCCTTTCACAGGAGATATCCGCTTCGCTGATCTTCCTTAATACACTAGACTATGATACCCTTTGTTATCTGCTGCTCATTCTTGCGTAAGTACTCCATATCATTCACATACACACTCAGATGTCCATCCTGGATATGAGACTGAAAATCCTCGTTCCCCTGCTTGGCTTCATTTCGCATGAATTGGGTTAGGGCTTCAAGCCGTTCTATAAGTATGCGGACAAATGACTCCTTACCCTCCAGGCCAATTCCATAAGTATCAAGGAACAGTCGGGCTTTTCGGATATGCTCGTCCAAGTCACCTTGAGCATCTGGATGCATGGGAGCGTTAAATGGTACCCAACGATAGACCGCATAGGCGACATCCCACATTCTTGGTCCGGGATGCAGCGTATCAAAATCTATCATCCCCACCGCCTGATTCGAAATAATTGTAACATTATAAGGAGCAAAATCCCCATGGCACATGACCTCAATCGGGCTTACCTTCTCCAGCATCCAGTGCTCCTGCCCCGTCAGATGAGCAAGATTCCTCTCACTGTATTGATGAAAGGTCCTTAATAGCCTTGCTGCCGATACGAGCATGGAGTCTGCCAGCATGTGATCAGGCAATGGATAGTTGAACACTTCGCCAGGCATATAGGAGACCTGCTCCTGCTTCAATTCATTCATGCCATAAGGCATGGGAACAAATTCAGCTCCTTCGGCACGAACAAAACGCAAAAAGGAATGAACATCGTTAGTCCAAGCCTGAGCAGGTCGCACGACTAACCTGCCGATCTTTTGAATTTTACCACTTCGTCCCCCAATTAATTGCTCGTGATTCTCCAAGTACAAGCACACCTCACTTCTTATTTAGCAAAATACGCTTGGCTCATTGCCACGATGGCATCATCCACAATGATTCTACCAGAAGTTGCAATGCTATTACTCCAATTCTCTGGAAAATTGATATAACCATTCATCCATCCCTTGTTCAGGCACATGTAATGTGCGATAAGTGGGATTCGAATCCGGGTATCCTCCTACGTCTTCCTGGCTATCAATCAGTTCTCCTCGACCTGCAAGCACGTCGGAGATAATTCGCTGATCCGTAGCATCACGATCCTTAGGTCTTGCTCCAGCACGCGTGGTAACCTCCTTCAAGACTGCCGAAGCAGGGACAGCTTTCAGCCCTTGAATCCACACAGGAGGATTGCTGAGTTCTACGATCCCGCCAAATGTCAGCGGAGCAGGCTTGTCTTTCTGATCATAAGCAAGATTATCCTCAAGATAGGCTGAGCCGCTCTTACTGTTCGTACCTACCAGTCCCAATCCTTGCACCGTGTCTGCACCGTGCCGCAAATAATTCCCAACAATACTGACCCTTGGTCCTTCCGGTGTAATGCCTGTATTGGCCCATTCCTTCTCCACATAGCCGAGACGGATAGCCCATTTTCCCGGATTATAGATCACATTGTTCACAATGACGCCCGTCGCGAATCCCTTGAACCACGGATTACGCTCCATATTATGGGCATACAGATTACCGATTACAGCCACATCCTGGACATAATCATGAACAAGTGTACCCATAGAATGAGAGCCCTTCTCGTGTACTGAATGATTCAAGCCTTCAGCGATAATATTGTTGCTTAGCGTTACTCTGCGTGTAGTCGCTTCAGGACCATTCGTTCGTGGACCGGAGAAAGACATGTTCTCATCCACACCCCAGGAGAAGGAGCAGTGATCAATAACAATGTTATACGCAGAGGCACCATAAGTGGACACATCCGGCTCAAAGCCTGAACCCGGTGCACTCTCAGCATCTCCCATGCGGAATCGGACATGCTGCATTAGCACATCATGTGTACGGATCTGCATACCTCCTCGTATGAATGTGATGCCTGGCGAAGGGGCCGTCTGACCTGCAATAGTTACATAAGGCTCTCTTAGATCCAATCTCTCCTTCTCCAAATCAATGATTCCGCCGACTTCAAATACGATTATACGCGGCCCTTTAGCCGCCAATGCCTCACGAAATGAACCTGGTCCTTCGTTGTTCAGATTCGTAACTTTGATCACTTTCCCACCCCGGCCTGCTGGCGTATCCGTCCCAAATCCCACTGCTCCTGGAAATACGGGCTCAGCTCCAGCTTGTCCTGCTCCTGCCACCATGATCCAAGACCACAGCAACAGCATACATATGCTTACTTTTCCGATGCACTGCATTCTGCTACTTACTTTCATAAGTACACTCTCCTTTATGTTTAATTTGATGACAACGCTTACAACTCTAATATAACTTTTTTTGAGAAAAACTCCATCTTTTCCAATATAATAAATGCTGAATCTTATTTCGAACCCGTTATTATTGGGTTACTTGCCGAGTACCTTACTTTTGCTAAGAATAAAACACATCTCCTAGCAACAAAAAAACACCTCCAAGAGCATCTCCATATCTCACGACATGGCAGCATTCTCTCGAAGGTATTTAGATTAAGGAACTGGAATAATAAAACTACCAGAGAAATGCTACTGTTTAAGCGATGTATTCCTATTGATTTTATCGACAAAAAAGATTTTGAGCAGCGGTGGTGCCACCAAAGTAGTGATTATGATCATCATAATTACAGAAGTGAAGTACTCTGGTAATAGCAGTCCACTCTGCAGACCCATGGCTGCTATAATCAGGGCCACCTCTCCGCGGGAGACCATCCCTGCTCCGACAGCAAAGGCTTTCTGATTGGAAAAGCCTGTTACTTTGGCCCCCAGTGCGCCCCCGAGTAGCTTGGATATAACCGCAGCAACTGTCAGAATCACCATAAAGCCAAGCTGATCAAGTATACCTTCAAAGGAGACGTTTAGCCCTATGCTTACAAAAAAAACGGGCACGAACACGGCATAAGCAATGGGTTCGATTTTCTTCTCCACAGTGGTTCTGAATTCCGTCCGTGAGACAGCCAGCCCTGCTGCAAAGGAGCCAATAATTCCTGCCATCCCCATAAGATCTGCAAAATAGGCAAATCCAAAGCAAATAATCAGCGCGATCGAAATAATCGGCTCACTAACCTTAAGCCTGGACAATGACTTCATAAGTCTGGGGACCACTAGACCGCCTACAACCACTATAACGGCAATAAAGATTAGCTTTTTACCAACAACTAGTCCTAGCGCTGTCTGCTCTCCCGCTCCGAGAAAGCTCATCATCACAGCCAGCAGGATCACGACCAGGACGTCATCCACTACAGCTGCGCCCAATATAGTCGTTCCTTCACGAGAATCAAGCCGATTCATTTCCTTAAGTACCTGTACTGAAATGCTAACAGAAGTCGCACTGAACAGCACACCCATGAACAAGGTGTAATTCAGTCCCCATCCGAACATACCTGCAACCGCGGAGCCTGCAATAAAGGGTAGAATAATCCCACCAACAGCCACTGCAAAGGCTGGCTTCCATTGGCGGCGCAATTGTTCCAAATTCGTCTCCAGGCCCGCTATGAACATTAGGAGCAAGACGCCGATTTCAGAGAAATAGTGAATGAAATCATTACTTTGCACTACACCCAACAGCGCAGGTCCCAATACAATTCCTGCAATCAGCTTTCCGAGAACCGCTGGTTGTCCTATACGTACAGACACATCCCCGGCCATTTTTGTAAATAACAATATAACAAGAAAAGTTAGAATAAACTCCACAGAACTCTCCATTTTATTGCGGCATGCACACATATTTTCGATCGACTGATGACAAATATAAATCACCAATAGTTTAAAATCAATACGATTTTTAAGGCTTCTATAACCCTCTACAACACGCGAAATCTCCAGCGATCATCCCCCGGGATTCCTACGATGCATAACCCTTCAAAACATCTATAAAATCCATCTGATGATGCCTTGTAATTTTTCACGTTATATCATTAACCAAATATTGTGATAAAGATTCATTAAAAGGAATTTTATGTATGTATCAACCCTAAAACATGCTTCTGTTTATCATGATTTGCCATAAATGAAGCAGACATTCAGTAGCATTTCATACTAGTTCCTCATCTCCTTCATTAATCCCATTGACTGGGCGCCGTAACCCATGCTATATTTGGTATACTTTTACATGAACGGAGGGTTAGGTGTGATACATTTTATCCGGATTCGCACTTTGCGTGGCTAATTTAGAACTTGCCCCAAGGATCTGCCCGTAGGCAGAGGAATCAGGATAGGTCTGTCCACTTACCCATTCTGCAGGGTTGCCAGCTCCCTTTGTATGACTAGAAGAGCTATGTCTCCCCTGCTATGACGAGTAATCGCCTTCATCTAACGCTTCACGTCCATGAATTCATCAGGTCAACGGATGATTATGCTTGCAATTCCAGTAAGCTGAACCTTCTGTACGCCCCCCTTCTGGACTAGGCTTCGAGCTCAAGGCTTATCTAAAATACGTAGCTACTGGTTGTACATCCGCAATCTACGGACCAACCTTCTCTTGCTACGCTACTCGTCTTCTAGGAATGTGACGGTATGGGTTCACTCCATCAACCAACTGATCTCCTTTTGCTTATGCACACAGGCAGCCTTGCCTGTGTTTTTTTGTGCTTCTTGGGGCCGAATACTCTGCATTAGATGTACTACCCGAATGGACAATAAGAAAGGATGATTCATATATGAAAGAAAAGCGTAACAAAGTATTACTCGTAGGTGTTCAATTACAGCGGCAGACGGATTTTGAATACGGCATGGAGGAGCTGGCTAATCTGGCGACAGCCTGCGATCTACAACCCGTAGGAGAATTGACGCAGAAGGCTGAACGCCTTCACTCATCTTATTACATTGGCCGCGGCAAGCTTCAGGAACTGCAAGCCATGCTGGAGGCACATGACTCGCCGGCTGTTATCTTCAACGATGAGCTCTCCCCCTCGCAGATTCGCAATCTGGAGGCTGTCCTCGACTGTCGGATTATCGACCGCACGATGCTGATCCTGGAGATCTTCGCTGAGCGTGCTCAGACACGTGAGGCTCAGCTACAGGTTGAAGTAGCTCGACTGCAATATATGCTGCCAAGACTGGTAGGCAGTCGTGAGAGCCTGGGACGCCAAGGGGGCGGGGCTGGATTAAAGAATCGTGGTTCAGGCGAGACTCGACTGGAGCTGGATCGCCGCCGTATTGAGGAGCGAATCACGATGCTCGAAGCAGAGCTCACGAAGCTAGCTGCAAGACGCCAACAGCTACGTAAGCAACGCCGCAAGAATGAGGTGCCTGTCGTTTCACTTGTAGGCTACACCAATGCGGGCAAGTCCTCGCTGCTGAACACCATGCTGGAACGATATCACCCTGGTCAAGGCAAGCAGGTCTTCGCACATGATATGCTATTTGCTACACTGGAGACGAAGTCCCGCAGCATTCGTCTGCAGGGCAATCGCTCGATCGTACTGACGGATACCGTCGGCTTCGTCAGCAGGCTGCCGCATCATCTGGTCAAGGCCTTCCGTTCTACTCTTGAGGAAGTCGCGGAGTCGGATCTGCTACTGCACGTTGTTGACTCCTCTCATCCAGAGCAGCAGGCCCACATTCAAGTAACACGTGAGACCTTGCGTGAGCTGGGCGCAGATCAGGTTCAGGAGTTCATGGTCTATAACAAAGCAGATCTAACCCATGAGTCCTACCCACGTATTGAGGGGGATGCCATCTACCTGTCTGCACACCAAGCCATAGGCATCGATGAATTATCGAACATTCTGACCGAGCGCCTATTCCATGATGAAGTCCAATTGGAGATTCTTGTTCCCTATGATAAGGGTCATATCGTCTCTTACTTCAAGAGCTATGCTGAAGTCACCTCAATGTCCCACGAGGATGAAGGTACCCGGATGAGCGTACACTGCAGCCCGGCAGATATGGAGCGATACAAGGATGAGATCGTGATCTATGATCTCCCCTCTCAGCAGGATACAGCTACCGTATCTGCAAGTGACTGAGAATATCACGTAGGAACATCTAATGCACTACAGGGGATGCCCGGACCAGTATTGGCGAGGCATCCCCTTTTTTTTGAGCTATAGCATCGCTAATCTCTCTTACCAAAAATACAGATCCTGACCCTTCAGCTTCAGTATCGCTTCCATAAAGTAATAGTCACCGTAGATGATTGATTGATGATGCTCCTTGTTGTGATAGGATGCGGAGCCGTTCTTGAGGAAGCAGTCGTTATCTGTGCTCCAGTCCGTACGCGTCCCATCTAGTGCTTGCAGTAATCTCAATGCCGCTCCAAGGTACAGTTCCTTTTCATAGGGCCCGACTACCTTGGAGATTTCGATTAACCCACATGCTGCAATAGCGGCAGCGGTAGAATCCTCGTAAGCGGGTTCCTTGGGCTGTCTGAAATCAACCGGGATGATGCCGTCTGCTGGAATATTAGCTATAAAATAATGAGCAATGCGCTTGGCAGTATGCAGATACTCTTCTTTGCCTGTGTGCCTGTAGCTCATCATGAAGCCATACAATCCCCAAGTCTGCCCCCGTGTCCAGGCTGAGCCGTCCTCATATCCCTGCCCACCATAGGTTTTGACCACACCACCCACGAAAGGATCGAACTCCACAATATGATGGACAGAGCCGTCGGGTCGGACGAAGCTGTTCATCACAGTGTCTGCATGCTTCATGGCGATGTGCTTGAAGCGAGGATCTCCAGTCTCTGCGCTGGCCCAATAAAGGAGTGGAATATTGAACATACAGTCGATAATTGCCCAACCGCGGGTATCTTCATTCGGGAGATCGTTCCACGCACGGATGAATTCCCCAATTGGATTATAGCGTCCGGCGAGGAGATTGGCGGCATGAAGTGCCCTTTTTCGTGAATCAGGATTGCCTGTTAATTGATAATTTGCCACACTGGTCGGCAGCCACATGAACCCTACATCATGATGCAGACCGTAGAATTGCTCAAAGCACGGATCAAGCTTATCCTCCAACAGGTTGGCATACTCCTTGTACTTGTTCTCACCAGTAACGTGATACATCTGCCACAGCATACCGCCCCAGAAGCCATTCGTCCACCAATTGATACCATTGTCGGCTGTACCGCTAGGATTCCACGTCCCCCGATCATCATGCTCACCCTGAATCGTGGTATAGGGAATTTTATCTTTGGATTTGTCGCTTACCCAATCCATTTTGTCTGTCATTCTTTGCAGCACATCCTGCAGCCATTCCGTAGATTGATCTAATGTCAGCATAGAGCACAGCCCCACCTTCGTTCATATATTCTTACATTCCTGCAACTGCGGTGACCCTACATCTATATGAGTGCATGAGGACTATAACAAAACGTTAAAAGTCCACTGGACTCGATTAGCGACCTCAGTATAGCATGCTAGAATCTTGAAAAGTGTGGATTTATACAACAGAAATAACGGTTCATTTCACTTGTGATAACGCTATCATCAGTGCTACACTAAAAGCAAATTCTAGTGGAAGTGGGCTACAGCATGTCTCTTGGCTTTGAATCAGTAGCATTTCACGGTGCACCCATCGTATGGACGGATCGCCATGTGACCCGAACTCCGAACATTAGCTTCTATCATTGGCACCAATGCTGTGAGCTATTGATTATCTATAACGGTGACGGCATCGTCGTCATGAATAATCAGACCTATCAGATTAGAAAGGGTATGCTCTTTGTATTTCAGCCCTTCGAGATTCATAAGGTATATGCCAAAATAACAGAGGATTGCGCATATGAGAGAGCTGTCATTCATCTGAATCATCCTTATATTGAACAATATCTGCATGATTTTCCGCGGCGACGTGAGTTGTTTGACCGCCTGTGCTACGCCAGTGACATCGAACGTGCATTTGATCTGGGGGAGGAACTGGAGCAATTCGCGCAATGTATGACAGATTATGAGCAACTGGCTCATACAGATCGAGGTGCTTCTCAGGAGGAGATTACTGTCTTCATGCTGCGGTTACTGACGGCGATGGAAAAGCTGATCCCCATATCAGAGGCCAAGCCCTCTCTGGGTCGGCGCCCAGAAGAGTATTCGGAGATTATTATGAACTGGATTGAGACGCATTACATGGAATCAGATATATTGAACAAACTCGCACATGAGCTGCACTTGACAAGGTCCTATGTATCTCGCCTGTTCAAAAAGGAGACTGGCAGCAACCTGAGTGAGTATCTAGCAGCCAAGCGAATCAAGGTGGCAGCCCACCTGCTGGAGACGACCTCGCAGCCAGTAGAAGCGATTGCCAATCAGATCGGGTTTCAGAATGTGTCCCACTTCATAGCCTGCTTCAAGCGAACCTATCGTCTGACTCCTCTGAAGTTCAGAATGAAGACCAAGGAAAGCAAACTCCCCCATTTTAACTGAACAATAAAACGTGATTTTTGTGATACAGAGCGGGACTTTTGGAGACAGTGGCATGCTATATTGGAAGCGATTTATTAAAATTCCGGCCTGATCCATAGCAGAATAAATAGGTTGGTAACTTATGAGGTGTACTATGACGAAGCTAACAATTGAAGTACAAAATGCGGAAGGAAATATCCTTGCAGAGCACACGGATTCCGAGAAGACACATCTGGTGTATGCCCAAGCCTATCAGCCCGGCGATTCTATTGTGCTGAGATGCTCCTCGGTCCACTCCTATTTGTATATCCAGCTGGACGATGCCATGAGCGAGACCTTTGTGTATTGCAGTGGACAGGAGTATCGTCTTCTGATTCCTTTCGCCGAGAAGAAAACATCCTATTCACCAAAATCCTTCTCCGGTGAGCTTCATCTGCTTACAGCACGGGTAGCAACAGCGGAAGAAGTCGCAGCCTATAAGAATCTAGCCAGAAACGATTACGATCATCATACCAACAGCACCTTGTTCCCACATGCTTCAGCCAACGTGGAGACTCGCGGCGAGGCCGTGTTCGCTGCTCGCAATGCGATCAATGGCAACACCGTAACGTACTCGCACGGAGAGTGGCCTTTTGAGTCCTGGGGGATTAACCAGCAGGCAGACGCAGAATTCACCCTTGATTTTGGCCGTAGCGTAAAGATTGATAAGATTGTATTATACCTTCGTGCTGATTTCCCTCATGATAATTATTGGGAGAAGGTCACCTTAACCTTCTCCGACGGAAGTGTCCTGACACCGAGTCTGATCAAGTCGGGCAAAGCACAGTCCATTACGTTCGAGCCGAAGACTGTGGAGTGGGTCAAGCTGGGCGAGCTGATCAAATCTGATGACCCTGCCCTCTTCCCTGCGCTCACACAGTTCGAAGCTTATGGGTATGAGGCCTAAGCAGCGTCAGGATGTCGATGTGGTAGATTGTACGTAGTCACTTTGGGAGGACGCTCCGCACACAGAGCATTGTGCCAATCGTGTTTAAACGGAATGATCCTATCATCTATAAAAAACAAAAATAGAGCAGCGATTCTTCATTAGAGAACGCTGCTCTATTGGCTTTTACCGTTTGGACAAAACTACAACTTAGCAAATTAATTAATTTGATAGCAGATTATTACCTTGACTGCATACGATTTCTGGTTTGAAAAATCTGCAGAGAACGTGATTAGCGGAAAGCGGGAAAGCCCTAGAGAAACGAAGTGGCCGCCTTTAAGCTTGCTGTTCATCCATTTGTCAACTTCGTTCAAAAGAACAGCAAGCTTAACAGTAGTCGACAGGGCTCCCCGCTTGCAGCGGCTCAATCCAGTGGCATCAACCGATTTTGGCCCCAAGGGCCGTAGCCAGCAGGGCGGCTTGCTCTCGATCCATTCGCACACCTTTAACAGAGAATGTCGTGAAATCCACCCCACTCATATTAGCTCCTCTGAGATCCGCCCCCTGCAGGTTGGCCTGTGCCAGGACAGTCTTCGTGAGCTCACAGTCTCTCAGATCGGCCTTTTCCAGATTGCTCGCGGATAGATCAGCTTCATCAAAACGTACTCCTCGTAAATCCTGCTTAGTCAGCCGTGCGTACCTTAAGTTCGTATAAGACCAGTCTCCGAGCAGAATCGTAATACCATCTACATTCGCACCCGAGAAATCCGAGCCTGTCATCTTGCAATTATCGAATTTGCTTACGAATAGATTCGCTTCGATGAAGCTGCAATTCTCAAAGGCTGATTCAGTATGTATAGAGCCGTTCAATGACGCACCACGGAAGCTGCATTCGACGAAGCGACAGTTGGTTGTCACGATCTCCTCCAGTGATCCCGAAGCAAAATTACAGCGCTTGAAGGTACAGCTGATTAACTCCCCATCTCTTAGCTGCTGACTGCTGAAATCCACAGCATCATAGACCTGATTCACATGCTGGTACATTCGCGCCCACTCCCTTTTCTATTTAATTGTCATACCAAGCAGGCCCACAAAAGTAGACGCCTGATATGGAGAAATGATACAGCCCTTCAAATCCTCAATCTCAACCATTAACTCATCAAAGCTGCAATCACTAAGGTCAATCTGGTTCAGCTTGGTCCCGCTCAGCACTGCATGGTTCAGATGACATTGCCTGAGTTCAATATCCTTCGTGGTCAGATCAGCCAGATTCGCATGTACGAGTGAGGTCTCATCGAACATCACTCGCTTCAACGTAGAGAAACGAAGATACCCGTAATCGCCCACGCACGACTCAAATCTAACATGCTGCAAGCGGCTGCTGCCGAAATCCGTCCCCATCCATTTACAATTCCGAAAATACGCACGGTGCATGAAGGCATGTGATAGATTTACGTTTGAGAAATCACAGTTTTCAAAAATTACATCTGTAAACTCAAAGTGCTCCAAAGTAGATTCACGAATGGTCACGTCTCTGAACAGCACCTTGTCGAAGGAGGTCTTGATGGCCTCTTGATGCTCAAGGGTGATATGTTCAATGATCTGATTGTGATATTCGGCTTTGGACACCAGCTCTTGCAATCCCGCAGGCTCAAGCTGTTCAATCTGAATTTTAGGAATATCGATATTCACATTTCCACGCCCCCATCCTGTCTAGCTCTATCAATTATAGAACAAGCGTTCCTGACGATCAATCCAAGTCCTTATGATTAATTAGCCTTCACACAAACAACATAGGGCTAGACGACCAAAACTATGTAGACAAAAACAGCGGACCTCAAAGCTATTACAGCTCTGAGGTCCGCAAGTGCTGGACTGTTCATCTATCCGTTTTATTTAGGGGCGATAGCTCCCACCACCGGGTGCGGTACATACGGCTCTTCCAGATAGGTGACTTCTTCCGGTGTCAGTGTTACATCAAGTGCAGCTACGGAATCCTCCAGATGAGAATCTTTTGTAGCACCGACGATTGGGGCTGAGACAGGTTGTTTTTGCAGCAGCCAGGCCAGAGCAATATGTGAACGCGGTACACCGTGCTTCTCCGCAATCTCCGCTACACGCTCCACAATGACGCGATCCGTATCAGCAGTCGCGTCGTATTTGGATTTCTGAATCTGGTCAGTCTCGGACCGATGCGTTGTAACTTCCCAGTCGCGGGTCAATCTGCCAGACGCCAGTGGACTGTAAGGGATCACACCAATCTTCTCCTCTCTACAGAGTGGAAGCATCTCTCTCTCCTCTTCTCTGTACAACAGGTTGAGGTGATTCTGCATGGAGACGAATCTTGTCCAGCCATGACGCTCAGCAACGTACAGGGCCTTCTGGAATTGCCATGCATACATAGCAGATGCTCCGATGTAGCGGACTTTTCCAGCTTTGACGAGATCATGTAACGCCTCCATCGTCTCTTCAATAGGAGTGGTGTAATCCCAACGATGAACTTGATACAAATCCACGTAATCCGTCCCCAGACGCTTCAAGCTTTTGTCGATCTCACTCATGATTGCTTTGCGGGAGAGACCTCCGCCGTTAGGTCCTTCATGCATCCGTCCATGCACCTTCGTAGCGATGACGAGCTCATCCCGTTGGCCATAATCCTTGAGGGCACGGCCCAGCACCTCTTCACTAGCTCCTAGGGAGTAGACATTCGCAGTATCGAAAAAGTTAATGCCCATGTCCAATGCTTTTTTAATGACAGGACGACTATGCTCCTCATCCAGCACCCATGGGTGAATCCAGCGTGAAGGGTCGCCAAAGCCCATACATCCCAAGCAAATCCGAGAGACATCCAGACCTGTATTACCAAGCTTTACGTATTCCATTACATGCACACTCCCTTGTATCATTGTAGTCAAAAATATAATTACTGCTCTTCAACATCTAACAATTGCTCACTGCTATGATCTTATTATGCCGAATTTTATGAGAAGACTGTTATCTTGATTGTATTAATTCCTTGCCTAATCCTCTCACAACTATTCATATAGCGTCCCCGATTCGATTATAATAGAGCTGATTAACGATCACAGGAGGTCATCATGACGAATGAAATGCATCAGCAGCAAGCTGAGCTCGCCGAGCTGATGGAGCGCTATTGTCATAGGGAAGGTAGTCAGGAGACAGCCGTTCCCTCCTTGTACTTCGTCCGTTATTCCTCCATGACGGAGCCGGATTACGGTGTGTATAAGCCATGCTTCTGTGTCATTGCCAATGGCTCGAAGCAGGTCTTGCTGGCACAGGAGCGATTTGTGTATAATCCTGCGGATTATCTGATTGCATCGCTGAATCTGCCTGTCGTGGGACAAGTTATCAACGCCTCGCCCGATGCTCCCTACTTAAGCTTCAAGCTGGAATTTACGCATCATCAGATTATGGACACGTTGACGGAAGCGGATATTCAGCTAAGCTCCAAGGAAGAATCGAAGCGGGCTTTATTTGTAGGAAAGATTGAAGCTGAATTGCTGGATGCCACGCTGAGACTCGCCCGGTTGCTGAATAGCCCCAAGGATATCCCGTTCCTGGCCCCCATGATCACGAGAGAAATTCTGTATCGGCTGCTACAGGGACCGCATGGTGCCCGTCTTGCCCAGATTGCTCTGGAAGGAAGCAGTACCTATCGCATCAGAAATGCAATCGAGCAAATTACCCAGCACTATGATGAGCCACTGCGGGTAGACGAGCTTGCGCAAATTGCCAACATGAGTGTATCTACGTTCCATCGTAATTTCAAAGAAGTAACCGCCATGAGTCCCCTTCAATTTATCAAGGAGCTGCGACTTCAGGAGGCGCGCCGTCTGCTCATGTCCGAATCGGCAGGTGCAGCGGATGTCGCATTTCGAGTAGGCTACGAAAGCCCCTCACAATTCAGCCGTGAGTACGCCCGCATGTTCGGAGCACCACCTATTTCGGATATGAAGCGATTGAAGGAGCAATATGAGCCAACTCAGCTATAAGAAAGGTGTTGCGAAGCGTATGAGTGATTTTTTAACCGAATTTGAGGATAGATTTAGAGCAGGATTCTTGGATGATCTCAAAAATACGCTGGAGGAAGTGAAGGGTGAGAAGGTCTACGCCTGTGCATTCGGGACAGACAGTGATTTTGTCACCTTGTTCCTGGCTGTGAATACGGAGGAATCGCTTGCCAGACACCTAGCGAACATGAGGGCTCAAGACCTTTGCGATTGCGAGGAGGATGAGAACTATTACAGATGGGGAATCAGTGAATACCAATATGGTGAAGCAACACATTTCAATCATATCAGCAGATTCTTGTATGCCACCGAGAATGTATCGGACTACAGAGATGAAATGGTCAAAATCATAGCTAAGGTAGTTCGAGAGACGGATGATGCACTTCTAACACAATATGGACAATCCAAAGAAGATATTATCTTTTTCATGTCGATGACGGATGATGACCAGGCTGAGGAATTGGAAAATCAATCTGCAGCTCAGATGACCAATCCCCGATTGGTGAGTTCTTTCTTGCAGCGCTATTCATAAGGAATATGGAAAATGATAGAGGTGCCGTATTCGTTGTTAAAAAACGAGGTCCCACCAACCAATAAGCGGCTCGTGGGACCCTCTGTCAAGCTTATTGGAATATCGTAATAAGAAGATGCATGATGGCAAGTGTAATAAGCAACTATATCTGACAGCTGAAAAATCTTAAATACGGGTGTTCGCACCCTCAGATGATGGTTAGTGCAGATCCGCAGCAGGACCGAAGAATTCAAAGTGAATATCCTGCTCAGGCACCCCACATGCCCGCAATGCCTGATACACCGTCTTCATGAACGGGACTGGGCCGCAGAAATAGAAAGCCGCCTCTCGATCCGGTATAACACCTCGCAGCCAATCCAGATCGATATAGCCTTCTTTGTAATATCGACTAGCCGAGCGATCCTCCTCCGATGGAGCAGAATATACCCAGTGTGCCTGATAATTTGCATGGGCAAGTGTCAGCTCCTCAACAGCCTCGCGCATGGCATGATATTGACTATTCTTGGCTGCATGGATGAAGGTTACTGCTCGCGATGGAGATCTTTCAGACAACGTATTTAGCATACTCATCATCGGAGTCAGCCCCACTCCTCCACTAATCAAGACTACAGGTCGACTGTCCTGCTCATCCAATACGAACTCCCCAGCTGGCGCTGATAGCTCCAGTACATCACCTTCAGCTACCTGCTCATGCAGATACGTCGATATTTTTCCGGCCGGGCGCTCAGCGTATCCATCCTCCCTCTTCACCGATATTCTGTAATAAGGTCTTCCGGGTGCATCGGACAGGCTGTATTGGCGAATATGGGTATACGTATCATCTGGGATGTTCATCTTGACGCTGATATATTGCCCTGGCTGAAAGCTTGGTAATGCACCGCCATCCGCAGGTATCAGATAGAAGGATGTAATCACTTCACTTTCCCGGACTTTGCGCTCCACACGGAAGGGCCGGAATCCGGACCAGCCTCCCTTCTGCGCTTCAGCTTCTTGATATAGTTCAGCCTCCACACTAATGAAGACATTGGCAATTACACCATAAGCCTCTGCCCAAGCCTGCAGGATTTCCTCTGTTGCCTGTACGCCGAGTACTTCAGCAATAGCCGCGAGCAAATGCTCGCCTACAATAGGATAATGCTCGGGCAAAATGCCCAGACTCCGATGCTTGTGGGCAATTTGTCGTACAACAGGCAGGATGGCCTCCAATTGATCGATATGCTTGGCCGCAGCATAGACTGCATTAGCCAAAGCTGCTTGCTGACGCCCCTGCTTTTGGTTGGCGTGATTGAAAATATTCAGCAGCTCGGGATGAGCCGCGAACATGCGCTTGTAGAAGGTAGAAGTAATCTGTGTACCGTAGACCTCCATGACAGGAACAGTAGATTTAATCGTAGCAATCGTTTGCTGAGTTAGCATCCTTTCGCATCCTTTCGCTCTTAGTTGTAACCAAGTATAGAAAAGCCTAGACGCCTGTTTTGTGATCGAGATCACTCTAAAATAGTCTATAATGTGACATTTGTCACACTGATAGATTGTAGTGCCTCAGCACCCATTCTTATTCTTCGCTCTTGGAAGCAAGTGATAGAGATGCTATGATAGGATTCGGAAAGGAGTGTGTTATACACGATGGAGACATTAAGATATACATTTACTTACGAGGTCATCTCGACTGGAGAGGCTTCTGAATTCAGCCAAATGGCGACCAGCAAGGAAGAGGCTGCTGAGCTCATCCTTCCGCGCATTGCCGATCTGGAATTCACAGACGAAAGCGATATTCGACTGGGGAATCTTACTGCGATCAGCAAGCAAGTGGGAGATAATTATGTAGCCTGTGAAGGCTGCGCCTCCTAAGGCAAGACTAGCGCGAATCATGAATTGATTTTTATGCGCTTATGCTTGAACTTTGTGTATATAAGCTCCATTATGCCCGTCTCTCTTCACATGAGAGGCGCTGGCGTAGCGGAGCTTTTTGCTTATTCCCGTGGTACATGAGAATTTACGTTGAACATGCATAATTCATTTCCTGATAAAGCCATACTAGGTCCGGTAACCCAATACACATATACAACGGAGGTAAGTCATGAATTCGAACATGTCATCCCAACAAATTTCACAGCTCGTACAGCAGTTGACACAACAGACACAACAAGCTTCTATGCAATATGAGCAATTGCTGCGTCAGGAGCAAAGCAATGCTGCCCAGTTGGAGCAGCTCGCACAACGTGAGCAGCAGGCTGCCCAGACGATTCAACATGCGCTTCAAGGACATCAGGTTGCGATTCAACAATTGCAACAAATCTCCTCGCTCGCTCAGCAGCTGTCCAACTCGGTATCCCAAGCTCAAGCTTATTCCAATCAGCAGCATCAATATGCAGCCATTCAAAATAACCAAGGCATGAACAGTGGCCTGCACAGCTATTCCAACAATAACAGTGGAATGGGCTCCTCCTATATGGGACGCCATTAATAGACTGTATTTGCACTAGTGATACCGAGGTATCACTAAGCTGAAATGGGAGAGGAAAGCGATCTGCTTTCTCCTCCTTTTTCCTCTGTTGTCATCTGCTTGCTGTCATCAGCTGCGTATGTTCATAAGCAGCACAACAAGCTTAGCCGTCGTCGACAGGGCTACCCATTTACAGTGGCTCTATTCTCACATTGATCTGGGTAAGCTACTTCAGTTACTGGTCAAGGGGACAAGTAAATTTATTTTACAAGCACCTGCACCTATTCAAGCTAGCTCACCCACTTTAGCCCCACAGCCGAACCAAGTACCATCACTATACATAGAATTCTTAGGATGTTTCGCGGCTCGCCATAGAAGATCATGCCCAAAACCGCACCGCCAGCGGCTCCAATTCCCGTCCATACCGCATAGGCGATCCCCATAGGCAGCGTGTCCATAGCCAGAGTCAGGAACAAGAAGCTCAGTCCGAAGCCTGCCACTAACAAAATTAACGAAAGAGCATTACGGTCCCGATGAAGCTTATTTATCATCAGTACACCCAACATTTCGAATATACCTGCGAGAATGAGAAAGAACCAGTTCATGGTTATTGCACCTCCTTCTGTGTTGATTTACTCAACAGCTTGAGCCCAATGACACCTAATAAGAGGACGCCGATCATCACTAGCTTGCCAGCCTGTACCGGATATCCAAATAGGATAATCTCGGCCAGGACTGTCCCGGCTGTACCGAGACCTACGAATACAGCGTACACAGTCCCTACCGGAAGGGAGCGCGCGGCTGCAATCATGAGCGAGATGCTGATGATGATTGCAATCAGGGTAAGGCCCCATTCCAGTGCACCAGTAGCATGCTTTAGTCCAATGACCCAGCCCACCTCAAATAATGCAGCAATAATGACAGACAACCAGGTTTTGTTCATATTCATTTGCCTCCTTAATATGGATATATTGAACAATTTCTTAGAGGGCTATGAAGCAAGAAGCTACCGTACACAACAAAAAAAGCCCAAGAGAAAACTGCTGCTTAAGCAGTTTATCTCCCAGGCTTTTATCCCTCCGTGGCACAGCGCAATAGCTGTGAGTTTTCTCTCGGACCAGTCCGACGACGTCGCCGCGGAACCCTAGAAAACATTCATCATTCAATTGTCCTTTGAATTATACACATTTAAATCTATTATGCAACCCCCCCGATATCATCATGGGCTGGAGCAGTTCATCCTTCCCTCATTGCTCACTGTATCTCTGAGACGTTTGGCATCTCTGATCGGGGGCAAACCGAACATACGTGCATACTCTCGGCTGAATTGGGAGGGACTTTCATAACCTACTTTGTAACTTACATCGGCTGCCTCCAACGATTCGGCAATCAGCAAGCGTCGGGCCTCCTGCAATCGAATTTGCTTCTGATATTGCAGTGGGCTCATCGCAGTGACCCGTTTAAACTGATGGTGCAGAGCCGACGGACTGAGACTGATCGCTCTGGCCAGCTCATCAATTCGTAGTGGCTTGGCATAGTCCTCATTAATAATCGCTATCGCTTTGGTGATAGCGATTGCATTATCGCTACCCACTGCGATCTGGCTGACTAATCGGTCCGGGTCGTCAAGAATAGCTCGGTATAGAATCTCTTTAATAATAAGTGGCGCGAGGAACGGAATGTCCTGTGGGGTATCCAGCAGCGACACAAGTCTCATCATTGCATCCAGCAGCCCGTCACTGACCCTGCAGACAGAAATTCCACGATTCAGTTGGGGACCTAAATCAAGTGGAGGCATATTTTGCACAATGTCTATAATTTGATCTGCGGAAAATCGTAATTTAACACATACATATGGTGTTTCCGACGATGCTTCAATGATCTGCCCTGTAATGGGCAAACTCACAGATGCTGCAAGGTAGGAATCGGTATTGTAAATGTAACTTGCTTCCCCGAACGTGACAGCTTTGGCTCCCTGAGCGATGACAAAAAGGGAAGGCTCATAAAGTGTAGGTAGTGGCTCGGAGACAGACGAGGCGCGCATGAAGCTTAGTGCTGGTATTGCAGTTGCCTGCAAACCATCTTGACTTGCTGCCCGCAACACCATTTCGGAAAATTGCCGCCGCACTGAAGGAGCAGGCGACTGTTGTTTACGTTTGTGTACCATATTTGTCCCCTCCCTGTAACACATCATAATTCTTCGTGCAGGATTGAGCAAGAATAGAGGACGAATAGGTTACCTGTACGTCGCCCCAAGTATCTATAATTGATTGTAATTACAGGAAGAAAGGTTGGTTCCAGATGAAGAGTCTAGAAGGAAAAGTAGCGATTGTAACAGGTGCATCCAGAGGCATTGGTAGTGCCATTGCCAAACAACTAGCAGGTCTCGATGCCAAAGTAGTCGTCAATTACGCCCGTAGTGCAGAGCATGCCACGCAGGTGGTCAAGGAAATTATAGATGCGAACGGAGTTGCGGCTGCTGTTCAGGCTGATGTAAGCAAACTCAAGGATGTAGAACGATTATTTACCGATACCATTGCTCTATTTGGCAAGATTGATATTCTAATCAATAACGCTGGAGTGATTCTATATAAGCTTTTGACTGACGTTACAGAAGAGGAATTTGATCGCCTGTTCGCCATCAACGTAAAGGGTACTTATTTCGCCTGTCAGCAGGCGATGACACATATGGAAGAAGGCGGCCGAATTATCAACTTCTCCACGTCAGTTGTTGGGGCTATGCTACCAACTTACAGCGCTTATGCTGCCACTAAAGGCGCGGTGGAGCAAATTACTCGGCAGTTAGCCAAGGAATTCGGTCAGAAGAATATCACCATCAATGCGGTCGCGCCGGGTCCTGTTAATACAGAGTTGTTCAATGCGGACAAAACAGAGCAGCAGATTGTGTCGATCGCTAATATGAACTCCTTTGGTCGGATCGGAGAGCCGGAGGATATCGCAAATGTCATTTCTTTTCTGGCAGGTGACCAATCCGCCTGGGTAACTGGACAAACACTCCGAGTGAATGGCGGATACGTGTAAAAAGTAATACTATACACAGTGGTAAGCATGAACGTAGAAAACGATAATTGTCTGCCACTGTGTGTAGTTCTAATTCCTAGCTTTTAATAATAATGGACAGTCGGTAATTTGCATGCTGGTTCAGCTCCGTCAAAAATTGATCCAGCACCTCGTTGGAAGGAAACCGACACTCCAGCAAATAACAGCCTTCCCCACTAATTTTGTAGTTCCGAATCACATACTGCGGGTACATCTCCAGAAAGTCTAAATAAGGCTGATGGTTGGGACTTTTCGTAAAAATCGTAATCATAGCATGGATATGGCATCCCAGCTTCCCCTGATTTACCTTGATCGTATATCCCTCAATGACACCCTGGTCCTCCAGCTTCGCTACTCTTGCCGCTGCGGCTTGGCCTGTAAGGTGGACCTTCTCCCCTAATTCCTTCATCGTGATGCGGCTATTCCCGGATAGCTCCTCCAAAATCCGCATGTCTGTCTGATCCAGCATTCCACTTCATCCTTCCTAATCTGCCAAGCTCTTAGTCTTCAGCTAGCGATCATACTACGATGCAGCATTCAACTGCGACCACATGACGCCGAGATCACAGCATGATTTTCAATAATCAAGTAAAAGCCTGCAATGACTTGATTTTATCCATGTAACTACGCACTGTCCATCCTATACACTGGAGCTATCAAACAAAAGGAGATCTCCATATGAAAATAACACTCGTAAGAAATGCTACTCTTATCATAGAATTTGCAGGCACTCGCTTTCTAGTCGATCCATTTCTGGCTGAGCAAGGCGCGTACCCGCCCTTCCCCAACTCTCTTCGTCAGGATCAGAACAATCCGCTGGTCGGCCTACCTTGGCCTATAGAGCAGATTATAGATGTTGACGCGGTGATCCTCACCCACCTGCATCTTGATCATTACGACGAAGCCGCCATACAGGCGCTGCCGAAGGACATTAAGCTATTCGTGCAAAATGAAGCCGACGCTGCCGAGGTTGGCAAGGCAGGCTTTCACAACCTTGAGGTGCTAAGCAAGGATACGTTCCTGGGTGATATTCGCATATCCAAAACCCATGGCGAGCATGGTAGAGGTGACATCCTGAAATTTACTGGTAGCGTGTGCGGATTTGTCATGCAGCATCCTACCGAGAAGACACTCTATGCAGCCGGAGACACGGTCTGGAATCCGTATGTACAGGAAGCAATTGATACTTATGCCCCTGAAATTATTGTCGTCAATGGCGGGGATAACCAATTTTTGCAGGGCGGCTCTCTGGTGATGGGTAAGGAGGATATTCACGAGGTGCATGAAGCAGCGCCCGATGCCACGATCATCTCTGTCCATATGGAGGCAGTTAACCACTGGACTCTGTCCAGAGAAGAACTCAGAGCATTTGCGGCAGATCATGGCATCGAGGCGAAGCTGCTAGTACCTGATGATGGCGAAGCTTACAGCTTTTGAACTACTCTTCAATCTCAACGATGATATTAACTACAGATGCATCGTGGTTTTTGATGCGAAGTGGTGCGGTAAAGGCAGAAATGAGCTTTTTCCCGATTAAAGGAGCTGGATTAATATCCTCATAGATTAGCATGGTCCGCTCTGCATACTTTTCATGATCCAAGAATGCATGGTGCACAAAATACCCGTTGCTTTTGGCCTCAGTCAGATTCTCGATGCTCAAGGTGTCAATGGCTACGGCCTTGCATTGTGGTAGCTCCTTACGGATGAATTCGGCAGCCTCGGGAGATACAGCTGGAAAATCATTAGCGTATTTCTCGAAATCCGTGTCCCGGTATTTCCAATGACCCGTATTGAATAACAATATATCGGCTTCGTACAAGTCTTCATATTCCTTCAGTTTGTCGATGGTGATGAAGCCATTCGGGCCGAGCGGACAATCAATGAATAGTGGTTTTTTGTAGATAAAGTCTTCAATAGGAACAGCATCTATTCCCTTTCCGTTATTCAAATGATGCCACGGAGCATCCACATGGGTACCGGCGTGGAGGTAGATGCTTAGTACACTTCCGTTCCAGTCATCTCCTTTGTCCAACCTCTCTCTTGGTTCTATTTTCACCTCTGGCAATCCTGGGTACACAGGCATTCCTTCATAGATGGGGTAAGCAATTTCAACGTATTTTGACATGCTCATGCTCATGCTCCTGTATTTAGTTTGTCGGTATGTAGTATTACTCTCCAAAGCTCGTTCCTGGAAACAGAGTATAACGATCCAAATATTGCGTCGATTTCGGTACAATCATCACCGATTGAATTTTATCCGTTCCCGCAAACGTGAATTTCCATTGCTCTACCTTGACGTTGTAATCGTCCTCTGCGGTAACTCGTTGTACGATTCGTACAGTTAGGGTATTGTCAGTGCGGTTCACGGGTTGCATGTCGACAATACTGCCCATATTGTAGGTACCGGCCGGAAAGCTCTCATTGTAAATATCAGTTTTGAATCCAGTTGCCGCTAATGCGAGTACATCTTCTTGCCTGCGATCATCATAGGCCATAATCCAATTGAATGCCATGTTGCGCTGGTTGACATAGGTTACACTGCCCGATTCCGCTTTGAATTGCACATCAGAGTTGACGTATACCGCCTTGCTCTTATTGTCCCACAGAATATCTGCCCCTAAGCCCTCTGATATGGAGCGAAGTGGTACATAGACTGATCCATTAATGATTTTCGGTGCTGCGCTGCTCTGAATACGGTTGCCATGGACAAAAACCTGCGGAGCTACCGTTGCGGCATAAGCCCCCGCGCTAAATATGGATGTGAGCAGGACTCCTCCGATTCCTATTTTGACCATACGCTTCATGTATTCCATCTCCTCCGGAGTATTGTGATAAGTTAGACGTTTGTTTAAGTATTAAGTTTCCACTTATATCAATAAAAAAGAGCAAAAGGCATTATGTGGCTTTCTCATCATACTTAGAAGCAGAAAAGCGACCCAAATTGGTCGCTTTTTTCTAATCATGAATATAGAGGCGAGAGGTGGCTTAGCTAATCCACAATCCGCTGAAATGTGATTATTTGGATATTTGGGAAGTTGGCGTAAGGTATATTTACTCTTCCGATTCGGACAGAAATATAATTTTATATTCTCTATGGCTACCTCACGCTCTACATTATCATAATAACCAATTCGATTAATGTTTCATCCTCTTAAACCAAATCCCCAATCGTTCCTGTAAATATTCTTCTAGAACGATAATCTCAATTCTATGTGGATTCCTTTCATCTTCTAAAAAATACTGAGTAAAATTATCATTAGAGGTTTTAGGAACGCATCTCAGTTTCCTAGTATGACCAAATGTATCAGTCACCGTCTCATCATTTTTAATGGCTAATTTCCAGCAAACGATGCCATACAATCTCTTAAAAGAATGATTAAAGTTTTCTTTCAATATGTGCTTGAATTCAACAAATCTAAGGAAAGAACGTTGCAGATCCACACTAGTATTCTTCAAACGTGCCAACACATCAATCCCCGCATGGGTATCGTAATCTATAATCTCAAAAGGAAATAAATCCTTTTCAAGAATATCAATGGCATGGTAAATTGCAAAAACACCATGTTCCTGCCTTGGTTCTCGTAAAATTATAGCTTTGTGCTCAGCAACTTTGGCAGTCTTAATATATTTTTCTCTTTTTTCAAAATCTTTCTCTTCCTTACGTTCACTTTGAAATGCCTGCGATTGTTGCTCTAACATTTCTAGATTAAGCCAATCATCACTGTCTGTGATCTGTGAGTACATATCTTGAATTGATAATTTAATTTCTTCTAATATATCTCCAGGAGTATTATCAATCGAGCCACGGTTCGCAGTCATTCTCAAATCTTGGCAATTAAAGAAAGCATGTAATTTTGTATATTCAGATCCTCTGCTTCCAATCCAGTCGTTTTTTCTTTGTACTGGAATATAATCTTTTGCAAGCCAAATACCATACCTCTCTTGAACGGTATAAGCACCATCTGGAGCGCTATATCCACTTCGCCTTATCATGTTATTGACGCTACGCTTCGCCTTATTTCCCTCTATATAAAAGATTGCTTCATATTTTATGTCAGGAAATTTTCTTAACCCTCCCGTAAAAACCCACTTTTTAACATAATGATCCGGAGCATCAACAGTGTAATCTTTCAATAATTTTTCTAAGCTTTTAGATTCCTCCGGAAACTTATGACCGAATGTTAGTAGTTCTTGCTCATTCTTATCAACGCCCTGGAGGTGTAATTTCACATCACCATAAATGTTATTACCAGATATTTCATTTTCAAATGAACCGTATTTCGTAAACCAATATATGTAATCTTTAATACGATCATGATTAAATACATCGCGCTCGTTATTGTTATACCCGATTATTTCAATATATGTACCCTTATATTGAACTTCTTCTTCGTATACTTCCACGGTCGGAACCTGGCCCTCATAAAGAAGCCCCAGCGGATTGTGCATCTTTGCTGAAAGTTTCGTTCCCTGTTTACCTGTAATAACCCCGATACTTTCAGAGTTAAAATATATTTTAGTTCCATGTCCTTTTTCTCCAATTAGAGTAGAATCTTCATTCTTTCGATCTTTTCTTAATGAGTTACCAAGATCAAAGAACGATTTAAGTCCTTCAAAATCCATACCCTCTCCGTCATCCCTAATTATGATTCTTAGTTTTTTCCTACCATACTCAGAAATAACATCAAACAATATGTATATCTCTGTAGACTTTGCATCAAAGGCATTGCTTATTGCTTCTCTTATAATATCTAAGGGATTTGAAAAATCTGCTGCAATTTCAAGAAACTCTCTACTCGGATTAACTTCAGGTGTGATTATTGTTCTCATGTCGTTCATCACCATTCTTCCATGTTTGAATTTTCGTTAAAGGATAAGCACCTTAACCATTCGCCGACGCATGATGCTACTAATGTTTGGTGAGGTTGCTTGAGTCCTGAGATGGGTCTAGTGCTGCTAAAATAATTTATCAAAAGGAAAGTCCTTAGAAAAATAATCTTGATTAATTACCAAATGATCATCAAGCATACCAAACGATTGATAATTTTTTCTTTATTCTGTGCGGGTTAGGATCAACAATCGTAACTCGCCGTACAGTTTTCCTTTTCATGAAAGCATTTTTAAACAAATGGTTGCTTTGAATATCCGTCACTGGAAAAGAGTATCCAATAATAATCTCACTTGGTTCAGTCAAACAAAGTTCTGCCTCTCCATAGCTCCTTAAAAAGTAGCCATAAATGTCGTAGGTTTTGTGTTTAACAGGTGGGATAATTAAAGGCATTGAAGTAAGTCCAGACTTCCCCGCAGTGCCTTTAGGCATATGAGAAAATCTTGGAGTTAATCTAACGAGCACTTGATCTTCTGGAGCTGGTTTTCCTGAGTCGGGTATATTCGATGGGTAGTTCCCATAGGAGTGCGGCTCATAATTACTCATATATCTACCATTATATGTATCGTAAGGATCAATTGTAAATTCAAAAATATAAATAGTTTCTGGGCCAGCTGACTGAGTCATTATTATCTTCTCATTTTCAATTGTATTTGCACTAATTAGCCAGTTGTTAGAACCGTGTAGCTTAATAAGCTTAGGATAATCAGTTTTTTTGTGTTATTGAAGCAGGTTCCCATGCATTTCTATAGATCATTTTAGGCGTTACGAAATACCCAGCATCAGAAGTCCATTCTGTAGTTTCAGCTAAGGCTCGCTATCCATAAGCGTATCCCAATTGAAAGTAACAATAACATCATCTTTTTTCAAAAGCTTAGCAAATTTATGTGTGGCTCAGACACCGGTCCATTTTGTATTTCATTAATAACAGAAGTAAATAGAAAAAAACAATTGATTATAAGACTTAAAGGATTCCATAAGACTGACAAAGTCCTGTGAATCATTAAAAGCATGAAGTAACTATTCCTCAATCTCAGAATGTAAAAGGTTTCATCTTGTGATGTTGGTTCAAGTAATTAATAATCTCTCCTATTAAAACCATGGATTTCGACTTATTTCTAACTTGTTGTAAGTTTTAAAAAATCGTTTGCAAAGGGCATTCTAATCTTTGTTTGGGAACCATCATAAGCTTTTGATTCGCCAACTCCCAGAATGATAGCTTTCATCCTTTCAACACTCCTTTGGTTCGGTTTCATCTCTGAAATACGAATATGACACTCTCACTTCAATGCTATTTTCACCCAATCTAATTGAAACTATGATGAACCCATGTCCAACATTATTTGTTGTAGTTTTATATGGACAAAGTTTTACACAACTAAGAGGAGTCCAACCCTGTCCATATAACGTCCTATAAACTTCTACCGGTGCACATCTACCAGCAAATCCAGCAGCAGCCATAGATCAAATAGCAAAAGTCTCAACCCATGTCAGGCGGAAAGCGATGCTTAGTAGCCTGTTCAAAACCAAACGCAATTTTGATCAGCACAGGCTCACTAAATGCTGTACCAACAAATGATATCCCTTGCGGTCCTTTGGTGGTATAACCTTCTGGAGCCATAATTCCTTTTGTGGCATAGCCTCCAGGAACAGTTATAATGGGATAGCCCGCTCTTGCTGCAAGATCAGCTCCCCCGTCACTTCCAAGGAACATAAGTGCATCCAGCCGATGCTCTTTCAAAGCATAATCTATTCCCTTTTCTCTAGCCATCTCCGTATTCTGCATCAAGCTTTGCAGATATTCCTTTTCCTTCAAGGTACCACTTGTTTCTTCCGACCAGATTAGTGTACCTTGTCCATATTTCAAAGCTCTCTCTGCATGCTGATCATTAAAAGCAATGATTTCTGCTAGTGAATGAACAGGGACACCTTCAGGTAACCGTGCCAAATAATTGTTGAGAGCATATTTAAATTCGTACCGTAAAACATTTGCATCCCATTCTGTATTTTCACAAGGCAGACTCACAGGATCAACAATCGTCGCCCCTTCCCTTTTCAATACTGCTATAGCTTCTTCAACAATTTGAATCCTTTCTTCATCCAAACCTTCATAATAAAATCTTGGAACCCCTATTCTGGCTTGCTGCAAAAAGTGTCTATCCAAGAATTGAGTGTAGTCTTGGTAGCCATGATTTATATCTTGAGAGTCGGTTTCCTGCTCGTCTGAATCGACCGAATTAACCAAAGTGCCAAGAATAATTGCGGCATCCGTCACTGTTCTTGCAATTGGACCGGCCGTGTCCTGGCTAAAGGTAATGGGAATAATTCCTGACTGGCTGACCAGTCCAATCGTCGGTTTGATGCCTACAACGCTATTTTGGCTGGAAGGGCAAATAATAGAACCAGTTGTCTCCGTCCCAATCGCTGCTGCTCCAAGGTTCGCTGCAACAGATGCAGCAGAACCGGAACTTGAACCGCCAACAAATAACTCCCCTGGTCCATAAGGGTTCAACACCAAGCCGCCTCTGGAACTATAACCTGCCCACATTTCATTAGACATAAAGTTAGCCCACTCAGTCATATTGGTTTTACCGAGCAAGACAACACCCGCCGCACGGAGCCTGGTAGCAACAACCGAATCTTCTACCGCAATGGAATTCTCTAGTGAGATTGAACCTGCACTGGTATGCATTTTGTCATGTGTATCAATATTATCCTTGAGCAGAATGGGGATTCCGTGCAATAGCCCTCTAGCTCCATTATCTTTCCTTTCTTTATCTAAATTCCTTGCGATCTCAACAGCCTCTGGATTGATTTCTAGAATTGAATTTATTTTCGTATCCAATCTACGGATTCTTTCTATGTAAGCTAATACTAAATCTTCAGAGCTTATTTCCCAAGACTCCATAGCTTTTTGCATGCTAAGTATGTCTGCTTCAATGATCCACTTATCAATATCCATCTCATTATCCTCCTCCATTATTGTAATTCTGCACCAAATGTAATAAGCCCATTATTTCAAAGAAACACATGATTTGGAAGTCATTTCTTTGCTCATCTTGCGCAGATTTTCTTGGACTAGACCAATTAGAAGCATAGCAGAAATGAGCCGTCAGCAAACATAGAGAAATAGAGGTCTCCATCGCGGAGCCTCTTTCCCTTTATAATCCACCTATAGCCATCTACCACCTCCTACTGCCACATAGAGCCGACGCATCATGCTAGAACTATAACTATCTCACCTACGAGCCACTCTTCGTCTCAAGCCGTTCCTTATGGAAGCGGGTGCGGTATTCACCAGGGGTCGCACTGTTCATTTTCTTGAATACACGGATGAAATTCTGCGAGTTGTTGTATCGAAGCTTCTCAGCAATGTCGGAGATCTTGTCATTGGTAGTCTCCAGCAGCTCTCTCGCCTTCTCCATCCGATACGCAATCAGATACTCCGAGAATGTCATTCCTACCTCCAGCTTGAAGACATGGCTAAAATGAGACACAGGCATCGCAATATAATCGGCCACGATAGGCATGGATAGATCAGAATCGTAGTGCTCCTGTATATAATCCAGAGCTTGCTGAATAGTACTATGGGTCCGCTGCTCCAATCTGGATTGGATATGCTCGGTCATTGGAGGATAGATCTCGGTCTTGAACCAATGTACGATCTTCTCCGTTGTATTGAGCTCGAACAGCCGTTGGTACAGCTTGGAGCCGTGAATTTGGGGGCTATTCGCGTCCAGCTCCAGCATCGTGCGTTGGGAGACGGCAAGCAGCTGCGTGAAGGATTGACGGACCTGATCGTAATCCACTGCCTCTGATTTCAACGCATGTGCGAAGCTATCCAGCAAATCTTGAATTTTGCCGAGTTTACCCAGCTTGAGACTTGTAATAATCTGCTGCTCATATTCATAGGGGTAATGCATGGAGGAGCCCTCCAGCTTGATCTGACCAATGTACAGTACCTTGCCGCTTCCCTGAATTAACTGGTAATCCAGTGATTCCATAGCCTCACGGAAGCTACGCTTGACCTGACCCAGCCCTTCATAGCTATGTCCGACCCCCAGCGTCACTGTGATGTGCAGTAAGGACTCAGCTATGCTACGAATCTCTTCCGCTATGTGAAATACGCCAGTATTGGGGTCCAGCGTACGCTTCTGCTCTTTATGATTCAACAGCATCACGATATGCCCGCTATGCATTTGCACCACCATGCCCTCTGCATGATGATGGACAACCTCTTTCACGATATTCAGCACTGCATAATGGAACAGATTGGTGTCCTGCTCGGTGTGACCACGCATGTTATCCAATTCGATGCAGACGACTGTATAATAAGGATGCCGATCAGGTACGTCATAGTAAGCAGCCTGCTCAATCATATCGGGCCGGAAGGGCTCGTTTAACAGCCGATGAATAAAATTACTTCTCAGCGTCGGCATCGAATCCTCGATCTGCTTCTCCAGTCGATCATTGTTGTGCTCCAGTGACTCGAAATAGCTGCGGATGAGCGTGAATTCATTCTCTTCGGCTCGGCCATCAGCCCCTCCTGACTTCTTCTTCACTACCTCAATTAGCGATTGGAAAGCGTGAAGCCAACGCTTTGATAGTACGCCGGACGCCAGTGCACTGACCACGACAAGCAGAAGACAGATCATTAGCGTAGCCTGCTGGATTTTTTGCAGATGCTGCGTAACATCGCTGTACGGAACAATCGTGACATATTTCCACCCATTGTAGGGCGATTCAATGTAATTAAGTGACATCTTAAGGCCATCAATCTGTACGGTTGAAGTATTCGTAGGTGATGAGGGGTCCATCATGCTCCCAAGGAAGCTGTACTCCTGCAGTGGACGCTTCAGCAGATGCTGTGATTGGTCCGAAAAAATGTTATAACGCGGGGTAATGATCAGCAGTTCTCTATTTTCTCCAAGGTTCATGTTATTGAAAATGCGGAATAATGTAGTCTCATCCAGATTGACGATCAGATAACCGCCTGAACTGTTATCGGGCGTATCGATCTTGCGAATCAAAGTGATCTGATGCAACCCATCTCTATAGGTATAGGATTCCAGCCGATGATCCAGCCAGATTTTGCTTGGAGATAGCGACACCGCCTCCTTGATATACGCGGGCAGGACCTGGTCACTGCGCATTCCGAAATCCGGCGAGACCACGAGCTGTTGATCTGGACGATACAAATATACGGAATTCACATCGTCAATGAGCACCTGCATGGAGCTCAGGATCGTCATCGTCATCCCCAAGGCTTCAATATCCTCCCCGGGCTTTGACAAAGACAGAAAATGAGCAAACGTAGGGTTCGTTGCATTCTGTAAAGTCATGTTTTCCAGGGTGCTTAGCTTCTCGTCTATTCTTTGTTGAATCTGCAGCATCGTCTCTTGATTGGCTGCTCCTATATCCTGAATGATGTTCTTGCTTGCAATGAAATAAGCAGTCATGCCCATGATTAAGACCGGAATGGTAGCAAGTAAAGAGGCAATGATCAGAACCTTATTCCGCATCAATCTGGAGGAAAGAGCCTTTCTGATTTTTCTCATCATCAACAGTACCTCGTATTTGTAGTTATGTTCCGCACTAATCATATACCATCAAATAGCATCCCAACCATTGTATACGCTTACAACATACTATAGCACAGCATCGCAACAGGTGAATAATCATTTCAATTGAGTATGGGGTAATTTATCAGTTAAGCCCGCAACAGAGCAAAATGTATAATAACAACTTAATAAGCGCCGGCTCCAAGATATCATCATGAGCCGGCGCTATATTGTCTTCAGAAGGCGGTACGACTAATCGCCAGCTTAACTTCCTTTGAGTTCGTATGATGATGCATGGTCAGCCAGCGCGGTGGCATCTGGCTGACGAGCACAGTTCTTGAATTCAGATTGGCAGTTCGTTGCTCCATTTATTGATATTAGCGCGCTGTATAACGTTGATAAGCATCCTCATGAATTTTGGTCATCTGATCAATCCCCATACTCTTGATGGTATCCACAAATTTATCGTACTCACTCATCGGAGTCTGACCCATGATGAATTTGGTCATCATTTCGTTCAGGTACGTGGTTATAGGATTCATGATCGAAGCGTTCTGTCGAGACTCATCCTCCGTGAAGTGCAGTACAGGCAGCAGAAGCGATTGATCCCCCTTGATCCAGACCTGATTCGCTTCCTTTTGCTCATCGTAGGTCATTAAAGCATCCAGATAACGGCTGTCCTGATTCATCGGCCCATCCATGATGGACATGGCATAGGCGGCCAGTGCCTGATCATAGGTCAGACTCGGATTGTTCATGATCTCATCTGTGAAGCGGATTGCGTCCCCTTCTCTGACGTAGCTCTCCCCTTCAATTCCAAAGTTGAACAGATCATGCCCCTCCGGGCTATAGTTGAAATCCATCCACTGGACGATATACTTGATCTTCTCTTCATCGGCCGACGACGTAATGGCTGCACCATAGGTCAGGACCTTGTTATTAAGTGTAAAGGTCATATAAGGCTTACCTGCGGTACCTGTGGGCCATGGAGCTCCCACAAGCTTAAAGTCTGGATCAGAAGACTTCATCAAATTCAGATATTTAGCCATGCCACTGAATACTCCAGCGCTATAAGCACCAGCCTGACCATTCGTGATCTTGTAGTCGAAGGCTTTACCATCATTCGTCATCATCTCTGGATCGAACAAGCCCTCCTGATACCATTTGGCCATCGTCTCAATAAATTGCTTGTATTCAGGCTCTAATGGGCCGTATACTATCTTCCCATCCTTGAACTGAAAGCCGCCAATGACGCCGAAGGACGGAGCAAAATCATGCAGCTTGCTCAGATTGCCCGGCCCCCAATTCGCCGTGTACGGAAGCTCATCCTGGAGACCATTGCCATTCGGATCCTGTGTCCTGAACGCCTTAAGCACCGTGTACCAATCATCTATAGTAGCAGGTACCTCCAGATTCAGCTTATCGAGCCAATCCTTTCTGAGGATCATACCTGCTGTAGCATTGAGCTTCTCCGCATCAGCACGCATATATGGGAACATGTAGATCGTCCCGTCATCCATGGTGATTTGCTTGCGGATCTCCTCGTCACTCTCGATCAGCTTCTTAAGATTGGGCGCATATTTGTCAATATAGTCATTCAGCTTGATAATCCTGCCGTCTGCCAGCATCTTGCCGGGACCGCCTACCGCGTCGGACCAGTTATAATAGATAACGTCAGGCATGTCGTTGGTAGCAACGAGTAGATTGAATTGATCCTTCTGCTGTCCCAGCGGTGGATGAATGAAATTGACCTTGATGCCAGTTAGCTCTTCCTTCTTCTTGTAGGCAGCCATCTCACCAAAATTCTGTAGTGATGCCGTGAGCTTGCCATCGTTAGCCCGCCAGTAATCAATCGTCATAGGCTCCTCTACTATCGGTAACGGGATGGAAGTAAGTGCTTCAACATTAGCGAGGTCTTCCGAAGGTGATTCCTTGGACTGCTCTTGTCCAGCGCAAGCACTGAGAAAGATAGAGCACACGAATACAAGACATAAGGCCAGAGACAGGTTTTTCTTCATATTATTTTTTGTCGCACCATTTTTGTTCATAGAGCCAAATTCCTCCTTCATGTAGGTTAGTTCTTATTGTTTTACAGCACCAAGCAGAGCGCCTTGAACAAAGTATTTCTGGATGAACGGATACACCATGACAATCGGCAGGGTAGAAATAATAATGGTCGCATACTTGATATTCTCGCCCAGTGCATATCCCGTATCCGCTCCGGGCCCCATCGCCTCGGTGCTATTGCTTAGCAGAATATCTCTGAGTATGATCTGGATCGGATACAGGTCTGCATTACGCAGGTACAGCAGCGGACCCATGTAATCATTCCAATGATCAACAGCATAATACAGCGTTAACACCGCCAGAATCGGCTTGGAGATCGGCAATATGATTCGGAACAGTATGGTAAAATCATTCGCTCCATCCAGCTTGGCGGATTCGATGAGCTCTTTGGGAACGCTCTCAAAATTGGTCTTCATAATAATCAGGTAAAAGGTGTTGATTGCCACCGGTAGAATCAGGGCCAGCCGGCTATTAATCAAGCCCAGATTCTGAATTAACAGGAAGGTTGGAATCATGCCGCCGCTGAAGAACATGGTGAATACAACAATCTTCATTAGCGCCTTACGAATCATCAGATCTGGCCTGGACAATGCATAGGCTGCGAGCGAAGTCATCAGTAGATTGAACGAGGTCCCTACAATGACATAAAAGAGGGTATTCATGTAGCCGCGATAGATTTTGGAATCCTGCAACACATGCTCATAGGCCGCAAATGTGATTCCCTCGGGCCATAGCATGAAGGAACGATTTTGCAGCAATGCATTCGGTTCGCTTACGGAAGCATTGAATATATACAGCATGGGATAGACCGAGATAAGAATAACGATGCCCAGCATCAGATAGTTCGCCCCGTCAAAAATTCGTTCAGCAATGGAACGCTTCATTCCATGCTCCTCCTTTCTACCACAGTGTTGTAGAGTTCGCCTTCCTACTGATGGCATTCGCAATGATGAGCAGCAGGAAATTCACCAATCCATTAAATAGGCCCACTGCTGTCGAGTATGCATAGTTGGCCTCCAGCACCCCTGAGCGATAGACGAAGGTCGATATGACATCTGATACCTCATAAGTAGGTGCCGTCTGCATGAGAAGGATCTTTTGCAGATCGGAATTCATGACCGCTCCCAAGCGTAGAATTAGCATAATAACGATCGTAGGCATAATGCCTGGCAAGGTTACATGCAGGAACTGGCGCCATCTACCCGCTCCATCCATCTTGGCTGCCTCATACAGCTGGGAATCAATATTGGCGAGTGCTGCGAGGAAGATAATCGATGCCCACCCGGCCCCCTGCCATATATTCGATATAATATACATAGGTCGGAACATATCCGGCTCCGAGAAGAACATCATTGGCTGTAGGCTGAACATGTCACGGGCGATATTGAACAAGCCCCCGTCAAGTGACGAGAACGTCTTCATCATGCCCACGACGACCACCACTGATATAAAATGCGGCAGATAGCTTACGGTCTGCACAGTACGCTTGAACATCTTGCTTCTCACTTCATGCAGCAGCAGAGCAAGAATAATCGGTGCAGGGAACCCCAGAATAATGCTGTACAAGCTCAATATGAGCGTGTTCTTCAGAAGTCTCCAGAAATAGTAGCTGTTGAAGAAGGTAATGAAGTTCTCAACACCAACCCATGTCCCTCCCCAGATCCCGTGCGTGAGATTATAATTTTTTTGGAACGCCATCAGCAAGCCATACATCGGACCATATTGAAATATGCCATAGTAAGCAATGACTGGCACGAGCATCAAATAGATATACCTGTTACGAAGCAAGTCTTTTTTGAATAATGTCAATTTGCTCGGTGTGCTTCCTGATGCTACCAGCCTTCTCTTCGCCAGTTCCTGTTTCACGTGTATGCTTCCTCCCCCTGTAAGAATCATGTCTCAACACTCCTAGCGTACTATCCCTACATCCATAAAAATACAATCACATCAATTGATTATCCGCTTCCCCGCTCACCACCACAAAAAAAACACACGAACATGCAGGAGTTCTGCCGCTTCGTGTGTGATAGCCATCGTTGTACGTGCATTATTCGAAATGGTATACACTTCACCAGTCATATTCCCTTATTTCGTGGAGGAGCCTCGACTTGTTACCTTCACCTTCACCTTGTAAGTGACCGTTGCCTCGCTGAAGATCTCATCCCAGTTATCCTTCACCTGCTTCCACACCTTCGGCTCCTTAATGCGGAGGACCTCTCCAAAATCAGCCACATCGACCTTGTAGGTGTGCTGGAGCTTATGCAGCACCTGCTCAATCTGCTGCTCGGCTATGTCTGCAAAATCCTTCTCCAGCTCTTTGAGATACGCCCCCTTCTCCTCTGTCTCGGGGATGATCCAGTCCTCCATGAGCCATCCCTCCGAATCGACATTGACATGGAAGGAGATGTCCTTGCCTCTTACGGTAGGCGTAATCGTCGTCTTATTTTTCTTGGTTTCGTAGACAACTGTGTAACCTTCTTTGTTGTAGGTCTTTACGATACCAGCCCGTGACTGCAGATTAATCCAGGCAAGACCCTCCAGATCTGTCTGACTGAGCGCTCCAATATATTTGGTCGTCTTGCCACTAAATATACCTGCCCCAGAGAATTTGTCATCCCCATCAAAGGAAATCACATTCTGAAGTAGAAAGCTTGATCCTGCCTTTAGCTTGGCATCGAGCTTGGCCAATGTCATGGGCTCAAGGATCTTGTTGATCAAATACGAATTATTGACCATGCCTGTAAGATAGAACGCTGGGATTTGAGATTGATCCTTCAAGGTTAGCACATCCAAGGCACGCTCATGGCTCAGTAATACGAGGCAATTCAGCCGAATGTCATTATCCCGCAACACAAAATCCAGCAATTGATCGAGTCTATACTTCTTGGCAACATCCTTAGAGATGACGATGACCTTCAGATGATGGCCAATTAAGGGACGGTCCCTAAGTAAAGCAAAATGCCGAAATATCTGTAACAGAGAGTCACCTGTAAGCTGTTCATTCGAGTACGAGGACTTATCTGAGGTGTTCGAGCCCCCCTCGGCACTCTTCGTGGATTTCACATGACCCGGGGCAATCTGCACTGTCGCGGTAATGTTATTTTCCTTGGGATATTCTGCGCCTTCCTTTGTGAGGTATTTCTCAAGCGGCGTCTCACGCGGGGTGTCGATGCCAAGACCGAGATATACACTCAGGTCCTCAATCTCCCGGCTACTCCAGCAGCCAGTTACTGTGAGCAATACAGCCAGTACGATGATAGTACTGACTAACCGACAAGCCCATCTCATGCACGCTTCCCTCCCTTTTTGCGAATTATACTAATCATCAGCAATAGCACAGGCAGAATTCCAAACAAATATACGGATGCATTGCCAAGCATATCTCCCAAGGCCAGAGTCTCATCCACATCCTGGGGAATCATCGCCAAAAGGTAGATGATGGGCAGGAAGATATACAAAGCCGCATGCATTCCTTTAAGTCGAAACAAGTCGCGTACACCGATGGATGCTGTATAGTGGGCAATTGCCGAGGTAGAGAAAATTTGCATGATCCAGATGACCAGCAGCAAGGATTCAAAGCGCTCAAAGATTAGGCCCTGAACCTCAAAGCTTCGAAGCAGATCAAGCGTCGGCCATGTTCTGGTCATAATTCCGTTTACAGAGAGACTGCCGATGACCATGACTACCGTAATAAGGTAAATGACTGTTGATGTCAGTACTCCCCACACCACGGATTTATTACTTTTGCCCGGATTCTTCATATAAGCAGTCATGACGAGCATAACCTCATAGCCTGTATAGGACAGTAATGTTGGCTTGAGACCCTTTAATAACGGCATTAAGCCCTCACCCAGCAGCGGTCTTAGATTGTTTATTTCGAATAGTTGACTGCTGAGCAAAATCTCGAGGACAAAAATAATCAATGTAATGGGCAAAATAATCTCAAACACACGCACGATCACGGGAAGCCCCCCAGAGGTCATGTATAGTCCGATCCACATAAATAACATGACAATTGCCCATGTAGGCGTACGTTCCAGTAGGAACATACCGGTCACCTCTGCCATCACCCTGATCTCGAAGGCCGAGATGGTGATGAAATACACGATCATAGGGAGCAGCAGAATGTAAGAGACCCATTTCCCAGTGATGATTGGGGTGAATTCAAATACCGTCTTCCCCGGGAACCTGCGACACAATGCCACGATAATTAGACCCAGCCCGACTACGACCAGACCAGACATGATAATTACAATCCACACATCTGGTGTACCAACAGCGTCAACCGTTGTGCGCGGGAGTGTCAGAATGCCTGCCCCAAGCATAAAGTTCACGATGATAACAGCAGCTTGTGTCGCACTGAGGTGGACCCGAGACTTAGAGCGGCTCATATGTTTCCCCCCTTCCATACATGATTTTTAATTTTTGCGCTCAGAATCATTTGGCTTGGTCATTTCAGGTCGCAGCTTCATCATGCTAAGCGGTGCTCGGATGACGAAATCCTTCCAATCCCTGAGATTATACGGTACTGCTGGCGATACATACGGTACACCAAAGCTGCTTAACCGCGCGAGATGTGTACATATCAGCAGGAAGAACATAACTACGCCGAATAATCCAAGCGCAGCCGCACAGAACATGGCAACGAACCGCAAAATCCGCAAAGTAATCCCGGCACTATAGACGGGTATGGTGAAGGATGATATCGCTGTAATCGCCACGACAATAACCAGAAACTGGCTAATAATACCTGCCTGAACAGCCGCCTGTCCGATAATCAGACCGCCAACGATCCCCATCGCTGGTCCAATCGGCTTAGGCAACCGAATCCCAGCTTCCCGCAGGATCTCAATGGATAGCTCCATAATCAAGGCCTCGATGATGGAGGGAAACGGCACACCGCTACGGGCATCAATAATGGTTAAAGCAAGCTTGGTCGGAATAAGCCCCGGATGGAAGGATATGAACGAAATATATAGCGCTGGAGCAAGTAAGGCCAGCGTAGCTGACATAAAGCGGAGCAAGCGTAAAAAGGTTCCCGGAATCCAGCGGTCGTAATAATCCTCAGGCGATTGCAGCAGCATGGTGAAGGTACCAGGGACAATGAGCACAAATGGAGTGCCATCCAGCATAATGACTACCCGGCCTTCCAGCAAGCCACCGATCGCCCGGTCAGGCCGCTCTGTATTGAGCACCTGCTGAAACGGACTCAGCGTGCTATCCTCAATCAACTGCTCTATATAGCCTGATTCCAGCATGGCATCCATATCCATACGCTGAATACGGGTCTCCACCTGCTGGACCAGATCAGGATTCACAATATCCTTCATATACGCGATAGCCAGCTTTTTCTTGATCCTGGACCCTACCTCATACTGTTGAATGAACAGACTTTCATTTTTCCCAATCTGTCGTAGTAACGCGGTATTCTCATCCAGACGCTCGGTGAAGCCAATGCGCGGGCCGCGCAGTAATGCTTCGGACAAGGGCTCTTCCAGACTGCGGGTCTTCCCCTTCGCCGAGCCGATTAAGATCGCCACCGTCATGCCGTCTATGAGGAGCGCCCCTTTACCAGTAAGAACCGCATTGGCGATCTCCTGAATATGCGATGACTCCTGAATATCACTAACAGGCAATAGACGCATGCTCAAGAAGTCCTTGAACGCCTCTTGCCGCGGGAGCCGCTTCCATTTCATTCCGACGGTATCAGGGACGCCCTCACGCATTAATGTAGTGATAAGGAATTCATCCATTAGCTGCTGATCCACGAGCCCATCAACATACAGGACAGCTGCCTTTAGATCGGTCCCCTTCATATAGAACTCACGAATATGTACATCCGAGTTCTTGCCAAAGCCTTGTCGTATCGTAGCTATATCCGCGGTATAGACCCCGGTCAGTGGAGAATCCTTCGAACGAAAGGTGTCCTTTCCTTGTAAGCTCTGCTGCTGCTTAGCATGTTGATTCTTTGTACTGGATTGTTGCTTATTCGCATGTTGCTTATTGCTATTCTTCGAATCGCTGAAGCTTCCATTCTTGACCGCTGTCTGCAGCCTTTCCGTTAACTTCGCTAGTCCAATCGGAATCATCACCAATAGTAAGGCCTGCCACCAAATCGGCCAGCCAGGAATATATTTCATCACTTCAGACCACACATCGTCACCTCCCTGTTGTGTTCAGCCGCTTCCCTGTCGATCAAGTCGTATGCTCCATCGTTGTGGGAGAAATGGTAATGAATGACGATAAGTAGTGTTTCCAACCTGCCTATAATCATACGGAAGCATAGCTGGAGAGCTGTATGAAAAAAAGATATTTCCTAGCCTCGCTATACTTTTGCCATGTTCGAGCCAGCCATTTTCCTGCACAATGAGCATATCTCAAGCAGACAGCAGGTCTGCAGCAAACGATCAGGAGGAATCAACATGGCACAACAAGCGGTAAAACTACAGTCATTTGCAGATTTAACACCTTATATGGAAGGCTTTGAGCTTGTCTCCACTCAATGGGGTGCGGATGGGCGGGTCTATGTTCTGCTCATCGATCAGTTCCCCGAGAGAGACAAAGGGATGTTCGTGCAAGCCAAGCTACATAAGCAAAGGCTCTATAGAGTCCTTGTACTGACGGATCACGTCGTGAATGATGTTATGATCTGGAGCAGCTTCAATTACCACTATATACAGCCACTTCACGAGCATCTGCTACTCGTCGGCGCACGTTGCAGATATTACGGGAGGAATCAGTACGATCTGAATGCGAGAGTATACGATTATGAAGGGCTCACTGTGGATGAATTTCTGCTAGGTGACGGCATACAGGATGTCCAGGTAAGCGAGGAAGGTATGATCTGGACCAGCTATTTTGATGAAGGTGTATTCGGAAATTACGGGTGGAGTGAGCCGGTTGGCGCATCTGGCTTGCTGGCCTGGGACCATCAGGGGAAGCGTACCTATGAGAATCAAGCCGTGGATATCGCTGATTGCTATGCACTCAATGTAGTGAAGGATCAGGAAGTATGGTTCTACTACTACACGGACTTCTCGCTCGGCTGTATCACAGGTGGAACGCAGCAGCCGAACGTTACTTTGATGAACCCGGGCATTTCAGGCTCTTCTGGCTTCTGTACAGATGGGTATCACTTCTTGTTCGATGGTGGCTATGGCCGTCACGGGACCTACGTCCTCAAGAAGCTGGAGCATTCTCGCCATCTAACGAAAGGCACCAAGATCACCTTCCGGAATGAACAAGCTAGACAGCTTCAAGTTCAAGCTCAGTGCTTTCGTCAGAACCGTCTCCTGCTGTATTCAGGCCAACTACTCTATCAGGTGACCGTGGAAGAGATCGCTGAGCACCTCGGTAATCTTGCGTAGTCTAATAGCACGTCATGCTCATCTCGATCACCTCAACACAAATAGTCGCCATCCCGACAGAAATGTCTGGCATGGCGACTATTTAGAACAATCTATTATAAACAGCGAACGATCTATTGTAGGCAAAGAATGATCTATTACAGTAAGCACCATACACATTCAAGCTGCAAAATGGAAAAAGGAAAGGCGCAATAACGACAGACAGACATAGCTAAAAGCGACTATCTTCGTTCGGTACGGACAACTTCATATGCTTGAATGAGACCTGGCAGCCTGTGCCTATCGGAGATTGTGCGACAACCCCAGCCATGAATGGTCCCTCTGCTCCCATGCCAAAGTAGCGAATCAGCTTCCAGCTCTCCCCATCCACTGAGTAATGAAAGGACACCACACGACCAGCCTTCGCTATTCTCAAATAAGGCTGCTCTACATCCACACGCTCCGAATTGCAGTCATCCGAGAAGCCATGCTGCGTCACTACAGAGACAATGGTCGGATATTCTCCGTTGGATTCAAAGCAGAGCTTCGCCCAATTGTTCTCATCCGCCATCAGCATCAGGCAGCCCGAATCATACTGATGTTGCATGTCTACCTTGACTTGTGTTGTCAGCTCAAAGGACGAGTCCACATTCAAATATAGAAAAGGAGCGGAATGCACGATATGCTTGCCAGCTGGGTCTTTGAAGAAATCTGCCTTAGCAGGTGCGTCAATTACCAGCTCTCCATCCTGCGTAAATGTCCAGCTACTGGGCTCATGCATCCAACTGAGCTGATGTCTTTTCGTTGCCTCAAATAGATTGTTCCCCATGGACTAATCCTCCGTATGGTCGGGCTCGACTTCTGAAAAGGAGCCAGCATGATATAATTTCACGTTGATCAGCAGATGGCTGATATCTAAATATACCGTCATTATATCTGCGCAATGGTTCCATTTATATATAAAATTGTAGTGATTTGATATAATAATATGGAATTGTCGTAAGAAAAAATAAATCCCGATTTTACAAATGCAGTATGCAACCGCAAGATGAAATTCATATTCTTCATTATTCTCGGCGTTATCTTCGTAATCGACTTTCTAGAAATGGTCGCTTCCTCAAATCCTGTGGTCGAAGCCCATGTTGTTTGGCCTTACGATGCCAGGAGAAATGAGCGGCCATTCGATACATAATACGTGGGAAATTAGGCTGAATAAATAGCGATTCCGCACTACTTCGAGCGAGGATTGCCGTGCTGAGCCGAGTCATCGCATTGCCTAGATTCCTTAGTGGACCTTTTCCCAGCGGCATCTTTAACTCGTGTAACATCTCCCCTGCTCCGTGACCAACTGCCATTCCAAAACGGAAGCCGCAGCGTACGCACCAGTTCTTAATCATATCTGCTGCAATCGTGCATTGCTTCCCTTCGAAAAATCCATTATTGATTAACGCATACACGAAGAGATTCGGGTTACCTTGCTCAGTCTGTCGGAAATTTTGCAGCTCGACCATCATCCGCAGTACATGTGAAGGGATGGCATCAAAATAAAGCGGAAATGCCAGTACGATCACATCGGCTTGGTTAAGCTCCCGATATTGCTCAGCCTTCAGCTGCTTCGCATTCACCCGGTACGACTTCAGCTCGTTGCCTTCGGTGATGAAGGGCGTGAGCTTTTCTAGCAGAAATCCAGAATTGGTCGCTCCGCCCTTCGGACTGCCGTTAATCAGCGCAATGTTCATAGTTGCACCTCCATTAACTCGTCAAGCCTGTTGTGAAAAGAAACACTATAATGGGACACATCCAGATTTATTGCATTAGCGCGAGTCAGTGCCTGTGCTGTGTGACGTTCAGCCTCCGTGATCCCTTCTCCATAAAAATGGACGGTGAATTTGAAGCGCTGCTTGTAGCGTTGCTGATGATGTGTCTCACCTTCTTCAATTACAAAATAGGGCAGAACATAGGGTAGTGAGCGGTTCAACACGTTGCTGACGAACGGGCTATATCCTCCATATACATTGCGGGTGATGAGTACCAGCTCTTCGCAGGCGGCGAACCGGTCACCCATGTGTTGATAAGAATCTTTGAGCACGCAGGTCCCCGGAGTGCGAACCCAACAACCGAAGCAGCCTACACAATGACGAATGGAACCCGTCTCACTGATTACTTCATCGGTATCCTTGCTGAAGCCGCTAAGGCAGGCAACATAATCATCATTCGCTAAATCATGGACTATCAGTCTCATTAGCTGTTCCTCCTGACTGAAGAATGGTTTGCCATACTTTTTGCCAATCACCTGAATATCGAATGCCACTGCTTGACAGTAGTGATGCTACGCCGTGCACAAGCGACCAGTAGGCCATTAGCATGTTGTCGTCCTGTTCAGGTGGGAGACCCAGACTGCGGAACAGCCGATAGCCCGTTGCCCGGAATACGGCAAATGGCGGGTAAGGCGGAACGTCCTCAGCTCCTGCGTCTACCTGAATAACAATGCCTGACTGAAAAAATATAAATGGAAAATAAGTGGGGTGCCGCTCGAAAAAGGATATATAGGCGGTTCCCAGCTTTTCCATTTCCGACATGGGGTCATTGTTCCCTTCAATAGAGACTTGCAGGGTGGTCGTGAACTGCTCTGTGACGTGATCGGCCATCGCAGCCAACAGATCCTGCATATCCTTAAAATGGCTGTAAGGCGCAGCGTGACTGACACCACACTTGGCTGCTACCTTTCGTAAGGAGAAACCTCCTAGCCCTTCCTCGCCAATGAGTTCAATACCGGTCTCAATTAAGGTTTTACGTAAATCGCCATGATGGTAAGGTCCAGGCTTCAATCCTATCGCTCCTTCGTTTAACTTTACACTGTAAAGATAACTCCATATGTTGACATTGTCAAGATTGAGTTGGAGATATCTGAGAGATTATTCTCTTGGGAGAGTAATACATTAGGCCGCCCGAGATTCGGACGGCCTATTATCAAGTAACACTATGAAATAGTAGTTGGGAATAACCTTTGGAATATCACTCTAGACCTGCCTTTACTCCCCTTATGACAGTGTCTTGATGGCTTCCGCCGTGAATGGAATCAATGCCTCAGCATTGCCCTCGTGAATCTTGCGCACCCATGCAGGGTCGGACAGCAGGGCACGGCCTACAGCGACCAGATCGAATTCCCCTTGCTCCACTCGTTCTACCAGCGCTTCGACGCCAACATGGTTAGCTCCTTGACCCGTGGTGAAGAAGCTCATGAAATCACCGTCCAATCCTACAGATCCGACTGTAATCGTAGGTTTGCCCGTCAGCTTCTTCGTCCAGCCAGCCAGATTCAGGTCAGAACCTGCAAACTCCGGCTCCCAAAAACGACGTGTAGAGCAATGGAAGATGTCAACGCCTGCTTCCACCAGAGGAGCCAAAAATTGCTCCAGCTGCTCAGGGCTATCCGCCAGCTTAGCCGTGTACTCATTACTCTTCCACTGCGAATAGCGCAAAATGATAGGGAAGTCAGGGCCGACAGCTTCACGACAAGCCTCAATGACTTCTACCGCAAAACGGGTGCGTCCTACCATATCGCCGCCATACTGATCTGTACGGGGATTCGTTTTCTCCCAGAAAAATTGATCAATGAGGTACCCATGCGCGCCGTGGAGCTCAATGCCGTCAAAGCCGACTCGTTTGGCTTCAGCAGCTGCTTGGCCGAACGCCTGAACGATTTCTTTGACTTCAGCCTCGTTATATTCACCTACGTCTCCCTTGGCTCCCATGTGCCACAGCTGCGGAACGATGCGTCCTCCTGCTGCGTGCACCTCAGCCACTACATGCTCCCATCCCTTCAAAGCAGCTTCTCCGAAGAAATGTGGAACGTTCTCCTGATTGGACGCATCTGGATGGTTAACGATCGTACCCTCGGTGATAATTAAACCTACTTCATTCTCTGCTCTATGGCGATAGTAAGCAGCTACATCCTTACCGGGAATTCCGTCTGGGGAGAACTGACGAGTCATCGGCGCCATAACGAAGCGATTTGACAGACTCAGCTTGCTGGAGTTGAACGGTGTAAACAGTGCTTCCAGGGATACAGTAGGTTTCATACATTGCCTCCTAAGATTTGAAATAATATATTTATATTAACTTTCGAATGACACTACTAAGAATTACAGCGCACAGAGAAACGAAGCATATCTATAATTGGAACAATATCCTTCTCATGCAATGATGAGAACAAGAGTAAGTATAGGGTGGTTAGATCATGAGATAAGTAATAGTCCCCTGTCACCTCCCTTTCGAAATAGGATGGGTTAAATCTATAGTTGGTAAAATCATGAAATATTATTTTTGACTACAAAGTCAAAAATAACTTCAAAAAAACAAGATGTGACAGGCGTTATTACTATACGCAGTACCATCTTGCTCTGTACAACAGCTATATCTCAGCGTTACTTTATCATTTATTGACCATGCAGTCAATAAAAATAATTGTGCACAATGATTTAGTTATAAAGACAGCATTACCTTCTCATAAACAGAAAGACATCCCGCTTCCGGACCCTTCGCCCAGAACGGAATGTCGAACATACTTTAGTTGTTTACGTTGTCCTCTGTCACCAGCTTCAATTCAGCAGGAATGACCTGCTCTACCTGCTTGCCATCCAGCACGTCCAGTGCAGCTTTCACCGCCAACTCACCAATAATTACAGGCTGTTGAGCAACGGTTGCCGTTAATTTTCCGTCCTGAATGGATTTAATCGCATCATCATTACCGTCGAATCCGATCACAGGAATATTTTTGCCCGAGCTCTGAATGGCTTCTATAGCGCCCAGTGCCATCTCGTCATTGTGGGCAAATACCGCTTGCACTTCAGGATTACCTTGCAGCAGATTTTCCATGACGTTCAATCCCTTGGACCGATCGAAATCCGCAGATTGTGTAGCAACCACATCAAGCTGTTCATCCGCGATCTCATGGAAGCCCTTGCCCCTTTCTCTCGTTGCAGAAGCGCCCGGCACTCCCTCAAGCTCGATGACTTTGGCTCCCTTGCCAAGCTGTGCAACAAAGTATTCCGCTGCCATACGTCCTCCTTTGACGTTATCCGATGCCACTAAAGCCGCCACGTCGCCTCGATCTGCAGACCGATCCAGCGTGATAACAGGTATGCCAACGCTGTTGGCGGATTGAACCGCTGTCGAGATTGCCGCAGAATCGGCAGGATTAATGAGCAGTGCATTTACACCCTGCTGCAGGAGATCATCCACATCGTTGGTTTGCTTAGCTGAATCGTTCTGCGCATCAACAACAATGACCTCAATCCCTTGTTTTTGGGCTTCAGCAACGACCCCATCCTTTAGGGATACAAAAAATGGATTGTTCAACGTAGAGATTGAGAGACCGATTTTCTTCAATCCGCCGCTTCCAGCAGAATCAGGCTTTGCCCACTCCGGTGGCTCCAGGGAGCACCCGGCCAACACAATAATCATCAGCATGCTTACGAGCGTTAAAGTCCACTTTTTCATGTTTGTTTCTCTCCTTATGCTGTTTTCTTGCGGTCCAGCAGGACGGCAATGGCAATCACGACGCCCTTCACCACCATTTGGTAGAAGGAGTTCACACCAAGCAGGTTCAAGCCGTTATTCAGTACCCCAATAATCAGAACACCGATCAATGTGCCGACAATTCTTCCCCGGCCTCCTGCAAGGCTCGTACCGCCCAGTACAACAGCCGCGATCGCATCCAATTCATAGGATGTCCCCGCTGTTGGCTGTGCTGAATTCAAGCGTGATGTCAGAATCGCTCCGGCCAGAGCTGCTAGCATACCTGCCAGAGAGTAAATCATGATTTTAACACGTGTTACTTTGATTCCTGAGATGATGGAGGCTTTCTCATTGCCACCGATTGCGTACGTTTTGCGACCAAAGGCTGTCTTATGCAAAATGATCCATAGCACCATAAACGCAATCAGCATAGTAATCGCTGGTACTGGAATCCCCAGTAAGTAACCTCGGCCAAATAATTGGAAAATCAGGCTGTCGCCAAGCCCTGTAATCGGGTTGCCGTTCGTGTATACCAGCGTTAATCCTCTGAAAATGGTCATCGTAGCCAACGTGGCGATAAACGGTGCCATCTTCCCTTTTGTGATCATGAGGCCGTTAACCATTCCCATGACACCACCTAGCGCTACACCGACAATGATGGATAAGATCGGATCAAAGCCAGATACCATCATATTAGCTACAAAGGCACTGGATAAAGCCAGAATTGAGCCAACCGACAAATCAATTCCGCCAGTTAGAATAACAAATGTCATACCGAAGGCGATAAGTGCATTAATCGAAACCTGACGTAGCAAGTTCAGAATGTTAAGCGGTTCCAAGAAGCTTGGATTCAAAATGGAAACGATGAGAATAAGAATGATCAAGCCGAGCAATGGCCCCATTTTTTGAGTTATATTCGAGAATCGCACACCGCTTTGGGCCTTTTTATCCTGAATGGTTGTCATATCATTGTCCCCCTGTAGCCAATGTCATTATCTTTTCCTGTGTGGCTTCTTCCCTCGACAGCACACCACTAATGTGGCCTTCATGTACCACCGCAACCCTGTCACTCATGCCGAGCACCTCAGGCAGCTCTGACGACACCATGATAATTGCAACGCCTCGGTCTGTCAGTTCATTCATTAGCTGATAGATTTCACGCTTCGCTCCGACATCTACACCACGCGTAGGTTCATCAAGGATGAGTACACTTGGACCAATTCCAATCCATTTGGCAATAACAACCTTTTGCTGATTACCGCCGGATAGATTCCGTGCAGAGGTTTCCGAGGATTGCGTTTTGATCTGTAGACGTTGGATTAGCGTATCGACAAATTCTTGCTCCTTTGCACCCGAGATGAAGCCTTTGCTGGAGAAACTGAACAGGTTAGGCAGAACCATATTTTCACGAATAGAGAAGTCAAGCACCAGTCCCTCGTCCTTGCGATCCTCCGTAATGAAACCGATGCCATGACTGACCGCATCTGTCGGTTTACGGATGTTCACTTTATGACCACGTATGAAGAGCTCCCCGCTATCCATCCGATCCAGACCAAAGATTGTTCTCATAATCTCCGTCCGCCCCGAGCCCATAAGTCCTGCAAAACCAAGAACTTCACCCGCTCTAACCTCGAAGCTTACATTCTGGAATAGTCCTTTGCTGCTCGCATTTCGGACTTCCAGAACCACTTCTCCATAAGAAGGGTTTCGAACAGGATAACGTTCCGTCAATTCGCGGCCGACCATTTTTCGTACCACTTCATCAAAGTTTGTCTCAGCAATGGCTTTGGTATCTACGGTTCTGCCATCACGCATGATCGTAATCCGGTCGCAGATCGTGAAGATCTCCTCCATGCGGTGAGAGATGTAGACAATGGATACACCGTTCTCCTTGAGCGAGGCAATGACGCCAAACAGCTTCTGGATCTCGCGCTCCGTGAGTGCTGCTGTTGGTTCATCCATAATGATGACCTTGGCATCCGTCATTAATGCCTTGGCAATCTCAATCATTTGCTGCTGTCCCACGGAGCACTCTCCCGCAGGCCGTTCTAATGGAATGGGTACGGACAATTTGGCAAATTGCTCATTGGCAAGCGCTTTCATTTGTTTCGTATTTAGTAGCCCCAGAGAAGATGTTATCTCCTTGCCGATGAATAGATTATCCAGCACGGTCATTTCGGGCCATACGTTCAGCTCCTGATGGATAAAGGTGATGCCCAGCTCCTCTGCTTCCTTCGGACTGCCAAAATAGGTCTCCTTTCCGTCAATAGTGATCTTACCTTGATCTCGCTGATGGAGACCAATCAGTATGTTCATCAGCGTGGATTTTCCGGCTCCGTTTTCCCCCATTAGAGCGTGGACCTCGCCTTCCTGTAACTCGAAATCCACCCCGCTCAGCACTTGATTGGTGCCGAATGCTTTATGAATATCCTGCATCTGAATATGCATTTTGCAGCCTCCTTTTTTAGCCGAAGTGGACTCCCGCTTGTAAAATGCAATTGGCATATGGGGTCGCTTCCCCTGTGCGAATAATCGCCTTCACCTGCCGTGTTAATAGCTTGAACTCTTCATGGCTTAAGGTTAAATCAATCGCATCTTGTCCGAACTTCTCCAACACGAAGCTCAGAGCTGCTGGATTGCCCACTCGAATCTCCTCCGCTACAATCACTTTTTCAATCACCATATCCTCTGCGATCAGTTCCACGATGTCACGAAAGCTTGGTGTTCCCAGTCTGAGGGCCAGATCAATCTTTAGCACACCGTCCGGGACCGGGAGCCCCGCATCTGCAATTGCAATGGTGTCGGTATGACCTAGATCAGCTAATATTTTGGAAATATGACTGTTCAGTATGCCATTTCTTTTCATGACAGACTCGCCTCCACTTCATCACGCATGGGCATACCGCCTTGCGCTCCGAACTTGGTCACAGACAACGAGGCAGCCCGATTGGCGAAGCGGATACTCTCCTGCAATGGTCGTCTCTCCGCCAATGCAACTGCAAATGCAGCGTTGAACGTATCACCTGCTCCAGTCGTATCTACAGCCTCTACTCGGTAAGTTGGTACTAAAATTTCCTCATCCCCGTCAAAATAACGTACTCCCTTACTGCCTTCTGTAATAAACAGCTTGTTGGGATATTGTCGCAATGCTTCTGCCGGACTCATGCCCTGAAACAATATTTCAGCTTCGTGTTCGTTTGGTGTAATATAGGAAGCCTGGTCAATGACTTCTTGTGGCAACATTCGCGCAGGAGCAGGATTGAGCAGCAACGGGGTCCCGAATTGAGCGCATAGCTTGCTCACGTGAACGACAGTCTCCTCTGGAATCTCCTGCTGAATCAAGACGATATCTGCCTCCCGAATGGCCTCTGATGCCTCATCAACATAGGCGGGAGTCACTTCACGATTCGCAGCTTCAACAACGACTATACTATTATCACCTTCAGCCAGTATGATATGAGCCGTTCCGCTTTCCGAATGTGTAACCGGTTTCACATTTTGCGTATTTACATGATTCTCTTTGAAATTCGCCAAAATATCTTTACCAAACGAGTCATCACCTACCCGACCAATCATCGTAACCTCAGCTCCCAATCGGGCAGCCGCAACTGCCTGATTGGCCCCTTTGCCTCCAGGAACCGTTGTAAAGCTATCGCCAAGAACAGTTTCACCTGCTCCTGGCCGCCTGGAGGAGGTAACCACTAGATCCATCGAACTACTGCCGATCACGCATATTTTAGCCATCGATCCTCACGCCTTTCTCGTAGTACCTCGTTCAATGAATTCAACAGGTAATTGTATGTTTTTATTCTCAACTGCAGCTTGCTCGACAAGCTGGATAAGTAAGCTCGCTGCTTCTCTTCCCATCTCGTAGGCTGGCTGGCGGATGGTAGACAAAGCTGGTGATAACAGACCACTCATCGGAATATCGTCAAAGCCGATAACCTGTACATCATCGGGGACCTTTCTCCCAATTCGTGCTGCCTCATGTAGCACAGCCATAGCCGCAATATCATTGCTGGCAATGATTCCGTCGGTGTCTGCGTAGTTGCTGAATAGCTCCTTCGCCCATACACCTGCCGCGTTAAAAGAAAAAGAGGTCGTCTGGATCACCCGGAAGTCTAGCCCTTCAGCACGAATGGCTTCGATGGCTCCTTCAAAACGATCCTGGGCTGGTCTGATATGTGACGGTCCCTGCATCACCGTGATGCGGCGGCTGCCGCGCTTGATGATCTCCTTGGCCGCCAGTCTTCCTCCTTCTCTACCATCTGCATACACAGATGGCCGATCTAGTGACGTCCTATCGAGAAACACCACCGGAATCTTCAGGTTGTTATATATAGATGAATGAGGATAGTTCGTTGAAGATATCACACCAACTACGTTATTCTGGATAAACGTCTGGATGTAATCCTGTTCCTTCTGTTCATCCTCATCGCTATTTCCGAATAGGAGTCTATAATCCTGCTGCTGCATGCCATCCTCTACCCCACGAGCAAGCTGGGGAAAGTACGGATTGGCAATGTCGGGCAGCAATAGGCCAATCAGTTTGGACTTGCGCTTATATAGAGAGCGGGCCACTTCATTGGGGGAAAAGTTAAGCGCTTTTACAGCGTCCTCCACTTTCTTGCGTGTGTCCGCATGGACGTATCCCCTGTCGTTAATGACCCTTGAAACAGTGGCTACCGATACGCCAGCCAGATTCGCTACATCTTTAATCGTTGTCATGAAATGTTCACTCCTGTGTGTAACCGGTTACACACTTAAATTAACATATCCTTTTTCATTTAGCAAGCCATTTGTCTTTGGGAATAATATCCAACATCGAATTCTCTGACGAAACCAACGTTAGTATCGCTTGTGTGCAGTATCTTATACAGAAAGCAGTCCTGACATACCTATCTCTACGACAGAGATTTGATCTCATGGCTAGACGGTACAAGCTCATATCCTTGACTTGGGACAACAACTTGCACTAATCAAATTAGCCGCTCTATAAGCGGCTTTCAAGGGAAATATGTTCTTGTTGCCAGAATAACAATGAAGTCGCTTGGCAGATTTGAACACATTCCCTCACAGTAGCGCTAACAGTAGTGCGACACCGAACGCGACACCACTAACCCACAGGTCCCTTTGCCGGAACACAAGCTGTCGGTACATGGTTCTCCCTTTGCCGTCGCCATAGGCTCTTGCATCAATGGCCTGTGTTAGTTGCTCGGCACGTTGAATCGTCGTCATGAAGAGCGGCACCAATACAGGAATGTACGCAAACATACGCCTAGGCCATCTAACAGCAGCAATGTCATAGCCTCTGGCCTTCTGTGCCAGTAGAACTCGGTCCAGTTCCTGAACGATAGTAGGTATAAAGCGGATGGCGATCACAATCATAAGAGCAAATTGTTCTACCGGCACCTTCAGTCTGGATAATGGCGATAACAGTCGTTCTAGCCCCTGTGCCAATATTAGCGGCTGGGTAGTCAGCGTTAGCAGGGATGCCAGCAGGATCATGAGCATAATCCGCCACACGACAAAGATCCCCAGCAGCACTCCCTCACTGGTTATTCGGATGAACGACCAGGTCCAGAGAACCGTAGACCCGCTACTTAGAAACGCATGATACAGCAATGTGAACAATAGAATGAGCAATACTGGCTTCAGCCCACTGAACAAGCGACCCAGCTGAATTTTGGAAATTAGTAATGTCCATAGTACAAATATTGTTGCAAATGCATAACCGAGAAGCGTGTCCATCATCAGGAAGCCCAGCATCAGCACGAGCAAGGCGACTAGCTTCGTACGTGGGTCCAGATGGTGAAGCAATGAATCGGCACTCACATACTGACCTGGCAATATACTATTTTTCATACAGCTACTCTCTCTCCTGCCAGATCGGCAAAATATGCTGAAGAATATCCTGTTCCCGACTGCTACTGACAGGAATTATCTGCCCGGACAGTTCCTCAATTAGCCTTAACAGCTGTACGGGCTCCGGTAGCGGTAATCCCGCTGTAGTCAGCAAGTCAGAGCGATTCAGGAAAAGCTCCTCTGCGTCCAAATGTCCCAGAAGCCGCCCTTCATGCAGGACAATCACCTCATCCGAGTATTCCTCCACATCCTCAATATGATGGGAAATAAATAATACTGTACGGTGGTCCTCCGCTCGCTGCCATTGCTGCAGCATTTGAAGCAGTCCCTTGCGGCCAATCGGGTCCAGACCAGCCGTCGGCTCATCCAGAATGAGCAGCCTCGGCTGCAGCATCAGCACAGAGGCCAGCGCTACACGCCGCTTCTGCCCACCGCTGAGCTGGAACGGCGCAGAATCAAGCAAAGCCTCATTGAGACCGACCTTGGGCAAGATCTGCTCAATAGCTTGTCTGATCGCCTGCTGCGAGTATCCCTGTACGCCAAGAGCGAAAGCCAGTTCACGATACACGGTCGTCTCGAACAGCTGATGCTCCGGGTACTGGAACACATAACCGATCTCCGGAACGATCTTCATCATGCCTTTCTTGTCTCTGGATGGTGAATGATGATCTATCCTGTATTCGCCAGTAAAGTCTGGAATAAGCCCCTTTAGTACTTTGGCAAAGGTTGATTTCCCAGCTCCGCTCGATCCGATGAGTGAAATCCACTTCCCCGGGCGCAAGATACAGCTGATATCCTGCAACGCCTTATGCTCATTATAGCTAGCATTAATCTTATTCATTTCATAGACCATTGGGAACGTATCATCTCCTTCCAGTCTGCTGTCAGGGGAGTGCTCATGTGAAGCCGCTGGTGAAGCCTCGCGGCGAAGGGCTGCTCTAGCTTATAGTCTGCCAGCGGGACCGTGGCGAACATTGTAGCCGGCTCTCCATCAAATACGATCTGGCCCTGATCCAGCAGCAATACACGGTCGGCAGACAGCACCTCCTCCATGTGGTGAGTGATATGGATGATGGTCATTCCTTGCCGATACAGCTGCTGTACAATGGACATGACCTGCTGCCTGCTATGAGGATCAAGCATAGAGGTGGCTTCATCAAGAATCAGGATACGTGGCTGCATCGCAATAATCGCTGCGATGGCGACACGCTGCTTCTGACCTCCTGACAGCTGGTGCGGCATGGCCTCGGCGTACTCCTCCATCTGCACAGACTGAAGAGCGTGCTGAAGCCGTACGTCCATTTCCTTCCTCGGCACACGAATGTTCTCCATGCCGAACAGAATCTCATCCATGACGGTCGTGGTAATGAATTGATCATCCGGATTTTGAAAGACAAGCCCGATCTGCTGCCGAATCTCGTTCAGCTCAGCAGGTACCGAGGTATCCAGAGCTGCAAGCTTCACACGACCCGACTTTGGCAATACCAATCCATTCATCAATCTCGCTAGTGTAGACTTGCCGGAGCCGTTCCCACCAACGATCGCCACGAATTCACCCGGACGTATCGTCAAGCTGATCTGATCAAGAATCGTTTGACCCTTGCGATAGTAGAAAAGAACATTATCTATAGTAAGCATTACTACTCCTGCTTTCTGGCGCTTCCACGCCGTGAAAAATGTCTCCAGGTCCTATGAGTTAGACAAGACGTGCATCCATTCCTTTTCACAATGGGCTCCTCATTTATGTAATTGCGTCTTCACGGACACTTCCATGGCATGCCGTGCGATTTTCCCACTGCCAGTGTAGAGGAACTCTTCCACCGTAATATAGTCCTTGGGCACTTTGTAGTCGGGCAGCAGCAGGCGACAATAGGCGTGAATCTCCTCCGTCGTCCAGCGCTGTCCATCCGTCCATTGGACGAGTGCAGCCACCTTCTCTCCCCAGCGATCATCGGGAACGCCCAATACCATAATCTCCTGGATCGCCGGGATACCTTGTAGTACCGCCTCGACTTCTTCAGGAAACACCTTCAGTCCGCCGGTCTTGATCATATGGCTGGCTCGACCAGCCAAATGCAAATACCCTTCTTCATCCATATAGACGAAATCTCCGGCCTTCAGCCAGCCATCGCAGAATACAGCGGCAGTAGCCTCCGGCAGTTGATCATAGCCGCAAAACATCATACGACTACGAAGATACAGCTCTCCTACCGTATTCACTGGCACTTCTCTGAACTCATCGTCGCGGATTGAGATATCCACCCCTTGAAAAGGTCGTCCAAGGGCATCTGCTCCTTTTTCCTCATACACATCCATATAGCTGATATAGCTCGCCTCGGAGGAACCATAATATTCATACAGCTTCGCTTCTGGAAATACAGTCTTGCAATGCAGTCTGGAGCGCTCCGTCCACTTGCCCCCAGAGCTGATCAGGGCCTGCACCCGGGTCTCTCCCGGAATAGCCTGTTGTGAGAGCGCATCAATCATCGTGGGCACTACGAATAGAATCATCTCTGGATAATGAGTACATAGCTGTAACACTTCAGCAGCATCAAATCTATGTACAATATGAAAGGTCGCTCCACTATACAAGCTCTGAACCAGCGCGAACAGTGACAAAGAATGCACGAATGGACCCGGAGCCACCACCTGCTTCATCTCATGTAGCTGGAATGCCTCCGCTGTAGCTTCAAAGCTGGCCAGCCAGGAGGCGTGAGTACGCATATAGCCTTTGGGCATACCCGTCGTTCCAGACGTATATCCGACAAACAACAGTTCATTATCATCCTGTACAGCAACCTCAGGCTCCAGCAAATTCATCCACTGCTTGTAGAGGGTGGTGGATCTGTTCCTATGCTCCTCGGCGAGCGTATCGCATGGGTGAATAGCATCAAGCTCACGATTCTGTCCCTGAAAATGCTGTTCCTCGAAGACAATTTGGCCTATCTGCAAGCATTCGGCAGATACCCTGTGTACATGTCGCTGCTCAACGAACAGCACCTGCGCCTGACAGTGTCGGAGCATTGCGTTCAGTTGTACATCATTCCATGTCGGGTCAAGTAGAACGGGAACACAGCCCGCCTGGATGGCCCCCAGGAACACTTCCACGAATTCGATCCGATTCGCAGACAGAATGGCTACTCTAGCATGACGTACTCCATGTTGTCTGAGACCGTTGGCTACACTTGATACACGTTGCTTCAATTGTACATAGGTGAGCTGCTTCTGTGAGCAGGAAATCGCGACTCGATCAGGCGAGCGGTCAACCTGGTCGAATATCGGCTGCAATAGGTTCAATGCTTCTCCCACCTTCTAAGTAATAGATAGCTACATTGGTGAAGTTAATGTCGACACACATTGGCAACTCGAAGGGCTAAGTATTGTGAACTTTCTCTTCGATGGGACTAAGTGACTTGATTCGAACAGCAATTACCGCTGCAATCACCGCCTTGATGATATCACCCGGTATATAGGCAGCCGCCCCCACGATTCCGGCCCATATAGACGTATTCGTAATAATCGCCATGACAGGAGCACCTATTAGACTCACAAGTATGATACCAAATGCAAAGTTGATGAGCACAAGCTTCCAGGTCGTCAGCTTAGGCCATACCTTCTCAGTAGCAAATCCGATGCAAAAGGCTGCGATTGGCCAGCTGATAATGAAGCCAATAGAGGGCCCGATCAGCGCAGAGATCCCTCCACGTCCGCCTGGCAGAATCGGTAAGCCTATAGCAACCAAGACGAGGAACAAGATCAGGCTGAACAGTGCCATTCTCTTGCCGAGGAAACACCCTGCAAGCATGACCCCAAGTGTCTGTGCAGTGATCGGGACAGGGATGAAGCCGAGTGGAATAGGTGGAATCATGCCCAGTACGCCAATGAAGGCAGCAAACAACGCTGCGTATACCATTTCTTTTGTACTCAAATTGATAACCTCCATGAATAGTCAAAATATAATCAAATAATGTCATAGCAGCGCCCTCTCGACGTTACCGAATAGAATTATAGCCTTTGGCACGCACATTGTAAACCTGTATTTTACACATAGGTTGACAATACGGCGCGCAGTCAATCTATGAACCAAATCTAATTTAATACTTCATGACTTTCAGGGGAATAACAGCTGCCTCTCTGCCGGGCAAAGAAAAGCTGACATTCACGTTTACGCACAAAAAGACCCGGAAAAAGCAATCGAGATCGCTTCTCCCAGGCGTATTCCCACCCTATTATTAAATTATTCATGGGACATAAGCCCCCACGACCTCAACTCTGCGCTCGTCCCCAATCTCCAGATATTTAACGTCGATCTCCTTACCCTTTTGGAATTGCGGAATATGAATAATCGGTATAAACGTTTTGATCATCGCTGGAAAGGTTCGACCATCCTGCTGTGTCACAGTTAGCTCCAGAGTGACCCCAGGCTGTCCATCCATCGACGACGATGTTGGGTGCACTGCATGAATGAATGCCTTGGCTGGAACACCTTTCATTAGAATTTGGGTACGCCCCTGTAGCGTACTACGCTTGGCCCTCAGTGTCGTATACACGAACCACACAATGATCAGACTCGTGAACATGGAGATTGCAACGTAGATCAGTATCAGACTCGTCGTAAACATAGCCAACCTCCTATACATAAATGTGCAGTGTTATTTTGGCATCTTTTTCCTCCAGTATAGCATGAGACCCCCATCAAGACGAGAGACTTCTGCCGTAATAGTTATCGGATTATACCCGCATTCCTCGTTGTTCAGAATCGGTTCAGTGGCCGCATCTATAATGTAAATGCATAGTTCTTACGACACTCTAATTAGCTCAGAACTCCCTGCGACTTAATACCCAAATCATGCAAAATTGTGCATATCAACTAGAACCGGGAGTGAGCATTTTGAAAAAAGTCAAACGCAATAAGCTGGTTGCCTCAGCTATGATCCTAGGAATCGCTACCGGATCTGTCATTATTCTACCATTCTCTTACGCATCCTTAACCGCTTATGCGGCTGATGCAGTATCTACTGAGTCGGACGCCATCAAGCAGGTGCGAGAGCTAGGATTTATGACCGGAGGGACACAAGGAGATTTCATGGCTGACAAGGTACTAACCCGTGCCGAGACAGCCAAGATTCTGTCCCTCATCTTTCAACTGAATACCAGCCCGCAGCAAATGACCTCCTTCATGGATGTATCTTCGACTGCCTGGAGCGCTTCTTATATTGAGGCAGTACGTGAGGCAGGCTTCATGGGAGGAGACGGTGAGTTGTTCCGTCCCAATGATGCAGTCACTCGCGCTGATCTGATCTCGATCCTCGTTCGCTCTATGGAGCTGCACGCCGATGACAGCAGCGTTGACGCTCAGACGCCAGTTGACATTGCTCGCAGCTACGGACTATCCCTCGTGGAGTCCAGTGAGGAGCTGAATGCCCCGCTGAACCGCGAGCACGGAGCAGAATTTTTCCTGCAGCTGCTAGATCATCCTGTTGGTGAAGTTGTTACCGACGGGAACACTGTGCGGATCGGTAATATACCCTACCAGATTGGCAGTACCCTCCAGGGGCTACTTGGTGTAGAAAATGGAAACGTACTCAAGGGAGCCAAGCTGGACTTGAACCGCAGTCTTCGTACCGTAACAGGTATTAACACTCTGGAGCTGAATGGCAATGGTGGAACTCTCGATGGTGCGGGAGCAACCTTCAACGGCAAATTAATCATTAATGGGTCTGTGACCGTGAAGAATCTCACTTCTACAGGTGAGCTAGAAATCCGGGGTACCGATTCCGTGGAGGTCATTCTAGATAACAGCAGCTTATCCAAAGTTACCATTATTGCGAAGGACGCAAAGCTGACTGCCACGGGTACGACCCGCCTGGAGCAGCTGGCCTTGGATAGTAACGCTACATTGCTGACACAAGGCGAAGCTTTCATTAACCGTCTCTCTCTCCTACAAGGCTTAAGCAAGCTCTTTATCAATGGTACTATTAGGGAACTGGATACTACAGGCTACAATGGTATTCCTTTTATTACCCTTCAGGAACGGGCTTTGATTCAGCAGCTGCGCCTGGACCCGAACAAGCTTCCGTCTGATGTGGTTATCAACTATAACGCTATGAAGCAAGCTGTGAACGGCTTGAACGGCAATGCCAATCCTGATCAAGCGCAGGTGGTGACCCCACCAGATACCAGCAGCTCCAGACCCAACTCCAACAATGGCGGTGGCAACAGCGGCAATGAGAGCCCGGCTGTGGACCGTGTGGCCCTTGAGACCACGATTAACCATGCTGGTTCTCTGCTGAATCGTGCTGGCGAAGGTGGACCTGACCGTAACTTGTATCCGCAAGCGGCCAAGGACAGCCTGGGCTCCGCGATTGAACTCGCCATCGGGGTACTGAACAATAATCAGGCCAATCAGGCTGCCGTGAATGAAGCAGTGCTGCAGCTAAATACTGCCATCCAGATCTACCTTGGATCAGCTGTGCAACAGGGCTCGATTGATCTGACTGCCCTGGATCAACAGCTGCGTATTTCGACGCAATCTATGCTTCCCGAGAATGACAATGAGCTGCCTCGCGTATGGAACGACTACTTACAGACGGCCATTCTCGATGCTCAGCAGGTACTAGTGAATAGTAATACGACGCAAGCAGATGTCGATGCTGCAACAACTCAGCTAGCTAAGAAGACCAAATTATATATGGCATCCATATCCATCAAGCTTCCTGCGCTCCAATTGTTGAACGCTATTAATTCCTTACCGGATGTGGATTTCACAGACGCAGATCGCTTCAAGCCGACAGCATTCCAAGCTATGCTCGTCTATGCCAACACCGCTTCAAGCCTGGAGGAGCTTCAGATCACTGCAAGCCAAGTACAGGCCATGTATGATGAGTACCTGCTCATCCAATCCGTCAATTTCACGGCTCTGAATGCCAAGTTACATGAAGTTGGCGAACTGACCGAGCTTCATCCGGCAGATGTAGTCCTCAGTGATATGCTGAATTTCTACACAAAGAAGATGCACAAGGCTATGACCCAGCCTGAGGTAGATGGGATTCTGCATGAATTGACCTCTAAGCTTTCTAACTGGAGCGGCATTAACAACCCAGGTGAGCAAGTAGATACCTTGGCCTTGTCCCTGCTTGTTAACACCATTATCCAATCACTGAATAGTGAGCCTTATTTGAGCTCCATCATGCCACTAGAATATCAGACGATGGATAGCTTGCTGAGTAACAGCATGAACATGTATCAGCCAGGCAGCACTTCAAGCCAGCAAGATATAAATCAGCAGTATACAGCGCTGGAGCAAGACTATCTCTTGTTCAAGGAACAGCTGGCTGACAAAAAGCTTGATTATAGACACCAGCTGAATTTGCTTATTCAGCAAGCGGACGATCTACTCACCACCCAATCGGGCAACATGTCTCCACAGGATGAGAACTACCTTAATATGTTGCTGTTGAATGCCAACCAGGCTGCTCAGATCGATTCCCCTGCCCTGTTTATCCTGTTCAATGCTGTGACGGATCTGTCAAATGGACTTCAGCAGGTTCAAATTTTGGACAAAGCTGCTTTGCTGACAATTCTTGATCAGGCCAAGGCAGATTATGACGCGTATGGGAAGTATCATCCGACGGGCCAGAGCTTGTACATGGCTATCGCTAATGCAGATGCAGTGATTTCCAGTGAAAATATTTCTCAGGAGAGTATTGATGAGGCGCAGTTGGATCTGGCAAATGCTCTACACAACTTCCAATTGCCATGGATTACACAACCGATGATAGACGATACCATTGAGAAAGCTATCCTGTACGGGGATCAATATTCCAACCAACCAGAAAGCGAATCTCAAGAGTATATTGATATGCTGATGGCTTTATTCGAAATGCAGTCGTTGGAGGATGCAGAGAGCTTTGAGGATACGCTGTCACAATACGTTGCTTTGAAGAAGAGTATTGAAGAATTTGAGCTGTTCCTTTCTAATCAAGGAAGCAACAATTCAGGCGGTATTCCGGGCGATGATCCAGGCATCCCTTTCACTAGTGATGAACCTGTCCAAAGCACGGATAATCCACCAGCAGATCCGGTAAATCCGACGCCTCCAGTCGAAGAGCCTTCGCAGGGTGAGGATAACGTTACTGAGGACAATGATGGAGCTAGCAATAGTGAAGTCCCATCTGAGCCTGAAGCTACTGAACCTGAAGCTAATGAGCCTACGCAGGATGGAGGCGAACCAATAGTCGAAAATCCAAATGAGAATCCAAGTACTCCTGAAGCAGATCCTGCTGATCAAGATGCAGAACAGGGAGCGGAGCAAGAGCAAAGTATTCTAGGTGGAGATAACGACTTCGGCATTCCCGGCTAAGCTGATGCTAGACTGACTTGACCTGAATTACTCCAGTCGAATGAATGGTAGTAGGTTGACCAGATCAAATATAAGATTTGATTCCCGCATTACGAAAAAGCCGTCCCTCCTCCCTCAGAGGTGGAACGGCTTCTTCATGTTGTTTTTACAGTGTCATGGGTAAGTCTAGTCCAACATTCCAGTGTCTCAAATCGCCGCACAGGGGAAAACAGGAACTTGCTTGTCTAGAGCAACACTTAGAGCACGAATGACAAGCTCATGGTCTCTACCTTCATGCAGTCCACTTAGTGCAAGTGTCGCAACCCATTCATTGTTTACCCGAACAGGAAATGCTCCCCCGGTAGGAATAAAATGGGGTACATTCTCCATCTCTGTATTCCAGTTATGATTCAAGACATGATCCACGTGCATCCACAGGCTGGAATGCCCTGTTGCCAGGGCGGCTCTTCGTTTCCCCTCCATATAGCTAATATTCCGAGCTGACTTGCTGTCCATCATATATTGAAATAACACAAGGTCATCACTTTCGCGGAAGATCGAGACGGCAATTTCACGGTCATAATCCTTCGCTAATTCCGCGATAATGTTCCCCAGCTTTAATGCTTCCTCAGCCCCAAAGCGATCATATTGAAGTGTCTTTTCTTGTTCTACCAATACGTCTAGGCATTCTGGGGTATATGTCAGACCCGCTCGTATTGTATCCAGAATTTCTGCACAACGCAGAGAAGCTGACAGTGGCATAATGTGACTTTCAGTTCGTCCATTTTCCAGACACTCTACAAAATGATGGATTTCGCTATAGAAATCATCGAATTCATAGGGAAGTTGCACCCTCTCAGGCTCATATCCATCTCGACAGACCAGCATGCTCACAGGGCGATGAAGGTCTTCGACTATGATACTCCCATTCTCTCCCTGGAGCACGACTTTTCGTTCCTTCTGGCGATCAAATGCACATTCGAGGCCCGCTTGCACGTCACCCACACGGAGCTTGGCATCCACGTAATAATCAATGGAGTCTCGTTGTGAAGCAGCTACAGCTTCCAATTGAATGTTTCCAAGCGAAAAGTCCTCGATCCAACTTGCACAATAGGTTCCCACATCCAGCAACGCGCCTCCTGGGCCTGCTTGAACATGATATGTATTCATTTCTGGAGGCATTTCATTACACAAACTCGCATGTATCGAGGTAATGTTACCGATTTCACCTGCTTCCACTCTACGCCGCAGTTCTCTATATACGGGTACAAAGCGCTGTTTCATGGCCTCCATGAAGAGAACATGTTTACTTTGAGCCGTATCTGCGATGTCTTGCATCTCCTTGAGATTCAAGGATGCAGGTTTTTCACACAAGACCGCCTTCCCTGCATGCATCGCTTTGATGGCCCACTCATGGTGTAAATGATGTGGCAATGCGAGATAGATCGCATCAACATTAGGATCTGATAGCATCTCAGCATGTGATACGTACAGCTTATCGGAGGGGTACTGTTCTGCAAACAGCTTTAACTTCAACTCATCACGGCCACTGATGGCATATAATGTACTGTTAGGTTCGTTTTGTAGTGAGGCTGCAAAACGTTTAGCAATATATCCTGCGCCAAGAATTCCCCATCGAATCATCCAATAACCTCCATGCTGTCTAATATAGTTTCGTATTTTGCTAGCTGCCTGTAGAATTGTAATTTGCCTGAATCTTGCCTAAAATTTAATGAAAAATAGCTCATGATGAATTCATGTAGAATGAAAGTTCTCACACCTCATTCATACAAGAAGAATTCACCATGAGCTAAGCACATCTTAGCATAGTCGAGCGCAGCATGCTAGAGAGCCGCCATCTACTGGGAAAAGGCACTCTCTACCTGATCAACACAGACCACGAAGCGTCTCTGGCAGGATTAGTTCACGAATCTGCCAGAGGCACTGTGTTGTGACTTACGGAGTATGTGTCCCAAAATATTGATATGTCCCCTTAGGGAAGACATTCCATTCGTCCGCCAGGCTGAATTCAGATGAGCCATAGGAAATACCGCTCTTACGCACAATCGTTCCTCCATTAGCTAATAGCTGGCTCTGCGAGGCAGCTGGATTTCCCAGGACATCCACCACGACCCCGTTTTTCTTCAGTACCAGGGCTACCAGATTAAAGTCTGTAGGACGGTGCAATACAGCCTCCTCGTTGTAGTACCATATATTCATAATATCCATGGCATCGTAGAAGATATCTCCGATAATGATAAATGGCATGTTAGGGTACGGAGCGTTAAGTGGCATAGCTACTACGTTCATGCTCTGTGTCTGCTTCATGAAGCGATGAATCTCCAGCGTATAGCCTGTAGCCCGCTCCCCCGTGCCGTCTCCATTATAATACAGCTCAATGGCTTGTCGACCATCTCCACCGTCCAGATATTGTGAGAAATACAAGCCGACGGGCTGCTGTGCTGCCTGTCTTGCCATGAACACCACTGCTCTGCCATCCGCACCAACGACCCAAGTATAGAGCATATCTGCTGAGAGCTTGATCTCTGTGCTGCTCAGCCCTGTCGGACCGATGAAGGTGGAATCCGCTGTTCCTTTATAGACCTTGAACGAGGATTCTCCTGGGAAATACATATTCAGATCAATCGTTTTGTAAGACAGACCGTACTTTACGTCGACTAGGGTCAATCCAGCATTCACGAGCTGTGCATTCGAGGCCTCGAAGCTATACGTATTCGTGCCTCCTTTGCCATCGTCCGCCGTAACCGTAATCGTTGCTGTACCATTTAAGATACCTGGCTCTAAGGTCAGGATATTGCCTGTTACCTGCACCCGAACTGCCTGTGCCAAGCTAGAGACGACCGTGAATTGAAGCACATCCCCATCCTCGTCCGCAAACAGCTGGCTTACATCATAGTTCCTTGGATTGGTGATCCCTGGCGTCAGGATCTGAGAACTAATAGACGCTACCACCTGCGGTGCACGATTATTTACAGCTGGAAGTGATACCAATACCGGGAATTGAGCCGACTGTGAGCGACCATAGCCATCATATACACTCATAGTCACTGTTGTTGCCCCGATATTATAAGGGATTAGTGATAACAGTGCTCCATTCACACTTACATCTGCTATCGATGAATCGTAAGTGGCTGCAGTGACAGACAGCGTGGACTCATCAAAATTCGACAAAAATGGCGAAAGATCAAGTCCCCAAGGCTGTGCTCCCAATTCCAGTCTTTGCTCCGGGATTGAACCTATGGAAGCTGCAGACAGGACGCTCAGGTTCAGTTGTGTACTGACAAGCCCCCCTCTTCCATCCTTGGCGATAATGGAAATGGATGCACTCCCTGGCATCCGCCCCTGAATGCCCAGTATGCCTGCTTGTTCCACCGCCTCTGCGATATCAGCATCAGAGACGCTAACTTCATAAGTAAGCGCATCTCCGTCCGGATCGGAGAAGATCTGTGACAGGTTAAGCTCCTGCTGTGGATGACCTACGATCAGATTCATCATGCTCGGCGTATTCGTGACAACTGGCTGCTGATTCATTGGCAGCAGTGGGAGAATGCTTGCTGGCAGCATCGCTTGAGCCACCCCTCCGCGAGAATCGTCTGCCTGCAGGATTATGGTCACTGAACCAGCAGCCACTCCCTGCACATGGAGCAGATTCCCAGTGAGCTGCACGAAGGCAAGATTGGGATCAGAGCTCCAAGCGCTATAGGTGAGCACATCTCCATCCGGGTCGGAGAATACCTGGGATACATCCAGATCATGACCTGGTATTCCTGGCATAAGCACGATCGGCATTAAAGTCTGGACAATCGGACTATGGTTCTCAGGTTCAGGTTGTGGTTGTGGTTCGGGCTGTGGCTCGGGTTGTGGATTGTTATCCGGTAGCTCGGCTGCCTCTACATGTACGTCAAAAGTTGCAGAAGCTTGTCCAGTTGTACCATCCGCCGCTACCTGTCCATCATCTGCAGTGACCGTAATCGATACTTGACCTGCTTGTCGTGGAGTCAGGCGGAGCTGCGTTCCCGTAATCACCGCAGATACAATACTGTTGTCGGTCGAAGCGATTGTATACTTCAAAGCTGCATGCTCAGGATCTGAGAAATACGCACTAACATCCAGCTCTACGGGCTGCTCATTGACGCGCAGCTGCTGATCAGGTATAGGTGTCGGCACAGGTGGTGCATTTACGATGACATTAAAAGAAGCCGTTAGCTTCTTGCCGCGGGGATCACTGACCGTAAGTCTGATGGTAGAGGAGCCTCCATTACCTGACGTGAGGTACAGCTTCCCATCCCTGACGGTTGGTCTCGCAACACTCGCTCTCAAGGAGACCGCTGCATAGGTCAGAGTATCTCCATCAGGATCATGAATGTAATCAGACAAGTTGACAACATAGTCCTGTCCGTTGCCCGTCAAGAGTAAATCTGGAATGGCATGCTTCAAGACCGGGGCCCGATTGGAGGAACTTGATGTAGTATCTGTTGAGCCTGCTGTAGTGGTCGCTGTTGTTTGACTTGCCGCACCAACGACACGCTCAGACACGTTGGCGTTAGCAGCAACTTGTCCTACCTTGACATTCTCACCCAGTTTTACGTTCTCCCCGGTCTGATTGACCTCAAGCACCGCAATTGTACCTGTCGTATCGACATCCACGGCCCCTGCTCCATCAATGATAAGCTTTTGGATCGTGGCATCTCCGGTTACTTTGACAGGCTCTGAATTGGTAGTCAGCACTGTGCCAACGCTTCCATTCAATTCAACTGCAGAGGCTCCGTCGGTCAGCACAAGACGAGTTAAAGTAGCCCCGTTATCTATGTCTATAGCTGACGAAGATTCTAACGTCATACTGGATATCGTAGTATTTCCTGAAGCAACGACATGCACGTCCTTCTTGGTAACGGAGACTTCATTCAAGCTCGATTGCTGGAATACGACCGTATCACGGTCTCCACCTTGTACGAACGTCTGACCCTTCACTTGCAGTGACTCTGCATAAAAATCATGCTGAACATTCGGGTCAATGGTCAGGTCTCCATTCACCTTCAGATCGACTACAGATAAAAAATCCCCGGCTATAGTCAGATTACCTTCCAAGGAAGCTCCCTGACCGTTAAGCGTCACATTACCGCTAAATTCCTTTGCACCTGTGTTCGCTGGGAGTCCTCCCGAAACAATCTCCAATGCGAGAAGCTGATCAAGTGTGCGACCGGTGGCATGGAACTCCACTTTAGCATTATGCAGCACCGTACTATTGTCTGAATTCAGAATTCCCTGAAGCTCTGTACCAATCTGGTAGCGTACACCATTGATGATCGCGGAGCCCTCTTGAACATCCTTCAGGAGAGATGCCCGTTGCTGCGGGAAGAAAGCAGATACCAGCATCCCCGCTGCATCTGCGCGGTTGACGGGTGCGGCTGGTGATAGGCTTCCTGAATAGTCACTCAGCAGATTTGCCTCATAGGCGACTCGTAGCAACGGCTCTGCCCAATCACTTCCTCCAGCCCACTCGTCTGGAAATGAACCCTCTGCGGCAGCCTGATCAACCTCTTCTGCCGCTCCCTGTACACCTGTAGCACGAACAAGTACAGCGATGAGCTCTTGTGCTGTAACCTTCTGCTTGGGGTTGAACGTATTTCCACCAGTTCCTTGGACCCAGCCAGCGCTCTTGGCAGCTTCAATATAGGGGCTGCTCCAGCCCCCTGCAGGGACATCCTTAAATGATGAGCGGGAACTCTCTGGCAGAGGCAGCTCTAGGGCTTTCACCAGCAATACTGCCAGCTCTTGGCGGGTAAGCTCCGCTGCAGGACGGAAGGTACCATCTGTATTACCTTGAATGACCCCCATTTCCATAGCCCGGCTGATCATTTGCCGCTGTTGCTCGGTTAGATCTGCTGCATCTGTGAATACAGCCCCTATACTCGCTCCAGAGGATACGGCAGATATTGTTGCCCCGCTTGCGCCCACTGCTGCAGGCTGCAATGCAGGTGCAAGCAACAATAGCACTGCAGCAACCTGCGCAGCTGTCATTTTTACGTTATTCATGCTGTAGACTCCCATCTCGCTCTTCTCATTGTTTGTTTCATTCAAGGCTCAGCCACTCACTTAGCTTCGTTCTTGAATGTGCAAAAGATATAGGTCTACCGTATCACACCCCACTGAACCAATTCTGAACAAACATGCAAGGTAGACAGGTGAGATGGAGGCACAAAGGAACAGTTCATCTTTCAACGAGTTCACGAGATTGTAAGGGTGAAACAAGGCATCTGAAGCATGTCTTGCGATTTAAAAACCACTAGTTATAGCTATTGTAGTTACTAGTATTAACAAGAAACGGCTATAAGAGCTGCAACTGTACATCTGTCGGCTCAGTCTGGTCAATGGACATACCCTGCCAGCCTCTCGAACAACTCATCCACACGGCTGACAATCTGACGCTCTGCAATGTTCACAAGCAGTCCCTCGTCTACAATGAGCTTGCCATTCGTGACTACATGGGTAATCGCACCTGGCTGCATCGCGTACACCATGTTGGCGAACAGCTCCGTCTTGGGCGTCAGGGATAGATCGTGCACATTCAGTGCGACAAAATCTGCAGCCATTCCTGTCTGCAAGCTCCCAATCGGCAGGCGCAGGATTTCTCCTGCACGGGCCGTCCCCATACGGTATACATCCTTCGCTGTAATACATGTTCCATCCAGGCGGTTCACCTTTTGCAGAAGAGCACACATCCGCATTTCCTCAAACACACTGATTCGATTGTTACTGCAGCCCCCATCCGAACCCAGCGTTATCTTGACCCCAGCCTTCATCAGCTCCGGAATACGAGTCACACCGTCCGCCAGAAACATGTTGCTTGAAGGACAATAGGCGAGTGAGCCTCCTCTGCTGCCTATCAACTCAATCTCCGACTGCTCCAGCCAGACTAGATGGATCGCAATCATTCGTTCATCCACCACTCCAAGAGAATCCAGATAGTGAAGCGGACGAAGTCCGTAATCCCTAAGCGTATCATGGACCTCGAACATCTCCTCGGCTACATGGATATGAAAAGGGGTATCCAGCTCTACTGCCAGACGATGTCCGGCCTTGATCATGTCTGGCGAGGCTGCATGCGGACTGTGCGGTGCTGGATGTACGGTGACCATATCATTCCCCTGATACTTGACCGCAAGGGCATGCGTGCGCTCCACGGCCTCGGTCACCGTCTCCCGATAGGCTACTGGCGCTCCGCTCCAGTCATACATGGTCCGGGCCAACACAAGTCGGATGCCCACATCCTGAGCCGCCCGAATGACTGCCTCGTCAAAAGTAGTTCCTCCGTTATGTATATAGAAGAAGTCGCTCACCGTAGTTACTCCATAACGGGCCATCTCGCCAAAAGCCAGCAGTGCCCCAGTGTAAATAGCCTCCTCATCCAGCAGCGGAGTATATTTATAAAGCGCCTGCTCCCTCCACTCCAGGAACGGTCGATCTACGGCAATTCCCCTTAGCAGACTCTGAAAGGAGTGATTGTGCGCATTGACAGTGCCCGGAGCAATCGCATGCCCTGCCCAGAAGATCTCCTCGGCTTGAGGATATTTCTGACGAAGTTGTACTACAGGTCCAATCGCTACAATACGCCCATGCTCCTCCACCAGCCCGTAGTTGGGCTTAAAGCTCTCCTCCACATACATGACATCTGCTGTATAGAGCTTAGCCATGTTCTCACTCCCCTTCGTTTTCTTGCTGATCCAAGGATAATATGGTGTGCAGGAGGACATTTCCGACCTTCTCAATATCCTCAATAAGGCTCTCTTCCTCGGGACAGTGACTTTTGCCGCCCAGACTTGGCACGAATAGCATGCCCGCCCTGGTCAGTGCGGCCATATGCGCTGCATCGTGACCTGCCATACTCCCTAGCAGCGTATGTGAATAGCCCAAGCCCTCAGCTTCCCTTCTGCACAAGGCAATAACCGTATCATCCATAGCCACAGGAGACTGATCAAGCAGAAGGCGTCGCGTGAGATGCAATCCCCGTTCTAGGCAAATTCGGCTTGCATGAAGCTCCCAGGCGTCCAGTACTTGCTGAATATGTACTCGACTTCGCCCCCGTATCTCCATATGGAAGCTCACCTTGCCCGGAATAATATTGGCAGCATTCGGTTCATTATGGATTCTTCCGATCGTCCCTACCGTCTCTTCCTCGGGATGCATTCTGCATTCCGCTTCAAAGGCGAGCATTAACTCGGATGCCCCCATCAGGGCATCCATGCGATCAGACATCAGCGTAGTCCCAGCATGATTGGCCTCCCCAAGGACAACCACTTCCTCCCGGTAAATTCCTGTAATGGACGTAACGATACCTACGGGAATGTTACGAGCCTGCAGACGTTTGCCCTGTTCGATATGTACCTCCAGAAATGCGGCCATATCATTCGTACTACGGCGACATGCCTCAAAGCGATCCGGGTCCCCACCCGCTAGACGCAAAGCATCTACGAGCAGCACTCCTTCCTCGTTTTGTACGCCCTCAAGATCCGCACTCCCTAACTTGCCTGCTACAGATCGACTACCGAAGGTGGACAGACCGAAGGGATTGGGTTCCTCTGCACTAAAAGATACCAGCTCCAGCGAATGCCTCGTCTTGATTCCTCTCTCCATCAGCACCTTCATGATCTCCAGTGATAGCAGTACACCCAGTGCGCCGTCATAGCGTCCACCACTCGGGACCGTGTCGATATGCGAGCCGAATACGATCGGCGGGAGCTCTCTTTCACTACCTTGCCGTCTGGCCCAAATATTCGCAGCTGAATCAAGTGATACGTCCAACCCAAGTCGCTCCAGCTCGTTGATGAGCCAGGCTCGTGCCTCAAGCTCTGCTGGCGTGAAGGTCGTTCGGTCCAAGCCTCCCACGGCATTCTGGCCGATCTTTCCCAGTGTCTCAATACTATGCTGCAGACGGGCCGCGTTCACCGTGATAGGCGATGAATGCCCTTCACTATGCTGTGCTGATTCGATCGTGTTATCTTCAATGCGATTATCTTGAATGCGGTTATCTTGAACATATTGAGCCTCATAACAGTCATCTTGTACGTTGTCATTTTGTACATCGTTATCATGTACGCTGTTATCATGTATCTCACTACCTTGTATATGTCTATTTCGCACATGTCTATCTCGTGAATTTTTATAATGTCTTTTGCTATCTTGCATATCGTTATTATTATCGCGCATATCGTATCGTGCTCCTTATAACGGTTATTTCCCCATTAAGGTCTTGAGCCTATTCCTGTTCAAACGGCTTCCAAACGGCTACTACACTGCTTCTGGACCGCTTCTAGCCTCATATATTTCCCTACTAAACCCAGCCTTCTTCACTGACTATCATCTTGCTTCGAATCCGCTTGCCTCCTAGCACGACAGGCTTTCCCTTCTTGATGACCGTGCTGGTCAGATTAACGCCGTAATGATATGTCATAAAGGTATAGCTTGGGGCATCAAGGAGAACGAGGTCTGCCTGCTTGCCAGCCTCAATGCTTCCGATCCGATCTGCTCGACCAATCGCATGCGCTGCATTAATGGTACATGCCGTTAAGGCCTCTGCTGGTGTCATCTTCATCGTGAGACAGGCCAGATTCATGATTAATGGCAACGACATCGTAGGACTGGAGCCCGGATTGCAGTCCGTGGACAAGGCTACAGGCACACCACGGTCGATCATTCCCCGAGCGTCTGCCGGACGGGCCATCAGGTAGAACGCTGTCCCTGGCAGCAGCACGGCGATAACCCCAGCAGCGGCCAGGGCCTCGATGCCGTGAGAAGATGCACACAGCAGATGCTCCGCCGAGACCGCTCCTACCTCAGCTGCCAGCTCGGCCCCGCCAGTATTCACAATTTCGTCAGCATGAATTTTCGGCTTCAGTCCGTATCGTAGTCCAGCCAGCAAAATAGCACTCGATTGCTCGGGCGTAAATACGCCTTTCTCGCAGAACACGTCACAGTATTCCGCCAGCTTCTGCTCTGCTACCGCAGGAATCATCTCCTCAATCAGCAATTGTACATAGCTCTCGGGTGATGCCTTGTATTCTGTTGGAACAGCATGTGCCCCCATAAACGTAGGCACCAGTTCGATCGGATGCTCAGCATGCAATGCACGCGCCACTCGTAGCTGCTTCAATTCATCTGCTGTACAGAGGCCATAGCCACTCTTTGCCTCCACTGTTGTCACCCCATACTCAAGAAACCGGTTCAGCCGCATCAGAGCTGCTTCCTTCAATTCCTGCTCTGTCGCTTGTCGCGTCTGCTCTGTTGTGCGGAGGATGCCACCGCCCGCGTTCAAAATATCCATGTAAGTGGCTCCCTGTAAACGCAGTCCTAGCTCAAACTCACGGGTTCCAGCGAATACCAGATGTGTATGCGGGTCTACGAGGCCCGGAATGATCGTTTGTCCTGTCGCATCAATAATTTGCAGCGCTTGCCGTCTATCGAACTCAAGACTCCGCACATAGGCTTCGGCCTTGGCATGCGGCCCTACAAAAGCAATACGCTCTCCTTCCAGCACAACACCGCCACACTCGATAATGTTCAAATGACTCATTTCAGCTCCCACTCTTGGTGCTGCATTGCTCCCGCTAACGGTCACGATCTGCTTTGCATGTCGGATATATAACAAGGTATCGCCCCCTTTTCCTACAGCATTGGCATATGTATGCCATAGTCTCGTGCCGTCTCCACCGCTAACGGGTATCCTGCATCAGCATGTCGGACGACACCCATTCCTGGATCAGTCGTCAATACGCGCTCTAGCCGCTCGCCGGCCTCTTTACTTCCATCCGCAACTACAACCATTCCGGCATGGATGGAATATCCCATCCCCACGCCACCACCATGGTGCAGAGATACCCAACTGGCTCCAGCCGCCGTATTGAGCAGGGCGTTCAGTATCGGCCAATCTGCGACAGCGTCACTACCATCACGCATCGCCTCCGTCTCCCGATTGGGCGACGCTACCGAGCCAGCATCCAGATGGTCACGACCAATGACGATGGGAGCTGACAGCTCTCCAGAAGCTACCATCTCATTGATGATGCGACCGAATCTAGCTCTGTCTCTATAACCCAGCCAGCAAATGCGAGAGGGTAATCCCTGAAACGCGATTTTCTCACCTGCCAGTCTGATCCAGTTGCATAAATGCTCATCCTCCGCAAAGTTCTCCAGAATGACCTGATCTGTCTTCCGAATATCCTCCGGGTCACCAGACAGAGCCACCCAGCGAAATGGTCCCTTTCCTTCACAAAACAGGGGCCGGATATAGGCTGGTACGAAGCCTGGAAAAGCAAAAGCATCCGCGACACCTTCGTCATAGGCGACCTGGCGAATATTGTTGCCGTAATCAAAGGCAATGGCTCCCTGTCGTTGCATTTCCAGCATCGCCGATACGTGCTCAGCCATGCTCTGCCGAGCCAGCTTCATATAATGAGCAGGATCTTCCGCTCGCAGCTTCAGCCCCTCCTCCAGTGTGTAGCCCTTCGGCAAGTATCCGTTAAGCGGATCATGGGCCGAGGTCTGGTCTGTAATGATGTCAGGGATGAATCCGCGTGCCAGCATGAGCGGCAATATTTCTGCTGAATTGCCTACGAGCCCAATGGACAATGCGCGACCTTCAGCCTTCGCAGCCTGAGCCAGCTCAATCGCTTCATCCAGACGATCGGTCATGACATCGCAGTAGCGGGTATTGATCCTTTTCTCTATGTGGCTGACATCCACATCCACGCCAATCATGACGCCGCTATTCATCGTGACCGCCAGCGGCTGAGCTCCCCCCATGCCGCCCATACCACCCGTAACGGTAATGGTCCCCTTCAGGCTGCCGCCGAAGTGCTGTCGTCCGCATTCCGCAAAGGTCTCATAGGTACCCTGCACAATCCCCTGACTACCGATATAAATCCAGCTTCCCGCCGTCATCTGCCCATACATGATCAGTCCCTTGCGGTCCAGCTCGTGGAAATGCTCCCAATTCGCCCAAGCCGGTACCAGATTGGAGTTCGCGAGCAGCACACGTGGGGCATCCTTGTGTGTGCGGAATACAGCCACGGGCTTACCGGACTGGATGAGCAGTGTCTCATTCTCCTCCAGAGCCTTCAGTGAACGAACGATGGCATCGAAGCTGTCCCAGTTACGTGCGGCCCTTCCAATCCCACCATAGACCACTAACTGGCTAGGAGCCTCCGCCACTTCCGGGTCCAGATTATTCATGAGCATACGAAGGGCAGCCTCCTGTACCCAGCCCTTGGTATGCAAGGCTGTTCCACGCGGTGCTGTGATCTTTCGTTCCGCTTCACTTGATTTGCAGTCATTCTCCTTCATTAACAATCCTTCCCTTCTCCTAATAAAGTTCGGACACATTGGAGGTTGCTTAAGGGTTTCGTGGTCATAAGACGGGGTTTTCATGTGTGGAATTAATGCATGTTGTTAATGCATGAAGATGATCTCCGCTAATGCAGCCTGTATGTTCGTAGCCTTCATCCATTCCGCCAATGTACGAAAGTCCGTGGACAATACGCGATCCTCTTGAACAAAAGACACCCGCTGCCGACATTGCTCGTATACCCACCTCGTTCCTGCCCCCAGCTGCTCCGGTCCCCGGTAATCCGCTGCCTGTGCTGCACACATCAGCTCAATAGCCAGCACCGAATAAGCATTATCAATGATCTGTCTGGCCTTGCGAGCACCAATCGTCCCCATGCTGACATGATCCTCCTGGTTGGCGGACGAAGGAATCGAATCGACACTGGCCGGATGAGCAAGCGACTTATTCTCGGATACGAGGGCTGCAGCAGCGTATTGCGCGATCATGAACCCTGACTGTACCCCACCCTGCTCAGTCAGAAATGGCGGCAACCCCTCATTCAGCTGCGGATTCACTAATCTTTCGATTCGACGCTCTGCTATATTCGTCAGCTCCGATGAACAGATCGACAGATGATCCATAGCTAGTGCAATCGGTTGCCCGTGAAAATTACCGCCCGAGATAACTCGGTCCTGCTCCGGGAAAATTAGAGGATTGTCCGTGACCGCATTGATCTCGATATCAAGCTTCGCCTGAATGTACGCGAGGCCGTCTCGACTAGCGCCATGGACCTGCGGTGCACAGCGAATGGAGTACGCATCCTGCACACGAAGCTCGCCTTGGGTGGACAACAGTCTGCTGCTTCGTGTTAGTGCCCTGAAATTATCCGCAGCATAACCTTGACCGGGCTGAGGTCTGAGTCTATGCGTGAGCGGGTCAAAAGCATCCTTCACCCCACGAAGCGCCTCTGCCGTCAAAGCCAGTGTACAATCGGACCAACGAGCCAAATTCCACGCATCATAGCATGCGAGCGCACCCACTGCTGTCATTGCCTGCGTGCCATTAATCAAGGCCAGACCTTCCTTGGCCTCCAGTACGACGGGAGGCAGTCCTGCCAACGCCAGTGCCTGAGCACCTGGCATACGCTGTCCTTCATAATACGCTTCGCCCTCGCCGATCAGTACCAGTGCCATATGCGCTAACGGTGCCAGGTCACCACTTGCTCCCAGCGAGCCTTGCTGTGGAACGACGGGAGTGACACCATAATTAAGCATGTCGACCATTTGCCCCACGACCTCCGCCCGGATCCCTGAATAACCAAGCAACAGTGCATTAATCCGCAGAAGTAGCATGGCTCTCACAGTATCGCTAGAGAAGGGCTCTCCCAGCCCACAAGCATGGCTGCGAATTAGATTAAGCTGAAGCTGCTGCACATCGCTGCCTTCAATGTACGTGTCACTGAATTTACCAAAGCCAGTGGTCAGCCCATAGACAACCTTCCTTTCACGCAGAAGCTTCTCCACATAATCACGGGCATGTCTTACCCTGCCTAGACTGCCCTCCGAGGGCTGAATTTTGGCCCCGTAACGAGCCACCTGTACCAATTGCTCCAAGGTTAAAGATTGACCATCCAATACGACAGTCTTGTCTACGGTTGACTGCATCCAGGCACCTGCTTTCCTGTCATGTATTAAGACCTCAGGGTGAAGATCTCCTTGCAGCTGTGAGAACCATTGGGTACGACAAAAAGCCCATACCAAATAACATTTGGTACCGGCTTTTCTAGACACACTAATCACTAAACGACCGATCCGGATCGAACCCCACGAATAGATACTAAAAGAACACCAATAAGTACTACTGAGTGCTATTGAATGCTACTGAGTGCTACGAGTGCTATTGAATGCTACTTCATACTAGGGTTTTGACCAATTCACTGTTAAGAGTAGCTCCTGCTAAATATGGTTGAAGCCGAAGCCAATGGCTTCATGCTCAAATCCCTTTTTGGGTGCACCAATCGTTCCATATACACTGACAGCGATCCATTCACCCTCATGTGCAACAGCACCCTCCATCTTGCCCCGGACAATTGCGAAGGTCAACCCCACTGTTCTCAGAATATCGCCAAATTGGAACACCCCGCGCCCAAGCCCCTGAATCGCTTCAATGATGGCATGATACATCGCATGCACCTCACGGTAGGACTGACTGTCGATAATGCGATTGTTCTTCGCCGCAGTCTCCATCGCGACCACGACCTTCGTAATATCCATTGCACCCACACGACCAATCGTATACCTGTAGCCTTGGTCCGTGAGCTGCTGCTCGATCTCTTCCTTCCATGAATGGCCTTGAAGCACCGCCAGCAAAATGGACAGCTTTCCAATCGGCAAAGAGCTCGGAGATTCAGACATCATTGTCATCCCCTTCAATAGCATGTTATGAATATGTACAGCAAATGGCGACTACACCATACTTATTTCCCCAAGGAGCATTGGATCTTGGATCTTCGGGTCAGCTTTACGGAAAGCCGCAATCCTCTTTCCTCTACAAAAAAAATGCGTCACAAATTCAGGAACTCCGTTCCCGATATTCTGGACACATTCTGCTCACTAATCACTATACCGTGCTCACTTGATATCACTATACTTCGCATTATATATGGGGGTCAATCCTTATGTAAGGTATATTTACCAAAAAAACCGATACTTACACTAACTACTCTGCTCTTTGCTCTTGTCTCCTGGATAAAAAATCCAGAAAATTCTTTTGGGTTGATATTCCCTTTGTGACGAAAGTATATGGCTAGAGAGCAGATAATATGGAATTGGTGTGAATGTACAAGATAACACAATATTTGATTTTTCTATTGTGAATTTTTCACTACCTGTAATGTGGATATAAGTATTGAAATGAAATATTGGCGTCTATCCGTATGCGTCTATAAACAAATAAAGAGAACCTTATTCCGGCTCTCCTCTTCCATATGTAAATATTGTCACTATCAAAGTGAGCATTTCTCCTTAATCGACAGCGCCAGCTTGGTGTACGCCGCTCCATCCATTCGTTGATTGACTTCCTCTGGCTCCAAAGACAACCAGTAATCTGCCTCCATCAACTCATACATATCGAGCATCGTAATCTCTGCACAGGCGGGATGCTCAAAGACAGCCTGCATCGGCTCTGGGCCATCATCCCAGTTATAGTCGTTCACGACCGCGTGCAGTAGCACATCCGAGTCCAGCTGGCGAATCCGCGAGATGACCACATCCGTCGATTCCTCATATAGGATAGCATCAAGCTGCTCTTGTTCTTCATCCGTTAACGTCAATCGCACAGCTCCTGGCGTATCCAGCAACAGATCTGCGATCTTCGGGTTCCCTCTAGCCTCCTGCCAAGCGGTGCCCAGAATCCCTTGCGGTGAGTCCAGTCGTGCTCCGCTCTCCACTAGCAGCTTAACAGCCTCGATTTGCTTGAACTTTACTGCCTTCTTGAGGGCCGTCTTCCCAAGCCTGTCCTCCTTCTCCAGATCTGGTCCACGCTCCAGCAGACAACGAACGCCTTCAATTGGCATTCGATAGGTCATGAACAGAATCAACGGTGTCCGTCCCTGTTCATCTACTTCATTCACATCGAGCCTGGTTACGGCCGCGCGAACCTGCTCTACATCCTTTGCTTTGCTAATGTCCAACCAGTTCATACCAGCTTTAGCTCCCTCCATCGGCACTGTTCCCCGTATAACTTTACTGGATAGATTCTTGAATTCATTATGCAGAATTAGCACACAGAAGCTAGGAGCCAGCACGCTTCCCTTATAGTTGAGCTTATTGTTGCTTATTGATGGCCTGCTGCAGATCGTAATGCTGAAGATCAATATCCGTTTCCATACCGAGCACCAGCTTCGCCAATTGATTTAATGTCTAAATTTAATCGTAGTACAAACGAGGACCCTTGATAAATAAGGGTCCTCGTTAACAGATCACGAGCAGAAGTGCGTCCATTTTAGTAGTCGGAAGTAACTTTTGACCCCAATTCGCCCCCAATCTTCTTTACCTACTCAATTAGCAATATGTACTCCGCACAAGGTGTTACAACCGTAATGGTGGCTGGTCTCTTCACATCATGAGCAACAGCCAGTGTAACTTTTTCTCAAACTCATTCATAACACGCCCTCCACGAATATCTTTGTGTAACATCCTAATCATAGCTGTTTAGGCCAGTAAGATAAAGGCGTATCCGCTCTAACACCCGAAAGAGTTATCGGCTATGACTGAGTTACTGTTTGCGTGGCGTTCAGGTCAACCAGGTATTCTCTAGAAAGGAGCTTCTGTTTGGCTGTCAACGCCATTTCGGTCAGCTCCTTTCTAGAGAATATAAAGAGCCACTCAATTGAGTGGCTTGAATTTAGATCATTTTCTGTCTTTATCTTTGACTCTCATAGCACCTCTTTAATCCGCTAATTCAAATACCGCGTCTGGTGTCAATGTTACTTTATAGTCACTGGCATTCCCATTTGAGATATCTTTTTCAAAAACTATCTCTTCTTCCTTTGAGAAACTGAGAAAATCTATCAGCACTAAATAATTAGTTTTAGCTAATTCCCCTTCTTTGGTGATCACTAACGATCCTCTTGGAGAGCTAAAGTTCGTCCCCTCAAAAGATGGGCTGTTTACCAGCACAACGTCTATGTCCTTTAGATATACAACTGTACTGTCTGTCGCTTCTGATACGACACGTAAGGGTACATAAACCTTTCCGTTTGAACTGAATGGTGCAACTTGAAGTATTTTATCTACTCCGTTTATGTTTGTTTTTTTGCTCCCTATAGTGAAAGTTACATGAAGTCCCCCCTTAGTGCCTGTTACTTTTTTGTTCTTCGAATCATACCCTACTGTTAGCCCTAATTCAGTAAATAATTCTCGAAACGGGACAAAAGTAGTACTATTCTTATTAATTGCCCCTCCAGATAAAGCGAAACCGTCTACCACAACATCTCTTTTCCCCATAAATGCAGATGCCGACACAGGCATTACGGCAAACACCATTATTACAATAAGCGTTACAAATGATATTTTCTTCATCTCAGATCTCCCCCTTAACAAGTATTGATTATATTCTATATGAGGGATAATCTTCCTGCAAATAAAATAACCTGAATCTCTGCTATCTGTTTTACAGGGCCCAGCACGCTCTGCCAATTGAGCTACGTAAAGAGGTAGCCGCCTAACAGCACGTTTGGTCTATTGACGACTGCCTCTTACAACTTTCTCACAATATCATTTTATCATGGGTTGACAGGGAAAACAGGAACGTATGTTTGTCATTTTCCAGTCAATTTAGAATCAATTTCGTGTCAATCTTATATCATTATCGTGCCAACATCGCGTATTCCCCTTCTGCTACGCGGATTCTACGCCTTACGGTACTCTCAGAAAGCTCTAATTTTTCTGTGAGTTCCTTCAGCTCCATGCCCTCGACATACGCCCATCTCAGCAATGTTGCAGCATAGGGCTTATATTCTCCAAGCTTATCCAGTATGAAGTCCAGCCTCTGGATATCTGCCTGCAGGTCCTGCAGCTCGGTCAGCCTGTCAATGATCTCGTCTATGTCACTACGCTGTCCAACACGCGCTTCTACCACTTTGCTGATCTTGGTATAGAGCTCCGTAATCAATTGGCTATCCTCTTCACCAACTGGGGTAATCCGCCTTACAGCCCTCTGCTGCGACTTGATCCCTGCCAGATATCGTGTCATGTAAGTCGTCGCTACCTGCTCAAGCTCCTGTTCGTGTTTGGATAGATACATGTAGCTGGCCTGTCCACTAAGACGCTTGTGCAACTCCTGCAGCTGATCATCCTCGTTAAGACGACTCACTGTAATGCCTGATCCCACACTGTAGATGCTCAGTACCTTGATACGTGCCTGCTTACGGCGGTACTGACTTAGCTGCTCAATTGTATTATGCACGCCACCCATAGGCTATTCCCCCGCCGCCAGGATTGCACGATACGGCGCACACGAGTCAGGTCGGCAATGGCGCTGTTCAGCAATTCCACGTTCGACTCAGCCGTTGGGCGAGTAGCAACGTCTGCCCGGTAGACGTCTTCCTCAAGCTCCATGACACGATCAGTCAGCTGGTTAACCTCAGTGATTAACCCGTCGCGCTCAGCCTCCAAGTCTTTGATTCGGTTCAGATGTTCAGAGATTTTGGCTATCTGATTCTGTCCCAACTCGTAACTTCCCTCGAACATACGTTTATATTCAAGTCGTGCCTCACGCGCTTCTGCAAGTTCAGTCCTGAAACTATCACGTTCGTTCTCAGTCTCAATGACTGCCATTGTCAGCCTCTTAATCTCGGTGTCAGCTGTTTGAAGCTGTGCCATCAAACGCTCAATCTCTTCAATCGCTTTATCCAATAGCTCTTGGCTCACAGACTTCTGTTCAGTAACTGCTTTCTCACGAAGTGGCAGTGTACTCTCTGCCTTTTTACGTCCTCTTGGCATATCCTCTTCCCCCTTAGGTCTCGGTTTTATCTCAATTGGCTTCTGAAAGCTTTTGTCCTTATTGTTTGCTGGGTACTTCCGTCTGACTTCCGCAAGCTCTTCAGGCGTCAGCTGTGTCACAATGACGGGCGAAGGTCCAGAAGCACGCAGCTCATTCTCGCGTTTCGGAATGCTATATTTCACGATCCTCTCACCTGCTTCTCGTAAACTTCTTCAAGCCACTCCACAAGCATGACCATCTGTTTGACAGCCAGTCGGTTATCCTCGTACTTCCGGAAGATCGCTCCACAGGAATCAGCAACCCATTGCCAAAACTCAGGTGCCTGCATGCCGTACTTCTTCGCATTCTCATTCACGGCCTGCGTCCACAGAAACATGCCCCAGAAGAATGCTTTGTAGTCCATACTACAGCTCCTCAATCTTGATATAGATCCCAGGAACGTCAGCCCAAAACTTTTCTATGATCTCACTTGCAACAATGGCATCATCAGTCCAATAACCAAGTTCGGTCATGATATCGAACGGCAGCTTATTCATGTTGTGCGTATCCGGCTTCGTGATTTTCCACTCTCCGTCGTAATACTTGCTTCCCTCTTTGATCGGGAACAGCCATTTTACAAATACCCAATTGAAACCTGAACAGATGGTAATAACATGGACAGCAGAATATAATTTAGATCCTATTAATTTCAAACTCACTGGAGATGTTAATCCTGTTAATATCAACTGCAGCATTTATTTTTCAGGTGTAAAAATAGGCAGCATAACACTGAAAGCAGACGCGAGAGATGCGTGTGTCAGCGGTAAGGTTAATAACGGTACAAAAGTTGAAGTTTGCTTGAAATTAAGTGATGATGATAGAAAAGTAATAGTTGGAGCAAAGGCTTGCTTATTAGGTGCTTGCAAAAAATGGGACATCACTTTCGACCTCCCAGTACCATTTGATATCACTGAGGCAGATTTTTTGTCATAACATTCTTTCAATCCAATAGTTCTTGCTATTGGATTGATTTTCTCTTTCAATTCCTTTCAGCTTATTTCCCACGATAAGTCTTAGGATCAACACCATCCGGTACCCGCCATCCATTGCCGGCAATGCGGTCAATCATCTTCTTGGCCGATTCAAACTCCCATGTACCTACATGCTCGAAGCCGCGCTGCTCCAAGAAGCGAATCTGCTTTGGAGTGGTCAGTCCTTCTTCGCGTCGCTTGTCCAAACGCTCCAGCAGTTTCGTTGCCTTGCCTGCATTGTCTATGGATTCTGGCAAGATTCCCAGCTTCTCCAGAGTCTTAACCTGTTTATCTGACGGCGGGGCCATTTCCCAGCCAAATGAAGGAACGTATCCAGCAAGGTCCTCAGCCTGAATACTCATTTCGAATTGCAGCGGGTCCACCAGTGCACGCTTACGGCGCTTCATCTCTTCGAGCTGCTTCGCTAGTGCTTCCTCACGTTGGGCAATGACGTCCTCAGCTGCCGTCTTCTCGACCTGTTCCAGATCAAGGGCAATACCTGCCTCTTCAATCTGCTTAGTCATGGCCTTGGCAATCTCTTCATTCTCTGCGATAAGGTGAGCCGGATGACACAATTCATGCCGTTCTGTATGCCAAAGGAAGTCCAGTAGCAGGAGCTCATCTTGCCTGGGAATAGCCGGGTACCACGCCCGACCATCTGGCTATACAAGCTACGGACCTTCGTCGGCCGCAGCACCACAACACAATCCACGCTAGGACAATCCCAGCCTTCCGTCAGAAGCATGGAATTGCAAAGGACGTTATATTTACCGCTATCAAAGTCCTCTAATATCTCTGATTGGTTCTGTGACTCCCCGTTAACCTCAGCAGCCTTGAAGCCTATTTCACTTAATATAGAAGTAAATTTTTGCGACGTCTTGACCAGCGGCAGGAATACGACAATCTTCCGGTCCTTCGCAGCCTTCCACATTTCAGCAGCAATGGACTCCAAGTATGGATCCAATGCAGTGCCCAGGTCCTGTGACTTAAAGTCCCCGGCCTGCTGCCCGACTGTCGACAGGTCTAGCTTCAGAGGTATGGTCATTGCCGTGATTGGGCTCAGATAACCCGCTTTAATGGCTTTGGGCAACGTGTACTCATATGCTAAGCTATCGAAGTAGCTGCCCAGGTTCCGCATGTCGCCACGATCTGGCGTGGCCGTCACTCCCAACACATTCGCACCGTCAAAATGTCGCAGCACCCGCTGATAGCTATCCGATATACAGTGGTGAGCCTCGTCAATGATGATCGTATCGAAGTGATTAGCCGCGAACTGCTGCAGCCGCTTATCTCGCATCATCGTCTGGACACTACCGACCACTACCCGATACCAAGTGCCAAGACTTGTCTGTTCAGCCTTCTCGGTTGCGGTTTTTAATCCGGTTGCCTTGGGTAAGTCTAAAGGTGATTCAAGAACGACACGGACACGCTGATTTCCAAACAACTGCAAACATCTATTCTCACATAACAAAAAAACTGGCTGAAGACGCAGCGGACAAACTAGAAAAATTTTGTCCCCAATCCGTCCCCAGTCCCTCTCATCCATGAAGATTTAACTTATGGCTAACAGACTTAATCCCGTATACTCATGGCCTGCTGCAGATCGTAATGCTGAAGATCAATATCCGTTTCCATACCGAGCACCAGCTTCGCCAATTGATTTCCCACATAAGGTCCTACTGTCAAGCCGGAGGCTCCAAGTCCATTTGCTGCAAACAGGCCCTTCCAGCCGGGAACCGCTCCAAGCACAGGCAGAAAGCCAGGCGTGAATGGACGGAATCCCACCCTTACTTCCAGCAGCGTACTATCAGCAAGACCAGGGGCCACGGCCAAGCCTTTATTCAGCACCTCCTGCATTCCGCCAGCAGTCACGCTGGTATCATAGCCTTCAATATCATTTTCGTGTGTTGCTCCCATCACGACCCGTTGCTGATCGAATGTCAGCAGATATTGATCCGAAGGCGGTATGACTACAGGCCAGCTACCCGTATCGCCAATGTTCGTCGTCTGCAGATGTAGGATCTGCGCCTTCTGGTAATGCACCTGGAAGTCTAGTCCCAGTGGCTCCAGCAGCTGACTAGCCCACGCTCCCGCACACACGACAACCTCATCTGCTGCATATGTAATGACCGTCTCATCTTCTCTACTATTGTCCGGATTGTTGGCGTGCCCAGTTACATCCCTGACGACAACTCCAGTTACACAATCTCCCTGATACTGTAGCTCGGCACTCCCTTGCACGAGCCGTGCCCCATGGCGATGAGCGGAACGAAGCAAGGCATCTCGCAGTGCACGACCGTCGACACGTGCCGCCCCACTAATGAGAACAGAGTGATATTCTTCAGCCAGCAGTGGAAAAGCATCCCGCGTCTCCGACTGCGATAGTCTGGTAATCTCCCCCATCTCAGGTGCATCAGCCCTCCTCTGCTGTGCGCGCTCCTCCAGCTTCGCAAGCTTATCCTCATCGTAGTGAATGCTAAGTGCCCCTACTTGAGCATAGCCCGTATCTGACTCCCCTTCATGGGTAAGCTCTGCGATCAGTTGAGGATAAAAGCGTGCCCCCTCCTTGGCCAGCTTGTACCAAGCCTGGTTACGTCGCTGCGATATCCACGGACATAGGATGCCTGCTGCCGCATCCGTAGCCTGTCCAGGGTCCTTACGATCCACGATCAGGACCTCTCCTCCCGATTTTGCAAGCTGATAGGCTGTTGAGGCCCCCAGAATACCCGCACCGATGACAATGATCTTCTTCATGCATACATTCCTTTCTCACAATCCATGCATGTATTATAGCGCATAATGTCTCTTGGAATCACATAGCTCTGCTTAGAGCTTTCGTTTGTTCCGCGATCATTCGTTATGAATGAACAGACGTGTATCAACAACAACAGCCGGGAATAGCTCCTACTTCGCGGAGCTGTTCCCGGCTGTTTCATGCATAGCTATCAATCTACTGCAACTGCTCCACCTTGAGAGCGTGGGAATTAATGCCTTGACAGAAGCAAAGATAGTGTAGAGCCGCTGCAAGCGGGGAGCCCTGTCAACCATTGTTAAGCTTGCTGTTCTTTCGAACGAAGTTGAAAAGCTGATCAACAGCAAGCTTAAGGTGGACACTCCGTTTCTCTAGGGCTTCCCCGCTTTCCGCTAACCACGGATCTCTGCAGATCATTCAGACAAGAAATCGTATCCAGTCAAAATACTAGTCTGAGGTCACGCTTGCAGCATCAGTATTCATCGCTGCTGGAAGCGAGACCACTTCCCTACCCAGCTGCTCCTGCAGATTAGCTAGTCGATTCAGTGCAAAGCTGGTAATGGAGCCGGATGCCATCAGTCCCATGCTGCCACGATCGCCTCCATTGCCAGAGGGTCTATTCCCATTCTCTCCTCCAGCAGTACCATCCGGTCTAGCTGGAGGAGCCATCGCACCGTCTGGTGGCGTGAAATCCTCCGGTGGTGTCATTCCTGGCTGTCCATCAGACGAGGCTCCCCCACTAGATGAGACCATATTTCCAGCATCCTCAGTTGGCACCGTCCCATCGGGAGGAGTCATCCCCTGAGATCCGTCAGATGGGGGCACGCTACCACCTTTCATATCCCCCATATCTCCTACAGCAGAGTAGGCTATATTGGATTCAAATTGCTCCATCGTATAGAACTTCGTAGGGTCCGCCTCGACAGAAGGACGAATGAGATCACTCAATTCGGTGATTCTGCCTTCAATACTCTCCAGGTAATCAACTAACTGATTCACATATTCAAGATATTGAGCCTTATACTCGGGCACCGCCAGCAGGTTATTAATCATTGGCACCTTGTCCATGCTGATCCCGAGCACAGGCTCCTCGATGGATACGTTCGTCGCATTCGTATTACCACTAGCCCCAGAGTCACTGCTCGTGCCTCCTCTACCTCCACCATAGCCATTAAAGGACATATTGAAGTCCCACGGAATGACCGTGAACTTGCCATTGGCATCACCATACAGCATATAATTGTGTCCTTTATCCCCGTTATAGCTGTCATAATTGCCTAATACCACGTTGCCAGCAATATACTTCAACGCGGAGTCCACATCCAACACACTCTCAATCTCCCCTTTCTTACCTTCTGGCATATCGTTCAGCACCTGAATGAAGTTCTTAAGCCTAGCCTTATTCTCATCTGTACCCAGATCCTCGGTCAAAGTGCTGTACTCGCCGTTCTCCTCCGTCTGCAAATAGCTCTTCTCGTCAGTATCATACAAAATGCCTTCTTCGTAATCCTCCCCGTAGTTGCGTTCCAGATAGCTCTCGTCTACAGATTCTACACCTGTGTAGAATCCAAACAGCTCGCCGTTAACATACAGGTTCACGAACGTTGTCATCGGAACGTCCAGACCAATGCTTCTCAGCGCCTCATAGTGTAAATATTCCCGCAGGTATGACGGATCTGAGTAATTGTTGTTCAGTACCATTTTATCCAGGCCGAGTAAGGTCTGAGTCTTGTCATATTTGTCAAATTTCAACCGGAAGCTATAACGATCCGAATCCTCCATGGAAGCTACAGATCTTAGGGTCATATTTCCCTTCGTGGAGAACCCCACATGATCCAGTTGATGACCATCCACCTCGGCACTGACGCTCTTGTATTCCTTGTCCAATGGACTTGCCAGAATGCTCTCCCAATCTGCGTCGTCGATGGTCACGTTCACGTTAATGATTCGATCCCCTTCGAACAGAGATGCGTATTCGGGAGTAGAGCTGGCACTCTCCTCCGCCTCAGCACTGGATATGGTGTCATGACCAATCCAGCTGATGGTTGCAACGAATAATATTAGGGCAAGTGCCGCTAGAGCAAATCTTTGAATCATATTTTTCACTGTAAAAGTCCTCCTTTGGAATGGGCTGCAAGCCATTTGCTATACTCCAAGTCTAGAGGATGAACCTTGAATGAATCTTAAATATCCACTCACACCATTCGCCACACTAAAGCGTCTAGGTTGCCAAGCATCACTTTAGCATCTTGTCACATCCATGTTAGCGTGCTAATATGGACTCAATTCATAAGACAAGGCAATGACGGAGAGAGTAAGCGGAATATGTTCGTTACAGGGACGAGGTACCATGGACTGAAAGTACCCGAGAGAGCACCCCGCCGAAGTTCACTCCCGAGCCGATTGCTGAAGGGCTGAATATGTATAGCAGCCAGTAGGACAATCCGTATCCCTTACGTTACAAGGCTGAAGTGAGAGATGGCACTTGCAATTTGCATATTGATGCGCATGCTTTGCTGTTTCTAATAAGGGTGGTACCACGGCTCCTCGTCCCTTGCGACGGGGGGCCTTTTTTGCATATTTTTTTACAGACAAACAGGCTATTTACAGCAAGCGATCGCAGGAGTAAATACCAGTCAAATCCAATTATAATCAGAGGAGTGAAGGAAACGATGAGTTTGGAGCAATTAAGAGACAAGTTGAATGAGATTAACCATGAGCTACTGAAGCTATTATCAGAACGTGCAGCACTGGTCCAGGAAATTGGACAACTCAAGGAAAAGCAGGGTGTTCCCAAGTTCGATCCCGTTCGTGAGAAGGACATGCTGGAGGAACTGGTCGCCGCCAATACTGGGCCTTTCCATAACGATACCGTCAAGCAGCTGTTCAAGCAGATTTTCCAGGCCTCCCTTCACCTGCAGGAAGACCAGCACAAGAAGCAACTGCTCGTTAGCCGTAAAAATCAAAAGGAAGACACCATCGTGTCCATTGGAGATGTGCAGGTAGGTGCAGGTAGTCCGATCATGATCGCAGGACCGTGCTCCGTTGAGAGTCTCGAACAGGTGCGAGAGGTTGCGGCTGCATTGAAGCAGGCGGGCATGACGGTTATGCGTGGTGGTGCCTTTAAGCCTCGTACTTCCCCATATGATTTCCAGGGGCTGGGTATTGAAGGGCTTAAGATTCTAAAGCAAGTGTCCGAGGAGTTCGGTCTGAAGACAATTAGCGAGATTGTCCACCCGGCTCATATCGAGCTCGCCGCTGACTATATTGATGTCATTCAGATCGGTGCACGCAATATGCAGAATTTCGAGCTACTGAAGGCTGCTGGGGACAGTAATCTCCCTATTCTGCTTAAGCGTGGTCTGGCGGCAACAATTGATGAATTCATTCATGCAGCAGAATACATCGTCTCACGGGGCAACAAGCAGGTCATGCTGATTGAACGCGGTATTCGGACCTATGAGAAGGCTACCCGCAACACGCTCGACATCTCGGCTGTGCCGATTCTGAAGCAGGAGACTCACCTCCCTGTACTGGTGGACGTTACTCACTCCACTGGCCGCAAGGACATTCTGGCTCCATGTGCCAAGGCAGCATTGGCTGCCGGAGCAGACGGCGTTATGGTCGAGGTGCATCCGAACCCTGCCGTTGCATTATCTGATGCAGCACAGCAGCTGAACATTGAGGAATTCGGGCGTTTCCTGGGCTCCGTGCGAGAGTCGGGTTTGTTGAAGTAAGTGGAGCTCATAGATACATGTGTAAATGAATATCTATGAAGCAAAAAAGTCAGCGGACGCTTGTAGCTCCGCTGACTTTGTCTATCCAAGTGACATTATCCGAGTGACTTTGTCTAATGATAGCCTGGAGAATAGCCAAGTACCTTGACCGAATCTGATCTCATGTTGAATGATCTAGGGAAAGTAGGCGTTAACCGACCGCAGTGAAATCCCAGAGAGGCGAAATGCCCGCCTTGAGCTTGCCGTGCATACTTACCATGCAGGTGTAACCAAGCGTCATTCTGTTACTAATCCAAAATGCACAAAGCTCTTATAAAGCCCATCGTTCTCTACGCTATCCGTTACATGATCAGCAAGGCCTATTAATCCTGGCTTTGCATTGCCCATAGCAATCCCGACAGCACAGAATTCCAGCATCTCTGCATCATTCATGCCATCCCCAATAGCAATGGTTGTATCTCTGGACATTTTCAGATGCTCCAGCAGATATTCAATGGCTACGGCCTTGTGAATGCCTGGAATCATCATTTCCCCGCTATCTCTGCCGAAGGCCGGAACGGTGCATTGAATGACCTCGAATTTGCCCTGGAATTCCTCCTTGATTCGGCTAAAAGGAACCTCGCTTTCCAGAAAGCATACCTTATTGACGTCATCCTTGCAGAGATCAGCCTCACCATACGTCAGTCCCGTGATGAAAGGATGTGGTGAACGCTCCATCTTCTCTCTGGCCACAGGATCATTGTCAACATCTCCATAAATTCTCCGCTCCAAATGAGAGCGCAGATTGCGGCTTGCATAGAGGGCAGAATTCGATTCCAGATAGAAATCTATGCCGTGTTCATTGAAGAAACGCACCATATGCTGCACATCCTCTGGCTGCACCTTTTTATGATAGAGCATCTCCCCCTGATACTCTACAAATCCGCCTCCAGCACCGATAATTCCGTCGAACCCGACATCCCATATCTCGTCATAGATTTCAGCCTTTGAGCGACCTGTGCACAGAAGCAGGATGTGACCATTTTCTCTGGCCTTTTTACAAGCAAGCTGGGCCGACTCGGGTACATAGCCATCATCAGTGACGAGCGTCCCGTCCACATCTATAAATACAATCCTTTGATCCGCATTGTTCATCTTCCATTAGCTCCTTTGATTGCCCCAACTAAAGCAGTTGAGTGAATGTACACCCACTATAATTTCTGTAACGCATTACAAGTCAAGCTTTTCTGCACAAAAAAAATCAGCAGGCAAGTTGTGCCTGCTGATTTCCCATAACTGTAATTACTGCGATTGTTGCAATATCATTGCTGCTGCATGATTCGGGCGAGTATCGACGCCGTCTCGGCACGAGTTGCGTTACGCTGAGGATACAATCGACTTTCCTGATCACCTATGAGAAGACCGTGCATCGAGAGTCTAGCTATATCAGCCTGAGCCCACCCTGCAATATCAGCATAATCCTGAACATTCAATCCCTTCCCCAGCATCGCTTTCCCTTGCTTCGCGTAAAAACCCTGCTCCGTTGACTCCTCACGCTCGCCCTGCTCTGCTGATGGAATGGCTCTGGCGATCATAACCATCATTTCCTGACGTGATACCGTAGCTTGGGGACGCAAGCTTCCATCCTCATAGCCTCGTACCCAACCTGCAAGGCTGGCCTTTCGCATCACGGCTTCGTACCATTCTTCACCCTCATTCGCAAAAGAGACTTCGTCGTGATCGTCAGCAGGATGAAGCATTCTGTCCAGCATTGCGACCAACTCGGCCCGTGTGACGGGCTGTTCCGGCTCGAATCGTCCTGTTCCACGGCCTTGCACTATCAGTTTACTTGCAAGCAGTTCCACTGCTTGCTCCGCCCAGTGCCCCTTCATATCCGTGAAGGATGGGTGATTCTCCAGCAAGGTATAGTGCTTGCCAGTTGCAAGACGAAGCTGGACGGTGCCTGGTAGAACAAGCTTAGACGGGACATACCGGAAGTATCCAACGTGTGGATCATAGACGGCTGCCGTCCAGTACGGATCGGACATGTCTGCCCATGTGCTCACAGAGAACAATATGGACTGAGCACGCAAAGCAAGCAGCTGTTCTTCGCCTTTCCCTTGCTGTCCGATGAGACTTACAGTGAATGGATGCTCGCGTATCACTGCCCCTACACCGTTAGCTGCATCCTTGAGAAGTACATGCTCTTCTTCATCAGCTAGTTGCAAGGTAAGACGAATGGAATCGACCGTGGTTGCTCTAGCCGCCTCACTCAATTCCACAACAGGAACCTCCAGTACTCCTACGGGTGTATGCCATTCCAGCACCAGAGCAGGATTTTGCACAAGTAGACGTGCCAGGGTGTTCTTCTCCATCAACACGCCCCATACGTTGGCGCTGTCTGTCATCTTCACTGTGATTTTCCCTGAAGCAATCTGCTCAGCTGTCAGTGTGACCTGCTGATGCAGTTGTCCATCCTGTAGCAATTGGAGGTCAATGGATTGCCCTTGAATGACCGTTGGAGGCAGTGAGCCCGGATTCATATCTACGTTCGCGCTTCCTGAGCCTCTCCCCGGAGCGGAACCACCGTCTGATCCACCTGAGCTACCGTCACCACCGCCTGAACTCGGCGGCTCATTCGCTTGTCGTGTCAGAACTATAACATCCGCAGTAGCCTCCAGCCCCTCGTAGCTTACGATCAGCTCCGTCATTCCTGGCCGAATGCCCAGCACGCGTCCCTGAACATCTACAGCTGCAAAGCTATCATCCTTAAAATGATATAGCGCTCTTGAGGTGACGTCTTCTTCGGTTCCATTCGAATAATGAACTGTCACATGTAGCTGCCCATACTCTCCTTCTTTGACCTGATAGCGTGTAGCATCCAATTGCAGTCGTACAGGCAGTGCATAGACTGTGACTGGAGCACTGGCTCTCAGCGTTCCTCTGTCTCCCCCATAGACGGCCTCAATAACCGTCTGTCCGGTTCGCAGTCCCGTCATGTACCATCTGCCATCCGATCCCTGACCTATGCGAAGCATATTGTCGTCATAGCGAAATTGTGTAGCATCGGTCTGATCGTGGATGAAATTCTCCTGTCCATAGGTGACCTCAACGACGGTCTGAGCCGCCTCCCCCACCTGAATACGATAGGAAGAAGGGTTGAACCACATGCCGTCAGTGAAGGTGACCTGTAACGGGGCAAAGATCTGTTCTCCATTCATCAGCACACGGACATCTGCAGTACCTGGCTCCGTCGAGCGAATATCGAACTTATACAGCCCGGTCATAGCCTCTTCCGATTCACCGTAAGTTACTTCCGTCACGGTACCTAGAGAGGCCTCAATGCTCACGCCCTCAGCATTGGCCGTCGGATTCCCATAAGCATCCATGAGCTGAACTGTCACTCGAGCTGTCGCTGTGCCATTGGCAGGTAGCACCCTCTGAGAGACCAATATCTCTGATGCGGAGGCTAGTGGAGGGCCCGGGAGCCAATCGACCTGGGCGGAAGCCTTTAATTCAGTGCTATCCATAAATGCTCTAAGATGAGCAGTGCCCGACTTCGTTGAACGAAGTTCCGCCGTATACCTCCCCTCTCCCACATAGACTAACGGGGACAAGATTCCCAAGGAAGACTCCAGACGAAGCAACGATGCATCCATTTCATCAGTAATTATATGGCCTGTAGCATCCTTGAGCTGTAGTGTAATCCGTGCAGTCTCTCTACCATTAGCTATCAGCGTGCCTTGTTCAATCTCCAGGGTCGATGATGTAGCTGAAGGCTTTCCTGCTTCAAAATTCACCGTTATTGGAGCATTCATCAGCTCCATTCCATTCATCGTAGCGCTAATGACAGCCTCTCCTGTCTTACTAGACCTCAGATCTGCTGTATAGCGCCCTTGTCCGGAATATTTCAGTTCATTTATTGTGCCCTGTGTCGAAGACAGCTGCAGGCTAAGATCGGTCACTTCTTCAATCAGGTCATTGCCATACTGATCTCTTGTCTGAACCGTCACAGTAATAGCGTCGCTTCCATCTGCCGTCGCCGAAGTCCTTGAGACTGCAAAGGTCGAGGTCTTAGCAACTGCCGGACCAGGTAGCAACTGTACCTTTCCCTGCTCCAGCACGGACTCTCCGTTCACAGAAGCCAAAAGTGTAGCAGTACCAGAAGTTGTCCCTGCTGTCAGCTCCGCTGTATACGTGCCATCACCATGGTCCGTGATCGGGCCCAGTACTCCTGTGCTACTCCTCATGGTAACGTCATCTCCGCCAGCTGTAATCGCGTTGCCGAAGGCATCCATTAGCTGCACCGTTACCGTTGTCGTATCCACACCATCGGCCGTAAGAGCCCCCCGGTCTGTACGAAGCAGTGAAGCCGTCGCAGATGCAGGACCAGGTATAAATTCTACTGCTGTAGACGCTGTAAGACTTGTACCGTTAACCCTTGCCGATATGACAGCTCTACCTGCTAGCGTACTGGACCATAATAGAACCGAATAGCTGCCGTCACCGTTGTCCACGGTGTTCCCAAGTATACCTGCTGTCGTATTGAAGACCACCTGGTCCCCGCCTGCATCTAGTGCATTGCCGTAATCATCCTTCAAGCGAACTGTAATCAGGCTCTGACTGAGACCGTTTGCTACAATCTCAGGATGCAAGGACTCGATGGCAGAACGATCTGTTGACACCATTCCTGGTAATATGCGAATGGAGAGCCTTTCCTGCAGCTTGCTACCATTCACCATAGCCTCTATTGAAGATATACCTACAGCCTCGGGTGCTGTGAACACAGCACTATATTGGCCATTCCCGTGATCCTGGACCTGATCAATCGTACCGCTTGTGGTCTGAAAGACAACCTGATCCCCGCCACTGGATAACGGATTGCCATGCAGGTCTAGCAGCTGTACTGTTAATTCCGTACTACCACTACCCGCGATCAGCCTATTCTCGGCAGCGGTTAGCGTCGACCTCGATGCAGCAGCTGCTCCTGCGACAAAGGCTACTTCGACCGTCTGCTGGAAGGTCGTGTCAGCCAGTCTTGCTGACACCACAGCAATTCCAGTCTTATTTGCAGAACGCAAGGTTGCCGTGTATTGACCATTCCCCAGGTCCGTTACGTTGGACAAGAAGCCTGCTGTAGTGCTCATGCTCACGGTACCAGCTGACGAAGTCCGTGGATTACCATAACGATCAATAGTCCGCAGTGTTATGGTTGTCTGGCTACTTCCATTAGCGACGATCGAGCCTGTGGTTGCCTTGAATTCAGACCGTTCTCTGGATGTCTCTCCCGGAACGATATGAACAATCGTTGAGGACTGCAACATGATACCATTCACGGTGGCTTTGATCGCATCACTACCTACAATTGTGCCTGCATTCAGGGATGCCGCGTAGCTACCATTACCGAGTGCGGTTACCTGCGTGAAGGTACCAAGACCGTATTCCAGTCTGACAACATCCCCGGCGGACGTAAGTTCATTGCCGTGAGCATCCTTCAGTTGTACGCGAACCTGCTGACTACCCTCTCCAGCGACCATGGAAGTCTGAGGCACAATAAGCTCTGAGGTCTCGGCAGATGCAGGACCAGGAACGAAGTGAATCGTTGCTGTCTGCTGAATCGCTGTATGGTCTACTGTAGCCGTGACTACAGCCGTACCACTCTGGGTTGGTGACCGTAGCTGTGCTGTGTACGTCCCATTTCCCAGATCTCTTACGATGCCGGCAGTACCGCTTGTTGTGCTTATGCGGACTGTACGCCCTCCCGTAGTAATCGAATTGCCATTGGCATCCTTCAGCTGCAAGGTAATGGTGGACTCACTGCTGCCATCTGCGGTCAATGTCGTAGCACTGGTATTTAGAGTAGACACCGCAGCAGAAAAAGCACCTGGAACAAATTGCAGCCTCGCTTGCTGCTGCAAGGACACGCCGTCAACCGTCGCCGTGACTATAGCTTCTCCTGTTCTTGTCGGCGACCGCAGTTGAGATACATACGTACCGTTGCCCATGTCTCTTACGCTGCTCAATGTACCATTTGTCGTGCTGAACCGAACCGTCCGTCCGCCCGTAGTGATCGGATTACCGTTGGTATCCTTTAGCTGCACCGTAAGTGTAGACTCACTGCTGCCATCTGCCGTCACGATCGCCGGACTTGCATTCAAGGTCGAAAGTGCTGCCGAAGGGGCCAATGCATTCAGGACGACTGTTGCGCTGGATGCTAAAGGATAGCCATTCAGCGTGCCGGTGATCACAGCATTGCCCGATATCATAGGCGCGGTCAGCTCTGCTGTGTATGTGCCGTCACCATGATCAGTGACTGCTCCTAGCTGCCCGAGCGTAGAGCTGAGCTGCACCATGCCTTCACTGGAACCCAGCAGATTATTGACACCATTACGAAGGGTGACAGTAATCCTCGCTTGACTGAACCCGTCTGCATCGATTCGGTTAGGCGTAGCACTTATGACAGAGCGCGCCGGATAGACCTGAATCGCCTGTGTTAGATAGCGATTCGGGGAATTCGAGGGGATTCCTAATTCTCCATAAGCAGTCCAGCCCGCTCCCCACACAGTGCCATCGTTCTTCAGGACCAGACCATGATTATCACCTGCAGAAAAATCGGCTATGTCACTAATAAGACTGCCTGCCATCTGCAGGTTCCGGTTCTGCATCCCCCACCACCATACTGTCCCATCCGCCTTCTGGGCCATACTAAGACGTCCGCCACCCGAAATGCGGACCACATTTGTGAGCGGAATCGAACCGGATTGCAGCACCTGTATCGCCTAATTGCTGCTAGTGACTCCCGAGCCTATGCCCAGATTGAAGTTCTCATTGTAGCCCCAGCTCCATACTGTCCCATCATCACGGAGGGCTAGACCGCCTAAACGGTGACCCACGATGCTTCTGACAGCATCAAGCGGTTGATCGGAGCTGTCCATTACCTGAACTGGATAGGCCGATCCATTGCTCGAATGTCCATTCCCGAGCTGGGATAGTCCATTATGTCCCCATGCCCAGACGGTTCCATCCTGCTTGAGCAGCATGGAGTGATAATCGCCGACCGCGACCTCCTTCACACCTGTGAGGTAAGTGCTGCTCGACGCTTTGATCTGAATAGCTCGTGAATACATGCTATCCCACGAGTCCGACAACGTATTCGAGCCGTTGCTTCCCCAGCCCCATACCGTGCCATCCGTTTTGAGGGCAAGCACATGGCTATAACCTGCGGCTATACTCTGTACCTGTGTCAATGGTGACCCGTCGGACTGCATCACCTGAACGGCTTGGGACAAATCTTCAAGAGAACCGTTCCCTAGAGTTCCAGTGCTACCCTTTCCCCAAGCCCAGACGGTGCCATTCTCTAGCAAGGCTACAGAGTAATATCCGCCTCCGTAGACAGCCTTTGCGTTCGATAGTGGTGCACCGTCTCTCTTGGTCACCAGCACCGGTCGATAGTGACTGGTCGATGTACCATCTCCAAGCGCGCCAGCGGAGTTGTCTCCCCAAGCCCACACTGTACCATCCTCTGCAATGAGCAGAGAGTGCAGGTACCCTGCACCGACTGCCTTCACTCCTGTAGGAAAAATGGAGTCCGCAGCCTGTGCGTTTGGCGCCAGTTGTGGCATGGCAAGCAACATGACGAGCAGCACACAGCCTAGTTTTCGAAATACTTGCAATGCAACCTCCCCTTCTTGGTAGTTCAGTAGCTGTAGACGAACGACGAAATGAAGCCAGGTCGTCAACGCTACCAGCCGTATCGACATACTAGCACAATCGAGTATGAGGGAATACTAACCAAAGTTAACTGTTCTGCAAAAAAAGAAGCCCCCTGGTTTAGGAGCTTCATCTCATGCATTAATCTCTATTTATCAGTCTTCTGGATCATTAGTCTTCAGATTTATCAGTCTTCTAGCGCCCTAGTCTTCTGATTTATTAATCCTCTCGTTCATTCATTTCTGATTTGTTAATCTCCGGGTTCATTAGTCTTCTGCTTCCTCTTACCTCGTGCGGCTAGCTTGGATACTATTCGAGGTAGCCAGAACAGCCTGTGTGCGTGAACGAACACCCAGCTTGCTATAGATCCGGTTCAGATAGACCTTTATTGTCCCCAGCGTCAGGCCCATCTGATGAGCAATCTCCTGGTTCGTGCAGCCGCTATGCAACAGCCGAACCACCTCCAGCTCTTGCGCGCTAAGAGAATCCATGCCAGCATAAGAGTTAGGAATGGACTTTCCCCACTCTGCCTGGGGCTGCATTGCCGCCAATAGCATGTTGATATATTCCTTCAGAGCCGATTGCTGGTCTGGAGATACCGCAGTAGCAATCTCTTGCAGCAGCTCTCTCATCCACTTTCCTTCATCTATAAACGTACGAATATATCGGAAAGGCAGGACGAGCAACAAGGCCTCATTAAGTCTTTCTACAGCTTCTTTTTTCCTGCCACGAATATATTCCGCCTTCGCTTGGAGCACCATCGTCAGAGCAATGATATTGACCATTCTCACTTCTTCCGCTTGCAACCTCAGTGTGGTCAGCAGGGCACGCGCGTTCTCTCCCTGCCCATTAGCCATATGCAAGCGCGCCAGTGTCACCGTCTCTTGAACGTTCCCCAGGTGGACGCGGTGAGACGCTGAATCCTCTTGGCTCTGAAGCTGTTCTCTGCTTGCTGCCAGATTCTCTCCTTCACCCAGAAGCAGCTCCACAAGGTAAGCCCGCAGTGCTCTATACCAATGGCCGTCTGTTGCAGGGTCTAGACGCTGCATACTTTCCTGAATAATAATCCGGGCTGCTGCAGGCTCACCTGCCGCCAGTCGACGCTTCGCCATCATGATCCGCACAGGCACATACAAGCCCGGCACCTCCAAATATCTCCCATCTGCAATCAGTCTGCTCAGGAACTCATCACACCGATCCAGCTCGTTCCATTCATAGTAGCCCTCCGCAAGAGATTGGATGACATATTGACACATTAATGACTCTGACCAGCCATTGCGGCTCAGAATGGAACAGATACGCTCCCCGACCTCTGCTGTAGTAGGCGTAATTACACCCTTCAGGCCAAATGTCGTATTTCTTACAAGCGGTTGATTGAAGTTATAATTAAAATCATAAAATACCGGGTCCTTCGGCAATCGATCAGGGATAGAATCGGCGAACTGGAACCATTCCTCGAACTGCCCCGAATAGAATGCGTCATTAGCCTTCACAAAAAACAAACCACTCAGCCATTCTGGCTCGACCTGTTGTGAGTGACCCATTAATCCCTGCTCCAGTTGCTCTATCAAGCTCTGCGTCACCTGCCGCTGCCCCATGAACAAATGCACAAATGCATTGACCAGCTGCAGTCGCGGCGGCAACGCAAAGGATGCTGGAAAACGGGCAAAATCATTCTGCAGCAGCGTGAACTCCCCACGCGTAACCAGCTCATGCAGATGCCTGTCGAGCAGCGAAGCAGCCAGCTCATAGTCCTCAGCCATGAAGGCATGATCAATGGCCTCTTCGCTTAAGCCCATCTGAGCATGGACCAGGCTAGCCTGTCTATGCAGCTCAATCCAGCGCGCAGGAGCTTGCTGCTTCAGCATACGGGCGTAAAATTCACGAACCAGATGATGATAGCGGTATTCGTCTTGCTGAATGTGCACCAGAAACAGACCGTTTCGTTCCAGAAATGCCAGCTTGCTGTTACAGCTCCCCTGGCCAGTAATATCGGCGCACAATGCAGCATTGAACTTTCTTAGAATAGAGGTCTCTAGCAAAAAAGTACCCATCTGCTCATCGAGACCCTTCCATAACTCCTGAAAAAGATACTCCTCAAGCTGCTGTCCAACATGTCCTGTGTGAATCCAGGCAGACCATTGATCACTACTTCGCTGCTGCAATGACATCAAGGCAAGCTGCAGACCTGCGGCCCAGCCCTCGGTGCGCGCTACCAGAGCTTCTACCCACTGTGATGGCAGGGCAACCTCCAGCACAGACTGACAGAGCTGTTCAGCATCTCGCATCGTAAATGCCAGTTCTTTTGCGTTGATACGCTTCACTTCACCACGAACGATCCATTTGTGCAGTCCTTCGAATGGGGGTTCAAACCGTGAAGCGAGCATCACTTGTATAGATGAAGGCAGATGCTCCAGCCAATAGTGAAGACTTCCATGGATTTCGGGGCGTGTAATCAGATGGTAATCATCAAGTGCCAGCATTACGGGCTCCGGCGCATCATATAGTTCATTCAAGCATTGATCCAGAAATTGATGCAGTGCGTGCTCCTGATGTTCGGCCAGCAGTGGAAGCAAGCGCTCGCTAGCCCCGGCAGCGAGGTAAGGAGCCAGCGCATGTACGACGTATCGCCAGAATCGGCGCAGGTCGTTATCGTGCTCCCCTAGAGAATACCAAGTTGTTCGCGCTGAGCTCATCTCCATATATTGGGCCATGGCCGTCGTCTTTCCACTCCCGGCAGGAGCAACAATCAGTATTAGCTTTGGCGAAGATAAGCCACGGACAGGCGCATGCAACGCGACTCTTTTTACCAGATTAGGCCTTAAAGCAGGCATTTGAAGCTTGTATTTCAAAATAACAGGGGTATTCATGCTGTGAAGCCTCCATTGCTGTGGGCGTGGAATTCGTTCTTTATTATAGCGTCAAATTCTCTCTACCGGAATGCCTAAGCATCTGGTTCTGTAATACGCCCTTGAGTTCATGAATCGATCAGGGAATTAATGAGGTTACTCCTGTTAATGAAAAAACACCGCTTGGATGTCTGTGGTATCAAGTCACTTTCCTGATCCAGTGCCGTATCAGTGCAATAACAAGCAGTAACAGCGGAATCACCAGCATCATCGTGTATGAGTACAAGTACCACGTTTCAAACAGGAACTCTAAGTATGCTGTAACGTTAGGATAGACTAACGAAGTATACACAACCATTAGAATACCAACCGGATAGGTGTATAACTTATAATTTTTCATATTCAGCGTCTGTGCCAGGCTCAACACAGTACTAAACAAACATACTGTCGTCTTGATGAATACACCCAAAAACCAGATAGCCAACATAATGATTTCCACACGCTGCAAAAACTGTCCCAGACTGATCTTCTTAGCAAGCACGAAGGCCGGGAACAGGTTTCTTGCCGAAAAATCAGGGCCAAGTACAAGCATAGAAATGGTTGTCACCATGACGATAATTAGCCCCCCAATTCCTGCCCCAAGCAGCAAAGCCTTCGGGATCTGCTTGGGCCGATTTATAAATGGAGCCACCATCATGAAGCACACAAGCTCTTGAATGGAAGCAAAATGAACCCCTGTATACAAAATAGGCCCAATACCAGCCTCAAATACAGGCTCAATTTTCGTAACATCAATAAGGGGAATTAACGCAATAAAAATGAACAAGAAGCAGACAAATATAAATGGTGCAAATAACTCAGCTGCTCGTGAGAAGACCTCAAGCCCATACCGAACAGCCATGACCACAACCAAAGTAAAAGTGATGTGAATGGCGATTAACGGAGTATCTGTGAAGATCGTCGTAACAATAAAGTTAGCCGTTAAATTAATCAGATAGACCGTTAGAAGAAAGAAAAAAAGGACATACAGGATCGAAATGACCTTTCCCAGCCACTTGCCTAAAATGACCTCTGTCATTTGTGCCAGGGTCAGGCCCGGATACATATTCAAGAGCAAAATATACAAAGAAACCATTAGTATATTCACCAGCATACCAATGATAGATGAGATCCAGGCATCTTGTTTCACCTGTATCGCTAGCAGTGAGGCAACAACCAATATGGACGTACCAAATGTAAAGTTAATCGTCAAAATCGTTAGTTGCCGACTGCTTATTTTCTCTGTTTCCATAACGGATTTTTGCCCCTTTCACTTTAAAAGCAACTGAATCTGTTCATGGATCGGCTTGAAAATCGTTGTAAGAATCATTGTAGGATTGGGTAGCTCGAACTCAAACGATTGCAGCATCCCAGCAACGAAAGCACATCCTAGCAAGATATAGAACACGGCCTTATCCTTACGGTTCGCGATTCGGCTTACATGCGGTTTTTCCAGTAGAAAAACCGCAGCCACTGCAACAGTTACCAGAAACAAGCCCCGCATATCACTGCTTCACCTCATAGGTATTAGTAGTTCTGCCCATCCCTCTTAATTGAACGTCTACATGTACACTTATCTGCATCTGCTCAAAATGATGATCCCAATTCTCCTTCCACAGCTTCCATTGCTTGGGATTGGCCCGATGAATGGTGCTGCCCATACCCAGAAAGTCAGTATGAAACGTTTCCTGAGCTTTTTGAACGGTATGCTCCAATTGTTCCTTTAGATACTTCTCCATCTCCTTTTCCAGCTGTCGTATCGTTGCCTCCTGGGTCAGATCCAGGCTGCTGCAGCTTACCTCTCCCACATCAGCCTGAGCCTTGACCTCAATTGCACCTACTGGCTGATTGTTTATTACGAATCCCTTGATTTTGCTTTTAGCAGACAGGACTTTCAGCGTTACTGTACCTTCACCTTGAGGACACGGTACGACCTCCACGGTACTCCTAATAGAGTCGGTTATATAGCTATACGCCTTACCTTCCTCTTCATTGAGCCAGCCTATCAGTTTGTCGTTGTGAAATACAGCCATACCATCATATTGGAGTAGCACATTACCTTGAATTTTTTGCGTGTTCTCCTGCAGACCAGCCATTTCCTTATCTCCTACAATTCTGATTATGCCGAGTACCGGGTCTTTTCCTACCGTCCCTATTTCATTGATCAGTTCATCCAGAGTAACTTTAGCCGTTGCACCCCATGCTCTACTTGTCGCCTCTAATGAGGCATACAATTTGTTGGAGGGAATTTTCTCAAGGATCGTCAAGGTTCTCATGATGTTAGCGGCCTGAGTCTGCTTGCTAACGAGGATATAAAAATCCGTTCGAAACAAATAATTGCGGGATAGATAATCCAGCATATGTCCAATTCCAGCTCTTGCCGCCTCTTCTCCAATGACTACAACGCGTAGATGCGAGGCATACAAGCGGCGAGGTGAGACGAGCGTAACTCTTCGAAATACTTCAAACAAAGATTTTCCCTTGATCGTATAGGTAGCTACTGGAGCAAGACTTCCTCCTGTTTTGGAGCCAGCAACCGCACTCGGATTGATGACCTGTATGGTGACTGAATACTGATCATCTATCTTGTCAATTCCAAGTCCGGCAACAATAGCCAGCTCATTCAGTTCCCTTTTGTTCCAACATCCGGTCAGCAACAGACTCATACAGCATATGCAGCAGCACGTCTTGAACCATATTTTCATGATAGCCTTCCTTCATCGTCAGCTTCTGGACGTGTTCGAACATTATTGACTGGCTTCATAAATACTGGACGCTTCAGCATGGCCCATCGCGGCATACGAATCAATACATCCTGCTGATCATGCTTGCTGAATGGGGCTATTGAGCCTAGATAGGGAACACCAAAGGATCTCAGACTACACATATGGAGGGTAATGGCAATAATTCCAATAGTCACGCCATATAATCCAAAGGTAGCCGCCAGCACCATCAGGAGGAATCTCAGTATGCGGGCAGATATGCCAATATTAAAAGAGGGAGATACGAAATTCGCAATGGCTGTAGAGGCTACAACAATAACCATGGCAGCCGATACGATACCTGCTTCTACGGCAGCTTGGCCGATAACCAACGTACCTACGATGGAGATTGAAGACCCAATGGCCCGCCCCATTCGCGTACCCGCCTCGCGTAAGACTTCAAACATAACCTCCATCATCAGGGCTTCCACAAAAGCTGGCAGTGGGACACCTTCCCTTTGTGCCACCAAGGTGACAATAAGCTCTGTAGGTATCAATTCATGATGATAGGTAGTGATTGCTAAATAGATTGAAGGAGCTAATAAAGAGATGACGAACGAAAAATATCGTAGCAAGCGAATCAGGGAGGCGATATCCCAGCGTTGATAGTAGTCCTCACTGGCCTGAAAAAATTGTATGAACTGCGTTGGACAAATCAGGACAAATGGCGTCCCATCGACCAAGATGACAATTCGGCCCTCCAATAATGCTGCAGCTGCAACGTCGGGTCGATCCGTATTTTGCACCGTCGGGAATGGCGTAAAGGTCTTATCTTGAATTAGTTCCTCGACATAACCACTTTCCAGAATTCCATCAATATCGATCTTGGTGAGCCTGCGTCTGACATCTGCGACAATGTCCTTGTTGGCTATGCCATCAATATACATCATACCTACTTGTGTGCCGGTTACCCTGCCCAAGCGAAACATTTCAAGCCATAGATGAAGACTTTTAATCCTCCGACGAATTAACGCCGTATTGGTCCCGATGGATTCTATGAAGGCATCCCGGGGCCCTCTGATGACCGTTTGCGTCGAAGACTCAGAGACGCTACGCTCCTCGCCTCCAGCAGAAGAGGCAATCAGCGCAGTAGCACAGCCATCCAGCAATACTACCGTACTGCCAGACAATAAGAAGTCATATATATTCTCCAGCTCATTCGTTTCCTTAACCTCTGTTGTCGTTAACACTTCCTTTACCTGATCAAGCCGATCTTCATCAGGCAATACAGCTTCCTTATGAAGGAGCTGTCGTCCTTCTGCTTGCAATGGTTCTACAATATGTCTTAACACGATTTGGGAATCGACAAGCCCAGTGGTGTATATGACCGCAATGCTGTCCCTTATGTTATTCCAATAGTATGTCTGAATAACAATATCCGGGCTATTACCGCTCTCATTTCGAATCATCTCTATATTTCTGTTAAGTGATCTATGTAATGACTGTCCGAGTACCTGTTGCTCTGTACGGATAGAATCATCTGCAGATGGATTCAATGGATTATGACGGGTTCTTCTCATCCCACTTCACCTCAGGTCGTTTAATCATGCTGCTTCTAATATCTACGAAAGCAAAGATATTACTGGATAATTATTTCCAATAGCATCTTTCATTTATACCTTCATTTCCCCGCAAATCTCACCGACCACGAGAAAAACGCCTCTTGCATATCCGATAACATGAGTCTGCACATGTTCGAATGCAAGAGGCGTATTAAAGTTTGTTTAGAACAGGCTAATTACACTGTATTGCAGTTGACATGGAAAAGAACACCGTATTTATCTGTCACCATACCATAGGCTGGGCTCCAGAACGTCTCCTGTATGGGCATAATTACATTGCCGCCCTCCTGCAGCTTGCCGAAGATGGTACGTGCTTCCTCCGGGCTGTCAGCCTGAACCGATACCGTCACATTATCTCCCTTGGTATGCGGCATCCCAGGAAACGTATCAGATAGCATCAGCATAGAGTCGCCAATCTTGATCGAGGCATGCATAATCCGATCCTTCGCTTCAGGTGGTGTAGGATGATTCGGGTCCGACGGAGAATCCCCAAAGGTCGAGATCATCATCACCTCGCCTCCGAATACGTCCTTATAAAACTCAACCGCTTCACGACCGTTGCCATCAGTAACCAGGTAGACATTCAATCCCACTGCCATAACTGCGTCAACTCCTATGTCCATAGTGTGGTGGATACTTCATCATTATACCCTACCATTATGTTCGAGTAGTGCAGCCATTAACCATATCGTGATATGAAAATTAGCTCAAGTCTTCCCCGTTGGACGCGATGGCCTTCTTATACCAATAGAAGCTATCCTTGCGGGAACGCTCCAGCGTCCCCTGTCCATGGTCATCCTGATCCACATAGATCACTCCATAGCGCTTGGACATCTCCGAGGTAGAAGCGCTGATGATATCAATGGCTCCCCAGCTTGTATAGCCCATCACCTCGACGCCATCCATGACGGCTTCCTTCATCGCCGTAATATGCTTGCGCATATAGTCAATTCGATACTGATCATGAATGGAGCCATCTGGTTCCACCTGATCGCGTGCGCCAAGGCCATTCTCGACTACAAATAAAGGCACACCATAGCGGTCATACAGCTCCTTCAGGACAATACGCAGCCCAAGCGGGTCCATCTGCCAGCCCCATTCCGTGACCTCCAGATTCGGATTCTTGACCGAGCTGTAGAGGTTGGCGCCCGTCACACCATATTTTTCAGGCGTCGTCGTGGATACCAATGAAGTGTAATAGCTGAAGGAGATGAAATCTACCGTATGCTTCCGCAGAATCTCCTCATCCTCTGGCTCCATCACCACTGTAATTCCCTGCTCAGCAAAATAACGATGGATAAAGGCCGGATAGGCTCCGCGTACCTGTACATCCGTATGCAGCAGATTCAACTGATTATCGACCAAGGCTTGATGAACGTCATCCGGGCTGCTCGTAGCCGGATAGTGAATCATGCGGGCCAACATACAGCCAATCTGGAACTCGGGATTAATCTCACGGGCAAGCTTGGTAGCCAGACTGCTAGCAACGAACTGATGATGCAGTGCCTGATAGGAGGCCTCCTGCACGTTCTCCACACGATCCTCCACCACGCCGCCACCAGTGAATGGTTCAATGATCGTCGTATTGATCTCGTTGAAGGTAAGCCAGTATGTGACCAGATCCTTGTAGCGGTTCATGACGGTCTCGGCATATTTCAGGTAGAAGGCTACTACCTTCCGATTCGTCCAGCCTCCATAGTTCAGTACCAGTGAGATCGGCATTTCGTAATGAGAGAGCGTCACAATCGGCTCGATGCCATGCTTCTTCATTTCTGTAAAGACGTTCTCATAGAACTGTAGACCTTGCTCGTTCGGCTGCGCATCATCCCCGTTCGGGAAGATACGTGCCCAGTTAATGGATAGGCGGAAGGCCTTGAAGCCAAGCTCTGCGAACAGGGCAATATCCTCTTTGTACCGATGATAAAAATCAATGCCATATCGCTTCGGATAGCCTTGGGCACTCTGATGTGCAATAGCCTTCTCAATCGTGTCACTGCTGACGTGCATCAAGGCCTTTAGATTCGTGTAGTCCTTCTTCTCGAAGTAAGGGACCATATCTGCCGTCGATAGCCCTTTGCCTCCTGCATCAAAGGCTCCTTCGGCCTGATTGGCAGCAATCGCACCTCCCCACATGAAATGCTGTGGGAATCCCTTCAGGTAATCCTTTGGCAGCTTCGGGTTGGTAGTCATATGATCACTCCTCCTCAAGAATTGGTTGTCGTCTTCACTTCAAGCACTGGCTGAGTAGCAGCTACCTCACCAAGCTTCAGTCCCTGAATGGATGCATATTCAGCCGTATTCGTCACGACCATGACACTCGTGATGTCATATTGCTCGGCAATCTTATCCAGTTCGAAGCTCAGCAGCTTGTCCCCGGCTCTTACAACATCGCCAGTCTGAACATACGCTTCGAAGAATTGACCGCGCAGCTTCACCGTATTAATGCCTACGTGGATTAGCAGCTCAGCACCTTGCTCACTGCGAATGACGATAGCATGCTTGGTCTTGAATACATTCATAATTTTCCCGTTCACCGGAGACACCAGTTCACCATTTGCCGGAACGAAGCCAATGCCCTTGCCCATCATTTCCTCACCAAAGGTCGGATCATTCACCTCGTTCAATGGAATAATCTTGCCATTTACAGGGGAGCCCACTGTCTCATCGTGAAGCTCATAATGCTCCTCCTCCACAGCCGTGACAGAAGAAGCTGAAGATTCAGATACCGCTTGACCTTCAGTGGCCTTCGCCTGCTCACCTTCCAGTGGTGCAACAGCGTCCTCCTTGATCCCCATAATAACGGAAGCCACAAGCGATACGACGAACGCAATCGCCAGGCCACCCAGCGCATAGCCGAAGGTAGGACCGATGAAGGCCGGGATGCCCGGCAGGCCGCCATTTCCAGCTAGCACATAGGCATTAACGCCGAACATGAGGGCGAAGCCGCCGCCAGCAGCACTCCCGATCATTCCGGCTACGAATGGCTTCTTGTAGCGCATATTAATCCCGTACATCGCTGGCTCGGTCACACCCATGAGCGCGGTAATGGAGGTCGATAATGCCAATGATTTCAGCTTTTTATCCTTTGCACGGATGAACACTCCTGCCGTCGCACCTGCCTGCCCCATATTGGAGATATACGTGAGTGGCAGAAATTTATCAAAGCCCAGATTCGCCAAATTGCTGAGAATGACCGGAACTAGCGCATAATGCATTCCCGTCATGACGATTAATGCCATACCGCCGCCCAAGAGAAGCCCTGCCAGCAGTCCGCCCTCGGACAGCAGCCAGTTGATCCCGCCAGACAAGCCGTTACCGATCAGCGTACCGAGGGGTCCGATAGCAATCATCGTAATCGGGACGACAACCAGCAAGCTGAAGAGCGGAACGAGCAGCAGCTTCAGCGAAGCTGGAATGATGCGATTGAAGCCCTTCTCTACATAAGACAGCAGCCAGATGGAGAGTAGAATGGGAATGACCGATGACGCATAGCTTACCGATACTACCGGAATGCCCAAGAAGCTGACCGGATTGCCGCTAGATAGCAGCGCGCCGATGTCCGGTGCCATCAAGGTCATACTGACCGCAGCCGCTACATATGGATTGGCATTGAATTTACGAGCTGCACTGAAGGCAATCAGCATCGGCAGGAAATAGAACACACTGTCCCCAATCGCCGAAATGATGCGGTACGTATCTGTACCTGCCGTTGCCCACCCCAGAGATACGAACAGTGCAATGAATCCTTTGAGCAGACCCGCTCCGGCTACAGCCGGCAGAATCGGTGCAAATACACTCGCAATGAATTCGAACAGGCGAGATATGACATTTTTGGAGCTTGCGCCTTCAGTTGGCGCTTCCTTCTTCTCTTTCAAATCAGGATGCTGCTCCGTCAATGCATCGAACACCTTGGATACATCATTGCCAATAATGACCTGATACTGCTCTCCAGCAATGTTCGTACCCATAACCTTATCTAGTCGCTCCAGCGCACCTTTATCCGCCTTGGCGTTATCCTTCAGCTCAAAGCGGAGCCGAGTTACACAGTGATAGACAGAATTAATATTGCTCTTACCGCCGACACCCTCCACGATTTTCTTCGCTGTCTCCTGATGGTTCAAGAGGAATCCCCCCATTTTCAATTTGTAGAATCAATACAAAAAAACCGGACAATGACAAAGAGAGTCCGCGCCTGCGGTCCATCCTCACATCATCCGGGTATTGCCTGATTGAACGGTAACAAGCCCGTAAGCTTTATTTTCTTTTTAGTAGTCTTTCCAGATGTAGCGTCAGATAGAGCTGCTCCGCATGTGTCATATCGTAGCCATAGTTCTTTCGAATGAAAGATTCAATTTTCGTAATACAGCTGAAGGTCTGCGGATAATTTTTGCGAACCACGTCATAGAGATACTGCTCTGCATCATCATGGGCGGTATGTGTAATCACACGCTGGCAGAAGTACTTCAAATGGGTGATGAAGCGAAAATAATTGACGTTCTCCTCATCGAACTCCACATTGAAATGGTACTTAATAATATTCATAATCTCCTGCAACAGCTGCATCAGATGCGCGACATCATTCATCGAATCATTGATCTCCGCATTGATGAAATGAAGGGCGATACTGGAGATCTCCTCCTTCGGGAACTCAATGCCCAGCCGTTCGCGCAAAAGCAAAAGCGATTCCTTCGCCACATCATACTCCGCCTTGTAGAAGTGCTGAACCTCCCAAGCCAGTGGATTGAGGGTGATCATACCCTCCTTGATTCGCTTCATGGCAAAGTGAATATGATCCGACAGAGAAATATAGATCCCGTCACTGATCGTCTTGTTCAGTTGTCGCCGTGCCAGACTGACGATGTCATCTGTCACCTGCATAATTTCAATGGGCGTCTCCATTAACGTGGCCTTGAACTTCTCATAGATAGCGTCATTTTGGAGCTGGAATATCTTTTCCACCCGACTGTCATCAATCACATCACCTACACGGTTGTTGAAGCCGATGCCCCGGCCGAGGATCAGCAGCTCCTTCCCCCGCTCATCCAGTGAACTGACGATATTGTTGTTGAACACCTGTTTGATAATCATAGCAACCACCTGTTTTGAGGGAATAAAAAAAGCGGGCAACACAACAATAGCCCAATGTACATCACTGCACAACGGAACTACTGTGGTATTGCCCGCGTTACCGGTAACAAGCCTCACCTACAAGATAACATAGAGTGAAAACGGTGTCCACAGTGAATAAATATAATATTACCCTTTTACTAGGAAAACAGACGCTCCGAACATACCTTGATCAGCTATTAGACATGGCTACCGCTGCCAACTACGCATTAGCGATACACATTAGCACAAATTAGAGTTATTCCAACTATAGCCTACCTTCTCTCCTTCATCCATCTTATTTCAGTTAAGCGAGTGGAAGATATTCAAAGTAATCGAACCACGCCTCGCAAGACTGTTGATCCAGATCCTGCGCGCACACTCCAACGAAAGCACCTGTGAAGCCGAGCTTGCCCCCGTATTCGTCGGATAGCGTACCCATTTCCTGCGGCGTGCATACGGCTGTCCAGCTCTCTCCATCGGGTGAAGCGTAGAACATTAATTCATGTTCATGAATAACCGCTCTCAGGTAATATCGCTCCCAATCCTTCACGCACAGCTGCATGGCGAAGACTTCTTCGTACTTCCCTGCTCTGGACATCACGACACCGAGTGCTGCTCCACGAACCTCATCGCCCGTTACCCGCAAATAGTAATAGTCGCCGTCATCGTAATAACACACCAGGCCAGCCATCTGCATGAAGCTGTCGGGCTTGAATTCCATGCATGTCTCGATGGAACAGCGAAAATGCTGGATAGGGCGGGCTACCAGACTCTGCTCGTGCATGGAAGCCAACGATTCTCGGCCACGCAAGCGCAAGAATCCGGGACGCTCCGTCAAGTCGACCCATGAAGGGTCAAAGGGAACGCGCAAGCTCTGATAATCTGGTCCCAGTACATAACGATCAAAATGATCCCTTGGCTCAGGACGTGGAAAAGGATGACTGGGTAGCTGCGGCCCTTCCACTTTAAGGGCTGGTAATTTTCCTCCTTGTGCCAGTCGAAGCCAGCCATCGTCGGTCCATTTGCATTTCTGGATCGCGGTCTCCCTACCGAGTGGATTCATCATGATGGTGCCTGGCAGCGGCCTTGTACACAAATGAGCTATGTACCATTCCCCAGCTGGAGTCTCGACCAATGATCCATGCCCCGCCTGCTGCAGCGGATGCAAAGGCTCATGAGCCGTAGTCAGTAGTGGAAAATTCGGGTCTGTCGCATAAGGACCGAAGAGACTACGGCTACGTGCCAGCGTAATCATATGGTTGATGCCTGTACCGCCTTCCGCCGTAATCAGATAATAATATTCGCCGCGCTTGAATAATTGTGGTCCCTCGGTAACACCAATGGAGGTGCCATGATAAATATCGTGAACAGGACCGACCAGAGCCTCCTGCTTGGGATCATACTCCTGCATGACAATGCCTGAGAAGCTGGAATGATTCTGGCGAAAATCCCAACGCATGTTCAGCAGCCACTTGCGGCCATCATCGTCGTGGAACAGGAACGGATCAAATCCGCTGCCGTTCAATCGTACAGGCGCGCTCCAGGGCCCCTCAATGCTCGTGGACGTTGTAAGATAATTATGCAGATCCTTGTATACTCGATGACGTGATTTCACATTGGTGAACAACAAATAAAACAATCCATCATGATAGGATAACGCCGGAGCCCAGATAGAACCGGATGCCCCATTCCCGCGCAGGTCCACCTGGGTGGATTCCGTAAGCACTCTCGCCGCAAGACGCCAATGTACCAGATCTCTCGAATGGTGAATTTCGACACCTGGGAACCACTCGAAGGTCGAGGTCGCGATATAATAATCCTCGCCCACACGGATAAATGATGGATCAGGCTTACAGCCTGTTAGAACAGGATTCACAATGGTGCTCATGTTTTCGAATCAGCCCCCTATATTGATCATTCAGCAGACAACCTTCTTTTCTTCCATGACAATACCGTGATGCTTCGATATGAAAAAAACGTCTCTCGACGTCTTCTTCTTGTATCCCTAAGGCTACGCAGCCTGTATGGAGGAATGCATGCAGGAATGTATGCGCCGCAAGTCACCAGGATGTGCACAGCTTGCATGGTCTCAGCCCTTGGTAGCTCCAGATGAGATCCCCTTCACAAAATATTTTTGCAGCGAGACAAATACAATCAACACCGGTACGACAGAGATCGCCGTTCCTGCGAAGATCATGTCCCATCTGGACGAGAATTCCCCGATATAACGGTATATTTCAACGACCAACGTCTTCGGCTCGCCTGATGGCAACACCAGCATGGGCAAGAGAAAATCATTCCAGATCCCTAGTCCATTCAAGACGACCATACTCGCTGTAACTGGACCAAGCAGCGGAAATACAATTTTCCAAAAGATACCGTAACGGCTGCAGCCATCAATCTCCGCTGCTTCCTCAATCTCCTTCGGGATTCCCTTCACGAAGCTGGTATAGAGCAGGCAGCCAAATCCAACGGCGCCAGCAACATAGACCATAATCGGCCCGGCCAGACTTCCGTACAGCCCGAGCATTCTTAGCTCCTTGAACAAGGGAATCATGTACGCCTGAAAAGGAATCATCATCCCGGCCAGGAAGTACAGAAAGATCAAGTTCGTCCATCTGGCATTTCTACGCTCAATGGCATAGCCTGCCATCGGAATCACAAGAATCTGCGCCACGATTGACACCACGGTCAGAATGAGACTGTTCAGAATGGCTCGCGGGAACTCCGTCTCCGTCAGCAAGTACCGGAAGTTCTCCAAATACAATGAGGTCGGAAAGGACAGCGCATCGCGCATGATCTCTGCATTACTCTTGAAAGCAGACATCAGGTTGAAGAAAATCGGAAAGAAGAACATTGCCGCAACCAGCAAAGTAACTATGAATAGTAGTATATCGGTCATTCTTTTGCGTGCTTGTGTACTCATCTCAATACTGCACCTCCCTCTTGCGCAGGATCTTCACCTGAATGATCGTAATGATCATGATGATCAGGAAGAGCACCATAGCAAGCGCTGTGCCGAAGCCCTGTCTCAGCTCACCGAAGCCGACCTTGTAAATGATGTACGTCAGGGTCTCTGTAGCGAATCCTGGTCCACCATCCGTCATGACAGCAATCTGATCGAAGATTTTCAGCGCACTGATCATCGACAATACTAGGCAGACCGTCAGAGAGCCTGCCAGCAGCGGGAAGGTAATGAAGCGGAATTGCTGCCAGCCGTTCGCACCGTCAATACTTGCAGCCTCCAAGAGCTCGGCGGGAATCCCCTGCAGGCCAGCCAGATAGATAATCATATAGTAGCCCGCTCCCTTCCAGACGGTGGACAGCACGACGGCAACCATAGCGTAATTGGGATCGCCCAGCCAGTCCACAGCCCAGCTTCCCAGCCCGATCACATTCAGCAGCTGATTCACTACACCGAAATTGTAATTCAGGAGCATCGCCCACACGAAGCCCATGACAATGCCACTCAGCAACGTAGGGAAGTAGAAGATGCTGCGGAACAAATTGCGGAACCACTTGACCTTATCGACCATGAGCGCCATAGCTATGGCAGCAATATTCTCCAGTACGACGAGACTCACCGTCAAAATCAATGTATTTTTCAGCGCATTATGCACTCGCGGACTATTCAGAATTTCCACAAAATTAGCAAATCCAATATAACGAATATCCTCACTGATGCCGTCCCAGGAGGTAAAGCTGAGATACATGCTGCCGAAGGTCGGCACGATCACGAACAAGGTGTATAGAATGAACGATGGAAGGATGAACAATACGGCATACGTGTGCAGCTTTTTTTTCTTTGGACGAAGGGTCGCTTCAGCAGCGCTTCTCTCCTTGGGTGAGGCGGGTGCCCCCATACCTAACACTCCTTTCCTGAACCGTGGAGGGAGCAGCTCTCGCTGTGTCGCCCTCCACTTGTATATCTCTTTTGCTGAATATCGCTTTGGTTTACACTTTATGTGATGCTACTGCTTACATCGAATTCGCCTTCACCTGATTGTCATACTCTGCATCCACCTGCTGCATGTAGGTCTTCACATCTCCATCACTGACGACCATTTCCTGCAGCTTCTTGTAATACCAATTGCGGAACTGCGGCGGAATCAGATTATCGCCCCACCAGTTATTGATCGCAAGGGATTTAGTGACCTTCGGATCGGCAATCAGCTCCAGCGCCACCTTCATCGCTTCATTGCTCTCATACGTCACCTCTGCCTTGGTAGAAGCGATGGCGTTCATACTCGCCAGATAATCGGCATACTGCTCGGGTTCGAAGAAGAAGCGGATGAATTCCTTGATCGCCTCCGTCTTCTCGGGGTCCTTCGCCGCTTCGGCAGACAAGGACCAGCCAGCTGGCGATGGAAGACCGATGACATTGATGTTGCCCTGACGATCGGGAACAGCATAGAAGCCATAATCAAAATTCGGGTCTGCCTCTTCAATCTGCGAGAACATCCAGGTGCCCGAGAAGAGCTGTGCGGCCTTACCTGATACAAGAATAGATGCAGTCTGATTATCCCCGGTACTGAGCCAGCCTTTGTCCACATAATTCTGGAATAGCTGCTTGAAATCTGTCATGGCCTGCACGACATTCTCGTCCGTGAAGCTCACCTGCTTGGCGGTCTTCTTGGAGTTCCAGTCTGGATCTTGCGCATAGACATTGTCGATCAGGAATTTATTGACCCAGAAGCCCATATGAAAAATATCCTTGCCGCCGACTACGATCGGCGTAATTCCGCTAGCCTTCAGCTTCTCCTGAATAGCGATGAACTCATCGTAGGTGGTAGGGAGCTCGGTAATCCCGGCATCCGCGTAAGCTTTCTTGCTATAGATAATCCCCTGCGGCACATTCACAGCAATGGGAGCATTCCACACCTTCCCATCCACCTCTGGCGGTGAATCGAAGAGCTCCAGCAGGTCGGCTGGAAGCTCGACGATCTTGCCTGCCTCCGCGAAGACCTCGGTATCGCGCATTTCTACCAGATCCGGGAACTCGCCCACAGCATCCTTCGTCTTCAGCCAATCCAGATACGCGCTGCTGCTCGTTTCACTGAGATCCTTGATTTCAATATCTGGATGCTGCGCCATGAAAGTCTCGACCGCAGTCGCTATAGCCTTTTTGGCAGCTGGATCCCCTGAGGCATATCCGATCGTGAAGCTGACCTTCTTGGCCCCGCTCTGTGCCCCTTCTCCGCCGGCTCCCGGACTGGCATTACCTCCGCAAGCGCCAAGCAGCAATGCTGTCGCCAGCATGATCGCAGATAACTTGAATTGTGATGCTCTTCTCATTCTTAACATTGTGGTCCCCCCTTTGTAGTCAACCCAGCATGTTTTGTCATCGGAGAACGCATTCACCATTGTCAGAGTACTTATTCCACCTGATTGGTAAGCGTTTTCTAAGATTAGAATAGCATTCGTTTCGGTAGGCTTGAATGAACTTTTTTAAGCGCCGTATGCGGGAAATTTAAGCTAATGAAAAAGAACGGAGACACGTCTCCGTTCTTAGCATTTCTGTATGATGCTTCCCCAGATACTACTACAACGCACTGGATTTCTGTAATATCCCATGCTGATTCAATAGAGACCTATCAGGGCTGCTCCGATTTCGGCAATGGAAATACCAGCAGCACGGAGGTACCGATTCCTTCATGACTGCTTACCGACAATCCGTATGGTTCGCCATACGAGGAGCGAATGCGTTCATGGACATTTTTCAAGCCAATGGATTTCCTGGGCGCGACCGGATCACGGAGCAGGCACTCCAGCCGTGACAGGCTCTCCTTGTTCATGCCGATGCCGTCATCATAGATGGTGATAGCCAGATCATGAGGTCTCTTTTCGACCGTGATGCCTACCGTCCCCTTCTTCTTCTGGCGCAAGCCATGCTGAATGGCATTCTCCACAATCGGCTGAAGACTTAATTTCAAAATCGGCCAATCCATCCGCACGTCCGGTGCGATATCATAGCGAAGAGCGTATCTGTTATCGAAGCGAACAGAAATGATGTAGAAATAATCTTGCAGATGCTCAAGCTCTTGAGCCAGACTGACCCGATCCTCTCCATAATCAATGACATATTTCAGCTGATTGGATAACGAATGAATCATATCCGCTACCTCATGAGCCTCCTTATCTACGGCATTCATACGAATAACCTCTAACGTATTGTAGAGATAATGCGGCCTGATCTGGCTCTTGAGTGCATTTAGCTCCGTTTGCTTTTGCTTGATCTGCGCCACATACGCCTCATCAATATGTACCTGCAGACGCTCTACCATTCGGTTAAAGCCTTGTGTCAGGCGGCCTAATTCATCGTTGCTAGTCACCGGAAGTCTTATATCCAACCGACCAGATTCCACGACGGACATGTGCCGCATCAGATTGCGGATCGGGGCAGCGAGCCGACGTGAGAACCATGTACCCATGATGATCAGTGCAGTCGTACAGATCAGGATAGCCGTATACACTGTAGCTCTGGCTGAGAACAGCTGCTCGAATAAGCCTTCGCGATGAATGCCCGCAATCAGCCTGCCATTTACAAAAGGAATCTCCTCCTGCATGACCAGCACCCCATTATTCCTTTGCATCAGCAAGGAATCCTCGATTCTCCGAATCCCATGATTGCTAAAATAGACGCTGTCATGCTCCCCAACAAGAATCAGCTCATCCTTCTCACCCAAATATAGCTCATTTAAAAATGGCTTGAATACGGATACATCCACGTCCATATATAGGGTACCCACTACCTTCGGCTCTGCTGTGAGCTTGCCTGAGGTGTCGATCAGATTACGAGCGATCGTGAACACTTCACGATCGGCGCCAATGAAGTAGCTATCTACATGTGTCGGAAAAAACGCAACCTTGGAGGGCTGCCTCGACAATTGCTCATTCCAGTGCTGGAGCGGAAGCTCCTCGCTGCGAAGCCCCCTGTTCTCCTTTTCCTGATAATAGAGCTTGCCATCCAGGTCACGCACGAAATAAACGCCCGTAATATATGCATCGCTATATAGGATTGTCTTCAAAAACGAATCAATGGGCGTCGAGTTAATCTGCTCCAGCTCATTCACATTATAGGTCTGGTTCTGCCGTATACTGTCTGAAAGTCCTTCGTAGCGCCCTGTATACATGAGCTTGGATATGTCATTATATTGTTTGAACGCAGAATCCAGATTATAGCTCATATAGAGCACCATCTGCTGTAGATTGCCTGTGGTATACCGCTCCACATACGTTGAGAACACTTGCACGGACAGGTAACTAAGCGCGAATAAGGGGATCAGTCCGACCAGAATAAATGAAGCCGAAAATTTTACAAATATACTCTTGGGGAAACGCTTCCATAATCGCATGTAGAAGCACCTCCTTTCTATGACCGCTGCTTGCGAAAGGTCTGTCTGTACTCCTGCGGCACTTGGCCGTATTGTTTCTTAAACATGTCACTGAAGTGCCTTACATGGTTATAGCCTACGCGTTCAGCAATCTCATATACCAGGAGATCTGTCTCCAGCAGCAGCTTGAGCGCTTGTTCCATCCGGACCCCGGTTACATAGCTTTTGAAATTTTGCCCGGTATGCTTTTTGAAAAAGCTGCTAAAATAATACGGATTCATGTAAGCGAGTGCCGCCATGGACTCCAGGGTAATCTGGCTTGCATAGTGCTCCTCGATATAGCTCTTGACCTTGGATAGCACAAGGATTTCTTTACCTGCCAGCCTGCGCTGCAATTGCTGCTGCAGGTCTGACAGCATCGCCATCATGAGAAGCTCAACGTCCGCATAACAAGGGCAATGGACTAGATCCTCCATCAGTCCTTGCTCGGCAAGCAGCTCCTCCGCTCCTCCGGTTAGCTTCATCATCTCCCGGTTAAGAGCAGTCATGACATTATACACCGTCGTAATGGCAAGGCTTTTGTTATATCCAGCCTGAACACGGATCTGCGTCAGCAACTCTCTTGTCATGTGCTGGATGGCTTCTTCCTCCTGTGTAGGTAATGCCTGCGCCAGCTTGGACTGTAGCTCTGAGATAGACTGTGCGGGCTGCACATCACCACTCATCAGCTCTTCCTTCTTCAGATCCTCCTGACGAATTACACGATAAGGACCGATAAAATATTTTAGATCAAGCGCTCTCAGGGAAGTGCGGTAGGATTGCTTGGCTTCGCCAATGCGTGTCACAGCTTGACCAATACCTATGGATACCCTCAGCTTCAGGTAGCTCTGAACCTTGTGGAGTAGATCCAACGCCAGTTCATTCGGTGCTTGAGAATCATCATGCTGCAGCAAGAGAGCAAAGCGTCCATCCTTGAACAGCAAGAGTCCCTTCTCTCTCGTCCCCTCCAGACCTTCCAATGTCTCCCGAATAATGTTGGATAACGCAAAATGCACCAGATTCCGTTCCCGCTCATCCCAGCGTGAGCCATCTGTCTGCTCATCCATCTCCAGTACACTAACCGTTGCATATCGACTGGTCCCCAATGCTCCGATGTCCTCCAGTTCAGCCAGTGCCTTCTGATCACCATTCAGTAGCCCGTCCAGAAGCTGCTCAATGGTGGTTGAACGGTTCTTCTTCTCGTAATAGCTCAGTTTTTCCTTATTACGCTCGTCCATGCTCTCCTCACGAATCATGGATACAGCCTTTCTGACAACAGCTTCAAGCTGATTCTTATTAATAGGCTTCACCAGATAATCCAGCGCACCTAGTTGAACAGCCTGCTGAGCATAGCTGAACTCCTGAAAGGCACTGATGAAGATGACCTTGATGTGGCGTCCCGACTTATTCAGCTCTGACATAATCTCGAGCCCACTGCCTCCAGGCATACTGATATCACTAATGATGAGTTGGGGGTCATGAACAGCAATCAGCTGACGTAGCTCCTCACCGTCTCCCGCTTCACCCGATATAGTTAAGCCAAGCTCCTCCCACGCCAGAAGCTTTTTTAAGCCACGCAAAATGATCGGTTCATCATCGGCCAGTAATAATTTTATAGCTTCCATACATGACTCCTTCCCGTATGCAGCTGTCAGTATGTGACTGAGAGACTGGATATAGATGATTATCTCGATTATATACTCTGGATTCAAATCAGAAAAACAACAAAATCACGACTTGCAAAGGCAAGACGTGATTTCGCTGATTTCTCTGGACAAACGAACAAAAAAAGCCCCTTGCACACGGCGGCTTCTCTTATACTATAGCTTGATCATATGTAAAATTGCATTCTGCTGGTGACTTCGTCTTCTCATTGCTTCCTCTGGACTCACTACGAACTCATGAACTCATGTCTAATGACTATTGATTATTTCACAGTAGGAAGAGAGATGAATCCATGATCGCTATGATCTCTTTCTCTGCTCACCATCTCAGCAAGCTTGGGAAGTCGGTGTATGAATATATCAAAAAACTGATCATCAAAGAATAGCTGTAATCCCAATTGCTCCTCGGGCTCTACCTTGTGCTGATCTGACTCATGTACGTGTGCTGATTCAGATTGCTGCAGAGGTTGCTCATCCTTCAATTGGCTTGCTTGTGCTTGGTACGATTTCATGGTCTCTCTCCTCCTTGAAGTTAAGTTTAGAAAATAATTCCTTATCTCATAGACTATATCAATTTCCAAACAATTTCTCACATAATTATTCTACAGCGGTATAAAAGAAAAAAAATCGTACATAAGGGCAGAACCTTAATGTACGAGCGGGCGACAGATTATATTGGCTATAAATGCAGAATTCCTCGATCTAGGGATACCGCCACGGCCTCTGAGCGAGAATCTACACCTAGCTTATTGTAAATATTCGTGAGATGCGCCTTGACAGTCCGCTCCGATATGCCGAGATCAAAGGCAATCTCTTTACTGCGAAAGCCACGGGCGACAGCTTGCAGAATCGTTAGCTCTTTCTCTGTCATTAACGATTGCTCCTGCTGCATAGAAGCCGAGGAGGCGGGTCTGAGCGTGCTGGTAAATACCTTGGCTGTAATCTCCGGCTGCAGCAGCGTCTCCCCACGCAAAGCGGATTCAAGGGTACGAAACAGATTATCCCGGCTCGTATCCTTAAGCAGATACCCTTTGGCACCGAGAGATAGTCCCTTGACCATCAGGTCATCCTCGTTGTATGTGGTCAATATAATGACTGGTGTTGTCATTTGCCTGTCCCGCATAGCCTCCATCGTCTCCAGACCACTCATGACAGGCATGTTCAGGTCCATCAGAATAACATGAGGCTCAAGCTCCTCCATCAGACGGAGTGCTGTTCGCCCCTCCTCTGCTTCACCAATCACTTCATACTGCTGATCTGTCTCCAGAATCAGCTTCAGACCTTCCCTGACCACCCAGTGGTCATCTACAATTAGTACTTTGTATTTCATACCTAGGCCTCCTTTGCAATAGGCACCTCGATCTCAATGGTTGTTCCTTTCTGGGTAGTGCTTTCAATCTCAATAGTCCCACCCAGCAGTCGTACACGCTCTTTAATGCCGATTAGCCCGTAATGTCCGACCCTCTTCCCGATCATTCGAGTGTTGAAGCCCTTGCCGTCATCCCGAATGACGGTGAGTAGCTGCTGTTCATACTGGACAATACGAATAAAGAGATGGCGCGCGTGCGCATGCTTGGCCACATTGGTCAGACACTCTCGAATAATATGCTGCCCATGCTCCAGAACAAGTATAGGCAATGTACTCTTCAGATCCAGCTCCAATTGGACGGGAATCCCCGTCGCCAGTGTAAAACGCTCAATCTCCTCACGCACAGATTCGGAGAAGTCGATCTCGACAGCGGGCTGGGATCTGAGATCATCAATTGCCTGTCGTGCCTCGGCAAGTGCACGTCGTGCCTGTGACATAGATTGCTGTACAATTTCGTGGGCTCGCTTCGTACCGCCTTTGGTCAGATGGGCGTCTATCGCCTCCAACTGCATAATGATTCCCGCCAGGCCCTGTGCAAGCGTGTCATGCAGGTCACGTGCCATACGTTGTCGTTCATTGGCAAGTGTAAGCTCTTCAACTTTCTTATGAGCCATCTCCAGCTCTCTCAGAAATGTCTGCGCCTGCACCCTGGCATGAACCTGCTTGAAGAAGAACGAAGCATAGGCCACTACAACGACGACTATGTTAATTAAGAACGGAAATAAAAAGCCAACACCCTCCGCATCCTTCAGCCAGACAATCAGCACCCCGAACAGGGAATACAGCACCAGGAACAGTACGGACACCTTGAGCGGATGATAATAGACCCCCACGCTCTGCCCGATCAGGACGGGAATCAACCCGATGAGGATTCCATAAAAGCCGTGCGGAAGTACCAAGGCACTCGCCACGATAATTACTCCCTGTAACGCAAAGTACAACCAGGGCTTGTAGCTGACCATTTGGTGAGAATACCAGTAGCAAGCAACATGCAATCCCATAAGACAGGAGAATAACATGCTCCTGAGCAGCAGCGGCTCAGCCATATATTGCGAGATCATTACATGAGCATACACCAGCGCGACCAGCAAAATAACTGGGATTCGCGAAGGCGTAAGCTTGTCCGATTCAATCAGCATAATTTTTTTGCTATAATTCATCCTTCACCTCTTGCTGCCTCCGATAGGGCCGCCATAACAATAATAATCTAATAATACCTGCAAAAGTCCAATAAAAAAACGTACACAAGGGCAAATTTGTGTACGTTCGGGCAATCGTGTATGTACTTTCGCTTATTAATGCTTGTACATATTATGGATGAATCTCGTCTGTCATTTTGTTCATGGTTCTCTCAGATACTACACGTCTTGCAGTTACATAACGATCCTTGTAATATTTCTCGGACAGCTTGCTGATAATAACGCCTCTGCTTGTCGACGAATGGGCAAAGGTATTGTCACCCATATAGATACCTGCATGAGAGATGCTGCGTCCATTCGTGTTGAAGAACACCAGATCTCCTATTTGCAGGTCATCCTGGTCGACCTCAGTTCCTGCCATGGCTTGGGATTGCGAGGTCCGCGGCAGATCTTCACCATACTTCTCCATTATGTATAAAATAAATCCGGAGCAATCAAAGCCCGCTGTAGTCGTTCCACCCATTCTGTACGGGGTGCCAATTAATTCATCAACCTGACTTTCAATTCTTACAGCACTTGCGGAGCTGACTCCTGCCAAGGAAGACCAGAGTATGGCTGCTCCCAATGCACCTGTTAACCACTTTTTCAACTGAAAAATCCTCCTTCGGTGCCTACGGAGTTAGCTAAGGGTTCGGTTGAAGGTCACCTAGAATATCTGCGGCCCAGCAGATTCATTCACCCAAATCGGGGTCCCCCGTTCTCACATACATGAAATTCGGCAAATTATTAAAGTTTTGTAACCATAAATAATGTAGTACATGTTGAGGTATTCTGTCAAATGCATATCGGAAAAAGTTACAATTTTTTTCGAATCCTTCCCCAACCATTACACTATCATCAACTATATCACCTGCAATATCGCACAACTATATGACATAACCCCCATCTGTACAGAACCACTACCGACGCTACGGTTACTGAGTGCACAGTGGGGGTTTATGCGATAATGACGCAATTAGCAGTGATGATACCATTAGCGGTGATGATGCCACTAGTTGTGTGTTGATATGAGAAATTGGTTATGTGCCGAACATATAATCAGTCGAGCTCTTTGACCATGCGAAATAAGGAGAAGCCCGGTCGATTCATCTTGCCTGATACCACGTATCCTACTCGTTCATATAGCTTCGCCGCCCGTGGATTGTCCTGCCGTACAGTCAGGGAACTCCTTGAGTATCCTTGAAGCTGTGCTTGTTGTTCCGCAAAATGGAGCAATTGTGTACCGATCCCGAGCCCTCTGCTCTCAGGCAGCGTAGCCAGAGTACCGATATGATATTCTCCTTCATAGCCTTCTTTAAGAGTCAGCATCGAAAAGAAAGCTCCTGGATGTAGCAAGCCGTACTTGATCAGCTCCAGGTTGCGGAGTGCCCAGAGCTTCTTCGCCGTCGGCCAAGCTAACTGCTGGAGCAGCCCTATGGGATAACATGTAACTATGCCGAGCGTTTTGCCCTCGGCTTTGGCTTCGTAGGCGTATTGATGACTGAAACGGTTGTAACTGTTCTTCCAGAGCTTTTCCAGTGTCGATTGTATGATCTTCTCGTCTCTCGAGCCAGCCAGAGTATATGCCACCGAATCCAGTGCCATCCGATTAAGCTGGGACCCTGCTGGCGAGTCAGGATGCGCTTTGACGATTGATACTTCTGACATGTCACCACTCCTTCACTGCTTGCTTATCGTACTTATTACATGCCGACCGTTATACCGATATGACTTCTTCTATTCAAATATTCAACAAGAGATTCTATCTTACTTGTCACTAGTTGCTATCTCCCTATGTTCATCAGACTCTGGGAATAACAATCCCTTCGACGTCTACATGCACAGCTCGAATGACTAGTCCCGTGAGACTCTGCATCGTCTCTCTGACGTTGCGTTGAAGCTCTCGACCTACTTCGTGGACATGGCTTCCATATTGCACAATAATGCCTACACGGATGTCCAGACTTGTCTCGTCGCTAATCAGACTGATCCCTCCGCTACTCTGTCCGGTCATTTTTTGGGCCAAGCCCTCTATCAGCTTAGTGGATATGGCTGTTACACCTTGTGTAGCAAGAACCGTCCTACTAACCGTTTTGAAGACTACAGCCTTTGAGTACGTCACATGACCCAGTGCATTTTGTATGACCATCCCCTACCTCCTCTCGGCGACTATACATTCAGCATTTCCCGCGAATTCTTCCGTTTAAGTTCAATTACCAGCGTTTTTCTGATGTATAAAAAAATCATTTGATAGGAAAAACTATCATTATAAGAGAATGATAAATCATTCCAGCAGGACAGTCAATTCGCCCATCCTTCTGGAGCTACTTTGGAACAAAACAGATTGAAATAACCATCAGCTGGAAGCTGCCACCACAGAAATCCAGAGGCTCTATCGAGGATGAATCGTATCCTGGAGGCAAGACTCACAAAATCATGGTGGCAAGGTTCATAGCGTCGTTCAGCGCTGGACCTGATCCTTTGCCTTGAAGCCGTTATAGAAGGTGTCAACGACCAATGCAGCCGCTGATTTGCGAGCAATATCCCCGCTTGCCACCTGCTGCCAAGCCAGAAACAGGAGTGAGTATAGCACGTTGACGATCCAGCCACGGTCAACATCAGCCCGAAAATGACCTTTGGCCTGCAATAAGCCGACTACATGCAATACAGGCTCCCGTAGCTTCTGATCCGCACGCTCAACCTCCTCGTTATAATTGATAGTGGCATCATGGGTCAAAAAGTGAATTTTATCTCCCAATGGAACCAAAGCTTCGATCAATGCAGGGATGTAGCTCTCACAGTCCTCATCGTTCACAGGAATGGAGCTCAGCGTATCGCCTACCACCTCGATAGCTCTCAATCCCAGATAGACCATCAGCTGCTCCCGACTCTCCACATATCTATGCAGTGTGGCCACACCGATGCCTGCAGCTTCTGCAATCTCATTCATGTTTGCTGTAGGCTTCTCAATCAACCGTTTCGTTGCCTCATCAAGAATAACGTTCAATCGTGCCTGCTTGACTTCGGTCCGATTTTTTCTCAAGGGTTCACAGCTCCTTACAAGGCAGATCTATTTACTCGTCGTGTCCGTACCATATATCAATTCTGAATTTCTTGCAACTATCCTCTCTTCGGCGCATCCATGCTGGCGTCTCTCACTTGGCTGCCCTCTGCCAATGTCTTCACGCTATGTGTTCATCTTTACGCTATATGGCCCGCAGTTACGCTGCAAACGGTCACCTTTACGGTGTATGTTCTTCTTCTTCCATGCAAAATGTACTCCTGATGAACGAGATGGCACGCCGCGCCGCTGGACTTCCTTTCTTCCAGGATTTCGCTGCCAGACCAATCGTGCGGTAGGCTTGAGGCGCAAGCGGTCGCACTGCCAACCCTTCTGGCAAGGCGTTCAGTATCGTACCTGGAAGGATGCTAATGCCCAGACCCTTCTGCACCATCGCCATAATCGCATGGTCATCCTCCAGCTCGAACCTGGTCCGCACGCTCCCGCCCTGCTCATGCAGCCATCTATGTAGGTCTCTATCGCAGCCTTTCGCGGGCATAATGAATGCTTCGTTTCTAATCTGCTCTGCCGTCACCATTTCCTCCACACACAGTCTATGATCATCTGGAAGAACGCACAGCAATTCATCCTTGTGCAGCTCCATTTGCTCCATTCGCTGATCTGTGGGCATATTCACGAAGCCAAAATCGACAAGACCAGCTGCAATCCACCCTTCAATCTCCTGATAATCGCCATCCAGCAGCCTTACTTCAATGAGCGGATATTGCGTCTGAAACGATTGCAGGATTTGCGGTAACCAGTGAATCGATACGCTGGTGAAGGTCCCGATCGTCACAATCCCCGTCGCCAGCCCTTTGATAAGGTCCGCTTCCTGTAGCAGCTTCTTCTGCAAGTCCAGCATAGCTCTCATATAGTCGAGCAGCCTGGCCCCTTCATGAGTAACAACGATCCCTGCACGCCCACGATGAAGCAGCTTCAGATCCAATTCCTGCTCCAGACCCGAGACGGCATGGCTAATAGCCGACTGGGATAAGCCCAATGCTTCGCCAGCCTTGGTCAGACTGCCCGACTCCACAACCTTCAATACAATTTCATACTTCGATAGACTCATTGTCCCTCCCATATTCATGAATACAATTCATATAATAGATCAATAACATTCATTTTATTTATTCAAAGAATACGGCTATAATCCATGGTAGTATATAACCGACTGGAGGACAAGATTATGAGTACTATTGCACATACACCAGTTCCACCCTATTATGCCGTCATTTTCACTTCTCAGCGCACCGATGAATACGGGGCAGCCTATGAAGCCATGGGCGACAAGATGGTAGAGCTGGCCGCGCAGCAGGAAGGATTTCTGGGCATCGAGAGCGTTCGATCTGCAGAGGGCTTCGGCATAACCGTATCCTACTGGAGCTCCCTTGAGCACATACGCGCCTGGAAGGAGCACAGCCTGCATCGGGTCGCACAGGAGAAAGGGAAGTCATCCTGGTACGAAAGCTTCGGTCTGCGGATTAGCAAGGTAGAGCGGGATCATTTTATGGGAACAGAATGGAGTCGATAATACGTGCATATTCAGCCAATAGCCCAGGAACAAGCCTGGCAGCTGCGACATGAGGTCATGTGGCCAGACAAGGAGCTGGACTATGTGAAGCTGCAGGATGACCATGAGGGGACCCACTATGGACTCTTCGAGCAGGATCAGCTCATATCGGTGCTCTCGCTGTTCATCTACGAAGACGAGGCACAATTTCGCAAATTCGCCACGCTCAGCTCACACCAAGGTCAAGGCTATGGGAGCCGACTTCTTCAATTTGTCCTGGATGCAGCCCAGAAGGCTGATATGAAGCGAATTTATTGCAATGCAAGAGTAGAGAAGGCTCACTTTTATGAAAAATTCGGCCTGATTAGAACACAGGAGTACTTTGAGCGAGGGGGCAAAGCGTATGTCATTATGGAACGCTGGTTCCCTTCAATTCAGTTCTAGACCCTTGACCAGATCAAATGTGACTGCGGAGCTCTTCGCTCTCAGCTCACCTTTATTACTTTGACTCTGCATCGGCTGTGAAATCATATAATGCCACATCCGTTCTCCGAATAGAAGCTGGGACAGCAGACTGTGCTTCATCTCCAGCGTTCGAAAGGAATGCTGCTCATATAGATGCTGAGCGCCTGAGTTGCTGGCAGCTACATGAAGGCTCACGTAATGAAGCAGCGGATGTGTATACGCATATTCCTGCGCCCACTGGATGAGCAATGTCCCTACCCCCTTCCCACGGAAGTCAGGATGGACGGCTACATCGGCAATGTAACACTCTCTGTGCTTCGGTGTATGGGAGAGTATCTGCAATCCTGTCAAAAATCTGAACATCGCCCACGCCCGTCGCGGGTTCAAATTTTTAACCAATCGCCAGATCGTACCTTGGTCTGGCGCTGGATTCGCTTGAGATTGTGTGTGCCATTTTAGTGACAGCGTCCCAATGACCTTCCCCTCCTGCACAGCCACGACCCTCTGCGAAGTATGCTGCTCGGGGAATGACTCCAGCACCTGTTGGAGCTGACAAGCCAATTCATGATGTCCGAGACCCGTTAGAAATCTGAATTTACTACCGAAGCTGTGCACCAGTAGATGACTAACCTGTTGATTGTAGCTGGCTTGCATAGGATCAATCGTAACTAGCTTCAATGGACTTCTCCCCTTACGATGTTAGCTTGGTATGTACATCATTACTTCCCAGATCGTCCAGACGAATACGGAGCTCATAATGTAGCTTGTCGGCATGGAACAAAGATAAATACGATTTCTCAATCACCAGCAAAGGTCCTGCCACGATATACTCATGACGTAATGCGTACTCGTATAACTGCTCAATTCGCTCTTCGATCTCCTGCTCCTCTCTGATCTGACAGCGTGATACGAGGTACGCCCCTTCGGGCAGCAGCAGATCGCTAGCTTGCGGGCCTTCCTTCATTTCTGAATACAGGGTAATTGTGCCTGTGTCGTCCCACAGATAATGAATATCCACTTCGAACAGGCCCGGAAGCCTCTGCTCCTTCAGAAGCTCAGCATGAAGCCCCTGCTTGGGCTTCAGCTCAATCCACTTCACCAGCGACAGTGGCTGCAAGTGCCTGATTCGAAAATCCTGAAGATTCGTTGTACATGTCCCTTCACTTTCTTGTTCAACCTCTTCCGCGCTCGCATCGTTCAGAGTAATCATGGTAGGCTGCTTGTCACGTTGCTTTACTTCGGTATACTCTACTTCATTTGGATCTATCCTCGTACATTGTTCATCAACTAGCCCTTCTTCACTGAACTCTGCATACTCCTGTATGACTTTATGAACCAATTGATTCAGCTCCTGTAATCGTCTGATTTCCGCCTTTGTATCAGCCATGCCTTGCTGAAGCAGTGAAGCAACCTGATCCGGGGTGAATCCACCGAGGCAGTCCTTAATGCTCTGTACAGAAATGCCCAACCTGCGCAGAAGTAAAATATGTGCGAGCCTATATACCTCATCTATGCCATACATTCGATATTGATTGTCACCGATATATGCTGGTAGCAGTACCCCTTTTTCTTCAAAATACCGAATCTGATGCACCGATACCTGCATGAGCTTCGCCAGCTCACTGATCGTCATTCCGTTCTCGCTCATATGATCACTCCTTGGTTAAATGAACCTCACTAGATTTAAGCTACTTTAAAGATACACCTTAGGTCAGGCCTAACGTCAACCGCTCACATAATGAATGAAGCGAGCAAGAGAGACTCCTAATGAATCCATACAACACAAACAGCCGCTTCACAGTACATGATCTCTCATGCCTGCTAAGCGGCTGATATTCGTAATGAATAGGGCTCTTACTGATCGTTAAACCATTATGCCTTCAATGTAAGCGCCAGAACGGTCTCTTGATTGGCCTTCACATCCGAGCTGGCGGCAACTTCAATGCTCGCTACCGCCTCCAGGCCCGAAGGAACGATAACTGGCGTGATGGTCGATAAGCCTGCCTGCTGGATATGATCCATATCAAATTCGAGCAGCAATTGTCCTGCCTTCACGGAGTCCCCTGTCTTGACATGGGCTGTGAATCCGGCTCCCTTCAAGGATACCGTATCAATGCCTACATGAATCAATAGCTGGACGCCGTGCTCCTGTTCAAGAATAATGGCATGATTGCTCTTGCCCATCAGATGCGCGACAGTACCATCGAACGGTGCATATACCTTGCCTTCCGCAGGCTGAATAGCATAGCCGTCACCCATATGCTTCCCGGCGAAGGCTGGATCAGGTACCTGCTCCAGCGGAATTATAGTACCGGCAATTGGTGCAGGTAGCTGCAGCTTCTGCGGTGTCACCGCATTTGTCTGTGTTCCTTGTGTTCCTTGTGTTCCTTGAGCCACTTGAGCTACCTGTGACTCTTGAATTCCTTCTACATCTGTAAGTGCTTGTGTTACCTCTGTTGGCTGCTCTACGCTAATCGCAGATGCACGCTCCTCTGTCTGCTTCGGCTGCTCGACTACAGTGTTCACAGAGGCCGCCTCAACCATTGACTGTTGCGCCACTGCACTAGCACTGGCTCCTGAAGCAGCAGGCTGCTGAACCTCCGCCAGCATTTGATCCTTGAAGCCGAAGAACCAAGTCAGGATGAAAGCGACAAGCATTGCTACGAGATTACACAGAATATACAGCGGGAGCTGACTGTTCAGGTACAACAGTGTACCTGGAATGACCGTGACCGCCATACCTGTAGCTGACAATCCGAACAGTGAGGCCAGGAAGCCTCCGACACCGCCACCGACCAAGCCCATAATGAACGGCTTCATGTATCGGAGATTGACTCCGAATATAGCTGGCTCCGTAATCCCCAGAAAGGCAGAGAAGGAGGACGGCAACGCCAGTGCCTTCAGCTTGACATTCTTCGTCTTGAAGCCTACCGCGAGACAAGCAGCTCCTTGAGCTGCCATGGCGCAGGTAATAATAGCATTGAACGGGTTCGAGCCTCGTTGCTCCAGCAGCTGGATTTCAAGCAGATTGAAAATGTGATGCACGCCAGTGACAACAACGATCTGCTGGAAGAAGCCAATGAGGAGACCTGCAATGCCCAAGGGCATATCCAGCACAAATATCGTACCATGTAATACCCATTCCTCGACCGAATGGAATACTGGGCCGATGACGAACAGCCCCAGTGTGATCATCACCAGCAGGGTAATGAACGGCGTGACGATCAGATCCAGTGCCTCTGGCACCCGCTTGCGCAGGAAGCGCTCGAACTTCGCACCAATGAATCCGACGAAGAACGCTGGCAGCACAGAGCCTTGATAGCCAACTACCTTAATAAAACCAAGCATCGTGAGCGCTTCGGCCGAGCCGTCAGCAACACCATAGGCATTAGGCAAAGCCGGGTTAACAAGCATCAGACCGAGCACGATCCCAAGCACCGGACTTCCGCCAAATACTCTGAACGCGGACCAAGCCACCAATGCCGGCAGAAAAGCGAAGGCCGTATCTGTCAGTACCTGCGTGAAGAGCAGAAAGTTCGGTGAAATATCCCCTGGCGTCAAGCCGAGCAAGGCCAATATCTGCTCCTGCGTAAGCAAGCCTCTCAGTCCCATGAAGAGACCGGTAGCGACGAGAACGGGAATAATCGGTACGAATACATCACCGAAGGTGCGAATAGCCCGCTGGAACACGTTGCCCTGCTTCTTGGCCATCGCTTTCATCTCGTCCTTGGTCGTGCCACTAACACCAAGCTTCTCGACCTCCTCATAGATCCGGTTCACCGTACCCGTACCGAAAATAATCTGGAATTGGCCTGAATTAAAGAACGCTCCCTTTACTTTGTCGATCCCCTCCACCCGTGACTGATCAATCTTCTCCTGTTCATGCACCATAATGCGGAGACGGGTTGCACAGTGTGCGAATGAAGCAATGTTCTCCTTACCGCCGATGGCCTCGATGACCTGTTTGGCGATCTCCCGATTTTCAGACATGTATTGTCATTCCCTTCAGTTCTCATTTACATAATTCTATAGCTTCCAACAATCCGCCTCGCATGAGGCTGTACCACCTTCCGCAAAGAAACGAATCCCGGTGCTATCCGTCTCTGGAAAGATACGGCTCGTGAACACCTCTTCCCCATCATTAACGAAAATCTCAACCGATGATGTGTCCACGAACAGATGGAATCGGATGTGATCCGATTCCAGTGAACAGCTACGCTGTTCACCGTAATCTACAGCCACTGGCTTCCCGGAGCGCGAACGATCAAGTACAACCTGACGCAGCTTCCGATCAAAGGTCAACACGGTCTTCTCATGCGTACCTATCCGGAATTCAATGCCGAATCGCTCCCCATCCATCGTGTCAAATTGACAGAGCAGTTCATAGGAGCTTCCCTCAAAGCCCGTGAATGAGACGCACTCGTCGCGCAATTCTACCTGTGCATGGTGGTGCTCCTGTCGCAGCCGCTCCAGCTCACGTGCAGGTCGTTGAATGAGCTTGCCCTCACGCAGCGTTAATTCTCGTGGCAGTGTCAGACAGTGGGCCCAGCCATGCTCATCTGTCGGGTAGTCGATCTCCGGTAATCCCATCCAGCCTACAAGGATGCGCCGTCCGTCTGGAGCGACTGTCGTCTGCTGGGCGTAGAAATCAAATCCCCGATCCAGCTCCTGGAAATCCCCGTGTGCGAAGCTTCTTGTATCCAGTTGGAGCGGAGCTCCCGTCACATAGCCGGACTGATAAATATTGCGATAATATGCCCCCTGCGGCTCAATGCCTTGAGGAGAAAATAATAAGACACCTTGGCCATCCAGTTCGAAATAATCCGGGCATTCCCACATGTATCCAAATGGATCTAGTCTGGTCGAAATCTCACCCTCGAAGGACCATTCCATTAAATTCTCCGAGCTGTACAGTACAGTACATCCCGTATGATCCGTTCGCTGTGCCCCGATCACACACCAGTAACGTCCCTCTTGCTCCCATACCTTGGGATCGCGGAAGTGATCAGTATATCCATGTGGAACAGCATCAATAACTGGCATTTCTAGCTTCGTTATCCTCCCACTTGAATCCATGATGGCCATGTTCTGAAAGGGATGTCTGACCCAGTCCTGATCACGTGTATTGCCTGTATACATCAAATACAACAGCTCATCCTTGACAATCCCACTACCGGAATAAGCACCATGTGAATCATAACGCCCTCCAGGTGTAATGCCAATTCCCACATCCTCCCACTCAGCTAAATCTCTGGACTTGGTATGGTACCAGTACTTCATGCCATGATCCGTACCTAAGGGGAACCACTGATAGAAGAGATGGTACTCACCTTGGTAATAGGTGAACCCGTTCGGATCGTTCAACAGACCGATTGGAGGCTGGATATGATAGGACTGTCTCCAATGACTTTTTTCTACCAGCTCATACAGCCTCTTAAGCTCGTTCGGCTCCGCCTGCTCCAGCAGGCGGTACTTTTGCTCATTGCTTAATTTCATGACACTCTCCATTTCTATCCTAGACTACACCTTCTGTTAGAACCGGTTCCAAAAATGTACAAAAAATGATCCCACATAAAACGTAATAATACACGCTCTACAATTTCCTCAATTTCATACTCACATTACAATTACAACAATTCACGCTTTACAATTACGCCACACTCATGCTCCACACAATTACGACAACAAACAGGTACCATCTTGATGAATCTTAATAATATTTAGAGTACATAATTGCGGAACCGGTTCCGCAAACAATCAAATAATAGTTCCATTCAACTTTGTGTGAACACAAATTGATATGGAACCGGTTTCTTTCCTGCATTATAAAATAGCCTATGCTTTGTTGTCAACGCTTTCCCGCTTCATTAATTCAAAATTCATGGTCGTTACAGGTTCGAGCAATTCCTCTCGCACTAATTTAATAATGTTCTGCGCAGCCTGTCTTCCTGTTTCCTTGTACCCATACTTGACGGTTGTCAGCGTTGGATGAATAATCTCGGTTACATCGTAGCCGCCGAAGCCGGTTACGGACAGCTCTGAAGGAATGTCGATGTTATGCAAAAATGCAGCCTTCATCACGCCAAGCGCAATATTGTCAGTTGCACATACAATCACGGATGGCCTTTGCTCCTCCAAAAGCTTGAAGGCGGTATTCATCGCATCGGTCATGCTGAAGGTCGTCTCCACATAGCTCACTTCACAATCATAAGGTTGAATTGCGCTCGCGAAGCCCTCCTTGCGGCGCTTGCCCACAGCTACATCCTGTTCAGTGACGCCCAGGTATATGATCCTGCGATGGCCCATGCTAATAATATACTCCCCCATAACCTGACCAGCTCCGTAGTCATCGTGGATAACACAAGCAAAATGAGGATGGGATTGTCCGACCAGCAGAATAGGCAGTCCGGTCTCCTCTGCCGCACGCACATGTTCATCCGTAATCTGGACAGCAATTAGAATGACTCCCGCTACCTTTTGCCTTGCAAATTCATAGATCGCTTCGATCTCCCGCTTCATATCCTGACTTGTATTCGAGATCAACGTCTGAAAGCCCGCATCTCTAAGCTCCTGATCGATCACCATCAGCATCTGTGAGGTAGCAAAGGAATCCAGACGTGGTACGATCGTTCCAATAATATGAGCTTTCTTCGCCTTGAGGCTACGCGCGAACGTATTCGGAATATAATTATGCTCTTGAATCACTCTCTCAATCTGCAACTTGGTGGCCTCGCTGACCGAACCTCCGTTCAGATAACGAGATACCGTGCTTTTGGCCACACCGGCCAGCTTGGCTATATCGGCAATTGTCTTCATCATCAGCTTCTGCTCCTCAATCTGGCATACAGGCTCTATTATAGCATAGTTGAGTTGCTCGATTTCAGCACGCCACCATCACGTTAAGCATATCCTGAATCGTATAGGAATCCGTGGACCATTCCATTGAACAGATCAGTACAAGGGAGGAAGGGACATTATGGCTCCTCTCGGAAAACGCAAAAAAAACGGCGCCAAAAAACAGTCCTTGGCCACCCTCATCCAACAGAAAAAGGGCCTTGAATACACGGTAGCGGCACTGCTGTTAACTGGTAAGCTCCGTACGGACTCGGTTCAAATTTATAAGGATGGCTCTGTGTTCGTCAGCCTCGTCGGCAAGTATAAGTCATTATCCGATTCCAACAATGGAAATGTCGACAAGCTCGTTAATTTTATAAGCCAGAATAGTGATGTGACAATAAATGATCTGATGGAAGCCGTCAAGCAAATGACTGCTCCCAAATCGTAAGATACTGTACAGGAAGGAGTGCCGTCCATGAGTGAATTTGACGGAGAAGGCTTCGCGAGTGGAATTATCCTGATCATTATCATTGCCCTGTTGATCTATGGCTCTACCGATATTGATACGCTAACGGGAGCCCCAAGCACCGTGTGATGGGGCCTCTCCCATGGATTTAGTAGCTTAGTCCGATCAAATGTGAATCTAGACCCGCTGCAAGCGGGGGAGACCTTGTTGAGCGTTGTTAAGCTTGCTGTTCTTTGAACACTCTGTTTCGCTTCCCCGCTTTACGCTAACCACCACGTCTCCAGATCAATCAACGTGATACAAAAGCCTGTCTTCAAAGTGTTTAATGACTAAGACGGCGAATTCACGATTTGTTTCCTTCTGAACGAAAAGCAACAAGGAGGACGTCCTGCAATCAACTACTGAATCATGCTAAATGTCATGCTATCGGTAGCTCGTTCACCTGTTTCCTGGAAATCAATCCATGCTCCCAAGCAATTTGTCCATTGCAGTTTTATTTGAAATACATATACTATTCACATCCTAGATCATCCCTGAACATCAAAGGAGGCTAACGCGTGTCTAAGAATAAAAAACTCATTATAGAAATGCTCTTTAATAACTGGGGAGCGACATCAGATCGACTGACCAAGCAATGGATAGAATACAGAATAGATTTATTCATGAAATATGCACTTAAGAGCCTGCTCCTTCAATCCTCTCAGGATTTTACCTGCTACGTGCTCTATGATCCTAGGTCTGAGAAGATCATACAAGAAACACTAAAAAAGTATCCTTCCCTACCTTCTAATATCAGGTTTGTTACACCTATAGATTACCAAGCTCATGTAATCCAAGATATTAAAGGGTTCAAGTACTTGTACCGCGTCTATCTGTCCAGTGACGATATGTACCACAAAGATTTTATAAAAAAGCTGCATGCCTATGAACCCAAAAAAGGTACTGTTGCCTTGGTACCGCAATACGGTTACATCTACGACTCGGTACAAAAGCGATTGGGAAAATTTTTTTTCTGGCTTCCTAGCTACGGTGTAACACTTATCAATGTGGATGAGTATTTGAGTGGACAAGCGCCCCGTTATTCCTGGCGTGATGCACTTAAGGTTCCAAGGGAATTCATTAATATCAAAGAACCAATCTGGATTAATCATATTCATGGAAAGAATACAGGAACAACTTTTGACAATGTGCTGACTTGGAAAATAGCAAATGTTCATGATGCTTGTTTGCTGGAGCCATGGAATAACAGCAAGCAACCTAGAGCTGTTTTTGGTCCTGAAATCACGAAGCCAAATGAGATCAAACGGATACTGAACAACTTTTTCTAAGTTATAAGCTCCCATTCCCCCCATTGTCATAATTACGACTCATACGGTAATCATTCCATAACCCCGCAGCAATGTTTGCATATCAGATATATATCAAGAATTCAAACGATTATTGGAAAACGGCGTGAAGTTTACGATTGAGCCAACAAAATAAACGATCTCACAAATAGCTATTTTTAACGCTACATGCGGCAACCTTATTCAAATTATTCGAAACTAACTTTGTAACTTGCTTCAAAAAATCAGGTTGAAGCAAACATGATGAAAAAAACAATTTTAAAAACCGTTAATCTATGCGATATAATGATTAACGGTTTTTTTGCAATATGTACAATGACACCAAGATTCCCCCTAGAACCTGTCTTCGAAGTGTTTAGTCGGCACTGACATAAGGTTGGGATTTGGGATCATGTTTTACAGCACATTTCACAAGATTCCGATGCATTAGGCCCCCTTCGCTATCGACTTACGGGAGGCGAGGTCATGATTCGATTCGAGACCATGACTTGTTGGGAAAAATGTAACTGGCGATGAAGTAGGTCTGAAGACCAGCTAAAGTCTAATGTAATCTAATCTTTACTAATCTTATCTACTTTAGCTGGAACAGCATCCTTCACAGGTATGTTTTGTTCAGTCAATCCGTCCTGAAGCATGCAGCTGCTCCAGAATTAACAGAGATGCCGGGGATACCCGCTCACGATCTGCATATTGAAGCCAGCCCAACTCGGCAATCTCCGAGTCAGGCCGCAGCTCTCCAGTGAATTCCGCCATGTAGCAGGTCATTCGGACAGGCGTTCCTCCAGATTTACCATGGGCCTCTGCTTCGAAGGTGCCAAATAAAGCAACTGTCGCAGGTACTATGTGTACGGACAGCTCCTCCTGAATTTCCCTGATCAGAGCCTCTGCATCTGTCTCTCCTGGATCGCGCTTGCCACCAGGCAAATAAAAGATTTCCTTCCCTTGCGAACGGGCTCCTAGCACTCGCCGCCCCTCGATATGAATCCATGCAATTTTATCTATAAACGCACTCACTGCACCTTCACTCCTTTCTGCTCACGAACCGCCCGCAGCTGTTGCTGTACTCGCGCAGCATGCTGCAGATCTCCCAGCTTGAACACCAATATGCCGCCAATAATTACGATGACCCCTAGCAGCTTGCTCCAGCTAAACGGAATCTTCTCTAGACCCATCCAGCCCAGAGAGTCCCATAATAGTGCCGTACCCAGCTGTGAGGTAACGACAATGGAGATGGCGAAGGTCGGGTCCAGTCTCTTCATGCCTTGTACCAGGCAGATGACGACTCCCACTCCAATAAGTCCACTGAAAATATACCATAGCTTCATGTCCCCGATCTGGAACATCTTCGTCCCCTGAACGGCTAGCCCTATTAGCAAAGATGCGGCAAAGCCCATACCGAGCACAAGCGTCGTTGTGGCCCATGAGCTGTTGTGCTCATTGACCTTGCTGTTGAATACCGTCTGCATGCTTACCAAGATTCCAGCGATACACGCCAGTATAATGCCTGTAATCATAAATTCCTCCTGTCATTCACTACCACTATCAATCAATCAGTACCGCCGCCTGCCCATTACTATCGCGGCCCATACTTCGTCTACGGCATGGACCCGTTCACGATGGCTCTGAGGCCATCCAGGTCACGAATCCGTATGCTTCCTCTTCCCCGCTCCACAAGCCCCTTACTGCAGAATTTCATAATGACCCTGTTCAAATGGCGGTAGCTCGTTCCGATCAGGTTCGCGGTATCCGTCAGACTAATGGAGTCATGATGGGCTGCCCCTGCCATGTCCGATTCCTCCGTGCTTACTGATAACAGATAGCTTGCCAGTCTGACCTCGACAGGATGCATCAGGTTGAAGCTCAGAAAATCTGATTTGACATAGAACTTCCTCGTTATAATGTCCAGGAGAAAATGTAGCAGTGGGGGGTGGTCATCTCCTGCCTTACGCAGCCATGTATAGGGGATGCCGATCAGATCCACACTCGATACCGCCTCAACCGTATTAATGATCTCGATCTGCCGTACATACTCAATGTCGCCGATAACCTCTGGCGGTGTCTTGAACGAGACAATTAAGGACTGTCCCTCAGTCGAATTAGTGTAGATCTTCACCTTGCCCTGGACGAGAACATACATCTGTTCAGCCCTCTGGCCCTGATAGCAAGCGACATCTCCAGGAGCAAGTCGATACAGGGTCAAGTAGGGACGCAGCGGTTCGTGGAACACCTTCTCCAGTTGATACTTCCGCAGATATTCATTCAGCTGCTCCATATTTTGTACTTCCCTCATTATGTCTGTACTTCCTTCATATACGTCTGCCTCCGCCAGCTTTTATTCAGCCTATAACTTTTCACTACATCTTCAGTATCATAACACCGGCAATCATCATACCAATGCCAATAAAATGCGCTGCTCCCATTCGGCGCTTCAGCACATCGAACCAGCCATTGCTATCGATCAGAAAGGCCATGCATAGCTGGGCAATCAACAACGCCGAGATCGTGAATGTAACCCCGATGCGCTGGATCGCGGTCACCTCACTGAAGATAATAATCGCGGCAAAGGCTCCTCCGATCAGATAGAGCGGCTTGACGCTCCTCATGCCTTGCCACACCCCTTGCCAGTTACGCCCGCGTACGAATGCCAGAATCATCAAGGCCGCAACAAAGCCTGTGAACTGGGTTAGAGCAGCTGCCTGCCATGTTCCCATATCCTGACTAATACGTGCATTCGCCACACCCTGCAAGGTAATGAAGGCTCCAGCAAGTATTGCATAGATTATTCCCATCTGTACTCTTCTCTCCTTACCTCAGTCTGTTCTAATTAAATGATACATCCTGAGCGGAGAAAAGGACATATGTCCTGAACTATAAATACCTCTATCAGCTCTGGGCCGAGGCGGACTTGGCTCCCTTGCCAAACTTCGACCTGATCGCATGTATAACGAGCAGCAGTAAGGGAATCAGAAATGCCGAGGTGAAGTTCCAATCCACCCAATAAGGTGGCATCGTCTTGACATAGAAGATAATCGTTGGTGACAGAATTTCAGACATGGCGAATATGAGGAAGCCGATTGGCAATATGAGCAAATCATAATTTTTGAGCTTGCACAGTTGGGAGATCCCTACAGACAGAGCATAATGATAGAGGGCTGTCTTGAAATATGTTGAGATGACCCAGGTCACAGCCATTAAAGCTTCGATCCTTTGAAAAATATTCGCGATATTAATCTTCTGAGCCAAAATATAGGCCGCATAAAAGTGATGCTTGGAGAAATACAGCCCCAGCACCGTTAGTGACAGGAACAGGATGAAATTGAGGGCAATCGCAGCGGTCAGGGTCGCAGTCAGCATATCCCGAGTCATATGAGGCTGCTTCTTCACCTTGGGCAAGACCATAAGAAAGACAACCATCTCACCGAACGGGTAGAATACGCCAAAAAAAGAAGCGTGCAGCAGGTTCTTAATCGAGGTAGTTGAAAGTATTGGATACAGCTTATCCATATGAGCATCTGGCAGTAGAAGGATCAGCAACGTAGACAGGAACAGGACAAAGAGCGGAAACATGAGTTCAGCAGCGCGTCCGATCGTTTTCAAGCCCAGCTTGAGTCCATACACGATAATGATCACCGCCATAAAGCGAATCACGTTCCCTGGAGTGCGCTCGTAAATTTGGGTACACATGAAATCTTCAATTTCCCGAACGTAGACCGAGCCTAGCATTAAAAAGAAAAACAGGTAAAAGACGGATATAACGCCTCCGAACCATTTCCCTGTAATTTTCATGGCACTCTCCACAAGCGTGAGCTCCGGGTTCAAACGATAGAAGCGCAGCAACAGCCACAGAGCACCAAGACCAAGTGGAATACTGATCAGACCAGCAATCCAGCCGTCCTGGTTCGCATAAGCCGTCATCACGGAGGGGTAGACAAGTCCCATATCACCAATGAACACCAAAATGGCTAAAATGGTTAATTGTCGGTTACTGAGTTCAGCCTTACTGCCCATATGATCCACCCTTAGTGTTAAGATTTTCACTGCTGCCTGTCGGCCCTTTGCAAGCGTGTCATCTACGATTTGCTTTCCTTGTAAAACGGGGTATCCAGTGTTCCGATCCGGTTAAACAATATATCGACCTTGTAGTGAACAGGAACATGGACCAGATAGCGATGTCCGTAGTTCGCGATCATCTGATACCAGGCTGAGGGGCTGGATTTGTATATAGATTCCCCAAAACCGAAAATATCCAGCTGCTGCCCCTCCGACATGCGATCAACCGTTTGCTGCATAAGCGCCTGTACTTCTTCTTCGGTCTTGCGAGTCACATAGCGCATCGCTTCGTCCGTGCCCAAGTCCATGTCACTTTCCGAGCTCTGGATATTGAAGGTCCCCTTGAGATGCAGGAAGATATGAGGAACGCCATGGATGATCTTGACATTGCGCTCGGTATTGGAGGACACTGGCCCGACCGTAATCCGTTTACCGTCTGTTCCCCTGATGCTTCTGGTTGTACTCTTAATCTGGTTCATAATAAAGCTGTAACCGACCGTCTCATTCTCATCCAGCCATTCGGCCAGCTGATCCTTGCGAAATACCGCTACATCCTGTAAATCCAACCGTGTCTTGGGCATCACACTCTGAACGTTACTCTTCTCTCCCCCGGTCTTGGCATTCCCCTTCAGGCTTACTCCGGTTAGTACGGCATCCTTGCCATTCGACACCAACGCTTCAATAAGATCGTCAAGGGTAACCTTCGTCGTTTTTCCCGTCTTCTCCGATGCCTCATCAAGAGAATGAAACAGCTTGTTCGCCGGAATTTTATCCTGCTTCGTCAGTACATTCAGCACCTCAGCTGCACTGGCATCCCTTGCAACCAGGATATAGAAATCCGGACGGATGCCACTGCTTCGCTTCATTACATCCAGAATCGATGTAATTCCTTCCCTTGCCACATCTTCACCTATTACCAGTATGCGAATATGGCCCATATAACATAGCCTTGGTGAATTTAGCGTAAATGTCGAAATGGAATGATAAATGGATTCTACGTCGCTAATATACTGGGTAATAGGCGTAGTATAATTCCCTGCTTGATTCGTCATCTCCGAAGGAACAACTATCTGCATGGATACCTTGTATTTATCCCCTGCCTTATCAATCCCCATCCCCATGACAAAGGCTAGTTCATTCAGTTCTCGTCTCTCCCAGCATCCACTCAGCGTAAGGGAGGCCAGCAGTATACATGTCATCATGATGATCCACTTGCGTGGACATGGCATACCTGATTCCTCCCTTTACAGATTTCATGCAGCCTATAGGCCCACTGCCTTGAACAGCATATTCACCCAGGCATTGAGGGGAGTATATAACCACTTGATGATATAGAGCGGGCTTGGAAGGGAGATGCCCATCACAACGCAGCTGCTCAGTACTATGCCAAAGAGCATGACGACTGTATATACAATGATGTCCCACACCCCTGATTCCTGCCGCAGCTTTTTCCAATCAATCAAGATACACAAGGCTGCTACGAACAACACAAGACCGACAAGCAGCATACATGCGCTCCTTTCCTACTCCTTCACCTCACTACGGAAGGACTTGTCCAGGGTACCTATACGAGTAATTCTGATTTTGGCCGAGAAATGTACCGGAATTTCCGCAAGGTAGTCGTCCCCGTACTTCCCCCTGAATTTGAACCAGGCCTGAGGATTGTGCTGATAGATCAGATGTCCGAAGCCCATGGCGTCTATATTGTATTTGGACAAAATGCGATTGTAAGCCGTCTGCATCAGCTTCACCGTCTTCTCCTCTGCTTCCTTGGTAAGATAGTTCATTGCCTCGGTTGTACCGATGTCCATCTCGCTGGGAACATCCTGCACATTGGAAATGGTCTTGACTTTAATGTAAATATGGGGTCGACCATCAATGAATTTCACCTCACGATCAGTCGATGTTCTCAGAGCCTCCATAATGATAGGTCGGTCATCGGTTCCCATGACGAATCCTGTATTCGTCACGACTTTATCAGTCATGTAGTTATAGCCTATGGCTTCCTTTTCATCAAGCCAGCCCACCATTTTATCCTTCTGAAAGATAGCAATCCCGCGATAACGTAGCTTCGTCTTGGGCTCAACGCTCTCCACATTTGAATGCTCCATCCCCTCACCAACGCCGCCATCTATAATGACCCCCGTCAGAACTGGACTCAGCCCCCGGGCAAACAAATCTTCAATAATCTGATCCAATGTAGCTGTGGTTGTTGTTGCGGTTGCCTTGGAGGAACGGTCCAGAGAATTAAAGAGCTTGTTCGCAGGGAGCTTTTCCAGCGGGGTCAACACGCTAAGAATCTCTGCAGCCTGACTATCCCGGGCCACCATGACATAAAAATCCATACGAGGCTCCCGACTTCGCTTGAATACGTCCAACACCGGGGAAATACCCTCCCGCGCCAGCTCCTCTCCGATGATCAGTACCCGGATATGACCCAAATACGACTGTCTGGGGCTCATCAAGGTAAATTCCCTTAAGGCATCATAGACGTTATCTACCGTATTCTGATATATCGTTACAGGTGTGCTGTACCCCGAAGATTTCCCCGCCACCTCGGAGGGAATTACCGCCTGCATGGATACATTGTACTTATCACCTAGCTTATCAATACCAACCCCTACGATAAACGCCAGCTCATTTAGCTCCTGGCGCTCCCAACAACCCGTCAGAAATAGGGATAAGGTTAAGGGTAAAAACAGCATAGCCTGCCAACGCCAGGAGCTAATAGTTCGATGCCATAATTTGTATTTCATTTGGCACCTCTTGGGTTCTTGTTGGATTGGCGGACAAGATTTTGTGGTTGGTTCTCCTTCGGACGTGTCGTAAGCTTAGGCCAACTGAATCGGAAGATGGAATCCTTCATATCCTCCTGTACGTACGGTCCGACTGGACTCGTATATGGCATGCCGAAGGTGCTCAAAGACGCAATATGAAGAATAAGAATGAACATACCGAACATAATGCCATAGAGGCCCATGAAGCCTGCCAGACCCATGAAGGCAAATCGCAGCATCCGGACCGCAATCGACATGCCCGTCTCCGGAATAACAAAGCTGGAGATGGCCGTAATGGATACAATAATAACCATGGCAGAGGAGATGAATCCGGCATCCACGGCAGCCTGACCAATGACCAATGTGCCGACGATCGAGATGGCCTGACCTACGTTCTTCGGGATACGAACACCCGCCTCCCGCAAAATTTCATAGGTGACCTCCATCAGCACCGCCTCGATCATAGCCGGGAACGGTACGCGCTCTCGTTGGGCGGCCAGACTGATAACCAGATTTGTGGGGATCATTTCCTGATGATAGGTGGTAACCGCCACATACAATGATGGGGCCAGTAGTGTAATCATAAATGCCATAAAGCGAATTTGGCGTAATAGTGTAGATATTCCCCAGCGTTGATAATAGTCCTCGGCAGACTGGAAGAAGCTCACCAGAAAAGCAGGTACCAGCAGTACAAAGGGAGTCCCGTCGACCATAATGGCAACTCTGCCTTCCAGCACGCCCCCAGCAATCGTATCCGGGCGATCACTGTTATACATGGTAGGGAATGGGGTCATTCCCGAATCCTGAATGAATTCCTCGATATATCCGCTTTCGAGGATGCTATCCGTATCTATTTTGCTCAAGCGATCCCGAACCTCTTGGACAACCGCCTTATTTGCAATGTCATGCATATAAGCAATAGTCACATTCGTATGACTAACCTTGCCGATTTTAAAATTTTCCATCCATAATCTGCTATCCTTAATCCTTCTTCGAAGCAGGGCTGTGTTCGTGCGTAGATTCTCCGTGAACCCTTCCATCGGCCCGCGTACGACAGCCTGTGAGCTTGGCTCACTCACATTGCGGTCCTTCCATCCTGGTGCACCAATTCGCAGGGCATCATTTACGCCATCCAGCAGGATAATAATATCCCCCGAGAGCAAGTTATCCAGAAGCTTGTTATATTCCCTTACATACTCTACATCAGCTGCGATAATCACTTGCCTCTTGAGATAGGCAAGCTTGTAGGTAGGTGTAGTTCCCTTCGTTTCTTCCATTTTCCCCGGATTCATCAAAGAGGTCAGCACGGATTGATGCAGTATCTGATTATCGACCAGGCCGTCAATATGCAACAGGGCGATCCGTGTCCCCTCATCCAGATCAAGGACACGAGTAATCAGATCAGGACTATTCCCGAGCGCGCCTTGAATATAAGACAAATTATCATCCAAGCCTTCAAATAAACCAATGTCATGTTGTGTAACCTGCTCGATCGAATCTCCTTTAGGCTGATCGTTGGTCCTCATGGAAGTCCCCTCCTTACTCTCCGGTCAGAATCAAATTTGCTCCCCCCTAGTATGAGCACGAATTCCATAAATATGCCTGCATATCCAATTACGGAAAGCTATGAATAACAAAAAAGCTGCTTCTCGCTGAATACTTGTCCGAGTAGACATTGTATTCAGCCAAAAACAGCTGCTCATGTAATTCGCAAAAAAAGCCTTCATATTCTGAAGGCGTTGTGTCCTATAGTGGGTTGTACTTTTAAGAATTAATAAAATCCTTTTAGCCAATCTTTGTATAAATAGTTCTCATAACCATCCTGCATGCCAAAGAAACGAAAACAGTAACCCTCTTTATACCGAGCAATAACCTGATCAATTAGTGAATCATTCTCGAACTGGATATAACCTGTTAGATAAAGGACAATCAAGAACTCTTCAAAACGCAAATTACCTAGCACCATTTCTTCTTCGTCCATGCCGTGGAACACATAAATCTCCAGAGATAATAATTCAGAATTTCCAATTAACGTTGAGTTGATAACCAAGGCAAATTCGAGCGGTTCATGAATATCTTCGTCTCTATTTAGCTTAACTAGCTCCTTAATTCCTCTCTCGTCTTCAAATACGTATGCAGCTACTGCCTTATCAAAGCCAGCCTCAGGATCTCTGCGCAAATTAGAGAACCTCTCCAGATCGACCTTCTCTCCATAATACTTTTGTGTTAGTCGTTCGTGTATCTGCTCTAATGTGAATGGGTTCGGAAAATCCAATGTTAGATACTTTTCATACAATTTTTGTATATCAATCTCCAATTTGATCCCTCTTTCTTCAGTTATGATGATCATTTCTAGTTTTGGAGAGGAATGAACACTATTCAATTCTATACAAGCAAAATTATCTTATACCAGGTCTGTTTAATCCCCATCTACCATTTGTGCCGAAAAAGATATGTCCTGTTCGATAGCTTCCCCGTTCACCGTGAACATGATCAAAATAACGAGTATCATTCCACCCAGAATAATAATGGTTTTCGTGGCCAGAGGACTTTCCGATTTTTTTTGCAATATATTGAGCATCAGAGTAGGTAGAGGTCCAGATTTCCAACCTCGATGACATATTTAAAGAATTGACAGCTTCGCTTTCTGTTAGTGGCTTGCCAACATAGAGGTTCATACTATCCTTATACGCTAGGAAATATTTAGGTTTCTCTCTTTCTCTACTTCTGGAAAGTTCTCTTGCAAATTGCCTTACTTCTACAGCATCCTCTGCAAATTTATAAACTACAACAGCTGCAGCAGTACCACCAGCAAGCCAACCAAGTAACTGACCAATGCCCATTCCAACCCAAGGAGCAGCAAATACTACCTGAGTAGTAACGAGTTCTTCTTCACTCTGAACCTCTATGTCTTCCAGATTTACTTCATGAAAATTCTCATCAGCAGGTGTCACTTCAGTGTCCTGCTCTTGAATGATCTCTTCAGGTAATAAATCTTCAGGTTTTTCTTCTTGGGGCTCAACTATTACTGGTTCATCACTATTATTAGAGGTAACATCCTCTGAAATTTCTTGAGTAATAGTCTGGTGATCAATCTCTGCCGCCAATGAGTAAGATTGAACGGATGTGGCAAATAAAATTATAAATGCAAGGGTTGCAGAAGTAATACGTAAAAATGACTTAATGGTTGCTTTTTTAAACAAGTTATTACCCTTCTGAATATATTGTAAGCACCTCTCCAAAACTAGGCATTGAATCTAAATATATACATATTTAAACCCAATATTTACTGCTATAGTTTATATTTAAGCATTTTACAATTATGTAATCATTAACACAATAGTTATAAAAAATTATTTCAGGATAGATTCCCAAAGATAAGTAGCCTAAAAAAGCAAAGATTAAACACCTATTATTTAGGTATTTAGTCTAACTTGTCTCATTAACACTGTTATATGTATTTACTATTCTTCTATTCTTAGCCAAAAGCATTCTAGGGAGTATTTAGTCATTATTTTCTCTTCATTGTAAGCCTGATTGACCCCATCTAATTCTTCCCCTTGAATATGTCAAGCTTATCTTGATCTACAGATCAAATAGAAATTATTCATAAATTCCCTCTAACAACATAAAAAACCCACTCCTTGTATAGATGTTCCATACAAAAAGTGAGTTTCAAATTACACCATTCTGATTAACTCAGACTTAACAACTTACTCATCCTCAAGCTCTACATTATGGTAGACCTGCTGTACATCCTCCAGATCCTCCAGAGCGTCAATCAGCTTCTCGAATTGAACCTGTGCATCACCGGACAGGGTTACGAAATTCTGCGCCAGCATGCTAAGCTCGGCCACGGTGAATTCGGTTACGCCTGCTGCCTTGAAAGCTTCCTGCACCGCATGGAATTGCTCCGGCTCGGCATACACAATGATGGCTTCATCCTCTTCAAGGATATCACGCACATCCACATCCGCCTCTAGCAGGATATCCATAACTTCATCAGCATTCTTGCCTTCTACGCCGATAACAGCAGTCGGCTCAAACATGTAGGATACGGAGCCGCTTACGCCCATGTTTCCACCATTTTTGTTAAAAGCCGAACGAACATCCGGTGCCGTTCTATTCACATTATTGGTCAATGCGTCGACAATAATCATAGAGCCGCTTGGTCCAAAGCCTTCATAACGAAGCTCTTCATAAGTCTCGTCACCGCTGCCTTTAGCTTTCTCCATTGCACGGTCAATGATAGCTTTCGGTACATTATATGTCTTGGCACGTTCCAGAACGACCTTTAGAGCACGGTTGGATTCCGGATCAGGCTCGCCTTTTTTGGCAGCCACATAAATCTCTACGCCGAATTTGGCGTACACGCGGCTAGTATTTGCATCCTTGGATGCCTTCTTTTCTTTAATATTATTCCACTTACGACCCATGAAGATTCCCGCTCTCTATTCGTATTCAGTTCGACTCATACCAGAACCGGATATGAGCCTATCTTCTTTATTATACCTCTTCCTCCAATCTTCAACAAGCGTATAAAAGGATACGCTTTCTGAGTAGTGGGGTGGAATGGTATACTGTGGGTATATATAACAAATCGCATTATCGTTTTCAAGGAGATTTCTCATATGCAGACCATTTACTATCATGATAGGCGCTTACCAGAGCTGCGTGTAACAGAGTTGGAGGAATTATACGGTGAACGTGGTCGATTCCGTGTCCTCCAATTCGGGGATGGGGCCATTCAGGGCGCCCAGGACCTTGAGCAGCCGGAGCGGGTTGTACTGGAATATCCACGGGCGATGATTCATTTGATGGAGCATAACCTAATGCAGTTTGATAGAGCCTTCGTAATCGGACACGGCATCGGCACCATCGCCGGTTACTTCTCGGATCGAAGGGTCATTACTGCGGAGCTGGATGAACGCATACGCGACATCAGCAAGACCTACTTTAATTGCCAGATTCAGGATGTCAGGCTGGGCGATGGCCGCGCTCTACTTGCTGAAGAGCAGTCGGACAGTCTCGATCACATTGTTGTAGATGCCTTCTCCGACTCCATTACACCACCCCATCTGGTATGCAGCGAATTCTTTGAGCTCACAGCTGACAGGCTGAATCCAGAAGGTACTATCCTGCTGAATTTGATAGGTAGCCCCGCAGATCGCTGGATTCATGCCGTGCATAGTACACTTCAGCTACACTACTTGTATACATCAGCCTTTATTTTGCAACCAGAGCATGTCCGAGAGCATACCAATATCATCATGGTTGGACGACAAAGACCGATTGCTTATCAGGCTCGTCATATGGCGGGATTTAAATATTTTCTACCCCCACAGGGACATATTATTCGAGAAGACACCCAGCAGGGGTAAAGGAGCACAAGTATGAGCAGTCTGTCACGCGCTTCATGGCACAACATGAACATCATTGCACAAGTAGGCAGTCTTCAATTTAATATTCGTTGTATTCAATTCAAAGATACGAGCCTAGATACAAAGGGTACCCCTTGTTTTGGTCCTCACATGTACGCACTTCATTATATTCGTGGCGGTAGAGGCACGCTGCTGCTTGCCGGGAGAACATGTCCGATTGGTGCCAAAAGTCTCTACATGAGTGGTCCTGGGCTTGTATATGAGGAGATGACCACGGTAGAAGAGAAGCTTACAGGGTATTCCCTGTTCTTCGAGGTTGTTGATCCTGGGGCGAATCTCTTTTTGTCCAAGCAGATGCTGGATGAATATACCTCTACTGCAGATCGTCTGCTGACGGCTTCCTTCTGGCATGGTAAGGATGAGAAGGACATGCTCACCCTGTTCGAGCAGCTTGAAGCGGATTTCCCCAGCTACTCCCCTTCAAATGAAGCTATGGTAACGCAGATTATTCAGCAGATCATGATATCTTTGATGGACAATTACGCTGACAGTCTGCCTACACCCACACATGCCTCAGAGAAGACTCTTGATGAGCAGCGCATGCAAATTATCGAGGAAAGCCTGTTATACCAGTACTCCTCCTTGACGATTGGTGAACTGGCTGAACGACTTACATTAAGCGTACGGCAAACAGAACGCACGGTGAAGCTTCTCTATGGTGTGTCGTTTGCAGAGAAAAAAATGCAGCTTCGCATGCGAATGGCAGCTTATCTGCTAAGTCACACCAAGCTGCCGATTCATTACATTGCCGAGCGCACAGGCTTCGCCTCGCTTGAACATTTCAGTACCACCTACAAGAAGCATTATTACCAGACCCCGACGTCCTACCGAGCCAGTAGAGATTACACAAGTCCTTCCTAGGAGCGATTAGCATCAGGAGGAGTGAGCCTGCTCCTGGTGCAACCTTGTACCTCGACCAGATTAGAGGTGAGTACAGAGTCGCTTCAAACGGGAGTCCTGGCCTTCTTACAAAAGCAAATAACAAAGGGATTTGAAAAACACCCCTTTACTCCGTTAGATTCATTTTACCCTTAAATTCCATATAATTCTATATTTAGTTTTATAACAACCACATTTTATTACAGCGCTTTAAGACTGGCTAATGGTTAAAAGGCATGTTGCATTACTTTCTTTTTCACATGAAAAGCCTTGCTCGTATATACAATTTACTCGGCGGCCAAGCAAAGAAAGCTGTAAATAGAACAATAGGACCGCCTATACTCTGGCGGTCCTGTCTCAACATATATAACATTTTAAAAAAACAGCCTGTATATTACAGAACATTCTTGAATTACTGGTAGCTGCTAGGGTCCATATAAGTGATTTCCCACAGATGGCCGTCCAGGTCCTCAAAGCTCCATGCATACATAAATCCATGGTCCGTAGGTTCATTATATTCCTTGGCGCCAGCTGCAAAAGCACGGCTGACAATCTCATCCACATGCTCCCGACTGTCTGCTGAGATCGCTAGAATCACCTCAGTGGTACTGCTTGCATCAGCAATCTCTTTGTTGATGAAGGAACGGAAGTAGCTTTCCACCAGCAGCATGACAAATATATTGTCACCAAGGACCATGCAGGCTGCCTTCTCATCCGTAAATTGCGGGTTAAATTCAAAGCCAACCTTTTCGAAAAACAACTTGGACGCGTCGAGATTCTTGACTGGTACATTCACAAAAATATTACTCGTCTTCAATGCCATGGTCATCACCTCATCCTTTGAAGTTGCATTGCTCATTAGTACCTTGACCCAATCAAGGTGAGGATACGTTGCTGTCCGATCAAGGTACTATTCTCACAATCATAGTATAACAGCTAATATTGCAAATATTTATACAATAAGTTATCAATGTTAATTATATAGATTGTGCTCCCATGACAAGACGAGTGAAAAGTATCAACTTAAGTAGATCTCAAGCGTGGAATTCCTGTCCGTCACGTACCTCCTGTACAATGCCGGCGCGAATGACGAAATCACCCAAATGCTCACCAGGTTCACGTTCTTGGCCATATTGTTTGAAAATCGGCTGTAGCGAGGCTAGGATCTCCTCTTCCCCGATGTTCTCCTTGTATAGCTTGTTCAAGCGCTGGCCGGCAAATCCGCCACCCAGATAGAGGTTGTACTTGCCTGGCGCCTTGCCGATCAGCCCGATCTCAGCGAGCATGGGACGAGCGCAGCCGTTCGGGCAACCGGTCATACGGATTACGATATCCTCTTGCTCCAGTCCGTTCTCGGCCAGCATGGGTTCGATCTTGTCGAGGAAGCTTGGGATGTACCTCTCGGACTCCGCCATCGCCAGACCGCAGGTTGGAAGGGCTACACATGCCATGGAATTCCGGCGCAACGCGGAATAATGCTTGCCGTCAGTCAGCTTGTACTGCTCCAGCAGCTGCTCAATTCTCTTCTTGCTGCGGGCACTGACACCGCCAATGATCAGCCCCTGATTAGGAGTGAGTCGGAAATCCCCTTTGTGAACAGTGGCAATCTCGCGCAGCCCCGTCATTAGTGGGTAATCCTCCAGATCCTTGATTCGTCCATTCTGAATGAACAGCGTGAAGTGCCATTTGCCGTCACCGCCCTTCACCCAACCATAGCGATCACCATTATGATCGAAATGATAGGCGCGCGCTGGCTCCAGCGACCAACCCAGTCTGGATGTCAGCTCCTCCACGAACCACTCTAATCCCCGATCATCAATCGTATACTTGAACCGTGCATGCTTACGAACAGCCCGATCACCGTAATCCCGCTGGATGGTAACCGTCTTTTCCGCTACATCAATCAGTTGCTCCGGTGTGCAGAAGCCGATCACTCGGGACACCTGTGGGTAGGTCTTCGGATCGCCATGGGTCATCCCCATACCGCCACCAACAGCTACATTGAAGCCGAGGAGCTTGCCGTTATCTACAATGGCGATGAACCCCAGATCCTGAGAGAATACATCTACATCATTGGTTGGTGGCACCGCAATCCCGATCTTGAACTTACGCGGTAAATATACCGGACCATAAATCGGCTCCTGCTCGGTATCATCTTTGCTGTCAATGACCTTCTCTCCATCCAGCCAGATCTCATGATATGCTCTCGTACGCGGGTCCAGATGCTGGCTCACTTTTGAAGCCCACTCATACACCTGACTATGGACCTCTGATTGATAGGGATTCGGACTACACATAACATTACGATTCACGTCTCCGCAGGCGGCCAGTGTACTCAGCATCGCGTCGTTGACTTCACGAATCGTGTTCTTCAGGTTCCACTTGATTACACCATGCAGTTGAAATGACTGCCGTGTTGTCAGGCGGATTGTACCATTTGCATACTTATGAGCTACGCGGTCCATCATCAGCCACTGCTCTGGCGTAATGACACCACCAGCTGCGCGAACACGCAGCATGAACTGGTAGGCCGGCTCCAGCTTTTGCTTCTGCCGTTCATTACGCAGATCCCGATCATCCTGCATGTAGCTGCCATGGTGCTTCATCAGACGATTGTCATCCTCAGGGATGGAACCCGTCAGCGGGTCCTTCAAAGTCTCTTCCAGACTTCCCCGCAGATAGAAGCTTCTGCGCTTAATGTCCTCCACATCGCTGTGAGGAGCATTCTGGGGGTGGAGTAATTGCTTTTGAGTCATTCGATTCATATCTCCTCTCGGGGTCCTGTACATGTCACTTATGCTTGGGCATTCCCTTAATATACATCCCGTTGATAACGCTTCTCCTGCTGCAGGCGAATAAGCTCGGCTGCTGCCTCATCTGCGGAACGTCCGCCCTCTTGCTCCAGAATGCGTATCAGTGCAGCATGCACGTCATGCGCCATCTTCTTCTCGTCTCCACACACATAGATGTACGCTCCTGCCTGCAGCCACTCATACAGCTCACGGCTATGCTCCAGCATACGATGCTGCACATATACCTTCTCCTCGGTGTCCCGCGAGAAAGCTACGTCCATACGGGTCAGTACCCCGCTCTTGATCCATTTCTGCCATTCGATCTGATACAGGAAATCTGTAGCAAAATGCTGATCACCATAGAACAGCCACGACTTCCCTTCCGCTCCGGTCTCTTCTCGCTCTCCAAGGAAGGCTCTGAATGGAGCTACTCCTGTGCCAGGTCCGATCATAATAATCGGGGTATCCGGTTGCTCCGGCAGCTTGAAGCCCGCATTGTGCTGAATAAACACAGGCAAGGTATCCCCGGCTTCCACACGTTCGGCCAGTTGAGCCGAGCATACCCCGGAACGCTCACGTCCTTCGTTCTCATAGCGTACCGTTCTCACCGTGATGTGGACTTCATCAGGATTGGCACTAGGACTGCTGGCAATTGAGTATAGGCGAGGCGGGATTTTACGGAGTAAAGGAACGAGTTCCCCAGCCTCAATCCCTGTCAGCTCGTAGTGCTGCACGAGATCCAGCAGATCATGCCTGCTCATATAGCTCCGCAGCTCCTCCTCTTGTCCGGCTGCAAGCAGCTTGCTTAGGGCAGAGTCAGGGGCCAATCCCGCTATCTGCTGAAGCAACGGCTTCGTCAGGACGGTAATCTCTACCACGCGAGTCAACGCTTCACGCAGGGGTAGCTGCTGCTTGTGCACTTCAATCTCTTCCTCTGGATTCCACTTCAAGGCCTCAATCAATTGATCTACCAGCTTCGGATCATTCTGCGGATAGACTCCCAGACTGTCACCTGGCTCATAATGAAGTCCCGACCCCTCCAGTGATAGCTCTACATGTCGGGTCTCCCGCGCGGAGCCGCGTCCGTTCAGGTTAAGATTCTCCAGGACCTCGGCAGCAAATGGATTGGATCTGGAATAGCTCTCTTCCAGGGAAGGTGCTGCCGTGCTTGCTACCGATGATCCTGCAGATACCGTGGCAGTATTCCCTGAGGTCCGCAGCTCAAGCGCGCCAATAACCTGCTCCATCCATTCTGTAGCCGAACTATCGAAGTCCACGTCGCAATCCATACGCGGTGCAAGCTTGCTCGCACCAAGCTCCTCCAGCTTGGCATCAAAATCCTTCCCCGTCTGGCAGAAGAATTCATAGGAGGTATCACCCAGTGCCAATACCGAGTAGAAGGTGTCTGGCAGCTGAGGAGCCCGCTTGCTGTGCAAGAACTCGTATAGACCTATTGCTTGGTCTGGTGGTTCGCCTTCGCCATGCGTACTTGTAAGTATGAGCAAGTGCTGTACTTTCTTCAGGTTGCTTGGCTTGAAATCTGCCATGGAAGCGCGAGTGACCTTGTAGCCCAACTGCTCCAGCTTTGCAGTAAGCTTGCCTGACAGCTGACTGCAGTTGCCCGTCTGAGAGCCATACAGAACAGTGACCTCCTTGGGCAAGGTCCGCACCTGTGCTGCCAGTGGTAACGCCTGTGTCTGTTCTGCGACTACAGCAGATGTCTGGAGTATGGCCTGCCCCGCACCTCCAGCACCAGTAGCAGTCAGATATCCGCTCAGCCATATACGCTGATGCTCGGACAATGTCGGTACGAGTCGGTTAAGCAGATCAGCCTGCTCCTCATTAAAAGGACTATTGCTTACTTGAAAGTTCAATCCCATCCACCCCAATATGCGCTCATTTTCTAAATCCGACTATTATGATCTCATTAATACTATCTTGAACCTAACATACGTACTGCACAGGGTCAATTAGTTAGATCTTATCGGTTCTATCAGTAATCCTGATACGTCATGTCAACCAGCGAATGATAAGGCTTCTTCCCCCTAAATGTAGCTATATTTCTGACACAATAAAAAGTCCCGACAGCTATTACACTGCCAGGACATATGGATGTAGACATTATTTCTAAATCATTGCAACGTTCCTTATTTTCGACATGCTCCGTTCTATTCCAAAACGGTCCACATGTCCATAGCCACCATTCGAATGATCTCATGCTCGTGCTTCCGGTAAGCCCGCAAACGGTCGGCGCTGCTCTGATTCCACAATAACGCCTTGCCCGCAACCTGCAATAAAGAAAGTCCTATATACTGAGCCTCGAACGGCGTCTGGCCATTCAAGCGATCCACGATGCTCAGAAGCTCCTCTGCGGTCCAATGCCCTTTGCTAGCATTGAGCGTTTGAACGATCTGCCGATACGCATAATCCAACACATGTGGCTTCCTACTCGCGATCTGGATCACATGACTTAGACAAACAATGGCCTGTTCGGCGCTGTTCCATTCAATCATGGCTATATGCAGCTTAATAACAGCGGATTGCATCGCCTCTTTGTCAGTGAGTACATCAATCACGCTTTCATACAGCGGAGCCAGTTCGTGCCTTACATGCGGAGGCAATAAGACAAGCTTGTCAACCAGTGCCAAGAGACGCTGACGATGCGGCAGATCCCTGTCGGCAGTCGCATTCCATTCGACTACTGGTTCCATGGCCCCCAGCTGCTTGCAAAGACTAATCACCTGCTCGTGTACCGCTCCATCACGGCAGACCACGATCAAGGTATCCAGTGCCGCCTTCCATCTGGAGCTGTTCTCCATATCCAATATGGCTTTACCAGCGGCAGCGGCAAGCAACACTTCATGGCCATCCGCCCAAAGGTTCATCGCTCGGAAAGCCTCCTGGGCCACTTCCGCATCCGCATGACTCCCATTCTTGGCAATCCATTGCACATATCGCAGCCGATCCTTCAATGGAAGCTCTCTTGGGTTCTGGTACAGCAGGCTTCTTGCAATATCCCGCTCCGGCGACAAAGCCATTGCGCTTAATATAGCCCAGCTTCGCTCATCTTCGAGCCATTGTCTGGCGGCATGGCCTATTGCAATCACAACGTCCTTGTGGGAATTTGGTTTCTCATATTCACGAAGAAGTATCGCCATATTCTCACTGCTCTTAAAGGCTCCCAGCAGCCGGATCGCTTCTTTTCTCACTGTAATCTTCAGCTTATCCCGGTTCAAAAGATCTGCAAGCATGGAGGTCATCGCCTGCGGCTTCATTCGACGCGCACATCGAGGGATCGCATACATCGCCACACGGGCACGGTCCCCATCCAGATTGTCCAGCAGCAAAGGAAGCGCCTTCTCCGGGTCCTCCCATAAAGAGCAAGCGTGTAGCGCCGCCTCAGCGATCTGCACTTCCTTATCCTGCTGTAGCTTCTTCAACTTATCGGAGCAATAGTCCGGCATTTTTGCCAAGCTCCGCATGGCAGACGAGCGCTCATAAAAGTTACGCTTGGCATCCAAGGCTACTTTTTCGAGTAGAGCAGCCAATGCTTTTTGCTGACGTGGTAACCAACGATGGAACCCGTCCGAGGCAGGCAGAAGATAGATCGACTTCCCTGAGAGATGCCTGCCCTTGATGACTGTCCCTGCAATGAAAGGGTCCAGCCATTCTTGACGCTTCAGGTGCAGATGCTTAAATACCTCATAAAACGAAATGAAGGAGAGGTCCCTATCCAGCATTTCTTTTACCCGTTCATCGCGTGTTTTGCGTGGAGCCAGCCAATAACGGACAGCCTGAGGAGATACGTTTTTTACCTGAACTAGTTCCTTCAGTAGCAGTTGGAGCTTAGGAATTCGCTCTGCCAATTGCCAAACGATTCGGCCATCCGCAGAATATATGTATAGCTCTCTCGCTTGTTAGCTTCCATGCCAAGAGCATAAAATTCATCGAACACAATGTTCAACACATGATCCGGCATTCTGTCCCAGTCCATTGAGCGCAGCATAAAGTGTCCGTCCCGCATCGCCATTCTGGCGAAGGTTCTTAGAACAAATTTGAAAAGTCTGCTCTCGGGCTGGGAAGCATGGTAGCACAGAATGGCAAAGGCCAAATTCTCTGTGGCTACTCTTGTCCCATAGGAGGTGTCTCTGGCTTCAATCACACTATCGACCAGCACAGTCAACTCCCCGATATGGTCTTCCTTAAAGAGCGTGGGAGGGCAATTCGACAGCTCGACCATGACTGCATTCCGCACAGGGTCCTGATCGTTTTTAATCCGAGTCACGAAATGCAACGTTTCACCCATTCCGCTTCGGGATAACGCCGTGCTTCGGAGAAGATGGACATAGGCCGCAGCCCGCTCATCAGCTCCAGATACAGTCGCAGCTTTCTCCAGATGTTCTCTGGCAGCCGCAATGGATAGCCTCGAAGTTATTTCCAGCGTACGGTCTCGGCGCTCCCGAATATCCCGCAGGTCTAGCATTCGAGTCGCCTCCTGATGGCGCAAACGATGTGGTAGTACATCCAGAAGCGACGTCGGGAACAAGCGCATGCTGCGATCGTCTTCTTTATAGGTAGCCTCGAAGACCAATCCGCGCAAGGACGGCGCAAGTGTATCCAGTACCTTCGCTACATGCAAAGGCTGCTCAGCCAGCAATGATGTTAGCTTTGCCCACTGCTCGATGGAAAAAAGCTTGTTTTTTTTCAAAACACCTACAGGTACGCCGTGAGTCAGAAGGTCACCCCTCGCCTCCTCTCGCGTCAGGAGCTTGAATACATCATCCGGGCTTACTTCCATTAGACGGCCCAATCGCGGCCTGAGAACAGGATGAAGCACGTCCGTAGGCCCATGCTTCAACGCACATTCCAAGACCATACTTGGTTTTAATTCACACAGCATCTCGATCGCTGAGCTAAAGCTCCACCATACAAAGGTCTTTTCGCGTTGTGTTGCCTTTTGCAGCACATCATGGAAATAATCCGCGACGAGATCCGGGTGACGCTGCGTCAGCATTTTCCAATTACGCACCCCATACCCCAGCTTCGGGAGGTGGCGGCGGACCGTTTCCTCGCTGCATGCAGCCAACAATGTTGCTGCCTCATGTCCTCCCCAATTGGCAAGCACAAGTGGCAGCAATCGCTCCGCCCAGTCCTGCCGGCCTCTGATCACGATGCTTCGCAGCAATTGGCGACGACATTCATGCGACATCGACACGATTTCAGACTCTATCAAAAAATCTGAATCGATGAGAACCTTCGGCAAAAGTTTGGCTGCCCGGCACCTTACACCCGCCTTCCCATGATTCAAAGCAGCCAAAACTACATGAGCATCATGCGTAACACTAGCACCGGTTAATGCCAGATGCCCCTCATAGGCACTGTCACTCTTCAACAATGATGTAAGCAGGTCGCTATAAGCAGCATCTCCTTTATATTGGCATCCCCAGGTTGCCATCTGCTTCATCCTGTCCGAGTACCCCATCACGTCTAGTTCCTTTAGTGCCCGTTCTCTATTCAGCGGAGTATTGTGAAACAACACTATTACCCTCTCCTCTCACTCGCTGACACCCATCTACTAGACCGCTCTAAGCCATTTTGGTCCACAGCTTACGGACTAGCCATTTTCTATTATTTATAATTGAAAAAAATACAACATTATACCTTGTCTAATCCATGTTAACAAAGACACGCGGCTAGTCTACGGACTTAAGGCAAGTAAAAAAACGAGTGTGGAAGCTGCCCCCATGGCGAAAGGGTACGCGGCTACTTCCTCACTCGTTATCAGCTTTGCTCAATGACTAGCTAATCTCACAAAATACATACTTTATGGTGCTACTTTCTTGATTGCACGAACAGCTTCCCGAAGCTCTATAGCTTAATAAATTGTCCCGTACGCTGCGATTCAAATGCAGCCAGAATCACGTTCAGGGAACGCAATCCCTCCTCACCAGAGATCGTTGGCGGCGTCTTCGTAACAATGCTATCGACAAAAGCATCAATGACACCGCTGGGTACCTGCTTTTCATTCGTAGCCATGGCACCGACCTTATAGGTCTCAACTGTCCCATCAATAAGCTCTACGATGACCTCGTCCCCTTCTACGGTTCCGATCTTCATGACGCCTTTCTCACACCACAGCACGGTGCTGTTATCTCCGCCCTTATACTGTGTCCAGCTGGCAACCAGTGTTCCAATAGCTCCACCCTTCATGCGGAGAATGCAGGCGGCATTATCATCCACCTTCGTATCCGACTTATGCAGCGTATCAATAAATCCGCCGACCTCTGCCACCTCGTCCTGTAACAGGAAACGGATGAAGTCCGACTTATGGACACCAAGATCCCCCATTGCGCCCATACTGGCCTCTTCCTGACGGAAAAACCAGCTGTTCCGGCCGTCAACACTCCAGGCTTCAGGACCAGGATGCCCGAAGGCTGTACGGAAGGTAAGAACCTTACCCAGCTTACCCGAATCCAGAATCTCCTTCGCCTTCACATGCGGTGGCATGAGACGTTGATTGTGACCTACCATGAGAAATACTTTGCTGGCACGTGCTGCTTCAATCATTTGCTCTGCTTCTTCGGAGGTACACGCCATTGGCTTCTCTACTAGCACATGCGCACCAGCCTTGGCTGCAGCAATGGACATAGTCGCATGCAAATAGTTCGGGGAGCAGACGCTCACAGCATCCACCTTCTCTTGGGCAAGCAGCTCTTCATAGCTACTATACGCTGTGCCCCCGTAAGTATCCGCCATCTCTTGGGCACGCTCCAGCTTTGGATCGGCAAAGGCCACCAGCTCCACATGCTCATTGGCTGCATACTCCGGAATATGTCTACGCTGTGCAATAGCACCGCATCCCAATACGGCTACCTTGATTGTACTCATCAGCACTTCTCCTTTTCATGATCTATGATTGTTTTGGGGCATGAACTGGAACCAGAGCTAGAATTGGCTCAGGTAATGCTCTTTTACCCACTGCAGACTGTTTGCAACACTTTCAAGCGGTGGCTTCTGACAATGATCCTGCTCCACAATCAGCCACTCCACTCCGGCATCCGCAGATTCGCGAATGACGGCTGGCAGGTCCACCAGGCCCTCTCCAAGCTCCAGCGTATTAATTGCACCATCCGTGGCTCTGTCAAAATCCTTCAGGTGCAGGAGCGGAAGGCGGCCGGCATATTGGCGGATGTAAGCCAGCGGGTCCTGTCCAGCATACTGAACCCAGCACACATCAAGCTCCACCTGAAGGGACTCAGGTGCCGTCGTCTGGAACATTGCATCGAATACCAGCGCTTCTCCCGTCTTCTCCAAAAATTCAAAATCATGATTATGATAACCAAATTGAAGCCCCTGCTCCCGCACCTTGGCTCCCGTATCCTCCAGAAATGCAATAAACTCCTTCCATTCTTCACCCTTGGGGCGCTGATCCGGCATAATATAAGGACAGATCATATAATGAGCACCAATTGTCTTCAAGTAATCTATCTGGCCTTGCAAATCATCCTTGAGCAAATGAATGCCTACATGACTACTGATAGCTTTTAGCCCAAGCTCGTCTAGTAGCGCTTTCATTTCCAGGGCTGGAATGTCACCGTATCCGGCAAATTCTACACCCTCATAACCTAGTTCGGCAACCTTACGAAGTGTACCCCTAAAATCCGTAGCTAATTCCTCACGGAGCGTGAACAGCTGCAAACCCACATTCATTCTTGGCATGTACAAGACACCTCGACTTCTTAGAGTTTTATATATACTGCTCTATCTGGTACTATCCTATCGAAAATTGACCTGAAGTGACCATACACAATATAATTATCACATGCACTATTTGCTCAGATTATGTACGGAGGTTCTTGTCTCGTGGATACTGCACTATTAACCTGTGATTATTCTTACCACTATAAAGCCTTCAATTCTCACTACACAAATGGGCTGACACACTATCTGTTCCGATTGCAGACCGAAGGCTCCTGCCGGGTCTTCTGCCGGGACCGCGAGTACCAGCTTCGCAGAGGAGATCTGCTGCTATTAAGGCCAGGAGATGCCTATGATCTTGCTGTAGATGACCCCGAGCAGGAGGACCGCATTTCTAGTGGAGACTACTATTTGTTCTGTGAAGGCCAGTGGATTGATGATTGGTGGAATCGCACCAAACGCCCGCCTGTGACCCGGATTGGCTCTGACGAGAAGCTGGTTGGCTTATGGCGCAACCTGCTACTTGAGAAGCGGCGCGGAGCAGACGAGGAGAACGGAGAATTGATCGACTACATGCTGCGAAGTCTGTGTCTCTATTTTGACAGAGCCATCTCAGAGCATACCCAGCAGGATCGTACGGTGTTTGCTGCACTTAGACTGAAACGCTTCATAGAGGAGCATGCCACCCTCACGTTCAAGCTGGAGGAGGCTGCCCAGTTTGCTGGACTTAGCCTGTCGCGCGCGGTAAAGCTCTTCAAGGATTACTATGGTCAGACCATGATCCAGTATGCCATTGATATTCGACTGAACGCAGCCCTCGAGCGTATGAAATATAGCTCACTGACATTGGAGCAGATTGCGGTTACGTGTGGATTTTCCAGCTATTCGTATTTCCACAGGGTGTTCCGATCCAAGTACGGCGTGACTCCGGTCAAATTTAGAAAATACGAGCAGGAGGCCCCCTATCGCCTGTAAAGGTTCTTACCTTAGGCGAAGCAGCCTCCTGCCTCTTGTTGGTCAAGATTCGTATTCGATCGGGTCACCTAGCTTTTTACAGAACTATAGGCTTCATTGCGGTCAAATTGACAGGCTCTCAGGATACTCCGATTCTGCTTACAATTTTGTCCTGCCCAAGCTGTGCAGCCCGCTCCAGCGGGGTTCCTTCGAACTTGATAAAATTTTTGTTGTACTTGACCTTCCTGTTGAAATCCACGCCATGATCCACTAACAGACCAATAATATCCTCGTATTCGTTAAATACCGTGTAGATTAGCAGTTCGCAGTTGCGGTCATACACGCAAGAGATGTCTGCCCCCTTGCTTAACAGTAGTTCCGCCAGCTCCCTCCGATTGCGTCTGCAAGCCCACCAGAAGGCTGGTGTAATCGTCTCAGGATGAATTCCGTTGTCTATGAGCACGCTAGCTCCTTCCACGTTGCCGGTACCTGTTGTCCATTCCAGAGCGTTTATTTTTGCCGTTGCCAGTTGATTGACATCCAGACCTAGATCAATCAACTTCTGCGTCATTGCACCGGAAGCATATGCCGCAGATAGGAATAACGCTGATTCCTTCTTACAGCCAAGCGCCATAATATTCGCTCCCTGATCCATGAGATAACGGGCCACATCCTCATGACCATAGTGCAGCGCCCATAAGAACGGTGTCTCCTGCACCGTATTGCGCACCTCCAGATCAGCCCCTGCTTCTACAAGCCATTGAACGATATCCAGAGCACCGTCTTCGCAAGCGATATGTAAAGAAGTACCGAAGTAGCTGCATTTCTTGTTCAGTGCTGTTGCCTTGATGGAGGACAGCCTATGGCGAATCTCCTCTATATTCCCAGTTGCACAGGCATAGTTCAGCGTGTTCTCGAACCCTGCCGCTTTCATTTTTTCATTACGTTCCTGCCGTATATCCTGAGTCATCTTCATTCTCCTTATTTGCAGTTCAGACTAATGACTGCTCCGCAGCTTCTTGAATGAAATTGCGCCGACGGAGCCACTGATGGCATAACTCAGGCCACGCCTGGGCTTGCGGATGTGCTTCTGCGAGTCCAAGACCATGACGCCCATCCTCAAAAATGTGCAGCTCAAACGGGATATTGAACTGACGCAGACCAGCAGCGAACATCAGGCTATTCTCGACAGGTACAGAAGCATCATTGGCGGTATGCCATAGAAACACAGGAGGAGTATCCGCTGTAATCCGCTGTTCCGATGAGACGGACTTCAACCACTCCGCACTTTTCTCTTGTGGGCCAGATAAGGCTTGCTGACTTCCTGCATGAGCATGCTCTCCGGCCATTGTGATGACTGGATAGCACAGAATGGCGATATCTGGACGACAGCTAAGCAGATCCACAGGATCTTCGAGGTCCTGCTGGCCCGCATCGAAGCATGTACTGGTCATCGAAGCCAGATGCCCCCCTGCCGAGAAGCCCAGAATTCCTACACGGTTCGCATCAAGTCTCCACTCTGCGGCATGGTACCTGATAAGGCGAATTGCACGCTGCGCCTCCTCTAATTGGACAGGGTGAGCATGAGGAGCGACGCGATAATTAAGCACCAAGGCAGACACTCCGATCTTGTTCAGCCACTGAGCAATCGGCTCTCCCTCATGATTAGCTCTGTTCACATAGCCGCCCCCTGGGCAGACAAGGATTACCGGGTACGGACCCTCTCCCTCCAGTAGATAAGGTGTAATGCTCGGACAACCATCGTTAATGCCTTCTGTATCGAGCGGCATGTCCTCCCAGAGTTTGATGTTCTTTGGCACATTCATCATTCGTAGCCTCCCATTCATTCGTTAGCGTCTGTGCAACCTCTTGATAAGTTCTCTATAAATACTCTACTTCTCCGCAGCCGGCGCGATCACCTTCCTGAGACGCTCTCTCCCATCTGTCAAGCAGGGTTACAGGTTCATTGTCTCACAGGTATGTCTGCCTCAAGCCTCGATGCTACTCATTGATGATGGTAACTGGAGCTACAGTGACACGCCTATACCAAATGTCCGGTCGATTCATTCGCTTCATGCCGTTCCTCCAGAGCCATGATGCGAAAACAAATGGAGAACAGGTTACGTATCGTACTTGTGCTCGTCTTCTTCTTGATATTCGTAATATGTACTTGAACTGTCTTCTCGCTGATATAGAAGATATCTGCAACTTCCTTGTTACTGAGCCCATAGGTTACAAGAGCACTTAGTATTTCACTTTCGCGTGGGGTCAGGTCATAGTAATCCGTCATCGTCTGCGACGTTCGCTGGATTTGCCGTTGTAGCGCTTCTTTTTGTGCACCGCTCATAAGATCATACATCTCTGAATTCATCAACTGCTCTCAATCCTTTTCTCTTTCGATTTCTGCATTCAGCCTTGCTACAGAAACGTTGGACAATGATGAAGCTTAAAAAAATGAACTCTGATCGTACTGTGTTATCAACGTTTCTTGCTTACTGCACGACAAATGCTACATTTCTACTGCTTAGTCCTTACTCGTTTTTCAATATCGGACTAAAGCTGTTATATTTTGATAGTTAATTGTAAAAACATTACCAATGAATTAGAGATGACAGATGCAATCGTTACCTCAGTATTACAACTGTAATTGCAGTCTGCATAATTACGTAATCATTTCGGTAGGAAGTCGGACGGAGTGACAAATTCCGCCCAACCCCACACCGCATAGCAGTATCAGATCAGTGCTGCGCTAAGTTAAATCAAGATAGCAGACCTGGTTTAAAGTACTTATTCCGTGATGCTGACCTGCATCAGAATCTCGCCTGCAAAATCCTTAATGCTAAATACGCCATCCTCCAAAATCCCGTACGAATGCGGGTAATTCCCTTTTGGAAGCGATATCGAGCCTGGATTACATAAATAGACGTCCCCCTCACTCCTCGCCACAGGGATATGGGTATGTCCTTGCAGGAATAGATCTCCGGACTGGAGTGGTGGCAGATTTTCCATGGAATGACCATGCCCGTGAGTCACATAGATTCTGCGTCCCTCATAGAAGAGTACAGCGTAGTCCGCCATCATGGGGAATTGGAGCAGCATTTGATCAACCTCGGCATCACAGTTCCCTCTGATTGCAGCTGCAATATGAGGTGACTGCTGGTTCAGCAATTCTGCAACTCCTGCAGGGTCATAGCCCTCCGGCAACGGATTACGTGGTCCGTGATATAAATAATCCCCTAGCAGTACCCAATAATCCGCCTGCTCTTCTTCATATTTCTCTACAGCTCTCTTGAGCCAGTACAATGATCCATGAATATCAGATACGAACATGAATTTCATCAGTCTTGCTCCTCTTCTGCAACTTATTAGCATTCAGCACATAGCGGCTTGCTTCTCTTGCCGCCTGTCGCCCCTCATCAATCGCCCAGGCAACAAGACTTGGCCCCCGCCGTATGTCACCCGCTGCGAAGATACCTTCTACACTGGTCATATAAGATCCTGCCTCCGCCTGACCACCAGTCCGAATATTGCTGCGTTCATCCCGCTCTAGTCCAAGCTCTCCGGCCAGGGCTTCCTCCGGTCCGGTGAAGCCAAGAGCAAGCAGTACTAATTGCGCTGACAAGCTATTCTCACTGCCCGCCAACTCGACTGGAAGCATCCGCCCAGCTTCGTCACGCTGCCATTCTACCTGAATCGTACGCACTGTGGTTACCCGATCCCCTGCATCTCCTTCCAGACGGGTCGTAGCAATCTGATAGCAGCGTGGGTCCTGTCCGAACCGTTCAATTGCCTCTGCTTGCCCATAATCCGTCTTGCGAACCTTGGGCCATTCCGGCCACGGGTTAGTCCCTCCTCTGCTGAGTGGCGCCTGCGGCATAATCTCCAGTTGCGTCACGCTTCGGCAACCCTGCCGGATTGCTGTCGCAACACAATCGGTGCCGGTATCTCCGCCACCGATGACGACGACATCCTTCCCACACGCTGTAATCGCTTCCTCCTCCATCCCTTGACTCAGTACGCTACGGGTGCTGGAAGTCAAATAATCCATAGCTTGGTGTACACCAGCCAGCTGTCTTCCCTCTACCTGCAGTTCTCTAGGCTTGGTGGCTCCTGCGCATAGAACTACAGCGTCATACTCTGCGTGAAGCTGCTCCAATAGAATATCCGTGCCAACTGCCACGCCTGTAATGAAACGAATCCCTTCTGCCTTAAGAATTTCTACTCTTCTGTTCACAATCTCCTTGTCCAGCTTCATGTTGGGAATGCCGTACATCAGGAGTCCGCCAATACGATCTGCCCGTTCCAGGACCGTTACAGAGTGTCCTTCCTGATTCAGCTCCCAGGCGCAGGCAAGCCCTGCAGGACCTGATCCCACAACGGCAACCGTTCTTCCTGTTCTTGACTGAGGAGGATTAGGCTGAATCCAGTCCTCCTCGAAGCCCATGTCTGCAAGGGATTTCTCAATGGCCTTAATCGCTACTGGGTTGCGGCTTAGCCCCAGTGTACAGGAGCCTTCACAGGGAGCAGGGCACACTCTGCCTGTGAACTCTGGAAAAGGATTCGTCTTGAATAGTCTGGACAATGCATCGTGCCAGCCTCCACGATATACGAGATCATTCCATTCGGGAATCAGATTATGAAGCGGGCAGCCTGCCGTCATGCCATTCAGTAGTCGTCCTGCATGGCAGAATGGTGTCCCACAGTCCATACAACGGGCAGCCTGAGTCTGTAGTGTCTCCTTATCCCACGGCATGGAGAATTCACACCACCCCTCAATCCTGTCCGACACCTGCTCCTCCGTCAGGCTCCTGCGTTCGAATTCCATAAAGCCAGTAACTTTTCCCATTCCAAATCCCTCCGGTCATCACTCGTATTGGTCGATCGAAAGACGCCTGCAAAGAACCAAATGCTTAAATAAATGACACTAGCTTACCATCGGATGGAAATACCAGAAATGAACTACGTCACGTAATGGTGTTATAATGGATAATAATAGCTATATATAGACACTTAGATAGGAGTGACAATCATGCATATTCAAATCAGTGAATTGGCCGCTCAGCGTATGACAGAAGCGCTCGAAGGACGTTCAGGACACTTTAAATTGCTATATGATACCGAGGGCTGTGGCTGTAATGGGGTCATTGTACTCCGTATTGTGGATCAGCCGGAGTCTTTGGACGAGTTGCTGGAGACCAATGCAGTGCCGATCTTCGTTGACCCCAAGCAGCGGCACAATCTGGAGGAGGCGATGCGACTCGATGCAGAACCCAACTTCCCTTCCTTCAGCCTTGTTGGGGATTCCGGTACTTACAGCACCAATATCCGAATCTATGATCTGCGCGCTAACCCAGGCAAGTCGGACATCATTGCAGATGAGTCAGCAGCAAGCTGCCTGATCCAGCAGAACTAATAACACAGAGTGGCCTACGATACTCAAAAAACCTCTCCACGCTTACCGTTCATTCGGCCAGCGGTGGAGAGGTTTTTTCACAAGCATGATGAATGTATACTCGCTACAGTTGTCCCCGATACCACTCTAATGTACCGAAGAGCGCTGCAAGCGCATAGCTAACCGCTACACCGCCAAGCATCAGCAGAAGGAAGCACCAATCGGCCTTGGTTACTCTCCATTGGACATAGAACTCGCGATGCGGTTCCCCTGTAAATCCTCTGGAAATCATGGCGACGGCTACACGCTCGGATTTGCGAATCGCACTGGCCAACAGCGGTATAGAATATCGCTTCAGAGCACGTAGCAGCTTGCCCCAGCCCCGCTCTTTGCCTACACCACGCATGCGATGTGCCTGCTGCATGATTCGCAGTTCTTCCCGAAATAGTGGAAGGAAGCGGAAGCCTGCCAATATCCCGTAAGCGAGCTTCGGTGGCAGCTTGCATTGCTGCATCAGACTTAATATGAAATGAACCGGGTCTGTCGTAAGGATGAAGAGCAAGGACAAGGCTGAGAAGATCAACGTCCTTAAGCCAAGTGACAGAGCTGTATGCCAGACTGCTTCAGTAATCTCCAATGGACCCATGCTGAGCAAGACTGGTGACATCAACACGGTGTCCTCTCGCGGAAATAGTGCCGCAGTCCATATATATCCGAGGGCCATGATGACAAAAGGAGTGAACAGCAACAGCCATCTCCGCCAGGATATGTCCCCGACGACCCAAGTTACAGCCACCGTGAAGACCAAGGCTACAAATGGAGTCACAGGATCGAAGGCAAAGGACAGAAAGAGCACACATAATGTCACCGTCAGTGCCTTCATACTAGGATTAAGCATCTCAAGTCGGAACAGAGCTCTCCTGGGCGCTACCGTGCTGCCTGAATTGAACGATTCAGCACGATTCATGGACCTTGGGACAGTCATCGGAGCCCTCCTTGTCTTACAGAAGGCTCACTGCTTCCAATCGTTGATGCTTTCACGGCGTCGGCAAGTGACCCTGACCATGATGCATTCAGTGATTCCTTAGGTGACTCATCTAATGATTTACTTAAAGAATCTGATAACAGCTGACTGAACCGTTCGACAAGTGGTAGTTTCAGATGCATCATGTCCAATTCCTGCTTGGTCAGCTTCCACAATGCGACAGGCGTGTCATCGAAGACAATGTGGCCTGCTTGTAGCACAATCACTCTTGTAGCAAATTGGCGTACCCATTCCATATCATGTGTGATCATGAGAACCGCCTGGCCCTGCTCAGCCCGGCTGCGTAGTGCTTGCATCAGCTCCAACGATGCATATGCGTCCTGCCCATAGGTAGGCTCATCACAGATTAGAATACGCTGGTCATCCATGAGCATAACTGCGACGCTCAGCCTGCGCTTCTGCCCTTGACTAAGGGAAAATGGACTCATATCACGTTGCTCCTCAAGTCGATATTGCTTCAGTACAGCTTCTACCCGCTTCTCGATCTGCCCTTCTGACCACTCCTGTCGCAGTCTAAGTGTATAAGCTAACTCGTCATAGACGGAATCCGTCACAAATTGATGCTCTGGATGCTGGAATACCAAGCCAATCTGGCGTCGCAGCTCCTCCTCGCGCCAGTCATCCAATCTCCTACCATTAACGTATACATGCCCTGACGCCGGAGCAAGCAGGCCTGTTAGGAGACTAGCAAGAGTAGACTTCCCAGCACCGTTCGGACCTGCCAATGCTACAAATTCGCCTTCATGAACATGTAGCGACACATGGTGTATTTGATGTGTTGCTTTTGTTGCTTTTGTTGCTTTTGTTGCTTGCGTTACTTGCGCAGGTGTAGCTGATATCTCACCATGTGCTGACTTCCGTTTCTTTAAGAAGCTGTAAAGACGCTTAGGGCTTCTTCCATGGGAATACACCAGCTCATGTGCTGCAAGCAACAGCTTCGGTGGCTTTCCAGACGAGTCGAATACACCTGTTGTCGATATATCGGCTGCTTCCAACTCGCCTGCTCGGGATTTCTGCTGGGTGGATGTCACATGTTCCCTGATTGAAGATACAGCCTTCAGAGCTGCCTTACACACCTGTTGGGGCTGGTTACTCCATAATTGCCATAGCTCATTGAGGGTCAAAGGGAGCGCGTCCTCCACTGCCTGCCAATTCCCCATTTCATGCTGGCTTAACAGCAATTGCTCGTATTCAGCACTCCTATCAAGAGTCTGAATTTCGGTATACCCTGCTTTGGTAGCCAACATATTGGAACTATTTTCCTTGCTCATTGGTACGTTCATAGCCTGCTGCTTGGCACTCTCGGCATTACTATCTGCACTGACCCGCCCAGCAAGCTCTTTAATAAGCTGACGATGCAAGGTAGCAGCTCTGGGCTGCCAAATACCGAGCTCTTGAGCCTTCGATGAGTACCTTCTAAAATACTCACGAGGCAATCCTTGGTAGAACAGACTCCCTCGTTGATCAAGCGCGGCAATGCGATCTACGGCATACATCCACTCATCCAGTTGGTGCTCGATAAGCAGTACTGTCAGCTCTTCGGCCTGCTGGATCTCACGAATACGTGCCGTCAGTGCAGTAGCAGCAATCGGGTCCAGATTCGAGGTTGGCTCATCCAGAATCAGAATTGAAGGCCGCAGCACCAAGGCACAGGCAATCGCTAGCTGCTGCTTCATTCCTCCAGACAGACTGTGAATGTAGGCTTGTCTGTAATCGCTTAACCCGGCGAGCCCCAGTGCTGATACAATCCGAGCCTCCATCTCATCTCTCGGACAGCCGATGTTCTCCAGACAGAACGCCAGCTCCTCTTCCACTCGCAGCATACAGAATTGGCTATCCACATCCTGAAAGACAATCCCTACCCGCTGAGCAATCTGAGCAGGATTGGCCTCTAGTAGCAGCTCGTTATAGAGCCTCACTTCCCCACATACAAGGCTGTCAACCGCATGCGGATAAATTCCATTCAAACAGAGCGCCAGTGAGCTTTTCCCACCACCACTGGGACCAAGAAGCAATAGCAACTCTCCCTGCACCAGGTTCAGAGATACCTCATTGATGATTCCAGAGCTACCTTCCTCGAAGCACATAGACAGCGCTCTAGTCTCTAGGGCATAGCTTGGGGTGCAACTCCCCCTCTTCTCCGTTCCGGTTCTCTTCTTATCCTGTGTCATGCCTTGTATGTGCTCTGCGAACGAGTCTTGGCAATCGGAAAGCTGCGTAACACTCCTGTTGAAGCCAGAGCATCTGCGATCCATTTACCCAATAAGCCAGCAAGCAATGCGCCACTAATGATTCGTACAATCAGCATAGCAAGCACCAGATCCACAGACAGAGCTGCAAAGCCTGAGCGGAAGTAGCCCCAGATGAAGCTGAACACAGCTGCCCCCATACCAGCCAGCATAAGTACAGCCAGATTGTATCTACGATAGCGGAAGGCTGCGAATACCACCTCAGCGCCAAGCCCCTGAATAATCGCTGATACGATCAGAATCGGTCCTACGGTATTCCCGATCAGCACCTCTACTACTCCGGCAATCGTCTCAGACAACAGGGCTACCCCTGGCCTGCGAATGATATAAGCAGTAATGATGGACACGATGAACCAGATACCGAAGATGACCTCATACCCCATCGGTCCCATGAATCCGGTCAGAACATTTCCCACCTGCAAAAACAGCAAGTATACAACCGCGAACACGACAGATAGCGAGCTGAGCACAATAATATCCCGAAGCTTCCAAGAGGCCATCTTAGGCTTCCTCCTTTCTTGCGCGAGAAGACGGACTGTTGCAGGAGAGATTCACGGTCATGACCACGTGAGATACACTCTCTTGTGTATGAGCGAATGACTGCTCCAGGGTAGCGAACACCCGATTAGCATCACCATCCAGCCTGCTCGCGTAATGCACACCTCCACCGAAGGTTCCATGCTCCTGAGCGATCTCTACAGCTCCGTATATTTTGTTCATATAATCGGCAGTTCCCATCGGGTATAGCGCGAACTGAGCGGCTGTCTGAATAGGGATTGCTGCGCTATTCATCTCATTCATTCGCTGATCATTCTCGGACATGAATACATCCCCCTCTGTATCCCCTGGACAACCGATGGAGAATGTACCATTCAAGACGACATGCTCTCCGCTTTTCGCCGCCTGCAGGAAGATCGCCTTCGTGACATCGAATACATGCTCCATTCGTCCACGTATACAGGTACTAACATCATCCGTCTTACTCCATACTTTGGAAGTGTCTACCTTGTTCAGGGCATCCATGATAATATCCACGAATTGACTGCTCATGGGATACAGTGAGAAGCGACAGCCTACAATTCGACTTGTCCCACATGCTTGTCCCTGTACACTTTGTTGCTGCGTGCTTCCTACAGCCTTGCCGCTCATGATGCTTCCTTCGTTCATTTTGCTCAGCCTCTTTCCCATAGAAGATTCGTTGGAATGCTTCTGTGACAGCTACCCGCACGAAAAAACCGCACGCTGTATGCGTGCGGCTGTACAATGACCTATAGGTAATCTAACACTACATCAATAGCATTAGCCTAATAATTCTGTCAGTCACTGCACTTCCCCACGCTAGTATGATCTAGATCGGGTAAGAAGGGTTAACCACGTCCATTCAGACAGGTCTCTCAGCCAATGAAGGCACCCCTAGTGCATGTCTCATTCAATTGTATTCCAATAGGTAATCATTATACAGGGTTTCCCCTTGTTGTAAAGGAAAAATTAGCAATTAGTACGCCCAGTTCCCTTTACGGAATACCGCTTCCACCGTACCATCCTGTAATTCACCATCAATATCCATCTCAGCTGAGCCAATCATAAAGTCCACATGTGTCAAGCTGACATTGCAGCCACGGCGCAGCAGCTCCTCCTCCGATAGCTCCGTTCCACCCTTCATCGTTCCCGGGTAGGCGCTTCCCAAGGCCAGATGGCAGGATGCATTCTCATCCACACCTGTATTGTAGAAGATACGGTTCAGATTCGAGATTGGCGAGTCGTGAGGAACAAGCGCTACCTCTCCAAGGTACTGCGCACCCTCGTCCGTCGCTAGTAGATTCTTCAGATGCTCCTCACCAGACGCAGCGGAATATTCAACAACCTTACCGTCCTTGAACGTCAGCTTCAATTGCTCCACCAATTGACCATTCAAATTGAGCGGCATGGTACTTGTCACGACACCGTTAACTCCATCACGCTTCGGCATCGTGAAGACCTCTTCGGTCGGCATGTTCGGCACAAAGATATCCCCACGCGCGTTGGGACCACCGCAGGCTCCCCACAGATGCCCTTCAGCCAGCTCGACCTGCAGGTCCGTTCCTGGTGCGCGGAAGTGAAGCTTCTTGTAGTTTTTATCGATTAGCTTGATCTGCATGTCTCTCAGATTAGCCAAATGCTGCTGCCAGTTCTCAATGGCATTTCCCTCGCCTACCCGGTTCATACGGAAGATCGTATCCCACATGACCCGAATCCGGTCGGCTTCAGGAACATCGGCAAAAACCTTATCCGCCCAAGCCTTCGTTGGCGCTTTGATCAGACACCAGCTAATCTTGGAATTACGAGTGTATTCGCTATATTTACGGCGTGCCTTGGCTGCCGCCTTGTTCGCTCTGGATACCTTCGACGAATCAATCCCTTCGAACAGATCAGGATTAGGCACCTTAATGAACAGCGTCGCGCCACCCTCCTCGGCGAATTGCTCCATCATATTGGCCTCCCACTGTGGGTAGAAGTCAAATACCTCATCAGCGCCGTGTTCGAACTTGGCCCTTGCCAGTTCATCATCCTCCAGCTCTACGTGCACATGCTTTGCCCCAGCCTTGTAGGCTTCCTTGACAATGAGTCTTGTCAGTTCCAGTGTCTCCACAGGTGCCGTGACACGCAATGCCTGCCCAGGCTGAATATTAACGCCGACCTTGACGACAAGCTCCGCGTATTGTGCCAGTAGCTGTTCAAAATTTTCCATTACAGCATTCATCTCCGATTCATTAACATAGAATTCAAGGCAAACCTCGCATTCTATCATATCGAACATTTCAAGATTTCGCCAGCAAGACACGTCTGCCTACCGTCATGGCAAGCAGCAGCAAGAGGATTCCAATCCCTGTAGGAAAGCCATATAGCTCAATCCAGCCCAGATGCTCGGGAAGGTCTTTCATGCGTTCATACAGTAGCCCGCCAATAAGCGGTCCCCCGAAGGAGGCAAGCCCCGTCATACTGGAATACATCGCAATGAACATTGGCCGTTCACTCTTGGGCGTATCCCCAATGGTAAAGTTAAAGGCAAGCTGGTTGAACCCACCCACTCCAATGCCGAGAAAAATATGCGAGACGAGCAACACGACAAGCGCCGGTGCAAGCGGCAGTAACAGCCATGACAGGCAGGAAGCAGCGATCAGCGGCAACGTCCAGAAGAGAAGACGCTTATTGCTGTATCGCGCATTCAGGTTCCCCCAAAAGTAAAAGCTGATCATCATTGCAACCGTTTGCACAACCGTGATAATGGATACCTGACTATAGCTAATTTGTAGCAGTTCCAGCATGGCGTAAGAATATAACGGTACAACCAACGTCTGCAGCAGCAGCCAGCTTGCCAGAAAAGCAGATGCGCGCATAAAGCCTGAATCCTGCAGTGGCTTGCGCAGCATAGGTAGGTAAGCGGTTTCTTTAGAGCGTTCAAATGGCAAATCCGGATAAAAGAAAAACGCCACAATATTGGCCACCGCACAAATCCAGATGGGGATAAATAACAGCAAGAACCCTGTCTCACCAGGGTAATGATCCAGCAGCATGCCACCCGAGAATAGACACACACTGCCAAGCGCATTCAGGATCGTATTACGGATACCAAAATGTCTTCCTCTTACTTTGGCGGGAACAATATCGCTAATCATAGATGTCCAGAGCATACCTGATACGGCACTGGCCGAGAAAGCTATAGCATAGACCGTTATATAGACCCCCACCCATAAAGGCTTGGGGAAAATAAAAGGAATCAAGCCCGTGCTTGCCCAAAGGAGTCGATGAACGATGATGAAGCTGATCAGCGTCCATTTTCGGCTACGGATGCGCTGAATGGCATATGCAATATAGAGCTGGCCGATGTTCACAAGTGTCGTGATGGCCAGTACGAAACCGATCTGACTAGACGTCGCCCCCAGATAAAGCAAATACCCTGTCAGGAACGGCCCGCCAAGCAACGTCTGAAAAATCGTCGAGGGAACACCCTCCCATGTAGCAATACGAAGATGACGTCGCTGCTCGGACAGCTTTCTACGCGGCTTCGGACGCTGGGAAGGTCTGTGCTGTGTCAACAGATGTTGAATAACCATACTCTCCTTTGGCCTACAATGCATTCCCTTAGGCATAATAATTCGACTTCTCCCACCTATTCTACTCACGCCCATGCTCGTGTCAATGATCATTATTTATCACTGTATAACACTTTTTTGTCGTAGCTAGCCTTCGCACTTTCACAAGGCTTGGAGCTGCTAATTGATGGATGTATACGTGGTTTCCATTTCAGGGATTCTATATAACGTTGTAGTGCAGAATACCAATAATTCAAGGGGAGTGGTTGTATTGTTCCGATGGATGTCCATCATTTGCTCCATGCTATGCTTATCGTTAATTGCTGTACCGAATAGTGCGGCGACAGCTCCCGTCAAGAAGGACCGCTTCTATTATGAAAATAAAGGCGAGGTCTATTGGGAGGTACGGACAGATCAAAAGCTGATTGCACTAACATTCGATGACGGGCCTGACCCGCAGCAGACTGTTGAGATTCTCGATATCCTGAAGCAATATGATGCGAAGGCAACCTTTTTCGCGGTGGGAGAGAAAATAGCCAAATATCCGGAGATTGCAAAAAGAATTGTTACAGAGGGACACGAGCTTGGCAATCATACATACCATCATAGGATGTTCCGGCTTCCAGCGAATGCAGAGGCAGTGAGAGCTGAGATGGACCAGACCGAGCAGGAGATTGTACGGGCAACTGGTCGCCACTCTTCGCTATTCCGTCCACCAGGCGGTATTTATGATGAGACGATTGTCAATGTGTCGAAGGAAATGGGCCTAACCCCAATCATGTGGTCCTGGCATCAGGATACACACGACTGGAGTAGACCCGGAGTTCCTAAAATTGTTAACAAGGTGCTGAGGAACGCCCGTAACGGCGATATTGTGCTGTTCCATGACTATGTCAGTGGAGGCTCACAGACAACGACGGCCCTGAAGGAAATTTTGCCAGAGCTTCTAAGACAGGGCTATCGGCTGGTAACCGTATCCGAGTTGATTAAGCCACCTATTATTTCTATTCCCGACCCTACTTCAACAGGTTCGTGATGCTTTGCTTGATTTTGTCATTCTGGAACGGCTTCACGATGAAGTCCTTGGCTCCCGCCTTGAAGGCTTCGATGATCACCTCATGCTGGCCCAGTGAGGAGCAGATTAGTACCCTCGCCTCTGGGTCAGCCTTGACGATTTCTCGCACAGCATCAATGCCGTTCATCACAGGCATATTGACATCTGTGGATACAAAGTCAGGCCTCAGTTGTAAATACAAGCTTATCGCTTCACGACCGTTGCTCGCCTCGCCAATAACCTGGTGCCCCATTCCAGTAATAATATCCTTCAGAACATTGCGCATGAACATGGAGTCGTCCACAATAATACAAGTAGCCATTTGTTTTCCCCTTCCGAAAGCCAAAGACAGATAACAAGCACGAAGACTGTAGCCTATCCGTTGGCAGCTGCATATATGCTCAATATCGGAGAAAATGTGGGGAACTTGATAGATAGGCAAAAAACGCGACCGGGGTACGATATTTGTAGGTCTTTGATCTCGGCACCCTGTTCGCGGACCTGCAGAGACGTACACAAATACGTACTCACGGTTCGTCACCTCTCAATCAGCAAGCAGGGATCCATGTGTGAATGCGCATCTGTGCCCCTGACTATTTTCGCGCTGACATGTGATGTCATCCGCCTAAACGACTCACACGTTGATAGGCCTGGATGAAGGCCTTGGGATCATCCCGCACCTGATACGAATAGACACCCGTGCCTGTGTGCAGGTAGAGCAGTCCCCCTTCGCCGAGCTTGCGGTAGGACATATCAAATACCTGACGTAGCGAAAATTCACGATACCGAGTCACGACCCGATCCGTGTACAAATACATGGTACGTTCATCTACAATTGCTTTCTGCTCCAGCCCGTTTACCTCACGCTGTACCTTCTGATAAGCCTGTATCGCTACCCAATCCATCCGTTCACCTCTTTCATGTATGTTCTACCGGTAGCTCTCTGTATATGTTCAAGATTCTTGCTAACAGCCTAGCATATTCCGTCCTTGGTCTCCACTCAGCCGGTTTTAATCTATCTGCTTAAACGCAAACAGACCGCCCGGGTCTCAGCCCTGTGGACGGTCTGTAATTATAGATTATGAAGCCTGCTGTGGTGCAGGCAATGCCTGCTCCTCTGTCGGATACAGTCTGCGGAACCAGATCGACTGCAGCAGCAGGAATGAGCCGCTGACCATCCAGTAGAGCGGCATAGCCGCTGGAGCACTGAACGAGAACACAGCCATCATGAGCGGAGACAGGTAGCCCACTAGTGCAAATTGCTTCCGCTGCTCAGGCGACATACTGGCCTGTGACACCCGAGCCTGGAGCAGATAGATTCCGGCTACGACAATGGCCATGATGATATCTGGCTTGCCAAGCTGGAACCACCAGAAGGAGTGGCTGGATAGCTCCGGCGTCAGACGAATGGCGGTATACATGCCCGAGAGGATCGGCAGCTGAATCAGAATGGGCAAACAGCCGATATTAAGCGGATTGAACTGATGCTCCTTGTAGATCGCCATCATTTCCTGCTGCATTTTCTGTTGACTAGCTGAATCCTTCTTGCTCTCGTACTTCTGCTTGAGGTCGTCCAGCTGTGGCTGCATGGCAGACATCTTCTGCTTCATTCCCTGCTGTGCACGCGCCTGGCGCATCATCAAAGGCAGGAGTGCCAAGCGCACGATCAGTGTAAGCGCGATGATGGATAAACCATAGCTTCCACTGAACCAAGCGGCAAGCTGCTGTAATACTAGGGACAGCGGGTATACGACGTAGTGATTGAAGAACCCTGGTGTCTGGCTGTCAATTTGTGCCGCCTGAGTACCGCAACCGGATAGTAGCATGACTATTGCTAATAAGGCGATAACTCCTAAAATCCGTACCTGAACTGATCGGGATGTGAATCCCTTGAATGACTCCATAATGCTCCTCCTCGTTGAATGTTCTTCTTGAGCTTCAACGAGGTATGACAAGCAGATATATCATCATCCGGAGCTTCTCTACGACGAATGACACGGGATAAATGGCCAGACAACTGACGAATATGAATGCACAGCTGAGGACTGCTGATCGTATCGCTCCACAAGCTGCCACCTTCGTAATCAAGCCAGTACTTCGTCACTCCACAATAAAGATGTGCGATGTAGGCATAGCTGACTGTGCAGATGAGGCCAATGGTGAATATATACGGAATCAAATCATGTAATTCCAGCAAGGGATTCACCTCCTTTCATGTCCCTTCATTGTACCATGCCATGACACAGATCGCACGAGTTGCTGGCGATGACACAACTTCGTCATGATATAGACATTTACTGCCACTGTCGCCGTTTCTCTCCTTTAAATATTCGCTCCAAGCGTGGCTCAACTAACCAGCTCATAGACATGATTAAACGTCCTGATGATAGTAGCAGTGTCAGGAGTAGACCAAGCAGGACCACCAGGACAAGGCTGGGTGCTGAGGCTGCAACAAAATAGGAATAGAACTCAGTAGCCAGCAAGCCTTTTACAACAAACCCATGCAGCAGATAGACATACACCGTATGCTGCCCCTGCTCCGAGATCAAGGGAAGACGACGGGCAGGCACGAGCAGTAACACACAGCCGCCTATAAACGTAGCTACCGCGATATGGAGCAGACGATACAGGCCCGCGTACCATTCGGAATGGCCGAGTGAGCCATAGGAGTAACTGCCATAGAGCCACTGTGCGTTCCAGTCCTGGCCATACCACGCATAGGTCATGTACAGCACGCCAAGAGCTAAGCCTGCCACTAGCCGCATACCTGAGATCCGCAGCCGATCAAGCTTGCTTTTATCCAGCAGGTAGCCTGCCAGAAAAAAAGGAAAAAACACGAGTGTCCGTGAGATGCTCGCATAATATTCCGCATCCGCTGCGTAACCAGCAAGCACAGCAACCACAATGGATAGTGGGAGTGCATACTTTACCTTGACGGCGAACGGCAGCACTGCCTTCCAAATAATCATGCTGAAGAAATACCACATCAGCCAGTAGGGTGTGAAATAGGAAAAGCTGAGCCTGGATGTCCCGAATACAGCGTAATCAAACAAGGAGTACAGGCTCTCAAAAATAAAATAAGGGACCACCAATTGACTGATGACCCTTGTCGTATACTTGGAGTTGTCGATCTGCTTGCTGAAGTAGCCAGATACCATGACAAATAGTGGAATATGAAACGTATAAATTGTCAAATACAAGGGCTGTAGTACCGTATTGTCCGGTAGTGGTTCGATGAGATGGCCGACGACCACAAGCATTACCAGCAGCCACTTCAGATTGTCAAAATAAGCATCCCTCGACTTCATATAATCCCTCCCCGTTCCTGCAGGTGGTCAGAATCGTCGCATGTGTAATAGGCCACATAGTACTGTACAGTACATCTCTGTACTGTGCTGTGCTGTATTTAACCTATCTGCGCACTCTTTACCCCGAAGGAGGGAATATGAACCCGAATATGTCTGATTGTCATTTTTCCATTATTTGTCAATTCAGCAATGCTGCAATGCCGCGTTATCCTGCAGGAAATCTTCATAGGTTACCACGCTACATAAACTAGCAATTCAACAAACCTATCCGCTCTGCTTGTTTGTTCTTCTTGCCAGTTCATTTTTTCCAGTTCTTCTTGCCAGCTCTTCATGTCCTCGTTGTCTCACAGGTCGGTATTCGACTCTTGGATTCACGCTCAGCCCGGTATGCGCAGCATCCGCTCAAGCGCCAACACCGCATCCTCACGAATCGCTTCTGGTACCTGAATAATGCCTACTGGCTGCCCCTTTTCGATCTGCTCCAGTGACCACAGCAGGTGTGGCAGATCAATTCGGTTCATCGTCAGACACGGGCACATGTCCGGGTTCAGCGATTCAATGTGCTGCTCGGGGTGCTCCTGAATGATACGCTGGACAAGATTCATCTCCGTCCCAACAGCCCATTTGCTGCCTGCGGGTGCCTTACGGATCGTATCTATAATATATTTCGTAGAGCCTGCACAATCCGAGAGCGCTACGACCTCACGAGAGCATTCCGGATGAACAATGATTTGCACCTCTGGATCACGCTCACGGATCATTCGAATGTTCTGCACGGTGAACTTCTCATGCACAGAGCAGTGACCCTTCCACAGTATGATCCGCTGCTCATCACGCTGCTGGTCCGCTGTCAGCTCCAGTTCATCTGTGAGCGGATTCCATACAGTCATCTCACCCAGCGGAATGCCTAGATCGAACGCGGTATTGCGACCCAAATGCTGATCCGGCAAGAACAGTATACGTTCCTTCTGCTCCAATGCCCAGCGAAGCACCTTGCTTGCATTCGAAGAGGTCACGGTGGCTCCGCCATGGCGACCGACGAACGCCTTGATCGCAGCCGTCGAGTTCACATAGGTGAGTGGAATGATCGTATCCCCAAAGATCTCCTGCAGCTTAGCCCATGCACGCTCCGTCTGCTCCACATCAGCCATGTCAGCCATCGAGCAGCCTGCTCGCATATCGGGTAAGACGACCGTCTGGTGCTGTCCGGTCAGCATGTCAGCAGTCTCTGCCATGAAGTGCACGCCGCAGAAAACGATATACTCTGCCTCCTGATTCAGTTCGGCCAACTGCGCGAGCTGCAAGGAATCGCCTGTCATATCCGCGAACTGGATAACCTCGTCCTTTTGATAATGATGACCAGGAATCAGCAACTTCGTCCCGAGTCTTTCCTTAATAGCTGTAACTCTTCGTTCCATTTCCTCTACTGACAATGATTTGTAATGCTCAGGCATCATGGCTGCTCTGGACTTTAATGCCTCCAAAATAGACATGTGTCATTCCTCCTCTGAATCTGTAATATCCATGCTAATGTCCAGGCTCTGCACCGAATGAGTCAGGAAGCCAAGTGATATATAATGAACACCCGTGCCTCGGTATGCAGGCAACGTATCCATGGTGATTCCACCGGATGCTTCGGTGACAATATGCTCCGGGGTGAGGGCGGCGAATCTGCGTACACTATCCGGAGAGCAGTTATCGAACATGATAATGTCCGGGCTGGCTGCAATCGCCTCATGTAGCTGCTCCTCTGTCTCAATCTCCACCTCGATATTCATCATATGCCCTGCAGCACTGCGGGCTCGCTCCACCGCCTTGGTGATGGAGCCACAGGCAGCAATGTGATTGTCCTTGATCATAATTCCGTCATACAGACCCTGCCTATGATTGAAGCCTCCGCCTGCACGTACCGCATATTTTTCCAGCATCCTGATACCTGGTGTTGTCTTCCTTGTATCGCAGATACGAATGCTAGGGTCATTAAGGGTACCCACGGCGTGCGCGGTCATTGTCGCAATACCGGACATCCGCTGAATCAGATTCAGGATGACACGTTCTCCGGCCAGCAGTGCGGCAACTGGCCCTTCCATGCTGGCAATACACTCCCCACGGCTAACCCCCTCGCCATCTCGCTTCCGTAATTCAACCTGAATGTTCGGGTCCAGTAGCCTGAAGCCCTCCGTGATGATCTGTCCCCCCGCAAAGATCCCGTTCGATTTGCTATGAATAATGGCTCTACCGTACTGCCCGTCGAAAATGACCTCCGAGGTACAATCACCGCTACCGATATCCTCCAGGTAAAAGGCCTCCAGCATTTTTCTTAGCTGTAAACGTTCCATGTCTCCATGATCCTCTCATTCGTTCTAATCTTGATATCACCTTGCTGGTGAATAATCTGACGTCCCCTCCACGATCCCTGACTGTCTGGAACATCCGTGCGAAAGTGCGCTCCGCGGCTCTCTTCCCGTAGCAGTGCGGACCGAGCGACCATTTTGGCCAGCATCCATAGGTTGGTCAGCTCACGCTCTTCATTTGTGATATTGTGCACATTCTTGAGCATTCTGGGTCTACTATCCAGCCAATTCCTTAGCTGCTCCAGCTCACCCTGGGTACGAGCAATGGATGCATAAGCTGTCATTCGCTGTTGCAGCTCTTGCCTCGTAAGCTCTGGCACCTCAATCATGCGCACTTGCACATTGAAGGGGTCTGAACGGTTGCTTTCCTGCCCTTTTCTTGCCTCACTAGCAGACGATTGGCCGAAATGCCATGCCTCTTCTCCAGCTAAGTGGCGAGCCACTCTTCGGCCTGTGACTAAAGTCTCCAGCAACGAATTGCTGGCCAGTCGGTTGGCCCCATGCAGACCTGTGCAGGCTGCTTCACCGATCGCGTATAACCCTGGCACGGCCGTTGCACCATGCTCATCTGTCACAATGCCACCCATCATGAAGTGCATCCCCGGCGAGACAGGAATTCTTCCTTCCTCCAGTCGAATACCTGCGTGCTCGCAGAGGCTGGCAATGGTCGGAAAACGCTCGCTGAAGCTCGCGCAGTTCCGGATATCCATATAGATCCGATGACCTTCAAGCTGCTCACTCAGCATGATACGTGCCGCAATATCACGGGGAGCCAGATCACCCAGCGGGTGACGCCCTTTCAATATCGCCCGGCCCGTCTCATCAACCAGTGTACCGCCCTCTCCTCGTACGGCCTCCGACACCAGGCCATAGCATGTGCCTTCATGCACTAGCAAAGTCGGATGAAATTGCATGAATTCCAGATCAGCCAGTGCTGCGCCTGCCCAGTAGGCCATTAGCAGCCCATCTCCCGTCACCGTCTTATCATTAGTGTGACAGGCATACAGCTCCCCGCAGCCCCCAGCTGCAATGACCACCGCATCCGCCGCATAGGAGTCAACATTACCTTCGCGGTCCTTCGCAAGAACACCCTTGCAGTGGCCTGCCTCATCGAGCAGCAGCTCCAGTGCCGTGGTGTGCTCAAGCAGCTCAACCTGCCGCCGCAGACGAAGCTGCAAATACTCCACGAGACGACGCCCGGTAGCATCTCCTCCGGCATGGAAGATCCGATGTGCCGAATGGGCTCCTTCCCTCCCTAATTTCACACTCCCCAGCTCATCTCGATCAAAGGGAAAATCCTGAGCCAGTAGCTCCTCCACGATCACTTTCCCTTCATGAATGATCTCCGTCACAGCACGTACATCATTATGACCGCATCCGGCCGTTAGCGTATCTTGTATGTGGGCCTGCACTGTATCTTCTTCAGCATAAGAGGTTGCGATCCCGCCTTGAGCGAGTGCAGAATTACTGCGGCCTACGGCAGCCTTCGTCATCACCGTCAGATGGATGTGCTCCGGCAAAGCCGTTGCCAGCGACAAGGCTGCCGCTCCTGATCCAATGATGATTATCTTGCGTTGCGGTTGGTGCAATACACTCACCCCTCAATGTCATTACATGTGTCTTGACACCTATCTTTACACAACAATACAATTAGCACAAGAGTTTTGTTGAACGAAAAGGAGATTTCATATGACCTATTTGGACTTTGCGGCAACGACACCCATGAGTGAGGAAGCATTGGAGACCTATCGAACGGTCAGTCTTGAGGTGTATGGCAATACGCGCAGTCTTCACGATACAGGTGGGCAAGCACAGCACATCGTGGATTACTGCCGAGCCAAGCTTGGGGAACTTCTGTGCGCGGAGACAGAAGGTATTTACTTTACTAGTGGGGGGACGGAGTCGAATCATCTCATCATTCAAAGCCTGCTCCAAGGGCTCCCTCCCTCACGTCGCCATTTCATCACTACGTCGGTGGAACATGCTTCCATCCGCAGCCTGACTCAATACTTAACAGGGATAGGCTATGAGGTTACGATTGTGGAGCCAGATCGGAGGGGCCTGATTACTCCTGAGGCTCTAATGTCTCATTTACGGGACAATACAGGGCTAGTATCCATTCAGCATGCCAATTCAGAGACGGGCATAGTCCAGCGCCTGGCCGATCTCTCGTCTTTATTGAAGAAACGTGGAATTATACTGCATACAGATGCTGTACAGAGCTTCGGCAAAATACCGATCAATGTGCAGGAGCTAGGTGTGGATGCACTCTCCATCTCCAGCCACAAAATATACGGACCCAAGGGAGTAGGCGCCGCTTACATTCGCCCAGGTGTACACTGGAGACCGGTGTTTCCTGGTACGAATCACGAAGGTGGCTTTCGTCCAGGGACGGTCAATACACCGGGGATTGCAGCATTTGTGACTGCAGCGGAAGCGTTAATGCCCCACATCGAACAGCTAGGCAGGGACTATGAGGAGCTACGTACCCTCTTCTTCCGTAAGGCACGCGAACGCGGCCTTCCTCTACAGCCTGTCGCTCATCCTGCTCACACAGAGAGCAACGCTGGCGACAACACGGACGACAACGCCGGGAGCAACTATGCTGCTGATCAAAGACATGGACCTGAGCATGGGAATCAGCTTGAGCATGAACTCAAGCACAAGGATGAACAGAAGCACGAGCATGAATATGAACTTGAGAGCGAGCATGACCTGCAACATGAGAGCATTCACGCGCCTGCTAATCCGGGAATGAACAATAGTCTCACAGAGCAGACTCTGCTCGTGGTGACGTCTCCAGTCCCTCTCGTTCCCCACATTGCAGGGTTCTACTATTACGGATATGAAGCGCAGTATGTTATGCTAGAATGTAACCGTAAAGGAATTTGTGTATCCACGGGAAGCGCCTGTGCATCAGGGTATCAGGAGCCTTCACCAAGCATTACAGCTCTTGCAGGTCCTCCCGAGAATGCGCTTCACTTCCTGCGTATGTCTATGGGCAGAACAACTACGGCAGAAGACATTTATAGACTGCTGGATGTTCTGGAGGACCTCACTAATAGACGTGGGAATAGACCAGAGAGGGGAAGTACAATTGACTGAAAATTCTGCACACGACGTAGAGCCACATGCAGCTAATCATAGCGTGAGAAACAACGCCACAAATGCGAGCAGTATTACGAATCAAAGCGTGAATCAAAGTACGACTAAAATGATGAATCAAGCAACGGCTCAGAGCACACCAAGGAATGCTCTGAACAACACACCTCAATCTTCTGACCATGACACCACTGGTGCGGAATCCGGAGCTCCGGACAACACAGAGTTGACCCGGCTGACTGGGGCCGAAAGACGTGAGCAGCTGCTACAGTGGCTCAAGAAGGATTCTCCTCTGACCGGAAATGAGCTGGCCCAGCGGGCCTCCGTGTCCAGACAAGTGATTGTGCAGGATATCTCCCTGCTGAAGGCAAGAAATGAACCCGTGATGGCGACGAGCCAAGGCTATATTTACATGGGACAGCCTGAGCTGACAGCACAGCGGTTCGAGCGTATTGTCGCTGTCCAGCATGGGCCCGAGCGTACCGAAGAGGAGCTGAATCTGATTGTGGATCTAGGTGTCACTGTTCAGGATGTTATCGTCGAGCACCCAGTCTATGGTGAATTGGTCGCACCGATCCGAGTCAGTACGAGACAGCAGGTACAGGGCTTCCTTCAGAAAATCCGCTCCACGCAGGCAGCCTATCTATCCGAGTTGACTAACGGCATCCACCTGCATACGCTCTCAGCCACCGACCCTGTACTCATTGACGAAGCCTACACAGTGCTCCTGCAAGCAGGATTTCTGATATCCGACACCGATGATTAGCCCCGTAAGGCCATATGTGTGACTGATACGTGACTGATACGTAACTGATACGCAACTGATAAACACCTGAAATGTAAAAACAGCCCTGCATCGTAGGTGTGCTCGCATTGAGCATCTACGTTCGCGGGGCTGTCGTCTGTACAATCCGTGGTATGAGAATGTAGTTTACTCGGCTGGTGGTGTGAAAGAGCGTGTCGCAAATTCAGCATCCAGCGCATAGAAAGCATTACTGTCCTGCTCGATGCGCTTCAGCTTGGAGATGATGCCGTCGAACAATGCTTCTTCCTCTACCTGCTCATCAATGAACCATTTCAGGAAATACATCGTAGCATGCTCGCGCTCATCCAACGCCAAGTCAGCCAAATTATAGAATCGCTTTGTGTTCTGCTGCTCATGCGCATAGCCGTGCTCGAATACGTCCAGCATGGACTTGTATTCATTTTGCGGGTCCGGCATGGAAGTCAGTGTCGCACGACGGTTACGATCATTCAAGAAGCGATACAGCTTCATTGCATGAAAGCGTTCTTCCTCTGCTTGTACCAAGAAGAAATTAGCAAACCCCTCCAGGCTTTCGCTGGAGCAGTAGGCTGCCATGGCCATATAGACATGAGCGGAATAGAATTCAAAATTCATTTGCTCATTCAGAGCTTCTGCGAGTCCTTCTCTCATAATTATCACCTCAAGTAGAATATGTAGTTCAGCATCCGGCATATGAAGGACAGCAGGCACGTAGCTCCACAGGCCTCAACCATATGTCAGCTGTGAGTAACCACATTGTACCACAAGCGCTACCAGCCAGCTAGCATTCGACATCCACAGCAATTCGGGTGTATTTATGATACAATCACAGACGGTAGATCATGGTATAGCACGATCTTGTACAGAACAAATCATTAGGATTAGGGACATACCCCTAACGATGGAGGACACATGTTAACTTTTGCCGACAAAATTGAACTGCTGCAAACCTTTCCTGAGCTGACACGACGGGACGTCTCGCTGGGAAGAGTCAACTTCCACTATGAAGACAGCATTTATGAAAAGACGATCGTAGCTTATCACATTCATCCGAATGGAAACGGCTTTGTATATGCCGGTCAGTTGAACGGCTATGATACGAATGATAAAGGTATGGTGAACATTCGAGATTTTACTGCTGATGCGCTGAGACAGCTGATCGCAGCGTCCATAGCCTCACTCTCGGGCAAGCCGATTGCAGAGGACAGCTTGTCCACGGGACTGAACGCCTCTTCCGAGTCTGGTACAGGAGCGGACGAGCTGACAGCACAAGAAAGCAATGGGGATGTCGAGATCTGGATGGACGACGAGGGTCATACCTTAACACTGAGCTGTGAGGATGGGCTGTGGTTGATCCAGGCAGGACTTCAGCTAGAGATGGCAGCAGAATCCCGAGAAGAAGCCGAGGAATATTTGCAGGAGGAAGGCTTCTCACCAAAACGCTAGACTGAAGCTGAGCCTACATATGATTTTTGATCGCTAATACACGGGCTGATGGATAGTGATCGCTGGAACACTGCGTTAACCCCATAGTTTGTTCATAATATCTTGTACAAACCAAAAATCCCCTGTGCCAGGCTATGCAATGAACACATGTCTGGACAGGGGATTTTTGTGATAAGCGGATTTGTCGCCAAAAATACTGCTGCCCTATCCCTTCGCAGCCAACCGTACCCGCTCCCGAATCTCATCAATATATGCTTTGGATGCAGCCATTCGGCCCGGATTCGCTTCTTCCATGATGATATAAGCCTCCGGCTTGTACTGATGCAGCAGCTCCAGATACAGCTCATAATTCATGCTGCCCAGCCCTGCAGCAACCGTCTCGATTCCCTGCTCGCCAGCGGTCTTATCCGTGAGAATGCGATCCTTCGCATGACCAGCGACTATGCGGTCACCCAGCAGGTCGAAGGCTTCACGAATCACATCATCCTGCCTGCTCATATTGTCAGCGGTCAGCAGATTACCTGGGTCGATGACGACCCCGATCTGGGAGGTAGGGACCTCCTGCAGCAGTTGATGTAATTCCTTCGCTGTACCGACCAGATGATCGTTAGCTGCCTCAATCCCGACAATTACTCCCCAGCGCTCGGCTTCCTCAACCAGTTCCTCCACCGTTGCCTTCAACACCTTCCAGTCCTCATCCCTGTCGTCTCCAGCCGTGGGTTTGCCTGTCTCAAATGCAACAATGGGTGCCCCCAGCATAGGTGCATAACGGATGAGCTCCTTACAGCGCTCAATATTTTCACGCAGTGCTTCCCGATCTCTCTGAAAAAAATGAAGATAACAACCCAAAATAGATATACGGACTCCTTCCTTCTGGAATGCGTCCGCCATGGACAATGCCAGTCCTGGGCTGAACTTGCCAGGCTTGCTGAAATCCACATCGTTCACGGCTTTCCAGAGCGCTAGCTGAATATGAGTAAAGCCTGCTCCTCCAACTCTCGCTGCCAATTCCCGATACGAATGTGTTCCGAATAAATGCGCAAGTACTCCGACTGTCATGCTCATCTTCCTCTCTCATTTTTCATAGTGAACACTCAACTTCCTGAAGCTCGCTTAGGCAGCCTCTCTTAGTTGAAGACATAGCGCTGCTTATAGGCTGCAATAGCCTCATGTCACCGCAAGGGCTTTGCCAGCAACAACAATTCTATGACCGAAAGGCTCCACAGCAAATGATGCTTGATACATTACCGCCAATATGCTCTGCTGCAGACCTATCCCTAAAGTAACCTATAATTCCTGATGAGGGTGAGGCCGGCGCGGTAAAGGACGGTTTTGTGATCAAAAAGAGCGGATAAATGATGATATTCGGGCCGTAAATCACCAAATTCCACATTGCAAAACGGCAAGGGAGTGATTATGATAAGAGCATAATTTATATAAATATTATTAACGTAATGGTTTTGTTACCAAAGTGGTCTATGCTACCAACGAACTGCATTAATGAACTGCATCAACGAATTAACTCATTTAATTACATTATCATCTTCTCTTATCAACCTGCCACTCGCCACTTCCTGTAACCGTTTTCTACTTTATTATGGAATACTTGACCACCACAATCAAGAAATCGTTATTAAAGGAGCTGCTGAAGGATGAACAAGCTAATTGTAAATGCTGACATTACCAAAGGAATCATTGATCGTAATCTGTATGGACATTTCGCTGAGCACTTGGGACGCTGCATCTACGAAGGGATCTGGGTAGGTCACGATTCACCAATTCCTAATGTAGATGGGATGCGTACCGATGTCATTGAGGCACTGCGCGCCCTTGACATTCCGGTGCTGCGCTGGCCGGGTGGATGCTTCGCTGATGCGTACCTGTGGAAGGATGGAATCGGTCCTTATGAGCAACGCAAGCGGATGATCAACATTCATTGGGGCGGAGTCGTGGAGAATAATCATTTCGGCACGCATGAATTTCTTCAATTCTGCGAGTTGATTGGTGCCGAGCCTTATATTGCCGGGAATGTGGGCAGCGGAACGGTACGCGAGATGGCCGAATGGGTGGAGTACATGACATTCGATGGGGAATCCCCGATGACGGATTGGCGCAAGGCGAATGGTCGTGAGGAGCCCTGGAAGCTGAAATATTTCGGAGTTGGTAATGAGAACTGGGGCTGCGGTGGCAATATGCGACCGGAATATTATGCCGACTTGTATCGTCACTATGCTTCCTACGTCAGAGATTACGGACCTGAGAAAGTCTATAAAATTGCTTGTGGTCCTAACTCAGATAATTATGAGTGGACCGATGTGCTCATGCGTCAGGCCGGAACGATGTTCGATGGGCTTAGCCTGCACTACTATACTCTTCCGACCAATAGTTGGGTAGGCTCCAAGGGCTCCTCCACCGAGTTTGACGAGCACATGTGGTTCAAGACGCTCAAGAACACCCTCTACATGGAAGAGCTAATCGTACGACACGATGCGGTGATGAGCAAATATGACCCCGAGAAGCGTGTGGCCTTGATCGTTGACGAATGGGGCACCTGGTATGACGTGGAGCCAGGCACGAATCCAGGCTTCCTGTACCAGCAGAACACCCAGCGTGATGCGCTCGTAGCAGCGATTAACCTGAACATTTTCCACCAGCATAATGATCGTGTGAAAATGGCCAACATCGCCCAGCTCGTCAATGTGTTGCAGGCTGTCATCCTCACCGAGGGCGGACGTATGCTGCTAACGCCAACATATCATATTCTTCATATGTACAAGGTTCACCAAGACGCAGAGCGCCTCGATACGGTCCTGGAATCCTCCGCCTATGAGATGGAGGGCGAATCCATTGATCAGATTAGTGCCTCAGCCTCCAGAGATGCGGAGGGTCGCATCCACCTGTCACTATGCAATCTGCACCATGCCGATGCTACAGAGCTGCGCTGTGATCTGCGAGGAAGCGCCGCCAGCATCATCGGTGGAACGATCGTTCAGGCTGATACCCTGCAGGCACATAACACGTTCACTGAGCCCGAGCGAGTCACACCTGCCGAGTTCACTGCCTTCCGTCGTGAGGAGGATCAATGGGTCATTACGCTACCAGCCGCCTCCGTCGTCACCCTCCGCCTTCAGGAGCAGGGGTGAATATGAGCACACGCCATCCGAATACCGATGTATCCACCATTTGCAAGGGATGCACTGCCAGCGTGCATCTCTCCGCAGAGGACATTGAGACTCTCTTCGGCAAGATGAACGTCAAGGAGGTCAAGGTAGTAGATGAGAGCCAGTATGAACAGCGCATGCAGGCCTGCCAGGGCTGCGAAGCCTTTCAATTCGGCACCACCTGCCGTTGGTGTGGCTGTCTGATGCATATTAAGGCAAAGCTTCAGGCTGCCTATTGTCCGGCACCGGATGGAAGTCGCTGGTAGGCATAAATATATTCAAATTGACCGTTAAAGGAGACTCGATCTCATGACGCTTCAACAAGTCGCCCCGGTGCCACCGCTGGGCTGGAACAGTTGGGATTGCTATGGTGCAGCCGTTACGGAAGCAGAAGTGCGGGCCAATGCCGAATATATGGCTGATCAGCTCAAGGAGTACGGCTGGGAGTATGTCGTTGTAGATATCCAATGGTACGAGCCCGGAGCCGTATCCTCTGCTTATCGCCCATTCGTACCACTAGAGATGGATGCCTACTCCCGCCTCATGCCAGCAGAGAATCGTTTTCCCTCTGCGGCGGGTGGTGTCGGCTTCGCTCCTCTGGCTGATTACATCCATAGTCTGGGTCTCAAATTCGGAATTCATATTATGCGTGGAATTCCGAGACAGGCCGCGCACGCCGCGACACCAATCCTCGGTACCACCGCTACCGCGAGGGATATCGCACATACCAACTCCATCTGTCCATGGAATACCGACATGTATGGGGTAAATGCCGACAAGGATGGAGCGCAAGCGTATTACAACTCTTTGTTCGAGCTCTATGCATCATGGGGTGTCGACTTCGTCAAGGTAGACGATATTGCTGCCTCCAAGCTATACGACACCCATCTGTCAGAGATTGAGCTCATCCGCAAAGCAATTGACCAGTGCGGGCGACCTATGGTGCTGAGCTTGTCTCCCGGCCCTGCGCCCATACAGTATGCCGAAGCGCTGGCAGCTTATGCGAATATGTGGCGGCTCACAGATGATTTCTGGGACCAGTGGCCGCAACTGTTGGATATGTTCGATCGTTGCGAGACGTGGCAAGGAATCTCTGGCGATGGGGCATGGCCTGACTGTGATATGCTGCCACTCGGACATATTGGTATCCGCTCCGTGGATGGCGGCGGGTCAGACCGCTGGACCCGATTTACCCGTGACGAGCAATTGACGATGATGACGCTATGGGGCATCTTCCGCTCTCCCCTCTTCTTCGGCGGTGAGCTGCGGGACAATGACGATTGGACCTTGGCGCTACTGACGAACCGTGAGATGCTTCAGATGCATAGCACAAGCAGCAATGCACGCCTGATCCGGCGTGATCAGCATGAAGTCATATGGGGAGCTGACGGTGCAAAGGGCGAAAGCTATGCCGCTCTGTTCAACATAGGTGAGCTGGAGCAGCACATCTCTGTCACAGCAGAACAACTGGGCCTCGCTGGACTCTGCCAAGCACGGGAGCTATGGTCAGGACAGTCGCTAGAGGCTGGCGCGGATGGCTCTTACACGCTGCGAGTGCCTTCACATGGAGCTGCACTGATCCGCTTCGACTCTAATTGATGATTTTACGTAGTGCGCTGACTATGTCTTGTCTAAATTAACACGGAAGTCCGATGCCCACTTTATGAGGGTCATCGGACTTTTCTACGTATTTCGTACCATATTATTCTTACTATGTTATCCATACTATGTTATTAGTACTATGTTATTAGTACTATGTTATTAGTACTATGTTATTCGTATCATGTTATTCGTATCATGTTATTCGTTACCATGAAAGGAAGTTAAAACTTCTACTCTTTTCCATGAAGATAGCTAATAGGAACGTCGAGCCTATAAGGGGTACTTCACTTCTTTAGGGCTTGCCTGATTTCAGCTACTGCAATTATTCCTAATATTATTCAACTTGAAATCAGATTTGGTTCAGGTTCTAGGAAGTCAGCATGTACTCTCTGCCTGCCTTTGCTTTGAATACAATTGTATCAGCTTCCACTTGGCCATGTGGTATCTCAATCCACTTTGGTTGCAGCCCTTGTGGTTGCTGCTCTTGTCGTTGCTGCTGATGCAACTCTGGCCCTTCAGCCTGCGGTGTCCTCCATTCCAATTGCTCCTGTAGTCGCAGCCCTTCAGCGCCTGCCACACGAATACGAATCTCCCCGTCCTGATGCGGGCGGAGGACAGCATGTACGAGAGCCCCAGCCTTCCAGCACATATCCACCTCTACTGCCCCACGTGCTCGCAAGCCACGTATCTCTCCATCGGCCCAGGCTGTAGGCAAGGCTGGCAGGAGGTGAATGCAGCCAGCATGGCTTTGTAGCAGCATTTCCAGCACCCCTGCTGTAGCGCCAAAGTTGCCGTCAATCTGGAACGGTGGATGATTATCGAGCAGATTGGGTAGCGTCGACTGCGTCAGCAGAGCCATGATATTCTCTAGCGCCAGCTCCCCTTCCTCCAGTCGTGCCCAGAAATTAATGATCCAGGCCCGGCTCCAGCCGGTATGCCCCCCACCATGTGCAAGTCTGCGCTTCAATGTAGCTTTGGCAGCCTCTGCCCACGCTGGCGTATCCCGAATTGTGAAGCGAGTACCCGGATGAAGCGCGAAGAGCTGCGAGATATGGCGATGACCAGGCTCAGCCTCCTCGTAATCCTCCACCCATTCCTGTATCTGGCCATGCTTGCCTACCTTCGGCTGAGGTAGTCGTTCCCGAAGCTGATGCCATACTTTTTGTTGCTGCTGATCTACTTCCAGCTCGGTAGCCGCCTTAATACAAGCGCTAAATAGCTCATGCAATATTTGGCTATCCATGGACGGACCGATACATAACGTGCCTGAGGTGCCGTCAGGCAAGATGTACCTATTTTCAGGAGATACGGAAGGATTCGTCACCAGTTCACCGTTGTCAGTCTCGGTCAGAAAATCCTCAAAGAAAGCGGCCGCTTCCTTCAGCGCCGGATACACATCAGCCAAATACGCCTGATCTCTTCCATATTCATAATGCTCCCACAAATGAAGACTAAGCCACGCTGCACCCATCGGCCAATGTGTCGCCGGCAGGTAGATATCCTGAGGAGCTGTATCTGCCCATATATCTGTATTATGATGCGCCACGAAGCCACCACAATTGTACATCAGCTTGGCGGTATGTCTGCCTGGCTCCCTCATCCGCTCAATATGCTCCAGCAACGGTTCATGGCATTCTGCCAGATTGCCAGGCTCTGCCGGCCAATAGTTCATTTGGGTATTAATGTTGATCGTATATTTGCTATCCCATGGTGGCTGCATATGCTCATTCCAGATGCCCTGCAGATTCGCAGGCAGAGACCCTGGGCGACTGGAGGATACTAGCAAATAACGTCCATAATTCACGTACAAAGGAACTAGCCCCATGTCCGTCTCCCCCTGCTGGAGCCGTTTCAGCCGTTCGGCTGTCGGTAGATCATTTGCCGTGGATTGCTCCGCCGCAGACAGCTTAAGCTCTACGCGATCCATCAGTGCACTGACATCCTCGATATGGCGCTGCTTCAGAGCCTCATAGCTCTGCCCTGCAGCCTGGGCAAGTTGCTCCATGACCCACACCTCGGGGTCCTGATGCCGAAAGGTCGTAGCGGCTGCCAGCAGCAATGTGACCTGATCTGCATGCTCCACAACCAGATGCTCGCCAATCAGCCTTACAGTGCCACCATCAGCTATGACTCGCAGCCCCGTACGAAAATGTACAGCCCCTTCGCCACCACCATGCCCACGCATCATGAGCGTGTTCTCTTCCAGCTTCACATTCTCATCAAAGTATCGATTCTTCTGCCCGCGCATCAGTCTCGCAGTGAATCCGATGGCTCTTGGCGTAGAGGCCGTGAATCGGATAACAAGCACTTGATCCGGGTGACTTATAAAGTGCTCCCGCCTAAATGCTCCGTTCCCTACCTGATAACCTACTGTCACTATGCCCTCACGAACATCCAGATCCCTTCGATATTGTTCTGGCTCCTGTCCCTCACTGTCGAAGGTCAGTTTCAAATCTCCCAGAGGTGTGTAATGACGCTGATTCTCAGGTACGGCTGACAGCGCCATGGCAGCGAGCTGATGGGCAGACTCTAGCTGTCCGTCTCGTAGCCGTGTGCGAATCTCCTCCAGATGAGCTAGCGCATCAGGATTGTTCCTGTCCCTTGGCCCACCATACCAGAGGCTATCCTCATTCAGTGCAATGCGCTCCTGCTGCACATCACCGAATACCATGGCTCCCAACGTCGCATTTCCCAAGGGATAAGCCTCCTCCCATACGGTTGCAGGCCGATCCGACCATATATGACGCGCATAATCCAAGGGCTGGTGTAGCTTCATTTGCATCAAGATATCCCTCCACTTATAGCAGGCTGCATGCTATGACCAAGCGTGAAATATGAATAGATCATTGGCTTCCTTTCATATCTGCTGCCCGCTTGATGTAGCCCGTGTTTACCCAGGAAAAATAATATGGAATAATAATGCTACAGCCATTATTGTAAACGCTACCTTGACTGACGTCATCGCAGGATGTTGAGCAAAGATCAAAGGATATTGACCTACTTATCGTAAATTGGGGAAGGAGCATAACATTGAGTAGCTTTTGGGAGAGGAAACAGCACGTATGGACATCCGATTCCATCATGAAGGTGTGCACACCTTCGGATGCAGCCAAATCTATGTTTTTCTATGTTCAGGAAGTAGGGCATTTACACACCCTTCATCCATATTTCACCGAACGGGAGCATCTGAATTCCTACCTGATTATTTATACATTGAGGGGAAAAGGCGTCTTGACCTATCAGGGAGAGCGATATGAGGTGAACCGTCATCAGGTCCTGTTCATCGACTGTATGAGCTATCAAAAATATGAAGCGGTCGGAGAAGCGTGTTGGGAGGTTGCATTTGTACATCTCAATGGGTCTTCGATCGGAGGATACTATCAGCAATATAGCCTTCATAAGCTGCCAGTGCTGAACGTAGGAGAAGATTCAGGAATTCCCGAAATACTGCACGAATTGTTAGTACTCCAGAAGGAAAAGGGACTTCGGGCGGAAGCACTAGCCTCACAGCGGCTTACTGAGCTATTGACCCTACTCCTGCTGTATCCTGATCAGCACATCCATGAAGACCATGCCCCCCCACCTTACATCTCCTTGCTGCAGCAGGAGCTTGAGGAGCGCTTTACGGAGAGAATCACGCTGGAGGAGCTAGCTAGAGCATACTCCCGCAGCAAGTTCGTGCTGTCTCGCGAATTCAAGCGTTACATCGGGATATCACTGCAGGAATATATCATTCTTCATCGCATTACAGCGGCCAAAAATCTGCTTAAGCACACCGAATTAACCGTTACTGAGATTGCAGCACAGGTTGGCATAGACAATCCCAGTCATTTCATTAATCTGTTCAAGGCCCGGGAGGAGTTGACTCCCCTAGCCTATCGCAAGCGGTGGAACGAATATTGAGAGGGCATGGGACGTATGCCAGAATGTCAATATTCAATCGCGGTCTTCTGCCCCAAATTTCGATTAGAATCACGCAGCATGTCGCTGAAGCTCGGGGCAATATAATAGATAAAGTCCGGATCATGTACATAGCATATAATCTGTCCTAGAGTTCCCTGCTCCGAGGGATAGAAGTCCAGCATAAGATACAATGATCCCCCTGCCATCGTGGCGAACGGGAACCAGCGGCTATGGGAAAGAAACGGCTGCAGCTCGGGCTCAAGCTCAGCAATCTCCTCTGGAGTAAAATATTGCTCTAACGGCTCGTCCTCGCTGCAAAAATACGTCTTGACCTCTCTCATTTCATCCAGTGACATGAGATAAAAGGGTGAATATCTTGCATCCGGTTGCTCTTTGCCTGGATAGAGCACATGGAAGTGGTAGCCACTGCCATTCTTCTGTCGATAAAATGTACGAAAGTCCTCCGGCAGGCGAATTCCAAAGTCCTTCTCAAACTGGATCAGTTCATGCTCGCTTGCACCGGACTGACGAACATAGTCCTCATACATTTCACGAATCTCAGGGTCCTGTGCTTTTTCCTGAAGCAGTGTATCCAATTGGGCAATCAGCTTGTCCATCTCCTGCATGGTGGCCCTCCTCTGTATCTATCCTTTATATTTCTATACTGAACAGTTCTCCTTAACTGCTCAATCTCCTGCAAGGAATTAGGCCAATTCCTCCTGCAGTAGCTCCGTTCGAAATCCCCGACTATTCACGACGGTGATGCTGATGGCATCAAAGCCATTGCGTTTCACCTCATCGAAGCTGCATTTCTCACCCGTGATGAGCTCCATATTGCCCTCTTCATCTACTTCATCTGCGAATTCTTCATCCCAGTCGATGTTGTAATAGGCCGTGACGTAGATTTCGAAGGTGTCCTCGCCTTCCTCATCCACATAGGAAAGAAGCGGCCCGCGGCGGTTCTGCTGCGCCTCCGTCAGATCCTCACACATCATCGAATCATAGCCATGTCGGCAGCCATCAAAAAGCACCCACTGCTCCTGCGTGTCAGGATCTTCAGCGATGATAAGCTGTGGAGCCTGCTCTGTGCCTGCAATAAGCTCCTCCATCAGTTCACCATAATACAGAATATGAAAGCGTGTGCGATTCTGGCCTGGCGTAAACTGACCTGTCCACTCTTCTTCAATCCATTGTTCAGCATTGTGGGGGACGGCGAGTCCTGACAGATAGGCAGGTCCTTTACGGAGAGTGCCCTCTACCTTGTGCTCTTGTTCATTCATTCACGATTTCTCCTTAGGGATGGAAGCCAGCTTGCTGCACTTCAGCATGCTGGGAACCATCTTGAATATTAATCCATTTACTGATTGTCATGTGAAATAACAGCTCCAAATGTCCACACATGTGGACCTTAGCTACTAGTACCTTGCATCATAGATCAAGGTACTAGATCCGCAGTAGGAGCGCTGCGACGCCTGAGTGAGTGTGAGCATGAAGAGTCTGCTACGTTACGCATATACGGGATAGTCAGCCTCTTCTCGCCATCGTCTTACCATTGCAGCAGAAGTGTACGTACCCAGCAAAAGTGCACGCTACCTTGATTTTTTGAATCACACTAGCTATGATCCTCATCATACTCAGGGCGTCCATGCTTCGGCGGCAAGATACAGCCAGGGGGAGGGCCCAGAATTACCGATTGCTGAATGGGTGCCACGGCACGAGCATAGTCCTCGGCTGAGGCGCAATACGCCCGTTCAATGACCTCTGGAGGCGTGCAGCTCAGAAAATCCGAGCCCAATACGACATCCGGACTTGGCTCATCGAAGATGGTCAGCAGGTGAACACAGTCGGTCTCCGCAATGATCCAGTGAAACCAGCCTTTAGGCAGAACGGATACCTGCCCTGGTCGCAAATAATACGCCATGATCTTACGGGTAAAAGGATTGAAGACCGCCGTGACGGCCTCGCCACTAATCATGAAGATCATTTCAGTCGTATTCGTATGCCAATGCGGTTGAACGATCCCCCCTTTGGACATATGAACATTAAAGAATCCATTACGAATAGCCGGAAGCTGCTCTCCGAAGAGTTGGGTAAGATAATTGCAGGAATCCAGCTTGTAGTTCAGTACGGACGTAGAATCTGCTGCCAGGCTCAGATTCGGGGATTGCAATACAGGATCGATCATCGTACGAGTCCTCCTTGATCTGCTTTCCTGTACTGTATGCCTCCATCTGGGCATTTGACACCCTTCTCGTTGGCTGTGATCCTGTTTCACAGCTTGCCACGATCACAAAGCTTATAATTCAAGCGACTCTACTGTATGTCTGTCCACAAGCCAGACTGCTCCAATCTGCTTGAGCTCAAGTACGAGCCGAATCGGCCCCAGCATCTCATTTCGTGATTCCTGTACAACGCGTACAGTATCCTGCTCCGTGTTCTCGATCTCGTAGGGCTCTTCTTGGTTTAGCCATACCGGGGCCTCGGTCGCAATCAACCATATCATTCCATCTTCCTCATAAAAATAAAATGCGGTTAACGTCTTTGCCCATTGGGGAGACATCACGCTCTCAAACTCTGCCTCAATCTGCTTCAGAGAAGCATAAGGTGGGGAGCCATCATAGTATCCAGCCTCCCGGACGACCTTCATAAAGACCGTGCGATAATCATCTGCGATCTTCTCTACCTCGGATTTGTCCAGAGCAGCAACTGCCTCCGTCCCAGCCCCTCCAGCCGTATTAGAAGTTCCTTGCTCGACAGCCGCATTATCTTGAGTTGAAGCTGAAGCCTCCTCTTCAATCCCGGCCTCAGATGTCTCCGTAAGCGTGTTGTCTGTCCCCTCTAAGGACGTCTCCGGGTCAGCCTCTGAATCGACATGCTCTGTCAGCTCCGTATTTGACTCTGATAACCCCGCCTGTACAGGTGGCGCCTCCTGCTCAAATGACTGTGTGATTGGGGCGCAGCCCGCGAGCAGGAAGGTCGCAGTACTACAGCCAAGCCAGTATCTCAATTGGCGCAATGCAGTTGTTCTCTTGATCGTTGACCCTAGTGTACCTGATTCAATCATTCAAACTGCCTCTCCAGCACCTGCGAGTTAAAAGGACTCTTAAGCTTGTATGCATTCAGACGAGGCTTGCTGGCATTGTTATCGTATATGATCAGATGCTCTCTACTCTTAAGAATGATGTCAAAACGATGTCTTAAATCCTTTTGAATAATCGTGATGTAGTAGCTGAATTTATGATCTGATTTCATGTTTTTGGCAGACTTGATCAGTTGAACCTCATTAAAACCCTTCATAATTTCATGAATCGTCTCCGGATCGGTAATTACAATATCACGCTTCTCGCCTGGCTCGGAAGATAGTCTGGTCAGCTCCAGCGCCGTAATCTCTTCTTCCTGAATATAGTTGGCTACCACTCTCTTGAAGGATGTGAATTTTTTGCCTGCATAGACCATGATTGATACGGCAGCACCCAGAACCAGCGCTCCTGCAATAAAATACTTGTCATTCTTTCTCATCGTTAATTCCTCCTGTCTAGTTGCTGATGCTGTAGCCCACAACTCCAGCATAACCGAGCACAGCTACTTTCAGCAAATTTGCAGTCCAAACCTGCTAGTATTATCCATTTAGTATAAGAAGCTCATCCTCAAGCCACGTCCTGCTCTGCTCCAGTACCACCAGCTCTTCCGAAAGCAACCTTGCTTGCTCTGCGAGCACATCAGCGCCATCTGTCTGCTGCCAGAATCGACTCAGAAAGTGCAGGAATACGTCTGCCTTGCGTAGCTTCATTAATAACGGTAGTACACTTACCTCCTCGGGAAGCAGATGTACATGCTGCACGTAGCCGTGGCAGAAGTCATGAACAGCAATGCGTTCCTGCGCTTCTCCTAGCATACTGGACAGAATGACCGCGGGTTCCATTACCCGGATATCGCGAGTACAAAACTCAAAATCCAGCAGTGCCATCACCTGGTCTGGTCGCTCTGGATGTAACAGCAGATTGGAGGCATTCAGATCACCATGTACCCATTGCTGGGGAAGACTCTCCAGACCATGGAGGGCATCATAAATATCCACGCAGGTATCAGCCAACTGTCCTAGCTCTGATCGAACGTGCATCAGTTCAACAGGAGGACGGCTACAAAAATCCAGCACTCGCTCACGTGAGCATAATGGATAAGACTGCAGCAGGTTATAATACGGCGGATAAGCAGGGGCTCTCTCCAGACTCAGGTCAGCCAGCAAGCATGACAGCTGCCCGGTTGCCTCACCCAACGAACAAGCATACTCAGCATAGCCTCCCCTTGGTGAGACACCGTCAATATAGCTGAACAAGCAAGCATATTTGCCACTTCCGTCCGTAAGCTGTACCAGACTTGCTCCATGTTGTGTCAAAATCGGCGCAGGCACTCTATAGCTCAGTCCTGTCTGCTGAAGCGCTGTTAATACCGCATGCTCGAACAGAATCTTGTCCTTGTCCTGATGCGTGTCATAGATCCGCAGCACGCTGCGACAGCTGTCATTATGTATGAACCATGTTGTATTATTCCATCCACCTGACAGCTTGCTGGCCGTTCCACTGAATGCAGGCCAATGCTGCCGAATGAGCTCTGGGATCATTTCTGTACCGCCTTTTCCATAAATCTTATTGTTAAGCCTTCATTCGTACAAATCATCAGTACAGCTCATCTATTGTAGCTATAGTGTACCTTGCTTCCCCCTTGCAGCACAAGTGTTCTTATAGACGCATATCCATGAAAAAAGACTCATCCCGAGAGTCGGAATGAGTCCTTGATCACAAGAAGGTTTTCAAGAGTTTATTTAAGAGGTTATTTGGAAAATATTCAAAAAATAACTTAGAGCACCTTGCTCAAAAACGCCTGTGTACGCTCATGCTTCGGCTGCTGGAACAACTGCGCAGGAACATCTTCCTCGACAATGTAACCTCCATCCATGAAGATGACGCGATCCGCCACCTCACGCGCGAAGCCCATCTCATGAGTCACCACAATCATGGTAATCCCTTCATGAGCAAGATCCTTCATAACCTGCAGCACCTCACCCACCATCTCCGGGTCAAGAGCTGAGGTTGGCTCATCAAAGAGCAGCACGGACGGGTTCATAGCCAAGGCGCGAGCAATCGCTACACGCTGCTGCTGTCCGCCTGACAGCTGTTCAGGATATGCATCCCTTTTCTCAGCCAGGCCTACCTTCGCCAGCAGGTTCAAGGATGTCTTCTCATTCTCCTGCTTCGTCAGCTTCTTCACATATTTCGGCGCAAGCATGATATTTTCCAATACGGTAAGATGCGGGAACAGATTGAACTGCTGGAACACCATACCCACGTTCTCGCGAAGCTTATCAATATTCGTGCTTGGTGAGGTGACCTCTACGTCGCCAATAATCACCTTGCCAGACGTTACTTCCTCCAACAGGTTCAGGCAGCGCAGAAAGGTACTTTTTCCTGATCCCGAAGGACCGATGACACAGACAACCTCTTTCTCACGAATGGTCGTGGAAATATCCTTCAGCACCTCGTTGGCGCCAAATTGCTTTTTCAGATTTTGTACGACGATCATCGCGCCACGTACCTCCTTTCCAGAACACGGGAAATGCGGGATAAGATATAGATGATAATCAGATAGAAGACACCTACCGTTCCCCAAATCTCAAACGCTCGGAAGTTGGTGGAGATAATAATCTCACCACTCTGCGTCAATTCTGTAATGCCGATCGCGGACAAGAGGGACGTATCCTTAATCGTGACAATAAGCTGGTTAACGAACGCTGGCACCATCCGCCGTGTAGCCTGGGGCAGGATGACGAGCCTCATCGTCTGGAATTTGTTCAGGCCGAGTGAACGTGCCGCTTCGCTCTGCCCTTTGCTGATCGAAACAATACCCGCTCTGAATATCTCTGAGATATAGGCACCTGCATTCAGACTGATTGCGATAATCCCTGCTGTTTCTGCCGGAATACGCATATCCAGGAACACTGGCAAGCCGAAGTAAATGAAGAATACCTGCACCAGCAGCGGCGTACCCCGAATCAAATCAACATATACCGAAGAGATGAAGCGCAGCACCTTATTGGTAGATACGCTCATCAAGCCCGAGATCAGGCCAATAATGAAGGCAAAAATCAAGGAGATAACTACAATCTTCAGTGTGATGAGCGTCCCCTGTAGTAGAATGGGTAATGCGTCACCAATGACTTGCCATGAGAAATTCAATAGCTACACATTCCCTTCTATTTAGCAGATGTGCCCAGGTACTTGCTTACAATCTCATCATATTTGCCGTTTTCCTGTACTTTCTTAAGACCACTATTGATCTTATTCAGCAATTCCTCATCGCCCTTGCCAACCGCAATCCCGTAGAAATCACCATTCAGACGATCACCTACGATCTTCAGCTTGGAATTCGGGTCCACAGCGATCTTATAGGAAATGACCGGAAAGTCTTCAATAGTAGCATCCGCATTCTTATTCGCTACTTCCTGATACATGGATGGGCTATCGTCAAAATACTTCACTGTTGCTCCGTAGGTTTTCGCCAACTCGTCAGCCTTCGCTGCACCGGAGGTTCCTTTTTTGATCGCAATAACCTTGCCCTTCAGGTCTTCTGGCTTCGTAATATCCGTGTTGTCCTCATGCACAATCAGGGACAGACCTGCTTGATAGTAAGGCTCAGAGAAGTCTACAATCTGTTTGCGCTCATCCGTAATGCTGATGCCAGCAATCGCACCATCCAACTGCTTGGAGGTGATGGACGGGATAATCCCCTTGAAATCCATTGGCTTGACTTCAACCTCGAACCCTTCCTCTTCGGCAATCGCATGGATCAGATCAATATCAATACCTACATATTTGCCATCCTGCTGGAATTCAAAAGGAGGATACGTTGCATCTGTACCGATGACATACTTTTCAGAATTGCCTGCACTACCTGATTGATTTGCAGCACCGCATGCTGTTAGCGACAAAGCTAGAAGCGAAGTCAATATAATGGATACTGTTTTTTTCATGTGATAACCCCTTTTCCCGATTAGTATAGGTTCGGATCGAACATTCGACCGCATGAACTCTGCCTGCTGCATAGCTATCTGCTTCTCCCTTGCCTTCCCCGTGTCAGGTTCGTTTGTCTCTCTACGATTCTGTATGTGACATGAGGATTCCTGAGAGAAAGCTATACATGTGGCATTTCTTTGAACGTATTTTAGTGTCTGACCTACATCAACCGACATGATCCTACAAAAATAAGAGTCACAAATTATGAAATTAAAATTGACACACATCAGAAAAACCTCAAAAAAACACTCAAAATCCATAATTTCTCCCCATAATTAACACGAAAAGTGAATATAACTAACAATAAAAAATCTATTTTGTTATTAAACAACAAAAAAATCCAAGCAGCACACGAGAAATATCGTAAATGCTGCTTGGATTTGAAATTAGGTTATATGAATGACACGCTAGCCGTTCATTTTCTCCAGCGTCTCCATATAGAATACGTGCAGGAATTTTTTGATATTGACCTTCCCCTTATCTACAGGCTGGTCCTCCTCCATCGCTCTCATCTTCATTCTCACATCCTGAAAGTCGAAGTAGAGCGGCGCATAATGCTCAAACTTGGGATTACTGTAATCCGTGAGGCCGATGGATGCCATATTTGTCAGCGCGGCTAGAATGGTCCGGCGAATACGCTGCTCAATCGCTTTGGTCTCCTTCTCGACCTCCTTATCCGTATCTTTATAGGTCTGGGCAACAGCTTCATACAGCTCCTTAAGAGAAGGCAGCTCTGTCACCTGCTTATGCTCAATCATATACTCCATCATGGCCATAATGTCCTTACTGCCGTTCTCGCCAATGATGCCAAGATCCATCAAGAGCGGGCGACACACCTCGCGGACCGAACGACTCTTGGGTGCAGCCGGAGATTCACCAATGTTCAGCTTTGCAAGTGATTGTCGGATTTCCAGTAGATAGCGCTCATACTTCCACTGTTCATTGACTTTGCTGAGCACATGCTCCACCTCAACACGATTAATAGGCTTATGAATGAAAAATTCTATGCCTTGCTGGTAGGCAGCCCCGACCATGTCCTTGTTCTCTACCTGCGAGATCATGATAAATTTCCCCGTATAATCATTCGCCTTGAGCTTGGCAATCGTCTCAATTCCATCCTGATCCGGCATCAGCAAGTCCATGAGCACCACATCTGGCTTCAAATCCAGAATCAACTGGGTCCCTTCGAGGCCGCCGTTCGCCGTTCCCTTCAGCTCCCCCATGGAAGACTCCTCGATAATGTCCTCCAGCATGCTTCGGCTCACGATATCATCATCCACGATTATAATAGAAAGCTTCATTGGCACTGCCCTCCTTCATAATGCTGGCCTTCGGCAGTCTAGACACAAATGTCGTACCTCGCCCGTGCCGCTTCATATCTACCGTAATGCGCCCTCCCATGGAATGTACAATATCACGCACATGGGACAGGCCAATGCCCGTAGCCGCTATGCCAGCTTCATTGTATTTGGTTGTGTACCCGGGTTCAAATATAACGTCCTGCTTGGACTCATGGATTCCCTTACCGGAATCCGTCACAATGAAATATACATCATCTATCCGTTCGAGGACTTGAATTCGGATGTCCCCCGTATCATCAATAGCCTCTACTGCATTTGCAATAAGATTGTTCATCACTGTCAGCAATGCGATATAATGTGGAGAATCACAATCATATTGCTGCTCCTTGTGAATGTGGACGTTTTTACCCAGCATTTCGCTGTATTTCAGATTGCCCTTAATTGCAAAATCGAGCATTTCCGTCAAGCTCATATGCACGACCTTCTCACGATCGTAGAGCTTCACGAGACCAGCGAGAATTCGCTGTGAGTCCTTCTTCACCTCATGGATCTGCTGGGCAATGCCTAGCGTACGTTGACTATATTGCTTCAGCTCACTGGCTTGCAGCTCACGGTACAGCTCATAGCTTGCTGCTGTAATCTCTTCGATCGTATTCATGGCTTTTTGCAGATAAAATACCTCTCCATACAGCCCCGAGTTCACGTTCAGCATTTGCTCAATTCGCTTCTCCTGCTCCGCATGAATCAGTCTCATCTGCCGAATGCTGATGCTATTGTACAGCCCTGTGACAAAATAGCTCCGCAGTCCGGCTACCACAAGCAAGTACAGCCATTCCCGTAAATGAAATACATTCGTGCCGCTCAACACTCCGCGAACCAGTAGCTCCAGAATATTTGAACCGAAATCAATGGCTGTAATCCAGCCTCCGATCAGCAGGGGCTGAGAGATATGCAATCGACCCTTCAGCATCCCGAGCGCATAGGCAAAAGCAATGTAATATAACCCTGCACCCAAGTTATTCAGCATGCTGTCAAGAATGGATGGGGAGCTCGTCTGGACGAGCCAATCAATCGACTGAAAGATGAAGCTAACGATACCCGTCAGAATTCCTGTCTTGACATATGACAAATGAGGCATCATTAACAGAAAAAATAAAAAAATGCTTACCCCAAGCCCAATGCGAAACAGGTCCTCCTGAAAAGGATTGATCTTGAATTGCGCCCCAATGGCGGTAGCAAAAGCGACTATTGTCATTTGCACATTTTCATTTCTGACCCAGCTTCGTATCTCTTTCACCCACTATTTCTGACATTATGTATGGCTAGGCTCCATGTTTTCATTTTAGTTTTAATGTTATATATACTAACATAAACTTCCTCCATAAGAAATACTAAATTCAATATGCCAAACGAACCAATTACACTGTGACGCACCAACCACCACACATATCATGAATCTGGTGAACTCGTATGTTACGTAGACATCACCTTTGCAAGAGCAGCTAACTACAGCGGTAATACACTACAGTAATCAGATAGAGAGGAGCTAGCTCCTCTTGGACATAAGGTCGACTAGCGTAGTCGTTACATCAAGGGTCTTGGCATCATCGGTAGACCTGTTACTATCGTGCCCATGCATCACCCTTTTGTAACCTAATCCCGGTTCAGCAACTGCGCGTCGAACCACACATCCTCGTAATCTTCCGCAATTACAAAACGCCATCCTGGCGCAAGACCGAGATACTTCCTGATCTTGGGGTCCCATTCATCAATATGAACTACATGCAGCGGTGCAAAAAAATCATCGGCATCCGAATATTCGTCCGCCCATATATACCAGCCGGTCGTATCTCCTTCTGGTGGAAGACGCAGACCATGGATTGGCTCAAGCCCCTCCTTCACATTCCAGGCAATGCCCACCTTCAGATGGGCTTCACTCTCCATGTATTCCGCACCATATTTACGGCAGATGCTTAATTGCTCTGGTGTCGCTGCCTTTTCTTTCATGCTGGACCCTCACTTTCATGTACATACCTTAACCAGATCAACTTTCCATATAGAGCAGCTACTAGCATGCCAATTTAATATTCATCAGAGGAAGTAGTTTTTGTTATTTGTGATCCAGTATCTCTCTACACTGGGGACTCGATCTAGGAAGCTCTCATACGTTCCAACCCAGCCAGCTGGCACATAGTATTCAAATGAAGCGGGCTCGGGAAAAGCAGATATTAGATATTTTTCATCAAAATGAACGAGCAGAGCAGGTAAGTAGTCCGCTAAAGGACTTTCGACATCTGATTCCATCTCAACTGTATGTAGTAATAATTCTCTCAATTCTACTGTACTTACCTGAAAATCACGGATCTCATCTAAAAAACGTTCAGCAGTGTGTTCATCTAATATACCAATATGATAACGGTACGCATAATTCTCCTGATCTGGCAACTGGTATCCTTTGGCCAAATACGCCTGCTCCAATTTTACTAGATCCAGGAACCAATACTCCTTCTCGGTGACATACCAGCTCCATTTGTCCCTAAATATAACTGCCACTAATATATTCTCGCCATATTCGAGCCTTACTTTCAATACAATCACCCGCTCTCATATCTTCAGCACGGTATATGGAACCTATTCGACTACATTTTTCTGACTATTATTATAGCTGGATTTTTGTCTGCTGTCGTGAGGAATGCGCAGGTGCTAAGGCTGTGAGTAGAATACGCATGCTTTTACCGTCATATAAAAACAATTTACGACAAATATTTACAAACTAGTCTTTTTGGCCTATTGTATTAGTGACAGTATAAAATTAGCCAATTCCCCATCCGATGGGATACAAAGAAGGAAGAGGTTCTTTGAAAAAGATTACTTTATTCACACTTGTTCTCGCGTTATCTGCTGTGCTCACTGCATGTGGAGGCAAGACAGAGACAGGCAGCTCAGAGCAGCCCCCAGCACAAGCCCCGACTCAGGAAGCGCCAGCAGCTCAAGCAGTTGCAGAGACAGCTGCCGAAGAGCCTGTAGCTGAAGAGCCTGCTGCAGAGGAACCAGCAGCGCCTCAAGCGCAAGGCGATACTATGGCTGCTGATTTAATGAACGAATTAAATGCCGCGCTCGTTGATGGAGAGACTCTCGATCCCAAAACATATGATTTCCTTGTAGCCCATGCCGATCTGTTCCCAGCTACTACAGCTGAAGCCAAGAAAGAAGCTGCAAAGCTGGTTGACAAAAACGTGTCTTCAAGGCATCTTTTCAAAAATATTAATCCTTATCTAGACACGATGGTGACTGTAAGTGGTTATGTTCTTGAGATTACGGAGGAAGAATCCGCATACGGAACCATTGCCTTTATACATATCATTGACGAGAATGATAACTCCATTACTGGCATCTATAATAATGAAACTGGCGACATTCTGGATGGAGACGATGTGACCTTGCGTGGTGTACCGATTTCAAGCTTCTCGTTCGACAACGTTGGCGGCGGGACAACCAATGCTATACTGTTGGCAACCTCTACAGTCCAAAAAATGCAATAATCTCCAAGCCCTTCGGGGCTTTTTTTTGTGCAGTAAATCATGCATACATACATGCTAGTGATCACGGTACTCGTCTACATAATCCTCATCTACATAATTCCTCATCTACATAATTCTCTATATTTACTCCCCCCAAGCTTAGATCCTCACGTTCATAAAATTATGATTCACATTCCTGCAATCTTTTCAGTATGATAAGGATATTTAAGCGGTAAATTTAATATGTGCATGTATATAGGATCATGAAGTCCATCGGGAATCTGCAACATTTAGCAACCGATCCCTTGGATCGTGCGTATTATTCAATCATCTACGAAATGTGACTAATGACAGAAACAGAGGGATTACCTATGAGCAACGGATTTGTGGACCGAGTAGAGGCATGCTACCAGCAGTCTGAACAGCAAGCCAAGCACTACTTTACATTATTGAATGAACAGATGATGACTAAAGAATATATTCAGGCACTTACGCAGGATTTTGAGGAGTGGCAGCCCGATCATGTGCATGGTTCTTCGTCACGCTCCGGGTGGCTTAACTGGTCCCTTCCGAGTCGCAAAGCGATCACTACTACAGTCGAGACCCTGAAGACGCAGATCACCAAGCCCTCATTACGCTCGCCACGTGAGTATATCCAGTGGCTTCGTCATGCGGGCAAGCTGGATGCATATCTGCAGCGAAGCGTCTCGTACATGTACATGCGCGATCTGGGCAAGGATCTGACAGACAGCCGCACCCAGCATAGAATCGAGGCTACTGTAGCGGATATCAAGAAAACTCTGCTGCGACCGGAAAAGGATCAGACAGGCAGCTTCGCTAACGACCTGAGTTGGACGTCGCTGTATCGCTGGTCACAGAAGGAAGGCGTCGAACGCGCCGTAATCTGGGTCATGGATAAAATCAAGCGGGCGGCCGTAATGATCCCGGAAGGACTGAGTGCAGAGCATGCCCAGCGGAAGCTGATCAAGATCATCATCGGTGTCGTACAGCATGTGCTGGATGAACTGGACGAGAACACCCCGGCGGAGGAGCGAGCACGCAGGCTGGATGAGGCGATCCGGCTCGGCTACTCGTATGGGCTCACCTATCCATTTATTGATGACTTGCTAGATTCTACCGTACTGAGCCTGGCGGAGAAGGAACGCTATTCAGACATGATTCGCACTGCATTATTGACCGAAGCTGTACCTGAGCTTGAGCAATGGGACGGCCCCAATGCTGAACTGGTCCGCTATGTGCACTCCGAGCTAAGCGAGGCATTCGAATATATCCGACAGCAGCTGAAGCCGGAGCGGAGAATCAAGTTCTTCGAGCAGGCCTATGTTTTTTTTGAGTCCCAGCAACGGGATCGCATCAAGCAGCTGTCACACGCTCACTATTCCAATGAAGATCTATATCTTCCGATCATTCTTAAGGCAGCCTCCTCCAGATTAATTGTGCGCTCTGTCCTTAGTGCACCGGAGGATCAGGATTTCGAATTACGCACCTTCTATTATGGTCTTTATAATCAATTGGCCGACGATTTCGCGGATGCGTTCGATGACATGGCGGCAGGTGCGGTAACACCGTATACGTATTATTTGCAGCACCATGAAGCCCGTCCGGATCTGATCAATCCCTATGAGCTGTATTGGGCCGTTATCTTCTATCTGATTCATAAGGTATATAAAGTAGACCCGCAGACGAGAGAGATTATCCTAGATCGGGCTATCAACGGTCTGAAACGCCGCAAGGAGCGCCTCGGTGCAGACAAGTATGACGAGTGGATGAAGCCCTGGACCGCAGACTCGGCTGAATTCCACCAATACGTCCATGAGCTGGTCTCCCGTGCGGACGACGTGGATTTCTTCGATAAGCTGCTGCGAGACCAGATGGTCGAGTCGTTGAAGCGCGACCGTGAGGAGCAGGACCTCTTCCAGGAAAGAGTAGAACAGACCCGTGAAGAGATTCGCAGCAAGCTTCCGTTGGCCTCGTCTACAGATGAGCCACCTATCTCCGAGCTCTTGATGCAGACCGTGAACTACAGCCTGAACGGGGATGGCAAGCTACTGCGGCCCATTCTGGCTTCCGTCATGGGTGTGCACGAATACGGATTGGATGCGTCCGCGATAGCTCCGCTGCTCAGGTCCCTGGAGTACATGCACACCGCCTCCCTGATCTTCGACGACCTGCCTTCACAGGACAATGCGGATACCCGTCGCGGGCGCCCTACTCTGCACCGGCTATACGGCAGCGGCACTGCCGAGTTAACCGGGATCTATCTGATGCAGCGGGCTACAGAAGAACAAGCGGCCTTAAGTATACAGCATTTTGGCGCACAGCCTGTGCTGCAGCTCATCCGTTATTCCTCACGTAAAGCTCAGGATATCTGTATGGGTCAGAGCCTGGACCTGCACTCCAAGGGCGAACAATTAACGCTGGAGCAGTTAAATACACTGTGCTTTTACAAGACAGGGATTGCTTTTGAAGCTGCACTCGTCATGCCCGCTATCCTGGCACAAGTGGAGGAAGCTGAGATCGAGGTTCTACGGACCTTCGCCTACCATGCAGGAATTGCCTATCAGATCAAGGACGATCTGCTGGATGTAGAAGGAGATGGGGATTTGCTGGGTAAGCCTGTCGGTCAGGACACGGACAATCAGCGCTCCACCTTCGTATCTGTCCTTGGGCTGGACGGTGCGAGACAAGAGATGTGGGAACACTACTGCCTGGCAATGGAGGCCTTACGCGAATTGCCAAGACAGGTACCCTTCCTGAAGCACTTGGCCGGATTTATTATTCATCGTCAGTATTAATACGTACTTCGTAAGGTCCACGAACGGACAGTCATAGGATAATGGACAAATTCGAAGGGGAACAAGTACCTGCATAGCGTAATAAACAAAACAGCAGCGCGATAGGAGTCAATGGAGACAGATACCCATGGGCTCCTAGCGCGTTGCTGCTTCTACGTTTGCTGGACCACTTGTTGCGTTGCTGATCTATGTTTGTCGTCCTCCTACCAGTTGCATGCTGTTCCCTGCTGGATTTTCATCGAATGGAAGGGCACATGTTTGGGCATCCCACTCATCACTCAGGTCTGTCATCCGTCAAGACATGTAAACTTCAACTTCACATTAGTCTATCGTGTTGAAGTACTTCTCTAATTCTTCTAATTCATATTTATCATTGATCTCTCGTCTGGCGATATTCTCAATGATCTTCTTCAGATTCTCAAGCGTCACCCTGTGCTCAGAGCCATCTTCATTATCAACAAGATACACAAAACGATCCTCTTCGTTCCTATAAATATACAGATCATTACTAAATGAATTGAAGCTATCCGTATATACCAGATCATCATTAACGCAGTAAAATTCTTGGAATCCTGCCAGACCTCGTTTAATTTCTCTTGTTCTCCATTTTACCTGATCTTCTCTTGCGCTCATTGAATAGTCCTCCCCATTATTAGTTAATTTGTATGCAACTCACGGATAATAGAGCCAGTAGTCGTTTTGCCTGTCCACTGGAACCGAAAAATACAAATAAAGGTAATTTAACCTAACGTCAATTCTTGGTCAAACTTTTGGTCAGTATTATTTCCAGTGGTTCATTCTCCAGCAGTAAACAACCTGCATCTTTATAGCCAAGTCTTCTATAAAAATGTTGAGCTTCTTCATTGGACTGTGTTGAGGTCATAACCAACTCAAATCCTTTTTGGCTCATCAACTCTTCCCAATACTGGACAACTTTCTTACCGATCCCCGCTCCTCTGTACTCCTCATCAATCCATATCATATTCATGAATGGCGTGTTGTCCCAAAAAAATCCGTATCTCATCCACCCTATTGCTTGATCAGCATCTCTAATGATTAGAATTTCATTTTGATTGATTTTGGTTCGTATAAGCGACTTATGTATGTGCTTGTCTTTTAACAAAATATACTCATCATCTGATTCGATCGCAAAATCAATTCTCATCGCAGAGTCTCCCATTTCCTTCGTAGTGGAGTATTGATTACAGACATCCCTTAGCTTTCTTGATTTCTGCCAGAGCAATTATTCCCGATCTTCTAAACGACCCTGGTCCATTAGGCATCACTTCTTTATCATATCTGTCACATAATTCAATGAATTCATTTAAAATTTCGCCACGCAATTGATTTATTTTGGATTCGCTATTCCGCAAATGCATAAGAAATAAATGAGAGAGAGTTCCAATACTCCTTGAAAACGTAACGCTCATTCCATTCATTGTCAGCTCATGTTCAAGCTCGTCTGTAGTGTAGGCTTTAAACATTGGGATTGTGCATAACATGTCTGCATTCTCTTCAAATTGCTCTTTACTCCAATATCCGTTTTCAAACATTTCGTATACCGCAGGAGACATTTTATTGAAAGACTTTAGGCTATAATTCATCCAAGTAGCTATCATACACGATTTATTCGAGACGGTAATGAGTAATTTTCCATTCGATACTCGGCAGCTTTCACTAATAACCTTGCCCGCTTTATGTCCAGAAAAAGAAATTGCGCCATCCATATTCAACACAAGATCAAATTGTCTATCTTTAAACATAAACAGGTCACTGGCATCCGCTTCGATGAAATGAATGTTTGTTAATCCCTTCGCATGCTCTCTTGCAGCATCTAACATATTCGGAGAAATATCCACATGTGTAACATCAAATCCCTCCCTTGCTAATGGAATTGAAAATGCCCCTGTGGCTCCACCGATGTCTAATATTGTCTTGACACCATCAAGGTTGTGCCTAATCTCTTTCCAACGCAGCATTCTATTGATTAGTTCGTCATCCACATCATTTTCTTCAAGGTCTGCAATGCTGTTCCACCATGAAACGATATTGTTTGAACTGCTCATCTTAACCCTCCTTCGAAATTGAAAAGGATTGCTGATCTAAGAACTACCCTATGATTTCACCCTCCCAGTTAACGATTTGTATTTCTTTATCTTCCAGTAGGCACCAATCAATGATTTCACCGATTAACTTGGGAGTGATTATTTCATCATTCCATGTCGGTGCTAATACTCTCCTCCACCCTATGTAGTCTTTCTCGCAGCCTACAAATTCTTCTCCTATAATCACAATGATGGGCGTTTTGTTCTTAATGCTATACTGTCCTACCTCGTAGGTGACTAGAAGCTTCTTATTCTCTGATACAATATGTAATTTGATGATCCCTTCGTCATCCATATCCGGTTCAACATACCAATAGAATAATCTATTGGAGCGTATGATCTTGCGTTTGTATTTTTTTCTTATTCCTATTGTTCACCTCAAGAAGCTACTGTACACAGAATGTCCCGTGATTACTCTCTATTCCTGTATTCGATAATGTGTGCATGCGGTCATAGTTCAAATATTTATTAATGACTCCATCTATTCGTGCTTTTATCATGAAAGTATTAATTGAGCATTCTGAAGTCTTTCATCCTTGGAAGCCTTTTGGACTTGCTGAATTCCAAGTTGAGTTAAAGGAACTAGATCCCTGCCATGCCCCTTAAGCTTATACCTCTCATTAATCTCCCAATCTGGTTCACCATGACGAATAAGATAAAAGGTCGTCATAGTTCTCATCCTTTTTTTGAAATCTCCTAGTATCACCAACAAATACTTTCTATTTCATGTCCTCCCATTCTTCTCTTAAGACTCCCATCCGGATTGAATCATAATATTCATCATTGTAGAATCGGCATTTCCGAAGTCTTCCTTCTAGCTTCATTCCTAGTTTCTCTGTTACTTTTATCAACACCTCGCGTACCGGGTATGAATGATCTCTCTTGCTAACCCAAAATTCTTCTGCCCGACTGAGCCGTTATCGAATGGTGATTATACATTCCAGCTCTTTATAAAATTCATTTGGTCCTTCGTGAATACATACCCGCGATTTTCATAAAATCTGTGGGCACTTTTTCGACTTGGATGAGATAGCAGTTTTATTCCAGCATACCCGTTGTCTTTCGCCCATTCTTCAAGACGATCTATTAACCTGCTACCAATCCCAAGATTTCTGAATCTTTCTTTCACGACAAACCCCAATATATTAATTAGCGAATCGGAAAATAGCAATTCATAGGGATTTCCATGAATATATCCTATTACCTCGTCGTTGTGTTCATACACAAAAATGATATCTTGCGTTCTGTTACATATAATTTCAATTTTCTCTTTTACTCTCTCTTCGGAAAATAGCCCCAAATTAGGATTGAAGTCTTGATTCAGCAAATAAATATCATGATAATCATTCGTTTGAATTTCCCTGACTCTACCTGTTATCATATCTTGTTATGCCTCTTTTCTTGAAATTAATCCTTTTGGCAACTGCCCCAATCTATTGACCAAGTGACGATAGCCTTCTATGTAAATGTAAAGTTAGTCGATGGATTACCTTCTCGGATATGTTTCATGTTATTTGGCGGTTAAGTGAATAGTACAATTGTATAGTGCACAATCCCATCTAACTTGCGATTTATTTAAAATGGTTACCGATGTATTGTCGAGATGAACCTCTGTATCCACATGCGGAATTAGTTTCTTCAAGGTCCGTCCGATTAGGGCTGCATGACTTATGATCAATACTTTTTTGTCGGGATGTCTTTCACAAATATCCATGATGCATTTCATTCCTCTTGCGACGATCTCATCGTTTGGTTCTATGCCGAGATCTAGCTTAGACCAGCCGTAACCCCACTTATTAACTCTTTCTTGTTCAGTGGTTCCCTCAATCAGTCCACCGTTCATTTCTCTTAATCGCGGGTCGGTTTTTACTTCAATGTTCTTAATTCTTCCCATCATTTGTGCTGTTTCGAGCGCTCGTGATAAGTCACTTGAATAGATGTAATCCCACTCCTCGTTCTCCATCCTCTTAGCTAGCAATTCAGCTTGTCTTCGTCCCTCATCATTTAAAGGTATATCCGTGTGTCCCTGTGCTCTGTATTCATAGTTCCAATCGGTTACGCCATGTCTTACAAATCCGATCAATGTCATACTCTCTCCTCCTTCATTTCATTTTATGTTTATTAGAATGCTCTCGGTCTTTTGTCTAATACTATTGTATTCACCAAATCCATCTTTGGCAAAAAAAGTATGATGAAGCGCTTTCGATAAATCGAACCTCCAACAGACCAAGAACACCCGAGGATTCCCGACTTATTGGCAGCATTATTGAACCAAATTACTAAGTTCTTCTCGAATCTCAGGATTCAGCCCCTTATTCCTCAACAAGTTTCTTATTAAATGTTTATCCACAATGTCTCTATATGCCTGTAGGTGATTTAAGATTAAATTGGATTTTTCTACTCTTCCCATCAAATGATAGGCTACATACCAGATTTCAGGGCTGGATACCTTTATTCCACTCCATGATCTATTTACAACATGAGATACAGGTAACTGAATGAGCTCGCTTCCAGTATGAAAAGCAAAACCACCAATGATATCTATTCTTAACGAAGTAATATGTATTCTGTATTTACTCGCAAAAGGGTAGTCTCCACTTTCCAGCTCTATCCAATCATATCCGTCTATAGCTTTAAGCAATAGATTCTTCGGACAATCAACTATTAAGTCCCAATCATTTACTGCATCGGTTAAACCTAAATAATATAACATCCCACTTCCACCTAGTGAATACGCTAACTCATTCTCTTCGAATCTTCTTATAATTGGCAAAATTTCTTGATGATCTAACATTGCTCACCCTCCTATATATGCCACAATCACTTATAACTTTCCTTTCCTTAGAGCCATTTCAAAAATGTTGTATGGCTGAGCTCAATGTTATTGTTCTTTGCCCATTATTCCGATTAAGCAATCGCTTTGAATATAGATCCGCCTTATATCGTTAGCTGCTATTTGATTATGATTAATAATCAAAACTTCACTATGGTGAAATAATAGTCTGGGTTTAAGAAATCTCCTTGCAGCAGCTATGATATTAATAAGCAGACAGATCATAATAATTGTTAAAAAAAGAAACTTATAGGTCCTGTTAGTAGCTGTATACACATTGAACATGCATAATACAGCCAGAATTGACATGCTAATCATTAACTTCATATTTAGAGGATATCTTATATAAGCTTTCATGGATAGAAGCTCCTGTTTGGATATTGTAACTGATTGCATATCACGCTTTATAATCACTCTCTAATATCGAAAATAAATAGGAATCATGAAACTTCCCTTTAGCCCATATATGTTCTCTTAAATGGCCTTCTTTTTTCATTCCAATTTTAGTTAACACCTTCGCTGAACCAATATTACCAGGACGACATGTTGCATACACTCTATGCACTTTGAATTTTTCAAATGCCAACTTTAAAAGCGCTTTTGATGCCTCACTTGCATACCCATTTCCCCAGTAATCTGGATGAAAGCAATAACCGATTTCAGCGTTTAGCTCTTTAATATACATTCCGCATCCACCTATGAATTGATTGGTATCTTTCAGTATTACGGCGAATTCAAAATCGGTTCGGTCATTTGTTCGTTGCTTTTCAAGTTGTTGGTTCACATATGATTTTGTTTCGGCTTCGTTGTTTGGTCCCCAAAGCATAAATTCAGTTACTTCAGGATTAGACGCATATGAATGCACATCTCTCCAATCCTCGATGACGAGGTCACGAATGATTAATCTAGATGTCTCAATAGGCATCATAGATCCTCCCTAGCGTTTATTTTCCTAGCGTTTATTTTTTACATTTAACGAATTGCCAGGCTAAGTGCGACAGTTCCTCAGAAAAGGATTCGCGAGGGGTTCTCCAGCCCAAAGGCGATCTCCATGGGCAAGGACGATCCGGCATAGAATCGCTATGGCGCAGACATGTATTGCGCTCGATGAAAGTGGGCACGCAGCCCCTGTCTTCCCCCGAGACGACCGCATCGCGCTCCCAAATAACCGAAGGCTTCACGGGAGCAAACCTCTTTCGGACGCTGAGAAATAGCCTTGCCCACGGCTAACTTGCATTAACATCCAACATATATTGCTTCGGTACATAAATTATTCAAATGCACTTTATTGGAACTTCCTTGCGATCAGCTCGCCTTAGCGAGCTTTGTGCCGCGAACCGATGCGGCAGCGTATATTACAAGTGCTGTCCAAATGAGTGCAAAGCCGATGAGCAGGACAGACGAAACCGATTCCTTGAACACAAATACGCTCAGTAATAGCATGATCGTTGGCCCGATGTATTGCACGAAGCCGAGCGTGGATAACGGCATGCGAGCGGCCGCTCGGGCAAAAAAGAGCAGCGGCAGCGCCGTTACTACACCTGAAAGGAGTAATTCGATGAACATGGACGGAGGCAGCGTCCATGCCGTCGCCTTTCCTGTGGAGGCCAAATAGACCCAGTATCCGAGCGCAACAGGCAGAACTACAGCTGTCTCTGACAGCAAGCCTACAGAAGCGTCCTGAACAATTTTCTTTTTCGCGAGGCCGTACAAGCCAAATGACGCAGCCAGTGTGATCGCAACCCACGGGAACCGTCCGTAGTCAATTGCGATAATGAGCACCGCGGCGCCAGCGACGGCAATCGCGATCCATTGACCACGATTGGGCTTCTCACGAAGGAAGACGACCGCTAGCAACACATTCAGCAACGGGTTCAGATAATAGCCAAGGCTTGTCTCAACGACGTGGTTGTTATTGACAGCCCAGATGAAGATGAGCCAATTAGCAGCGATCAGCAGTCCGCTGGCGGCGAGGGATAGCAGGAGCGAGCGACTCGTCACAATTCGCTTCATGTCACTCCAGCGGCGCTGAATGGCGACGAGAACACCCATGAAGACAAACGACCAGACAACCCGATGTGATAGAATCTCGCCTGCTGGCACCTCATTAAACAACTTCCAGTAAAGCGGGAGAACCCCCCACATGATATAAGCGATAATAGCGTTAACTAACCCGTTATTCATAATCAAATTCCTTCTTCCCGTTCCGATGTCTGAACGTATTATGCGTTGTGCATATACTCTTTTACATTACCATATAAGTTCCAGATTAGGACTTGGTCCTCGTAAAATTTAATAAATTGCGGTCTTTCTTGCTTCAAAAGCATAGATCATTCATCCAGTTCTTTACTCCTACACCAATAAATCTGGCCTACAATGAACCGACTCTACGGCCGTTTCGATACAGCAGATAAAGCAGATATGGCGCCCCAATCAGCGACACCATCAATCCCGATGGGACTTCTTTCGGCACAGCAACCAAACGTCCCACAACATCGGCTGTTGTCAGCAGCAAGGCGCCGATGAGCATAGAGAGCCCCATCGTTCTACGATTGAGCCGTTCCTGTAAACAGTCTTGCCGCATGCGGAGCCAGCAATCCGATAAAGCCAACGGTGCCTACGGTGGCTACAACGATCGCCGCCAATAATAGTCCCAGGCTTGCCGTCAGCAGTCGATCCTACTTGATGCGCTGTCCGACTCCTGTCGCAACCTCGTCGGTAAAGGACAATAATTCCACGCGCTTTCCCAACCACCAGGCGATTGGGACGACAAGAACAAAAACGATGACTAATGGAAGAGTACTGCCCGCAAGCCAGATGAGAGCAGCCGTAAAGCTTGTCGTCTGCAGCACCAGGATTTGAATGACGGCTGTACTTACTGCGGATATGCTGATCCCCGCCAGAAGCAACGTTCCGGGTTCTAGACCGCTGCGCCAGGCGGCTGCAAATATAACGATGGAGATAATAACCACCCCAGCAAATGCGCATAACCCCATCAGCCCCCGGCGCATAAGGCCATATAACCAACAGGGCCAATACCCCCGCACCTGCGCCGGATGTAACCCCCACGACTGATGGATCGGCCATCGGGTTGCGCACGGCACTCTGAATCAATAAGCCGGCTACCGCCAGCGCCGCACCGCCAAGCCAGGCGGCAGCCATACGCGGCATACGTAATTGCCACACCAGATAATGATGCGATGCTTCCCCATAGCCTAATAAGGTCTGGATTAACTGTTCCATGGTCAGCATGGAATGTCCTGAACGCAAGCAACCATATAGGGTAACGCCGAGCAAGGCCAAGTCCAGCAGGAGATAGGCCGTAAGCATTCGCGCTTTGTTAGCTCTGAAGCTGGAAACCGAAGACATCGAGGGCATCCCGGCGAATCCACCAATTCCTTGACGCTTCTTGTGCGTGCGCAGCGCGAATACGACCAACCAACCGCCGCCAAGCAATGCCGTCACAGCCCCAACAGGAAGCGTGCCGTAAGTCGCCTGAAACATAGAGATCAGCAAATCGGCAACGAGCAAAAGTCCAGCTCCCAGCATCGCGCTTGCAGGAATCAACAAACGATGCCGCCGAATGCCGGTCAATCGAATGATATGCGGTGCGAGCAGACCAATATACCCAATGGGACCAGCGAGGCTCACACTGAGCGCGGCAAGTGTAATGGCGATTCCGGACATCGCTACCTTCGTCCACACCATCCGCTGGCCCAGGGAAGTTGCTGACTCCTCCCCAAGTGTCAACAGATCAAGGGATTTGCCAGAAAGAAAAACAAGTGCTAGCCCAATGACCATCCAGTGCCATGCAAGCTGAAGGCCGTGCCAATTGTTCTGCATCAAGGAACCCGAACCCCAGAGGAACAGGTGGCTGGCATCTTCCAAATACAAAATTTGCATCATACTCGTTAGCGAAGATAGCAACAAGGTGACAATTAAGCCTGACAGCACCAGGCGAATCGGTGGAGCTTGATGCCCCCCGACCAGCACATAAGCCATGCCAGCCGCCAGAATACCGCCAGCAAGTGCAAAGACAAATGAAAACTGGTGAAGCAGAAAGGGACTCCATACCGTTCCTGCAACGACTGCCAAGTAAGCTCCCGCATTAATGCCGAGCGTGCTTGCAGATGCGAGCGGATTGCGTAGCACCGTCTGCAGCAGCACACCGCTAGTCGCCAATGCAGCTCCACAGAGTATGCCCGCAACTGCCCGCGGCAGACGCAGCCCCCATATAGCCTGATCAACGATTGACCCCTGCGCATCCAGAAGAGAATGCACCAGATCAGATACGCTGATATCTACTTGTCCCTGCATTAGATGAAGCAACAAGAGCAGCACCAGAAGCAGGGCGCTTCCTCCTATCACGCTGACCGCCTTCCCATTCATTTTCATTGCCCGGCCAACGCCTTCACAACCTCACTGACAAGTCCCTTCGCGCTGATCGGTCCACCATACGCCCACATCCGTTGATCTATCGCATAGACACGCTGCTGTTTGACGAACTCCAATTCGTTCCACAACGCATTGGCTTTCAGTTGATCCTGCAATCCGCCTGTGCTGTCCATGTTTAAATAAATCAAGGAAGCATCCTCGTAATCCATTAACGCTTCTACCGTTGTCACCGTCACGCCTCGTTGTTCAAAAATGTCAGGCCGATAGACATGATGTAATCCGATTTCTTTCATGATTCGCGCACCTTGTGAATTACCAGTGAACAACCATACGGAAGGACCTGATTGACCAGGTGTCATTTGGGCAAATACAACATTCGCTCCCGCTTGATTCGCCGCTTCCAGCTTCCCTTTGGCCTCATCATACACCTTTTGCAAATCCTCAAAGCTGCTTCTCCGCTTCAGCCTCTTTGCCTACCATATCTGCAATCACACGGAAAGTCTTCGTCATTTCATCGTACTGCTCCTTCCCTTCCGGTGGATAGGGATCGAAGACCATGGTCGGCGCAATGGCATTTAGCTTCTCATAGTTCTTTTGAACAAAGTACACATTGGTCAAAATGAGATCCGGCTGAAGCTCGGCAATGATTTCGAGATTAGGCCCCTGCCGGCCACCGACATCCACAACCTCGGGTCCCAAAGCAGGCTGTATATTCACCAAGGTGTTAAAGCCTGTCGGGGAATCAATATCTGCCACACCTACCGGCGTAATTCCCAGCGCCAGCAGATCTTCCGTATAATTGAAATCCAATGCCACGATTCTTTTTGGCGTGTCGGTCAACCTTACTTCGCCTAACGGATGCTTGAATATACGAGCCTCATCCATGTTGGACACTGGCTGCCGATTCTCGGAACAGCCGGTCAACATCACGATAACCAAAGCAATAACTGTAAAGATAAATCCTTGTCTAACTACCATCCTTATGCGCCCCTCTCTATGAATGATAATGATTATCACATACATTCATAGCTCAGCTCTACCCGAGAAAGACGCTCAGCCACCTATTAAGGACGGCAAAAACGGATATACACCAGATGATGATGCATATCCGTTTCGATTGTAAAGGATTCCGTTTTTATCATTCAAGATGCTGCCCATACTGACTTGGATTGCAACCGTATTGTTTTCTGAAGGCGGCAGCGAATTGGCTCGGGTTGCTATAACCAACGACCATGGCCACATCGCACACCCTCATCCGATTCGTCTCCAGCAGCCATGCTGCTCTTTGCATTCTTTGTTCGCGTACATATTCAAAGATCGTTTTATCAAATACCGTGCGGAAGCCTGCTTTTAGCTTGGTTGTGCCCATTCCCGCTATTTTCGCCAACTCCTGAATGGACAGAGGGTGATCCAAGTGCTCGACGATCACCCTGCGAACGTTATGCAGCTTCTCCAAGTCACTGCGGTGGAGTGTCGTTAATTCTTTGCTCAGCTGATCATATGTCGGCAGCTCATGAATAAAGAGGGTGACTAATTCGAGCACCTTACTTTCCATAAACAATCGCTTTAGCGCCCCGTCATATTCACACGTCCACATCGCCTGCAAAATCGCTTGAACAGCCGGTGAAATGGCTTGGCCGCGAATCGTGTTTTTATATGTATTCAGCATCTGCCGCAGTTTGCAATTCTCTTCCCCGTCGGCAAAATACGCATCCAATATACCCGGACTCATTCGAATCTTAATCGCATTGTTCTGGATCGCTGAGCTTATCTCCAAATAGACTTTGGTGTGATGGGTAAAGAACACCGTACTCTCCGGACCAGATAAATTCGTACAAACGGCATTATTCCATTAACAGTAGCTTTCGCCGCTTAGGCGATAAACTAACCCCAAAACCTGGCACTCTTGGTCGATGCTCAATCTCAGATTTTGATGCAGACTTAAACGCTCCAGTAAAACTTCCATCCCAGGACGAATGACCATGCGATGAATCGTACCATTTCCAAGTTCATTCGGAAGGATCAGTTTTTGTCCCCAACTGGAACGAGACAGCTTTCTCTCAAGCCCCAACGATAAATGATCCATATATTCGTGCATGCGGGTTAATTTGAATTCGTGCTGCATTAAGCCACTTCCTCGATATCTATATGAGTATTATTCTCATTATAGATTACAAGCAGGAACGATGCAGGAGTATTTTAGCCTACTCAGAAGCATTTTCGAGGGCATATGTTTATGCACCAGGATGTTCTTAGGAAAATGATCTGGCTTCTTAGAGCAACTTACTCTTACACAGCCCTATCACGCCTAGTCCTCCTTGATCTTAATCATTCTGGTTGGGCAGTTTCTGACGGATAAAGACCTCGTTCAAACCTATAGCAGTTGCTATTCCAAAATCCGTTAATTTACTGTCATATGGATGTATATCAAGTCTCTTTAGTTTGAATTTGAAATTTCCTATGGCCAGATTACTGTCATCGTACCTATACTGAACAAACTTTTTCACACCATCAAAAATGGAACATATAACCATAGGGAATGCTAATTCCCAATCCATATTATCTCTCAAATCCTCCTGTAGTCGTGCCTCATTTTCAAAGACGATTCCTCCATCATAAGGCTCAATTTCGAAATCTATGATGGCGAAACGTCCTGGCGGCCCAGACTGTCTAATGTATCTGGCTTGCTTTTCAACACGTTCTATTACAGAAATAATTGATACTTTGTCTTTTTCATAAGGTGGAAATATCCAAAGTTTATTTGGCATTCTTAACGCCCCCCATCAATCACTATATCCTTACTCTATTACTTATTTGTTTTGGTTCACTTTTTGAGGTGCAACTAATTTCAAAGAAAAAATAATGCCCACAGTCTTTACATGCAGTCGCCAGTATAACGGAATAATTCTTAGTGAATGGTAATTTTTTTGTGAAGTTTTTGTGGTAAATTTTCTTTAATTACGTCTTCTCTTGTAGTAGGTTTATCCTTCAATTAGCTTCAATTTCGCTTTGGCCCCAAAGGGAGCCTGATCGTAAAAATTGAACCTCGATTAAGCTCACTTTCTACTTCAATCGATCCTTCGCACAAATCGACAATACGCTTTACCAGCGTTAATCCGAGTCCGTTCCCCGCCGTTGTACGAGAAGCATCGCCTTGATAAAATTTGTCAAACATCCGCCGCATCGTCTCTTTGCTCATCCCGCCTCCTTGGTCCTCAAGCCGAAACACCGCATCTCCTCCGCATTGCCATAAGCCAACCTTTAGCGTCCCGCCGCTGTTCGAATGCTTGATCGCATTATCCAACAAATTTATCCACACCTGCTGAATCAAATTTTTATTGCTGCATATTTCGATCTCGTCGTCCAAAGCAAGCTCCAAATTGAGGTTGCGGGTATTCCATTTCGGCTCCAGCATCAGAATCGCCAGCCTGACTTGCTCGTCCAAGCGGTAGGCGGACTTTTCGCTCACAATTTCAATATTCTCTACCTTGGACAAGTTGAGAATACTGGTCGACAAGCCGACCAATCGTTCAGATTCCTGGATAATGCTGTCCAAGTAGTCCTGTTTGTCCTCCTCACTGAGGCCGCCCTTCTTCAACAATTTGGCGAAGCCGCTGATAGAGGCTATAGGGGTCTTGAATTCATGAGAGAAATTTCGCACGAAATCGCTGCGCAACGTTTCAATCCCCCTCAGCTCCTGCACCATTGTGTTAAAGCTCGCCGCCAGCGCATCCAGTTCAAAAACAATACTGCCCTTCGCTCTCACCTCAGCGGAAAAATCTCCTTTCGCCACCTTGTCGGTGGCTTCCATCATATCCCGGATCGGTCTCACCGAGCGCCTGCTCAACAGCGCGGCAATGACCACACCCAGAAAAATGCTGATATATAACAACACATACACCCCGCGAATGGGCTCAGGGTTACTCATGTCAAGCAGGCCTGCCCGATAAAGTAAAAAAGCAAGCAAGCCTGCCGAACCAATAGATAGCACCATGACTACAAACACCAACGCCACCAAGGAAAACGCCAGACTGATTTTTTGTGGAAATATCCTTCGCCTTCTTGGCATCCTCTTCATCCCCTTCACCCACGCTTCACGATCTTGTACCCCAACCCGCGCACCGTCACAATCTCAAAATCAGGATTGTCCTTGAATTTGTCACGCAATCGATTGATATGGACATTCAGGGTATGGCTGTCGATCTCCGTTTCCAGCCCCCAAATTTCCTCCATTAAATGCATGCGGGTAAAAATTCTGTCGGGATAGCTCATCAGCTTAAACAGCAAATAAAACTCCTTTTGAGGCAGATGAGTCTGCACCTCTCCTCTCGTAACCGTTAGAGCGCTGTAATCCAACGTAGTATCTCCCAGCATGAGCTTGTGTTCACTGACAATCTGCGCCCTGCGCAGCAGCGCCTTGATGCGAAGCAGTAGCTCCTGCTCGTCGAACGGCTTCGTCATATAATCATCCGTGCCAGCAAGGAAGCCGTGATGCTTATCCGTGATTTCATGCGCAGCCGTGACCATCAGAATCGGGATATGGTCCCCAGCGCTGCGCAATTCCTTGCATAATTGATAACCGTCCATCTCCGGCATCATCAGGTCCAGCACAATCAAGTCAAATCGCTGCTCCTCCATCCTGCTCAGCGCTTCAAGGCCGTTTTTAACCGGATGGGCATTAAAGCCTCCATGCTTGAGCACAGCACATAGCAGCTTTTGCGTATTGGCATCATCTTCGACCACAAGAATATCGAACACTGTGCACTCCTCCCTCCAGCGCAACATGATTATACTGTCCCAAAGTAAACCGAACATCAACCCCGATTTGCCGCATCGCTTGAGGTTCAGTTGATATTCAGCGATTAAAGTTCTGCTTATCCCATTATAAAGAGAGGTTATGAAATGACAACAAGCAAAACTGGCAAAATGGGCAGTGCCAACGCCATCCATCTTGAGAATGTCAGCAAAAACTTTGGCGATTACCCGGCCGTGCACAATCTTTCATTGGAGGTGAACCGGGGAGAAGTTGTCGGATTCCTTGGACTGAACGGAGCCGGCAAGACCACGACCATCAAAATGCTCCTGTCCCTGCTGAGACCATCATCCGGCAGCATCCACATGCTGGGGAGCAAGGTTGACGCTGGCAATTACAAGCTATGGGAAAAGGTTGGCTATTTGGAGGAGGCAACCTTTTATCCAGAACTTACCGTCACGGAAAACCTGGACATTGCCCGCAGAATGCATCTGCTCTCCGACCGCAATTGCATTGCTCGCGTCATCCAGCAGCTTAACCTGGGCGCCCATCAGGACAAGCAGGCCAAGAAGCTTTCCCTGGGAAACAAGCAACGGCTAGGATTGGCAAAGGCTATGCTCCACAACCCGGAGGTATTGATTCTGGACGAGCCGATCAACGGGCTTGACCCGGCCAGTGTCGTCGAAATCCGGGAGCTGCTGCTCGACTTGTCGCGCAATCGTGGCATCACCATCCTCATTTCCAGCCACCTGTTAGAAGAATTATCCAAGCTGGTGGACCGTATAAGCATCATGCACAAAGGGCAACTCATCCAGGACATGAAAGTGAACCAACTGGAGCATTCCCTGCAAAAAAGTTTAATCCTGGACGGGCGCAATCGCGTTGCCCTGATGCGTATTCTCACAGAGCATGGGTACAGCTATGAAGAAGCCGCTGACGGGCGCTTGGTCTTGGCAGAAGGCCGCGCGATAGCGCAGCCGGAGAGGCTGGCAGAACTGTTGGCACGAATGGGCCAGCCGCCGACTCACCTGAGCGTCGTTACGGAAGATCTGGAAGGTTATTTCTTGCGCATGATCCGTACAGAAGGGAGGAAGCAAGCATGAAGCTCCTCTCTCTCATTCACAACGAAGCTCTTAAAATATGGCGGTCTGTCGTCTTTTGGGTCATGCTTGGAGCCTTTACAGCATTGCCCTTGATGATTGCTGTATTCAACAGTTCCGCAGCCCATTGGGAAGCCTACTTCGCAGATCTGCTCGGCTCCATAGGCTCCTTGCTGGTCGTAGGATTCGCCTTCACCTCCGCTTGGGTGTTTGGAGTGGAGTACACCAACAATACCATCAAGGACATCCTTGTTAAGCCGGTCCCCAAGACCTATACGGTATTGGCTAAATTTATCGCCATCGCGATGTGGAATACAGGAATGGCTGTTTTCACTTTTTCGGTAATCACAGGCGCAGGTTTCCTGATGGGCGTCAACGGAGACTCCGTATCCACTATTTTGCATTTTTTCTGGCCGTTCATGGCCGCTTCCCTGCTGATTATGCTCATCAGCACAACGAGCGCGTTAATCGCCAATCTCACCCGAGGCTACCTCGCTCCGATCGGAGTCATCTTTGTCATCGTGATCGTCTCGAATGTGGTTGTGCAGTTAGGCTACGGACCTTATTTTCCTTGGACGATTCCAGTTCTGCTGCTAACCGGTTCAGAGCTCGGCTTGATCAGTATGGTGATACTGGCTGCCACAGGGATAGCAGGGTTCGCCGGAACAGTGGCTTGGTGGCGATTTGCCGAGCATAAGTAACAGCCCTGCTTTGGAAAAATATAGCCTCCCGGTATCGACGCATTCATATACATTTCAATATTAATGGCATCGTATCCTTCTACCTCATATTGCCTAAGGATTGGGGTCACATCAGCAATAATCTGGATACACTTTGTAATGGAGGTATGGACGAGGATTGCAAACAACAGTTGATAATTGCCTTTATCCTGGCAGTTCGCCGCTTTGATCTTAGTCGTTATGAATAAAATGGACAGGCTATGTGGAGTAAGCCTCACATGGTCTGTCCATTTTTTATGCTCATACTATAATTTTATCTACGCTCCAATTGGATTCCCTGAAAGAGATAAATGATAATAATTATCAATTTCATCTTCCCAAATCAAAGTCAATCTATTATAATACTACCGATATACCAAACATCCTACGTTTAAATAAAGGAGTGATGCTGTTGTTAACTCAGACGCAACGTTTAACCTTGGTGGAGCAGGTAGCCTCCCAGATCCAGGGGAAGATCGAAAACAACGAATGGCAAGTAGGGATGCGTATTCCTCCAGAGCCCGAACTGATGGAACAACTTCAAGTCAGCCGTAATACCTTGAGGGAAGCCATTCGGGCTTTAACATATGCGGGGCTGCTGAAGACTAGACAAGGGGATGGGACCTATGTCTGCTCCTCAAGTGTTTTGGGGGCAGTGATTGAAAAAGTGATTCAGCACACCGATAGGCTTGAGAGCCTGGAGGTTCGATACGCCATGGAAAGAGAGGCTGCTACCCTGGCTACGCTCAGGAGAAGCGAAGAAGATTTGGAGGCAATTCGGTCATGCTTGGAGCAGTGCAGACAAGCAGCCAGCCAGAAGGATCTCAAAGCTTATGCTCACTGGGATGTCGAGTTTCATAAAATGGTGATTGCTGCTTCGCATAACCAATTGATGTCAAATTTGTATAATCATATTTCGGAGGCGCTGCAAAACACGATTTTAGAAACAACGGACTTCAAAAATGCAGCTTTTTATCACGACTCACATGAACTGCTTTATCAAGCCATTGTGAATCAAGATTGCCATCAAGCCGAGGAAGCTGTTCGCTCATACATTGAAAAGGCTCGTGCTACACTATGCTAAATGAAGCACTTTAAATGCACGAGCACGACTAGACCCGAGAATAACAGGTTTGGAGCTTTTTGACGTGCTATTCCGTTATTTTCTTGTCCGTGCGACGAAAACAGCAATTGGTTATTTCACGAATGTTCCTTACAAATTCGCCGATCCTGACTTAGAACGCGAACACCCCTGTACTGGGTGGCGAAATGGAAACTGCAATTCAGCAGTCCCCTTTCCGCTGCTGGATATTACAATCGACTATATCACGCACAATTTAGTAACAAATAATGCATCCCCTCTTAAGGGCACTTCTTCTACAAGGAAGAAATTGACGATTAAATAACCTAAAACTAAAGCGTAGGAGGAAGCCTTATGAGTTCATCAGAACAATTGTTAAAAAAACAGAATGCAATACTCGATACCAGAACTCGCAAGCAAGCGACATTTTGGTTCATGATCTTAGGAATTATTTTTATCGCAGCAAATTTGCGTGCTCCCCTCACATCGGTGGGGCCATTAGTCAGTATTATTCGGGAGAACGTCCATATTTCAAATACCTTAGCAGGCCTGATTACTACAGTTCCACTAATTGCATTTGCATTGTTATCACCCTTTATACCAAAATTAGGACGTAGATATGGTGTAGAACGTATTATCCTCATTTCCCTTATTGTTTTGACCATGGGTATCGCTGTTCGCTCGTTATCCGGGGTGGTGACCTTGTATGTTGGAACCGCAGTTCTGGGGTTCGCTATTGCCATATGTAATGTATTACTACCGAGCCTGATTAAACAGGAATTTCCGCAGCAAATGGGTACTATGACAGGGGTTTATTCTGTTTCCATGAATCTATGCGGGGCGATCGCTTCGGGTATCAGTGTTCCTTTAGCCGTGGGGGCAGGCTTGAACTGGCAAGGTGCCTTGGGGGTATGGGGGATACTTAGCGTCATCTCCATTCTCTTATGGGTACCGCAACTCAAGGCCCCAGCGAAACCAGCCGCTGTTGCCAGCAGCGCAGGGAACAACCATCAGATTAATATATGGCGCTCTCCATTAGCATGGCAGGTAACTCTTTTTATGGGAATACAATCGACCATTTTTTATGTGCTAGTGGCATGGCTACCTGAAATACTAAAAGGTCAGGGCATCAGTTCGAGTCAATCAGGCTGGTTTCTCTCGATTCTGATTATAGCTTCGCTCCCCTTTGCATTTATCGTTCCTGTTATGGCTGGGCGCATGCCTAACCAACGGTTGTTAGTGATTATTACAACGATTCTGCTTTTGGTTGGAACACTTGGACTTCTCTATAGCAGCATCCATCTGTTTTCACTTTGGGTTATTATTCTAGGTATTGGCGTGGGCTTTGCCTTTGGCTTATCTATGATGTTTTTCGGCTTACGTACCCAAAGTGCCCATCAGGCGGCTGAATTATCGGGGATGGCCCAATCCATCGGATATCTACTGGCCGCAATTGGCCCAGCGCTAATTGGATATTTGCATGATGCCACTCATGGTTGGAGCGTTCCACTCCTGATGTTGGTTGGCGCTTCTGCTCTACTCGGTATGGTTGGTTTGGGTGCGGCTAGAAATCAATTTGTTGATTCTGCAAAATTGTAATGACTCTTGTTGTCAGAGAAACGGTAGTTGAAGCCTAGCGGCTGCCGCCAGGGAGATTTCTTTATGGGCGTTGCTTGGCGCGTTAATATCAATCAGATCTATGGCGCCGCGGGCGATTAGTTCCTTCCAGTCGGTCACACTTTCCGACCAGCCGAGTTGTGTGACGAAGCCCCTTGTACAACTTCCTCATTGCGTCCGCAGATGACCGACATTTGCGGCTTCACGGCTGCGGGAAGAATATCGGCAGACTGCGGTAGGCATTGCTGTGGGCCTTGCCCATGAATTTATAATCTATCATTCCAATGTGTAGCTGTTTCATTCGTAGTCCTTCTCTACTTAATTCACGGCTGTATGTACACACATACATTTTCTAATCCCGGCTGCGCCCTGTCAAATCACTTCTTGCCGGACGACCAGCTCTGCCTTGGTCAGACTGCCCGGCTCGACCATGCTGAGACCGCAGCAGCCCGCCTTACATAGCCTCCCAAAAAGAGGCTGTCTCATAAGTAGATATTCTACTGGCGGAGATAGGCCCTCTGTCTTCTCAAAAGCTTAAAACGTCAATAGAGCAGCGATTCTCCCATTATTGGAGAATCGCTGCTCTGCGTTTTTGGTCATTTGCTGCTAGCTTCAATAGATTATGGGCGAGCGAAAGCCAGCCGACCTCCAGTATCACCTTTTTCTATGCCGCGAAGCAGAAATCGCCGGAAACCCCGCTTGTTCTTCAGTTGTCCAAATACGCTTTCTGGCTCCGTCATTCGGCGTACGGCTAAGAGGTATCCTTCCTCGCTTTGCAGCATTTCCCGAGCCTGTTTCTGGTACCGTAATCGTTCCAAACTCACCATGGCTTCCCGATTTCCCCTTGCCTTCGTGCAGCTTTCTTTTCGTCAGCCAGAAACTGAAGCACGGCGGTAAATACGGATTCGAGAACGCTCTTCATCCGCTGGGAACGGAAGCGGTTCAAGGTACGAAAGTCTGGCCGCTGCCGGCCGGCGAGCCACATGAAGAGGATGTTCTCGCGGATGGATTTAGCGATTTGGCGGGAGGAATACATACGCTGAGTGTAGGCGCAAATGATGACTTTGGTAAGCATTTTAGGGTGATAGCTGTCACGGCCACCACCAGGGTAGAAACCTCTCCTTTGAAATGGTTGGTCGCACTTCCATTTTACCAAAAGTGATGTTTCTTTTTTTGTGTTTGTAAAAGATGGAGGATTGGTTTCCCGCTTAAACAGTGGAGAGGACGGACTGATTGTGGAAAAGCGGCAGCGGTCGCCTTTGTCCCCGGATTTTCACCGCTTAGGAGAATAAATAAAATCTGGGGACAACAGCGATTGTAACAACGGTCCGTTCACGGAGCGTCCACCCAAAAAGCCTACGTATATCCTACGTAAAAACAAGGCTGACCCAAGCAGCCATTTCATGGCTTTTGGGACAGCCTCTCGTCTCATTACACAAGTATGGAATTAATGCCCCATCATCATGGCAGTATCATTTAACTGTCAATTTTGTAGAGCTTAGCGAGCCCGCCCTCTGAAGTTTCGCGGTAACTGCTGTTCATATCCAGGCCTGTCTCATACATGGTCTGTACAACCAGATCAAAGGATATTTTACGGGTACCCGACAAGAATTTGGCCAGGCTCAGCGCATTGATCGCCCGCATCGCACCGACCGCATTCCGCTCAATGCAAGGGATCTGAACTAGTCCGTTAATCGGATCACAGGTTAACCCCAGGTGGTGCTCCATGGCAACCTCCGCCGCATACTCAATCTGGTCGATCTCCATACCGGACAATTCAGCCAGTGCAGCCGCTGCCATAGAGCAAGCCGTGCCAACCTCCGCCTGGCAGCCGCACTGAGCGCCGCTGATCGAGGCGTTCTGCTTGACCAGATTACCGATGAGCCCGCCGACAGCCAGTGCACGAAGAATCTGTTCGTCCGGGACCTGCATCTTCTCCTGCATATATCGTAGCGAGGCAGGCACAACACCGCTGGCTCCGCAGGTCGGGGCCGTTACGACTGTACCGGCGGCGGCATTCTGTTCGTTGACGGCGAAAGCATATGCGCTGACGATCCGGTTCTCCCGCGTCTCCGGGCTCTCATCCGCATGCCCCTGATGATACAGATATTTCGCCTTGCGTTCGACATTCAGGCCGCCTTCCAGAATACCTGTGACAGACAGCCCTTCGTCGATTGACCTCTTCATCGCTTCCCAGATGCCTTGGAGGAAATCCCAGATCTGTATGCCTTCACGCTGCTCGACGTAATCGCTTAGGCGGAAATGATTCGCTTTACACAAGGCGCTGATCTCTGCAAAGCTGTTCTCCGGGTAGACATCAGCTCCCCGCACCTCCTCCCGTCCCTCAATCACAATGTCTCCGCCGCCGATACTGACAACGCGCATGGAGGCTGTTTGCTGACCGTCTTGGTAAGCGAACAAGTCCATCGCATTGGGATGGGGTAGAATAAAATCTGGCTGCGGAACAAATTCAACCTCCGCTGAAGCGGGTGACAATGCGCGAATAATGGCCGTGTCCGTCATATGGCCTTTGCCTGTTTTGGCAAGGGAACCATAGATCAGTGCCTTGAACTGGTCTGCATCTTCATTTTCTGCTTTGAAGATTCTGGCCGCCTTCTCCGGCCCCATGGTATGGGAGCTGGACGGTCCGCTGCCAATCTTAAATAGTTCAGTCAACGATCTCATAGCACCCTTATCCCTTCTCAGTTGTCTTTGGCTTAAGATCTTCCTCCTACGGCTTGACCAGGCGTATTACCCATTCCTCTGAAAACGTTCCTTGAGCTTCATCAGCCGTTCTTGAATCCCCTCTTCATCAATAGCCATGTCATACAATTGGTGTGTAAGCTGGAGACCTTGATTCTCTGCAAAAGCTTGTTTCCACGGGTGCGACACAATCGAATGCGTAAGATGTCTTGTAGAGCGGGGGGCCTGCATGATCATCTCTGCCAGCTCCCATGCCCGTGAAAGAAGCTGTTCACGAGGCAATACCTCACTAACCAGACCGAGGTCTAGTGCCTCTTGGGCAGTAATGTTCATCCCCGTGTATGCGTAGTATGCAGCTTTCTTGCTCCCCAGTATCTTTTGAAGGGCCAGAACGATTCCGTCTCCAGGCGGAACACCGCCCAGATAATGGGCATCGAAGAATACTGTGTCTTCCGCACAAATGGTAATATCACAAAGCGTTCCCAGTTGCCAGTGTGCGCCTGTGCCATTGACCGCCCCGATCGTGGGGATGTCAAGGCAATGAACCATATTTTCAATCATTCTGAGTGACTCATGGTACATTTCCAGCTTCCGGCGATACGGCCAATCCATGAATTTCGTATTCCAGACTTCAGGGTTGCCTATCTGCCACAACTCTCCTGTCCCTGTAAGGATCATGACCTCATTCTCAGGATCACGGCCAATATCTGACCATACATGACCATATGCAGCTTGGACCGGCCAGTCGAATTGTAACGGTCCACCGTCAGTGTGCATACGCACTTCGAGGATGCCGCCGCGGCGGGTCATGAGGAATAAGTCCTTGTACTTCTCCGAGTACTCTTCGAACCGTGTAAGTCCCGTCATCTTTCTATTGAACATCGTTGCCCATCAGGCGTCCTTGCATTTTCTTCAGGCGCTCCAGCGCTCCTTCTTCATCAATGGCCATGTCGTACATCTGGTGGGCAAGCTGGAATCCCTGATCGGCGACCAGAGCTTGCTTCCATGGCCGGGAGATAATGGAGTGAGACAGATGTCTCGTTGAACGCGGTGCCTGCATGATCATCTCCGCGAGCTCCCAAGCGCGTGGGAGAAGCTGCTCACGGGGCAGAACTTCACTGACGATACCCAGGTCCAAGGCGGTCTGACCATTGATATTCTTGCCGGTGTAGGCGTAGTAGGCTGCTTTCTTGAACCCGATCATGCTCTGCAGTGTGAGCAGCATTCCATCTCCTGGAGGCGTGCCTCCCAGATAATGCGGATCGAAAAAGTCAGCGTCTTCTGTACAAATGGTAATATCACAGAGCGTTGCGAGTTCACAGTGCGTTCCCGGCCCGTTGACCGCCCCGATGGTCGGGATGTCAATGCAGAAGATCAAATTCTCAAGTAATCTCAGCGATTCATGATACTGTTCGAGTTTCTTTTGCTTCGGCCAGTCCATAAATTTCGTATTCCAGACCTCCGGGTCGCCAATAAGCCATTTATCCCCTGTTCCCGTAATAATCATGACTTCGTTCTCAGGGTCGCGGCCAATATCTGACCAGGCATGAGACCAGGCGGTATGAGCTTCCCAATTGTGCTTGTACGACCCTCCGTCAGTGTGCAGCCGAACTTCGATGATTCCGTCACGGCGGGTCATTAACAAGAATTCCTTGTATTTCTCCGAGTACTCTTCAAATTTGGTAGGCCCAATCATACGTCTCTCTGTCATTGTAATTCCTCCTAAGTTTGGTTTAGAGCTTAACTGTTACTTTCAAGCCAATCTCTGGCAAAAGCTGCGTAAGCCGCAGCCCCTCTATGAAGCACCTCATCCGAGAACATCGTCTTAGGATGGTGTACAGGGTAACTATAACCTTCTTCGACATTGCCTGCGTTAAGAAACACAGTGGTACTTGGCACCGCCTGTGAGACAAACGCGAAGTCTTCCGAGCCCATTAATTTACCGCCGGGTACCAGCTCAGTTATACCGATATAGGAGCCGTCGCCAAAGGTATTTGCAATTGAAGCCCTCATTTGCTCATTAAGTCCGCCATCCGTTTTCACTTCAGGACAACCCCTCGTATAGATCACTTCCACCTTGGCCTGAAAAGTATCTCCGATCCCTGCACTAATTTCGCGGATACGGGCTTCCACTTTATCCCGCAATGCAGCGTCAAATGTGCGCACGCTTCCTTTCAATCTGGCCGTATCGGGAATCACGTTGTTCGTAGTTCCGCCTTCCATCACGCCAATGGTAAGCACCGCATTATCAATCGGCGAAATTTCCCGGCTTAGGATACCCTGCAGTGACAGATGAAGATGAGCAGCCACATTCAAAGGGTCCACTGCCGCCTCGGGCATTGCGCCATGTGAGCCCCTGCCGCGGATGATGATTTCGAACCAATCCGACGAAGCAGAGATCGCTCCACCTTCCTCAGGCACTACAAATTGTCCGAGAGGAAGCGGCATTCCGGTCAACACATGAAGCATCATGGCTGCATCCACCTTAGGATTGTCAAGAATCCTATTCTCAAGCATCATCTTTGCCCCGTGCAGAGTCTCTTCACCCGGCTGAAACATAAGCTTAACCGTCCCGCGAAGCTGCTCTTCGTTGGCCTTCAGGATCTCCGCAGCTCCGAGCAGCATGGAAGTATGCAAGTCATGACCGCATGCATGCATGTTTCCGTTCAACGACGCAAAAGAAAGCTCCGTTTCTTCTTGAATGGGCAGCCCATCCATATCCGCACGGATCAGAATCACCTTCCCGGCATGTTGTCCGCCGATCGTAACCATTAGACCTGACTCTCCTACGGGCGTGGGTTCAAGCCCCATCGACTCCAACACCTCTTTTACGTAGGCAGTTGTCCTCGGCAAACTTAAATCAAGTTCCGGAACCGCATGAAGATGATGCCTGTGCTTGACCAATTTGTCCTGCAGCTGATGGGCCATACCCAAAAAATCTCCAGCTTCTTCAATCACAATGAACATCTCCTAAAGCACAAATTGAATGAACGTAAGAACAGAGTACACATTCCCCCTTCATATTTTAAGACTTTTTAAGAACACTTTCATCGTACTTTTAAATCCGTTCGCTGTCAAGAGAAAATAAGACATTTTAAGAACATTATTTTAGAGGCTGCCGGAACATTGAAATATCACATTTATTGTGATATAACTCTTTTGATTGAACTGTTTATGAAAGGAATCTATCATGAAAATCAAGCTGGGTATTATCACGCCTGAGACCCATATGGACTATTTCCGCGCCATTGAAGAAGAAATGCGGCCCTTATGTCAGTTCAGGTTTCTTACAATCGGCAACTTCCGGGAAACAACAGACATCTATCTCAAAAACTTAGATTCGGTGGATGGATTTGTGATCAGTGGCAGGATGCTTTACGAGTCAATCGATAAGGAATGCCTGGATGAAAAAGTACCTGTTCACATTTTGCAGGATAATGAAAACCTTCTATATAGGGAACTTTTCCGGCTGCTGGTTACAGAACCTGGGCTTGATATATCCCGGATCTATGTGGATTATGCGTATATAATCGAGTCTTTCAGCGAATTCCAGCAATACCTGACTCATGAGGGAAAGCCCATTGACAGCGGTGATCTGCTCGAACGGGTGGAGACAATGCTGGAGAACCATATCACGCTGTGGGAAGACAAGAAAATAGACCTGTCCATCACCGCGTTCGGCCACTTTGTTCCAGAACTCAAAAAGCACGGAGTCAGATATATCTTAATCCGGCCCACTTTGGAGAACGTTAAAGAGGCCATCAGAGAGATCATCAACGAAATTACCATCCTCAAGCTTAAGAGCCAGAGGGCAGTTGTTGCATGCTTATCGACCAATACGGCGGATCCGCCATCTGAAGAGCAGCTTCATGAGCTGAAGGTCCTTGTCGGCAGGTTTCTGCGCAGCGTGAATCTGGCAGACACGGCCCAAATTTCGGAAGGCTTTGTCAGACTATACACCACCTATGGAAATTTCATGAAAATCACCTCTAACGCGCATAACTGCACCCTGCTGGAGTATCTGGAAGAGCGCATAAGCGACAAGCTGAAGATCGGGTGGGGCTCGGGGCATGAATATTTTCAAGCTAACATTAACGCCACCAAAGCTCACAGACAGGCGGAAGCCTTTACGGGCAGCTGCAGCTTTTTTATAAACGAGGATCAGAAGGTTATCGGCCCAATGCGGAGCATCAATGTCATACAGTTCTCTGAACAGGGGGACCCGGAAATCATCGCGTTAGCCAAAAGGATCGGAATAAACAACATCAACCTGCAAAAAATCATGTCCTATGCAGAAATCATGAGAACCAATAAATTATCCTCTGAGGATGTTGCTGGGTGCCTGTCCATGACCGTCAGAGGTGCAAACCGTATCCTTAACAAAATTGAAGAAAGTAACTACGTACAAACGGTTTTTGAAAAACGAGACAACAGTAAAGGGCGACCCAAAAAATACTACGAACTGTTGTTTCTCGACAAAGAAGGGCGCAAATTAAGCAGATGACACTCATTGTTACGTTTGCCATTTCGACTTAAAATTAATGGCAAAAAAGGCACATTTTCAAAACTGAAAACGTGCCTTTTTTGCGCTTGATTTACCAAGTCAAATCACTTCCTGGCCGGACGACCAGCTCTGCATAAGCTGTCCCCCCCTTATCTGTGAACAGCCTAAAAAATATTATTTAACTCGAATTTGTTTCTTTAACAACATGATTTGTCCGATATGATATGCATTATGAATACTTAAATTAGAAACAACTCCCCACCAAGGAGCATTAAAATATTCTGGAAGTTGTTTTGTGAGCTTTGATTCATCTGTTTCTTCTAAAATAACTCTCCAATTGCTAAATACATGCTCAAGTCTATTTAATGTCTCCTTCCAGCCTACATCATTCAATTGATCTTGAGTCAAAGAAAATGTCTCATCATTGTTAATCGCATTATTTAATATAAATTCTCCTGCCTTAAAACGCTCAAGCCATTTTTCATTCCAATAAATAAGATGATTCACAATGGACCAAATCGTTTGTTTATTGTCATTCTCAGTAACTGCTTCTGCTACTGTTAAATCTTCCAGTATATCCGCAAGAGGAATAAACCAACTCTTATCGTTATAACATGCAGTTAATTGATCTATTAAAATGGATTTATAGGTCATAAATGATCCTCTTCTCTTAATTGATTTAGGGTTCTTTCGGAGAACGTTCCTGTATTCACGACCCAGCGTATGATATGATGGGTGTCCGGCGCCTATGCTTCTCCGAAACTCCATTTCCGGACCCAGAGCGTATGCCCACAGTGTAAATACATTGTTGTCCACCGTTACTGTCTTCAAAGCATCAGCTAAAAAACTTTGATCAAGACTCCAATTCTATTTTTTACTTTGGTATAAAAACTCAACTTCACCATCCAGCAAATATCGATATTCAAATAATTGCATTGTTCTTTCCCTTATTCTCTCCATTATAGCTGTGGCTAGGCTTACCGATCCTTGTGATCCAAGGTAACCATTATTAATGAATGTCTTCTCTACAAATGTTGTCTCTCTTAAGTGATACTGTAACCATTCCTTCTGCGATTCAATTAGTGCTTCTCTTGATTCTTTATCCAACTTAGAAAGAAGCTTATTATATATTTGGTTCAACTCTTTATCCCAAATCTCTATGTACTTGCCTTCCAACGCCCCCCATCCCAATGTTGTAGACTCTTTGGAATTTTGAAGTTCATTAAACTCCACTTCGTAATCATGATCTATAGGATTTCGGAGCATTTCATCATAAAATTCTCCTTTCAAATCATAGTTCCCAAGGCTCATGGATAACACTTCATTGTTAGAAGGAACTGATCGGCCTTCAGTTATTTCTTTCGATTCTGTTCCATTACCTGTACTCACTACATCAGGAGGCAGTTCAGAATTCATTATTGATTTAGTTTCGCCGTTTAAAGTAGTCGATTGACTAACATTTTGACAAGATGAACACATGATCGTAATAAAAAATAATAAAAGGATCTTACCTTTCATAAATGATCTCCTTAAATTTCATCTTTAACATTAACTTCATAACCCTTCGCTAAGACCCATCCACTTAACCCATAAGAAGACATGATTTCGATGTATTTATAGCTCTCATCAGTTATCTTTTTTTCTAATTCTAATATTGAGTGATAACGGATTGGCCAACCATAATTTTTGCTCTCTTCTAATATTTTTAGATTATCTTTAATAAAATGGCTAATATCTGATTCAACAATATCCAGGATAATACTACCCTTTAATTGGTGTTCGAACCTATGATTCAATACATCTTTAAATACAATCTTGGTCTCTTCCCTTGTACTGCCACCTTCATAGGTTGTATGTAATATGATTTGGTCATGTTGTAGATCAACTTCATATGCCAAAATCACATTGTCGTGTACCATTGACATCAATTAATCACTCCTTTAATGACTTGCTTGGATGTCATATAACGTTCCTGTATTCACGACCCAGTGTATGCTGGGTGTTCGGTGTATGATGGACCAAGTGCGAATGCTCGCTGCCTGAATATATTGTAATAGGATGTCACCATCGTCTTCAAGATACTTACAGTAATCCATTTATTCGTTATACCATTTTCTAAGTTGATTTATATGGGCTTGATGATAACGGCAATGGTCAGCTATATGCCATAGCCCCCAACGAATGGTCGCTTGCTTTTCATTTTGATGACCGAAATTAACCACTTGATCAAGGTTGGAATCTGTTAATTGTGTGCATGTATCTTCTAACAATCTTATTACATCTTGGTAATCTGACATTAGAGTATTTAAAGGCATCCCCTTAATCATCGGAAGTTTATTATTCTCATCTATCATAGGACCATATTGCTCTTTCAAAATATCAGGTAGAGGTTCTCTCTTTAGCCTGTAAACCCAGTTAAGGTCTACATACGACAGATGTCTAATCAACTGAGCGGTACTATTATAGTTGCCGTTAGGACCTTTATAATCAACTTCTTCTTGAGACATTCCCTCAGTGATAAGTTTTAAACGTTGATTATTTGCCTTTACTGTGGAAAATAACATCCCAACAATGGGTGACATATTTGCTTCACCTTGTAGATCATAAAGCATCCTAGCTTCCTCCCTTTCTTTACTGAGTTTTAATATCTTCTCCACTGTATTTATATTTGTTTTTAGGTTGAACAGATTTTCGTGTGTTTGATGCTCTCACGTTGATGTCCTATAACGTTGTTGTATTCACTCACGACGCCCCACCACCTTAAAGGAACGAAGTGACGAGCCGCAACGCGGTTGGGTGGTGGGGGTGTGTTCGCCTGAATCCACTTTCAGCTTCGTCTCATCGGGCGAACCGAGGGCCGAAGGGCCCGAAGCGTGAATATTTTGTTATCTGAAGTATCGGTCTGCTTGAACTACTATCAATAACTATTCAACCTTTACTTCAGCAATAAAGAAATTCTCTCCAGGTATTGAATCTCCAGCCATTCTTCTTATCATTGACAATTGACCAACATGTGTCATTGCATCTGATAATGGTCCTTGAATCAGTTTTTCGATAATTCTATCTTTGTTTGGTATTCCATTTGATTTCATTAAATTGTCTAAGTTATCCAGCTCATTAAAAAATGCCTGTACTTCGTCATTCCAGTTTCCTGATTCTTTCTTAAGTTGTACTTGGTTATCAAAAACGGATTGGGCATATCTTATGACATCAGACATGTGTGCCAAAATTTCAATTGGAGTTCTTACACCGTTACCGAGCTCATAATTCGGGTAATTACTTGGAGCATTTAGAATTGCTTTTGAACATCGATACTTGAGAGACGAGAGGTAATGTCTTAAAAAGTAAATTTCATCCATTTTCATTATCCCCTTTTCTAATTCTTCTCTTTTTAAAGGTCTACCGATCTTTCATATAATGTTTTGTATTGACGACGTCCTGGCCTCTTAGAGTCGCTGCTTATAGTTGTGAGGCTTTGCCGAACACCTAATGCAGTGACGTCCCGACGGGCTTAGGGGGCTGGATGTGGTCACTCGCTTCTCAGAGTGACCCGAAGCGTCAATATAGTGTTAGCCAAAGGGGTTTCAGGAAGCAGCCATTGCATTTAAGGCGTTCTCAAAATGGCTATATACTTCATCTGCAATTCCCAGAAACTCTTCAACAAGTACATTACTATCCAAGTAACAAGCATACAGATAATCAACTAAAGCGGAGTCAATCTCACAATAGTTTAATATGGCATTCTTCATCTTAATAATCTCATCTTGCCATACACCTGTATCTTCTAAAACCAAAGAGTATAATGCACGAATTAATCTCTTAGAATAACCTTTAATATATCTAGTTTTCATTGTATTATCACTAGCATTAGAAAGTAAACGATGTATACGATCTACTTCCTTCTTGGTCTCTGTATTTGGATCGGCTACACTTAGTTGGACAGAAAAAATAAGGGCTTGTAGAATAAACTTATCAAGTGAAGGAGCGGATATCTACAATGCCAAAACAACAACGACGTACCTTTACCTCAGACTTCAAAAAGCAAATGGTGCAGCTCTATGAAAACGGAAAATCCAGAGCAGCTCTTGTGGAGGAATATGACCTCACAGCCTCGGCTTTAGACCGTTGGATCAAGCAAACCAAGACCACAGGCTCCTTCAAGGAGAAGGACAATCGTTCGCCCGAAGAAAATGAATTGAGCGCTCTCAGAAAAGAAGTTCAGCGTTTGCGGATGGAGAACGACATTTTAAAGCAAGCAGCGCTGATCATGGGACGAAAGTAGTTATCATCCAGAATAACCGTGATAAATACTCGGTATCAGCAATGTGTGACGTCCTGCAGATGGCAAGAAGTACATTCTATTACGAAGCGAAAGAACAACGAAAAGAAGATCAACTCATAGAAGCGATTGTGGAGATTTTCCACAAGAATCGAAAAGCCTACGGCACGCGAAAGATCAAAGTCAAGCTCAAGGAACAAGGCCTCATCGTGTCCAGACGCCGCATTGGCCGGATCATGAAAGAGCAGGGCCTGGTTTCCACGTATACCATAGCCCAGTATAAGCCTCATAAAACGGCTTGTAATGAAGCGACAACAACGAATATACTGGATCGTGAGTTTGAGCAGACTGAAGTCAAATGCTTTGTCGTCAGCGATCTGACCTATGTGAAAGTCCAGAATCGGTGGCACTACATTTGTGTGCTCATCGATCTGTTCAATCGAGAGATTATTGGTCATAGTGCAGGTCCACATAAGGACGCTGCTCTGATTTCCCGCGCCTTTGCTACCGTAGAGGGAGATTTGCGTCACATTCAGTGGTTTCATACGGACCGCGGTAGTGAGTTTAAAAATCAAAGGATGGATGAGCTTCTGAAGACATTTGAAATTGGTCGATCTCTGAGTATGAGAGGCTGTCCCTATGACAATGCCGTGGCTGAAGCCACTTACAAAGTTATGAAAACGGAGTTCATCCACCAGATGAGCTTCCAAAGCCTCCGTCATTTGGAATTAGAATTATCTGACTATGTCAACTGGTTTAACAAGCATCGAATTCACGGAACGCTGGGATACATGACACCTGTTCAGTATCGCAAAGAAGCCCTTAAAAAAGCTGTCTGATTTACTATTGACAATCCA
>NZ_KE384534.1:423114-655039 GCF_000426545.1 Paenibacillus massiliensis subsp. panacisoli DSM 21345 | reverse complement strand
GCTTGATTAATCTCAGACCACGAAAATGCTTGGGGTGGAGAACCGCTCACGAATCCTTTTCAGAGGAACTGTCGCACTTGGCTTGACAATCCGTCTATAAATAACCAGTCGGCGGATTTAATTCCTTCGACTGGTTATTTATATGTGTCGCAGTTTTATTTGTCTGAAATTTTCGATGATATACATATAGCCAATCTAGAATTTAACCTATAGCAGGATATAAATTTTCAGTATTCCAATCTTCTCCTCTTCGGCCAGCTCCGCTACCGTCCGTGTCATCTTCAAGATGCGATCATGTCTCATATCGTTGGATGAGGGGGCTGTGTTTCCTTGCGTCACTCCTTCGTACGTGGTACTTTTACCTGCACTTCGATCCAGTCCCGCAGGGCCCAAAGATCCGCAATCGAAATTGCGCGATTCTGGCTGGACTGCAGCTACAGACCTCGCCATGCGCGTCTTCACTCAGCAACCGTCCACATGGAAAACCGTTTAGTTAGCACCTTGGGCGCTATGATGAAATGCATGAGAATACTTTGGAGAGAAAATAAAGAAAGCCAGACATGATCGTGGTCTGAACAAGCGTGAATTGGCATCATACTAAGGAAAATACAATTAAAAATTAACCCCTATAAACTTTTCTTTTGTCTGTTGTGTCTAATAAAGCAAAGGGAAAAAAATTTCACCCGCTGTGGGGTAGTAGGAGGTATCCATTCCTTGCAAAGAAGAGAGGACAACCTTGATTTACTCAAGGATTGTATTTTAAGAGAACAGAATAAATTTTACCGGATAGCTTATAGCTATACCAAAAATAGCAACGACGCTGCGGATGTAGTCCAGGAGGCTATATGTAAGGCAATCGCAAAAGTAAATACGCTTAATAATCCGGAATATGTTAAAACATGGTTCTATCGGATCCTGATCAATGAAGGCCTCAGCTTTTCTCAAAAAAACAAACGCTACTTGTTAAATGACGACCAAATTGAAAATATCAGCTATGAGGATAAAGATGTCTCAGAAAGCTATTCGATGTTTCAGGCTGTATATGAACTGGAACCAAAACTGCGTACAGTAGTAATTCTGCGGTATTACGAGGAAATGAAATTGGCAGAGATTTCTTCCATTACAAATAGCAATTTGAATACAGTTAAATCCCGCTTATACAAAGCACTTAAACTTTTGAAAATTTCGATAGGGAGTGACGAATTTGAATAAATTAGAACAAGCTAAAAAAATATATGACACGATTGAGCCCCCTTCGTCCTATAACCACATGGTTCAACGTGCTGTCAACCAAACAGATTCTGTAAAGAACAGACGCAGACACATTACATGGTATAAGCCTGTACTGGTTGGAGTCGGATCTGTATTTGCAACCTGTGTCATTTTGCTGAATACAAGTCCCGCCTTTGCCATGGCTACTTATGAGATTCCAGTAGTGGGCGACATTGCTCGCGTGTTTACTTTCAAAGAATACCAGGTATCTGATACCACTTATGATATTCAAGTTGAGATGCCATCTATCCGAAACACGGGGAATACAGAATTAGAGAAACGAGTAAATGGACAGATCCAGAACAAAATTGACTATATTGTAGAAAATGCCAAGCTGCGTGGAAAGCAAATCATTGATGATCAGTTAGCGGCAGGCAGCACAAAAGATAATATCGCTCCTTTTCATATCATCATTACGTATGATATAAAATCCAACAACGAGGATACACTTTCTTTTGTAGTCAATAATATTGATTCCGCTGTAACCTCTTATACCTATCAGACCTTCTTCAACATTGATCTAAAAACGGGCAAGGATATAACGCTGTCTGGTATGCTGGGCGAAAACTATGCAGATATCATTACGGATAGCATACAAAAGCAGATGGAGCAGCGAGTTCAAGCCAATCCTGATTGGGTCTATAATGTGACAGGTAGGGAACTCAAAGAGACGGTAGATAGTCTAAAATTCTATATTAACGAAGCTGGCAACGTGGTGATATCCTTTGACAAGGGTGAAATATCTCCTCCCCCGTTGGGAATTCAAGATTTTGAAATTACGAAATAAAGCTTAGGATTTATTTATATGAAGTGACTGAGAACAACTTTATGCATGTAGGACACACCTTACGAACTCTGCTGGCTATCGCTAGCAGAGTTTTTTATGATAACCGAGCGCTATCATTCATTAAGGTGCCTTAACATAAAAGAGCCCTAGGTAGTTTCTTCAAAGATGTAATTAGGTACCAAGTCATTTAAACTAATGATTTTACTTCCTTTACTTTCATAATAGCACAGCATTTCGTCAATCTTCCTTTTATCATAGCTTGTAATGCAATCTGATAATACATTAACGCTATAATTTGCTTTGCGTAAGTTGTAGCAGGTTGATTTCACACAAGCAGCAGCATCTGCTCCTGTTATGTAGAAGTCACTTATTTGATTTTTGCTAATAAAGCCTGTGAACTCTTCACTGCTCAATGCGTTTCCTTTGTATTTTGTAAATATATTTTCGGATACCATGTTTAAATCTGGAGCTAATTCAGATCCGCGAGTATGGGGTTTAAAAGTCCTCGTGCCGTCTGATAAGTTTTCATGCCTAACGTAGATCACATGAATATCCTTATCCACTGCCCATTTTATTGCTCTATTGATATTATCAATTATTTCCTTGTAATTCTTTGTTATGTCGTTTTGAATATCTATTATTACCAAAGCTTTCTTCACCATTAGGCTTCCTCCTCGTATTGGCTTGTTTGATTTCCATCATACTATTCAATTATTGACAACAGTATGGCAGTATTCTAATACTGATCAAAAGAAATTTTGAGAAATTGAAAGTATGTCGTTTAATCCCTTCGTTTGTAATCCACACACAAAAAAGCTCATTCCTACTCATGGTTCAAGCGGGAAAGAGCTTTGGGAAGTTTATCAGGTGTTTGAAATGTTTAGTGTTTGGTTTGTTGGTTGTATTGTATGACCTACTATTGGGTTTGTAAACCACAAAACTACACTAGAAAATTACATTGCTTACTACTCATCAGCAATCCATACAGATTCGTTTAATATCCATGAGTTGGACAATATATCCCACCAAGGCTCGTCAACATTGTAGTAATAAGCCATACCTGTCCAACCGTTTTCCTCGGGCTGTATTTCCCTCATTATTTCATCAAAATATCCATCCCAGATTCTTATTACATACTTATCACCATAGAGAGATGCCTTATAAATTGTATTTCTCCTTCGCCCTCATAACCTTCTTAGTAGATTCCCATTCGAATCATATTCATATTGAAGGATGACCTGACCATCCTTCTCCACATAGAGAAGTCTGCCATCAGTATCATAACGGTACTTATAGTTCTTCGATATTCCGCTTGTAACCGTGTTACTGAACTCTGAGAGGTTACCAGCCGAATCCTTGGCTCGCACCGCGAAGCTATATAGCTGCTTAGAATCCAGCCTGGTTAGATAACTACCTAATCCGAAATGACACAATGTTCTTGTCCTGTGACATTTTCCTCCTCCTTTGAGGAACCAGATACACATAAATTTAAGAAAGCAGCCTTTAAATATCGTGTGTTCACTGATGAGTCGGTACCTGAGCTGCTGTCCTATAAACATCTGGTTCGACTCTATCATGTTTCCGATGATCTGTTTGGACGTCAGACTACCTACAGAGGCTATTCTGCTGAGCGATATCGCACACTAGTATGAATCAGCTTAGGGTACGTCAGTTCAATCCTGAGGGACATCTGAAATACTATCTACAAAAATACGAACTTTCGGCAACATAAGGTTCCTCATTAAATCTTATTCGCTTTCCCTCAATAAAATAAGTATACAAATATTCATACATTAAAGAACTCCTTTTTTGTGCTGTTCATTTCAGGATAACACCTGCTTTTCTTAAAACTGCGGATGAACAAATGATATTTCATCCTGTATACTCCTTGCTATCAGAAAACGTAATCATTTGCTTACAGGTATGGAGCCGAAAATAAAAAAACTATGGAGGGACCTTTAAAAAAATCCTCTCCATAGTTTAAAGTGATTTAGCCGGTTATTGATTTTCTTTGAAGAACAGCGTGTATTTATCCTGTAGAAGCTGGGCAACCTCAGCTGATGTTTTGGTGCCTGCATAGAAGTCATCATACAGGGTATAGACTTCTTTAGAGAACATAGATTCATAATTGGCAAATGATTCAATATTCTTAAGCGTTGACATAAATTCATCGACATCTTTTTGATCAGGCTTTTTCAGATGGAGCTGAACTCCATCTCGCCGGGTATACTGTCCATCCGTATAGGTTTCCACTCTCTTTTGAATCTGGTCTTCCAACTGATCCAAGACGACAGAGAACTGTGGTACTTGATCTACTTGATCTAAATCGATACCCAGTGCAAATTTGATATATTCCCATGCGCCTTCTGAAGCTTTGGAAGCTGCACTGATAGCATATAGATCATGTCCCATGCCAAAATAAGTTCCACTGCTTCCGTCCAAGGTTGGATAACCAATCATTGTCGCAGACTGTTCGCCATAGAGTGCAAAATAACTTAAATATTCATAGAAATCACCAAAGGTTCCTCTCGCCAGTAATCGCTGACCACTCTGAAACTTCTTGGCATCTTCGTCTGGTGATATATCATCATGTGAATGCCCGTGATCATGGCCATGCGAGTGTTCATTTAGTTTTGCTGAAAAGTCCAACAATTGAGCAAATACGGGATTATCATAACGAACGGTTTCTTTAACTTGATTCATGAATTGATTCCCAGCGCCAACAAATGTCATAAATTCAGTAGGACTTTGATGTTCCATAATTTCGATATGATCTTCGTGTACAGTTTGGATGACTTTCAGGAATTCTTCCATACTCCACTTGGTCTTTCCACTGGTTAATTTGGCATTAGCGAATAGACTGTCAACAAAAAACGTTGGAGAAATCCAATAGAGTTCACCGTCCACTTCATTGGCTTGCAAATAATTCGTTAAGAATGCCTGCTCACTATATTTCTCATCCGATTTGATAAAATCGTATAAATTCATAAATGCACCATTTTTCGCATAAACTGTTCGGTCTATGCCATGTAGATTAATAATATCCGGAATATTTCCTGCAGCGATATCCACATTCAGCATGGTTTGCCCTTTAATATAATCTTCCGGATCATCACTTTCTAAATTATCATATTGTCCGTAATCTTTAACTTCAATCCGGTATTTATTTTGAGATGCATTAAATCCCTCTACTGCTTTGGACAGACCATCACTTGCATGCCAAGTCGCCATGGTTAGTGTCTGTGGACCTTTTTCTTCTGCATTTTGAGAGGACGAACATGCGACGGTTGTTGCAACCATGATCATCGTAATTAATAGTAGTGAAGCTATTTTTTTCATTTACTTTGCCTACTTTCAATTTGTTTAGTCGTGTACTACTCTTTGGTTCCTGCGTACGAAATTCCTTTAGACAAGTCTTTTCTGCCAAATAGAAACAGCAGTAAGGGTGGAATCATATATAAAACTGCTGCTGCGAACGTCTGGCCTAAGTGTTGATTGCCCGTTTTGGAGAGAAACAAGGATAGCGGCTGCTGCTCTGGCTCCAAGAATAGCAGCGGCTGTTCTACCATATTCCAATAATCGATAAATACAAGCAGCAGTACGGATACGATCATGCTTTTGCATAAGGGAATGACAACATAGCGAAAGACTTGCAATTCTCCTGCTCCATCCAGCTTCGCGGCTTCAAAATACGAATGGGGAATCCGTTTTATCGTTCGAGTAAGCAGATAGATCGGGAATACGGAGAAAATCCCCGGCAAAATTACCATCCAGCGACTTCCATCTATTCCGATCGATTGGCCGATAAGATAGTTGGGAACCAGCATTACTTGATTTGGCATCAACATCAGAATGACGAAGAAGAAAAATACAATTCGTTTGATTTTACCTTTAAACCTTGCAAAGCCATACGCTGCAAACAATGAAATAATGATCTGAATAATCGTGATTGGTACGACTAAAATCACTGAATTCCAAAACCGTTTTAAAAACGTAGAATCTGTAATGGTCTCTCTATACTGATGCATAGTCGCACTTTGGGGGATCAGTGGCAGCGAGATAGCATCAGACACATTTTCTTTATTGCTTCCCGGATTCAACATGGCATAGTAGTGATATGTAATCTCACGATCGGTCATAAAGGAACTGCTGATGGTCAAGATCATCGGCATCAGAAATAAGATGGACATGAAACCCAGGCATGCAAACAGGACTACTCTTTTGATATTCCGAGTGTGTTTTCGCTTCATTAATCTTCAACCTCCTTTCCGAATTTTCGTTCCAGTCCAAACAATAAGCCGATGACGACGATCATACCCGTAGCTTGCCACACCGCTGCGGAGGACAGCTTCGGATATGCTCCACTTTGGAAGGTGTTGTTAATAAAGTTCTGCAACATATACAGACCGTCTGCAGGGTAGTTCCCCACAAGCATGTACACTTCACGAAATATTTTGAATGAACAGATCACGGCGTATAGCACGACGAAGAATATGACTGGTGATAAATATCGCAGTTTAATACGAAGAAAAATATACCGTTCCGAGGCGCCGTCCAATCTGGCTGCTTCCACAAGATTCTCTGGAACGCTGGAAAGGCCGGCCGTGAACAAAATCATGTTATACCCCATCGTTTTCCATACGAATATCAGTACAATAACAACCATGCCGTACCCGGAATGGAGCCAATGAAGCACCTGGTCTCCACCAAGTTGCAAGATGGAGTTAATGTAACCCCGGTCATGGAACAATGCTTGCCAGATCAATACAACGGAAGCGGTCGGCACCATCATCGGTGTTAAGAAAAATGCGCGAATCCAGTTCTTCCCTGGAATGGCCCAATCCAATATCGCCGCCAATAAAAGAGCAATAAGCATCGAAGCCGGAATGGCAGTTATTGTGAAGACCAGCGTATTCTTAACAGCTAACCTGAATGCATCATTGGTAAGTACATCTACATAGTTCTGTAATCCGACAAACTGCTTGGTGAAAATATTGCGAATACTACTGAAATAAAAAACAAGACCGAACGGAATAAGCGAAAAAATCATTACTCCAATTAGGCTTGGCAAGATCCAATGCCAACCATTCCATTTATGTATCCGTCGATTGATATCTTTTCTGATCATCCCACGTTGTCTCATAACCATCCTCCTGAAAAGCTCAAACCTCTTTAATAACAGTAATTATTACGATAAAGACCAAAAATCATAATATCGTAATAATTACGATTTGTAAACAGTTATTATTCAGATGTTCAGTTGTAACATTCTGTTTACAACTTGATCACACTTTAGCGACATGTCCCTTCTATATTGGATTAGTGAAGTTGCAGCTACATTGCATAAGCATACAAGGATTTAAAACTGAACAATGAAAGCCCCTTTTAATACGAATACCATTCGTACTAAAAGGGACTGGCTGAAGTTAGGTTATTCGAATTCGATAATAAACGCGGGTTCTTCAACTGAAACATCATTAGGCACAATATTTGGATTAGCATATATTTTAGAGTCTTGTATAAACAAACTTGTATTATCGGGGCTCCATTTCATGTTTAAAGGAAGTATACCGTGATACACTGGCTCATTGTACAGTACATTTCTGCCTTGCATTTTGCCCACATAAATGATGTCTTCGTCCTGCAATTTGTATGCGATAAACCTTTTGTCTGCGGAAAACTCAAATGCAGCCACGCGTTCCAGAACGACAGAAAGCTCACCATTCCGTTGATCGTATTCGTACAGGTTACCGTCCCTTCCGAGAAAAGCAAGCTGATCGTTGCTGATCCAGACCATCTGATAGTTTGCAATTTGGCGTCTATATTTCGACTCAAAGTTCCCATCAGTCAGTCTTCCAAGGACAATCGTTGCTTTGCCTGTAGAGTCATATAACTTAACCAACGAACGTCGAACATCATTGGATACTTTAACATCAAGTAGCGTGTCACCATTATTAAAGTCGTTCAATGTGTAGGATCGAGCTGTATTAGATGATATATCATAGATTCGCAGGATACTCTCTTTTGTCGCAACTGTGTCCAAAATGAGATAACTTATAAACTGGCTATTTTCCGACCAAGACATATTCTGAAAGTACTTCTCCGATTTCATGCTGAACGTGTCTACCTCTGTCTTTCTCTTGTCTTTAATCGAGAATAACTCTGACGTTGTAGCTGTTCTGGTAATACCTTAAGATTTGTTTAACAATAATCAATTTCGTTGATGTTCTCTCCATGATAGTATAGTTTCACCTAATTTCAAAAGTAAAATGAAATAGGTTGTAGAACTTATTCAACTGGGAGCTCATCAAAGTAATCTACACTTTCTTTAGGTATTATAAAATCGGCAATCTGACTATGCTTTTGTCCTTGGCTTGGGACAAGTTCGAAAATAAAAAGCCGCTAAAAACAGCGACTTCAAAAGGAATTTGTTCTTGTCACTCGATAAAAATAATGAGTTTCGGAAATGAACAGTTTTTATGTCCTCCGACAGCTGAAATTCAATAAAATCCCTTGATATCATTAAGCTAAAGTTTCCCGTTAGTGTAACCAATGTTTCTTTCCTATGGTACGGTTCAACGTAACCTTTAAAGGGCGAAATTTCATCATAACTTTCTACTGCTTATTTGTTGAAGGATTAATCCGCAAAGGGTATGCTTAGCTCGGATTATTGCTATCGTAGAATCTTAACCTTTGCTTGCAAGTTCATGTATTTTCATTCATATTTATTTAGCCAGAATCATTCTCTTATCTGGTTGTTTGTATCGCTTTTAACGTGTGTTGTAAGTTAGTGGTTCGATAGAAAAAAAGGCAAACCCTTCGAATCGAGAAGAGGTTGCCTTTTTGCGTTTGTATTCGATCAGAATCGTTTGTATATGCCGACCTTAAACTTTAAGTTCAAGTGCGAAAACTTGATTCAAATGTCCGCGAAGCTTGGCGATATGTTTTTCGATATCCGGATTCGTGATCACATCGTGAATGCTGAAACTTTCCAACGGCTCCATGCCAACGAAACGTTGAGTAGCGTGAATGTGCTCCAATGTCCCTTCCAAATCCAGCCCTTTGAAGAAGCCTTCCGGGTTGTTATATTCGCTCTCCGGAGCATTCCAAGTCGTGGAGATCATGTACTTCTTCCCTTTCAACAGGCCGCCTTGCCCATACTTTTCGGCTCCTTGAAACATCACGCCATATTCATAGACTTCATCGATATACTTTTTGAACAGCGTAGGTAAAGAGAACCAGTAAATTGGAGTTTGAAAAATAATCGTGTCGGCCCACTTGAATTTCTCTTGTTCTTCTTTGATATCGTAGCCGTCTTGAACAACCGTCGTTTTTATGTTGTATTTTTCTGACAAGTTGGAAATCATCTCGTCAAACAACGTTTTATTCAATCTTCCTTGCGAATAGGGGTAGAACTGATGACCGTTAATAATCAAGATATTATTCATGATTTTCTCCTTTAATCCCTTTGGATTTGCGAATGTGTTAAAATTGAAGCATAATAAGTGATGGCTTTATCCTAACTCGATTCGGATCATCCAAGAAGAACTGTGTTTATATCATTATTCCCCCTAACGGTATTCGCGATTCTATATTTCGCAATCCTGATACTGAGAGTATCAGCTTGAAAGGAGCATTCTGCTATGAGCGACGATCAACGCCGTCAGGAACTCGGGCACTTTCTTCGTACGCGGCGGCTTCGGCTATCGCCGGAAGAAGCGGGCCTGCCGCACAGCGAATTTACGAGAAGACGAACGAAAGGACTGAGGCGCGAAGAAGTTTCAGCGCTTGCCGGGATTTCGCTGCCGTGGTATACCTCTTTGGAGCAGGGACGTGATATCAACGTTTCCGACCAGGTGCTGGACAGTCTGGCCCGCGTTCTTCGCCTTGACCAAGACGAGCATCACCATCTCCATTTCCTTGCAAACCCTCGCCAAAACGCCTTCATTCCGAAGGAAGAGGAACCGGCGGTGTCTTCTCCGCTGAACTATTTATTGGATCAGATGCCGCTCTGCCCCGCTTACATTACTGACGCAAAAATGAATGTACTGGCTTGGAATCATCTGGCTCTCTCCGTGTTCGGCCCTTTCGGCACGGCCGACAGTCGCGAACGCAACATGATCTGGCGCATATTCATGCTGTCGTCCTACAGAACGATGTTCATCGACTGGGGAGACTTGGCTGCATCTCTGCTTGGCCACTTTCGCGTGATGTACAGCCAGAATCTCGAAGATACTTGGTATCCGGAATTCATCGCGGAAATGGCGGAGAGCTGCCCCGAGTTTGCAACCATGTGGGAGAACTACGAAGTTCGTTGCACGAGCAAGCACCCGCAAGCGATTACGCATCCGCGGGCTGGATTGCTGAACCTGTCAACGCTTGTATTTCCAGTTCAGAACGGAAGCGGGCAGTTCCTGCATGCTTATACACCAGATCTGCAGGACGGCTCGGCTGAACGCCTAGCCCAACTCGCGGAGGAAACGACGGTTAAGCAATAGGGGGCAAAGTTGTATAAACACCGGCCTATAGACGGCCGGTGCTTTTTTTCGTATAGCAATTTTTTGAATTGTTTTTAATTTTATGTTGTAGTTGTTACTTAACTCACCAACTACAACATTATTCTAGCCCAGAGTTATATTACGGGTTATCGGTGAATAACTATGCATAAACATACATTTCTCATAAATTACGAAAACATTATCGCTAATTATGACAACGCACATCTTTACTCCAAATGCTTTCGCATTTTCTTCATTACAAATGATACAATTTTCAAGAATTTGATTCAGTCCTTATCATAATACACTCTTCTGATCAGCTACCCTATTTAGTGGCTATTTAAACCAAGTCAAACATAAACTTTGTCCATAGTAGTAAATCCCTTGATCTTGCAGAAAAAAAGATTCGCATACATCCCATGGACTTACTCCCCTCCGTATCACCTCCCCCTAAATCATAGATTGGGCAATTCCATCTGCAAAGGAAACTGCTCCATATCCTTCGACATCAAAGCCAAGCGCTTAGCCACAAATCCTTTGTTAGTAGTTCCTTTTTGGCAAAGCTGACCATATGGATTATCGACGGAATATTGGTCAATTAGGAACGATTCTGCCCATGATCCAAACTGATCTTCAGACCAGCTATTTTCGAGAGCATAGTCTACCACTTGAAATAAGCTACCAACATGAACCTTTCTTAGCACTTTACGTTGGGCATGATCCCAATTGCGGAATGCAGCGTCCATAAAGTCAATCTTGTGTTCAATTAGTTCTGTTACTGGAGCTGGGACCTCGTCCAAGTTTGATATGAACTGATTCAAACTTGCTCCTCCAAAATCAATGTCGTGTTTGGAAGCCGGAGCAATGAACTGCCAGATCAGTTGCTCATCCACATACCGATTGCGATCTGCCTTGGTTAGACTCCCAACGCTGCCTCCCATCAATGACCCAAATGTAACCATCACCGTTATCCCAAACAAGAATGTTAGGGATACAACGATCCCGTATGACTGAATCCACGAGTAGGACTGGCGATCATTCTTCCACACGCTGTTGCGCTGAAATAGGAGATCAAAGCGAATACGGTCTCGCATATTCAAAAGGCTTTTTGTTGTACGCTGAATACTGGATCTTTTCATGAATAATCCTCCTCAAAATAAAGAAACAGGACAGCAAAACTCTGTCCTGTTCCTCATCAAATATCAAAAGCTTCATATACAGATTCATCTTCAAACGAAGAAGCTTTAACAACTCGATCTGAGAAGTCCTGTACACCATTGATTGACTCCGTACCAAGTAATAAAGAAAGGACTGAGAACCCCTTTTCCTTTTTCAACTCATTCCAGTAGCGAAGGTATTCATCATTCACATGAGCTTCACCATCTGTAACAAAGATAATGTCCGCTTGCTGGAATCGTCTCTGTTCAATCACCTCAGCAGATTTCGTCAATGGGGCTGTGAAGCTTGTTGTTCCTTCATACTACTTGTTTGGTCCAGAAAAAGAATGATTGGCCTTTTCCCAAGTTGCTCATGCCTCTTGTATCATACTAAAACCGTTCCGATACTTTCTCATTAAGGTTTTAAGCTGTACAGGATTCAACACACCTTATTCCCCTATGGAATTACTTCATAGAAACTCCTTCCAAGTGATGGCTTATCTTGCCACTGATGCAAAACACCTTCAAGTTTACCTTCACTTTTTACGACATGAAAGTATGCTAATGTTCGTCCCACATCAAACACCAGTAAATAATTTCTATCAGCTCGTATACATCTGCTTCACATCCAGATTCCTGTACTGAATTGCCTCCGCAACATGAGCCACTTCAATTTGCTCCTCTCCAGTCAGATCCGCTATCGTCCGCGCCATCTTCAAGATACGGTCATAAGAACGCATGCTCAGCCCAATCGCCTCCACCGTATGCTCCAGCAATTGCTCCGCCTCGCGGTTCAACTCCGTATACTTGCGCAGCAGCCTTCCAGATAGCTCACTATTCCAGGCAATCGGCAGCTTGGCATATCTATGAGCCTGCACAGCCTGCGCTTGTAATACCTGCTGTCGCATATCGTGGGATGATAGATTTTGCGTTTCCTTACGCCACTCCTTTGGACGTGGTACCTCTACCTGCACATCGATCCGGTCCAGAAGGGGGCCCGAGATCCGCGAGCGATATTGCGCGATTCTGGCTGGACTGCAGCTACAGACCTCACCATGAGCTTCTCCGCTCAGCAACCGACCGCATGGACAACCGTGTAGTTAACACCTTGGGACTATACATCACCAAAGAGACAAGGCTTTTTCCGAATGAACCTCCTGAGGAGCTTAATACATCTGGAGCTCGAATCCGTTATCATCGGATACTTCGGAGTCTCACAATTTCAGAGTTGGCAGCTAAAGCAGGTATATCAGAAGTAGCACTCAGCAGAATTGAAAGGAACATTAACCCCGCCAAGATTCAAACGATCCAAACTCTATCTAAGTTACTTAGCCAGACTGTTTCATACCTTGGCTGCTACGATGAAATGCATGAAAATACCTTGGGAGAGAAAATAAAGAAGGCCAGACATTATCATGGTCTGACCAAGCGTGAATTAAGTGCAAGAATGAAAGTTGACGCAAAGACAATTCATAACTGGGAGCTTGGAAAGACCAAGCCTTCTACTAAGTATCTAGATAGGGTTCAAACTGTCATAGAAATCCTTAAGGAGTATGATACAGTGTGATTATTAGTATTACTGGTTATACCTCAGCAATTAAGACCATCTTTTGTTCTGTTGCCTATAAATATTTTGCCATGTCATTCAGTCCTTAGTTTGTTTTCTGCGCATAAAAAAGCTCATTCCTACTCATAAAACAAGTTGGAATGAGCTTTGGATGTTTATCAAGCATCTGTAATTTTTTAGTATTAGTTTATTGACGACCTTTTTGTTGGTACTGTAAACACAGAATATTTACCTGCTCAATTTCTACAAAATGTCCATCAAGTACTTGCTAAAATAGTATTTATTCACCTTCATGGTCATCAATCAAAAAATACCTTGTTATTTCTGTTATTTCTGTAATTACTGCTATTTCAGAAAATTGCTCCTTAATTGAAACCTAGTGCAGTTTACTATTTCCATAATATACTTTCAATCTTCACCATTAATGAATCAACCATTTCTTTAGAATGAGGATTTTCGAAAGTGTATTCACCACAAACCTCAAGTAAATATGTGTAAAATTTTGATTTTTCAAGATTAAACTCAATATACTCATGAGTTTGCATAAAAAGCACTATCTGGTCCTTATTTGAATCAATGCCATCAGAATGCTCGGGTAGTTCATATCCCATCATATGATCCTGCCAAGGATCGCCTTTCGATAAACACTCTAACACTTCAATAAGTACACCTTTCAAAAAAGAAAAATAATCTTGGATAATTGCCGATTCATTTTGCAGCATTTTGAGGACCTCCTAATTACCATAATTATTAAATTTTAATACGGGGTAGTAACTATCAATTTCACCCGTCTTTGGATTCACCCAACCTTCAAATTCCAAACCATTGGGCGCTGTTCCCTGTATAACTTTTTGACCTCCCTTTGTAGTTATCAAGGAGCCAGTTTCCATAGCTTCCTTCCCACGGAATTTAATATCTGCGTCACTAAAAGAGTTTGAATCATACAGTGTTTTTTTATGAGTTGAAGCTTTGAACTCACCATTATCAAGATACTGGCCTTTTTCTTGTTTTCCTATTTTATATTTTACGTCATAAATCCCTTCAATACTTGGATGCTGAATTACCTCTTCTACTCTGTAAGGTATTCCCTTCGTATCAAGATATCCAAAAAATCCACTTTGATTATGCCCACCTACAACACCAGTTCTGATTAGCTCCCCGCATGCTGCTTGTACCTCAGCAATTAAGACCATCTTTTGCTCATGTCATTCAGCTCCTTCGTTTATTTTCTGCACACAAAAAAGCTCATTCCTACTCATAAAACAAGTTGGAAAGAGCTTTGAAAGTTTATCAAGTGTTTGAATTGTTTAGTGTTTGGTTTGTTGGTTGTATTGTACGACCTACTCTTGGGTTTGTAAACCACAAAACTACACTAGTCAATTACATTGCGTACTACTCATCAGCAATCCATACAGATTCGTTTAATATCCAAGAGTTGGACAATATATCGCAAAGCTCTACAAGCAGTTCCTTTGCCTCCACATTTAAAAGCTCTGTTTTTATTTCTTGTAGTTGTTTTAGTACAATTGATATATCTGGAATCTTCCATGGTTTTTCCCACCAAGGCTCTTCAACATTGTAGTAATAAGCCAGACCTGTCCAACCGTTTTCCTCGGGCTGTATTCCCCTCATTATTTCATCAAAATAACCATCCCAGATTCTTATTACATACTTATCACCATTAGAGAGATGCCTTATAAATTGTATTTCTCCTTCGCCCTCATAACCTTCATAGTATTTACTATTTATTATTTCCATGATCGCATCTCCTTGTTATGGCGCTGGCCAGTGCCCACTTTCCAACATTTTATTTTGTTCTGCTGTCGCAGTACCATTCTTTCTAGCGGTAATAGCAGCTTGCCATTCATGTCTTGGAGTCCATTGATTATCACCAGTTAAAATATGATACGTCTTCTGCTGTCCAGTAGTATTTCCTGGTGTGGTTCGTTCAACAACCCAAGTATTACCTTGATCTTGAGGCGCTCCAGGTGTTCGCGTATGCCAGCGTCCTTCATACTTGTAATACCCGTCGGACCATTTAAACTGTATCTGCTCATACCCAGTCTTTGACTGTATTTTTACTGATGCAGTAGGAGGAATACTTATTGGGGAAGATTGAGAGAGATTTGAGCGTATTCTCGCTTCTCTATCCTGTGCTTTCCATTCTTCTCTTGTTGTTGTCCTTTCACCAGGCTGTGGATCATATCCCTTATGTTTGAAAACTTTTGGTGGCGGTGGTGGCGGTGGCGGTGGCGGTGGTGGTACATTTTTAACCGTCCCCTCTTGAATTGTTTTCGTTGGTTTAGGCTTAGGTTTGAATTTCTCGAAATCAATTTTAGGGATCTTGACGGACCCACTTACTTTGCCCGGTCGAATCGATGCAATGCCTACGAACATAGAAAGGCTTGTCCCAGCAACTAACGAATACGCATAAGCTTTGGATACAGGCTCTCCCGTATACGGATTATACCCAGCCAGTAGCGCCTTGTTCTGATCAATGATGAATTTCTCCAGCGAGTTGTCCTCTGGAACCTCCAGCTTGATTTCTCCACGCTTAATTGTTTCATTTATGTAGGGAGAAGCATAAGGGAATCAATATGCTGCCGTTGCCTCCTGAGCCTTATCGATATCCAGATGCACACGCACCCAGTCTCGCTCCATCTGAATGACGCTGCCCAGCAGCTCACAATGTCTGAGAACTTTATGCGTCATCATGGTGTATTCGTGCGTTAAGATTTCTTGCTTCATACGGTATGGACCTTGTATACGCACAGACTTTTACCTTGAAAGGTCACATAGCTTATATGTGTTATTAGTTGAATGATAAGTTCATTCTGCGCTGAATGGGTCTACTTCTTCTATCGCAGTTCAATATTAGCGAATCAAAAAAACCACAACACGGGCGGCAAGCTCGCATTGTGGCACTGTCGGTTGTGTTATACGATCCTTTTATCAGAACTGTGGAACATGTTTACTGACTTCTATCTTGAAAAGTCCTCTTCTATACAGGTTGAGTAATGGGTTTATTCATCACTAAGTGGATAATCTCAGTAGCAGCCGTTTAAATATCATCTGTTTACATAAATATATGACAAACACTATGTCCATTTTTTTATTGATTTTTATTTACTCTACATTGTCAAGAAAGTCTTGAAATATTTTTTTCGATACTCCTCCAGTACTAGGAATAACTGCCTTTACTTTTTCAATAATGATTCGGTTTTCAAGTATTATTCGTTTATTTTCTACACTGGTAAAACTCCTTAGCGAATCAATACAGACTTCAAATAAATCAGTATCCTCTAGACTTGCTAAAGTTAGTAGAAGTTTCAACTCTTCCAAATTTGAGTCATCACCTAAACAATAAGCTAATTTTTTTTGCCAACCTAAAGATTTTGTCAATACGTTATCCGATAACTCACTCCAATCTTCCTGTTTAAACATTGTAATTAACTTTTCAGCGGTTAAACAACCAATGTCATACCAATAATTATCTGCATCTTGAAAATCTGTTAAAAGTGTATCCAGCTCTTTATACATTACAGTACCACCTTCTATGATTTAGTTAAAACCTGGTGTAGGCTTTGTTCCTACTGGATAAGCTGAAATCACATCATCACCTATTTTAATAACATCAATTTTTACTCCATTGACAGTTCCACTGTGAAGTGTTTTCACACCTTCTATATCTACACGAGAACCAACGCTTGGTGTATTGCCAATTTTTTTAACAGCATTAATTGCATCTGCATCAGTCCATGTATCTGGAAAAGTAGTACTCGACTTAATATTCGAAAGTTTCCCATCTGGAAATTGCGTATAGAATTTTATGTCTTTTGTTCCATCAGGATTAATTTTTATCTCCTCTACTGCGAAATCAGAATGCGAGTTATTTATATTAGGTGAATGACCTCCTACAAGACCATTGGGTTTTTTTGATGTTGGATTGTTTCTTCTCCCATAGAGTATCTTCTGTTCCATTTCCGGGCTAATTATAGTTTTAATTTCAACTACACTACCACCTGAACCATTACTCCCCGTCCCCTCAGCCTTCCTACCATCTGCAGCTCCCTGATAATGCAGCCTGTCGTCAAATTCATCAATCGGTTGGTTGACACCCGGCCCGCCTTTATTGGGTTGCTTCGGTTTAGGCTTAGGTTTATACTTCTCGAAATCATGTTTAGGGATTTTAACGGGTCCATTTAGTTTACCTGGTCGAATCGCTGCAATACCAGCAACCAGTGAAAGTCCACTACTAACTACCACCGAATACGCATAAGCTTTTGACACAGGCTCTCCCGTATATGGGTTATACCCGGCCAATAATGCCTTATTCTGATCAATGATGAATTTCTCCAGCGAGTCGTCCTCTGGAACTTCTAACTTGATTTCTCCACGCTTAATTGCTTCATTATACGCTAAAGTCGCTTTTGCCGCTTCCTGATCTACATTACCGTTCTTACTCAATACCCACATGCTTCCAACAAACTTCTTACTGTATTGGCTGAAATCATAGGCCGGAGTGGGTGCTGATGGACGCAGCATATCCCTCTCCATATGCAGCGCCATATACGTACTATATTGCTGCTTCCGCTTCATCTCATCCTTCATGGCCTTAATGAGCTCTTCAGCCATCGGCGTTCTGCCGAACAATCTGGCGGCGGTATACGCCTTGCCCAGTAGCGGACCACCCACGATCGACAATAGATGCTGACCGAACATGCTCGAACTGGAACGTCCTCTGGCTCCTCCTGATGATAAATGGCCCATGAACGGCATCGCACCAGCAATTGCCACAGCGACAACGGCACCAACAGCAGCAGCCACCGGGCTTGCACCCAAGACTGGGATCATACCCGCCACTGCCTGACCCAGCTTCAACAAGTTTAATTGCGCCCCCATCAGATTGGCCGTAGGAGCTGTCGCAGCTTGGCCCCCTTCACTTCCCTTTGAGTTCGCGGAACTCCCTCCTGAAGAAGAGTCTCCACCCTCTCCCCCGGAAGCATTGGACGAGTCTCCGGGAGTCGGGGCTCCGGCAATAGGCGGCTCCCAGATCGGCTCCAGATCCGCTACGAAGACGGGGCGCTTCACCGTTCCCTCCAGCTTCACCTGTGCTGAGCGCAGATCCGTCTCACCATCCAGCACGAGGCTGCTGCCTCCGGCATGCAGATAGATCGCGCTACCTGCATCCACTTGTACACGCCCATCTGCATGCAGGGACAGACGACTCTTGGCAGAGACCGACAGGCTGCTGTCACTACTCACCTGCACGCCACCAGAGTGAAGTCGGATGTCTACCTTTCCACTGCTCGCCGTCAGCGTCAATTCAGATGGGGTGAGCTCAATCGACTTCCCTGCCGCTGTACCCCACACCTTCACCTGGGGATCAGCCAGCTTCGCTGACGCTGACTTGGCCCGGCGGATCGAGGCCGTTGCCACAGCCTCCGCCTCCCGCACATTCGGGAAGTAGACCTGAATCTGATCCCCGACCTCCGGCATGACATACCAGCCGCTATGCCCCTCGGCACTATAAAGCGTTCCGTATGGGAACCACCACGCCTTCGCAGGGTCCTGCTGCTCGTCCACCTCCAGATGTACGCGCAGGTGATCCTCCTTGACCTCTAGCACCTTGCCCTCCAATATGGCCCCTGTCAATCTTGCATTATGCCGCAGCGGCTTATGAATGCTGCCTTCAGGCATCAGGCGGTACTCATGGAGCAACAGTTCTCTTTGAATGCTCGTTGTGATCTCGCCAATGGTCCAGTTCGTGCCCGCCCACTCTACCTCATCTCCCGGCTGGGCCTGTGTTTCGCTCTCTATTATATGGTTAAATTCCGCCGTGGCGTCCTTATCAAAGCTCCGTCTCAGCCGATAATGGGCGTTGTCCAAGCTGACGGAGCGTCCCTCGGGTACACCGAACCAGAGCTTCGGACCAGGAAGCGTCACCTCAGGAACCAGCACCGTTCCAAAACGAGATGCCATCCGTTGCAGGAATGCCCAGTCGGTCTCCTGATACTGGACGAGAAGCTCACCGAGCTTGACTTCATCGCCAACCATCTGGATGCAGTCTGCATCGGGATAAAGCTCTAGCACCTGCCGAATAAGCTCAGCGTACGTCATCTTCGAGTCCTGAAAAGAACGCGTCCGTGGTCTGACGTCCAGTTGATAGGTATGAGACACCGCCTCCAGTTCAACGGTGTGTACCCCTCGAACCATGCTCATGCGCACCTGCTGGAGCTCCCCATGAAACAGCGTACGGGCAGGCTGACCCTCCTCCCCTCGGAGCGTAAGTATGAGCGGCTGATCCGCTCGGGCCTGCTCCAGCACGCGCTCCTGTTGCTCCTCGTCTACAATACCTGTCAGGAACAGTCTGGCGTGATCGTGCAGCGGGCGGCTCATTCGCATGTCTGAAATCCTTTGCAGCGCAAATGGCGCTGACAGCTCCAGTCGATGCAGTGGAATGTGGCTAGGCTCTACTGTTGTGCTCTGATTGGTTGGGATCTCACTCATTACCATTCTTCCTCATCTCGTTGTTCCTCCCCTGTCTTCCCTTCCTTGTGTGATGAACGTCCGCTCAGTCGAGATTCTGTCCATCATCGTCAATTCGAATCATGCCTCCATACATGCAGGCGTTAGAACAGCTTTGTAGCAGAGCGGGCTGACCTTCGATCAGCACATCCTTCTTGCCTCCAATCCATGCTCCCGTGATGACCGGGACACACGGTGCTTTGGGAACCCCGTAAATATCCACCAGCTTGCTCGCCTTCACCGCAGGGTTGGCCTTACACCAGCACCTGCCAAAGCCAGATATGTTCACTCCCGGCTCACAATCGCCGACATTCATTTGCGCCTTGCCTTTGATATATACACCATGGCTTAGCGGGCGCTTCAGCCGAGTGGGCTGTGTGCCGAAGCTACAGCTTAGAATGGCCCCGGCTACGACATATCCCAGCTTACTTCCCTTCCCTGGCCGCAGATCTTCCTTCCCAGCAGAAGCACTGTTCCCTGACTGTGACAATATCTTCACTCCTTTGCAGCATCATGCCACCGCATCCTTATCTCCTAACATTTGTCTCTCAAACTGCTCTTGCCTACTTCTACTTCTACTTCAGCCTGTCTACAGATCAATTGGAGCCTGCCTAGGGTCTCACTCTGTAGATTCTATCCTTCTAATTCGTCTTCACCTCACTACCCATGACCGTCGTCTGACCGCCCAGAGACACCGTACTGCCCTGACTAGAGAGCTGGATTTCCTGTCCTGCCGTGATCTTGACCTTGTCTCCTGCACTCAGCGAGATACTCCCGCCTGCACTAAGGCTGATTTCCTGATCACTCGTGATATGAATGCCCTCCTGCTCATTCAGACGGATGAAGATGGCCCCGTCCTTGCTGGAAATGACGATCTCATCCGGTGTCAGCCGAATCTCTTTACCGTGTGGGGTACGAAAAATCTTCACCTGCGGATTGCTAAAACGGTTATGTCCCTGCTGGCCCTCTTCACTCCGTCCCTCCCGTGCTGAGCTGCTGGCGAAGGCCCCGTCCTCCAGATGCGCCGGAAAGGTAATGCGTACGCGATCCCCCAGTTCCGGCATCACATACCAGCCGCTATGACCTTCAGCGGTATAGGGAGAAGCATAAGGGAACCAATAGGCTACAGTTGCCTCCTGAGTCTGATCGATATCCAGATGTACACGCACCCGATCTCGCTCCACCTGAATGACGCTGCCCAGTAATGACAAACCTGTCAGCTGTTCATTGAACAGCTCGCGGTGTCTGAGACCTTTATGCGTCGTCATGGTGTATTCGTGTGTTAAGATTCCTTGCTTCATGCGGGTATGGACCTTGTATACGTACAGACTTTTACCTTGAAAGGCCACCTGGCTGCCCAGATCCAGCACTTGCTCGGTCTCCAGCCCATAATCCACGAAATCCTGTTCATTCACCGGGGTCGTATCATTCCCGTCAAAATGGCGATACGTCTCGATACGTTTGCTGACCGTATAATGATAGTTCGACAGATTCAGGCCAGAGGGTGTTTCCTCCACGCCAAAATATAATTTGGGCGTCTCAAAGGACGATGCAGGACTGAGTGAGGTCCGATAGCGCGAAGCGATCCGCTTCAGGAATGCCCAATCCGTCTCAGCATATTGGACCGTAAGTCTTCTCAAAGCCGCACCACCCGTGGCAGAGTCGATCAGGTCAAAGCCAGGATAGTCCTTTCCTACGATGTGCAGCATCGTCTCGACTGTCATATTCTTGTCCTGGAAGGATCGACTTCTGGGGCGAATATCCAGCTGATAGCTGTACGACACCGCATCCACCTCCAGATAGTACACATCCCGTACGACCTTGATCTCAATGTTCAGTACCGTGCCGTGAAACAAAGCAGCCTGGCTGCCGTCCTCCTTGAGCTGGAATACCCCCACTGGGGAATCCGCCGCCGTCATCTGCACATAGCTGTCCTTCCATTCCTCAGGCACCATGGCGGTAAACGACAGCCGTGTGTGCTCATTCATCTGCTTGCGAATATGAAGCTCCTGAATGCGCACCTGCTCGTAGGGGGTGATGTGTAGTGAATCATACGTCGTTCGTGCTGTCGTCATAGTGTCTCTTCTCCTCTCGCAGGATTCAGCTTCAGGGTGGATAACATTCGGTAGGCGAATGGCCTCCAGATCAGTAGATGCTCAGCGGTACAGTTAAAGGTGCCGATGAAGGCCTGGCCCTCCAGCTCCGTGAAGAACATCAGATGATACAGCAAGTCATTCCATACAGGCGTCGTGAATTCACAATAGCCGAGCTGTTGACCGTGAAGGTCCACCAAGCCCTCGCTCTGCCATTCCTGAATGCGCTGTGTCTGCTTGATAACGGCTGTCATGTCCGTCGTGAGCTGCTCTACATCCTGGGAGCCGACATCGCTGTCGATCCAGTTCAAAGCCAGATTGATGCTCCCCTCCTGATTCGTCAGGATCAGAGATGGGCGATGGGCGGACGGATACTTCATTTGCTTGAGCTCCGGTGCCATCTCATGAAATGTAACTGGCATCGTCATCCCTACTCGTCCATCCAGCAGCAGACGTTCTGCGAACATCAGAATCTCTCCGTCTACACGACGCATTCCCTTCAGCGACTGCTCTGAAGCTTCCCCGAGTGCGATAACTTCCTCTAATGTTTCTGCCTCTGCGATCTCCAGATCCTCAAGGCCCTCAACGTCTTCCGCTGGCTCCTCCTGTTGGATTTGGCGCAGGCTAACCATCATTTCATCCAGGTGCTTCTTCTCCAGATGTTCCATGGATACTCCTCCTTCTTGTTGATTGGCTATTCGTCATTGGCTTCTACTGCAGTTCAGCCTCTTCCAGTTGCATACCAACATATCCTCTACGCAGCATACTTTCTGCAAGCGCAAGCTCCAGGATGAGGTAAGGTTCACGCAATCCCCGCAATCGCGCCAAAGGCTGCTGTTGCATCCCCTGCTGATTCACGACGAGCTTTTGTAGCCCACCTCCAAGCTGCCACTCGCTCCGCGTACCCATACCATCGACAAGTGGAGGCTGGACAAGCCAGTAGAGCCGCTGCTCCATTCGATCCAGATCACGCAGCAGCGCCATCCGGCTGAATAGCTGTGGCATATAGATGCGCAGCAGTTCATGCACGGAATCGGACACGAGCAGCAGCTCTCCAAGCATCAGATCAGGGTAGACCGTAAGATCATGGCCTCGCACGCGGAACTGGGCTGCACTGGACTCTGGCCATTGTGTCCAATCCGCGAGACTCAAGTCCTCTCCATTCGCCTCTTCATCCCATACAGGGATGGCCGGATACACAATGCTGTGCTCCGGCTTGCCAATCCAATATTTCATGATTCCACCAGCTTCCTATTCGTTGCTGTCTTGCTGGGCAGCTCGAATCCCTCAGATACATCTGAAGAGAATTGTGCTCCTTCCAGCCAGGCCCCTTGAAGCATAGCCTCATCCACATGCAAGGCTCCCCGAAAATCAGCACCGGGCAACCAAGCGCCCGTAAAATCTGCCCCCGCCAGATTAGCACCTGTGAAGCATACCGGCTCATAGCCAGGTCGTTCCCAGTGCTTCTCCGCCAATAAGCCTGCCGTTCCTATGCAACCTCGAAAAGACGCACCACGCAGGTCTGCCCCTTTAAAGCTCGCCTCTGCCAGAAATGCCTGACTGAAATCCGCATCACATAAGTCCGCTTCATCCCAGCGAGACCCTACTAAATAGCCATTCGTGAATTGACTCCCCCTGCATGAGCTTCCACGCAGATCGCTATAGTACAAATGAATTCCTGTGTAATCTCCTTGCGACAGCTCGGCATCACGGAACACCTCACCGGAATACGCAAATTCATGTCTGCCTGACAGCTCATTCCCTAGCTCTTCTGCAGAGCGCTCTCTGCGATCTAGCTTATACACAATCTCGCTCAGATCCCGATATTCACCAACGCGAATTTCACATTCACGCTCAAGTCGGACACGGTCCAATCTGTACATCAGTTGATCTTCATGATGTCGCAAGGTATAGCGGGCTAATGCAAGCACGTACTGATGGACGAATGCTGCTGTATTCATGATCCATCGCTGCACATCTGTCGGGTCAATCGCTCCAGCATACTTTTTGGCCGTCTGCAACAGCTCTGTCTCTAATGGCTTCAAGAAGCTATAGGCCCAGGCCCCGTCATAGCACGCAGAGTACGCCTGTTCGTCAAGGAACCAGAGCCTGTTCGAGGCTTCTACCAAGTAGAGACTCTGCCCCCTGAGCATGGATGTTCGTAGAAGAGAGAATGTAATATAACCAAGCGCATCTTGCTGCCCTTGTTCCTGCAAAGCTTCATATCCTGCAATGATCTGTTCTATGGAAACCCAGAATGACTGGGCTAGCTGGAACTTATGTAGCTGATAGTAAGATTCAAGCCGTTGAAGCATATCTTGCACTTGTGGGATCACCGTATTCTGTTCAAAATGCTCGATGGCTTGTGATCTGTTCATTGCTGCCTCTCACTGCCTTTTCCAGATTGATATGTGAAGATGCAATCATATTATAAAAATTGGAATCAAGTGAACAAATCCTATGAATTGTTCTATTTTAAATACAATGTAATTTTACATTATAATAGTTAATTTTTACTATAAGGCTAATGTTTGAAATTAGTCTGTTGTGCCTTCACATTCGTGAAATACCCATACGCATTTTTGCAGGCTTTTCAGTATGATATGGATAGCTATAAGGATTGTTAGGCATGAGATTAAAATGGGTAAATGTATAGTCTCGAAGGTCTGCTGGGGAATCTGTAACGTTTAGCAAGTGATCCATGGGATCGTGCGTATTATTCAAGCGCCTATGAAATGTGACTGAAGACAGAAACCAAGGGATTATTGATGAGGAACGGGCATGTAGATTAAGCAGAGGAATGCTACCAACAAGCTGAACGACAGAAAAATGCTATTATTCATTGTTACACAAATTTATAATGACAGATGATTATATAACGACTCTTATAGAACATATTTAGGAATGATAGCAGGAGCCCTCTGTATGCAGAGTACCCTTTGTCCGTTGGTACAACACACTGAGAACTGACACAGTCGGCTCAATTTGTATCAGCTTAAATAACCAGTCGGCGGTTTTCAACTCCTTCGACTGGTTACCTCAACTTGTAAGAAACTTTAATCACTTATACTATGTAGAGCAAACTCAAATACTTTGATTGTGATCTTGATTGTTAAGCTTCACCCTTATGATCTTGCACTTGGTACCCTGTTCCTGGCACATAAACTCCACACGTAAATATTAAACTAAAGACGGTTAGAAGTAACACGATTCTTTTTTTCACTTTGATGCACCTCTTTAAATAGTTTTTGATAGTCTGACTGCGTATCAGTACTGGCATACTTCCTAAACGTTTCAAATAACCCCACACATTTAACAACAATTGTGTCATAGTTAATCGTAGTTGATTTTGCCAAACTTTTTAATAAATACATATAACCAATCTCATATTCGCCTTTATGTAGATAGTATTCAGACAGTTCATAGAATAGACGTGCAAGCCGTTCCGACTTTAATCTTGTATTATTCATTCCTGGTATATTTTCACTATCCATTAACAAGTTAATTTCAGGTGCAAAGTGTTTGAAAATGTATGCTGCATCAATATTAAAATGATTGGCTAGTTCGGCAATATTAAGTAATGACAGCAAAATGTCATCTTTTTGAGTATCTATATAAGATACATATTCCATTAGAACACTTAAATCTCCAGAAAACAGTTTTGTGACGTAGGCATTGGTTTTTGCCCATTCCTTGAATAACCCCTTCCAATGAAGTGTTTCTTCATCGCTCTCCTTAACCCAGTCCAGATCAGCGTAACCTGAAATGAATTGCAGAGCTTGCTGATAGTCTCCTAGCTCGTGGCATACTTCACCGCGAAGTAAGTCGCTGTATGCAATATATACAAATAGCGGTCTGCTTAGTTTATGATGCGAATCTTCGTCACTAACGACTTTTCTTCGTTCTGAGAAGTAATTCGTTCTCGCTTTGGTTCCCATACGTTCTGCGAAATCATCTAACTTGTCCCATTTACGTAGAGAGCGATATAAATTGGCTAAATCCTTTAGTGCATCAAGCTGTAAAATTTCATCCAATCTTTCTACGTATGGCTCGAACTGTGCGGCAATACGAAGGTTTTGCATTTGATCGTCACTAATCCTAATCGTAAATAAACGATATTGGCAGAGTGCAAGACGTTCAGAATGCTGGGAACGCTCCGTTACTGCAACAGCTTCATAGACCAAAGCCGCTGCGTCTTTTTGCCCTTCCTGCAGAAGCTCCTCTGCTCCATCAAACAAAACGGTGCAGTATATCGGATTCTCCAACATCCAACTAACAACCTGCCGAATGTACTCCATTTTGTCTAACTGGGCGCATCTGAATATAAATGGTTTTATTCGTCTCCAATTGGGCTGGTTAGCTGTTAAGTTATCTTGTATGTAAGTATCGTAAAAATGTCCTTCTGGGAGCCCCATCGCGCTAGTAATTCTGTCCAATTGGTTAATCGCCATGATTTTACCACCCGTAATTACAGAGCTGAGTGTTCCAACATTCAACCCTGTCAGCCGACCCAAATCACTAAGTTTCAATTGTTCACGTTCCATAAATTGTTCTACTTCTGAGCGTATCGTGGTTGTAAGATTCAAGATAACCACCCCTTCAAATGTTGACAACTATCAGGGAAAGCATGAAGGTAGACAAATAATCAATAAGTTAGTCCCTGTTATTATTTCTCTATGCAATAATACCACTTTATGGTATAAGAGTGTATCTTTATCAGGGTGGTGTACATAACAAAAGACTCAGCCATCTGATTGATAGCCGAGTCTTTTGCTTTGCCACTAATTCATCCTATAATTCTGTCCACGATTCAAGTTTGCCATTATAAAAGTGTAAATACGTTCTTCCATACACCCATTGTTCTATTTTTAGCGAGCTGCTTGTATATGAATTTACATCATCAGGTTCTCCCCATGAAAGATAAACTTGGTCTTTATTCATACCTGTAGAAATCTTCTGCTGTGAAATCTTGCTCCATATCGCAGATGACCATCCGGGATATGGAGCCTTGGGATTGGAAATATAAAAGCCGCTTTTAATTGGATCTGAAGGTTCATATATAAATGGCAGCTTGAATGTTTGATTCGCTCCATTTGCACGTTTCGCTTCAATAATTAAACTCTTACCTTTAATTTTCACTGATTTGAAATATACCTTTTCAAGGTGTTGTAACGGGTTAGATGATGGTAATTCAATTTTATCAGCCCAATAATACTTTCCAGCGTAGAGGCCGTCAATTATTTCAAATTCAAAATAACTACAAAAATCATTAAAATGCTCATTAATAACCTTACTCTTTACATATTTCCCATTGTTGAGAACGATCGTCATATTGGTAACATATTCAGAGCCATAATTGATCTCAGTAACCCAACCAACTCTTTCTCCATCATAGAGATAAACTTTTTGTCCCATATAAGACTTTATATTATCACTTGATATTTTATCCAGCTCACTCATTAATTCCTTGGATTTCAGTTCTCCTTCTTCGTTGTTCCACAAAAATACTGAATTTGCCCAAAAATCACGCTTACCTTGAAAGCCAGTCATCTTATAAAATTGTTCAAGACTCAAATAAGTCTTATTTTCATACAAAACGGAATTCGTCTGATCTATAGGAAAAACACCTGCACTCGATTGAATTGTTATAGGCTTAGAATAATTAACAGTGATATCATTAATTTTCGTTAATAGTTTAAAAGGCAGATACAAATCAGGATATTTCACGCCAGACTCTATGACATATGCTTTTTCAGGCATAATTTGAAGTTTACCATTTATAAAAACCGCTACCTCAAATGAGACATAGGCGTCATCGGGAACAATGTTTGACTTGGCTTCCACTTTTGAATGTGGGGAACAAATTGTCAAAAATACGAATGACACAAAGATAAGCATTAACTTTTTTTTCATTCTATTCACTCCTGCTGATATTTTTATTTATTTTGAACCCAGCCAACTAAAGCTAACAAAAATTTTTAGACTGCATTAAATCCTATCTGTTTACTAAAATAGTAGGCACCATTGATCATTTCTTCATAGCCCCCAAACTATTGTCGCAAGTCTAAATAAAGCAAACCTTGCAACATCATAACAGGACTTTAGCAATCCTTGCATATTATTTCATAGGTAAATAGTAATAGGATAAATATACCATGTGTTATTTCCATATTCCACAGAAATATGACAAAATAACTGCTGCTTACTAAGTTTATGAACACATTATTTGTATTGGCAGTCACGTTGCCTGTATGATTACCGCATAAATAGAAAAAGGAATCGGCTGCAACCGATCCCTGTGTACAACTACCGCTAATAGAGCGGTCAGTCAGACTTAGGTCATTAGAAATGAGCCGTTATCTTTAGCAGGACGGCTCATTTCTTTATGGAAAAACACTGCTATTTTAATAAAAAGCAGAAAAATAAAGTTATCACTGCTACGCGACTGATTAGAGCGTCTAAACGCCCCGTTCGACTTCATGCCACTTCAAATCCAAAAGAATAGGAGGAATATAGATTAGCTTTGCAAATTCATAATCAAGGTCATAGGTTAATCGCCCTACCAGAAGCTCCTTGTTTTCATCTTTTTTCAATTTCCAATGAGCACTAGCTACCGCTTTACCTTCGTTAAGAAGCTCCATAGCTGTGTTCCAATCCATTTCGACTCCCTTGCTCTTCTCAAGTTCAGCCAAATAATTATCATATCTCTCCTGCTGGGCAATTTCATCTTCTTTCGTGAACTCTGAATCCCACACTATGTCAAAGTTTAGCCCTTTTAGACCAGCCTTCAACACAGCATCACGGAATTCGTCGGATACATAAATTCTAGTTCTTATTAACTCCGGGATTTTAAAGATATGTCTCTTTTCGCTTCCTACAACCATTTCTTTGTAGAGATACATACTTTCGTATGAAGACACTTTATTCGTGACGGAACTAATTACAGGGACAGACTTTTCTTTATCAACACAATCCAATATATTAATTACATTGCAAAAGTAAAAGTTATACTTATCATCTCTTAAAGGAAGTATCTCCACCAAATCAGCAATCAAGGGCTTCAGTACAGATAAAGCTTTATCATTCATAACAAATCTGCCAGGGGCGTACCTAGGAAAATCGGTGTATTTTCCTTTATCTTTTTTATATAGAACTTTAAGGGGCCCCCATTTATATTTGATTTGTTCACCAAAAGAGATACTACGTATTAAAGAATCTATCTCTGGATCTAATTCATCCTGAATATCAATATTCAAAGTATTTTCACCAGCACTTACTTGCCAAATCCTCATATATAACCCTCCTCGTATATGCCAAATTATAACATGAAAGAGCCCAGATATATTCCTCGCCTTTACTATATGTACGCTGCCATGATGTGGCTAAGCTTGATCCACTTGTAATCCTCCTCACCCTGCCTAAGCTTAATTTCCCTAATGGACGTATTTAAAGCTGTCACCACTCCACTCAATCGAACGTCCTCAAACGGATCAAATACCTTCAGTTCGACAGGCACACGCCGGTTGTACGAATTCACAAGCGCTTGTTCAATTTGCTCAATCTCTTGAGCATCCAAGATCGGCTTAGATTTCCGAGTTTCTTCTATATAATGCTGTCTCATTCGTTCTGCATGCTCCGGCAACATAAATCGTGAGCTTTCGAATAACCCATTCCCCTGAAGCTTCTTCCCCATGATATCAACTCCTAAGCTGTCTGACTGATTGGTGACCAGGCGAGTATGTTCTCTGTTCGAAATGTCCGGGGTTGGTTGCTGCTAAGGTCAGTCGCTTGGATAAAACCATCACAAACCCCACGAACAGCAATCTTGCGCTGCGTGATGTTGCCGGACCCGTCTTCATAGATTATTTCAACACTTAGACCTGCAGTAATTTTCACCCCCCTTACACGAACGTTTGTATATCTAAACGCTTGTTCCTTATCAATAAGAAAAAAGCTCCACCAGCGTTAGCCAATGAAGCCCTAGATTGATTTGGAATGAGAGACACTGCGTCACTCTCAAGATGACACTACAACTAATATCGTTCCCATGCTCACCCAAGAGTTGAAATGCGCTCTTCATTTCACCACTATGCAAAGAACAAATTGATCAACCCATTACCTAAAATAGTTATGATATCAGTCGTTCAGGTACTGCTTGAAACTTATCCCAGCAATCTCTTACCTGAATGTTATTTCCCCCAATTTATAATTAATTTCCAATGCTGACCTTCATTTGAGTTCACAATCTGAAGATCGAAAATCATTATTTTACGTAGTTCTTTGAAATATACGTAATAGATGTTTCCGCCTTCCAATCAAACTGATAATACTGCTATGTCCGCATCGTCCAAGAGCTCGACCTGTCTTGTTGTATGTCGAACCAACCCTTACCGACTGTACGGATCTTGGAGTACAGTGTGTAAACAACGATCCGCTTTTCGCCTCGCACTCCTTGAAACATTATTTGCTTTCCCTTGATCGTAGAGAAGGAACACCCATTTGTTTGCGTTAACTTGAAAACGATTTTCCTATCAGAAACAGACATATCAAAACCTTCATATGTTGTATTTTTTCCATTCTAGCATATGGTTTTGCAGCCTGCAGATGATTTCGAAAGGCTAACAAAATGTTGTTAGCCGAGGCGCGGTTAAACATGGTTGCATTACTTGTTTCTATCCCCTGGTACGAAGTCATCGCGACACCATCTGACAAAATTAATGGAGTGGGTCAAATAAGTCTTTGCGGTAGTGCCTTTAAGAGTACCAGATTTCAGTTTCTCCGTTACTTCCTGTTCGTATTGTTCATATAATAATTCTAATTGCTTGATGAAGTCCTCCGATGCTTTCATTCACTTCCCCCCCCCCCCAGAATTAGATATTATACAGTTTTACTAAACACAAGTATTTGAAGATATGTAATTAAGCAGTTGTTATTTAGTGATCAAAGAATGATTGAAAATCCCCTACTTGGTACATGTAAAACAGTAAATATTAGTATTCATACCTCATTTATCCTTTTTTATTCTTATCCACCAATTTCTACAGTGTCCTGATTTTTATCTTTAGCATCTTCTCTAGTGAAATATACTGATCCTCCGTCAATGGAAAGAAGCTCATATCCCTATGCGGCTGAAATAATGGAACGATTCTTTGTATCTCTTTGATATGAAGTCCTTGCCCCTCTTTAGGTACTTCGTAGTCCATATTAACCGGAAGCTTTATTGGATAGCCCGGTCTGGACTCAAAGACCTCACCGTCTTTCCAAGTCCCTGTCACTGTATTAATGCCCATGATCAACTGTTGATCAGTTAAATAAACAAACATTCTAGCCCCAATTGGAAAACTGAATTTTTTGTACTTGCCATTGAACCCCATTCGTTTAGACCTATGTTCATCAATTACCCAGTCTGGATAGACAAGCTTAATTATGTAGTCGAGCTTCGACAATGTTAGCGCCTCCCTGAAAACGAAATTATATGCCAATACTGCTACTATTTGAAGTGACCACAATCTATTAATGCTATTTCGTGTATATAACCTATTTGATAAATATCCAACGCTTCTTCTTATGAGCGAAATAACTATCCTTCTCCGGTTTCTTACAGCTTCTTACATCCCCTGTTTCGACTTTTGTTCACGTCAGTTACATTTGGTCAAGTATCATGATCGAGATGAATTGCCTATGTTTCAACAGGGTATTTATATTATCCCATAAATTTAATCATCGCACCTCGCTTTCATTCGAGATATTTAAAGCTCGTGGAATTATCCGAAGAAACCCATCGACATCTACTCGTACTAATCTGAGCAGTTTACAACGGGATGGATGCGGTGGATTCAAGTACCCAGTTAAATGGTATCTTGATTTCTTAGGATTTCTTACTCTGAATACAAAAAACTCCTTAGGTGAATCAATAACTTCTTCCAGTACCTTCGCTGCTAAACTAAAATACAACGGCAGAGGGAACTTTTCAGGCATACCCCACGCTAATACAACATAATCTGATGCTCTTATTGTTTCTAGCGTTAACTGGATATTAGACTCGAGTAATAATTGCAAAAATTCATCAGAATGCTCATCGATAATTATTTCGAGATGGTTATTTAAATCCTTCGAATTTGGATTATATATAGGCAGTAGGTTCAGGATGTTTACGTACCTAACACCAGCTATCCTTTTGTTCCGTTCATTTAATGGGCGCTGAAATGGCTTAACAAAAAACTCTATAACTTTATTAACTGTTACATCAGATTGAGTTGAATCAGCCTCTGAAGGATTCATCATTATTACGGATACTGATTTATCCCCCAATTTGTTCAACTCAACTCGTAGTATTTCACGCTTCTCAATCAATTTATCATCAGTCTGAACAATTACGTCTCTTTGGCAGATTGGATTCCCATTGATGTAACTAGCTATGTACCTTGTCAAATATCTCACTCCTAATAGCAATTCTTGTTATGTAAATACTCACTCCTTGATAAACGGAAGAAGCTTCTTAACCCCCTTTATTTTCTGGCTCAGAGTCTAACTCATAGTAGAAAGTATTCAAATGTACTGAATCGCTTGTTGTATTCTAGAAATAGCTCAGTCTCACCTGTTCAAAAATGAATGTGTAGAACATCTTGTAGAGATTAAAGCCTTCTCAAATTAGGAAAAAAGTATTAGGATAAATATACCATGTGTAATTTTCACACTCCACTTAATTTTGTTTTTTGTAATAGTTCTTTCTACAAAAATTAACGCACATAAAATCCGTCTATTAAAAAAATAATATCAAAGGATGAAACTGAATGACGAACAATCAATTATTAGATATCATCATAATATTTCTGCCTTTATTTCTACTTTTCATTTACATGTTCTCTAGACTATTGTTTAAAAAAAATCGTAAAATTTTGAATAGTATTTTAATTCGCTATTTCCTCCTCTCTCTAATAACATGTATATTATTTTTTTTCATCTATTCATTTTTATTTGCAATTGATTTCCAAGCAGCGGTGGCATCTGCCAGCCAAAATGCAAACATTTTAAAATTTGAAAATATTCAATTCAAAAATGTTACTCTCGAAAATCCAAGTCAATATCTTCAAAATAGAAATCTACTATTTCTAGAACTTTTCCTTTATAGTGCATCAATTTACTTTCAGTTTTCATCAAATCTTAATTTCACAGGATTAGCCCAAATAGTCGTAATTGCTCAACGCTTTTTAGGAATCATTATTCCTTTCTTAGTGACATTTCTTACAATTATGGAAACAAACAAAAAACGAGAAGAAAACCAATTTCTTTATATTTTCCTCAATCGAGGATGGAACGTTCTAAGAATTCGAGATAATTATATTGGAGAAATCAGTTCAATAGAGCTCATTGGACCTAATGCGGAAATCAAGCAAATATTCGCAAAAAAAATTGACGAAATTCAAAATGAAATCAGGTATTTTAAAGTCGATTGGAGAACTATAGGCAAAGAACATTTGCCCTACTTCTTAAAAGTACTAGAAGATCCGCTTCGTGATAAAACAGTAGAACTTTCTCTTGAATCCTTACGACTTTTCTATAGTAGAGATATGGAAAGCAATAAATATTGCATAGAATATTATGAATTCCTGAAAAATATAGAGCAATATTTACTTAATAACGATGATTTATTTGAAGACAGCCAAATAATATCAATGCAATTGAAAGGATATATTGAGAATGTAGAGAATGAATCTTTAAGTAATCAAGAGGAAATATCTAATGAATAATAGACAAGCATTATTAAGGCTTATTCAATTATGTAAACAGGTTGCAATGGAATCTGAAAAATATAAACTTTATGTTCTAATTTTAAATGCCCCACGTGTAATAAGTGCAATAATATTATTGATCAGCATTTTTCAGTTAACACCATTATATAAACTTGATTTAAAGCTACAAATTATATTTGGATACGGCCTAGTCGTCTTTTCATTAATTTCATTTATTTTAGAATTCCTAAGTGAAAGAAAACAGAATCTAATTGATGTTAGAAAGAAATTTGATAGATTGCTAAGTGAATTCAGAACTTTTTATATTAAAATTGAGAATAGCAAACAAAAAGATATCAATTTTTTAGCTTGTAATGAACAGATAGAAGCTTACGAAATTGATTTTAACGAATCTAAATTGCAGCTTAATTTCATCCCAAGTGGTATTGTTTACAGCATAGTAAAAAAGAAAAAAACTGAAGGCTCATATCTCTGGATTTTGGAAGCTGAGAAGAAGTTAGATACTAAAAACAGATAGGTTTTACAAATTATTTTTCTAGTAAAACCTCTGTGATGTATACTCCTTCAAATAGCAATTACAAAAAAATATTGGAACGATTTTATTATTTTCCACAAATTATTCAATATAATTTGTATTCTTGTGGAAACGGATGAAAGTAACGTTGAGTTTGAAAAAGTGGCTAAAAGAAATATTAGAACGTCTGATAGAAAGACACTATTTTTCTATTATGTTGGTGTATATAACTATTAACAGGCTCCAGCAGCGTTCGACACTGAAACCCCAGATTGATTTATTTGTAAAATTAACTTAGACCTTAAGTAATGAGGGACAACTATATCTTATACAGTTCCTACTTACACTAAATTAGGAAAAATATAAGTCGTCGTCTGCAACTCTCATCTACCATTTGCGCTTAATTACGGCAAGCAATACGAGCTGAGAGACCTGTAATAGGAAATATCAGGGGAGCGGAGCTATGCTTATGTTGAGGCGATCAATAAGAAGCACTCCTATTCCACCTGTGGAACAATAACCGGCCATATGCGATTACCGATGCTTGAGGAAGTTCTTAAACAATAAATAACCATATCAGTGACTCGTGGTGAAGAGTAATGGATACATTGGCCAACGATTAAACTTAAAATCCAAATATTTTTGGGGGTCTACTAAATGATAGAAGACTTATTATACAACTATGCAATTGTATATGACGCAACCAAGGAAAGGGATTCAAAAGCTACTAAGCACCTGTATGCATCAGTATTAGCTGATCTCACAAGTGCATTAAATTATTGCATTCACTTGCCCAGAACAGGATTTGATCTTTTTGAGACAGAAGAAAGTATTTTTTTTGAGGGTAGTGTACTTTTACAGCATGATATTAGAATTATTCCTTCAAAACCTACTGCGCTTGATATTGTGCAACTTGGTAAGCAGACTCCTACACTCTATATAACTGAGGCATCTTGTTATGAAGACGCCTGTTTAGTTAACCAAAACTATCCTTCTACTCTAGGCTGTGTGAATTTTGAAGACTTATCTAATGAACTTCTTATTTATCACTGGGGAACATTGAAAAATCAAGCTGTGAATGAATTCTCAATCCCGACTCAAAAGCATCTTAACGTTGAAACTGAACTCTTTAATGGAGATGAGCTTTCTTTACTTCCAAATATTTTTCTATCAAACCAGTTGAATGATACAAAAGGTTTAAAAGAGCATTTGAGAGAATCAAACTATTCTTTTAGTGCTAGAGCTCAAACAATACGAATCCTTATGGCTAAGTTTTTTTATTACAATCAATTGGGACACGATTTAGGTGGACTTTCAGACGAAGAGATAAATAAATGGATACATAAACTTTCAAATATTTTAGGCTATGAAATGGTATTAACTTTACCAGGAGGACCGAATAAAAGGTTAACCTATGGTACACATGCTAAGTATATAAATGAGGATGAAGAGAAATTAATTGATTTTTTTGGCATTTATAGTGCTATTGCTTCTAGAGGAGTTTGGTTAAAAGGTGAAAAATTATCTGAAGAATTATTCATAGATCTAGCTACTCTTGAACAACATTTTCACTATGATAAGCAAAATTCTTTTTATATAAGAAGAATTATGAAACGATTTGGTAGAGAAATTATGAAAGTTATGGGCTCTAATGATATTGAAACATTCATTGCTAATAGCACAAAAATTATAGCTTTCACAGACTTTCCCATAGGATTAGCTATCTTGCCCGGATATAGCGATCCTCTATGTTGTATGGTATCAATTTCTTACAGACCCATAACACCATTAACAATGGCTTTCCAGCACGGTCTTCGAAGAGTAGATGAGCACTATATCAATACTAGCAGACCGTTTAAGGTATTAATCATTGAATGTCTACCTATAAAAGACCGAATTCGAAATGCTTCTAACTTAGGCTGGATGACCCTTCATCATTTATTACAAAATAGTGATTTGACATCAGTTATATACAAAGAATGTGATTCAATCGACAAATTAAACTCTATACTTATGCAAACAACCGAAATTGATTGTTTAATAATTTCGGCTCATGGAATGTATGGAGCCGAAGGAATAGCAGGAATATGCGTTGGTGATGAATTCTGGATGCCTCTCTGGACTCAAAATGTACCTCCCATTGTTATTCTTAGTGCTTGCCATGTTGCTCCAAAGGGAAAAGGAGATTACACTATTAGCGATGCGTTCTTACAAGCTGGGGCACACGCAGTGTTAGGAACGTTGATTCCTGTGAACGTGAAAGAAAATGCTGAATTAATGTATAATTTTTTTGAATACATTTTAGAAGTTTTAAAGGGAAAAGAAACTTGTAATGATCTTGCAGAGGTATGGAAGCGAGTAGTATTACGAAATGCAGCTGCCGAAATAATGAAATCTTCTAAAGAATTGTACAATTGGGGAATGACCCAAAAAATAAACAATCGTATAATTTTTGAGGAGTACTTAGAACGCACAAAAAAAATGCATATTTTTCCTGGTCATGTTCATGAGCGAATAATAGAAATCATCATGCAGATTGCTCGAGAAGTTGGAAAAGCTGAATATTTTGAAGAAGTACTACGATCGCACGGCTATGTTTCAGAGTCCTTTTTTTATATATTTAGCGGATTTCCTGAGAAAATAATAATGAGAAAGCACTGAGTTCTCTTTGTAGAATTAGAACATAGTTCCATTATCGATTTAATGGATCGTAACTATTCTTTTAACTGTAGGAGAACGTTAGTTGAACAATAGCAGCGGCAGAACACGCCTTAATAAATACTGACTTGATCTGCCGTTAATAGAGCACCTTGCTATGTCCGGGATTTATAGTAGATGACCTCAATTAGAATTTCCTCCGTATTTCAGTATTCGTTACATTTCCGTTCGTTGTATGAAAAAAAGAGTCGTACACGTCACCGTGCAACGACTCTCCACTCTCCCATTATCCTTCCCCTAAATCATGGATTCGGCAATTCCATCTGCAAAGGAAACTGCTCCATATCCTTTGACATCAGACTCAAGCGCTTAGCAACAAATCCTTTGCTAGTAGCTCCCTTTTGGCAAAGCTGACCATATGAGCTATCGACGGAATATCGGTCAATTAGGAATGATTCTGCCCATGATCCAAATTGATCCTCAGACCACGAATGTTTAAGTGCAAAATCCACCACTTGAAATAAGCTACCCACATGAACCTTTTTTAGCACCTTACGTTGGACATGATCCCAATTGCGGAATGCAGCGTCCATAAAGTCAATCTTGTGTTCAATTAGCCCTGTTACTGGAGCTGGGACCTCATCCAAGTTTGATATGAACTGATTCAGACTCGCTCCCCCAAAATCAATGTCTTGTTTGGAAGCTGAAGCAATGAACTGCCAGATCAGTTGCTCATCCACATACCGATTGCGATCTGCCTTGGTAAAGGCGATCTTCTCAAAGAACAAATGCTGCCCTAACTCCTGCACTGCCTCACGAACAGCAGGACTTACTTTGACTCTCGTCTTCTCCGTAGAAGTCAACGGAACGGATTGATTTACCCTGTAGAACATCTCCTCCACTTCTTCAAAGCTGCACTCACGGAATTCGGTCACCGTAAAGTTGTAGGTAAGGAATTCAAATTGTGATTCAGAAGACAATTCATCGTATCGCTTACCAGCAATGGTTTCACCATTGAAATCCGCTGTCCCCTTACTCAGCTTATAATCACCATCGTTAAAGAAGAAAATAGACTCCCAACGCTGCCTTCCATCAATGACCCAGATGTAACCATCCCCGTTATCCCAAACAAGAATGTTGGGGATATAACGGTCTCGAATAACTGAATCTACGAGATAGGAACGACGATCATTCTTCCACACGCTATTGCGCTGAAACGGGAGATCAAAGCGAATACGCTCCCGCATATTCAAAAGGCTTTTTGTTGTACGCTGAATACTGGATCTTTTCATGAATAGTCCTCCTCAAAATAAAGAAACAGGACAGCAAGATTCTGTCCTGTTCCTCATCAAATTTCAAAAGCTTCATATACAGATTCATCTTCAAAAGAAGAAGCTTTAACAACTCTGTCTGAAAACCCCTGTACTCCCTGGATTGACTCCGTACCGAGTAATAGGGAAAGAACTGAGAATCCCTTTTCCTTTTTCAACTCATTCCAGTAGCGAAGGTACTCATCATTCACATGAGCTTCACCATCTGTAACAAAGATAATGTCCGCTTGCTGGAATCGGCTCTGTTTAATGACCTCAGCAGATTTCGTCAACGGGGCTGTGAAGCTTGTTCCTCCGCTCAAAAAGACTGTAGCGAGTCGAATCATATCCTGGACACTACTTTTTCCGCGTTCATAGATCGTGGGTTCTTTGGCTTGTGTAGAAAACGGAATCCAAGCAAAATCTCTTCTTTGCTTCCGAGCAATACTCATAAGCGCTAAAGCAAATCCTTTAGAGATCGTGTCTTGATTCTCCATACTACCTGATTGGTCCAGACAAAGAATGATAGGCCCTTTCCCAAGTTGCTCGTGCCCCTTCGTATCATACTGAAGAGTTTGACCTTCCGCATATCGGCGTAGGAAGTCCATTCTGCTAATAGGGCTGGCGTAACTTCCAAGCTCCATGGGCAGTAATTGCTCAATCTCATTTCCTTGCCGAATCCCGTTTCGACTGATCGCATCCTTATGCTTCGAACGTTGCTTCCGATTTGCGATGACCTTCATCCGTCCGGACCAAGCTGCAATCTCCCGGAGTTTTTTATCCATGCTCAGTTTTTCAGCTAGGAACAGTTGGTCTTTCAATGGAACCTTCTTTATATCCCCGTCACCACTACCTGCCTGTATCCCACCCAAAAGAGACTTCACGTTCTCTTTAGCTTCCATAGCTTCCTGTGCTGCTCTGGAGAGATTACGGGATAGTGATTTACCATTCTGACTTAGGGCTGCGGACATCGCGTCTGCGGCCTGCTGAGAAGTGCCCTGTTCTCCATTTATAAGCTGCTGTAATGCATCTGCTAAATTCTGATCTTGCTGAGTCTGTTCTTCTACCCAATTCAAAACCGTCTCGCTATATATCGTGGTTCCAAGAGCTGCAGCAAAGTCATCCAAACGAGTGAATTCCCGAAAATCGGTATATCCTTCATCTGACATGACCTTCTCCATAAGCTGCCGATTCATCGTCAGGTCTTCACCGACATCTTCTAGCAGCTCAGGCTTCATTTTAAACAACCCTGCCCAGAGGTCACCCATTAATGGCTGAAAAGAAGGAAACAGCTTGTTTCCCTCTTCTTCTACCTTCTTAAGTTTGTCGGACATCTCCAATAACTGCCCAAAACGCCTACGGTCATATGAGTCTGTATTTAAAACGGTTTTCATTAACTCACTCATAGACTACACTCCCAGAACTTGAGAGGCGATGTCATTAAGTGATTGCTGAGTTGAAGCGATGATTTGATCAATCTCTGTGCGCTTAGGATTATCCTTTTTAAGCTTTTGCAGCTCAGAAATCAGTGTTTTAATCTTCTTCGTGGCTTCAACGGCTTCGTCCGTAGAATTGTTGGACTTCTTCAGGTTATCCAAAATTTCGGTCACTTCCGCTCCGACCTCTTCCAGACGTGTTTTCACTGCATCCTGAGCATGATTTCTGACGATCTTCGCTACTTTATCTCGCTGTTCCGGCTGCTCCCACAGACTGTTTTTCAGAATCATCAGGTCTTCTATGACGGCCTGATTTCTACCATGCAATACAGCCTTCGCCCGGATTACTGAAAGAGCCTGCTTGAAACGACGATCTGAAGGCCGAATGCCCTGGTCACGAAGATCCCGGCGAATTTTACTCAGCACTTCATACACATCATCTGGAATGGTCACGGTGTCACTGAAAAATTGCAGCTCATACAGTTCCTCAATGGTCATGCTGACAGCATTGGATGTGGAGCCCTTCAGCATAGAAATGAAGGTTTGATCTTCTCCGATATAATTGACCTCATACCGAAGTAAGAAGCGATCAAACAACGCCTCCAGTCCTTCGCCCTCCTCCGGGTACTCATTGGATGAACCAATCAGGCACATCAACGGAGCTGGCATGGGTGCACCATCATTGTAGAATATTCGTTCGTTAATGAGCGTCAGCAGCGCATTCAGAATGGCACTGTTGGCCTTGAAAATCTCATCCAAGAATGAAGTATGAGCTTCTGGCAGCTTGCCATTCGTATTCCGCTTGTATACCCCCTGTTCAAGCTCCTTGAGAGAAACAGGGCCAAACAACTCCTCTGGTGTACTGAACCTGGTCAGCAGCCATTGAAAGTAATTGGCTCCCGTGATGCGTTTGGTCAAGTCACTAACAAGTGCGCTCTTTCCTGTTCCGGGCGGTCCGATCAACAAAGCATGTTGACGAGCAATCATCGCTATCAACAGACCCTCAATGACTTCCTCACGTTCTGCAAACTGAACCGTCAACTCTTTTTGAATATCCATGATTTTCACAAGAATCCCTCCAAGTTTTAAGTAATTAAAAAAAAGCCGACGCTTCCCGTAGTGGAAGTCATCAGCTCTGTGTTTGTATGATATGGATCATGTTAATTTGTAAAAGCTCCCTCTTTGTTCAACCCTTCCAGTAGCTTCTTTTCAAGATCAGCAGCTTGCTCGGGATCAACTGAACGGATTCCCAACTCACGCTTGATCTTTTTAAAGTAGGATTCAGGAATCTGTTCATAGTCGATGGTTACAGAAGCCTTCACCTCATCTGGGATTTGTCCTGTAATACTCTCAACTACTGCGGCTGAATGTAAAGGGTAGTGTTCTTCCCCATCAATCACTTCATAGGGGAAATTTTGGGTTCTGACATTATTAATAACCATGTCTCTTTTTCCTTTCATTTTTGAAATTCACCGCCCGTTTTAGATTGTAACTATTATACACCAAAACGAAGCAGGAAAGCATTTGAAGGCTACTCTACATGTCGCCCGTATTCGGGAAACATAGCCGTCACAATCGTAAACAAAATACTCTGATTTCTTTTCTTCACAGCCAATCCAATTGCAATTGTCCGATTTTTATACGTTCCTACTACGGTCAGGACTGGATCAACGTTCGTAAAGGGCTGTTCACCAAATGGGTATTTACCAGCTTCATGCATTTCTTTCGGGTCATGATGATACAAGATGGATTCTACCATCTTCTTCGTGATTTCCCGCTCTTCCATGCGCTCACCTGCATGCTGGCTGTATCGTACCTTATCTAAATCAATGTGATCCTGAAGCACCTGTCTAATTAAGGACCAATACTGCAAATAGGCTTGTCCTTCCATCCTGTATCCTTTCTGTTATTGAAATAACGGTTTGATTTTTACTCAGCCATATTCTTAAGTGCAGCAGCCACCTTGAAACGAATTAATTGGCATTTGCTCTCCATATCTCGCAGATCACCCGTTACAATGGATTCATAATGCTTATAGTCCTCCACTACGCGCTTGGCATCTTGCAGAATGGCCTTCAACTCACTCTTCTTAAGTTGGTTAATTACGCCAGCCTCACACGCCTCAAGGGTGTCCTGAAGGTGTTCGGACAGCTTGCGCGTAACCATTCCCTTCATGTCTTTGGTATTAATGAGAGGAATGATTTCTGCCTCCCCTTTCTCTAAAGACCTGACGAAAGAGATGTAGAACCTCAATTGTTCTTCAAATTTTCGAGGAATAAAATACACGCCTCCAGCAACCCGAACAGGTGTAGGAGACATGCTTTTCAAGATATTCATCATGACGGTCCGAAGAGTATTGCTGCCATAGCTATTCTTATAGATGTCGAACCGAATAACTGCATTTTGCACAAGCTGCTCTGCCATCGCTGAGGTATGACTTGAACTCGCAACGCCCTGTTTTTTATCCAGCAGAACAGTTCCGGCAGCTCCCTCATAGTCCAAGCGTTTGCCTCGTGTATCCACCGTTTCACGAACAAGATTCCGCTGCACGCCAAGTTTATCTGAAGCAACCTCACGAAACAGATAGTTCTCATAGACACCATCAGAAACTTGTCTGCGGAACTTAGCAGATGTGGCCCGACGAAAGGCATCCGGCAGCCGAATCTCTTTTGGCATCCAGCCTTCCCCCAACCCAGAAGCAATGAGCTTTTGTTTGAGATCATCAGGTGTGATGAGCATTTCTCCTAGTCCACCCCAGGTTAAATGCCCAATAATATCTGCTGCTGTTTGTTCACTGACGGCGACTGCATCTTTTAAAATGGATTCCATTTAAAATTCCTCCTTTATTCAAATCGTCTCTACAACATAGAAAAAGACTGATCTCCTCATCAGAAGAAATCAGTCTTTCAAAGTAACATCAGTTTGTTCTCAAGAATTGAGGCTCCATTCGAGCAAATGGCTTTTGAACGCCCACAGAGCTTTCCTTCATGCGCTGGGTCAATTGATCCATACTAGAGAGCAGTTGATTCCGGCCAGCTTCACGCTGCTGAATATCTTCCAGCAGATCATGAGAAAAGTTCATAACTTCCTGTACGCTTTGCCAAAATGCTTGCCCACGCAAATCAAGCACATCCAAATCTGTGCTTTTATTTTTCATAACATAAAACACTTTCGTATCTAACCTGAACTGTACTGTATCACCAATGGCAATTTTATTATCGGACAATCCCCACACTTCTTCCATCACATAAGGGATGACATCCAGCATCATCTTCAAGAAGGCTTCTGCTTTTTTACGACGTTCTTTCTCTTGCTGGAGAAACGAAGTAACTTCCTCTTGAACTGTTTTTTCTGTTTTTTTAAATAGATTGAACATTGCTATCATCCTCTCAATTTTTAAATGAACGCAAAAAATCCGATTTCTACATGGAATCTCCATGCAAAAATCGGCTTTAAAATACGCGTTACTCATGTAACCAAGTTACCTAACAAATCTTTTCCAGAGTCCTTTCGGTACTCTCTCCCTTTTCTCTAGCAAACGAGAGTGTGGGGAATACAATCACTTTAGCCTGCTTTAACCTCACTCTTCCTTTCCAAAGAAAGTCAGCAGGATCGAGGGTAATACACATGCCTTTGTCTCCAGCGAATGGGAGTTTTAGGTTGAAATAAATATGTATATATTATAGCTTTTTCCCATCAGGTATACAAGTATATGTTCTTTAAAACGATAATTTCTGATTGTTAATTGAATTATAGAAGTCCAAAAAAATAGGCCTACCTCAGTCAAATTATTGCAACTCGATTTCAATTTTTTGATCCAAATCATTTTTAATTTCAAAGACAGTTTCAATTGCCTTATTAATCAAATATTCAATATGTTCATATGAAAGTTGATCATGTGAATAGTTTCTATTACTTGGGCTATTAGGAAAAGTATAAGCATCGTAAATTAGATCATGGAATACATTTGTCTGATCAATTAGTTGGTTTATTTTAGATATAAATTCCTTAAGAAAGACTTCATTTACACGTATAGCACGAATTATTGTACCGCATTCTTCTTGAACCTGATCAGAAATTTTTAGAAATTCTTCTTTGCTTATTTTTTCATGTTCAATTTGTCCTAACCCTAATGTCAACTTCCCAAATTGTCTAGCCATGACGTAGAGTCCATGTTGTGTCTCTTGAATTTTCTCTATTATAATCTTTTTTCTTATTAGGACCATTTCAGAACGATGATTTAATTTATACGTTAAAGTTGATCCAATTAAGACTCCTAGAACTCCTACAAAAGCTGATACTAAATTCCCTACTATTTCTGTACTCAAATATTTTCTCTCCCTTTATATTTTCATTTCCCTTTTATTTCATATTTCCAAAAAAAATCAATCCGACCATACATTTCAGTTTCACTGCTGCTTTCTCTCATTGATAGATTATATATCCTAAGAGATGATTCTCATCATTGACAAGGAAAAGCACCCTTTGAGGTGCTTTTAGTCTTGGATCATTTTACGGAAACTAATATTCTGGACTTCTTCATGATAAGAGAATAATTTATCAATAAGTGCCTGGAGCTCTTCAGCAGAAGATTTAAAAGCTTCATTATTGTAAAGTTGTAACGCTTTTCTAACAGCTATTTCATACCTTCCCATAGCTTGTTCTAAATCAATGATATCTTCTTTTTCCAGGGGATATATCTTATTGCATTGACTTAAGCATGTAACAACATGATTTTCATACCTCTTAATATCTTCCTTAGATTTTATACTAGAAAAGATACTGTTATCATTAAAAAAGTGTCTGTCTGAATATCTTTTTAATTGACTATTATACTTGTAGCTATTAACAATTTCAAGAACTAGTATGGAATCTCTATCCAAAGCCTGCACCTCCTTTCAACATCATATTTCGACAACAGAAAGGTTTTCCCTTTCTGTTCATAAGACAAAACTTCTTTATTCTGTACCATTGCATTTGATCGCTTGCTCGGCTCCTGTAATTGAGATACTCCCAATTAATAAGTTATAACTAATATTTTTTAACTCGATAGAAATTCAATAATCTCATCCCCGTACTCTTCAAATGTCTTTTTTACACCGCCTAAATAGATGCGCAAACATTGGTCAGAAGAAATAATCCTTTCTTGATAGCTATAGTTTTTTAAATAGTTATAATCTTTTGATGATCTGCTAAAAAAGCTATTCATCCCTTGAGTCGGCCAACCCAGTACCCCTGGCTCTGGAATCCATTCTTCAGATCGATATGGAAAATAATCAACAACTACAATTCTTCTGCTGTCACCATGGAAACGTACCATTCTATCCAAAATAGAATTAATATGTGCATCACTAAAAGAATACCCTATTATTATTAGGTTATTATTTTTAAATAAAGAGTTTTGAAATTCAGAATAATAACTACTATACGGATAAGTTAATAGTTTATCCGTTTTTCTTAGTCCAGTAATTATTGGCCCCATCGTAATCTGCTCATGTGACTGAGTAACATAGTTTGAACGGTTAAACCAAGTAGAACAAGAATCCTTATAATCGGGAAACAAAAAAAGATCTTCATGCTGGTCTTCAAAAGCAAATCGATTACTTGTATCTCTGGGATAACCATATAGTATATTGCCGTGCAAATGATATATTTTATTCTCATTAGAGCTAGAATTAAAAATACTTGGATTAAAACGTTTATATACTGTACTGCTATCAATTGATTCAAAACCATCCTGATAATTAATAATAGATTTTTCAATACAGTTATCATAATTAAGAGTTGCTACATCCCACTTAAACATTTCATTCGATTTTCTCCAAAATGAGGAAAACCAACTATGCTTTTCTTCGGGCTCAAACATAGCTTCATAGTTGTTTATACAGTCCCCAACCTCTTGAATTAAATCTATTTTAGCCCTATATATAAGGGGAGCATTAAAAAAAGCTTGCTTATCAATTTTTAAAAAGGCTCCTAAATGGGGTTTGAACTTTTTAACTGTTCTAGATTTCCAAGCAGTACAATATGAATAAAGTCCTTCTAAAGTAGCAAAAATATCCTCAAAGTTTGCAGTTTCCTTCTCAAAATATTGGTCAAGTTCCTTTGCAATCTCTTCAATAAATGGAATATCAATAAAATTATTGTTTTGGTCTAGTATATTTTGTTTTTTCTCTCTAACAATACTCGTTAATTGTGTTGATAGCGGTCCCCCAAGATCAACACTTGCTCCTGCACCAAGTAAAGCCGTTACTCTCATTGTTTAATCCTCCTGGATTATAGTAGCCATTTTCTGAAATCTATTTTTCTACTCATTTCAATCTCATTAACATGTTTTTAGAAAGCATTTTTCAGAGTTTGGAGATAAAGCTATTCAACTATTTCCCAAACTGAAATCACATATAGTTATTATTTTGTTATTTATTTTGTAAAAGAAGTACAAATCGCTCTATTTCAACATAATCAATTTCTTCAAGATCTAACAATCTATAAGCAGCTTCTCCTAAAGGAGAAACAACCATTTTTCCTGGTACAATATCACCCAATCCAAACATGGCATTAAAAGTGTTTTCCTTTATTCTTTCTAACTCATCATAGGTAATACCATTTTTATTCTCTTCTGGCATGAGTTTAAGAACAAGTCCCATTTGAGTAAGATCATATATTTCTTGCATTAGTGAGGCCTCTTCGGAGCTATAAGTTTTATCAACTTCTTTTGATTGAAGCATATACTTGTTATCGCTATTTTCAAATATTAGTTTAAGCAAACAAAATTGTCTAAATGTCATAGCAGCGGCTAATTTTAAAATATAATTGGCCTGACCTATACTCACTTCTTCAAAGGCAGCATTAACAAAAATATTGCTTATGAAATTTGACTTTCTTTGCTCATGTTCTATTTTGCATTTTGTAAGTACACCTTCAAATACCTCAGCAGCATCAGAACGGTAATTTTCATTATTGGCAAAGAAACGATCATCTCTTCTTAGCTTTAAACCGAGCATTTGTTTCCTTTGAATTTTATCAATGCAATACTTTGCAGCATCACCTACTCTTGTTTCTTCTAGCCTAGAGAGTTGGCGATTTGCATAATCCTCAACTACATATCCTATTACAGGCCCCACAATAGGGATGCCTTCAATTAAGGAAATGGGAATTTTCAACACTGAGTTAATAATATATTTGTTGTTCAATACAATTAGCTCCTTCTAAATTGTTATATTTACGGAATAAAATATGCAACCATGATTTTTCCAAAGCGGTTTTATATACCTCTACGTCTTATATCTTGCAATAAGAATTTTACTCCTTCAAAAGCCAGAATAGGCCCATCTGCCTTTTCTGCTAATTTCCCCATATCCTGTCCTTTATAAGTAATGCTATAGTAATTGTCTATGTAGTCGTTTAGAATAGTCCATGCATTGTTAATAGTCTCGACTTCTTCTTCATTAAAACTAAGAGCTAAATTTTCAGGTGAAATGCCATGATGGTATGAATCGAAATTTTTTGAAATTTCTTGATGAATCCTCATTGCATCATGGGTAGTTATTGAATTTAGTATTTTCGCTGTCTTTCTTTGAAGAATATCAGTATATTGTATTCTTAATGAATTTCTAATTTTTGAAGACTCTTGTTGCTGAATGTCATGTATCAGCTTACTAAGCTTTACTGATTCCTCTGTCAGCTTTCTCGTTTCCTCAGTTGCATCAGCTGACTTTTTAGTTGCCTTATACACAAAAATTGATAATGTTAACGTAGCTATCATATTTGTTACTGCTATCCAGTCACTTGATTCTAAATACATCAGTTTACCCTCCAATATCAAGATTTCAAAAACATTCCAACTCCTGAACCCAATAACACTTTGAAAGTTCTATCTAAAGTCCTCATGTGCTATATAATCTGGTCTACCTGTTGCCATTGCTCCTTCATCATATTCAAGTTTTAAGGATTTTCTTAAATGATTGTACTCTTTTACAATGGTTCTGATCAGTTCATGTATAGTCTCTAAATCTACCATATCACCTGAAGCATATTGGGACCATATTGCAATAAGCTTAGGAGAGGCGTATCCGGAATTATTTAAAAAGAATTGATCCATGTAGCGTTTTGTCAAAAATTCATGATCCTTAATGCTACCAAGTGTAACTTCTTTGCGAAATCTTCCTGCTACAAAATATCTCGCAGCAATTAACGCATAGAGAGGACCATAAAGCTTTTCTAGTTTTTCAAGGGCCACTCTACGCCTTTCTTTTCTAGGCTCTATTAATAGGTGAAGAACAAGAAAGACTCCTAGTGCTACAACAGACGATAATAATGGTACGAGTAATCCCAAGTGAGTTCAGCCCCCTAGTTCTGTATTTATCTCCAGTATCAATAAATATCAATTAATGGTCAAGTCAAAGACACTCCCAGCTATTCTTTATTAATACTTCACCCCAATCCTTAATTCCCTTTACCTAGGTTACGACAGAAAGCCTGAATATAAGTTCCCTAGGGAACTTATATTCAGGCTAAACTAGTAAATGGAGTGGTTTATTATAACTTTTGAAGTCTCTGCAATATCATTTGATTCGATAAAATTTCTCCATATACCTTTTGCCCATTAAGTATTCAAGAGTCACTTTGTTCCTATGAAAAGAATTATCAATCTCTTCGGTATTATTAACTAAAAATAATTTATTCAGAATATTTACCATATCTATGAACTGGGATATCTGGCTTTTTCTTTGCCTTTCCGATATTTTGGTTTTACTTTCTAAGCATTCTTCAAAATTACTTACTAAATGTACTTTTAGATAGTCGCCTCCGTGAATAAATGAACAAGCAATTTTATACTCATTTAGAATTTTATTATATTCTATCTTACTTAATTCCGTTGCATTTTGTTGTTTTAAATCCAAAAACGATTGCTTAGTAATATGAGTAATTTTCATTTCATTCTTTAATATCATTCTTAAATAATTTTCAATTACAGAGCGTTGGTTTAAGTAATAGTACCTTGTTTCTGATTTTAAATCATTTAATATTAATGAAAGGAAGTCAGAAATAATCACTTTGATCGCGTAGGTTTTCGGATATGCTTCTAACATAAATTTAAAAAAAATAATCTGTTTAGAGACGAGCCTATAAAACTCCTTTGTTATTTGATCAAAAGTACCTTTGTTATGTTTGATTGAATAATTCTCCAGATACTGAATTAAAGTATTTATTTCTTCTTTGCAAATTTCTATCCCCACATACTTCATATTCTATAACCATCCATCAAAAATATTTTTTTTATTAGGATCAATGATTTTAGAATCAATGTATTTGTACAATCTTTTTTTACAATCCAAATATCCTTTATCCGAAAAACCTTCAATTACTCTAACTGTACGAGCAACAATTAAAGTTCTCGAAGCAATAACATACTCTTTAAATTCAATTTCCATTACATACTTTAGAAAATCAATTATCTCTTCATTTTTATTGAACAGCTCTCTCGAAAGTAACATTTTGGAAACTATCCCTATAACCTTATATCTTGCTGGATTAGAATTCTTCAATTCATTTTTATATATAATGAGTTCTTCCACATTAGCTCCTCCCTTCAGCGTTTATTGTAGTGCCTCAATTTTTCGTATCATTTCTAGAGTTATAGCTGAAATATCCTCTAAAGATGATTTATATCTGGTAGGTAAAGTACCACTATATCCATATTGAATATGGTTCACTGTATGGCTTACAGAGTCAAAAATATCCAATGAATTTACAGATTTTTTAGATTCAAAATCTTCTCTTATTTTTTGTTGTTTAGAACTAATTTTCTTATTAATCATAGTATATATAATGCCTAAGCACTTTAAAGGGGTTTGATCATCTTCTATTAAACTACTTACTGCCTTCTGTAAAGAGTCTATTCCAATTATTGAATATCTATCAACTCTATTTGGTATTAAGTAAAAATCAGAAGCTAATAAAGCACTGTCAGTATATATTGTTAATGTGGGTGGACAGTCAATCAAAATATAGTCATATTCTTCCTTTAGTTTATTTATGGCAATGAAATTCCGTAACCTCTTAACTAGACTATGGTCACTGCTTTTATTAGCTAATACTAGATTCAAATCCCCGCATACAATATCTAAGTTCTCTTTCACATTAATAATTATGTCTTCGGCTTTAGGCACGTTAGCTCTATGAGTAACGTCTAACTGAGGTTTGAATAACTGGAAAATTGTTTTATTTCCTTTTAATACACTACTATAAAAAGAATCTATTTCTTCTTCATCACTCTCTTCTTCCTCTACTTTTTGTGAAAATGATAGTTCGACTTGTAGATCATCTATAATCTCAACTTCGTCAGAATTATTCTTTGCAATATTCTTATTTTCTAAATATGTATCCAACAATGAGTGAGTTGCATTAAACTGAGGGTCAATATCAATCATTAGAACCTTCTTTTCGGCATACCTAGCCAAGTAATCTGCGATTCCAATACTTAAGGTTGTTTTACCAACTCCTCCTTTCATGTTTATGAAAGAGATAACCTTTCCTTGTTTACTCATGCCTGCCACCCCTGTTTTTATATTTTATTAATTGAATTTTAGTTTTGATATCGTAACTGTACTATATTAGTGAGTTATGCTTAGAACAGATGCACTAATTGTACCATATGAAGAAACTTTATCTAGTATTAAAGTATCAAAATTCTACTTATAGTGCCTGTGGAAGTTCTTAACGCCCTTCTAACAGTGTTTCAATACGGCCATAAGATCCCACCCTACTATAATTACCTTAAATAGGAATCGAATCTAGTAAACGGAGTTTTATCGACCTTAATTGTGATCACTGGATACAGTTCTTTACCTTGCACATATTTCACGAACTCAGTTAATGTGAAATCAATTTCCCATTACAATAACGAAATCAAATCATCTGCTCACACTCAATCGATCCTATATCACCTACCATTTGCAACAAAACGTCTTTTGTCGGAAATTTAAGCGCGACACTAATACGGACTTTTTTTACATAGTAGGTGTAATTAGTATTGCAGGAAAAGTAATCGCTTTTCAATTTCGCCGTAGATATCCCATGAGCTTTTTGAGCAGAATCAAGGAAAGAGTCTGATCCAGATTGCCCCACTCACAACAAGCCATCATACAAGAGCAAACGCGGACTGTGATACACAATTGCACTCTAATCTTTGCTAATCATTCTGGAAGCTCATTTTGGCCTGTAAAATGAGCTGGTAAGGTTGCATTAAGTAATTGACCTATGGAAGATTAATATATAAAATTGGAGTATATGGAATTAAATGGAGGTATTCATTTGGATGATCTGCATTTAGAGGGTATGAGAATTGACTCACTAGTTGATCTTCTCAGGGCTTCATACTTTCTGGAAGAATGGGATAGAACGTTAGAAATTGCAAGTAAGCTTTTAATCTCAGGAGAAACCGTATTACGGCAACAAAGAGGTTTTTTAAAATCGGGTAAACCATATAAATATGGTGAACGGGAAAGACACCTCGTTTACTACTATGGGTACGGGTATATGATGACAGGTATTGCTCTCCACAAAAAAGGGAATTTTCAGGAGGCAAGGGAATGTATCGAGAAGTATTCTGATCTTTGTTGGCTAGATGACGGGAGCCCGCAAGCAGCAGAAGAGATCAGTTTTTTCAAGCTATTGCTAAAGGTAACACATTCATAGTCGATCTATTAGAGGGTAAATTTGAATCACTGAATTCGTATGTGAAATTTCTCAAAAATTCAAGAACAGAAGAACTCCTTCCAGGGTTAATTACCACCCTAGAATCAGCTTTAATGCATGGTCATAACGTAGATAGTATACTAGAAGATTTCCAAGCAGATATAGTAGAATTAATTTGCTACTACAGAGAGCAGAATCGGAAAACAAAATATTTACCAAGCTATTATTACATGATGGCTTTGTACAAATTTAAGCATGGTAATAACGAGGATGCCATACATAATACACTACAAGCATTAGTAGCCTCTGATAGCTTTAAAGACATAGCAGCGTTTAGAAAATGCATTGCTTTGTTTGAAGCACACCGAGACCTCGCTAGCGAAGGACAAAAACAGTTGTATAATCAAAGGATGGTTTCAATTTTAAAGGAGGAGTTCGCAAATGAAAAAAGCCATTATCTCAACATTAATAGTCCTGGGGCTATGTAGCTTCATAATAGTTCCTCCAGCTAATAATGGATCAACTCCCTCTTACCCAAATGGCCACGGAGTAGAGCATTAACTGACATTTTTCAATCTAAGATGCAGAGAACAAGCCGTAGATAGTTTCTACGGCTCTTCACATCATTAGATTTACATTGTACTTATTCTTTAGGAATAACATTTTCTGGAACAAGGTCTTTAAAAGCTAATTTGTCAAAATTATCAGCTTGGACCAGCCATTTTTCATTTTTGTTTACGAGTGTTAGGACTCCTTTTAAGGGGATACGCTCACTATCTCCGTTTTCTTTTTCAAGTAAGAAATCCATTGTGTAATCCAAATCTACGTAATTCTCTGCCTCCTGAGAAACCTCAAATTCCATATTTTCGGGCCTTGTTAAAGCTTGTTGACTCTCAGCGACTCGTAGCACTAATGAAACATGACTTAAGTGAACGGGTTTTTCTTGAAAACTTTGTGCGAAAAAAGGCTCCATTTCTTCATTACGTTTAGAAAGGATCTCCTCAGCCAAGGGGGTCTCTGGAACCTCACTAATAGTATATTCTTTCAATTTATATGCCTCCGCGGCTTTGATGGCTTCTTCTATTGAATTTTCAATATTTGAATTATTGGCTGGAGTCTCCGCTTCTGTTCCTGGATTCTCAGCAGTAGTTTGTGGGGTAGATGGTTTAGAACTGGAATCTTGACTACAGCCGGCCACTAATGCGGCTGACAATAAAGTTAACCCCAGTATCCATGATAATCTTTTCATCATTGTAATACTCCTTTCTATTTTAGGATAACTCTACCATATTTTACGTTTAAAATCCAAATGAGTTTCGATCTTTATAATTTTGTTTTTGCGACAGGTTGTATTCTTATGGTTCCAAATCTCTTTATCTAACATAAGCGCGATCAACAACAGCAGTTGAACGCTCTTTAATAATTATAAAGGGAGAGATTGATATGGCAGAAAATCCATGTCCAGTATTGGCTAATGGTCATCGCATGGAGATCAAAGGTCAAGCACCTCGTGTAGAAGACTCAAATGGAAACAAAGTCACGGAGCTTGTTGGTGGTAATTTTTATCAATGCTCTGGTTGCCGTGAGTACATTGTTACATCCGGCTACCCTCATTTTCCTGGATGGTACGTTGGCTACTATATTACTCAAGGTGGCATTATCTCTGGTAGAGCCCAAGGTTCTGTCTGGGTATTCACTATCAACAAAAACTTGATGCGATACAGCCAAACCACCTCGTTACCTGGTTTTAAATTCGTCTGAGTAGCTTGATATTTTCTAAAAAGTAGCTTGTTCTCTAAAGAACAAGCTACTTTTTTTGTGCGCGTGAGCCCGGCATGGGCGATAACTTGACGGGGTCAATCCGCTACAGACTTGGTAGTAGGAACTTTTAGTTGAAGGCAAGGGTATCGACTGCTAGGTTGAATCTGAAGGAAGCTGGAGGCAAACCCTCGGTATACCGAATGAAACATTCCCTCAGTGTCCGATAATTTGTTAATGCATCCAATGATCAAAAAATAGTACAATAAATAGAACAAATGTTCTATTTATGGTTGTTTATTCCTCATTGAAGATCTCTTTATATATTAAGGGGGGGATAGTATATGTCACACAATAAATCTCTAAAATATGAAGAGGTAGAAAAAAGGTTTGTTGGATATATCTCTAGTATGCTACATTACAATGCTATTAATTTCGACAAAAGCAATCGGAAATTCAATGAACGTTTTGCACTGATTATGGATAACAGTGATGATACAAACCTGGGATCAGTCATTGAAGACGAATATATGAATCATCCTTCTGGAAAATTAGAAAATGAACTTAGTGATCCTCATGTGTACTCTGTTTTCATGAATCTAACAACGAGAGAACGTCAAGTGTTGAATTTATGGATCATGCAAGAATTGAAGGATAAAGAGATAGCTATACTGCTGCAAGTCACTCAGCAAAGTGTGTCAAAAACAAGGAGAACCGCTTTAACGAAAATGCGAGAGGGAATCAGTAAATTAAGGGGGAAGGAACATGGATGACGCATCTTGGGTGCAAATTATTGCTAATATGGGGTTTCCAATAGGAGTAACATTATACTTGTTGCTTAGATTCGAGAAAAAAATTGATGTTTTAAGTGAATCAATAGTTAATCTGATTGAGGTTATCAAAAGGAATTCTGGGGAGGGGAGAAAGTGAATGGAACGCTTAGGGAATTAATTGTGAAAGCCAAACGAAACAATCAACAGGCTATGATGGAGATTATATACAGATTTGAACCAAAATTAAAAAAGTCTCTGATGCAAACTAATTTTCAAAATCGCGATGATTTAAAGCAAGAACTGATCGTCAAATTTATTGAGGTGGTACATGGTTGGGATATGGAAGGCACAGAAAGGAGTAAACCTTGATGATACTAATTAGTTTTGGATTAATTGTATTGTCTGTTCTTTCTGGAGTAATAGTAAACCTAAATAATAGAATTATCGCACAGAATTATTCTAAAGTTTCCGTGTTAAATATGGGACTTCTGCTTAGTTTCACTATCGTAGAGTTAATTCCAATCGCAGCAGATTTATCGCATGATGGACTTGTTTTCGTTGTCTTTGGGGTGCTAATCCCACTTTTAGTTCATTATAAGATTCATAACCATACTGCGAAGCAGCAGGTGCATTGTTCCATAAAATTAGTCCTGACTGGTGCTTGTCTCCATAGCTTTGTAGATGGAATAATTATGACCACTGGACTACTACTCCAAAATAAGATAGGAACGGTCATTCTTTTGTCAATTTTCATACATAAATCTATTGAGATGATGATCTTTTCTTTGATGCTATTTCCACTGGTTAAGCGCTTCTCCAAACTTTTTGTATATCTACTCAGTTTAAGCATATTTACTATAGCTGGGATGGTTACATCTACTTTATTCTTAAGCAAGATTGGGACTTTCCTAGGAGAGTTTTCTGGTTTAGCAATTGCTTTTTCAGCAGGGATTTTTATATATATGGCATTAACCTCTATTTTAAAAGAGATCGAAGTTTCCAAGCAGAAGTTGATATCTATATATCCACTCATTGGATGTTTAATTTATTTTACTGCGCACTATTTTATGCATTAATAATCACTTTCATAAAGAATCACGTTTAATCCACGAAACTATCAAGTAGCTTAATCCGAATTCTAAATGATCAGTGTTGTTGTTATATTTAGAACCGCAGCATATTGAAGTGTGCAAAAGGGGGAAATGCTTCTTAGCCCAGTTTTCGTTTGACTAGGGCTGATATTACTGTCTTCAGGCAGTAACAACGGACACCTAAGAGGCCATACATCGTTGAGGTCTTGGCCTCCTCTAAAGAGTCTGAGAGCATCATGCCTGGGATAAACAAAGGCTACCCCACTCCGCGACTGCTCTCCCAAAAAATTGCCGTTCAAGAGTGGGCACGTTGATTCCTCTGTCGATCCATTATGGTACCCACCCCAAGTAGTCAGAACCAAGCGTTTTCAACAGCTTGGCATGAAATTAGCATAGTTATAATGAATCACTTATTCATATTTCTGCTGTATTAGCTTCGCAAACTCTTCTTTCGCTGCTAAAATTTAGACCGCTGTTGCCTCATCTTCTGGCAATGCATAACGATTCATGGGTTGTTGCACAACTCTTACCCTATGCTCTTCACCGAAATAAGAGATTCGTCCAACAAAAGGACTTTTGTCTGCCTTGATTGTGCATACTGGATACGGCCCCCTTGCCTTGCATATGCTTCACAAATTCAAAAAAAACCAATTTCTCCAGCACATCATGTATGCTTCAGTGTTCAATCCGTGAGGGCTTATGAACGTCATCTAATCCCTTTGCTTCTGTCACTTGTAAAATCACACATTCAATTTAGTTATCAGTGTTGAGCATATCAACTACATAGTTTTGCCCAATAGTCCACTCGTACCAGTAAGGATCACCATGCCAGCTGCAGGATTTTGGTCATAGGTTGTCATAAGCCTCCTCCTCCCATTTCATTAAATTTTTACGCTATAAATATATTCGTATTTGATAGTCTAAAACTGGTCTCTCAGAGCTATATTGGTATATTCAAAAAATACTTCAATGAAATTTCACCACTCTTCTCCTATATCCTGCATTATCTAATATTCCAACAAATGACTTTCAATTGGCATCAGACATTCGTCTGTAGTAATTCCTGTAATAAATGATGCACAGTATTTTATAGACATCTGTAGACGAATATAGATGTACATAGATAAATGTTGATGAATATAGGCAAGTCTATTGCCCTTAGTGTATTTCTTGTATTACAATATGTAATATTACATGTAATCCTACAAGTAGGTCTAGAAGTACGTCTAGAAGTAAGACAAGATGCGAAAACATAAACAACACCTCAGATAACATAATATTTGTGCAGTATTATCTTTATCTACTCATAAAAAAACGCACTTGTGTCGTAAGCACAAGTACGCTTTTTATACAGCCCGGAGGAATTCCCCTCAGGGTATCGACCCTACTGATCGTTTTCGACGCGGGACAGTAGGGTCATTGTTTTTTTGAAGTCATGTAATGAACTATCTGAAAGATAAGGCCCAAAAAAGCAACCAGAAACATTCCGCAACCAAGAACAAAGGTTCCTAGTGCTAAGGTCTCTTCCATATTCATCCCCCCTTTCGAAGAAAAGAGGGGAATTATTCCTATCACGAGCTGTATGATATATTATAAGCGAGTCCACTAATGATTAAAAGATATTAGTACTTTTTATTTGGTTATTACTGAGAAATCCCCCTACCCTTAATGGGACAACTGTGACCGCATTGATGTAATATCCCCCTCATGCAAAAAGCAAAACTCCTTACATAATTGTCCGTCTTCTATATACTCATCGCATTTCAAGGTAAGATAGTTTCCTACTTCTGTTCGAGTCCATCTCCGAAAATTCCCTTCCCTAATCTCTCCACCTTTCAGACACACTTCCACTCTCTGGCCATCACTAATGTTAGAAAACAACTTTGGCATAGTTCATATCTCCTTTGTTATAATAATTTGCATCTAAACGAAAAAAAGTACCGCTAACAACCCCCGTAGGGCATTGTTAGCGGTACTTCCGCTTTGATTTCGTATTAGATTACTATAATCATAGCAAAATCATTTAATAAAGACAAGCTATTATTCTGCTTTAATTTGTTGTGGTATTTCATGCAGATCGTAAATGTACACCTCTATATCACGGTATATAAACACGTTTTCGTTATCCGTGCACCAATTTCGTGTTCTGACAATCTTGGCTGAAGGAAATCTGGATTTAATCAGTCTGACCAGTCTCGAACGATTATTATCGTTTTCTACCAACTTCGGGCTGCGTCCACCTTCTTCATAGACAATATCCCACCCTTCCTCTGTCAGTTCCTGTATGCGCTGCTTACGATCCCGCTTATCTGTCTCTGGTGTATCGCTAAACGTATACAAGTGATCGAGCATAAAGCAAAAGTGAGCTTTATAGTGTCCGTATTCCGTGAATATCTCGTCTGACACATGATGGAATCCGTATTGGTTCCACCAGTTGGAAACCGTGGATGCGAGAAATTGAAGCTGTTCCTTTAAACCGTTTATTGGTTTACTTTCTCCCAATTGACTTTCAAGCTCCCGAATACGTCCGTTGGCATCTCTGAGCCGCTGATGTCGTTCTTCCTTTTCCTTTGTCAGCACACTCTCATAGTTCAACTGCTTAGATATATCCGTGAAATGACCTTCAATTAAATTCGGCAATATTCCAGCCATCTCCTGAGTTAAATTGTCCTCGCTGATCCAATCGTGGAGCTGCTTTGCTGCGAAGAACAAATCCTTTGTAGTTTTTAAGACAACTGCTTTTTGATCAGGATTTAAAACGACTTTTGCTTCATTTTCCATATTCGATCTTCCTTCCTATTTTGAATTCTATTCTTCTTTCTTAGCGATTGAGCTGGTTATGACCACTTCTCAAGTGCCTGGGGCTGAACGACATTCTGGTTTGCCGAATATCAGAGCAGACCAGTCACCCTCGCGTTCTCGCAAACGCTGCGCCCCTAGTCTTCCTGATTGTCGTGGACTCCACAACGGTTCTGTTGCTGCCCTCTCTAAGTCCCAACCGCTATTTCTCACTCGATTGTGGAAAGTTGGATAAGGGATACCATTCTTCTCAGCGAGCTCGACAAACGCTTTTGGCAGAACACGTATACATTCTGTCCCTCTAAGTCCCTGCTCCCTTAATTCTTCAAGGGTCTGACGTGGTTGGGTTGCTGCTCGTTCCATGCTCCAACCAAGACGTACTCGGTTATAGAAGGTGTCCCTGCTAATACCATTTTCTCGGGCCAATTGTAGCCACTTCCGGCGATCTGTTAAGGCACGAGGTGGTGTTGTCATTGCTCGTTCCTTCGACCACCCTTGTTCACGAACGCGACGATCCAGCATGGCAGGCTTTACCCCAAACTTCTCGGCTTCAGCATACTCTTCCGGCGTGATATAAAACCAATGATTCAACTCCATTTCCTCCTTTACATTCTCATGCAATTAGACAAAGCCCCAGCCGGATTAGACTGGAGCTTTGTACAATGAGATTGTTTAATTTGAATACCCTAACAAATTTTCTTTACAATATCCTCTGCTCGATTTTGTACAGGAGCTGTCCAGTGCCGATCTTGACGCACTGACAATGCTTCTTCCACTTCATTACGCAGCTCACCGTACTCACCAACCAATTCAGACAGTTCACCTAACGCTGTCTCGAACTGATGTTCAAAGCCTGCTTCTGCAAGTAGCTTTTGAGCCAAGCGTTGCCGAAGAATTTCCGTAGCCTCATCCTGAAGCTTGCTCTGAAGAACAGCATCATTCGGAACGATCTTTTTATGACCATGTTCCTCCATCTTACTTTCAAGCCACTGAATAAATTCAGGAGTAGTCATGGCATTCAGCTCAACACGATTTTCCTGTAGCCAGTCTTCCCACTCATAATTAACATAGCTTGCTGTAGGTCGATGACGGTTACTCCGCTTGAAACTCTCAACCTGGAGCCCCATGTCTACTGCCTCCTCTGGATCAAGCCCCAAATTAATAACTTTAAATTTGCGACCTGGGCGCGAGATGGTGGAATGCTGCAATGTCTCGTAGATCATGGTTCCGGCTGCATCCGCATCATGAACACAGAAAAACGTGATCTCCTCATCTGTTTCCCCGAGTAAATCAAAAACGTCTTTCACTGCGCGATTAGCAAACCCCTTTGAAGTAATCAAAGCACAATCATATCTCTCAGGAAATTTCACATCTTTTAATGAAGCGAAGTAACCTTCTTTTTCAATGAATATGATTTTGTTGAATGTCCATTCTGGCCTAGCATAGTTTTGTACAGCAATCGTACCCAGTGGAATTTCATCTCCTCGATGTGGATGATACAAAATTCCCCGCGGGTCCCGGTACATGCCATGAATTTCACCGTAGTCATTTTCATACTCAGAGATTAATCGGCAAAAATAGTTGTACTCAGGCTCTTTATCCAATGCTTCCATTACGTAAGGTCTAATTCCGTAGTAGAGCTGACGTAAGCTAAATATGTGGGTGCCGTTACCACTCGTTTTCTGAATGGCTGCGGGAAGATTGGTTAAAATAAGCTCTTTCTCATTTCTAGCCCCTTTGTTTTTTGACTGTACTCGATGCTTGTACTGGTCTTTATTAGCAGCAAGCATAACCTTTTCGATCACACCGCTCATAGGCCGAAAATCAGGTGCCTTACCATCTGAAGTGATGGGCATGTATGGAGTAATTAGGTTAAATCGGTAAATCCCAGGTCTTGATTTCTTCATCTCAATGTATAATCCACCGCTCCAGATCGTCACTTGCTTTTTGTTATAGTGAATTCTCACGTCCGTGGCAGCAACCGTATTGTTTACATAATTCCATAAGTAAGAACGGCTGTCCTCATCATCGTCATCATGATAGGAGACCCATGCTTCTGCAACAAATGGTATTTCTGCACTGTGCCTGCCTCGGGAAGATTGAACTGTAAATGTCCCTGTCTGCTTTTTATAGGAACCTCCGTGTGCATAATCACCAGCTTGGCCCAAAGAGTTAGCTTTCACATGGGAATCACCACTTCTCAAAATATCAAGAAGCTGCTCCGTTTGTTCAAATGAGAGTTCGTTTGACAAGGAAACAGGCGATCTACCAAATGCACTTTCAATCAGGCCAATCGTATTCTTATCTGTCTTATGGAAGTAAGCAGCCAGAGAAAGCAAGTCAATTTGAGCTGCATTGCATACTTCATAAAACGACTCTGAAGTGTACCAGAATGGCGATGTTTTTCCCTTAAAAGGCTTGCTGTCATGTGCAAGCGCCATACGAATAGCTGCGTTTCCCCATGTTAGGTCCTGCTTTGTAATTTCTAACGCCCCTAAACTTACCTCGATTCTCGAACCCGTGCCTTGCCAGTCAGCAATAGGCTGCTTTCTGGTTGTACCATCCTCATTGAAGGTTAAAGCATATGTTTTTCCATGTGTAGATACGGATAAGGTCCCTCCTGTAGAAATCACGGCACCTGTCACAACTCGAAGGCCATTCCCTAACGCTCCACGGCTTGGCAATCTTAAGAGCTTACTAGATACCATAGGACGATTTATAGAGAAGTACGTTTCAAGGAAATCGGGATTAATTCCATCTCCAGAGTCACTAACAACAAAACTATTTTTACTGGATTGAGAAAGTTCGCAGCTTCCTGAAATGTCCAACGCATTGTCCACAAGTTCTTTCACGACAAGTCGCGGAATATAATCTCGATGGACTCCTGCCTTCTGGCATAAGGTCTCCAAGTTTCTAAACATCTTCCAATCTTCGCGTGTAAAAGTAATACTCATCTCTTTTTCTCCTCTCAAAAATAAGACAGCAACTACCACAAATTTAGGTAGCTGCTGTTTAAGTGTTAAATGGATATTTTAATGTGTCACTGCTAATCCGTTCTAAATCACTTCATACCAATCAGACTGACGAAGAATATCTAAAGCTTTATGCAGCCTCTCTCCATCAAACCATCCGAAATGACATTCGTGAATTGGTATTCCAAGTTTACTTGCTAAACACGCATATGCATCTTCACGTTTTAGATGTTTATTCAACTTCCAAACCGGGTCGAACAAAACGTGACACTTCTTTTTAAGTTCTCGCAGTTCCTTATTGGCAAGTCGTCCGAGCGGTATATTTGACCTGTTGTGAACACCTACGTAGGCATCACAAGAAGTACATTTATAACACCGACCATTACCGTATACCCGCCCATAAATTGCTGCGTTGCTGGTATAGATCACCTCACTATTGCAATAAGGGCATCTCGTTGGTATGGGGTATTTATCCATCATGTCTTTCCACCCTTCAAATACTCATTTGGCAGCAAGACCGTTATAACTAGCCTGTCATCCTCATAATCATCCACAATGACATATACCGAATCCTTCAGGCCAGTATAATCAGTAATGAGCAGTTTTTCTATAACCACATCACCATTTGATACTTCAACATTTATCCCGTGAGGTGTGAGCAATGTGAAATTATCATCGCCGTTCACTACCCAACGTTTAATCGCCAACATGTACATTCGTATCAAAACTGTCGGCTCAAGCTTTAAACTCTCTACACCTTTCGTAAGAACGGGGGTTACAGGACGTTTAGCTACTATATTAAAAATCTCCATGTATTCACCTACCCGAAAATAATAAAGAGGAGCAAGTGCTTCTCTATTTCACATGTTTAATTTGACGCAGCGTTATGGTTTTCAAAACCTCTGATGATGCACTAAGCATAACCTCGGCAACCCAGCGCTCCTTAGTAGTTCTGCTTAGAAGTGACCGTAGGAATCTTTCCTTGGCAGACATCACATCATCCCCTGCTGCTTCAAGGATATCCAGCCGTCACGACCAACTACTACATGATCGAGCACTTTAATTCCCATTATCTCCCCTGACTCCACAAGCCGTGTTGTAACACCTATATCTTCTTGACTGGGGGCTGGGTCTCCGCTTGGATGGTTATGAACGCACAGAATCGATGCTGCGTTGGCTTCGATAGCAGTTCTAAAAACTTCTCTTGGATGCACTACAGCGGCATTCAATCCTCCAATTGATACGGTTTTACGAGAAATGACACGGTTCTTAGTATTTAAAAGGAAAACAATAAATAATTCCTGTTTAGCTTCAAGTATATCGCTGCAAAGAATGTACACATCTTCTGGCTTACGAATGTAGTTGTAACTTGGTTCAGACATCACTCTTTCAAGCAGATGAATAAGATGTTGAGCAAGCTTTCTTCTTTGCACAGGCAAAGCTTGTACATCAACTTCTTTAATAAGAAACGGCTTCATAATTTTCTCCCTTCCGTCAATCCCGCCACCAACGGCGGCATCATAGGATTGACACCGCCGTTTAATGCCGGGCGAAAGGCTATATTTTTATAATGATTCTGGCTTTGTGAGAATCAAATCTCTTGTTCCCTATCATCTCGTAGAGAGACAATAGGATACTCGACCCGAACAACTGCCAGCCAGGATAGCCTAATTTGAAATATTTAATCATTTCCTGTTTAAAAACTGTTTTGTCGGTACTATATAACCGCCAGATCCGCTCACTCATCATACTTTTCAGTAATGTATCTCAACAATATCCTCCATGATTAACACCTATGAATCAGGCTTTGCGAGAACCAAACCTCTTCGATTCTTTCAATGTGCCGTATTGAGCCAAAGAATCATCGTCCCATCCCAGTTTCTTGAGCGAAGCTGCTGGCAAAGTAAGGAACTCCCAAGCATTCTTACCTTCTGCAGTGATTGCAACAGCCAGCTCTTTCAAACTGTCTGCTCCGAATCCCCAAGAAATAGTGCCATAGTTGTTCCAAACTTGATCTCCTGCTTGAAGCGGTCCTTTTTCATCAACATAGGCTTTCAAATTCACTTTCATTTGCTTTAAGGCTGCCTCAGCTCTTTCAATCTCCAATGCAAGCTGAATAGCCTGATCCTCAGTCAGTTGGTGAAGTGTAGTTGTCATATTTAACATCCTCTCAATTTTTAATGCACTCCAGCACGAATGGACAATGCCTACAGTGACTTCCCGGTGTAGGGAAAAATAAAGAAGAAGCCATTTCCGGGAATGATTCCTGGCATGACTTCTTCATTTCTATCTCTTCAGCTAATCGAAGCGCCCATTCTCTAGCTTCATTCGTTTCAGAGTGAGTATATACAAACGACTCTGCCTTCCTGAAGCGTAGAAAAAACAGTGTGCCCTTGATACGCTGGAGTTCTCTCATTTCCATGATGGCCCAAGCATATAAAGCAAGCTGCCTTGTGTCATTCGCTTGGTACGGTTTCCAGTTTGATTTCCAATCCCAAAATTGGACCTCTTGAAGCAGATCAACGTAACCTTGAATCTGAATTCCAGATCCCAGCGGAAGCACAAAATGAACTTCCGTTTGTCCGCTGACTTGAGGTGCACGTTGTGTCAACGAGCTAATCTCTTCATGAGTCACTTCTGGATGAAAATCCGATTCAATAATTGCTGATGTAATGGCATCTTCAACCGCAGCTCCCTGTATTTTTAACTCAATAGCCTTGTGAACCGCTTTACCGAGTGCCAGGGGTTTTGTAACCGGCTCTGATTTCCCCAGAATGTATTTCTGGTAAAAACGATAGGAGCAAGTTTCATACAGGGAGAGTCGAGAGTAGGAATACAACATTTTCAGAATGGCAAGTCATCATCATTGATATCCCAACCACTGTCTTGACCACTGGTTCCTTGATTGGAATTAGACTGGCGATTGTTAACCTGACCATTTCGGTTTGTACTGTTGCCAGAAGCCTGTCCTCCAGAAGATCGCTGTCCTGACTCACTTTGATTAGAAGTCAAAAACTGAACATTCTGCCCGATGACCTCTGTAACATAGACACGACGCCCTTCATTGTTCTCATAATTCCGAACCTGAATCCTACCTGTGACAGCGACTTGATGTCCTTTTTTCACATAGTTGGCCACATTTTCAGCAATGGCTTTCCATACGACGATTGGAATAAAGTCTGCTTCCTTCTCCCCAGCTTGGTTCGGATACGGACGGTCCACAGCCAAATTAAATTGAGCCACTGCCACGCCCGAAGGAGTGTAGCGCAGTTCTGGGTCCTTCGTAAGTCTTCCGATCAATACCACTTGGTTCAAGCTCATGCTTTTTCCTCCATATTCACGCCTGCCTCTACAGGTTCAGGACTTACAGATTTTAAACGATGAACAAATCTCTCGATATCCTCTGCCCACTGGGGACGAGTTGCACAAGAATAGACTTGGAGTGCATGTTCCAGGAGTGAAGACTCTATCTCACGCTCTCTTTGCCGGATTCGTTCAATGTATTTTTGATAATTAAAACTCTGAATTCCAATGATCAGCCAAGAGTAAGCTTCCTGCTGCTCTCGTTCCAAGAACTCATTCCATTGCTGCCAGAGTAGATCAAGAGAACGTTTGTAGTAAGCAAAATCACGTTCCCTCATCTTGGACCAATTCGGCTCTTTGCCACCCGTAGATTGTCTCAAGCATCTACGTTGACTCTGGCTGAGCCGTTCAGCAGGATGAATGACCTTTCTTTTTCGATATCGCTGCCGAACCTGATCTTCAGTGACATCTTCTAAAAGCGAAATAAAGCGAAAAACACCTCCGCTCTCTTTGCAATACCAGCATTTAAACACCTGATCTTTGCTGTTTAGAGAGAGGTAGTATCTTCGCTTTTTTCCTGGCTTCGAGTCCTCATGACAAAATGGACATTTGCACGTCACTTCTTCTCTTGATCTAGAATACGGATTAATAGACAACCCATGCTTCTCTGCAATACTTACAATGTCAGGAAGCATGGTCTATCATAGCCCGTATCCTATCCTTCGAGTTGGGTGGAAGCTGTATTTGCTCCCAATCCGGGGAAAGAACAATTTTCCGGGTTACGGTGTGAATCTTCTTTTTAGGCTCCCACCATTGCCAGCGCTCATAGGCTTCCACAGCCATCTGGACATGTTTACATTGCTTGTGTCCATAATGGCATGCAGGGCAGTCATGGGTAATGATAATGTCATTGAAGTGAGGTTCGGCTTTAACGAGATAAACGCCATTTTGTCTACTGGAAGGGAACGCGCAAATCAATGCGTTCCCGTCTGTAAACGTAGCAGTCAATTTACTCATGCAGCTTCACCCACAATCGCAACAGATTCCACAATATTGAATCCATTTAACAATTCAAAATTGATTTTGAATTGTGAGTTGTTTGAGAGCGCATTAGTTTGCTCAATTGTCTCGGGAGTGTTTGCAATCATAATACACTGTTCCCCAGTAGACATATTGGCTACTAGTAGCTTGGCAAATACTACTCCCCCTGGTGAGGTTCCTGTGGCATAGTCTAGTAATTTGTAAGTATCGCTGGCTGTTCCAACTTTAGGAGTCTGCTCCGTTTGTTGTGAAGCAGTCGATGGCTTATTGACTGATTTCCCTGCCTTATTTGACTTTGAAGGTTGAGTTGGTGACTTCGGTTTTTCCTGAAGCGGTTTGCTTTCAGTATCCTCCCTAATCTCAGCAGGCAAAGTTTCAGCACCCTCAATACTACTGATTTCACTCTCATCCAACATGCCCAGGCCGACAATGGATAATGTTACACGACGCTTCGCCTTTGTTTCGCATGCCATACGAGCATTGCTTCTTTCTCTGAAGCCCAATGGAACTATTTTTCCTGTAGAAACGTAACGTTGTTCCTGCTTATTCCAGACCGTTTCTTCTTTTAGTAAAGGCACTGAACCTATCGAAGTATCAGTTCTGCCATCGGGCATCGTCGCCCTAGCCATCATCCATAACTCTTCGGAGGTTTCGTTAACGGAGACAATATCGACTGTTATTTTGTAATTTCGTCTGAGTTGATCCGTGCATTCTTTTTTAGCATAAAGAAACATTTTCTTTTCTTTTCCATTTTTGAGTTCAAGATAATCAAATGGGCGAGTCAGTGGGTTGAGTCCAAGATCCTCACACACCTTGGTATAATAAACATACCTCTCTTGAGGGGTCAACACTGACAAATCTCCATGTACAATGACTTTTTCTAAGATAGCCAAATCCATGTTATTCTCCATAATTTTTCTCCCTCTACGTTCACTTTTGAACGCTCTATGCATTTGTACCTGCATAGAAGGTAAAATGAAAACGCCTATCCAGTTCTTACGGATACGCGTTTTAGTCAGGGGTTATTGGATTGATTCTGATTCGAATTTTCGACTTTATTGGAGTATTTGGTGACCAATCCATCTAAGGAGTACCAAATCAGAAACACTTCTTTTTTCAACAATCCATTGGCACCAGCATAAGCATCATCCAACAATGATAAGGTTTCTTCCAGAACGGGAAGGATACGTTCAAAAGACTCAGTACCTTCTAATGAAGCAAGCGTCTTTTGTGCTGTATCATTCCGAGAAGCTATCCAACGTTCTTTCATTTCACTCCACTCCTTCTGCTTTTCCTCATCAAGAAGGGAAACTTGACACCCGTTTTCCTGCTTAACAAACAACCTCTTCAGCCAATTTTTCATAGTTCATCACCTCTCAGTTTTTTAGAAACGCAAAAAAGCCGATTTCTACATGGAATCTCTATGCAAAAATCGGCTTATAAACAACACATTCAAAATCGCACGCGCATACAACTGCTTTTCACAGAGCCTCTCGGTACTCTTTATTCCTTACCTCCAGCAAATGAGAGTTTCGGAATCTTGGTGGCTTTCGCCTTTTAGCCTATTTTTTTGCCTCTCTTCATTTCCATCTTCATTTGGAACGAAGGTATAGGTTGAGGTAGTGCACTTGCTTGTCCTTTCGGTACAAGGTCCCTGCTTTATATAACTTTGTGAAGATCAAAGTCCAAGCGTCGGGTGAAACCCTTGTCTCCTGCATAAAGGGAGTTTAGGGATAGAAAAAAATTACACTTTTATTCTAGCACACGTTCTTTTTCTATACAAGCGTCTGTTCTCATTTTCTTTCAGCTTAGGATCGCTGCCAAATTCCAGCTTGCTGACGTAGAAACCTGTAATCCTCACGCAAGTCCTGATCTAGTAGTAGGTGAGCTGAGGACAGTACATCATTAAATGGGTTAACGTCTTCCAGCTTTTCCGCAAGAATAATCATAGGCTGCCTGCGTAGTCGAAGCTCCCTTTCCAACTCGACTCTATCCATTTGACCACGCAATACAAGAACATACCTCAGATGCTCTCCCATCTGTACTTTTCCAGTGAATGGCGGTGCTGTCGGAAGAATTTGAAAGCCCTTTTGTTTATCATGCAGCGCACAACAAAACTGAAAAAAGACAAGTTTAGATAATACCGATGCAATGCTCCAGTTCCTCCAGCTATTTACGGACTGATCGACCTTGAAAAGCTGTATACTTCGAGGACCTAACGTAAAAATCGGAATGCTGTTCTTGTTCTTCTTTAGCTCATGTTGAACCAGCTTGTGTTCAGCTAGCATCCGTCGTACCTGATGACGTTTCCAATGAAATAGCCGGCTCATCTGTACACTTCCGATACATCCGATATGCCCAATCGCTTGGAGCCCTACCTCTTCCATTGGAAGCCTGATTGGAGCATAGCCAGCAGAAATAGGCTCTGGCAAAACAGTCGGAACATACGACCAGTCATGTGTTATGGAAAAAGGAGACCGGGTGACCCGATCCCCTTGGTTGTTTTCCATCCTACTTCCTCCCTTTAACGCTTCCGAGTAATGTGTCCAAACATTTGCTGATTTTTCAAGTCCACATTGATAATTCGAACAAAAACCTTATCCCCTCGTTTCACTTTGTTGAATGGCATATGTCGAACAAGCACATCAACACCACGATCCAGATTTACAAACACTCCATACTCTACGACTCCAGATACGGTCCCAATATATTCACCCTTGTTGCTGTACCGCTTGCTGCAATCGGGCCAAGGACTTTTATCCAACGCCTTTTTGCTAATTTCGATTTTCTTCTGTTCCTTGTCCAGCTTTAACACCTTAACCTTGAAGTGATCGCCAATTTCCGTTACATCCCGCATATCCTCCGTCCAGCCATAGGAGAATTCCTTTACAGGAAGATCTACTTCAATCCCACCAATATCTACTGATAGTGACTTAGCCTGAACAGAACGCACAACAGCGGTAATAACTGCGCCTTGCTCCAGCCACTTCCACGTGGCCGATTCCATATGTTCAATCGCTGCTTGCCGAGAAGCGATAAACGTTTCTCCATCGCGGTCATACGTTACGATTTTGAAAGCGACTGGCTCCCCTAGAAGACGTCGGAATGCATGAGCATCCGTCACGCCAGAAAACTCTTGTGGAATATAACCGCGTACATCCCCAACCTGAACAACTCCGCAAAGCTTATTCAGTTTGACTTCAACCCCAATCATATCAGCTTGCAAAATGAGATTATTTTGCTTAGCACTATAAATTTGTGCCCACCCTTCATCGTAGCTATTCCGCTCCAACTTCTCTTCTTGGTAGCCTTCAATCAATACGTTTTTCAATTCTTTGCTCATGTGTAAACCCTCCATATTTTTGAATGTAGTCAATATAAATAACCTCACTGAATGACAGTGAGGATGTTACTCAAAAGGATCATCTTCATGCTGGATTACCACAGGTACTGACTCTGTGATCTGATTTATTGGCTCATCTGGTACTGTTACTTGTTCCACACTAGAACTTACAAAGATTAGCTCAGAGGAGATTTCCATGTCCTCGGTTGCAGGGACAATGGGCTGGACTACTCCTTCTTGCACTTTACGTTTGAAGACGTGTTTAAACGCCCAAATCCTTCTTCGCGTCTCCCACTCTCGCTTCTCTTTCCAGTCTTGCGGAACAAATACACCTTTCCCGATCTTCGGTGGCAGTGGTGTACCATCGTCCAACAGCTTCGCCACATAATGAAACTTAGGAAGCCCGTCCATCATCTGTGTATAGAAAATACGGTCTTCTTCGACCTCCGTATCTCGGTAGTTCTCGGGCAACAGGTTCGGAACCAGTATCTGCTGCTTAAATGTGCTTTGCCTGCTGATGATTTGTTTCTTACCAAACTCTCTGCTGAATTCAAGAGCATCTTGATATGACAGGCCACCAAAGGAAACTTTGTTACGGCAGCTCGTCATGATGGATTGTTTCATGGCCTTCGCATTGATTTTGCCCGATTCAACTTCAAGCTGCCCGAGTGACTGAATCGCGAAGATCCCGGCGGTCTTGTATTCCGCTGCTATGGAAAGGAACAATTCTACATCCGGGTTAATGTAGCGTGAATACTCATCCACGATCATGAAATGCGGTATGCGCGTGCTTTCTGTTCCTGGTCTGCGAAATGTTCCACTCTGCAAGTGCATCACGACAAACTGCCCGAAAGCATCACCAGCTTTCCGTAATTTGCCCATCGCTGTATTTACGGCTAGGACCCCGCCGTTTGCAAAGTGCTTGTCCATATCAAAATCGGATTGGCCTGTTAGAATCGGCTCCAAATTGCGGTTTGAGGTCAGATTCTCCAGTTGGGCACGTAAACCAATGACAAATTGCTGGTACTTCTCTTTCTGTGCTCCCAGCAACTCGGATTGAAAGAACTGTACCAGATCGGATTCGCCTTCCTTGATTCTCAGTTCCTGCACCTTGTCTTCTAAAATCCGCTGATCTCTCATCACTCGGAGTACATCTCCCAGATTCACATCATCCAAGTAAAGACGTTTCAACAGCTTGGTAATATTCCGTCCGGCTAGCTCCTGCACTGTAGCGAAGAAAGCTTCTTGCTTACCGAACATGGATTTGAGCACCGTAACAGTAGCTTCAGCCACATCGTCCTCATCACCTTTCATGACTGGAAACCGTGCGCTGTTCGTTAATAGCGGATCAACATGCACACAAGGCAACCCCATCTCACCGCACATCTCATTTACCAAGGCTGCCACATCACCTTTAGGCTCCACAACAGACAGTCCAAGCGGAATACCTTTCTTCTTCATCAACAGCAGTTGATATATGATCGGTTTGAGAAGGGTCGCCGTCTTTCCACAGCGAGTTGGTCCAACCACAAGCATATGGGTAAACAGATCACTTCCACCCCAATGAATCATGAAATCACCTCAATCCTTCATGGGAATCTCTTCACCCAAATTCAACTTAATTTCCTGATTGCGTTTAAACAGCCTTTTGAATTTCTCAAAATAATCTTTTGCTGTAGGCCGGACATGAACGAGCTGCTGCTTACTGACGTTCCCTCTGCGATTATGAAGGCTCTGAGCCAATCTATAATTGCTAAACGTAAGGAACGTTGAAAAAAGCATAGTCATGATCAGAGCGCTTTGTACCATTCCATCCGTTGAGAACGGAAAGTCCTTTTGACTAGCTACATACGTTCCTAGCTTTAGACTTAGGCCATTGCCTGTCCATAGCAAGGCGGCAAAGAAATATATGAGCTTGTTATTCCGCTCCAGTATCCACCCATACAAGTAGCTTACGAAGCACAGAGCTGCCGGAATATACATCCAAATGGTTGACAACTCAGGAGTACGCCAATACAAGTAAGCCCACCCATTAAGGGTGAGCACTAACCAAATGAATCGAATCATAACAACTGAATTAGAGATGCGAACGAATGAGCTTTTATCGTAAACATATTTGCTCTCCCCTCTGTAACTTCAAGATTAGTCTCAAGCTATCCGGCATCACCTCCTTCAAAATGGCTTTCAAACGCACTCTTTGGAATACCCACAATATCCACATGTGCTGCACTTAATAACTCTTGTTTGTACCAATCCAGTTCTTCTTCAAAACAAAAAAGAAGGACTCTTCGCCCCTCCCTCTGATAAGCATCCACGTTGTAATTCTTTAAACATCGTTTCAAAATCATGATATCGCCTGTCAGCAATTCAATTACATACGGGCTTGGAAGCCCATCACTTCTTCTCATGCCATAAAGAAATCCGTGCTTGTTACTCTCTTCCTTCACCTTCGTTAGCTGCCCGGACTCAGACAACACAGCTTGTAAATTTAAAAACGCTTTTGTTGATAGGATGCAGTGCCACGTCATACCGACTCCCAGCTTATCAAATGGCAATAAATGAACTGGAACACCGCCTGTTACCAACCCTTGCTTAACACAAAGTGATTCAAAAGCTCGTTTAACCGAATCACTCTTGTAATAAATAAGGTAACCCTGCATCTTCAGTTGCCTCTTGATCTCGTTGATGATCTTAATCATTGTTTGGCTCTTCGCATCTGCCATCAGTATGAAAATCATATAATCCCCTTCACTGCTGCTAAACCCACCGATGGTCAAATTCCCACGGTTGAGATGATACTTCTTCTTGATTTCACGCGAATCCATAAACGACACTTCAGGTATTTGTACAAACAGCTCGTTCGCATCGGTAATATACTGTCTCTGTTGAATAGACAGACCCAAATCCCTTGCACGATAATTCTTGCTGTCCAATAACCCACGCTCTACTAACAAATCCATACCCGCTTCGGTTAAACGTACATAAGCCGCTGTTAACGTTTGACCTGATGTTCTGTTACCATACACTTTTGTGGTTATTAACCCTTCTCTCTTCATAATGTACAATCGTTTATTTGCATACTTCTCACTGGCAAAATGCTTGGTCGCAATTTGCCGCTTCGTCAGCTCTCTTAAGTCATACAGCTCCTGCAATATGTGCAGGTCACGTTCTGTCCACTCTCGTTGTCTTGGCACCCGTAATTCCTCCTTTTCTGCTGGAAATTTACTTCCTATCTTTTCTAGTGACTTGTGAAATTGGATAGGCTATTTGCGGATTAATTGACGCTGGGCTATGGACGGGTGCTCAGAGTCTCCGGCTCAACTGCGTTTCGCAGTAGCCTCTTCCCACCTTTCCGCTCTGTCCCTAAATTCCGTATCGGGTTCAATCCTTTATTCCATCAACGATTCAAAGATATCCCCCCTTCAAAATAACGGGTACAACTCAGGACTAGTGTTTTTCGGGTTCAAACGCACCCGAAAAATCATGCCCTTTTGCATACTTTTCACGCACATCTCCAATCAACTTCAAAGCATTTTGAGAAGGCGTAACAAATACTTGAACATGATTTCTACATGCCAAATCCAAAAATCCAGATTCCATTATTTCAATTTCCTTCCATGAGTCATCTTTAATAAAGCCAGCATATCGGAGAGCATTAATCAAGACGCTACGGTTACGATTATCCAAATCGCGAATTATTGAATTCTGGAAAAAGTGACAAATGTAAATGAACGCGGAATCTATAACAGGTGTTTCATGGTGTATTGTTTCTTCCATTGTCGCCCGAATATAATAATCTCTAACTTGTTTTTTGGAAGAATTCTCTTTCATGTAAAGCGGCAGCATCCCTTGATAAGAAAGTTGGTATACAGGAGTTCCTTCCATGTTGAACTTCTGAAAATGACAAGGGGGGTAGATCACTGGATCAACATTATTTCCTTCTCGATCAGGTAGTAAATGAAATCGTTCTGATAACTCATTGGCCAGTTCATAAGACATCATTACCGATTGGCGGTACAACTCCTCTATCATTTCAATTCTCAAGTGTTGTCTATACAGTTCATTAACTGATGACTTCACATTCTCCTCTGGAAGAATAGACATCTGCTTCACTCCCATTTTCTAAGTATGTTCTATGTGCATCACTTATCTATAAACTCACAAAAATCTCCATTAATACATACCTGCTATTTGCCGCACATTACTTTTAATGAAGCGAATCAGTTAGAGAGGCGGTCTAAAAAATCAAATGGGTCTTTCGAAACCTGAGTATTTGGGGCCGAGGATGGTTTTTCCTCTGAGAGTAGAGCTTCCAAATCCACATCCTCTTTCTTCACATGAGACTTGAATCCAGCCAGTGCTACCGCGATGGTATCCGTCTTCTGACTCCGTTCTTCAACTTTGCGCTCCAGCTCTGCTAGTTCATCCGTGAGCTTGGTTACGCTGTCTGGAAAGTTGAGTCCAGCAAATACCGTGTAGATCGTCACCTGTCCTTGCTGATCTCCGACATAAGTTGCTACGGGATTCTCATCCAGTATCGGTGTACACCCATGTAGAAAAGATTGAATCTGTTCCACAAAGGTATGAGTAAACAGTCGCTTTGCCGTCAAATTGTCAGCTACAATACTAACCGCACTACTGGTTGCATCCTGCAGATCGTACCCCGTTGATAGCTCACCATTCAGCACGCTTTGCTTGATAGCCTCCATATAAGTTACTGGAGAAGTCAGATCAACTTTCAGAGCAGGCAGTATGCATTTACCAATGTGTAAACAGCCACCCGTCTTGAGCATATTCAGCCATTCCGACGCATCAAAGTGATAGCTTCCATATGGCTTATAACTGGCAGTCACGGTGTTCAAATCATGCAGGAGCCGAGCCACTTGACGATTACATGATTTCATGAAATCTTCCACACTCTGACTTTGATTCAGCCCCATTTGGAACAGCTTCTCATTATCTACCACCACAATAGCTCCTAGCCCTTGCATGGCTCTCTTTATCACTTGTAGTCGTTGTAAGGCGTTATCCAGTACCTTCCGGCCTTCGTTACGCCGTGGTAGTGTAAGCAGAAGACCAAAGTGCCCTGCGAAGCCTATAGAGTGCAACAAACGGATGGCTTCAATGACAGCTCCTGTTCCTGTTCCACCACCCAAGCCACAGGAGATAAAGATATAATCTCTATCGCTGAAATAGCTCTGAACCGTCTCCGCTATACTTCCTTTATGGACATTGAAAGCTTCTTGTCCTAATTGGATGTCCCGGCCTACACCTCGCTCATATCCAGGCAAAGTCAATTTCTTAATGTTCGGATAGTCCGGCAACTTGAAGAGATCCATCTCATTGCTGTTAACCAGCAGAGCCGTATAAGGCCGCTGTACACTCCTAGTAGATAATTTCACACCAGCACAGGCGTGCGCGATTGAAGTTCCTCCCATTCCTAATCCCATGAAGCCATATTTTAAACTGATCTTCATTGTCTAACTTCCTCCCCTTATAAATTTCTACGCTCCTGCCTATAATTCAGCAGTTCTTCTCCAAGCGCTGATAAAGTATATCGCTTAGATTTGGCTACCTCCGCTACATTCACTAATGCAGCTCCCTCAAGCATGGCAGCAGCTTCATCCAGCAAATATCTTGATCGGATCGGCAATTGGTCTTGTTCCACTTTAGGATGAACATGCTTATATAGAGCATTGGTCACATCACGCAGCTGCTCCTTCTGCACAGGACGATCCGTCATTCGCAAAGCCGCCAGCATCCACATCATGTTTTCATTCTGGGCAACTGCCGAAAGCAGTGCATTCAAAATTGCTTCTCTACTTAACAAGGAACATTCCCTCCCTTCACTTCTTGTACAAACAAAAAAAGGCCCTTACCCTGTTGGGCAAGAGCCAGTATTAATCTACCTCTATGATTAAAAGAACATAATAAACCAAATTAAATAAACCAAACTAATAGCCCTAACAAACTACAATTAGCTAAAGCATCTCTCGATCAAATTTCTCACGATATTCAACGCTCGAACAAACCATATCATTCTAGATCCAATGATGATGATATGTCAGGTGTGCGGTTAGAATGAAGTATTAGACTAGCTGTTGTCATTCAACTAAAGTTCCTCGTTAGCTTAAAGCCGTGCTGCTTAATAATTTTATCCCTCTTCAATATGTTTAAGTAACTTGGCCGGATTACCGGCGACAATCGTATTTGCGGACACATCTTTTGTCACTATCGAACCCGCCGCTATGATCGAATTGTCGCCAATTGTCACACCGGGCAAAATTGCGCAGTGTCCACCTATCCAAACTCGATTACCAATTGTTATCGACAGACCATAACCGCTTTTGTTCCTATTTTTCGGATCGATGGAGTGACCTGCAGTATAAATCCCGACATTAGGCGCAATCATGCAGTCGTCACCGATTCGGACTTCTGCCATATCAAGTATAGTACAGTTGTAGCCTGCGTAGAAGTTGCGGCCAACATGAATGTTATAACCCAGATCGCAATGAAAGTTATGCTCGATGCTTACTCCTTCGCCAACACTACCGAACAATTCCCGAATCAATTGCCCTTGCTCTTGCCCATCCTCAGGATCGCAATTATTGAAGGCTCTGACAAGTTTTTGAGCACGCAAGCTCTTTTCCCGCAGGTCACTTGTCCCACGTTCATAAAAGACCTTTTCTTTCTTGTTGTCCATGAGAGTCCTCCTTAGTTATGTTTACCTAAGACTATATTATCAGATTTATACATAGAGTCTATCCTGCCAGAAAGCTTAATAAAGCGGCGGCTTCCTCCTCAACCCCAATGGTCAAAATAAACCGCCCATAGAAAATGTCCTAAAAGGAAAAACGGAGCAAGTGGTATCTCCAGTCTCCTTTCCTTCCATAGAAACATTCTGCTTAGGAGCAATTTATATATCACAAACAATCCAACCGTTCCTAACACAAGCCATAAGAAAATAAGAGATCCTTGCCAGCCCAATGCTGCACCGATTACTGCCATCAGTTTAATATCCCCACCACCGAAGGCACCTGGACGAATTAATGCAAGTAAATACAGTACATTAGCACCTGCTACAATCCCTATTACATAGTTGTAGTAAGGCTGATCAGCATATAGAAACCTCAGCACAAGGAAATAGGCCAATCCCACCATGAGCAATCTGTCTGGTATAATACGCCATCTTAGATCAGTGTACGTAGCAATCCCGAGCATAATCAGCATCGGGCCCCATGTAAGTAGATCACCCAGTCTCCTCCCCCCCCTTTGTTCGATCTATAAATTAGAAAAAGCCCGTAACTCTCCTATCTGGAGAACTACAGGCTTGCATAATTATGGTATAATCTTCTCAGCATAAACGTAGGAGACGATGAATTGATGGAAGATGTAAATAAAAGGATGAAGCTAGCAGTTAAAAAAACATTCAATCCTATACGAGTATCCATTTTTCTTTTTATTAATGTAATTCTCTATGTTATTTTTGGAGCAACGCTAGGATCATTTTTTACATTTATGACAATTATGTATCTGTTGAAACATATTGATCACGAGTATAAATTCCTTGGAGATGATGATTTCGATACCAAGCTTAACAAATAAATAGACCGTTCTTACAAGACTATTGTACCGAGGAGCCGTGTTAGTAACACGGCTCCTCTTTCTGTCTTTATTAAACCCTACATGCTTTCTAATCAATTAGTTAGTTAACGAGTGACCACTAATTATTGGTAAATACTGATGTATCCCGAACAGCTTGAGAATCATCATACATTGAGCCAAAAATAGTCATCTTCTTTGTAATGCACGCGCTGATGTTGTTTCGTCCGGCTCCCTTCGCTACAATCACGAAGGTAAATTCTCCATCAGGAGCTGCCTTATCAGTATAATACTTTCGTTCATAGTATGAATGATACGGACCACTACTCGTCTCAAAAAATGTCTCCGGCAGCTCCCACGTTGCAGACCGATCATTTCCGCTTGTCTTCTCCAGCGAAAGTGTTGTCACGAACTTACTTCGTGAATCCCATACCCACACAAACACTTCGTCTGGACCCTTTAACGTACCACCTTTTTTAGTTGCTTTTGACGGCACTTTCGTTTCCCAATCAGTGATGTAATTCGTCTTAACTTTGAACTCAACTCCGTAACCTGCACGGGTCACTTCATTCGGATTCAACTTCTGTTCCTTAGCCCATGGGATGATCTCCCAACTTCCTCTACTCTCTCTGCCAGCAGTCGTGCCATCTCTAGGCTGCGTTGGAATCCCCTGCTTCGTATTGATCTCAGCGTTAATCGTTAATCTTTCACTATATTGAACAGTCTCATCCTCCCATATAGTTTTCTTTCTTCCGTTGTCATCCCTCTCAGTTCCGACTTTTACTCTGTACGTTGTATCCCACTCCTCAGTAACATCCGAATTCTCACACTTGCCAGTTTCCTGCTCTCCTGGCTTGATGATGCTACAACTGGTATCAGCTATATTGTTGTCTCGATTGATATCATCCTGTTCCTCTTTCGGATCAACCTCCACAGTCAGCATGTGAATGCCCGAAGTGCTCGTCCATTGAAAGCCTCCTACGGATACAGATGTATTCGCGGGCAGGTTCTTACGTGTTTCGTAGATCACCTTCTTGCCATTCTCCGTGAAACGAATCAGCACATTCGAAACTGCCTTATCACCTTCATTTTTCACCTTAGCCGTCACCGTCGAGTGTTCTCCTACTACAAGTGAATCGGGGCTGGCCGTAATAGATTCAGCTATTAGGTCATTCACTTCAATTGTCCATTCATCTTCAATTGTATTATTGCGATAGGCTTCCGTTGGAGCCTCAAGCCCTCGATCTCCATGGTTTGGATTATTAATCGTTGTAACGACTTTGATACGGTACGTTCCCGGCTTACTGCCCACATCCACTTTGCCCAGCATGTAATTCAGTTCCATGTCATTCTTCAGTTCAGCAGGCAGATTGGTGTTCATAGAAGCTAACTTAGGAGAACTACTCTCAGGGCCTGTGATATTGACCTCAGCCAGCATTGGCATACCACGTTCATTTACATAGTCAGTCATGATGATGTTGTCCCCCGTATACCTGTACTTCACCCAGAGCTGCCCGTTTTCAGTCAGCGTCAGCTTCGTCGGAATATAGTCAATCTTTAAATCTTCCGGCAGTGTCACACTCTTAATCTCCGTCCTGCCGTAGCCATCGTCTAGAACAATGTCCACATCTTTCCCCAGGACCTTTGAAATGTCATTAGCTGCAATCTTCGCAGTATTAGTATAAATAGCACTATCGGTTGTAATAGAAGTGACTTTCACTCGCTTACTCATATCTGGGAAAGCACCCTTTGGCAATGCGAATACATCTACCTGACGCATACTGTTCAAAATACCATGAGCTGTGAAATTCACGGACAAATCGGTTCCAAGCGTAACCTGCATCTCAGGCCATTTGGTGACGGAGTACACGGCCTGTCGCTTATCTTCGTCGATCTTACGGGTCTCTTCAAACTGAACACCCATGCGTTGGACGATGCCGGAGGTTCGGAGAAAGTCTGCCTTACTTTCAATCTGATAATAGAAAAGATGACCCCTTTTTAAATCAGGATCATCTGCGTTAGCTGCAAATTTGGATTTGAAATATTGGCGTTGTTTTTCTGAGATCGTCTGTCCTGACCATATAGAATCGAACAGTTCACCTAGTGCATCTTGACTTTTATAGACAAGTCCAAAACCATTCTCCTTGTCAAAGTTTGGATCGCTCTGCTCTTTCTTCACATTAAACACATCATAATTTAAAACCTTTCGTTCCTTCCCGTCTGAGAACCTGTATATCCCATCCCACCTTGATAATTCCCAGTCCCGTTCTACAGTTTCATTTAAAGCGGGAATGTATCCTAGCAACCTCTTCCCTGTATCTCCATACTCCAATTGAACAAATTTGTTTGAAGCTGGCGTAGAAGTGGCGGCTAGAATAGTTGATCCCATAAGACTAAGGATCAGTGGTACTACTACAAAGGTTTTCTTTAACTTGAACATAGCATCCATCCTTTCTTTTTTCTACTTATTACATAAAAAAAAGAACTGCCAGAATTAGCAGTTCCCTTGTCACTCATTATTGATTTTTATAGCGATTTAGCAAGTTGGATTACATCACTAAGCGTCGCTTCAGCATTCCATGTACCATTGAATCCAGACACGACAACATCTTGAATAACACCGTTCTGAGTTCCATCAATTTCATTCCCTCTGCCATCAAGGAAAATAGCGTAACCCTCTGATTCAGGTTTTCCCGGATAGATTAAATCAATTGAAAGAGAACCTTGCCCTTCTTCTAATTTATACGTATATTGCTTACCTGGAGTGAGAACAGTCTTTTTTAAACTATTTTTGGGATAATAGCTGACCGTGGCATCCTTCGGAATCGTAATCGTAAACTTACCATCAGACACCTTGGCATTGTTCACAAACAGTTCTTTCGCCAGATCAGTGTATCCAAGCTTCCATCCAAACTCATCCTTAGGATCTGGAACCGGCTCCGGATCGGTGACTACAGCGCCTGTGCTAATGCTCACCAGACTCTTGCTGCTGTTCCAGTCCACTGAAGCTCCTAATGCTTCAGATACGAATCGCAGCGGGACATATACACGTTCCTGCTGCAGGCGAGCCGGAACGTCGAGTGTGATGATCTTATCCCCTACCAGCACCTTGTCACTATTCACATTCATGTGAACCGTCTTATCAGCCTGGGTAATGACGATAGTACGATTCACCTTGTTACCAGTCGTTTCTTTCTTATAGTCAACCTTAGCACCGAGTGATTCACTGACGAATCTCACTGGGATCAGCACCCGGTTTTGTTCAACATAAGGCTTGGCGTCTGGGAAAATCACATTCTTACCATCCACCTGAACGTTTACCTTTTGAGCTGCAGATACAGAGGCGGCAACACCAAACAGCATCAGAGCAGACATTAATGCAAGAGACAGTTTCTTCTTCAACATTTTCTTCACCTCATCGATTATTATGGGTATGGGTATACCATTGTCATCAAGTCATATCTGGTTGAGTGTAATTTTAAGAAGTAGTGCTAACAAAAGCGTGTTTAAAATACCCCTAAACTAAAAACAGCCCCTTTACAGGGGTTATTTTCGTTAGAATTCTATTAAGTTTAAATACTTGCTTTCTTGCTTGGTTCCATTATATTCCTTAAACTTTCAAAAAGCAAGATCATTTGTTCGCTTTCATATAAATTGTCTACGTTTTTTCACACTACTCCTCCAGTTACAATATTTTATAAATAGTTACTTGAATTAGTGAGCTCATTATTTTATATCGACTAATAAACAACACATTCGCCACTTTAAATTCGTTAAAAATTCAATGCAAAAAAACCGTCTAAATAGACGGCTTTCTCATTATCCAAATACACGCCTGACCTAATGAAGTAATATAAAACTAAAAACTACGTAATCTTCTTTCTGCTCATAATCTGTAATATACGTTATTTCCCCTTTAACTTTTCTCCCAGTATACAATTCTCTAAAGGGATCCCATTCATTCAGGAAAATCATATCTCTAACATTGAAATTGCGATCATTGTATCTAATTTCGAATGTCTTTATTCCTTTTAAAACTGGATCAAAGAACTCCTTATTGATTTTTAATTGATGTTCCATACTCAAGATCCTTTCAAAATCAATAATTAATAAATTTCACAAGTTCAGTGATCGACACGTTTTTATGATAACCAAAAAGAGGGATTTTATACTTTTCAGAAAAGTTTGAAGCAGCATTAATTTCACTTTGTTGGAAGTCGTTTATAAGTTCTAGTGGATAGTCTACACCATCTCTTTTAAAAAGTCTGTCTTTTATTACTGAAGGCTCGTGCGTAATTAGTACTATTTTTTTTAATTTTGTTCCGAGAAAAGTGTCCTCTGGTAAAACAATAACTGATCGAGATTTGTCCAATAAACAAAAATGACCATCTAACACTAAAAATTTCTTGTCGAATTTAATATCATTTAGTTCTTTCTTCCACAATATCTGATTAGCAAGTGGATCAGATGTGTTTTTATTTGCGCTATCTATCCTAGTTCCCGCTTTTCTAATTAAATCACTAATTGCATATACATCGAACTCCAAAGATTTCTTTAGCTCTGCTGTAAGAAACGATTTACCTGCTCCATGAATGCCAGTGAATAAAATGTAATCGTTCATAGTGATGCTTCTCTAATATAACAAAAGGATTGAGGGGCAACTCTTATCCCCTCATCAATATCTTTCAATTCCAAAGGTGTTTCGTAGGTTATAAAGTCTTTGATCTGTATCGCATAACCTTTTTCTTTATCCCTGAAATATTCGTTAAAGAAACTTCTATTTATACCAGAATGTTTCTTTGTTCTTTGCCAAATTTTATATGGGCTATCTTCCAGTATCTTCTCTATCTCAAATTCACCAACTACCTTTCCAAAAGGTTTAGTAGCATATACAACAACAGTAGAAATATCATCTCTTTTGAAAATACTTTTTCTATACTCGAATTTTTTATTCCCCGATATGATCTCTGCAACAAATTCAGGCTTAATCGATAATAAAACTTTCATCAGTCTCACCTAACTCCATAATTTTATTGAACTGAGAATCCGTTAACTGCATAAATCCAGCATAAGCATTTCTCTCTAGTCCTACTTCCTCAATCAGTCTTTGTCTAATTATTCTTTTATTCAAAGAGAAATTATACAGCATTTTTATAATTATAGGATATCTCTTTGTTGCCCAAAAACTTCGTAATTCCTTATCAGAAAAAACTACACCTTTTCCACAATAATCAAGGAAATCTTGTAGAGTTCTAAAACTCTCAATTCTTCTTGTTTCAACAACTGTACAGATAGAAGTAGCAACTGAGCTATACTCGGCCTTTTTCCCAACATCTTTCATTCTATAAATCACAATATTATCTTTGGGTTTAAGGTTTCCCGTGCCAGACATTTTAGTTAGATATACTTTTTGCACCGTGTTAGTGAAAGACAAATCTTCGATCTTATGCTCTTTTTCTGTATTTAGCTTAGAATAAGGAAACAACTTAGTGTGATATTCAGGAAGAATAGATAATAAGTACTTACTGGTATCATGTGTCGTTATTCTAGGGAAATCCTTGAAAATATCATTCTGCTCTTTTAATATTTTATTATAGACTAATTCTCCATTTTCCTTCTTTCCCCAGAAAAGAAACCCAAATTTCTCAAAAAGTTTAATTAGGCCCTTCTGTTCATCAAATAAAGTAACGTACGTTTCTTCAAAAGATTCTTCAATCATCTTTTTCAGAATAATCCCAAGAAATCTTTCTCCTAAGACTGTGCCATGGGCCATAATTTTAAATGTACCTATTTTCAAGCGCCTTTTTTTGTGTAATGGTGGGTCTATAGTTGTATCTTCCTCATCTTCTTCTTTTAAATACAAAAAACCTAGTAATTTCTCTTGATCCTGCAGAATATATACAGTTTCTTCTCCAAGTGACTTCTTTTCAAACCAAGCAGTAAAGCCGTCATAGGCATCTTTTAAAGAGTCAAAAAAAGGATTCGAAACATTCAAATCAGAAAATTTCACAATCTGAATCACATCATTACTCATGTTATATCTCCTCCATATTATCATTGTTTCAAAAAACACACAAACATAGGTTCGCCTCTCGATGCACACCAGTTTCTCAAGAACGATTTTCATACGTGACTGACAGTAAATTCCTCCTGGCATAAAGCCTCTAAATAAAGAGACTATTTACCTGTATTTATAGTACCAAAAGACTTATGAATAATATGTCGAAAAATGGAGGTTAATTGTAATTTGAGTGTTTCACTTGGCCCAATCTTAGTTGTTTAGATTTCAGATGCCAGTTTGGTTTGCGAATGATAAATAACCGTCTCATTTGAAGACGGTTAGCATATATGTATATTAATCTAAATCTATTATAGGTGCGGGTTTGTCTTGAGTAGGAAGATTAAGAACCCAAATAATTACCAACTAATGCTTGACCATCTGATTTGATTAAGTGCGATAGCGGTTAAAAAACAATTGTTCACTATATTATAAAAGTTGAAATCTTCTTGGATATATAACACCCCAGTGGCATTTATAAAAATAAATCCGACAACGTATATTAAATTTATATGTGATTTTAATGTTTCTACACTATATGTTTCACCAATTGTAGGTTTCTGCATGATTACAGAGATATAAAAACGGTTTATCCAAACTCCTAAAAATTGATACGCTATTAAAAAGAGAGTAATAGTTACATATATTAGTATATAGGGAGAAATTGAAAGAGTAACTCCAAATCTATTTAGTGTATTAACAATAACTATAAATAATAATAGGCATACAAGAAAAAGGATACTCATTGTAGTTACTGTGCTATATAATTTAAAAAATATAGCTAGGAGACACAATAGAGCAAAGCCAACGATTATAGATAGTAGTATTGCTCGTGTAACTCCATTATAAAAGCTCAACCCAACTAGAAGACTAATTATACTAGTATAGAATATTAAATTATTTCTGAACTCTAAAATAACTATTATCATCAGAGCTCCAATAATTGCTGCCAAAGCTGCTGCTCCAATTCTTAGAGTATTGTAGTAAAAGTTTGCTGATCCTACATCTAAAACATAATCATTTGTAAGCTCGTTTAAATAATATATTGCTATTGTTAATATAATACTACCAACAATGAATAATATTAACTTCTGTTTGCGTGTCAAATTGTTATTAAAAAATTGCATTATATAGAATCTCCTTGTACTTCTTTTTTGAGTGCCCTTCTGTAATATGTTATTATATCAAATGCCTTAATAAGTATATGTCGAAATATGTAGATTAGTTAAGATATATGTCTACATTTAAATTTGCGACTTGATTCAAGTTTTCACATCTTTTCTTAATTAAAGTAATCAATGAAGATTGTGTTTCATCTGCATACCTTCTCACTCGAAAAGTTTTGCTTCTTCTTTCAGCCCTCACCTTAACCTCCCATAAAGTTTCTTCATAACTCTTTGAGAGCAGCATAATAGATATTATTTCAAATGGTCTTTTTCGATTTTTGGCGCTGGGAATACTTCTCTGATTTTCACAACCAAAACGGCATATAGCTAGAATTGGATCATCATAATGATACACATATTTAAGTTTCCTATTCTCATTCTCACACTGATCACACTTCCCAATCATCTAATCAACTCCTCATAAAATACAAAATACCGCCACTCGCAATTCAGCAAATGACGGCATTAAATCCTACTTTTTAGATTACTTTAATCCAGGAATCATTCTGTTTATCAAAACGAATCTTAAATCTTGACTTTAAATCTGTAACTTGATGATTATCATCTGCTACATGATAGTCCCCTTGAGGCATTTTACAAGATAGACATACATGCATAACACATTTTCGTTCGATGGTTTTACTGTATCGCAATTCCATTGAAATTCCTTCTTGCAATGCAAATGGGATGATCGACTCGGGCTTACAATGTACAAGGGCACTAACAATCGGATACCCATCTCTAAACACGTTTTCGAGCTCAGGATTAAATAACAACATTATATTCATTGGCTTGTTGCATTTCCAACACTTATAACCTGAGCGTACATCTACATCCCAAAGAAATAATTCAGGGTATGAGTTAGGAATTGTTTCAATATAGTAAAGATATTCATCCTTGTTATTCATTCCTTGTTATTCATTCCTTGTTATTCATTCCTTGTTCTTTCATCCACTCGAAATAACTTCGATTTAGCTAAAAACTTCATGTACACTCTTTCCCTTATACTTGCCAAATGTCATATCCATAAAAGATACCTCAGCCATTTCTGATTTGTAGACCTAAATGTTTTATAAAACTAGAACGCTTTATAGCCTTACCCTGCGTTGTTTTAGGAAAAGTAACATATAAGTTATGCTTAGCACGTGTAACTGCAACATACATAAGTCTTCGTTCCTCTTCAATTGTCGGCGGCGGTTCGGCCTTCTCCTTGCACTCTGTTATGTTTAATGAATTTAATAACTTTGCCTTTTTTGCAGGTAAACCCTCTTCATACACACCCATCACAAAAACATTATCAAATGCTAGTCCTTTACTTTTGTGAATAGTCATAAAGCATAACGCATTGTATTTCCCTTTATTGTACTCCTCCAATCGTTCTTTCATCTGTTTGCTTTTATCTTTTAATCGTTCATAGTATGAGATTAAATTGCCCCACGTTCTATAATGCTTCACTTCCTTAGTTATCCAATCTATTTCTTCTTTAGTCATTTCTTTCTTAACAACTGGAAATTCAAAAAATGAACCTACAATTTGAATTACTTCGACATCTCGTCCACTCCTAATTTCCATAAGACCTAACAAGTATTTATTAATAATTGCTGTATCCACTCTAGGCTTGTTTTTTTCTACAAATTGCAAAAAGTCATTTATTAAATATTCGGACCGAGCCGATCGGATAAAACGATTAAAATCATTGTTACTAATATAATGAGAATTGGCGAGTTCATTAAGAATAGGACTCCACAAGGCTAATTCATCGGTCAAGTTATTTGTGCGGAATAAAGTAAGCCATTTATTGAAGCTATACTTAAAGTTAGAAATATTGAATATCCCTAGAACATCCTCCTTACTTTCAATAACGTATGGAATATTTCTCTCATCCAATACTTGATAGACGTTCTGTAATTGACCAACGGAACGATAAAGCACCGTAGAGCATTTATAATTAATTTGGTTAGGCATTTCCTGATAAACCTGTTTAGAACCAAGCTCTTGTGCCTTAGTTATTATCCAATTCGCTTCATCCGTTGCATCATTTGCAGCCCAAACAAAAGCTTCTCCTTCTGAATCATGAAAAGGAGTCATCGACTTTAAAATTCTATTATTATTGTTCTCGGATATGATACGATTTCCAGCCGTAACTATATTGTGTTTTGAACGATAGTTTGTCATTAGCTCAATAGTTTTTGTTGAATATATTTCATGAAATTCTTTAATGAAATCTGGATCAGAACCTCGGAAAGCATAAATACTCTGATCGTCATCTCCAACAATAATAAGTTTTGGACCTCCCCCCTGTGGCGGACAAATTAGTTTCAGTATCTCCATCTGTAATGGGTTTATGTCCTGAAATTCATCAACAAACATATAATCAAATTTTGACCAAATGAATTCCCTTGCTGCTTCAAACTTCTGCAACGAATAGTACAGATTCAACAAGAAATCATCAAATACAACTAGTTTTTCTCTAACACGAATTTCATTAAATTCAATGAGCATATCGTAAAATCTTTCACTCAGTAAATATTCAGAGTCTTTATCAATACCGTTGTAATGCATTGCTACAAAATCTCTCATCTCAGTCGGGCTATAGGTAAGACTTGTCCAATAATTGACACGATCCTTTATCAATTTATCACCATACTTGTCCAGGTCGGAGAGACGATATTTCTTTATTAGACTACGAAGCAACTTTTCATAATTTTCGGTACTTTTTTTATTTATTTCGCCTACCACCCCTACAGATGCAAATGAAGGGAATCGCTTTATAAGTTGATTGAAAAGTGATTTAAAAATACTGTGAAACGTACCAATATAGACGTTTGTTCCTTCTTCGCCGAGAAACTTTTCTACTCGTTCCCGCATCTCATCAGCTGCTTTTCGAGTAAATGTAACCATACAAATTCGACTCTGTGGCACACTTTCCATCATTATGAGATATGCGGCTTTTGCACAAATCGTTTCAGTTTTCCCACTTCCTGCTCCAGCAATAATACGAAGGTTCTGCTCCATCCTATAACGAACAGCAGAAAGCTGCTGCGAATTGAATGAGTTTCCCTTTATTTTTTCAATATGATCAAAGAAACCTTTGTCTTCATCCCATTCACCAACTATTTCATCAGAAGTTGAATATGTAACTATTTCACCATATCGGGCTTTGTAAGATTCCTCTGTTTGTATGCTATTATTGAGTCTGGTCTCTACTTCCTCAATAATCCTCTCTAATGTTTCAATATGAACTTCTTTGTTTCTAACTAGATTCTTTAAATTATCTATCTGTCGTTTTAAATCTTTATTTATCAAGTGACTGTCTGTTAATGCCTTAACTGACTGCTGCTCTTTCATTCCTAAACTCATTATTTCTGCCTTCTGACGAGCTATTTCATCTAGCAATACATCCCTCTTTGTAATTTTGTTGAGTACATTTTGAAATGGCAATTTTCAAATCCCCTTTATACAATAAATAAAGCACAGGTTTAGCTTTAAATCTCTTGTAACAGCTATCCTCTGTTCTTCTAGGTATTTAGCATCAGGATGAATATACCATTTATTTTTTCCAATTTCTATATGTGCAACTAAGTTAATACTTTTCCTCATGGCATTAGACCTACAAACATCTACTATTTTGAAGTGATATAGATGGGCTATATCCCAACATATGATATAGCCCAAACTCACTAAAACCCTCTTGAACTTTTATCCTGCAACAAATTAAATATCATCTCGGCCGCTTCAGCCCTAGTTACAGGCTGCTTAGGACGAAAGCTGCCATCTGGATAGCCCTGAAGTAATGACTCTCTGGTTAATCCTAATACCTCCGTCTTAGCCCATTCTGCAATGACCTGCTCGTCTTGATAGAATTCCTGGAATCCAACTGATTTCTCCGGCTGCACAACATTGCCCAGCATCTTGGATGCCTGCTCACGAGAGATGAGTCTGTCCGGGGCAAAGACAGTATCAGAGAACCCACGAGCCACGACATGCTTAATGGCTGTTTTTAGTTCAGGAATGTACCACCCATCATCTTCAAGGTCCTCAAAACTGAGCTGCACGTTTGGCTCCTCTGGAAGCTTCAACGCCCTTACAAGCATCGAGGTGAATTCTGCTCGTGTCACTTCCCGATAAGGTTCAAAGGTCGTATCGCTTGTTCCTTTCAGGATGCCACGATTAACAAGTTCTTGAATCTTATCGCGATTAAACACACGATCAATGTCCTTGAACACAACTTTATCGGTTTGTACTGGAATAGAGGATTCCTCTACAACTGGCATTGGTTTTGGAATAACTGGTGGGATTATTTCATTTATTGGTGCTTCATTAGCTGGAGTTAAGGGATTACTGCGAGAGAGGGTGCGAATGGATACGACGTGTGCTTCACTTTTTACTCCACTACTGTTTTCGGTCCAAATTTCAATGTCATACACGGTACCACTCTTGACAGGCTCCCATGTAAAAGCAGTGTCCTTACCTTTGTATATTACTTCTCCTTTGTAAGAAATCACAATTACATCGCTTGGCTTCGTATCATTAACCGTAATGGTGATCGAAGTGTGTTGTGGCTTAGCCTCTACCGAAAATGAACCATCAGGTAACGTTTCAAATGTCACAGAGCTGGCTGCTCCTGATCCGCTGCTGTTCACTGGCTCAACCTTGACCTCATGAACTTCTGAGCTGCTGAAGCCTTCAAAAGCGTAATTCAGTTCTGTTGTGTCGCCCAGCAGTTCATCATCTAGGTAGACCCGGTAGTAGTCAGCTCCGGGTACTTCTTTCCATTCTGCAGCAGCGCTATGAGTCGTAATGTCCGTAATCCAAGCATCACCTTGTTGAATTGCGCTTGGATTGGTTCGCCAGATAAAAATCCCTGCCTTCCCTTTGCCTGTTGAATTCACCGCAACGACCCTGAACTCATAATTCGTTCCTGGCTGGAGATCAACAATCTTCAAGCGTGGTTCAGTAGTTCTACCCAACTCCTCTTCACCTTGATAGATTATATATTGAACTGCACTATTCACTGGTTCCCATGACAATATAAAGCCCTTGTCCTCTGGCTGCTCAACAGAAAATCCGACTACTTGAGATGGCAGTGTGAGGAATTTCCCTTTGTTGACTTCTCCCCATCCAGAAGTGTTCCCTGCCGTGACACTAAAAGAATACTGTTTACCTGCCTTTAGCCCATAAACGGCTGATGAAACGTCTGACATCGTATAAGACTGTCCGTTTATAGTGACCTCATACTTACTGGCTCCATAGACAAGAGTCCAGCTAAGAATAGCAGATTGCTCCTGAATATCTATCACATTCAACTCTTCCACTTGCTCAGGTAAGGTTAAACCATAGGTATCTGCTGTCACACCAAAGCCACTACTATTAAATGCCTGTATGGAGATATGGGCTGGCGTACCTGCTGGCAGATCAGGAATCGTAGTTTCCAGATCCTCTGCATCCATGTGATACTCCTGTACACCATTCACAATAATCTTATACCCTGAAGCTCCCCGAACACGATCCCAAGCAATCAGCATCTCATTTCTGCGTGCTTTGACTACTTGAAGACCATTGACCATACCGGGAAGGGTTAGAACATCCAGATAGCTATATGCCCCAGTTCCTGTTGGATTCACGGCAGAAATTCCATAATGATATGCGGTCCCCGAGGACAATCCTGTATCCAAAAAGGCTTCATACACCGCCTCCGAAACTGGAGTATCCTCTCTTTCCAATACATAATAGGTAGCGCTAGTCACCGTGTGCCAAGCTAAATCCACATGATTTTCACCAATGGACACGCTTTTAAATCCTCCTGGTATGGCTGGCAATGTCAGAATGGATTGATTCGTTGCCGCTCCTTCACCCGTTTCATTAATAGCTGAAATAGCAACATTGTACATCGTTCCTGCTTGTAAATTCAGCACAGGTTGATATACATTGTCTGTCACCGACTGATTGTACACTTCTTGCTGCGTGGCCATGTTGTAAGCCACGATACGATATTGCTGAGCAGACTGTACAGGATCAAAGCTGGCTGTCATCTGTGTCGCATCTCGCTCAACGGGTTTCAGAGTCAGATTAGTCGGTGCAGCAGGCAGCGTGAGTAAATGGATCTTCTCACTGACGGCTTCACCCACATGATTTTGCACACTCAGCTCATACTCATAGTTCGTGCCTGCGGACAAAGACGTATCCTCAACCTGATCTCCCGGATACGTGACACGCATGGTCTGTCCATTCGTAAGATTGTGTAAGGTGTATACATAGCCGTCTGTATAGCTATTTCCGTTAGGAAGGGTCCACTGAAGGACAGCTTGATTGAGGCCGATTGACTGCACGGAAAGCTCTGGTGCTATAGGTGATTGCTGCAAGCGTATCGCTGAAGAACTAGCTACCGTACTGTTCCCTACGTTATCCTCCACCTTGGCATGGATGTACCAAATACCTTCTTGCGTAATATTCACTTGGAAGCTGTTACTGCTTGCTAACTCCCAGCTATCAGGTTCCTCTTGAGAAGAAGTAACTTTATAGTAACGACGATCTGGATTGACGCCAGAACCATCATCTTCATACTGGATCGTAGCTGTAACAGGATCTGCCGACCAGCCACGCTGAGATGGATTAATTCGAATCACAGGTTCTTTTTTGTCAATTCGTACTGTCTTTGTCGTTTCCGTGCTGGTATTGCCTGCCGCATCAACAGCGCGAGCTGTTATGAGCGTCAGTCCATCCTTAGCAATTGTCTCCTGCTCCCCTGCACTATAACTTCCATGATCAATCTTGTATTCATAGCGGAAACTTCGTGCATCGGTAGAACCCGACACGGTGAATTGAACCTCATCTTGGGTGTAGCTGTCGGTAGACAAGGTAATACTTGGTGCGGTTGGTGGTGTACGATCTATAACAGACGTTCCACTAACAATCACACTGATATTTCCTGCATGATCTATACTACGAGCGAAGACTTGATTCTCGCCTTCAGCAGAAATAACAAATGGACCCGTATAGATTTGCCAGCCTGAAGATGATCCCACCCGATATTCGGTCTGCTTAATACCGCTTAGGGTATCCGTTCCCGGAGTAATCGAAATTTCCACGTCTCCAAAAGTATCCTCTTGAGGATTGGTATGAATGAGTGGAGCGGTCGGTGGAGTCTTATCAATCTTGGAATCCGAGGAAACCTCCGCGCTCACGTTGTCTGCTTTGTCCAACGTTCTTGCATAGACGGTTTGACCTTCATCCGACAACGTAAATGGAGCCGTGTACACAGTCCAGTTGCCATTATTAATACGATACTGTGTCTCCTTGACTCCACTGCCTCCAGTATCTGAGCCGTCTGTAATTGTGACAGTCTTATTCCCACGCTGCCAGTCGGCTCCGCCCGTAAGCAAAATGCTAGGCGGTTGTGGCGGTGTTTTATCGACGATAATTGATCCTCCTTTCTCTGTACTACTACCACCATAACCGTCACTCACGGTAAAAGTCACAGGCCAAACACCTTCTTGTAACTCAGCAGTAGAGAACGAAGGATACCACGCTGTACCGCTATCTACGGTTACAATCTTGGACACCGAACCAACAGATGCTGTGTATGTGAGATCATCACCATCATCATCTCGTGCACTCAAATAGAATTGGGCTGGAGAAGAATTCAGACCTAAATACGAAGTATTCATAATCCAGGCTAAAAATTTTGGAGAGCTGTTGATGATCGCTCCTTTTACATAATAATAACCGTCTACTGCTCTTCCATGGTCTGGATAAGTGCCGTTTAGAGCCTGTACTGTTGCTATGTGGGCACCAGGACTATAATTGTATCCAGAAGGCTTAGCAATGTACTGTCTTCCGTATACCTCCTTTTTGGAACCATCAGTATCCCACCCTGTAGCAATCCATAATTCGTTACTCTCACGAGATCCTAGCACCTCAATACCATTGTCTACCGTAAATTGCTGTACATACGGGGTTTCGTCAGGTCGAAATCCTCCTGTGTTACCCGACACATACGCTACTCGTTTCGAACCTGTGAGTGTGTATGTACCAGTAGAGCTGTTAAAAGAGTATGTTGGATACGCTGTAACACTCAGACCTCCACCTCTGTAATATGAACCATCTAGGTAGCTAAAATCAGCAGCTAGTCCTAGTGCATACGGATCGGTCCAAGGACCGTATGGTGTTGAAACTGCCTCATACCGCTCATAATTATATAAGTGAGTTGCTGCATATGATTTTGCTGGAGGAATCATCAACCCGAATGTCTGCAATACCATACAAGTAATGAGTAGTAAATTCATTTGTCTTCTCGTCTTCAAATAAGGTGAGACTGGCTTTGATCCTTTCCTGTAGGAACCACATAAGCTTATCCATTTCATAAACTGAGACTGTCTGTTCATTCATACGCTCCTTTCGTGACAAGCAAAAAAGCAGACACATGGAATGCCTGCTTTCGGTCTAATCCTGTACATTAGTTCATCTTAGCGACTTGAGTACGATCTACTCCTGTGGGTGCAAAGTAAACGCGACCTTCTTCTTGATAATGAATTAGTGCAGCAACCACCTTAGTATCACTGGTTTTTACAATCGCAATGGATGGGATCGGATTCTGTTGTTCATCCTGCGGATTGTAGCCATTTTGGTTTTGGCGATCTTGAATGAGCAAGTCCTTCAGCAATGGATCTTGTTCGGGAGTAATCAGTCTTGATGGAGTCTGATTGTCTCCTTCTACATATACGTAGGCATCAGCTAACGTTCCGGGTTTAATGAAATCCCCTGCACTTCGCACCTGATCCGTTTGAACCCCAACAAAAAACTCTCCCTGCTTTAACTCTACACTCTGACCATATTTGCTATCCTTCGCAGTCATCAACATCGTTTTGGAGATAGGGAATCCCGCAGGCAGCCCAATCTCACCTGTGACCCATTCCTCGCCTTTCAGTTCATCAAGAGAAGTTATCGCATCCTCTGGAATCTCACTTTGCACGACATCCTTTGGCACAAGCTTTCCAACCACAGGACTAAACGGAACGATATTCATCGCTGGTACAAGGACCTTTTTTGTTGTTGTTTGTTGCTTCACGATCTGATTTTGCAAGATGACTGCTCCTCCTGCTAGAACCAAGGCTACGATGAATATAAGCAGGCGACGCGTTGTTTTATTCCACCATCGTTTCAGTTTCATCACTTCACTCCCGTTCATAAAAATTCTGCTAAGTATGGTGTGTTCTTCTTCACCGTTAGGGGCCAGGCATCCAGACCAAACATTTTCCCAGCACCCAATTCCAAATGGGTTCGATACTCCATTTCAATTCGTGGTTTATCACCTGCATACGCAATACCCACTTGGAGCGAGCTACCATGGAAGAACGTATTATTTAAATGAGGATCTAAGTTCAAATTGCCTTGCAGCTTCGAGGATATGGTCTGCTGAGCTGAATTCTGGTCCAAACGCAAATGACCACGTTGTCTGTCCAAGTCCTCTGTCGCTGCTACAATGGCTGCATCTAGTGACTGTTCAACTGCCTTTTCGATCTTAAGATACGCCATATAGGTAACACCAATATCTCGAATAAAGATAAGTCCTACCGCTGCCAGAATAATCATTGCCATTGTTCGTATCATGTCGTATCTCCCTTAACGAATAAACGTTCGAGCAAGACCATCTGCTGAAACATGAATAGGCAGGGTCAAACTTTTCCCTAGTGGTTTTAGCCCAATCGTCTCATAGTTCATCTGAACGGTTAACGTGAGAGTTTCCCAACGCTGCACAGTCTTTGGGGTTGCCTCACTGATCGTCACCTTGGATGGGTCAAGACCCATTGTGATAAGCATGTCGTCAAACTGCCTACGATTGCTGATACTGTAACCACTCTCGGCTTTCATGACCTCCATCAGCTCATTGGCCCCAATCACCAGCTTTTGGCGCTGACTCCAGTATCCATACAAATCAACCGAGCAGTACAATAACGTGCAACTCACAAGAATCGAAAAGATAATACTTAGGGTTCCTGCGATCCCACCTCTTTGATTTCGAAGTGGAAGCTTTAATTTTTCATACAAACGTCGAAATCTCCTCAAGTGATACCATCTCCTTCATAAAGAAAACGGGACACTCTGTGCCCCGTCCCAGCATTCTTGACTTAAGACATGCTGTCCAGTTTGCCTGTGATTTTATTGAAGAAGTTAGGCAGCCAGCCAGAAAGCAGGCCCCAGACCAAGACAATTGCCAGTACAGCAAGAAGGGCATATCCCAAAATTTCAATAATGGTTGCTCCAGCTTGGTTTTGCAGAGGAGCCTTCAATCTTTTTAAAACACCTTGAGCTTTACTTACGAACGCTACCATCAGCCACAACATAAAACCTGTCATTTTCTTAGTCATCATTTTCAATTCCTCCAATGGATTTAGATATTTTGAATTTCTGAAATAATCGTTGAGAACGACAAAATAACGGAGCCAAACGCAAAGAATGCGTTAAGCAAATAAAGATATTTGATTTTTTCCGGCTGGCTTCGTGTCATGTCTTTCAAGGCCGCTAAACGCAGCTTCTTCAAATCTCCTTTGATATTATCGAAATACTTCTTCGCTTCAACATAACCATTGTTCACCCCGATTTTAACGGCAGCAGCAAAGTCCCTCATCACGGGAATATCCGTCTCGGCTGCAAATAAATCGACAGCATCAGTGAGCTTCATAATCCGCACATTGGCGTTTAATCGAACCAACATTCGCTTCATGCGAGGGCCACTGGTTTCTTCCAGCCGTTGAAGTGTTGTGATGAACGACTTCCCTGTTTCCAAGGTAATCATCATCTTACTAATAAGCTGGGGTAAGTCACGCACAATTTCATCTTGTCGCTTCTTGTACTCTTTTCTGATCTCTGTGAGCTGCGCCAGATAAAACACGATGATGACTACAGGCAGAGCCAAAAGCAGAGCTGGGATTTTAAAGATAAATGGCAGCACTAAAAAAGGAAGGCACCCGACAATGGATTTTAACAGTTTGTCGGCAAGCTCTTCCTCAAAGGTGTTATCTTTTCCAAGCAGGTTATACATACGCCGCAGTTGACCACTTAGCAGTGGTAGACGCAGGTTCGTAAGCTTCGGCATCCACTTTTCTGCAATAAATAACGTCATCGGGTCCATTCTCATACGACGCAATTCCTGATTACTTTTTACAATCAAAGCAGCTTGAGATGCATATCGTTTCTCCAGGTCGAATCCCGGTAGGAACCGAGCAAATATGAGAATCGAAATGATCATGATAGCTACGAACAAAAGCGTTCCTGATACGAGCAATTCAATCACCTCCTTTCAAAGTTTATCAAGGTTCAGCGATAGAAAATCATCGCCTTTAGATATCGAAAACAGTGTGGCTGCTGCAAAGGAAACAATATAAACCTGACCAAATGACGTATTCAGAAATACATTTTCGTCCCCAGTATTCAGAAAGGATAGAAGGATCGGCATTAACCAAGCCATGATAGAAATCAGAAACAAATCCCTTCGTTTTCGCTTGGCATCAATCTCAAGTTCTTGAATCTGCTGAATATCCTCGCTGATCTCTTCTACCGTTTCTCTCAAGCTCTCCAATGATCGAGCATGGAACCCTTCTGTCTGGGTTAAAACTAACTTTTCCATGAAGTCTTCCATTTTCCGTATACGAAGCTCTACCATCATGTCATCCAGCACCTTCTCTAACGGGAATCCCACACGTAGCTGATTGGATGCTTGCTCAAAAATTGGCTTGGTTACACCACTCATATCGGGTAAGGCGTTCTCCAGAGCCTTTTGGATATTCGGAAAATCAGCCAGCTTTGAAATAAACAAACGCAAGTTTGCAGGCAAATCAAAAAGAACGTTTTGCCGAATCTTCCGTTTCACCTTGAGCACAATGGCACGAGGTAGAGTAAAGCAAAGGACAATTCCCAAAGCGATAAAAAAGTAGTTGCCAATAAAGATAGCTATCAGGGCAACTACGATGATGGAAAACACGATAATACTGATAAACTCTTTAGACGATAGCGACCATCCAGCATCTTCGGCTTCTTTTCGTACTTTTTCATAACCGAGCAACTTGCTCAGCGTAAATGGCTTATCAACCTTGGCCTTTGGAAACAAAAATCCCAAGGTGAAGAACATCAAGCCAAAGTAATAGATATACATCATCCAATTGGGCATAGCCATCACTCCTCACACCAACGGGATATCACCTCGCGTGGAGCACTCTCTGCTATCAACTTGCTTTTAAGCTTACTGAGCCTACCGACATGATCAAATGCTCTTAATGTAGGATCATACCTAAAGATCGAATTAATCACGGGTTTATCTCCTTCAAAACCAAGCAATTCTCCGATCTCAAAAACCACCCTTTTTCCTGTACTCGCTTCATACTTTTGAAACAAGATCAAATCAAAACTCATTGCAATTTGAGAAGCTGCAAGTGGATTATTACCTGTTAACTGCAAAAAACGAATGGCAGCTTCCTGTGTCCCATTCGCATGTATTGTCAGGTGAACGATATGCCCTGTATTGGCTGCAACGAGGGACTGCTGCGCCGCATGTTCATCACGAACCTCTCCGATCAGGATGACATCTGGGTTTTGTCGCAAGCTGGTCTTCACTAGCTTCGGTATGAAATAGGACTTACGAGCATCCTCATGCTCTTTCACAACAACCGAGGCGATATTCGGATAGTCCTGGTAGGTTGTCTTATTCTTAAGCAGCATTTCCTCAGAATCCTCAATGCAGAAGAAACGAGTCAAGCGATCATAATAGGCTGGGAAACGAATCAATTGCGTTGTTTTTCCACTGTTTGTTCCCCCAGCTACTACACAGCTCACTCCGTATGGCAAAACGTCCTGCAAGAATTTAGATATCAATGATGAAATATTGCCGTAAGCAATACATTCCTCATCCGAAAAAACATCTGGTGGGAATTTACGAATGGAGATAATGGGACTCCTGGTACTGACCCCACCGCGAGTAACGTCCATAATGACATTGATTCGAAACCCCCGATAGTTGGCATCAACAACAGGTTCATTCGCTGTTAGACTTTTCCCGATAGGCATTAACATTTTGTCAATGGTGCGGTAAATATGATCGACATCCTGAAACCGAATTTCAGTCATATGTACCGGGAATCCATTTCTCTCTACAATGACTTCAGCTGGACCATTAATTTCAATGCTACTGATGCTCGGATCATCTAGAGCAGGCTGTAACACACCCATTTCTGTGATCTCCGTTTGAACATAATTAATGACTTCTGAAATAGCCATGCTGAATTTAAAATCCCGCTGATCCCGAATGTAATCCATGATGTGGAATTTCACTCGCTGCCTTGCATCCTCGTCAATGATCGCTTTTACAAACTCATCATTATAATGCGTAATCAAGTGCTGTTGGGTCCTCTCCAAAAGCCCCTTGATATTTTCATCATCCGTCTTATTGCGCACACTTGGCATTTTCAAATCGGGGCGCTGGTACTGCACATATTCAGCAGGATTAATGATTCCGATCATGAGCCTCTTCCTCCCATCTGCTTACAACATCATCTGCTCGGCTGTACATTTTCTCTTCTTTAAAATCTCGAAGGTCACTGCCATTGACATTGAACATGTGGGACACAACCCCATAATCCTGCTTCAATGTCTTATAGGCCGTATACGCATGAATCAGTTCCATGGGCGAATTCATCGCCAACACCAAATGATCTGTTTCCCGGATCGAGAAGAAGGTTAAGGGATGAATCATTTGACCTTGAAGAACAACAAAAATATTGTCGTAGCCCGATAAATGCAATTTCAAATACGTAGGAACTTCCTGAAGGGTCTTTTGCTGTTGGAGCTTAATCAATGTCGGTGTATCTGGCTTGCTCTTAGGTTGAATTAGCAGGGCATCAAAACCATTAAAGGAATAAAGGTACTGATGAATGCCCTGAAGCATTGCTCGATCATAGTCGATGAGAAATTGATCCACTGTCTCCTTCGATTCCAGTTCGGATACCCCAAGCTGATACGCAATACGCGGAATCCCCAAACATGGGAATTCGACCACAACAGCCGTTTGCTCACGTTTCTTCACAAAGGTAAGTAACTTTTCAAGTAGTGGAAATGCGTCTGCACCAGACGGATTCCACAAAGTCACCATTCTGCCTTTGAGTGTGGGTTGCCGAGTCTCCTTTTTCGAATGGCGTTGTAAAAACATGACATCTCTCCTCTTACCTAGGTTCTTGAAAGGCACTGGCCCTCAACCTATAAAAAAAGCCTCCACCCGAACTACATCAGGCAGAGGCTTTGCTTAGTGGATAAACCAGCGTTTTTTCTTCACTTTCTGCTCCGCATCTATCCAGAATTTCAAATGCCCTTCTGTCAGATGTGCCTCATCGGTAAATGGATTGGCTATCATCACATTTAGCAGTAAAGGTGAAGAACAAAACGTGAATAGTTCTTTGCACTCACGGTACATTTCATCGTCAGCGTAATTGACGATAATGGAAGCTCGTTTCGTAAGCATCTGTACATCTTGAACGTGACGGGCCCAGCGATTCAAGTCCCACGGGGCTGCTGAAATTGTTACATAGTGAGCTTGGCTCCGTAAAAACTCCTGAGCTGAAGGTAAGTATCGTGGCTTCCCTTCGGTCAGTTCCACCAGGACACCAAGATCAAGTACAATCACTTCGTAATCCATAGCATACACTTCCATGACATCCTCAGCAGTGCGGTTGGGAAAGAAGTCGATGCCTTTCCGCTCAAACTTTAGCCCGTCAAAATCAGAAGCAAAACTGACTAGATCAGAAGGGCGATTATGGCTCTGATATTCAACCAAAGCGGTTTTGTATTGCCGCGCCGCTTCAAATGCGATTTGGATAGCCGTGTGCGTATTACCACTACGGGCCGCCAAAGCTCCTACAGCCACCGTATAGGGCTGAGACATAGGTGGTATGGCTGATGGCACGGGCTTTATCTGTGGGACAGCAGCTACATCAGGAGTGGCTTCTCTTGGTGCTTCCTGTATGATCTCTTCAGATACAGACGTGCTCTCTTCTACCTCCTGCAGTGGATCTTCTTCAACTCTTGAAACCCTCCTAAGCCCTGTAAATCGCTGTACCGCAGCTTGAATGGACTGCATCATGCTCCTAGATTCCTTCGTGAACTGAGACTGGCTTTCTACTCTCACCTCACGCTGACCTGTTGGACGCTCCACGCCAAAGGAAGGAACATCCGCTATGGTCTTCTTGGTTTCAATCCAAGCCTGCACGTCCTCTACGGCAAAGTGTTCGGTTGTATACACATCATAAATACCATACATCCCAAGTGTTCTTCGCCAATCCTCGTCCTCTTGTGGAATGAGGACGATCAGTCGCAGATCAGGGACACTCGCACGAATTTGTTTAAGTAGACGGATGCTCTCCCGCTTATGAGCCACTCCGATTGCAGCATCGACTAGCGCGATATTTGCATCAATCTTCCCTGCCGTTGCTGCAATCTCGAATTGCTCTAAGGTGACATCCGAGCCGGAAACCGTGTAATTCTTCATGCGTAGCGCCTCCGTGAGTGACTCCAGTATAGACTTGCTAAATACCAGATGCAGGTTCAATCGTTGTTCCCCCTTTACCAAGGAGCCAGTTTAAAAATGAAATGATGAATTCAATGATCTGTGGCCAGAATTGAATAATTAAGAATCCAGTCACGACAAGGAGCAAAAATAGAAAAGCAAATGCCATAACCTTCTTGAAGAAAGCTCCTACAAGGAGTAGACAAAGAAAAATGATCAGGGCTAGTCCAATATAGAGCTTGCTTCCTGACCGTGCGACACCAAATAATTCATTTCCTTTTGACTCCAGTTGCTTACCAAACTGATCCGGGTTAAACTCCGTGTTATGCTGCTGGACCCGTTCTACTACGCTCGTATCCGATGTCGATGCGGACACCGACACAGGATACAACGAAATACAAACAAGCACCATTAGCACAGCCACATACCACTTCATGCTCATGGCGGTTCTCCTCTATCCTATAAATTAGATAATTGGTCATAGAATGAACTTACATTCTTCCACCAGTTCTCTGTATCTGCCGCATAGTATCCATTGGGATTGTCACGGCTGCTAAGCCACTGAATCGGATTCGCGTCCGCAGGCCGCCCTTTGGAAAGCTTCACGATCGTGCGCGCTGCTATACGTGCAGACTCACCTGTATTCAATGTAGCTCCCTTACCACTGTTCCAACTACCGAACACATTCCATGGATTTCGAACGATTTGACTGGCCTTCGGGTGACTTGCTGGAACGAAGGATTGCTCAGCTCCCGTGATAGCAATAAGCAAATATGGATCTACGTTCGTCGCCTTACCTGCCTGATCAATCATCCGTAGAATGGATTCTTCGGCTAAAGCTGAGTTTCGAGCTTGTAGCCACTTTTGAACTGCCGTAATATTTAGTGCTTTATAGGTCAATACTTTGGAACCCGTATATCCAAAGTACCCTAAAGGGTCTACTGGTTTTCCACCCGCTCGCACTTCAAAGTGTAGATGCGCCCCAGTGGAGCCCCCCGTACTTCCCACCTCACCAATCTTCTGACCCGCTTCGACCTTTTGCCCATTCACAACATCAATTCTAGAAAGGTGATAATATCTAGTCTCGATATCTACATGACGAAGAATGATGCTATTGCCGGCAGTCCCCATCGGAGCGGCATACACGACGGTTCCTTCTTTCGCTGCGAGAACAGGCGCTCCTTGTGGAGCAGCAACATCTATACCATTGTGCATTTTTGTGATTTTTTCGATAGGATGCACACGCAGCCCAAAGGAGGATGAAACCTTGGAATAACCAGGGGCAGGCCAAAGTAAATCCCCATCTGAGGGTATCCAGTCATCAGGAGGCAAAAATCCCCCTTCGCTTTCATCATCCACTAAATAAGAAAGCCAGTATTCCATTAAAAACTCCTGATCTAACTCGCTAACCTCGCGATCAATCAGGAGTTGCCGTAGTGGAATCCAATCTTCATCCAACACCAGTTCAATTTCTGTAATGGAAAACCAGTGAACCGTGGTGGTTAATGGGCCGCAAGGTGAGGAACTTTTGGTTATAACGACACTTGGCTCATAGGCATACTTATAGATGTTCTGCATGGTGTTTGCTTGTAACAATAGCTCGACTTGCTCAACTTTCGTTTTACTAATGACAACCCATGCTTCCTCTTCTCGGACACAGTATTCCGTAATGGTTTTCTTCTCACGGGTATCCCACTTGAATTTTGGCCTAACCTCTTTAAACGTCTGTTCGGGCCTCAAAATGACTTCTTTCTCTTTTTCCGAATACGTAGTTAAAAATGAGGGATCATTCAATTGCCTATCTACAATGGCAAGCCAGCCCCACGGTAAGGCATAGGGGTCCACTTGATTAAGTTGATTCTGGTTCAGCCCCTTCTTCCAACCCTCTGCAACGTTTTGATACTCCGCAATCGCATCCTCCTGCTCTTCTTTCGATCCAAAATAAAGAGCCTGAATCTGATCTTGATCAGAGTAGGCTCCTAGAATGGACTCTCTTGGCATTTCAAACATAGCGTAAAAGGCTATTACACAGACAATCAATAGAGCACATATGATCAGGACATAAGGCCAAATCGCTGCCAGAAGTTTCGTGACGAGCCAATCGGCAATCAATTTAATCCCGCGCTTCGTTAGCTGCTCTAAATCCATAACTCCCTCCTATAAGTCATAGTTATAGTGCCTACTATTGGATGGAGTAAATGGTTTTTCAGTTGTACTTGACGAACCTCTGTCACTTGAACCCAACGGAGATCCAGCGGGACTTGGAGCATTAGGAGTTTCATGTGTTGATTCTGGTTGTGAACGACCCGTTTTACGTAAATCTGTATTCGGGGTAATACGATCAGCTTCCACATGACCACCCGTAATTCTCACGCCTTGACCTGACGAATCCCCCTTGGACTCAATGGATTTTGCCTTTACATTTCCTCCTGAAATCCATATTCCACTATTATAGTTTTCAGAATTGGAACTTTCTGAATCACGAGAAGTATTAGTAGCAAGAATTTTATTTGCCTGAACATCCCCACCACTGATAATGATTCCGCTATTAATAACAGCTTTTTTAGATTTAACAGCAGTATCAGATGAACCTTTACCAACAGCCTCACCATTATCGGCACCATTTAAAGTAGCAAGAGTTTCTGATAAACGGGACGCTCCAATACCCGTGGGCCGTATAGGAGGTTGCAGTTCCCCTTGGCTCCCAGCGGAGATAGCAGCCCTGGCTCCTTCGCTTCTTGTATGAAAAGCAATAAGTGAGCTGGATTGTTCTACTCCTTCGCTTTCCATCGTCATCCCTTCTTCAAGCATGGATTCTGAAGGACTATTTGCTGACTGATTTGCCCACATGTTCTGCATTCCCCCAAATGCTTTACTCCCCAGCCATACACCACCTTTAGCAATTCCTTCGGCTCCCTTACCAGCCCAACCACCAACTTTAGCTCCAATCGCTGCACCCATGATCGGATTGCCTGCCATCATGCCAATCGAAGCTCCAGCAGTAGCTCCGGCCATTTTTGAACCGTAATTCAATGCAAGGCCAGCTACTCTGCCTCCTGTTTTTACTGCTTTCTGCTTCCAAGATCCTGAAGCTGCTGAACCCCCTGTCGCTGTTCTGCCTGGAATAGACACTGCTCCCCCAGAAGGAGCCGCAGAGCCTGACGGAGCTTCCTGCATTTGCTGCCCATCTTCTTCTGGTTGAACTGTCTGCTGGGATTTTTGCTTACCACCACGTTTAGATCCACCATTTGGACGAAACATCCGTCCCAATGCCATCATGCTGCCGATTCCTAACATGGCACCCATGCCTGAGCGTTGTTTTGATTCCGAGTCGCCCCAAAGCTTGCTTACCAATCCTTGAATAGCTGAAAAACCAAACAAGTACGCCACAATGACCCAATTGGATACGCCATCGGGACTAAATCTGAGTAGCAAGAAAAATAGCCCTAATGCAACCGCATGGGCACAGGGCATGAGCATATAAGAAATAAATAAATCCCACCACGTTTGCAAGCTATGGCGGAACTTCGGAAAGATCGTCAATATGGCAGCAACCACGAACGTTGAAACCAATATCATCAGCATGATCGTTCGCAAAGTATATTGATAATTTAACATCGCCGTCATAATGGCTGCTAAGAGAACCAGAACTCCGACAACAAATCCTCGATACTCAATCATCTCGCCGTATCCTTCCGCACCGTTCCCCCAAATCATGTTCAGGAACAGGTCCGGCTGGATTCCATAATCAATCATTGTGGCCCATACCAACTCCGTGAATTTCGTTGATATGTAGGAAACAAACGACCACAGATAATGTCCGAATCGAATAGACAACAGTCCTACCAGAAAAGCTGTAACATAATCCTTCCCTTTACTCCGGCTCTCGGAGGACATACTTTGAAATAACATCAGTACAGCAATGAGCAGCACTGCTATGACTACAGGGAAGGGCATCATTCGCTCAAATGTCGAATACAACGCCTCAATGGCATTCATCATTCCCTCGGTAAACACACCGAGATATAAAAACTCCGAACCTGTACTCCCTCCCTGCAAGAAACCATCGCTTGTCGGGTTCGGATTCTTTCCAAATACCAGTAAAGTAACATCCCTCATGCCAAAGGACTGAATTAAGAAATTGGCACTTCCGATCAATACATCTGAAATGGAACGCTCCATGAGTCCAGGATTGTTATCCGGGTTAGAGTAATATTCATCCATTTGTTTTCCTATGATTCCAGAAGTTCCACCAGCGTCATCTTCCTCAGCCCATACCGTTGATCCCCAGCCTTGAAACAGAATCGTAAAGATACAGATCAGAACAAGGAGCTTTCGCATTTACCCCACTCCTTCAAGTTGCCTAATGTACTTTTTACGCTCTGCATACAACGGGTCATTGGCGTCAGATGTGAATAGCATATGTTCAAATGGAGAAGCATCGACATGAACAAAAGCAGATTGGTTATCCACTTTGACCAGCATATCTCCTTTACGAGCCTGATACACAAGGAAGTCGGCTTCCCCTTCGGTTAGTGCCAGTTTTCCTCTCACCGCGTCAATATCTAATGACTCCTGAATACCAATAATTTTAATCGGGCTGTTTTTAATCGCTGCCATGCCTGCTTGAGAGCGAGTAAACACTTCAAGTCCTTGTGTAACCGAAACGATTCCCGTATTCGTGGAACGTCCTTCACGGAAGGCACTTTCTGCCCACACCGCTCCAAAATCCTCATCCAAAAAGATGTTCTGGCACTCTTCGATGATGAGTAATTTCTGGAGTTCAGGATGCTTCTTCGCCCATCTCTCCATCATCCAGCGTTCGGTAACGAACAAGCCAATGGGACGCATAATTTCAGCATCCAGCCGATTAATAGCGAACGCAAAGAGTGGAGCACTCTTCAGCTCCACTGTTGACGGGCCATCAAAAATAGCGTAGGAACTCATATTTCCCCTGCGAGTAAATGGCTTTAGCAATTCGGCTGCCTTGCGAATCGCATCACTTGGATTGTTCATCATTTTATCAAACAAACCGACGAGTTCAGGCATGGCCTTCCGGCTCTTCCCTACAAGGAATTTTCCATCCTGCATGCCCCCTTGAACATATAAGCTTTCTGGATCAGATTTAATACCTTGCTCAGTATATTGATCTCGAATAGCTGTACCAATAAAAACTTTAACTTCCCCCGTGAGTGCAGCACGGTCATAAACAGAAATCATTTTAAATGCCAGTGCCTGGACAGAATTCGACGCTTCTTCAATGTCTACATACCTTGTTCCATCAGCTAGTTCCGTAATGTCCACATCATATGGATTAATACGATATTTGGAATGCTCACTGAGTTCAATGAACGGACATCCAAGCGCTCGTACAAAATCGCCATATTCTCCTTTCCAATCAATCGCTCCAACTTGTCTTCCGATATGAGTTGAGCGGTGACCGAAGAGCATCGTCAAAAAGGACTTGCCCCCTCCTGAACGAGCAATAATGCACATATGATAGTTCGCTAGGTCAGGATGCCAGTTATCTAGCCATACCGGGCGACCTGCCCGGTCCTTCCCCACGATGACCCCTGTTCGATGATTCAGGCTACCTCCACCAAGAGGGAACAGATCAGCTACGTTGGAGCTTTCCAAAGACAGTACATGCTCCTCAGCGTGTTTGAATGCTGAAGTGGTAGGCAACACTCCCCGTAGCGCTTGGAGCTGCTGCCCGTCCGCAGAGCGAAGGTATAAGGACTTGCCTGCGAATCTTTGTACCAATGAGCGACAAAGCTTCATCAGTCCCTTCCAATCAGGTGAGCTGACGATGACTTGAATGGTCACTTTAAAGCTACGCTCTACATTCAAACGAATACGCTTTTGTCGCTGCTTTAAATCGGTGATTTCATCCCGCATGGCATCAATCTTCCGAACATCTTTCTCGTCGACTAAATCAGAGAGCAGTCCTGTAATTCGCCTACCGATTTCATTGAGTTCCTGATCGCTGGATGACGGGAAAATGTGAAGGGCTAAGTCCACATCGCCTTTACCGTAATCTCCACGAATGAGAGAGTCGAGCATTCCCGCCCAGGTATTTCCTGACGCTATTTCAACAAAGAAACTACGGAAATACCGAGCTGGAACTAGCGTTCCTCCGACTTCCACGGCATAACTGTCCATCTTAACATGTTCTGCTGTAATGTCTTGAGGAATCGTTTCACGAATAAACGACGGAGCTGCAAAGTCCGCGCCTCCTGCTTTGCCCGAATCCACGGACTGATTTTGCTGCTGGACTCCCGAGCCCTTCTTGCGTTTGAAATTGAATTTCAAAATCCGACCTCCTTTACTGCGGTTCCACGGTCAAGGAACGTTTAGTTCTTTTGAAGCTCTCCGCTTGAAGAGCATCTACCATGCGCGCCTGCGGTGAAAGCTCCCGGTGCAACATCTGGTAGCTATAGTTCCATACCCCTGCACGGTCCAGACGTTGATATCTCATCCCAACTTGTTCACAAAAACCATATAGCGTATCCGCTGCTTCCTCCAAGATCTGCAATGCCAAATCAGACTTTTCCTCTTCTGATAGTCTGTTGCTAGAGGAGCCTACTTTTCCAAGTGCAGCATCCACCTTGCCTATACCCACTTGAATGCCTGTCATGGCAGAAGCACGAACAGGATCGTATTCAAAAATGGCATAGCCCCGATAATCACGAATCGCGTCTTGATCCAGACTTTGAGTTAGATACTCACTCACTTTCCGACCTGAAGCTTTGAGCGCAGGATAATCATCGGATATCTGCTCTACTTCAAGGTCATAATCTCTCGTGTAATCTTTCATCTCAAAAAGCTGCGATTGCAAGACAAATTTATATGGAAGGGATAAGGTATTCACGAGCCCTAAAAAATTGAGCCAGATGGCCTTGTGCTCCTCAACAGAAGCGTGATCGGAATTAATAGGTTCTACTTCAACAACCAAGCGAAACAGATTTCCATTCTGGGTCATTCCATCCCAGCTTACTTTAGCGTTTTGCCCAATCGCATCCTGTACGGTAGGTATTCGCTTCTTCTTTTTTGATCCAAACAGGAACAGCAAAACCAACCCGACAGCAACCCCCAACACAACAAATGCCACGCTTATGTTCCTCCCTTCTTATACAGAAATAACCTTTGCCGAACTCTCAATTGAATGAGGATCGCGTAGTATTTCCATACCGGGAGAGATGTCCCGGTATGTTTGAAATAGCAGAGATACATGCAAAGGGCAAAGGGAATCGCATAATGGATGCGTGAATACATCCAGTCATTTCCGATAGGAGGGATGATCTTGCTGGTTTGGACTGATAAAAATAATCCTGCCGACCACCACAAGACTTGTTTAAAGCTTAGTCCGATCCCGAATACCGTAAGGAACTTCTCCTTAATTTTGCTTCGGTACGGGATGGGGTGATATTGTCCCCACATACAATCTCCCTTTCTGCCCTTTACTTCAAATAGGTGTTCAAATCAATGCCCAAGATACTGAAGAGAAAGCCCAAAATAGGTTCGGTCCAGAAGGAAAAGATAAGAAACGCTACTAATGCAATAGCTTGAATCTTCGTTTCCCGAAGGGTATCTGGGCTGAATCCCGCCCGAAAAAATGAGATCCCCAGCCATATCCCGAAAACAATACTGAGCATGATAAAGATACGCCTTGCTGTATCTACCAGCGTATTGCTCGATTTATCAACCACTTCTTCCAATTGTGTAACTTCGCCGCCACTTTTCAGGCGATCCTTGATGCTCTCCGCATGGATTTGCTCTACAGGCAGAGTCAGCATGAATAAAGAAACCAGCATGAGAATGACCAGTAGCCAGTGGGCTCGTCCTTTAGCCGATGCGCTTGTCATGAATTGATTCTCCTTTCTTCTAGGTTCCGCATGCTACTACGACCTGCTGACAATCATATAGACCACCCCCATATATAGAAAAAAAGCCTCTGCAATCATTGCAGAAGCTCAAGAGAACCATATTTGAAAATATTGATAACCTCCAAGAACCATCCATGCTCCCCAACCAGCCAAGCTCAGCGTCTCCATGAATACAGGTGGGATTCCAAACAGGGGAACCCCGAATTTCCACGGAAGGGGCCACAGTAGAGCGATTCTTCCAGTTACCACATCAAGGAGTAAATGAGATAGATAGCCGATCACAAAGGCCCACTGCCAAGCAGGATTTATACTTAACAGCAGCCACATGCCAAAGCCGAAAAGAAGGCTATGAGTCAATGTCCTCTTACCGAGTGTACCTTCCAGCATACTTGGAAGTATTGGAATGAAGCGCCCTAGCAAACTGTTTGAGCGATCTATATCCGGCAAGAGGGATGACACCGCCACAATCGCAAGGTGGGTTGGGGTATGTACTCCAAGGACCATTGCTGCTGTAATCCCGCCGATCAGATGGGAGGCACCGTTCATACGACGGCTCCTTCATAAACCATCTCCAAAAATACATCCGTCAATCTGGGATCAAAGGCCGTACCTCGTTGGCTCTTAACATGGTCTAACACCTTTCCTAAAGGCCAATCTGCCTTGTAGGTACGTTGAGAAGATAGGGCATCAAATACATCACATATGCTGACGATTCGACCACAGAGGGGGATTTCTTCGCCCATCAAGCCATGGGGGTACCCCAAACCATCCCAACGCTCATGATGAGAAGCAACAATTTCTTGTGCTGCCTGCATTTCCTCACCTGTATAAACCGAAAGTATAGACAGCCCATAGTCCACATGCCGCTGCATCAGTTTGAAGTCCTCTTCATTCAGTTTACTCGTCGATTCCAATATGGACGTAGGAATCGAAATCTTTCCGATATCGTGATACAGCGCACCATAACCAATGAGTTCAATTTCCCGTTCACTTAATTTCAAGGCACGAGCTAAGTCCATGGAAAGCACGCTCACCCGTTTTGAATGCTCCGGGTCCAACATGTCCAGTACGTTCTTCAGTATCAATTTGTTCCCTCCTCCAGCGTTCGTTTCAGCTCTGATCGAAGCCACTTGGCGGCCTCACTTCCGGAATCCAGAAGTTTCTGTACAGATGTAAGCACTCGTGTTGCCTGCTTTTGTTCCACATTCTCATCTTGTTTAACAATCGCATCGGCCCCTTCCTGCTTCAAAATGACCTTGCGTAGATCTCTAGTGCTCATTGCTTCATCATTAGCCTTCGCAAGCAGAGCAGCCGGTTCATTTGAGTGACTGGCTACTCGGTGGTGATACCAGCTCAGTGAAGGAGATCGGGACTCGGACGTTGGGAATGTTCGATACACATGCACTAATTCCCGAATTTGAGCAGGACTAACGCCGATCTGTGATGATAAAAACTTCTGCTTGGCTCCTGCAGTAAGCATGGAATCTAGAAGCTGGCCTTTAATGAACCTTGTCTCCTGTTCCTGTTCATCAATCTGGATGTAGGCTTGCAACAATTCCTCAATCTTCGGCTTCTCTGCGATTGTCATAGTTGCTTCTCCTTATTTACCTAGCTCAACCGTCAGCTTTATGGCTGTCCGTTCTGATCCGTCAATAACAACATCAACGAAAGCCGGAACACAGATCAGGTTCACACCGTTTGGAGCTACAAATCCCCGTGCAATGGCAACAGCCTTCAACGCTTGGTTTACAGCAGCAGCCCCTACCGCTTGTAGCTCAACCTTTCCATTTTGCTGTATGCCAGATGCCACCGCTCCAGCTAGTGAGCTTGGTTTCGATTTTGCTGATACTTTAAATACATTTTCAAACGACATATATGTTCCTCCTAAATGTTTAATGTGACTTCTCACTAATTGGAAATAAAAAAAGCCAATTTTGTATGAATAGTCATACAAAATCGGCTTATCCTTCTTTAAATACAGTGTTCGTTCACTGTATAGTTAATCCTGTGTACTTCCCCTAAACTAAAAACAGCCCCAATTAAGGGGATATTTTCTAAGGGCCTTTGAAATATTATGCCTTGAAACCATCTAGGATCATTATAATTGTTTGAACAACAAAAATCAAGATCATATGTTCGTTTTTTTAACTATCCATTTGTGCACGTTGTAATGCAAGTCTTATCACAAGTCCAGTTAATTTCACAGTATAGAATGTCGCAAACAAAAATACAAAAAACTCAAAAATAAATATAGGTGTAATTACGTAGGTCAGTTTTATAACATGAAGAAAAGTTAAAAAAACACATACCACAATATTTACAGCCCAGAGAACCACCGCAAACCAAAAAGGAAACAGATATTTTTGTAATAGCTTCTCCCTGAGCATTATTGGTAATAAACTTTGATGGAATAATGTTAGCGTCAAAGTTAGAGCTGCTATAACAATCCCAAAAATTCCTGCTGATGCCCCGAGTAGTGTACTTGTAATTTCCTTTGAGAATTCAAAGACAATACTCTGAAAGTCTCCTTTTATGCTAATGAACAAAACAACAAAAACGGTGAGAATTATCGCCCACAAAATAGACCAATTTTTAAAAGCCCTCAACTTATCTATCTTTAGTAACCCAATAAAGGTTGTTTCTTCATAAGATAGCATTTCATAATCAGAGCGGTTCTGTGGTGTCATTTTGCTCACCTTCTTTAATCACCTTATTTTTGACATCTTGAATAAAATTAATAATCCTTCTAATTAATCTTTCTTGACTATATTCATCGGTTTTAATCATTCGTACAGATCTCTGAGAAGAAAAAAATCTATTCTTTTTTATTTTCTTCTTCCTTTTACCTTTCCCTGCACTCGGGATAGTAATTTCATCAAATCCTTTAATACTAACTGCACCATATCCTGATTCAACTAAGGAAATGCCATTTTCAATTGACTCATTAAATTCTCCTGTCTCGGCGCCATTATCGAATATTGGGTTAGGCATGGATTTATCTTTTTCCTCATTTAAATCAATGTAAGGTTTTAGTATAATTACTTCTTCATTTTGGCCAGAGAATTCCTCAATAACAGGCAGTGTTGATCGAAGAACCACCCCTTTTTTATTAAACATCTTTATTTCTAATTCTTTCAACTGATTATCTTTAATTATTTTATTATATAAGTTAAATGCATCTTTACCTGGATTCGGATGTATAAGTTGAAAGTGTATTGTTGTAACAGTTTGCATTGCCTGAATCTCTGATCTTATTTTATATGGTTCTGGAATTGTTTTAATAATAACTTCTCCAATAATATTGTCACGGCTAAGAATCTTAGTGAAAAAAGAACGAAATTCATCATCATTAATAGAACTATTCACTTCATAACAAATTATTTCACTTTCTGGATGATATACAAAGAATGAGGTCTTAGCTAATTCATATTCAGATTTAACAATATTAGTGGATGAACCAATTCTTACTTTTTGCGATGAGTGTTTTGATTTTGTAATATTCCCAGCTATTATTCTATTTCCTTCGAATATAGTCTCAACCACATCTGTGAATGAAAGGTTAAATGAATTTACTCTAATTGTGGGCATAGCTAAAATTGCTTTAGGAATATGCACACGAATGATTTCTTGAAGGTTTTGGTTAAATATATTTTCATGAACATTAATTTTAGCAGCGTAAAAAGTCTTCTTCATAAGTAGGTGCACACCTTTTCCGTTAGACTTGTATATCAGTAATATTATACCAAATACAATTCAATAGAAAAAGATGGAATATATATCTTTTGAACCCCTAAAGCAGTTCTTAGGACTCAGGCACAACTATATGAACTACTTGGTTTTCTTCTAGTTCCAAATAGTCCACTGACTAATTAATCCTCAGAATTAAAAGGGCTGGATCTAAGGAAAAGGAGAAGGCTGCCACATTTGCTCCTTGATGTAAAGTTCCAGCATCTCCACCAAAAGCCCTCTTCCACCGTTACCTCAGCCCAAGATCACCAAGCTGCGTTCTTTGACTAGTGTTGTTACCAGCCGCTTCGTCGTAATTGTATGGCCTGTAATGCAACTCTGTACAATGTTTCATTCCACTCAGTAATTCCACTGGAAAGATCAAACTCTCTTCCATTCCATAGATTCAAAGCTAGATTAACCAATTCAACTGTTTGTCCTGTTAACGGTGCTGTATTTCCTGTCGTCTTCCCCTCAATTCGCAGCTTAACGAATTTTTCTGGGTCTTCCAAGTAATCAAAATACCAATCAAAAGGACCATCTTCCTGAAGCTCCAACTTGAAGCACTTGAATATCTCTGGATGAGCAGCAATATAGCATGTTGCCCTGTACTGGATGCTATCTTTTATTACTGGAAACTTCTTTGCCAGCTTATCAAAATTCAGTTGGTGTTCAGCATTTACAAAGTACATTCCATTGTTCCTCCTTCATTCACATATGGTTTTCTTCATCTCTCTTTGCAAAAAAACTCCCACCTACATCAGGTAGAGGCTCTCTGGAAAGTCAGTTGAATGTAATATTGGCAACTCAAAATGGACTCTAGAGTAATGACCCACGCTGAACAATGGGGCTGGCATAACTAGGCAGGGCTTCATGGTCTGCTGATCCCTCACACCTGCGTACCTCTTCATGCTCAAGCCATTCTCTCTCCCGTTCCCTCAGCCCCATTCATCAGATGTAACAGCAACCGCTCAGAAGCTTCAAATCAAATCATGAGGCGCACGCGCATACCTCGAAAATTTCACTCACAGATCTTCCTCTTCAACCTCTTCCCATTTGTAACTTACATTTTCCTCAACCCATCTTTGTACAGCTTCATCCAACGATTTTTTTATCGCCGCTGATCCTGTTGCTATTTTTGAATCATCCCATGAAATTTGTAAATCAACTTCATGCGTATCCTCATCATCTGGCTCACCAAAAACAAACTGGATACGAACATTTTTGGTAATCTCCATTGTTATAATCCCCTCTGTTTTCGCTGAATTGGTATAGACAAATTATTCGAGTAACCTATCGTCATTGCCTATATATAGATTAAGAAGAACGACCACTGCCAAAATCACCGAAAACCCTTGATACATAAGCCTTTTTAGCCATTTTAGGGTGTCACCTTTTCGTGACACATGTGTCCCTTTTTGGTGACACCCCCTACACACACGTTCTCTAGGTAAATTTAAAGCATTTTACTTTTTTTAACTTTTTTTTTTGCAACTCCAAATAAGTCTTTCGCCTAACCAATTTACCGTACCTACTATGAGGTTCAAGAACAGCTTTGATCGGTAACTTAATTCCTGATTTCTCTAAAATATTGTAGTGAATCATAAGCTGCGTAATCCCGCTCTCCAGTTTATTTTTATCCCCACAACACAGGATTTCAGGGTTCAAAAAAAACGGCCGTCGAGTAACATGACGACCGTGAATTTTAAGTTCATGAACATTAGCAAATTCGTACATGATTCCTTTCTCGATTAGAGCAGAAATCATTTCACTTGTCTTTTGCCGACTTCGCTTCAAAAGCGTACCAATCTCCGACACTGAACAGTATTGTCCCGTCTGAGGATCAACGATTGCATTCACCCCCATTTTCAACATTGGGGCAAGTGTAAAAATGAAGCTAAATTCGGCACTGGTTAAATACTGCGACTGGCACAAATACGATATATTTAAATCAATGGTTTGTGAAAATCTTGTTTGATTAGCCGCTTTCTGTTTTTTACGGACAATCATAAATCCTTGTTCATTAGCCTTCGCTTCTTCCATATTTACGGCATTCAAGTCAACTTCCAATCGCCGTTTAGCTTCAAGTTCAGCCTGATCCAATCTCCTCTTGAAACTCATTATTTTATCCGTCACAAGCTGTCACTCCATCATAATCCATTCGTCGCACGCACAAGAATTTGTGGGTTGCCGATCATTTCATTCATATACCCCATTATTCGCTCTCTCAGTCCCGTATTACGCTGTACTATCTTGTTATTGCTTACAGCTATATTTAACGCCCTACGGGTTCCTATCATGACACACACTCGTTCTGCTCTCGTCAGCCCTGTATAAATCAGATTCCGTGCCAGCATCACGTAGTGACTGGTCGAAACAGGCATGATAACGACAGGAGCCTGCCCTCCCTGCGCCTTATGAATCGTTATCGCATAAGCCAAGAGTAAGTCTTTGAGCTCATGTCTGCTATAAATAATGGTCTTTCCTTGAAAATTGCAAACCAACCCTATTTCATCTGTTTGTTCGCCATCTTCATCCTCCACCAAGGCTGTGCCCAAAACAACACCAATGTCGCCATTCAATACTTTCTTCTTATAATCGTTACGGATTTGTATTACTTTGTCTCCTTGACGATAAACTCGCCCTCCGGCTGTCAGTTCTTTCTTATCCTCAGACGGAGGATTTACAGCCGCTTGCAAAGCGTTGTTCAACTCTTCTGTACCAATAATGCCTTTTTTCATTGGTGAGAGTACAAGAATATCTTCTAGCTGATATCCCTTATCCAAAAAGCGCAGCACGCTGAGGACAATCAAGTGGGAAATTCGTTCTGGCTCAGGTTGTTCAATGAAAAAAAAGTCATCCTTGTTCTTATTAATAACAATCTGCTCCCCGCGATTAATACGGTGTGCGTTCGTAATAATCTGGCTCTCTTGGGCTTGACGAAAGATCTCCGTTAATCGAACATGTGGTACTCCAGCAGCAATTAGATCATGAAGGACATTCCCTGGACCGACAGAAGGAAGCTGGTCGCTGTCTCCAATAAGCACCACTTTGGTATTTGGTCCGATGGCTTGAAACAAGTTATATGCTAGCTGCAAGTCCTTCATAGACACTTCATCCGTAAAGATCAAGTCAAATGGCAACGGCAGCTCATCACCGTACATCGGGTCAGCACCAGGACGAAATCCAAGCATCATATGAACAGTTGAAGAGTCCATGCCTGTTAGTTCTCCCAGCTTACGTGCTGCTCGTCCTGTCGGCGCACATAGTCCTATCTCTGCATCAGGATAATGCCTACGGTAAATATCGATCATGGCCTTGACTACAGTGGTTTTCCCCGTGCCTGGATTGCCTGTTACAATCACAAGTTGCTGCTTGAATAACTCTCGAACCGCCTCACGCTGCTTCTCAGCAAGTACAATCCCATGTTGAAGCTGGTATTCTCGGATCATTTGGTCCAAAAAAGGCATGGCTCCGCCAACTCGGTTTGCTATGCAAGCCAGTTTGTGCGCAAGTTTCTTTTCATAGACATATAAGTGCTTGGGATACACTTTTTCTTCTTCCCAAATTATCTGTTCATGAGCAGACATTAACTGTAACTCCGTCAAAATATCCTGTTCTGGAACACCATTCAAAAGCTCTTTTGTACGATTCATTAGGTCACTCTCAAAGACATAACAATGACCTCCGCCGTAGCATGTTTCATTAAGAACATACTGCAACGCGGCATTCAGACGGTATGGTGAATCTCTACTGATTCCAATTGCCATAGCGATTTCATCAGCTTTTAGGAACCCAATTAAACGGATTTCCGTCAGTTGGTATGGATTACGACGAACAATATCTACGCATTCCGCTCCCCATTGCTTGTACATTTTGGTCACAGTATCCGCAGTTATGCCATACGATAGAAGGCTCATCATGATCTGCTGGATTTCAAAATTGCTTTTGATGCTATCAGCAATTTTCATGGCATTTTTAGGGCCAATACCCTTAAGACCATTCAGACAAGCATCTCCCTCAGCCATAATCCGATCAAGCGCCTGATCGCCAAGCTTCTGTACAATTAGTTCGGCTTTCTTTGGCCCACAGCCCTTTACAAACTTGGAACACAAGAACGAGATGATCTGATCTCTCGTCTTCGGCATTGGGCGTTCCCAGTGTTCTACCGCAAATTGCTGCCCATACTTCGCATGAGTCTCCCATTTTCCGTGCAAAGCGATTCGCTCACCCTTGTTCACTCCGAATAATGAACCTTTAATAGTAAACGGCACTCCACCATTCTCCGGCATCCACTGTGCAATTCCGAAGTTATTTTCTTCACTTAAACTACTATCACGGGGATGGATGAAGTAAACGACATGTCCCGTACTGGATTCCAATAAAGGAGCTTCCATTAGCTTGTTCCTAACTGCCGACTTATGTATTCAAATAATTGGTCAATAATTGTATGAGAGGATTGTTTGCTTTGAGAATTCGTTCCCAGTATAATTTTTTCCAACAGTGTTTTAGGTAAGCGAATTATTTCCTTGCCGTTCCGTATAGCGGTCTTAATCTTACCTATCACACTACTAGGATCAGCAAACTTTTTAATTTCACTGATTTTCACAGCTACAACTCCAGCAGCTTCCTCATAAGGCTTTTCAACCAGCTCTTTCATTTGCTGTTCAGCCACTTCCAGTGTTTTTTCTGCTTCCATACGTTCTTCTTGGGTACTTGCTGTATTGACTTGGTGCAAAGCATTCTCCATATTTCCTTCAACTTGAATCACTTCACCACTTTCAGCAGAAGCCTCTTGAAAAGGAACAGCAATCTCTACTTGGAGTTCTTCAGGCTTCAGCCCTAACATCTTTTGAAACTCTTCAGCTCCAATAATCTGACCTGAATTTGTAAATTGCTTAAGGACGCCGGGAATACTCTTGATGAGATGCCACACATCTGCTGGAATATAAGCGTATTGGTTATTTTCATCTGTACTGTAGTTCACCTCAAGGAAAATATAACCAGGCATAACAGCTCGTTTGATTTCTTTTCCTAAACTGCCATCACTCAGACGACGAACAGTTGATTCAGTAAGATTATGAATGGATTTTATCCATTTTTGAGCATTCTCACTTCTTGAGAATGCCCATTCCATTAGCTTTTGGACATTACCTTCTTTTCCAGTCATAACTTGAATTGCGAATGCAGCTCCCATCAGAGTACCTCCCTTAGATATATAAGATTAAGCGCCTTCTTTCGCTACTTCTGCCCGCTGATGGAGATCGACTGGCATATCACGTACAATCTCAAGAGCTTTTATCATTCGCTCTGTGTCAGGCTTGTACACAGCTTGATACTTTATTCCTTTAGGTTGATCTGCCATACTCAGCCTCCCTTTACCGTTCTCAAATAGCTTTATTAGGCGAATGAACCGACAATGTACACTGAACCTGTACCTTGAGACCTGAAAAAAGATCATTAATATCCTCATTAAGTATTTTAGAAATTTTAAAAGCATCAGAAAGTGAAGGATTCGAATATCCATTCTCCCAATTACTAACTGTAGCCTTTGAATATTCGAGCTTTATAGCCAATTCTTCTTGGGTTAGCCCATTATTTTTTCTCGCTGTGCTCAAGGCTCTGTTTTTCATTTTACCCACCTCATATACACTAATCTTGTACTAATAAATCAATAATAAAGTACACTAAGTCTGTATGTCAATAGAAAAAAACAGACTTAGTGTACATAATTTATTTAACCATCTATTCAATGTACAATTAACATGTACTTTATTATTTTTATCTTGTAAATAGGAGGAATTTCGGTGTTTCAAGGAGACAGAGTTGCTTCTGAGCGCAAAAAGAAAAAGCTAACTCAAGAAGAGCTAGCTTTGAAAATAAATCTGACAAAAGCAGCGATCAGCAACTATGAAAATGGTCATAGCACCCCATCAAATGAAACGCTTGTTGCATTAGCAAACATTCTTGATGTTGATACCGACTATTTGCTTGGTCGGACTGATTTTCCGCTCAGAAACAGAGATGTATCATATGTGAAGGAAGAACAAATATCCACGAAAACATCTGAATACGTTCTTAGAGAATTAGTTGAAAAATATCGTATTGACTTGACTGACCCACATAACAGGGAAACATTAGAAAAAATGATCAAGCTAGTTTACGAAGAGCTTTGAGCTTCTAATTTTTGTATTAACTTCTCTTTTATAAACTCATGAACACTCTCTGGAGGCTCGTTCTCCAGTTCTTTGATTGAAGAAACGAGTTTATCAAATTCGTTTTTCATGATGTCACTTCCATTCTAGATTACATTAGTGTACGTTTTTTTATGTCTTCTTACAACTCGCTCTGGTCTTATAGTCCCAATATTACCAGACTACTTTTGCAGATACTGTCGAATAAAAAATGACCGTTCAAGGTCAGTGAACGGTCAAAGTGCCTTAAATTTCCGCTGATTTCTACGAGAAACTTTTATGCCCTTTATTTTATGGTTTTTGTCGAAATATAGAGTTTTATTTTGTTCACAAAATCTCCATATTTGTTCAGTATTAACTAACTCTGATTTAGATGCTTTTTCAAACCCCATAGGTAGAAGATATTGTTCGTAATCGACTAAAGACCTTAGAGGTCTCCCTCTTCGTGTTTTAGTTCGAATCTCAATTTCTCCATCCAATGAAGAGATAGAAATAATATCACGTACTTTAACAACAATAATTTCACCTTTAGAACCAACAATAGGAACCATATGTAATCACCTCTTGCAGTTATGTCTTGATGTCCCTGAGTTGTTTGACCTTATTTGATGTTATATACGCAACAAAATTCATTTAGATACAAATGTTCAAAAAAAAGTTATTACATAGTATTTAATCATTCCCCCTTGAATTTATAGGAGTTATCGAGTTAAGATTAGAGTCATGAGATATCAATCATGCAATTTTTCTTAGAAATGAATTCCGGAACAAGTTAAAACAATCTAAGAAGTTGCATTTAGAATCCAATTATTGTGTGTAAACTCATTTAGCCTGCTTAAACAGGTAATTGGTTTTAAAATTGAATACTTATATCAATATGCCCTCCGGGGCTTTTTCTTTTGGAGAAAACACCGAACATACGATCTTACAATTATGCTTCAGGGGGATAAGACATGTTTAATTTTTCAGAGGCTATTTTAGTAAAAGATGTCGTCGTGTACCCTCGTGTCTCATCAGATGACCAAGCTGAGCGCGAGACTATTGAGAACCAGATAGAGTTTGCTGAAAAATATTGTGAGCTGCACAAGATGAATATCGTTGACTGGTATAAAGATGATGGAGTTTCAGGTACAATTCCTTTAGATCAGAGACCCGAAGGAAAGAGACTTCTTGAAGATGCTAAGGCAGGCAAGTTCAAAACTGTCTTGATTTACAATATGAAACGCCTTGGTCGTAAAGCCAGAGTTACTCTTGATGCGATCTACCAGCTAGAAGAGTATGGGGTTAAGATTAAATCAATGACTGAGCCATTTGATACTGGGGACCCGATGGGACGCTTTATCATCACAGTGCTAGCTGGACAAGCTGAGTTTGATCGGGATACGTTGCTTGATACTCTTTGGCATGGAGCGAATCGTGCAGCTCGGCTGGGAAAATGGCTTGGGGGAATAGTACCTTACGGCTACAGTAAAGATGAGGAATCCTATTTGTATGTTGATGAGTCTCCCCTTCCTGGTAAAGAGGACTTAAGCCAAGCTGGTGTGATCAGGCTAGTATACGATTTGGTTGGTCGCCAAGGATGGTCAACTACCAAGGTGGCAGACTATTTTAATACACTCAAGATTCCTCCGTCCTATGTAAAGAATGGCCGTAAAGTCAAAAAAGGTCAGCGCAAAGTGAATACTGCCGGCATATGGTGGCCAGGTAGAGTCGGCAATATTATAAAAAATACAACCTACAAAGGGTATCATGATTATGGAAAAAGAGCGACTAGAGAAAGAGAAATAATAAGGCGAGAAGTACCAGCCATCGTATCTCCAGAATTATGGGAGGCAGCTCGTCAGTCTTTAAGAACCAATCAGCGGGAAAGCAAAAGGAATGCAACAAGGGACTATCTCTTACGCGGGTTAATCAAGTGCGGGTCATGTGGAATAACTTATATAGGAACTGGATATTCAGACTCCAAAGGTAAAAAGAAAGCTTATTATTCTTGTGGTGGCAAATCCCTTTATAAAGGCCCTTATGAAAAATGTGAGAACAAAAATGTACCAGGGGTTTGGCTTGAAGATCTGGTATGGAATGAATGTGTGAATTACATCCTAGATCCTGGCGAGGCAATTAATGCGCTGGCTAATGGCATTGATGAAAAGAAGAAAATAACAGACGAACTACTAAATGAAAAGCAATTGGTACTCAGCAGTCTGCATTCCAAGGAATCTGAAAAGCAAAGCATACTGACCTTGTACCGTCAGAAAATCATTACGGCCTTGGATGTTGAACGCCAACTGCAAGAGATACTGAAAGAGTCTAATAGTTTGGAACTTCGGATTAAGGAGATAGATCGCGCTATTGCCGATGAGAGCAGCATCGCAGATCAGTTTGATTCAATTGAGCATCTGCTGGTAGCTTTCCGAGACAAGCTAACGAGTGACCCTCCATTTGAAATCAAACGAGATATCGTCAAAACTCTCGTCAACAAAATAAGAGTAATTCAAGAGATTGAACCTGACACGGGCAAGCCATATGCCAATGTACAGGTTCAATATTGTTTTTCCCAAGGTATTAATCACACGGACACGGATTCATAGATGCGACCAGCATAAATTGTGCAGGAAAGGTGAATACAGCACGAGAGCGGCTAATGGTCACATGACGATCCTCCAGCGGCTGCCGGAGTACTTCGAGCACCTGACGGTTGAATTCAGGCAGCTCATCCAGAAATAATACGCCCCTGTGTGCAAGACTCACCTCACCGGGACGCGGAATGCTCCCGCCTCCGATCAGACCTGCTGAAGAAATCGTATGGTGCGGGGAACGGAAAGGACGCTGACGTATGAGCCCCGTAGGAGCCTCCTTCAATTTGCCAGCCGCACTTAAAATCTTCGTGACCTCTAATGCTTCTGCTTCTGTTAAATTCGGCATAATTGTGGGTAGACGTTTTACCAGCATGGTTTTGCCGGTTCCAGGCGGGCCAATGAACAGCAGATTATGCATACCTGCCGCAGCAATCACCAGCGCTCGCTTAGCCTGTTGTTGACCAAGCACATCTGCATAATCCTCGACAACATAGCGCGTTGTCGCTCTCAACGGATGCTCGGGCTCTGGTCGTCCTCGCCCTGTAGAGCTGGAAATTGACTGTAACGGCTCATAAGCCGAGATTCGTATAGGTGCCTTGGCTCCTTTCAACCCACGCAGCTCCGCTATCACACGTTCACGGTCAATCACCTGGCGAGTAGTCTTGTCAGCTCCCTCGTCTACAGTTTCCCCATCAACAGCCTGTTCATTGTGATCTGGACTCCCCCCGGTATGTCCTGCTTCATAGGAATAACCGCCTTCATCCTGACAATGTGCTAAATGAATTAGATCCCGTAAATGACTCAAAGGGTATACGTCGATACCGCTAATGAGACAGGCTTCCTCCCAGTTCTCCTTCGGCAGAAGTACGCTGCTGCAGCCCTCTCTTTTGGCTGCATCCACCATAGAGAGCACTCCGTTGACAGGACGGATACTCCCGTCCAAGGCCAGCTCACCAATAAATAGTGTCCGCTCCTGCTCAGGCAGCACAACCTGTCCGCTAGTAGCTAATAGACCAATAGCAATAGCCAGATCAAAGGCTGTCCCTTCCTTTCGCAAATCTGCCGGGGCTAAGTTAATCGTTACCCGCTGAGCAGGATAAGTAAAGCCACAATTTTTGATGGCTGCTCGTACACGTTCCACAGCTTCCCGAATGGCCGAATCCGGAAGACCAATGATAGCCGTCTGTGGCAAGCCATTGGCCAGATCCGTCTCGACCTCAATAAGTACACCATCTATACCATACAGACAAGCGCTGTCCAATTTCCCATACATAACAAAAACACCCCATTCATCTATAATTGAGCATAGCTTTAACGCCTGCTTATACATGAAAAGGGTGCTTCCACTATTTCACTAGCTTCACGAACAGTACCTATAAAGTTGGAAAATGATGTACCGATCATGATGTATTCATAATGTATTAATCGAAGATATACTTGATGGATTACGAATAAAGGCTTTTGACCAAGCCTGTCCTGCACAATTATTGCAATATTTATAAGGCTGAGCCCGTAGTCTATATGAGTTGGGTTAAGATTCTAGCGATCGAATAAAGTAAGCTTCTCTACTGCAGCCGTACGTGGTTGTCCTTTTGGAATGACATCAGGATATCCACCGTAAATCATTGCCACTACCTTTTCACCAGGCAAAATATCCAATTGCTCACGGAATTTAGGACCATACAGGAACGGCTTCGTTACCCAGAAGGTTCCGATTCCCTTACTCCATGCTGCAAGCATAAAATTCTGGACCAGTGCGCTTACAGCCGCATAGTCCTCATCCCACACCAGCTGTCGCGGATCTTCCTTCATCACGACCACAAGCTCGAACGGATTATGCAAAATCCCCTCTGCAAAGCGATTATTCTCCTCACCAATCTCTGCGGAGATTGCATCGACCAAGCGCTGACGGCCATCTCCCGTAAAGAGCAAGAACCGCCATGGCTCACGAAGCTTATGATTCGGCGCCCATACAGCGACATCCAGCAACTCTGTAATGGTCTCAGTTGGAATCGGATCTGGTTTGAACCTTTTAACTGTTCTCCGGTTACGAATGACATCCAGCACCTGCTCCGAGAATTTCACTTCTGTATTTGATCCTGAATTTGTGCTCATATGACTTCCTCCTCAAGTATCTATTCATACGATTTGGCTACTTATAGCAGCTGCCTAAAGAATATCGAGTTATGTAGCTCCCAATCCTGCTTGACAGGCTATCGTATTCCAGAATACAGACTATTCAGACAGAATGTCCTGTCATTATTATCTGACATAATCAACTAGTCGCTCATAAACCTGAATTCAAACTCAAATGAGAACACTTCTCAATAATTAAACTATAGCTTCTCCCATTCCTCTTGTCAAACAAGCAATATTTAATAAGGGAACTAACCCGCTTCAAGACATAGGATTAAAAAAGACTGCCTATCCTGATCGAACTAAGGACAGACAGCCTGTGTGCTTCACGGCTCATATAGGTTGATAAAATTCGTGATTACAGCACCCATTATGTATGGACTGCAATCACTTATAACGTTAGAACGCCGCACATATATGTTCGGTCACCTGGGCTTTACCGTCTGGCAATAACTGTACAGCAATGACATCAAACCGTACAGGCCAATCCTGAACACCATTCATATGCATGTAGATTGCGGCCACATGGCGAACCTGTGCCTGCTTGCGTGCATTTACAGACTCAGTAGCCGTACCATAGGCTGATCCTGATCGACTACGCACCTCCACAAATATAAGCGAGCCCTCATCCTCTACGATGATGTCAATCTCACCGCTTCTGCAGCGCCAGTTGCGATCACGCAAGAGATAGCCCTGTTCCTGTAAAAAATCGACCGCCGTCAACTCACCTAGGCTTCCTTTGTCACGTCTTGTGGCTCTAGCTTTGGGAGCAGAAATCCCTTGTCCATCCCACTCAAAGCTATTCATAGGAACTGCCTCCGGCCTGCTTATCCATCCGGTAAATATAAGTCAGTACCTCTGCTACAAGATGATACAGCTCTGTAGGAATCTGCTCATCCAGATCCAGCTTCGATAGCACTTCTACAAGGGCGGGGTCCTCCTGCACAGGAACACCGTTCTCTCGGGCCTTCTCCAGAATCGTCTCCGCTAGACGACCGCTTCCTTTTGCCACGACGACAGGAGCATCATTCTCCCCTGGTGCATATTTGAGAGCGACAGCTTTTTTCCTTGCCAGGGATGTTTGCTCTGACGAATCACTCATATTTTCACATCCACCCCTTTGTACGTCTGCGGAGCATATTCCTCCGCCACCCGCACAGGTGCATCCAACTCCTGCTCAGCTCGTACTGGCATCGGCTCGGCTCGTAAGGACAACAGCTGATAGCCGATGCCTGCCAGCCCTTCTGTGACGCTATCTCTACCGCTTTCCAGTAATGCCCCGGCCCATTCGCTATCATTGTGCACTTTGACGCTCACGATACGATCCACTACCTGCACATCCAGCAGCGTCGGTCCAAGGGCATGCATATCCAGATCGAACCATAGGCGGCAATTCGCCGGGTCCAGCTCGCCTTTCTTGCCACGCCGAGACTGTATCTGTACCGAGGCTGTCTCCTGTCCATCTGGGCCAATGAAAGGTATGAACAGATGCACCTGTGCAAATGGAGCTGTGCGATCCGTATTCAGCAGTAGCTGTTGACCTGTAAGGTGCTGGACCACCTGCTGTGCCGCCTCCCGCAGTGCAGGCGGCAGATCATCGCTGCTGCTCATCAGCTGCAGCAGCATTCCCTTGACTGTGGCAGCAGCATCCGCCTGCTGCCCATTCGCTGCCTGCCCTAGCACAGGCAGCTCTCTTCCCGCCCCGCTACCATTCGCGGGGCGAAGCACCTGCTGCTCGTGCTCTGCACCGAGCAGCTTCAGCAGCCGCCCTACCCACGGCTCCGCTTCGCGGGCGGCGGGCGGCTGCACTGCGGTCTCCGCGGCAGGCCTAGCGGAGACTTCTCCGGGCTGTGGCGCTTCGCCAGCCCGCCCGGTTGCCGCGCCTTGGCTATGCTCTGGCGCGGATGCTTGTGCTGGTGCCAATGGAGTCGGCACCAGTCCGCGCAGCTCCTGCAGCACCGTACGTAGCTGCTGAAGCTGCGCACCGGACTGCGGCATTCCACCCGCCGCAGCCGTCCCGTTGCCAACGCTGGCCTCTGCGCGTCCCGCTGCAGCAGGCCCTTGATTCGATGCACTCTCGCCAGCAGCCTGCTGGGTCAGAGCTGCTGCACCAGATGTGTTAGCAGCAATAGCGCCTGTCATTGGGGACCCTGCTGCCGTATTGCCCGTTGCTCCAGTCAGACCAGTAGCTCCACCAGCTGTCGTTACAGTCGTGCCCGTTGCTCCTGACTGTGATCCATTAACTGCCGGGCTTGCTCCGCCGGTTGTATTCCCTGTTGCTCCTGCTCTACCACCAGTTCCCTGCGGTGATCCAGCCTGAACGGTTGTAGGGGCTCCTGAAGAAGCTAACGGCTGTCCTTGACCTGTATTCCCTGCTCCCATACCAGTAGGAGCAGGGGCTCCAGCTGCTGCACCTGTTCCTTGTTGGGATACACTGCCACTAGCCGCTCCTGCACTTGCAGACGTACCAGCATTGATCGTAGTCGCAGCATTAGCTGCTCCACCTAATGTTGGTGATCCATTTGCCGTACTGGTGTTGTTGCTTCCCTGCCGCAATGCCTGATCCACCAGCTTCTCGAGAGAAGTCAGCAGTTGATCAAGTGAAGGTCCGAAGATCGCCTGCTGAAGACCGGCAATGCTTTGTGGAGTCATGGGGAGTCCGCGCTGTAGAGCTACCGCCGCCGACTGGACAAGTGTATCCAGCTTGGCTCCGCCTGGAAGTAGCTGATTGGCAACCTCACGTAGGCTCTTAGTGTTATCCTGCGTCAGCGGAATGCCGTTACGCTGCATCAATTGAATAAGCTCACGATTGTCCGCAGTGTCTGGTAAGCCAACCGATTTCAGCACCTCTGATAGCGACACCGACGGCAATGGTAGGTACGGGGATTGAGACAGAGGCTTGAGCACCGCCATCCCGTTCTCGCCGGGAGGCTGCACCTGTAGCAAGGTCGTCTGACCTGCCTGTAGCGGTGTCTCCAGCTTGGCCCGTACCTGTGTACCTTGGATTTGAATAACTGCTTCGTTGCCGTCATCGGATACCTGCATGACCGTGCCCCGCACGACCTGCCCCGTCTGCAGCTCCAGCTTTTTACTGTCTCCGGCTTTGGCATCTCCCATCAACCCGCGGATAACCGATCCGATGTTCATGGCGAACCTCCTTACATATCAGGATTGATATCATCTATATGCATACTGCAACATGCGCTAGAGCACGTTGTACGAATTGTTACCGCACGGTGGGCCTGTCCTCATGTTGTCTTCTTGTATCTCTGTTCATTTGTTTCTTTTCTTGTATATATCGGTCATTCCAAGATAAGTTATGAGTCCGCTTACCGGAACACGCCACTTCTGAATGCAGACAGCCATGGCCTACAGCTGAAGATGTACCAGACAAGATCTTCTTCTGTACATACGTGACGACCTAAATTAAGTACCATAATTAAGTACCATTATGATGACGTACATTAAGTAACATATTAAGGTTCAATCAGATCAAATTACAAATCAAACAGTGTAGGCTGCTCGGTCAGCAGACTGCCAAGGAAGCTTCTTCGATGCATCGGCGTTGGCCCCAAGGCCACAATCTGCTCTCTATGCAATTTGGTTGCATAACCCTTATGTATGGCAATACCGTATTCTGGGTACTTGGCCTCCCATTCCGTCTGGCAGAGGCGGTCACGAGTGACCTTTGCGATTATGGATGCAGCAGCTATGGATTGACTGTTTGCATCCCCTTTAATAATGGATAGTTGTGGGATATCAATCGCTACCTTTTCCGCATCAACCAACAGATAGTCAGGAGTAAGCTGCAAGCCTTCCACCGCCTGCTTCATCGCCAGACGAGCTGCTTGCTTGATGTTGATCTCGTCAATCACCTGGGCGCTTACGAAGCCGATCCCGACCGCTAGTGCCTTGTCCATTATCTGCTCATAGTACATGTCCCGTTTCTTGTCGCTCAGCTTTTTCGAATCCGTTACACCCTCCAGCTCCAGCTCAGGAGGTAAAATAACGGCTGCAGCTACTACATCGCCGAACAAGCAGCCACGGCCTACCTCGTCAATTCCGGCTATGGATTGGTAGCCTTCCTTCCAGCATTCACGTTCATAACGCAGCATTTCACTCATTACAGCACCCGCTTTACATATATTTCGACTTCATTAATAGCCATGGCTCTACCATACTAGTCCCTGACCGAACTGACTATGTAACGATCAGGAGAGCACCGTCGTTATTGGACAACGAGAAGCCCTTGAGAAACAAAGGGTCTGCCCTATGCCTGCTGTTCATCACCTCATCATCCTCGTGCAATAGAACAGCAAGCTTAACATACGTCATCAGAGCTCTCCGCTTGCAGCGGCTTATATTTCCCAGCTATTTTCATGAGGATATTCATATGGATACAGCCCATCTTAACATATTTATGAGTCCACGTTATAGAGAACTTCTACCACCAATTTCTGTCTAAGCGAATATCTGGCTGGCTTCCAGTGGCTAACTGACATTTATAAATGCATAATCTTCATAACTCGCTCCTATACAAAAAAACCTTCCGCATCTCTGAATGAGACACGAAAGGTGCTTCCTCTCGCTTGCCTATAGCTTAGACCAACATGATGCGAGCACCATACTAGATCTTCAGAGCACCTAGTAAGGTGACTCCAGTGTCAATCGTCCCAGCTTGCCTGCACGCAAATCACGTAAAATTACCAGCGAAGCCTTCTCCAAATCTACGTGTCCACCACTAACGATACAACCACGCTTGCGTCCTACCGCTTCCATAACCTCTACAATCTCATTAGGGTTCTCAAGATCCTGCGGCTTCTCCGTTAACCCGTATCGCTCTGCCATCGTATCCCAGTAATATTGAACCAGGTATTTAACCCCGAAAAAGGCTACATCCTCAACGTTCAAAATCTCTTCCTTGATGGCGCCGGTTACGGCCAGACGATACCCGACATTTTGATCCTCGAACTTGGGCCACAGGATACCTGGTGTATCCAACAGCTCAATCTCGCCAATCTTGATCCATTGCTGCGCCTTGGTTACGCCAGGACGATCACCCGTCGCTGCAATATTCCTGCCAGCCATGCGGTTAATGAGCGTGGATTTTCCGACATTCGGAATTCCTACAATGAGAGCCCGAATGGCTCGCGGATTAATCCCCTTCGCAAGCTGTCTGTCGATCTTCTCCTTGAGCAAGAGCTTTGCTTGTACAGGTATATCCTTAATCCCTGTTCCCGTCTGCGCATCGACCTGCAGTGCTGCATGGCCCTGCTCTTTAAAATATGCGATCCATTCCTGTGAGACCGCCGGGTCCGCCAAATCCGCCTTGTTCATGACAATCATCCGCGGCTTACCCTGCAAAATCTCATCAATCATCGGATTACGGCTGGACAGTGGAAGCCTTGCATCAATCAGTTCGATAACCAGATCAATCAGCTTCAGCTTCTCCTGTATTTGGCGGCGCGCTTTGGTCATATGTCCAGGAAACCATTGAATCGTCACCGTCATCACCTCATTCTACAAGCCGTTAAGTGGTATGAAGCCATTTAACCGCTTATTCACTATGATTAATCCATTTCATATCTTTGATGGGCCAGAAAATAACATCAGCTCGCCCTACAATCTCATCCAGCTTGATGTAACCGATCCGGCGACTGTCTGTGCTGTTGGAGCGATTGTCTCCCATGACAAATATCGTTCCCTCAGGGACTTTATCGTCAGTTACCATTCCATTCGGAAAATCCATCAGGGAGTTATACTCCCGTCCCTCTGCTTGAGCGGCCTCAACAGCCTCGTGAATATATGTCTCAGGAATAGGCTCTCCGTTTACCGTAACCTTATCCCCTTCTACTTTGACCGTATCTCCAGCGACAGCAATAACGCGCTTAATGAAGTCTCGTCCCTCTTCAGGCACATGGAATACGATGACTTCTCCACGCTTGGGTTCACGGAAGCTATACAGAATTTCATTCACAATAACCCGTTCTCCGGTATGAAAGTTAGGCTGCATCGATGGACCTTCCACAATGAATGGCTTGAACAAGAACCAACGGATCAAAAAGACAACAATCAGCGCTATTGCAATGGCCTTAACCCATTCCAGAATCTCATTCTTCTGCTTCTCGCCTGAATTCCCGCCTTGATGTACCGACTGCTCGCCAGCACCCTGCCCGTGTGGCTGCTCCATAGCTCAGACTGCTCCCTTCTTGTCGATTACTTGTACTCTATGTATCATGATTCGATTACGAGACCCGCCTGATGAATCAGTACAGCATCTCCGAACTTCTCCAGAAAAAAACGAAAGGAGCTTGTAATCAAGCCCCTCACGTTATTCGTTATATTAACGAATTTCTTTAATTCTCGCTGCTTTACCGCGCAGTTCACGAAGATAATAAAGCTTCGCACGACGCACTTTACCACGGCGAGCCACATCGATTTTATCGATTTTTGGGGAATGAAGCGGGAAAGTTCTTTCCACACCTACACCGTAAGAAATTTTACGAACTGTAAAAGTCTCACTAATTCCACCACCACGGCGTTTGATCACAACACCTTCGAACAATTGGATACGCTCACGAGTTCCCTCGATAACCTTAACGTGCACTTTCAAAGTGTCGCCAGGACGAAAGCTCGGAATATCCTTGCGAAGTTGTTCTTGAGTAATCGCTTGGACGATATTCATCTAGGACTCCCTCCTTCCGTACAGGTGTTCATGCATCTTCCAGAAACTCATCCGTTTCCTTCATCATCCACAGCGGACCACCGTATTACACACAACAGATGTATCATATCATGGAGGGCACCGTATTGCAACAACAATTAGAGGGGATTCATATAATTTGTTGATTTTTGCTGGTGTATCCTTTGAAGCCAACCTATACTGACTCCAGCGTGATCTACATCAAGTCATGTATTTAATTATAGACATCTACCTGCATGATTACAAATGCCTGCGAACTTCGTTGTACTAGGATTTGCGTACGTTTCCCTAGTGGCTATACTTCCTGGATATTCAACTTGAATTTATTCGGTCAAGATACTAGGTATTTTCCTGCTCCAGCTTACGCAGCCATTCTCGCTCCTTGGCCGTAAGCTCTGCCTGCTCTAGCAGCTCAGGCCGACGCTCCCACGTTCGACGCAAAGACTCCTGTCGCCGCCACTGCTCAATATTCGCGTGATGACCAGAGAGTAGAATGTCGGGCACCTTCCACCCACGGAATTCAGGAGGACGCGTATAATGTGGATATTCAAGCAGACCTGTGCTGAAAGAATCTGTGATCGCACTGCTCTCGTTACCCAGCACTCCAGGCAGCAGTCTTACTACACTATCAATGACCGTCATGGCTGGCAGTTCTCCGCCAGTGAGCACATAGTCGCCAATAGACAGCTCGTCCGTCACCAGATGCTCCCGAATGCGCTCATCGTAGCCTTCATAGTGCCCACAGACAAAGATCAGATGCTCTTCCCGAGACAGCTCCTCTGCCTTCTGCTGGGTAAACGTATCCCCTTGCGGGCACATCAGAATGATGCGTGGCTGTCTTCCTCCCTGAGCACCCGGATTCTCCTGTTCATCCGCCTGCTTGCGTGCCAGCAAATCCTCCACGGCGGCGAATATCGGATCTGGCTTGAGCACCATCCCTCCACCACCGCCATAGGGCGTATCATCGACGGTATTATGCTTGTTCGTTGCGTAGGCCCGGAAATTAACTGCCTCCAGTGAGACGATTCCCTTCTCTCTTGCCTTGCCGAGAATGCTAGTTCCGAAGACTCCCTCGAACATTTCCGGAAAAAGGGTCAATACATCCACTCTCATCTTACAATAGCCCTTCCATAAGCCGCACCGTTACACGCTTCTCAGACACATCCACCTGCAGCACAACCTCCTCGATATAAGGCAGCAGCAGATCCTTCCCGTTCTTCTGCTTCACTACCCATACATCATTGGCTCCAGGCGTTAGAATCTCCTTGATGGTACCGAGCAGCTCACCTTCCTCTGTGAATACCTCACAGCCTACAATCTGATGAAAGTAGAACTCATCCTGCCCCAGCTCGCCCTGCCGATCCGCTGTGATCTTCAGCATGCTACCTTTATATTTCTCGACATCATTGATATTTCCAAATTCCTTGAATTTCACAATGACCATATTCTTTTGGAAACGTGAAGTTTCCACCGTTACAGGAATCGGAGCTCCCTGCTCAGAGACGATAAGAAGCTCACTTCCTTTTGCAAAACGGTCCTCGGGGAAATCCGTGGAAGACAATATCTTCAGTTCACCGCGAATGCCGTGCGTATTTACGATCTTGCCGACATTTAATAACTGTTGCATCTTGCCCCTCCTGCTCTTTCACGTTCTATTAACCGGACATAACATCTTCAGCATGTACGAAAGGGGGCTAGGACATTCATCCTAACCCCCTTTCCTATATCTTAAGATATGATATCAACGGTAACCCGTTTATCCATCTTAACTGCTGCTGATGTAACCACAGTACGAAGTGCTTTGGCGATCCGGCCCTGCTTGCCGATAACCTTGCCGACATCATCAGGATGTACAGCCAGCTCATAGACGACAAGCCGATCCTTTTCAACCTTCTTCACGGTTACATCTTCCGGATGATCTACTAAAGCCTTAGCAATGATTATCACTAATTCTTCCATTTATGACCCTCCGAATCAGCAACTATTTTTGCTGTCTAAGCTCATGGTGTTTTTTCATTACACCAGCTTTGCTCAGCAGGTTGCGAACGGTATCAGATGCTTGCGCACCGTTTTGCAGCCATTTCAGCGCTTTCTCTTCATCAATGTTAACAACAGCCGGTTGTGCAACCGGGTTGTAGTAACCGATTTCCTCGATAAAGCGACCGTCACGAGGGGAACGAGAATCAGATACCACCACGCGATAGAAAGGCGCTTTATGCGCACCCATACGTTTCAGACGAATACGAACTGCCATGAAATTCACCTCCTTCAAGAAATAGAATAGACTTGCTATATCATTCCACGCTCACTTCGGCATAAGCCAAAACGACGATCATGAACCTCTGATCATTATCTGAACGGGAAACGCATTCCCTTGCCCAGACCCTTAAGCTGCTTTAAAGCCTTTTTGTTCTTTGGACCCTTCGGTCCCATCATGTCCGAGAATTGCTTCATCATTCGGCGCATCTCGTCAAACTGCTTGATAAGTCGATTGACCTCAGCCAGCGACGTTCCGCTTCCCAGTGCAATCCGCTTGCGACGGCTGTGATTAATGAGATCAGGCTGCTGCTTCTCTTCAGTCGTCATAGAGTGCACAATGGCTTCGATGCGTCCCATTTGCTTGTCGTCCACCTTGATGTCCTTCATCTGCTTCATGTTGCCCATACCGGGAATCATATCCAGAATCTGGTCGAGAGGACCTAACTTCTTCACCTGATCCATCTGTTCAAGGAAATCCTCGAACGTGAATTCAGCGTTGCGCATTTTGCGCTCCATCTCTTTTGCTTTGTCGGCGTCTATATTAGACTGGGCTTTCTCAATGAGAGAGAGCATGTCGCCCATGCCGAGAATCCGTGAAGCCATCCGTTCAGGATGGAAGGGCTCCAAGGCATCCAACTTCTCACCCATGGAGGCGAATTTGATCGGACAGCCTGTTACAGCTTTGACCGAGAGAGCCGCACCACCACGTGTGTCACCGTCGAGCTTGGTCAGGACTACTCCAGTAAGCTCGAGCTGCGTGTTGAAATGCTCCGCCACGTTAACAGCATCCTGTCCTGTCATGGCGTCTACGACGAGCAGAACCTCATCAGGCTGAACTACACTATGGATTTGCTTAAGCTCCTCCATCAGTTCCTCATCGATATGCAGACGACCTGCGGTATCGACGATGACATAATCATGCCCGTTCTCCTTCGCATGCTGCATACCTTGTCTGGCAATCTCAACGGGGCTGGTCTGATCTCCTAACGAGAATACCGGCGCCTTGATCTGCTCTCCAAGGATCTGAAGCTGCTTGATAGCCGCTGGGCGGTAAATATCGCCAGCGATCAGCAGGGGGCGATGATTCTGCTTCTGCAGCAGCTTGGCCAGCTTCCCTGTGGTGGTCGTCTTACCGGCACCCTGCAGACCTACCATCATAATCACTGTAGGCGGCTTGTTCGCTTTAGCGAGCTTTGCCTGACTTCCGCCCATCAGCTCGGTCAGTTCCTTGTTAACGATGTCGATAATGACCATACCAGGTGTGAAGCTGTCCATGACTTCTTTACCGACAGCCTTTTCCTTGACCTTCGCAATGAAGTCCTTCACTACCTTGAAGTTAACGTCCGCCTCAAGCAGAGCCAGTCGTACCTCACGCATGGCTTGAGCTACATCATCCTCAGATACCTTACCCTTGCCCCGCAGCTTGCTGAACACACTCTGAAGTCGGGTGGACAATCCTTCAAATGCCATACAGTCACACCTCCTCTTCCATGTTGTGACTACTCACCAGTGAGCCTCATCGCAACAAGCAGGTTACATTTCCTGCAAGCGACTCACGATGTCATTCATCTGCTGTAATGTCGCCTCATGCGGCATATCCGTCTGCGACATGAGCTTCGCCAGATGACCCTGCAGACGTTCAAGCTCTTCCGATCGCCGTTCATGTCTGGCTAGCAATCCAAGCTTCTCTTCATACATGTCGAGCACCTGCTCGGCACGCTTGATATGTTCATATACAGCCTGACGGCTGATTTCGAATTCTGCTGCAATCTCTCCCAGGGAGAAATCATCATGAAAATAATATTTTAGGAACATCTGCTGCTTGTCTGTCAGCAAAGGTTCATAGAAGTCAAACAGCAGGTTAATTCTGGTTGTCTTCTCGAGTCGATTCTCCTGACTCATTTTGGGCACCCCCATCGTCAAGGAAAAACACTTTACACTTCTTTTCAACGTTCCTTATCATACCTAAAAGAAATCTCGTTGTCAAGCATTTCTCCTTGTCACAATGAAATGACTTGAATTCCTTTGACGTGAGCCTAGATTTTGAGCGGTGTCAGGTAGAGCAGCACGGCAAAAAAGTGCAAAATGCTACCGCCTAATACGAACAAATGCCATACCGCGTGATGATAAGGAAACGCCCTCCACACATAGAAGATCGTCCCGAGCGTATACATGATCCCTCCGCCTACCAGTAGCACGATTCCTCCATGCGGTATAGTGGCCACTAGCGGATTCCAGGCAATGACGATGAGCCAGCCCATCACAAGGTAGAACGCTGTAGACATGAACAAAAATCGCTTCGTAAAAAACACCTTGAATATTACACCAGCAACTGCAATTCCCCAAACAATGCCGAACAGCGTCCAGCCCAGTGTGCCGCGCAGTGCCGTAAGCATGAATGGCGTATAGGTCCCAGCAATGAACAGGTAGATACAGGAATGATCGAAAAATTCGAACAAATCCTTAACCTTTCCTTCTTTAAAGCTGTGGAGAAGCATCGAATTCGTATACAGCAGCAGCATCGTTACACCATAAATGGTGAAGCTCACGACATGCCATGCTGTACCTTGTGTACTGGCAAAGACAATCAGAAGCACAAGAGCCGCTACGCTCAGAGCCGCGCCAATCCCGTGTGTAATTGCATTAGCCAGTTCTTCCCGTCGGTTGTAAGTGTAAGTATTAACCATACGAACCTCCCATTATTCTTGTCGATCAGGTATTTAACCAGGGTATTTTCGAGATGTCCTTCACAGTGGCTTCCATCATTATACTATGTTATGAGCACACGGCGCACCTCGGAGCCCTCCTGCCCTAGCTTACAAAAAAAGACCTGTGTTACACACAGGTCCAATATAACAATACATCAGCTAACTACAGCATACACAAGTACAACGCATGTTGACGTTATCTACACACAATAGGTGCCATGATTCGCCTCAAGCTACAAGGCAGTATCCTCCTACGCAACTACGTAGAACCTGCATTCCATGTGGTCTCATGGATCGGCCACACGGTCAAAAATCGCATATACTCCCGCTGTACGCAGCGGGAGCGTTATCAGGACTGGGAGTCCGAGGCATCCGCCGCCTCCTCGGTCGTCTCCTGTACAAGACCTGCGAACAGGGCATGTACGAACTGATCGGAGTCAAATGGCTGCAGATCATCAATCTTCTCGCCAAGGCCGACGAATTTGACAGGCAGGTTCATCTCCTGACGAATAGCAATGACGATACCACCCTTGGCCGTACCATCCAGCTTGGTCAGCACAAGACCGGTCACGCCGCTCTTCTCACCGAAAAGCTTCGCCTGGTTCAGCGCATTTTGTCCTGTCGTTGCATCCAGTACGAGCAGCACCTCATGCGGGGCATCCGGGATCTCCCGCTGAATGACACGGAAGATTTTGTTCAGCTCCTCCATCAGATTCGTCTTGTTCTGAAGTCTGCCAGCCGTATCGCAGAGCAGCACATCCACCTGACGCTGCTTCGCAGCCTGTACGGCATCATACATCACAGCGGCTGGATCTGAGCCTGAATGCTGTTTAATGACCTCTACGCCTGCGCGTTGGCCCCATACCTCCAGCTGCTCGATCGCTCCTGCACGGAACGTATCACCTGCCGCCAGCATGACCTTCTTGCCCTCCTGCTTGAAGCGATGAGCCATTTTACCGATTGTAGTCGTTTTGCCGACGCCATTGACCCCTACGAACAAAATGACGGTGATGCCATCTGGATTAGTCTTGAGCTCATTATTCTCCGTTCCACGCAGTAGCTCAGACAACTTCTCAGAGAGCACAGGCTGCAATTCAGCCGCATCCTCAATTCGACGCTTTCTCACCTCATCGCGCAGCTCTTCAATCAGATTCATGACCGTGTTCACACCTACATCGGCACCGATCAGAATCTCTTCAAGCTCCTCGTAAAATTCCTCATCGATCTTTCTGCGACGAATAATTAGATCCGATACCGCTTCCACCAGGCCCTTGCGCGTTTTCTCCAGACCATCCTTGAATTGCTTGGTAACCGATTCTGTCTTACTGGCAATGCTCTCTCTCAGCTTCTTAAAAAAACTCAAGCTTAGTCCCTCCGCTCTGATATCAACATTTTACATCATTCATGTCATGTAGCTAGAAAGCCCTTTGCTTTCTGTGGCTTTCTAGCTTTTCGCTAATGATTGTACTCACCAGCTCATTCAACCTACCCTTAGATAGGGCAGAGCATTAGGCGATCTCAGCCTCTTCGTCCTCCAGCCGGACAGATACCAGCTTCGAGACCCCGCCTTCCTCCATCGTTACCCCATAGAGCACATCCGATTCCTCCATCGTCCCCTTACGGTGGGTAACGACAATGAACTGAGTCTGCTCCGAGAATTCCCGCAAATACTGAGCGAAGCGGACTACGTTCGCTTCATCCAGTGCGGCCTCGACCTCATCCAGAACGCAGAATGGCACTGGCTTGACATGCAAGATGGCGAATAGTAGTGCCATTGCTGTCAGGGCACGCTCTCCACCAGACAGCAGCTGCAGATTTTGCAGCTTCTTGCCTGGAGGCTGCGCTACAATATCAATCCCCGTATCCAGTAGACGCTCCGGATCAAGCAGCACGAGGTCTGCACGACCACCACCGAACAGCTTGGTGAACACGGTGCCGAACTCTCGGCGGATGGCATCAAAGGTCGTCTTGAAGCGCTTGGACATCTCCTCATCCATTTCACGGATGACCTGATACAATGTAGTTTTCGCTTCAATCAGGTCAGACTTCTGCTCATCAAGGAATTGATACCGCTCGTTCACGCGCTGATACTCTTCAATAGCACCTAGATTCACCTCACCCAGTGCAGAGATGCTACGCTTCAGCTTCTGTACCTCTGCCTGTGCTTCCTCAATATTCTCTGGTACAGGATACCGCTGCTTGGCAAGCTCGTAGCTCATCTCATACTCGTCTGCCAGCTTACGAAGAATATTTTCCAGCTCGACATCCAGCCGGTTCACACCAATCTCAGTCTGGCGCAGCTGCTCCTCTATCTCTTTAAGCTGATTGCGTTGATCACGAGTCTCGTTCTCCGCCAGCTCCAGCTTTTTCGATAACTCCGCTCGGGCAGCCCGCTTGAATTCCAGCTTCTCGGCTATCTCGCTCTTGAGCATACGATAGCGATTCAGATCCTCAATCTGCTTCACGCTCTCCTCGCGATTCTTCTTGAGATCCGCTTCCACAGCTGCAAGCAGAGATCGGTTATTCCTGGCGTCCTTGCCAAGACCATCCGCATCCTGCTGCAGTCGGCGCAGCTGCTCCTCCAGCGAGAAGCGCTCCTGGTCAAGCTTACCTTCCCGAACCTTCAAATCGGTGAGCTGAACCTGTAGCTCCTCCTTGGCGGATTCGTTAGCCTTACGGGCGAACTCTGCAGCCTGAATAGCCTGGTGAACCTTCTGCTCCTCTTCTTCGAGTGCTGCGAGCTTCTTCACAGCCTCCTCACGAGAATGTTCCAGCTGCTTGATCTCCTCCAGAAAGCCTGATTTCTCCTGCCCTGAGATGGCAACCTGCTCCAATACATGGCGGAGCTCATGCTCTATCTGCTTCATCTCCATAGCTGCCTGCTGCTCTTCGCCCCGCTTCACATCGCCAGACTGACGTAACTCGTCCAGACGCTGCTGAGTCTGCTCCATCTCTTGCTTCACATTCTGTATGCTCTGGCGCAGCTTGTCCAACTGACTATCCGTGCTCTGAATCTCCTGATCCAGCTGATCCAGCTGACGCTTACGGCCCAGCAGGTTGGCATTCTTCTTGAACTGGCTTCCGCCTGTCATCGAGCCTCCCGCATTGACCACATCGCCTTCCAGCGTCACGACCCGATAGCGATACTGGCAGCGTGCAGCGATCCGATTCGCATCCTCCAGCGTACGGGCAATAACAACATTCCCAAGCAAGCTTCCAATGATGCCTTCATAGCGTTCATCGTACTGCACCAGCTCCGCACCGATGCCGACAAAGCCCTCAGCCTCTTCAGCAATTCGCCGCTCGCTAGCCCCAATCTGCCTTGGACGAATAACGTCCATGGGCAGAAAGGTTGCCCGTCCCAGCTGACGTTGCTTCAGGAAAGCGATCGCTTGTCTAGATACCGCCTCATTCTCCATTACAATATGCTGGACGGAAGCACCCAAAGCCGTCTCCATGGCCTGCTCCAACTGCTCTGGCACACGGATAAGCTCAGCTACAGCTCCATGAACTCCATGCAGTGTTCCTTTTCTGGACGCTTTGAGCACTTCCTTTACGCCCAGCATGAAGCCGTCAAAATCATCCTGCATTTCCTTCATCGTATCCCGTCTGGAGATGAGGGCTTCCCGTTTTTGCTCCCATTTTCTTACTGCGCCTTGACTTTCTTCCTGTAGCTTCTGCTGGGACTGGTAACGCTCGCTCTCCTGAATATAACCGGTTCGCAGACTGCTGATCTCGGTCGAGAGCTTGTTGCTGGCTGCCTCAAGGTGTTGCTTGCGTCCTTCCAGCTCGCTCTGCTGTGCCTCCCATTTCCCGGATTCATCCTGCACTCGATTCATCCTACGCTCGGCAGATTCCTTCTGCTGATCCGCATATCGAATCTCATTGCGCGTCTGAGCCATCTGGTTCATCAGCTCCAGCAGGCTTCCCTTCAGACTCTCCTCTTGCTCCTGACTGATTCCGCCAGTTACGCCTATTAACTTGGCTTCCTCCTGCGAGAGCTGCGTACGAAGCTGCTCCAGCTCTTGATTTAGGGATGAGACCTTCTCACGCAAGCTCTCTAGCTCCTGCTCACGTTCCAGATTGCGCGTCTCACTTGATTCCAGTGACTGCTGAAGCTGTTCACGATTCGTCTCCAGGTTGCGGAGCCGCTCCTTGAGCAGCTCTCCATAGCCCTCACTTTTCTCTGTCGCCTCACTGTATTGGAGAAGCTCTGCCTGCAGCCGCTCCACTTCTTCCTCAAGCTTGCGTAGCTCGGTACGATCGCTCTCCAGCATGGCATCATGTCTAGACACAATCGTGGAGAACTGTAGCTGCTCCTCTTGCAGTTGCTTCAGCCGTTCATTCGCTGCACTCCATGAGGTATGTATGGCCTCAATCTGGTGAACATAGACCGAAATTTCCTTGGATTTCAGTTGGCCTCGGAGCTCCTTGTAATGAATTGCTTTCTCCGATTGCTCCTTCAGCGGACCAATCTGATCCTCAAGCTCGGTGACCAGATCGTGAATACGCAGCAGGTTTTGTTCGGTATCATCAAGCTTGCGCACAGCCTCCCGTTTGCGGGACTTGTATTTCACAATACCCGAGGCTTCCTCAAAGATACCTCTACGGTCCTCTGAACGAGTACTTAAAATCTCCTCGATTCGCCCTTGACCGATAATGGAATAAGCTTCCTTACCAATCCCGGTATCCATGAACAGCTCGGTAATATCCTTCAGACGGCATGCCTGACGATTAATGAAATATTCACTATCACCGCTGCGGTGGACTCGGCGAGTCACCGTAACCTCACCAAAATCAAGCGGAAGAGCCTGGTCCTCGTTATCAAGTGTCAAGGAAACTTCACCGAAATTCACGGCTTTACGGGCATCACTACCAGCAAAAATGATGTCCTCCATCTTGCCCCCACGCAGGGATTTCGCGCTTTGCTCACCAAGCACCCAACGGATTCCGTCGGAAATATTACTTTTGCCGCTCCCGTTTGGACCGACGACAGCGGTAATGCCACGGACAAACTCCATTTCCGTCTTGTCGGCGAAGGATTTGAATCCTGCCAGCTCAATGCGTTTTAAGAACATGTGTTGATTCACCTCTATTACTGAATATCCGTCAGACAGTTCTACTTTAAATCTATCTAGGTAGCCCGGACGGATGATAATGGCTGTCATAACTATAGCCCAGAATAAGAATAACTAGAGTTGCTTATGGCCACACTCGCTACCATACACTTCATAATCGACATCGGACAGTTAGCTCACACCATAAGTCTGTCCACACGTAATTCTGTTAGTATTGTAGCACATGTAATACTTCTGGCCTGTGATTATAGCTCAGGCAGAACGAAAAAAGAGCAAAAAGCAGTCCGTTCCATACCTGAGGATATCTATCCTGCGGGCTGCTCTTTGCTCTTGCTTTGTCCTGACAGCATATAATTGCTACAGATCTGTTCAAGCCTCGGACTCAAGCCTCGGACAACTTCAGCTTGTTCAAGGCTACTGCCGCCGCCTGCTGCTCGGCTTCCTTCTTGGAACGTCCTGTTCCGGTTCCCAGGCGTTCCTTATCCATATGAACCTCAGCCACAAATTCGCGCTCATGCGCCGGGCCGCGTTCCTCAACAATTCGGTACTCTAGCACACCCATGTTATGATGCTGTGTCAGCTCCTGTAGCTCGGTCTTGAAATCACTCATCTGCAGCCTTCCATTCAGGACAATCTGAGGGAATATATGCTCATTCAAAAATGAGCGAACTACCTCGAGACCCTGATCCAGATACAGAGCGCCTATAAAAGATTCGAATACGTCAGCGAGCAAAGCCGGGCGGGTCCTCCCGCCGGTGAGCTCCTCCCCTTTACCCAGTAGAACATATTCACCGAAGTTTAGAGCAACTGCGAACTTCACAAGTGAAGGCTCGCATACAATCGCTGCTCTAAGCTTGGTGAGCTCTCCCTCCGGGCGATTAGGGTACTGATGATATAGCTGCTCGGATACAGTCAGCTCCAGGACCGCGTCGCCCAAAAACTCAAGGCGCTCATTATCCTGATGCTGACCAAACCGATGCTCGTTGACGTAAGAGGCGTGCGTGAAGGCCTGTTTTAACAGCTGACGATTGTTAAACTGAATATGAAGTTTCTGCTGTAATTGCTTCAAATCTCCACTCAAGCGGCCTTACCCCTTACGCTTCGAATTTTTTTAGAACCACGGTAGCATTGTGGCCACCAAAGCCAAACGAATTGGACATCACAACATTTAGCTCTGCTTTGCGTGGAACATTCGGTACATAGTCCAGATCACAAGCAGGATCTTGATTGTCCAGATTAATCGTTGGCGGAATCGTCTGATGCTGCAATGCCAGACCACAGATAACTGCTTCCACTCCGCCAGCAGCACCCAGCAAATGACCTGTCATAGACTTGGTTGAGCTGACAGCTACCTTGTATGCATGATCACCCAGCGACTTCTTCACAGCCTCTGTCTCCGACTTGTCTCCTACTGGAGTCGAAGTACCATGTGCATTGATATAGTCAATATCCTCTGGCTGAAGACCCGCATCACGAATAGCCATCTTCATGCAGCGAGCTGCTCCTTCTGGATCTGGCTCCGTCATGTGGTGGGCATCTCCAGACAGGCCATAGCCTATTACCTCAGCATAAATGCGAGCTCCACGCTTCTTAGCATGCTCAAGTGATTCTAGAATCAGAACTCCTGCACCTTCACCCATGACAAAACCGTCACGATCCGTATCGAACGGTCTGCTTGCCTTCTCAGGCTCATCATTACGTGTGGACATTGCTCTCATGGAGCAGAAGCCTGCCATCCCTGTAGGACGGATCGTTGCTTCAGCGCCTCCACAGATCATGACATCTGCGTCCCCGCGCTGAATCAGACGGAAGGAATCCCCAATCGCATGACTTCCCGTCGCACATGCCGTGACAGGTGTCGTGTTAGGTCCCTTTGCCCCTAGGGTAATGGACAATTGTCCAGATCCCATATTAGCAATCATCATCGGAATGAAGAATGGGCTAACACGCTTTGGACCTTTCTCCAAGAGCGCATTGTGCTGGTCTTCCCAGGTACCCAAGCCTCCGATTCCCGAGCCGATGGATACGCCCACACGCTCAGCTTCCGCATTCCCGCCAATCTCGATTCCGCTATCCTTCAGAGCCATGGTACCTGCGGCTACAGCGAACTGAACGAAACGGTCCATCTTGCGAGCATCCTTGCGCTCCATGTAATCCTCTGGATTAAAATCCTTGATGGATGCAGCGATTCTCGTTGTATACTCACTGACATCAAAAGCCTCAACGACGGAGACGCCTGATTTGCCTGCCATCAGATTATCCCATAATGTATTCAAATCCTGGCCAAGTGCAGTGACTACGCCCATTCCTGTTATTACGACTCGTTGTTTCATGATTCACCTCTATGGTTAACTGCAGTCTGTTGTGCAATTGATTATTTTCATCTGATAGCATATATAGAATCAACTAAAGTTAGCAATGCTCCCCAACCTACCGGCAATATCCCGATACAAGAGCAGTTCCGCCTTTAGTTCAGCCTGTATCATCCCATCGGAAAGCAATGCAATGAATTAGGAGAAAGTCCCGCCTGAGACAGAACGGGACTTTGGTTTGCTGACTTAGGTCAGCATTTTGCATAATTCGATTAGGAACGCTCCCTAGTTCAAACTATAGGTAAACAGATTCTGCTCAGACTATAGCTTGTCCATTGAGAGCAGCTTATAGGATTTATGCAAAACGCCTAGGTGAGAGATTGTATGTACTTTACAACTTCACCTACAGTTGTAATTTTCTCTGCATCTTCATCAGAGATTTCCATATCAAACTCATCTTCCAATTCCATAACCAATTCTACTACATCAAGAGAATCAGCGCCTAAATCATCTTTAAAAGATGCTTCAAGTGTAACTTCAGCTTCGTCGGCTCCCAAACGGTCTACGACTATGCGTTTTACACGCTCCAATACGTCGGACATCCGGCTCACCTCCTCACCCGTATTATACGAAAATTCGAATTAAAATGCCATAGAAGAGAAGCAGTGCCACTCTTCCGCCCCAAGGGGTACAGGCTACATGTACATGCCACCATCCACATGCAGAGTCTGGCCCGTCATATATGAGGAGGCTTCAGAGGCCAAGAACAGCACCACTGCAGCAATCTCCTCAGGCCGTCCAAGACGGGCCAGCGGAATATCCTTGAGCATATTCTCGCGCAAATCATCCGCAAGCACTTGGGTCATCTCTGTATCAATGAATCCAGGAGCTACGCAATTGACAGTAATTCCACGAGATGACAGCTCGCGTGCCGAGGACTTCGTCAAGCCGATTACGCCTGCTTTGGCAGCTACGTAATTCGCCTGACCGGCATTTCCTAGAACGCCCACAACAGAGGAAATGTTGATAATCCGACCCGCACGTTGCTTCATCATCGGCCGTGTGACTGCTTTAAGACAGTTAAACACACCTTTGAGGTTCGTTTCAATAACCTGATCAAATTCGTCCTCTTTCATACGCATAATCAGATTATCTCTCGTAATACCCGCGTTATTCACCAGAATGTCAATGCGGCCCCAGGTGTCAAGCACTTGCTTGATCATCTGCTCCGATTCTTCTGCGCGACCAACATTAGCTTGTACAGTGATCGCTTCAGAGCCATGAGCCCGAATCAGCTCTGCCACCTCAGCTGCCGCCTGTTCACTACCAGCATAGTTCACTGCTACATGGGCCCCTGCTTCAGCTAATGCCAGTGCGATACTCCGACCGATTCCCCGGGAAGCACCGGTGACCAGTGCAATTTTACCACTTAAAGGCTTGGACATGATTGCTTCCTCCTCGTACCATTGGCTTAATTTAGAGTGTCCTCTCCAGCAGGAACAGTCAATTCCTCTATCGTTGCCTGCAACGCAGCCAGACTGTTCACGTTGAGCAAACGGACTGATTTATCAATCTTCTTAATAAGACCTGTCAGGACGCTGCCTGGACCAAACTCAACAAAGGTGTCTACGCCTTGCGATATGAGCCAGTTCACACTGTCTTCCCACAATACAGGGGAATAGACCTGTTCTACCAGCAACTCTTGAATCCGTTGTCCATCCGTTACAGGCTCTGCGGTCACATTCGCAACTACAGGATACTTCGCCTCACTAAAGGATACCTGTGCAAGTTCCTGTGCCAGCTTCTGGGCCGCTTCCTTCATCATGGAGGAATGGAACGGACCGCTCACCTCCAGCATAATTGCACGCTTGCCTCCAGCTTCCTTCACACGCTCAGCCACAGCTGCTACGCCAGCAGTTGTGCCTGACACCACGATCTGGCCAGGACAATTGACATTAGCTAATTCTACCGCACCTGCGGTAGTACTAATCTCCTGACACAGCGTAGCAAGCTTGTCCCGGTCCGCTCCAAGCACCGCTGCCATCGCACCTTGACCTCCAGGTACAGCCTCTTCCATGAAGATACCGCGAGCACGCACCAGAGCAACCGCATCCTCAAAATCAAGCACGCCAGCAGCTACGAGAGCGCTGTACTCCCCCAGACTGTGACCAGCTACATAATCAGGAGCAATGCCACTTGCCTTGAACGCTTCACAGAACGCCACACTAGCTGTGAGAAGAGCAGGTTGTGTGTTGGAGGTCTGCTTCAGTTCGGACTCAGGTCCCTCGAAGACAAGAGACTGCAAGGAGAATCCCAGTCGCTCGTCTGCCTTCTCAAATAATTTGCGGGCAGCCGGAACTGCGTCATGAACGTCACGCGCCATCCCCACCGCTTGTGATCCCTGTCCCGGGAATACGAATGCTATTTTACCCATAGTAGTGTACCTCTTTCTAATGCAAAGTCAAAAAGTAGCAGTAAGCTACTTACCATACCAGTACAGAAGCACCCCAAGTAAGTCCTCCGCCAAAACCAACCATCAACACGCGGTCGCCTTCCTTAATCCGACCTTCCTCAGCCGCCTCAACAAGCGCAAGCGGGATGGATGCCGCAGAAGTATTCGCATATTTATCCACGTTAACAACTACCTTCTCTGCTGGTAGCTCCAGACGTTGCATCGCCGATTGAATAATGCGAATGTTCGCCTGATGCGGTACGAAGATATCGATATCCTCTTTGGCATAACCAGCTTTCTCCAGTACTACATCTGTTGCAGAGGCCATGACACGCACCGCAAATTTGAACACCTCGCGCCCATTCATATAAATATAATGCAATTTGTTCTCGATCGTCTCCGTTGTAGCAGGCAGACGCGATCCGCCTGCTTCCAGCTTCAGCAAGCCACCGCCTGCGCCTTCTGCACCCAGATCAAAGGACTTGAAGCCTCTTCCTTCCGGAACCTCACCAATGACAACGGCTCCTGCTCCATCTCCGAAGAGGACGCAGGTGTTGCGGTCCGTGTAGTCTGTGATTCGGGACAGGCAGTCAGCACCGATAATCAGCGCATTCTTGTACATCCCCGTTTGGATGAAGCCATTTGCTGTGGCTAGTCCGTATACAAAGCCAGAGCAGGCAGCTGACAGATCAAAAGCCGCCGCTCCCTTTGCACCCAGCTTATCCTGCAAAATACATGCTGTAGAAGGGAATGCCATATCCGGTGTAATTGTCGCTACGATAATCAGATCCAGCTCTTCCGCTGTAAGGCCAGCTGACGCAAGTGCTCTCACAGCAGCCTCATACGCCAGATCCGAGGTCGCTTGCTCAGGCGCAGCAATATGACGCTCACGAATACCTGTACGGCTCACAATCCATTCATCACTGGTTTCAACAATTTTCTCAAGGTCGCTATTCGTCAGCACTTTCTCTGGTACGTATTTTCCTGTACCGATAATGCCTACGGATTTTAAATTAGTCATGAAGTCACTCTCTTCCCGCTTATTTCATCAGATATACTGTCCACCAGCTTGTTCTGCAAGGCAATCCGTGCCTGACGTACGGCATTCTTGACAGAATTGGCATCCGCAGAGCCATGCGCCTTCACAACCAGTCCGCTCAAGCCAAGCAGCGGGGCTCCGCCATGCTCAGCGTAATCCAGCCTGTTCTTGATGCCTCTCAGCTCCGGCATGATCAACGCTGCTGCTAGCTTCGTCTTAAGCGATTTGCCGAATTGCTCCTTAAGCAACGAGAAGATCGTCCCTGCAGCTCCCTCAAGCGACTTCAGCATGATGTTACCAGCAAAGCCGTCACATACCAATACGTCGCAGTTGGCCGACAGAACATCTCTAGCCTCTACATTCCCCACGAAATGTACCGGCAATTGCTCTAGCAAAGGATAAGCAAGCTTGGTGAGCTCATTGCCCTTACCAGCTTCTGTTCCTACATTCAGCAGTCCTACTCGTGGCTTGGGCAAGCCGTGTACTTTGTTACGATACAGACTTCCCATCAGCGCATACTGGGCCAGATGCTCAGGCTTGGCATCCATGTTCGCTCCGAGATCCAACGCCAGTACGCCTACTTCATCCAGCGTAGGGATCATGGGGGCAAGTGCAGGACGCTCAATGCCTTCCATCCGCCCGACAACCAGTAGTCCGGTCGTCATTAGCGCCCCAGTATTTCCCGCTGATATCATGGCGTCAGCCTCGCGCTCCTTCACCATTCTACCTGCAACCACCATCGAAGCATCCTTCTTCCGACGAACCGCACGTACTGGCTCGTCCTCACCTCCAATGACTTCCGAGGCGTGACGTATCGTCAGGTTGGCAGGACGCTCCTTCTCCAGCTTGAGCTGCTCCTCGATGAGCTCCTGATTCCCTACGAGAACAAGCTCTGTATCCTTCCACTCGACAGCTGCTGCAATCGCTCCGGCAACGATTGCCCCGGGGGCATGGTCGCCTCCCATGGCATCAATGGCGATCCGCATGCTAAATTCCTCCTTCAGTATCTTCCACGGTGGAACGATAAATGACGAAGTTCCCCTGAAAGACCATTTCTTCTACTACGTATATGAACACCTCGACCTTGGCCTTCCCCTTCTGCGAAGGATTCGAACGAACATAGGCCTTGGCTATGCATTTCTCACCCAGATGGACAGGACGCACAAAGCGGATATCCGCAGAGGCTGTCAAGGCGATCTCGTCATTGATTACGGCCACTGCAAGCGAGTTAGCCTGAGCGAACACATAGTGACCGCGCGCGATTCCCGTTCTGGAGAAGACATGCTCCTCCTTGATCTCGAATATCGAAATACCGCTGCGATCCAGCTGCAGGTCTACGATATCCCCGATGATCTCATGCAGGGGCAAAGAGCGGACCTGATCATAAGAGCGCTCAGCCATAAGCTTCATGCGTTCACGAAGCTCCGGTATGCCAAGCTCCATACGGTCCAGACGAATGGTCTGAATACTGACCTTGAGCTGCCTTGTCAATTCCTGGTCCGTAACGAACGGATTATCTTCTATGAGTTGTGTCAGCTGCTGATGTCTTTGTTTTTTGGGCAAACGCTCGATGGCTACTCGCCTCCTTACCTAACGTTACCCGTAGACGGTAACCTTGTATATTCGAACGAATCATAATCGGTGTATGTATCTTATCTATGTACGGACAGTCTGCTCTATGAACTGGCAGCCTGCATTCGATATACTGCCTCTTATTAGAACCTGGTACTAAAGCAACAGTATATCGTATGCCGAGCCAAAAGAAAAGCATGGAGGCAAAAAAAATAGTACCTCACCGTGGTGAAGCACTACTTTCAGATGCATCTTATTGAGAAATAATCTCTCTAGATTTGTACGTTCCACACACTTTGCACACGTGGTGAGCAAGCTTCAATTCTCCGCATTGTTCACATTTCACCATGCCCGGCACAGCCAGTTTAAAGTGAGTACGACGTTTATCGCGACGTGTCTTGGACGTTCTACGTTGAGGTACTGCCATCATTCCCACCTCCTTATCGAAGTCAACCCGTTAGGGGTATTGCTTGTTATCTCATTCAAGACCGGGATTCTAGCACCTGTTCAAGACAGACTCAGCTCCGCAGCCGGTGAATAACTACCTTACATGATGTTGCTGTAATAGACTTACTTGAATAGATTCTTCAACGCAGCAAGTCTTGGGTCCACGCGTGTGTTGTCACAGTCACAGGAGCCCTCATTCCAATCTTGTCCGCAGGTCGGACATAGACCCTTGCAGTCCTCCGAACAGAGCGGAGTGAACGGCAGATGAATCACAAAGGATTCCTCGCAGAAAGGAACCGTGTCGAATGCTTCACCTTCCACAGGGATCGTGGCATCCTCTTCGTCTTCCTCCAGTTCTGCTTCCCCGACTACCGAGCGAAAGCGCTCCTCGAACGGGATGTCCAGATGCTGATGGACAGGCTTCAGACAGCGTGAGCATTGGGTATCCAGCTCAGCCGACAAGGTGCCCTTCAATTCCATCAGGCTCTCACCTACTATGCTGGCACTCAAGTCCACCTGCAGCGGAGATACCGCTGTAATGTCCTTGCGATGGGTAATCATACTCGAGACATCAAGCGTCTCACGAATGATAACCGGGCCATCATGTTGAGCTACCTTGCGAAAATGTAAATGCATAAATATCACCCCAAACAAACAAAAATTATTATACCGACTGAGCCCGATGTTTGTCAACACCTTTTCCTTTACACCCATTCGTACCGCCCGACGACACAATGATGTACAATGTAAGATACACCAAGATTGATGGACATGCAAAGAGGGGGTTACTTCAACCGGAGGAACATTGATGCGGTAACCGGACAAGCCGATAGAGCTGTCAGACTAATGGATTTTATCCAACAAGCCTCGGGCTTTCGCGTAGTCGACCCGGGCTATTATCATAGTATACCCTATTTATGAGGGAGTTGTTTGCTCAATTGAAGACTTTAGGCATTATTGTTGAATATAACCCCATGCATAACGGACATCTGTATCACTTGACAGAGGCCAAAAGCAGAACCGGGGCCTCCCGCACCGTGGCGGTCATGAGTGGCCCGTTCCTCCAGCGCGGCGAGCCTGCTATCGTTGACAAATGGGCCCGCACCGAGATGGCGCTCGCTATGGGTGTAGACCTCGTCCTGGAGCTGCCAGTAGCCTATGCGGTGCAGGCAGCCGATTGGTTCGCCTACGGCGCCGTGGCCCTGCTGGAGTCCACGGGCATCGTGGACTGCCTCTGCTTCGGCAGCGAGGCAGGTGACCTGTCGCCGCTACAGGCGCTGGCGACAGCACTGACCGCGGAGCCGGACGCGCTGAAGTCCGGCATCGCGGAGCGATTGGCGGCAGGCTGGAGCTACCCTGCCGCCTATGCAGACGCCGCCTGTGCCCTGGCGGCGGAATGGCCGGACTACGCGGAGCTGTCCGGCATACTTCAGCAGCCCAATAATACTTTAGGGCTGCATTATTTGATGGCGCTGCAGCGGCTCGGCAGCGCCATAGTGCCCTGCACGATCACGCGCAGCGGATCGGGCTATCATGACGCCGTGGCGCGGGAGGGCGAAGCCATCGCGAGCGCCACGGCGATCCGCCGCCTGCTGCTGAGCGGCGGGCCTAATGCAGCGGCACCTTATGTGCCCGGTGCCGTGCTGGATATTCTGCGCCGCGAGTGGGCAGCGGGGCGCGGGCCGCAGCAATGGGATTCATTCAGCATGCCATTGCTTCACGGACTGATTACGCGCAGCCCCCAGCAACTGGCCGAGCTGCATGAGGTAAACGAGGGTCTGGAGCATCGCCTGCTGAATGGCCTTCACCGACTGGACAGTCCCTCAGTCGAGAGTCTGCTAAGCGCCCTGAAGACCAAGCGATATACACGCACCCGACTTCAGCGTATGCTGACCCATATTTTGCTGAACCACTCCAAGGTACAGCTGGCGCCTACAGAGCTCGCAGCAGGGCCTCATTACCTTCGCATACTGGGTTTCAATCAGACTGGAAGAGCTATGCTTAAAGAAATGAAGCAGCGGGCATCACTCCCGCTGCTTGTTCAAGCGTCCTCTCAATCCCTGCCCCAGCTAGAGCTGGACCTGCAAGCCTCTGCCATTTACAGTGCTGCTATGCGGGAGCCAGAAATCACGCGCATGTATGCCGATTATCTGCGCCCACCAGTCATATCCTGAACGCCCCTGTGCACTAGACTTATGTCCAACAGGGGCTTCAAGACTCTGACTTGACGGCTTTGACATCCAGATAATCCAAGGCGTCCTGCAAGGTACGCACGGGCACTAGCTCCATGCGAGTGCCAATAGCCTGCGCTTTGCCGAGTGCAGCCTCATAGTTACCCTCAGGCACGAAGAAGAGATCCGCTCCCTTTCGATCGGCTGCAACAATCTTATGCACGATGCCGCCGATCTCACCTACATTACCATCCTGATCGATGGTGCCTGTGCCTGCAATCCGATAGCCCTTACTCAGATCCCCCGGCGTGAGCTGGTTATAGATCTCCAATGTGAAGATCAAACCGGCCGATGGCCCGCCTACATTGGTCGAGGCGAAGCTTATCGTGTGATCCGGGTTGTCGGGCTTGATTTTTTGTACCGTTGCCAGGCTTACACCAAGCCCGATCCGTTGCTGTCCAGTATCCGGGTCGGTGATAGGAATTAAGGTCACATCTCGGGTCAGCACCTCTCCATCCCGAAGCAGCTTGAAGCTCAGTGTATCCCCGGCACGCTTGCCCTCCAGAAGACCCCTTAGCTGTGCATGGTCTTGGATTGCCTTGTCCTCCACCTCCAGCAGCTGATCTCCCGGAAGGAGGTCACGGTCTGCGCCTGGCAGCAGCTTCATGACGACCACATGACTCGGAACAATTTGATATGCTACTCCAGCATGATGATAGGCGGCCTCAATGGCAGAGGATTGCGAGCTATCCATCAGATAGATCTGCTGAGCAGCATACTCAGCCTCACTGCGCCCCTGCAGTCGGCTGTCCTTGTCTTGAATCTCAGCATCCCGATCAAAGGCTGACAGTGCCAGCAGGATGACATTCGCATAGCTGGCCGATACCGTCGTCATCATGAAGCTGCCCGACTCGCTCGGATCGCCATTTTGCACCGTCACCATCGGCTTTACTTCCTCAGCGGTGCCGGGCTTATAGATCAGATACGGAATCGGCATATACACAAGGACATAGGCCAGAATGGCGATGCTAAGCAAATACAGCAGCCAGTATAGCCCGTTGCGTCTATTTTGTTGCATACTCCTCCGCATCCCCTTTCTTTTTCCCTTGGCATCTATATGACTTCTGGTATGTATTTATTCTGTGACTCATAGACTCCTATTAAGAATAGGGTACAAGCCGGAAGAAGGTGAATCAGCGATATGAAAAATATTATTCAGGCGCATCCGCGCCTTATATCCACCTTAGCTATCGCTCTAGGTGCAGTCATGGTGCTTACAGGTGTCCTTCTGGCCCCCGAGGAGGTGTTCAAGGCTTCCTCGCAAGGGCTCAAGCTATGGTGGACCATTGTATTCCCAGCTATGCTGCCGTTCTTGATGCTGTCCGAAATGCTGCTGGCTCTAGGCATCGTTCACGGTCTCGGAGTTCTGCTTAGCCCACTTATGCGAAGCTGCTTCCGTCTGCCAGGCCATAGCGGCTGGGTACTGGCGCTGGGTATGATGGCCGGGGCACCCGCTTCCGCTGAAGCGATCAGACAGCTCATGGCCCGCGACGAGCTTGGCGAAACGCAAGCCCGGCTGCTCACGGCATTGACTCATTTCAACAATCCCATGACGATTATCGTGGTCATCGGTACCGGGTTCCTGCACAGTCCTGCTCTCGGCTACCTGCTGCTAGCTGTACATTGGAGCGCCGGGATCACAGCCGCACTGATTCTGCTTCGTGGTCGTAGCAGTACTAACACTCTAAACAATTCTGCTACATACAAACAATTGACAGACAACAACATAAACAGACATCATGCATCCAGTTCTACTTCAAGAGCAATAGAAGGGCATAGCTATGTTCAGGGCCCCTTCGTTCGAATACGGCTGGGCACTGTGCTGACGGAGATGAGACTCGCCCGCGAGCAGGATGGCCGCAGCTTCGGCAAATTACTGGGTGATACAGTTACGAATGCCGTGCAGACGCTGATGATATCGGGCGGCTTCATTTTATTCTTCGCGGTCATCAGCCAGTTATTCAACCTGTATGTGTCCTCAGGTGCCTTCAGCTATGTATGGCCGGCACTGCTGGAGCTTCACCTCGGCTCATATGCTTTGACCACAGCACTTGGCAGTTCTCCACTCGTACTGGCCGGTATCAGCGCCATCTTAGGATGGGGCGGCTTATCGGGCTGGTTCCAGAGCGTTGCCATTACAAGACCCGCAGATCGCGGTAAGCTACTGGCATACACGAGACTATGGCACGGCCTGATCGCTTTTATATTTACCCTCATCCTCTGGGGACCATGGCAGCGTCTCATGCAGCTTGTCCAGCCCGCCTATGGGACGAATCCGCTTCTGGGGCTCACTGACACAAGCACAAGCATAGATATGGCAACAGAGCCGACCATTACAAGTCTATGGCAGCTCACGGTTGCCCCATGGATGCTGGGCATCTTGATTCTTACAGTGTTACTATTGCTATCAATCACGATGTATGCTAGTCGTCGACTTTTTTCGCGTTGAATTTGTCGTACAAGGCCTCGCCCACCTCTGGAGATACCAGATCCACAATGTTCCCGTTAAAATGAGCAATCTCTTTCACCATGCTGGAGCTAAGGTAGGAGTACTTGGGATTGGTCATCATAAAAATCGTCTCTGCCTCGGGATTCAGCTTGTGGTTGGCTGATGCCAGCTGCAGCTCATATTCAAAATCCGTCACGGAACGAATCCCGCGGACGATGACATGCGCTCCCTTTTGCCTCACATAATTAGCGGTCAGATCACGAAAGAAATCCACTTCGATATTAGGGATATCCTTCGTCACGGAGCGCAGCAGCTCCATACGCTCCGCTACGGAGAAGAGCGGGTTTTTACTTATATTATTAAGCACCGCCACAATCAATACATCGAACTGTCTGGCAGCACGCTGGATGATATCAAGGTGTCCCATCGTAACAGGATCAAATGTGCCCGGATATACTGCAATTCTTTGTTTGTGTCCCTGTTCAATCATTGTCTGTGTCCTCCTTGACCGACTCTTCGTGCAATATGTAATCGTACACGGATACGGTCGTCTCTCCATATACCGCTTTGCGCAGCTGCTTGAAACTGCCGAATTGCTCGGGGTATTCATAGCCCGTCTCATATTCCAGCACGATGACTGCGCCATCTCTCAGCAGAGATAGCTCATGCATCTTGCTCATCAGTTCGTCTCCATTCTTCATGCGATACGGTGGGTCTAAAAAAACGGCATCAAAAACAGTCCCGCGCTTGGCGAGCGCCTTCAAGGCGCGTCCAGCCTCGTTACGGAACACTTCAGCCTGCCCGGCCAGGCCTGTCTTTCGTAGATTCTCCTTGATGACCTCCACACTCTTCGGCTCCAAATCTACAAATACAGCCCGATCCATCCCCCGACTCAGCGCTTCAATTCCTAGTCCTCCACTTCCAGCAAAAAGATCCAGGACTATACCACCATCAAAGTAGGGTCCAATGATGCTGAATAGAGCCTCCTTGACTTTATCCGTAGTGGGTCTCGTCCCCATACCAGGGACTGCCTTGAGCGGCCTTCCCTTGGCGCTTCCAGATATGACTCTCACTGATGATTTCACCATTCTCTCTATAGCTTGATATACGATCGCCAGCGACCTTATGCCTGTATCGTATCACATTGCGTCCCGCTTGAAAAATGAAGTCCATGCACAGGTACAATGGATGATTCTGCAGACTGCTAGACAAATTTCCACTTGGAAATGTATAACATCGCCTGCAATGGGCATGCTTGAATTATCGGCATTTAACCGATGCCGTAGACAACCGCGGAGAAGGCTTACGTTTCCCCATAAGCTCTTCGTCCGGTTTCTCCTCTCCCATCGAAGGGCGCTCCGCAAGGGGCGTCCGATTTTTTTTGCCTATACCGCATCACACCTCGCGCTTATCCTCCGGCGAGTACAGAATACGCTGGTAATCAGAATCCCTCGTGTCCATGTCCCCCAGATACATTCGCATATGCTCAGGTACTTGCTCATAGGCTGTCTTCAGGCGCTCACGGTTGAACTCACTTGGGAACTCCAGATACAAGTGATAAGCAGCACGACACTCCTCAAGGGATGTCTGCTCACCCTTTAGCTTCTTATACTTGTCCAGCAGCTCCTTATATTTATCTTCCGCTACTTCCGCATATAGCTCCTCTGTGAAGGTGATCTTCCCAAGCTCCGGGATCGAGACAACCAGCGGATAAGCCCCTGTAGTGAACAACGTTCCATCCGCGAACGAAGCCTCCAGGTCTTCAATAGGAATCTCACGCGAATCTGACAAGCCATAAATATGCACGATTCCATTCTCATACACGACAAGATTGACAAGGTAATTTTCCCCTTGCTCTCTCATGAACATACAGAAGCCGTCACCCTCAATAGTGCTATAGAACATCTCTTGAATGACAGCAAAATCAACTGCCTTCGGGGAAGGACTGATTCTTCGCACTTCCATAAGCTCCCGCTCTCGGGCAGTAATCTCGTATATATTGCGAAACTCTGGATTCAGTGACCGTACCTTGGCCTCGATGTGCTGGTAGTAGCTATCGTTATCGAATGACCAATCCGCCGCTCCGACGATGAAGGCACCCAGACCATGTAAGGATAGCGTCTCTCCATCAGGAATATCTGGTCCCAGCCAGTATTCGTCAATCTTTTGCTCCAGTCCCTTTAGATCTACGAGCTCCCAGCAATTCACCATCCCATCCTCATAGATCTGCACCTGGATGAGAAAGTGATGATCTGCGTTATGTATAATACCAGGGGTGGTTGTCCCCTCGACCTGCTTCTGTCTTCGAATTCTCTGCATCTGTCTTCACCTCTCTATTGACTACATCTGACATCTGATATTGGACCATATTAACGACAGCTCAGCTGTTGTCCAAGCAAAACATAAGTTTTGTAATATGTTATAGCAAACAACGAAAGGAGCTGCTGTCATGAGCTGCCCAGTAAATCCAATTGTGTGCCCACCTGTGCAAGTTGTAAATCATCTGTTCTACCCACAGGTCATCCCTGTCATTCATCCAATCGAGATCGTTAATGAGTGTCAGGCTGTACCGATCTACAATCATCAGTTCCCTGTGTCCGTCACCAATGGTCCTAGCTGCCAAGTCTCCGCGCGCCGCAAAAAATCGCGTCGGCGTTAAGTCTGACGCACACTACACGGCAGGATATCCAACCATCTACAGACAAGCATACTTGCGTACTTTTGAACAGGGACACTCACCATTCAATGGGGCTATAATCAATCTTATCAGCCATTCAGTCTCCGGAGTTCCTGTTTATCCGATAGAGACACATCTAAGCAGGCAGGTCGGCTTCGGGAGCACCCTGGCTGACCTGCCTGCTTAAGTTGGCCTTCTATAATCAAGCTCTATTCCAATCAAAGCCGACGGCTTCAAGCACTGCACGCGTAATAATCATATGCCCTGCTTGATCCGGGTGGACCCTGTCCCATGCCAAAGCAGCCGGATATATGAACTCCCATTGTCGATCAAAAGCCGCTTGCGTATCTACAAGAATGGCCTCCAATTCTTCGGCAATCTCCTTCACAGCGGCTCCGTAAACATCCATCGTAGCACGCATGGGGTCCTCTGTATTCGCTTCCAGGTAGTACGGCGTGATCATCACCAACCCTTTCACCGACGAACGCACAGGGGTCAATAGCTCACGCAAGGTGCGCTTGTACTCATCCAGATAGACATGCTGTTCAGGACGTGCGGCAGCATCGAATTGTCTCCATACATCGTTTACACCGATCTTAACAGCTAGCCAATCCGGCTTGAGATCCAGTACATCGTTACTCCAACGTTCCTTGAGGTCACGCACGGTGTTCCCGCTCGTTCCCACATTGGATATACGAATGTTCAGATCCGGATACACTGCTCGGAGCAAAGCATCAATCTGCGCTACATACCCATTGCCAAGAGCCCCGTTTCCTCCCTCGCCAATCGGTCTGGCACGTCCACAATCCGTAATCGAATCGCCAATGAATACCCAACGGTCCTGACTGCTTAACTTCATCCCGGTCCCTCCACCTTGTTCCCTATAATAGTAGTCTAGCTACCTCCATGATAACCATTGTATTCCAGACTCTGCAAGATCATTTTACAAAGGCTGACAATCAGTAATAGTGCAACCTTAATGGAGCATTCGAAATTGCTGTGGAGTTACACCTTCATGCCTCCTGAAGGTCGCTACAAAATGGCTGCTGTCACGGAATCCGACACGCTCGGCAATTGCACGGACAGGCATGGCAGGGAACTCTGTCATGAGCTCTTTCGCTTTGCGCATTCGAATCATAATTAGACAAGCATATGCAGTAATCCCCATAGATTGCTTGAACAGAGAATTCAGATGTCTGATGCTGACACCCAAAATTGCAGCCATGTCTCCAAGCCCAAGAGAAGGGTCACCATAATGCTGCTCCATATACTCCAGTACAGGAATCGTTCTCTCCACCTGTTGGTATAGTGATGGCAGAGTGCCGGTTCGACCATGCTTCTTAAGCATGGCCAGGAATCTATACATATCAGAAGAGGCATCCAGCCCTAACAAATCTCTGTCGCTGGCAATGGAATCCAGCACCTGAATACCGAAGCCATCCAGCTCATTCCCCTGCTCCCAGTAGTACAAGGAGGCTGGCTTCAAGCCCAGGGCGGCGATAACAGCCAAGCACAAGGGGCCGTCAAACGTGATATACAGCGTCTGCCATACATCACTGCGGCGATTGTACCTGTGAGGCTCCCTTGGTGGCAGCAGCACCCCCGTATTTCCTCCCATCTTGAACGAAGCGCCCCCGAAGCTCATTACCCCTTCTCCCTGAATAGTCTGCAGCCAATGAAAGCACGGGAAGCCCTCTGGACGGTCTACATCCTCCTGCTGTCCATTTAGACCAATGCTATCAATGAACAAAGGAAGCTTCTGCTCGCGAGAGGTAAGAAAATATCGTTTGTGCATATTGTGAGGCTCCGGTTCCTGTTGCTCTTTCTGCTCCATTTCATCCACTTTACTCACTTCCATTTTCTTATATAGACTCTGACTTTTATTATATATTCAAGAATAATGATTTCATATAGCATAGAGTTATTCTTATATGTATTCAATTCTGTTATGTGAGTTCTGTTGTGAATACTTGTGATGTGAGTTCTGTCGTAGCTCTGTTACGTAAAGTGTTCTACTTTGGTGTCTTACTTTCATGAAAGAGGTGCTTGATCATGATCAGTAGCAAGCTGCCCAAGGTTTTTTATGGTGGTGATTACAATCCAGAGCAGTGGAGCAAGGACATTCATACTGAGGATCTACGGCTATTTAAGCTGGCAGGCATAGATATGGCTACGATAAACGTGTTCGCTTGGGCGAAAAATCAGCCTGACGAATCCACCTATCATTTCGAGTGGCTGGATGAGCTCATTGAAAGCCTGTATGCCAATGGTGTCTATGTCTGTCTGGCTACCAGCACAGCTGCCCACCCGGCCTGGATGGCGAAGAGATATCCGGATGTGCTGCGTGTCGATGCGGATGGGCGCAAGCGCAAGTTCGGCGGGAGGCACAATTCCTGTCCTAACAGTCCAACCTATCGCAAATATGCAGAACGAATGGCAGAGCGGCTGGCAGAGCGTTATCAGAATCATCCAGCCGTGCTGGTGTGGCATGTCTCCAATGAATATGGTGGCGAGTGCTACTGCGAGCATTGCGAGGCAGCCTTTCGTATGTGGCTGAAGAAGCGCTATAGTACCGTGGAGAACCTCAACCGGGCGTGGAACACCTCCTTCTGGGGGCACACCTTCTATAACTGGGATGAGATCGTATTGCCGAGCAATCTGTCTGAGCATTGGGGAAATAACAAATCGAATTTCCAGGGGATATCACTGGATTATTCACGCTTCAATTCGGATAGTCTGCTGGAATGCTACCTGCTGGAGTATGATGCGATCAAACGACGCATCCCGGATTCGATCATTACGACGAATCTGATGGGCTTCTATAAGGAGCTCGATTATTTCAAATGGGCACAGCATCTGGACATCGTCTCTTGGGATAGCTATCCCGCTCTGGACACACCTTTCAGCTTCACAGCAATGGCGCATGATCTCATGCGCGGCCTCAAGGATGGTCAGCCCTTCATGCTAATGGAACAGACTCCGAGCCAGCAGAACTGGATGCCTTATAATTCGCTGAAGAGACCGGGCGTAATGCGCCTATGGAGCTACCAGTCCATTGCTCATGGGGCCGACACCGTCCTGTTCTTCCAGCTTCGCCGCTCTATTGGCGCATGCGAGAAATATCATGGAGCTGTTATCGAGCACGTCGGACATGAGCATACCCGTGTATTTAGAGAGGTCACCCAGTTGGGCGCTGAACTGAAGGCACTGGGAGATACCCTTCTGGATGCTTCCGTTCCTTCGCGGGCAGCCATTATTTTTGATTGGGATAACTGGTGGGCGATTGAGAAATCCAGTGGACCAACCGTCGCTCTGAAGTATCTAGAACAGATACACAAATACTACAAAGCATTCTTCGATCAGCATGTTCAGGTTGATATCATCAGTCCATCTACAGAATTCACTAAATACGATATCGTTGTCGCACCTGTGCTCTACATGGTAAAGGAGGGTGTAGCAGGGCGGCTAGAGCATTTTGTCGAGCAAGGCGGCACATTCCTGACTACCTTCTTCAGCGGTATTGTCGATGAACACGATCTGGTAACACTTGGTGGATATCCTGGCAAGCTGCGGAAGCTGCTCGGCATATGGGTGGAAGAGATCGACGCGCTCTTGCCGACCCAAAAGAATCGCATCATACTGAAGGAAAAAACAGGCGTACTAGAGGGGGCCTATCCATGTGGACTGCTCTGCGACCTGCTGCATACAGAAGGCGCTGATACGATTGCCGTCTATGGCGAAGATTTCTATCAGGGTATGCCTGCGCTCACTCGCAACCGTTGGGGTAATGGTGCGGCCTGGTACGTGGCAACCGACCCGGATCAGGAATTTCTGAATGGACTGCTAACCCATATCTGCACTGAACTCGGCATTGGGGCTCCAATCACCGCTCCTGACAGTGTGGAGATCAGTGTTCGCTCCAAGGAGGGTACGGATTATATCTTCGTTATGAATCATGACCGTGAGCCTCAACAATATTACATTCAGGAGGGTACAGCATTGGAGCTGATCAGCAAACACGAATATAGCGGCGAGGTGACCATTGCCGGCCATGATGTGCATATCTTGAGACCAAGCCAGCATTAGGTTGCGGAACATATCGAAGTACAACAATTTGAGAAGCAAATGGAGACGTATCTTGGGACGCATTTGGGACGCATTTGGGACGCATTTGGGACGCATTTGGGACGCATTTGGGACGCATCTTGAGAAGCATTTCTGTGGATCGATGGATCTCCCGTTTAGTTACAGGAGTGGCACATATCATCATTGCCACTCCTGTCTGTGCTGCTGCCAAAAAAAGAAAACCGTAGTTCAGCAATCCAGCGCTGTGCTATAATATCCATGTATTGGCATCCGCTAGGCTGAATGAGGAGTTGAAGGAACGACAATGAGCAAGTTTATCATCTTTTCGGCATTATGGTGGCTGGTGGGCAATCCTTTCCTCGCCCTGCTGCTTCTGCTAATCATCATCTATGTACTTGATCGCCAATTCATCGGCATCTTCCCGAGTCTGACTCGACCCTTGAAGCGTAGACGCGAAGCAGCCCGGCTGCGAGATCAGATTGCGCTGAATGCGAATGATGTATCGGCCAAGCTGGATCTTGCACGTAACCTGATTATTCGCAAAAAATATGAAGAGTCTCTGCGTTACCTGGGGGAGATCAAGGACAGCTATGATGATTCTGCTGATTACTGGAATGCAGTAGGCACTAGTAGGATTATGCTGGGCCAGTCGGACCAAGGAGAAGCTCACTTGTTGAAGGCCTTATCTATTAATCCGCGCGTACAATACGGTGAGCCTTGGCTAAGGCTGGCAGATGCCTTCAAGGATAAGGATCAATCCAAGGCCCTGGGCTATCTGGAGCAATTTCAGAGCATTCAATCCTCTTCATGTGAAGGCTACTATTTGTCGGGGATAATTTATCAATCGTTGGGGAGAAGCCGTGAAGCGCACGAAGCATTCACCCAGTCACTGGCCATTTATCGTACGTTGCCAAAATATCGTAAAAAGAGCGAGCGCAAATGGGCACTGCGTAGTTGGGTCAATAAAATGAAGAAATAGCATGCCAATAGACGCACCCCCGATCGGGAGTGCGTCTATTCTGCTACCCATCATTACAGCCATCATTGTTATGCTGCATGTTAGTACTTCATTCCACTCTGCAATGCAATGCTTCCTTACAGTGTATCTGTTCAATGTTTCATTCAAGCACAACGATTATGAGCTCTCAGCTTCTCTAATCCGTCCATTGTCACCATCAGCAAGACTTTCCAAAGGATGAAGGGTTTTCTTGACAGACCCCTGCCTTACGTATAGATTAACAAGTATACTTGCACCTTTTTACAAATATATTAGAGCATTTCAATATGCTAGTAGCTGATGAATCCAAGAGAGGAATATCATGATCAGAGTGCTTATCATCGAAGACGACCATATGCTTGGCGACACACTGGCTCTTTATCTACAAGGAGAAGGCTATGAAGTGAGCAGAGTGGACAATGCCGAGAGGGGCCTGATCTTGTTGAGCTCCCAGCCGGATATCATTATTCTGGATCTGGTGTTGCCAGACTCACAAGGGATTAATCCCTGTGCACTCATTCGAGGCCATACTCAGGCTCCGATCATTGTGACCTCCTCATTGACGGATGTTCATGAACGGATCCGCTCGTTAACCGAGGGAGCTGATGATTTCGTGTGCAAGCCCTTCAGCATGCAGGAGCTTAAGGCCAGAATTGAAGCTGTATTAAGACGGAGCTCACTTCCGGTGAATCCCACAACAGGGCCAGCTCCTGAGCCAGGAATCACCATAGATTTGGAACGAAGAATCATTCTTCATAATTACACCAAGATTGAGACGACCTTTTCAGAATTCGAGATTATGAAGCTTTTTCTGCTGAACCCCGGCAAAGTATTTAGCCGTTACGCCCTTATTGAAGCCATTCGTGGTGTTGACTCCTATATCAACGACCGTACAGTGGATGTTCACATTACCAAGCTGCGCAAGAAGCTCGAAGAAAATCCCAAGCAGCCTAGATACATACATACGATATGGGGCGTCGGTTACAAATTCACACCTTGAATTACCATTGCAATCCCTCACTACGGCATGGATTGTAAAATAAGCTGAAGCTCATGAAGCACTTCCTCTAATGTACGCTTTATTTCATGCTCAAGAGCCCCATACTGCAGCAACTCCTCCATTTCAATCACCTTCTGCTGCAATCGTCTGGCATATAGATTGGCAGCAGCTCCCTTCAAGGTATGGATTCTACGGGACACCTGGTCGAAGTTCTTGGCGTGCAGCTCCTGCTGTACTATACTGCCGAACGACTCGTACTCCGTCTTGAATCTTCTCAGCGCAAACTGGAGAATATGCATTTTCTCATCCATTTGGGTTAGCGCTTGATCAATATCCACACCTTGAATACTGCGCAAACCATTCATGCCCGACCAAGCATCTACGATTCTCATTAGCCGTTCCGAGTGCACAGGCTTCATCAGCACTTCATTAATTCCGCTCGACAGGCATTGCTCGTGTACAGACTTGACACTGTTCGCAGTGATCGCAATGATCGGCGTCTGATCATACGCACGTATTCTCCGAATGTGCAACGCTGTCTCCATACCGCCCAGCTTGGGCATGGACAGATCCAGAAAGATCAGACTCCACGGCTTCTTTTCCAACCAATCCAGCACCTCATAGCCGTTACTTGCGATTGTCACCTCATATCCCAGATAGCCAAGTAATCCTTCGATGACAAGCTGACTAATGCGTTCATCCTCACCAACCAGAATACATTTCTTCTCTATTAAGGGGGCCGGCTCGGACATATCCTGTTCAGTGCTTCCTTCTGATGCCAGAGCGGGCTCCTCCAACATCTCAAACACTTCCAAGAGTCCAAGACGGGTAACGGGCTTAAAGAGACGGGTATCTGTCTCCACTTCGTAATCATGTGCCTCATCCACTATAACGTTACCTGCATCCGAGCACACCACAATATGCAGATAGGGTCGCAGCAGCTTCGTCAGCTCCATAATTCTGCGCTCCAGGGGATCTTCTGCATAGGCAGCTACGTTCATAATCAGCACATGCTGACCGTCCTGATCATTTGACGTTCCCCAGCCCGAGCTGATGAACTCCTTAAAGCTTGAAAATACACGCGGATTCATGCCAAAGGATTGCAGAATCTGAGTCATACTCTCTCTGGAATGAGATGGGTGATCCACGATGGCTGTTTCGTAATTAGGAATACTTACTTCCGTGTGATCAGGTAGGGCTTGCTCCTGTGAAGCTGCCAGTGCAAAGCTTAGCTCGAAGTAGAAGCGGCTGTAGCTGCCAAATGCGCTATCCACCTCCAGACTCCCCCCCATAGACTCCACCAGATGCTTGCAAATGAATAATCCCAGACCCGTTCCGCCATACCTTCGACTTATATCCGGGTCCCCCTGTGTAAATGACATGAACACCCGCGACATTTGCTCCTTCGTCATGCCGATCCCCGTGTCCTCAATCTCAAAGAGAATTCGGACTTGCTCTGCCTCTAGTGAGATGACCTCTGTCCTCAGCAGAACGTGACCAGCATCCGTAAATTTGACTGCATTGCTCAGTAAATTAAGCAGCACCTGCTCCAGTCGATAGGGGTCACCAACAACATAGAGTGGACAATCGGGATCTGTGTAGAACACCAGCTCTACATTCTGTTGTCGCGGATAGACGCCTGTCTTGTCCGCCAGTCCCTTGATCCATTTTTCGAAATGAAAGGGTACCTGCTCCAGAACCAGCTTTCCTGCCTCGATCTTCGCCATATCCAGAATATCGTTTGTAACATTCATGAGTGAGTGGGAGGAATCATTCATCTTGCGCACATAATCCTGCTGAATCGGAGACAACCTGGTTCGCTGTAGTAGTAGCAAAAAACCGATAAGCCCATTCAGTATCGTCCTGATTTCATGGGTCATATAAGTCAGGAATTCGCTCTTGGCCGCACTAGCCTCCACCGCCGCTTCACGCTCACGAGCATCCGTGATATTCTGAAATACGGCTTGAATTCGCACAAGTACATCCCTGTGATAGAAAGGAAGAATGTACACGTTGTAATACGACGACATGCCATTGTCCAATATGATCCTAAGCTCGGTCTGTTTCGTTCCTTCATTATGCTGTGTGCTTCTCATCAGCCTCACCCATTGCTCCTCTTGCTCTATATGTACCAGCCTCTCAAGGTGCTGATTCATAATCTGGGGAAGCTCGAGCTGAAGCGCTTGCAGTGCATTTGAATTGGCATACATAATACGGCCCTCAGCCGTGAACTCCATAATCCAGTCCTCTGCGTATTCCTTTAGAAATGCAAAGCCCTCTCCCTGTTCCTGGAGCTGACGCCTGACCGACTTATATGTAGCAATGTTAACACCATACCCAATCAGACGCTGAACTCTTCCATGCTCATCTACAATCGGCTGGAGCTTCACCAGTGCATAGTGACCGAGACATTCAACCTCATAATAGACTGGCTTGCCTTCCCAGGCCTCCTGATACTTCTGATGGATAAACTCAATGATCTCTTGCGGAAAAATCTCACTGTCCAGTCCAGACGATCCCATAGGTTGCCCCTGTCGATGAGGAGGAACACCAATTAACTGAAGCATCTCACCTTCAGAGAAGAGATACTCATACCTCCCGTTTCTCTTCTCTACAATAAAGGTGAACCCTGGCTGATGCTCCACCAGCTCCTCAAGCTGACGATAGCTCTGCATGAGGCGCTGCTGTCGCTCTCTGGACCTCGCCAACACGTACAATAATATAATGACCATTAACAACATCAGGGCCAGCGACAGGATTCGACACATCCATCCTGCGGCAAAGCCCTGAAACAACCCAAGCAGCATACAGTTCAACAACAAAAAAAGACCTCCTGACAGCCACTGTACGAAAAAACTCTTCAAAAAGGCATTCAGGAGGCACAATCCAGCAACATACACAAGTTCAGCTGTCCAATACTGCCAGTCCATGGCGTAGGAAGCAGGGTCCATCATCCGGTAGATCAATAGCATCATGAATATGATTACCGCAGACCCTGCCCGACCAAAATAAACCCCCAGCATATATACGATCCCGAGCATGCTCATTTCCATTGGATGATCTGGACCCTGACGGACAGTAAGTAGCACAAGGGCTGCCACTCCTAGCACTATGCCTACAACCCATGTACGCATTGGCTGCTTCATATGAATTAGCTTATCCTGCTCAAGACAGGAATGAAGAAGATAGATCGAGCATAGAACAATCCATGCCGGTAGCATAAAATCTAGTATCAAGTACCCACCATCCAGATTAGAGAATTGCATAACTATGAAACCCAGTTCCTTTAATCATAGTATGTGAAGGCTAATTGAAGCAACTAAAACAGATTCATCTGTGTGAAAAGTAGCCTCTCAATATTTGAACTTCCGTATTAATTGCTGCAGCTGCTCCGCCATATCTGCGAGACTAAGTGCAGAGGCTGATACCTGCTGCATTGCAGCCAGCTGCTCCTCTGAGGATGCGGCTACTTCCTCCGCTGTGCTCGCATTGCCTGTAGCAATCTGAGCCAGCTCAGAAGCCACAGCGGACACTTCTTCGACCCCGGCTGTAATTTGCTGGGAGATAGCAGCCACCTCTTCAACCTGCGGTGTCATCTCCTGCATGCTATTCAGTATTGTCTCGAACTTGCTGATCGTAGCTGTGGAGATATCCATACCGTCACGAACCTCGCCCGAGATCTTATTCATCATACTCACAGAAGCCTCCATATCCTGCTTGATCACTTCTGTAAGCTGCGTAATATCCTTCACAGATTGTCCCGATTGCTCCGCAAGTTTGCGAATCTCCTCGGCAACGACTGCGAAGCCTTTTCCATGCTCTCCTGCCCGTGCTGCTTCAATAGAAGCATTTAATGCCAGAAGGTTCGTCTGATTGGCTATGTCTCCTATAAACGTCGTAATTGAAGCAATCTTCACAGAACGGTCACTCAAGACCTGGATGATGTGGTTCGCCTGCTCCACCGTCTCATGAATTGAGCCCATTTGCCTCACCGTCAGCCGCACAGACTCCCCACCTTCCTCAGCTTGGGACGTGGTGTGACGAGTCAGATCTGCAACCTGGCCAGAGCGTTCCGCAATTCGGGTAACACCTACGGCGATTTCATCCAAGGCAACATTGTTCTGGACAATACTCACATTTTGTTTCTCTGCACTGCTGGCAATTTCCTGAACGGCCTTCGCTACATCCTCACTTGCCGCACTGGTGGATTCTGTACTTTGTGTCATCTCTCCAGCGGAAGTTACAACCTGGCGTGAGCTGCTCTCAATGCTCTGAATCAATAGACGTAGATTGCCCTGCATCTTGCCAAAGGCATCGGTCAGATCACCGATCTCATCATGGCTTTGTCGAACGAATTCCTGCGTCAGATCACCCTCACTCAGAAGATTAGCTTGTCCCTTCAGCTTCTCGATCGGACGAATGATGGAACGGACAACAAGCCATACCAGCACAATTCCTACCGCTAAACAGATGAGAAGAATCCATAGCATGCTCGTCAAAATGGGCTTGGCCGCCTCCACCATTTCAGAGGTATACATCGTACCAGCCAGCTTCCAGCCTGTCAGGGGATTCGTTGTAAAATACATCAGTTTATCGTCCTCACCCACCTTGTAGGAGAAGCTACCGGATGGATTCTCGTATACCTGATTCCAAAAAGCATCCTCTGCACTTGTGCCAGCTTCAAGTGTAGGATGATAGATGTACGTGCGACTGGTATCCAGCATCACCATATAGCCCTGCTCACCAATCTTGACGTTCTGCATCCAGTCCCGAAACATGGTTAGCTTGAGGTCAATTCCAATAACACCTGTTCCATCATCCAGCGCTTTGGCAATGGTAACTGTAAAATCATCTGAATTCTCTGAGCGATAAGGAACGCTCACCGTCACTTCACTCGGCTTGCTCATCGCTTCCTTGTACCAGGCCTGTTCTCTTGGGTCATAGCCTGCCGGGATCTCCTCCGCTGGAGCAGAGGTCATATACAATCCTGATTCGGTAGCAAGCTGAATAGCGGAGGCATCTTCATTTTGCTGTAAATATTGGGCGAACTCCCCTGTAATGTAATCATCTTCTTCGTTGGTGTAGAGCGCTTCATCCAACTGCTCAGCGTAGGTCTTAATATCACTGATTTTGGACTGAATGGCTATGGTGATGGCCAGATCGCCCAGCTTCACAGCTTCCTCTGCACCATGTACGATTTGCTTCTCCACTTGTTCTTTGGCATTAAAGTATGCCAGCACCCCTACTAGTATGGATGGGGCAACCAAAAACACAAGAAAAGACAGGATCAGCTTCGTTTTGAAGTTTTTTTGAATACGGGTCAACCACCCTGTTTTTTCGAGCTTTGCCACTTTCGAATTCAATTCCTCACACCTCTTCTTCTGGTTTTATAGTTCCTCAATCCATATTCATGAGCGAATAACAACCTTCAATATAATCTGAAGCAGCAAGAACTAAGACCAAAGAACTACCGTGCTAAGTATAGGAGAAAATCATTAAATCAAATGCTAACCATTCATAAGAAAACTATGAATTTCCTTAACACTTGTTAAGAAAACTTGAGAGCATTTATGGCAATTCTCTATGACGTTCGTCGTCATTCGACAAAAATAAAGCGGATATAAGAATATCAATAAACGATTTTCGCAAAAGCACATGCCAGCCACTCTACACAAAAAAAGAGACATCCTTCAGCCCAAAGGCGAAGAACATCCCTCTTGTTACACCATCATTTCTAATCAGCTCTAGTCAGCTATAGCCTATCTCAGCGGATAATATCCTGCTTGATTCAATTGTGCAGCGATCACTCGATAGCCTCGTCCGTTGGGATGGATCCCGTCCAGTGAGAGCAAACGCCGCTCTTGGCCTGCGAAGCTGTCCTGAATCTGGACTGCCCGAATGATCCCAGCATTCATTGTGCTGAGAAAACGATTGTATTGCCCCACCCAATACTGTGCCTGCGGATAGCGCGGCAGTGGGTTGTACAGCCCCAGAATTCGAATAAAGAAGGGTTCCCGGCTGCCTCTCTTGATCTGCAGTAGCGTATTCACGATCCGGCGCACATTGCGTTTGGTCAGCTCCAGATCCCCTCCTGCATCCCGTTGCATGCCAGAGCGCGCCATCCTCAGCAGATCATTGCCCCCGATACTGACGGTGATGATATTGGCCTGACTCACCCCGCTCTCCAGCAAGGTAGAGCTGTTCAACTGACTGAGTAACTCTCCTGAAGTTAACCCGTTCACCCCATAATTATGCAGTATAATTCGCTCTTGCAGTGACCGCTGTGCCATGCTTCTATAGAGAGGAACGAAGCCGCTGCCAGGCAGTGCCCCGGTCCCTACCGTGAGCGAGTCACCAAGAGCCGTATAGCGATATGCCATATTCCCTGCCTCCCTGTCGGTTCACCCTCGCAGAACTATGCTTCTGCTACAATGATTACACTGCCGAAGCAACGCTCCGCTGAACTGGCGTTAATGCAGTATATGTAAAGACAGGGGATACGGGCACGGTGAATGCTTAGTCCAGCTCTACTTCATACACACAGCGGTAATGCTCAAGTCCAGTGTGCGTATCCTTCGTTATGTACACCGCAAATCCGAGCTGTCTGAAGAACTGTGCTCCTTCCTCGTCGGTATTTGCCGTCATACGCTGTAGCTCACGCTCCTTGATCAATTCCAGCAGCATTCCTCTGGCATACCCTTTATGTCGATTCTCCGGAAGAACAGCCAGATGCTGCAGCTTCAGCTCCCCATCGGCCTGCTCAACGAAGCCGGTGATCCCAACGATCAGCCCCTCGTCCTCATACCCGTATAGATGCCAGTCTGCCAACGAAGCATAATGCTCAAGCAGCTCATCCTCCTCTTCTCCAGTCGAAATAGCCGCGTAGCCTAGCAGCTCTCTAATTTCGGGGCGTTGCACTAATTCATTCCTGATATCCTTGAACATGTTGGTTCCTCCTGATCAGCTGATTGTTAGGGCAGACAAGCTTGCCCCTAGTTGAAGATAATAGAATGTTTCATTTGAAAATGAGTCGGCACTGCTGACGCCAAAGTATCCCACGAGCGGAATAATTACTACAAGGAGCACGATTATCACCAGAACACCTAAAACGATCCTGAGTCTCTTATGGTTCACGTTGAAGCCTCCTGTATGCTTTGTGTCATATCCGTTCTTTTATAATGCCTCCTATTGCAGGATTTCAGGTTATGCTTCCACAATTAGAAGCGGCCAGGTATCCAGCCACTGTTTGTCGAACACCCGTTGCCGGAAATAGGTGTCGCTCCGAAAGTATGGACCCTTGCGTACCTTCAAGTCCATTAGATCCTGAAGCCCGAAGGGAGCAACGATCTGCAGCTGATCCTCCTGGTCCAGATAGATGCCTACCGCCGTAGCCGTCTCTGGCCAATAACGCATCGCATCGGTCACTGAAGCGTATGGAGCATGTCCATTGCGTATATGCATATGAGCCTGATTCTTGACCGACCAGTTCCGATGAATCTGATCCCGGCCCAGCTGCTGTTCAAGCCATTCATCCCGCTCGTCGCTCTGCTGCTCGGGATCAAAGTATATGACGTCAATATCATTTAAAGGGGTCAAGGACACATAGCCGTGAAGCTTGTCCCAGACACGGTTCCGCACATATCCGGCCGCGATGCAGGCTTGCGGTAGCCCTAGCTCCCTCACACGTCTCAAATCATCATATACCTGTGGGTCTTCCAGCCAAGCCAGCAGCCGCTCACGCTGCTCTATGTTGATATGATGTTCCATCAGATCCCTCCCTAAGATGAAAATAACATGCACGCACTCGTTACAGAGTACATGCATGTCCAAGAACAACTTCCAAACTACAGCCTATCAACTACAATCTACAAAAAAGCTTCGAGAGCAGTGCAGGTCATGTGATACGTTGGCTCCAGCTTGGATATGACCGGTTTGACGGTCGACAGCTTCCGATCACGCGCAGCTTGCTCAATATCAGCGAACATGATCGACATTCGCTTGATGCCCAGACTGAGACTTCCTGATTTTAGCTCGTGCGCAGCCTCCAATATTTGATTATACACACATGGATCGAACTCCTCCTGCTCCAGCAGACCGATCAAGCGTTGCAGCTTGTATGGCGTATCACCCTTATATATTTCCAGCAATGAAGCAAGCAGCTCTGTGCTTCCATCCTCATCCAGAGCCATGATGTCTCGGATGACCTCTTCATCAATGAGGGCCTCCTCCGGTGCAGCTTGAGGAAGCCAGTGCTGCAGCTTCTCCCTTAGCAAGTGAATCGAGGCTGGCTTTTGCAGGAAATCGTCAATGCCCGCAGACGCCCCCTTACTCCTTTCCTCTTCACCAGAGCTACCGGATAAGGCGATAATGGGTATCCGTTCGCTTTGTGATTGCTGTTCGTGTGCACGAATGTGAGCTGCCGCAGCATATCCGTCAAGCTTTGGCAAATGAAGATCCATCAGTATGCAGCCGTAATGGCGGCTACGTGCATACTCTACAGCCTCTTCACCGCTTACCGCAAAATCCAGCTCTTTCAGCCCCAATCGTCTTAGCTGCTCTCCAATCACCTTCCGGTTCACAAGCTGATCCTCTACTACGAGAATCGGCAGCATGGTATCCATCTTGTCACACTCAGTTAGTTCTGCTGGAGCACCAGCCTTCGTAGCATGCGTGGGGTGAAGCTCAGGATCACTGGCCTTGCGCAGCACTAGCTCAATCCAGAAGGTTGCTCCCTCCTGCTCTACGCTGATACATCCGATCTGACCGCCCATCATTTCCACGAACAGCTTGCTAATCCATAGCCCCAGGCCTGTGCCTCCATGTGGTGATGTCTGTCCCTCTACCGTTTGGGTATAAGGCTGAAATAATATGGATTGATCAGCTTCCGAAATGCCTATGCCGGTGTCGCTCACCTCAAAACGCAGTCGTTGCTGTTCGTCGCTGTTCTCCAATAGCCTGATCTTGATCTGCAGCTGCCCGGCAACCGTGAATTTGTTAGCATTGCCAAGTAAGTTGAGCAGTACCTGTGTGAGTCTCGCTGCATCCCCGATGAGCCTTGTTTCCACGCCCTGCTCCAGCTCCGTAGAGATCACATTGCCTTTCTGAGCAGCCTGTACCTCAAGCAAAGCTGTAACTTGCTTCATCATATCCTGCAGATTGATAGAGGTAGCCTGCAGCTTCATTTCTCCGGCCTCAATTTTGGATAGATCGAGCAGATTGTTCACCATGTCCAGCAGCAGCTTGCCTGACTCCTGAATCCACTGTATCGACTCCCGCTGGGCAGCAGGCAGCTCCTCTGCCAGAAGCACCTCTGTCAAGCCAAGCATTCCGTTCATAGGTGTACGAATTTCATGGCTTACCATGGCAAGGAACGTACTCTTCGCCTGATTCGCTCGTTCGGCCTCCATTCTCGCCTGCTTCAGCTCCGAATTGGACTTGGTCAGCTTTCTTTGCAGATTCACTAATTCATTATTCATCCCGGAGAATTCGCTTAGTACTCGTTCCTGCTCCGTCTGTGCTGTCACGATCTGCCTGGATAGGTCCTCAATGATCTTGCGTAGATTCTGAATTTCCAACGAAGGATCACTCATGCTGTGTTACCTCCCTGGGCTATATGTGACAATAGATCAGCAGCAGCCTTCACTGCCTGATCCGCATCTATCGCGAAGCCATCTGCTCCAACTTCCTGCCATAGCCTGCCATCCATGTTGAACGGCTGTCCACCCACCATGATCTTTACATGGGCTGTTCGCTCGTCCGCACGAATCGCAACAATCAGATCCTTGATCAGATGAACATGAAAAGCCATCGTTGCCGATAGTGCCACTAGGTCGACGCTATAGTCAATAATAGCCTGAATTACATTTCGCTGCGGTACATTCGCCCCCAGATAGTACGTGTTCCAGCCTTCCATTTCAAAGAAATCCGCTATCATTCGAATGCCAATCTCATGCTGCTCCTGCCCTACGCAGGTGGCGAGTAGCCGATATCCATCACGTGAATGAACGATCCATCGACCATACAGGCTGGACATGATGAACTGTGTGGCTGCCGTACAGAAATGCTCCTGAGCGACATTCATGTCTCCCATCTGCCACAGTCGTCCAATCTCATATTGTGTAATCTGAAAGATATATTTATAAATATCCTTTATAGCTACCTCATTCTCCAGAAGCTCCTCCACAAGCTCAAGTGCTTCTCTTCGGTTCCCTGCACTTAGCAAGTCAAGGTACGTTCTAGCTTCCTCATATAACGGGTTATCCTGCCGGATGAACGAGGGGTATTCCTCTGGTTCCTTGATTCGTTCAATGCCGAGTAACAAATGGTCCCGCAGCATCGTCTTGCCCGGGTGCTCCAGTAATTCCTCCAGGGCATTGTCGATCAGCTGCAAGTTGATCACAAGATCCTGAGAGGTGATACCGAACCCCTCCAGCAGAATTTTGAGCCAGGAAATGTACTGAACAAACAGCTTCGGACTGTCTACCATGACACTCTCTGCCAGAAATTGAAGGCTATAGAGCGTATCCTGCCTAGTCTTCACTTTACCGATTGGACCATATCGCTCCATCAGCTCGGGTTGAAGATCATATTGTCTATCTACTATCCAATCAGCCAGTTCACCCGCCCGTGTGAGTAGCAATTCGCCAGCGTTGCTATATCCAGCTTGTATACTCAAGCGAATTCACTCCATCCGGATTAATATAGTACCGCGAGCTTCAAAATGATGAACACTATAATTGAACTTCAATACGATGAGCTACAGTAATATAAGGTCAACCTTTAGTATAACGTATACTGCTTCATGAATTAACCCGTATTCGCAAACAATTCGTAAAATAAAGGACTTATTAAGTCTATTATCTTCAAATAAAAAAAGTACCGGTATACATAATACCGATACTTCTTCACCGATACTTCTTCGTAAAGCCAATTGGAGTGCGAGCCCTCTACCCTATCGCTCCGCTCCGAATCCCAGCTTACGCAGTAAGGTGATGGCCTGTTCCTTCTCCTTCAAAGACAGCCCACTGACCGCATCCATGATAACCTCCCGATGACCTGGGAAAATCTGCTCGAAAAAGTGACGACCTTCCTCGGTTAGCTCAGCATAGATCACGCGCCGGTCATCCTGGGACGCCCGACGGGTCAGCATATTCTTCTTTTGAAGCTTATCCACTACATAGGTAATATTACCACTGGAAATCAAGACCTTCTCACCGATCTTCTGTAGCGGCTGCGGACCACGATGGTACAATAGGTCCAGCACTCCGAATTCCGTAGTATTCAATCCATAGCCATGAATATCCCGATTCGTGCGGGATGTTACTGAATTATAAGCTCGTGCTAGCACGACAAACAAATTAAGGGATATTTCCTGATGATCCGTTGAATTAGACATAAAAGCCAGCCTCCACACCTCATATCTTAATTCAAAGATATATTAATTGTATGGAACTGTCAAGATCACCAGCGCTTTGTAGCCTGTCCACATGCTAAGCTCGATTTCTGATGCGAAGCTGACCGTCAGCAGCTGCGATAATAACTTGGTCCGCCATGCCTACGAACAAGCCGTTGTCCACGACACCTGGAATCGCATTCAAGATAGCTGCCAATGAACCCGGCTCCTTGATCTGACCATAGCTGCAGTCAGCGATGTAGTTGCCGTTATCAGTAATATACAGCTCTCCGTCCGCTCTTCTCCAGCTCACTGTGGCACCCGTCTCCTCAAGCGACCTTTTGGTCCATTCATGAGCGAAGGGTACTACCTCTACAGGTAACGGGAAAGCTCCCAAGGTCTGAACAGCCTTGCTCTCGTCAGCTACAATAATCAGCTTGTCCGACTGAGCCGCCACGATCTTCTCTCGCAGCAATGCTCCACCGCCGCCCTTAACCAAATGAAGATTCTCATCCACTTCATCAGCGCCATCAATGGTGAGATCCAGGCGATCCAGCGACTCAAAGGGAACGAGTGTAATGCCAGATTCCTCCGCCAACTGTTCAGAAGCACGAGATGTTGCCACCGCTTCAATCTTCAGACCATCACGCACGCGCTCACCGATCTTCAGAATTGCCCAGTAAGCAGTAGAGCCAGTCCCGAGGCCTACCTTCATCCCATCCTGGATTGCTTCGACTGCCTTCTCGGCTGCGATTTTTTTCATGTTCATAATAATCGCTCACCCCCACTTGTAATCTTACTTCCTAAGTGTACTACAAACTTTGATAACTAGAGGTGTTTTTTTTGAGTTTTTCCAGTATCATATTTTTGTACTCTTTTTCTAATGATTGCATAACAATGCATATTTACGCAATTACATCTAAGTTTTACATCCGACTGATCTCATATAACTCTCACTTTGCTCTTCATTTTAAGACTATTTTTTACGATATTACATATGGGGTCAGCAAATTACCAGGACTTGAGTCTTATATGACAGGAGGGCAGAACAACTTAGTCAATACATAGAGAAAGGAATGACCACCAGCTTCCCTAGCGTCAAGATTATGAGTTCTAGCAACATTATTTCGAACCAGGAGTGAGCATTTTTGAAAACTTGGACCCGACTTTCATTTTTCACGAAAAACCTTCTTCTTTCTTTCATTAACATTATTTTGATTGGGACCCTGCTGATCGCGTCCAGCTACCTGATTCAGAAGTCTGTTCTGATCGACCAGCTCCATAGCCAGATTGAAAAGGTAACGGAGAGCTGGTATCAACAGATTGATGCCGAGGAAGTTAGACAGGCGGTTACGGAGCAAAGCTATGACGGCCCTGCACAAACCAAGCTGCGCGAGACGCTCGACACCATAAGCAAGTACAATCCTAACGTGAACTATGCTTACATTTTTGGGGTTGAGCTTGAAAATGGTCGTGGGACCTCGATTGTCGCTATGCCTACCGCTCTGCGCAACGACTTCGAAGCAGCGGATATGGGCGTTGGTGCTATGTATGAACAACCGGTAATTATTGCAGATGCGGTGGGTAAGATGCTGAATGCTGGCAACCCAACGTTCTCAGACATTTACTCCGATGACTTCGGTACCTGGACTACGCTGATGTATCCGCTCAAGGATAGCAGCAACAAGATTTTTGCGTATTTTGCTGTTGACGTGGATGCGAGCGCTGTGCCTAAGGGGCTCACCAAGACCCTATGGACTGGTATCGCGATCATGGCCTTGTTCTTCGTTATTTTCTTCGTCGTCCAGTATATTGTCGTCAAACGCACACTGTCTCCGATCAAGGAATTAATCCATGGAATCGAAGAGGTCAGTGAAGGTAATCTGAATGTTCGTATCAAGGCAGGCGTCGATGACCTTGGCATTGTGAATGACAAATTCAACACTATGGTTGAGCGTATGAACAACACCATGGCCCGAGTACAATTTACAACCGATGAAGTGAATGAATCCGCCAAGGAGCTGCTCGCGATCTGTGAGCAAAATGGTACCAACGTTAACACAATTAACGCCAATATCAATGAAATTACGGATAACATCAAATCTCAAGAGCAATCTTCTATGAACACAGCTCGTTCCATGTCTGAGATGGCATCGGTCATTCAGACAATTGCAGTCAATGCCTCCAGTCTTGCCTCCGAGGCCGATTCCGTACAACAGCGCTCCGTGGAAGGCAACATGGTCGCACAACAGGCTGCTGAGCAAATGCACAAGATTACAGACTCCGTTAAGAACACTTCGCGGGCTATTCGTCTGCTCGAAAGTCGTTCACAGGAAATTGGTAACATTCTGAACATTATTAGTGGCATTTCCAGCCAGACCAATCTGCTTGCCTTGAACGCCTCCATTGAAGCAGCTCGTGTCGGTGAGGAAGGTAAAGGCTTTGCTGTCGTTGCTGGAGAGGTCCGCAAGCTTGCTGAGCAATCCCAGGCAGCCACCCAGCAAATCACTGGCTTGATTGAAGAGGTTCAGAAGGAGATCAAGGAAGCCTCGATCGCTATGGAGACAGGTACCATGCAGGTCGAAGAAGGAATTGCTGTTACAGAAAAAGCTGGATCATTGTTCGAGAATATTCTCGGTGCTACAAGAAGCTTTGTCGCACAGATCGAGGACCTGTCCAGCTCTACCGAACAGATCTCGGCAGGTACTCAGGAAATGACGGCTACCGCAGAAGAACTCTCAAACACAGTGAGCAAGACTGCCAGCAACAGCGGCTATATCTCTCAGACGGTGGAAGAGCAGAAGGCTTCAACGATCTCAATCATTGACTCCTCTAACAAGCTCAGCTCTATGTCTGAGGAACTAAGAGAACTGATTTCCTATTTCAAAGTATCCAATCCGAGCTAATGCATAGTCGTAACGTATAGCTAACTTCCAAAGAGCGCCTTCCATACTTATTTCTCGGATGGAAGGCTTTTCTTTCCCTATAACATTCATTGGAGGAGATCTGAACATGAGTCATTCCAATACGAATATTACTGCCCCAGTCATTCAGGCACTTCCTATTCCGCTCGATCGTAATCGCAGACACCGAACCTACGAGCAGGACAACTTGAATGTACAGCTTGACCGGACCGTATATGAAGCTGTGCAGGCCAAGATTCCTGTAGCGCAACAAGAAGCGTTCTTCACAGCCGTATTCTTTGCCTGGATGTACAGACTCTCTGCGGAGACCGAGCTGGCCTCCCTCATCTACAGTAACACGGCGGGATGGAATGTGTGGGAGTTAGAGCTGCAACCGTCCTTAACGATGTCCGAGCTAATGAACCAGTGCCATGATCTTCATTCCTCTAACGCATCCCGACTCACAGAGATCGGTGCGGAGGTTGTGTTCTCATATTTGCAGGCTGGCGACAAGGTACAGGACACTGCTGAATCGGCAAAATCCTTGCAGTCGTTACCTGAAGCTATGCCCGAGCCTATTATCGCTGTACATGTAGCAACCGAGGAAGACGCGTATCATGTTCACATTCGGTATGATCGCTCGCTACTGCTGGCTGACACGATGGAGCGCTATGCTTCCTATTACAACGTAATAGCATCAGAAGCAGTAGCCCGGCCCGAGAAGTCCATCAGCTCGTATGATATTCTGAGCGATTATGATCGCGCTGCTCATGAACAGCTTAATGCAACAGAGGTACCTTACCCGGAGCAGCAGACCATTCACGGCATGTTCGAAAGCGCAGTCGCTCAGTATCCTGAGCATGGAGCCATCGCCTCAGGTACAGTAGAGCTTACTTATCGGGAATTGAACAGCCGCGCGAACGAAATTGCCGCGGAGCTGTTGTCCAGAGGACTTTCGAAGGGTGATTTCGTCACGATTTACATGGATCGCAGCATCGAGACTGTCATCTCACTGCTTGGCATCATGAAGGCAGGCGGCGTATATGTACCAGTAGACCCAGACCACCCTGCGGAGCGTAACGGCTTCATCGTCGAAGACACTCACTCGGCTTACGTCCTGACGAAGCAGTCCTATCAAGAGCAAGCTGCTGAGCTATGCTCAACCATCTCGACCGTTCGGGAGATTCTGATCATAGAGGAGTTACTAGTCGGACGCGAGACTGCCAATCCGCAGCTGGATGTGAGCCCAGACGACCTAGCTTATATTATCTACACCTCTGGCTCAACGGGTAGACCTAAGGGTGCATTGATCGCTCACCGCGGTGTCGTGAACCTTGGAGCCGTCGTGCAGCGGGATTGCGACATTGAACCACACGATGTGCTGACCCAGTTCGCAACCTACAGCTTCGATGCCTCGATCTGGGATACCATCGGCGCGTTATTTTACGGGGCTAAGCTATACTTACTCTCTTCCGAGGAGAGGGTATCCGTCGAAGAATTTGCAGAGGCTGTCGAGCGGACTGGCACTACCATTATTACGATTCTGCCTACCGTATTCTTCAATCAGCTATCCACCTATCTATCGGATGAGGGCTATCGCAAGCTGTCCCGGGTGAAGATTATTACGGTTGCAGGAGAGGCTCTCTACGGGAACCAAGTCCGGGCATTCCAGAAGAAATTTGGTACACGAACGGACATTGTTAACGTCTATGGACCTACTGAATGCACCGTAGCTACAACCACACATCGGGTTCGTGGTGCCGTGGACGAGGAGCAGGTTCACATTCCGATCGGGCGACCGATCCACAATTATCAAGTCTATGTTCTTAATGAGGAAAACCGCCTCTGCCCTGTCAATGTGCCGGGAGAGCTATGCATTGCTACACCTGCACTTGCCAAAGGCTACCTGAACCAGCCAGAACGAACAGCACAGTCGTTCGTAGACAATCCATTCATTCCTGGAGGTCGTATGTACCGCTCAGGCGATATTGTTCGCTTGCTGCCAAATGGTACTCTGGAGTATGCCGGACGCAAGGATTCCCAGCTCAAAATCCGGGGCAACCGTATTGAAATTGGTGAGATTGAAGAGCAGCTGGCTCGTCACGCCGATATCCAGGACGTAGCTGTTATTGCCAAGAAGGATGCACAGGGACAGAATATGCTGGTTGGATACTATACCACCACGCATGGTACAGAGCTTGAGACTGCGGACATTAAGGCACACCTGGCAGCGAAGCTCCCATCCTACTTCATTCCCGACTTCATCATTGGGCTGGAGCGCATGCCCCTATCGCCAACTGGCAAGCTGGATCGGAAGAAGCTGGCCTCGATGCCACATGAGCAATACGTACAGAGCAATGCATTGCCAGGGGAGCCTCCTCAGACGGAAACAGAGCAGCGGATCGCTGATGCCTGGCAAGAGGTACTTGGGCATGGTGGCATTATGCGTGACGATGATTTCTTCCGTATTGGCGGGAACTCGTTACACATCATCCATGTGCTGGCCAAGCTCAAGCCTCATTATCCGGGACTCCGGATTGGTGATTTCTTCCGTCATACGACGGCGCATCAGTTGGCTGATTATGTTCAACAGCTGGCTCAGCAATCCGAGCAGCCATTATCAGCAGATGGTGCCGAGCAGCAAGTAAATCTTACACAGCAAGGTCCCAAGATTGAGCTGAACGAGCATCCGCTGGAATTTGTACCGGATAAGTCCTTTGCTCCAAGGCCGATTCACAAGCTGCTGATTACAGGCGCTTCTGGCTATCTCGGCTCACATATCTTACATGATGTACTGCGCTTTACTGAGGCAGAGGTCTTCGTCATGATGCGTCATACGGAGACAGAGGCAGCCTATCAGCGACTTGCTGGGATTCTAACGGAATACTTCGGCGCATCCGCTGCCAATGTGTTGCGTGACCGGGTAACCATCGTATACGGCAATTTGGAGGAGCCTAATCTGGGAATGCTTCCAGAGGTTCACAAGTTGCTGAGTGAGCAGTTGGATGCTATTATCCACAGCGCTGCTGACGTGCGCCACTTTGGAGATTCAGCGGCATTCGAACGCACGAATGTTAATGGTACACGGGCCTTGCTTGATCTTGTCGCCTCTAGACCAGGAATGTCCTTCCACCATATATCGACGATGGGGATCCCGGAGGATCTGGCCATGAGTGGGCAATGGGAACGCGCGCTGCAGCACTCCTCCTTCCCGGCGGATATGCAGCTGGAGAATCTGTATTCCAACAGTAAGCTTGACGCTGAACGTCTGTTATTCGAGGCTGCAGCCTCAGGAATACCTGTCACGGCCTATCGGGCGGGCAACCTGTCCTGTCATTCAGCCAGCGGGCGGTTCCAGACCAACATCGAGAGCAATGCCTATTACCGGATGCTCAAAGCCATGCTGTTGCTGAACAAAGCTCCCGAGGCGGATTGGGATACGGACTTTACACCTATTGACTATGCGAGCCGGGCAGTGGTCGAATTGGCATTCAACGCGGAGAGCGCGAACCGCATCTATCATATCTGCAATCCGCAGCCATTGCCTTATGCAGAACTAATTGACATGATGCGTGAGCTAGGCTACACCATTGACACCCTGCCATTCGCAGAATACACCTCCTGGCTGCTGAATCCTAGCAGTCAAGTGCAGGATGATGCGTTGCAATTGGCTATGGGACAGCTCGAGGGAGACGGAGCGAAATCCTCCGCTTATCGTTATGGCTGCGCAGTGACAGCCGCACGGCTGGAGCAGCTTGGTGTTCGCTGCCCCGTGACCGATCAGGCCTTCATTCAGCAAATGGTGAAGCATGCCATAGACGTAGGGTATTTTCCGCAGCCCGCCGTGCTTCAGCAGCCATCCGCTGCTCGCTGATTCTGGGCACAGATGCTTCAGCATCACTTACACTTCACAGCTTGAACATTCGCTTGAGTCCGTTAAAGCTGGTAGCATGCTGTAGCTCCGTAATATAGAATGACTAATTCAAATGTCAGTACAACAGAACGCGAGCATTCAGAGACGTCTTGTCTTGAATGCTCGCGTTTTTTGATGCGTTTTCCGAAAACGTATTTGTTGCTACACATCCGGTACACTGCGTAGAAGTCAGATATTCCCCTCGAACTCTTCTATTACGATCTTTCCAATTGTGCTGCCTGTCTCCAGTAATGCGTGAGCCTCTCGCAGATTGGCTGCGTGAATGGGTCGCAGTCGTGTAGTCAGCGTGGAACGGATCAGGCCTTGATCTATTAGACCCGATATCTCATTCAACAATTCATGCTGCCTGATCATATCACTTGTCTGGAACATAGAACGGGTGAACATCAGCTCCCAGACGAAGGTTGCACTTTTGCCCATTAGGAGATTGAGGTCAAGCGCTTGCTTCGTCTCCACAATAGAACAGATTTTCCCTTGCGGGCTGATGGATTCAGCCATATTAGGCCAATGCAGCTCGGTACTGTTCAAGCAGAAGATGTAATCCACCCCATCCAGACCCATCGCCTGAAGCTGTGGCAGGAAGGGTTCATGATGATTAATCACTTCATCGGCTCCCATAGACCTGGCCCATGCAATGGACTCTTCCCGTGAAGCCGTGCCGATGACACGCAATCCCGCGTACTTGGCCAGCTGAATGGCGATGGACCCCACTCCACCTGCCGCTCCAATGACTAGTAATGTCTTACCCTCATTCTCAGCTGGGGCGAGCCCTGCACCAAGACGATGGAACAGCCCCTCCCAGGCCGTAATTGCAGTGAGGGGCAGAGCAGCCGCCTCTGCATAATCCAGCGAAGCAGGCTTCATACCTGCAATCCGCTCATCCACAAGATGATATTCACTGTTGCCTCCGGGACGGATGAGGCTGCCTGCATAATAGACCTCGTCGCCTGGTCTGAACAATGTACATTCCGGGCCAGTCTCTACTACAATCCCTGCTACATCCCAGCCCAGTATCCGCGCTTCCTGCTCTACTTTATCCTTGGGGGCGCGCTGCTTGACATCGACCGGATTTACACTGACTGCCCTCACATGAACCAGAAGATCTCTGCCAGTTGCTGTTGGAGTCTTCAACTCTACATCCACTAGACTATCTGGATCAGCAATGGGCAGATAACGGTATAGACCAACTGCTTTCATGGTTGCTTTGGGTGCTTCATTCATCATCTATTCCTCCTTGGATCTTATTGGGTCGCTCTATGATTGTAAATATAACGCAATTGTTCTAAAATCATAAGTAGGCACATTAATGTTATGTAGTATCTTTTTTTATACTGTAAGGAGTGAGTCTATTGGAGGACTACAGCAGCAAGTATGGGGAATGTCCAAATGAAGAGGGTTGTCCCGTTGCCTACACATTGGATATCATAGGCGGCAAGTGGAAGGGCATACTACTCTATCATATGATAAAGCAGCCTGTTCGCTTCAATGAATTCCGCCGGATCTGTCCGACGATTACCCAGCGTATGCTGACCCTGCAGCTGCGTGAGCTAGAGCAGGACGGTATCGTTCACCGTGAGGTGTATCATCAGGTTCCTCCCAAGGTGGAGTATTCACTGACCTCCTTTGGCCAAACCTTGATTCCTATTATTATGAAAATGAAGGAATGGGGAGAGCAGCATAGACATCAGATTCTTGTCCGATCTTAGCGGTATCTATAGCAACAACGCAGAAAAGCCGATCCACATTGTGAATCGGCTTTTCTGTTACGTCTCGGTATTCAGCTAAAACGATGGCACGATTATTGCTCAAGTATGGTGTAATCGTGGTAATACCTTATGGCAACAATGATCGACAGGTGCAGCGGGTAAAAGCTGACCCAGAGCCAGCGTGGCACATGTGGGCGAATGAATGACGGCACGGAGCGGAGGCTCACGATAAGTATTGTAGATACAAGACTTAAATGCTGTGTCATCTGGAATAACGTTATCTCTCCGTAAGGTAAGGAATATCTAAGCTCATACAGCAGGTTCAGCACGAGATGGGCCGGAATCATCCAGAAGCCTCTGCAATACCGATAGATCAGCACAAGTAACAGGCCATATGCAGCGTAATCCATGTCGCTTGCTTCCATGAATAGTCCAACCAAGATATACATTGGAACGACTAGCCATAGACGCTTCATTCGATCAGCAATGGCGATAGCTCCTAGTGATGCTAACAGAGTCCAGACTACATTAAGACCGTTCGTGTCGAAGGCCAGCATAAAGGGCAGCTGCGAGATCAGCGCTAGTGCACCAAGACGCAACATATATTTGGTCAGATTCCTCGTATGTACATAGCCCATATATAGAGCAAAGGCATAGATAGGGAAAGCAATTCTCCCAATCATTCGCCAAGGTGCTGATCCTGGAAAAAAAACAGCTCCAATATGGTCAATCAGCATGGTAATCATAGCAAGCCAGTGCACAGCAGTTATCTCCTCCCTGAATGTCTATCCTGATCCCGGGTGAAGTCCGCAGGCATGCAAGATATTTTATTAATTATACTATAGCTATAGGGTTATAGCTTGTCATTGTGTCGAAATTATGTCAAAATATTAATAGGTATCCGAAAGTGAGAAGCGGATTATTACTTCGTGCCACTAATAAGGAGTGCAGCGGGATTCGAGGCCATAAGGCCTGGAATCCTTTTTTTGAGCTTCATGCAGGCTTTGTTTCATCGTTTGGTTTTCTTTCAGTTTTCCTTTCAGTTTTCTTTCATGTCGACAGGTTCGTGCATGAACCATTACCATCGTATAGTGCCTCATAGATTTAGAGAGAAGCAGCCTCAAGCTGCCACTAGATAGGGAGAGAAGCTACATGCAACAACACATCACAGAACGTCTATGGACCAAGCATTTTGTTATTTTGACCTTCGTTAACCTGTTATTATTCTTAGAGCTACAAATGATCGTCCCCTCACTGCCGTCTTACGTAAAAGACGCCTTCTCTGCCAGTGCGATTCAGGTAGGATTGGTCACGAGCTTATTCGCCCTCAGTGCGATCGTTGCTCGTGTTCTCTCGACCCGTTATCTGGAAAAGGGCTTTCGAGCGTATATCGTCCTGATCGGGCTCGCGCTTGCTCTTGCCGGGACTCTCGGTTATGTGCTGGCTCCTACGGTAGGTATTCTGCTCTTGATGCGGGTGATCTTCGGGCTTGGCTTTGGGCTTAGCAGCACTACATTTCCCACTATGGCTTCAGATATTGTTCCTGCCAAGCGAATGGGTGAAGGCATGGGCTACTTTGGCCTATCCTCAACACTAGCCATGTCCATCGGACCCACGATTGGCATTAGTCTCCTGCAATACGGAGGGTTCAATGCGCTAGTCTATACTACCTGCGCTGTTATTATTCTAGTCGTACCTATGACCATATGGCTACTGAGACAACTCCCAGACCCTTCGAAGTCTGGACAGGGTGCTGGAATGAACGCAATGCAAGCAACCGTGTCTAGCGAGGAGAGTGACGGAGTACCACTATGGCGCAAGCTCTGGCTGCCTTCCTTTCTGAATTATCTCATGGCCATCACTTATGGCGGCTTGCTTAGCTTCATGGTCTTATTCGGCCAGGAAGCGGGCTTGACACATGCAGCCTTCTTTTTCCTATTCCTTGCAGGAGCAGTGCTGCTGGTTAGGCCCTTTGCTGGGAGACTCTATGATCGGTTCGGCCATAAGGCTATTATTGGGCCAGGCTCTCTACTCTTGCTGACGGGGCTTCTCCTGTTATCCTTTGCACGTACGGATGGGATGCTGTACCTTGCTGCCATGTGCTACGGAGCAGGCTTCGGCAGCATGCAGCCAGCTTTCCAGACCTGGATGATTCAATGTGTGCCTCCACGCAAGCGCGGAACAGCAAGCAGCTCTTTCCTGAATTCTACGGACTTCGGGGTAGCTACAGGTGCTCTCCTTCTCGGCTCCATCGCGAAATGGTCGAGCTATGCGATGATGTATAGAATTTCAGCCACAGCTATCGTAGCGCTGGTGCTAATGTATGTCTGGCTGCAGTGGAGTACGAGACGCTCTCAAGCTGCGATTGAGCTTACATGATATTCTGACTTACATGATATTTTGACCTAAATGATACGGGGACTTACATGATAGAGGATTTTAAGCGATACCGTATTTCTTAAAAAGATAAAGCCGCTTGTCTGTTCCAGCCCTTCTCAGGAAGGCTGAAGCAAACAGGCGGCTTTTTTGTGTTATACGCAGTATAGTTGTAGCACAACTTCATTCAGCCAGAGTTCCACCACAGCCTGATGTTGTATTGGTGTAATTTTCAGTGGGTATCATACGAGAAAGTTTCTGCCTAACGGTAGCCTGCTTTTTTACGTATGCCTGGTATTCGCCGTGCAATGTCCTTCCCCCGCTGCTTTCCATGGGGATCATTCACCCGTCCTTCATCTGCTTCGTCTTCACGAGGCTTCACCGCGAATAGCATTAGCAGCCCTCCTACAGCGCTGAGCACGCTCATTACAATGAACAGAAGACTGTGCCCCCGATGTAACAACAGCGATACGATCGGAGGACCCAGCGATACCCCGACGAACCGCATACTACTGTACAGCGAGGTGATGGTCCCACGCTCCTTCTTCTCTATACCACGTGTTATTAACGAATCCAGGCACGGTAAGGTCAGACCAATCCCAGCGCTTCCCAAAGCGAATAGTCCGATTTCTATATAGATATTTTTGAAAAAGGAGATGAGGGTAAAGCAGATCGTAAGAAGAGCAAGACCGCTAAAGCCGAGCCATTTCATACGAGCTTTATTCTTACCAATGACCTTCCCGCCAATATAGGAGCTAACGCATAGAAAAGCCAGTGGAATAGCCAGAACTCCGCCTTTCATAACGCCATGCAGATGATGCTTGGACTCCAACGTCTCAGATAAATAGAACAAGGTACCAAAAATAGCAAACATGCAAATGCCGCCCATGGCAAATATAGCATACAGCCACCGACCATTTTTGCCCAGCACAGCCTTGAGCTCTGACAGAAATTCCTTGAATGACACCTCTGCCTTTTGCTTACGGCGCGGAACGGACACGAAGAATATAACAAGCAGCAAGGAGATGAGAAAAAACACCGGAATGGACAGCAATGGCAAGTACCACAGCACCATTCCCAAAGCCGCACCCAGAATAGGACTCAATACTTTTCCAAATGTATTATAGGTCTCGACAATTCCCAAATTGCGACTAACTTCCTCCTCCTGTGTATATAGATCCCCTACGAGCGGAATGACGATTGGAAATGCCCCTGCCGCGCCTACTCCCTGCAATAGCCTGCCGCCGATAATCGTCCAATAGGCAGCTTGGTCTGCAAGCAGCCACGCACCAGCAGCGGATATGCCTGCCCCAATAACCGCTGTAATGAGACTAGGTACAATGACTGCCTTGCGTCCAAACCGATCAGACAGGTAGCCTGCAATAGGTATGAGGATAATGGCCGCTACAGCGTACACTGTGATCAACATGCTTACCCGCAGGGAGGTAACGTTCAGCTTCTTGGCCATTTCGGGTAGAACAGGAATGAGCATGGAGTTGCCAAGCGTCATCATCAAAGGAATAGAACCCAGCGCCAGTAAGAGTGTATGCTTCGTCTTCTTATCCGAATTTTTACTTGAATTACCGTACTTCATACTCGTATCCTTCATGTCCAAGGACCTGATTTCATATACCATTCCCCCCAGGATTCAGTACACAGGCAGATAGTTGTATTGTGGTTGTTCCGGAAGGATTTTATGCATTAGAGTCTGTGAGCTAACTCCAGACACTGTCAAGTTTCTACCGATGCCAGCTACCATGAAAAAAGCGCGTGCACCGGGATAATCCCGTCACTCGCGCCTCTTGGATCTGTAGTTATAATAGTTAGACAATCAGATGTACGCTAGCTCCTCACCTAAGCGCACTTAGAGAGAAATGATCACTTCATGGCCTGCTTCTGGCGTGATGATGACGCCTTGAGCGCTGACCTGAGCCGACCCGCCTTGTACTCCTGCAAGCTGCTTAATGCCACGCAGTACGAGCTTCCATGGCTTGCCAGCACCTTCTGCGCTCACCTGAATCGTATCACCAGTACGTTCGGCCTTAGCAGCCAGCTCCCGTTCCCCTTGACCATTCACAACGACGGCTTCAGCCTTGGCATCTGCCTCCAGCTCGAATAGATGGAGCTCGACCCCTGTTGCATAATCGTAATCAGGACGGCTATCCTCCTGCCCGATCGCCAGTAGTGTGTTGGGTCTGACAAGAACCGGCAATGTCGTGAAATCATGCTGCTCTGTCTGCCAGGCTCCTCCTGTCTTAACTTCGCCAGTCAGCAGGTTCGTCCAGCGTCCAGCGGGCAGATAATATTGCACATCCCCTTCACGATTGAAGATAGGTGCAACTAACAAGGAATCCCCGAACATGTATTGGCGGTCCAATGTATGAGTCGTCGGATCTTCCGGGAACTCCAGCACCATAGCTCTCATCATCGGTAAGCCCCGTACGGAGGATTCCACGGCTGAGCTGTAGATATAAGGCATGAGCGTGCACTTGAGCTTGGTGAAGCTGCGCAGAACATCTACGGCCTCTTCATCGAATAGCCATGGCACCCGATAAGAATGGTTACCATGCAGTCGACTATGAGAAGACAGCAATCCGAACTGTACCCAGCGCTTGTAGACATCTGGCGGAGCCGTTGCTTCAAAGCCGCTAATATCGTGACTCCAGAAGCCGAAGCCACTGAGACCTAGCGATAGACCACCACGCAGTGACTCTGCCATGGATTCGTAATTAGACGAGCAATCTCCTCCCCAGTGAACAGGGAACTGCTGACCGCCAGCCGTAGCGGAGCGAGCGAATAAGGCCGCCTCATTTTTGCCCAACTCTTCCTCCAGCAGCTCGAATACCGCCTTGTTGTATAGGTGAGTGTAGTAATTGTGCATTTTCTGCGGGTCAGAGCCGTCATAATAGACGACATCAGTTGGAATCCGCTCGCCAAAGTCTGTCTTGAAGCAATCCACCCCCTGATCAATCAGCACCTTCAGCTTGCTCTGATACCAGCGCACAGCATCCGGGTTCGTGAAATCAACCAGTCCCATTCCGGCCTGCCACATATCCCACTGCCACACACTTCCGTCGGCCGTCTTCACTAGATAGCCATGCTCCATACCTTCATCGAACAGGATTGACTTCTCGGCAATGTATGGATTGATCCAGGCACAGATTTTGAGCCCCTTCTCCTTCAGCCTCCGCAGCATGCCCTCAGGGTCCGGGAACATATCCTTATCCCACTGGAAGTCACACCACTGATACTCCTTCATCCAGAAGCAGTCAAAATGAAAGACCGATAAGGGCAGATCACGCTCAGCCATACCATCTACAAAATGATTCACCGTAGCCTCATCATAATCAGTTGTGAAGGAGGTGGTGAGCCAGAGTCCGAAGGTCCATGCCGGTGGTAGCGCTGGCTTGCCCGTGAGCTTCGTATAATTATCCAGCACTTCTTTGGGATTGGCTCCGCCAATAATGAAATAGTCGAGCGTCTCTCCCTTCACACTGAACTGCACTCTCGATACGTTCTCTGAAGCGACCTCATAGGACACGCGCTCTGGATGGTTCACGAATACGCCGTAGCCTTTACTAGATAGATAGAACGGGACATTTTTGTAAGCCTGCTCACTGCTCGTTCCTCCGTCTTCATTCCAGATGTCAACAACCTGACCATTCTTCACGAAAGGAGTGAAGCGTTCGCCCAATCCATATACGTATTCTCCAACGCCAAGCTCCAATTGCTCCCGAAAATAGGCCTGTTCATTCGGACCTTTAATATAAGCAGGCCCACGGTGGCCGCTGCCAGTGACTTTCCTGCCATCATAATTGAAGGCAATGCTCCAGCCCTCCGTAAGCTTCACCGTGACATCAAGCTTGCCGCTCTGCAGGACAGCTGTCTGCTCGTCAGTCGTAATCTTCACATCCACAGGCTCGGTATGAATGTCGAAGACAGGTCCTTTCATGACTTTTCCTTTATGATGATTCATCCGTACACGAATGACATCGGGCATGGGGGAGCTAAAGGTCGTCTTCAGCAGTGCTCCGTTCAGTGTATCCCCTTTGTGCTGGACTTTTTTGCTCGCTGCATACAAGGTCAAGGAAGAGTCCTCCGTCACCAGATCCCTAATGTCTGCCGGATTCTGCACCTCGTACCCTTTTCGAATTTGCCAATATCCATCCGTAAACTTCATTACCGCTTCCTCCTTGGGGGCTTGGAGCCCTACTCTGTTCTATACTATAATGATATTGATTAAAGAAAGGGTTTTCTTGTTATATTTTGACCTATAGTATCACTATCTTGATACTATAATTCTATATATGTGCATCAGATGTCAGGGAGGTAAATAAAGATGGACCAGGATCGGTTGCGTTTGAGAGAGAATCTGCGGGAAGACCGTGTGCACGGGGATGCCATGTACCCAGTGCGGGTATACCCGGACGTGGAGCAGCTGAATGGAAACTGCATACTTGAGCCCCATTGGCATGAGGAGCTGGAGTTTATCCTTGTGGAAGAAGGAAGTGCCCTGTTTCAGACGGATATGGACTATACACAGGTACGTGCGGGGGAGGTACTGTTCGTGAACCGTGGGGAGCTACACGCAGGATATCTGCAGGATGATTCGCACTGCATCTTTTCTGCTGTCGTATTCCATCCGGATTGGCTCAATTGTCACATTAGCGATATTGTACAGCTTGAGTATATTGAGCCTTTTTTGCATAAAAAAAAGCGCCCTAGAGCGCATATCCACCCAGGTGATCCCGGTGGACGTGAGATTATTGACATCATTGGCAGCATCATTGCTGACCATCGCCAGCCGGCTCCAGGACTTGAGCTGATGACCAAGGGCAGACTGTACACCCTGCTCGCCTTGCTGGAGCCGTTCATGCAGCCCATTGAGGCCACCGCAAGTGTACCTGGTCATCACGAGAAGATCGAGCGCATCAAGCAAGCTCTGGACTACATTCATGCTCACTATCAGGAGCCACTGCGTCTGAAGCAGATTGCAGATACCCTGCACATGAGCGAGGGTCATTTTTGCCGCTTCTTCAAGCAGATGGTGCAGAAGAGCCCCGTGGAATACACGAATGGCTATCGCATTCAGCGTGCCTGCCGATTGCTGGAGCACAGTAACCGCAAGGTCGTGGACATCGCCATGGAAGTCGGCTTCGACAATCTCAGCTACTTCATTGCCACCTTCAAGCGCAACAACGGACTGACTCCCTCACAATATCGCAAGCTGCATCAGTAATCCTCATGATCAGGTGCTAATACCTTGATCGAAGTAAAGATGAGTGTAGAGCCGCTGCAAGCGGGGAGCCCTGTCGACCATTGTTAAGCTTGCTGTTCTTTCGAACGAAATTGAAAATCTGATGATCAGCAAGCTTAAAGATGGGCACTCCGTTTCTCTAGGGCTTCCCCGCTTTCCGCTAACCATACTTTCTAGAGGTCATTCAAGTTCATAGTCATATTCACTCAAGATACTAGTTAGACTGTCCGACGCCAGATTTCGAACACCGGGTCCTCCTGGGTAGCAATGATGTAGGCAGGAGTCTCTTTTTGTACATCTAGATGAGCTGCTGTCTGCGCCACCACAGGTATGATGAGCAAGGGGACGATCAGGTCGTGCTGCTCAATCGGGCCTTTCATGAAATGCAGGAGTGCCTCCTTCGTCGTCTGAACCCCATGTCCAGTGAAAAATAGTTGTCTTCCCTTATAACGGGGCTCATGGTTGAAGACAAGATAGCACTCGTCTTGCAGCACCGTGTCCAGCTCCTCATAGTCGACCGCACCCGAGAAACAATAGCTATTCTTCAATACAAAGTAATGAAGGAACAGCTCACGAGCCTCAGCGTGACTCCATGTCACCTGTCGCTCCAGACCTTCGAAATCATAGGCCATATGTCCAGTATTCTCCGTCATGCCTGCTCCTCCCTACTTCAAGCGAATCGGAGTGACAAGTGTATTGGTTCCTTGCTCGGACGGGATAAAGGAAAGATGTATTGTGTTGTGCTCCATACGGTATGTAACAGCATAATTGCCAGGGTTCATGGTCAGCATAGCCCCGGATACAGCTGTAGAGTCATCTGGCTCCAATTCTCCTCCGGTCGTGTCCTCTCCTGCTCCAACGAAGATCTGGCCCGAAGGTGCCTGCAAATGTAACAATCCATCGGCATCATCCAATTGATCTACAATCGAAATATGATATTGGCCATCATGGCCAACGCCCAAGAACAAAATATGGCCTTGGTTCATCTCATCCAGCTCATCCTCGGGAATGCTCCACCAATCTGACGTATCATCGAAACGATGGCGAATCGCTGCCAGATCGAAGATCGCTACGGTGGACGTGTCTGTTACTGTTGTAAATTCATGGTTCATGGCCTCTACCTCAATCCATCTGTTCTTTTTCGTTCTGTCTCTCTTCTTTACTTCTTTCTTCCTTCTTCTTTCCTTGTTCCGTTCCGCTATCGTGCTGATCGCCCGTCATGATGTATCACTCACATATCATTCAGAATTTCATCGAGCCAGCTGCTGTTCTCCTCCTCACATTCCACCTGTCCCAGAAAAACCATTGTATTGTTGAATTGGACCTGACCTTCATAGTCGATCTCGGGGATGGCTATCATATAACTGATCTCTGTTATCCCTTTCTCTACGAGCAGCTCAGCAACCGGATCAATGATAAAGGCAAAGCCTTCCTCCAGTGCAGCATTCGCGCTTCGCTTCACCTTGCCTAGCTCTCCATGCTGTGCCCCATACCATAGAATGACGGCATGATCGAGATCAACGTACTCGTCAGTAAGGTCAAAGTCCCGTTCGAAGTGGCTACACCCCGCCTAATCCCATCTGTCATCCAGCTTATCTGAGTAATACAGAATCGCCTTCCGGTATGCTCGAATGCCTGCATCCTCGCTTGTCTCTGCAAGCTGGCGCAGCAGACGTTCCATGGCTCCTTTATAATCCTCAAGATTATACAGCACCATGGCGTAAAACACCTCAAATTCCCGATTCCCCGGGTATTCGAACATGGCCTGTTTTAGCGTAGCAGCGGCTTTCTTATACCTGCCAAGTGTGCGGTAGGTGCTACCCAAGCCAAGGTATGCTCCCTTACGATCCTCCCCATCCAATCCAAGTGCCAACGCCTGCTCGTAATACGGGACAGCCTCCCGCTCCAGCTCCATCACATCATGCACCCAGGCGCACTGATACCATACAGCAGGATCAGTGGAGAATTCCGTAGTTAGCCGCAGCAGCAGCTCTTGTGCCTGCTCCAGCTGTCCCGTTTCCCGAAGCTTAATTGCTCGTTCAAGCTCACTCATGATACACCTCCCCCTAGCTTAGACAGTACATGATCCCTCTGTATTGCACAACCGATGGCTTATCCAAAAGTCAAGCAGCAAGGTCTGTGGTCTGAGGAATTCAATTCTATACTTGATTAATAAGAACGAATTGAAATATACAGCATAAAAGGACCCCACCAACATAGTTGGCCAAGAGTCCTTTATAGATTTTATGATAGCACTAAATTGAGACAAATGCTTGGAAAATTGAATATTCTCAGCAATCAAAAATGAATGTCAGCCACCACCATGAATGCTGGTCAACGTAATAATGGAATTCGTCACCATCATGACAACCAGACCACTTACGAACATCAATGAGAGCATTTTCTTCATACTGTCGCCTCCATTCTGACTAGATTGTGATACTCTACCTTAGCTTCGTCCGATGCAAATTCACGGAAATGTTCAAATAATCTCATAAATCGAAGAGTAGAGTTATCATTATTAATTATAGTGGACTTTTCCAAACCTTTTAACAAATGGAGATAGCCTTTTTCATATTTTTCTTGCACTAAGCTGTAGTGTGCCAGTTCATACAATAAGCCAATATGTTGATCATCGGTATTTTGCTGATTATATATTTCATTTTTATCCTGCTTCAAAAGACTGGAGATCTCTTGTTCGTATTTGGTTATAATCTGATCTACATCCACTTTAAAACGGTTTGCCACGATCATTATATTCCATAGGCCACGAGTAACTTCAATTTCCTTGGTCTCGATAAACTCAACATAATCTGATAATAGCTGCGTCTCACCTGACATTAGCCTGGCTAGCAGAATATTCGCTCTTGCCCATTCTACGAACAGAGCCTTCCAGTGCAGAGTATCAGCATCCGTCTCTCGTACCCATGACAGATTCGCATACTGGTTAGCTTTTTCTAGAGCCAATTCATAGTTACCTTGATCATGGTAAAAGCCACCCATTAACAAATTGCTATACGCAACATAAAAAAATAAGGGTCGAAGTGGCTCTTTGGTGACAGATTCCAAAGCATATTGAATTTCTGCCAAACGATTCAGCTTGATGGCCGTAGCATTTACTTTGTCCCATTCATGTAACGATCTGTACACGTTGGCTAAATCCTTAAGTGCATCCAACTGATCAATTTCATCCAGACGCTCCACGTAAGGCTCAAATAGTGTTGCAACTCTGAGATTGAGAGATTGATCATCACCAATACGAATCGTAAACAATCTATACTGGCTTAAGGCCAGACGTTCTGAATGCTGATTTCTTTCGCCACTGGCAACGTTCTCGTAAAGTATTTCTGCAGCCCTATAAAGCTTCTGATCAAAAAACTCCTCAGCCAGCTCAAAGACCAGTGGCACATAATATGCCACATTGTCCATAAGAACAGATACAACTTGAGCTATGCAATCGAGCCTGTTCAATTCTGTGCAGCGTTGCAAAAAAGCCTTCACTCTACGCCAATCCAGAGATGCCTCCAGCATATATTCCTGAACATATCGGGTATAGTAGTAATCTTCTGGCTTCTCCATGGCCTGTGTAACACAATCCAGTTGATGTACAGAAATGGCACGGTTGCTCATTACAATACCACTTACTGTACCCGCGTTGAGTCCGGATTTGGCAGCAAACTGACTCATGTTCATTTTGTGCTGTTCCAAATAATCTTGTATTTCTGTCCGAATCGTAGGTGTGATTTGCATAGGTAAACCACCCTTCTGATGTTAACTTATATCAACATAAGGAAAGTTATGAGTTAGAAAACAGCCAATAATATATTCATTTTAACAGATCACATTATACCAAGTTATGGAACAGATGCATATGCCTTAGGCTTGAGGTAACTTTTGAATTTACGTAATCGAAGAAATTATGTATCTTCTATCGACATATAAAAAGAAAACAGGCCTATCCTATGCTGAATAGGCCCTTCCACATGTCAAATTTACCGATTAGTAAAAGAGTTCAACTTCTTCTCCCAGTTCATTCCTTAACCGCTCAACAACTTCCTCAATGGTAAATCTTCGTTGTTCCTTTATAGTTCTCTCTAGCATGGAAACGATTCAGATGACACTGCAACAACCCATCTTACTATTTACATATCAGCTACATTAAAATTATATATCTCATCTTCTCGTGGATCATTTGAGCCAACAAATTCATTAGTTTCAACAAGCGAGAATGAAAATCCATAGTTTGCATTAGGGTATTCTAATTTCTCTTTACGAGTGTATCCCGAAATCTTAAGTAAATATTTTCCGCTTTTAAAGTTGTATCTAAATCCATAATATATAGGCTCTCCATCAAAGGTTTTAGATTTGATTACATCCTCGTTAAATCTTTCCTTATTAAAATCCAGAAATACTCCTAAACCCGCTATCCACAGGTAATCTTTGATTTGTATATTGAAATCTACATGCTCAAATACTTTTTTCCACTCATCATTAAAAAACTCTCCATTGTTCTCCAACTTTATCAAATAATCTATTGCATCTATAGGCACAAAAGGAATCCAAACCCCCTCTCTAAGAGACTGTAAATAACGATCATGATTATCTTGAAAGTTTTTCAACACCTTTTTTGTTCTCACTTTTTCATATTTTAAAAACTCTTGAAAAACATCAAGAGAAAATACACTAACTCCATAGCTTGTGGCTGTTAAAACTTTATCCATTACCCCAGCTCCTTATTATTTACTGCAAGGGATTGTTCCTTGCGTGTTCAGTTCTCTTAGCTTGTCCAATGCTTCTGAAGGAGTTAAATTCTTAAACAAATGTTCATGTGTAAATGGAATTTTCATATATCCTTTAACATCAATATCTGCATATGCCTTCATTGCTTTGTTAAAAAATTCATCAGCAGTTCCCGTAAATTTGGAACCATGGTATGGAACACCTGCATCAATAAGATTTCTATGCAATTGTTTATGGAGATCTGCTGTTCCAATTCCCTTGTTCGGGTACCATGCAATTGAATTAATTTGACTCAATTCAGAAATACCTAGTGCCTTCGCTATAGATCTTGGCATTAGATGATGCCCCATTCCAGTATCTAATAAATCAGAGTATAGGCCGAATACATCAACATTTCGATTCGGATCACTCACATACCCATACAACGTAGGGTTATTCCCCGCCATCCCTATCGGGTCTTGCTGCGTATACATCCCCTCATGCGGTGAGTAGTAGCGGAAACGGTTGTAATACAGACCTGTCTCCTCATCCTCATACTGCCCCGGGTAACGGAACGGACAATCAGATCGTTTACCCTGGAGATGAATAGATTGGACGTTACCGTAAATGTCCAGCTCACAAGCCCATACGCGTTCCCCTTGTTCGTTGTACATTTCTACCGGTGTGCCCAGGTGATCAGTGATGATGCTATACGTACCATCGGTCGTAATTTTGGCGGCTGGACGGAATGTCCTATCTTCAAATACCCAAGTCGTCAGATTCGCAGAGTCAGGTTCTCCTGCAGCAGCTTGAGACAGCAGTGATCTGAATTTTTCCGCTGCTCCTTGAGGTGCAGCTAAGCCAGCTTCAGGCATTCCATCTTGCTCGTCTTGCTTGCTGTCTGCTGCTGCCCGGTCGCGTCCTAGACTGTCATAGGTGAATAGCACTTCCTGACCGTCTGGACGTACAACCTTGCTCATCATAGCTGTACGTTGCTTCCTCGAATTCGAGCAATCGCCCGCCTTCGCCATATTTCCGGTCCGTACGCTGACCACTACTGTACAGGTTCCCGACTTCGTCTTATAAAGAAAAGAGTAGCTGTACAATCCATTTTCCGAGGATTTACGCTACTCTTTTGATTAAGTTAAATCTATGAAATCATCTCCTAAAAATGTAAATATTCGCTTACAATGACATTATAAAATCCTTCTTGAGTAATTTTAGTTTCTCAATTCTTTCTACTATAAAATACCTATAACTTTCCTGTGTATAAACCTCCGGCCATGAGTTGCAGAATTCCACACGCGAAATTGTTTCGATTATTAATCTCATAATCTCTATACAATAGAACACAAAGGCTTTGTGATAATAAGTACCACTAAAACCTCACTTGCTCCTTTTGCCCATTTGTTTGCTGTATGATATAGAAACCAATGTTGTAGCGTAAATCTGTTTTATGTTAGATCAATGTTTAATCTTTTTTCGAAAAAATTCTGCATTACTTGAAGATACACTTGATCCATATCAAGTATTTCTTTTTCTATCACACTTGTTAATTCCTCAAACTTAAAATCTGCATAATCCACATCCCCAAACTCCGAAACAATATCTCTAGTAAAAGTAATATCATTCAAATCATTAAAGTGAATTAAAATACCCAATTCAACGTCATTTGGACGCTGACCAACCTCATCTTCTATATCGTTAAAAAAAGTGTAGCTCAAAGAGTATGATACAAGGCTTATTTTCTTATCACCTCGTACAAGCTTTGCTTTTGAAATGTGCCCAACTTGCAGTTCCTTTTTTACCAATGCTCGCAATAAATCATTTTTTTTCAAGAATTCCTGAACCTTAGTCTCGGTAAGAAATAAAAAATTAGATAAGAAGATATGTAGCTCTTCATATCTTTTCACTTTTAAAATATCATTTATTTCCATACATCCTCCTAGCTTGGACACATTGAGGCAGCTTTTAGTTCTTGGCTTAATACATGAGTATTACCTTTTGAGTTCCAATCCTCCAATGCTTCAAGCATGCTCATATTTTTGCCTTTAAAATAAAGCTCAGAAGGCCTCCTCCTCAGCCAAGTTAGGGGAAGCTTATACAAAAAGAACCTTGATTAGACCGTAGCCAATCAAGGTATATAGAACAATTTAATCACCTTTAAAAGCGTACATCATACTTTCAAACATATAGTCTTCTTCCGTAACACCACGCTCTTCAATGTAGGAAAGAACCGCTTCGTGACCTTCTCTAAAAAACATATAATACAGATCTTTCCCTTGCGCAACAATCCAGCTTCCAAAATCCATATAGAACTGCTCATAGCTCCAATCGTCACTGATTATGCCGCCCTCTTCTTCATGAAGCCTTTCAAACTCATCCGATAACCTCAGTTTTTCCCACAATTTATGAAACTCATCCATCAACTCTTTATTTGTCTGCTCCCCATACTGGGATAACCTCCTCTTAAGAGTCTCGAACTGAACCTCACTTTTCAAAAATGCTTTATTTTGTTTTGAGTCCTCAATTATTTCCCATAGCAATTTCTCCAATATCCCAGCCTCCAATATGATTGAAAACAAGTTCACACTCATTAGCCAAAGCAAAGGTAGCTGAGCATGTTACATGCAAATTACTGGAAGTCCACATCAGCCACTAATAATTTTTCTTTAAGAACCTCTTTCATTTCTTGGGTTAGTGGCTTTTTACAATCTATTATGGTTAATCTTTCTAAAGTAGGAATCTGCAATAGGACATCAACGTGCTCCATTCGAATACAACTAATAAAGCTAATCTCTTTAATCGGAAGCTTAGCTAACAATTGCATATCAAAATGCTCACGATATCCGTTGACCTTTAACACCTCTACCTCTGTGAAATTCGTAATATCTTCGAATGAAAATCCACGTGTAAACCCCTCTAACCTAAATCTCTTTATCTGATGTTCTTTTAGGGCTGAAAATATCCGATGATTCCAAACCTCATGCAGGTAGACAGAAGATAGGTTAGAAAAATTTTGGAGCGTTTCCAACGTCCTTCCCTTTTTATCCAGCATACATTCGATCCACTTCAGATTCGGAAATGCTTTCGATGTAACTCCAGCTAAATCGTACCTTCCGTCACCATCCATAAAACTAAAGAACTCTACATTCGGCATTACGTGTTCTAAATCCCAACTATATTCTTGGTATCCGTTAAATAGTTCTTTGTCACAAAATGGATTGATCCACAGTGCATTTACATCATCAGAAGGTAAATTTGTCAAAGGTAAGTAGTCATTAGGCATGCGAATAAATTTTAGTGATTTTTTAGTTGAAATAATATTGAGCAATTCCTTACTTTCTAGGCCTATTCCCTTATCTATTACAATTTTAGAAGGAGTTAGTTCATCTACTAGTCTATATAACTCATCCTTCGTTATATAGATAATTTTATCTTCTTGCTTCTTCTCTTCCCCTACTACTACTGTTATTCCTTCTGGACGCAAGTAACGTTTTCTTATATCCATGTAATCAACACTCACCCTTTACACCTCACTTTTGGATTTGATGATGCTCCGAACTTTTTAACTTCAGCCATGTTTTTTGCTTTTTTCTTTATCGCCTCTGGCCTGTTATCGTTCATCATTGTATAGTCATAATTCTCATTGAATCTTAAATTATCATACTCAATCTGCTCAAAATGTCTAAGAATATGATTCTGGTTAGGCCATTTTTTTGCATCACCTAAGTTAACCTCTACATATTCAACTATAACGTCAGCCATACCTAATAACTTTTGTGCTTTCGTATGTTTTAATTGTGATACCCGAGTGTTCATATCAACTCCACTCCCTACATAAGCAAGCTTGGCTGATTCACTGGATAAAATGTATACTCCCGGTTTATTGGGCAGTAAAGCAGGGGCTTTAATCCAACCAAACGGATCCGCCCAAGCATTCGGATCACTTACATACCCGTATAGCACTAAACCGCCATTAAGCCCTATTGGGTCCTGCTGCGTATACATCCCCTCATGCGGTGAGTAGTAGCGGAAACGGTTGTAATACAGACCTGTCTCCTCATCCTCATACTGCCCTGGGTAACGGAACGGACAATCAGATCGTTTACCCTGGAGATGAATAGATTGGACGTTACCGTAAATGTCCAGCTCACAAGCCCATACGCGTTCCCCTTGTTCGTTGTACATTTCTACCGGTGTGCCCAGGTGATCAGTGATGATGCTATACGTACCATCGGTCGTAATTTTGGCGGCTGGACGGAATGTCCCGTCTTCAAATACCCAAGTCGTCAGTTTTACAGGGTCTGGTTCTCCTGCAGCAGGTTGAGACAGCAGTGATCTGAATTTTTCTGCTGCTCCTTGAGGTGCAGCTAAGCCAGCTTCAGGCATTCCATCTTGCTCGTCTTGCTTGCTGTCTGCTGTCCACTCATGCAAAATCTGGTTCCCATCCCATATATAACAGTATACTACGCCGTTGAAGTGCTTCTCAATTCGACGTCCTAGACTGTCATAGGTGAATAGCACTTCCTGACCATCTGGACGTACAACCTTGCTCATCATGCCATTGCCGTAGTACTCATAGCTCCAGCAACTGCCGTCCTTCTCCAGCTTTTCGATCAGTTGGCCTTCCTCATCATAGCTGTACGTCGCTTCCTCGAATTCGAGCAAGCGCCCGCCTTCACCATATTTCCGGTCCGTACGCTGGCCGCTGCTGTACAGGTTCCCGACTTCGTCCGCCATACGGAAGATCTTCCCGAAATCGTTACTTGCCCCGACCAAAGTGCCGAAGTCATCATAGTTAAAGCGAATCGTCTTGTCTGTCAATTCGTTCGTCAGTGATTTCAGACGGTAATTCATACCCCAGCTGTACCTTCTTTTCCGACTTTCTCGACCGCCAGTGTTCACCCTGTGCTGTTCCGGTCTTCCGACGATATCATATTGCCACTGACTTACTGCACCACCCGGAAGTAGTCTCTCAATCTCTTGTCCCAGCTTGTTGTAGGTCATTTGCGCAGTCCATGGCTTGTTAGATGCCGTGGAAGATGTTTCATTACTGCCCTTACCCTGCCCCTGCCACACTTGCTCGGCCTGTAACTGACTAATCTGGCCCAGCACATCCCGGTCCATCTTAATCTGTGCGCCCAAGCTACTACTTACTTCCAGCCGATTACCGAGTTCATCATAACCACTCGCGACGAAATATTTGTCCCGCCATTCCTTGATTAGACGCCCCGCCCCATCATACTCCAGCTTGACCGTCGCAAAGGGATTGGTGGTCTCCAGCAATTCCCCGATCCGGTTGTACTTGAACGTTTCGGCCAGACCATCACTATAAGCTGTTTGTGTCACCCGGCCCATTTCATCGTAGCTGAACGACGTCCAGCGGCCACCGGGACGCTCCATCCTTTCCAGTAACCCTCCAGGGCTACGCACATATTGTCTGACAATGCCGTCAAACCCCGTTTCCCGAACGATTTGGCCGTTCTCATCGCGCTCCAGGACATACCGTTCTCCATGCTCGTTCACGACTGTCGTTAGCTCTTCCTCGTTGTTATATACCAACTCAACTCTTCTGCCCTTAGCTTCACGCCAAGTCATTTGACCAAGCGGGCTATACCCGAATGTAACGCGCTGCTGTGAATCCTCCGCGGCGATGACTTCTTCGTATGCATTATACTTCAGCTTCACGACATTGCCATCTGGCAGTTCAGCACGGACCACTCGACCCAGCGCATCATAGGTAAAATACTGCTTCGCACCCAGCGGACTCGTTGTTTCGAGGCATTCTCCCCGGTGATTATAGGCCCACTCTGCACTCGATCCATCCGGCATCATCATCCGGGTCAAATTGTGATGATCGTCATAAGTCAGTGTCGTCACCGCACCCAACGGATTTATCAGTTCACACAGCCGCTGGTGTTCATCATATATGAACGTCGCTGTGGCTCCATCAGAACGGATCGTCTTGCTTAATCTCCCTCGCTTGTCATACTCCCAAGACTCGCTCCCACCTTCCGGATCGGTCACTTTCATTAATTGCCCCTGCTCGCTGTAGGCGTAGTTCCAACTGCTACCATCTGGCTGAATGATCTGCACGAGTTCGCCTAACTCGTCATACATGTACTGCGTAGTACGCCCCTCAGCGTCCTTTGCGCACAGTAAATCAGCCGTATCACTATAGGTATATTCGTATCGATCGCCTAACGGGTTCGTGATCGCCGTGCAGTAGAATTCAGGAGTATATTCATAAGTCGTCGTATGCCCCTGACTGTTCGTCACCTCGTTGTATCCGTCGAAATAAGCAATGTGTCCTTCCAGCAGTCCATCCTCGCCCCATGTATGTACACAGCGCGCTCCTGTGGTCGGACCGTCATAACGCCAGTAGAAGCTATACCCATGGCGATCTTTCTTCTCAATCATCAGATGCTGCTCATAGGCTATAGAAGTAGTCTGTCCCAGTGCATCCGTAACGGCAATCAAGTCACCAGATTCGTTATATTGGTACTGCACCAGTACTTCACGTTGCTCGCTAAGCGGGCTATCTGGATTTGTGCGATACACGTGGGTTACTTTCGCAATTCGTCCCGTAGCATCCGTACTAATCTCAAGTATCCGTCCCACGCTGTCGATGACCTGCTGCAAATAGCCCTGCTCGTCATAATGCAGTTCAATACGCTGGCCGAGCTCATTTTCCACGCTCACCAACTGGTACGGCATGGAGGCCTCAGTTAACGAATCAAGTTCCCCCCGATCCTCGCTCCCGATCACAGGTGCAAAATAATACGTCAGTCGTCGCTCATGCTCGAACAACGCATAGTTGAGTCCCATTCGACGCAGCGTCAACCGCTCGGAGCGGTTAAAGGTCTCCATGCGGCCACGATGCAATAATTCAAACGCCGCAGCCCGGCCATCATCAAGCAGTACCCCAATCCCTTCATTCATGACCGTTAAGCGCATATCCAGCGAATGATGCACACCATGGCCAAGCCATCCCCTGAAACGACTGTCACTGATCCATCGACGCTCCCAGACCAACGGTAGCGGACCCGGGAATTCAAAATCTGTTGCTTGACTCATCATCAACCCAGTAATGAGCTCAACCGGTTCAAAGCCCCATTTACAGAATTTATCCTTAAGCTTTTTTGTACAATTAAATTTATCCAGTACCTTGCGATTGAAAGCTGACATCAATTTATCCGCGCCCGTTTTCTTCGCCGCCGCTTGCAATAGCTTGCCCGTTCTCTCCGCCAGCTCGGCCTGCGTTTTCGCCAGCTTCTCTGCAAGTTGCTTCCGAATGAGGTCGGTCTGCCCCATGACCTTCTTTGCAGCCGTGAGCACCTTGTCCAATTGGCTTTTGCCTAGCTTCAGCACTTTCTCCCCACCGTACTTCATAACAGCTTTGCCGACCTTTTTGGCAGCTTTACCAGCCAGACGGGCAGCTCCGAAGGCATCCCCGACCCCAGGTATCATGCATACAAGCGATAGTCCCGCTCCGAGAAAATCACCTCGTCCTAAGCTGATCCCCGCATTGATTACGTCAAATACGGCACCCACCCCAGGAAGCATACCAAGCACGTCAAGCCCTGTCTGGATCTTATCCCAGAACCCCTCCTTTTCTTTATCAATCTTCGCCTGCTCAGCTTCTGGATTGGTCAGCTTCGCATACGACTGCCGATCCCGACCTTCAGCAACAATGACCTCACCAGACGTCTCCACATTGTCGTTAATGATTATGCTGCCGCCCTTGCCGACGACGATGATCTCCTCGTCAGCTATCGCCTGAAACTGTTTGAATCCGCTAAAATCAATCTCTTCTGGTGCCATCCAGATGATATCCTGCTCACTATGCAGTTCAATCCCCTTGTCTTCATGAATCGACAGGAACAAGGAGCCCTCCTTGGCCGTAAAGGAAATGTCCTGCTGTCCCAATACAAAATCTTTGCCATAGCTAGTCGTGAACGACTTTACCGTGGAATCAGCCATTTTCTGATTGGCTTTGTCAGCCGCTTCTTCCCCGGCAGACAGAGGCGTGCGTACGGAATTGATCAGCATTGCTTCGTCTTCGTCTTGTCCCGGAAAATACAATTTTATCCTGGATCCGACCTGGGGCATCGTGTGAAGCAAATGACTGAATGGCGATGAATAAGGAAACCAGACAGCTCCCGCTTCATCCTGCTCCTGATCGATATCTAAATGTACCTTAGCCATATTCGGCTTAACCCCGATGACCTTACCTTCTACTGCGAGCCCTACCAGGTTCGAATTGTATTTTTGGTTCTGCCTAACCCCTTCCGGAAGGGCACACAAATATTCAAACTCCATGATTCCCTTTTGAAGTTCCGCTTCTATTCCCATTACCGTATACCAAACCCCGCCGAGTTCCACCTGATCGCCCAACTGCATTAACTGCTCCAGCCCAATCACACAACGGGTAAAAGAACTCTCCTGCAGATTTTCATAAGGCCCCGCGATCGCGGTCAAGAAAGAATCCACTTTCCGCCCGAGCCGGTAGGCTGTCCCTTCCGGCAGCTTCCAGCGTCTTGATCCGACCGGTGCTCCGATCCAGATCCGCGCTTCATGACCGGCGACGTCCGGAGTTAACACGGCCCCTGCGTGGGAAGCGATCCGCTGAAGAAACTCCCAATCCGTCTCTTCGTACTGCAGCAGCAGCTTACCAATTTGCCTAGATGTATCAAATGCATTTTCCTGAAGATGGTGCCGATAAGGCGATAACACTTCATCGATGATTTCAGAATAACGCATATTCAGCTGCTGAAATGACCGGCTCTTGCGCTCAATATCCATTTGATATGTATACGAGATCACGACCAGTTCAACATATTGATTATTTTGTACTTCATGGAGGTCCAACTGATGAAGCTGCCCGAGGAACAGCGGATAGTCCTGATCTTCGCCCAGACCATATGCCCATAATCCGACCTGATCACCGCCGCTCGCCTGCTCGACGATCTGCTCGCCATTATGTTTCGGAAGGAGCCCCCGCAGTAGTAACTGCGCGTGATTACCCGGATGGCGAATGATCTTGATTCGTTCAAGTCGAATCTGGCCGTAAGGCCATTTTAGGTAAATATCCTGAAGCGTCAGACTCTCATGCTTTCGCTCTTTTTGATCCAGCATTTCGCTCCTCCTTCCCATTATTTCTGACCGTCGTCTTCCACATAAATAATCCCATTCTCATGATGAATACAATTGACGTAAGAGCAGCTCAGGAGCGCGGGCTTACCTTCGACCAGGAGGTCCGGCTTGCCGTTCACCCACTCCATATTCACCTCTGGCTCACACGGCTTGTCTCGTGCCACGCATACTCCGAAGGTTGATATATTATCGCCAGCCTTACTGTCTGCCACATTCATCAACGGCTGGCCTTTTATATACATACCGTGACATGTTGGTAAATTCAGCATATTTGGGAAGCTACCACACCCGCAGCGTAGCATCGCTCCCCGTACCACATAACTGAACTCCTCGCTAGCCCCTTCCTGAACGACAGTGTTTGCTCTTTTTGCAGATACCATCATTTAGCCTCCTTCAGCTCCTTAATTGCTAGATCGATGGTCCACTTCGACCGGTATCAACCGCATTCCCGTGTAAGCCCTGCGCAGCAGGCTTTCAGCTACGTCCAATTGGATGATGATACGTCCTCCCGCGCAAAATAGCCGTTCCTGCTGAAGCCTATTACCGTCTAGCACAACCGTGGTCACATTACCGAGTCGATCACACTTGCTTTTATCCGATAACACCTCCCGTTCACTCGGCTGTAAATACCAGTACAATTCCTGCCGTTTGGCCTCTTTAGCTGTCAAAACAACGGGCGTCCAAGCCAATCTGGATTCATACAATTCCAATAGTTGCTTCATCCGATTGGATACTATTGGCTGCGGTTCCTCGACAAAATCGATAAATACAACCTCCAATTCCTCTCGGACGTACAAGCTGCTTCCTTCCAGCACATCGTTAGCGCTGGCGTTAATGACTAACGACGGCTTGCTCCGTTCATCCTGCTCCAGTACAAAATAATGCATAGCAACTGCTTCCCTTCTTAATCTTTAGCTGGTACGAGAGCACCATTGTCGTCTTCTACCATCCAGACGGCGCTACTCTTCTGCTCCTCACTAAGTCGCCAATTTAAGGCATCCTTTTGCATGATCATAGCTTTGGATAGATTTGCTCCACGGAAATCAGCCCCAGCTAAATCGGCATATAATAGATTGGCTCCTTCCAGATTAGCGTTATTAAAGCGGACGCCACCAAAACCCAGCACCATTCTCTCGTGGATAAACCGCTCGCTACCAACGGCTTCCGTCAATCGGGCACCACGCAGATCGCTCCCGCTAAAATCAGCATCATACAGCAAACTTTGACTTAGATCGGCCCCACTCAAGATACTGCAGCTAAAATCAGTTCCGATACAGACGCTCCCTTGCAAACTTGAATCTCGGAAATTGCTCCCAGTGCAATGGCTGTAGCGCAAATCGATTTCCTCGTAATGCCCTCCGCTCAAATTTAGCCCACGAAAATCACTATTCATGTAGACATTAGGTAATTTTTGTTCCAGCCATCGCTTCAGGGATTCTGAATCCTTCTCCACTCCGTCTTCCACCCAAATCTGTTCGCTAAAGTCCTTATACTCCCCAGTTAGCAATCTGAGCACGTCTGTTCGTTCTAGCAATCGAAACTCCGGTAGAGCTATCAACTGCGGCACAATCCGCCGAATCCACTCCTTCACATATTGATGAAGAACAGTGATCTCCCGAAGCAAGATTGCATCTTGCTCCAGCTCTGACACTACTCTGAACAGTTTCTTACGAAGCTCTTGTTGGAAGCCCCGCAAAAAAGTATTCAACTGCGGCAGTTCAACCAGCTCCATACATTCGTTCCGATCAATGTACCAGCGGTCATCATAAGCTTCCAGGCTGTATATTAATTTCTCTTGCATTATCCAGGACCTTAGATAAGAAAAATGAATATAAGCAATCGCTGCTTTCTTCCCGCTTGCCTGCTGCTCACTAATCCGCAGACAAAGCCGACGAAATGCTTCAATCAGTTCAGCGGAATGCGACTCCATCATTCCGTTACGCCAATACTCATCGATTTTGAGCAGCAGCGTTTCCTGCAGTTGAGAAATCTCCCATTCTACCGATTCCGTCAAGCTCGTCACCTCTATCTTAGTTGTTTCGCACCTGACTACCTTTTAGTACGACATCGCTTTCAATTACAAGCGAGCTGTCCTTACAGCTCATCTCCACCTTCTCACTTGCTGTAAGCGTAATGTTCTTCGACTGCAGAATCACATTTTCCGTCGCGGTTACTTTAATATCCTTGCTGCTTGTCAGCGTGATTCCATTCTCATCCTCCAGCAGAATCGAGACGCCTTCCCCAGAGATCAGAACGTAATCCGGCGCCAGCACAATCATTTTTCCATTCTTCGTCTTGAGTGTTTTGACTTCTGGGTCCTGCATCGGATCACCTCCGTTCGCACCAGCTGCACTGCTGGCCCCTCCAGCCCCCGCGCCTGCACCAGAACCCGATGCCGTGCCGCTCCCCGAAGCTCCTCCTGCGCTTGCTCCTCCCGATTTCGCCACTGAACTGGTGGCAAAGGCGTCCTTCTCCTCATGCGTCGGAAAATAAATCCGCACATTGTCCCCCTGCTCTGGCATGAAATACCATCCTGCATTATCTGCAGTCGCGTAAATCGTAGAGTATGGCAACCAGCAAGCCGTTCCTTCCTCCTGATTGGTGTCCATATTAAGATGTACCTTAACAGTATCCTTGCTTACAGCTAGAACTGTCCCCTGCACCGAAGCGCCAACGATCGTTATGTTATACTGCTTCGGAATCACTAAGCCACCTGCTCTGGCCAACGTATATCTCCGTTTAATGACCCCTTGCTCCAGAAGCAATACACTCTGGCTCACAAGCAAATTTTTCCCATTAAATTCCACCTCATGTCCGATATCCAGTACCTGCCGTGACTCCACCTCATAGAACACAAAATCATGCTCCAGCACATTCGGAATACGGGCGCGCAATGCCTGCTGATATAGGTCCATTCTTTTTTGAACGCGGTAATTGTGCACGGTCAATCTGCCCTTGCTTCCAAGCTGCGGTAGACCTGCATAACACAAAATCCGCTCATCCATGGCAGTGGGAACAATTCCTGTATGAAAATGCGAAGCCAACCGTTTGAGTAGCTGCCAATCCGTTTCCTGATATTGTAGAATCATACTTTCCAGCGAAGATTCATTGGAAGCGTAATCAATCAAGTCCGCATGGGGGTACGTACTGATGACTTGATTCATCAATGACCGATAGGCCAGACCAATTTGCTGAAAAGAGCGATCCACTGGCTGTAAGTCCAATTTGTAGGTGTTTGACACAGCTTCCACAGATATGAAATAGACCCCTTGCACCATTTGTATTTCTACATCCAGAATCATGCCGTGGAACAGCGTCACCTTCTTGCCTTGCTCATCGACTTCTTTGGCCACAATCTCTGTCTGCGCATCGGCCATTTGCACATAACTGTCTTTGCGGCTCTCAGGAACGATCCCTTTAAATGTCAGCTTTACATGCTCGTTCATTCTCTTGTCGATCTTCAACTCCTGCAACCGCTCCAGTTCAAACGGCTCGATCACAATGTACGAATTCAACGCCTGTTCCATACTTTATCCCTCCTCTATATGTTCTGGGCCTATCACCTGCAAGGATGACATGATGCCGTGAGCGATCGGACGCCATAACTGCATTTCTTTCTCCATGCAATTCACCCCTAAAAAAAGCCCTTTTTCTTCCCAAGACATAAAGAAAGTTAAGTTATACATATTGCCGTCCATTGCTGGGGAGACAAATTCATAATAGCCCATACTTTTCTTTCTCTTCTGTTCCGTCATCTCAGACTGCTCCTGAGAGAGATGCGCTTTCGTTTCAACTTCGCGAAGTTCAGATACTCCGTCGGATAACCAAGAGGCATTCGGTTGCATGCGTTTCAGCATCTTAAGCAATTCCGTTTGATAGACCTGCATTTCGTCATCATACAGTCGATTGTCCGTAGGATTGACCGTAACATTAACCGTTAAGGTACCATTGGTGTAAATCAGCTTGGGGCGCCGTTCTGACGGGTATTTGATTTTGACATAAGCTTCTGGCATTTCGGTAAAAGACTTTGGTAAACGCAAGCTTATGTGCCCTGGAATCACTTCTGCTATGGTAAACTCAATGCTTTCCTCCTCAAGCTCCAGTTCACCAGCAAGAACTGCCCTCGTTACTTCCGGGATCGAAAGTCGATTCTCTCGAGCCAGTTTTTGTTCCTGCTGTTCTTCCTCCCGAATCATCCTAAGAAATTGCTCATCGATAAATGGGGGCATGTACACACCTCTTCCACCATATATACTCTTCTTCTACCCTTGCCACTTCCTCCATACCTACCAAGCGGTATTCAGTTACAAAAAAGACAGCGAAACCGTCCCGATGAATGATTCGGGATAGTAATCGCTGTCTAAGCTGCGCATATGATGTCCGTTCTTACCTAACAGCTTCGAGATGTATAGGGCCGACAAGGTTATTTCATTGTTATCGGAATAATATCCCAAATCATTAATACCAAACCCTAATTTGGGCTATTTTTCTAAATAACTTTGATTCTTTATTGAAATAAAAAAAGTAGAGGGATGTCCCCCTCTACCGCTTGGTAGCCACTTCCTCTTGCAGCTGCTCTATAAGCGTACTGGCATCCATACCGCTGTTCTCGTCCGTTCCTCTCTTCCGAACAGACACCAGACTCGCATTCATCTCACTCTCTCCGACGATGATCATATATGGGACCTTGTGCAGCCCGGCTTCCCGGATTTTGTAGCCCAGCTTCTCATTCCGACTGTCGAGCTCGACCCGGAGCCCCGCGTCTGCGAGTGTGCGCTTGACGCTCAATGCATAGTCCACGTACCGATCAGATACCGGCAATATTCTTGCCTGGACAGGCGCGAGCCACAGCGGAAAAGCACCTGCGTAATGCTCCGTCAGAATCCCGATGAAGCGGTCTATAGAGCCGTAGATCGCACGGTGGATCACCACAGGACGATGCTTGCCATTATCCTCTCCAATGTAGCTAAGCTCGAACTTCTCCGGCATTTGGAAGTCCAGCTGAATGGTGCCACATTGCCAGCTTCGCTTGAGCGCATCTTGGATATGGAAGTCGATCTTGGGTCCGTAGAAGGCCCCGTCACCTTCATTGAGCTTGTAAGCTACGCCACGTTTCTCCAGCACGCTCCGTAGGGACTGCTCGGCCTGCGTCCAGAGCTCTTCCGAGCCCATGGAATCCTCTGGACGTGTGGACAATTCAATCTCATAGGAGAAGCCGAATACGCCATACATGTAATCAATCAGATCAATGACGCGTCCAATCTCCTCTTCGATCTGCTCCGGCAGGACGAACAGATGGGCATCGTCCTGACAGAAGGTGCGCACCCGTGTCATTCCGCCAAGTGCACCAGAGAATTCATGACGATGTACCTGACCGAATTCCGACAGCCGGATCGGCAGCTCACGATAGGAATGACGGCGGTCCTTATAGATCAGCATGTGGCCCGGACAATTCATGGGCTTGAGCGCGTATGTTGTGTCGTCCACATTTGTGAAGTACATATTATCCTTATAATGATCCCAGTGGCCCGACTGCTCCCAGATCCGGTTATTCATCATCAGAGGTGTCCGCACCTCCTCATAATCCAGCTTACGCTGAACCTGGCGAGCGAAATCCTCAAGCTCCGTACGCACGATCATCCCGTTCGGCAGATAGAACGGCATCCCTGGTGCCTCCTCCGAGAACATGAACAATCCCAGCTCCTTGCCAAGCTTGCGGTGATCACGCTTCTTCGCTTCCTCCAGAATGTACAGATGTTCATCCAGCTCTACTTTCTTCACGAATGCTGTTCCGTATATTCGCTGCAGCATCTTGTTCTTGCTATCTCCACGCCAGTACGCGCCAGCTACATTCATCAGCTTGAATACTTTAAGTCTGCCTGTCGAAGGAACATGCGGTCCGCGGCACAGGTCCACGAACTCACCTTGCTCATACAGACTGATGATGCTATCCTCAGGCAGATCCTGAATCAGCTCCAATTTATAAGGATCACCCAGCTCTGTAAACAGCTTAATTGCTTCCTCACGACTGACTTCTTTACGCACGATCGGAAGATTCTCCTCTGCTATCCGCTTCATTTCCTTCTCAATCCTGTGCAGATCTTCGATATTGAGCGAATGCTTCAGATCCATATCATAATAAAAGCCATCTACGACAACCGGACCTACACCGAGTTGCACCTCCTTGCTGCCGTACACACGCCTAACAGCTTGTGCCAGTAGATGCGCCGTACTGTGCCGTATGACCTCAAGGCCTTCAGCTGTGTCCTGAGTCACAATCTCGATATGTGCTCCTTCCATCAGCTTGGTGGACAAGTCTACGATCCTTCCATTCAGCTTGCCTGCCACAGCGTTCTTACGCAGGCCACTGCTGATCGATCCAGCCACATCCTCAATACGACTGTCCTCTGCATACTCCCGGACCGAGCCGTCCGGCAAATGAATACTTACTGCCATTTCTGCTTCCTCCTCGTTCTTGCTTTCTTTTGTCCGGGACGTATGCTGGTTATGTGAATGCAAAAAAACACCCGTCCCGGTATCAAGGGACGAGTGTGTGCTCGTGGTTCCACCCTAATTCGACCATTAGCAGACGCACAGCAATGACGAGACATCAATGCGGGCAGCTTCAGGTCCTTAATTGGCATCCGATAACGTGGACGAGTCGGCGGCCTATACTAGCGTCTCTGAACAAGACGGGGTTCCAGGCTGCGGCTACAAAGGGGTAACTCCACATTCGACAGCTGAAGAGGCTCGCACCAATCACCCCTATCTCTGGCAGCCCGACATGGGAATCATGTCTTTGATCATTGCCTTTGAATATGCTTTTTATATTACAAGGAGATTTTTGACAATGTCAAGCAACTTTTTAGAATCCGTACGCCAACCCGTATCATAGCGGGAAATAGGGACCCAAGAGGTCAGGACAAGCAAAGCATTCGCTATGATGTCTGCCTAGTGATGTCTGCTTAGTTCACATCGCCTATGTACACACTTGCTTGGATACGGTCACGAATGATCCGTCCAAGCTTGCCAGGATACAGTCGAATGTCCTCCAGCTCCTCCAGAGCCACCCACTCAATCCCGATCTGGTTAGGATCTGGTACGGCCCCACCCTCAAGCTTCATGGTCGGGTTCTTCAGCTCACATTCAAAATAAAACTCCACCTGATGATAATCCGAATCCCATTCTGCGAATTCATGATTCCGACCGATATATTCACGGATATGGATGATATCCTTGACGATCACCTCGGCTCCCAGCTCCTCCAGACATTCGCGATATACAGCCTCAGATAGCGGCTCGCTGTGCTCCTGCCCACCACCGGGGAACAGGTAAGCCTCCCCGAACTGATCGCGATTCTTCGTAAGCAAGAGCTTGCCATCCTGCACAATGACAGCCTTGCAGGAATTACGAATTGGCTTCATCTGTATTGTCCCCCAATCAGGTTTGCTTCGGAATTGCTCATGACAGTGACTTACTCGTGACTTACTGGTGACTTGCTCTTCACTTGTTGGCCAGTTCTACCAGCCTATCAAGTACTACAGGACCTCTTCAATACCTGCACGGATGCTCTCAATCGAGGACACAGGCTCAAAGCGCTTGACGACACGCCCCTCAGCATCAATCAGGAATTTGGTGAAATTCCATTTAATCGCATTACCATGCAGCCATTCTGGGGCCTTGTCGGCCACCATCAGCTTCAGCAGCTTCGCATTGATATCATCCTCGTCGAAGCCCTCAAAGGCAATGGCTTTGCGCAAGTAATCGTACAATGGATGAGCGTTCTCCCCATTCACATCAATCTTGGAGAACATCGGGAATTTCACGCCATAGTTAATCTGGCAAAATGCTTCTGCATCCTGGCTGCTGCCCGGCTCCTGCTCAGCAAACTGATTACAAGGAAAACCAATGATCTGTAAGCCACGCTCCCGGTATTCATCGAACAGCTTCTGCATATCGTCGAATTGCGGTGTGTATTTGCATTTGCTAGCCGTATTCACAATAAGTACAGGTCTTCCTTCATATTGATACAGTGGAAAGCGCTCACCATTGGTCTTCGTTACATTAAAATCATAAATAGTCGCCATGTTATTCACTACTCCTCGCTTTTGCTCAGCATTCGTAAAATCGTTAAGATATGATATACGGTGACGCTTGCCATACCTGAAAATTATAACGGGTACATCAGCATAAGGAAAGCTGACTATTGCGGTGCATCTTTTACGAATAGGGCCATCGCGATTATGTCCGCATAGCTGCCATCCTCCAGCCTGATTTCATGACGAAGGACCCCCTCCTCCGTGAACCCAAGTGACCTGTACAACCGGATCGCCGCCTGATTATGCTCGAACACCTCCAGCTTCAGCTTGGAAATGTACTCATGAGCCCTCGCCCAACCGATCAGCACCTCCATTAGCGCACGCCCGATACCACTCCCACGATAATCTTGATGTGTGCTAACACTAAAGCTCCCCGTATGGGCAATTCTGGATTTATGTCCACCATGAAAGGACAGAAATCCTACAAGCTGCTCTTCATGCTCCGCCAACAGGATGAGATGATGCTCCTTGTGCTGGGTCTCTTCAATCCACTTCCGTTCCTGCTCGGCAGTAATTGTGAATTCTTCAGGTGTTGTTAGCAAATACGGCTCGGTGCGAATAATAGCCTGATTGTATGCCAGGACCTGTTCGGCATCCAAGCCTGCTGCAGGACGAATGATGATATGCCGTCCCGCCTTATCTACCAAGTGACGTATACACGAATGGCTCATTTCTATGCACACCTCCTACTCAAGTAAGTATTCCTATTAAATGAATTTATCAGTCGAGATTACCGTATGGAGCAGTTGTCGAATGTCCAAAAAACTCTCCCTCCCTCACAAGCTTCCCCGCAATAGTCCATTTTCCTCCCCTGTCAATCATGCATCGGTGAGCTCGATCGGTCGCCTTCTTCCCGTTCATTTCATTTCTTGTATATGTAGCTTGACCTCATCAATCCATTGGTGATCAGCATCTGCCAGAATGGTAGTCCAGCCTATGGCCTTGGCCATCTCTAGATTCTGCTCAGCATCATCTACGAATACGACCGGCTGCGAGTCAGATAATTGCTCTTGGACAAGCTGGAATATATTCGCATTAGGCTTCGAGCAGCCGACGGTACTGGAAATCGTCATGGAAGTTATATAGTTCCTAATCGGCTCCAATACCGGAGTAATCCACTCAGCCCGATGATTACTGAGCAAGTGGACCTGGAAGCATTCGCTCCATTCCTTCACTTTATCCCAAGCAGGGAGAGGTTGAAGATGCTTGGTAACATGGATATTGCTCAATACTACATTTTCGTTGGAGGACTGCTGCTGAAGCCAGGCCCAGAACTGCTCTTCACTGATCGTTCCATCCCACAGTTGCTGGCGAACTTGATCCTTATAGAGACTTCGTAGCGTTGTATATGGTACCTTGAGTAGCTCAGCTGCCTCTTCCCAGAATACAGGCGTGATATTGGCTAGCAGCACTCCTCCAACATCCAATACTAAATGTGGTTTTTCAGTATGCATATGTTCCTCCTTCTATCTTAGATCCCGTAGTGAATTACAGATTGTTCTGATTCAAGTGCACTGTCTACGACTTGGATAATTAAGCTAAATTGATGAATGATATCATGTCTTTGAAAAGTATTTTTTTCATAGTTACCGTTACTCGCCTTGTCATCTTTCCAGGAAAATCTGCCTGTTAGCTCTATTTCCTCCGGCCCTTGCTCAAATAAATTCATCCATGATCGAATTACGTTTCTCAGCAGCAGAAGATCCTGCTGTTCTGTAATAATTGAATAACCGTAGTAGTTCAGACCCGAACGGATATTTCCGTCCGGATGGGTTGCTCGTATCCATGTTAGCGTATCTGACACATAATCGAACAGTTCATCATCTAATGAAGCGTATAAAGAGAGCTCCGAGCCATTCTCGTATAGCTTGTCGCCACTCCAGAATATATTCCTCTGCGTTTCTCCTCCTACAATGAACTCATGTCTTGGCACTGCATATCCCTCCAATAACACACCTTACGACATCTATCATATTATTACTGAGTAGCAAATGCTATCTTCTAATACATTCTTCATGAGAGCACCTCTTGGTGCCAACCTAGCATTTACATTCCGTGATCTGCCAATTATAATAGGACTATCAAAAGAGCTGGCACTTCATGTGTGAATAAAGCGATTAAAGGATGTTTTTTTCCTTTAATCGCTTTTTTTGTGTGAATTCAGTCGTAAATGGAGGTTTTGTCTGTGAAGAAAAGAATGTACGAATTGCTCATGCTGCTGGTCGGTGCATTTCTGTTTGCCCTCGCTGTCAATTTATTCGTCATACCGAACGATTATGGTGAAGGCGGCGTAACGGGGATCACCATCATTTTATACTATCTCCTCGGCTGGTCTCCGGCCATTGTCAGTATCGTTCTGAACGGGATCTTGTTGATTGTCGGCTATAGGCTGCTGGATAAAAAAACGACACTATATACGATCATAGCGGTCGGCTTTAACTCACTGTTCCTGTATCTAACCGAGCATTGGGAGATATCATCGAGTGAGGCCTTTATTAACGCTATTTTTGCAGGGCTGTTGGCCGGAGTCGGCATCGGGCTGATCATCCGGGTGGGCGGTACAACCGCAGGGACGACCATCCTGGCGCGTCTAGCCAACAAATACTGGGACTGGAATATTAGCTACGCCCTGTTATTCTTCGATCTGATCGTTGCTGGCTTCTCGATCTTCGTCATTGGGATTGAGAAGACTATGATTACGGTCGTCATTCTTTATGTAGGAACGAAAGTCATGGATTTCATTGTGGAAGGCTTGAATCCCAAAAAAGCAGTGACGATTATATCAGCACAGCATGACAGCATTGCAGCGCAGGTAACGAAGCTCATGGATCGGGGTGTAACAGTGCTGCGAGGCTCTGGCTACTATACGGGGCAGGACAAGGAAGTGCTGTACATCGTCATCAGCAAGCAGGAAGTGTCCATGCTGAAGAGAATTGTGCGGGCAGAGGACAAGAACGCCTTTGTCACCATCCATGACGTGCGTGATGTTTTTGGTGAAGGCTTCATCGATATCTCGAAGTAATGGCTAGTGTGCGCTAGTACCCACGTCATCAAATCATCGGATCACGGACTGTCCATGAAGCACGAACATATCCCAGCTTCATGCCAACATGCTCCATATTCCGATGGCTTTGGGACAGATACGCACATTGTCCGACTACGAGCCCGCAATCTGTCGCATAGGCCTCCGTTATCCTTCTGATCAGCAGCAACCGATGGAGTCCACGTTGCCTGAATTCCGGAAGGGTTGCCGCGAAGGTCAGAGAGGCCTTGCGATCCTTGATATACATCACTGCAACTGCAGCGGGTCGATCATCCACGTAGGCAATATAGAATTTCCAGCCTGGGCGATGGAGCAGCACCTCATTGTTGCGGGTTACATAAGGAATACCATCATCGGACAATCCTGTGCCTCTGCAGTGAATGGTAGCATACAGCTCCATTTGCCCCTCCTTCACCTCCTCAAGACGGACTTGCTCTGAAGGATTCAGGATGTGACTAGGCTCCGCGATGAGGGAGCAGTGGTGGCCTGATGGGTACAGCCCTAGCTCCGACAAGTGGCTGATCAGTCGCTCGTCCACCTGTCCGGGAATAATCTCTAGCTGAGGCTTGCGCCCTCTCTGGCGATAGAATTCTAATATCGGCTCAAGATGCTCAAAATCTGCATTTGTTAACCCCTTTACCGTATTAAAAGAAGGCCAGGGCATAGTTCTGCTATAGTAACAGACTGCATGTCCGAATCTTTGTAGCTCAACCCCCTCCGGGTTGCCCTCTCTATGCTGTATCGCAAGCATGCGATCTGTCATATAATCCATCTCTGCACGTTCGATCTTCTGTACTAATGACAGGGACGGAAGCAATCCACTGGGCTGCTTCACCTTACATCACCTTCCCTTGTAAAAATATCCTTAATTGCTCGTCACTCCAATAGCTCATCTCTAGCAGACGTAGATATGGATCACCCTGCAGACCAAGCAGTTCAGCGAAGGCAGGCTCTGTCTTCAAGCCCTGTCTCTTCAACTCCCGAGCCCTCTCTCGATATGGGCTCCCAAGCAGTGTCAGGATTTTATGCTCAACCCGCATATGCCGATAGCCATTTTGCTCTACCGTCGGAATCGGCTGGCCGAATACTTCAACCCACTGCCCTTCCTGCTGGAAGGAGATTACGATTCGCTGAACACCGTGTACTGTGCGAATGGTCTGACGAAACCCAGGCTGCTTCCTGTAAACCTCCATAATCGCCGAGCAAGCCTCCATATCATGAACCTCACATATAATATCCAGATCGCTATCCGGCAGATCGATATCAATCGGTATAGTCCCTACGAGCAGAGGGCTGAAGCCTTCCAATCGCTCCATAATTCCCAATCGCTTCAGAATATCATAGCATCGTCTCTGTCTGGGATTACCTTCCTGCATATAGTCTATGCTCCTGAAATCCTCACTGTAGTCAAGCTCCATCATGAAGCACGATCTCCTGTCAGCCTGAATAGCCTCCACAATCGTCCTTGAATCACTAGCAAGACTGCGCCTGAACACCCTGACTGGTCGGCTTGCTGACCGGAAAATTCCACTATGGCCTCAGCGGCCTCAGCATCTGCAGCGTTTATCCACATGCATTCCAGCATTGCACTCATCCCATCCTTCCGGTCTGACTGGCTGATGCATTCATCAGCCAGTCACTTAGCATAGACATTAGTAGCATTGGAGTTCAGCATCGTCACTCTATTTACCAATGGCATACAAGAATGTGTCCCCTATCTGAAGGTATATCCACCCTCCCCTCCTGTCAAATGATACCTGCAGGTTACGTTCCCCACCTACAGATCTATTAAGTCAATTCGTATCTCCGGGCGCCTGCCACTGCTGTCTGTACTCACTGGGGTACATCCCTGTCTTGTTCTTGAAGATTCGGCTAAAGTAATGCGGGTCACTGTAGCCGACCGCCTTGCCTACATGCTTGATATCCATATCCCCGCAGGTCACCAGCATCCGCTTGGCCTCATTCAGCCGCAGGCCTGTCAAATACTTGAGAGGCGTCTCACCCGTCACCTTCTTGAAGCATTTCCCAAGATAGTCCACCGAAAAATGCAGCTGCCCCGCCATATCCTGCAACGTAATTTCATGCATGTAGTTCTGCTTCAGGTACAGCTTGACGGCCTCGGCTATATCTTCGGCCTGAAGCTGTTCATCGGTCACCGCGCTTACTTGGGCCAGCGAATCATTCACATGGCCCAGCTTGATCTCAAGTGAATGCAGCAAGGCACGTAGCTGTTCCTCCGTTAGCGGCTTGAGCAAATAATCTTCAACCTTATAGGTGATGGCCTGTCGTGCATATTCGAATTCATGATGACCGCTCAGGATAACAATTTTGACATGAGGATAGGCAAAATACAGATGCTTCGCCAGCTCCAGCCCATTCATAATCGGCATCTGGATATCCGTGACGACCAGATCCGGTACAGCCTGCTCCATCAGCTTCAGTGCCTCCTGCCCGTTCCTGGCTTCGCCAATGACCTCAAAGCGGAAATCCAGTTCACGGAACTTACGGGACACATTGCGACGGATGAGTGCCTCATCCTCTACAATGATCGTTCTATAGGTCATCGCCATCGTTAACCGACTCCTTTCGAATAGAACCAGAGATTGCAATTTCCACCCCACCAGTGGGTAGATTCGTGATATGCATATCTGCCGCATCGCCATACCATAATTTCAGCCGAATCCATATATTTTTCATACCCATTCCGTTAATGCGCATATTGGGCATACGCTGCCAATCCCGTGAGGATTCCATATACTCTTGCATAGCCTTCATGGCCTCCGGCTCCATGCCAGGGCCATTATCCTCAACTGTTATTTTCCATATATTGTTCGTCTTATCCTGCTCACCCATAATTCGTACACGCCAGGGAGGTGTATCACGAAGACCGTATTTCATGGTATTCTCCAGCAGCGGCTGGATCAGCAGCATCGGAACCTGATTATTCTTCATTTCCTCCGGGATGCTAAATTCATATTGCAGATCGTCCTCAAAGCGGATCTTCATGCACTCCAGGTAGCGCTCACAATACTCCAGCTCCTCTGACAACGGGACTCCGTTTTTGCTGGACCCTGAAATGTATCGAAGCATCGCTGTAATATGCCCGCAAAAGGCTACAATCTCGTCGTTCATCCCCTCCTCTGCCATAATGCTGATGTTAGCGATATTGTTATACAGAAAATGAGGATTCATCTGGGATTGCAGGGCCAGTAGTCGAGCTTCAGCTTCTTCGGTCTTGAGTGCTAACAAATCCTGAAAGGACTGTACCAGCTGCTGATTAAGCTTGAAGAACGTATCGTTCAGCTCATCCAGCTCGCGAATCGCTCCAGGGTTCTCCAGCTTGAGCAATTGGCCGGGCTTCTGTCCCGTCGCCAGAGCTTGCGCATCTGTAGTGCGTATCAACTGCTGGAGTCGGTGCAGCGGAAGGGTCACGCGCTTGGATATGAGATAAGATATCAGCAATATACATGTGAGTGTAGCGAGGGTCGCTCCAACCACCAGCAGCGTGACCCGATTCAGTCCAGCGAAGAGTGATCGCTGTGATTGTGTCACGACGATTGTCCATCCCGTCTCTGGTGATACGGCATACGTCATCATCTGCTTGGCAGTACCGCCAAATTCAGCCACCTCATGCATCGTCTCAGGCGAGTAATGCCTGCTGTGGATTAATTCCTCATAATAGTCACCGACAGCAGACCATTCCCCAGACTCGGAAGTAAAGGGATATAATACGGCATCTTGCTCATCCAGCACATAGATGGAGACCTCCTTGTTATCCGCGACCAGCTCATGGGGGTAACGGAACACCGTCGCTGCGTCCTGCAAAATCTCCACTACCCCCTGGCTAACATAATTTCCGTCCTTATACACACGGGTTAACGACAGGTACCGATGCTCGGAGGGACCAGATGCCGTGGGGACTGGGAGGGAGCCGCCCTGTAGCATTTGCAGTACACGCCAGCCATTTCGTCTCCAGGTCTCCTCATACCAGGGCCTCTGTGTCAGATCAACAACCCGCTGGCCATTGAATGCCCCGGCGCCCAGCATTTTACCGTTGCTATCATAGATATTGGCCTGCTGTGCTGTATTCGAGCTGCTGATAATTGCCAGTATGACGTCGATCAGCGTGGTGTTGTCCTTATAGAACAACGGGTCCACAGCAGCACGCTTCTGCTCATCCTCCGCCAGAGACAAATAATGACTAAAGTGCTCCTTGACCAGATTGGAATACACAATGTTCATCGAAAGGTTGTTCATCTTGATAATTTCCTGATCCAGATTGCTCACAATGGACGTGACCAATTGCTTCTGCTGATCAGCGCTGCGACTGCGGATGTCATTTGCCAAAAATACATACAACAGACTTGCCACCAGGAGCGAGAAGATAATGAATACGACCGAGTAGTAGGTAAACAGACTTTGCTGCAGCGTTCTAAAACGATATCGCACGATGCTTTCACCTCACCAAATAATCCGCGCTGCCGCTTCCGCACGAAAATGTCCACCTCAACAGAACGCTTTTGTCTATTGAGTGACACCCACTTTCAAAGTAAAGTTATGCACATAAGAATACGCTTACATTTCCGATTCTGCAAGCGATCACAAGCATATTTTAGGGGAGGATCACTCATGAAAAAAAGAATTATCGCTCCACTTGCAAGCTTGCTGCTGCTGTCCGGCCTGTTGCTGGGCGCATGTAGCTCGTCAGGAGGCTCGGGCGGCTCCGACAAAGTAACCCTGACCTTTGGGACCAGCCAGACCGGTATCCCTCGTACAGGTATTATGCAGGAAATGGCCAAGCAATACGAGCAGGAGACTGGCGTTAGAATCGACTTTCAGGTCGTCCCGGATGCCCAATGGCGTGATCTCATCAAGGTAAAGCTGGCCTCGGGAGAGGCTCCGGATATTTTCAACGTGGACGTAGACCCGCTCAGCATGCCTGCCAATGTGCGACCTGAAGAGAACGCCATTGACCTGACGAATGAGGAGTTCACTTCTCGCATGTCTGAGGAGATTCTGCCTACCGTTAGCCACAAGGATAAAGTATATGGCGTCTCCTTCGCCCCGTCCAAAATCTGGTACGTCTACTACAACAAACGCATCTTCAATGAGCTTGGTATCGAACCTCCAACTAACTATGCCGAATTCAAGGAGATCAGTCAGAAGATCATGGATAAGAGCATTACCCCATTCTATCAGGCTCCAGCTAGCGGCTGGTACCAGGTGCTCCCATTGTTCGAGACGGGGCCCAATTATGAGAAGCTCGCACCTGGGACCTATGACAAGCTGAACAATAACGAGATGAAGGTCGAGGAACTGACGCAGCTCAGAACGGTGCTGGAGCAATTGAATGAGTTCGCAGAGCTCGGGTATTTTGGCAAGGACTTCCTGTCCAACACGGTAGAAGCTGGCATCGAGGCCTTCGGTCAGGAGAAAGCGGCCATGCTGCTACGGGTGCCGGGTACAGAAAAAGAAGTATCTGATGCATATCCTGCTATGAAGGACAATATGGGATTCTTCGTTATGCCTTGGGGAGACAATCAGACGATAGGCGTCAACCCGGGGGGATCGGCGGCTATGTTCGGCAACAAAAACAGCAAGCATCCTGAAGAGGTGCTGAAGTTCTTCCGCTGGATTACACAGCATGACAATCTGCAAAAGGTATTTGACGGAGGCGAGGGTAATCTGACGATCTGTTGGCCAGAAATCGAACCTAAGCTGACTCCTGACTATATCGAGTATGAGAAGGCACATGAGAAAGGCACGGTAATGCAGGCTGCTGTCAAATACATTGACCCGCAATGGATGGATATTGGCAAGGACATCTCAGGAATGTTTGCAGGTGCGATGACGCCGGAGCAGATTCTACAGAATATTGATAAACGCCGGGCAGAGCAAGCCAAGGTGCTGAAGGACGAGGCGTGGCAATAAGACGCGCGTTCCTCCGCAAGCATGCCTGCTCACGGCAGGAAGGAAAGTGTGACCTGATATGAACCTTAACAAAATCTATCCATGGTACTTCTCTTCCGGGGCGATTGTGTTATATGCACTTTTCATCGTCGCTCCTGCTGTGCTGGGAATCTATTATTCCTTCACAGACTGGAATAGCTATAGCCCGGACAAGAACTTTATCGGACTTGAGCATTTCCGCACCATTCTGGCAGGCGATCCGACCTACCTGCTATTCATTAAGAATACGGTGCTGTTCACGCTGGTGACCTCCATTGCAAAGACAATCATGGGTCTGCTCCTCGCTCTGCTGCTCGTCAGCGGAGTGAAGGCGGCCAGCCTGCATCGGATGATCATCTTCTCGCCGCAGGTGCTCTCATTCCTGATTATTGGTCTGGTCTTCAAGAGCCTGCTGGACCCCAATAACGGCTTCGTCAATGTCACCCTGCGCTCACTCGGTCTGGATGCGCTAGCGCAGAATTGGCTGGGCTCGCTCACCTGGGCGATGCCCTCCATTATGGCTGTGGACACCTGGAAGGGGATGGGCTACATCATGGTGCTGTTCATCGCTGGTCTCCTCGCCATTCCAAGGGATTATTACGAAGCAGCTGCGATCGATGGTGCAGGCTTCTGGCAACGGCTGTTCCGCATCACGCTGCCTATGCTGATGCCTACCATTACGATTGCAACCGTGCTGAACATTACGTACGGACTGCGAGTATTTGACGCCGTCTATGTGCTGACCAACGGAGGGCCAGGGAACGCAACGGATGTCATCAACACCGCTGTCTACTCTTCCTTTGCCAAAGGATACTGGGGTCTGGGCAGTGCGCTGTCTACTATACTGTTCCTCATTATGGCGATCATCTCCGTGTTCATTATCCGCTTGATGAGCAGAAAGGTGGAATTGTAGATGCAATGGCGTAAAAGGCTTACCTCCATCGGACTGAATGCGCTCGCCTGGATTCTGAGCCTGATCGTGCTCATTCCCTTCGTGGTCATTGTGCTGAATTCATTCAAGTCGGACGCCGAGGCGAAGGTGCTGAAGCTAAGCTTGCCTGAAAAATTTATATTCGAGAATTATCAGATTGTCTATGAGCAAGGGCATCTGGGCAAATCCTTCTTGAACAGCCTGCTGCATGCGACCTCGTCCTCCTTGCTGCTGGTATTTGTAGTAGCGTTCTCGGCCTTTACACTTTCGCGTAATCACTCCAGGCTCAGCAACTTTCTGTACTTTTTCCTGATTCTCGGCATTACCCTGCCGCTGAACTACATTCCGCTCATGGAGGTCATGAAGACGCTCGGCATGATCAATTCCCATCTGGGCATGATCCTGCTCTACACAGCTATGGGGATCCCGATCTCTCTATTTATTACGTATGCATTCGTGTCAGGCATCCCCAAGGAGCTGGATGAGGCTGCGATTATGGACGGCTGCAACGGCATTAAGCTATTCTGGAAAATTATTATGCCGCTGCTGGGCTCTGTACTGGTGACCGTCTTTGTCCTCAACTTCCTGAGTGTGTGGAATGAATTCACCGCTCCGCTGTATATGCTCAATACGGTCGATATGTGGCCGATGACGCTGGCCGTGTACAATTTCTTTGGGCAATTCAGTGCGCAGTGGAACCTGGTCAGTGCAGATATCGTGCTTACGTCTCTGCCTGTGCTGCTCGTATTCCTCCTGGGACAGAAATATATTGTAGGAGGTCTTACCTCAGGGGCTGTTAAGGGATAAATCAATAATAGTATACGGTTGGCGCGTAGTGATGTAGTGGTGAGTAGTCGCATAGTTTAGTGGTGAGACAATAAGATAGTGAGAAAACGAGGCGATAAGGCAGCGGAGCAAAGGCGCTCCGAGAACAGAACGAACCATTCCTCCGATCACTGTTGTCCCCGAAATTCCAATTATAAATTTTATAGCGGATACAATTCGGGGACAAAGGCGAACGCTGCCGCTTCTTTGGAATTGCTTCGTCCTCTCCGCTACTTGTGTGCATACTGTTACCTTATTAAATCAACTGTTACCTTATTAAATCACATGACGAAACTACTAATTATAGAAATTTCTCTAGTATGGAACAAAGGTCGAGAGCGGATGTGCTACATTTTTCCGCTCTCGACCTTCTGCTTCAGGACGATCATACTCATCTTTTTTTATCCAAGTAAAGTTCGTTATCTCTACCCTGTAATGTGTGGAACCAATCCATTATTCGCAATGACATCTTTATACCAATAGAAGCTCTTCTTCCGCTTGCGCTCCAGGGTTCCATTCCCCTCGTTGTCCTGGTCTACATAGATAAAGCCGTAGCGCTTCTCCATCTCGGAGGAAGAATAGCTGATCAGATCAATGATTCCCCAACTCGTATAGCCCATAAGCTCTACTCCGTCCAAGATCGCTTCATGCATCTGTTCGATGTGCGAGCGGAAATAAGCAATCCGATATTCATCCTGTATGCTGCCGTCCTCTTCAATCTGGTCATAGGCACCGATCCCGTTCTCCACGATGAACAAGGGCACCTGATAACGATTGTACAGGTCGCACAGCGATAACCGCAGGCCAACCGGATCAATCTGCCAGCCCCAATCATTCGTCTGCAGGTACGGATTTTTGACCCCACCTGTGGTATTGCCACTTACCTTCTCCAATCCCTCGCTATTGGCACTGGCTACCAGGGACATGTAATAGCTAAAGGAGATAAAGTCTACCGGATGGGTACGCAGAATCTCATCGTCCCCCTCCAGCTTGTTGATGACAATTCCACGCTCGCGGAAGAAACGGTCCATGTACCGCGGATAAGCTCCGCGCACCTGTACATCAGTGAAGAAATAATTGAATTGATTGTTGCGGTAGGCAGCCAGCACATCCTGCGGATCACAGGTATGCGGGTATGTCAGCAGCCGAGTAAGCATGCAGCCGATCTGAGAGCCTGGAATCAGCTCATGGGCATATTTCACAGCGAGACTACTTGCTATGAATTGATGATGCAACGCCTGGTATACAGCCTGCTCGACATTGTCGAAACGGTCCGGTACAATCCCCCCACTCGTGAATGGATGCCGTACAAGACTGTCGATCTCGTTGAAGGTAAGCCAATACTTGACCTTGCCTGAATAACGTTGGAATACGACTTTACAGAAGCGGACGAAAAAATCCACTACGCGGCGATCTGTCCAACCACCGTACTCATTAACGAGATGCATGGGCATTTCATAATGAGACAAGGTCACCAGCGGCTCAATTCCATGCTTGTGCATTTCATCAATCACGTTATCATAGTACAGCAACCCGGCTTCATTCGGCGCAAGCTCGTCTCCTTTCGGGAAAATCCGCGTCCAGGCTATGGAAATACGAAGAGTCTTGATCCCCATTTCTCCGAACAAGGCCATATCCTCAGGGTAGCGATGATAGAAGTCGATCCCCCTACGCTTTGGATAATCTCTGTCGGATTCATCCTCTAGCGCCTGCTGAATCTGCTCCTCCGTGATGGCTTGATGCTTCTTATAGTCCTGCTTGCTGACATTTTTCTTGAAGATCGCAATATCCGCTGTGGATATCCCCTTTCCATCTACATTCCAGGCTCCCTCTGCCTGGTTAGCCGCAATGGCTCCTCCCCACAAAAAATCCTTAGGAAATGTTCTGGTGATCTCTGCCATGTCTGTCTCCTCCTTAAATATCTACATGTCTGCTTCTATTGTTGTCAACTGAACCATTCTAAGAGTCGAGTAGCTCATTACCTGCTAATGACGCGGTTAATATGGATGATCAGGTACATCGTCTCTTCGCTGGAAATATGGTAGCCGAATCTCGCTTCAATATAACGTCGAATGGACTCTGTACACAGCTCTTCCTCCGGGTACTTGCTCATAATTTGCCCAAGTAGATCATGATCCTGGGACTCTAGCATCTTCTGCTCCAACAGACGCTGGACGAAGAACTGCAAGTGCGTCAGAAATCGAGAGTAGTTAATGCTCGTCGTATCCAGCTCAATGCCGAAATGAAGCTTGACGATATTCAGAATGTCCTTAACGGTATTTGTCATCAACAGCACCTGGTTCATGTTATCCTCGGTCTGTGACGCATTCACCAGATGGAAGGCAATATTGGCGCCCTCCTCCTCGGGAAGAGCAACACCAAGATGCTGCTCCATTAGCTCCAAGGCATGAAGCCCGATCCCGAATTCCTGTGGATAAAATTTCTTGATCTCCCACAGCATACGGTTCTGCAAGGTCATACCTTCCTTGTAACGTTTGACCGCCATATACAGGTGATCCGTCAGGGACAGGTATAAATGCTCGTTCAGTTCCCTAGATAAGGCTTGCTTGGCATAGGATATGATTTCGTCCGCCACGATCAGGTATTCCTTCGGCGTCTCCTTCATTAATGCAGTCAGATCGGAGGAAATACTTTCATTCTCAAGGACATATATTTTCTCGATTTCATGCTCCTGTATTTCATCCTCCGGTTTGCTTTTGAATCCGATGCCCTTCCCCATCACGATGACTTCCTTGTAGTCATCACGCCTCGCAAGCACAACACTCGAATTGAGAATCTTAATGACTTTCATATCCTATGACCTCTCACTTTCTAGGCTGATTTCTCCTGGTGTCAGAATGCCGTGATCAGGGGCTTGTCCGGCCCGATCTCATCCCCGGCTCCGTGTCCGAGCACCTCCAGGTAAGTGCCTGCATTCGTTATAATGACTGGCGTTGTCGTATCATAGCCTGCGGCCTCAATGGCATTCAGGTCGAACTCTATCAGCAGATCACCATGACGAACGGTATCGCCTTCCTGGACATGGACGTTGAAGTGCTCTCCCTTCAGCTTGACCGTATCCAGTCCTACATGGATGAGCAGCTCTACCCCGTCTACAGACTTCAATCCGATGGAATGCTTGGTCTTGAAGACTGTCTCTACTGTACCGTCAAAAGGAGCTACCACTCTACCCTGATGGGGCCTGATCGCCATCCCCTGTCCCATAGCTTGCTGGGCAAAGGCTTCATCCTTCACCTCACTCAGCGGTAATGCTATCCCTTCGATTGGTGCAAACACAACACTTCGAGACTTAATGTTCTTGCTCCGCACTTGGGACATCTCAGCTGCTGCTGTGACTCCTGTGGTATGGGCAGGAGATCCACTGGCGTTACCAGACGGCTGCTCAGCGGTCGTTGCTGAAGCCTCATCCTTGAACCCAATCACATATACTGCGATAAATGTTACCACAATGGATATTGCTGACGTAATTAGCGCGTTCACCAGATTCGAGCTATCTTCACTGATAAACATCGGCAAGGATGCCAGTCCAGGTCCAACCGCCGCGAAGGCTTTCAAATTCACCAATCCGGCGTATAATCCTGCCGCAGCCGCGCCGATCATACTGGCGAATAAAGTCTTCTTGAGCCGTAAATGCACACCATACAATGCAGGCTCAGTAATACCGAACAAGCCGGAGATTCCTGCTGGCAGAGCAATTTGCTTCAGCTTAGGGTCCTTAGTCTTGACAGTAACAGCCATAGCGCCTGCTCCTAGTGCCATATTCGAGCACAGCATGGCAATGAGCACTAGCGTCTCATAACCTGGCGAAGCGATAGCTGCAAAGATAATCGGGTACAGTACCTTGTGCATACCGAACATTACGATGATCGGCATCAATACCGACAAAATGACTACGGTCAGCCAACCGATTCGTTCCTGAATCCATACCACGCCCGCGGATAAGCCAGTACCTGCATAGTTGCCAAGTGGCCCCAACACAATCAGAGCGATTGGCGCTACAATGACGATTGTGATCAGCGGCTTCAGGAATATCTTCACAGGCCCTGGCGAGATTTTGTCCGCAAATCGTTCAACATAGGACATGAACCATACGGTCAATATGATCGGAATAACCGAGGTCGAATACGTGACGGCCGGCACCGGTAATCCCAAGAAAGATACAGGTGCGTCCCCTCCTAACATACTGATCAGATTCGGATGCAGCAGCACACCACCAAGAGCTACCGCCACAAAAGGATTGGCCTTGAACTTCTGCGCACTGGTAAAGGCTAGTAGTATCGGCAGGAAGTAGAAGGCTGAGTCAGCGATCAGACTTAGAATAAGATATGTCTGACTTTCCTTGGACATCACGCCAGTTACCGTCAACAACAATAGCAATGCTTTCAGCATCCCTGAGGCTGCAATCGCTGGAATAATCGGCTGGAATATCCCCGCAATCATGCTCGCAAAGCTGTTGAATAATCCCTTGAGGCTACGATCCGACTGGGTCGCCCCCTGCGAGGCTGCATCTGGATTCACATCCAGCATCTTTATTAGTTCATTATAGACGTAACCAACATCGTTCCCTACAATCACTTGATATTGCCCACCACTATTGACTGCACCCATGATACCGTCCAGTGCTTTGATCTCCTCTGTCTTCGCCAGCTCCGGCTGGCGAAGATTCATGCGTAGACGAGTAGAGCAATGGATGACGTTGCTGATATTGCCTTGTCCGCCCACCTTATCGAGTATGGCGCGGGCTGTCTCTTTATAATGCATGCTTCAACACTCACTTTCCGGAAAATAGAGAATAAAAAAAGACCTAAAGAGGGTAGGAACATAAAATGCTCACTACCCAATTCAGGTCTTGCCTGCCGAACAGTAACACGCCAGATTGGATATGATGTATGGAATGCACAGCTCTGTGCATTAATGATATATGCTTAATTGATTATACTTATTCCAGCTGAATGAACATGCTATAGCTTACTTAGATCATATGCGTCCATATATAGCCTATGATCCTTATCTCGCGAAAGATCATTGTCATACAATGTCCCGGGTACTCTCGCAAAATAAAACGTTTACACGAACCAATATATCATTGCTTTCTTGAAATTGCAAGCATTTGAGACAAGGGATTTCTGTTTCCGCTATGAAGCGGTCATCTATCTAAGATAACCGCCATTATTAATATCGAAGGTAGCACCGGTATAGTGCCTCGATTTGTCTGATAATAAAAAAATCACTGTATCAGCAACACTCTCGGGGCTTAGCGGCTGTTTAATCAGTTGGTGATTTAAATATTCTTCCTTTCTCCATACAGGGATCTCCTCCATCATGCTAGTATCTACCATCGTTGGGGCTACCGCATTCACTCGGATATATGGGGCAAAGTTCATAGCACAGCTCTTGGTTAGCCCTAGAATGGCTGCTTTGGACATCCCGTAGACGGCATCTGAGCTTCCTTCCAACCCGGATACAGAGGACATATTAACGATCGTTCCTTGACGCTGCTGCTGTAACAGCATTTCACCAAAGCAACGTGAGACATACACGCTCCCCATAACATTTACGTTCATCACCTTGGCCATTTCGTTAGGTGTATAGTTCAATAATGACTTACCTAAGTAAATGCCTGCATTGTTCACTAAGCCGTTCACATCGGGGTGCTTCTCAGATATGTAAGCAAAGAATGAACTCACGTCCTCGTATGCGCTGATGTCCAGCCTGTACGTAGATAGCTGCTCCGTATTTGCATCGGCCTGAAGCTTGGTTAGCGCATCTTCATTGATATCACATGCCATCACTGCCGCACCTTCTTGGAGGCATTGCAAGGTGATAGCCTTTCCTATTCCTGAGCCACTTCCCGTGACAATAACCTTCATATGCTGTAGCATAGCTGCTCCTCCTTTAATAAACAGTGCACCTCTAATGGCCCCCTCCTGTGCGAGAGTAGTACGAACTAGCAGGGCGCTAAGGAACGCTCCTTTGATTTCTAGTCCCCCATGTAGAGTTAATTAGGACTCCCTGAACGGACAATCAAGAAGAATAATCTCTTGAGTCCCAGGACGTAGCTCGATTCGACCTCCCAGAGGCAAGATCAGCTTCGGGTCCGTATGCCCCGCATCAAGATCCACTACAATCGCTATATGATCAGCCCCGAATTCATCCTTGATCACATTTACAATGATTTCATTCAATCGCTGCTTCTCTTCGTCCGTATAATCCTTGGCTCTACCAAACATAACACCTTGGATTTGGGTGAATATTCCCTGCATTCCGTAGTTGCGGAGCATATAGCCTACTTGATCAGGTGAAGGCTTGTCCTCTGAAGTTTCGAAGATTAGTATTTTATCCTGCCAGAATGATCGTTCAGGCCAGAATTCGGTAGCTTTCATAAATTCGAGCACTTCAATGCAACCGCCCCATAGCGTGCCTTTCTGTGCGGAATCCCCCTGTAAAAAAGACCAACCTTTCTCATTGTCATGGAACTCCTTGCACTCCCCAAGTGTCTCAAGTCTGCTCCAGTCCTGATATCCATTTGTCCATTGGGGATACGGGGCGTAGTAATACGGAAAATCATCCGAGAAGAGCATAGCCCTTAGATGCTCGAGATGTTCAGAAGGAAGATTCCTGATCTGAGCGATTCCAGCCATAATGGATGGACCATAAAAAGTAACCATTCCTAGTTGATTGATATACGCCAAAAAGGTGGTTGCATCTGAAAAACCCATGATAAACTTCGGGTTATTCATGATGGCCTCCTTATCTAAATAAGGCAAAATCCTTATGGACTCATATCCGCCAATAGAGGTTATTACACCATCAATTGTCTCATCGCGAAAACATTGGTTAATATCCTCCGCACGTAACTGTGGATGTCGATACAGATCATCAGGAGACATTCTTGCCGTCGGCATTTCAACAATTTCAAGCCCCATAAGTTCTTGGAGATTTTTGAGTCCCAGCTCATAAATATCTGGAAATAGATGAGGTAAACCATTTGACGGCGATATGATGGCAATTCTCGAACCAGGCATAATTCTTTTAGGTTTCAGCACACTATTCCCTCCCATTTAGTTCCCATTGTATCAAAGAAGATTAGGAAATATTATCCTACATCAAACGAAAACGATCAAATTTGACTTCACCATTTCTGTACCAGTACAGATGGTGCAAAAAGCAATAGTTATCTAGAAAGAAATTCATTTATTATAATGACGTACAGTAAATCGTCTTCCGCCAGCGGAGCCCGCACAAAGGAGAATAGCATGTTGAAAAAAGAAGAAACAAAATCATATCTAAAAAGACTAGGAATCACAGATATAGAACCGCCTTCGTTTTCTTACCTGTGCAAATTGCATCAGGCACATATAGAGAACATTTCCTGGCAGACGCTAGATATCATCACTGGCAGGCCGATGCCAATTGATCTTCAGTCTTCCGTTCACCTAATGACCGGGGGAAGAAGTGGATACTGCTTTCATTTGAACGGGGCTTTTGGCGAGCTTCTACGCACTCTCGGCTATAATGTCTCATGGCATAGAGCAGGCGTTCAGCCTTTTGGACAGGAACCAAGAATTAATTCCTTCCATCTCGGTCTGACCGTAGCCCTCATGACAGAACAACAGGAGGAGGAGCTATGGATTGCTGACGTTGGACTTGGAGATATGCCGTATAGGCCTCTTCCTGTCCGTTCCGGTAGTTATACGCAAGGCCCCTTCCAATATCAGGTTGTCCCTTCCACAATTGATCCGAGCGGATGGAGAATGGTTCATGATCCTCTGGGTTCATCTGTTGGTGTGGATTACGAGCGTGAAGGACTCCAAAGTATTGAGGAGTTTGTGCCCAAGCATGAAATATACAGTCTCTCTCCGGATTCTCCCTGGATCAATTTATTTCTGGTTCGTAACAGACACGCTCAAGGGAGCAATGAATTAAGAGGGTGCATCTGGAAAAAACGGGAGGGTGCGCATATTGAGAAAACAGAGATAGTGACTAAATCAAAATGGCTGGAGGTGCTCGGCGATGTGTTTCATGAGAAGCTGATTCATTATAGCTCCATGGAGCGGGATGAGCTATGGACACGGGTTTGGTATTTGCATGAGCAATGGAAAAGAGATCAGAAAGAGGTATGAACTTGTGTTCAGGCATAATCTTCTAGATTACATGTCGATTTTATGTGTCGATCTTCTTAGCCAAAATGTATCTGAGGGTGTATTCCTTAGTACGGTTGCCCTGATAGGTTAGCGTCTCGTGGCTAGTTCCTGTGTCCAGGATGTGCAGGCCGGCGAAGTGCTCTTCCAAATCCTTTTCACTAAAAAAATGAGCGTACTTCCCATCTGTATATTCGTATGTATTCTTCTCCAACTGCCTACCAACACCATAATGCTTATCCTCATCGGAAAAGCACGTGAAATATAGCATGCCACCATCTCTTGCATAATCAACACAGCGCGAAACGAACTCCTGCCGCTCGGTCTCCAAAAATAAATGTAGTACATCATAGCAATAGATGGCATCGAACTGCTGTGGAGTCGTTACAGGTTCAAGTACAGAGCCCTGAATGTAATCACTGGCTGTGTCCCACTGACGGGCCAGATGAATAGCCTCAGCTGACAGTTCGATGCCCGTTACCTGAAAATATGCGGATAAAGCTTTGCTGTTCCTGCCATAGCCCGCCCCCGGAACCAGAACCCGCTGAACGCCATTGGCCTTGAATAGCTCGATCGCGTGAAATACCGTAGCGCTGGGCTCGGTCCCCCAGATCATCCCTGACTGTGTGAAGCGCTTATTCCAATATGATTCCATCCGAATCCCTCCTAGTCTCAGGTGCCTTAGCGTGCTCCACACCTGAAATGATACTTCTTCTATCCTGCAAAGATACTCCTTCTATAAGGATGACTCCTTACATCATAAATGGTACGTAACATGCTGGCTCTGCTGGAAAGTAAAGAAAGACCTCTCGTACTTCTTCATTATATCTTATTGAAAGGTATAGAAAAGGACCAGACATACAGTCTGGCCCTGAACACTTAGCTTCCATAATTACTTATCTTTCATAGTTAGCTTCTATTGAATAAGTTCGGATTGCTGAAGCAAATTCTGAAGCAGCTGCGCTACTTCTGCACGAGTAATTTGGCCCTTAGGTGCAAGCGTCGAAGCTGACCGGCCCTTGGCAATATTCTGCGACAGATTGGCAGCCATATGCGCCCTTGCATAGCCTGCTATGGAGGACTGATCCTTGAACGATGCCAGTTCGGCTTCTATTTGCTCCTGAGATGCTGTCGTTTGAATACCCGTGAGAACCATCGCTTTGGACATGATCGTCATCGCTTGCTCACGAGTAATATGGTCCTGCGGAGCAAATCGAGCATCCTCATATCCTTCGATTAGTTGGTACTCACGTGCGGTCTGTACATATCCTGCGAACCATTGGGATGCTTGCACATCTGTAAAGGATGTATCCCCTTTGCCTGGAGTCAATCCCAGTGCTCTGACCACCATTGCTGCAAATTCTGCCCGGGTAATATACCGGTTCGGCTCGAATCTGTCTGGAGCGACTCCTGTAACGATCATTCGGGAGCCCATATCAGAAATGGCATTCTCCGCCCAGTGATTGACTGTGTCCGGGAAGGTAACAGGATGCCACACCAAGGAATACATACTGTTCGTCAAGCTGTTAATGACCGCGTAATACTGACTGTCCTGCTGCCGTACATAAGTAGGTACATGATGGATAGAGCCATCTGGTCCTACCACTACTCCAGTCGTAATCTGATTCGGATTAACCGTGTCTGGAATAAGCAGGTCTCGTCTAACATAGCTACTAAAGCGATTGATATCCGTAGTAGTATTCTTGTAGGTAGCTGTCATCGTAAAATGAACCGGCTCCACCAGCCAGGTAGTGCCTGCTTGGTTAGAAGCAGCCTGCAGCAGATTCTTATCCGCTGGGCTGGCCTTGGCAATCGTAAGCTTAAAGTCTACGTCTGCAAGGTTGGCAGCTGCACCTAAGTCAATTGCTATATCACCCCATGGTAATTGGCTGCCTGATAATTGATAGGAAGCACTAGGAGTTGTGAATACCAGTACAGCAGATCGCTCTGCCAGCTGTTGCACAATGCCTCCGTTGAGTACAGCCGTAGTCCTATCCGAGTCTACCTGTACCGGAATCGTTACCACTGCGTTATTCCCTTCCCGCTCTAGCCACTCAAGTAGCTTAACAGAATCAGGTGTAATCGTAGTGATCGTCTGATTATTGACAGTTGTTGTGTCCAACATTCCGATATTCTCAGCTCTTCCATTCACGAGCACCGGAACACCATTTGGTAATGGCTCTGTTGGAGTTGGATCACTCGTCCCTGGAGAATTCGGTACAGGTGTTGTTGAACCTCCATCTTCACTGCTCCCCCCACCAGAGCGTCTTGGCAGGACGACAAAGGTAACGGTAGCTGTAGCAATAGCTCCTTCTCCATAGACGGCACTTACTACAGTCGAATATGTGCCTGCAGTCAACCCAGCTATCGGCTGAATTGTCCAACTGTCAATCGTCTCACCTGACCCTATATTGGTAGCACCCGTATGAAGCGCAAAGGAATTAGAATCACTGGAGTATACACTCTCGATTACCGCCATGGTATTGCCGGCATTGGTCATCAGCAGCGGTCTTGCTGCAGGACGTGTATATCCAGCCCGAACTTGATCAAATACAGGTGCAGCAATAGCGAGCTCTGAAGTCTGTTCACCAATATCCTCGAACTCTGCAGTTACTGTTACGTCTCCCGCTGGCATTAGGAATGAGCCATTGCTAATTGTGAAAGCTTCCAAGTCGAAAATGTACTTCAGGGAGCCTGGTTGAAGTCGCTTACCAGCTTCAGGCACAACGGACACTGTAATGGGGACTCCTGCAGAAGCAGTTGTCGGATTAACTGTGATTGTACCTCCAGCCTGATTAGCAACATGCACCGTGTACTCCACTGGAACCTCTGGGGCCGCTGTCACTGTGATCGTCGCTGTGCCTTGCTTGCTGCTGTCTTCCGTAGACGTTGCCATGATCGTATACGGACCCGGTGTCGCTGTCGCGGACACGCTTACCAGTCCCGTGTTGCTCACCAACACGTTACCCGTCAGGTCGCTACTGCTCCACGTCACTGTCTGAGCTGCGCCACCACTGACGTTCACCGTCGCACTCAGCTGTTCCGTTGATCCTTGCACCACATTGGCTGTACTTGGGCTCACCGTTACGCTGTTCACCGCTGGAACCTCAGGTGCGGCTGTCACCGTGATCGTCGCTGTGCCTTGCTTGCTGCTGTCTTCCGTGGACGTCGCCGTGATCGTGTACGGACCTGGCGTCGCTGTCGCAGACACGGTGACCAGGCCCGTGTTGCTCACCAACACGTTACCCGTCAGATCGCTACTGCTCCACGTCACCGTCTGAGCTGCGCCACCACTGACGTTCACCGTCGCACTCAGCTGTTCCGTTGCTCCCTGCACTACATTTGCTGTACTTGGAGTCACCGTTACGCTGTTCACCGCTGGAACCTCTGGGGCCGCTGTCACCGTGATCGTCGCTGTGCCTTGCTTGCTGCTATCTTCCGTAGACGTCGCCGTGATCGTGTATGGACCCGGTGTCGCTGTTGCAGACACGCTTACCAGGCCCGTGTTGCTCACCAACACGTTACCCGTCAGATCACTGCTGCTCCACGTCACCGTATCCGCTGCGCCACCACTGACGCTCACTGTCGCGCTCAGCTGTTCCGTTGCTCCCTGCACCACATTGGCTGTGCCTGGAGTCACCGTTACACTGTTTACCGCTGGGGCGGCTGTCACCGTGATCGTCGCTGTGCCTTGCTTGCTGCTGTCTTCTGTAGACGTCGCCGTGATCGTGTGCGGACCCGGTGTTGCTGTTGCAGACACGGTGACCAGGCCCGTGTTGCTCACCGACACATTGCCCGTTAGATCACTGCTGCTCCACGTCACCGTATCTGCTGCGCCACCGCTCACGTTCACCGTCGCGCTCAGCTGTTCCGTTGCTCCCTGTACCACATTGGCTGTGCTTGGGCTCACCGTTACGCTGTTCACCGCTGGGGCGGCTGTCACTGTGATCGTTGCTGCGCCTTGCTTGCTGCTGTCTTCCGTGGACGTCGCCGTGATCGTGTACGGACCCGGTGTCGCTGTTGCAGACACGGTTACCAGGCCCGTGTTGCTCACCAACACATTGCCCGTCAGGTCGCTGCTGCTCCACGTCACCGTATCCGCTGCGCCACCACTGACGTTCACCGTCGCGGTCAGCTGCTCGCTCGATCCTTGCACCACGCTTGCTGTGCCTGGAGTGACTGTCACGTTGTTTACCACAGGTGCTTCTGTCACTGT
>NZ_KE384534.1:0-422779 GCF_000426545.1 Paenibacillus massiliensis subsp. panacisoli DSM 21345 | reverse complement strand
CCCGTCAGGTCACTGCTGCTCCACGTCACGGTGTCGGCTGCTCCACCGCTTACGTCAACCGTCGCGGTCAGCTGCTCGCTCGATCCTTGCACCACACTTGCTGTGCCTGGAGTAACACTCACGCTGTTCACAATAGGTACGGCTGCCAAGGTCGTCGTATTGATAATACCTGTCGTGAAATCCTGTGTGTAACCCACGGCTACCGCTTTTCCGCCTACCACAGCAATGTCTGCATAATCAGCCATGATTCCACTGTTGCCTGGATTTTCCTGCCAAGTTAGCCCATCCGTGGATACTGCCACTTTTTCAAGCTGACCTGCCGTGTAGAACTGTCCTGCGACAAAAATGACTGAATTCAACGCTAGTGTGTTACTCACAGCATTATTCTGAGTCCATACCACACCGTCACTGGAGACATAGGATTTCCCTTTGTCTCCTACAGCTACGAACCTGTTGTTGCCGTAGACTATGTCCGTAATCACCTGATCTGATGGTGCAGTATAGACCAGGTTCCAATTCACTGCATCAACAGACCGATAGATTCGGCTTGGCTGATACTCCGTATAGGTCGTGGCTACATACACACCATCACCATACGCTAGCCTGTAAAAATCCAAGCCGTTACTCCCTGTAAATACCACCGCAGGCGCTGCATTGCCGATGTAAGAGTATACTCTGTCTCCTCCTACCATAACGTAACGGTCCTCAGCAGGATTATAGACCATGTCCTGAATCAGCGTATTATTCAATGAGGCATGAACAGGTGCCCATGATGAGGAATTTTGAGGAGTCGTCGTTCTGAGTACGCCTTTCGAGCCCGTAAGATACCAGGTCGAATTCAAGTACTTGAGATTCTTCGGTTCAAGCGCTATACCCAGATTATATTCAGTCCACGTTGTCGTATCTGTGGAGAGATGATAATCCAGGAAATACCCCAAGGACATCCACGTGCCTCCACCATATTCCGTCAGCGTTTGAAAGCTGTTCGGGACCTGTTTCGCGTTAACCCATGTTGAAGCACTCGCCTTTGGCGCCCATGCGAACAGGCCCAAGGAGTGAATTAGCAGGACAATGGCTAGCGTAGCCCGGATGACACTTCTTACACCTTTCTTTCTTTTACAAACAATCGCTTTCACCCTCCTCTTTCATTGAATCTGCTTCATACAACTATGTAATTTCCCTGAGAAGTAGACCAAATGCTGGATATGGAAATCACTCTCAGTATAAAGGAAAATCAGTCATGCGTAACACGAAATTTGGTTCATTTTTCCTTCGATAAGGGACTAAAGACCTATGTATGTTGTATATTATTTTACATTAATAGATGAAAATAACTTCAACTCTTCGTAATTCGAGGTAAATTTCCAAATTCTTAATGACAATTACCAACATATTCTGATATAAACATCATATAGTAACCTTTCCGTTGACAGTCAGCCTGATAGGAGGACTCTATATGATCACTACTGTTACTGCCAAGCCCGACGATGAACTCTTTCTGTTTCAACTCTACTCCTCAACGCGTCAAGATGAATTGTTGAGCTGGGGATGGGGAGAGCAGGAGAAGCAAGCATTCCTTAGCATGCAATGGAGGGCACAGACCATGTCCTATACGGCGGCTTACCCGAGTGCACTTCGGGAGATTGTACAGCAGCAGCAAGTTCCTGTCGGTCAGCTGTATACCAGCTGTCACGGTAATCGGTGGTTACTTATCGATATCTCGCTGCTTCCGGAGTATCGTAATCAAGGAATTGGCTCTAGCTTGATTCAGAAGCTGCAAGAGCACGCCCGCAGAGCAGAAGCAGCTATTCAACTGAGTGTGCTTCCTATGAGCAGCGCAGCGCGGCTGTATCATAGATTAGGCTTTCGGCATGTGAGCAGCTCCGGGTTGCACCACATCTTGGAGTGGAGCCACCTACACAACAACAACGACCAATCCAAACATTGATGAAGAAGGGTGTGTGTTAGATGGGTGAAGGATACTTGGGTGAAATCCGCCTGTTTGCGGGCGACTTTGCTCCAGAGGGATGGGCATTATGCAACGGTCAGTTGCTTCTGATTAGTGCGAATGAAGCATTATTTAGTCTGATTGGTACCACTTATGGTGGAGATGGGCAGACCAATTTTGCGCTTCCTGATCTGCAGGGCAGAGTAGCCGTGCACCGTAGTCAGACCTATATAATAGGACAAAAAGCAGGCAGTGAGACTGCTACTTTGAATGCATCTAACCTTCCAGCACATACTCATATCGCTAACGCTTGGACAGGTGCGACAGACAAGTTGGACAGTCCAGAGAATGCATTATGGGGAGATTCCCCTCGTAAAATTTATTTTTCAGGGACCCCGACGGCTACGGTCAATATGAATGCTAGTACCGTTAGTAGCGTCGGTGGCAACCAGCCCCATGATAACATGATGCCATCTACTGCTATCTCGTTCATCATCTGCTTAGAGGGTATATATCCATCTCAATTCTAGACAGTTCTTTTTTAAATTCCTTTAACAACGATTTTACAATAGTTCATCAGTGGAAAAATGAGTTCCAACAGACTTAACCACTTTTATTAGGAGGTCATACTATGGAGCCGTTCCTAGGCGAAATTAGACTGTTTCCCTACAATGCCATCCCCAAGGGATGGGCCGCTTGTGAAGGTCAAATTCTTCAAATTAATATGAACCAAGCACTATACTCCATTCTCTCCAATGTGTATGGAGGTGACGGCCGAACAACTTTTGCGCTCCCTGATTATCGTGGACGCACGCCTATTCATGTATCCACCAGCATTCCTCTCGGTACTTCTCAGGGAGAGGCTTCGCACACACTGACCGTTAATGAGATTCCACAGCATACACATCAGGTATTCTCAAGCCCTGAAGCTCCAAAAGTGGCTTCTCCCAATGGAAATACCTGGTCCGCTGTAGCAGATTCCTTCAGTCAGAATGAGACAACTGCAGGCACAACCGGGGGAAATGCTACACAAATGGCCGTTGGAAGCATCAAAGAATCGGGGAGCTCATCCGCCCACGATAATATGCAGCCTTATCTCGTACTGGTCTACGCTATTGCTACTACAGGGATCTACCCCTCAAGAGGTTGAAGTAATTATAAGGAGGTACGTACATGGCTGACGCATTTACTGGCGAGATTCGAATTTTCTCTGGCAATTATGCACCCCGCGACTGGGCTCTGTGCAATGGTCAATTGCTCAAGATTACCGATTATACCGCTCTCTATTCCATCATTGGCTTCCAATATGGAGGAGACGGAAAAACTACATTTGCGCTTCCTAATCTCATGGGCTCCGCAGTCCTGCACCAGGGTCAAGGCGTTGGTCTTACGCATCATATCATAGGGGCCAAGACAGGGTCAGCACAGGTTACGCTGGTCTTATCTCAGACACCTAATCATACCCATACTGCTCAAGCAGTAGCTGTGAATGGTAATCAGAACAGCCCAACAGACAGCTACTGGGCGCAAGCTCCCAAGCCTGCTCCTACTTTGCCGCAGCCGCTTTTGTATAACTCTACTCCTGCTGCCCAGATGTCTCCCATGACCTTAGGGGCAGTCGGTGGGTCGCAGCCCCATAACAACATGCAGCCCTTCATTGCGCAGAATTTCATCATCTGCCTGAATGGAGATTATTACCCTGTACGTCCATAAACGACAAGGTGTCTATGTATTACCCCCTGCCCAGTCTTTACGATTGGACATGAAGAAGCTCAGCGCAACCGCTGAGCTTTTCTTCTTGTCATCAATGCTAATATCGCAATCATAGATCTTGCAATCACAATCATAGGTCTTGCAATCGCAATTATGAGATCTACAATTCAATAATGATAGCTTCCGACACCTTATATTCAGGAGATGCTGCAGCACCCGCCACGTACATTTCATGATCCTCGACTACCGGTATCGCCTTGCCTTTCAGCGATAATTCTTCAAGCTTACTATTGCTCTTGACTGACTTGCGGCCTGTATAAGCTACAGCGGTGCCGTCAAACGTCATTACGATCTTATTCACATCCTTGAGGTCTACCCCTCTATTCAACGGATCATTGTTCAAGTCCTCCAGTGGTATTTCTATGGACCACAAAGCTAACAATCCCGGCATGATTCGGCCGAGGCCATCTCCTGCACTGCCTCCCGAATAGCTCTCGATTTTTTCCGTCACACCTTGTGGAACTGCTGGAGTAATTGAGACCTGATATTCATAAAAACCCTGGCTTTTCTTATGCACAAAATCAAATCGCTCTCCCTGCGGGTCCAGGAAGGTAGAAGAACCCATGTGAGTGAATCTCACATGAACATTGCCAGATTCAAGCCTCGCACCCGGCAGCTGAACCTGGCATTGACTAGCCGTCATATGTGCTTTCCCCGCAATTTTCTCCCTCACAATCTTATTGTCCAGGGACAGGGCGAAGAACGCCTGTCTATGCTCACGCAGCGCTCGGAACTGCTCCGGATAAGTAGCTTCATTGAAGATCACGGTAATATTGCGATACGTCTGGATTGGCGTCTCTGAGTGATTCACTGCATCTATGATTTTATTCGTAATCGTCGCATGAATCTGGCTTAATTCGGCTACGTGGCTGCCACGAATCTGTGGGAATAGATCATGACCCAGCACCATGTAACGGAACGCCTGATATTCCTGATATAAGAAGTCAATCAGGCTCTGCTTGGCATCATTGTACATGCTGAAGATGTACGTATGGAACAAAGGTAGCGATGGGTCCACTTGATCACCCAGAGCCTGACGAAGACGCTCATCCTCAGCACGCAGGCGTGTGGCATCTGCCAGCAGCTTTTCTTCCTCAAGGAACTTGGCACCGTAGCTCTGCACCTTTTCTTGATAGCCCTCCACCACTTTCAAATAATCATAGAAGGCATTGCGATAACTCTCCACTTTCTCCGCGGGAACCTTTTTGTATACAGGCTCCAGCATGCTTTCGAATTCCTTTCGAGTCATCTTGAACATGGAGGCACGATAACCGAATTTATCTTGGGCTTGTCCCATCTGCTCGCCGATATCGCGCAGCTCCCTACCGCTCTGATATAGACCATATATAGAGGAAAATCCTTTTTTCACAATATTGATGGATTTGTTTAAGGCCTCTTCTTGTTTCTTCTTCTCCTTCTCAACCTGCTCCGGATCTTTGCTATGATTGCGAATCGCTACGCTTGCCTTGGACTCGAAGCAGCTACTTACAGCTGAATATATGGCTCCCCCCGTGCGCACTGCGGTCATAACAGGCGTTACGCTAGTGACAAGAGCCACTCCATTGACGACCAGATTGAAGGTAGCCTTCAGTGAATCAAGCGCCAGTTGATTTCTTAATGCCTCCACGAACTCACCTGCGGTTGTCTCTAATGTCTTTTCCTTCTCAAACAAATTTCCCAGCATGCTGTCAATGTCGTTTTTGAGCTCTGATCGATCCGCTATAGACTTAGCCCGCTCCTTGTCCATTGAAACAACCTTGTCGGCTGAAATTGTCAGTGCCTTCGTCAGCGCACCCTCTCGGTTGTGTTGACTATTTTGTGCCTGCATATACTCGATATAGAGATCCTCAGCCTGCTTCGCCGCTGTAATCAGATCGCTTCCGCGCTGCTGATATTCTTTCAAAGGCATTAAGGGCGTCCAGTTCCATGGGTTTCCGAAGTAATCCAGTCCATCACCTAATTGTGCGAGGAGAATAATCGCTTTACTGCGCAATGCCAGCCACTGAACCGAACTAGTGAGAAATAGCTTCATGAATGCTGTGGTCTGCACCTGGCTTGCTCGCATCTTGTCGAACCATTCCTCATCCGGCAAGGTGTTGATCAGCCATTCCAGCAGGACAGCAGCTTCATTCAAAGTATCTTTACTGCCGGCCATATAAGCTACGCTAGCCTTGTGAAGTGTCAGCATTTGTTGCTCTAATGAGGCACACAGCATCCCGTTCTGATAGAATGTAATAAATTCTTCCTGTATAGAGACATGCTCGATGGGCGAGCCATGGAATTGAGCATGCTTGATCAATATCTTTGCCAGTTGGCCTGCCTTGCCTGGTACAGCGGGAACAGCTCGCGCCCCATCTTGGCCATCTGTGCCATCCGCCCCGTTGTCGCCACGTTTATCACTCTGCACAAAAGTTGGTGGGAAAACAACAAACTCTAATTCATGAGCACCTATTCCTCCCTTTCCCCCTGAATTGCCCTTACCTGGCTCTGCTTCCGCTCCAGGCTGCCCCGCTGCACTGTCCAGTATAATCAGGTGCTCCGAGGCTGATTTCACATAGCCCACAAATATATCGCCACCATTACCTCCGTTACCGGATCTCCCCGCATTTCCACCGTTGCCGCCATTCCCACCATTTTTTCCGGGAGCAGCACCAAAAAGATAACGCCGCTTGGGATTGAACTCGATATCCCTTCCTTCCACTCCTTCTGTTCCTACTGCCCCCTGGCCGCCATCTTGTCCACGCCCACCTGGACCGCCACTGGCAATCAGCTTGAGTTCTCCTCCCAGCTCATAGCGCTCGGCTACCAATACAATATGTCCACCTGTGCTCCCATGACCTCCGTCTTTACCGTTGGCCCCGTGCTCCCCATTCATGCCTTTCTCTTCCTTTGCTGTGCCCGATCTTGCCGGATTGTTTTCGTAGTCCTCTACAGGTCTGCTTGTATAAGAAGTATCAATGGTTATTGGGCAATCTGACCAGATAATGCGAGCATTCATAGTGATATTTCTACCTGGAACTACTAAATTCTCGCGCAAATGGATTGTGTCCGCATGAATGATGTAGTGAACATTCATATCCTTGAAGTATTCCTTGGTGAGCTCCAGATTTGCCGCAACCAGATGGATCGTATCCCCGATGAGACCTCGCTGAACCTCTGAAAATAATAATGATTGTGCTACTTCCTCCGGTGTCAGGAACCCGTTGTCTAATGTAGTCATGGCAAAAGCCTCCCGTAATTTGATAATTTGATGTAAGTAATGCTTGTCAATTCCCATAGAAGTATGTCGATTGATGTTATGGAAATTACTTTCATCATAATCGAAAAATGGAGAGTGAATTACATTAAATTCAGGCCCTTTATCATATTGATAGGAAATTAGAACTATATATTTTGTATAAATTTTTACTTTTATATCAAATGAATACCATTCATTCTGAACAAAATGACCTAGTTCTGTGATGTTATATGTAGACGAAGAAATTGGTGAATGAGTTGCTTAGATTTCATTGCTGGTAAAACCGATATCTGATATATTGGTTTTATGGATAAACATATCATTAAGCCCATTCAACGTATGTCGTTGCGTGATGAAGTCTATCACACGTTAAGAAGGTCCATCATTACACTGGAACTACAGCCTGAAGAGCGGCTCAGTGACAAGGACTTAGCTGAGAAATTCGGAATTAGCCGCACCCCTGTCCGAGAAGCGCTCAAGAAGCTGGAGGATGAAGGTCTGGTGGGATCGCTTCCGGGGTCATCTACTTTTGTTGCTCCATTACATGTGAAGGAGGCTGAGCACGCTTTTACCGTTGTCGCTGTCTTACACGCTTTGGCGGCCAGACTTGCAGCTCCTCTACTAGAGCCCGCAGATATTCAGGCTTTGGAGGAGTGCAATGCCTCATTACAGCATGCCATTGAACGAGGTAATGCAATTCAAGCTGTAGAGGCAGATACGAGCTTTCATAAGGTCTTTCTGGATGTCGCAGCAAATCCTGAGATTATATTGGCACTGGAACGTAGCATACCCAAGATTCAGCGGTTGGAAATATCACAATTTAATACCTTGAATGGCTTGCAATCGGTAGAGCAGCATCTTCAAATCATGGATGCATGCAGGCTTAAGGAATACGACCGCGTTGCTCGTCTCGTTGAAGACAATTGGCTGAGTCTCGGAAAGCTCCTGACTGAGCCATCCGAGCTGAGGTGACATGGATGTGAAGCCGATTGTTATTGGTATAGCTGCGTCTTTCTTTTTCGCCTTCACTTTTGTACTCAATTCATCCATGCAGCAGTCAGGTGGAAGCTGGGTGTGGAGCGCTTCGTTGAGATATCTGTTTATGCTTCCACTTCTCCTGTGCCTGGTGCTGTTCAGACACAGACTTCGTCCTCTTTTAGCAGAAATGAAGAAAAACCCCGGTAGCTGGATACTATGGAGCACGGTCGGCTTCGGCTTCTTCTACGCCCCCTTGTGCCTTGCTTCGGCCTATTCGCCGGGATGGCTGATTGCGGGTACATGGCAGATGACGATTATATCTGGTACTTTGCTCGCACCGTTATTTGTCGAGACCATCCTAACCAGTAACGGCCCTGTTCAACACCGCGGGAAAATTCCCGTTAAAGGCCTTGCCTTGTCTCTCGTAATTCTTCTGGGCATTGTTCTGATGCAGGTTGAGCACGCGCAAGGAATATCACCGAAAAGTCTGCTGCTAGGTGTCATTCCTGTGCTGCTCGCCTCGGTCGCCTATCCACTAGGCAATCGTAAAATGATGGAGCTCTGCGGGGGGCGACTGGATACCACCCAGCGGGTACTAGGCATGACCATCGCCAGTCTGCCCTTCTGGCTGCTACTATCCTTGTATGGTCTTGCCACCGCAGGATTGCCCAGTAGGGAGCAGAGCCTTCAGGCGCTGCTGGTTGCTCTATTTTCCGGGGTGATTGCTACGGTTCTGTTCTTCAAAGCAACAGATCTGGTGCGCGGAGATCTTCGCAAACTAGCCTCCGTCGAAGCTACCCAATCTATGGAGGTGCTGTTTGCCTTGGCTGGTGAACTGTTGTTCCTGTCGCTTCCTCTTCCGTCTCCAGTAGCCTGGTTCGGCATGATGCTGGTGGTCATCGGTATGATTTTACATAGCTATGCATCACATCGAACGACGTCACCCCATGCACGTATCCAGAACACGAGGCCCATCGAGCGATAAGGTTAGAATTGTCCGATAGACCCAAACGAATGAACGCGCAGCGATGTCCTGTAGTCAGGGCTCACTGCGCGTCTTTGTTGTACAGCCATATATCGCTTTACTCCTGCTTCCTACCCAATTCAATCAGTGCCTGTGTCGCTGCTGCTCGAACTACAGGCTGTTCATGCTGCTCAAACCTGGTCACGATCGGAAGGTAAGCCGCATTAAAGGTAAGCCCTAGCGCATAAATCGCATCTGGAAGTAGCTCAGGATCCATATCCATCAAATGCTCCGCCAGATAATCGAGTCTGTCAGACGCGTATTCGCTCAGCAGCTGAAGAATATCCTCCTTCACAATCTGCACGTTGCAGCCGAATAGCTCCCGCTCCAGTAGCTGTATTAACTCCTCCTTGAAGGACAGCTCATAGCCAAAGTATGGATCAAGATATCGGTCCAGGCAAAAGAGCAGGCTTCGCTTCTCCACAGTATTGGCACCCTGCCAATACTCACGTATAGCCCGTAGCCCCTGCCGAACCAGCTCCATATGCTGCTCGGTATATGTCACACTACTGCCGGGCTGGCTGTCCATGCTGCTGTTCTCCTCCTTGCAGGCTTCTTCATTTCATCTCAGTCCCTCGTAACTGCTCAATGACTGGTGGAAGATATTCCTGTGGATACCATGCAATGGATAGCCATACAGTCAACAGAGTACAAGCGATCCACAATACAAGCTTGATTAACAGGTTCCGCTTGCGAGTCATGTACAGAGTAGCCCCGATCAGAGCCGTATTCGTGAATAAAATCGTGGGCAGATATACAATTCTACCAAGGCCAGTATAAGGGAACCTATTAATCAGTAGAGCGATGACCAGCATGGATGGTCCCCATGCAATTAGCATCTTGCTTAATGGGTCGTTCACACCGATCACCCCAGTAACACTGCACTGCGGTGCAAGGCCTAACTCTATCCGATTACATTGTTGACAGATATACGGATAGGGAATAATGATTGGAAGGATAGCCATGATTACGCCAATACCTACATCCCCGCTAAAGGCCCACCCCACTAAAATAACGTAACTGGAGAGAATAAGTCTGCTTAGGAAAGAATGGGCTTGCTTCAGCTCTGTAGTATCACATGTTGGACAAGTGTTCATCTGCGCCGATTTCCTTTTCTACAAATTGAGCTTATTAGATTGTGTGGCTAAGTGGCTGGGTCAATTCTAAGATATGGCATTCTCATCTCGAACTACCTGGAATGAAAGCTTGGAGACTCTAAAATACCCTAGTATTTGGGACACATTCTCTCTACTCTTTCCGTAATCAATCACTGTAGTTCGAAGTGCGGGTCTGCTATCAATTTCAATTCTCCACCGTTGCTCATCCACCGACTCCATTTGAAAGGATACAACCTCGCCCCAGGTGAGCCAATTTACGCCAGTTGTTGCGACAATCGTACCCCTTACCAGGTTATGCTCCTTGAGCTTGGTACGGGTGAGCATACGTAATGAAGATATACAGGTCTCGAAGATCTCCTGCTTCGTTCCCTCAACTTCGAGCTCGATGGTATTTCGGACTTGGATCTTCCCCTTCTCATAGCCCAACCGCTTCAGGTTAATCCACTGGATTAGTGAGGCAATCCCTGTCATGAACAGCCCGAAGACCACGCCAAAGATCAGTGAGGATACAAGCCATGAGTCGCTGTATACTCTCATGAACAATCCCATACACAGTCCATAGGGGACCCCTGTAGCAAAAAACAAAATAAGCTTCTGCTTCATCGCTTGCTCCCTTCTTTTCTGTAATACGTTTTGCCTTTATGGCTAAATGACTATTTAACACGCTCACCTTACATCGAATCAATCCATGCTACGAATTCCCTCACACTACCCACAGGGTTAATGGCCGTATTCATCTCAGCGATCTCGTCATTATATTCCAGCTCATGAATGAGCAATGGGACGATACGACCGAACACACGTTGTACGTCTCCCTGATCGTGCAGTCTTTGAATGACACCCTTCACCAGCTCATAGAAATTCGCTACAATCTGGTTACCCAGCTCCATAGCCTGGTTAAAATCTGCTGCTTCCAATTCATCCGTATAATATGATGGCAGAGACTTGACCCATTGATCTCTCAACGGTAGCGTCTCGGACGCCTCATCGTCGTAGCTATCGCCAATGACAATCTCCTCATTTTGCAGCCAAAATGCATAATTCCATCTGGCTTCAGCAGGGTCCGATGCATCGGACAGGCTATTCTGTACCTGAGATTCTGTGTTATAGCCGAACACCAGCCGCGGCTGTCTAGGATCATCATCCTCACATTCAATGTAGAACGACAACACATAAATATCGTCCAAGAGCTGCTGCTCCCAGGTATCTACTTGCTTTTGAATCATTTGATATATCGTATCTTCTAGGCTATTCGTTTCTTTCAAGCTATTCATGCTTATGCCCCCCAATAATATTTAATGTAATGAATTAGTTGCTTGACCAGATCAACTATAATGTAGAGCCGCTGCAAGCGGGGAGCCTGTTGACCGCTGTTAAGCTTGTTATTCTTCGATCTATGCTGAATAGCTGTTGAACAGCAAGCTGAAATCATATTCGTTCAAGATACTAGCTAACCTATGTAATTATTACTCTACTTTATGGACATACCATGTATCATTCAAGAGCTATTGGGCCCTGTACCATCCGAATGTAGCATTCAACCTCATATCACTAGCTAATCCTTGTTCATGATAACCTAAAATGTGGAATTTGCGAAGTGCTTGTAGTTCTTTTATTCCAATGCCCACAAAAAAAGAAGGCACCCTTCTCTTTGAAGATCCGGGTGTCCTTCTCAGCAACTACACTACATACTCTAACTTATATTACGTACTTCAGCCTAGACTACATAGTCAACCGTATGACTCCCCATACACATGCCGTCCATATACTAACACTCGCTTGTAAATGAATTAACTATCCAGCTCATGTCCAATGAACATGGACACCTTGCGGATACCGTCGACACCGATGACAACGAGCCCTTGATCGGACAGGCGGATCTCGGGAATCACTACCAAAGCGAGCAACGACAGGGTCATAAATGCATTATTAAGCTTACAGCCTGCTTGCTGGAGCGCGAGACTGATGCTCTCCGACTGATGGGCCACCTCGGCAAATGGGGCATCGGACATCAGACCTGCGATTGGCAACGGGAATATTGTAGCATCTTCATTCGTACACACTACTGCTCCACCTTGCAGCTCAATGACTTGATTTGCGGCCTTGGCCATCAGTTCATCATCATTTCCGATTACGAGCAGGTTATGGCTATCATGCGCTACGGTCATGGCAATCGCGGCTGGAATCGTGAAGCCAACACCCGTCACCAACGCTACCGAGCCTGCGCCCGTCCCCTTATGTCGTTCGAATACTGCAATCTTGCACAGATCACTGGTCAGATCAGCGGTGACCACACCATTACTTACAGCGACCTTGCGTTGCACTTCCTTCGTCTCTACGTGATTCTCCGTCACCTGGATGACACGTACCTCCGCTGCTCCGTCCGGGCACGGGGCCTGAATGGTGAGGCGATCCGGGGTGAACTCCGCCTTCAGCCGCACGGTGTTCTTCACCTCATCAGGATAGCGGAAGCTGCCCCAGTCCGCGATCATATGACCATGCTCGGCTACCAGCTGACCAGCAGCAATCGTAGCGCTCACTTGTACATCAGCCAATCGACCGTCCAGCAAAATAATATCTGCAATCGAACCCGGTGTCACCGAGCCGATATCCCGAGCCACCCCGAAGCGCTCAGCCGTATTAAGCGTAGCCATTTGGAATGCTGTAATGGGCTTCACTCCTTGCGCAATGGCATGACGCACGACATAATCCATCTGCCCTTCATGCAAGAGCGATTCCGCGCTGCGATCATCCGTTACCAGCATCATGCGCCGTGTATCCAGCCCCATCTCCGTACAGGCACGGATCGTCTCGGCAACATCATGCCAGGCCGACCCCTGTCTCATCTTAGCGTACATACCAAGTCGAATGCGCTTGGCTACATCCTCGGGCGTGACGCATTCGTGATCCCCCGAGACACCACTTGCAGCATATACCGGAAGCCGCCAATCATCCGAGGCCCATGTGAAATGTCCATCTGCAACCTTGCCTGCACGCAATGTCGCCTGAATTTCGCCGATCATCGTCTCATCCCCATACACGACACCCGGGAAATTCATCACCTCACCAAGACCGATCATATCCGGTCCCCAGGTCAGTGCTTCTGCTACTTCTGCAGGACCAAAAGCAGCTCCTGAGGTCTCAAGCTCCGCACTCGTCGAAGGGACACATGAGGCTACCTGCATGTAGGCTGCCATAGGCGTAGTCCGTGCATCCTCCAGCATGAGCCGAAGTCCTGGCAGTCCCAATACATTGGAAATCTCGTGTGCATCGAAGAAGCCGCCTGTAACTCCCAGCGGCAGCACCGCTTTGGCGAACTCGGTAACGGTGAGCTGAGTGCTCTCAATATGACAGTGCCCATCCAGCAGTCCTGGGGCAATATAACGACCATTCGCTTCAATAATTACGGTCTCCGCACCGATCGTATGCTCTACATTGGCACCTACATAGGCAATTCGACTGCCCTGAATAGCAACCGACATATTTGGAATGATCTCGCCAGAGGTCACATTTACGAGCGTTCCATCCCGAATGACCAGAGATGCAGGCTTATCCCCCCTGGCTGTAGCCACCAGCTCCGGTACACAATCCGCAAGTGGCGGACGTTGAAATTGATTCATTACACATGACCTCCATAAGCAATAATACAAGCTATTCCATTCGACCCGTAGAATCAACCTGCAAAAAATATATGTTTCGTATTATAATCCTGTGGCATAGATATGTAAATCATCTTTATCTCGACTGTTCGATCCACCAAAAAAGGCGTACAAAACTGTGCATTCATCGAATACGCTGTCATCTGTACGATATATTAGCTTACACTTTATCTGTATGAATTGTATTAGCTCATGTATCCGCTGAGTTATCGAGTAAAGAATGATAAGATTATATCAGGATGATGTCCATACAATGTCCGTGCGATGTCCGTGCGATATCTATGCAGTGTCCGTACAGTGTCCATACAATGTCTGTGCAATGTCCGTGCAATGACTGCCCTACAACGGAAAGGAGACTATCTCATGTCCTTCTATAACACACAACAATTGATTGATCAGATTATGACCCATCTCCAGTGCACCGACCTGCCTCAAGACAACCTCTACAAGATGGTAGAGGCATTATTCGACGAGAAGCATTATCCTGATCTCGTACCACACATTATCGTTGAGCCCACTTGCTACCGACTGCAATTACATGAGCGTGGGGTCCTCATTCAGGAACGACGCACCATTCAGGCGGAGGATGCCATCTATCTAGTGCTGGAGCAGGTCATTCACGATTCGGCATATGTGATGCTTCTTAAGAAATACAGCAAGGACAATATTACGACACACCTGAAGCATACTCCAGACATCATTAATGAACTGATGAGCATTATTCATCAGGCCTTTGAGCGAATAGGAGGTATTTTCAACGAATGGCATCGTTCTGGCAGATACAGAGGGCTTCTAAATGAATAAGAGGAGCGGAATATCCGCCCCTCCCACATGACATTGATCTCACCGATCCTACCCACCACACGCTGCAAGGCACTCATGTCCTTGGCTACCTGTTACCTTAGATCTGCTGTATAGCCATCAGCCACGCCTTAGGTGTCAGTTACACATTCACATTCGCTTGCTCATAGGTACTTGCAGCCTGCTCGGTGATGAATCGGCTCGGATCACCGAGCGAATACAAGTGGAGTGAATGCATTGCTCGGGTACAGGCGGTGTAAAAAAGCTTGCGTTCATGCTCGTGTGTATACTGCGCCTGAGAAGCATTATAGATGAGCACACCGTCGAACTCCACGCCCTTGGCGAGATAGGCAGGTATGACATGAATGCCCTTCTCGAAGGCTGGTGTAGTCTTCTTGATCAACTTCGGCTTGGCATCCAGATGTCTTGCTGCCAGCTCCTGCTCCAGTCTCTGGTATGCAGACAGGCTCTCCTCTGCTGTCTTGCAGATCACAGCAATGGACTCATAGCCGTCCTCCAGCAGCTGCTGAATATCCGAGACAATCGCTGCATCATGCTCCGTCTGATTGCCAGTCATGTACACCCTCGGCTTCTCTCCACTTCGGTTGAACGGTACGATCTGCTCGCCGCCCGGCACCATCCCCCTGGTGAATTCAATAATCTCCTGCGTCGAGCGGTAGCTGCGGGTTAGCGAGATCAGCTCTGTCTGCTCCGGTCCGTACAGGGTGCGGAGAGGGCCAGCATCCTGAAGCACCGAGGAATGAGCATAGATCGCTTGATTAAAATCACCGAGCGCCGTCATTTTGGCCCGTGGAAATAGCTGCTTGATGAAGGCCAGCTGGAACGCGGAATAATCCTGCGCCTCATCTATGAAGACATGATGAATATGGCTATTGGAGCGGAAGCCCAGCATAATTTCGTGCAGATAGAGATAAGGTGTGGCATCCTCATAGGCCAGCTCTCCCTTGCGGATGCGGTCAAGCGTAATTCGGCAGATGTCCTGCCAATATGGAGGCAATTCGCTGTCCTCTGCCAGCTCACGATAGAGCTCCTCGTTCAAGAACAGCTCGCTGTACAACTTCTTGATGTCCACGAACCGCAGCATTTTGATCCACTTGCGGAGTGGCTTCAAGCGATTGCTGACCACCATTTTGGCCAGAATGTCACGCTCCATGTCGAAGTCGTCAAAGCTTCCTGCCAGATTTCCTTTCTTCTTGCGAAGGAGGCGATTATACGCACGCTGATATTCGTCCTTATCCAGCAACTCGATCTGATCATCGACCCACGAAGCCGCTGTCTCCTCCTTGCCAAAACGCGACAACTCCTTCAACATCCACTCACGCAGCTGCTCCAGCCGATTGGCCAGGCGGACCGATGGATCGAAGCTATAGAATTGGTGATGAATCATATCCGCTGAGATGATATCCCGTCCCTGGAAGCGAACAGGCTTGAAGATCATTCCCTGCTTCTCCAGTCGGCTTCGATAGGCACGAATGACCTGGAGGAAGGCCTCGGAGGATTTATACTGCATGCCAGCAATTCGGACCCTATAATCGGGTGTCTCTGTAGCAGAGAGCACATATTCGAGCTGCTCAAACGGGTCTTCTAGTTGGAACTCCCTGCCTAGTCGCCGTTCCAGATATTCCTGGAAGGTGGCCTGCTGCATATTCTCTTCGCCGAGCTCGGGCAGAACTGTGGAGACGTAGCTGTTGAACATCGGATTCGGGGAGAACAGCACGACCTGATCTGCGCTTAACCGCTCCCTGTATTTGTACAAGAGGTATGCCACCCGCTGGAGTGCCGCAGACGTTTTCCCACTGCCAGCAGCACCCTGTACGATCAGCAGCCGTGTGCGATCATCACGAATAATACGGTTCTGCTCCTTTTGAATCGTGGCGACAATGCTCTTCATCTGGGCATCCGAGCTCCGACTCAGCACCGCCTGCAGCAGCTCATCTCCAATCGTAACCCCGGTGTCGAACATGAACTTGATGTCACCATCTCGAATGACGAACTGCCGCTTGAGTGTTATTTCCCCGGAAATGTTGCCGGAAGGTGTCTTGTACTCCGCAGGGCCTGGCATACTGTCATAATAAAGATTTGAGATGGGCGCACGCCAGTCGTAAATCAGGAAGCTCAGCTCATCCTCATCGAGCAAGGAAGCGATGCCCAGATATATTTTATCCGTCCCTTGACCTTCCTCCGCAAAATCAATACGTCCGAAGTACGGGCTCTGCTCTAGCTTGCGAAGCCTGGCCAGCGTCTCGAAGGACAGCTTATGCCGATGCTCACGCTCAGCCAGTACCTGTGATTGCTGACGCATACTGGTGGAGGTCTCCCCTACATCGTCAGACTCGGACAGGTTGATCGTTACTTCATCCCAGAATTCCTTCCGCATCGTAATGACATCTCCGCGTACGTCCCCAGTTTCGGCCTCCAGCTTGCGGATCTGCTTGTGAATGAGTGAAGTGACGGAATCGACTCGTTCCTGTTCTGTTTTCCACTCTTGTTCGGTACTCATCTATGAATCTCCCCCTTAGTTTGTGTTCAGCGCACTGCTGCTATGACCAGGGTTATTGGCAAAGGTCAGCAACCTGGTGCAAATGCGAATGGAAGGCGTTCTTAACCAAGCTTTCATAGTTATGAAAATCAGGGATTGTACTAATATTGAAATTGTAGTATAATAGTAAAGTGTAGATACACTTACATACTTAAACTAAAAGTTACACTGTTTATTAACCAGATTGGATCAAAAATACTGATCTTTTCCGAACGAACAGAGCATTCATCATTGTAACATTTTAAGCCACCATGTTCAAATTGAACAGGCGGCTTTTTTAATTTTCACAGATTGACCAAAACTCAGCCATGAGCAGTGTCATTCAGCTAATCAGAAGCACTTGAAGACACTGGATCGGGGACACTTGGTGGGTAGCTCTTGCTCAAGGTGTCGGCAACTGTAGCTGCAAGCTGACAGGACAGTGATCACTGCCCATGACATGACAGTCAATCTGCGCCTCCTGTATAGCCTGCTCCAGCTTGTTCGATACGAGGAAATAGTCGATACGCCAGCCAACATTGCGTTCACGAACCTTCGGCATGTAGGACCACCAGCTGTAGACGTCTGTGCGATCTGGATACAGATGACGGTAGCTGTCCAGATATCCGGCGGCAAGCAGCTCTGTCATCTTGCCCCGTTCCTCCAGTGTGAACCCCGAGTTACCCATGTTGGGCTTGGGATTCTTCAAATCCATCTCCTGGTGAGCCACATTAAGGTCCCCGCAAATAATAACCGGCTTCAGCTGCTCCAACCCTAACACATAGGCTAGAAAGCGATCCTCCCACTCCAGTCGGTAAGGCAGACGTGTAAGATCACGTTTGGCATTGGGCGTATAGACGTTTATTAGGTAAAATGCCCCGAATTCCAGTGTAATCATTCGTCCCTCCGGCTCGCTGTCTTCCTCCATGCCATAACGAACACTCAGTGGTTTCATCCGAGTGAATATGGCCGTACCGGAATAGCCCTTCTTAAACGCATAGTTCCAATATTGATAGACATCCTCTCCGAGGTCCAGTTCAATCTGGCCTTCCTGCAGCTTCGTCTCCTGCACGCAGAATATATCTGCTTTCATTTCTTGATAATAATCCAGGAATCCTTTATTCACACAGGCTCGCAAGCCATTGACATTCCATGATATCAGCTTCATGCTCTCTTCCCCTCTCACTCACATCACCCATAAAGCATAGGCTTCATCACCGATAACAGGCAAGCGGAGCACTCTCTATCTCCGCAGCCATGTCATGGTATTGCGCCCCTGCTTCAGATCCCGGCGATGAATCCGGTCAGCCAGTCGGTTCATCCGTTCCAGCTGATGTCCATAATCGTACATGCTTGCTGCAACTACTGCTAGCCTCAGCATGCCGTTATCGTCCTTCTGCTCGAAGCCCTCGATCGCCTTGTTCATGAAGTCTTCATTCATTCTCTCAAAGTTGCGAGATTCCTCTTCATTAGGCTTCAGCTTGTCCTCGAATTTGAGCAGCCCATGCTCATGGAACTTGATCTGCCGCTCCAGATGCTCATCGAAGAAGCGATCCGCTCCTTCGGGACGCTCCGCCTGAAAATAATGGCGCTCAATCGCATTCAGCACCTCATAGCCTTTTTCCAGCCCCAATAGCATTTGCTTATACACGACCAGCTGACGGCTCTTGCTGTAGCGCGCACGCTTTAGCTTCTTCTGCTCTTCCTCGAACAGATTATACTTATCGGATAGAGACTTAATCGCTGCCCCCAGACTGCTCTTCTCGTCTCTGAATACCGTCTCCTTCATCTCATCCGATATCGCCGTACGCAGCAAGAGTGACATCTGCGAGAACACACTATGTATCTGACTCAGAAATTGCTTCCTTGGCTTGGGAGGAAAGACCGTAATATTAATAATGAATGCCGACACAATACCGATCAAGGTCAACACGAAACGCGTAATAGCGAACTGCCAATCGTCACTCGCCTCCATGACAGATACCACCGTAACCAGCGTCAGACCGATTGTCTCTCCCATCTTCAGCTTCAGACAGATCATAATAACCAGACTGCATACTAATCCGACTGCGATGGGCTGGTTCGAGATGAACATTCCACCGAGAAGTGCCATCCCTGCCCCGAGCGTCGTCGTCTGTACCTGATCGAGAAAATACCGCCATGACCTGTAGATCGAAGGCTGCATGGCAAAAATAGCAGCAATGGCAGCACCTACGGGCGATTGGGCATCAATCAGCATGCTCAAATACAGAGCCAATGTGACTGCTATACCAGTCTTTAACACCCTTGCTCCAAATGCCAAGCTAATCCCTCCTGTGACGCAAATACAATGCTGGCACAATTCGCTCATCCGCGAATATGCCTTATATTTGCCCAATACCTTATGATTTCAATGGAAAATATGAATGTAGTCATGCCGATCTACTATATAGAATTCAGCGACTATTGTCTAGAAGTATTATACCCCATACGATGAGGTATGAAATGAGGTATAAAACCAAGCTTACATGACCTGCTACAGCATTATACCTCAACATGACGATACTCTGCCAATACGCTTGATTACGATCTGTTCACATACACCAAGAACCACGAATTCACAAAGGAATATAGGCAGTGGATCTGTTGCACGCAGCAAGAACCTGTTAGAATAACAAGATTGGCATGGATACATTGAGTTCCTGACCGGTATAGAGTCAGGTTACATAAGGATCGGGGGATTACCGCTCGTGGAAGGCTTCATACAACGGCTGCAGCATTGGCCACGTAATGTGCGATTGTTCTTTATAGCGAACATGCTTTACCAGATTGGTGGAGGAATGTTCTCTGTTCTATATAATCTCTATATTCAAGGACTAGGCTATTCGGAGACGATGAATGGACGAATCATCAGTGTACAGTCACTGGTGACCGCAATCATGTTCATTCCCGTCGGCCTTCTGGGCGACCGGCTAAGCCGCAAAACACTGCTGATCCTAGGCGCGTGCTGTAGCGGACTTTTATTCGTCGGGCGCTCCTTCTGGGCAGAGGGCTCAGGCATGCTGCTGCTGGCTGGCGTGTCAGGATTATTCGCTGCCTTCGTGCAGGTGCTGGCCATCCCCTTTTTGGCGGAAAGTGTAAGCAAAGCCGAACGACTGCGCGTCTTCAGCCTATACTCTTCGATTGTGCTCGCATCACAGATTATCGGGAGTCTGGGTGGTGGGGTATTTGCAGACGGACTGCAATGGGCTGGACTGAATCACATTACTAGCCTTCAACTGGTGCTATGTGTAGGTGGGATTGCAACTCTGCTGTCTTTCATTCCTCTGCTGTATATGTCCGAGGCCCCTAGCAGGGGCAAGATCGTCCAGGCAGCTGCAGCGACAGAGCAAGCCGTGAATACTGTCCGTGCGCCGCAGGAGCAGGGAAAAACCTCTTCAACTCCCACGACCCAGACAGTACAGCTACAGCGCAGAGATCAGAATGCAGGCGGCTCGAACGATAGGAGGATTATCAGCCAGTTCGTGCTGACTCAGCTCCTGATCGGATTCGGGTCTGGTCTCGTCATTCCGTATTTGAACTTGTATTTTACGAACCGCTTCAATGCCTCACTCAGCGGCATGAGCCTGCTGATCGCTCTGGGACAAGTCATGACCATCGTCTCCATGCTAATCGGTCCATATCTGGCGGCAAGGCTAGGCTCAGTGAAGGCCGTCGTTTGTTTTCAGGTATTATCGTTGCCCTTCCTGCTCATTACAGGCTTTACGAACCTGCTGTGGGTAGCTTCGATCAGCTTCCTGTTCAGACAAGCACTGATGAATGCAGCTAATCCCATTCACTCCTCGGTCCTGATCGACCGGGTATCTGATCGCAGACGTGGAATCGCCAATTCCATGATGCAGACAGCATTTATGATCGGATGGGCCACCATGGGCCCTGTTCAATCCTATTTGATTACGACGTACGGCACCTACTGGGGCTATGCTATCACCTTTAGCATCACCGGAGTTCTGTATAGCGTATCCTCACTTCTGTATTACTTTATGTTCCGGGAGTCCCGATCTGCTTCACCCGTCCGACCTGGCCACTCGTAAGCCGTACCTTGATTCCATGAGGATGCTGCGCCGAGTTGGTCAGGATGTCCTTGACGATCCCCCGTGTCAGCTTGCCGGTGGCCTGATCCTGCTTCAAGACAATGGCCACCTCTAGACCCGGTCTGATGCTTGCTCTGTTCTGTCCATTCATGATTTGTCCTCCTGCAATTATTCTTCTTATTTTAATATAAATTAAACCAAACACTTCTTCACAAGCTTGCTACGCGGTCACAAATCCAATGAACGATGCTCCGTGGCCCGGCCACTATGGGATACCGCCCAAATGAACATATAGCATGTCACCAGGAACAGGAAAAACATCCCTGCACCACTCATAAAATGACTGGCTGCCTCTGCATCTGCCCAGAGACTGCTGATCTGTTGGTAGAGAAGCAGAGGATCCATGACCATATCCCACGTGTTCGCCCGCAGAAATCTTCCTAAATAAATCCCAATAGACGTCAGACCCAGCACAATGAAGGTGAACGTCCAACTGATCAGCACTCCATAGCTATGACGGACAAGCTGTCGTACCGATTCCAGCGAGAAGTAGCCGAGCATGATTCCACAGAAGCCCACTAACAACATGGGCAGCAGATGGCTCCAGAATGTAATCTGCATCCAGAAGCGCCCTTCCGCTACCCAAGGCTGCCTCACTACATGCAGCATATCCGTAATTAGATAAGGGGTATTAGGGTAAAAAAACAGCCAGATGGCTCCGGCAAGCGACAGATACACCGTACGCAGCAGCCCTTTACGAGAGGCATAGCCTACATCCAGCAATACAGCGAAGATGACCGGAATCAATGCCAGCAGCATATTCCACGACACGAATCGATATGCAGGTGCCCCGGAGGGAAGCTGCACCCGAATCGCCCACACCGTGCTCACCACTGCTACTAAGATGATGACCAGTAGGGCGCTCAGCTTTCGGGGGTAATTCATTGCTCTCAATTTTGCGTACATAGCTCCTCCTCTAACCTTTGCCGCAGAATGATAACAATAACTCGATTGTCTCACTCCCAGCCTTTCAATAGAACGCGATGCTTCGGACAGTGTACAACAATTGATCCTGTTCGACAACGCTTCCAGACCACTCCTCTTATCTTACCCCTGTCATGCAGCAACAAAAAACCGTAGGCTCCGAGTGACGGAGAATACGGTTGTTATTGTGTGTAGAATAATTATTTGCGGAGCGCGGATACGATCTCCCGTGAACGGTGAAGCTCCTTGTTCTTCGTTCCAAACACCACGACCAGCAGCATAACAACACCCAATGCAGCACTAATGACGCATGCCAGATTCATTAAATCAGGCCCACCAATATCCAGCAGGAAGCCGTTCAGCGCATTCCCCATAATTCCAGCAACGCCCACGAAGACCATGCTGAAAATACTTTGTCCAGTCGCCTGCATACTCTTGCCCGATACTCGTGCTACATATTCTACTGCCGCAATATAGAAGAAGCCAAAGGACAGTCCATGCAGCGTTTGTACCCCGATCATGACATAAGGATGCGGGAATACGATCTGAATGGCCCAACGCAGCATATATGCGATAGCAGCCAGCAGCATCGTACGCTCCAGTCCCATTCGCTTAATCACCTTCGAAGCAATCAACATGGACGGCACATTCGTAATGGCCGCGAGCATCATAGCGAGACCAGCCAGATTATCCGAGCCCCCAGCGATACGGAACGCCAGCACAAAATACGTATTAAAAGCCGTCAGCGTCTGGTTCAGCAAGAGCGAGCCAGCAAGGAAGAACAGGAATATACGGTTCCCAAGCAGCTCCTTAATCCCCTCTGTGAAAGATTTGCGCAGCGAATGATCCTCCTCCGCTTTGCGTGGCAGCAGGAGAGCAACTGCAGCCGCCAGCCCATTTAGCACCAGATAGGGAATCCAGATATTCGATACATCTGATAAAGACACGAGCCAGCCGCCAGCATAGCTCCCGATCGCAAAGCCGAGACTTGCCAGCAGCCGAATGCTGCCATACGTAACTCCCACCCGCTGGGCGGTTACTATGGCATAAGAGTCTGCAATCGGAGCCTGCGTAGCCGCAAAGACCGTAATAATACTATATACAAGCATAATAATCAGAAATGATTGGGATTGATAAAACAGCACCATGATGCCTGGCACCGCTACGCTAAGAATAAGGACAAGCCTCATCTGCTGATAACGGTCCGCGATCACTCCCCACACAGGCTGTGCAAAGATGGATACCAGCGTGCCAACCGCCATAATGACGCCCACATCACTGCTTGTCAGACCATTATTCACTAGCAGCAGCGTCAGATAGGGGCTGAATGATCCGCTAGCCAGTCCAATGAATAGGTAAAAGCTTCGTAATTTGTATAATTGACCGCTCTGCATAAGCTGTAAGCTTCCTCTCTGCAACCCACCGTTGTTTCTTGTTTGCTCCGAGACATCTTTTACCGAACAAGCTATGACGAATCAAGCTCCAAGCTTCCATTATACTCATTTTATACATATTGAAAAGGACCAGACTCACAGTCTGACCTAAGGCAGTTTGTCAAATCTATTTTGCTGAATGTCGATTAAAGCCAGCTTGTAGTTAAGTCTCTCCAACGCCTTCATTAAGAGCGATATTTGCTCCTCTACCTTGCTCTTCTGAAGTGATAGAATCTCCTTTCTTTCCTCCAATGTAGTGTTCTTGTCTTGATAAAGCTCCAAGTATTTTCTGATCTCGCTCAAAGATAAGCCCGTTGAACGCAGTGCCAGTACCGACTCGATCCAGTCAATGATGGAATCGTCAAATATGCGCATTCCGTTCATGTCTCGCTCAATTGGGGGGAGTACACCTTCTTTTTCGTAAAATCGCAGGGTATATGCGGAAATACCCGTTTTCTCCGAAACTTCCTTAACAGTATAAGCCATAAGTGTTCTCCACCGCCTACCTATATTAGAGTTACTCTAACTCAGATTAGTGATTTACACGTTATCTTGTCAAATAAATCTTCGATTATCATTGTTTTATTTGAGGGGCTTGACTTAGAGTTTCTCTAATCTTCTATGCTATAACCAGAATCCATACATGCTGATGACGAAGGAGAGATTTCTATGACTAAAACTGTGTTGATTACTGGATGCTCGACAGGCTTGGGAAATACCACAGCCAAAAAATTTGCTAATGAGGGATGGAATGTTGTAGCGACAATGCGCAGGCCTGATGGGCATCTAACTGCAGAGTATCCCGAGCGGTTAATCGAAGCTGTGCTCGATGTTACAGACCACGCAAGCATTGAGGCTGCGATGGTGGCAGGGATAGAGCGGTTTGGCCGACTTGACGCTGTAGTGAACAATGCTGGAATCAGCGTCGCAGCTATTTTTGAAGCCACCCCCATGGAGGTTGCCCGTCAGATTTTCGAAACCAATGTATTTGGCGTTATGAATGTCATTAAGGCTATTATCCCACATTTTCACGAGCAAGGGGGCGGAACTATTGTGAACATCAGTTCCAGCATCGGTTATGCGCCAGCTCCGTTGCTTGCAGTCTATTCCGCAACCAAGCATGCGGTTGAAGGACTGTCAGAATCCCTGTCCTACGAGCTTGAATCGCAGAATATCGCTATCAAGTTGGTCGAACCGGGATATATGCGGACTACGAACTTCTCGGCAAGCTCCACCGCCACCCTGAACATTCCTATTCCGCCTTCTTACCAATTCTACTTTGACCAATTAATGCAGAATATGATTAACTATCCATTTGATTTTGCAAATGAGAATGGGGTCGCCGAGCAGGTGTATGTCGCCACCTGTGACCAATCGGATCGTCTGCGCTTTGTCGCAGGTCCAGATGCAGAAGAGATGGCCCGACTGAGATGGACCGAGACGGAGGAAACGTATTTAAGCGCCATGCGGGGTCTAATGGGGCACATGACTTGGCGGGAATCGCTCGAGAAGTAGAAAAATAAACGACGGAAGAGCCCAGATTGGGCCCTTCCGTCGTTTTTTCGCTGAGAATGGTTAATATAGATATTTCCTACTAGAAATGAACCGATCAAAGAGGAGTACAATTCTTAGTTTTCATAACATCAAAGCACGACCAATAATAGGTTACTAGTAGTCAGCTTCCCAAGTAATAAGTATCTATTCTGCGCTACTCAGCGTAGCCTCATAGGAATCCAGTATGGTGCTCAGCACACCTGGAAATCGGACTTCCAGATCTTCCGCACGCAAGGAAATGAAGCGCTGGGTGCCCTGAATACGTGTGCGGACAATCCCCGCTTCACGCAATGTACGCAGGTGGTGGGAGAGCGTCGACTTGGCAATAGGTACAGTGAAGCTGTTGCAGGCCTGCTCACCATTCTGCCGGATATCACGGACGACACTCAGACGGATTGGATCGCTCAAGGCATATAGTACGGTGGACAACACTAGGTCCTCCCGCGACGGATGATGGAGCTGCTTCATAATCATACTTCTCCTTATTTGTGATTAAGAGAAACGCTTACTTCACTTCCACATTGAATTTTAGCGGATTCCATGATATATTTCAAATGTTCGATAACTATAGAACAATAAAATAAAGAAAAAGAGTGGTGAGACTGTGAACTCGGTTCCAACAGACAACACAATTACAGAACAACAAGCAGCATCGGAAAGCGGCCTTCCACGTGAAGGATTGCTGACTCTATTGCTCGGGTTCGCTGTCATACTTGTCATTATGAACACAGCCATGTTCAACCTGGCCCTACCTGATCTGACGAAGGCCTTCAGCCTCACGTCCACGATTACCTCGCTAATCGTGACTGGCTATTCGATTACCTTTGCAATCTCCTCTATTACATTCAGTCGCCTGTCCGACTTTCTACCATTGCGTTGGCTGATGACGATTGGACTGCTGACTATCGGGGTTGCTTCGATTGCGGGATTATTTGCCACGAGCTTCTGGCTTGTGCTCGCAGTGCGAATTATTCAGGCTATGGGAGCTGGAGCCATCATCTCCTTATCCATGGTACTGTTCACACGCTACATTCCGCTCTCACGTCGAGGCAAAATGATGGCAGCCATCATGTCGTCGGTATCCCTTGGTCTGGGTCTTGGCCCGGTCGCAGGCGGTGCCATTGTGGAATTTATGGGCTGGCGATATCTATTCGGTGTTACCGCCTTAATTCTGATCGTGCTCGTCTTCCTGTACCCTCTGCTTCCCAAGGAAAAGCCGGCACGCGGCAAATTCGACGTCATTGGCGCATTGCTCGTCAGTGTTAGTACGACAGCCCTGTTGCTGTTCCTGACCAATAAATCCTGGCTTATGCTGCTTGTGGGTGCACTCGGTCTTGTACTGTTCATATTCCGCATTCGCCGGACACCAGAGCCGTTCGTTCAGCCAGCCTTGTTCGCCCAGAATAACTATATGCTGCTGATCGTCATCGGGATTACCTCCTATCTGTGCAGCTTCGCGACCCTGTTCCTGATACCGCAGATTCTGGTGCATCATTATGAGATGACCGCGAGTCACGCCGGATTCATCATTTTCCCGGGATCATTGCTGGCAGTTATCGTATCGCGCAAGGTCGGCTCAATCATTGACCAATACGGAAATGCAGCCATTCTAAGATATGCACCATTTGTCATATTGACCGCGGTGCTGCTGTTCGCACTCTTTGCAGGACATTCCTGGCTGTCGATCCTGTTCGTGTATATGGTAATGAGCTTGGGCTTCACCATGCTCTCAAGCAGTGTATCCAATGAGATTTCACGGATTCTGCCGGGATCGCAGATTGGTTCTGGTATGGGACTGTTTCAGTTACTGCAATTTTTCTCAGGTGCATTCAGCGTAGCATTGGCCTCCAGTGCCCTGGAATGGCAGCATCATCTGAGCTTGTCCACAGCGTTCTCCAACATCTTCTGGGGTCTACTGCTGATGGCGATCCTGTCTGTGGTTGCTTCCTACCGATATATGCAAAATGTAACTGCTTCACTCCGTTGCTCCCGCAGCTCGCTTGAAGCATAGAATGCGTACCTTGACCAGATCAAATGTGAGTATAGAGCCACTTCAAGCGGGGAGCAAATGAATCAAATATAGGCCTCGCGCGTAAAATTGCACAAGCGGCCATCCAGACGCTCCTTCAGAAGATATCTGAAGACAGCGCAGGATGGCCGCTTGTACTATATTCGGGTCTTTGGAGTGTTACTTTATAGAGTGAACGGGCTGAATAAGGTCATTCAGCGAATACACCGTGAGCTGCGGCATCTGCCCTTCTTGCACTGTAGCTTGCTTCTGCTCCTGCTTCTGCCCCTGTCCCCTGTCCACAGAGTAACCCTGAGGAACCGCTCGTGGTCTGAAGCCAACGAGCTTGGTCTCTCCTGGGAGCAGATCGAAGTTATTATCTGTGAAGACGCCATCCACCTCGGCAGACAGCCAGACATATTTAGCCAAGACATCTGTCTGCACGCTGAACCAGTGAACATCGACTTCCCCCCACTGTGCCGAAGTGAGCGTTACATCGGTCGAAAGGCGTGGATTATCAGGCTGATCCGATGGTACAACCACCTCACGAACCGTAATCTCTGGAGCAGGTAACAGAGTAGACTGTAATGCGGCAAGCAGCTGCTCGCGGCGATCCAATACGGTGCCGTCCTGCTCCAATGCCGCAACGAGCACATATTCGACCGCACTTCGGCCCTGCAGCAGTTCAGGAATGGACAGAGTGCTAGCCACAGTCGCTCCCAGCTTCGGAATCTCTACAGATTGTGTCCATTCCTCGACCAAGCCGTCGCAAATGTGGTAGAGAGCTACACGTAGTGTCCCTTCCAGAGACTCAAGCGTATCATTAATCAGATGGATGGAAATGGTGTTAGGGTGCTGATCTTCAGCCTGCTCTGACTCCTCTGTTAGTAGCTCGATAGATAGCATGATGTCCTTGAAGGAACGCTTGATTGTATATTGAGCTGCCTTCCAGCGACCGTAGTAATCTATGCTTGCCCAGGAAGCGACCGGCCAGCAATCGTTCATCTGCCAATACAGCGTCCCCATACAATAGGGCTTGCGGCGTCGATGCGCTTCAATGGCCATTCCCATGGCATCAGCCTGCAGAATCTGACTCATATGCATGAAGGACACGAAGTCGCGCGGCTCCTGCATATAACGATCCATGTAGGTCTTGATGAGCTGATTACCTCTGCCGTTCTTCTGATGGGCAAGCATCACCTCGGATTCCAGCGCAAGCTCGTGCTCCTCCGCATAGGTACGAACCGTTCGATAGTCAGGAAAAGACTGAAATCCATACTCACTCATAAATCTGCCTACATATTTACTGTAGTTCTCAAAAGGCTCTGAATTGTGCCACACTCCCCAATAATGAATGTCGCCTTCGGTGGAATCATTTCTCGTATGTTGTCTGTCATCACCAGTCAGGTCAACCAGGGGTGAGGATGGCCAGTACGGGATCTCCGGCATGAGCTCCTGCACCCGATCTGGTAGTATTTGATGGAACACAGCCTCATAATCTGCCCAGAGCTGCTCCCGCTGCTCGTGAGTGAACGACTGCTTCCAGCCCCAGCCGCGTTCCTCCACATAATGTGACCAGGCCGAATCAATTTCATTATTGCCACACCATAGAGCGATGGATGGATGATGACGTAGACGCCGGAGCTGATCGGCTGCCTCTTGCTTCACACTATGGAGAAAACGCTCATCTCCCGGATACATGGAGCAGGCGAACATGAAATCCTGCCAGACCAAAATGCCATGCTCATCACACAGGTCATAGAATACCTCTGCTTCATATATGCCCCCACCCCAGACGCGCAGCATGTTCATATTGGACTCCACAGCGGAACGAATCTCATGCAAATAACGATCCGAAGTGACCTCCGTTACGAAGCTGTCGTTAGGAATGTGGTTAGCGCCTTTGCAGAAGACCGGGATTCCGTTCAGCTCCAGATAAAAGCTCGCTCCTGCCTCATCCCGCTCGCGAACCAGACGAACGGATCTGAGTCCCGTGCGCACCTCATGATCGCACAGCAGCTCGGTACCTTGCTTCAGTGTTGCCCTGAAAGTATGTAGCTTCGCCTCGCCCAGACCTCTGCTCCACCATAGCTCGGGCTCCTGAATATCCATCGGCAGCTCCAGTACGTGCTGGCCCGGAGTCAGATTCACCTCCATAGACCATTCCCCGCCTGCACCACTTACCAACAGCTGTCCCGCAACAGCTTCCGTACAGGCTACCTCCATCAGTGCCGTCAGCTTCGCCTCTGCTGCCGTGACCTCATCCTGACGAATACAGAAATCCGTCAAGGAAGCAATAGACCAGCCCTCCAGTCGCACCTCACGCCAAATACCGCTGGTGACGAAGCGTGGCCCCCAATCCCAGCCATAATGGTACGGAGCCTTGCGGGCAAAGACGCTAACCTTCCTGCTACCAAGCTCCCCTAGCTCAGATTGATCATTCGGCGCAGGCAGCTCGTATCCCAGCTTCTCCAGCTTGGGCAGATCCTCTTGGATTGGAGAGCGAAATCGCACAAGCAGCGCATTTTCACCAGGTGTCAGATATGAACGAATATCTACCCTCCAGATTCTGAACATGTTATCGGCCGTCAGCACCTGCTGGCCATTCACGTAGACATTCGCATAGGTATCCAGTCCTTCAAATACAAGCTCAAGCACATCCAGCTGCAACCAATCCGAATCTACATGAAGAGTTGCTGCATATTCCCAATCCTGCTTATCCACCCACTGCAGTCTGTGCTCATTGGTCCCATAGAATGGATCATCGATTCGTCCACTCAGGAGCAAGTCCGTATGCACACACCCGGGAACCCGGGCTGGAAGCCAATGCTCCTCATCAGCGCTCTTGAAGCTCCATGCCGTAAGATTATGGATTATTTTATTCATAAGTAACCTCCCGAATCTGAAAATGACGTTGGAGAACTAAGTCCAATTGGATAACAAAAGGATAACAACCATACTCAAGCAAGCGTATTCAAAAATAACTTTTAGGATAATTACATAACAAATTATAACTGACGTTATCCAAAGATCAATACCAGATAAAGAAAAAAGCCCGGATACGACATGCACAACCATGCCTACCCAAGCTAATCACATCGAACAGATCCAGCCATTTCCTACGACACCTCTGTAGGCATCCATATATCGCTATGTGGAACGCACTGACGGCATATATGTATCCCTCAGCACCAGCTCTGCGTAGATTGACTTACGTTCAGGCGCTGAAGCCGAATTCAGAATACGCCACAATAACTGATCTACCGCCCGCTTGCCTAGCAGCTCCTGATCCACCTTGACGGTAGCCGCTAGCGGAAGCTCCATATGAGTATGGTCGAAGCCCGTCACGCCGCACATGGCAGGGGCATCTACACCGCGCTCCTCTAGAATGCCCAGGACAAGCTGGGCTGTCACATCGTTAACACAGACGAAGAGCTCAGGTAATTGATCAAGCGGCAACGTTCGCAGACCCTCCTCCAGACTGGTATCACCTAACCCCAGCAGGCTCTCTTTTTGAATAAGTGGGGTACCCGATGTATCAATCGCACCATGTGCACCGAACATGCCATGCACACCCACGATCCCCTGCTGCTCCAGCACCATACGGTAAGCCAACCAGCGCTCGTAGAAGCTCGGAGCCTCCTGAATGCGACCCACGAACTGTAAGCTGCGATAACCCCGAGAAAGTATGGCACGTACCAGCTCTCCCATTCCGCTTGTATTGTCAGTGAATATCGTATCCGCCCGCACGGTCGGGTCCAGATGGTCCACCAGTACTAACGGAATGTCCATGCGGCTAATGCTCAGCAGAATGCTCGTGGATACGGTACCGACCGTAATAATGCCGCGGATTGCCTCCGGATTCAGTAGCGTGAACATATCCTCCGAGGTCGGCTCCGTCAGCGTCAGAACGTCTAGCCCCTTTTGGTTCAGCCGCTGCGAGATCCCCTCAAAGATCGGGCCCCAGTATCGGGACTCCCTGTTCTGATGTCGAATATTCGGAAATAAAATCATTACTGTTCCCTGCCAACCTCCGGTCAGCTCATCCTTCAATTCGATACGCCCTGTTCTGCCCTCGCTCCGAAAATAGCCCATTTGCCCGGCCAGATTCACGATTGTAGCCCTCGTCTCCTCACTGACTCCTGACTTGCCTGCGAGAGCTCTTGATACAGCGAATTTCGACACTCCTGCAGTGTCGGCTATTTCCTGTAGTGTCACTTTTTTGCGCATTATATCACCTGTCCTGATTCACGATTGCATATGTACTCATAACTTGCTTCATGGTAGCATATTTTTCTTACAAGTACCAAACAAGTTTGCAAACAATCCCTTGACTGTTAGGTTATTTTTATTTACAATACCCTTGTTGAAAGCACTTACATTGTATTTATTAACAATATCATATGAGGGGGAACAAGCATGGGCAAATCGACAACCTGGCGTTATCTAGCCGTCATGCTGGTGTCAGCAAGCTTGCTGGTAGGCACCGCTTGCAGTAACGGCAGCAACTCTTCTGCTGTAGAGGACGATCCAAATGATACAAGTCCGTTGACACTTACTTACTTCAGTGGCGAAGCTAATCCGAACTGGAACAATATGAAGGATGCTATTGGTCAGGAGTTTACTCGCAAGACTGGCGTCACCGTGCAAGCAGAGTTTGCTGTGAATGGTAGCGGTCAGGACAAATTCGCCCTGATGGCCGCCAGTGGAGATTATCCAGATATCGTATACCCTAAAGACAATGTAGGCAAGCTGGTCGATGCAGGAGCCCTTATTGACCTGACCGATCTGATTGAGGAGCATGCTCCGAATATCAAGAGGGTATATGGAGATTATTTTAACCGGATCAAATATAGTCTGGACGATCCTGCCATCTACACCATCCCCACAAATATGGGTGTGGATACGGTAGCCTTTGACGCTACTGGAGGTTTCGAGATTCAGCATCAGGCCTTGGAGAAGCTCGGATATCCCAAGATTAGAACCGTCAAGGATTTCGAGAATGCACTGCGAGCCTATGTCGAAAAATATCCCACCACCAACGGACAGCCTACGATCCCCCTGACGCTGGATGCTGATGATTGGAAGATCATGATTACCGTCACCAACCCTGCGGTCCAGACTACAGGTGCCCCTAACGACGGTGAATATTACATTGACCCCGAGACCTACGAAGCTAAACTGCACTACCGTCGCGCAGAAGAGCGTGAATACTTCCGCTGGCTGAATCATATGTACAACGAAGGCTTGCTCGACAAAGAGACCTTCGTACAGAAGAGCGATCAATATAAATCCAAGATTGCCAGTGGCCGCGTCATCGGCCTAATTGATTGGGAATGGAACTATCAGGATGCTGAGAATTCTTTGAAGGCTGCAGGCCTTGAGGAGCATACGTATGCTCACTTTCCTGTGACACTCACAGAGGAATATGATGACCCTTCCTTCCAATCCATTGGCTTCGATACAGCTTATGGCATCGGCATTACGACCAGCAACAAGAACCCAGTCCGTACTATTAAATTTCTCGATTTCCTGTCCTCTGACGAAGGCCAAATACTGCGGCAATGGGGTATAGAGGGGCAGCATTATAATGTCGTAGACGGCAAGCGTGTCATTCCACCAGACGTACAGGAACGGAAGAACAATGACAATCTGAACTTCCAGAAGGAGACCGGCATCGGACTGTACTGGAGCTGGGGTGCACAGTATGGCGACGGGATTAAGGACCCTACTGGCAACTACTACACGACGAATTATCCTGAGCTGATCACAGCTAATTATAGTGAAGCCGAGAAAAAGTCACTCAAGGCCTACAACGCTACTACCTGGAAAGACCTGTTCAAGACCGAAAAGGATTTCCCTGTCAAGGAATGGGGAGCTGCCTACAACATGCCTGTTCCTACCGATACTGACTACAATGTCATTTATCAGAAAGCGCAGGATATTATGAAGAAACGTATTCCCGAAGCGATCCTTGCACCACGGGACAAATTTGACGAGGTATACGACACCATGCTGAAGGAGTTCGATAATGCGGGTGTGCCGAAGGCTGAGGCTACCTACACCGAGCTGATCAAGAATCGTCTCAAGCTATGGAATGGTGAGGAGTAGCTAGAGCTGTATGTGTTTCAAGTAAATTACCTTATGCCATCAACGAAGAGCCGCACGGTTGCAGAAGGCCGAGTCGTAACCCCAGCTGTGGACACTCTTATAGCAAAGCTTTAGTAACCAACAGATGGCTTCTGAATTCATCAGGAGTCATCTGTTTTTTTGCCGACTAGTCATATCCTGAGCTGGAGCAGCCATCAACCTATGATTATAGACCTATTTCTATTAGGCTCTAAGCTTGCTGTGACTCTTTTTTACATTTTTCACCTAACAAGCTATACGATAACAATGAGCCAGAAAGCATCAAAAATATCTTAATATTTGAAGCTGGATTTTCTATGAATGAATAAACCATAACCAGTAGAGAAGGTATAAAAGCAAAAAGAAATATATCTTTTTTGAACGTGAATTTCAGGTTCTTCATGAATATCAATGAAAAATATGCCCCTAGTACAAAATATAAAATGGCCTGATATGTTATATAGGGTTGGAATTTAAAGGTGATGGATCTTTGAAGCTCGAAATAATTATCAAGATAATTAAGACATTTCATGAAAAAATAAAAACCTATAATCCATATAAGCACTAATATTTTATTCATGAACCTCCTCCAATTCTGATGTTATATTTATACAATTTATTCACAATAGTATCACAACATAAATAAGAGGGGGGGAAATTGACAATAACTTGGCAAACAACAACTAGCCGAATGGGGTTCAATCACAGTTATAACACCGCAAGCTCGGCTAAAGCCTCCTCCTGGTTCCGCTCGGGATTCAACCTCGTGATGAGCTCTGCCGTAATCACTTGCCCTTCAAAAACGTCACGGACATCCTCGGCTTCCAGCTCCAGCTCATAGTAGTCGTTGGCCCAGTCCACGTAGGCCTCTGGTGTGTCGTACATCGTGGACAGCAGCCAAGACGCTCCTGAGTCTATGCCTTCCGGCACAATCACTGACCCTTCAGACCAGTTATTAGCACCCATCAGCCGCCAGTAACAAAAGGTGACCTCTTCTGGCTCCAATGCATCATCCTGCAGATGCTGCATTAATTCAGCCGGCATCCCGTCATACATCCCGGGCCACACGCCGTACTCTTCCTGCGCATGCGGACTGAGCTCGGATTCATGGTCAAAGCCTTTGATAATCGCGCCCTCAGGTGCAAAAATAACATACATATGATTGCCAGACCCGTCATCCACGTTAGCCAGTGATACCCCTTCTGCCCATGCGGGCTCATACGTGTAGTAGCGTAGCCACTCCTCATCGCACAGAATAATATCCAGCAGAGCTAGTACCCTCAGGTTAGCCTGCAATTCTTTGAGATTTATAGCTGCATCAGGTAGTGCTGTCATGTGCTGTCCTCCGCTCATCTCGCATATTTACTCACATTCTTGTTTCTTAGAATTATCTCATAATCTTCTTAGATTTTGATTTAAAAGTGATTAAACTTTCTTTAGATGCCCTTCTACTCTCTATTAGACTCTTCTTTTTCTTTTAGACACCTAATACTCTTATAGATACTGTCTCTTATTCTAGTACCTCGGGCCCTATCAAATGTAAGTATAGAGCCGCACCAAGTAGGAGGCTCTTTCGAAACCTATGGACACCTATTGAGACCTATCATGACCTGTCGACCGCTGTTAGGCTTCATGTTCTTTACGGTCGCCTCTCATTTCGCTGGTTTTTCGATAACCCACAGACAGGTACTGTCTGGCAACGGTACAGGGTTCCCCTTCTCGTCCGTTAGGATGATTCGCTCCTGAAGCGCCTCCGTATAGCCTGCCTGCAAATAATGCTCTGCTACCAAAATACCTGCCTCTTCCCCGAGGGTCTCATGAATGAACTTACGATAAGCGGACGGTGTCAGATAGCCGAATTGCTCCTGCACCTCGTGAACATAAGCCTCGGCACCCCAGGTATATGTATAGAGGAACTCCATCGCATCATTCACAAGCAGCTCCACCTCATCATCACCTAGCACCGTATATTCAATCTTCCTGCCTGCAAAATCCTTCGCATACCGCTCAAGCCAGCGTACACCATCAGCTTCCAGAAAACGAATACGTCTTCCCTGCTCCAGCGGCTCTGTCATGATGCCATCTCGAATGATGATCCTCCCACCTGGGGCAAGGACCCGGTACGCACTACGCAATGCATCGGCTACAGTAAGCAGGTTGAATTTGTGGCCGTCCCGCTCAATATAGGAATATAGCTCATGCAGTATGGATGAGAAAATGATCGTATCCACGCTTCCAGGCTCAATACTGCTCTCCAGTTGAAGCGCATCTCCCTTCATGACCTGCCACTTATGCCCCTCCAGCTGCTTCTTGCGCTCCAGTGCCTCAATGACATTCGTTGAAATATCAATCCCTACAGCCTGCACATCAGGCAACTCCTGCTCGATCAAGTCCAGCAGCACTCCACCGCCTGGTCCGATATCGAGTACGCGAGTCCCAGAAATGTAGTCCAGCATGACCCGCTTGTAGTCTACCGTCTGGTTCATGTCCGCGAGATAGCGCTCCTCGTTGTGGAAACGGTCATACGCATCTCGACGCAGATCAAACAAATCAAAGAGCAGCAATACAGCCTGCTCATAGAGCGGAGTCTTCTCTGCCTCAATACAAAATTCGATCAGCTTGTTGGCTGCGGGCGAGAATTCAAAGTTAACAAATACGGTGTCTGAGAGCGACGGAGGCTGCTTTAGCTGATAATGCAGGTGAGGATTGTCCGGCTGCTGCCCGTTCAGGATCTCCTCCCAGCTCAGTTCACGCAAAAATTTCTCGATCATGCGCTTCTTATACACATTAATGTGCTTCTGCCCTTTGTAATCGTAGTAGATCATGTTCATGAACAGCTCGAAGCTGATATGCCGAAGCTGTCGACTCCATCTGCCTATAAATTCATCTGCCCCATAAGCGCTGTTGTCCAATAATGCAGCCTCAGCTCCATGCCTATCATTAAGGGACACCGTATGCTCCTGCGACTGCGGCTTCGTTTCCAGTTCTGTCAATGCTAATCCCGTTGAGCCCGATACTGCTGAGTCACTTACAGCTGTGCCGAATCCTGCTGAATGGCGCAGCGCCAGCAGGAAGATCTTCACGACCTCCTCAAGAGAGAAATCCTGCAACGCGGATTCCACGTACCATAGTGTCTTGTCTTGCATATCCGCGAGAGCAGGAATAACACCTTCTATCTGTTCCAGTTGGGCAAATGCTTGACTAAACGCTTCGCCCCCTTCAATAGATGCACTCCGCAAACGCATGAGGCGCTCTCGAATCGTCCAAGCCACCTCACGCTCACCTGCTGCAATACTACAGATGAGCTGCTTCACTTCGGGCTGTACCCGCTCCCACAAAGCCAGATCCACTGCTCCAATGATACAAGCGTTTAGCGGAAGCAATACCGAATCCAGCTCATCCGCTGAGAGATACCCTTTCTCTACAAGTTCTATCAAAGGCTCATGGGCCGAGAAGGGAACCTCTCCCCGGATGTATTGACCAATCAGGCCATGAGTAGCGATCAGGCGCTCTACCACTATATCCTTAGTCTGGTCTGCTTCGATCAGATCAGGGATCCCCTCCCGCAGTCGCTGCGTAGCAGCACCCTCGCCTCGACCATACCGTGCATATAACTGGGCTGAACCCTCATTATGCACGAACAAATTGATGCCATGAGCTTGCCAGGCCAAGCGTTGGCGCAGTGTGCCGCCTTTCGCTGTCTCTGCCCAGATCAGCACCTGCTCTACCAATTCCTTGACCCAAAAGGACAGCTGCATCCCCTCAAGAAGACGTAGTGAACGCTCCACATAATCCAGCACCGGATTGACTTGCCCTTGCAGTTCCTCCAAGGATTCGATACGCTCATAGTTCACGACTCGCTCCTCAGCCGATGCCAGTAGCTGTAGCCAGCTATGTTGCCCCAACGATGCGGGATCTCCCGAACGGTAGGCAGCAATTGCCTTCAGTGACCGTAACATCTACTCATCCCCTCCCCTTCATTTCTCTCCGTCTAATATAGCGGCAATCAAGCGCTTCTGGTGGCTAGGTAGATCTTCAGGCAGATGCATCCTGTCGCAGAACATAGCCTCAGATATTTCGCTATTGGCCTGGAATGTCCCACCGGTCACGATGCCTCTATACACCAGTTCAACCCGTCCTGGCTTCGTGCTGTAGATCGCCCGCTCCAGTCGGGTAATCGTCACCTTGAATTGCGTCTCCTCCCATATTTCTCGCTCCAGCGCCTGCTCCGGCTTCTCCATCTCCATCCAGCCCCCCGGGATTCCCCAAGGCTCCTTGTCACGATACGTGTGCTTCAACAGCAGGACCTCTCCTGCATCATTCGTGATCACCCCAAGGACAGCAACGAGGAATTTATGCTGTGTCCGGTATACAATGGTATTCTTCAAGCCCTTCAGTGGCATGTGACGATACATATAGACCAGCCAGTCTCTTGGAATGCGTCGAATCAGTCGTGCCAGCATACAACACCTTCATTCATGTGGTTTCCCAATCCATTTTGAATATTACTAATTTTCAGATTGAATAGGCTCCGATTACATCCTGATTTTACAGCTCGGGCTGTACTCTATACCAATACGAATATAGATCCCGGAAGCCCATACTTTCATACAATTGCAGAGCAGGCCTGTTATCAGCCAGCACCTGCAAATAAGCATATTGTGCACCTTGAGAAGCTCCCCAGCACAATAGATGAAGCAGCAATTGACGCGCATGGCCGCGTCTGCGGAACACAGAATCAGTCCCGATCTCGTAGATTCCCAGACCTCCGCCAGCAACTACTCCAAGTCCACAGGCTACAGGGATTCCCTCCACATACAGCAACACATAACCTGCATTGAGACCCGAATGACGCAGCAGTCTCTGTTTTACCTCCAGATACTTGTCACTTAGCCCACTGAGACGTACAACCGTCTCTAGCCACAACGGATTCAATTCCTCGAATATCGTAACCTTGTATCCCGCAGCATCAAGACACTGGGCATGTGAGTGCCCTATATTTAGCAACGTGAGTGGCACAGGCCCAGCCAGATCCATGCTTTGCACACGAGACAGATCCGTCTGAACATAGCCACGGGCCTCAAGTACAGCATCTAGATTGGATGGCTCTGTATACGGTGTTATTTTGAATATGGTTGGCAAGCCAGCCTGCTGATAGTACTGCTCACATCGGTTTATTTTGTCATCTAAATGCTGTATGTCATTTATATGCTGTGTGTCATTTATACTCTGTGCGTCTGTCTTTGACCCGGCATACAACGGGCTTATGGAATTAGAGCGCTTCGTGTAGCCTCCAGCGAATCTGAGCAGCCATCCGTCTAGCTCCAGCTGCTTCAGCGCAGGCCAACTCTGCAAAGACTGTTCTTCTAAGAATTTATACACCTGAAATCCCCCATCCATTTCTGCAGCACTATGCATCATCCGTGAATAGACCCTGAACCACGCAACACATCGGCAAGAGAAGCATCATCGCTTCTATGCTGCTATGCAGAAGTCATAATCGGAAGTGCAAGTAGCCTATATAAAGAATTAATATACATTAATATGAATAATAATTCAAAATGGAAAAGAGTATTCTTTCCCATATTATACAGGTCCTCTGAATGCGTCGGCAAACTCCAGCTTTCGCACAGCAAAGGGAATAGGATGAGCTGCCCCATGAATATACATGCTGTAGCGGAGGCTATGCATGATTCCATTGTCAGGCTTATAGCGCTTGACCAACACTCGGTGCTCAGGGGGAGAATACGATTGCCAACCATTAGCCTATGTATGATCGTCAAAAATGAGGAAGAGGTGCTCGACGGCTGTCTCAGCTCTGTCGCGGACCTCGTGGACGAGATTGTCATTGTGGATACAGGGTCTGATGACCGGACCAAGGAAATTGCTGCACAATTTGGCGCCAAAATTGTGGATTTTGTCTGGAGAGATCATTTTGCGGATGCCCGGAATTTTGCCTTCGACCATGCCACCCAGGAGTACATTCTCTGGCTCGATGCAGACGATGAGCTGCTGGAGCCCGATCGGCTCAAGCTGCGGGCATTGAAGGAGAGCCTTCCTCCTTCTGTCGATGCTGTGTCAATGTTCTATAACACTGGCTTCAATTCCCAAGGGGAGGTCAGCTTCCAGTTCCGACGTCACCGACTGGTCAAGCGTGCCTGCAACTTCAGATGGTTCGGGGCCGTTCATGAGTATTTGCAGGTGGGCGGTAACATCTTCACCACCGACATTGCTATATCGCATCGCAAATTCAAGAAGACCGCTACGGAGCCTTCAGGTTCGGTTGGGCGTAATCTGCGCATCTATCAGCGGATGGCTACTGAGGGTAGAGAATTCACTCCGCGGGACTTGTTCTATTACGGCAATGAGCTGCGAGAGCATGGTCAGCACGAGAAGGCGTTGGAGATCTATGAGAAATTCCTTGCCACCAAGCAGGGCTGGATTGAGGATGAGATTCGAACCTGTCAGCATATGGCGGATTGCAAGGCTGCACTCGGGAACCAGGAAGAGGCCGTCCTGACGAGCATGCGTGCACTTCTCTATGATCGTCCACGGCCAGATGCGAGCTGCACGCTGGGAGATCATTTTATGCGCAAGCAGAAATATGCAGCCGCCATCTACTGGTATGAGCAGGCCTTATACTTTGAACACCGGGAATTACCCGGCTTTCACCACAAATCACTCACGACCTGGTATCCCTATCTTCAGCTCTGTGTCTGTCACTGGCAATTGGGAGACAAGGAAGCCTCCCGAAGCTGCAATGAGAAGGCTGCCAGCTATCATCCCGAGCATCCTAGCATTGTCTCTAATCAGAAGCTGTTCGAGGGGTCCGCTACCTAATCGCAGCGAGTGAAGGCAGACAGACACAGATAGTGATAAACCAACAGATACGGATACACAAGAGAATTATCCCGGCATCCGCCGAATGATACCCGTTTGTAGATTGTAAAAGCAGGTATATTTTAGATGATCTTACTTCAAATGAGATAGGGCTAGACACAAGTAAAACATGATTTAACGATTTCTTGAGGACAAAAGAAGAAGCTTCTAAGCGCATCAATTGGCTTAGAAGCTTCTTCGCTTTAATCCGAGCATAGCTTGCAGGTTGGATACTGAGCACAACCTGCTTTGTACTTAAACCATATCAGTTAACGACAATTTCTACCAGCAGCGGTGTGGCTGGATCAAGTGCATCACCACCAGGTATAGTGATCGTTGTCGTAGTGATGGTGGAAGTATCAGCTAATTGAGGGACACCATTGATAAAGAGAACGTAGTAAGAAAAGGTGGCTGGGAAAGCCGTTGCTGCTGTCCCGGCATCATTTGTGAAGCTAGTAGCAGCAATAGCGAACGTTGCACCTGTTCCAGTTCCATCACCGAACGTTGCTGCGAACTTTCTGGACGCCTGGAAGGGAGGAGTGATTGGCATTGTGGCTCACCTCCTTTCTCTCTACCAAATTATGCTTGGTAAATGAGAAAGGGACGGCGGAAGGATGAGATTAAAAGACTATTTTTATAGATTGATAGATAATTGACTTCTTTCTTTATGGAACAATAATGGCTGTGAAGCTAACGATCTCCAGAATAATCGGGGTGCCTGCAAAAAGAACCCCACCACCATTATTTAAAGATAATGTGGAGGAAATAACATTATAGAAGCTTCCCTCCTGTACAATGCCATTGATATATAGATTGTTGAAGCTGTTTGCTCCAAGTCCACTGAATGCTGCTGCAGGGGTCCCTGAATCATCCGTAAAGTCTGTTGCTGGAAAATCTACGATAGTCGATAAATCAACGTCACTCGTGAGAATAAGGAAGTATCTGAATGCTGTCGGAATAATGCTAATGCTAGTTACAGAGGGGCCTGTAGGTCCCGTAATGCCTGTGGCACCCGTTACTCCGGTTGCTCCAGTAATGCCTGTATCGCCCGTTGGACCTGTAGCTCCGGTTGCTCCCGTGATGCCTGTATCGCCCGTTGGACCTGTAGCTCCGGTGGATCCCGTGATTCCTGTATCGCCTGTTGGACCTGTAGCTCCGGTGGATCCCGTGATTCCTGGATCGCCCGTTGCCCCGGTTGCTCCAGTAGGTCCCGTGTTGCCCGTGGCACCCGTCGGTCCGGTTGCTCCCGTGGGTCCCGTGTTGCCTGTGGCACCCGTTGCTCCGGTTGCTCCAGTTGCTCCCGTACTACCTGTGACGCCTGTCGGTCCGGTTGCTCCTGTGGGTCCCGTGTTGCCTAGTTCGCCTGTCGCTCCGGTTGCTCCAGTAGGTCCCGTGTTGCCTGTGGCACCCGTCGGTCCGGTTGCTCCTGTTGCTCCCGTACTACCTGGATCGCCCGTTGGACCGGTAGCTCCGGTGGATCCCGTGTTGCCTGTGGCACCCGTCAGTCCGGTTGCTCCTGTGGGTCCCGTACTACCTGGATCGCCCGTTGGACCGGTAGCTCCAGTTGCTCCCGTACTACCTGGATCGCCCGTTGGACCGGTAGCTCCGGTGGATCCCGTGTTGCCTGTGGCACCCGTCAGTCCGGTTGCTCCTGTGGGTCCCGTACTACCTGGATCGCCCGTTGGACCGGTAGCTCCAGTTGCTCCCGTACTACCTGGATCGCCTGTTGGACCGGTAGCTCCGGTGGATCCCGTTATGCCTGGCTCGCCTGTCCGGCCGGTTGCTCCAGTAGGTCCTGTTGTGCCTGTGGCACCCGTCGGTCCGGTTGCTCCCGTGTTGCCTGTGGCACCCGTCAGTCCGGTTGCTCCCGTGAGTCCCGCACTGCCTGTGGCGCCCGTTATTCCGGTTGCTCCCGCGGGTCCCGTTATTCCGGTTGCTCCCGCGGGTCCCGTTATTCCGATTGCTCCCGCGGGTCCCGTTATTCCGATTGCTCCCGCGGGTCCCGTGTTACCTGGATCACCCGTTGCTCCGGTAGCTCCAGTTGGCCCCGTATTGCCGGGGGCGCCCGTCGCGCCTGTAGCTCCAGTAGGTCCCGTACTACCTGGATCGCCCGTTGCTCCAGTTGCTCCTGTGGATCCCGTACTACCTGGATCGCCCGTTGCTCCGGTCGCTCCTGTGGGTCCCGTGTTGCCTGCTTCGCCCGTCGGTCCTGTAGCTCCGCTGGGTCCCGTGATGCCTGTGACTCCCGTGGCTCCGGTGTCTCCTGTAGTTCCAGTGCTACCTGTTACACCCGTCGGTCCTGTAGCTCCAGTTGGGCCCGTGCTGCCCGCATCACCCGTTGCTCCGGTAGCTCCAGTTGGCCCCGTATTGCCGGGGGCGCCCGTCGCGCCTGTAGCTCCAGTAGGTCCCGTACTACCTGGATCGCCCGTTGCTCCAGTTGCTCCGGTGGATCCCGTGATGCCTGTGACGCCCGTTGAACCTGTAGCTCCGGTTGCTCCCGTACTACCTGCATCGCCCGTTGGACCTGTAGCTCCAGTGGATCCCGTATTGCCTGTGGCACCCGTCGGTCCGGTTGCTCCCGTATTGCCTGGCTCGCCTGTCGGCCCGGTAGCTCCAGTTGCTCCCGTACTACCTGGATCGCCCGTTGCTCCAGTTGCTCCCGTGTTGCCTGGGACGCCCGTTGGACCTGTAGCTCCGGTTGCTCCTGTGGGCCCCGTGTTGCCTGGGACGCCCGTCGGGCCGATTGCTCCCGTGAATCCCGTATTGCCTGTGGCACCCGTCGGGCCGGTTGCTCCCGTATTTCCTGGCTCGCCTGTCGGGCCGGTAGCTCCAGTTGCTCCCGTTGGCCCTCTTCTACCATGACATCCGTGTCGTCCGCGATGACCTTGCGGCCCTTGCAGACCCTTTTGTCGATGTGGCCCCGGGGGACAAGCAACAGCATTTCCGTCAAACTCTTCTATTGTGGTTTCTACCTTTATAGGGACTGTAATGAGATTTTTCCGGCGAATGGGCTTGCGCAATTTTCGAAGAGTAAATTTGCGAATCCCGTGCTTGAGCTCTTTCCTGCGCCTGCGGCAGCATACACGCGATGTTCTGTTTCTTTTTCTGAGGCTGCACTTCTTTTTGAGTCTCGGACTCTTCGTAATATTATTTTTCTTTCGCATATGGTCAGCTTTCCCCCCTCCATCTGTGGAATTAAATATTGTATACTATGTCATTCGACCACGTCCGGCGCCTATATAACTGGACAGAAAAATTGTATTTTCTTACATACATCCGCCTAAAGTTAATTTCGGCTTCCTTTTTTCCTCTTGCATTGTCTTTTTGACAACGCATCAGATTCACTGATGTTACGACCTGTCATGCTGCTCCCAGTCTCTGATAAGTGCTTTAATTAATTCACTTTCACTCACAGAATTTCTATACCCGCAGGTATTCAAGCTACGCAATGACTTAGCCTTTCCCACGACGAGACTTTCGCCAGTCAGAAGATACGTACTTAGTTGTGCACGCTGGACATTAAAAATGCCCCCCTCACGAAAACAGGATTATTATTTCACCTGTCTACCGTAAGGAGAGCATATCACGCTGGGATGCAGCCCTTTTCATTGTCATATGTACTGTGCACATGGTCTGCAGAACATGCACGATCCCCATTTAACTATTCCTCTGACTAACTCTGCCTCATCCCTTCACAGCTCCATCCATCAGCCCATGAATCAGTTGCTTCTGGAACAGCAGGATGATGAGCAGCAGTGGTAGTACACTGATGACCGAGCCGGACATGATCAGCTCATAGGGCGTCCGCGCACCCGATTCCAGAGCCCGAACAGCGAGCGATACCGTCTGCTCGCCTGGTGAACGCAGGACAATCAGCGGCCACAGGAAATTATTCCACTGATTGACGAAGGTAATAATACCGAGGCTCGCAAGCGCAGGCCGTAGATTCGGTAATACGACATGTGTAAAAATTTTGAACTCCGAGCAGCCGTCAATTCGTGACGCCTCCAGTAGCTCCGTATGAATGCTGTCACAGTATTGGCGCATGAAAAAGATACCGAACGCATTAGCCACATTCGTAATAATGACACCCCACGGATTATCGATCAGTCCCAGCGAACGGTAGATCTCGAACATTGGAATAATCGTCGTCTCGGACGGGACCATCATGGAGGCCAGTACAATGGCGAAGAGCAGGCTTTTGAAGCGGAACTGGTATTTCGCAAAAGCATACCCTGCAAGCGTACAGAAGAACAGCGCTAGTGCCGTATGAATTACAGTAATAAATAGACTATTGTAGATGACCGTGCCGAACATGCGCTCCTTGAACAGGATTACATAGTTGTTCCATTGCGGGTTGACAGGGATCCACATCGGCGGATTCAGAAAGATATCCCTTCGCTCCTTCAGTGAGGAGCTGACCATCCAGAATAGCGGGAACAACGAGGCGATCGTGATCAGCACGAGAATGGTATAGGCGCTTGCTTTTTTTAGCGTATTTCTGACTCGAAATGGAATTCGTGATTCCTTATTGTGCATATTCGCCGTTGCTGCTGGCATGGTGTTCTCACCTCCGCTCACTTAGTCTTTGTCTCGGGATACACGCAGTTGAATGAAGGTCAAGGTCATCATCAGGAAAAAGAACATGACAGCTATTGCCGAGGCATATCCAAAATTCAGATTGCGGAAGCTCTCCTGATACACCAGCAGCACAGGTGTCATGGTCGAATTGACCGGACCACCCTTCGTCAGAATGAACGGCTCCACGAACAGGCCGTATGAACCCAAGGTCGAGAGCACGAGACAGAAGACCAGAATTTTCTTAAGCAAGGGCAACGTAATCCGTGTAAAGGACTGGAAGGGCGATGCCCCGTCCATATAGGCCGATTCATAGACCTCCTTGGGAATATTCTGAAGCCCGGCGAGGATCAGAATCATGTTATAGCCCATCCAGCGGTACATGACCATGGCAGCAACTGAGACGCGGGCCCACCAAGCGGAATCCAGCCATTGAATCGGCTGCGCAATAATACCAAGCTTGGTCAGGATGACATTCACCAGACCATTTTCACTGTTGAGCAAAATGGTAAAAACAAACGAGACCGCGACAACTGCCATAATATTCGGGGTGAAGAAGGCCATTCGAAAAAAGCCCTTCCCATTCACCCACGCCTGATTCAGCAAGACTGCGACCAATGTTGCAATCAGCAGCATCAGCGGCACATAGAGCAGCATGATAATTCCACCATTAACAATCGAGAGCCAGAATACATTGTCTTGGAACAGACGGACATAATTGTCCAGACCGACGAAGGTCTTGGTCTTGCCTCCATTCCATTCCACCAGGCTCAGATAGAATGAATACAGAAACGGATACAGCAGAAACACCATGAACAGGATGAAGAACGGAGAAATAAACACATATGGAGCGGACCTCTGCTGCCATCTCCACCACTTGGAAGCCATCGACTCATCCCTCCATAAGATTAAAGTATCGGTAGATTATTTACGGCTTGTACGACTTCGCAGCTCGTCAGCAGTCTTCTTGAACGTATCGGCGACTGAGGCGTTGTTCAGGAAGACCTCAGCGAACGCATCCCTCATCAACTGATTGGCTACCGGGAAATCCACGGTATACGCCTGCGGATAGATCTGTCCCAGTGCCTCGGTGAATACTTCCCGTACAGGCTGATTACCAAAGTACTCGACAGGCTCTGCGTAGGCTTCATCCTCAAAGGTCGTCTGCAGCGATGGCAGGAATCCGCCCTCCTCCATCATTTTCAGCTGCGAATCCTCGCGTCCCAGCATGAATTCGATGAAGGTCCACGCCTCCTCCGGGTGCTCGGAATTCGCATTAATCGCCAGATTGGAGCCGCCGTCGTTGGCGCTGGCATAAGGGTCCGATTCAGACCATTTCGGCATCGGCACGACGCCCCATTTACCTGAGCTGTCCGGATCAATCAGATTGGAGAGCAGGTTATCGTACCAGGCTGCACCTACAATCGTCGCAATGTTCCCATCGGCAAAGGCATTCAGCCAATTCTCGGAGAAGGCTTCTGCATCCACGATCAATCCATCCTTCACCATGCTGGCGTAGAATTCCCCGGTCTCAATGACTTCCGGAGCATCCAGCGACACATTGCCATCCTTATCAAAATACCATTGCCCCCGCTGCCACATCATCGTCTCGAAGAAACGGTTGTTGGAGCGTGTGCGGGAATCCGCGAACATGGCCTTGCCTGTCTTTTCCTTAATTAAGTTGCCTGCTTCCTTATAATCCTCAAAGGTCTTGATCTGCTCCGCTACCTGGTCCGGCTCAGTCGGCAGCCCAGCAGCCTCGAAGATATCCTTCCGATAGAACATCACGACAGGACCGCTATCCCATGGCATGGCGTAGACCTTGTCGTCCTTCATGGCATCCTCCCATTTGAAAGGCACCATTTTATCGCGATACGGGGCTGTCTTCTCGGTCAGATCATACAGCGCGTCAATGCTGACCATCTGCGCCAGATTGCTGGATTCCACCGCCACGATATCCGGCATCTTATCGCCTGTATTCGCCGCAATCAGGAATTTCTGATAGAGGTCCGTCTGACCCATGAGCTGATACTCAATCTCGATATTCGGGTGGGCCTGCTTAAACGCTTCCATATTCGTGTCCAGACCAATCTGGGCTGAGTCCCATATCCATACGACAAGCTTGACCTGCTCGCCCGAACCATTCTCACTCGAGCTACTACTGGAGCAGCCTGTAAGCAGAATGATTAAGGATACGACGAGCAGCGCAGATTGCTTCAATTTCTTTACCATGCCTGCATCCCCCTTGTGATGTGTGATATGCAGTGTGCCCTACCATGCTTCGTAGTGCACGCTTCCGCTTTATCGTACCGAACAGTCGTCTGCCTTGAAATGGATATTCATCTGTAATTTATTGTTCATTTGTTCGACCGCTGGCCAGAGCTCGCTCGCTTCCTGAGCTTGTTGTCATTTTGTTTTTGAGTGCCTCACTTCTCTGGCTTCTCCCTATATTCGGATGGCGTCATGCCCGTATAGCGCTTGAACCATTTGCTAAAATGGCGGTTATCCTCAATCCCTACCTTCTCGCAAATGACGTGGATCTTCCAATCCGTCGAAGTCAGCAATTCCTTGGCCTTGTTCATTCTCCGGCGGTGGAGAAAATCCAGAAAGCTAATACCCATCTCCTTTTTAAACAGGGTACTGAAATGACTTCGGCTTAGCCCGACATGGCCTGCCAGCTGCGAGGATACAATCGGCTCCTGCACATGGTGATCGATATACCGAACAGCATGCATGATCGGCTCAGAGATGGATGGGCTATGCATCTCGTACTGCTGCTCCAGCTCTGCATTTCGCAGCATTCGCGCAACCTCTTCCATATAATCGTAGGTATCGGCTGGCAGCTGACTTCGCTTCCAGGTAAGTCGAGGCTGGCTATGATGCAGCTCCACCAGTCTCAGCATGATCTCATCCGCATGTACCTCTGGCAGCATCAACAGCAATGGTCCCATTCCCTGTGTCGATCCCAGCGTAAGGATTGGCCCACGTCGGCCCATTCCCGCTAACTGCAAGGCTTTCAGCTCCTGTATCCACGAGCGCTGTGCCTCCTCCTCCAGTCCAAATGCGACAATCATGACGATCTCGCCCGTTGGTTCCTCAGACGGCCTTGCTATGGATTGGGTCTTGTCAGACTGTGCATATATATCCCGCTGTGCTTCGCCCGATGATAGTTCAGCATTTTGTTGCTCGCTACTATTCAATAGCCTGTCAACGTGCCGGTGCTCCTCACTTTGGAAATCCCCTTCATTGCATAGCTGCCGGTCATTGCATAGATATCCGTCACGGTCCAGATATGTCCGAATTAGCTGATTCAGCCTGTCAGCATCTCCTCTCTCCTGAAGCCATTTCTGGTACAGCTGCTCCAGCTCCGTATAGATGGATGCAGTTTCTGAACTCTCCCCACTCAGAGGAACCTTGACCTCTCCTTCCGCTTCGCTACGCTCCCACTCCTTGGTGATCTTGTCCAAATAGCGATCAACCTCCTGCACATCCATCGCTGTCTTCAATAGATAGCCGGATGCACCAAGAGCCATACCCTGCTGAGCATAGGCGAAATCGGAATGGCAGCTCAGGAACAAAATTTTGACCGCAGGATTATCCTCCTTAATGCGCTGTGCCAGCTCAAGTCCGTCCAGCCCTGGCATGACAATATCCGTGAAGACGAGATCCGGTCGATGCTCCTGATACATGTCCCATGCAGCCTGCCCATTGGGCGCGTTAGCCACCACCTTCATGCTCCAGCGCTCCCAGTCCACCATATGCATTAGCCCGATTCGTACCAGACGTTCATCATCCGCGATCAGGACCGTTCTCATTTTCGTCATCGGTTGTCTCCTTTTCCAGGAAAGGTAGGCGAATCTCGATCATAGCCCCGTCTGTTACATCAGGCATAATCCGGATGCCGTAGTCCTCCCCAAAATGTAATTTGATCTTGTGATCCACGTTGTACAAGCCCAGACCACCTCTGCCCTTGAGCGGAGGTGCGGCGCGAATCGTCTCGGCGTCTGGCGCGACACCCTTCCCGTTATCCGACAGCAGCAGCACAATATGATCGCGTCCGCGGAAGATCTCCAGCGTAATGATTCCCACTCCGTCATCGAAGGCATGATAGAAAATATTCTCGAACAACGGCTGCAGGGTCATTCGTGGAATGAGGGCCTGCTCCAGCCCCGGCTCCACATCCTCAATGTATGTGAAGGCTTCGCCATAACGGTAGTATTGAATCTTGAGATAATGTCCGATCGTGGCAAGCTCCTCTTCTAGCGGAACCAGCTCCTGCCTTATATCCAGATTCTCGGACAGCAGCGCACCCAGGTGGTAGATCATCCGATCAATGTCCGTGCGCCCAGCAATACGAGCCCGCCACTGGATCGCATTGAACGTATTCAGAATTAGATGAGGGTTAATCTGATAATGGAGCGCTCTCAGCTCTGCTTCCTTCTTCAGCTGCTCTGTCCTCGTAATATTGGCCACCAGCTCCCGAATCTCACGAGTCATGGAGTTGAAGCGGTGTCCCAGCCGTGACAGCTCATCATCACCGCGCACCTCTACTTGCGTATCCAGCTTGCCATGGCTGAACTCCAGCATGGACTGATTCAAGGTAACGATGCGTCTCGTCAGATTCGCCGACAGCCATCTTGCCAGCAAGAAAGCCGCGATTAACGACAGAATGCTGATCAGGATTGCATCATTGCGAATGACAAGCGTCGATCTATTGAATTCCTCATACGGAACACGCGCAGTGATCTGCCAGCCATTCAACTCCAGTGTTCGCCGGAACTCGATATCCCGCTCCGATTCGGGGTGCTCTCCCTCTGTCCGGTAAATGAGTGATCCTTCTGAATCTCGTATTTCCAGGTACGAGTTGGTATCCATTTCATAGGATCGGAACAGGGCTAGCATCTCGCGTGCATTCACATCGACGACAATTCTGCTGCCGATCGGCACGCCCGCCTTAAGCTGGATCGGTACGATCAAACTAATGAGCGGATTGCCGGGCCTTGGGGAGCTATAGTAAGAGCCGTCATGAAATCCGGTCCATTGCCAGCCGCCGTCGCTTGAATATTCCTTCCACCAGGGCATCTCGATGAGCTCACGGGTATTCATATTTCGACTGGTCAGCATCTGGCCATCCGGTGTATACACATATAGCCCTTCAACGATTTGTGAGACGTGAAAGGAGAGGAAGTCCAGGAAATGATTCATTTCCTGATACTCTGCATAGGTCGCAGGCTCGCTGGTGATTTTTCGGCCCGGAGCCAGTAGATAGCTCTGAATATCACGGGAGATCGCATCCATCTCCTTCAAATGCATGTTGGTAATGGTCTCAAGCTGGTGCATGGCATAACGGTTATAGTCCTGAAGCTGTTCCCTGACGGTCAACGTGGACTTATGGTACGACAGCAGGCTCAGGGCCAATAGAGGAATGAATGCGCATCCAAAAATAAACAAGGTCATCTTGCGCTGGATATGATGTGCGAAGAACAAGACACGCTTCACCACTTTCTATGTGGATAGTTGATATGAATAGTTAATGTGCATGAGCTACTGCATCTGTGCATCGTTCATGCTGGAAGCAATCTCTGATGCGTTAACCCCATACTCCCCCCATTATATCGAAAGTCCTTTCAACGGATGGGTTCTTTTGTTTGGGAGCATGTGCATATTTGTTTGTTCCTCTTCCCGTGGACAGATTTTCTATTATAGTAAGTAGTGGCTGTATGGTTAGAAATGCCTGTTTAGTAAGGAGTGCCTGTAAGTAAGGGGTGCCTGGTATCGTTTGTTGTAACTGCACTTAAAGGAGGATTAGGAGCTCTTCCAACAGCCTTTTTTGCACGCACAGGTGTGAGATTTTAAGGAAAGCAGTTAAAGTTTTTTATGACCTGCCTGAACGGGCAGGAATTCGTACTCGGTAGCTAGAATGATATCCGATAACAGGCCGTCATAGCGTGGAATGCCCTTGCATACACATGACATGGGATCGGAAATCCGCTTTTGGATCTGTTCTGCTATGGAGGATACGATCTATGAATTACGTATTACGAATCACGAATTATGAATTACAACTACGAATTACAAATTTACAAAGAGCCTCACAAATATCCGAAAACGTTTTCCGAAATAAGGCCTGTCCATCCATTTCGCGAATCAGGAGAGGAGTTACGATCAAATGAAGTACGGTCATTTTGATGATGCGCACAAGGAATATGTTATTCACACTCCACAGACCCCCTATCCATGGATTAACTACCTGGGCAACGAGAAGTTCTTCGGCTTGATCTCGAATACAGGCGGCGGCTACGCCTTCTACCGGGACGCGCGGCTGCGCAGACTGACCCGCTATCGGTACAACAATATTCCTGTCGATAACGGCGGACGTTATTTCTACGTCTACGACGAAGGAGATTACTGGACGCCAGGCTGGATGCCTGTCAAGAAGGAGCTCGATAACTACGAGTGCCGGCATGGGCTCGGGTATACCTCCATTACGGGTGAGCGTCATGGGGTGAAGGTGAATCAGCTGGCCTTTGTGCCACTCGGCTATAATGGCGAGGTGCATCAGGTAACTGTGACCAATACATCTGATCAGGTGAAACGTATCAAGCTCTTCTCCTTCGTGGAATTTTGCCTGTGGAATGCCTATGACGATATGACCAACTTCCAGCGCAATCTGAACACGGGCGAGGTTGAGATTCAGGATTCAGTCATCTATCACAAGACGGAGTACCGGGAGCGTCGCAACCATTATGCCTTCTTCTCCGTGAACCGTCCAATTGATGGCTTCGATACCGACCGCGAATCCTTCCTCGGCCTGTATAATGGATTGGATACGCCGCAGGTCGTTACCTCCGGTGAACCATCCAATTCCGTGGCCAGTGGATGGTCCCCCATTGCCTCCCACTGTCTAGAACTGACGCTGCAGCCAGGCGAGCAGACCAGCCTGAACTTTGTGCTGGGATATGTAGAGAACGAAGAGGCTGACAAATGGGAGGCTCCAGGCATTATTAATAAGACACCTGCGCTGGCCATGATCGAGCAGTTCGCTACCGAAGAGGACGTCGAGCGCTCACTCGCGGAGCTTAAGGCGTATTGGGAGCGCTTGCTATCGACCTATGCCGTAGCCAGCCATGATGAGAAGCTGAACCGGATGGTGAACATCTGGAATCCATATCAATGCATGGTTACGTTTAACATGTCGCGCTCCGCCTCCTATTTCGAGTCGGGCATCGGGCGCGGGATGGGCTTCCGTGATTCCAATCAGGATTTGCTTGGGTTCGTGCATCAAGTACCTGAGCGGGCCAGAGAACGCATTCTCGATATTGCCTCCACACAGTTCGAGAGCGGCGGTGCTTATCACCAGTATCAGCCCCTGACCAAAAAAGGCAATCATGAGGTCGGCGGCGGATTCAATGATGATCCGCTCTGGCTGATCGTAGGCACGGCAGCCTACATCAAGGAGACGGGTGACTTCGCCATTCTGGATGAGCAGGTGCCGTTCGACTGCAACCCAGACAACACAGCTACCCTGTTCGAGCATCTGAAGCGCTCCTTCTACCATGTCATCGAGAATCTGGGGCCACATGGACTGCCGCTGATCGGCCGCGCCGATTGGAATGACTGCCTTAATCTGAACTGCTTCTCCAATATTCCGGATGAGCCGTACCAGACGACGCAGAATATTGAGGGCCGGACGGCCGAATCCGTCTTCATCGCAGGACTGTTCGTGTACACCGGACCAGACTTCATTGAGCTGTGCAGCCGCAAAGGCTTGAACGAGGAAGCAGCTGAGGCACAGGCCCATGTCGACACGATGCGGGCTGTTACGCTAGAGCATGGCTTCGACGGGGAATGGTTCCTGCGGGCATATGATCATTACGGGCAGAAGATCGGCAGTCAGGAGAATGAGGAGGGCCAGATCTTCATCGAGCCGCAGGGCTTCTGCGTCATGGCTGGCATCGGCGTGGAGGAAGGGCTAGCGGAGAAAGCACTGAATGCGGTGCAGGATCGGCTGGAGACACCATACGGGATTGTCCTGCAGAATCCGCCGTATTCCAAATACTATCTGAACCTCGGCGAGATCTCCTCCTATCCCCCAGGCTATAAGGAGAATGCGGGTATCTTCTGCCACAACAATCCATGGATTATGATGGCTGAGACCGTGCTTGGACGCGGAGATCGGGCCTTCGAGCTATATAGTAAAATAGCGCCAGCCTATCTGGAGGATATTAGCGACGTACACCGGACGGAACCGTACGTCTACGCCCAGATGATTGCCGGCAAGGATGCTGTGCGTCAGGGCGAAGCCAAGAATAGCTGGCTGACCGGGACCGCTGCCTGGAACTTCGTAGCGATTACGCAGTCCATCCTGGGAATTCAGCCGGACTACGACGGACTCAAGGTCGATCCATGTATTCCAGCCGACTGGACCGAATTCACCGTTACCCGCGTCTTCCGTGGCGATACCTACGTCATTCGCGTGTCCAATCCACAGCAGATCAGCAAAGGCATCGCGTCCATTCAGCTTGATGGCACAGCCATTGACGGTAATGTGTTGCCTGTGATCGGAGACGGCGGAACGCATCAGGTGGAGGTTGTACTTGGCGTGAAGGTTGCACAGGTGTAGAGGTTAGATGTAGGGATTAAAAAATGTAGGGATTAAGGGATTAAGAGATGTAGAGGCTGCACAGGATTAAAGCGTGAACTAGAAAAGCTATAACTGTTGGGTGCGTAAAGATTGGTATGTAATGATTGCACAAGTATAGAGCTTTAAAGTTGTTAATGTGCAAATAAATTACTGTAGCCGTTAGTATGGACGACGGCCATTCATAGAAGAAGCTGCAGCACTCATTCGTTGGGATGCTGTAGCTTCTTTGTGTTATTTAATTTATTAGCGTTACTTGGTTTTGGCGTTGATTATTAGCATTGCTCGTTTTTTAGTGCTGCTTTGTTTTTCATATTCCCTTGTCTCTTTGTGAGTTTCTTAGGAGTTATTGTTGATTGCACCTTCTGGTATTTGCTCTTCTTTCTTCTGCCCTCTTGTCTTCTTTTCTTCTCTTTGTCACTATATCTTTCTCTTCATTATCTTTTTTCTACTTCTGCATGTTCTTTTTTCAGGCTGAATCCTTTATCATGGATAGATAATAAAGATGCATGGCGGACATTCGACGGCAATTCCGACCATATTCCAACACACGCAGAATCCCAACACATGCAGATTCATCAGAAAGAAGGCCTAGTAGATATGATCATAGATGTACAGAACGTAAGCTGGACAAGAGGTGTGCTCACATTACTGAACAATGTTAGCTGGCGCGTGAACGAAGGAGAGCACTGGGCGTTGCTTGGTCTGAATGGCTCGGGCAAGACGACTCTACTAAATATGATTACTGGGTATCAATGGCCCACGAAGGGCTCCATCTCCGTATTAGGCGAGCAATACGGCAATGTAGATCTGCGGGAGCTGCGCAAATCCATTGGCTGGGTAAGCTCCTCCCTGCAAGAGAAGCTGCATCGCACAGATCGGACGCAATATGTCATCATTAGCGGCAAGCATGCCACCATTGGGTTATATGATGAGCTGGACGATCAGGATCTAGAGCGGGCCAAGGAGCTGATGGAGACGCTCGGCTGCGCACATTTGTGGGACCGGGAGTATCAGACTTGTTCCCAAGGAGAGAAGCAGAAGCTGCTAATCGCCCGCGCCCTCATGGCGAACCCTCGTGTCCTGATTCTGGACGAGCCATGCAATGGCCTTGATCTGTTCTCCCGTGAGCGGCTGCTGGACAGTATTCGGGATTTGTCCGAGCGCGAGGATACGCCCACCCTGATCTATGTCACCCATCATACGGAGGAAATTCTGTCTGTCTTCAGTCATACGCTGTTGCTACGACGCGGAGAGGTTGTGAATAGCGGCCTGACCTCGGACCTGATGACGACGGAGGTGCTGAGCAGCTTCTTCGAGGCTCCGGTGGATGTTGAAAGGCATGGAGAGCGGGTCTATGTCCGGGCAGCTTTGGGTTGAGGATGTATATGGTAGGGCTCCAGTTTATTTGAAAGAACCCTTTGACATGTATCCGTTCTATTTGTCAGAGCCTTGTAATAGTGCTGGCCAGCATAAAAGAGCTCATTCCTACTTATATTCAAGTTGGAATGAGCTTTTGCAATTTAACAAGTGCTTGATTAGTTTAGTGTTTGGTTCATCGGTTGTAATGTATCTTCTTGTTGTCGAAGTTATAACCCGACGCAATTTGACAAATATCAATTTGAAAACTTCTTGATAAAATCCTCAAACATTTTTTGTGTAGCAACGCCGCACTTTGGAAGAATCTCATTGATTCTTTGCATGATTTCCTCAGTTGACACTAATCCAATATTAGTTGAATTCAGAATCACTCTTAATGAATCAACACACGTTGTAAATAATTCCTCATCATCTACACTAGTGAGTAAAAGTAAACTTTTAACTACTGCATCATCATTAACATCACTATCAACACAGTAGGCATATCTGACTTGCCAATCAATAGATTTTGAAAGAATCTGACTCAATAATTCTTCCCAATCGTTATTATTGAACTCTTCTAGCATCTCTCTAGCAATGGAGAATCCTTCATCGTACCAATAATCCGTTGTAAACTCCCCTGATAAATACTCATCTAATTCTTCATACATTTTCAAGTCCTCCTACTCACGTGTAGTGGCATAATGTCCTTACTCATCTCTGCTCAGTTTCTACTAAATGTCCCCCAAATACTTGCCAACATAATTTTAGTTCACCTTCATGGTCATCAATCAAAAAATACCCTGTTATTTCTGGAATTACTGCTATTTCAGAAATTTGTTCCTTCATAAAACCTAAATGATACTCTCTTAGATCTGCTCCATAAAATATATAGGTAGTCCAATTCACTTGAGTTTCAGGGAAAACCCACGCTGATTGATACAATTTACGTGTGCTATAATTTAACTCAGTGTCACTATAATTCTCAGTAAATTCCATACATATTTCTTTAATTTTACCAACATTGTGTTCCTCAAATTCAAACCAACCTCTTATTGATATGTACTTCCCCATGTGTGTTTTCCATAACTCCTTTCTCTTCTAAATAATTTCGAGTTTTGGGATGGACACCATTTTATTGTTTGACCCAGTATCCTTGAATTTCATTGAATGCGGTTATGGCGTCTGCTCTAATATTCTTGTTCTCATGATCTAAATATTTAGTAAGGCAAGATAAGTATTTCTTGTTATGAGTGAAGCCTAACATCGTCAATGCAGGGTGAAGACATTCCTCAGGGAGACTTTCAACATGGGCTGCTAAAATATCAAAGTCCATATCATCAATACTTTTATAAGTTGCTGCGATAAGAATTGAATTAAATATTTCTTCTTTTATTACTACATTTTGCTCTTTAAGTCCTAAATCGAGTAATAATGCAATCAATTCTATAAAATGACCGATTGAATTATTATACGACTGAAAGACATCACAAAGATGGCTAAGAATCTCTATCTTTTCATCAGTATCTGTACCAGTTAGTATTCCCCGCAATTCATCTATCTCCAATCTCTTCACCTCATTTCAGTAAATGGTACATATATCTCATTAGCAACTGCCCCATTTTTAATCAGCTACCTAAGCATCCTTTTCTGAGACACTCTCGTGAAGAGTTATCCAACCATGATACCTAGTACGGCAATGCTGTAATGTCTAAGTGGGGTCTAGTTCGTAAGCCTTCACCATCTATATCAGAGAAATGAAAAAGACCACAACACGGGTGGCTTGCCCGCATTGTGGCATCAATGTTGAATGTATTGCACACTCTTGTTGCTGAAGCTGTAAACCAGCACAGATTAGTTCCCGGGATTCTTATAACACCAATCCGGGTCATATGGTCTGCTAACAGTTCTCTTTTTTCATTGGACATAATGGAAGTTTGAACTTCTCCTAGGGTCATATATATCTTCAAACACTCTGTGACATCCTGTTGGAGTATCCGTTGTACTTAGTTACTTGATTGGGGGCTCGAACAAAAGAGCTCATTCCTATTTATATTCAAGTTGGAATGAGCTCCTTAAATATTAGCCATTTTGGTTTATCGGCTTTAATACGCTCTTATTATTACCATGTAACCAGTCACTCGTCATCCTGCACCACGGGAACAAATGGGGATAACAAGACATCTTTTTTATGTTGTATACTTCCTCTAGCTAAAACGAGTACTTTAAACTCATTATCATACCCTTCAATATCCTCATCATCTCTAGTATATAGCAATCCATATGAACCAGGTGCCTGTTCTGCAATGAATTGATATAGTTTAATTATTTCTTCTGCCTCAGCCGCTTTACGATTCATAAACCCACCTGCAGAAAGATGATATTCTCCATTTGCAGGGTACACTTTCAGAATTCCACTATTCCAATCTAAATCCGAGATAAACTTCTCAATGTTTTTAATAATACTATCTAGGTTTCCAGCATCCACTTCTGAGATATTCTCATGAATAGTTATCCAACCATGAAACTCAAACATTTTCTCACCTACTTTAATGGTTTAGTATCAATTACAACTTCAATTCCATATCTACTGCTGTACTCCTTCAACTTATCAATTACAGATTGTGCAGGTTGTCCTTCAAAATGATAATACACTGTTTTTCCGCTTTCCTGTGCAGCTTCAAAAGTAGCTTTCATTTGGTTACGAACACTTTTGTTGACTGTTTGCAATGCTGGTTTAGATTGAGCAACGTATTGGTCACTAACTGCATCAAACTCACGATGATCGGGATCATTGGAGTACTTCACACGAGATTGACCACTAATTCTTACAGCTAATGCATCAGCTGCCGCGTCGGGTTTGTTTACTTTGACCAGATCACCTGAGTAGCGCTCTACATTACCCATCGCCACCCCCGACTGCATATTCTTCTCTGCCCTGACAGCTTCTATGTTCTTCTGAATCTTCTGTACCACAGGATGATTGGAGCGTAGACGGTACGGCCCTTTGCGACCTGGCATACTACCGCGAATAGCCTGAATCCCCATTAAGACTTGGCTCAGCTTGAGAGTCGTGACCATCATCGCCGCATAGTTATCGGACACGCGCTCCCCTGTGAAGGGATGAATCCCTTCCTGAAATGCTTTGATCTGCAAGGTCATGATATCTTCACCGAGGGGTTCCGGTTGTACATCTGCTTGCATCGCATTCACGTCTAGATGGCCTTTATCCCGCTCATAGGCCTGCAGCGCTGCCTGATCGGTTACCCCCTGTTCATTCACCGGAAGCCTTTTCCCAAGAAACGAGTTATATGCCATACGGTAGCCTGGCCCGGCATCTGTAGACGCTGCTCCATCCACATCCAATCCTACAGCTCCTCCAATTGCCGCCTGATACCTTCCCTGCTCGGCATCCGCTTCTGAGAAGCGTGTAGCAATTGACTGTAGTTCCATGGTCATCCTTACCATATGTTCTAATGCCCGCTCCAGCACGGGACGAGAAAGCTCATAATCCTGGAAGAATCTCTCCTGCGTCATCCCCATCCACAGTGACTGCATGGACACCAGATGCCCATACAGCTGGCGGTTCATTTGCTCCAATTGCAGCCTACCCTGATCTACTTGTTGAGCTATTTGATAGAGGTGCTCTGGATTAATTTTAATCATCGTCATAGGCTTTCTGCTCACTTATTATATGATAATAATAGGTTAGCAGAAGGCTCGATATTCAGGCACGCACCTATATTCCTATTTTTACCACAGCATTAAATATGAACAATATACCTATTCTGGATATTAACTCCGGACTCAAGGACTATTGGACCCGGGGCGCCTCAATTTGTTCTTATGCACCTTTTGTACCATTCAATGGTTATTTAATCAAGGAGATGACCTGACAACTCATTCATAGTTTCTTTTGTCCTTTGAATTAACCTCTGCACAGGTTCTCTTTGCTCCCCATTTAAATCCCCCTCAAAACGATCCCCTACCTCAGACAGGTACTGAATTGTTCCTATAAAAATTGTTATATCTAATTCCCTACTTGAATCGGAGCATACATGAACAAGACGAAAGATCTCTTCCATAGTGAAAAGATAAGGAACATCAAGACTTCGATTCTCCTGAATATATATAGCACCAAGAACCGAATGGAGCGCTCTGTGACAAAGAATAAGACTCATATCAGGTTGATTATGATTGTTCATGATTACAGCAAGTCTTACGTGATAGTCCGCGAGCTTCAGATAGTCTAAAATGTGCTCCTAAAACAGATTAGTGTTCTGAATAGAAGCACTATAACTATTATCGCTTTCTTCTTTTACCAGGAACAGATATTGTGTCTGACTAGGATCGTAAAAACAATGATCTTCAAATATAACGGCTTGTTCATTCATTGTTACTCCTCCAGCTCTCACATGTATATTTTTCTAGCGTATAGAGAAAACTATACCATAAATATAACTATATAGTAGTTTTATTTCAAATAAACTTACTATCTATTAGTTAAAGACTTTGCCTCGATTCACTACACTTCTAAATAAGAGGGGTGTACATAATGTCTGAGCTTTTAGAGTTAGTTGGTGCTCGAATCAGAGATTTACGAAAAACCAAAGATCTCTCACAAGAATCTTTGGCTGAGAAGGCTGGATTTAATCCGAGTTATATTGGATTCATTGAACGAGCCGAACGTAATATTTCACTGAAAAATTTGGAAAAAATCGCACACGCCTTAGATGTCGGCGTAAATGAGCTTTTTACATATGTACAAGAAAATGCAGAGTTATCTAATGAGGACGAGAATATGAAGCGTATGGTCACACTATTAAGGACACGTGAGCCTGAGGAGATTGCGATGGCGCTTAGTGTTATTACGGAGATATTTAGAACCTATGATCGAAAGTAAAGTAGGGAATTCTCATAATAAATAGAGAAGCGAAGCAACTATATAGCGTTGTTGCCTGCTCCTCTATTTATTTTAGTCACATCGCCTTTGTTTTCCGACAATTCGGAAAATTACTGCAGCCCCAGAAGGCTACTCCTGCTTTATTCTTCCTCTTCACCATTTAAGCGCCACAGCTACATTTGATGCCATTCTGCGCTTTGAAGTAGCCTGCTCTTTTGCTACAGGAATCGTTTTAATCTTCTTATTGGAAGGTTTCCATTTTCCCCAGCTGCGCAGCTTGCTATCTACTACCCCACCATGCCAGCAATCAACCTTGAATTGCTCTGCTTCTTTTCTGGCGTCGGTCGTAAAATCGGACGTTGTTATAAGAAGGGATAGGATGCAATCATGATTCCGTTTGGCACCGACAAGCTCACGCACCGTCATCACATTTACCTTATTATGGTCAGCATAGCATTTTGCCTGTACGGCTGTTTTTCCCCACGCTTATCTGTAATGACTAGATCAACCCCGCCATCCCTGCCTCCAACCCCAACTTCTTTGACCGTGTACCCCTGATCTCTGAAATATAGCGCCAGAAGCCGTTCGAATTCAGCACCTGTTATTTTGTCTAGAGGTAATGTCAGAATCACTTCGTTAGGCCTACATGTAGGTATCTTGCATCCTATTCTCCTTGAGACTTTAATTCTTCTTCATACTTTTAGCAACGCGAAGCAACGTCTTTTCATTCTCATCAAAAAAATCCCTATCAACTGTAACAGCAAAATGATATTCAATATCCTCCTCTGAGACCCAGAACATCTCCATTCTTACCATCTCTTGCTCATAACCAACCAGCAAGTCTGCTATTACACCACTATCCAATTTTAATCTCTGATATTTTATAGATTGAGAGCTTGCAGAACTATCAATCTCTTCCAAATAGTGATTTGCATACACCCGGATATCTATGTCTGGATTACCTACATACAGCAATTTACCATCTCCGTTGTCCGCCTCTTCACCAGCAGTCCAGTCAGCAGGGTACTCAAGCATTATTCCTCCCCTTACTCCAGCACACACCACTTCGCTGTTAAATATGCAATCTGTGTTTCAACACATGCGGCACATGGCAATACCAAGATGTTAACCCCCGCATTTCACATGTGACTACAGACAGAGTTGGATTCTAATAGAAAGCTGGCCATATGCGAAAATTATTCCTTGGATGTACCTCAATCCTATCGGCTGTCGTGACAATAGCCCTCAATCAACTTGTATACAAGATTGGAAACTCAGACTATTATTTGAACACCCGCTAATATCAATCACAAGGCTACTCCCACTCCACTTGTGTTAGGTTAGAACTGTTCTCCCCTACCCAACTCTCCCTCTCGAATCTTGCCTACGCATGGTAGTCTCTCAGCCTCATTTCATACATGTTCACATACACATACGCTGCACACCCAAATTCTATTTCTTAATATAATCCGCGAACTGGCGCAGAAAATCTAACGAACGGATATCCTCGCGAAGATGATGGTGAACGAGATCATCTATGCGGGAGGTATCCTTATTCACCATGCACTCCAGCATAGTCTGGTGCTCATGCCAGATGTCCATCAGCTTGCCCGACTCCAGCATATGCAGCTTGCGATATCGGATATAGTGAACGTTCGCCTGCTGAATCAGCTGCCACAGATATTCCCGGCCCGCGATCTGGAACATGGTCTGATGGAACTCATCATCCAGCTGCAGAAATGCATCCGTTGCATCTGCTTCCTCAATCACAGCACGCTGTTGATCCAGAATGCGACTCAGCCTCTGAGTATCGCTTAATGAGAGCTGTGTGGACAGCTCCTTCATGATTTCTTTTTCCAATGCGCTTCTCAAGTAGATCATGTGCTCTACGGACTCAAGATCTATAAAGGAGACGATATTCCCCTTCTTGGGATAAATGTCAATATAGGACTCGAGCGCAAGCTGCTTTAGCACGTCGCGCAGTGGTGTTCTCGACAGCTGGAAGCGCTCAGACAAGGTCGTCTCGCTGATCAGCGTCCCCGGCTTCAGGGCCAGAGCTAGGATATCATTCTTGAGCATCTGCTTGATTTCTTCCTTCGTGAACATATCATTCCTGCCTTCACTGTATGAATTCTTTTATTATAGAGTATTTTGCAGAGATGGCTCTCTCGAAATATCATTGACAAGAACAATTCCTATCATATATGATCGACTCGATCTTGTATACAAGATGAATGCTGCATATGTAATCCACTACAATCAGGGAGGGTATCGTTATGAATATGACCTGGAGATGGTACGGGGAAGGCAATGACAACATTACACTGGATCATGTCCGGCAGATTCCGGGCGTGATGGGCATTGTCTGGTCTTTGCATGATAAGGTAGCCGGTGAAGTATGGGAAATGGAGCGCATCCAGGAGGTAGCGGATCAGATCACGAGCAAGGGCTTCAGCACGGCGGTCGTTGAGAGTGTGAACGTCCATGATGATATCAAGATCGGCCTACCCTCCCGCGACCAGTACATTGATATTTATATAGATACCATCCGCAAGCTTGCCACAGTCGGCGTCAAAGTCATCTGCTATAACTTCATGCCTGTCTTCGACTGGACTAGAACAGAGCTGTATAAGGAGCTTCCTGACGGTTCGAACGCCCTCTTTTATGAAAAGGCTGCCATTACGGATAATCCTCGCCAAATGGTCGATCGCATCCTTAAGGGAGCCGGGAAGTTCACCATGCCAGGCTGGGAGCCAGAGCGGCTTGCCAAGCTCGATGAGCTGTTTGCAGCTTATGCAGATGTCGATGAAGACAAGCTGTTTGAGAATCTGAAGTATTTTCTGGAGCGAATCATCCCGGTATGCGAGGAAGTGGACATTAAGATGGCCATTCATCCTGACGACCCGGCATGGCCTATCTTCGGCTTGCCGCGAATCGTCCGTAGTCGGGAGACCATACAGCGGATTCTGGATGCGGTAGACAGTCCGTATAACGGCCTGACCTTCTGCACAGGCTCGCTCGGGACCAATCCTGAGAATGATCTGCCCGCGATGATTCGGGAATTCCACGAGCGTATTCATTTTGCACATATCCGTAATGTAAAAGTATTCGAAAATGGCGATTTCATCGAAGTCTCTCATCGCGGACAGGATGGCAGCGTCGATGTGCCGGAAGTGGTCAGAGCCTATCATGAGAGCGGATATCAGGGATATGTGCGCCCGGATCACGGCAGACATCTATGGGGAGAAGAGCAGGACTGCCGACCAGGCTACGGCTTGTACGACCGTGCACTTGGCATCATGTACCTGCTAGGGGTCTGGGATAGTCTCTCGCAAGGCAAAGGAGTGAGCTGAATGCTTCAGCTAAGCCGGAAAGGCTTATTAGACCCAGTAGGCTGGCAAGCAGCAGACATTGAGCTGCCGACCTTCGATCTGGAGCTTGTTGCCCACAATACGAGGGTCCAGCCGCAATGGGTGCATTTCGGTGCAGGTAATATTTTTCGGGGACTGGTCGCAAATGCACAGCAACAGCTGATGAACAACATGCAAGCGGATACAGGAATTATTGCCGTAGAGACCTTTGACTTTGAAGTCATTGATAAGGGCTATAAGCCGTATGACAATCTTACGTTGCTGGTGCTGATGCGGGCGGATGGAAGATTTCAGAAGCGTGTGGTGGCAAGCATCGTCGAGGGGCTCGTAACAGAAGAGAGTCGCCCTGACGACTATCATCGCCTGATCGAAGTATTCGAGAAGCCGAGTCTGCAGATGGCCAGCTTCACCATTACAGAGAAGGGCTACGCCCTGACTGGACCTGGCGGCCAGTATCTGCCTGTCGTGGAACAGGATGTGGCGAAAGGACCTCAGCAGCCGCTGCATGTGATGAGCATTGCCACCTCCCTGGCATATCGGCGCTACCTGAAGGGGCAGTTCCCTATGACCTTCGTCAGCATGGATAATTGCTCGCATAACGGTGATTTGTTAAAGGCCAGTATGACCACCATTGCCAAAGAGTGGGCTGCCCGAGGTCTGGTGGAGGAAGGCTTCATGGACTATCTGGAGGATGAGGGGAACATCACGTTCCCCCTCACCATGATTGATAAAATTACTCCAAGGCCCTCCTTGGAGGTGCAGACTGCTCTGCAGAAGGTGGGCATAGCCGACATGGAGCTGATCGTCACCTCCAAGCATACGTATACTGCCCCCTTCGTTAATGCGGAGGTTAGTGAGTATCTGGTCATTGAAGACAAGTTCACGAACGGACGACCCGCTCTGGAGAAGGCGGGCATCATCTTCACGGATCGGAATACGGTGGATCAGGTAGAGACGATGAAGGTCACAACCTGTCTCAATCCGCTGCATACCGCTCTCGCTCTCTCCGGGTGTCTGCTCGGATATCAGCTTATTGCCGATACTATGAAGGACCCCATCTTGTGTCGTCTGGTCGAGACCATTGGCTACAAGGAAGGGCTGCCTGTTGTCGTTGACCCTGGCATTATTCATCCTACGACATTCATTGACGAGGTGCTGCAGGAACGCTTCGCTAATCCTTATATCCCGGATACACCGCAGCGGATTGCTACCGATACCTCACAGAAGATGAGCATTCGCTTCGGCAAAACATTACAATCCTATGTGGGTACAGCAGAACTCGATCCCGCAGATCTGACTGCAATCCCTTTGACCATTGCGCTCTGGTGCCGCTATTTGCTTGGAGTAGATGATCAAGGAGTCCCCTTCACGCTCAGTCCCGACCCACTAATAGATACGCTACAGGGATATATGCAGCATACGAAGCTGGGTGATCAGACCTCCGAGGTTCGCCGCCTGCTTGCGGATGAAAGGCTATTCGGCGTCCCACTATATGAGATTGGGCTGGGTGACAAAATTGAGACGATGTTCTACGAGATGCTCGCTGGCCCCGGTGCGGTGCGCAGTACGATCGAGAAGTATGTGTGCGGCAATGTGTAGCTGTTTTATTGTGGTATTTGTTTATTATGGTAATTCAAGTGAAATAAATCACAAATTTTAATTATTCACCTTGTAATTAGCCCCTTCATGCCAAAAGAACCTTCATCCCACTACAAAGTGGTTCGAAGGTTCTTTTACTCATCCGCTATTCTCCACAGCTTCTATGCTTCTATGCTTCTATGCTTCTATGCTTCTATGCTTCTATGCTTCTATGCTTCTATGCTTCTATTACATCTACTGTCTATGGCATTCTACTTGAACTTATTACACTTATTGCGTCCATTACGTATGCTGCGTGTATTGCAATTATTACGCCTATTGCGCCCATTCTATCTCTCTATATCTCCATATTTCTATATATCTATGGTATCTATTGCCTATACTCATCGCTTGCTTCTGTTGGCCTTCTTTTCTAATGCTTCCATGCTCCATGCCCGGTACTCTCTTAGTTCACCTGCTCCAGCACATTCCTGCGCGCGACGCCGCTATCTATAGCCGCCTTGGCTACAGCAAGCCGGATTCGCTCTACCACCCTTAGATCGAAGGCATCCGGGATAATGTAGTCCTCCCGCAGCTCAGAAGGCTCGATGACCGAAGAGATCGCCTCGGCTACAGCCAACTTCATCTCGTCGTTAATATCACTAGCCTCACAATCGAGCGCCCCACGGAAAATGCCAGGGAAGCACAGCACGTTATTAATCTGGTTCGGGTAATCCGAACGGCCAGTCGCCATGACTTTCACATAGGGAGCTGCCAACGCTGGATCAATCTCGGGCATCGGATTCGCCATTGCAAATACAATCGGATCAGCAGCCATGTTCTTGAGATCCTCGACGGTAAGTACATTCGGTGCGGATACGCCCACGAATACATCGGCTCCCTTGATGACCTCGGACAGCGCACCCTGCTCATTGTTCGGATTGGTCAGCTTAGCGAATTCACTCCAATGTGGCTTATCGTAATTCGTCGCACGGTTAATCGCGCCTTCCCGATCCACGCCAATCAGATTCACCGCCCCTGCTCGCAGGAGCATTTTGGAGACGGAGATTCCTGCTGCACCGATACCGTTCACGACGATCTTCGCTTCACCAATTGGCTTGTTGCACACCTTGAGTGCGTTCAGCAGACCTGCGAGCACGACGATTGCCGTACCATGCTGGTCATCATGGAAGACAGGAATGTCCAGCTCTGCTCTTAGACGAGCTTCAATCTCGAAGCAACGGGGCGAGGAGATATCCTCCAGGTTGATGCCACCGAACGTAGGGGCGATTGCCTTTACAATGGCAATAATCTCCTCTGTATTCTTCGTGTCGAGACAGATCGGCACAGCGTCCACACCAGCGAACTGCTTGAACAGGGCCGCTTTCCCTTCCATGACAGGCATGGCTGCGCGAGGCCCAATATCACCGAGGCCCAGCACGGCTGTACCGTCTGTGACGACAGCTACCGTATTTCGCTTCGTCGTTAATTGATATGCCTTGCCCTGGTCCTTCGCAATCGCCTGACATACCTTCGCCACACCAGGCGTGTATACCTTGGACAGGTCCTCTTTGTTGCGAATTGGATGCTTCAGTGTGGTCTCCAGCTTCCCACCATCATGCAGCTGCATAATCTCCAGTAATTGCTCAACTACATCCCCCCCACGCAGCTGGGAGACGGCTTTCTCGATCAGCACACGATCCTCGATATGCTCTACTTCGATTCGGACCTCCGCTTGCGCGAGATCTTCTTCCTTCGGGTCCTCCATGTGTGCGACGACTACGGTTCCATGATAACTCTCTACGATATGAACCAAGTCCGCCATATAGTTGCTTCCGCTTTCGTACTGTACTCGCAATGAGAATTGATGGGTATTATCCAATACCTGACTCATCTTAATCGCCTCCAAAATAATAACTACCTAAATAAACGGAATGACACTTGCACAGTTGGTACCTTGGTCGTTTAATAACCTAATCATTCAATCTCAACAATCATCTAATACAATACAAACAATCATTACGTACAAGCATTCATTTATTGTAAGCAATACGTTGTTATATGAATTATCCAAAATCTATTTACAACCTTTTCTCTCTTATGTTCCCTATACCTGTGACCGATACTTACTCTGTCGCGCAAGCCTTAGCCTCCCCAGACCGAAATCAGCAGGGTAGCTGCCACAATCGTGAGCGCTCCACCAATCCGTGTGGAGATCTGTGCGAACGGCATCAGCTCCATCCGACCCGAGGCCGAGAGAATGGCAACGTCGCCCGTGCCGCCTAATCCGCCACGACAGCCTGTGACGATCGCTGCTTCTACCGGGTACATACGAACCCATTTGCCGACAAAATAGCCTGTGATAATCATGGCCGCAATAATGGAAGCACAAGTAATGACGTAAGGTACGGAGAGGAGCGCTGCTACATCCTCCAGGGGAATGTACAGGATGCCCAGACCGACCATGAGCGGCCAGGTCAGCGTGCCGGATACGAATTTATACAGCTGATAAGCACCTTGCTCGATTTTGTAAGGCAGCAGCTTGCAGATTTTGAGCAGAGCCGCACCGAAGATCATCAGGATCGGACCTGGAATACCGACGAACGGGGACAACAGACTGCCCGTAATGAACAAGCTGCAAGCGAACAGCAGACCTGCTCCCATGAGCGGGAAATCAATTTTTTCCGAATCGTAGCTGCTACCGCCGAGCTTCTGACCGTTCTTCTCCTTCACCAGAACACCGTTGCCGGTAATGGCAGGATTTTTGTCCGCCATTTTCTTAAGCAGACCTGCACCGATAATAGCAAAGACATTGCCGATGACAGCCGCCGGAATCATCTGGGCCACGTAGCTGCCGGACTCCCCGCCAAGGATCTGTGAGAATGCGATGGATAACGGCAGGATACCTTCCCCTACACCGCCACCGATGATCGGTACGATGATATAGAAGAGCGTACGGTGCGCCGTATAGCCGAACATCATGCCCACACCCAGACCCACAAGGACCGCTGCGGCCGTACCTGCCATCATGGGGATGAAAATACGGATGAACCCGCTAATCAGCGTCTGACGATTCATCCCTGTAATGCTGCCCGCCACCAGGCAGGCGATGTAGAGGTACAGAAAGTTCGACGTCTTCATCAGGGTATGCACCGAATCCACGATGGGCGGATTCAAGACGTTCCAGAAGACCAGGAAGGACGGCACCATGAGGGACAGTATCGCTGGACCACCGATATTTTTCAGCAGAGGCAGGTTGAAGCCCAGATAGCTCAGCAGTACGCCCATAATCATAATAACTGCCAGACCACCGATCATATCATTGGGAAGCTGACCGAGAGCTGCGGCCGCGAAAATAATAATACCGAGCAGAATGTAAATAGGTAGTGGAATGACGCCAATCTTGAAGCCAAGCACTTTGGATAACGGACGGACATAAGACTCCGACGATACGCTTGCCTGCTTCGGTACTTCCGTGGAGCCTACCGAAGTCTCCATTGCTTTTTGCATGACGGGTGAACCTCCTTTAATGTTCTACAGCCCCATCATAGCGGTTTTGTAAGCGCTTTTGTTGTTATGTAAATAATCAATGAATTATTAAAGTTATTAAAGTAAACGTTATCAAAATGACTATTCCCTCTATTGTGTGACTATGGGATCATTGAATAACTTCTTTGTATAGCTGCTGTACCTTTAGTGTTCCGAGCAACTGCGAGATGTACAAGGGCTTTTACAAAAATTTGCTGATCCTCGTAGGACCCTCTGCGGTCACTCGGTATTTCTGTACGGGCCTTCCTACGGTTCCGTAGCTGAAATCCATCTCCAACACCCCCCTATCCTGCAGCTCCGCAAGATACTTGCCGGACGATACACGCGAGATTCCAGCGCTGCTGGCGATCTCCTCGCTAGTGAACCATTCGGAAGTCGTCGCCTCGATTGCTCTCCATACCGCTTGCAGCGTCTGCCGCGTGAAGCCCTTGGATAACGGGGCACTTCGGGTCGTGTCCTTGGCGACCTTCGTTAGAGAATCCAGTTCAGCTTGGGCGAGCGTATCTGAACCGGTGAACAGCATCGAACGCTCGCGATACTGCTCCAAAGCCGAACGCAGGCGGTTGAACTGGAACGGCTTGATCAGATAATCGACGGCACCGCCACGTAGCGCCTGGCGAATACTCTCCTTGTCACTGGCTGCCGAGATGACGATCACGTCGGCTGCCAGTGCCTGACCACGAATATCCGACAATAGCTCAAGCCCACTGCTTCCTTTCATGTAAATATCGAGTAGGATAAGATCATAAGACCTTGATTCCAGTAGCTCAAGTGCACGCTCGGCGGATTCCGCCCAATCCTCGGCCTGGAAGCCCTCAACCTGCTCCACATAGAATTTATTCATCTCTGCGACCATCGGGTCGTCCTCTACAATTAGCACTTTGATCATGGTTCCCCCTGTACCCTCGCTTTGTATGGAATCCTTACGTGAAATTCCGTTCCTGTTAATCTTGAGCTCTGACAGCTCAATCGACCGCCGAGCTTCTTGACGCTTCGCATCACCAGATACAAGCCAATACCTCTGTCCTGTCCCTTCGTTGAGAAGCCCTGCTCATACATCCGCTTGATGATATCCTCCGGAATGCCTGCCCCGTTATCACGGACGGTAACGACGAGTTCCTGATCCCGATGCACGAAGCCGACAGCAATCTCCTTGTCTTCTGGGCCACCTTCAGCCTCAAGCGCATTTTCCAATAGATTACCTACAATAGTCACCAGTTCACGTGAGGTCTCTTCATCAGCACATTCCGGCAGTATTCCATCGTCCATAATGATCATCTGAGCTCCCGTCTCACGTGCTCGGCTAAGCTTCCCTAGCAGGAACCCTGCCATAACTGGGTCCTTGACCTGTCTGACCAGCATTCCAGCCTCAGACTGAAAATGCTTGACGGTACCGTTAAGGTACTCCTCCAGACGATCATAACGGCGCATATGTGTGAGCCCGACCATGACATGAAGCTTGTTCATGAATTCATGCGTCTGTGCACGCAAGGCCTCCGCATATAAGGATACACCCGACAGTCGTTCCATGAGTATATCGATCTCGGTCTTGTCCCGGAAGGTTGCAAGAGCGCCCTCAATCCGGCCATGCACGGTGACAGGAACGACATTGACCAGCAAGGTCAGGCCTTCCTGCTCGATCTCCATATCATTCAAAGCCTGCCCGCTATCCAGTACCTGATCCATTCGTAAGAGTGGGCTGAGCTCACGAGAATTCTGTCCTTCTTCTACTCTGGCATCACCTACCAGCCGCTTGGCCTCCGCATTAATCAGCGTAACGGTCCCTGCAGAATCAACAGCAATGATCCCTTCCTTGGCGGACTGCAGCATTGCGCTTCGCTCCTCCAGCAGCTTCGCAATCTCATCAGGCTCCATTCCGAGCATCAGTCGCTTGAGTCTACGAGCCAGCAGTACAGCACCTGAGATCCCAAGAACAGCAGCAATCAGAAGTCCCAGATACATAATCCAGCGATTATGTGCAACCGCTGAATTGACAGCATCCATCGACAGCCCTACAGCCACAGCTCCAAGCAGCTCTCCATCTACAATGACGGGGGCAAAGGCCCTAACCGAAGGCCCCATACTTCCTTTTGCGATAGATATATGCTCCCTACCCTTCAACGCTTCAACCTCGTCCCCACCCATAAAGTGCTTGCCGATTCGCTCAGGCTCTGGGTGAGACAGTCTGATTCCTTCCCTATTCATGACCACAACAAATTGCACGCCGTTCAGTACACGAATCTCCTCGGCGAAGGGCTGTATCGCGTCAGCATCCCCTTGTCCCGACAGTACTTGCTGGACTGTAGGGGTCCTCGATACCGTACGGGCGATCGAAATGGCCTTCTCCTCCAGATCCTCCCGGGTTAGCTCGGTAATCTTCATGTTGAACATCACATAGACTGTCAGCAGCACCAGTGCCAATACAGAACAGACCATCAGCGTGATCGTTGTCTGCAGACGCAATCGTTGCCTACCATTTCTCACCAGCATTCATCCTTTGGCCATTACAATATCTTGCATCTTCCATCCTTAGCTTATAATGTAAGCATTGACTGTGCAATATTTATCATATTGCTCACATGATCAGGACACCCTGTTCTTTAGCATTCATACAGAAAAAAAACCCTGCAGGAGCTCCCTGCAAGGTTAGAACATTCCCTATGTTCTGTCTAATCCAACGTATACAGCTCTTGCTCCAGAGGCAGCGGTGCTGGTCGTGTACAGCTGCTCTCCATCTGGTAAAAGGACTGGCGATCCGAGGAGTAGTGGAATGCCCACATCGCCTCCAGCACATGGTATGCCAGCTCGCCGCTGGCCCGATGCGGACGTTTATTCAGCCAGGCAGCAGCCAGATCAGCCGGACCGATACCACGCGTATTCTCTGTGTACCCCTCTACTAGCGGTACCTCGCTCCATTCTCGTTCACCCCGTCTGCGATAACGGACAGGCCCGCCGAATGTATTCGGGTCCGGCACCTCCAGTGATCCTTCTGTACCGTAGATCTCAAGACGCGGCAGCGAGCTGCCCCCGAAGATGTCGAAGCTCGTAATCATGGTGCCGATGGCGCCGGACTCGAATTGCAGCAGCCCCGTTACATGTGTCGGGATCTCCACCGGAATCTTCTGCCCACGCTTCTTCTCGCTAGTAATGGTACGTTCTTCCAAGGCTGCGCCAGTCATCCCGGCAATACTCCGAATCGGGCCTAGCAGCTGTACCAGTGCTGTCAGGTAATACGGACCCATGTCGAACATCGGCCCGCCGCCTGCCGCATAATAGAATTCCGGGTCTGGATGCCAGCCCTCGTGGCCACCTGACATCATGAAGGCCGTGGCACCCACAGGACGCCCGATTGCACCGCTCTCAATCAGACGCAGCGCCGTCTGAATGCCTGCTCCCATGAACGTCTCTGGAGCACAGCCGACGAGAAGACCACGCGAACGGGCCAGGTCCAGTACTTGACGTCCTTCCTCCAACGACACGGCTAGCGGCTTCTCCACATAGACATGCTTCCCGGCCTCCAATGCCTTGAGATTAATCTCGGCATGCACGGCAGGAATTGTCAGATTAATGATCAGGTCGATCTCGGGGTCGGCCAGTAACTCGTCTGGGGAGTAGACCTTAGCAATGCCGTAACGCTCCGCCTGCTCCTTGGCTCGCTGCAGATCAAGGTCTGCACAAGCAGTCAGCTCCATAGAGCTGAATTTATTGCCATTTTCCATGTATATGCCACTGATCTTGCCACAGCCGATAATGCCAGCTCTCAGCTTGCTTCCGTTGCTATCATTACTTCTGCTACTTGCTTCGCTTCCCATAGCCCAGCACTCCTCCGCCTCGTTATTGGCTATCTCCCATGCCTGTATATGCGCCTGAAGCAGAGGCTCCGGACGACTTGCCTGCTTGTTGAGTCAGCTCCTTGCCCTCGGCTGCCCAAAGGAAGCCGCGCCGCATCAGTTCCTTGACCTGTGCAATCTCCACGATATCGGCATGATGCCCCAGGGAGTTGTAATAGACACGCCCGACGCCCCAGCGCTTCGTCCAGGCGACAGGCATATCAACAGCCTTATTCAGCCGGTGTGGTCCGTCCACCACGGGGAATCGTGTCGTAGCCAGCACCTCGACCGCAGGGTCCACATGCAGGTAATAGTGCTCTGACTGTACAGTGAAATCCTGTAATCCCGTCACCAGAGGACTTGAGCTCTGCTTGATCTCCACCGTGTAGAGCACGCCGTCATTCCCCGGATGAGCAACCCATTGCCCACCTGTCATGAACTGCCAATCTACATTTTTGCGAAATGCATCACACATCCCACCATGACAGCCTGCAAGTCCCGTACCGTGCTGTACGGCTACAGACACGTTGTTCACCAGCTCCTGCTCAATCTCCCCCATCGTCCAGACCGGTACGATTAGATCCAATCCCAGCAGCTTCTCTGCATCTGCAAAAGCCTCAAGCGTATCAGACACCTCAACCTCGAATTGCTCCTTACGCAGCATGCGGGCAAATATATTGGCCACCTTCTCCGGTTCGTGACCGTCCCAGCCTCCCCATACAATGAGCGCTTTCTTCATGAAGACCGCCTCCCTTGATCAATTCATTTCCTCGCCTCATGGGTAGTAGCAGCTTCTGCTGCTCGCCACAGGCATCCAAGATTACAACGACAGTAGACTCCTTGCGCATCCCACCATGCCTTCAGCATCGGGGCTGCTTCATTATCTAATACGTGTGATGATATGGAATGATGAGTAAGTGTGAATGATCAAGCTTCGATTACATATCAGCAATGCGTACCCAGCGCTTCTCCGCAGCCGACTTCTCGACCGCCTCCAGCACAGCCTGACACTTCACACCGTCCCGGAAGTTCGGCTCAGGCTGGCGCCCTTCGCGAATCGCTGAGGTCAGCTCCAGCATTTCATGAATGAAGGTATGCTCGAACCCGATCGTATGGCCTGGAGGCCACCAGCTACTGGCATATTCATGCGCAGGGTCCGTCGCCAGTACCCGCCGGAAGCCTTGTACATCCTCGTCATCCGAGGTAAAGTATACCTCCAGCTCATTCATCCGTTCAAAGTCAAATCGCACACTGCCGAGGCTCCCATTAATCTCGAACGCATTCGTTGATCGGTGTCCTGCGGCAAAGCGAGTCGCCTCGAAGCTACCGATGACACCGTTTTCAAATCGAGCCATGAACAATGTCGCATCATCGACTGTAACGGGCCCCCGAGGTGCATCCTTGCTCTGTCCAGCCTTGGCACTCAAGCCTGTCATCTCGCTAGCAAGCGGTCTTTCCTTCACGAAGGTCTCACTCATGCCTACGACCTCCTCAATATCCCCGACAAGATCATGGGCCAGATCAATCAGGTGTGCTCCGAGGTCACCGAGCGAGCCTGAGCCAGCTACATCCTTCTGTAACCGCCACACCAGCGGGAACTCCGGGTCCAGGATCCAGTCCTGCAGGAACCAGGCCCGAAAATGATACAGCTTGCCGAGCCTTCCACTCTGTATCAGCTTCTCGGCCAGCTTGACGGCAGGTGAGAACCGATAGTTGAACCCCACCATGTGCTTGATGCCTGCTTGCTCGGCTGCCTCCAGCATTTCCCGCGAATCCGCCAGATTCAGCGCAAGTGGCTTCTCACAGAAGATATGCTTGCCAGCCTTCGCCGCAGCCAGTGCAATCTCCTTGTGCGCGTCACTGGGCGCGTTGATGTCAATGACATCAATGTCATCCCGAGCAACTAGCTCTCTCCAATCGGTCACACTCTCGTCCCAGCCTAACTGACCTGCTGCCTGCTGCACAGCCATTGCATCCCGTCCGCAAATGACGGACATCCGTGGATGCACGGCCTCCGGGAAAAACATTGGCAGACTGCGATAAGCGTTGCTGTGCGCCTTTCCCATGAATTTGTACCCGATCATGCCGATTCTTAGTTGTTGCATAAGCAACCTCCTTGTCATCTGTGTATGATCTGCATAGCCTGAGATGTTAGTTCGAACTTGATGCTGGCGCTGCTCCCCTCGATGCACTCGGTCTTCGAGAACCTTATTACGCAGGAAGCATTATTATGGAAAATAAGACCTAATACAAACAATGTAAGTATATTCAAAAATCTCCTGATATACAAACGTTCTATAGTACGAAAAAACGGAGCGGGCCTCCTAGCCTACTCCTCATACGGGGAATGTCTCCCGAATGCTTCAGTTATCACCAACGCTGTATGCCACAGATGAATGATCTGACTAACGAGAGCGCCTTCAAAAAAAGAAAGGCCTAGCACTCATGATCCGTGCCCCTCGTTCCTTCCGTCCATTTACGCTTCAGTAACCATAGGCCATGAAGGATGGCATAGATAATCATGACATTCAGGAAATAACTGAGCAAATTAATACTCAAATTATGAATAAACCATTCGCTATCACTGGGGCGCAGCCGATATTCCGTCAAAAAGGTGAAGGGAAATCCGAATTCCGCACGAGCGGCCCCCTCTCTAGGAATTTTACCTGGGAACACAAATACAGTCAGCAGCGCGATCCACACCGACAGGTGAAATATTCTGGTATTCAGCACCCCTGCTGGCATTCGGCAGCCTCCTCTCTGCAATCTCTTGGCCTCATTCCAGTGTCAGGTCCAGCAATCTTTCCCATCGTAGCATGATTTGGTATAGTCTAGAACCTTCCTTTTTTGTCATAGCTCGCCCCAGATTGGCTTGTGTAAACAAGCTACTGCTGTATCATTTACTTCTATTCACAGCTACTCCGAGGTACGCTCTCCCCCGTGCTCCACCACCATACACGAGTGATCGGCCCCTCCTCGGGATGCTCCCACAGCTCATAATCCGCGAATTCTCGTAGTCTGTCCTCATCCGGTAGCTCCACCTGAAGCAGCCCGCGATAGGTGCCTGGACCGAAGGTCTGTATAAATTGGCTATACGAGTCAGGCAGTCTCAGTCCCTGCTCCGCTTCCCATGCTTGCAGCCACTCTTGTGACACGGCTTGTGTGATGTCTGATGCGATGTACATATGAATCTCTCCCTTTCGCTAACATTCAATTCTGGTCACTCTTACCCGATATTAAATAGAGATCTTTACTATATAAAAGGGGACTTTTGGAATGATGCAGCACTTTTTGAAGCAACGCAAGCGACTAGAACGACTAAAACAACTGAGAATATTCCAGCACTCGAAGCCTTCCCTACACCTGAACAAATCAGCGGAGCCTGCCCAAGTGGAAGGATCATGGCTACAGCGAAATGCCGCAACAACACAGAATGGGCCAATACGCAAAACAAGCCGCCTAGCCCTCTCACGACCCTTACGCATACTGACCGCTACCGTACTTGTACTAAGCTTGGCAGCCACTCCACTTTACGCAGCCGCCCCACCCAAAATGGTCGTCATTATGGATGATATGAACCGCTCCTACCTTCCGATTCGGCTCCTGAACGGGTTCGATGGAATGAGTATGAGCTATGATGCTTCCAGTAAGCAGATCCATATCACCAAGGGAGACAAAGAAATAATCCTTACGATAGGAAGTAAGACAGCCCTAGTAAATCAGGAGCGTGTTGCGCTGCCAAGTGCCCCATACACCGAGCAAGGGAATACATACGTACCTATACAGCTCATGAAGGAGCAGCTAGGACTTGCTATTACGTGGAATCAGGATACTTCCTCTGTCCGTATTCAATCCGGTGAGCACAAGACTACGCTGCCGTTCATCAAAGGTACGAGTGCGCTGTCTTCCTCCAAGCCTGTCGAGAGCTCCGCACGAACCTTCAAGGTTGGCTCACGCAGCTTCTCGACTCAGATCGTCACGGTATCACTGCTCCATCCGAAGGTTCAGCTCGATGTAGCTCTGGCAGGGAATACGGTCGGCAAGGTACAGGACCTCAAGCAGATTGCCAAAGCTAATCAAGCTGTGGTAGCAATTAACGGTACCTTTTTCGATGCCTACACCACTAGCTCCTTCAAGACCCCGTACGGCTATATTGTTAGCGGTGGCGAGGTGCTGAAGGCAAGCTCCGGAGACCGAAGAACGATCTTCATGTACGATAAGAATCACTTGGCTGAGCTGATTCCTGGTCTGGAATTCAACGAGCGCTTCAAGCAAGGAACCATGGAAGGCGCCCTGCAGGCGGGCCCCCGTCTTGTAACCAATGGTAAAGTATCCATCGACGTCACGAGAGAGGGCTTCAAGGACCCGAAAATACTGACAGGCGGTGGAGCCAGAAGCGCGCTGGGTATTACCAAGGATCACAAGCTTATTCTGTTGACAACCGGGGGAGCCACTATTCCGCAGCTCGCAGAGATTATGAAGCAAGCGGGTGCTTACCAAGCCATGAACCTGGATGGCGGAGCATCCAGCGGCCTGTATTACAACGGTAAGTACCTCACGACACCAGGTCGTCAGATTAGCAACGCGATCATTGTGACTACCAACTAGTTGTGACTATAAACTAATGTGGCTATTAACTAATTCTAATCATCAATTTAATCGTGAAAGAGCCACATCACAAGACACAGCATAAGCTCCTACATTAATAAGGGTAGTCCGAAATAAAGTAGCAGCATGGACAGTAACAGGAAAGTCTGAGGGGCGGGCTGACGCGGCAGTAGGACGTCGTGGGCGTGGTCATTACAGCACCAGGACAGTATACGCGACTAATATAGTGTAGATCGTAACAGAGCCGCTCATGTTGACCACGAGCGGCTCTGTTACTTATGTTCAGATTTTACCCAAGGCTATAGCTTGTCTACGTCTACTATGCTGACTTTCATCCTAGTTCCAGTCTACCTTCTTCATTTCCTGCCTTTTCAAATTCGAGCCGTCTAGCTCCAGCCTACACTCTCGAACCACAATTGCTCATGATTCTTGAGCAGAGCATTACGAATGTACGGAACCGTGTTCTCCGGCAGCTCGCTCAGTCGGAACCAGCGCAGCTCCCCGCACTTATGCGGCTCGCAGTTCACAATCTCTCCACTCCAGCTGTGGGCAATCAGGTAAAAGTCGATCCACTCACTGCGTGTGTTCTTACGATGGTAAACGCCAACAAGCTCTAGCTCCTCTGGTTCTATATGTACGCCTGCTTCTTCTCTCGCCTCCCGAATGGCAGCAGTCTTGACCTCTTCACCACCGTCAATCCGGCCTGCTACCACACTCCAGCTTCCATCTGCGAAGCCAGTATTTTGTCTTAACAATAACAAGACTTCATCAGGCGCACGGTAGAACAAGATATGAACTGCGCCGTAAAATACAGGTTCTCTCATACTTCCTCCAATTCCAGCCACGCCGTCTCTGACATGACCTCTATTCCTTCCTTAATAAGCAAGGCTGTTGTTACGCCACTGCCTGCAATCCGCTCGCTACTGAACAGTCCATTATAGATCTGCTTCGTTCCACAAGAGGGACTATACTCCTTAAGCACCACCAGCTTAGCTTCAAGCTCCTTGGCTATCTCCAGCGTCCTCATCGCCCCTTGAATGTACAGCTCGCTTACATCCGCTCCAGTCTTGTCCATTACCTTCGCTGTGCCGTTCAGCACATCCAGACCGCTGCCCCCAACAATCTCGGCCGGAGGCCTCGGTGTCGTAAAGCCGCCCAGCAGCTCTGGACAGACCGCAACGGCTTGCCCTGCCTGCACCAAGCGATTCAGCTGATCCTCCAGACAATCTGAACCGTTATACCGTACCTTGTGCCCCGCCAGACAAGCACTTACCAATATCACTTCCTCATCTCCCAACTAGGCAGGACGGGTCCAAGTACACACACTGCACCTAACCCTAACCTATACCTATACCTATACCTATACCTATACCTACTCCTTATACTTGTACTTGTACCTGTATCTCTATCTCTATCTGTACCTGTATCCAATTCCTGTTTCCATTCTAGCTCTATCCTTTACTATACTCTTGCTGTATTGTCATGCCAATACGTATCAGGCGGATATCGTTATACTTCATTCCCAGTATAGTTAGGCTGCTCTTACAGAATGTCCTCCAAGGTCTGCTTCAGCGTGGGATAGGTGAATGCAAACCCTGCTCGCTCCAATCGCTCAGGAATAACCCAACGGCTCTTGAGGATTAGCTCCGTCTCGGTTCCAATCAGACCAGCCCCCATTTCCAGAAGCCAGGCAGGAGCCGGCAATCCGATGGGTGTCCCCAGTGCAGAGCGTAATTCTCTCATCAATTGTGTGTTGGAGACAGGCTGCGGAGAAGCACAATTGAATACTCCATTCAATTGCTCATGATCTTGCAGGAACCGAACAATCCGATACAGATCCTCCACATGAATCCAGCTGAACATCTGCTTACCCGAGCCTTGCGGACCTCCCAGACCCCATTTCACCAAATTCCGGTAAGGTCCCATCACACCACCGTCTGGGCCCAGCACAATCGAGATTCGTAGCGCAATCTGCCGTGTACCAGGACAGTGGCATGAGAAGAAGGCATGCTCCCATGCCTTGGCTACCTCTACAGAGAAGCCGCTCCCCAACTCCCCATGCTCCTCCGTCATAGGCCGATCCTCTGCATGTCGATAGATTGTTGCTGTGCTCGAATTGATCCATACAGGCGGTGGATTCTCGCAGCCTGCTATCGCAGCGCCAAGCTTCTCTGTCGTCGTTGTCCGAGAATTGAGGATTTCTGCCTTGTTACGCTCATTATAGCGGCAGTTCACCGATCTGCCCGCCAGATTCACCAGTAGCTCTGCTCCCTCTAGCGCAGCGACTATTCCATTTGTGTCATCCCAGGAGATATGTCCTTCCTGTCGGGAGATGATCTGCACGGTATATCCCTGCTCTTGCCATCGCTGTGCAAAATACTGTCCAATGAAGCCTGTACCCCCGGCCAAGACAACCTTTCCATTCATGAGTAGCAGCCCCTTTTCCGAAAAAATATCAAGCCTACTATATCAAGCCTACTTATACTTCAGGTTCCAGTCCTTCGTCCATTCAGCAAATGTCATATCCGTCATCTCTTCCAACGTCTCGCCCTGAAGACTATATACAGAGCCGACATGTGGTTCATCATAATCTGGCCAGCTGTACCCGCCGATTACCTTAGCCTCCGACAGCATAATAGAGACGAATGTCTGATGTCTGCTATTACCCTTCATCTCATCCAGTGGATGATTGGTTACCGTGAAGACGACTGTGCGAATCTTTTGACCGATATAATCTAGGGGCTCCACCTTCAGTATGCTCCAATACTGCACGTAGGGAAGCTCGGTAAGCATAGGGCGTTCCAGCGTATACTCATAACCCATGTCTTCATAATCAACAACTGTATATCCTTGCTGCTGCACATAATGCTCTGCCTCCTGCAGCTCGGCCTTGGTCATCGTGGCGTTCCCACGATGTCGCTCAGCTTGCGGCTCATCAGCAGTGCAGCCTGCCAGCAAGCCCAAGACCAGCAAGCCCCATAAGATGCACACTGTATATTTGAACGACTTTATAGGTTTCATGGGCCTTGTAGGTTTGGTCATCATGGTCATACTGGGCTTCGTAGGCTTCATGGACTGTTTTATGGACTTGATGATCCTCATGGGCAGTATGGACCGCATGATGTACATGAACCGCGGAAAGCTTGTGAATCGATGCTTCATCAGCTTCACTCCTTTTCCTGTCATGCTCCAAGTGTAACATCTGCTGATTGCCTGTAGACGATAAAAAATGGGAATGCGCCCGGAAAATCAAAACAGCGACGATCAAGAACGGAAAACGAAGTTCTGGACTGCCGCTGTATTATTGAATTTACGTGCCTCGACAGCATGGACTCATTCGGATGCCCTATACTGCGGTCACAATCATTGGCTGATTCTTTGTAATGATAATCGTGTGCTCATGCTGTGCCACAAAGCTACTGTCGGGTACACATAATGTCCATCCGTCCGGTTGCTCATCCACATACCCTGCACCAGTGGATAAGAAGGGCTCAATGGTAATGACCATCCCCTCTTTCAAAGTCCTTTTATCATGCTTGTTATATACCGGCAAAATCTCTGTCGGGGCTTCATGCAGGGATTTTCCTACACCGTGGCTACATAGATTCTTAATGACATTATAGCCGCCTTTTTTAGCTTCACTTTCAATAATTCTGCCGATCTCATTCAACTTGACTCCATGCTTGAGCGATGAGATGACCTTCATCATCGTATCGTGTGTGTATTGACACAAACGCATTAATGTCGGGTTGTATGGAGCGATCGGAAAAGAATGGCCCGCATCCGCATAATAGCCTCCCAGTTCCGCAGAGACATCAATATTGACCAAGTCCCCCGGTTGAATGATTCGATTTCCCGGTATTCCGTGGGCAACCTCACGGTTAACACTAATACAAGTGTTGCCTGGGAAATTGTAGGTTGACTTGGGTGCTGGCACAGCCCCATGCTTCTCCAAGAACTGCCCCCCAATATCATCTAATTCCTTTGTAGTAATTCCGGGACGTGTGTGACTTTTCATTTCATTAATCGTCAATGCAACGATTCTGCCTATTTCCTTCAGACCATCAATATCTTTTTGTGATCCTATTGTCATAATAGCTCCTCCGCTTTTCAGATGGATTTATTATAACATATCACAGAACGGTCCATTACTGGGTCTACGAAAAGAACCGCTCACTACCTCCTTATCCAAGCAGCTAGGCCCGTAGAACTTCCACATAGAATGCGCAAAAAAAGACCGCTCTACGTAAGAACGGTCTTGTCTTTGAACAGTCTGTATCAACTAAAGAATGGTCATATGGTTATGCTTCCCGCAAAAGCAGAATTACTTAACTCGCCTATCTATTTGCGCTCCAGCAGGCAATCCAGTATGAATTCAAGCTGGGCTTCTAGCGACACTGGATCGTTGAACAGATCTCCCTTGCGGTTCGTTGTGAACACCATACCATTCTGCACGGCAGGGAGACTCTTCCACACACTGCTCTCATACACTGCTGATGGATCTGCATCATCACCACTCCAAGCGTTGGTGAAAATATAATCACCTGCATAATCCGGCAGCTTCTCCATCGATAAATCCGCCCAGCCCTGACCACTATCAATGGCTTCCTTCTGAATCAGCGGGGGTGCCTTCAGGTGAAATTCACCATACAATATATCTCCGCCACGGGCAAAGTTATGGCCGAAGGCATAGATTCCCTTGGCATAAGGCTGGAGAATTGATACCGTCTTACCACCGACAGCAGCCTCCACCTCTGGCTTCACCTCAGCGATCTTCTTGTCCCAGGAAGTGATCCAAGCTTCAGCCTCGGCTTCCTTGCCCGTGATTTTACCAAATTCACGCAGTTGCTCACGCAATGGCAGCTCGCCATACTTGATCGCCACAGTTGGGGCAATCTTCGAATAGTTCTCAATCACTGCTGCGTCAAGCCAGCCCGGCGCGATGATCAGATCCGGCTGCAGCTCCAGAATCTTCTCGAAGGACTGTCCGTCCCCCAGGTCAGCAACGCCGTCCAGCTTTCCTTCAAAATATGGATTCTCCAGTGCCTGCTGCTTCACGCCGATGGGCTTGATGCCCAGCACCAGTAGATGTCCAACATAGCTATCCGCCACCTCTACCACTCGCTGGGGATTGCGGGGAAGCTGAACCTCTCCATTCGAGGCCTGATAAGTAATCGTCTCGGATCGGCCACTCTCGCTGCCGCTTGCTGTTCCGCTTGTATCGCTTGAGCCTGTTGATGAAGATGTAGCTGCATTGCTGCATGCGGCCAACACACCAACGAGCATAAATGTTAACATGAGCATGGCCCATTTTCGAATTGAATGCACGTGCACAGTCATCTCCTGCCTTGTTAGATTGGTAATGAGTATCATTATCAACAGGATTATAGCAAGGATGTCACCGTCTGTCCACAAGCCTTTCCAATCATCAACCACTCTACTACAATATAAAAATAAGCCAATGAGCCGTTGTGTCCCAAAGTTACTGATGCGGATACAGTTACGGATGCTGAGCCTGAACAGCTGAGCGTGAACATACGACTTTAGACAAGCTCATTTTGTAAGGAGGAAAACCTATGGGCTGGGAATATGGAATCAAGCTTCCACAAGTCGATGCCGACACAATTATAGACAGCAATCAACTTGTAGACAACAATCAACATGAGCAGCTAATTGAACGGATCTATGAAGAGCTAAGAGCAGAATTTCATGCTGCCTACCGAATAACCTACGAGCATGGGGAGATTATCTTATGGAATGATGACTATCCTGAGTGGCCTCATGTCTTGAATATACAGATTGATCACCCTAGCACACCGCTGGACATCGTCGCTGCCGGAGAAGCATACATTCTGTTGCTCTTCCATACTGGAGGCAAGCAAGCACGCGAGCTCAAGCTACAGCTGGAGCATATTGTGGCCCGCTACGCCCCAGCAGCCATCTGGTGGGAGCTGTAATGCACTGAATTGCTACCTCTTGTTCTGCAACTAGGGCTATGGAGTGGCATAGATGTGGTGCATATCCTCGTAAGCGAATCCCTCCGTGTCGCCAAGATCATACGACATAGTACGAGGATACCTTAACGTAAAGCTCTGGCAATGATCAGCTCCAGCCACTTCCAGGGTAAAATAGCTTTTGCCCAGCGCATCAATCCGGCCCCTTGGCCCACCGCATAACGAAGACGAGGGGATCGTTTGGAGACAATCCGTGCAATCAGGTCCGCAACCTGCTGTGGATCAGGCGCTGTCTTCGCAGCTTGCCTAGAGTAGCTCAGCACGGCATTTAACCTGTCCCGGTAAGGTGAGTCTTGGGCCATGCGGATTCGTCCCAGCCCCTTGTTCCAGATCGCCGTACGGAATGCTCCAGGCTGCACGAGGACGACCTTTACCCCATAAGGTGCCATCTCATGACGGAGACTCTCACTATAACCCTCGACGGCGAACTTGGAGGCTGCATAGGGCCCGTAACCTGGGAATCCCATCAGTCCGCTCACACTGCTGACGTTGATGATGGAGCCGCTGCCACGCCGTCTCATATGCGGCAGTACCTCTCTTGTCATCGCTACAAGGCCGAAGAAATTCGTCTCCATCTGCTCCCGCCAATCGGTGAGCGTCAATTCCTCCACATAGCCGCCCAAGGCGAAGCCTGCATTATTTATTAGCACATCAATCTGTCCAAAGCGCCCAAGCACCTCGGCTACTGCCTGCTGAATGGTCTCGCTATCGGTCACATCCAATGGAAGAAGATGTATTCGATCGGCAACTCCTTTTTCCCGTGCCAGAGTCATCAGTTCCCCCGCTCTAGCCGTATTTCGCATCGTCGCAGCTACCTGATAGCCAATACTGGCCAACCTGACGGCAGTCAGCAGCCCAAAGCCACTGGACGTACCTGTAATCAAAGCGACTGACCTATGCTTAGGTGCACCCGAGCTCATTTGTGAATCCAATTACCTCATCCTCCTTGATGAACGCTGCCACTCTAGTGGCAGTAATACAGCACCACGATGATGCCTCCAGCGTCACGCTCCCACAGCTCGACAAAGTAACAGTAGCCGTTCGGGAACTCCGTCAGATCAGCCTCATCGGACAAGCAGATATGGTGCTTATAGGCTGTATCCCACTTTGAAGTAACCTCTTGAAAAGACGTATGCTCCAGCTGTACGACATCATTCGTCTGATAACTGCAGATGAATATGTCCTGCGCCTCTTCCTGTTGCAACATGCGCTCAAGCTCTTCCATGCTCGCAAGCGGCCTTCCGGTTCGTGAGATAATGGCGTCGCCATCATAGATTGCCTGCTGCTGCTTGTCTATGATATACCTTGTTCTCGCCACTTCCTCTCCACCCTCCAATAGTCTTAGTATTCAATCGCATTATGGTTTAGATGATGTGCAGGCACTCGGCATACACTCGTTCAAGATCATAGCTTCAGGCGCTGAATGATCGGCACTCCAATCCGATAAAGCAGCTTCTCCAGCATGGACCAGCACATCCGAGTACCAAGAGACAGATGCTTGTCATAGACGGCCATGACCTCCAGCTCAGCTACAGCTCCGCGATTACGCTTGAACTGTCCGACACCCGAGCTCTCATGTAGCAGCAATCCCCTCTCATCCGCAATCCCGATCAGCACCGCAGACAGCATCCGATACAGTCCCGTCTGCTGCGATAGCTTCGTATCATAGCCAAAGAGCGGCGCAGTCATGATCCCATCTCTGACAAAAAAGCCAAGTATGGCGTCCAGACGGCCATCCTTACGCAGCCCATGCAGCTCCAGTGTCCCTGATTGGATAGCCGTCTGGATGAACAGCTCCGTGAACTGCGGGTTACATGGCGAATATTTATGAATATACAGCATGTCATATAATTCCTTAATACGGGGCGCATCCGCAAGGCGCATGTCCTGCGGCCCTGCGACAGTGTAGCCATACTTGTCGATAAGTCCACGATCCCGCTTCACAAGCCATCTGGCCTTCGCATTTATGGATAGGCCTGCTGACTTCGAGGCTGCTTGCAGCAGATAAATCTGACGGCTGGGGATCAGCTTGCACCCATACTTGCGTACCGTCTCCAAATAAGTGCCACTAGTAACGTCATTCAACGATCGGCACACGATAGCATGTTCTGGATAACGTTTCTGCAGTTCAGTCATGAGCGCTTCCAGTCCTGCGGGGCTGATGGCGGGAAGCACGTTCGTAGATAGCAGCCAGTTATTCACCTGTACCACCTGATTGAAGTGAGCCTTCCGCAGCAGCAAGCCGATACCACTTAGCAAGCAGCCCAATATAGCCTCAGCAGGCCGATTATGGAGCAAAGCAAGCTCTTCTCGCGCATAGGTCACAAAATGAGTGTATGGCGAGCAGACATAGGAATTGTCATACTCCGTCTCGTTGATGGTCAGCGGGATGGGAATACCGTCTACCGTAGCCACAAGCAGACGAGTGCGCACATTGTGAACATACAGCTGGATTGACGGGGCGAGCAGTAGCGGCAGGAGATAGGTTTTGGCATCGTGCCCGTACGCTGTCTCTGGCCAGCTCAGGTCCTGAATATTCGATTCATCGTAGAAGACGATTGATGCGCTGTTGCTCATGGCCTCCATCTCCTCTCTACCCGTCTTAGCTTCAGCGCTCCAGAATTGTGCTCATAGGTTACGAAACGAAGCTCAGGCACCACACAACCGATTTTCCCACACAAGGCTGTAATTTGTTCAGTAATCTGATTCTGCACAAGAGCTCGCTCTTGTGAAAGAACACTGCTCTGTAGTTCCACATCGCTCTTTAGCTCTACATCATGCTGTAACTGAACACCACTCTGTAGTTCCACAGCGTCCTGTGACTGCCTACCTTTTTGTACCTGCCCATCATTCTGAGGGTCCATATCATTCTGAAGCTCCATACTATTCTGTGGCGTCACATCCTTCTGATGATCCACATTTTGTAGCTCCTCATTATTTTGTAGTTCCTCATTTTCTTGAAGCCCTTGCCCCTTAGTGGCAGAGGAATCTGCGTATAAAAAGGAAATCTCCAGCTGAAGCGGTCCCGTCTGCACAACCCGGTAGTGCTCAATGCTCGGGGATGCCGTGATCATGGCCCGACTTACAAAATCAGGGAACACGGCAACTGGCTCACGGCGCTCCACATGCGGCAGATAGATAATATCATCACAGCGGCCTTCAATCCGCTCAATGGCGGTGAATACCGAGCCGCAAGAACAGGGAGCTGCCGCCTCTGTCAGAATGTCATTCAGACGATAGCGAACAATAGGCTGTGATGTACGCGTAAAATCCGTAATAATCGGCACAAAGCGGCGCGTATCCGGGTCCAGATATTCTTTTTCGATATGAACAAGATCTTCATTCAAATGAATCGTGCCCTGCTCACAGGTTGTCCCAAGGAACCCTTCCGTACATTGGTATGCCTGGTGCACCGTCTGTCTGAAGGCTTCCTCGATGTAGTGGCGATCCAGTGGGTCGAGTACTTCTGCTACAGAGATCAGCTTGCGAGGACGGGCTGTGAGACTGCCTGCCACATGGGCCTCAGCCAGAAGGCGTAGCATGGATGCAGGAGCAATCCAGATCCCTGGTCGATAGTCCTCCATCCGCTGCACCAGCCTCTCCAGTGGCTCCAGCAGATCGAAATATTCGAACTGCAGCCGCCCCCGCTTCACCGACTCATATAGGTTGCTGTTGGCCCGGAGGAAGAAAGCAATCTTCTCTTCCTGCAGCAGACTTCCCGGAAGTAGCTTGGCCAGCACCGTTCCACTCCAGGCTGCCTGCTCGCGATCACTCACGATGAATAGACCACGATTGCCTGAGGTACCAGACGACAGACCGACCGTTATGCCATTCAGCAGCGGCTTGAAATCACGTGTCTGCTCCGCCTGTGAGGCCATCTTGAAGGCTTGATCACGGCTGAGACCAACGGTGTTCAGCTCGTCAAAGTGCTCCATCATGCTCTGCTTGTCGATTATGGGGAAGCTGCGCCAATCTTCAGAAGCATTCCCTTCCCAAAGCTTGCAATAAAAGGACGAGGCCTGCCGCACACGATGCACATGACGGATAATCTGTCTCTCCTGCCACGCTTCAAGCCTACGACGAGCACTTTGTCTACGTATATCCACTGATTGTGATGCAGCATGGCGTTGCTGGGACGGAGACTGCCGGAAGCGCCATTGATAATACAAAGTACGAATATAATAATACAAGACCAGATGTAGCTTCATTCCAGCACTCCTTTTCCCCATGCTGCAAGTGCTTCACGACAGTGACTTGGAACAATACATAGTGTTGGGAACGCTCTATGCAGCTGCCGCAGCAGGTCATAGCTCTGCTTATATTGTTGCCGATCAGACATGATGAGGCCAGCAGCCGGATGTGGGAGGCGATCCTCAAGATAAGCCCGGCTCGACCAGACAGCATCTGCACACAGCAGGTAATCGTCTGTTGCTGTTGATACGAATAGGCCGATCATCCCAGCAGCATGACCAGACAGCTCAATGGCCAGCAGACTACCGTCGCCGAATAGATCATAGCCTTCCGTACAAGGAAAGACAGAATCCTTCCCTGCATTGAACGGCTGTACGATGTCCTTCTCCCTGATCGGCAGTGAGCGCTCCACGAAATCATCAGGCAACAGCCCCGGCAGAAAGCCTGCCCGTACACTGGCTAGGGACCCCAGATCCTTGACGGCACGATAGGCTTTATCCAGATAAATGTAGCGTGCATTGGGAAAATCCCGAAGTCCCCCGATATGATCGCCGTGAAAATGAGACAGAACAATATATCTCACATCATCTGGCGCAATGCCCGCTGCCCTTAGCTGACTGGCGGCACTATCCTTATCCTGATAGATTACTGGCGTAATGTACCGATACAGCGCATTGGGCAGGTGGGCCGTCTCCTCGAAAAAGCGCTGACTATAGCCCGTATCGAATAGCACAGGGCCGTGCTCAGGATGAAGGATGCAAGCAAATCCAGCGGGAAAAGCCACCGAACGAAGCGACCCGCCGCGCAGCGTCAGCCACTCAGGATGTGTACAGTAGCCTGCCGCCCGGATCATAAGCTTGATCGGTTTTGATGTCATCATGATTGGTTCACCCACCAATCAGCAAATCGTCTCAGCCCTTCTTCGATCCCCACGCTAGGCACGTAGCCTAGCCGCTCCCGAGCGAGTGATATATCCAGCGTCTGCGTCATCCCTACCGAGCCGACCGTATACCGGGTTAGCGGAGGCTCCCCCTGTAGTGGCAGCACTCGATAGGCCAGCTCCAATGCTCCTGCCAGTCCGTGTGCTACCGGATAGGGAATCGAGCGGGTCCGCAACGGAATCTCCAGCATAGTGAACAGCTTGTGCAGCAGCTCACGGAAGCCGAACGGCTCTCCATTCGAGATGTTATAGGCCTGGCCCATAGCTTCCGGTGTAGCGCTGCATCCAAGCAGCATGGCATCCACTACATTGTCCACATAAGTAAGATCAATCATGGCTTGTCCACCATTCAGCATCGGTACGCCGCTCTTCCGATTCGCTTCCAGTAATCTCGGGAACAAAGTCTGATCCTCTGGTCCGAAGATGGCACGTGGACGCAGAATCAACGCAGGTAAGTCCTCCTGGCAGGCCCGGAGCACCTCTTGCTCTGCCAGCAGCTTCGTAGCTGCGTAGGTATTGGCAGGACGCAGGGGAAGGGGCTCGGATTCCCGAATCATACGCCGTGGCTTATAATCGAAATAAATGCTTGGGGTTGAAATATGTATGAGACGCTTAGTGCCGTGTCTCTGACAACCAGCAATGATATGACGAGTACCTTCTACATTGCTGCCATAGAACTCATCGTAAGCCCCCCATGGAGCTGATAATGCACCGCAATGAAATACATAATCCTGACCTGCACACGCCTCTGCAACGCCAACAGCATCACGCAGATCTGTCTGTACGAAGCGGACGCCTTCCTGCTCCAGTAGCTTGCCAGCAGTGCTCGACCGCCCCATGCCACTGACCTCCCAGCCTAGCTGAACCAGGCGCCGGGCGGCATGGCGACCGAGAAATCCGGTGGCTCCTGTTACTAATGCTCTTGTCATCATGTCTCTCCGTTCCATTCGATATCCTGAGTCAACGCCTCGGTCACCGTGATGCCCAGCCGTCTGCTCAGGCGCCAAGCTTGATATACCATGTACAGCTGCTCGACAGCAGGCCCCCTGTCTACTCGGTGCCAGATGACGTCGCGTGCTCCGCGCAGCGCTGTTATCCATGTACGCCAATCCTGTCTGCTCCGATTCTCCTTGAGCCCACACCCCAGCATGGCCAGACTGATCATCGCTGCAGCCCCCGGAGTTGGTGTCACGGTGCGCTTGGCCTCCAGCAGCCAATCCGGGTCTGTCAATGCAACAGCTAATCCGTCCTTCGCTGTGAACAGATGAGTGCCGCTTGTGGCACGTGGATTGCACTCCAGCGGGTATAGTGTCCCATCCTCTGCTTGTATGAAATCAAAGCTGATCTGACCCGAATAACCAACAGCCGCGACGAACTGCTGTACCCATGCATACGCCTCTGGCTGCTCTGCCTGCTGGAAATGCACGCTGGCACCTGCATCGCCTGTGCGATAGCGGCATTCATAATTGGCGTGGGCCACGATGCTCCCCTCATAAGCTACACTGTATGTACACCAGGCTGTTCCCTGTATGTACTTCTGAGCAATCCATGGATTGGATGGACTTATCTGCGCCCAGGCGGCCTCGCGCAGCACTCGATCGGCAGATTGTCTCTTCCGCGGCGCTCCAGCAGAAGACGGCAAAATAACCCGTGACGCGAACCTGGAATAAGCCGGCTTGAACACAAGTCCTGATCCTATGCCGAGTGCTTCTGCACTTCGCCACGCTTCCACGCTCGCAATAATCTCCGTATCTGGCACCTGAAGCCCGAGCTGCTCTGCTAAGCGGATGAATTCTCCCTTATGATGTAGCTGGTGCAGTAGGTCCAACTCTGGTGCCAGCACTCGGCAATGACGCTGCAGTCGCTCCCGTTCGCGAGCAATATGGAATATCTCCTCACAGGTCGGAATCAGCAGATCAATCTGCCGCCTTACAAGCAGGCTTTCCAGCGCTTCCACAAAAGCCTGTGGCTGCTGTCGTGGTGGCGGCAGGACTGCAGCTTCCTTCACTGCACTGGAGGCCCGGCACAAATAACGTGATATGCTGTCCGCCGCATACACCTGATGACCTGCACAATGAAGCTGTCTAACAAGCTCCAGCGCGACAGGTGCTCTGCCACCAGTGATGAGTATGTTCAGCCGTCCCGCAAGCGGTGGTAGACCAGCAGCCTCCTTAATAATCAAGGACCATGCCTCCCAGCGACAGCCCTGCTGCCGTACCGATAAGCAGCATGCGCTCCCCGCGCTGAATACGTCCTTGTTGAATAGCTTCATGCAGTCCCATGGGAATGGAGGAAGCTATCGTATTCCCGTGGTTCGGCGTAATGTTCATCAGTTGCTCCTGCGTGATCCCCAGCTTCCTGCACAGCAAACGCATCGCCATCGCACTACCCTGATGGGGAATGACCACCTTGAAGTCCTTCATCTTCGTTCCTGAACGGGTGAACAGCTCTTCCATGAATTCAGGCAGCAGTCTGGAAGCCATACGGAATATTCCTTGCCCGTCCATATGGAATCTGAACGGCTCTTCGACAGGTATATGCGGCAGATCAGGATGATACTTCGTTCCTCCACCTGGTATTTCCGAATAATGAGCCCCTTGACTATAGGTGCGCATAGAAGTGTAGATAATCTGCGACGCATCATTCGTATGGGACGGTCCGATCACAACGGCTGCAGCTCCATCGCCAAACAAAGCAGCGCTCTCCTTGTCTTTCCAGTTCAATCCTACCGAGGCAACCTCTGTCGCTACGAGCAATACATGCCGATAACGCCCCGCATCAACCATGTAGGACAGCACATCCAATCCCGTCAGGAAGCTCAGACAGGTGGCATCTATATCAAAAGCAGGAACCCCTGACATCTCCTGCCCCATCGCTTTCTGAATCCATACCGCAGTGGAGGGCAACGGCTGCTCCTTCGTACCACTCGTACACACCAGACAGTCGATATCTGAGAACTGGAGCCCTGCATTCACAAGGGCAGCCTCCGCCGCTCTGGCTCCCATATAAGAAGCGGTCTCTCCTTCGCCCACATAATGCCGAACACCGACGCCTGTTATTTTATGCACCCAGCCAGCAGGCACACCAAGACGCTCATCAAGCTCTTCATCGGTTACCTTACGACTAGGGAGGTACTTCCCTGTACCCCATATTTTCACTCTACGTAATTGCATCTCTATCCTCTCCCGGTTATCTAGCTGACTTACCGCGTCTGTACTTGATACTCTTTCTATTATAACAGCACTGTACACCGCCTTGAATCAAGGCAAAAAAACACCGCTCCTCCCCAAGAGGAGAAAGGCGGCGTTCGATCATGCGCTCATGCTAACGTTATCTTGTATTACGACACTCTGGCTACAGTGTTATAGCTGAGGTGCTTAATCTATCATTTTATGCATTTTAATATTATGCTATTTCATTCTATTCTATATCGTCATATTTCTATAATGTTATCCTTCTGTGATTCTTGTGATTCTTGTGATTCTTGTGAGTCTTGTGATTCTTGTGATTCCAGTTATTCCTGTCGTTCTTTTGTCCTGTCGTTCCAGTCTAGGTAAAATCAAGCCACATCGCAGTCTTGTCATCACTCATCTTGAACCGCGGATAGCGTACACATTCCGGATCACGCTGCTCCTCTGCCACCAGCCAGTGCGTATACGCCTCCAACCCCTTCTCGATCATCTGCTTCAGTAAGGTCTCTTCTCCTACATCCGGCTTCTCAGCTCCAGCCTCGGCAGTGGTCTGTGAATCATCTCCTGAATTGAAGCTGGATGGCACATACAGCCCATCGGTGTGCAGCAGCAGACCCTTGAGGCGGATACGGTTGATGATGCCATATTCCATGAAGTGCTCAGCCTCAGGCCGCCCATTAAGTACCGCATATCCATCACGGGTATTCATGCTCGCTCTGTTACCTGTCATGCGATGTCTGACGCGCTCCCACAGCTCCTCCCGTGTGCGAACTCCTTCACGTATAGCCTCCCTCCAGAGCTGCTTAGCTCCTTCATCCATATGGACCACATGATCTCGGGTCAAGACTCGTACAAGATCATCCTCATAGAGTGCGAGGATCATGCAATCACCAGACTGGACGTACTCCACCGTATGCTCAGTGACCCTTACAGCCGCTACACCAGTGGTCCATAGCTGCTCCTTGGTCTCCAGTGGGACATCAGCAGCCTGCATCTCCGCTCCGAGCAGCCGATTCGCTTCACAGGTCATTTGAAGCAGATTGCGTTCATCCCCAGCAGTCAGTTGACCAAAATACCGCTTCAGCAGCTGTGAAGCCATTCGCCCTCCAGTCTCACCCTGCGGCCCGTGATAAGGAACCAAAGACGTTGCTCCGTCTGCTACACCATAGATATGAAGTGCTTCATTCTGAATGAGGGCATCCTCATTCCATGTGCTGCTTCCCTGTACGGATACACTTTGCACTAACATACCATCCCAGTCCTTTCTTGGCTGTGGCTCTCCACCTAATTCACTATTCATAGCATCATAACTAGATTGACACTCGACCATGTAATAACAAATTCCATTAGAGCTTATAGCTATCGAAATTGGTTAATCTCGTCCTGTTCTCATCATGCTCCTCCTCAGGAAAACGAGTGGCATCCAGCGCATGAAGCGTTCTGGCGATATTAATGCATTCCTGGTATGCCTTGTCCACTTCATATTTATGGCTCAGGACCCTGTACAATTGAGTTATGACCATCTCATCCGCTTCGCCAATATCAATGAGGATACTAAGACATGTCCAGCTATCCCCCTGCAAGATCGAGCCGTCTTCTGTCGGCGTGTACCCGCAAAGTTTCTGGTAGAGATGGACGATCTCACCAGCTGCTGGAGCGCCAAGCTGAATCAGTTCGCGCTCAACATCGAACTCATCCCGGTACATGGCTTGAAATATCGTCGCTTCCTCGCTTGATTGCTTCAGCAGGATATCCTTCAACAGACTGCACCAATGCTCCACTTGTTTTGCTTCAGGCCATTCACTGATGTTCACCTTATACAATTCAAATTCCCGGATTTCCGGAAATGCCTTATAGTAATCTTCCTCTGACACAGTTCGGCGCATATAGGCCATGTGATGCTCGTCATGCTCCACTATATAGGCGATAAAGTTATCTGTCTTGTTCAGTAATTCGAACGTCGGTCGCAGCTCCTGAATGACCTCCACAAGCATATTAATGAAGGTACCTGTCATTTCTTCACACGCAGCAAACGCAGCATCATCCGTTTCATCCTCATCATCATACAGATTTGACAACTTATCGGCATACCAGACAACAAAATCGTCAATTTCCTCAGGTGCATTGGAAGCATCGTAGCTGAAATCACCTACACTATACTTCACACCCTTGAAGCCATGAATTCGATCTAGTGAATAGGAGCTGTAGTGTTTCTGTACTGTCTGGTCTAAGGAATCCAACGTGTTCCACATCAGATTCACCCAGCCGTAGGCTGCACTTACATCCAATGCAACCGCATATACTTCCTTGTTATCCGCTGTTGCAGCGAATTGCTCCAGATTGACGCGACAATAATCTAATAATATTGGCTTGAATGTATCGAAGCTAATGCTACTCATAATTAGTCAGTCTCCCGCCATAAGATGTATTCATTTCCCTTGTAGCATATAGCAGAAGAAACGAGACTGACAAGTCTTGGGATTTTATATGAGGTGTATCTCCAATAACGAACAAAGTAACCTCTCATGAAGTAATCTCTCATCAAGTGACCTCTCATCCAAATGCAAAAAGGCAGGAGGCGCTTGCCCTCTACCTTTTTTATACGTTATAGCTGCTGCTCACTCCACTCGGCTACCCGGCGATAGCTTTCTTCCTCTGACAGATCCTCGACACGAGTCATGATCGACCACCGGACACCATACGGGTCCAAAATGCTGCAAAAGCGATCCCCTGACACAAAGCTAGCCACGGGCTCTCGTACGGTTGCCCCATGGGCTACTGCCAACTCAGATGTATGATCAACGTCGGGGACGTAGATTCCCATTGAATAGCAAGCTTGTCCACCCCCTGGTGCCTCCACTAATCCATAGGCAGGTGAAGCTGCCCCAAGCTGCAGGAAGCCATTGCCGAAATCCAGCTCTGCATGCACAATTATTTTATTCCCTTCCTCACCAAATTCCGTTACGCTCTTGGCTGTAGCTTCAAAGACGGCTTCATAGAAGGCAATCGCCTCAGCGGGTCTGTCTACTACAATAAAAGGTGTAAGAGTTGTATAGCTGTTAGTCTTACCGTTGGTGGTATACTGCCCCTTCACCCCAGCTTGCCCTCCTTGATGCTGTTGGTCCAAATGCTGCTCTGGTTCTGGTTGGTTCTGTTTCGACATATACGTATCCTCCTCATACTCGACATTCGGGCTCATAAATACGTTGTGGGAAGTTTCACTTCGCGAATATGACTTATGTGCTGCTTATGTGCTTCGTGAGCTCATTTCGTGCGTGTCTCATAAATGCTTCGCAAGTGTTCCCTACTTGTATTTAGGTACTTCTTGATCTTTCCCTGACACATCCATATTGCGCAGCCTTCAGCCATCTGCTAGGCTCCATTATAGATAGACCGAGACCTTCACGTATTGTAAAAAAGCGACGAGCCTATCACATCATCGGGAGGTGACATCACCTTGAAGGAAAAAGACAGCACATCAACACGCGGCATCGTGCATGCCGAGGCCGGACGGGACAAGTTCAGTTTATCCCGATTTGAGCCCAATCTTGCGCTCCAGCCATTTGTAGAGCATTACTGGATTATTCGTTACAATCTGCCCGCCGGGATCATTCACACGCAGACAGTCCTGTCCTATCCGAATGTCAATCTGGCCTTCGAGCAGGATGACGAAGGTCGCCGCGGGCTACTATATGGTGTTCCCAGCCGTCCATTTATCCGTAAGCTATATGGGTTGGGTCTTGTGCTTGGTGTCAAATTTCGTGCGGGAGGATTCCATCCCTTCTGGCAACGCGATATCTCTCTGCTGACAGGAACGACCGTGCCCGTTACAGATATATTTGGTCAAGGAGCAGCTGCATGGACTGATCCTGTGCTGGATGCTGACGTCGAGGTGAAGATGGCCGAAATGGCTGAAGCCTATCTGCTGGAGCTTTTGCCCAAGCAAGACCCTCAGGCACAGCTAGCCGCTCGCATCGTGCAAGAGATCATGGATAACAGAAGCTTGATGAAGGTAGAGCAGCTTAGCATACAGTTTCAGCTTTCCCTGCGCCAGCTCCAGCGTCTTTTTCGCAAATATGTCGGTGTCTCACCCAAGTGGGTCATCAAGCGTTTCAGGCTGCAGGAGGCAGCAGAGCGTCTGGAGCGTGACGAGCAGATCGCGTGGGCCGACATCGCAGCACAGCTTGGTTATTTTGATCAGGCTCATCTGATTAAGGACTTCCAGTCCGTCCTCGGCCAGTCCCCAGGCTCCTACCGGAGGCAAGCCTCAATTGGTGATTCATGAAATTCTGGAGGGATTAACGCGGACGTATCACCTTGGCCATCTCAAGCATCTGCTCTGTCATATACTGTGCCGAATACATGAAATTAGAGCGCACCCAGTACGAGATCAGGCCCAGCACGGAAAATACATTGTTATTGATAAAGAGGTCCCGATTAATATGTGAAGGGATATACGGAAATAGAAAATGAAGTTCTCGGTCGAAAATCTCACGAATCGCCTCTCCCAGCCTCTCCTGAAAACCCGTGTTCCTTCCTTTGAACAATACGCTGAAGACCGCTTTATTTTCCTGTATGTATTCAAAAATAATGACCGTCGAGTGTGTCAATTGCTTGACATCAAACGCCTCCCTGCTGCTCTCATATGGCTCTACAAAGGCTTGGGTGAACCCGTCAATCGTCTCCTGAATCAGCTCGTCCAGCAGCTCCTCCTTATACTGATAGTGGGCATAAAAGGTACCTCGCGCGTAACTAGCCCGCGTTACAATCTCCTTGATGGTGATCTCTCTTAACTCCTTCTCGCTCAGTAAAGACACCAATGCATGCTTGAGTGCTCTTTTCGTGCGGATGACCCCGTTGTTCTCCTTCATAGACAAATCCTCTCCATATGTATAATCTTCTGACGAATCTGAACAGATTATAAACAAATGTCCGACTTTGAACAAATGCACATCTTTTGTAAATTGAAGACGATGCCACCTTTCCTATACGATAAAAGTGTCTAAAAATTAAATCAATGCACAGTACGACACCACACACCTCACAAAAAGGAGCGTCTCTCATATGAAACTTCAAGGTAAAGTTGCCATTGTCACAGGTGCAGGCTCTGGTATGGGCAAAGCCATTGCAACGCTGTATGCGCAAGAGGGAGCTAAAGTCATCCTGGCCGACATCAATCAGCCTCATGTAGATGCCGTTGTAGACGAGATCAAGGCACAGGGCGGTGAAGCTACTGGCATCGTGGTCAATGTCGCTCAGAAGGAGGATGTGGAACACATGGTACAGACCGCCGTATCGACTTACGGCTCTGTAGATATCCTTGTGAATAATGCAGGTGTCCTGGATAATTTCACTCCTGTTGGCGACATGTCGGACGAGCTGTGGGATCGCCTTCTTCAGATCAACCTCACGGGTCCATTCCAGGCGTGTCGTGCAGCTATCAATATTATGAAGGATCAGGAACATGGCGGGGTCATTATCAACAATGCTTCAGTAGGAGGCCTATTCGGTGCACGGGGAGGGGCTGCTTATGTGGCTTCCAAGCATGGGCTTGTTGGTCTTACCAAAAATATAGCGACTACCTATGGTCGTGAAGGCGGCAACATTCGCGCCAATGCCATTGCCCCAGGCGGCGTTCAGACGAACATTCAATCCACGATTACCGCTCCGCACCCGTTGGGGGCTGCTGCCATTGGAGACACAGGACGTGCAAGAACGGCAGATCCCATGGAAATCGCTCGTGTCGCTCTCTTCCTCGCTTCTGACGATTCGAGCTTCATTAATGGTCAAGTCATTGTAGCGGATGGCGGATGGACTGCGCGTTAATGAGCTTGGGCTAGCTGTCTGGATCTGCGCGATCGTAACAGCCTGAGCAGCAGGAAATATAATCTCAATACATGTAAATTAATTCAGTCCACGGAAATATTTCGGTCTATAGGCATAATCGCAGTAAAAGGAAGCAGCGGGCTTAAGCTCCGTTGCTTTCTTCCTTTTTGTACAAGTCCCGTTATCACCCCATCCTGTCTCTCACGTAACTGCCGTATCTTTCCTGACTTGTGTTCTCCTCGCCTTGTTATTCTTCACGTTGTCCTATCCTTCCTGTCCGTCCTATGTTTCTGTTAATTCTCCTATGACTGCCGATCTGTCATCACAGTTCCATACACCATTGCTGGATACATTTCTTTCCACGTAAAATTGTCCAGCCACAGCAGCAAAATATATGACCTTCATCACACTTATGTGGTAGTATGGTAACGTGAACATTGAATGCGCTATCATTCCGTCCAACGATTCGAATCTAGCTTCCACTCAACCCAGGAGGGATATACCATGACTAATCTCCCAATACATTCAGCTCTAGCCGGCAAGGTAGCTGTCGTCACAGGTGGCTCTGGTGTGCTATGCAGTGCCATGGCCAGCGAGCTTGCAAGGCAAGGTGTCAAGATAGCCATCCTCAATCGCACCGCCGATAAAGGAGAGATCACCGCTAGGGAAATCCGTGAGCGCGGTGGTGAGGCCATCGCAGTAGCCTGCGATGTGACGGATCCCGAGAGTATGAAGCAAGCAGAAGAGACTGTTCGTCGCTTGCTCGGTCCCTGTGATATTCTGATCAACGGAGCTGGAGGCAATCATCCAAGCGCCAATACGAGCAAGGAGACCTTTCAGCTCGAAGATCTCGACCAGACAGATCTGACGACCTTCTTCGATCTCAGTGTACCAGGCTTCCGCCAGGTATTTGATTTGAATTTCATCGGAACCTTGATTCCGACCCAGATCTTTGCCAAAAGCATGATCGGCCGCCCTGGCGCCGTAGTCCTCAACATTTCGTCTATGAGTGCACCGAGCCCTATGACCAAGGTGCCCGCCTACAGTGCTGCCAAGGCAGCCATCAATAATTTTACCCAATGGCTCGCTGTCCATCTGGCCGAATCTGGCATACGTGTCAATGCCATTGCACCTGGCTTCTTCCTGACCGAGCAGAATCGCAGGCTGCTGACCAACGAGGATGGCTCGCTTACCGAGCGCTCAGCCAAAATTATTGCCCATACCCCGATGCGTCGCTTCGGCGTGCCTGAGGATCTGCTGGGCACCCTGCTCTGGCTGGTGGATGAGACAGCGTCCGGCTTCGTGACTGGCACCGTTATTCCGGTAGATGGTGGCTTCATGGCCTATTCCGGCGTATAATTGCAGACTACACTTCAATCTCCTTAATCACCTTCGCCGGATTGCCGCCGACAATGACGTTATCCGGCACATCCTTGGTGACTACAGCTCCTGATGCGATTACGACGTTATTTCCAATAGTCACACCAGGATTGATAACAGCACGTCCGCCTACCCATACATGATTACCAATCGTGACGGGTTTGCCGTACTCTGGCCCCTTGATTCGTTCATAAGGGTCCACTGGGTGAGTCGCTGTGTACACATGAACACCAGGGCCAAATAGACAGTGATTGCCGATGCGTACCTCGCACACATCCAGGATGGTGCAATCAAAATTGGCATAGAAATGGTCACCAACATGAATATTGTAACCATAGTCAAAGCGAATATTGGGCTCCATGGACAGGTGTTCCCCTGTTGAGCCCAGTATTTGCTTCAGCATCTCCACGCGCAGCTCCTCGTCTTCCTCGGTGGTCTGGTTATACATACGCGTCAGCTTCCTGACATGGGCCCGATCCTTTGTCAGCTCAGTATCCCATGCCTCATACAGCTCGCCTGCTAGCATTTTTTGTTTCTCTGTCTTCATCTTGATCCTTGCTCCTTTCCTGCAAATGAACTCACGACAGCTAATTTGATTACAGTTTTACAACTACAACTCACCAATTCATATCTACTTTTAATTACGACTCTTTTAATAAGTACTATATTTATTGATGTTTGTCTACTTCTTTAATGCTGTTTAGCTAGTTATTGGACTCCGAGCTTGCTCGACTTATCAATGATTTTTCTTCATAAAATTCAGCTAAAGCCCGACACCATATAAGGCAGAGACTCCTAATAATAGAATTGGAGTCCCTGCCTTATATTTCTCTACTGTTCTATTCCGTTGTTCTATGATGTGTTTCTAGTCAATCATTCGAATTCGCTGATATAATCGGTCGTTCTGTACAGAAGGCCTGATGAATTCGGGCGCCCTGGTGATTAGGGTTCAGCTGCAAGGCTTCTGCAAATCGCTCCTTCGCCTCACTCGTTCTACCCAGCCCCAATAATCCCAAGCCGAGCATGAACAGGCAGTGAATCCGATTACGCAGGTTCAGATCATCCTCGAATACAAGGAAATCAGGAAGCGACACGGCGAAGTAATCGAGCTTCACATCGTCAAACAGATGTCTTTCGGCAAAGTCGATCAGCTTGTTAAAGCGGCGCTTGGCTTCCTTCACATTGTCCAATTGCAGCCAGGCCAGGCCCTGGTAGAAGATCATCTCTGGCGGCTGATCATTATAGAACATAGCACTAGCTGGCTCCTCCAGTCCTTGGGAGGCAATCGTCCAGTGGGAGGCCGCCTCTTCGGCTCGGCCTAAGCCCTTCCATGCCATACCCAGCTCGTAATACACGTTATTCTCCTGAGCACCATCCAGCTTGCCCTCGCCCAGATTCTCAGGATAATGGAGGGCACGCTGCAAGAGCGAAATGGCTTCCTGATGCGCGCCCTGCTGGTTGGCTTGCTTGCCTAGCTCCACCAGTGCCAGTACATACTGCCCCGTAGCTTTACCCTCTCCGCCTTCCCATGGATGGAACTGCCGCTTCAGCAGGGCAGACAATGCCTCCTCATGCTGGTCCAGAGTATTCAGCAAGGTCACATATTCCAGATAGAGATCATCCCGCTGCTCGACGAGGGGCATATACTGAGCTAGATTCGTAATGCGCTCCTGAGCGGGCATGCCCAACTTCTTATGCAGCTGATCCAGCTCATACAGGACACGGGCATCCTTCTTATTGCATTCAAAGGCCTGTTCGAGTGAACGCTGCGCTGCGGCTGCATCGTGCTTTTTGTTATAATACGCCAAGGCGAGATTACGGTGGGCTGTCGGGAAGCGATCATCCAGCGCAACCGATTGCTCCCAGTGATGGATCGCATTCTCCGCTCTTTTTTTGTCATAATAGAGGTTACCGAGATAATAATGCGCTTTGCTGTCCGCTGGATTTACTGTAATGATGTACTCCAGTAACCGCATCTCAAACAGGCTGTTTGGGAAGCAATAATCAGCAGGTGCCTGCTGTCCCAGCTGAAGCTGCGCTGCTGCTTCCTCCCTCCGTCCCAGCTTCTCATAGGCATAAGCCAATGCATAATGCACGATAGGATATACTTGCCCCTCGTGTGTTGCCCGAATCTGCTCCAACAGCTCTATAGCTTCGCCAAGCATACCGCTGTCCATATAGTCTGAGGCCAGATTGAGATAGTTGTGTACATCATTACGCATGAATTGCCCAAGTCGCGCACGAGCCTCGTCTGCCTCCTCCTGTCTTCCCAGTGCTGCTAGAGCCATAGCTTGCTCATGGGCTGCTCCGAAATCCGCAACATCCAACTGCAGCGTCTCTTCCGCCCACGCAATAGCTTCCGCGTAGCGTCCAAGCTTGCGCAGCAATGCCGTCTTCACCAGTCGTGACTTATAGTTCCTCGTGTTGCGTACCAGTGCCCGTTCCACAAGCTCTAACGCTTCTGAATAGGCTCCCCGCTTGCACGCTATCTGACTTAACGCATAATAGCCACTGTCCTGACATGCGGCAGACCAGACCGCCTTGTACAACGCAGCATAGGCTTCCTCATCCCGATCCTGCATACGTAGCGCCACCCCAAGCTGGTAGTAGGCTTCGCTATCATATGAATTCGGATTCCTCCACGTCAGGGAGCTGATTGCTGTGCGGAAATGCTTCTCCGCCAGCTTGAACAAGCCACGACGGAGCAATAAGGTCCCGTAAGCTACATTGAGACGGATGTCTGAGGCATCTCTTCGTAAGCCCTCTTCATAATATTGCTCAGGCTCGAATGTGGCATGTCGATACTGCTCCAGATGCAATCCTGCCAGATATAGCTGCTCCGTACTTGTTAATTCCTCTGGTAAAGGAAGCGGCTGGGCCGCATCTGGAACCTGTTCAATGTCGGGCTGCGCTGAACGATAAGAGATGAGTACGTTCCCTTGTGCATCATACACCGTGATGAGCAAGTGATGAGCTTGGTCCTCTGGCTCCAAGTTAGCTGTGACCTTATAGGTTAATTCAGGAGATATCGTTGCGGTATCTTGGACATACGTTCTTTGCTGACCTTTGAGTACAACGACAGCATCCTCGAATACTGAAGTGGCATAAGCCATGACGGTCGCTGTGCGAACTGTCTCGTCAACCTCCAGATTCACGGCGGCATCAATGGATGCATTTTTCACGACCCCGATATTCTTGTAAGGCATGAAGTATTGTGTGAACGTCTTCTCCTCATAAGGCTGTAGCCAAGTGAAATCCGGCTGGTTGTCCGTAAACACGCCTGTCATGAGCTCAATATAAGGTCCATCCTCATCCGTCAGATTGCGATCCCACGCTTGGCCAAATTCGCCGTGCCCCCACGTCCACTGCTTCTTTCCTGGAGCTATATGATGATTGGCTACATGCAGCAGACCTGCCTGAACGCCGTGATCATAGCCGCCTACGAAATTATAATCCGATTTGTACGCCATATAGGACGTTGGCACAGGTATATTTTTATAACGGGAAATATCCACACCCTCGGAATAATCCATTTTGTAATAAGTTCCTGTAGCGATGGGGAAGCGGGATACATCTCGCTTGCCATGATCGAACACCGCAGTGACATCAGGTGGAAACACAGACTGGGTATGGTCATTGACGGCAACCGCCGGGTTGGCCCACCAGAGGAAGGTCTGCGGCTCTTCAGTTCGGTTGTACAGCTGTGCCTTGATTTCGAGATAAGCCTTCCCCGGGTACAATGTGAAGCCTGTGGTGACCTTGGTTCCATACATCCGGTCTATTTCGCTGACCCACACCGTAGCACTGCCGTCTTCATTCTGAGTGATAGTGTGCTCCACGGGTCCGAAGGTGTTCGGACGATGATGCTGAGGCCAATTGAATTCAATGCCTCCGGATATCCAGGGTCCTGCAAGACCTACCAGTGCTGGCTTGATGACACGATTATAATAGACAAAATCATAGTTATTCGTCTTATCCAATGCACGGTAGACCCGTCCACCGATTTCAGGCATGATCTCGATTCGAACATACTCATTCTCAAGCATGATCATATGATAGGACTTGAGTTCCTTCTCATCCATAATTTTGTCTATGACAGGGAGAGGGTAGACGCGGCCTGAGCTCCCCTGATACACTCGCTTTTCCAAAAACATAGGATTCTTGTCTGGTATGCCAACTCCATACGTCGGAATCTCGACCTGCTCTGCCCATACGCGCACAGTGCTAGACCCATTCTCCGAAGATTCTCTCATACTCATGCTAACCTCTCCCCTTCCTGATCTTATCTCTACGATATCTCTGTAAGCGCTGTAATACAATTGACGAAACTCGGCTGTTCATGGATTATATTCTTAGATTGATTATGAAATATTCGCATGAAGTGGATCGTTATATGCTATAAATAAATTATATTCTCAAAAAGGAGACCATCATGTCAGAGCAGACATTAAAGCCAGATGGGTTCAATGCGCAAAAGCTGTTCGTACAGCCAGAGTTCATCATAAGCGAGCTACATGGGAATCCATTAACGAATGCCTTCTACGTCAGTGACATTGGATATTTTCCGCAGGCGCAGTTCCATTACCGTGAACGTCCATCAGGCTGTGACGCCCATATTCTCATGTATTGTGTAGAGGGCAAGGGCTGGGTAGAGAGTCATCAAGGCAAGGTGGTGAACATTAAGCCAAGACAGCTAGTCGTTATTCCTGCCGGAACTCCACATCGCTATGGAGCCTCCCATGAAGAGCCCTGGACGATCTACTGGATGCACCTGAAGGGATCAAATGTAGCAGAGCTTCTCCACATCTATAATTTGGACTCGGAGCCGCTCAGCTTCTCCATGAATCTGCACACCCAATGGATCAATGATTGTGAGCAATGCTATGCACTCTTAAATGACAGACCCTATGCCATGACCAATCAGATCCATGTATCCCAATGCATTCGCCATCTGATTAGCCATGTCGGCCTAAGCATCATGAACTCGCTTCAGGATCGCAAGAGCGAGCGTTATCTGGACCAGGCCATCCGCTATATGACAGATCGAGTCCATGCCGCGCTCACCCTGCCTGAGCTATCCAGGCATATGGGGTTATCGAAGCAGCACCTCATTTATCTATTCAACAAAGAGACCGGCGTCCCGCCCATTGAGTTCTACTTGCGACTCAAGATGCAACGGGCTAGTCAACTGCTGGCTTTGAGCGATTGGAATGTAAAAGAAGTAGCAAGCTCCGTAGGAATCAAGGACCCTTACTACTTCTCCAGGCTGTTCAAAAAAATAATGGGATGCTCTCCGACAGAATATCGGAGCATACCTAAAGGTTAATCGCTGTACGCTTCGTAACATTTGCTAGTACGATATAGGCTAGGTTATTATACAATCACTTAAAGTACACTTTAAGAAAGAAAGGGGCATTTACCATGTATAGTATCGGCGAGATCGAAAAAATCACTGGCATCCGTGCTTCCACTCTTCGTTATTACGAACAAGAGGGAATCTTGCCTGATATCCCACGCAATGCAATGGGAAGAAGAGAATATACCGATGAGGTGTTGGAATGGCTTGAACTGGTCATTGCTCTAAAGGACACTGGAATGTCCATTGAAGACATTAAAGCTTATACAGAGCTGATCCGCCAAGGAGATGAGTCGCTAGACGAACGAAAAGCTTTCCTGTTGAATCACAAGGTTAAAGTAGAGAAATCCGTAGCTCAGACACAATTTCACCTGGAAAAGATCATTCGCAAGATTGCCATTTACGAGGTTCTCACGCATAAGAAAGCACACTCCCGCAATGTATGAAAGCTACTGTTGACATCAAGCTCACTTTAAGATTTAGAGTGTAGTTATCAACTTGAAGGAGTGATAACTGATGTCTCAACAATCTAAGGTCTGGTTCATTACAGGATGCTCAACAGGATTCGGCCGTTACATCGCGAAGCAAGCCATTGCTTCTGGATATAAAGTAGTGGTAACCGCTCGGAATGTCGAGCAGATTAAGGATATTACAGCGGGGAATGAAGACAGCACACTCGCTCTGCCTTTGGATGTCACGCTGCAGGATCAGATCGAAAGTGCAGTAGCTGCAACGATGGAGAAATTCGGTCGCATTGATGTCCTTGTTAACAATGCAGGGATTGGATACTTCAGCTCTGTAGAGGAAAGCGTAGAAGAAGAGACTCGCAAAATGTTCGAAATTAACTTCTGGGGGCTCATGCATGTGACGAATGCTGTGCTGCCTTATATGCGAGCACAAAAAAGCGGGCACATCATCAACTTTTCCTCCATTGGCGGCCTGATCTCATTCCCGACGCTCGGTTATTATCACGCTACCAAATATGCTGTTGAAGGCATCTCTGAATCCCTCTCACAAGAGCTCGCCCCTTTCAATATCCATGTCACACTAATTGAGCCGAGCGGCTTCCGTACCGATTGGGGTGGTCGTTCCTCCGTCAAGACGGATACAGCTATCCCGGAATTGAAAGATTCCATGGTTGGACAGATGCTACAGGGCCTGGATCAAATGGCGGGCCAGGAAGCTGGTGACCCTGCCAAGGCCGCAGAAGCCGTGATCCAAGTCGTAGAAACACCTACTCCCCCGCTTCGTCTGCTACTCGGACAAATGGCTTATCAGGCGGCTACACATAAGTTTACGAATCTGCTTGCCAGCATCGAGGAATGGAAAGAGACGACAATTAACGCTGATTTCAAGAAATAATGGATAGATTGCGTTCAAAATATCGTTAGAAAAGCTACGGTGGACGTCCTTTTCGCATCCCGGGATACCGTTCCCAACACAAAAACACCTTCAAGGGTTCTTCATATCTTATGACATGAAGATACCCTTGAAGGTGTTCTGAATATTAGATATAGCTACAGTATCTTATGACTGCAAATCTTCGATGGAATTCACATCTTCCATATACGCAGGTACAGCCAGACCGGATTTTACATCAACCATATTGGCTCCAAGATCATCAAGCTGGTCACCATATTTATCCCAATAATCCATATGGGTCACAGGCAGCCAGGCCGCTACAATAGCATCCACGTCCCCATTGGCAACCCCAAGCCACATCGGTCCGATCTCCACCTGCAAAGCTTCTGCCTTGTATCCCAGCTTCTCATCGAGCACGTAGCGAACTACGTTTGTACTCGCAAGCTCAGAATCCCATGCTACATAACTGAGGGTAAAAGGATCTCCACTCACAGGCTCCAGACCTTCAATCCATTCTTGGACTTGAGCTTCATGTCCATCCACCCATTTTGCTGCTGCCGCTTCCGGGCTCATCCCATTCTGGATATCTATCATTACTTCACCCATATCATCGGACGTCCAGTTGAATCGGTACAGAAATTCATAGGCGACTGGATGATCCTTCTTCAGTCCAAGACGTGCAATGGTATGAATCTCCTCAGGCTCTCCATAAGTCAGCTTGGGATCATCCAGGTATTTCAGATCATAGGTGTTAAACATCCAGTGTGGGGACCAGGCAACGATGACGATTGGCTCTTGATTCTTATAAGCTTTGTCAAGCTGTGCTGTCATGCCCGCTGCTGAGCTTTCCATCAAGGTCCAATTGGACAAATTATAATCTTCCATGGCCTTAGCCGTCAGTCTCATTAGGCCAGAACCTGGGTCCGTGCCTGTGATTCTATAATTAACCTGTTTGCCGACGGACGAATTCCCCTCGCCTGTGGCAGCATTAGAAGAACATGCTCCTAATATGAGCACTGTAATCAAACTTGTAAGCACCATCCACTTTTTTGTCATCTTCATCATATGCTTTCCCCTTTTTACAGTTGTTCGGATGCCGGCGTTGCACTCTGCAGAAGTGTAGATAACATTTGACGAAATACGACAGTCGCTTTGTCAATACAACATCGTTATGATAACAAAAAATAAAAATGAGCTCAAATGAAAAAAGCGTTTGTTTTGTACATACAGAAAAAACTGTATATATCGAACTTAATTATGTTACTAAATTCGCTTGTATGCTCTATTTTCCTAATGATTCATTACGGAAAACATAAACTTAAATTTTCATAAACTTTTTTTTGAAATGAACAGTATATACAAATAATAACAGTAGGATTATCATTAATATTTAACAATTTTGTTATATATGATAATAAAGGAAGATCATAATATTCCACTTCGAGTCGAAAATTGAATTGTGCAAAATGCTCAATCTAGAAAATGCGGTTAGCCCAGTTTCTAATAAGCGATTCATAACCATTTCCAAAGGGTTGTGAAAAATTCCGCTCACGTCATGTTTCGTGACTAGAGCTTGTGAGTTGTTTGTAGAATCTTAATTTTACAAGAAAGGTCTTCCTTTTTGCTATTCATCTTTTTATATAGTATATGTTACGCTCTTTAAGCTCATTTCACGAAAGAAGTACGCAAATTTCCAAATAAATATGGAACAAAATCTACTGATTATCACTTTCCATCGAAGAGTTGTAATATGTAGTACGAAATTTGGGAAATATAAACTCGATTCCTGCAAGAGATTTAGAACAGCGCCTTGAATTATGTGTTATTCTTGAAAACAATTTATTGTATAGGAGTGCTGCAAATTGAAAATTGAAAGTCTTATAAGTGAAAAATATAGTACGTTTAGTGAAGGAGAGGTGTATCTTGCAAAATACATCTTGAATAACAAGGAAACTATTCAAAATTTAAGCATTACCGAACTAGCGAATAATAGCCTGACTTCAAAATCATCGGTACTTAGATTTGCTCAAAAATTGGGGTTTTCTGGATTTACAGAAATGAAAAATTTCATGAAATGGGGGAATTTTTTTTCAGAGAACCCATTTACACATAGTGATCTTGGAAACTATATCTACGAGAGTATCAAAAGCACGCTAGATCATATAAAGAGTACGAATCTAAACGATATTCACAAAGCCATTGATGAAAGCCAACATATTTACTTGATCGGAACAGGGCTGGCACAACAAAATCTGGCTGCAGAAATGCAGAGAATATTTTTAGGCATTGGGAAGGAAATGCAAGTTATTTTTATCGGAATGCAGAACAATCTTTATCAAATATTAATTGAAAGAATGTGCGAAAAGGACTTACTCGTTATCTTCTCTCATTCTGGCAATAACCCGACACTTAAGGAGGCACTTACAACACCACTTCTTAAAAATGTTAAAATATTCTCCATCACTTCCCATCATAATAACTGGTTATTTAACCACTCGACATTCCATATTCCAGTCCATGTGGAGCAATCCAATATGATTATTAGCTTGTTCAGTCCTTACCATGCCATTATTGAATTACTTGCATACAGCTATATTGAGTACAAAAATTCAAAATGAACTCTGTAATAACAACCGTAGATAAGCTCATTTCTGTCAATATTGTGGGATGCGAAACTGCCCCCGTAACGTGAGAGAGATTAAAACACCTTCAAGTGAAAGATCCATGTCGTAAGATGTGGAGGACAATTTGGAGGTGTTTTGCATTAGCAACACGAGTTAGCTACCCAGTAGAAGTGAAAACCAGTGAAAGAAGTCATGGACCGACCAGGCATATCGAGAAGCATCAAAAGGAACAGGCATCACCATGAGCATGTTCGTAAGGATACACCCTCTGATAATGCCCCCATCGAATCGTTTCATTCCACAATAAAGTCTGAGACGTTCTCGAAAGGTTAGCCTGTACAACGACAGCCCTCGTAGAGTAAACCGTTCGAGACTACACTTACTACTATAAAATCAATCCGTATTCACACGAAACTAAACAACCAGTGCAAACGAATCAATTTTCCCACTTGTTGAAACCGTTTCCCAGAATAGTCCGAAACACTACTCCCGCAAATTTATTTAGATATAATAACACCGAAGGCGCTTACAGCCTGATCTAAATATATATACTTGAAGGGGAGTCAAATTAATGGACGACAAGAAATTAGCCAGACAAATAGTCGATCTTTCGGGCGGCGCTGAAAACTTTAATAGCTTAACAAACTGTATGACGAGGGTCCGTATAAAGTACAAAGATGATTCAAAAGTCGAATTGGATAAAATTAAGGAACTTAATGGGGTACTGGGGATTATCTCTGAAGACAGCACCCAAATTGTTGTAGGACCTGGTCATAGTAACAAAGTAAGAGAAGCTATGGAGGAGATCATAAGTTCTTCTTCATCGAGTGCGAATCAATTATCAAATTCGGAAGAAACTCAAGATAAGAAAAGAGGCTTTCTAAAGATCATTTCTAGCATCTTTATTCCCCTTCTTCCGGCTATCATTGCTTCCGGGATTATCCAAGGGATCAATAACTTATTAACCAATTATGCTGCACAGAAAGCAACAGAATTAGGGGTTCAAGGAACAGATACGTTAACTGCAACTCAAGTTATGCTGGATAATTGGCATATGCTACAAATTAGTACGGTATTATCGATCCTTGGAGCTGCGACTTTTTCTTTTCTTGCCATTTATGCAGGTATAACAGCTGCACGGGAATTTAAAACGGATATGATTCTTGGCGGAGTATTGGGTGCGGTTTCAATTTCCGGATCGGTTCTGGGCATATTGGGATTAACCAATGGGCAAGGTGGTCTTTTCGGGGTTATCTTTGGTGTTTATTTGATGTCCAAAATCCATAAGTTTGTAAGAAAAGTGGTTCCAAATATTTTGGATGTAATCGTTACTCCAACGTTAACCTTACTAGTTACAGCGTCCATATTCTTGTTTGCCCTTATGCCGCTTGCAGGCATCCTTTCGCATTGGATTATCACTGGAATTCTTGCTTTGCTCGAGTATAGCGGAGTTTTGGGCGGTTTTGTGCTAGCCGCATTATTCCCTTCATTGATTGCAACTGGGCTTCATCATAGTCTAACGCCTATCCATGGAGAATTGATTAATACTTTGGGGGTAGACCCGGTATTTCCGGTACAAATCATGAGTAATTCAGGTTTGGTTGGTGCGGGTCTTGCCATTCTACTTTTAACAAAAAGCCAGAAGATGAAAGAAATTGCCAAGGGAGCTATTCCAACCTCCTTCTTAGCGGTAGGGGAACCGACAATGTATGGTGTAGTGATTCCATCAGGATTTGGTTTTATTACGGCTTCACTTGGGGCTGGAGTCGGTGGAATCATGATTAGACTTTTCGATGTACAGTCTACCGCATTTGGCGCTGCTGGTATGTCTGCGATCCCACTAATCGCTAATGGTGATTATTTACAGTACCTGATAAGTTATGCATGCGGATGCAGTGCTGCTTTTATACTTACCTTTGTGGTGGGAAAAATAAAGCGATATAGCTAAGTGTTACTTTCTTTGGTTTAGATATAAAAAGGAGTGGAGCAGGAATGAAGGTCATTCAAGTTATGTTTGATACGCTTAGAAAGGATTACCTTACTCCGTACGGAGCAACAAATATGATTACACCGAACTTTGACAGGGTAGCCCAAGAGACCGTACGTTTTGATAACTTTTTTGCCGGAAGCTTACCTTGCATGCCTGCACGCCGTGAGCTTCATACGGGCCGATATAACTTTTTGCACAGGGGCTGGGGACCAGTTGAACCATTTGATGATTCCATGCCGGAAATTTTGAGGACGAACGGGATCTATACACATTTGGTAACCGACCATAAACATTATTGGCGTGATGGTGGATCAACATATCATCCTCGCTATTCCTCCTATGAATTCATAAGAGGACAGGAAGGGGACAACTGGAAGGCACAGGTGGATAAAAATGCAGATTTATCTGGTTTGGAAAACCTTAATGCCGAACAAAAAAAGCGGAAAGTCGGCAGCATTTCGCAAGATTTCGTAAACAGAGCTTACATGCCGCGAATCGAAGACCATCCTTTACACCGTACTGTGGAAGCCGGATTGGATTTTCTAAAAGCGAATAAGGATGCGGATCAATGGTTTTTGCAAATTGAGTGCTTTGATCCGCATGAGCCTTTTTTCGTGCCTAAGAAATATCTGGACATGTATAATGTTCCGGAAGAATTTAATGGTTGGCTAACGTACACCTATGATAATTTTACACCTGAAAAAAGAGACATAATTTTAGGTTACTATAAAGCATTGATTACCATGTGTGATGACTATCTAGGAAAAGTACTGGACTTTATGGATGAATCGAATTTATGGGATGATACGATGCTCATTGTGAACACCGACCATGGTTTTATGCTTGGCGAGCATGAATGGTGGGGAAAAAACATCATGCCGGTTTATAATGAGATTGCCAACATTCCGTTCTTTATCTGGGACCCTCGTCAGAAAGATAGAGGGATCGGCACTGAGTGTTTAAGTCAAACGATCGATATCCCATCGACTATTCTTGATTTTTTTAATATAGATCTGCCTGCGGATATGAAAGGAAAACCTGTAGGTAATATTACGAAGAATAAAAAATCCAACCACGATGCGGTATTGTTCGGCTATTTCGGAAGTAACATTAATATTACCGATGGCGAGTATGTGTATATGCGGGCCCCATTACCAAATCGTGAGGAACTTTTACATGAATATACACTATCGCCGATGCGGATTAACAGACGCTTTAACAATAAGGAGTTATCCAATCTTTCATTAGACGATTCTTTTTCATTCACCAAAGGGATTTCTGTATTGAAGATCAAGTCAAATGATATCATGGCTGAGAACTACCAAAGATTCGGAAATAAACTCTATAATTACAAGAATGATCCTAAACAACTCCAACCTCTTGATGATTGTGCAAAGGAGTTTGAGCTAATCACAAAAATGAAACAGCTGATGAAGGAAAATGAGGCTCCACCAGAGCTCTATACCTACTATGGTCTGGACAATATTCATTCTGTGGAAGATGTAATCAATGAGCACAAGATACAAGAGGTGCAAGATCAATTGTTATTAGATGGGCTTTCTTTTATGAACAGAAGTTCGAAAGAAGGATTTCTGGTACTGGAAAAATTACTAAAAGAACCGTTAAAGCAAGAGGCTTTGCAAACATATTTTGCCGCCCAAAAGCAGCCAATCTCCTCTGAAGCGTTACAAAAATGGGTCAGTCAAAATATCGCAGCAGATGAACAAGCATTTATATATTATCAATTAAACCTAGCTATGAGAATCGAATAAATAGAATTCTGAACAACTTGAAAAGGAAACACAAACTTTATATCTCTTGAGGGGATAAATATGGTTGAAGATCATTCCATGTTAAATAGACAAATTGCAGGAGTCATGTGGAAAACAGTGTCAGAAGCATGTAATCTTGCCTGTGATTATTGTTACTATAGCAGTTGTAACGGCATTCCAGGAAGAATAGATCGAATTGAAGATGAAACGCTGGAGAAGTTTATACAAGAGTATATGAAGCTCAAAAAAGGATATGTTCCCTTTACCTGGCAGGGGGGAGAGCCTCTGTTGGCAGGTTTGGATTTCTTTAAAAGAGTGGTGCAGCTGCAAACAAAGTATGCCGCTCCCCACACTGTTATCTACAACGCTATTCAAACCAACGGGACGTTGATTAACAGGGAATGGGCCGAGTTTTTTAAAGAATACAGATTTTTGGTAGGGATCAGTTTGGACGGGCCCAAGGAGATCAATGATGTCCGGCGAATTACCGGATCAGGCAAGGGCAGTTTTGAACTGGTTATGAGAGGGATTGAGCATTTAAAAGAAGCCAATGTGGATTTTAATATCTTAACAGTAGTTCATGAAGCCAACGTGTCTAAAGGCAGGGAATTGATGCAATTTTATGAGCGTGAGGAATATACGCATGTACAATTTATTCCTTGTATGAAATTTAAGGCGCAAAATGTTGGTGAGCAAGGGCAATATACCATTACTCCGAAGCAATATGGCGACTTTTTGTGCGAAGTATTTGATATTTGGTACAATGATGGCAATCCTAAACGATCGGTGAGATTCTTTGATAATGTGCTGGGTGTTTATCTAAATCAGCAGCCGGAGATGTGCCAACAAAGCGAATCCTGTCCTAAAGTGCTTGTCCTTGAACAAAATGGAGATGCATATCCTTGTGATTTCTTTATACAGGACGATTACAAGCTAGGCAATGTCCGGGAACATTCCTTGGAGTCGATCATAAACAGTGAAAAATGGAATGACTTCTTATCACTAAAACAATCTTTGCCAGAACCTTGCCAATCCTGTGAATTTCTTAAGATGTGTCATGGTGGATGCCCGCGTAATCGTATGCAGCAAAACAATGAAATGGGCGTGGAATATTTCTGTGAGGGCTATAAGCAAATTTTCAAGTACAGCCAGAACAAAATGCTCAAGCTGGCCGGAAATATCAAGCGGGATAGATTGCTAGAGCTAGAGAAAAAGGGTTTCAAATTTCCTAAGAGAAATGAACGCTGTATATGTGGAAGCAGCAAAAAATACAAAAATTGCTGCGAACCATTACTTAAATACCCAGAAGAAATATCGCTCTAGCCTAGGCTTTTCCTGTAATGATCCTTCTTAGCAATTTACAAGTAAAATTGTGTTAAAGGAAATATTCACTATAATGTTTCGGGTCATGTTAAGTGTTTACTGAGAATGGAGGAATACATTCATGTTATCTTGGATGAAAAAGAAAAAAAAACAGAACGAAGATTTAATCGTAATGGCACCTTTGAACGGTCGGGCGGTACCGCTTGAAAAGGTCCCTGACGCAGCTTTTGCAGAAGGGATGATGGGAAAAGGCATAGCAATAGAGCCAACCGAAGGTAAGGTCTTTTCGCCTTTTAATGGTCTGGTCGCGCATTTTATCAAAACTAAGCATGCCATTGTTCTTGAACATGATTCGGGTGCGCAAGTACTGATCCATGTTGGCATGGACACTGTTTCATTAAAAGGGGAAGGATTTACTCCCATGGTCGAAACAGGAGATCGTGTTAGCGCGGGCCAAATTCTCTTGGAATTTGATATGGAACATATCAAAGCGGCGGGTTATCCAATTATTACACCTGTGATAGTTCCTAATGGCTTGGATGCCGTGCTTGAGGTAAAGACGCATGAAGGAGAAGTTTCTGCTGGACAAAATTCTGTTATTACCATAAAATTGGCTTGATTATTCTGTTTGATGACAGACCATCGCCCTAGAGCGATGGTCTTTTCGTATTAGCTATTGTGGATTGGATACGACGTGCTCGATTCCCGCCATTTGAGCTGCATGCAGTTGCTTCTGGGTGTGATGTGATATCGATAGAGTCCAAGAATTTATGCCGAGAAGGCTGACAGGAAGATCTTGCGCTCAATCCCACAGTTTTATAACTGCATTGGCTTGCGGATCAAAGCTCTTGCATAGATGATAAGTAACCCCCTGGCATGCCAGGGGGTTACTTAAGAATACCGCTTAATATACCGTTCCTATTACCTTCCACTCCAGGATTCCAGTAGATGCTGGAGTGTGACAGGAACTGATGTCTGATCTTTGGCGTTTGAGCTTAATAGCTCTCCCACACTTTTCATAAGATAATGGCTTACATGCACTATTTTCGAAATACGACCCCATGTATTAATTGCCTGTCGCCGTGTGACTTCCCCATACGGCTTCACCTTCATTAGATAGCGCAGTGAAGGTCATAACGTTTGTCTTCGTTCCCTCATCCCATTGGCGAACAAATACACCATGGTAGTCCACACCGTTAATGACCAGTTCGATTCTATGCTTCTCCTTCAGTCGCCAAGTACCTGATACGCTGCCAGAGATCGTACCATTATCATTAAAGTTAATTAGACTGGATTTTTTGATCGTTGCGGAAATATCCTTGCCATGATTCAAATATTTATATTGGCCCGTTACATCATCTTTTTTGTAGTTCCCCGCTGTTTCTTGTGCATATCGATGAGGGGCGACTACTGGCCAGCCGTCCTTATTTAGGAACATTTGATGTACCCGTACTTCATGTTGTTCACCCCGGGATGGGAACCGAGAGTGAAAAATGAGAAAATACTCTTGAGTTTGTGGATCATAGTATGCTGAGTTGTGACCAGGAGAGACATAACCCGTTCCTGAATGTCGCGGTTCCCCTTGAACCTGTTCAAACTGATAGTTGCCTAATAATTTCACCCCATAAGGTGCAATAGCATCATCATCAAAAAATGAACCCTTTTTGCCTCCTACACGGGTCATATTATTGCCTTTTGCATCAACAAACGGACCGTCAGGGGATTTGGAACGAGCAACACGAATATTGTATCCCCCATCTGCTGTCAATCCTCCATATGTAACGAAGAGATAATAATAGTCAGTATCCGGACTGTATAACATGTAAGGTGCTTCTATGCGACTGTGGTTGCCTCCTAACAGTTTTTTACCATATCCTTGATTGGGATAAGGAAGGCCTGTCTGAGGATTCATTTTCATAATATAGATCCCACCTGAATAAGAGCCATATACCATCCAAAGTTCCCCATTTTTATCAAAGAAGGTATGCGGATCGACTACATTAGGATGCTTGGTAGCATCATAGATGGTGCCGTCCTCACTCCGCTCTCCCCACATGCCAGACTTCAGAAAAATCCCTTTATCCGTGTAAGGTCCCTCTATGTTATCAGCTACTGCTACCCCCATGGCGGAACGAGGAGAGTCTTCCTTACAGGCATTGTAGTACATATAAAATTTACCATCCTCTAACTGTATTACGTCTGCTGCCCACAATGTATCCGTCTCAGCCCAAGCAAAAACATCCTTAAGCTCTGTGAACACATTAGGAATTAGAGGATTGCCATTACGTACTGATGATGAGATTTGAGTCCAACGCATTAGATCGTTGCTCTTGGCCGCCGCGAGATGTGAACCAAATACATAGTAAGTTCCGTTAGCTTTAATAACTGACGGATCATGAACAGATACATTAGAAAATGTAGGAGCAGGAGTATCACTAGCCATCGATACCGTTCCAGACGAAGAAGTAATCAATAACATAGAAATAACTAGTGGCACTAGCTTGTTAGACCTCAGTTTCATAAAATCAGAATCCTCCCTATTCATATAAAATTCATTTAATTACTATATTTACCGAATTCAATTATTCACCTCCTGGATCCAGTTTAATTTTAAGTAAATCATATAACTGTAAGCGATTACAATTATATACTGTAAAACCCTTATATTTGCAACGGATAGATCCTTACTTCCAATAAAATCCGCAATCTCTGTGATCTACTACAAGAGGTAGTAACAAGTGTCCTTCACATCTTATGACATGAAGATACCCTTGAAGGTGCTCCTACGGATGCATCCCCCGGAATCATAGATCATCGTATATAACATAAGGATCTTGCGCTCAATCCCACAGCTTTATACATGCATTCGCCTGTTCGTCAAAGCTCTTGCATGGACGATAAGTAACCCCCTGGCATGCCAGGGGGTTACATGAGAAGCCGCTAATCTATTGTTCCCATTATCTGCCACTCCATGATTCCAGCAGAGGCTGGGGCGTTTGAGAGCAGCTAAAGTCTGAACTTCAAAGTGCTGATCTTAGTATTTCTGATCTTAGTATTTCTGATCTTAGTATTTCTGATCTTAGAAGTTCTAGTCTTAGTAGTTCGGATCTTGAGCTTCATAGCTCCTTCTCACTTTTTCATAGATGTTGACTTACAGGTACTAATTTCGAAGTGCGCCCCCATGTATTAATTGCCTGTCGCCGTGTGGCTTCCCCACACGGCTTCACCTTCATTGGATAGCGCAGTGAAGGTCATAACGTTTGTCTTCGTTCCCTCATCCCATTGGCGAACAAATACACCATGATAGTCCACACCGTTAATGACCAGTTCGATTCTATGCTTCTCCTTCAATCGCCAAGTGCCCGATACGCTGCCAGAGATCGTACCATTATCATTAAAGTTAATTAGACTGGATTTTTTGATCGTTGCGGAAATATCCTTGCCATGATTCAAGTATTTATATTGGCCCGTTACATCAGCTTTTTTATAATTCCCAGCTGTTTCTTGTGTATAGCGATGAGGTGCTACCACAGGCCAACCGTTCTTGTTCATAAACATCTGATGTACCCGCACTTCATGCTCCTCGCCCCGAGAAGGGAACCGAGAATGGAAGATCAGGTAGTATTGCTTGGTCTGCTCATCATAATATGCCGAATTGTGACCCGGAGATACGTAACCAGAGCCAGTATGGGATGGTTCACCTTGAACAGGTTCGAATTGGTAGTTCCCCATCAGCTTCACACCGTAAGGCGCAATCGCATTGTCATCAAAAAATGTACCTGCTTTCCCTCCAACTCGAGTCATATCATTTCCTTTCGCATCCACAAATGGTCCATCAGGAGACTTGGAGCGAGCTACACGTATGTTATATCCTCCATCTGCTGACAGTCCTCCGTATGAAAGAAAGAGATAGTAGTAGTCCGTCTCGGGACTGTATAGCATATATGGTGCTTCAATTCGACTATGATTGGCCCCTAACAATTTCTTGCCGTACCCTTGATTGGGATAAGGAAACCCTGTTTGAGGGTTCATTTTCAAAATATAGATTCCACCAGAGTAAGATCCATAGACCATCCACAGATTGTTATTTTTATCAAAGAAGGTATGCGGATCGACCACATTAGGGTGCTTGGTAGCATCATAGACGGTTCCGTCCTCACTCGGTTCTCCCCACATTCCTGACTTCAGAAAAATCCCTTTATCCTTGTAGGGTCCCTCGATGTTATCAGCCACGGCTACGCCCATCGCTGACCGAGGAGAATCTCCCTTGCAAGCATTGTAGTACATGTAGTACTTCCCATCATTTAATTGAACCACATCTGCTGCCCATAATGTATCCGTCTCCGCCCATTGGAACGCAGCAGCAAGCTCTGTAAGTACATTAGGGATTAAAGGATTCCCATTGTGTACGGATGATGAGATTTGTGTCCAGCGCATCAGATCGTTAGTCTTGGCCGAGGCGAGGTGTGAACCAAACACGTAGTAGGTTCCGTTCGCTCTGATCACAGACGGATCATGAACGGATACATTGCTGAATGTAGGAGCAGCGCTAGGAGTCATATCACTAGCCAGTGATACCGTCGCTGAGGAAGAGGTACTCATGACTAAAGCGATAAGCAGTGGGAGCAGCTTCTTGGACCTTGGTTTCATTATATCTAATCCTCCTTAAGCTCATGTGTATTGTTACCCTTACTTCGCTTCCTTCTGTCCCTCACCTCCAAATTTCAAAATGAAGCGTATTATCAATATTTAGCATTTTTGTAATCGCTTACAATATAAAATACCATAATATCCCTTTTGTTTCAATTGGGCATCTGCATTCTTCTTCCTTTTTTCCACATTTTCTTACATTATTCCACCACCGGCTTTGATCCATTGGCCTTTGTTGCAAACGTATCGCAAAAACACCTTCAACTATCCCTCACATCTAAAGACATGAAGGCATATTCCTGAAGGTGTTCTAATGGGTCTCATGCTATGCGCTATGCGATACGACTACTCTAATGAAGGCTCCATATGAAGATCTTGATCTGGCTCCGCAAAGCACCAGCGAGTGAATGTAACCTCGAACCCATCCCGGGTTGGAGAGCAAGCAAAAGGGCCGGCTTCATTTCCAGTGAGATAAGGAAAACGCGCCACACGAATGGTACGCCATGGATGATGCTTCGTCCGTGCACGAATGACCACAGCATCTTTAATGATCGAGCAGCGTATGGTAACCTCTTCCCCGATCCATTCGGGCACAGCAGCAAGCGACCAATCCGAGTAACCATCGGTGACGACTGCTGATAGCTGAGGAATACCATCGTTAATCTCAATTCCAGTCTTGATCCATTGCGCAGGACCATGATACAGCAGCACGCCTGCCTGGTCATATAGCTCGGTGAAGGAGGACAGCAGAAAGGAGACCTCCACGGCTGATGTGTTATCCCATTCCGTCAACAAGGCAGCTCCATCTTCATGCTCAAACCCATATAAGGTTTTCTTCCAGAAATCCTTCCCTTGTTCAGGGGCCACCTTAAAGACTTCTCCTTCACGTATCGCAGACAGGGGAGGATTCAACCATCGACCTGATTCCCACTCGATTCTCTGGCTCATCTACTTCTCTCCTTTAGGCTTGATATCCTTTTCTCCTCTATCATACAAAAATCCCCTCCGACGGTGCTAATTCGTGAGGGGAATCTCGTCAAGCTTACTTCTTTTGTAGCTCTATAATCTTTTGTATCGTAAGCAGTACTGCATTCTCTTCGTTAGATTTTGTAATGAAGCTTGCAGCCCTTTTCGTATTATCACAAGCATTACTTACTGCAAAGCTGTATTTTGCAATCGCCATAAGCTCCACATCATTCTCTCCATCACCAAATGACATCGTCTCTTCAAAAGTAACACCCAGCATCTCTTGCAGCTTCTTGACCGTCTCACCTTTGTGCGTATGCAGCGCCGTAATATCCAGCCATCTGGGCTCTGAATCCACAATGTATATTTGCCCATCCAGCTTCTTCTCAACATGCTTTCTCAGTGCTCCACACCGCTCCTTAACATCGAATACGGTGATCTTAATAAAGTCATTAGTAATCTGCTGGAAAGAATCCAACTTGATCACTTGCTCATAAGAGCCCTTCACGACCCTGTACATATCCTCCGGAATAGATGACAAGACATAAGCAGCATCACTACCGCACACAATGAGCGTCATCTCCGGATCAAAGGCTTGAATCTCCTCAATGGCCTGAAGGGCCAGCTCCCGAGCAATCGTGAATTCCTTGACGACTTCCCCGTCTCTTTTTATTCTCGCTGCACTATCCCCCAGAATCCATATCCCTTTACCGTGTTCCCCGAACAGCTTTTCAACCCGCTCGCATTGTTTGCCAGTGCATGCAACGAATGTGATCCCCTGCTCTTGCATCTCCGCGTGAACCTCATTAAATAGCTCCACATCAAATGTACTCTTGTTATTCAGAAATGTCCCATCCAAATCAGTTACTACGAGTTTAATCATATTATGAACCTCCATGAAAAGTAATTAAGATGATTTCTTGGCACTTACTTCATTGTCAGCATGAACATCCTCTTCAATACCTTCCCAATCCCTTTGGAAGGACTCATACCTCTGCCGAGCTATGACATCAGTCCGACGCCAGTTGACCACCCATCTAGCTATTACATACACGCCTATCAGAGAACATGCCGCCAGAATCCACTGTAACATGGCTCTCAATACCTCCTTACACGAAGCCTAGTACCTAAAATGTATAAAGTCGCTGCAGACCATTCGAGCACGAAATCGTATTCGGACAGACATCAGCCCGCTTACTAATCAATCTTTATAATGATCATTTATAAAGTGGATGTCGAGCGTCACCTTGCATGTATATCAAGCGTTGCCGGCTACACATCAAGCTTATTTCATGTAACTAGTTTCATGTCAAATGTTATTTTTTTAGTTACTATTTCCACCATTACAATTCAATACGGCATGTGCTTTTTATTGTGGAGTGTATTAGATCTCTTTAATATTTGATTGACCTTCTCGACACTGAACAGCATTAATACCAATAGAATAAGTACAACAACCGGGAACAAGTCTGTGCTGACTTGCGCAGCAAGAAGCCCGAACAATGGCGGTACAAGCGTAGTCCCACTATAGGCAACGGCCATCTGGTATCCCATTAATTTGGCTGAATGCTCTCTTCCGAACCGGGCAGGTGTCTCATGCAATAATCCAGGATAGATAGGAGCGAGGCCTAGCCCGATCAGGATAAATCCCACGATTGATAGTGATGCTGGTAGCGGCAGCAAGAGTACAAGCCCGCCTATGACCGTGATCAGCTGGCCGTAACGAATCAGATGACGATTTTGCACTTTTAATGTAATAAAGCCCGTAATCAATCTGCCAAAGGTGATGCCGCCATAATACAATGAGATCCATCCCGCAGCCATTTCTGCTGTCACCTGTCTTGACTGAACCAAGTAGCTGGCTCCCCACAGCCCTACTGTCGTCTCTACTCCGCAATACAGAAGAAATGCGAATAACGAAGGCTTGACCCCCCTCAATCGAAGTACCTTTACTGGAAGAATGACCTCTGCATCTGCTTGCAGGCTAGTGTCTTGTTCACTGCGTGCTGGTTGCTCCTGTTCTCGGGCGGCCGCTACACGCTTCCAGAGAGGTAACGTCAACAGAAGTACAACCACAAGGATAAATTGAATAATGGCTACTGCAGCATACCCTCCTCTCCAGGAATGCTCCCCGGCAAGGTAAGTGGCCATGATGATTGGCCCCATAGTTGCACCTACGCCCCAGAAGCAGTGCAGCCAGTTCATGTGGTGAGCCTTGTAATTATCAGCTACGTAGTGGTTCAATGCTGCATCAACTGCACCGGCCCCCAGACCGAGTGGTACAGCCAGCACGATTAACCAGAGCATGGACGGAGCCATAGAAAAGCCTAACAGAGACACGGCGGTAAGTAAGCAACTAGCCATGGTAATCTTGCCTGTACCCAGCAACTGAATCATTCTGCCACTGGCCAGACTTGAAATGATCGTGCCTACCGCAATAATCATGGATATGAGACCTGCAGATCCCAGCGTTGAACCAATCTCAGGCCACATGACGGGCCAAGCCGAACCCAGCAGTGAATCTGGAAGTCCGAGGCTAATAAAAGCAAGATAGATCACTATCAAAAACCAGGTTGCCATAGAAATATTCTCTCCTTATTGTGAAATGATGATGATGTTGCTTATCCGCTTAATAAACCATATTTATAAAATACACATAATAATATGGGGTAGGATGTTATCTTTGTCAAGGCATCATCTCTACCCCATGCATAGTAAAAAAGTAGTCTGGAAGAAACTCCAGGTCGTTGCTTCGATTATGGGATGAGCATCCCGTTCAATTGTAATTCCTTCAGGGTCATTTTGCGCAGACCTGCCTCGTAATCCTGTTGAAAAGTCTCCTGTAATATGATCTCGGAACAGGACGCCATGGGGTGTGTATCCCGATAAGTATTCCAGGCCTCATTCAAATGCTGCTCCTCCACTCGATCTTGATAAATAATGATCTGATCTGGAGCAAGCACCGCATTGACCGTATGAAGAATCGTACAGACAGCCTCGACAAAAGTATGACTGGCCATCTTGTTCATCCAGTCAGGACTGTTAGGAAGAAACTTGATTTCACCCGACATGCCTTGTTTGCCTCTCATGACTTGCCCATTCCATAGAATACCCATCCCTGGCGGATATCTGTTGGGAAAATAGATACCTACTACGCATTGCTCCTGTCCCTCTTTTTGTTCTTGCTTCAGGCAATACCCGCTAACGGCAGCATTGACATCATTTTCAACCATAACTCGTAATCCATATTCGAGTTCTATCTCTTTAATCAGGTGGGAGCCCATTAGCTCTTGATGGCTACTGACTGTAATTTCACCGTTAACTACCTGTCCGGGAATACCGATGCCCATGATCTTGATCGCTGGGTATGTAGAGATGAAATGAGTAATAATCCCGTATAGCTGCTGCTTATCAAAACTCGGCATTACATAATCCTGCTTGGATAGAAGGGTATTCTCCAGATTAATTACCATTGCCGAGACCAGCTCCTGCCCCTGCGTTTCCTTCAAATACAAGACAAGCGCAAGGCTGTGCTCATAGTTGTAGCGGTAGGTCTGTGCCGGTCGGCCACCATTGGATGGAACCACCATATCTTCAAATACTTCTCCACGTTCGTGTAGTTCCCTGATCAACGAGTTAATCGTAACCACACTCAGCTTGGTCATGGAAGCCAGCTGAGGCTTGGTCGCCGTCTCGACCCGTTGCATCACTTCACGCACATGGTTCAAGTTAATCTCTTTCACTAGCCTGGTGTTCGCTTTTCTCATAAGCCCCCCTGATGGTTACCGATGTAAGGATGTCTGGTATGGATCATAAGCCAGATCGTAACAGAAGTAAACCATAGTAACACAGGTATTCAAACTCTGGCTATTGTTTCTTTCACATGCAATCTCTTCTAGCTGCAAGCCTCAGCTCTTTCTAGGTTGTTCATAACCACCAGTGTTATTTCCTTGACATTAGCAATAGTATACTTTTTCTCACTATGTGTGATTAAAGTGCGTACTTACCAACATGAAATATAAATAATATACTAATTTGGCTCTCATAAGTCTCGGGTTGAGGCTGCTCTTGACTATGAGCCAAGGCGGAAATATTTTTCATCGCAGGAATGAGCGGTCAGAGAACATCAACATTGATCGTGCAAAATAGGAGGGATGATACATGGACTCTATGACCTTTGTCCTGTTTGGTGCTACAGGTGATTTAGCAAGTAGAAAAATCTACCCTGCACTATTTAATTTATATTTGGATCAGAAATTACCTGATACGATGTCACTGATTGGGGTTGGTTTAGAATCATTATCTCAGGTTGAATTTCAAGCACGTATAGAAGAAGCTTTGCTCACTTTTTCCAGGCACTCTGAAAAAGATTTATCTCTGAAAAAAAGATTCAGTAATCAGTTTCAATACGTTCAACTTTATGTCAATGAATCAGAAGGATACAAAAAATTACTTCAAATTTTACAGAAAAAGGAACAGGAACTGGGTATTAAAGAAAATCGAATGTTCTATTTGTCGGTTGCCCCTAAATTCTTTAATGTCATTGCCTATAACATTATGGAAAGTGGCTTAGGAGAAACAACGGGATGGAAACGATTGATTATCGAGAAGCCCTTCGGACATGATTTAGAATCTGCTAAAGAATTAAATTCCGAGCTTAATAAGGCTTTTAATGAAGAAGAGATCTTTATTATTGATCATTATTTGGGAAAACCTATGGTTCAAAACCTTGAATCACTGGGATTTGCTAACCCCATGTTGCAGTCACTTTGGAACAATCACTTTGTTGCTAACGTTCAAATTACAGCGAGCGAAACCGTTGGAGTAGAACAGAGAGCTGCTTATTACGATAAAGTGGGCGCCATTCGTGATATGGTTCAAAATCACTTACTGCAGTTAGTAGTAATGACAGCAATGCATCTCCCAAAGCAAATCAGGACTAACGAAATCAGGCCAGTCAAAAAAAAAGTGATGCAATCGTTACGGCCTTTGCATAAAGACTCCGTAGGAATTCACGTTGTTCGTGGTCAATACGGTCCGGGAGAGATAAACGGTACACCTGTTCCTGGATACTTAGAAGAACCTAACATTGATATATCATCTAAAAATGACACTTTCGTGGCTGCTCGTCTGTGGATCGATGATTCCATTTGGGATGGAGTTCCCTTCTATATTCGGACAGGCAAAAGAATGTCAGAAAAGTCAACAAAAATTGTCATTGAATTCAAAAATACAGTAAATAGCTTGTCTAATGAAAAGCAGTACGTAACCCCCAATCTATTTATGATTAGCGTAAGCCCCACCGAAGGAGTGTCGATGCAAATAAATAGCAAAAACTCTATAACTGGGGAATTAGAACCCATTAAAGTTAACTTTACCGACACCAATAATAATATTCCTGAATCATATGAGCTTCTTCTACTAGATGCTCTTCGTGGAGACTCCACCTTCTTCGCTCATTGGGATGAGGTTGAATTATCTTGGAGATGGATTCAGCCCATATTAGAGACATTTGATCAAAATGACCTTCCCCTTCACGAATATTCAGCAGGTACAATGGGGCCTAAAGCTGCCCATCAGTTGTTAGAATCAGATGGATTTAAATGGTGGTAAACAAAATTTATGTACTATAAGAGGAGGAATCATTTTGAAAGTAGGACTTATTGGATTGGGAAAAATGGGATTTAACCTGGCACAAAACTTAATTGACAACCAACATCATGTAGTAGCATTTGATGTAAATACTACAGCCGTTGAAGAAGTAAATAAACATGGAATCCAAGGGGCCACCGATTTGCAGCATCTCGTTCAGTCTTTGGAACAACCACGTGTAATTTGGATCATGGTTCCTCACAACGTAGTGGATTCGGTAATTCATGAACTCAAGCCTTATTTAAGTAATGGTGACATTATGATTGAAGCAGGAAATTCACATTACAGAGAATCCATTCGTCGATATCATGAGTTAAAAAAAGCAGGGGTCCACTTTATGGATGCTGGTACTTCTGGAGGAATGGCAGGCGCGCGAAACGGTGCTTGTTATATGATTGGTGGAGATCATGAGGCTTGGAATATTGTTGAACCTATTTTTAGAGATACCGCTGTTGAGAATGGCTTTTTATATGCTGGACAAGCAGGTAGCGGTCATTTTTTGAAAATGGTTCATAACGGTATTGAGTACGCAATGATGGCAGCGATCGGAGAAGGATTCGAATTGTTGAAGAAGAGCGAGTTCGATTTTGATTTCGAAAAAGTGGCCAGAGTGTGGAATAATGGCTCGGTTATTCGTTCATGGCTCATGGAGTTAACGGAGCAAGCATTTTCTAAAGATGCAAAGCTAGATGAAATCAAAGGTATCATGCATTCTTCCGGGGAAGGAAAGTGGACAGTGGAGACTGCACTAGATCTGCAAACGGCCACCCCTGTTATTGCAATGTCATTATTGATGCGTTACCGTTCATTAGATGAAGACACCTTTACTGGAAAAGTAGTCGCTGCACTTCGGAATGAGTTTGGCGGCCATGCGGTGGAAAAAAAGAACTGAACTTCATGGATGAATAAGTGCGACACCCACTGGAAATGAAATGCATGTTGGGCCGCTAGGAGAACCGCTCACGTATCCTTTCCAGAGGAACTGTCGCACTTGGCTAATAATCTGTCATACCGTCTCGTACATTTAATCCCCCCTTACTCTCCACTTCTCGAAGTTGGACAGAAAAAACAAGAGATTGTAGAATAATCCTATCAAGTTAGGGTTTGGAACTCTCACGTGCCAAAACAGCAAGAAGCTCATTCTATGTGAAGCACCTCCATTGTTCGATAACGTTCAACAATAGGAGGTGCTTTCTTTAATTTTTTACCATTCTATGCTGGCCTCTTTAGATTTTCTTTAGAATTTCTTTATATTTTCTTTAGAATTACCCTTCTTATTTCCTTAGTTTTTATCATTATTATAGCTTTATCAACACGAGGAGCTGAAATAATGATCAGTAACACGCTGATAGAGCTAATCCATCAATACAGCTATCTTTTCTTTTTTCTCGCCTTCTCCTTAGGCCCGTTTGGCGTTCCCATTCCTAATGAAGTGACCATTCTTAGTGGCGCGATCCTCAGCCATACAGGCGCTATTAATCATTGGTTAACATACTTCTGCATTCTGGCAGGATTGCTAACAGCGATTACGATCTCATATTGTGCTGGAAAATTGTTCGGACAGAGGCTAAAAAGAAGGCTACATGACAATAATCACTATCAAAAAGCTGAGTTACTTCTTCAAAAAAAAGGCGATTGGGCCATGTGTATCAGCATGTTTATTCCTATTGTACGTTATTTCATGCCGCTATTGGTTGGACTGGGTGGCACACATTATAAAAAGTTCATTTTTCTTTCGTATTCGAGTGCTATTTTCTGGACTACTACTTATTTCATGTTAGGGACTTTTTTTGGTACCACCATCTTGGATATGTTTGCTTCAATTTTTGAACACTTCAGTTCATAGACAAAAGCGTGTTGATCCTAACATACCTGACTATAATGGAGGAATAACCGATGAAATCCAATGAGTATCTTTTATTTTTGCGAAGCTTTGTTCATAGTCCCAAGCATGTAGGAAGCATTATTCCAAGCTCTCGCTTTCTGGCTAAAGCCATGGTTAGACAAGCAGCTTGGCAGGAAGTCAAGGCAGTCGCAGAGCTTGGTTCCGGAACCGGTGCAATCACCCAATATATTATTGACTGTACAAATGATGACACTAAAGTTTTCCTGTTTGAAATGAATACAACCATGAGAAATAATCTGCATAAGAATTATCCAGACCTGAGTATCCATCCTAACGCAGCGGCCTTGGTAGAAACAATAAAACAGCAGAATATTGATCAGTTGGATTGTATTTTTAGCTGTCTTCCGTTCTTCAACTTTGACAGTGATTTAAGAGAAACTCTGGTTGAACAAATTTACCAGGCTCTTAAGCCAGGAGGTATATTCGTCGCTTTTCAATATTCACTACAAATGAAGAAGCAGCTCGCCGAGAAGTTTGTCATTGAGAAAATGGAATGGGTACCTCTCAATATTCCTCCTGCCTTCGTGTATGTATGTCGTAAGAAAGAAGACAATTAGAATAACCCTTTGATTCTCGAAGCATTCAGAAAGGAAGTTCAAAGCATATGAATACAATCCTGGTCGTAGACGATGATCCAGACATTCGAGACGTTATCCATATTTATCTACGCAACGAAGGTTATGGTGTAATCGAGGCTGCTGATGGCGATGAAGCCCTGAATGTAATTAAAGCAAGGCCCATCCAGCTGGTTATCCTTGATGTTATGATGCCTGAGATGGATGGAATCACAGCCTGCCTTAAAATACGGGAAATATCCAATATGCCGATTATCATGCTGTCAGCCAAGGAAGAGGATATTGATAAGATTACAGGGCTAACAACAGGAGCAGACGATTACATGGTCAAGCCGTTCAATCCCCTTGAATTGCTCGCTCGCGTAAAAGCACAATTACGACGGCAAACCTTGATCGGACAAGAGGAGTCCAAAGACCTTATCCTCATCAGAGATCTGGTCATTGATAAGAGCAAACATTCCGTAAAGATAAAAGGAAATGAACTTGCAATTACGCCGATGGAGTTTGCTATCCTGCTTTTGCTTGCCAGTCATCCTGGACAGGTATTCAGCTCCGAACACATCTACGAAACTATATGGAAAGAATCCTATGGGTTCTCCAACAATACGGTAATGGTCCATATTCGTAATCTGCGCGAAAAATTGGAGGAATCCCCGAGACATCCGCAATATATTAAAACAGTGTGGGGGGTCGGGTATAAAATGGAATGAACCGCAACCCAAAATCTCCGAAAAAGAAAATTCAGGTCAACATATTAATTCGTATGGTACTCAGTCTAATGATTACGGGAATTTCGCATGATTTTACGTACTCCGCTGACAATAAAGCGATTCATTTAAAATGGAGTCATATACAACGGGGGATTATTAATTGAATATTTACGAATACCTGCTGTTCCTGAAAGGCTTCCTTAGCAATCCAACACGCGTAGGAGGCGTTCTCCCAAGTTCTCGATATCTGGCAATGAGGGTCGTTCAGTCTGTTCCGTGGAATGAGGTCAGGACTGTGGCAGAACTTGGCGCAGGTACAGGTGCTATCACGCGCTTCATCAGGGAACAAGTATCACCTTCCACAAAAGTATTGTTATTCGAGCGTGACAGAAACATGCGGGACCATCTGAAATCCCAGTTTCCTGGCTTTAGCTTCCACTCCAATGCTAGCTATTTGATCAAAAAAATGAATGAAGAACAAATCGGTCAACTAGACTGCATCATATGCGGATTGCCCTTATTTAATTTATCGAATGACATGCGGGGCAAATTACTTCAGCAAATGATTGCAGCACTTAAGCCAGGAGGTATGATCGTCTCCTATCATTACACCCCCTACATGAAAAAACGGTGGGTAAAGCACCTGGAGATCGAGAAGATTGAGTTCGTGCCATGCAATCTCCCTCCAGCTTTTGTGTATGTATGTCGCAAATCGCTGGACAAGGGTTCTAACTAGAAAAATGCTTTTGGTCATCCTTGGGATTACGTACATATCGAATTACGTACATAATTGATCTACGTACAATCAATAGAAGAAAGACGTGAGTTCTTTACCCACGTCCTTCTTGTGTTCAATCCTATAGAGTAATGCCTACTCCGAACTATAATGTAAATCGGCTAACTTGTTTCTGCATATTTTCAGCCATTTTGGCTAGTTGCATCGTAGATGATGCTATCTCTTCCATCGCCGCCATCTGTTCCTGTGCAGCTGCCGAAGTTGTATAGGCACTATCGGCCGAAACCTTGGAGATATTCATCATTTCTGCTACGGTCGTAGTCACTTGCTCGGTGCTTGCGGACAGCTGCTCTGAGATCGCCGAAATGTCTTGGATTTGGCCGACGATGCGGCTGGAGAACTGCTCTATATTGGAAATCGACTCCGATGCTTCTTTGCTAATGCGCATCCCTTCCCCCACTTGGGCACGAACTTTGTGATTCATCAGCAAGGTAGATTCCGAGATCAGGCCAAGCATTTTGCCAATGGTATCACCAATCGCTTCAGCACTTTGTCTGGACTGCAGCGATAATTCATTTACTTCACTTGCAACAACTGCGAACCCTTTTCCATGCTCCCCTGCCCTGGCTGCTTCAATGGATGCATTCAAAGACAATAAGTTAGTTTGTCGCGCTATGTTTGAAATACTATCGTTCATATGTTGGGCTTCCGCGGAAAGAGCAGACAATTGATTCATCAGATTGGATGTTTCTTCAACTGCGTCCAGTATTTCTCTCATTTGATCATGCACTTGGGTGATGGTCTGACTTCCATCAGCCACCGCACTCTCCGTCTCTTTGGCGGCGTATACGATAGAATCGGCCGATGCTGTAATCGTATCAATGCCTTGGAGCATCTCCTCGACCGCTCGCGCGGTCTGAGTAGAATTTTCAGCACCGACAGCCGCCTTCTCTGCTGCCTGCGCAATCGTTTCAGCCACATGTTGGACAGACAATGTCGTCTGTTCCGTACTCTCCTGAATTTGTTGGGATGCATCCCCTAGTCTTGTTGACGTCTGATCAAGCTCTGTAACTACAGCTTGCAATGAAATAGTCATTTGGTCAAAATCCTCTGCTAACAGGCCAAATTCGTCTTTACTGTTAAGCGCAACCCGCTCGGACAGATTTCCTTCACGCACACGACGTGTTGCGATTCGCAGCTTGTTCATCGAGATCATAAAGGACCTCAAAATCAATAAAATAACCACCAAGCCCAAGAATACCGAAATAGAAATTACGGTTAGACTGGTAAGCATAATTGGTCTCGCTGCGGCTATGAAGTCTTCATGACCCATCAGTGAAATGACATTCCAGCCTGTCAGAGCGTTGACTCCATTATAGACCTCCAAGTCATATGCCAGATCAGTTCTCACGAAATGCGAAAATGCCATCGGAGCATCCTTGCTGGAAGCGATATTCCGCTCTACGGGGATTCCCTCAATCAGCGCTCCTCCAAGCTCTCCTCCCCCGCCTTGTGCGATGGCTCCCGCCCAAGCAGCAATGGTTCGGTTGGCATCCACGATAATCAAGCTTCCGTTGCCGCCAACGTCCAGTAACGCGATCTCTTGGACCAGTGAATCCAGATTCAGTTGAATGCTGGCAACACCTCGGCCGTCAGACAGTTCTTTTGCTATCTCCACGTATAAAGCTCCAGAATTCGCATCTTTCATGACACCTGAGATATAGACTGTTCCATTCAGGCCAATCCCACGTTTGTACCAGTCCATCTGCCGCGGATCATGCGTTGTCTCCCCGGGATCAAGGGATGTTATGTATTGTCCATCCTCATTGGCAATGCTAATGTTTAAAATACTCGGGTACTGTACCGTTATGCGATCCAACTCTTCACGCACCGCATCTGCGTCATCAGTGACCGATGTGGAGTCAAACGCTTGGTTGATGAGTTCCAACAAATCCACTTTGGCGCCTACGATGTGATCAATGTGTTGTCCGGCCATAGTCAGAATCGTATTCATAGGTTCTGTCATTCGTTGCTGGACTTCATCCTTGGCACTTTGGTAAGAGAAATACCCGATCACCGTGGCCGGGATAATAAGCACCGCAAGAAATGCAACAATGAGCCTTGTACTTATCAAACGGGAAAACGTAACTGCCTTGGTGAATAGTCGCATGCCTTGTTCTTTCTTTTTCAATAGAAACTCCCCCTCCAACTCGTCTGAGAACGCAAAAAAACCTACATATGTATATGCCTAATAGAAACACAGGGCATACAAATATATAGGTTTTGCCTGAATAATCAGTAACAAGCCTCAATTTATTCCATTATAGCACAAAGAATATTTTGGAGGTAGCTTGGTTGCCGTGGACTTCAACAATGCAAGCTCTGTGGATTCTGTGCGCTGGCGCATTTTTCATCTATACATTAAATCAGAATGTTTTCTATGTCTTTCTTTAACCATTCTTGTGCAACTTCGGCGGACTTCTTCAAAATCAAATTATAATCTTCATTTTTCTCTTCTTTTAAGGGGAATACAAAAAAACCAAACAAGAGCGCTTTAAACGTCTTGTTTGGCAGCTATTCATCTTAAGACTAGAATACCTTTGTATGCTCCAAAAGCTGGACAAGCATTACGGCGGCCTCCGCACGGGAAATATTGCTTTCCGGCTGCAGATTGCCTTCTGGATAACCCTGTAGAAAACCCTCACTTACGGCATCAGCGAGGGCGCTCCTTGCCCACGGAGCAATATTATGCGCATCAGTGAAACTACTGATAGTATCTTCTTTACCTTCATCGACTGCATAACCGGCCCATTTCAGTGCACGCAGCATGACAACAGCGGCTTCTTGGCGGCTAATTGGCTTATCTGGGTAAAACCTCCCGTCATCATTACCCTGCACAAGCTCTTCACGTAGAGCCACAGTCAAGCTTCCTGCATACCATCTGTCCATATTAACGTCATCAAAGGAGGCTTGATCCGTAGCTATACTTGGCAGACCGAGCGAACGTACAACCATCGCTGTTAACTCAGCACGGGTAACAGACGTCTTAGGTCCGAAGTTCTTTCCATCTACACCGTTTACGATGAGGAGCGAAGCAAGCCGATGCACAGCATCTTCCGCCCAAGACCCCTGCATATCGTCAAACCTCTTGTCATTCGTCAGAAGTGCATAGACGCCACCGGATTTAATTTGCCACCTCCGATTGTGCTCATTAAGTGCAGAGGGAACAAAGGATAAACTCTTCTGAACTTGATCATATCTTGCAACGAACTGCTGTCCCAGTTCCATTAACGCTGATCTTGGTATCATTAGACTCACGGGATATCCAAAATTCTGCAAGGAGCGTTCATTTCCATCAATGACGGCGCTAATTTTCAACTGAAGAGGCCAGCCATGCACATCAGCACCGAGTTTTGCTGCCGCCTCCTGAAGGGAGTTACGATCTGCTAAAGAAGCCCCGCTGAGTACAACACGGACTTCGCTGTAGGGCTGATCATCAAGCTCTCGCAGTAATACTACGGGAATAAGAATATCACTCAGTCTAGTCCTCACGTGCAGCATATTTTCCGGATTCATTTTAGAAATGGTCTCCTTTGGCAGAGTGAGAGTCCAAGCCGCATCAGTATCGGAATTAAGCGAGTGGCCATCTATTTCGTAGATCGAAGCATTTAAGTCTTGCTCTGTCCACTTAAACTTTAATGTATCTACACCAGAGGTGAGTTTTAGTTCGTACAGAGCTGACTGGTTCTGAATTTTTACAACTTCCTTCCGTTCGTCCCTTGATTTAACGGGTGAAGGGTTGATCGGTTTGACAATAGTGCTGATTGTAATCGCATGGACGGCTTCGTTACCAGCGGTGTCCTTTGCATAAATCGTATATTCACCATTCTCTTTAACTGTAAAGGTACGCATCGCTAATAGGTCTGCGCCGCTTGTGCCACCCAAAAAATCTGCTGATGTACGTCTACCCTTCAGCCATCGCAGGTGGGTAAGCACATTGCCCATTTCACTTTGTTCGGTAATGGCGGTTACTGCAATCTGAATGGCTGTGCCATTCCCCCCGCTAGTACCTAGTTCGAGTGACGGCTCTATTGATATGATGCGGATCTGGCTCATATCTGGAACGACAAATTTCGTCAGTGCTGACTCTCCAGTGTCGGTATAAACAATTGCAGCGCCGTTGGGAAGCAACAGCTCTTCTTGCAGTTGGATACCTTCAGGAACGCTCAAGCCCGTTGGCACCACGTAGTCAAATTGCAATGCTGTTTGCGATCCGCCTATTCTACCAGTATAGACGGCGTACACAGTCTCCCCACCCAGTTTAATACCAAGTCGCGGCATACCAGTGACATCTACTGAATCACGATAGGTCAAAATGAACCTGAGCGTGCTGTTCGTTCCATACACTCCCTTACCTGGAGCTGTCAGTACCAAACCAATTACTTTGGAACGAAAGGTTGCTATTGCCTGATCAAGATCGGACCGGGCACTTTCAAGTTCCTCTTGTGTTCGATTGGCCGCATCATCCGCTATAGTCTGCGCGATATCAAGAGCAATCAGAAGTTGCCCTCTCGTAGCAGTGGATGCCTCACTGAGCCCAGTCCCTTCGGGATGATCGGTGAGCGCCTGTCTGGCAATATTAATAGTTCCCAGTAGACCGGAGGGATCGCCAGCATTCCGGATATTGTTAAGCTCAATTGTTTTTATAGCTTCCCCGCCTGCTTCGTCACGTGCATATACCGTATACATACCGCTGATCGCAGCTTCAAACCTTTGTGTATCCAAAATGTCAGTACCCACTCCGGCAAAGTCGGTTATCTTTCGATCACCATAAAGCCATTTTAGACGGTTAAGTCCGTTGTCATTTCCGTCTAACTGTACATACACTTCTACTGTAACCGGACTATATGTATCTGACGTCGTCGACGGTATAAGTTTAAGAATCGGTGCCTCCCTTACATGGACCGTGTATACTAATGTTTCAGACACCCCCGCTAGGTAGGTATCATCTCCGTCATAGTGAACTGACAGACTATGCTGACCTGGAGACAAACTATTTGTGTCGAATGTCGCCGAACCCCCGTTCAGCGTTCGGCTACCTAGCAAATTCCCATCATCTCTGAATTCAACTATCCCTGTCGGGTCCCCCAGGCTGCCCGAGACGTTAGCGGTTAGAGTAATCCCCTCAAGGTACTTCGATGATGGCTTGGATACACCAACCGTTACAGTCGGAATATTGTTAAGATGCATTCGGTTTGGCACCAATCCTTGTGAATACCCCCAAGCCCAAATGCGCCCTTCCGTATCAAGAGCATAGGATTGTTCATAGCCTGCTGTAATTGTGGTAAATATGATAGGGCTTCCGTTCTCGATTGCCTTCACCTTGACCGGGGCAGAATTTATGGTTGTTCCGTTACCTAGTTGTCCGAAGTCGTTTTTTCCCCATGCCCACAAATTCCCATTCGTATCGAGCGCCAAAGCATAGTGGTTTCCTCCAGAAATTTTCGAGAATACAACAGGAGTTCCACCGTCCAAAACATTCAACTTTTCAGGGGACCAACGCGTTTGAGGATCAACTCCACCATCTCCTTGCTGGCCGTTATTGTTGCTGCCCCAGATCCATATATTTCCATCAGTTTCAAGCGCCAGAGCAAGGAAGTCACCTGTTCCATAGCCTGCACCAACGGCAACTTCTCGAAATTGGGGGATTGCCCCGCCGTCGATCAAATTAAACTTACTCGTCTGACCTCCAGAAAGAATAACTTGCCATAAGTGATTGTTAGAATCAATTCCTACCGCCTGTTCTTCATTGGCAGCGATCGATTTAAATTTAACTGCGCTTCCACCATCCGTAAGGTCTAGCTTCACCGGTCTTGAGGTTGCACCTTGTATTTTTTCGCTAATTCTAAATCCCCACCCCCAAAGCTCGCCCTCGTCATCAATGGCATATGAGGCACCACGGCCAGTAGCGATCGAGGAGAAAGTGACCTGCGCTCCTCCGTCTTTCACATCTAATTTCCCCCAACTAAGGGAGGGGTTGAAATCTCCGTGTCCGAGCTGGCCATCAGAGTTATTGCCAGTTGTCCAGATCTGTCCATTCGTATCCAATGCCATACTATGATTCAATCCTGTCTTGACTTCACGAAACCTAACCAACGTATTACTGTCAACCACCTCCATTCGCAGTGGAACTTCAGAATCAGTTGTGATACCATTTCCAAACTGGCCGTGCAAGTTCTTCCCCCAAGCCCAGATGAATCCCTCGTTATCCAATGCCAAGGTGGTAGCCGACTGACTAGACACTGAGGTAAATGAAAGTGCCGCAGCGCTTGCCCTAGGGATTGTAACTAATGATTCAATAACGAGCACCAGTGTTACAAATACTAACCATATTCTTTTCACCGTTCAGCATCCTCCCCAACGAGCTTGCTTTCTAACTGATCGTTCGTCAGTTACAACCTCATAATGATACAAGAAATGCATCAAGAGTTCTATTTAATTTTAATAATTATTCTCGAACAAAGCAGTTACTTATTGTAAGCTACAAAATAGCTTTCTCTTCTACCCAGTTGAGCATTGAAGCGATCTTCCAAGGTTATCGAGAAGACACTGACTTTGCTAGAGCATCGTAACCCTAAGCAAGCTCCCATTCTGTAGCTTTACTTGTGCATCATCTTTATATCACTATGTATTTCGACGAATATAGAAATGAAATATTAGGTTAAGGGATGTTGGAAATGGAACTTCTTCCCCTTTATTTTCTATTAGACACAATCCTTAAATGGATTTGTGATATTTTGTTTACATATGATCAAACTACATCTCACCTCTAAATATTACTGCACCTTTAGCATTTAAAATCAAAGCTTCACAAAAAAGCATTCCTAGCCACTTTTGCAAGATGCCAGGAATGCTTTTTGCTTTCTCTCATGCTCGACATTTTTCATTTGGTTTCATCAATACGATTGAACAGCAGGCTCTTGCCCATTCTTGAACTTTTTAGCTCCCCTTATTTAGGCACTTGCATATGATGAAGGTATCTTAAAACAGCAGAGGAGTACGAGTGTTAATTACAAATATTACCAGTCACATCACTGGCAAAATCTAATGCCCAACCGCTACAATGATACCGGTCATGGATCTTATCCCCAAGATTACAATTGGTTCAATTACGGTAATAATCCCTATGAGCAAAATAAAATTAGAGATTACGGACAACAACCACTTGTAATCAATATTGATCAAGCAGCCAAACAGAACAATAACTACCGTACTGCATTATGGACAGGTAAACATCTTCAAGTAACTCTGATGAGTATTAATGTTGGTGATAGCATTGGATTGGAAGTCCATCCGACAACCGATCAATTCATACGCATTGAAGAAGGCCAGGGACTTGTTCAAATGTAATCGCCCCTGTTCATTCCATAAATATTGGGTACCGTATCCAGAATGAATGTCAATTTGTTGAAGAGTTGAGAAGCGAGAGTCCACATAGTCAAATCCTAGATACTTATAGTGAAGTAAGATAACCTCCATTAGAGGTGGTACTACAATGTTGCCTATAGGTGATGAGGTATGTCTTCCAGATGCGAAGTTTGTCTCCTGTATTTCATTTGGGTTAAATATTTGTGGTTTATCATATAAGTGGCGCCGAACTCCATTTTGCACGCTTTCACACAGTTTAGTTGTATCATCTGGGAAGACATCCGTCACCATTTCAAAGCCAGTGGGTGTAACAAGAGTAACACCTGGAATGGTCATGGTGGTCAAACCCTCAATCCCTCCACCCGCATAGCGGGTGGTTTTTTGTTTCTCGCATTTCACGCGCTCAACTGACTGAAGCCATAATAAAAGAGCCGCTAAATTAGCGACTCTAATGGGATCATGTTCTTGTCCCGACAGGCTTGAATTCGTGCTATAAAGTCATACATGTCAAGTATTACGAAATGCGCGCAAGTTCTTTCTTTACCATAGGCACTACTTTAGTTCCGAATAATTCAATCGTTTGCATCAGGTCGCGATGAGGCAAGGTGCTAATATCGATATGAAGCAGGAAACGCGTTAATCCTAAGTTTTTCTTCAGTAATACGATTTTTTCGGCAACGTGCTCTGGATCTCCCAAATACAACGCGCCTTCCAAACTTCTTGCTGCTTCAAAAGATTGGCGTGTGTATTCCGCAAAACCTCGTTCACGTCCAATCACATTTATAAGATCCACGACGGCTGGGAAATACAAATTAGCGGCTTCTTCCGCATCCTCTTTAATGAAACCGTGCGAATGTACAGCGATCTTCAATTTACGAAGGTCATGTCCTGCTTGTTTGGCGGCTTCTTTATATAAATTTACCAATGAAGCGAATCGTGCTGGAGATCCCCCAATGATGGCAAAACACACCGGCAATCCCAAAAGACCTGCTCGAATGGCCGAATTCGCGTTTCCTCCAGTACCAATCCACACTGGCAACGGATCCTGAACGGCACGGGGATAGACTCCTAAATCATGAATAGCTGTACGATGATTCCCGCTCCAGGTTACTTTTTCCGAAGAAACAATGTTGAGCAGCAAGTCCAGCTTCTCCTCAAATAACTCGTTATAATCATCCAGTGTATACCCAAACAAAGGAAAGGACTCAATAAATGATCCCCTGCCAGCCATAATCTCTGCTCGTCCGTTAGAGAGCCCGTCCAATGTTGCGAAATTTTGGTATACTCTAACCGGATCGTCGGAAGATAAGACCGATACTGCACTTGAAAGACGAATTCGATTCGTTTTGGCAGCAATGGCAGCTAAAATCGTTGTAGGTGCCGAACTTGCATATTCAACACGGTGATGCTCGCCAATAGCATAAACGTCTAATCCGACTTGTTCTGCTAATACCGCTTCATCCACGGCTTGCCGGAGTCTTTCCGCATGCGTTACGCCGCCCTGTCTTGGCTTAGCTTCAAGGAACGTGCTCAGTCCAAACTCCATAACATCAAATTGTTCGCTCACAAGTTCCCCTTCTTTCCATTCAATTAACCACGTACTGTATTGTTTGCTGAAATTTATTCTTCTTGCATATTCTGAATCCCGAATCCGATTCTTTTAAGCAGATCAATGAGTTGTTTTTTTTCCTCATCGGAAATAAAAGAAAAGCTTCGGGATATCATTGCAACGTGTTTGGGAAAAATCTCGTCAAACAACTCTTTTCCTTGTTCTGTGAGGATGACATGAAATACCCTTTTGTCCTCAGGGTGTTGTTTCCTCTCCACAAGTCCCTTCTTTTCCAACTTATTAATCACATAGGTTATGCTTCCACTCGGGATGGATAGCCGCTCGCTAATTTGTTGTACTGTCTGTGGACCCTTGCTGTATAGCAATTCGAGCGTAATGAAGTTCTCAATGCTAATGTTGTTACTTTGAATATCTTTCTCAATGTTTTTGGATGCTGCTCTGGTCGACTTCATCCACACTCGGAATAATCGCAAATCAAGATTACTTTGGTCGTCCATCAACTGACTCCTTCCGAAAAACAGGGTATGAAATACGATTCATTCAGAATCACAAACGAAATGCATACTTAAACTAATGATTCAAAATGAATGAGGAATACAAAAAATATTCATTTTAAAATCCCCTTTATCCTAATTTTATAATAAATATATCATAATCTTAGGATAATACCTGTCAATATCATTTTTCTAGGTTTGAATGCGGTCAATCAGATGTGCAATAGAACCATTCAAAAATATTGTTTTACAATTTAATTTTCCCTAGAGTATCTCTTTATTACATAAAGAAACGCGGTAGCATATTTAAAAGATGCTACCGCGTTAGAAATTAAATACATTGATAATTGTAAACAAGAGTACATACAATTGCTGATTATCATTTTAAATGAAACATTTATCATTTAAAATGATAAATCACAACTAACATATTATCTATTCTGAAAAACCACCTCAAGAACAGCGGCTATACCCGCAATTACTACACGTTTTGCAGCCCTCTACATTCATAAGCGAAGCCGATCCGCAGGATGGACATAGATCTCTGGAGGCCGTCGCTGCGAGGCTTGCTGGATAGGCACCTTTTTCCGTTGTACCATGTTTGCCAGCAGCATCAGTGGCATGACTATCCGCAGAATGGACGTGCTGTCCCGCGGAATTCACCTTCAACTGTGCATGCTCCCCATTCGGAGTCTCTACGTCGAGCGTAGCAGCAATCGGAGCCACTTCCAGTCCGGTTGCATCTATAGCGTTAGCTTGCACATGCGTCTCCAGTGCCTTGGCTACCGCATCGGCAATAGACTCTACGCGGTTCACACCGAAGCCAATGGCGCCGGAACCGCCAATTCCCTTCAAATGCTTCACTAGCAGCTCTACCTTCTGTCCATGATCTCCATAACGCAAGAACAAGGAGCATACTCGGCCTAGCGCCTCGGCCATGGCGAATACGTCTGAGCCCGCCTTACCGACATTCAGGAAGATTTCGGCAGGAATGCCGTTCAGATCATTAATCGTAATGTATGCCATCCCGAACGGAGTATTGATCTTGTAGGTCGCTCCGCGTAGCACCTGTGGACGACTCTTGTACTGCTTGTCCACGACCTTGCCTTGCGCACCAATGTTGGCTGAGGTAGCCGAGCCCGTTGACGCAGTTGAAGCGATACCTTTATTCTGTTCACTCGCTTCCGCTGCTTCAGAGAGCACATTAGCGTCTGCACCGCCACCAGTATTAGACTGTAATTGCTGTAATTGCTGTAATTGCTGTACTTCCTGTGCTGCCTCAGCTCCCGTTGTCTCCTTCGCAGGGGCATCCTTGGTGTCTTCGTCCTTCTTGCCAGTCGACAGCACCTGCACATCCCGGCTTCCATCCCGGTAGATGGTTACCCCTTTGCAGCCCAGATCGAACGCCAGCTCATACAATCTCTTGGTCTCTTCTACGGTGAAGTCAGCCGGGCAATTGGCTGTCTTGGAGATCGAGCTATCTACCCAGCGCTGGATGGCTGCCTGAGCGCGGATATGATCCTCCGCAGACAGATCCATCGCGGTGATGAAGTAGTCTGGTAATGACTCACCCGGATGCGCATCCAGCCATTCCTGTGCAATCGGGACGAATTGCTCATCGAAGCCTAGACGGCTCTGACGGAAGTACTTGAATGCAAAATAAGGCTCAATTCCGGTGGACGTACCTACCATAGTGCCCGTGCTGCCCGTCGGTGCTTGCGTAATGACCGTTACATTCCGTATGCCCTTTTCCGTCACAGCAGTACGGATCTCTGGATAGATCTCCGTCATATTCTTCATGAAGCCGCTTTGCAGATATTTCTCTGCATCAAAGGCCTGGAAAGAACCCTTCTCTTCAGCAATATCAGCAGAGGCCAGATACGCCTCACGCGCAATGAAGCCATACAGCTTGTCCAGGAACTCCAATGATTCCGGGCTACCATAGCGAATCTTCAGCTTGATCATCAGCTCAGCCAATCCCATCGTGCCAAGTCCTACACGGCGCTCAAGCTTCTGGTTCTGTTCATTTTCCGGAAAATGATAGGGTGTCTTATCAATAACGTTATCCAAAAAGCGTACCGAGTAGCGAGTCGTGGTAGCCAGATCCTCCCATGCCACATCCTGCTGCTCCTCGTCATAGAACTTGGACAGATTGATGGCTGAGAGGTTGCAAACTCCCCAAGCTGGAAGCCCCTGTTCGGCGCATGGATTAGTACAGATAATCGGATTGAAATACCAGCTGTTGGACATCTGATTGTAGTATTCCATGAATACGACTCCTGGCTCGGCGGACTTCCAAGCGGATTCGATGATGGTATGCCAGATTTCACGCGCCTTGACGGTGCGATATGGAATGACCTTGCGCCCACTGGCCTTCCACTGCTCCAGATCGCCGTCCCATACTTCGTTATAATCGGGTTCGTTCGTATCGGGGAACACCAGCTCCCAGTCCAGATCCTCCTTCACGGCCTTCATGAAGCCATTGCTGACACAGACTGAGAGATTGGCATTAGTAACTTGTCCCATAGTCTGCTTCACGGTAATGAAATCCAGCACATCCGGATGCCAGTCATTGATCATCAGCATCAGGGCACCACGGCGACTTCCACCTTGCTCAATCAATCCAGTCGTGTAGCTGAACAGACCACCCCAGGACACAGCTCCACTAGACGAGCCGTTCACACCTTTAACTACTGCTCGGCGAGGTCGCAGAGAAGACAGGTTAATCCCTACACCACCCCCACGGGCCATGATCTCAGTCATCTCGGACAAGGTCTGCATAATACCGCCACGGCTATCCTTAGGTGAAGGGATAACATAACAGTTGAACAGCGTCAGCTCATCGCTGGCCCCGGCGCCTGCGGCAATTCGACCTCCAGGTACTAGCTTCCAGTCATCCAGGATGGTGCGGAACTTGGTCTTCCATTCCTGCTGTAGCTCTGGCGTACTCTCTACAGAAGCCATGGCTCCAGCGAGACGATCCCACATTTCCTCTGGCGTCTTCTCGATGTTCAAGGTCAGCTTCTCCACATCGGATTCGACCAGTTGTCCCGTGCGTGTCTTCACAATAACCTTGCGGCCTTCGCGGCTGACAATCTCACCGACCTCCTTGGTCGGGAACTTAGGATCATCCTTCGTCAAGACCAGCACGACATCTCCGACCTTAGCGTGATTGGTATCGGCATCCTTCCATGCATAACGATCAAGGAAGATCTTCTCGCTAAGTCCGGTCAGGCGCTGGGAATGGTGAGTGGTAGTCAATGATAACAACCTCCTGTATAAATTTCAGATGATCTCTAAAATAAGAACTGACAATATGACAGCTAAAGCGTGCTTCTTCCAGGATAATAGAAGTTATAAATTTTCAGCGGAGCTGACCATTCGATTATCGCAAGAAAGCATCAGCTAAACGTAGCCTGTCTTCTGTGAAAGTGTATCGTTAGACGTTTCCTTATGTAATATCACAATATATTGTGTGCGAATCATATTATACTATACTATATATGGATTAAATCATTTCGATTTTGTGAATTTTCGTCTTCTTCCTCTATCTTATGACTGCTACCCATCTTATTCAGACTCATTCTCTTTTTTTCTCCCGCCTGCATATTCATGCTCATTCCTCTTCACGCTCTTCCTTATTTCCTACTCACCTTCTAATTCCCTTCTGCTCATCCATCACTCAACCACTACTTCTCTGCTACGAATAACCAATGCTTTTCTTTTGGCGTTACATTCGTTTCGTCTGGCTCCCGATCCATCTTCCTTGGAGCACATCGCTTCCTTGCATTTGACTCCATACTTTTCTTTCATCTGTGTACATGCCTTTCTTTCCTCTGTATACATCCTCACCATTCAACTATGTACACCCTTCTTTCATCGCTTCATTCTGATGGAATGACATACTTTAGGTTATGAATCTCCTGCCTAACGCCCATACTACAAATATACTCATATACCGACTAGCGGCTATGCCATCGGGATCGACGACCAGAGCCCGAGCTGCCCGCCTAGTTCGAAAAAGTGACAGCAGAGGGAGGGATGGTTCGTGAATCCGCATCATTCGTCGACAACACAGGATGTCCCCCAGCTGCCGGTACCGGTACAATTCGACCGTGACTGGGCAGAAGAGCTGGATCAGCGTGTTCGCAAAGGAGGACCTTGGGGAGACTGGGATTTGTTCAGGCTTACCATGCAGGCCGAGCAAGCAAATCTGATTCCGAGCTTCGATGAGCTGCAATGCTTGAAGCACCTTCAGGACCTGACCCCGCTCCCCCATCAGTTGGATACAGCCCGCAAAGTTCTGTTCAATATGTCCGGGCGCGCGATTCTGGCTGATGAGGTAGGACTCGGCAAAACGATAGAAGCTGGCATGATTCTAAAGGAATATATGCTTCGCGGCCTGGCTTCCAAAATATTGATTCTCGTTCCCGCCTCGCTTGTCCTGCAGTGGGTACGGGAGCTGAACAGTAAGTTCGGTATTACTGCAGTCGCCCAGAAGAAAGCCCATACCTGGTATTCCGATGTGGTTGTGGCTTCCATCGACACAGCCAAGCGCGAGCCCCATCGCGATATACTGCTCGATACCGATTATGATCTGGTCATTATTGATGAAGCCCATAAGCTGAAGAACAAGAAGACCACCAATTACCAGTTCATCACCAAGCTACGCAAAAAGTACTGCCTGCTATTGACGGCGACACCTGTCCAAAACGATCTGTCAGAGCTGTTTAACCTGATCACCCTACTGAAGCCAGGACAGTTGGGGCGTCAGGGGGATTTTGCAGCCAACTTTGTCGTCGACAAGCGTGTACCGAAGAATGAGGACCAGCTCAAGGAGGAGCTGTCCAAGGTCATGATCCGCAACAGACGTGGTGAGGGGCCCGTCCAATTCACCAAGCGTAATGTATCCAATATCAATCTTCAGCTCTCAGCGGATGAACGTGCGCTCTATGAAGGTGTGACCTCCTTTGTGAAGGATCAATACGAGGCATCTGGCGGCAGTCTCAGCAGCATGCTATCCATGGTGACCCTGCAGCGCGAGGTATGCAGTAGCCGGGACGCCGTGTTCGTAACACTGGTGAATCTGGCGAAGAAGCTGGCACCAGATTCGCCGGTTCGCGATCGGATTTGGGAGCTCGTCGCCGCCATCAAAGCGATTAAAGCCAATACCAAAGCAGAGAAGACGATGGAGCTTGTACGGAACATGAACGAGAAGGTCATTGTCTTTACGGAGTACAGGGCCACACAGGAATACCTTCTGAATTACTTCCGTGAACGTGGCCTGACAGCTGTCCCTTATCGTGGCGGGATGAACCGGGGACGTAAGGACTGGATGATGGATCTGTTCCGGGGCAAGGTGCAGGTGATGATTGCAACAGAAGCCGGCGGCGAGGGCATCAATCTGCAATTTTGTCATCATATGATTAACTTCGATCTTCCATGGAATCCCATGCGTGTAGAGCAGCGGATCGGGAGAGTGCACCGGCTGGGTCAGCAGAATGACGTCCAAATCTATAACCTGTCTACGCAAGGCACCATTGAGGAGCATATCTTGAACCTGCTGCACGAGAAGATCAACATGTTCGAGATGGTCATCGGCGGCCTGGACGTTATTCTGGAGCGTTATGAGCAGCAGGAGAACATAGAGAAAAGTCTATTCAAAATTATGCTGGAATCGAAATCGGATGAGGAGATTCGTAGTAAGGTGCATACACTTGGTCATTCCTTGGAATCCATCCGTCAGGAGTTGGGCACACAGGAAAGGACTCAGGGAGGAGCCCATTCATGAGTATGAGTACCGAGCAAGTACAGCAATTCGTTATGACCTATCTGGAGGCGACTGGAAGCACCATCATTGAGAAATCACCCTGCCATGTGACGGTCAAACTGTCACCAGAAGCGGACAAAGCCCTAACGAACCGCCCTTACTATTGGGGCTATGTTGAACGGACGGGGGTTCCGGCTGAGACGATGTCATTCACCTTCGTATTTGACAAAGCTACCTACGATGAGGATCTGGCGGCTAAAGAAGCATTTAAACATTCGGGCAAGCTCGGCATCCCGGGCGGCTCCAGCAACCCAACCCAAATGAACGGTAATTCTGGCGAGGACAACTCACTCCTATCCAGGTATATGGGGGCGCTTCCCCCTATGCCACAGTTGGGTCCTAATCGAATCCTGCGTGAGGATGTCATCTATGGCAGCCGCAGACTGCAGCAGATCTTCGCAGCTGCCAAGGACGGGGGGCGATATGTGAATCTCTTCGAGCTTCCGCTCCAGCGACAACTCAATGCGCGTACTCCCGTTATGTATGAGAGCTGGCTTGGTGCATGCTTCAAGGTCGAATTCACCTGCGATCTCAAGCGGGAGGAGCTGCATTTTCTCGGCATCTCCCTGCGTAGCGGACAGATCCAGCAGGATTTCGGTAAATTGCTGAACCGCAAGCAGTTAAGTCCACAGATGGCCGGCAACATGCATGTGCAGACAGCCAAGCTGAGTATACAGGAAGCGACTCGTGCCCTGGAGCAGCATGTGCTGCGCCAGATTCAGCATCGTGACTATTCCTGGGCAGATCAGGCCAGAGAACGGCTTGCCGAGGAGCTGAGCGTCGTGGATCTATATTACGAGGATCTGCTGAAAGGACAGGATGAAGAGCGTCAGATCGCCATCCGTGAACAGTTTCAGGCTCGCAGAGAGGAGATGCAATGGCAGTACGAGCCTAAGGTCGTGGTATCTGTCATGAATTGCGGTCTCTTTCATCTAAGATAACGACGATTACCTCCCCGCTGCACAAAAGCTGCACAAAATCTGGTCAAGGCTACTCACGATTCGCCTATATATGCTATAAGCTGGGGACTATCATCTTCCAAAAAGAGGAATATCGACAGCGGACTGCGGCATATCCTGCTAGAGAGACACCGACAGGTTGCGGCAGTCTTTTTGGCAGGATCATATTATGCTAGACGTGTAGGGACAAGCACTCTTGTTCGATACCTGTCCTGCAGAAAAGGTGAGGGAACGTATGAACCATTCAGCATTTCGTAAAAGCGTGGGCATTCTGACAGCCGCATTGATCGGTCTGTCCTTGCTCCATCCGATGTCTTCAATGATTAATAAGGCTGCAGCTGATTCCGCAGCAGAGCTTCAAGGCTCTGCTATTCAAGATATACAGCCTGTTATCTCGGCTCCACCTCCTGTAAAAGCTCCAGACACAGGGGTATATCAAGCTGCACCAAGCATCGTCATGCGCGCTGCTGAAGCCGCAGTGCGTACGCTTGGGAAGCAGGCTGCCTTCGAGGATTGGGCTGCGGGGCAGCTTCAATTCTACCCACTGGGGCCTGGTACACATAGCTGGCTCGTACACGTGAATCAGAAGAATAGAGTGATTGGTTACATGATTTTCACCCAGCAGCAGGATGGCACATACCTACTGAACGAATATGGCGCAGGGGACCAGATTCCCTACAGTATGAATACGCTGGAGCATGCTCTGGAGCGGATCGCACTTGCTGAGCCTGAGCGCGGCATTGCTCCCAGAGAGCAATCCGCCATTCAAGCCTACTATGCGGCTCCCATGACAGCCTATTGGGCAGTCCGCTCCGGTAGCCATGACGAGCTTCTCTATATAGATGCCTTCACTGGGGAGGAGCTGCCCTTGAAGGCCAATGAACTTTCTCCAGCTTCAAAGGTAGGGCCTGAGAGCAGGGCTGCTTCAATGGAATTGGCTAGTCCTCTGACCGATGCTGCCGATGCAGCGCTCTCTACCGCTACAGCAGATTTATCCCCTTATGAGCATCTGGGCTGGCTGACCTCCAAGCCTCTGCCAATCCGTAACCATCAGCAGCTGGAGCAAGCATTAGCATCTTCTCCACTGGTCTATAGTGATACAGGGGCAAACTACGCTTATGGCGGACCACTTACCTTGAGCGGCTTGCAGCGCTGGAAGACTGTACACGCGCCAGACGCACACACAGCTACATATGTTCGGGTGACCGGTAGCAGTGAGGCTATACGCTATGTACCCGCTGCGCGACTGCTGGAGACAGGCAGCTTTTATACGTTTACAGGACAGCTTACAGGACAAGCTACAGTGCTATCTGCAGGACAATAGAACCGCGAGCACCTGTCCCTATCCAGCTCAACTCATCACGTCCGTCCGGATACTGCAATAATTCCTTCAAGCTTAAGGACTGTAACAGAAAAAGGCTGCTAGCGGATCGTTACCGATCATCTAGCAGCCTTTAGGTCGTTATTTAGAATTCTTATTCTACACTATTTGGACTTACCGGCGACAAATTAAGGATGGAGACATCGTATATAACTTTGAGCAAGTTTGGCTAGAAAAAAGTTATGCACCTATGGAATAACTTATAATATCAGCACGTTATCATTTGTATGACTCAGGATGCTTATATGCGTCGTTAAATAAGCCTGTTATGTTTACACCTTGAAACGATTGATGGCCTGCTGCAGCTCCTCTGCCATGCTCGCCAGATCTGTGGATGCTGCGGAGATCTGCTCCATCGCCGACAACTGCTCTTCCGCCGTAGCACTCACCTCTTCGGTGCCAGCCGCTGCACTTTCAGTAACCTCAGTAATCGTCCTCATATTCGTATTAATTTGTTCCAGTCCAGAAGACATGGTATCGACAGCGCTGTAGACCTCCTGCGTCTTCAATGCAGAGCTGCTGACAGCGTCACGGATTTCTTCAAAGGCTTCGCCGGATTTATTCACAAGAAGAATACCTTCCTGCACCTCTGCGGTTACCTCACTCATGGATTTCGAGGCATGCTCCATACCTTTATCAATGGCCGCCACAAGCTTCACAATCTCATCGGCCGAACGGGCGGATTGATCGGAGAGCTTGCGAACCTCTGATGCAACAACCTGAAATCCCCTTCCATGCTCGCCTGCTCTTGCTGCTTCGATCGCAGCATTGAGGGACAAGAGATTCGTCTGTGCTGAAATTTCAGAAATGCTCGTAACCATTTGACCAATCGCCTGGGAGTGAGTACTAAGCTCATCAATGACCGAAGCTAGACCATTGACTGTCTGATGGATGGATTGCATCTGCTCCACAGCCGATTGTACGGACGCTGCACCTGACACAGTCATCGTCGAAGCGCCTGCTGCCTGCTCCGTCATACTTTGGGTATTGTCTTTAATGTGCTGGAAGCCTACCGATAATTGATTCACAGACTGGAAGCTCTCATTAACCATATGTACCTGCGTATCCATACCAGAGGCGATACTATCCATGGTTGTTGCAACCTGTTCTGTAGCTGCTGACGTCTGCTGCGTGCTCGCTGTCAGCTCCTCAGAGGAGGCCGCCACCATTGAAGCGTTGCTAGCTACCTGATGAACCAGACTGCGCAGGTTATCTGTCATAGCATTGAAGGCCTTGGCCAGCTCACCTGTTTCATCCTGATTGCGAACGACAACAGCCTCACCTGTCAAATCCCCCTCGGCAATGCGGGTAGCTGCCTTGGATACCGCGATAATCGGTCTGGAAATGAGTCTGCCGATCAGCAATGCAATACCTGTGCCGACAAGAACAGCTACGACACCGATGATGAGAATGTTCCGAAGAACAGCAATGATTGTATTATTCGAGTCTACGATGGCCCTGTCCAGCGCCGTCTGCTGGAAGTCCTCCATAGCTGTGATCGTATTCAGAAAGTCAGTGATCAGTTCGGGACCCCTAGTCTGCAACTGAGCCCTAATTTCATCAGTGTTGTCTTGCTTGCTGAGTGCAATGATCTCCTGACCGAAGCTGTAGTAATCCGCACCTACCTGATCAGCATGGTTAAGAAGGTCAATCATATCTTGTTCTTTGATTGTTTTCCGAAGTTCTGCACTAATTGTCTGATACTCTTGATAGAGCGTATTGAACTGCTGTTCTCCTTCCTCGTTCGCTCCGATCACATAGGTTCGAATCGTAACCTGCTGAGTCTTGGAATTAATCATCATGTCCTTGATCTGCAGCAGCTTGGTTGTACGATTCTCTACAACCTCAGTAAAAGTCTGCTTCAGAGAAAGAAATTGAGTATAAGAAATCGCTACAACAGCAGCCAACAGTACGAGCACACTCAGAAAACCCAATAATTATTTACGACTAATAGATAGGCCCTTCACGTGTCATAACCCCCTAAAAAAATGTATGTACATCTCTCTTCAGTCTATAAATCAGGTCTTTTTTCTTAAAATGATTGAATTTATAGACAAATGAATAGTCTTATAGACCTACCCCCTTTCCTTTATAAGCATATATCGACTAAATGTCATTTATTTTAAAGAGCAATCCTTAAATCACATGTAAAGGGATACAAACTATGCTCGAAGGCTAGACCACCAAGTAATCGTCAGCACAAAAAACCTCCCCCTTCCACGAATTACCAGACGTGAAAAGAAGAGGCTTCATGAATCTGACTTCATGAACCTTTTGTCTGTTATCAAAGGGACCTGTCATTCCCTTCTGCGTGCCGATCGTAGCCACATGTGTATGGAGAAGGGCAGCATGCCGAACCAGCGGGTCCGCCACTGCTCCCTGCCATGTCTGCGCTCGCGCCGCTCTGAACGCGGGGTGCTCATGTATTGCACAACCTGCTCCGTAATGTATTTGACCAGATCGCTACTGGAAGCCATGATTATTCCTCCTTCATGTGCCTAGATGCTCAGTAAGAAGCTCTGTCCTGTGTAAAAGGACCATACCTATAGCATGCACAGGAAGGCACACATGTAAACGTAATACAGACTCCTTCCAGACTTCAGTCTATAATAATGGGGTCATTCCTATCACCTGTGTGGAAATGAAAATTGTGTTTTAACTGCATGATAGTTGGCATGATGGGTTGCCACAGCACCTCTCAGGTATATTATCCTCTGCGCTACGCATCCTAATGGCAAATACGTCCATCTTTCAGGAGGCTCCCCACCATGATGTCCACATTTCTGATGAAATCAGTTATCGCTGTACTGATGTTCACACTGCTCCCTTCACTCACAGGCAGCAGCTTCACAGGATCGACAGCTTCACACGTTGATGCTTCTTCCACCCCGCTCCCGCAAGAAATAACACAAGAGGACGTGCCACACCACCCGATCTTCACAAGTCCTGTCATTATCATTGATGCAGGTCATGGAGGAATTGACGGGGGAACCAGCCATCATGGTGTGCTGGAGAAGGAGATTAATCTGAACATTGCACGTAAGCTGTATCTTTTATTACGCAGTAGCGGATATGCAGCCGTATTGAACCGGGACGGGGACTATGCCCTCAGTGAGCACAATCACTGGTTGAAATCCTCCAGACACCGCAAGGACCTCGCTCAGCGCAAGAGCTTGACGGAGGAGCTGCCCACCGTCCTGGTCGTCAGTCTACATGCCAACTGGAGCAAGCGTTCGGATCGTCAGGGCCCTATCGTTCTGTATCAGCATGAAGGACATAGCTACCTATTAGCTGATTGTATCCAGCAGGCCTTGAATCAGCTGTATGGAACCTCACGACTTACTGTGAGCGGCAAAGCCTTCTATTTACTCAATCACATCAAACAGCCTGCCGTGATCGTAGAGACGGGATTCATAAGCAACGAACAGGATCGACGCCTACTTCAATCGACGGCAGGTCAGAAGGCTATTGCCGATTCCATCGCGGATGGCATTACTCATTATTTGTCGGCATGGTAGGATCGGGTCTCCAATGCCATACATCGCTGATCAAGGAGCTCAGTCTCACAATGTCGGCTTGCTGCTGAAGCTTGGGGAGCGAAGAACGGATAGCCGCTGACGTATGCAGACCCGATATCCCAACATGTCCAATCGTGACACAGGTGTCATGCTCCCGGAACCAGTCTGATACAACGTTCATCTGCGAGAAGATATGGTTACGATCATACTTGTGATCGAGGAAAATATCGTTACGAACAGGCGGCAGGCTCTTCGTAGCAGCAAGCTCGGGAACAACGGATCTGTAGTTAGTACGGCTATCCACAAAAAACATTCCGCGCTCCTTGCATACATCCAGCACGATGGACATGATACGCTTGTCCGATGTGATTTTGGAGCCCATATGGTTATTCATCCCTACAGCGAAGGGGACGTCCGCGATCGCCTTCTCCACACGCTCACGTACCTCTGCATCAGTCAGTCCTGAGGTAATGACCCCTGGTCCCAACCACTCGGGCCTTCCTTTGTTGGGCTCCATCGGAAGATGTACAATGACCTCATGACCTCTACGATGGGCATCGGTAGCATCACGCTTGGTCGTAGGAAGAAAGGGCATGACCGCAACCGTGATGGGAACAGGTAAATCAAGCATCTCCTTCGTCCCTTTCATGTCGTTGCCGAAATCATCAATAATGATAGCCCATTTCTTGCGCTTAGAGGCTGGAGGAGAAGGCGATGTTGTATCTTCTGTGACATTGGCTACATAAGACCACTGTCTCGAAGCCTTCAGCTTCTCAGCAGCATGAATGTCGGCAATTCCACCCTCTACCTGTCCCCCACTTGCATAAGTACTGGCTATGTGCGGCATTAACGTACATACAAGCAACATGGAGATGAACAAGAGCCCCCATCGGGCCTTGCTTTCTAAGGTTTTTCTGAATAGGCTCTTGCTCTTCAGATCCTTATAACTCAGGGATTTACCATCATGGAGCTCGCTACTCAGAAACTTACCACTCAGGAGCTTGCTACTCAGAAAATTGCTAGTATGTCTTGACTGCCTCTGATCTTTTTTCATCGCATTTTCCTCCTCGTTACTCAATCCCAAGTAATCCATCTACCGTACTTTTCAGCCATATATTCTAATACTGCAAACACCTTCTTAGACATGTGCCTTCATTGTGTGAGGAACGGGCAGGAAATATGTACGAATTGCTCACTCATTCCCATTGACTTTACTGGAAAAAAACCAACTTTCTCGCTATACTGAAGTATATCCCGACCTAATAGCTTGGAAATGGAGGCTTTATATATGCTTACTCGCTCCAAACTTTCCATCCAGAAAGAAATCTATAATCGTATCTCCTACATGGGAACGGCCTCCAAGGCCGACCTGATGCAATATTTTCCGCTGACCAGCAGCAGCATGACCCGTACACTCGACGACATGACCACGTCAGGAAAAATTATCATCTCCGGGCTTGGCAACTCGACTGGCGGACGCAAACCTATTCTGTTCCAGACCAACCCTACATACCGTTACCTGTTCGGCCTGGAAATCTCGCGAATTAAGTCCTCCCTTGGCCTGTATGATATGCATCTGAACCGACTCGCTTCCGTGCGCTGGATCATGGATGCCGAGATGACACCCGAGCGCCTGGTTGATCTGGTGGCCGAGGAGGCTAAGCGCTTCATGTCCGAGTATCATATTCAGCCACAGGATATGCTAGGCATCGGCATTGGAGCCGTTGGACCACTTGATGCACGCAAAGGAATCATATTGAAGCCTGAATTATTCCCATCCGCAGCCTGGGTACAGGTCCCCATCTGCGACATGCTTCAAGAACGGCTGAATATACCAGCCATTCTGGACAATGGCTCGAATACTGCATTGATAGGCGAGCATTGGGCTCTGCATAATGAGGAGCTGAAGCATATGCTCTATGTTCACGCCGGGGCAAGCATCCGTTCAGCGATGATGTCAGGAGGCTCTATTGTCCGAGGAGCCGTCGATACGGAAAGTGCAATCGGTCAAATGGTGATTCAGGCGGATGGTCCAAGACTGCGGGAAGGCGGAAATTACGGAGCGCTCGAAGCCTATGTATCTGTTCCTGCATTGGAGCATCGTGTTCGCTCCCAGCTCAAGCTTGGTCGTCCCAGCCTCTTGAGCGGTCTACCCTTGGGGGAGATTCATTTCTCCTCCTTGATCGAAGCCCTGGAGCAGGAGGATGCTCTTGTCAAATCCCAATTCGCCGAAACGGCTGCCTATCTGGGAATTGGCCTTGCCAATCTCATCAACGCCTTGCACCCGGAGTATGTGATTCTGGGCGGAGCACTCATAAATGCTCATTCTTTGGTCTATGAGACGGCTATCGAGGTAGCCAAAAGCAACCTGTACCACTACCCTGAATATAGTCCGCATTTCTCCCAAGGCCAGCTGTTGGACGAGGCTGTAGCTATGGGTGCCGCTGCTATGCTATTACATGAATGGGAAGGCTAAGGCGATCGCCTTTCGCTGAGAACTTAGCAATTCTATTATCTTCAAGAAAAATAGAGCAGTGCTTCTCCACTTACAGGAGAAGCACTGCTCTCTTAACTTTTAGAGTATTAAATTACCGGATTCGATTGCTTGGCCACTTCAGCTTTGCTGAGCAGCAGATAGCTGATCGTGAAGGACAATACGATGGCAATAATCATGCCTGAGATCGCATACACGAAGTAAGGTCCGATATAGGCAGGAATACTGAAAATACTCGATAATACGTAGCCATACAGCCTTACGCCGAAGAAGCTGATAAAGGCCGATGCCACCGAGCTCGCAATAATCGCGGCGAGGAAGGCTTTCTTGAAGCGGGCCAGGACACCGAACAGCGCTGGCTCGGTAATACCCAGCAGACCGGAGATCGACGCAGACACGATAATTGATTTCTCCTTGGCAGTGGTGCTCTTGAAATAGACTGCGAAGGTAGCCCCTACAATCGAGAAGTTCGCCATACACATCATTGGCATCAGCATATCCCACCCTTGGGTGGCGAAGTTATGAAGTGCGATCGGTGTCATAGCATGGTGCATTCCCGTAAATACAGCGAGCGGACGAATCGCCCCTACTACGACACCTGCAAATACAGACGAAATATCAAACAATCCCTGGATCATCCAAGCTAGGCCATAGCCCAAATAAATCCCGATCGGACCGATCACGGCAAGGGCCAGCAGACCAGAAATGAACAGCGTAAGTGTAGGCGCAACTACAGTTCTCAGCACTTCTGGAACAACCTTGCTCACGTACTTCTGGATATGGCTCATCGCCCATACAGCAAAAATTATCGGAATAACGGTTCCCGTGTAATTAAATACAGGAATCGGTATAAAGCCTAGGAAGGCAAAGGATGAAATCTCCCCAGCCTTAGCTGCATCAACCATGGTTGGGAACATAATGGTGGCTGCAATGGCAACCGCCAAATACTCATTAGTCTTGAAGATTTTGGCTGCCGATACCGCCAGAAAGAATGGCAGGAAGGTGAACACACCGCTCGCTATCATATTAATAATCTGCACCGTCGGACTCTGATCCGAAATATAACCAAGTGCAAGTAACCCGGACAGCAATCCCTTGATCATCCCCGCGCCAGCAATGGCAGGAACGATCGGTCCAAATACACCCGATACAATGTTCATGAATAATGTGACCAGGCCTGTCTTCTTCTCTGGCTGTGACTCTTTAGGCTCCCCCTGATCTGCGTCCCCGATCTTCAGCTCCTTAGCGAGTGCATTGTAATATTCTGTGACTTTGGGACCAAGGATGACCTGAAATTGATCTTGGTTGAATTGTGCACCAAGCACCGCTTCGAGACCCTTGATCTTCTCGACATCCACCTTGCTTTTATCCTTTAGATCAAATCGGAGTCTGGTCATGCAATGCCAAGCGTTGTCAATATTCTGCTCCCCACCGACGCCAGAAATGATCTCCTGTACCGTCTTCAATGTACTCATCGAAAATTCTCCTGTCTGTTGAAAATTGAGTTTTGGTTCCGTTTACACACTGAATGGTATCACAAAGATCACACGATAAAAAGCAGTCCAAAATTCACACCACTTACCAATAAAACGTTGATATAACAAGGTTTTTATTGAATTAAATATAAAATTGGTCTGGTTTATTTTGCAATCCGCCACTTTTACCCGACCAAATTGATTCTGCATTTCAGACGTGTTTCAATAAAGTTAGATTTCTGAGAAAAGAGGAGAATTATGAACCCTTCCCTGATTACAAATGTGGAATGTTTTGTGCTAAAGCCGGATCGCCATAACCTGGTGGTCGTCAAGGTGACAACAGATAATAATATGGTCGGGCTCGGCTGCGCTACGTTTCAACAGCGTCCGAAGGCTGTTCAGCTCTTGGTAGAGGAGTACCTTAGACCCATACTCATTGGAAAAGATGCCAACAACATCGAGGATCTATGGCATATGATGATGGTAAATTCCTATTGGCGGAATGGGCCCATCACGAATAATGCGATAGCTGGCGTGGACATGGCTTTGTGGGATATTAAGGGCAAACTGGCCGGCATGCCGTTGTACCAGCTTTTTGGAGGAAAATCGCGGGACGCCGTCCCTGTCTATACGCATGCGGTAGCTGATAACATTGAGGAGCTGTACCATGAGGTGGACACTCTTCTCGCGCAGGGGTACAAGCACATTCGCTGTCAGCTCGGCTTCTATGGAGGGAACCCTTCGCAGCTGCATACACCAGAGCAGTCTACACCTGGCTCTTATTTTGATCAGGACGAATATATGCAGACAACCGTCCGCATGTTCGCGCAGTTGAGAGAGAAGTATCAGCATCGCTTCCACATTCTGCATGATGTGCATGAGCGGCTGTTCCCGAACCAGGCCGTCCAATTTGCCAAGGATCTGGAGCCGTACAAGCCTTATTTTATCGAGGATATTCTACCGCCGGACCAGAACGAATGGCTGCAGCAGCTTCGCTCACAGACCTCTACTCCAATGGCCACAGGCGAACTGTTCAATAACCCGCTAGAGTGGAGAAGCCTGATTGCGAATCGACAGATTGATTACATCCGCTGTCACGTCTCCCAGATCGGTGGCATTACCCCAGCGCTCAAGCTGGGAGCCCTCTGTGAGGCCTTCGGGGTTCGTATTGCCTGGCATACACCGTCTGACATTACGCCGATCGGGATTGCCGTGAACACACACCTGAACATTCATCTACACAGTGCAGCCATTCAGGAGAATATTCCGATCAAGGAGAATACTCGCAGTGTATTCTCTCCAGTGCTGGATGCCCGGAACGGATATATCTACCCGCTGGAGCATCCGGGAATCGGGGTCGAATTCAATGAGGGCGCAGCGCTTAACTTTCCGGTAGAATATCGCATGCACGAATGGACACAGGCCCGTCTACCGGACGGCACGCTGATGACACCTTAGGGCTAGTCCCTCTCAGATATGCGTACTTATTGATTTCTTCGCTTGTGATGCGCATTGTTGAATGCGGTCAAGTAAGTGCATTTATAATCAATCGCCACAATCTCGCTCGTCTCGAATATGATGCCATTATTCAGAATGCCCCGGCTTGATATCTTCATAGCCGGGCTTTTTCTTTTTTGCTGCAGCAATGTGGCCTGCTCTTTATTCAGTGCAATAGCCTCATAGGTGTTGAGATAATGGGAGATGGTGTATTTATGCTTTTTGACAAAGGACTGAATGGAATGCTCAGCATCCTGAATCGTAAGCACAGGAAATAGCCTCACTGGCAGCCGGGATTGCTCAATCTGTACCGTCTGATAATTCACGATTCGTACACGCTGATAGGTCCAGACCTCCTCTTCGCTGGTGATCCCGAAGATCTGCTGGTCATTGGACGTCGCTGGTTCTCGGAGAAGCTCAATGACCTTGGAGGTGATACTGGAGTAGGGATTCTCCGTCAGAGAGTTATAGATAAGCGGGCTGGACTGTATATTTTTCTCAATGAAAATTCCCGAGCCTTGGACGACCTTAACCATCCCCATATAGCGCAGCTTCTGAATCGCCTCATGAATGGTATAGCGGGATACCTCATACTGCCTGGCTAGCTCTCTTTCGGTGGGCAGCTTCAAGCCAGGAAATTGATTTTGGTAAATTTTGCTAAGCAAATCATGAATGATAAATTCCTTCTTCTTCATGCTATATCCCCCTGAGTCCATAATGCCGACAAGCTTATCGCTCCTAAATACATCTGCTGACTTTTAATCGAACCTCTTCTATGAATCCGGTCATCTATAATCTAAAAAAAGGTTCCCCAGCGGCACAGGAGTGCCACTGAAAGAACCTGTATCTACATGGACGAGTTACATTATAGCACACGCTATAAGCAAGTCAACGAAGTATGGATTGTATGACTGATTAATCCACCTTGAAGCGTGCTGTCAACTGTTGTAGCTCTTGTGCCAGATGGGACAAGTCTGCCGAAGAAGAGGCTACCTGCTGCATGGATGCCAGCTGCTCCTCAGAGGCCGTCGCCACCGTCTGGGCATGACCCGAGGTGTCTTTCGCGATCAGCGCCAATTGATCTACGGTCGCATGGATCTGCTGAGAACCGGCCATGAGCTGCTGGGAGGAGGAGGAGATTTCATTGCTTTGATCATGGATGTCTGCCAGACCACGCACGATCTCTTCGAAGATGCGCTCGGCCTCTGTGGCAAGATGCGCTCCCTCTCCTACCTTGCTGCTGGTCACGGTCATCGCTTGCGAGGCGTCCGCATTCCCCTGCTGAATGGCCTTAATCAACTCGCTGATGCTATGAGCCATCGGATTGTTTTCACAATTTCCGATTCTCTGGCACTAAATATTAAATACATCACATGCACATATGTACCTTGTTACAGTAAATGAAATGTCCTGACTATTCCTTGCGTACAGCACTGTCCTCTGCAGATCCAGATATAATCCTAGGCTTGTATTCAGCGAAAGAATGCTCGATGTGCAGAATGCTTAGCGGGGTATCTTCGATGATCGCTTTCCGCTTAGCCTTGAGGATGATCTGCTCCATATCGGCGAAGCTGCAGCCCTGCAGCACTTGAGATGCTTCCTCCTGAACATGCTCTTCTTGAGCAAATTGATCCAGATGTAGACGAACGAACTCATTTCGACTCCTGTCATCCGGCATGTTGTAATTCATCTTTGTATCGAAGCGGCGCCAGATCGCGTGATCCAGTTGTTCCTCCAGATTGGTGGCGGCCATGAATACACTGTTGCTCTCAAATTCATCCAGACATTGCAGGAGTGTATTGACCACTCTGGACATCTCCTTGACCTCGTCGTTATTATCACGTGTTCGTGCGATCGCATCGAATTCATCCAGGAACAAGACGCATGGCGTTGTACTGGCATAGTCAAAAATCTTGCGAACATTACTTGCCGTCTCCCCCAAATGGCTATGAATAATCGCATCCAGCCGTACCAGCATTAAAGGGATGTGAAGACGTGCCGCGATATAAAAAGCCGTAAGTGTCTTCCCCGTTCCCGGTGGCCCGAACATTACGATTTTATTAGGAATCGGCACATCATAATGATCGAACCTCTCCTTCATACCCAGAATGGTGATAAATTCTTCAACTATCTGCCGATTTTCTGCGGGAAGCACGATACGCTTCACCTTGCGCTCGCACTCCTTCGGGGTGTATACGGTAGCTACATCCGTGCCCTTAGATCGAGGCAGACGTGAGTCGGTACGCTGTTTACTCATTCAGGTCGAACTCCTTCTATAGACTTCATCAGTCTTGGCTGATGCTTAAGTTGATTCAATCCTAAGGAAAGACCAAAGCCAAGAGGCTTCGGCTCTCCTGCAAGGATAATTCGTGATCAATCGAGCTGTAGTTCCTAAGGGAGACCAATAACTAGCGTGTCTCGCGGTGAATCGTATAGCGACGCAGACGTGGAGAGTACTTGCGTAGCTCTATCCGTTCAGGATGTGTCCTCTTGTTCTTTGTGGTGGTATAGTTGCGGTCTCCTGTCTCGGTACATGCCAATGTAACAACGACTCTCATCTTTACCTCTCCTTTATTAGTAATTATTACGATTTAACTATTGTACTCATTACTTTCTTCAATGTCAAACTCCTGTCAAACTCCCGCTTCACACATTCACAATAAGCAAATGAAAGAAGACCCCAGCACCATCCTTACGATGGCACTAGAGTCTTCTAGTTAAGCTATTCTAATCGCTATACGCCCAGGTGGGTACGTCTACCTGATCAAACACACAATTTACGAAGCTACATACACGAAGCTCAACACCACGAAGCACCGCGCCCGAGAAATCACAATGATGGAACTGAGTCCGTCGTCCTCCGTATTCCAGCCCCAGTCTCCCTGCTCCTATGCGAGCTTCCCGGAAGGAACAATGCTCAAAGACCGTCGATCCATATTCACAATTAGCTTGGAATGGTCAAAATTGCAATGTCTAAGCTCGCAATGAGACAGCATTGCACGATCCAGCTGAGCATAGGACAGGTTTACATCCTGCGTAACGCTTCACTTTTGGATGTGGGCATATATAGCTCCTTTCAGATCGCTACAGTGCACTACCTCCGAACAGGAAACGATACTCCCAATGCTTGCCGGCAATATCGCTGATGGTTACGCCACCACCTGCATTCGAATACGTATGCAGAATTTTGCCGTCCCCGAGATAGATGCCTGTATGTGTAATCCGCGCTGTCGATTTGTTCACGCCACTGTAGCTTGAAGACTTGGTTCCTTTATACGACATAAAATACATCAGATCACCGCGCTTCAGCTTCTTCCAGTCCGTCTGCACTTTACCTTTGGCTTTTACATAATCCCCTTGCTGACGCGAATCGGAAGGGAGCTTAACGCTCAGAGCATCCAGGAACGCCTGACGCACAAAGCTTGAGCAATCGAACGTAGCTGTACTGCTCCGGCTTGCGCCAAACTCATACGGTGTGCCCCAGTATTTCATGCCAGCAGCAATCACCTTTTCGACAGCTGCACTGCCTTTAGTTGTAGAAGTATTAGTAGAGCCTGACGAAGTGCTGCTGTTGCTTGAGCCGTTAGAGCTGGTATTACCGCTGATCGCTTGCGTATATTTGGATGACGAGGATATATATCCAGTCCGGTTGGCTGAATCCTGCACCTTGTACCAGTCTGATCCGGATTGGCTGATAATCGTGATCGTCTCACCTTTTGGCAGCTGACGAACAATTTTCGCTGACGTGGACGGCGAGGTGCGTAAATTAACGCCCCAGATGACCTTCGCTTTGGAGCTATTTACTGCGGCAGCCGATACCGATTCCGTGAATGTACCTGCCGTAAGACTTCCGAATAGCATCGCTGCTGTTGCACTTGCTGTAATGATCTTGCTCTTCCAGTTCATGATGTTGTGTTCCTCCTGATGTAACAGAATTTTAACCTGGTCGCCGTGAACCGGGCTTGTCCCATTGTAAACGGGTGGTCCGGAGCGATCATCAGGCCAAAGTCCTGTATTGATTCAGGCGCATTTGAGCACTAGGTATCAGGAAAAGATCCTCCATTGACTTGGAAAAGCATAGATATTCCTGCTTTTTCAAAGGTTAAAATGTTGTAACCATTTGATAACACTACGTTTTGTAATGCATAGTAAAGGACCCTTATCCCTTTATAATATATAGGTATTTAGACCTATTTATGTACCAAAAAATACATCCTGTTGGTAGAATTTACATATCCACTTTGCGCTTCAAATTACTTATTCAAGTTATCTTCAGGTCAAATAAGTCATCAATTCTTCCTTACTTACCACTCTCCACCCCATAAAATAGTAATTATTACAATCAGTTATGCGTATATACAAGTATGCATACCACGTCTAGCAAGGGCATCCTATCTATTAATGTAGCTTCAAGATACAGCTAACAGGCCCTCGTACGAGAATCTATATTGTTAGGAGACACGCGAATGTATAAAACACCAGTAATCATCATCAGTGGATTTTTGGGTAGCGGAAAAACCACCCTGCTCCTGAAGCTCCTCCGTACGCTGCAAGCAAGCAGGATCAAGCCCGCTATACTGATGAACGAATTGGGCAAGACCGATGTAGATGGAAGAATTATCACCGAAGCAGTACAGGACCTTCCGCTGGAAAAGCTGTTTGACGGCTGCATTTGCTGTAGTAAGAAGAGCGAAATCGCTGGCTCTCTCCAAAATTTACTTGCCCTAACACCTGATGTCATCCTGGTCGAGCTCACTGGCGTAGCCAATCCTGAAGAGGTCATCAATACCATGTCAGAGCCCGAGCTGATTCACAAGATCGCTCTGCATAAGATTATCACGGTCCTAGATTCAGAGCATGTGCTTGAATACAGTAGCATCTTCTCCTCGGATCGAGAACTCGTGCACACTCTTCGTCGCCAGTTGGAGATTGCAGACATCGTGTTGGTGAATAAGCAGGACCTCATCTCCGTGGCACAGCTCTCCAAGGTTGAACACTTGATACGCAAGCACAACAAGCAAGCCATAGTCTTCCATACCCTACATGGGCAATTCAAGCAGGATGTTATCACCGAAGGACTCGTAAGCAAACAACTCCAAGCCGGTGCATCTAGTGCATCTAAGCAATCTAGTTTATCTAACACTTCTGCTACATCCAGTACATCTACGTCATCTAGTAGATCTAAGTCAATCAGTACATCTTCTGCATTCGAGGTTGTATCTACGCACAGTCACGATAGTAGAGATTCTACGCGTTCTAGGAGGCAGGTCCAGACTTCCTTTTCCCGCATCCAGACCATCATGGTTCCGATCAGCAAACAGACCCCTATATCCTTGCAAAAGCTTTCCAAATGGCTAAAGTCCAAAGAACATCAGGTACTACGGGCCAAAGGCTACGTTCCTTTGGAGCATTCCTCTATACCATCACTCGTTCAATTTACGGGGAGACATCTCCGGCTGGAGCATGGCTCCGATCAAGGTGACTGTTATCTGGTCATCATCGGCTTCGAACTGGATGAGAGCTCCTTATTGGCAGAGTGGAAGACGAGCGTTCTCGGTTGATAGCCATAGCGTACACGCTCCAATTAGCGCTGTTCACTATTTGGGGTAACTTGTATAGAACCGCTCATGTATTTCATAATCCCTGAATAAAGATGGTTGTAGAATACTCTCATACTCTACTCTATTACAGGAGGCTCTGATGAAAGCTTCAACGCTGTATAAGACGCTCCCCTTATTCTTCGTCATGATATTTCTGATTCCTGCTCTGACTGTCTGGTCTCACGGCAGTGATCTTCTTGTACATCCGCAGCTACAGCATATCAAGACTATTTTTATCGGGATTTTTCTGGAGGCGCTACCCTTCATATTACTAGGAGTACTTCTATCGTCACTGCTTCAGATCTTTGTGAAAGAGCAGTGGATTCGTCGCCTGCAACCCAAAAACCCAGTGATTGGCGTGCTGCTCGCATCTTTGCTTGGAGTCATTCTCCCTATTTGCGAGTGTGGAATGATTCCTGTCGTACGCAGATTGATGCTGAAAGGGATGCCTGCCTACATGGCGGTGACCTTCATACTGAGCGGTCCGATTCTGAATCCGGTCGTATTTATGGCAACTCTCATGGCATTTCGCTCACATCCCGAAGTGGTATGGGGGCGAATGGGACTGGCACTGGCAGTCTCGGTCTCTATAGGCCTTATCATCTACTCATTGTATTCTGGCAACCCTCTAAAGCAATCCTTACAACGATTTCATGCACAGACTGGATCAGCGACCTCTCATGAGCACTCCAGAACATGGGACAGCTTCTTCGTGCACGCAGGCAATGAATTGATAGAGATGGGTAAATATTTGGTGCTGGGCGCCTTCGTGACTGCTTGTATTCAAGCTTTCATTTCACATGACGAGCTATTAGAGTTGGGGAGTGGCTCGCTCTCCTCCTATTTGTTCATGATGGGATTCGCCTTCATATTGTCACTTTGCTCTACCTCTGATGCATTTGTGGCATCCGCTTTTACGCACTCTTTTACTATTGGACCGCTTGTTTCTTTTCTCGTACTTGGACCTATGCTGGATTTCAAAAGCTTGCTGATGCTACTGGCCACGTTCAAGCTCCGCTTTGTGGCTGTCCTTAGTCTCCTGCTCCTGGTCCTGATACTTCTTGGATCGATGGCTATCGATATTCTCATCTAGCACTGCCCGTATAAGAACAATACGGACACTTTAGGAAAGGAGAGGCTCGAATGGCTCTTCACGCCAAAGTCCGCATCCACTATTTCAGCCGTGCACTTCTACTGATTGCTCTAGCCTGCTACATTATGCACTTGAATGAGACCCAGGCCTTGCATTATTATCTGGCTCCACATATGCAAAAGCTGTTACTTCTCTGTCCTGTACCGCTATGGTTCATAGCTATCGGCATGCTGTGGCATACTCTCACAGGAAGTACGGAGAAGATTTGTGACTGCGACCATCCGCTGCCGACAGGATTATTCAGGAATGTGAACGTCTATGGTCTATTTGTAGTGCCACTATTATTCGGATTGCTGTTGCCTGATCAAGCACTGGGGAGCACCATGGTTGTGAAAAAAGGATTGCTCTACTCCCTCCCGGCACCAGAGCTTCTGGATACACTGCAACGAGAGAACCGCACATTTAATCAAGCTGATCAGGCTGGCCCAGCTTCTCCAGACACTCCTCGGCAGCAACAGAGCATGAATACTGCATCTATTGAACAACAGAATCTGGACGAATTGTTCGTAGCAAAGGATAAATATTCAGTAGAATTCGCCGAATTAGCCAAGCGGCTCTACACCTTACCCGTGATCGATGTTCAAGCTTCCATTTTCTCGGAGACGATCGGCGCCCTAGATATGTATAAGCAAGTATTCCATAATAGACCCATCACGCTGAAGGGCTTCGTCTTTCGGGAAGAGGGCATGAATGCAAATACATTTGCTATCAGCCGCTTTCTCATGATGTGCTGCCCAGCTGATGCTATGCCGTTCGGCGTGCTGGTCGAAGGGGACAATGCAGCCGTCTTCCCCGAGGATACATGGGTAGAGATCAAAGGGTCCATTCAGATCACCTCCATGAACGACAAGGACACCCTTCACATTCAAGCATCACAGATCCGCATGATTGAGGAACCTTCATCGCCTTACATTTTCACAAGCCCAGATTCAGTAGCAGAATTTGATAGTCTCTATACTCAGTTGAAATGAATTACCACTACAATTCCTGTTAACATTGCTGAGACAGCATAAAGTACAAAGAAGCTCTTGAATGATCCCTAAGGATGAATTCAAGAGCTTCTTGATTGATGCGGTCGAGAGGACTCGAACCTCCACGGGGGGTTAGCCCACACGGACCTGAACCGTGCGCGTCTGCCAATTCCGCCACGACCGCGTATCAGACTGCTATTGCAGCGACAAGATAGATCATAACATGTAGTACAAATTGAGTCAATACTTTTTTGAAATAACGAATTTCCTGCGAATCCCTAACACATAACCCAGAAATTTTCATGCTTTTTATGCATTGAGGCTTGATTTTATGCATACGAACGGAGTAAAATAAGAACATAAGTTCTAAGAACAAAGGTTCTTACAATAGGAGATTAAACACAATTATTCCCAAGGTGGTGACTTGCTATGACAGTCGTTACACAGGAAGAATTACCGTTAGTTCGAAGCTATCTGTTTCTTCTCTTTATCCAAAAGGTATTTGAACGAGACAGTCATATATTGGAAGAAAGTGGTCTGCTCAAGACACCCGACCTTTATGTAGAATTGGTGCACGCTGGAGCTGACCGGACTGGCATTTTAATGTCCGAAGTGAAGCATGAATTCAGGAAACGCTCCATTGCTGTGCTAGAGCTTCACCAGGATGAGCGATTGGTTCGGGCGGTCTATGAAGCACATGGAGAGCAGCACGAGCTTAGCATTCCCATGTCGGAATTCCGTATGGAAATGTATGAGCGGATGCGTGCATATCTAGGGCTGAGCACATCGCTTCCCTTCACCTCATCCTTCACGGGAACGAGTCCTTTAAGCCCTACACCTGCTGCCCAATCCGTCCCCCTTACGGGACGCCGTAAGCGTCTCCTCAAGCAGCCTTCTTATTCCACCAGCTCCTGGAAGCGCCTTGCTGCTGTCCAGGCATGACAAGGCTGTCCTCAAGTACTGCAGTGCTCTTACTACACAAAGAAGAGCACTGCAGCTATATGTATTTGTCACAAGCAGTTAGGTCCATGTTGGGAATGCTCATCAGGCATATACAAACGACAACGACAATAAGAGCTGGTATTGACCAGCTCTTATTCTGTATATGGACTACGATTCACATTACTGCTTAATCGCTTGCTGCACCCTAAGCGCCCCTTGACTCATGGCATGTCCGCCACCAACTGCACCTGCGACAGCAATCGTTTCCATAATCTCTTGTTCGCTAGCTCCCTTGGAGCGTGCCTCATTCACATGATAGAAGGTACATACCTCATTATTAGCAAACATACCGATGCCTAACGCGATCAGTTGCTTGGTCTTTGCATCCAATGCTCCACTAGCGAAGCACTCACCAGTGAATTGGTGGTAAGCATTGACGACCTCTGGCAGACTGTGTGCCAGCTCACTGATCTGATCTTTATATGCGTGGACCTTCTCCTCCATCACCTTCACCGTGCTGCACATCCTCTCGTTATTCTTGTGGCAGTCTTAGGTTATCCCCATACAGTCACAATTATGCCGAGCCTATATACAGCGCATATGGGACTTTCCTGTACTCCATTGGTAAGATGCCGGTTCGTGAGATCTGACTAACTGCGTAGGACCTAACATAGCCGTGGCTTATTAAGATGCTTATGTTAAATGGCTTTTTCTATTTAGGCCATCATTCCACTCATTCTATCCCTATGACTCCCCTTGATTTAGCTCGATCATCTCGGGGCGAGGCTCACTGAACAACTGCACAGTATATGTTCTCGGTACACGTGCCACATTCCGATTCGGCCTCCGAATCAGGATATCCTGATCGTCCCATGCCAGTACGGTACCAACTACATCGTTGGCTTTGACCCCATCACGGATGACTCGCACCTTACTGCCTGCGACCCGCAGTGCATCCAGTTCCTCTTCACTAATCACATGCTTCCCTCCCTTTATTGCGTAACAGAGGCAGCACCAGCATCAGCCTAACGGTGTTCTCTCTGTTACGTATAACCTGCATAGACCTGAAAGAGACCTAAATGGGATCATTTAGGTCTCGGTGGTTCATGTACATCGCTCATAGAAACGATGCATGCTATATGGAATGCCGACTGAGCAACAAATTCATCCCGAATGATCAGCGTTAGCGTGTTCTTTGCTATCGTTCTTCTCGTACCAGAAGTCAAGTACCTTTGCAGACAACACACGTTGCTCTACATAATCAACCTGATGAGGTGTAAAGTGTTCCTTCCACTCAAATTCCAAATCCTCACACAAGCTAACGAGTGTCAACAGCTCAGACCATGCTACATAACGCTTATACCAGAAAAATTGAGGGTGTTCGATCATATAGGGATAAAGGTCATCAAACTCCGTGTGCTTGCAATCCAGAGCACGTTCAAAGTGAACTTTAGCCGCTGCCAATTTATCCAGGAAATATTGTTCTGTCATTTGCTCTTTCCCCATGTTGCTGCCTCCTCTCTCCCAAAACCTTACGTCTATTATAAGCGAAATCCATGCACATGCAAAGCCATTGTCAAAAATTAGGCCTGCTGGATACCATCTATTTCGTCTATTCTATGAACGTAACCTTACCGTCTGCCAAGGAGGATATCTGAACAAGCGGCTCCACACGAATGCCTTGCTCCCGAATAGACTGCGCACCGGATTGGAAGCATTTCTCTACGACAACACCAAATCCAATTAGACTAGCACCTGAGCGCTCGATGATCTTTACCATGCCTCGTGCTGCATCTCCATTGGCGATAATGTCATCAATGAACAGTATTCGATCATCTTCATGAATGTACTGTCTAGACAGCATAATATCCGTTACAATTCCCTTCGTGAAGGAAGGCACCCGCTCGCATAATGCATCCGGATCAGCCAGCAACGTCTTCTTACGGCGGGCAAATACCAGCGGAACTCCCAGCTCTAGCGCAGTCGCGAAGGCCACAGCAATACCCGAGGATTCGACAGTGACCACACGTGTAATTCCCTCCTCACGGAAGCGTCTAGCAAATTCCCGGCCCATCTCCATGGTCAGCTCAGGGTCCACCTGATGATTCAGCAGGCCATCCAGCTTCAGCACCTGCTCTGATGCCACAACCCCTTCTTCCAATATACGCTTCTTCAATACTTCCATGTCAATGACCTCCCAAGCCCTATCCTATGCCGTAAAAGTACCATAGTTCGCTTCCCGCATCAAGCTTGGGAATCGCCTTGGCTTTTTAATTTATATTTTTTCCATGCCCAAGGAATGAATGCACCAATCATCATGAGTAGAATAACGGCTACTCCCATCTTACGGGTGACCTTCTCCATGACCAATGCCACCTGTTCCCAATGCAGGCCGACAGCATGTCCCACCCATAGAAATGTGGTGCACCAGATCAGTGCGCCTAGGGTAGCATACAGCAGATACGATGAGAATTTAAGACGGGTCGTTCCCGCCAGATAAGAGGATAGGTGTCGAAGGCCGGGTACAAAATAACCAAACAAAATTCCCCATGTACCATAGCGTCCGAACCAGTTCTCGGACACCGCAATCTTCTTGGGTGTCAGACGAACCCATTTGCCATACTTGTGAAGTAGCGGCTTTCCTAGGAACCTTCCCAAGGCATAACTGAACAGCATTCCGGTCATACTGCCGCAAAAAGTAACGATAAGTGCTGCCGAAAAATTATAATACCCTTGTGACACCAGTCCTCCGAAGGCAATCATGATGACCTCATCCGGAACAGGTACGCCAGCGACTCCCAAGGCAAGCAGCCCAAACATCGCAGCATATCCATAAGTTAAAATAAAGGAAACGATCGAACCCATTGTACATAACTCCTGTCACTACTTGATCTGTACACTTGCTGCGTGTGGCCATTCCATAACTTCGAGTCATGTCCCATTCTCCCTGGACATACCCTATAAAGAAGCGTAGGCTCATCCACAGCCTATGCAGGGAGGAAAGGGAGGAAAGGAATGAGACGGGATATCCATGTTCTTCAAATTGCATTCACGTATATAGGCACTATTGTCGGTGCGGGGTTTGCCACCGGACAGGAAATCCTCCAGTTCTTTACACAGTACGGCCGCGTTGCTACCTTCACCATCCTGATCGCCACGATGGCCTTTATTTGGCTTGGTACCCGGATGATGCTCATTGCACATGATATATCGGCACATTCCTACGAAGATTTGAACAAGCACCTATTCGGACCAAAGGCCGGGAAATGGATCAGCCTATTTACGCTAATTATTATTCTGGGTGTGAACAGTGTCATGCTGGCCGGCTCTGGCTCTGTATTCGTAGAGCACTTGAATATGCATTACCAGATTGGACTGCTGATCACACTTCTGGGCACCTATCTGCTGCTGGGAAAAGGGATGCGTTCCATATTACAGATCAATTCCATTGTCGTCCCCATTATGATGATTCTATCACTTCTATTGATCTTCAGTACAATCAAGGCACCTGGTGCTGATCGTTTCATTACCTTGATCTCGGATGAGCCCTTATTAAAAGGTCTGCTGTCGCCGCTACTCTACACCTCGTTCAACCTCGCGATGGCGCAAGCCGTGCTGGTGCCTCTGGGCGCGCAGACAGCCTCGCGTTCCACCATCATTAAGGGCGGGCTACTCGGTGGGCTTGGCGTAGGTTTGATGCTGATGTCCGCTCACTTCGCGATGTCAGCCCAAATGCCGGGTATTCAGCAATTCGAAATTCCCATGGGGAATGTAGCTGTTCAATTAGGGACTGCTATTCAGCTGCTATATATCACCATGATATTCATGGAAATTTTCAGTACTTTCGTTGCAGATATATATGGTCTTACCCTTCAGCTTCAGCATCATCTGTCAATGCACCCACGTCTGATCACTCTAAGTATTATGTGTACTTGCTATTTGATCAGCCAATTCGGCTTCAGCTCATTACTATCCGTACTGTATCCTATTTTCGGATCCCTTAGCCTTGTGTGGGCACTGACGTTGATCAAGAATGGCTACAAAAGACCTCCGCTACAGACAGTTACACCGAATATCCAGCCGTCCGTCATCCGTACCCACGAGCCAGATACCAAGCCACCAATCAAGCCTACGGGAACCTAAGTTGGATTTTTATTTTTTCGCTCCATCAGCTATTCATTGAACTCTAGATACAGCTTCTTCAATTCATGGACGGCCCGACTGAGCGAATAGTTGCTCTTGGCCTTCTCACAGGCTGAACGGGCCAGTTCATAACGATAGGACGGATCAACGATGACCTTCTCCATCGCCTCTGCCAGTGCTACCTCATCCTCCGGGGGTACAAGGAGGCCATTGATCCCATCCTCAATCTGCTCTGGAATGCCGCCCACATTGGTTCCAACAAGTGCAAGACAGCTTAGTGCAGCCTCGGCAAATACAGATCCAAATGCCTCTGCACGTGACGGGAGCACGAAGATATCGAAGAAGGGCATGAATTCCTCCGGGTGCAGGGTGTAGCCGTAGAAGATTGTCTCATTATATATACCAAGCTCCTGCGCCATTTGCTCAAGCTCCGGGCGAATAGGACCATCCCCGATAATGTGCAATACATAGTCGACTCCCCGCTTTTTCAGCTCCGCACAGGCCTTAAGCAGCGTATCAATGCCCTTTGCGGGGACAAGCCGGCATACTGTAATTAGTTGGGCCACATCATTTTCGTGAGGAATCGGTTTGAAACGCCGTTCATCATAGCCGTTCGGTATAATCTGAATTCGCTCATGATGATCTACATAAGGACTCATATAATTACGAAAGGAGCCGGACACGGTCAGCATTCGATCCGTCTTGCGCTCCAGTTCACGATAGATCGAGATCAGGAATTGATGCTCAGGCCCCCCTTCCACAATCTTTCCGTTCAAAATCAGCTCCCGCTCATAGGAGGAGTGTATCGTCTGAATTAGAGGGGTATGAGGGAACACTGCTTTCATGGCCAGGCCCGCAATGGGATGATGGGCATGAACCAGATCATATGGAGTATGAATGCGCAATTTCGTCCACCACAAATAATCACGGTAGGTCTGGATGTACTTCTGGACAATCGCACTGTCAGTGAATTCCGTCCAATCGAACGTATCGAATTGTACCTCTTCCTGACCCTTGTTGCGGATTCTTTTGGGTAATGAGAAGAGCTCCATCTCCCAGCGCGGAGCCGTGAATCGTTCCTGCAAATAAGGAATCATGGATGATACGCCCCCCGGCTGCTCGGGAGGGAAAAAGAGTGCCTGTAGCAATTTCATGACGTGCTTCCCCTTTCAAGCAATGCTGGAACCCGGAGCGTTATGCTCCAAAATATCCAGCTGTAGCCGTCTATATTGACTTTTCATAGCTTCTGAAAACATGATATATTGGAAATCCAGACAGCAGTTCTCCGGATCGGCATAAATACAATTAATTGTATCGGATTGGAACGAGCCAAGCAATAGAACCTGAGGAATTGCGTTGGTCAACACCCGGCGTCGATCCTCAGCAGGTTTTATGGAATATGCTGTACTTTTATTGCGTGTAACGCACGTGGGAGCCGTGAATTCGTGAAGCTGTTATCTACTCCGTGGGCCATGTCCGTGTGGCTTCCACCCGTCATTGCGGCTGTTGCCGGTCTATGTATTCTATTCATCATGTTGTGTATGTGTATAATGATGTACGGCAAGCAGCGAAAAAAAGCCTATTTGTACTTTATTGCAGCTGGGCTGTTTGTGATTGCTTATGAGAGCTACCATCTCTACTCGGCAACAAGCCTATCCCCACGCTATGATTCCTCGTGGATCGCTGTGCTGGAGTCGCTCGCCTTCCTGTTGATTAACGGGGCCGTTTATCAGTTGTATCGGAAGTCGAACGCAAAATTCTTTTGGACCTTTAGCACCTTTATTGTGCTGCTACTAGTACCACCTGTTCTTTGTGTCCTCCTTCCATCAGTACCTGCCAGCTGGAAGGACCCTGGGCTGCTGATCTTTAGTCAAACCCACCGTCTGCTGGTTATCGTATGGGGTCTATTATGGATTATGCCACGAATCGGACAACAAGGAAAATACCTGATTAGTCTGCTGATCTATGCACTGTGGGTCATCGCCGATACCTGGGCACAGCTTACCGTTCCTCCTGCCATCATTGTACATATGCAGCACCTGCGGGTGCTCTATTATCTTGTTCTATTCCTCATTTTGTTCCAACGAATCGTAGAGCTGCTCCAGCACATCTATCGCACTTCGATTACGGACGGCTTAACAGGTCTGTTCAACCGAAAATACTTTGGTATGCGCTTGAAGCGTTATGCTGAGGAAGGCGTGCGACTAGCGGTTATCTTCTGCGATATTGATAATTTCAAGAAGCTCAATGATACGCAAGGCCATGCCCGTGCTGACGAGGTGCTGAAACAAGTCGCTGAGATTATTACTGAGGAGACCGAGAATATCGGTATTCCTGGCCGCTACGGCGGAGAAGAGCTTCTTGCCATGATTGTTGATAAGAAGGCGAAGCCGGGGGCTGTCGCTGAGCGTATTCGTGCCCGGGTAGAAGCAGAGAGCATCGTCACGATTAGTGTTGGCTATAGTGTTATCAAGAGTGGGGTGACGCCCGATGAACTGGTGCATCAGGCCGATACGGCCATGTATCACTCCAAGACGACAGGCAAAAATAAAGTAACAGACTATAAGACGATTCGATAGCTGATCGAACTACGGATTGTATGAATTCGTATAGATTTGTACGGGTTGTATGAAATTGCATGAAATTGTATGGGATTAAATGTAGATCGCAAAGGAGTAAATGGAAATGAATATAGACAAGCCGCCGCTTCCTGGCGCTTATATACAGCAAATCACAGAGCTACTAGGTAGCGAGGCTCCTGCTTTTCTCGATAGCTACCATCAGCCAAGGGTACAGGGAATACGCCTGAATCCTGCAAAAATAACGCCCGAACTGCGTGAACAGCTCATTCAGGAATGGCAGTTAGCTCCGGTGTCTTGGTGCTCTGAAGGCTATTACTATCAGGAGCCTGTTCGTCCAGGCAAGCATCCGTATCATACAGGAGGACTTTACTATATTCAGGAGCCGTCCGCCATGTCTGCCGTAGAGCTGCTTGACCCTCAGCCCGGCGAGACTGTGCTCGATATGGCTGCTGCTCCTGGAGGAAAGACGACACATATTGCTGCCAAGCTTGGTGGTCATGGTCTGCTCGTCTCCAACGAGATCCACCCGGCGCGAGCCAAGGTATTGGCAGAGAACGTAGAGCGAATGGGACTGGCGAATGTCATCGTCACCAGCAGCACGCCTGAAGGCTTGTCAGCTCGCTTTGCCGGCAGCTTTGATCGGATTATGCTAGACGCCCCCTGCTCTGGTGAAGGGATGTTCCGTAAGGACCCTGATGCCGTTAGAGATTGGAATCCGGGGCTAGTAGAGATGTGCGCATCTCGCCAGCAGGATATTTTACACGAGGTACACCGACTGCTTAAGCCCGGGGGCACGCTTGCCTATTCTACCTGTACCTTTAACCAGACTGAAAATGAGGGAATGATGGATTGGCTCGTATCGGAATATCCAGATATGGAGCTGCTCCATACAGAAAGAGTCTGGCCGCATCTGGAACGCGGGGAGGGTCACTTCGTTGCTGTACTCCACAAACGGTCTGACGAGCCCTCCCAGTCAGGAGAGGATCGTGAGCGGCATATCCGTCCGACAAAGGCGAAAAAGCATGACAGCCGCATGGGGAGCCGGGAGCTTGAGCATGCATGGCGGGCTTACCAGGACTGGGCAGCTGAAGCATTGAAGGATTTCACCTTGGGTCCTGGTCGTCCGCTACTGTTCGGTGAATCGCTCTACTACCTTCCCGACGGAGCTAGAATCCGATTGCACGACGCGGAGATGAAGGGGCTCAAGCTTCCACGACCTGGCTTACATCTGGGTGAGGCTAAGAAAGGGCGCTTCGAGCCTGCACACGCTTTGGCTCTGGCACTTCTTCCAGAGCAGGCTGCTCAGCATTGCTTGCTATCTGCTTCATCTGAGCAGGTCCAAGCCTATCTGAAGGGCGAGACGCTGAATACAGACCTGCCACTTCAAGGCTGGGTACTCGTCAGCGCTGACGGTATCCCTTTGGGCTGGGCCAAAGCAAGCGGAGGACAGCTCAAGAACCGTCTGCCGAAAGGACTACGACACATGACAGGGCTATAACCCTGTTATGTGTTTTTTCGATGTGTTTTTTCGTTTGCATTTACAGTTCATCCACCCTGTAAGCTTCCTTTGGCCCATCCACCTATTCTGCCGTAGCTTCTTCTCGCTGCAGCAGACTTAATTCAGCATCCGTCAGCTCCCGATAAGTGCCGATGGGCAATGTTGGGTCAAGATGGAGCGAGCCCATATCTGTTCTTTTCAGATAGATTACCTTCTTGCCTACAGCCTCGAACATTCGCTTCACCTGATGGAACTTCCCTTCATGAATGATGAGCCCTATATATGATATGACGGAGTCAGAATCCTCATCCTGCTCTTGCCTCAGAATAGTCAACTCGGCAGGCATCGTTACGTAGCCGTCATCTAGAGTTACCCCTTCGCTGAATCGAGTAATGTCCTCTGCATTTACATCCCCTCGTACAGTGGCTTCATACCTCTTCGGGACATGACGCTTGGGTGATAGCAGCTCATGAGCAAGCTTGCCATCATTAGTGAGCAGAAGCAGACCCTCTGTATCCTTGTCGAGTCTCCCTACAGGAAAAGGAGAGAACTGTCGGTCCTCCTCCGCCAGCAGATCCACTACTGTCCGCTCCCGCAAGTCCTCTGTAGCCGAGACTACGCCTGGCGGCTTGTGAAGCATCAGATAGATGAATTCTTTGAATCGGACGATCTGCCCGGCAGCCTCGATCTGATCGTCCACAGGATGCACCTGCATCCCACTATCCTTGACCACCGCCCCATTCACAGTCACGGCACCCTGCTTAACCATTCTTTTGATCTCTGTGCGAGTACCAATCCCCATATGGCTCAATATTTTATCCAGACGCTGGGTCTGCTTGCCTTTCGGGTTACGTGCGGTACTTCCTTGGATATCTGCCTTATTATTGTCTTGTCCACTCATACTGAGGTCCACCTCCAGCCGGAAGGATATTCATTCTTCAACATGCCGTTCTGCCATTTGCCCCAGCCTGCTGCGTAGCCATCTATGCAGATCAGTGTGTAGCCCTTGCTGCCTCGCTCATTCCCGTGAGGATAGGTTATCCGGTCAGCTGGTATCTCCAGTGTCTCTCCCTTAAGGTAGCGTACAGCCTCAGGCTGACGGGAATCCAGCGTAATAACCCGAATTGCCTCCTGCGAACGCAGTGCTGTTGCAAGTGGCTGTGAGGGCACGAAGCGACCATTCTTCAGCTTACCCATGTACCAGCCTGGTCGGACTACCTTAAGGCCCTCCAGTCGGGTAGAAGACAAGGGAGACTGATAGATGCGATCACCATACATAATCGTCTCGCCTGGAAGGGTCAAATGAAGCTGCTCTTGTATGAACTCATCGTAGGAAGTGAGTGATGCCTGTTCCTTCTCTCGACCCGATCGTTGGCTCGCTCCTGAGCCACTACGCTGCTTGGAGCTTGCCGCACCTTTGCTTCGGCCATGCCTGCTCTGCCCTCGCTCCAGCTCTGCTTGTGTACCATGACGGGCAGGTCCACCTTTACCCTTGCGGACCCGCATAGAATCCTCTGAGCCCCGTACAGACTGTGCAGCACTAGACAGATTCCCTGTTGACCTTGATTTTGAGGCTATGGCTGAGTCTGGCATACTGGATATACCAGACTCAGCTTCCAATCCAGCATGATCTGGCAAATCGAGCACCGAGGATGCTTCCATCGTCCCATGAGTCTCAGGTGAAGCTTCTGCTCCGCCATTACGGCGCAACACAGCAGCATAGTGCCCTTCACCCTCCAGCCGATGTGGCCATAGTCTGACTGTGCCAGCCAATGCATCTCCAGCACTCTGATCGCTTGCTGGTATCCAATCGGGTCTGCCTGAAGCAAATCCGTGCCGCACCGGTACCTCAACGATGCTGTAGTCTGGATGCGTATTTAAAAACTCCGCAATCATCATTTCGTTCTCTTCAGGCGCAAAGGTGCAAGTCGAATAGACCATCGTTCCCCCAGGCGCCAGCATGTTCGCTGCCCAATGGAGAATATCACGCTGCATGATGACACAATCCGCAATTGTGACAGTGCTTTTCACCATATCCTCATCCTTACGATACATTCCTTCACCCGAGCAAGGAGCATCGATCAGGATTTTATCAAAAAAAGCCGGAAATGCCGCAGCGATCCGCTCTGGCTGTTCGTTCAGAACAACTGCATTGCGCACGCCGTATAGCTCAATATTTTTGGTAAGCGCCTTGGTTCGATCCGCATGAATGTCATTCGTCACCAGTACCCCTGTCCCTCGAAGCTTCGCTGCAATCTGGGTAGATTTACCTCCAGGAGCAGCACATAGATCCAGCACCCGATCATGCTCCTGAACAGCCAACAGCTCAACCGGGGCCATAGCGCTTGGCTCCTGAATGTAGTACAGTCCGGTGTGATAATAAGGGTGTAGCCCCGGCTTGATCCCATAAGGCACATAGAACCCCGTCTCACACCACGGAATGGGTCTAAGCTCGAACGGAGCCAGCTTCGCGAATTCATCCAAGGAAATTTTAAGTTCATTGACCCGCAGGCCTGCATGAGGGGTATGGTCATACGTGGACATAAAGTCATCGAATTCCTTGCCCAGTAGCTGATGCATTCTCTCTATAAATGTTGATGGGAGCTGTACGCCCATAATGTAATCATCCTGTTCTTGGTGATATGAATATTGGTTTGTTAGCAAAAGTTACACATGCTCTAATATAGCATTCGGAATATCAAATCTCCATCATGCACTGTTCATTGGTCTAGTTCCAGCTAGATTTCGGATGCTTGTTTCACTACAGCCTGTAATGTTGTATAATGAGATCGTCATTGTTGACATATACTATATACAAGCCAGATAGGAGAGATTGTATTGAAATCTAAGAACAAGAAGCTTGTACCTGTTATCAGCTTTTTTGCGGTACTAGCGATACTGATCGGCTTACTGATCGGGCTGAACTCCGGAACCAAGAATGAACTATACGGCAAGTCCGTATCTTCCATGAACCCGGCTACCCGCGAGATTTTGAACGATCCGAATTACCAGAATATTATCCTGCCTGCCGCAATGAAGAGCAAGATTGATAACAAAGAGAGCTTCTTTGTGTACTTCTTTGCCTCAGATTGCCCGCATTGTCGTGTGACCACTCCTGAGCTCATGCCATTGGCCAAGGATGCTGGCATAGATCTCCCCCAGTATAATCTTCGTGAATTCGAAGAAGGCTGGAATCAATACAAGATCGAGTACACCCCTACGCTTGTCTATTATGAAAATGGCGTTGAAAAAGAACGCATGGTAGGTGGTCTGCAAGAGACAGCTGGCGATAACGGCTACCAGCTGGAGGACTTCAAGGAATTCTTTGCGAAGCATAAGCCCGCAGGGTCCTGATTCATTCATCCAGCATCCGTTAAGCTTTGAGGCATAATTCCAAGATGGTATCCTCTTAAGCAAGACTCGTATAGACTTCAAAAAGACCGACAAGGCTCACAAGGACAGCCCCGTAATGGGCTACCCAGCCTTGAATCGGTCTTTTTTTGTACTGAATACCTGACTAGGCTTGACCTGCGTCCAGCCCTATGCCTGGCTCTTTCTGTTCGTCTCAGCTCCCTTGGATTCCCTGCTAGCGAGCACCTGCAGACGCTCCTCATGCTTGGGCCCACGTTGTGGAACACGCTGCTGCGGAATGTTGACTTGAAGAGAGGGAGCCATCGCGTCAAGCTTGTGCTGCAGGTTCTCATCGGTAATATGAATCGTCATATCCTCATAGACAGCCTGTGCCTCCAGTCGTGAGCCAAGGCGTTCCAACTGTGCTATATAACTCTGGACGTCAGACAAGAGCCGGATCAGATCGATGCCCAGCCCGGCTGTTATCTCTGGTGACGCCTTCTGGAGCTTCTCACGTGCGCTCTGCAGCATCATGAGCCCGCCGCGGATGTTCCCGTTCCGGAAATGAAACAACCCGACGGCGACCTGCAACAAGCCCTTAAGGACAGGGTCTCGGTCTTGCTTCAGCCACAGCTCCTCCATCACTTCATGACACTCGAAGTAATCATGGTCTCGATTGAAGTAGATCAGATAAGCAAGATACAGTCGATCATACTTAGCAGGCATAACTATACCTCGTCCCGTTCCTCTTCATTTTTCCCCTGATCCAGCATCTCCCGGATATCGTCAAACAGCTTCTTCATGCCGTCCATATCACGCTGCACCCATAGCTCATTGAAGCGCTGCTGTGCTTCAATCGCTTCACTCACCTTGTGATGGAAATACAGCCTGTGCATGACTGCAAGCACTTTGGAGACGATATTCGCATCATCCTCGAACGCCTTCTGCGCATCTAGAATCTCCAGACGAATGGCTGACATTTCATTATCGAGTATAAAGGCCGCCTCAGCCGCTTTCTTCAGACGATTTCTCATCTCTTCAGGCAAGCTCTCTCTATATTTGTAGCTAAGTGAATGCTCGATGGTAGCCCAGAAGTTCATTGCGAGGGTGCGAATTTGGATTTCAGCCAGCACAATCTTCTGTCCTAGCGCAGTCTGTACTGGGTACTTAATAATCATATGGAAGCTGCGATAGCCGCTCTCTTTATAATTAGTGATGTAATCCTTCTCATAGAGGACAGTGAGGTCCTTACGCCGTCGGATGTATTCAGCCACCCTGCGGATATCCTCCGCAAATTGACACATAATCCGGATACCGGCTATATCCTCGATGCCCTGCTCGATCTGATCGAGTGGCACCTGTAGTCGATCAGCCTTGTCTAGAATGCTGGAGATTTTCTTCACACGACCAGTTACAAATTCAATCGGTGCATACTCCTCACGCTTTTTCAATTCCGCACGCATCGTCTTGAACTTCACCTTCAGCTCTTCGACGGTCTGCTCGTACGGGAGCAAAAATGTTCCCCAATCTCTTCCGTCCATAAATCTCCTTGCCTCCTGTCTATCCTTCCAGCCTAGTTATGATCAGCTCCTACCGCCTCACGGATATGAGAATAACCGTCACGTCTCAGCAGCTCACGCAGCCCACTGATAATAGCACGGTTCACTCCCGGACCTTCATAGATCAGAGCTGTGTAGATCTCGACCAGGCTTGCCCCTGCTCTTATTTTATCGTATGCATCCTGACTATCGAATACACCGCCGACGCCAATAATGGGCAGCTTGCCTCCCGTCTGGCGGTACACCTTGCGAATGACCTCTGTTGAGCGCTCGCGCACTGGAATGCCGCTCAGACCGCCGGTCTCCTTGGCATTGGGATGCGTGAGTCCATCTCTGGAGATTGTCGTGTTCGTAGCGATAATTCCGTCTACACCACTATCCTTGATAGCCGCAGTCATATATTCAAGCTCTTCGTCTGTGACATCCGGCGCAATTTTGACCAATACTGCTTTTGCCTTGCCATAGCGCTCAGCTTCTACATTCATCTGCTTCTTCACGGCTTGCAGCAAAATGCTCAAATCATCACCATGCTGTAGCTTGCGCAGATCCGGTGTATTCGGAGAACTGATATTGACCACAAAAAAATCAGCATACGGGTATAATGAGGAAATACATTTCTCATAATCCTTATATGCCTCATCATTGGGGGTAATCTTATTTTTGCCGATATTCACGGCGACGGGAATTCTATGTTCGTACAACGCTGACAGCCTGCTGGCCATCTGCTGGGTCCCTTCATTATTGAAGCCCATACGGTTAATCAGCGCGCGATCTGGTGGAAGACGGAACAGGCGAGGTAGCTCATTGCCAGGCTGTGCAAGCGGAGTTACTGTACCTACCTCCATGAATCCGAAGCCAATCGAAGAGAAGCCCTCCACGGCCTCGGCATTCTTGTCCAAGCCTGCCGCAAGACCAATGGGATTGGGGAAATGTAGTCCCCACAGCTCCTGAGCCATATCGTCCGTTTCCTTGACACCGTACATTGCTCGCAGCAGGGATGCTCCGCCAGGCAGCCGTGCAGCTTGCCTCATGCCATCCATCACCACATGATGGGCCCGTTCGGGGTCCATTTTAAAAAAGAAGGGTTTCGCAAAATTTTGATACAGCAACTCATCCACTCCGTTCTAATCCGTCTTGCTCCCCACGGGAACAAGACTTCTAAGAAACAGTTTAGCTTTTTCTAATGGAAAAAGAAAGTCATTTCAATCACTGTAATTCACAGGTTCGTTGTTGAAAGCCTGTCTGCAAAGCGTTTACAATGATGTTATATTGACCTATCACAAGAAAGAAGGGTATCCGATGTCTGTGAAACGCAAGCCACCTACCATGCAGAAGAAAAAGGAGGAAGTGAACCGCAAGGCCATCATGTGGACTGCGGCCAGCTTCGTCGGGCTCGTGTTGTTAATCGTTATCGTTATACTGCTGGCCAATCGCGCGGTTCAGTGAAGCCAGTGATAGACCTTGCGGGGGTTAGTCTGGTCACCCATCGGTTTGCTGGTGTACCGGATTTCGGGGGCACGCACCTCATCGGGCAGCCCCGCCCCTTGCAAAATCTCAACTGACGTACCGGCTGGTACAAGTGCAAATAGCTCCTCTACATCCGCCTTGGTCATGCGGATACATCCGAGTGATTCATCCTTCTCGATGCTATTCGGCTCATTCGTACCATGGATGGCATAATTCGTATCCGAGAGCTGCATGCCTCTGCTGCCGAACTCCCCGTTCGATTTTCCGTTTGGGTTAACAACCTTATCGGAGATGACGAATGTTCCCTCTGGTGTCTTGTCTCCTCCCAGACCAACCCTGTAATTCCTGATCAGCACGTCCCCGCTAACCACAGCTAACCGATGCTTGGACTTATCCACGACGATACGTAGCGGTTCATCAAAGAAAGGTTGTGCGTCAAGCGTCGCAGCGAGCGTGGGATGCTGGAGCGCATCTCCATCAGGCTGGACTGATACCCCCGGGCTCTGCTCCCGTGCAGCCAACTGCCGATAGATCGGCTTGAAAGCCGTCTCCATTGCAGGTGTAGTTCCGTATAACAGATTATTTGGAAAATCGCCCATCATCTCACCAGCACTCTCGGGCAGCTTGCCGTGCTTTGTTCGGTATGCCATCATCGCACTACTTAGCACCGCAAGCTCCTCCTGTCCAACTGACCAGGCAGCTACCTTCGCAGTAGATATGGAAGGGGAAGGCGGCTCACAGCTGCATTGCTCCGGGTCATAGGACTGAACCTCAGTCCGTCCCTCACCTGCCTTGGTTAATGTGACAGCAGGCTTCAGCTGTCGATCCCAGAGGAGCCAGCCACTGTCTTCTCTCATACCAAGGACAATGGTCTGCTCCGGCAGCGAGCCTTGCCTCTTCAGCAGGCTGATGATGCGAGCTCCATCCTTGCCTTTGGCCGAATTGATAGCTGTGAACGCCTCAGCAGGCATGTCCAATCCAGCGCCGGCTCCTCCCTTCCCCCCTGATGTTGTTCCCGCAGGCACTGCTACTTCCGTATCATTCGGACGGGTTGATCCGCTCTCCGCCGTTAAGGCTGTCTCGCTCAGGAATCGAGCAAGACCAGGCGCATAAGATGACGGAACGAGCATGAGGAGCAGCAGGATACACGCCACCAGCATTTTACGATAACGGGTATGCTTTCGAGCCTTTTCCTTGGCCATCTCTTCCAGCTTGTTCTGATAATCCAGCAGGACGTCAGCCGGAACCTGCTTACGCTCGAAGGCCTCGAATACTTCCCCCGACCGATTGAAGCAATAATTGGCCTTCCCGGCCTGCCCGCTGCGCTCATATTCCTTCCCCAGCAGATACCATCCCATTTTATTGTCAGGATGCTTTTTTACATACGCTTTCAACTCATTCGGATTGTTCATAATCGACCTCCACGACCACTTCAGGCTTAGATATGCTATGTATGCTGATAACTTTCCTATTCGTATTCATGTCCTGTATATCCTTACTGAAGGACGTATGGATTGTAGTCCCGGTTCATAGGAAAAACGTCTATCGAGGTGCTTTCTCAGAAGACAGACTGCGTTTAATGGATGTTTTTCTTGCGATAATCGAATGGTTCAGCCCACTAAAGAATTATAAATTCTTTTATCTAAAAATACCTCTATATCAGTATATCGGTCACAAGCGCCTGAATTTCCATAAGCAAAAAGACACCCCTCGCCGCTTGGCAAAAGATGTCTTATCCTTACACACTGATCGTAATGAACAGTTAAGCTCTTATTTGTTGAAAGGCTCGTCAGCAATCTTGATGGAATCTGTAGGGCAGCCATCACATGCATCCTGCATATCATCATACATGTCTTCATCAATAGCGATTACGCCTCTATTCTCATCGCCATTGAAAATTACCTCTGCCAGACCTTCATCATCATAGTCATAAATGTCTGGTGCAGTAGCGCCACAAGCGCCGCAAGCAATACAGGTATCCTTCTCTACCCAAGTGTACTTAGCCATAGCTCTCTTCCTCCTATAAATAAAGCCAGATCTACATTGCTCCGTGCGATGCCGGTCCGGCAATCTAACTATTTTTGAACACTCTATCTACAACATTCTAATACAATAGACTTATAAATTCAATTGATTTCTGTACAAACCTTATCCTGGTGTCTCCAGATTGTCCTTCTGCAGCGAGGTTCCTCGCAGCTTTGGATTACGCAGCAGCACGGATGGATCATCTCCCAGCATACCAGCGGTAAGCACGGCGCTCTCTCCGAATTTGTCCCTTAATGTATCCATCACCTTGATGAGACTCTCCTTCTTAGGGGCCTTATCATAGCTAAATAGGTCAAGCTGTACGGCTGCCTCCTCCTTGGGAATCAGCTGCTGGAGAGTAATTCCGAGAAGACGCACGGGCTTGTCGCTGTTCCAATGCTGCTGGTACAGCCTGCAGGCCTCCTTATAAATCTGCTCCGCATCCTCGGTGTGCGTCTCCAGCGTATGCGATCGCGTATAGGTCTTCATCTCGGGTGTACGCATCGTGAGTTGGACTCCGCCTGCAAGCAGTCCCTGTCTTCGCAAGCGGCGAGCTACCTGATCACTAATGTTCAGCAGTATGCGCCGAATATCCTCAGGTTTGTTGACATCCAGCGGAAGTGTCGTCGCATGTCCAATGGATTTATTCGGCTCGCGGACCGGGTTCACGGGAGAATGGCTTATTCCATTAGACGCAAGCTTCATCCACGATCCATTCACCCCGAACTGCTCGATGAGCAGCTTCTCCTCAGCTACCGCCAGCTCTCCGATCGTACGGATATTCATGCGCAGTAGCTTGTCAGCCGTCTTGCGTCCAATCCCGAACAGCTGTGAGCATGGTAATGGCCACAGCACACGAGGCACATCCCGCAGCCTGAGGATGGTAATCCCATTAGGCTTCTTCATATCTGAGCCCATCTTGGCCAGCAGCTTGTTAGGTGCAATGCCTATAGAGCAAGGAAGGCCCAGCTCATCCTGGATTCGCTGCTGCATCGCCTCAGCAATCTCGACTGGCGTGCCGAACTGGCTTGAGCCGCTGATATCCAAATAGCATTCATCAATAGACGTAGCCTCCAGCAGCGGGGTGTAGGAGTAGGCTATATTCATAAATGCCTTGGAATACTGACGGTAGAGCTGGAAGTTCGGCCTGATCAGCGTGAGCTGAGGACAGAGTCGCAGCGCCTCTCGCACGACCATGCCTGTAGTAACGCCGTATTTGCGGGCCTCATATGAGCAGGTAACAATAATCCCCCTGCGCAGCTCGCTGCTGCCAGCAACCGCCGTAGGCCGTCCTTTATAGACCTCAGGCTCCTCTGCGGCGTGCACAGAGCAATAAAAAGCGTTCATATCAACATGCAGGATGACCCGTCCGTCCTTGGGATAATAATCGCTGACGTTCCTCACATGCATCCCTTCTTTATTGTCAGTTTCTGAACTTGCATCTGTTCGCACTTTGTTCCCATAAGCACTATTGTACACAATCTTCTGAGCATTGTCCCCCTAAATTACTGAATTTATGTTACACTTTCCGTAATTACTTGGTATAATCGAAAATTATAAAATTCTTTAACACACAAACGCTGTACAGCAGAATTTTCCACGCGATCTGCTGCATGCCAATCTCCAAGGAGGAACATGATGTCAAGGGTTATTTCTATTTTTGACACCACCCTACGTGACGGAACACAAGGGGAGGGCATCAGCCTCTCGGCTGACGACAAACTGAAGATTGCCAAGAAGCTCAATGAACTCGGTGTTCATTATATTGAGGGCGGAATTCCGGGAAGCAACAGTAAAGACATTGAATTTTTCAAACGAGTTCAGGAACTCCGACTGGATGCCAAAATTGTCGCCTTTGGAAGCACACGTCGCAAGGACAGCATAGCAGCACAGGATGCCAATCTTCAACGGATTCTGGAGTCGGGGGCACAAGTCGCCACCTTGGTCGGCAAATCCTGGGATTTCCACGTGCACACCGCCCTTCAGACCACCCTGGAGGAGAATTTGGCCATGATTCATGATTCGATCGCCTTCCTGAAGCAAGGAGGCATGGAGGTCATTTTCGATGCTGAGCATTTTTTTGATGGCTTCAAGCACAATCCAGAGTATGCGGCAGCAGTTATGAAGAAGGCTGAGGAGGCTGGAGCTGACTGGGTCGTTATGTGTGATACCAACGGAGGCACCATGCCTCATGAGGTGCATGACATCGTAACCAAGCTGACTGGACAGCTCACGACTGCTCATCTCGGCGTGCATACCCACAATGACTGTGAGCTTGCTGTAGCCAACACGCTAAGTGCCGTGCAAGCAGGGGCCAGACAGGTACAGGGGACCATCAATGGTCTGGGTGAACGTTGTGGAAATGCGAATCTGTGCTCTGTCATTCCGAATCTGCAACTCAAGCTTGGCTATGACTGTATCCCGGAGGAGCGTTTGAAGCAGCTCACCAACACGGCTCGTTACATCAGCGAAGTCGCAAATGTGAACATGCCTGTGAACCAGCCTTACGTTGGTAATGCTTCGTTTGCTCACAAGGGAGGTATTCATGTATCCGCCATTATGCGCGACTCCCGTACCTATGAGCACATTGCACCTGAATTAGTCGGGAATAAGCAGCGAATCCTCGTATCCGAGCTGGCTGGTCAGAGCAATATTCTGTCCAAAGCGAAGGACATGGGCATTGAACTGGACCCGACCAGTCCGGATACTCGGGGCGTCATTGACCGGATCAAGGATCTGGAGCATCAGGGTTACCAGTTCGAAGGGGCAGATGCATCATTGGAGCTGCTAATTCGTGAAGCTAGTGGAGAGGTCAAGGAGCTGTTCGCCTTCGAATCCTTCAAGATGCTAGTGGAAAAGTCTGCTGGCCGGCCAACAGTCTCTGAAGCGTTCGTTAAGCTGAATGTTGGAGGAACCAGCGTTTACACTGCCGCAGAAGGTAACGGACCCGTAAATGCACTCGATAACGCACTGCGTAAAGCATTGGTTCAATACTTCCCTTCTCTTCGCGAGATGCACCTGTCTGACTATAAGGTGCGTGTTCTGGATGAGAATGATGCCACAGCAGCCAAGGTACGCGTATTAATTGAATCCAAAAATTATGAGCACGCTTGGAGTACAGTCGGTGTATCAGGGAACGTCATCGAAGCGAGCTGGGAGGCGCTGGTGGACAGCTTCCGTCATGCGTTGCTGGCTGAAGAGCTTACTGAAGTCGAAGATGGGAACCTGTCCGTCCACAAGCGCGGTATAGTCAATCACTAGTAGCCCATCTCTACATTAAGTCAATGTCAGCGTTGTAATTATGGACTATCCGAGTAATTGTGACCGTAGCAGTTGTGTGACATACAAGCAACAAGCCGAGAGGCAAGGAACGTACCTTGCTTTCTCGGCTTGTTTTTTCTCCATCCCATTTGATCATGGTCAAGGTACTAGCTGTTTCTCAGCATCTAGCACCTTTAGAATTCTAGCCTCCAGCTCCTCCTCATGGAACATACCCAGCATGACCTCTTTAACCCGGCCATCCGTACCGACAAGAATACTCATCGGGAAGGCCATCCCCTTGTACGTGCTGAAAACCTCACCCTTTTGATCCATTAATATCGGATATTTTAGGCCCAGAGACGCGACAAATTGCTTTGCATCCTTTTGGCGGTCATACTTTGTGGCATTCACCCCAAAGATCTCCAGCCTGGAATGATATTGATCGTACAGGCGATTCAGAATCGGAGCCTCAAGTCGACAAGGATCACACCAGGAGGCCCAGAAATTAATCAGCACAGGCTTAACAGGTTTATTTGAGAGAGAATAGCTGTCCCCATTAATTCCTTCTAGCTGAAAGGACGGAGCCTGTTGTCCGGGCTGCAGCATAAAGCCTTCCTTCCCTTGAGCCGCAAAAGCAGGAACATGTTGGCCTGCCCACACAAAAGCTGCAGTTGGTTCAGCACTCCCCAGAGCTTGATGCAATTCATCCTTTGACCCTGAGTGTCCCTCTTCTTTTGCACTAGCATGTCGTCTCTTACCGAGCTCAATAGCTGGGATGGCATCCTCTGAATCACTTCGACCAAGCGAATGATCATCACTAATTACTTCACCGAATGACTGCCCAGCTATTGAGACTATCGGGGCTATATAAGCATCTACAGGTCTACTGAATACCAGAGTACTTATACCAATGAGTAGCACACAGACGGACCATTTAGTAACTGGAGCCTTATTGTGTATCGACAGACGCTTGGTTAGCATGGCAATTCTCCTCATACTTTTGATCGCCAGCTAGTATGCCCAGCCTCTCCCGTTTCTATGAGCATACAAGAATATTCGTGACATGCTATTATAAAAAGAATGTTGACATCATCCTGCCCATTCCTTTAATAAAAAAATGACTCCATACTAAATGAAGTATGGAGCCTTCAAGAAAAAAAAGAGAGGGGTACAACATGGCAAATCACTTACGGCGCCTAGCGCATGTGCAGATGAATCATGCTATGCTCACACAGCTGAAGCACCTGGCACAGCAGCACCAACCGACAGAAATTTGCGGTGTGTTGCTTGGAAAATATGCAGCGGGCGGCATGCAAATCGAGGAGGTCCTCCCCGTTCGCAACGTAGCGCCTGACCCGCTGCACCATTTTGAGCTAGAGCCACACACCTGGGTTAGACTTGCGATGCAGCATCAGAACCGAATGCTGGGTATATTCCATTCTCACCCTTCATCCGCACCTACACCATCTCCTCGTGATCTGAGGGATCTGCAGCTCTTCGGTCAGTTGATATACGCCTATCTCATTATTGGCCTCTCTGATGAAGCTGAACCCAACTTACATATCAATTGCTACAGTGTCATCCCCAAGTCCGACCTGCAGCTTGGCCTCGAACCAATCCAGCTTAAGCATGACTAAGTTGATTATATAGATCTGCCAAATTCATAACATCACGCTCCATGAGCTCCTGCATGTAGAGCACCCATAGCTGTGCCGTCATAAGTGCATCCTCTAGTGCGTGATGTCTTCCTTGAATTGGAATGCCATTCGATAACAGCAGGTCGTCCAAATTATAATTGCCAGGCTGTGGCTCCAGCCAACGCGCCAGCATCATCGTATCAATCACTCTATGTGTCAGCTGTACCTTGGAGGTCTTCCATAGCGCTGCATTTAGAAAAGCCTTATCATGTGAGCTGGCATGCGCAACCAGTACACTGCCTCCTACAAAGGACATAAAATCATGTAAGGCATCAATCAATGCTGGAGCATCTGTCGTCATTTCCTGGGTTATGCCTGTAAGCTCTGAGATATGGGGAGGAATGTCCGTATTCGGATTAACAAGACTATAGAATTGCTCTTTCTCAACAATGGTATCTCCAACGACTCGCACTGCACCAAAGGATAGAATCTCATCCCCATGCTGTGCGGAGAACCCTGTTGTCTCCAGATCAAATACTACCGTCTCCAATTCCTTCAGAGGAACCCTGAGCGATTCTGAACGGCGCTGCTCTCTCGTCAGTTGACGAATGAACGCCATTTGCTGAGCAGTAGGGGCTCCAAGAACCGAAGCAATTGCAGAGGGCATCCCACCGCGTCTAAAAGCACTCCAAAAACCTCCGTTGCCCCTTACCTGCTCTTTCATGTGGCTCTCCTTTCCATAAATCGAAGCTGGCGTTGCAGCACTCTGTGCAGACGTTTGACGATGCCCAGACTCTCTCGAAGTTCATACCACAGCGTGCGCTGCTTTAGCTGTTTGACTGGAATATATCCACTGCTGAACAATAGCCCCTCTCTATTCTCGTAAGGTGTGCTTGCCCTGAGCTGAAGAGCTATGACAAAGGCGCGTTCACAGGAATCCAGTAGCGGATTGGCCGGGTCCAGCAGTCGAAGCTTCTGCAATCGTCCCAATGTGGATGTCTCCTCCACACCATCCTGCAAGGCCATGTACCTGACTGCATTAACCAGCGGAATGTAACAACCATATTTAATATCGAAGTCTCCTGCATGCTCCCCGAATCGCTCCGTCACGATCTGGCCAAGGACGTTAAGTGTAGCCTTATGCTTGACAGTGTTGCGTAGAATAGCCTCTGGCAGTCGCGGTTGCTGCTTGAACAGTTCGCTGAACTGCTGCTTCCACGCCTGAGACAGACTTCCATCGCCAGTTATGTGCCTCATATCCGAGGCAATAATGAGATAACGGATCGGTTCCCAGCTGAAATCACCAGCCCACTCAGACAACTGCCCTTTCCACTCCGTTATCGTCCTGCGCCACAGAGGCTCAGAGCACATGACCTTTCCCTCACATTTGGCATACCCCAGTCCCTCCAGCAGATTGGAGATCTTGCTACCAAAGAGCGCGAAATATTCTTCTTTATTGGGATTAGGCTCATCACTAATAATCATCCCGTTATCCTGATCGCTCCATAAAGTGGATTCACACCGACCAGCACTTCCAAAGGCTATAAAGGCATAAGGGACGGGAGGAAGGCCTAGACCTTCCTCTACCATCCCTTGTTCACATAGTTCTACAGCTCTTATGGCTATCTTGTCATGCAAGGTGTTCACGATATGCATCCAATCTTTCATGGAGAACGACGGACGGATGTCATTCAGTCGGTTCTGCTCCGTAATTCGGACCTGCCTAAGTTCTGCAGCAGAACTCGCCTCAAGCACAGCTTGAAAAGTGATGTCGTAAGGTACCTGTGAATTCATCTGTCCGCCTCCTTCCCACTAACTACAGATTACATGCGTTTTTCCGAATCGTTAATCATTTTCATGTGCTCAGGATATCCATAAGTCCCATGCTCACTCAGATCCAGACCCATCGTTTCTTCTTCTTCAGTTACGCGGATTCCTACAGCTGCCTTGATGGCACCCAGGATAATTGCAGTGACAACCACTACGAAGATGAAGGTTCCAACGACACCAAGCACTTGTACGCCGAGCTGAGTGAAGCCACCGCCATAGAACAGACCAGGTCTACCTACACCTGTAATCTCAACCAGAGTCGGAGTTGCGAACAATCCAGTGGACACTGCTCCCCACATCCCCGCAACACCGTGCACAGAGAATGCATAGATCGGATCATCAATACGCTTTTTCTCAACCCATTGTGCTGTGAAGAACGTAATAATACCTGCCACGGCACCAATTACAACCGCCGCCCATGGAGCTACGAAAGCACAGGAGCCAGTAATGGCTACGAGAGCAGCCAGCACACCATTCAGCATGCTAGGAATATCAGCCTTGCCAAATACTGCCCAGGAGGTCAGTAGTGCCGCAATCGCACCAGACGCCGCCGCCAGGGTCGTCGTCAATGCCACATAACCGAAGAATCCATCACCCATAGCGGATACTGCAGATCCTGGGTTGAAGCCATACCAGCCGAACCAGAGAATAATTACACCAAGAATAGAGTAGACCTGATTGTGACCAGGGATAATGTTAGGTTTACCATCTTTATTGTACTTGCCCAAGCGAGGCTTCAGCATAATGGTAGCTACCAGCGCTGCTGTAGCACCTGTCAAGTGAACTACCGTGGAGCCAGCATAGTCCTGCATTTCCATTTGTGTCAGCCAGCCGCCGCCCCATACCCAGTGCGCTACGATTGGATAAATAATGATGGAGAACAGTACCCCGAAGATAATGTATACGCTGAGTTTGGCTCTTTCAGCCATACCACCACATGCGATCGCCAGTGAGATTGCTGCAAAGGCAAAGTGGAACAAGAACATAATTGTAATCGGAATATCAAGTCCAGATAGGGAATCGAAGGATGGCGCTGCATCCGTACCGCTCAGGAAGAAGCCCGTCAGTCCCATGAACCCATTGCCGTTGTCATTTCCGAAGCCAAGCCCGAAGCCCAGTGCCCAGAATGAGATAGCCGATACTCCCAGTGTCAATACCGTACGACCAGCGACATGTCCTGCATTCTTCATTCGAGTCGAACCAGCTTCCAATAGTGCAAAGCCCGCTTGCATGAAGAATACAAGCATGAAGGCTATGAATACGAAAGTAGAGTTCAAGCCAGCTTGCAGTTCAGCAGTTGAAGGACCCTCTTCAGCTGCGAATGCAGCGACAGGAAATGCCATAACCATCAGTGCTGCGAGTAAAGTGATGAACCAATTTTTCTTCATCCAAAACACTCCCCTAAATGTTATCTTTCTTTACATCTCATGAAACTCTTATTGTCATTATAAGCAGAAGATAAGAAAGTTGACAAGAGAATTTTTCAAAAGTTTTAAAAATAACTTCAGGACCTTGGTCCCAAGCACTTGGAATCATCTATATCTGACATGAGCAAATACCATGACGTTTGACTGTATGGTTGTGGATCATGTATCATTAATAGCAGCAGAAGGCCTGCTATTCGGCCTTTAGATTCATCAGAACCGCGAGGTGAGACACATGGGGATAAGAAGCTATACCGAATTGGCGAACTAGCCAAAATTGCCTCTGTAAGTGAACGGACCATTGACTACTATACTAAGCTCGGTCTAATTACTCCCGAAGAGCGTTCATTGAAGAATTACAGACTGTACAATGATGAAACCCTCGTCAGACTGGAACGTATTAATCAGATGAAGCAAGACAAATATAGTCTTGAAGAGATTAAGCAGACGCTCCATAAATGGAACGAAGCCTGTGGAGAAGAAGAGGTCACTGATAAGCTGACGAGCCTGCAAATGCACATGCAGCGGCTGGAACGCGAGGTACACGAGCTACAGCCTTTGTTGAAGGAGCTAAAGCCTGTTCAGGCCCGCAAGGTGCTTACAGGACTCCTGCCTCAGAGCGCAGCCTGTATTGAGGCCCTGAAATATCTGCTGGAGCGAAGTACCATGATGTGAGCGCATTTACACTCATCATTTATCAAGGAGGACTGTATAGATGTATTTTGATGGGATGTTTATCCTGATTATTATTGCTTTTCTATTCTCTTTATGGGCCCAGTTTCGGGTTAAAGGCACCTTTAACAAATGGGCTACAACCGCTAATCAGGCAGGCTTGACCGGCTACGAGGTCGCACGTAATATGCTGGACAGCAACGGCCTTCATGATGTTCCGATCGAGCCCGTACGCGGCAAGCTGACGGATCACTACGATCCTATTAATCGAGTGGTTCGCCTATCCGAGCCGGTATATTACGAACGTTCCATCTCGGCCATTTCCGTCGCCTGCCACGAGGTAGGTCACGCTATCCAGCATAAAGTACACTATCCGATGCTGGTGCTCCGTCACCGCATTTTCCCGATCGTGAACTTTGCATCCGGCCTTGCACCATTCTTGCTAATGGGTGGATTTATCTTCCAGGCCTTCAATCTCATCGGTCTTGGAATCCTATTCTTTAGTGTTACAGTAGCGTTTCAACTGATCACGTTGCCTGTCGAGTTCAATGCATCCAATCGTGCGCGTGAGATTATGGTATCCGAAGGATATATCCGTAACGATGAAGAACGTGGCGTTGCCAAAGTCCTGAACGCAGCCGCTCTTACGTATGTTGCCGCTGCACTGATCTCCCTGCTGGAGCTGATCCGATACGTCATGATTTTCTTGAACAATCGGGAATAGTAACAAGTGCACAATTGAGTATTCTGAGTGTCTAGAACATGTAGAACATCCAAGGCATTCAGTATTACTAGATATTCAATGATTCTTAGTGACACATCATGACAAAAAGCCCCGACCGGTTAATCGGTCGGGGTTTTCGTTTTGTCACAATGTAGGATTCCGAAATAGCTAAGCAAGAAAGTTCTGAAGGATTGGGCCACAAGCGGGAGCTTATCAGTCGTTCGATAAATAAGCCCTATGCTGCGAGTTACCTTGGGTTCCGTAATCCGCACCTTGGCAGGCTGCAACGGATTCGTCTGGAACAATGCCATCTCTGGCAGCAGGCTCACGCCCATTCCTGCCGCTACCAGACCACGGATGGTATCCGTCTCCTCCCCTTCAAAAGCAATCTCCGGAGTAAAGCCTGCCTCCAGGCATGCCTCCCAGACAATGGGCCTTAGTGAGTAACCGTTTCCGAACAGGATGAATTTCTCATGCTTCAACTCACTCAGCTGTATGCTTTCTTTGCTTGCCAGAGGATGATTCGGAGGCAGAATTGCGTGCAGCTCCTCTGTCAGCAATATATCACCAGCCAGTTGGTCATGACTACCCGGGAAAGGCGAGACGAAGGCCAGGTCCACTTCCCCTGACAATACGTCACGAATAAGTGAAGGATACATCCCTTGCTTGAATCTGAATTTCACATTCGGATAACGATTGCGAAAGGAAGCCACGACCGAAGGAATCAGGTGAATTCCCAAGCTATGCGGAAAGCCGATTCGAATCTCCCCCTGCTCCGGGTCCAAAAATTCATGTGCCTCCAGTACCGCTCTCTCCAAATCCTTCAGGATTGTCTCTACACGTTTGCAGAATAGCTGTCCTACAGGGGTAAGCTGGAGATTACGCCCTTTTTGCATGAACAAATTCACGCCGAGCTCCTGCTCCAGCTGATGAATCTGACGGCTGACCGCTGACTGGGCGACATGAAGCTCCTCCGCAGCCTGGGTGACGTGCTCTTTTTGTGCTACCTTGACAAAGTATTGAAGTTGTCTTAATTCCACCGGATTATTCGCTCCAATCTGTAATTGCGCAATTCCTACGAATCATACTATGATAGCCTGTCATGACTTATTTCGCCGCGGCAGCTTCAATAGCCGAATGATAAGTCCATAGATAAAGAATCCGCCCAGCAAGCCACCCAGATGCCCCATCCAGCTCACTTCCGTGCGGGTGAAGGATAAGATAACCCCCATTACTAGCAGTACATACAGCGTCTTACGAGAGGCCTCGTCAATAATCTGCCGCTGCAGTAAGGAAATATACAAGAAGGCCCCGTAAATACCATAAATCGCCCCTGATGCCCCCACCGAAAGGGTAGGCTGTGAGATGGAATTATAGTAAGCCGTGGATAACACATTGCCCACAATCCCACTCAGTAAATATAGCAAGAGATATCGAGAAGGACCCAGCCAGCGCTCAAGCGGCGGTGCAAAGATCAGGATAGCAAAGCAGTTGAAGAACAAGTGATCGAACCCCGAATGCAGAAACATCGAGGTAACGTTACGCCACAGCTCCTCACTGTAGGGTGGCATATTAAGTAACGCACCGAACCTCAGCAGGACTCTATTGTCCTGGGAGCCACCGTTCCAAAATACAATCAGATGCATGACCACATTGGCCAGCAAGATCAGACAGGTGACTGGATAGTAGCGAAGATAACTTCTCCAATTTTCATTGCGTAGAAATATCAAGTGACCACTTCTTTCCATAGATTAAAATCTACATTCATGTATACGCAACATTTTACAATTCCGATTCAATTCCATTCCCACGTGCCCGATTTCAATCAATTAAAGATACATATTACATATTACATATTCATACATTCATTCCATTTCTATATTTCCATATATTGTGGGCAAAAAGCAAGTACGTCAGCTTAAAATCGTATAGAAGCATAATACGCCCTTATAATAGGATTATAATAGATTTGGGCAGGAATCACCAATCATTCCATGGTGTTAGGTCAATGCAATCCCTACCCGTGATTAGACATCCTTACTGTAATTCGATATAATAGGTTGTACACAATTTAATCAAACCAATATTAATAAGGAGGAGTTACACATGACACAAGAACGTAGCGGTGCAGCTCATTTTAAAGGCAATCCAATTACTCTGATCGGACCCGAGTTAAAGGTTGGGGACGCTGCTCCTGATTTCAAGATACATAAGAGCCTTGGTGAAGAGGTGTCTCTCGCCGATTACAAGGGCAAAATCAAGCTGATCAGTGTAGTCCCTTCACTCGATACTGGTGTGTGTGATGCACAGACCCGCAGATTCAACGTAGAAGCTGGAGGCCTTGGTGATGAGGTTATCGTGCTGACAGTCAGCGTCGATCTTCCTTTTGCCCAAGCTCGCTGGTGCGGTTCTGCGGGAGTTGACCGTGTAGTGACGTTGTCTGACTACAAGGAGCATTCCTTCGGTAAGGCGTATGGTGTCTTGATTAAGGAATTCCATCTGGATATGCGTTCTATCTTTGTTATCGACGCAGATGACAAGATCGCTTACGTAGAATATCTGACAGAAATGACAGATCATCCTGATTATGAGAAGGCTATTGGAGCCGTCAAAGCCTTGCTGTAGTTGAATGCTGTAGCAGCTTGCTGACATTCAGGCACAGCCTCCATCTAATAGGTCTACCCAATTATTAGGCTACTGTTCGTAGATTATCTTAACATTAAGCTGCCTCAAAATTAGGAAAAGGACCTCAATCACCCACCAGTGGCGGGCCATTGAGGTCCTTGTTATTGAACCTGATCCAAGCACGACATCCGGACGAATACTACTGATCGATCCGGTATGCAGCGAGCTTCTTCTCAAGAACGCCGAACAGATGCAGAATAATTCGATAGTTCCCCCCCAGATCGCCTAATGATCCGCGAGAGGCTGAATAGATGTCCACTGCACTCTTGACAGGAGACACCGATACGATGGATACGGTGATATCAATTTGTCTTCCGAATGGCGTACGCTTCTCAAGGGTAATCTCACCTACCGAAGCTACCTCATGAAGCACCTTGTATCCCGGAATTTTCTTCAACGTCGAGGAGATTTCCTCCCAGGCCTTGTCCCTTGGCAGATTGTAATACCGTGTCTTCAGCAAAGGGTCTTTAACACGATCACCAGTGCTTTCGTGACTGCGAATGATCCCCACAAGAGTCCTTTTTAACGACAACACACTTCCTCCTTCACAATCACCCCGTCACCCGTTAGCTGCGTTTTGTTGCAAACGCTTAAATGTTGTATAGTGACTGTTGTATGAATAGGTGACTGATATATTCCTAGTTCATAGTGTATCATTGTTGCATACAAAAAACACCCCTGTTTGTCAAACAAACAGAGGCGTTATGAATTACTTATGTAACCCGCCGATGCCGTCCGACCATAGTGTCTTCTGAACCTGCTTCAGCAGGTGGGTGATCGCAGATCACGCATTTGAAGTCCCCATGTCAGAATTGACAGGGCATGTCAGCCGCTGATCGTATAAATCTCCCTAGACAATGTCATTGGTTCAAAACAACGAATGACCGTGACGTACACAGCAGGATGTTAAACTTATTATAGGCTTTTATACTGCAAAAGTAAAGAATGTCGAGTAATGTTTATTCACCTTTACATTTTGACGGATGGGACATATCAGAATCCCCTGAGATATTGTTTTGGAACTTCTGTTTCTTTCCCCAAAGCTACCGCAGCTTCAAGAGCCCAATGTGGATTTCTTAGCATGCCTCTTCCTACAGCCACCAATTCTGCATCCTCGTTGCCAATCACGGCGTTCGCCAGAATCGGATCATCCAATCTTCCTACAGCAATTGTCGGAACATTCAGCGCACGGCTGATGGCCCGAGCCAATGGCACCTGATATGCTGCGTGAGTACCTGGTCTTCCAGATGCAGAGATCGGTCCTTCGCCTCCAGCCGAGACATCGAATATATCTACGCCTGCTTGCTGATACTCCTGGGCAAAAGCAGTGCTTTCTTCTAATCCGTATCCGCCATCAACGTATTCCTGGGCAGAAATCCGCATACTCAGCGGCATATCCTCTGGCATTTCAGCCTTTACGGCTTGAATGACCTCGCGGCCAAATCGAGTGAGGTCCTGGCCATACTCATCCTCTCGTCTATTCGTAAGTGGTGAGTGGAATTGGTGGATCAGGTATCCATGTGCGCCATGAATCTGAATCGTATCAAATCCCGCCCGTACAGCACGCGCTGCCGCAGCTCTGAACTTCTCTACCATACCTTTGACCTCTGAGGTTGTAAGCTCCCGAGGTTGTGTAGATTTCTCATCGAACGCGATGGCAGAAGGAGCGACTGGCACCTTAGCATCCTCAGCCTTGCGTCCCGCATGAGCTATTTGAATACCGACCTTGGCGCCATAGCTGTGGCAGGCATCCACAATTCTTTTCAGAGCGGGGATCTGCTCATCAGACCACAATCCCAAGTCATAGTCCGTAATACGTCCGTCCGGCTCTACATCTGTCATCTCAATGATGATCAAGCCTGTTCCACCGATAGCTCGACTAACATAATGCAAATAGTGCCAGTCTGTCGCAATGCCATCCTTTTGCTCTACAGAATACTGACACATAGGCGGCATTACAATGCGATTCTTGAGCTTCAGTGCCTTAAAGCTATATGGGGTAAACAAATCTTTCACGGAAAAAGCTCCTCTCCATCTATAATAATTCATTTTATAGCATTAATGCATGTGCATGCATATAATATTAGCACTTTGAGTGCATTTGTCAATAACTCATAGGATGCAATTTAACTTGGTTAAGTATACATGAAATGTAGGTAATGTTGTGCCCGTCAAGAAACGCAAAAACAGGCCCTTCTCCCAAGCAGATGAAGCGCCCTACCTTGCGTCCAAGCTGTATCTCCCTGATCACAGTTTTTGTGTAAGAGATTGCAACTCTGACTTCACACTATCCTTGTCCAGTTCGGCTGACAGCACCTCGTGAAAGACCCTTGTCGCCCCCTCCAGCTTCTTCTCACCAATCTCGGTGATCTGAGTATAGACTCCCCTCCGGTCATCCTCACATACATGTCGCTGCAGTGCCCTGCAATTTTCGGCTTCCATTCTCGCTACGAGCCTCGACACAGCACTTTGGCTCAAATCCACCATCTCCTGAATGTGCTGCAATCTCATTTTTTTATCTTCAGAGCCAGAAATGAAATAAAGAACATAGAATTCTTTAAGTGATAATCCATAATGATGCTGAAGGGCATGTTCCAGTTTATCATTAATATTGGAGTGGATATAGGACAAGGATGACCAGACATCCAATAGCTTGTTGCTGTTTACCATTTCAAGCTCACCCAATCTATAGTGAAGTAATAACATCTGTCAGGAAGACCTTAACCTATTCTACCAAGCTTGCCGTAAGCGGTCAAAAAAGCTAGCGCAACAGCAGCCAACACATGAACAGAGAAATGAACTCCATTGCACCTAGAATCATAATTTCCAATGTGTAGAATTTAAAAAGACTCCACGAAGGGAGCCTGCTAAATTGTTATATTGTGATCCAGCACAAAGTATTAGCTTAATTATAAGCAATTCATTACTTCTCCTCGGGTTCCGAGTCGGTCTTCTCTTGTCCTTCCTTATCCTGCTGCAGCTTCTCCGCTTGACTCTGCATCTTCATGAAGGTGCCATAGAAGTTAAAGAAGGCTAACCAGGCCATAAGACACGGAATGAAGAATACATAGAGCACGGGGTAATGAATACCGATATAAATAAGGACTGCACAGCCAATCAGTGTAGAGAACACACGGAATGGTCTAATTAGCGTCAGCAAAATGCAATTCTTCAGAATCTGTCCAATCGTCATGTGATAGTGGGCAACCATCGAGAAGAAGTTGAACAAGGATACAAAGAGAATAATGAGCAGAATCAGCATGATAATGCCCAGCAGCTGCAGATTCTTGAGCTGAGTCATATATATAGTGTAGTCTACATACATGATGACGATCAGCATTGTATAAAAGAGACCGCCAACCAGACTCTGCTTGTAATTATCTCTGTAGCCTCTAAAAAATGTCTTGAAGACGGGAACATCACTGTCTCCCATAACCCATTTTCTCACTACTGTGAACATTGCTGCAGTGGCCGGGAATAAAGTAAGCGGTGCCACAATAGCCATGGCATAATTCATAACGAGGGAGTTGTCCGCCCATTGATTGCTCATCGCAATCAGCTTTAGTATAACGAAGAAAATAAAAGGCGACGAACAAAGCGCCCACAATAAATTTGTAGCAGCAAAACGCGTTATCCACTCTGTCAGGCGGTAAATACCACCCATGGCTCCTCTGAATTCCAAATTGTCTCCCCCTTGTCTCGTGATGCTCTTGCGTTTATTTTATATCCGCTTCAAGCCTAAACCTTCTCCCTCATCATAACCTACTATGACCCTATTACGCCAGTTCATCGTTATAATCTTCACAATCGAGACACGAAAGAAAATTCACTGACAGGATAACAACAGCCGAAGTGATTTTGCTCACTTCGGCTGCTGAATCCCTACATATGCAGGTGGCTATTATTCAAAAGAAGAATCTTCACGTCTTGGGGCACGGCGCGTGTCAGAGCTGCTGCTCGGACGCGGTCTGCGGTCCCCGCGGTTATCACGGTTGTAGCTTCCGCCACTACCGCCGCTACTACTACGATTATCGCGATTGTAGCCACCACGGTTGCCACCGTTGCCGCCGCTACCACCACTACGTCCATCACGGCTGTTGTATCCGCCACGTCCGCTACCGAAGTTGGACGGCTTGCGACCGCCAGAACGAACATCGAACTTGCGACGCTTTGCACGAATTGGATCTTCTGGAGTCAGCTCAATATTTGCATCTCTCTTCTCACCTGTAAGCAACTTGATCGCTGCGGAGAGCAATTGTACAGAATCATATTGCTCCAGCATTTGGATCGCCAGACCTTTGTATTCATTCAGTTCGCCTGCTTCTACTACTTCCAGCAGACGCTCTGCTGTGATGCGCTGTTTGCCCTCGATCGCTTCAGCCAAAGTAGGCAGTGGCTTACGTGGAATACGGTGTCTTGTTACACGCTCAATGAAGTGCAGATGGTCAATTTCACGTGGTGTTACGAAGGACCAAGCTGCTCCTTCTTTACCAGCACGGCCTGTACGACCAATACGGTGCACATAGCTCTCAGGATCTTGTGGCAGGTCAAAGTTCACAACGTGTGTCACGCCGGATACGTCGAGACCACGTGCCGCTACGTCTGTAGCTACCAGTACATCAATGCTGCCGTCACGGAATTTACGCATTACGGTATCACGTTGATTTTGGGAAAGATCACCATGAAGTCCGTCCGCAGAATATCCACGCTTTTGGAGAGCTTCAGCCAATTCGTCAACACGACGCTTCGTACGTCCGAATACGATAGCCAGTTCAGGTGATTCCATGTCCAGCAGTCGGCTCAGCGCTTCGAATTTTTGACGCTCAGGAACTTCGATGTAAGCTTGATCAATCAATGGAGCACTTACTTGCTTAGGAATTACAGAGACATGCTCTGGATTTTTAAGGAACTGCTGTGCCAGCTTTTGAATGTTAGGAGGCATGGTAGCCGAGAAAAGCATCGTCTGACGGTCTTCTGGCACTTGCTTAAGAATGGATTGGATGTCTTCCATGAAGCCCATGTCCAGCATTTCATCCGCTTCATCCAATACGACGGTGTTTACGTCATCCAGCTTGATAGTCTTGCGGTTAATGTGATCGAGAAGACGGCCTGGGGTACCGATAATGATCTGAGGCTTTCTTTTCAAAGCGCGGATTTGGCGAACAATGTCCTGTCCACCGTAGATCGGCAATGTGCGCAATCCCTTGAAGCGGGACAATTTCTCAATTTCTTCTGCTACCTGAATAGCAAGCTCGCGTGTCGGAGCCATGATCAGAGCACGGATCTTCTCGTCCGTCTTGGAAATTTTGCTGATCAGCGGAATGCCGAAGGCAGCAGTCTTTCCTGTACCTGTCTGTGCTTGGCCAATCATGTCGCTTCCAGACAATGCAATTGGAATAGATTTGGACTGAATCGGGGTAGCCTCTTCAAATCCCAGCTCAGTAATCGCCTGGATTACCTTCGGTTCTAGATTAAACTCTGCAAATGTTGTCAAATGTATTCAAACTCCTTCGTTTATCGCGGATATGGTGGACAATCCACGGTCTTGTCTGTATTCTTAAGTAGCGTAATATTGTATAGTTTCCCCACAATCAGCGTCAGATATCAAGATGTTCATCCTCCGGATGGTTGCCAACAGTTGCTAGCCAGGGATGGGATGACTTGATCGGATGAATCAAAAACTACGCTTGAAAAGCTCAAGTAACCATTTTAAATTTGAGATGTTAAAGTTAAACCCGCTTCTACTCAAGAATATCCACGCAGTATTATAGCACACAACAAATGAAAAACACCAGCAAGGAAGCTTTCGCAAATTTCATAATGAGGTGAAAATCAGTTGGTAAGGATGTTTTGGAATAGTTTAACTGTTATTTTAGGAGCTGCTGCCATTGCAAGTGGCTTTAATTTATTTCTAATCCCCCATCAATTATTAAGTGGCGGCGTATCCGGCGTATCCATGCTGATTGGATATTTCTCCAAATTTGATATCAGTATCATGTACTTTGTCCTGAACATTCCAATTCTCATAGCCGGGTGGTTCTTGCTCGGCAAGCGATTCATTGGACAAAGCATGCTGTCCGTTGTGGCCACGACCTGGCTGCTTACGCTTATTCCACAAAAATCACTGGTAACCGAAACACTGCTGGCCTCTGTAGTCGGAGGCGTGCTGGTAGGTATTGGTGTAGGGATCTCCTTCAGAGCGGGCGGCTCCTCTGGCGGGTTCGATATTCTCGGCTCCATCGTGACGCGTTATCGTGATTTCCCAGTGGGAACTGTCCTCGTAGCCATGAATGGTCTCGTCATTCTAGCAGCAGGCTATCTCAATGCAGACTGGAACATAGCCCTAATGTCCATGATTTCCATCTACGTCACGGGCAAAGTCGTGGATGTTATCCACGTGAGCCATACCAAGATTACGCTGTTCATCATTACAGAGCGTACAGAGGAAGTCCTCGCACGCTTGCTGCTGCTCCCACGCGGGGTTAGCAAGATCAAGATTGAAGGTGCCTTCTCCCATAAGGAAAAGGATATGCTGATGACGGTAACAACCCGCTATGAACTGGCAGAGCTGAAGCGCATCATTAAGGAAAGCGATCCAGCTGCTTTTGTCAATATTGTGGAGACCGTTGGGGTCATGGGCGCATTTAACAGAAGATAATTCATATGTCCGCTGCACGGGTAATTTATTTTGTGGTACACTAAGGGTGCGCGCTCCTCCCGAAGACCAGCTTTACCCGCTTTTTCACAGTGTCTTGGCTTTTCCGATTCGCCTGAATGATTCATATGAATGATTCCGAGCCAGAACAGGAAAGGGTGATTTTTGTGGAAATGGAAACGGTAAAACTGTCTGACATCGTGTTGAAATGGTTTCCTGAAATGCTGCCGTTTTTGAAACAGAATGAGCTCAACTCCAGAATTGTGCTAAGAGACGGTATTGGAATTCTGGAAGCCCAAGATGCGCTTGAAATTATTCAGTACAGCATTTGTGAGCATCAGAACCCCAGCTTTCTGCATTAATGGCCTCTGATGCCCAATATGCCGCTACCAGCCAGGATCAGCTCTTGGACGGTAGCGGCATTATTTATGTCCATCATGTTTGCAGCTTCCGCAGCTCGGTTAATAGACCTTTTACGATCTGTTGATGTGATTCTCGCACTGGACTGGTTAGCTGCAGTGGTTACAAACATGTTGATTTTGAAGCGGGCGGCTTTAGTATAATACAGTTCAGAGATCAGGCCTCAGGTCACAGACCGCACAAAGGGAGAGACAAATATATGAATATCTTTTTGGCCATTTTAGCCCTCGCAATGAGCATGGGCAGTACGGACAGCGGTGGGAGCACGGATACTTCATTGAAATCCACCTTGCAGACTACGATGAACAGGGCTGTCATTCAAAGTCAGGGCACGGATGCTCCTGTGGATGCATCTAATCCACCAGCCAAAGTAGATCCGCAGCCAGGAACCCCACCGATCAAGGGCATCTACGTAACAGCATACAGCGCCGGAGGCGAACGTATGGCGAAGCTGCTGAACCTGCTGGATTCTACAGAGCTGAATGCCATGGTTATTGATATTAAGGATGACGCTGGCTACATAACTTATCCGACCACTAATCCCAAGCTGACAGCCATGGGTAAACCCCAGCCCTTCATTAAAGATATGCCCAAGCTGATGGAACGCTTGAAGAAGCATGATGTCTACCCGATTGCCCGGGTCGTGGTGTTCAAGGATACGATCCTCGCCAAGAAGAACCCTGAGCTGTCCTTCCTTAACCCGGACGGATCCATTTGGAAGAACGGCGGTGGGGACAGCTTCGTGAATCCGTATAATAAGGAAGTATGGGATTACAATATCGAGATCGCGAAGGAAGCTGCCAAGCTTGGCTTCAAAGAAATTCAGTTTGACTATGTACGCTTCCCTGAAGGCTTCGAGAAGCGGGCAGACAAGCTCAAGTATACCAAGGTCGAGGATCAGTCCCGTGTAGATGCTGTAGCTGAATTCGTGCAGTATGCCCGGCAGCAGCTTGCACCTATGGGCGTCAGAGTCTCTGTAGATATCTTCGGATATGCAGCAGCAGTTCCAGCGGCTGAGGGCATAGGACAGGATTTCACCAAGATATCCGAGAATGTCGATGTCATCTCCCCAATGGTATATCCAAGCCATTACTCCACAGGCTGGTACGGAGCCAAGGACCCAGACAAGAAGCCATATCAGGTAATCAAGGGTTCTATGGAGGATACGCACAAGAAGCTTGATCCTACTGGTGATCTGAAGCCGATCATACGTCCCTGGATTCAGGATTTCACAGCTAGCTGGCTGGGGTCGGGACATTATACCAAGTACGGGAAGAAGGAAGTTGAGGAACAGATTCGTGCCATGAAGGACATGAACGTTGATGAATATTTATTGTGGAACGCATCCAATCGTTATACAGAAGGCGTCAATTATTAATTTGCAATTATTCCGCATATATTTTGATTTCATACATGCTCTACACAAGAAAGCTCCCTTGCGGGGCTTTTTTGTCGGGCATATGCTGACACTACATTTAAATCCAAGCAATCACAAACACTACATAAAGTAAATTATTGAAAAAGAGGTTCGCACATGGAACGTACGTACACTACAATGCAAAAATGGAAGCAGTTCCTTTACATTTTAACTCCTATTCTAGTCACCCAAATCTCACTCTCGCTCATGACCTTCTTTGACACCAATATGTCTGGACGCTTCTCTCCTGCTGATCTGGCGGGTGTCGCTGTTGGTGTCAGTCTCTGGAATCCTGTTCAGACAGGACTAAGTGGAATTCTTCTTGCTGTAACTCCAGTCGTCGCCCAGCTAATCGGCAAGCAGCGAAAGGATCGAGTGTCCTTCTATGTCATCCAGGCGTTGTGGCTTTCCATCATAATCGCCATCGCTGTATTGCTGCTGGGTATCCTTGGACTTGAGCCCATCATTCAAGCCATGGACCTGGAGGAACGCGTTGCTTATGTAGCTATCTATTACTTGGTCGCGCTCGCCTTCGGGATTGTGCCTTTCTTCGGGTATACGGTTCTACGCAGCTTCATGGATGCTCTGGGACAGACACGCATAACGATGATGATCACGCTAGCTTCCCTGCCGATCAATATTGTACTGAACTACCTTCTGATCTATGGTAAGCTCGGGTTCCCGCAGCTAGGCGGGATCGGCTCGGGGGTAGCAACAGCCTTCACCTATTGGATCTGCTTCCTGCTGTCCTTCATTCTCGTACATCGTCATCGTAGCTTCGCGGAATACGGTATTTTCCGGAGCTGGCAGGGCTTCTCGTTCTCTGCATGGAAGGAGCTCCTGTCCATCGGAATGCCTATGGGCTTTGCCATATTCTTTGAGACCGCCGTATTCGCGGCTGTTACGCTCTTAATGAGTGACTTTAGCACGATTACTATTGCAGCCCATCAGGCAGCACTGAACTTCGCTTCCACCTTGTACATGGTTCCACTGAGCATATGTATGGCATTGACGATCCTTGTCGGCTTCGAGGCCGGGGCCGGACGAATCCAGGATGCGAAGAGCTATGGAAGGATTGGTATTGGCTCGGCTGCCGCCTTCTCAATTGCTTCAGCTGTAATCCTTCTCTTGTGGAGTGAACAGGTTGCCGGACTGTATTCCAGAGATACGGAGGTTATCGCACTTATACAGCATTTCCTAGTATACGCAATCTTCTTCCAGCTCTCGGATGCCATCGCTACCCCAACCCAGGGAGCTTTGCGTGGATTTAAGGATGTGAAGCCAGCCTTCTTCCTTACCTTCCTTTCCTTCTGGGTCATTGGTCTTCCATCTGGATATCTATTCGCCACCTTAACCAGCCTTGGTGCATTCGGTTACTGGCTGGGCTTGATTACTGGACTCGCTGTTGGAGCAGTCACTTTGCTCCTTCGTCTTATGCTCGTTCAGCGTAGATACGAACGTATGGACATGGTAGCCAATCAGGCGGATTAAATATCAGTTGACGATAAAAAAAGCTCCCCTCGCAGCAGCAGATCCTAAGTTGATCTGTTGATTGCAAGGGGAGCTTTTCATTTATAGATCGTTCATTACGGGTAAGATCTCGAAGGTGCTCCTAGGGTATCAAGCCAAGCATTATTTCGGAAATTACTGGGACAGACGCAATGCCAGCTCGTACATGTCCATGTTGAATTCCTTCTTCGTGTTAACAACCTTATCAATATCTGTCGCAACCAGTTCGCCCTTGATAATTCCACAAGCCTTGTCCGATTGTCCTTCGATCAACTGACGCACCGCGAAATCTCCAAGACGGCTAGCAAGGTTGCGGTCAAAGGCAGTTGGCGTACCGCCACGTTGAATGTGACCCAGTACCGTAACACGTGGCTCGTAGGATGGACAACGTTTCATAATCTCGGCAGCTACATCTTCACCCTTGCCTACGCCTTCAGCTACGACAATAATACTGTGACGCTTGCCGTGTGCAAAGTTCTGTCTCATGCGCTCGGCTACATCATTCATGTCGAATTCCACCTCAGGAACGAGAATGGTCTCCGCACCGGAAGCAAGACCTGCATGAAGGGCAATATCCCCGCAATGACGACCCATAACCTCTACAATGGAGGAACGCTCGTGGGAGGACATCGTGTCACGAAGCTTGTTCACAGCATCCACAACGATGCTTACCGCGGTATCAAAGCCAATTGTGTAGTCTGTGAAGGAAATATCATTATCAATTGTGCCCGGAAGACCCATCGTATTGATGCCTTGTTGGCTGAGCTTGTTCGCTCCTTGATAAGATCCGTCTCCACCGATGACTACCAATCCGTCGATGCCGTGATCACGCAAGATCTGAGCACCCTTTTGCTGACCCTCAAGTGTTCTGAACTCCAAGCATCTTGCTGATTGCAGGATAGTTCCGCCGCGCTGGATAATGTCCCCTACACTACGCAAATCCATAGGAAAAATATCATTGTTTAACAGGCCGTGGTAGCCTCTCTGAATTCCGTACACCTCAAGGCCGAAATACAAACCGCTGCGAACGACTGCACGAACAGCTGCGTTCATCCCCTGTGAGTCTCCACCACTTGTCAATACTGCGATTTTCTTAACTGCTGTCATGATTATTTCCTCCTAATAATTCTCATAAGTCAATTTCACAACTCACTAAAAATGGATTCTCTCATAAATGCCTTTTTCTTATCCAACGACTATTCACCAGAAAAAAGATGCGCATCAGCGGGCTTTTTTTCATCAGCCTTTGTGACGCAAGGCGTACATCCTGCTGTTCGCTCACTTTCGGGTCAGATAAATATAATGCCAGCAATCCCTCGATGATCATCCGGTGAAAGGAGCTTGCAGGGACGGTTGTTACATCCGCCCGCGCGCGATTCACAATATATGTAATCCGGTCAAGCATCGTTTCTGTATCTTCATAATAGTTGCAGAAGTTCAGATCTCCGCCAATCCGGTCTTCATTCTGATCAATTAGATAATCCAGCAATATATGCAGACCGCAGACGTGGGGAAAGTACGAATCATGTATTGAGGCAGCGACCCGCCCAGTCAAGCTACTATCACTTGCAGCCAGGAACAGCATAAATACTCCCAAGGTAGAGCCTGTGGCAGCAGCAAATTCATTCCAAGCCAGCTCTGGTGTACGATGCTTATGCTCCTCCCACCATGTCAGGAGTGCCTCCTCCCTGAGTTCAGGGCGAATGTGCTTGTATACCTGCAAATCCGTGTATAGCTTGGCCAAATCCTGAACATACGGCTTCGCAGCATCATATGCGGGCAACGTCCGGATGCAGGCTTGACAAGTCTGTACCAGACTGCGCAAATATCCACCGTCTTCCTGCTCTTCACGCAGGGCATAATAATTCACGGGAGTAGCTGCAGGATCTACAGCATCCAGCATGGATTGATGAAGCAGCCTAAAATCTGCCGGGTCCATAGAAGTGCTTCGGTCACACAAGTTATCCAGATAATCACTAATCGTCTGATACGCTACAATTAAGGAAATCAGCGTCCTGTGCTCAGACAGATTTGCTGCCGCATAAGCAGCACCTCCATAGCAATGGAACGCTTTACCGGAAATACTGTCCAGCGCCTGTCTTCTCAATTCAAGATCCGGTATTTGACTAGCTGACTGACGCCAATGCTCCAGCGCGCGCTTCGTCTCCGGCAGAATATATCTGTACATCCGGTTCATGAGACCAAGCGGTCCGCGTGGTGCTTGAATTTGTCTTAGCTCAATATCACTCAAATCACGGCCTCCACATACTTGTCTACGTAAATTATACCTATCCAAACCATTCTTATTATAATATGAGCGACCTATTTGCACAAATAAACTATCTCACTTTTTTCAAGACTTTTGTCCTGCTTTCATTTCTATTCAGCAATTTTCTGCAGCATTCCACCCGTGTTCTTCCAGCTTCCCAAACGATAATAGATGATAATAGCCGCTAGTGAAATGACGAAAGCAACCGGGAAGCTCCACCAGACGGCATCCAATCCATAATCGTCAATGAACCAATAAGCCAGCGGTATACGAATGCCCCATAACGAGACGGCTGTAATCAATAACGGAATCATGACTGCTCCAGTGGCCCGCACAACGCCAGTATATACATTCATCATACCGAACAGAACAAAGCTCCACAGTGTAATGGCATTAATTCTTATGCCGAGGTCTACAGCCTCACCTGTGGATGGAAGAAACATCAACAGCGCTTGTCTGTTGAAAATGTAGATTAACGCCACCAGACCACCTGTCATCAGCAGATTAAATAAAATACCAATCCAGGCCATCCGGCGTACTCGATCCCACTTGCCTGCACCGATATTCTGGGCTGCGAACGAGGATACTGCCGCCCCTAGAGCCAGCGCTGGCATCTGCACATAGCTGGACAGGTTATTAGCAGCAGTATAGGCCGCTGCCGCCTCCACGCCAAAGCCATTGACCAGATTCATGAGGGCGATTGCGCTTGAAGTCACCACGATCATCTGCAGACCCATGGGAACCCCTTTGCGTATAAGCACCCAAATAATGCTGAAGTCTGGCTTCAGCAGATAGAGCTCGGAGCCCGTAATACGCAGGAAGTACTTCTTTTTATACAAATAGATGATAATACATACCAGACTTACACATTGAGCAATGACCATCGCAAGTGCCGAACCGGCAATGTGCATGGCTGGGATCGGACCAAATCCAAAGATCAGTAACGGATTCAAGGCAATATCCAACGCTACGCTGAGCAGCAAGAAATAAAATGGCGTCTTTGAATCTCCCGAGCCGCGAAGTACAGTCATGATGTAGTTATAGCCGAACATGAAGGGAATTCCGATAAATACAATTCGTGTGTAGATGATTGCCATTTCTAGCGATTCAGCAGGAGTGTTCAAAGCAACCAGTATAGTGGGAGAGAGAAGAAGACCAGCAAGCCCCACGATGAAAGACAAGCCGAAGAAGAAAACGGTGCTCGTACCTACGATTCGCTTCGCTCCTGCAGCATCCTGAGCTCCAACGCTTTGACCAATCAGAATCGTTGCAGCCATGGTGACACCAAAAATAGAGCTGAGGAGGAAAAACATAATCAGATTCCCGTTTGAGGCGGCTGTCAGGGCTGCTTCTCCGAGAAATTTACCCACCCAGATGGAATTAATTGTGCCGTTGAGAGATTGAAGCACATTTCCGAGGAGCATGGGGAGTGAAAAAAAGAAAAGTGTTTTGGCGATAGGCCCCTCTGTTAGCACGGGGCTACCTTTAGCTTCTAGGGACAAGACGACCAGCTCCTTTGCAGGTAGGTTGTATTTTCGCAAAAAAAGCACAGCTCCCAATTGGGAAACTGCGCTTTCATACACATATTCAGCCAAATCCTTTTATAAGAGATCCGTATACACGGAAGTATTCTTACAATTTGGTTACGTTAGCTGCTTGAGGACCACGGTTACCTTCAGTGATTTCGAACTCAACTTCTTGACCTTCTTCCAAAGTCTTGAAGCCATCTCCTTGGATTGCGGAGAAGTGTACGAATACGTCTTCGCCACCTTCAGTGGAAATGAAGCCGTAGCCTTTTTCTGCGTTGAACCATTTAACTGTACCTTTCAAGTGAACAACCTCCTAAAAATATCGCCATCTATGGCGAATATCCATATTATACTCCATGAATTTCAACAATGCAATTAGTCTTTTAGTGTTCAATTCATTTGTTTTTCGTTACAGTCTGCGGTATTATGAACCAAAACAGCATATGGAGAAATTGCCAATGATGAAAAAACATGAAATATACAAAAAAGACAAATGGAATATGATGACAGTGGAAGTACAGGGTCGTTATATTGTGCTCAGGGAAATCTCGGACGATTGGGGCGAGGAAGCCCATACCTTCATGAGTCGTCCTGCGATGATGCAGTGGGCTAAGCAGCGATTTGACAAGGAAACCTATCAGGGTAATGAGGAAGAATGGGAGCGCATTATGAACGCTTTCAAGCAGGTATAGGGCTTCATGGATACTAGCAGCTCGGTTATTTTTATAATACTGGCGTTCACTCTGGGAATTGTGTTGATTCTTAAGCGCGACAGCCTTCCTGCTCCTCTGAAGAAATGGATGGCACTTGCCTCTGTCATCATGATTGCCTTTGCCTTTTTCCTTATTGTATACGGTTTGATGTACGGGGGTTACAGCCTAGGCTGAAAAGTTTATATATTTGTTCAGGAGGCGGACCATACTAGGACTGATTAAGTCTTAGGTCAAGGAGGCCGTCCCTGAATGAATGCTCCCAAAGCTCTGATTGCACTACTGGCGGCAAGCCTGCTCACATCCTCCGTATCTGTTGATGCGGCGGATCTGTCATCTTTTAATTTGGTAAGGAGGTCCACTATGAGTAAAACAATCAAGCGTTCAGAAGTATCACCGGAGAATGCCTGGAACCTGCAAGACCTCTTCGCGGATCAAGCTGCCTGGGATCAGGAATTCCAGGACATCAAGAAATTGGCGCAGAAAGCTTCGGAATTCCAGGGCAAGCTGGACAACGCCGAAGTCATTCGGGATTGCTTCAAGCTGGAGGATGACATCTCCTTCAAGCTGGAACGTGTCTACGTCTATGCACATCTTCATCATGATGAAGATACTGCAGAAGCTACATATCAGGCCCTCTCTCAAAAGGCCAAAAAGCTCAATGTAGAAGTTAGCGAGGCTTTGTCCTTTGTTACACCAGAAATTCTGGCCCAGCCAGAGGAGAAGCTTGATCAGTACATTGCTGATCCTACGCTGGCTCCATATCGGTTCACCCTTCAGGAAATGAAGCGCGAGAAGGCTCATATACTGAGCAAAAGCGAGGAAGCGTTGCTCGCTCAGGTCGGTACATTGTCTCAGGCTCCGCAAAATATCTTCAGCATGCTGAACAATGCCGATCTGAAGTTCCCGAACATCAAGGATGAGCATGGCAACGAGGTCGAATTGACCCATGGAAGCTATATTCAATATCTGGAGAACCCGAACCGTGAGGTTCGTGAACGGGCCTTTAAAGCGGTATATGATACGTACGCTCGCAACAAGAACACCATTGCCGCTTCGCTAAGCGCCAACGTGAACAAGAACATCTTCTATTCCCGTGTACGCAAGTACCCTTCCGTGCTGGAGATGTCGCTCTATGGTGACAACATTCCGAAGGAAGTCTACACCAATCTGGTAGATACGATCCACGAAAGTCTGCCCTTGCTGCATCGTTACATGAAGCTGCGCAAGAAGCTGCTCGGAGTAGATGAGCTTCATATGTATGACCTGTTCGCTCCTCTTGTGAAGGAATACAAATGGGACATTACATTCGATGAAGCCAAAGCTATGACGGTAGAGGGATTGAAGCCGCTAGGCAAGGAATATCTGGATGTACTGAAGAAGGGCTACAGCGACCGCTGGATCGATGTCTACGAAAATGAGAACAAACGCACCGGCGCATACAGCTGGGGAGCCTATGGCACACATCCTTATGTGCTGTTGAACCACAAGGACAATCTGAACAGTATGTTCACCCTTGCTCATGAAATGGGCCATGCGCTGCATTCCTATTTCTCAGATGAGGCACTTCCTTATCGGGATGCACAATACACCATCTTCCTCGCGGAGGTAGCTTCTACTACGAACGAGGCGTTGCTGATGGATTACCTACTAAAGCACGCGACAGATCCGAAGCAGAAGATGTATCTGCTAACCTACTATGCAGATCAGTTCCGTACAACGGTCTTCCGTCAGACGATGTTCGCCGAATTCGAGAAGATCATTCATGAGCGCGCTGAGCAGGGTGAATCCCTGACACCACAGGCGTTGTCGGACATCTATTATGAGCTGAACATGAAATATCACGGCGATGGCATGACTGTCGATAAGGACATTGCCATGGAATGGGCACGCATCCCCCATTTCTATAACAGCTTCTATGTGTATAAGTACGCTACAGGCTTCTCGGCAGCCACCAGCTTCTCCAAGCAAATTTTGGAGGAAGGCCAACCCGCTGTGGATCGTTATCTTGGCTTCCTGAAGAGTGGCGGAAGTGACTTCTCCATCAATATTCTCAAGAAGGCTGGCGTAGACATGTCTTCGCCAAAACCAATTCGGGAAGCTATGAGTGTATTCGAAAGCCTGATTGAAGAAATGGAAAAGCTCACCTAAGCTATAACCTACGTCATCAATTCATCCCTTGTCCTCCCGGGACAAGGGATTTTCATGAGGGCAAACACATCTGGAGGTGCATACATGAAACTACAATGGTCCTTGATCGCAGCACTGCTCATCGCACTCATTACAGCCGTCTTTGCTGTTATCAACGTGAATTCCGTGCAGGTTAATCTATTGTTCAGTGTTGTCAGCATTCCTCTGATCCTCCTCATTTTGGGCTGCACCCTGCTAGGCGGACTAATTGTCGGTTCCTTCGGGATCTTCCGTCAATATCGTCAGCAGCGGGAGATCAAGATACTGAGAAACGAAGTTCAAGCTCTCAAAGCACAACGGGATGAATTCGCAGAGAGCCTGGTAAGCTACGAGCCACTGTCTGCTGAACCCAATAATAAACAACTAGAGACAGAGACTTCGACCACAGAGTCGGAGCGTGCGAACAAGCTAGGAGGAAATTAAGTTGAATATCCAACCAAATGAAGAATATGTCGTGGATCGTCTGCAAAAGCTGCTGAGCATCCCTAGTCCCAGCGGCTATACGATGCAGGCCATGAAATGGATTGCCGAGGAGGCTGATAAGCTCGGGGTACCTGTGGAGTGGAATGCCAAGGGCGGTGCCATCCTCACCCTCCCAGGAGAGGATTCCAGTCGCACTATCGCTCTCAGTGCGCATGTGGATACACTTGGCGCTATGGTACGCTCCATATCGGCTTATGGCACGCTGCGCATTACCTCTGTGGGCGGCTTCTCAATGAACAGCATTGAGAATGAATACTGCCAGATTCATACACGGAGCGGGCAGGTATATACAGGCACAATTCTATCAACCCAGCCTTCTGTGCATGTCTACTCTGAAGCACGTACCTTTGAGCGGAAGGAAAGCAACATGGAGGTTCGTATCGACGAGTTGGTGAACACCAAAGAGGATGTGCTTGCACTAGGGATCGGTGTTGGGGATTTCATTTCCTTCGACGCTCGCCCAGTTGTCACACCGTCTGGGTATGTCAAATCCCGTCATCTGGATGACAAGGCCAGTGTAGCCGCACTGCTCGGCTTACTGGAATCCGCTCAGCGTGAACAATGGAAGCCCCGCTATACCGTGAAGCTGCTCATCTCCAACTATGAGGAAGTAGGACACGGAGCCGCATCCATCCCAGGAGACATCGCAGAGATGATCGCCGTTGATATGGGAGCTATTGGAGATGACCTTAGCTGCAAAGAGACGGATGTATCCATCTGTGCCAAGGACTCCTCGGGGCCTTATGATTATGAGATGACAAGCCGACTGATCAACCTAGCGCAACAGCTCGCTATTCCACATGCTGTTGATATTTACCCACGTTACAGCTCTGATGCATCGGCAGCTCTTAAGGCCGGACACAACATTCGAGCAGCATTAATTGGACCAGGCGTACATGCTTCCCACTCCATGGAACGCACGCACAAGCAAGCGGTAATCAATACAACTCGCTTACTGGCCGCTTATATTCGGCAATAACGTAATACCTTGACCCTATTAAATGTGAGTGAAAAGTCGCTGCAAGCGGGAACCCTGTCGACCACTGTTAAGCTTGCTGTTCTTTTGAACGAATTGGAAAAGCGGATGAACAGCAAGCTTAAAGGCGGCCACTCCGTTTCTCTAGGGCTTCCCCGCTTTCCGCTAACCACGATCCCTCCAGACCATTCAAACCTGAAATCAGTTTCGGTCAGGGTACTAGTACCTCGGCCAGATCAAATATGAGTATTGAGCAATACAAGCGTGGAGCCTGTCGATATTATTAAACAGAATCAGAATGATCACCCGAGTTCATTTGAGTGCTTGTCCTAATACCACAAGCTGACGTCTGCACTTCCCTGTCAGCTTGTTTTTTTGTATGCTCAGCCTCCCCCACTATAGATAGAGCTGCTCGCAAGAGAGGCAAGCGGCAGATATAGAGCGATTGGATGAACTAAGTCAGTAGCTCCGCCCTAACAATAGAAGACTGTCTCAAAGCCACTCGGCCAGAAACAGTCTTCTCATTTTATAATCCGATTCATCTTATAACCCGATTCAAATATCCAGCATGTACACGATCAACACTCCATTAGGCAAAGGAAATACGCTTGGATGGGTGCTCCGGTAGAACCGAAGACACTAGCCGTTGGATCGCTGGGTGCTTGGACTGTAGAATAGCATCCTTGTCATCACCTTGATAGACGAGCCTCCCTTGATCCAGTACAGCAATCCGATCACAGATTCCCATAGCAGCCCGTATGTCATGAGTAATGAACAGATAGGACAGACCATAAGTCGCACGTAGCTCAGCCAATAATGATAATATTTGTGTCTGATGGACCATGTCCAGACTGCTGACCGATTCATCCAGCACGATCAACTTGGGCTTAAGGGCAATCGCCCTCGCAATGTTAACCCGTTGCAGCTGTCCACCACTGAACTGATTCGGTCGCTTGCTTCCGTCCTCTACGCGAAGTCCCACCTGCTCCAGCAATTGACCAATTCGTCGCTCTCTCTCCTGTGGTGACAAGCGCTCATAGTTGTCCAGAGGTTCTCCAATAATCTGAGCGGCAGTCATGAGCGGATTTACGGCAGAATAGCAATCCTGGAATACCACCTGCAGATCACGTCTTAAGGCCCTCAACACCTGCCTGTTGGACTGATAAATATCCTGGCCTTCGAACAGCACCTGGCCCTTGCTCGGCTTCTCCAGACCGAGGATGATTTTGCCCAATGTGCTCTTGCCTGCCCCGCTCGTGCCCAGTAACCCCATGCAGCAGCCTTTTTCAATTGTAAACGATATATCCGATAGCACTGGAGCCCGTCGCCCAGCACGGTCCAACCAGCTGCGTCTGCCATAGCTATGGGTTAGTACATGTACCTGAAGCACGATTCATCATCCTCTCTTATGCTTGGAGTGAGTAAGAGCTCACTACCATGTGCTCCCCGCTCACCAAGCCATCTGAGGCCGAGCATGAAGCAACATGCGTGTATACTCATGCTGTGGCTGGTCAAATAACTCATGAACACCAGCTTGCTCCACGATGCGCCCCCTTTGCATGACCGCTACCTCATCTGCCATCTGTGAAATGACGCCCAAGTCGTGGGAGATCAGCAGAATCGAAGTGCCATACTCTGTACGTAGTCGATTCAGCGCCTGGAGCACCCGAAGCTGATTCACCACATCCAGCGCCGTGGTCGGTTCATCGGCAATGACCAGAGCAGGCCGCAGACACATCGATACCGCAATCATGACACGCTGCAGCATGCCCCCACTTAGTTGAAACGGGTACATGCGCATCAGCTTGGCAGGCTCAGGCAGATTCATGTCTGCAAGGGCTGCAATGGCCTGCTCCTTGGCTTGTCCTTTGGAGATTCCAGCATGTGTGCGCAGCGTCTCCATGAATTGAGAGCCGATGGTGTATACAGGTGTAAAGGCATTCATCGGGTTTTGGATAATGCATCCGATCTCCTTGCCCCGGATACGCCGCATCTCTTCGCTTGGTAACGAGCTTAGCTCCCGCCCATTTAGCCGAATGCTCCCGGTTACATTCATTCTCTGGGGATTGAGCAGCTGCAAAATAGCGTTACAGGTAATCGACTTGCCACTGCCGCTTTCCCCCACCAGGCCGAACACTCGACCTTTTCCGATATCCAGTTGTATAGATTGCAGCAGGGTCATAGGATTATCTACATTGTGGAGCTGCACCTCCAAGTCACGTACTTCAAGCACATTGGAAGCAGCGGTAGCCGTCTTGTCCTGCTCTGGGCGCCTCGTTTGATCCATTACCCTATCGTTCTCCTTTGGACTAATCACGCTTGTCTCACCGTCCTTCCACTCCGTCTATCTCTGCTGATGAGATGGCATTACCGTTTGGCAATACCATATCGCTCGGATAGCGCTTCTCCCAGCACGTTGAATGTAATGACTACCACGAGGATCAGCAAGCCCGGATAGATCATCAACTCGGGATGGCTGCGAATATAGCTCGTCCCTTCATGGATCATGGCTCCCCATTCCGCGTTCGGCGGCTGGATGCCCAGACCCAGAAATGACAATGCAGAAATATCCATAATCGCCCAGCCCATCTCCAGAGTCCCCATCACTACAATAGGGCGCTGCACGTTAGGAATAATATGCTTGCGAATGATGCGCCAGGAAGACGAGCCACTAATCCGTGCAGCCGCAATAAAGTTCCGTTCCTTCAGGCTGACTACCATATTCCGGCATATCCGCGCATAATACACCCACTGCACCAGCATGAGCGCAAGCAGCACCTGCATCAGACCTGGTCCGAAGATACCTACAATCCCTAATACCAGCACCAGATTCGGAAAGGCCATAATCCCTTCACAAAGGCGCATAAGAAGGCTGTCCACCCAGCCTCCCAGATAGCCTGCAACAGAGCCTACTACCACACCAATGACTAAGGAAGACAGGAATATCACTGTCGCAAATCCAATGGATACCCTGGCTCCATAGATCAGTCTGGACAGGTTATCACGCCCCAGATGATCTGTTCCTAACCAGTGCTCCGCCGATGGACCATGCAACTTTTGCAGCAGATTCACCTTGACCGGATCATGCGGAGCAATCCACGGAGCCAGCAAGGTAACCGCGAAGAAGAAGAGCACTACCACCGTACAGATTAGGATGGCTCTCTCACCCTTGAACCATTTACGCCATTTACTTATCACTGCTCAGCCCGTCCTTTCGCTGAAATCCGCGGGTCCATATAGAGCTGAACCAGATCAACGAGTAGATTACACACGATGAACAGGCAAGCCGCCAAGAAGACATAGCATTGAATGACCGGAATATCCCGATTGAAGATCGCTTCCACAAAGTAACGTCCGAAGCCCGGCCATGAGAAGACCTGCTCCACGATGATTGTACCTGTGAGCAGCTTACCCATATTCATACCCATACCGGTAATAAGCGGCGATATGGCAATTCTCAGTACATGCTTCAGGACAATCGTCCGTTCGCGTAACCCACGTGTTCTGGCATACTGCACATACGTCTCCTGTAGCTGCTCCAGCACGCTGGTACGCAGCAGGCGCGTATACACAGCGATTAGCACCAGTGAAAGAGTCACTGTCGGCAGCACCAGGTTCTCCCAGCTTCCCCGACCCTCAACAGGCAGCAGGTCCAGCTTGACCGAGAAGAAGAAGATGAGCAGATAGCCCAGCCAGAACTGTGGAATCGATGCTCCAAAATAAGAGATAAGTCTGCTCACCATGTCAATCCAGCTATTCTTGTATACAGCAGCCAGAATTCCCAGCGGAATGCTAACCAGGGCAGACAACAGCATGCTCCATAAAGCCAGCTCTACTGTTGCCGGAAGCCTAGCGCTCACTTCCTTCCATACTGGCTGGTTCGTGAGATAGGATGTGCCAAAATCCAGCCTGGCCATTTTCTGAATCGTATTCATGTACTGGGTCAGTAAGGGCTGATCCAGCCCGAATTCATGCCTTTTCTGCTCCAGTAGCTCAGGTGTTGGATAGATATGAGCTGCTGTCAGGTAGGCTTCTGCCGGATCAACCGGGGAAATGTGAATAAGCGCGAAAGTAACAAGTGTAGCAATAAAAACAATTGGAACGATCGCCATTATTCGTTTACCGATATAGCTGACCACCATTTTTCCTCCCATGGGTTACACTACGCAGCTGTACCGATCATTCACGGAGTGCCCAATTCTATTCCTGCAAAAGGATTCTCATCGCGGTTAGCCGGGAATACAAACTGACTGATATGCTTCTGGTATACCGCTGTTTTCTTGATATAGGAAATCGGTACAATCGCCGATTGCTCCTGCAATGTGCTCAGGATTGATGTGTACAGCTCCTGACGCTGCTTCTCGTCCGTTGATGACAGGACCGCGCGAATCTGTTCGTCAAGCTCCTTTTTCATCGGAATGGCACTAAGCGTCTCTGAGATACCAAATCCAGGGCTTGCCACGACGTTTACGAAGGAATGCGGATCATACGGTGCACCGTAGTTGTACCAGAAATACAGATCGAAATCATTCGCCTTCAGACGCTTGATCTGCACGGTCAGCTCAAGACCTGTCAGATTCACCTTGACGCCCAATTCACTCCACTCAGCCTGAATCGTCTCAGCCATCGCCTTCTGAATCGGGTCCGTTTTATCGAAGATCATCTCGAATTCCAGCTTCTGACCATCCTTCTCTCGAACGGTACCACCAGCAGGCAGCATCCAGCCCGCTTCATCCAGCAGAGCTTTGGACTTCTGGGCATCATATGCGATCGGTTGAAGATCAATATTCGTATACGGGTAGTTCTTGGACAAGACGGAATCAGCTGGCTCCTCCAGACCGGAGGTTATACCCTCCACCATAGCTTGCTTATTAAAGCCTTGATGAAGCGCCGTGCGTACCCTCACATCGGACAGCTTCGGATTGGAGGAGTTCAGCAGCAGACTACGAGTACCTACCGGATCTGACAGTTGTGTCGTGTATTCATTATTATCACGCAGTTGCTTGAACGCATCCAGACTAATGACACCTTCACCATAAATTAGATCAAGCTCACCTTTCTCAAAGGCAGCCACACGGGTCTCTGCATCAGGAATGATTTTGACAGTAACCTGGTCGATGTTGGGTGCGGTACCCCAGTAGTTCGGGTTGCGCTTGAAGACTGCATACTCATCCTGCTTGTACTCTGCCAGCATCCATGGTCCTGTTCCCACAGGCTCCTTGATACCTTCAGAAGTATCCCCATGATCAGGGAATCCGGCTTCACCCAAAAAACGGAACGGACGAACTACAGATAGATCCTGCAGAACGGGATAATATGGCTGTGTCAGTGTCATACGGAAGGTAAGATCGTCCACTACCTCTGTCTTGTCAAGCACGTCTACAATGCCCAGCCAGCTATGAGTCTGCTTGTGTGCCATCACCGCATCAAAATTCTTCTTGACGATCTCGGCATTAAAGTCAGTGCCATCTGAAAATTTCACACCAGAACGAAGCTTGAATGTATATACCTTGCCGTCATCTGATATGGTCCATGATTCAGCCAAGGCCGGCTCCAGCTTACCATCCTTCTGGTAGCTTACGAGTGGCTCATAGAGCATCGACTGAGCAAACAGCTGTGAAGGATTATATGTGTGGGGATTCATCGTACCGATATCACGAGGCCATGACATCGTAATTGATTTGGTGGTAGCGGTCTTATTTGAAATAGCTGTTGAAGCATCATTACTGCTCCCTGTATTGCTACATCCTACAATTACAAATAACAGTAGTAGGATTGTCGCCATGGTAAAGGCAACAGATTTACGATGATGTGCGAACATGGATGTAGATCCCCTCTTCTTTTTCGTGATAATGATTCTCATATTCATTCATTAAGAATAGGCAGGAGCGGACCTTTTGTCAACAGAAAAGAAACCCTAATCTTATAGATAAGATTAGGGTTTCTTGGCGAAGCAGCATTTACACCAACACCGTTCGAAATTTAGGGGATTCATAAAAGTACTCTGGAAGCAGGTTGGAGCTCTCCTTCTGCCATAAACCTTATTGCTTTCTGCAAAAACAGTCCATCGTATGATCATCCACCATGCCTGAAGCCTGCATAAATGCGTAGCAAATGGTCGAGCCGACGAATTTCATGCCTCGCTTGCGTAGCATCCTGCTCATCTGATCCGATTGAGGAGTGACAGCTGGCACCTCGGTTACATCACGCCAATGATTCACCAAGGGAACACCCTCCGTAAAGCTCCATAGCAGCTCAGAGAAGCTGCCTTCCTCCATGACGTCCAGATAAATTCGTGCATTCGTAATCGTCGACTGGATCTTGAGTCGATTGCGAATGATGCCAGGGTTGCTCATCAGCTCTTCGATCTTCTCCTCATCATAGGCCGCAATCCGCTCTGGATTGAAGTGGTCAAAGGCTTCACGGAAGGCTTCACGCTTCTTCAGAACGGTATACCAGCTTAGTCCCGCTTGCATACCCTCCAGTATAAGTAGCTCAAACAGCTCTTGATCTCCGTACTTCGGTATACCCCATTCCTCATCATGATAGGCGATATACAAGGGGTCTGCGTTGACCCATGCGCAGCGCTGTACCTGCGTGCTCAGATGCCATCATCCTTCCTGTAATCAAGCCTACAGACACTACAGACGAAGCTGGATGCTGAATTGCTCATCCGGGCGTTCAGTAGTGTAGTAGAACATGTAGATTTCTGCGCTATCTGAACCATAATCCTTATATACATCAATAGACTTGTTATTTCCATCCCCTGAGAAATTGACCGTGAGCGGCTTGCCTATGATACGATCCTTCCCTTTGCCGATGTGGGTCTGGTTTACGCCGCCGAACAAGGGATCAGCACTTTCGGTCTCTACAAAAAGATTACCATCTTCGCGATAATACGTCCATTTCACAGGATAGCCACCAATGTCTTGCATGAAAGATTGGCGTTCGCTGCTAATATTTTTAAGTAGAATTGGAGGATACTCACCTCCATCATGTCTCTCAATATGATGCCGCCCAATCAGCTTGATCGTGGACGACTCTGTAATCTCCAAATCCAGCGGTCTCTCCGCATACAGCTTACTTTTGTAATCCCCTTGCTCGGAATACCAGTTGCTTGAATTCAGTATATGACCATCCACCTCCAACTCATATTTGACAAACGAGGATTGAAAATATCGCTCCTCATGCTCTGCCATCACACGAATTTGAGTAGGGGTAATGACCAGTTCCTTCAGCACTAGCTGATCCTCAGTATCCGGGACCAACAGATCAAGATCGCTACGCAGAGTACCCGCTTCCATTTGCTGCTTGTTCAGATGAAGCGGTAAGGTCCATTGTTGATCAATGGTCGCCTCCCGCCGGAGATAGTCCAATTGGAAGCTAGTACCTTCTCCCTGCACATCAGCTAGCTTGTAAGTTTTCTGTGACATGTACTCTCCCTGATCACCGGGGGTACCAAAGGTCCCATTATAGTAGGGAACAGGGGCCTCGCTATTCCGATACGCGCTCACTTCTGGAAAAGCCCAATCCTTGAACTCCGACTGGGACTGTGGAGAAAATATGCTTGTAGTCAACAGCAGGCTGTCCTCACCCTCTGGAAATACTTGAGCAACCACCTTGTTGATTCCATCCTGCTCAATCGCAAACTGCTGCTCACCTGATTTTTTAATATCAAGTGGAATTCCCTTAGATTGAAGTGAGAAGAATTGTATTTGCTCAGCCTGAAGTTTAATATTGGCTTGCCCGGATTTTGGCGTCCAGTCAGACTCGAAATACCCGATGTACCTGCGGGTTTCTTCATCCCACTTCTGCGTACTGTTCAAACCCTCAATTCGTTGACCTTTCTCATCCACCAATACCTTGTCTGTGAACTTCCACTCAGTCTGCCCATACCTCCCTGTATCCAGACTATATAAGAGGACCGTACGATTCTCGTCCACTATGGCTGAATGAATCGTTAGCGTGACCCCGTCCTTCGTCACCGATTGCTCAATCGTCTGCCCCAGGTTTTGTGCTAAAGCCGCCTGGATACCACTCCTGTGATTCAACAAATGAGTCCAATCCATCTGAAGTGCCGCATATACTGGGGCTGCGATGATGATAACACTGAGAGAAGCAAGTGCTGCAGCCCGGCGCCATTCCCGCAGTCTGAAGTTGGTTATTTCCCATCCATATTTCCATCCAGAATGCTGTCTCATCTTCTTGGAAGTTGCTGCACCGTTTGCCTTCATCATGGCCGTGTCGGTTGCTTCTATGGGAGCATTGACTTGTGTATCAGCATCGGAGATTGTCTCAATATTGGACCACATTTTGTTAAAATCAGGATAACTCAGCCCGTCTTCATGGTTTAATTGCTGCTTCAGTCGGTTCTCGATATGCTTCATGACATCCTCCTTTATTCGAACGGTGGATAACATAATCCCGCTTTGACATGATTAGTTTCATAAGCTTTAGTCCCTTATGCACTCTTGACTTTGCCGTACCCACTGGTATGCTCAGAATCTCGGCGATATCAGCTATACTGAAATCATGCATGTATCTTAGTGATATGGCGGCACGAATCTTTGGTGGCAGCTGCATCATATCCGTGGCCAGCTCTTCCGCAGCCTCCCGTTCCTCTACGAGCAGGTCTAATGCTTTTCCTTCCTGATCCGTAGAGCGGTATTGGCTCTGTACAAGCATGTCCTTGGCTTCTCGTCTGCGCCTTGTCTTCAGGTGAGTCAGACAACGATTCACGGCAATACGCATAATCCACGCCCGCAGATGCTCCACACGCTCCCAGTCGCTGCGAAAGATCGAGATGAATACTTCCTGACAGAGATCCTCAGCATCTGCCTCGTTATGTACCATGTAGTAGCATGTTCGGTAGACCTGCTTGTTGTAGCTCTCAAAAAGCTCCTTTTGTGTCAATGCTTCCTTCCTCCTCTCCAACCTGTTACCTCTTAAACTAACTGAACTGGAAAAAGGTTCATTTCTGACGTGAAAATCAAAAAAACCGCAATCCACCAAATAAGGCGACTGCGGTCCAATTGATACTATTTGTTCTCTTCGATTCGTTCAGCCAGCTCATTCAGATAGGTCCAGCGCTCCATCAGACGCTCCAGCTCAGCTTCACCCTGTGCCTGCTGCTGCATTAGCTCCTGTAGCCGCAACGAGTCGCTGAACGCCTTCTCCATCTCTGCTGCGATCTGCACCAGATGCTCTTCAGCCTGCGCTACCAGCTCGTCAATCTGCTCATATTCACGCTGCTCCTTGTAGCTGAATTTCAGCTTTTCCTTTTTGGGAGCCTGCTCCTGCTTCTCCGTAGCCGTCTTCTTCTCGGCTGCAGCGCTCGCTGACGCCGTCTCAGCAGCATGCCGAGTCATCCACTCCGCATATTCCGTATAGTTGCCTACATGGGTCCGTACCTTTCCGTTCCCCTCGAAGGCCATGATTTTATCTACAGTACGATCCAAGAAATAACGATCATGGGATACAGTAATAACCACACCAGGGAAGTCATCCAGATAATCCTCAAGCACGCCAAGTGTCTGAATATCCAGATCATTCGTCGGCTCATCCAGCAGCAGTACGTTAGGAGACTCCATCAGCACACGCAGTAGATATAGACGCCGCTTCTCTCCGCCGGACAGTCTTCCAATAATCGTCCACTGCATCCCAGGCGGGAAAAGGAATCGTTCCAGCATTTGTGCAGCCGTGATTGTACTGCCATCTTCTGTTCGTATAATCTCAGCGCCCTCTTTGATGTATTCAATAACACGCTGATTCATGTCCATATCCTGGTGCTCCTGAGTGTAGTACCCCAGCTTCACCGTGCTGCCGAGCACAACTTGTCCCTGATCTGGCTCCAGCCTGCCAGCGATCATATTCAAGAGCGTCGACTTGCCACTTCCATTCGGTCCGACAATCCCAATTCTGTCACCGGGAACCGCGGTGTAGTCCAGATTACTGATCAATACACGACCTTCCACGGATTTGTTCAGTTGCTCCAGCTCCATGATTTTCTTGCCGAGACGAGAAGATGCAACCGAGACATCCATAGCTCCGCCACGTTGCTCTGGCTGTTGCTCCTTCAGCTTCTCAAAGCGTTCAATGCGAGCTTTCTGCTTAGTCGTTCGAGCCTTGGCTCCGCGCCGTATCCAGGCCAGCTCATTGCGAAACAGATTCTGACGCTTCTGCTCCGAGGCTGCCTCTCGTTCCTCACGCTCAGCCTTTAGCTCCAGAAAACGAGTGTAATTCGCCTCATAACGATACAGATTACCGCGATCCAGCTCCAGCATGACTGTAGCGACACGATCGAGAAAATAGCGATCATGCGTGATCATCAGCAACGCGCCACGTCGCTTCTGCAAATATTGCTCCAGCCATTCGACAGAGTCGTTGTCGATATGGTTCGTCGGCTCATCCAGAATCAGCAGCTCGCAGGGCTGAATCAGGGCAGCAGCCAGTGCTACCCGCTTACGCTGCCCACCTGACAGACTACCCATGAGCGCGTCGAATTGCGTGATGCCGAGCCTTGTCAGCACTGCCTTCGCTTCACTTTCTAACGTCCAGGCTTGCAACGCATCCATCCGCTGGTTGACCTCAAGCAGCCTCTTCTGCAACGATTCGTTACCTGGCTGTAGCTCCAACTGCTCCATAACTTCTGTATATTCACGTACCACCTTCATCTCCGGCAGGCCTCCACCAAAGATGTGCTGCAGTACTGTAGCTTGCTCATCAAATTCTGGATTCTGCGCGAGGTATTGAATCCGCACATCGTTATTGACCGCAATTTGTCCACTGTCCGGTGTCTCAATCCCTGCAATTGTGCGAAGGAATGTTGATTTGCCCGTACCGTTGACACCGACTACCCCGATCTTATCCTTGTCATCCATGCCGAAGGATACTTCGTGGAAGAGTGTCTTGACCCCATAGCTTTTGGATAATTGTTCTACCGTTAATATGTTCATGGCTTTGCCCTACACTTTCTTTGAACTGACCTTCTTTTACTGTCATTTAATTGAACCGATATTCCTCCATAGCTGTCACTACATGGTTTGAATAAAGTATTGATTGTAGTTGTAGTGCCCTAGATTGTGATGTGCGTATGCTTGATGCTACATTCGCTACATACGCCCACACCTGTGAAGGTACTATCTGATAGGCATTGCCCGGCAGCCCCCCAAAAACAGATTCGCGGCAAGCTCAACAGTAGTTAGCAGCTCTGCCTCCTCATATTCCTGGTTGAACATGAAATCCATCTTAAGCCGCTCCAGCATACCGATCAAGGCTTTGGCATGCAAGGATCCATTACTCACCCCGGCTTGCTCCAGCACCTGGGTCACAAAATCTGTATACCGTTGAATGAAGCCTCGCATATATTCCATCAATTCTGGATCATTGTTGGGTAGCATGAAGAACAGCTTCGAATGATGCCTCCGCTCATAATGATACCGCAAATGAAGGCTGGCCATTCTATGGATCTGTTCCTCGAAGGCACACCCTTGAACGGAATGACTGAGCCGCTCCAGGAACTGCTCACAATCACGACGTGTTACGGCCTTGAACAGCTGCTCCTTACTTTCGAAATACAGATAGACGGTACCTTTGGCAATTCCTGCCTGCTCTGCAATCTCCGAAATCTTCGTTTCGTAGAAGCCCTTGGTACCGAAAATATCATAAGCCGCGTCCAGGATCGCCTCCTGCTTATCTCCATGCAGGGCGCTCATATAGCCCCTTCCCCCTTTCTGTCTTGTTGCCCGATCGGGTGCTCTGTTCTACATTCATAGAGTCAGTGCCAGCAATGCCAGCGCACCACCGACAATAGAGCTGATCAGATTCACAGCATCATTGCTCATCCAGCCCCAGCCGCGAACGGCAAGAGTCTCTTGACCACAGTGCATCTCTACCTCAACCTCGCGGCCACATACCTTGCAGCGATGCATGAGCTGCACCGTAGCCCCGAGATACGAATCTGTGAATGCACCCCCTATACCAGCAACGCCTCCGATCAGCAGCCATTCCCACCAACCAAGCAGGGTAGCTCCCTCCACTAGCTGGAACAGCCAGGCTCCAACGCCAATGGTCATTCCACCTGCTAGCGCTGCCCCGGTACCAAGCCATGAGACGCCTCCAGAAGTACCTGGCTGCATTACTTTGCCGTTCAGAATGAATCGTGGTGGCTTCCGGCTCAGGCTACCGATCTCGGTCGCCCAGGTATCTGACGTTACCGTGGCCATAACCCCAATGAAGAATAAGGCCCACACGGGATGCGGCCATACGAAGTTCAAGATGCATAGCAGCATTCCGATACCACCGTTCGCCAGCACCTGCCCCGCATCACGGTTCCCGGTCTTGGCATAAGACTTCTCTAATTCAGCCTTCCGTCCCTGCTTATACTTGGATAGAGCTGTAGACGTGATGAAGAATAACAGCAATGTACCGAACCAGAACAGATTGCCTGCTCCATAATATACAGTACCCATGATTACAGCTGCTGCACAGCCGGACAACGTCAGCGAGCGTCTCCGGTATGCAGCTCCGCTCACCAGCAGCGCAGCTGCTGCTCCAATGATCCAGTCCACATTAGCCTCCCGCACCATAATATGACTTCAAGCGCGCTTCAAGCATTGCGCCCATTCCTTATAACTATTTACTACAGCAGACATTCACATCAACACTAGCCGATTTTGCACGATCCTTGTGATTCATTTCCCCACTGAAGCTCCAATATATCTCCGCGAACCGTTGGTCCCACCCCTTCAGGAGTCCCGGTAAAGATGATATCTCCCGCTCCCAGACCGTAATGCTCAGCAATATAATCCGCTACAACCTGCAAGGAGAAGATCAGATTCGATAGGTTACCGCGCTGTACCACCTGTCCATTCTTCAACAGCGTGAAATCATGCTGAAGCAGAGCCTCCATGCCTGGAAACGGAAGAAACGGTGTAATTGGCGCAGAATTTCTGAAGCCTTTGGCAGCCGTCCATGGGTGGCCCTTCTGCTTGATGACCGACTGTACGTCACGCAGCGTAAAATCAATGCCAAAGGCAAAGCCGCTAATACTCTCCGCAAGTGACATCCCTGGTTCGTAGTGACTTCCCAGTTGCAATACAAGCTCTGCCTCATAGTGAAGCTCTCCGCGGTCCAAGGGAAGACTCAGTGCATCTCCATTCATAGGTACAACCGCATGCGACGGCTTCATGAAAATCATTGGTTGCTCGGGGACAGCATTACCCAGTTCCTCAGCATGTAATTTATAATTACGTCCTACACAATACACATTGCGGATTTCCTTCATCATTCTCGTCAGCCACCTTTGTCTGTATAGATTGAAATTACTACGATTAGAATTTGTAACAAATCAGCTCAGGAGCTTATATATCTTAATCAGGAGCTTAAATAGTACGGAGTATGAACTTATGTAGGGCATGATTAAGTGTGCTACAGCCAAAATATAGCCCGTTACAATCCCATACGATCGATATGACTTTTACTTGTCAGTCAACAGTAACGCTTGACTATATGGTGCCTACGAATGCCTTCGTGGCAAGAGGGATTACAGGAACGGCAGCCAATTGCGCTTGGAGATGGTCGCTGGCCACAGCTCAGGGCGATTCGTGCAGATCAGCAATTCCGAATCCATAGCAGCAAGGCGCCTCATAAGTCGTAACTGATCGACCGTCCAGGCCATGACGATAATTTCCCTCTCCGCCATCTTGCGGAGCAATTGCTTGTTCACATGGGGATAACCGAGCGATAGAAACGTGCACTCCAGCTTATCCAACTGTTCCGCGAGATCGTTGGGGGCGGCGTCAATGATCAGTCCGGTTCGTATCTCAGAATCAAGTGCCTTGACCTGACGAAGCGCCTGCCGGTCAAATGAGGTGAGCACCACATCCCTCTCCATCCTACGCGCCATTATCTCTCGCAGCACTGCCTTCTCCAGACCTGGGTACATATTGCCCGACGTCTTAAGCTCAATATTAAGCGACACGGAGCCCTGGCACAAATCCAGCACCTCACTAAGCTGTGGGACATGCTCTCCAGCGTACTTCGATGATTTCCAGGCCCCTGCATCCAATCGTGCCAGCTCTGCGGACGTCATATCCCTCACAAGCCCTGTTCCGTTCGTCGTTCGATCCACCTTGAAATCATGAATGACCATCGGTACACCGTCACGGGATAATTGTACATCTAGCTCAATCCAGCTCACAGCAGAGCAGTCCAAGGCCAACTGGAAAGCAGCCATCGTATTCTCCGGAGCAGCATTTGAGCAGCCTCGGTGAGCTGCACAACCGTTCCTCATCACACAGCCTCCTTGGGCAAAAGGATGATTGTTCTCCCTTGTTTTGTATCATGGACGAATTGCATCATTTACACATTGCATCATGTAGCCTTTTATTGCGTCGTCACACGTCCATCTGCTTCGATTCGGGCCCCGCCGATGGATACCGCGGTCAATTCCCGATATAGCTGGCTTGCCTCCTCGGCTCCCATAGGTACAGGCTGACCCAATTCAGTACGATAAGGGATAAGCTGCAGCTGGCAATCCCCCTGCTTGGTGCACGAGGCTTGAAAGATGGCAGTCTGCAGCGTTAACGGGTCCAGAGCTTTGGAGAAAATAAAGTTACCCGTGCTATAAGCAATCCATTTCCCTTTATACTGCTCTAGTCCCTGTAATACATGTGGATGTCCGCCCATGACGAGATCGGCTCCAGCATCAATGAATTCATGTGCAAGCTTGCTTTGATGCGCCTCAAGCGTCCTTGTCTTCTCCTTACCCCAATGAGCAGTTACAATGACCAGATCTGCTTGCTTGCGCGCTTCTCGGATTGCTTTCAATGCCAGGGTGGAGTCATAGGCCCCTGCAACACCAGGCCCATTACCAGCATACCAGCTGACTTTGGGAATAACACGGCTAAAGCCAAGCAGAGCGATTCTGATCCCGTTTCTCTCATAGTAGATTGGTGCGTAAGCGCGCTCCGCTTGCTTGCCTGCACCCATATATCCAATGCCGTATTGCTGCAGGTAGCTCATCGTATCCAGCAGCCCTTCTACTCCCTGATCCAAAATGTGATTGTTGGCCAAATTCACAGCGTCCATGCCAGCTGCCGCAAGAGCAGAAAGTGCCTTCGGCGAGGATTTATAGACATAGGTCTTGTCTTCGGCCTTCTGGCCACGAGTCGTGACCGGGGTTTCCAGATTACCAACCGTTAGGTCGTCCGTCCGAAATAGATCCCCAAGATATTGATACGGAAAATCAAAGCCCTTGCTCTCCAGACGCTCTTCGACCTTGCCGGCAAATTGAATATCGCCCACAAAGTGCATGAGCACTCGATCAACTGAACCACTCCCTGTGGAAGTATCCCCACCTTCTACAGGAGCAATAGTCTCCTGCTGTGCCATGTCCTCTATTGTTGTGGAGCTACCACCAGCGGCCTCATCCATCTGTCTCGGTTCGTCGGCTTCTGAACGTTCAGGTGTGTTTGCTGCTACGCCGCTGTCGTCTGTCGGGTTGTCATCAGTAGATTCATCCGCATCACCTGCTTGCTGTGTCGTCTCTTCTCCCTCTGTTCCGAACTGTTCCGCGACAGAAGTATCACTGTCCACAGCACCATCGAATCGTTCCTGCTCACCGTTATGTTCATCTACAGCACGGCTGTTGTCCGCCATTTCCGGATTCGATGCTGTAGCTTGATGATTGTTCGGCCAAGCTCCCGTATGTTCAGTCCAGAGGTAGACGCCCACCACTGCTCCAATCATGAGCAGCAGAGTCAGGTTCACCATCATCATGATTCTGGTTTTGTGCTTGCGACGTTTCTTTTGCTTATTATACTTCTCGCTTCTTGAGAGGGGCATCATTCTCTCCTTTATCATGTCATAGAAGCCGCATAGTCGTCACAGACAATCCAGCTTAACTCTATTTCCGCTCGGGTACTCATTTTATTATATAACAGCGCTGTTTACAAAGAGAACCCCCCGCTGTCCGCGGAGGGTTCAACTATAATAGGTCTTTGGGTCTTGAACTTCGAGACTGCGGTAACAGTGATCATCCACTAGCAGCCTTTGGCATTACCTTGCAGCAACGGAGGACAAGCCTGCCCGCTCCACTGCTATGCCAGCATATTCCTTCGCTTGACGAATGCAGTCTGGCAATCCAATTGCATCATATCCCGCTCCAGCGACGTATACTCCTGGCAGCACGTCACCAAGCTCCTTGCGTAGCGTTGCCACATTAGCTGTGTGACCTACCGGATACTGAGGCATGGAGTTGGGGAGCCGGGTAATCTCGGTGAATAGCGGCTCAGCAGTTACACCCATCAGATCGCGTATGTCCTTACGCACCCGTGCAATCAGCTCCTGATCTGGCAGACCAACGCTCTGCTCGGCACCTGCTCGGCCAACATAGCAGCGCAGTAGTACCTTGTCCTCTGGACTGGTGTGCAGCCATTTGGCTGAGGTCCAGGTACAAGCCGTGATGTCTCTGCCCTCCTTGCGCGGCACGAGGAAGCCAGAGCCGTCGAACACATTCTCGATGTCTGCTCGCTCGAAGGCCATAATCACATTGGCCACTGAAGCGTAGTTCATCGCTGCAAGCTCCTTGGTATCCACGTGGGGGCTTAGCAGGGGAGCCGCTGCGAATGTAGGAACCGTTACGAAGATTTCATCTGCCTCCAGCAATGTCCCATTATCCAGTTGTACGGTGTATCGTGAAGCCATGCTTGCGCCCGCAGCGGTCTTGTGTATGGCAACAGCGCCCGTACCGGTGAGTAGTTCGCATGATTGCAGCTCATGAATCAAGGCATGTACCAGGCTTTGTAATCCTTGTCTAAAGGTCATGAACATGCTCTTCCGTGTGCCTGTGTGCGTCTCCTGCGGCTTTCTTCCGGTCATCATACCGCGGATCAGGCTCCCATACTCGCGTTCGACATCACCGAATTGTGGAAAAGTGGCATGCAGACTAAGCTGATGCATCTCAGCCGCATATATGCCAGCAAGCAGCGGCTCCGTAATGTTTTCCAGCACCTCTCTGCCCAGCCGTCGCTCGATCAGCTCGCCCAGCGGCTCGTCCTCTGTGCTTCGCCGCGGCGGAATGACAAAATCCATCAGCGCCCTAAGCTTGCCCGCTCCCGATACAAGACCGCTCTGGAGAAACGGCTTCAGCTCCGTCGGAATCCCAAGCACCAAGCCTGGTGGCATAGGATGAAGTCGCCCATTCTGCACGATATACGTCTTCTTGGCCTCCGGGTTGGTCGTAACCAGCTCATGATCCAGTTCTAGCTCCTTCGCCAAATCTATCATGGCCGTCTTACGGGCCAGAAATGAATCAGGTCCCTTCTCAATGACAAAGCCATCCTTGTGTAAAGTCTCAATCTTTCCGCCAAGGACAGGGGCCTTCTCCAGCACGGTAATCTGCGGCTCGTAGCCGGCTTCCTTAAATAGCTTACGACTATAAAAGGCAGCGCTAAGGCCGGTGAGTCCGCCTCCGATAATGACGATTCTGCGTGGTGTTAATCCCATGTCCTCTTCATCCCTTTTTCCATCGGCTTATAACGACATCACTCAACGTCTCCATATACAGGGGATCACTGTTAAGCGAGTCAGTCCGTTGTAATCTCATATCCAACTCGCGTGCTACGGCCTGAGCTTCGATGTCCAGATCATACAATACCTCCAGATGGTCGGATACGAAGCCGATCGGCGCCGACAATACGTACCCCACCTGTTCCTCATGCAGCACATGCAAAGTATCCAGAATGTCTGGTCCGAGCCATGGCTCTGCCGTCCTGCCTGCACTCTGCCATGTGAACTGCCAGGACCCCACTCCAGCCTGCTCCGCTATAGCCTTGGAGGTCTCCATCAGTTGATCCACATAAGGATCTCCCATCTCCAGAATTCGCTCAGGAAGACTATGGGCACTGAACAACACTCGCACAGAAGCTCGGTCTGCGCCTGCTTCCTCGAACAAATCCAGCTTGGCTGTCACACGGTTCGTCAATGCCTTGATCAGCAATGGATGCAGATGGTAGCTCTCCACAAAATCCATCTGGATACCCAGCTCCTGTGCCTTCTCTTCTGCCCTCTTAATATAACTGCCAACGCTCATGACGGAATAGTGAGGTGCCAGGACCACTCCGATCCCCCGCTGAATACCATCGCGTGCCATCGCCTCAACACCATCTTCAATAAACGGTGCAGCATGCTTCAAGCCCTGATAGCATACGAACTCAATGTTCGGATCTGGATTGTTGCGTCCCAGTGCTTCCTGTAAATTTTTGACCTGACGATCTGTATTCTCACGCAACGGGAATACTCCGCCCACAATAGCCTTGTAACGATCTGTTAGCTCCTGCAGCTGCTCTGCTGATGGAGCACGCCCACGACGGATATGTGTGTAATAGGCCTCGACTTGCTCCAGACTCTCCGGCGTGCCATATGACATAACAAGTACACCTATCTTCGTTTTCATCAGTGTGGTACCTCCGGTTCATTTAATTGTGCGTATATAAATTAACGCGTTACTCCTACACCTTTGCTAATAGCCGCTGCTGAATATTCATGAATGTAAGCTGTCAGCTCACGCAGCTTATCGAGTGACGCTTCAGGGAATAACCCATGTCCCAGATTGAAAATGTAGCCAGGACTCTGCATCCCCTCGTCCATAATCACCTTAGCCCGCTCCTGAATCACCTTCATCGGAGCTGTGAGCACGTACGGGTCCAGATTGCCTTGTACACTAAATTTGCCCCCAAGTCGATGTCTTCCTTCGGTAATGGATACGCGCCAGTCAAGGCCAATAACATCAGCCTTAAGCCCTGAAAGCAACGGTAACAGCTCTCCCGAGCTCACGCCTGGAAAATAGATCTTGGGCACGTGCAAGTCCGCTAATTCGTCAAAAATCCGCCGAATCGTTGGCAATACGTAATATTCGAAATCCTTGGGCGCGAGCGCACCAACCCAGCTGTCGAATAGCTGGAAGGCCTTACCACCATTAGCTATGTGCGCACGTAGATACGTAATAACCATATCGCCCAGCTTATCCATGAGGCGGAACCACATGCCTGGCTCTCCATACATCATTTCCTTTGTACGAATATACCCCTTGGACGGTCTGCCTTCGATCAGATAGCTTGCAATCGTGAATGGCGCTCCGGCAAAAGTGATCAGCGGTACCTTCAGCTCACGATCCAGAATGCGGATGGTCTCCATAATGTGACTCAGGTCCGCATCCACATCAATGGGACGCAAGCGGTCGATATCTGCTGCACAACGGATCGGATTCTCGATGACTGGTCCTATATTTTTTACGATATCAAAATCAATACCGAGCGAAGCAACCGGATTCATAATATCCGAATACAAAATAGCAGCGTCCACTCCTAGCTTGCGTACTGGCATTAGAGTGACTTCTGCGGCTAATTCAGGCTGTTTGCATATTTCAAGTAAGGAATATTTCTCTTTGATCTTACGATATTCCGGGTCGTATCTCCCGGCCTGCCTCATGTACCAGACAGGAATATGATCCACCTGCTCCCTATAGCAGGCGCGAATGAATGTATCGTTGTATGTCATTAATGTAAGCCCCCAATTCAAGTAAATACCCGACCGTCGAATTGCGACTTTCGCAATCCTTTGCGCAAAACTCTTATATTATTATGCCCTTTTTAGCAAGCCGGAACAACCTCGATACAGCCGTTAACGATGACAAACCCGTGACAGTTGGATAAAGTTTGCATGAAGTGTGTTATACTAGTGGGACGGCTTTTTTGGGTTTATCACCTTTTAAAGACCCCCGATCCGTTTCTATCTGCAGCAGTTGGATATATAGGAATCAGGGCTTCTGTTGGTGAAAGGATGTGTTCGTCTTGCCAAGATGGAAGATCAACCTGATCGTGCTCTGGTTTGGTCAATTTTTGGTTAATGCGGGTATGACTATGATTACCCCGTTTTTATCTTTATATCTTGCGAGGGATTTGAATGTTGTAGATGAGCATGCGATCGGCCTATGGGCAGGCTTTATTTTTGCCGCTAACTTTCTGACCTCGTTCATCTTCCAGCCCTTGTGGGGCAAGCTGGCTGACCGCTATGGACGAAAAATCATGCTGCTGCGCTCAGGCTTTGGCATGGCCATCGTTATCGGGTGTATGGGCCTTGTCACTCATCCCTGGCAGCTCCTTGCACTGAGACTCCTGAATGGTACAATTTCGGGATTCAACCCAGCCTCAATCTCTCTGATCTCCAGCACGACTCCCAAAGAACGGATGGGCTTTTCCATGGGGATCATGCAGTCGGGACAGATGGCAGGGACGATTCTGGGACCGCTGCTCGGTGGATTCATGGCGGATCTGGTCGGGTTCAGACCCATCTTCTACATTACAGGTGGCCTGATTTTCGCGGCGAGCTTGTTGGCGTTATTTCTGGTAAAAGAGAATTTCAGCCGCTCAGAGGCAGCCAAGATGCCGCAGACCTCTGTCCTGGAAGGCCTGAAGGAATTGAGCCATACACCACAGCTTCCGGCTCTGTTCACCGTTACCTTCCTGCTGCAGTTCGCCATGATCAGTACCGTGACCTTGCTACCGCTATATGTACAGAATTTGTACGGAACCGTTGAGGGCATCGCGCTCGTGGCTGGATTCGTGACTGCAGTAACCGGCTTGTCCAACATGATCTCTTCACCGATTCTCGGTCGGGTAAGCGACAGGGTCGGGGCACATCGCGTGCTGCTGGTAGCACTGGCGGGTACAGCTATGATGCTTATTCCCCAAGCCTTCGTACAATCAGTCACCCAGCTTGCAGCCGTCCGATTCATGATGGGGGTATTTATGGGTGGACTTCTGCCCAGCGTCAATGCGCTAATCCGCTCTTACACACCAGAAGGAATGGAGAGCCGAGCCTTCGGCTTCAATACCAGTGCTCTGGCGCTGGGGAACATGCTGGGCGCTGTTATTGGTGGGGTGTTGTCGGGCTTCATTGGTATTGAGGGCTTGTTCATTATGTCAGGCTGCATGCTGCTGGTGAACATGGTCTGGGTGCGCCTGAAGCTCTACAAGCACACGGAGCATGAATTTAGATAAGCAGTTATTGAAATGCCATGAAATGGCTACCTGGGCCAGCTCTTGTTTATTTATGTAGAATATACGTTGGGAGCTTGGGTGAACGTTCCGCGAACAGATCGTTGTTCCAATCGCTTCTCCACAACCATTCTGTCCTCTCCACTGTTCAAGCGGGGGAGCCATAATATACCGTGAATCAATTCTTTCCATTACACGTGAGTGTGGGGCAAAGACAGCAACAAATGACCACAAACGCCAACAAGCAGCGATTCTCCAATAACAGAATCGCTGCTTGTTGGCGTTTTATGCTTTTACTTTCTTTTTCTTGTTCTTTTGGTTTTGAGAAGACACGAACCTATCTCCGCCTACCTACATAGAGCAGACTTTTTTACTTGACCCGAGCGAGAGCCAGCCCGTCGTAAGCAGGCAGTAACAATCCTGTCAATCGCTCATCGCTTGCGATCATCTCATTGAAACGACGCACCGCCTGTACGGAAGGTCCATTTTTGTCCGAATTAAGCGTTCTGCCGCGCAGAAAACAATTGTCCCCTGCAATGATAGCCCCAGAGTTAGCAAGGGAAATTGCATATTCCAAGTACACAGGATAATTCTCTTTGTCCGCATCAATGAAAAAGAAATCAAATTTTCTGCCCTCAGCCTGCAACTGCTCCAAGGATTCCACCGCTGGGCCGATCCGGTACTCTACCTGTCCTCCATAGCCATTCTCCGCCATGTGCTTGGCTGCCAGATCAGCATATTCCTGCTTCAGCTCCAATGACGTAATTCGCCCGTCCTCGCCAAGGCCTCTTGCCATGCACAATCCGCTATAGCCACCTAACGCTCCGATCTCCAATACCTGCTTGGACTGAGCCAGCTGTACCAGGAAGGTCAGTAACCGACCATAGGCATAAGCCACTGACACCTCAGGCATTCCTTTCTCCTTGATGGCCTCCTTAATCCGCAGCAGTGCCTCGTCTTCCTTATATAATTGGTCTACATATTCGTCCGGGGACCAGTTCATAATCATCTCTCCTTAGCTACAATACAGCCATAGCCCCACAAGCTCAGCTCGGACTAGGCCAGTTCCATACTTTATCATAAGATAATTGTGTCGGCCAGCACAATCGCCTATACTGTAAAGATCGAATATTACGCGATCCTTGGCGGACCGAATACCTTGACCGAATCTGATTTCAGGTAAAATAATTCGGAGAGCGTAGTGGTTAGCGGAAAACGAGGAAGTCCTAGAGAAACGAAGTGTCCATCTTTAAGCTTGCTGTTCATCAGTTTTTCCATTTCGTACGAGAACAGCAGCAAGCTTAACAATGGTCGACAGGGCTCCCCGCTTGCAGCGGCCCTAAACTCTGGTCAAAGGTGCCAGACTCCGCAGGATCGAGATGGAGTGAATACAAGCAATGTCCCAACTGCAATTAATCGCTACAGCGCCCATGGGCTTGGAGGCTATTGTAGCCAGAGAGCTCAAGGAATTGGGCTACCATGATCAGATTGTCGAGAATGGACGAGTTATCTTTAGCGGAGATTTTATTGATATTTGTCGCTGCAACCTGTGGCTCCGTACCTCAGATCGAATTTTGGTCAAAATGGGAGAGTTCCCGGCTACTACCTTCGATGAGCTCTTTGAAGGAACTAAAGCCTTACCTTGGCAGGACTGGATTCCTCAGGATGGAGAATTCCCTGTAGAAGGACGCTCTCACAAATCCCAGCTTAGCAGTGTACCTGCCTGTCAGGGTATTGTGAAGAAAGCGATCGTCGAGAAGCTCAAGGAAACGTACCATACAGAGTGGTTCCCTGAAGACGGTCCACGTTACGTCATCGAAGTCATTATGCTTAAGGATCAAGCCCTTCTGACGCTGGATACGACGGGTCCTGGTCTGCATAAGCGCGGCTACCGCAAGCTGGTCACGGAGGCTCCACTCAAGGAGACACTCGCTTCGGCGCTCATTCAGCTCAGCCGCTGGACACCAGACAGACCGTTCTATGATCCATGCTGTGGCTCAGGCACACTCCTGATTGAAGCTGCCATGCAGGCGTGGAATCTTGCTCCGGGCATGCGTCGCACCTTCAACTCCGAGCGCTGGCCTGTCATTGGCAGCGAACGCTGGGAGCAGGCTCGCGAGGAGGCTATGGACCTTGTGCGCGACGATGTAGAATTCCACATCGCAGGTAGTGACAATGATCCAGCAGCGATCAAGGTAGCCGAGGCTGCTGTGAAGAGTGCCGGATTGGCTGGAGAGATCAGACTGGATATTCTTCCTGCCTCCAAGATCCGTCTTGAAGGAGAGTACGGCTGTATGATCACCAACCCACCTTATGGTGAGCGTCTGAGTGACGCTCCGGAGGTCGAGAAGCTGATCCGTGGCCTTGGACTTACGGCTGCTGCCGTACCGACATGGTCATTCTTCACCATCAGCCCGACCAAGCAATTCGAGCACTACTGGGGACGCAAGGCAGACAAGCGTCGCAAGCTGTTCAATGGTCGCATCGAGTGCCAATATTATCAGTATCTCGGACCGCTACCCCCACGCCGCAAGTCTCCACAGGAGTAGTAGGGCAATAGAATACACAGACGACACCACAAGCGTTGTCTTCAAAAATTTCAGCTCATAAGCTTCCTTCGGGCCGACCTAACCGCATACGATTAGGTCGGCTCGCCTATTTGCATCGAAATATGAGCTTACGTATAATTTCTGTGAGGCCTGCACGGTGTGACACCTACCATGTGAGACCTACAAATTGAGACCTACAACAATTAGTTATGACTAACAATGTGGGAGGATACGAGCAGATGAGCACAGAACAGATGCCAGAACAACGAGTATATACATTAATGGATGAACTGGAGAATTTGCTGCAGGACAAAGTGCAGGATGAGGAGAATAAAGAATTGTTCGACTCGTACCGCCAGCTTGGAGGAGTAACAGACGAGCAGTTGGATGCCTTTGAGCAAGAGCTTGGTGTTCGTTTGCCGAACGATTTCCGTACCTTTTATAAACGCAAGAATGGTAGTGGGTATGGCTTTCATATCGTATATCCAGATCACGAGAAGGGCAGAGAAGCTTCACCCTTTTACTTACTGTCCCTGGAAAGGATACTGAAGGAGCAAGCGATGGTTGTAGAGAGTACATTAGACCAATACTACACCGCTGAGGAAATTAGCAACCTGGATTCTCGAATCAAGCCTTATTTATTTCAAAAGTCATGGATTACGTTTGGCATGCTTGGTGGAGGCTCCGTGTGTCTGATGCTCGATTTTGATCCGAGTGCACAGGGAACGTATGGGCAGATAATTATGTACGAGCATGATCCGGATTTTATATATTACGTGTCAGAGACATTTACAGAGCTTTTAGAGCAATCCAATCGTAATTTAAGCTCAATCGAGGCACTTGAGTACTAAGGCAAGAGAGAGCTATTATCCCTACAGCTGTTGCAGCTTGCCCTTGTATCCTTTAGTCGGGGCAGTCCTGTAACTAACCTCATATGGATTCCAGAACCTCCATAGCTATGGAGGTTTTTTGAGTTGGTTACGACCAACAAACGTTCCTTTTTTCATCATTAAATGAATATACAGCAAACGGTTGAAAAGCTACAACTGGAGGCTATAATAAATAAAGGCCTTACCCGCATTAACATTACGTTAATATTCCATTTACATGAAGCTACATGTGGCAGGCGATAGACTGCACTCTGTAAGTATTGCAGAGCTATATAGAATAGAGAGTACAGTGCATTGCTGCTACTTCGTGCCTTGACCAATCAGATGTGAGTATAGACATGCTCTATGAGCCAAGCGCCAGTACAGCCGATACTTAGAGCTTGCATGATAGAATTTCGTGATGGTATAGAGATATGTAAGGCTATAAAGGGGGAAATCCATTGTTAAGACGCAAGACTCGCACATTAAGCAGCCTGGGCGAGAACAAGTATGCGTGGCTTCGGGCTGGCTCCGGGTTATGGCTATTCATCGGACTCATGCTATATAAGCTGACACTGTTACATCATCAGCTCGATGCCCAAAATATTGATATGAATCCGGTCGATTATCTGATCGCAATCGGTTCCCTGCTGCTCGCCTCCTTCTGGACCTTGTGGCTACCAGGTCGTGCGAGACAAGCCGCTTTGCTGATACTTCATGTAATTATGACAGCAATCATCTATTCGGATATGGTGTATTACCGCTATTTTGGAGACTTCATTACGATTCCGGTACTATTACAGGCTGGACAGGTCGATTCCTTGGGAGACAGCATTGCTTCGCTGCTGTACTGGAAGGATATTTTCTTCTTTATGGACTGGATGATCTTCCTGCTCTGGATGATGGTGAAGCTTGCTCGCAGACGCAGGGCCGCGTACAGCATGCGCCTCTCGACTCCGAGGAGCCCTCGTTCCCGTTGGGTATGGGTCCAACGCCTGGTCAGCGGAGTAGTTGCCTTTGCCCTTGGATGGACTCTGACCTTCGTGCCCATTAACATCTACACATCTACCTGGGCCAAAGGCATCTTTGTCGGCAACTGGTGGTCGCTGGCTTTGTACAATGTTACAGGGCTAGTAGGATTCCATGGTTATGATCTTTACCGCTTCGGGAAGGAGCATATCGGGCCGAAGCCGGTGCTGGGGAACGAACGGACCGAGGAGGCCAAAGCCTGGTTCGATCAGCATCAGCAGCTTCTCAATACGGACAATGACCTGCGTGGAAAATTCAAAGGCAGCAACGTGATGGTCATTCAGGGCGAAGCATTTATGAATTTCTTCATCGGTCAACAGGTTGGCGGCGAGGAGATCACACCCAACTTCAACAAGCTGATGGAAGAAAGCATGTATTTCAGCAATTTCTATCACCAGACGGGTCAGGGTCGTACCTCTGATGCTGATTTCAGTGCACATAGCTCTCTGCATCCGTTGCCTACCGGATCAGTGTTTATCCGATATCCAGCGAATACATTCGACATGCTGCCCTCAATTTTGAAAAATGAAGGCTATAGTCCTAATGTGTTTCATGCTTATGACAGCAGCTTCTGGAATCGTTATTCCATGTATAAAGCGATGCATTATGATCGTTTCTACAGTAAGAAGGATTTTGTCATTGACGAGCCGCTCGGATGGTCACTCGGTGACAAGTCCATGTTCAGACAGTCTCTTGAAGCATTGACGACGGACGTAAAGAGCCCGTTCTATGCGTTCATGATTACCTTGTCCAGTCACCACCCTTATACTCTGACTGCGAAAGAGAACGTATTAGATGTCGGTGAACTTCAGGGCACGATGCTTGGAGATTATCTACAATCCGTGCATTATGTCGATGCTGCCCTAGGCGAGCTGGTTGAGCAAATGAAGCAGGACGGCTTGTGGGATAATACCATTCTGATGTTCTATGGTGATCATGACAACTCCATTACAGAGCAGAAGCTGTATGAACAGTTCACAGGCCGTTCACTGAATGCACTGGATATGCAGCAAATTATGAATCAGGTTCCCCTCCTTGTGCACGTTCCTGGAGGTTCATTGCAGGGAGTAGACTCCCAGCCAGCTGGACAGCTTGATCTGACGCCTTCTATTCTGCATTTGTTAGGCATCTCCCCAGAGCCTTATCATTTCATGGGGAATAATTTGTTCGGAGATGCTGAACGGATGGTCGTGCTCCGCTCTGGCGCCTTCACAGACGGTAAAGTATATTACATCCCATCGGCTGATCAGGCTTTCGAGAATGGAACCTGTTATGATCTTGCGACGCGGACACCAACTGATGTACAGGCATGTGGACCAGGATTTCAGGAAGCTAAAAAGCGGCTTCAGATATCAGATGAAGTGATTACTTACAACCTGTTGCAGCTATGGGAGAATAAAGAGAACTTAGTCAACCCGAAGTCGACGAAGCCAACAGAAGCCGATACAACAAACTAATTATTCACATACAGATATGGACGCTTGCCGTCCTAAAATAAAAAAACCGTTGCATCGCAGATGGGATACAATCTCCAAATGCGAAGTAACGGTTTCTTTGTAAATAAAATGTCTGAAGCTACTGACGACGGTGCACCTGCTTAACCGCATCCAGACGCTTCTCTTCAATAGCCAGCATGTCTGCAGCCACCTCAACAGCTTCCTCCCCAAGACTTTCCTTCGCCTGCTGGATTGCATGCTCAGCATGGTCCTTGGAGCGCTCGGCCTGCTCGATCAATTGCTCCATCGGGTGCGACATCGCTTGGGATACCGCATTATGCAGCCTGTCAACAGAGTTTTGCGTCTGAGCCTCCACACTGTGGGACTGCAGTCCGGAATCGTACTGTGCCATGAACAGCCTCCTTCATCAGCTTAATGAATGCCATTCATTAATATGAGTCAGTGAAGCCCTTCTTATGCAGAGTCTCATGCCATTTCAGCGCACAAGGCTTAAGAATTGATTGAAGGCTGCTTGATGAACGCGGCAGCTTTGGCCAGCACCTCATCCTCTGTCGGCGCGCTGACATATCGACCATTCACATAGACGAAAGCCCGCTTGCCGCATGGTCCGCAATAGGATTTGCATCCAACCTTAATCTCGGCATCTGGCGCCATTTTTTGCAGCTTGGGCAGGATAGATTTCATCCGGACAAATTGGCACTTATCACATACGCGTATATCGTTAGCCATAATTGTTCCCTTCCATTAGCGATTAATGATCGCCGTGGTTGCCCTTGGAAGCATTCGTAATTACGAAGCCCTCTTCAGGAAAATACAAATAGTCAATCTTGACACCGTCCAGCAAGTCCTGTCCAGTCTCCAGAATCACATCGATCCCTTTATCCGTAGTTACTACAGTATCGTTCTCACCCGGCGTGTCCAAATCCAGACCGTAATGGGCGTGATCCCCGTGTGCATGAGTAATGATAACTCGCAGCTTCTGACCGCTGTTCTCCGGTTTGTCCAGCTCGCGTTGAAGCACCTTCGCAGCATTGCGTGTAATCTTGCAATTCATGGCTCTCATCTCCTATATAAACAAAATTCATTGGCGTATAGTCAATATTCCTATTGTAAAGAATATAGTGCCATTACGCAATACACAGCGCTGCTTCCTAGACCAATAAATCAGGATATTTCCGCTCCACACGCTTCACAAACCAGGTCAATAACAGCACACTAATTGCAATATCATCCAGTGGCATGAAAGGAATCGGAATCAGCACATCAGGCAATATCCAGTACAGGGCTATTGGGATAAGAAACAGCAGCTTTTCTCTCCATGGAACTCTCGAAGAGCGGAGAAGCTTGGGCAGACGATGCATGAGATGACTCCAGCGACGAAGAGGCGGTACTTTTTTTACCTTCATACATTCACCCATTTTCTATGAAATTAAGTCAAAAAAGGCAGCATAACGACATGTTCATGCGTGAAAGCAACGCATGCAGTATTATACGAATAGCCGCCTCTGTGGTTGCATCGCATCATTTCATCGTTGTACCAATTGAAATTTTGCCACAGCGATTGACCCATTTATGTCGTTATATCAGTTGTTGCTCGCCGCTCCTGCTGATCGAGAGTCTGCCCCGCCTGCTTTTTAAGAGCAAATGAGCAAATTCATGGCTTCGCTTAGTATGTGGTGAGTATCTTGCTTTAATCCTGTCAGATCCTCTAGCGGAAGTGGGTTAACCCCTTTGCCAAGCTCGATCGTGAAGCCAGGACGCCCATATGCCGCGATGAACCAATCCTTGTAGCCAGCGTCGCTCCCGCTTAGCTTGATCGGCGGATAACCGATGGCTTCCCCCAGATTCCTCGCCCAGGATTCGCTATATGACGGCTCCATATCCCTGTAATTCCAGTAAATCTCCTTGCCTTGTGTATGCAGTGCAATTGTCATATCAGGATTTAGACCTGCAGTCCAGTCCACCAGAGCACGAGCTTCTGGCTCAGATAACGGTGCAGGCCCACCATAATCGCGCGGCCCTGGCCCATCTACATCACGCCTCATAGCCTCTTCTTCCCAATAAGCAGGAAATTGGTCGTTCAGATCCACACCCCGAATATTGGCTTTCCAGCCGCTAAAGTCCGTCAGACCATTGTTCAGTATTACCACTTCGCTATAAAATGGCTGATTAGGGGCTAATCGCTCCAGTACCAGCTCCACTCCATCCGGGTTTACCATGGGAACCGCACAAATACACGTCTTCGCCAGCCATTCTTCCGCAGAGTGCCCTTCGAAGGTCTTTCCTTCATGAAGCGCCTGCGCATAGCGATACATAAAGTCCATCAGGCAAGGAGCCGTAATCCACTCATTCGCATGCATCGCTGCCTGTACGAGTAACTTGCGTGGTCCCTGCCCAATCTGAAGGTAAGGAATCGGCTGGTCCATCACGCTCGTTCCAATGCTGCCCGTGCTGATTCCCAGCTCGCCATAGAGCGTCTCCCAGCGCTGGATATCCTGTGTCATTTCCTGAAGACCATACCCGGTTAAAGACACCATATCGCCTCCCCATTACTGCCTGCGCAACAGCATTGTTACGCAAGCTCAAAGATAGATTAGTTAGTTACCCGAATAGACCAGCATCGCGTTCCACGGATATTACATGGATATTATAAGTGTACTAAAAGCTGTGTCAGTTATGCCCTTTTGTACACAACCGATTGCACACACCGGAGTGATTGCAAGCCGAACACGAAAAAAGCTACCATAGTAGCTGATCGCTGCCTCGGTAGCTTTTCGATGATCAGAAAAGACTAACTTCTGACTTCAATACATCTCAAAGTGTATTTTTGCATATACGCAAGATTTCATTTCAAGCATTAGCTCATCGCGTTACATTTAAGTCGATTTTGTCATAAGAGTATCTGCGTCTTGTCGAGTAACCATTCTACGGACTATTTTGGCTAATTCCATCAAGATTACCGCGCCGAGTGCTAGACCAGCGGCAGTCAACCATTCTGTCATGCCGAATGTAGCTGGAATCGAGAATATATCTCTGACTCCTGGTAGAACTGTAACACCGTAAAAGGCGAAGCAGACGAGTACCGCTCCAATGACATATTTGTTGCTGAATAATCCGACTTCAAACACCGTCAAGCTGTTTGAACGAGCAGCAAAAGTCTGAAGTGTGCGGGACAAGATCAATGTAGTAAAAGCCATGGCTACGCCTAGATCTGGGGAATGCTGAATCCCGATATATAGCGATACAATGACGGCTATCCCGATTAGCAGGCCACGGATAATGATCGACTGCATCATACCCCCAGCAAATATGCCTTCTTTAAGGTCTCTAGGTTGTCTCTTCATCACATCCGGTTCAGGCTTCTCCATACCTAGTGCAATGGCGGGCAACGAATCATTAGCCAGGTTGATGAACAGGAGCTGAATGGCTGTAAAAGGATTCACCCAACCGAGCACCAGAGCAAAGAGGATGGCAATAATGGCTCCAAGGTTGCCTGAGAACAAGTAAGCAATAGCTTTCTTGATATTGTCGAATACTGTTCTACCTACGGATACCGCATTGACGATGGATACAAAATTATCATCGGTCAAAATCATCGCAGCTGCGTCCTTCGCCACAGCAGTTCCACTTCCCATAGCAACCCCGATATCCGCCTGCTTGAGGGCAGGAGCATCATTTACACCATCACCAGTCATTGCCGTTATCTTACCCTTCCGTTGCCATGCACGGACAATCCGGATTTTATTCTCTGGAGAGACCCTCGCGTATACACCGATCTGCTCCAGCTGCTGGTCAAGCTCCTGATCTGACATCGCATCTAGCTCCTGGCCTGTTATGGCAATTTCATGCTCGGTCATCAGTCCGATATCGCGGCCGATTGCCTGTGCAGTGGTCTTGTGGTCACCAGTGATCATAATCGTCCGTATGCCAGCCTTTTTAGATTCCTCTATTGCGCCATACACAGCATCACGTGGAGGATCAATCATGGCCGACAAGCCTACCAACACCAAATTTTGTTCATCCTCCAAGTCAATCCCCGTTACAGAATTCGGAACAGTTTTGTATGCATACGCTAATACACGCAAAGCTCTAGCTGAGAATTCCTCATTCGCCTGGATAAAACGCTCTTGCAGCTCCGAAGTTAAGGGGACTTCCTGATCCCCTAACAGAACGTGTGTACAGCGATCAAAGAGCACATCTGGACCGCCCTTGGTAAGCATTGCTTTTTGTCCGTCAAACGTGTGCAGGGTAGACATCATCTTGCGATCCGAATCAAATGGAAGCTCCGCCTCACGAGGGAAATTATCTCGTATTTCCTTATAGTCTCTATTCTTGCTATTGCTAAAGGCAATCAGGGCTACTTCCGTCGGATCACCCAATTCTTTTCCGTCCTCATTGATACTGGAGTCGTTGCAAAGTACAGCAATGTGCAGAAGCCGTCTTGCCTCAACAGGCCAGTCTTTGGAATGCTGCTTGAATGGGTCGTCATCTACTTGCGGCAAGAAATAGTCAACAACCGTCATTTTATTCTGAGTGAGCGTGCCTGTCTTGTCTGTACAAATAATACTGGCAGAGCCCAGCGATTCAACTGCTGGAAGCTTGCGGATAATCGCATTCTGCTTCGCCATTTTATTCGTACCTACTGACAGGACGATGGTGACGATGGAGGACAACGCTTCTGGAATCGCGGCAACAGCTACAGCTACAGCAAACATAACAGCACTCAGGATGGCTTCGGTAGTATCTACCGTATCCGCTGATAGCCAAATACGTCCAGCCTGGATACCAAAAATTAAAATGGATAGCGCCAGTACCGCTATTCCTAATTGCTTGCTAAACGCATCCAGCTTACGTTGTAGCGGTGTCTGCTTAGCTTCCGCATTTTCAAGAAGTTCGGCAATTTTACCGATTTCAGTAGTTAACCCTGTTCCAGTAACGACAATAGTTCCTCGTCCATAAACGACCAAAGAACCGCTAAAAGCCATATTACGCCGGTCTCCGAGAGGGGCTTCAGAGCCAATGGTGTCCGTGTGTTTATCAGCAGCTTCCGATTCCCCAGTAAGCATGCCCTCGTTAACCTTCAGGCTTTCCGACTCCAGCACACGGCCATCGGCAGGCACGAAATCACCAGCCTCTAATATGACAATATCCCCGCGAACCAGCTCTCTTGCTGGCACAGTTTGTAATACTCCGTCACGCAGCACCTTAGCTTCCGGGGCAGACATCTGTTGCAAGGCAGCGAGTGAGCTTTCCGCCTTACGAGTCTGAATGACGCTAATTACAGCATTCAGGATCAGTACGAGGAAAATAATGAGCGATTCCATAACATGTCCTAACACAATTTGGACAATGGCCGCTATAAGCAGTACAACCACCATGGGGTCCTTGAAGTTCTCAAGGAAAAGTCTCCAGATCGGAACCTTGTTCTTCCCCTTTAATTCATTGTAGCCGTCCCTTTCCAGACGCTTTTCGGCTTCTGCAGAACCAAGCCCCTTGGCTGTGCTCTGCAGTTCCTGTACACTTTCAGTTCCGCTAATACGGTAATACTCCACGGATGATTACTCCTCTCTAGGGCTGACTTTTGAGCAGGTCATCATGAGTTTTTTGGAAGCTACAATGCTCATGTATGTATCTTGTAAGATTCCCACCAATTTGGCGGAGTCTTCGACCTTTATTAACAAGCTACGGTACTAAACCGTAGAAAGTTTCAATTTCACCCGACAACCGACGTACAATCAATAACGATTGACCATAAACAGATAGTTATAAAATAAAAAGAGCTGGCGCTTTCTTAGCTTTCTCATTTTCTTGTAAACCAATTACGAATCTGCTTAACACTCTTCTCGCAAGAAATTCATTTTCCCGCCACTTACTGGTAAAAGAAAAAGCATTACCATAAGAATCCCATAAAGGAACTCCCTATGATAATGCCCCATTGAATCGTTTCATTCTAGTGTAAGTCTGATTGTAACACTAATCGAACACCTTTATGCTCAGAAGGTCACCTGCCTAATCCAGGTGAGTCACCTGCCACACGACAGGTGTCTTACGCAAGTGATCACCAAGCCACTGCTTGGCTATACTCTGAAATAATTGTGGATCGCCTGAGCAAAAAAACTGATGGACGGGCAGCTCTCCACTGGTTGCCAGCTTACCTTTGTCATAGAGGATTGTACTGGTCTCCCGAGCAGTCTCGTCCGCAGAGCTAATAAGCTTCACGCGTGGCCCCATGACCTCCTGAATGGTCTCGGTCAGGAAAGGATAATGTGTACATCCCAGAATGAGACAATCAATGGGATGCTGCTTCATTCCTTGTAGCGATTCCTCTACTACAGCCGTCGTATGCTGTGAACGGAATTCACCTTGCTCTACCAATGGCACCAGCTGCGGACATGCATGACTAACTACATCCACGTAGGGTGACAGCTGCTTCAGCGCCGCGGTGTAAGCCCCGCTACCAACCGTCCCTACTGTACCAATGACACCGACATGGCCTGTCTTCGTTGCACTGATGGCGGCTCTGGCTCCAGGATGAATAACTCCAATCACGGGGATATCCACTCGTTCACTGATTTCATCCAGGGCAGCAGCAGTTGCTGTATTACATGCGATAATAATGACTTTGGGATTGAACTGGGTCAGAAAATCCACAATCTGTCCTGTGAATTTCCGCACCTCTGCAGATGGACGAGGGCCGTAGGGCGTGCGCGCGGTGTCCCCAAAATAAATGATTTTCTCCCGCGGTAGCTGACGCATCACTTCCTTCACGACGGTCAGTCCTCCTACACCGGAGTCCAATATTGCGATTGCTTGCTGCACTTACACACCGCTTCCTTCTTCTCAAATATCGACCAGATTGACAAAAGGTCGTTGCTACATACCTTATGTATTGGAGCAGTAAAAGGTACCCACAAATATTACCCGAAATGCATCTGTGCAGCAATACTTGTCCTGACTCTGCTACTCCTAGGCAAAGTATACAGATCTTCCCCGGATATAGAGCCCCAACAGACAAAGACCGCCCGCCTTACCCCAGCACGTATATCCTGGCGGGGATAGGACAGTCGGTCCAGTTGTGTTCTTAGATTGTAGTGTCCTTCTGTTCTTCAAACGTATCCTGCTCTTCCTCAATGGACTGCAAGCGCTCCTCGTTCGCACGCTGCTGCAGCTCCTCAAACACTTCCACGAGCGAGGACAATACAACCTTCTCTTCCTCCGTCGGCTGACCGCTGCGCCATTCCTGCACTTCCTGGACGGCAAATGCAGCCGTGTCCTTCACAATATCCAGAATCTCTGAGCCGGAAGCACCAATCTTCTCTGCCCACACCTGTCCGGCCTCAGTGACCGTACGGGATGTCTCAGACAAGTTCTGACGCAGCTCTTTGCCGGATTTCGGGGCAAGCAGCAGAGCGGCAGCTGATCCTGCAGCAGCTCCGACCAGAATTCCCCACAATATTCCTTGTTGCTTTCCGTTCATTCCAACCACTCCTTCGCGGGTGGGAGCAGACTAATTATGGCTACTGCGTGGCGTCTAGTCCGACTCCCTGTATGTTCCGGGCGAATGCCCAACTGGTGTACTGTATTATAAGCGGAGGAGGCTTGTCATGACACAGAGGCCAAGCTTATTTTCTGCTATCCTCGGTCCGCGGACGAATTCGATACAAGCAACAACGCCCACCGTCCGCCAGACAATCGGTACGGACTACTTCTGCATCAAGTAGCTCCTCGAACATATCCTTCTCACATTCACAGGCTCTCCGATATTGCTTGGCTACCTGTGAGATCGGACAATTATATTCGTAGAAGGAGTAGCTCCCATCCTCCTCCTGCTCCCAGCTGGTCATATAGCCGGCAGCATGCTGAATATCCGCTAGCTCGCGGACACGCGAGCGAAGCGATTCCCCGCTGAGCTGTGGAGCATAGCGCTTGAGCAGCTTCCTTTTGCGCCCTTCAAACAACGCATGCACTGCAGATGAGCCCTGCTCATCTGCAAGCTCCTCCAGAAGCTCCAACATCAGATGATCATAATTACGAGGGAACTGCTCGTCTCCCAGCGATGTGAGTCCGAACATATATAGCGGTCGGCCCATAGCCTGCCGCACAACACTCACCTCAATCAATCCGTCCTGCTCCAAGGACTTGAGATGACGGCGCACCCCCATCTCCGTGATGCCCAGCTCGGAGGCCAGTGGGCTAACGCCCATTGGACCTCTTGTTTTGAGAAGTGTCATAATCATCCGGCGAGTAGGCATTTCGGGTATATGATTCATTGGCTCGACCTCCAACGTTAGCGGTCTGTCGGCATCGGGCCTAGTTCGCGTTCCAGATATTGCCGTACGCATGTTGCAAACTTGTCCAGGTTGTCTACCAACAGAGGCGTCAACGGATGCAGCTCTGCGCGCTTCCAATGATAGTATTCCTGTACAAGCGGCTTACGAAGCGAGACGAGCTCATGCAGGGAAGGAAAGATCTCAGAATCAATGACCTGCTCCTCATGTATGATTCCAATAATATCTTCATAGCTGCTAGCATCGCGCATGATGAAGCCATCAATAATGAAGCTTCCCACATCTGTAACGGATTCAATGGCCAAATGCAGACAACGTTCCTGCACTAGTCCCAGTGTCAGGCTCCCATCCCAATCACGAATAGCCGTCTTCAAGCCCTCAATGATCTCGGGAATCGCACTCAGGCGAAGCTCTATTTGTTCCCTATTTACGTAGTACAACGACAAGTACCTCCATCCCGATGTCCTCAGTTAAATTTCGTAATCAACCGCCAGCGAAATATCCTTCACTTCATTAATATGCTTGACCACTTCCTGATGGACCGGATGATCGTTATAGATTTTGAGATCCTCCAGCGATGCTACGACGGCGGTTAGCGCGATATCGAATGAACGCTCGGAGCGAATCACATCTGTTCCGACCTCCAGGGACAGAACCTCCTTGATCTTGCCGTTCATGCCCCGCAGTACGGATGCCGTATGCTCAATACTTTCCGGTGAACGGTCTTTCAGCTTGAAGAATACGATATGTTTAATCATGGACAGGCTCCTAACGATAATAGAATAGTATGCTTGTCCCAAAATTTTAACATACCCGTTACGATTGGGGAAGCCGATTCACGTATACGCCAGGTGATATGACTCAAGAATGATTTCTCTTTGACCTAATTGCGAATGATGATCCCACTACGAATTGTGTTCTCTATCTGTGATCATTCCAGAAATTGAGAGGAGTCATCTCCTCTGTAAGTGTCTCGAACTGATACCCCCGCTTCTGAAGCTCAGCAAGCAGCTGCGGTAAGATCGTTATCGTAGGCTCCTGGTCATGCATCAGAACTACTGGCGCACGCCCTGTGCGACTGATCTTCTCCACATCCTTGAGCACCGATGCTACAATATGCTCTGGATTCTTCTTGTACTTCCAGTCCAGTGAATCCACGTTCCAATCCCACATCCGGAATTCCCCCTGGTGCATGGCATTACGATAGGAATCCTTCATATATGGTTTGCTACCATAAGGCGTCCGAATCAGACGTGTCTGAACACCTGTTGTCTTGAGCAGGATCGCATTCGCATCCTTCATCTCCTTGAGCGCTGTGGCTGGCGAAGCATAGAACTTCTTCTCCACGTGTGTCATACCATGCAGGCCCAATCCATGCCCATTGTCCATCATCTTGCGAACAACATCGGGATGCTGCTGAATCTGTGGCCCCAGCATGAAGAAAGTCGCCTTGGCATCATATTTGCTTAATATGGACAGGAGCTCATAGGCATGCTTAGTTGGACCATCATCAAAGGTCAGGTACAGAACCTTCCCCTTCGTCGGTGTGGTGCCTTTACTTCCTTTATTAGAATTACTCTGCTGTACAAGCTTCTGACGCTCCTGAATCGCCGCAGCGTGAGCCGCAACGAATTGCTGGTCAGTCATAGTCGCTGTTCCATTTACGAGTCGATACACACCAGGAGCAGGGTTCGTAATGGTATAGCCCAAGCCCGAAGCCACATCTCGAATTGGAATCAACGTTCTATTATTCCGGATGATCGTCTCTCCCGTCTTCAAGGGCATAGTCATATGATACGCCCCCAAAGATATGGTTAAATCGTTATTCTGGACTACCGTACTGGCCCCCATGGCCTTCGCCAATGGGACAACTGCTACATACATACGCCCTTGTAATGTAACCGCCTCGGCTTCCTTATCCTGCAATAATTCATCATTTATGCCCACTACCAGTGCTGACGCTGAGGCTGTAGCAGCATAGCTACTGCTGGACCATAGCAGACTCATCATACACAGTAGGAGAATCAGCCCTGCGCGCCATATTCCATTCAGCCCTTGGGTTCTAATACTTGTTGCTCTGTGGCCTTTATTCGTGAGGTACAAGTCATGGGGTATTGCCATTTGAATTTGTGACTGAAGCTCTGTCTGCATCTCGATCCACCATCCACTCTCTCTTTATCTCAAACGAAACTATCAATCCGTTCGAAACATATCTTATAGGATAGTTTAAGAGATTGTGTAAATATTGGGATACAAAAATAAAACATTCCCGCAATCTGAGGTTACAATTCAGCAATTCTTTGGCCCAGCAAGCCACTCAAAACCGTTGTCCGGCTTGCATTTTCAATCATTCATATTAGTCGTTAGGACCTCTTTTCATCACACGGATTATGTCTATAGCATTACATGAAAATAAGTTGGAGGACACTTGCACTCCCCCCGGTGTTATTGTAGTATTTGATTAAAAAAATCGGAGGGTATATGCCTAAACAACAAGAACGACACTCTATACAGGCGTGGTCTCTGATCAACCGCAAATATTTGGGAAAAGGCGTACGCGTCAAGCGCTTTCGCAAACCGACCCGCTGTCAGATCCGTAACAGGATCCTTCTTGCCGTATTAATGGCGAATGATATCAAGCTGTCGCAGCTGGCTGAGGAGCTATCCATCTCCTCTCGCAGTGTAAGCGCATGGGTATATGAAGGCCGTATTCCTGGAAATACCAATCTGGAGAAAGCCTGCCGTTTGCTCGGCTATCCCCGCCATATCCTCTTTAATGAATCGGTAGTGCGGAGCTCACCAATGATTTGTCAGCCCGCGCCTTCACGTTTTATGAAAAGAACGGTAACAAGATCACCTGTAAAAAACCGCATTCTTGCTGGCCTGTGTATGGTTCATGATCTATCAGTAACGGACGTTAGCCACTGGATTGGAGTGCATCCTGGCACATTCCGCAAATGGCTCCATCAGGGGACCGTTCCTTCACAGACCTTTCAGGATCAAGCAGAGCAGTTTTTTCGGATTCCAAAATCCATTCTGTTCGCAGATGCCATGCTGACCCAATAATTGCGGCATCCAGGGACGATGCATTTTTGCGCGAATCCACTACTACCAAGATGATGACACACATTCCAACAAGCACTGCAAACCGAATTGACGGTATGCAGTGCTTTCTTAATAGTAGGAATGAAGGAATGAAGTACAGCTTTCTGCTAAAAAAGAGTAGGGGTGCTCAGCTCTGCGTGATTCAAGGTCTAAACTCCCTTTTTGTACAATGAAAAAGAGTATACGGCTGGAGCAACCACAATCAGCACTATGATTGCAACGATCGCAACCTCCACAAATACGTTCAAAAACGACGTCAAGATCATAAGAATCCCACCTAATATCCAGAGGTAGCCCGCTGCACGATGTGTTCTATTCCAATTCTCCTGGCTTGCCAGTGTCCATGGAAGCTTAACTCCCACCGTATAGCTCTGCTTGCTCTTAGGTAAATAGTTACCGATTACAATCAGTAACATGCCAACAAAGGATGGGGCAATCGTCTGGATCGGCAAGTCTGCACCCAGAGCCTTGAAGAGCGTGATCGGCATGAGGATGAGCGACAAGACAGGAATGATCCATAAGCCGAGTTTTCTTAAGACAGGGGCCACATTCATCTTTTTAGGATCATTGTTAATCACAATATGGACGATAATGTTAAGAGCAGCCAAGCAGAGTGGGAACACGAAAGCCACAACCGCCTTTGACATATAATTATCTGGCTTACCTGCTACATCCCAATGCACAGCTATCTGCGGAGGTAATTGTTGGTAGAGCGTCAGCGATAAAATAATCGGCAATACACATACCACTGTTGTAATAAGCTGCATCGAGCTACCTTTGATCCTCATCTTGTTTCCCCCCCTTAAATTGTGAAAACCACAGCATGACTTCTTCAAAGACCGACACATTAATCTCATAGTAGATATAATTTTTATATTTCGTTTCAAAAACAAGACCGGCCTTCTTCAACTGTGACAGATGGTACGAAATGGTCGCACCCGTCATCTCGAAATGCTGCCCAATCTCCCCAGCTGACATTTTGCCATGCTTGAGCATGACCAGGATATCCCGTCTCACTGGATCAGATAGGGCTTTGAATGTCTCTGGGAAACCCAAATGCATCGCCTCTTTTTTCTATTTAGAATTTCATCTAAATACATTATCACTTATGGTGAGAGTTATAGCAATACCTATTTCGAATAAAATCTAAATAGAAACAATACCCATAAAATAATTTACCGTCGGATAATTAATTGGACTGGATTTTGTCAGACAGCCCTGCTATGATAGACCATATCCATATACGACTCTAAACGCTTGGATAAGGAGTAGTACTCGTAGGACTGATTCTCAGAAAGCCGCCGGATGATGCGAGGCGGTAGAGGAAATACGGGGAACTCGCCTTGGAGCGGCTATGCGAAATTCGGGTAGAACCCTTAATTGGGCTATACCGAAAAGTAGTTGTTGACGGGTGCCCACCGTTATCAAGGGACAGACATCACGCTCAATGATATGAGCACGTGTCTGATGAGGGTATGAACGTTTGTTCATAAACAGGAGTGGTACCGCGGAAGCTCAAGTCTTTCGTCTCCGGCTGCATGTGCAGTCGGGGCGAAAGGCTTTTTTGTTGTTACTTTATACCCAAGAATAACTAAGAATAACCGAGGAGGATAATTACGATGATGGATCACACCAAGTATGCAAAAGGCTATTTTATGCCACCCGTGCGTTCAATGAATTGGACGCAGAAGGATCATATCGAGAAGTCCCCGATCTGGTGCAGCGTCGATCTGCGCGACGGCAACCAAGCATTGATCGAGCCCATGAATCTGGAGGAGAAGGTGGAGATGTTCCAGATGCTCGTCGACATCGGCTTCAAGGAGATCGAGATTGCTTTCCCGGCAGCCTCTGATACGGAATTCCGCTTTTTGCGCACTTTGATTGAAGGTGGCCTCATTCCCGAGGATGTAACTGTGCAGGTACTGACACAAGCCCGGGAGCATATTATCCGCCGGACGTTCGAAGCGCTGCATGGCGTTCCAAACGCTATTGTTCATCTGTATAACTCGGTCTCCTTAGCTCAGCGTGAGCAGGTGTTCCGCAAATCCCAGGAGGAGATTAAGGCTATCGCCGTAGAAGGCGCGAAGCTGGTCAAGGAGCTGGCCGCAAGCACACCAGGACGTTTCACCTTCCAATACAGCCCAGAGAGCTTCCCGGGTAGTGAGGTCGAATTTTCCCTGGACATCTGTAACGCTGTACTGGATGTATGGCAGCCTACTGCAGATCATAAGGCGATTATCAACATTCCAACTACCGTCGAGACAGCTATGCCTCATATATTCGCTAGTCAGGTAGAGTATATACACAATCATCTGTCCTACCGTGAGCATGTCATTCTGTCCGTCCATCCTCACAACGACCGTGGAGGCGGCGTGTGCGATGCCGAATTCTCTGTTCTCGCTGGAGCAGAGCGGGTTGAAGGAACCTTGTTCGGCAATGGAGAACGTACAGGCAACGTGGATCTGATCACCTTGGCACTGAACCTCTATTCACACGGTGTCGATTCGGGGCTCGACTTCTCGGATATCGTTGGCATCAGTGAGACCTATGAACGCCTGACGAAAATGCGAGTGTATGAGCGTCAGCCATATTCCGGATCGCTCGTGTTCACGGCCTTCTCAGGCTCCCATCAGGATGCTATTGCCAAGGGCATGAAGTGGCGTGAAGAGCATGACTGTCCGACCTGGACGGTTCCTTATCTACCTATTGATCCAGCAGACCTTGGCCGCAAGTACGAGACGGATGTCATTCGTGTCAACAGCCAGTCTGGTAAAGGCGGTGTCAACCACCTGCTGGAACGCAGCTTTGGATTGAGACTCCCTGATAAAATGAAGGAAGAAATGGGGTACCTGGCTAAAGGCGTCTCGGACAAGGAACAAAAGGAGCTGCTCCCGGATGAGATACTGCGTATTTTCGAAGCAGAGTACATTCGAGACAATGGCCCACTGCAGCTGGAATCGTATCATTTTGAGCAAAAGAACAAGCTCACTACCACCTTCATGAAGGTCACACACGAAGGTAATGAAGTGACCATCGAGGGTAAAGGAAATGGACCACTCGATGCTGTCAGTAATGCTCTGAAAAGCCGCTTCGAGCTGAACTACGAACTGAGTGTGTATGAGGAGCACTCGCTGGGTAGCGACTCCGCTGCCCATGCTATTGCCTATGTTGGGCTCAAGGCTCAGGGCAAGCTGATCTGGGGTGTAGGCAAGGACGAGGATATTATAAAGGCCTCGGTGCTCGCCCTGGTGTCTGCTGTCAATCGCTTGTAGCCATAGCAGCTGTTACTCCATCTGTAAGAGCTATGAAGCACAGCTGTAAGGCTCCATAGCGATGTCGCCCATCTGTCTTGTAAGCAACAAACGATTATGTAGTAAGTAAGCCAAGATAGCAGCTACCATCGTATCTCCTTCTCGGGACGACAACGGCGTTATTCTTCATCCGAGCGTAATGGCTTGGGTGAGTAATAACGCCGTTTTTTTACATGTATTATTGAATAAATTCACGAAAAACTCACAAGAACACTTCTGTTATTCGCGCTAGCTAGCTGCGGCTAAGCTCTTGGAGCTTACTGGAATCAATCAGATTATGATCGTTCAGATATTTCAAGCCAGTATACCGATCGCGGAGCGTATGGGCTGTGTGCACAGCTCGCTCCAGCATGTCCTCTGTTACATCCAGTTCATCGAAGCGCCCGGGGCCCCCCACTTGCTGCAGCCAGTCCCGCATTTGCTGCGAATCAGGAAGGGTCGTGTAGACCTGAAATGCACTCTCCGGCTCCTGCACGGCCAGCTCCTTATACAAGTCCGTAAGCAGCGCTGCAGCTACACCTACCTTGGCTCCATGCAGCACCTGCGGCCGCTCCTGTGCCAGCAGCTCCATTTCAATTCGATGTGAAATATGATGCTCCCCACCAGATGCAGGTCGAGAATGGTCTATGATTAACATAGAGATTCCCGAGGCGATCAGTGCTCGAATCAGCACGTCGATTCCATGCAGGCTTCCTGCAGCAATCTCATCTACATGCTCTATACAAGCCAGCAGCGCCTCTTCTGTCATCTGCGCAGCAAGGGGGCAGTATGGCTCCTGAGCCATGTCCCGTGACACCTTCCAATCCGCAAGTGACGTGTATTTGCCGAGCATATCGCCAAAGCCTGCAGCCGTCATCGTCTGTGGTGCCGATGCCAGCAAGGAGACATCTGCGAAGATAGCTTCTGGTGCCACAGTCTGAATCGTCCGCTTCACCCCATCCAACAGTAGTGGGGCGCCAGCCGAAGTGAACCCATCCACCGAGGCTGCTGTCGGGATCGATATGAAAGGAAGCTTACGCATAGAGCAGGCAAATCGCGTCAGATCATGAATAGTGCCTGATCCCACAGCCAGAACAGCCTCTGTCGTAGAGGAAATACCAAGTAGCACCTTCACCATATAGCGCTCATCAGCAACAACATCCCCTGCACTATTGAGAGGTAGACATACCTCTTCGGCCTGAATTCCGGCCTGCTGCAGCAGCCCGAGTACCCGATTTCCCGCTGCAGCAGCCGTATGCGGATCGTCAATCACCGTTACATGCTCATACCCTTTGTCCTGTAAATAAGATGCGATGTCCTCGAGCGCATGATCACTAATCACGGTGTACATATCTACATGATGATGGTTGCTGCCACATGGGCAAGCCTCTGCTTCGGCATTCCAAGTGGCAATCCGTTCATTCATATTCGTGTGAGCTGTCATTCGCAAGTGCCTCCTGTCAGGAATTTTACCAATCCTAGGTTTACAATGCGCACGATCTTGTCAATCCTTATTCTATTAGACTCTTTAATTGTACGCACAACTTGGGGCAACGTCTACCTTATGGTAATAGCAATCCACCGGACCTACTATTTTGTGAATGCAGGAAAGGAGTGAAACTACTATGAAAGCTTCTATTGATGTAATCAGCGCGCTTGGACTACTAGGCGGGACTACACTAGGCAGTGGAGTGGCATTTATAATGCAATGGCAGGCCTATGCTGCGATGACATCCGTAGCTGTCTGCGGAATATTGGGAGTAGTGGTACCCCTACTTGTTCTGGGTGTACGGGCAGCAAGGCACAGACATCAGTCCCGCGCAGATTCTTGAGGGTAGAAGCTCATATGCTGCTTCTCTCTCGCATAATAATCCAGCCGATCCTGTAGCGTGCCTGTATGAAATTCAAAGCGGTGACCGTCCGGGTCTACGAAATATATCGACTTACGGTCCTGCTTGTCTCGAGGACGGCCAGGCAGTATATGAACATTCATTTGGATTAATTTTGCATGTACCTCGTCGAAGTCCTCCTCCAGGATTGTAAAGGCAATATGCGTATAAGCCTCATTCACCGGGACTCGTGTGATGTGGGCTTCTTCATTTAAAGCAAGCCACATCCCGCACAGATCGAAATAAGCTGTCGTCCTCCCCTGCACGAGTAATGTGGCACCAAATACATTTCGGTAGAACTCAATGGAGCGCTCCAGACTGGATACTGAGAACAAAAAATGATTCAAACCTTGAATGCGCATATGAAATAGTCCCTTCCGTAGAGTATTAGTAAATAGACGCACAACAAAAAAAGACCAAATTCGAAAAAAGCGGATGCAGTAAGAGTAGCTCCTCCTTTTCCAAATCAGATCCTTCATAAATGCTGCTTATCTGTCTTGATTGTTCCAACATTTGCATGTAGCTTTGTTAATACTTTCCTAAAAGCATTACGCTCTTCTTCACTGATATCAGTGAGTAATTCCTGTACAAAACGCGCTTTCTCAATTTGGGCGTTCTCGATCAATTCCCTGCCATAATCCGTAAGACGGACCAGGACAAAGCGATTATCCTCATCCTTTTTTCGTCTGAAGATGATCCCCTGCTCCTCAAGCTGTTTGATGTGTCTAGTAACCGCCGATTTATCAATCGTAACTTTCTTTTGCAAGTCTCCTTGACTGATTTCAATCTCTTGATAGATCAAGGATAAGATTTCAAATCGAGATTGGCTAACGCTGATACATGCATCAAACGTAGTATTGATTACTTTGTTAACACCGTACATCTGGTATAACAGTTCAGCTTCCTGCGACCAATCTGTTTTCAAGAATCATCCCCTCTTTCTCTTATGGTAGATCGTTTATATCGTTTTACAATGTATTAGACACTATACAGCCTTAGCTTTCATTTTACAAGCAAGCATGAGCATTTAGCGGCAGTAGAGCAGCTTTGAGCAATGCACCCGCGGCATTTCATCCGCTAGAGCCATGAAAAAAAGAGCTGCTGGCAAGAAGCAACTCTCTGTACCATGAATTAAATACTACACATCTGCACGATTTATCTCCATACTACGATATCATTCAGGCTTTGTCTTGTTTTTGGACGTTTTGGCTCCTCTAACCGATACCCAAAGGCCACCAGGCAGGCTACTCCAAATTCATTATCATCAATAATTCCTTCTTCTACAAATAATTCACACACTTTCTCACGATCAATACCTTCAATGGGGCAGGAATCAATACCGATTTGAGCTGCAGCCGTCATCATATTTCCCATGGCGATGTAACTCTGCTTGCAGGCCCATTCATACATGAGTTGCCCGTCACCGCCGAGCTCGACTTCTGTGAATTTGTTGTACATACGTGAAACGAATTGTGCAATGTCATCTGGCATACGTTGGATGTCCTTCATCATTCTCGTAACGTGCGGAGAATCGGAACTGAGCCCGCTTTCTTTTCTAGCTAATACAAACAGAAGGTGGCTGGCCGTAGGCAATTGTCCCTGGGCACCAGGGGTCACAGGCTTTAATTTTTCGCGTAGCGTGGCATCCTGCACCACAACGAACTTCCAGGGTTCAAGTCCGAATGAACTTGGTGATAATCTTCCTGTCTCAAGAATGAACTCAAAATCGTCATCAGAAATCGTCTTATTGATATCAAAGGATTTACATGCGTGCCTAAATTGATAAGCTTTCAAAATTTCTTGTTTTCGTGCTGTATCTGTCATTTGCAATCATCCTCCATGAAATAAAACAAAATTAGTTGATGTATAAACCAATTATTCAGATATAGTTTATACATCAACAGTTTATATATAAACAATATATAGTATCAACTCCTTTTCTGCAAGTAACTTCTTAAGACATTTCAATTAATAAATACAAACGACGGATTGTCAAGCTAAGTGCGACAGTTCCTCAGAAAAGAATTCGTGAGCGGTTCTCCACCCCAAGCATTTTCGTGGTCTGTGATTGATTAAGCGGAGGACGGTCTCCAGAGCTTCATCCGTGATTTGTGCAAAATCCGTCCCCTTGGGGAAAAACTCTCGGAAGAGACCATTGGCGTTCTCATTCAAGCCGCGTTGCCAGGAGGAGTACGGATCTGCAAAATACACCTGTACATTATGAGTGGCGTCCAGGCTGGCGTAACAGGTAAACCCCTTGCCCCGGTCTGCGGTAGCGGTTCGAAATACCTCGGCAGGATACTGCGAGGCCGCTACGCCAAAGGCAATCTCCATAGACAAAGCGGTACGGTCAGGCATCCGAATAGCGGTGTACAGGCTTCAGGTGTCCATTTGCCGAGTGGAACAGACACCTGACAACGCTTGGCATAGTTGTCCTGGGAGCGTTCCGCCTGATAGGGAACTGCTGCTGGATTTCGGTGTAATTCGCGGCTGATGGTTGCGTGATGCCGGCCTAATTCTTTAGCAATGGCTCTGGCACTTTTCCCCTGCTGGTGGAGGATTTCTAGCTTGCTGCGCTCGATTATGCTAAGATGTGTGTAGCTCATGGTGGATTCTCCTTGTGTGAATGCGTGGTGTAGGAACCTTCATTCTACACGAATCCGGCCATGGGCCCTTTTTTTTTATTTCCAGCGGGTGTCGCACTTCATATTACAATCCGTCAAACGAAAAAAAGCCGCCTTAAGCGAAATCTTGCTTAAGACGACTACCTTATCCTTCTATTCTTGTGGAGGTCATAATACCCTCAATTTACTGAACTGTTCGCTACAGTAGCCATTACCGTATGCTCAGTTCATCCATGCTGCATTAGATGCTCTTGAGCACCTCAGTCACCTCAGCAGGAGTCTTCGCCTGCAGAAGGCTGTTGCGGAATTCTTCATGAATCAGCTTGCGGGACAGAGCGACGAGAATCTGCAAATGCTCGTTTCCTACATTTTCTGCCGGAACTGCGATCAAGAACACGATAGATACAGGCTGATCATCCAAAGACTCCCATTCCGTTGGTTCTGCCATTCTTGCGAAGGCCAGACCTGCACGGGCTACTCCAGAGGATTTACCGTGTGGAATAGCTACACCGAACCCGATACCTGTGGAGCTGGATTGCTCACGAGTCAGGACAGCCTGTACGTAGCTCTCAGCATCCGTTACTGCGCCAGTTTTTTGGAGCCCCTCCACCATCCGGCGGATTACGTCCTCCTTGCTGCCAGATTCCAGTGGCAGAAAGATGGTCTCCTCAGTCAACAAATCATGTATATTCATGTATGTCATCTCCTTTAAATCATTTCCTGTGGATCATTATGAGCTGTTAGACCGTAATTTTATTCCGTTTCAGGATATTTACAAGCACGGCAGTTACTACAGTACCGATAACAATGGCTAGTGCATACAGCAATACATTTGTGATTGCATTCGGAATCGCCATGACGAAGATCCCGCCATGTGGCGCACGAAGTGCAGCACCGAAGGCCATGGACAGGGCACCAGCAACTCCTGAACCCACCATGAATGCTGGAATCATACGAAGCGGATCAGCCGCACCGAATGGAATAGCGCCTTCCGTGATAAAGGACAATCCGAGGAAGCCCGCAACTTTACCAGCGCCACGCTCTTCTGTCGTAAATTTCTTAGGTGCCATTACCGTTGCCAGCCAGATGCCCAGTGGAGGAGTCATACCAGCTGCCATAACTGCTGCCATTGGGCCGAATACACCACTCCCCAGCAGACCTACAGCGAACGTATAAGCCGTCTTGTTGAATGGACCACCCATATCAATAGCCATCATCGCACCAAGCACGGCACCCAGCAGAACAGCGTTGACAGAACCCATGGATTGCAGCCAGCTTGTCAACGCTCCCATGAGCGCAGCCAATGGTGTACCGATTACATAATGCATCAACAGACCTACGATCAGTACGGACAGCAGTGGTATCAATAGAATTGGCTTCAAGCCCTCGAAGGACTTAGGAAGCTTGATTACCTTGATCAGGAATTTCACGACGTAGCCTGCCAGGAAACCGGCAATAATACCACCGAGGAAGCCAGCACCTAGCGAACCCGCCATCACGCCACCAACTAATCCTGGTGCAAGACCTGATTTACCTGCAATCGAGAAAGCAATAAAACCAGCGAGGATTGGGATCATCAGGCCCATGGCCGCGCCACCAATCGCCCCAAGGGATGCGCCCAGGCTGCCTTCTGGAGGATTAATTCCCCACAGGAAGGACAGGGCAATGATAAGTCCACCTGCCACTACGAGCGGAAGCATGTTGGATACACCGTTCATAAGGTTCTTATAAATGCTGTTGCCAGATGATGTTTTGGTCTCTGCAGAGCTTTTCTCCGTACCAGCAGACGAGGAGGCTACAGGTGCAGTGGCTTCCTTGGCGAGAGCTTGCTCAATCAATTCTCCTGGAATCTTGATCCCTTGTGCTACAGGCACTTTGACGACAGGCTTGCCTTCGAAGCGACTTTCATCTACATCGGTATCTGCGGCAATAATGATGGCATGTGCTTCAGCAATCTCTTCAGGAGTAAGTCCGTTCTCTACGCCGACCGCACCACGTGTCTCTACTTTAATTTGGACATTTTTCTCATTGGCAGCCTTCTGAATGGATTCAGCAGCCATATACGTATGGGCAATACCCGTTGGACAGGCCGTAACAGCTAACAGCTTTTTCATTATTCATTCACCCTTTTTTCGCATTATGAATTACTTGAATATCAACCGCTTCCAGATGGGACTCCACTTCTGCCAAGGTACACACCTCTGTACCTGGCTTGGAAGCAGTAATACTTCCTGCTGCTGTCGCCCATCTGGCTGTCGTAAGCAATGAGCGATTATGCAGCAGACAAGCCGAGATGGCAGCTACCATTGAATCTCCTGCTCCGACCGTACTCTGAGGCACAATCGGGAAGGGGCGGGCTCGGATCACTTCATCAGCACTTACCAGAATAGATCCATCACCACCCATTGACACCACGACCCACTCAATCCCCTGCTCCAGTAGACTTTGGCAGGCTTGAACAACAGCATCATCGGAATCAAGCGGCTTGCCTACCAGCTGCTCCAGCTCGTGGATATTCGGCTTGACAGCGAACGGTATGGCTTGTAGCCCCTGCTTGAAGGCTTCGCCGTCAGCATCCAGAATCGTCTTGACTCCCTTTGACTTGGCCAGCTCACCAATCTGTCTATAGGTATCCTCAGGCATGCCTGGCTGTAGACTTCCTCCAAGTACAAGCACCCCAACCTCTCCTAATAGACGCTCAAGCTGAGTATGGAAGGTGCTTGCTTCCTCCACCGTAATACCGTTTCCACGTTCATTCACTTCCGTGGTCACCTTGCTCTCGGAATCCACGATCTTCAGATTGGTGCGAGTCTCTCCCTCTACCTTCACAAAAGCCTGCTCTATCCTCATGACCTGAAGTCGATCCAGGAGCTGAGTACCTGCATATCCTCCTGCAAAGCCTGTAGCCACAACAGGTTCATTGAAGCTCTTCAGCACTTTGGCTACATTTATGCCTTTGCCCCCTGCGTCTACTCGCATCTCCTCAATACGATTCAGTCCGCCGACCTGAAACCCCGGCAGTGTAACCGTCTTGTCAAGTGCAGGATTCAAGGTCACGGTTAGGACTTTGTTCTTCACCTGTGCTGACTCCTTTCCAAAAAGCTCTATAATCTCCTACCTTCAAAGCTCTGTAATCTCCTACCTTGCACAAAGCATCATACGATGGTTACCACAATGCCTAGCTTTCGCATGGCAAGAATACTGTTCTCCGGCACCTCTTTGTCGAAAATACCGTGATGCACCTGACTTAGCTCAGCTACCTTGGCGAAGGCCACTTTGCCAAACTTACTATGATCTGCTAATAACACGACCTCATTCGCAATATCCATCATCTTGCGCTTCGCCGCTGCCTCGACCATATTGGGTGTCGTCAGCCCCGCCCGTGCATCAATACCATTCATAGCAATGAAGGCTTTGTCTACTCGGATCATATCCAGCGCAGCCTCGGTGATGGGGCCGACAAAAGCCTGTGTCTCCGGGCGAAGCATCCCACCCGTCAGCGATACCTCAATGTCTCGACAATCCTTAAGCTCATTCAACACTAGCAAGGAATTGGTCACCACACGGATATCTGACATCCGGCGAATTTCGCGGGCCAAATGGAGCGTAGTCGTGCCCGCATCGAGCAGCAAAGTATCACCGGGTCGAATGAGCTCCGCGGCTTCACGAGCAATAGCGGCCTTTTCCTCACGGAATAAGTCTTCCTTATCAATGATGGCGGGCTCGATGTTCGCACTCTCCAGGGATACTGCTCCACCATGAGTTCGCTTAAGAAGCTGAGCTTCTTCAAGCTCCTTCAGATCTCGGCGGATCGTAGACTCAGAGACCTGAAACACCTCGCTTAGCACCTGTACGGATGCCCGCTGGTTTTGTTGAATATATTGAAGCAGTCTTGGCTTCCTTTCTTCCTCATACAACATCTAGGACCACCCCGATTCGGTCGAAAAGCACTCCTATGCAGGCTGCTAAATTCCTTTAGAGTCTTAGAATGTGTCTTCCGCCCTGTTCTTCATACATTTACAACCCGAATAGCTTCTTCATTTTACGACCATTTCATCGCCATTCGTTCTGTAAAGGACACCCATCAACATTGCAATAAGAGCTTCTCGATAAAATGATCATTTATGATTCTTTGTGCTCATTTGTGATTATAATAGCGGTTACATCAAAAGTAAATAGCTATTTTTAGATTTAATCGAGCATATTATTCCACAAAACAGTCACAAACGAGCACCAAACAGCATATATCCACCATATGTTCCCAGAAGCATAGGTGATCTGTAAAAAAAGCAGCCTCAAAGCTTAAATTTTGCGCATATATTATGGTAATAAATTCTTAATTTGTTGTCATTCATCCAAATAGTTACTTGACAAAAATGCTCATAAGAAGGTACATTATAAGCGTTGTGGCGTGGTTGTTTTTTCCATTCATTGAAAACTTTAATTCATTTAATGTTTTCTCATGGAGAGGAGGGACTGAGCGTTTTATTTTTTAGTCACATTTGTAATCGCTTACATTTTAACTGATTAAACTCTTTGATTTAATTGAGTCATAAAAGTTAGTTGAACTACTGAACCAGGAACTACTGAACCAGGAACCATTGTTCCATGGATGTCTGTTCGTTAGTATCATCCACGCTTGAGACTTCCAAAATACTTGTAGCAGGAGGTACTTTATGTCGAATCATTCGTTCAAAAAGTTCATGCTGCCATGCCTTACGGCTGGATTAATCTTGGGAACACTCCCTGTTGGTGTCATCTCGGCTGATGCTTCCTTGGCTGGGCAGACATCCCCTAGCGAGACCACCATTGCGGCCACAGATCTCTCACTTGCTTCTATAAACACCGACAGTTTGTTGAATAAGCACAGAGATATTAGTAATTTTATAAGTGGCAATCTGAGCACCGATACCACATTAGCCAACAATATCTTGACCTGGCAAATGCCTCATGGTGGGTTCTACAAGGATATGCTGGATCAATACAAAAAGCCGTGGAATGGCTCTGAAGCCAAGTCAGGTTGGGTGGCCTCTGGGGTCGAGCTTGGAACAATTGACAACAAGGCCACTGTAGCAGAAATCCGTTTCTTGGCCTACATGTACAATCAGACAGGCAATGAAGCGTATAGAACAAGCATGCGCAAAGCCGTGGATTTCATTATCGGTATGCAATATTCATCTGGTGGATTCCCACAAGTCTTTCCGAAGCGTGGCAACTATTCTGATGCTGTGACCTTCAATGATGATGCCATGGTTCGCGTAATGGTGCTCATTGATGACATAGTTAACCGCAGGGGAGACTTTAGCAATAACAACCTGCTCACCAGCACCCAGCGCAACAATCTGAATACGGCCTTGAATAAAGGCGTGGATTACATTCTAAAATCACAGATTGTCAACAATGGAGTACGGACGGTATGGTGCGCACAGCATGATCCGGTTACTTTTGCTCCGGTTGCAGGGCGTGCTTATGAATTGCCGTCCAAATCAGGTGGTGAATCCGTAGGTATCGTGGCCTTCCTCATGTCCAGACCGCAGACACCAGAAATTCGGCAAGCCGCTCAAGCCGCGCTTAAATGGTACGATAGTGTGCGTGTTGACGGCACCCAATATGTACGCAGGGGCCCAGATTATTTCGTAAATGATCCCTCCAGCGTCATATGGTATCGCTTTTATAATGTAGATGACAACAAACATTTCTTCGCAGATCGGGACGGTCAGAAATATTACGATATTCTGCAAATCAGTGAAGAGCGCCGTCATGGATATGCTTGGGCAGGCGCATATGCGCGCAACCTGCTGCAGCTCGCATCCGACAGCGGCTACTACACTCTCTCCAAGCCTCTGCCTTAACTCCAAAGTACAGCCCAGCAATGCAAGGCACAGAATGTAGATTTACAAATCAATATTGGTAGTTACAACAAACAGTTAGAGCGTTGAGTCAGAGCGTTGAGTCAGAGCGTTGAGTCAGAGCGTTGAGTCAGAGCGTTGAGTAAGTGCTTTGAGTTAGGACTATGGAGTCATACAGTCACAGCTATCCGGCAGAGCCAGAATGGTTGGGAGCCTATGATCTCCAAAATGAAAACGTGTTCATTTTGTCCAAATACGTGAATATAGGTGATTAACTCCGTTCCTCCCTCCTTCTTGGTCAACATGCTATAATGATTCCAGAAGAAGGGAGGACTACTACTGTGTTAGCTAGAGAACAGCTTGAAAAGCATCAGATTTCCATATATGCGGGAGCCTTGGTGCTGGGTGTTGGCCTGGGCCTTGCCAACCCCGCTGTAAATAGCATATTGGAATCTCTGATCTCACCGATCATTGCCCTCCTGCTCTACTCCATGTTTACCCAGATCCCATTCCTGCAACGTAAAGAAGCATTCGCAAGTCCCCGTTTCCTGATTGCGCTACTGTTATCCAATTTTGTACTGGTACCGATCGTGGTCTGGGCCATATTACAATGCTTTCCCACTCAATCAGTTCCCGTGTTAACTGGAATATGTCTGGTGTTACTCGCTCCGTGCATCGACTATGTTATTATGTTTACGCAAATGGGGCGAGGCAATGTAGTATACATCTTGACCGCAACCCCTGTACTTTTCATCATTCAAATTGTACTACTTCCAGTGTATCTGTACCTCTTCCTGGGAGAACAGATGTCAGGTCTGATGCAACTGGGGCCATTTATTGAGGCCTTTGTGTACCTGATTGTCATTCCCTGTCTGTTGGCTGTGCTCCTTCAAACTTGGGCTAGAAGGTCACAGAATGGAGTGCGAGGCATCGCTATCAGTGCATGGCTCCCCGTTCCTTTTATGGCCTTAACACTGTTTATGGTAGCTGCTTCACAGCTTCCCAAGCTGAAGGGTGATCTGCATCTCATTCTTCAGATTCTGCCAATCTATATACTATTTCATGTCCTGATGCCTATCTGTGCAAGTCTCATCGCTCGTTGCTTCCGACTCGAAGCGGGTGCAGGAAGAGCGCTGCTCTTCAGCTCCAGCACGCGTAATTCGTTGGTCGTACTCCCTTTAGCTCTGGCATTACCAGGAGAATGGGGTACGATCGCTGCAGCTGTAATTGTGACCCAGACCATGGTGGAACTTGTGGCCGAGCTTATCTACATAAGAACTATTCCCTGGATGATCAAAGATTAGCAAAAAGCACTCCCTTAGTCGTAAGATCAAGGAATTCCTTGAATTTACGTACTACGCAGAGTGCTTTTTGCTATTTCTATCAAAACTGAATCGCTACTTCTTGGCTACTTCATTGCCGTGGTGAACAATTACATCCATTGATGGTGGAACGTACCTTCCTTATCCACACGCTGGAACGTATGCGCTCCGAAGTAGTCGCGTTGCGCCTGCAGCAGGTTGGCCGGCAGACGCTCTGTTCGATAGCTATCATAGTATGCAAGTGCCGAAGCAAAGGCAGGAACCGGAATACCACGGGTAACCGCAATCGCAATTACTTTTCTCCAAGCATCCTGATAATCATCTACGATCTTGCCGAAGTATTGATCAAGGAACAGGTTCTTCAGCCCAGGCTCACGGTCATACGCGTCCTTGATGTTCTGCAGGAAGCCAGCACGAATGATGCATCCACCACGGAAGATCATAGCGATAGATCCGTAGTCCAGATTCCAATCATACGTGTCGGAAGCTGCTCTCATCTGAGCAAAACCTTGTGCATAGGAAGCAATCTTGCTGGCATACAGTGCCTTGCGAACGGCTTCGATGAATTCTTCACGATCACCATCAAAGCTGCTCGTTGCCGGGCCACTCAGCTTCTTGCTGGCTGCAACACGCTCTTCCTTCAACGCAGAGATGAAGCGGGAGAAGACTGACTCTGTAATGATGGACAGTGGGACGCCCAGATCCAGAGAGCTTTGGCTAGTCCATTTACCCGTACCTTTCTGACCAGCAGAATCGAGGATCACATCAACCATTGGCTTGCCTGTGTCAGGGTCTGTCTTGGAGAAGATATCAGCTGTAATCTCGATCAGATAGCTGTCCAGCTCTCCCTTGTTCCACTCGCTGAAGATTTCATGCAGCTCGGAGGAGCTAACACCTAGTACATCCTTGAGCAAATGATAAGCTTCTCCGATCAATTGCATATCTCCATACTCAATACCGTTATGCACCATCTTCACATAATGGCCTGCGCCATCTGGTCCAATGTAAGTGGAGCACGCATCTTCACCCACCTTGGCGGAGATGGCTGTCAGTATAGGCTCTACCAGTTCATAGGCACTCTTCTGTCCGCCTGGCATAATAGCTGGTCCTTTAAGCGCTCCTTCTTCCCCACCGGACACACCTGCGCCGATGAAGCGGAAGCCCTTCGCTTCCAGATCCTTACTACGACGTTGTGTATCTGGGAAGTGAGCGTTACCTCCGTCAATGATGATGTCGCCTGGCTCCAGATGAGGAACCAGAGAATCAATCGTAGCATCTGTTCCTTGTCCCGCTTGCACCATGATCAGAATCTTGCGTGGAACCTCCAGCGAGGCTACGAACTCCTCAATGCTGTAGGTCGGAAGCAGCTGTTTGCCTGCGGCTTCCTGCACGAGGGCATCCGTCTTCTCACGGGAACGGTTATATACGGAGACTGTGAAGCCTCTGCTCTCAATATTCAGGGCAAGGTTCTTACCCATTACGGCGAGTCCAATTACACCAATTTGCTGTTTGCTCATGTCTTGTTTGCCTCCAATGAATTGCTGCGATTATTGAGTTGTCTTGGCCCAATCTGCTGCGAATTTTTCCAAGCCTTGATCGGTCAACGGATGCTTGGCAATCTGCTCGATGACTGTGAATGGTACGGTTGCAATATGTGCTCCGGCCAGGGCTACGCGGGTAACGTGGTCCGGATGGCGAACGGAAGCTGCAATGATCTGTGTATCCAACTGATGCACGCGGAACAGCTCGGCAACCTTCGCTACCAGCTGTACCCCATCCTCAGAGATATCGTCCAGACGCCCCAGGAACGGAGATACGTAAGTCGCACCTGCACGCGCCGCCAGCAGTGCCTGATTCACAGTGAAGATCAAGGTTACGTTGGTCTTCACACCCTTTTGAGTGAGGTAACGGCAGGCTTCCAATCCAGCCAATGTCATCGGCAGCTTGATCGTAATATTTTTATCATTATTATTGATCTTGATCAGTTCGTTCGCTTCGGCAATCATCTCTTCTGCCGTAATCGCGTTCGGCGTTACTTCGGCAGAGACAGATTCCACATCGGGAACGGCCTGGAGAATTTCAGCAATGCGATCCTCGAATTTCACACCCTCCTTCGCCACAAGCGAAGGATTTGTTGTTACACCAGACAAAACACCGATTTTATGAGCAGTCTTGATAGCTTCCACATTAGCTGTGTCAATGAAAAACTTCATACGTAAACGACCTCCATTTGGTGTATTTTATTAGTGTTCAAGAACAACTTCCTTAGGTGCTTCAGCCGAAGCCGGAGTGTCCGTCTCCTTCTCGTCGAACCACCAGTGGTACCCATCCTGTGCCAATAGCGCATCGGCTTCAGCCGGTCCGTAGGAACCAGCGGGATACATGTAGAGTGGAACCTGGTTGTCAGCAAAGGCTTCAAGCACAGGCTGTACCCAAGCCCAGGACATCTCAACCTCATCCCAATGTGCGAAGAAGGTTGGATTCCCTTGCATTGCATCACAGATCAGACTTTCATATGCCTCTGGCAGCACGCCATCCTTCGGATGCAGATCAATGTGTATCGGCTTCAGCTTGCCATTTCCTTGTGGATCTGGTGTGTTCAGCTGTAGCGTAATCCGCTCATCTGGACTCATCTCGACAATCAGCAGATTAGGAGCGATATCTCCCTGCTCTGTACCTGTCTGCTTAAGTGGCTCCTTGAATTCGATAACAATGCGCGTAGATTTCTCCTTCAGACGCTTGCCTGTACGAATATAGAACGGAACACCACGCCAGAAATAATCATCGATCTGCAGACGAGCTGCGATAAAGGTATCATTCATGGACTCTGGTGCAATACCAGGTTCAGAGCGATAGTCTGGAACTGGCTTGCCCTGAATGGCACCCTCCGTGTACTGACCACGGATAATACTTAACCCTACCTCATGCTTTTGCACCGGCACGAGTGCCTCGATCACCTTCTTCTTCTTGGCACGCACACGATCAGCACCACTATTATGTGGAAGCTGAATAGCTGTCATCATGAGCAGTTGCAGCATATGGTTCTGGAACATGTCCCGGATCGCACCCACATGATCGTAGTAACCCGCTCGGGTCTCCACACCTACCGTTTCATTGGCCGTTATTTGCACATTTGCTATGTGATGGTTATTCCATAGCGCCTGCAGCACCGGATTCGTCTGATGAAGAGACTCCAGTCTTTGCACCATAGGCTTGCCGAGATAATGGTCAATGCGATAAATCTCATCTTCGCGGAAAGCACTGCTCAACTTCTCATTTAATTGGCGAGCAGATGGCAGATCATGTCCGAACGGCTTCTCAATCACGAGACGCTTCCATCCGTTAGCTGAGCCAAGGCCACTTGCTTGAATGTTCTCCGCAATCGGTTCAAAGAACTCAGGGCCCACGGACAGATAGAACAGGCGGTTCGGTGTTAGCCCAAGCTCTTCCTCTCTCTTCTCCACACGCTTAAGCAACTGCACGTAGTCTTCTACGTTTCCTATATTCAATACATTGTAGCGAAAGACCTGCAAGAATCGCTTCAATGCAGCATCGTCTGCTTGGCTTCTTGCAAAATTATGGATCGACTGCTCTACGTTATGTTGAAATACTTCATCTGTGAGCTCGGTTCTTCCTAATCCAATTAAGGAAAATGAATGGGGAAGCTTCTCTTGTAGGAACAACTCGTACAAGGCTGGGTATATTTTACGCTTGGCAAGATCCCCTGTCGCGCCAAACAGTATAAATGTCGTTGGATCCATTTTCCTTACTCCTTTCAACAGAGTTGCCATGCAAGCTCTGGCTTCTTTTGGATAACTACACTATAATACGATCAGAAGCCATACATGTAATTGATAAATTTAAGAGGAGCTATAGATCAGGTCTATGAACAATAATTATGAGCTATACAAAGTATTCTACTGGGCAGCCAAGACCGGAAGCTTGACTCAAGCTGCAAAAGCGTTGTATCTGACGCAGCCTAGCGTAAGTCATGCGATCAAGCAGTTGGAGAATAGCTTCGGAATGACCCTCTTCAACCGAAATGCCAAGGGTGTAGAACTGACTCAGGAAGGTAATGTCTTGTACTCCTACATCGAGCAATCCCAAATCTTCATCTCACTGGCAGAGGAGAAGATGGCGGCACTCAAAAAGCTGGAAAGCGGTGAGCTGCGCATCGGTGGTAGTGATTCGTTGTTCAAGCATTACATTCTTCCCTACCTTGAGAACTTTCATCACAAGTATCCGGGCATTAAGCTCCATCTGAACCACGGTACGACACCTGAAGTAATATCCTTCCTTAAGGAAGGAAAGATTGATCTTGGTGTTGTGCGTATGCCGATCGTTGACCCTCAGCTGGAGGTCAAAGAAACGCTACAGCTAAAGGATTGCTTTGTCGCTGGAGAGAAATATGCAGCTCTGAAGGGCGAGGTCCTAACTCTGGACAAGCTGTTGGAGTATCCCATTATTCTGTTCTCACGCAACAGTCGTGTCCGGGTAGCCATTACGGAATTATTCGAAAGCTTCGGCCAACGAATTCGCCCCGAAATTGAGGTCGGCAGCGTGGATCTGTTAATTGAAATTGCCAAACGGGGCTTGGGCATCTCCTATGTTACCCGGGAATTCGTCACTAAGGAGCTGGAGGAAGGCTCACTGTTCGAGGTGCAATTGGAGGTACAGCTTCCGCCTTCTCACGTGGGTCTCATGATTATGAAGAACATGCCTTTATCCAGCGCAGCTACTCGATTTATAGAGCTATTCAATTGTGAATGACACTGAGTAATGTAATGATTAGTGACATATTCTAACGTTCTAAGATTAGGATAGATTTCGCTGTTATGCTCCAAAAGCTTACATGTCCTAGTACCTTGATCAGACCAAATAAGTATCGGTCAAGGGTACCAGCACTAGGTTAGTAAAAAAGAAGCCTCGAAACAGTACCGCAATATAGCGGACATTCGAGGCTTGCTTTTTATTATCAGATTGTCAGGTTGGCCGTTTGTCTCTATGCCAGTCTTTGAATAACGATAGATGCGCTTACTGTTGGTGTACCTCCACCAATTTGGTTAAGCAGTATGACCGTTCCTGTGTCGTCAATACGGTTCAGGGTCAATACCCCTCCTGCTGTAAGTGCTGTAACAACCTGCCCCTGATACGGGTTATTACCGGCATCTGAGCCATAGTTACTACACAGTACCAGAGCAGCTGGTGGCGCGCCTGCTGGATCGAAGAACAACCCGAAGGCTGTGTTGCCCTCTTGCGGGAACACTTCCCAGCTAATGCTATAAATGCCCGTCGTATTGATATTGATGCTGGATGGCGCTGTAAATGTAATGGCAGCCGAGCCTAACAACGAGTCTGTAAAGGTCACCGCGCCACCTTGCCCACCTGCCACTGGGGCGGCTGCTACGTTTTGCTCTGCTGTACTGCACAAGAAAGCAAAATCAGAAATACCTCCTGTTGCTCCTGTAGCTCCTGTGGCTCCCGTAGCTCCTGTTGCTCCCGTAGCTCCTGTTGCTCCCGTAGCTCCTGTGGCTCCTGTGGCTCCTGTTGCTCCTGTCGCTCCCGTAGCTCCTGTCGCTCCTGTTGCTCCCGTCGCACCTGTCGCACCTGTCGCACCTGTTGCTCCTGTTGCTCCTGTTGCTCCCGTCGCACCTGTCGCACCTGTTGCACCTGTTGCTCCCGTAGCTCCTGTCGCTCCTGTTGCTCCTGTTGCTCCCGTCGCCCCTGTCGCACCTGTCGCACCTGTCGCACCTGTCGCACCTGTTGCACCTGTCGCACCTGTTGCACCTGTTGCTCCCGTGGCTCCTGTAGCACCTGTTACGCCCTGTGGCCCTTGCGGACCTGTTGCGCCCTGCGGACCTTGCGGACCTGTTGCGCCCTGCGGACCTTGTGGACCTGTTACGCCCTGTGGCCCTTGTAGACCTGTTACGCCCTGCGGACCTTGCGGACCTGCTACGCCCTGCGGACCTGTCGGACCTGTCGGGCCTGTGGCCCCGCGAGCTCCTGTAGCACCTGTTGGACCGGGTACTCCCGGTACCCCTGGTACCCCTGGTACGCCTGGTACCCCTGGTACTCCAGGTACACCTTGTGCTCCGGTAGCCCCTTTTGGCCCAATCGGGCCCTGTGGCCCTGGTGGGCCTGGAACCGGAGTGACCTCAACAATCGGCGGAGGGCATATTGGCTTGATTACTTTTTTCTTCAGTACTACTACCTTTCCGCGGTGTTTCTTAACTCTGCATACTTTCTTGATTTTTTTTCTGCATTTCAATTTGGAATTGTGGTTATGACATTTCATGTGGACTAAGCACCTCCCTAATGGATAATCCATCCTACGTCAACCGTCTAAGGCTGGTATAGATTCATGCCCATTACTTTAGAAAAGGGGCTTGTTCTTAGGAGAGAATATCCATATACACACAAGCAAGTCCGCTTCGTCCGGGAGCTGTACCAACAGGATTTGTCAGTTCATTGCCAATCATCATTAGCACTAGCCGTTAGTTCTGAATCGCGGTCCAGTGGCACCAGAAAAATCTGTCTATATTCTCACATACCAGTCATCTTCAGCTCTCGCAAAAAAACTCCTTGCATATAGTGACGGATATACCGACCAGCCATATACAAGGAGCAGCTCAATTTCTAATTAGTTACTTTGGTGTTTTTTCCTAAATGACTTGAATTTTCAGTAAAATCTAAGCCACCAAGTTCTTCTTCTTAATTCAAATTATAAATTCTGTACAGGAATACCGCAGCCTCTGCACGGGTTGTTGGCGATTTAGGCTGAATCTTGCCATCAGCCCCCGTGATCAACCCCTCATGTACAAGTGTTGCTACACCCTCGGCGGCATAGCCAGCAACCTCAGCACGATCATTGAAGGCCTGAATGGCTTCTACCAAGGCTGCATTAGCGGTTAGAGCATCGGCCTTCCTCAGTGCTTTATACGTCATGACCATCATATCCTGTCTGGATATCGGCGTATTCGGGCCGAATTCATTGTTGCCCGTACCACCTACAATACCCAATTGCTTGGCAATTCCAGCAGCCTCGTAGTAGTAGCTACCTTGTTGCACATCAGTAAAGTTACTCTCGATGTTTGCTGTCAGGTCCAGCGTCTTCACTAGCAAAGTCAGATATTCTGCACGGGTAATCTGCTTCGCTGGCGAGAATTGATTTGCTGCTGTGCCTTGGATAATTCCTTTGGATGCAAGCACCTCGATCGGTTGTTTGGCCCAAACATGACGGTTCAGATCCTGGAAGGATTGCACGACATAAGCAACAGCATACTTGCTGAAATGATTCGTAGTAAAGCGTACTTCTCCAGTTGCTGCATTATATCGACCAGAGCTAACAGGAGTAGCCTGCCCTGCCTCATCAATATACTGAATGGTAATGAATTCTGGATTGTCGAGCTCAGTTGCTGTAGGTGAATATGGAATAGCAATCGTCACGGTAGCTTGGTTGTTCTGCCATACGAGTTCTCTATCTCCTAACCTGAGACGAATGTCGACTACCGGACGATCGCCAACCCATGCCTGTGCAGCTGCATCCAGTTGGCTATGATCTGCTGGGCTCAGCAATAATGTAACCTGCTCGGCATCGCCTGCCTGTGTCTCTTGAAGCATATTGCTTGGCAATGTAACTGTAGCCAGATTGGTCTTGATGTGTATCGCTCGTGATGCATTCGATGCTGTCAGGAAGCTAGTTGGCATGACTACCTCATACGACTTCGCTCCTTCAGCTTCAATCGTGATGCTCACGGTTGTAATTCCTTTGCCATCCGCTTGTGTAGCAGCAAAGGCGCTGGTAAGGAAATCTGCATCCATCGTAACTGTAGCTTGACCTGTGCTCGCATTCAATCGGGTCTGGAACGATGTGATCGCATTTCCACTTGCATCAAGCACACGCACTGTTGCTGGGACTGTGGCCGTAGCTCCACCTCCACTTGTGCTTGTACCGCTATGGTTCCCCCCGGCTTCGCTGCCGATATCTTCTCCTGAGCTACCTCCGCCATTATTGCCTCCACCGTTATTACCACCACCATTGTTACCTCCTCCGTTGTTGCTAGAGTCGATAATCGAGATTACGATAGCAGCTGCTTGGCCTCGGTCAAACTGTACCTGCAAGACTAGCTCTCCTACAGGCTGCGTAGCAAGATATGCTTGGCTGATAACCAGGCTTTGTCCATCCACCCGATAGGAGCCTTCTCCGATAGACTCACCATTTACGGTGACATCTGTAATCGAGGAAGCGTCGTTCCAGGTCACATTCATCGTAACATCCTGCTGCTTGTCCTCCTTCTTGTCGAAGGTCGCCGTTCTAGGGCTGATGTCTGCCGAGATGAGAGGCGCCTCTGTATCACGGATCGCCTCAATGGTCAGCACAGCCTTGTCACCGAAGTCAAAGAACAACTCGACAGTCACCTGGTCCCCTTCATTCAGATGCAAGGCGGACAATAAGCCTTCTTTGATGGTAAGTGTATTTCCGTCAATCGTGTAGTCAAGACCTTGTTTCATTGCATTTCTACTGTATACGGCGTCCGTGACACTCATGCTAGGTCCCTCATTCACGCCATAGACAGCTAAAGTTACACTCTGTGCGTCATTCCAGTTGATCGCAGTGCTCACATCAGCAGGCTTGCTGATATTATAGCTGCGTACCGCTGGTGTAAGTGTCGCTGACACAGCCGAAATGATCACTTGGCCGGATGACAGGACCTCCAGTTCACGTGCACCGGATCGAACGACACCTGTCTCATCCTTAGCATCGGCATAGACCGTATACTTGCCAGGCTCAGGAAGGGTCCATTCATAGGTGGTGGCTCCTGCATAGGTATCCAAGGTCACTGTCTGCTCTGTCTGTGCATCCCATGCACGGAAGGAGAAGGATTTGGCTCCAATACCTCCCTCAGCCTGAGCGCTTAGACTGATCGTTCCAGCTCCATCTTCGTGTTTGGCCTTCACCTGTACCGTGATCGGATCATAGACCTTGAATGGAATTCCTTCATTAATCGCATGCTCCTCAGCCATCGAACCCTTCCATCCGTAAATGGTAGCCGCATTCGCATCAAATACTGCAAACCCAGGAATCGATACGCCCTCACCCAATACAACCGTCGTCAATTGTGGTGAGTCTGTGAAAGCAAAGGAACCAATAATCGTATTACTATCTAGGATAGCAACGGATTTCAATTGGCTGGAGAAGGCAAACGCCCAATCCTGCACTAGCTCGATCTGATTACCCAGTACGACAGATTCGATACCAGTATCCGAGAAAGCAAACACGCCGATATCCTTCAGGCTATTTGGGAACGTAACCTCTTTTAGTTGATTAACTCCGTTAAAGGCCGATGTTCCGATGGATTCCAAACCTTCCGGGAACTGCACCTCTGACAGGAATTTCGCATTTTGGAACGCATAATTGCTTATCCGGGTAACCGTTGACGGAATGCTGTATACAGCATCCGGCTTGGCAACCGGATATTGAATCAGTAGCGTCCGTGCTTGGTCCAGCAGTACGCCATCCTCACTGGCATAAGCCTTATTCTCCGGGTCCACATTTACGCTGGTAATCATGCGTGAGCTGGCAAAAGGATTCGAGCCGATCTTTGTCACGCCTTTACCAATGTTAATTACCGACAATCGCTCATTATTGGATAATACGAAATCACCCAATGACTCTACTTGCTCTGGGAACGTAATTTCCACTAGACTACTATTGTATTGGAATACATAGTCTCCGATGCTTTTGACACCTGTACCCAGATCTATATTACGTGTGTTGGCATTGTAAGCAAAAGTATACGGGTTCAAGTGCGTGACACCGCTGCCTACGGTAACGGATTCAAGTCCATCATTATGATAGAATGCTGATCGTCCAATATCAGTCACGCTATCAGGAATCGTAAGCGTACGGATACTGGTGCTATTAGCAAATCCAAACTCACCGATTGTCGCAAGTGACGTCCCAAGATCAATGGAATTCAGCTTCGTGCTATAGTTGAATGCATAGTCATCCACCTTGCTCACCGATTCAGGTATGGCATAGCTGTCTCGACCATGTCCTACGGTGTAACGCACCAGCGTGTGCTGTTGCTTGTCAAACAGTACTCCATCCATACTTGAGTAAGCTGGATTCTCGGCATCGACTTCAATACTGCTCAGACTGGAGCTTCCATTGCTGTCAAATACCCGCTTGCCTAGTGAGGTAACACCTTTACTAATCTCAACATGACGCAGGCGAGGAATATAAGCAAATGCCATATCTCCAACCGTTGTTACGTTATCCGGGATATTCAGGCTCTCAAGCTGTGTCTCGATAAAGGCCGATTTCCCAATCGTCTGTAAGCCGCTTCCCAAGTCCAGTGTAGCGATTTTGGTACCTGCAAAAGAAGCATCTCCTATAGACACCATCGTGTCCGGGAGCTCCAGCGAGGTCATGTTAACTACAGAAAGGAAGGCTTCATTGCCAATCGTCTGCAGCACTGACGGAAGCTGAATTTCTTTCAGGCTTTGCGCTGAATAGAAGGCTCTGTCACCAATAGCTGTTACCCCATTAGGAATATTGACAGTAGTCATATTCACATTTTCTGCAAATAGACCGTCACTGATCCGGGTAATGCCATTTCCTAAATGAGCAGAGACCAGGTAACCGAGTTTTGCAAACGCGTAATCGCCAATCTCCGTGACTGAATCAGGAACCTCGATGCTCTTGATTTTTAGTGAATTATAGAAACTTCGTTCGCCAATGCTCTCGATACCATCCTCGAGCGTAACCAGAGCTAGGTGTGAGTTCTCTGCGAACGCATAAGCACCTATCTTCTTGACGGTTCCGGGTACACGGACGGACAGAATGTCATCACGGTAATAAAATACATAATCGCCGATCTCCCTTACCTGCGAAGGGATAGCAATGTGACCACCGTCCCCCTGATAGCTTACCAGCACGCCATCTACAATTGTGTAGTCAGCCAGTGACGGGTCCTCTACAGTAATGACGATGCTCGCCGATTTGCCAGAAGCTGTAGCTGTAATGGTAGCCGTACCTGCTGCCAGCGCTTTGACTACACCACTAGCATCTACGCTGACTACCGTGCTATCCGAGCTTGTCCAGGTAATCGGCTCGGTTACAATCTCCGGATTCGTCGATGCGACCACAGTCTGACTGGCTCCGATGGCCAAGGTCATGGTCTTCCTGTTCAATACAATACCTTCACTGCCGATTGGTGTGACGGTCACCTGACTCACCGCCGTCTTCCCTCCAGCTTCAGCTGTGATCTGTGCTGTACCAGGTCCAATAGCAGTCACGGCTCCATGTGTGTCCACCGTAGCCACTGCAGGATCAGAGGTGGTCCAGATGACAGGCTGCTCTGCTTCAGCTGGTGTGAAGATCGCTCGCAGATCCTCTGTTGTACCTACAACAAGCGCAAGCTCTGTCTTGTCCAATGTGAGATCCGTGAGCTCGATAGGGTCCAATATGATGTTTGCACTAGTGTAATTCAGGGCATAGTCGAACAAGTCCACTTTAATTCTATGCGTAGAAAGACCGTTCTGCGTCAGTGTATCACGAACGTTGCTAATATCCATGGTGACCTTATTTACAGCGGTACCATCCGCCAGCTTCTCATCCGCATCTCGAATGGGATACAGATCGCTCAGGGCACCGCCGTCTAGGGTAGCCAATTGCAGACCACTAATATAGTGATTGTCTGTAATATTCATTTCCAGGAAGGTATTTCCATCCTCTTCATAAATGCTGTAATCCGTCAGCACAGGTCCGGTCTTGTCATAGGCAAAATCAAAGCTCCATGTGTCCTTACCTTGCCCATTCGTTCCTGCCGCAGTAGCTTCTACCTTGTAGGTATACATACCCTCTGGGACTTCACTGTTATTTGCATCCAATCCATCGAAGGTCGGGGCAGTACCAAGCAGCGCTTCCGCCCAGCTTACCAGATCAAGGGATGGGAAATACAAGGACTTGCGTACATGTGAATAATTGGTCTCTTTATACACATGACCGTCTTTACCCGTGACTGTGAAGCTCATGTCCTCCGCATTGCGAAGCAGTCCCGTGTTCGTACCCAGGATTTTAGAGCTGTTGCCCAGACTCTGTGGAGAGATTGCAAATTTCTCTGGCATCACTCCCCAGTTCAATCCTTTGGCGATGGCAATATGATTTTGTCCCAGCACATTGCCCTGCTCTGGGAATGCATTGTATACCGTGCTCCCAAACATGGAGTAGCCTTCATCACCATATTCAGTTCCATCCAGCATCGGCAGCTGCCCCCAGTCTCCGTAGAAGGCCAGGAAAGGCAACGATAGATCCACACCGGAATCAGCGTCCAGCATGACAAATCCGTCTACAAAGGTTCCGTTAGGTGTCTGACGGTTGAATTGTGCTTTCATGGCATCTGACAGTGTAATCGTAACTGTAACCGTTGCGCTTCCTCGAGCAGGTACCGTTACCTTGCCATTGGTTGCTCCACTATATTGAATATTAATGCCATTGCCAGCATAATCCGTAGATTTCTGTTCCAGCAGAGACTTGCCGTTGCTGGTTATTACATTCTCGGATAAGGCAGCTGTGTTCAGCTCGTAGCTCAATGCCTCATCAGAGATACTATGGATACGGAAGGTGAACGAATAGCTTCCACTCTTTCCGTCCCCCAGCTCGGCCTTCGGTCTATCATTCCCCTCTACGCTCAAGTACGCTCCAGTCGTAATGGCTCCGGTCACATCTGCCAGACCAGCGCCCTGTTTGCGTGGGGAATAGAATTGACCACTGCTTGCGTCCTTGGCCGGATGAGCTGTACTCATCAGTAAGGAATGCACCAATTTCTCCTGGGTCAGCGGATCAGTGATGCTCAGTGTGTTCGTGACGTATTGCTTCACCAGAGCTTCGGCACCTGCAATATGAGGCGAAGCCATGGAAGTCCCGCTCATGCTCTTATAGGCATTGCCGAGAACCGTGGAATAGATCCCCTCGCCTGGAGCTGTGATCTCAGGCTTCAGCTTCAAGTCTGGCGCTACGCCCCACGAGGAGAACGCAGACATATTACCGCCTTCTGGATTCGTTATGCTTGTCTTCAAGGAATCACTCAGTGTTAATTTTTTCGTCTGCAATCCAGCCAGATATTCTCCATCGTTCTGTGAGATGGCTACAGCCGGAATATAATAGGAGCCAATGTCCATTTTAAGCTGACCCGCTACATTGTTATAGACAACCACTGCTACCGCACCAGCTGCGTAGGCATTGTTCAGCTTTTGCTGGAAGCTGATTTCACCACCACGTGAGATCAGGGCAATTTTCCCCTTCAGATTACCAGCATTTTGAATGTCCGTAGTACTACCTAACCCTACGTGAACATAATCATATGTATCATTCAGTCCCTGGATTTTGGGATCACTGTCATAGGATTGATCATTGAATACAATTTTGCGATCCCCGCCCGCAATGTATGGAACATCCGACAATGTCATATTCGCCATGCTGGCTACAGACAATGCAGAAGCATATGTGGACGGTGAAGCCACAATAGAGTTGTCTGGGTCCGTAGCGAACGGCAGGTTCTGACCTGACTGATTGCCGTAGGCAGAGCTATAGCTGTTACCTGCTGCCACAACCAGATTGACGCCAGCCTTTCCGATTCGATCGTACATCTCATCCTTGCTGGCCTCCCCTTCTGTGCTGAAGCCTGCATTGGCACCAAGACTCATATTAATGACGTCAGCACCCAGTTTCACCGAATCCTCCAGTGCGGCAATGATGCTCGCATCATTCGTGGAACCGTTCATGTCATCAAATACTTTCATAATCATGAGCTGTGCGTCTGGCGCTACACCCTTCAAGTGGTCGCCGTTAGCTGCTACGATCCCTGCAACGTGTGTACCATGCTCATTATCAGGGTCTCCGGATGGAATGACATTCGTGTCCTTGTCCGCATAATCATACGCATAGGGCACCTTGTCATTCACGTACACAGCATCCACATCGGAAATGCCAGAGGACATGCTTGTACTGCCTAGCACGTTACTTACCTTCTGGCGTGTGTGTTTGAGCGTAAGTGCTGGTGGCATGTTCTTGGAGAAGGCCTCATGCTTCCAATCCAGCCCCGTGTCCACGACGGCTACTGTCGTACCTTTCCCTGTATATCCTGAACTGTTCGCCGTATTGGCACCAATCATTGCAGAGCTGCTCTCCATCAATGTGCCAATGGACTGTACAGGCTCAATGGGTCCATAGGTAGTAGCAACCCAGGCATTCTTTACACCCGGAAGCTGCTGGATTCCTTCCAGGTTACTGTAGTCTGCTTTGATGGAGAATGCATTCATAACCATGTAATAGTCATACAGGACTTCAATTTCAGGCGCTTCTGCAAGCTCCATGCTCGATGTATAAGGAACAGCCAGCTTGGACTCACGAAGCGCTTGCCCCATCAACCCCTGCTGATTCAAGGGCTGCTCCGTCTGTGCCTCTTCAGCCGCCGCCTGCTCTGCGAACTCCTCCTCAGCAAGCTTTTGGATGCGGTTTTTTATGGTTCTATGCTGAACTTCAAGATTATTTTCACTGGTGCTGAATGAATTAATTCGGCTGCGGAGCGCCTGTGCAGATGTACGCGAAAGCAGTGGAACACCATCCAATTCCACCATGATGATGACTTCCCCACCAGGCTCATAAGTCGTATTGATCACACTTGCTGGGCCATCCGTGCCATAAGTGACCTCTCCCACAGCTTTAAGAGCTGTGCCATTATTCGGCAGAGTACCTGTCTCCAGTTGTGTTCTAAAGGACGGCCCCCCCGAGCCATACCTTCCTGCCTGATTGGTAGATGACGTCCCGAACTCGGATAAAGCTGACGCCGATATTCCGGTCCATTCTTGCCCTGCCTCTTGTGCAAAGCCAATTCCTGTGGCACCCAAGCTGTTACCTACGAGCAAGGCGGTAACGATACTTGCTGCCCACTGTTTCTTCCAACGGTTGACCAATCTTCTCCCCCCCGAACTTGATATACACTTTGATATACACTCATGAATAAGACCCGGCCGGATCCATATCAGAATCATTTCTGTATCTGTCTCTAGCGCGATGTCCATAAATGATAATGATAATTATTATCAATATAAAGAATAGTGGTAGATATCGTCAATAAAAAAATGTCTACCGCTAGTTGTCGGCAGACATTCTTCCTGTAAATATACAATTCAAATTCTTCATAGGGATACGAAAATAACCCATAGATATAACTCACAAGACTCCATCATACTTTATTGGGACAGCATACCCTACAGTACAATAATCAGCTTTAATACGCTAACGATCGCTTCTCCCCGAAAGCCTCGTACTCTGCCCTCCTGATGCTCGTTTATGCTCATATATTTTTTAGGACTTCATCATATTTTTATGAAATTTTTACACCCTGGAATGATATCTTTTACTCCTTTTTTACAGTAACCTAAAGTGAGAATGCATCGAACAAGGAACAGGGTGTGATAACTTGTCTGCACAGCATCGATTTCGATTTTGGATAAAATCAGGCCCGTATCTAGGGACCACATTAGGCATGACAATCATGACGGTTATCTTACAGCAGCTTGGAGTCGAGATGGTGAGTATTGCATTACTCTACTTGCTGCCGGTACTTGTCAATGCCGCAATATGGGGCCTGTCTGCAGCAATATATGCTGCCTGTTTGGGCGTGCTGGCCTTTAACTTCTTTTTCGTGCCCCCACTTGCGAGCTTCTCCGTATCGGATGCGCACTATCTGGTTACCTTCGGAGTGTATTTTGCAGTAGCCGCTCTTACAGCTGGGCTAGCGGCCAAGTTGAATAAGCAAATTCGTATATCCGCTCAGAGAGAGGCACACACTGCAGCGCTGTATACCCTTAGCAAGCAACTGGGCACGACGAACGATACGTCCAGCTTACTGGCCCAATTTGCTGAGCACGTGCATAGTAGCCTTGAGATAGACACAGTTGTGTACCTAGCAGAGTCGAGCAGTTCGCTCGTTCTTGTCTACCCGTTGGCTCCCTCAGCAGACAACGGGTCGATTTCTGCTGAGGCAGCACTCGCCAAAAACGTATTTGTGACGGGAGAAGCCTCGGCAGTGTCCCCCCGCGACTCAGATACATCGTTAGGCTATATGCTACCTCTACAAACAGAAGGTGGTCCCTTTGGTGTACTGGCATTGTATATGTCACAAGAAGCAGCTGTCGGGAGCAGCAATGAATATTTTCATCTCTTTGAGGGACTTGGCGGATTGATCTCCAGTGCCATTGCGCGAATCAAGCTGGCGGAAGAAGCCAGGCTTGCTCACATCACAGCTGAGTCAGAGCGCCTGCGCACAGCCATACTGAATTCAGTATCGCATGAGCTGCGAACCCCACTTGCGGCCATTATCGGCTCGGCTACAGGACTAATTGAGAATGAGCGACTCTTCTCTCAGGAGGATCGTGCAGAACTGTTAATGACAATTCGAGACGGAGCCCTGCGCATGAATCGTCTAGTGCTGAATTTGCTAGGGATGGCACGACTTGAAGGTGGTATGCTGCGTCTACGAGAGAACTGGTGCGACATTGAGGATATCATCGGTGTGATGCTGTCCCAGGTCAAGGGCGATCAGGAGCATCGTGAGCTCGTAGTCAAGCTACCCGAGGGCGACCCCATCCTGGTCTTAGGTGATGAAGTGCTGCTGGAGCAAATGCTGGTCAATGTCATCAGCAATGCTATAAAGTACAGCCCGGATTACAGCAAAATTATCGTTTCGGTGCGATTAGAGGCTGAACAAGTTATTATCATGGTCTCGGATCACGGTATCGGAATCCAGCAGGAGGAATATGAACGAATCTTCGATAAATTCTACCGTTCGGAGCGAGCCATGCCAATTACAGGCACAGGCTTGGGGCTGGCCATCAGCAAAGGTATCGCTGAATTGCATGAGGGAACGATTGTAGCTGGGCCCCATGAGCCACAAGGGACAACCATTACGATTACTCTGCCTGAGCGGCCAACAATGCAGCTACGTACAGACTCGCGAAAGGAGCCAGAAGAAGAATGACCACGCAAGAGCAAGGAGCACGAATTCTAATCATTGACGATGAACCACAGATCCGTAAGCTGCTGAAGGTCACACTGCAGGCCCATCAATATGCAGTCAGTGAAGCGGCTACAGGAGAGGATGGCTTGCGACAGGCGACATTGACCTCGCCAGATATTATCCTGCTGGACCTCGGTCTGCCGGACAGATCCGGTATGGATGTCCTCGCAGGGATTCGGGAATGGTCGAATGTGCCTATCCTTGTCCTCACGGCCAAGGACAGAGAGGAGGACAAGATTGCTGCGCTGGATAGCGGAGCTGATGATTATGTAACCAAGCCATTCGGGATGGGGGAGCTGGTCGCACGCATCCGTGTGGCGCTCAGGCATATGGCCAAGTCTACACACGAACCAATTTTGACAGCAGGAGAACTTTCCATTGATCTTGCCCAGCGCATCGTCAAGCTGCGTGATGAACGAATTAAGCTGACACCAACAGAATATGAGCTGCTCAAGGTACTGGCTACTCATGCAGGGAAGGTCGTCACACAGCGGCAGCTGCTACAGCAGGTGTGGGGGAGTCAGCATAATGAATCAGACAGCCACTATCTGCGTATCTACATCGGCCATTTGCGCAAGAAGCTGGAGGAGGACTCCACCAGACCGCAATGGATCATAACCGAGCCGGGAATTGGTTATCGCTTCATGTCTGGAGAATAACACCTGCGATTTTAATGAAATGGGGAAACATGCCGATACTTATTTATATCGCGATATATTTATATTTAATGGAAATATTGTGAGGGGGTATAGCATGAAAATCGAAGGAAATGTTATCTCATCGACCCCAAGACTCTACACTCAAAATCGAGATGACAACCAACTGAAACTAGAAGCAGGCTTTGCTCTTCCAAAACACGATAGTGTAGAAATAAGCGAGGCAGCCAGGCAGCTTGCCGCCGGGACAGGTGGCCGGGAATTGCCTGTGGGCGTGGTTAAGGACAATCTTTCAATAAGACCGTTTTTTACTGCCGAAATTGATTCTTCCTTAAGCCAAGTGCTTAACGGAAAACCGCCTGAGGTGGAAGAAGCCGTAAATTTCTTAATTACCCGCAACTTTGTGCCCGATGGCTCCGTCTCGGATGACAGCGAAAGGGCAACGTTGCTTGAGAGTGGGCTGTCTCAGGCGAAGTATATTGCGGATAATTACATGACAGACGACGAAGCGGAGAAGTTCCTGAGCACAATGGGTATGATCGCAGCCTATGCCAAGACTAGAACGGTCGATCCGGAGAGCGGTCAAGCAAGCTATATGTATCTCCATCGCAAACCTGACGGTGCGCCCGATGATTATGTCGATATGGATTACTTGATGAAGAAATATGATCCAGAATCTGCTCGTAAAATAACCGAGACCCTCAAGGATAGATTAAATGGCGGTAGCGGCGCAGGTTTTACGGGAATTATGATGGATTTTAATCAAAAACTGGCGCAGAACCCGCAATGGTTAAATGAGTATCGCGCTGAAATCGACAATATGAATAAGGTTTTGAAAAACACGGATATCGACAACCGGTTTGAAAGTGCAGACACCTCAAATATGGCCGCGTTCTTACAAGATATGGACAGCCAAATCCAAAATACAGCCCATGAAAATAAAAACTTTTTAATAAGAAATATAGAATATTTCTCGCTCATCCTCGGAAAACAGATATAATCACTCTTGAAACCGGGGAAGTCCCATAAGTCAAAAACAGAAAAAAGCTTCCAAACCTACATGCAAAATGGTTGTGGAAGCTTCTTTGTGTCTGGTTATAAAAGCTGCAACAACTGGCTACCCAGCAATATACTGCATACTCAGGATGAATCCCGGACGTCTGCGTAAGGCAGGGTGATTCGAAACAGCGCCGGGTAACGCTTATCCGTCACAAGCTCGATCGTGCCCTGGTGACGGGCGATAATTTTGCGGCATATGGCCAGCCCCAATCCTGTGCCATCCTTGGTCAAAGCGGAGCCGCGCACAAATTCCTCAAACAGCCCTTCCTTCTCCTGCTCTCGAAAACCGATACCGTCATCCCCTATCCAGAGCACGGCATGTCCGTCCTTTCCCTCGCATGATGCATAAAGCGTCGTTCCGGACGAATTATACTTTAGCGCATTGCCGATCAAATTCGCAACCACGCGGTCCATCTGCATCGGGTCCATCCTGACATACAGCGGCGTCTCCGGAATATCGGCTTGCAGCCGAAAACCTTTGTGCTCGATTTCCGGATAAAATTCCACGATCCTTTGCCGAAGCCATTTGGTCAAATTCACTTTTGTCAGATTCAACTTCAACTGGTCGTCGTCCAGCTTCGCCAATTCAAACAAGTCTTGTATCAGCTTGCCCATATAGGCGGATTTATCGTGGATGTACTGGATATATTGGCGTTTCCTGCTTTCATCCGATTGCGGATTATCCAACAAAAGCTGGGAATAGCCCAAAACCGTCGTCATCGGCGTCTTCAGATCGTGAGATAAATGCAGCAACAGGTTTCTCTTATTTTGCTCGACCGCTTCTTTGTCCGCAGCAGCGAGCTCCAGCCGCGCGGCCATATCGTTAAACGCGTCGCGAATTTCCGCAAATTCCTTCTCTGCCAAAAAATCCAACCGTTTCTCGTAGCGAAACTTCTCCATCTCCTTGATACCTTCAACGATCTGCCGTAGTGGTTTGTTCATTTGCCGGACAGAATATCGCGTGTAGAAATAAAGGACAACGAAGAGTAGCATGATAAAAAAAATCATGGCGATGATCACCGCGAGCAACAATTTGTTGTACGGCAGCGGAATTTTCCACAACAGGATATACCGCTCCCCGTTCCTCTCAACCGAATACGCATGGTAGCTAATCGAATCGTCATTGCGGAATGTGTCCATTTGAGCAAAGAGGCGGTTGTCGCGATATGCGGCGATCTCGTCCTGCTTCTCCCCTTTGACGGCGACGATGGTCCCCTCCCCATCTACCAGCTCTAGCCATCCGCCATATTTGGCGGGCCAATCTCCATTAAGGCTTCCGTCAGGTCCGTAAAGTTCGGATGTATCAATCTGCTTAAAGTCCGGGCTTCGGTCGATAACCTGGTTCATCAGAACATCCATAATGATCAGCGACAATACGATGACCACCAGCACCAGTCCGACAATCGACAAATAATTCGCCAGAAACAGGCGTTTTAACTGCCGCTTGCGTGAGGAATCAGGCTTCATTTTTCAAATCGGTACCCGAGTCCCCGGATCGTAATCAGGTGAACGGGCTTCCTTGCGTTATCTTCAATCTTGTCTCTAATCTTGCTGATATAGACCATCACCAAATTTTCATCCCCCATATATTCTTCCCCCCACACCTGTTCGTAGATCTGCGCTTTGGTAAACACTCGGCCGGCGTTCTTCATCAGCAAAGCCAGAATTTTAAACTCGTAGGATGTTGTTTCCTTATGCACGCCGCCTTTGTAAAGCTTGAAGCTCTTCAAATCCAGTCTGATGTCGCCGATTTCGATTAACTCCCGTTCCCGATTTTCCAGCAATGCGTATGCTTCCGTACGTCGGAATAGGGCCTGAACCCGACTGACCACTTCAAGCGGGTTGAAAGGCTTGCCGACATAATCGTCTGCGCCGAGCTGCAGTCCGTTGATTTTGTCCATATCGTCGGATTTGGCGGAAATAAACAGAAAGGGGACGCGGGAGTCTTGCCGCATTTTTCTGAGCAGCTCAAATCCGTCCATTTCAGGCATCATAATATCCGCGAGGACAAGATCGATTCGCTCCCGCCGGAAGAGCGCCAGCGCTTCGTTCCCGTTCCCGGCTTCGAAAGTTGCATAGCCGTAATTCTCGAGATAAATCACGAGCAGTTCCCGAATCTCCTTCTCGTCGTCGATGATCAAAATAGATTTGATAAACCTCACCTCTACCTATAACAAATTCCCGTTTGTCCTACATAAATCACGAACAGGGGGCCCGCAATATATTTTAGTATAGATTATCCGCAAACGTCGATAGTAGCGCGGCAGCTTCCTTCCGCAGCATAGGTTCTTTCGATCGGTAATCGACCGTACCGTCGCTAGCCTTGGCTATTTCCGGCCCGTATAAACCTTTCGCCACAACGAACTGAACTCCTTCAGTCGCCCACGGATCGGTCGTTCCGCCAAGATTTTCTTTTAGTGGAGACGCATAGAGATAGGCGGACGCCATGTTCCACACGATCATTGCCGCCGCTTCCCTGGAAATCGGCTCCAGCGGCTTGAACTTGCCGCCTCCCGATCCTTTGATAATCCCGAATTCGTAGGCAGCTTGAATTTCCTTCTTGTAGGGGCTGTCGGCAATGTCGGTGAACACCGGCGTTTGCTCGGATGAAGGAAGTCCAGTCCAGCGGATGAACCAACCGACTAATTCGCCTCTGGAGATCGTCTGGTCGGGTTGAAACGGCGTCTCTCCGCCCTCTTGGCCGATCACTTCCAACTGACGCAGGTGATAGATGTAAGAGGCATATGGATCATCCGAATCGATATCCGAATATTGCCGAGGCTCAGGTAATCTCAGCGACCAGCTGTCTGACTTCTGATCGTAGTAGAAGGCTTGCACCGTACCATCGTCGTTTAACGTAAAAGCTGCCTTTACGCCGTTCTCATCACGGAACAGCATTGGCTCGATCTCGCGAAGTGTGTGCTTGCCTAGCGGATCAGTCGCGATCAGCAGTCCATCTTCGGCATGAATACGGGTCGTCCACATCCGGTTCCGCAAATCGCCGTAGACGCCCTCAAATTTCGCCAGCGATTGTTGCGAAGGCGCAAGCGGCGTCTCAGAGGCCCCTTTCTCCGGATAATAATGATCCATAAAGGCTTCGAACAGAGGGCCACGGAAGTCGAAATCCTTGTTCACGTTGACGTACACGCCGACCTTCTCGTCGGGCAATAGCCACATATCACTGTGATAGCCGTCTATGTCTCCGCCCTTCTCCACAACGTTGCGTCCGTTATAAATTTGCTGATTGGCGTACTCGAAGCCATACGCCATATTCGACAGCTTCGCATGGATGGCGAGCTGGGGCTTATGCATTTCCGCAGCGGTAGCTTCTTGCATAATCCGCGCATCTCCCAGCTTACCGCCGTTCAGATGGGCCATCATGAAGCGGGCCATGTCCGAGCCGGTAGACAGCATACCTCCGGAAGGAAGCACGGTCGGAACGGTTGTGTAGGCGGCAATGGGCTCGCCTTCCACGTTGTAGGGAACGGCCAAGCGCTCCGTCAGCTGCGGGGTTAGCCGGAAATCACTGCTCGTCATACCAAGAGGCTTAAAAATATGATCGCGCACGTATGTGTCGAACGGCTCGCCCGACACTTGCTCGACCGCATACCCCTGAATCGTGAAGCCCAAGTTGTCGTAGCGATAGTACCGCCCTGGCTCTCGGATTACCGTAGGCACATGCTCCTGAACAAAGGTCCTCAAGGGAATTTCCCGCTGCAAATCCTGAGTCATTAACTCGGATGTGTCCCCGTGCTCGAATCCAGTGCTGTTCATCAGCAAATGTCTCATCGTCAACGGAACATCCGTCTTGTTCGGGATTCGAACTCCTCCCAAGTAGGCGGACAGCTCCGCGTTCAGATCAATCTTCCCCTGCTCCGCCAGTTGCATCACCGCCGTAGCGGTCACGACCTTCGAGATCGAAGCGATCCGAAATACCGTCCGGTCAGGATCTACCGGCAGCTTCCGCTCGATATCTGCATAACCGTACCCTTTCTTCGCCAGCAATTCATCGCCTTTGGCTACAATAACCACGGCCCCGGCCATATTATTCTTTATCTCCGGTTGGGCAAAAAACTCATCCAGAAACCTGCCTACTTCTTCCGGGTCTTGCGGCCCCGGCTCCAAGGAGGCGGCAGACGCGCCTTGCAGCGCATTCCCCCCTCCCATTGTGCTGGCCAGCAATATGATTCCCAAAGCAGCAGCCGTCTTGGCACGCAACGCTCGCCACATGCTCATCTAACATCTCTCCTCTTTCTCTCATTATGTTCACGTTGCAGTGTAACAAGACATTCTTAATCCCGATTTGATATAACCTTAATGTAATGTGAAATGAGTGCCGCATTGCATGTTCTAAGCCGCATTGCATGTTCCCAATACGCAAAAAGCTCCTGAATCTCACATGGGAGAATTCAAGAGCTTGTTCATTGTTAAGATCAATGCGGTCGAGAGGACTCGAACCTCCTAAAAATCTCCAAGAGAAGATTCGGGCAAGCTCTGTCCTCCGTCGATAATAATTGTTTGTCCTGTAATGAAGCCAGCCTCCTTGGAGGCAAGAAATGCAGCTGCATGTCCCATTTCCTCAACAGTCCCAAACCGCTTTCTTTAAAACCGCCAAATGGTGCCTGGACTGCGGACGGAGAACCATCATTTAAACTAATGATCCCATATTCTAATGCTTCAGAAAAACGGAACCTCAATACATGATTTTGCTCAGAATGGCTGAGAGCATATGACCGCCTACAGAATCAACAGCGGCTTGCTGCTATTTTCGGCGACATCCTCGCGAGAGATGACTTCACTTGCGCCGAGCGACTTCAAATAATCAGCAGCATCCGAATATGAAAAAAGCTCCTGAATCTCCACGAAAGGAAACTCAAGAGCTCGTTCATTGTTAAGTTGATGCGGTCGAGAGGACTCGAACCTCCACGGGGGTTAGCCCACACGGACCTGAACCGTGCGCGTCTGCCAATTCCGCCACGACCGCATATGATCAAGTTTTCTCAAACCCGATAAATTAGATTATACGCTGTCTCTAGCAAGAAAGCAAGCATTATTTTCTTGTTATGTGTACAGCAGCCCTCTTCTCTCCCATCCATATCTTTGCGAAGTATTGTCTGTTTTTTGGCAAGAAGTGATTCGAATCACTTTGTTTATTTTTGGTTGCGCTACTCTAATACATAATAGGGGGTGCTACTGTGACTGGAGCAGAGCTGCTCATTGAGCTACTAATCGAACAAGGAATAACAACTATCTTCGGATACCCTGGGGGCGCGGTGCTCCCAGTATACGATGCTTTGTATGAGAGTCCATCCATTCAGCATGTGCTGGTCCGACATGAGCAAGCTGCGGTACATGCCGCCGATGGTTATGCACGAGTTACGGGACAGCCAGGTGTCGCACTTGTCACCAGCGGACCCGGAGCGACCAATGCAATCACTGGAATAGCAACAGCTTATATGGATTCCGTGCCCATGGTGATTCTGACAGGTCAGGTTGCTTCACAGCTAATTGGTCTGGACAGCTTTCAGGAGGTCGACATCTACGGCATGACTATGTCCATCACCAAGCATAATTTCATGGTTATGGATGTACAGGACCTGCCAAGAATTATACAGAGCGCTTTTCATATTGCCACTACAGGACGCCCGGGTCCGGTATTAATTGATTTGCCCAAGAATATCATGCAAGCCCAAGCACCAGGCAACTATGAATTAGAAGACCTCTCATCCATTGCCTTGTTAAGAGGCTACAAGTCCGATCCCATCATTACTGCTAAGGACGTCCGTACCATCGTCAACAAGCTGACCCATGCCTCCCGTCCTGCCCTGCTCATCGGAGGAGGATGTATGTCTGAGGCAGCCTCCGAGCTACTGATCTCCCTTATTGAGCAAGCACACATTCCTGTTACCTCCACCATGATGGGGCTGGGAGCATTCCCAACGAACCATCCTCTACATTTGGGCATGGTCGGCATGCACGGCACCGTCGCGGCCAACAAGACCATTCAGCAGGCGGATGTTTTGCTATGTCTGGGTGTACGCTTCAGCGACAGGGTGTCCGGCAATCCCAAGGCCTTCTCACCTCATTCCTACAAAATTCAGGTCGATATTGACATGACGGAGCTAAATAAGAACGTTCAGGTAGACCTGGCTGTTCACAGCTCTGTTGATGTTGTACTTGGAGGGCTACTGGAAAGCAAGCTTGCGGGTTCCTGGAAGGAATGGAACGAGCATACCCACACCTTTTCCAAGAGAATCCCCTCCCTTCCTAAGCCAAGCGAAGGAGTGCTTCAGCCGCAGGAGGTCATTCAGCTCGTTCATGCCAAGACCGAAGGACGAGCCGTTGTGGCGACCGATGTGGGTCAGCATCAGATCTGGACGGCACACCATTATCCCTTTTCCCGCCCGCGCTCCTTCTTGACCTCTGGCGGCCTTGGTACTATGGGCTATGGGTTACCTGCAGCGATTGGGGCAGCTATGGCTTGTCCGGAGCAGCAGGTTGTCTGTATCAGCGGTGATGGCAGTATCCAGATGAATGTACAGGAGCTTATAACGGCAGTAGACTACGACCTCAATCTGAAAATCGTCATTTTGAAGAATGGATATCTCGGGATGGTCAGACAATGGCAGCAATTATTTCACGACAAGCGCTATTCATCCGTGAAGATCTCGTCACCCAATTTTATCGAATTGGCTCAATCTTATGGTGCGTCAGGCTATCGAGCCAGCTCTTATGCAGAAGCAGAGCGAATTATTGATGAGGCCTTATCGAGGCATGGAGTTGCGGTGATGGAGTTCGATATCACTGAAGAAATGAATGTCTATCCCATGATTCCGCCTGGTGGAGACGCCAGTCAGACTATTGAATCTGAATAAATTAATTATGTACTGGAGGAATTATGATGAGCAAGGTTCGTGTCAATTATGAAAAAATGTATTACGGATTTCCTGCAATACTCGTAAGCTTCTATGATCAAAATGGTGTACCTAACGTAACTCCCATCTCCTCCTCCTATACGCTGAAGGATATGATGGTTCTTGGCTTCAACAGCAAGGGGTATGCCGTACAGCAGATTAAGGAAGTTCGCGATTTTGTAGTGAATGTGCCTGACCAATCCTTACAGGATGAGGTGGATTACTGCGGCGCCCATACCGGGCATGATTGCCATAAGTTCGACTTTGTACAATTGACACCTGTTGCATCGACTGTAGTTCATGCTCCTCTTATTCAGGAATGTCCAATCTCCATTGAGTGCAGTCTGACAGAGGTTATCGAGAGAGAAGAATTCGGTGGGATTACGAATCTGATCGCCAGAATTAAGGGACGCTGCCTGGAAGAAGATTATGTGACCGCAGATGGCGGATTACTCATTTCCAGAGTCCATAACATCAATTATTTCGGTGACGGAAGAACCCGCGGCTTCAAATACACGAAATAAGCTTGCCAACCAATCTAAGGAGTGAATACTATGCAACCGAATGGCCAATTTTGTCCAAGCAGTCTATTGAACGGAGAGCCCGTCCTGCTATGCCCTCCATTGGCGCAGCTGAAGCTGGAGCATCAGCCGCTAAGTGCACAGATGGATGAATTCTCAGCTGCAGCGGCACTTGTCGGGGAGGATGATCAAATACAGAATTGGCATGAGCCGATAAAGCGCCTTCGTGTGCAAATTAAAGATTTCTCAGCGCGTCTGCACCGTCATTCGGAAGTGGAGGAAGGGTTCCTCTTTCCTATGATGGCTACCTATATCGGTCGTGAAAATGGTCCAATTGCCGTCATGGAATATGAGCATGACCAAGCCAAGGAGCAGCTCGCCCTGTTCCTGGCGGCCACGGATACCCTCGATGAGCTGGATGCTCCTCTCGCTGCTGAGGCTGCAATGAAAATTGCTTCCCATGCCGTAGCCGCACGACAAATTTTGGTGTCGCATTTCATGAAGGAAGAGACGATATTATTCCCTATGGCGGAGAAGTTACTGTCGGACGCGGAGAAGAACCAGTTAGCCGAGATAATTCTTCAATAAATGTGAAAACGTGTGACCCTGAGTCATCATACAATATTAAGTCATCATGCGATCTTAAGTCATAACTAGTACAAATTATGCTTACCTCCTGTATTCGTCAAAGTTAGCCTGAATTAACGAATAATATGCCTGTTCTAAATAAAGGACTCATCCATGAAAGTCCGCATTCCTTGCGGGCTTTTCTTTTGTTATATCTGTTCCGTATCAAGTGCATAATCGCCTTCGCTGTGCTCCATACTATCAGCAAAAAGGAGGCTGATTATGAGCAGTTCCAAGAGTCGACGGGAGAACCGTTGGAAGCAGCAAAAAGAAGCCATTCATCCCCATGGTAAAATCAAGTCCCTGCACGAACTATCGGAGGAATTCGGCCATACCAAGCCTGATCATACTCCTTCATCCTTAAATCCTCGTGATCGGGATGAATATTAGCGACTGAATGCATCAATAGCTGATCTGCCTGCTTTAGTACAGCTAGTAAGGTTGGTCCAAAATTGAATGTACAAAGAAACCTCTCCTTTGAAATGGTAGGCCACACTTCCAATTCACTAGAAGAGAGGTTTCTTTATTGTGTTTTTAAAGGACATCCTACGCAAATAAAAGAAAGCTGCCCCAAACAGCCATTTCATGACTTTCTGGGACAGCCTCCAAATCGGTACCTTGCCATTAGTAGAAAATAAGTTGATAACGATATATCAACTACGATCCAACATAGCTGAAATGCGAGAAGTCCGCATAGCTACCCTTGAATTGCTGCATATCATGTACTGCAATCCCGACGAAATTTCCTGTGAAGCCCCCTGACAAGAAGCTGATATTCTCCTCTCCGAACAGTGGCTTCCAGCCTTCCTCTTCACTCAGCTTATAATAGAATTGTCCAACCGTGTCATGGACCTCTACAGCCAGTTCAACTGTACTATCCGCATCCAACGGAATCATCTCCGGCACAAGGGAGAACGTATCTGCTTCACACTTCAGCTTGCGCAACACACAACCATGCTGCTCGTCATGTGTAATGTAGGCATAAAGATAATTATCATCATTGAGATATAACAGTAACCCAGCCATCTGCAGGTAACTATCCGGCTTGTAATCTACTGCTGTCTCAGCCCGGAATTCCATGTCCGTCTGACGAATTGCCAGCAGATGGTGACGGAACAGACTTTGCAGAGATTCGCCAGACACGACACGAAGGTAGCCAGGACGTGCCTTGAGGGAGCACCAGCTCTCATCAGGTAGAATTCTGGCAGTGTTCCAGTTCTTATGAAGCTGCGGGCCGTCGAAGTGGTCCTCGAAGCGATGTCCATCCTCTCTTGGCTTCACCTCCACCCCTTGTGGTGCAGGAACTCCAAGCTGTGGGGTATGTCCACCTGCCGTCAGGCGCAGCCAGCCGTCAGCATCCCAATATACCTGCTGTAGCGCAGTCTCCCGCCCCAAAATAGCATACTTACCTTCTACCGGGCGAGTACACAAGTGCGCCATATACCACTCACCACCAGGTGTCTGTACAAGACTGCCATGACCGGCGCATTGCAAGGGCCAATCCAGTCGGTCACTGGAGGTCAGCATCGGATTGAGCGGATCTACCTCATACGGACCTGTCAATTCCTTGGAGCGCGCAACTGTTACGGAATGCCCAATTCCAGTTCCACCCTCAGCAGTAATCAGATAATAATAGCCATTCAGCTTGTAAATATGCGGGGCTTCTGTCTTCTTGAGCGGCGTGCAATCGAACAGCTTTATCGGCTTGTCAACCAATTGCTTAGCATCTGCATCATATTCCTGCATGACAATACCACTCGACTTGTTCCCCTCCGTAATTCGGTAATCCCACAAGGCATTCAGCAGCCACTTGCGGCCATCCTCATCATGGTACAAGGACGGATCAAAGCCGCTGCTATTCAGGTAGATAGGCTCAGACCATGGTCCGGTAATCGACGGAGCTGTAATCAGGAAATTATGATCATCCTTGAACGGTCGCTTGGTGCTCTTCACATCGGTATAGAGGAGATAGAACAATCCGTCACTATAGCTTAGCTGAGGCGCCCAGATGCTGCAATTCTTTGCGTTGCCACGCAGGTCTACCTGATCGGTCAAAATATCGGTGCAATGCTCCCAATCAGCTAGATTCTGCGAGGAGTACACACGTACACCAGGCAGCCACTCAAAGCTGGAAACAGCAATATAGTAGGTATCCTCCACACGCAGAATGCTGGGATCTGGGTTAAAGCCTCTTAGAATCGGGTTTTGGATCAGATGTGTCATCGTGTATACAATCTCCTTTTCATAAGTTCTGAGCCTGTTGTCTGCCACGCCAGATGCACAGGATGGCGGATACGAAGAAGAGGAAAGCTATCGGAAAGCCCAACATTTGCGTGCCGAGCAGTATCAACAAGCCAGCCAGACCATACAATACGGCTGCAATTACATACCGTCCCTTGCGTCCCAGGCTATAGCTTGCGAAGACAACCAGAATCAGGACGAAGGTGACGGTCGTACCGAACCACGCACCTAGTGTCCGCAAGGCCTCATAGCTGTCCTCCAAAGTAACCGCCGTATTATTTTCACGCAGCATGGGGTACAGTGACGTCTCGAAGGTCTCCAGCGACATCTGTCCTATGACCACCGAGAACCCCCCCATGAATACCAATGCGACGATGGCGCCGAACCATCCTATTCCCAGTTCCCATCTCCGTGCCATCATGCCGTTATTCCCCTCTCTGCTTCCAGAAATGTTCGTCGAAAATAGCTTCCTTACGGAAGGTGCTTGCCTGGTTCTCATTCAGCTCTTCACAGGCCGCCCAGCCGACACGGGCGGCACTATTGCTACCAGGTCCTTTGCTGCCGTATTCACCATAGACAGTAGTCTCTTCGTTCGCCGGATTATCCCAGTTGTCCCAGCCTCTCGGGTCAATATGGCTATCCAGCAAGCAATCCACGAATATCGTCTTGGCGTACTCACGCCAAGGCCTGCCTAGAAATACTGGAGTTATATCAGCCTCACCCGTCAGATAGCACTGATTGAAGACATAGCCATGCTCCTGTCCCTGCGGTGTCGATGCGGCGGTTACAAAACCTGCATGATTACGATCATGCCTCAGGCTGCGGATTTCACAATGCTCAAAATAAGCTGTCGCTCCACCGAAAATAAAATCAACAGTACCCTCAATGTAGCAGTTCTGATAGAGCTGTCTATATTGCTGATGGAACTCCTTCAGTTCAATTCCACCAAAGACGGTGCGTTCCTTGGGACGCGGTGGGAGCGGCCCTGTGAACAGCGTATCCTGATGGGCCTTCAACGAGCAGTTACGGAAGATGGTGCGATCCGAGTGAGCCGTTACTGCAACGGCTTGCCCAACCGCTTCGCCTTGTCCTGCTGTATTGGATATGATCAGATTCTCAATAATCAGATCCCTTCCACCGAGAAATAGGGTAGCTGTAGCAAATGTACCGATCTCGGCTCCTGTCTCATCAAGCTCACGAGCGTATCGATTCATGCGAATTTCTACTTCTCCCAGCCCAATGATGTGTAGGTGAGAACGATAAATGCGCACTTCCTCTTCATACAGACCTGCCATAATGTATAGCTTTTCCCACTGGTCTGAGGGACGCTGCTCCAATGCATCAATAGCTTCCTGAATAGTTGTAAAATCACAAAATGCATGCTTACCTACGATCATAATGAGGTCGTTCCTTTCCCGGCAGATATCTGTTCAAGCCTAATAATATAAACAACTTCGACGATTAAATATGCGCTTATAATGCACCCACATTCTGTCGAGTGCCATTTCTTAAATGCATTTCTAAAATACAGTCAGGTGAACAAGTTAACCTTGTTCACCTGGAGATTCAATGAGTCTGAACCGTACTGTGCCCACTAGAGAACATCTATGTTTGCCTAATTAGCTGACTTATGCGGCAGCTAGCTGGGCGAACAGACTATTCTGTAGTTTATAGATGTCTGGCAAGAAACTCCTGCCAGGCTACTCGCATTTCTAATGTCTCCATATGCCCTCCGCCAGTGTGGATGGGCTGCCAATGCTGTGGATAGCCTGCTTCCTGATAAGCTACATGCAGTCCTTCCGCCAGCAGCTGTACTCCCTCCGGAGGACAGAGACGGTCATGGATACCGACGAGACTCATCCGAGCTCTAGGGACAATCCTTTTCTGGATATCAAGCGTTGTGAAATGCTTCAAGAGACCTGGAACATAGGAATAAAAGCCATGATGGTCCAGTCCACGCTTGGCAAGCAACGTCTCGGCATCCACTTGAGCACACAGATCTACGGTGACCTTGATCCGCTCATCAAGCGCTGCAAGCCACCAAGCCATCAAGCCACCCATGGACATACCGATGGTTCCGATCCGGGAGGCATCGATATCCTCTCGACTGGACATATAATCCACCAGGCGTTGATTGTCATATAGCATCATGCCCCACATGACCTGTCCCTTCCAGAGCATCTCCTTCACAATTTCACTTTCAGCCTTACCACTACGCTCATTGAAGCCCCACATATCAATGCAGCATGCCGCATAGCCCATACTCGTTAGGGTCTGGGCAAAGGATGGCTCCTGCAAATAAGCGCTGCTCTTGATAAATTCTTTACGACCGTTTGTGTAATTGCCACCGTGGGAGTGGTTGAACACCACGAGCGGAAATGGCCCTTTACCCTGCAGCGGTACAGCCACATAAGCAGGCACAGGCTCCAGCCCATTAAGGTCGAGCAAGAGGGATTCCAGACGAAATCCCTCATGTTCTTCAACCTTCAGGGTGGTCGCATGGATCGGACGCTCCGCGGGCAGATCGCCCAACAACAGCCTCAGCTGATCCTCTATCATTGCGCTGACCCCCTTTTATGTTCCTGCTGTAACCTCTACCTGCTCGACCAATTGCTCAGGCTTGGCGGTATTTCTAGACTCGCAATTCAATAACTCTACCTTCTCACCGTTCTCAATGTAGAAGGCAGGTCCTTCATGATTTTCAATCGTTACCTGCTGGAAGCGAATATCTCTTACATTCCCAAGATAGAAGCCCCGGTTGTTCATATCCTCAATGCCCGTCATCATTGCAGGCTTGCCTGGGATTGCATTCTTCGCCATCGAGATATCGATGTTGGAGAAGGTGATCTCCGAGATATAACGCTCTGCCAATCCATACAAGAAACCAGCGGCAGCATGGACGTTGCGAGCTGTAATATCGGCAAAATGAATGCGACGGAAGCAAGGTGTCTCATCGGTAATCGGATAAGGATTCTTATCCCATACGTATTTGTCCTTACCACGTGGTCCGCAGAAATAATACAGATTCAGGATGAACGGACAAATGACATCCTCCATGACGATATTGCTAATACGGATATCCTCGATGGTACCACCGCGTCCACGTCTGGACTTCAGACGAACGCCTCGATCTGTCTGCTTGAAGACACAATTGCTAATCGTTACATTGCGGATATCGCCGCTCATCTCACTGCCGAGCACAACGGCTCCATGACCATGCACCATAGTGCAGTTCGTAATCGTGATGTTCTCACAAGGTACCCGTTCAGCCGTATCCTCTGTGCCTGCTTTGATCGCAATACAGTCATCGCCAACATCGATATTGCAATTACTGATTCGAACATTAGTACAGGATTCTGGATTAATACCATCTGTGTTTGGTGAATCCGCAGGATTGAGAATTGATACGTTATCCACCGTCACGTTGTAGCTCAGGATCGGATTAATCGTCCAGCTCGGGGAGTTCTGTAGGGAAATGTCCCGAAGCGTAACTTTCTTACAGTTGTAAAAACCGATCATGGTCGGTCTTGGTGCCTTCAATTCCTCTCTGCGGTTACGGAAGGTATCCCACCAAGGCTGTCCATTACCTTCAATCGTTCCGCTACCTGTAATAGAGACGTTCTCCAGATCCTTACCGAAAATGCAGGGAGAATGCACCTCGCGGCGCACTCCTTCCCACCGGGATTCTACCATTGGAAAATCCTCAGGGTCTGTACTGAAGGACAACACAGCTCCCGGGCTTAGATGCAGCTCAATATTGCTCTTGAGCCAGATTGCTCCTGTCTTGAACGTACCGGCAGGCACGACTACTGTACCGCCACCAGCCTTACTAGCCGCATCAATCGCAGCTGCAATGGCAGCTGTTGCCACTCCGTCTTGGGTAACTCCATAATCTGCAATGTTATACACTGGCATTTTGTTCCACTCCTGTTCTCAAGCCTTGGCGCTGCAGCCATTCATATTCTCCACAAGCTTGGAGGAATGCTCCAAAGCCCTTCTGGTCATTTGTTACAATCGGTTCACTAATATAGTAAGCAAAGGTACCATCACGTTGATCCGCTCCGCCAAGTCCAGCCACCGCACAATTCTTGTTCAGGTTCACCCAGCCTTCTTTGGTCTCGATCACGAATTCGGTGATAATGCCGTTGAATGCTTTCGTAAGTGTCGCTTCCCATGAGGAATCAAGCACGCCCAGACGGATTCCCTTAGCCAGTGCATAAGCAATCATGCTGGAAGCGGAAGCCTCGAGATAATTCCCTTTTCGCTCTGGTAAGTTCACCACCTGATACCAGACACCTGTTGCAGAGTCCTGATAAGCCTTGAGCGCAGTCAATGTCTCATTAAGAATACGAACGAGCTCTTTGTAATCCTTGTGTTCCTCCGGCAACAGTGCAAGCACATCTACAAGCGCCATCACGAACCAGCCCATGGAACGTCCCCAGAAGTTCAGAGATAGCCCCGTCTCAGGATTACACCAAGGTTGTACACGCTTCTCATCCCATGCATGGTACAGGAGGCCTGTCTCGGCATCCTTCGTATGCTTCTCGCAAAGAATGAACTGGGTGGTGACATCATCCATGCCCTCAGCATTCTCAAAGGTCAGCAAATACTCCAGGTAGAACGGTGCTCCCATGTATAAGCCATCCAGCCAGATTTGATAAGGATAGATTTTCTTGTGCCAGAATGCCCCCTCCGAAGTACGGGGATGAGTCTTCAATTGCTCGCGCAGAAGCGCAGCAGCTTTCTTGTACTTCTCATGTCCAGTCTCCTTGTACAGGAGAAACAGAAGCTTGCCGTTATTGATATGATCAATGTTGTATTCATCCATACCATAACCGCGGATGCTTCCATCCTCTTGTACAAAATAGTCCAGCTGATCCTGAATGTAACGCAGGTATTCTTCATTTCCCGTCTGCTTCCACAGCAGCTCGAAGCCCTTTAGTACAACACCATAATCGTAGGACCACTTGCGATTGTGACCTCGATCATCATAAATATTCGGCAGGCGTTCCATGAATGATTTAGCTGTCTTCTCAGCCCAGTATTGCTTCTGCTCCACTCTTGATCCCTCCTGTCACAGTCGGTTGTACCCGCTGTGTTTTATTTATTTAGTTTTTGTCTTGGCATAGGCTTCTTCGTATTCGGTTTTTATCTGGTTACCACCAGCGTTCTTCCAATTCTCTACAGCTGCCTTGAAGCCGGCTTCATCCAGCTCACCCATAATGAATTTGAAGGAAGCATCCGTAATGATTTTTTCGAGCTCTGTACCTCTATCATTGGCTGTCGGAGAATCCAGTGGAACCGTAGGGTCCAGGACAGCGTAATTAGCGTTCTCCTCAATAAGTTCATTGGACAGCGCCTTCTCTGGGTTGGCATCCTTCAGCGTATAGGTTACTTCACTTGGTCTGGAGCTGGAGAATGGTTGTACATCCGCTTGCCACTTGTCCTGGTTTATAATTTTGTAAGTGCCATTCTCATCAATCTCGTAATGCTCTCCCTTAATACCGCCAGTCATATACATGAATGCTTCTTCATCAATCAGGTCGTTTACAAATTTCAGCAGGCGTTTCAGCTCTTCCTCGGATTTCACCTCGGATTTAGGGAATGCCAGCAAGCCGCCTACGCCACTGCCTTCAGACCAGATATGATACTGTCCATCGCCATTGGAGATCTTGTTCACTGGCACCAGCTCCATACCTTCCTGCAAGCCTTGGGACAGGTTACGAAGGTTCGCAATGTCTACCATACCTGTGTAAATGCCCGCACGACCTTGAGCGAATTGCTGCTGCTGGTCTGTCTTTGCCGTAACAGCAAAGTCCTTGTTCATGTATCCGTTAGTATACAGATCTTTTTGATACTTAAGTGTCTCCAGATACTCAGGTGTCTCGAACTCAGGTGTAAATTTACCTTGGTCATCTACCATCCAACCGTTCGGAGTACCGAAGTATGAGCTCAGCGTCTTGAAGCTGCTATAACGAAGGTCGGATCGATCTACGAACCCGGTAGTGTCGTTTTTGCCATTGCCGTCAGGGTCCTGCTCTGTGAAGGCTTTAGCTACGTTATACAGCTCATCCAGCGTTGTAGGTACTTCCAGACCCAGCTTATCCAGCCAATCTTTACGGATGACCAGACCACCGCGGGCCAGATTCTTCTGGAATGGTACACCATACAGCACGCCATCAATTGAGGCGGCTTCACGTACATTTTGTGGAATCTTCGTCAGGTTCTCATATTCATCCAGGTAAGGACCTACGTCCCAGAACAGGCCGGATTTAAGGGAGTTACGTACGGATGAGTTCGTCATCATGGTCAGCGTTACGATATCAGCCAATTGGCCTGAAGCCAGAGCTGTTGTAATCCGCTCTTCTTTGGAGGCATCAGGTACCCAGTTAAATGTAATTTTGGATTTGGTGTATTCCTCAAGCTTCGACTTCACGACATCCGTCGGTGGGGAAGCTGTATGAAGTACGTTCAACCAAGTGAATTCCACCGTAGAATTAGGATCGTAAGCCGCATTTGAATCTCCACCAGGGGCTGCGCTTTGGCTGCCACCTCCACAAGCTGTCAACAGTGTGCTGGTAAGCAGGACTGCTGCTGTAATACCACTAAGCTTCTTTTTCATGTTCCATTCTCCAATTCATGTGTATTGTGATGATTCATTCAGCATTTTTGCATCATTCGGAGCGTAGCGCTATCGGTCACAATGAATAGATCAAAAACAGTACCTTGACCTATTCATTGTGGATTAAGCATGAGCTTGAAAGTCGCTAGTCGTATTTATGCAAAAATACTAGTTCTGAATTGCTTTGTAGGCAGCCTCATACTCTTGGATAATGGCATTACCACCGGATTTTTTCCAGTTTTCTACAGATGCCTTGAACTCCTCCAGACTAGACTTGCCAAGAATATATTTGTAAGTTGCATCCGTGATGATTTTTTGCAACTCAGAGCCCTGTGTTGTAAATGTATCAGAATCCAGCGAATAGGCCGGGTTCAGCACAGCGTAGTTCTCATTGTCGAGAATCAGTTCATCCGCTTTTTTCTTCAACGGATCTGCATCGTGAATCTCGTAACCAAATTCCTTCGGACGGCTGGCAGACAGCGGCTGTACCTCTTGCTGCCACAGCTCATTGTTCGTGATTGTAGTGGCTTTCTCAGCATCCACAGTATAGTGAACGCCTTCAATGCCGTACGTCATTAACGCGTAGACTTCTTCATCCAGCAGGTCGTTGACGAACTTCAGCAAGCGCTTCAGCTCAGCTTCGTCCTTCACCTGGGATTTCGGGAATGCCAGCAAGCCCCCAATACCATTGTTAGCTGCCCAGATCGCGCGATCTGCATCATTACCAGTGGTAGTAATGTTGTTAACGACCACGAGCTCCATATCATCCTGAATGCCTTTAGCCATATTCAGCAGGTTCTTACTGTCGAACAGGGCACCTACATAGATACCGGCCTTCCCTTGAGCGAAGCTTTGCTGCTGGTCCGTCTTGGCTGTAACTGCAAAGTCTTGGTTAATGTAACCGCTCTCATATAATTGTCTCATATAATCCATGGTAGCCACATACTCGTCTGTATCGAACTCCGGTATCATTTTACCGTCTCCAGTAACTTTCCAGTTGTTGGGAGTTCCGAAGTAAGAGCCGAGTGTCTTGAAGGCACCATAGATTAGGTCATTCCGGTCTACGAATCCCGTTGTATCCTTTTTACCGTTACCATCTGGATCTTGCTCTGCAAATGCTTTGGCCACAGCCATCAATTCATCGGTAGTCTTCGGCACTTCCAGACCCAGCTTGTCGAGCCAATCCTTACGGATCGTTACCCCGTTACGAGCAAGCGACTTCTGGAATGGAACCCCGTACAGCTTGCCAGCGATGGATGCAGAATCACGCGTATCCTCTGAGATTTTTGCCAGGTTCGGGAATTCATCGAGATACGGTCTAACCTCCCAGAACATCCCTGATTTGAGTGCATTACGTACTGAGGAATTATCCAGCATCGTTAGCGTTACAATGTCAGCTAGCGAGTCGGATGCAAGCGCTGTATTAATTCGTTCCTCCTTGGAGGCATCCGGAATCCAGGAGAACTGAATTTCCGTATTCGTCTTCTCTTCAATCTTGTCGACAATCGTGTCTGTAGGTGGAGATGCTGTGTGCAGAATGTTAAGCCATGTAATCGTGGTTTTGCCGTTTTCCCCTTCACTCGTGCTCGAAGCGCCTTCCTGCGCGCCACCGGCACAAGCCGTCAATAGTAAGCCGCTGCAGAGCATTAATGCCATACACTTCTGTACCATTGTCTTCATGTTTGTTTACAGCCCCTTTATTATTTTTGCAAAGCTATATCTTCCTCTTTCGCCACAGCTTTTCGTTCCATTCTGCTGAACACCTGATGCGTCATCCACATGACCAGATATCCGATCAGGCTCGCTCCGGCAAAAGTAAGAATTCCAGGGAATAGATTAAGAATCAGGAAGTAAATCAGGGCAATTCCCACCATAAGTACCAGGGTATACTGTAAATTAGAGAATCCGATGATCAATGACATTCTGACCTTCAGCCAGATTCCCTTCCAGTCATAATGACTTACCAGCGGGAAAATATACAGCAGTGAAATCAGATACAGGAAAATCCCCACAAAAATGACGACACGCAGATACCATGAACTGATATTTGCCAAGTCGATATAGAGCACATAGCCGACAACCGTATAGATCAGACCGAGTATAGAGCCTTCCTTGAAGCTTTCCTTGTAATACTTCACGAAGGAAGTGAATACAGGAACCTCTTCGTTCCCGCGAATCCACTGCCGTAGCACACTCATCATAGCGATGGTTGCCGGCCCGATCCCGAACAGGACCAGACCCAGCAGTGTACCGCCAGTCCACAGCAGGTTCAGATAGACCAAGCGAAGTATCCTCATACACCACGCATTGACCGTTTCCACAAATTGTATCATTTTACATCCTCCCCTGCTGTAGTAAATATCTTAGTAGACTCCGTCTTCGCCCATCTTCTTCGCGAGCTTATTGGACAGCACAACCAGAACCAGACCTACCACGCCTTTGAACAAACCGACGGTGGTACTGAAGCTCAATTGTCCGTTACGCAAGCCCGCTGTATAGATATAGGTGTCAAAAATTTCGGCAACCTCACGGTTCAGTGAGTTCAGGAGCAGATACATATGCTCGAAGCCCAGATCCAGTGTATGCCCAATCTTGAGAATCAACAGTGTGATAATAACCGGACGGATGGCTGGCAGTGTCACGTGCCATGTCTTTCTGAGACGACTTGCTCCGTCCATCTCTGCTGCTTCATACAGCTGAGGGTCAACTACTGTAATAGCTGCCAGATAGATGATCGTTGACCAGCCAAGCTCTTTCCAGATGATCTGCCCGATATATACGGTACGCAGCCATTCCGGAGAGGTAAGGAAGCTGATTTTCTCTCCGCCCAGAGCAGCGATCATTTCATTGATAACCCCGCCATCCACTGTCAAGAATACATAGGAGATGGACACGATAATAACCCAGGACATAAAGTGTGGAATGTAAATCACTGTCTGGATTATGTTTTTGAATGCCTTCTGTCTCACTTCATTCAGCATCAGAGACAATATAATAGGTAGCGGGAAAAAGATCACGATGTTCAAGGCGAATAAAATCAGTGTATTACTTAGTAGCATAAAAAAGGTTGGTTCCGTAAAGAGGCGAATAAAGTGCTTCAATCCTACCCACGGACTACCCATGATTCCGAGGTATGGCTGATAATCCTGAAATGCGATAATCAGACCACCCATCGGCAGGTACTTAAAGATGATGAAATAAATCAATCCGGGAAGTACCATGAGATACAATAGTGCGTTTCGTTTCATACCCATGAACTGGCTGGTGCGTCGTTTCTTTTTAATGTTCACATCCACAGCTGTGACATTTGCTTTCACTGGGCAACCTCCTTCATCAACGTTCCGTTTACATGCCTCAGCATACTGGAACATTGGCATTCCGTACATAATCATCTCGTGATAGCGCTTGCAGATCCCTTGTGGTTACAGCGTTTTTCCCATATACACATCATTTGAGGATTATCCCACAACATAATGATTATCCCGTTAGGCCCCCACTCGATACCGGTCATAGCACGGACAATCTCGCCTGCGGATTATATACGGAATCCCCCATGCTTGGTAAAGTTAACTTATAAATGATTTCTACTCTAGGAGGTTAACGCATGGCATCAGCATCCTTCAAAAAGCAGACCGCAAGCAACCTTATATTTACGGTTGTGAACAATTCCTTGCTGGTCATTATCGCTCTCGCTTGTCTACTACCCTTTGTAAACGTTATCGCCAGCTCATTCGCAACAACCCAGGAGGTAGTAGCCAAGAAATTCATACTATTCCCTACTACGTTCTCGTTGGATGCCTATCAGTACATTCTTTCCACACCAACGATCTTCAAGGGCCTAAGTGTCTCTGTTGGCGTAACATTAGTAGGTACATTAGTAAGTATGGTCTTAACTGCATTTATGGCTTACGCGCTGTCCAGACAGTACCTGGTCGGACGTGGGGCTATCAACTTCATTATCGTGTTCTCCATGCTCTTCAGCGGTGGTATGATCCCTACATTTCTCGTAGTAAAAAGCATGGGTCTAATCGACTCCTACTGGTCGCTGATCATCCCGGTTGCCATTAATGCCTTCAACTTGATCATTATGCGTAACTTCTTTCAGGCGCTCCCTGAAAGCCTTGAGGAATCTGCCAAGATGGACGGTGCCAATGACTTCGTCGTCTTCTTCCGAATCATGCTGCCGCTGGCCCTGCCATCCATTGCAACGATCTCACTGTTCTACGGTGTAACTTACTGGAACACTTACATGAATGCGATTCTCTACATTAATGACTCAACTAAATGGCCAATACAAATCCTGCTGCGCCAGATAGTCATCGTATCCAGTGGTATGCAGGCAGATTCAGGCTCGGTAGATGTCATACCACCTGCACAGACGATCAAAATGGCCGTTATCGTGATTGCAACAGTGCCAATGCTCATTGCCTATCCATTCGTACAAAAACACTTCACTAAAGGTGCCCTGCTGGGTGCAGTAAAAGGATAAGACACCAAGCAGCAAGTTTCCGACATCATCAGAAACTTGCTGCTTTTCTTTTGGAGGACTTACTGATCTAGCACGAGTCCCGATCCACTGGACATTTCACTACACTTCACTTCACTTCATTACACTACACTAGACTACATGCACTACACTACATGCACTACACTACATACACTACTCTACGAGTTCTACTACGCATGAAAGCAGGATGTGCAGGAGCTTAGGCACAAGAAGCTCCCAACGGAATCATGTGATTCCAGGAAGCCTCTGCTCCTTCAATATTCTATTGATATTAACTAATTAGCTTGCTTGATCTTGCGATAGGCACCAGGCGTCACGAGCTCCTTCTTGCGGAATGACCGGATGAAGTTCTGAGGATTATGGTATTGAAGCCGTTCTGCAATTTCCTTAATAGTCATCTCAGTCTCTGTCAGCCATTTCTTGGCCATTTCCAGTCGATAGCTCATCAGGTAATCACTAAAAGTCGTCCCGAACTCCTTCTTGAAGATACTACTCAAGTAGTTAGGGTTGTAATGAAGGCGATCGCCAATAATCTCAAGAGACAGCTCCTGATCATACTCCGTGCGAATAATATCGGCAATCTGCTCCGAGAGCCCGCGGAACTGCTTGTTGGTCTTCTCCTTCATGCATCGAACCATCGGAAAGATCGCCTCGTCCACTAGCAAGCGCTCAATCTCCTCGGGATTGCGAATGCTCAGTAGCTTATGGTACAGAGCATGATTGTCATGAGTCAAGAGCACCTCAATGCCAAGTGTCTGCTCCAGTTGGATCAGGTTGTTCACCAGTCGAACCAGCATAACTTCAAAATTCATGGAATTCTTGCTCTTCTTCATCAGTTCAGCCAGCAAAGGATACAGATATCGGCTAACCATATCTTCATCCCCAAGACGGATTGCATCGAATAGCTGTGACTCCAGCTCTGCAGGATACTGCACCAGTACAGGTCCAGATACGACCTGAGAGATATCTTCATAGAAAATGATGGATTCCTTACCGAGATTGAGACGCTGATGGAGCGCTTGCTTACTCATCTCGCAGGCTTCCTTGCTTTCAAGCAGTTGATCATAGACCTTACTAATGCCAATGCTGACAGACAAATTAAGATATTCCTTAACACTCTTGATCAGGGATTTAGCATAAGCCAGCACCTGCTTATTCATCTCCTGCTCGCTCAGATCCTTGAACATCAGGATTGTAGCCTGCGTGTTCGAATTCAGGATAATCGGGAGCATGCGCTGCTCGGAAGGAACCACTTCCTCCGTAAGCTTATTAATGGCTATTAGCAGCACGTCCATATCCGTAGGCTCACGTTTTCCGAGATTATCCAGCTGAACTAGCACCGTCATGAATCTGTAGTGCTCCATATCTCTATATCCCAGGCGTGGCAGCTTGAGCCCAAGCTCCTCTGCAGTGACTCTATTGCGGAATAGATTAAGGATGAGCTGAGTCTCTAACTGCGGCATCTCAGACTCCATAAGTGTCTCAAGGCTTTCCTTCTCGGTAATGATGTTGTCGATCGAATTCAGAATCCAGTCAATTTCATTTTTGGCTGCATCCTGTGTGTTCTTGGGAAGACTGCGCTTGATCTGTTGGATGGGCTTCGTGAAATAGACTGCAATAATGTAAGCTACCACCACCATAAGCAACACCAGTAGAACGCCCATAGCAATCAGACCAAACTTGGTCACTTTTAGGGCACTGGCGATCTCCTCCTGATTCAATACTGTCAAATAAGTCCAATTATTATAAGAGGATTTGGAATACATAATCATCAAAGGTCCGCCACGTTGTTGTTCAAGCGTGAGCTTCCCTCCAGCAGGTTCTGTTCCAACCGACTCCATAATCTGCTTAAGCTGGCTATCCGACAATAGCCCCGGCGTCGGCGCTGTCTCATACATAAGAACACCTTGACGATTCAGAATGTACACGTTGGTGTTCTCGTCACCGGAACGAATGGAGTTGTTTAACGTTTGCAAAGAAATATCTGAAAGTGCGATAGCCTGCTTTTTCTTGGAGAATACAGGTAATGTATTTACGAATTGTATTCCTTCATCTGTCTTTACCCAGAATTGAGAGCTATTCTGATTCTCTATATATGAAGCAAACATCTCTTTACGATCTTCGTCGGACAGGTAACTTAGCGTGCCATTGGCTACTTTCCAGTTCTTCTCCAGACTGATTAGGGAATACTCCGTTCCCTCCATACCCATCGTAGCAATATAATTCAATTGAGTGTTAACATCCCGATAGGCAATGAAATCCTTCTCTGTAATTGGACTCAGGACGACATCTCGAAACGAGCTGGTAGTGCTATATGTGTTGAAGGCATATTCAATGGTCTGAATTTTCTGCTCCAAATTGTTCTTGATCTGTGTAATGTAATTCTGTTTACCGTTCGCGACGCTCTCTATGACTGAGTTGGTGGTATAAATATAGATATAGCTGCCGAAGCTAATAACAAGCGTTACACCGAGCACGAGAATCGGTAAAAAGATTTTGTAGAACATGATTCCTTTTTTCATGTAAATCCCCCTCAGGTCGTACCTATTACCAATTATAGCGTTTTCACAGATAGGTGCCAATTAAAATTTCCTACCCTCTGTTTTTTGCGAACCCAGACATGGATCAGCCCCATTCAATTCAATTAGATTATTATAATAGAAGTACGTTGATAATATTGTGAAGAAAATTACAAAGTTTTGATAATTTAATGCCCATCCCATTACTAGTCTATTGTGTGTTAACTGCACTATTGCATTTCAGATTTAGACATGATATATTGATTGAGGCATCAAACATTGATGAGTCAAGTATTGATGGGTCAAATAGTTCACCAGAGTATGATCTATGCGAGCTGAATTGATGGGTTCACCCCTAATCTTAACATCGTACACTGACTTCTATTCTTCAAGCATGGACAACATGCGCAGGAATAAGCTAGTAGCTAACATGAATAGGCCTGTCATATATAGCTCGGCAATCCATGATTACTTTGTCATCAGGCAAGGCTATAGTCAGGATATGTATATTAATGATACAACGAATATATTTTGTAATATTATCAGAAAAATCCTATTTAGAGAATCCTTGACTTTTACATCACGATCCTCCTGCAGCATATTAGATTCGCAGTTGATCGTAGCAGTCTCTCGTATCAGGTCTTGGATGGCTATTAGCTGACAGTCACAAGATACTCTGCACTAATAGAAGCTACTAAGGAGGTGGAACATGACACGTCCAGTTAACGACCAGGAACAGGTCCTATACCTACTGAACACACTCGGTAACCAGATGAGTCCAAAGTTCGAGCGTTGTACCGGAATCAGTTCGTCCAGATTAGACATCCTGCATGAGCTCTGCCAAGTGGAGGAGATTAACCAGTCGATGCTGCAAAAGCTAATTAATATCGACAGTGCAGCCATCACTCGGCACCTTAAGCAGCTGGAGGCTGAGGGGATGATTGTCCGCAGCAAAAAGCCGGATGATCAGCGTGTTACCTTCGTGCAGCTATCAGAGCATGGTCGAGAGCGGATAGCAGCCTTTCGCAAGGAAAAAGAGGTCTTTCTGGGGCAGCTACTACACAATTTTACTGAAGAGGAAGTATCTCAGCTGGCCGATTATCTGCAGCGCATGCAGAATAATATTTAAATGTATGCATGCTCCGTGTAATCGCACACGAAGTCACAATGGTGACTAGGAAAACGTCTATCTTTGTTCTTTCACAGCAGACAGACCGCCTTTAGCTGAAGTTTTTCCTGTGATCCTCGAATTGTTTAGCGCCGCTGAAAGCTTATTTATTCTTTTACATTAAAAAAATAGACATCTAACTAATAAGGAGTGTTGAACCATGGGAAATTTCCAAGCAACTAACGATTTTAATGAAGTGACTTACGGCCGCCGTTCGGTGAAGGCTTACGATCCAGAGGTCAAAATCAGCCGCGAAGAGCTGACAGAAATGCTGGAGGAAGCAATGCGTGCACCATCCTCCGTCAACATGCAGCCTTGGCGCTTCCTGGTCATTGACAGCCCAGAAGGTAAGGAGAAAATGCTGCCACTCGCCAGCTTTAATCAGACGCAGGTAGAGACTTCCGCTGCAGTCGTTGCTGTCTTCGTGGATATGAACAATGTAGAGTATTTGGAGAACATTTATGCTGAGGCTGTAAAACGCGGGTATATGCCTGCAGAGGTGATGGATACGCTGGTTCCAAGAGTTAAAGAGTATTATGAGAACCAGTCCCCAGCTGATCTGCGTGATGTGAACCTGATTGATGCTGGACTCGTCTCCATGCAATTCATGCTGGTCGCACGTGCACACGGGTATGACACCAATCCGATTGGCGGCTATGACAAGGCACGCATTGCAGAAACCTTCGGTATGGACAAGGACCGCTACCAGCCGGTTATGCTGATTACCGTCGGCAAAGCGGCCAAAGAAGGCTACCCATCCTATCGTCTGCCTGTTGAGACTGTTACAACCTGGGCATAATGTGGTTACTGGCTGAATACATCAATCCCCTTGATGTATTTTGGCCTTGCATATAATAACCAGCTATATCAAGCATTCTTTCACATTCATTCTATCGAAAAGAGGAGATATTATGCTTATTATTCATGCGCACATGCAAATCAAACCTGAACAGGAACAACAATTCCTTGCTGCCGCAAAGCCCCTTGTGGCTGCTACCCGACTGGAAGAAGGAAACATTAGCTACGAGCTGACCAAGAGCACGGACCAGGAGTATCGTTACACCATGGTCGAGCTATGGAAGGATGAGGCTGCTACAGCTGTGCATAACAGCAGCGAGCACTTTCAAGCTTTCGTGAAGATTGCTCCAGAATTCATGGCAGCGCCAATGGATCTTCAGATCTTCAGCGGTGAGCAAATTAAGAAATAATATACTTATTTCCCACTGTTCATTCTCCATATCCGAGGGAACTGGGCCACAGAGCAGGACGCGATAATTTTATCCGTCCTGTTTTTTGTATTACTGCAGAAAAGATTGCTCACTACTCCTTTTAACATAACGGACTGGCGCTAATTCATACCTATATATCAGTAGCTTATGTTAGCGGCATCCGACCTCAAAGGAGCGTTGTAGCATGAACGATGACATATCGAAAAGCAAGAACCCTGTGGAAAAGAAACAATGGATTGTTCCACAACCCATTCGTAAGGACGGAGCAGGTGGTCTGGACCTTGGTCCCCGGGATGTATTAAGGGACCTCCAGAACCCCGATATGCTCGTCCCTCCCGCAACCGATGCAGGGCTGCTACCCAATCTGCGCATGTCCTTCTCTGATACTCATATGCAATTGAATCATGGCGGCTGGTCCCGTGAGATTACCGTCAGAGATTTGCCGATTGCAACCACGCTCGCCGGAGTGAACATGAGCCTGACACCGGGGGGTGTACGGGAGTTACACTGGCATCAGCAATCAGAGTGGGCCTACATGATCTGGGGAACTGCACGAGTCACATCTGTCGATCAGAATGGGCGTAATTTTATCGCGGATGTCGGGCCAGGAGATTTATGGTTCTTCCCCAAGGGACTCCCTCACTCGATCCAGGGACTTGAGGAGGGCTGCGAGTTCCTGCTCGTATTTGACGACGGATCATTCTCCGACCTTAATACGTTGTCGATCTCGGATTGGTTCGCACATACCCCTGCAGAGATCCTGTCTGCCAATTTTGGCGTACCGGAAACGGCCTTTGATGGCAGACCCGACGAGCAGGTATATATTTTTCAGGATACAGTCCCCGGCCCCATTAGTAGTGAAGCTATTTCTTCACCGTACGGGACCGTTCCGCTGTCCTTCACATATCGACTCTTGGAGCAGACACCGATCATCACACCCGGAGGCAGTGTACGGATTGTGGACTCAACGAACTTTCCAGCTTCCACGACAGTGGCTGCTGCATTAGTCGAAATTCTTCCTGGAGCCATGCGGGAGCTACATTGGCACCCCAATGCGGATGAATGGCAATATTACCTGACAGGGCAAGGACGCATGACTGTCTTCGGAGGCAACGGTACAGCGCGGACCTTCGACGTCCGTGCAGGCGACGTTGGCTACGTGCCCGTAGCAATGGGGCATTATGTACAGAACACCGGAACAGACACGCTGTGGTTCCTTGAAATTTTTCGCAGCGATCGCTTTGAGGACGTCTCATTGAATCAATGGATGGCCTTAACTCCCAAGCAGCTTGTACAAGACAATATCCATGCATCACCTGAGCTGATGGATGCACTGCGCAAGGAAAAATGGCCTGTCGTGAAATATCCCCCATTGGGGGAAAAGTAGAAAAATAACAAAATGGCTGTCTCCCAACATTCTGGGAAACAGCCATTTCTGGAGGTTATGATGTTCACTCAACGTAAATCATCATCTTACTCGGTACATGATAGGATGGATTGTCAGGGACTCGAACCCTGGACCGCCTGATTAAGAGTCAGATGCTCTACCAACTGAGCTAACAATCCTCAATTCCGCTCTCTATCGGAGCTGACTTTTATATCTTACTCCTGGAGTTCATAAAAGTCAAGCATTTATTTAACAAAACTCGACAAAAGATGAGGGACAGCTTACTCGCCCCTCTCGGCTGCACTTCACGTCTATATAAATAGCCGCCCCCTCACAGTACACACACTGGAGGAGTCGGCTATTCACATGGCCAAGCCCGTTATAACATCTTTAGCGATTGGTGCGACGTTCTAGTTCACAGAACTGGATACGGTCTTCTTGTATGCTCCACAAAGTTAAGGGTTATGGAATATACGTTCACTGCCCAGCTACAGTATGTTCAATCATTCTCTCAAGCATCGCAGCCAGCTCAGCTCGGGTCGCGTTCCCCTGCGGGTCCAGACGATAATTCGCCTTACCGCTCAAAACTCCCATCGAGATGAGACGATTCACACTCTCCGTGGCCCAGCTGCTGACAAGATCTTGGTCGGCGTATGCGGCTATCGTTGATGGATTAGCCTCATTCGTGTCCGTTGTCAGCTCCATGTGCTTCAATGTGTTCACCATGATCACAGCAAGCTGTTCGCGAGTCACAGGTGCATCAGGTTCAAAACGCTGAGACCCCGTGCCATTAACAATTCCATTATCTGCTGCCCAGCCAATATAGCCGGCATAGTAAGCATCTGGCTGAACATCGCTGAAGCGAGCTGCATGTCCCTCTGTCTCAGCCTCCGCCAGGCGGCCCAGCACCGTAACGATCATGCCACGTGTCATGGTCGCATTCGGGCTGAAGGTCTGCTCCGTCGTTCCGCCGAACAACTCGCGTGCAGTTACGAACTCTATCGACTCGCGTGCCCAGTGTCCCGCTGTATCCGTGAAGCTCTTCGCATTATCCTTGAAGCTGTAATGAACTGAGCTGTCTCCAATGAAATGCATCTGTCCACCAGACATAGCGCTCAGCTTTATAATGCGTTGTATCCCGTTCACCATAACATATGGTACAAGCGTCTTATCCGACAACGACGCAATGCCAGGTGTCATTGTAAGCTTGCCAATGTGACTGTCAGGTGTCAGCAGCTCCGTCGTGAACACATATTCGGATAAATGCGATTGCTGCACTGTGGCGTAGCCTTCGCTGTCCACTGGCGCATTTTGTAGGAATTCCAATTCACCTGTTGTCTCATTTAGATAATAGTAGTACAACGTCTGACCTGCATATTGTGAGCCAACAAGAAGCCTGATGTTTACCTGCCCAGGCAGCTCCCCAGTACCATTGTAGCTAACGATCAAGGCTCCATGCTGGCCAGCTAATTCGTTAATTGTGCTGAGATTCGCTCCTGCGTTGAAGCGCAGTCCAAAGTCAAAGTCTGTGGTGCCCTGAACGACCGCCATGCTACCTACGGGGAACGTAAAGGAATAGTTCGGCCCGCTAAGCACAACTTCACGGCTCTTGTTCAATTCCACCAGCACTGTAATCTGCGATTGCGACAATAACGTTGATCCCCGGGACAGATCTACGCGTACCCCTGCGCTACCTTCTTCAATAAATTCAGGCTTCACATACGGACTGGCAGGTGTCGTAGTTGTACTGCTTCCACCACCACCTGATCCGGAGGAATCATGATGATCACTTGAGCTCGATACTACTCGCCACTGTGCATATACGATCAGCTCGCTATCCACAACAGATTCTGTCGTAAAGGCCGTGCCACTTCCATCCGGCTGTGTATTCCAGCCCATGAACCGATATCCCGTGCGCGTCGGTGGGCTCGGCAATGCTGGCATATGCTCACCGGAGAGTACAGCTATGGCTCCTGGCATTGCTTCTGTAGTCCCACCATTTTTGTCAAAAACAACGTTAAAGTAGCTTGGTGCAGTAACGATCGGCGTCAGGATGATATTAGCGTTGCTGGTAGTTTGGTTCGCAGCTACATTCACACCACTAATTTGATTGGTGATGTAGCCATTTTTTTGCGCTGTGACTGCATATTCTGTACCTGCTGGAATGTTCACCAGGGTATAGCTGCCGTTCACATTCGTAGTTGTAGAGTACACGCTATCCGTTACGCCATATACGCTGCTGCCGACAGATACACTGACGCTGGCTCCCTCAACAAGCTGTGTGCCATCCGAGACGATTCCTGTAATTGTACCTGTAGTTACTTCTGGTTGCTCCGCTTGCCACTGTGCATACACAACCAGATTCGTATTCACAGGTATACCACTGTTCCATTCACTTCCTGTTCCATCGGCCTGTGTATTCCAGCCCAGAAAGCTGTACCCCTGACGGGTAGGCGGCGTAGGTAGCTCCGTCATCGCTTCCCCGGCAGTCACGGTCACTGTAGCAGGAGAAGCCTCTGTATCCCCACCGTTGCTGTCAAACAATACTGTATGCAGAACTGGTACAGCACTTAGCTTCACATTCATATCCGTAGTTGTCTGCCCGTTATTCACTTGCACCTGCCCTGTAGTGGCTGTGATGAATCCGTCCTTGGATACAGACAGCACGTAGCCCGAGCCAGCCGGGATCTCCTCCAGTACGTAGCTGCCATCAGCCGCTGTCATTGTGGAATAGACCTGTCCACGAATAGTTACGGCGACGCTCGCCCCTTCCACGGCCCCAGTCCCGTCAGTAACAAATCCGCTGATGGAGCCCTTGTATTCCAGCTCCTCTGCCGCTATAGCTGCAACCTCTTTGGAGCTGAGGGCCCGACTATAGATACGGAAGTCTGAGACCTTGCCCTTGAAATAACGGTCACCAGAATAAGGAGGTCTGCCTATATAGTTAGCTACGGTCGCTTCAATGTCCTTCGGCGACAGCGTCATCGCAGTGTTTTGTCCAACCTGAACACCGTCCTCATACAATGTTGCTGTATTGCCAGAGATGGTGTATATGAGGTTTTTCAGCACTCCTTTATTGACGGAAGCTCCCTTGGATACGGTCTGTTCTCCAACATACCAGTTCGGCGTAATGGATGTGCGATATATCCCACTCGAATCCTCCAGCATCCCGAGATAGCGGGTACCCTGCACGACTGTTGGATTGCTGGCAAAGGAATATAACCACGATGGACGGGCATTGGCTGGATCAATCTCCACACTAATGGATATGGTAGCAGCCTCAACATTGCTCAATATACCATTCGGAAGTTGAATGGCGTCATTCGTACCATCCAGGGTTATGGCTCCATCGTAATCAGTAGTCGCTTCGGCTCCGCCGATCAGTACGCCGGCATGACCATTTCCAGAAGTATCACTTACTTCGGTTCCAGCAACCGTATCCTGGCTAAAGGTATACCGCAGCATCGCATCATCAATTGTAATTGCTCGAATGACAAGCTTGAACGTTCTCGTGTCACTCACAGCTCCCTTGGTAGCCGTAGCTGTCAGTGTAACCTCTGCGTCCGGCTGACCAATAGCAGGAGGCGAGATTCGTAGCGTGCCACCTGTTACCTCGGCAATCGCAGTATCTGAGCTGTCCCAAGTAATGCTAGCTCCATGGTCTCCCATGAGCGGTAGCTGAATATCTGTGCTTACAGGCTGCGCTGGAAGCTGGATATCCTGTAATGCATCCTGTACGGCCTGCTCATCGCTGTACGTCACATTGACAAAGATCGGATTCGAATAGAACCACAGGTCCGAATAATTGCGATCATTGATCTGGGTAAAACGTGTCTCGTTGTCCACCGTCGTATTCTTCTGGTCAAGCAGCGGCTCCCCATTGCTCGTCTCTCCAGGAACGTCCGTGCCCAGATTCGTTCCCCTGAGTCGGAAATATTGATTCTCGCTTGCGGGACCAACCGGATAGGTAATCGTGTTATACCCCTCTGCATCCGTCACCCAGTCTGCGCTTGTGAAGCGCTTCAGGACCTTGGTTGTGTCGTTGGTAGCCTTGTTGTAGGCCGCAGTTCCGGGCTCAACTGGTCCTGTTACATTGCCGACAATCAGGTCAACATGGTCTACCTGCACAGGATCACCGTTGTTGTTCTGGTTCGGACTCTTGAAGCGAATCTTCAGCTCCATCTCGTCACCAGCAGCTACTTCAAGCTCGCCACCCATTTCCTTCATGCTTTCAGCACTCTGGATGCTGAAATCAAGAGCGTTAATGAGATCACCCGTCGCTGAGAAGGATTTGCCTGAACGCATGCCCTCGACAATGGACTTCATGTCACTGCCCTCTACCCATGTATAATTCTTCGAATACTCTCCTGGCCAATAGCCGCTGGAATACCTGCGGTCACTGCTGATCTTGAAATGAAAATCAGAGTTCCCGAAGTTCCAGAACTTCCGTCCCTCACCCAGCAGGGCATCCCACATGCCTCCGACCTTAGCAATGCGAACATCGGCTCCCCCGTAGATATCAACAGTCTCACCACGATCCGGAGCCATCTGGTTACCCGGAATGCCTTCGAAGCCAAAAGCAACACGAGGCGCAATATTATTCATGTCGCGAATGTCCTGCACCTTCAGCTCGGCGCTCGTTCCATTCTTCCGAGAAGGATGGTTGAACAAGGCGTAGCTGTCAGGATAATTCGCTGCCAGCCAGCGAAATGCTTGTCTGGCATCACTGGCTGTCGAGTAGGCCCGTTGATCAGCCGCATTCCAGGCTAGCACGTCTGCTGGATCGAACAGACTTGCATCCCGGTTCGAGAACAGATATTCGAATTGGTTGATCGCCTTTAGCGCAGCAGGAGAGCCAGGATCATCCGTAATGATCCCTACGCTCACATGATCATAAGTCGGCATATCCCACTCGAAGCCACTGAATATCGTCTTGCCCGCATATTTCCCGGCATCCTGTAATTCCTTGATCTTCGGTGCCTGATAGAGCGCAATCCCCTTCGATACAGGAATAGGAGATCCGAGGGTGTTCCCATCCTCATCGCGTCCAGACATACGAAGATGCTCTGATAAGGCTACCCAGTCGAGTCCATTTTGCTCAAATGCAGCATCCAGTACATCTTGCAATTTGCCTTGTGCGTCATCCGATTGTGTTGTATGTATATGATATTCTCCAGTTACCCATTTCCCCTGCGCATCGCGCCCGTCTTGGCTACCACCCTCTGCCGCATAAGATACACCCGTAAAGCCTGACAAAGGACTCAAAGCCCCCGCAATAAAGCTAAGCACAACACAGCATGACAGCAATCGTTTTCCCAACACAATAATCCTCCCTGACCTTCAATCTCTGTCTGCTATGCAAAACTCCTCTTATGTACTTACGTGCACACAAGTGGAGTTCTGACTATACAGAACGCATTCTCTTACTCATTGTCACATCAAATTGTTATCGAGGTATCACAAGAGTATTAAAGCTCAGGCGAATATTGTCGAAATATGTTGATAATTGTATAGAAAAATCCCCTCATCATAAACAGGGCGATATCTCGCATGAGTCTGTCTACTATGAGGGGACTAGCATTGCTCTATACAGTTGCTTCTATTACAGTTGCTCTATTGCAAACTTACTCTATTGCAGCTTACTCAACCTTGAACTGGCTCAGTTCCTTCTGTAGCTGCTTGGATATCTGGTTCAGCTGATCAGATAGCTCTGCTACCTTCTCGATGCTCTCTAGCTGCTCCTGGGTACTCGCACTGACCTCCTGCGTGGATGCCGAGTTCTCCTCTGTCGTGGCAGATATCGTCTCCAGCGCATGCAGAATCTCATCCTTGTGCTGATGAATATTCAGAGTACCACGGCTGATCTGGTTCATCCGTAGCTTGAGCTCCTCCAGATCCTCACTGATATGTGAGAATAGCTGCTTCGTAGCATCTACCGATTTGGCATTCTCCTCGGCAATTCTCAGACCATCCACCGTATGCTGTACAGATAGCTTCGTCTTCTCTTCTATAAATCCGACCTTCTTATAGATTTCCTGCGTAGCCGCCGCAGTCTGCTCAGCGAGCTTGCGCACCTCTCCAGCAACAACTGCGAAGCCTTTACCCTGCTCTCCAGCACGAGCCGCTTCGATCGAGGCATTCAAGGCCAACAGGTTGGTCTGAGTCGCAATCTGTTGTACGGTGCCCACAAAGCTGGCAATCTCGCTGCGACTCGCATCAATATCATGAATCAGTGCCGAGATAGCCTGGGTAGACTTATTATTCTCCTCTGCCCATTGGGACAGCTGAGTTACGACGTCGAGTCCGTATTCACTCTGCTCCGAGGACGTCTTCACCATTTGCTCCATTGCTGTCGCATCATTAGCAATACCATCAATCTGATGGGACAGCTCCATCGTCTTCGTCAAAATATTGTCCGACTCCACAGACTGATAATTGGTCGCACTGGCAATCTCGTTAATAGCCACCGCTGTATCATTCATTGTGGATGCTGTCTTGGTAGAAATGACCTGCAGATCGTTGGAGGATTGATTCAGCACCTGAGAGGTATTGCCAACCATCTGGATCATGCCATAGATTTTCTCTACCATTTTCTGAATTCCCTGTGCAATCTGGCCCAATTCATTATTGGACTTCACTTCGAATTGAACGGTCAGATCACCATCCTCAATCTGCTTCATCTTGGCAAGCAGCTTTGGAATGCTTCTCAGAATGGAACGCAGTACAACATAGCAGATCAACACCAGTAGAATCGTCGCTCCAGCAAACCCACCAATCGTAATCCAGGTAAAGGAGCCCAGTTCCTCTAGCACTTCTTTCTCGGCTATCGTCAAGGCTACAGACCACCCTGTATCCTTACTAGTAGCATAGCCAATATATCGGCGCTCACCCTGATCGTTAATCAGCCGTACGCCAGATTCTCCAGCCATCATCTGCTGACCGATCTCACCGAGTTCTCCCTCACTCTCATTGAACTTCTGCTTCAGAACTTTTTCCTGATCAGGGTGGTACAGAATATCTCCATCTTTGGTGGTCAATACGGAATATCCCGTGCTGCCGAGAGAGTAGCTCTGCATGATGTCCGGAATATCCTTGAAGGCAATGTCTGCAACGACAAATCCGATAACCTGATCATTATCATCCTTCACCGGATAAAAAATCCCCATCAACATAGTGCCATTGTTGACGTCAGCATAAGGCTCCGAGAAATATAACCCGTTCGCTTCCATGGCTGGCTTGTAATAGGGCCGATCCTGCACATTGAATGCAGCATCGGCTGCCGCTCCATCATTTTGCAGCCAGAAGCCCTTGTCATGAATACCAAGGACCCATGCATCTGCAAAGGAAGGCTCTTCTTTCACTATTGCCGCCAGAGTCGCCTGAGTCTGTGCTGCATAGGTTGAAGTATGCACCTCCGCAGAGGATGCGGTCGTCTCTATGTATTGCCGAAAAATGTCATTGGTGGACATCTGCTTCACCAATGCCCCTTTTTCCTTAAATAACGCATCGAACTGTGCAATGACAGATTGTGTCTTAGTCTGTAGCATCGCTTCCTGTTGCTGCACAAGCATGGCCCGGGTATTCGTGTACATGAATGTTCCAAGAATGACGAACACAACAAGAATGTTCAAGAATAAAATGAGTGCAAGTGTGTTCGCGATACTTTTTGAGCCAGAAAATTTGTTTATGATTCGTTTTACCATTCCTTCATCTCCCTGTACCTTGTTTGGTTATCATGAACCCCTCCGCTCACAACCCATCCAAAGACCTATATAATATTACTTTTGAACTGTTATCTAATATTCATTTTCGGTATTTGCGCAAGCGATTTTTAGGAGATTCTTACCGAAATCATAAAATATTTTCTATCAGCCGAGCCGTGCAGGAAGATACCAACGAATACATCAAATTCTCCCAAGTAATTCACCTATTCATAGCCATTCATTCAAAATGATTACTGTTCCTCAACTTGACAAAGGAAGTATGATCCATTAGATTCTATAATAGTTAAGGACTTAACGATATAGAATGGTGCGTGTGTATGTATGAAAGATTTGCAGGATTTTGTAACCGACTTACCGCTGCAGCAGCAAGTCTTCTTCGCTCTGGTCGAGACGACAGCCCAACTTGTCGATGTCTCGGAGAAATACTGGCAATCCCAGGGACTGACAGGAGCTAGAATACGTATTTTGGTAGAAATAATGAAGGAGGGTGGCACCGTCCTTCCTACGACGCTCGCCCGCAAGCTTGGAGTAACGAAGGCTAATATTAGCTTGCTGCTCAGTCCGATGGAGCAGGATGGCCTGATACACCGTGCCCCGCACCCTACAGATGGAAGAAAGTGGGTAGTATCCATTACAGGGGAGGGACAGCGCTTGCTTCTGCTGCATTTACCGGAGAATCGACAACGGATCGTAGAGGGCCTTCAGGGGCTTAACGAGGGCGAGCTGGAACAGTTATTGCTGTTGCTTGCTAAGTTGAAGAGAGCTTGACGCAGGCAATAGATCACGATGGCCAAAGTCACTTAACGGGAGCTACTAGCGCCGTAGTTAAAGGCCGTACGTATTGTACATTTGCAGCCAGATAGTTAAGCGTTAAACTAAATGCAAAGGAAAGGACGATGCACTCATGTCCATTATGATTACAGGGGCTAGTGGCAAGCTGGGACATCTGATTATCGAGCAGTTGCTTCATCAAATCTCTCCAGAGCGTATTATTGCAGGTGTTCGGCGTCTTGAAGCTGGAGAGTCTTATCGTTCCGCAGGCATCCAGGTGCGCTTATGCGATTATGATCAGCCCGAGTCGATTGAGCAGGCTCTGGCCGGAGCATCCCAGCTATTACTCATTTCAAGCTCTCATGCGGATGATACCATCCGATTTCGCCAGCATGCACATGTCATTGAGGCTGCCAAAAGGACGAAGGTGGCGCATCTGGTCTACACTAGCTTTGCTTTCCCCGAGCATGGCTCAGGCCCTCCTGTTCATTTACACTTGGCCACAGAGTATGCCATCCGCGCTTCTGGTATAGCCTACACTTTTATGAGAAACGCACTCTACACTGACATTATAGAGGCCCTTAATCTGCAGACGGTTATAGCAGAGCAGCAGATCGTCTGCCCTCCTGAAGCTTGGACATTTAATACGGTCATTCGAGCCGATCTGGCAGCCGCCACAGCGAACGTACTCGCCCAGCCCAACAAACATCGCAACAGAATTTATGAGCTAACCGCGTCTACCTCATGGAGCTTCTCTGATCTAGCAGCAGCTCTCTCCGAGCTCGTCGGCACGCCAATGGCAGTGCAGCAAGAACCACAGCTACAGCATTGGATATTTAACTTTTTGCGTACGATTGATACCTCCTCAACAACAACTGATCTGGAACAGCTGCTTGGCCACCCTCCCACCTCCTTGCGGGACAGCTTGCAGCTATTTATACCTGGCTCAAAGTCTACAGGTTAGCTCTATCAACCAGAATAGTAACATCGACCAGATCCGTAGTAACATCGAGCAAAAAAATCGCTTTGCCCTAGCTACACCAGGGCAAAGCGATATCGGATAAGCAGAGAGTCTCACTGCTCTATTACAACAGGCAAGCCTCCTCCGCGCTTCACGCGCCCTGCAATCAGGGCGATCAAATAACCAGCGATAAGAGCGATTACACAGATCAGGCTATTCAGAGCCCCCACTGGATACCCCGGATACAACACCACAATGGAGCCCGCCACCAGTCCCAGCATGGAAGCATACATGAGCAGGGTATAACGCTGCAATAAAAATCGAACAAGTCTGCTTGTAATGAGAATCCCTGCCACAATCCCCGCTCCAATCGTAAAGATGACTGGCAGATTCATTGAGGATATGGCCGAGATCGCGGTATAGTACACGCCGAGCAGGGTAAGAATCAGCGCCCCACTAATGCCAGGCAGTATTAACGCTGTGCTCGCCAGCCAGCCCGAGACGAACAGGAACAGATAATCCGAGGCAGTCAGATTCGTCATGATTATATCTCGTTCAACATCCAGAAATCTTGTCGCAGCTACCGCCAACAGGGACAGCAATATGAGCACATAGTGCCGCAACCGCATGGGTTCCTTACTTTCTGTCCGGGCAGTTCTCCATAATGAAGGCAAGATGCCAATGACCAGGCCCATAAATAGAAAATGGGTAGGCTGAAAATAATGCTCAAGCAGGTATTTTATTACCATGACAGATATGATGAATCCACCGAACATTCCGATCCCTATCGGGATTAAATAGGCTATGCCTTCCTTCCAGCGCTTCGAGGTCAATTGGCCAATGGCCTCAATCAACCTCTCGTAAATTCCCATGAGTACCGCAATGGTACTACTGCTTACGCCAGGAACCGTCTCTACTGTCCCCATCGCCATACCCTTGAAGATTGCTTTCCAATTCAGCATGCTTCCCTCCATACTCTATATCTATTGGTCTGATATGATAACTTCTGAATTATTGTACTTGATTGGGTACGGTTTTTCCAATGCTGGCAGGGAAGTGAGACAAGCATTGGGATAACTCATTCAACTTCATGGATTGCAGCCAATTTATTCGTTACCTGAATCAATTTTGGTGAGCTTGCGTGGTTCCTGTTCTTTCTCCCCATACCAGACCAAAACATTCGCAAACAAATCCAAAATACGAGTAAAGCTTTCCTTGTCAGCCTCCGAAATGGTATCCGCATACCGAAAAATATCATCAAAGCAAAGCTCGCGAACAAATTCAGTGTACTGGGCGTACACCTCGCGTCCTTTCGCAGAAGGCTTCACATAGATGTCTTTGCGATTGCCGCTCAAATGATATTTCTCCAGCAGGCCTTTTTCCTTCAAAATCTTCACGTTCTTGGAGAATGTGCTGCGACTAACGCCAAGACGTTCTGCCATTTCTGACATTTTCTCTTCCTTATCCTCTGCTTCCAGAATATATTCCAGAGTCTGAATCTGCGAGGCGGAGAACATGACGTCTGTACCGTAGCTTCGCTGCAGCTTATAGGTGTTAGAATATGCATTCCCGTACTTTATAATTTTCTCGATCAATGTCCGATGGTTGCCCATCCAATCTAACTTCATGGGTAATCCCTTTCATCTTCAGAATTCTCTCTCTTCCAAGTGTACTGAGATCAGATATGTTTTTCAATCCATGTGATCGTTTCTTTAATGACTTCATCCCGAGTCGGTTCGTTAAATATTTCATGCATAAGGTGAGCATAGATTTTCAATGTTTTATCGGTCGAAGCAATGTCTCCGTAGAAGTCGCGCGAATCCTGTTCACTCACCAGCCCATCGTTTGCACCATGCAGAACAAGCACCGGGTCTACAAACTGCTTCGCATGCTCCTTTAACCAGACCACTCCATAACCCAGGCTATTGAATAGATCTACGGAAATTTTTTTTTCGACTAACGGATCATTCGCATATGCGGATACAACCTCCGGATCACTACATACGCCGCTGCCAAGCTCATTTGGGAAATACGTGCCTGGAGGAAGATCAAGTGGCAGCTCACCAGCAACCTTTGTATTGTAGCGGGTAAGTGCTCCAGAGAGAACGATGCCTTTCACTTTACCTGGATATTTCGTTCCAAAGGATGAGGTCGCAAATCCACCCATACTGTGACCGATGACAAACAGAGGGGTATCGCCGCTCTCTTGCAAGGCCGCTTCAACAATGACATTCACATCCTCTATGAGCTGATGAAAATCACTGTAGAACGTACGCTGCCCTTCCGATCTCGCATGACCACGATGGTCAAATCGATATACGTTAATATCGTGGTTGTTCAACTGATCCGTCAAATAATCATAGCGCCCGGCATGCTCGCATAGCCCATGAACAATAACCACAGCTGCCTTCGCATCAGTAACCACATTCTTGCTGAAATAGAGCTGAGTCCCATCAAAGGTCTTAATGGTTGTCTCGATGCTGCCCATATCTTCTCCATCCCTTTCGTGTCGCTCAAGCACCGAACAGTTGAAATACTCCAGCTTGAGCACGTTTAGTATGTTGTGCCATGACGACAATCCATTTTTTTGTGTTTCATAGAAATAATATTGTTTCTTACAGAAACAATATAGCATTGGCCACACGCACTGTCTATAGCAAAATTAAAGCGATTACATACAAGCTTCGGTATTACTTTATAGGTATTACTTTATAGGTATTACTTTATCTATGCACTTACATCATAGATTGAATTTAACACTAATTATGTACCCCGAAGAACCCTTGTGTATAAGGGTTCTTCGGTATATTCACTTAGCTCGCATTATGGCTCAATTTATTCAATTCATTTTTTAAGCCCTAACCCGACCGCCACTCTTCCCGCTAGTAATCGCCACCTGCACCCCGATCATGACCACAATCACCATCAGCATCACAATAAGCGCAGTCGTAAAGCTTCCACTTCGATCATAAATCGCCCCAATGGCTAGTGGTCCCATAGCCCCTATAATATAGCCCGCGCACTGGGACATCGCAGACCATGCTCCAGCTTCCCCTGCCGTCTCTGTCTCGACAATCGGCAGCATGAGTGCCAGTGGAAATAATCCGCCTGCTCCAATACCCAACAACACCGCCGCTGGCAGCATCGGCAGCTGAAAGAGCAGCATAACGATTCCGATTAGCTCGGAAGCACTGCAGAGAACGAGATACAAACGACGTTTCCCGGATTTGGCTACTAGGAAAGGAATCGTTAAGGATACGGGGACTTGAATCAGCGTAAAGACCGTAAGGAGCATAGCTGCACTAGCCGCGCTGTAGCCGAGATTCAGAGCAATCGGTGCAATCCACGCTGTTACCGAATAAAAAATATTGGCCATTAAGCCAAAAAACAAGGTCAACAGAATTGCTTTTTTATTACGGATCGGAAGCCTGGAGCTTGATCGTATCGAGCTTGAGCTAGTCTGATTCGCCCGATTTCCAAGAAAAGCCGCCCACACGATTAGTGCCACCACTCCAAGAATAGCCCAGCAGGACAAGGTCAGCGTTAAGCTGTGATTACTACGATTGTATAACGGGATAGCAAAAGCAGAAGCAACAGCAGCCCCTACAGTCATGGAAGCAGAATACACACTGACAATGCCGGGCTTGGTAGGAAAATACTTCTTAATGAAGCCGGACAATAGCGGCCCGGCCAAGCTGATCCCAATTCCGCCAACTAACGCACTAACTACCAGTATCACGACAGAGCTAACGATTCCTCGCAATGCTGTTGCCCCTGTAATGAGGACTAAGGCCATAAAAATGGTGCGTTCAAGACCCATTCGATCACGCAATACGGTCGCCGCTGGAGCAAATATCCCCATACATAGGACAGGCAATGTGGTGAGTAGACTTGCGGTTAGACCGCTCATATCTAGATCACTCTGTATCGTACCAAGCAAAGGGGCCACCGATGTAATCAGAGGCCTTAGATTCAAGGCTGCAATAAATATAGCTAGCAATAAAAAATACTTCTTCATAAAATAGGCCCTCTCTTCTTAGCTGTATAAGACATTCTCAGTATATGGGCTCTTAAATCATTGATAAATTCTATAATTCATATTATTATGATAGTTAAATACTATTAAAGAAAAGAGCCTTCGGATGGACAATCGAAATGTACAGTATTTTATGGCGGTATATGAGCTACTGCATTTTACAAAGGCTGCCGAAAGACTCGGAATCTCACAGCCTACACTAAGCCAGCAAATCCGCATACTTGAGGCAGAGCTGGGCACTCCTCTTTTCGATCGGATCGGTAAAAAGGTGGTGGCTACAGAAGCAGGCAAGCTCCTGTACCACTACGGGCTGAAGATGCTGCAAGCAGAACGGGACGCCAAGCATGCCATACAAGATCTGCTGTCAGGAGATATCGGTACGGTTAGGCTGGCTGTGCTGCCCTCGGATTTGGACTTCATGCTCGTCCCGCTGTTCGTTGAATTCAAGAAGACATATCCTCACATCCAGCTACAGGTGTTCTCAACTATATATGTACAAGATGAAGTGCTTAACCATAAAGTCGATATCGGGATTGGCTTGCAAGGTCAGCCTGATAAAAGATTAACCCAGGTCCCGCTGGGATCGGAGCCCTATCATCTCTTCGTTCATGCAGCAAGCGAGCTCGCTGACAGGAAGGAGATTACACTGCAAGAGCTGAAACAGCATTCACTGGTCATGTATCCGAAAGGCTTTCTCGGTCGTGAGTTGGTGGATGCCGTCTGTATTCAGGAAGAGATTGAATTAACACCCGTCATGGAGACGAGCTCAGCCAATTCACTGCTCCAATTAGTGTCTGCCGGGGTAGGCGCTACTATACAGCCGCAAGGCTTGCTCGCTCAATTCCCGGAACGTCAGGACATTGTAGCTATACCATTCAAGGGGCCTACGCCTATACGACATCTGGAGCTCATGTACTGTACCGATCGGTATATTAGCAGCTCGCATCGACAATTAACAGATGGCTTGATTGAATTTTTTCATAAGAAAATGGGATGAAGGGTACGTTCTGAGTGGCTTTAGCCTCATGCGATCATCGGTAGAACAATTGTGTAGAAATGACCACGACCGTGAATATTTCAGCTTAGAAAAAGCCCGCCAAACACGAAATAAATTCTTGTGTGTAGCGAGCTTTATTAGTTGTCATATTTCAGCCAGGTTAATTCTTTTTAGCCCTTTTGTAGGTGTACATTCCCCATATCACCAATGCCGCACATAACAAAAGTGCACAGTAGGCCCAAGCAAAAAGCATGGCGAGCCCCAACCCGATGTTAGCGTCCAGACGTTCATCGAAGATCACAGTGTATAGCGAAAAACCGAGTGGCACAGCGCCAACAATAAAAAGCCCAGTCAACCATCCGCCATAGCGCCTTGAGCTTAAGCTCGATCCTGTGCCAGCAAGTCTGCGAAGCCCTTTACTAATAAGAAATAGTACTAGAATAAATAACAGCCAAGTGGCGAGAATTTTTAGCATTATCTTTACCTCCTCTGAATTCAACACTTTTTGTTCAATTTTTTTGTGAAAAAAAAGGTCCTTCTGAATCATTACTCATTTTACAGGAAAGACATGCAAGATCGTTCATTAAGAGCACATATTCTATCAATAAGCTTGATTGACTATAATTACCCTGGTTGACGCTTTATGATCCAAGATTACGATGGTATTGAACCTGAAAACCTTGTTCTGTACATAGATAAAAAAAGCACCCCGAAGGATGCTCTATGAACTAAAGCCTTACCATTATGGCTTAGTTTTACGCCCCATCTTGCTCCCTGCTTCCAAAATCATCGAGTAATGCGCGAACTTCAAGGGTTGATTTGGCGCTCATTAAGCTATTTCTAAGCTCACTTGCCCCTCGGAAGCCACGTACATATATTTTGAAAAAGCGGGCAAGCGCGCTGTACGAACGTGGCTCCTCTGCTGAATATTGATCATAGAGATCCAAATGCAACCGCAGCAGGCCAAGTAATTCCTCACTGCTGTGGTCCCTCGGCTCCTTCTCAAAGGCAAACGGATTCTGAAAAATCCCACGACCGATCATAATACCATCCACTCCATATTGCTCAGCGAGCTTCAAGCCCATCTGACGGTCCGGGATATCCCCATTAATGGTCAGTAGAGTATGTGGTGCTACCTCGTCACGAAGCTTCTTAATCTCCGGAATGAGTTCCCAATGAGCGTCTACTTTGCTCATTTCCTCTCTTGTCCGCAAATGAATGGAAAGATTCACAATGTCTTGCTTCAAAATATGCGTTAACCAGTCACGCCATTCATCTACAGCCGTGAAGCCAAGCCTTGTTTTTACACTCACGGGCAGGCCTCCCGCTTTCGCAGCCTGGATGATCTCCGCTGCAATAGCTGGGCGACAGATCAGACCGCTTCCCTTCCCATTCTCAGCTACATTAGCAACAGGACAACCCATATTAATATCGATGCCTTTAAAGCCTTCTTTCGCCATACCGATGCTCATCTCACGAAAGTATTCCGGCTTGTCTCCCCAGATATGAGCTACGATGGGCTGTTCATCTGCTGTATAAGTCAAACGTCCACGCACACTTTTGTTTCCCTCCGGGTGACAGTAGCTCTCCGTGTTCGCAAATTCCGTGAAAAATACATCCGGCCTGCCGGCCTCACTTACGACATGACGAAACACAACATCCGTCACATCTTCCATAGGCGCCAATATAAAAAATGGTCGTGGTAATTCAAGCCAAAAATTGTCTTTCGTCATATCCAAAACCTCTCTATGAAAACTAAGAAAAAATCTTAAACTTATCCCAACGAGTATATCATAAACCTTGAGAAGAGCGCACTCACGAATGGATTCAAGTGAAAAAGTGGGGCATTAATTCGCAATTTCGCCATTAGTTACAGGAAGTAAGTTGTTGAAAATTACTTCTAACTTGATATAATACAAGTTATTGAGATTGATAATCACTATCGTGTAATTGACATGTCACTCTGCATTACTATGAAAAATAGTACATATTCATTCGTTAAAATGCGCTCTGAGAATATAACATGATCTTGATTTATCAATTACAATGCTCTGCTTGTGCGTCAATCTTATTTAAACTAGGGGGATATATATGAGAAAATTTAATGCTTCAAAATCAATGTTTATTTTACTTGCAGCTTTTGCTTTGCTGTTGTCAGCATGCTCAAGTAATGGACCTGCTACTTCTGGTGCTGCTAATACGAATGCTACTGACGCTGGTAGTGCTACTCCTGCTGCTGCTACAACGGTTGAAATTACGGACGCTCATGGAACGGTTACTGTTCCGGTCAATCCTGCGAAGGTCGTTGCTTTGGATAACAGAACTTTTGAGACTTTGTCCAATTGGGGCATTAAATTAGCAGCTGTGCCGAAGGATGTAATGCCTGCGAATTCACCCTATGTAGCCGATGAATCCGTACAAAATATTGGAAATCACCGCGAGCCAAATCTTGAGCTCCTGGCCTCTATACAGCCTGACCTTGTCATTGTTGGTCAAAGATTTGCTAGCTATTATGAAGATATCAAAAAATTAGTGCCAAATGCAGCAGTTATTGACCTCGATTTTGATGTTTCTGCAGAGGCAGGCACACCTGGACAAAATCTGGTAAATGGATTTAAAGATGCAACAACCGATTTAGGTAAAATTTTCGATAAGCAAGAAGAGGCTAGCCAATTAAATGCTGATTTTGATAAAGCTATTGAAGCAGCTAAAGCCGCTTATAATGGTGAAGATAAGATTATGAGTGTGGTTGTTTCTGGTGGAGATATCGGTTTCTCGGCTCCTCACTCTGGGCGAGTATGGGGACCATTGTATGAAATTTTTGGCTGGACTCCTGCATTAGAAGTTGAGAAGTCTTCTTCCGATCATCAAGGGGATGATATTTCTGTTGAAGCTATTGCCCAAAGCAATCCTGATTGGATTTTTGTGCTGGATCGTGACGCAGCTATTTCTTCTGATGAAGCTTCTGTTCCTGCTCAAGACGTTATTGATAACTCACCTGCTCTTAAAAACACAACGGCTATTACTAAAGGGCAGATTCTCTATGCTCCAAACGATACTTACACCAATGAATCCATTGAAACCTTTATCAAGATTTTTAACGACCTTTCAGTAGCTTTAGCTAAGCAGTAAAAAGGAGTCTAACGTAGTGCTGAAAAACTTGATACCAAAACCAGCTGGGGTTGAGAATTCTCAACCCCAGCGTCATAATCACAAAAGACTATGGACCTTACCTTTTATAATTGCCATTACAGCGACTATTATTTTGGGCATAGTATCACTGCTTACTGGGGTATATGACATAAGAGGACAAGCGGATGGAATGGAGATGTTCTTCATCACTCGTGTCCCAAGAACCCTGGCATTGATGCTTACGGGAGCCGCAATGGCCATGGCAGGACTGGTCATGCAGTTGATTACACAGAACCGCTTGGTGGAGCCGACAACAACAGGGACCATGGAATGGTCTGGTCTGGGACTTATGTTTGTTTATTTGGTCTTTCCAGCCCCAACTTTAGTGCTAAGAATGACAGGTGCAATCATTTTTTCCTTTGTAGGAACGATGATTTTTTTCATGTTTCTAAAAAAAGTTAAACTTCGTTCGTCTTTAGTAGTGCCTATTATTGGCATGATGCTTGGAGCAGTCATTTCTGCCTTTTCAACTTTCGTTGGGCTTGTTTTTCAAATGACTCAAAATATCGAAAGCTGGTTTGTAGGCTCTTTTTCGCCTGTTCAAATTGGAAGATATGAATACTTATGGATTATTATATTGATTACAATACTTATTTTTATTTTTGCTGATCGATTGACTTTAGCTGGACTAGGGGAAGATGTCGCTACCAGTCTTGGAGTAAACTATAACAGGATCATTCTTTTTGGCACTGCTCTGATTTCTCTAGCTGTTGGTATTGTTGCAGCTGTGATTGGAAACCTGCCTTTTTTAGGGTTAATTGTACCGAATATCGTTTCCTTATTTAGAGGTGATGATCTCCGAAGCAATTTGCCGTGGGTCTGCGTATTAGGGATGGGTACCATCATGATCTGTGACATTCTGTCTAGAATCATTATTATGCCTTTTGAAGTACCCGTATCAATGATTCTTGGAACAGTGGGAGCCGTCGTATTTATTGTTATTTTGTTACGACAAAGGAGGTCAAGAAGGAGTCTGAGATGAGCCAATTCGTAAGTAGCAATCCATTACCTGTTGAAGTCGATGCTAGCCGTCCTCATCAAAAAAGGTCAGCTAGAGCCTTTCGTACCAAGAAAGAAGAAAAACGTTATTGGATCTTGCTGATAACATTGATAGTTTTGGGCGTTATTTCTTCGTTTGGACTACTGGTGTATAACAATCCAGTTCCGGTAACCTCTCCTTCTTTTATACCTGTTGTTACAAGAAGGGTGGTAGCCCTTGTTGCCATGCTTGTGGCTGTTATTTGCCAAAGCTTATCAACGGTTGCTTTTCAATCAATTACAAATAACAGAATTATCACTCCGTCACTGTTAGGCTTTGAAGCTATTTATTCAACCATTCATACAAGTACTATATTTTTCTTTGGTGCTGCTGTATTTGTAGGCTTTAGCGGTGTTGATTCCTTTTTATATCAAGTTGCTGCAATGGTCTTGATGTGTTTGATACTGTATGGTTGGCTGCTTTCCGGAAAATACGGCAATTTACAGCTTCTACTGTTAGTCGGTATTATTATTGGAACCGGGTTAAGGTCTGTATCCTCATTTATGAGAAGACTTCTTGCACCGTCCGAGTTTGATATTTTACAGGCAAGAATGTTTGCTTCAGTGAACAATGCAGACTCAGCCTATTTCCCGATTGCCATCCCCATCGTCATCATTGTTGCCATCCTTTTGCTTGCTAATGCCAAGAGGTTAAATGTATTATCGCTTGGTAAGGATGTATCGACTTCCTTGGGAACTAGGCATCAAATCAGCGTGATTTATACGCTTGTTCTGATATCCATTTTGATGGCTGTTTCAACGGCTTTGGTTGGGCCACTTACCTTCTTCGGATTTTTAGTTGCCACTTTGAGTTATCAGGCAGCACAAACCTACGACCACAGATATGTGTTCCCCATGGCTCTTGCTATCGGGTTTGTAATCTTAACCGGTGCATACTTCATTATGAATCATATTTTTAATGCGCAAGGTGTTGTTTCCATTATTATCGAATTGGTTGGCGGATTAACATTTTTAATAGTGATTTTAAGGAAGGGTTCTTTATGATAGAGATTACAAATGTCAAAAAATCATATGCGAATGAGGTAGCGATAGGCCCTTTGAATATTAAAATACCAAAAGCCGGCCTTACTTCTTTAATTGGGCCCAACGGTGCAGGTAAGTCCACTACACTTTTGATGATCGGAAGACTTTTGGATCTGGACGAAGGCCAAATCAAGGTTGCCAATATGGATGTTTCTGCATCCAAATCGAGCGAGCTGGCTAAAATCGTAACTCTTTTACGTCAAGAAAATCATTTTGTAACGAGACTTACCGTTAGACAGCTTGCTGGATTTGGACGTTTTCCTTATTCTAAGGGAAGGTTAACAAACGAGGATGAGGCTATTATTTCTAAGTATATTGATTTTTTAGACTTGACTGATCTCGAAAATCGATACCTGGATGAGCTTTCTGGTGGTCAAAGGCAAAGAGCCTATGTAGCCATGGTGTTGTGTCAGGAGACGGAGTACGTGCTTTTGGATGAGCCTTTGAACAACCTGGATGTGGCTCGTTCTGTCCAGATGATGGAGCATTTGAGGCATGCCGCTAATGAGTTTGGACGAACCATTCTGACTGTTATGCATGATATCAATTTTGCGGCCAAATATTCCGACCGAATTTGTGCCATGAAACATGGCCAAATTGCCGCTTTTGGAACAGTAAAGGAAGTAATGGACCCAGAGCTTCTAACCGATATTTTTGAAACGAAAATTGAAATTATAGACGGTCCCTATGGGCCGATTGCGATTTATTAGGGCGGCCTGTATGAGGAGGCTGCGCACACACCCTAGAAGGTAGAGTGAGAATTTTGCTCTACTTTTTTTAGTGCGTGTGCGTAATTATAACTTCTTAAATAACGAAAAAGCAGTACCTCTCTTACTCATAGACCACAGCCATAAAATCATCATAATCCATGCATAGCAAAAGCCCGCTAAACACTAAGAAATCCTTGTGTTTAGCGGGCTTTTAAGTATGGAGCCTAGGGGGATCGAACCCCTGACCTCATCGCTGCCAGCGATGCGCTCTCCCAGCTGAGCTAAGGCCCCATATGTATTTTTTAACTTTCCACCATTATCGGCGACTCCTATATCATATAATTTTCACACAGCAATGTCAATACTTTTCTAGCACAAAATTTATGGGCCGACGCTTATTCGTCGGCCTCTTCCTTGGACAGCAAGGATTTCAGTTCCTTCATGAACATATTGATGTCCTTGAACTGCCGATATACCGACGCAAAGCGCACATAGGCCACCTCATCTACTGGATACAGGTGCTCCATGACAAGCTCACCAATCTCCTGACTCACGACCTCCGTGGCAGCTGTATTGCGTAATGCATTCTCTACCTTGGATACGATCTGCTCAAGCTGCTCCACCGATACAGGACGCTTCTCGCAGGCCCGAACCAATCCACGCAGCATTTTGTCACGGCTGAATTCCTCACGACTGCCGTCCTTCTTCACGACCATTAATGGAGCTTCCTCCACCATCTCGAATGTCGTGAATCTACGGGCGCACTGCTCACATTCTCTTCGTCTGCGAATGGATTTATTATCATTGGCTGGCCTGGAATCCAGCACCTTCGTTCCTGCGTAAGCGCAGTAAGGGCATTTCATGACAATCACTCACTTCCTTTTACCAATAAATTCTTCATTAATTAGACTAATAAAATTCGAATATCGACACATAATACAATTACCAACCGCGAGGAGGTGAACAACAATGGCACAAGGGAACTCTAACAATCTGGTTGTTAAACAAGCGTCCGGAGCACTGGAACAACTGAAATACGAGGTTGCTCAAGAGCTTGGGATTAGCATCCCTCAAGATGGTTACCAAGGTAACATGACATCTTATGAGAACGGTTCGATCGGGGGTTACATCACCAAGCGTCTGGTGACAATCGCCGAGCAACAACTGGCCGGTCAATTTCAATAAGTCATAACAAGCAAGGTGCAGGACAGGCGGTAAGCCTTCCTGCACTTTTTAATTTATCCATCGCATTTTCTTGGACCAATACTGCCCTCATAAAGCCCGTTAAACCACATCACCATTCCAGAAATCCATTCTCTAGAACTGATCATAGATCTTCGTATATTGACGGTAATAATGCGTTACCCTCTGCACATAATGCCTTGTCTCTCCATAAGGAATCTGCCGTATCGTCTCCTCACGACCATCCCATATTCCTTCGCTAAGCCAGCTCTCGACTTTGCCTGGACCTGCATTATAAGCGGCGATCATGGCAACGGGCTGATCGGGAAATTGCTCCATCAAGTTATGAAGGTACCACGAACCTAATTGAATATTCAATCCAGCCTCATGCTTCACACTATCCAATGGCTGTTTCGGTAGCTTGGCTCGCTCCATGATCCATTGCGCGGTATCGGGCATGATCTGCATCAATCCTAACGCTCCCTTATGCGATTCCATACTGGTGTTATAATTCGTTTCAACCCGAATGATCGAAGCCACCAGAAATGGGTCTACCTCATAAGTCTGCGCATACTGCCGAATTTCATCCTTATAGCGGATCGGATAGAAAATCGCCATCCAGTTAGAGCTCAGGAACACGAAGACGACAAAAGACACGAGCAAGATGAGCAAGACTCTTTTTTTAGCAAAAAGCTTCATGAAAGCCTCTTGTGGCGAAGCCACTGCTCCAGTTGCTGCTCAGTGTACTGTAGATCCTTGCTATTATCTATTACGATGTCAGCCTTGCGCTTCTTCTCTTCTATATCCATTTGTGAAGCCAGTCGCTGCTCCGCCTCCAGTGCCGCAAGCCCATCACGCTCCATCAATCGCTGGAGCTGTAGCGTACGCGGAACATATACCACCATAATCTCCTGGAACAGGTTGTCCAGCTTGGATTCATACAAAAGCGGGATATCCACCACGACCAGCTTGTCCGGCTGCTGCAGCTCAAATGTCATCATCCGCTGCTTGACCTCCTGCCGAATGGCAGGATGTGTGATGTTATTCAGCGCCTGCAGCTCGGCCTGATCTCCAAATACAATTCGTCCAAGCTCCTTGCGATTCAAGGTTCCGTCGTCATTCATAACTTCCGGCCCGAACCGCTCCTGGACCGCCGCAAGGACCGGATGCCCCGGAAGCATGACTTCCCGGGCAATGATATCAGCATCTACGAGCAAGGCTCCTCTGGACACCAGCATAGCGGATACCGTGCTTTTTCCGGTTGCAATACCTCCGGTTAATCCGATGATCATGCTTACACCCGCCTTCAACCTCATTCTAATCTTCAAACTGTACTTTTACTCGGATCACGATACGAATTCATACCTTCGCTTATAATCATGCAACCTGCTCAGTGCTCGAATCTCCATAGTACTACATTAGACGCAATATGCCCATGATAATTAAGAGCAGCGCCGGCAGCGAGGCTACCGTCCGCATGAAGCGAAAGGCCGTTAATCGAAAGCCTGCCTTCATTCCTCCGATGAGAAAGATCCCGCTGAAGAGTGCGATAGCGAGTGCTGTAGACAATGGATCAAAACCAAGCATAGCTGCTCCAAGCCCTGCACCAAAAGCATCCAGAGAGAGTGCGATCCCCAGCCATACCGCTTCATGTGGCGAGATGCTGCCGGAGTCATCCATATCCGCTGCAGAGGGACTACGCAAAATGCGTATGACCAGCCCCAATTTGCGAAGCTCCAGCGAAAAAACAGTCTGCTCCACCGCGGTCCCTAACGTATCCTTGGCATTCAATTTTACCGTTGCACGCTCGTTCACATCATGCGCCTCTGCCTGCTCCACTAACGAGATCGACGAGGTATCATCATGCTTTTGAACCAGAGATTGCACCAGGGACCAACAGCCAATCCCAATCAGAATCAGTGCTCCGAGCAAGGTCGTGAATGTTGGAGATAGCATCTTCTGCATGATGACGCCAACCTGCATGGATACCCAGATGACCATACCCGAGCAGATGGAGATAATCACAATTGACAGTAGTGGAATCTTCATCTTCCGCAAGCCGTATGTAACTCCGACACCAAAGCTATCCAGACTTAATGCAAATGCAAGCAACAGCAGGGACATCCAATGACTACCCATCCTGAGCCCTCCCCATAGCCATGCGCCCGGACATACCCGATAGCGCACTCGGTTATATATCTCAGGCATTATATGAGAAAAATGGGCTCAGTGTGCACTTCCATCATTTCTACACTTCTACACTCCTATACTTCCACTAAACTGTCGGCTGACATTTCGGGCAATAATGCGTGCCCCTACCAGCTACTACGGATTTCTCCACTGGTGTATGACAGACAACACACGGCTGCTGCTTGCGGCCATAGATCTGAAGCTGATGCTGATACGATCCGCTGTCTCCCTGACCGTTCACATAGGATTTGACGGAAGAACCACCAGCAGCCACTGATTCCGACAGTACGTCAACAATGGCCTTATGCAGCAATGTTAATTGTTCTGTAGTTAACGAATTAGCTGCTTTGGACGGGTGAATGCCAGCCCTGAACAAGGCCTCGTCTACATAAATATTCCCAATACCAACGACATATGCTTGATTGAGCAGCGCGGCCTTGATGGAGGTTGAGCGTCTTCCGACTGCCCCTTGTAGCGCCTCCACGGTGAACGCTTCATCTAGTGGCTCCAGACCGAGCTTATGCAGCGGTGCGGATATCAGATCCTCACCGGTATTGAACAGATGCATCGTACCGAACTGTCGCACATCCTTATATCGAAGCTCTGTACCATCGTTAAAATGAAAAATGACATGCGTATGCTTCTCAACTGCCTCATCCGCAGCATATAGGCCGTATCGCCCCTCCATACGCAGATGGGATACCACTACAAGCCCATCCAGTAGAATCCGCAAAAATTTGCCTCGACGCTCCACGCCAGTAATCGTATGCCCGGCAAGCTCGAAGGCAAATGCCTGTATGTCCGAAGGCCGCTGAATAATGCGCGGCAAATGTACAGAGACTCGTTCGATTTGTTTCCCTACTACCAGTTCATTCAATGTTCGTTTTACAGTTTCGACTTCTGGTAATTCCGGCATAATTCCTTCACCTCAAGCTCTATTATACTGGAAGCCGGACAGGTTCGAAAACAGCCTGGTTGCTATTTCGCCTCATACCAGTTATCTCCATAGCTCACATCAGCCTTGAGAGGCACGGACAAGCTCAAAGCCTTCTCCATCGTCTCTGGTACTAGCTCCTTCATAATCTCCAGCTCATCCTGCGGAACCTCAAATACAAGCTCATCATGTACCTGCAGCAGCATACGGCTACGCAGCTTGCGCTCGTTCAGCACCTGATCCATCCGTACCATGGCCAACTTGATTATATCTGCTGCGGTCCCTTGAATAGGCGTGTTCATCGCCGTTCGTTCTGCGAACGAGCGCAGATTGAAGTTGCTGGCATTGATCTCTGGGAGATAACGTCTGCGTTCTAGCAGCGTCTTGACATACCCGTCCCGTCTGGCATCCTGCACAATATCATCCATGTATTTGCGAACACCCTGGAACACGTCAAAATATTGATCAATGAACTGCGCAGCCTCTTTACGGGTAATATTCAAATTCTGCGATAATCCGTAATCGCTGATGCCATAGACGATCCCGAAATTGACAGCTTTGGCCGATCTCCGCATGTTCGCATCCACATCCTCAGGCTTGACCCCGAATACATCCGAGGCAGTCTTCGTATGAATGTCCATATTGTTCACAAAGGCTTCCTTCAGGCGCTCATCATCAGAGATATCAGCCAGCACACGCAGCTCAATCTGCGAATAGTCCGCGGCTAGAATCAACCAACCGGGCTCTGAAGGTACGAATACCTTGCGCAGCTTACGACCCTCCTCCATACGAATCGGAATATTTTGCAAATTCGGGAATTGACTGCTTAAGCGTCCTGTAGCCGCAATCGTCTGCCGATAGAAGGTATGCACCTTGCCAGTCTTCTCGGAAATTTCCTTCAGCAGTCCCTCTACATAGGTCGATTGAAGCTTAGCCAATTGACGGTATTTCAGAATATTTTGTACGACATCATTGTATGGGGCCAGCTTCTCCAGTACCTCGGCATCCGTGGAATAGCCCGTCTTCGTCTTCTTGACGACCGGAAGGCCGAGCTTGTCGAATAGGACCTCACCTAGCTGCCTAGGTGAATTCAGATTGAACTCAACGCCAGCATTCCGGTAAATATCCTGCACCAATGCTTCAATCTGGGTCTCGAATTCATGACCTAGCTGCTTCAGCTCATCCATGTTGACCGCGATTCCCTGCTTCTCCATATCTGCCAGAATACGAGACAGCGGCATCTCCATATCGTGGAAGAGCTGCTTCATACCATTCTGCTCAAGCTGCTCCTTCTGAGCAGGGACAAGCTCTCCCACTACGGCAGCCTTGCGAGCCAAATGATCAGCGAGAATGTCCTCTGATGGAATCTTGTATTTGGCACCCTTACCCCATACATCTTCATCCGGTCGAATAGACGGCAGGTTATGCTTGGCTGCCAATCCGCTCAAGGTCTGATTCGCATCCGTCGGGTCCAGCAGATAGCCTGCCAGCTGCACGTCAAATTCAGCACCCGCGAACGGAATACCGTACCAATGAAGCACCAAATCAGTACGATGCAGATCATAGCCCTGCTTCGGCTTGGCGGCATCCGCCAGCCACTCCCGTACTCCTATCGCCGCATCTGATTGCAATAGCTCATCCGCCAGATAATACTGTCGTCCGTGTACTCCGATCACGACGCCGATCAGCTTGGCTTGGTGCGGGTTATCTCCGTAGGACTCCACATGCAGGACGCCACCATCACCTTGCGCGAGCGCCGTTTCCAATTCCTTTACCGTGTCAGCTTGTAAAATAACCACATCTACATCCGCTTCTGCCTGTGAAGTCCCACCGCCACTACCAACGATTTGTCCAGAAAGCTGGAGGCGCTCGAGGAGAGATTTGAATTCCAGCTTGGCTAATGCAGGACCTGCAGTGTCTTGCTTAAGTCCGCTGTATACGATGCCATCCCAGCCCTTATCCAAGGGCACCTCGCGATAGATCGTAGCCAGTTGCTTGCTAAGTCTCGCATCCTCCGCATGAGTCTCGATGCGTTCCTTCATTTTCCCCTTTAACTCACTGGTATGTGACAGCACCTCTTCGACGCTACCATACTCGTGGAGCAGCTTCAGAGCGGTCTTCTCGCCCACACCAGGAATGCCTGGAATATTGTCGGATGCATCGCCCATGAGACCCTTCAGATCAATGATCTGCGCAGGGGTCAAGCCATAGCGCTCCTGAATCTCGGCTGGACCATAGGTCTCAATCTCGGTAACGCCTTTACGTGTCAGGCCAATCTTCACCTGATCCGAAGCCAGCTGAAGCATATCCTTGTCGCCAGACACGACAATTACAGCATGACCTGCTTCATCAGCCTGCTTGCTGAGCGTCCCGATAATATCATCTGCCTCATAGCCTTCCAGCTCGAATTGAGCAATACCCAGACCATCGAGCAGTTCTTTCAACAGTGGAAATTGCTGCGACAGCTCCGGCGGCGTCTTCTCACGCCCTCCTTTATAGTCCTGATATCCCTCGTGGCGGAATGTTATCTTGCCAGCATCAAAGGCTACAAGGACATGAGTAGGTTTATGCTCCTCAAGCACCCGCAGCAGCATTGTCGTAAATCCGTACACCGCATTGGTCTGCTGCCCACTGGAATTCGATAAAGCAGGGATTGCAAAAAAAGCTCTGTATATAATACTGTTGCCGTCAATAAGCATGAGTTTGTCCATTGGCTATACACCTCATTGAATTCATTCATTATATGCTTATCCTATTTTAACATATCAGGCGAGTATCCTGAAAAAAGGGTTCCATGCAAATAGCATCTGAATTATCTTTACCATCTATCCGTTGCTGATTTCTTTGTCAGGTTTAAAAACGCTCACACAAAGAGCATAAGAAAAAGACCCCCTTGGGACAAGGAGTCTTTTCATGTGCACTACTGATTCAGATCTGGACGCTGGCTTGTAACGAGATATACCGCACTCTCACCGATGTTCGTCGCGTGGTCACCAATTCGCTCAATGTATCTGCCGACCAGCAGCATCAGCATAGCTTCTGATACCTGGGAAGGGTTCTCGCCGATGAACGTATACAGCTCACTGATCATACGGCTGTACAAGGCATCCACCTTGTCATCCAGCTGTGCCATCTTGTAGGCCTGATCCGTATTCTCGTTCAGGTAGGAGCTGATAGCTTCATTCGTCATTGTCTTCACAAGCTCAGCCATCTCCTGGATCTCCGCGAGCGGCTTGAGCATTTGCTTACCATCTAATCGAAGTGTGACCTTCGCCACATCAAGGGCCAGATCGCCCATGCGCTCCAGGTCACTAGATATTTTGAAGGAGACAATAATTCTGCGAAGATCCTTCGCCACAGGTTGCTGTGTCACGATAAGGCGTGAGCCCATATCGAGAACTTGCTCCTCCATCTGATTAATCTGCACATCACTGTTCACAACCTGATGTGCAAGCTCAGTATCGTTCTTTTCCAAGGCTGTAATTGCATGATCCAATGCCTCGGATACTTTCCCACCCATTTGAAGCAAGAGCGTACGTAGCTCCTCCAAGCCTTCGTCAAAATCCTTTCTGCGTATCATCCTATGCGTGCCTCCCTCTCTGCCATTACTCAGCCAAAGCGGCCGGACACGTAATCCTCCGTGCGTGAATCCTGCGGGTTCGAGAATAGTGACTCGGTCTCGGAAGCCTCAATAATCTCGCCATTCAAGAAAAATACGGTCTGACCCGATACCCGGGCTGCCTGATGCATATTATGTGTAACCATAATAATTGTGTATTGGTCCTTCAACTGCTGTACCAGCTCTTCAATCTTCAGTGTGGAGATCGGGTCCAGTGCGGAGGTCGCCTCATCCATCAGCAGGATATCCGGTTGAACCGCCAGTGCACGTGCAATACACAGCCGCTGCTGCTGTCCACCAGAGAGACTTAGCGCCGAACGCTTCACGAAATCCTTAACCTCATCCCACAAGGCTGCCTGCTTGAGACTCTGCTCCACCAGACCGTCTAGCACTTCCTTGCTACGGATTCCGTGCAGTCTCGGTCCATAGGCTACATTGTCGTAAATCGACTTGGGAAAAGGATTTGGCTGTTGGAAGACCATTCCTACCCGCTTGCGCAGCTCCTCTACTTCAAGGTCTTCGGCATAGATCTCCTTGCCGGAGAGCTTGACCGATCCTTCAATGCGTGTTCCAGGAATCATATCATTCATACGGTTCAGTGTACGTAATAATGTTGATTTCCCGCAGCCTGATGGCCCGATGAAAGCCGTCACAGTCTTATCCGGGACATCCAGGGACATGTCCTTCAAGGCATGAAACTTCTCATAATACAAATTCAACTTCTCTATCGTAATCACAGGATCATTCATATGTGAGCTTCTCCTTCAGTATGCAGTTCGTTCTCATTCAGCTCGAATACCGATAACATCAAGATTATAATGGCCTTGTGTAAACGAAATACAGTGGATTTGTTAACTCAATGTAAAATAAGAGCAAGCTCTCGTTCTTCACTTTGCTTTTTGTCGGAATTTTCGTTCGTATCTTCACTTGTTGTACAATCCTTTTTTTCTTCCAGATCAGCTAGCCCTTTCACTTCTGCTTCTTTACTAGCTTGTCCACTAGTCCGTTCATCAGCTCGCCCAATGGGCTGGGCAGACACTGCTGTTCTCTTGGCCTTATTATCATCAGTCGAGACGTTTCTTTGTTCCTCTACTGGCTGAGCTTGCTGTATGCCCTCATCCTCAGCAAAGCTGCTCGCATCCGCAGTACTTCTGTTCATCTGCATAAGCTCACCAGCTACCTGGCCTGCAGTAAGACGAGCTTGCTCCGCTGCCTGTGTCATACCCTGATTCAACTGCTCCATCCGCTGCACCGCCTGAATAATACTCCCCAAGGCTTCATTTCCTTCATCTACGAATTTCGATCCATTAGCTACCTGACGAAGACCCTCGCTTGTCAGATCTGTCTGTCCTCGTACCAGTTCTCCGATCTCGTCCAGCAGCTTAGTGATGCGAGATGAGCAATCCTGTGTCTGTGCAGCAAGTCCCCTGACCTCCTGCGACACAACCTGGAACCCGCGTCCATATACTCCAGCATGCGCAGCTTCAATAGAAGCATTAATGGCAAGCAGTGTACTTTGTCCTGCCAGGTCCTTTACTGCCTTAGCAATCCCCGAAATAACCTCCAGATGGTTGCTCATGCTCAGGGCCTGCGTATGCTGCTTCTCCAGTTGCTCCATAACCTCCCTATAGCATTCCTGAACCTCAGCCAGCTTCTTCATCCCATGCTGTGCTGCCTGCTCCATCGCCTGACTGTGCTCCATACTCTGCCTAGCCTCGCAGGATACCTGCTCTACATTACCTTGGATATGCTGCACCTGATGGTAGCTGCGTTGCACCGTCTGCTTCCGACTCCCATCTGCTTCTTGCTGCAGCAATTGCGCTACCTGCATGACATCCCTGAGCGTCAAGACGCTTGGTAGCTGAGCCCCCAGCAGTATGATGCAATCATAAAAATTCGCATCTGGACGCTGTAAGGCTTGATCCAATATCTCCTCCGCAGCTGCTGTGGTCTCTACCATGAGAGCAGTCCGATCCACGAATTCAGCAGCTGGCTTGTCGTAGAACAATGCCGCTGCGAACCTTCCTGCCAGATGACGATTATAAGATTCTCTCATTATGATGCCCAAGATATCCCCTACTTGATTCTCCACCAGTACGCAGGGCATCTCAGGCTGTTGTCTGAATATATCCAGCAATTCCTTACAGGTTACTTGAGGATTAATAATGGCGACTTGCCGTCCTGTCACATAGTCTCCAATCATCTTTCTCTTTACATCCGTTTGCGTATTCAGTACTATTGGCATTCCCTAGCAACCTCCCATGTAATTCCATTCACATATAGGTCTATGGGACTATTGTAAACATGCATTGTTAGATGGATTTCGATTTCCTGTTATAACCATGTAAAAGCATGGTGGATATCCTTGGAAAAAGAAAAAAAGAACATCCCTTATACAAAAGATTGGGATGCTCTCTTCTTATTCACTACCAGCTTGTATCCAACTCCACGAATGGAATCAATATGAACGGACTCAGGGTCCAGCTCCAGTTTCTTGCGCAAAGAGCTTACGTGAACGTCTACCGTCCGTTGACCTCCGATATAGTCGAAGCCCCATACGGCATTCATCAGATCATCTCTCGTTAGCACAACTCCGGGCTTCTTGGACAAATACAGCAAGACCTCGAATTCCTTCGGTCTCAAATGAATTTGCTGTCCACCGAGAATGACCTCATACTTCTCAGGATAGATCTCCAGCTCACCCAGCGCGATGCGGGACTCCTCGGTCTGCTCACTTGTCAAGACCTCATCACCTGAGGTACGTCGCAGCACTGCGTCCACTCTGGCCAACAGCTCGGATACCCCAAACGGCTTCGTAATATAATCATCTGCTCCCGACTTCAGTCCCTGAACGACCTCAGCTTCACCATTTTTGGCCGTCAAAATAATGATCGGGGTCGTAATGCCTCTGCTTCTCAGCTTACTCAGAATATCCAAGCCATTCATTCCAGGAAGCATCAGATCCAGCAATATAAGATCGAAGGACTCCGTAGAAGCCTGTTCATAGCCAGCTGTACCATGATCTACTGCCTCTACCTCATAGCCCTCCTGTGTCAAATTATACGTAAGCAATCTCGCGAGCGTTGGCTCGTCCTCGATAACCAATAGGCGTTGTGCCATTATGAAATCCTCCATTCCACAGTATGAACTTCATTTAGATGAAACTCATCTGCAACCTCGTCTGCAAGCCATATCCCATGCTCACGATTCGCACATCCATCATTCTATCACGGCATTGTTAACGGAGTGTAAAAGTTATTATGCAACTGTCTACCTATTCCTGATGCTGAATCACGGGAAGCTCTACACTAAAGGTACTACCTATTCCCAGCTCACTTTCGACCGTGACTGTACCGCGATGCAGCTCCACCAAATGCTTGACGATGGATAATCCCAGACCTGTCCCACCGGAATTACGTGAGCGGCCTTTATCCACACGGTAGAAGCGCTCGAAGATGCGCGGCACATCCTTCTTCGGTATTCCAATTCCCGTATCACTTACTGCGACAATCACTTTCTCAGGCTCGTCATCTGTCGGTACGGAAGTCACCTTCAGACGAACACTTCCGCCCTCCAGCGTGTAGTTAATGCTGTTGGAGAGTAGATTCAGGAAAATTTGCTTCAGCTTGTCCTCATCAGCCTCAATGAATAGCTCCTCTGGCACATCCAAATGAAGGGAAATACGCTTTTTCTCTGCTACTTTATCTAACGTATCTGATAGCATCTCAAAAAATGTAGACAGATGAACAGGTGAACATTCCAATGGCGAGCGCTTCGATTCGATTTTAGACAGCTCAAGAATATCACCAATCAGTCGATTCAGTCGCTCACTCTCGTCATAGATAATTTGTAAGAAGGAGCGTGCCGTCTCCTCATCCTTCACACCACCGCTAAGCAGCGTCTCAGCGAAGCCCTTGACCGCCGCAATAGGCGTCTTCAGCTCATGCGATACATTCGCCACGAATTCGCTTCGCATATTCTCAAGTCGGCGAATGGCAGTGACATCCTGCAGCAGGAACAGCATCCCTCGCTCGACACCATCATTGCCAGCCATAGGTACACCATCCATAAGCAATAACCTTTCTTTTGGGTGATAGACACTAACCTCACTGCGGAGCATCTCCATGCTGTTGATACCTTCCTCTACCAGCTTGGTTAGCTCATAATGCTTTCGCAGCTCCTGAAACGGCTTTCCCGTCAGACGGCGGCTACTAATGCCCAGCATCCGTTCTGTCTCCCGATTCACCAGCGCGATGTTGTCGTGTTCATCAATCAACAAGATCCCGCCGGTCATATTCGTCATGACCCCCTGCAGCAGGCCTTCATTATCGCGAATAGTCTCCATTTGCTTTTGCAGACTGTCTGCCATGCCGTTAATGGCATCCGCAAGCTGCCCAACCTCATCCTTACGTGACAGCTCCACCCGCGCATCATAATCAAGATGAGAGATTCGATTCGCGACGCGGGTAATATGCTCAAGCGGCGAAGTCAATCCCTTGGCCACACGATAGCTGATTAGAGATACGACCAAGAACAGGACAACGAGGGCAATAATGACAAAGGTCCATGCCCGCCGCATCCCCTCCTCCACCGAGGCTAGACTCATGGATAGACGAATATAACCATCAAAACCTTCTGCCGTAATGACAGGCTCAGCAACATACAGCATATTTTCACCCAGCGTCTCACTATATCGAATGGAGCTGCCAATCCCCGTTTCCTTGGCCTGGCGGATCTCATCTCGGAGAGCATGGTTATCCATTTGCCTCACATTAGTCTCTGAATCTCCAATGACGGTTCCATCCTTGGCGATGAAAGTAATCCGGGAATGAATGAGCCCTGATAATTCCTCGGCCTTGCTTGTATAATACTTGCTGGTATCTTCACTGGTATCTGAGGATGCATATTCAAAAGGAAACGTGCTACGCAGCAAATTTATTTCCCGGGCCATATTTTCCTCAAGTGAATGAATATGTGAATCTTTGAAGATATGTCCCATCACAATACCTGCAGCCAGTACAGATATACCCGTCAAGGCCAGCATTATTGCGGTAAGTTGAAAACGAAATGGTCTCATAATCTTCATAGTCTCTCCCTCGTATTAGACGTTGCTTTTCGTATTCTAAATGATTTTGTCCACAAGAGCTACAGAAGTTTTGTTAAGTTTATGTAAATATCATTCACTTATCAGAAATCATACATTCTCAACTCCTCTAGCCCCATTGACAGTTCAGCGAAAATGCAAGCGATCATACAAAAGAAGGACTCCATCACTTAATAAAAAAAGTGAGAGTCCTTCGTGTCTGGTGCTCATATTCGTAATGCTTAAGATAAAATCCCTTAACCGTTAATAACCTCGCCGCCGTTAACATGCATAACCTGACCACTTACATAAGAGGAATCATCACAAGCCAAATATACATAAGCTGGAGCCAGCTCTTCTGGCTGCCCTGGCCGCTTCATCGGCTGGGTGCCTCCGAATTCGCCGACCGTCTTGGCATCAAAGGTAGATGGAATGAGCGGCGTCCAGATCGGTCCAGGTGCCACTGCATTCACGCGAATTCCCTTATCAGCAAGATTCATGGACAAGGAACGAGTGAAGGAGGTAATGGCTCCCTTAGTTGCAGAATAGTCGATAAGTGAAGGATTGCCCCGGTATGCTGTTACAGAGGTCGTGTTGATGATGGTGCTACCTTTTTTCAGTAATGGCATCACTGCCTTCGTCAAATAGAACATGCTGAATATGTTAGTGCGGAAGGTCTTCTCCAGTTGTGCAGCCGTAATATCCTCTATTCGCTGTTGAGGATGCTGCTCGGCTGCATTGTTCACGAGAATATCAACCTTACCCAGCTGCTCGATCGTCTCCTTCACGATCTGCTGACAGAAGCTCTCATCTCCAATATCACCAGCAATCAAGACACATCGACGTCCTTCCTGCTCCACTTGCCTCTTCGTCTCCTCTGCGTCTCCATGCTCACTGAGATAGACTATAGCAACGTCAGCCCCTTCCTTAGCATAGGTGACGGCCACGGCACGTCCAATCCCGCTGTCCCCCCCAGTAATAATAGCTACTTTGCCTGTAAGCTTGCCAGCTGCCTTGTAGGTAGCTCTCTCGAATTCCGGCTGGGGGTTCATTTTGGATTCAATACCTGGCTGTTCGTTCTGATGCTGTGGGGGCATGGTCTGCTTCTGATCTTGCGTCTGAGTTGACATATCATCTCACTCCTTCGATTCATTCTTTTGGGGTCCTGATTCATTAGGATGTCTTTAAGGGATGCTGTCTACTCTCGTTTTCATTATGTTTTTACCCTCTTGGCACAAGATTAAACTTCCTAAACATACGAAAAAGGCCTCCACAGAATTATGAATCCTGTGAAGACCTCTCCAGCTCAGACTGTCTGCAAATTCCTTAAATAATTGAAGAATTCACCATGAAGAATATCATGACCAAGAGCGCCGCGGCCATTCCGATACTGAATGTACTAATCTTACGTAGGGACGCGGAGATATCCGCTCCACTGCGTACACCCTCCATCGCAAGACGCAAGGGCTTGCCCATCATACCGCTGAATCCTCCCATAATCAGGAGCAGCAGAATGACAACTACCATCCAGGCTACAGAGTAACGATCACCGCCACCGGTTAGCATGTAGCCACCTGTCAGCAATTGAACGATTAGCGCGAACTGGGCAAGTCGGTTCAGGGTGCTGATGACAGACATACTTCCTTCCTGCGCAGGTGCAGACAATTTCTTCATCGACTTCACCACTAGTGGCAGAAGGAGATAGAACCCTACGGCCAGTGTGCCGATCATGTGCAGCAAGTACACAACCATTTGTGTAGGCCTCCATTTCATGTAATAAAATTCATTGACATTCTATGATTCTCTCGAAAGTTGCAATCAAAATAATTATACCAACGCCCATTTCAAAAGAAAAGAGTACACCTGACACATTCTCATGTGCAGGTATACTCTATAGACTTTCTTCACTACACTGTAACGATCTCAATGACACTCCGAACCGATTCAGCTGATCGGTCAAGCGCAGCCTTCTCGTCTGGCGTTAGCTCAAGCTCGAAGATATTCTCGATGCCGTCGCCGCCAAGAATAGCGGGTACACCCATGAATAGATCCTGGTACCCGTATTCTCCCTCGAGATAGGCAATGACTGGTAAGATTCGCTTCTTATCCTTGAGAATGGCCTCAGCCATCTGCACCAACGAAGCTGCTGGTGCGTAGTAGGCACTGCCATTGCCAAGGAGATTCACAATCTCACCGCCGCCAACACGAGCACGCTGTACGATCGCATCAATGCGCTCAGCAGGGATCAACGTGTCGATCGGAATACCACCGACACTGGAGTACCGGACCAGCGGTACCATATCATCTCCATGCCCACCAAGCACGAAGCCTCGGACATCCTCAACAGATACGTTCAGCTCCTGGGCGATGAAGGTGCAGTACCTTGCGGTATCCAGCACTCCGGATTGACCGATAACCCGATTCTTAGGAAAACCAAGCGTCTTGAACGCTGCATAAGTCATGGCATCCACAGGATTGCTCAACAGGATGACGATAGAGTTCGGGCAATATTTCTTCACATTCTCGCAGACAGCTTTGACAATTCCGGCATTGGTATTTACCAGATCATCTCTACTCATGCCGGGCTTGCGAGCTACGCCTGCCGTGATAATTACGATATCCGAATCAGCAGCATCCTCATAATTAGAGGTACCAATAATGTTGCTATCAAAGCCTTGTACCGGACTGGCCTCGAGCATATCCAACGCCTTGCCCTTGGTGGGATTCTCCAATTGCGGAATATCCAGCAGCACCACATCACCAAGCTCTTTTTGCGCAAGCATCAGGGCAGTCGTCGCTCCGGTGAACCCGGCTCCAACCACGGTGATCTTTTTACGTTGAATAGTCACGATATGAGTCCTCCTACATGTTGCTAATGATTTGGTCAGCAAACTCAGAGCATTTCACTTGGGTAGCGCCTTCCATCAGACGAGCAAAGTCGTAGGTAACTGTTTTATTATTAATGGATGTCTCCATGCCCTTGTAGATCAGGTCAGCAGCTTCCTGCCAGCCCAGATGCTCAAGCAGCATGACGCCAGACAGAATGACGGAGCCTGGATTCACGACATCTTTGTCAGCATATTTCGGCGCTGTACCATGCGTTGCTTCGAAGATCGCATGTCCTGTTACATAGTTAATATTAGCACCTGGAGCGATTCCGATACCTCCTACTTGTGCAGCCAGAGCATCAGACAGGTAGTCCCCGTTCAGATTCAATGTCGCAATCACATCGAACTCACCAGGACGAGTCAGAACTTGTTGCAACGCGATATCCGCGATTGCATCTTTCACGATGATTTTGCCAGCTTCTTCAGCGGCTTTTTGAGCTGCATTAGCTGCTTCCTCACCGTCTTTTTCCTTGATGATATCGTATTGTGCCCAAGTGAATACACGATCTCCGAATTCCTGCTCAGCGACCTCGTAGCCCCAGTTTTTGAAGGCACCCTCAGTGAACTTCATGATGTTACCCTTATGCACCAGTGTCACGGATTTGCGGTTATGCTGAATCGCATACTCTACTGCAGCACGAACCAGACGCTTGGAGCCCTCAGCGGATACCGGCTTGATGCCGATTCCAGAAGTCTCAGGGAAGCGAATCTTGTTCACGTTCATTTCCTTTTGCAGGAATTCGATGACCTTCTTCACTTCCTCGGAGCCTTCCTTGTACTCGATACCTGCATAGATATCTTCAGTGTTCTCACGGAAGATGACCATGTCTACCAGCTCAGGACGCTTCACTGGGGAAGGTACGCCGTCGAAGTAACGTACAGGACGCAGGCACACATACAGGTCCAGCTCCTGACGCAGCGCCACGTTCAATGAACGGATTCCGCCGCCGATTGGAGTTGTCAGTGGTCCTTTAATGGCTACGATATATTCACGAATCGCTTCCAGCGTATCGTTCGGAAGCCACTCCCCGTATGTATTAAATGCTTTCTCACCTGCGAATACTTCGTACCACGCAATCTTCTTGGAGCCGCTATAAGCCTTCTCCACAGCAGCATCCAGCACCCGCTTGGAAGCCTTCCAGATATCGCGGCCTGTGCCGTCACCTTCAATGAAAGGAATGACCGGGTTATTTGGTACCTGCAGCTTGCCATTATCAATCGTGATTTTATCGCCTTCGGTAGGGAGATCAAACTTTTCCAATTTCAACATAAGTTCTAGTTCCTCCTTGAATGGTTAGTGTTAGTCTGATTTGTAGCAATGCTGCTCTTGCATGGAATGGTCAGCGATGTGTGATTCTATTCATAGACAGCACATCGCTGCCATCTCCACTATTCTATCACAATTCGAGCCATCAAAGCCCAGCCAAGCATAGTCCATCGTTTTTGGAGCTTTAGCGTTGATCTGGTGTTACATATTTTTGATTCGTTGGTCCTGTATATTCAGCACGTGGGCGAATCAGACGATTATCCTCGAATTGCTCCAGAATATGTGCAGTCCAGCCAGATACACGGCTCACAGCAAAGATCGGGGTGAACAGCTCACGCTCAATACCAAGCTGGGTATACACAGAAGCTGAATAGAAGTCTACATTCGGCTTCAGACCTTTACGGGACGTAATCATATCCTCAATCTGCACGGACATATCATATTGCGTCGTATTTCCGTTCAATTCGCCCAGCTCACGAGACATCTTCTGAAGATGCTTGGCACGAGGGTCACCATTCTTGTATACACGGTGGCCGAAGCCCATAATCTTGTCACGATTATTCAGCTTCTCCGTAATATAGGATTCTACCCGCTCCAACGAGCCAATCTCATCGAGCATTTTCGCCACGGCCTCGTTCGCACCACCATGCAGTGGCCCCTTGAGTGCACCAATAGCAGACGTGATGCCAGAGTAAATATCCGACAGTGTAGCCACTGTGACTCGGGCAGCAAAGGTAGAGGCATTCAGCTCATGGTCAGCGTGGAGCACCAGCGCTTGGTTAAAGGCTTTGATGGCGATCGCATCGGGCTCTTTGCCTGACAGCATATAAAGGAAGTTCTCAGCGATGGAAACGCCTTCTTTTGGCTGTACAGGGTCAAGTCCTTGGCGTAGACGGGCAATTGTCGCTACGATGGTCGGTAGCTGAGCCTGCAGCTTGATAGCCTTCCGTTCATTGGCTTCCCGTGACATGTCATCCGCTTCATTGTCATACAAAGCAAGAGCAGATACGGCAGAGCGCAATGCCGCCATAGTACCCGCTTCTTTGGGATACAGCTTCATTTGGGCAATCAGCTCATCCGGAATGGCTGCATAAGAGCTAAGCTCAGCACGTAGCTGCTCTAGCTCACCTGCATCCGGCAGCTTACCGAACCACAGCAGAAAAGCAACTTCTTCGAAAGCAGCATTCACGGCCAAGTCATCGATATCATAACCGCGGTACGTCAGAACACCGTCTACGATTGAGCTTATGGAAGAGGTCGTTGCAACGATACCTTCCAGACCTTTGGTCGCAGTCATAGGTACATCTCTCCTTTGTTCACAACAGATTGAAGGGACTTGCAATGAAAACATTTTCAAAATTCAACAAATCACAAAGGTAATGGAAAATTATTAACGCATCGTGTCAATATTCGAATCACTTATTACTATACTGGATTTTGTCGGTTATGTGAACAATAATAGTCCCTTCGTGCGTATTCAAATGTTTTATTGCTCCGATAAAATAAAATGAACAGGTGTTTTTTTATCATTTATATTGTATTCTGACACTCCTTTTTATTTGCACTATTCTACATACACATTTTTATTCTTATCTCTTTCATTCTCCACACCATCAAGAAATATCCCTTAAATCCCAAGGATTATGGCTATCATGCCATAGAATTATGCTGGTAATGACTTATATTTATTTTGTGTAAATGTATTTTTTTAACATTAAAACCATTTCTCTCGCTTTTTCACTTACCCTTTTATCATTTACAAACCACGCATATTCTCATTTTTATTTACTCGATTTTTATGGATTCAATTCAATGCACACATAGATTGGCAGGCCGAATGAAGTTTGTAATCAGACTAAGCTTGCTACAGATTAGACACGAATCTACACCATATGGCCTTTTTAAGATCATGTGCTTTAAAATTTAATGATTTGATATTTTATATAACATATAATGTTATAAAACATGACAATAGTATTGACCTTTTATTTCAAAAGCTCTTATAATCGCAATTAAAGTTTTCAAAGCGTCATTTAATATAACAAAAGGAGGAGAAGTTATACATATTCATCTCAATCACTCATTTCATACGAACTGAAGAAGCTTTCATGAACATCATTGACTAGGGGGAAATCGTGATGAAGTTGAAAAATGTATTATATGCTCCATTATTGACTGCGGCTCTGTTGGGAAGCTCACTACTACCTGTAAATGGATCATGGATTAGCGAAGCCGCCGCTAACGAAGCTGTGACTCAGGTCAAGGAGGCCGAGGTTCGTGCCTCTCTACCTAATGTAGTCATCCTAGCCACGGGAGGGACCATCGCTGGCTCTGCAGCCTCCAACACCGATACTACAGGCTATCAGGCGGGGGCGATCGGAATCCAGACGCTTATACAAGCTGTACCGGAGATGAAGAAGCTTGCGAATGTCAGCGGAGAGCAGATTGCTAATGTGGGCAGCCCCAATATCAACAATGACATTTTGCTGTACATGGGGAAACGTATTAATGAATTGCTGCAATCAGATGATGTGGACGGTATCGTCATTACACATGGTACAGACACGCTAGAGGAGACTGCCTATTTTCTGAATCTGGTCGTCAAAAGTGACAAGCCTGTTGTTGTCGTAGGCGCCATGCGTCCTGCAACCGCAATTAGTGCAGATGGTCCATTCAACCTATATAATGCAGTCAGGCTTGCAAGCTCTCCTGAGGCCAAAGACAAAGGCGTAATGATCATGTTAAATGATCGGATTGGCGCTGCACGCTACATCAGCAAGACAAATACAACAGCTGTGGATACCTTCCGTTCCAACGAGCAGGGCTATCTGGGTGCGATTGTGGGAGAGAAGATCCACTTCTATAATGAATCCACTCGTAAGCATACCAGCCAGACTGAATTCGATATTTCGAACCTGACGGAGCTTCCACAGGTAGATATTTTGTATGAATATCAAAACAACGGCCGATATTTGTATGATGCCGCTGTGGCAGCAGGTGCCAAAGGAATTGTTGTAGCTGGCAGTGGGAATGGCTCGATGTCCAGCGCCTCCTCTGAAGGTGCAACAGATGCGAGCAAGAAGGGTGTCATTATCGCACGCTCCAGTCGGGTAGGAAGTGGTACCGTATCTGGACGCAGCGCAGATCTAGCTAAAAACTTTGTGACAACAGATTCTCTGAATCCACAGAAGGCTCGTATTCTATTGATGCTTGCCTTGACCAAGACGAATGACCCTGCGCAAATTCAGTCCTACTTCAATGAATACTAATCTCCAATAAACAAAAGAGGCATCCACCGTATTAGACTTGAATGACGGGGATGCCTCTCTAGTTACAACTTTCATATTATTACAATGGAATTAATTATTGAATCGTTCAATTGTAGACGAGTCATCCTCATCATAAATATATCCACTGATGTATGCATTCGGATAAGCATCCTCGATATCGCCGATCAGATTATCCACGAAGGAGCTACGACGTGAGCTGGACAGACTTGTCCAATCATCCTCATATACGTATACCTCTACAGTAACATCATCCTCATCACCCGAAAGATAGATGTTGAAATTCACATCATTATAAGTGCCATAATCATCATTTAGATCATCCCTAAGTTCGGACAGACTTACTGTCGTGTTACCCAAACTTACCGTCCCACTGCTGCTTACATTAATGGTTGCCAGTCGGGTTGAATCATACACCTCACCTGAAATATCCGCATCCTCATATTCATCTAGGATATCGTCCACTATATCCTGCACATAGCTACGCTGCTGGCTAGAAGACAAATCGCTCCAGCCATCTCTATCCACTGTTATCTCCAGATACAGATCATCCTCATCACCACTAAGATCAATAACGGAGTCCGTGGATTGATAATCCTCGTAATCGTCATTCAGCTGATCCTCCAGCTTCGCAACAGTCATGCTGCTACTGCTACTGCTACTACTGCTATTCAGCTGAGATTGTAACGAGGCAATCTGGCTGTTCAGCGTGGCAATGGATGCATCCTTCTCCTGCACAAGAGCCTGTGATGCTGTCAGCTCCTGCTGGAGTGTATTGATCTGACTGTTCAGGGCCGTAATTGTCGTCTCATCTACGGCTAACGAGGTATCCTCAATGACTACTCGCTTATTGGTGCCATCCCAAGTAACCTTCTTGTCCAGGGCAGAACCCACGGCACGCAGTGGCAGATATGTAGTGCCATTGATGAGGAATGGCTCCAGCTCCCCCTCGGTCGCTACTTGAGTTCCGTTGTAGACGATCTGAATGTTGTTGTAGACAGCCTGTAAGGTTTTCGTTGCCTGTGCCGCATAAGCCGGTTGCGTTAGCACTACTCCCGACACAGCCAATGTCAGAGCCAGAGAAGCGGTAGCTACTTTTGTCCATATTTTCATGTCTTGATCCGCACCTTCCATCCGAATAAGTATACTAACGTAATACATTAGCTCATCACTTAGATTATCATCGGAATGCACAAATACCTATATTAATACAGAGGATTTAAGCAAACTTTCAGCTATATGAGTCTTCCCCGACACGAACGGACTTGGCTGAAAAATAGCTGCTTACAAACAAAGCAGGAGAGCTGCCTTCCGGCCTCCCTCCTGCTAACCATCGTATTAATTAGGTGATTGGAATGAATTGATATTTACATATTGATTCACAGGCTTGCGATATCCGCGCGGACGCTCTTTGTCCTTCACACTTTTGCCGAGAGTAATCAGCATGACGGGTACATAACGCTCAGGAATTTCAAAGAGTTCCTGCACCTTTGCCGGATCAAAGCCGATCATCGGACATGTATCCCAACCATGATCTTTAGCAATCAGCATTAGCTGCATGGCAGACAGGCTAGCATTTCGAATAGCTTCATCACGCTGAAAGGCTTCCCCACCAGACTCATAGGCACGAGTTATATCTTCATTCTCCTGATCATAATCCAGCTTACTGATCATGCCGAGATTCAGCATACCCGCATTAATTTCACCTGCATGAAGATAAGCCTTCGTATCTCCAAGCACCACTATCGTAGCCGAAGCATTCTTCACTTTATACTGCTTGGACGCCTGATAGAGCTTCTCCTTGCTCTCCTCCGAGGTGGCCACAATATAATGAGAGTGCTGCAAATTAAAAGCGGATGGTGCATAGCGATTCAGCGAAAAGATCTGCTGCAGCTCTTCCTCTGATATCGGTGTATCTGGTACAAAGTTAACGGCTGACCGTCTAGTCTCAATTATCGTTTTCAAATCGCTCATATTTCCTATCTCCTTTGAGATTCGTATGTAAGTCTCATTTTCCATATTCACAAGTGTACGAAATATCACATTAGTACATTATGTATATTTGTTATTATAATATACAAACTTATTTTTTGTAAGTAGTTTTTTTAATTTTTTTTTCATTTTATCAAAAAAAATTCGGCTGCTTATTAAAAGCGCCGAAAAAAAGTGATGTTGCCGTTTTTCATTTTCTTCTCCACCCATTTGTAGAGCAGCATTCGATAGATGGGTCGGGTCAACGGGAACACCACCGTAAATCCAATGATATCCGTAATGAAGCCAGGGATTAGCAGCATCGTACCACCGATAAATACACATAAGCCATCCAGCATCTTATTGCCAGGCATTTGTTGACGATTAATAGCGCGCTGGGCATCTGCAATGACTTTGCGTCCCTCGAACTGCATCATAGCGACACCAATGATACTCGTGAACAGCATCAGCAGAATGGTCTTGCCTGCACCGATCTGATTACTGAGCCAGATGAATCCATACAACTCAGCGGCGGGGATCAATAGCATTAGCAGCCAAATTGGTCTTAACATGCTCTTATTCCTCCCCTTCCTTATATAATGCGAGTAATTGCTCATACACCTCGGGCAACCTTTTATCCAATCGTACCGGCTTCCAGTCCTGGCTTAGCCAAGCATGAGATGTCTCTCCCGTGACAAGCAGCTCGCCTTGTTCTCTAGGTAAGGAAGGCTCATTCTGATCCATTATACGCTTTACTTCATATTGATAGGTTAGTCGTAATTTCGACATATCCTTGATTCGTGTATAGACAACGATACGGTCATCATAACGTGCCGGCTGGCGATAGTGAACAGCCAAATCAAGCACTGGAAGCAACACACCCTGTTCCTCCAGCATTCGGTAGGTCAAGCCGGCTTCTCTTAGCATTTCAGTTCGTCCCGTTTCGAACCATTTTACATAATTGGCATGATATACGACAGCCATCTGATCAGTCTCAGCGTAATGCACACGCAGTTCAACCGAAGACCACCGTCCCCCCTGTTCTCTTTCTTCTGTCATGTCGTCCCTCTCCTGTTCTTGGTCAAGCTGCGCTTGTTCTCTCATTACATAGCTATGTATCCATTAAACCATATTTGCATGCCAGGAACAAAATAGCTAATAAGAATAACGCCATAAATTCTATGAACTTAAAAACAAAATAGGCCAGCCAGAGAAAAGCATCTGACTGACCTCATATAACAGACAGGCCACACCAAAGGCGGCCTGTCTCATTTAACCGAATCGACCCATAATATATTCCTGGGTCAGCTCATTTTCGGGATTCGTGAACATGTTCTTGGTATTGTTCCGTTCGACGAGTGTACCGATGTAAAAATACGCCGTAAAGTCAGAAATCCGCGCCGCCTGCTGCATGTTATGAGTCACGATTACAATTCGCAAATCCTTCTTCAGCTCTGTAATCAGCTCCTCAATCTTACCTGTCGAGACAGGATCGAGTGCAGATGCAGGTTCATCAAGCAGTAGAATGCTCGGGTTGACCGACAGTGCCCGCGCGATGCACAGACGCTGCTGCTGTCCACCAGACAGAGCGAGAGCCGAATCATGAAGTCGATCCTTAACCTCATCCCACAAGGCGGCCCGACGAAGACTGCTCTCCACAATCTCATCCAGCTGGCTCTTCTTCTTGACGCCACGGTAGCGAGGTCCGAAGGCAATGTTGTTATAGATGGATTTGTAGAACGGATTCGGCTTCTGCCATACCATTCCGATCTGCTGACGCAGCTTGATGACGTCGGTAGACGGATCGTTCAGATCCTTCCCGTCCATCCAGATATGCCCTTTGGTATGAGAAGAGGCAATTTCGTCGTTCATCCGGTTAAGTGAGCGCAGGAAAGTGGACTTTCCGCAGCCTGAAGGGCCGATTAGCGCCGTCACGGTCTGCGCAGGGAACTCTAGGCTGACCTTTTTGACCGCTTCAAATTGTCCATAATATATACTTAAATCTTCAGTACTAAAGGGTTGTGCCATCGTATTGTCATCCTTTCTTTAATCCATGCGCTTGGCTGCTGTAAGCTTTCTGTAGACTACTTTACCGATAAATCGAGCGGAGAGGTTGAACACCAGCACGAGAATAACGAGAACTGCAGATGCTCCTGCAGCGATCTGTGCTGAATCGGGTGCTACACCCTCACTGTTAACCTTCCAGATATGAACGGCAAGTGTCTCCGCAGGACGCAGCGGATTAATGGGCGACCGTGGGCTCAGTGGATTCCAATCCGTGAAATCTAATGGAGGTGTCGTCATACCTGCTGTAAAGAGCAAGGCAGCCGCTTCCCCGAAGATTCTGCCTGCAGACAGGATTGTACCTGTCATAAGACTTGGCAGTGCTGCTGGCATCAGAATGGAGGTGATGATCTTCCACTTGGACAATCCCAATGCGAGACCCGCTTCCTTCTGCTCCTTCGGTACAGCCCGCAGTGCCTGTTCTGTCGTACGCACCATCAATGGTAGATTGAAGATCGCTAACGCCAGTGCACCGGACAAGAGAGAGAAGCCCAGATTAAAGGTATTTACAATCAGAAGCAAGCCGAACAGACCAATTACAATAGAAGGGAAAGAGGACAGTACCTCTACCGTAAGGCGGATGAAATCCGTCACCCGGCCTGGTCTTGCATATTGTGCCATATAAATCCCTGCACCCCATCCCAATGGGATAGTGATCAGCAAGGTCAGAATGAGCAAGAATACCGAGTTAAATAGCTGCGGTCCGATCCCGCCACCAGCTCGTAGTGTCTGAGGAGCGCTTGTCAGGAAGTCCCATGAGATATGACTGATTCCTCGATACAGAATATAACCGATGAGTCCTACCAGAATCGCTACAATGAGTAGAGCAAAAAAACAAATGACTACTGTGGCGACCTTATTTATCGTTTTTGCCTTCATCATGAAATTCGGTTTCTCCTTTCAAGCATTCTTACCAGCAGTACGAAGACAAAGGTCATGAGCAGGAGAACCAAAGCCATACTCCACAGAGCATTGTTATGCACCGTGTTCATAGCCGTATTGCCCATACTGAGGGTAATGACACTCGTCAGGGTAGAAGCTGATTCCAGCAGGGATGTAGGCACATGCGGTGCATTACCAATAACCATCTGCACAGCGAGTGCTTCTCCAAAAGCACGTGCCATACCAAGAACTATACCTGTCAGCAATGCAGGCAGCATCGTCGGCACAACAACTCGTGCAATCGTCTGCCAGCGGGTTGCACCCAGGGCATAGGAGGATTCGCGCAATCCTTTAGGCAGTGATGCCAACGCATCAGCCATAATACTAGTAATAGTAGGCAAAATCATGATCGACAGAACCAGACAGCCTGCCAAGATCCCGTTCCCTTGACCACCAAAAATATTACGCAGCAACGGAACAAGTACAGACAGACCGATAAATCCGTAGACAACGGATGGAATTCCGGAGAGCAGTTCAATAGCCGGCTGCAAGATACGTTTGCCAAATTTCGGCATAATCTCTGTCATGAATAGCGCGGCACATAGACTAAGCGGACTTGCGATCAAGGCCGCCAATATGGTGACTAGAAATGAACCCGTAATAAACGGTAGCGCACCATAAAGCTTCGGCTCTCCATCCGGTGCCCATTTGGAACCGAAGAAGAAATCTTTAATACTGACACCATTCACATAGAAGGTGGCCACTCCCTTAGAAGCGACAAAGTAAACTATAGAGATGATAACAGCAATCAGAAAAACGACACAAACCGACGTCAATAACCGGCCGGTCCATTCTTCCCAAAAGTGTTTTTCTTTCCATCTTACGTCTTGGGCTTGTTTATTTTGTTCCATGGATGCCTTCCCTTCATATCACATCGTATACCGTCTTATAACCGAAGAATAGAGGCGGAGCAATTCCGCCTCTTCTTCGTTATACGATCCAGATCAAAGCCGGATTATTTGTTGGTGACATTTCCGTCTACATCACGAGATACTTTCATACCGCTCATCGGGATGTAGCCAAGATCAACAACATCGGATTTTTGAATTTCATCGGACAGGATGTAATCCAGGAAAGCTTTTACGTGTGGAGCAGGCTCACCTTTAGTGTACATGTGCTCATAAGCCCATACTGGATATTCACCGGATTCTACTTTTTCTACAGTAGCTTCAACACCATCATATTTCAGAGCAGTTACTGTGTTGTCCAGGTAAGACAGTGCAAGGTAACCAATAGCGCCTGGAGTTTCAGCAACCAGCTTTTTTACTGTACCGGAAGAATCTTGTTGAATGGAGCCTGGAAGATCTTCAGTTTTTGTGCCCAGAGCGTACTTCTCGAAAGTAGCACGTGTACCGGAGCTGCTAGGACGGTTGATGATTACGATCTCTTGATTCGCTCCACCAACTTCGCTCCAGTTCTTGATTTTACCAGTGAAGATACCAACCAGTTGGTCCTTAGTCAAGCCGTCCACGCCAACTTGTGGGTTAGCTACTGCGGACATTGCTACTACTGCTACCAGGTGGTCAACCAGCTCATCTGCGCCAGTTTCCAGCTTTTCTTCAGCAAATACGTCAGAGTTACCAATATCCGCTTGTCCGCCGGATACTTGCGTCAGACCCGTACCACTACCGCCGCCTTGAACTTGTACAGAAATATTTTTATACTCTTCTACAGCCATGAACTTCTCTGCAGCCTGCTCTACTAGCGGCTGAAGTGCACTGGATCCTACAGCCAGAACGTTACCGCTAAGCGCTGGTGTCTCCGAGCTGCTGCTTGCGTTGTTTGCTGGTGTTTCTCCCGCACCTTGACTCGCGTTGTTCGTGCCTGATCCGCATGCAGCCAGCAGGAACACCATAGTTAGAGTCATCAGAATGAACGGCCATTTTTTCAACATTGTACTTGTCCTCCCCTTAATAAGTGACGGTTTTTGTTTATTCCCATCAGCACTTCTACATTGTAGAAATCGAATGTTAGGTTAAAAACATCGTTTTGTAAAAATAATATTAAATAATCATAGATAAATTATTCTTTTATATATAAAATATCTATGTAACTTCGTTTTTTTCTATCATCCATTTAAATTTTTGGGGTTATCAGGAAATGAACAATTCACACATGAGGTGTAGAAGGATAGATGAATATACTCAAATTGCAGATACTTGTCCTCATCGACAAATATCATAAAGTAACGGAGGTCGCACAGTCACTGAAGCTGAAGCAACCAACCGTGTCCTTTCACATGAAAAAAATGGAGCAGGAGCTTGGAGTCCGCTTATTCGAGATCGGCCGCGGCAGGACAAGTCTCACAGGTGCTGGCAAGGTGCTGCTCAGCTATGCGAAGCAGATTACCACGCTGGAATCATCCGCCAGACAGGCGTTAAAGGACTACACTACTCAACATGCAACTCTAATACGAATAGCTGCTGAGGATATTCCCGGTAATTTTATATTGCCGACACTTATTGCGAATTATTCAGGCAGGTACCCCGCAGCAACTGTGAAGCTGATGGTCCAGACAAGAGAGAACATTCTGTCGATGCTGGCTGCCGGAGAGGTTGACATTGGATTCACACACGAGCAACCCGATGCTTCCCTTGGTCTTAGTTCAAGCATCATTCTGGAGGACGAGATTGGTATTATACAAACTGTGAATGATCACACTGGGAAGGCTGCAGTGGATTCTTACAATAGAGAACATAGAGCTACTGAGGATCAAGGTAGAGAGCATCAGACCACAGAGCACAGCATCACTGAACGCGGGATTATGAAGTCTCCGATTACAGAACAATGGATTGAGGAGCAAATGAAGGCGGACCGATTAATCGTTCAGGATGCTAGCAGCCAGCTAGGTCAGTTCACGCAGCGCTGGTGCGAGTATCGGGAGCTGAGCTACAACGCTGGACTAGAAATGAACTCCACTCAGGCACTGGCCGGCATGGTGCAGAGCGCTAACCTGATCTCCTTCTATCCACGCATCGCTTCATCCCAACTGCCACAAGCAATCAACTGGCAAGCGATATCAACGGGACAGGGAACCAATCGCTCGCCATTGTATCGCTATCAGGTATGGATGCATAACCGTGCAGAGTCGTTAACACCAGCAGGTGAGCAGCTTACAGCCCTGATCAACGAGTGGAGCAAGCAGAGGCTTGAGCAGGAGACCGTAGCCCATCCTGGATGAATCCGATTTTGATGCTGTCTTGCATTAAAGATGACCAGGAGCAGGGCCTCTACTGCCAGATAGTCCGAGGGTGCAAGCTACCGCACGCAAAAAAACGCCCCGGCGTAGATTTCTCTACTGCCGGGGCGTTCCCTGAAGTATTCAGTAATTATGCAATGTATGGACCAGATTCATTCGTCTAACGACGTCCAGTCTTATACGTTCGCTGCAACCTGGCTGATCTTGATCAGGTTCGTAGATCCGGAGCGTCCGAGTGGAACACCTGCTGTAATGACTACCAGGTCGCCATCCTTCACGATACCGGATTTCAGGCCGCCCTCCATCGCATTGTTGAACAGCGCATCCGTTGTGTCGCAAGCGTGTCCTTCTACCGCTACTACACCCCAAGTAAGAGCCAGACGACGCATAGTTCTCTCATCGTTGGTAACAGCTACAATTGGAGCTTCTGGGCGGTATTTGGAGATCATGCGTGCTGTCGTACCTGATTCCGTGGAAGTCAGGATTGCTTTAGCGTGCAGATCCAGTGCCGAGATCGCTACCGATTGGCTGATCGCTTCAGTGATGCTGATCTCTTGAGCTGTTCTTTGCTTCTTGAACAGTTGACGGTAATTCAATGCAGACTCTGCTTTCTCAGCAATGCGAGCCATGGTCAGTACGGATTCAATCGGATACTTACCAGCAGCTGTCTCACCGGAGAGCATGATTGCATCTGTTCCGTCAAATATTGCGTTCGCTACGTCACTTGCCTCGGCTCTTGTCGGACGAGGATTGCGTTGCATGGAATCCAGCATTTGTGTAGCCGTAATAACCGGTTTGCCAGCTACGTTACACTTTTCGATCATGCGTTTTTGTACGAGTGGTACTTCTTCCGCAGGGATCTCTACGCCCAGGTCACCACGAGCTACCATCAGGCCATCGGAAGCTTCCAGAATCTCATCCAGGTTATCCACACCTTGCTGGTTCTCAATCTTGGAAATAATCTGAATGTGTCCTGCATTGTGCTTCTGAAGCAGTTCACGGATTTCGAGCACGTCACTAGCTTTGCGCACGAAGGAAGCAGCGATGAAGTCAACTCCCTGCTCAATTCCGAACAGAATATCATTGGCGTCTTTCTCGGTGATCCCTGGGAGAGAGATGTTTACGCCAGGTACGTTAACACCTTTCTTGCTCTTGATCGTACCACCATTCACAATGAGACATTTAATCTCAGTAGATGCAACCTCTACAACAGTGAGTCCAATCAGACCATCGTCGATCAGAATCGTGGAACCAGGCTCAACATCGGAAGGAAGATCGGCATATGTGATCGAGATGCGGTCTTTGTTGCCCAGAATTTCTTCCGTGGTCAGTGTCACATATTCGTCCTGAACCAATTCAATTGGTTCAACTTCAAGCTTTCCAGTCCGAATTTCTGGTCCCTTTGTATCGAGCAGAATAGCAACATTCTTACCAAGCTCTTTGCAAGCCTGACGGATATTTTTGATCCGGTTGCCATGCTCCTCGAAATCACCGTGGGAGAAGTTCAGACGGGCTACGTTCATTCCTGCCATGATGAGCTTCTTCAGATTTTCCAAAGACTCACTGGAAGGGCCGATCGTACATACAATCTTTGTTTTGCGCATTGTGGGTTTCCTCCGTTTTCTTCAAAAAGGTCTGTCTTTATATCTTTTTCCAACAATTAAATCTACTATACTTTTACCCATTTGTATAGGCATGCGGTCACTTTTTTATCAAATCAGGTTACAGTTTTCCAATACATTCCTGAATAACCTGTGCTTCACTCTTTCGAATGCCATCAAGGTTATGTCTTATTAGTCTTATATACTCTTCTTTACGCTCGATTTGATATTTTAAGACCAGTTGCTCGTTCACCAGACATTTGATACGCATTTGCTCCAGTATGTCCAGCCAAGCTGGCTCGCAGTGCAGCCCATACTTTGCGGCAAGATGCTTCATTAGCATGATCAGGACTGCCTTATGATTGCTCAGCTGATGGAAGGGCCGAATGTCAAGCTTGATGCCCGCTGAAGCCCCTTGATTCAGATATCCTACTAACCAATCGTAGATACCGATCCCGTATACGGTGCGCGATACATCATAATTCTGGTGCTGGAAATGAAAGCCGAACACGTTGTCATCGATAAAGCTGTCGTTCATCTGAAGCACATGCTTACAGCTGGAGTCCAGATAGTCCATAAGTAATTGCTTTATTCTCCGCGTATCAATATAGTATTCTCTCATTTTACTCATATTAAACAGTAATATATTAAAGACTTTCTCCTGTAACATCTTCTCTCCACTCAAGCATCGAGCCTGCTCCACTTCACTATAGGACAGCTCCAGACAGCCATATTTCCCATTTGTAAAATTATCTGCAGCAGCAAACACCCCGCGCTCTTCATCATATCCATAGACTAAGGCGACATCATGGAGAAAATGCTGACGCTGAAATCTACTGCTATCCCGGAGAAAGTAATGATCCAAGAACATGAATATGTACTTCTCTTCACAAATCCAGGCAGACATCTGCTCAATAAGCTTCGTCTCCAAGGCTTGCTGACTGATAATCTCCAGCTGCTCTCCCAGCTTTGCTCTCTCCACTACAGCGTATTTCAGGACATTGTTGCTTTTTACATATAAAAAAATGCTGTTCATAAGCATCATCTCTTGACCAGAAGCGTGGGTCTGCAGCACGGCTGTAAGTCCAGCTGAAGAGCTATAGCAGTTGTTAACGGGCGGGAACTGTATCGGGAGTATCTTCCTGCTCATAGATTGCACCAAGAATCTTCCGAAGCGGACTGATAGGCTGCCTTCACAATCCGCAAAGAGCATAGTCCCTCTTCCCCTGGCGCAATCAAGGGCTTGCCTTCCTGAATGGCATCAATGAAATTCTGTGTAATCAGTTGATGTCTCTCGAACTTCTGATAGGACACCGGGGTGGACTGTTCAACATACTGCGGCTTGGCGAACATATCCTGCTCGTGCTTATTGAACACATCGTCTGCTTGCGCTAATTGGGTAAATTGGAGAATGTCCTTCTCGATTACAATTTTACCCTCAGATCCAATAATCTCCAATCTATTGGTTCCTGGATATTCCGATACAGAGCTGATGAATAGTCCCGACGCCCCATTGGCGTATTCCGCATAGATAGTCGCCTCATCCTCCACCTCAATCATCCGATGCTTGCCACAGTATATGAAAGCACGAATACGGCTAGGCATCCCGCACATCCATTGCCACAGATCCAGCTGATGTGTCGCCTGATTGATCAGGATTCCTCCCCCTTCACCGCGCCAGGTCGCTCTCCAGCTATTCGAGTCATAATAGCGTTGGGTGCGGAACCAATCCGTCACAACCCAGTTCGTTCTTCGCAGCTCGCCTAGCTTCCCTTGCCTAATCAACTCTCTGGCCTGCTGATAGATCGGGATGGTCCGCTGGTTGAACATCATGGAGAATACAATCCCTCTGGCCTGCGCCTCTGCATTCATGGCAGCTACCTCTGCCACATCAATGCCCGCTGGTTTCTCTAGCAGCACATGTAAATTACATTTCATCGCATAGGTCGCAATCTCAGGATGGCTCAGATGGGGGGTAGCCACCAGGACGGCGTCTAGCTCCCCCGATTGAAGCATTTCCTTATAGCTGGAATACAGCTTGATCTCTGTCCCGTATTGCCCACTCAGCTCTTGCATCACCTGAAGATTATGATCACAGACAGCTGTAAGCCTGCAGCCTTTGATTTTGTTCTCAAATAAATACTTCATATGCTTGATGCCCATGCTGCCAATACCCACGACACCCATTCGTACGAGGTCGTTCATCGCTTTTCACTTCCTTGTGCAGGATAGAACTCTCCATGTATTTCCTTGTTCTGTAGCTGCTCAATACGATTGCCGTGGCCCATAAAAGCAATAATGGGTTCGTGGGATTTTGCTGCTTGCCGCTCCATATAAGCATAGGAGATAATGATAACTTCATCTCCGGGCTGCACCAGTCTTGCTGCTGCTCCATTCAAGCAGATGACTCCACTGCCTCGCTCACCAGCAATGACATAGGTCTCCAAGCGGGCACCATTGGTGTTATTTACTACCTGTACCTTTTCATTCGAGAGAATCTCCGTCGCATCCAGGATGGCCTGATCAATAGTAATGCTACCTACATAATGAAGATTTGCCTCCGTCACAGTCGCCTTATGTATTTTCGACTTCATGACTGCAATATACACGGTAACCCGCTCCTTTCAATTGTTTTCGATCAACTTTGCCATTATGGTTCAACGGTAATGCATCTGCTCTATGAAAAGACCGAGGTATCATATAATGCGGGAGCTTATCCTTCAGGAAGGCTCTCCATTGCTCTGTTGACACAAGCTCCTGGCTGGTATAGAGAGCGAATAAGAAAGGCGTATGTGCCTGATCATCCACACCTGCAACAGCATGTGTAACCAATGGATGCAACAGCATCGCCCTCTCAATCTCCTCAGGCTCCATTCGCCGTCCTTTGAGCTTGATTTGATGGTCTACCCTTCCGATAAAGCAAAGGTTACCGTCCGCTTGCCTGCGCACTAAATCCCCGGTCTTGTACACCCGTAGCTGCTTCCCCTGATGCTCATATACTAGGAATCGGGCTGCTGTCTCCTCAACATTTCGAATATATCCCCGAGCCAGACATTCTCCGGTAATGTACAGCTCGCCTGTCTGTCCATCTTCAATCGACTTACCGTGCTCGTCTAGAATCAAGGGTCCAGTATGACGAAGGAACGCTCCGATATGAATCTCCTCCGCATTCGTGAGATTGCCAGCAGCTACCCACACCGTCCCCTCTGTAGGCCCATATACATTGTAGATTGTAGCCTCTGTCAGCTCCTGTAGCTGGCGCAGCAAGGGGAGCGGGAATGGCTCCCCGCCAATCAGGATCATTTTCACTTGGCGGATATGCTCCTGAACACGCTCAAAGCCCAGCAGCATCGACATAGCCGAGGGGGTCATCTGAATGAAATCAATTTGCTCATCTGCAATGAGCCTTCCCAGTAACAACGGGTTCTGGCGATGCCGATCTTCTGCGATGATAACGCGTTTACCCATTGTCAGCGGTAGTATAGTTTCAACCATGAAGATATCGAAGGACATCGGTGCAAGACACAAGAACGTATCAAGATGTTCGAAATCTATGGCTGCACGGAAATCCAATATGAAATTGAGCAGCCCCTGTCGCGTAATCATGACCCCTTTGGGCAGACCCGTCGAGCCTGAGGTGTACATGACATAAGCAAGCTCCCCTGGAGCCTGAGCGGAAGGACAACAACTTGGACCATCCGGTGTCTCTCTCACCTCTAACTGCTCCATTTCCCGATAATGAAGAATGTTAGCGTCCGCTCGAAGCTCATCTACATTCGGAAAGCCCTCATCCATCAGTAAAAATGGAGCTTGCGCATTATCCAGCATATACGCAACCCTGGCAGGCGGCAATTGAGCATCAATCGGGAGGAAGGCTGCACCCGACTTCATCACACCCAGCATCGCAATGAGCATTTCTGGGCCTCGACGGGTCCATATGCCAACAAGGTCAGCAGGGCTTACTCCTGATTGCAGCAAAGCATGGGCCATATGCTCGGAGGCCTCATCCAGTTCGCGATAGGTCATCGTGTTCCCCTGGAATTGGACAGCAATGCGCTCCGGGTGAGACTCCACCTGTAAGGCTAGTAGCTCTAATAAAGAGACGTCCCGTTCAGCACACAGCTTGCTTGCATTATCTACGAATGGATCGTTGGATGTAGCGGGAATCTGAACCATCGTTATATCCCTGCCTTCTGACCGGGCACGATCGCCTTCCTGCCCGATTCATCCAAATATCGATCGCCCGTAAAATTACTGCCTCCCCCGAACTCTGGCTTCAGAAGAGCAGCTTTGCAGCGCGTGCAGATAAAATCCGATGGCAGTCCTTCTGTCTCCCCACGGACATACTGCCTGATCTCGTTGGCTCTCGCGCTGTGCCACACATCCTCAATGCTACTCTCCAGTACGTTACCCAGCACGACCTCCCGTCTCCAATCCTGCGAGCAAATGATCGCATCTCCGTTAGCCAAGATGTTCATTCGCTCGAACGGTCTTAGCAGCTGGCAGCCTGCCAATGGATTCTGCTCCATACCTGTAATCGGAGCCAGCTTCTTGGCGTTCCCATGTCCTTCCACACTGCCTGCTCGATCGAGGAATCCAAACAAATGGAGCTTGGCCTCGGGGAACAGTTCCTCAATGCTTCTCACATTCTCCTCCATATCCACCCATGGACACAGGATGGCTACCAGTTGTATGTCGATCGGCAGACCGCTCGTCTTATTTCGCTCTAGCAGATGCTTGATTCTGTCTACTGTCTTGTGAAAATTCAATCCGGGCATCAGCTCCTTGTATAGCTCCTCCGTTCCTCCGAAGAAACTGATTCTAAAATCATCAATGAGCCGTTCCTGAAGGATCGCTTCGATCAATTCTTCGTTGAGACCAGACGTATTGGAGGAGACCTCTACGAAAATTCCGCTCTCTTTAAGCCTGCGCAATACGGACAAGAACCTTCTGTCCAATGTGGGCTCATTATTCATGTATGGAATGGCACGGACAACCTCATGGCTATGTGCCGCAAGCTCCGTCAGAATCTGGTCGATTCCCTCATCACTCATCCGTGCTGGTGTGAAGCATTTTTCGGTGGAGCTATAAGGACATGGAGCACACTGTCCATTACAGAACGATTGCGTCTGAAATTCGATATATTTAGGAAATGCCGAAAGCTCATTAATACCCAACGCTATTCCCCCCGTCAACAATTATGGTCTGTCCCGTTACCCAGTTCATGCTGTCCGTCACAAAGGCATAGATGGCTGCTTCGATCTGTTCTCCCGTAGCGATGCTACCAAGAGGGGTGTTACTCTTGATGCGCTCCTCCTGCTCTAACCCTATATCCGGGTTCAGCTCACTCTGAAAATAACCCGGAGCGATGCAATTGCACCGAATCTGATAAGGTCCGAGATCATAAGCCCATTGTCTGATTAAAGCCTCTAGTGCACCCTTTGTTGCAATATAAGGTGCACTGTGCCGATTGACACGATGGACAAGATTGCTGGACACCGCCACAATGCTTCCTTGTCTGCAAGCCACAAAGTAGGGAAAGAGAGTACTTACAATAGCCGCCAGTGACATGCAGTGAACCTGAAACATCCGCTCCCAGGTAAGAAGCTCGTCCGCGGTATAGGGTAGCGAGCATTTTCGGTAGACACCTGCCGTATGAATAACATTCAGGCGCTCCACCCTACTGAAATCCGCAATCGTCTCCAGACCTCTGGACAGGTCCGATAGAGTACAGCTCTGTTCCAAATCCACCTCCAACAGCCTCATCCGCTCGTGTTCCGAGGGGTTTGTGCCACCTGGTCGGATGATCCCGATGACCTCATGCTGCTGCTCGCACAAATGCTTACAGACCGCACCTCCCAACGTTCCTCCAGCACCTGTAACCACCGAAATGACCCGTTCCATTTCAGATCAGCTCCCGTTCCTGTATAGTTCTTCCACCGTCAGACAACTGCGCGTCAGCATGCTGAATTTCATTGCGCTGCGTCTTATACTTCTCAGTCTTGTTATTGCGGCCTCGAAGCTGCTGAGCTATATTCAGACAAGGTCCCCAGCAATGAATGAGATAAGCTGATACGCAGTACAGTGATGGTCGTGGCAGCACGACTTGATCTGAAGTGTGTTGTCGGGTGTGCTGTTGGATGAGACGCGCAATGAGATAATGAACTCCTGGTAGATAAGCTAAAATGAACAAAATGGAAGCCGCGCAGCCCCACCAGCCGAAGAGAAGCGTACTCCAGATTGGAAGCACCAGAAGCAGCACAGACGGAGAGAACAACCAGTAGATCGCCATCAGAAACAGTTTAGTAGCCAGTACAGCCGCTCTTAGTGTCTCCCAGACAGTCCGTTCGCCTTGATGGAGAAGCTGTGTGAAATATTTAAAAGCATGAAACGGCCCATTGAACCATACACTTTGCTGCCGGATATAGACCGAAATCCGATTCGTAAATTCGGCTTGCTCCAGGATCGGGACCGGGTATATAGGGATGCGATGTACATTCAACCGATATCCCAGACAAGCATCCTCGTTGATGGTCTCCTCCGGGAATCCACCCATTCGCCCAAGCACCTCATTGTGTGCATAGAAGCCATGGCCAATGACATAATTCATCTTTTCGCCCATAATCTCCAGCATTCTTTTTATCGGACCCAAGCTACGAGGAAGGCTACTCCACAAGCGGACAAAAGCCACTTGGTAACGAACACGAGTCAGCTCGAACAGGACGCTCCAGCGATTTTGCCACTGTGCGGCACTGCTGACATTGGAGCGGGATGCTGCCCCGATCGGGAGCGGGAAGTAGCTGTATTGCTGGAAGCAGCACTCACGTCCCTTCTGCGCAGCCTGATGCTCCACATCATCCAGAACGCGCTCATCAATTCTGGAATCCGCATTATAGATACCAATCCAAAAATCCCCATCCTTATGCTTGGCCCGAAGCTGCTCCACGGCAAAATTCAATTGATGAGCCATGACACCGCTCGCATCCTCATAATGAAGAATGTGTATTCCAGACGAGGGAAAGGCGGTCTGAGCCTGTCTTAACACCTCATTCGTATGCGGAATATCTTCTCTCTGTCGCTCTCTCGCCGTTGTAATGAACAGCACCTCACAGCCTGATCGCTGAGTTACAAGACTTCGAAAATGCAAATAAGTATCCCGGGCAATCACCTGCTCGTCCATCATCGGAATCAGCAGATACACCGGGACATCCAGACGTTGTACGCTTACTGGTCTTTCGTAAGACAGCCATTTAGCTGCTAACAGACTACAAATGACATTTCGGACCAGCATATAGACATATACAGCTATCAGCACAGAATACGTCATGCGTGTTCTCCCCACTTGTCATAGGGCATCCAGAATATTGATCTTGCTGCTGTCCAGCCACCAGGTCTGGGACGAGCTCTTGATGCCAGTATCCGTATGCTCCTTGTGATGAAAATCAGATCCGCCCGAGCGATACAGCCCCTTCTCACTGGCCAACGCGACATAGCGCTGCTGCTGCTCGAAGCTGTGAGACGGATGATAGCATTCCAGCCCTTCTAATCCATAGGAGATTAGCTCTTCTACCACCTCTACAATATTGACCTCATGCCGTTCCAGCCGTCCCGGGTGAGCAAGCACTGCAATACCTCCTGCATCGCGAATAATCTGAATGCTCTCCTGCGCCGTAGGCTTGTAAGGCGGAGTAATGTGATGCTGTCGGTAATCGAGATAGAGCACATTGGCCTCCTCCCGAGACGAACAGAGACCCTGCTCCATGAGTGCATAGGCCAGATTCCGACGGAAAGCCGCCTGCCCCTTATAACCTGATACGTCGAGCGAGATACCCTGCTGCCGTAGACACTCCTGCAGCTTCATATTCGCCCGAAGACTGGAGTGACTGAGCTTGCTTAGAAAACGGTGCAAGACACTTGAGCTTATATCCAAATCGTACCCTAAAATATGTAATTCGCGATGATTGCTTGTATTGATCTCGATTCCGGGTATGATCTGAAGCTTGTCAAGATATGAATCCTTCAAGCTTAGTAGGCCTTCTACGCTATGATGATCTGTGATTGCTATTAGCCTTAATTCTTGCTCGACAGCGTATTGGACCAGGTCATCTGGTGTAAGACTGCCGTCCGAGCAAGTGGTATGCATATGCATATCTACCTTCACCTATCATCACCTCAGCTTCGAACTGTTCCTACACAGAACTCCATAATCTCATCTGCATATCGTTCCCAGTCCATATCCTGGGTCTCGATCGTCAGCACCTCCATATGAGTGCGCTTACACTCCTGCTTCAAGGCCTCCTGCAGACGTTGAAAATAAGTGGCAATCTCTCGATCGTTCCGCCCAAGGCCCGCCAGATAGCGATCCCATTTTACTGAATTCCGATAATAGCGAGTGGAGTGAACACTTCTCTCCTCAATCGCCGAGTCGGGCAGCAGCAGCATGACGACCTTGTAGCCTGCACGATAAAGACGCTGATCCAGTTCCATGAGCAGCTTTTCATCTTGATAATACGACTTGATATAATTCTCCAAATGAAAGGTCTCCAGGATAGATTGATAGGACCGATAAGGATCAGTTGCGCCATATTCTGAATACTGCTGATCCAGCGTCTCTACACTACGTACAATATTGTCCATAATGGAGTAAATCCGATCCTGAACCTCTGCTCCCTGCTCCCTCCAGACGAGTGAGGAGGTATAGAGCTGGGAGGCCGTATATATATTGGAATATCCTGCTGTAACCATCCTTCTCAGCATATGGTGCAGGAGCGTAGTCTTCCCGCTGCCTGTGATCCCTTCCAGTATCACTCTCAGCATCGCTTATCCCTCTTCGCATCTCCAGATTGATTGCTATCTATTCCTCAAGTAGCCTGTGCTTCGGCTCAAAGCCATCCAGCTCGTCTTTGTTGCTGCTGGAGAATATCCGCTCTTGAATGCTCTTTCGCCACACGGAGCTCTCCCCATAATCCTGACGACCAAATTCCTGAAGGAACTGCATATCCTGCACATCAAGCAGCTTCATCCAGCGCTCCTCATAACCATCGTTATAGATCGATTTCAAGTAATACAGTGTGTAGTACACTGCTTCACGATAGCCAAGCTTATTCGCTTGTGTCATCGTCTCCCGTAAGCTTACTTCATCCATTCGCGCCAAAATATACTCGCGGATATCACATAGCTTAATCAGCGTGAGGTCGTTCACATTATAAATCCAGGCCAGATTTGTCGCTTCCTTATAGAAGTGACAGCATAGGTGCAAGAAGAAATCGGCTGGCTGCAGTACGCCGCCCTCTGCCCGCTCCAGCATGTCTCGAACATCCTGCTTCTTCAGATCCAGATCAAGGCTGAAGCAGAAATCGAGCTTGAAGCAATTAATATAATCGGAATCTGCTATTTTCAAGAAGGGGTACATATTATTCATCTTATTCTTCCACAGAATCTGCTTCGTACGACTGACCTCTCTGATCGTTCGGGTCGGCTTGTCATAGTCGCCCTGACAATAGCCCAGCTCCTTCATAGCCAGCGTTATCCTCGGTACATCTACATGGTCTACTAGAATATCCATGTCATTCATATTACGTAGTCCATAATCCGGATAGATATGCTTGGCCAGATAAGCTCCCTTAAGCAGAGCATAGCGAATCGAGCTGGCCTCCAGCACCTCAGCGATTTTCCTGGACTCCAGAATGTAGCTCTCCGTACGCTTCCTTAGACCAAGATGATAAAATTTCATAACGGGTAACAAGGGCTTGGCCACCAGGTGCTCTAGCCTGAGCCGAAGCAGGTTGCCCCAAGCAAGTCCCAGTACTTTGTTCTTGGCGCACGCATTCAGTATGAAGTACCAATCGAGTCGACCTGTCTCTACCAGAACGCGAACCCGTGTCTCCTCCTCCTTCGTGAAGGTCAATCTGGCCAGCAGCAGCACAATCTCCTGCTCAGTGGATAATACCTCAACATCCGTGTTCATTCATTCAGCACGTCCTTTCAGCCTCTCCGTAAATGTTTGCTCATTACGAACTCATAGCAGCAATGAAGTGTGAAGCCCAGGATGTTAGATTGGAGCGTGAACCTTCATACACCTCCATCTCTCATGGCGATGGCTGGACCATAGTCACCTTCGCCACATGCTCAAGAATTTTATTCACGGTCTCGAAGTTCTCCATCATCAAAGCTTCATCCGCAAATTCAATCCCGAATGCCTGCTCAATCGCCAGAATCAGTCGAATGAAGCTCATGGAGTCCAATCCCAGGGTATCAAGCGGGACATCCTCCCCGATGACAAGCGGTGTATCCACCCCCTCCTCTCCATTCACCTCTATTACATTACTGATCAATTGCTTGATATTCTCTTTACTGAGCTCCATATGGCTCTCCTCACTTTCGTATTTATTTATGACCCTGTGGACTTATAATGTCGGATGCCTAGCCTCCATAACCAGAAGACAGGCACAATCAGCAGGGTAGCATACAAAGGTGACAACGCATGATGTACACTGGTACTTTTGTCAGTCAGGTATAATAGGGGGAAATACTGAATACACGCCAACGGAATAATGTACGTAAAGAAGGTCAGGATTCTCTTCCCGTAGATCGACAACGGGTAACGGCCAAATTCCCTGCTCCCATCCGTGAGAATATTGAAGACCTCCAGTCCCTGGGTTGTAAAAAAACAGATGGCTGCATACAGCAAAAATAACGTGGCAAAAAATAATGTGCCACAGACAATCATCAGCAGTTGAACGGCAATCTTATCCAGCCCCCATACGACCCCGCTATTAGGTATGGCGTACAAATAGATGATGACCGCTTGGGCAAATCTCCCTACCCTGCTTAATTCAAAGGTCGAGGATAAGATCTGAAAGATCTCATTGCGCGGCCTCACCATAATTCGGTCGAATTGACCGTTAGCCAGCATGTTATCGAACGTATCGAAGCCTCTGGCGAAGAACTCTGCCAACGAGTATGCCATAAGCACCGTCGCAAAGCAGAGCAACACCTCACCATATGTAAAATCAAGCACCTGATTAAAGCGGCCGAACAAAAAAGTCAGGCCGAGAAAGGCAAAAAACGATGTCAAAAATTGTCCTATAATCGTCAGTGTGAGTGACATCTTGTGCTGCATGACAGAATAGAAGTACACCCGCATGTATGCCATGTATAATTTCATCGTCTATCCCCCCTGTACCACTACATTTTTCAACGCTCTCCGCAAGGCCAGCTTACCGATCAACACCAGACTAATCAGCCAGAATAGCTGAATAAGAATGCTGTACAAGGCATCAGTCCCTTGAATGTTCCCGCTGAAGATACGGAACGGTACATTCTGCATGGATGCGAATGGTAGTAGGTTAATCACCGTCTGCAGTGCATCCGGAAAGAACGGAAGTGGGATAACCGCTCCAGCCAGAAACTCCACAAGTGACGACATGACCATCCGAACTCCTGTGGAGGAGATGGTATAGAAGGTTGTGACGTAGATCAGCATGCAAAAAGCAACCACCAAGAATAAGGCAAGCAGCATGGATATCAAAAATAACAGAAATTGCCCGCCGTCATGTGGAAGACTTAATCGGTAGGGCTGCGGCATCAGGAATGCCAGCAGGATAATCGGAATAAAGCGGAACAAGGCTTTGGCCACACGACTCGCTATGTTTTTCACAAACCACATATCGTATAAGTCACTGGGACGGCATAGCTCATATGCTATCTGTCCGCTAGAGATGGATGATAGAATCTCCCGATCCAGATACCAGGTAATGAACAGCGTAAAGAAAGCTTGCTGCAGCCACATATAAGTGACTACCTCAGAGAAGCTCATGGGGAGCTGTACATTATTGCTGTCATAAAAGGATTTGTACAAGAAAATATTCATTAACGCCCAGCACACCTGGGCTATGATTCCCGCATATGCACTAAGCTTGTATTGCAGCAGATTCACGGTATGGACCTTGAAAAAGGCAAAATACACCTTCATAGATCGAACCCCCTGTACAGGTCCACCACAATCTCTTCAATGGAAGTGCCCAGCACAGTCATATCCTCAATCAGTACCTGAGTAGATAAGTAAGCAATGGCCGACGAAGCGGAAATCGTACTGGTATCGACGGCAATATCCATATGCCCCGGCAAGGATTTGATGAGCCGCAGACCATCGCACATCGTAGGCACCTGCCCCGTATATTCAATCGTCAGCACCTTCTGCTTGTTGTATCTTTCCTTCAGCTGATTGATGGAGCCGTCGAGCAGAATTTCACCCTTGCCGATTACGATGATGCGCTTCGTCAGTGCCTCGATATCCTGCATGTCATGCGTGGTAAGAATGACGGTCGTCTTCTTCTCCTGGTTAATGTCCCAAATGAACTTGCGCACCTCTCTCTTGGAGACGGCATCCAGACCAATCGTCGGCTCATCCAGAAACAGCAGCCTTGGACTATGTAGCAGCGAAGCGGAGATCTCGCAGCGCATACGCTGCCCCAACGACAGCTGCCTTGCAGGTGTCCTGATGATATGCTCGATATCCAAGAGGTCTGTCAGCATGTTCAGATTGTCCTTGAATTGTCTCTCAGGGACCTTGTAGATATCCCGAAGCAATTGGAACGAGTCAATGACCGGAATGTCCCACCACAACTGAGATCGCTGTCCAAATACAACTCCAATATCCTGCACATGACGGACCCGCTCCTTCCAGGGGGTGCGTCCATTCACCACACAGGTGCCGCTGTCAGGCGTCAACACACCGCTCAAGATTTTGATCGTACTGCTCTTGCCCGCTCCGTTAGGCCCGATATAGCCTACCATTTCGCCCTCGGCAATATTGAAGCTGATATTGTTCAATGCTGACACGGTCGTATAGCGATTGCTGAAGAAGGATTTCAGGGCTGACATCGTCCCTCCGTCCCTGCGAGCAATCTTAAATGTTTTGTTCAAGTCTTTGACCTCGATCATGGATCCTGCCTCCATCATTATGCAAGTAAGATTGAATGTCCTGTGTACCCTTCAGCACAATAACCTTATCCTGTGCGTGCTGAATGAACTCCTCGTATCGTCGGTGCTTGATAATTCCGCGTGTCCATCTGATCATCTGCAGGACACTTCTCAGATTCTCACTGGTCCGAGGCTCTTGACCCAAGCGCCGGGCTGCAAATCTTCGCAGCACTCTCCAGCTAATTAGGCACAGATTCTGCTCCTGTATGAAAATGATCTGGTCTGCCTTGGACAGCACAGGCTCCAGCCAGGGCTCAAAATAAGCCCCTTCAATAATCCACGACTCCCCTCCCAGCAGATTGGACAGGTAGGCGTCACGCTGCTGTGCAGCACGCTCTACAGTATATTTTTCCTCCCAGAAAATATCATCAAGATCTGCATGCGGAATTTGGTGCTGCTTGCTGAGTCGGGCTGCCATATAGCTCTTCCCGCTGCCTGAGCAGCCAATGATATAGAGCTTCACAATGCACTGCTCTTTCCGAACAGCTCATTGTGCTCAGCTGAGCGTAGCGTATTGTGACCGAACTCTACCTGAATAAGCTCACACTGTTCGACAAGCTGTGTGATGAATTGAATAGCATTTGCCTCCAACTCCGCATCTTGCTTCACGCGCTTGACCAGCCAAGGCGTCAGCCAGTTCGGATCGCGAGGGGTCATACATGCTTTTAACAGCTCCTCTTGGGCTGCCTGTTGCTCCATTCTGAAGGCTCGAGCATAAGGAAGTGCATACTCGAACTTGGGGAATATGATCTTCTTGAGCTGAAAATCCGAGCAAGTCGGTACCCCAAATAGGCTAGATAGCTCCTGTGGGCTAAGCTCTGCTTTTTTGGAGGAACCTATCTTCCGCAAAATATCCTCATCCTTGTTCAGCCATTCAGCCGGCTGCTTGCGGGAGAAATTATAGTCCTGCAGGCATACCTCCAGCTCTGGAAAGCTCTCTGCGCTCCCCAGACCGACCCGTATCGCCAGCGGCACATATTCAAGGCTAAAGGCTCCGCGCTGCTGATGCAGGATCACCCGGTCATTTGCCACAAATTCATAGCCCTGCCCGAGCAGATATAGCAAGAAGGAGGTCTTGCCACTAGCCTTATCTCCGCAAATTAGTACCCCTTCATTGTCTATCCCGCCTGCAGCCGCACCATGAATAACAATTCCCTGCCGATTCTCTGCATGTCTGAGAATTAACTCGCGAATGACCCGAAGCAGATAAGATCCTCCCACCAGCGGCTCCTCTCGGGTACAGACATATAGCAGGTCTCCTTCCGTTGGCTGGATTACCACATAGTGGCCATCGGTACATACGCACACCCGTATGCCTTGCCCATGATACACATTCACTTTGCTACCACTCTTGTGTACGTGAAGTGTGTGTTCTGGCTCCAATTGATCTGCCAGCTCCAGCGCTTGCTCCAGCAATGCCTGACTATTCCTATGATGGATGACATAATGCTCCTGCTGACTGGCATAGGCTGAAGGATGCTTGGGCATGGCATTTAGATAGGCTTCGATGTAAACGTTAACATTTGCCTGGTTAGTCATACACCTTACAGATACGCCGGGAAAAGCATACAGGTACTCATGCTCCCAACTTTTAAATGCTGCCATGAAATCCTTCCATTGCTCCATGCTCTCTCTCCTCGTCATTGTATTGAGCACCCTTCAGGTTAAATGTCCGAAGTGTGAAGGCTACTAATGAATCCAGGTTATTACGCCCGTCTTGCGAATCTAGCCAGCTTCTCCTTCCAGCAATCTGTACCTTGCCGGATACAGACGAGATCCGACATGCTGCTCCGCTGGGTCACTACCTCAGGCTCCACTTGGACAATAGAGCCCTGCACCATTTCAAAAAATACATAATCCCAGTCTCTGAGCTTCTCCAACAAGGCATGTGCACTAGCTCCAAATTGCAGCAGATGGGCCTCACATACCTCCAGCAAAAGTACAGGGCTGTGCTGTCTGATCGTCTGCTGTGCTCCCTCAATGCACAAGAACTCTGCACCCTCCACATCAATCTTCATGCAGGTCAGGCGCTTAAGATCAACCTCCTTGAAGAAGGAATCCAGTGCAACGCTACGGGTCGACTGTACATGATCTGCATGCTCATTCTGCATTCTTAGAGAGGCACGAGCACGCGACTCATCCAGAAAAAACAAAGTCTCCTCTTTGCTCTGATTCGAGACGGCCACATTATAAGCGCTTACATTCTCTGACTCATTCAAGGATAGATGCTCGCTTAACTCTGTAAAGGTGCGTTGATTAGGCTCAAAGGCATGCACTTGTCCTTTCTCGCCTACCACTTTGGAGAACAGTATCGTGTAATATCCATAGTTGGCACCCAGATCAAGCACTGTATCCCCGGGCTGAACCAGCTCTCGAATCGCCGTCTCATAGAGTTCGTGATCTCTCCCCTCCCGGAGCAGATTGTACGTAATCGCATAGTAATCCGCATCATCTACGTAGTACCTTCTCTGGTCTTGCAGCGTCAGGATCATATGCTGCTCATTCACCTCAATACTCTTAACTCGTTGTTTAATGAATGATCTCAGCGTCTCCACGGGTTGCCTGACCTTCTTTTCCCATAGCTGCTGCTTGATATGTAGCTCGCGTTCAACGAACTGACGAGTGGGGACCTCATCCCTGTATTTACGTCTATGATGCTCAATAGCTCTTACTATTCGTTCCTCAGCCATATTCACTCTCCCTCCTTCGAAATAAACGCCCAAAATAAAGAATTAATAATAAATAAATTTAAATATATAATTATTTTACATGGAATTATTTTCATATTGTATTCTAGTATTATCATATATTCAAAATCACGTCAATGAGAGAAAACACACTGCTGATCGGAGCGATGGATGAAAGGTAGACTTGGACAAAAAAACTCCCTTCACAGCAACCGGTTCTATTGAACCTGTTACTGCAAAGGGAGTCTGCTTATTGCTGTAATTCACCACTGGTCTCGTTCTGCTGTTGCTGGTACCAGCCGAATTCTCCAATCTTGCGGAACTTCTGGTAACGGTCTTCCTTGAGCTCATGAGCATCCATAACGGATAGCTCCTTCAGGTGACGGTCCAGTGCGGACTTCACCGCTTCAGCGGCAAGCTCGTAGTCCTTGTGGGCACCGCCCTTCGGCTCTGGAATGATATCTTCGATGACTTCCATTTCCAGCAAATCCTGAGCCGTAATTCTCATCGCCTCAGCCGCCTGATCTGCCTTGGAGGCATCCTTCCACAGAATAGATGCTGCTCCGTTCGGAGAGATCGCAGAGTAAATGGCATGCTCTAGCATGAGGACGCGGTTGCCGACAGCCATAGCCAAGGCACCACCGCTACCGCCCTCTCCGATGACCACACAAATAACAGGTACCGAAAGCTTGGCCATTTCCCGCAAATTGCGAGCGATCGCTTCCGATTGACCTCTCTCTTCTGCTGTATTCCCCGGATAAGCCCCCTTCGTATCCACAAAGGTAATGATTGGCCGCCGGAATTTGTCAGCCTGCTGCATGAGACGCAGCGCCTTACGGAAGCCCTCAGGATGCGGACTTCCGAAGAAGCGGGCTATGTTATCCTTGGTGTCCTTCCCCCGCTGCTGCCCGATTACAGTCACGGGAGTGCCATTCAGGCGGGCAATTCCCCCTACCACCGCCAGATCATCACCGAAGAGTCTGTCTCCGTGCAGCTCAATGAAATCGGTAAAAATAAGCTCTATAAAGTCCAAAGAAGTCGGACGCTGATGAAGACGGGCAAGATGCATTTTTTGTGGAGCTGAAATGTTACTGTAAATCTCGTCTGCCATCTGGTCGTACCGTTCCTCCAGACGCTTGATTTCCTCCGTGAAATCAATGCCCTTCTCTTGACCAAATTGCTTCAATTCTTCTATCTTCTGGCGCATCTCCGCAAGAGGCTTCTCATAAGGCAATTCTCCCGCCAATCTAGTACACCCCTTTCGTGCTGTGAAGTTCAAGTAGCTGTGTTAATGTGCCGCGCAGGTCCTTGCGGTGAACGACCATATCCAGCTGTCCATGCTGCAGATTGAACTCTGACGTCTGGAAGTCATCCGGTAGCTTCTGCCGAATGGTCTGTTCAATGACAATTCTACCGGCAAAGCCAAATACGGCGCCTGGCTCAGCAATATTAATATCTCCCAGCGTAGCAAAGCTTGCGGATACTCCACCTGTCGTAGGATCAGTAACCACAGAAATATAGAGTCCACCCTGCTCGTCCAATCTGGAGAGAGCCGCACTCGTCTTCGCCATCTGCATCAAACTAAGAATACTTTCCTGCATTCGTGCACCGCCAGAGGTTGAGAAAATAATCACCGGCAGTCTCTTGGATATGGCCTGCTCAATAGCACGCGTAATCTTCTCCCCTACAACAGAGCCCATACTCCCAGTGAAAAAGTCAAAGCTCATTACAGCTACAACCACAGGTTGTCCACCAATCAAGCCTTCTCCAGTCACAACAGCATCACGCAATCCCGATTTCATCGTCTGCTGCTCCAGCTTAGAGCTGTATCCAGGGAAGCTGAGTGGATCGACCGAGATCATATCAGCATCATATTCTATGAAGCTTTCATCATCAAACGTCATTTTAATCCGTTCAAGAGCATTCAGTCTCATATGGTACCCGCAAGATGGGCATACCTTCAGATTCTTCTCCAGCTCCTTACTATACTGAATCGTTCCGCACTTTCCACACTTGGTCATGAGCCCTTCAGGAATCTCACGCTTGGGACGATCACCTGTATCAGGTTGTTCGCCGCCACGCGACCGCTCTGCGGGAATCGTTGCGTATTTTCTTTTTTTCTGGAATAAATCTTTGAACACAACTACACCTCTTCAGCCGTTAATTTGTCAGCCCAGGATCTATAGAAGCTGCCAATGAAGGAAGTCTTCATCATAAAAAATCTATATTAGGAACATGTCTTTCGAAGAACTTGCGTGGAAGTAGTCCCCACTCCGTGGAACGTATGTCTTGCGATTATAGACTTTGTTGGAGCGTTTGAACACGTATAATTTCTATAATTCCAAAATAAATGCCAGCACAGGCGTCAGCCTGATCTCCCTCATGCCAGTTGTTCGTGCGTGGGTGCATAGGTCTAAGGATGCAGGATGGCATTCAGCACTTCCTGAACTTCTTCCACTTCTCCAGAAGGGACGAGGATCTCAAATTGCTGCTTGGAGGCACTTATGGCCCGTGTCTTCACCATAAAACCTTCATCAGACAGCTTGAGCTTGATCATATCAGCCATTTTGGCAGTTGGTGCAATGTAGATCACCGTCCACACCCTTGTAACCCCCTAGGCAAATGTCTCTCGAGTCCGTATTAATGAACTCATGATAACATACCTTACTTTTTTCCCGCAAGAAAGGCCCTCTTCCTTCAAGAGGGCAATTAGCATTCCTAATGCCCGCCGTACAAGCTTCGACAGCTGGTCGGGAGCTATTTCAAATTTAAGATGTAGGGGGTGGATAATTGCGAGCCAGTGCATTTCCGTGGGCAATTCGGGCGGATGCTGCGGCCGCCAAACTCGCTACCAGATCATCCAGAAAAACATGAATACCTTCTGTCTTTCGGTTCAGACGCTCCAGAATTCCTGTTTTGTCCTTGTCAACATAGCCGAAGCTCGTTAGCCCAATCATACCATATACACTGGTAATCCCTAGTGCCATCGTCTCATCCACGCCATACAGCGGCTCATCTGCCTCCATAATGGTCTGCAGAGGCTCTGGCAGCAGCTTGCGCTCCGCCAGCTCATCCAACGCTATTCCTGTATACAAAGTATATTGAACCTCACGCTTGCCAAGCACGGACCTGACGCTATCCACACATTCCTGAAACGTCAGGTCAGGATAATATTTGCTCTGTAGATGATAGACGATGTCTGCAATGTCCTCGATTTTGACCCCTCTTCGCTTCAGAAGCGCCTCAGCATACTGTTGTGACATGAGCTTCCCCCCTGCTCCGCACCATGAACACCCATGGACAAGTTGCTGCGGAGATACTTTTAGCCGGTGTTCTCATGTGTATGCAACAGCTTACTGAATTGTTCTTGCCATAAGCTTACTTCACACGGACTGTGCCTTGGCCCAATAGCTTCTCCAGTTGTTGGAACAGCTCCGGGGAAGGCTTGGTCCGGTAGGCATCACTCAGTGCAAGCAAGCGCTGGCTCCCTTCGTAGAAAAGAACCGTCTGCAGATCTCCCTCATGCTTCTCCAGTGCAGACTTTACCATGCTCAGCAGCCCAGCATCCCCTTCAGCCTCCTTGGTGATTTTGATAAAGATTCGCTGATCCGAGCCACTCTTTCTGTCTTGCTCCACTCCTGCTCTATCAGATAGATTTGCCTGGTCGTTAGTCTCCCTGCCTGTCCCAGCTCCAATAGCACCCTCGATAGCACGGCTGGCTGCGGCATGGGCCTTGGTAACCCTTTGACCAGACTCTCCCGAGGACTTCACCCATGCAGATTCATGACGACTGTCGACATTTTGTGCACTTCGTCCATCTGTACGGGAAGCATGATCCAGTACGGCAGAGGACACCTTCTGTCCGGGTACTGCAACGGATGCTGCAGTGACAGCAGCAGGCGGACTGCCCTGCGCACGTCCAGAGGCAGGACGCCTGGAGCTGCTGCTCCGGCGGGACAGCAGGCGCTGTAGATGCTCTCCACTCAGCGGAGCTACCTCATCCGCAAGCAGCTTGAAGCCCTCATCCTGCTGCTGCACTCTCGCACGAATGGCGAGCAACGCTCCTTTTTCCACATGCGAACGACTTCTTTTCCAGACTTCAGGAAACAATACGACTTCGCAGCGCTCAATCTGATCCTCCAGCTCCATGAAGGCCATTTCTTTCCCCTGCTTCGTCGTAATCGTCTTCATGGATACAACCATGCCTGCGGTAACGATCACTGACTCATCCGTGGCCTCCGACAGCTGCATGAGCTTGTCTATACCAGCAGCCACCAGCTCCTCGTCCCAGTCATCAAGTGGATGGCCGGACAGATAGAGACCCAGTAGCTCACGCTCCATCTCCAGCTGCTGGCTAGCACTGTAAGGCTGTACGTCAGGATAGTTGATTTCCCAGTTCGGCGTCTCCAGGACATCGAAATCGAACAGCTGAATTTGCAGATCCTCACGCTCCTTGCGCCACTTCAAGGCAGCCTCAAGCGTCTCATCAAGCATCGTCAGTAGTTGGGCTCTGTGCCCTGGCAGAGAATCGAAGGCCCCTGCCTGGATCAGTGACTCAATCACCCGCTTGTTGCACACCCGCAGATCTACGCGACGACAGAAATCTAGCAAGCTGTCGAAAGGACGCTCCTTCCGCTCACTTAGAATACTTTCCATAGCCTGCGTACCAACATTCTTAATGGCTGCAAGTCCGAATCGAATATTCTGCATTACCGGCGTGAACAGTACACCGCTCTCATTCACGTCTGGTGGCAGCACCTTCATATTCATGCGTCGACATTCCACGACATACTCTGCCACCTTGCGATGGCTCCCCATCACGGCCGTCAGCATGGAAGCCATGAACTGAACCGGGTAATGAGCCTTCAGATAGGCTGTCTGGAAGGCCAATACGCCATAGGCAGCGGCATGCGCACGCGGGAAACCGTAATCAGCAAAGCGAACGATCATGTCATAGACCACATCCGCTTCCGCCTCCGTATAGCCCTTATTGATGCTTCCTGCCACGAAATGCCCCCGCTCTCGGTCAAGCACCTCACGCTTTTTCTTGGATACAGCCCTACGCAGCAGGTCCGCCTCTCCCAGCGAAAAGCCCGCCATTCGGGAAGCAATCTGCATAATCTGCTCCTGATACACGATAATGCCATAAGTATCCTTCAAGACAGGCTCCAGATCAGGGTGAGGATATCGAACCTCTATCGCTCCATGCTTAGCTTGAATGTAGTTCGGAATGAACTCCATTGGACCCGGGCGATACAATGCGAGCACCGAGATAATATCCTCGAAGCTGCTTGGCTTCATATCCTTGAGCACTCTGCGCATCCCTGCAGACTCTAATTGGAACACACCTGTCGTCTCACCTCGTCCAAGCAGCTCATAGGTTAGCGGATCATCGTCACTGACCTGATTAAAATCAGGCGTCGTGCCATACTCCTCTCCAATCCATCGGAGACTGCGCTCAATAATGGATAGCGTCCGCAAGCCGAGAAAGTCCATCTTTAGCAGGCCGATCGACTCCAGACTCTCCATGGCATACTGGGTGAGCGGGACGCCTTCTCCTCCCTCCTGCAATGGCACAGCATCCGTCAGGGGCGAACGCGAAATCACGACACCTGCGGCGTGCGTAGACGCATGCCTTGGCATTCCTTCTACCTTCATCGCCATATCGAGCATCCCACGGGTAGCCGGCTTCGTCTCATATAACTCCCGCAGCCCTTCGCTGATCTCCATTGCCTTACGGATATGAATGCCGATCTGGCCCGGTATGAGCTTCGCTGCCTTGTCTACCTCGCCATAGGGAACATTCTGCACGCGCCCTACGTCACGTACTGCCGCTCTGGCCGCAAGCGTCCCGAACGTGATAATCTGAGCAACATGCTCCTTGCCATATTTGGCAACGACATAGTCGATAACCTCATCCCGCCGCTCGTCACTGAAGTCAATATCAATATCCGGCATGCTGATCCGCTCCGGGTTCAGGAAGCGTTCGAACAGCAGCTGGTATTTCATTGGATCTACATTCGTAATCTTGAGTACATACGCTACGAGGCTACCAGCAGACGAGCCACGTCCTGGCCCGGTTGCAATTCCCTGCTGATGGGCATAAGCGATGAAATCCCAGACGATCAGGAAATAGTCGCTGAAGCCCATGCTCTCGATCGTATTCAACTCATAATCAAGCCGCTCCTCCAGCTGTCTGCGTTGCTCCTCATCCTGCCAGCGGATATCCTGTGCATAACGTTCCTCCAGCCCCTGAAGACACAGAGACCGCAGATACTCGCCAGGAGACGTGCTTTCTGGCAGCGGACGATAGGCTGGTAATATATAATGACCGAATTCCAGCTCCAGCTGGCACTCGTCGGCAATACGCACCGTATTGGCCATCGCTTCTGGCAGATGCGGGAATAAGCGCGCCATCTCCTCAGCACTCTTCATATAGAGCTGATCTGTCGGAATACGGAATCTCTCCTCATCCTCCAGCGTCTTCCCCGTGCCAATGCAGATAAGCACATCCTGAACCTCAGCATCCGGACCCGTCAGATAGTGCACATCATTCGTTAATACGAGTGGAATGTCCAGCTCACGAGACAGCTCGACCAGCAGTCCATTCACTCGCTTCTGGTCAGGCAGCCCATGATCCTGCAGCTCCAGGTAGAAGTGCTCTCCGAAGATGTCCTTGTAGCGTTTCGCTGCAGCCCGCGCCTCGCGCTCCCGACCATGTAGCAAATGCTGCGGTACCTCGCCTCCCAAGCAGGCACTCAGGCAGGTGATGCCCTCACCGTAGGTCGCCAGGCTTTCCATATCAATACGTGGTTTATAATGAAAGCCCTCCAGATGACCGATGGAGCACAGCTTCATCAGATTCTGGTAGCCCTTCATATTACGTGCGAGCAATATCAAATGATAAATAGGCTGATCCTTGCGGCTGCCACGCTCCTTGCGCGAGCCTGCAGTCAAATAGACCTCGCAGCCAATGATTGGCTTAATGCCTCGTGCCTGACATGCTTTATAGAAAGGTATAGCCCCATACATAACCCCATGGTCTGTCAGCGCTAAAGCCTTCATTCCGTATGCAGCAGCCTGCTCGACCAGCTCCGTGATCCGGGCTGCACCGTCCAGCAGACTATATTCACTATGCGTATGCAGGTGAACAAATGAACTCATGCGCTTCGCATCCTTTCGGCGCTTGTTGAACAGATCGGTAGGAATGTCTGTTCCCTTTGGAACTATTTTATCATAACCTGGCACCTCGCGCCCATACAATAAAAGTACAGGCTCTATCGTGCCTGATCAAGGCTTGGCACAAGGCCATATCGTCAGGACATAAGCAACCATAGAAGCTGGCACAGAAGATCACCACAAGCCAAAAGTGAGAAAGTGAGGGACATGATGAGTACATTTTTAACCAAAGCTATTCTGGATTTCTTCATTGCATTTGGCATTGTGCTGGGCGGGGCTATGCTGGGAGGAGTCGGGGCCGTGATCGCCTTGCAGCCACCTACGCAAACGATGCTGGATATCGCAGGCAAAATCAAAATCTGGGCGCTTGCCGCGGCCGTGGGCGGAACGATTGATCCCATGAGGGTCATTGAGAGCAATGTGCTGGATGGCAATCTTTCACCAGCCATCAAGCAGATTCTGTATCTGATCTTGGCTTTTCTGGGGGCACACATGGGGACGGAGCTGGTCAAATGGGTATGTAACGGGGGACGGAGCTAGCATATGAGGAGCTTCTTGAGACATTCAGGTATTTTCGTGCTTGGCATGGTCGCGGGAAGCATTATATACAATGCCATCTGGCATACCAGCTATAACGCGCTCTGGATGCATAATCAGGATTTGCGCATTCAGCTGGACCAGGCGGAGGAGGATAATGAGACTCTGCGCAAGCACAGCAACCGACATAGTGTGATTAAGGAGATTAGGGTCCGGGCCGAGCAGACAAGCGCAGATAAAATCTCGGCGATCGAGGTCAAGGATATACTGCGGCAGATGCATGAGGATCTGGAGGTGCTGCGCGGACGGGATATATTCGAGATTGATACAGACAGCAAGATGGTCCGTGTTCTGCTCAACCGCAAAGTATATACCGTACGCGAGAAAGAATACTCCATTCAGGTCAAGACGATGCTGGCGGTAGAAGGCGTGCTGCAAATCTGGGTGGAGATGCGCCCGTATATACGAAGCTAGGACATGAACGCATTACATGAGCATAGAGCCAATCCAAGCGTGAAGCCCTGTCATTCCTGAAATGAGCTGGCCTGATCATGCTTCACCCATGGTCAATGGAATGCAGGGTCAGCACCGATTTGCAGACGATAAGCTCCTCTCGGAAAATAGAAATCTCCAGCCTGCAGGTTCGCCTGCTGACCTCCATCACTGAAGAGCGAATGACGACAGCATCCTCAATCTGTACCGGACGGATAAAATAGCTGCTGATCTGATCCAGCACATGATCATTGCCTGTCAGGTCCTTGGCGACGCGGCAGCCCGCCTGTGTCATGATATTGATCAGCACTCCCTCCGAGATCGTACCGAGATTCGTAGCCATCTGCGGAATAATGAAGCCGTTGAACATCAGCTCCCCTTCCGGTCCGCGCTCCTCTGCAAGGCCGCTCCAGATCAGATGATCGAACGTCTCTCCTAGCTGTGGCTGCTTCTGGGCGTCTCGGAGGGCTGTCAGCACCTCCTTGCGGGACACGGACCCAAGCAGCTTGCGATTCCGGTCAATGATCGGCAGGAAATGGATGCCCTCCCAGGTCATAATCTGCGCAGCCGAGGCCAGAGAGGTCTGCAGCAAGGCTGTAATCGGGCTACGAAGAATACACTTCTCAATAGACTGATTGCCTTGTAGATGCTGAATATCCTTTCGCCCCACAATGCCGATGAGACGGTTCCATTCATCCACTACTGTGAAACGCTGTTCTCCAGTTGCTTCAGCCAGTGCCTCCAGATCGGCAACGGTGCTGTTGATCTTCAGTGTGTGGGGCTTGCCCTTGCGCGAGACAATATCCTCGACCAGCATAATTTTCTTCTTGATCAGGCGGTCAAATATGGCTCGGTTTATCATGGAGGCGACCGTAAAGGTATCATGACGCGAGGAGATAATCGGCAAATTAAGCTTGTCGGCCAGCTGCTTCACTTCACGGCTTGTACCAAAGCCCCCTGTAATGAGCACACCAGCTCCCTGTTCTAGTGCCAAGGAGTGTGCATTCTCGCGGTTACCAACGATGAGCAGGCTGCCTGGATCAATATAACGTGCCATGGCATCCACTTTCATCGCACCGATGACATACTTGTGAAGCGGCTGGGCCAGACCCTCGCTACCGCCAAGTACATGCCCCTCAACGATATTCACCACATCCGCAAAGGTCAGCTGCTCGGAAACTCCACGTGGCCGCTTTTCTACCCGAACCGTTCCGATCCGTTCCTTCGTAATGACAATGCCGAGATTCTCGGCTTCCTTTACAGCACGGTAGGCGGTCCCTTCACTAACAGCCATCTCCTTGGCCAATCTGCGGACCGATATTTTGGTGCCCACCTTTAGCTGTTCTATATGTCGTAATAGCTGTTCATGCTTCGTGACCGTTTCGTCGAACCCCTGCACAACTGTTACACCCCCTGCGAGCAATCTGTATTAATCTGTACTCATTATATCATATCCACCACCATTTCAAAGATAGGTATGTCACCTTCTCAGCTCAGCGCAGGTTCATCAATTAGCCTATCCCCCGTATCCCCCGGTCAATAGCAAACAAGCCAGCAGAACAAGATACATCTCTTGTCCTACCAGCTTGGTGCATGAGACTATGCGTCAGCCCTTCAAGAGGACTTGCCTCTAAGAGCATCCTGCTGCTGCTCATCCCATTTCAGCTGCCATTGCTGCAGCTTGGCCTTGCGCACTCGCTCTAACGCTGCCCGTTTCTCCTCATCCACACCCAGCAGAAAATGCAGGTTGGCACCGATCACCATCAGCGAGAATAACACCCACACAGCTCCGAATAGCTCTACCAGTCCCATTTCTCCACCAAAAGGAATTCGCGGCAGTGCGATAATGAGCATCGCCAGAGCAATCAGTAAATATAAGCCATGCTTCCACTTCTTAAAAGACTTCATATCCTAACCTTCCTCCCACCTAAGACTTAGGAAAGCTGTACTCGCTTCCTACTCTATGTTTCTAGTCTATGAGGAAGTCGGACAAGATATGAGTCAATCTATTGAGAAGTACCGTACAAATGCTGCAGGCTTTCCGTAATGATCTTGTTGACATCCTCAATAATGACGCTCAGACGGCGCTCCGCATCAAATAGACGACGGACGTTAAGATTGCTGCTCAGCACCTCGAAAAGCTTCTCCATGCTCTCAATCTCTTCTTGCTGCGGCATATCTCCACTCATCATGCGCTGCTGCACGTCCATCTGGCGTTGTCTGAACTCGTCCAGCATGCGCTTGGCTTCGGGATCGGCATCGACCAGCTTCATCGCTGCCGTAATCTCTTCTACCTCACTGCTCTCCTTGAGAGCTTTTGCCAAATCATGCGCCTTGTCATAAATACTCATTCTTTTCTTCATCCTCCCTAACATTGTTGATGCACCATTCAATTTAACGGATTAGGTCAATCACCAAGGTATATATGTCCTCATATGATGAACTACATGCAATGTGCTGACGCAGCCCATACAGCCTTAACCTCTAGTTGCTGCCTGGAAGGAGATCCACGATGTCCAGTAAAAAAGTATCGGTTCAAGTCATCGGATCGGGCCTGCTGCAGGATGACGTTCTTATGATCAGTGATCAACTGCTGAAGCTATGGAAGATTCAGACCGGGCATCCCCTGCAGCTCGTATTCGGCTCATTCCGCCAAGAGATCACAGCTATATCTGCACCTGGAATACATGGCATCCGCATGGGGAATGCCCTTGCACACAAGCTAGGTCTGACTTCCAGCAGTGTCCTGCGCGTCTCCTGCCATACTCCCAGTCGAACCCTTCGCATGGGGCCGCTGATTGGCGTCCTGATTAGCCGGGATTTTCCGGATCAGACGGACAGACCATTCGGTACAATCACCCATTTTTGCCGTGAGCTGGCCGGTGCTTGCACTAAACAGGGCGCTTATGTCTACTTCTTCACACCCGATCATATTCATTCCCATCCCGGTCACGTTGACGGCTGGGTCTACGATGGGTCCTGGAAAAAAGCGGTTCTGCCTACGGCAGATGTAGTCAACAATCGGCTTACCTCACGCAAGCTCGAGAACAAACCTAGCGTACAGTATTTCATGAAAGAAGTAAAATTACGGTATGGCTCAACGGTCTTCAACGAGAAATTTCTGGATAAGAATGAAGTCTTTGACGCCCTGAAGCACAACAAAGAGCTAAGACGCTATCTGCCAGAATCTCACCTGCTGGATAATTACCTTACCTTTAAGAAAATGTGCTCTACCTACAGCAGCGTGTTCCTGAAGCCCGTAAGAGGTAGTCTTGGCAAAGGCATCATTCGGATCACCAAAAATGTAGACGGCACCTTCACCACACTCACGACATCCACCAGTGCGCCGAAGAAGCAGGTCTACCCCAGTATCGTAAAACTGTTCTCAGGCATCTCGGGAAAAATGAAAACGACCCGCTATCAGATCCAGCAAGGTCTTCCGCTCATTGACCACGGCAAACGACCCGTTGATTTTCGCGCTCTGGTGCAGAAGAACAAGAAGGGCGTCTGGAGTGTCACCTCGATTGTGGCTCGGATCGCGGGAGGAAGTCATTTCGTCTCGAATCTGGCACGAGGTGGCTCACTCAGTACCGTTAAGGAGGCCGTCACCAAGACTTCCTTGTCTTCTTCAGTCAAGAGCAACGCCTATCAAGCATTGAAGACAGCCGCACTTGCGATTGCATCCGGTGTGGAGCAGTCGATCCCTGCCCATTTTGGCGAATTAGGAATAGACCTTGCATTGGATACTTCAGGCCATGTCTGGCTAATTGAGGTGAACTCCAAGCCATCCAAGAATGACAACACACCGCTGGGTGACCAAAAAATTCGCCCTTCGGTCAAAAAAATGATTGATTACTGCTGTTATTTGGCTGAATTGCATTGACAGCGGTGCAAGGAGGCTGATATCCATGTCCGTACACGCTGAAGCTGCTGCTCCTCATCGCATACTGGGAGTCATCGTGAACCGAAGAACGGGATCGCCACCCATCGCCGAAGCTGTATTCTGCCGCCGACTTTGCCAATCTGGAAGACGCTATGGACTAACTGTACTCATCTTCACAGCGGATGGCATCGAGCCACAGCACGGCTCGATATCCGGTTACATCTACCGGGGCAAAAGATGGATCAGGAGTCGCATAACGCTACCCGATCTGATCTACGATCGGCAGTCCGGGAGTGAACGGCGTGCTTCCAGCCGCCTTGGTCTCCAGCGGTTAGCGGAGCAGACAGCCCGGCCACTGCGCTACTGGTCTAGAGGATTACCTGGAAAATGGCATGTGTATAAGAAACTTGCCACCGATTACCAACTTCGTTCCGTGCTACCCCCTACGCTTCCTTACTATGGGGGGAGACTGCTGCGCGACAAGCTGCAGCAGCAGCCCAGACTGTTCCTGAAGCCTCAGGCGGGTACTCACGGTAAAGGTGTGCTAGCCGTTGTGTCCTCCCCGGACGGGAAATACCTGTCGGTAGCTGGCCGCAACCATCGTAACCAGTCATTCCGTCTCCGCTTCCAGAACCTGGATACAGCAATTGATTGGGTAGACGAATATATTGCCGGGCAGCGCTATATTGTGCAGCCCTTCCTTGACCTGAGGGGGCGGGGGGGCAGGCCGTTTGACGTGCGTGCCTTGGTCCAGAAGAACCTTGCGGGCATCTGGACCCTGACTGGACTTGTGGTCCGGGAAGGTAACAACCCGGAAGGGCTAACCTCCAATCTGCATGGTGGAGGAAGCGCTCATCAAGCTCTTGCTTATCTGGAGGAGCTGTTCGGGCAAGAGATGGCGGCGATTCTTGTGCAGAGATTAGAGATGCTTGCACTCAAGCTTCCCAGTCTGATTGAAGCGCACTACGGCAGTCTCGGGGAGCTTGGGATTGATTTTGGCGTGGACACCTCTCGCCGCATTTGGCTATTGGAGGTCAATTCAAGGCCTGGCAGATCAGCCTTTTTCGGATTAGAGGACCTGACAAGTGCCCGCCAATCCATATATCGCCCCCTGCAATACGCCCGCTATTTAATAGGGAAGCACGATCGGCAAGACAGGATGACAGCAAGCCATTCACCAGAAGCTCATTTCCAAGTCAACAGCCCAGCTGACCCGGCTGCCGCATTGCCACGCGGGCCCTATAGGCTGTCGGGATAGGAGGATAAATAGATGAGTTTGACCCATTGTAATGTTCACTTTACGGGACAGCCCGAGAAGGTTGTGTATATTTCGACCAACCTGATGAAGAGCCTCAACCTTGCAGGTGGCAAACAGATCCATCTGCGGCTTGGCAGAGGCCGAATTCCGGCTGCTGTTCGTACCATTCGGAAGCCCGGCAAGCATCTATACCTGGCTAATGGCATCCGCAATGCCATTAATATCCCCAAGGCAGGTACTGTCTACCTGCGAAATACACAGAACGGCGTCGTACAGCTCGGGCCACTAATCGGTGTACTGTCCGATGGCTCCGGGTCGACAAGCCAGCCCTTCGGCTCGCGAACCGGCTTTATCAGACAGCTGCTGCGAGAGGGGAACAAGCGAGCCTATATATTTGCCTTTGCACCAAGGGACATTGATTGGAACAAGGAGACCGTGAATGGATACTTTCTGAGCGATAAAGGAGAGTTCACGCGCAAAAGGGTGCCTCTCCCGGATGTCGTCTATAATCGGCTGCCCAGTCGAAAATTCGACTTCTCGCCCTCCACGAACATGCTGCGGGAGCGATTCATTCGCAAGAAAATTCCGTTCTTCAACTGGAGCTTCTTCAACAAATCGGATATTTACAGGTTGCTTGAGAATATGCCGTCAGTCAGCAAATATATACCAGAATCTTATATGAATCCGACCCGAGACCAAATTGCCCAGGTTCTGGAGCGTCATCAAATGGCTTACTACAAGCCTAGTGCAGGCAGCCTTGGGAAAGGTATCTATAAATTAACCTATACGCCGCAGAAGGGATATTACCTTCGCTACAGGCGCGGGGGCAGTAATGCACTGCTGCGCTTCTCTTCCTTTGACAAATTGATGCGAATGCTTCAGGCCAGACTGGGGCAATCCATGCGAGGCTATGTTGTTCAGCAGGGAATCCATTTGATCGAGCTGGATGAGTGTCCGATTGACTTCCGATTCCACATGCACAAAAACGGGTCCAATCAATGGGTGGTCGTCGGCATTGGCGCCAAGAAGGCTGGAAAAGGTAGTGTAACGACACATATCAAAAATGGCGGCTCACTTCTAACCCCTGAACGGGCGCTCAGTCGCAGCTTCGGGTCTCGTTCAGGCGAAGTGCTTCAGAACATGAAGCGGATTGCGGTTATCCTTGCACAGGCAATTGAGTCCCAGCATAAGCATCTACTTGGAGAAATCGGATTTGACCTGGGCATTGACCACAACGAGCAGGTCTGGATGTTTGAGGCCAATGCCAAGCCAGGCCGCTCGATCTTCCACCATCCCTCGCTGCGCTCTGAAGGAAAAGCATCTATTGACCACATTCTGGATCATTGCCTTTACCTGAGTAAGTTCCAGGGGAGGGAGGACGCGTGAACATTCGCATGGAGGAGAGGCTAGTCTTCGCTATTCTGACCGTTCGAGGCACCGGCAAAAAATTGAAGGGAAATCTGGATAACTTTCAGGATATATGGAAGACAGGAACATCCTTGGGGAACCTGGTGTATATCGTAACAGCCAAGGATCTTGTACTGTCCGGTGATACTGTCCGCGGGTATACCTTCAACGAGAGTAAGGGGACGTGGGAGTCTGGGCGCTTCCCTCTCCCCCATGTCGTCTATAATCGCATTCCTAATCGTAGCCAAGAGAGCAGACCTTCTGTACGGCGCAAGCTAAGAGAATTAGGTAAACGAAGAGATATTGCCATGTATAACCCCAGCTTCTTCAACAAGTGGAACCTATTTCAGTGGCTTAAATCCTCCAAAAACACTCGCAAATTCATACCTGCCACCCGAAAGCTGAATAATGCGAGCGGTCTGGAGGAGATGCTACAGGAATTTCCCTTTCTGTATCTCAAGCCGGAGAGCGGAAAGGCCGGCAAAGGTATCATGCTGTTGAAGTATAACAAGGAGCAATCGCTGCCCTATCGGCTGAAGATCCAATCTACTCGGAAGAACACAACGTACAAGACAGGAAATCTCCAGAAGCTCTGGGCAAGGATTCGTAAGGAGACAGGTAGCACACCATATATTTTCCAGCAAGGAATTGAGCTTACACTCTATCGCAAGCGTCCGTTCGATCTACGTGTGCTGGTCCAGAAGAATGAGCGTGGTCAATGGAGCGTCACCGGGATCGGTGCTCGACTGGCAGGGGCACGAAGCATTACCACACATGTCCCACGCGGAGGAAGCGTGGAGAATCCAGAGACACTGTTGTCCAGACTCTTTGGCTCCGACATGAGCAACACGCTGCTGCAGCGCGTCTATAGTTCTGCCACACAGATTGCACGTCAGGTCGAGATTGGAGCAGGCGCAAGCCTTGGGGAGATGTCCATGGACCTTGGCGTCGATGGGTCAGGGAATCTGTGGTTCTTCGAGGCCAATGCGAAGCCCATGAAATTCGATGAGTCGGACATCCGCCGTAAATCGTTGGAGCGCATCTTCGAATACAGCTCATATCTGGCCAATCAGCTCAAAACAGGCGGTTAGGAGGTGACAACTTGACGCACATTGCGACCATGGAGGAATACTCGACAGACAATTGGATTATACAACGACGAAGTCTTTTACAATTCGCCCGAAGATGCGGGGGGCTGCGGATCAGCAGAGAGCTGCTGCGGCCGCTGGCTACCTTGTCGACAGAACAACTGAACGAGGAAGGAGCCTCCCTCTTGTATGCCTATGTGCGTACAGAGCAGGGACCTCAAATAGCCGGCTTTTGTCTGGCTGTAGGGTTCGGTCATGAGCTATGCATGGTTGTCATCAGACCGCTATACCGTGGCCGTGGACTAGGAAGACGCTTGTTACAGGAGCAGCTGTCACGGCTTGAATATCTGGTCTGTACCGTGGATCATGATCACACCGCTGCTAAAAAAATGTGCTATCATGCTGGACTTACTGCCACAAGCATTACTAGTCGTCCAGGAGGTAAGACCGTAATCGTGTATGAAGGGAAGCTGGATCAAGCTGAACGCCCTCCCTTCAAGGAAGGGGCATTACCATGGCTGAAGCTGTCCTAGGCATCATGACGCTCTACATTAATAAAAACAAACAGATTGAGGACCGTCAGGTCTATCAGCGCATGATTACGGAAGGCCGACGGATGGGACTGGAGGTATTCGTATTCACCCCATCCGACTTACACCCTACCAAGAAAATGCTGCTTGCTCAGGATTATGACCCCGTTCGTGGAGCATGGACTCGCTCCTGGCGGGCTTTCCCACAAATGATCTATGATCGGTGTCGGATACAGCGAGGCAGCCGCTTCGAGCAGTTGAAGCGATTCCGTAGACAATATGGGCATCTGACCTTTCTGAATCGTCCACTCCGCAACAAATGGACCGTTCATCAGGCCCTGGCGGCTGTACCTGAGTTCTATCCTCATCTACCCGCGACACGTCTGTTCCATCAATTCAGTGACGTACGCGAGATGCTGAAGCACAATTCACTCCTCTACCTCAAGCCCATCAACGGTACTGGCGGGAGAGGGGTACTGCGCATCGAACCCGTTCCAGGCAAAACAAATCTGTATCTGGTTCAGGGAAGGGACCTGCAACGCAGGATCATCCCACCGAAGAGAATACCCATTGAAAAGCTCAAATCTGCACTTTCCAGCTGGAATATGCACAACTACCTCATTCAAGAGGGTATACCGATCATGCTGGGCAACGGACGGGTGCATGATTACCGGATGCTCGTACAGAAGAATGGGCAGGGACAATGGGAATTTACCGGGGGTGCTGGCAGGGTCGGTCCCCCCCGCAGTGTAACCTCCAATTTGCACGGAGGTGGAAATGCCGTTCCGATGCAAGAATTACTGAAGCAATGGATTCCGGATGAGAATATTCGGCGTGAAGTCAGACACAATGCGGAGAAGCTCAGTGTGGCTATCGCGATCTACCTGGAGAATTTGTACGGTGCATTGTGCGAGCTCGCTCTGGATCTGGCTATCAACAAGCATGGTCATATCTATGTACTGGAGGTCAATCCCAAGCCTGCTCGTGAGGTATTCTCGAAGATCGGTGAGAAAGATATCTATCGACTTGCGATCGTGCGGCCACTGGAGTATGCACTGTGGATCCACCGCAACAAGCTGGCTTCCACCACGGTTGCTGGAAGAAGAAGAAGAGTCCCCCGCTAGACAAGGGACTCTTCCATACATATTTATATAATTATTATTCATATCGTCACATATTATTCATCGCATATGTTCCGATTGTTGCCAGCTACAACTACTTCGCCGATGAGTATAGCGCCAGCAGCTCTGTAAAATCCTTAATGATTACATCTGAGCCACGCAGCTCCTCACCGCCTCCGAAGCCAGCATAGGCACAACCGACGACAGTCTGACCATTCTCCTTGCCTGCCTCCACATCCGAGGAGCGGTCACCCACCATCCAGGCGTTGGACAGGCCATGGTGATCCAGCAGCAGCTTCACCAGATCAACCTTTGTGGCCGTATTGTATTGTCCCGCACTGTAGACCCCTTCGAACAATGGCATGATTTCATGGGCAGCCGCTACGCCTTTCACATAATCCTCCAGGCCGTTACTTGCCACGAACAACCGTACTCCTTGATCATGAAGAGCTTGCAGCGTCTCCTTCACCTGCGGGTACAACTGATGTGTTCCTTGCTCCTTCAAGCCCTCCATCTCCAGCTCCAGCAACAGAATATCGGCTCGTGCCCGAGCCTCGTCACTGGCGTCCGGCATTACCTTCATCCAAATGTCGCTAAGCAGCATACCGAGACTGTTCATCATTCGCTCCTCTGGCGGCGTATCTCCCTCGAACAGTCCCTCTGCCCGTAGTTGGGCAAATAGCTTGTGGTAGACGGGGCTTAGAAGCGTCTCGGTCTGAAATAACGTACCATCCATATCAAAAATCATCGCTTCTGGCTTGGTCAATATCTTAGTCATTGGGTTCTTATCGTCCTTCCTCCAACATGGCTATATTGATTAGCTTATCATAAGCCATCTGGCCATGGAACTTTCGTTGTTAAATGTTAGTCAACTACATGGGCAGCAGCCCTGAATTCATACTGATCCCGTTCATACACTTTGCCAGCGATGGTCACCGAATCCGGTGCAATGCGCTCTACTGTGCCACCGAAATCCTCAAAGGTTGTCCGGCACGTCTCATCCACAGACACGATATATACGCGCAGCTGTGTCATGGCAGCGGCAAACAGCTCCATATCCGTTCTCAGCGTCTTATACATACGATTCACCCTGCTCACCTCGGTTCGTTACATGCTTTGAACGATTGCCCCTCCGTTAATCCAACCTTAACTGTTACTAATTTCTTGCTGCTGTTGTTCACTTCCTGCTGCTCTTCTTCACTTCCTGCTACTCTTGTTGAATTCTTGTTACGTATGATAAAGCAATTCAGTCCATGATTTCAACAGAATAATTGTTCTTGTTGATGAAAAACCAGTCGTCATGAACTGACGACTGGCTTCTTGATTGTTCAGGCATTTCTGATGGTATTTCTAATGTAGATCAGAGTTGTCTAGATCAGACTTGCAAACTTAAGAATTCTTTCGATCAATGCTGCCGTCTCTGCACGGCTCACTGGGGATTGACTATTCAGCATACCTGCTTGATCCCCCTGCACAATACCTTGTTGTACAGCGAACCCTACGGAGGCACTAGCCCAAGAAGATACGAGATCCCCATCCTTGTACGACTCAAGCTCAGACAGACTATTGGCAGTTGTGTCCACATGTGCCAGCTTTACAGCACGAATGAGGATTGCGACCGCTTCCTCGCGGCTAATGTTCCGATTAGGCTTGAAGGAGCCATCGTCATATCCGGTGAGGAGTCCATATGCAGAAGCCGTATTGACATAATTCTGATACCAGGCATTTTGGTTCACATCGCTAAATGTCTGGCCTACCCGCGATTGGTCTTGAAGCCCGAATGCACGTACAGCAATTGTCGCAAATTCAGCACGGGTTATCTCACGATTAGGCTCGAAGCTTGAAGCACTGGTGCCTTCAATGACAAGTCTGGATGCCATGTTCACAATGGCGCCATTCGCCCAATGATTCACCGTATCAGCAAAGCCCTCTTCATTCCAAATCAGCGCATATGTCCCGCTGCTGAGCAAGCTGTTAATTTGTGCATAATATCGACCATTCAGTTGTATAACCTTAGTTGGCACATGCATGAAGGATACCTGGGATTCATCGTACACAATACCTGTGGTAATACGATTAGGATCGTATCCTGCTGGCAATAAAATAAGCGATTTTGCATATTCCTCAAAATCTGGCACAGTGATTTGTACCCCTTGATACTCTGCTGTCACAGCAAAATGGATTGCCGTTCCTACCAAGGTGAGATTTCGAGCAGCTGCAGCCTGCTCAATGGCCTGCATTTGTGCTGTGTTATCACCGGAAACGGTGATGCTGTAATGAAGGCTTTGCAACTCCGTTGCTGCCCCCCCATATTGATCAGCGATTCTGTCCGTATGAAGCTGTCTCGCTTGCAGAATCGTGCTACCTTGCCCTGCATTGATTTCGATAGAACCATCTTGTTGCTCAAGCCACTGAGTAAGCTTGGCATCCAGTTGTGTCCTAACCGTATTCTCACTTGCAGAATTGATGACCAGTTTGTTCCGTCCTGTCTTTTCGAGCACAGAGATTGCTTTGTCGCTGTCCACTTGAACAACGGTCACCTGTTCTCCGTTTTCATTTTGCACCGTAGTCGAAGCGATCGTGTCACCAGTTACTTCATCTTTAACTTCAGAGGCATCATGATCTGACGATGAAGACTGATCATCTGTCGTACCTGGAGAAGAGTTATTGGTTCCGCCTCCGCCACCACCGTTGTCTCCACTGCCAGAATTGTTGTCGTCGTTGCTGCTTCTAGTCCTTACGTTCACGACAATATCAATGGATTTACCTGCATATTCAATAGTAATTACCGTACTGCCCTTAGACACCGCAGTAATTAGTCCATGCTCATTAATTGTGGCTACGTTCGGGTTGGATGAAGTATACGTTACTCCTTCGCTTACGACCTTGCGGCTTCCATCTTCATACACCGCTTGGGTTACCGTTTGCTGTGTGTCACCCTTTAATAGATTGTATGACGCATTATCTACGGACAGATTGGTAACGACAGGTGGACTATACAGTACATTGACAATGGCCGCAGCATACATTCCGTTGTAGACCGCTGTAATGACGGAGGTTCCCTCGGCGAGTCCAGTCACCAGACCATCGGTGTTCACAGAAGCAATTTGGGGCTCCGATGAGCTGAACGTTACCCCGCTTGTGATGACATATGAGGAGTTGTCTTCCTCGTATACACCTGTGACAACAGTTTGATGTGTCTCATTCAACTGCAGGTTGTAGCTAGAGCTGTCCAATGTGATAGGAGGCTTGGTAGGTGTGCGGAAGCCCTTCATCTCGCTTGCGTATGTGATTCCATAGCGATCTATCGCATATGCACGATAACTATAGTTGGCATCAGGTGCAAGGTTGGCCGCTCTAATGGTGTAATTCCCCGCACCACCCGCCGTGCTTGCATACCTGATAGCATGAGAGTTGGAATCATACACCTCAATACCACGTTCTGTCACAGGGTTCTTGCCTTGTATGACTACTTCACCTGAGAGCTCCGCATAGCTTGAGGTGAGGGTGTTCACATTCCCTGTTGCTACGATTGGAGCTGATTGTAACGTCCAGGTCTCATTGATGATGGAACCCATTACTTCTGAATAACCACCAAATGAAAAGAGCTGGTCATGCTTCGGGTCATACACCATAGCAACATGACCACGCTTGTTGGTGACAAGAGGCTGTTGGCTCCAGTCTGTCCCGCTCCAGAACCAGGTATCATCGTTCATTCGTCCGCCGGATCCCAGTATTTCCCCGCCGAACAGGATGATATGCGCACCATCATAGGCAAGACCATAGGCCATCCGTATGTTTGGGGCACTTGTGGTTATGTGTTGAGTCCAGTCTACGCCGTCCCAGGTCCACGTATCGTTAAGAAAACCTCCGCTAGAGTTTCCACCGAACATCACAAGATTTTGATTGGCCGGATCGTAGGCCATTTGCCCGAAAGCACGGGGAGTTGGGCTCGTTGAAGGTGCTTGTTGAACCCAGTTACCTCCATCCCACACCCATGTTTCATTGGTAGGGCCTGTCTGAGACTGACCACCGAAAAAGACAATGTTATCATTTTTTTCATCCGTGGCCATATACGGAACCCCCCGAAGTCCAGGGCTAGCAGAAGGCGTCAGCTCCTGCCAGTCAGTGCCTGTCCAGGTCCAGGTATCTCCGAGAAAATTCGTTCGACCATCTCCGCCATACATAATAATCCGATTTGAAATGGGGTCATAGGCCATACCACCACCACTTCTTGCAGGCGGCGTGACCGTTGGGTGGAGCTGCTCCCAGTTCTCCCCATCCCACGTCCATGTGTCATTAACACGAATGGCAGAGCCTCCTACGTAACCTCCGAACATGAGAATCTTCTCACTTCTTGGGTCATAGGCCATCAAGGGAGCTGTCCTCGCTTGAGGTAGAGTCGTCGGATATCTCTCTGTCCAGACATAATTCTCTGTCGTAGCTAAGGAAGCTGAAGTAGCTCCTGCTTGCGACATCAAAATACCGACTGGTAGGTTGATGATCAGATTTAACGATAGAACCAACAATATTATTTTTTGTGATAGTCTTGCTGCAAACAATGTGGTACCCCCCGTTATAATGTGAAATTAATTGAGCCTAATCATATATCGGTAGAGTGATATAGTTCATAAATATTTCTTTTGTACTAGACCCTTTTACAAGATTTATAAATTTAGTGCATGTTATCAATACTTGCTAATGATTAGAGTGCTGTTGGGGCGTACATAACCCTGAAGCCTGACATGGAGCTATTGTCAAAATAAAAAGCGGTCGCACCTGGCGAACCGCTCTTCGTCGTTCAAAAGATCTTCTTATGCTCCCGATCCTCCTTAAGAATCTCGACAGCCTCCCGGAATCGCAGAGAATGCACCACTTCGCGCTCCCTCAGGAACTTCAGGCTATCCTGCAGATCCACATCATCCGTCATATCGATCAGCCATTGATAGGTGGCCCTGGCCTTCTCCTCCGCTGCGATATCCTCGTACAAATCGGCTATAGGATCACCCTTCGCTTGAATATAGCTCGCCGTAAACGGAACACCTGCTGCGTTCTCATAGAAAAGCGCCCGATCATGGCTCACATAGTGTGCATCCAAGCCTGCTGCCTTCAGCTGCTCTGTCGTGGCATCCTTCGTCAGCTTATAGATCATGGTGGCGATCATTTCTAAGTGAGCGAATTCTTCTGTGCCGATATCATTAAGCAGACCGATGACCTTATCTGGTATAGTGTACCGCTGGTTAAGATATCGAAGGGCCGCGGCCAGCTCGCCGTCTGCTCCACCATATTGCTCCTGCAGTAATTTGGCCATATGCGGGTCACATTTACTTACACGTACTGGGTACTGCAGTTTCTTCTCATAAATCCACATGTAACGGACCTCCTATCCTCTCCGAATCGCGCTTCATACCTGCCATGGCCATGGAGATTTGCTCCACTCCCACGGATACTTCGAGAACGCGTGCCCAAAGTGCATTAAAGGCCCATATAGCAGCTGGAATTGATGGGCGAGCTGTGTCCGCTCCTTGGTCAGCTTGTTATATTGCTCAATCGCCTGATAGTCATCAGGATGAGTATCGAGGTACAGATTCAGCTCCACGAGCACAAAATCTACGGCCTGCAGCTGCTCCAGCAGCTCATAATATTTGTCATCACACATCTTCTCCGCTTCGGCCCCATAGAGTGGCTGATTTGGAGAATTCGGCTGTGGTAGCTTCGCATTCGGCTCCTGATTGCTCATCCTACACCGCCACCCTTCGTGGTCAGATTAGGTACGTAAGGACTATAGAGTGCAGGCCATAATGTTCCTTTTCTCAAAGCCTCTGCTGGACTGAATTGCGGCAGCCCAGGCGGCTGAAATGTAATGAACAGATTCGGGGGCAGGCTATAGAACTTGACTCGAATCGGCGGACAGGGATCGCACGGACCTACAAAGGGATAGTATCTACCCTCTTGGGGAAATTTCACGGCTTTACCTCCTTCGCTCAGCTTTCCTTCCAGATCGAGCAACTCATGCGCTACATATACAATTTATAAGCATCACACTCCATACTGGCATGCGACTTTCAAGATAAGACGTCCGTACAATCAATACGATATACAATTCAATATGACATGAAATCCATAGGCTCTGTTATCCAATCTATGCACAACACAACTTATTCTGAACTGGAAAATTTGGAGGCAGACCGCGTTTAAAGGAAGTTTTTCTTGCGAGGATTATATTGTTCAGCACCGCTGAAAACGTATACATTCGATCATCAAAAAAGCCGCTCCTGTCCAAAGACAGAAGCAGCTGTGACCAGCCTGATGTCCAATAGGTATTGCAGCTACATTTGGGGCACCGTGTTGACAGTGATATTCAGTTCATTCTTATAACGTTATCCTCAATTAATCCGTGTCTGGGTCACATTACGGTCGCTTGGACGATTCTGAAGATGCGGAATCCCCCAGAATGATACGCACTCGCAAAATGCGCAGTGCAGTAGCCTCTTCCACTTCTAACACGGCACCATCCCACTGGACCTGCTGTCCTTGCTGAGGACTGCCCGCCAGCTCCTTGAACAGCCATCCCCCGATAGAGTCCACCTCACGATCCTCCAGTTCCAGACCTGTGAGCTTGTTCACATCCTCTATCAGCAATCGTCCGTCTACAGACATTTCATGTCCATTCCTTTCCACCTCAGGCCGCTCATCCTCGAATTCGTCGTATAAATCACCCACGATTTCCTCCAGAATGGCTTCGGCAGTTAACATTCCAGCGGTTCCCCCATACTCATCTACAACGAGCGTAAGCTGGGAATGCTTGTTCTGCAGGAGACGCAGGACCTCGCTGATCTCCATGGATTCTGGCACACTCAGAATGGGTCTGACTACCGTCTTCAGATCGACAGGAGCTTCTCCCTCGGACAGAAGCACATCCGTAATATGGACGAAGCCGATCACCTGATCCTTGTCCTCCAAGGCTACAGGGTATCTGGAATGACGTGTCTCCTTGATAATATGCAGGTTCTCTTCCAGCGTCAGATTAGCATAGAGACAGTGCATGTCCGTCCGTGGTAGCATCACTTCTCTTGCTAGCAGATCCGAGAAATCGAAGAGATTATCCATCAGCTTGATCTCATCCTTGTCGATGACACCACTCTTGGCACTCTGGTTCATGAGAATACGAATCTCTTCCTCAGAATGTGCTCCCTCAGCTTCACTTGCGGGCTGAAATCCGAACATCCTAAGTAACGCATTGGCTGAAGCATTCAGCACCCAAATGACAGGCAGGAATATTTTATAAAAGATCAATAATGGAGCAGAGAGTAAGAGTGCTACACCCTCTGTACGCTGAATGGCCAAGGATTTGGGAGCCAACTCACCTAACACAATATGCAGAAATGTAATCATGCAAAAACCAATCATCACAGAGATCGTTGTTACCAACCGCTCATCTGTAGCACCGAATTGATAGAGCAGCGGCTCGACCAGCAGCTCTGATATTGCCGGCTCTCCAAGCCAGCCTAATCCCAGGGAGGTGAGCGTAATGCCCAGTTGCGTCGCGGACAGATAAGCATCCAATCTCTGGTTCACACGAATGGCATAGCCTGCCAGACGATTTCCCTCGGCCTGCAGCTGTGTCAGGCGGGATTGTCGCATTTTAACAAGCGAGAACTCGGCAGCGACGAATACGCCATTCAGAAATACGAGCAGCAGCACCAGAAACAGATTGACGAACAATTGTCCAAGATGAAACTCGGCATGTCCCACTACGAACTCCTTCTTTCTATAGGTTAATGGCTTTCCTGGACTTGAAATCCACTCCCCGGTAATACATATCCGCTACCAGCAAATTTGGCCCACAGCAACTGGCAGCTGGACAATAGCAATTCACAGTTTTGTTCAGCGGATGCTCATTCAGCCATTGCTCAAAGATATCATCCAGCTTTTGCTCCTGTATATTCCCAAAGGCCGGGATATCCGCAAAATCCGTTACATATACACTACCCGTGAACATATTAACATTAACACGGTTACGACCATCCGGATCATTCCGAACGGTTACCTTTGGCTCTGTACGAAGTCGTCGAACCAACTCCTGATCCTCCTCACGATCTGAGCAGGCAAATACCGGCAGTGTCCCGAACAGCATCCACAGCTCTGGATCACGCGCATCCAGCAAACGATGAATGGCCTCTCGCATCTCCTGTAATGAGATCACGGGAAGGGATGCAGCAAAATTCGAAGCATACATCGGATGCACCTCATGACGTCGGCAACCGATTTCGCGAATCAACTGATGAATTTCAGGCAATCTCGTATGTGTACGGTAATTAATCATGGATTCCGCAGAAATGAACATCCCCATCTTACTAAGCTGCAAGGAATTCTCCATCATCTTCTCATACAGGCGTGCAGCCGCTGCTGAAGGTACAGGTCTACCGCTGTTAGCAAAGCCCACTGCATGAAAATTATCAGCATCCACATAATTGTGGGAGATGTGCATGACATCGAGATATGGCAGCATCTTCTCGTATCTGCCGATATCGAGCGTCAGATTGGAATTGATCTGCGAGCGTATGCCACGCTCCCTGGCGTATTTAAGCAAAGGCACGATTACTTCATCCACCGTCTTCTCCAGCAGGGCAGGCTCCCCGCCAGTAATACTGATGGTCTGCAGATGCTCAACCTCATCCAGTCTTTCCAGCATGAGCGGTAGCGGCAGGAAAGGCTCTTCCTTCATGACCAGTGTATCCCCTACAGCGCAATGCTCACAGCGCATATTACACAGGTGCGTAACGGTCATCTCTACGCTTGTCAGCACATGACGGCCGTGCTGCCGCAACGAGACAATCGGATCCCACGGATCGTTAGTCGGTGTAATCTCCGGTAATACGGGTTCATGATTGTGTAACAATGTCATTAGTATTCACCTTATCTTTCAGCATATTGCATTTTATATCCCGATTTCATACATTTTGTTCGATTCCATACTTTTCGTTCTTGCCATCTATTACTGATAATCGAGCTTCATTTCTGAGCCGATTAGAGCTGTGGAGGTGAATGAGGCCTGTTAAGTCCCTCTGCATCCGTAATCATGACAGACAAGACTACAGACAAATCCAGTTCATAGGGGGTACTCAGCTCTTGCCCGTCAGCACTTTTCAGGACACGAATGATGGGTCTCTGAGGAATCCGCTTATGAATACGAACTACTACTCCCTCTTCCCCTGTACTCAGACGCACCGTCAATCCAGGCGGGTAAATAGCGACACAATCCCTGAACATTTCGAGAATTCGCTGCTCATATAGCGTCCCTGCCCCTGTATATAGAACATCCACAGCCTGATGTGGCAGCAATGGCTCTCGGTAACTACGATTAGCTGTCATAGCATCATACGAATCCACCAAGGCCAGTAATTTGGAATAATCATGGATTTCATGACGGGCCAGCCCATGTGGATAACCGCTACCGTCGATTCGTTCATGGTGCTGTAAAGCACAAAGAGCAGATATACTTGAGACGTTGGGTTCATCCTTTAAAATCTGATAACCCAGCGTCGTATGCTGCTTTACCTGCTCGTATTCATCATCTGTAAGCCGGTCAGGCTTCAGCAAAATGTGCTGGGGAATACGGGTCTTGCCAATATCATGCAGCAGAGCCCCCATGCCTAGATCCAGCAATTCACTCTTGGTATAGCCATTCGCAATGCCCAGTACCAGTGTATATACACAAACAGTCAAGGAGTGCTGATACAAATCCTGATCTGTTGTCCCCATATTCATCAGCATGATCATAGCATCCTCCCGACCTCCAATATCATCGAGAATGGAGTTCATGATGCTGCCGAAGGACTTACCCAGATATGACACCGAGGACCCTGAAGAGCTGGAAGAGGCGAGTCTGAACTGCTTCTTGATTTCCTTAAGCGCGTGCTGTCTTGTCTTGTCCTGGAGCATTTCTGGAATATGGATATCATCCGTATGCGGGTCCTGAATATAGACATAGGCCACGCCAATCTCGTGGAGTCGACGGATCAATCGTTCGCTCAGCTCCACATTTTCAGACAGCAATACCATGCCATCCTCGTTAAAAATTCTCTTGCCCAGCTTCATGCCAGGCTGCAGTTGACTTACAGATAGCAGCCGCAATGCGCAATCCTCTCCCGATGTTTAATCAAACTCTTGTCGTGCTGCCTCGTTCTGGCTCCTGATAGAGCCATCTAGCTCCAGCGCTTCCGACTGCACTCCTCCAGTGCCTCCGGGCGCTGAAGCTCCACAGCGAGTAAATCCCTTATGAATTCGGGTAAGCGGTATTGAAGATTCCTCGCCTGTGCCAGGCTTTCATAGCCGATCTTGAAGGTGAACATATCTAGTGTAGCTATGGTATACAACTCACGATCATGTACAGACTCTCCCTGAATAGAGAGCTGTTGAATTTTATGAAAATCTGGTGCTGAAGGGTCATACATGGCCTCTAGGCCATCCATACACAGGTTCCCAAGCACCTCACCCCTGAAGCCATAGCCCATGATACGCCTTAGGTAGAATTCGGGCAACAGTGATTCCTCCAGTGCCTGCCGAATTTCTGCCCCTGTCAGTGACAAGGTACAGACATTAATCGGCGAAGGACAGAGTCTGTGCAGCATGGACTTACTGATCATCCCGGAGGGAAGTGCACCTAGCAGCTGTCCGGAATTAACCAACGAAGCAGGTGCACCCGTGAAGTTCCGTACTGCCTGTGCCAGCACATTTCCGAATTCGGACTCCTGCTCGTAATGAATCGATAGCTCTCTTTCCATGATGACTACCGTCTCTTGCATATTGTGTTCTGCCTGAACACGATGAAGATGTATGGCTGCCGCCACATTCTCGTCGAGTAGTTCATCCATTAATGGAATACACCCGCCGTAGTCCACCTGAAACCTCTCGTCCTTCTTTACCCTGGATACTACGAGCTTGCCAAGCTGCAGTCCGTGCTTGCCTGCTGCACAGAGCGCCGTATCCTTAATGAACAGGGGTTCCTCTAAAAGATGATGAGAGTGTCCTCCAAGGATGAAATCTATTCCCTTTAGTTCTTCAGCAAGAGCCTGATCTGTCGCCAGTCCCAGGTGCGACATCAGAATGATGATATCCACCTCGGATTGTATGCTTGCTACCTGCTCCTTAAGACATTCTTGCGGCTCCAGTACATCCCATCCCAACAGCTCATAGAAGGTTGTATAAGGAGCCGTAGCAGCAAGGATACCAATACGAATTCCGTTCTTATTCAGAATGAGGTATTCTTTCATCCATTTCGGTATAGCTCCTGTCGCACGCTCTCTCACATTGCCACATACAACAGGGCATTGCAGTCCGCTATATACCTGCTGGAGCATCTCCGGCGTAAAGGTAAGCCCCTCGTTATTTCCTATGGTGATAGCATCATATCCTGTCAGATTGATGACGTCCACATTGGCGCCACCCATCGTTCCTTCTGTCTCTGGAGCCATACGGTCCATATGATCCCCGATGTCTAGCAACAGCAGCTCATTCTTGCAGGCGCCTCTCTCTGTGTCAATCATGGCGGCCAATGACGGCATGCTGCCGAACCGGCTGTGAATATCATTTGTGTGCAGAATCGTAAGCGTCTGTCTGCCGATCTCATCCATAGCCGCCCCTCCTAGTTGGTGATATGATGGTCATTTACATACAATGATAGATGACGTATCTCTAATAGCTAAGCATAACATTTTCCGGTTCAATATGGTATATTGGAGGGGCTAATTTCAACCTAAGGAGCGTTTTATCATATGGACATTCAGATTAAGCTTTTTGCAGGGCTGGCGGAGCGTCTCGGCTCTTCCATCATCACCTTGCAGTTGGAAGAATCCATTCTTACCGTTGGACAGCTCAAGCAATGGCTTGAGACTCGATATCCCGAGGCTGCTTCGCAGATCCAAGCCTCCTTCGTAGCTGTGAATCAGGAATTCGCTACTTCTGATCTAACCTTCACAGCTGATGATGAGATCGCCCTGATTCCACCTGTGTCCGGTGGGGACGGTCTTGGAGAACGTGATGACGGAGCTACGTATACCAGCAGCTGCGGAAATTATGTAATCACCTCTGCTCCTTTATCGCAAGAGGCTGTGAGCCATAAAGTAATCACGCCCAATGATGGGGCTACACTAGTCTTCGTTGGCACTACACGCGAAATGACTGGGACTCAGAAAACAGTACATCTAGAGTACGAAGCCTATGCACCCATGGCAGTCAAAGTGCTCGCACAGATCGGTCAAGAGATATCCGAGCATTGGCCTGGAGCGAAATGTGCCATATCCCATCGTACAGGCAAGGTGGATGTCGCAGAGGCTAGTGTCGTGATAGCAGTGTCCACCCCTCACCGGGACAGCTGCTACGAAGCAAGTCGTTATGCCATAGAAAGGCTGAAGCAGAAGGTACCCATCTGGAAGAAGGAGATCTGGGAAGATGGATCTGAGTGGAAAGGTCATCAAACCGGACCTTGGGACCCTACCAAAAATATAACATAGTAAAATAGTAATTGTGCCACTAATTCTTTCTTGATATATTGGACATAATCCCACTATAAGAAAGGGTTGTGTCCGTTTGAGAGTCCATGTAACCGATGCCAAGCCTGGAGATTGCCTAAAGACCGATACTTACAACGCAAACGGTGTACCTGTGATGGTCAAAGGGACCGTTCTTGCGCATGACGATATATCAAAGCTGATTCAGCATCACATTGATTACATAGAAATTGAACCAGGACAGCCGGTAGTTGCGGGTGAATTTGGACCAGACCATCCTGCCTCTCCCGACCTGCTTCGTCCGCTTATTCCGTTATTTGACAATGCTCTGGAAGGCATAGAGAATCTGTTCCTGGAAGCAGCAGCCACTAGCAGAATTAATGACCAGCAGGTGGATGAGATGCTTACCCCGCTGATATCGGAGCTAGGCAATCAGAAGGATGTAGTCTCATTGCTGCTCATGCTGGATGGCGGCGATGAGTATACATACAACCACTCCCTGCAAGTAGGCGTACTCTCCTACTATCTGGCGAAGTGGCTGGGACACTCCGATCAAGAGGCCTATGTGACTGGTAAAGCCGGATACTTACATGATATCGGAAAATGCATGATCAGCAAGGCAATCCTGAACAAGCCTGGTAAGCTGACAGAAGACGAGTTCCGCGAGATGAAGAAGCATACTCAATATGGCTATGAGCTGATCAAAAATTCTACCGGTGATGAACTATCCGCTACCATTGCTCTGCAGCACCATGAGCGAGAATCAGGCAGTGGCTATCCATATGGATTGACGAAGGACGAGATTCATCCCTATTCCAAAATTGTTGCCGTTGCTGACGTGTACAGTGCCATGACCTCTCACAGAGTCTACCAGAACAAGCAGGAGCTGCTTAGTGTGCTGCGCGAGCTATACGAGATGAGCTTCGGTGAATTGAATGGTGAGGCCACACAAGCCTTCATACGGCATATGCTACCTAATTTCATCAACAAGCGAGTGCTGCTAAATTCCGGCCAGACGGGTATCATTGTACTCAACAATCCCATTGATTATTTCCGACCGCTCGTCAAGCTGGATACGAATGATTTTGTGGATTTGTCTGTGAAAAGACAGCTGGCTATTGAAGAAGTGTATTTATAGGATCATATGAGCAGCAGCTGGCTGATTCAACAAATCATGATCGCATAACGACGAAGCCCAATCCTAGAGTTGGGCTTCTTTATTTTGTCTGCGGACGATGTTTCCATATCTGCATGGATCTCCTCATAATTCAGCTCATCCAAAAAAGGACATGATCCGTATTCTACGGTATCATGCCCTCTTGGTCTATCTCATTTAGCTTCAGAAATCACTGTGCTATTCTGTGCTATTGATTGTTAACCGATGGAGCCTTCCATCTCGAACTTGATGAGGCGATTCATCTCTACCGCATACTCCATAGGAAGCTCCTTGGTGAACGGTTCAATGAAGCCCATAACGATCATCTGTGTCGCTTCCGCTTCACTCAGACCACGACTCATCAGGTAGAAGAGCTGGTCCTCGGATACCTTCGATACCGTCGCTTCATGCTCCAGTGTAATGTTATCATTGAAGATCTCATTGTATGGAATGGTATCGGAAGTGGACTCGTTATCCAGAATCAGCGTGTCACACTTGATGTTCGATTTCGCGCCCTCAGCCTGACGTCCGAAGGAAGCAAGACCACGGTAAGTTACTTTACCACCATGCTTACTAATGGACTTGGATACGATCGTAGAGGTGGTGTCTGGAGCAAGGTGAATCATTTTCGCTCCTGCATCCTGATGCTGGCCTTTACCGGCTACAGCAATGGACAACACCATTCCTTTAGCTCCGCGTCCCTTCAATACTACTGCTGGGTACTTCATCGTCAGCTTGGAGCCAATGTTGCCATCAACCCACTCCATAGTTGCATTTTCTTCTGCAACAGCCCGCTTGGTCACCAAATTGTAGATGTTAGGTGCCCAGTTCTGAATCGTGGTGTAGCGTACACGTGCATTTTTCTTGGCGATGATCTCAACCACCGCACTATGCAGCGAGTTCGTGCTGTAGATCGGAGCCGTACAGCCTTCTACATAGTGAACGAAGCTATCCTCGTCAGCAATAATGAGCGTGCGCTCGAATTGCCCCATGTTCTCGGAGTTGATACGGAAGTAAGCCTGCAGAGGCACCTCGCATTTTACACCCTTAGGAACGTAGATGAAGCTACCACCTGACCATACTGCACTGTTCAGCGCAGCGAACTTGTTGTCGGCTGTCGGAACTACAGTAGAGAAGTACTCTTTAAAGATCTCTGGGTGCTCACGCAATGCCGTATCGGTATCGGTGAAAATGACGCCTTGATCCTCAAGCTCCTTCTGCATATTGTGGTAGACTACCTCAGATTCATATTGTGCGGATACACCAGCCAAGAACTTTTGCTCCGCTTCAGGAATTCCGAGCTTGTCGAAGGTCTCCTTGATCTCCGCTGGAACCTCTTCCCACGTCTTTCCTTGCTTCTCGGATGGTCTGACATAATACTGGATATCATTGAAATCCAGCTCATCCAGATTCCCACCCCATTGTGGAGTGTCCATCTTCTCGAATTGTTTCAATGCCTTGAGTCTGAATTCGAGCATCCATTCCGGTTCATTTTTAATCTTGGAGATTTCTTTTACGATTTCCGGGGTCAGACCTTTACCAGTTTGAAAGATGGCCTTATGCTCGTCGCGAAACCCATACTTGTACTCTTCTAACTCGGGTGCCTTTTTCGACATGGTCTTTGTACCCTCCTCATTCTATGATTAATTCGTGATCCTACTGATCAATTCCCTTACGTAGCGCATTCCAAGCCAGTGTAGCGCACTTGATGCGAGCCGGGAATTTGTTCACGCCGGACAGTGCTTCAATATCTTCGTAATCCTCGAACTCGACCTCATCGCCTTTCATCAAGGACGAAAAGCGTTCTGCCAGTTCGAGAGCTTCATTCAACGTCTTGCCCTTCACAGCCTCAGTCATCATGGAAGCGGAAGACATACTGATCGAGCAGCCTTCACCCGTATAGCGGGCATCCTCCACCAATCCATCCTGCAGCTTGAGCTGTAAAGAAATGCGGTCTCCACATGTCGGGTTGTTCAGGTCGACTGTAACTGAATCTTCCTCAAAACGTCCACGATTGCGGGGATTTTTATAATGATCCATAATGACACGGCGGTAGAGATCGTCAAGTTGCATCGCCAAAATACTCCTTTGTCTGGATTAAGGCGCTGACCAGAGCATCAACTTCCTCTTCTGTATTATACAGATAAAAGCTCGCGCGTGCTGTAGATCCAACATTTAGCCAGCGCATAAGCGGCTGACAGCAATGATGGCCTGCCCGGATGGCGATTCCTTGGCTGTCCAGTACAGTAGCTACATCATGGGGATGAACCTCTCCCAGATTGAAGGTAACGAGACCAACATCTCTGACCGAAGGTCCATAGATCTGAAGTCCATCAATCTCCTTCAAGCGGCTCATCGCGTAGTTGGCGAGCTTGCTCTCATGTGCTTCGATCGCATCCATACCAATCTCCTGCAGGAAATCAATAGCAGCTCCGAGACCAACCGCTCCAGCGATGATTGGAGTGCCTGCTTCGAACTTCCAAGGAAGCTCCTTCCAGCTTGAATCATACAGTCCGACATCGTCGATCATCTCGCCACCGAACTCGACAGGCTCCATTGCCTCCAGCAGCTCCTTCTTGCCATATAGCGCACCGATCCCGGTAGGACCACACATTTTATGACCAGAGAGCGTGTAGAAGTCACAATCAAGGTCTTGCACATCGATCTTCATATGCGGAGTGCTCTGTGCACCATCAACGACCATGATTGCACCATGACGGTGGGCAATCTCAGCTACTTGCTTCACTGGATTGACAACGCCCATAACATTGGAGACATAGGCCATGGAGACAATCTTCGTGCGGTCTGTAATCGTCTTCTCGACGTCTGCAAGCTCAATGCTGCCATCCGGCTGAAGAGGAATATATTTGAGTGTAGCTCCCGTGGATTTGGCCAATTGCTGCCAAGGGATCAGGTTGCTGTGATGCTCCATCGGAGTAATCACAATCTCATCGCCTTCACCGCAGTTAGCCTTACCATAAGAGGAAGCGACCATATTCAAGCCCGTGCTCGTGCCACGAGTGAATATAATCTCCTGGCTGCGCCGCGCATGAATGAACCGTGCCACCTTCTCGCGTGCTCCCTCATAAGCATCAGTCGCCCTGCTACCGAGAGTATGCACACCGCGGTGCACATTGGAGTTCTCATGCTCATAGTATTGCTTGAGTGTATCCAGGACGATACGAGGCTTCTGCGAGGTAGCCGCATTGTCCAGATACACCAGCTTATGACCATTAATGGTCTCATTCAATATAGGAAAATGCTCACGAATCTGTGCAGTTATCATTGTCCCAGCTTCCTCTCCACTAGACGCTGCAATTGCTGCTGCAAGCCCTCCAGCGGAATCTCCGATACAACCGGAGCCAGGAAGCCATAGATAATCAGGCGCTCAGCGTCCTCACGGCTCACACCACGGGACATCAGGTAATAGATCTGCTCCTGATTCACCTGACCTACAGATGCTGCGTGACCTGCCGTTACATCATCCTCATCAATGAGCAGGATCGGGTTGGCATCGCCACGAGCTTTGCCGCTTAGCATCAGCACACGCTCGGTTTGTTGACCGTCCGCTTTCGTAGCACCTTTTTCGATTTTGGTAATGCCGTTAATGATCGATGAAGCCTCCTCACGCATAACAGCGCGAGTGATCATCTGGCTGGCAGAACTTTTGCCAAAATGCTGTGCCTGTGTCGTGTAATTCAGCTTCTGATTGCCAGAGCCTACTGCGATAATCTTGGCATCGGATGTAGAGCCGTTGCCACGTAGAATAGTCATTGTATTGCTTGCTGTATTTCCATCATTCAGCTCGCCGACGATCCATTCGATGGACGCATCATTGCCGAGCACCGCACGGCGGTTAGAGATATCTGTCGCCAGCTTATCGAACTGATGAACAGACGCATAGCGCACCTTCGCACCAGCCTCTGCGAACACCTCAACGACACCGTTGTGGAAAATAGGTGCAGACAGCTCACTGGACACATAGTTGTCTACATAGTTAACGGAGCTGTTGCTCTCAGCGATAACAAGTACGTGCGGTACGAAAGCTGCTGAAGCGTCGTCCGTCAGGAATACCGCTTGCAGCGGCTCCTCGATTTCAACATTTTTCGGCACGTATAAGAATACGCCCCCATTCCACAATGCAGCGTGTAGCGCAGCTACAGAGCTCTCGTCGGCCTTCACTGCGGTATGCAGATATTTCTGAACCAGATCGCTATGCTCCCGTGCTGCTGTCTCCAGATCCGTGAAGATAACGCCCTTGGCTGCAAGCTCAGGAGACAGCTTGGAGAAGACTGCTCCCGAATTACGTTGAATTACAAGACCGCCCTCTTGCTGCTCTCCGAGCAGCTCTGCAATGGCTGCAGGTGCTTCTTCCAACGTACTCAACTGCTGCACTGGCTGATGCTGTCCGTAAGCACCCAGCTCCCAACGTTCAATCTTGGTCTTCTCATATACCGGAAGCCCCAGGCGACCCGCCAGCTCCAGTGCCTGAACTCTGCTGTCCGTCAACCAGGTAGGCTCGTTCTTCTGCCCGGACAAGGTACGCAGCTGTTCGGAGTCCACCGGAAGTATGGTTTGTGTAGTCATTCAGTAATCCTCCCTTTAGCTCTGTATCTTAAGCCTCTTGTCCCACAGTTTCATCCACAATGCCGAGCTCTTCCTTCACCCACTCGTAGCCTTCTGCTTCCAGACGCTCAGCCAGCTCAGGACCACCGGATTTCACAATGCGTCCTTGCATCATGACATGGACGAAATCAGGCTTGATATAGTTCAGGAGACGTTGGTAGTGCGTAATAATCAAGAAGCCACGATCTTCACTACGCATTGCATTGACACCATTCGCCACAATTCTCAGAGCATCGATGTCAAGTCCGGAATCGATCTCGTCGAGAACGACAATTTTCGGGTCCAACAGCATCATCTGAAGAATCTCGTTACGCTTCTTCTCACCACCGGAGAAGCCCTCGTTCAAATAACGGTGAGCGAACTCTGGATTCATTTCCAGCTCTTTCATTTTGCCTTCCATCTGACGGATGAACTTGATGAGGGAGATTTCCTTGCCTTCCTCCATACGTGCGTTGATGGCACTGCGCAGGAAGTCAGAGTTGGTTACCCCGGAGATTTCACTCGGATATTGCATGGCCAGGAAAAGACCTGCACGGGCGCGCTCGTCCACTTCCATGTCCAGTACGTCTTCTCCGTTCAAAGTAACGGACCCGCCAGTTACTTCATACTTCGGATGTCCCATCAGTGCGGAAGCCAAAGTACTTTTACCAGTACCGTTTGGTCCCATGACTGCATGGATTTCTCCACCCTTCATTTCCAGGTTGATCCCTTTCAGAATTTCCTTGCCTTCGATTGTCGCTGTAAGTCCTTCAATCACGAAATTTGTAGCCATATAAGTGATGTCCCTCCATGTACGTAGTGTAAGCATGGTGCTCATTCTGCAAGACCTCTACAATCTGCGAAATGATCTTCATGCATTTTCCCAAAATTACAGCCCCGTGACTTCATTTATTTAGAGCTGTTGATCAAACGAAAATCATGTATAATGAAAACAGGCTGTGACTTTCGTCACTGCATGTCACCTGAATTCATGGTTACTAACTTATTTATAATCATTCTAAACTGATTCTCATTGATTCTCAAGTCATTTTATAATTTTGTATTTGCAAATGCAACCAGGCCTTCTCTTGGATGCCTTAGCTACTTCAGGATTTCTCCATAAAAAAATACTCAAAATAAGAAAATAGACTTGACCGCAATTGCCAGTCAAGCCTATTTTTGTTAAGTGGTATTCTCATTCACTCTAAGCTGAGTAACGCATCATCACAAGATGATGTCTGGCTCCTCTTGTTAAGTGCATCACACCGCTAATCACGCGTTGAGCGCTTGCTTGATCTCCTCGACTCTTTGCTCGAATTCCCGGGCGTCCAGCACCGGCGTCATTTCGCTCGTCACCAGACGTGTATCCATGGACAGCCAAGAACGACAGCCTGTATACTCAGGCAAAATAGGCAATTCCACCGGTTGTTCCAGCTTGAAGACTTGGAGCAGAAGCACATGCAGAGGCTGCTGTCTCTTCCACTTTAGCCGCGCTTCAGCAAAATCATCCGTCCACATATGGTAGTCCCTCAGCTTGTCCAGCATCTGCTGATCCACAATCTCAATATCCTCTACCAACTTGGCATAGGTTCGGATCGTTACATGACTATCAGCTACATCCCAGCCTTGCAGAGACTCCTCCACAAAATGGCGATCATTCTCTTTCACCAACTCGCTCCGCTGATGTTCATAGGTCGGATATAAGAAGAAATCATGACTTTTTAGTTCAAAATGTCTAGTCTCTTCCACAATCCCACCCTTGCGCATAACCAAGATTTGGCGTCCGCTCTCTAATGCTGCAATGGCAGAAGCCCATTCCTTTAAACCGGCAATGATTGGCGTCTCTGGCATAGTCGTATCCTCTCCTTCAGAAGCCTTTGTCGTCTACACGCATTATAGCTTCATTGGGAGCAAGGGGACAACTATCCATCATGCATATCAACGGAGTTGATTCGATTCAGCTTGATCACGGACTCAACAAGATACACTTGTACTAGCTAGTTGATTAGCCAAGATATGAGCGAAGCATCCACATATGCTTCTCAAGGTCAGCTCTGAAGCCTGTGAACATATCGGCTGTAGGCTGATCGTCCGATTTCTCCGCAAGCTCAATTCCTTCCTGGAATTCTTCGCACAGCGTCGCAAAGTCTTCAATGATATTTTGCACCATCGTGTTGGCATCCTCTTTACCATTCGCCTCATGGATGGAGCTGAGCTCCAAATATTCCTTCATAGTAGCAGCCGGTGAACCCTTCAGTGTCAGCAGGCGCTCTGCTACCTCGTCCATTTTGAGAGTTACTTCGTTATACAGCTCTTCGAATTTTTCATGCAGTGTGAAGAAATTAGCGCCCTTCACATACCAGTGATAATTATGCAACTTGACATATAGCACATTCAGATTGGCAACCTGACGGTTCAGAAGTTGTTCAACGGATTGTGCCTTTGCACCAGTTTGATTTCCAGTAGTTTTAGCCATGTTGTATCCCTTCCTTTTTAAATATAGTTATATTGCTATATCCTTTGCCACCTTTGATGTGTGGGTAAGTGATGACACAGGCAAACGCCAGCTGGCACCTGCTCATCACCGGCCTGACGTCTAATAGTCATTTACCCAATCTCTTATGAATTGAAACGTCGTTGAAGCGGTAATCTTCAAAAAACGTGCACGATTCAAAAAAAGATACAAATCTAAGATGTTTTTGAGTATACTGTTCTAAACCAAGTGAAGCAGTTGGCTTTAGATCCATTGGAGGTGCACATCCTTGTCCCAATATCATCCGTTAACTCCAGCTGAGGTCATCGAGCTGGTCCGTGACATTCCCGATTTTTTTTCTAGCTCCGCAGAGCTAAATTGCCAGGAGATCGGCGACGGGAACCTGAATCTGGTGTTCCATATACAAGATGCTTCCTCAGGCAAAAGTATTATTGTCAAGCAAGCCCTTCCTTATGCGAAGGTCGTTGGTGAGTCGTGGCCACTATCGCTCGACCGGGCACGCATTGAGCGGCAGGCACTGCAGGAGCAGCATCGCCTCTGTCCGGGACTCGTTCCTGAGGTATATAACTATAATGATGAGCTTGCCTTGACGATCATGGAGGACCTGAGCGGATATACTATTATGCGCAAGGCCTTGATTGAAGGCCAGAGGTTCCCGGAGTTTGCTGAACACATCGGTCAGTTCATGGCTAGAACATTATTCCTGAATTCGGATCTTGCACTAGGACCAATTGAGAAGAAGAACAAGGTCGGTTCCTTTATCAATCCCGATCAGTGCAAGATTACTGAGGATCTGATTTTTGACGACCCCTATAGATTTTCGGATAATAACAGCTACTCTCCTTCAATTGAAGATGAGGCGGAAGCGCTGCGTATGGATGGTCAGCTCCACCTGGAGGTTGCCCTCCTAAGAGAGAAGTTCCTTACTCATGCAGAATCACTGCTTCATGGTGATCTGCATACTGGCAGTATCTTCGTGACAGCCAAGTCCACCAAGGTCATTGACCCGGAATTTGCCTATTATGGACCGATGGGCTTTGATGTCGGAGCCGTAATATCCAATCTTCTGTTGAATCTGGCAGGACAGATGGGCTGGATTGCGGATACCTCCGCGCGTCTGGAGCAGCAGCGCTGGTTACTGGAGACCGCCACGAACGTATGGGAACAATTTGAACAAGAATTCCGTAAACTATGGAGCAGCGAAGCTCTGAAGGACCCACTAGCTGCAAGTCCAGGTTATCAAGATTTTTATATCACCCGACTGCTGCAGGATTCGTTCGGCTTTGCAGGCTGTAAAATGATTCGTCGTATCGTGGGCCTGTCCCATGTAGCTGATATTGATACTATCGCTGATCCTGTACTCAAAGAACGAGCCGAGCGCTTGGCTCTCGCCATCGGAAAAGCCTTGGTCAAACGAAGCCGCAGCGTACAATCCATTGAGGAGCTCAAGGATATTGTATTGACTGCTGCTGCTGATAAAGGAGAATCCTTATGACATCGTATGAACCTACTGAACAACCTAGCAAGCAACAGACTGAACCGTTAACTGCTCCATCTTCTACTGAGGCACCTGTATCTTTGATATGGAAAGGGAATCACCTCTCCATGCTGGATCAGCGTCTACTGCCAGAATCCATTGTCATGCTGGACCTCTACACACCTGAGGAGGTGTGGGAAGGAATCCATGCCATGAAGGTCAGAGGCGCTCCAGCCATCGGAATGGCTGCGGCGTACGGAGTAGTGCTTGGCGCTCGCAAGACTGACGCTGCGGATGCAGCTGGTTGGCTCCAGCAGGTCGAGACGGTCAGTAGCTATCTGGCGACGTCCAGACCTACCGCAGTCAATTTATTCTGGGCACTCGACCGTATGAAGCAACGTGCACGCGAACTGGTCGTGAGTGGTGATATTCATAGCTGGAATAATGGGCTAGAGCAAGAAGCCATCCTCATTCAACAAGAGGACGAGCAGGTATGTCGCAGCATTGGTGAGCATGCATTGCCACTATTCGAGGACGGCATGGGGGTACTTACGCATTGTAATGCGGGTGGACTAGCAACAGCCAAATATGGTACCGCCCTCGCCCCCATGTATCTGGCGCATGAGCAAGGGATACACCTTAAGGTGTTCGCTGATGAGACACGCCCAGTACTCCAAGGGGCTCGTCTGACTGCCTTCGAGCTGCAGCAGGCTGGTATTGATGTTACGCTTCTATGTGACAATATGGCAGGCATGGTTATGTCCAAAGGATGGATTCAGGCTGTAATCGTAGGTACAGACCGTGTAGCAGCTAACGGCGATGTGGCCAACAAAATCGGCACCTATAGCGTTGCGGTACTCGCCAAAGCTCACGGAATTCCTTTCTATGTCGCCTCTCCGCTCTCCACCATTGATCTTAACACAGCTACTGGAGCAGATATTCCAATTGAGGAGAGGTCGGCTGAGGAGGTCACAGCAGGCTTCGGCAAAAATACAGCCCCTGCGGGAGTCAAAGTCTATAATCCGGCCTTCGACATTACTCCTCACGAGTATGTAACAGCGATTATTACCGAGAAAGGGATTGTCAGAGCTCCTTTCAAGGAGAATCTTGCCAAGCTATTTCAAGATTAGGGATTACAATCCTGCTGTAAAATAATATGTCAAGCAAGAAGCGCGAGCCAGCCTGAAGTGTAGCTCGCGCTTTTATGATCGTCCTAGTCCATGAGCTTGCATGACAATTGCGCCGAGAAGTTGAGACGAGTGTGGACTCATACCATTTTTACAATAGCCTCGTAACCTCTCATTCCTACTTGTACGCCTATTTTTTCAGCTTCCAAGGTAACAGATTCGAGCGGAGCATCAAGTAGTTCCTGGAGTGTGCGCACTCCAACGGCTCTGCCCGCAATAATCTGTCGGTTAGCCAATCGCTCATTTAGCAGCCCAACATCAAGAGCACCGCACATAATATATCCGCGGGAAGTAGAGATCGTTAGCAGTGTAGTTTTTGGGAGCTTGACCTCGACACCGATGAGCGTGTGTTCACCTATCTGTATTGGTTCCATACGAATCATACTGCTCTGAACACCTCCTTCGATCTGCCATCTGAACCAGTGTATGCATCACGATAAGCAAGGTGTGGACATTGGGCAAGCGATCTCCTGAATTTGGTACAAATTTTAATATTAATGGTCTGTTCTGATTGAACGATTAGTGTTATATTGGGATTCAGTAGATTTTAAATGGAATCAGGGGCTGGAGGAATTATGAGTAACGTACCACCTAATGATCAAGCTGGTAATGATCAATCAAGTTTTTTGTTTAATGTAGATGTGTTAGTTCAGGGTAAGTCGAATGCTGTCGCTTTTCAGTCCCTTCTGGAAATATTCAACACTAATAATCAAGTCGCTGATTTCCGTGTTCATTCGGGGATCGAGCTTGGTAATCTGATTGAAGCGGCTTTGTACCTTAAGAAAAAGTCCCTTTCAGAGAAAAAGTCAACTTCACCAACCTTGGTTCGTGGTCAAAAGAAACCGCAAAAGTCCGATGCCACCATCAAAAACAATACCGATGACGAACCTGCCCAATCGGCTCAAAGTCATCAGTCCTTCATGCATGAAATGATCCACTCATACATTCAGAAGAACTCGTTGGTTCGACTCGTTGTGAACCGATACGGTGGCCAGCGTAGTATCCCATGTCGAATTCTTAATCTGGACAAGGAACAGAGCTTGGTCAGCGTATACCATGTTGACGAGAAGCAGGTCTATTCCTTCAAGCTTAACGAAATTGATGAAATCATCGGCACTTAAGCTGATCTGAACCTTGTCGCGTTTGCCTTACTACGTATCAACAAAAAAGCCTTCTGACACACGGGATCTCCGCAATCCCCATATGTCAGTAAGGCTTTTTTATACTCCGCGATTATTTCTCTGCAACTTAATTCTCTACAGCTAAATGCTCTGCATCCTCTTCCGAACTTCCTATTCCAGCTTTGCTTCCATTTGTTTTCCTTGGGTTCAACTCACTTGATCGATGCTGTCCTTCTAGCCCTGTTGTTTTTTCAGAGCCGCCCAGAACAACAGGAACCAGCCCGTTACAAAGCATACCCCACCAAATGGGGTAATGGGACCAAATACACGAGCACCAGTAATGCTTAGGAGATACAAGCTACCTGAGAATAGGACGATACCTGCAAATAGCAATCGAGCCGACCATTTCAACAGCCCGTACTCACCCCACTGTCCCATTATCACAGCTACAACAAGCAAGCCAACTGCATGAATCAGATGATATTTGACACCTGTCTCATAGGTAGACAATGCTTCTACTCCTATAAGGGGCTTAAGCGCATGCGCGCCAAAGGCACCTAACCCGACACCCAGCATCATCAATAAAGCACCAATCATAAGCCATCTACGCTGCATCTCGTATAATCTCCTCATATCACATTGTAATGTTATTGCATATTCACCTGTTGCTGTAGCTACTATTGTACTATAAATAATGTCTTGCTGCTGATTCGTCCAGGCATTTTAGCGTGTAAGGATAGGTGTATCTCTTGCATTTTCGTTCATAATTGGAGACAATAAAATGTGGCTGTATCAGCTTAGAAGGAGAGGATCAATCTATGGACCAGCATTCCATTGAGCCATCACAACAATACCATTCTAGCTCGGACTCCCCTGCCTATGATAATTATAGCAAGCAGGGACGAATCAAGCATTCCGGACCTGGCATAGCTTCATTTATTATTGCGATCCTAACGATTGCAGGGTTTGTCGCTTCCTTTATCGGAATCTCAATGTATATCGTCAATCTGTTCCAGCATGGTACAATCACAGAAGAAAGTCTTGTACAGACAGGGATTCTTGGCTTTGTGCTACTCTTTTTTGCGTGCATTATTCTAAATGTAGTCGGAGTCATCCTTGGTATTGTTGGACTTGTCCTGAAAAAGCGTAAGAAGATATTCGCCATTCTCGGTACGATTCTGAATGTATTGATCTTAATTGTGCTGGTTGGACTGATTACGTTTGGTCTTAGTCAGGTACCTGGCAGCACGGAGATGTATTCAGCTATGTCCAGTCGTTCCTAGTAAGGACCGACATCGTTAAGGAGGAATTTGTAATTCATGTCGACTATAAAACTATTCGTGGATAGCACCAGTGACCTGCCACTTGAATGGGTCGAGCGGTATGATATCAGTATTGTACCGCTATACACGGTGTTCGGGGACGAATCACTAAAGGATGGGGTGGAGATTACCCCAGACGAACTCTTTGCGAGAGTATCTGCCGAGGGGAAGCTTCCCAAGACTGCAGCCCCCTCACCAGCAGATTTCATTGAGGCCTTCACCCCATACATAGAGCAGGGCCAGTCCATCTTATATATCAGCCTGTCCTCAGAGCTCTCATCTACATACCAAAATGCTGTCATTGCCTCAGGCGAATTTGCAGAGGGACGTATCGCTGTTTTTGACTCCCTGAATCTATGCTGCGGTATTGGGCTTCTAGTGATGAAAGCAGCGCGAGCCCGCGAAGAAGGACGTACCATGGAGGAAATTGTTCAACTTCTGACACTGGTGCGTCCACAAGTCGATGCTGAATTCGTTATCGATACGCTTGAATATTTGTACAAGGGTGGGCGTTGCTCCGGGATGCAGAACCTGATCGGCAGCCTGCTCAAGATCAGACCTGTCATCAAGGTCATTGATGGTAAAATGACACCGGCCTACAAGGTACGTGGCAAGCGTGAGAAGGCCATTGACCAGATGCTTAACAATGCGCTATCGCAAAAAGATCGCATGGATAATGACTTAATCATTGTCGTACATGCCCTGGCAGAAGAAGACGCTCTCCGGCTTCAGCAGATTCTCAAGGAACAGACGGGAGCTCGTGAGGTGGCTATGTCCAGAGCAGGCTGTATTATATCTAGTCACTGTGGTCCTCAGACCATCGGTATCTTCTATGCCAAGCAAATCTGAACCAGCTGATATAATATTTTGTAAAAATCTTTTGTAAACAGAACATTGGAATTACCAATACCCCGTCACTACGGGGTATTTTTTTGTCTACGGTCGTTCTTGGGGAACTCTCTCGGGCCTCGCTGCCTTACTAACTACTAACTACTAATTACTAATTAGTAATTGCTTATCTAAAGCTACCTACCTATTAAAGGTTTCCAGCAATTGAGCAATGCCTGCTTCATTCTTTTTTGTTACGATGGTCCGAAGAATATATTAAGAAGGGAATATCATGAAATCATATATTACTAGAAACGGCTTGGTCCGCAAGCTTCTGTTAAGTACACTACTGCTTATGCCTCTGGCTTCTGGGGAATCGAGCCCAGTCATGGCACAATATATCAGCTCTAATAACTCAAACGAGGCAGCAACCATTACCATGCCCTTTGACGATATCTCCACCAGCTATGCCAAAGAATCTATTATTAATATGTACAGAAAAGGTTATCTGGCTGGTACCGACGCCAAGCACTTCTCACCATACGCCCCAGTTACACGAGCGGAGTGGACGACAATCATCAATCGGATCCTCCAGCTACAAGGAGTCCATGCTTCGGTCCCCATGTATCGTGACGTTAGGCAAGGTGCCTGGTACTATCCACAAATACAAGCGGCAGCACAATTGGGCATTGTTCAAGGTGCCAGTGCATCCTTCTTTTACCCTCAACAGCCTATACGTCGGCAAGAAGCCGCTGTCATCTTAAACAGGCTGCTTCCAGCCTCCACGGTTGGGCCTACCAGCGTTAACATTTGTCCTCATTACCGTGATGGTACGAACATAAGTAAATGGGCTCAGGACGCCGTCTGTAGCGTCAGCAGTCGTCAATGGATGACAGGTCACAATGGTTATTTTTATCCACAAGCTGTCCTTACACGTCAAGAAGCAGCAGTGCTGTTGGAGAGAGTCATGTCCACTGTCTCAAGCAATTCGACTTCCGTGAGTAATAGTGCGAGTCCTATTCAGCTAGGGTGGCAGTATAACCAAAGTACGGAGGCTTATGAGCACTCTGTTATGAACTCTAATATTAATACATTATCTCCACGCTGGTTCTACACAGAGAAGAACGGGCAACTAGCGAATCACGCTGATCTTAACTTGGTTGCTTGGGCCAGCCAACACAATAAGCAGCTCTGGCCTATGCTCGGTAATCATTCAGATGCTTCACTCACACATGATCTATTAAATAGTCCTTCCCAGGTAGCAGCACTGATTCAGCAGATTACTGACGCTGCCGATGCTTACGGATTAGACGGGATCGTTATGGATTTTGAAAATGTGAATGCCGAGGATCGCCAGCAGCTAACAGCATTTGTTCGCAACCTATCTGCTCAACTCCACGAGCGAGGAGCAATCCTCGCCATATGTGTATCCCCTGACCAGGGAAGTGAATGGACCGCTGCATTTGATTATAGAGCGCTGGGAAGTAGTACGGACTACATCATTTTAATGGGATATGATGAGCATTGGGCTGGACGAGCCGATCCAGGCTCCGTCTCATCACTACCTTGGCTTCGTCAAGGGCTAGAGAGATTGCTTGCATCAGTTCCTACAGACCAAATCATTCTGGGCCTGCCTTTGTACACAAGGGACTGGGCGGTAACCCCTGCACAAGCTACTGCCTTCGTTACAGACATTACCCTTAATGAGCAGACACTTCGCCTGCCACTAATGACAGGACGTCTCTACTGGAATGAAGCTCTGGGTCAGTATCAGGGCGATTATATGGTAAAGACACAGAAGCATAAGCTGTGGCTGGAAGAAAGCCGATCATTGAGCTTGAAGTATATGCTAGGCACAGAAGCAGGCATTGGGGGATTTGCTTACTGGTATACTGGAGCTGCCGGAGATGAAATATGGACTAGTCTTCGTAATGCCCAGACGTTCGCGGATCGTCGATTTATTGCACCTTAGTGCCTAGACTGTTAATAACAGCAGGAGTATTGGAACATAAGTAAGCCTTAATGAAATCCTGAGTCCATTGTAAAAGCAGCGACTGCTCAATTCGAGTCATGAGGACCGTGAGCGTCGCTGCAGTGTATATTCTATCATGTAAAAAATACAATAAAAGCAAAACATAAAATAAAAAACCACCACCGAAAATCGGTAGTGGTTCTTGTGCTTGGCGGCGTCCTACTCTCCCAGGACCCTTCGGTCCAAGTACCATCGGCGCTGGAGGGCTTAACGGTCGTGTTCGGGATGGGTACGTGTGGAACCCCTCCGCTATCGCCACCAAACG
>NZ_AUFO01000001.1 GCF_000426545.1 Paenibacillus massiliensis subsp. panacisoli DSM 21345 | reverse complement strand
GTCCATGGAGATTGCCTTTGGTGTAGCGGCCTCGCAGTACCCTGCCCATGCATTTCAAACCGCTACCGCAGACCGTGGCAAAGAGTTTGCCTGTTACGCCAGCCTGGAAGCCACTCATGGCCTAGAGGTGTATTTCGCAGATCCGTATTCCTCCTGGCAACGCGGTTCGAATGAGAATGCCAATGGCCTCTTACGAGAGTTTTTCCCCAAGGGGACGGATTTCGCACAAATCACGGATGAAGCGCTGGAGACCGCTCTGCGCTTGATTAATCTCAGACCACGAAAATGCTTGGGGTGGAGAACCGCTCACGAATCCTTTTCAGAGGAACTGTCGCACTTGGCTTGACAATCCGTCTAATGTAATCGTTTCTTCTGAACTTCTTGAAATGGAATATGTGCCGAGAATCGTTCCAATATATGATTAATATCAACATTATAGCAATTGGCTGTCTTCACGATATGCCCCAGTGCAACACTGATCTCATCAGGCCGATCTGCAACAAAGTCTGCATACTCTTCAAGTACAGCAACTTCGCCAGATAACAGCCGGTATAACAGTGTGTTCGCTTTGGCCCACTCGTTGAATTGCTGAATATACCATATGGCCTCCTCATCCCGCTCACGAATGTAGGCTCCCCCGTTGGCATATAAAGAGACATAACCTAAAGCCTCTGAATAATTCTTAAGTTCTGCGCTCACCGTTCCTCTTGCAAGCCAGCCATACAAGATATAAGAATAGTACGGTTCATTAGGCTGCCTTTCCCCAGAAGGGTGCTCATATTGGATGCTCGCGACATGAAGTAACTGTTCTGCCAATTGATCTACCTGCTTCCATCTATGGGCTGTTCCCATAACATTGATTAGTTCTCTTAGCGCTTCTACCTGATAAGACTCCTCCAGACGGTTTACGTAGTGCCCGAACACATCAGCTGCTCTCAGATTGTCTTCCACATCATCGCTCAGTGAGATCTGGAACAGCCGATAACGGCAGATTGCTAATCGCTCAGAATGCTGGTATCTCTCTGCTTCACTCACGCTCGAATACAGCAATGCCGCAGCCTCTGTATGGTTTAGAGTGAACAATTTTTCAGCGACTACAAATAACAAATGCACATTCCGCAGTTTGTCCAGCAATCGGCCCACCAGTCTTTCCAAACAATCCAAACGACCAAGCTCTGCACATCGTATGATGAAGGGTTCAATACGACGGAAAGTCGTAGAGAATTCAACGCACTCCTCCACGTACAGATCAAACAGCGCATCCTCTGGCAATTCCATGCCTCTAGTAATCTGTTCTAGTTGGCGAAGCGAAATGGGCTTGCTTCCTTGTATCATGCGGCTTAGTGTACCTGTATTCACACCAGAGATCTGGTGAAACTTGACGTAAGAGAGGTTGTTCTTTTGCAAGTATGTATGGAGTACTTCACGAATGGTATTTCCACCTTCCACTTCAATACCTCCTCTATCCATAATCCAAAGTATTGCTTCTCGTAACATCCATATAAAGGTTCTATAAGTTTTTTTACTTTCTATATACTACACAATGAATACTAGTAACCGCAATATAATTCACGAATTATATTGCGTTATATATACTTTATTCCTCATCTATCATAGATGGTATACCAAATATGAGGAGCTATTGTCATTGAGGATCAAGGAAGCCAGAGAAGCCGCCAGGCTTACCCAGGAAGCGCTCGTACTCAAGATCAACCATACGATGAAATGTACGTTGCGCCACTTTCAAAATATTGAGTATGGTATTGTGATCCCTAGCGTCACTTTAGCACTATTAATAGCGCATTTACTGGAAGTGGATCCCCGTGAGGTAGATGAGTGGAAGTTCAAAATTGCTCAAGCTGATTCGTAATCAGCCCACGCTTACCAAATTCACATGAGATGGAACGACTACCGATTCAGGTTGTGAAGCCTGCTCGGTAGTTTTTCTATTAAGCACGAGTTTTACGATTTCAAAGCTTTGTGGATATACCTCCATATAGCAGCCGACTCTGAATCGATGCATTTAATTTGATTCACTCGTTTCCTTTGCTTATTTCACGAAGCAATCGAACAAGTTCACCATGCTTCCGTCCAGAATGTGAGTTAGCCGCAACGGGCACTACATACTTTTGTCTTGTCCCTGCACTTCCCAATATCCCCTTGTCACTCTCGTTCTCTTTCTGATTAGTAGCGGATTTCAGCTCAAAAGCGCAACTTCCGCAGATCCATCGCTCCTGATAAGGGGTGAGCCGCATCTCGGACTGACAGAACACACACTCCTGTAGCTGGTATCGACGCATCATCATGTGCCCTGTATCAGTATCTGCAAAAAACTCAATCAACGAGCTCGGCCCCATCTCCATGGATTGACGTAATTCCACAGGTATCACAATTCTACCCATCCCATCAATAGCTCTGATCATTCCAGTTCTTGTCCCCATGTCGCCCTTCTCCTCCCTTTCCTGAAATATATTGTAAGGCGTCCTGTCATTTTTATTTCCAATATACTGGAGACAAGTATTAATTATGGTAATAAGAGTCATGCCCTAATTTTTATAACAAATGGCTTTGTCCTCGAGAAAATTGTGGAAGTACTTGTCCATATACATGTCCGATATTTCTATTACATCTACTTTATGAAATGTGAGAGCCGCCATGTTTTTTGATGGAATGATTACTGGCTTTACTAACGGTTTGTTCTGAGTGGATTGTAGATTGGAGGGCTTTGCCGGTTGGGATAACTGCAATTGGACACTTGCTGGGTTTTCCCTCTGCTACCGTTAGTGCATCTGGTTGTTTCCTACCTACAAGTCAAACTCACGTTGCTAGCGTTTGTGAGCGTTTTTAATTGGGACCTAGAATCTTTGATGCACTCAGGGATATTGAAATCTGCCAACGACTGATGACCATGGCCAGAAAATTAATAGTATGTTTATCAGAATAAATATCCCGGATGAAGTCTGTTCCCCTTCGGTGCGAACCCCAAGCGCACATGAAATCCCTGGAAGATTCGCACCTCAGTTTTTGTCGAAAACGAGTCGAATGTGAACAGGATTTGAACACGCACCTAAGAAAGGAGCGCTTGTTCTTTTTATTTTCGCGGGTATACGCTAGAATTAGAAGTACCCACAACTTGGTTAAGTTGTTTTTCGCTGTCGCACTCTACATGGGTGCGTGGATTGAAATTCATGAGCCTATTCAACTTTATAGAACCGTTTTACGGTCCCACTCTATGTGTGTGCGTGGATTGAAACGTCCAACCAATCATGACATAGAGTGCATAAGTGTAGTCGCACTCTATGTGAATTCGTCGATTGAAATGAGTTACAGATCGTTTCCGTGGATTCATCCGGACGTCGCACTCTACTTAAGTCGGTGGATGTTCTTTACCTTACTAACACCATTAGAAGGTGTTACTTCCTATCAACTACCGAATTATTATTAAAATACGCTAGAAAAAAGGGCTTCTTCTTCCCTTTGAACTGTGACCCGTAAAATGGACACCTTGAAAAAAGTGACCTCTTACGGGTCATTTGTGTTTGAATCGAAACATTAAGAGAATTGCAAGGTAACTTTCATAGGATTAAGAGCGGGACCTTCAAAGATCTTTAGAGAAGAAGAGACAACTCAAGCCGTTAACAATGGACATTAAAAAAGATGACTCCTCATGAATTCAGAAGCCATCTGTTGGTTACCTAAGCTGAGGCTTTATTCTCACCGGGCGCACAACTAGTCTACAGTGCATGTAATGCTAAATCAGCTTTTGCTGTATACTTTATTGTTTTTACGATGATTATTCTATTTTTGCAAGACATTGATACCGAATTCAATATCTCCACGTTGAAACCTTTTAAGATGAAATGCCATGTTGTTAACCTTATAAATATAATGTGATGTCGTTAAATAGAATGAAGGCAGGAATAACCCGCTCCTAAGCATGCTCAAGGGTACACTCATCTTACACAACGACAAGCAAAAGCCACCGAGGCGTCCAACCTATTAACGGTGGCTTTTTGCGCTATACGAGTGAATCTAGTACACTTTGACTCTATACGTATAGTTTAATTTCTTAGAGGGGTGAGCCAATATGATGAAGCCGAATGTTCAACGCTTGTTATTCTCCGGATTAAGTCTGCTGATTCTTTCCATCGTTGCCACTGCGCTAGCTTTTTACTTGGATGGCCAAAGAGGTGAAAACCTTCCGTTTTCATTGTCGCCCAATGAATCCGTATTAGTCTTTGTCATCGCTGCTTTGTTTTTAGTATATCCCGTTGTATTGCTCGCATTTGCCTTACCTTTTTTCTTGCTGAAATCCTTTCAAGTCCACTTCTCTATTCGTGCATTGGTTTATCTGATGACGGGCATAGTTGCCATGCTTATTCCTACAATTTTACACCGCTACGGCTATTTCTATCTTGTAATCGCGTTGCTCTTTGCGGGATTGGACTTTCTGTGGTCAAAGCAAGTGAAAACGAAATAAACGAATTCTTTAGGTTGTAATTCCTTCTCTTATTTTTCCTATATAGGTGAAAGGGAAAATAACCTAAGGAGAGATACAATATGGCAAACTATGAATACTATACGTGGAAACACATCCCAGCCGCACTTGGGGAGCAACACATTATCAAAACGTCGCTCAGTAACATCAAATCAGAAACGATTTTGCGGCCAGTAAACAAGACGGCCTATGTGGGTATCAATGGCGGTTTTTTCGAAGCGACTAACGGATACAGCAGCCCACCCACCGGTGGTTCTTCCATCGTGTACGTAGCCAGTGAAGAAAATCAAACGGTTACTTATGGGGGCCGAACACTGAAAAAGAATTACCTTTCGAATACCTCGGTCAATGGGAATGAGATTTCCCGAAAGTCAGCTGTCTTTTATCGGGATATGAACGGTAACCTAAGAGCCAGACACCTTTACATTAAAAATGTAAATGAGGTGTATCAGTATTATCCGAAGTCCATGGTGGAAATGGTTATTGGCGGGAATGACTATAATTTGGAGAGTTGGGGCGGCTCCTCTATTAAAGGCGAGCTAGGATACTACTTCCCAATTAATAGAACCATCTTGGCCTGGAAGAATAACGATGCCTATCTCATTGCTGGGAATGGCAGTGTGCCATTCATGCGGGGAATTATGGATGATCTCGGGCTTGATGCGGTTAACTCCATTATGCTGGACGGATCAGGTTCTACACAAATGCAAGTGAGTAACCCGCTTCGAAATCCGATGGATAGTGATCGCTACGTTTATAATATGATTCGTCTTAAGAATACCTAAAAAACTTGAAAACATAAGTTATTTGAAATTGCCTAAGTGGAGCCCAATACCCCACCTGGGCATTTTTTCACTACACATATAAAAAAGGGAAACGCTACAAGAGCAGTTCCCAAGTTGTATATTATTTAGATCTACACTGTTTTATTAATTTCACTAGATGTTCTAGCTACTGAAAGAAAAACATGTATATTTGTGCTGGGATTCGTATGTGAAGCATTAGGCCTTAGTTGAATGGAACAGTAACAAGGGATTAATGAACATTAATATAGTATCTTGGAAAGGAAGCAAAAAAGACGGGACTATCAGCACTTTTGTAACGTAACTTTTTCCCAATTACCGTTTAACCATTTTAAAGGAGGAGTGATGACTTTGAATACATTTACACGCCGAGTGTTAGCTATAGGGATCGTTGGCCTTATGCTTGTAGCGGCCTGTGGAAAAGAAGATAGCACATATACTTCTAGCACGAATCCAAAAACCAGCAAGCCTGCAAACCAACCACCTTCAGATCCCCATACTCAGCAATATACATCAAACGATCCTGCTCCAGATCAGCTCATTGATCCTTCTACCAAAGAGTTTAAGGAGATTACAGAAGCTGAGTTCAAACCAGAGATATCTATTGATTTTGAAGCGTATAAAAAGAGCTTTTTTGATGACGAGATTATTACCAAATTAAAAGAAACACTTGAAGCCGTTATTGCCCAGGATAAGGAGAAATTTCAGACACATTTGCAATCAGGGTACAATCTTGACTCACTATTCTTTGATGACAAAGATGCTCAATATATGTTTTATGATCTGGATATCCTAGAGAAATTGACAATAGACGGTCGCGAGCGCATCCATGTAGGCGTTCGATATGCAAAAAAATCATCAGACGGCTCTATCTACAATACAGGAAATACCGTTTTCTTTACTAAAAACAAAGAAGGACAATGGGGAATTGCCAACATCGATTAAATCAGCTACAAGGTTTATGCCGTCTTTACTGTTACATGTCTAGTGGGGATACCTGAATGATCAGGGGACGGCTTCTCCCGTTTTATCATGCGTTGTAGTTTTTAGACTAATCTCCCTTTACGTTATTGTCGAACGGAACTAACTCATACAAGTCACGAACATCACAACCGATGGAATTGGCGATTGATATGGCAATTTTGAGTGGCATCACTCTCTTGTTTTCAATAAAGTCGTAAACTCGTTCCGGTTTTAAGAGCAAGTTTTTTGCCAGCCATTCCGCTGACTTTCCGGATTCCATCAATCGTTCATTCAGTAAGCAACGTCCTAGTTCAAATTTCAAGAAGCGATGACCTCCCGCATAAGGTAATATTTATCCTAAGCGTTGTCCATTGTCAGTATGAATATACTTCATAAAGGGATGAAGATCCCCATGCGCGTCTGGCCAATTTGCTGGGCGAGTTCCATTAAGATTGCCATGATCGTCGCACTCTATATGGGTGCGTGGGTGATTCATTAATCACATCCTCCCCAAGGAATTCCTCCTTAACAAATAAAGAGTAGCGGCTTAATGTCCACTACTCTTTATTTTCTGACCTAATTCGTTGCTAGTTCCCAGTAAAAACTAGCATGCATCTTCCAGTGACGGACAATAATTAAAAGAAGAACATTCCTTGTGTTGGGTTACTTTCGCCAGTGCATGGCCATGACAAAGAAAAAGCACCACTATGGGTGCCTTTTCTTACTCTCTTTAATTGCAATAATTGCAATTACCAATATAAGTAACGCCACTGTACTTAGGATTATAAAGGAAAAATAAGCAATCTGGTTCAAAAAAGTAAACACAATCACAATTAAACCAAGAACGGAAATCAGTTTATAAAACATTTTACCGATTTTCGATAGTTCTGTATCATGATCAAAAAAATGGTTACCCGAAACAACCACTATTGAGAGGGCAAAAAAGATTAAATCGATCAATGTAACCAAGCTTACTAAAGTAGTGAACAAATACAATTTCGGATCAGTAAATAAAAAATCGATTAAATGCTCGCGTCTTCTTCTCGGTGGAGGGATAATAGTACTTAGGTAGTATGTAACCCAGCTAAGAATCAATGTAATAAGGAATTTAATAATATAACCTTTTCTTTGAGTACTGAAATGAAAGTATTTTATAATGTAGCCTTTAATTGATTCGACCAAAAGTATTCCACGCTCCTACATCGTTTCCGTCTTATATTGGGACGTTATCAACATCTTACTTCCTTTGAACAATTCGGTCTACTACAGAATAGCCTGCCTGCCCATCGTCTCTATACGTACCCTTTGCTTTTCTCTGGCTGTTTTTATCTGAGTGACGGCTTCCGTTTATGTCTTCTTGCCATGGCGACGCTCACCCCTTGGCCAGTGATCATATTTTGCCCCACTACTAGAACTCAACTTATGGTCAATATCGCAGCCCTTGGATCACTCCAAGCAAGTATCCACTTCGGTGCGAACCCCAAGCTCACATGAAATCCCTGGGGGATTCGCACCTCAGATTTTGTCGAAAACGAGTCGAATGTGAATGAATTGTGAACACGACTGTGTTTTAAATCGTCTAAATGCCTCCAATATAATGGATATACGGTATAATAATTTCTGGGTACAGCGTGTTTACGCTGTTTTCCGCTGTCGCACTCTACATGAGTGCGTGGATTGAAATAGAATTTGGCTATGAGTGTTGGGAGCTGGATGCGTTGTCGCACTCTACATGAGTGCGTGGATTGAAATAGTGGTGGTACTAAGCTTAAGGTGGAAGTCACCGGGTCGCACTCTACATGAGTGCGTGGATTGAAATTCTCGAAGAGCTGCGATCCGGAATGTTTGGTTTGCGATCCGGAATGTTTGGTTCATGTCGCACTCTACATGAGTGCGTGGATTGAAGTAACTTACCAGCCAGTATTGGTGAATCTGAACGATAGTCGCACTTTACATGAGTGCGTGGTTCAAATGTCTCTTTTTACGTGGAAGAAAGATGACGAGACGATAAACGCAATCTTGGTATATAAAGAACTTACACGCACTTTAACCCACTTTTCAGAATACTCTAGGTCTTCATCAACTAGCTCTTACACGCGTCGATGCAGCGGAGGGTCGGAGGATTTCTGGAGAAACGAAGTGGTCGCCTTTCAAGCCCGATTTCAACTCCCCCTCTACGATCCATTCAGGAAATCGGGCTTGAACAGCGATTGGAAGAAACCTCCGAGCCCGTAGCGATTCCCTCAGAGAACAAAGTCATTTAACAAAGTCATTTAGGTAGCCTATCTCTTTTAAAGCAACAGACGCTTTACCAACCCCCTCTGTTCGTGGTATTCTGTTACCAAATAACTTGAAACGCTTTGACGGGACCAGTAAGAGTGCATTTGCGGTACTCAGAGAGTAAATTCCACAGGCTGAGAGAATTTACCATCCGTATCCTCCGAACCCTATCCCCGAGCGGCCTGCACAGCAGGACGTTACCTGACGTTACAGGCAGAGTCGGATGATATTCATCATCAATAAAGGTGGTACCGCGGAAGCTAGAACTTTCGTCCTTTGCATTGGCAAAGGATGAAAGTTTTTTTGTGTTATGCCCACTTTCGTATGTACTCCCTGCCTCAGTGGAACAGTATACAACATTTCAGTAAGCTAGAAGGAAGTGGTTACAATGTCTTCGCGCGTAGTGGTCAAAATTGGCAGCAGTTCCTTGACAGAACCAGAGGGTGGCTTGAATCGCGCTGCAGTCGAATTTTTCGCGGCAGAAATAGCACAGTTGCGCTCGGCTGGGCATGAGGTGCTGCTCGTCACATCCGGGGCGGTTGCAGCAGGTTTTCGGGAGATCGGCTATCCGACCCGTCCCAAGCAATTGCACGAGAAGCAAGCAGCAGCGGCTGTCGGTCAGGCATTATTAATGCAGTGCTATCAGCAAGCCTTCAGTAGACATGGTATCACCACTGCCCAGATTCTGTTGACCCGAAGCGATTTTCTTATTCGCAAACGGATGAACAATGCCGGCTTGACTGTTGAAGAGCTGCTGCGGCAGCAAGTGGTCCCGATTTTCAATGAAAATGATACCGTCTCTGTCGATGAACTGAAATTCGGGGATAATGACATGCTGTCCTCGCTGGTCGCGAATCTTGTCAAAGCCGCTCACCTGGTCATCATTACGGATACCGATGGACTGTACAGTGCAGACCCCCACAAAAATCCAAATGCCATCAAATATGAGCGAATCAGTGAAATTACAGCCGAAATTCATGCACTCGGCGGTGACTCAGGCTCATCGGTAGGCACAGGTGGCATGCGTTCCAAGATCGAGGCGGCCAAGGTGGCCACGCGCGGAGGTGTCCCCGTCTTCGTGGGCCGGGTGAAGGAGTCAGGTGATCTTATGCAGGCTGTCATGGGCAGCGGCAAGGGAACTTATTTTGATACGACACTATCCTCACTGCCGATGAAGAAGCAATGGCTGGGCTTCATGTCCACACCGCTGGGCTCCGTGCATGTGGATGCTGGGGCCGAGAAGGCGCTTGTATACGGCGGTCATAGTCTTCTACCAGTCGGTGTTGTCCGGGTAGACGGTAGCTTCCATGCGGGCGATGTCGTGGAGGTCATTGGACCGGAGGGCAAGATTCTCGGGCGCGGCATTGTCAATTATGATGATAGCCAGTTGAGGAGTATCACAGGCCTCCCTACCGGTGAGATCGTGAGCAAGCTTGGCTCGATCCATCGCCTGGAGGTCATTCATCGGGATGAGTGGATTACATTATAGAATGAAGTATGGATTAGGTCGCAATGGCCTGCTAATTATACAAATATAAGGAGGATTACAAGATGACCGATATATTAGGCAGTGAAGTTACCAAGAGTGAAGTATTGCACAAATCGCGGCTGGCAAAAAGCACTACAGCGACCTTGAACCTGTTGACAACAGAGCAGAAAAATAAGGCTCTATTAGCTATGGCTGACGCACTTGTGCGGGAGCATGAGGCGCTGATTGTCGCCAACCAGGAAGATCTGGAGCGCGGACGCCAAAATGGCACCTCAGAGTCCCTTCTCGACCGTCTTAAGCTGACGGAGAGCCGGATCGAGGGTATCGCTGAAGGGCTGAGACAGATTGCGGCATTGCCAGATCCTGTAGGGGAAACAATGGAGGAGTTCGAGCGTCCGAACGGCCTGCATATTCGCAAAATCCGCGTACCGCTCGGGGTCATCGGCATCATCTATGAAGCGCGTCCGAATGTAACGGTGGATGCTGCCGGATTATGTCTGAAGACGGGTAACGCTGTCGTCTTGCGTGGTGGCTCCTCCGCTCTATCCTCCAACCGGAAAATTGTCGAGATTATGCATGCGGCACTTGCCTCGACGGCCGTTCCGCCTGAGGCTTTACAGCTTATCGAGGACCCTAACCGCTCCTCGGTAGATGAGATGCTCAAGCTCACAGGCGTGCTGGATGTCATTATCCCGCGCGGGGGCAAAGCACTGATTGATAATGTCGTGCAAAATTCCAAGGTGCCTGCAATCGAGACCGGTGCCGGCGTCTGCCACACGTATTTAGATGCCACCGCTCCTGTTGAGCTGGCTGCCAGCATTGCCTTGAACGCGAAGGTACAGCGCCCATCCGTATGCAACTCCATGGAGACACTGCTGGTGCACCGTGACTATGCTGCATCTCACCTCGGAGCGCTAGCACAACAGTTCGTCGACGCGGGTGTAGAATTGCGCGGCTGTGAACAGACAAGACAGTATGTATCGAATGCACGTACAGCTACCGATGAGGATTACGCTACCGAGTATAACGATTATATTTTGAATGTGAAGGTTGTCTCTTCATTAGATGAGGCACTGGAGCATATCGCACGCTTCGGTACCATGCACTCCGAATGTATAGTTACTGCGGATACGGCGATGGCGGAGCGCTTCCTGCAAGAGGTAGACGCTGCTGCGGTCTATCATAATGCTTCTACTCGTTTCACGGATGGCTTTGAATTCGGATTCGGTGCCGAGATAGGCATCAGTACACAGAAGCTGCATGCACGCGGACCTATGGGACTGCCAGCGTTGACATCCACCAAATTCATTGTTCATGGCAACGGGCAAATTCGCGAATAACAAGTACGAGGAATTGATGCTGCATTTTTCGCATGAGCGGCCTCGATCTCTGTCATACAGCTTTTCACGATAGTAAGTGAAGATCAGTTGCCGAATTTGTTCTCTCGACCTGATTCCATGGACCTATTGGACTGTACTATTACATGGATAGCCATTACAATCGAAGGATGCAGCATTATTTTCAAAATTTAGGCAGGGGGTACCACCAATTATGTGTGAAGCATCTTCCATTAAACCACTCATTGACAGTAAAGTCGCCTTTATGGGCGCTGGATCATTAGCAGAATCACTGGTACGCGGCATGATTAGCCGCTCCGTTATTCGTCCCTCGGACATTACCATGATGAATCGCAGCAATGCCAAACGTTTGGCAGAGCTACAGGAGCGATATGGTGTAGAGACCGTTGGCGATGAGCAGGCAAAGGATGAGCTCCTGCGCACCAGTCCAGTGATTGTACTGGCAATGAAGCCTAAGGATGCTCGCGCATCGCTGCAGCATCTGGGCCCACTGCTTTCTGAGCATCAGCTCGTAATCTCGGTTATAGCGGGTCTCTCCATTCGCACGATTCAAGCCTTGCTTGGACGCAAGCAGGCGATTGCGCGAACGATGCCGAACACCTCCAGCTCGATCGGACTGGGTGCCACTGGCATTACCTTCTCCAAGGAGATCACCGATGACCAGCGCAGCCAGGTCATGATGATGTTCGAATCCGTAGGTACCGTCAGCGTAATTCCTGAGGACAAAATGGAAATTCTGACTGGAATCTCGGGTAGCGGCCCAGCCTATGTCTACTATCTGATGGAGGCGATGATCGCCGCAGGAATTCGTGGCGGACTCTCTCCACAGCAGTGCCAGGACCTGACGGTGCAGACGGTGCTTGGCGCAGCACGCATGGTTCAGCAGACTGGTGAGGAGCCTTCTGCTCTTCGTACCAAGATTATGTCGCCCAATGGCTCTACCGTAGCCGCACTTCATGCATTGGATGAGGGAGATTTCTTCGAAAATGTCATTGCAGCGGTGAACCGCTGTGCCGAGCGCTCTCGTGAAATGGGTGCCGAGCTGGAGGTGCATGAATGAGCTACTGCCAAGCTACGTACCGGGTATATGACGACCAAGCAGATTTTAACAAGAAGGCTCAGTCCATCGCTGTTGGCATGACTGTCGGCAGCTGGACCGAGCTACCCCAAGCACGTCGCGAGGCTATGAAGCAGCATCTGGGTGAAGTCATAAGCGTCGATATCCATGATGAAGGACCAGGGCATCGTTATGCAGATATGACCATCGCCTATCCTGACATCAACTTCAGTCGAGACATTCCAGCGCTGCTGGTCACTGTTTTTGGCAAAATCTCAATGGATGGCCGCATTAAGCTTACGAGGCTTGCTTTCTCGGATGCATTCCTGTCGGCCTTCCGGGGACCCAAGTTCGGAATCTCCGGATTACGCAATGAGCTTGGTGTTCATGATCGTCCTTTGTTGATGAGTATTTTCAAATCCGTGATTGGCCTCGATCTGCCTGAGCTGCGTGAGCAGTTCTACAAGCAGGCCCTTGGTGGAGTGGATCTGATCAAGGATGATGAGATCTTGTTCGAGAATGAGCTGACGCCGATTGAGAAGCGTGTAGAGGCTTGTATCCAGGCTGCGGAAGAGGCTCGCAAAGAGACGGGCAAAAAGCTGCTGTACGCTGTGAATTTGACCGGTCCTACTTCTCAGCTGCGCAAGCAGGCTCGCAAGGCCATTGATGCTGGTGCGAATGCCCTGCTCTTCAATGTGCTGTCTTATGGCTATGACGCACTGCAAGAGCTAAGTGCCGATCCGGACATTCGAATACCCATTGTCGCACATCCAGCGTTGGCAGGGGCTATGTACCCTTCTCCTCACTACGGCATCGCGCCCTCAGTCCTGCTTGGTCAGCTGATGCGACTTGCGGGCGCGGATCTGGTCCTCTTCCCATCTCCGTATGGTTCTGTGACCATGCCACGTGATGAGAATATGGCTATTCGGGATGAATTGGTTCGTACGGACTTGCCTTTGCAGCCAAGCCTACCTGTTCCCTCTGCCGGGATCCATCCAGGCCTGGTGCCTCTGATTCTTCGTGACTTTGATACGGATGTGGTCGTGAATGCCGGCGGTGGCATTCATGGACATCCGATGGGCACGGAGGCCGGTGGACAAGCCTTTGTTCAAGCGATCGCAGCTGCCGGGCAGTCGATACCGCTCGCGGATTATGCAGAGTCACATCCAGAGCTGAAGGCTGCACTTGAGCTGTGGGGGGGAGAGCGTTGAGCCCTAAGCGCAAGCCGGTCATTTTCTGTGATTTTGACGGCACCATTACCATGAGCGACAATATTGTTGCGATCATGAAGCATTTCAGTCCTCCTGGCTACGAGCCGATTATGCAGGATATTCTTGATCGTCGCATCACGCTGCTCGAAGGGGTAAGTGCCATGTTCGCACTGATCCCCTCTTCTCGCAAGGATGAGGTCATTGATTTCGTGCTGGGTCAGGCAGGCATCCGTGAGGGATTTGACACGTTCCTGCAATATATTCGCAGTCAGGATATCGAATTCTTCGTGACGAGTGGCGGAATGGATTTCTTCATTCAGCCGCTGCTTGCGCCGTTCGATATTCCAGCCGATCATATCTACTGTAATAGTGCAGACTTTTCGAAGGAAGCCATTGAGATTGTCTGGCCGCACACCTGCCAGCCACCATGCGAGAATGGCTGTGGCATGTGCAAGACGACGGTCATGCGACGTTATCCACAGGAGCACTACACGCGTATTCTCATCGGAGACAGCCTGACTGATTTTGAAGGAGCCAAAATAGCCGATCTGGTCTATTCGCGTTCCATTTTGACGACCAAATGTCAGGAGCTTGGCGTTCCCCATGTTCCTTTCGAGACGTTCCATGAGATCGTGAATGATCTGACAACTAAGCTTGAGCAGGGAGTGCTGTAATATGAGTCTATCTAATGTTCCGGCTGAGGACAAAAATCGAGTGCTTGGAGAACTGGCGGATATCAAGGATCTGTTCGCTGCACGCAACTGGTTCCCTGGCACCAGCGGCAATCTGTCTATGCGTATAGGTGAGTTCTCACCCGAGAGCTTTCACTTCGCAGTCACTGCCAGTGGTAAAGACAAATCCAAGCGTACACCTGAGGATTTCCTGATCGTAGATCAGAATGGCAAACCAGCAGAGACTACGGGTCTGAAGCCCAGTGCGGAGACACTGATTCATTGTGAAATCTACCGTCTGACGGGCTGCGGCGCGGTGTTCCATGTACACACGGTGTTCAACAACCTGATCTCGGAATATTACGGGGAGCAGGGTCATGTTCCTGTGCAAGGGATCGAACTCATCAAAGCTTTTAACATCTGGGAGGAGAATGCAGCCATTCAAATTCCTGTGCTCCCTAACTATGCGGACATCCCTTCTATTGCACGCCTGGTACCGGATGTCCTGAACGCTGCCATCCCTGGCATCCTTCTACGCAATCATGGTATCTATGCCTGGGGGCGTGATGCTTTTGAAGCCAAGAAGCATTTGGAGGCCTTCGAGTTCCTCTTTGAAGTTGCCTATCGCCGCCTATTGCTAGAAAAGTAAGCATCTCTATGCTACCCAGCCCGCCGAGGGGCCATGTGCTCAACATGCTCTCGGCGGGTTATTTTCATGATGCAAATTTTATAAGCCTATAGCCCGTTATGTAGCTTACTATGCTCTTCATGCTCAGTTTACGCTGAACCACGTACTCATTCTAGCTTAATACATATACTTACTACTTCGTTTTCGAAGCTATCTTTACTCACACCAAGCTTCTACTCCTAACCAGTATTCATACGAGCTTCCCTACCACCTCTCCAACCTATAAATAACTTCTAACCCGTCATAGGACATAGAACCATTTTTTGATTAATCAGACAATGAACGATTTCGTCTCGTTGTAGGTCTTATTACTGAACATAGCAAAAAAGGGGGTGCAGCAGCATGAATGATCGAGAGATTTTTGAGATGTACAAAGAGCATGTATATTATTTCTGCTACTATTTGTTGAAAAATCAGGCAGATGCAGAGGATGTATCCCAGGAGGTCTTCATAAAAGTCATTCTGGCTGATCGAACAAACGTGCGAAATATGAAATCATGGATTCTGCGTATTGCAGCCAATGAGTGTAACCGTGTTATGAAAAGGCGCCAAACGGGCTGGATGAAGGAGATTCGCAACTATTTGCTCTCCAGAGCTCAGCATTCCAATCAAGTGGAGGATCAACTGGAGTTTAGAGAAACCAAGCAAGCACTTCAAGGCTTATACAGCCAACTGCCGGATAAGCTCAGAATGGTCGTCATTCTGCGATATTTGAATGAATTGACCGTGCCAGAGATTTCTCAAGTCATGAATATACCCGAAGGAACCGTAAAATCAAGGTTATTCAAAGGTCTGAAATTGCTGAATCGTATGGCTGATTCCCAATTAAAGGAGATGATTACGAATGAGTCCATTTACCAAAAAGGATGAACAAGTGCCTCAGCCGGATTACGATCTGATGTGGGCAGCCATAGAAAAAGAAGCATACAAGCGGCAGCAAAGTCCGAATGCCTTCCCAATGACTCGACCTCAGCGTGCCAAGCTTGTTCCGATCAGCCTGGTATTCTCGTGCGTATTGCTTATCGGTATTCCGGCATTCGCCGGTGTAGCTATCAATTGGGATAAAATCGGCGGTCGGAGCGTAACCAATGCCTTAAATAATGGTGTTGGCCAGCAATATGATCTCAAGGCATCAAGTTCAGGAGTTACTATGCATTTGAACGGGGTCGTAACGGATGGAGAAAAAATGAAAATGCTCGTATCCTTGGATACTCCTGACGACCTAACCTCTTATATCGGATTTGCCACCGAGAACAATACCTTGACTAGCCAATCCAGTGACAAGATCAAAGTAACGGATTCTTTGTTTTACGACCCTGACAGTAAAAAGCTGATTGGTATCTATGATGCACCCGATACACTACAGGATGATACAAGAGGCTATCGGTTCGAAGCACAGAATCTCGTATTATATGCAGAGCGGAAGCTTCCTTTGCAAGCCCAACCACAGTCTGGGGATACGATCCAAACGGGTGCCGCGCAGTACCCTACTATTCAGGTCGAGTCGATTCGGCATACCTCTAGCCAGACGATCATCCGATATAAGGTTGCTGCGGAGCCATCTGACTTAGGACAAGGCAATCCACAGCTGGTTGTAGTTATGGATGGTCAGGAGAAGAATGCGATCCCAACGCACATGCCCAGCACAGGATCGGACGTATATATCGAGCAGGTATTCGATCTGTCCGAAGCAGAATGGAAGCGCGCCGATTTACGATTTACTTTTACAGAAGAAGCACGTCGAATTGCCGGGACTTGGACATTTGATTTTGAGGCAGATGGCAAAAAAGCAAGTGAGGCTATGTATACGAGGAAGCTACAGAACAGCCCTGAGTTTCTTGCAAAGACAGGTCTTACTTTAAAGGAGCTAAAAGTTACACCGCTAAATATCCAGATCCATGTTGAGCAAGAGGATTCACTAAGAAATGGAATCGTGCATTATAACACGGCTCAGTTGGTTATAGGCGATAGAACGATAATCGGCGGCTTGACTCTAAAGGGGACTTCTGGAAGCTACCAGCATGTAATAGAATTTGAATCTCCAGAATGGTACAAGGATTGGTCGGATGTGCCAATGCGACTCATATTAAAGGAGGCTGTCATCGAGAAACGGGATACCTCGAAGAACTGGGTCACACTGAACACGCCAACAGCAGACAAACAGTCAACTAAAATAGATGTAGACGGTATTGAAATTCAATTTGCGTATTACACAGACGGAGAGGAATTGATTGTCGAGTCTTCCTCCCATTCCCCTAGCTTCAAGAGGGTTAGTCAGACTACGTTACGCATTCAGGGTACAGAAGTAGTGCCTGAAATCCTTCCTAGAGGCATGGTACCTGCAGAGATATTCATCGATCATTACAAAAATGTACCTTTGGACGAGAAAATTGAATTGAACCCTGGAATCTACAGATACAGCGATCCAAGCAGGGATATTGAATTAGACCTTTAATATATCTAAGCAGCCCGAAAATAGCTTAAACGATAAAGAATCAGGAACTTGTCCTCATCGCGAGGAAGAACCTGATTCTTTATACCTTTTCTTACGATCTTACGACAAAATAGACTCGTCTGAAGCTTGGCGGCGCTTAAAGACAAAAATAAGCATCAACGCAGCTAAAATGGAACATATCATATACATCGTAGAATAAGAGAACAAGTCGGCTATCGGTCCTAGGAGCACTCCACCCATAGACACACCTAAATCAGCCATTGCAATAAATAAGCCTATTAAAATATTTCGATTCACTTGAGGTAACACGAAGCTCAAATATGTAGTTAAGGTTGGATAGATCAGGGCTTGAGCCACGCCTAGGAAAAACGCACCCACATAAAAAAGCAAAGCACCCGCGACGTTTGAAAGGCTTATACATTCTGCACCTATCGCAAGAATCAGCATGATCCCCATCATAAAAGATGTATGCCATTTCCCGTCAGATGGAATCCTTTTCCTTAGGGCAAATCGAGTAATTACAATGGTTCCTGCCTGAAGCATAAGGAAAATCGCCGCACTACCGTTATGAATTTGCCCCGCATAGAGCGGTATAAAGGTAGTTACCGCCCCAAATACAAGGGAAGCAGCAAACATGATAACACTGCATCTAAACAAATGGGGATTTTTGATCAATTGGCCATAGGACGATAGCATCCTCGTTCCTGAGCTCTGTTCCTTCTTAGCCATTTCGGCTTCCTTTTGTCCAACCTTGGTACTAAAACCAGTGATCCCAGTAAGTACAGCTATACCAATCATCGCCATTGCAAAATAATCTATATCCTCTACCCTCCACATGCCTACCGCAAGCAACGGACCAAAGACTCCAGGCATGGAAGCACACAGTGAATACATGGATATGCCTTCAGAACGTTCTTTTTCCGGTAGCTCTTCGATGATTCCGAGCTGCAGTGACATGGAGAAAAAGGCAGTACATACTCCTTGTAGTACCCGAGCAAAGAAATATCCTTCAAGACCAGCAAAGGTATAAATGAGCAGTGCTAGACCATTAATTACTAAGATGACACGCAGTACCTTAATCGGTCCATAGCGCTGGATCACTTGGCCTGCCCATGGGCGAAAGACCATGGTCGTCAGCAAATACGCCCCCATAACAACTCCTATTGTTGTATTGGTAGCGCCTAAGGAATCACCTTTTAAAGGTATGATTACATTCAGGATTGAATTGGCGCTGAAGTACAACAGTGTCAGCAAATAAAGTCGTAGAAACGGTAATGATAGTGCTCCCTTCACTACGAGATCCCCTTCCTAATCGATGCCATTACAGTGGAAAATAACGATCTGTCATGCCAGTACCTTTCGCAAAAGCTCTTTGGCGTACAGAGACTGGACATGCTTCAATTCAGAGGTTGCGACTACCTCCTCGATTCGACCATTGCGGATAATCATAATACGATCACATAGGTAAGCAGCGGCCTGAATATCATGGGTGATGAAGATATACCCCATCTCATAGGTCTCCCTTAAACGCTTCAGCAAATCCAATACCTGCATTTGGACCGAACCATCCAGTGAGCTTATAGCTTCGTCGAGTAGAATACACTCCGGTTCGGTGATGATTGCTCTAGCAATGCATACTCGCTGTGCCTCACCACCAGATAACTCATGCGGAAATTTGGCCAGGTAAGAATCATCTAATCCAACTTGATGCAGCACCTTACCCATATCTTCAGACTGTAGAGAGCTCCCCGTAATGCTCAAAGGCTCGAGTAATACTTGCTTTACCGTGTAAAACGGATTCATGGAAGAGGTATAATCCTGAAAGACTGCGCTGATGGCTCCACGCCGTGTTCTGCGATCTGTAACAGATTTCCCGCCAAAAGAGATCATACCGTTATCCGGCTTTTCGATACCAAGCAGCAATCTCCCGAGTGTGGATTTTCCGCTACCACTTTCACCAATGATGCCGAGGCATTCGCCCTTTTCCCATTCGAAGTTCATATCAAATAGCACCTGATGTTGCGTTTTGCGTAACAGACCGTTCTGTCGATAGGATTTATTCACATTATTAACCTTTAGCACGCTCCGCACCTCCCCCCATCAATTGGTTGTAATGGAGATTAAGGGCCTGCTTGGAGGACACAAGGTAACGGGTATATGGATGGCTCGCTCCAGCAAGAATATCTTCTACTGAGCCCTGCTCCACAATCTCTCCGTCTTTCATCACCATCACGTCATCAGCAATCCGTCTAACCACGCCTAGATCATGTGATACAAAAATCATCGAGCTGCCGAAACGTTCACGGAGCCGTACGAACTGCTCCACCACTTCGTAAGCCGTTACAGCATCCAGCGCCGTCGTTGGCTCATCGGCAATGATGACATCAGGCTCAAGCACAATGGCAAGAGCGATCATCACCCGCTGAAGCATCCCTCCGGACAATTCATGCGGATAGCGGCGCATAACCACACTCGGCTCCTTAAGACCCACACTTGACATGGCAACGGCAATACTGTCCACCATCTCGCTACGCCGCCATTTAAAATGGACGGACAGGATCTCGAACAGATAGGCTCCAATCGATCTGGAAGGATCAAATGCACTCATGCCATTCTGCATGATCATACAAAGCCTTCTTCCCCTGTATTGGCGTAAGTCTTTCGTTGAGAGTTCCGACAAATCTATTCCGCTCAGTGCAATCCGTCCCGACTGACGAATCCCGGATCGATTAAGTCTTGTCAGCGCCTTGCATGTCAGTGACTTTCCACTGCCACTCTCCCCGACGATCGCCAAGCATTTCCCCTGGACAAGGCGGAAAGAACTGTCGGGAACGAGCACTTGTCCCGTTCTGTCATCCCATATTTTCAAATGCTCGACCTCAAGCACAGTTGTCATAGAATCAGGCCACCTCCTTCTTTCGCAATCCTGCTAAGATCCCGCCCGATCGCACTTTAATATGCCTTCCTCCCGTCATCAGCTTCGGATCAAGCGCTTTCTGTAGAGAATCCGAAAGAAAGTTAACCGCTGACACGACTAGGATAATGGCTACGCCTGGAGCAACCATCAGCTCAGGACGAATGAACATGACGGCTCTCGCTTCATTCATCATCATGCCCCACTCCGCATGAGGAGCCTGAATACCAAGGCCCAGAAAGGACAGTCCTGATATTTGCAATATCATGGATCCAAATGCGCTACTGGCAATCACCGCAATATCCGGCAACGCCACGGGTGCAATATGTCGAGCCATAATACGAAAGTGGCCTGAACCCATGACTTTAGCAAACTTGATATAATCGGCGTCGGCAAATTGCATGACCGAAGTTCGAATCACTCGCGCAAACCAAGCCCATTTCATCAGTACAAATGCCACTAAGATATTAGTTAGCCCAGCTCCCATCATGCCGATGATCGCCAGTGTCATGACATAGCCTGGGAACGAAAGCATGATATCGCATACCCGCATCAAAAAAGCATCTGTTCTTCCCTTGAAGTAACCTGCGACAAATCCGATGATGATACCAATACTTGCTGAGGCGGCAAGGGCAGCGAGTACCCACAGCACGCTGGGACGTATGCCATAGATCAGGCGTGAAAGAATGCACCGACCCAGATGATCGTTACCCAGCCAATACTGCCAAGATGCTCCAGCGAATCGCAGATCCATATTTACCTCGTTAGGGGCATGTGGAGCTATGAACGGTGCACAAGCCCCGATAAGCAGCGTGGCTCCTATGAAAACAAGCGAGAGAGCTGCTAGCCTGTCGTTCATTAATCGTACAAGCAGCTTCATTTAGAACTCCCTCCTTAGCTGAGGATTCATCACGGCATTAATCAAGTCTGACACTGTATTGAACAGCACAAAAGCAACGGCAAGTATCAGCACATAAGCTTGGATGATCGGAAAATCTCTACCAAGTATCGAATTGACAGTGAGCGTACCCAGACCAGGCCATGCAAAAATATTCTCGACAACAACAGTGCTGCCCAATATGACCGGAATCGCAAGACCAAACACGGACACCGCAACCTGTAATGAGTTCCGTAGCACTTGCAGGGTTATGCGGTACTCCGACAATCCGTTGGCTCTACCATACAAAACGTAATCTTCATTGAGATTACTGAGCATGGAACTCCGAATCGTGCGAAAGTAAATACCTGCGTAGCCGATGACGATCACTGCAACTGGCAAAATAAAGCTGCTATAAGAGTCCATTCCATTCGTAGGCAATAAGTCAAGCTTAACAGCAAAATACCATATCATGAGTGAGGCCAACCAATAAGCTGGCATAGATGTAAGCAGGAAGGAGAGGCCCCTCACTGAAAAATCCAACCATTTACCTTCCCTTAAGGCACATGCCACTCCAAGTCCAAGTGATAAGATAATAATGATGAGCGAAGATACAATGGTTAACTGTAGCGTGTTCAATAGCGCTGGGCCCAGCAACGACCACACTGGCTTGCCCGTTACGTAAGAGTTGCCGAAATCCAGTTGCAGACAATTTTGCAGCCAATCCCAATATTGCACTAGAAACGGACGATCCATTCCAAGTTCCGTTCTTGTCTTCGCAATCAACTCTTCGGTTATTGTCGGCACGCCTTGTGCATGTAGAACCACCTCAACCGGATCCATTGGTGATAATTGATTAAGCAAGAACGTTAGAAATGAAATGACCACAAGCAATGGAAATGCAACGGCTATGCGTTTAACGATATATTGAGCCATAATTCCTGATTTTCACCTCACATCCCTGTATGCTCTGCAGCTGCAGCTTACTTAAAGCTGAATTTCTCAAAAGGAAGTTCAAATTGTGTTTGCTTGAAAGAAATCCCTTGCAACCCCGAAGGCGCAACTACCGTAACGCTCCCGTTGGTAAGTGGAATAAACACGGCTTCTTCATGGACAGTCGTGAGAATATCTCTATAGAGCTGTTTCCTTGTCTCCTCATCCGAGGAGATCATGACCTCTTCAATTTGTCGATACAATTCCTCCGCCTGTGGAATACCACTCGTCGTAAAGCGATAAGATGATTCCGCTGCAAATGCAGTAATCGTACTTTGTGGATCATAAGCGAGGCCCCAAGTCTGATTAAACAGAAGATCATACTCGCCCGTCGATCTCCGGTTTGCAATGGAAGTCGACTCTTCCCCGAACAGTTCCAGCTTCATACCGATTTTGAGTGCTTCACTCTGTAGCAGCTCCGACTGCGCCTTTTGCGAGGATGAGTTAATATCGTAATACAGCTTCATGGACAATGGCTTGCCGTCCTTCATTCTTAATTCTGCTCCACTCGTATTCCCCCAGCCTGCCTCTGTCAAAAGCGCAGCTGCCTTATCGGGATCGTATTCTCGCTTCGGAAGCCCAATATCTGCATAATGAACATTGGATGAGAACAATGTATCTGCGGGAGTTTCCGTTCCACTGAAGATGGTGCGTGCGATCGTCTCGCGGTCAATAAGGTGCCATATGGCTTCCCGTACCGCTTTTTCATGGATTGGACTATCATTATGACTACTGTTGGCCACAATCATTTTCGTGTTCATCGGCTCGCTACGAACGATTTGATAAGCTCCCGAATCGACAAGACGCTGCATCGCATCCACAGCAACGCTATCGGTACCTCGGTCATCCGTGAAGACAAAATTAACCTCGCCTTTCTGCAAAGCCAGTAATGTCGTCTCTCCTGCAGGTAGTACCTTGGCTGTAATCGTCTTCAGCTCTGGCGCTCCACCCCAGTATTCTTGATTCGCTGAGAAACGAGCAAATTGTTCCGTCACATGCTCATCAAGCTTATAGGGACCCGTACCGTGATATCCCGCTACGCCATCCTTTGTCTCTCCGTTCAGGAAATCCTTCGGGGAGAGAAAAACGTATGGACGTGTCATTGACAACTCAAGCAACGTCGGATAGTATCCTTCCTTCAAAGTTAGCTGAACAGTGTGCTCATCGATGACAGCAACTTGATCCAGCTTGGTAGATAGCTTGACCCAGGCGTGCTTGTCTGCGTTCCGCTGAACGGCTTCAATGTTTTGCTTAACAGCTTCGGCATTAAAAGGCTCTCCATCATGGAATTTCACCCCTTTTCTCAAATGAAAGGTGTATACTTTACCGTCATCTGATATATCCCATGATTCAGCAAGTAAAGGCTTGATCCCATCTGCAGTATTCTCCACAAGCGATTCATACACCATTCCTTGTGCTGCCATCAAGCCAGGATATAAGTGCGGATTCATATCGTTAATATCTTTTGCTGTGGCAAAGGTCAGCTCCGCTGCCTTCTCCTCAATTCCCTCGCTGCTCTTCCTATCCTCACCACATCCAACTAAAAACGCTATAAGCAGCATTGATGCTAACAGCATAGCCAATCTATTTCTCTTCATTAAATTGACACTCCTCTTTTATTAAATAGTAATAATTACTATTAATTAACTTCTTGATTGTAATAATAACTATTATCATTTGTCAATTCATTTTTATTCGATTTTGAAATTTTAAAAAACAGTTGACGATTTTCCAATATATTACTATGATAATAGCGAGTTTAATAGTAAAAATTACTATTTATTTCAATGCGTGGTCGTTCTACACGATGTCGGGAGGTTGGTTGGATGAAGTTGGAGATTGAGTTTGTTAAATGCAACACCGCTGATAATATGACGATTCTCGTCGTAAGTGAGGTGCCCCTAGCGCTGCTTGCTCCTATTGCCTCCCAATTAATGAGTTACGGCCACCTCTATGCCGAACAAGTAGGTTATGTTGAGGGCTCTGCGCATCATGGCTGTGCCGCCAGGCTCCAGATGGCAGGAGGTGAATTTTGTGGAAATGCTTGCTTGGCCTTAGGAGCACAGCTGGCATCAGCGAGAATGTTGCTTCCAGGTGAGAGAATAGAGGTCATGCTGGAGACTTCGGGCTCATTACGGCCAGTTACGTGCCAGGTGGAAAAACTAACAAGCGGATACCAGTGCGAGGCAAGCACACCGATTCCCAAAACAGTGGAGCGCTCCTCCTTCGCTTATGAAGATCTCCATCTTGAAGTTGGTATCGTTCGATATGCTGATTCCTTCCACCTCTTGATCGACCATGAGCAATTCGAATTAGATGCTCCAGCTGCCGAACGTTTGGCAAGGCTTATGGGCGTCGTTACAGGGGCAGATTTAGTAGGCGTTATGCTATATCGTCCTTCAACACATGAGCTAAGACCACTCATTTTTGTCCCTGCCCTTGACAGTCTTGTCTGGGAGCAAGGCTGTGGCTCAGGTACAGCATCACTTGGATGTTACCTGGCGTGGAGCACACGTAAATCCATTGATGTCCCTGTGCTTCAGCCTGGCGGCATCATTCATACGAGCGTATGCTGGCATGAGAAAAGCATCAAAAGTGTCCACATTAAAAGCACGGTCGACATTGTTGCCCAAGGTAAAACCTACGTCAATATCGCTAATTAACATTCATTTCTGAGGAGGTAATGGATTGTAATGGAGCAAATCTTCCGTCCACTTATTCAATTCCGGGATCAATTTGAGCTGGCTGCTGCGAAATATGATGGGACCCTAAGACACAGTCTGGAGCTTCAACAGACCATTGATGACTATTCCGCCTTTATTGTTGATGAATCTAACCAACGACGTTGGCGAGAACTCGGAGAGCAAAATAGGACTGAGCTTCGAGAGATCGTAATACAATTACGAGATACATCAGCTCGCTGCGTAGCCATCATGGAGAAATATCGAGCCCTTAAGCTACTTCATGACGGTGATGACAGGAACGACTACTTTCATCATATCGAGAACTCTATCAAAAATGAGTTTGGTTGCTTTGAGATATCTGCCGATTCCAGAGTGTTGCTGGTTGGATCAGGCTCCTTTCCGATGACGCCACTACTGATAGCCAAACACATAGGAGCTGAAGTTATTGGAATCGACCTAGATGCTGAAGCCGTTGATTTAGGCAGGAAAGTCATTGAGCGGCTGGGGCCCGACCTACGAATTCGACTAGAGCATCTGTCATTGGAAAGCCTGGATGATATCCATATGGCTACACACATCATTTTCAGTTCAACCGTATCCGTCAAATATGCCTTACTGGATTGGCTGCATGATGTCGCTTCTCCTCATGTTGTCGTTGCCATGCGGTATGGAGACGATCTGAAAAGCCTCTTCAACTACCCCATGGAAGAAACGGATGCACAGAAATGGAAGCTCGCCGATAAGGTGGCTCAGCCCGGGCGCATATTCGACGTGGCTCTATATACCAAGGTAGTGACATTGAATCCCGTTGGAGGTGCACGTTCATGAATCTCTTTGGTAATGTCCTTGTGGCAGGAACAGGGCCTGCAGCCATACAACTGGCCATATTATTCAAGCGCTGGTGCAAGAGCCATGTAGGTATTGCAGGGAGACACTCCGTTCGTTCCGCCCCTCTATTCGAAGCGTTGCGAGGAAGTAATGGACAACTTGTCGTCGAAGTAAGTAGTACCAAGCTGGAAGCACTCACTGGTGAATATCAGGTCGATGAATTTTTTTACGGATACAGAAATGTGAAAGGTCACTGGGATACGTTGCTGTTGACTGTGACCGCGGATGCCTATATACCGGTGCTAGCACAGCTCCAGTCCGAGCTTCTGGATAACTTGCGTTGTGTGGTGCTTCTGTCTCCGACATTTGGGTCCAATGCACTTATCCGTCAGTATCTGAAAGAGCAACGCTGTAACGCTGAGGTCATAAGTTTTTCTACTTACATTGGAGATACGCGTCTTATGACGGACAAGCCTCCTGGGCATGTGCTGACCACAGCAGTCAAGCGTAGGGTGTATGCAGGATCTTCGACGCAGCCATCCCAATTCGTAGAAGCATTCCGGAATCTATACGCCCAAGCAGGTATCCAGCTGATCAGTTTAAATTCAGCACTCGAGGCGGAGGCACACAACATCTCCTTGTACGTTCACTGCCCATTGTTTATGAACCATTTTTCTCTTGACGCTATTTTCAACCCATCTGACATTTCACAATACGTATACAAGCTATTCCCGGAAGGGCCCATCACACCGACTCTCATACATGAGATGCTCCTCCAATGGAAAGAAATTTCAGTTCTTTCCCAGAAACTAAATCTGACAGAAATCAATCTGCTACGTTTTATGGTTGACGATAACTATCCGGTAAGACCAGAAAGCCTCTCGCGACAGGAGATTGATCAATTTACGGAGCTTGATTCCATCCATCAGCAATACTTGCTTTACGTCCGCTATGCATCGCTACTTATCGATCCATACTCAGAGCCCGACCAAAACGGTAAATACTTTGATTTCTCCGCCGTTCCCATTCGGTCTGTCTTTGTAAACTACGATGGCGAATGGGATATTCCACGCATGCCAAAAGAAGACTATTATCGAATTAAAATCATTCAGGGTATCGCCCGAGGCGCTAAGGTGCCATGTCCAACTGTCGATACATTCATTGAGCGTTATGAGCAGAATCTAGTGAAATCTAGTCGATTACTGAAGGAATATCCGCTATCTGACGCCTTCATACCGAAGTCCTTCGAAGAAGATATAAAGAGAATTTGCATGGAGTTGCCACTATCGGATTAGAATTAGGCTTGAGTGTAGAGAGATTCGTGTAATGCGAATAGCCAGGGAATGAGCGGCTCATCTCCCTGGCTATTCGCTATGCATTTTCCATTTATATAAAGAGTAATTCCATTAAGAACAGTCTATTGTCCGCTCCTGTTCAAGCAGCGTATACACCTCAGCACAATGCTGCAAGAGAAGACAGAAAGATCGATTATGTCCGATAAAAAAGGAAGACAAGTCATACCGATGTCGTGAGGGCTCGAACGTTACAAGTAATCGATGCCTCATTCGCCGCATGGCAAATTGCACGAAATTATCGCTTTTCTCTGATGCTAACAGCGTAATGTACGCATACAGTGAATGGTCTTCTGGTTCATCCAGTGGGCTAACTCCTGCGCAAGAAAATTCGGTGTGGATGTGCAATTTCTTGAGAGAGACGAGTGTCAGAAACATCTCCGTATCAACTTCCGTATTTCCGAGTAATACGGTTTGCTTAGCTCGCCTTCTAGGCTTGGTAGCTTCCAGCCAACTGGTAAGCTCCCTCTCTCTCCTGTGCCATGATCTTTCGGAATGGAGGCTAAGCACCTTCTCCTCTTCGTTCTTATTCATCAAGTATGTCAACAGGCTCAGTCCTCCTCTACCCAAAAGATCCCCTCACGATCAAGTTCAACCTTCTCCAACTGCTGCTCAAAATCAGGATCAGGCCTAATAGATTTGAACGCTTCCCAGTCTTGGTTCGCATTTTCTATGTACACGTTCCATTTTTTTAATTCCAGACGAAACTGTACGATAGCTGATGTAGCCTCACAAAAACTCCTCCAAGCTGTCCTCCACATCTTACGATATGGAAGTAGTTCTTGAAGGTGTTTTGATTTATCTAAAGCTATGGGGGCTAGTCCCTAACAATTACTTTACAGGTCGATCGAGCGAGAAAGTCTCTCCCAGCTTGGCGTATGCATTACCAGCCAAACGACTGACAGGCGCCAGTGCCTTGGCCTGGATATAGGTATTCTGATAGACGTCCGTGGACAAGTGGTACTGTACGACCCGACCAATCAGCAGATCACAGGCTGGCTGCCCCGACTTGCCTCCAAGTGGAATAGCCTGGTCCAAGACGCATTCCATTCGAATCTTGGCCTGCTTGAGCCCGGGCACCTGAATGGCGCTGCTCGCAATTGTCTCCAGACCCACTGCCTCTACCTCGCTCTCATCGGGCTGTAATGGCGCCGCTGTACGGTTAGCTGCTTCTACATTGTCTTCGTCTGTGATGTGGACAACCCATTCTCCACGCTCTATTGCGTTTCTAGCCGTATCCTTGGATACCCCCTGCACTCGCTGGACAGAGACAGAGATGAGCGGTGGATCCGAAGAGACGATAGAGAAATAACTGAATGGAGCAGCGTTCACAACACCCGTGCTAGAGAGCGTTGTCACCCAGGCCACGGGCCTTGGAATGATGCTTCCTGTGAGTAGCTTATAATTTTCACGATCGGTCAATGTGACCGAATCAATCGTAATCATCGACATGATATCTCTCCTTCGTTCAATCCACTTGTGGTACGAGCATTATTCACAGTGTAACACACCACGATTTGCTTGGACATTATGTGATGTTGACGAGTGCTCACGAGTGGCTGAAGAGTGATTGACGTGAGATCGAGAAGAGATGATGACTTTTCCTCCCAAAGCCTCGCACACTCGCTTGATTCGAGCAGCTGCCAAGTACAGACACTCTAACGACTGGACATACGGCGAGGCTTATCTGCAGAGCTCTTGGTCTGCTTCTGTAACAGCTTGATTCCACCTACTATGAGCAGGATCGAGACAATAATGGTCTTCAGATGCCTGTCGATCCGATCCGATAGCCTCCATTCGGGAAAGCGTATGTCGAGCGAAGGAACGACAGCATTCGTCAGGATATAATACAGGCCCAGCAACAAGAGAGCTGCGCCAATCCAGTGCCGATACAGCTGCCAACCTTCAAATATGGGCCGATCCTCTAGCTTCTCACTCCCATATCGACTGATCAACTGCAAGCTATCAAAGAAGCTATAGCACCATACGATCGGGATGAGGAACAGGAAAACGGACAGTCGTAGTACATCCAGCACGTAAATTCCGCCCAGAAACAGCACCATAAGATGCAGACCACGCTTTTGCAGACCCAGGTACATATGTCCTGCTCCTGGCAGCACGGATAGGATCATGGCAAGAATCTTGCTACGCTTACCATCACGGCGGCCCTGATTCAAATCCTCAAACACCGTCTGATCGTTCAGTACTTCTCCGCTTAGCTTCATATGGACCAGCTTGACCGCATCAAACATCGAATACAGCCAGATTACGGGCATCAATACCAGAAAAGCCAGAAAACCATCGGTATAAGCCATCAGACTATCAATGAATAGCAGCATGGCTCCCAGCCCAAAGAATGCCAGCAGAAAGGACAAGCCTCTTTGCATCAAGCCGAGATGAAAATGACCCAGGCCAGGTACGAATGACAGCAAAATCGTAATTAGACGCTCATGGTCCATCCCGCGGTGGCTATGCGGGTAAGATGAGGCCAATGGTAAAGGCTGTGCGCCTTGAACTCTCTCTTGATCATTTGCGGTGTGCCGCATCTCATCCGCTATATGAGGACCATACTCTGAACCAGCACCTACAGGATATGGTGCCCCATAATACGGTATATGCTGATTCATAGCGCTCTCTGGCTTGTAGGTCACTAGCACAATTAGCATATGTAGCATGCAGAGGCACCATAATAAGAACAGTCCTACCAGTGCTACTATAAAATAATCCTGTGACCCTGATACCAAGGACAGGAAGACACCGCCCCCCATGCCTGATACTATCAGACAAAAATAGATAAAAGCAGCCAATCTACGATTCCAATATAAGAAACCTAACCCAGGAATCACATTCAACAAAAATGCTAGCAAGCGGCTACGCTCCGGCGTTGGCATTGCGATATTCCTCCTTATTCATGTTCATATCCTTGCTCATGATGGCATCCTCTTATCTCAGCATTTACTAAGATTCGAGGGTAGCTTTTAACGACCCTGCACACGGTCCAGCCAGCCTGTCGCAGCCTTCATGACTTCTTCACTAACCGATTCAGCAGTGTGAAAATCAGACTGTGCGCGCAGTGACGCTGCGGGGGAAAGCTGATCAAAGGCCCCGGTATAGGAGCATATCAGTGTAATACTGGCTGCGATGGCGTAATGAGCCCATTTTCGGTGATACCATCGCTTCACTCTATCGTGACTCGGGATGTTCTCCGTCATCTTAGTAGTCTCAGCCTTCTTGTGTGACCCCGTTAATTCGTGCTTGTCGGCTATTCTGGCAGTTTCATCAAGTGCTACAGTCTGGACCAGTCCGATAGCCATTGACGTTTTTCCAGTACGTTGAGGGGGCTCCGGCAGCTGCCTGCCATCCTCAGTTCCCACCATTTCTGTGGAATCTGGCAGGCTAGCCATTATTCGATCCGCAAAGGCGGTGATATCGCCCAACTCTGGCAGGACATCCGCTTCCTGCTCTAGCTGCCTCAGGTAGGCTGTCACCACTTCTTCCTGATCCATGAGCATGTTCTCGAGACGATCTTCCTCCTTCGCTGATGCTTGCCCCTGAATATAGCTTTTCCAGTCGTCTGCTGATGTCTTGTATTGATCGCTCATGCCCACTCCTCCTCTGTCCAGTTCGCACGTATCCACTGTCTGGCCCTGTATAAGCGTGATTCTATCGTCTTCGTGGCAACCTGCATTTCCTTTGCCATCTGCTCATAGCTCTTACCCTCTATGTAAAACGCCGTGATAATCTCCTTATGCTGATGAGGCAGGGCAGCAATCCTCGCTGCGAATTCGGTCATTCTCTCCTTCTGAAGCACTGTCGCCAAAATATCTTCGTCATCTGTAAGGAGCTGATCCCAGCCTTCAAGAGGGTCCACCAGCTCTGCAGGTCTGCGACTTCGTTTGCGCTTGGTATCAATTGCTTTACGCACCGCGATACGGGTAAGCCATGTCTTGAAGCCTTCGTCTCGGTATTGGGAGAGAGAGACAAAGACTTGGACAAAGACTTCCTGGGCTGCATCCTCGGCTTCCTTCTCATCATGCAGCACGGAATAGGTTACATGGTACACATGTCTGCTAAAATGATGCACCAGTTCCCTGAAGGCCGTACGGTCCCCTTCACGAATCCGGTCAATCATATCTTCTACTTCAATCGTCCTCTCCCCCTTCCCGTATAGATAGACGCTCCCCGATGCATGTACCCCTGCATTATGTATGATTTTTGTTAAAAAAAGACCGACCAGACATTCCTTCGTGGAATACCGGTCGGCCTGTAAGCTTATTTAGATCATAGAACTATGACAAATTTTCAGCGGAACTGATCCAGTCGACTATCGCAAGAAAGACTTCGGTTAAACACGGTATGTCTTCTGTGAACGTACGTCCGATAGGCGTTTTTCTAGATCAGCACGACCCTCTGATGCTTCAGCGACCTCCGCCTCTGAACTTCTGAGCATAGGCCTTAGCATCCTCTGGTGTACGAATTCGATTGCGATTCCATTCGAGCAGAATGCGATCAATGTAGCGGAAATGTACTTTACCAGTAAAGACCGCCTCCTTCAATGCCAGCAAAATCAGCTCTTCAGGATATTGATCATGATCGATCCAGCCACCAATAGTCTCGTATTCCATCGGAGACAGTGGTCGGCCGAACTCCTTCTCGAAAATCGTGAACAGATTACGTTCACCTTCGTGTGCACCCGCTGTAAACAGGTCATCAAGCTCGGTAGAATCCTTGGTCGGTCTCTTATGCTGCTGTTCGTTGTAGAGATAGGTAGCAAGCTTATGGTATACCCCTGCCAGGTTATAACGCTCATATTGTACGTCTGAGCCTTCATAAGCCACGGTATCAATGCTAATCCAGCCTTCGTGGATCAGCTTCTGCAGCAGCTTACCAATCCCGTCAGCCGTTAATCCCATACGACTCTGAAGCTCATCAAGTGTCGGGAACTCATTATGCTCCTGCTGGCGGAAGGCCATCAGCTGTAGCAGCAGCATGGCCTCCGTATCCAGTAGACGCAGGCTACGGTAGTAGCGCAGTAGTGCATGGGGAATCTGAACCGTTCCGTCCTCCAGCACGAGCGCTGCGCCTTCTACCCATGCAGACTGCTTATCCTGTTGTCCGTGCGGTCCATAGTTCATCATCAATTATGGGTACAGGCGGTATAGCATCCGCGGGAAGGCAATTGTCTCACGCACATGCTCCAGACCGCAGATCCAAGCTACTGTCCGTTCCAGACCCAAGCCGAAGCCCGAATGCGGCACCGTACCATAAGTACGCAGATCCATATACCATTGGTAAGCTTCGCGTGCAAGATTATGCTCTGCAAAACGCTCATCCATCAGCTTCGGATCATCTATACGCTGGGAACCACCAATAATCTCACCATAGCCCTCTGGAGCGATCATATCGGCACACAGCACGACTTCTGGACGATTCGGATCAGGCTTCATGTAGAAGGCCTTGATCGCAGCCGGATAATGGGTAATGAATACCGGCTTATCGTATTTCTCGGCAATCGCTGTCTCATGCGGAGCACCGAAATCTTCACCCCAAGGAATATCAAAGCCTTGTCCTTGCAGGAATTCAATAGCCTCATCATAAGTAATGCGCGGGAATTCACCTTGGATATTCTCCAACTTGGAGATATCACGTCCCAGAGTCTCAAGCTCAGGACGACAATTCTTGAGCACCGACTGAACGACATGACTTACGAATTGCTCCTGGATTTCCAGGCTTTCTTCAAGCCCAACGAAGGCCATCTCTGGCTCAATCATCCAGAATTCAATCAGGTGGCGACGTGTCTTGGATTTCTCAGCACGGAAGGTCGGACCGAAGGAGTAGACCTTACCCAGTGCCATGGCTGCAGCCTCCATGTACAGCTGGCCACTTTGTGTCAGGAATGCATCTTCATCAAAGTATTTAATATGGAACAGCTCTGTCGTTCCCTCTGCAGAAGAAGGAGTAAGAATTGGTGGGTCCACCTTCGTGAATCCATTTCCGTCAAAGAACTGCTGCACAGCCCGGATAATCTCTGCACGGATGATCATGATCGCGCGCTGCTTCGGCGCACGCAGCCACAGATGTCTGTGATCCATGAGGAAGTCTACCCCGTGCTCCTTCGGTGTAATCGGATAATCCTCTGTAATATGAATGATCTCCACGCCTGTAACCGTCATCTCGTAGCCGGATTTGCTACGCGGCTCTTCGCGAATAATACCTGTCACATACAAGGAGCTCTCCTGGGTCAAGCGTTTGGCATCATCCCATACCTGCTCAGGTACTTCGCTCTTCACAACTACACCTTGAATGTAGCCGCTTCCGTCACGAAGCTGCAAAAATTGAATCTTGCCGCTGGAGCGCTTGTTATGTACCCATGCACCAACGCGTACCGTCTCGCCTACATGACGGCCCACTTCCGAAATTGTACTCTTCAACGTCATTGTCTATCTCTCCTCATAACCGAAAATAAGAAAACCTCTCTCGCAGCCTTTCCAAGGAAGACAGACTGCGTGAAAGAGGTAGGTTTTCTTGAGAAGCAGCCCTGCCCGTTGACAAGGACAGGAGCCACTTGATCTTCATGCTTCGTATACCGTATATTTCCTATACCAGACGGAATGTATCACGTGCGATAACCAGCTCTTCATTCGTAGGCACAACCAGCACCTCGACCTTGGAGTTCGCTGTGGTAATACGGCGTGGCTCGCCGGAGCGAATGTTGTTCAGGGATTCATCGAGCTCAATACCCAGGAAGGTAAGCTCCTCCAGCACTCTCTTACGAAGTATAGCAGAGTTCTCTCCGACACCCGCTGTGAACACGATGACATCAACGCCGTTCATAGCTGCTGCATAGGAACCGATGTATTTGCGTACGCGGTACGTATACATGTCAAATGCCAGAATGGAGTTCGCGTCGCCCTTCTCTACACCATCCGTGATCTCACGCATGTCACTGCTGATTCCGGAGATGGCAAGCAATCCGCTATGTTTGTTCAGCATGGAGTTCACTTCATTGACTGTCAACTCTTCTTTATTCATGACATAAGGAACGATCGCAGGGTCCAGGTCACCACTACGTGTACCCATCATCAGACCTTCAAGCGGAGTCATGCCCATAGAGGTATCGACGGAATCCCCGCCTTTAACTGCTGTAATACTTGCTCCATTACCGATGTGGCAAGTGATGATCTTCAGATCCTCAAGCGGACGACCGATGAACTTAGCCGCTTCCTTGCTCACGTAGTCATGGGATGTTCCGTGTGCTCCATAACGGCGCACCTTGTATTTATTGTACAACACTCTTGGGATCGCGTACATATAGGCTTTTTCAGGCATCGTCTGATGGAAGGCTGTATCAAATACAACCACCTGTGGAATACCTGGCATATTCGACTCTGCAGCGTTGATTCCCAGCATGGATGGCGGATTGTGCAGTGGAGCCAAGTCGAACAGACGACGGATCTCCTTCTTCGCCTCATCTGTCACGAGAGCAGATTCCTTGAACGCCTCTCCACCGTGCACCACACGATGTCCAACAGCATCAATCTCATTGATGTTCGCGATCACACCATGCTCTTCACTAGTGAGTGCGTGCAGTACCTTACGGATTGCAGTCGTGTGCTCCAGAATCTCACTGACCTCGGTCAGTTCATTTTTGCCAGTCGGCTTGTGAGTCAGAATGGAAGAGTCCATACCGATCCGCTCAACCAGACCTTTAGCCAATACAGATTCATCTGTCATGTCGTACAATTGATATTTAAGCGAGGAGCTACCTGCATTGATTACTAGAATTTTCATACCCGGTCACCGTCCTTGTCATACTTGAAGAAGCCTTCTCCTGTCTTAACGCCCAGATTTCCAGCTCTCACCATCTTCTTGAGTACGACGGAAGGTCTGTACTTCAGCTCGCCGAATTCACGGAACATACGCTCCAGTGCAGCAAGTACGGAATCAAGACCGAAGCGGTCTGCCATCTCCAGTGGACCGTGTTGGAAGCTGTAACCGATACGCATCGCGTCATCGATATCCTGAGCAGAGGCAACACCCTCCTGCAGGACGTGAGTAGCCTCGTTAATAAGCAAACAAATAATCCGGCTGGTCACAAACCCCGGAGATTCATATACCATGACGCCTTTTTTCTCAAGCAACGTCTCAACGAAATATTTCGTATGTTCAAAGATCCCGTCCGAAGTCTTCAGACCACGGATAATCTCAACCAGATCAATGCGGGATACCGGATATATAAAGTGCATACCAATAACGCGTTCTGGATATTCAGTCACGCTTGCAAGCTCAGTCAAGCTCAGCGTGGAGGTGTTACTTGCCAGGATAATATGGCTAGGACATACATGATCCAGCTCCTTGAAGACTGCCTTCTTGGCTTCCAGATCCTCTGTGATGGTCTCAATAACCATATCACAGCTGCTCAGCTCAGCCAGATGTGTAATCTTCTGAATGCGGGACAGAATCAGCTTCTTCTCCGCCTGGGTGATTGCCCACTTCTCCAGCTGCTTGTCGAGACTTGTCTCAATCATGCTGTAGGCATGTTCCAGTCTATCTGTAGTTTTCTCGAGCAGCAATACATCAATACCTTTGGCTGCAAGCATTTCAGAAATGCCTTGACCCATAGTACCGCCACCAATGACGCCGATTTTTTTAAATTGCATGGTCTTCTGCTCCATCCTTTCAAGGCCTATATCGTATATTGTATCCTTCCTTGTCGAAAAATACATTTGTAAGACCCAATAGATAATAATATCTTAGCACGGAACAAAAGTAAAAAAAAATAACCAGCATAAAAAAATTATGCTGGTAGAAGGGCATTTTCACGAAATTGACATCTGAATTGCTCTCCATTGAGAACTTCTTCACGCATTAGAATGTCGAGAGAATTGTCGAATATTGGCCGATGCTGCTCCAGTAGCTCCAGTGTTCTTGTATGAAGAGCGTTCAGAATTTCACTATTCTCACGCATGAGCTCCTGCTTGGTCATCATTTCCATATTAATAATGCCTAACGAAGTCAGTCCTGAGGTCATCATCGTCTGAACGATCTGGATCGCTTGCTCAAAGTCATTGCTGGAGCCTGTGCTACGACCACCATAGTACATCTCCTCCGCCGCTGCTCCAGCCAGCGAGATCATAATCTGCTCCTCCAGAAATGCCTTTGTGTACAGGTAATGCTCCTGCTGCGGATTATGACGGACATATCCCAAAGCTTTACCACGTGGACTCAGCGCCACCTGCTTCACGCTGCCGGGACGTACGATCTCGGCCATAATTGCGTGGCCCAGCTCATGGATAGCAACCCGCTTCTTCTCCTCTGCGGTCGATTCACGGTCTGTTTTCTCACCCATCATAACCTTGTCAATCGCCATGGACAAATGCTGCTGGTCAATGACCGCCTCATTTTGCCGCATCGCATAGATCGCCGCCTCGTTCATCACGCTTTCCAACTGCGCACCGGAGAAGCCGTAGGCCTCCTCTGCAATTCTGCTGAGATCCACGTTCTCCTTGATTGGCTTGTTCTTCGCGTGCAGCTCCAGAATATGCTGTCTGCCCTTCTTGTCAGGTAGATCCACCTGAATATGACGGTCAAAACGACCAGGTCTCAGCAGAGCGCTGTCCAGCATTTCCTTACGGTTCGTTGCAGCTATAAGCAAGATCCGCGGCGTCTCGGAGGAATAAATCCCATCCATTTCCGTCAGGAGCTGGTTCAGCGTCTGATCGTACTCCCTTTGCTGACCACCCTCACGCTTGCCTCCAATAACATCAATCTCGTCGATAAAGATAATGGCACTATCCTTCTTGTCTTTGGCGGCACGGTTGCGCGCTTCGCGGAATAGATCCCGAATCCGGCCAGCACCGACACCGACATACATCTCAACAAATTCACTACCAGAAGCCGCCACAAACACAGAGTTCGTATACTGTGCTGCAGCCTTGGCCATCAGCGTCTTCCCGGTTCCCGGAGGCCCCGTCAGCAATATTCCTTTAAGCGGACGAATGCCGAAGCGGGATATCTCCTCATGACGCACCAGAAAATCCAGTGCCTCGCGAAGCTCCTGCTTGGCGCTCTCCTGGCCGCCAATCTCCTCGAAGGTCAGCTTCGCAAGACCAGCTTGCTTGCGCTTCTTGTCCTGTGCAGCTCCTACAGCAATCCCTCCACGCATGTGAAGCATCAATAGCAATCCTCCAACGAGCGCTCCTGCCAGGAGTAGAGGAAATATATTAATCCCGATGAAAATCAGAAATATAAGCACTACGGGAACGGTACCAATCAACGTCTCCTTTACCCATCTAGGCATTCGGCCACACCCCTATCTTCTGCGATTCACGAGGTAAAATGATATATTTGCTGGCTTCACCATTTTGAAGACGAATGTAGACGTTCGCATCATCCATATTGGTATCAGCCTTGATCTCTCCCTGCTGCAATCCGTTAATGGTTGCAGGAATGTCTGTATATCTCTTGCTATCCATAGCTTCTGCAATAGGGAACATCGCTTGAGACCACAGCTTGTCCAGCTCCTGGTCCGAATGATCCTTAATGTCCAGCCTCAGTCGCTTGCTCCCGAGCACAGAGCTGCCGTCCTCCTTCACAGCCTGAACGAGTCCACGTACATCTGTGTCGGGTTCAAGATCAAGTTTCAAGGTGACCTCGGATTGGTTAATATCTACTTGAGCACTTGTTACACCAGGATATTGGGTAACAATCTTCTGCAGTGGTTGGTGCACAGCTACTTGGCGATACAGGAACCAGCCACCGAATAATACGGAAGCGGATAGAACTGCTGCCAGCGCTATAGGTACAATGCGCAGTTTCAAATTAACGTCCTCCTCTCAGGTAATACAAGATTCATTTCTACTAAGTATACAGTATGGCTGGACGACTCTGCATCTCTACACACAGACTGCACATAACAGTAGACTATGCCAGTGATAAGACCACTCCTCTTCCATCAGCATCTTCCAAGTATCCTATAGACTCTTCTATTTACAGATCTCCGACTGTGATTTTAAGTTCTGATAACAACGCATAACAACAAGCAACAAAGCAATCATAACTCCTTGCCTCTCAAACAAGTGCAGCATCAGTATATACTAGAGTATATCACATGATATATCAAGTAGCTAAAAGCAAAGTATGTCTATTTTTCAAAATTTAAATATGAATCTCTTAAAATGGAGCTAACAAAAAAGAGTTGTCCCAGAAAACCCTAAGATTTTCCAAAACAACTCTTGATTTTGACTAAAGTTAGCTTATTTATCCAGCTAACGCATTCGCCAAATACAAGTAATACTATTTCCATATGCTTGAGAACGTCTATTCACTCAGCTATTTTCCTGGAAGCGTATACCCTTGGCTCACTTCAGTTCCATCCTGAAAACGATAAAAACGATAGCGATAACGGTCGTTCTCCTGATACATGAGTTGCCATACATACTGATTGTCGTACACGCCAGGCCGGAGGCTAATGATATCCACATTCGGCAGATCACTCTCGATCCGCGCCCGCATTTGATCCTCATTTATACCCTCATTCAATAGCTCGGTATGGACGGAAGCATCCTGTTTTACCGTATCAGGTGCGTTCTCCACCAGCTCGAATGGAACCCATACCATCACCTGCTGACTGTCGGCATTCGTGCCCTCAACGGTCCAATACACCGAATCCCAAATGGATTTCCATGAAGCATTTACTGACACGATCTTCGCATCCTGCCGTGCCTTCTCCACTGCTGCATTGCGCTCGACACGCTGGTCCTGTGTAACATAGGAGTAATAAGCATAGATGCCTGCGAACAGCCACAGCAGGACCAGAATGATGCCTGTGAGCCATTTCCTCTTGTTCTTCAACCCGAACTTCCTTTCCGGATAAAAAATAGATTAGCGCGCCAGCAGCCCCTCGAACGCTGCCTGGGCTTCATAGCGAATTCGCTCCTCATCCAGTGTGAGGCAGCTTCCATCCTTAAGCACTTGCTTGCCATCTACCCACACATGCACAACGTCCTTGGCACTTGCCGAATAGACAGCATGCGAGATGAGATCCGTACGAGGCAGGAAATGTGGCTGATCCATATCCAGCGCAATAAAGTCTGCCTTGTTCCCCGCTGCCAAGACTCCTACTTCCTTCAGCCCAATCGAAATAGCACCGTATTCTGTCGTCATCCGCAATGCCTCAGCTGCCGGTACGGCTGTAGGATCACCAGACACACCTTTATGAATAAGCGCAGCCAGACGCATTTCCTCGAACATATCCAGATTGTTATTGCTGGCTGGTCCGTCCGTGCCCAAGGACACCTTGACGCCTGCACGAAGTAGAGCTGGCACTCTAGCTACACCGCTTGCCAGCTTCAGATTGCTGCCTGGATTGTGAGACACACCCACGTCATACTGTGCAAGCACCTGAATCTCCTCGTCGTTCAAATGAACAGCATGGGCGACCAGGGATGGTCTGGAGAAGAAACCAAGCTTCTGAAGATGCTCTACTGGACGCGCACCATACTCTCTTACATTCTGCTCTACCTCTGCGAGTGTCTCTGACATGTGTGTATGGAGCGGAAGGTTCAGATCATGAGCAGCCTGAACGAACTGCTCGATGAAGGCTGGTGGGCATGTATAAGGAGAGTGCGGAGACATCATCGTTGTAATGCGTCCGTCCGCCTTGCCATGCCAATTTTTCGCGAACGCGACAGCTTCATTCAGCTTCATCCGTTGCTCTTCCTCTGAGCACAGACCGATGGCTCCACGCATCAGACAGGCACGAATACCGGACTGCTCAGCTACTTTGGCGACCTCATCCATGTGATCATACATGTCCAGGAATGTCGTCGTACCTCCCTTAAGCATCTCAAGCACGGACAGGGAAGTGCCCCAATATACATCCGTAGAGGTGAATCTCCCCTCCATGGGCCACATTTTCTCCTGCAGCCATTGTTGTAGCACCATATCATCTCCATAGCCACGCAGCAACGACATAGCCGCATGACCATGTGTATTCACAAGTCCAGGAAGGAACAGCAGGCCTTTGCCATCGACAACAGGAGTATTCTCTTCTCCATCGGGGATGGTCGGTCCAATATATGTAATTCGGCTATCCTCTATAATCATGCAGCCTTCAATAACACCAGCATCTTGCCCGTTCACTGCAAAATGTCCGTTTTTGATCATCCATTTATTGCTTGTCATGTTCCTTCTCTTCCTTTCCATCCTCCAAATAATAAGCCAGGCTCAGCAAATCTGTCGTAAAATCTGTCGCGTGAATACGAATGTGCCGTGGAGCCTTGAGGATCGTAGGCGCAAAGTTCAGGATAGCTTCGATGCCGCTGTCAATCATCAGATCAGCGACACGTTGTGCTTCAAAATCCGGCACAGTAATAATCCCGATTCGAATATTTAGCCGCTCAACCGTCTCCTTCAGCTCTTCCATGGGCTGCACCTGCAGCGTGTTAATCTTCGATCCGACCTTGGTAGGCAGCGCATCGAATACAGCTACGATCTTCATATTGTCCTTCAGGTACGCATTATAGTTGGACAACGCTTGCCCCAGATTACCTGCCCCAACAAGAGCCACGTTAATCTGCTGATCAATTTTGAGTATATGACGAATAATCTCAATCAGATAGGTAACATCATAGCCAATGCCCTTTCGTCCAAAGTCACCAAAATATGCAAGATCCTTGCGGATCTGGGCCGGATTCAGATCCAGCTTCTGGCCCAGTTCCTGCGAGGACACCGTAGAGATTTCACGCTTTTGCAGTTCATTCAAATATCTGAGGTAAACAGGGAGCCTACGAACGACGGCTTCCGAGATTTTATCCGATTTCATACTTGCTCCTCCTAGTCACAACGGTCTGTATAACTTTACATTCTAATTTGAACAAAATTCATCCTTGTACCGGCTCATGAAGCCAATCCGCGATTCGCGGAACCATCTGCGTAGTTGGCATATGCTCCATCTTGGGTCCTGGAAGTGAATACAGGAAATGCTTCCCGTAATATGACTCCAACACTCGCGTATCATAGAGAATAACCACGCCTCGATCCTGTCCCGTCCTGACCAGACGACCAAAACCCTGCTTGAACCGTATGACAGCCTGCGGCACGGATAGCTGCATGAAGGGATTCTTGTTCTGCTGACGCAGCAACTCACTCTTGGCCTCCAATAACGGCTGATTGGGCGGCTGGAATGGCAGACGAACGATAGCAAGGCAGGTCAGTGCATCCCCAGGAATATCGACCCCTTCCCAGAAGCTGCTTGTACCTAGCAATACGGCCGACTTGGCTTCCTGAAATCTGCGAGTCAGCCTCGAACGACTTCCACTGTCCACACCCTGACCGAGCACCGTAATGTCACTGGCTGCCAGCGATTCTTTGAGCGGCTCATGCACCTGCCGAAGCATTCGATAGGAAGTGAACAGCACAAGCATTCTTCCTTTGGTCGCCTGAGCTGCCTTACTCAGGGACTGCACCAGCGTATTTACGAACAACTCATCACCAATGCTACCCTTGACACTTGGGAAATCCCGTGGGATGACGAGAAGTGCCTGCTCTCTGTAATTGAAAGGAGATGGCAGCATCGACGTAAGAAGCCTGCCGGTGTCAGCCGCTTCCTGCAGCCCTAATTGGTCTATCATGTACTGAAAGGATTTATCGACGGAGAGTGTTGCCGAAGTTAGCACCACACTACTCTTTTTGTCAAAAAACATTTCCTTCAGCTGACGACTGACATCCACCGGAACTGCATAAAATTGCAGGGATTTACTGCGGAACTGACCGCTTGCCTCCAGCCAGTATACCGTGGTCTCATCCTCCATTTTCATGAAGAAGCGTAGATTCTCACGGAAGCCGGCCAGATCCTTGAACAGTCCCTTCAGATCAATCATGAGGCTCTCCGTACCGAAGTCCTCCAGCTCATCCTCCACTTCCTGTAGCAGCTTGTCGCCTTGACGAATCAGCTCGCCCAGAATCAAATAGATCTGCTGCTCCAGCGCCCCAGCATCTGACCAGCCCTTGGGCTTGTCAGACGGCTTCAGGCGTGCAGAGAATTGCCCGCTCTCTCCAGGCGAGGCATCCGAGCGCTCAGGCAGCATCGCGAATAGCATCTCGCTCAGCTTATCCCATGCTTCCTTCGCCTCCACAGCCTCACTATACATGCTGTCAATCGTGGAAGACCAGACAGCGGACTGTTCCAGACCGGATTGATTCAGCATTTGCCGTAGCGCTGGCAATTGACCTGTCTTACTATCCTTGAATAGTCGGGTCAACGGATGAATAAATGTGAAATATTTCATATGAAGTCCCAGGTGCTTGCCTGCTACCTCTTCCAAATGATGCGCTTCATCAATGATCAAATGCTCATAGCTGGGCAACAACTGATGACTGGCCTTCACATCCGTGAAGAGCTTGGAGTGGTTCGTTACGATGACATCGGCTATACCTGCTTCGTGGCGAGCACGATGGTAGAAGCATTTACGGAACCAAGGACAGGATCGGCCGAGACAGGAATCTGAATCACTAGCTACCGTCTCCCAGAAGTCTCCACCTCGACTGCTGAGATTCAGCTCTTCATCGTCGCCAGTCTCCGTCATCGTTAGCCAGACAATCATCTGTGCAGCTGTGATCAGGTCCTCCTTGGGTGTCGCGAACTCTCTCTTATTTATTTTATGTTCAAACTTCCGCAGACACAAATAATGCCCACGTCCTTTGAATATCGCAGCCCGGAACGGAAAGTCCATAACCTGTGTCAGCAACGGAATATCACGCTCACGCAGCTGCTCCTGCAGGTTGATCGTATGCGTGCTGACCGTCACCTTCTGGCCTGTCTTCACACTCTGATATAAGGCTGGCAGAAGATAACCGAGAGATTTCCCCGTACCTGTACCTGCCTCAATCAACAAATGCTTATCCTTCTGAAGAGCCTCCATCACAGTAGCGAACATCTGGTTCTGCGCTTCTCTCTCCTCATATTGCTTCAAGGTAGACCGCATACGCTCCTGCACGCCTTCCAGAAATTCCTCAAAAGTCACACCGCTGAGCGGACTAGCTTCCTCAGGGTCTCTAGGTGTCGTTATGTCTGTCCAGTCCTCAACCTTGAGTGCGAGCTGACGATAGAAGCTATAACCGTTCAGATCCTGATCTGTCTCGCGTTCACGCTGTTCACGTACGCCTTCAAAAAACCAGCTAAGATCACTGTCCTCATTTTGGAACAGCTCACACAGTCGCTGAATCGTAATGAGCGGCAGCGCCTGCAGATCCTCTAGACACTTGATAAATACCTCGGCGGTTGCCTGCGCATCACTGTCAGCCTGATGTGGCCTGTCATGCACAAGACCGAATTCCGAGGATACATAGCCCAACTGATACGAGCCCAATGACGGAAAGAATATCTTCAGGAAATCCATTGTATCCAGAATACGTCCTTGATAAGGCAAATAACCACAGCGATCAAGAGCACTTTGTAAAAAATTGAAGTCAAAGGCCACATTGTGCCCGACCAGCACAGTATCATTTAATAGTGGAACCAGCTCAACCATCATATCCTCAAGCTGCGGGGCATCGGCTACATCTTCATCTGTGATGCCAGTTAAACCCGTAATGAATGGTGGAATCGGCTTTCCCGGATTTACATAAGAACCGTATATTTGGGAGATGCTTAAATCATGATCTATAATAGCAAGCCCGACTTGAATGATATCATCCGTGGACTGGGTTCCTGTCGTCTCAAAATCCAATACTGCAAATTTCATTTCAACCTTAATCCCTTCCATCAAATGAATTTTCTTTCCACCCATAATTAGTATACATCGGAATGGACTATGGTTCGATAAGCATACCAAAAGTTTGAGCTATTGAACAGGCAACAACAAAATAGAGCGATGCAAGGCATCGCCCTTAATGGTTCAAAATCATGAAAATCAGGCATGGAAAGGTTCGCCAAAGCGTAAATGATCGGAGTTGGTTCGGCATGCTTCCATATTCTGAAGCGCCTCTTGCAGAGAAGGATCATAATTTAAGGCCAGTTTGAAGTATTGCAAAGCTGCCTCGACATTAGAGCTTTTGGTCTCTGCACAGCCGAGTGCGTTATAAAGGACAGCCTTTGTCTTTGCATCGCTGGTAAGCTCCAACGCCTGACGAAGTCCACTAGCAGCCTCCTGGAAATAGTCATTATACAAATTAGATATAGCTCTGTACATATGTGCCATCAGACTTTGTGGGTATACAGCAAGCACCTGTCCAAATTGCTCCGCTGCCTCCCTGTACATCGTCAGACGGAAATATCCGATGCCACGGGTACATGCATCAAGCGTTAGCTCCGGGTAGTTATCCTCATCCGAATGTACAGGATCAGCGTTGTGCTGCTGCTGTACTGCACGCATATCACTCATCTTCTCTTCAAATGCTAGCCATTGATCAATCATGGAGTCGCTCATTCGACGCAGCAGCCCCCATTTATACATCAATTCTTCCTTTCGAGGGCCTTGGGCAGAAGGGTAATTTTTCACAATTTCATCTAACATGTCGTTCATCTCTGCGAATACATGCTTGAACATACCTATGCACGCCACCCTTCACAAGATGATGGAATTCACGCCGTAAGGTGACCCGATGCAGATCGGCGACGTGTACTCACATTTTTCGCCCAAAGCCCCCGTTTCATCCGCCCCTCTGCTGTTACATGATGGTAGCGTGCACTTCCTCATGTATGGTCTGTACAGCACGGTTCTTATCATCGACGAATACTACCGTTGGCTGGTATGATTTGGCTTCTTCATTGCTCATACTGGCATAAGATATAATAATGACATTATCTCCAGGCTGAACCAATCGGGCTGCTGCACCATTCAGGCAGATGACGCCGCTGTCCTTGGGACCACGAATGACGTAAGTCTCCAATCTGGCACCGTTATTGTTGTTCACAATCTGGACCTTCTCGTTCTCCAGCAGATCAGCCTGCTCCATCAGCGTCTCATCTATGGTTATGCTGCCAACATAATTCAGATTGGCTTCCGTGACCGTTGCCCGATGAATCTTGGACTTCATCATCGTTCTATACATGGGACAGAACCTCCGCTTTTTGTAATCTCATATTGTCAATCAGCCGAGTACGGCCAAAATGAACGGCGAGCGCCATAATAACTTCTTCCTCAATTTGTTCCAATCGCTGCGTTAGATCCAGTGGTTGAAGAGACGGGAAAGTCAAAATTTCAACATAATCAATCCGCGCTAATGGTGATTGGTTAATCGTCTGACGCAGTATTGCATCAAGCTCCCCGACTGTCGAAGCTTCCTGCTCTGTTACAGCCGCTTGGGCGGTGCGAAGCGCCTTGGATAGCGCAAGCGCCTGAGAACGTTCCTCCGGGCTCAGATAGACGTTTCTGGAGCTTAACGCCAGTCCATCTCCCTCTCTGACAATAGGACACGGCACAATAGTTACGTTCATGTTGAGATCCATTACCATTTGCTGGAGCACGGCCACCTGCTGCGCATCCTTCATACCAAAGAAGGCTTTGTCAGGCTGTACCATATTGAATAGCTTGGCAACAACCGTGGTCACGCCGTCAAAATGACCTGGTCTGGACGCCCCGCAGAGGCGGTCTGTCAGGTCGCTCACCCGAATTTTCGTCCGAGTAGGCTGAGGATACATTGTATCTACAGTCGGCATAAACAGAATATCTACGCCTTCACGCTCTGCGAGAGCTGCGTCGCGTTGCTCATCCCGCGGATAGCTGTCAAAGTCTTCATTAGGCCCGAACTGAATGGGATTCACAAATATGCTGATCACCACAATATCCGACTGCTCTTTGGCAGCTCTCATCAGGCTCGCATGCCCCTCATGCAGGTAGCCCATCGTAGGGACGAAACCTACGCTGCGCTCTTGCACTGCTGCTCCGTTAGGACGGCGAAGCTCACTTAGCAGACGGCGTAATTCCTGAACATCCTTTACAATTCTCATTTGCTGGTCACCTTCTCTGGAGTCTTCTCGCTCGCAACTTTACCGTAGAGTGCTTGAATTACGCTGTCATCAGCCGTAAATACATGCTCCTTGGCTGGAAAGCTCCGATTTTTGACTTCATTTACATATTGCCCAATACTTTGCTTGATCTGCTCGCCAATGTCGCCGTAGGTCTTCACGAAACGCTTAGGCATATAATCGGACGTATATTTGAGGACATCGTGGTACACAAGCACCTGCCCGTCACAGTCTCGGCCTGCACCGATTCCAATGGTCGGAATTTTCAACTCTGATGTAATGGCAGCCGCTACTTCTTCGGTTACGAGTTCCAGTACAATACCGAAGGCACCAGCCTCTTCCAGAGCCTTGGCATCTCGCATCAGACGCTCAGCATCCGCAGCATCCTTGCCTTGAATACGATAGCCGCCAATCTGATTCACGGACTGTGGTGTCAGACCGATATGCCCAAGCACAGGAACTCCTGCCTGGACCGTAGCACGAACCGTGTCCGCAATCTCCGCGCCGCCTTCCAGCTTGACCGCATGGGCATGTCCTTCCTGCATCAGTCTGCGGACCCCCTGCAGCGCTTCTGTTATGCCGCTGTGATAGGTCATAAAGGGCATATCCGCGACAATAAATGTATGTTCAGCTCCACGTGCCACAGCGCGCGTATGGTAGACCATATCGTCGAGTGTCACCGGAATGGTGGAATCGTAGCCCAGCACGACATTCCCTAATGAGTCACCTACGAGAATGATATCGACGGCGGCCTCTTCCGCAAGCCTCGCGGAAGGATAATCATAGGCTGTAATCATGCTCAGCGGAATTCCATCCTGCTTCATTTTTTTCATCTTCACAATGTTCAGTGGTTGTGCTGCCATTGTTTTGTTGCTCCCTTCAGTTCTTTTTTGGGCAAAGCAAAAAAACCTTTCAACACGTAATGAAAACGCGTCACAAAGGTCCGAACAGCCAAAAAAGAGTCACTCGCGATCGTCCCTTCTGTCTCGGTCCTGTTCGGCTCAGAGCAGAATCCAACGCGGGCCAGCAAATGAAGTATGTTGGTCAGCTTTGTATGGATGGGCAATGCCCCGGAGTGCAGTTCGGCTAAATCCGATACCGCCTCCGTTACATTATAACAAAGCATGTAGCATAAATCCATCCTGGAAGTAAGTTACATTTTGTATAAAGTTACGCTTGATTCGCTAAGGCTTGAGCTCTATTTCTCCCGAAAATACAGGCACCACTTGACCATCATCCAGACGCAATAGCAAGGCACCACTCGTATCCAAACCCGTAGCTGTGCCTTCAACAGTCTCTCCTCGGATGACAGAACGAATTCTACGCCCTAGCGATACCGAGAGCGCCTCCCAAAGGGCTGCAATTGGTGTGAATCCCTGCTCTGCATACAGATCATACAAGCTCTCTAGCTCAGACAAGATCGCCGCGATCAGCTCCGTGCGATTGATGACCTTACCTGATTCCAGTCGTAGCGAGGTTGCTACGCCCTTTAGCTCTTCTGGGTAATCCTCTGCCTCCAGGTTGACATCAATTCCAATCCCTGCAATGCAATACCTTAGTCGTTGGTCCTCAACAGCGGACTCCAGCAGAATACCACATAGCTTACGACCATTCACAAGCAGATCATTCGGCCATTTGATCTCAGCCTGCACACCTGTACATTGCCGAATGGCCCGACATACAGCCACACCCGTCACCAGCGTAAGCTGTGAAGTATACTGAAGAGGCTGTTGAGGTCGGAGAACTATGCTCATCCAGATGCCTTTTCCCGGTGGCGAGAACCATTTCCGACCGAATCGCCCGCGACCTCCAGTCTGCTCCTCTGCAAGCACAGTCAATCCCTCAGCCATCCCAGACTCCGCGAGCTCCATGGCCACCTGCTGCGTCGAGGCTGTACTCATCAGCACACGTAGCTCTTGCCCGAATCGCCGAGTGTCGATGGCTGTAGCCAGCTCTCCCTGCTGCAGCCACTCGGGACGGCGCGACAGGCGATAGCCAAGACGAGGGGATGCAGCAATTTCATACCCCAGCTTGCGGAGCTTGTTTACATGCTTCCAGACCGCCGTACGACTAATGTCCAGCTGGCGACTGATATCCTCTCCGGAAATATCATTGCCTTCTGAGTCCAGCAACAGGCGTAGCAACTGCTCATGCTTGTTCATCGTTCATCACCCGCTTCGCTTCTTCAATTAGAGCCTCACGCTCATTTCCTACTTCCCCACAGGCTACCTTATACAATAAACGAGCCATGAGCTGTCCCAGCCAAGGTCCTCCGCGACGCTCCAATATAGCCGCCAATTCCCCGCCTGTAATCTCCAAATCCTTCAGTTGAAGCACCGGAGCTGAGCTTAGCCATTCCTGCCCACGTGCAGTGATTAGCTCCATATGACTTCGGGCCTCCAAAGAAAGCTCACGATACTCAGTCGGCATCACCCGTTGCACCTCCAGCCAATCCTCTGCTGCTACAGGTCCATATTTTAGAATCAAGCTGATCCACAGCCGATGCAGCCCGACTGCTGGTGTCGCTTGCTCCATGATTTCATTCATTATTCCGCGCTGCAGCGAGGCCTCCATGCGTAGCAGAGCGATTGCACGCTCTCGCACTTCATTCGAGCAGGTCCACCCTCGGAGCACTGGGTCTAGCTCTTCTGCCGATACACGCGTAGACAATGCCAGCATGCCCCAGCGCAGAGGAGGTGTCAGCTCATCCAGACGTGTCAGCAGAGCTGGATCGACCTGCTCCCATGGTGTAGGGACCTTCGTGTAGCTGAGCAGGCCAGAACGTCGCAGCAACTCAAGTCCTCTTAGAGGGTCTGGGCCTTCCAGTAGCTTCTCGATCTCGGTGCGCACACGCTCCATTGCAATATGCTGCAGAAGTTCTCTTTTGTGAAGCAAGGCCTTCCACGTGTTATAAGCAATACTGAAGCCAAAGTTCGCCGCAAATCGCACACAACGAAGCATGCGCAGAGCATCCTCCTCGAATCGCTGCTCAGCCTCGCCTACACAGCGAACAAGCTCCAGGCGAATATCCTCTTCACCTGCAAAGGGATCGACTCTTGTGCCATCAGGCCGCATTGCAATAGCATTCATCGTAAAATCCCGTCTTCTTAAGTCCTCGGTGATCTCCTTGACAAAGGCTACGTCCGCAGGTCTGCGGTGATCCTTGTAGTCGGATTCCGTTCTGAATGTTGTGACTTCATAAGGGTTGCCTTCAAGCATGACTGTAACCGTCCCATGCTGTATCCCCGTAGGAATGGCATCTGGAAAAAGATTCAGTACCTGCTCAGGCTCCGCCGCCGTCGTTATGTCCATATCATGCACGGGGCGCTTTAGCAGTTCATCGCGTACACAGCCACCTACAAAATAGGTCTCATAGCCTGCTGCTATCAGCTTATTCAATACATTTAATCCATTGCTGACCATATCAGGGTCAGCGTAACGCCAACCATACATAGCGTTCCCACCTTTACTGCTGTAATCCGCAAGCGTTACTACCGATATTAGGAGCCTGCCCCATCAAGCCTGAGCTTTCAGCTATGGCAGATGTGGCACATGGCTGGTCGGGTTACTTTTTCAGCCATTTATCGGCTTCAAAGCAGACGTCTCAAGTCCCAGTACCCTGTAGTAAATATCTTCATACTGCTGAGTGATTAATGTATCGCAAAATACGGTCCGTGCGCGTTCAAGGCAGGCTTCTCTGAAGTTTGCCGCGAGCTGTTCATCCGTCAGTAACTGAATGGCATAGTCCGCCATGCGCTCTGTATCGCCAATTCCAGCTAGGAATCCAGTCTCTCCATGAACGATCAGCTCAGGAATTCCACCAGCCGTTGATCCTACTGTCGGTACGCCGCAGGCCATGGCCTCCAGACCAACCAATCCGAAGCTCTCCTTCTCCGAAGGAAGCAGGAGCACATCTGCCATTGAGATGACTTGCGCAATTTCGTCCTGTTTGCCAACAAAGAACACCTCATCCTGCAGTCCGAGCTCTTCAATCTTGCAACGAATTTTCGGCAGATCAGGGCCTTCACCTACCAGCAGCAGTTTGGATTTCACTTTTTGCTGTACTCGGTAGAAGATATCCAGCACATCGCTGACACGCTTAACCGGTCGGAAGTTCGAGATATGCATCAGAATCTTCTCATCTGGCCGGGCAAAATCCCTCCGCAGGGAAGCGGCATCTCTCGGGAAATACACCCGCTTGTCTACAAAATTGTAGGTCAGATCAATCTGACGCTCGATATCCAGCACATCAATCGTCTCTGTAATCAGATCCTGCGATACAGCCGTAACCGCATCGCTCTGGTTAATAGCCAGCCTGATGAGATCCTTAAGCGATTCATCCTGAGCCAGCACCGTAATATCCGTACCATGAAGGGTTGTTACTACTTTTAATTGATCTCCGACCATCTGCTTCGCAAGGAAGGCACATACCGCGTGTGGTACCGCATAATGGACATGCAGAACATCCAGATTCTTCATTTGCGCGACCTGTGCCATCTTGGTAGCGAGCGACAGATCATATGGAGGGTATCGAAACACGTAATAATCGTTGACTTCAACTTCGTGATAAAAGATATTCCGATGGAAATGTCCACCTAACCTAAACGGAATCCCATTCGCGATAAAATGAACCTCGTGACCACGCTCGGCCAAGAGCTTACCTAGTTCTGTAGCAACTACGCCTGATCCCCCCAAGGAAGGATAACAGGTGATACCAATTTTTAATTTGCGATCCATGTTCCAAAGTCACCTCTTTTTCCTACACTTGAATTAACTTCTATATGTACCATCCTTGTACGAAACAAAGACGGGTCTATTCCCGAAAAAAATCCCGCTGTAACGTTCAAAAGCGCTACCCGCGGGAATGAAAATGTTCAACTACAATCGGTGTTTTGCAGGCAAATCCTTCCGCCAGCTGAATCAGCGAGCGCTGCCCGAGTAAGGAATCTCTGGCACGCACGCGCTGTAGATACCCCTGGTTCAGAGGTGTTGCGACTACATCATCGCCTTCAGCAGGTGCATCGAATTGGGAGCGATAGCACATCAGGCTCTGCTCCTTGAGCTCATAATGCTCGCTTACGTCTACGATGACATCGGCCTGTCCAAGATCATTGATAAAGTAATAGTACAGCTGTTGTACATGTACTGCTGGTAGCTCTGACATATACCGACGCAGCTTCGCGTTGAAGACAGCCTCTTCCACCAGCTTACTGCACATTACATGATCCGGATGCCTGTCCTCCCAGTATGGTGCAAACACGATGGATGGAGCATGACGGCGAATCTCTGCTGTTACAGCAGCAATATGCTCTGGTGTTATGTACAGTCCCCGATCTGGCAGTCCCAGATTGCTTCTTGTCGTCAGTCCCAATATCCGCCCGGCCTCGTCGGCTTCCTTCTGCCGAAGTTCTACAGTCCCGTTAGAGGACATCTCGGCACGAGTGAGATCACAGATTCCTACCCGCATTCCTGCCGACACATGCTTCGCAATTGTACCTGCCATTCCAATCTCGGCGTCATCCGCATGAGCACCGAATATCAAGATGTCCAGACTCATGCGTTCCCAGCCTCATCTACACCAGGCTTGTATTTATGAACCAGATTGCGCCAAGCGAAGTCTCCCCGATCTACAGCCTTTACGAGAATTTCAGCAGTCGCAATATTGGTCGCCAGCGGAATCCCCTGTACGTCACACAAACGCAGCAAGGCCGTGATGTCAGGCTCGTGCGGCTGGGCCATAAGTGGATCACGCAGGAAAATGATCAGATCCATTTCATTTTGTGCGACAAGAGCACCAATCTGCTGATCTCCGCCTAGTGGACCGCTCATGAAGCGGTGGATCTTCAACGAGGTCACATCCATGATACGTTGTCCGGTTGTACCCGTAGAGTACAGCTCATAATCCTTAAAGACATGCTCGTAGGCTGTCACAAAATTAACCATTTCGTCTTTTTTTCTGTCGTGAGCGATAAATGCAATTTTCAGCATAGATGTGTACCCTCTCTCATCCAGTTAGATACTAATCAATAAAATGCTCGAATCCATACACCATTCCAGTGCGCTCCATTACCTTTTGAATACCAATCTTAACCCCTGGCATGTATCCAGCACGTTCGTAAGAGTCATGACGAATTTTGAGCGATTGCCCATAGTCACCGAACACAACCTCCTGCTGAGCGAATACACCCGGTAATCGAACACTATGAATACGGAAGCCCTGATAGTAGCCTCCGCGCGAGCCTTCAATTGTCTCTTCCTCATGCGGATTGCCTTGACGGAGCTCCTGACGCTGCTCGGCAATCATCTCCGCTGTCTTCACAGCAGTTCCGGAAGGAGCATCAAGCTTGTGATCCCCGTGATACTCAATAATCTCAAGATGCGGGAAATATTTAGCCGCTTGGGCAGCGAATCGCATCATTAGAATAACGCCAATGGAGAAATTGGGTGCAATCAGCCCACCGATCCCATGCAGCTTGCATTGCTTGTCCAATTCTTCAATCTGCTCAGGCGTGAAGCCCGTCGTCCCCATGACAGGGCGCACACCATGCTGGATGGCAAGCAGTGTATGCTTGTATGCGAATTGTGGGGTTGTGAAATCCACCATGACCTCCGCACCACTGCTTGCCAGTGCCGACTCCAGATCTTCCGTTACGAGCACTCCGGCTGGTTCTAATCCAACCATCGCTCCTGCATCCATCCCAACCTCGGAACGACTCACTGCAGCAACCAACTCAAGCTCTTGATCCTGCAAAGCCAGCTTAACTACTTCTCTTCCCATACGTCCGCCGGCTCCTACAACTGCTACTCTAATTTTATCTGCCATATCTGCATCTCCTTTTGCTGCTGTCTGGAAGTCGTTAGTTTCATCTTCATCAGGCCCGAGTCAATGGGGCTCATGTCCGGTATCCGCCTCTAATTTGCGACGGTGCATATCTACTAACAGACGATTCAACTTCTCCTCATGAGGAAGAAGGGCTTGCGCCTCCTGAATCGCACGAATAGCGTCATCGTATCGGGATAGCTCTCCATAGGCTAATGCCGTCAGTACAAGCGCATCCCCGCTTAAAGGGTCTAGTCTTACTGCCTCCGTCAGGAGGGATAAGGCCAAATGCGTAATCGCCTGATCATGGCGCTGGTCTCCTTCTAGGAGCCTGCGGGCCTCTGCTGTATATTGCCTAGCTTCCAGGGCGTGCAAATGAAGCACATATTCCTCTTGCCCGGGCGCCAGCTGTATAGCTCTTTTTGCGAATTGTACAGCCTGATCCAGGTGATTGCTACGGGCATGAGTGACGGAGCATCGGTAGTGATGGCTGGCAACATGGGGCTCCTGGGCAATAGCCTGTTCAAAATAACGGATTGCCGCTTCAAAATCGCTGTTCAATATGCATTGGTATGCCTTCTGAATGCAATCATCCGCCTTCATGCTGCCGCACCTCCGTAATCCGGTTTAGTACAGCATATGTAAGGATAGCCTAATCGGTGTCCTTTTTGGTCCAGCGATTTGCGTCGCGTGTGTTGAATTTGTGCATCACTTTATCGTGGGCCTGTGTTAGGTCAATGCCAAGGGAATTGGCAAAGCAAATGGTGATAAACAAGATATCCCCAAGCTCCAGTTCAATGGAGTTATCTGCTTCGTCTGCCTTCTTCGGCTTCTCACCAAAAGAATGATTCACCTCGCGTGCGAGTTCTCCCACTTCCTCCGACATGCGTGCCAGCATAGATAAAGGACTGAAATATCCTTCTTTGAACTGCGAAATATACTGATCAACTTCACGCTGCATGTCTGCAAGTGTTTTGTCCATGAATCCAATCTCCTTTTACAACTCACTATAGAACGAACAGTCGCGCCAAAGCTCCAAATTCCAATAAGAGCTGCTTGAGCTGGTCGTTACGATGGTTTATCCATATGTTATCGTAAAGAAGATTTGAAAACAAATATTTTTTATCTTCCATGAACAAGGTATACTATGTAAGGTTGCCCGGAAAAATATTCTAAAGGCAACGCCAAATTATTAACAGTGAGGGATAATATGAAGACGCTGAAGTCTCTGGAGCCTTTTAAAACCATACTACCAATCGTGCTAGGTGCTGCTGTATTTGCTTTTGGAATCCTGTATTTCATCATTCCTAACAAACTGATGGAAGGCGGAGTAACAGGCATAACGCTTTTGCTGAACTATGCCTTTTCCATCTCGCCATCCCTGTCCACCCTTCTTCTTAATATACCTCTCTACTTGATCGGGTGGAAGGTTCTCGGCGGAAGACAGATGATCTACACCGGGATCGGCATCGGAGCGCTAACCTTCTTCCTGTGGCTATTCGAAAGAATGATCAAGGCTGGCTGGATCGAGCCTTTTGCAACCGAGCATGATATTTTACTAGCTGCATTATATGCAGGTGTAACGCTGGGGGCCGGGTTAGGCATCGTATTCCGCTTCGGCGGCACTACTGGCGGCTCTGATATTATAGCCAGAATATTGAATCGTCGGTATGGCTGGAGCATGGGACAAATTATGCTTGGCATTGATGTCATTATCATCGGGACCTCATTACTCTATATTCCCAAGGAGAAGATCTTGTACACACTGGTTGCCGTCTTCATCGCTTCCAAGGTCATTGATTTTATTCAGGAAGGGGCCTATTCGGGCAAAGCCTTCATGATTATCAGCGACCATGCAAATGAGATTGCCTCTATCATTACCAAGGACATGGAGCGAGGGGTAACGATCATTCCAGCGATTGGCGCCTATTCACAGCAGGCCAAGTACGTCGCTTACTGCGTTGTCTCCAGACAGGAAATTCGTCGCTTACAGCAAATCGTGAAATCTGTCGATCCGCGAGCATTCATGATTATTAGTGAAGTTCAGGATGTCCATGGTGAAGGCTTTAGAGAAGAGTAATGAAAAAAATTGCCCCAAGGCTATAAGACCTTATTGTCTCATCGCCATTGGGGCAATTGCTGGTAGAACAACCTATTAGCTCCTGAAGCGTGGCTTCCAGGGGCTTTCTCCATTATACTTGCGATAAGCTGCGTAGCTTAGTGCGCAGGATAGCAGGATGGATATGACCAGCATGGCATTTCGACTGTCAGCCATCGGGACAAAGCTGGCGAATGCAGATGCGTCCTTTTCTCTACCGAATAACACGTTTAACGTCTCACTTCCGCTGCCCATGGCAGACTGAAGTGCAGTAATATCTAATGGCTGCCGATCCGCAACTCCCCGCATATACGACATCCAGGAGTCCATTCGAACCACCGCAGCAGACGACCCGCTCACAATGACGGCTGTACGAATGGTGGCATAATGCTCCTCCATTGATTGAAGCTCTGTTGATACCCCGCTTTTGCTGCCTTTGGAGAATTGAGTCTGCATGGCGTTCAGATCTTCCTTTAATATCTTGAAATACTGCTGCCAAAGTGGATTTTTCGGATGAACAAGCGTGTCCGTAGCCAATCTCAAGCTGGCGGCCACGCGAACGGTCTCCTCCTGGGAAGCCTGTACAGACCGTAAAGACTGCTCCAGATCAAGAATGCTACCTGACAGGGCGTGCACCCCTTCCATCGTAAGCTGTTGCTGAACATCTCCGCTGGCAAAGAGGCTGCGAATACGTTCAAGCTCCTGCTGCACCGCGCTAATATCACCATCAGATGCATATCTATAGAGCAGCTCTGCCCGCTGATTCAATTCTCTAATCGTAGCTTCTTTCGCACCTGCGATCTGAACGCCAGCGTCCGCTATACCTTCAGGAAGCAAAAGAATGCTAGCAAGAAGTATGCTGACAGCAACAGCACATAACTGTTTGAATCGGTTCATCGGACACCCCCTTATCCTTAGCTTATGGACAAGAGGAAGCGACTAGAACTTCCCGTGAAGGGAGACCATCAGAATATGCCCCAGTGCACAGGCGAGTGTGTGATCACCTTTTTCCAAAATGTAATGTAGTCTGTTGAGCTGTGCTTGAAGTGTGTTGTTGTGCTTGAGCTCAGCTGAGCTGGACTGTCGCACCTACTCCAAATATCAATGATATTAGCGCTGCTGTTCCTCTTGCCGAACGCCGCGCACACCCAGATACCTGAACAAGCCCCCGAGCAGGACACTACCAAGCGTCAGCAGGAATGTAAAATTGCGTACAGCCGGAACATGATCATGCAGCGTAGCAGGTAGCCAAGGGAAAATCCCATATGTATAATCCATCGTATCATTCAGGAAGGTCCACCCTGCTGCCAAGGCCAAAGCCCCCGCTCCAAAGGTAAAAAAACGCACATACAGCAATACCTCTACCGCCATAATCGTGTGGGAGGCAACGAGCATCCAGTCGGTAGGCTGAATCATTCCTCCCTGGGCTGCCCCAGCAAAGATAATTGCAGATGCCCATACACCGTATTTCACGCTGGTCACTACCGCAAGAGCTTCCAGTACTGCACGCAGCGCCCTGCCAAGCAAACGTTTGGGAGGATACAGTAAAAATAACAAGGCTGCACAAAAAAATAGACTTGCTGTCGGACTATCGGGTACAAAAACTAACAGCCAGCCTGGGTATTCCTCCCAAGTATAGCGAAGCTGCGCCCCGTACCATACATACCCATACACAGTGCCTGCCAGATTACAAATGAACAGTAGCCACAAAAAATACCGATTCGTCAAAAAAGCCCGACTCCATAACAACGAAATTGACAACCCATGTTCCCCCTCCGGCAAGGACGTGGACCTCATAAACAGATCCAGCCATGTACACACTTTAAAAAGCCAAGAAATCGTCCTTGGACGCTCCTCCACAAAAAAACAGACCGCACTTGGCGGAAGGATTCTTGCAAGCAAGGTCCGATCTCTTCGGCTCACGCAAAGCTTATGTACAATATCTAAAAGTGTACCACCATCTTGAAGAAACCTGACCGCATATACGGTCAGGCTCTGTATTCTATTCTACTGTGGCTGCTGCATTTAAGCAAGCTTGCAGCTTATCGAATCATCGCTTTCAGTTCATCCGTAAGATTCCGAAAAGCTACCTCGTCTTTGGAAGCTAATGCCTCGTCAATGGCTAGGTACAGCTTCTCACTACGATACTTTTGCAAAGCATCATCAAGCACCATTTCAGCTGACAGTCCCAGCATGACTTCATAAGTAACTTTCATTTTATCCATAGGATGCACCTCCAAACTAGGGTTCAAGGAATTTGATATTGCTTGCCTTTCTCTACATAATTCTGTGCCGTAAGAGCCATTCGCTCCAGATCCGCCTCTGTCAGCTCGCGCACTACTCGTGCCGGGGAGCCTAGTGCCAGCGTATAGGGAGGAATCTTGCTACGCTCCGTTATGATGGAGCCTGCCCCTACTAAAGCATATTCACCAATCTCTGCGCCGTTAAGTACGATAGCCCCCATGCCAATTAATGTACCTTTGCCGATCGTGCAGCCATGGATAATAGCAGAATGACCTACCGATACATCCTCTGCCAGCACCAGCGGCTGATTCGTGTTCACATGACCCACGACGTTATCCTGAATATTGGAACGCTCCCCAATGATTACTGGCGCCATATCTCCTCGAAGCACCGCATTGAACCATACTGAGGATTGTGCAGCGATGGTGACATCCCCTACCAGCTTGGCCCCTTCGGCTACATACACGGTAGGATGAACAGAAGGCAGATAGTCCTTGTAAGCAATCTTCATAGAACTCACCCTTTCTACATTTGGATGAGATTCTAGCAACCACCGTCAGGAATGTCAACACAGCTCGATGCCATAGCTTCGAACGGCTTCCTTACCCCATGCTGTCATCTGGATCGCACCTTGCTCCTGATCCGTTGACCTGAGCATTCCCAGATGCATCATCATCCGGAGAAGACGTCTAGTGAATATATCCTCTGCTGTATCATAGTAGAAGGGCTTGATATATCCCTGTACCTGCTCGAACAGCTCTTGACTGGATATCCACTGCTCCGTGCATGTACAAATCCAGTAGACCAGTGAGAACAGATTCGGGATAGCGCCTTTATACAATCTTAACCAAAATCTGAACAACTGTATCATACTGTCCTCAAGCGGTATATCCAGCGCCTCTCGTCCTGCATCTGTCAGGATCAGCAGTCCGTTCCGTTCCTGAATCAATCTGCGGTGCAGTGCATAATCCAGTAGCAATGCCAGACGATCAGGGTAATGCCTGAACGACCTCCCGTATCCAAACCGCCAGCCTCCCTTGGCTGTAAGCTGCTCCGCAATATGCATATGCTCTATGAGCTGCTGTTGGCTTCTTCTGTACATGACACCTTCTGCATTCAAGGTAATCTCATGACCAGCTACAAATTGCAGCATGAGTCTCAGATCCTCAGCCAGCAGATGACCTTCATCCCGATATGCCTGTGGGGGGGGCAGGCTTGTCACTGCCGCTCGCATGCTTTTGCTGATCGTATGGCGAAGTCGCTTCTTCAGATCCTCCGGCATCTGATACAGGTAACGCGTGTTGTGCGTCGAACCGTTGAATAGCCAGCCCGAGTTGCGCAAACGGGATACGACCGTTCGGGGCGTCTGCTCGGCGCTCTCTTCCGCGTCTCCAATAGCTTGACGGGCTGTAGCCAGCAGCTCCTCCATGCTCAGGTAGGGTCTTTCGTCAAAAAGGAGACTGTTCAAAAATCTGCGGTCTGCTACATGCAGTTCCTGCACCTGTTGCTCGAAGAAATCCCTTCCTCCCAGCTTGCTAAGAATTCCCTGAATCAATTCGTGCTTGGAGTTAGGCTTGCATTCACAAGCATAATGATCGGCAATTCTGTTCAGTTGTCCAATATCCGCAAAGGTGAGCATATCTGCAAGGTTCAAGGGTTCCACCGCCTTATCTTCGTCCTGTCGCTGGAGAATGGATTCTAGCCTTAGAAGCAATGCTGTCTATGCACATCTTTGACGAATTTATGCTCTCTTAAACGTAAAATAGAGTAAAAAGAAAAAAAGGCTTCCTTCAGCCGAGGCTGTAAGAAAACCTTTGAATATTTCTTCCTATAGCAGATGCTATGCCTAAAGCAAATGATCCGTGCTGTTGAACAGCACCTTCACCCATTCCAGATCCTCTCTTTTGATAATCGTAAGAGATAGATTCCCAATTCGTTCGCTCACATGCTCGGGGTACAGTCTGGAATACAACTGGGCAAGCAAAGCACCATGCGATACTATAAGCAAATTTTTGTCCTGATGTTTATCCCATACATCCTGCAAAAACTGCATTCCACGCTCAATCAGAGCTGACTCCGATTCCTGGCCAAGATTGAGCAAATGCCATTCCTTGCCCCAACGAGCTTCCCGCTCCTCCTGAGTCAAGCCCTCAACCTCGCCATAAGCCCGCTCTTGTAGTCGTTGGTCCGGCTCCAGAACCGGAATTTTCAGTATTTCGCCCAAAATTTCTCCAGTCTCTCTTGCTCTGGACAAGTGACTTGTAACAATAGCGTGCCATTCAAAAGGCTCCTGGAGTAGCCTTTCTCCTAGCAAGCGGGCCTGTCTTCTGCCCTCGTCATTAAGTGCAATGTCACTTTGCCCCTGAATCTTACCCATTGCATTCCAGTCTGTAAGACCGTGTCTGATCAAACCTAGCAGCATTGTAGTTCCTCCGTAGTTCGATTAGTCCAGCTTCTATATTGCGAGCTCACTGCATACTTGGCATTTGATCTCTTGTTCTTTGTTCACCTAGCGCCTCACTCGGTGCACCCAACTGATGGACACCAGAGCCAGAGCCACCGCGAGTACAGACAGCACCATCCAATACTGCGGATACGTAGGAATCAGATTCCCTACAATCGGTTCCATAATGCCAATATGGCCTTCGGGAACATGCACAATAAAGCTTGATGAAGCCGAATCTGATCCAGCCACACCGGTAGGCATCAGGCCTGATGGTTGCAGGGTTGTCTCTGTCGGTCGGACGTTGCGTCCGCTAAGGTTCAGCACCAAAAAACTGCATAAAAATAGGGCGAGAAATCCTGCAATCCAGAGCGATACATGCCTGCGAAGTGCAGGACTGATTCTGGAACGCCGATTTTCGCCAGGAACTAGCCATGGAGATTCTGCGTAGATCCGCTCCATGACTCTGCGATTTACTTGCTCTGCTTGCTCTTCAGTTACTTCATCTACGAACTCTTGAACAGCCAAGCTTTTCACTTGGCCCAAATCTTGATCTGCCGAACAGTGCTCACAATCCGCCTGATGGTCCTCAGCCATCTTGCGGCGCGGGTCTTGCTCGGACAAATGATCTAGCTTGCCGAACAATTCCTTAGCCTCCCTGCATTTCATCGGCTCTTCAGTCCTTCCCTTTCCTCAAATACGGGTTCAAACAAATAAGGCTCCAATTGGTTCTTAACACTTGAACGCGCCCTGAATAAAAGAGATTTTACAGCACTTACCGTCTGTCCGAGAATCTTTGCAATCTCCTGGTAGTCCAGTTGATCATATTCTCTGAGAATCAAAGCGGAGCGTTGCTTCTCAGGCAGATTCTTGATCGCTTCCCGTACCATCTCGACCTGCTCTGTACGCAAGATCGCCTGCTCTGGTATCAGATCCGTAGGTGCAACCGGCACATAACCACTTTCCTCTAACGGTACACTTCCGCTCCGCTGCTTACGCAGTTCGCTGAGCACCGTATTCCGTGCAATTGTGTACAGCCAGGTTGAGAACGATGCATCCACTTCACGGAAGGTCCCGAGGCTCTTATAAGCCTTGTAAAAGGTCTCTGAGCACAAGTCCTCTGCCATCATCTCCAGGTTGGAGCTTTTTAACATATGATATACAAAAGCCAGAATTTTACGCTGATACCTGCGCATGAGTTCTGAATACATTTCCACATTGCCTTGCTTAATTTCCTGAATCAACTGGGAATCTGTCATCATCCGAGTGAGAGCCTCCTCGCCCCTAACATGCCTGTTCCCCGTTCGACTCTATATATGTATTACCGAACAGGTTATTAAAAGTTGCGGTCAAGCCGCATATTTTTCTGAAAACAAACAAAACAACATCATCAACAAAAAAAGAGCATCCGTCCGTCGAAACACACTAAATATAAATAAAAATAAAAAAAACAACCAGGTTCCAAAAATGCCTAGTTCATTGTATCACAAAAAACCAGTGGTCAAAAGCTCCAAACAAGCCCGAAAATCATGAAAAAATAATGTGAACAATCAGAAACATTTCCAAACCCTTACTGTGCCTCATCCCAAAGGTCTTTTGCTCAAGACTTTTATCATGTAATTTAACACAGACCTTTAGTATAGATTTGGGGAATGACCTAAGCGTGGCCTTAGAAGAGATCTTCAGCCTAGAATATATTTCGAGATTCTACCTCGAAATATACCATATGCTTTCTCAAGCCTGTGAATTCCTTAGTATGAATATCGGATTTTTATAAATCTTTTTTAAGACTCCTTAGAACAAAAAAAAGACCACCTAGGCCAAGGCCTAAGTGGTTACTACTATGTCTCAAGTAGTTTAGTTAAAGGATAGGAGTGGAGAGAAACCATACTGTACTTTTATTATATGTATCCGTTTTCATTTTGTCAACACTCTTTTTTAAGCGTTTTCTTTTTCCTTAATATTGAAAATCGGGTCCCATATAGGCAATGAATGGACGAGCCGCCTGCCCTCCATCCACCCCCGCATGAACCCGAGATGTCTAGCTAAATAACAACATGATGGCCTTGGGACTGCAAGAGCTCCCTTGCCCGGTTCCATGCTTCCTCCTGTCGGAAGGACAGACGCAGGATGCCAGGCACATCCTCCCTACTCTCAATAATCTGCATGTTGCTCAGATTGATACGATGGTCGCCCAGCAATGTCGCAATCTGACCGATGATACCAGGTGTATCCGGTACATCAATATACAAATCGAACGTTGACGTGATCATTCCCTTACGGCGCTCAGGCAATTCACTACGGAATGCTCCGGCTGTCGCAAACTCCTGCTCAACCCCAGAACCATCCTGGCATTCCAGCAGCTCGGTAAAACGTTCGATCTGGCTATTCCAATCTCGCAGTAACCGCAGTAGTACCTGCCTATTGCTAAGCAGGATGTCCCGCCAGACGATAGGATCACTGGAGGCAATCCGCGTAATATCCCTGAAGCCTCCAGCAGCCAGTGTACTGTAGAGTGGATTTTCCTCATCATAAGCCCGCACCTGATTCACGAGTGAAGCTGCGATAATATGCGGTAAATGACTTATTGCACCTACAATATCATCATGCATGATAGGCTCTACTGTCACAACCTGCGCTTTCGTGTGGCCCAGCAGCTCCTTCAAAGCGTTCACGGCTTGCTCAGGCACCTTCGCGTCAGGACACAGCACATAATAAGCATTCTCGAACAGCACAGAAGAAGCTGCTGTTACCCCTGAACGCTCCGAGCCTGCCATTGGATGCCCGCCGATAAAATAAGCTCCTTGAAGGTTCGTCTCAGACGCCAGGCGGGTAATCGAGGATTTAGTACTACCGACATCCGTAATAATACAGCCCTGCTTGAGAGGAAGCTCTGCCAGCTTGAGCAAATAATGCTCCAGCAGACTTACTGGCACGCATAGAAAAATAAAATCGGCATCCTCGGTTGCTTCCTCCAACGAAAGAGTAGCCGTATCCACGACGCCTCGTGTAATCATGGGGTCCATGAGTTCTGGCATATGAGCGTGGCCGACGACGGTGATTCCCGGTTTCCCCTTAAAGCAAAGACCAAGTGAACCGCCAATCAGCCCCACTCCAACTATAGCTATTTTCATCAGAATCTGTCCTATCAGTTATTTACGCTTTAACTGCTCTCAGTACCTCTTCAAGCGCATGAATAAAGGCTGCGTTCTGCTCTGGAGTCCCTACCGTTACGCGAATGAATGTTGGATGTTTCTTAAAGCCTGCACGGATAATGATTCCTTTGCGCAGCAAAGCGTCAAAGACCTCGGATGAAGGACGTCCAACATCCACCAAGACAAAGTTCCCATTAGCGGGGAAGGTCGCAAGCCCAAGACGCGAGAATTGCTCCTGCAAATAAATAATTCCGTCAGCATTCTTCTGACGGCAGTGATCAACAAAGGCCTGATCCTGAAGCGCTGCTCGTGCTGCAGCTTGTCCCAGGCGAGACGTGTTGAACGGCTCCCGCACCTGATTGATCAGCTTGATCACGGCTGCACGTCCAATTCCATAACCTACACGCAGAGCAGCAAGTCCATAGATCTTGGAGAACGTACGAAGAATGACAAGATTATCGTATCGGGATAGCAATTGAATGCTATTGGGATATGAAGCATCGGTTACATACTCGAAGTAGGCTTCGTCCAGTACGACCATTACATGCTGTGGAATACGATCCAGGAAAGCAGTGAGCTCATCCTCGGTAACAATAGTTCCTGTAGGATTATTCGGATTGCACACCCAAATGATTTTGGTCCGTTCGTTCACACGAGACAGCATCGCACTCAGATCATGAGTCCCATTTTCCAATGGAACCTCAATGGTTGTGGCTCCTTCGATATCAGCATTGCTCTTATAAACGGAGAATGTCGAATCTGCCATGATCGTCTCGTCGCCTGGCTGCAAGAAAGCACGCGCAATCAGAGCAATCACTTCATCCGAGCCACACCCGAAGATAATCTGATCAGACTGAACACCAACATGCTGAGCCAGCTGTGCTGTCAGCTCAACAGCACTCCCGTCCGGATACAAGAACAGCTGTGATAGCTCATTTTGAATCGCTTGGGCTACTAGAGGGGAGCTTCCATATGGATTCTCATTGGAGGCCAGCTTGATGACCTCGCTCAGACCCAGCTCCTTCTTTACTTCTTCAATCGGCTTGCCCGGCTTATAGACCGGAAGACCGACAATACGCTGTTTTGGCTGCATGCCAGTTTCCCCCTTCTAGATGCATCATTGCGCGTACGTGAGCACGTACGCGCAATGCAAAAAATTATACTCTCAATTGTGCCACAAACTGACGAATTTGCAATAGTCCATCCTGTCTGCTACCAGACTCGCGAAGCAGAGGAATAGTCTCTTCAATCTGCCGCACGATGGCACTGCCCACCACGACGCCATCGCACATCTGCGAGAAGTGCTGCACTTGCTCCCGTGTAGAGATCCCGAAGCCGACAGCAACTGGAATATCAGTGAAGCTCTTGACTTTGGCGATGAAGCTATCCACTTCATTATGGAAGGAGGACCGCTCACCCGTTACGCCAAGCGAGGATACACAATAAATAAATCCGCGTGCATTCTTCACGATCTTCTCAATTCGCTGATCGGATGTCGGGGCTACCAGCGGCACGAGATGGACATCGGCCTCTTCCGCCATCTTACCCATGACTTCCGCCTCCTCAATGGGGAGGTCGGGAATGATCAGACCACTGATATCATGCGTCCGAATCGTTGCAAAAAAGGTCTCCAATCCCATCTGTAGAATAGGATTATAGTAGGTGAAGAGAATGAAGGGTAGCTGTGACCCGGCTTCTCTCGCTTGCTTGGCAACCTCCAGACACGAGTGAATCGTAATTTGGCTCTGTAAGGCCCGCTCGGAGGCACGCTGGATGACCGGACCATCAGCAAGAGGGTCCGAATAGGGAACTCCCAGCTCCAGAATATCTGCCCCGGCCTCCTCCAGCTCGTGAATGATATCCAAGGTCGTATTCAGATCCGGGTCTCCCACCGTCAGGAAAGGAATTAGCGCTGTTCTCCCTTCACCGCGCAGACGCGTGAAGACTTCATCCATTCGATTCATGACGGCTCACCCCCTGTATACTTAATGATCGATTCTACGTCTTTATCACCGCGTCCAGACAGGCAAATGACTACAACATCATCACTGCTCAGTTGAGGCGCCAGTTTGATGACCTGGGCGATTGCATGCGAGGATTCAAGCGCCGGCAGGATTCCCTCCAAGCGGCACATGAGCTGCAGGGCCTCGATAGCCTCATCATCGGTAATCGGTACGTATTCCGCTCGTTCAATATCCTTCAGATAGGAATGTTCTGGACCTACCCCCGGATAGTCCAGGCCCGCCGAGATCGAATGTGCAGGCTGCACTTGCCCGTATTGGTCTTGCAGCAAATAGCTCATGGAGCCCTGGAACACGCCGTGTGTCCCTTTTGTCATCGTAGCCGCATGATACTCTGTATCTACACCTTTACCTGCTGCCTCTACTCCGACCAGCTTCACAGTCTCATCCTCCAGAAAAGGATAGAACATGCCGATCGCATTGCTACCCCCTCCGACAGCGGCTACCACGACATTCGGCAGTCGGCCCTCTGCCTCCAGAATCTGACGGCGCGTCTCATCGCCGATGACTCGCTGGAAGTTACGAACCATCATCGGATACGGATGCGGTCCAACCGCAGAGCCCAGAATGTAAAAGGTATCATGCACATGGCTAACCCAGTAACGTAGCGCTTCATTACCGGCATCCTTGAGGGTCCGTGTCCCTGAAGTGACAGTAACGACCTCTGCACCAAGCAGACGCATGCGAAATACGTTCAGCTGCTGGCGAACGGTATCCTCCTCGCCCATGAAGACTTTGCATTCCAGCCCAAGCAATGCAGCCACAGTCGCTGTAGCTACACCATGCTGCCCTGCACCAGTCTCAGCAATAACCTTGGTCTTGCCCATTCGCTGTGCCAGCAGTCCTTGTCCCAGTGCATTATTGATCTTATGCGCACCTGTATGGTTCAGGTCTTCACGCTTCAGGTAGATCTTGGCTTGTCCGAGATGCTCACTGAGTCGCTTCGCATAGTACAGTGGCGTCTCCCGTCCCGAATAATTCTGCAGCAGATCATTCAGCTCCGCATTAAATGCTGGATCATCTGCATACTTCCGGTAAGACTCCTCTAGCTCAAGCAAAGCATTCATCAGGGTCTCAGGCACAAATCTGCCCCCGAACACCCCAAAGCGTCCGTTCATATCAGGATATTGTGTCAAGCCGCTTCACCCTCTCCACAAAACTTGTAATTTTCTGTATATCCTTCATCCCATCTGTCTCTACGCCACTGGATACGTCCAGTCCGTCAGGAGCATATAGCGCTATGAGTTCTGTGACATTCTCTGAATGCAGGCCTCCAGCGACGAGCAGTGTAATTCCATGCTGCTGTGCCCAGTCTTGATAAGCAGGAATTCTGTCCCATGCAAAGGTTCGACCCGATCCTCCCCCATATACGGGGTCATGTGTATCTAGCAGTAGAGCATCTATAGTCCCGATATAGTCATCCAACTGGTTATGTACAGATGCTTCTGTACCATCCGTAATAGGAAGTGCTTTGATCACCCTTAGGCCCAATTGTTCCTTAACTGCACGGCAAAATTCAGGACTCTCCTGCCCATGTAGCTGAATAATATCCAGCGGGGCTGTGTGAAGCAGTTCCCTCAGCTCTTGTAGCTCGGGATTAACAAATACGCCGACACTTTGCGGCGCAGCTTCCGTCTGCCATTCCCTTAGAATAGGGATCAGCTCGGCCGCCTGCTGTGCTGTGACCCGACGCTTGCTTGGCGCAAATACGAATCCGATATAATCCACTGGTAAATGTACCATAGATTTTAGCACTTCAACGCTTTGAAGTCCACAAATTTTTACGACCGTCCTTTCCATGCTGTTGCTCCTTTCCCCAAGCTCATAAAGCATGATCCCCAATACTATTAGCGTTGCATTGCTGTTATCATTAGCATTACTGCGCTGCTTCTGTGTTGCTTCTGTTCTGCTTTCATTCTGTAGCTGTTGTCGCCACTTTCCTATTGCTGTAGCTTACCTTCCATTAATTCGAGCACAGCACGTCCGATATCCTGCTGACGCATGAAATATTCCCCTACCAGTATCCCCTGTGCTCCTGTTCCTCTAAGAAACTCTACATCCTGCGGCCCAGCTATGCCACTTTCACTAATTAGTGTTACATCATCCGGTACCAAGGCAGCTAATTGCTCCGTCGTCTCCAGTCTGGTCTCGAATGTACGCAGATCCCGGTTGTTCACCCCGATGAGGGTTGCTCCATCCACCTCTAATACCGTTTCCAGTTCTTGACGATCATGAACCTCCACGAGTACATCCATACCTAGTTCACGAGCTGTGCGATGGTAGCTGGCGATCTGCTCTGGTTCCAGAATGGCCGCGATCAACAGAATTGCATCTGCACCCAGCACTCGTGCTTCATAGATTTGCAGCTCATCAATAATAAAATCTTTCCGCAGCAACGGAATGCTGACGGCATTTCGAATAGAGCGCAGTACCTCGGGTCCCCCTTGGAAATATTCCACATCCGTAAGCACCGAGATGCAATCTGCACCAGCCTCTTCATAGGCACGAGCAATGTCCAACGGATGAAAATCAGGGCGAATCAAGCCCTTGGAGGGTGAGGCCTTCTTGACCTCTGCGATTAGGCCCATAGGCCGTGTGCGATTTTGTGAGAGCGCAGCCTCGAAGCCCTTGGTAGCAGGTAACTCTCTAATCACTCTTTCTGCCTCTGCGATAGAAAAGCTTTCCTTAAGTCTCGCAACTTCTTTGTGCTTGGTGACGACGATTTGATCAAGATACATGCTCATATCCTCCTGTTGCCATAATTAACTGCTGTAGTTTTTCCTTTGCTTTGCCTGTATCAATGACCTGTGCAGCGGTGGCTACACCTTCCTGCAAAGAATCGGCCAGACCTGCGACATAGATGCAGGCACCTGCATTGGCCAACACTACATCACGATACGGTCCCTGCTCTCCGTTCAGGACACGGTGGATGATATGTGCATTAGTAGCTGTATCCCCACCCAATACCTGCTCCAGAGGATATGTGCTAAGCCCCAATTGCCCGGGATCTATATCGTATGTCAGTATATCTCCATTCCTGAGCTCCGACACCGTCGTCGGGGCTGAAATGCTAATCTCATCCAGTCCTTCATGACTGCATACAACCAAAGCCCGTTTAGAACCTAGTCGCTGAAGCACGGCTGCCACAACATCCGTCTTGCTCCGATCATAGATACCAAGTAGCTGACGATCAGCTCCTGCCGGATTCGTAAGCGGACCAAGCATATTGAATACTGTTCTGACCCCAAGCTCACGTCTTGGAGCTGCTGCATACTTCATAGAAGGGTGATACAGCTGAGCGAACAGGAAGCATATACCGACATGCTCCAAGCACTCCTTCGCCTGCTCCCCGTTCAGATGAATATTCACACCTAGAGCTTCAAGTACATCTGCGCTGCCAGCTCTACCACTAGCCGAACGATTACCATGCTTGGCGACTCTCACAGAGGCTGCTGATGCGATAATAGCAGATACAGTAGAAATATTGAATTTATGAATACCAGATCCCCCAGTACCACAAGTGTCAAGGAGCTGACGCTGCTCTACCTGTACGCCTTGTGCATGCCCACGCATCGCTTCTGCGAAGCCCGTAATCTCCTCGACCGTCTCCCCCTTCATGCGCAGTGCTGTCAGCAAGCCGCCAATCTGAGCGGACGTGGCCTTTCCATTCATAATGTGCTCCATCATGCTCCGCGCTTCGAACTGGCTCAAGTCCTTGCCTTCCAGTATGTGGTTCAGTCCGTTCTGCATCAAGTGCTCCATGTTCATTGCCTACTCCTCCTCTTCTCAATTTGTAATCCTTCTTATGAATAATGCAGTGTCTGCCAGCGACACCTTTGTCTTATATGCTTATTGCATGCATGTCATCTGAATCAAATCAAGGAGCGAACAAGTAATCCTGATTCAGCACATCTCCCAATTTAGCAGGCTGTGGGAACATTTCTTCAGCCGTTCGAATCGCCTTCAGCATCGCCTTGGCCTTATTGATGGTCTCCATGTATTCACTCTCTGCCACAGAGTCCCATACAATCCCCGCTCCAGCCTGTACGTAGGCTCTGCCCTTGCGGAATACAATTGTCCGGATCGTAATACAAGTATCCATATTTCCCGTGAAGCCCAGATAGCCGATCGCTCCAGCATAGGCTCCTCTGGACTCACGCTCAAGCTCCCCGATAATCTCCATCGCTCTCAGCTTCGGAGCGCCCGAGACGGTTCCAGCTGGCAGGCAGGACAGGAAAGCATCAAAGAAATCCTTGTCCTTGGCAAGCTGTCCCGATACGTTGGAGACAATATGCATAACGTGTGAGTACCGCTCAATCTCCATGAATGTGTCACAGGTGACCGTGCCGAATTCAGACACTCTGCCCAGATCATTCCGCCCAAGGTCCACCAGCATCAGATGCTCTGCCCGTTCCTTCTCGTCCTTCAGCAGCTCCTCTGCCAAAGCCTGATCCTCTGCCTCTGTGCTCCCGCGTGGTCTCGTGCCTGCAATGGGTCTCGTCTCTACGCGGCCATGATCGACCTTGACCAACGCCTCTGGAGATGTACCGACGATGATTTCCTCGCCCATTTTCAAGTAGTACATATACGGAGAAGGATTCATTGTCCTCAGTACGCGGTAGACATGCAACGGCGATACCTCGGTATCAATATGGAAGCGTTGGGACAATACCACCTGGAAGATGTCCCCAGCGCGAATGTATTCCTTGGCCCGCTCCACATTCCCTATAAATTGCTCCTTCGTCACATTGGAGTGGATCGTTCCCAGCTCTACATCACCAGGTACTGTAGCTGCACTGAACGGGTCCTCCTTCACAGGCTGCCGCAGCTGCATGGCCGTCGCTTCCAGCTTCCGCTCTACAGCGGCATACGCCCGGCGAATATCATCATCCGTTGCACCTTCTGGGACATGTACATTGCCTACCAGCAGCATCTGCTGCTTGACATGGTCAAATACAATGATTTGATCACAGAACATGAAGCGAATATCATCCATATTGAGGTCATCCACCGCATGAGCGGGTAGCTTCTCATAATATTGCAGGAGATCATAACCGAAGAATCCGATCGCCCCTCCAGTGAACGGCGGCATCTCATCCAGCTTGGGGCTGCGGTATTTCCGCAGCAGCGTCTTGAGCGCCTCAATCGGCTTGCCGTGCACCTCTTGCTCCTTCCCGTTGCTGTTGATGACGAGCCGTCCTTTTTTGCCGGAGATCATCAGAAAAGGGTCTTTGCCAATGAAGGAATAGCGAGCCCATTGCGCCCCACCCTCCACACTTTCCAGCAGAAAAGCATGCTCCTGCTCCGCATAACGGCGGAAAATCCGAATGGGTGTCTCCATGTCAGCCAGCACCTTTTTATGTACCGGGATCAGATTGTATTGACCGGCCATCGAAATTACAAGCTCTACATTAGGGGTCAGCATTTGATCGCTTCCTTCCTTCAATTCAAATATTTGCACTGCGACTTGTGATGGATAATATCTGGGCAAATAAAAAAGTCCCTACCGTAAGGTAGAGACTGTTGTCGTTAATGGATGTCGATTGCCGCCATATTTTGGGTAGTCCGATACTTGACATTAGAGTAACATCTATCGACGCCATTCTAATGAAGCAAGACTGCTCGAGGCTATATAGCTCCAGAGACTATAGAATGGCCCAGCTTCGCTGAACACGTAGTACTCTATAATCCTCGGTGAACTCATGCCTTTAGAACCCTTCGCAAGTCTATTCGTCTTACACCGATCCCGTTCAAACACACAACAGGATACTGCTGTATTAATCTCGTAGACAGACTTTTGCGAAAAATATGGACCTAGCTTATCTCAACTCTTCTCATCTCGACTCAACTGACTCTACTTCACTCAACTTAGCTATCCACAATATATGGAATTATTCTTAGCCAAATTAGACTGTCGTGATCTGACCAATAGTTCATCATATCACTATAACCAGCTTCACTTGGGCACTCTAACTTTCACTCATCTATACTAGGCGCTTCCGCGCTAGCACTCATCTACTTATCTAATAACCTAACAATCCTGCCTAGCTTGCATTACATACTCATCTCGTGCTGAACTCATCTGAACTATAGGTACACTATAGCGTAAAATGACACTCCTTGGCAACTCCCAAATTCATGAGCTGCTCTTGGAGGACGACAAGTCTGGTCGCAGGACCTTCGCGCCGCGTAAATACACATGGTTGATCTCACGCTGCGTCTTGTTCGTATTGATCTGAACCATAAAGCGGATACAACGCTCTAGACTTCCTTGCACTGGTATCTCAACAGCGCACATCAGCGGGACGAGCTCCCAGCCCTCCAGCTCCCGAATGGCCTTGGCGGGAAAAGCGGCATCCAGATCCTGTGTCATAGTGATCCACACATGGCAGATCTGCTCCGGCTGAATCTGATTCCGGGATACAATATCATTCAATAGCTCTGCGGTCGCTTCGAGAATCTCGTCCGCATTGTTCGAGCTTACGGTCGTTGCTCCCCGAATTCCTCGATTATACACGCTTACTCCTCCTCTCTAAGCTGCTCGATGACCTCTCTGACCATCTCTATGGAAATATCCTTCACAATATCCACACGACCTATCGCCCGTGGCACTACGAAAGTGACTACTCCCTCTTTGAACTTCTTGTCATGCATCATGGCGGCCAGCAGCTGCTCTGTATCCAGATGCTTGGGCAGTACAGTGGGCAGCTTCAGTGCCTTCAGCATGCTCCGTGTCTCCACAGCGAGGGACGGGTCAGCTCCCAGACGTACGCCGAGCAGAGCTGAACCTACCATCCCGATTGAAATGGCCTCTCCGTGCAAAAATTCTCCGTAGCCAGCAATTGCTTCAATGGCATGACCGATCGTATGTCCCAAATTCAGAATGGCACGCAGTCCCTCTTCTCGCTCATCCTGAGAGACAACCGCTGCCTTGACTGCACAGCCTTGGCCCAAGCCATATTCAAGCGCATCGGGCTGCAGTGCCAATAGCTCTTCGGCATGCTCAAGACACCAGTATGCGAAGGCTTCATCCCAGATCAGACCGTGCTTCAGCATCTCTGAGAGTCCCGCTGACACCTCACGTGGAGGCAATGTCAGCAAGGTGTCCACGTCATACAATACAAGCTCGGGCTGATGGAAAGCGCCAATCATATTTTTGGCCAAAGGATGGTTAATGCCTACCTTGCCCCCTACACTGCTATCGTGCGCGAGAATGGTCGTCGGTACCTGGATGAACTTGATGCCACGCATGAAGCTCGCAGCCACAAAGCCCGCCAGATCGCCTACTACTCCGCCGCCCAGTGCAATGACAGCAGAGCTCCGATTCAGTCCAGCCTCCAGTGCAGTAGTGATGACTTGCTCATATACCGTCAATGACTTGGATGTCTCTCCAGCCTTCACGATCGAGGCAACTGTCATGTAGCCCTGCTCCCGCAGGCTGTTCTCCAGTATCTTCAAATATCTCGGAGCAGTATTATCATCAGCTACAATGAGTAGCGGGCTCTTGCTCGATATACCATGTTGGCGGAAATAAGTGCCGGCCTCTGGTAGTAGCCCCCTACCGATATAGATAGGATACGTGCGTTCTTGATCCAATTGAACTGTAATGGTCTGCATCTTAGTAGCTATCCAGCTGTGCCTGATATGCTTTCATATTGGCATGCATCTCTTCAATGGAATCTCCGCCAAATTTTTCGAGCAGGGCCTTGGCAATCTCCCAGGCAACCACATGCTCCATGACGACACTTGCAGCAGGTACAGCACAAGCATCAGAACGTTCTACCTGAGCCGTGAAGGCCTCTTTTGTATCAATATCCACGCTTTGCAGCGGCTTATACAGAGTAGGAATTGGCTTCATAACCCCGCGCACAACGACAGGCATTCCGTTCGTCATGCCGCCCTCGAATCCACCCAGACGATTCGTTCTGCGATGGTAGCCTTTGTCCTCTGTGTGCAGAATCTCATCATGCACCTGGGAACCACGGATGGTTCCTGCTTCGAAGCCGATACCGATCTCAACACCCTTGAAGGCATTGATAGACATAACCGCCTGCGCAATCCGAGCGTCCAGCTTGCGGTCATATTGCACGTGGCTGCCGAGTCCAATCGGAACACCCTCTACGATGCATTCTACGATGCCACCGACCGTGTCGCCTTCCTGCTTGATCTGATCAATGTACGCTTCCATCTTTTTCTCAGTCTCAGGGTCCGTTACACGCACCGAGGAAGCTTCCGTCACCTCAATCAACTCATCAATTGGCATGTCACGGTACGGTGCTTCAATCTCACCGATTCGAATGACTTGACCAGCCACTTTGATGCCGAACTCAGCCAGCAGCTGCCGTGCCAATGAACCACATGCTACGCGAATGGCCGTCTCACGAGCACTGGAGCGCTCCAGTACATTTCGCAGGTCCTTCAGGTTGTATTTCATACCACCATTCAGATCAGCGTGTCCAGGACGAGGACGATGCACGCGACGCTTCTCTTCGTCACTGCCCTCAATCGGCTCAATGTTCATGATTTTCTGCCAATGCTTCCAATCCTTATTCTCCACAATGATGGCTACAGGTGCACCCGTCGTATACCCGTGACGCACTCCACCAGCAAAGGTAGCCGTATCTGTCTCGATCTGCATGCGCCGACCACGTCCGTACCCCTTCTGTCTGCGCTGCAGTTGAAAATTAATTTCCTCAAAATTCAGTTTCAAATTACTAGGCAATCCCTCTACAATCGCTGTCAGTTGGGGTCCGTGTGTTTCCCCTGCCGTTAAGTAGCGTAGACTCATATTGCGCGTTCCCCCTTTAAACTGTTAAACTGTGCATCGCTAAAATCCGTTAACTCATTATAGTACAGCCAATGTGCTTTGACAAGAAATGCCGTGCCTGTGAAAAAACACACGCCGGCTCTCCTAAAGAGTCATGCGTGTGTTTCCCCAAACCTTGATGCTAGGCCTTTTTCCGATAGAAGAATGTCTCCGTAGCCTCCAGGTTGTACTGTCCTGGCGAGAATATCTGCTCCGTGCTGCCTACGAACAATACGCCTCCTGGCCGAAGACTCTTAGCGAATTTCTGATACAGCAGATGCTTGGCCTCTTCTGTAAAATAAATCATGACATTGCGACAAATGATTAGATCATACCCATCCTCAAAGGTATCCAGCAGCAAGTTCTGCTTCTTGAACTGCACAGCCTTCTTGAGCTTCTCATCAATTCGATACACCATGCCATCAGGCTTGAAGTATTTGCTAGCCACTTCCTTAGGTACATCCTTGAGTGACCTCTCCAAATACTTGCCTTCCTTCGCCTTCCCGAGTGCGCCGTCATCAATGTCTGTGGCATGAATCGTAGATTCCGCAAGCAGACCTTTTCCATCCAGAACCATAGCTAGGCTGTAAGGCTCTTCTCCTGTCGAGCAAGCTGCACTCCACAGCTTCAAGCGACGTTTTCCGGCAAGTAGCTCCGGCAATACAACATCCCGCAGCACTTCCCAGCGATTCGGATTTCTCCAGAATTCAGACACGTTGATGGTCATCCGATCCAAAAACTCATAGAAAAGCGGCTTTTCCTTCATCATTGCCTCATAGAAGGAGACAAATGTCGTGTAGCCGTTCTTATTGCGGAGTGTCGTTAGACGCCGCTTCATCTGGGCTTCCTTATACTGTGCAAGATCAATACCCGTGCTTGTCTTAACGTTGCGAATGAACGCTGCGTAGTCAGGATCAGGCTGACTTTGTTCTAGCTGACTCATGATACCCATCCCTTACATGTATATTCTCCTAGATCCAGGTCGCCACGCTTTTCTCATACTGTACCAATTCTGTTGAAGCAAAAAAATTCGCAATTTCGCGCTCGGCACTCTGCGGAGAGTCCGAGCCATGAATCAGGTTGAAGGGCGTATGGGCGGCAAAATCTCCGCGAATCGTCCCTGGCAGTGCTTCAGTTACACTCGTCTTCCCGATTAGCATACGGGACAGCGTGACGATATCATCTCCCTCCCACACCATCGCAAAGACAGGGCCGGAAGTGATAAAGCTAACGAGCTTCTCAAAAAAAGGCTTGCCGACATGCTCTGCATAATGCCGCTCCGCCTGTTCTCTAGTAACCTGAACAAACTTTCCAGCAACCAGCTTGAAGCCTTTGTCCTCCAGGCGGCTGATAATTCTGCCGATTAACCCCCGTTGAACTCCATCTGGCTTAACCATTAGAAACGTGCGATCCATAGGCTCACTCTCCATCCGAATACGATTTCAGTATGTTATCGACTGAATCAATTTCATAACTTATTCATAGTCATTACGAAATTGATTCAACTTCCATTGTATTCTAACAGAAACCATGTAAACGTTTAAAGTACTTTGTCATCTGTTTAAGAAGTTACGATAAACATGAATTCATGCTTCCCATTCATCTGTCAATACGTACGTCTGGTCACGAAATGGGCAATGTCTCGCAGTGTCTTCTTGACCTTCTGATCCGGTAAAAGATCCAGGGAACTCAAGGCTTTCTCTATATATCGGTCAGCCAGCTGCTCCGCTTTAGCCAATCCTCCGCTTGCCTTGATCAACTCAATCGCCTTCTGAGTGCTGTAACCGTCCTCATGAGCTCGAATCAATTCAATCTCATCTCTGAGCAGCCTATTAAGCTCCGGCTGCTGCAGCGCATAGATCACCGGCAATGTAATATTGCCTTGTCTCATATCACTACCAGGCGGCTTACCAATCTGTTTTTCTGTTCCACACAGATCGAGAATGTCATCCTGAATCTGGAATGCCATGCCCACATTGTACCCATAGCTATACAGCAATGAACCCACCGCCGGGGAGGCATCCGCAGCCATAGCACCAAGCTGACAGCTTACCGCGATTAGTAGCGCAGTTTTGCGGCGAATGCGCAGCAGATAGTTTCGCACGCTCTGCTCTGTATTGAAGAAATCTCGAATTTGTTCCATCTCGCCGATGGACATCTGCACCAAAGCCTTGGAGAGCACGCGGTGAATATCCGGGTTAGGTAGCTCCGCCACCATAGCCAGTGCCCGTGCATATATGTAGTCGCCAGTATACATCGCTATCCGATTGTCCCATTTGGCCTTCACCGTTAGCTGCCCACGCCGGGTCTCGGCATCATCAATGACATCATCATGAACAAGTGAGGCTGAATGAATCAGCTCCAGTGGCACCGCCACACGCTTCAGCCTTTCCAGATCATACGTGCCAAATTTGCCCCCCAGCAGTACGAACACAGGACGAAGCCGCTTGCCGCCTGCCTTGAGCAGATGCATGGAAGTCGCCCCAATCAACGGCTCATGCGTATCAATGCTACGGTAGAGCTCATCCTCGATGTAGCCCATATCTTTTTTTAATAAACCGAACAATTCCAATCGTTTCATTCTTTCACCCGTATCAGCATATTGTCATTCCATAATTCCAGGTTAATCTCTTGCGCAAGCAGACCCATCTCATGTGCATAACGTAGATACAGCTCAAGTCCACTTTGTTCCCTCTTGCCAAAATCATAACATAGATTGGTGAAATATTGCTTCCAGTATGTTTCTGTTCCGCCAATGTCCTTCATGGCCTGCTCTATGACCGGAGTCAGATTTTCCAGACTTTGACGCTTGCTGGCATGAAAGGCCTCCACGATCTCCGCGACAGCCTCAGGTCTATGCTCGGCGACTTCCCGTCGGACAGCCCATACAGCAAAGGTCATGCTGTGTCCCGTCCACTCCTTCCATAGAGCGCCAAGGTCAGTCACGACATAGTCCTCGTTGGCCCAGGAAGCACGAATCGCATGATCTCCGATTAACAATGCCGCATCAGCCTGTCTCATCATTGTATCCAAATCTGGCTCACAGTCAAAATATTCCGGCTTCCCACCCAAATACCTGCTCATGAGGATCTTCAACAAATTAATCGAGGTTGCTGATGTATTCGTCAGTGCTATCCTTCCGTTGCGGATCTCCTCCAGCGGCTTGCGTGAGAAGAGCAAAATGGATTTCACCGCTCCGTCCACGCTGACTGATAATTGTGGAAGAATCAACAGATGCTCCGCCGCAGATGCGTAAGCAAAAGAAGACATAGCGCTCATATCAAGTAGACCCTCTGTAATTCTGCGGTTCAGCACTGCCGGAACCTTCGTTACTAGCTCAGCCGATGTCCGAAGTTGCTCTGGATGAAAATGATGGAACACTGGCCATGCATTCGTATATTGAATTTTACCGATGAACAGAGGTTCATGATTGTCCTTGGTCATCTGGCTCACCCCATCTCGTATACAGCTTATGCTCTATGCGAAGACTGTCCAGCACCTTTCCGACAAGGAAGTGGACAAGATCTTCTATGCTACGTGGTTGAAAATAAAAAGCCGGCATGGCCGGAATGATCTTAACGCCAAGCTGTGCCAGCTTCAGCATATTCTCCAGGTGTATCGCATGAAGCGGAGTTTCGCGAGGTACCAGCACAAGCGGTCTCCCCTCCTTGATCATAACGTCAGCCGCCCTGGCCATCAGGTTATCTGAGGTCCCGTGAGCAACCGCAGACAACGTGCCCATGGAGCAAGGCATGACAATCATCGCATCCACCAGGAAGGAGCCACTAGCTACCGAAGCACCAATATCCGTTACCGGATGATATATAAGAGAACCGGGACGGTCTCCGAACATGTCGTTCAGTGTTCCTTCCCGGTCAGTCACATTCCAGCCAAGTTCTTCCTTCAATACGCGCCAGCCGGCATTAGAGACCACCAGGTGCACCTCGATGCCAGCATCAAGCAGCGTCTCGATTAGTCTGACGCCATAAATACTCCCGCTTGCACCTGTAATACCCACAACGATTCTCTTGTATGCTGCTGCAGCCATCATAATTGTCGCACCACTAAATCCAGGAAGGTAAAGACAAACACAACAATACTCAGCGCACCATTCATAGTGAAGAACGCCGTCTGCAGTCTGCTCAAGTCTTTAGGTGTCACAATGTAATGCTCGTAGAACAGGATAATGTAAGATAGAATCATGCCCGCCAGATACCACCAGCTCAGATTGGCTGCGAAGAACAGCACCACAAAGCCAATCGCCGTTACGATATGAAATGCCCGAGCAATATGAAGCGAACGAGCAACACCAAATCGTGCAGGTATCGAATACACACCTTCACGCTGATCGAACTCAATATCCTGACAAGCGTATATGATATCAAAGCCTGCCGTCCAGCAAGCAATGGTCAGATAAAAAACAAATGCAGCCCAATCAACCTGCCCGGTTACAGCAACCCAGCCGCCAAGCGGCGCCAGTCCAATGGTCAGACCCAGTACGACGTGACAGAGCCAGGTAAAGCGCTTCGTGTAGGAGTAGAATACCAGCATGAACAGCGCAATAGGGAACAGCTTGAAGGCCAGTGGGCTCAACTGGTACGATGCCCATAGCAACAAAGCAAGGCAGATCAGTGTAAAGATCAGGACCTCGGAGGACTTCAAGAGTCCTGCTGGAATCGCTCTACCAGCCGTACGCGGATTCTTGGCATCAATAAAGCGATCAATCATCCGATTGAAGCCGAACGCTGCGCTTCGAGCACCGAACATTGCGAGTAAGATCCAGCCGATCTGCGCCCAGGTAGGCAGTTGGTTGCTTACTACGAAGGAGCCCAGAATCGCTCCCATAAATGCAAAAGGCAAAGCAAATACTGTATGCTCGATCTTGATCATTTCAGAGAAAATTTTGACTTTTTTAAACATGCTGACTCTCCTTAATTCCGATATGCAGTGCCGCAATTCCTCCAGTTAACGGATAGGCTTTGACCTCTTTCAATCCGATCTCGCGGAAGATGCCGGCAAGCTCTTCCCTTCCGGGGAACAGTGCCAAAGAATCAGGAAGCCACTTGTACTGCTCGTATCTTTTCGCGAACCATTTGGCCAAACGAGGTAATACCTTCTGGAAATAAAAATAATACAGTCCCTTGAATGGCTGCCAAGTCGGCTTGGACAGCTCCAGACATACCACTTGTCCACCGGGCTTGACTACCCGATGCATCTCACGAAGCACCTGATGAAGATCAGGTACATTACGCAGCCCGAACCCAATCGTGATATGGTCAAAGGAATTATCTGCAAAAGGAAGCTCCATGGCGTTCCCCTGCACAAGCGTAATCTGCTGTTCACGCGATGCTTCCTTAATCTTTCGTCTGCCTACATCCAACATATTGTGGCTGAAGTCCAGTCCATGGATGTGCCCTGTTTCACTTGCATACGCCAGTGACAATGTCCAGTCACAGGTGCCGCAGCACAGGTCTAGAGCCGTGTCCCCTGGCCTGACCTCCATTTTCTTCATCGTGAATTTGCGCCAAGCCTTGTGTCGGCGAAAACTCAGGACATCATTCATAATATCGTACTTACCCGCAATACTCTCGAAGACCTCATGAACAAATTGTTCTTTCGGCTTGGTCTGACTTGAACCCACTGTATTCACCTAACCTTCCCTTGCAACCTGGCGATGATAATGTACGAGAGACAAGAACGGATCGATCATCCGCACAATGTCGGAACGGATATCGGATTGTACCCCACTCCAGCGTTCGATCTGCTCCAAGGCTGCATCCAGCTTGCCGAGAAGACCTTCTCTCACTTTATACTTCACTATGAGCCTGTCCCAAGACGCCCCATCTAGCTGACCATCAGCTAGCAATCCCCTGTCCTCCGGCGCTCCGGAGTTCCGGAACAGCCAATAGGCATAGCTGCACTTCGTAAGCATCTGCTTCGAGAGTGTTGTCAGCTCCTGTCCAATTGTCTCACATACAGCAAAGGACTCAAGCAGCCCTGCCCACGACTCCTGGTCAGCGACTGCAACCCTGCTCCCGAATGACTCGAACAAGGTCTTCTTCAACTGAACGCTCGCTCCCAGGTACTCTTGTGCTGTCAAGTTGTCTTGTCCCATCTTGGCATACAGCACCATCTTATCCTCATTCACCTGACAGACCGCACGGCTGAGGCTGGATATCGTCTCTATTTGTCCTGCATGAGACAACAGCTGATAGAAGCGGCTGCTGAAATAGTCCCCCGCAAGCACCTTCAGCTGCCTGGAGCGCATCTCACGCATCCCGAGTGTCCCTGAAGCATCTATCATGTCGTGGGTATCCAGACCCATCTGTACCAGCGAAGTGACGAGGGGATAGAGCTCCTCATATCCGTCATTCAGACCAGGATTCTTCTGTAAAAACAGAAACAACAGCCTGGCACGGCTGTCTGGAAAATCAGGCATATCCGTATGTTGCTGTATCATATCGTATTCCACGTATTTCGTAGCCATCTGGGGTATGCAGTACGGTTTCATCCTTAGCCTCCGAGCCTAAACTTTACTGTCAATTAAGATATCGCAATACTGTCTATTATATCACATCTACACTTTCAGTGCGACTTAAGAACCTTTATAACTCGCTCTTTTTTCGTTCAGTTCTGCTTGGAGTCCTGCATCCTAGTCATACGATGAAAAGCTGCTACGCCACAGTAAGGTATCTGTCACCCTGAAGCTCCGCTTGAGCTCCTCACTCAGTTCGGCTCTGTTCCAGCCACGGAGCTCTGTAAGAGACTGCTGCGGCCATTCATTTCGGCGTATGTCTGCCGCCAGCAGCAGATGGCGTCCTCCAGTCCAGGCATCCTCGGCCACAACGCGCAGCAGCAACTGCCTGACATTGGTCGTACCATAGAAGCAAAAGGCCGCTGCCTCAGCCATACTCCGATATACAGCCTCGGGTCCCATCTCCTGGGCTTCTAATTTAAGATCAAGCGTCAGCACCTCCTCGTCCCAAGACACTCGCATGATCGGCACATCCAGAGGGAGCACATTCATTTGGTCTACCAGGTTGTTGTCATTAAGCTCAATCCGCGGCTGGGGAAGTAGTACCTCCTCTGCCGACTGGTTCAGGCTGCTACCCGTCTCAAGCTGATAGAGGCTGGGGAGCAGCACCGCAGCTGCGGCAGTGATAAGCAGGGAGCCCGCAAGCGTGATCCAGGGTTTCATGGGACCTCTCTCCTGTCTGTACAATTGGCTATATGTTCTATTATCGAATGGATCTTGAATCTATAATCTTGGCTGCAGAACTCCGCCCGATAATTCGTCCATACTTCATTGTACATAAGAAAAAAGCAGGCTATGCCTGCTTTTTAATCCTCAGTATCTACTTCACCGTGCTTAGTCAGCACGACAGCCTTACCGCGAATCTTAATCGCCGAGGTATGCTCGGTGAACTGGACGATCAGAATTTCACCCTTATCCAGCTTCTCGGAATGATGTAGCCTTGTATCCTGACCCCGTGTCAAGCCGAAGACCTGACAGCCGTTGCTTTTCGCCTTGATGACGACATATTCATTGTTGTTGGGCGTAGTGTTCTCCATTGCCGATTCCTCCCGTTCTCAATATCTATATGATGGGATAGGCCCATAGGCTTTGTCAACTATCGGCAGCCCTTCTTCGCTGCTCATTCAACTCAAATGAAAAGGCTGTGAATTTTTATTCACAGCCTCTCTCTGCGTATCGGAAATATGTAAGAAAAACATCTATTGTCGTACTATCATAGTAGACAGACCGCCCTTAAGCAGAAGTTTTTCTTGCGATACTATTTAATTCCGTCCTTGAGTGCTTTACCCGGCTTGAATGCTGGGATTTTGCTAGCTGGAATTTCGATCTCTTCTCCTGTTTGCGGGTTACGACCTTTACGGGCGGAACGCTCACGAACCTCGAAGTTACCAAAACCCACCAATTGTACCTTGTCACCGGATTGCAGAGCCTCAGAAATCGTATCAAACAGTGCATCCACTGCTTTGGTTACATCCTTCTTGGACAGCTCAGTTTTCTCAGCAACTTGATTGATCAAGTCTGTCTTGTTCACGTTATTCACCTCCTGAATCCAATGTGTATTGCTGGAAATGACGATCCGCAGAACATCCGTCCTTTAGATCGCTGCTAACGAAGTAGTATCAACTCTTTCCGTTTTGCCGTCAAATATACGTATAACCGCTTATTTTTAGTTAGCAATGCCCAAAATCGCTGATAGAACAACATACTTAGGCCGGAACAAGGTTTATAGTAATACAGAAGATCAACAATTTCAAGTACGACGGCGATTCAAAACATAAAAAGTGACTGCAAGCGCCAGCACGAGCACCGTTCCTTTGATAATGTCATGCGCAAAATACTGTACATTCATCATGGTCAAGCCATTCACCAGCACGCCAATGAGCACAGAGCCAAAGAAGGTACCGATAACATTGGCCTTCCCCGCCCCCCATACAGAAAAACCTACGAATACAGCCGCGACAGCCTCCATCAGCAGAGGAGCACCAGCATCAATCTGACCTGAGCCGACACGCGATGCATACAAAATCCCGCCGATCGCAGCAAATATACCCGAAGCCACATAAGCCAGTGTACGCACACGGTTGACCTTGATCCCCGACAATCTTGCAGCTTCTCTGTTACCGCCAGTCACATACATCTGGCGTCCATACTTCGTATAGGTCAGGAAGATATGAACGAACAGTACAGCAATGATGAGCAATAGGACGGAGATCGGAATCCCCAGCAGCTTGCCCTGTCCCAGTAACAGAAACCCTGGAGACATGGAGCCTGGAGCCTTACTGCCATCCGGAAATTGCATGTTATTGTAGATGGTATAGCCCTGTGCGTACGTCTTGTGCAGACCACTGATAATATACATGACCGCAAGGGTCGCCAGCAGATCGGGAATGCGCAGCTTGACGATGAGTAGAGCGTTCATTAGCCCTACGATAGCACCAATAGCTAGGGAGACAATAATGACGATATATACGGGCTGCTCATACCAGATCATAAGCGTAGCAGCCGCTACCGTCGTCAGAGATACCGTCGAGCCCACAGACAGATCAAAGCCATCCACGATCTGGGAAAGGGTAACCCCAATGGCCACGAAGGTTACAATCGCAATGGAGCTTAGAATATCTGTCAAATTGTCATATGTGAAAAAGTACGGTAGTGTGATCGAAAAATAAATGAATACGGCAGCAATAACAATAACAGCCCCGTATCTAAAAGATGCGTTTAACCATGTGTCCTTCATGCCTTACTCCTCCCTACTGCCGCTGGCATACAGCAGCAGCCGTTCCTGATCCGTCTCACCTCTGGCAAATTCCTTCACAATGGCGCCATCGTACATCACGGCAATTCGATCCCCGATTCCGAGGCCTTCTGCAAATTCACAAGTCAGATAAATGACCGCCTTGCCAGCAGCAGCCAGCTCACCAATCAGCTTGAAAATGTCGCTTTTTGCTCCAATATCGACGCCCTTGGTCGGCTCATCAAATACGAACACACTTGCTCCCGTATTAAGCCACTTGCCGATGGCTACCTTTTGCTGATTGCCACCACTCAAATATTTGACCTCCTGCTGTATAGATGAGGTCTTGATTCCAAGGGAAGCGACAAGCTGCTGCCCATGAATACGCTCCTTCACGCGATTCACCCATCCGAACGAACTAAGCTGCTTCAGCATCGGCAGACTAAGATTACGCTCAACAGATTCATCGATCAGAATTCCCTGCTTGCGCCGCTCCTCTGGAACAGATACAATCCCTTGCTCGATCGCATCAGCAGGCTGCTTCATCCGCACCCTCTGACCAGACAGCATAATAACTCCTTCATCTGGTAGGTCCGCACCAGACAGCAGTCGGGACAGCTCGGTTTTCCCAGCTCCTACAAGACCGACTACCGCAAGTACCTCCCCCGCCCGCACCTTTAGATCGACTCCACGGACCTTGACCCCTTGCTTGAGCCCCTGCGTCTCAAGAACTACACTACCTATAGCAGTATCCGACTTTGGGAACTCCTCCTCAAAGGTTTTGCCAAGCATGTGCTGCACAATGCCCGCTGTATCTGTATCTTGGGTAAAGCCTGTCCATACCTGCTGCCCATCTCGCATGACCGTGACGCGGTCGCTGTGCTCTATAACCTCAGGAAGGCGGTGTGTAATGAGAATACAAGCTACCCCTTCCTGCTTGAGCTGATGCATAATCTGGAACAATCGCACAGTCTCGCTCTGACTTAATGGCGCCGTAGGCTCATCAAAAATAATAACCTTAGCGTCATGGGTTAGGATGCGCGCGATCAGCACCATCTGTTTCTCTGCTAGCGCCAGATCCGCTGCCTTCTGCTGAAGGTCCAACTGAATTCCAAGCCGCTGCAGTGCCTGCTCAGCTTGCTGTCTCATCCCCCTGCCACCGAACCACAGCCCGCTGCCACGCGCGGAAAGTTCATCGAGCATGATATTTTCAGCTACTGTGAGCTGAGGCACCAGGACCGAATCAACCTCCTGATACACACAATGAATCCCCGCTTGCTTGGCCTCAAGTGGATCACGAATGCTCAATATTTGTTCATTCGCAGCAATTGTCCCGCTATCAGCGGTATATGCTCCTGATAATACCTTCATAAGCGTGCTTTTACCTGCACCATTGGCACCGAGCAGTGCATGTATCTCTCCACCACGTACGGAGAAATCCACTCCCTGTAGTGCCGGAACGCCCGAGAACTCTTTAGAAATTTCTTTCATCGTGAGCTCGTACATCGAATTACCCAAGGGGACCACCCTCCTGACTTTAGCCTTACATACAAGAACAGACGCGCCGTAGCGCGCCTGCCCGAACTTTCTGTCCTATCTCGTGCCTACGAAAGCCTTCTAAACTAGCTATAAAATGCTCCCGCATGGCGCCCCAACTCTGGTCACTAGTACGACTTATTGCGCAGACTCATATTCGCTCATCCAATCCTTCTTGCCTTGCTCACTTTGCCCCCATCCCTCTACATATTGAGAGAGTTCACTGGTGGAGATTTGCTGGTCAGGAAGGGCATCACGATGCACATACACGGGCTCCAGCACGACCTTCTCCTCTGGATTGTCTCCATGGAGCTTTTGATATGCGTATCGTACCTGAACTCGTCCAATATCTGTAGGATCTACAGCCGCTGAAGCTACCCAAGGATTGCTAGGATCCTGGATCATTTGCAGATCCTCGTCGCTCATATCAATGCCATAGATCTTGATCTCATCGCGTCCAGCCTGTTGAATCGCACGTGCAGCCCCTTTGGCGAACTCATCCCAAGCAGCCCATACGGCTGTAATTTCGCCTTTCGGATATTGCTTCAGGACAGCTTCCATTTTGGCCTGTGTGTCCAATGCCGGGTTTTGTGCGGAACCAAAGGTCGCAATCTCTTTAATGTCTGGATTCTCCTCCAGGAACTTCGCATAGGACAGCTGTCGACGCTCCATTGGTGCAAAGCCTGCTACCCATACTTTGACAATGTTCCCTTTGCCGCCAATATCCTTCTTCATCTGTTCCAATGTCAGCTCTGCCATCTTCTGATCATCCTGTGATAAGACGACGGCTCCTGGCACGTTCACCGCTGCATCGAACACGATTACCGGAATCCCACGCTCTACCGCTTTCTTCAGACCTGGCTCCAGCAACGCATCTCCATGATCTGTCAGAATGGCATCAAATTGCTGTGTAATAGCACTATCCAGCAGCGAAGCCATCTTCGCTTTGTCATTATCTGCTACGAACTTAGTAAGCGTACCTCCGAATTTCTTAACCTCTTCTTCTACCCCCTGCACGTATTGCTGTGAGAAGGTACCTGTATTAAATTCCATAATTAACGCAATTCGTTTGCCTCTCAGATCTCCAGGTTCGGAGGAGCCTGCTGTGTTAGAGCTATCCCCGCCCCCGGCCGTCTGTGCGCTCTGACCACATGCACTCAGTATAACTACCAGCGCCAGCATCAAGGATAATCCCCATACTTTTCTCTTTGTCTTCAACATCGTTCTGTTCCCCCTCGTCCTGCTTGTCCTAGCCTGTAGGTGATTACATATTCATTCATGTTTATGAATTATTAAATAATATATCGCTTTAATCCGACAATGTAAATAGGTTTTAAAAGTTTATTTTTAAAATTCCAGCTACTCATGATTTAGCTTAAAAAAGTCTAACAAACACAAATAAGGCACCTCCGCCATGGGCTTGAAGGCACCTTATCGTTGTCTCTATTTTCTGTTGCAAATCAGACGATCTTGCGCAGCATCTGCTTAAAGAATAATAGCAATCAGACCGCCAGAGCCCTCATTAATAATGCGTCCCAGCGTCTCTTGCAATTTGTATCTGGCATTGTCCGGCATCATGGCAATCTTACCCTGAATTCCTTCACGAACAATGGAATGGAGCGAACGACCGAAGATATCCGATTCCCAGATTTTGATCGGGTCATTCTCAAAGTCCTGCATCAGATAACGCATCAGTTCCTCGCTCTGCTTCTCGGTACCGATAATCGGAGCGAATTCAGATTCAACATCCACCCGGATCATATGGATGGAAGGCGCTGTTGCCTTCAGTCTCACCCCAAAACGTGACCCTTGTCGGATCAACTGCGGATCATCCAGAGCCATCTCAGATAGTGAAGGTGCCGCTATACCATAGCCTGTAGTCTTCACCATCTCCAATGCTTCCGCGAATCGGTCATATTCGCGCTTGGCATGAGAGAAATCCTGCATAAGCTGCAGCAAGTGGTCTTTTCCACGAATCTCCACACCAACAACCTCGATGAGAATCTGGTCATACAGTTCGTCTGGAGCATACAGGTCAATCTCAGCGACGCCTTGCCCCATGTTCATCCCGCTTAATCCGGCACGGTCAATGAAGTCATATTCCATGAAATGCCCTACGACTCGATCCACATCACGCAATCGCCGAATGTCCTTCACAGTGTCTCGCACTGAGTTCTCATAGTTGTTCCGGAGCCAGTGATTCTCACTCAGGACCATCACCCAGCTCGGAAGATTGACATTCACCTCATGCACAGGAAATTCATATAATACCTCGCGAAGCACGCCTGTAACATCATCCTCAGTCATCGTAGCTGCACTGAGTGTCATGACAGGAATATCGTACTTGGCTGCCAGTTCACTCCGCAGCTGTAAGGTCTCCTCGCTATTAGGACGAGTGGAGTTAATAACAAGCACGAATGGCTTGCCAACTTCCTTTAGCTCCTCAATGACCCGCTCCTCGGATTCTACATAAGAGCTGCGAGGTATCTCGGCAATCGTTCCGTCCGTCGTTACGACGACGCCAAGCGTCGAGTGCTCCTGAATGACCTTACGTGTTCCGATCTCCGCCGCTTCCTGGAATGGAATCGGCTCCTCGAACCATGGTGTAGAGATCATACGCGGGCCGTTCTCGTCCTCATAGCCCTTCGCACCCTCCACAGCATACCCTACACAGTCCACCAATCGCACGTTTACATCCAGGCCCTCTGCTACACGTATCTGTACAGCATTGTTGGGTACAAATTTAGGCTCTGTTGTCATGATTGTCTTGCCAGCGGCACTCTGCGGAAGTTCATCCACTGCGCGCACCCGATCAGCTTCATTCGCAATATTCGGCAAGACTACCGTTTCCATAAAGCGCTTGATAAATGTTGATTTTCCTGTACGAACGGCGCCGACGACTCCCAGATAGATATCTCCCCCGGTGCGCTCGGCAATGTCTTTAAAAATGTCTACTTTCTCCAATGAAATCCCCTCCTCAAGATTCTCCGAAGGAAAAATGCTATAAGAGCATCCGCTTCGTGTTCGATCAGAAGACTTGGTACCCAGCTGCGGCAGAGCAAGCCTGGAAGTCGTCCGCCGCCGAGCGTCATGGCTGATAGAATCGGTCATAGCGGCCTACACTCGTACATGCAATTGGACTGGTATCATCATATGTATCAGGCAGTGAAGATATGACTGATAACTCTGGCACAAAATCACTCCTCCTCTTCACAAGCCTGTGCTGAACCGCCACAGTCATTATATGCACGTGTAGCGCCGAACAGACCTGCACCGGTATGAGTTTTACATAAACATGTCCATTGAGGTAACAATTAAGCAAAAAAAAAACGAATCCATAACGGATTCGTCTCCAGGTCCACTTAGCCAAAAGCCAATTCTTTTAAATAATCATTTTACCACAGGCTGTCATCGTCCCCCTGCTGCTTCTCCAGTTGTCTGCGCACCGCAGCCTTTAACGGGTCCTCTGGTATAGTGACTACCAGCGGCCCCCAAGCTCTGGCCTGGCAAGACAGACGTTGTCCCTCCTGAAGCAGTGAGTCAAGCTTACGCTTCTCTGCTTCGGTCGGCACGCCTGCAGCCTCAGCCCACTCTGGAGCAATAGTCACCTTGCACATCAGACAGGAGGCCTTGGCATCGCAGCGTGAAGAAATATGAACAGCAGCCTTCCGCGCGGCTTCCAGAATAGTTGTGCCTGAGCGAACCGCTATACGCTTGCCAGATGGCATAAAGCAAACCTCATGACTCATCAGGATAAGCACCTCCCAGCAAAGCTTGTATTAGAGCCAGTTGAGCAACCGTCTGAGCTGATCTACATGTGCATCAGACCATACATTCCGGGCTAGCAAGAGCTCCAGCAAGTCTCTATGCTCGTCCGGTTGCGTATTCATGGTTTTGGCAATCGACCGATACCGATCCTCCCTGCCACGCAGGAGATTGAACAAGAGCTCGTGGGCCAAGGGCATCAGACGGACGGAGTAGTTATTGATCGTTATCCCGGGGGCAGCGGATTGAAGCACCTGTTCAATCTCTACCCGATACAGAGAATTTGTCGCGTACACCTCGAAACCTCCGACCAATTCCAAGGTCAAGCCCTCCAGCTCATAGTGACTCAGCAGAGATAAATAAGCCTCGCTTCTGCTCAGCTGTTGCTCGTCCAGGCGCCGACCAGGTGCGTGCCCGTGCAGCTGCTTGGCTGCGCGAAGATCAGCATATACATCAATATCATTCGGAGACTTGTCCAGCTCCACGCCTTGTAGAAGTAAAGAACAGCTTCCTCCCAGGAGCCAGCAAGAGGACGAAGATGACCACGCGGCAGCCAGCTGCCGGATGGCTTCATGGAGCTGTGGCATCGAGGTCAGCCTCGCAGACAGATCAAGCTTTTTCATCTGCGCTCCACCTTTCTTAACCAATTGTTCTATTGTTACGGCAGCCTGAGCGCGAGGTTCACAAAAGCCCACGAACCTCAGAAGTTCGCGGGCCCCTTGCAGTCAGGCAGCACATTATTTTTTCATCATCATTTTCATCAAGGCCTCCATATTGGAAGGATTCATACCGCTTTTCTTGACAGCCTTTACGATATCCTGAATAGTCCCTTCCGATACAGGCACTTTCGCCATAGCCGCAACTTGCTTGATCAGTTGACGTAACTGAGCTTCACTCTGCATCGTCTCCGAATTCACCTTGCTAGCCAGCTTTTTGACGGCGTTCTCGGAAATGCTTTTTCCACTCTTCTGATTGATAGCCTTCAGTGTATCCTTTGGAAAGTTCTTACTCACAGTCTCCCCTCCTCCGACATTGCTCAAATTAGTGTATGAGCTTAGTCTGAAAAAGGTGAATGCCCCTGTGATCAGGAATTCCACTGTTCCCAAGTCTTCAAGGGCATAAGTTCCATCTCGGTCTTGGGATCTCGACCCATCAAGGCCTCTACAGCCTCACGGACATCCTGTCCTTCGAACAGTACTTTGTATAACTGATCCGTAATCGGCATCTGAACACCAAGCGATGCTGCAATGGCATGGGCAGCCTGAGTCGTACGAATTCCCTCAATGACCATGCCCATGGTGTGTTGTACTTCCTCTAACGGCATACCCTTACCCAGCATAGAGCCTGCTCTCCAATTACGGCTGTGCTGGCTGGTTGCTGTTACGACGAGATCACCGATTCCTGCGAGACCAGCAAAAGTGAGCGGATTGGCACCCATCTCCACGCCAGCACGGGTAATCTCTGCGAGTCCTCGTGTCAGCAGCGCAGCTTTGGCATTATCCCCGAAGCCAAGTCCGTCCGACATTCCTGCACCTAGCGCAATGATGTTCTTGAGTGCACCAGACAGCTCCACACCAATGAGATCACGATTGGTATAGACGCGGAAATACGAGTTCATGAACAAATCCTGAGCCCGTTGCGCAGCCTGATCCTCCGAGGAAGCAACGACAACCGTTGTTGGGCATTTACGAACAACCTCTTCAGCATGACTGGGACCAGACAGCACAACGACATGTCCTTCCTCGCAACCAAGCTCATCAGAGATGACCTGTGACATGCGCTTGAGTGTCTCCGTCTCAAAGCCCTTCGTCGCATGAACGATGAGTGTATCTTGCCCAACATGGCGAGCAAGCTCTCGTGACACCTGGCGCATGGCTGAGGAGGGAGCAACGATGAGGACAGCCTCTGCTCCACTGACCGCCTCCCCCATCTCAGTCGTCGCCCGTATGGCTGGGGACAGCTGTGCGGAAGGAAGATAGCGGCTATTCGTATGGAGCATGTTGATCTCCTCAGCCTGTTCCGCGTTTCGGGTCCAGATTACAACTTCAGATCCGTTATCGGCCAGAACCGCGGCCAAAGCAGTTCCCCAACTACCTGCTACCAATACCGCAACCTTTTCCGACTTAGACACGATGATTCCCTCCCTTGGAACCAAGCTTGTTCTCCTGACCCTTCATCAGCTTCACGATGTTGGTACGATGTCTCCAGACGGCGAACAAGCAGATGATCACGCCAGACCAGAACAGGGGCCATGAGTAGCCAAGCACCAGCATCATCCAAGGAGTCAGAATGACAAAAATCAGAGAGCCTAGCGATACAAAACGGGTAATTACAATCGAGAGAATCGCAATGACACCAGCAAGTAGAGCAGGAATGAGCGCAATCGAAGCCAGCACCCCAATCGCAGTGGCAATTCCTTTGCCTCCCCGAAAGTTGAAGTAGATCGGCCAATTATGCCCGATAATCGCTGCTATTCCTGTGAGAGCAGGAAGCCATTCAGAGTCTCCACCCAGCCAATAACCAATCCAGACAGCAAGCACGCCTTTAAGTACGTCCAGCACCAATACCATGATGGCAGGTCCCTTACCTAACACTCTAAGTGTATTTGTCGCACCAGCATTACCGCTGCCATGCTGTCTGATATCGACTCCCTTCAGCAATCTGCCGAATAGAACACTAAAGCTGATGGAGCCGAGCAAATAACTGATTACTATTGCAACCGTCTGTAGTAGCAAGTTGTTCTCCCCTAACTTTCGTCAGACTTGCGCCGGGTAAAGATCCGTATCGGAGTCCCTTCAAAATTGAAGGCGGCGCGAATTTTATTTTCCAGGTAGCGTTCATACGAGAAATGCATCAGCTCTGGATCATTCACGAAGACAACCATCGTCGGCGGCTTCACAGCCACTTGCGTCACATAGTTCACGCGTAAGCGACGGCCCTTGTCCGTAGGTGGTGGTGTAATAGCAACCGCATCGGATACCACATCGTTCAGCAGATGCGTCTGTATACGCATAGCGTGCTGCTGAGCCACATTCTGTACTACAGGAAGCAGCTTGTGCAGACGTTGCTTGGTCTTCGCTGACAGGAACACAACTGGTGCATACGTCATGAACAGGAAGTGATCGCGGATTTTGGTCTCGAACTCCTTCATGGTTTTGTCATCCTTCTCCACGACATCCCACTTATTCACGACAAACAGTGAAGCCTTACCTGCTTCATAAGCGTAGCCGGCAATATGCTTGTCCTGTTCGATAATACCTTCTTCACCATTAATGACAACGAGTACGACATCTGCACGTTCAATAGCACGCATGGCACGCATAACGCTGTATTTCTCGGTTGTCTCATACACTTTACCACGCTTACGCATCCCTGCAGTATCAATAAGTACGTACCGCTGACCATCTTTCTCAAACGGAGTGTCAATAGCATCTCTAGTCGTACCAGCAACATCGCTGACGATGACTCGCTCTTCACCGAGAATGGCATTGACCAGAGATGATTTGCCGACATTCGGACGGCCAATCAAGGCCACACGTATAACATCATCATCGTACCCATCATCCTCCAGCTCAGGCAGCTTCTCTGTAATCGCATCCAGAAGATCACCGATTCCTGTACCGTGGCTACCGGATACGCCGATCGGATCACCGAAGCCGAAGCCATAGAATTCATAAATCAGATCACTCCGCCCAATGTTATCCACCTTGTTCACAGCGACGATTACTGGCTTGCCTGATTTGTACAGCATCTGAGCGACCTCTTCGTCAGACTGTGTAACACCGCTTTTGGCATCACACATAAAGACAATGACATCCGCTTCCTCGATTGCGAGTTCAGCCTGCATCCGTATGGACTTCATGATCTCATCTGTACCATCAATTTCAATGCCGCCAGTGTCAATAATGCTGAACGGCTTGCCATTCCATTCCCCAATTCCATAGATCCGATCACGGGTAATACCTGGCTTATCTTCTACAATAGCCAGACGATCTCCAATAACTCTGTTAAAAATAGTCGATTTCCCTACATTGGGTCGACCAACGATCGCCACAACGGGTCTTGCCATAATTCAACTCCTCCTGTCAGTATCGGAAGTAACAACAATCGGCGAACCCTCTGGGTCCGCCGATGGTGTACCTAATGCCTATTCTAACCTCATGGGTATTGCTTATTTGAATTTGCTGAGCTTGTCGCCAAAGCGCTCGCCAAGGGTCACGCTCATGCTTTCGTTATGGGAGACACCACCGCTGTTGTGTTCTCTTGGTGCACGAGTCTTCTCAGCCTTAGGTGCAGGTGCAGGAGCTTCTTCAGTCTCCTTGATGCTCAAGCTTACACGCTTCTCAGCCGTGTTCAGGTCAAGGACCTTCACTTGAACTTCTTGTCCTTCTTTCAGTACTTCATGAGGAGTACCGATGTGCTTGTGAGAGATCTGGGAGATATGCACCAGTCCTTCAACACCAGGAGCAATTTCAACGAAGGCACCGAAGTTCACCAGACGTTTTACAACGCCAGTCACTACATCACCGATGTTGAATTTCTCAGCAGCCGTTTCCCAAGGACCTGGTTGAACTGCTTTCATGCTCAGGCTGATTTTGCCCTTCTCAGGATCAACCTTCAGAACCTTAACCTTCACTTGGTCACCCTCGGACACTGCATCGGAAGGCTTGTCAACATGAGTCCATGCGATCTCGGATACATGCACCAGACCATCAACTCCGCCTACATCAACGAAGGCACCGAATTGTGTCAGGCGTTGAACCGTACCCACGATTTCTTGACCTTCTTGCAGCTCGGACATGATTTTGTGCTTGTTAGCTTCGTACTCAGCTTCAAGTACGTCCTTTTGGGACAGGATCACTTTGTTGTTCTCACGATCCAGTTCCTTCACTTTAACACGCAGAGTGCGACCTTTGTAATCGCTGAAATCTTCTACGAAATGACGCTCTACCATAGAAGCAGGAATAAATCCACGTACACCTACGTCTGCTACTACGCCACCTTTAACAACATCAGTAACAACAACTTCGAACACTTCATTGTTATCGGAATAGCTTTGCAGTTTTTCCCAAGCATTCTCGCTGTCGATCGCACGTTTGGACAATACAAGCTTTTCCTTGTTGTCGTCGATGCTTACGACCTTAGCTTCGATCTCTTGGCCTACTTGTGGAGCTTCCTCACCTGGCTGTGCGGAAGACAACTCGCGGAGTGCAATAACACCATCGTATTTATATCCAATGCTTACTACCGCTTGGTTATCTTCTAATTTTACGATTGTTCCTGTTACCGTATCACCTTTTTTCAATGATACCATTTGGTCCAGTTCATCTTGATTTGACACTTCTTGATTTTTAGTTTCTTCCGACATGTCAATACCCTCCTCAATTCAAAAAAGCCATTTATTTAAACCTGCTCGTAGCAGAGTTCAAAACATTCATATATCAGTATTCTTCCAGCGAAAACAGAAAACATGCACCCGCTACTCGCGGGTTGGTTGTCCTGTCTCCTTCATAGTGCGAATGCGTGACATAATTGCTTCCGTAGCCAGCTCCAGTGGATCACCCTCGGTCGAGCTCTTAAAGCTCTCAAGGTCCACGGGCTGCCCATAAATAACTTTCAATTTACGGAACAATTTGTACTCACCTACTATGGCGACAGGTACAGCTGCGGCCCCACTACGAAGTGCGAAGCTTGCGGCTCCTTTTTTGACAATCCCAGAAGAGTTACGAGAACCCTCCGGAAAAATGCCCACCACATTGCCATCACGCAAAATCTGAATGGCCAGCTTAATGGATTCCTTACTGACGCCACCACGCTTCACCGGGAAAGCTCCCAGCTTATCAATCAGTGGGCCTAGTACTGGAACCTCGAAGAGCTCAGCCTTCGCCATGAAATGGACTTTGCGCTTCAATAGTATACCTACCGTCGGCGGGTCCAGATTACTGATGTGGTTGGAGCATAACAGTACGCCCCCCTGTGCAGGCACATTCTCGGCTCCTACAGCCTCAATTCTGAACAGTAAACGGTACAGCAGTCGTAAAATACCGCTGCATATGGTATAAATCATGAATTAATCTCCCCATCCTATCGCGGTTTTGCAGTAAGATACAATCGTATTGACTACCGTATCGAAGTCCATATCGGTCGTATCGAGTTCAACGGCATCCTCACTGCGACGCAGCGGCGAAACCTCGCGTTCCTCGTCGAGCTTGTCACGTACAGCAATGTCACGTTCCAGCTGCTCCAGTGTGATGTCTGCCTCCCGCATTTCCTTGAATCGGCGGAGAGCTCGTTCCTTGACACTAGCTGTCATAAATACCTTCAGTTCGGCATCAGGCAACACTGTTGTACCAATATCCCTGCCATCCATGACAACTCCCTTGCGCTCTGCCATCTTCCGCTGACTTGCTGTCAGCTGCTGGCGCAGGCCAGCTATTCGGGCGTATTGGGATACGACACCAGTAACTTCTCTGGAACGTATAGCCTCTGTAACATCTGTTCCATTGCACAGCACCTTTTGACCGGAAGGATCAGGTATTAATTCAATAACCAATTGCTGTGCACGTTGAAGCACAGTGGATTCATCTTCAGCCGAAATATTCTGCTTCAGCATGTACCAGGTTGCAGCCCTGTACATTGCTCCGGTATCCACATATACATAGGAGAGTATTTCAGCCACTTTCTTGGCTACGGAACTCTTCCCAGCCCCTGCTGGTCCGTCTATTGCAATGTTTATTTTCCCGTTTAGTTCTGTCATTTGGCTTACCAACGGGGCACTCCTCCTCAAAGCTGATCCTCAAGAAAAAAGCAGGCATTGCCTGCGACGTGAAAATTATACCACAGATCGCTTGCGCATGCAAAAACACAAGTCTTATAAAATTCATAGATTTTCAGCATTCTCCATCATACGCTCCAGATATTGCTGATCTACAGGTATGCCTTCAAGCTCACGCAAAGGGGCAAGAAGCCCGTAGGTAAAAGGAATATGCAGCAGCACCTGCCAGACCAGGCCAACACTGAGCAGGCAGCAAATGACGAGGAAAATGAAGGGGATGTTCGTGCGCTCCTTGGACGAGCCTCGCTTATGATCGTTTGATGTCATGTAGGTCCCTCCACATGGTCTTCTGATGTCTGCGAGTTAGTGTACCAGAGCTCTATGTATTTTATTCCCATTCATTTTCAAATATAGGCCATTTACTATGGAATATCGATTACTTGTCTCGGAACACTAGCTGGTGCTCAAAGCAGTACTTGATTATCTTCTGCCGTTCCATATCTGTAATTGCTTTATAGGCAAGCATAATCTGCTGTCTACCATTCTCTAAAGCGACCGTCCTGACAATCTCTGCCTTGAAGTCCGCGTGCTCACGTGTACCATTCTGATAAGGAAGCAGCAACCAGCAGGTAAGCTGCTGTCCAGCGCTCAGATCCTTTCGTCCCGTATCAAACGATACACCCCCGCCTCCAACATCCATCGTTTGAGCAACGAAGCGATCACCGAACTCATTCTGAACCGCCAGCTCAAGGTTGGACTGAACACGCAAATAGCTACGACGCTGTACCGAGGATATTTCATCAGGAAGAGGCTTATGTAGTCTTACCAGACGCAGATTATCCTGCTCGAATCCGAGCACATGGGTAATAAAATAGTGTGTTTTGCCATCCTCCTGAATGTATTTCACAGACAGCTCATCACCAAAATGAAGCTTTCGAAGTCTACCGTTGTGTACATTCATGGGCACATCGATGAGAATGCCTTCATCCGTAATGTCGTGAATTCTTGCCTTGTACTCCTCGTCGCGTTCACGCTCGTCAGCAGAGGCTATTTGAATATATAATGTCTCGTTGTGTTTCGGATACACGATCTCACCGTCCTGAAAATGATGGCAGCATGTGCCGCTATACCCGATTATAGCACGCACGCACCCGCTAGGAATTATAAAATAACTATAATTTTAAAGAAGTGTGACATAGCCATGAGCTATCTAATGAATATGATTGAGCCTATTTTATCAATGGGACACAATCCATCGAAGTTACCCGAACAGTCTTCTCACAATTGGATGGCTCCTCTGGAACTCGGATCGAATCCGTCTGGCCATATTGTAGCAGTGTTGTACAGAGCACCTTCGAATTCGGCCTCTTCGAGCACTGCTTCGCTCAGGTTGACTCCTTGCAGGTTGGCATTCCTGAACACCGCCCTACTGACATCCGTATGACCTAGATTCGCATTGGCAAGATTGGCATTTTGAAAATTTGCATTCATCGCAAATGAGTCCACCATTCGAATTTGCTCTAAATTAGCGTTTTGCAGATTGGCATAATTAAGTCGAACACCGCTCAGATGCGCAGCGGTTAGATTCGCATTTTGCAATACACAAAGAATCAAGGAGCAATGATCCAATCTCGTATTACTTAGATTCGTAGCAGCCATCTCGGCAGACCGCAGATCAACATGCCGAAAACGCGCTTTCATGAAATTCAGTCCATTTAATAATGCACGATGAAAGTTAAGCGCTTCAAGTTCAGCGCAAATGAAATGATCCAGGTCAAGTACCAGGGGATCATTAGCCAAACTATACACGGTGATCACAAATCTTCCCTCTCTCTCCCTACTTTTTGTTTCACCCTCTCAGGCTCCAGCTTATTATAGAGCAGATTGCCTTTTCGTGGAGCTTAGCTTCAATAAGAAAAACGACTATCGACGTACTTTCACAGAAAACAGACCGCGTATAGTTGAAGTTTTTCTTGCGATAATCAAATTGTTCACCTCCGCTGAAAAGTTATAAATTCTATTATCAAAAAAAAGGGCCGAACAGGAATATTCATCCGTTCAGTCCCTTAAGCACATTCAATATTACACACCTTCGCAACGGCATGTACAGCTATTACCCAATCCTAAATACCATCTGTACGCTGATGCGGCTCATCAGAATCCTTCACTACCTCAATACTCTCCTCAAGCCCAGTATCTGCATTCAGGTAAATGCGATACACCGATCCATTAATTCGACCGCCAAATTCATGTGTCAGCACTTGCTTGGACATTTCATTTTTGATCAGAGACATCCGGTGATAAGATTCCTTGAATTCCGGATTCAACCTTTTACGTGCTTGCTCGATCGTCAGCTTAGCCTTAGGAATGATACGCTTGTCGCTGTGCTCGTATACATAATCGGCAGCCTGTACACCTACTACCTCTCCATTATCAAGCGCTGTGCGGACGGTTACCTTCTCCGGATAAAGGAATACGTTATCCTTGACAGGAACGAAGGTGATATTAGCAAGATTATCGTACTCATCGTATGCGACAGGGCTCATCTCGCCATATTCCTTATTTCTCAGGAACTGCTTCCCGGCTTCAATCGCCTCTTCACGCCCCGCTTTCTTCTGCCCCACTTCACGGGTGTACGTGTAAGAAATCAGCAACCCGCCATTGCGAGTGAAATCCATCGACTTCGCATTCCCTTTACCCAGATCAATCTTGGCCGTATAGGACGGCCATTCCGTATTCTTTCCGTTCTCTGTCACCTTCACAGACTCCGGCTTCACATCCGCGAATCTGGCAGACTTCTCCTTCACCTGCTGCGCAGTGATCGGCAGTGCATTCAACTTCTTCACAGAGCGCTTTTCATACATGCTGGAGATGGAAGGTCCCCAATCAAGCTCTGGATACTCCTGCACCTTTTTGTCCACAGTCTTGAATCCATCAATAATTGTATTGTCAGCTGATTTGTTCTCTGTGGCCATGGCAGTTTCGACATCCATCCAGCGCAAGTGATTGGAGAGCACCTTCTCCCGCACCTGCTGCATATCCTTGGAGATTTGTTTCGAATTCTCATACAGCGATTTGAGATTCTTCATTTCTCGCTCATCCAATGGCTCCTTGCTCAGGTCACGGATCGAGGTTTGATAGGCGAAATTGGACATCCGCGACAACAGCTCCTCTGCATGATTGAAGGGCAACAGTGTGAGTGGAAGCTGATTGACCTCATTTTGCGCCTCACTGGTCAGACGCCATACATTGAGAAGACTCTTGCGGTGCATGCCATGTGAAGCCGAATTGACAGCAAGCGTATTCCCGAGCTCCGTATGGAGCTGGTCCATATGGTAAGACAGATCATGGAAGGCTCGCTGGTACTGATTCTCTGCCTTCAGCAAGATAGAGTTCTTTTCCTTGTTCTCCTGATAACCCCACACGGCTGTACCAATCAGTAATACAGTCATGATGGGGAACATTACCGCACTCAGACGCTTATACATGATTCGCTCTCCTTTCATCAGGTACACTAACCATAGTGTGACAAGTTAAAAGGAAGGTTATGCATCTTGGTTATACAGATTCTTCTTCAATGATAAAATCATCCACATTATCGCACAGGCAACGCTTGAAGCCTGTCTCGATCCGGTCTGGCTCCTTGTGCCCTCTGAGCACAAATTTTTCGCCACAGCAGGGACAGTAGATTTTCACCTTTACACGCACAAAAAAAGACACCTCCATTAGCAGAATGATGACCCTCTTCTGCTAAGTGTGTCCATTTTTGTCACATATTAACCTCTTCATCCCGCTTCACGAAACGGTGAGGTGATCTGCTGTTCGCTCGTTTGATTTTCCCCATGCCACGGTACCACAGGAAAGCCATCAATGGAATGATGAACCATATCCAGTTGTTCACAACGGTATCCAAAATAATATCGTAGACCCCGTGCCAGAACCAAGGCAACAGCAGTGCGACCGTGAGATATGAACGAGTCCTTTTGGTCTCGCAAAATTTGGCCAACCCCATATAATAACCCATCATGACTCCGAACATCGCATGACCAGATACAGGCAACAGCGATCGCAATAGCAGCGTTCCCACGGAAGGCTGCCCTGCCCATACGTAGAGCAGATTCTCCGCTGTCGCGAACCCGAGTGAGATGGCCGCCGCATATACGATTCCATCATAGGGCTCATCGAATTCTGTATGATTGTAGATCAAGTGGACCAGCACGAACCATTTAACGACCTCCTCCACTCCAGCGGATACTGCAAAGGAATCCCAGAATGGATGAGTGCCGAGCCAAATTGAAAGCCCACGCTGAATAATCATAATTGGCAGCACGATCAGAAATCCCAGCAAAAAAACTTTAATCACCATATGCAGAGGCTCTGAGTCGTACTTGTCCTTTAAGTAAACATACGTAAGCAAGGCGATTCCCGGCGCTGTGGCTACGGCTAATAAAGAGAACACAAGCACCGAATCATCCCCCCGCAAAATGAAATCTATATCTAATGTCACATCGTAAAAATTGGCCGATTCTGAAATCAGAACCGGCCTACTCAGGTCTACGGTAAAGCAGATGTGCAAGGCTTCGTTCCACCACCAACTCGTGCGAACTCATTAGCCTGGCAATCAACTGCGACTATCAAAATGCTCACAGATCATGCTTACAGCATTCTCGGGCATTACAAGCTTGCCGTATTCCTCCAGTACTGCTGGTGTGAGGGATGAGCCCTCACCGAATTCGGCCAACACAGCAATAAGCGCACCATGCTTGGCTTCCTCTACTTGCTCTGGTTCAAGATATAGAATCCATTTTCCTTTATAATGATACAGCTTGCCAGCTTCGGTAACATTGCCCGCCAGCATATGTGCCGCCTCAATTAAGACCTCGAAGTCATTAAATGCATAAATAATGGAATCGCTTTGCTCCAGCGTTACTTCCATTTCATAAATTTCTTCAGGCAGATCGTCATCCTGACCCGAGCCGTATTGAGAGTGATCATATTTCCCTCGGGTAACAATAACAACCATGCCCTGGGCCGGGAGCGCGAACACTTCAACCGCCAGAGGACCCGTAGCATCAAAGCCCAGTTCACTATAAGCCTGGTCCATCATTTCGGTGAACAGCTCATGAACTTTAGGCATTTCCTGCCACATATCCTCCTTCTGGATGCCTCGTTCGCTAAGGTCATCAAATGTAAGGAAAATCCGTATCTTGTCCTGACCTAATCTTTCTATTTTCATACTGGATCCTCCTCTGCAACCGAGTATTATAAACAGATTATGATGCAACAAAGATACCTGTGATAAAAATGGTTCTATGTAGCTATGTTATCATTTTATACCCTTAAATGCACGCAATAAAAACGACAAAAAAAGAATCATTTACCCGGCGAGAAAAGCCGCGAAATGATTCTATACAGCCTTCTTGATGTTAGATCCCCGGTATGGCGGTGTTCGTCTCTTTGAGAATCATCTCAACTTCCTTTTTGACATCCGGAGTGGAACGTATAAATTCTTTGATCAATCTCAGATTGGTCTCTTTGTCCAAGGGCTGGCTCGTCTTGCTGTGGCTGGTATGGGTCTCATGTCTCTCATGCTCATGGGCGACAGTATGCTCATGCTGATTTTTGTCTCGGGAATGGCTCTTGTCCTTCCCCAGATTCAGGTTATCCAGTCCCGCCATTCCTGGCAGAGCTGCATCCATCAGCTTCGTTCTGGCCTTATGCATCATGTGGTTCAAATTACGCATATTGCGACGCTGGACTACGGAGCTGGCCACAGCACCAAGAACCACGCCCATAAAAAATGACGATGTCTTCACAATTTGCTCCTCCTTTTTGTGATAAGATCGACGTTAGTGTTGACATTAGGGCATGAACTCATGCGGTACAGACACAGATAATTTCAGGAAAGCGAGAGTGACATCATGCGAATCAGACTGACGGTCCTGCTGCTGACTGCCGTGCTTCTGTTAAGCGCCTGCAGCCAGACAAAGCCTACGAGTTCGCCAGCAGACACAGCCTCCGGGGATTCCACATCATCGCAAGAACAAAAGTCTCAACAGACTAAGGTGGACACAGAGGGTGATACGTCACAGGGAACGGAACCTGCTGCGAATGCAGGTAATGACAGTACTCCTGCAGCTTCCACGGATGCCACAAGCTCGGAGATCAGTTCAGCTAATGATGGTACTGCAGAGGGTAACGCGTCCATTCCAGTTATCTACCGGATGAACAACAATTATGACATTGTGCCAATCGATGAAGGGACCGAGCGCAAGGTGGTGCTGCTCACGTTCGATGATGGACCGAAGGATCGAGATATGATCACCAAGATGCTGGATACCTTAGACAAGCACCAGGCTAAAGCCATCTTCTTCGTGAACGGCTACCGCGTCAAGGAGAACCCGGAGCTGCTGAAGCTGATTCATGAGCGCGGACAAATTATTGGCAACCACAGCTATGATCATATTGTGCTCAAAAATGAGTCCGAGACCAAAGTCAAACAACAGATTGAGGATGTACAGAAGCTGGTACAGGATACAACAGGTGTAACCCCTGTGTTCTTCCGCCCCCCGCATGGTGCAGGCGGGGATGTGGGTCGTAAGGTTGCCAAGGAGAACGGTCTACTCTATATGACCTGGTCTAACGGTTCACTGGACTGGACCATGAAAGCGAGCAACTCCAACAATCCTGAGACATTAATTAAAAATGTCATGGAGCAGCTTCACGCAGGCAGCAACATCCTTATGCATGAGCTTCCATGGACAGCAGAAGCATTAGACACGCTGTTGACCCAGTTGGAGGAAAAGGGATATAGCTTCGTGGACCCTCGCAGCATTAAGCTGGAGAACTGATAATGTTAAGTTCGTTTTATGAGCAATCAGCCTCTACGGGGGCGAACAAAACGCGCTAACAAACAAAACTAAACAAGCCCTGCCCTTGAAGGTGCTTTTGGCTCCTTACCCAAGGACAGGGCTTGTTTGATTGAAAAAATTATATACAGCGTCTATTCCCCGAACATCTCTGGCAGCAAGGTTTTTACGGGAGGTGCTCCTTGGATTCCCCACCATACCAGCACTGCTGTGATTAGCATGAACAGTGTGCTCAGGAAATTAAGAAACCATTTGCTAACGCGAAGCCTTCTGGAAGGGAATAGCTCCGCACGCGAAGGGTAGGCATCCGGCAATTCCTCGCTTCCCTCCTGTTCATCAGTCCGTGAACGCTCCATGCGAGTCATCGGTTGTTTATTATGTATATCTAGCACAGACGAGTCTTTGAGCGATACGCCTACAACAGGCGCTTCATGCAAGGTCAAAGGCTGCAATGCAGCTTCACCCGCAGCTTCTTGTAAAGGCAGTCTTTGCCGTGCTGCCAGATGTCGCGGACGCGGCTTGCCCCATAACTGCTTGAACCGATCGAAGCGCTGACTACGCTGTATTTTGTTCCGCTCTACTCTGCTCAACTCCTGATTCATGTCTCCCTCCGAAAACGCAGTACCAGCCCAGAGATCAGGTCAATCACAAAATGACACAAGATTGGGGCCCATAATGTATCTGCTTGAATGTATATGTACCCAAGACCGTAGCTGCTCAAGAATACCCAGCCAGTAGGGATCCAGTGCCGCAAATACCGAATGTGGATCAGCGCAAAAATAATGCTCGTCCAGTAAGGACCAAAGGCATGTTGTATCGCTCCACGAAACAGAAGCTCTTCACAAATCGACACGATGGCAGCAATACAGACAATATGCCATACAGGACGATTGCGGAACAACATCCGATTAATACCGCCATCATCCATAGCATCCTCTGGCACCACATTAGAGATTAGGAGATCCACTACCAGCATGACTGCAGCAAAGCCTAGCCCCCACCAGAGAAACCGCAGATCGCCAGGCAGGTCAAAAAGAACGAGTAGATTGCGTCCCTGCAATAGTACCCACACTGTTCCAATCAACAAGGTCAGGAACTGGGTCAAATACAGATTGATGAGCAGCATTCGCTCATTCAACTCATGAATTTCAGGCTGCCTGAAATTCAGCTTCCATTTCTTTTTCATATTGTACACGTAGTCCTCTGCTAAGTTATTCATTAAGCATCATAGCCAATTTTACCGCTTGATTCAAGGCACCAGACTCCTTATATTAGCACATTTAGCCCCCTGTAGACTCACTAGATTTAAACTCCTCATGCCCTATTGACATCTCCATGTCAGGCATGATACATTATGAAAAAATTAAGAGTATATGACAGACATCGATGGAGAGAAGACACTGACATTGTCCCTCAGAGAGTCGGTATTTGGTGAAAGCCGACGGCAATCAGTATGGTCTTTAGCGCTCCTGAGTTATTGCCCCGAATGTGGATTTTGTATATCCAGTAGGCGCAATCGGTTGAAATCCGTTATCTTTCAGGTCAATTGACCGTTGAGGCAGTTATTGCGAAATAATTGCGAATTAGGGTGGTACCACGACAGCTCTCGTCCCTTACTATGGAGATAGTATGCGGATCGGGGGCTTTTTTGTGCAAACTCCGAACCTGCGCATCTCCTCGGAGCTCAGCGCGGCGTGCTTTACCATGTGCCTTTGGTACGGTAATGCGGTGCTGCTGAAGTGTGGTTGACTGACATAGTTCACAAGTAGGATCAATTAAGAGGAGGATTCACATGTACAAAGTATTAGTTTCCGACCCCATCAGCGATCTTGGAATTCAACAGCTCATGGACGCAAGTGACGTCACCGTCGACAAAAACACAGGACTCAGCGAGGATGAGCTGGTTGCGATTATTGGCAACTACGATGCCCTGCTTGTGAGAAGCCAGACACGTGTAACGGAGCGCATCATGGCCGCCGGTACCAATTTGAAGGTCATTGGACGCGCTGGCGTGGGCGTAGACAACATTGATCTTGATGCCGCTACACAGCGCGGGATTATCGTCATCAATGCACCAGACGGCAATACCATTACAACATGTGAGCATGCGTTCGCTATGATGATGGCTCTTGCCCGTCATATCCCGCAAGCATACGCCAAGACAGTCAACGGAACTTGGGACCGCAAGAGCTTCCTCGGCGTTGAGCTCCGCAACAAAACGTTGGGTGTACTCGGCATGGGACGAATCGGAAGTGAAGTCGCCAAACGGGCCAAAGCCTTTGGCATGAACATTCTCGGCTATGATCCATTCCTGACAGAAGAGCGTGCCGAAAAACTTGGAGTGAAGCTAGCAAGTGTGGATGAAATCGTCAAGCATGCTGACTTCATGACGGTGCATACACCACTTACGCCAGAGACGCGCCACATGATCTCCCGTCCGCAATTCGAGGTTATGAAAAAAGGCATGCGCATTATCAACTGTGCTCGTGGTGGTGTAGTTGACGAAATGGCACTTGTAGAGGCTATTGACGAAGGCATTGTGGCTGGAGCTGCATTTGACGTCTTCGAATCTGAGCCACCAGCACCGGATCATCCTTTCTTGGGGCATCCAAACATTATCGTTACGCCTCACCTGGGAGCATCCACCGTGGAAGCTCAAGAAAATGTAGCCATTGACGTATCGGAGCAGGTGCTTCACATCCTGCGCGATGAGCCGTTCAAGAACGCCGTCAACATGCCGCCAGTTGCACCTAGTGTCATGAGCAAGCTGCAGCCTTATTTCACGCTTGGAGAGAAGCTTGGTAGTATGGCAGCTCAAATTATTAATGGGCCCGTCAGTGAGATTCAAGTGGACTATGCCGGTGAACTATCCGAGAGTGATACACAGCCACTGACGCGCTATATTATTAAGGGCGTGCTGCGCCGCCACCTCGGCAATGATGTTAATATCGTGAATTCCATGCACCTGGCTAAATCGAGAGATGTGAATTATGTGGTATCGAAATCCACAACGACCAAAGGCTTCACGAACCTGATTACCGTAACGCTCAAGAGCCAGAACGGTGAGGAGCACAAGGTCGCAGGAACACGCTTGAACGGCTATGGAGAGCGCATCGTCCGTCTGGATCAATTCCCGGTGGATGTATCACCAGAGAAGCACCAAATTCTGATCTCCCACAACGATAAACCAGGGATTATCGGTCGTGTTGGTACCCTTCTGGGGCAAAATGAAGTGAACATCGCCGCCATGCAAGTAGGTCGTAAAGTAATCGGCGGAGAAGCTATCATGATTCTGACGGTTGACAAGGCTGTTCCGAAGGACGTACTGGTACAGCTGACCACACTGGAAGACCTGAACATGGCTCAGGAAATCGTACTGGAATAGAAGCCTATCATTTCTGAAAGACAGCAGTATAAGACATCATCAAGCTGTACAGAAATGAATAGAAACCTACACGAAAGAAAAGCCTGCCGAACGAGGATAAATCCTTGCTCGGCAGGCTTATTTTTGTAATATCATTAGCGGCTCTACAAAGAACGTGTCATGCTTGTTTGCTTTTGTTCCACGATGAACAATATTATCTCTCAGCTTTCAACAAAAAACGTTCTGTTGCCTACACCATTCTTCAAGTAGGAAGGATCATTGTAAATACAGAGCCCTGACCAATACCACTCTCGGCTGTTATTTTACCATGATGGGCTTCAACGATAGTCCTGACAATCGCCAGGCCAAGACCAGTGCCTCCATCCTCTCCTCTTACCCTTGCCTTGTCTGCCTTATAGAAGCGATCAAAAATATAAGGGAGATCCTCCGGTGGAATGCCAACTCCTTCGTCCTTCACTCGGATTCTTACAGCCGAGCGTCGATCTGTCTCTGTCTCGTCGGCATGAATGACGATTCCCCTTCCAGCTGGTGTATGCCGGAAGGCGTTGTCCAGTAGATTCGTCAATACCTGCTCCAGACGATCCTCGTCAGCAGCAGAGAGCACTAATGGGCGATCTGCTGCTTCATAGACGAGTTCTACCTCCCTCTCCTTGGCTCGTACCAGGAACTTGCGCTGCACCCGCTGAATAAGCTCATGTACGTCCACTTGCTCCAGATGCAGGTCCATATGCCCAGCATCCATGCGAGTGAGGTCCAGCAAATCCTTTACCAATCTGCCCATTCGCAGCGATTCATCGTGAATGACCTGTACAAGCTCCTCGCTCTCCTCCGGGGAGGAAGCCATGCCATCAAGCAAGGCCTCACTGTAGCCCTGCATCATTGACAGCGGCGTTCGAATCTCATGCGATACATTCGCCACGAAATCCGCACGCATCTTCTCCAGTCTGGCCTCCTCGCTCACATCACGCAGTACAGCGACGACACCCCGGATGCTGTTATCCGTGTACAACGGCGCCATCTGCACAGACCATACATTTTGCTTCACGTGAACATTAGCGGATGCGTCCTCCCCATGCTTCAGCACACTATGGAATAATGGACGAAGCGGTTCAGGCAAGGCTGAGAAGCTCTCACTCTCCTCCTCTGCCTCCTGCTGCTCCCAATGCAGCTCACGCCAGCCATCTAGCAAATCCTGCCCTGGCGGGTTCGTCAGGACGATCTGTCCCTCACGATCAAAGGTTAGCACCGCATCCGTCATGCTGCGCAGAATGCTGGAGAGCTGATTCTTCTCTTGATTCAGGCTGCGAATCGTGGATTCCAGCTCTTCGGCCATATGATTGAACGTATGGGAGAGCACTCCGATCTCATCGCTATTCTCTAAAGAAAGTCTTGTCTCGTAATTGCCCTCTCGAATCGAATTCGTCGCCTGAATGAGCTGCTGCATCGGCTGCGTTATCTTCGTGAACAGAAACAGAGCAAAAAATGTCGTAAGCAAAAAGCCGACGATACAGGTGTAAGTGAACAGTCGCTTGATCTCGGCCGATTCATTCACAGCGAAGTTAGTATCAATATATGGCATCAAAAACAAACCAAGAAAGATAAGCACACACCCAACCAAGAAAATAATCGTCAGCCATAGTTTCCCTACGAGGGATCGCCAGAAATTCACGTTACTTGGGAACCTCCAATTTGTAACCGACTCCCCATACGGTTGTAATCATGCTGGCCGCCTCCGGTGATACTTTATTCAGCTTCTCCCTCAGACGCTTCACATGGGTATCTACTGTACGTAAATCACCGAAGAATTCATAATTCCACACATCCTTTAGCAACTCCTCGCGCGAGAAGACCTTGTCCGGAGAGATCGCCAGGTAGTGCAGAAGCTCATACTCCTTCGGCGTCAAGCTAATCTCAATTCCTCCTGCCGTGACCCGATGGGCATCGTTCTCAATGACCAGATTCGGGAATACGATGCTGTTGCTCGGGGTCGCTTCCTTGGTTAAGAATGCCGTCTCGGAGGAACGACGTAATATGGCCTTTACCCTGAATATAACTTCACGTGGACTGAACGGTTTCACGACATAATCATCCGCTCCCACTTCAAAGCCCTGTACCCGATTCATCTCCTCACCCTTGGCTGTAAGCATCAGCACAGGCGTAGCTTTGACCTGCCGCAGACGCGTACATACCTCAATGCCATCCATGCCAGGCAGCATAAGATCCAGTAGAATAATGCTGTAATCATTCGAAGTGGCTTTGCGTAAAGCCGTCTCTCCATCCTCGGCTTCCTCAATGATGTATCCTTCCTTCTCCAAATACATCTTCAGCAGCCTTCTGATACGCTCCTCATCATCAACGATCAGGATGCGGTTACCTTGATCCGACATCTAGAAACAACCCCTTTATGCGCTTTGCAGCCCTTACGCGCTTGGCCCCCATTACCTTGTCCTGAAAGCAAAATCCGTAAGCGCCATCATGAATTTCATGAAATGTTTTATATTTTGGTAATCAAGCCACTTTCTCTATTTTACTATTTTCCCGGCTTTGGTCAAATCCCGACCCACAAAAAAACAGAGGGGAAGCAACTCACCTCTGCTTGGAATGATCGCAAGCAGCCGAAGCTGCCCGCATTTTGGCTTCCTTACTGCTTATTTCTATTTCGCTTTTTTGGATTTGGCAAGCTGGATCAGACGGTTAATCTCATCCTTCGTGAGTGGCCGAGTCAGGCCACGCTTCAGGTTTTGCAGCAGCAAATCTCCAAAAGCAATACGCTTGAGTCGAAGCACCGGATGACCGATCGCTTCGAACATACGGCGAACCTGACGGTTCCGTCCTTCGTAGATCGTAATCACGATGACTGCTTCCTTCCCGTCAGGGTCAACATCTCGATATTCCACCTCAGCAGGAGCTGTGATACCGTCCTCCAGTACAATGCCAGCACGGAGCTTGTCCAGCTCGGTACCATGCGGTACCCCTTTAACGGTAGCTAGATACGTCTTGGGTACGTGATGACGTGGGTGTGTCAGCAGATTGGCGAACTCGCCATCGTTGGTTAGCAGTAACAGCCCTTCGGTATCGTAGTCCAGTCTCCCAACTGGATACACGCGTTCCTTGACGCCCTTCAGATAATCAGAGACGATCTTGCGACCTTCAGGGTCCGATGCACTTGTAATTACACCCTTAGGCTTATTCATCATTAGATAAATCTTCTTCTCTTGCTTAATTGGCTTGCCACTTACCGTAATCATATCCTGATCGGGATCAGCCTTGGTGCCGAGCTCCTGGACAACAACCCCGTTGACCTCAACTTGTCCGGCCAGAATCAGTTCCTCACATTTGCGTCTGGAGGCAACCCCTGCCTGTGCCAGAATTTTCTGTAAACGTTCCATTATCGTTATTTTCACCTCATGCTAATGATACCCAGCAAAGCGGGAAATCACAAGCTAAAAAACCAACAAACAAATAACGATAGCAGCGATGAAGCCAACCGCGTCCGAGAAGAGGCCTACCTTCAGGGCATATCGCCCATTACGAATGCCTACGGCTCCAAAATATACCGTTAGCACATATAGTGTCGTATCCGTGCTTCCCTGAATTGTCGCAGCAATGCGACCAATCATGGAATCAGGCCCATAGGTGCGTATCAGGTCTGTTGTAAAGGCAAGCGAGCCTGTTCCTGTCAATGGACGGAGCAAGCCCAGCGGTAGCACCTCCGGCGGAACGTCCCATAGTCGAAAAAGCGGAGCGAACCAGCTCAGCATATAATCAAGAGCACCCGATGCCCTGAAGATGCTGATCGCTACCATCATGCCTACCAGATGGGGGATAATGCCGATTGCCGTAGAAAAGCCATCCTTGGCACCTTCAACAAAGGACTCGTATACCGGAACTTTTCTGACATAGGCATATAGAGGAATAAAGGCCAGAATACATGGGATGGCCCAGGTGGATATGAGGGTGATCACCTGCAGCATGACGGTATCATCCTTTCGTAGCTCTATGGGCAGCAGTGCGTTCTGGTGGCGGACGTCGCGTCATGCGCTTGCGGTACCAGCGGTCCGCCGCAATAGCAGCTACCGTAGCGACCGCCGTAGCAACGAGCGTCGTTCCGACGATCTCAGCAGGATTGGCAGATTGATAATTAAGACGTATAGCAATCATCGTGGTCGGAATTAGTGTAATGCTTGCTGTGTTCAAGGCCAACAACGTACACATGGCTGGAGAGGCTGTCTGTTTGTCTGGATTCAGCTCCTGCAGCTCCTGCATAGCCTTGATCCCCATAGGCGTGGCTGCATTTCCCAAGCCTAGGAGATTCGCACTCATATTCGATAGAATGTAGCCCATGGCTGGATGATTCTTCGGAACGTCAGGGAAGAGAAAGCGAACGACAGGGGCCAACAGCCTGGATAGCTTGCCCATCAAACCCGCATCCTCTGCCATCCTCATCATTCCCAGCCAGAATACCATGACACTTATTAATCCAAAGCATACTGTAACCGCTGAAGCTGCACCGTCAAAAGCAGCCTTCGTTACGGCCTCTATGTTCCCCTGTACTGCTGCGAACCCAATTCCAATCAGGATCAATGCCAGCCAGATCAAGTTGATCATGTCTGCACCCCCCTTTTACTTAATGCCTCCCGGCGACATATCAGTTTCTGAATATGTTTCTTATGACATCCCGCCATGTATCTAACCAGGTCAGATTACGGGTGGTTGACATGAAGGAAGTAACCGTGCCATTGCTCTTCGTGTCTGGAATAAAGCTACCTTGCTCATATACAGGCACCTGCCCAATCACGTTACCATCCAGTACAAGCTCAACTCGACCACGCAGTCCAAAGTCGGCTGTTCTCTGCGACTCTGCGGCTGGCTTATTTAGCACCAGCTTGGTTACCAGCTTCTCTTTCTCGCCATCAGCCAGCGGATAAGTGAAGGATGAACCTGTCACGAAGTTATAGCCTTGAAGCGGCGTATTCTTGCGGGTAATCTCCTCTAGTGGATAATACTTGAAGCCGTAATCCAGCATGTTAGCATGATCATTCCAATCGTCTCCATCGTTGAGGGTCACCGCTGCAAGCTGCCTGCCATCTCGCGTAGCTGAGCTAACCAGGCATCGGAATGCCTTTTTCGTATATCCCGTCTTCACCCCATCTGCACCTTCATACAATCGGAGCATTTTATTCTTGTTCAGCCAAGTATAATCCCAAGGATCATTGGGGTTCGGCGCTTTCTTGTCACGTGTGCCTACGATTTTGCGGAAGGTAGGATTATGTAATGCGTAGGCGGTCAGCTTGGCCAAATCATTGGCGGTAGAATAGTGTCCTTCTGCATCAAGACCATGTGGATTCTGGAATTGTGTGTGATGAAGCCCCAGCTCCGCAGCCTTTTCATTCATCATAAATACGAAGCCCTCTTCCGATCCACCCACATGCTCTGCAATCGCTGTCGCGGCATCATTCCCGGAGCGAAGCATTAGCCCGTATAGCATATGCTCCAGTGTCATCTTCTCTCCCAGACGCAGGAATAGAGAGGAGCCTTCTTTGGCAAAAGCCCGGGAGCTGACCGTCACGTCATCGTTCAGATTCCCCTGCTCAATGGCTACGATTGCTGTCATAATCTTTGTAAGGCTGGCAATCCGTAGCTCCTTGTCCCCTTCCTTGGCATAAATGATCCGACCAGAGGTCACATCGATCAGGGCAGCAGCTTGAGCATGCGTCGACAATGGTGGCGGGGTATCGTCTGCCGGGCGACTCTTTTCAGCCCATGCAGGCTGAACCGATGACATGACCAGCATCAGACTACATAGCATCACAATGGTATGAATCCATTTCTTCTTTATCATCGGGGCACTCCTCATCTTTCCTGTCATACGGGAACTCCTTCCCTCAACTCATATCTTGTACCATCTTATGTACAAGTTGTATCGAGTATGTTATGAGTTTTGCGGCTAAAAACGTATAAATTCTTATATCTAATAAAAAAACCCTCTCCGCTCACATCGGCCACAAGGCACATGTTATGAGCGAAAAGGATTGTATACGAATGCATTACAGATAGGTTGGTCCCTGATGATGAGTTGTAGTGTCCGTTACGGGAACCTGAGGGATCAACTCAGATTGATCGCCTGCTGCATATCCGTTATTTCGGAACATGGACTGAATTTTATCCACCAGGATGGGCGTTGCATCAATAATTTTTTCGAACAGATGCGTCTGGTTATCCAGTGGGACAATCTGCGCACCATGGTGACCTACGACCAGAAAAGCAATCGGGTGGATGGAGACGCCACCGCCGCTACCTCCGCCGAACGGATGACCTTGTTTGAGTCCGCTTCCGGATTCATGATGTGAATGAGAATGCGAGCCATACTCCTCATCCTCGCCATTTACATTAAAATCACTACCACCCGCCGCAAAACCGAAGCCGACTTTACTAATCGGTAATATGACGGTACCGTCTTTCGTCTCAACTGGCTCCCCGACGATCGTGTTAACATCAACCATACCCTTGATATTTTCCATTGCAGTCTGCATTAGACCTTGAATAGGATGCTCTGACATTCAATATTCCTCCTCAATATACAATCCTTAATACGATGTACTTGCTCGTATTATGCTTCAGAGGAAGGCTGAATATCCATATAGGTAAGTTTCCACAAGAGAAATATATATCATTTCTTCGTATCAGCATGGGAATGTTTGTTGGATGCTTACGTGCCATTGGCTACATAATCCTTGGACATGAAAACCTGGGTCTGATTCGACCTTCATATTGTCGGCTCAGGGCGCTTTCTTCTTTCTTTCCCCGCAGACATCACTTTTCTCCATACTCTGAGCCCTCCCGGTGTACGGGATATTCGCCACAGCAGCAGGAGTATCGCTTTCAGCAGAGAGCCACTAGACACATGCAATTGCATATGAAATCTCATACTCAGTCGATAGCCCCCCTTCCATAGAGGTACAACAAAGAGGGACGGAGCGTGGTGAAATTGCAATAACGTACTTAGCCAGCCGACCAACGCGGATTTAATCGCCCAAAGCACGCCTGTCGAGGTAGCTGTATGCGCGCAATCCGCCAGCCCGATATTAGTGGACCAGTCCAGCTTATTCACGTGAAAATGGGCTATCATGGACATAGCCCAGCGTCCCAGCGATTGTGTACCTATAAGCAATTCTTTATATTGGTCATACCATTGCTTAATCTCATCCTTATCGATGGATTTCTTGCTGATCGTAGATTCATGCATGTGTAGATTGCCGTTGCGGTCAACTCGGAACAATAAGCCCTTCTTTAAGCCCAGCATTAGTACAGAGGGGACATCATAACGGAATCGGATTACACCATACAGTGCTCTAATTTTAATATGTAGCCGATCATCCTGATCATGCTTGACGAATTCTACATCAATATGTATGCGTGAGTATAGCACTGCTATTAGCAAACTTAGCAACACTACCGCTGCACCGATGATCCACCACCAGAACCACACGAATAACTCCCTCCTCTCCCGTCCATTTCTTACCTCAGGCAAGGTTGTATAAGTGTAGTATGAACCCAATGAAAGGAAAAGATTCAGACGCAAAAAGAGGGCGTCCCAGCTTGTTCAGCTTGAGAGCCCTGCTCTTAGTAGCTATACTTCTGTATCAGGCTCGACCTCTTCGAAGGTCAACTGATCTCCCAGCTTCTCGAATAGCAGCTGCGTCTCTTCCTCCAGCTGATCTGTATCCTCGAACAACTCTGGCTGCGGAAGATCCGAGAGGCTTGCCAGTCCAAAATATTCCATAAAGGCTTTGGTGGTTCCATAGAGAATGGGTCTTCCGATCGCATCAGCTCGTCCAGTCTCTTCTATAAGCTCTTTGTTCACCAATGTATGTATGGCTCGTTCTGACTTGACTCCACGAATCTCTTCAATTTCTACACGTGTAATCGGCTGCCGATAGGCCACAATCGCCAGCGTCTCCAGCGCAGCCTGTGATAGTGACACACGAGCGGGAGAATACGCTAGCTTCTCGAAGAATGGTGCATGCTCAGGTAAAGTCGCCAGCTGATATCGTCCAGCAAGTGTAATCAATTGAATCCCCCTGCCGGACTGCTGCATATCGTTCCTCATATCCTCCAGACAATCCTTGACCAGCTCTGGACGCTGCTCCACAATCTCGGCGATCTGCTTCACGGCAAGCCCTTCTTCCCCTGCCAGAAAAAGCAGTCCCTCAATAATCGATTTCAGCTTCGGGTATTCCATCGCCCAGTAATTCCCCTCTCCACTCCATAACAATATCCTCAAACACATGTTCCTGGAAACATACAATTTGCTTCATTTTCATCAGCTCCAGAATCGCCAGAAAGGTCACGACGATCTCATGGCGCTGCATATCCTCATGCATCAGCTTGGAGAAGAGCACCTTGCCTCCCCGCCCAGCTCCCTGCAGCACTCCCAGCACCTGCTGAATACGGTCTTTCACAGAAATCTCGTCGCGATGAATACGTGTGACGACAGAACGCCGTTCAGACTTACGTAGAGCCCGTTGAAAAGCTGCGATCAGGTCTGAGACATGCAGACCTTGCACAGGGTTAGCCGGAACAGAAGGCATGTATGAGCTGAGATCCTCCGGCTCCTTGCTGAACATGAGGCTGCGCTCCCATTCGCGTTCATTCAGATGCTGCGCGATTCCTTTATACTTACGATATTCGATCAGTCTACGTATCAGCTCTGCTCGTGGATCTTCATCGTCCTCTTCATATAAGAAGTAATCCTCCTCAAAGTCGAGAACCGGAGGCTTCGGAAGAAGCAGCTTGCTCTTGATGGACAAGAGCGTGGCCGCCATTACCAGAAATTCGCTCGTGATCTCGAGCTCCAGCTCCTGCATGCTGTTCAGATAAGCCATATACTGGTCGGTTATTTCACTGATGGGTATGTCCTGTATATCAATCTCGGCTTTATCAATTAAATGCAGCAGCAGATCAAGCGGACCCTCGAACGTCTCTAGTTTATATGTTACCACTGTCAAAAGTGCTTCCTCCCGCCAAATTACTACTTCCGGCCTGTGCTCATCTACAGTAATGTCACTTGTGGATTCCCAACAGGCTCATAAAGACGCTCGCCGTGAGTTGCACCGATGGCTGACAAGTCTCCTGATTGCAGGAGCTTATTCAGTAGACAGTACAATGTCCCGGCAAGCTATTCCATACTACCTTAGCAAGCCAGCAAGCTTCTATTGTAGCTGCTTGCTCAGATTTGCCATTTCAATAGCTGCGACAGCCGAATCCCAGCCTTTATTACCAGCCTTGGTTCCTGCACGTTCGACAGCCTGCTCTATATTCTCTGTAGTGACTAGACCGAAGATAACAGGCACCCCTGTCTTCAGGTTGATGGCAGATACGCCCTTAGCCACTTCATTACATACATAATCATAATGTGTTGTAGAACCACGAATGACCGTTCCCAAGGTGATGACTGCATCATACTTTCCACTCTCAGCCATCTTCTGTGCAATCAATGGAATCTCGAATGCACCTGGCACCCACGCCACGTCAACCTCTTCATCCATCACACCGTGACGGTTAAGCGCATCAAGTGCCCCACTCAGAAGCTTGCTGGTGATGAATTCATTGAACCTTCCTACTACAATACCATATTTTAAACCTTTAGATACAAGATGACCTTCAAAATAATGTGCCACGCTTCATCAGCCTCTCTTTTTCATAGTGATTTTAGATTTGCTCGTTCTGCTCTAATGCGTCAAAAGTCAACAGGTGCCCAAGCTTGGCCTGCTTGGTATGAAGATAGCCCGTATTGTTCTCATTCTCCGGAATTTGGATCGGAACACGCTCTACAACTTGCAAGCCATAGCCTTCCAGTCCTTTTATCTTGCGGGGATTGTTCGTCATGAGACGAATCTGCCGCACCCCCAAATCCCGAAGCATCTGTGCACCGATGCCATAATCGCGTAGATCAGCCGAGAAGCCCAGCTTCAGATTGGCGTCAACTGTATCCAGTCCTTCTTCTTGAAGTTTATAGGCTTTTAGCTTATTAATCAAGCCAATGCCACGGCCCTCCTGACGCATATACAGCAGCACACCTGCACCCTCTGCTTGAATCTGTTGTAGAGCGGCAGCGAACTGCGGCCCACAATCACATCTTAAGGAATGGAAGACATCTCCTGTCAGGCATTCAGAGTGAACTCGCACCAGCACAGGCTTGCTTGGATCGATCGTCCCTTTAACCAGTGCCAGATGCTCCTTGGAATCAAGCTCATTCGTATAGGCTACCGCCTGAAATTCACCGAACTCGGTTGGCATCTTCACAGATACCTCCCGCTGAACCAACTGCTCTCTGCTGATTCTGTAGCTGATGAGGTCCTTGATGGTGATTAGCTTCAATCCATGCTTCGTAGCCAGCTCAGCCAGATCCGGTAGTCTTGCCATCGTGCCATCTTCCTTGATGACCTCGCAAATGACCCCTGCCTCTGCTCCGCCGCTAAGCCGTGCCAGATCAACAGCAGCCTCCGTATGTCCGGCCCTTCTTAGTACGCCGCCATCCTTGGCAATCAACGGGAACATGTGCCCAGGCTTGCGGAAATCCTCCGCTCCTGTAGATTCATCGACCAAGGCTCTTACCGTCATCGCCCGCTCGACAGCGGAGATGCCAGTCGTAGTAAGCTTATGATCTACCGATACGGTAAAGGCGGTCCCATGAAAATCCGTATTCTGGCTGACCATCGGCTTCAACTGCAGTTGATCCGCACGCTGCTGTGAAATAGCTACGCAGACGAGACCTCGACCTTCTGTAATCATGAAATTAATGGCTTCAGGCGTTACCTTATCAGCCAGAACGATGAAATCCCCCTCATTTTCACGATCTTCGTCATCCACGACAATGACAATTTTGCCTTGGCGCAGATCAGCGATTGCATCCTCAATGCGATCCAATCGAATGGTGTCATCCACAATAATCCCTCCTTCAAATTACTCTATCTGTTGTCAGTCTCCTGACTTTCACTGCTCTGGCCGACCCTTTTTTAACAAAAGCCATGCTTGGACAGGTACTCCATGTCGATGCGGCTGCTCTCCTGCTTCGGTCCGCTCTCATATCTGGCATGTAGCAGATGCTCTACATATTTCCCTAGAATGTCGCACTCCAGATTCACAACGTCACCATTGTGCTTACCCTGCAGGGCTGTAGCTGCCAGTGTATGCGGGATGATCGATACAGCGAATAGATCCTGCTGCGTGTAGGCCACCGTCAAGCTAATCCCGTCAATCGTCACAGAGCCCTTGGGAATCAAGTATTTGAATAATGCTGTATCCTCAGGCATGAGCTCGAAGACCACCGCATTCTGATCCTTATACACCCGGATAATCTTCCCTGTTGCATCTACATGCCCTTGCACAATATGTCCGCCAAAGCGTCCATCGGCCAGCATGGCCCGCTCCAGGTTCACACGGCTGCCAGACTCCAGCAAACGCAGACCTGTATGGCGGAACGTCTGCGGCATGACATCCGCCCCGAAGCTGCTGCCTGCAATCTGTGTGACGGTCAGACATACACCATTCACCGCCACGCTGTCACCCAGCTTCAGATCATCCATAATGAGAGCAGCCTGGATGTGCAGCACCATGGCTTCTCCGTTACGGGTGATCCGATTCACCGTGCCGACCTCCTCCACCAAGCCAGTAAACATGCCTCTCCCTCCTTTCCAGCCACCGTACCGAGTGCACGGGACTATGTACAAATGAACCGTAAAACACAGAAAACCCCTAACGGATGCTCCGCCAGGGGTTTGAGAGATATCAGATCATTTTCAATCATTCACATTATCCATAGGTCAACAGACCATCCCAGCAGGAATAGCGTTGCCTAAATAAGCCCTGCTCATTCGAAAATGAGTAGACTACTTTGTGAAATGAAGCACAGCATAGCATCTGTAGGTATGTAAGAAACATACCTGCGTACAACCACTGTCTTATACAGCAGATGTACATAGAGCTATTCTGTGTCCGATCTCCTTCTCCCATCCAGACTATACTGTCGGTCCCGGAATTGCACCAGGTCCACCTTCTGCTGTCTTGCAGACAGCATCCGGGTCACGGACTAAGGCTAATCACGCTTCGTAAGCGTAAGAGCCATCACCGCCGGTAGGGAATTTCACCCAACCCCGAAGGAAACTTACATGTAGTTGTACAAGCAAATTACGACAATTCTGTTGAACTGCCATCTCAGAACAAAATGAATTGTTCAAGAAATTATATCTAAACTAACACTAGACTGAAAAAAATGCAAGCCAGTCTTATAAATGTGTTCCTACACCCACCCCGTGCTTGTTAGCTTTTTTACACATCCCACTGCAAAAAGGCTACTCGTTGATCACAAGTAACCTTTCGCCATACAGACAGTCCTTTAACGCTGCATTTCCGTGTATTTGTACATTAGCTCTTTGAACCAATGCTTGTCATTCATCTGCAAGGCCAGGTCAATCAGAATTTCAAGATCCTGTATATCCAACTCAGCAGTATCATCAAAGGTAATGACAGCTATTGCCGAAGGAGCCTGCTCCATCCCCTCACGCAAATCATAATCAAGCCGCAAGTCTACGGTCCCGTCCATGTACTCACATTTCAGAAAATAGATAATTTCACACATCAAAATAGGCCGAACCTCATGCTCCAGTACACAGTCCATCACCTTGGCCGAATAATGTTGGTTCGTTAGACTGAATTTCTGTGCAGCTGTCGGACGTTCTCGTCCAAAATCGTTTGTAAATTTCAACTCTATAGGAAATAGCCGCATGACCTTCGCCATTTGCTTTCTTGTAATATCAATAATCTCAGCCTTGTTTAGCGTCAGCATTAATGCACCTCTCGTAATTCCAGTTTGTCCCATTTCAAGTGAGCATCGCTATATTTAAAGTAGCCCCTACCGCTATATCGGAATTTACATCACCATTGTTTAATTGTGCACGTGAAAAATATGTTCATTTTGCCGCATAAAAAAGACCTTGCTCCTGTCATTATCAGGACCAAGGTCTTCTGGTTCGAGATGGACTCACATGAGCCAAGTCTCTTATTGTCATTTAGTAACGAACCTCATATTCGCAATGCTCATCGCCGTTAACATTGCATTTAATTTCACGAACATGAACTCTCCGTTTCAAAATTTGGGTCAAGGCACCCTCCATGATCGCCCCCTCCAGGTCACACACCATGCTCTCTTCCATCTCGGGCAAGCCTGAGCAAAAGCAATCCTTCACTGCGACGACCATACGATGTTCTTCCTCTACGACAATCTGAGGGTCTCCGATCTTCAGCTCGCGAAATAAATCCAGCAATTCTGTCACCGATTGGACAGGGAGGCTTTCGCCTATTTTTCGACCGATAGTCACCGTGGTACCCTTGCCCTTCATAGGAAGCCCTTGATACATGCCAATCAGGCGGATTGCCCGATACAGCTCGATTGGAAGTGAATCGCCCATTCGGGTTCGGGAGATTTTTTTCAGGTCAGCAAATGTATATTCTTGTACTGTATTGGCTTTATTCATAGCGCTCCCACCCCTAGTTTGAATTATGTACTCCGCAAGTAATGCACACATGTACAGCTGATTTTTCATTTCTCAGAAACACTAAATTTTAAATATATGCACATTATAGTCCTAGGTGAGAGAGTCACTTGTGATTGAAATCACGAGACCTCGGGCAATTGAGCGCAACAAAAAAAGTACAGATCAGAACCAATCTGACCTGTACTTCCCTACGTGCATAACGCACATGTATTCAATTAAACCTCTACAACCTCTACAGTCTCCATGCGATCACGGCCTTGGAAAGCATCAACCAATTCCATACCTTTGGTCACTTTACCAAATACGGTATGTTGACCATCCAGGTGAGGCTGTGGCTGGTAGCAGATGTAGAACTGGCTGCCACCTGTGTTGCGTCCAGCATGAGCCATGGCCAGCGTGCCGCGCTCATGTTTGTTCGGGTTGATTTCACAGTTAATAGTGTAACCAGGGCCGCCTGTTCCTGAACCGTTCGGGCAACCGCCTTGGGCTACGAAGCCAGGAATGACACGGTGGAATACCAATCCGTTGTAGAACCCGGAATTCGCCAGCTTCTCAAAGTTAGCTACCGTATTCGGTGCTTCATTGTCAAACAGATCGATCAGCACTTCGCCGCCGTTCTCCAGCTTGATTTTTGCTTGTTTTGCCATCTATGTTCGTTCTCCTTTCGCTCTTCAGCGTCAATAAAAAGTCCAAGTACTAGTGTACTATGAAACCGCACAGTTAGCAAAATTTTCACATCTTTTTTACGATCTATACATCATCGAGTATGTCGAATCCGTCACATCCAGTCTGTCGAAGTGATCATCTTTGCTCACAGTTAGTCTCTAGCATTGCGATAGCGCCTTCTTCGGCACCAGATCATTACGCACAATATCCTCAAAGGTCTCACGGCGTACGACCAGCTCTGCGTGACCATCCTTCACGAACACAACGGCCGGACGGCGCAGTCGGTTGTAATTGCTCGCCATCGAATAGTTATAGGCTCCTGTAGCCGCTACAGCCAGCAGGTCTCCAGATTGTACCTGTGGCAACTCCATATCCCAGATTAACATGTCACCACTCTCGCAGCATTTCCCGGCAATGGACACTGTCTCTTCATCCGAATCATTGGCCCGATTGGCCAGCATAGCCTCATACTTGGCCTGATAGAGCGCAGGTCTTGGATTATCGGTCATCCCGCCGTCTACTGACACGTATTTTCTGATGTCCGGAATATCCTTGACACTTCCTATCGTGTACAGGGTAGTCCCGGCATCCCCTACAATACTGCGACCTGGCTCAATCCAGATCTCGGGCAACTGCTTGCCAATTCCCGAAAAATGAGTGTGGACCGCTTGGCTAATGGCCTCCACATATTTGGCAACAGCCAGAGGCGTATCCTCTTCTGTATAACGAATACCGAAGCCTCCGCCCAGGTTAATGACCCTGAACTCCGCATGCAGCTGTTCGTACACCTCACGAGTAAAATGAGCCACACGCTCTGCCGCAACCATAAATCCGTCTACCTCGAAAATTTGCGAGCCGATGTGGGAATGCACACCTAGCAGGCGCAGATGGCTTTTTTGCAAGGCAAGCTTAACCGCCTCGTAAGCCGACCCGTTACCGATGTCGAATCCGAACTTGGAATCCGTCTGTCCCGTAGAAATGTACTCATGGGTGTGGGCCTCGACTCCCGGAGTTACACGGAGCAAAATATTCGCCTGTACGTTCTTCTCGCTTGCAATCGCCTGCAGCAGATGCAGCTCAGTCTCATTGTCTACGACAAAGCAGCCGATTCCGGCTTCCAGCGCCATCTCGATCTCGTCGGGAGTCTTGTTGTTGCCATGAAAGTGAATCCGTTCAACAGGGAAGCCCGCCTGCAATGCAGTGAACAATTCCCCGTCGGATACGACATCCAGCGACATGCCTTCCTCGGCAACCAGTGCACACATGGCCACCGTACAGAATGCCTTGCTCGCATATGCGACCTGGAAGGACAGTCCTGTAGCGCGGAATGCACTCACGAACTCCCGGCAGCGCTGACGAATCAATTGCTCGTCCATAATATATAATGGGGTGCCGAATTGTTCCTTCAACTGAACCGTATCGCAGCCCCCGATCTCCAAATGTCCCTGTGCATTAATTTGACTTGTACCATGTAAAAACATACCCTGGAGCCTCACTTTCTGGGAATCCTGTCTCATTCCATCGAAACATTTACACCAGTATAGCAAAAATCCGATGAATGGGTATGGATTTTTATGCAAATCGTTTGTACTTGCCGTCTTATTCTCTTCGACGCTCACGAGGCGGCATCCGCGAGCTATCCCGTGTCTTGTTGAAGGAAGGACGATCTCTGGAGGTCAGCATCGGCCTACGAAGTATAATTTCCGCCATAGCCTTCGCATTGAACGGAATGAACGGCCACATATAGGATGAATTATACGAACGGTGTGTGATCAGTAGGATCAGAATCAAGGTAACACCTACTACGAAGCCTTTAACCTTGAATACCGCCACCAGTACCAGTAATACGAGGCGAATCAGCCTGTTGGCTAGACCCAACTCATAGCTTGGCGTAGCGAACATCCCGATCGCAGCCACGGCCATATACAGTACCACTTCATTCACGAAGATGCCCGTCTTGACCGCAATGTCTCCGACCAGAATGGCAGCAATCAGACCCATCGCAGACGCCAGCGGTGTCGGGGTATGTACAGCAGCAAGACGTAGCAGGTCCACCCCAAACTCAATCATCAGAAACTGGGCAATTAGTGGAATATGAGTATTGTTCTCGTTAGGTCCCAAAAACTCAAGACCTGGCATGCGCACCTCAGGATAGATAACCATCAGCATCCACAATGGCAGCAGGAACAAGGAGGCAAATATCCCCGCAAATCGAATCCAACGTAAATAGCTCCCCATAAATGGTGTCTGCCGATTCTCCTCTGCATGCTGACACAGATCAAAAAACGTGGTCGGCATAATCATCGCACTTGGCGAGGTATCGACGAGAATGACTACACGCCCCTCCATAATATGCGAAGCTACCGCATCTGGTCTCTCCGAGTAACGCACTAGCGGATACGGATGCCAGCCTTTATTAATAATCAGCTCCTCCAGCTGCTTGTCTGCAAGTGGAATACCATCATTATCAATCTTTTTGATCTTCTCGCGGATCGAATCGACCATCACTTTATCAACAATATCGTCGATATACGCAATACACACGTCCGTCCGCGTCCTTCTCCCCACCTGCATCACCTCGAACTTCAGACCCGGATCACGCAAACGTCTACGGATCAAGGCTACATTCGTCAGCATGGTCTCCGTGAAGCCGTCTCGCGCACCGCGGACGACACGCTCCAATGATGGCTCCTCTGGCCCTCTGGCTGGATAGCTGCGTGTATCGAGGACGATTGCAGCCATCCCGCCTTCCACGAAGATCGCGCTCATCCCCGTCATAACACTGTTAATGACTGACGACAGCTTGTGCTCCTTGGTGACCTGGATGTGAGGTATATAATATTCAAAATAGGAATGGAGCGCATGGGAGGATACCTGCTCCGGCGTCAGATAGCTTAGTCTTTTCAGAATCTCGGTCAGAATGTTATCCTTGGCGAACCCGTTGATGAATAGTATGCCAGTCGGTGTCCCGCCAAATGTCATCTCCCGAAATACGACATCAAATGTCTCTCCGAGTCCAAGCACCTTGGTCAGCGTCTCTTTGTTCTCCTTGAGGCTTCTGGATATATCATCCTGTCCCTGCCAATAGATGACGGATTCCTCGACATTGGCCGAAGTCTCCTTCTCTTTCTTTCGTTCCTCTTCCTCCTCATGCTGACGCTTGTGCTCGACATAATCAGCATCCAATACAGGCTCGTCGGTATGCTCCTCCTGTCCCCTTCGCCCCATTTTGCGCATCACGATCATGCTCCTTTCCAAAATCAATCCATATGTCTGACCTTTATCGGTAGTAGACGAACCAATCGAACAGCGAACCACATACCTTGCCGATGACCATAGCCATGTATAAACCAAAAATGTATGGCATCATATTCATACGCTTGGCCAAAATCGGTAGCACATTCAGGACCTCTGTCAAAGCAGCTGCCAGCATGCCGACAAATACCCCGCAGAACAGTCCCGGCAGCCATGTTACCCAGACGGGTGCATATCCCGTCAGATTCCAGAAATCCCCGATCGTACCGGCAACCGAGCCGAACACCATGACACCCTCGTACCAATGAGCCTTGTCATAGGATCTTGTGAGCTGGGCGAGACGCGGGATAATGTTCAGTACGATAAAGAGCGCCACCACTCCGCCGCCAATAGCTATACCAGAGGCTAGTCCAAGCAACAGCTGGAGTCCCCAGCTGACAAGCGTCATCATCATGACGTATCCGCATCCTGCTTATGAATGCGCTCATATTCCTCGGCTACGACATACTGATCCACGTTCTGCTGGTACAAAAACATTTCCACCTCCAGCGGCGTAGGCTCCTCGTTCCACTTTTTCTTGAACAAATGGTTGAAAAACACGATCATCCCTGCTCCAATGCCTATAGAATAGGCGATCTGGAATACATGCGGATTCGTATTCTTCTTCCCCGTAATCATTTCTACAATTCGAACATGTACAGCCTGCATGCTGACGTCCGCATGAAAATTCATGATGGTCAGTGCCGAACCGAAAAATAGCAGCACCCAGACGATAACAAACAGTATTTTCGAAGGCTGACGGGGCTTCTCCACCAGCTCCACCAGAACATGCGACTTCCCCATGGATTCAATCACTGCGCCCGGCAGCTTTTGCCGAATAGCAGCAATAATCTGCAGGATGTCAATCAGGATGAGGTTGCCCTCATTCACTTGAGGACGCTTCAATGTCAATTGCAGTAAGGGCTTCTCCCATTGCGGGTCGGTTAATAGCTGCGCTACGTCCCCCAGCCGCAGCTGCTGTCCGGGTGATACCTGTACACGAGTACGTAAGCGCAAATAGACAGTTGGCGCGTTGTAATTCTCCATGCTGTCCCTCTCCCAACATTTTGAGATGTAGTCATAGTATGAATTGCTTCCCGTTTTTTATCCCGTTACGCAAAAAAAGACAAGGCACCCTAAGTGGCTATATCCTTGTCGACTCGACAGGGGTATACCCAAAGTGCACTTGTCTCAGCTACGCTTATTGTGCGATCTGCTCTTTGATGGACTGCAGAATCTTTTTTTCCAGACGGGAGACCTGCACCTGAGAGATGCCCAGACGCGCTGCCACCTCTGATTGGGTCTGATCCCTGTAGTATCGTAAATAGACGATAAGCCTCTCTCGCTCGGTAAGTCCGCCAATGGCCTCGTTGAGGGCCAGCTTCTCGAACCACTTCTCCTGAGAATCATCAGCAATCTGATCCATGAGGGTGATTGGATCACCATCATTCTCAAATACAGTCTCATGAATAGAGCTCGGCGGCTTGTTGGCTTCCTGGGCGAATACTACCTCTTCCGGCGATACGCCTAGGCCATCTGCGACCTCCTTGATCGTCGGTAGCCGATTCAGCTCCTTGGAGAGCTCGTCCCGCTTTTTACGGACTTTATTGGCCATTTCCTTCAATGAACGACTGACCTTCAAGGTCCCGTCATCCCGCAGGAAGCGTTGAATTTCCCCGATGATCATAGGTACCGCGTAGGTAGAGAACTTCACGTCATAGCTCAAATCGAACTTATCCACGGACTTGAGCAGTCCGATACAGCCGATCTGGAATAGATCCTCGGGCTCATAGCCGCGATTCATGAATCTTTGTACTACAGACCATACGAGACGGATGTTGCAATTGACGAGTGTATCTCGGGCCGTATGATCTCCTGCCTGACTGAGAGCAATCAGACGCTTGACTTCCGCATCATCCAGATAAGTTTGCGCACCACGCTTCATTTCAGCATCCATAGGTCCAACCCCTAATTATACAAGGCTTTCTTAGATTCAATCCTTTTCTTCATACGGATCGTGGTTCCTGTGCCTGGCTGACTGACGACCTCAAATTCATCCATGAAGTTCTCCATGATCGTGAACCCCATACCAGAACGCTCAAGCTCTGGCTTCGATGTGTAGAGTGGTTGCTGTGCTAACTCCAGATCCTCAATGCCTAATCCCGAATCCTCAATGATGATGGTTACCACGTCGCTATCAATCGCTGCCTTGATTGTCACTATCCCTTCAGGATTGCTGTTGTAGCCATGGATAATGCTGTTCGTCACAGCTTCCGATACGACCGTCTTCAGGTCGCTCAGCTCATCCATGGTCGGGTCCAGCTGGGATACAAAAGCCGCCACCGTGACGCGGGCAAAGGCTTCATTCTCGGAGCGGGCAGCAAATTGCAGTGTCATGAAATTATTTCCCTGAGCCTCCATCATGACACCACCTCCATTTCTGTAAGCGCATTGTCTTCCTTCTCATAGCAGGGCATGATTTTGAACAGTCCCGACATCTCCAGCAAGCGATACACCGCAGTATTCGCTTCACAGATGGCCATTTTGCCACCCTTCTGCTTGAGCAGCTTGTAACGGCCCAGAATGACACCCAGCCCGGAGCTGTCCATGAATTGAAGGTGCTGTAAATTCAACACGACATGCTCACACTGCTGCCGCATAATCGCTTCATCCATCTGAACACGTACCTGATCTGCCGTATGGTGATCGAGCTCACCTGATAAACGAACGATTAACACACTGCGATGGTGCTCCATATGCAACTGCAAATCCATGCTTGTTCACTCTCCTCCCTGTCTTAGGACAAGGATTTCTCCACTTTAGAAGGGGAATCCTGCATGCCGACAAAACTAGAAGAAAACTCCGAGAAATCAACAACACTGCGGCGAAAATCTACACGGGACCGTAATGTTCCTACCCCGATACCCATCAATCGACGAATCCGCATAGAACAACAGCGATCTACAAGAGGTCCGTTGCAGCTGCTAAAGACACCTGACGATTCAATTCGTATGAGACCGATTGTTCTGAAAGTCTCAAATGAGGACTACGAGAACAGCTCAGAAGTAGTGCGCTTGAATAGCTGCCACCAATTCGCCTTCTGAACATCCGTATCCGAATAGATCTCGAATTCCTTTAGTACTTTGTCCTTCTGATATACGACCAGCTTACCGATCGTCTGACCTTTGTGAACAGGTGCCTTTAGATGTTCTTGAAGCTGCACCTCATGACGTATTCCTTCCGCTGTGCCGTCTCGTTTGACGAGCACACTATACGGCTTGTCTGCACGGATCTGCAAGGAGGATTGCGTGCCCTTCTCAATCGGTAGTGTACCGATGACTTCGCCACTCTTGACGATTGATTTCATTGTATATTGCGTGAAGGCGTAGTCGAACATGGATGCAACCTCACTGTTGCGTGTCTTCGTATTCGGTTCGCCCAGCACCACAGCTATGACACGCAGGCCATCCTTCACGGCTGTAGCCGAGAGGCAGAATTTTGCCTCCGAGGTGTAGCCCGTCTTCAGACCGTCTGCACCCGTATAGAATCTCACGAGCTTATTCGTGTTGACGAGCCAGAAGGGCTTCTCGGACGTCTTGCGCAAATAATCCTGATATGCCCCCGTGTATTTGGTAATCTGCGGATACTTCAATAGCTCACGGCTCATGACGGCGATATCATGCGCAGATGAATAATGCTCAGCAGAAGGAAGTCCATTGCAATTCGCAAATTTAGTATCCTTCAGGCCCAATTGCTGCGCCTTCTCATTCATCTTCGCCACAAAGGCCTGCTCCGAGCCTGCGATCTTCTCGGCCATGGCCACAGATGCATCATTACCGGAAGCCATCGCAATGCCTTTCAGCATCTCATCGACAGTCATCTCCTCGCCAGGCTCCAGGAAGATTTGCGAGCCTCCCATCGAAGCAGCGTATTCGCTCGTCCGCACCTTATCCGTCAGCTTCAGGCGTCCATCGTGCAGCGCCTCCATCGTCAGCAGCATCGTCATGATCTTGGTAATGCTCGCCGGGGGTAGCTTGGCATGACTATTCTTCTCGTAGATGACAGTCCCTGTGTCAGCATCCATCAGAATAGCTGAGCCTGCGCCAGGTGCCAGTTCTACTGCTGAAGTCACATTCTCCCGGGAATCAACTGCAAGCACTGCCGGATTCAGTGTAGACAGACCAATGGCAGCGGACAACATGAGCGATATTCCTAACTTCTTCACTTCGGTTCCCTCCTCTGGACATAACCCGTGAGCTGCACAGAATCTGGTCTCTGTCTGCTCATACGGGTGCTGCTAACCATTGTCGGCAGAACTTGTGAAAATTATTCCAGTACCACGCACAAAAAAGAAAAGGTGCCCCGGCAGGAACAAGCACCTGTAGGACACCTTCGTGTATCTATGTTCAACTATTGTATTAGGCTGCAATTACATCTTCGGGATAATTCCAAGTACCAGCTTCAGGAACTTCTCACGGACCCGATCAGCGGTCTCCATGACCTCGCTATGGTCCAACGGCTGGTCAAGAATTCCCGCTGCCATATTCGTAATACAGGAGAAGCCCAGCACTTCCAGGCCAGCATGACGTGCCACGATTACCTCTGACACAGTGGACATTCCCACGGCATCAGAACCGAGTGTGCGCAGCATTACGATCTCTGCAGGCGTCTCGTAGTTCGGCCCCAGTAGTCCTGCATATACACCCTCCTGCAGCTTTACACCTTGTTCCTGCGCTACTTCATGAGCTACCGCGCGCAATCTTTTGCTGTACGCCTCAGACATATCCGGGAAGCGCACACCCAAGGCATTATCATTTGGCCCCATCAGCGGATTGGTACCTGTCATGTTCAGATGGTCACTAATGACCATCAGGTCTCCAGCTTCATAGGACGTATTCACGCCGCCAGCGGCATTGGTGACAAGCATGCTCTTGACGCCCAATTCCTTCATGACACGGACAGGGAAGGTCGTGAGCTCTGGCTTGTAGCCTTCGTACAGATGGAATCTGCCCTTCATCATCATCACTTTGCGGCCCCCTACGGTGCCGAGCAGAAGCTCACCAGCATGTCCTTCTACTGTGGACACCGGGAAATGCGGAATGTCATGGTAAGGAATGCTAATGCCATCCTCAATTAGATCTGCCAGTACTCCCAGACCTGAGCCCAGGATGAGGCCGATTTCAGGATTGATGTTGTTGCTGTGCTGACGAATATACGCCGCTGCTTCTTGGATGGCTGCTTGATTAATTGTAGACATATGTATCTCTCCTTATGCTGTTATTGTTTTAGATAGAACGAAGCGCTTCAAAGGCTAGACGTTCCTTTCGCGGAAGCGAAATCTGAACCTGTGACCAGCACCTTGACCAGATCAGTCGGGTCCAATTCAACATGAAATCAGTTTCGAGCCAAGATACCAAGAGCTTTGTCTAGGTCTTGGTATCCCCGACATGCGCCGAATCTGGTGAAGCCGTGGATGATTTACCGGCCCGCGGATGAAATTTCTCATAGATATCCTTCATGTTCCCCTTGGACGTATGAGCATACATCCGTGTCGTGGATACATCAGCATGACCCAGAAGATCCTGCACAGCTCGCAGATCAGCTCCGTTATGGACCAGATGCATCGCGAACGAATGACGCAGGGTATGCGGGGTAAGCTTGTCCTCCATCCCGATTAGAGCTGCATGCTTCTTGAGTATTTTCCATAGACCCTGACGGCTTAAGCGTCCCCCTGCTGCGTTGATGAACAGGGGTCTGTGTGTATCGCGCCCGCTCGTATCAGGCTCTGTGCCTAGATTATGCTTGTCCAGATAGCGTTCAAGCCATAGACAGGCCTCCCGGCTGACCGGAATGATTCGTTCATTCCCCTTGGAGTCGGTACAATGCACATAACGTAGCTCCAAATGTACATCATTGACGTTCAACCCTACCAGCTCGGATACGCGCATACCCGTGGCATACAATAGCTCCAGCATAGCTCTGTCCCGTAGTCCTTGTGCTGAGGAGATGTTCGGCGTCTCCAGCAGCTTCTCCATATCCTCAGTTGTCAGGACGACCGGTACCTTCTTCTCCTTCTTGGGCGCCTCCAGCAGGACAGTAGGGTCCTGTAGGGTGACACCTTCCCTGATCAAAAAATGAAAGAAGGCACGAATTGCGATTAAGCTGCGGGCCACAGTGGCAGACGCCTTGTCCTTCTTCAACCCATTCAAGTAGGCCGTCAGATGCAGCCGCCGTACGTCGTCCGGCTCCTCAATTCCCTGCTTGTCTATATAGGACAGGAACGATTCCACATCATGCTGGTAAGCTTCCCGTGTAGCTGCAGATACTCCTTTATCCTCCACCAGATAATGGATGAAAGGCTGTATATATTGCTTCATACAATCATTTAACGCTCCTTGCCCGAAAATTCATGCCGTAGCCAGTGGCTACTCTACTCCCCATACCAGTAGAAGAAGCGAAGTCGTTCCGACAATGGAGACGGCTCTTCCTTGGCTGGCAGTTCATCAATGAACACCTTGATCGCATTTCCTTCCGGAATTCTGTAATGATCGACTGGTGAGATCCAGTCGCTTATCCACTGCAGCGCCAAATAGAGTACAAGCGTCAGACAGCAGAATACACAGAGCAGTGCCAGCGTTCTGCAGGCCCTCCTAATAGACAATATCATTTTCACAGCCCCCTAGGCAATGGCTTCCTTCTTCACGGCATGCGCGAATACAGGCTATCACTACACTATATGATCAATCAAATCAGGTTATGAAAGGGCGTGCCGCTTCTGGCAGGCAGTCTACATGGGCAGCAAAAAAGCTCTCCCGAAATATCGGTGAGAGCTTGGCTCTTCAGTTTCTTGAGTCTTAAGCAATCGAATACTCATACAATTCTGTTGTCTACCTGAATAAGTCGGATTAGTCAGTTCCATCCTGCTTGTCATTCTTGCTTTTACAGCGATAGCAGATGCCATGGAAATCAAGTCGGTGATCCAGAACTGAGAAATTGAATTCACGCTCCAGACGCTCCTCCAACGGCCCCAGCCAATCTTCCCTGATCTCATCCATACTTCCACACTGTACACAAATCAAATGATGGTGATGATGCTTGGAGGTATCGCCACGCAAATCATAGCGCGCAACGCCGTCACCAAAATTGATCTTCTCAACTACATGCAGCTCGCTTAGTAGTTCAAGGGTACGGTATACGGTTGCCAGACCGATTTCAGGAGCTTTTTCTTTGACGAGCATGAATACATCTTCCGCACTCAGATGGTCTTCTTCATTCTCAAGCAATACTCTTACTGTGGCTTCCCGCTGAGGCGTTAACTTGTAGCCCTGCGATTGCAATTGTTGTTTAATCTTGTCGATCCGCGCTTCCATTGTCTCCCTCCCCCTCAGAGATTTTGTGCGCACTGCCCAATTTTCACTTCTACTATTATAGGGGGAAAATTCAAATAAAGTCAAACACTTTGCGCACACTCAAATCTTCAACAAAGCGGTCAGCATTGGCGTGGTCCATTGCATCATCACCGGGGTCACCCAGGTCTCGAAGCAGGCACTTCCGATGAGCAATACGATCATGGAGGCTGTTACCAGCGAATACGATGTGAAGGGGCGCAAAAATCCATTCGATCTGCCTGGCATAAACACGCTATCTTTAATCATCTGAATTGAAAAGTTCATAGCTGCTACGCTGCATACCAGCAATGCAGGAATGACCAGCAGATTATGTGGTGCTATAGATACCAAGGCAAACAGTAATCCCTTCCATGAATACTGCCCCACCAGAAATCCGACAGAGAAGCCGATCAAGGCTCCCTTCAGAAAATTCAACACTAGAATACCCGGCAGCCCAATTACAGACAGGCCGCATACCCATATGATCGCTACCCATTTCAAATGAAGAGCGACGATATCCCAGAAGGAAGCAATCGTTGCTGCGGTGCCAGAGCCAGACATCTGATTCACCGTAATAAAGAAATTATTCAGATATCTACCCAGATCCTGCTGCTGCTCCAGCGACAAGGCATTTACCATGAGTGCCCCAAATACGACTCCTACCAAAAATAAGACGGCAAAGAAGATATAGAACGTCATTCGTTCCCGGAAAGATTGGATCATCCGTTGCATCGGCTACCTGGCCCCTTTCGTCTGCTTATTCTAAAATATGAACAAGCAGGGTAGCCTATGACTCTTGTTATTTAATCCATGAACTCTTTCATTTACCGGGGCCAGCAGCGATCTTGCCGTAGGTACCTCCACCACCGTCTACGACCTGAAGCCGTCCCTCGCGAGCCTTCACGATCTTCTCGGCTACATCCGCTCCCGCCACGTCAGCCAGTGAGGCTTCGTCTGCGGCATGCAATATATTCATTTCTGTTCCGAATGCTGTCAGGAGCTTTGCGAGCTTCGCCTTTCCAAGACCTGGAATGAATTCTAGCGGCACCTGGTACCGATAAGGAGGACGGGCGAAGGATTTCTGATTCTGTGGTTGCTCCTGATCCGCAATGCTCACAATGCGGTCCCAGACACCCCGGACGAGCTTCTTCTTGCCGCATGTCGTACAGCAAGAGCTCAAGTCACCCGTATGGTCTGCCATCGTCCCACAAGCAGTGCAGCAGGTCCGGTGATATTTTCCGAGTCGCGGATTCAGCCCGTAATTGGCCACAATCGCTCTTCCTTCATACCCTTGCAAGGCCAGGCGAAATTCCTCGAAGCTCGGCTCACGAAGCAGCAGCTCGTTGTATTCCCGACCGATCTTCCCAAGCGAATGAGCGTCCGAGTTCGTGAGAAATGCATAACGGTCCAGCTCCGAAATCATCCCGGCCATAGCCGTATCCGCGGACAGTCCCAGTTCTACGGCATGGATCTGCTCCAGATCCAGAATCTCAGCCATTCGCTCAGCAGAACTTCCATATATCCCCTTATGAGGGGTGAAAATATGGGCAGGAATGAACAGCCCTCCGCGTCCGATGACCTCCTGCTGAATCTCCTTTGGTGGAGCGTAGATGCGTTGAGAGCTGAGATTTACATTTTTCATATGGCGGCTCATCCAGTCGGTGAAGTCCTCCATGATCACAAGGGTAGGAAAATAAGCAAGCACATGCGCCTCTGGGCGTCCGGCCTCTCGAATCTCCATCTCAGTGCCCAGCAGAATAACTGTATTCCTGTAAGCAATTCCCCCACCAGGTAGCTCAGACATGTCCCCCTTATCCAGGCTATTGTGTATATCCATCTGAACAGCCGGAGAGTGGCAGTCAATGACGCCAGTGAGCTGGATGCCTTTCCGCTCAGAAGCTTCGTGTGCAATATTGGCAAAGGTAAGGTCTCGACTGCCGCTAATCTTGACCGGAATACCCCGTTCGGTACGACCGATATGAATGTGAAGATCAGCATAGATCGTCTGCAGCCCGGTTACGGTTACTTTATCATTTTTATTCATTACTAAATTTCGCCTCTTCCTGTAGTTAAGAGAAGCTCCCTGTCAGCATGCGCAACTGCCAAGCATACACCGCCATGATGGTCTTGGCATCACTGATACGCCCTTCCTTAATCCACGTCAAGGCTTCCTCCAACGTAATCTCGGATACCTCCAGGAACTCATCCTCATCTGGTGACATCTGTCCTGGCTGAAGATCTTCTGTGACATAGAGGTGGATAATCTCATCAGCAAAGCCTGGTGAGGTATAGAACGACTGGAGCAGTCGCAGGCTGGTGGACGTATAGCCCGTCTCCTCACGCAGCTCCCTTCCTGCCGCTTCCAGCGGGTCCTCGCCGGGATCGAGCTTGCCTGCAGGAATCTCTACCTCGCAGCGCCCCAACGGCTGTCTATATTGATCGACGACCAGTAGCTTCCCTTGATGCAGGGCGAGTACAGCAACAGCTCCTGGATGCTTCACCACTTCACGTGTAGCCGAGCTACCATTCGGTAGCCTAACAGTATCCACCTGCAGTGATATGATTTTGCCTTGAAATACAGGCTCAGTGGATATAAAGCTCTCTTCCAGCTTCGGATTCGAGTACACTACGCTGGCGTGGGCTGGATTGAGACTGTCCAGGTTCGTGTTAGACCGGGTTGCGTTGGACGAGTTCACATTAGATGAGTTAGTACTGATCGAGTCAGTGCTAGTCGGGTTGGAGCTGATTGAGCTGGAGCCTGAATTATTGGAATTGGTTGGGTGATTGGAGCTTGTCTGTTGGGACTTCATCTGATTAGTATGCCTCCTTAATGATTAAGCTAGGCTCTTAGAAGAGCCTTTATTGTTAACAAACCTTAAATAACAAAAAAAACAACAAAAAAATCTGTCATTCACCTATTATTAGCCACTAATCGAATTTGTAGCTTACGCGTATATCATTCTCTCAACCTACATATGATCTCATTATAGCAGATCATAGAGGGAAGGAGTTGAGGGGCATGACAACACACCGAGCCACACAAGCCTTGTTCATTGTAGGTAAAGGCTGGGAAATTCGAGCGACGCTTCGGCAGTGGCAACGTGCGGCTGGAAGCGACATGACGCTCATCGAATGGCAAAACTGTCAGGCAGCGCGGAGCAGCTCTGGACATATGGATAATAATGTATTAGAATACACAAAGAACACACGTTCCTGTAAAATGACTTTGGAATGAGGATAAGAAGGAGCTTTCAGCATGGAACATTTGAACATTCGTAGCTACATCAAGCAAGGACTTGAAGCCTACTACGAGCGCTACAATTATATGATAGAGGATGACTTTTGCCGCTGGATGCACCCTGATGTTCCAGACGAGATGAAGGTCGAGAATGCTACCATTTCTTCTGAGCAGGACTGGACGAGATGGAGGATGATAACTTCCATGGTTACCCGGGAGGATATTGCACAATTGGAGCATGAGTTTGGCTTGACCTTTCCTGAGTGGTATCAGGCGTTTATTTCCACTTATCATCATTACTTTGACGTCGTTCCCTCTCAAGGTGTTGATGACCCGCTGGGTGACATTAGAAATATGTACAATCCTGTCCTCTGCAAGCTTGGGTATCTACCATTCGCCTGGGATGCCGAATATGGCAAGATTCGCTGTATAGATCTGAGCGCAGCTCCGAATGAAGATGAGTGTGCGATCTATGAGATTGAGCATGAAATTCTGTTCGGTCTGGACGAGCTCGTGGCTGAGCGCAGTAGTCTGCAAGACCACCTTGTGCAGCTATATCCGAATTTCAAAGCTTACTTTGATCATACATTCCTTGAAGAACGTCACTGAGAGCTGATTATACCATTGCCATGTAGTACAAATGTACAACAATGATTCGTATTCACAGTCGATACATAGAAGATATGGCCTGAATCGGAGATGCTCCCAATCCAGGCCATTTTTATGTTCTAGAGCCCGTGTCTCATTTACCTGCAGTCTCACGGATAATGGCGACCACAATCTCCGCTGCCTTGACGATATCGTCTGCCTTAATTTTCTCTTGAGTCGTATGAATATATTCATAACCTAACGCAAGATTAATTGTAGGAATGCCCAAGCCATTAAAGACATTCGCATCAGACCCACCACCTGAGACAAAGGTTTCTGAATTCAGCCCAATGCCGCGAATCGCCCGTTGTGCAAGCTGCACCAGTTCATCGTCCTCCTTGAACTTATATGCAGGATAGGCAATCTCACTGCGGAATTCAGACTGTGCTCCGTACTCCCGACAGGTCGTCTCCAGCGCGTCCCTCATTTGCTGAATCTGCTGACTCATCTTCTCCTGCACATTGCTACGTGCTTCAGCGTATAACGTCACCAGTTCACATACAACATTAGTTGCTCCGCCACCTTCGAATTTGCCAATATTTGCGGTCGTATCCTTATCAATCCGGCCGAGCTTCATGGCACTGATAGCCTTGGAAGCAACCTGAATAGCGCTGATTCCATCCTCAGGATTTACCCCAGCATGAGCAGACTTGCCAGTAATCGTCATCTCAATGTTCGCTCTGGTAGGGGCACCGATGCAGATGGATCCTACTTCGCCATTCGAGTCCAAGGCGAATCCGAATTCCGCATCGAGATCCTCAGGCTTCATCGCACTTGCACCAATCAGACCAGATTCCTCGCCCACCGTGATCACAAATTGAATCTGACCATGTGGAAGCTTCTGCTCCTCTGCGACGCGAATGGCTTCGAATAGTGCAGCTATTCCCGCTTTATCATCGGCTCCCAGAATCGTCGCACCCTTGCTACGAATCCATCCATCTTCGCCCAGCTCTGGTTGTATTCCTACACCTGGAGCAACTGTATCCATATGACAGGTAAACAGAATTTTCGGTGCTTGTTCCGTGCCTGTTGCCTTCCAGGTCGCAATCAGATTGCCTGCACCGTGCCCAGTACGTTCCTTGGAATCGTCTTCCTTCACCTCTAGACCCAACGCCATAAATTTATCCTTCAGCACCTTCGCAATTTCCTGCTCGTGCCTAGTTTCACTATCTACCTGTACAAGTTCCATAAATTCAGCAATCAATCGCTCTTTAACAACCATACTACCTTTCCTCCCTACTCGGATTGCGTTACAATAGTATTAACTTCAACATTCCATATTCATTATAAAGGAGTTACACATGCAGCACAAAAAATGGTTTAAAGTATTTGTATACGTCATGCTAATCGCCATGGTCGGCTCGACCCTACTGGCAGTGCTGGAGCCTCTTATATTTAGATAACCAGCAATAAGGATGACAACACAACAATACTAATAACAGCAAATAAGAGCGAATGCTACACACAAATAGGCAAGCTGCATTTAGAAGCAGACTGCCTATTTTGTGCTGGTATTTATTTGTAATCGGCCTCCTCAATCTCAACTTAAGATCATTCTGCCAGTGCATGCAGAGCCTCAGGCTCCTGAACAATCAGACTAACATACTGACTAAGCATGCAGTAGGCCTCCAGCAATTGTGTACCTGCATCACCACCCAGTACAGCAGCTCGTCCAGTATATATCACCTGCTCCAGCAATTGCTGGAGGAATAGGAGATTGAGTCGGGCAGCTTCTGCCGACCGCTGTTCTAGTAGAGCCAGATCATCCAATGTGAGCTGAGACAAGCCTCGAAGCAGTAGCTCCTGACACCAGCTATGTATCTTATCACTGAGCGAATGCATTCCCTGCACGACTTCACCTCACTCCTCTTCTTCATTTATTTTCTGAGCATAATCCTGCTTTGCTAGTCTTAATACTGAGACTGGATAATAACTAAAGATTGCTCTTCTATCCAGTTCAGTAGATCCGAAGCTACAGATCGAGCTTGAGATTTACCACCTGCGTTCCCTTCAAAAAACTGATCGGATAGAGCTTCTGTCCCTGTATTCTTACGAGCGTGTAAAAATGCTCCAGCTCCTGGGTGCGATTATCCTTCTCCAATGCTTTGATAGCCGTCTTCCATTCCTGATCATAGGGAATCGTCATTGTCACCCTGAGTTGGTCCGTATCTTCCCCAATCAGAATCAGCTCTTGTGCCAACTGATCAAAATAACGATCCACGATGCGTTCAAGCTTCAGCACAACCAATTGCTCCGTTCGGGCAGCAAATAGTTTTGGCTGCCGTGAGGCTCCTTCCAACTGTGAAATACTTTTGAACAAGTCCCCCTCTAGCGGAATCTCCTCAATTCGATTTCGTGGCAGCAATTCAAGCACTGCCGAATCCGACGAGGATAGCCTGTGGTCGCGATTTACTTTCACTTGCCTAAACTCCAGCTGCTCTCTGGATAGACGATCCATTGTTAATCCTGGCAACCATGGGGCAAAGGATGCATAATGCACTCCGAACGCGAACTCGTTCTTTTCATAGAACACCGGTCGAGCATCGGTATAAGTATATATACCTTGATCATCCGGGCAATAAAAATAGTAAGTAATTCCCCGATAGCCGGAACGACTCTCCCAGGGCTCCGCCCCCAGTCCATACAGCTGCAGACGAGGCACAGTATGGTAACGGGAGCGATATTCGCCTGCCAGCTCGGATAGTTGAGGTAATGACAGCTGCTGTTCACCCAATAGCTTGAGGGTCAGTTCCAATCGGGTTATGCGGTCCAGGAGTACCCCCATGGAGCTCCGGATATGTCTGTTGAAGAACAGCTCTAGATCCCCCTTCAATCCACGCAACTGCCGTTCTACTTCAGGAAGCTCCCCGCTATGGGCTGTCACCGCGGCAATCTCAAGCCGGGCCAGCATACTCTCTGGCAATCTGGCTAGTCCTGTCAACAGCAGCTCCTGAAGGAGTCTACGGCACTCACGAACTGCCTGCATAGAATAGCGGACAGAATACAACGAGGAATTCAAGGCTTCGATATCCTTCAGACCATGCATTCTACGATAGCGCAGCAACGCCTCTAGTCGAAGCAGGTCTCCCTCCTTACCCTTAGCTGAGCACAGAGCCTTCGCCGGTTCAGGCTTCCCTGTGAAGGATACCTCTACTTCTCGTCTGGCTAATCGTACTGTCAACAAGGAGTCATGCTTGACCTCCAGTGGCTCCTCATACTTCAACCGGAACACCACTTCTTCCAGAATTGCCGGCTTAAAACCAGCAATCAGAGATTCAGGTTCCGGGGTCAGCAGCCAGCTAAAATCGACCTTGGGTTGAACAGCTAGAGGGGACGGTGTTGCATGGGTTGGTTTGGTTATCTGGGATACTGCGTTCGCGTCAGTCTCCATTGGAACCTGTGCTGAGACTTGCACATCCACCATGCTACTCTCCACCTGCGAAGCCGTTCCTTCCGGTTCCTCTCGGCTCTCCATGAGCTGCTGCTGATAATATAACACGGAGGTTAGAATGTGCTTGCATATAGCTTCAGATGGACAACTGCATTCCCATTTCTCTAGCGTGTCATACAGCTTACATGTCGTTCCATCATCAAGCTGGCAGCTCACCGACGCAGGCAGAAAGGTATAATCAACACGGGTACCCTTGGCTATTTCCTTAAGCGCGCGATTGTACAACCCTTTATTGGCATAACGGATCAAATAATCCGCTGTGCATAAGTCGATAAATTGATTAAATTGCAACCTATAGCCAGCATCATCCATGCGCCGTCCTCCTCCTGTTCGCCGCAGCTACACCGCTGCCTTGATGCGCTTCCTATACTGCTCTCACCGAGCAGTTGCTATTACCGTCCTGTGGCACGCAAAATATCATAGATGGTCTCACTGTACACACGAGCGGGTACACGCTCTAGCTCCATAGCCTCATCCCTATAATAGGAGTGGTATTTATTGTTCCGATTGCGATAGAACTCCAGCGAGGTAAGTGTAATATCCTCCAGGCCCTCATAGTACACAACACTGGTTCCACTGAATTGCAGCTCGACAATCAATTCGCCGTACGCCTTGTACATCTCGTGGTAGAAGCCACCATCTGCAGGGGCACCTTTATACCAGCCATATTTCTCAAGCGTCTTGGGGAGGGCAGTCGGAGAATACTCTTCGGCAGGCAAGTGAGCATACTCACGCGACTTCCTCTCATCCTCTGCGACAATATATACGGTACGCTCCAACTGCTCGAAGGGCTGTTCAATTTCATAATCCTGAAGCTGAGTCTTCCAGGCCTCAAGCTGCTCCTGATCAAGCTCCAACGGGTGCACGAGTCCAATCCGGACATCTGCCCCCAGCTCGTATTCCTCTTCATCAACCGTGTTGAAGGTTCCGTCGTCCATGTATCGGAAAGTATCCTTGAGCTGTTCGTTCTCATAGACGCCCCACACAAGTCCTACGGCAAAGTGATGCATAATCACATTGTTAACGAACAAATCCGTCCATTCCTGGGTAGACCACAGTCGCTGTTTGGACAAGGATTCTTCCAGCCGCTGTGACTGCAACGTAACCATGGTCTTCAGGTCCTTCTTGAGCTGAGTGAAGCGGATCTTTGCTTCCTTTGCCTGCTCGGCATCATCTTTCTCACCTGGTGCAGGCAGACTCTTGACCACCTTACCTGTCTCTTCATTCAGTACGCTCAATTGATAATCACGATTCACCTTGACGAGGAAGGATCGGGCTCCATAGCTGAGACGCTGTGTACCTGTACTATCAAAACCAAGCGCAGTAATGAGTCGATCCTCCAGCTGCTCCTGTGTCAATCCAGCATTCTCTGCTGCCATCTGCAGCGCTTCCGCCGCCGCCGTCTTTACCTGACGATTCTTAATGGTACGCCCCAGCTTGTCGATGGTCATCAGGGCAGATAGATCCTTGACGTAGGACATAACCTTGACAGACTCGGCTGCAATAGCCCCTCGTCCGCTCTCAGACCAGCCTTTGATTTCCCTACTTAACAAATCTACCAGCCTGCGGTCTCCGAACATTGCACCCAGATACAATACCCACTTCTCTTTCGCAGGAGCCCCTATCTGGAGCCATTGCTGTATAAGCTCACTGCTGAAGTCTGCCAGGGAGGCAGCTTGCACATAAACATTCATCTCCTCCAGCATTTCATTCGGCCCTGAGTTGTATTCCAAGGATTGCAGTAGCACATATACCTGAATATCCTGGCTCAGCGGCTGAGCATCAGTATCCCTGAGCAGCGGTAGATCCGCCAGCGAGAGCCAGCTCAGGCGGGACTTCTTCTTATCATCCGCCTGTCTTGCCAGAGCAGCATGTGCCTGTGCCGGACCTTGCCCCGCCGTATCCAGTAGCACCTGAATAAGCTCGCGCAGAGCGCTATTTTTCTCTTTCGACAGCAGTTCGGTGTACGCATCCTTGGCCTCAGGAAGTCGACGTATCAGATTCAGCACCTGCTCCTTGATGCCTGATTTTTTACTGGCAAGATACACATCCTTATACAACTGAAGATCTACACGATCCGTGAAGGCTGCAGTGATCTGTTTGCGGAGTTTTTTGGACGAATCATTCAACCCCTTCAGGAACACCTTTGTCATTAATTCAGCTGGCTGCTGCTCCCATGATGACAGCATGGTGCTCAGGAACAACTCCCGTGCATCCGTAGAGAGCTCATCATATTTTCCAAGCACAGCCTCTGGATACGTGTGGAGCAGACGCTGATAAGCCTCTTCCCCCATAAAGTTATAGTCATACGTATCGCCCGTTACTCCGTTCAGCCAGACAAGCGCTTCAAGCAGCTTCTGGTGATCTACCTCGGGATGATCTGCGTAGGTCTCCAGTACCTTCTGTCCGTCAAAAGCATAAGAGCGATACAGCTCCGAGACACATTCCAGTGTATTGACGCCCTTGTACGAGATTAGGCTCGCAAGACGACGAGTCGCCTCGGACTCCAGCGGCAGGAAGGACAGTGCAATGACGAGTTGCTTGCGGTTCATATCCTTGTTCAGTCTGTTGAATAGTCCATGGTTCTGCTGGTCGCCCCAATATTCCTCAAGAGTAAGCTCACCTTCGAGGTAACGAGCCAGCATCAATCCAAAGCGTCCACTGAATGCCTTATTTCGCAAATTAGCTATAATAGCCTGCTCTACGGTTCCAGCACCTTTTGGAAGTGGTTCCCCCTGGTCGGCAAGCACGGTATGGATAATCAGCTTCAAAAAAGGATTCTCCAAAATCTCGTAAGCCCGATGACTCTCCTCCAAATGTCCCGGGATCATGTCTAGCAGCTTTCGCCAAGTAATCATGTTGTATTTGAACGAGTCTGCCAACTGCTCGATGAATGAAAAGGGTTCATCCGTAGGCAGCAGCCCCTCAAGCAACTCATCTGGCTTGGAGGAGTTATAATCCATCCTCAGAAGATGGCTGCGAACCTCCAGTGGGCATACCTCATGCAACAGTCGTACTGCTTCCAGCAGTACGTGATCGATCTCCTCTTGACTGGCCAGCATCCTGTCCTTTCCACCATGGAGGTTGCAGCGATACAGGAGAGCAGCAGTTATCAGATACAACGTATCGATCAGTGTAGTCCTCGGCAGCAATTCTTTGGCATTCGCAGTGCTGTCAGGGAAATGAGTAGCAACTACTTGTGCACGACGCTCTGAAACCCACTCTGCATTCAGATCCACAGTGGTCGCATTATGTCTATCCCGGTAATCTGCCCGCCGTAGAATAATTGGCTCCATCGCCGTATGTAACTGCTTGCGTAATTCGTCTGCATCCTCAGTCACTACCAACCGCAGCCATTCCGGAATTCTCTTCAACCCCTCCTGCGCCTGATTCGCGTTAGCTTGATAGTAAAGTCTCAGCAGGAGCAAGGCTTGTATCAATTGATGCGGAGTGACCGCACTACGAGCACGCATCTCACCTTGTCCCAATTGTTTTTCAATCAGCCTGTTCATCTCGGCTTCTCCAAGGTAAGACGAGAGCTTGTCCATAATGGGCTGCATTCGTTCCATACGTTCTGCTCCATTCTTACTCGTCTTGCCTAGACCGACTGGATAGATCTGATTACGGAAGATGACAGGAATCAGATATTCTCCCCAGCTAAGACCTTTATTCGTCAGGATCACTGCGGATAAGCGAAGAGCTTCATCGCTGGTCTCCTGCTTGAATAGCTTCTCCAGGTAATCTATGGTACTGAAAGAGAAATTGGAAATTGAGCTGAGCCTTGGAACTGTACTTTCTTTGCCCATTACATAATTTCGAATCTGCTCGATATCCTGCTTCGTCAGGCGATTATCCTTCCCATACAGCTCCAGTGTCTTGTCTACTAATGATTGCTCCGTTAAAGTTTCCTTTAGCATAATCTAGCCCTCCCATTCTAATGATGATTCATGTACACAAGCAACCGTGTGTAATCTAACGAATGACCCCAGCAACCCACTCCGCCAGCTCGTTCGGTGTAATAGCTGCAACCTCGGCTCCGATATTGCTCAAGGCCTGGGCAGCATTCCGGTTGTATACTGCTTCACCGCTGAAATCCAACGCTGTTAACACGAGTAGCTTTGCTCCCGCGTCTACAATATCCTTGCAGGCCTTATACATATATGGAAGCGGGTAACCTTCCTCCAGATCACTTACCAATACAAAAATCGTCTTGCCCGGGTTATCCATAAGACGTTCCGCATAACGAAGTGCCTTGGTAATATGCGTCCCCCCACCAAGCTGGACACTCATCAGCAGATCAACCGGGTCCTCCAGCCGATCACTGAGATCCACCACCTCGGTATCAAAAATAATCAGATGAGTACGCAACGCATTCAGACTATGGAAGATACTCGCCATGACTGCACTATAAATAACAGAATCCAGCATACTCCCGCTTTCATCGACAGCAATGACGATGTTCCATTTATTGTAGGTCTGGACACTTCCATCAAAATAAAGACGATCAATGACGAATCTGCCGCGTTTTTTATCATAGTTTTTGAGATTTCGGGTTATGGTCTTCTTCATATTCAGATTACGCAGCGACTTTACGGGACTGCTCACATAGCGACTCTTCTTGCCCAAAATGCTGGAACGTACCTCAAGCTCCAACCGGCGGCGCAAATCCTCTACGACTGTACGCACGATGTCCTTAGCGCTACGTAGCACCTCACCCTTCATGCGACCTTTGAACTGCATAATATTTTTGAGCAGATTCATATTGGGTTCTAGTGACTCCAGAAGCTTCCGATCCGTCAGTAGCTCTGACAGGCCGTAGCGCTCCAGCGCTTGCTTCTCCAATACCTCTACCGTTGTCTTGGGAAAAAGTGTTCTGATCTTGTGCAGCCAATCTGGTACCGTCAATTGGGGAGCTCCTTGTCCCCCTTCACGACGGAAGCCCTGCTCCTCGCTATATTCACGATCATACAGATAGCCCAGTACCTCATCCAGTTCCGTATAAGAGTAATCATCATAGCTATATTCTGAATTCTGCGACAGACTCTCTTCTGCCGAGGCTCCCAGTAATAATCGCCATCGATTCAGTAGTTCTGTCGACCCTGACTTGGCGTTTGTCGCTGTAGAAGTACGCTGTATTACTCCATCATCTACTTCGTGTTGATCAGCATCCATGTGATGAACTCCTTTCGCAATGCGTCATCAAGGGCCTGGGCACGTAGCAGCTCTTGCTCCTCCACACCCGCTTCCTCCAGCAAGGCATCCTGTGAATTCAGCAAATGTGCCACACGGTCTGCAATCAGTGAGGTCTCCATAGGAGTGAAGTAGGTAAACGCAAGCCTTAATTCCGCTACCATAGCAATAAACTCCTCATGCGGAAGCTCCTCCAGAAGACGATTGACCTCGATCAGCAACTCATCATCATATAGGAACACATCACGTCCAGCCGTGAATAGTCCCTGTAGATAGAGCGCAGACTTCTGGACCTGTTCTGGCGTACCACGAACATATCCTCTCGTTCGTTGTGCGATCTCTGCGCGACTACGATCCCCTGCAGACACAGCTAGCGCCATACATACGCCCTCAAGCAATGGCGGCAGCTCCTCCTCCAGTAGCGTTGTCAACTGTTCTCTGAACCTACTATCGAAAAGCTCATCGGGCGTAGAGGACAGCATCGCAAGCAGCTTCAGCCCCTCAACGATGTCGTTGTGCTCATCGGGTGCTGTCCCTATAATGGAAGGCAACCTGTCCACCGCTAAACGATATGCCTCAACAAGCAGCTGCGGAAGCTGCTCATCATCACGAAGACCCAGCAGTACTCCATGCTGTTGAAGGCGGTATAGGACTCGCAGCGTCTGGCATAACGACAGTAGACTGCCATCCATGCGCAGTGCAGCGCGTACAAGCCCATAGAGACTGCTCGCGAGCTCCTGCAGCCCCATGAGAAGAGCGTGCAGAAGCAGATCTGCCAGCCGTCCACTATGATGCCCCGGTATCTCCGTCGCCGCTTCTTCCAGCTTGCGTACAGCTGCGGCCTGAAGTGTACCGCCAAATATCGAATTCTCAATTAATCTTGCCTCAATCAATGCTGAGTAGGAATATGTCCACGTCTCGCGCACAAGGTTCATGTTCCGATTGCCCAGCCAATCAGGGCCTGCATTCTTCTCGGCGAACTCTGGCACCAGAAAGCTCACGCAATGCAGCAATTGGCTAATCCGTCGATGGTCAGGTCGCGCGTACAAATCCAGTGTTTTCTTATGTCTGGCTGTCGTTTTAATCTGTAGCTTAGCCGCAGCAGCATGACGCTTGAAGTCCTCCACAATGGGAACAAGCCAATCATTGGGCGCAATCTGACCAATCTTGTCTCCCGTTAACAGCTCCTTCAGCCTCGTGAAGGGTTCAGACGTGGCGATCGAATACTCACCCTTGACGAAGGCGGATAGCACTGCATCCAGCAGCTCATAGACTCCTCCCTCGTGTTTGCTGCGCAGGTGAGCTAATCCCTGTAACATCGCATAAGCCTCAATAGCATCACTGGTAGATACATGCTGCTTCTGTTCACGTAGCCTGTGGGTCAATGCTGTCAGCAGCTGCAGCGATGTACGTGTATAGGGCTCTTGTCTCGACCGCTCAATATGGGTCCATGCCAGCTCATAATAGTTCACATATGGCATACCACTAGCGTAGCCATTCAGTCGATCGGCTTCGGCAAAGGTATAGATCATGGGGTACATCTGCTTCGTATACTGAACTGAGCTCACAGCGCCAGAATCATGAGTCGCCAGGGCTGCTTCAGAAGTACCAGCTGTGGATTCAGATGAAGATGTAGTAGCGGTTGTCTCGACCTCCTCAGACACATCCTTAGACAGATCTTTTGACAGATCTTTTGACAGATCTTTTGACAGATCTTTTGACAGATCTTTTGACAGATCTTTTGACACATCTTTTGACGCTTCTTTAGACGTAGTCTTACCCACTTCTTCTGCTTGCCTTTCCAGACCTCCGCTCTCCTTCAGTCCTCGATGCAGTAGACCATACGTATGAAAGCCACCCGTTACCACCAGGACCCGCTCATAATTCTGAACAGCCTGACTGATGTGACGCCTCATGTTCTGCTCCCGCTCTAGCTCCCCTTCCTCCTGAAGGCGCTGTAACGTATAGCACATACGCGATAAGGTGCAATAGGTGAATACTTCACGAGCAAAATCAGTCGTACGGAGCTGTAGACCACGAATCTCGAACAATCTCTCCCACAACTCATCGAAGTTGCGACAATTCAGGCTCTCGCACAGCTTGTCCATGAATGCCGAGGAGGTGAGTAGCGTCTCATCCTGCAAGGATGACCTGTCTCTGCCTTGTTCTTGTCCCTCCTTCTCAGCGAGAATATCAGCTTCAGACTGAGCTTTCAGGAAGCGGGGGCGAACATCCAGATCAATGAAATGGACAGGAATGTTCTGACGCACAGCCTCCCTCATCGCCACATATTCAGGAGAGTAGCTCAATAGCGGGTAGTAGAAGGCCGCCTTTTCCACATTGGTCTCGTATGTACAATATAGACTTACAGGCGGTACAGTTGCCTCATCCGTCAATACTTGAATTAACGGGTCCGCACTCTCCGGGCCTTCAATTAATATAATTTGGGGCTTATAGGCTTCTATTGCTTGGAATAAGTGAAACGAGCAAGCCGGGCTATGATGACGTACCGGAAAATACACTACGTTAGATGACAAATTAAATACCTGCTCACGATATAGCAGATCTAGCTGTTCCATAGATACACCCGACTCCTCAGAGGCTAGCGCGGAGAGATCGTCCATTGTGGAATGGTGCGACATAGTCATGGAAATGTTCGAATCCGTAGAATGCTTGTCCGTCCTGTTATCCCCCTTCGCGACAGACATCAGCGAATCCATGTTCTCGCCTCATAGTAAGCCTTCCATAGCTCGTCCTCTCTGGCACGTTCCTTCACGACCTTGCTGAAATAACCCTTGAGCACTGACAAATCCTTGTCGCTCTCCTTAGCCACCGTTCCCAGCATATTCTGCACAAGTCGATCCATGGTAACAGGTCGATCCTCATAATAGTAAGAGGTCATGGCGCTCTGCACATAGACAGATACAGCTTCTGCCGTACTCAGTGTGGCCTGTGGCATATCCAGCTTGTAGCCCTCGCGGCTTTGGCCCTTTCTCAGCTCCATAAAGGTCGTAGCCAGCAGCTCCACAACATCCTGCTCAATCTCTACTTCAACACCATTATGCTGCAGCAGATTTTTGGCCTGAGATTCGATAATGTGTGCTTCCATCTTGACATTGCCTATTGGATGAATCGTCTCAAAGTTGAATCTCCGCTTGAGTGCTCCGCTCATCTCGTTGACACCTTTGTCACGAATGTTCGCCGTAGCAATGACATTGAAGCCAGGCTTCGCGAACAATACCCCACTTTCCAGCTCCGGTATGCTGAGTACTTTGTCACTCAGGATGCTTATGAGACTATCCTGTACCTCGGAGGGACAGCGTGTAATCTCCTCAAAGCGAGTAATCATCCCCTGCTTCATTCCCTGGTATAAAGGCGACGGCACAAGCGCAGCCTCAGACGGTCCCTGATCGAGCAGCATGGCATAGTTCCAGGAATACTTGATCATATCCTCCGTCGTTCCCGCCGTTCCCTGTACTGTATTCAGACTGGTGCCCGAGATGGCCGCAGATAATAGCTCGCTCAGCATTGTCTTGGCCGTTCCTGGCTCTCCGACCAGCATCAGTCCCCGATTCCCGGCCAGCGTTACGATAGCCCGCTCAATCAATACATCGTTACCGTAAAATTTGCGTGTTATCTGAACCTCCTGTCCATCCAACATCACTGGCTTGTCTCTGCCTATAATGAAGTCTCTCACATACATAGGTGACAGCAGCCAATTCGGCGGTCTTCTACCTGTATCCTCCTCGCGCAGAGCCCTCAGCTCCTGCTCGTATAGTGTCTCAGCCGGAGGCTTGATCATCTCTAGCATGGTTGTTCTCCCTTCCGCGAAACAGATCGTATGTTCTCATATTTTCATCATAGCATAGCGCCCTAAGTCCGAGCGACACTACCCGCCAAAAATGGTTGATTCGTCCCCTTCTGTTGCCATTTTGTATGAGTCATTAGACTTACATGGGAAGCTGGTTGGTATAAATGTGAACACCTATTTTTGAATATCTGGAATTGTAGCAATTTATACTGAGCTCCAGTGAACTGTAGTGATTTGAAGCAATCTTTGTTACTCCTTCCTGAGTCTATGTATGATTTGGACATCTAGTCCGTTTCAACAAAAAAGGAAGCCCACATACGCTGTGGACTTCCTCACAATCTGATCTATGAAGACATATTGGGTCTGTCTAGGTCTATCATGAATGAATTCTCTGAATATCGTAGGGAAAATTGCGCACAAAGTGCGGCAAAATGTCCTGCGCTACCTGTTCTACGCTGATGCTCTGACCCAGAGCGCTTTCCAGCGAGGTTACTCCATAATCCTGAATACCGCACGGAACAATCCCGCTGAAGCCGTCCTGCTCCACACCTTCCTCCACATTGAATGCGAAGCCGTGGCTGGTAATGAAGCCTCTGCGGTGCTTGCAGCGGTTGAACTTGACCCCGATCGCGGCGATCTTGCGATCTCCGATCCATACTCCTGTGTAGCTTGGCTTGCGTGTCCCTTCCAGACCATACTCACCAAGCAGGTCGATAATGACCTGCTCCAGCGATCGCAAATATCCGTGCAAATCCAGGTCTTGTCCATAGCCGAGCATCAACAGTGGATAGCCGACCAATTGTCCCGGACCATGATACGTAATATCGCCGCCACGGTCAATCTCGAATACCGAGATTCCCTTTGCCTCTAACTGCTCTGTGCTCAGCAGCAGGTGCTCAGGATGACGCTGCGAACCGATGGTGTACGTTGGAGGGTGCTGCAGCAGCAACAGCGCTTCCTGTCTTGAGCCCTGGTCAAGCGCCTGCACGATCTCCTTTTGCAATTCCCATGCTTCTCCATACGGCATTGTTGGTATATAGCTGACTTCAAGCGGACGTCTGTTCACAGCCTGTACCCTTCTCTCTTCGGCGACACGAAGAAGCCGCGCGCCTTGTTCATCCGAATACTGCCCAATTGAATAAGACTGACTACATACAGTTTTTTTAATACAGCTTGGTTTCCAAAGAATAGCTCTCCAGGTTCTCTTTCACACGCTGCAGGAATCGTCCACAGATGACGCCATCCAGAATACGATGATCCAGAGACAGACAGAGGTTGGCCATCGAGCGAACCGCAATCATGTCATTTATAACTACAGGCTTCTTAACGATAGATTCAAACGTCAGAATCGCAGCCTGCGGATAGTTGATGATGGGATACGACAGGATGGAGCCAAAGGAGCCCGTGTTGTTTACCGTAAATGTCCCGCCCTGCATATCGTCCAGCTTCAGCTTGCCCTCGCGGGTCTTGCGCGCCAGATCATCAATTTCGCGGGCCAGCCCTGCAATGTTCTTCTGATCTGCTTTCTGGATAACCGGAGTCAATACGGAGTCCTCCGTGCCGACTGCCAGCGAGATATTGATATCCCGCTTCACGATAATTTTATCCACGGCCCAGAAGGAATTCATGATCGGATAATCCTTGATCGCATTCACTACGGCCTTCAGTAAGAAGGCCAGATAAGTAATATTAATGCCTTCCTTGCGCTTGAATTCATCCTTAATGCTATTGCGCAGCATAACCAGATTCGTCACGTCAACCTCGATCATGGTCCAGGCATGCGGAATTTCTGACACACTTTGGCGCATATTACGAGCGATTGCATTGCGAATCGGCGTCACATCAATATAATATTCACTTCTGCCTGTAGGATCGTCCTCGACCTCGATCGTAGGAATCTTCGGCATCTCCGTCAGATGAATTCCGCTGTTACGAACAGGTATTGCAGCATCTCCGAGCGTAGCAGTCGCCTGTTCGCCGGGGACGGAGGCAGCACTATTGACATTGGTTCTTGGTGCTTCCACAGCTATGCCCGCTTGGGCTGGTTTACTCGCTTGCGGAGCAACTGTACCCTTCCGCTGCACATACGCCAGTACATCCTTGCGGGTAATACGCCCACCAATTCCTGTGCCTGTGACGTTGCTCAACTGAATTCCGTGCTGAGCCGCCAGCGACTGGACTACCGGAGAATAGCGATTACGCATTGATTGATCAGCACCGTTCTCAGCTTCTAGCTCAGCAGCGACAGGGCTATGCTCAGGCTGCTGCGCAGACTGGACTGCTCCGTCTCCCTCTGAAGTCTGGATGCGACAGATGATCTCATCGACTGCAATTACTTGCCCCTCTACAGCCAGATGCTCGCCCATGATTCCATCTACGGTTGAAGGAATCTCCGCGTTTACTTTATCGGTAATGACCTCACAAATCGGATCATATTGTTCCACTTGCTCCCCAGGCTGCTTGAGCCATTTGGCAATGGTAGCAGAGACGAGTGATTCCGCTAGCTGCGGCATGACTACATCAGTCCACTGCTTGTTGTCAGACATGTTCTTCAACTCCTTGATTTACATCCATCAGTTCTCGACTACACGGCTTCACGCCGCACATTCGTGCTAATTGTGATGTCACTTAAGGGGCCTCTCTCGTACTAGCCTAGTACAGAGCAAGCTCCTGCATGGCTTCCTTCACCTTGTCCTTGTTCAATAAAAAGAACTTCTCCATCGGTGGGCTAATCGGCATTGCAGGTACATCTGGCCCGCACAGGCGAGCGATTGGCGCATCTAGATCAAAGAGACATTCCTCACTTATAATCGCAGAGACCTCTGCGCCAACTCCGCCCGTCTTGTTGTCCTCATGGACGATCAGTACCTTACCTGTATGACGAGCAGCTTCAATGATGGCATTACGATCAAGTGGCTGCAAGGTGCGCAGATCAAGTACATGAGAAGTTATGCCCTGCTCCTTCTCCAGCTCCGCAGCTGCTTCCATCACGAATTGTAGCGTACGACTGTAGCTGATGACCGTAATGTCATCCCCTTCTCGCAGTAGATTCGCTTCCCCGATCGGAACGATATAATCGCTCTCAGGCACCTCACCCTTAAGCAGCTTGTAGCTCTTCTTGTTCTCAAAATACAACACTGGGTCAGGATCACGAATAGCTGCCTTCAGCAATCCCTTGGCATCATAAGGCGAATACGGCGCTACAATCTTCAGGCCTGGTGTTCCGAAGAAGATGGATTCCGGACACTGAGAATGGTAGAGCCCACCGAAGATACCGCCGCCAATCGGCGCACGGACCACGATCGGGCAATTCCAGTCATTGTTCGAGCGGTAGCGGATTTTGGCCGCTTCACTGATGATCTGGTTCGTTGCTGGCAGCATGAAATCGGAATACTGCATCTCTGCAACAGGCTTCATACCGTACATGGCCGCCCCGATCGCTACGCCGGCAATTGCGGATTCGGCCAGAGGGGTATCCATAACCCGCATCTCCCCGAATTGCTCCATCAGTCCCTTGGTGGTCGTAAAGACGCCACCCTTGACGCCAACATCCTCACCGAGCACGAACACTGTCTCGTCCTGCTCCATCTCTTCCTTCATTGCCAACCGAATGGCATCAATATATTCCATTACAGCCATGTGCTATTGCCCCTCTCCGCTGCTGTCCGCATACACGTGCAGAAGTGTATCCTCAGGCTGAGGAAACGGCGCCTTGTCCGCATATTCGATAGCATCCTTCATTACCTGAAGCAGCTCTGTCTTCAGCTCCTGATCCCGCTGTTCATCCCAGATGCCAGCATCAATCAGATACGTCTTCATTCGCAGCAGTCCATCCTTCTTCCAATTCTCGTCCACCTCTTCCTTGGTTCGGTAAGCCAGATCATTGTCTGAAGTGGAGTGCGGGGACAGACGGTACATCATGGCCTCGATCAGCGTCGGACCTTCGCCACGAATGGCGCGTTCACGTGCTTCTTTGACTGCCTCATAGATTGCAAAGGCATCATTGCCGTCCACGCGAATACCTGGGAAGCCGTATCCAAGCGCACGATCGCTAACCTTGCCGCTGAGCTGCTTGTGCACAGGCACAGAGATCGCATACTGGTTGTTCTCACACATAATAATGACTGGCAGCTTGTGGACACCGGCAAAGTTACAGCCCTCATGAAAATCTCCCTGGTTACTGGAGCCCTCACCGAAGGTCACGAAGGATACAATGTCCTTCTTCTGCATCTTCGCAGCCAGAGCAATCCCCACAGCATGTGGAACCTGCGTCGTTACCGGGCTAGAGCCCGTGACGATCCGCAGTCTTTTGCTTCCGAAGTGCCCTGGCATCTGTCTGCCGCCACTGTTCGGGTCCTCTGCCTTCGCAAAGGCAGATAGCATTAGTTCACGAGCGGTCATACCTACCGATAGGACGAACCCATAGTCACGGTAGTAGGGTAGAAAATAATCGTGCTCCCTGTCCAGAGCAAAAGCCGCCGCTACTTGTGCAGCCTCCTGCCCGATCCCGGATACGTGAAAATTGATCTTGCCTGCACGCTGCAGCAGCAGATTACGCTCGTCGAACGTACGCGCCAGCAGCATGAATCTATACATTTCAATAGCTTGCTCATCTGTCAATCCTAACTGTTCATGCCTTTGCTTGCTGTGCACAGCACTTTTTGCATTCATGGAGACACCTCCCGAGTTATACAGCCTGCATTCAAGTACTCATACCGTCTTGTCTTAAAACCTGGTACTAAGACTTGGCTTAACCCTATTATAATCGTTTTCTCCCGAAAAAGAAAACACCTGCTTCAGCATTTTGCATCATCCGATTTCAAGGCTAGATTCCAATCGCTTTCCCATCTACCGCCTGCATCGCTTCTCCAAGAATTTCGGAGAGCGTCGGATGCGGATATGCGAGCTGGCCGACCTCCCATGGTGTAGCATCAAGCAGCTGTGCAAGTGCAGCCTCGCTGATTAGATCCGTTACATGGGTACCGATCATATGCACACCAAGAATATCATTGCTCTCACGGTCAGCTATCACCTTCACGAAGCCATCTTTGCTGCCGTATACAAGTGATTTTCCAATCGCTTGAAATGGGAATTTGCCCACCTTGATCTCACGTCCAGCCTGCTTGGCCTGTTCCTCCGTCAGCCCCACACTGGCCGTCTCAGGACGGGTATACACACAACGCGGAATCATGTGCTCAGGTGTGTGGTGAGCTTGTTCTCCGGACAGGTGATGAACCGCAGCAATCCCTTCATGGCTGGCAGCATGGGCAAGCTGTACCCCTCCAATGCAATCCCCGATCGCATAAATATGAGGCTCATGCGTCTGATAATCCGCATTCACGGCTATGAAGCCGTTCACGACGCGGATATCTGTATTTTCCAATCCGATATTCTCTACATTGGCTTGTCTGCCGACAGACACCAGTAGCTTCACCGCGCTCAACGTCTGTGTCTTCTCGCCCTGTCTGATGTCAATCTGGACGCCTTCCTCGTCCTTGCCGTAGCTATCTGTCAGAAGCTCACAGCTCGTCAGAATCTTGACCCCACGTGCGCTTAGCAGGCGCTGTAGCTCCTTGGACACATCCGGATCTTCAGCAGGCAGCAAGCGGGGAGCAGCCTCCACAATGGTAACCTCCACCCCAAAGTCATTCAGCATCGAAGCCCATTCCACACCTATAACGCCGCCGCCGACAATAATAATGGAAGCTGGTAGGGCATCCATCGTCAACGCTTCATCACTGCTCATGATATACTGTCCATCGGGTTCAAGTCCTGGAAGCTGACGTGGTCGGGAGCCCGTGGCAATGATCAAATTGCCTGACACGACGGTCTCCATCTCTCCATCCTCCAGCTCCACGGCAATGGAACCGCTCTTCGGCGAGAAGATCGAAGGCCCAATGACGCGCCCTGTTCCCTTCAGTACCGTAATCTTGTTCTTGCGCATCAGATATTGCACCCCTTGGTGCAGCTGCTGAACTACCTGTTCCTTGCGTTCCTGTACTTTGGGGAACACAAGCGTAGCACCCGCAGTCTCCACGCCGAAGGCAGCACTTTCCTTGACAGTCGCATACACCTCTGCACTACGCAGCAACGCCTTGCTCGGAATACATCCGCGGTGCAGACAGGTCCCTCCAAGCTTGTCCTGTTCGATGATGACGACCTCCTTGCCCAATTGGGCTGCGCGAATCGCCGCCACATAACCACCAGTTCCTCCACCAAGCACCGCCACATCACAATTAATCGTCATAGCTTCCTCCGTTACATACATATTTGAATGCATTGATATCCATTATTCCATTCGGTATTTATGAAAATTTTAACCATTTACAAATCTGCGCAAACGAAAGAGACACGTATGATTGCTGCTCATGACAGCGGAGCGCTGGGCAATCGTCGTGTACAGTAGCTTCTATCCGTTCTTATTATCCTTACGCTTCCTATGTAACATGGACTATTCATAAAGGGCATCCTTGAGCTTACTCGACATGCGCGGCGTCCCGGACTGTGCTCGTACTGCCTTCCGTAAACGCTCATTACGTTGCTCCAGCTCCTGAATCTTGGCAGCCATTTGAGCAATCAGCTCTCCTGCCTGTGGACTTAGCTGCCCGTTCTGCCGAAGCTCCTCTATTCGAGCCGTGTAATCCTTAGCTTGATCTGCCATGACACATCACCTTTTCTGTTGTTCGTATCACCTTACCTTACCATGTGGCAAAGTGTCATAGCAATGAGCAATCCATATATGGAGTCTCTTGACCATAAGCACCAGAAGACCGAAAGCAGAACCCCCCGGGGACTTTCGAATACAATACAGGATAGGTTAGGCGTATAGCAACAGCACTGGGATCGATCACCATTGTATGATTTTATCTGGAACGTGAGCTTGCGGTATGGTAATCTATAATGGCGTTTTCTTCGGATAGAGGTTCGCAAGTTGCATATTAAGCCTTGTATGTCTTGTTGTTAGGAAAGAGAGGAGAATCGTATTGTCTAGAGGACGTATTACCGTAATTACGGGTCCCATGTTCAGTGAGAAATCCGGAGAACTGATCCGCCGCTGCCAGAAGCTCATGAAGTACGGGCGTCGCAAGGTAGTAGCGTACAAGCCGGCAGAGGATAACCGATATGCCGAGGATGAGATTGTGAGCCGCATTGGCTACAGGCTCCCTGCTATCTCTATTCCTCGTAAGCTGACTGAGGAGACGGTACAGCAGATTCTGGTCGAAACGAAGGATGCGGATGTGGTTGCCTTTGACGAGGTGCAGTTCTTTAGTCGTCCAATCATGCAGCTTGTGCAGGAATTGGCCTATTGCGGCAAGCATGTCATTGTCGATGGTCTGAATATGGATTACAGAGGTAAAGAGTTCGGCTACATTGGTGGCTTGCTGGCTATGGCCGATGACATTGAGAAGCTAAGCTCATTCTGCGCAGTGTGCGGCAGTGCTGAGGCAAACTTCACACAGCGTATTGTGAACGGTGAACCCGCAAAGGTAGGTCCGATCGTCATGATTGGCGATTCCGAGGCTTATGAGCCACGTTGCCGGGAATGCTTTGTTCCACCCCACAAGGTGGATTGCAACTAACCGACACCGACGGAACTATGGTGGCACGTTATACATAGCCCGGAGATGCCAGGGACAGCCACCTGCATCTCTGAGCGGTATATACGAATCGAAGCCCATCATCAGACTATAAAAAATCAGCTTGCAACTACAAGGGTAGCATATCCCGACGCTCTGCCTGAGGCTTGCAGTTCTTGCATACACCCCATATTTGACCGTTATCCCCAGCATAGAAGGTAAGCTTCTCTTCCTTTTTGCAAAAGCTGCATTTCTGCGTCTTCGGTGCCTTCTCAGGCTTACGCTGGAATTTCACCACGTTAGCTCCACGCGCGCCCTGATCACGGTGACTATCCTGCGGATTTCTAGTCCGCTGCAGAAAAACCACAATAGCAGATATCATGATAACCCCGATTAGTACATACCATATGAAGTTCCACATGGCCACGCTCTCCTTTGGCAGATTGTTGTTGTCTACACCATTACCTTCCATAAATTGTGACATTGCACAATCTCATGTAAGCGCCTACCTCCAAAGTAAACCATTTGAACCATCGGTGTCAAATCGCCCGCTCTCTTCCCTTATACGACGGCTAATCAATAGCCAACGCGAATGGCCCGAGGCCAATTTCGGTCCTCGGGTAACATAAGCAGTCCATCTCTTACATTATGTCAGCAATCAGACATTCGCACATTCAGGCACCCTGTTCCTCCTGACGCGCTACATGAGTTAAGGCACGCAGTGCCGCCTCAATCTCCAATTCAACAGCTGCGGCCACGGCATTCGTATGCGGGTCATACTCGGCAGCCAGATCGCTATCCGCGAAGCCATCAATAGCTACGATCGCACCTGCCCGTGCTCCACGCAGCGTACTGACGATGTATAGTGCTGCTATCTCCATCTCTGCTGCCAGCGCACCAGCCAGCTTGAATTTACGATGCGGTATGTCTTCCACTCCGGTAAAGAAAGCATCCAACGTCACCGTAATGCCTTTCCCCACCTTACACCCTGTAAATTCAGCTGAGCCGACTGCCTCGCCAGGCTCTGCATTTCCAGCAGCCGAATGAGCAGCAGAGCCGGCAAGTGCTGCAGCGTACAGAGCCTCTGTCACCCCGCTATCCGCTACAGCCGGAAATCCTTCGGGTACGAGCTGTCGTGTCAGTCCATCTGTACGTACTGCTGCCGTGCTGACAATAACGCTGCCCGCAGGGTATTCCGCCGTGTAGGAGCCTGCTGTGCCAACGCGGATGAGCGTATTCACGCCAGCGCGGATAAGCTCCTCGAAGCATACCGCTGCTCCTGGTGATCCGACACCATGACTGACGACGGCAATCTTCACCCCTTCATATGCACCGACAAAAGTTCTGTATTCACGACTGAATGCCAGCTCACGCGCATTGTCTAGCTTGCGGGAGATTTTCTCCGCACGTGCAGGATCACCACACACTATGGCGTATGGTGGAACATCCTCGGAGTGAATTTGCAAAATAGGCATTAACATAGCTCAATCAAACTCCTTTTTCGTCCATTCATCCTCTGGGATCGGCAGGTCCTCTCCCGAGAAGCGCTGTTCCTTGAACGGATCGGCAAAATGATGGAAGCCATTATTCTCCCAAAATCCGTTGCGATCCTCTTTCATAAACTCCAGCCCCCGCACCCACTTGGCACTCTTCCAGAAGTACAGCTGAGGTACAACCAGACGCAACGGATAACCATGCTTGGGGGTGAGAGGTTCACCGTTATACTTGAAGGCCAGCAGCACATCATCGTGCAGTAGCTCCTCTAGAGGAACATTGGTCTCATAGTCATGGTCCGCATGAATCATGACATACTTGGCATCAGGCTTTATCCGCAGCTCCTTCAGAAAGTCAGAGAAACGAATACCCTCCCACGGGGTATCGAACTTTGACCATCGTGTCACGCAATGAATGTCGCTTACGATGCTCACCTGTGGCATGGCCAGCAGGTCTGTGAAGGAGAAGCTGCGTTCTTCCTCAACTTCCCCGAATACCTTCAAATTCCAAGTGGTCATGTCGTATTCTGGCACTTCCCCTTCGTGCAGAATCGGAAACTTCTCTGTCAACACCTGTCCTGGAGGCAGGCGGTCACCATGCTCTTGAGCGGCACCCGGCAGGGGTGCCTTCGTTTTTTTCAGTCGCTCAGCCTTGTTATGCAAGCTACTCCCTCCTCAGTCCATACATTCGTTGATTGCTATTTGTGTCTGTACATCTTAACCCTTGATCCACAGCCCTCGGTTCTTGGCTGTAATCCACTCATCTCAATGCCCACTAGCTTAGCGCGAGCTGCCGCCTGCCTTCAGTGCGTCCTGTGCGTAGGTCTTGTCCTTGAAGAAGAACATCGCCAGCAAGGTCACGATATATGGCAGCATCATCGTAAAATGTGTGGGCAGCGAGAAGCCCTGCAATCGAATGCCGAGTGCATCCATGAAGCCGAACAGCAGACTAGAGGCCATAACACCCAATGGATTGGATTGCCCGAGCATCGTTGCTACTAGGGCAATGAAGCCCCGGCCAGCGGTCATCCCCTCCGTGAACATCGTCACCTGACCCAAGGACAGCTGTGCTCCGGCCAGCGCACAGAGCACACCGCACATCAGGATGGCACCATACTGAATACGGCGCACCTTGATCCCGATGCTTTGCGCAGCGACCGGATTCTCGCCAACAGAGCGCAGACGGAAGCCGGATACGCTTTTGAACAGATACCATTGAAGCACAATGGCAAGAACGATGCCTAAGTACACTAGTGGGCTATGCCCGGAAAATACCGTGCCAACCCAAGGAATATCCTGAATGAGCGGAATATCCCATTTCGGCAGACCCACCATATTCTTGTCATAATAGGCACCCTTTACATCGAAAATCGCACGAAGTGCGAATGTGGTCAGTCCTGCTGCCAGAAAATTTAGCGAGATCCCGACAACAATCGCATTCGCCTTGAGATTAAGGCTAATAAACGCGAACATTGCCGAGAAGAGAACTACTATTATAATAGAAAAGATTACAGCAAGCAGCACATGACCAAATAGATAGTTGCCCAGTATAGCGGAGAAGGCGCCGATTAGAATAAGTCCTTCCAGGCCTACATTGAATACACCAACCCGGGAGCACAATGCTCCGCCGAGCGCTGCCAGCAGGATCGGTGTGACCATTCGCAGCGTCGAGTTGAACAGGGAGGCATCAAACAGTTGTTCCATTGGACTTCTTCTCCTTTCTCCGTTTCAGGAATGCATACCCGATCTGAGCTGATACGAACAGTGTCAATACCGCCTGAATTACACTTCCTACCTCTAGCGGCACATCGGTGTTCCGCTCCATTCCCATAGACCCCGTCTGAAGTGCGGCCAACAGAATGGCTGCGACAGCTGTACCAAGCGGGTGGGATCGAGCCAGTAGTGTAGCCATAATCCCACTCCACGCATAGCTCGCCGAGGAGAAGGAGCCGTCAATGAAGCGATATTGGGTCCCCAGCACTTCCCCAGCCCCGGCCAATCCGGCCAGCCCTCCGCTCACAATCATAGTTAGAATCATCATGCGAATCCGACGGACGCCTCCATAGGCTGCAAAGGAGGGATTACTGCCTAACATGCGGATTTCATAGCCGATCACGGTTCTCTGCGTGAACCAATAGACCAGCAGCGCAGCAACGATTGCTATAACGAATCCGGCATGAAGTCCCATCCCTTGGAACAACTTCGGCAGCCATGTCGCCTGCTCCAGCATGGGCGTCTGCGCCATGGCCGCCGAGCCAGTCTGATCCTTGAACGGATAGGCTACCATATAGCCACTGAACCATAAGGCGATATAGTTGAGCAGCAATGTCGTGATGAGCAGATGCATGCCGAAGCGGGCATCCAGCCAGCCCGCCAGCAGGGAGTACAGTCCGCCAGCGATCATGCCTGCTGCTACTGCTGCAATGCAGACAAGCCAGCCCGGTCCCGGCACATATAATGCGGTCAAAGCTGCGCTAAGACCACCAAGAATCATTTGTCCCTCTGCCCCCATGTTGAAGAAGCCGGCGCGGAACGCCAGAGCTACTCCAAGTCCAGCTAATATAATCGGCGTGGACCGGGCGAGAGTATTCGTGAAGAAGTAGAAGTTACCGAAGGCCCCCTTCCACATTTCTGCATACGTTTCAATTACAGAGCCTCCAACCAGAAGGATGGCCAATGCTCCAGCCAAGAGGCCGATGAGCACAGCCAGAAGCGGCTGTACCAGCCCGCGAAGACTGTCTTTCACACGATTCATATCCGTTCTTTCCCTCCTGCCATCCACAAGCTGATCTGTTCCTCCGTAGCAGCCTCTGCCGTCAGCTCACCAACAATCTCACCTTCGTACATAACCAGAATCCGGTCGGAAAGCTGTAAGATCTCGGATAGCTCCGACGAGACGAGCAGAATACCTGCTCCCTCATTCCGCTTGCGCAGCAACTCGGCATGTATGGCTTCCATCGCGCCAATATCGACACCACGCGTAGGCTCAGCTGCAATCAAAAATGGAGTGTCCTGCGCGAATTCGCGAGCTGCAATCAGCTTCTGCAGATTACCTCCCGATAGAAACTGTGCCTTCGTGTCCACTGATCCCGTCTTGATGCCAAATTGCTTGATCCAGCGCTCCACCATCTCGCGAGCCTGTCGTGTTCTTACGATTCCCTTCGATTGCAGCCGATGATGATGCCCCATAAGACCATTTTCGCGAACCGTGGCATCCTTTGCTGCTCCCCACATATAACGATCCTCCGGGATATGCGCCAGACCCTGCTCCCGAATGCGGCGGACCGGCCAATTCGTCGTATCCTGACCTGACAATCGGATCTGTCCTTGCTTTGGCTTGCGCAGTCCTGCGATCACCTGAATCAGCTCGGATTGTCCGTTACCAGAGATACCTGCAATACCGACAATCTCGCCCTGTCGAACCTCCATTTGAATATCCTTCAGGGCCGACTGGTTCTTGCTGCCTTCCAGTGTCAGATCCTTCACCTGCAGGACGGGCTCACCCACGGTAACTGGCGGCTTCACAATACGAATCAATTCTCGGCCTACCATCAGCCGTGAGAGCTGCTCCACATCGGTCTCATTCGCATTCATCGTTCCCGTCACCTGCCCGTCACGCAGCACAGTAATCCGATCTGCTACCTCCATGACCTCCTGCAGCTTGTGCGTGATCAGGATGAAGCTCTTTCCGAGCTGTGCGAGCGACTTCATATTGGCAAGCAGCTCCTTCACCTCCAGCGGGGTAAGTACGGCTGATGGCTCATCCAGAATGATGACATCTGCACCTTGGTACAGCACCTTCAGGATCTCCACACGCTGCTGCATGCCAAGCGGGCATTCGCCTACTCTTTTCCACGGGTCCACAGGCATGCTGTATTGTTGCCCCAATTCTTGCACAAGCTGCGCAGCAGCCTTTCTGTCAAAGGCCCCAGCCTTGGCTGGCTCGCGACCAATCACGATATTCTCGGCTACCGTGAAGGAAGGAAACAGCATAAAGTGCTGATGCACCATCCCGATTCCATGCGCCATTGCCTGAGACGGGCTGGAAATGCTGACCTCACGGCCCCGGACTCGAATCGTTCCGGAGGTGGGCTGCTCCATCCCGTACAGCATGCGCATCAGCGTTGTTTTGCCAGCACCGTTCTCGCCAACGAGAGCATGAATCTCACCTTCACGTAGTTGAAAGTCGATGCTCCGGTTCGCAGTGAATCCACCGTACATCTTTGTAATTTTGTCCATCTCCAGCAACATTTCTGGGATTCGCTCCTCTCGTACTCAGGCTTGAAATAGCAGCAAAACCGGCTGCCTCATTGGGCAGCCGGCGAATCACTCTATGGCTGAAGCTTATGGCTGCAGCGGATCTTTCACGACGATTTTACCAGATACGATATCATCCTTGATCGCTTTAACCTTGTCTACAACTTCTTGTCCAACAAAAGCGTTCAGTGGAGTCTGGCTATCACGCGTTACATAAGTAAGACCCACTCCATCTTCTTGCAGTCCGTAGTTCACAGCACCATATTGAAAGTCACCTTCGACAAAATCCTTCACAGTCTCATATGCAACGGTATCTGTGGATTTCAATTGTGAAAGGACAATATGCTCTGGATCTTCAACGGTGCGGTCCGTGTCTTGACCGGAGGTGTAGAAGCCCTTCTCCTTGGCCGCCTCGAACACTCCAAGATCGCCTACAGCAGACGCTCCAGCGATGAAGTCAGCCCCTTTGCCGAATTGCACCAGCGCCAGTTCCTTCGCTTTTGCCGGATCATTGAAGCCACCCACATAATTCACCAGGAACTCAGCGTTCGGATTCACAGATTCCAGACCTGCCTTGAAGCCCTCTGTATATTTCTTGATCAGGGGAACGTCCATCGCCGCAATCATGCCGACTACGTTAGACTTGGTGGACAATCCAGCCGCTGCGCCGAGCAGATAGGCTCCTTCGTATTCGCGGAAGCCGACACTTCGGACATTCGGCAGATCAATGGTCGTGTCAATGATCGCGAATGGCTTGTCCGGATTCTCAGCAGCTACCTTCTTAAGCGCATCCTCCGCCTGGAACGTAGCTGTGATGATCAGATCATAATTCTCAGCTACTGCTGCACGCAGATTTTGCTCAAATGCTGCTGGGTCTGTAGACTCGATCGTTTTGGCATCCACCTTGAAGTCTGTACCCGCTTTTTTGAAGCCCTCATCCATTTGGACGAAGAATGGGTTGACCCCGATTTTCTCAGGAAGTACGAGTGCAACTCTCAGAGCTTTGCCGCTATCGTTCCCACCTTCAGTCCCTTGAGTGGATTGTTCGTTTTTTGTCGCAGATGTACCACATGCCGAGAGCAAAATGGCCAAGATAAGGATAGATAATACGAACGAAAAGCCACGCTTCATTTTTTATAATTCCCCTTTTCGATATTCTTTGTTATCATCCTAGCGGAAAATGTCGAGCCTTGTCAATAAATCTTTGAAGGTTTACACTTCATTCGTAGATTTTTATGATTTTGATCATAGACAACTTCCAATTCCGTGCAATTTCTTCCTGATTTCCTCATTGACAGCATATCAGGTTCATGCTAAATTCAGTGCAATTCTGATTCCTAAATTCGATATATCCAATCTGTTTAGTAGGATTATATCGTAAATGTTCTCTTCGGGCTATCCCCACTTGGGTGCCAGCATACATAATTCATAATATTTTATAGGAGGAATCACGCTTGAGAACCTTATCACGCTTCACCCTGGCAGCCTTGGCTGCTGCACCGCTTGCTCTTGGCAGCTTCAGCCTGCCCGCTTTCACCCCTTATGCTTCTGCACAGGCGGCTACTGTCGTCTCGAACCCACAGGCTACGATCCACAGCGATAGCGCCGCTGATTTTGCCCAGTTTCTGAAAGTAAAGCTCAATATCGAACTGCCTGCTCAGCCAACCCAAGGGGATTTTCTGCTGGCATTGGCAGCAGTTGCTCTGGATGGAAAGGTTACCGCAGTAGATGGCACGGCTCCCGAATTCAGTGATCTTACTACGGGTAGTGCCCTATATGATGCGGCTGCATCACTATACAATGCAGGTGTGCTGACAGATACTGAGGTGAAGGCTGCTGACCGTCTGAACGCTCTGGATGCAGCTCTGATCGCCTTCAAAGCCTCCGGCTTGAAGGAGCTGGCTTACACCTATCCCGATGCTAAAGTCGCACGGACTTTAAGCAATGCCGGCATCAGCAGTAGCCTGGTAACAGGTCAAGCCGCCCAAGAGCTGGCAGCTGCCATCGACACTGGACTTGTCCCCGAGAGTCTCTATCCTGCCCTTCGTGAAGGTGGAACTGCTAGCCGAGAATACACCAATACCCTGCTGGGACGGATCCTCGTGAGTCAGGGCAAATACAAACACAGCATTGGCCGTACGAACGATGCAGATATTTATTCGAAGCTGTACGCCGCTTACCGCTCGACTGGATTGGTTGAGGTACCAGAGCTGAGATCCATTCTGGATCAAGCACTGCTGACAGATCTCGTCACAGGCTACAACCTGAAGGACAGTCGATTTGATTCCAATTTCATTGATGATTTGACGCTGACCTACGGTCACGACGATATCAAGCATGCTGTCCAGCTTGTTGGCCTGCTGCGCAGTGAGGGCATTGATGCGGCCGTTCAGCTCCAGCCGAAGACATCCGCCTTCATCTATCTGAAAGAATGGGGCGAGCCGAAGGAGACACCCGATTATAAGGTAGTACAGATCGAGAACGGTAACTATATTGCATATGCGAAGGAATACGACATTCAGTTCGAATTCAAGAATACGGCAGACAAAGCCCGCTTCGATCAGATCATTTCCCAATATGCCAAAAAGAATAGCGATTCCACTGCGAAGCTGATCTATGGCTCCTGGTGGCAGCCGCTGTATTATACCAATACTGCACTGAACGGATATCCGGTCATTGCCAACAACAAAATCTCACTTGGCAACTATTACGGCCAGTCCTTCTCACTCAAGGAACAGACCGGAGTGATCGCAGATGGGCTGCGCAAGCTTGCACCTGATGCGACCGTATCAAGCTACACTTTCTGGGTGGACCAGCCATTCTTCAATTACCTGAACGGTGAATCCGAATAACACGAGTAGCACAGCAGGGCTGCACATCCGTATCTATTTACTTAACGGATGCTGCAGCCCTTTCTTTACCTGAATATCTTTCTTAACATGCGATATAAACTAAACCTGCTCACAGTTAGTCCAGCATTTTCATGCTCATCTACGAATAAAGCTGCTGGCTGATTGTCGTTTGCTTCTCATTGGTACAGATAATGCTGCCCGATACAGACTTGCATATCTTTTTGATTCGGGTGGCTTCATCCACAATCTGATCCACACTCTCATACTTGCACTCGCTGTTCGTCACTACGGCAATGGACATGGATACCAACGGAATTGGCCGATGCTGGCCGGACCGACCTTCGCCGAGTACGTAGTTATTCTGCAGATCCTCCCGATTATAGAATGCTCTCTTCATCTGTTCAAAATCAGCTATGACGTCCTCTGATACTTGACGATAATGATGATGGTTCAGCATGGCTATGAAGTCATCTCCACCAATATGACCAAGAAATGCTTCGGGAAGCACATAATGCCGACGTAATAAGTTGGCGGTCTCCTGAATCAGCTGATCCCCCATTTTGAAGCCATAGCTGTCATTATATGATTTGAAGAAATCCAGATCTATGTACAGAACGCTATAGGAATCACATTGGTGAGTCTGATGCAGACGATCATCAATGATACGGTTTCCAGGCAGGCCTGTCAGCGGATTCATGAAGATCGCCATTTCAGCCCGTACATCAGCAACAGCCAGCAACAGACGGCGGATACTCACCGCTCCGCTTAGACTTCCTTTCGAGGTCACCAGCACCAAATCGTACAATTCCTCTTCTGTGCGATTCATAGCCTGAATACTTACTTCTGTAATCTGCTCGGCATAATCTACGACAAGCGGTCGTACGTTCATGACCAGGCTGACCGGACGGCCCATGTAGAGGGTATATCCATACTGTGAGCCGATCTGTTGAAAGAAGCGGGCTCGCATCATCAATGATGGAACACCATCCTCTCCCATGATCGCAATTCCTTCCAGATTAGGTTTCATCTTAAATAGACGATACACAATATCGCATTTCGTATCTGGCGCTACTACAGGAATGGTTTCTGCTATATCTCCAATTTGCGTAAATATACCGTTCACCTTCTCTTTGTCATAGCTAATTAGTTACTCTTATCTGTATTTCTTAACCCCGCTTGGCCAAATTCAAGCTTTGGGAACTTTAATTGAGGATCTGGTCGGCCCAGTGCATACCCTTGTCCATACTCAATGCCTTCACTTCGCAAAAATTCAATCTCCTCATCTCGTTCGATCCCTTCGGCTACGATATAGGTGCCCGAGCCAGCAGCGAACTCCTTCAATAACCTGACAAGGTGCTGCTGATCTGAGTGGACATCGGCGTATCGAATCAGAGCTCTGTCCAATTTGATGAAGTCCGGCTTCAAGCTAATAATGGCTTTGAGACTGCTATAACCAGAACCGACATCATCAATTGCAATTCGGAAGCCTTGTGCCCGATAGTTGGACAGAATCCGTTCAAATTCAAAATAATCATGGACCGCCTGCTTTTCGGTGAGCTCAAGGACAACCTGCTCTGGTGACAGACCATGTACGTGAAGGAGATTGACCGTCTCTCCACTCCGATAATGGGAATCAGCCAGCACCTGGGGATGTACATTCAGAAATACGACGGCCTCCTTCGGGTCTCTATCTGCCGGAAAGGAGGCTCTGAAGCGTTCGATAGAAATTTCACGACAAAACCGTTCGAAGGCAAAGACCTGATCGGTATGACCGATGAACTCATAGAAGGATTCTGTGCTGGGAAAACTGCTCGACAGAGGCGGTCGATTTAATATCTCGTAGCCGAGGCAGCTTCCATCCTGCAGATTCATGATGGGCTGAAAAAATGTCGTGAGCCGATTGTGACTCATAATCTTATGCAGCTCAGAGAACTGTCGATATGTAATCATTGTCTTCCGGGCATTATTATGAACATAGGTAAGAAAATTGGTGAACTGATTCGTATATGGGTATATAGAAACCCTTTTCTTCATGAAAATGCATCCTTTATGCCTATAGTGAGAGCGGATATATAGCCCCATGGTATCATTTGGTTGCACAAAAATCATCAACTGCACGTAAAACTTTGTTACTCCCTGTGACGAATTTGCTTCAAGGCAGTATTATTCAGGAGTCTTCAAAGAATTCCAGCTTGTACCTGCTCGAAGATCTCTTGAATCTTGCGGATGACCTGAGTAATGTCCTTCGTGCGATATTCGATGATCGGCTGAGCCCAGTCCTCCCCATCCTGCCCGATTCTTAGCAAATACAAGGCATACTCTCCTGTAGGGCTCATCTCCGGATACCAGCCCAGATCCAGACTTCGCTTCCTCACCTCACTTTTGAAGTAGAAGATGTCTTCTACCAATTCATAGCGATGCGGAAAGCTGTCATCTACGAACGACGCGGACGGTACATCATAAAAATGATTCCATTTCACCTGCCAATCTTCAGGTATTTGTAGATCTACTAATTGCAGGCTCATATGTACTGTTCTCCTATGTATCGTATTTCCTAACCAATGAGGTCCATCGCATTCCAGTATAACAGGATATGAACTTTCCTATTGTTGTTCTGTTATTTTCTTATTGTTATCGAAATAAAGACAAGCCCCCAATACCATATATCCGGGCATTGGGGGCTATATTTATTGTGGACCATCAAAGGCAGCTTGCAGTTCAGCCAGGTTGAACTTCTTCATGCTCATGAATGCTTTCGTTACTCGCTCACGCTGCTCTGCCGTACCCTTGTTCATAAATCCATCCATATTGGCAGGAACTACCTGCCACGAAAGCCCGTACCGATCCTTGAGCCAGCCGCATTGCTCGGCTTCTGGTACAGCAGATAAAGCCTCCCAATAATGATCGATCTCCTCTTGAGATTCACAGCGAATCATAAAGGATACCGCCTCATTGAAGCTGAATGCGTGCTCCATGGCACTATCCATAGCCGCAAGCCAGGTTCCCTCCAACATGAAGTCGGTGAACATGACCGTACCCGCTTGATTTGGCTCCTGACCAGGTCCATAGTGCTGCAAGGAGCCTGGGGTGGAATGCCGAAAGATAGAGAGGTAGAATTCACGTGCTTCCTCTGCTTTGCCTACATTTTCACCAACGAACATAAATGAAGGGACAATCGGAGGACGGGGTTCGCCCGCGGGATTCGTCAGCATCAACTGCCAGGTAACACCATATTTGTCCTGTACCCAGCCGAAGCGCTCACTGAACGGATACTTGTCCAGCGGCACTAGCGGCGTACCTCCATCAGACAGCTTGGACCATGCCTCGTCCAGCATAGCGCTTGCGTTCGCTTCACGGGATGGATCAAAATTGACAATGAAGGAGATGGAGGGATTGAGCTTGAAGTAGGGCCCTGCCGAGATTGCCTGAAAAGGAAGTCCCCAGAGCGTGAAGGAGACGAGATCACAATCACCTGAGGGCGTATTCTGCAAGACAGTTGTATGGGTGATCTCTGAATTTGGAAATATCGAACAATAGAACGCTGCAGCATCTGTCGCTTCTCGATCGAACCACAGATGTGGAATCAGATTGTGACGATGTGAATCGTTTCTAACATTGGACATAATCTTTCCTCCTCACGAATTGTATAAGCTGATTGTAGCATGATCATCATGCATGACGAGAACGAGTCTTCCTCTTTCGTTGCCTCCATTTCCCAACCATGAGCATGAGCAAGGGTAATGCGATCATATTCATCGGCATCGCGATTGGCACCCAATAATTCACCAAATAGTTGGTGGATGCCTGCGACACATCCTGAGGAATCAAGGCGAACGCAAACATCACCGGGGCAAAGATCCATATTAGATTTCTCCAGTTGCGGATATTCAGGAACTTGGCTGTTCCATAGCACGCAATGAAGAAATAGACAGACAATTTAATGAATACACTCGCAATCCAGACCACGACAGGCACCGCATCAAAATTGTCAATAAAGCCGAATAGAGAGATTTTTCGAGCCAACTCAAAAAAAGGATACCACATCGACGAGGCTAACGTACTCCCAATGGTACAAATAATAGTCACTGTCGTTACGAGCACCATGAAGCAAGCCAATAGCACAGCCCAGAATACGTAGGAGGATTTATTAGGCTGCTGTTTGACGAACGACGCCAGCATCAAATACTCTATGGAATGACCCAGATAGGAAGCTGGGGCAAAGGCTCCTTTTATAATCTTCATAACGCCACTATCTGCATATACCGGCAGAATCTGACTCCCATGGACATTGAAAATATTCGCAAATAGCACCAAGGTCACCATGATCAATATAATGGGTCCCAAAAATTCGCCGCACCGTCCGATACCTTCAATCCCCCCTATGTAGGTGACATATACTATGAGGAGCACCATTAAGGCAATAACCGCTTCTTTGGGTGTCTTTTGCAGCAGCATGACCTGAGCCAAATCAGAGAACTGACGGAGCACAATCGGAATGATGGTGTACCACTGGATGATGTATGTGACAATTACTAGCTTACCGAGCCATGACCCCAGAATTTTCTGACTCGACTCCACCAGAGTGAGATTGGGATAAAGCTTCGCTGTCTGGGTGGTCAGTAGGGCGACCAGCATGGCGATGCCGCAGGCAACTATTATAGATATCCAGGCATCCTGAGCGTCGACTTGCAAAGCAGGTGTAATCGTCATCACCAGACTCATCCCCAAGTTCATGGTCATAATCATCCAGAATACCTGAATACCGGTTAGTTCCATCTTCACTTTGAATCACCGCCTCTGCTGTGCTGATCAATTTGCGCTGCCTGTGTGTGCAGGCTTTTCTGTCTTTCCGGTACGAACAATCTTGATTTTACTCACGACTTGAACAGGAATCGTCGGGTATATATCGACCCAGCTAGACCTCAATTTCTTCCATACGTAAGGCCTTCTGTGATGTACGATCTCACCTAATCCGAGAATATCGGATTTAAGTTCGTTTTTTACATACTGCAGCAATTCATCCATGTCCTCCGTAATCTGTGTAGACAACAGCAGTTCGACCTTGCGCATGTTCTCCTCCTGGGTCACGTCCAGACTAGAGTCGTTATCCACAGCTCGGACAGTGGCATTGAGATCAATTAAGAATTCAGGCATACCGTTATGGATCTTCATATGAATTTTTTTCTTGCTGTCAACGAGTTCTACTCCAATAATACCTTTATATCTTTGACTTTCTGGCTCCACCCTTACTGTGAATCTTATCTTGTATTTCTGCTCAGACCACCAACGCAGCAGCTTCGCTCTCTCCCCTTCAAGGAATCCTACCAGCTTATTGCCCCGATACATGGCGATTTGGTCAATAACAAATGTCTTATTGGAGGGCTCCTGCCCCATTACCCGAATACCGCCTGTGATCGCTGACCTTCCCTGGGTAGCTAGCGCAGATGCATATTGATCAATTTTTACACCAAAGCTAATGTTGTTGGATTGAATCTTAGCCATACCGATACCAGAGATCAGCTCAGGCTGATAGGGAGTGGACAGAACTTCTTTGGCGGTTGCCCCTCTTGCCGTCAGCACATAGCTGTTATATCGGCTTTCGGGTAGTCGGGTAAAGGTATCCAGCACCTGGTTTACCCCCTTTCGGGCGTATTGCTCTCCGAATACAATGACACTTCGGTGACCGAAATGAATGGTGCGTGACATCTGCTGCTGCAATTTCCCTAATATATCAGATGAATTTTTGCCTTTGGAGGAGAGGACGATAATAGGCTTCTTATCTGGGCCACCAGACTGTACAGCGCTCGGGATTCCCGTCGGCAAGGCAATTTGAACTGTAATCTCTAATTGTCCATCTTCAGTCAGATCGATTCCACTCGCCATGACGAGAGCCAACTCATCCATCTCTTTGCGGTCCCAGCAGCCCGTAATCATCCCCGGAATCAACAATATCAGTAAAAATCGCAGGGCTAATGGTAATCGGGCCATCCCATCTCCTCCTTAATCCATTCGATGCTTACTGTAGTGATGTCGTTTGCGTAGCACTCTCCATGGGGCACGGATAATAGAATCAGCCAATCCAGCCCATTGAAACGGCGCAATCGGTGTCATATAAGCTGTCCCGAAGGAACTCATGTTGACCAGATGAATGAGTACAGCTAGCAAGCCAACCCCCACGCCATATAAGCCAAGGGTTGCCCCCAGAATCATGAGCGGGAATCGGATCAAGCTAATGGCCTGACTCATGCCAGGATTAGGAATGAGAAATGAAGCAATCCCGGTCGTGGCAACCACAATGATCATAGGAGCAGATATGATGCCAGCCTGAACTGCAGCCTGTCCAATAACCAGTGCTCCGACAATACTGATCGTCTGACCGACCGGGCGTGGCAAGCGAATACCCGCTTCGCGAAGTGCCTCGAAGGTAATCTCCATAATGAGTGCCTCTGCCATGACTGGAAATGGTACGACCTCCCTGGCTGCTGCAAGGCTAAGCGCAAGAGAGGTCGGAATCATTTCCTGCTGAAAGCTGGTTATTCCTATATACATGGCAGGCAGTGCCATCGCTAAAAAAGCAAACATATAACGCAGCCAGCGAAGCATCGTTGCGAATATGAAGCTCATATAGTAATCCTCAGCTGTCTGGAAGCCGAACCAAAAGGTGATGGGAAGCACAAGCGACATCGGTGTACCGTCGATCAGCACAGCGACCTTTCCCTCGATCAAAGAGCCTGCTACTACATCCGGTCTTTGGGTAGATTGAATGGTCGGAAAAGGAGAATAGGGATGATCGTCAATGAACTCCTCCAGATATCCCGACTCCAGCACACTATCCATATCAACCTTGGAGATGCGCTTCTTTACTTCATCAACCACGCTCTGTTTTGCATAGCCTTCTATGTATACAATCGCGATATCGGAATGTGACAGACTACCTACACTCATTCTTTCCATCTTAAGCCTTGGGGTACGAAGTCGTTGGCGCAATATGGCAATATTGATGTCCAGCTTCTCAATGAAGCCGAAGCGAGGTCCGCGAATGATCGCTTCGGTCGTCGGCTCCTCCAGATTCCGGTGCAGTTTGTTGCCAATCTTGAAGGCATAGGCTTCTGAGAAGCTATCGACGAACAGGATGATTTCTCCCTTGACAATCCGTTGTATGATATTCCCCATATTCCGAATCATTTCTGGCTGTACCGTGGATGCCAGCTTGTGACCTAGCAGCTCATACAACTGGGCCGGACTCTCGACATTGGATCGGTCCTGTAGCATTAAAGGCTGCAAAAAACCGATATCCCACATTTCACTATCGACCAATACATCCAGATAGATGGCAACTCCAGGCATCGATCCAAGGACCTGCAATCGGCGTATGACTAGATCAGAGCAATTGGCAAATTGTTGCTTCAGCAGATCAATATTCTCATCCATCTGGGAGGAAATATCCACATGTATTGCAGATTCCAGCCCCTTCAACTTTTTTTCGAAAGGATCTTTTTTACCCCGTCTCATCCTTCTCACCCCCTGTACTCCAAGCTTAAGCTTAAAATGTCCTTTTTTTACTAATTTATGCAGAGACAAAATCAACTTAACTTCAAATAGCCCCACCAAAGGTGAGGCTGCCGCTTAACTTCTATTGTATACTTTTCCTTGGCTGAACATTATTCATGATGCTGGAGTCAGAGTATGGATCAAGGGCAAGCATGTGTATACTGAAAATACTGATATATTTCTGTTTCTGTTCAATCTCCTAGAGAGTGGTGAGCTGATGCGAACGGTTGGGAAAGCGATTGTCCTGGGGCTTTTGCTGGTGCTCGCAGGGATGGTCATGTATTTTGCAGTTGGTGCAGGCAATTAGGAAAAATATTTGTGTGCAATGGCCTCGGCTGTTCTGGTGGCTAATGCTTGTGTAGTTAATGTCGGGTTTGGGCCACCAATGCCATTAAAATGCACACTATTATCCGCAATAAATAGCCGTTTGACCTGATAAGCCTCACAGTGACTATCCGTCACAAATCCCATTCGCATCGTGCTCTCCAGATGTAGCATGAAGGAGAACGGGGTGTCGGATCGAATAATCGTTCTCGCTCCCGCCTTCCGCAGGGTCTCTGAAGCGTATTTGGCCAGCTGATCTCGTCGCTGTAATGTCTTGATGCTTGGCCTGTAATGAATGACCGGAATCGGGCCATGCTCGTCTTTCAGAATGGGGTCAATGCCTACTCTGTTATGGTACTGTGTCTCGTCATCGGTGAGCAGTAGCATCGTCATCGTCCGGTTGTAATTCATCATCAATTCCTTCAATTGCGGGCCGACAACTCTGCCCCGAATATCCCATGGCTCCCCCTGCACAGGTGGATTCAAAGCATCATAGCCCGCTTCACTAAAACCATAGGTCAAATAAGACATTAAGCCTGGACTCAGACAGGACACTTGGAAAATCCCCGTTCCCGGAATGTCCACTCTGGCGCCCGAGGTGTGTCCAGCATATGGATAGACATCATTCGTGCCGAGGATCCGCATCAGATCCTGTTCATCGAAGACGCCTCCTACCCAGTCAAAGCAGTGATTCGTAAGCCCTCTACCTACCCATTCATTATGCGGAAGCTCCGAATTGAGCCATAGACGCGGCGACTCGATGCAGCCAGCTGCCATGACGACCGTCCTGGCTGTCAGTTCCCCTATCTCACCCGTCCACGTGTCCCGAAATTGTACACCTGTGGCCCGAATCCCACCTTGTGCATCATGCCCGGTCAGAATCTTGAAGACATACGAATTGGGACGAATAGCTACATTTCCGGTCTTCAATGCAAGAGGAACGTAGCTGACCAAGGTGCCACGCTTGGCAATTCGATCGACGGAGGGGCCAACACTACAGCCATTCACACAATTCCCCTTCAAAGTGCAGCCTTCCATATGGGATAATTGCTCCAATGAATAGTTCGGGTCCATGAGATGCTCATTGACGGGCAATATAGCATTAGGATTGGGACGATAGCCAGGTGTAGTCACATTCAGGGTTGGATTCAGCGTCCAGCCTGCTTTTTTCGCTCCATAATAGAATAGCTCTTCCTTAGGAGTCGTTGGTGAAAATTGTACTGGCAGCGTTGCCTCCACACGCTCATAGTAGGGCATTAGCTCACGATAGCTGATGGGCCATATTCCATCAACCGCCGCCGGAAAAGCACGAGGGGATTGACTCCAGTAATGCTGAGTCGTCCCACCAACTCCAGCAATTTGCCAGATCGCTCCCTTTTGCGGCGTCACCCGATTCCAGGGAACACGACTTCGATCAGCTGGGCCAAAGCGAAATACGCCAGAGATCAGATCGTTCATATTGTTCTCATAGGCGTTGTAGATGTCCTTATAGATGCCTATATCCAGATCTTGATAACTGGAGCTCCATTCACCGCCACGGTCACTATTGGGATGCGGCCATTTCTTGTTACCAATCCAGGGGCCTGCTTCAAGCACGAGTACCTTTAACCCCAGTTCCCCAAGCTCCTTGGCAACAACGCCTCCTCCGCCTCCAGAGCCAATGACAATAACGTCCGTATCGAAAGCCGAATCAGTTGGATACAACTGTGGATGTCCCCCCTTCCCGAACGATCATTAGCTCATACCCCATGAACACGCGGTAGCCCGGCTGTACACCAGGGTATTTCACCTGCCTCCAGCTTATCGGAAAGTATTCCAGTCTTCGCTTGGTAGGCGTCAACAATCGAGTACTTCCATAGGCGTTCCACTCCGAATAGTTGCCGAACATCAGTTGTCTGTTCAGGATACTCACCATGAACCTGACCCAGCCACCATTGTAGGTGTACGGTAGCGGTAAGTCACCCAGGTCGATCTGCACCTCTTCCAGCATAGAAAGCACACGAATACGATCCATTGGTGTTAACGATGCAAACGGGCTAATATGCCAAATCTGTGGATTCGGTGGGCACTCTGTCTGCTGCGCTTGCGTAAACTGTACAGCTCCGGAATTGAGCAGATGAGCCGTTGGTCTTGATAGCGGTATAACCGACGGCCCGAGGCCAATCACCACCGAGAAGGCATGATCCAGCTCCCAGATCATATATTCGTGAATGCATAATTCAGCTGCCCCAGGCACCTGTTCAGCCCCATAGACGGCGAGCGCTGGCGTCTTCGGAATAAGTGCTTCGGCCAGTGCCCAAAAGGTTGTGACAGTACAGACATCGACGCTGGCAGCATAAGCTTGAGCCGGATGCATATTCATCCTTTTCCCCTCCCTAACGGTCCAAGCATAGACGAGCCGATTATGAAATAGCGTGATAGTAATTACTATTCTAGGGAAGAAGGATTATGCTTCGTACTATATCCCCATCTCTACTCCTAACTCTACTTCTGGTGCTATTCTTCTACCAGCTCTGTCCAAAACGGAATACGCTTGATTCTATCAAATTCAATGGCATTGTATGGCTTATCTCCGAACTCTACCATCAAGTATTCCTCAAGATTCTCTCCATAGTAGATGATGTCTGTCTGATACACAGAAAATACCGGGTTCCCTGCCTCCATGGGAGTGGAAGGAATGTAGCGGTGAGAGTAGATCGGTATAAGAGTCGGTACGCTGCTGCATTCTTGGATGCAGATTTCCTTTGCAGCAGCTACATTGTCGGGCTTGCTTCCCCATGACGGATTATGCTCGACATCAAACAGCATGCCGTCTAACGGCCATCTCAAGCGGGTACGAAGGCTATGAACATTTGACTCCGAAAAGTCCCGCCAGTTGGGGAATTTATCGCCACTAGGCAATGCATGCTGCAGTAGCTCTCGCATATCCTGGGGAAATTCTATTTGATACAGCTCCTCAATTTGGTGGATCTCTGCCTGTGTCAGACCATCTGTAAGTTGAACTCCCTGCTCTCGTAGTCTGTTGCATATCTTCTATCCTCCATATTTTTCATAGATGCGTTGACACTGCGAGTAGAGCGTCATATAATGTGGATATCAAAAAAACATATGAATAGTTGCTCATGTGTTATTTTATCATTTAAATTCAACTCATCATTTTCCACACAATGACTCATGCTACACCTACATACTAAAGGAGATGAATCTCTATGTCTGGACAACACCACGAGCACGGGCACGACCATGCACACAGTCATAATCACAGCAGTAACAAGAAAATACTTCTCTTCTCATTCATCATCATCACGGGTTACATGTTCATTGAGGCTGTTGGAGGATTTATAACGAACAGTCTGGCGCTGATCTCGGATGCTGGCCACATGCTATCCGATTCCATTGCACTTGGAATTGCCCTATTGGCCTTCACCTTCGGGGGTAAAGCTGCAGATGCCACGAAGACCTTCGGCTACAGACGTTTTGAGATTCTTGCTGCTATACTAAACGGTGTCACACTGATTGGCATCGCATTGTACATTTTCTATGAAGCAATTCAAAGATTCGCCAACCCGCCAGAGGTCGCAACCGTTGGCATGCTGATCATTAGTGTTATTGGGCTGCTCATTAACATTCTGGTGGCCTGGATGATGATGAGTAAGAGTGATACCGAGAAAAACTTGAATATGCGTGGCGCCTACCTGCATGTCATCAGCGATATGCTGGGGTCCATTGGTGCGATTGCGGCAGCGTTATTGATGATGTTCTTCGGTTGGGGCTGGGCTGATCCACTTGCAAGCGTGATTGTTGCGGTGCTTGTGTTACGCAGTGGCTTCTTTGTCACCAAATCATCCCTGCATGTACTGATGGAAGGTACACCGAAGAGTGTAAATATGGAGGAAATTGTGCAGACGATCCTGCAGGTGGATGGCGTTCAAGGCGTGCATGATGTACACATCTGGTCCATTACCAGTAACTACAATGCTTTGACGGCCCATATCGTCGTTGATGGAAGCATGGATGTGTATGGAACGGAAGCTCTGATCCACAAGATTGAGCATATGCTGGAGCACAAGGACATTAAGCACGTCACGCTCCAGGTGGAATCCGAGAAACACATGCACGATAGCTCTGTTCTATGCACGCTCAAAGCGGATGCCCCGGATGCGCATGCTCATCATAATCATTAAAAGACATACAAGGAAGCCAGTGACAAACGAGATGCTCGCATAATGAAGCGGCCACTCGTTACTGTATACTGGCTTTTCTTTTAAGAGAAACATTCTTCTGCATGGTACTGTTTGCCTTTACTGTATTTGAAGTAGAGACAGGCAAGTAAGAGTACTTTCCCCGTACTTAATTAGGAATAGTATACTTGTTCTACTTTATATAAAGTATGCTCGATAATTGGGCAGAGATCAGCATCCACTTTGTAAAATTTAATTCGAAAATATAGACTTTTCAAAAAGTTCTTTATATTATTTTTTTGCTTAAAGGCAAGCAGAAACTCTGAGGGCTTTTCCACATCACCAAAGCTTTGAATCCACTCTTCCACAACAGTCTGACTAAGCATTTTTCTATTTAAAACACTGATGATAGCTCTTACCATTCTTTCATCTTCCCCGTCGGAATACACTCGATCTGTTATGGTCATCTTTTCGTAAACCAAATCGAGGATGGCTAGGAGGTCATTCTCATTCAATTCAGAGCATTGAGCCAAATCGTCTAAAGCGTCTGCTGCATGGGCTATCGCATGAGCCCAGCCTTTTTCTTCGTCATACCCACGGTAATCTCGCTCTTGCTGTATATTGTAAAATACCTTCTCCTTTATCAGATGAATACGCTCACCTGAAAGAAATGGTAATTTTTTATGCCTCATCAAGAGGAGTGGTATAACTAGCATAGAGAATGATCGGGTAAAGACTGAATCTGTATTTATTTCACCTAGCCTATACAGCAAATGGTCATCATCCAAAACAATGGATAAGAGTTGTTCGAGTTCGTAGGTTGTTAGCATATTACCCGGAATCCAGTTGGATAAGGTTGTATAAATAAGCTCATCACGTAGCTGGGCATCCAAAGAACCTATATTCTCCATCATTTCTTGTATCAATTGGAATATGTCTTGAGGTGGTTGGTAGCCATTTTCTTTGATTATTATTAGCTTTTCTTTCATATTCATTTTTCACACTCCAACTATAATCCATTTACTTGAAAGCACACTACACAAGCAACTATTTAATATTAAGCTATCTCAAAAACTCTGGATATGTAATAAGCTCAGAATCGTATTCCAGTAATATTCAAATGCTTCATCTCGGATCTCTTTATGCCCAAATGATCGGATTACCTGTCTGTAAGGAAGCCTCAAACAGGCTTCTTAGTACTCGCGTGGATCGAGAATCAGATGCCTTTAGGTTTCTTTTTACGATCTGAAAAGCTTTTGGATAATACAACTCATCGATTCCCCATATCTTTCGGCTTAGCGGATAAGAAGATTCAAACACCCGTCCCTTCTCCACATCTTGAAATCTTGCATACTTACGCTTCCGTCCTTCTTTTTCAACACTCAGTACTTCCTGGGTGAACGCTACTGAATGAAAAAGCTCACGATGATCTCTGTCTAGAATACAGAATCCTCGGTCGTTTAACTGATACGTGTGCTTGCCTCCAGATGATAAGAACCACTTACCCTCTCCAGAAAAAGACCTCTCATATTCATCATTAGATTCCGTATCAACGAGAAAAATACCTTGCAGCTTGCTTATTACTGATTCAAAAATATCCAGTTCCTTCAAAGCTTTTCCGGACTGATCAGCAGAAAATAGCTTCTCCCCAATTGAAATCAACATTGGGAATTTGTCCTGCCCCAACCGGTCAATGATTCCATAAAAGAAATTTCCTCCTGCGATATTAAAAACCCGATCTTGATAATAATAGAAGTCTTCATGCTCGCAAGCATTCTCGCGCCACTGCTGATACAGTTCATAGGTTTCGTCATTAACAGAGTCCAGTATGTCGATCCCTTCGTCTGTAATTTCCAGCAAGCTCAGATCAAAAGGAGGAGGCTTAACATTTCCTTCCTTCACACAATTACATACTACATAAGCATCCACACCCATACCCCGGCTCCTTTACAAGTCCAATGAGTAATTATTAAATCTTCCATTAATCGTTATAACCTAAAAAGAATAACCTCAGATGAACTAAGCATAGTATCCACCCTTGATAGAATATTCGTGATTCTCAAGATAGTGTTTATATATCTTTCCAAATACTCTGTTGGCCTTAGATTGAGATTGGTTGTGATTTTTTAGTTTTACTACTTCATCAATTGGCGCTTGCATCGAAATTTCTCCACTGATCAACTTGGGTAGATCAATCTCAAAAACCCCATCTAATTCCTGTAAGCAGTCGCCAAATTTATACACAGCAACAGTTCCTCTTATCTCAACTAATTCATAGTCCAAAATAAATGGCCATTTGCATCTCCTCGGAGAAGGTTCTCCTTTAATAAATTCTTTCAACTTCTTTTTTGCACTATTACTACTCACTTGGCTCTTCCCATTCCGTGTCCAGCACTAGGACGCCACTTACGTCACGTATATATGCTGTGCCAGGAGGTGCGTCGAGAAAAGGGATAATGTCCGGGTCATAGTTGCATATCGTATTCACCAAATAAATCCCGTGATAAACCGCATTGGCCATATATTCCTCGTCCTCGTCTCCCGCCATGAACCTCCATCCACTATCCGGGTACTTACTATCCGACGTATCTTCTCGGTACATAAAGCCTACCTTGCATCCGTCCACAGTGATTCTATCACTGACGATACAGCCTTCATTGGAATCAATTCGCTTAACGATCTGATCCGCAGATAGATAGAAGCTCTTATCACTCTTATTGTCAGCCATATGATCACTTCCCATGTACACTTAAAAAGGATTATCTTACCTAATGTAATTATGAAGAAAATTCTGTATACTCTAACCCTTTCTTTCGAGCACAGCCATCAGGTGCTGTAGTTCCTCTTCATATTGCCGCCTATCGAATTCCAACGGAGCAAGCTTCGAATAGTCCCAGTGTCCGCCCGCTGATTCCTCATTTCTATATGGCTGTTCATAGTCGCTCCACACAATAGTATCTTCATGCACAGTGATCTTGACCAAGAAGGGCCAGCAGCTCGGTATTCCGCAATTGCAGCCCAGAAGCTGAATCTTCTCTTCCATGTTGAATCGATCGTCCTCCGTAAGTCTGCCTAGGAAATGTCCTTCAATGTCTATCAAATCCTCGATGTCTAATCCTTCGTACCCGCCAGCAATGTCCGGTTCAAATTGCATTTCGTAGCTTTTTACCCATTCAATGAAAGGTTGTTGATTCACGTAGATATTTAAGACGCTGTAATCCGACTCCTGTGAGGGCTCTACTTTAAATTGTATTATGTCCATCTGCTCAGCTCCATTAGGATATTAGGCCGCATACTGGCCAATCCTACTCTTTCCGCAAGTTCTATAGCAAGTATTCATATCCTGCAACCATTCTAGCAAATGGGGGATTAGCTGTATTCGCTCGTTTTTGTCTATACTTTTCAACTGGCGTACTTTGTCAAAGTCATGCTTGTCGCTTGGTAATAGATTCAATAATTCGCTCATGATATGATCTATTTAACCCACAGACTTTCATTACTTTGCCCGAGATAATCATACACATATAGCAACTCTGCCCCATCATTCTTTAAATATAACTTCGTTGTGAACTCGACTTTGTCAATCTCTTCATCATATGAGATCTCTTGCGAATATCCGTGGATGACGATCCATTGCTCCTCAGCATTGATCTCAGTGACTGAAAAATCAGCAACAGTTAACATTTGTCCATTCTTCACGCCGATCTCTTCCTTGCCATCCATTAGCCGCAAAAAAACATCCTCTTGCTCCTTACTGGTCCAATCGCCATAGAAGTGATGAATGAATTCCTTCTCCTCTTCCGTTGCAGCCATATTTGTAGCCTGGCCTACCTCAGCTTCCTCTTGTTCTGTATCCGCCGTACCTTCATCGACCTGTTCTTGTTCACTCTCTAATGCTGGACTGGACGAAGAAGCCTCATTTGCCTTCACTTGTTCTGTATTGTTAGCATTGTCAGGATTAGCATCTTTAGTACAGCCAGCTAGAAGTAGGCACAGCAACGATATTCCTATTAACAACAATCTCACTCTAGGTCCTCCTGAATCATGTCTGTGACTTCAAATACATTATCCAATGATCTTACCATGTATAGTTCGTCAAACCCTTCAGCATAAGTAGGAATCTGCAGGTTTTTCAAAGTGCTCTTGATCCCGATCTCGGGGATTTTCGCCTTCCCTTGTCTCTGTTCATTTCGGTGTATAGATAGCTCATAATCAGGATGAAAGTAGTAACCAATCATTTTAAAATTATGCTCCTTGGCAGCAGCGATATATTTCTGTCTATCAGCCACTGTAGGATTGGTATTATCCACTACAAATGCCTGCTTCCCCTTCAAGGCTGCTTCGACAAATATGTGCTCACGATACCTCGTCTTAAGCATATCCAGATTGATCCTCATATGTGTGGTGAAGAATCGTTCTTTATAGAACGTGGACTTTCCCGAAGCTTGGATCCCGACGAAAATAACGCATTCCATCATTATTCATCCTTCGTGATATAGACGTGTTGATCAATATAGTCTCGCTGCTGGCTAAAAATCGGTGTATCCAGGTCAACCTCCCACTTGCGGCGGATGGCTTCACCTTTATTATAGTCTTGCTTGGTTATGCATACTCCGCGCTTCTGCCAGATCGGCAAGTCATTCCAGTTAATACCCTTTTCGACGAATAATTTGTCCTGCAGTTGCTTCCCATTCAGACCCTGAAGCTCCTCATGCGCGAAATGAGCCTGCGCAACCATGGAAATGCTATTCTTGGTAGCATCCTGCTGTCTCCACAGAAAGTAATTGGCGACCTCATCCTGAGGCAGTACCCATGCTCTGCTATCGAAGGTAGCCAGTGGCTTATCTGGATGGGTCTTCGTGATCACCTCATTGAACTTGGCTGTCGCCATTGAGGCTGATATGGATACGATCTTTTGCAGATTATTCTCGAACCAGGATTGCGTGGTTAACTTATCATAGTTCGTTAGCAGGATCGAGATTTCATCACTTTGGTGGTAGATCAATTTACAGCCCATCATGTTCTGCCCTAAATACTTGCACGTCTCCCAAAATGCCTGCATAAGCCCTTCATCAAACGGCTTGTTCATCCCACGAGTGTAAGTGTGGAAGTGCGAGCCGTCGATGCGAATTATTACCGGAAGCCTTTGCGGAAGAGTCTGTCTAAAAATATTCTCATAGCCCTTCATTCGATTGCCAAAATCATCTTTATGCATGTGGATCTCCTTTTTTGCTTGAATAACTAGATTCTAATTCTGGACCATTCAAATATGAGTGTAAAGCTGCTGCGAGCTGCTTATGATTGACTCGTTACTCACAGATCCATGCTCAATCTGATCATATCTCGACAGTGAATTCCATTCTCGTAGATTTCTTCGTCATAATGTCTTACGAAAAAATCACGGTCTACTCCCGTAATTCGGAATCCACACTTCTGATACAGAGCTAGCTGCTGTATGCTTGAATTCCCGGTTCCAATTTCTATTGTTGTCGCGTTATGCTCCTTCGCCTTGGCTATCGCCTGCTCCACAAGCTGCCTGCCTATTCCTTTTCCTTGATAATCTTCCCGCACGGCAATATTTACAATTTCAACGGTCCCCGGTCTGGTTCTTAGCAGTACAAATACTCCAATGATCTCCTCCAACCATGTGGCGACATAACAAGTACCTCTACCGACATATTCTCTTACGATCTTCTCCGATGGATCTGCCAGAAGTAATAAATCTAATGGTAGCTCCTCGTTGTCCTCTACTACATGAATTTTAACATTCATATTGATCTCCCCTTGGTTAATCGCAGTGTCTGATGGCAATCATGCATAGTCATTGCTCCATCGCTTCTTAGCTTCATTGCTTTTGTGCCCAGCCCTCGTTACTTCTATGTTTGTCCAGGCCCACTGTAGCAAATTCATCTTGAGACTCCTCCTTTACAACTCCCAAGCCTAACAGCACTTTATTAATAGCGTTTTGCTCCTGTACATACTGTAGAGTCATCGCTGAATTTCGATACAGCAAGCCATTCTGATACCCGGTTCCGCCAAAATATTCAGCCTCAATATAACCAATATCCATCTCACGGGAGAGCTCATTCAGCAACGCTAACATTGTGTCTGTTAAGCAGTCGAAGCCTTGAATGTCGTTAGCTGCGCATTCATGAATCTCATCATATAGCTCATCGGTCAGGGGGATGAATAGCATCCCTTCCTTTAACGTGGCTAAGCATATGTTTTTATAGGGTAACATCGCTTGAATACTTGGGAAGCTAGACTCCCTTATTATGAAACCTTGTATTGTATAAGCCATGAATGAAGCTCCTTTTTGTATGTTATCCCCACCGGGGCAAGTGCATCTACAGCACTCTAACCTGAATTGGGTGATAATCTTATGTATGAATAATACCTGCACGCAATACTATGATGAGTCGTCAGTAGTTCAAACATTAAAATGCCCATCTATGATCTTCAGGTAAGCATTCATCACAAAGCAGTTCTCCATTTACTACCGCTCCATTACTTAATTCACTTATTGGGTTTGCTTCTTCTCGATTGGTAACCCAACTCTTACAATTGTTACATCTCCCACAATTCATTTTCGTCGTATCTAGCACTGTTGTAGAAATGCTTTCCCACTTCATTTTTCTATTTGCAGACCACGTGATATCCTTACCGATTGCTCTAGAAATGGCCAAGTTGATCTCATCATACTTCTGTTGATATTCTTCTTCAGTTAATTCAATGAAGTATGCCGATTTAATAAGCAAGGTCTTCTTGTTCACTTTCTCACCTTCAAGCATAAATGATGGTCTCTAGCATCTAACTGTTTAGAGTATTAGCACATATTATAATTCTTGCTCCATCCCGAGCGTATCACGAATAGCCCTCTGATATGGCTCCCATTCAAAATAGAAGGGCCCTACATGGATCTGCTTCGTATCTGGCTCTAACCTAAAATCCTTCCAGATGACAAGGTCCCCTTCTCTATCAATTTTCACTGAGATGTAACCACACTCTTCGTCCCCACACCAAGGACGGGACCATATCATGCTTTTTAAGTCTTTCATAAAGGGATTTTCAATCAATAATTATATCTGAAAATCTTGTATTCTTATTTCCTTCCTTTTCAGGATCAAGTTCCTCATAGCGACTGGACGGTTGGGTATGTAGATTATTTATGGTCATCATTGGATTCTCCTCGGTGAAATCTCTCTGCTCTTCATTTCCCCTACTTGCGTTACTCCGCTCTACTTAGATTCCTTCTCATATAGATAGCTACTTCATCGTCATGGCTACGATTATTCGAGTACAACGAGATGTCTATTCCTTCAATCTGATAACCACAGTGTCTGTAAAAGTGAATGGCTGGAACGTTCGTATTCTGTGTCTCGACCGTTGTTGCCCTGAACCCTTTTTCCTGAGCCATATCATTTACTTGATCGATCAGCCGCTTACCGTATCCCTGTCGTTGGTACGTCTTATGCACCTGAACATGCCAGATCATCAGTGTGTTATTCCAGTGCTGCGGCTCTGCAATGACCAGGGCGATGAGTCCTCCATCCCTATATGCACCAAGCGAATATCCCAGCTGTAGCATTTCCTGATAGCGTGCCAGATCCTCCTCGTCGTTCATTTCTACTTTCTCATACACAGCTTCCAGGTCGATCAAGCTTAGTTGCATGGTGAAGCAGCCTTGGGCTTCCTGTGTCGTAAGCTCATATTTCTGAATGGACCTATAGCCGAAATTACCGAGTTCAAGCCAATCCGTAGGTGTCAATTCCTTGACCGCTCTAATCTCCATTCCCATCACTCCCATGCTGATGTTTGCGGGTCTCTTACTTTTCAACACAGTTAATTCATCATTAATGCTCCATCGTCATTTTCACTGTAGGGATGTACCCTTTCTCCAGAACGATTCCAATCAAGATAATTAGAATGGAGATTCTTAACCAATTTAAAATCTTTGATCGAACTTCCATTCTCCATCCATTTTAATAATAGAATATGAAGTTTGATCAGTCTCTCCATTTTCCCACGCCCTAGTGACATGGATATTTACATGGTTGGCACTGACCTTCTCAACTTCATCAAGTTTACATTCATTAAGCTGTAAGCTGTGTTTATTTATATCAGCAATAATAGCTTTCATTTCTTCAATTGTTTTGGTTTCGGTTGTATCTCCTGAGCACAACCAATACACTTGTTTGACAAAATCATCTGAAGAATATGCGCTCCACTCATTAATATGATTAAAGCTTTGGAAATACTTATGTATGGTAGTATCGAGTTCAGCAATTCCCGTATCTGGTTCTTGAACGACAACGACGGCTGCTTCACGAGTAGTGCACGAGCATAAAAGAATAACCATGATCACACTGAGAAATAATAACTTCAATTTCATCAACTTTCGTCTCCTTATCTATTCACTAACACGATTAAAAGTATCATCTATGTAATAAAATAACCGAATCAAATTACGCTCCCTCATAGCCTGATCAACAGCCTCCTTGTAGGCCTCCTAATTGACCGTTCTGTTTCAATTGTCGATCCAATATCTCTTAATTACGTTCCCATCCTCTTCAATAAAATCCGTATCTGCAATTCCCCCATTACTAATAATAGTTCGTGCTGAAGCCACATTAGCCTCATCACACACAACAAGAACTTTTTCTATCCCTAAGGCTTTTGCTTCTTTCAAGGATAAATACAATAATTGAGCCGCATAGCCTTTTCTTCTCTCTGATGGACGTATTCCATATCCAATATGCCCGCCACTACTGATCAAAAATTCCGTCAACTCATGTCTTATGTTTACTGCACCTAAAATTCTATGGCTTGGCGCAACTAACCAATACGTCGAATTTGAAACCCAGCCTTCCTTAAGGTGGACCCCTCTTTCATTATCATTCAGCCATGTTATCATTTCTTCAAATGTAGATGGATCTCTACTAACAACCCAGGGAACTATCATTTCGCCACTTTGTATCCATTCCTGATAAAAGTCCAAATATTCATCCTTCAAATGCATTGAAGGTTTTGATAGATATATTCTCTCCATATATTAATCCTCCTACTATATTTGTTAGACGAAGTAATGGCAATGCAACTCTCTTACGCTAACGATTGCTCCACCTCACAGCCCTGCCTTTTTTCATCTTAAAGCCTTTATTCCAAAGTGCCTCAGAACAATGCACTAGAGAATGCAGCACATTCATAATGCTTTTGAAGCTCTACTTTGTTTGTGGTTTGAATAACCATCGACTCAGGGATCTGATTGGAAGCAATCCGATCTTTCTTAGGCAGAATAAAATAATAGGAGACAATTGCAATAACAATTAAACTAACTAGCATCGACTGGATTATCATTTCCATAGCTTCCCTTCCACATGGCCCAATTCAGAAAGAGATATTATCACAGCCAAACTAATAAATATATGACTGCATCAGTTATAGTACTCCGGGGGCAAGCTCTGCCTTCCTCGGCACTTATAACATTACAATGGAAATATGAAAGATAGATATAATCCAGTTTTTATATGATACACTAATACAACGAAATTCATCATCCACTTTTTTCTACAATATCGCATTTTTCCAAGGAGAACTCTATGATTAAATCCATCGTCGCAACTGACACACTAGAGGAACTTACGAAGCAGATTCAAGCGGCTTCTGACGTGAACGAGCTTCGGACGCAGCTAATCGCAGAATACCACCGTCTCTTCCACTATACGAACATTATCGAATGGAATGAACTCGTACGAGTGTGTGAAGCCTTGGCCATCACAGGTTGGGGTCAAGACCTGACACCTGCAGAAGCCATCGCGGAAAATGGATCAACGGTGCTTATTATACGGAGCTGCGAACACGTACCTTCCAGCAGCTTGAGGGGTCTACTCGCGGCTGGAGCAAACACAAAGATAGCTTGGAAAGCTATCCACCCGTAAAGGGGAGCTCAAATTGGAGATCACACGTCTATTTACAAGAGCAGAGGGTGAGCTGCCTATGGAGGAGCAACAGAAGCTGTTCCAGGTAGATCTGCTTCACATCATTGATGTGCTGGAGGAGAAGCTTCGCAAGAAAAAGCTCAACTACCGTGTGGATTTACTAAAAGAGGATGCGGAGCAGATTCTGGATCAATGGATACACCTTAGTGACATCAAGTAATTGTTGTACAGTTGTACATTTATAACTTTGCCCAGTGCAATGAAGCTCCATAAAAATGAATAATTAACGCCGCATCATGAAAGGAAGCTTGTTGGATATGTTAGAGAACGCGTTTATGATCGGTAGGAATATAATTGAAGAAAATAAGGATCAGGTTCTCCCTACTTTTGCTTACTCTGTATTAGATAATTATATTGCTGGAGATATCGTTAACGACGAGGGTTCCTTATTGATCGGGACTAACTCAGGTATATATGTAGCTGTGGGGGACGAACAAAACGATCACTTTTCCGACCTACTGGTACAAATATTTATGCAGAGAACGAATTCTAACCAGAGATTCACTCTATTCTCTCCGACTCAGGCATGGGATGACAGGATTAATGAATTATTTGCGGGAGAACTAAGGTCACTACACAGGTACTCTTTTCGTTTTAATGAGAACGATTTTGTAAGGAGAGGCATTTCAAGCTTAGCGAGCGACTTTCAATGTAAACCGATCCATGAGGATACCCTCCGGCACAGTAGTGACTTTAATGAGTCTTATGTAATCAAATATTGGGGCTCAGTAGAACGTTTTTTGGAAAAGGGCTTCGGTTACTGTATAACTAAGAGTGACATTACTCAAAGCTTCGTACATGCCAGTGAATGTATCTCCATTTTCTCATCATCAGCGTTTGCAGAAGTGGATATTGCGACAAATGATCAGTTTAGAGGTAAAGGACTGGCTCAGTTCAACGCTGAAGCTTTTATAGTGGAGTGTCTACAACGAGAGTTAACACCGAAATGGGACTGTGATATTCATAATACGGCCTCTATTCGACTGGCTGAAAAAGTAGGCTTTGCTAATCCGGAAAGATACTCTGTGTTCGTAAGAAAGTAAGTCAGCACCTAAGCTAAAAACCCGTCAATGATGCTTAGACATTCTAACCATCATTGACGGGTTCTATTGTTCTTTAGATGAGCAAAAGCTCAAATTAAAAGAAAAAGCTCAAAAGACCGAATTGTATATCTTAATGTTATGCGTTGAAGCTAATCCTTTCAGCTCACTTTATGCTCAATTCTCAGTTTGTCAGCAACCATCGCGATGAATTCACTGTTCGTAGGTTTGGACTTGCTGATGTTGATGGTGTAGCCAAATAGGTGGCTGATGGAGTCGATGTTCCCACGTGTCCAGGCTACTTCAATGGCATGGCGGATGGCGCGTTCAACGCGGCTTGGCGTTGTTTTGAACTTCTCTGCAATGGCTGGATACAAGGTCTTCGTGATGGCACCTAGGATCTCAATGTTGTTATACACCATCGTGATCGCTTCACGTAGATACTGATATCCTTTAATATGCGCAGGTACGCCGATTTCATGTATGATGGAGGTGATACTGGCATCCAAATTTTTGGTTTTGCCCATGGGAACCACATTCGATTTTAGATTGGAGATCGAAGCTGAAGCCGAGCTAACGGATTGCAGACCCACCAGCTGTCTAACACGGTTCGCCAGTACCTCCATATCGAATGGCTTGAGGATATAATAAGATGCTCCCAGTTGAACAGCACGCTGCGTAATGTTTTCCTGTCCAAAAGCTGTCAGCATGATAATTTTGGGCTGAGGAGAAAGATTCATCTCACGCAAGCGTTCCAAGACACCAAGTCCATCCAGATGAGGCATGATAATATCCAGAATCAGCACATCAGGAACCTTATGCAGCTCCTCAATACGCTGGAGCACTTCTTCACCATTAAAGGCGATACCCGTTACTTCCATATCTTCTTGATCCGATATATATTCAGCAAGCAAATTCGTGAACTCCCGGTTGTCATCAGCCAACAGCACTTCGATTTTTTGCAATGTGCTTCCTCCTTTATTCTCTGACAGGAATTTGGGTTATCATGTATTTTTCTTCGGAGTATATAGTTTCGACATTAGTTATTGAATTCCTTCTGTCGAAAATTATTTTTATTTATTTTTTTCGCTAGTTGTTTTATAATAAATAATTTATTTGAAATTTCGATCTTATCTGTAGCATTTCGACAAAAAAAATCTTAAGGCATCAGCTCGCCTTAAGATTTTTGAGTGCTCCTTGCTTGTGAGTAACTACGCCTGCGTCCTGTAGCATCCATTCGATGAAGCATCCATAACCGGACTTAGGATCATTCACGAATACATGAGTCACAGCCCCAATGAGCTTGCCATTCTGGATAATAGGACTACCGCTCATTCCCTGTACAATGCCACCAGTCTTTGCAATGAGATTGGAGTCAACAATTCGAACTACCAGACCCTTAGTTGCTGGTGAGCCTTGACTGGCTACATGAACGATTTCTGCCTTGAAGCGCTGAATGGACTGACCGTCTACAACCGTCAATATTTCAGCTGGACCTTCCTTTACTTCCTCTGCCCAACCTACCGGTATGGGTTGCTTATACAGGCTATGCTCAGGCTGAAGTGCCATTTTACCAAATATGCCGAATTGCGTATTACGTTCAATCGTACCCAAGACCTTATTATTCTTCATAAAATGAGCTCGTTTTTCGCCTGGCTCTCCATTTTGGCTCTTGGAGATGGAGGTTACATTCGATTGTACAATTTGACCACTACCTACGACAATTGGAGTCTGTGTATTCATGTCTGTGATGACATGGCCAAGTGCCCCATAAACACCGTGATCAGGAGCAAAAAATGTCAGCGTTCCTACCCCTGCTGCAGAATCCCTGATATACAAACCTAGGCGCCATGCCTTGTCCTCACGGTCATAAGCCGGCATCAGTTTGGTCTGTATACGTTCACTGCCACGTTGCAAAGTGATTTGAAGCGGGATATGCTGCTTTCCAGCCTGCTCTACTGCCTGAGATACCAACATCAGATTATCTGGAACTGTACCATTAATACGTGTGATCCGATCTCCAAGTCGGATGCCCGCAGCTTCACCGGGAGATAATGGCTCTTTATCGCCTTTGACCAGATGATGTCCTACGACCAGGATGCCGTCAGATTTTACCTTGACACCAATTGTTTGTCCGCCAGGATACACCTTTAGCTCTGGCAGTCGGCTTAGCTCGGCTCTCCCACTGGAATGTTGTAATAATAATTTCGGAATGGTCCCCCACGTACTCGCACTATGAGAACTTGCTGTGGCAGATGCAGTACCGTGCTGGGACATGAGGATACCCACCATACATAATAGCAGGACAAGCAAAAGACCGGGCAGGTTGTTCCTGGAGTTGAAATTCAATGGCTGTCACGCTCCCTTTGCTTCTTTCGCTTGACGAGAAAAGGTCGTCGCCAATTGCGTACCTATAAGGTAACCTCGCCCCCAGGCTTTTATTACTGTCAATCATTGTCCCGGTGCCTGTTTTCCTCCTTTTTGGCTGCAGCCAAATTGAGCATTTCTTGCGCATGATGTAAGGTTTTTTCAGTGATCTCGACACCGCCCAGCATTCGGGCCAACTCCTTGACTCTGCCCTGCTCAGACAGCTCCTCTACATGCGTCATGGTGCGATTATCGGATATGTTCTTCTCGATTAAATACTGACTGTCAGCCATGCAAGCCACCTGCGGCAAATGTGTGATGGAGAACACCTGACAGATCGAAGACAGACGGAACAGCTTTTCCGCAATGGACTGTGCCGCTCTTCCGCTGACTCCGGTATCAACTTCGTCGAAGATTAGCACTGGCACTTGATCGTGCCGAGCAAATATACTCTTCAGCGCCAACATAATTCTGGACATCTCGCCACCAGAAGCAATCTTGCTGAGCGGACGCATCGGCTCACCCGGATTAGCCGAGATCAGGAACTCTGCATTATCAGTTCCCTGCTTGGTTGGACGCAATCTTCGTCCATTCCATTCATAGCCTCTCGGGTCCTCCATAGGCTCAATGCGTACTTGCAGAGATGTTCGTCCCATTTGCAGATCCTTGAGCTCTTGCTCGACCTGTGCCGCTAATTCTCCAGCAATCATCTTTCTGGCCTGTGTAAGTTCATCAGCAGTGCTTAATAGCTCATATAGCAATTCGTCGCGACGCTTAGTTAGCTGGTCCAGCCGCTCATCTTTGTTTTCCAGCGTATCTGTCTCCTGCTCAATTTGCTGGTAATATTGCAATATATGCTCAACACTTTCGCCGTACTTACGCTTTAGTCCCATAATCATATTCAGTCGCTGTTCGATCTCCTGCAGTCGAATTGGATTGAATTCAATATTCTCCTGGTATGACCGTAGCTGAAAGGCTGCATCCTCCAGTTGGTAAAAAGCAGATTGAATCTGCTCCGCAATGGGCGCCAATTCCTTGCTGTCATACGAAGCAATATCCTGTATCATGATGGCTGCATGACTTGCCGCGTCTAATCCACGACTATGCAATAGATCGTACGCTCCTGCCACGGCTCCCATCATTTTCTCACTATGAGATAGCTTGACCCGTTCTTCGGTTAATAATTCATCCTCCCCAGATTGTAGCTGAGCTGCAGCAATCTCCTCCAGTTGAAAACGATACATATCAAGTAATTGAAATGACTTCTGGCTAGAAGCCTGCAGCTCCCTAAGCTCCCTCTCCGCCTGTACAAAGGACTGATATTGCTGTCTATAGCGCTGCTTCACGGGTCCGATGGTTGGTTCTCCGTATGTATCCAGCAGCGCCAGATGGCTGTCAGGCCGCAGCAGATTCTGGTGCTCATGTTGACCATGAATATTCACCAGTTGCTCGCCGACTTCACGAAGCATGCTCAGATTCACCATTTGTCCGTTAATCCGAGATGTACTCTTGCCCTGGACAGTAACTTCCCTTCTTATAAGCAGATGCTCCTCGGGGGTGCCCTGTATACCAAGATGCTCGAGTGTATGCCAGACCGGATGATTGGAGGGCAGCTCGAACAGGGCCTCCATCTCCGCCTTCTCACAGCCGAAGCGAACCAGATCTGCAGTCGCCCGCCCGCCTGCGATTAAGGCTAGAGCATCTATAATAATGGATTTACCTGCGCCGGTCTCTCCGGTAAGGACATGAAAGCCTTGGTGAAAATGAACATCTACCGATTCAACAACAGCCAAATTACGTATGGACAATAATACCAGCAAAGTCTAGTCCTCCTCTAGCGTGTCAGGAAATATAAGCCATAATCTGTTCCCGGACAGTTACACTATTCTCATCTGTACGGCAAATGATCAAAATCGTATCATCGCCGCTAATCGTTCCCATGACCTCAGGCCATTCGATATTATCCAGCAGAGCTGCAATCGAATTTGCTGTACCCGGCAAGCATTTCATGACGATCAGATTCCCCGTAATATCAATATGCAGGAAGTTATCTACCAAGGCCCGCTTCAGCTTATGCACAGGATTGTAGCGCTGGTCCGTCGGAAGCGAGTATTTATACCTGCCATCATCCATGGGAATTTTGATGAGCAGCAGTTCCTTGATATCTCTAGATACTGTTGCCTGCGTTACCTGAAATCCTGAAGCACGCAACGCATCCACCAGCTCGTCCTGTGTCTCAATCTCTTGATTCGTAATAATCTCTCGGATCTTGATATGTCGTTGGCCTTTCATATAATTCCTCCCGTGTTCATTCTGTTCTACTCCGTATCATACATGTCCAGGTCATGGTCCTCCGCAAGGACTATTCGCTTGATGCTTTCCTGATCTGTATCGACATACAGGATTCCCGCACAGCTGGGATAGATCAGCATGAGCGATAGATACTTATCCCTCATCTCTGGTCCGCTCCATTCCATCGGCTGCTTGCGTCTTGAGGTCTTAACCATATATGTGTCATCATCCATTACAGCTATGTAATCCATATATAGCCGACTGTGCACCGTCTCCTTGTCGATAAGAAAAGCGAGCGGAATCCTCATCTTACCGCCTACCACTTCATAACCAGCCTTCTCCAGTATATCGACTGCAGGCCCGGGCTGAATCTCGTTATTAAGGGGAATCGCTTCCATCTGGCGTCGTCGTGGCTGCTCCAGCCAGTATCTCAGTCCAACATAGCCCCAGATCAGTAAGCCTGCTGCTATGCACACCATGAGTATTGAATCATAACCCGTGTCCATTCGACTGTATCCACCTTTTCAGCTTAGTTAGCAGTCGTGCTTGCTCATCTTAGTTGCCAATCTGCGACCTCGTCCAAGCGCTTCTGTTCAAGCTATGTCCAGATGTGATAGAGAATATGTAATCGCATGACATCATTGGTATAATTATTCACCATTATGCACTGCGTTTTCTACCATATCCCTATACGGATGACTTTCTTACTAATCTAGCTGCCCACCTAGTATTCATTCTAGGCAGTTCGTCCGAATTCCTTGTTCTCTTGATTCATATTATAAGCGAACATGCGTTCTTTTATCAACCACTAAACTGTATTGCTTTTTTCTTTACAAAAAAAGAGCTCTCAAGAGCCCAGAACGAGAACCCTTGAGAACCCTTGTTACTTCGTGCGCGAACCACTTGCCTGAAAAGTCTCACTAGCTTGCCGGATAACCTGGTCAATCAGTTCCTTCCGGTCATGAACTGCAGTATTCTGAATAATTGCTTCATCATTTTCTGCAATCGTGTCAACATTCGTACCAGAAGCAGCGTGGATCCCCGAACCCTCACCCTCCGTCGTATCCTCCTGCTCCAATCTCCAATGAGCAAGGAATTCGATGTTACCTTCGCCGCCAGTAATCGGTGAGAAAGTAAGACCTTGAAGTGATAATCCAAGCTCAGAAGCATAGTTCAGAATCGTTGTCAGAACCTCGCGGTGCGTCGCTGAATCACGTACGACACCGGATTTTCCAACCTTCTCTCTGCCCGCCTCGAATTGTGGCTTGATGAGGGCCGCAATATCCGCGGGGCGCTTCAGCAGGTTCATTAGCGGAGGAAGTATGATTTTTAAGGAGATAAACGAGACATCAATACTCGCAAAATCAGGAGTGGGGCCCGTCAAATCCTGCGGCTGTGTATATCGGAAATTCGTTCGTTCCATGACGCAGACCTGCTCATGATTGCGCAATGACCAATCCAACTGATTGTATCCAACGTCAATGGCGTACACATAGGATGCGCCGTGCTGAAGTGCGCAATCCGTGAAGCCACCAGTAGATGAACCGATATCCAGCATCACTCTTCCATCCATTTGAAGCTGGAACTCCCGAATCGCCTTCTCCAGCTTCAATCCCCCACGACTGACGTATGGGTGCACTGCACCCTTTACCTTCAGCTCACTATCACGCGGAACCTTCATTCCTGCCTTCTCGATCCGTTCTCCTCCAGCCAGCACAAGCCCGGCCATAATTGCCGCCTTCGCTTTCTCACGGCTGTCATAGAAGCCTTGCTCAACTAACAGAATATCTATTCGTTCTTTAGGAACTGACATATTTAACCCCTATTCTTGCTTATACTGACTGCCCGTAGCCGAAGGTCTGGGTTGTAGCAAGGGAGCGTATTTCTGAACATACTGACTCTACTGTAAGTCCTGCTTCAGCCCTTTGCTCCTTGATGGAGCCATGCTCAACAAAGCAATCCGGTATGCCCAGCAAACGAATATGCATATCGAAGCTTGCCTGTCTTGCATAGAATTCCAGCACAGCGCTTCCCAGACTACCCGCTTCAGACGCTTCTTCGAGAACTACCAGCTTCGTTCCCTGGCGGGCAAGCTCCAGTAGAAGCTCCTCGTCCAGCGGCTTGAAGAAGCGGGCATTAATAATATGCACCTGTAGACCCTCACGCTTGAGGATATCTGCAGCTTCCGTCGCAACCTGCAGCATCGGTCCTGCGGCGATAATTGCATAACCTTCGCCTTGCCGCAGATACTCCCATGAACCGATTGGAATCGCCTTTAGCTCCTCATCCAGCGGGACGCCCAAGATATTGACACGAGGGTAGCGATATGCGATCGGTCCGTCATTGTAATCCAGGGCTGTCTTCATCATGTGACGCAGCTCATTTTCATCCTTCGGCATCATCATGACCAGATTCGGAATATGGCGCATGAAGGCCACGTCATAGACCCCGTGATGGGTCTCTCCGTCAGCACCGACGAAGCCTGCACGGTCAATCGCGAACATGACGTTGGCATTGTGCCGGCAAATGTCATGGACGATCTGATCGTAAGCGCGCTGCATGAAGGTAGAATACACCGCATAGACCGGCTTCATTCCCTCCATCGCCAGAGCTGCACACATCGTCGCAGCATGCTGCTCGGCAATTCCCACATCAATCATTCGGTCGGGAAACTCCTTCGAGAACGGCACCAGACCTGAACCGCCTGGCATTGCTGGCGTTACTGCGACAATGCGTTCATCCTGCTTCGCAAGCTCGATAAGTGTCTGACCAAATACCTCGGTATACATCGGGTTACCCACAGACTTAAGCACCTGACCAGACTCGATCTTGTAAGGCGAGATTCCATGCCATTTATGTGAATCTGCTTCCGCAGGCTTGTAGCCCTTGCCCTTAGTTGTCAGCACATGTACCAGCACAGGGCCATTCACATTATCCGCTTGGTGGAAGGTCTCAATGAGCTTGGGCAGATCATGACCATCTACCGGACCTAGATAAGTGAAGCCCAGCTCCTCGAACAACACACCTGGTACCATCATGTATTTCAGACTATCCTTGACCCGTCCAGCGGACTTGGCGAGCTTGCCCCCGATCGCTGGAATACGCTTCAATAATAGCTCCAGCTCATCCTTCGCTCTTAGATAATGCCGGTCAGATCGAATCTTGCTCAAATAATTATGCATAGCCCCGACATTCGGAGCAATGGACATCTCATTATCGTTAAGAATGACCATGAGCTTCTTGCCTTCGTGACCAATATGATTCAGGGCCTCGAAGGCCATCCCCCCTGTCAAGGCTCCATCGCCAATGACAGCTATGACCTTGTTGTCCTCGCCCTTAAGGTCACGGGCCAACGCCATCCCCATCGCAGCAGACAGGGAAGTACTGCTATGGCCAGCCTCCCATACATCATGCTCACTTTCATTTCGCTTGACGAAGCCACACAATCCCCCATGCTGGCGAAGGGTATCAAAACGGTCCATACGCCCCGTCAGTATCTTATGCACATAAGCTTGATGCCCGACATCATAGATCATTTTGTCCTGTGGACTGTCATAGCAATAATGCAGGGCGACCGTGAGCTCAACCACTCCCAGGTTCGATGCCAAGTGCCCTCCGGTGACAGACAGCTTCTCCACCAAAAATGTCCGGATTTCCTCCGAGAGAGAAGCTAACTCATCAACAGACAATGATTTCAAATCGCTTGGTTGCTTTATGTGTGGAAGCAGCACGCGAATCTCCCCGCTTTCCTTCAAGTAGTCGAATCTGTTAATGTTGCCTGATGTAATACATAATCCATATTATATCACACAAAAATGTGCGACTCTAACAGCCACGACTCACGCTTGAGGCTATTCACTCCCCAAGCTTAATGATCGCGCTTCATCAGATAGTCCGCAAGCTCCAGCAGGCGCGTCGGATCTGGGATGCCAGCCTCCACAATCGCTGTCTTGGCAGAGTGCGTAAGTCGCTCGACTTCCTCAGCCGAGGCGTCCAGCCCAATAAAGTAAGGATAAGTTACCTTTTGCTGCTTTACATCGCTTTGTGTTGATTTGCCCAGCTTGTCCGTGCTTCCGGTCAGATCCAGGATATCATCCTGGATCTGGAAGGCCAAGCCGATATCACGCCCGAACGTTCGCAGCGCTTCCAGCTGTCGGTCATTCGCACCACCTATTCGCCCACCCGCGAGTAAAGAGAAGATAATCAGATCCGCCGTCTTATGCAGATGAATGTACTGAAGCTCTTCAAGGCTTGTAATACCTTGATCACCAGACATATCTGCTACCTGACCGCCGACCATGCCACGAGCTCCGGCCATTTCTGACAGCTCCTCTACGATCGCGAGCAGCACATCAGCCGATACGCCAGCTTGTCTGCCTGCCTGAATAATGCAGTAGAATGCATGTGTAAGCAAGGCGTCACCAGCCAGAATAGCAGCAGCCTCTCCATATACCTTATGGTTCGTAGGCTTGCCACGGCGCAGATCATCATCATCCATGGCAGGAAGATCATCGTGAATCAGCGAATAGGTGTGAACAACCTCCACAGCACAGGCTACTGGCATAGCAGCCTCCTGACTACCTCCAAAAGCTTCTGCTGCGGCTAATACCAGCACTGGACGCAAGCGTTTGCCGCCAGCCATTACGGAATAATGCATGGCTTCCTTGAGCAAGACAGGAATGTCCCAATGTGCAGGGAAAATATGCGGCAATGCGCCTTCGACCGCCTCTGCGGCCTGCTGTAAATAATGCTTAAAGGACAGCTGCGTACTCAAAGATTCTCACCCTCGCCCTCTTCGATGTTCCCACCGAACGGCTTTCTGCGCAGCTCGCCGTCCTCCTCTACGATCATTTCAATCTTGCGCTCGACCTGCTCCAGCTTGGTACTGCACACTTGAGATAATTTCATGCCCTGCTGAAAGAGCTCAATCGCCTGCTCCAACGGCACATCTCCGTGTTCAAGTCTTCCGACAATATCCTCTAAGGCGGCCATCGCCTCTTCAAATTTAAGCTCCGTTTCCTTCGCCACTGCTCTTCGCGTCCTCCTTCATTCCCCAGACCTGGCAGTCGAGCTGCCCGTCGCTCAGCTTAATTTTTACCATGTCTCCTGGTTGCACATCGGTAAGTGACTTGATGAGTGTACGTTCTTCCTCGTCATACACCAGACTATAACCCCGGCCCATGACCTTGAGCGGGCTCAAGGCATCAAGATGGCGGATATGGGCCCCCAGTCTGGCTGTCTGCTCCTTGGTTCCGGAACGAATGGCCTGCTCCAGTTGGCGACGCAGACTATCTAGCTGCCGTCTTGCTCCCTGCACCTGCTCGCGAGGGTTATGCCGCTCCAGCGCATGCCTCAGACGCGCATTTTGCTCTACATGAAGTCTCGCACGTCCTTGAACCGCACGACGTAGGCGTTCACGCAGACCATCGATACGCTCAGCATGCTGTAACATATATCTGCGCGGGAATACCAGCACAGGCGAACGCTGCAGTCGCTGCAACCGTTCACGCTCAGACCTCGCTCGGCGCTGCACTGCCGTATTCATCCGTGACACGAACTGACGCACTTGATCAGATAGCTCACGAATGTCAGGTACAGCCAGCTCTGCTGCTGCTGTAGGTGTAGCAGCCCGTAGATCTGCCGTAAAATCAGCTATCGTAAAATCCGTCTCATGTCCTACCGCAGAAATGACAGGAATTGTTGAGCTATAGATTGCCCGAGCTACGATCTCCTCGTTGAATGCCCACAGCTCCTCAAGTGATCCACCTCCGCGTCCCACAATCATGACATCGGCTTCAGCCAGTCGATTCACCGTCTCAATCGCCTTCACAATGGATGGGGCCGCTCCCTTGCCCTGCACCAGAACAGGGTACAGATGCACCTCTGCCTGTGGATATCTGCGACGAAGTGTAATCAGAATATCACGTACTGCTGCTCCAGTAGGTGAGGTCACAACAGCAATAACAGCCGGAATACGTGGCAGAGGACGCTTTCTCTCAGGGGCAAATAGCCCTTCCTCCTGCAGCTTCTTCTTCAGCTGCTCATAGGCAAGATACAGACTACCAATTCCGTCCGGCTGCATATGCGTTGCGTAGAACTGATACTGCCCGTCACGCTCATAGACCGATACGTTACCGCGAGCGATGACCCGGGCACCTTCCTTCGGCACGAACGGCAGACGCTGATTGTGAGAAGCGAACATGATCGACTTGATGCGACTGCTCTCATCCTTCAGCGTAAAGTACATATGACCGCTGGAGTGGTGGGTAAAGTTGGATATCTCCCCGCGAATCCACACATCGGACAGCATGGAATCGGACTCCAGCTTCATGCGTATATATCGATTCAGATCCTTGATCGAGAAGATTTTCTGCTCTCCCATAGTCAGCCCCTTATTTCAGGCCGCTTGCACGACGAGCCGCAATCAGGGTGTTCTGCATCAGCATGGTAATCGTCATAGGACCTACTCCACCTGGTACTGGGGTAATTGGACCAGATATCTCTTGTACGCTCTCGAAGTCAACATCGCCAGCAAGCTTGCCATTATCCAGGCGATTCACGCCCACATCAATGACAACCGCACCGGGCTTCACGAAGCTCGCATCGACGAATTTGGGACGACCGATCGCAACGACGAGAATATCCGCCTGCTTGCAAAGCTCCTTCATATTAGCTGTGCGGGAATGGCACATCGTAACAGTGGCATTCTCACGCTGGAGCAGCAGAGATACTGGCTTACCGACGATATTACTGCGTCCGATGACAACTGCATGCTTGCCAGCACAATCAATACCTGCACGTTTGATTAGCTCAATGACCCCTGCCGGTGTACACGGCAACAGACTATCATCCCCAATGACCAGATTACCGACATTGATTGGGTGGAAGCCGTCGACATCCTTTTCCACAGCGATTGCATTAATGACCGCCTTCTCATCCATATGGGCAGGCAGCGGCAGTTGCACGAGAATCCCATGAACTTCCTGCTTGGCATTCAGCTCAGCGACCAGTGACAATAAATCCTCCTGGCTTGTCTCAGCTGGAAGACGATGAACCTCCGAATGATATCCCAAATCTAGACAGGTCTTCTCTTTGCTACGGACATAGACCTGGGAAGCAGGGTCTTCTCCGACGAGCACTACAGCCAACCCCGGTTGCACGCCTTGCTCCTTCAGCTTTGCTGTTTCTTTGGCGATATCGCCAAGAATCTCCTGAGATACTTGTTTGCCATTAATAATCGGTGCTGCCATGGTGTACACTCTCCCTCGCAAGATATCATCTGATTGTAAATAGGATACTCTTGAATGCTTGAATGCCCGTTTATTCGTGCTCAAATTAATGCGTGTAGCTCTATTGGTCTACCTTGTACCTTGATTACGTGATGACCATCCAACCATTAAGATCTTCTGCTTTTAAGCTGCTCCAGCTCTTGAATAATACGACCCAGGACTCCATTAACGAACTTTCCGGATTCCTCGGTGCCGAAATGCTTGGACAATTCAATGGCCTCATTGACCGCTACTTTGGCAGGCACATCATCCATAAAGACCATCTCATAAGCCGCCAATCTGAGAATCTGACGATCCACACGAGACAGACGGCTAACCTGCCAGCCCTTCAGGTATTCGGCCAACAGCTCATCAAGCGCCTTACGGTGCTCCCATGCGCCTTCGACCAGCTTCTGTACATAATCACGCAGCTTCGCTGTATCGCTTAGAACCACCTCGGACTCATTGTCCGCTGCAGCTTCCTGTAGTAGCATTTCGATGGCCTCTGCGGCGCTTACTTCGTTCATTTCCATATGGTACATGCTCTGTACCGTCAATTCCCTTGCCAATCGTCTCTTCATACATTGCCTCCTGAGCATCTGCTCTTGCATTGATATCTTGTCAACCTCTTGTGAAGCATAGTTACACATTTAGTATGTTCCAACTTACATGCCTGCTCCCATGATACCAAGCATGCTATACAAAAAAACCTGTAATAGCTCTCTCCATGGTTCAAGGGGTACAACGTAGCTGCGGCTCAAGCCTTCTGGAGAAAGCGTATTACAGGTCTCATTTGAACGGACGCCATCGGTCATTCAGCCATTCACCAATCGCTCTCCATGGTATGAGAGAGCCCAGATTGGTATCGCTTCGTCTGCCTAGCGTAAATCCTATGAACACCAATAGTACAAAGAACAGCATATCCCAAAAACCAAACCATAAATAAATAAAGCCGAAAAAAATTCCTGCTACAACGCCTATGATTCGGCCCTTGTATTGATCCCATACTTCCTTCCACTGTATCAGGGAGATCACCTCTATTCCACCCGGCTCTTGAAGCTTGGAGAAGCAGTGACATTAGCTATGTAGACAGACACACTCGATACGGGAATACCAGTAATCTCTTCTACATGGTCATGTACACCCTTCTGGATATCCGACGTCAATGCCGGAATAGACATGTCACCATCCACTACTGCACGCAATGTAATATCCAGACCAGATTCAACCACCCTGATGCGCGTCTTCAGATCACTTACCCCACGATGCTTCGCAGCCGCCTTCAGACACAGATTCTCAATCGTGTCCATAGAGATCTGGATATCTCCATGCTCTGTACGCTGATCGATCGAAGGGGTAGAGGACTTGTCCCGACGAATGGAGATGTAAAAGAATCGAAGACTGATCAGCAGCAACACGCCTGCAATGACATACCCTACAATCTGGAGGTTGTACTCATCTATATAGCCTAGACTAAAGCCGATATTCGTTCCGCTTAGGAGGAAGATGGCTGCAATAGATATTACCCCGATGCTCAAGCTGTAGATGAACAGCAGGAGCCTGTCAATAATTTTAGCCACAAGAGCACAGCCTCCTTAAAATTAGAGTAAACCCTCGACCCATAGGTCGGGGGTTTTTCAGTGACAATGCTTATTTGACCCGTCCAGTCAGATCAGTCTCTTCCACTTTCTCTACAGCCGATTTGAATTGAACGTCATGGATATGCACGTTGACCTCCACTACATTCAATCCTGTCATGGTCTCAATCGAACGCTTGACGTTATGTTGAATCTGAGCAGCAACTTCTGGCAAACGGTTCCCGTATTCGATAATAACGGAGACGTCCACGGCTGCCTCACGCTGACCCACTTCCACTTTAACACCCTTGGACAGATTCTTCCGTCCCAGAAGCTCTGCGAATCCGCCTGCGAGTCCGCCACTCATCCCTGCTACACCTTTAACTTCTACCGTTGCCAGTCCTGCGATCACCTCAATGACCTCAGGGGCAATTTGAATCTCGCCAATCTCAGTACGTTCAAATTCAGTTGGCACAGTGCTCATTCGCTCAACACACCTTTCGGGAACATAAGTTCATCGTTCATGCGACGCATGTACTTATTATTCATACTATATCATTTGGTAAACATTATGACAAACCTTCGCACACAAGCAATCCCGGACTGCTTGCAGAGGCATAACACCGCCAAATTGCCGGCAATTTTTTTACAAATGTAGCTTTGCCAGCTATTCAGCGATACTAGTTAGCCCGACGCAGCTTAGACCTCATTTTCCTCCAGGAATTTGATATCGAAGTCGCCCTTTTCAAAGGTTGGATGCTGTAATAAACGCTGATGGAACGAAATAGTCGTCGGTACACCTTCGATGATGAACTCGGACAAGGCCCGCTTCATCTTGGCGATAGCCTCGTCTCTTGTGCTTCCCCATACGATCAGCTTCGCAATCATGGAATCATAGTAAGGAGGAATGCTATAGCCCGGATATGCCCCGCTATCTACCCGTACCCCTGGACCACCTGGTGCGAGGTAGAAGTTAACTTTACCAGGAGCCGGCATGAAGTTACGATCCGGGTCCTCCGCATTAATACGACATTCAATGGACCAGCCGTTCATAACGACATCCTCCTGACGGAAGGAGAGGACATTGCCTTCAGCGACCGAAATCATTTCCTTGATCAGATCGACACCAGTAATCATCTCCGTAACTGGATGCTCTACCTGAATGCGTGTATTCATTTCCATGAAGTAGAAGTTATTATCCGGACCGAGCAAGAATTCAAGTGTCCCTGCACCAGAGTAGTTAACAGCCTTGGCTGCACGAACAGCAGCCTCACCCATGCGTGCACGAGTCTCATCATCTAGTACCGGACAAGGGGCTTCCTCAATCAGCTTCTGACGGCGACGCTGGATGGAGCAATCACGCTCTCCCAGATGTGCGACATTACCATGCTTGTCAGCGATAATCTGGATTTCGACGTGCTTCATGCCAGTCAGGAATTTCTCAAGATACACACCTGCGTTCCCAAAGGCCTTCTGAGCCTCTTGCTGAGCAGTCGTGATCTGCTGTATGAGCATTTCCTCAGTATCAGCAATCCGGATCCCCTTACCACCGCCACCTGCTGTAGCCTTGATAATAACTGGATAACCAATATCTTTTGCGATCATAATCGCTTCATTCATATCCTCTACCAAGCCATCAGAGCCAGGTATAACGGGTACCCCAGCGTCCTTCATTGTCTGCTTGGCTACAGCCTTGTCCCCCATGCGAGTAATCGCGTCTGGAGATGGACCGATAAATGTAATATTGCAGGACTGGCAGATCTCAGCGAAATCCGCATTCTCGGCCAAAAATCCATAGCCTGGATGGATCGCGTCACATTCTGTCAATGTAGCCACACTCATAAGGTTGGTAAAATTCAAATAGCTATCCTTGGACAAAACAGGCCCAATGCAATAAGCTTCATCTGCTAGTCTGACATGCAGTGAATCCTTATCGGCTTCGGAATATACAGCTACTGTAGATATGTTCATTTCGCGGCACGCACGAATAATGCGAACCGCGATCTCACCGCGGTTCGCTATCAGTATTTTATGAAAAGTCATGATATTTCCTCCTTAGAGCATTGATATCTCTCTGCCCGTTACAGACGCTTACTCAGGCTTGACCAGGAACAACGGCTGACCGTACTCCACCAGTTGACCGTTCTCCACCAGAATCTCGACGATCTCGCCCTTCACTTCAGCCTCCAGCTCGTTCATCAGCTTCATGGCCTCGATAATGCATACTGTAGTCTTCTCATTCACTTTGTCACCAGCACTCACGTAAGGAGCTGCTTCAGGGGAAGCAGAACGGTAGAAGGTACCGACCATTGGCGATACGATCTTATGTAGGTTATCGTTCGACTCAGCTGCCGGGATAGAAGCACCAGTGGCTTGAGCAGGAGCCTGCTGTACAGGTGCTGCAGTCTGAACATAAGGAATGGCTGCAGGTGGAGCTTGCACAGTCACGACCTCGGAACGTCCAGGCTTGCGAATCGACAGACGTGTTCCTTCATTCTCAATCTCAAGCTCTTGCACAGAAGTCTCGTCAACCAGCTTGATCAACTCTTTAATCTCATTCAAATTAAACATGTCAATTAATCACTCCTTCAGCATTCTGCTGGCTCTGTCACAGTCTTGTCCATTATGGCGTTGTCCATATTGGAGCCATGCAACTGTGTCCCGGATCAACACCGGTATGTACAAATGGAGAACGGCCAATGACCGCTCATCGCGTAATGGTTGCCAGTATAACACGATAGCTTTATGTATTATATCACAATAGTTCAAAATGGAAAGAGCCCGGGGAAGAACCCGCCCCGGGCATCTCAATGGAGGCTGATCTGGTTACTCGGCCACATACTGTACACTGATTTTGTCCTGTGTTACATTCAATTCCTTCATCACCCGATCCACGATACCTACAGCCTGCTTCGCATCCATCTTGTCACTCAGGACAACAACCTTGTACTTGTCATTATCTTCCTCCCGTACAACAGCACTGGCATATTGCTGCTGCAGTTCCTCTTCGATACCAGTAATCTTGGCTTGCTTATCCTCCAGAGCCTGAAGCTCACGTTGTGCTGCGGCTGCATCCTCCGAAGCCTTGTCATTCATTGCCGCTGTCAGCTCTTCATGCTTCTTCTGATTATTCACATCTCGCTCAAGCAGGTAATCGTCAATGACAGCTGCAGCTGTCGGCTTGGCATTCTGATCAGCGGCCACCTCTTTCAGCACCTGATCATCTGTCTTGGCTGTCGCTTGTGGCTGCTCTGTTGTCGCGGTAGTCTGCGGCGTAGCTTCCTGATCTGTTGTCGTTGCCTTATCCGACGAGGATGGTTCCTGGGCTCCAGCCGTGCTTGGTGATTCTCCTCCCTGAGCTTCTGTTCCAGTTGTGCCATCAGCCTGAGTGGTTGATGTACTTCCGTCCGTTACGACTTCATTGATAACAAGCCCATCCGGAGTGGATGTATCACCAGTTGTTGTCTCTTGTGCAGCCGAAGCATTCAGATCCGTTACCTGCTCGCTATCAGCTACGGGAGGGTTGTCAGGGGCAGGGCTTTCTGTAAAGAGATAATACGCAGAGAGCACCACCATGAGACTGAGCATGGACACTAACCATATTGTTTGTCTTTTGTTATTCATTCCTTACTTCCTCCTGTCATTCGTTATCGATTACAACATTTCTAGAGCATTGTAGGTGCGATCGCCTTCCTTTATTGACTTCTAATCACACCACATGTCACAAAACTGTGCCTGCATAGACCACATGTCTTCTTAATCCCTATTCGTCAATCCTATTCAAGATAAGTGCTCTTATGAATGCCCTATAGATCATCATGTTTGGTCAAGAACCTGGCTCCCCCTGCTTGCGAGGAACTACGGAGATTTTGTAAGTCGGTACGTTCAGTCCCTTTTGTACCGCATCCGTAATCAGTTGCTTGACGATCCGGTTCTCGGCTCCCTTCGCCACCACCAGAACGCCGCGCACCTGCGGCTTGATCTTCTTCGTAATGATCGGGGTATTCCCCCCTGTTCCTTCATAGGTCACGATCTCACCGTCTCTTGTGTACTGCGTCATATGTCGCTTGCCACCATTCGAATCCGTCTCCTCTGTCTGCTGCTGTGAATCCTTGACATTGCGCTGAACCACTAGCTCCTCAGTGGAGTCGACAGTAACCATGACATCTACGGCCCCTACACCTACTATCTGTTCCAACATGGACTTCATGTTATCTTCGAATGTCTTCTCCATCGCAGCGAAGGGATTCTCCTCCGTAACGGAAGGCTCCATCACCGCAGCAGACCCTGTCTGATTAGGGGGCTCACGGCCTACATTCTCCAGATCAATCGTCTTGACATTCACGAAGGAATAGAACAGCATGATCGCGACCCCGACCAGCCCCAGGATGAGCAGCCAGCGAAACGTGCTGGAGCGCTTAGCTCCGCCAGGCCCATCCCCAATCCATCGCTGCAGCCAATTCTGCCATTTCCCCACCTTCTTCACCTCCCGATTTGATCTACTGCTACAGCTGTGATCCGCCTTGAATTTGTACCATCCCACGCTTCAGTCCCCAGGTCCGTTCCAGCCAATCCGCGAGCCCCTGGAGGTCCTCATCATCTGAGGTAGCTGGAGTGGATTCTGTCTTTTCCTGGCGCCTATCCATTTGTACTCCCCTAGTATCCGAAGACTGGGCACCTGATGTGGTGCTCTCCTGTGCTTGATCAGAGCCAATGGTCGAAGTGCCCACCTCAATCTTGATCTTCTCCACCGGAGCAATGGCGATGGCCTTATCCTCCTCGTTTGGGGCTAGCGATTCCGTCCCTCCTGCAACTACACTTGCATTGGGGGGTACACCAGAACCGTGCCAATTGGTCTCACTTGCAACGTTTGTGCCGGCATCTGAACTCACAGCTTGGGTGCCTTGTTTATCCAGGCTCCCCCGAGGTGCGCCGACTGATGATGTGTGATCCATTCGTACACGAACAGCCGTAATCTCTGTCCCGGTCCGAACGCCCGTCGCTTTGTCCTGCACTGGGGTGAAGGCTACCTCGACCGCTTGCACCCGCTGGCCTGTGTGCTCCTCCACCTGCTCCTTCATCATGGCTGCGACCTGCTTGCCTGCCCAATCGAGCGCCTCCTTTTCCTGTGTCTGATACAGCTTCTCCCCCTCTGCCAGAATCTGCTCTAGCGAAGGCTGTGCCCCTTGTTGGCGTTGCCCCCTGTCCAGCTGTGCACTTAGAACCTGCTTCAATTCCTGAGCACCCCGGAACTGTAGTAATTCAACAATTGGCGACAGCAGTGTGAATAAAATGAGCAAGCTAAGCACCAGCTTCACATAGCGCTCCATGGATCGGCTCGGCAGAATCAGATCTACAAAGGTAGCCAGCAGCACAATCAGGATCACATGCTTCAACCATTCGCCGAGCCAGGACATCGCTTCACCTCATCATGACCGTCAGATTGCCTGCGGTCAGCATTATCGTAATGGCCAAAAAGCACATCAGACCTACGGCAGCTACAGCTGCGAATACGTGCATCATGCCTTTTCCAATAGACTGCAGACAGCTTACGATCGGGGTATTTCCGAGTGGCTGCATAATGGCCGCCGTAACACTGTAGATCAAGGCCAGCGTCAGAATCTTGATTGCCGGAAAGGCACACAGGAAGAGGATAATAATAACGCCCGCAAGGCCGATGGCATTCTTGACCAGCAGCGAAGCTGTAATTACGGTATCTGTTGCATCTGCCAGAGCCTTACCGACTACAGGCACGAAGCTGCCAGTGATGAACTTGGCTGTACGTAATGTCATCCCATCCGTTACAGATGAGGTCCAGCCCTGCACAGAGATTACTCCAAGAAAGATGGTCAGCAGACCGCCGAGTAGACCAGCCCCGATCGTTCTCAGTAGACTGGCCAGTTGTGTCAGCTTGTACTTGTCTGTCAAGGAGCTAACCAGATACAACAAGGCCGAGAAGAAGAATAGTGGAAAAACAATCATATGAATGACATTGGCAATCGTATGGATCATGAACACAATCAACGGGTGCGTTACAGATACAGTTATGACATTGCCCATAGATGCCAACAGTGTGAATAACAATGGCAGCATGGCCAGCATAAAATCAGTCATCATGTCAATCGCTGATTTCGCATATTGAATAGCCACCGTGAAGCTGTTAATAGCAATGATCACAATGACCATATAGCATAGAGAGTAAGCTATTTTACTGACCTGATTTCGTTCGAACGCCGTCTGTAGTGTCTCAAGTACCATGCTCATAATACTGAGCATCACGATCGTAACCAGAAGCTTCGCATTCACCGCGATTTCTTGCCACAGAAATGCTCCTAGCGCTGATAGTGCACCCTCCAGCGTGAACTTATCCTTGCCGGGCAACAGCATATCCATGAAGGAAGGCGTATGCTGCTGGGGGAAAAACCCTCCATACTGCTTCATGAGCTGGTCCCAGTACCGCTCGACCTCATCCTTGGGCAGGCTCTCTGCCTGGCTTCTGACCCATTCGTTCACAGTCGAATCCGCAGGACTGGCCTCCAGCACTGCCCCGGACCACAGCGACAAGAAGAAGACGCAGATGATCACCCGTACTCCTACAGCAGCGTATCTCACAATCAGCTCTCCCTTGGGTGCAGACAATCACACCGGCATAAGCTTCAGAATCGTTTCGATGATGATTCCGATGATCGGCAAGGCAAGCACCATAATCAACACTTTCCCCGCCAGCTCAATCTTCGAGGCAATGCTGTCCTGTCCCGCATCCCTCACAATCTGGGCACCAAATTCTGCTATATAAGCAATACCTATAATCTTCAAGACAGTCTTGAAATAGATCATGTCCATACCTGAGGAGCGAGCCAATCGCTCCAGCATGGCAATCACGCTACCGATCTTCCCGATCAGCATGAGAAATATCAAGATTCCGGTCGCGGTCGCTATCAGAAATGCGAACATCGGTTTTTGTTCTTTAATTGTTAGAATGAGTACCGTAGCGATCAGTCCGAAGCCGACAACCTGAATGATTTCCACAGGCTTCACCTACTGAAACAAAAATATGGATTTAATCTCTTGCAGCAGCTCATCAAGCAGCCGGACCACCATAAAGAGTACAACCACAAACCCGATTACAGTGACCCAATGAGCCATATCTTCCTTGCCCATCTGCTTGAGCACGGTATGGATCATCGCAATGATGATCCCGATTCCCGCGATTTGGAATATTGCGTTAACCTCCAGATTCATTCGAGCACCTCGCTAATACCAGCATTTTGCATCCTGGGAATAGTCATGCTATCAGGTACAATATATAGGCGAACATACACGTTTCGATATATATTGAGGGATTGACGATCGCTTGATCTGTGAAGATGCAAAATGCTCTAATACATCAAAATGACGATTAATGCTCCGATCAGCAGCCCCATATTTCTGCTCAGCTTCTCATACTTCATCTGCTCACTTTGCGCCGTCGCCTCCTCATGCTTGAGCTGCTGCACAGCTAAGGTGATATGTCTTAGTTGATCCTCTCGGTCACTAAGACCAAGGCTATAGGCGAGCTGCAGCATCGTATCCCGTTCCGGGTTCTTCATACTGGTGTTTCCCCAGCTCTTGTAGATCGCTTGGTGCAGGCTATCTCTGGCTGTCAGCCCTGAGGCGGGCTGCATGGCACCAGCAGCTTGCTCGAAGAGCTCTCGCAAGGGCTTGCTCATCGGCATAGCAGCCTTTTTCAGCGCTTCCGGCAGAGGAGTGAGACCATAGCTAATCTCAGTGACCAACCGCTGCAGTCCCAGGATCATCTCCCGGATCTGTCTGGGCCGCTCAGCAAAATGTCTTGCCCGGTGCCAGCCGGCGACCGTCGCCGCAAGCATGATCAGGATCGCTCCCAGCAGCTTACCCATACTCTCGGCCCCCTGGTGACGATTCAGCGAGCGTCATCATTCGCTGCTTGGCATCCGCTATGCGGAAGGACACTCCCCGGCTCGTCCGCTCAAGCTGGACATACATCTGGAATATCTGCTGCGCAGTCACGCTGGCAAGCCCTGGCCTTGCAGCGACCTCTGCCAGATCCCTGCCGTGGACTGAGGCGATGACGCTGATTCCTGCATAAAGTGCTTCACGCACTGCATCTGCATCCTCAGGACGGCCGATTTCATCGACAATTAGCACGTCAGGAGACATGGAGCGAATCATCATCATCATGCCTTCTGCCTTGGGACATCCATCCAGCACATCCGTTCGGGGCCCAACATCGAATCCAGGAAGTCCCTTGTAGCTGCCTGCAATCTCGGATCGTTCGTCAATGATGCCTACCTTCATTCCCATAGGCACCCCTCCCTTACGGCTCTGCCAGCCTTGACTCAGCTGTCTTGCGAGGTCACGCAGCAGTGTTGTCTTTCCTTGCTGTGGAGGCGAGATGATTAAGGTATGCAGGACTCGCTTCGTCTTGGTATCGAGCAGGTACGGAAGGATTCTGTCGGCTACACCCGGGACTGCACGTGCAATACGGATGTTAAAGCTATTGATATCCCGCAGATGTTCGACCCGACCTCCACCTAATACCGTCCTTCCAGCCAGCCCGACCCGGTGACCGCCAGGAAGTGTAATGAATCCTTTTCGCAGCTCCTCCTCCAGCGTATAGAGAGAATGGTTGCTGATCAGATCCAGTAGCCTGTGTGTATCCTCCCGTCCTGGCTTGTACGCCTCCGGTTCCTCGTGTGTTGTTCGGCCATCCCCCGTGACAAAATAATGCTCACTCCCTGCATTTATTTCCAGTGGCCTCTGTTCCCTCACCCTGACTTCCTCCAGACGCTCAAAGAGCGTCGCTGGAAGCTTTCTCAGCATCATGTTCAGAGGCTCCGGGATAAAATCGAGCCATTGCATTGCCATCCTGCTTCCTCCTAACCCAGTCTGCTCTAGCTGACTTCTATCTCTTAAGACAAGTCTATGCTTGGACGAAGCGATTATGACAGGATTCAAAAGAGAGAATATAAGTGCACGTAAAAAAACAACGGTAGCTCTGAATTGAATCAAAGCTACCGTTGCATAAGCACGAGATCATCATTTCTGGGGCATACTCCCAATCTCGTAAAATATTCAATTATCGTTGTAATCTACTATCTGCGTTCTTGTGGTCCGCCTACGCTAACTTGCTCTTCGGTATCGAGATTGTATGCTGTATGAAGCGCTCTGATCGCATCATGCAGCTTCTCTCCATCAATGACACAGGACACCTTGATCTCCGAAGTACTGACCATCTTGATGCTTACGCCAAGCTTCGACAATACTTCGAACATACTGGCTGCTACACCAGGATGGCTTACCATGCCAGCACCTACGATCGAGATCTTCACAAGCCCGTCCTCCGTTGTCACCTCACGGTATGGTACCTCTTGACGAATACCTTCCAGAACCTTGACAGCTGCAGCCTGATCGGACAGTGCTACTGTGAAGGAGAAGTCTGCTTTCCCTTCCATTACACCGCTTTGGACAATGATATCCACGTCGATCTTGGCATCAGCCAGCGCTCCAAATACTTGAGCCAGCACACCAGGCACATCCACTACGCCCAGGATGCTGATGCGAGCTACATTTTTATCATATGCAATGCCGCTAACTACTACACCTTGCTCCATGACTGCTTCCTCCTTCACAACCGTTCCTTCATTATAATTGAAACTGGACCGTACAATCAGCGGCACCTTGCTGTGCTTGGCATATTCTACAGCACGAGGATGCAGGACCGCTGCTCCGAGGTGGGCCAGTTCAAGCATTTCATCATAAGAGATTTCCTCCAGCTTGCGCGCAACCTTTACGATCCGCGGATCTGTTGAATAGATGCCGTCTACATCTGTATAGATCTCACACGCATCTGCCTTGATGGCACCGGCCAACGCAACGGCTGTCGTATCTGATCCACCCCGTCCCAAGGTGGTAATCTCGCCACTCTCGGACTGACCCTGGAATCCGGCCACGATGACAATCTTATCTGCCTCCAGAGCTTCGAGTACACGTGCTGGCTTAATATCCAGAATGCGTGCACGCCCATGCTCAGATTCAGTTACAAATCCAGCCTGCCAGCCAGTGAATGAGATCGCTTCTCTGCCTAACTGATGCAGGGCCATAGACAACATGGCTATGGAGATCTGTTCCCCGGTCGTCATCAGCATATCCATCTCTCTTGCAGGAGGATTCTCATTGAGCAGCTTGGCTTGATCGATGAGATCATCCGTCGTATCACCCATAGCAGACACAACCACTACGCACTTGTGCCCTTCATCTTGTTTTTCCGCAATGCGTTTGGCAACACGCTTCATTCGCTCCGTATCTCCTACAGAGCTGCCTCCAAACTTCATAACATACAAAGACAAAGCTATTTCACTCCCTCAAACTACACATTATGCAGTGTTTTCCAAGCTGTACCCCGAGCGAATAGACATCCACGGGCATAACTTTAATACAGTATAATACGAAAGTATTACCGTGTTCCATTGTTTTTTTACAGAAGTGTTTATCCGTTTCACATTATCAATGAGGGTCATCCATTGCTGTTCGCATAGGCCGAAAAGCTTATACTAAAAAACCTGCCTTGAAGAAGGCAGGTCTAGAGCAATAATCAACTATGCACGGGAGATGTATTTTCCGTCACGAGTATCAACGAGCAGAACATCGTCCTGGTTAATGAACAGTGGAACCTGTACATTCAGTCCAGTTTCAACCTTAGCATTCTTGGTTGCACCAGTAGCTGTATTTCCTTTGATGCCTGGCTCAGTCTCAACTACCTTCAGCTCAACGCTGGTAGGCAGGTTGATCCCGAGGATTTCGCCCTGGTAGCTGACGATGTGAACGTTCATGTTTTCTTTGAGGAAGTTCAATTCCCATTCCAGCTGCTTGCTGTCCAATGTGAATTGATCGTAAGTCTCGTTGTCCATGAAGGTATGCTCGTCTGCACTTGCATACAGATAGGATACGCCACGATTCTCGATTTGAGCACGTCCGATTGTCTCGCCTGCACGGAACGTACGCTCTACTGTATTACCATTACGCAGATTCTTCAGCTTGGAGCGGACAAAAGCTGCGCCTTTACCTGGCTTTACATGTTGGAAATCCAACACGGTAAAAATGTCGCCGTCTACCTCTACGGTAAGACCTGTCTTAAAATCGTTAACGTTAATCACTAAAATACCCCTCCTAAGGTGTCCATCAATACCCTCTGCACCACTTTATGTTGCTGAGGTTCACTGCCATATTTACACAATGGTAAATTCCTTGCTTGAGCTGGTCAATATGCGAATACCATTATCGGTAATGACAATGTCATCTTCAATCCGCACACCACCGAGTCCTGGCAAATAAATGCCTGGCTCCACTGTTACCACCATGCCTGGCTTTAATACATCATCACTCAGCTTGGACAGACGAGGGGATTCATGTACCTCCATGCCCAAGCCATGTCCGGTACTATGCCCGAAATATTCCCCGTACCCATGTCTCGTAATGACATCACGGGCCAGAGCATCCGCTTCACGACCTGTCATGCCTGCACGGATATGCTCCAGCGTGTGAAGCTGTGCCTCCAGCACGACATCATAGATCTCACGCAGCTTAGGCGCAAGCTCACCTGTTGCCACTGTACGGGTCAGGTCAGAGCAATAGCCGTCCAGCAGCGCCCCGAAATCGAAGGTGATCAACTCATTCTTCTGCACTACCTTGCTGCTCGCTACGCCGTGTGGCAATGCCGAGCGCTCGCCTGAAGCAACAATGGTGTCGAAGGAGGAGGAAGTAGCCCCACGGCTTCTCATGAAGAATTCCATCTCGAGATCCAGCTCACGCTCCGTAATTCCCGGCTTGATCTTGGGAAGAATATGAGCAAATGCAGCATCAGCTAGATCAGCAGCACGCTGCATCAATTCAATCTCATTCGCATCCTTGTACAGACGCAATCCCTCGACCAGGCCCGATACCGGAACAAGCTCGATTGTCGCCAGCTTCTCGCCATATGCAGTGTAGCTGCTATAGCTTACATGCTCCTGCTCGAATCCCAGCTTGGTAATACTACGTGCTGTAAGTAGCTCTCTTACCGTATCCATGACCTGCGGTGCATGCTCAACCACCTGAAAATCAGGGGCTTGTGCAGGAGCCTGTGTCATATAGCGGAAATCAGTGAGCAGAATACTGTCATGCTCCGTAACCAGCACATAGCCTGCTGATCCGGTAAAGCCAGTCAAATAGCGACGGTTCACAGGGCTTGCAACTAGCATAGCCTGTACATTTCGTTCACTCATAGCGTGACGAAGCTGATTCACACGATTGTTCATGATCGGTCAATCCTCTCTTTTCGGTCTTGCAAGACTTACAGATTCCCCAAATTACCAAAAGCTATTTTACCACACGATGCGTATGCTTGAGAAGTTTTTGTTCTTGCTCGCGCTCGCTTCCTTATATACATACATCCTAGATAAGCTTTTCATCCCATCATTCAGAGCTTGTTAGTTTGTCCGTATCACGTACTCGATCATCTGTGAACTCTACCGAAATGGTGTAGCCAATGAATAATCCCCAGATTAACATAAGGCAAAAATCTGTGAATATCGAATCCCAGGTGGAGCGGTTAACGGGCGACATCATACCAAGCTTGGGTCCAGCCAGCACAAACAGGATTGCCCACCATACCACACCGTAAATCATACCTGGATACGGCCCCTTTAAAGTCTTGATCGTTAGTGCATACAGGAGAGAGGCCAGCACCGAGAAGGCGATGAAGAACAATAGCCCCGTAATCTGTCCAGCACCGCTGACAATAAAGGAGTGGCGAAAAAAAGGCTCAGCCAGAAACCCCGGCTCCACCCGCGTAAAATGCATGTAGTGGCTTAACCAGCGTACACAACCCCAGATGACCCCGGCGAAAAAGCCCGTCAGCATGGAGAAGCTAACGACCGAGGTTTTTCCTTCCGACACCTGATTGGCAATACCCATGCGCCGCTTATTTCCATCATGCTGCCTGCTTCCGATATGTTGTCTATGCTCCATTAGTTACCGTACCTCCTGAATTGTAGCGACATCGTTTTTTGTAGTATGTTCATCGGCTAGAAATGTTATTGAAAATTCGATACAATAAATGCAGACACAGCATGTTTACACACTGCTGATCGTAAGATAATCATTTCATAATCAGATAGGGAACGCTGTTAACAGCATCCCGGAATGGAAGGTGAACCGTTTGTCTCAGACATCCAAACCCGCCATCTACGGTGGTCAGGCGGTGATTGAAGGTGTGATGTTCGGCGGCAAGCGTGTCAACGTCACAGCCGTACGCCGCAAAAATGGCGAGATCACATATTTAGAGGTACCGCGTAAAGAGCAGCCCTTGCTGAACAAGCTTCGCAAGATTCCACTACTGCGTGGGATTGTCAGCATCATAGATTCCAGTGCCAAAGGAACACGACATCTGAATTACTCAGCAGACGCCTATGCAGATGATGAGCTTGATCCGGAGGAGCGCGCGGAGCAAAAAGCTAAAGAAGAATCCAAGTGGAGCCTGAGCATGATTATCGGAGTGGCTGCCGTCGGCATTCTCTCTTTTCTATTTGGTAAAATTGTACTGACGCTCGTCCCTGTCATGGTTGAGGAATTTCTCTTCGGCAACCTGTTCACAAGCCAGGTGCTTCATAACATGTTGGAAGGTGTCATTAAGCTGATCTTGCTGCTCGCTTATCTGTGGGGAATTTCTCAGACTCCGATGATTAAGAGACTGTTCCAATATCACGGTGCAGAGCATAAAGTAATAAGTGCCTATGAAGCTGGCGAGGAGCTTATACCTGAGAAGGTGCAGAAGTACAGTCGACTTCACTATCGCTGCGGCAGTAGCTTCATTATGTTGACGGTCATTATCGGTGTTATTGTGTATTCCTTGTTCCCTTATGACAACATTTGGGAGCGGATGGGTCAGCGAATATTGCTGCTCCCGCTGGTGCTTGGTCTGTCCTTCGAGCTGCTGAGAATTACGAATGCTCTTAGAGACATTCCTGTGCTTCGTTATTTGGGATATCCCGGCCTGTGGCTGCAGCTGCTCACTACCAAGGAGCCTAGCAATGATCAGGTTGAGGTATCCATCGCTTCCTTCAAGCGTATGCTTGCCTTGGATGCGGAGCTTGAGAAGAATCCTGTGCAAGAACAGTGGAGTAGCTCATCTCTCGATCCTGTGAAAGGGTGAATCAATGATGATCAGACATGCGGTGATCTTCTATGTAAGTATTGCACTGGCAGCCTGGGGGATTGCAGACGTCCTGATTCGGGGTGATTTCGGTTCATTAATGATGCTAATGATTCCGATCGCCATTTTTGGTGTCGTATTTCTGCTGTATAAGTTCCCTCCAGGCAGTCGAAGACGTAAGATGCCCAAGGTGAAGCCGTCCGCACGTACCATGGCTAAGGTAGCGAGCAGTCGCAAGGCTCAACCATCGAAGAAGCGCAAGGAATATCCTTTCTACGTCATTGAAGGCCAAAAAGGCAAAGAAGACGAGAACATCCCTAAATATCACTAGCATTCATACAAAACGGTCAAAGTCAGGCACTCTTAGAGTGCTGAGCTTTGACCGTTTTTTGTTAAGAACATGGAATTTATATGGTTGCAGCGAAGCTGGACAATTCGATACTCGATGATCGCAAGCAAAACTTCAGTTAAACGCGGTCTGGCTTCTGTGCGTCGATAGACGTTTTTTCATGCCTATAGTTATGGCTATGCTTATAGCCCTCTCGATCACCATGGTAATTGTTATGACGATGGTTATGGCTATTTCATTGCGAAAGCCGAGTCCTTCAGTAGCTGGAACTTCTTGAACTGCGTCTGGTAAGCAGCAACGCTCCAATTGCGGAAGAAATCATTGCCTGCGTGCAGACCTGACGAGTATAGCTGCTCTCCCTGCTCAGGTGATAGATTGAACTGCGTCGTGCGCACACCCAGGGCAGGAATCTTGATCGTACGGTAGCGATTCTCCTGCTCGATATATCGCTCATCGTGTGCAGACAGCATCGTGTCCACAATCGCCTGTAGCATACTGAGTGGTCCACGAATGAAGGCAGTCTTGGTCTCGTTTTTCCCCACAATCTGAAAGCCTACTGTAGGTATATCCTCCGCTCGTTTTCCCTTCGCTGCACGCTCCTGATCGAATAGCCATAGCGGCAGGTTGCTGAGAATGGCTCCATCGACCACATAGACGAATTGATTAGAGAACTCCTGCCCTTTGGCCAGCTTGGTATTGAGCCGGATCATAACCGGATCGAAGAAATACGGAATACTTGTGCTCATCCGGATGGCCTTCGCTACCTCGAACGAATGTGGCTCTAGCCCAAAGCGATTTACATCATCAGGGAGTACTAGGATGCGTCCATTGGTAATATCGGATGCAATGACCCGCAGCTTGCCTGGTGGAAGATCTCCAAAGGTCCGAATGCCCTTAGCACGAAGCAACTCCCGGACCCAATGCTCTAGTGCCTCTCCGGAATACAGTCCCTTTTTTAACCAGATTCGCGCAGCGGGACCAACCCATCTTACATTGAACAATGGAGAACGGTGCAGTAAGCTAACGAACGGCGTCTCCAGAATTAGCTCCTTCATTTCTTCTCCAGTGTACCCCGCGGCAATGAGGGCAGCGACAATCGCACCAGAGGAGGTACCGGCCAATCGATTGAATACAACTCCGTTCTGCTCAGCTGCGCGAACTGCACCAGCCAGCGAAATCCCTTTCATCCCTCCGCCTTGAAATACACCATTCATAAGCATGACAAATAACCCCCGTTCCCGTTGTGATACATGTATATGGGAACAGGGGTTGTTTATATGCGAATCATTTATATACGTAATTATTAGTGCAATGGCGCAAGTATAACATTAGAAGCGACTAGGGTACTTGTGGAGATCAATACTCTCCGGGGTATCCATGTAGCTTGCCTCTGCTCTTACAACGACCGTGCCTGCAATCATATCATGGAGTGAACGCTTATCTTGCCTGAAGATAACCATGAAGAAGCTAACAATATAACCAATACCAAATGTAAAAACATATGCAATTCCTGCTACGAGTACCCGTAATAGCATGTTACCAATGTTAGGCGATTCAAGTGTCGTGTGCTTGGCAATTCTGATACCACAGATGCGTTTTCCAATCGTTCTGCCATTCCAAAAAACAGGGAGCAACAAGGCATACAGGAAATACACCAGATTTACTATATTTTTAATAGTTTCATCTCTTCCACTGCTTTCCTCTATGACTGTTCCAGTGTATCCTTCCACAAATCCATTCATGAATCCGCCAAAAAAGCCCAGACCAAAGGACAAGGGAAGTACGATTATCAACATATCCAGAGCAAATGCCCCTAATCGTATCCAAAATCCAGCTTCTCTTCTCATCTCTATTAATCCTCCCTAATCTTTTCATCAAGTTCCACACTCAGGAAGCTGGAATCTGACCATCTCAATGTAGCCACTACGACCAAGCAAGTCAAGGAATTTATTGTAAAACGAACTTCGGAACTCATAAATCGCCTCAATCATTCAAAATCAGATATGTACAACGCACGCTATTGGGCATCATGGATTAAGTTATTACAAGCCAGGAGTGCACATAAAAAAACTGCGCTTCGTTGTAGGCAATACCTACACACGAAACGCAGTTCATTAGTTCTAAGCTTTTAGTATAGATCCACATGATTTTGATCACAAAACTTAATGCATAGAACCTTGCTGACCTTGTCCTGTCACCTTCACACGCTTGATGAAGAAAGCAACGATCAGACCGAGCACAGCAAGCAGCAGTGCGAACAAGAAGGCACTTTGAGCACCTGCTGTATAGGCCAGTTGTTCGGTTGCCATAGCAGGATCCGTTACACTATTCAAATAACGAGTCTGCCCTGCCGCCAGAATACTCACGGCCAGCGCTGTTCCGATCGCTCCAGCTACCTGCTGCAACGTGTTCATAATCGCTGTACCATGTGGGTAATATTCAATTGGCAATTGATTCAGACCATTCGTCTGAGCTGGCATCATAACCATCGAAATCCCGATCATCAGGAAGATGTGCAGTGCTACAATCAATCCGAATGGAGTTGTGTTATCAATACCCGACAATACGAACAGGACAATAGAAATTACAGCCATCCCGATAATAACAAGCCAACGTGGGCCGAATTTGTCAAACAATCTTCCCATAAATGGAGACAAGAATCCATTCAGCAGACTTCCCGGTAGCATCACAAGACCGGCCGCGAGAGCTGTAGCCTGAAGTCCCTGTTGCAGGAACATCGGCAAGATCAGCATGGTGGACAACATCATCATCATACAAATGAAAATCAGCACCAGACCAATCGTGAACATCGGATATTTGAAGGCGCGCAAATCCATCAGCGGTTGTGGCATGCGAAGCTGACGAATCGCGAACCAGAGCAGCGAGATACCACCGATCACAATTGCTGCAATGACATTCGGACTTGTCCAGCCCGCAGCCCCGTCACCGTGGCCACCTGCACTACTGAAGCCATACACAATTCCACCAAAGCCCAGTGTAGACAGAACTAAGGACAGCACATCAATCTTTGGCTTGGTCAACGTCGAGATATTCGGCATGAACAACAGACCGAATAGCAGGGAAATAACAAAGAACGGCAGAGAAATCCAGAAAATCCAATGCCAGCTAAGATTCGCAAGAATAAGACCAGATACGGTAGGACCACTAGCTGGCGCGAACATGATTACGAGACCAATCAGCCCCATGGCGGCTCCCCTTTTCTCAATCGGGAAGATCACCAGAATCGTATTGAACAACAGCGGCAGCAGCAATGCTGTACCAGTCGCCTGCAGTACGCGTGCCACCATCAGTACTTCAAAGCTTGGGGCTATGGCAGCAACTATGGTACCTGCAATAGAAAATATCAATGATGTCGTGAATAGCTGTCTGGTTGAGAACCATTGCAGCAATAGTCCAGATGTAGGAACCAGTATCCCCATGACCAGCAGATACCCTGTGGTCAGCCATTGAATAGTGGTTGGACCTACCTCAAGCAGCCTCATGAGTGGAGTCATGGCTACATTTAGCGCCGTCTCACTGAACAGTCCCATAAATCCACTGAGCAGCATGGCGAATAAAATGGGTAATACCTTATATTGTTTGTTATCTTTCTCTTGTTGTTGATCTTTAGTAAGATCGGCATTCATGGTCGCTTCCACGATCCATCCTCCTCTATCCAATGATAAGTTAAACCAAATAAATTACGCTTTAAGTTCAACCTATCTCTCTGTAAATATTCTGTGTAATAGCAAAAACTAAGCCTCTTGCACAGGATTCCTTGCCACTTTGACCAAAAATTCGGCCGCCGTGAGTAGCGGTGTCTTGTCCTGGCGAGTCAAGCTAATAATCAGGGCTCCCTCCATGAGGGAAATAATAAGCAGAGCAATCTCCTCCGCTTGTTGATCAGAGAAGCCGTCTTTGTGTAGACTTTCAGAAATAATCTCCTGCCAATCCACAAATACAGCCTGGGATGCCTCGCGCAGGCGTGGGCTGACGCAGGCCGTCTCAACAGCGGCCCACAGGCTGAAGGGCATGAACCCCGTATAGCCGTTGCTCTCCGCTTCATCCGCCATGGAACGAATAAAAGCCTGAATCGCATCGGCAGTATTGTCGTACTTTGCAAAAAACTCCTCAAACCGGCTCTTTATGTGTAGATTGGTCTGATGAATGCATTCATGAGCTAGCTCTTCCTTGCCCTGAGGGAAATAATGATATAGGGAACCCTTTGGCGCCTGACTTTCCTTCAGAATCTGGTTCAGACCTGTAGCATGATAGCCTTGTGAGAAGAATAATCTTGCGGCTGTATCAATGATTAAGTCCTTCGAGCTATTTTTTTTCACACACACACTCACACCCTTAAAATTTAATATAACAATTGGTCTACATAACTATATCATGACAAGCGGCTAAAAAGTCAAGAAAAAAGAAGGAACCGCCATACGACGAATCGTATAGCGGCTCTGAATCTTGCCACTGCAAGCAGCTGCAGAAGCAGCTATGGGCTCTATTCCCCGATGATAATTACCTCGGTCTCCAGCTCAACCTGGAATTTCTCACGGACACGCTGCTGTACCAGTGCGATCAGATCAATATAATCTTGGGCAGTAGCATGGTCCACGTTCACAATGAAGCCTGAATGCTTCGTAGACACCTCTGCACCACCAATTCGGGTTCCCTGAAGATCACAATCCTGAATCAGCTTACCTGCAAAATATCCTGGCGGACGCTTGAACACACTTCCGCATGACGGGTATTCCAACGGCTGCTTCGATTCTCTCGCCAGAGTTAGTTCCTCCATCTTGGCACGAATGAGCGCCGGGTCCCCCGGAGTCAACTGAAATGTCACGTCGACAATAATGTCTGTTGTCTGCATGAACCTGCTATGACGATAAGCCAGCTCCATTTCATCCTTGCTCATCACCACGATCTCACCTTGTTCAGTCACGATGGTGGCACGAATGACTACGTCTGTCATCTCTCCTCCGTAAGCACCAGCATTCATGTACAGAGCCCCACCGGTAGAGCCGGGGATACCACAGGCAAATTCCAGTCCCGTCAAGCTTGCTCGTAGCGCGGCCCGCGAGACATCAATAATAGAGGATCCTGCCTGTGCCTTCATAATGCCCTCATGGATATCAATTCCATTCAAATGCTGAAGAGACATGGTCACACCACGAATGCCGCCGTCTCTGACAATCATATTGGAGCCATAGCCAAGGATCGTCAGCGGAATATCATGTGCCTTCGTCCGCTGAACAATGGTTGCGACCTCCTCCACCGCGGTGGGAAACATCAGCAGATCCGCTGCACCGCCTAGACGGGTATATGTATGCTTCGAGATAGGCTCTGCGTATTTTGTGTGTGCCTCAGGAAAATCACTAAATATTTTTTTGCATAATTCTTGATAGGAATTCATCATTTCAACCACCTTGTTAAGTTCGCATGGAACATTATATCATACGCCGCATTCTCATCCTATGCACAAAGTAATACATTTGAACGTTTGCCAAAAAAACAAATTCCTGACTGCTTCAAAGATGTATAATAGAAAATCATATGGGAAAAGGGATGTCTAATTTTATGCTACAGGTTCTGAACCAACGATTGAATCGTATTATGCCCCTTATTACACCAGCCAGCATTTTGATTGGTGTGCTATGTGGAAGTATGCTTTCGCCTTATACGTTTTTATCTCCATGGCTGTTTGCATTCATGACCTTTGCAGGCAGCATCAGTCTGAGCTTTCGTGATTTAGTAGGCGTTCTGCGGAAGCCGCTACCTCTAATTGTATGTCTGTTCATTTTGCATCTTGCCATGCCGTTGGTCGCCTTGGGGCTAGGTCATCTCGTATATCCGACAGATGCCTATACCATTACCGGAATGGTGCTAGCCGCTGTGATACCAACCGGGATTTCCAGCTTTATCTGGGTGTCGATCTATCGTGGCAATATTGCACTTACACTTAGCATCATTCTGATCGACACGTTGCTTGCTCCGTTTATCGTTCCAGGCATTATGTCATTATTGCTAGGCACGAGTATCCAACTGGATTCTGCGGCTATGATGGGCAGTCTGTTCTGGATGATTGTCGTTCCTTCTCTGGTCGGAATGATGTTAAACGAATGGACCAAGGGTGCTATTGCACCGATTTGGGGACCTAGGCTGAACCCTTTCTCCAAGCTGTTCATGGCTGTTGTTGTTGCCATTAATGGCTCGGTGGTTGCACCCTATCTCACGAATATTGACTGGCCGCTCATCGGCATGGCCCTCGTCATTATTTTACTGGCAGCCATAGGCTACTTATTATGCTACTTGAGCTCTCGCTTGCTGAGATGGAATGAAGCCGATCAGGTAGCTCTCATGTTCAACGGGGGAATGCGGAATATTAGCGCAGGCGCTGTACTCGCTGTTACGTTCTTCCCTCCTCCAGTTGCCGTCCCGGTTGTGCTGGGAATGGTCTTTCAGCAAATGATGGCTTCCTTGATTGGCTACTTGCTTGGTCGCCGTACAGAGCTGCGACAGGCTGCCAACAAAGCCACCGTAGCATAGGTGAACACAGCCGAAGCAATGCATTATAAGTGAACATCGTTATGGAACAACTGAGCTTCAGCCTCTCAGCAAAAACAGCAGCGAGGACCCAAGCATGTCGGGTGTCGCTGCTGTTTTTGCTGTCATTTTACTGATAATAGGATTTGAGAAGCTCACTCAGACCGAGTGGATTTTTGCGTAAATGCTGGGCACTGAAGAAAATGTCCCCCTTAACCTCAGGGTAGCTCTCATTCCATGCTAACTGATCAATAATTTGCTGAGCTGTCTGCCAGCCCTTCTCAGGCGTACCTAATTTGTACGGGGCATGACCTATATACAGCTTGACCTTCGTTCCCTTCACTTCCCCAGCCCACCAGGATACCAACGTATCATAAGGTGCAGCCGCGAAGCCAATACTCCAATAGACCTGTGGAACGACATAATCAATGTATTCCTGCTTGATCCAGGTACGTACATCTGCAAAGGTCGTATCGTATGCGGTTACGCCTGCCTTTGTGTTCGAGCCTGTGATATCTACCGATTTATTCCGCCATACACCAAATGGGCTAATCCCGAATTCAACCTTCGGCTTGCTGGCATGGATAGATGCACCTAGCTCTTTAACGAACACATTGATATTGTTCCGACGCCAGTCACCCTTATTCGAGAAGACGCCATTTGACTCCTTATATGTCGCATCATCATTAAAGCTCCCGCTGTATGGATAGAAATAGTCATCCAGATGCACACCGTCAATATCATAATTGTTGACGACCTCCATGATCGCATCAATAATGTGCTGACGTGCTTGCGGTATTCCTGGGTTAATGTACAGCTGGCTACCTGTATTCACGATCCAGTTCGGGTGCTCGTTCACCACATGATTGCTAGCGAGTCCCGTCTTGGCACTGGTCGTATTGGCCCGGAACGGGTTGAACCACGCATGGAACTCCATCCCTCTGGCGTGTGTCTCTTCAATCATGAAGGCTAATGGATCATAGCCAGGGTCTTTCCCCTGTGTATTGGTCAAGTACCTACTCCAGGGAACTAGCTTGGAGGTATAGATCGCATCACCGCTTGCCCGTACCTGAACAAATACCGCATTGATGCCCATGGCTTGCAGATCATCCAGTAGCGCTGTGAATTCCTGACGCTGCTTCTGCGCACTATTCTTGGCTGATGCCGATGGCCAGTCGCCATTGACAGTCGCTACCCAGGCTCCCCTCATGGAGGAAGAGGCTTGTACAGAAGGTGTTGGACGTGAGCTGCCAGAATCCGTAGATGGATTAGCCGTATTTCCCGGCAAAGAAGGAGCTATGCTTCCTTGACCTGACCCGGATTGCAGTGTAATCCATCTGGTCGAAGCATTCCAATCCACCTGTAGACCAAGCGTTTCCCCAATGAAGCGTAGCGGTACCATCACTCGTCCATTTCTAGTCTGCACAGCTGAATCCAGCGCAACGGGGCTACCATTCACCAGGGCAGATCGATCTCCCCTGCTCATCATGAGCTGAGTGCCGTTCCCCGTAATGATTACTGTCTCCGTAGCTTGTTGCCAGTCTACTGAGGCACCCAGTCCGTTACTTATGACTCTAAGAGGAACCATCGTTACATTATTGCTTGTTATGTACGGCGCCACATCGCTATCAAGCGTCTGTCCATCAAGTGCCAGTCGGATATCTTGAGCTGCCGCCGATATTGTCGTCTGTGCGAATATGCTGGATAGCATGACTACGCAAATCATCCAAGTCTTGAACCATTTCTTGTACATCTCTGACCTCCGAAACATTCTATTCAGTTCTACAGCCAACAAGAGTTGTCTATAAAGGATAGACGTTCCAAAGGATACGTTGGTTGCGGTCCTCCGCAAAATAAAAAAAACGTCTAACGACGTACTTTCACAGAAGACAGACCGCGCTTGGATGAAGTTTCTTGTAATGATAGAATTGTTTCAGCTCCGCTGAAAACTAATAAATTTTATCATCTAAAAAAACGTCTTCAGACGTCAAGAAAAGGCAAGCAGACTCATATTCCGTTGCAATAGCTTATGAATCCTCATCAAGATTCCTTGGCAAGCTCCTCCTGAATATGACGAAGATCCTTAATTCGGCTATCGTCCTGACGGAAATACTCCACAAGCGTCTCAATACAAGTGATGGAGTTCCAGCTTAAGTGATGCTCAATTCCTTCGACGTCCCTATATATATGCTCCTCATCTACACCAATCAGTTCCAAAAATTCTTCTAGTAAATGATGGCGATCCACCAGGCGCTTGCCGACCTTCTTGCCCTTGGGAGTCAGAATCAAGCCTCTGTATTTCTCATATATCAAATATTCATCCTTATCCAGCTTCTGGATCATCTTCGTTACCGATGAAGGGTGTACTTCAAGACCTTCGGCAATATCCGAGACCCTTGCGTACCCTTTCTCATCAATCAACTTGTAAATTCGCTCCAGATAATCTTCCATGCTTGGTGTTGGCATTTTCTTTCCCTCTTTTCAGCGTTGTGCTGCTGTTACATTGCTTAAACCATGATACATGTTCTCAACACTCATTGGCAAGTCCTGTCACCCTTCGCTCACATGTATTGCCACGTTTGATCCCGCTAAATCAGCACATCCTAAGGATGTCATCCTAACATTCTGCATGGTCAAAAAAGGAGGGGAAACCGATCGGAGCAACCCTAAGCGAGGCTCGTCCAGCTCGAACGTTACAGCTCACCAAGCCGTTTATTCCCGATCTAGTTTATTTTGAGCCAGATGCCCTGAATTATCCCAAGGGACAGCATATTATGAACTGGGTTCAGGAACAAAATATTCCTTATCAGATGACAACCTCTCATAACCGAATTACCAACCTGCCGGGCGAAACGGATCAGGAAAAGTACCGTATGGCCAAAAGAACGCTGGTTGTGGGCCTCCGCAAGACATTAACCTTTGACCAGTCAAAGCCATCGGCAGAATATGCCATTCCGATCTCCACAGGTTGTATGGGGCATTGCCATTATTGCTATTTACAGACAACCCTAGGTGCCAAGCCTTATGTCAGAGTGTATGTCAATACCGACGATATCCTAAAGTCCGCCAAGCGATATATTGAGGAAAGAGCACCTGAGATCACACGCTTCGAAGCAGCTTGTACATCGGATCCTGTAGGTCTGGAGCATATTACTGGCTCTCTGGGGGATCTGATTCAATTCATGGCCAAGGAAGAATTCGGTCGTCTTCGGTTCGTAACCAAATACCATCATGTAGAGCCGTTGCTGGGTCTGCAGCATAATGGACACACACGCATTCGTTTTAGCGTCAACTCGGACTACGTAATCAAGCAATTTGAGCCGGGAACCTCACGCTTTCATGAACGCATTGAGGCCGCAGGCAAAGTAGCTGCAGCAGGCTATCCATTAGGCTTCATTATAGCCCCTATTATCTGGTATGACGGATGGGAGCAAGGCTATGCAGAGTTGCTGGAGCGCCTGGCGGATACATTGCCTCCTGAAGCCGAGCGGGATCTGACCTTCGAGATGATCCAGCACCGGTTTACGAAGACCGCAAAGACCGTCATTGAGCAAAGATATCCCAAGACCAAGCTCGAAATGGATATCGAGAAACGAAAGAAAAAATGGGGACGCTGGGGACAAAATAAATACGTATACCTGGATGAACAGCAGCAGGCCCTGCGAGAGTTCATTACGGAACGAATATTTGAGCATTTTCCGAAGGCAAACATTGATTATTTCACATGACACTTGATTATTTCACAGGTCATAGATATTTATTCTCTAATTTTCAAAGAACAAAAAGAGGGTGTTCCGATTCTTCATTCGGGCACCCTGCTGTCTACTCAACCTTTATATATCGTTGTTCACTTAGATTATACATACGTAGTAGTTGTTTGCTGTAGAGTCCGCACTCATAGGAACTTAATATTTGTAGCCTCATATAACAACTTGATCATCGTTTGTCTCAGGCTACAGCCGCAGCCAATTGGGGGTCACGCGCTGGAGCAGAATACTAAGGTCTGCCCAGTGGTCTGTAAGAAGCAAGAGTCCTGTTAGCACAAGCATCCCTCCGCCCAGCTTCATCAACCATGCCCCATATCGTCCCGATAGCCGTGGGCCTGAGCCCGCATATGCAGCGAGAATTACAAAAGGGATGGCGAACCCTGCCACGTAACAGGTCATTAGCCAGAACCATTGCTGATGCTCTACAGCAGCCAGAGCAATAATCGCAGCCAGCATCGGACCGATGCATGGTGTCCACCCTGCCGCAAAGCCGATCCCGACCAAAAGTGAGCCCACATACCCTACTGGCTTGATTCGTAGAGGCACCCGATAATCCCTCATGAATAGATGAACCCGAAGCACATTCATAGCGACCAGTCCCATCAGAATCATACAGATCGCAGATATCAAGCGAAGCATATCGCGGTACTGCCCGAACCAGTAGCTGAACAGACTTGCACTTGCGCCTAGCGAATAAAATACAGCCGAGAAGCCCAGGATAAATGCCACCGCATGAGTTAGCATCCTTACACGTCGCTCCTCCATGGCAAGCGAATTCTGCCCCCTATCCCCAGCTGGAATACCTGATATATAGGATAAATAGGCCGGGATAAGTGGTAAGCAGCATGGAGACAGCGCAGAGACGAGTCCAGCCGTAAAAGCAATGCCCCAATGAATATCCGGCATATACCTCCCCCTTCTCGGGACTAGGTCGTGAATCCTTTCTTACCTGCCATCACAGTAATCAGCATGGCAATCAACATCAACACAATGGTTGCTCCAGGAGCCAGATTCCATATACCTGCAATCAATAGCCCTACTACAACAGCAATCTCGGCGAAAATGACGGACAGGACTACCGATGCCTTAAAGCTGCGGGCAATAAGAAGACTGATTGCCACAGGCACCGTCAGCAACGCCGATACCAGCAATGCCCCTACAATCTTGATTGCTGTACTAATGACAAGTGCAGTCATTACGGTAATTAGCAAATTCAGTATCTTGACCGGAAGACCACTAACAGCCGCTGCATCCTCTTCGAAGCTCAGGAGGAACAGCTCCTTACGAAGCAGGAAGACGACAGTTACCACAATGACTGTAACAGCCCCGACCACATAGACATCGCTCGTATTCAGCGTGTAAATGCTACCGAACAGATAGCTCATGACATCCGTGTTATAGCCCATCCCCAAAGTGAAGAACAGCGAGGCTAGAGCCACACCGCCTGACATAATGATCGCTATCGACAGCTCTGCATACGTCTTATAGGCCTTGCGGAGCTTCTCAATGGCGAAGGCCGCCAGCACCGCGAAGATAAGTCCCATGATTAATGGGAACTTGTCTAGCAGAAATCCTAGCGCTACACCAGCAATCGTGACGTGCGCCAGCGTATCCCCGATCATGGATAATCTGCGCAGAACAAGAAATAGACCGATCAGCGGGGCTGTGATGCCGATGAGAAGCCCTCCGATCAATGCTCTTTGAAAAAAATCACTCCATAAAATGTCCACTGCAACGACTCCTCTAATAAATGAACCGGATCTGGTAGGTCAAATCAGCGAGTGCTGCAAATCAGTCTCCCTGCAATCCAGTGCTTCATGTGAATGTTTGACATAGAATCCAATTTTGCCATTTCTGGCTGCAGGCTGATCCCCAAGGTACCCCTGCATACGCTCCATATCATGCGATACCATCAGGAAGGTCATTTCATGGTGGGCATGCATATGCTTGATTAGTTCAAAAAAATCATCCTGCGTCTCCGCATCAATCCCTACGGTCGGCTCATCCAGAATAAGCAGCTCAGGTCTGTTAATCAGAGCCCGGGCAAGAAACACACGCTGCTGTTGACCGCCAGATAGCTGACCTATACGCTTGTTCGCCAGATCCTGAACACGCATCGTCTCCAGTGCATCATCACACTGGCGCTGCTGCTTGCTGCCCACACGCCGAAACATGCTCTTGTTGTTGTACAGTCCAGAGAGCACCACTTCACGGACCGTTGCAGGGAACAAGGGATTAAAAGCGTTCTTCTGCGGCACATAGCCGATGCGCTCCCAATCCTTGAACTTCTGGACAGACTCGCCAAAGAGTCGAATCTCCCCTTGAGTCACGGGCAGCAAGCCTACGATCATGCGCAGCAGTGTTGTTTTCCCCGCACCATTCGAGCCGATGATACCTACAAAATCACGCTCACGCACTCCATAACTGAGCCCGGAAATGACCTGCTGGTCCCGATAAGAAAAGGATACGTCCTTTAGCTGCAAAATATGATCGTGACAATCTAATGCGCTATAAGCCATGACAACTCCTCCATCTTGATTCCGCTTTTCGCTTTTATTGTAATGCAGTGACCAGATTATTCAAGTTGTTCTGCATAAGAGTAAAATAATTATCACCATTCGCCGCTTGCTCTTTGGTCAATCCTTCCACAGGATTCAGCACCATTGTCTCTACACCAGCTTCACTCGCCAAGGTCTGGGCAAGACGATCCGAGACCAGCTCCTCGAAGAAAATATACTTGATGCCTTCGTCCTTGACCAACTGTGCCAGGCGTACAAGATCCTGTCCACGCGGCTCCGCCTCTGGTGACAGTCCCATGATCGAATGCTGTACCAGGCCATAATCACGGCAGAGATAGCCGAACGCCTGATGAGACACGACAATCTCATGCTTTGGCAATGAGGATAGCTTCTGCTCAAATTCTACATCCAGCGCTACCAGCTTTTCCTTCAAGCCCTCGTAACGTTGCTCATACTCTACTTTATGCTCTGGATCAGCTGCAATCAGTTCGTTTTTGATATTCTCGGCCATGATCAGGGCAGATTTGGGACTTACCCACGTATGAGGGTCCACATAATGCGTTCCATCATGCTCATGTGCTTCCTGCTCAGAACTACTTGCTGTAGCTTCGGACGTCTCGTGGGCATCATGCTCATGCCCATGCTCATCCTCATGCGCTTCACTTGCAGACTGCGGATCTGCAGCTTGTCCAGCAGCCCCGTGATCATGTCCATCATCTTCATCGGTATGGATGAGTTCAATGCCTCGACTCACTTCCACGGCCTTGACCTGGGAGCTCTTGTCGATGCCTTGCAGGAAATTAGGCACCCAGCCTTCAAGCCCTGCACCATTATACAGGAACAACTGTGCCTTGGAAGTATTCATAATGTCTTGACTCTTCGGAGTCCAGTCATGCGGCTCGACGCCTGTAGGGAGCAGATTGATTACATTTGTGTCCTCTCCGCCGATTTCCTTCGCAAATTCATAGATCGGATAGAAGCTAGTGACTACATTTAGCTTTCCCTCCTGAATAGCACCTTGAGTCTGGCTGCCACAACCAGCGATCACGAGGAATGAAAGTGCTGCTAGCGCAACCCAAGCTACTCTATATGCTGCAGCCTTGCGGCGCCAAAGCTTCAGTATGCCACCTTTGTTATGTGATTTCCGATGTTTCTGTAGTTTCTGTTCTTTCAACTGTTGCCGTTGTTGCTGTACTTGTATTTCGTTATTCATGAACGCTCTCCCGCCTAAATCGTAATGGTTACTATTCGGATTATAGAAAACCACTCCGTCGCTGTCAACCTGTAATCCTTGATACCACCATATCAAGCGATCAATAATCTGCAGCGCAACCCAGTCTCACGGCCAGTCAATGCGAGTAAGGAGCGCATTGAGTATCGTTCTCTAGAGTATATCTCTTTTGATTATAGAGCTGTTTTGAGTAGGGAGCCTGCCATTCAAGGAGTATGCGCCTCTGCTCTAAGTCACAATCAAAGTAAGACCGACAAGGAATTATGGTTCCCTGCCGGTCTTATATGTGAATATATGCTTGATGCTACTTGATTTACTTGACGATCGCACCATTCGGCATCGACTCTGGTACCGTCGCAAGGGTCAGCTGATCTCCGTGAGAAGCAGCGAGAATCATCCCCTGAGATAGCTCTCCGCGCAGCTTCACAGGCTTCAGATTAGTTACACAGATAACCTTCCGTCCGACCATATCCTCCGGTGTGTAGAACTTCGCAATGCCTGAGACAACCTGACGCTGCTCATACCCGAGGTCCAACTGCAGCTTCAACAGCTTATCAGCCTTCTTCACTGGCTCACACGCGATAACCTGAGCTACACGCAGCTCCACCTTTCCGAAATCCTCAATGCCGATCTCTTCCTTCACCTCTGGAGCTTCGACAGCAGCAGCGCCTGCCGCTGAATCCGTCTTGGCTGGTGTCGTATCTGCAGCAGTTGCCACGGCGCCGCCACTCATTGCCTCCACGATATAAGCTACCTCCTCTGTGGCGTCCAGACGCGGGAAGATTGGATCACCCTTATGCAATTGCGTTCCTTCTGGAATCTGACCGAAGGTCTTGCCACTGTCCCAAGCCGTCAGCTCACCTTCTGTAATGCCAAGCTGCTCCCAGATCTTGCGTGGGGCCCGGGTCAGGAATGGCTGCAGCAGAATGGAGGCAATTCGCAGGCTCTCGACCAGATGAAGCATAACCGAAGCAAGCTCTCTGCGCTTGCTCTCATCCTTGGCAAGAGTCCATGGCTGTGTCTCATCAATATATTTGTTGCTGCGACTGATGAATTGGCCGATCGCCGTCAATGCGACGGAGAATTCCATATTCTCAAGCGCTTCCTCCACCTTCTGATAAGTTACGACCGACAGGTCCTCCAGCGCCTGATCAAAAGGAGTCACCTGCGGCTCATAAGCCGGAACGCGTCCTTCGAAGTATTTATCGACCATGGCTACTGTCCGATTCAACAGATTACCCAGGTCATTGGCCAAGTCCGAATTTACACGCTCTACGAAGCTTTCTGGTGTGAATGTGCCATCCGCTCCAAAAGGAACCTCACGCAGCAGATAGTAACGAAGTGAATCCAGACCATAGCGGTTGATCAAGGTCACAGGATCAACTACGTTGCCCTTGGACTTGGACATCTTGCCATCCTTCATCAGCAGCCAGCCGTGAGCGAACACCTTCTTCGGCAGTGGCAGATCCAGTGCCATCAGCATGATCGGCCAATAGATCGTATGGAAGCGCACAATCTCCTTACCTACAATGTGCACGTTAGCTGGCCAGAACTTATCATAGAGCTCTGTATTCGAGGAGCCATATCCCAGTGCAGTGATATAGTTGGACAAGGCATCAATCCATACGTAGACTACGTGCTTCGGATCATTCTTGACCTTCACGCCCCAGTCAAAGGTCGTCCGGGATACCGCCAGATCCTCCAGTCCAGGCTTGATGAAGTTGTTAATCATTTCTTTCTTGCGTGACTCCGGTTGGATGAATCCTGGGTTGTCTTCATAGAATTGCAGTAGTCGATCTGCATACTTACTCATCCGGAAAAAGTAACATTCCTCTTTCACCAGCTCCACAGGATGACCGCTATCCGGGCTCTTCCCGCCAATGACATTTCCGGCATCATCCTTTACGACATCAACTAGCTGTGTCTCCGTGTAATAGGTCTCATCCGGAATGCTGTACCAGCCCTCATATTCACCCTTATAGATATCTCCCTGCTGTAGCAGTCGGTCAAAGATATCCTGAACTACCTTCTTGTGACGCTCCTCGGTGGTCCGGATGAAATCATCATTAGAGATGTCCAGTGTACGCCACAGCTCCTGAATTCCTGCTACGATGCCATCTACGAACTGCTGCGGCGTCTTGCCAGCAGCCTCAGCCTTCTGTTCAATCTTCTGTCCGTGCTCATCTGTACCCGTCAAATATCGCACGTCATAGCCACGCAGTCTCTTATAGCGGGCCATTGCGTCACCAGCCACCGTTGTATACGCATGACCAATATGCAGCTTGTCACTTGGGTAATAGATTGGGGTTGTAATATAAAATGTCTTGTTATCCGCCATTTCAATTCCTCCTGGCATAATATTTGCGCTTCATGCAGAGCAATCAGCTAGGTTCCATGCTTATGGGCCACAAAAAAGACCCCCGCCCATTATAAGGGACGAGAGTCATCTCACGTGTTACCACCCAAATTCCCCGCTGCTTCACAGCCAGCAGGCTCCATCGGTTATTCAACCGTCCATTAACGCTGGATCACGCCAACCTCTTACCTCAGCTTTGCTGAAGCTCGAAAGCGGTTCCTCCGGGACCATATTCAGGAATCTAACCAGACCGGTTCGCAGCTAATTCCGGCTCTCTGTGCTGGCAGGGTTCTCCTTACTCATCCGTTCACAGGATTATGTTATGCATCTTGTTAACCATCATTCACCATTCTATACCAAAATATAACGAAAATCCTATCATCATGTCAAGGATAACGATCATGTATCTGACAGTTCCTGTTGTCCAGCCATTATCTCTACCCGAGGGGGAACAGGATCAAATCCACCTGGATGAAATGGATGGCACTTCCCAATGCGTTTTAGAGCCAGCCAGCTCCCTTTGGCAGGGCCATGCACCTCTACCGCTTCAAGCGCATAGGCAGAGCAGGTTGGATAGAAGCGGCAGGTCGGTGGCTTGAGTGGGGATATCGCTTTTCTATAAAAGTGAATCGGAGCCTGAACCAATCTGCGGCCCATATTATGCCTCTTAGCAGACGGGCTGGCACTCATAGGATTAGCATCCTGTGGATGCGAAGTAGCGCGTTCCTGATACGAATCGAGCTTATGACCTTCTCCTGCGGAGCGTGCGCTGTTCACCCTATTCCCTCCATCTGTTGTCTTTATTTCACCTATCATTCTCTCCATTATAGCACGAACAGCTACTCTGCAAGAAATGGACAACGAATAGCAAAGGAAGGTACATAGTGAATGTGTGCTCAAGCGCTATGTAACTCTACTATAGCGTCTTTTTAAAGTGCCATTTTTGAAACGTCCTCCAAGGTATAACTCAAAAAAACAGCCCCTTCTGAGATCCACCGACATTACGCCGATGGACCCACATCGAGAGCTGCTTCCTCATTAGGGTTGACTTTTAACGGTAAAGTTATTCCAATCGGACAGCCTCATCGGCTCAAATCCTACTAGTGCTTGCGCTCAGGCAAAGGCATAATCAAGAGATTGACAGGCAGATTGCTGCCTGCTGCCGCTGTAAAGTAAATCTCAACGGCCTCTTCAATCACACCCGTCCGATACAGCACAGTATTCTCGTGCGGCGCCTCGACAGCTCCGTTCGTAGGCAATCCGGTGATCTGATTGTTCACCATGGCGAACCCGGAATATTGTCCACCACGCGGATTGAACGTGATTAGAGAGTATGGAGCTACTCGATCGAGCTTGATTTTGTATACTACACCAAAGTTACCGGCATTGGACGTAGATGATCCATCCATACCATCATAACCGCTCAGATTCGGGTCCAGATTGTTATCGCCGATGGCGATACGCTGCTCGGTAGTACCCACTACATCTGTGTACTCATAAGTGCGATCTGCATTCATGTAGGTACCACGGTTATGAATTCCATCCTTCGCCAGCATCGGCAAATAATTCAGAGCTTCAATCGGATCAGCAGACTCCTCTACTACAACTACTCTGTACTGGATCGGTTGATCCGTGTAGAGGTCAGACAGCAAGGAGATAACTTGGTCCGGCTTGATCGGCAATGCATTCAGATCCTGCAGGATGATGTGGCTCTCACCTGGATTCAGCACCAGACTGGAGCGTTTGTTGCCTGTCTGCATGGATTCGAAGTATTTTCGGATGGACACCTTTCCTGCCGCTGTAGCGAACGGGCTTGGTCCTGCAAAGCCAGAATTCTCGATATTCATGTAAGCTGGTACGATGTTGTTATTCGTCGCAATCACATACATTTTGACATTGCGGCCTGTCTCGTTCACATGATGCACCAGAATACGCTGGCTGCCTACTCCTACCTCTTGATATACAATACCATCCTGGAACACACGCTCTGGGCTATTCGCACGAATCAGCATCCGTGGCTGCGATGTAGAGGTCAATGGAACTGAATTCATCATAGGAACTTCACTACCGTTGAAGGTATATTTGTCGCCATAAGGCGTGAAGAATTTGTTGAAGTCATCTTCGTTATACAGTTCTTCATCTGTAATCCTAATCGAGGTCTCATAAGTACCCGTAAGACCATGCTTATCCGTAACCGTCAAAGTGATGGTAACCTCACCCGGCTCGAAGAAAGCCAGCTTGTTGTTCTTCCATTCACGCTTGGTAATGGCGTTCTCATCATCCGTACTGAGGTCAGTGATGGTAATTTTCTCCCCCATCTTATATTCCTTCTTGTCGGTGGTGAACATGGCTACAGGCGGCTGATTCGGTGGCTTGACCGTGATGGTCACAGAGTAAGGCTCACTCCATTGACCAGCTGCATCCTGCACAGCATATGTAACGACGTAAGTTCCTGGCTCCTGAAATACGTCTTGACGTCCTTCCCAGCGCTCATTGATAATCGCATAACCTCGCGGAGAGGAGGATTGTGTTGTATAAGCCACTTGTGTCTGCTCAGCATAAATCTCCGAAGGCGTAACCTTGAAGGATGCCGTAGGAAGTGCAATTAGGTTCAACGTAACGGTCTTGTTCACAGCATCAACCGTATACGGAATATTCAATGCTTGTGTAATCGAGGTCAGAGGAACCATAAAGACATTATCCTGTTGGAAAGAAGGACCCTTCATCGTCTTTTGAACTCCATTAACCGTGTATACATTGCTATCTGTCTTGAAGCGAAGCTCGTCACTGCCTTGGCGAATGACGGTTTCTTTCGTTGCTGCATCATAATAGAATTGCAGACCGACGCGGTCTACCAACGAGCGGATAGCCACATAGGATACTCCGTCCTTGACCATCATTGGCTTGGTAGCCGTATATTCAATGCCATCCTGCACGATGCGAGCGCTATTCATATAAAGAATCAAGTTCTGCGGTGCGCCAACGGTTCCGGTCGTTCCTGGAGTGTACACTTGATCCGTAACATCGGTACCAGGTACAGAGGTCTGATTATCAGTATCTACAGGTGGAGTGACAGGAGTCGTAGCATCTGTCTGCTCTACAGCATCTACTGCGGAATCTGCAGGCTGTTCTGCCTGATCTTCATTGGTATTCTGATTATCACTTGTTACAGAGTCGCTGATATCAGCAGTCTGCTCGAGACTGGATTCGGTGACTTGTGCTTCTTGCGCTCCCGCCGGGAGTACCGCAGCTACCTGCGCTAACACCAGAACTGTGAGCATCGTCCATTTCTTGAGATTCATTATTTGTCTCCTTCTAATTGCAGTTTCTAGTCTTTCCCGTAAAAAGTCATACTATTAGACGCCCCGTTGTTCGAAAAGTTGCTCCGCTATCATACAAAATTAGTTAAAGAACACAATTTTAATTACTTGAGTTCACATAACTCAACATTTGTAACACTAGTGTAAAATGAATAAGAGCTCAACAAAACAGATTTTGCCGTCTATAAAGTCTGAGATCACAAGAAAAAACGCCGTAAACCCTACTACGGCGCTTGTTACACATTCATGATATACATATGGATATATACGAAATTGTTAAGGTGAAGACAGCGGATTCCTAAGTGTTGATTTACATATATAATCGTTACTTAGATCAAAATTACATATATCAAAGTTACATATAAGATGAAGCGATTTGTGCAGAAGTCTCAGCTCTGCCCTCCTCAATCAGGCGATAAGCACGCTGTACTTCCTCTTCTGTAGGTGATGGGACACCTTCGAGTGGATATTCCTTACCAAGCATCTCCCATTTATACACACCCATTTGGTGATACGGCAGAATCTCGAATTTCTCAACACCTTGCAGGGTTCCGATGAAGCGCCCCAGATTGCGGAGATCGTCTTCATCATCATGAATACCTGGTACGAATACGTGTCTGATCCACATCTTACGTCCTTGATCCGATAGCCAGCGCGCGGTCTCCAGCATGCGCTCGTTCGATTTTCCCGTCAGCTTAATGTGCTTCTCATTGTCGATATGCTTGAGATCAAGCATCACCAGGTCCGTCACTTCGAGCAGTTCATGAATTCGATCCGCATCATTGAAGCCGTTGGTATCCAGTGTGGTATGCAGATTCCAGCGTTCCTTCACAGCTCTGAACAGCTCTGCGACGAATTTGGCCTGCAGGGTCGGTTCCCCACCCGAGACGGTGAGACCACCGCCAGACGAGCGATAGTAGCTCAGGTAAGGCTCAATCTCGGCCAGGACCTCCTCCAGTTCCATTGGGTTTCCTTCATTCAGTGCCCACGTATCCGGGTTGTGACAATATTGGCATTTCAGCAAGCATCCCTGCATGAAGAGCACGAAGCGGATGCCGGGACCGTCTACGGTCCCGAAGGTTTCTAGTGAGTGAATGTGTCCTTTTAACATGTTGCATCTCCCTTTCTGCATCCGCTTCTGCTTCAGTTCATGTAGGTGTTACATCGATCCGTGGAATGTACGGTTGATCACGTCAAGCTGCTGTTCGCGAGTCAGCTTGATGAAGTTCACCGCGTAGCCCGATACACGAATCGTCAGCTGCGGATAATTTTCCGGATGCTCCATAGCATCCATGAGTTGTTCACGGGCAAATACGTTGACATTCAGGTGATGCGCATTGCTTCCAAAGTAACCGTCCATCATAGATACCAGGTTGTTCTTGCGGATTTCCTCTTCCTTGCCCAGTGCTTTTGGCACGATGGAGAAGGTATTGGAGATACCGTCCAGGCTGTGCTCATATGGCAGCTTCGCTACAGAGCTCAGGGATGCCAACGCACCTTTCTTGTCACGACCATGCATTGGGTTCGCACCAGGTGCGAATGGTTCACCTGCTTTACGACCATCAGGTGTAGTACCAGTCTTCTTGCCATATACCACGTTGGAGGTAATGGTCAATACCGATTGGGTAGGTAATGCATTACGGTATGCTTTATGCTTGCGGATCATGCTCATGAAGGATTCAACAAGCTCTACTGCAATGCTGTCGACGCGATCGTCGTTGTTACCATAGCAAGGGAACTCGCCTTCAATCTCGAAGTCCACTGCGATGCCTTTTTCGTTGCGAATCGGTTTTACTTTAGCAAATTTGATAGCGCTCAGGGAGTCAGCGGCTACCGACAGACCTGCGATACCACATGCCATCGTACGTAGAATATCACGGTCATGCAGCGCCATCTCAATGCGCTCGTAGCTATACTTGTCATGCATGTAGTGAATGACGTTCAATGTATTCATGTACAGTTTGGCCAGCCATTCCATCATTGGCTTGAAGCGTTTCATAACCTCTTGGTAGTCCAGCACTTCGCCAGTGATTGCAGGGAATTCAGGACCTACCTGTGCACCGGATTTCTCATCCACACCGCCATTGATTGCATACAGCAGGGCTTTGGCCAGGTTAGCACGAGCTCCGAAGAATTGCATTTGCTTACCGATCTTCATAGCGGATACGCAACAAGCGATACCGTAGTCATCACCGTAGATCGGACGCATCAGATCATCATTTTCGTATTGGATGGAGCTAGTCTCGATGGATACTTTAGCACAGTATTTCTTAAAGGCTTCAGGCAGCTTCTCGGACCACAGTACAGTCAGGTTCGGCTCAGGTGCAGGTCCCAGGTTGTACAGGGTGTGCAAGAAGCGGAAGCTGTTCTTCGTTACACGAGTCTCACCAGTGACGGACATGCCGCCGATGGATTCAGTTACCCATGTTGGGTCACCACTGAACAACTCGTTATAGTCAGGTGTACGCAGGAATTTCACGATACGCAGCTTCATGACGAAATGGTCAACCAGCTCTTGCGCTTGTTCCTCCGTCAGTACACCTTCTGCCAGGTCACGCTGAGTGTAGATATCCAAGAAAGAGGATACGCGTCCCAGTGACATTGCTGCACCGTTCTGCTCCTTGATGGCAGCCAGGTAACCGAAGTACACCCATTGGAAAGCTTCCTTGGCGTTCAGGGCTGGCTTGGAGATATCCAGACCATGCTCTGCTGCCATTTGTTTCAGTTCATTCAGGGCACGAATTTGCTCGGAGATTTCTTCACGCAGACGGATAACATCCTCTTCCATCGCGTCAACTTCAAGGCTCTTCAATTGTCCTTTTTTGTCTTGAACCAGGAAGTCTGTTCCATACAGTGCTACCCGGCGATAGTCACCGATAATTCGGCCACGACCGTAAGCATCTGGAAGCCCTGTAATGATCCCGGCTTTACGTGCTGCTCTCATTTCATCTGTATAGGCATCAAATACACCCTGATTATGAGTCTTGCGGATATGGGTGAATATGTCAACAATGTTTTGCGGCACTTCAAATCCATAGGCTTTACATGCATCGATCATCATCCGAATGCCGCCAAATGGTTGCAGGGAACGCTTGAATGGTGCGTCTGTCTGTACACCGACGATTTGTTCCTTAGCTTGATCAATGTATCCTGGTCTGTGGGAAGTAATGGTAGATGGTGTGTTCACATCCACATCCAGCACGCCGCCGTTAGCCAGTTCCTTCTTCGTCAGATCGGAGATAATCTCCCACAAAGCTGTAGTATTCGATGTTGGTCCCACCAGGAACTTCTCATCTTCATGATATGGTGTAATGTTCTGTTCGATAAAGTCATTTACATTGACTTCTCTGGACCATTTACCATTTTTGAAACCGCGCCATCCCGATTGTTGCTCTTGTAATGTTTTCTCAATCACCGACATGTGAATCCCTCCGTTTAGTTGTCTGTTATGACTTCGGGCTTTGAAGGTGTAATACCCGTTGTCAACGATCCCGCCTTCATGTGCCTGTTTTCACATTCCTAGAGATGTGAATACATGGTTCAATCAGCAACCTTAGTGTGTTCGGTGGGATCTGTCTTACAACTTCATTGTAGATTAATGATACAGTTGAGTATGTGACAAAAATCACAAATATTAAAAATTCCTCCCTTTGCTTACGCAACAAGCTCAGCTCCCCTTCACAGGAGAGCTGAGCCATATGGGAATGGCTGTATATAACAGCATTACCCTTGTATTATTTATTGAAACGTCCGTAGAAGGCATTCCGGTATACATCCGCCAATTCCGATACAAGCGGAAGCTTTGGATTCGCTGTTGTACATTGGTCCTCAAATGCACGATCAGCCAGATAATCCACACGGGATTCGAAGTCCTTGGCATCGAAGCCAAGCTGCTGGAACGACTCCTCGATTCCAAGCGTCTTGTTCAATTTGCGGATGGCATCAATCAAGCTGTCTACGCCTTCCTCTGTCGTGCGTGCAGGCAGCCCCAGAATGCGAGCGATCTCTGCATAACGCTCGTCAGCTACGAAGCTCGAATATTTCGGAAAGGAAGCGAACTTGGTCGGCTTCTTCGCGTTGTAGCGGATGACGTGCGGCATCAGGATTGCGTTGGTACGTCCATGCGCAGTGTGATATTGACCGCCCCATTTGTGCGCCAAGCTATGGTTAATACCCAGGAAAGCATTGGCGAACGCCATACCTGCCAGCGTGGAAGCATTGTGCATCTTCTCTCTAGCGAGCTTGTCGCCAGTCAGAGCGGATTGCTCCAGGTATTGGAACACCAGTTGGATCGCCTTGATCGCCAGACCATCGGTATAGTCGCTTGCCATGACAGACACATAAGCTTCAATCGCATGTGTCAGAACGTCCATACCTGTATCAGCAACAGCCGTCTTCGGCAGGGAGTATACGAATACCGGATCTATGATCGCTACATCTGGAGTCAGCTCATAGTCTGCGAGCGGATACTTGGTGTTGCCCTGCTCCTTGTCAGTGATGACCGCGAACGATGTTACCTCCGAGCCTGTTCCCGATGTTGTAGGGATCGCTACGAACTTGGCTTTTTGGCCCAGACGCGGATATTTGTAGATCCGTTTGCGGATATCCATGAATTTTTGCTTCAGGTTATGGAAATCAGTATCTGGATATTCATAGAATAGCCACATGCCCTTCGCAGCGTCCATTGGCGAACCACCACCGAGTGCGATGATACAGTCAGGCTGGAAGCGATTCATCATATCTGTTCCACGCTTCACAGTCGTTGTCGATGGATCTGGCTCCACTTCAGAGAATACTTCGATAGCTACAGGCGTCTGACGCTGGCGCAGATAATGCGTCACTCTATCTACATAGCCGAGTTTGACCATCATAGGGTCAGTTACGATCGCTACCCGTGTGATGTCAGGCATTTTAGCCAGATATTGCGTCGAATTTTTCTCGAAATAGATTTTGTCAGGAATCTTGAACCATTGCATATTCACGGTACGTTTAGCCACCCTTTTCACATTGATCAGATTGACAGCCGATACGTTCGACGAGGTCGAGTTCCGTCCGTAGGAGCCGCAGCCCAGAGTCAGGGATGGTAGATTCGTGTTGTAAATGTCGCCGATCGCACCATGCGTGGAAGGCGAGTTAACGATGATCCGGCCCGTCTGCAGGCGGTTCGCGAACTTCTGAATGACTTCATCATTGTTCGAGTGGATCGCCGAGGAGTGTCCCATGCCTCCGAATTCAACAACTTGAGCAGCGCGTTCGATGCCTTGCTCTGCACTCTTGACACGGTAGCAAGCCAGTACAGGGCTTAATTTCTCAGCGGATAGAGGAAATTTGGTGCCTACGCCTTCCAGCTCCGCTACGAGAATCTTGGTTCCCTCTGGAACAGTGATGCCGCACAGCTCTGCGATTTTCATAGCCGATTGACCTACGATCGCAGGGTTCACTGCACATTTCTCCACGTTCATAGCTCCGCCAGTGAGCTTCGCAGCTTCTTCTTTATTTACGAAATAGCAGCCGTTCGCTATCATTAATTGTTTTACTTGATCATAGACGGGTTCTTCGATAATGACAGCCTGCTCGGAAGCACAGATCATACCGTTGTCAAAGGACTTCGACAGAATCAGATCAGTTACGGCCTGCTTGATATCTGCTGTCTTCTCAATAAAGCAAGGTACGTTACCTGGCCCTACGCCAAGTGCTGGCTTACCGCAGCTATATGCTGCCTTAACCATCCCGGAGCCACCGGTTGCCAGTATCAGTGCAACGTCAGGGTGATTCATGAGGGAGTTCGTTTTGTCCATGGACGGTGCTTCAATCCATTGGATGCAATCTGCAGGAGCTCCGTGCTTCACTGCTGCTTCAAGCAGGATGCGGGCTGCTTCCTTACTACATTCCTGAGCGGATGGATGGAAGCCAAAGATAATCGGGTTCCGTGTCTTTATTGAGATGAGCGCCTTGAACATGGTTGTGGATGTCGGATTCGTGACTGGCGTAATTCCCATGATTATACCGACTGGCTCAGCAATTTTCTGGAAGCTATCAAAATCGTTATCTTCAATGACACCTACTGTCTTGTCATACTTGATATTGTGATAGATATATTCTGTAGCGAACATGTTCTTCGTGATCTTGTCTTCATAGACCCCGCGGCCAGTCTCTTCCACAGCCAGCTTAGCCAAATACATGTGCTTATCCAGTCCTGCAAGGGCCATTGCCTGAATGATCTTGTCGATCTGCTCCTGATCCATTTCCATGAATGCTTGCTGTGCCTTATTCGCACGATCAATCAGTTTTTGGATGTACTGCTCTGCAGTTGGTTCTGCTGCCTTCGTGACTTCATTTTTTACAGCCATGTTCCTCATCCTCCATGTTTATAGTAGTTGCTCTCTCTTCTACGCACTGATCGTAACACAGGAAGTTATCTTATTATGTGATTTTTTTCACAATCTAATTCAATTTTGATCTTTTTTTAGTGAAATGGTTCACAAAGTTTGAAAATTCGCCACTTTTCACGCCAGTTCTTCCCACCCAAGTTGAACTAAAGGGTATATAATTAATTTGAAATACTGAACTTGCAGATACATGATTTTAATTCTGCATTTCATTACAAAGGGGAAATGGAACATGAGCAACCCTAACTTACAGACACTGAACAAAGGCAATACTGGATGTATATCGGATGTGAATATGACTCGACTGCTGTCCGTGATGAAAGATCGAACAGTTCCTGAGGGCTCTCATTTATTCTGGGAGGGCGATACCTCAGATAAATTGTTCTATATTAAACGAGGACGTGTGAAGATCACGAAGACTACCGATGAAGGCAAAGAGCTGATACTGTACATGCATCAGGATGGGGACCTGATCGGTCAGGCTGACCCGTTCTTTGGCACCAAACATACCTTCTCCGCCGAAGTGCTGGAGGATAGTGAGGTAGGTGTACTGGATCATACCGATTTGGAGCTATTAATCTGCCAGCACTGTGATTTTGCTATTGATTTCATGAAATGGATGGGCTCCCATCACCGCATCACTCAGACCAAATTTCGTGATCTCATGCTCTACGGTAAGCCAGGAGCCCTGTGCTCAACTTTAATCCGTCTTTATAACACATATGGTGAGCCTCATGGCGATCATATCATTATTAATAAGAAGATTACCCATACGGACTTATCCAATATGATTGGGGCTACGCGGGAAAGCGTGAACCGGATGCTGAGCGATCTGCGCAAGAAAGATGCCGTGGAATACGAAGGTGGCATGATTGTGATCAAGGACCTGGAGCATCTTCAGGGCATCTGCCACTGTGAGCTCTGCCCGAAGGAGATCTGCCGAATCTGATTAGTCTCATGCTATGATTATGGATACTTACACTCGTATACGCTAAATCCCTTGACCTTAGATCCTTTCTGGCGATTTGATCCATAGCTTGGAGAAATCCAGGTAACCGAAATTCGTAGTATTCAAGCCCTGCAGCCCTTGATAATAAAGGGCTTTTTTGCTTAGGTGGCAGCCGTACAGCAGCCAGTTATGCTCCTGAATATGCTCTTCCACCTGATACAGCAGGTCATGCCGCTGGGTCTCGGAATATTGTGAGTAGCCCTCCAGTATCTTCTCGATCATCTGAATACGTGCATCGTCCAATAAGTGATGCATAGAATTGTATTGGGTCTTGAAAAAATTGATCAGTCCCCATTCCCAGTCCTCCTCTAGCATTTCTTCAGCCAATACGAGGTCAGCCTGACCCAGCAGAAATGCGAAATCTATAGTCTCGAAGGGAAGCAGTGTCAGGCAAATACCGATCTGTTCACAGCGCTGGCGCAGCCACTCGGCCTCCTCAATGGATTCTTTCTCCAGCATTTTATAAGCCAGACGAAGCTCTTCCCCCGCATAACCACTTTCCTGAAGCAGCCTTCTGGCATCCTCCAGCCTATTGGGCCTGCCATTTTCCGAATTCATAGCGAGACTCCTCCACGGCAGGAAGCTGAAGGCTGGAGACAAGCGGCTCCCCCCTAATTCCTGCATTTGCAGTGCAGGGTCATACATACAGCGAATGGCCTCACGAACGCTTGCTCTATGCTGGGGCCCCTCTCTCCTGAAGTTGAACACCAGATACCTGCACCCACCCGATTGGTATTCAAAAGAAAGCTCGCTTGACTGCTTCATCTCCGCCAAACTTCCAGTTCCATCGTGCGTCATATCACGGTCTACCAGCTGGTATCTCCGATCCTGGACAGCTACATCCGGCAGGAACCAGATGTTAACCTCATCAAGCAGCGGTCTGTACCCGAAATAGGAATCGTAGGCGGTGAGCCTGAGTGCCGTGTTCGTAAGACTCGTAATGCAAAAGGGTCCTGTTCCAATCAAGCTTACCCGGGGGTCCGAGCCCAGAGGCAATATGCTCATCGTGAAGCTTGCAGCACAATGCAAAAGCATTCGATTGGGCGAGGCAAAGATCAGACTCAGGCAATGGCTCCCATGAATCTCCACACGTTCAAGCTGTTCTAACTGCCAGGTTCCAGAGCCATAGCTCCCTTGCAATCTTTCCACGGTATACTTTACGTCTTCAGCGGTGAAGGTTTTACCGTTATGAAACTGGACTCCCTTGCGCAAATAAAAGGTCCAGCGCGTATAATCCTCATTATGCTCCCAGAGATGAGCGAGCTTGGGCTGGAAACGCATGCTATCCGCATCATAACTGATCAGCGTACTGCATACTTGCTCCAGCAAATAGGCTTCGAAAGCTGTATAAACTAATGCCGGGTCCAATTGTTCCAATCTTCGATATCGAGACATCTGGAGTACATCGGTTCCACCTGCTGCGGTCATTTGATGGGTCATACCCATCTCGGCATGGAAAGCAAGCCATAGTTGCTCTCTACGACCATCATCCAGCTCAGATCTGCCTATCAGATCAATCGCCGCCTTAATATTTCCCTGCTTGAGCTTGGTGTGAAATGCATCAGTAATGACCTCATTGGGGGTGCGAAGGAGCTGAAGACGCGATATATGTCCCCTTCCACGCCCTGGTGTCCAGTGAATGTAACGCATATCCTCTAAGCGGCGAAGGATGATCTTCACGTTGCGAGACGAACAATTCAATAATTCGCTGAGCTGTTCAATCGTGACAGGTATGGCTGGATGGGGATGCTCATCTGACAGCATGGGTCCCCCCAGTGTGTGTGCCAATTTGATAAAATGTGCCTCGTAAGGATCCATCTGTCCACCCTTTCGCCAGGAATAAAAGGTGAAATGATTAATATCATGTTTACACTTTTATTGCCCTCTTTTCTCGTTACAATTATATACATCATTCAGCAGAAGGAGAACCCCTACGTCATGTCACATCCCTTGCGTCATATCCACCCATTAGCCTGGACCATCATTGTCGGCACCATCTTTGGCAGACTTGTTACATCCATGAGCATCCCTTTTCTATCCATCTATTTGATTCAGGTGCTTGGCACCTCCGCTACAGAGGCCGGATTTACGGTTGCTGTCAGTGCACTCGCAGGGGTATTGGTAAGCTTTCATGGCGGCTACGTCTCCGATCGAATCGGACGCAAAAAAGTCATGCTCATCTCCGTATTCGTCTGGGCATGCGTGTTCTTTGGCTTTGCTGCAGCACAGCATTTGTGGGTCTTCTTTATTATGAATACCTTGAATGGCTTGTGTCGTTCGGTATTCGAACCCGCATCACGTGCATTGCTGGCAGATGTCACACCCAAGGATAAGAAGCTGCTCGTATTCAACCTGCGGTATTTTGCCATTAATCTAGGTGTTGTGTTCGGTCCGCTCCTTGGCGTGGCCCTAGGCTCCGCACAGTCCACATTTCCCTTTATGATCGCTGGATTGATTTATATTGTCTATGGAGTGGTCATCTTTATCCAATTCAGATCCCATGCAGTTCCTGTCGCTACCGCTAAGACTGGCAGCTCTCCAAGCATCCGAGAAGCATTACGTACAACCAGCCGTGACAAAGTGTTCTTGCCGATTCTGATCGGCACGGTCTTCTGCGTGCTTGGCTACGGTCATTTTAGCTCAACCTTGGCGCAATATCTCGCTACCAGTCCGCTGTTTGAGGACGGCACCCGCCTCTTCTCCTACATGCTGACACTCAATGCGATTACCGTCCTTGTCGTTCAGTATCCAGTGGTCAAGGCAGCGAGTAAATTCCCGCCTGTTATTCCCCTAATCCTGGGTAATCTTTGCGTAGCCGCCAGTCTGCTCGTCTTCGGTACGGCAAGCGGGTTAATTGTGCTGATGCTTGGTGTCGTCTTGTTTACCGTTGGTGAGGTGCTCATGTTCACGATGATGGACGTACTAATTGACCGCATCGCCCAGCCGGAATGGCGTGGCACCTATTTTGGCACTATTGGCTTCAACAATATAGGCAACGTGTTGGCCCCGATACTGGGAGGTCTCCTGCTTGATGGAGTCGGAGTACATAACGGCCTACTTATCTTCGCCCCACTTGCATTGACGACAGCGCTGGGACTGCCCCTGCTGCTCATAGCCCACCGACGCTTGACTAGGCGGGAACACGCAGCTGCCTCATAAGTGAAGTTTGTTTACAGCGCAGCTATAGGAATTTAAGATCGAGGATTAGCTTACGTAAAAACCAAAGGTGTCCCAGGCAGCCATTCTACGGCTCTTGGGACACCTCTTTGTAATCACCTCCATGAGATGAGATCGGTTCATCACTTCGTTAGTTCATGTCGAAGCGGTGAGCAAGGCATACTTCACTCGAACCTGCTACTGACTAGCGCATGGATACCATCCCTATTTTGCCATCAAGAGATAGACCAAGAGTAATGACTTCCCCCCGGATCTGGACAATATCATGGACACGCTCCAGACTCCAGCCTTGATCCCCAGCAAAGCTTTGCCATTCCTTCAACCCCCATGTAGCAACTATCCCCGGATGCACTACCTTCTGTCGATTGCCATGCAGATCAATATCCATTGCGATCACATCCCCATGCTCTACCATCACTGTAACGTTACCGTATGTATAATGGACCATCGTCGATTTTTTACTTACTTTTGCAGCGGGCAGTTCTGGCTCCCCCAGACAACTCACTACGACACCCTCGGGCTGTCCCACCTGCAAGGCATGGATGCTGTTATGTCGTATGACATCTATGAGCTCTACTTCGAATGATGGTGTCCATTCATGATTCATATCACTAATTCCCCCGCTTCATATATTTGAGCTAGTCCAATACTGGATCATGTCTATATCCATACTTCCCACCGTAGAAAAGACCTTCACACAGCATATCTGCTGAATAATCGGAATACAATGGGGTAATACTATAACATTGTGAAAATATTACTTTCCAATATTCTCGACAAATAGGCACTAGGATCCATATGCAATTAGTTTATTTCAAAAGAAATAGTTCTTAAGTCTAAATAACTAGTGGATATAGTCAATAAGTCATAGTATTATATATCCATAGACTCAAATCCGACATGACAAAGGAATGATTATTATGGAGTTACAGACAATGAACTGTCCTGAATGTGGTTCCATATTTCGTAGAAATCCTCGCAACCTCTGCCAGAACTGCAGCTCGGATAAGGACCGCAAGCTTGATTTCTGCACCGATTATTTATGGAAGCATCCGCAGGCGACGACAGAAGAACTAAGCAACGCCGCCGGGATCGAATATGCACAGGTTGCTCATTGGGTCAAGACACGCAAATTTTCATATACATACGCTAATCTGACCTATCCTTGCGAATCCTGCCGTCATCCGATCGGTGAGGGACGACTTTGCCACAATTGTCATCAATCAATCACAGAGACTGTGCAGCAGATGGCTAGACGACTGCCTAGGCGTCATACCTTCTCCATCGCCCAGCAAGCACGCTACTAGCTGTAGCCACGTCTAATCGTCTATTAGAAGACTCTACTGAGGTAACAGAGCAGTTACCATTTCTTATAGTACAACTTGCAAAAAGCCAGATCCTCCAGCTTAACTCGCTGCAGAGATCTGGCTTTTCTAGTTCATATACTTTTCTAGTCCATATACGTACTTTGTTAGAACATGATCTCAGATTGAATGATCTGAGGAGCGTAGTCGTGAGCGGAAAGCGGGCCTACACTCGCATTTGATCTGTTCAGGGTACTAGTACCTTGACCGAATTATATTTTAGGTTGAATGGTCTGGAGAGATCGTGGTTAGCGGAAAGCGGGGAAGTCCTAGAGAAACGAAGTGGCCGCCTTTAAGCTTGCTGTTCATCCACTTTTCCATTTCGTTCAAAAGAACAGCAAGCTTAACAGAGGTCGACAGGGCTCCCCGCTTGCAGCGGCTCTACACTCGCATTTCATCTGCTCAAGGTACTAGGAACGAGACTTGCCAAGCTTGCTATAGGAGGAAATATAGCTATAGGCCATACCCACAAAGACAGCCCCACCTACGATATTCCCCAGAGTAACGGGAATCATGTTGTGTAGCCAGCCCGCCAATGTAATAGTCTCGGGATGGTTAGGCAGCACCCAGGCTACAGTCAGCAACGTCATATTCGCAACACTATGCTCATAGCCGCTCGCGATAAAGGCAAACAGACACCACCAGATTAATACCAGCCGGGCCGCCTCACTCTTCGCACGAGAGGACATCCACAAGGCAAGACACACAAGCCAGTTACACAGAATACCGCGGAAGAACAAATCTGTGTATGGCAGACTCATTTTTTTGGCAGCAGCAGCAAAGATCAGATGATCTTGGGGAATTCCCCGAAATAGTCCGGTTCCAGCAATCAGATAGGACAGTAGCACAGCACCTGCCAGGTTACCAATAAAAACAAGTCCCCAGTTCTTCAATGTATCTGTCACCGTCGTGCGTTTGGCAATCGTACTCACCGTGAGGAACATATTATTGCCCGTGAACAGCTCTGAGCCAGCAAATACAACCAAGGTGAGAGCAATTCCGAAGGATGCCCCCATAATCAGTGGCTGAAACGGGGACTTTATGGCAGCCAGTGGAGCCCCCAGAGAAAAGATTAAGATGATTCCCAAGCCTACATAGGCGCCAGCAAGCAGCGCAGCGACCATATACCTGGGCCAGCTTTCGTTCATTCTTTTGACTTTATTTACTGCGGCTTCTACCATCGTCTCCACGTCGGGTGCAAACATGGGACACACCTCCTAAGTTACGCTTCCAATGCTAGTCTACGGCCTGCTAGGCCAAAATCATGATCTGATCCTGCTCCAGTCTGACCGGAAAGGTGCGAACCTGTCCCTGATCGGGTGCCTGCACCTGACCATCCTCCAGATTAATCTTCCAATCATAGAGCGGATCATAGAGATAGTGCCCTGAGACGATGCCTTCGGCCAATGGGCCACCCTTCGGATGAGGATTACGGTTCTCCACTGCGTAGATCTGTCCGTCGGATGTACGGAAGACAGCAATCTCTACATCTTTCAGCTGGATTACACGTCCGATCATAGGAAAGAATTCCTCCTGACGGCCTACCGCGCAGTACTCTGTTGTGGTTTTCAAGGTCCTTCGCCTCCTGTATTAATGTACTATTGTGACTCACTGCTATGCGAAGCTCTCAGAAGCTGTAAATCAGCATGAGAGCTTCGTATAAGCAATCAGTAAATTAGTTAATAGTTTATAGTTAAAATTAGTCAGTTAGTTAGTCAGCCAGTTAGTTAACTAGATAGCAATCACGTGTACGAGCTATTACATCACTGGTTCTTTTTTCTCAAAGAGCACTTCACGTTTCTCTGGATTGTTCAGGATCTTCTTCCATGGGTCCTCTACCTGTGCCAGCGCGAATTCGATTCGCTCAACCAATGCCTTGCGGTTCTCCAGATCTTCCACGGTACGAGCTCGAATGTCTTCAATGCCAATACGCTCCACCCACTCCGAAGTCCGCTCCAGGTAATTCCCTGTCTCACGGTAATACTGCATAACTGCCGCACAGATATCAATCAGTTCCTGATCTGTCTTCACCTTGCAGAGCGAGTCTGCCAAGCGAGCCTTGATACCGCCATTGCCACCCACGAATATTTCCCAGCCACCATCGTTGCCGACGATACCGATATCCTTGGTGCAGGATTCTGCGCAGTTCCGCGGACATCCGTTGACAGCGTATTTGAACTTCGCTGGGAGATCGAGCCGCTCAAACTTGCGTTCCAGAAGGGCTCCCATCGCCATTGAATCCTGAGTACCGAAGCGGCAAAATTGCGAGCCGACACAGGTCTTGACTGTACGAAGCGATTTGGCATACGCATAGCCGGAAGGCATATCCAGCTCTTCCCATACCTTCGGTAGATCCTCTTTCTTCACGCCGATCAAATCCAAACGCTGACCGCCTGTCACCTTAACTACCTTCACATCATATTTAAGTGATACATCAGCAATTTTCTTCAAATCTTCTGGTGTTGTGACCCCACCGTACATTCTTGGTACGACAGTATAGGTTCCGTCTTTCTGAATATTGGCACTCATACGTTCGTTTACGAAGCGCGACTCTGCTTCATCTTCATGAGTATCTGGATTAATCATGCCGAGGTAGTAGTTAAGCGCCGGTCTACACTTCGAGCATCCTTCAGGCTGGGACCAGCCCAGTACATTCATGACCTCACGCGATGTAGTCAGCCCTTTGGCCTTAATCTCAGCTACAATCTCATCGCGGCTCAATGATGTACAGCTACAGATGCCTTGCTTGGCAGTACTTTCGAAGCCATCACCAAGCACATATTGCAGGATCTGCTCCACCATCGGCTTACAGCCACCACAAGAACGAGTAGCTCCTGTACAGGCCTTGATTTCATCTACTGTTGTCAGTCCTTGATCTGTAATAGCCTCTACGATTGCCAGCTTAGTTACACCGTTACAGCCACACACAATCTCGTCATCAGGCATGGTAGCAACTGAAGCCGAAGCTGCTTTGTGTCCAGCACATCCGGTTCCCATAATGGAGCCGTAGATCTCATCATTCATCTCTGTTCCTTGACGCACGAGCTTTTGCAGATTTGCCGACTCCGTCACGTCTCCAAACAATACCGCTCCGACAATTACATTATTGCGCAGCAACACTTTTTTGTAGGTACGTTTCCATTCATCCTTCGCAGTAATTACGGTATGTTCTGGGGTATCCAGGAACTCACCTGCGGAGAAGACGTCCACCCCGGAAATCTTCAGCTTCGTGGATACGACAGATCCTTCATAGGCTTGAGTCTCTGCACCACACAAATGCTTCGCCAGCACTGCACCTTGCTCAAAGAGCGGTGCTACCAGACCGTAGCATACACCACGGTGCTCTGTGCATTCGCCTACCGCGTACACATCTGGAAGAGAGGTTCTCATGTAGTCATCCACGACGATCCCGCGATTCACGTTCATTCCACTTGCCACAGCTACGTCTGTATTCGGCTTAATCCCTACGGCCATGACAACCAGATCCGCCTCAAGCTCACTATTGTCACTGAAGCGCAGCCCTGTCACCCGTTCGTCGCCAGTCAGTTCTACAGTCTGTTTGCCCATTGCAAATTTGATACCCTGACGCTCAAGCTCTGCCTTCAGCATCAAGGAAGCAGCAGGGTCCAGCTGACGTTCCATCAGATCTTCCATCAGATGCACAACGGTCACGTCCATGCCCAGGTTCACAAGCCCCTTCGCCGCTTCCAGACCAAGCAATCCACCACCGATTACCGCTGCCTTGCGATAGGTCCCTGCTGCCTCAATCATTTGTCTACAGTCAGCCACGTCACGGAAACCAATGACTCCTTCACGCTCGATCCCCGGAATCGGGAGCATGAATGGCTTTGAGCCGGTTGCGATAATCACTTTGTCATAGGACAGTGTCTGACCCTTGTCCGTAGAGATGGTCTTGGCTTCGGCATCAATCTTCACTACGGTAGTATCCGTGTGAAGCTGGATACCGTTATCCTTGTACCAGTCCCAGTCGTTCAGAATGATATCCTCAACCGTCTTGCTTCCTTCCAATACGTAAGACAGCATGATCCGGTTATAGTTAGGGTACGGCTCGCTACCGAACACATGCAGATCGTATTCGCCGCCCAGCTTGATGATCTGTTCTAATGTACCTACGCCAGCCATTCCGTTCCCAATCAGTACCAGTTGCTCTCGTCTCTTGCTCATACTGTAGCCCTCCTTAGCAATGCCCAGCCTGTCTGCTGCTCTCTCTTATGGACTGACAATGCCTGATATCTTATAATTCAATTTTAAAATAGATTAAATTTTAACTTTGTGATTTTGGTCACAAATATTGTACTTTTTTTCACTTCAATTTTTTGTAAAAAATATTGCGGTTTTCATGAGCTCGAACTGTTCAGCTCCGTTGAAAACGTATAAATTCTATGCTCTTAACAAAAAAAGAAGGCACCCCTTTGAACTCAGGGTACCTTCCTTTACGCTACCTACAACTTGTCATTCTTCATCTACTCTACTTGTCTACTGTACCCAATCCTCAGCCCATGATTGAATCTGATCCATAACTGGACGCAGTGCCTGGCCTTTAGGCGTTAGCTCATATTCGATACGAACCGGAGTCTCTGGGTATACATGTCTGATGAGGATCCCTTCGCTCTCAAGGTCCTTCATCCGCTCCGATAGCATCTTGTCACTCATGCTGGGAATTTGATTCGATATATCCTTGAACCGCTTAGGCCCATCCATTAGCGTCCGAATGATCAGACCATTCCAGCGCTTTCCCAAAAATGAGAAGGCTGTCTCAAAGCGGGGACACAAATGAGTTGGATGATTGTCCATAATTTTATTCACCTCTTTGACAGGTCTGTTGTTAACTTTCAATTAGTTAGTATATTTCAGTTTAGCATATTTTCATCAAATTGAAAATGACCTGGTCCCAATTAATTGTAGGACATTGCTGTAGAGCATGAAAATAACGAAAGACAGGCGATTCCCGGAGTCGCCTGTCTTTCACCGTATCATTACAATAGCATGCATGTATCGTCAATGGACTGTCTGATGGGAGGCACAGCGTTGATCAAGCTACACCTTCCTGCGGGTCGCATCCTATTCTTCCGGACGCACTACGAGAACACATGTGGAAATGTCATACGAGCACCTCGCCAAAAGGGCGAACCGGTTCGCTGCGTCCATAAGTCTGCTGCGGGTGATGCACAGGGTACGCCCAGCGAATGCCGTTGGCAATAACCTTCAGAATCTCGGGGTGATAGAACGTTGGATACGTCTCATGCCCTGGCCGGAAATAGAAGATCTTGCCTGCTCCACGCCGGAAAGTACAACCACTGCGGAATACTTCGCCTCCAGCAAAATTACTAATAAATACCAGCTCATCCGGAGTAGGAATATCAAAGAATTCGCCATACATCTCTTCCTGCTCCAGAATAATCTTCGTATCAATGCCCTCTGCAATCGGATGCGAGGGATTTACTGACCACAGGATTTCCTGCTCGCCAGCTACTCTCCATTTCAGATCGCAGCTGGTGCCCATCAGGGCCTTGAACGGCTTCGAAAAGTGCCCCGAATGCAGCACCACGAAGCCCATACCTTCCTGTACCTTGCGAACCACCTTGGCGACCACCTCGTCACTTACCCGATCATGAGCCATATGCCCCCACCAGATCAATACATCCGTAGAATTCAGCACTTCATCCGTTAGCCCATGTTCCGGTTGGTCCAATGTTGCTGTACGGATTGCGAAGCCTTCTCCCCCAAGCCCCGCAGCGAGTGCATTATGCAATCCATCAGGATAGACGCGCTGCACGGCATCGTGTATTTTCTCATGAACAAATTCATTCCAGATGGTTACGTTAATCATAACTTATCCCCCTAAATATTGCCCCTGTTGTCTCCCAAGCTGTTATACCCACCACATTTCGCCTAAAGGTTCATTCATAAGCACCTGCTTCAGATTGTGAACCGCCTTGGTGAAGCCTTCCTCGATGGACATCAGTCCATCCTCATGCTCAATGCTAACAACATAATCATAGCCTACAAGACGAAGCGCGCTCAGGATATCCGCCCACGTCTTGATGTCATGCCCAAATCCTACTGTACGGAACTGCCACGCACGCTCCAGCATATTGGTGTACGGCTGCATATCTGTCAGACCGTATTTGTTGACATTCACTGGATCAATGACAGTATCCTTGGCGTGGAAATGATGAATCGCTCCTTCACGGCCAAGAATCTGTACAGCCTGAACCGGGTCAATACCCTGCCACCACATATGGCTTGGGTCAAGATTGGCACCAATCACTTCTCCTGCAGCTTCACGCAGACGCAACAGCGTAGCAGGCGTATGCACAGAGAAGCCCCCGTGCAGCTCCAATCCAATCTTGACATGATGCTCAGCTGCGAACTTGCCTGTCTCCGTCCAATAAGGAATAACTTTATTCTCCCATTGCCACTTCAGAATCTCCTGATAATCGTTCGGCCACGGAGCTACGGGCCAGTTCGGATACTTCGCATTCTCATGATCCCCCGGACAGCCGGAGAATGTATTCACGACAGGTACTTCCAGCTTCTCAGCCAGCAATACCGTGTTGATAAAATCTTCATGATCCTGCTGTGCCAGATGCTTTTGCGGATGCAATGGATTCCCGTGACAGCTTAAGGCACTGATTGTCAGCCCACGAGATTCTACGGCCTTCTTGAAATTCTGAATCGCTGTATCATTACCCAGCAATGCCGCTGGATCACAATGCTTCTTGCCTGGATTGCCACCTGTTCCGATCTCTACGGCTGTTACCCCCGTGGATGCTGCAAAATCCAATGCTTCTTCCAAAGATCTGTCCCCGAATAAGACCAAGAATACACCAAGTTTCATAGAATAATCCTCCCCTGTCGCTATGGATAAAATTTCAACAACTATAATGTAAAGTTCAACGGATCATGCATATATTCCGACTGAATGGGATTGCCTTATCTTGAGTCTCTAATATTACATACGCATGTCATGTTAAAAATGTTTCCTTTTGTGCATAAAAAACACATTTTTGAGCTTTTATGGGTATCTATTAAGTGAGATTTCCCTTGTATGCCGATAGCGATTTCAACGTCTACCTAGACTTCAACCTTCGCCAGAATCTCATTGCCGTAATACAAGGTCTCATCCGGTTCGAAACGGCTATCCAGGATGATGTGCTTCCCTTCCAGTGAGGAACGCTGAAACGCATGCATCGCCTCCAGAATGTGATAAGCAAGCTCTCCACTCGTTCGCGGCTGCTTACCTGCTCGCAAGGCTGTGACCATCTCCGAGGCCCCCAAGCCGCGCTCGTTGCGAGAGCATATGAATAGTGGCTCCACCGTCTCCCACTCGTCCGCACCGAAGCGTCTGACCTTCACATCACCATTAAACGTATTGGGATCAGGAACGCTCATTGTCCCTTCAGTGCCATAGATCTCAATGAAAGGAAGCTCTGAGGAGCCCCGGATATCAAAACTGGTAATGACGGTGGCAATCGCCCCGCTCTGAAAGTCAATGTTACCTGCCAGATGCGTCGGAGTCTGCACCCGCAGCGGAGTTCCTTCCTTCGGTCCACTATGGATCATTCGATCAGGCACCTGGATTCCGACAGTTGAGCTGATCCGCCGGATTGAGCCAAGCAGATTCACGAGTGCCGTTAAATAGTAGGGTCCCATGTCGAACATAGGGCCGCCGCCTGCGGCATAGAAGAACTCAGGATCATGATGCCACCATTCCGGGCCGCTTCCCATAAAGAAAGCCGTGGCTGCAATCGGACGCCCGATCATGCCCTGTTGTATCGCGCTCCGTGCCGTCTGAATACCTGCTCCCAGGAAGGTATCCGGTGCGCAGCCGACCAGCAGACCTTTTTCTCTGGCGCATTCAAGGACTCTCTTGCCATCCTCAAGGGATACGGCCAGCGGCTTCTCGCTGAATACATGCTTTCCTGCCTCCAGCACAGCCAGATCCGTCATGGCATGACTGCCAGGAACGGTCAGATTAAATACCAGCTCAATGGACGAATCTTGAATCAGCTCATCCACTGTGTATACGTTTGCAACAGAGAATTCCTCTGCTCTTGCTCTTGCACGATCTGCCAGCAGGTCAGCAACAGCTACGATTTCGATGTAAGGACTATGCTTCAGATTTTCGAGATATACGGCACTAATGTGACCGCAGCCGATAATGCCTGCCTTTACTCTCTCCACTACATTCTTCACTCCTCAGATGCCAGTTAGTATGAGGTGTACAATCTACTCTCATGGTATTCTGTACAGCCCTCGAATAAAATGAATAATATGATTAGAACATGAACAATCTGGCCAATATTTATCAAGTAACCGTGATTTTGATTCCGGGATAAGGACAGGTATCCGGGAATTGGAGCATGGGAGCAAAGGAGTGCTTACAATGTCCTCTAATGAATCATGTAAGGTACTGACTGCCGGATTTTCTTTTCACCGCAGACCCTATTATTCAAGCCAGCCCGAAGGCATTCGCAATTACATGCTGCGCCTGCAGACGGACGGTAGCTGCCGAGCACGGATCGGTAGCGATATGGTCGAAGTGGTGGCTGGTGATCTGCTGCTCCTTCATCCTTCGGAGCCTTACGAATTGACGATTGATGGCGAAACGGATGCGACAGGGGACACGCTGATTGAGAGCAGCGATTATCACATCTTCTTCACTGGGCCCTGGGCTGAAGCCTGGTGGAAGCAGCGTAAACGTCCAGCCAAGATGCGGGTAGAACTGAACGAATCCCTACTGAATATATTCCGCCAGATTGTCATGGAGCAGCGTCGGATATTCAACCATTATCCTGAGATATCGGAGTATTACATGCGGATTCTCTGTCTCGAGATTGACCGACTGTTGGCAGAGCAGCCTGTTGCCTCCCAACACGGCTATCTGGCCTTCCAGATCAAGCATTACATTGAGGAAAATGCCTCGACTGCCTTTAAGCTGGACGACGTTGCAGGCTACCTCGGCATCAGCGTATCCCGTGCCGTGCATTTGTTCAAGGAAACATTCGATACCACCATCATGCGATATGCGCTGGAGGTTCGGCTCAATATGGCGCGGGAACGGATTATTTTCAGCCCGATGTCCTTGGAGCAAGCGGCTGAATCGTCCGGATTTGCCAATTATACTTATTTCCACCGCGTATTCCGTGCAAAATACGGGATATCACCAAGACAATACCGCGCCGAGCACCGTGAGCAGCTGTAAGCTCCCTTTCCCATAAGTTAAACAACTAACGCGAGCAATAACCAAAAAAACGTATGACAATGGGAGACTTGCTCTCATTATCATACGTTATTGAGGTGGGAATCATCCGGGCTTAGCGGGATTTCTGTTCAATTGCTCTCTTGCCTCCGCCACGATCATGGCCAGATCCTCATTGCCGAACATGGACAGCACACCAAGGACGGTATCATCCGGAATGTCGCCAGCCTCCTCGCGAGGTACCGTCAACTCCAGCACTCGCTGCAGGCGCTCATTTTTCTCCTGATGCGGATACGCTTGTCGATATAAGACCTCAGGGTCTAACCCCTGATTCACGCACCACTGGGCAAAGACAAGAATCATCATATCCTCTTCCTGCCGATATTGTTGGGCTATCACTTCCTCTATTGAGGAAGGCTTATTGCTGTCATCCATCGTACTTCTCCTCTCACTTCCTACTGTTGGCTAGTGACCAAATCGTATACCAACTTCAGAAGCGATGCAACCCGAAGTAGCATTCTTGATACAACTACCGAAATGCCGGACCCTTCCCTCAGGAGCAGCGAGAGTAATGATTACTCCGCCGTTTTAATCCGAACTGGGCGGCTCTTGATCTTGCTCTCACGTCTTTTCTTCACATTCCAGCCATACAGCACTACAGCAATGACAACAAGAAGCTCGAAGCCGTATTTCACGACAGGATTCACGAACCAGTCATGAAGAAGCGGCTCGGCGACGATCATTTTGGCAGCGGTATACGCGAGTACAGCAGCCCCGATGGCAATTACATATGGGAAGCGGTCGGTAAGCTTAAGGATAATCGTGCTGCCCCAGACCATAATCGGTACCGAGATCGCCAGCCCCAGAATGACCAGAATCATGTCACCATGCGCAGCCCCTGCTACAGCGAGTACATTATCCAGCCCCATCATGGCATCTGCAATAATAATCGTACGAATCGCAGCCCACATCTGATTTCCTGCCGAGATTTCATGCTTCCTTTCTTCAACAAGCAGCTTATAAGCAATCCAGACGAGCAGCAGCCCTCCGATCAATCGCAAGCCGTATATTTGCAGCAAATACGTGACCAGTAGCGTAGCAATAACACGAATCAGAACGGCCCCGACCGTCCCCCAGAAAATCACCTTCCTTTGATCCTCTTTTCGTACATTACGCGCAGCAAGTCCAATGACAATCGCATTGTCGCCAGCAAGCACCAGGTCGATAATTACGATGGACATGAGTGCTGTCCAGAACTCCACAGACATGAAATCCATGCGCTCCCCACTCTCCCTCATTTTTTTGTTATACTTAGCTTTGCGACTCGCATTCATGCATGTCAGCATTTTGCATCATTTTTCGGGATCTATGCGCAACACTCATGCAAAAAGGCGCTTGCTCCTTGAACAATCAGGAACGGCGCCTTTTGAATTCACATCAAAAAGACCTTTACCCGAATGTTCAAGATTCCAGGCAAAGGTCTCGCTTACAACGTCACGTTGCCAATAAAGCCGGGGCAAATTTACCCGTCATGACGACTTTATTGTCTGAGCTACTCCCCTTTGGGATTATTCTATGCCGCATATTATAGCATTCATGACATAAACAAGGAATCGGCACTTACATTATTTTGAGCACGATCGTAAGTACTTATTAAGACTCCTCCAGAACTTGCTTTACTTTTTAGGAACTTGTTTACTTCCTCAGAACTTATCTGGAATTTAGCTCATATCTTATTGAAAGCATGTTCAGGACCTTTTCGGGGACTTATTGGAGATTTATTGGAGATTTATTAGAGACTTATTAGGTATTCATTTGTTGTTAATTAGGGTTTATTCAGGAAAGGATTTATTTATGAAAAAATGGATTTTTGTGAGTGGATATATCCTGCTACTGCTGGTGACATGGTTGGAGAGAGAGCGCTTGTGGACATGGACTGAGCAGCAGGCATCCTGGCCTGTATTGCTGTTGGTCTCGTCCCTGTTTGCCCTGCTCCCCGTCTTTCCTTATAAGCTGGTGATCGCGGCTATCTCCTATACAACCGGCCCATGGCAAGGGGCTCTCATCTGCTGGACCGGAAGCTCTTTGGCTGCATTTGCCGTCTACGCAGGGATTCGCTATTTCTTCCGTGCCAGCGGACAGGCATATTTACAGCGTTCACCTGCCCTATCCAAGGTCAACCGAGTCATGGAGGGTCACCCCTTCGTCTCTGTGCTGCTGGCTCGGCTCTTTCCGCTCATCCCCCAGACCGTGGTCAATGTGTATGCCGGGGTAGCTCGCTTTCCTTTTCACAGCTTCGCACTTGGCACATGTATTGGTAAGCTTCCAGGTGTAACTGCCTATGCTTTCGCTGGCGGTCTCTTGGCCACCTACCCGCTCGCTGGTGTCTCACTTGCCGTGTTATACCTCGGGATTAGTATTGGCATCTTCATGCTGTTACGCAAAAAGTTGTACGGTAGCTAGCTAGTTTGGTCTCAGAGGCACAATTCGAGTATAATTTAAATTAAGGATATTTCCCGATAGGAATTATCCGCGGCTTATAACATGTCTTCAAGAACGGAGTGATTATAGATGGATATCATTAAAAATCCCAACGATACAGAATTAGCTACCTTTGCAGGTGGATGCTTCTGGTGCATGGTATCTCCCTTCGAGGATCTGCCAGGAATCAAGAAAGTCCGTTCTGGCTACACAGGTGGTCATACAGAGAATCCCACTTACGAGGAAGTCTGCTCCGATACGACAGGTCATGTCGAGGCTGTCCAGATTACCTTCGATCCTTATGTCTTCCCTTATGAGAAGCTGCTGGAGCTATTCTGGCAACAGATTAATCCGACAGATGCTGGTGGTCAGTTCCATGATCGCGGGGAATCCTATCAGACGGCCATCTTCTATCATAATGAGGAGCAGCGTCTTAAGGCAGAAGCCTCAAAGAAAGCACTTGCGGACAGCGGACGATTCGATCAACCAATCGTTACACCGATTGTACCAGCATCTGTCTTTTATGAAGCAGAGGAATACCATCAAGACTATCATAAGAAGAATCCAGGGCACTACAAACGCTATCGCAAAGGCTCTGGACGTGAGGACTTCATCGAGAATCATTGGTCCGGCAAGCTGGACAAGTCCAACCTCCAGGAACGGCTGACACCGCTGCAATATGAAGTCACCCAGAACAATGCTACCGAGCGTCCCTTCCAGAATGAATTCTGGAACCACGAAGATGAAGGCATCTACGTGGACATCGTCTCAGGTGAAGCCTTGTTTAGCTCGCGGGATAAGTATGATGCAGGCTGCGGCTGGCCTAGCTTCACTCGCCCATTGAGCAGCTATAGCATCAAGGAGAAGACGGATCTTAGTCATTTCATGATTCGCACCGAGGTCCGCAGCCGAATCGGAGACTCCCATCTTGGCCATGTATTCGATGATGGACCTGGCGAGAATGGCCTACGCTACTGCATCAACTCCGCTGCGCTGCGTTTTGTTCCTAAGGACAAGCTGGAGGAAGAGGGCTATGGAGAGTATGCTTCACTATTTCAGTAAATTGCTTTTTCCAGCAAGATGCTATTCCAGTAACTTATTCATGTATAGTATCACTGAATTTACCCAGGAATAAATCATCCCTGTCAACGATATAGCTTCGAATTACTGCGAATACGCACAAATAAAGCCACAGGATCTTCATTCAACTTCAAAGTCGGATGATCCCCTGTGGCTTTGTTATCTGTGGCCCTTCTCCTTCCGATAACTGCAAGCCTATTCCTTCTCATCTAACGGCTGGGCACAGATTTTACTTAGTTGGGAGATACAATTACGGCGATCCGCGTTTGCCCACGAATGGGAAGGGTAATATATATCTAAGCTCCATATCTACCGTCCCTTAGGAGCATTGATTTAATCTCGTTTTTCGTAACCTGAAGGAAGAGACAGGAGGAATGATTATGCCGTGGAACAAGCAGGATTACCCCCCATCCATGAAAAATCTGGAGGAACGTGTGCGCAACAAGGCGATCGAGATCGCCAATGCCCTCCTATCGAACGGCTATGAGGAAGGGAGAGCAATTGCGATTGCAACGGCTCAGGCTGAGGAATGGAATCGCAACCATCCCGCACACGAGACGGATGAGCCCATTCATGTCGTTCCCCACGAGGAAGGCTGGGCGATTAAGGAGCAGGGACGAGATCATCCCTCTTCTGTGCACCATACCAAGACGGAGGCCGTTCAAGAAGCCAAGTGCTGGTCTGCAGACCAGAGCATACGGGTGATCATTCATGATCAGCATGGTCGCATTCAGGAGTCACGCCATTTCAGTAAGTGATGTATACACATACAAATAGAGGTGCTCCTGATCCATGGTGGCATCAAGAGCACCTCTATGCTTGATCTGCTCTATTATTCGTTCATGCTTATCGTCTGTCTGCGTACCCTTCTCATTCTCATCAGTCCAGAGCATTCGCCTGAAGTCCCAAACAATGCTTTCCGGAACATAGGGCACTGCGGTTACTATGCGGTTAATTCGAATCGCGTATAGCTCCCCACAATCCATGCCTAGCTGTGCGCTTGCTGCTTCAGAGTTACTTGAGGAGCAACAGTTGGCTTCGGTAGACGGAAGGTGACGGTGATGGTGATAATCTTGCCTGCCACCCATACTGCAAGAATCGTGTACAGTGTCTCCTTCATTGGCAAATATAACAGTGAGAGAAGAAGTACTATACAGTCACTGGCAAAAAATACATTCCCCAGCTTCCAGCCTCTCCACTGACTAATGAGGAGGGATAAAATATCATCGCCCCCAGTAGCACCGCCAAATCTCATAACCAGACCCGCACCGACACCTGTCAGTAAGCCTGATAACAAGGCAGCTACCGCCAGATTGCCTGCCAGATCGATATGCAGAGGCGAGTATAATTCAAAGGCAGCATAGAATCCAGAGAACATCAAAGCTCCGACCAATGCGGAGGCCATGAACTTCCAGCCCTTCCACAGCCAAGCGACAAGCAGCACTGGAATGTCCAGCAGCAATGCCGTCCAGGCAGGTGACCAACCGAAGGCGTATTTGCCCAGAAGAGCTAGGCCAACGAATCCTCCTTCAGTTAAATGATTCGCAAAATTAATATGGTAGTAAGCAAATGCAAGAATGAGCGTGCCCAGCATCATAGCCAGCATACGTCGGGCTAGAGGGGCGAGTTGACTAACAGTAATTGAACTTTGGTTGGGTATCCTCATACAGGCTTCCTCGGTTTCTCGTAAGTTTGGTGTAACTACCGTTCTTACGGAAGCCGAAATGGATGCTTAGCCTGGAGGACTTGGTCCTTCGCATTTCACAATCCCCTCTTCCGTAAAGTCGGTCAGAATGGCTGACGTCATCCACGAGAAGAAGCTAAGTATAAGAGAGATCATACCGTTTCCAGATCGTCCTTTGGGGAAGTATCCTTCGGGGACACATGGTATCCTGATCCTTTCTGCATGTTATTTCGTCACAACTGGTCGGTTAGCCGAACCAGTCCCTGTAACAATTCTACCACAGACGAGCACCTGTGAAACAGCCCTGTTATGTCAAACCTACGTAAAATGGACGATATGCATAGTCGACGATATACATATCCATGGTAACGAATGTTGCAGAGCCCCTAGACGGCAGAACATTCTACACCACCACAAGATCCACACGAAGTAAGACTAAAATCCGCTGGCATTAACAATATATGATTAAAAGCTTTGGTTATGCGTCTGGCAGCAGATGCACGGAAAATTGTGCAACAATCCCGAAGATGCGGAAGATAAATGCAGAAGATAAATACAGTTGTGCAAAACTGGACTTAGGTTGGGGATACAACTGGACTAGGGCACGTTCTCCCTTCACTTCATTTTTGTTAAAATTCTGGATATCTAGCATGTATCATACGCTTCAAACCATATAGCACGAGCTTATATAACATAGGGAAGGATGTGTGGAATCAATCAGAGGAGACAATACATTGCTCTCTTAGGAGCAGTATTTCACAGAAAAGGAGCGATAATAATGATCAAAAATAAGAAGCAGTTGGTACTAACCTGTGCTACCTTAACCCTGATGACGATCTTAAGCGCTTGTAGCACCCAAGCGGCTCAGGAGTCCGGAGATAGTAATAATACTAATGGTAGCAAGGTGCCCGCCGCAGAGAGCATAGCAGATACGAGCAAGGCCTCCACATCTGCAGCGAAGCCTGCGGAAGCAGAAGTGAACCAGAATAAGCAACTGCCTGAAAATATGCCAGCTGACTTCCCCTTACCGGCTGATGCCCAGATTGAATTAGCTCAGTCCAGCGAACAAGAGGGCAAGAAGTCAGTGATGATTATCTTTACAACCCCTGAAGATCTGAAGGCCGTCTCCGATATGTACAAAGATTATTTTGCCACCAAAGCCATGACAGATGCTATGGAGACCATTGATGATAAAAATATCATCATTCAAGGAACCGATACAGAAGCCCATGAAAAATGGTCCTTAATTGGAGGAGTAATGGCCAGTAAGGACGGATCTGTAGAACTGACAATGACCTGGAGTGAACTCTGATCCCTGCCCACCCTGAGTTCGACAATCCATGTCTCATCGCCCCGTTGGCACTGCCTCCTCTCTGATTTCGGGTAGGAGTGGAAGATGAGATAGATAGCAGTTCCTCGATATGTACGTGTATATTTTAATAGTGTAGAATCTGACGAATAAAATGATGGCGGGTAACGCTCGAAGCGCACCCGCCTTATTCTGTACATCCGTTTGTGAAATTCGACTAATGCATCATAACGATTAGTGTCTGTCCTCCGTTATTCTCTGCTCGATAATAGCTACCTCTGTCTCGTTGGCTTTTTTCTTTCTTCTCTGCTCCATTTGAACCGTCATCTGCTTTGCTCGATCAAGCCCTTCCTTTGCCCTTCTGCCTGATGAACCTACACTTCCCCGACGATTAGCGATGAAGACTCCACCGAGGATCAGCACCAGTCCACCCAGCAGATTCCAACCGATATGCTCGCCTAACAAGGCATAGCCCCATACCATCGCTGTAGCAGGCACCAGATACGTTACGGAGGTCGCGAACTCTGGGCTACCCTTCATCAGCATGTAATTAAACAGAATGTACGCTACACCCGAGCCAAGGACGCCGAGTCCCAATAGCGAAACCATGACCTGAAGTGACCCTAGCGATGCTAATGAAGCTATTGACGGGCTCTCCAGCACCAGCGCAGCCAGCGTACTGCTGATCCACGCCCCTGCCAGGGTAGCTACCGAAATCTGGTACATATCCATACCTCCCAGAAGCTTGCGCGCAAGCTGGGAGCCGATAGCGTAACACAATGTCGCCGAGAGCATCACCGCAAAGCCTATTGGATCTGCAGCAATGATCGTATCCGAATTAATGCCGAGCAGTACTAAGATGCCTGCAAATGCAATCCCCATCCCCAGCCATTGCTGTCTGCCGAACACCGCTCCAAAGAACACCAGACCTACAAGCATCGTCCAAATCGGAGTCGTCGCATTCAGCACAGAAGCCATACTGCTGGTGAGTCTCGTCTCGCTGAAAGCAATGAGTGCCCAAGGCAACGCCATATTGATAATCCCCACCAGCAGAGACCCGCCCCAGTTCAGCTTCTTCAAGTCAAATGGCCTACGTAGCAGCACCATCATTAGCACGATGAACAGCATGCCCAGCAAGGAGCGGAGGCTGGCTATCGTCCACGGACCCATCTGATGTGCCAATAGCACCTTGATGAGCATGAAGGACGCTCCCCACACAAGACTTAACAAAATAAGCGCAGTATACAGCCGGCGCATCTGATCATTCCTTCTTTCATTAACAATTGTGAACTCCAACAGACATGACCAACCATACCTTATTTTGCTGTCCATGGGAAGCATGTGCCTTCAAGTGTCTGTGTGCACTGCATTTTCCATGAATTCCTCGTTGCTGGAATGTATGAACTCCATTATGATGGTTATATTAAGAACATATGTTCTCATACATCTAAGATAGTACCCCATGAAGGAAGTGAACGATGTTATGAAGCCATCATCAGCACCTCCCATCCCTACACATGAGGATGACCGTCTGGTGAAATCCTATGTCTTGTATACCTTGATGCTCGATATGCTGGCAAAGGATATTGCCGTCTTGAAGCATTCCTCCTCTACACTGTACCTCTCTGATCTCTACACTCGCGGACTGGATCGCCTGCAGCAGCATATCACCCACGAGCTGACCTCCACCCGACGGGATATGCGGGCAAGAGGGATTAAGGTTCTGGAGGAGCAGCGAGGTCCTGCTGGCATTGAAGTGCATTACCTGTGCCGGGGATATCGGAGATTCTTCTCCATGCTCCCCCGCTTCGCCAGAAGTGAGGTGCGACGCGAGCTAAGTCGCCTGTTCCAGATTGTACATTAATCGGACCCTGCAGATGCAATGGCTAGGTGGGTACTCTCTGCTCGACTCTCTAAACAATCCCTCTAGTCCAGCCCCTCAAGCCAAGTACCTCAAGCCGAGTGCCAGTGCAACATCCGCTCATAACCCGGCTGTGATTCGTTTCGCACGGACAGCTGCCTGTTGCAGCAGCTCTGGCTCGTCTATCGTCAACAGCTGGCGTTCTCTCATCAGCACACGACCATTTACAATAGTGGTGTGCACATCCGAACCACAGGCCGCATAGGCCAGTAGGGAGAATGGATCATGAAGGGGCTGCAGGTGCGGCTGCTGCAAGTCCAGCAGGATGATGTCAGCCAGTCTCCCAGGCTCCAACTGACCTTCCCTTGTTCCAAGCCTGAGCAATTCTGCTCCTCCGGTTGTAGCCATGGCTAGTGCTTGTCTGGCACGGAATCGGGCGGGGTCTCCACTAGCCAGCTTCTGCAGCCATGCCCCCGCACGTACCTCGGCAAACATATCGAGCGTTGTAGCACTGCCTGCTCCGTCTGTCCCTAGACCGACGCTAACCCCTTGCTCTAGCAGCTCGGTTATAGGAGCAATTCCGCAAGCCAGCTTCAGATTGCTCACCGGATTATGAGCTATTCCACCACCACGAATAGAGCGAAGCAGGTGGATATCCTCCTGCTGCAGATGCACTCCATGGGCCAGCAAAATATGATCATGATCCAGTAGACCACAATCGTGCAAATACTGTGTTGGTGTACAATGATACCGCTCCTGAATGATCGCGCTCTCCTCCAGAGTCTCAGCTAGATGAATATGGATTGGTACGCGCTTGGATTCAGCAACCTTCAATACCTCCTTCAGCATATCCGGAGGGCAGGTATAGGGCGCATGGGGTCCCATCATGGTCGTGATTCGTCCCTCTGCTTTGCCGGACCAGCGATCGATCAGATCAATCGCCTCATGTATTCTGCGGCCCCCGTCGTCCTCCAGACCAATTACTCCCCTGGTAAGCGATGCACGGATACCACTCTCCTGTACAGCCTCGGCAATTTCATTCATATGAATGTACATATCAGCAAAAGCTGTCGTACCCGACTTGATCATTTCAGCAATCGCCAGCTTGGCTCCCCAATAGATATCCTCAGGCGTCATCCGCGCCTCGGCTGGCAGCATCTTGCGATCAAGCCAGTCCATCAGCTTCAGATCATCGGAGAAGCCCCGCAGCAGGCTCATCGGTGAATGCTGATGGGCATTGATCAGCCCTGGCATAGCGATCATGCCACGTGCATGAATGCACTCCCCCGGCTGCTTCGAAAGCTCTGGCCCCATCGCCTCTATTCGCGTGCCCTTGATTGCAATATCTCCTTCATATGGCTCTTCTCCAGGTACCATACTCACAATGAGAGCACCCTTGATCATGATCGTATCGCTTGCCTCTGTCATCATTTTCATTTTCTTCATCCTCCTGGCTTATCACATGAGTACTACTTCACCAGAAGACTACAAGTTTCCCTTACGTCAAGGTCAAGAGACTTTCACTCATCAGGAGAAAAGAGATCCGCTGCGCGCCTGACCATAATGAACAGGAACGGCATATACCATGTAGACAGGACCAGCGACACGCCGGGTAATCGTTACATATCCATGCTGCTCAAGCCATTCTGTCAGAAACGAAGGCGTCACATAGTAGGCTGGCTGCTTGTCCAGATGATTCGCCAGTGGATCTGACATAGAGCTAGACAGAGGATCTGTCATAAAATTGGGCTGAAGGCTTGGCTGAGGGTTGGGCCAATCATCCGATAGATAATCCACCGGACGTTCCTCCAGACGCCCTGCTTGATCAGCGACTACGCTATCATCTGAAAGCGCTGCGCTCACCCAACGTTCTGGCTCCTGCATCACATCTGCAATGCAGATGCGGCCATGCGGCTGGAGCACACGGCATATTTCCCCTAAAGCAATGTACTTCTGTTCATCAGCCAGATGATGCATAGCATAACTGCTCACCGCAAAATCAAAGCTCCCGTCTACGAACGGGATCCGCATCAGATTCCCCGGACGGACATCAATATGTGGAAATTTACGACGACACTGCTTCAGCATCTCTGTAGACTGGTCAATACCGGCCATCATTGCCCCTTCTGCTGCAAAAAGCCCGGCCAGATTGCCGGTCCCCGTCCCCATATCAATTCCCTTTTCCCCGGGCTGTGGCTGAACGCGCTCCACCATGAACCGCAGGGTATCCGAGTAAGCCGGATGACCGCCACTCTGCAGCTCCTCTTGCTTCACCAGTTCATCATGTATGGCTGCGCGGCTATCAAAATCCCAATTGTCCTGCCATGAATTCCTCAGCTGGCGTTGTCGCTTCAAGCCACCAGCCTTCGCGAACCAGCTTCCCCACTCAGGGTCTTCGCCCGTCCGCAGGCAATCAATCATATAATCAGCGGCCTCCAGCTGCTGCTTGCTCTCCATCCAGCTATCGAACATCGCTGAACGCTGAAGCTCCAGTGTATGCAGCGCCTCCTCCCGTCGCCCTTGCTCCAGGCTGCCCAGCAGCTGCTTGACCTGCTCCACCGACATCCCAAATTCGCGAAGCGAGATAATCATCCTTAGCCGGATCATATCACGCTCACCAAACACCCGATAGCCGTTATCCGGGTCCTTCTCGGGAGTGATCAGCCCCTTCTCCTCGTAGAACCGGATCGTTCGTGTAGATACATGCAGCTCTGAGGCTAGCTCCTTGATTTTCCATCTCTGACTCATTCCTACGCTCCTTTCGCCAGACTGCCCTGCCCTTAGTTCTCAAGCACAGGGCTCTCTATCCAGCGTCTGTCCTGAGTCCATTATAGAACATTAACGTTACGTAAAGGCTATAACAGGCGAGCTGTCATCAGCTCGGCAAAATCAATCCACTCAAAGCCATCCTGCGTATCGACTCTGAATTTTCGCTGATGCTGGCTAATGGCTGTAACCGTGCCTTCTGCGCGATGAGCAGGACCACGTTCGGTGAATAGCTCAATCTGTATCGGCAGCCCATCATGCTCCGAGATCAGGATATAGCGAAGCATCTCCTCCAGCTCATCCTCATGCAGGAGTGGACGAGACCTCTTGTCTGCCCTTCCTGCCTCCTCCAGAATACGCGCCCGATGCTCAGGCAGCATCATCCGGCTAGATTCCCATAGTCCGTTATTTTGCAGCTTTTTGCTCATTTGTAATGCCCCCCAATTTTCAGCGATCTTTCCAATGCCTGACCCGCATAGGTCAGAGAGGATGCCCGAACGATAGCAGCACTGCCATACCGCTCCTTGATGCGATCGGTCGCTTCCTCAAGGGAGCGCACCCGCTCCTGATCCTCGAAGAAGGAGATCTGATAGACCCCATCCTCGACGAGATCACTCAGGCTGACACCCAGACGACGTACAGGCATATGATCCCAGAACTTATAGAACAGCTCCTTCACGGACGCAAATACTTTATTAGTGCTATTCGTCGGATCAAGCAGCTTCCTTTGCCGGGAAAATCCCGTAGGTGCTTCATAAGGGCTGCACATGCAGCTGACATTCACCACCTGCCCCATATAGCCTTTACGCCGACTGTCCCGGCATACTTCCTCCGTCAGCTCCAGCAGAATGGTCTCAATTTCCTTCGGCTCCAGATAATCCTTGGGCAATGTCATCATATGACCGATGGACTTCTGAGGGGTACGAAATGTGTACGGGGCGACTGGACTGTCATCCAGCCCATGAGCACTCCGCCACAGCACCTCTGCCTGAATGTCTGACTGCTTGCCAAAATGAGCCCGTAAGCGGGACTTCAGCACAGGAAGCGGCGTACGGGCGATATCTCCAATCGTATGCATACCCAGTCTGGCCAGATGCTTCGTCATGCGCGAGCCAATACCGAACATCTTCTGCACGGGCTGAGGCCACAGCAGCATCTCAAGCCCCGACTTCGGTAAGCGATACAAGCCGCTCTCGTTCTTCTTCGCCCATATATCCGTGGCCATTTTAGCCAGAATCTTGTTGGAGCCCATTCCGATCCGTACCCACACTCCCGTCTTCAGAAGTACCCTCTGCTGAATCTCTCGGGCAATCTCTAACGGATCACCGAACAATCCAAGGCTTCCGGTCACATCTAGGAACTGCTCGTCTATACTGAACACCTCTACCAGATCTGTATACTGCCTATAGATATCAGAGATGGCCAAGGACACATCAATGTAATACTGCATCCGCGGTCGAACAACGACGAGCTCCGGGCATTTCTTCAGCGCTTCCCCAAGACGTTCTGCCGTTGTCACGCCAAAGCTCTTGGCTATCGGGCAGGCAGCAAGAATAATTCCAGATCTTCGGGCAGGATCACCTGCCACCGCAAGCGGCTTATGCTCGCAATCCAGACGTGAGGCTTTTTCTACGCTAGCGTAAAAAGACTGACAGTCTGCCAGAAAAATGATTCGTTCATTTTTTTTAGGCATGATTATGCACCCCTCTATAAAATCACAGCAATGAGAACATACATTCTTATCTAATTATAATCAGAACATACGTTCTGTATACATTATAATTTCTGGAAGCACTTATGTATTGAATTCACTCTTCCCATCAACTATTATATAAGCAGTCACTTATGTATGAAGGAGGGATCAGGTGAAGACCATTCAAGAGGTCGCTGAACAACTAAAGCTGTTAGCTGATAAGACACGTTTGACGATGCTAGCGCTGATGAAAGAACGAGAATGGTGTGTTTGCGAATTTGTTGATATTTTGGAGATATCTCAGCCAGGAGTTAGCCAGCATTTGCGTAAGCTCAAGGCCCAAGGAATCGTCAAGGAGGATAAACGTGGGCAGTGGGTATATTATTCGTTAAATGTAGAAGACAAGCCTTATATTCAAGACGTGTTGAAGTATATGCCTGACAACAAAATGATACTTGCTGCCTTAAATAAAGAATGTGTTACATCCGTTTGTAAATAGGGGCTCCCCCTCGCCTCAAATATAAGCATATACTTATATACTAATCAAAAGGAGATATCCATTATGAAACAAAAGACAATCTACTTCTTGTGCACAGGCAACTCATGTCGTAGCCAGATGGCTGAAGGATGGGCTAAAAAATACTTGGGAGACTACTGGAATGTATATAGCGCTGGGATTGAAGCTCATGGACTTAATCCAAACGCTATTAAGGCTATGAAGGAGGTCGGTATTGATATATCTACTCAAACATCGGATATTATTGATTCCCATCTGCTGAACAGTGCTGATCTAATTGTAACCTTGTGTGGGGACGCGGCAGATAAGTGTCCAATCACTCCTCCACAGGTAAGACGTGAGCATTGGGGTTTCGATGACCCAGCCAAGGCACAGGGGACGAATGAAGAAAAATGGGTTGTATTCCAAAGGGTTCGCGATCAGATTGGCGAGCGCATCCAAAGATTTGCTGCTACAGGCGAATAGGAATAAGCGCATACCAGTGTTATACCAGTCTATGACTACTAGGACGGCTTTTGCTCCGGGAATATTCGGTTAGGACTTATTTTCAATTGTACTTCTACTATTCATAGAGTTATATATTAAGATGAGCATTTAGTAGATTTGAGGTTTTCGTTGTTCGTTGAACATCTAGGAGGGTACTTGTGGTTGGTATTGTTTTGTCATGCATAATATTTCTGGTTACTCTGGTGCTGGTGATCTGGCAGCCCAAAAATCTCTCGATCGGATGGTCTGCCTGTGGAGGAGCACTGCTCGCCCTTCTGGTTGGCGTCGTCGATCTACAGGACGTCTGGGATGTAACCCAGATGGTCTGGAATGCCACGCTGGCCTTCGTCGCCATTATCCTGATTTCATTGATTCTGGATAGAATCGGATTCTTTGAATGGGCCGCCTTGCATATGGCCAGCGCAGCGAAGGGGCATGGGGTACGAATGTTCGTGTATATCTCGGTGCTAGGCGCTGTGGTAGCGGCCTTTTTTGCCAATGACGGAGCCGCTCTCATTCTGACTCCGATCGTGCTTGCCATGGTGCGAGCGCTGCGACTGGATGAGCGACAGGTGTTCCCCTTCATCATTGCCGGAGGCTTCATTGCTGATACGACATCACTACCTCTGGTCGTCAGCAATCTCGTCAATATCGTATCAGCTGATTATTTCGGGATTACGTTCATGGAATATGCCGGGCGGATGATCGTCCCCAATCTGTTTTCGCTCGGAGCCAGCATTCTTGTGCTGTACCTGCTCTTCCGCAAGGCCATACCAAGACAATATGACCTTGCTCATCTCAAGCCGCCAAGGGAAGCGATCCAGGACATAAAGCTGTTCCGAATCTCCTGGTTCGTGCTGGCAGCGCTGCTCATTGGCTATCTTGTCAGCGAGTGGCTACGCATACCTGTATCGCTCATCGCTGGAGGAATTGCACTAATCTTCCTGCTCATCGCTGGCCGAAGCAAGGTCGTCCCGGCACCAGAGGTGATTCGGGGAGCACCATGGGCGATCGTATTCTTCTCCATCGGAATGTATGTTGTCGTGTATGGGTTGCGTAACGCCGGATTAACCGATACTCTGGCACACATAATCCGAGCCGCTGCCCAAGAGGGATTGCTAGCAGCTACCATGAGCATGGGTATTATAGCCGCCGTCCTCTCCTCCGTGATGAATAATCTGCCTACGGTGCTAATCAATGCGCTTGCCATTGATAGTGCATCCGTCACCGGAACAGTCAAGGAAGCACTCATCTATGCCAATGTCATCGGTTCGGATCTCGGCCCCAAAATGACTCCGATTGGCTCTCTGGCCACACTACTCTGGCTGCATGTGCTCTCCTCCAAGGGCATCCGTATTTCATGGGGGACCTATTTCAAAACAGGCATCGTGCTGACGGTGCCGACCTTGTTGCTAACACTCCTGGGACTATATCTCTGGCTGGCATTTTTGTAAAAGCATCAATCAGATGCAAGGATTGACATGCTGCCAAGCCATGAGGGTACAAAAAGAATCAGATATAAGAATAGCTATACTCCCAAAGGAAATCATCACATTCTTGGTACAAAAAAAAGATACTCTAGCAGGCTTGATTGCCTTAGAGTATCTTTTTTTGTGGGCGATTCCTTAGCGCTTACCATTACGCTTATCGAAACATCCCCCACAGCTTAATCAGATGAAAGGTGTTGTTCGGATCAATCCGCTGCCCAATGACAAAAGAGACAAGCTGCTCCTCTTGGGCTGGTGTCAGCTTCTCATGCAGAATGACTGCAGAGCTCTTCACCAGTCGATGTACTGTGGGTCGATTCTGGAGATCGGCTTTCGTGACCCCGTCCATCAGCTTCTTGATCCGTTCCTTCACGGCTGAATTCTTCATCTTCGTCTTCACCCGCTCTACCAGCTGCGGGCTGATGCCATATTGTTGATAGCTCACTCTGTCCACGCCTCCCGTCAAAATTCAATCATCCTCAATATATGACGGAAAGAACGTGAATTTGCCTAATCCATAATATCTCCCTGAAAAATCTGCTCCTGCTGCAAATAATCCCGCAAGGGCGCATAGGAGGAGGAGGTCCAGAAATCCTTATCCTCGATCAGTTGCACTGCATCCTCACGTGCACGCTCCAGTACCTCGAAATCAGCTACCATATCCGCTATACGAAATTCTGGCAGACCGCTCTGCTTGGTCCCGAAGAAATCTCCAGGCCCACGCAGCTCCAGATCCCGCCGGGCCACCTCGAAGCCGTCATCCGTCTCGGTCATCACCTTCATCCGTTCCTGACCTACCTCCGACTTGGGATCGGCAATGAGCACACAATAGGAGCTATGCGCTCCACGCCCGACACGTCCACGCAGCTGATGCAGCTGGGAGAGCCCAAAGCGCTCCGCATCCATAATGATCATCAGGGTCGCATTAGGCACATCCACGCCTACCTCAACTACGGTGGTAGATACGAGCAGCTGGATTTCATTCGCGTAAAAGGCCCGCATGACCTCTTCCTTCTCCGCAGCGCTCATCCGTCCATGCAGCAAGCCTACACGATAGGATGGGAAGGCCTGCTGCATCTGAATATGCAGGTCGATAGCATTTTGAACATCCAGCTTATCCGATTCCTCAATTAATGGGCAAATGAAATAAGCCTGTCGCCCTTGATCAATCTCACGCGAGATGAAGCCAAGGACCCGATCCATCATATTGTGCTTCACCCAGTAGGTGGAGATTGGAATCCGTCCCTTGGGCCGCTCGGAAATCGTCGATACATCCATATCCCCGAAGGCCGTAATAGCAAGCGTACGCGGAATCGGTGTGGCCGTCATGGTGAGCACATCCGGATTGTAGCCCTTGCGGCGTAATATACTGCGCTGATTCACACCAAAGCGATGCTGCTCATCCGTGACCACAAGACCAAGCTGGCGGAAGTAGACGTCCTCCTGAATCAGCGCATGCGTACCGACGACAATGTCCGTAAGACCCATTTGCAGGGAAGCCAGCAGGTCCTTGCGCTTACGCCCATTCACACTGCCTGTCAGCAATGCTACGGTTACTCCGAACGGCTCGTACATCTTCTGTAGTGAGCGCATATGCTGCTCAGCCAAAATTTCCGTCGGTACCATCAGTGCACCCTGAAAGCCGGAACGAACGGAGGCATACAGCGCAATCGCTGCGATAACTGTCTTACCTGAGCCAACATCCCCCTGCAGCAGCCGGTTCATGCTGTAGGGAGAGCGTAGATCCGCCAGAATTTCCAGCTCTACCCGCTTCTGCGCATCCGTCAGCTCAAAGGGCAGACTGCGTACGAAGCTGCGAATCGTCGCATTATCCGCCGTATGTACCACACCGTCTGCACGGCCACGATTGAGCGCCCGGAAGGCCTGCATCTTCATCTGGAAGAGAAATAGCTCCTCATACACCATCCGGCGCCGCGCATCCTGCCCTTCCTGATTATCCTGAGGGCGATGAATGGACGCAATAGCCTGCTTGCGTGGCATAAGTGCATACTTCGTCATGAGCTGCTGTGGCAAAATTTCAGGGATCATCTCTCCGTACTGCTCCAAAGCCTGATTCATCGTCTTTCGCATCCAGGATTGAGTAATCTTGCCCCCTACTGAATAAACAGGCTGAAGCGTGCCTGAACGAGACGTGCCTTGATCAGGGAATTCAGAATCTGATACCGTGAGCTGCATTCGCTTCATATCCCACTTTCCGGTTACAACAATCTCCCGCCCCGCCGTCAGCTGCTCCTTCAGAAAATGGCGGTTGAACCAGGTAGCACTGAACATCCAGTCCTCTGCCATCAGCTTGCATGTGAGACGGGATTTGCGTCCATAGCGCTGCAACACAGGAATCCCTATAATCTTGGCCTGTACCGTGACTTTCTCCTGATCCTTGGCCTCGATTAATGAACCTAACCGATAGTCGTCATATCGGTAAGGATAATATTCCAGCAGCTCCTTGATATTGGAGATGCCAAAGGCGTGAAGCTCCTCTTCCTTAAGAGCACTCACGCCGTGGATTTGTTTCGTACGTATTTGATCCAGATTCAGCATACCTCAGACCTCATCTCCTGCAGGCCACGCGTAGACAGCAAGTGTACCAGGACCCACATGGGTGCCAATGACAGCACCAATCTCACTGTACTGCACCTCTTCCACAGCAAAACGCTCACGCAATAGCTGAAGCAGGGTATCGGTAGAGGCTTGATTCGCGGTATGGCCTACAGCCACATTAATTTTTTGTCCCTGCAAATCAGCTTCTAGCATCTCGACAATACGCAACATCGCTTTTCTCTGTCCTCTCGCCTTCTCCATCGAGTAGATGATCCCTTCCTGGTCGATGGACAGAATGGGCTTGATGTTCAACAGTGTGCCGATCATAGCAGCGGCTTTGCCGATCCGGCCGCCCTTTTGGAGATACTGCAGCGTATCTACGAGGAAAAACAAACGTCTCTGCTCTCCCATCCGCTCCAGCTCACGCAGAATGGCATCCTTGTCCGCTCCATTTGAAGCCAGCTTGGCTGCCTGAACAACCAATGCACCATAGCCGAATGAAGCGGATTTGGAGTCTACCGTCGTTACAGCTTCTTCACGTTCCAGCATGGTAACGGCCAGTCTCGCGGATTGGTACGTGCCACTCACTCCGGAAGATAGGTGAATAGACACAATATGAGCATCAGGGTGCTGCTCCAGAATTTCGCTATAGACCTTGAGAAACTCCGCAGGAGATGGCTGGGATGTGGTAGGCAGCTCTGCCGCTTGAACGAGTCGTTCATAGAACTGTCCGGCAGACATCTCCACTCCATCGAGATAGGCTTGGTCACCGAACATGACTGTGAGCGGCACTACATGAATTCCCCACTGCTTAACCAGGTCTGCAGGTATATCAGCCGTGCTGTCCGTTACGATAAATGTCCGGCTCATCCGTCCGTCCCCTCTCTGCAATCAGATTGATATCAGGATTCTACCGAGAACAGGTATGAGTAGATCGGCTGACCTCCATCATGTACTTCAATGTCGATCCCCGGATACTCTTGCTCAATCCAGGATACGAGCTCCTCGGTCTCGGCTGGGTCGCTATCCGAGCCTGTCAGCATCATTACAAGCACCGCTTCATCCACACTGCCGAGCATCTTGGACAACAGCTCACGGCAGGTAGGAATCAATTGCTCCTCGGTAGCTACAATCTTGGAATTGTGAATCCCGATATAGTGTCCGGCCTTGATCTCCATCTCATCAAGTACCGTGTCACGCACTGCATAAGTCACCTGCCCGGATTGCACCCGAGTAACTGCCTCTGCCATATTTTCCAGATTTACACCGAAGCTCTCTTCCTCCTGGAAAGCAAACGCTGCCGCAATTCCCTGCGGAATGGTCTTGCTCGGAATAACGAATACCTGGCGCTCATCCTCCAATAGCTCACGTGCCTGCTCAGCAGCAAGAATAATATTAGAGTTGTTCGGCAGGATGTAGATGTACTCCGCCGCGATGGAACGGACCGCATTCACGAAGTCCTCCGTGCTCGGATTCATTGTCTGTCCTCCAGACAGCACTACATCTACGCCCATGCTCCGGAAAATGTTCGTAATGCCTTCACCCGGCGATACGGCAATGAAGCCATGCGGGGCCAGCTCATGAGCAGGCAATTCGGAAGGCTCCACCGTGCGTGCAGGCTCTGCCGGAATCTCAGCGAACCATTCTGGCGCAGGAGCCACGTCCATACCCGCTGTTAGCAGTTCACGGTGCTGCTCGCGCATGTTCAGGATACGAATCTGGGTGATCTCCCCATATTGGAGTGCCAAATTAAGGACCTCTCCTGGAGCCTTGGAGTGAACATGTACCTTGACGATATCCTCATCCGCAATGACGATAATGGAATCACCATTCACTGATAACGCTTTCTCGAATTTCTCCTCATCAAATGGCTGTCCATTCGATTCGCCCAGATGGCGATTGATGAAGAACTCCATATCGTACAGGAACTCAATATGCTCTGTCTCCAGCTTGGCTTGCGCGGATAATGGAGCATCATAGGATGGAGCCACTACCGATGTCGGTACAGAGCCTGCTACTGGCGAGACCGCTGAAGCTGACGTTGTCGATGCAGCCGTATGGCGAACCTGTCCTGTAGCTGTCGTTCCGCTGGAGAGATACTGCATGAATCCTTCATAAATATATACAAGCCCTTGTCCACCAGAATCAACGACACCCACCTGCTTGAGTACAGGCAGCATCTCCTGTGTCATGGCGAGCGCTTCCTTCGCCTTGGACAGCACCTCTGCCATGAGCTCCGGAATATCATTGGCCCGACGGGCATAATATACGGCATGCTTGGCAGCTTCCTTCGCAACGGTCAGAATGGTTCCTTCTACGGGCTTCACCACTGCCTTGTAGGCAGCATCCACACCGCTTTGCAAGGCGGCTGCGAATTGCAGAGTATTCAATTCCTCGTATGGGGCAGCGTAACGGCTAAACCCGCGAAACAACTGAGACAGAATTACCCCTGAATTTCCGCGAGCCCCCATCAGCAGGCCTTTGGAAAGAATCCCTGACATCACACCAATCGATACAGAATCTCCTTTCGTGATCTCGGCTACGCCTGCATTCATTGTCAGATTCATATTCGTTCCCGTATCACCATCAGGCACCGGGAATACATTCAGGGAATTGACGTGCTCGGCATGCTGTTGCAATTGTTCCGCTCCGGCTAACACCATTGCGGTAAAATCTGTTCCATTCAAAGAACGCTTACTCAATGAGAATTCCCCTTCCTCGCTTTATGCATATCGTCCTCAGGTATACACCAAGTGGCCGTATCGTCGATCTGATCATTACTTAGAGTAAATATGAAGCCGCCGACATGTGGGCAGCACATGTAATAAGACCAACATCTATAGCCCGGGTCATGCCTGGCCCAGGCCGGTAAGGCTTTCCATTATTAATATGTCAATTTGTCACCTGGAGTATGATGGACTACTCAATATTGTACTATAACGTGCAATAGAAATAAATAAAGTTTTTGGATATATTGACGAAGGTTTTTTAACTATGATATGATATTCAAGTATTGTTTTGTTGAGAGTAATACAACTCACGAATAAAAAGCAACTGGCCTCTGTAAGGGTTATTTTTAGAATAGGAGGTGGAATCTATGTCTCGTAAATGTTATGTGACAGGTAAGAAACCTGGAAGTGGTAACCACGTTTCTCACGCTAACAACCGTAACCGCCGTACTTGGGGCGTTAATGTGCAAAAAGTTCGCATCCTGGTGAACGGTAAGCCAAAACGTGTATTCGTTAGCACGCGCGCGCTGAAAGCTGGCAAAGTAACACGCGTATAAGGCAATTAATATGTATAAGCAAAAGGCACCTCGTCATGAACGGGTGCTTTTTTGGTTATATCAGAAAGTATGGACCCCAGCGCCCCCTTCTCCCTGATATGGTAAAGACATACTGCAGAGCACAGGCTATCACTGGAGTCATTCAGTCTCCCTTGAGGATATCCCTGATCAGCAGTGGTTTGGGATATCAGCTCAAATGGACATGAGGCATGATCCCGTGTGTTCACCCGTTCTCGGCAGCCCGCCCGCATCTGCAGCCTGTACAGGGAACATGCCTGTATGTGCCACTTTGCATGTCCTTCAGTTTTTCTGAAATGTATTCAGGATCGCCTTCACAAAACCTCCCAGGAACTTCGGCAGCTTGATTGTATAAAACTTCATGCTTCACCCTCCCCATCATCCTCATGCATCATTCATCCTAGTCTATGCACCCGATTGCAAGTTGTTGCCCCATAAAAAAAGGCTACATGAGAACACCCTCATGTAACCATATCTATGCATCAGTCTTCAGGCCTATGACTTTCTAACGGACAGTATTGCCTGTCAGCTTATACCTTGGCTGCCCAGATCTCGATCTCAATCTTGATCTCTGGCAAGCCTAGCTCCGATATGTAGCCAATGGTCATCGCCGGAAAGGTCTCGCTGAATAGCCGTCCCCACTCAGCATATAAATGCTCCCAATCAATCTTGTCAACAGCCCATATATTCACCTTGATGACATCGGAGGCAGTTAGCTGCTCAGATGCAAGCACCATCTGAATGTTGCGAAACGTATTGCTGATCTGTTCCTTCATGGACTCAGGGAATTGTCCCTGTGAATCGACTCCTACTTGACCTGAAGTCACGAACAGCTCGGCATTTCTAGGAATGCGGGTGATATGCGTGTACTGGCCGACAGGCGCTGGCACACCCTCTGGATTCCGTCGTGTTATTGTTGTGTTGTTCATTATACATCCACCTCATCAATTTGGATTGTCCTGCTTGTCTTCTCTAGTAGCCCTGAGATACATCTGTCATTGGACAGACTGATCCCGTTGTCAGAATTCTAGAAAAAGACAGCAGTAGAGTACCCATAGCCAACAGCTAGCGAGTGTAGTGTTCTTTTCTTCATGCCTGGGCAGCTCCTCTCCACAAATTGATAAGGTTATTAAATAAACCCTGCCAATGATTCTAGCACACTACGAATTGAACAGCAAACAGGCCCTTGTCTAACAGAAGGTAGAACAGGGCCTGTTTGCATCGGACATGACATTCTCGTCAAGGGGCACCAGTTTAATTTATACTATTCAGATATATTATTATACCGTCTCATGAGAAAATGCCTTCAACCAAAGATCAGAGTACTCGACCCTCAGCATGTGCGCGGATCGAAGCAATGGCAGCGGCACGATCCTCTCGTCCGAACACGGCACTGCCAGCCACTAGAACATCAGCGCCTGCCTCCGCTACCAGAGCTGCGGTGGACTCGGCTATACCGCCATCCACTTCAATATGTACGTCTGGACGCCCCAGCTCATTAAGCCAAGAACGGATTTGTCTGATTTTTCCGAGCGTGCCTGGAATGAAGGATTGTCCTCCAAAGCCTGGATTGACCGTCATCACCAGCACCATATCCACATCATTCAGTACTTCCTTAATGACATATGGAGAAGTGCCCGGATTCAGGGCCACTCCGCACAATGCCCCCTGCTCCTTGATCATATGCAGCACTCGATGCAGATGCGTGCAGGCCTCCGCATGCACCGTCACAACATTAGCTCCAGCCTTGATGAAATCCGTAACATAGCGCTCTGGCTGCTCAATCATTAAATGAACATCAAGCGGAAGATTCGTATACGGGCGGATCGCCGCCGTAATGGCTGATCCCAAGGTTATATTAGGCACAAAATGACCATCCATAACGTCCACGTGAATCCAGTCTCCACCTCCAGCCTCAGCCGCAGCTACCTCACTGCCCAGTCGGGCAAAATCTGCTGACAAAATCGATGGCGCGATCTTTACCATAGCTTCAGTACCTCCGCTTCTTCTCTTTCATTTCCTCCATGAACTGCACATAGCTGCTATATCGGCTGCGAGCAATCTCTCCGCTCTCAACAGCATCTCGGACCTTACAATCCGGTTCATGGATGTGTGTACAGGCTCGGAACTTGCAATCCGCCGACCGCTCTGAGAACTCCCGGAAGCATACAGACAATTCCTCCACGCCAAGCTCAAGAAAATCTAACTGGCTAAAGCCAGGAGTATCGGCTACCAGACCACCATGATCGAGCGGAATCAGCTCCACATGTCTGGTCGTGTGCCGTCCTCTGCCCAGCTTATTGCTAATGGCGCTCGTCTCCAGAGCAAGCCCGGGTACAAGTGCATTCAGCATGGAGGATTTACCAACACCGGATTGCCCCGAAAAGACACTAATCTCTCCAGCCAGCATGGCTTTTAGTTCCTGTGTACCTTCTCCTGTAACCGAACTGGTCACCAGCACCCGGTATCCAATCTGCTCATAGAGCTCTCGCACCGCATCTAGAGCAGTGTCATTCTGTACCTGTTGCTCCAACAAGTCACGCTTCGTGAGACAAATAATCGTATCCAGACCTGCATGCTCAATGTGAACCAGGAACTTGTCCATTAATGGGAGGTTGAGGTCAGGCTCACGCAGCGAGAATACCAAAACAGCGAGCGTCGTATTGGCTACAGGGGGACGAATCAGTTCTGTGCTTCTCGGATGAAGCTCATCGATCATCCCTTCCCCATTCTCGGTATGAGAATACATCACACGATCCCCCACCAATGGCGAGACTCCTCTTTTCTTGAAAATTCCTCGCGCACGGCACTGAGTCACAGGTTCGTTCGGTAGAAGAGCTCCTTGCTCATCCACAGGAGCGGCATAATAATATCCGCTTAGCGCCTTAATAATCCGGCCTTCAGGCATATATCAGGATGTCCTCCTTTTGTTGAGTCAGTCGGCTCAGGCAGGATCTAGAAGAATCCTGCCTGAGCGATGTTGTAGCCTATCAAATATCGTTATTGCTGGTGTTGCGTTTTTGTCATGCTTTCAATTATTACCATTTCCATTTCCGTTATCATTACCGTTGCCATTTCCATTCCCACGTCCCACATGCTGGCTTGCCTGCTTGATTGTGCTATTCGCTCCATTACCGTTATTCATAGCTGAAGGATCAGTCGTCTCGCCACCATTCTCCCCACCCGTAGCATCCGGTTGCTCTGGAGTAACTGCAGGATCTGCTTCTTCCTCTACAGGCGGTATCTCTGGCTCCGTGCCCGCAGGTGGAGCGACTTGTGGCATTTGAACGGTACCATTCTTGGCATCAACGTATGTTACGATAAAGTTATCTACGAATTTGCCATCACGTGTCACGGAGACGACCGCATCCTTGTTCGGACGCAGCAGCAGATCGACGGTGACAATCTGCGTGGTATTGAGGGTTCTTGTTCCCCAGTCCTGATTATCGCCACGGGCATCGGTAACAGTCACTTTGATCTTGGCATTCTTGCCTTCCTCTGCTGGTACTAATGGCAGCTGGAATGGCACCTTGATCGCTTCTGGTGGGTATCCTGTACTCACATAGATTGTAATCTCGGAGCCTGGAGCCACGTCTGCACCTGGTTCGAATGGCCACTGCTTCGTAACCTTGCCCTGCTCAATCTCGTAGCTAGTCTCTTCCTTCACCGAGACAAGCTTTAGCTTCGCATCACTCAATTCCTTCTCCGCTTCAGCTCTGGACTTGTTCGTAAGATCAGGCATAGCTATTGTCTCAGAGCCTTTACTAACGGACAACGTCACCTGTACCTCATCCGGATTGAATTCCTCATTTGCTGCCGGAATCTGATCCGTAACGGTCCCTTCATCTGCCGAGTCGTCAAAGACCTGCTTTTGCTTGATACGATCCTCGGTTATCCCCTTGGATACCAGCAAGCTGACTGCATCGTCATAGGATTGCCCGGTTACACTAGGCATTGGCGTGAGTGGCTTCTCCGTACCGACTGTCACCTGGATAAGCGAGCCTTCCTTCACTAGCGCCCCCTCGGGCTGGCTCTGCTTGAATATAATTCCGGGTTCAATCCCTTCCTTATACTCCTGCAGAACCGGATCTGCCAGCTCCAGGCCTTGTGCGGCCAAAGTCGCTCTCGCTTGTTCCTCGGTCTGTGTGACCAGATTAGGCACCTTGACATCGGAAACCTCAAATGCCTTATCAACAACGACGACCAGCACGGCCATGAGCGCAAGTACTACAAGCGTTAGCGTGACCCAAAAGGCCAAACGTTTCTTCTTCTTCGGCTGCTCAAGTGCTGTATCCTCTTTCATTTCCTGCAATGAATCCCGTCCTCCACCGTTCCGTTGGGACATGCCCTGCTGATGCGGCTTGATTGCCGGGATAATTCGGGTCTGCTCCACGTCTTCTTCCACGTAGAACTCCGCTTTAGGTTCGTTCCTGCGCTCTGGCAGCAGACAGGTCTCCAGGTCAGCTAGCATCTCATCAGCCGACTGATAGCGTTCATCCGGATTTTTACGCATGGATTTCAGAATAACGTTCTCTACACTCTGAGGAATGAGCGGGTTCACACGACGCGGCTCCTCGAATTCCTCCTGTAGATGCTTCAGTGCCACACTGATCGGGCTTTCACCCAAAAATGGCAGCTGGGCCGTGAGCATTTGATACAATACAATACCTAATGAGTATAAATCCGATTTCTCGCCAGTTGTAATGCCCTTTGCATGCTCAGGAGAAAAATAATGCACTGAACCGACAACAGAGCCTGTCTGTGTAATGGTCGTAGAGGTTACTGCTCTAGCGATACCAAAATCGGTTACCTTGACACGTCCATTCCGTCCAATAAGAATATTATGAGGCTTAATATCCCGGTGAATAATCTGGCTTTGGTGGGCATGCTCAAGTGCATCACAGATTTGCGAAGCGATTCGAACAGCCTCATCCACCTGTAGCGGAGCGCGCTCTTTGATAATTTCGTTCAAATTCTGCCCCTCTACATACTCCATTACAATGTAGTGCACCTCATCCTCCTGGCCAACATCATAAATACTGACCACATTAGGATGAGATAGGGACGCAGCAGACTGGGCTTCCCTGCGGAAACGACGAATGAACTCTTCATCATGCACAAACTGCTGACGGAGCACCTTGACAGCCACATAGCGATTCAGCAGTATATCCTGGGCCTTGTAGACAAGCGCCATGCCTCCGCCGCCGACACGTTCAATGATCTCATACCTTCCGCTCAACAGATGTCCGATCATCATTCATACCCCTTTTCATCAGCAGATGCCTCGGGACGCGGCTGCTCGAACAATGCAACCGTAATATTATCGTCGCCCCCCGCAAGCAATGCCAGATGAAGAAGCCGGTCCGCACGTTCCTCCAGCGGAATATCACCAGCTCCTACCACCTTGCCAATCTGTTGTTCGTTCACCAGGTTACTCAGTCCATCGCTGCACAGCAGCAAGACATCACCTTGCTCTAGGCTAACTGCATCAAGGTCAACCTTGACCTCTGCATCTGTGCCCAGTGCACGCGTCAGTACATTACGACGCGGGTGACTCCCGGCCTCTTCTTTACTAATTTGCCCATTTTTGAACAATTCGTTCACCAGTGTATGGTCTTCCGTAATCTGCCGGACCTGACCACCGGATACGATATAAGCACGACTGTCCCCGATATGCCCTATGACACCTCTAGTATCATTCAGCAGCACGGCAACTACGGTTGTGCCCATGTTGTGATATTTATCATTTTTGGCAGCTGTCTGATAGATCACTTCATTCGCATGAAGAATGGCATCACTGAGCGCAGCTGACAGAGATTGTTCCGACAAGCCCGTCTCCAGCGTGGCCAGATCCGCAGCCAGTGTCTCAACAGCGAGACGACTAGCCGTATCACCTGCGAGGTGCCCTCCCATGCCATCAGCTACGATACCCAGAATGTAGCCCTGCTCCAAATGTCTGATCCAGGCTGAATCTTCATTAACGGAACGAACGCGTCCCACATGGCTGACATGAACTGTTTTAATCAAATGAACTTCACCCCAACTCCATATGCTTGGCCCGAAGCTGGCCGCATGCCGCGGCAATATCGTGGCCCTGTTCGCGACGGATGGTCACGTTGATGCCCTTCTCTGCCAGCTTGCGCTGGAATTTGAAAATGTCATTGCGTGAGGTACGGACGTATTTGCGCTCTGGTACATGATTGACAGGAATGAGATTCACGTGGCACATCATATCCTTCAGCACATCCGCAAGCTCCTCTGCATGCTCCTCGCGATCATTCACGCCACCGATCAAAGCATACTCGAATGTAATCCGCCGCCCTGTCTTCGCCAGGTAATAACGGAGTGAGTCCATTACGTCCTGGAACGGATAGCGACGGTTCACTGGCATTAGCTTGGAGCGTAGCGCATCATTCGGCGCATGTATTGAGATCGCCAGATTAATCTGCGTATCTTCATCTGCAAATTTGTAGATATTCGGTACGATTCCGCTCGTAGACACCGTAATATGACGTTGCCCGATGTTCAGCCCTTTTTCATGAATCATCGTTCTGAGAAACGTCATGGTTGCTTCATAATTCTCGAACGGCTCGCCAGAACCCATGATAACAATGCTGCTGACACGCTCATCCCTGGTATCCAGGATTTTCTGTGCCTGAACTACCTGGGCCACAATCTCGCCAGCGGTCAGATTCCGCTTCAGTCCACCCAGAGTGGACGCACAGAATGTACAGCCGATCCGGCAGCCTACCTGTGTCGTGACACAGATGCTGTTACCGTAATTGTGCTTCATAATAACCGTCTCAATCGCATGATCATCATGCAGCCCGAACAGGAACTTAACGGTTCCGTCCTTGGACTCCAGTCTTGTTATCTCCTTGAGCGTCACGAAGCTGAACTGCTCTTCAAGCTTCTCCCGCAGTGCCTTGGATAGGTTCGTCATTTCATTAAAATCATTCACACGCTTGACGTATAGCCAGTCGTAAATCTGACCTCCACGAAACGCCGACTCTCCCTGGTCCACAACCCACTGCTGCAGCTCCTCATAGGAGAGATCATATATAAAAGGTTTTGTCATATGTTATTCACACCTGTTCTTCCATTCATTGAATTCCTGCCCGTCTGACTGTAGTCAACCCGTACAGTTTAATTTTTCATTCTTCCTATTTTAGCACAAATGAAAGAAGCGGTAAAAAGCTTTCAATCGAGCCGGTCTGAACAAGGCATGAATGTCCTTGGCCAGACCTGCCCTTCGTGCTGTATAGGTTCAACTAAAGAGTCTTTACACTGGCTAGTCCGACGACAGAACCACCTTCTGATCGCCGTTATTCCCAGATTTCTTTGGATATCCTTGTCATCATTTGTCTCTCCGTGTCATGTCCGGTCCAGCAGCACAAAAGCCGTCGGTTATAGATAGCCGACGGCTTACTAGACAATTCCACGGCAATGCAGCCCACAGGTTAACGAGAAAACGCTGGTCTGCTTTAATAGCATCTCAGCCTGTTTCAACTTCCACAGGTGACCATGACCTACTTCAATCGTTGCAGACGGGCTATGTAGAAGCCGTCACTTCGAAAATGTTGCGGTAGTATTTGTAGGGAGCCCTCCTTGCGCAAGGCTTCAGGTACATGGCTCCAGATGGAAGGGTCATCATGCATAAGCCTGAAGTCCGGATGCTCCTGCAGAAAACGTTGAATCTGCCGCTCATTTTCGTTCGGTTCAATCGTACATGTGCTGTACACCAGAATTCCACCCGGCCTCAGCAATACGCTCGCCTGCCGAAGCAAGTCAGCCTGTAAGGCGACGATATCCTGTACGTCCTGCTCCGACTTGCTCCAGCGCAGGTCCGGCTTGCGTCGGATCACCCCAAAGCCTGAGCAAGGAGCATCGAGCAAGATTCTGTCGAAGCTGGACCCAGCATATCGTACACCAAGCTCCTGAGCATCCCCGATCACTGCCTCAATGCTGTCCAGACCTAGCCGCTCCGCCTGCTCCTGAATAAGCTGTCGCTTATGTGGGTGGAGATCATTGGCGATAATGGCGCCCCGATCCTTCATCAACTCTGCCATATGCGCTGTCTTCCCACCAGGTGCAGCACAGCAATCGAGCACATGCATGTCAGGCGCTGGCGCTACAGCCTCTGCTACCAGCATAGAGCTCTCATCCTGCACAGAAAGGAGTCCGTCCTGATACCAGGACGTAAGCGCCATGTTGCCTCCGCTTCTGACTACAATCCCATAAGAGCTAAGCTCGGAGGGAACAGCATCCAATCCCGCAGCCTTCATCTCCTCCAATAATCGCTCCCGCGATGTCATCGTCGTATTGACTCTGACACTGACCACAGGCGGCTCATTGTTCGCACGACAGATCTGTTCAGCGACCGCCTCGCCATACTGAGTAATCCAGCGCTCAACCAGCCATTCGGGATGCGAGTGCTCCAGAGCGATACGACGGGCAGTCGGTAGATCCGCCGAAATCTGCAGCTTGTCCGGTTCACGCAGCATACTGCGCAAGACGCCGTTCACCATGCCAGATATACCCTGATGCCCTCGACGCTTGGCTATATTCACAGCTTCACTGACGACAGCATGAGATGGAATCCGGTCCAGATACACTAGCTGATAGACACTCATCCGTAGCAGACAGCGGACCCAAGCCTGTAGCTTGGCCGTCCCCTTCTGTACAAATCGATCCAGCAGGTAGTCCAGTGTAAGGCGCCGAGCTATCGTCCCATACACCAATTCTGTAACGAGACCGCGGTCGTTTGGCTGTAAATTAGACTGTTGCAGACTGTTGTTCAACTCCAGATTGCTGTATGCCCCTTCGTTCTCCACTCCGAGCAGAACGTCCAGCGCCACCTCACGAGCTGTGCGTTGCCGAGAAGTCTGCTTGCCTCCTGTCTGCTGTCGGTTCCCCGAGGAAAGCTTGTTCCCAGAGCGAGGTCTGCTCCCTTGCTCTGTCTGAGCCTTGCGGTTGCCCCCGCTCACGACAGTACCGTTCCCATCTTCATTTGTCCACCACGAGCAAATGAGCCTGCATCCATAACCTTCTTGCCCGCAGGCTGAACCTCGCGCAACCAGATGCTTCCATCTCCAGTTCGCACCTCAATCCCATGCTCATTCACTTGCAGCACCTTGCCAGGAGCATCCGATTCCGTATACGTGTGTGAAATGCTGGAATCAGCGTCCTGTCCATGAAGTGAAGATTGTGGCGGGGCAGCAGCCCACACCTTGAACACCTGTTCATCCCACATCGTGTAGGCACCAGAGAACGGAACGAGACCACGAATGCGATTATATATAGCCAACGTGGAGTCACTCCAGTTGATCCGCTCGTCTTCCCGTGTCAGATTGCGGGCATATGTTGCGTCAGCATCGTTTTGCGGAGTACGGCTGTTGGTTCCCTCTAGCACCGACGGAAGCTGCTCCAACAGCAGCTTGGCGCCTGCCTCGCTCAGCTTGGAGAATATCGTACCTGAGTTATCCTCCAGCAAAATAGGCACCTCGACCTTCGCGATCATATCCCCCGTATCCAGCCCTTCCGCCATATACATCAAGGTGACTCCCGTTACCTCTTCCCCTTGAATAATGGCACGCTGGATCGGTGCTCCGCCCCGATAGTGTGGCAAAAGCGAGCCATGCACATTCAGACAGCCATGGCGTGGCATGTCCAGTACAGATCTGGGCAGAATTTGTCCATAGGCAGCCGTAACAATCAGATCTGGCTCCCATGCTGACAGCTCCTCCACAGCCTCCTGGTTACGCAAGCGTACAGGCTGCATGACAGGTAGACCATGGCGAAGAGCCGCCTCCTTCACGGGGGTTGGAGTCAACACCCGCTTGCGTCCTTGCGGCTTATCCGGCTGGGTTACAACACCCACCACTTGGTAGCCCTCAGCAAGCAGTGCCTCCAAGGAAGGCACTGCGAACTCTGGAGTCCCCATAAAGACGATCCGTGTGGAACTCTTCATCTGGATCACCCCTATTTGCGGCTATTTGGTCCCGGCTTCTCCGGAGACACCGCGTATATTTTTTCAGCAATATCCGTAAATAATACCCCATTCAGATGGTCGATCTCATGCTGGAAGGCCCGAGACAGAAGACCTGTCGCCTTCACAGTAATCGGTCTTCCTTCACGATCCAGCCCTTGTACCGTCACCTGCTCTGCACGGCGCACATCACCGTTGAAGCCTGGAATGCTCAGGCAGCCTTCAGCTCCAAATTGCTCTCCATCCTGCTCTATAATGACCGGATTGATCATTTTGATAAGGCCATGCTCGTCACCGGCATCGACGACGATCAATCTTTTGAGGATACCTACCTGCGGCGCAGCCAGCCCTACTCCCTCGGCGTCATACATCGTATCAGCCATATCATCCAGCAGCTTCTGGACGTTGCCGTTAATCTTGGTAACTTCCTTGGCAACCTTGTGCAATACATCATCAGGTTCTTTCACAATCATTCTAATCGACATAACTAAATACACCTTCCTCTATCCTCAGCAATTTACTTAAAATATCTCTGTTCATTCATATATATATGCAGCTCATGAGCCTACATTAACATTTGTGGGTCTACATCAAGACTGATCTGAAGCTGCTGTGCCTGTGCGGCCTCTCCTAATTCATCAGCCGTTCTGCGCGCCAACTCGATGACGTCGATAGTCCCACGCCATTTTATCATACATTGGAATCGGTATCTATTCTTGATTCTCGGTATGGGCGAAGCTACGGGACCCAAAATATCCATAACATCAGCCGTAAAACGATCCATATTCCCGAACCAACCAAGTCGCCGCGCCTTCTCCTGAAGCAGTGCCGTGTAGTTCTCCGCCAGACGGACAAGCACAGGCAACTGCTCATGCGTGAAGGTAACAAGAATTAGCCGGCAGTAAGGGGGATAATGCAGATTACGACGATGCTTCAGCTCATCACGAATGAAGGAGGCATAATCGTGTCGGCTCGCATGAATGATGGAGTAATGATCCGGTGTGTAGGATTGCACAAAGACCTCACCAGGAAGATGATGTCTGCCTGCTCGACCAGCCACCTGAGTCAACAGCTGAAACGTCTTCTCTGCTGCACGGAAATCCGGCAAATTGAGTGCAGAATCAGCAGTAATTACTCCTACCAAGGTAACGTCAGGGAAATCAAGCCCCTTGGCAACCATCTGCGTTCCGAGCAGGACATCTGCCTTCTTCTCCCGGAAGCTCGTCAGGAGCTTTTCATGGGAGCCCTTCTCCGTGGTGGTATCCACATCCATACGAATGACACGAATTCCGGGGAATAGCTTGGCCAGTTCCTCTTCCACCCTCTGCGTCCCTGTCCCGAAATATCGGATATGCTCACTGCCACAGTCCGGGCATACCTCGGGAGCCTGGGCGGCATATCCGCAATAGTGACATCGCAGATTGTGCGAGCGCTGATGATAGGTGAGTGAGATGTCGCACTCGGGACAGCCTGCCACATAACCACAGCTGCGGCACATCACGAACGTAGAGTAGCCACGGCGATTCAGCAGCAGTACCGTCTGCTCTCCCCGTTCCAGACGCTGGGCAATTCCTTGGTGCAAGGAACGGCTGAACATGGAGCGATTCCCTGCACGTAGCTCCTCTCTCATATCCACGATATGAACCTCAGGTAACGTATTGCCAAGCGCACGCTGATTCATTTCCAAGAGAAGCGGAGCGAATTCGTCATTGCTCTGGGAGCGGGCTGCGTGGTAGCTCTCCAGCGCTGGCGTAGCCGAGCCCAGAATTACAACCGCTCCATGCTGATGTGCACGAGTCACAGCTACATCTCGCGCATGATACTTAGGCGTCTCCTCTTGCTTGTAGGAGCCTTCGTGCTCTTCATCCATAATAATCAGACCAAGCCTGTCGAACGGGGCAAATACAGCTGAACGTGCACCGATGGCAACCTTGACACGTCCCTCTCTGATTTTACGCCATTCATCATAGCGCTCACCGCCTGACAAACGGCTGTGCATGACGGCCACCTGATCACCAAATCTTCCCTTGAAGCGCTCGACCATCTGAGGAGTCAAAGAGATTTCAGGTACAAGCACAATCGCCTGCCGTCCTTGTTCAATACAGTGGCTAATGCTTTGCAGGTAAATTTCAGTCTTGCCACTACCTGTCACTCCATGCAACAGAAAAGCTCCATGCTCATAAGATTCAAGCTGTCGAATCACACGGTCATAAACCGCTTGTTGCTCTGTAGTCAGTTGCAGCGGAGTTGAGGGCTTGAAATGCCGACCTTTGTAAGGGTCACGGAACACCTCAACATCCTCAATCTGCAGAAGTCCCTTGCTCTCCAGTGCTTTAACCGTTGCAGCCGAGGTGCTAAGTGAAGTCAGAATCTCCTTGAGCGACAGCGGAAGGAACTCACGACGCTCCAGCAGGAAGCTCAAGACCTCCTTCTGTCTCTGCGCCTTCTTCGGAAAGCTGTGCAGCGCGAGTTCTGCTTCGCCCGGGGACACTGCAAGATTGACAGCCTTCAGCGTCTTCTTACCTACCTTATCCTTGATGACCTGATTCTCCTGCAGTACTCCCCTGCGTAGCAGCGACTTAATCACTGTGGCTTCACTTGGAAAATGGCGACTGAGCTGCTGCAGCGTCAGTTCGCCCTTGTTGCGTACAAAATGTACAATGTCGCGCTCAACCGGATCACTCATCCCATCATCTGTAAGCAGCACACCTGCTTCTTCGGCATCCGGGTCGGAGTCTGGCTCTGCCCAGGTCACATAACGCTCTGCCTTACCTTTTAACGCAGTCGGAATCATGGCTTGTAGAGCTACAATGTGATTGCAGGCATAACGTTTACTCATCCAGGCTCCGAGCTCCAGCAAATCCATAGATAGTGGGGGAACAAGATCCAACAGCTCCTGAATCGGTTTCAGCTTGAAACGAGTCTGCTCCGGCTTCGGCTCAACGGATGTTACAAAGCCTTGAACTGTCCGCTTGCCAAAGGGTACAGCGACTCTGCTGCCAGGTTCAATCCAGGTGTGCAGTGTCTCTGGGATTAAATAATCAAAGGCACGGTCAGTGGCCTTCGCAGGAACATCCACGATGACTTTAGCAATATTCATCTGACTCACTCCGATCGAAGCCGCTCCGCTGCAATAAGTAACAGACGCAGGGCTATCTCCTGCTTGGACATGAGCGTCAGTTGCTCCACCAGACCATCCCTGTCGTAGATCTGCACCGCATTGGTATCCGTTCCGAAGCCAGCTCCTTCCATCGTCACATCATTCGCAACGAGAAGGTCACAATTTTTACGAGCAAGCTTCCCGCGTGCATTCTCCTCAAGCTGCTCCGTCTCAGCCGCAAAGCCTATCAAATATTGATGTTGCTTGTTCTGTCCCATGGTCTCCAGAATATCAACGGTCTTGACCAGCTCCAGAACAAGGGTATCGCCATGCTTTTTCATTTTGTGTGCAGCGGCCTCCTTCGGACGAAAATCCGCAACCGCCGCTGCCATAATAACAATATCACTGTCATCCCACTGCTTTTTAACCGCCTGATGCATCTCATCGGCCGATTGGACCCGCTCCGGTACGATCCCGACAGGTAATGGCGCGGTGGTATGGGCAGCGATCAGATGCACATCAGCTCCCAGCTGGCGTGCGGCACTCGCGATGGCGAAGCCCATTTTGCCAGATGAATCATTCGTGATGTATCGGACTGGATCAATTCGCTCCACTGTCCCCCCGGCAGTAACCACAACCTTACGCCCTTGCAGCGGCTTCTGTTCCAAGTCTGTGCCCTGTTGTTGCTGCTCGAAGAAACGCTCCACTACCTGCACAATGGTCTCAGGCTCCTCCAGTCGACCCTTGCCAACATAACCACAGGCCAACTGTCCTTCTCCAGGCTCAATCATCATGACGCCACGCTCTACCAGTGTCTGCATATTCTCCATGACAGCAGGATGTGTGTACATATGCACATTCATGGCCGGCGCTACCATAATCGGAGCGGTCGTCGCGAGTAATGTCGTCGTCAGCATGTCATCTGCGAGCCCAAGTGCCATTTTGCCAATGGTATTAGCCGTAGCTGGTGCCACAAGCACCAAATCTGCTGAATCAGCCAAGTCGATGTGGGATATGACTGAAGCATTTCGCTCGTCGAACGTATCTGTATAGACAGGATTTCGGGTTAACGATTGGAGTGTGAGCTCGGTGATGAACTGACGGGCCGAGTCAGTCATAATGACATGTACGCTCGCGCCCTTTTGGGTTAATTTACTGCATAGCATGGCTGCCTTATATGCCGCAATTCCCCCCGTGACACCCAGTACAATGGTTTTCCCCTTGATCATTACCAATTCCCCCTGACAGAAAAAAATAACAACCTTGCGGTTGTCAAAAAAGTAGGCTGAACGCCGATTTCTTTATCTGTATTTAAAAGCCTTCTAGTCCTCGGTACGCTCTACCCGCACATGATCATTGTAGATCTCTTCAAGCGCCACACCCACGTACTTGTGGGATTTCGGTTGCTTCAGCTCTGATTTCTCTCCCTCGCGCAGCAGACGCGCACGACGTGAAGCCGCTACGACCAGTGAGTATTTACTGTCAACTTTATTCATCATTTCATCAATGGACGGATACAACATGATAGTACACCTCTTCATGGTTAAAAGTATTTTGCTGCTATTTGCAGCTTGCTACAGCTTGTTACAGACGTACTTTGCAATGCTCGGCAGTGATAATGGATTCAATCCGCTTGCAGGCCAATTCAATCTCGTCATTTACCACAGCATAATCGTAATGCCGGATCAGATTCATCTCATCCACAGCTACGGACATGCGGTGATCAATGACCGCTGAGTTCTCTGTACCTCTTCCACGGATGCGGTCCTTGAGCTCATCCAGCGATGGTGGCAGCAGGAATACAAATATCCCCTCAGGGAAGCTTTCCTTCACCTGCAAGGCTCCCTGCACTTCAATCTCCAAGAAGATATCCTTGCCCTGATTCAATGTCTCTTCCACGAAAGCACGCGGTGTGCCATAACAGTTCCCAACATACTCAGCATGCTCAAGCAACTGACCATTCAAGATCATGGACTCGAACTCTTCGCGGGTCTTGAAGAAATAGTTGACTCCGTCCTCCTCACCCAAGCGTGGCGAGCGAGTCGTCGCCGATACGGAATACGTCAGCTCCGGAAGTCGCTTCCGAAGTGCGTTGCCTACCGTTCCTTTGCCAACCCCTGACGGGCCGGATAATACAATCAATAGTCCCTTAGCCATATTACACTCCATTTTATTCATCATTGTCATCATCTTTGGTGGATAAACGATGGGCAACCGTCTCCGGCTGCACCGCAGACAAAATGACATGGTCACTGTCTGTAATAATTACCGCTCTGGTACGACGTCCATAAGTCGCATCAATCAGCATATGCCGATCTCTGGCCTCCTGGATAATGCGCTTGATCGGCGCCGATTCCGGGCTTACGATCGAGATGATGCGATTAGCCGACACAATGTTACCAAAGCCGATATTGATCAATTTAATAGCCATAATCCGGATTTTCCCCCTATACAAGTGACTGTAGCCGACAAGCCTGCAGGAAGCTACTCAATATTCGCAGCTTGTTCACGAATCTTCTCAAGCTCCGCCTTTAATTCCACAACCCGGGTGACCAATTCCAGATGATTCGCCTTGGACCCGATGGTGTTCACTTCCCTGTTCATTTCTTGAATTAAGAAATCCAATTTACGGCCAGCGGGCTCGTCCGATGACAGAAGTCCCTTGCATTGACCAAAATGGCTTTGCAGCCGGGTCAGCTCTTCATCAATGTTACAGCGATCGGCAAATAACGCAATCTCCATGCCTAGTCTGTGCTCATCCAGCGAAAAGGAACTATCCTGCAGCTCTGCAAGCCTCTGCCGCAGCTTGATCCTATAGTCCGTCACCACCGTCGGCGACAGCTCGGCAATCTCGGCATGCAGTCCCTCCAGACGAGCAATACGGGACTGTAGGTCACGTACCAGATACTCGCCTTCCCTGCGTCGCATCGCCACCAGCCCGAGACAAGCCTCTCTGAGACCCTCGAGCAGAAGTTGGCTCCAGGCTGCATCATCCTGCTCTGCCTCCTGACCTTCAGCAGAAGTGAATATATCCGGCAGAGCCAACAGATCGCTGATACCGAGCTGCCCTTCCATGCCGTATCGGCTGGCCAGCTCTCTGGAAGCCTGAAGATAGGCCTCAACAGCCACGTGGTTCAGTCGAACAGGTCGTGTCTGTTCCTCCTCCCGCTCGCGCTGAATGAATACATCGATTCTTCCGCGCTTGACGTGCTGTTGAACCTCTTTTCTCAAGCCGTCTTCAAACCGGGTCCATTCCTTCGGAATCCGCAACGACACCTCGCAATAGCGATGATTGACGGATTTGACCTCGAAGCGTACCTTGTAGCCTCCATAATTGAGGACGGCTTGACCGTATCCGGTCATACTTAATGACATCGGCATCACATCCATTATTCTATTGTAATTGATTATTATGGACGAGACAAGGGGGCCGGACGGGCACCTGTTTTTTGCCATACATAGTCAGTCAGCTCAGCAGTCATTTCATAGAACATAAATGGCGTCATGAAGTAAATGCCGTTAAAGTGCTCCAGGGCGGTGTCCAGCAGCTCCTTGGCGATCTGAACTCCCATCGCCCTCCCCTCGCTGCCCTCCAGTCCCGACATACGCTGGCGGACCTCCTCGGACAATTGAATGCCAGGCACCTCATTGTGCAAGTATTCAGCATTCCTTCCGCTAGCGAGCGGCATAATGCCAAGGAAGATCGGCACCTCCAGATGCTTCGTCTCCTCTTTGATCTGGACGATCAGCTCTCTGTCATAGACAGGCTGTGTCATAATGTAATCCGCACCTGCAGTTATTTTCTTCTCAAGACGCTGTACAGCCTTGTTCAAATGCTTTACGTTCGGATTAAAGGCTGCTCCGACCACAAACTTGGCCTTTTGCTTAAGAGGATTACCCGAGAAGGCTACGCCGTCATTCAGCTGCTTGATCATACGAATGATCTCAAAGGAAGTCATGTCATATACGGAGCTTGAACCCGGAAGGTCCCCGAAGCGCGCAGGGTCACCCGTAACGGCAAGCACATGGTCAATGCCTAAGGCATCGAAGCCCATCATATGCGATTGCGTACCAATCAGGTTACGATCCCGACAGGCGATGTGGATCAGGGGGCGTACCCCTACTTCCGTCTGAACAAGCTGACCAAGCGCCATATTGCTCATTCGAGTCACAGCTAGTGAGTTATCTGCCATCGTCAGAGCATCCACTCCAACTGCCTTCAGCGCCTTGGCTCCCAGCATGAATTTGCGAATATCCAGATCTCTCGGTGGATCAAGCTCTACGATTACGGTATGGCGTTCCTTCACCAACTCAACAAGCGAAGGCCCCCCTGGGGGAACGACCTGCTCGGAATCTGTAGCCTTGTTCGATTCCGGCTCAACCTGAGCGAGCTCATCCACCGTAATAGTCAGCAGCTTCGGCTCTGTTGCTAGCAGCGGAGCCGTGTAGCTCTTAAGGGCGCCTGCCACCGCGTGAATATGATCAGGTGTCGTTCCGCAGCAGCCTCCGATCATGCGTGCACCCTGCTCTGCAAATGTTATTGCACATTCTGCCATATATTCAGGTGTAGCACCGTAGATATATTGTCCGTCCACATAATCTGCCAACCCTGCATTTGGATAGACCGACATAGGAATTTCCAGTGGTCCATCCAGCGTCTCCAGAACGCTCATGATACCTTTGGGTCCGGAATGACAGTTGAAGCCGAGTACATCAGCCCCCTCCTGCTTCAGGATGGAAAAAGCCTGACGAATACTGTAGCCATCCGTAGTACGGCCGATCTGATCTACACCGAATTGGCACACAACTGGCAGATTGGTATATTTACGAGCGCTCGCAAGTGCAATTCTCATTTCCTCAAGCTCGTAGAATGTCTCCATGAGCAGTCCATCCACACCCTCGGCGAGCATGGCCTCGATCTGCTGCTCATAGTTATACTGTAGCTCCTGATTCGTGATATCGGGGCGCTTCGCGCCGCGAATTGAGCCTACAGCGCCCAGCACATAATTCTCCTGTCCCGCCGCTTCGCGGGCCAATCGGATTCCTGCGCGGTTAATCTCAACTACGCTGCTCTCCAGACCATATCTGGCAAGCTTATATTGATTCGCTGAAAAGGTGTTGCTCTCCAGAACCTGAGCACCTGCTGCTACATAGCGGCGATGAACATCCGCTATAACCTCTGGCGAGCTGATGTTCAATTCCTCACAGGAGCTGCCTACCGGCACACCAAGCTGGTACAAGTAGGTTCCCATAGCCCCATCCCCAACTAGCACACCGCGGTTCCAAGCTGTTCTCAAATCCCCTCTCATGCCTTCACTCCACCCTGTCACGTTGTTTCATACTAATGTATCACAAACCGACAGCAAACATAAGACATCGAAGTGAAAAAGGACCGAGATCGCTTCGGTATTGTCCGAAATATCCCTGTCCTCTTGACTGTGTTGTCCCCTATAATATTGCCTAATTCATCGACTGCCTGAGTATGTGACTCATTTATTGTAGCTTGCCATTCACCGGGCTTAGAGCCAGCTCGTAGAATACGCCTTTCTTATTGATCTTACCAACGAGAGTTGCTTGTCCTTTGCGTGTAAATGTATACTCATTGGCCTTGACACTCACACTGTAGCCCGAGAGATCCATATTGAAGAGCTTCTTCGCAGCTGGTGAAGCTTTCGTTATAGCCTTAGCCGGAGTGTATTTCGCTTCAGCAAAAACCTTGTCAAACTCTGAGGCATTCTGCCAATCCACCTGAAACGTAGCTGCCTCATAAAGTCTACCTGTCTTGGAGCCAATTCTGACACTGTTAATCTCGTTGGCATCCTTCAATACCCAGTAGGAGCTACCGCCGCCCTCATCTCTGAATCTGGTGGCATACTGAAAGTTCACCTTGCTTCCGCTCAGCTCCTGAACGGCCTGCTTTCCACGATCTAACAGCGTCTTGGCCACCTTGCTCACAGGATAGTCAGCCGTCATTGTAATTCTGTTGTCACTAGCTACATCTACATACAGCGACGAGGCTCGCTCTCCTGAGCCCCAAAATACCCAGTAATCCTTCGGATTGTTGTCCTGATAAGGTGACTTCACACGCCAAAAGGCTTCGAACTCCAAAGGCTCTGCAGGGTTGAAGTCATGGGCGCTGCTCTTCACCTTTTGTCTTAGCGAGGCATCCAGCACCTTATCCATTGTCGAGATCTTATATCTGATAATCGTGGACTCTACCCGATTCTTGATCTTGCTATATTCAACCTGAAGCATAGCTGTTTCATTATTCAGTTGCCCTTCAACCAGCCACGTTGATCCCATATCCGAGACACTATCAAAGGTAAAAGGCTCGTCCGTCAGCTCTGCCACAGCTTTCTTCAGGCTATTCGTGACCGTAGTCGTCAAGGAACCCAGCTTTTTCTCCGTTCCGCTATCACCAACCTCGGATGCCTGCACAACGCTTTCAGTTACCTGACCAGGCACCGCCGCCAGCAGCATAATTGCAGCCAGGGATGCTGTAACCCATGTCCGTTTGCCCATCTCATGACCTCCCTTGCTGAATGACCCAAGGATATACCCTTGAATCTACTTAATTTTTTCACCCACTAAATCTATGTACGAAACAACTGAACAAAATGTTGCCCGGAATTCTTCGAAGACTACAAGAAAAGAAGGCCGATTCAGCCTCCTTTTGCCTTTATACTGCTATTATCTGTTATATATTCCCATGATATACAATGGCAGCTGGGCCCGTCATATATACACGATCGTTGTCCGTACTCCATTCAATATGCAGATCGCCACCAGCCAGACTGACCAGTGCTTCCCGATCAGCATAACCATTCATTACGGCAGCTACCAATGTCGCACACGCTCCTGTACCGCAAGCCAGTGTGGGCCCTGCACCACGCTCCCATACCCGCATATCCAGATGAGAACGATCTCGTACGGTGACGAATTCCACATTGGTCCGATTCGGGAACAGCTCATGGGACTCCAGCAGCGGCCCCCAGCGATGCAGATCAAAGTCTGGAGCATCCTCCACAAAAATCACCGCATGCGGGTTCCCCATGGATACCCCTGTAATATGAAAGGTATGCCCCTCTACCTCGACGGGCTCATTTTTGATCTGCTCCATATCCAGGGTCATCGGGATGCTTAATCCGTGGAAGACAGGAGCCCCCATGTCTACACGAACCTGATCCACCTGCCCGTCCACAACAGTAAGCTTGACATGCTGGACTCCTGCTCCGCGCGTCTCTACCGTAAGCTCTTGCTTCTCGGTATGGCCTTGATCGTACACGTACTTCGCCACACAGCGTATGGCATTGCCGCATTGCTCCGCCTCTGACCCATCGGAATTAATGATACGCATCCTGAAGTCCGCTTGCTCGGAGGGCAGTATATATACAATACCATCCGCTCCGATCCCAAAATGGCGATGGCACAAATGTTGAGCCAGCTCTGCTGCGTGCTCAGGAAGCTCCTGCTCTCCATAGATCACTATAAAATCATTTCCTAAGCCATGCATTTTTGTAAAATTCACTTTCTTCCACTCCTTCACAACGGTGCTGTCCGACTTTAAGTACGGATGGAAGAACAAATCCCCATCGTATATATATCGCTATCATAACACGATAGTAAGGTGTGGGGAACTGTCTGCTGCTTTCTGCTTTTTGGTGTCTACTATTTGCTATTCACTTATTTTACATCATGTCCTATACCACTGGACTCTAGACCAATACGCCATGAGCTGTCGGCCCATGGCGTATCCCATATATGATGCGATATTATAACGGCTAGCTTAGATCGGAGTTCGCAGATCGCGTCCCGCATAACCGCCGGCACTACGCATTCTTTGATTGCGTCGTCCACCCCAGACACTTCCTATGCCCATAAGGAAGGTAGGAATCCCTGCAGCTACGATACACAGTGCCCATTCTCTCAAGCCAAGCGGAACCGTTTTGAAGATCGGCTGCAATGACTCGGTGTACATTACAATGAGCATCAGCACGATGGATGACAGGACAGCCAGCACGAGATATTTATTTTGGAACGGATTCCGATGAAAGATCGAGCGGGAGCTTCGGCAGTCAAAGACATGAATCAACTGTGCGAGTACTAGTGTAGCAAATGCCACGGACTGGGCAAGAGCAAGCTGTGCCGGGTTCTCGGGAGCAATTCGAAGAGTTACCCAGAATGCACCGAGCGTACACAAGCCGATGAGCAACCCGCGACTGATAATTTTCCACCCCAGTCGGCGTGCAAAGATATTCTCCTTGGCCCCTCTCGGCTTGTGCTCCATCAAATCCTTCTCCGGCTGATCCACGCCCAACGCCATTGCAGGCAAGCCATCCGTCACGAGATTGACCCACAGAATCTGGATGGGTAGCAACGGCAACGGCAGTCCCGCCATCACCGCGAAAAACATCGTCAGAATCTCTCCTACATTGGAAGCAAGCAAGTAACGAATGAATTTGCGGATATTCTCATATATATTGCGCCCTTCCTCAATGGCTGCAACGATGGTGGAGAAATTATCGTCCGACAGCACCAGTGATGCCGCCTCTTTTGTCACATCCGTTCCGGTCACACCCATCGCAATTCCGATATCAGCAGCCTTGATGGCTGGTGCGTCATTCACACCATCACCGGTCATGGCGACAATATGATTATTGCGCTGCAGCGACTTGACAATTCTGAGCTTGTGCTCAGGAGATACCCTTGCATAGACAGACACCTGATCCACGGCCTTATCCAACTCATCATCACTCATGCCGCTCAGCTGGTGCCCTGTCAGCACCTGCGAAGAACGTCCCATAATACCAAGCTGCTGCGCAATGGCATGTGCCGTCGTCCCGTGATCTCCAGTGATCATGACCGTACGAATGCCTGCACGCTTACACTTCGCTATAGCATCTCTAGCCTCACGGCGCGGAGGATCAATCATACCTGTCAGACCCACGAAGATGAGCTGTGTCTCCGCTTCCTCCGCATCCGCAAGCTGCTCCTGCAATCTTACATCCCGATAAGCAATGCCAAGGACACGCAGTGCCTGCGATGCCATCTCTTCATTTGCCTTCATCACCTTGGAGCGCAAGGTCCCCGTAAGAGGAGTCTTCTGTCCATTCCATAAAATATAGGAGCAGCGCTCCAGCAGCACATCAGGAGCTCCCTTACAATACAAGGAACGGCTCCCCCCCTCATCGCGAACCAGTACAGACATCCGCTTGCGCTCAGAATCGAAGGGGAATTCCTGCTCCCGGCTGAAGGATTCCTCAAGCGAGGAACGGGTGATGCCCCCTTTGGCAGCAACCGTAATGAGCGCTCCCTCTGTAGGGTCTCCCTTCAGATCCCAGACTAGCGAATCCTGCTCCTTGTCCTTTTTCTTACCACGTGGGGAATCCAAAGGCACCTGAACAATCTCGGCATTGTTACATAAGGCTGCTCCTTTCAGCAGGAACTGTAGGGCAGGCTCACGCTGCAGGTGCACAGGTCTGTCCTCGCGCATAATTTGACCGGCAGGATCGTAGCCTTCACCGCTTACCGTAAGCGGGTTCCCGCCAAGCCATAGCTTGGTCACCGTCATTTTATTTTGAGTAAGCGTGCCTGTTTTATCTGAACAGATGATCGAGGCGCATCCTAGTGTCTCTACTGAAGGAAGCTTGCGCACAATCGCCTTGCGCTTGATCATGCGCTGGACTCCCAGTGCAAGGGCAATGGTGACGATCGCCGGAAGTCCCTCCGGAATCGCTGCTACTGCCAGACTCACTCCGGCCAGGAACATGCCAATGGCAGGCTGTCCATGCAGAATCCCGGCTACTACCACGACTACGGTAAGAGCGAGAGCGACACCAATAAGGATTTTACCGAGCTGCTCCAGCCTGTGCTGAAGTGGTGTCTCCTGTGCCTCCGTATTTTGGATTAGATCAGCGATCTTCCCCATCTCCGTAGACATGCCCGTACGAATTACGACCCCTTTGGCTGTACCTCGCGTCACCATCGTTCCCATGAAGCTTATGTTCTTCAGGTCCCCAAGTGGAACCTCCTCTGCAGCAATTAGCTGACTGCTCTTGCTTGCAGGCACCGATTCCCCGGTCAATGCAGACTCCTCTACATCAAAGCTGTTCGTCTCCAGCAGACGCACGTCAGCAGGAACTCGGTCACCACTTTCCAAAAGGATAATATCACCCGGCACCAGCTCCCTGGCAGGAACATGATGCACCTGTCCCTCCCGCAGCACCTTCGCAGATGGGGCGGACAGCTGCTTCAATGCTCTCAAGGATCGCTCTGCTCTGAACTCCTGTACGAAGCCGAGTAGTCCATTTAGCACAATAATAGCGATAATCGTAATTGCATCCAGATATTCACCCAGCAGGCCCGAGATAATGGTGGCCCCCATCAGCACCAATACCATAAAATCCTTGAACTGATTCAGCAGCAGAGTAATCGGCGAGATTTTCTTGCCCTCGCTGAGTTCGTTCCAGCCCACTTCCTTCCTTCTGAGCGCTGCTTCTTCATGCTGTATTCCACTCTTCAGATCCACTTGAAGCTGCTCTTGTAACTCCCCGACATCTAACTGATGCCACCCCGTATGATTCATCGTCTCCTGTTCCCTCCCGGTCTAATAATCCGGGCCCCGGCCCTCTGCCGGAGCCTGATGTACCAGTCGCTTCCCCATCTGACCACCTGCTGATCAGCACCAGCACTGCTCCTTCTCTAACCGTTGAAGCTACTCCTTACCTATGGCGCCGTTGGTCTGACTCCAGCCAGCGAGCCCCCAGCAATCCCATAAGTAGACAAGCCCTAGGCGCAAGCTAGCTCGGTACACACTCCAACTAGGCTTCGAAGGGTCGGACAGACTCCTAAAACTAATCTATTCGGACAGGACCCAAAATATCACAAGGCTGCCTTGATGATGTCGAGATACATTTCTGGATCATGTCCACTGGTTTATGCAAATCGCCTATATATGATAGAATCTTATGTGAGCATTTTGCATAAATCCGTCAATCGATATCCAAACCTCAATGTATAGATCGAATTGCTTATATTCGTCTATATATTGCTCTATATAGCGGTACTAATCGAATTATGCAAAATGCTAGTGTATGATAGTGTGAGATCTCATGATTGAAGACAGGAGAATAGACAATGGCATTAGATGGAATCGTTACACGTGCACTGGTTGCCGAGCTACAGAGCTACATAGGAGCACGTATTCATAAGATATACCAGCCCAATGAACGGGATATTGTGTTGAATCTGCGGGTGAATCGGGGCAATGATCGTTTGCTTCTCTCGGCTAATCCGACTTATCCACGTGTGCATCTGACTGACCGCACATTTACCAATCCGCCCGAGGCACCCATGTTCTGCATGCTGCTTCGCAAGCATTGTGAGGGTGGCTTCATCGAGCAGATTCGCCAAATTGGCATGGAGCGTATTATACACATAGATATCCGGCAACGAGATGAGCTTGGGGACATGTCCTCCAAAAGGCTAATCATTGAACTTATGGGCCGACACAGCAACATTGTGTTAGTGGACCCAGCCACAGGCACCATTCTGGACGGGATTCACCATGTTACTCCAGCCATCAGCAGCTATCGTGTTATCATGCCAGGCTTTGCCTATGTAGAGCCCCCACAGCAGCATAAATTGGACCCGTTAGCTATCGGTGAAGCAGGATTTCTGCAAGCACGCCGGGAGCAGCAGGAGGAAGAGGCTGCCCGGTGGATTGTGAATGCTTTTACAGGAATTAGCCCACTTGTCGCTTCCGAGATCGTCCTTCGAGCCTCAGACTTGCCGGGCCAACAATCAACCGCTGCTTCAGCTGTTACCACGCCTGCAAACGAGTCTTCTACCGCGCACACGTCGGGTGAGGATCGCAGCACCTCTGGGGGTACGAACACATCCTCATCTATTGCGCCAGAGCAGCTATGGCAGGCCTTTAGCGATATGATGGAGCAAGTACGTGAGCGTCACTTCACCCCTGTCTCGGGATTGCTACAGGGTTCGGACAAAATGGTCTTCTCCGCTATAAGACTTACGCTGACAGAGGAGCATCCATTCGAGTCCATCAGCGCCTGCATGGAGGATTTCTATGGTGAGAAGGCGGAGCGGGATTCTGTCAAGCAGAAGGTTAGTGATCTGCTGAGATTCCTGCAGAATGAGCGGAACAAAAACATCAAGAAGCTAGACCATCTGAACAAGGATCTCGAAGAGGCTGAGGATGCCGATCAATATCGCATATATGGTGAGCTGCTATTCGCCTCCTTGCATCAGATTAGCAAGGGAGACAAGAAGGTCACATTGATTAACTATTACGATGAGGAGCAGACTGAGCTGACCATCGATCTGGACCCGCTGCTGACGCCTTCTGACAACGCGCAGCGTTATTTCAAGAAATATAACAAGTACAAAAACAGCCTTGCTGTCATTCACGAGCAGCTTGCGAAGACACATGAGGAAATTCGATATATGGATAACCTCTTGCAGCAGCTGGCTCATGCCTCCATGAGTGATATCGACGAAATCCGTGAGGAGCTGATTCAGCAGGGCTATCTGAGGGACCGCGCCAAGAAAGGCAAGAAGAAGAAAAAAACAGATCGCCCGACGCTGCATCTGTTTACCTCTTCAGAAGGCATTGACCTGTATGTCGGCAAGAACAATCTGCAAAATGAATATGTCACGAATAGGCTTGCAGGTCCAAACGACACCTGGCTGCATACGAAGGATATTCCGGGGTCCCATGTCGTCATCCGGGCGGAGCAGTATGGAGAGGCTACTCTGGAGGAAGCTGCACAGCTCGCCGCCTACTACAGTCAAGCCAAGCAATCCAGCAGCGTTCCCGTGGACTATACACTCATTCGTCATGTCAAGAAGCCTAGCGGTGCCAAGCCCGGCTTTGTCATCTACGATAATCAGCGCACCCTGTTCATCACACCCGATGAGCAGACAATCAAGCAATTACCGGTTCGTTTGAAGCAAATGTAATTCTGAACTGAGGCTACCTAATGATAAAAGGGAACTCCTGAGCAATGACTCCAGGAGTTCCCTTTTATGTGTTTCATCGTGCTTGTCTACTTTCGCGATAACTGAACTAACGCTATTCAGACCCAGACCGCTTGTGCTGGCGCAATTGTTCAATAATATCTGTAGCCACGGTTCTACTGCCCAGATCCCCATGGAATACAACACCCTGACGCTCCCCATGGTAGTCCGAGCCAGCTGTCGGGATCAAGCCGTACTGCTCTGCCATTCTGGCATATCGCTCCTCGGCAGCCGTGTCATGATCCGCATGATACACTTCGATACCAACAGGCCTGTGTTCTTCCAGTATTGCCTCTACCAATGCATCATCCGCATAGAGCCCCGGGTGTGCCAACACCGGCACGCCACCAGCAGCCCGAATCCAGTCACAAGCTTGTCCCGGGCTTACACGTGGTACTGACACAGAGGCCGCAGCTCCCTCGGCCAAATAGCGATCAAACGCATCGCGCATATCGCTTGCGTATCCCTTGTGAACAAGTGCATCTGCAATATGTGGCCGTCCGATGCTTTCATCCGGCTCCAGCGGCCTGCCGAGCTGTGCAATGACTTCGTCCATCGTGAGCTCCACACCAAGCTCGCGTAGCTTCTCCAAGATCCGTAGATTCCGCTGCCCCCGAGTCTCCCGCAGCTCTTGCAAGCGCTGAAGCAGCAATGGGTCCAGGTAATTTACAAAATAACCAAGCACGTGGATGTCTTTTCCTTTCGCTCGCGTACTGATCTCAACGCCCGGGATGACCGTCACCCCGTGCTCCGTTCCCGCCTCAAGTGCCTCCTTGATACCCGATACGGTATCATGATCCGTGATTGCTACACCCTGTAGTCCTTTAACCTTCGCTCTTCTGATCTGCTCCGCTGGTGTGTTCATTCCGTCAGAAGCACGGGTGTGTGTATGCAGATCATAGCGTCCACTGGAATGCATCTCATGTCCAGTATCCCCAATATTAGCTACCATCGGTAATTACACCTCCTGTCGGCTGATGCTGCTCATGCTGAATTCCGGATTGACGTCGCAAATAAGACAGGAACGTCACTGCTGGAATCGGGAGCAGCATAGATTTGTGATGAATCACGTAGAATTGGCGCTGGAAGGAGATATTTGAGATTTCAATAACCTTGAGCAGCCCAAGTGCCACTTCATGCTTTACGGAGGAAGGAGACAAGAAAGTGACCCCCAGCCCCGCCTCAACAGCCGATTTGACCGCACCCGTACTGCCAAGCTCCATGATAATGTCCAGTCTGGTGGGTTCAATCTGATGCCGCGCCAACTCCTCTTCCATCACCTGTCTCGTTCCTGAGCCCTGCTCACGCAATACGAACGGATACGCGAGCACCTCCTCCAGGCGGACAACCTCCAGCTCAGCTAACGGATGTCGGGATGGTACAATCAGCTTCAACTCATCCTTCATTATCGGCTCTACAGCGATATCCGCATGCTGGACCGGAGCTTCAATCAATCCAAAGTTCAGCTGGTTTTTCAGGATATCATCCATGATCTGTGTTGTGTTCATAACCTTCATTACAATGCGAATATGCGGGAACTCCTGTCCGAAGGATCCAAGCAGACGAGGAAGTACATATTCGCCAATGGTCAGACTAGCTCCAAGCAGCAAACGTCCCTCCAGCATGCTTGTGAAGTTCGACATGGACTCGTCGGCCTCCCGCAAGAGGTCAATGCTTTTTCTGGCGTAGGGCAGCAGCGTTCTCCCGGCCTCGGTTAGCTCAATCCTCTTGCTGGAGCGCTCCAGCAGCTTGGCTCCGAAATGCTCCTCTAAGGACTGGATCTGCATAGTGACGGCTGGCTGGGTCATATGCAACGCCTGAGCTGCAGCCGAGAAGCTTCCTCGCTGAGCTACAGTATAGAAAATCTGAAGCTGATGAAAATTCAAAGCTACCGCTCCTTCCTGTGTGTTCTATTGTACCTGAAAAAGAGACCCTATCACAAAAAACAATCCTTTTCATACTGCACGCAAAGTCTTAATTGCTTATTTAAGCTAAAAAAAGAACATGCATCACGCAAGTCCACTGTGTGCTGCTAAGTAGACATGCAGAATGCTGTTCTTCGGCTCTTACTATCTGCGCTTACGATTGTTCTTGATCAGGGTCATACGCCGGGAATGACGCAGCCAGGAATAATAGGACTTCAAATCCCTCAGCTCGATCGTCTCCGACATCCGTCCCAAAAAGGTCACAATAATCATCTTGTGGAGCGGGTTACCTGCGATATCTACTTCTCCTGGCAACTCAGCAAATTCCACAACTACGACAATATCCTTATCAATTAGAAATACATCCTGCTCATTGCGGTAATAGGCAGTCATTCTGCCTTGCTTCAGACACTCCCATAACCAACGGGCAATATAATCCACATCATGCTCGCCACTGACTAAGCGATCTGAGTAGCGCATCTTGGCATGGTTCGTAATCACAATATCTGCTACTTTCTTGTCACTTACCGCGATGAAAAATGGCTCATATGTACTCCAACGTTGCATTAATTTGTCACGAATGGGTTATCCCCCCCACTAGATAGGTCTTTCTATCTAAATGTCTAACCAATATATTACATCATAAGTCCCGGTTTCACAAGCCAAAAATTCTCAATTTGCATAAAAAAACGGGACTGATCGCCTTATTTCGACGGCAAAAGGTGGTTTAAGCTTCGTGCTTATGCAGTAAATTACCCAAATAAAAAAACAGCCCGAAGGCTGTTTCTGAAAGATGCTACCATTACATTCCGTAAAAGCTGGTCTCATCCGTAGACTTGCTGTACTCGGTCTTGATCTCATTGCGGAAGGAGCGTTCGACCTTGCGTACATAGGACAGCCTCCGAATGTTTTTGAGCGTGTCCTCAGCTCGATCGGCATTCATATACATCACTACATAGTGAAGACGCTTGGATATGTAGTGCACACTTCCGTATTTCTCAAGATTTCGGGCTGCCTTGACATCGCTCACCCAGATAATATAGCCTGTCCTTTCGGCAAACATGCTTGTCCTCCTCTCCTTATGTCAGGGGTGAATCCTGCGCCGTAGCGCAGGATCTTAACCACATGAGCATTTACCACCACTGCCGCAGCCGCCTCCCTTAGGAAGGGGGTCATTGCCGGGAACCTTAATCGTATCTGATACTGAATAAGCAATCATCTCCGACATTTCATGCAGGAGCTTGTCTAGTGCCTTCTCGGCCTCCTTAAAGCGCGCAACCTCTTCGAACCGGTTGAGCTGCTCCTCAACCTCCTGTACTTCTTCTCTGGCAGCATGATAATTCGGATGGAAATGGCCAAAGCGCTCTGTCTCCTGAAAGAGCTCCTTCTTCTGCTCCAGCTTGCGCACCCATTCAGCAATGTCCGGGTTCATCTCCACACGTTGCTTCCAGTATAGATAATCCGCCACTTCGGTGGATTCATTGATCATATCGCCTAATTCATAGGCGTATATCAGCACGTCGGTCAGGTTCACCGAATCCAGTTCAACTACGTCCATGAATATTCATCTCGCTTCTATGCCTTATTTCTACAGCAGGCTGTAGACTCCTTCATCATATCACATCCGTCTAATATGCAGAAGAGCTTTTCACGAGTCAGAGAGGCAAGAGCAGCTTCATTTCTTTCCAATCTGCAGGAGACAGCACAGCGGGAGTAGAAGGCAATGCGGTCATAGCTGGACCGGATAAGTCTGAGTAGTACAATGGTTCAGATAACTCAGCCGTACGAAACATCCCTGTTACTTTCCAATCGCTCCCCCCTGTAATCGCTTCTGGCAGCCACTCCTGCCTTCCCATAGTAGTCTCCAAGCCAACTGCGCAACCCCAGCGGATTGCCTGCTCCAGCAGAGCTCTAGCTGTGGAAGCATGATAGCTCCGCCACTCCTTATACCAGGATACGGGGACAGCATCCAAGCCCGTATAGTCTCTTTCTAACTCTGGAAGCATGGTATCCGCCTCGTAGTAATGAAGCGTCCGCCCAGTATACACTAGCCCCGAACGCGATCCTGGAGAGAAGGCCGGAGCTTGCATTTCGTCCGCTCCCACTTCATGAATCACCACTCCATAGTCATCATCCTCAAGCTCTGTGAGCAGCGGGATCAGCTGTGCAGAAGTATCTTCTCCCTGTAAAGCACGACGAGGAGCCAACCCGATACTAGCCAGTCTACTGCGCACTCGCTCCTGCTCTCCTGCGGGCACAATAAAGTCCAGCTCCCCAAGCCTTTGCATGACCTTGCTTAGCTCTGGATCAGCGGCAGCTCGTTCTGCATCGTCTAGCGATTGACAGCGCAGGAGAGTGACGATCTCTAGTGAAGTTCGCGCTACAGCAGCTGTCCATTGCTCTATAGCTATCTCCACGTTTTGTGGAAGGTCTGTTGCACTGTAATCCCTCAGGAATGACATCAGACCAGAAGAGGTCATGCCGCCTTCAATGGCTTCCGCTATTCGGTCCCTACTCAGTCGATATACGCACATCGCACCATAGCTAATTGGCTCAGCACAGCATTCCAACCGCCAACGAGTATGCAGTCCAACCTCTGGTGGCACCAGCACCTCAAAATCTGGTTGAATAAAGAAGCTCCCCTGATCTGTTTTCGCGGATGAGACTTCTTCATACCTGTGACCGATTGTATGGCGCCAGCGAAACGCCAAATCGCCATCAGCTGTTAACCCCACATCCATGAAGCCAAAATCAGCTAGAGCCAGCATCCATTGCTTTGCCTTGTCTGTGAGCAATTCTACTCCATCCTGGTGAAGGCCTACCCTGCTCATCCATTTCTCCAAAGGAGACCAAGCATACCACTGACCATCTGTGAAGCTATCCGTCTGTAAAAGCTGTCGCATATGCTGCATGACAGCGTCAGCTGCACCATAACGCTCCATCACGACAATCATGAGCTGCTTCTCTGCCTCTCCCGTAGTCAATCGAAGCCAGCTTGCCAGCCTACGCTCATCCAACTCATATGCACCCGTCTTCTTGTCCAGCAACCCCAGGCTGAGTAACACATCCAGAAGTACGGCAGTATGTACAGGATATAGCTCCTGATGCGCGTATTGAAGCCCCAATCCTTGCAGACCATCTGGCTTAAATGGAGACATCTCTGCCAGCTTGCCGAGCACACGCTTATGGACCGTCCCCTTGGCAGTTAAAGGCACGCCAGCAGGTGTCATGCGAGCTAGCACGTGAAGCAGGCGATAGATAACAGCCTCCGTCGCTTCCGCAATGACCATTTCTGGCTGAGCTGTCCGTTGGATAGTAGACTCCTCCCGCTGAAGCATCGCAGCATAGAGCATTTCAAGTCGTTCGGCAGGAATATAGAGCAGTCGCTCCCCCCACGTCTTAACCACCGCCTTGAGCCATCCCTTGCGCCGCAATCCTGCAATTGCCGCTCTAGCCTCGGCTCCGCTTAGACGTCCTTTCATGCAGAGTAGCGGGTCCTGTTCATTCATAGGCTGCCCTGCAAATGCACGGAAGCATGCCATGAGTACAGCCTTCTCCCGTTCCGTACAGGCAACTTCTGCTGCTGGCTGGGCTGCAGGGTCATTCTGACGCATGTCTATGCCTCCTTTCGACTATCATGGTGTATAGCATATTCATAGCCCTGCTCGATCAAAAAGAGCTGTCTACGAGCCGCGAATTCACTCTCCTTGCTATCTGCTGTGACAAGTGCATAGAAATAAGCACGGTTATCCTCCGCCTTGGGACGCAAAATGCGCCCTAATCGCTGGGCCTCCTCTTGTCTGGAGCCATAGCTACCCGAGACTTCAATCGCCAGAGCGGCGTCTGGTAAATCCACAGCAAAATTCGCCACCTTCGAGACAATAATTGTATTCAGCTCTCCTGTACGGAAGGCTTCGAACAACCGGACACGTTCAGACTGCGCCATGGACCCGCTAATGAGAGGTGCTCCAAGCTCTCTGGACAACGTCTTAAGCTGGTCAAGGTACTGCCCAATGACGATGGCCGGTTTGCCAGCATGCTGCTTCAGTAATGACCGTACCATGTCCAGCTTGGCTGGATTCTCGGCAGCAATTCTGTAACGATCCTTTCCTTCTGCCAGAATGTACTGCTGGGCACATGGCTCCGTCATCGGAATACGAACTTCCACACACTCCACCTTGGCAATCCAGCCTTGTGCCTCCAGCTGCTTCCAAGGCATGTCATAGCGTTTGGGACCGACAAGCGAGAAGACGTCGCGTTCGCAGCCATCCTCCCGTACGAGAGTAGCTGTCAATCCTAATCTTCTGGTGGCCTGAATGTCTGCGGTAGCACGGAATACTGGAGCTGGGAGCAAATGCACCTCATCATAAATAATCAATCCCCAATCCCGTTCACTGAGCAGCTTCATATGCTCAAATGCAGCTTCCTTGGAGCGGCGGTGCGTAAGAATCTGATAAGTCGCTACCGTTACAGGACGGACCTGCTTGCGTTGCCCAGAATACTCACCAATCTGATCACTTGGAATATCCGTCTTGTTCTTCAATTCATCCATCCACTGTCGTACTGAGGTCGTGTTCGAAGTTAATATGAGCGCTTCGCATTGCAGTTGTTCCAGCACCGCCATCCCGATCACGGTCTTTCCGGCACCACAGGGAAGGACCAGCACACCGTTCCCTCCGTTGCCTCCGGCACCACCCGTTCCAGCGAAAGCTTCTGCAGCTTGCTTCTGATAGTCTCTGAGCTCAAGTGTTCCTCCTTCTCCACCCAGTTGAAAAGAAAGACTGGTCCCCTCGTGGTACCCCACCAGATCCTGAACAGGATACCCCAGACGTGTAAGCTCTTGCTTTAGCAGCCCACGATATTGCAAGGGGACAATTGCACAGGACGGACCAGCATGACTTGATGAGTCCGAGCTAGACCACTCTAGCTGATAACGCTCCAGGTCCTGACGCTCCTTGATGAAGCTGTATATCTTCGGATCATTACATTGCAGCAGTATCTCTCCCGAGACTCCCTGCTTCAATATCAACTGCCCATAACGTGATATGTAATTCCTGATGTCCTCCTGCAGCAATATGGGAATCTCCCATCTGGAGAAGGCATTTAGACTTTCAAGGACCCTGTCAGCTGTCCACCCCATAGATGCTGCGTGCCATAGAGACAACGGAGTGATCCGGTAGGTATGGAACGTAACAGGGCTCTTGACAAGCTCCGCGTAGACCTGTAGCTGACTTCGTGCCTCATCTGATGCCGATAGCCCCATCTCAAGCAATACTGTGAAGTCACGCTGCACGATGCAAGGCTTATCCTCCCTCATATGTACCTCCTGTGAACAATAAAATATTGACCTATTTGTTAAGAAGCAGTATCCCGACAACCTTGCGGTATCGCCAATCATAAACAAGAAGCCCAACCTGAGGATCAGGTTGAACTTCCGTGGCTACCGCATGTGTGATGATGGGTACATTTGTCTTAATGGAAATGCTGCTCCGAAATTTTACTCAATGCTTCTCCTGCATTATCCGCAAAAATATCACGGACTGCCAGGTCACCAATAGAGACAATGCCAATCAGACGGTCTCCCTCTGTAACGGGAACACGACGTATCGCTTGATCCGCCATGAGCTCCGCAGCTTCATCTACTGTCATGTCCTGAGAGGCGGTACGAATTCCCGTAGTCATTACGCGTTCCACGCTTGCAGAGCCGGGATGCTTGTCTGCATAACCACGGATGACCAGATCTCGGTCTGTCACCACACCTACCAATCGGCGTCCTGCATCACTGTCGACGACAGGAATAAATCCGGTATCATGATCACGCATCTTCACAGCCACCTCAAAAATATCATCGTTCGGCGTCGCTGTTACACAATCCTTTGTCATTACTTCTTGAATTTTCTTCATAAGGGATACCCTCCTTTCGTTCAGTAGCGTATCCATTTGATCATGAAGTCATTCGTGCTTATTAATATACTCTCTTGCAAAGCTTTTAGCCATCGCTATGAACAGCCGGACCCCGCCCAGCAAGACATCCTCATCAAAATCGAACTTGGGATGATGATGCGGAAAAGAAGCCCCCTTGTCCGGGTTGCCTGCTCCAACAAACATGAAGCAGCCGGGCAGCTGCTGTAAATAATAAGCAAAATCCTCAGCAGGCATAATCTTGGGTGTCTCCTGCACCTGCTCGGCACCAAATATGGACGTGGCCTCGTGGAAGAAACGCGCAGCTTCCTCTTTATTATTTACCACTGGCGGATAGCCCATAATATATTTAATTTCAGCCTTTGTATTATAGGCTGCTGTGATCTGCTCTGTTAGGCTATGCAGCCTTTCTTTCATCAAGGCTCGAGTATGCTCATCGAACGTCCGCACCGTTCCGCTCAGCTGACAGCGCTCAGCAATTACATTTTGCGCAGCACCGCCCAGAATCGTACCGATGGTCAGCACTCCAGGCTGCAGCGGATCAATAGAACGACTGACGATGCTTTGAAGCTGCATGACGAGTGCTGCTCCGGCCACTACCGTATCATTCGTGTGCTGGGGCATGCCGCCATGACCGCCTTTTCCATGAATATCAATATAAAAATCATCCGCCGCCGCCATCATAGCCCCCGCACAGCTAGCCACTGTTCCCTTAGGTAACGGAGTCCACAGATGAATTCCATAGATGGCATCTACACCGTCGAGCGCGCCATCCTTAATAACCTGCAGCGCCCCGCCAGGAAGCAGCTCCTCGGCAGGCTGGAACAGGCAACGGATCTCGCCTGCCAGCTCATGACGATGCTGTGCAAAGTAACGAGCTGTCCCCAGCAGCATAGCTGTATGTCCATCATGTCCGCATGCGTGCATCGCTCCGTCCACGGTTGAACGGTACTCGCAGTCCTTCTCATCCTGAATCGGCAGAGCATCCATATCGGCTCGAAGCATTACGACAGGCCCTGGTCGGTCCCCACGAATGATCCCGATCACTCCGTGTCCCCCGACATGCTCGCGCACTTCAACCCCCCACTCCCGCAGATGTGTTACCACAAAAGCTGCTGTCCTGCTTTCGTGAAAAGACACCTCAGGATGTCTGTGCAAATGTCTTCGCCAACTGACCATCTGCTCCTGCAAACCCTCAAAGCCCGCTAGTTCTGTCATGCTACGTTCCTCCTTGATCCACTCTTCCTTGCACTATATGTATGTTCATGTGCGAGCCGCTCCTTGGCAGCTTTTCTTTCATCCTATTGTACCAGAACATTCAAGCTTCTGATACCTAGACAGCTCAACCTGATTGCGCACAGGCAGACCAGCCTTAATACGCTTGCAGAAGCCCCCCAAAAATACTATGATGGTAAAGAATACATGAGCGCTCGGCAAGTAAGTCGAGGCGTTCACCAAGGGGTAGCTAAGATGACACAAACGAAACCGGTGCGACGTAGAGGTACGCCCGATTTCCAACTGCTAATACTGACATTACTGCTGGTCGGTTTCGGCGTAATCATGGTATTCAGTTCCAGTTCGAGCGTTGCCCTTCTGAACGAAAAATACAACAACGATGCACTCTATTTTGCAAAGCGCCAGGCAGGATTTGCTGTGTTAGGCCTTTTCGTAATGCTTGTTGCCATGAACATCCGAATGGAGAAATACAAGAAGCTATTTGTACCTTTATTCTTCGTTACTGTTCTTCTACTAATACTGGTATTGTTCATGAGCAAGCTGAATGGGGCCAAGAGCTGGTTCAACCTGGGATTGTTCGGCATACAGCCTACTGAGCTTGCCAAAATCTCAATTATCCTTTACCTATCGGCATTAATCGCCAAGAAAGGTGAGAAATTTCGAGATTTGCGTACGGGATACATACCTGTAATGGTTATTGTTGGCTTCGTGGCCGGTCTGATTATGCTCCAGCCGGATTTAGGGTCTTGCTTCATACTGGTAGCAACCTGTGGCCTAATTATCTATACGGGCGGAGCCAGTCTCAAGCATATTGTAGGCTCTGTACTGTTGTTCGTTCTAGGGGCAGGAATCGTGTTTGGAGCCGGGTCACTCCTTAGCTCGCTGACTCCCAACGATCAGCCGGGCGGTGGCACTAATTATAAGGTGGGACGGATCGAAGCCTTCCTTGACCCGAAAAAAGACCAACAGGGCTCAGGCTATAATTTGCTGCAATCGCTAAGAGCCATCGGTGAGGGTGGCGTGACAGGCTCTGGATTTGGACAAGGTATCGTGAAGCTGCATTATCTCCCGAATCCATTTAATGACTTTATTTTCTCAGTCATCGGTGAAGAGCTTGGCTTTATTGGAACTACGATGTTTCTGCTATTATATCTATACTTCATTTGGCGAGGCATGCTTGTGGCCTTGCGTTGCCATGATTCGTTCGGCACCCTTGTCGGCACAGGTATAATGGGACTGATTGCGATTCAAGCTTTCATTAACATCGGCGGTGTTACCCAGACCATCCCGATGACAGGTGTTACTTTGCCGTTCATCAGCTACGGGGGGTCATCATTGCTTGTCATGATGCTATCTATGGGAATCATGCTTAGCATTTCCCGGGAGAATTCCAGGCAGAGCATACAAGAACGGACGACCGGAGTTCAGATACGAACTCAGACCCCTTCAACACCGTTCGAGCGTAAGCGCGCTAATCGTTCACGCTGAGCCGCTGAGTGCACATTTCTCCACAAAAAGACTGACGGATTAATAATCCGTCAGTCTTTTTTGCAACCCAGCATGCAATGTTACATCAATTATAATGTCTCGTTTACTGGTTGGTGCTATCATGTAGCCCTTGGAACATACACCCCGATTCACAAATCAGGAACACTGTATGCCAATTAGAGTTCATCTTCCTTGTTGAATACTACGCCTTCCACCTTGACGTTAACCTCAACAACCTTGAGGCCCGTCATGGTCTCAACCGCTTCCCGTACATTCTGCTGGAGCATGCGGCAGACCTCGTGGATCGGTGTTTCATAGAGAACCATGATGCGGAGATCAATGGCGGCTTCCAGCTGACCAACTTCAACAGTCACACCTTTTTGAACATTTTTGCCGCTTAATCTTTTCGCCCATCCATCAGACAATCCTCCCGACATTGCAGCAATGCCAGGCGTCTCCAGCGCAGCAAGTCCTGCGATCTTGGCGACGACATCGTTGGATACTCGGATACTTCCGCTCTCTAATTGCAGTTGTTCTGCCATGCCACACATCCCCCTTCACCTTCATACTCGTATTGTAAATCCTTCCCCACTGCAAATGCAAACCCTGTTATGCATCTCTTTGTGAATATTTGGAGAGCCTATCCCCGTACAGCCTTTACGAGGATACAGTGTCATACCTCGTTTATCTTTTATGTCGTTCTGGTTATATTAATTGAGCAAGGATTTACATATGAAAGACTCATCTATATAAACGAGGTGCACACAACATGTCCAAGCCGTTGTATCCCATTCTTCTCATTGTATTTTTCCTGCTGAGCGCTATTGGTTATTACGCAGGATGGAGTCCCATTATCCAGTTTATCCTGTCTGCCGCATCTGTAATCCTGGTAGCGGGCTTCCTTGGCAAAGCAACCGAAAGTGTAGCCCACTACGCAGGCCAGCGGCTGGGAGGATTTCTAAATGCCACCTTCGGGAATGCTGCCGAATTGATTATTGCCATCTTCCTGATTCGTGAAGGTCTGTATGATATGGTAAAAGCAAGCCTCACAGGCTCGATCATCGGCAACCTGCTGCTCGTACTGGGTGCTAGCCTGTTCGCAGGTGGCTTGAAGCACAAGGTTCAGAATTACAACGTTTCATTAGCTGGGCTCAGTGGCTCTCTGATGGTAGTGGCGGTCATTTCGCTGTTCATTCCGGCTGTATTCCTAAAGACACACTCCATTACTGATCAAGATACCGACACCCTCAGCCTAATCGTAGCAGGTGTGTTAATTGTGGCCTATCTTGCCTGGCTGCTCTTCTCGATGATTACTCATAAAGATTATTTATCGGATGTAACGGATCAGAAGGATGAGGAGCTCCCACATGAGCACGCTCCTGCCTGGAGCAAGCGAACCTCCATTATCTATCTGGTCATTGCCACGATTATGGTTGCCTTCGTCAGCGAGTGGCTGGTCGGCACACTGGAGACGTTTACCACACAGTTTGGCTTGAGTGAATTGTTTGTGGGGGCCTTCCTAGTGGCGATCATCGGGAATGCAGCGGAGCATAGCGCAGCCATCATGCTCGCCATGAAGAATAAGATCGGGGCTTCTGTCGAGATTGCTGTCGGTAGCAGCCTGCAAATTGCTTTATTTGTGGCACCCGTCCTGATCTTCATTAGTTATTTCATGGGAAATACCATGGATATTGTGTTCACCACCATTGAGCTCGTTGCCATCGGGGTATCTGTATTCATTGCCAAATCCATCACACAGGATGGATCGACTAACTGGTATGAGGGGCTGATGCTGCTGGCTGTCTACTTCATTCTCGGTGTATCCTTTTATCTGGTATAAAGAGGAGGAGCCCCTTCTCATAAGCTGAAGCTGGTATGCCTGCTACGAATAAAAAAAACGTCCATCGCCGTTCAATTGCATCTTAAAAAAGGCGGCTCTCTAGAAATAGAGAATCGCCTTTTTTATAGTCTGGAGCTAGGACCTCAAAAAAAGCATGCAGGTATGATCTGCATGCTCCTGTATCGCTTCAGCAGCTACAAAGCTACTCCTCTTTGTTGTTCATTGCTTCATACAGAAGAGCCAAATTGCGTTCCAGCTTGCTCACCAACTGTTTGCCCGCATGCTCTGGAAGAAGTCCTGCACGAACAGCAAAGTCTACCTCCTTGGAAAAACCATACATTTGGGTATCCAGAACTTCCTCATAGAGAGGGCAGTAACGGGTAGCCAGATTCTCCATCTGTACTTCAATAAGCTTCTGTATTTTATCCGCATCTTCCTGAAGAAGACTGATTGCTTTCAGGTGTAGCTGCTCTTGCAAATCAGATGAAGTCACATTCTTCCCCCCTCTGTCTTGGTATAACCTAAAGACATCCTGTCTTTAATATTAGACGAATTCAGGCGTCAATACAAGAACCTCTGCTTAAAAAACGTCCCACAATATCCGTACAGACAGGGAAAAGCATAAAAAGCAACATTTTCGGAGGCACTGATGCCCCATTATTAAAACAGGTGCCGCCCTATAAGGGCGACACCCGCAATGCACTAATATAACTAGTTTTGAAGCTACACAGATCGAATCTGATCGATCTAGTCAGTCACGACTTGAATTTCCATGCCGTGCTTGGCAAATACCTCTGCCATAGCTTTCTTAGCCTCATCTGCATCTGGTCCGTGCACATGGAGCTCGTAGCTGTGGCTATTCACCAGTGTGGTGAACAATCCCAGAATACTCTTCACATCAATGTACTTGTTGTCCGAATGAAGCACGATGGACGATGTGAACTTACCTGCGGTCTGGGCGATTTCTACTACTGCTGCATTGTTACTGGACATATGAATCCCTCCGATTTAACTGGATTACCTTGTTGTATCATATGATTTATTACTCCATTCATGATACATTGAATCCGCTTTCTCAGCAAGAAATTAATCCTATTTCAGCTGATCTGGATTCAAGCACTCCAATTCAGGCAAGACGAAGATGCCATCCTTGCGAATCAGGACATCGTCAAAGTAGATCTCTCCGCCGCCATATTCAGGGCGTTGAATGAACACCAGATCCCAGTGAATGGAGGAGCGGTTGCCGTTATCAGCCTCTTCATAAGCCTGACCTGGTGTGAAGTGCAGACTGCCGGCAATCTTCTCGTCGAACAGGATGTCCTTCATTGGTGTCAAAATGTACGGGTTGAAGCCAATTGCGAATTCACCAATGTAACGTGCGCCTTCGTCTGTATCCAGGATTTCATTCAGCTTGCTGCTGTTGTTGCTCTCTGCTTCAACAATTTTTCCGTTCTCGAACCGGAATTTCACATTGTCGAAAGTCACACCATTGTACAGAGTCGGTGTATTGTAGCTGATCGTACCATTAACCGAATTACGGACAGGAGCAGAATAGACCTCTCCATCGGGAATATTGCGTTTGCCTGAGCACTTGATAGCTCCAATATCTTTGATCGAGAAGGACAGGTCTGTTCCCGGTCCGGTAATACGCACCTTGTCTGTACGGCTCATCAGGTCAGCAAGCGCGTCCTGTGCTTTATCCATCTTGGCATAATCCAGCGTGCATACATCGAAATAGAAGTCCTCAAAGGCCTCTGTACTTGTATTCGCCAGCTGAGACATACTTGCATTAGGATAACGAAGAACTACCCATTTGGTATGCTTGACACGCTGTTCACTATGTATCGGATGCGAGTACAATGAGTTGTACAGCTTCATCTTGTCCTCTGGAACATCGGATAGTTCATTTACATTTTCGCCTGCGCGAATACCAATGTATCCGTGCATTTGCTTCATACGCTCCAGGTCCAGCTTTGCCCATGTCTCAATCTGCTCACGATTGGCATTGCGCAGCATCACTCGTTGCACCCTGCGATCCGTCAGCTCAACGAAGGCATTTCCCCCACGCTTAGCTATTTCCTCAATGATGGCGTTAAGCAAATCCCGCTCCGAACCGATCATCTCTACCAAAATATTCTCGCCTGGCTGAACATCAACAGAATAGCCGACAAGTGTCTCTGCCAATTTTAAAATTCTTGGGTCCTTCATAAACTCTCTCCTCTATGCTTGCTTTGTCCATTCATTCCTAGGCATTTTGCAAGCTTTTAATTTACAGTGTTAGCCATTATGTAATCACCTGCAAATGCACATTTGAACACAGGTTAATTTTTCATTATTTATTGTATCACGTTCTTTCACACAACTTAATACCCTTCAAAAAAAACATCTGTCACCAATGCTTCTCCCTGTTCCGGATCCTTCTTATAGCTTAACTTCGTCTCGGAGGACAGACGCAATGGCAGACTGGTAGCCCTATCAATGGTCATGTGATAGACGGCACGTACCTCGGCATCCTCAAGTCTGTTCAGCATCTCGCTCTGCTCCTGCTTGCGGGTATGCTGAATCTCCTGGCGTAGCTCATCTTTATGAACGGTGGCTACTGCATTCATTTGCTGCAGTTGCTTCAAATAATGGGTCTCCATACTCTCCATCTCCGTAGTCAATTCATCACGAAGCATTTGCTTAGCATCGGCCGGAGTCAATTCAATCCGAAGCATTTTGACACCGCGGGGAGAACCGCTTTCCAATGATACAAGCTTATTGTAGCGGTCCAGCTGACTTAATTGATGAAAAGGATTGAATCGCCCCACTGTCCCATCCCACTCCCTGGTGCCCAATGAATTCAACTGCCACTTGCCTCGTTCACGCCGCATCATTGATTTTGGCCCGCCTTTGTTTTCAATAGAAAAAGGCTTGTGCTCGCTAGACGTCTTGTGTCCGGGGGCAAGCGTTGCTTCCTCCGACGGTAGTATTGTCCGAATCTCCACGACATCATGCCCACGTAAAGAACCCTCATAATGTATCTGCTGCTCAAACAAGCTGCTGTTAGATCTCCTAATCGCGGCCATTCCGCGGAAGCTCATACGTTCCTTACCCGCGATCCCAGCTGAAGCCATTCTGTACAGCTCCTGCGGCGTGTGGCCCTGATCTGCATGCAAGCAGCCCTCTGCCAGAAGTGTACAGATGATGATCACTGCGTATACTCGCCATCCTCGCATACCTACCGCCTCCCCAAATTCTAGGTTCAGCACAATAGGCTTCCCTACACACCCCGCTTATATTCAGAATTACAGTCTGCAAGCTGTGCCTAGCAGGGTCGGGAGAGGAAATAGGCCCTTAGAACAGATTTGGGCCGCTGAAGCGACAAATAAGCCCTCCTGCACGAAGCCATTGTGGCAGCGAGCTTAGGAGAGCTTACTGTTCATGAATCTAATTCGGTTCCAATCGTTGTACATCTGCTGCATATCATTCGATCTGGCCCATAAGCTCAGCGTCCAGATTCTCAAGCACCGTACGATTGCGCCCCTGCTTCTTGGCATCGTACAACGCCATATCAGCTCTATAGAACAGCTTCTCTATGCTGACCTGGTCGTCCATCCAGCTCCATTCCGCAATACCGCAGGAGATGGTAACTGACGGATCCGTCTCTCCTGGTACCTTCTTGCGGATCGTCTCGGCCACCTGAAGAGCCTGGTAAATACCCAACTGAGGCAAGTAGATGGCTAACTCCTCACCACCCCAACGGGCACTGAGATCCTCACTGCGGACACTATCCTTAATAATTCCGCTGACAATTTTCAGCACATCGTCGCCTTTCTGATGTCCAAATGTATCGTTAACTCGCTTGAACTGATCGATATCAATAAGAATAAGAGATCCACAGAAATCCTTCTGCTGATGCTCCTGAATGACCTTGTCCAGATAATGGCGTACGTGTAATCCTGTTAGCATATCCATATTAGCCAATCTTCTCACCTGTGCATGCAAGGAAGCATTCATGAGTGCGAGTCCGATGTGCGTCGAGAACATTTGGAGCAATTTATAGTTATTATACGAGAAATAATAGGGCTGTGTATGCGTCAGCATGATCGAGCCTCGGACCTTGCCGCTCATGAGCAGCGGCACACCAATCATGGATTTCGAGCCCGTCTCGTTCATTAGCTCGGACACAATCGCAGACTCCTTGCTATAATCGGAGACGATCACCGGTTCACCAGAACTCTGGATATAACCTGAAAATCCTGAATCTCCATATAGAACTCTATTTTCAAAAGCCCTCACGTTGCAGCCAATGATTTTTGAATGTTCTCCATTTTCTTCAAGCTGCACAATGCAGCAATTCTCGGCCTGAAAAATGGACATCAGTTCGAAGATGGCAAAATGAACGATATCGGTAAGCTGAAGACTCTGATTCAGGCGTTGGACAAGTTCGTTGATCAATCTGAGCTCCTGGATGAGCAGGTTGGACTGCTCCAGCAGGTTAGCGTTCTCAAAAGCTACTCCAGCTGTGTCCGCCATCATCGTAATCAGGCTGATATCCATTTCGCTCATTTCCTTCTGCCCTGGCGGCAATTGCAGATGCACAACACCATATGTGCCCTGCTTGCCCTTCAATGGGATGCCAAGCTCGGTGATCTCCTGACCGTCCACCTGTCCCACTGCAGGCTGGCCACTGACAAAGGCCTTCACGCTGACATTGCTGCTCTTCTGATCCAGAAGTAGCTGTTTTACCCGCAGATTGAGATTCTGCCTCTCCTGAGCCATATACAATGTAATCTCCACATCGGGGAACATGTCCGATATACTGTCGAACACCTCATCCAGCACTGCATCCACTTCGATCTTGTCATGCATGCGCTTTACCAATTGAAATAGAATAGACGGCGTCTTGGACGGGCCACCCACCGTATTCTTCGAGTGCAGAAGATCTGCAACGAACAGACTCTCGAATTTCTGATAGAACACGCTACGGTAATGTAATGCAGCCGTCTGAAGTGAGTCTGTGCTAGGACCCGGAGCAACGCTGGTCGCCTGCGCTGGTATCTTGAAGAGCAGAACAGCAAACAGGTCATGATGACCCCTAGAAAATAAGGGAACACCGTAGACGACGTTGCGAATACCACCCGGGGATTCTTCAATCGTGTGCTCACATGCACCGGAAGTCAGTACTTTTGACGCACAGGCTTGATATACCTCGGTCTCCCATGCACCAGCTATCTGTGCACTTCCGGTGTTAAATACGGCTGTGGAGAATTTCCGTAGCCACTCTAATCCTTCAGACTGCCTAATCCAGTCTGTATATGCGGTAAGCAGCAGATTATCAATGTATGGAAAATCCAAAGGCGTAATGTCCATGTTTTGCAGCCAAGAAAGAAAATCCGGGCATTGCCCGTCTAACAGCGGCTTTATTGGATTGGTCTTGTTACTCACGAGGACGTTGTCATCCGCTGATGGAAATTCTGACATATCGGGCGCTCCTTCACAGCAATGATATAACCCTCCTCCTGTACAAATTCTCAACAGAAGGCTGGATATCTTGTACAACTCCTTCTAGCGCAATTCTGAAAGGCATCTAACACGAAGACGCAATCGAGGAATGTAGACATGCTCTATTTTACTCCTTTCCCTTCGCATTTGCATCCATTTTTCAGTGAATCGGCCCAAATTTTTAGTCCATTAGACCTATCGACATTTTTTGACGTTTTCTTTTTTTTATTTTCTTGACATTACCACTACGTTTCATATAATATTTATTGTTGATGAAGACTGGGTGGTATACATTACTGCTCCGGTCTTAAATTTGGGCGAAACGGTTGTGTCACCCTCATCTGTTGTGTTGCTCACAGGACAGCGGCTGAACTTTCCTGTCAGTTGTGCATGATCTGATTTACATGCCAGACACTCTAGAGCGCAAAGAGAGCCCGACTCAAATTTAATTATGAAGGAGTTAACTCTATAATGGCACGTTACACTGGTCCTAAATTTAAATTAAGCCGTCGTCTCGGTATTTCTCTGAGCGGCACTGGTAAAGAATTGAAACGCCCTTTCCCACCGGGACAACACGGTCCTAACCAACGCAGAAAAATGAGCAACTACGGTATGCAGCTGCAAGAAAAGCAAAAGCTGCGTCACATGTACGGTCTGGGCGAGAAGCAATTCCGCACACTGTTCAACAGAGCTCAAAATATGCAAGGTATTGCCGGTGAGAACTTCATGTTCCTGCTCGAAAGTCGTCTGGACAACCTGGTATACCGTCTTGGATTTGCGAACTCCCGTGCGGGTTCCCGTCAATTGGTATCCCACGGTCACGTGACTGTGAATGGCAAAAAGGTAGACATCGCTTCTTACCAAGTATCTCCTGGTGATGTTATCGGTCTTCGTGAAAGAAGCCGCACAATGACTTCCATCAAGGAAGCATTGGAGAACCGTACACACCTGGCTTCTTACCTGGAGTACAACGATGCTGCGTTCGAAGGTAAATACATCCGTTTGCCAGAGCGTGCTGAGCTGTCCCAAGATATCGATGAGAAGCAAATCGTCGAATTCTACAACCGTTAATTTGTAACTAGAATTACCGAAAGGAGAGTCTCAAGAGCAAATCAGCTCTTTGAGGTTCTCCTTTTTTTCGTATTTATGAATGATGTACTACATTGATTGCATCAACTTTTGTATTTCCCCTGCCTTTTTTTACAATTATAAGCGTTCCTGAATCGTCAGTTTTCAAAAGACAGGCTTATGTGCTTATGGGTCGAACCCATGTTTTTGTGCTATAATAGTGCCTGTTAAAAGGAGGAAGACTTGATGACTGATGAGAACAAAAAAGTCCCTAAACGTCAAGTATCCCGTTGGAGGAAATTTTTCCGCGGACTGGGCATAACCATGAAATGGCTATTCGTTCTAGCCTTTATGGGCATCCTGTTTGCCGGTGGAGCCGTATCAGGCTACGTCGCTTCCATCGTTAAGGATGACCCCGTGCGTTCTAGGGCTATGATCGAACAGCAGATAGGCGAAAATGCGATTACTGGCTTCGCATATTTCAATGACGGTTCACCGATCGGACAGCTTCGTACGGATGAGGACAGACGTCCAGTCAGTCTGGACCAGATTCCTCAGATCGTCATTGATTCTGTCATTGCCATCGAGGACAATCGTTTTTATGAACATAAAGGTGTAGATATCTCTGGAACACTTCGCGCTGTCAAACAAAGGGTGCTGAACGAATCCGTTCAGACAGGCGGCAGTACACTGACCCAACAGTTGGCACGTCGAGTCTTCCTGAGTCTTGATCAGACCGAGGATCGCAAGGTGAAGGAAATCCTCCTGTCCCTGCGTCTGGAACGATTCATGACGAAGGATCAAATTATCAGTGCCTATCTGAATAAAGTCCCCTTCGGCAAAGGCTCCAACGGATATAATGTATTCGGTATCAAGGCTGCCTCCAAAGGTATTTTCAATATTAATGATCTGAAGGAGCTTAACATCGCTCAAGCCGCTTATCTGGCAGGTCTGCCTCAGCTTCCGACTAGATATTCTGCTTATAACAGCAAGGGTGAATTCGTTGAAGAGAACTTCAATAGGGCGATGAATCGACAGAAGCTCGTGCTGAGCCGGATGCTGCAGGAGAACAAGATTACACAAGCTCAGTATCAGGAAGCACTGGCCTTTGACGTCAAAGGATCGCTGGCCAAACGCACCGTCAAGGCATATAACACCTATCCTTATCTAATGTTGGAAACGGAACGTCAAGCAGCACAGGTGCTAATGTCTGTCATGAACAATTCCGAGCAGACAGCGAATGCAGACACGCAAGGCAATAGCAGTGAGCGCCTGCAGGAAGCTATGGACCAACTCCGTACAGGTGGTTATCGCGTCTACACTACAATCGACAAGACGGTGTATAAGGCGATGCATACGATCTCGGAGAACGCTAACAACTTCTCTCCAACCAGCAAGAACAAGGGGATGGAACAGACAGCAGCTATCCTTATTGATCATAAAACAGGCGCCATCCTGGGAATGATCGAGGGACGGGATTTCAACGAGGAACAGATGAACTACGCTACGCAGATGGTTAGGCAGCCCGGTTCAGCAATGAAGCCCATTGCAGCCTTTCTGCCAGCTCTGGATAGTGGAGCAGTTCAGCCAGGAAGTGTCCTTGATGATTCCCCTATTATTCTGAAGAACAGCTCGAACAGCTATCATATTCCCAAGAACTCTAACAATCGTTATGAAGGACTTGTCACAGCACGCTATGCGCTGAATAAGTCGATGAATACCGTAGCGCTCAAGATCTTCAACGAGAAGGTTGGTATTAAGGATGCTTGGGATTTTGCCAAGAAGCTAGGGATCACCACCATCGAGGATAGTGATTATCAGGCACAGACCGGGGTACTGGGCGGCATGAAATATGGCGTGACCGTTGAAGAGCTGACAAATGCTTATGGTGCGATTGCCAACGGCGGACAATTCAATGATGCCTACATGATTGCCAAGATTGTCGACTCTAACGGCAATGTTGTATACAAGAAGGAGCACGAGCCTGTTCGCGTCTTCTCACCACAGACAGCCTATCTGATGACCGATATGCTGAGAACTGTCGTGACTGAGGGTACAGGTGGGCTGGTAAAGCGCAACTTCAAGCACAGCAATATTCCGATTGCAGGCAAGACCGGAACGACGCAATCCTATACGGATGTGTGGTTCGAGGGCTTTACACCAGATGTTACTCTAGGCGTCTGGGTTGGCTACAAGTATCAGGAGCATAAGCTGGAGACAACAGCTCAGAAGGAACGTGCACGCCGGCTGTGGGCCCAGATTATGAATGAAGTCGTCGAGCAGCGTCCTGAACTGTTCACAACCAAGTCATTCCCTGTCCCAGACGGGATCGTAACCAGAACTGTATCGGCTTACAGCGGTAAGATTCCAACTGCTATGACAGACCGCTTTGTGACTGACAAATTCAACAGCAAATTCGTTCCTAAGGAACGTGACGATGGAATTTCGAGAGCAAAATATATTACCTTCAATGGTGTCAATTACATCCCTAAAGATGGCACTCCTGACGATATGCTGAAGGAACGTACAGTAATCAAGCGTGAGAAACCGATCTCGGAGCTGATTAAGGAGCTGCAGAAGGCCTTGCCTTATGTCAAAGGACGCAGAGATATCTCCTATTATCTGCCGCAGGATGCTACGGCGGATATGCCGACGGATGTCGATCCGAGATCCGATGACGGCAGTGATCCATCTCCTCCATCCAATGTAAGTGCAGGGACGAAGGACGGGAACGCCATCATCACGTTTAGCGCAAGTCCAAATAAGGATGTCGTCGGCTATAGACTCTACCGGTCTACAGGTGGAGATTTCAGACGCCAAGGCAAAGTCGTCATGGCAGATGCTAGCAAGGTGTTCACGGCAGGCACAGGCCGCTATTATGTTACGGCTGTAGACGTCGCTGGTCGAGAATCTGCGCCTAGCGCTACCGTCACTGCGGGTGCTGCTCCACCGCCTGACAGCACACCACCTGACCAGACTGGTGAGCCTGTAGTACCTGCTGGACCTCCTTCAGCTCCAGCCGCACCTCAAGTGCAAGCAACAGCTAGTGGAATCTCCCTGTCCTGGCAGGGGAATGCCTCGGCTGAAGGAATTCAAGGGTATAACATTTACTATAGTGAGGACGGCAAAGATGCCTTTAATTTCTTAGGGACTGCTCAGAGTACCCATTTCAATTACAACTCACACAGTCTCAATAAAGGCTCATTCCGAATCAGCGCTATCAACGCAGCGGGTGAATCAGGACTTTCTCCTGCCACAAAGACTCCTTGATTGGTGAGGCGTAGATAAATAATAAAAAAAAGAAACCGATCCTATGATTCGAAATGGTTGTAATCTCCATTTCATCATAAGGATGGTTTCTTTTTTTGTAGAGGATAGAATTAATAAGTGTTCATATCAGTCCTCAATCGTTGATAGATCTCCTGTAGGCAGGTTTAGCTCCCAGGCCTTGAGTACACGTCGCATAATCTTGCCAGAGCGTGTCTTGGGCAGCTTTTCCCTGAATTCAATCTCACGGGGAGCCGCATGCGCCGAGAGACCCTCTTTTACAAATTGGTAAATCTCAGCCTTCAGCTCTTCTGTCGCTGCATAGCCCTCACGCAAAGCTACAAACGCCTTAATCAGCTCTCCACGAACAGGGTCAGGCTTGCCGATCACCCCAGCCTCTGCAACTGCAGGATGCTCTACCAGCTTGCTCTCTACCTCAAAGGGGCCGATCCGTTCCCCAGAGGAATTGATCACATCATCAATCCGCCCCTGGAACCAGAAGTATCCATCCTCGTCCATATAGGCAGAATCTCCAGATACGTACCAGCCCTCAAAGCGGAAATATTCCTGATACTTATCCGGGTTATTCCAGATCGCTTTCATCATGGAAGGCCATGGGGTTCGAATCGCCAGATGTCCCATATGATTCGGTGGGAGCCTGTGCCCCTGTTCATCCAGAATAGCAGCTTCAATCCCTGGTAGCGGCTTACCCATGGAGCCAGGCCTGATCGCCATCTCCGGGTAGTTGCAGATGAGCTGACCGCCCGTCTCCGTCATCCACCATGTGTCATGTATGCGCTGGCCATAGGCCTTCCAGCCCCAACGAACGACCTCCGGATTCAGCGGCTCTCCGACGGACATGACATGCCGTAGACTGGTCAGATCATATTTATCCAGAATATCCGCACTTGCACCCATCAGCATGCGAAAAGCGGTCGGTGCACTGTACCATACCGTTACCTGATAGCGCTCAATCGTGCGGTACCATTGCTGCGGGTTAAAGCGCCCTCCTCGAATGACATTGGTTGCTCCATTCAGCCAGGGGGCGAAGATACCGTAAGAGGTTCCTGTCACCCACCCTGGGTCAGCTGTGCACCAATAGATATCATCCTCACGCAGATCAAGCACCTGTCTGCCTGTATAGTAGTGCTGAATCATGGCATTTTGGACATGGTACACTCCCTTCGGTTTGCCTGTCGAGCCAGAGGTGTAATGAATGATTAATCCGTCCTCCCGATCCAGCCACTCCGGCTCCAGCTCATAGGAGGCCTCACCCATCTCGTGCTTCCAGTCAATGAGTCCATCCTCTATATTCACATTGTCTCCTACTACAAAAATATGCTTCAGGTTCGGCAGCTCCTCGCGCCGAATACGTGGTAACAGCTCTGGTGTCGTTATAATCGCCACTGCTGAGCTATCCTCCAGCCGATCCTTAACAGCTGTCTCCATAAACGCTTCAAATAGCGGCCCCGCGATGGCCCCCACCTTCAAAATTCCTAGCAAGCCAATTATCAGCTCCGGTGAACGTGGCATGAACACAAATACACGATCCCCGCGGCCAATCTGAAATTTACGCAGTACATTACCTGAGCGGTTGGATTCCATACATAGCTGCATAAAGGTGTAGGATTCCTCACGGACATCATCAGCATAGAGCAGCGCCGTCCTGTGCCCCCGCCCCTCATATACGTGCCGATCAATGGCTTCATGTGCCATATTCACCTTACCTGTCGTATACCAGGTGAAGTGGCGTTCTATCTCCTCCCACTGAAAACGCTTGCAGGCTTGTTCATAATTGCCCATATTGGAACCGTAAACAACACTTTCCATTGATTCATTATGCATGAATTCTCGCCTCCTCACGACTGATAAATGAGATTCCTCATCTTGCTCGTTTATTTTGGCTATTGGAAAAATGTGAACTTTTTATGTCTAAATCAGTATAGCATAGCACACTTGTGACCGCTATTCTTTTCAAAGAATTGTTTTTTTGCTATAAAAAGGGGAAGACAGGTAAATCCGACATCATTTCGAGGAAAGGAGCCTGTTCATGCAGCATACGAAAATATACCAGCAGCAGCAGCTTCCGCATGCCGAAATACCATTGGTGGTGGAGGGTCCGGTAGCCGCCGAATATTTGGAGGGACTTCAGCTCCATGAGCAGCTCGATGCCTTCCGTAGACCACGGGAGCAGCATGAGGCTTTGATGGAGATTGCCGCTCTGCCAGAAGGAAGAGTCATTATCGCCAGAACGGATTCAACCATTGTCGGATATGTCACCTTCCATTATCCTGACGAGCTGGAGCGCTGGTCGGAGGCCAATATGGATGACCTGCTGGAACTGGGAGCCATAGAAGTAGCTTCTGATTATCGCTCCACCGGGATCGGTCGTGCACTCATCCAGACAGGATTTCGTGAAGGACAGCTCGATGATTATATCGTATATACGACAGAGTATTATTGGCATTGGGATTTACAAGGCTCGAAGCTATCCGTGTGGGACTATCGAAGAATGATGGAGCAGCTTATGAAATGTGTGGGGATGGTCTGGTACGCGACCGATGACCCTGAGATTTGTTCACATCCTGCGAACTGCCTTATGGTCCGTGTGGGGCCGAATGTCTCATTATCCTCCGAGGAAGCCTTTGATCGGGTTCGTTTTCAGCGACGTAAAATGTATTAGCCATACATCCGCTTACAGCAAAGGTTGGTGGTGAAGTGAACCTAGTGAACCTGCACAACCACCACCAACCTATTACCTTCGCTTGAAGCAGGAGGTCGCTTCTGTTTCAGTAGGTAGCTTCCGCGGTCAGCACGCATAGCAGCTTAGTGGATCGGGAGATGCTTGAGCATGTAATCTACGATGGCATGTGAGCGCCGGGATGCCTCTACTGTGAACTCTGCAAAGCTGGTATGGGCTGAGCCATCCGCCTTATCCGACATGGATCGGAGAACGACGAATGGGATGCGGTGCATATGGCATACCTGTGCCACTGCTGCTCCCTCCATTTCTGTACAGGCCCCTTGCATCTCCTGATATAGAGATGCTACCTTTTCCACACTGGCAATGAACTGATCGCCAGACAGCACCTTCCCAATTCGGTAATTGGCTCCGAGAACCGTACATGCTTGCTCTGCCAATTGAATCAGTGCGGGGTCGGCTGCAAATTCCGAGACTTCCTGATAAGGGATGATCCCTTTCGCGAATCCAAGCGGCGTGACATCCATGTCATGCTGCATACAGGTCGATGAAATGACTATGTCACCCACATTCAGCTCTGGTTCGATGGCACCAGCCACTCCTGTAAAGAGAATAGTCGTCGTCTGAAAGCGATCAATGAGAATCTGTGTAGTCACCGCCGCGTTCACCTTGCCGACACCTGATTTGCAGATAACCACTCGCCGCCCCTCAATCTCTCCCTCGACATAGGTAATTCCTGCCCGCTCTACTCGATTCTGTTGTTCCATTGAGGACAGCAGCAATTCAATCTCCTCATCCATCGCTCCAATAATCCCTATCACTTCACTCATGATTACGTTCTCTCCTTTTCCCTGCTGGATCTATTGAGCGACTCCTCCAAGGTCTGATTTCGAAAAAAAAGCTCCCGTAAAGGAGCTTTCTTCCTGCTTGATCCCTTGCACGCAAAAGATCAAGTCATATATTGTATCTATAGGTCTAATCTAGTCCACAGAGCTTACAGACAGACGCAGAATCGTCTCATGCGGCAAAATTACGCGTGGATTCTCCACATTTTCCTTCTTCATCAGCTTAGTCAACAGACGCATTGCTACCGCGCCAAGATCATACATCGGCTGCGCGACTGTAGTAAGCTGAGGCCGCACCATGGAGGCCATACGAATGTTATCCACACTAATGATGGAGAAATCATCCGGCACCTTCAAGCCTTCATCCTGAATGCTGTGAATGGCACCAATAGCCATTTCGTCTGTAGCTGCGAAAATAGCGGACGGTTTTTTCTTCAATCCAAGAAAATATTTCATCGCTTCCACGCCAGATTCATAACGATAGTTGCCAATACGCACCAGGTCCTCCTGGTACTCAATTCCAGCTGTTTCAAGCGCCTTCTTATAACCTTGGAAACGCGCATAGCCGTTAGCAGGATCTTGAAGGGTTCCACTGATCATCGCGATCTGACGGTGTCCGTGACGAATCAGTGTGCTGACTGCGTCAAATGCTGCAGCTTCGTGATCGATATCCACGGATGGATAAGAGCCCTTCTCGTCGCTCGTTGCACACAATACAATAGGCACAGCGGACGACTGAAACGCTTGAATATGCTCGTCCGTCACCGTACCTCCCATGAAGAGCAGTCCATCCACCTGCTTCTCTAGTAGCGTATTAATGACGCGGATTTCCTTCTCTTTACGTTTATCAGCGTTACACAAGATAATATTGTAGTGGTACATGTTAGCTATATCCTCGATACCACGCGCAATCTCCGCAAAAATCGAATTAGATATATCCGGAATCACGACCCCAACGGTCGTGGTCTTCTTACTTGCGAGTCCCCTTGCGACAGCATTCGGACGATAGCCGAGGCGCTCAATAGCTTCGTACACCTTCTTGCGGGTCTGGGGCTTTACGTTAGGGTTATTGTTGACTACGCGGGATACGGTCGCCATCGACACGCCTGCTTCGCGAGCAACATCATAGATCGTTACCGTCACATTCCTTCTCTCCATTGCCGATAAATTTTCGTTGCAGTTCTCCAGGTACCGTTATGTATTTCGCATCTACCATCCGAATCGGTACTGCCAGTATAATCATATCCCGGAGTTGCCTATGTACCATACTGCATAGAATAATGAGATTCAGTGGAATTTTGAAGCAATGTGTGCAAAATACTATTTTAAAACATGATACGACAAAAACCTTAATTGCGCAATGACAGGCCTTCTTAGACCTGACTCAGGGTGTCTTGAAGCGTTCCAGCTGTAATATCCGAATGGGAGGTATGCCAGACGACTGAGCCATCCTTCACAAGGATAACCTGAGGTGATTCATGCTTCACTTGAAGTACCTCAGCTGCCTCCAGAGACACTGGACGATCCTCAACCACAAGGATGATACCGTATTCAAAATTGTCGTTGGCGGAACGCAGATAATTCTCTACCTCTTGATGCGCACGGGCACTGATTGGACAGCGTGTGCTGTGTTTGAACACAAGCACAGGCTTGTCCGAAGATGCGTCCAGTACCGCGTGTAATTGCTCCGAAGTGTGGATCGGGTTCAAAGTAGCCATTGGACATGCATTCCTTTCACTGATAGTCATAATTACATGGTAACAAAAAGTGCATGCAAAATCCAATGATGGCCATGAAAATTTTCATGAAAAGTATCAAGCGTCAGTTAACAACGGATCATTGGTGCAATCCGGGAGCTGAGCCAGCCTCTCTTGAAGCTGTGACTTCCACGCCTCGTCCCCACTTTGGGAAGCAACACGATAAAGATCCAGCAAGAGATTAATCCTGTCCTGCCTTGCGGCTTCAAAGCGCTGTTCCCAATGCTCGCCAGGGGCATCGGTCTCATCTGCAATGAACAGACGTATGACATCCGCCAGCTCATTCCGCTGAGCAAACGATATGCTTTGCCGGGAGGGAGACTTTCCAAGCTCCGCAATCAAGGCTTTCATACGTCCGGCAACCTGTGGCATGATCTCGTAACCACAGCATTCCTCACATACATATACAGGAACATGTCTGATTCTGACCTTGCGGGCATAGATAATCACTCGTAACTCCAGACCCATCGCCCGCCCGCAACTACAATGCTTGCGCATTTTCCAATACACCCCATTATCTAATTCTACGCCAATACATTTGAGATTCGACCTCTGGCCTTCATTTCCCTGCCTTTGTACAGAAGTTGAACAAATTGCCATACTTCGCGAAAAAAACGGATAAATTATCGAATTCCAGCACGGAGCCCTGTCCGTTTGGTGTATTACACGTCGAATGTTATATTAAAAGCATAAAGCAGAAGAAGGGATGTGTACACATGAGATTGGCTGGAAAAAAAGTAATTGCACTGGTAGATGAAGAATTCGAAGATTTGGAGCTGTGGTATCCCGTCCATCGAGTTCGTGAAGAGGGAGGAGAGGTGCATCTCGCAGGTGAGAAGAAGGGCAAGACTTACATCGGTAAATACGGGGTCCCTGCGGAGGCAGAATATGCATTCGATGAGCTGGATAGCCGTGATTATGATGGCATTCTGGTACCTGGCGGCTGGGCGCCTGATAAGCTAAGACGCTACCCCAAGGTAATCAACCTTGTTCAGGAAATGAATGCTGATCATAAGATCATCGGCCAGATTTGTCATGCCGGCTGGGTGCTGATCTCCGCAAAAATACTGAATGGTGTCACTGTGACCTCGACGCCAGGCATCCGCGACGATATGGAGAACGCAGGCGCAATCTGGAAAGACGAGGCTGTCGTAACAGACGGACATATCGTCTCTGCACGTCGGCCGCCGGACCTTCCGCCCTATGGCAAGGCATTTTGTGATCTGTTAGCAGCTAAAGGCTAATCAAGCTACCAGTACGTTGGCCGGATCGAATATATGTATAGAATCGCACAAGTGGGGAGCCCTGTCGACCACCGCTAAGCTCACTGTTGGCTCGAACGAAGTTGATAAGCACATAAAGAGTTAGCTCAAAGGCAGAACTTTGTTCTTCAGAGCTCCGTTGAGGCATTTGTAGCAATCTGAGACCATATAGGCTCATCTGCTGCATTCAGAGGCATTCTAAGCTCGGTGAGGCTCCGTTGTGGTGCTTTGAGACTCCGTGTGACTTTCCTGAGGCTTTGTTAAGCTTTTGTCAGATGGCTTGAAGTTTGCTACTACTGTCCCTGCAAAGGCCTCTGCGTCACTCTGACAGGCTCCTGTAGGACTGGACAAACTTTCATCACAACTCACCTACTTGTATGCACTTCACATTCAGCTCCAAATGATAAAGGGACGTCCGCAATTCTTTCTAGCGGGCGTCCCTTTCCTATTAAGATGCTATAGCTACAGTGTGATCACACTCAGTCATGTTCAGCTCTGCAGAGTCAATCAACCATTGATGTTCGTTATGGCACCCTTGCCTTCACAGCTATCCGAGTGCTCACCCAAGCAATGCTCTGTTGACCCGTGGCTGGTCTCGTCAGCTCTTGACCTGGTCGACTACAACCAAACCTGCTGCAACGGTTAATTTCTCCTCAATCTGCGCTGCATATGAGATGCCTAAGCATTCCTGAGCAATCACCTTCGCCTTGGAGGCCGTAGTATTCAGCACACGATGCTTCACACGAAGTAGAGACTGTGGCGACATACTGAGATTATGAATCCCAAGCTCCAGCCAGAGCGGAACAGAGCGCTCGTCCCCAGCCATTTCCCCGCATACACTTACCTTGATGCCAGCCCTGTGTGCTGCCTGCGCTATCATTTTGAGCATCCGCAGCACAGCAGGGTGATAGGGATGATACATGTGGGCAATTTGCTCATTCATGCGGTCTACAGCGAGTACATATTGTACCAGGTCATTAGTGCCGATGCTGAAGAAGTCCGCTTCCTCCGCAAGCAAATCCGCTATCAAGGCTGCCCCTGGCACCTCGATCATGATGCCCTTTTCCATACGCGGGTTGAAAGGAACACCTCGTTCCTCAAGCTCCTGCATCGCCTCAGCAAGTACCTGATTGGCTTCACGAAACTCCTCTACAGAAGAAATCATTGGATACATCAGGCGTACATTACCAGCCGCACTCGCTCGCAAAATAGCCTTCAGCTGCGTCTTGAATATATCACGTCGATCCAGGCTGATTCGAATGGCGCGGTAGCCCAGAAACGGGTTCTCTTCCTCTTGAAGCGGCAAGTAATCCAATTGCTTGTCCGCTCCTATGTCCAGCGTGCGGATGACAACTGGGTGAGAGCCAGCCTTCTCCGCCACACGTCTGTACACCTCGAATTGCTCATCCTCATTCGGAAAAGCAGGCCGATCCATATAGAGAAACTCGGTTCTAAACAATCCAACACCCTCGGCTCCATTCTTCAGGGCCATCTCCAAATCCTTAACTGAACTTATATTCGCAGCCAGATGAATTCGCTCGCCATCCTTCGTTACAGAATCGACAGTTGCGAGCAGTTCAAGCTGTTGCTTCTTACGAAGCTGCTCTGTACGAAGCTTCGTATAACGACGAAGTGCCGTCTCTCCAGGATTGACATAAACCTTGCCGTTGTCCCCGTCCACAATCATCATATCCCCGGTCTGAACCGGAAGGTTGTTGTTGCTTTCCAGCCCTGACACGAGAGGAATACCGAGGGCACGCGCCATGATAGCGGAATGGGAGGTCTTCCCGCCGATCAGCGTAACAATCCCTAGGACGTGCCCCGGATTCAGATGGGCGAGTTGAGACGGCGACAGCTCCTTAGCTACCAGAATATATGGCTGCGTGTCCTTCGGCAAGGTCACCTCAGGGGCCCCCAACAGATGCTTAAGCAAACGATTGCCGACATCCTTGATATCGAGCGCCCGCTCCTTCATATATTCATCGTCCAACAGATCGAACATCGTAACAAAATGATCAATGGCTTCCTTGACGGCTACCTCAGCAGCCTTATATTGTCGTTCAATGATGCCGCGAATTTCATTCATGAATGCAGGATCATCGAGAATGGCCAGATGAGCATCAAATATGCTTGATTCCTCCGGCCCCACGATTTCACGGAACTCATCCTTTATGGAATTAATCTCATCCTTGGAGGTCCGTATCCCTTCATACAATCGTTCAAATTCTTTGGCAAGGTCCACCGGGTCCATTCTTTGATCGGTTAAGTCCCACTCCCAGCTTGGTAGAACGAAAGCATTGCCGATGGCAATCCCCGAGGCAGCTCCTATGCCGTATATCATGTTTCAACCCCTCCAACATTCCTATCATACAGTACAACAGACATGACCGACGCTTGCCCCTTCTTCACCGTCTTGAACGGAGCGAAGCTCCATGACTTGATTCTGTCCGGATTCGTTATCACCATCGGTGTCACTAGCGAAGGCGCTAGCTGACGTAAAGCCTGCAGATCGAACTTGATCAGCAGTTGTCCTGGCTCTACCTGATCACCAGCAGCCACCAGGGCCGTAAAATGACCCTTGAGCTGTGATGTATCAATTCCGATATGCAGTAGCACTTCGATGCCGTCGAGTGTCTCGATCCCGATGGCGTGCATGGTCGGATACAGATGCATGACCGTGCCGTGCACAGGCGAGACCAGCTCCCCCTTCTCCGGAATGAAAGCTACACCGTCACCCACGAGCTTGGCAGCAAAAATCTGATCAGGAACTTCATGAATCGGAAGCATTTTTCCTTGCACCGGAGCGTTGAATAGCACCTGAGTGAGATCACGCTGCAGTAGCTTGGCAATCTCCTCCCGAATGAGCTCTGAATACGTTCCGAAGACGACCTGCACATTGCCGCCTCCCAGCTTGATCAGACCTGCCGAGCCCAGTGCTTTCATAGCTGTCGTATCAATAAGCCTGTCATTATGTACAGTCAGCCGTAGCCTTGTGATACAGGACTCCACCTGCACGATATTCTCCTTGCCTCCAAGCGCCTCCAGAATCAGTGGAGCACGGTAAGGAATGCTACCGGCCCAGTCCTCCAGTACAGACCCTTCCTCCCGACCTGGCGTCGGAATTCGGAACGTACGGATGGCCCAGCGAAACAGCACATAGTAGATTAGCCCGTAGGCAATGCCCACAGGAATGAGCAGCCAAGCATTTTCTGACAAGTGGAAATTAAGCACATAATCGATAAAGCCTGCCGAGTAGGAGAAGCCATGCCTTATATCCAGCTCGTAGGTCAGCCACATGGCCAGCCCTGACAATACAGCATGCACCAGAAATAGATAAGGAGCTGCGAACAAAAAGGCAAACTCAATCTGCTCGGATACCCCTGTCAAAAAGCATACGAACGCTGCCGTGAGGAACGTCTTGCGAATCTTCGGCTTCAAATCCTCACGAGCTTCCTGAATGATCGCAATGGCTATCGCCGGAAGCGCAAACATCATAATAGGGAATAACCCTGACATGAAGTAGCCTGCTGTCGGGTCTCCACTGAAGAAGCGAGGCAGGTCACCCTGCACGATATGTCCAGAAGGCGTCTCATAGGTCCCAACCTGGAACCAAAATACATTATTCAGCAGATGATGAAGCCCAAATGCCACAAGTACCCGATATAAAATGCCATACAGGAACAGGCCAAAGCCTCCCATATGCTGCTCCAGATCAGCCAACTGCCCCAAGAGCCCTTGGAGTACCGGGGCAATACCCAGCATCAGAAAAGCAAATAGGGCAGAGAAAAGCCCGATGACCAGTAGCACAAAGCGTGAACCGCCAAAAAACTGCAGTACCTCTGGAAGCTTGATGCTCTTGAAGCGATTATGCGTGACCGCAGATATGACGCCCAAGATAATACCTATAAGGGTGGCTGGATGTACCAGTCCTTGCCCGAAATATTTCGTAACCTGGTCGTAGATGGCCATTCCGGCCAAAGCAGCAAGCCCCGCTTGCCCTGCCTGATTCGACATGCCGAGAGCTACACCTACAGCAAAAAAATAAGGCAGAAAGTAAAAAATGCCGTTCCCGGCCGCCTGAGCCACCTCTGCGATCAGTGGCAGACCCCATTGGTTCCAAGGCAGACTCGCCAGACTAAGGAGTATGGCAGCCGCAGGAAGCACCATGGTTGGCAGCATAACCGCGCGGCCCAACCGCTGTAAGGATCCTAGCCAATTCATGGCTATCCTCTCCTTTCTATCATGATGGTAAGCGGTCGGCTGTCATTTGTCAAAAATTTTCAAAGCAAAACGAACCCGATGAGACCATCGGATTCGTTAAGCTGACACCCAAGGTAACACCTTCATCTAAGAAGCAAGGGTCTATGGCCGATTCGGGCGGGTGATAGCCTCCTCGACTTTAATACAACGGTCCATAATGACCTGCATTCCATGGCTCGTTGCAATCTCTGCTGCCTCTTCACTTATGATTCCCTGTTGAAGCCATAATGTAGAAGCCTTCACCTCTACGGCTTCACGAGCGACATCCGCGCAGAATTCACTACGGCGGAAGACATTCACCATATCAATGGGTTCTGGGACCTCTTTCAATGATGCATAGCAGGTCTCCCCGAGAATAGTCTGCCCTGCCGCAGTGGGGTTCACCGGGATGATCCGGTAGCCTCTGCTCTGCATGGCCGCAGCCACCATATAAGATGTACGGTCCGTCTTGTCCGACAAGCCGACTACAGCAATATTACCTACTTGCTCAAGAATCTGGCGAATGGTATCACGATCAGGATTTGCATATGTCATCCTTCATCACCTCCATAGCTTGGCGCTGGGACTCTAGCTATCGCTTGACGCCCCGTGCCTGTTACATCCTCTCTATTATCTCACAAGGAAAGACTTGTCACTATGAATTATTGTGCCCGAATTATTGTACCCACTCAACATCGGCTCCAAGCGCACGCAAATGATCAAAATATTGCGGGTAGGATTTGGCCACATGATGTGCATCCTTAATTCGTAGCGGTTGTGCCGCTCTCAGACCGACCACAGTCAAAGCCATAATGACACGATGATCGAAATGAGCATTAATCTCCACCCCACCTGGAACACCTTCCGGGGTACCGTGGACAATAATTTCGGCCTGACGCTCCTCTACATGTGCCCCTGCTTTCTTCAGCTCGTTCAGATAGTCCGTAATCCGGTCACATTCCTTGTAGCGCAAATTCTCTACATTGTAGAAGCGGGAGGTTCCTTCGGCAAAGACAGCCGCCGCTACCATTGCCAGCACAGCATCCGTCGCCGCATCTCCATCGAACTCCACTGCCTTCAGCTTACCATTCCCCTGAATACGCACCACGTCGTTCTCATGCGTCAAAGGAACCTCCATCATCCGCAGTACATCAACAATAGCACGCTCACCTTGCTTGCTGTGCTCCATGAGCCGCTCTACAGTTACGTCAGAATGAGTAACCGCTGCTGCTGCCAAAATGGCTGCGCTGCCCGGATAATCCCCTTGCACAGTGTATTCACGAGCCTTGTAGGACTGACGGCCAGGGACGTCGAAGGACATGTAATCCTCACTGGCATCGACTGTGATTCCTGCCTGCTCCAGCACCTCCAGCGTCTGGCCAATGACCACTTTGGATTTGAGATCATGCAGCACTTCAATGTGACTATCCTCCTCCAATAGCGGCGTCAAGAACAGGAGTGCACTTAAATACTGCGAGCTAACGGAACCGGATACACGGATGTGACCGCCCTTAGGCTGACCTCCCCGAATACGAATAGGCAAGCGTCCTGCCTGATGCTCCACCTCTACCCCCATCTGCTCCAAGGCCTCAATCAGATCCAGATGAGGACGTTTGCCGAGCGATTCAGGGTAAGTGTTCACGAAGGTCACATCCGGCAGCAGCGCTGCTGTCCCCATCAGAAAGCGTAATACAGCCCCTGCGTTGCCTACGTTCAGTTCCGTCGCAGGATGGGGATTACGTCCAAAGCCTGTAATGACGATCTTCTCGTCATCCTCTTCCAGTACAGCTCCCAGGTCCGCAATACAGCGGCGCATAGCGTCACTATCCTCACTGTGTGCAGGGAAATGAATCGTGCTCGTGCCTTCAGCAAGAGCAGCCGCGAGTAAATAACGAGTCGTATAGTTCTTGGAGGACAGCGCTCCGAATTGACCCTTCAAGGAGGGAGTAGGTTTTACGATAACATCCATATACAATGCGCCCCTTATTTATAGTTTGGTAAGCCGTGGAATGAAGTGCTCCGTTGACAGCACAGACATGGCTTGGATATCATAAATGCCATGAGATATATCACAACCATTAGCAAAAAATAGCCGTGAATTTATCTCAAATGACATGAAATCAAACGAAATGAGGTCCGAACGATGACACAGATTGCCGAAATCGAGCCCTCTGTATTACGCCAGCGTCTCCAGGCCGGCGAGCGTCTGCAAATGATCGACGTCCGCGAGGATGAGGAAGTAGCAGCAGGCATGATTGAAGGAGCGAAGCATATCCCCCTTGGGCAAATTCCGGATCGTATCACGGAGATTGAGAACACGGGTGAGATTATCATCATCTGTCGCAGTGGCTACCGCAGCGAGCGTGCCTGTGAGTACCTGCAGCAGCATGGTTATACTGGCTGTACCAATATGGTAGGCGGCATGCTGCAATGGAATCAAGAGCAATAGGTCCGATACAACCTTCTATAGTCTCACAAAAAGAAGAGCGGTTAAGCCGCCCTTCTTTTTCATGGGACGATACGCTCACTCCCCTAAAAGCTTAGACGCGGTACTGTGTTAAAATGTCAGAAGCTACTTCAGCAGCGCTACGCCCTTCTGTGTCGATCGTGACATGAGCGAATCGATAAGCATCCTTGCGCTCTTCCATCATCCGTCTAACCTTCTCCTCAACATTACCAGCTAGTAAAGGTCGCTCTGTGTTTCCTTGAATCCGTGCGACAATCGACTCCAACGATGCGGTCAAGGCCACTACCAACCCTCCTGCAAGCATAGCCTCACAGTTGTCTGGACGGAGTACGGCTCCCGCCCCTGTAGCGATAATCTGATGCTGGTTCTTCACGACCCGGCACAAGCAATCGCACTCGGCCTGTCTGAAGTAAGCCTCACCCTCGTCGGCGAAGATGTCCACGATCGGTCGCTGCTCGGTACGCACGATCTCAGCATCAATGTCGACCAGCCTGTAATTCAGCCTCTGAGCCAGCAATTCAGATACCGTGGATTTCCCGGTGCCGGACAGCCCGACTAGAATAATATTCGAAAATTGCTCTTTATGACTCACTGTGACACCTCTTTTGGCTCTAAACTTTTCATATCATACCACAGGCCCGAAAGATTAGACAATCCACCGACAGGATACCATGAAAAACCCTGCCGCCAAAAAAGCAGCAGGGCCTAGTTTTAGTAAGTCAGAAGTCGGGAGCTATTCGCCCCTGGCACACTACAGCTATCATAGCTGTAAAGCAGCCGTATTAGAACCATTGATGATGGAATACGCCTTCCTTGTCCACACGCTTGAAGGTATGGGCTCCGAAATAATCACGTTGTGCCTGAAGCAGGTTCGCAGGCAGACGCTCTGTACGGTAGCTGTCATAGTAAGCAAGTGCGCTGGAGAAGCCAGGTACAGGAATACCATTAGCAACGGCAACAGAAATCACTTGACGCCAAGCGTCCTGATAGGATTCTACAACATTCTTGAAGAACGGATCCAGCAACAGGTTTTTGAGTGCAGGGTCCTGATCATAGGCATCCATGATGTTTTGCAGGAAGCGGGAACGGATAATGCAGCCGCCACGGAAAATCATGGCGATTTTGCCGTATTTAAGATCCCAGCCGTATTCATCGGAAGCTGCACGCATTTGAGCAAAGCCTTGAGCGTAGGATACAATCTTGCTGGCGAACAGTGCCTTGCGCACATTCTCAATGAACTCCTTCTTATCTCCGGTGAACGCTGGTGCGGTAGGTCCGCTCAGTACCTTGCTTGCCGCCACGCGCTCTTCCTTCATAGCTGACAGGAAGCGAGAGAACACGGACTCTGTAATCATGGACAGTGGCACGCCGAGATCCAGCGCGTTTTGGCTTGTCCATTTACCAGTGCCCTTCTGTCCGGCAGCATCCAGAATGACATCTACCATAGGCTTGCCTGTCTCTGGATCATACTTGGAGAAGATATCAGCGGTAATCTCAATCAGATAGCTGTCCAGCTCGCCCTTATTCCAATCGGAGAAGATTTCATGCAGCTCTTCTGCACCTACGTTAAGTACAGATTTCATCAAATGATAAGCTTCGCCGATCAATTGCATATCACCGTACTCGATTCCGTTATGAACCATCTTCACATAATGGCCTGCGCCATCCGTACCGATATATGTACAGCAAGGATCACCGTTCACTTTGGCCGAGATCGCTGTCAGGATCGGCTCAACCAGCTTGTAGGCACTTTCCAGACCGCCTGGCATGATGGAAGGTCCGTTCAGCGCACCCTCTTCACCACCGGATACGCCGGTACCGATGAAGCGAATGCCTTTGGCCTCCAGCTCTGCGCTGCGGCGTTGGGTGTCAGGGAAGTAGGCGTTACCGCCATCTATAATAATATCTCCTTCGTCCAGATGTGGAAGAAGTTGTTCAATCGTAGCATCTGTTGCCTTGCCTGCCTGAACCATGATCAGAATCTTGCGCGGGGATTCCAGGGAATTCACGAATTCTTCAATAGTGAACGTGCCTGTCAGGTTCTTGCCCTCCGCTTCCTTGAGCAGATCATGTGTCTTCTCGGAGGAACGATTATATACCGAGACCGTGAAGCCTTTGCTTTCAATGTTAAGAGCCAGGTTTTTGCCCATTACGGCCAGACCGATAACACCAATTTGCTGTTTTGCCATCTGGTTTCTCATCCTTTGCACATATATTTTTTTATTCAAGCATTTGCATATGCGCATGCTATTACATTACATTTTAACGTTTTTGCGTGTAGAAGTGAACCCCTGCCTGTTACAGGACTGCTTGTACAACTTACAGTACCCCTTCGAGACCAGACTCAGTCGTATTTTGTATTTTCAAAGACTACTTATGCGCGCTTACGCTAACCAGCGCTTATTCTTAGAGCTTACTAGAACTGATCCCTCCCCAAGCAAAAGAATAGCTGTCGGTCATCCCGACAGCTCTCCAGTTGAGTTCATGTGCGTGTGCCTTTACCTGCTAAAGCGTTCCTTGCTCATCCTTCCAGCATCATAAGCTGTCTGGCTAACGGAACCAGCTCCGTGCGGCATCGTTCTGCCTTGAGATCATCGCCTTCCCGAAGCGCAACCGACAATCGTTCCAGATGATCGTCAATTTCCATCGTCAGTAGCTGCAGCCGCTCTTCTCCCTCGTACGAGTTGAACATTTCCTCCATTTCCTCGGCAGACAGAACGGGTCCCTTCTGGAACAGAATGCGCTGCTTGAAGCCTGTGACCTCAACGAGACGAATCACTTCTCCGAACAGAATGTTCTCCACCAGAATATGATGATCCTTGAATCGTTTGACGACAGCATGTCCGCGTGTCACCTCGATCAGCTTTTCCAGCCATTCTGCCAATTTTGTATCCCGAATCATGTAATCCCCCGCCAGCTTATAATCGCCTGTCCGAAGCTGTTGGAAACGGAGCTTGACGAGCTTGCGTCCTGTTCTGACCGAGAGCACGAGATAGGATTCGTCCTCGCTCCAGTACAGGGAGTACCCCTCCTGAATAAGGTCCTTGATTAAATTGTGGATGTGCCGGCGGCTAAACCGGAGCTCCAAATTGCAGTATTCCACTTCGCAGCCCTTATTCACGGCAATCCCTCCTTCTTAAGGTTCGGATCAGCCTCGGCTGCGCAATGGCTGCTCAGTCTGATCGTATCCTTGCTCTATTTTATACTTCATCATATGTAAGGGTACTTGGTTATTTGACTAAATTTCAGCAGCTTGCTGCTCATATGGCTATATATTCTATGACTAAGCTGCCTCTGTTCTGAATTCCAATGATTCATGAAGATAGCTCCAGCGCTGAGCCTTGAACTTCATCATATCTTCAGGCACGGAGCGTCAATAAAAACTATCGCATATGCTATACTTATCGTTATGAGCTGCTACCAAAACACTGAACAGACACTGAATGATCATCACGCGATTGCTTGATGTGACAGGAATATACAGGAGGTACAGGATGACATTTCGTGGATTTGAAGAGAAGGATTTTGATGTATTTGAAATTCCCGGGCTTGAAGCCAGAATGGAAGTACTCATCGAGCAGGTCAGACCTAAGCTTGAGCTACTTGGTCAGGAATTGACTCCCTACATGACCGAGCTGACTGGCGAGCAGATGTATCCGCACGTCGCCAAGCACGCACGTCGTACGGTGAATCCGCCGAAGGATACCTGGGTTGCCTGGGCAGCAAATAAGCGCGGCTACAAGGCCTATCCGCATTTTGAAGTAGGTATGTTCTCTACTCATGTCTTCATTGTCTTTGCCATTATCTATGAAAGTCCCAACAAAGTAGTGTTCGGTGAGCAATTGAAGTCTCACATCGGTGACATTCCTGATATCGTTCCGGGGCATTATTACTGGTCCATGAACCACATGTCTCCTGAGGGAACTCCTCAATCAGACACAGGACCAGAGACGCTGCTCGAAATCGCCGATAAGCTGAGCCGAGTCAAAAAATCCGAGATCGTCTGCGGCATTCGTCTAGAGCGGGATGATGCACGCCTAAGTGATAGCCAAGGACTATTGTATCTCATTCAGTCCACCTTCAAGCAGCTGCTGCCCCTTTACAAGATGGCATTCACTTCGGAAGATGACCTAGCCATACGCTGATAAATACAAGAGCTCCTATAGCTACAGCTATGCAGCATCAAAGGCACATCGACATGATCGACACCTCGGTATGGAATGAAGCTTCCGATTGTGGGCTCCAACGAATACAGCCCCTGAAATCGCGCTCTAGCGACTCAGGGGCTGTTCGTAATGAGACTTCCATGAAGATCGTCATGAGGTTGAGAACGGTCTAGGATGGATCACTGCGCCGTCGCTTGCGAAGAGGATTTCGGGCTAATGCGAAATGACAGCAGAACAAGAGCAGCATCCCTGCACCTGCGAGCAGAAACGGTGAGGCATGGCCTGCCCGATCCCACATCAGACCAGAAATGATGGGACCTACGACCAGACCAGAACCCTGTAACGTCAAAAAGAAGCCCCAGATCGTGCCACGCTCGCTCTTGGGAATCAAGCTGGCAATGAAAGCATTCCAGGCTGGCAGAATGAGTGCGTAGCTGAACCCGATAACGCCGACCGCAATAAAAATATGCGGAAGAGCTCTAACCTGAAAGAACACCAGTAGAGTAAGACCTGCCAGCATGAATCCAATATGCAAAAACACCCTCGGGCCAAAACGATCCACTAGCCGCCCACACGGAATAAGTGTGATGGCTGTTACCGCCCCACCAGCTACGAGCAGCACGCTATACATGTTGGGAGATAGACCGAGATCCGTACGCGCGTACAGCGTCAGCACAGGGCTCAGCACACCAATGACAAAGGATTGCAGAAACAGCGCCGGATAGATCAACCGATTCACGTGGAGATGATGCCGAACGAAATCCAGCGTTTCTCTAATACTGTCCATGAGCTGATCCACTCGCCCACCGCCATCCGAATCTGATACTGTCAATACAGGCTTCCTGCCAGGCAGCAGCATGGAGACCAGCAAGGCTAGAATGACGCTTCCAGTCAATACCATGAACACGACTCCGTATTCGTGGCCTGAATGAGAGGCAATATAGTTCATAATGATGGGGCCAAGGCCTGTGCCGCTCAGGAGAGCGATCTCAAGCGTACCCATCGCACGCCCGTTGCTATTGGTCGGCCCAGATATTTCAGTCGTACCCGTCATCGCACAGGGCCACAGCGGAGAGGTTCCCATGCCCAGCAACAAGCAGGCCAGCACCAGCATGAGTGGTGAGGTGAAGAAGGCCAGCATCAGGACCGACAGCAAGGTCACAATAAAGGCCGCGATCATCGTGCCTCTGTAGCCGATACGCTCTGCAATCCAGCCTGCAGGGGCCCGGAACAGATTGTCACCCAAGTACTGAAGCGAGAAGGCGATGCCAATGACACCTGCAGATAGCCCCAGGGAGTCTCCCATATATATAGGAAGGATCGATACCAGCAAGGACCCTTTCAGAAATTCGACCAGAAATACCAGTATCCACAAAGACACAAAAAATGGAGACCAGAGCCTTCTGGCATTTGCCGTATGCACAGCACTCATCCACTTCACATCCTAAGCAGTTTAATTTCACAATTGTTTGCTTGCATTCCGTTCTCATTTTGCTATACTCAATTTTGTTTAATAATTAGGTATTGTATCAGGAAGCACCTTATCATTTCAAAACTATAACTCACACGCGAAGCCGGCAGACTGTCGGCAGCGTCAACAAGAAAGGTTGTGACAGCACTAATGGATCATCGCCAGACCCCGCTTTTCTCGGCTCTAAAACAACATGCGGAGCGTAATCCGGTACAATTTCACATTCCAGGTCATAAGAAGGGACTAGGCACCGACCCGGAATTTCGAGAGTTTATTGGAGATAATGCTCTTTCCATAGATTTGATTAACATTGCCCCGCTTGATGACCTCCATCAGCCAACCGGGGTTATTGAGCAGGCCCAAAAGCTTGCAGCCGATGCGTTCGGAGCCGACCATACTTTCTTTAGCGTCCAAGGGACAAGCGGAGCGATCATGACGATGATTCTGTCCGTGTGCTCACCGGGTGACAAGATTATTGTTCCGCGTAATGTGCACAAATCAGTAATGTCTGCGGTTATTTTCTCGGGTGCCAAGCCAATCTTTGTGTCTCCTGCACAAGACGAGAATCTCGGTATCGACCACGGCATTACGACAAGCTCGGTCCGCCGCGCTCTCGAGCGCCACCCAGATGCCAAAGGTGTATTGGTCATCAATCCAACCTACTTTGGCGTATGTGCCAACCTGAAGGAGATCGTCGATCTGGCCCACAGCTATGACGTTCCCGTACTAGTGGACGAGGCACACGGAGTGCTTATTCATTTCCATCCCGAGCTTCCAATGTCGGCCATGCAGGCCGGTGCGGATATGGCAGCTACAAGCGTGCACAAGCTAGGCGGCTCCATGACACAGAGCTCTGTACTGAATCTGAATACCAAGAACGGCTATATCAATCCTTACCGGGTACAGACCATTATCAGTATGCTGACAACGACATCTACTTCATACATCCTGCTGGCATCTCTGGACACCTCGCGTCGTAATCTCGCATTGAACGGCTTTGAGATGGCGCAGCAGACCATTGAGCTTGCAGAGCAGGCTAGACGGGCTATCAACGAAATTCCTGGCCTCTACTGTTTCGGCAACGATATTCTAGGCTCGGAGGCAGCATATGATCATGACCCGACCAAGGTCACCATCCACGTACGTCACCTTGGCGTAACTGGCTATGAGACGGAGAACTGGCTGCGTGAGCACTACAATATCGAGGTTGAGCTCAGCGATATGTATAACATTCTGTGCCTGGTTACACCTGGTGATACACAGGATTCTATAAATATATTGCTGGAGGCACTGCAGGCGCTGTCTGATAAATTCTATCCAGATGGCCAAGTCAATGAAATGATTGTGAAGATTCCGGAAATCCCACAACTATCCCTCATTCCGCGTGATGCTTTTTATGCAGATACTGAGGTGATTCCATTCAAGGAATCGGCTGGCCGAATCATTGCTGAATTCATTTATGTGTACCCTCCTGGTATTCCAATTCTGCTTCCAGGTGAAGTCATTACTCAGGAGAATATCGACTATATCGTCGACCACGTTGAGGTTGGCCTCCCTGTGAAGGGTCCCGAGGACCGCTACATCAATCAGGTCAAGGTCATTGTCGAGGCTGATCCGATTTTCTAACGGTAAGATGATCATTCTGCAAGCAAGACATAGCACCAAAGATTAGAGCAGCCGAGGGCTGCTCTTTTTCTCGTACAGGGTTAGGACCACCGTTAATTGGTTCCATTCGAACTGTTGAATGTGCCTGCAATTGAATATTTACACTTAAATAAAAAGCCCCCGCTAAGCGGGGACCCTAATATCCGGCCTCTGTAGCCGGTCATGGGATTATTCGTACTGAGCAACGAGCTCGTTGTACGCTTCTTCCACACGTTTCCATTCTTCTTCATCTTCAATATTATAAAGCATCATCTCTTCGTTCTCTTCCTGTAAACGAAGAATAATGCCGTCTGCTTCCGGATTGCCGCGTTCGAGTAGCAGTGCATAGACCTTGTCTTCAACATCAAAAGTCTCTACCAATACCATCTCAACATCGTTACCATCTTCATCCGTCAGAGTGAGCACCATTTCTTCATGCTCGTGATCATGATCATGGTCGTGTCCACAGGATTCGCCGTGTTCATGCTTGTGGTCAGTCATGGATATACCTACCTTCGGTTAATATTGTCCTTCATGTGTATGGTAACATGTCAGCCAAGTAAGGTCAATTTTTGCCAAGCATCAAGATTCAAGCGCTGTAATCACCTTTTCAGAGATCAGCACGAACGGTCCATCCTTGGACTCCTGAATATAGAACCCTACCCGATACTTCCCTGCTTTCTTGAAATCATAGGTGAAATCAGCCGTCCTGAACCAGAAGTTATCCTTCTGCTGGTCCTTGATCTCCTGGCTCTGTATGTCCTTCACATTCCCGTCCGGATCAGCAATCGCGATCTTGACAGCATATGCATTGGTCTGCAGACTGTCTACCTGCGAGAACACATTGAACTTCAGCTTACCTTTATTGACATTGCCAAAAGGGGTGTCCCCTTTGAACAAAAAGATATGCACATTCGGTTGTTCAAATATCACTTTGCCGGTAGCCGGATCAAAGCTGACGATGCCATTAAAGTCACGGAGCGGTACGTAGGTCTTGCCCTCAATGACGACCCCACCGTCCTTCGCCTCTTCCCCATTGATTATTAAACGCACCTGATCCTTGCTAGGCTCAGCCGCGAGCGTAGTTCCACCGAAGAGTGAGAACAACATCGCCATGCACAGCACTTTTCTCCATTTCATCCCGTTATGTCCCTCCACTCAACATCTGTTGTTGTACATTTATACTGCAAAACAGTCCACAAGTTGCGCTAGCTGTCCACAAAAATGACACTTTTGACATCTTCACTTGGGAACCGCAGGACAGTCATGCTACACTGTCAATACAGACAGCTGGATAACTTGTTCAAGGATCAGTTCCCAGCTTGTACATTATAGATATTTAATGAGGATCAACGGTACGATGCAAGCTTTGAACCCATCCATCCAAGGGAGGATATCAACGAATGAAATTGCAAATGCTGGGCACGGGCGGAGCCTTCGCCAAGACCTACTTCAACAACAATGCACTGCTGGACAGCGGAAGCGGCAAGCTGCTAATAGATTTTGGAATTACGGCCCCCCAGGCCATGCATCAGCTCCAGATACCACTAACCGAGCCAGATGCAGTCCTCATTACACATATTCACGGCGATCATGTAGGTGGGCTTGAGGAGCTTGGCTTCCGCATGAATATTGTGCATGGTCGCAGGCCGATTCTGTACATTGCTGAGAGCCTTGTCGAGCCACTCTGGGAACACACGCTGCGCGGTGGCATGCATCAGGACGGGTATATCGAGCGCATTACGGACGTATTTGATGTGAGGCCACTCACCCCCGGATCTCCAGCCGAGCTGGTTCCCGGTATTCAAGTCGAGCTTATTCCTACTCGCCATATTCCAGGCAAGGACAGCTATTCCTTGCTCATCAACAATGAAATCTTCTACAGCGCAGATATGACATTCCATCCTGAGCTGTTAGAGAGACTCGTACGCCAGCAGGGATACCGTCTGATCCTGCATGAGGTTCAGCTCATCGGCCACGGTGCGGTGCATACGACGTTGGATGAACTCCGCTCTCTTCCTGAGGATATTCAGGAGAAAATCTATCTGATGCACTATGATGATAGCATGGAGCAGTTCCGTAACCAGGCGGGTGTCATGAGGTTCCTTGAGCAACATCGGATCTATGATACAGATGACATGATACGCTAGACCGCCTTTACAAACTGATCGCCGTGAATACTAAAAGCCGCAGCTCCCGTTCAGGAGACTGCGGCTATTTTTGTATGGCTAAATGTACTGACACAGCACACGTAATACTCAATCAATCATCATGAATTTTTTGCGGCTAGCTCGCCCCGGCTTCTACGCTCAAGTACACTCTTTAGTAAGCAACGACACAGGTACGCTAAGCTGGCTCTATCACTTAAATCCGTGCTCAAACTGATTTCGTAGTGCTCTAAAGCTCCTTTCGCATCCGTACGTGCGGAATACCTGCATCATCGAAGGGCTCATCCGATATCGTAACATAGCCCAGCTTCTCATAGAAGCCGAGAGCCTGACATTGAGCATCCAGCAAGGCAAATTGAAGCCCCAGCTCTCTGGCTCGCTGCTCCAGCGCCAACAGGATCACGCGCCCATAACCCTTGCTCCGGTGCTCCTGCAATACAGCTACCCGCTGCAATTTCGCTGTAGCGTCATCATAGTAGATAAGACGGGCTGTTGCAACAGCTGTACCACCCTCTAACACGAGTAAATGGTGGACCTGATCCCCTAGCTGGTCGTACCCATCAATCTCTTCCTCCAGTGGAACGTTCTGCTCCTCCACGAAGACCTCCTTGCGGATCTTCAATGCCTCGTCCAGTTGCTCTTGTGTAGTTATGCTTACAATCTCTGCTGCCACTTCTGATCCTCCCAGCCATAATCAGTAAATTCAATAAGTTATTTGTACTATGATCAATTACTCTTACTTTGATCAGCTACTTTGACTCCTTAAAGAAACCGTATATCGGGCATTATAACTGGCTAGGGCTGAAGATGCAAAACATCCATTTTAGAGGGACAACAAGGTAGCCTATAGAACCTCCTCAAGTCTTCGTGCAAGCTCATCGTCTGGAAGTGGATTTCGATGCGTATTTTCGAGATAAATATATTTCTCGGTCTCCGGCATCAAAAAATCCTTGTACCAGCGGAACATATCCGGGCTATCCCCCTGAATGCGCACAAAGCGGCGGACCGTATCCGCTTGGCCAATTGTATTGTCGATATTCGTCAACCAATCGGCTCGGTAGAAATGCTCCCAGCGTCCCTGTGCAGCATGCTCAAGCGCCTGCTTGCCCTCGCTGTAGCTCCACACTGCATGAGAGGCTTGTATGAAGGAGCGCGGGTTATCTCCCGCCTTAAAGTATTCGTATGCCTGGCACAGGTATGCCAGCCCTTGGCAGCCGCTCCGATGCAGCTGCAGCTGCACCAGAAGCTGTGTCTCCAGCCTCCATCGCTCATCTGGCGGTAGCTGCTCCAGAACCTCAGCACATTGTCGTTCCAGTCGCTCCCAGCGTGGAATGGCCTCCTCTGTCTTGCTGCGGAACCAATGCACCTGCTCCAGCAAGGAGGGAGCTTCGACTGCCCAATCCAGGCTGTCCTTGCCCTGCTGTTGTCCGCGAAGCCAGTGCCCTATGATCTCCCTCGCCGCATGATGATAGAATTCATCTCCTGCCCGGTCATCCGCATGCGGTCCATACTTGATCGTGCTGGAAGCATACTGCTCATATAACGCTGCGATCTCATGCTGACACACCGTATAATTGCGAGCAATAAAGACCTCCAGATGCTCGCGCTCACTTGCCTTCCCACGCTGCCACAGCTCAGCGACCAAATCCAGCGTATATAAATGAGGTAAAATATTCCCCGAATTCACCAGCAGATAATCGCTGGCTCCTACTGCAAAGGCTTGTCCCAGCTCATCTGCAATAAGTGATGATGGTGCAGGGAACATGGTCAGATGATTGGAGGCCTGCAGATCATGAAAGGTCACATGATAGTAGACGCCGTGATGCCCCTCATCCTCCGGCGCAGGCAAGGCGGGTACACGATGATTGGTAGAGCCGTGTCGTCTGGACACCATCTTGCCATACCCATTGTCTGCCCATATTTTGATCACGCGTTGAGGAACCTCAATATGCCCTTGCTTATACAACTCCGCAATCTCTCCATACATCGCCATACAGCAGACAGGCTGCTCCACATATTCATGTAGCATGTCATACTGCTTGCGAACAACACTGGAGATCAACGCCCCTCGTGCGGCAGGTGTGTCGAAGCCGGGATCATCCTCCCAGAACGGCTTGTCCCCCTGTCCACGGAATGACAGCACCCAGAGGATCTTGTCATGCCTTTGCCGCTCGATCGCCTCCCGCCAGAGCTGCTCGAACAGTTCCGGATGCTCCTTATAGCTCGGCGCCTTGCCAGGGAACGCACGCAGGAACATTTCTGCTCCAAGCGGCTCCGCGTGATGATGTGTCACCCACAAGCCCATATCGACCGCCAATTGATGATGAATGCCTGTTCGTGGTAGATCGGTGCCTGGAATGACCATGTTCCCCCCACAGCGTAGTAATGCCTCAAAGACTGGCAGCCATACCTCCTCGCCCGGCGGGTATTCTTCCTTCCAGCCAATCAGGCAGACCTCGTCGTTCACGAACCAGCCGCGATACCGTACACAGGGCTGTTCAGATTCATAATCCTCCGCAGCCACCTCCATTAGCTCCCGAGACTCCGGCTCCAGCTCAGACCAGAACCAGAATGGGTCAACACCAAGCACTTGGTGGCTATAGCGAAGTAGCCCGTAGATTAGTCCCAGCTCGTCTCTTCCTACGATCTCCAGTACCGTTCCATGCGCTTCTTCGCGATAGTGAAAGCTGTACGACTCAGGCCACGAAGGGCAATCGTCCTCATCCTCTGCATAGCGGACAATAACGACTGGCGCTCCTGTCCCTCCTGTTGCTTGAGTCAAAGGTGGTGCTCCAAATACCGCTTGATGATCCCTCTGAATCATCCGCCAGACATGCTCAATGGGCTTGGTGTGCTCTACCTGTATATCATATACGCTCGCTGCTGATATTCGCAGATTTGAAATCCCTTTCAAATCTAGTCATCTCCTCTCCTCTTAGGGACCTTAGACATCTTGTAGGACATTCTGGAATGTCTGACTCAGAAGCCGTATTATGTAGTAATCTATCTACTCTGGAAGCGCTCTACACAAAAATGATATCACAATGTACCACTTAGCAGCAAAGGTCAACATGCTTGAATGCAAACAAGCCTGCAACTCATACCACAAGCTGATGTCGCAGCATGGCATGGTGCAGGCGAAGCTATTTACATTCATAATTACGTGTTGTGAATACTTGCCTGGACGATCACTCGTTGCTTACCGTTCGGAGTGCATGTGATCAGTGTCAACATGGCCTCATTCTCCCGATCCGCCAGAACCGAAAGATCACTTGGCTCGACGATCATAACCCGATCAACGATGTACTCGAACTTCTCTGTAGCTGTAGAGGCCAGGATGGAATCACCCACACGGACCTCATCCAGCCGATTGAATAGCCTTCCCTCCGCTCTGGCGCGATGAGCCGCAATCGCTGCATTACCACCGGTACCGACCGGTGCCGTCTCACTCATGTGAGCGGCGGCGTAACGCATATTCGACTGGGTCGCTCCTTCCAGCACGGGCAGCTTCAGTTCGATCACAGGAATCTCCAGAACAGCTACCGGGATATCTCCATTAACAGCATTGAATGCATCAGAATCCACAAGTGGAGCCTCAGCCACTGCATCCCCCTCCAGCATGGCTGAGACGTTCGCAAATTCATTCACGAGGGATGGCTTGAGCTTATGCTGCCCAGCCTCCCATTGCTCTGCCTTCAGCATCAGTTCATTCTGCTTGTAATCGTTGAGCCAGCGCATCAGGGAAGGACTTAGCATGATGAGCACTCCCAGTACAATCAAGCCATATGGCAGCAACCGCCGCATTCATCTCCATCCTTTCATGAACGTATCACAGTTGGTATCGTATGTAGATTGGACTTAAGATACGGGTTCAATCTGCATAGGCTAGATACCTCTATTATACTGTCTGTTGTCTACTCGCTCAAAAAAGCACCTCCTGCGGGTGTAGCTCCCCAGGAGGTGCTTGCTGTACGGACTATCTGCTACCCGTCAGCGTCTGTTAACTCTTGTACGCCAGGTCATCCAGACTCCTAGTAGAATCACTAGCAGTCCCATCAGTTGCAGTGGCAATGAGCTACCTTCGCCGGTTTGTGGCAGCATGCCCTTGACTGAAGCATTCTGATGTGGGGCCATATTCGCGTTATCCTCGTCCGTGGACTGGTTAGCAAGGGTATCCCCCGCTTCGCCCAGTTGACCATCCTGATCCACAAGACTATGGTCGCCTTCGCTATCCTCCGCATCTGCTGCCGGCTGCGTACTAGTCGTATCTGTCTCACCTGCTGCAGAGCCTGGATTCGTGCCCCCATCTTGATTTGACGTGCCACCAGGCGTGGTAGGCGCCTCCTCGGAGGTGTCGTTCACTGGAGTTTCTGTAGGAACTGTAGAGTTCCCCGGAAGCTCATCCCGATCCCGATCCTTATCGCCCTTTGATCCCCCACCACCTGGCCGACTTGGCTCTTCTGGCTTCGGCGTTTCAGGAGTTGGCTGCTCAGGAGTTACCGGGGTGGCTGACTCTTTGTGGTTCGTGACCACGAGCTGCTGTACCAGTAATCCATCCACCCTAACTCCTTCTGTCGTGATACTCACATGTCTGACTGCATTCGCTTCCAGGACATAACCTTGCGGAGCTTTGATCTCCTCCAGTGTGTACTGCCCAGCCTGCAGCTTCGTGAATACCGCTCTCCCGAAGGCATCTGTAGTTACAGTCTTCGATTCCAGCTGTTGTGATGAATCCTTAAGGAGGAACGTAGCTCCTTCGAGAACCAGATCCGATTGTGCATTATCGACCTTAAGAATTTGAAGCTCGTATTCAGGTGTCTGTGGCACTCCTGGTCCACCTGGACCCGGCCCCGGATTGACGGGAATCTCTGGCTCAGGCGTCTTCTTGTTCGTCATCGTAACTCGCTTCACACCGCCCGTCTGCAGCACAGAGCTATCGATTACAATCGTATGCGGACGAGTATCCAGCTCATACCCTGCTGGAGCGGTTGTTTCGGTCAGTGTGTACGTACCATAGAGAAGCTTGGTAAAGCTCAGCTGCCCCAGGTTATCCGTTACCTTTTGTCCGATCAGGCGGCCTGAGCTATCATGTAATTCATAGGTGGCATCAGCCAGTACGAGGGATACATTATCCTCATCCACCTTGGTGAGGGTGATAGCCCCCCGCGCAATGGACCCGGTACCTGAACCATCCGAGAATCGAATGACAACGCTATACTCCGTCTCCTTCACACCCGACGTGACACCGTCTCCTACGAAGCTTACTTCATTAGTGACGGGCTCCCGGTCTGCAGTGACAGCAATTTCGGAGGAATAACGAAGTACATAAGCCGTATCAATGCTTCCATTGAATATCAGCTCGAAGCTCTCCTCATCCAAGGCTCCTTTATGAAATACAACCTCGTAATCCGTTCCTGGTGTGAGTAATGCTCCAGAGGTGACTGTTCCGTTAGCTGCTACATCTCCCTTGTAGAGCTTGAACGAGTCACGCACCAGTACCTGATTGGCGCTTGGTGTATCAATAATACGAGCGTTCTCAACAAGAGATTGTCCTTCATTAATCTTGATCTCCCAATCAACCAGATCGCCATTTCTGGCCCCTGTCTTACTAACATAGACTTCACCGCGTGGAATCGTAACCTTCCGCTCCCAGCTCCACTCAGCTCCATCAGTGCCAGTAACGCCCGCAGTATTAGGAATCTCATCCGCTACCAACGTGTTGTCCAATCTGGTATTCAGTGTAATCCAATAAGGAGTGGAAATATCGCCCAGATCAATGGTAAGCAGATTCGCATTATAGCTAATCTTATCTGGACTCAGGGTAATTTCCGCTCCTTGAAGCACCTCACCATTGGCCTGCACCTGAGCATGATAGACTTTGACTGAATCCAGATCCAGCTTTTGTCCTTCCTTGAGCTCATCCTTGAATAGAGCACCCGGAATAGCAAAGCTGTTATAGTTGACGATTACATCCCAGGTCAGTCTCTTCTCACGCGCATTGTACTGACCATTTTTGTAGCCATTATTTATTGTATAGGCATTAGGACGGAAAGATGCTTGCAATCGTACCGGATCCGTTGATTGCGATGTTTTTTCTGTCCAATCCAGCAATGCAGTATTGCCGTAGACGGATTCTTTTGCATCAAATGCAGTCTTGTAAGTAATCGTATACGTATCTTCAAAAGTTCCGGTGAAGCTAAGCTTAAATCCCTTGTCCGGTTCACTGTCATCCAGTGTATAAGGAAGAACCGGATCGCCCGTGGAAGTAATACTCAAGGACCCTGGCAGATACGTCAGACCTCCGCCTGTAAAAGCATCATCAATGACCAGATTGGACATCGACCACTGATCCCGATTCACTACGATTCTCCACGTTACTTCCTTAGCACTATAATCCGTTGCTGCAATGGATTTCACCCCGATGGAGCTACGGAAGGTATGTGTTGCTGTAGCCGTTGTTTCCTTTCCAGACAGCTCCGTTACCACATCATTAGTCACCGTATGATTCTGGAACACACGATCTGTTGCCTTCGTCTGGTACTGAATGTTATATGCAGCCTGCACATCGGACGTGAACTGCAGGTCGAATCCATTCTTCCCATTAACTCCGACGACAGGAGTCACCTGATACAGGCTGGCCAGCAATTCATTCCCTGTCAGGGCATCTGTCACCTTGAACGAACCCGGAACGAGCTCCATGTCTTCCTCAAAACGATCTTCAAGGAAAGCATCGGACTGTGGAATGTCCTTCTCGCCATAGTTGTATTTCAGAGTCCAGGTCACCGTCTGCTTGGCATCGTCATATGCCCCTGCTTCCTTGGTCACCAGCTTCTCGCGCTTGATATTGACCGTGTCATTCTTGCGCGCAACATTGCCTTGCTGACTGTTCAGCTCGGCCGCATTGGTGAAGCTAGTCTCTTCTTCATCTGTAATCCATGTAGAATACACAACCCGGTAAGCAGAATTCAGACTGGTGTCGTTAAATGCAATCCGGAAGGCCGATCCATCCGTCTCTGTCGTCAAGGTGTAGACATTCGCTCCCGAAGCTACCTCTGGGCCAAGATCCGGTACACGATCCACATTAGGTAACAGCTTGTACACCCGAATGGAAGCAGGATCAAGCTCAAGACCTGCTGGAAGCTGGTCCGAGATCTCTGCATGCTGGATCGTATCCAGAGAAGTGTTCACATCCAAGGTCCAGTCGATCTTCACGTCCTTGTCTGCGACTCCATCCTTCTCAAGTGGTGTGCCTCTCCATGGCTGGAAATTCACGAGAGCCACCTGATCTCCGCCCCGTATAGGGAAGTAGATCGGCACCTCCACGCTGCCTCTGATCGTCTGGGTGCTGAATTCTGTGTTGATCTGCAGCATGCCGCCAACTTCCGAATAGTTCTCCACCATACTGTTGAACGTCATCGTCACATGACCTGCAGTATCCACTGTAAAATCACCAACGCTCAGGCCACCGTCCATCATCAGCTGACCGTTAATGTTGCTGTAAATGACGAATTCCTGCGGAATATCAAATTCAAACGTGTCTCCACTCTTATAGGAGTGACCATTCTCTAACGCCCATTCGTATTCGATCCTTACGGCATCGCCGAGCTGTGAGCGTTCGACCCGGTCTGGATTGTATACAGCATCAATCACAGTCCCGCTGGGGTCCTTCACCGTCACCTTGGTGAGCAGGCTGTCAGCCTGTCCCATAATTGCTTGCAAGGCGCTTGTTTGCGATATAGTAGCCGATTGCCCTGATTTGCCTTGCGAGCCGGTTATTCCATAAGTATCACCTGTTACGGATCCTGTTCCCGACGGAATTGCTGCATTGTTCGCACTAACTGATACCATCCCATTACCAACGATCATCTGGAGAAGCAGCATCCAGGTCAGGAGCATGGCTATAATTTTTCTGTTCATGCTATGAAACATGTCACCCTCTTTTCTTTTTGCTTGTGCTAGTATGGTATAAGCTATGGATTTTGTCCGACTTCCCCCTCTCTAGGCTAACAATGGACATTATACTTAACACGCCTTTACAAATTCTGGACAGGTACCTGTTTCCAGTTCATTTCATTGCCCAAATACAAAAAAAGCCAGCCTCTAATCCGGCACACCGGATCAGGGCTGACTAATTGATAAGGATATGTCCTTTTGCCATTTCTCGTACCACTGTGTAATATGGGGACTTGGCTCCAGCCCCAGTTCCTCGTACATGCTGTTCTTAAGTCTACTGTAACATTGTATAACCCGTGTGCTCAATGACTGGGTTGCATAGATGAGCATGAGTGCAAAGCCAGCTCTCTCCTCGTACGGAATAATCTCCACAATCTTCAAGTAGCATTGTTCCTCTTCCTTGATCAGACCCTGCTCCCGATACCAGTCTGCAAGCGCAAATGATACATCCAACCAGGCTTCCTTTAGTCGCTCTCGCTCGGCTTCCAACCACCAATAATCATACATAGCCAGGTAATGGCCAGTGTATCCGTTCATCACCGCAACATAATCGTGTACTACGCTGGCTGAGGGCTCAGACAGTAGAGCCTGCAGCTTCTTCCATTCATCTACATCCAGTAGGACATTCTGCAACTGCAAAATATAACCCTCGGATACGGTCTCCAGCCGTACATGATCCTGATAAGGCCGCAAGGCTTGGCGCACATGATACACTGTGTTGTACAACTGGCCTAATACTTTGTCCAGCTCGTGCTCTGGCCACAGAACTTCAATGAGCATCGACTTTTGAACGGGACGCCCCCGATGCTGTAGCAGATACATGAATAATTCCTGTGCCTTGTTGGTCCGCCACTGCAGTAACCGTAGCTCGCCACCTGCCTCCTCGATCATCACTTGTCGGAATAGCTTCATCTCAATGATGCGGGGGGCACTTGGCTGCTTGGGAGGCTCGACCATGATCTGCTGGCTTCTCATGCGATTCTGTATTCTCTCAATCGTCTTGGTCAGCCGTTCTACACTAACTGGCTTAACGACGTAATCTAATGCTTCCAATTCATAAGCCTGTACAGCATAATCATTATAGGCCGTAACGAACACGATTGAGATATTGGGCTTATGTGTAGCAATTTGCTCTGCTAGCTCCAGACCATTGATCTCTGGCAGACTAATATCGAGAAAAAGTACGTCTACATCCGATTGTAAGACGTGCTCCTTTCCCACATGAACATCAGTATACTTGCCAACAATCTCAATGCCTGAAATTTGCAGCAGTTGTCGTTCAAGGAAGTCAATTGCCAGCTTTTCATCATCAATAATTAGTATCTTCATTCGCTCGACAGCTCCCTAATACAAGAAAAATATCCTTTCATGAATATGTATTATGCTATTCGTGAATAAGAAATGTCTTAAATCTAACTATACTCTTCGGAGTTATACTTGCCAATAGATAATAATATAAAGGGGAACGGTTGCTGAATGTCGAGTTTCAATCCCATGATCCATCAGAAGAAAAAATATACTGGAATCTATCTTAAATATGTAACCGTCATTATTGTTACCTTTGCTCTACTTCTCGGAATGCGCTGGGCATGGTCACAGATGTTCCCCATATCCGAGGATTATCATCCCGTGAATGGTGTTCTGGACCTGCGGCATGTGAATCTGGAGGAGGCCCCTGCTCTCTATTTAAATGGAGAGTGGGATTTCTATCCTGGAGAACTGCTCACGCTAAGCGATATCCAATCTCAGGCATATACCCCAAGTGCCATGAAGGTGCCGGGTGATTGGGGAAATATCATGAACCTGGACAAGGAGCGATCCTACGGCTACGGAACCTATCATTTACGCATTCTCATGGGCCCTTTGGATCAGCCCGTTGCCTTCTGGTTCAGGGAGCTGCAGGCAGCAGCTGAGGTGGAGATTAACGGGGAGACGACCGGAATTATGGGTAAGGTGGCTACGACAGCTGAGGAGTATATCCCGCAGAAGCTATCCTTCAGTCCTTCCTATTCGATGAAAAAAGATTCGAGCAATACGGTTGAACTCATCATTCGTATGGCGAATTTCGATAGTCCTGGCAAGGGTGGAATCGCTGCTCCTGTACGGTTTGGATCACAGGCCGCTATAGATTATGTTCGCTGGTATTCGATCGGGCTGCAGATCTTCATTTTCCTTGTGCTGGCACTTCACGGATTGTATGCTTTGATTCTCTACTTAATCAGTGCTGGAGAGCGAAGTTTGATCTATACCTTCATGCTAACGCTGTGCACAGGAATCGCCATTCTGATCGGACATGATAACATCCTGCTGTTATGGTTGCCCATTGATTACTCCTGGGCCTACAAGCTGAGAGTAATTCTGCTGTTATGGCAAAATGTATTTATTCTATTGCTCTTCAGCAGGTTCACCAGCAGACCGACCTCGACAGTGGCCTTGCGAATATTTATTACAGTATGTGCTGTAGTTACTGCGGTATTGCTGGTCACCCCTGTATCCCTCAGCTACGGGATTGTACAGTATTATATCTTCGATGCGCTGTTTTACATAGCATTTATATGGCTCGTCATGATCACCTGGAACATGCTAAGCAAGCAGCACATGGATCGCGACATTGTATTTCTCATCATCAGCATATGCGGCATGGTGTCTAATCTGATGTGGAGTGGAGAAGAGTCCGCCCGGAATATAACGACCGTATATTATCCTGTCGATCTGATTGTTGCGATTACGGGCTTCTCTACATACTGGTTCAATAAATACTTTCGGCATGCCAGAGCCAATGCGAAGCTGAATGAGCAGCTCCAGATCGCAGATCGGCTCAAGGACCAGTTCTTGGCGAACACCTCCCATGAGCTCAAGACTCCACTACATGGCATTATGAACATTGCCCATAATCTTGCAGAGCAAGAGAAGCACAGGATGAGCACGAACAGTATGAAGGATATGAAGCTGCTCATTACGATTACTCGCCGGATGTCACAATTAATTGACGACCTGCTTGATGTGGTGCGCCTGAAGGAGCAACGCATTGTGCTGGAGAGGCAGCCCCTTAAGGTACAATCCATTGTGACTGGAGTTGCGGCCATGCTCAACTTCATCACGGAACGCAAGCCCGTTGAATTACAGATTCAAATCCCAGATGCGCTGCCAAGTGTTATGGCCGACGAGAAAAGGCTCGTGCAAATCGTACACAATCTATTGCACAATGCTTTGAAGTACACTGAGAAAGGGACCATTATCGTCTCAGCCGAGCTACAAGCTGGTCAGCACGGCGATCAGATCCTGGTCTCTGTCCGTGACACGGGCATCGGAATGAATGAAGAGCTTCAGCGTCGGATCTTCCTGCCTTACGAGCAAGGTGGCTCTGGAAGCGAAGGGGAACAGGGAATGGGACTGGGGCTCAGTATTTGCAAGCAACTAATCGAGCTTCACGGGGGGACACTCTACGTCGAGTCAGAGCCTGATATGGGCTCCGTATTTACCTTTAATCTGCCCGTAGCTACCACCCATGATATGACGCCTGATGATGCTGCATTGTCCGAGCAAGTGGAAGCTGAAGCAGCCTATCAACAGGAAGAGCTTGCAGCAGCAGGACTGACGGATACGGATGTTCCCTTGCTTGCCGAAGCTGCCTCGCAGCAGGAGATCCCAGTTGGCAAGGTGCAGCCACTATTGCCTGCAGGTCATACCCTTATTTTGGCGGTAGATGATAATCCCATTAATCTGAAGGTGCTAGAGAGCATGCTGTCCTCCGAGCCTTACAGCATCACAACAGTAGCTTCGGCACGAGAGGCCCTTGAAATATTGGACACCAGACCATGGGATTTACTCATAGCGGATGTCATGATGCCGCAGATGTCAGGGTATGAGCTGACTCAACAGATACGGGCGCGTTACTCCATGTCAGAGCTGCCTGTCTTGCTACTCACAGCCCGGACCCAGCCATCAGATATCTATGCAGGCTTCTCTTCCGGCGCAAATGACTATGTTACCAAGCCGGTGGATGCTATGGAGCTGAAGTATCGAATCCGGGCGTTAATCTCGCTGAAGCAATCGACCAATGAACGTCTGCGCCTTGAAGCAGCTTATCTTCAGGCACAGATACAGCCCCACTTTCTATTCAATACATTTAACTCTGTCATGGCGCTGAGCTATATTGACACAGACAGAATGCGCAAGCTGGGAGATGTATTTGCCTCCTTCCTGCGCATTAGCTTCAATTATCTCAATACGGGCGAGCTTGTAGAGCTGTCCCATGAGCTGGAACTAATCAAATCCTACCTCTATATTGAGAAGGAGCGCTTCGGAGAACGGCTGTCTGTCGTATGGAATGTGGGGCAAGCTATTGAGCTGATGCTACCGCCGCTCTCCATACAGCCTCTTGTCGAGAATGCAGTCAGACACGGACTATTAAGCAGATCCGCAGGTGGGACACTGACGCTTACCATTACCCGTGTGGAGGGAGGCATTAAAGTGGAGGTACAGGATAATGGCAAGGGCATGACAGAGGAGGAGGTACAGCAACTACTGACTACAACGATGCATGAGAAGAACGGCATCGGCATAGCCAATACGAACCGGCGTCTCATTCATTTGTACGGTCAGGGCTTGTCCATCCTGAGCGAACCGAATGTAGGCACGACGATGTCCTTTGTTATTCCACAAGGATCTCGCGACTAGCCCAGAGAAGCGAGATCCACTCTAATCATAGTCACGCATCCATTGTAGGTTAGATACTGTTGTATTTTAGATACTTTGACCGAATCTGAAATTAGGTTTAGTGATCGACAGGGCTCCCCGCTTGCAGCGGTTCTATAGATTCGGTTAAGGTGCTAGTAATACAAATAAGCATCCCCATCCAGATCAGGTCAGGCCCAGATCATGGTTGGCGATGCTTATTTGTGTTAGATCACGGTAATTGTACCGAAGCACATGTACATCCCACAATTGTAGTTGTAGGTGCCTGGCTGCAAATCCTCCACCGTGAAATAGTTGTCCTTGCCCTCCAGGTAGAGCAGCATCGACATATCCGGGGAGGTAACATCTGTAATGCAGGTTGATGAGGTCGTTTTCTTGAAATTAATCTTGGTAGGAACACCTGACTCGACTTCAATATGGCGAGGGTAGAAGCCATCTGATTTTACCTCTACGGTCACGATATTGTAATTCTCATGATCTGCATCTGTAAGGGCAGGCTCTACTTGCCTAGCCGACGGGGGGAGGCTATTTCCTTGAAAATACACCAGTGTAATGCCACCCGCAATCAGGGCCACGCAGACAAGTGTCAGGATAGGCCATGTATTGGACAGAAACTTTTTCATATGGAGTACCATACCTTTCATGGTTGTAGTAGTTGAATCTTGAGATCTATCAAAACTCTCTCATATATAAGCATAGACAATTTATATCATATTTAAAATGACTCGTTAGGGCTAGTCCTGCTTCTTATAGAACTCTTTTTTGCAGCATAATGCGAAGGAAAAATTATCTGCACCGTTATCGTCAATAATATACCGCTCACTACTGACGACTGAAGCCGCTCCATAGTGGATTATTTTCAGCTCATACAACGCTCCGATCGTAACCGGCACATGAAATCGATTCTCTATAATTCTGACATGGGTGGCCTCTTCTTCCTCGCTGCTTAACGCAATCCACTGCTCTTGCTGATTCATATCTGTTCCCCCTTAAGATGCCGCGCACTTGCATAGTCCCAAATCTCGCATCAGAATGCCTCCATTTTATCCAGCACAACGTTCAGCAATTCATGAATCTTGTCGCGCAGCTCCTGCAATTCACCGTAATCACAATCATCCATCGTCAAATAAAGGTACAGCTCATTAAACCGCTCAATATTAAAATCTCGCATCCTGCCCATCTCCCCACTCCATAAGTCAGTCACATAAAATGCATAGCGAATCGATTGAAACGAATGTCGATATTCTCGCAATGTCGATAATAGATGTCCTCAGGATCATCACAATGAAGCCGCGCAAGCTTGGCCGGACTTATATATTCCTGGAAAAGCCGTTCCAGTGCAGGCACTCGATCCACCGTATATGCCTTCACGAACTCCTCGCAGGATGCATATCGGGTGAATCGGATCTTCTGTTGCCGATAATGAATGAGATACCGATGAATCTGATCCTCGCTTGCCCCGATGCAATCCATCAGCAACTGTTCGATCTCATGCTCAGTCGTGAACAGAAACTTCACAGTAGCTATCAACTCCAACGATTTATTGTCAATACCCAGTAATTGAATTACGTTCTCCATACTTCCTAGCCCCCTGACTAACCTTGCGGCACAAACGAATAAGCAGCTCTAATTTGAGAGGATATCCAGTCAAAAGACTGTCCCTTCGTCGACATGCCAGAAGCAAAGCTATATGTTAAATATATAATGTCAAAACAAAAAAACAGGAACGTTTGTTCCTGTTAATCATAACAGAATCTCCCTCGCCAACCGCCGATGTTTCGGTAGATAAAAGACTAACTTTCAGCTTGTCTCTTCCGCACACAAAAAAAAGAGAATAAAGCCTATGCTTTATCCTCTCAGGTTCAACGAATAAATCTGGTTCAACGTATCATGATTGAGAAAATCAATCTTGAAGCGGTTCAGGTTGTAGCCGGCAGCTGTGATACCAGTATTGTAATGGTCGCAGATCAGCTTATATTCAACATCTCCCAATTGTCCCTTCTCCGCATACAGATCTCTGGCCATCTTGAGCATGCCGCTATTACGAATATTAGTGGGAGTAAGCCCCTTCCGGCCGTAATACTCGGCCAACGTTGCAATTCTACGGTTAATCAGGGCAGGATGTGCTGGAGCATTGGCATCCCTAGTTCGTACATTCCTGGCGGGCCGTACCACATAACTGTTCGTGACAAGTTCGTTATAGTCCTTCTTGATCGAGGGGCTGACGAATCCATTGTTCTTCTTGTATTCCTTCTCCTGGTTGGCTATACGAATGATGTCATACAGTTGCTGTGAGATTGGAATGGTCCGCTGCCGGCTTACACCCTTGTCGTCTTCATGCAGCAGCACAGTAAGTGTGTCCCCATGGACATCCTGTACTTGCAGATTAAGTAACTCACTATACTCCCGACCATAGACTCCCTCGAATAACGCCTGAACCACAATTTTATCCTGAAAATTAATGGCCCCATCTACCATATCATTCAATTCTTCTTCCGAAAATATGGTCTGCACACGGGTATCTACAAAAGTGCGATAAAAATCAACAGATTGCACCTCATCAAAGGGGTTGCCCGAATCCTGCCTTAATCCCTGAATGATTGCCCACTTTATGTATAATTCAACGATCCCCGCAGCTTGCTTCACCGGATTTACCTTCTTTGATTGAAGCAATGTCAGGAACTGCTTAATGTGCTCCAGCTTGAAATCATAAAGATCCATGCCCAGCGCTTCTTCGAGTGGGGCTACACGCTTGAAAATACGCATAATCTCCTTCGAATTATCCATATTCTTTACGAAACTCTGCTTCATTTCCTCGTTGTACAAGGGATGATCATATATCTTGTTCACGGCCTATGCCCCTTCCATTTTGAGTCGCATTCGCAGAAGGTGTACACGCATCAGGTAATCTTCCCCTCTCCGCTCTATACTGTGGATATCATAAAGCTTTGACTGAATTTCGTCAATAACATAAAAATAGTGTTGAAAGTTTGATAGGTCTATATTACTATGTATGCAAGCTCGATCCTATCATTTGTGAAGGAAAGGAGGTATTAACGTAAAAATATGAAACATAAAAATACTGGTTTTTCTATACTTACTGAGCAAGACCTGTACTACGACGGAATCGATCATTATTACGACGAACGCTTAGTGTCACCTTGTATGTTAGCTGGTACTGAGGATTGCACCCAGTATATTCTCAAGGCCACAGCCAAAGAAACGATTGTCAACAAGCTGGCAGAACCAGCCTCATAATGCTGAAACGGAGGGATTGTTATTCTTTTGAGCAAGCAAGTACATATTTTTAGTGTAGATACCAGCGCCTTCTATAATGAATCGGAATTACGAATACATAGTAAGCAGTTACGTAACTTCAGATTTCGTATGAAGCTCAAGGAGCTAAGAGATCGACCAACGACAGATGACCATACCAGATCCAAGGCAGTAGAGTATCTTACAAGAACTAATAAGCGACTAGAGAAATATAAAAAAGAACTTGTTGAGCAATTCAAGCAGAACGATCAGGTCAGAGTCATTCGTCCAACTGAAGTGGATGAGCAGAATCTGAGAAATATAATATCCATCTTCGAGTCTGTCCTGACAAGAACACTAGAGATGGAAGTGGATGCTCTTTCCCGAGATATCATTGTGGTTCAGACCTATTACTTCGATATCTTGCAGGATATTATCAGGCGTGGCTTCTGGTATCAGGATGAGCGTTATGTATGCTTTACGGCTTCAGCAGGTCAGATTCGAGAGAAAAAGACCATCTTCATTCGTGAGGCTACCTTGGAACAATACAGAAACTCCCTGATGTGCGGCTTGACAAGTGAGCACATTAATCAGCTAGGCGGTATCAACATTAACAAATATCTTGCTTACTTGGCTTTGTGCAATAGTGCCACAGAAGAATGGCAAGCCTTTGACATTCGAAAGTGTATTGTTGTGGACGATATGTCTACAACCATCCGCACCATGGTGGATTACATTTCAGATGATACCTACTCCATTAATAGGCAAATGATGGACGTGCCGATTGAGCACACCGATGGCTGCGGAATGATCCTGCCCCGCAAAAGCTCAAAAGCCATGATGATCCGACTGCCGTGGGTCAAAGGCTTGCTCATGCCGTTTCCATTCGATAAATTCATTCGTGAACAGAACAAGAAGGCCGGTCATAGCAAATATGGCTTAATCAAGGATATCTATGGGGTCGAGCATGATATTCTGAAGGAAAATATCGAAGTCATTTTCACCAAGAGTCAGTTCAAGATGTGGAAGTACTACTCCTCCTGGGAAGAGTATATCAGCCATTACCTTACCCATAACTGCCAAGCAGGCATATGTAATCTGGAGGAAGATGCTATAGGTCAAGCCAAGCTTAATTATCAGATGCTACAAACCTTGACCGACATCACGGATGCTGAGCTCAAGGCCCTGAGCAGCAAGACAGCCACGGATATCCATAACATTGGTACTGACAAAGCTACGATGCTGAAAATTATGGGTGTAGTGCCGCATAACCGCCACAAGAATCCTTTTCAGCAGGCGCTCGAATATTATCCCGATCTTCTGAATGATGCCTACAGCAAAGAGACGATCAAACAAGTGAAAAAGAGTCTGGTCAGGCAAGCACGCTCGGGCAAGCTTGATGTGGACGGTAAGTACACTTTCATCAGCCCCGATCTCTATGCCTTTTGTGAGCATCTATTCCTTGGAGAGCAGAACCCACTTGGGCTGCTGGCAGACGGAGAGGTCAGTTGCAACCTGTATCCAGACACCACTGAATTGGACTGTCTACGAAGTCCACATCTATATCGAGAGCATGCCGTCAGGAGGAATCTTGTATCACCAGAGCTAAAACGGTGGTTCATCACCAAAAGCCTCTATACCAGTGTTCATGACCCCATCAGCAAGCTGCTGATGTTCGATAATGATGGTGATAAAGCACTTGTCTGTGCCGATCCTACATTAGTCACCGCTGCCAAACGCAATATGGTAGATATCTATCCGCTGTATTATCCAATGGCAAAGGCCGATGCCGAGCCCATTCATAGTGACAGCATTTTTGCAGGACTCAAGGCGGCGTACACTGGGGGTAATATTGGAACTATAAGCAACAATATCACCAAGCTTTGGAATAGTGATCCTGTGAATCTGGATATCATCAAAATCCTATGTATGGAGAATAATTTCACCATTGATTATGCCAAAACATTATACAAGCCCCAGCGTCCGGAACATATGGAGCAGCAAATTCTGAGTCACACCAAGCAAAAAGCTCCTGCTTTCTTCATTTATGCCAAGGATAAGGAATCAGGGAAGGTAGAGGCAGCCAACAACAGTGTGATGAATCGGCTGTTCCAGATGATACCCAATCCGCGAATCAGCTTCCGGCAAGCAGGTATCGGACAATTCGACTACACCTTATTAATGAGATCCAAATGCGGAGTGGTATTAGATGAAGCAATTATTCACACCTATCAGATGCTAGATCAGAACAAGAAGCTGCTGCTTGCAAATCCAAATGAAGCTGAGGCAACAACCCATCCCTTGTTGTACCAAAGAATTAGAGGAATGATCTTGGATACTACTAGTCACAGTCCCTACGAAGTCACAGACATGCTGGTGGAGTATTTATATAAACATAAAAATAGTAAATACAAGAATACACTATGGTCTGCCTTTGGAGATATCCTGCTAGAGAATCTACTACGCAATCTGAATAAAATCCATTGTTGTGAGAGTTGTCATACAGAGTTTGTGGTCACAAGGCAGCGTCAGGTCTACTGCGAGCCTTGTCATGACCATATTCGCAAGGAGAAAGAGCGTGATAAAAAAAGAAAACAGCGTAATCAAAAACGGTCCCCACGAGTTGAAAAGATGTCCTTGTAGCGTTGCTGCCGCTTAGAACAAGGATTTTCACTATTTTTATTCAATTAACCAAAACGTCTTTAAGGGAGGAAATGGTCGCACAGCCCTCTCCCTCCTCTTGTCCCATGATACAAGCAATCACTGGATGACCCTTTTAGCCGGCAAAAGGGTCATCTGTGTTTACATAGATACCTTCGATGGAGCTTGCAGAGTATTACTGCCTTGCCCCATCAAAGAGGTGCCTACATATCAGTGGGACCATAATATGCGTTTCTCGGGCAATCCTGATATCCAATATAACGGACCCATCAGGTAACTGCGTATCACACGAAAAAGGAGCGTGAATATGGACACTATGTCTATGCAAGGGCAGGTGCTGGAACGATGACATTGCTTCAAGGTCTGGAACATGCTCGCGGCCAAATCATGAGTACATTGATCCGCTCTGAGGCATTGCGTGCTGCACTGGCCTATCCAGAAGCAAACATTGCAGAAGCCAAAGTAGCAGTAACAACAGAATTGACCACGATAGATCCGGAGCTTGCGGCGGGGTTGCTCAACAAGTATATCTTTCCGTACCATTTCACACCAAGCTCCGATGATCCACCGCGTAGCTACCTTACCTTTTCTTTCCGGGAATTCAAGCCCTGGAAGAATTCTCATCTTACTGGATTGCTTCATTTTAAAGCTCACGTACATAAAAACCTTATCTTTACAAAGCATTACCAACTGCGCTCAGACCATATCGCAAATATTCTGCAGGAGATACTCCAACATAATCAGGAGCTCGGGCTTGGGAAGCTGGAATTTCTGAAGATGAATGAAATGACTGTGCAGCCTGACTACTCTACCTTGTCGCTACAATATCAATTTTGGAGCCTCCGAGCACCTCTATGAAAGCAGAACAGATAAAGCCAGATCGACTGCAGCTATTCCTAGGTCTTCCCTTCCTTGTAAAAGAAGCTGTACCACTGCACTCACCTAGCATCGAGGAGGTCGGTAGCCTTGGATACATGCAGTACTCTATTTACCTGATGCTGTGCAGCTTTCGTAAACAGGATATTTTGCAGCGGTTATATGGTATCTCCTTAGAGGAATTACACACGATTGCTGACATGGACGACTATGAGGTGCTGACGGATCACCCGGCCGTAATACGCGATATTGCTGAGGCGCTCTCCTTTTTCACCAGGCAGCAGGTGAGCTTTCATTCAGAGACTGCCTCGTTTAGAGTCCATGAGCATGTATTGGTGGATGCAGAAAATTATCAAGCTATCGCCAAAGTCATCGCTTGCCTTAATGGAATCAAAGATACCACTGAGCAAGCTAAATCCTTTCCCTCAGAGCGTGCCCGCCGTATGTATGAGCAGATGATGGCTTTTGAAGAAGCTATTCACAGTAAAGACGAAAGTGGTCTGGAGTTGAAAGACGTTCTGTCCATTCTCTGCTGTGCCGGAGATAATGGTCTGAATATCTTCAATATTGGCCGTCTCACCGTATATCAGGTATTTGAGCAATTCGAGCGCATGAGTATCAAAGATCGGTTCAAACGGCTATTGCCAGTATGGGCCAACGGTTATCTTGACGAGAAGACCGAATTCGAATGGATTAAAGAAACCGAGTTATAAGAAAACAACAACTATAACAGTGAACAACTAGGAGGATTTTATTTATGCTTAATCTTGACCGCTACGGTTCCCGCAACAACCTTAACCTGCAAATTTTCGACTTCACGACGAATAAGCCTATTATGACTTTTGACTATGCTACGACTACAACGAACGAATTTGCCGGGGAGACAGTCTATGCCCGCGGTGGTGATGGCAACCCATATCGTATCTCCTGGAACGGTGACAAAACTTCCAAGCTGACGATCGAAACACAAGTCTTCACTTTGCAGCACCTGTCCATGCTCGCCGGAGAGCCGATTGTAAAAGGTGAACATGCTATCTATCGCTCTCAGGTCGTAACTGTCGCAGACGGCGGCAGCGGTACAAAGACGGTTACTCTCTCTAAGGCACCCATTGGCGGCACAAGTGCGGTGGCTGTGTATAGCTATGTGAATGGTGTAATTGCAGAACCGCAGACTATCGAATCTGTTCAAGATACTGTGGTGACTTTAGCCCCCACTTCTACTGTTAAGGTTGGTGAGGAGGTAGAGGTATACTTCCAATTCAATGCACCGGATACGGCCAAACTGTCTTACACGGCAAAAGGCTTTCCGAAATACGCTAAAATTGTTGGTGACACGATCTATGCTACTGAAAAAGGCGGCAGCGTAGTCTCTTCCCAGCAAGTATTCCACAAAGTAAAGCTACAGCCTAACTTCACCGTCACCTACTCCCCAACTGGTGATCCAGCTTCACTAAGTTTGACCTTCGATCTCTTCCCAGTTAGCATTGACGGGGCCGAAGTCATGAAGGACGAAATCCTGTACGAGGATTAATATCCTTAAATAGCATTAAGCGTCCACATGTCTGACACGCAGCTCTAGGCAAATGCCTCCAAGTCAGCCTTAATAGGCACGGCTTGGAGGCATTTATAGTTTACAGCGCTATAGTTGGCCACGCCAGCTAGTGTCCACGCAGCATTACTATAATCACGGATATAAAAGGAGGCTTCCCTACTTTGACTAGATTGACAGCAACGGAATTAAATAAACTTGGCTCCGGGCTTGAGGAGAAACAAACGATTCAGGTCCTAGGTAAATATGATGTCACAATCCATACCAGACTGCGCAATACGGGAATTCAGCGAGTGCTCTCAGTGTATCTTGAACTTCTTCAGGGTCTGAAAGCTGCGAATAAGCTGGATGATGAGACGATTGCTGGTACCCTTAACGTACTATATACGTTGATTTTGCGTGAATTCACGGACCTGCCTCTCCCTAAAAAAAATGATCTCCCCCCTCTTCTCCGTGCTACTAGCAATCTGATTGACACAGGCATTATGGAGGAAGTGTTCCAGCACATACCTGATTCCGAACTGATGAAGGTGAAGGATCAGATGAGCAAGGTGCAGAGCAATATGGCTGAAGCATTAGCAGAGATGGCGATCGTTCAAGACTCGCGTCAGAATACGGATCACACGGAAGCTAAGCAGACGCACTAAGGAGGAGCAACGAGGATTCTATGGAGCTATATAAATATGAAGTGGAGAACTTCCTGGGCTATCTGGATACGTTAAAAACGGATCGTGTACAATCCAGGCACAAAGTTCGATTCAAAAAATGGCTTGCTGAACACTATGACCAGCTATTGTCAGACTCGCATGACATCAACATGGACTATGCCCTTCTCGACGAGGACGGCCACCCGCACGAACAAGACGGGCGCATAACATTTCGTAACGATCCTGAACGCTTGCAGGAGCTTAGGAAGCTCTATCACGAGCGAATCGTCATGGATGAGACACCTGAGCGCAAGGATATGCTACTGGCGATCAAGCATGCCGTCATCCACTGTGGTCCAGCTGAATTCGAGGGGATTGCAGCCGATTGGTATGATCGATTCTGCGAGATTGTAGAGGACATATATGCTGATGACATCGCTACAGATCATGCTTCAACTTGCACAACTAATCACGTATCGGCGGAACAGAGCCCCATCGACGGAATGGAGAAGAGATCCTAATGTCTCTTCTTTTTTCTATTTCTTCCGTAAGTGATGCTGCGAGCGTTTTGCATAAATCCAGCTAACTGCTGACACAAGTATAAAAAGGAAGTGACATTAACCATTGCCTACACCACCAAATATGGATGCTCTGTATGAAGAGGCCTTGCGCGAAAATACGCGGCGGAATGAATTTAACAAAGCAAAGTCGGAGCTTTCGGCCTTACTGGATAAGGAAGCATCCAATTACAATTTCCTGATGCGCTCTCTTACAGGCATGTCGAGCCTGCAAAGACGTCTAGACAGTACAGGCTTCTCAGATGATTATAAACAACAAATTGCTAGTATCCAGGCACAGATGGAAGCAGTCAACAAGAAATTTGGCCAAGGCAGCTTGGGCGGAATGGTCATCGGCAAGCTCGCTCCCCTGATCATACCTGCCCTAGCAGATATGACCCGTATTACGATCGAGCTTGACACCCAAATGAATGAGCTCAAGCGTGTGCTGGGTGAGTTCACCAATGTAGATCAGATTTTGCAGAACAGCGCCAAGACCGCTGCAGAGGTCGGAAGATCCATGAAGGAAGTGAACCAGACAATCCTGGAATTCAGCCGCATGGGCTTCGATGAGAGTCAGGTGAACAACCTGGCCCGTACCGCCTTGATCATGCAGAATATATCGGATATGTCTCCCCAGCAGACAATTGAAGCCGTCTCTACGGCAGTAACCAAGCTAGGCACGGATTCGTCCAGCAGTCTTAGTGTAGCAGATCAATTATTAGAGGTAGACAGGTTCAGCCTCCTCATACAGTAATGTATGCAGTTCAATTCGGCCATATCAGAGGAAGCCTAGAGGTAGGTAATTCTGAGGAAAGACATGCTTGCTGCTCCTAGCGAATGAATACGCCTTAGGGAATCGCGGCACATGAATCCGCAACGACTACACGCCGAAGCCCTGCTCCGCAGGGACAAGATATAGTCTGAACTGCACCGATAACCTGACGCAGAAAGTGCAGAGGAAGGGTCAAGTGTCAAGACACTTTCAAGAAGCACCCTTCCCGCTGTATCGTCATTGATACAGTCCGTAGGATGTGACAGCCATCCGAAAGTAACAGCCTGTAACCGAAACTTTGCTGTCACGACCAGCGATCTCACAGCCAGTATGTCATCCGCTGGCAGTACGGCCCAAACCTACGGTGGGGATCATTCCCTTGCCGCCTAATCGAGTGATCGGTTAGTGAACAGTCAGCCATATCGGGAAACGTCTGGGGACAGGTCATCCCGAGGAAAGAGCTAGAATTGAGTGAACTCATAATTGCCTACATACATAATAATCATCGGCATACAGAGGGTTGAACTGCGCATCAGATGTGCGGCCTCTACTCTCTCACCTTTTCAGCAATCCGTAACGACTACGCGGTGGATCTGGTGACAGATGCATCCTACGCTGACTATCTTGGTACTCGCTCTATGAGCGTCTGTACGAAGATAAAGATAGAGTCTGGTCTGCATCTATAATCCCCTTGCCCTTACCTGGCAAGCTACGAAAATGCAGAGGTAAGCAGAAATGACTTACCCCCTTGAACGTATTCAAGGAGTAACAACAACGGTATCCATGGAACAGCTATTGGGCCATACTACAGCACTGGCAACAGCTACACAGGAAAGCGGCTCAGTGGTCGGTAAGCTTGTTGCCGCCTAGCCAAGCGATTGGCCAGTGAACACCTTGCTATATCGGTGGAAGCGTTGAGGAACGTAATACCGAGGGAAGATAGCAGTTATTGCTATCCCCGTAACGACTACACGCAAGGCATCTGCCAGATGGGAGAACTCCAGAACTACAGGTACAGCTCATCCGACAGATGAAGATATAGTCTGAACTACGCTATAACCGAATGACATGAAGGCGTAGAGAGACGGTCAAGTGTCAAGACACTTTTGAGAAGCACCGTCTCCGCTATACTCTCACCGTATAGTCAGTAAGGCATGATGGCCTGAAAGTAACAGCGTGGACGCACTGAGTACAATTTATACACGTATAACCTCTCTTAGTACTTCCGAAGAAATACTGCGCAGTGTAGGAGTATCCATGAATAACGCGCAAGGCGAGGCCCGCAGCGTGACAGCTATTCTAGACGATCTAGCTGGTAAGTGGAATACACTCACCAAGGAACAGCAGCAGTTCACAGCAGAACAATTCGCTGGTTATGGGAAAGGTGATCAATTCATTGCATTAATGCAAGAATACGGGACCTCCCTCAGAGCGACCGAGACTGCAATGAATTCACAAGGCGCTGCCGCTCTTGAAAATGATAAATATATGGGCTCCCTGCAAGGTCGCATTGATCGCCTGAAGGCTTCGTGGGATGGACTTGCTTCCGCTGCCGGGAATGCTGTGTTGTCTGATTCCGTTATTGTATTGACCAGCAGCATCACCAGCCTCTTGACCGCACTAACCAAGGTTGTAGATACGATTGGTCTACTGCCATTGCTGCTTGGGGCTGGTGGCTTTGCTTTTGTCAGTTTCAACGGTACTATACGCAATGCAATAATACAGGCTACTACAATGAACGGAGTGTTAGCAGGACTGCGAGGCGGTATCGCTGCACTTGGTGTGTCTATAAAGGGCATGCTAGCCTCAACTGGCATTGGTCTTCTTCTTGTTGGGATCGGCATGATTGCAGAAGGACTCATTCATGCGTTTGCTAAGGCCAATGAGCAACAAAAGCAATTCTTTGACCAGTTAAAAACGAATGTGACCGATAACGAGCTCAAAGTCCAGCAGTTAGAGAATCTCAATGCGGAGTACAACAGTGGCAAGAAGTCGCAAGAAGAGATGCTGGGAATCAGGAAGCAAATGTCGGATATTATGCCTGATATTATTTCGCATTATGACGATGAAGGGAATGCAATTTATAAAAACAAAGAGCAAATCGACGCCCTAATTCAGTCAAAAAAAGAAGCTTTACTGCTGGACAAAAAGAAGCTAATCTCGGCTGCTCCCGAATCCTTAAAGGAAAACGCAGAAGCTATTAGTTCTAGCCGAGAAAAAATACAACAAAATTCCAAAGACGTTGCAACCTTAAATGAACGAAAGCCCGTGTTCGAATTCGCGCACAAGTATGCCTCAGAGAATGGTCTTTACGAAGCCAATAAAAATCCAATAGAATACAAAAAAAAACTACAGGATTTGTCGGATGAGATCAACAGAACATTCGGGAATATTGGCGGAACTGATGCAAACACACTAGAGGCTTACTTATGGAATAATAATACCTTTGACACTTATGTAGCCAGTATTGAAGATACTTTCCGCAAGGCTAATAACACGATAGATACCGAGAAGAACAACTTACAGTCAAATATGAAGGGCTTCTATGACATTTTTAAAGACATGAATGAGGTCGCTCTTGCTGATCTAGACAATGTCGATAAAAATACCTCGTTGTTTCTTGAACATTACTCCAAAATCTTTGGTGAGAATCAGAACATTGATGCAAACAACTATAAAGATGTCCTGAATGAGTACGATCAACAGATTCAAAAGATTACCGAAGAGCTCCAGAAAAAAAAGATTAATTTAGAAGAAATTATTGACACTGGCGACTTCGGGAAACTAACTCGAGCCCTAAAAGATGCTGGAATTACTGCTAATCTAACGAGAGACGTAATGGAATCATTCATCAGCTCATTAAGAGGTGCAGGTAGTGGATCTGAGCTGTTTGCAACCGAGATTAATGAAGGATTTGAAAAATATTCTGATAGAAAAAAGAATATTGATTTGTTGAACGAAGCCCAGCGAGAATTAGAGAGCAATAATTCTTTGTCTGTAGGTACTATCCAAAAGCTGAATAACACCTATGGAGATTTTATTAGTACGACTAAACTAACAAAAGAAGGCATCCTCCAGTACGTTAATACTCACAAAAATAGTATTAAAGATGTACAAGCCAAAGATTTAGAGTATACGCGCGATACGATTAAGCAGGCCAGAGATCGTATAGAGGCGCTCGAAAGCGAGATACGCGCACGGGCAAACATTCCTGTACGTATTAGTGAATTGTCTAGGCAACTTGAACAAGGGAACATATCAGAGGAGACAGCAGATAAACTGGCTGCCAACTATTACAAAAAACAAGATGATACGGGGGCAAATCCTTACAAAGAACTTAGGAAAGAAAAAGAAAAATTAAATAATGCGCTGGCTGAAGCTAACCTTCAACAAACCATGTCCGACAGTCTTTTCTCAACCTCCGAAAAAGCTACCAAACAGCAAGAAAACCAAAGAAAAGCAACTGAGAAAGCTAATGCAGCTTTAGAGAAGCAGCAGAATCTGCTACAAAACATCAAAAACGAGCTTGCTATCCTGCAAAATGAAAGAAATCGGATTAAGCCCGGCTCTAGCAAATATCGTGAATCTCTGGAGCAGGAAAACAAGCTGATTATGCAGCAAATCGATCTGCTGAAGAAGAGCAAGGATACTACTGCAACAAATGATACCATTCCAACGCCAAGTGCTGCCTCAAGCCAGGGAACTACATCTTCTTCACAGGTAACAGGAAAATACGCTAATCTCATTAACAAGCATGCTGCCGCAAACGGAATTGATCCGAAGCTGATTCAAGCCATTATTCAGGCAGAGAGCAGCTTCAATCCAAATGCCACCTCATCGGCTGGAGCTCAAGGCTTGATGCAGCTCATGCCAGACACAGCAAAACAACTTGGTGTAAGGAATGCCTACGATCCCGAGCAAAACATCAAAGCAGGCACTAAATACTTTGCTGACATGCTCAAAATTTTTAATGGAAATGTCAGAACTGCTTTATACGCCTACAATGCAGGCCCAAACCGTGTAAAACAATGGGATCGCGACGGAAGGCTCGGCAATATTCCTTATTCTGAGACTAAAAAATACGCAAATAATGTACTTAAATATTACGGAGCAAATACAACAACCAGCACTGCCAGTAGTTCAAACAAAGCAACCGACACATCCAGCAATGATTCCACCAAAAACTCCAAACAGCCTGACACCAAGGAAAAAATTGTTACCGATAAAGATGTACAAATCAGTTCATTAATACAGGAGCTTGAGAACAACCGAGCCGGAATCATTCAGGATCTCGTGCGTGAATACCAAGACAAGCTCCAGACAAAAGACGACGAGGCTGCCAAATCTCAGGGAAGACAATCAAGATACAGCCAAGTCTCTGAGGAATGGCGAAAAGAAGAATCCTCTCAAATCAATCTACTAGAAGAGAAGCAGCAACAAGTAGAACAAATGAATAAAGAGCTCCGTCGACTTGTGCAGGAGAAGCAGATCACTAATGGTGAATTTGATAGACAGCTTGCCGAGAATTCCACGCAGTGGTGGGAGTTGGAAAAACAAAAGCAAGATAAATATTATGCGGTCATTGTCAGCAATCTGGATGAGTACCAGAAGAAGATCGACGAAGCCGGTTATGAGCTGGAACTGTCCCGCTCCAGAATGTCGATGCTGGATGAAAATTCATCAGAATACCAGCAGGAGCTGCAAAAGCAAATCGGTCTGCTGAACCAGCAACGAGAGGCTACACTTAAGCAGATTGAGGCTGTCAATCGCCAGTTGGCTAACGAGAAATTAAGCATCGCCCAGAAGGAAGAGCTCTCTCAGCGACTGAATGACTTGACCAAGCAGACGCTGGACTACAGCAACGCGATCTACGCTATCAAGGAGAGCGCGGCTGACAAGATAATCAGCAATTATAAGAAGCTTATCGAGCAGCAGAGAGATTTTGCCCTACAAGCCATCGAGGATCAGACCAAGGCCGAGAACAAGCGCCACGAGCAGCGTCTGAAGAATATTGACGAAGAACATAAAGCTTTCGAGAACTACATACGTAACGAGCTAGAACAGCTTGACCGTAACGCCCAAAGTGAGGATTACGAGAGTGAGCTGAAGAGTAAGATTGACGAACGTCAGAAGCTGCAAGATCGCTTCAATAAGCTCCTGCTTGACACCTCATACGAAGCCAAAATGAAGCGTCAGGATCTTCAAGCTCAAATGGACACTAAGGACGAGGAAATCGCCAAGTTCAAGGAGGATCGTGAGCGTGAACTGCGTAAGCAAGGACTGAACGATCAACTTCAGGATCGACAGGACATTGTGGACCAGATCAAGGACACCGAAAATGATCTGAACAAATCCATCCTGGATAACATTGATAGTGAGAAGACCCAGACCGAGCGCAAATATAAGGACATGCTTGAGGACGAACAACGCTTCTACCAAATCAAGCAGAACCTGATGAGTGAGGATAATGCTGTCGTCAAAGCTCAGATTGAAGCACTCAAAGGAGAATACACTACCTTCTTCTCTTTCTTAAAGGAGCGCGCATTTGAGACAAGCCAGCAATTCCAGAATATGATGAACAGCTTCCGATTGGATGAGAGCCAGCTCGATAATCTCCTGAACCTGGATAGCCAGATTGGCATAGGCTCTGGCAATGGAAGTGGCAGCGGAGCAGGTAACACTTCTGGATCGTCCAAGACTGATGAAGCAGTCAAGGCCGCTGCTTGGCAGGATTATCTGTCCAACAAGCTCCAGGCTGAAACGCTTCGTGAGAAAATGGCCAAGCTGGACAAGAATAGCGACAAGTACAAGCAGTTGGATAAACAATTCCAGGCTTTGTATAACGCCAATGAAGCTCACCGGAAGAAACACGGATTCCCAGACAAATCCTATGACGAGCTCAAAAAGCTTAATCTGTTCTCCGCTGAACAAGGCGGGGTGACAGGGTCGGGTTCGTCTTGGCAGCAAGGCAAATTCGCACTCCTGCACGAGAAGGAAATGGTACTGAACAAGGCGGATACAGGAAATATTTTAAATGCAGTCGGGGTAGCCCGCTCTATTATGGACAAGCTCCAGGCACTCACCCCTGCCTCCATCTTCAAGACGGTGAATCAGCAGAGCTCCTCCACCAGCACCGACCAATCTATCGCCATTGATCAGGTTATCATCCAGGCCAATGACAAGGATAGTGGGTCCAAGCTATGGCGTAGCTTCGAGGCAGCACTGAATACGAAAATGAAAAGCAGGCTGGTCTGAGGAGGTTTCCCCTCCTCTCTTCAGCTGTTTTTTGGAAAGGAGATCGATTTGTTAGGAGATATAGATTATTACAAAAAGCCAGTCACACCGCAGCTCTTCCTCTGCAAGCCGGATCGGACGATCATCAGCAAGCTAAGCGAAGCGTACCAAATCTCCAAAGCGACCAAGCTCGCGGGAGTGTACGAATTAACCTTCTCCCTCCCCTACTTCATCGACCAGCATCATCGACTACTGCCGAATCGGCATATTGATATTGTACGGGAGCGATATCTGATCAAGGTCGTAGAAGGCTCACAGACCGAGTGGTTCTTCATTCATACTCTAGATGACGAGGTGCAGGAGGACGCGGATACGAAGGCGGTAAGCTGCTACTCTATCAACCAGCAGTTGGCTGATAAGATGATCAAGGAGTACTCAGAGGAATCCAAGCAAGCGGAGGAAATTGTGCAATTTTTGCTCACGGATACGCTATGGTCTGTGGATTATATCGATGCGGATTTCAAGCTAACCTACCGGGCCTTTGATTTCCCCAACTCCACTGTCCTAGAGTGCCTGGGTGAAGTTGCCGAGACCTACAATGCCATTCTGGAATTCAATTCGGAGCGGCGAACCGTCTCCCTGCGCAAGCCTGAGCTGACGGGCATCAACAAGGGGCTGACCTTCTCCTGGAGCAAGTACCTGAAGTCAATGAACCGCAGCATCCAGACGGACGAAATGGTAACCCGGCTGAAGGCTTTCGGCCAGGACGATCTCGGCATTCAGGATGTGAACCCGACGGGTCAGAACTATATCGAGAACTTTGGCTATTGGATCTACCCTTTCGAACGAGACACACAGCGGCGGGTGCTGCAATCCAGCCACTATATGAGCGATTCCCTCTGTCATGCCCTGCTGGACTATGCTGCCCTGTTGGAATCCAAGAAGGAGCTGTTCCAGACCTATCTCAAGGAACGGCAAGGCTATGAGCATAAGCTTAACGAGCTATCCGTGCAGCTGGATGCTCTTCTGAAGAATGAGTCTGTAATTACGGATACGATGCTGTCACAGCAATTCGATGGCAAAATGTTCTTCGAGAAATACCAGCATAGTGGCAGCTCCAGTCGCAGCTTCAACCTGAATAACGGCTTCCCTTATGCCGCCATGATCAAGGTCGAGGATGTCACTGGAATGACCGTATCCCTGAATGGAGCCAACCAGGGCATCCAGGCTGGAAAATGGGTGCTGCTCGGCAAGGTACGCAACCAGGATACTCTGCAAATCACAGTAAGCGGCGGCAGCTCCAGCGTCTATATGCAGGTATGCACCATTAGTGTCACCGAGTATGAAGAGAACAACAGGACTGCGATCATTGAACGCTATAGTCTGGATAATAAGGAAATGCAGATTACCCAGAAGAAGCTGGAAATGGGAGCCGAGGAACACAAGATTACAGAGGTAAGTGGCCGAATTACCCAACTGCAAAGCCAGACCTCCAAAGCGGTCAACTTCACGGATGCTCAGCTCATTGAGCTGGGTGAGTATATCATTGAGCGCGAATACGTCAACTCCAGTATTATCGATGCAGAGGACCTGCTGAAGGAGGCCGAGGCCAAGTTCAAAGAGCTGCAGACACCGCAGCTCTCCATTGAGCTGGATGTCGTGAACTTCCTCGAGATCGTGGAGGAGCAGTACAACTGGGATAAGCTGGTGCTGGGCGATTTTGTGAATATTAAGTACGAGCCGCTGGGCATCCAGGTTACAGCCCGTATTACAGAGATTAACTACGACTATGAAGGCTCCAGCATCAGCATCGTCGTCTCCAATGCCAAGGATGTCAATGACGAGACGAAGCGGCTGGAGAAATTCCTGAGCGAGGTCAAGAACACCAGCGTTACCGTAGACTCCAACAAGTTCAAATGGGGAAAGGCAGTCTATGACACTTCGGAGATGAGCCAGCTATTCGAGAATTTCTGGAATAAGGTCACGAATGAGGTCAACATGGCGTCCAACGAGTTTGTGGATATTTCCCAAAAAGGGATAACCATTACCGATCCGAACGATCCGCAACGTTTCCTTCGTGCTACCCATGGCGTGCTGGCGCTTACTCGCTCCGGCGGACTACGTTACGAGACCGCCATTTCCGCAGATGGAGTCATCGCCGAACAGGTACTGGGCAAAATCATCCTTGGTCAGCGTGTCGTCATTGGTGATCCTGATGGATTATGGATGACAGAGGGTCCTACAACCACCATTACGGATCGCTGTGGACGTGAGGTGGTCAAGTTGGGACTGACGTCCACCCAGCCTGATCGTTTTGGCGTTATTTTCAACAATTATGCGTCCACGGATTGCGACGACAAGAGCATTGTCAACCATGTCGGGATGGACAGCGCTACTGGCTTTTACATTGATCAGAGGAATGGTAGCAGCTTCGAGAAAAGGCTCTGGACTGATGTTCAGGGAACGCTTCACGCGCAGAATATTCGTGTCAAGGACAGCATTATCGCGGACGGCTCCATGACCATTGGTTCAGGGAGTTCAATTTTCAAGGTAGACAGGGATGGCCTTCGCCTCGGCAGCGAATCCATGCCCAATGCCCCCTTCCGTGTCACTCCCGATGGCATTATGTATGCCAAAGGTGGTGTATTTCAAGATGGCAAGTTGATTGTGGGTAGCGGCAATAGAGTAGTCATTATTGACGATAAAGGGATCACTGTAGGCGGTGAAGACATCGACACCTCCCCTGCTGCTATCTACATTGATGGTAGAGCAAGATTTAAAAATCTACTACTGACCAAGCCTGATGGAACTTTCCTGGCAAGTACAGAGGATGGAAAATTTGATCTATTCGGTTGGGATCTCGTGGGGGTAGGTGCCATTGATGCCGAGCTAATCTCGGCTAAGATTTTCACATCCGTTGAAGGCTATATTAGTGATCTTGTAGCAGGAAGCTTATCTACTTTATCTAATGCAGCATTGGAAGGCCCTTCTAACTATATTCGTATTGAAGGTAAAGAAGCTAAATGGTTAACAGGAACGGTACTGTCACAAGGGCCTCAGAGGACATTGTCAGACGGAAGACTGCTATACTGGCTAAGTGAATCACAGACCGGACAGATGACTGTTGAACCAACGGATTGGCCTGTCTATGAGAACATAATGGAAGAAAAAGAGAAGCTAAAAATAACTTTCGAAGGTGAAGCCGAAACAGCCTTCCCATCAATTGTACTCGGCGAGGGTGATGATCCAGATAACTCACAAGGTACTCGAGGGAAAGGATTCATTAATAAGCCAGCAGGCACAATGGACTTTTTGTACTATGCTCAAAATACTGGTAGAATGAGGAACATTAGTTTGAGTGACACAGGAATATCAATCTTAGTAGACGGGAATGACATTACTCAAACTGCAAGAAATATCTTTTTGCAAACAGAAGGAGCTATTGAGATTGCAACGAGTGGAGGAGCGTCAATTAAGTTAAATGCAAATGGCACAATGGACTTTAAGGCTGTTCGTTTTAATTTTGATAACTAGATTTCTATTTAGCAATAATTACTAACTTTTTCCTTGTTATCCTCCGATAGATGTACTAAGATAATTTAAATTAAGTGAAAATAATAAAATGCTAGGAGGATAAAATGAAAAAAGTAGCTACATTTATTGTTGGAACAGTATTTGGCATTGTATTGACTACTGCAGGAGCAGCAGGTGCAAGTACATACTTGAAAGCAACGCAACTTACAACTAAAGTCTATGTTGATGGACAGGAAGCAAAACTATCAGAGAAACCAATCTCAGTCAACGGAAGAAGTTATCTTCCTGTAAGAGACACTGCAAATGCACTAGGTTACAGTGTGGCTTCTGTAACAGGATCAAAGATTGAGCTTGTTCAAGGTGGAGTCTCAAAAAGTTCTTCCTCTACCAATCAGACTGCAACAACAAAGAGTGAGGATTCACCTACAAAGACAGGAGGAAGCAAAATAGCTAATTTGGAACAGACTTATGCTAAAGGCGATAAATTAGATGCTGAACGTATCGCTGCTGATATTGCCAGCGGGAAACTTGATCTCAATGTCCAAGACTCCAGCAATGGAAAGAGTTTGATGATGCTTGTTATTGAGAGGAATGACTTTGAGACTTATAAAGTTATTCGAAAAAATGCTCTTAAGCCTGACCTCCAAGATTCAGAAGGCAATACTGCCCTTCACTATGCTGCTAAAAACAACGTCATATTTTATGTTGGTGCCCTTATGGATATGAAGGCTAATCCGAACATTAAAAATAATGAGCAAAAACTCCCTATTGATCTGGCAAAAAGAGACATGGAAGTTGTAGTCTATGGAGAATTAAAAGGTTACATGATTAGATATGGAAATTAATTGTTCAACAAGAGTCATCACTAATTGTGATGGCTTTTTTATGTTCTCCAATTTTATGGATTTTCTTAAAACAAAATCAGCTACTAGATCAAAAGAAAAAGGGGGGGAATTTAGTGGAATTTAGATCGTCATTTTTAAGGCATGAACTATTTTCTTCTAAATGGAGCATGGGATGTGCAAACAGATTGGGTAAAATACAACCTTCTTTATGAGGAATACAGAAGATAAAATTATGACATATATGTCCGTATGCCTTAATACAATTAAGCCTATCTGTATAAAAAGAGATAATGAGCTTTTTTATTTTACTTTGGAGGTGAATTATGGGATCAATATCGGTAAACGATTCTACTCTCGCTCCTGTTACTAAGAAAGATTACGTTAAATTCAAAGAAACATATGTAAGTGGTAGAATTTGTACTGGTCGTGATGAAAATGGCCATTGTGACTCGTGGGAAGATGTGTACTCCACTGCATCAGGAAAAGCAGACGTAGTTTTAAATGGATATGTTGTGAGTCCCCGTAGAAATTTTCTTGTGAATGGAGAACCAGTTTCTTTGGTTGGAGATTCTACCATTGAAATATGGACAGCAAATATCCGACCTTCTCACGGTGGAGACATCGATGAAATTGAGCCAGCAGAAAGTGGTTCAGGAACCGGTACAGTTATCTCTGGCAACACGAAGAATGTTTACTATAATGGTGTCCTTATTGCTAATGTTGGTTCTAATGTCAGAACGCATTTGGACAGTACAAGCACAACCATTGGCAATGGAGAAAATCTAGTAAATATGTAGGATGAATTTTTGATTTTTCGTGATTCTCTGTACTTTTCGTATGCAGGAATTAAGTCAACAGAATATGGAATTGATATTGTCAATATGAATAATGGCACTCAAGAAGAAGCTTTTGCAGCCTCTCGGACTATTAATGAAGTGAGTGTGATCGGTAGAGACCTTCTCTATTTTAAAAACATGCATAAATATCCACTGAGTCTTTCTTTGAATTTTACTTTTGTAGATACATGGAAGGAGCTAAAAATAAATGAGGTTACTCGCTGGTTCACTGAGCAGTCATATTTTCAAGAAACATGTTCCACCAATCACATTTTAAGGAACAAGATATGACTTTGAATACTTAGTGTATATCACATAAAGATACTGAAAATTCCACCTCAATTTCCGATAATTATGTTAGGATCTAATTGATACTTAGATAAAAGATCGAATATTGGAGGATGAAATGAAGAAACTAAGTACATTCATTGCTGGTACAGTGTTTGGTATCGTCTTGGCAACAGCGAGTGTAGCAGGGGCAAGTACATACTTAAAAGCAACACAACTCACAATAAAAGTTTATGTTGATGGGAAAGAAGCTAAATTGTCAGAAAAGCCGATTTCGGTAAACGGACGTAGCTACTTGCCTGTTCGTGACACCGCCAATGCACTGGGTTACAGTGTTGCTAGTGCAACAGGATCTAAGATTGAACTTGTTCAAGGTGGAGTGTCTATCAACTCCTCCTCTACCCCATCTACTAGTCAAACTACTACGATAAAGAATGAAACCACATCCACTAAGATAGGTGGAAGCAAAGTAGCTAACTTGGAACAGACTTATGCTAAAGGTGATAAACTGGATGCGGAACGTATTTCAGTAGACATTGCTAGTGGTAAGATTGACCTTAATGTCCAAGACTCTAACAGTGGTAAGAGTTTGTTAATGCTCGTCATTGAGAAAGACGATTTTGAGACTTATAAAGTTATTCGAAGAAATGCTCTAAATCCAAATTTACAGGATAACAATGGGGATGCTGCTTTGCACTATGCAGCGAACTTTAAAAACATATTTTATATTGGTGCTCTGATAGACATGAATGCTGATGCAGCTATAAAGAACAAGAACGGAAAACGACCAATCGATCTTCTGCAAAAAAGTAACTCTGGTTGGCCTGAATTAAGAATTTACATGATTAATACAGGAACAGCCAATTAATGCAACAAATAGTAACTTTTACTAAGTTAACTATTTGTTGCACTCTAATTAAACTTCAATCCTCTGTTTTAAAGCTAATTCTTGAGAAAAAATGATATTTCCACTTATTTGAACAAATGAGCTTACAAGATATGTTTTTTTGCTTGGACGGTCGTTAATCCAAACGCAACAGTTCTTCTTTAAAGAACCCTTAAGCGTTTTTCAACCAATTAAGTACTCCATATTACATTCCGTCAAAATATTAGATAGTGGAGGATAAGATGAAAAAACTAAGTTTATTCATTGCTGGTACAGTGTTTGGTATTGTTTTAGCAACAGCCAGTGTAGCTGGAGCAAGTACATACTTAAAAGCAACACAACTTACAACAAAAGTTTATGTTGATGGGAAAGAAGCTAAATTGTCAGAAAAGCCGATTTCGGTAAATGGACGTAGCTATTTGCCTGTTCGTGATACAGCAAATGCATTGGGTTACAGTGTTGCTTCTGCAACAGGCGCTAAGATTGAACTTGTTCAGGGTGGGGTAACCAGTGCTCCAACTAGTCAGTCTACAACAACAAAAGCCGAGCCAGCTTCAACGACTAAAATAGCAGGAAGCAAGATAGCCAACTTGGAACAAACCTATACCAAAGGAGATAAGCTAGATGCCGCGCAAATTGCTACTGATATTGCTAGTGGTAAGATTGATTTAAATGTTCAGGATTCGAATAACGGCAAAACATTATTGATGCTTGTGATTGAGAAGGATGATTTTGAAACATACAAAGTAATTCGTAAAAATGCGCTAAAGCCCGATTTGCAAGATTCAAATGGTAACACTGCTTTGCACTATGCCATAAAACATAGGCTTGTATTTTATATTGGCGCAATGATAGATATGGATGCAGATGCTTCAATTAAAAACAAAGACGGGAATAAGCCTATTGATCTTTTTCAAAAGGGCGATACTGGATGGCCTGAGATGCGAGCATATATGATTGGAAAAGGAATTGCAGATTAACATAATCGTACCTGTCACTCTAACAAAGAATAGCTTTTTATTTTGAGTAGAATACCAATTTTATTAATATTTTATCTCCAAAAGCCCTCTTTTTGAGCGGCTTTTTTGTATTGAGGTGAATTATGGGTGCCCTATCTATAGATGGTCCAACGTTAATTCCAGTACGAAAACAAAACTATGTGAGATTCAAAGAGACTTATGTAAGTGGTCGCGTGTGTACAGGACGAGACGAGGACGGAAATGTTGGTTCAAATGTCAGAACCCATTTGGACAGCACAAGCACAACTATTGGCGATGGAGAAAATCTAGTTAACATGTAGGATGAATTTTTGAGACGTCCACTCGATAGAGAGCATTTCGGCTTTTTTTATTTCACCCGAAATGGATATTCCAAATAGATTTGAGGTGATGATTATTCAAGCTGCTGCTATAGTCGGATCGGAAATTGCAGAATTTACACTTCGCGATTTTATTCAATGGGTCAGAACCAACAGTGATGGTGATGAAATTGGTGATAAGGAAACGGATGCAGAGATTACAGGCTACGTTTCAAGTGGATCATCAAAATTATATATACAAGGATCACCCGTGGCGCGATTAAATGATATCACATCAGAAAGCGCCCGATCTTTAACCAGACCAGAGGGATCAAGATGGAGGATTGTTAGCAGAACTTCGGGCAATGGTCGTATTACTGGCGGTGTATCTACTTCATTATATGTTGAGGGGCAGCCTGTAGCATTCATCGGCAGCATGGTTACTTCCTTTGCCGACAGCGAAGAAATACCCCTTGTAACAGGCAGCAACCATTTCTATTCTGCAAGATGATATTTGAAAGGAGGTGATATAACTGACAATCCGAGACTCCCTTTTCTTTTCCTATGCAGGAAAAAAATCTGTCGACTTTGGCTTATATAACGTGAACCTTTCTGGAGGCATGCAAGAGGAAGTGCTCGCCCCTACTCGATCTATCGATGAGGTGTCCATTAAAGGAAGAGACAAGCCCTACTTTCAGCAAATAAAAAAAGAACCTCTTGAATTTAGTATTACTGCAGCATTTGACGAGCATTGGGACACGAAGAGAATCAGAGAGGTCGCCAGATGGCTTACTGAGCAGTCCTATTATCAAGAATTGTATTTTACGAACGACTTCGGGAGACAGCCCGAACGAATTTATTATGCGCTGGCAGTGAGTCAACCCAATCTTATTCATAACTGCCTTCAGCAAGGATATATTTCCTTGAATTTCAGATGTGATTCTCCCTACTCTTATTCTCCGGTCTATACATCGAATGAATACCAATGGAACGAAGCGCCGATTACGATCCAGCACAATAATTTTGCTACAGGTCATCATAACCGGACAATTATTGACGGTCAAGGAGATATCATACTGAATCTGGCTAGGACAAGATGGATCGATATCCCCAGAGGCACCACTTGGCTAGATTAATTTATGAAAGGAGCTAGTACATGTCGACAACAACACAAAAGCTAGGATTAATACAGCCCGAACATACTGACGAACAATATCAGACCATAATGGATCTGCAGGTGAATTTCCAAAAACTAGATGACGTGGCCGAAATTCACGCTTCCGCCCCTCCTACTTCCGGGCAACATCATGTTCGAATGAGAATTTGGAATGATAAGCCTACTCCTGGTGGTTTTGTAGGATGGATCTGTACTCGTGCAGGCATCGCTGCTTCTAGATGGAAAGGACTGACCTCCTACACGCTCGGGAATCGAATCACTACGACAGTAGATAATGGACATATCTATGAATGCATCCAGACCGGATATTCAGCAGTACAAGAGCCAACATTTCCTGTATCTTCTGGAGGCGAGGTTCAGGATACTAAAGGTGCAACCACTTGGAGAGCATCAACCAACTACAATCAACAAGATATTGTGTTCCCCTCTATAGATAATGGACGATTCTATGTGTGTACGGTAGCAGGAGAATCAGGAACATTTGAGCCTGCATGGGCTGCCTCCAATGGAATCACGACACCTGATGGTACCGCTGTCTGGTCAAGCTATCGTATTGCAAAGTGGAGAGAAATTGGCATCTCTGCCGAATTTCGCCCATTTGGAAAAATAGAATAGGTGACACTATGACTACATGGTTGCAAGCTGCTAATCTAAAGGGCACATATACATCGGAACCAACCTTCATATCTGTCGGCGGTGATGGGACAATTAATAAAATATCTTGGAATGCCACCGTACCTTCTGGTTCTAAGCTGCATGTTCAGACTTCTATTTCTTGGGATAATTATGAGTGGTCGGAATGGAAGTCATGTACGAATGGAGGAGAAATTCCTGACCTAGATGTGACTGTCCCCGTGAATCAGGTATATTTCAAGTTCCGAATCTTACTTGAAGCCTCCCATTATAACACTGTACCTATCTTCCAAGACCTCTCTCTCTTTTTTGAACCCATCGTCATCATCCATAATGACGGAGAAACCTATTGTCAGCCTGAGATCTGGATCACCAAGGTTGGCAACGGAGACCTTACATTAACGAATACCTCAGATCACAATAGGGAGTTCAAATTCACAGACCTAATTAATCAAGAAACCATCTATGTGAATAGTGAAAGAGAACATATCGACACGTCTTTGCCTGTAACTTACAGGTACAACAACTTCAACGACAACTATTTTAATCTGCCAGTGGGTATCAATGTGTTCAAAGTTGAAGGGATGGCAAATTTTAGATTTCGATATCAATTTAAAAGACTTCAATAGTCCATAAAGGAGGTGATTTGTTGTCAAATCTCAATACATATTTTGAATATAATGATCCCGTATCGATGATATGGAGAGATGCACCTTATCCTGACAGAGCTGATGCTTTGCCCGTCATTAATGGGATTATTACCCTGCTGGAAATTCCGTCGAGTGATCATAAGGTTCGGATCACAGGCTTGATAGAAATTGAACGCGATGAATTGGCGAAAAAAAAGGTGCTTGCTGAGAACGAATTTATAGTTAACTATGCCAATGGAGTCATTCAGTTTCACGCTAGACATGAGGGGAAGTCATTCTTATGTAGCTATAAAGGCAAAGGAATGATCATGTACCCAGCCTCTCGTGTATATGCAATGATAGACAGGAATCCCGACATCATAAAAACACTACAAGATATTATTGATGAGATCCTGGAGCGTATAAGTACATATAGTGAAAAGCTTATCCAAATTAATGAGGCCATATCCGACGCAACACTAGCAACGGCAAATACTAATGTAGCCGCAGATAATGCACATCGTGCCGCTGAGACGGCCTTGGATGCTGCCAGCCAAGCAGTCGAAGCTATCCAGCATGCCATGAAAATTTACAAGCCTCCCGTCAATTATTATAGTGATCTCTCAAGTGCCTATCCTAGGCCAGAGCTGGGCTGGACTGTAATGGTTCGTACAACTGGCAATATTTATAGATGGGATGGAGCATCTTGGGTTCTAATCGAGAATTTTACGCAGATCGCATTTCCTGCGGCCTCTCCCCATCTAAATGGTCTGATGTCCAAGGAGGACTACGTTGCCTTTCATGAGAGATTAGAGCTTCGTCCCATTATGTTTGCACTGGGAAGACCCAAATTCACAGGCATCCCCCCTCTTCTCTTCCAGTTTCCTTTTGATGGGGAGATTAAAGAGATCAAGGCCTATTGTATCCAGTCTGGCGTCTTAGTTCCTACTGAGATAGAGATCCAAAAAATTTCCGAATCAACATTTGAGACGGAAGCATGGGATAATATTTTATCTAGCAACATCCTCTTTGATTTGAACATGAAACAGTCTACTACTCATTCCATTCAGAATAAGACAGTTCATGCCAATGATTATTTTAGACTTAACATCACTAGTGTCGATCAAGAGATTCAAGGGATTACCATTCAAATGAACATCCAGACATAACACCGAACCTGGTGTTTTATTTTATTATTAGGAGGAATTTTATTATGGCAATACCTATAGTTGAGTTTTATAATGCGACCAACACAGGACAAGTAAACACATGGGACGTGCAGACGGTTGAGGCTGGTTCTGTTTCTCCTGATACAACCTTTCTTATTTGGAATAACCGTAATCGTCAAACAGCTGTATCTGACATGATTAACTGCACCATCACGACCAAGGACCAAAACGGTGGTGATACAGGAGAATTGGTTACAGGGAGATGGATTGAAGCCAAGGTGGATAGTATGAATGAAACTACTTTTACTCCTATTGGCGGTTCTTCGTCTAAAACTATTCAAGCTGGTGGTTCTGTTGGTGCTGGAGTTATTTCAGGCGCTGTGAACAATGGTGCTCTATCCGCTACAAACAATTTTGCAAAAGTTACTCTACACGCGAATGTCCCAACAACTGCAAATGCTGGAGACATTGAGTTTCTGACTCGTGTAGCTTATCAGTTTACATAAAAATAAGAATATCTTAAATTGGGCAGTCAAATTGGCTGTCCTTTTCATTTTTAGGTGGGAGGAATTCAATGTTTCAAATTGTACACCCCTGTTCTCCTGTTGAACAAGAGTTTATCTGGCATGCAGAATATAATGACCAGACTTCATTAAGTGAATATGACTTTGTAACAAAAGAGGAGAATTTATTTAAATCAATAGATGCCAATAAACTCATTCGTTTCGGTTTGATCGGACAAGGTCAACGTTTGTATTACGAAGTAAATAGTGGAATTTTTAAAATCATAGGAAAAATGTATGAGTTTAGCTATGTCACTGCAAATTGCACATATTCATTAACAGGCCAACAGATTAAGTACAATGATCATATTACATTTAAAAGTGCAGAAATGTTTGTTGACCCAGTTGTCTTAAAGACAGTTATTGATCCAGTGATCACTGACTATTCTTTTGGTTATAAGGTATCTCTTTTGTTAGATGGAGTAGAAATCAATTTTAAGGCATTATGCGTTATCTCCTATGATAATCCCATGTACCTAAACTTAAGACTTGTTTCTTCGAAATCGTTAGATGGTGAATTGGTAATTAAAAGAAATGGTATGACTATAGATAAAATCAAAGCTCCATTAAATAAAAAAATTGCTGGGGAGACTAATTGGATTATTCAGTGAAGGAGGAAACGCATGGGATTAAATATCAATAAGCTTGAAAAGATAGAGGCATCAGTCCCCACTTACATTGATGAACAGGGTGATAAGCAAGAAATAGAACTAACAATAAAACCATCAACAAATCAATCGTTTTCGCTAGAAAACACAACCAATACAATAAAAACATACTTTCGTGATGATATTTGTACTTATGCTCCTGTAAAGGTTGTTGTTGACAATGAATATTTTGATTGGACTCCATTGGGGGTAGGCTTTATTGATGAATATGGAAACGAAGAATGGCTTGGTAGGATCAACAATACTAAACCAACAGTAGTTGACGGGAATACAGTTGTTTATAAAAATGTTCATGCAGATATTGACGATGAATTTATTGTTGAATACGGAAGACTAAAGCATAATACGATACTCAATCATTTACCCAAATACAACGATACATTGATTGGAAAGAACATCGAGTTGGCGGTTGATGGAATAATTGATTATTCTGCTGATGTTCAAATGTTTGTAGATGGTGAGATTCAAGAAAATGAATTCTATACTAACAAAGACATCGTTTTTAAATCTCAAGATGGAACTGAAGTATTCAAACTTGCTTCTCCTGTTACCTTTGAAAGTAATTCAACGGAAGAAATTAGATGTAGATATCACATAAAAAAAGATCACAATATACTCAGACTGCAAATTCTTGTTCCCTATTCTTGGCTAGCAGACTCAGATCGTTCGTTTCCTGTTGCAGTTGATCCAACCTTAACCATAGTCCCCATTAGTGGGTTGGGGTTTGTTCCTAGATATGTGACACTCAGCAAGGATGAAAATTTATTTATCGCATTGGAAAATAACAGAATAATTCATATCTATTCGTTAAATAAGAGCACCAATACCCTCACAGAACTTCCTGCTCCAGTTGGAGGATACGTTACAAATGGAAATTATTTAGATCGTATTGCAATTTCACCCAATAATCAATTCATAGTTTACTCAGATTATTTGCAAGCCAATATCTTTGTGTATCAATACGAGCCAAGTACAGGTGGATTTACAAAAAGGATTATTCAAAACATGTCCCATTCTGCCAACACTAGGCCAATAGATATTGTATTTGTTAACAATAATCTTGTTTCCTTTATTTATGGTGCATCAGTAATGTTTGCCAAGTTAAATAGTACAACTGGTTTATTAAGCTCTCCTACATACAAAAGTTTTGGAACAAGTGGAGTCGTTAGAATTCAGTTCTCCACAAATGAAAAATTTATGGTAGTTCGAAGAGGAGACAATAGAGTCAGAGTGTATCCATTTGATTCTGGGACAGTAGGTGACGAAATTGTCCCAACTGAGACCACCCTACAGGATGCTGCTACGGATTTTGATTTGTCATCTGATAATAAATACATAGTGTTTGCAATAACTACTGCTCCCTATTTTTGTGTTGCAAATTTTAATACATTAACAGGTGCAATTACAAGTCCGATATATCCATCATTGGGGTCTACTGCTCCAATCTCAGGGATACGTTTTTCTAGGCTAGGTCAATTTATTGTTACAGTGACACAGACATCGCCTTATAATCTAGTCATTTATCGCTTTAATTCAAACAAAAAGACCTTTGTTAATAAGGTAGCAGAAACAATAAACGTGAGGTATCAACTAAGTAATTTAACAGCAGTAAGAGATTATGTGGGGCTTGCAACTACCCAAACTACTAACTTCTATAGGTTTTATTATGAGCCATCGAACAATGTCTTTTTTAAAGATGAATCTACTCAAGACTATTATTCGGATAACAGAGGCAACACGCTGATGCTTATAGACTTCGGTACTATTGTAGCTGGACAAACAACTGGAGCTAAAAAAGTAGTCCTTGAAAACTTCTATGGCTATGCACTCAAGAACATTGTATTGAGTGTTGTAAATCCATCTGTTGAATTTAAAGTAGTAATAAGTCAAACAGAAACACCTTTTGTACCAGTGGATTACATAAGTTATAACGGATTAGAGTTGGAGGCATATGGGGAAATTCCTTTCTTTGTTCGTGCCTCATCTACAGAATCATCTACATCAGGGGGCATGTTTGAACTTAAAGTACGAGCTGATAAAGTGTAGTGGTCTAATAACAAAAAAGAAAGGGAGGTGAACAATGTATCGAATAACTGAACAAACCAAAACCCAGATGCAAACAGGAATATTCAGCAGCGCTAATATTTATGTCACAGATTTCGGGCAGTTAACATTAACTAATAAAAACATAAATACTAATCTTGCATTAAACAAGCCATACACAAAAACACAGAATGCAACATTTGTCAGTGGCGCTGCTGACACTAATAATAGGATGTTTACAGATGGGAATCGAAATAACTGGTTCCGCTATTTCACAACATCAGGCGAAGAAATTGTGGTTGACTTAGGAAGCATACAAAAAATTGGGGGAACAATGTTTTTCACAGGCATGTCTAGTGGTGCCCCAACCCCTAGTTATGTTGAAGTGCTTGGAAGTGTAAATGGTGTCGATTTTGTTAGTTTGGGTTACGAAGGAACAGGCACTAATGGTGTTCAATCATTTGTCTCTAGTTTTGCGTCTGAATCATATCGGTATGTAAAGTTCAATTTAATACGCACCACCCCTTATTCTATTACTGTTGGTGAGGGCGAGGTATACTCTGGTCAGGAATACTCCGAAACACGAGAAAAGATATATGATATTTCTCATTTGGGTATCCTTAGGACCAATAATGTATATTGGATGGAAGACACTCCACTTGGAACATCAGTCAAGGTAGAAGCATCCTTCTCTCATGATGGCGGTGTTACATGGGAGCCTCGGTACAGTCTAAGCAATGGAGGAACATTCCAACAGCCATTGGGGTTAGACCTTAGTAATACCCACCTTAAAATAAGAACCACGCTATCAACAAATAACATAAATGTGCCTGTTTTTAGTAATTTAACTTTACTCTTTGACAATGAAGTTAAGACTGATGAGAATAATATAGTCATTTCAAGAAGTTTTGTTTCACCTAATATCATTCATCCCAATATGACATCAGCAACAACACCTACTCCATATGTGATCACATCTTTTAATAATTACAATATTTCAGCCTTTCCACCGTGGAAAGCATTTGATGGTGTTGTGGGTACAGTCAACGCTGAATCGTGGATATATGGGGGAACGGGATGGATTACTATAGACTTGGGTGAAGACAATAATAAGCCAATCGCTAAATATGCCATTCATAGAATTAACACTGCTTCAGGTGCTCTTGATTGGACACTTGAGGGTAGCGTTGATAATACTACCTGGAATATTTTAGATCAGGTTGTAGGTGTAAACTACACTAATAATCAAGTAAGCCGTGTTATTGATTCAAATATATCAAACAGAAAAATAGCTTATCGTTATTACAGACTTAATATTACAAGGTCAGTAAGCAATAGTAGTAATGCTCTTGTAGAGTTACAATTGTTCGAGTTGGCTGATGGAAATGGATATCAGATAAGAAGTTCACTAAAAGTGCCTCATCGTATCTCTTTTCATAGTAAAATTCGCATTCCACCTCACAATAAGGCTACAGGAAAAATCGTGGTAACACCTCTTTCTAAATTTGCTATTTCATCAAAAGTTGTTATTAAAAAGCCACATGATCTAAGGTCTCGAATTAATATACCTGTGAGTAATCGAGCATCAGGTGTTATTGACATAGTAAGACCTCCAACAACCACAGTAGAACTTGCTCCTGTTAAAGATGCATTTGTCCGTGAAAGTATCCCTAAGCTAAACTATGGTACTGAGCAGGATTTATTCACTGGATTCAATACGAACTATAACGAGCGTTACCGTTCATTCTTAGGATTTGATATCAGTACTATTCCTGATAACTCGTTAATTAAAAGTGCTCACCTAAAGCTTTATCACGAAGCAAGTTCTTCTGAAGTCCAGAGGGTTGAGCTGTTTGAACTTGAATCAGACTGGACTGAAAGAGGAATAACATGGGATAATCAGCCTTCCCCAACCAGTAAGGTTATGGAAATGGATGTTGGGAATGTTGGGAGGTATTTATACTTTAACCTTACCGAACTGGTTACAAATTGGTATGAGGGAAGCAAGGATAATAATGGCATCCTAATTAAAGCTCAAAATGAACTTGATTTATTCTACAAACGATTTTATTCAAGAGAGAGCAGATATTTTCCTTTACTAGTTGTTGAATATGTAGATAAAATTATTTACTCTTTTGGCAGAGACGAACTCAGAATCAACAAGATTCAAGTAAAACAATTAAAATCCAGCGATACGCCTTCGAAACTTAATGTAAAGCAGGTATGGTTCGACTCAATCATTAACTCTCGCTTAAAAGTAAAGAAAATGGGATATTTGGATTCTCACCTATCTATTAAAAATCCAAATCTGTTATCAAATATTACTGTAAAGCGAGCAGATCGATATGATGTCCATTCAAAGCTAACTGTTAGAGTTAAGTCTGATAAGTACATAATAACAAGCATCAGAATATCTCGACCATTCCAATCTGGTACAATTAAGGTTGCTCGAAATAGTCAATATGCTATAGCATCCAAAATCAAAATCATCGGATCTACTACAGTAGGACTTCGTTCCAAGTTGATCGTAACCAAAGATAACATTAAAGGCAAAATCTCCGTTATCCATACCAGCAAACTAGTGTCCAAAATCAATGTTATTGCATCTAGAGAGCACTTCCTAAAAGGCAACATTGTTATTAAAAGAAGCAGTCAACTAGAAATCCCTTCACGGGTCAAAGTCTTCTATATGGCAAACTTGAAGTCTAAGATATCCGTCCATTCAGGCTTCCTTAAATCAAGAATTAAAGTGCCCTATCGAGCCAATCTAGATGTGACCAGTAAGATTAAGATAAGAGTAAGATCAGCTCGAGATCTGAAGAGTAAGATTAGAATTCATGATTCTTTTGAGAATGATTGGGGATATGTGTATATGCTATAAAGGTGAATAGATACCATAAAGTCACTCTTAAGCACAACCGTTACTCGGTGGTATTCAGCCGGGGAACGGTTGTGTTTTTCTGAGGCCTGCTTTGATTATAGAACGAAATGTATCTGTATCTGGCAGCCTAATTCAGTTAATAATACAGTTGACAACGTTGAGAATCTACGCTATTATGTTAATTATCGTTATATATCTGATCTGTTAGCTCAGCTGGGAGAGCACTATCTTGACAGGGTAGGGGTCAGTGGTTCGAGCCCACTACAGATCATTGCTGGAAACCCTTACTACGTAAGGGTTTTTTATTATTTTTACGCATATTATCCACTCTCAGATAGGGTTCTCAAGAACAATGATTTTCAACGACGGATTGTCAAGCCAAGTGCGACAGTTCCTCTGAAAAGGATTCATGAGCGGTTCCCCAGCCCAGACATTTACGTGGTCTGTGATGGATCAAGTGCAGAGCGTTTTCTAGAGCTTCATCCGTGATTTGCGCGAAATCCGTCCCCTTGGGGAAAAACTCTCGCAGGAGGCCATTGGCATTTCATTCGAGCCGCGTTGCCAGAAGGAATACGGATCTGCAAAATACACCTGCACCTCATGAATAGCTTCTAGGCTGGTGTAACAGGCGAGCTCCTTGCCACGGTCTGCGGTAGCAGTTGGAAACACATGGGCAGGGTACTGCGAAGCCGCTACCCTAAAGACAATCTCCATCGACAACGCGGTACGGTCTGGCATACGAATTGCTGTATACAAGCGGGTCTTTCGTTCAATGAACGTAGCTACGCAGCCCTTGCTTTTCCCACGGCCCGAGACCACCGTATCCAGCTCCCAATGGCCGAAGGTTTCCCGGTTACGAATCTCTTTCGGACGCTGAGAGCTGGGCTTTCCCACAGCAAACTTGTCGTGTGTCTCTGCTGGCTTGTGCTGCTTCCCTTTGTGCCTGAGGACAGCAAGCACGCCTTTCACCAGACGGCCTGTATACAGCCAGCGATAGATCGTTTTAAAACATACCATCGATTAACCCTCCTGACGCAATCGCTCTACGATCTGCTCCGGAGACTAGGTCGCCTGAAGCTTTTCTTCGATGCGACTCACCAGTTCTAGGCTCCACTTACCTCCGGGGACTGAAGCCTTACGGCGCTGGACATAGCTCTCTTGAGAGTTCTGTGCGCAGTACAGATGCTCTGCTACATTTCGGCGGAGTTCACAGCCAATGGTGGCATGATGTCTGCCAAGTTCCTTGGCAATCGCTCTGGTACTTTTCCCCTGCTGGTGGAGGATTTCTAGCTTGCTACGCTCGATTATGCTAAGATGTGTGTTGCTCATGGTGGGTTCTCCTTGTGTGAATGGGGTTGGGGAACTTTCATTCTACACGAATCCGGCCATGGGCTCTTTTGTATATTTATTTCCAGTAGGTGTCGCACTTCATATTACAATCAGTCCAACAAAAAAATTAATAATGCCAACAACTATTAAGAATGTTGCTATTAATGCGAAAATTATCTTTCTGAACTTCTTCATAGGCTACCTAACGTCCTCCTGTTATTTCAGCAAGTTATCGCTTGGAGTGTTTCCGATATTATTAACTACTATATATCTTTATTGGCTTATTTTGCAATTAAGATAGTAATATATTCCTAGGTCTGTTAAGCTATATAGGACTGTCATAAATTAGGGGGATATACCTTTGAAGAAACATATTTTTCTCTGTCTAGCCTCAGCTACAATTATCTTATCAGGCTGCGGCTCACAAAAAGCGAGCACTGAACCTTCAAATGCGGCTTCTGCTCCAATCTCGGCAGAGTCCTCAAATTCTGTCGTAGAGAAAGTACTCACCGACAATGAAAAAATGGCGCTGGAATACATTAATGTCTTTCTAAATGGCTCAGATCAAGAAGCCAGAGAGGCTTTTATTTCAAACAAGATCCATCCAGATGTGCAATCATTATTTCAACTGGTGGTAAATGTCCAAGTTCCTGAGGTTGATAAGCTGAACGATCCCAAGGTTATTGAATCAACTGAGTATACGGACGCTGAAGGCGGGAAAGACACAGCTATTCTTATCCAAGGAAAAAAAGGAACGAATCCAACCAGTGAGCTAATTGTCCTATTCAAAGACAATAAGATTACATGGGGTATTCACTCGAATGACGAGGACTTCGCTAAGCTAAGAAGTAGCTTTAAAGAACCGATACCCGAGACTGCAGACGAACCATCTCCGGAGAAAAAACTAAGCGAGATACGTAATTACATCGTTGCAGATCTTTGGAATGCTGGCTTTGTTGATGTAAGCTCGTACATACATACAGGCACCAGTAGCACAGGTCAAGACCTGGATGTAGAATTCACTGTGGATCTGTTAGGGAATTCCATGGCTAAGAAAGCCGAATATGATGAATATGTAAAAAACTTAGACGAGAAGTATGCTCAAGCTAAGAAAATATGGACAAAGCTCTCTGAGGAAGCGGATCGTTTATATCAACACATTCAAGATAACCCACCGAAGGCAAATGATCCCAACTCTAATTTTGACACTGGGAAATTCAAGCAGTACATGAGCGCCTTTACTGATGAAGTGGACAGTTTGAACAACTGACATAGGACATTACTAAAACAGCCCTGCCGACCATCGATGGTTAGCAGGGCTGCTTTGATTTCATGGGGTTGTCCATTTTTAACCTCCCCTATGTAAACGGACCCATTTGCCAGTCTAAGTGTAGAAGTACTTGAGGGACTTGCTTGTGCAATTTCCAAATGAACCGAGCCTATAAGAACTATAAAAACAAAAAAAAACACAAAACCTTTTTCAATACATTCCCAGCCTCTATTGAAAAAGCCAGCCCCAGACACGCCCTCCGGTATCACAACATTCTCCAATGAATATCGTGACCTCCAGAGTACGTAGCCTGTGACTGGCCCTTCGTCTCATATCCTACAATCTACACATACATCTCAGCATGACCTTCGAACTCTGGCAGCAAATACTCCAGCGCTTCCAGATCATCCATGCCGACTGTGATGAGACGTGCCGACGTACCAGCAGGGATTGCGATCAGCATCATCCCGAGCAGACTTTTCACATCTATAATTCGTTCACCGTTCTCATCTCTATATTGAAGTGTAATCCTTGCTGCAAAGCGGGAAGCATCCGTACAAATACGGATCATATCCTCTCTGTCCAGATCACCTTGAATGATAAACTCATGTACCCTCATAACTCATGTCTCCTTAGTTCTTTATGCGCTTCGTCAATGTGACTAATATTATATCGTCAGATAGGCGTTATAACATTAGTAACATATCACGATGGTACATCAGATGCAATCATTCAAGGAAGGAAATGATCCTCCATTTGTCCAATATCGTATGCGTTCAGAAGCACGAGGGTTATGTGGAAGCATTATACTAGATCAATTGCTGTCTGCGCTTCAAATACACATACAATATCACACCAGACACAGAGCAGATAGCCGCACACAAGCCGATGAAGCCGTACCCTGCCTGCAGTCCACGCAGCAAGCCAAGCTCCGTTGTCTCACCATACGCTGCTTTGAAGGCATCAATGACCCAACCAATCACATAGTTACCGATGACACTACCGATCCCCATGAGTGTAACCGTGAATGTAATTGCTGTATCGCTGCCATGAGGATATCTTTTGGCAATCAGCGCCATGACTGTCGGATAGATAATAGCAATACCTGCGCCGGATACCGCAAATAGGAAAGCCATCTCTTCTCCACCAGCAATCGCCACGAACGTGCAGATCGCCGAGAAAGCGGAAAACAGAATAAGCGAGAGGACGAACCCGATCCGGTCAGTCAGTGGCCCAAGCAATAACCTTCCCAGTGAAAAGGTCAGAAAGAAGGCTGACAGCATACCCGAGGCTTTGACCGTATCCCAAGCATAGGCCTTCTCCAGAAAGTTGACGAGCCAGCCTCCCACTGCCATTTCGGATACGACACCGAACGATAGGATCATAACTACAAGCCACAGAACAGGATCACGAGTAAGCTGCTTGAGCGATACCCGATCCTCATGTGGCAGATCATCACCAGGAAATGTACTTCGTAGTGCCGCAATAATCGGCAACAAACATAGTGATAGCGTAACCAGATACATGCCACGCCAGTCCAGCACATGCCCGAACACGGTCAAGGACATTACGCCGGTCGCCAGTAGCGGTGCAACGGTTGAACTAAGACCGTAGAAGAAATGAGAGAGATTCATCATCATCCCCGTATTCTTCACGAAAATTCGCGCGCCAAGGATGGCCAATGCGATCTCCAGCATGCCGTTCCCGATATACATAAAGAAATATGAAGAAGCAAAGAGCGGATATGTATGAGATAAGTAAATAAATACCCCTGACAAAATCATGGACGCAAAAGCAAGCACGCTCACTGCCTTGATTCCCCATTTGCGGACCAATATAGCCGTGAACGAGCAAGCAATCAGATATCCCAACGCATTCAGGGACAGTAACGTTCCCAGTTGCTTCTCATCAAGATGGAAGTCGAACTGGATACGTGGAATTGCGGGCCCTTTTACATTTTCAGAGATCCCAAAAACTATGAATCCCAAAAAGATGGTAGCCAGTTGCATGGCGTATAGCTTATTGAACTTTCGTGCCTGTGGTTCGGAATTCAAAATAAGTCCCTCCAGTTGTCCTTAGATATTACCATCTCTTCTCAATTCGCTCCATACGATACGTCAGACTTTCCAAGGCCACAGCAATGAGCCCGGCCACATATTCACTTGCAGTATCTCTACGAATGATGAGGTTCGGCATATGCTCCTGCGGGATCATAGTCAGGCAGTCTTGCGTGAGTTCATCCAGCATAGACTCGTCCATCGTGTCGCCAGTAATTACGATTGCAGCCGGATTGATAATCGCGATAATGGATACCAGCGTCTTTCCGACCAGCATGCGCAAGCCCTCTCTTGTATTAAGCAGACGTAGCTGCTCCTCCTTTGATACACCAAAGGGCAGAAAGGACACCTCACCTCCAAAATGGGTGCTACCCGAGAGCGGATGTCCCTCAATCATGAAGCCTGCCCCTGGAAAATGTGATTTTGGAAAAGTTACGACTGCAAAATTCGTCTCCTCTGCAAATTGCTGCTGATTGTACAGACCATACACGGTCAGGTTCATGTCGTTGCCAATGATCACTTCCACATCAGTGTACTGCTCCCTTAGCCGTGGACCTAGCGGCTGATCAACCAGCTCAGGGACATCACAAAGACCAATAACACCGTTATGCGCTACACCTGGAATGCCGATACCGATGGCCTGCACATGTTGATATTGATCCATTAGCTTATTGATTAGAGCTTCTACGATAGCTGGCGTAATGCTCTCCATAATGACACTCTGCTCATCTATAATCTCTCCATTCAGATTGGCCAAGGTATGCGAGATCGAGTGTATGCCACCTTCTGTACGGATGATTAGACAGAGGACACTGCCGTAGTCTGCGTTGAATTGATAACGGCTTGCAGGTCTTCCTCCGCTAGATTCATCTGGGCCAAGATCAATAATCTCCCCTGTCTGGAGCAATTCGTTCAGAATTGTGCCGCAGGTAGCGATGCTGAGCTTCGTCAGGCTGGCAACCGACGCTTTGGTACCCACACCAATGGAACGCAGCGTATTTTTGACCAGCTCCACATTAAGCCGCTTCATCTGCTGCGTATTATGCGAGATGGGATTCATATTACTGGGCAGCCTCCTTTCTTGAACTATTTCAGCCTTTCTCAGTTTCATTTAGTTTTTAAAAGTATTTTAATAAATGAAGTGTAGATGGTACCTTCAGAAAAGTCAATGCTTAATGATGATATCTAACGCCAATATGAAAAAAGCAGACCTCGCCTTAGAGGCGCTGCCTGCTTCAACAAATGCATTCAATCGTGCTGCCCGCTCCGATCCGGGATGTGCAGCCATTTCCTCAGATATCCTGAAGATTTTCACTGAAAGCTCCATTCCATCTGCTGGGACTGACTACACACCCCTAAGCTGCCGATTGCTGCGTGTATATTGCTATTCTGAAATTCGCTCAGCCATAGAACCATGACTGGCTATTCATCTAGCCCTCTCTGACAGTCCTTACACCCAGAAAGCCTTAGTGATGATAACGAGCAAAATGAACAGAACCAGAATGGCACCAACTGATGTCCATCCGCCATAGCCTTGGTTAACTTCTCCCACGTTAATTCCCCTCCTTTCTCTAGGGGCTTGATATAGATTATGTAGGATGCCGAGCCAAGGACAGGGCACTATGACAAAAAACAGCCTAATCAGGCATTGGCTCACGTGACCCGTAGCCACATAGTCCAAAGGCCGTACTCCTTGAGCAGGGCATTTGCTATCGCTGACTATTAATAAGAGACCGCCTCGCAGGCGATCCCTTGCTCTAATGCTTTTGCTATGTCGAACTAAACTCGCTTTGGGAGAGCTTTGAATCCATTACTATATTCGTTAACTACATTTAGTTAAATTAGCTTCATCGGCCACTTGGCAACATTATCACTCATTGATAATGGCAGACACTACACCTAGCCTCTTCAGTTCGTAAATGTATGCCGCCCCAGTGACATAACGGCTGGACGATTGATGCTCCACTCGGAAGTGGCAATCGCCGGATTGTAATAAAATAATGATCCATTCGTCGGGTCTACTCCGTTCAGGGCTTGCCTCGCTGCACGATAGGCGCTGTGGTTGGGAGCCAGACGATATTGACCATCCTGTACTGCCGTGAACTGTCGCGGCTGCAATATGACATCTGGAATTGAGCTTGGAAATAGATCCGATTGAACACGATTCAGAACAACCGCTCCCACTGCTACCTGCCCTTCGAACGACTCCCCTCTCGCTTCACCGTGAATGATGCGGGCCAATTGCTCCAATACTGTCTGCTTCACCTCACCATAGGAGTCCATTTTGGCCTGTGTTGCAGATCCCACGACACCATCTGCTGTCAGACGGTGATCCCGTTGAAATTGCTTGACGGCCGCCTCGGTCTTGACACCAAAGTAGCCTGTAAAGCCTGCATGAAAATATCCGAGCGCATGCAACTGCTCCTGCAGCTTCAATACATGCTCGCTCTGCATTCCTTTACTTAGTGCTTGGGCTTGCGCCGTATTGGGCATCACTAGCAGACTGCACAGACACAGAAGCGTCAACATGACGATCCATTTTTTCATGAGCTTATCTCCTCTTCTTCCTTTTGATACATTCGTGATCAGACTCATGCGCACATTCCTTCCAATTCGCATGAACCATCTGCCACATCCGTTGCAGTGTAACATATCCTTTTCCGCTGGATAACCTTCCATAGTCCTAACCTGCCTACTCCAATTTTCAGGAACAAGTTCCCAGCTTAACCTGCTTCGAAAATGGGTAAACAGCATGTCTTCGCCTCTTTAAATTCAGCAAACAACGATTTATATTTATAGGACTGTGGTTACATTTTTGTTACTTTATTCACGGGTCATAAAATACTTGCATTTACATAGATATCTATGTATCATGCAAATATGATACATTTTAATGCCGCATCCCTTATAGGGAAAACAAGAGATGCCATGAACAAGCTGATTGTAGCCGAGCTTGAGAAGCATCAGATCTTTGATATTGTCCCCTCTCATGGAGATATCCTGCTTCATCTCTACCAAGAGGATGGATTGTCTATCAAGACACTGGCTGACAGGATTCACCGTACCCAACCAACTGTGACAGTCCTGGTAGATAAGCTACAAAAGTTCGGCTACGTTCAGCGAATCAAGAGCCATCAGGATAGTCGTGTAACGTTAATTCATCTGACGGATAAGGGAAGAGAACTGGAGCCTGTATTTCGAGACATTTCAGACACCTTGAATCAAGCCATTTATGGCAGTCTAAGCCCGGCCGAGCAGGAGCAACTGGAAGTATGGCTAGGCGATATTTTGCAGCGTTTATCGACATAAGATGTGCGCTGTCTTTTTTTAACGAAATACATTGATGTCTATGCAATCAATGATTATCATGCGGCATAATGCACGCGCCACAGGCCATTCGTCGAAATGAGGTTGAACGATCATTGCGCAACAGAAGTTGCAAACAAGCACTTCAGGATTGAAGGCATTGGCCCATTTCAAGGCAGAGTCGCCATGTTGGATAGCTATGCAAAATGCTCATATAATATAGTACCTATATTCAATTTAATGGAGGAATCTAGATGAAACATGTAATCGTATTTGCACACCCGCACACTGACAGCTTTAACCGAGCCATTCTGAACACTACAGTTCAGGCCCTGGAGAGTAACGGGCATGAGGTCATCGTTCGTGACCTGTATGAACTGAATTTTGAGCCTGTACTGACTTCTGCAGACACAGCCGCGATGAGAGCAGGACAGACACCTGAGGATATTAAGACCGAGCAAGACTACATCACGGCAGCAGACGTCGTGACCTTCATTTATCCGATCTGGTGGACAGGGCTGCCAGCCATTCTGAAGGGATATGTAGATCGGGTATTTGCCTACGGCTACGCATATGCTTATGAAGAGGCAGGCATTGCCAAGCTGCTCAAGGGTAAACAAGGCCTTATCATTAATACGCACGGAACACCGAAGGAGGTATACGACTCCATTGGCATGACGGATGGTCTGAAGATTACGTCCACGAATGGTATTTTTGATTTTGTCGGTATTGAATCCGTGGACCACCTTCTCTTTGGTGGAATTGGTAGCCTGAGCGAGGAAGCCTATGCTGATATTTTGAGCCAGATTAAAAATCGTGTCAGCACACTGTTCCCTCAATAAGTGGAGCAGCTCAAGCTCATGAAGAAGCAATCTCCTCAGACTGCACTATCGGCATTAGCAGAGCTTGATCAGTTGCACTAACAGCTACAATTCATGAACAAGGAAACAATATAAAGAAAAAACAGGGCTCAGAGGTTAATCACTGTATCACATGTGATATGACTCTGGCCCTTTATCTTCTTACAGAAACATGGCAAGGCTTCCCCTCTACTTGGCAACAGCCTCGGCACTGAAGCGCTCGAATCTGTACTTGAGTAGTCGCTCAGGCAGAGCCTGCAAGCGTTCCTCGTCTCTGGAGGCAACCGCCCAGTCGATTAGAGCATCATAGTCCGCCTCTTCTTCTATCCGTCCAAGCCAGATCGGGCCTTCCGGTGTCTGGATGGACACGACATTCGCAATGTCACACGGGCCAAGACAGCCGGTAATCGTGAGCTGTACGGATTTCAGCAGCTTCTCTTCCTTCCATCTACTCTTCAGCCGATCCATGGGAATACCTGGCTTGCCCTTCTCCGTTCGTCCGCAGCAGCAGCCGTTGCAGACCATCACTTGTCCTAATACTCTTCGTTTCGTTGTCACCTGTTCCATTTGCCCATTCACTCCTGTCCAATTGATTCCCCTCAACACACAACAACACCCCTGCATCCTTATCGGATCAGGGGTGTGTACATACGGAAATAAGCCTGCCAATACTGAGCTACCACAACAGGAGCCTCAGCATTAGGCAATCCTTCCTCCGGCATCTGGCATAGCGGGGCTTTCCCACACCATCTACGAGATGCTATGTACACCGTTCCTTTCCTCGAAGGGGGTGCTGCTATCGACTTCAGGTAGGTCTTCTGGCTCCCGGATCAGTACACCGTCTCCTGTCTTCCCCAGCCTCAATGGCAGAGTGACTTGTCTTGGAGATGTGCTCCCCGGTTACAGCGGCGGGACCGCTAGGGATTCTCACCCTATTCCCTGTTACCCTTTGTGAGATCACAAAGGCACCTGAATTCTAAGTATGTTCTAGCTATACAAGCTATGCCAACATTCCACAAATCTTACTGTGAGCTGAATCTGTACAGACTGGCCATGAGCTTATTCTGCAATCAAGACGGCACAGTCGCTGTATAGCCAACAGCTAATGGTATTGACACTTCTCCTCATTATATAGAATGATTCCAGCCTTGACGAGCCCCATTTAGACTAAGAGCTCAAGGCTACCGCTTCTGACATGAATCATAACGCATTATGTTCATTCCAGCACTTCATTTACTCTTTAGACTGTGATAGTCCCAGTCTTCGCGAGCGCTCAAGACGCATTAGCTGACATTCGTAAATTGGCTGGTATAGAGCGATGCATAGAACCCCTTTCGCTCAAGCAGGTCTTGATGCGTACCCTGCTGAGCAACTCGGCCATCCTTCATAACCAGAATCAGATCTGCATCCTGAATAGTACTCAAGCGGTGGGCAATGACGAAGCTCGTTCGGCCTTCCATCAATGTCTTCATAGCATCCTGAATATACATTTCTGTACGCGTATCCACGCTACTCGTCGCTTCATCCAGTATCAGAATGGCAGGATCGGCCAGAATCGCTCTGGCAATCGTTAATAATTGACGTTGCCCTTGGCTCAGATTGCCTCCAGCTACCCCCAGATCGGTATCATAGCCGTCAGGCAGACGTGAGATAAAAGCATCAGCATTCGCTAGACGTGCGGCCTGTACCACCTCATCATCGCTCGCATTCAGTCGTCCAAAGCGGATGTTTTCCCGGATAGAGCCTGAGAAGACATGCGCATCCTGCAGCACCATGCCCAGTTGTCTGCGGAGACTGTTTTTGTCCATTTCGTCAATCGGTATATCATCAATACGAATACTGCCGCTGTCGATATCGTAGAAGCGTGTCAGCAGGTTGACGATCGTAGTCTTCCCAGCGCCGGTAGGTCCCACAAGAGCAATCTTTTGCCCTGCCTTCGCCTCAAAGGATACATCCGTCAGTATAGGATTGTCTGCACTATAGCTGAAGCACACCTTGCTGAAGACGACATCACCCCTTAGCTTACTGCTGCTGGTCAACTGGACCTGTTCTCTAGTCTGCGCAAGAGCATGGGATGGCCTACTCGCATGCTGGATCACACGGTCCTGATCTTGATGACTGTCATGATGCTCTTCCCGTTCGGTCTGTCGCTCATCATACTCGGTCTTCATATCCATAATCTCGAACACTCTTTCCGCCCCGGCCACTGCGGATTGGATCAGATTATACTGGTTGGCAAGCTCGGTTACAGGGCGACCGAATTGTTTGGAATAGTTCAGGAAGCTCACAATGACACCAACTGTAGTCCAATCGTGAAAGGCCATCCAGCCTCCAATAGCTGCAATCAGCGCAAAGGTAAAGTTATTCACCAGGTTCATCACGGGCCCGACCATGCCGGAATAGATCTGGGCTCGTTTACCAACTCTGTTGACCTGCTGACTAATGGTGCGAAAGCGAGTGATCTCGTCCTGCTCGCGCCCGTATTGCTTAACGACCTTCTGACCACCGACAATCTCCTCGATGTATCCGTTCAGCTCTCCAAGGTGGCGCTGCTGCTCTTTGAAATACTTTCGGGTTGCACGTGTAATCTGACGCGTAACCAGCAGCACCAGTGGAATGCTTAGCAGCGCCACGGCTGTAAGCGGAACATTCAAGAGCAGCATAATAACCAATGAGCCGATCAGCGTAATCACACTATTCAATAGCTGTGTAACGCTCTGATTCAGGGAGTTCGATATATTCTCAATATCATTTGTCGCCCTGCTCATCAGCTCACCATTACTTCGAGTGTCGAAGAACCGCACAGGCAACAGATGATACTTGGCGAAAAGGTCTCGACGCAGCTCCTTGACCGTTCCCTGGGAGACGCTGGACATGACATAGGCCTGAATCCAGGTGAGAGCACTACTCAGCAGGTACACCCCCAGGATCAGCAAACATATACGCACCAAGCCGTAATAATCACGTGGAATAATATAATCATCAATGGCTCGCCCGATGAAATATGGGCCTGCAAGTGTGGCCAAGGCTCCCAGCAGCGTAGCCGCATAGACCATGAATAGTCCCGCCCGCTGGCGGCCTAAATAGGTCCAGATGCGCTTTAGCGTAGCCATTGAATTCTCAGCACGAACTACGGGGACGGGACCTTGCCCGGGACCAGGGCCACCACCAGATCCTCTACCGGGAACGAACATCCTCTGGGCTGGTGGCAAGCCTGCCTGAGCTCTATTATCGCTAGCTTTGTGCTCCGTTGGCTGTGACATAGCCATGCCCCTCCTCCCTATGCTGTGATCGGTAGATGTCTTGATAGATCGAGCTTGTTTGCAGCAATTCTTCATGTGTCCCCTGCGCAGCAATTCGCCCATCCTCCAGCACGAGTATCAGGTCTGCTCCAGCCGCAGTAGACAGACGCTGCGCAATAACAATGCAGGTCGTATCCTTCATCAAGTCCTCAAGAGCTGCCTGGATACGCGCCTCTGTCGCCAGATCCACTGCACTCATGCTGTCATCAAGGATGAGAATGGACGGTCGCGTCAGGAGCGCACGGGCAATAGAGAGTCGTTGCTTCTGCCCCCCGGACAGGTTGACACCCCGCTGTCCAAGTTGCGTATCGTAGCCTTCAGGCATATTTGTAATAAAATCATGAGCTTGTGCCGCCTTTGCCGCCGTGATCACTTCCTCATCCGTTGCTTCCGGACGACCATAGCGAAGATTGTCACGGATCGTGCCGCTGAACAGAAGTACCTGCTGCATGACCATCCCGATACTCCCCCGTAGATGATCCAACTGCATACTCGGTAACGGTGTCCCATCGATCCGAATTTCACCTGCACTCACATCATAGAAGCGTGGAATGAGCCCGACGAGTGACGACTTCCCGGAGCCTGTTGCACCGACAATGGCTACAGTCTGGCCAGGGTCTACCGTGAAGCTTACGTCCTTAAGCACCTGTTCACTTCCTGCCTCATCGTAGGCAAAGGACACATGCTCAAATTCAAGTCGCCCTCTGTGGATCACAGCTGTTGCTGCATCCGGCTCCTCTGTAATCTCAGAGCTGGTCGCCAGTACTTCATTAACACGATCCGAAGATACCTTGGCTCTGGAGATAAAGGCCAGCATACCGCCCAGCATGAGCATCGACATCATCAGTTGTGTCATATAGTTAATGAAGGCGATCAAATTGCCGACAGCCAGCGTGCCTCCCCAGTGCTGCAGTCCGCCGAACCACAGGACCGCCACAATACTGGCATTTAGAACCAGAGTAAGGACAGGCAGATTCAGTGCAATCAGCCGTACCGCCTTGATTGCAGTCCCCGTGTACTCATTATTCACTTGATCGAAGCGGTCTTGCTCGTAATCTGCCCGAACGAAGGCCTTGATGACCCGAACACCGAGCAGACTCTCCTGTAGCACCGTATTGACCCCATCCAGCTTGGATTGCATGGCCGAGAATAAGGGAAACGAACGCTTGATGAGAAAAAACAGGATCAAAATCAGCACAGGCACCGATACCAGCAGTACCGAAGTCAAGCTCGGACTAATTGCAATCGCCATGATCAGACTTCCGATCAGCAGCATGGGAGTACGCACAAACATACGCAGGATCATCTGGGAAAAGTTCTGTAGCTGCACCACATCATTGGTTAGCCGGGTAATCAGTGAGCCGGTCTTCAGACGATCGAGATTACGGAATGACAACGACTGAATTTGTTCGAACAATCGAATGCGCAGGTCATTACCAAAATTCTGTGAGGCTATGGCAGCAAAAATATTACAACCCACACCCCCCAGCAGACCAATGAAGGCCACGCCTATCATCAGCAGTCCGTTCCGCTGAATGTGTGCGATATCTCCCTTCATAATTCCGTCGTCCACGATGCTCGCCATCAACAGAGGCTGCAATAGGTCCATCGACACCTCCAGCACCATTAACAAGGGCGCCAGAATGCAAAAAAGCCAATAAGGCTTCATGAACGATCTCAATTTCCACATACTAGCGTTCCTCTTTCTCTGCATTGGAGTCTTTATCGCTACGGGCAGGCTGCTGCTCCAGCCATTCCATCAGCTCCTGTCTCAGCTTGCCGAAGAGTCGGTTCAGCTCGGTCAGTCGCTCAGGCTCATCCCAGTAGTCGAGCTCGGCATCAGCGATACAGCGTACCAGCTTGCCGCTCTCTGTGTCTGGGTCCTTCCAATCCGAATCCTTACGATCCGTAATGCCTCGGAACTCCGGACGATTGGGTACATGACTCTCCGCGGGATGACACTGCTCATGCTCCAGAAGGAAGGCCGCCCCCGCTGCAGTTATAGAATAGACCTTCTTGTCATTTTGCTCCTCCATGCTGATTAACTCACGTTCCTGCAGCATTTGCAGCACTGGATAGATCGAGCCTGGACTTGGAATATAGCGTCCACCCGATCTGATTTCCAGTGATTTCATCATCTGATAGCCATGCATTGGCTCGGTGCGTAGCAGGTCCAGTAGAGCGTATTTAATTCTGCCCTTCCCGAAGAAGCGACGATTGGAATGCATATGTCCATGACGCAAGTAACTCACCTCATTTCAAATAATAGCTTAGGAGTAACCACTTAGTACCTTGACTAAATCAAACTGGAGCGGGAGTCGTTGCAAGCGAGGAGCCCTGTCGACCGTTGTTAAGCTTGCTGTTCTTTGATCGAAGAGAACACCGCGGTTGAACAGTAAGCTTCAAGGCGGACTCGTCGTTTCTCTAAGGCTTTCCCGCTTTCCGCTAACGACGACGCTCATCAGAACTTTCAATCTGTATCTGATTACGATATATCGTAAAGCTAATATAAGATTACTGTATACGATATATCGTTATAATGTCAATATATTCATATCTGGACTCATATCGCTGATGGCTGGGGATAAAAAGACGAGGATGACAACAGCCTACATCTACATCTACATCTACATCTACATTTACATCTACATTTACACCCATATCTACATCCACATGAAGACTCGACACCAACATCAAAAAAGCCGACTCAGTAATCACCACAGTGATCCCAAATCGGCTTGGTTGTTATCATATTCAGTCAAGATTCTAGGAGATCTCGTATCCTACGTTGAGTTGTATATTTCGTCTTAACCAACCAGTAGCACATGCACAATCCCTGGTCCATGTACCCCGATGGTCAGATCATTCTCAATATCAGAAGATCGGCTAGGCCCGGATATAAAATGTATACCGGCTGGCAGTTGCTCACGCCCGGCCTCATCAAATGTCGTAAGGACCTCTCCCAGCCGGGTCACCAATCGATCCACAGGAATGATGACAATTAACGCTGTCGGTAATAGGCTCACCGATCTCCCCTTATCCGCCGAGGATAATACCGTTACGGAGCCGGTGTAGGCGACGGCGTGATCTGCTACGACGATGCCGAAGTCAGCCTCAGCGGCTCGACTCATCCAGGCTGTGTCTTTCTCCGTATTCCATACGGAGATCTGGGAATGGGGCAAGCGCTCTTCCAGTTTCAAGGCAGCCAAGGTGTCCTGATGCTGTCTTACGATATAGTGTGCGTTCATCTGCTCCGCCAGCCTCTGAATGTATTCCCCCACCTCTGACCAATCAGTGAGCCGCTCAACCTGACCACCTACACTCAGGAAGTTGGATGTGAACTCAGCAATACGTTCCTCCTCGCTCCACTCGAATTCCCGCCAGAAGGCAGGTGAGCCTCGAAAAGGATGACGAGGGGGCTCCGTCACGCGCGGTCGACCGAGTCGGTCGGCAATGTGCTGCATGAACTGCTTCTGTCTGCTTCTGGATTGCTCCTCCATCCTCTGCAGCCATTCCTGATGCTCGCTATTCACGCTTGCCGCCTCCCTTCTTTGCTCGGGCTTGCTGGATACGATCCTGCTTAATCTGCTCCATGCGCCTTAACGTATCTTGCTGCATTGGCCGGGCGTGCTCACGCAACTCCTGCTCCAGTGTCTGCCAGCCCTGCCGGAACGAGCGATCCGCAAGTGATGGGGCGACACGATAGCTGTTCCAGCCCTGAAGCGGGCCCAGTCGCAGCGAGATGCCACCCTGCCGGACCAGCGGCTTCTGGCCGAGCTGACCCAGTCGAACAGCCGCAGTGAAGCGCCGGGAACTTGTCATGACAGCGGCAAAGCCCTTCATGCCGAGAGACTCCAGCTTGTTGCCGTGTCCCTGCTCCACCTTGCGCCGACGCAGGTATACCAGCATGTCATGAAGGGGGATCTTGACCGGACAAGCTTCATAGCAAGCTCCGCATAGACTGGAGGCGCTCGCGATATCATTCCATTCATTCACGTTGCCATTGAGTGCAGGCGTTAGCACCGCGCCGATCGGGCCGCTATATGTCCCGCCGTAGGCATGCCCACCGATATGGCGATATACAGGGCAGGCATTCAGGCAAGCACCACAGCGGATGCAATTTAGTAGCTCCTGAAACTCCGGGTTCCCCAGCTGCAGAGAGCGACCATTATCGACGATGATAATATGCATCTCTTCTGGCCCATCTGCATCATCAGTCCTGCGCGGCCCTGTAATACCTGACATATACATGGTCAGCTTTTGACCCGTAGCCGAACGAGGCAGCAGCGTCGCCATGACCTCCAAATCGGCCCAGGACGGTATGATCCGCTCCATGCCCATTAATGTAATCTGCGTCTTCGGTAGTGTCGAGACCATACGCGCGTTGCCTTCATTCTCGAACAACACCATAGAGCCCGTCTCTGCAATCGCGAAATTACAGCCCGTCATGCCAATATCGGCCTCCAGGAATTTCTCCCGCAGCTTTTTGCGTACAAATCCAGCCAGGATCGTCGTATCCGCCTCTAGCGTCTCCCCGGCCTCCTTCGAGAGTAGCTCGGCGATCTGATAGCGATTTTTGTGAATGGCCGGAATTACGATGTGGGAGGGAGGTTCATTAGCAAGCTGAATGATGTATTCACCAAGATCTGTCTCTATCGCTTCAATATCCACAGCTTCGAGCGCATGATTCAGATGCAGCTCCTCCGATACCATCGACTTCGACTTCACGACCGTTCGCGCTTGGCGACGCTTAGCTATATCAAGGGAAATTTGCACAGCCTCAGCCGCATGCTCGGCAAAATGGATATGAACCCCATTCGCTCGTGCCTGCTCTGTGAACAGATTCAAGTAATAATCCAGGTGAGCGATTGTATGCAGTCGGATTTGTCTGCCGCGCTCGCGCCATTCCTCCCAATGACCATGCTGCTCAGAGGCCATCTTCTTGCCATTGCGCAAACGTTCGGTCGTGAAGCGAACAGCCTTGCGCAGGAAATCATTATTTAGCGCTAACTCTGCGCGATCCTTCACATCCTCGGTCATCATTTTGCCTGTGCTCATGACTGCACCCCCTCATACAACAGCTCTGCAAGATGCATGACTCGCACCGGCTCATTGCGATAGCGCAGATGACCCGCAATATTCATCAGGCAGGCCATATCAAGACCTACCAGTACCTCCGCCTGAGATTCCAGGATATGATCACCCTTCTCCGTGACCATAGCTCCCGATATATCCGGCATCTTCACCGCGAAAGTACCACCAAAGCCACAACAATCCTCCGCAAAGGGCAGAGGTACCAGTTCCAGATCCTTGACGGAGCGGAGCAGCTCCAAGGGCTCGTCCTTTACTCCCAGCAGACGGCTGCCATGACAAGAGGGGTGATAGGTCACCTTATGTGGAAATACAGCCCCCAGATCCTTTACATCCAGCACTTTAATTAGAAACTGTGTGAATTCATAGGTCTTCCGTTCCAAGTCCCGCGCCTTCTCCAGCCATTCAGGCTCATCCTTGAACAGCTCTGGATAATGGTGCAGCATATAGGTGCACGAGCCGGAAGGAGATACAACAAAATCACTATCCTCGAAAGCACTTACAATAGTTCTTGCTGCTGTCCTTGCTTCGTCCCAATAGCCGCTATTGTAAGCGGGCTGACCACAGCATGTCTGCACTTGTGGGAACTCCAGCTGTACGCCGTAGCGCGCGAGTAGTCTGACCATCGCCTCGCCGACACGGGGATAGACTGCATCGCTCAAACAGGTAATAAACAGGGATACTTTCATCATCTCACCTCTCTCATCTGCTGCCGCCTCGTAGCCCTGATATAGCAGGAAGCCATGCCCATTACCGGACCTGGCTTCCTGTCAGTAGCCTGGACAGCTCTCCGAATTTAGCGCTGTCACCTGCTGAGCCAGGCTCCACGATACACGGAGTGACTCTAACAGCATAAGCAAGCGAACCCGGATAATGCCCCTATACTGTCGTAACGGTTATGGACCATTCCTTCAGCCCGGCAAGTATATCTTCGTGTATTCCTTGATCTGTAACAATGGTATTCACTCGCGAGAGATCGGTGACATGCGTCAACGCTTGCTGTCCGAATTTGCTGGAGTCCGCCAGCAGTATGACCTCGTCCGCAATTTCAACCATTTTTTGCTTGATTCTCGCCTGCAGCTCATTGGATTCACTTACGCCGCGCTGCAGATGAACGCCCTTACAGGACAAAAATACTTTATCCACGTAATACGTATCCAGGGAACGCTCCGCCAGCGGCCCAACGAAGGACAACGAGCGCTGTACCAGCAGTCCGCCTGTCGAGATCACATCAATTTTATCCTTGGTGCTTAGCTCAGTCGCTACACGAATTGAATTCGTAAGCACGGTCAGCGGCACATCCGGCAGCTTGGAAGCCATATACCAGGCTGTAGAGCTTGCATCCAGCAATATACGGTCCTTGGGACGGATCAGCTGGATCGCCGCTTCCGCGATACGACGCTTCTCTTCCGCATGCATGATTTCACGCTCGGAAAATGGAATCTCTGGCTGCTCCTCCTTGATGCTGACGGCTCCTCCATGGGAACGCCGCAGTCTTCCCGCCTCCTCAAGCCGATCCAGATCACGACGGATCGTCTCTTCGGTCACCTTGCACAGCTCACTTAACTCAGATACACGTATACTTCCTTTTTCATTGACCAGCTGTACGATCAGTTCATATCGCTCTGCAACCAGCATTCCACTCACTCCAACTCTGAAATTTGCAATCCGGCCATACCCACGAACCGTCCATAAGCATGCTCCCAGGCTTCAATGTCCCTAGGCTCATATTCCGTGACGGGAAAGGAATGACGGATCACACGACGCGCCTCCCAGATGTCGGAGAACACACCCTGTGCCATCCATTGTACCGCTAAATTGCCGATCGCGCTCCCCTCTGCCGGACCTGCCCATACGATTTTTCCAATCGAGTTCGCAGTCCACTGGCATAGCAGGGCATTGTGTATGCCACCACCGACCATATGCAGACCATTGAAGCGCTGCCCCGACACCCTCTCCGTCAGCTCCAGAATATAGCGATATTTCAAGGCCAGACTCTCCAAAATGCAGCGTACATAAGCTCCCGGTGTCTCCGGTGCAGCTTGCCCCGTCTGACTGCAGTACTGCTGAATGCGCGTGGTCATGCTACCCGCTGCCAGAAACAGATCATCATCCGGGTCGATCAAGGTAGCGAACGCAGGTGCCTGCTCCGCTAGCTGAACCAGCTCAGGGAAGGAGTATACGATCCCTTCACGATCCCACTCCCGCTTCAGCTCCTGCAAAATCCAGAGGCCCATAATATTCTTCAACAAGCGGTAGGTGCGACCCACACCACCTTCATTAGTGAAATTATAACGGAAGGCCGTCTCCGTAATCACTGGCTGCTCTACTTCTGTGCCCATGAGGGACCATGTGCCGCAGCTCAGATAGGCGAAGGAGCGTTCCAAAGCTGGCACAGCAGCTACCGCAGAGCCTGTATCATGCTCAGCTGCTGCAATGACTGGTATAGAGTCTATTCCTAGGTCACTTCCGATGCTGTGACGCAACTGACCGGCAGCAGCACCCGGGTCTACCACGGAGCCGAACCACGAATCAGGGATTCCCACCCGACCGAGCAGCTCCCGGTCCCAATCGCCAAGACGCGGATTATAGAGCTGCGTGCTAGTCGCATTGGTGAACTCATTAAGCATCTCACCCGTCAGGAAATACCGTAACAGATCCGGAATCATGAGAAAATGTGCGGCTTCATTAAGCATTGGTGAGCCTGCCTGTTGCATAGCCACCAGCTGATAGATGGTATTGAATGGCAGGAACTGAATCCCTGTCTTCTCAAAAATATGCTCGGCACCCGCCTGAGAGCACACCTGCTCCATCACTCCCTGCGTGTGGGGATCACGGTAATGATAGGGATTACCCAACAGTTCACCGTTCTTCCCGATCAGCCCAAAATCCACCGCCCAGGAATCAATGGCAAGACTCGCTGGCTGTACCTGCATATGCTTGGCCTTGAGCAATCCTTGTAGCAATTCGTGATACAGGCGCAATATATCCCAATGCAGACGGTCGCCGACCTTGACCGGGTCGTTGGAAAAGCGATGAATCTCCTCCACCTCGATGCGGTCGTCTGTCAGACGTCCGAGGATCGCTCGGCCGCTGCTTGCTCCCAGATCATAGGCGAGTACATTCACCAGCTGGCACCGCCCTTGCCTCTGGCAGTAATCTGCTGGGCATAGTCACTAGACAAATACGCCTTCATCGGATCTGCAGGCAATCCCTGCTCCTCGCGAACAGCTCGCAGTAACGGAGCCACATCGAATTCGAAGGCTTGACGGACAGCATCCTCGGCTGCAAGCACATCCCCGCGCTCCGCTGCTTCCGCTACCTCTGCATGATTAATCAGCAGCGCCTTCGCATATTGAGTCTGTACGTTCAATACAGAACGAATCATGGCCGGAATCTTCTGTTCAATATTATGGGATTGGTCGATCATATAGGCAATATTGCTCACGGTATCCTGAATCGCCTGATCCGAATCTCCAGCTGCATCCAGAATCTGATAGAAGATCAGGAACAGCTCATAAGGGTTGATCGCACCCACAATGAGGTCGTCATCAGCATATTTATAGCTGTTAAAATGGAATCCTCCCAGACGCTGTTCATCAATCAGGTAGGCTACGATATGCTCGATGTTCGCTCCCGGCAGGTGATGACCTGTATCAACGAGCACCTGTGCCTGTGGTCCAAGCTTGAGCGCGTAGTTGAAGGCCATGCCCCAGTCAGCAATGTCTGTATGATAGAAGGCTGGCTCAAATGCCTTATATTCGATCAGCATGCGCATCTGTGGAGTCAGTGCATTATACATGGTCTGGAGCGACTCCAGCATCCATTGCTTGCGCTTGCGAATATGCCCTTGTCCCGGATAATTCGTACCGTCCGCGAACCAAAGACTGATATCCCTGGACCCCGTCTCCTTGGCCACGTCTACGCACTCCAGCAGATGCTCGGTGGCCTTCTTGCGAATCGCTGCATCCGCATTCGTCACGCTACCCAGCATGTAATCATCTTCCTGGAACAAGTTCGGGTTGATCGCACCGATCTTGAGCCCCAGGCTCTCTGCATGACTGCGAAGCTGTCCATAATCGTCGACTTTATCCCAAGGAATATGGATCGCTACCGAGGAACACAGACCTGTTACCTTGTGTACCTGGGCTGCATCCTCCAGCTTCTCGAACGGATTGCGTGGCACCCCTGTCTTCTGGAATACCTTGAAACGGGTACCTGAATCTCCGTAGCCCCATGATGGAGTCTCGATCTGCAGCTGCTTCAGCTTCTTCTTCACTACATCCAGCTGAACTCCTCTAGCCTGCTGTATTTCTTCAAATAATTGATATGCCTTATCCGACATGCTGAAGTCCTCCTCTGATTATCGTTCTATATGACCCGGAGCAGCGGATGAAAAGAAATATTCGGAACTGATTCCTGTAACCATGATCCGTAACGTCCTTCATTTCCATCCGCCACTCCTGCATGTGTATGGCTTGTGTATGGGTTGTGTATGGCACAACGATTCATTACTACATAATCATTCATCATTTTTATGAATACGCTGAGAATAGCTTGATCGCCGGAATCCTGTAGTTATCTCACCGCTCAGGACGTGACTTACCGCTGAGTCGACAGATTAGCGCGTAAATGCCGCTGGTACACCGCCATCAATGGTCATCATACAGCCCGTCGTCTTCGCTGCTTTGGAGGAAGCGAAGAAAGCAACGCCCTCTGCGATATCTCTAGGATAGATGTTGACCAGAAGCGTCGTGCGTTTGCGATAGTGCTCCTCTAATTGGTCAGGCTCGATGCCATAGGCCGCAGCTCGTTCATTTCTCCAGTTGGAATTCCAGATCGCAGAGCCTTGCAGAATCGCATCTGGCAGAATCGTGTTGACCCGAATGCCAAGCTCTCCGCCTTCAGCTGCAATACAGCGTGCCAGATGTGCTTCCAGCGCTTTGGCAGAGCTGTAGGCAGTTACATTTTTGCCGGCAAATACGGAGTTTTTGGAGCCGATGAAGATCATGCTCCCGCCCAGCGCCTGCTCCTTCATAGTCTTGAAGGCCTCGCGTGCTACCAGAAAGTAGCCTGTACCGAGCACATTCATATTCAGGTTCCATTCTTTGAGAGATGTCTCATCAAATGGGCTGGAGGTGGCGAGTCCCGCATTGTTCACGAGGATATCCACACCGCCATAATGAAGTGCTGCTTCGGCATAGGCTGCTGTAACCTGCTCCTCATTCGTTACGTCCATCCGTACAGCCAGAGCACGATGCTCTCCAAATTGGGCATTGATCTCGTCGGCAACCTTTTGAGCGCCCTCGAGGTTCAGGTCAGCCAGCACTACATGTGCGCCTTCCTCGACCAGACGACGTGCCGTCTCACTACCGATTCCGCCTGCGCCGCCTGTGATCAGGGCCACCTTACGGGAGAATTCAGCTTCAGCTGGTGCCAAAGACAGCTTGTATAGCTCCAGCGGCCAGTATTCCACGTTGTACGACTCATTCTCGCTCAGCGATACGAAATTACCGAGCGCCGTCGCACCACGCATCACCGCAATGGCCCGATGATACAACGCTCCGCTGACCTTCGAGTTGCTCCAGTTCTTACCCGTATTGATCATGCCGATCCCCGGAATCAGAATGACGCGCGGAGCTGCCTCGAACATGACATCTCCTTCATGCTTGTTCCGCTCGAAGTAAGCCTTGTACTGCTCCTTGTATGCAGCAATTCCTTCGGCCAACAGCTTTCTCAGACCTTCTACGTCGCTAGCATCTGGAGTCCAGTTAATGAACAGCGGCACGACCTTCGTATGCACCAGATGATCCGGGCAAGCTGCTCCTACCTGCGACAGCTGCGGCGCATCCTTACCCGATACGAATTGCAGCACGTCGTCCGCATCGTCAAAGGTCAGCATCATCGTCTTCTCGTCGCTGACAGCTCCGCGGATGAATGGCATCAGGGACGCAGCAATACGGCTACGCTCTTCCGCTGGCAATGGCTTGCTCTTGGCTCCACCAAAGAGCTGCTCCTCATTTACACGTGCCTCGATATACGCCTCAGCCTTGTTGATCATCTCGATCGTCTTGGCGTAGCTTTCCTCAGCCGTATCGCCCCAAGTAACCAGACCGTGCTTCTCCATCAACACAAGCTCTGCCTGCGGGTTATTCCGTACCCCTTGAGCGATCATCTTCGATAATGTGAAGCCTGGACGGATGTAAGGCACCCATACGAAGCTATCTCCGAAAATCTCACGCGCGATCTCCTGGCCGTTATCCGCACAACACAAGCTGATGATCGCATCCGGATGTGTATGATCCACATGCTTGAACGGCAGGAACGCATGTAACAGCGTCTCGATAGAAGCACGAGGATGCTTCGGATCTACCATGCAATTCGCCAGATACGCAACCATATCCTCATCAGACATTTCATCTAGCTCGTATAGCGGACGGACATCCTCCATCCGAAGCCCTGTGAAATTGCCTTCCTTCATTGTAGCCAGATCAGAGCCGCTGCCCTTCACATACATGACTTCGATATCGCGACCGCGGAAATCCTGGATTACCGTCTTACTGGAGGTATTGCCTCCACCCCAGTTACATACCCGGCGGTCTGTCCCCAGCAGATTGGAGCGGTATACCAGCTGTGCCAGTCCCTCCTGGATCCCAGATGCCTTCTGTGCGTCCCACAAACTCTGTACCATACCCATACCTCCGAATATTTTTATTTGTTAGCGTTATCATGAACTTAAAAAGACTATATCATCTTTGTTTGTCTTTGAAAACACAAATAAACAAAAATATTCAAAGTGATTTTATTCTCAAACTCAAAATAAAACCGTAACAAACCTCACTATGGTTCGTTACGGCTTTATTTTTTTTCGTTTTCTCTGTTGTTCACTTGGTTAATTACAGAATTTTACGGAACATTGCAATAACTTCATCCTTGGTAGGTGTAAAAGGATTTCCCGGTGCACAGGCATCCTTCATTGCATTGTCAGCCAGCAGCTCCAGATCGACTTCATTCACACCCAGCTCAGACAATGTGGCTGGAATGCCCACCTCTTGTGACAAACGCTTGATGGACTCAATGACATAATCCGCACACTCCTGATCCGTCCGCTCTTCAACATTCAGGCCTATCGCTCTTGCAATCCCGCGGAAGCGGTGTGGCACATGCTTGGCATTCTCCTCCTCCACATAGGGCAGCAGCATCGCATTGCACACCCCGTGAGGCAGGTCATACACGCCGCCCAGCTGATGTGCCATCGCATGAACATAGCCAAGACCAGCATTATTGAACGCCATACCGCCAAGAAATACAGCATAGACCAGCTGCTCTCTGGCCTCTAGATCATGGCCATTCGCCACTGCACGCGGCAGGTATTGGAAGATGAGTTCCACCGCAGCCAGCGCCGTAGCATCTGTCACAGGATAAGCGCCTGGCGTGACCAGAGCTTCAACCGCATGCGTAAGCGCATCCATACCTGTCGCTGCTGTCAGATCTGCCGGCTTATCGACCATTAATTCCGGATCATTGACCGAGATGGATGCGAGGCTGTTCTTGTCCACCATGACCATCTTTACCTTGCGTTCCTCATCCGTAATGACATAGTTGATGGTGACCTCACTGGAGGTGCCTGCTGTCGTATTCACCGCGATAATCGGGAGTGATTTATGCGCAGATTTGTGAACGCCTTCATAATCTCTGATATGTCCGCCATTCGTTGCAATAATTCCTATGGCCTTAGCCGTATCCTGCGGTGAGCCTCCTCCAATGGAGATCAGCGAGTCGCAGCCTTCCGACTTCAGGAATTTAACACCATCATGCACATTTTTACAGGTAGGATTGGGTCTTACATCGCTATAGACTGCATAAGGGATCGCAGCTTCATCCAGAATCGTTAGTACCTTGCCGGCAATGCCACTCTTCAGCAGAAATGCATCCGTAACTACAAGTGGCTTGGAGAGCTTCATCTCCTTCAGGCTAGGTCCAATCTCCTGCAGGCAACCTTTACCCATCACATTCACGGGCGGAACGTAGAACACATGCGTACTCATGGTTATCCTCCTCTGACACGATTATAGGCCTTTGCGTATACAATGAGCCAATTCCCATCATAGACGGGCCCGTGCCGGATGACTGCGAACAAAATCATAGTCGGGTTAGCCATTCTGGGCTACTGTAAGTTGCCGATTCTACGCAATTAGGACAAGTGCACAGCGAAAAGAGGCCTTAAATCTCGCTTTTTTTGGGTAAAGGCATAGGAGTCTCTCCGTCTACGGACATATACTATCCTGAGTATCCAAAGTCCGCATAACTTACCCGGAAGCAGGTGATTGACTTGGCGAAAAAGGGGATTTCCGGCAAGAAAGCAGCTCCTTCACAATCGAACGGCTTACAGTTCCTGGACGATCTTTCGGCGGATGACCTGGCCATTCTCGGCTCCTTTTTTGGCGTACTAAGCGACATGTTCGATCTGCTGTCCTTAATCAAAATCAAGTATAGCAACGAGAAAGGGCCTATTAATGCGGATCTGTATGACATCACGCTGCTGGACGAATGGAATAGAAGGCGACAACGTTGAACATAACCCCTTCATTCACGTGGGGGCTCACGGTGGACAAGCTTGTTAGCGAGGCCTGGGGATGCGACTGGAATTATTTATAATCCTGATATGTAAAATTTGATTCATTGGCTCAATATCTATAAACAATGAATTGCTTTCCGTCGAAAATGATAGTATGAGCATCGGAAAGGAGGCACACAGTAATGCATGAGCATGATCATGAGCACAATCATCCCGTACTGGATCATCCCCAGGCAGTCATCCTCAAGCTGGTTGATGAGACCATCGTATTCGGATGGTTACGACCGCTACCAGGAACGGATCAATGGATACTGTATGACGATCATAATATGTATCAACTCTCTAATCAGGATATCAAGAGCGTTACCAAGGTTATCGTCTAAATCGTGGTGGGATATTGCTGAAGCTGAGCTAGTGCTACTGCAGTCCCCGAATCAGCCCGAATATGGCAATCCATAATACAATGCTGATGAGGATTCCCCAAAACATACCTTTAAAAAGCTTCATCTCACCAGTCAACCTTTCCTGAAATTTATGCAATTATAGCACGAATTCCTCTTAAATCTAAAATGCCTGGCCCTGACCTTACGCATCATGGATCACGCAGCCTTGCCAGTCGGGCCACACATACTTCTGCTCTACGATACATACATATGGCAGCCACAGGGCCTACAGCCTGCTTAGGTCCTGCATTCACTTCCTCCCTCTAACTTTGCTGTTCTGCTTGCAAGGATGATTGCAAGTAGTCCATTGGCGCGGTCCGCAGCCTCTCACACACGCTCTCGTTTCTTTTTTTGAAAATAAGAATATTAAAAAAATCACATTCCCATAAAAAAGTAATGAAAATTTTCCGAAAACATTGTATAATTAGTGACATAAAGATGAGAGACAGTTCGCTGTTCCGGGGGTTTTTACGGATTAACTAATTGAACGGAGGAATTCGATATGCCTACTATCGAGAAAGTGCAATATTTGAAATCATTACTTCCACGCGAGCAACAAGGAATTAGCCATTATGTGGAGCATGCTCTGGAATCCATTGATCAATTGGTAGAGGAGCACCGCAAATTTATCGCTGCCCAGGCACTATATGGAGAGAAAGTGGTCGGACGCGAGGAGGAGCTCTTCCGCACCACCATTTATGACATTAAGCAACAGCTGCTCGCTACGCTGGAGAAGACTGTAGAGGACTTCATGCATAAAGGCGACAAGAATTGGACCAACCATTACAAGGATGGCGTAGAGTAATTGTAGATCAGAGTAACCACACAGTAGCAACAGAGTCAACAAAAGCAGCATGGTGCCTATTCGGCCTCATGCTGCTTTTGTTATTGTATAGCAGGAACAACTTCAGATAACACATGCTAATTACCTTGCCCTCTTAAAGATCGCACCACAAATGTATAATGACGCTTGTCCAGCCTACGTCCATCCTGCAGCACCACTTCATTCGGTCCATGACTGCGTAGTCTGCAGGCATACGCCAGAATTCGATCTCCCTCCCAGATCGTCACGACCGATTGAAAATACACCGCATTATCAAATTGCAAGGATTCCTTCATGATATAACCCACCACATGCGGAGCCGCAACAGAAGGTAGACGACGTTCCTTTAACGGTGGGGCTGCCTGAATCGTCAGAATATCCTGAAAGGGGATCTGAAGCATACGCGGGGCAAGGACCACACTTTGCTGTGAATAATTGATATGCTCCAAGGTTCCCCGTAGCTTGCGCTTGCCCTCTGGTCCGCAGGACACGATGACATGGCGGCCGATCCAGTGGCGCATGTGCCCCCCTCCGTTCGTCATAGGTTCTGAAGCTCCCAGTTAATCGGTTGCTGCTGCTTGCTCAGCAGGAACTCATTCGTCCGCGAGAATGGACGGCTACCAAAGAATCCTCGATGTGCCGCGAAGGGACTGGGATGACTGGATTTAATGACCAGATGCTTGCTCTCGTTAATGAATTCACCTTTTTTTTGTGCATGACTGCCCCATAAGATGAATACTATTGGCTCCTCGCGCTCATTAAGCGCTGCAATGACGGCATCGGTGAACTGCTCCCAGCCTATGCCTTGATGGGATTGAGGCTGTCCTTGGCGTACCGTAAGTACATTGTTCAGCAGCAATACGCCTTCCTCTGCCCATGGAATGAGATAGCCGTGATCAGGAATAGACAGATCAAGGTCCGACTGCAGCTCTTTATATATATTTTTCAGTGAAGGTGGTACTCTGACGCCAGGCATAACCGAGAAGCTGAGCCCATGCGCCTGTCCTGGGCCGTGATATGGGTCCTGTCCCAGAATGACGGCTTTGGTACCCGAGAAGGAAGTCAGCTTAAGCGCAGAGAACAGATTCTCCTTGGACGGATATACCTGATGAAGCTTGTATTCTTTAGCGAGCGTATATCTCAGATCGTTAAAATAGGGTTTGTTTATTTCCTCATGCAATACCTCATCCCAATCGTTACCGAACACTTTCATTCTCCCCTAACCTGTTTAAAATCATGTACGTACGGGCTGTCCATGCGATCCAGCAGTTCTGGAGCCAAGCACAAAAGCCGACCCCGTGAGTCCGGAGCCGGCTTCGTTACTGGATACTCTCACAGGAAATACCGTTCAGCAAATAATCAATACTATACCATTTTTCGCCTGTACATACAACATCACAAGACTATATACGGCCCAGTATCTCAATTCCCTGTCGAATCTGTTCATCCGAAGGTGTCGAGAAATTCAGACGGAAGGCATTGCAGGAAGCTGTCGCATCGACCAGAAAGGCGGTACCAGGCACGACTGCTACGCCTCGTTCAGCGGCTGTCTTGCAGTAGTCCAGCATGGAGATCCCGGACGGCAGCTCACACCAGAGGAAAAGTCCTCCATCTGGTCTCGTGTACGTGACAGACTGCTGCATGTGAGCTTCCAGACTCTGCTCCATCAGGTCGCACTTGCGACGATAAATGTCCCGTATATTGGCGATATGGCCTGCATAATCGTATTCTGTCATGAATTTATGAGCCAGAATCTGAGGAAGCATCGCTGTATGCACGTCCTCCCCCTGCTTGGCGACCACCATCTTGGAGACTACCTCATCTGGGGCCAACACATAGCCGACACGAAGACCTGCCGACAATATTTTGGAGAATGAGCCCACATAGATGACCAGTCCCTCCTCGTCCATGGACTTGATGGTCGGAACATCCTCACCACGGAAGCGGAGCTCTCCGTATGGATTATCCTCCAGAATCATAACCCCGTAGCGTTGGGCCAGCTCATAGACCGCTTTGCGCTTTTCCAGTGATGTCGTGATGCCCGTCGGATTCTGAAAGCTAGGAATCAGGTAGATGAGCTTGACATTCTTCTCGGTCTGAAGCGCCTGCTCCAGCAAGCCGATATGGATGCCATCGGATTCCATAGGAACCCCTACCAGTCTCGCGCCAGAGGAACGAAATGTATTCAAGGACCCAATGAAGCTGGGACTTTCGCAAATAATGGTCTCTCCCTCATTGCAGAATACTTTACAAGCGAGCTCAATACCCTGCTGCGCGCCGGAGACGATCATCAGCTCGTCCATGTCTTTACCGCTGGCAAATCGGGTGTGCAAATGATTCTTCAGGACGTCGCGCAAAGGCGCGTAGCCTTCCGTAATTCCATATTGCAGAGCAGCTACTGGCATTTCTTCCAGAATGGACTGTGTATAGGCCCGGATCGCCTCGACCGGGAAAGTCTCAGGTGCGGGATTGCCCGCAGAGAACGGAATGACGTTCTGACCTGATGTGGCCTTGAGAATCTCGCGAATAATGGAGGGTTGCATAGCTGTGAAACGGTTGGAAAATGAATAATTCAATGGCCTCGTGCCTCCTGAGCATATGTATTGAAATTCCGTCCCTGTGTACGGCTAAAATTTATTATATTATACACCAGAGCATTTTGCATAAATCCAAAGAACGACTTCTAATCAGCAAGATATGGATCAGGGTGATTCTTCCTGTCCATATCTTGTATTCCAAAAGTGATTGAAATCGAATTATGCAAAATGCTAACCAAAGAAATTCACATCCAAGAGTTCTCCCCACCGAGCTTGACATACCCTATTCATTTCATGAAAAAAAGCCTTCCTAAGCAAGTACAAAGCTCAGGAAAGCGTTCTATGATTTCAGCTATCTTTAATAACTATCTTTAACAGCTACTTTAATTAGCTATCTCCTGTTGGTGTTACCGCTGACCGTGTTGCCACTGCCACCCTCCACACTGACGGAAGTCCCTGAAGTATCGGTGATATTATCCACAATGCGATTATTACTGGAGTTCGTCAGGCGAATGCCGAAGTTGCTGAAGCGGGAGTGTGTCTCCATCCGATTGCGGGAGATCTCATTCCCATTCGCGCCAGACAAACGAATTAGCTCGGGGCTGAGTGAAGCATCTGTCTGCTGAATAATGTTGCCCTTGATCGTATTGTCATTCGCCTCAATCAGCATCCCCTGAATACGAGAGTTCACAATCGTGTTATTCTCGAAGGTATTATTAGTAGCCCCTGTAAGTACGAAGATTCCGCGTGGATAGTTCACAATTCGGTTGTCTTTGATAATATTGTTCTCGCCACCATTGGGAATCCGGATGCCTCCATAGGTGTCTGATTGCTGTACACTGTTCACAATTTCATTATTCGTGACCGTAGCACGAGCTGCACGAGACAGATTGATTCCGCTACCACCGCTTGAGTTCGTAATCTTGTTACCTGTGATGGTCACATTTCTGAATTCACCCACAGGGAAGCTCTCATGTCCGGCTGCGATAGCATGTCCACTTGTGCGATCGAACACACTGTCTTGAATCGTTGAATCCTTGGTCCGACGAAGGAGTGCCCCTATTGTGGTGTCTCTGATCTCCATATTGGACAACGTCAAATTGCTGACATCCACATCAATGTTAATGCCCCCGACTTGTCCCAGACCACGAGCTGCACGGTTCGTGCGATCTCCATCAATCGTAAGCTTGGACACACTGACCTCCAGATTATTGGAGCCAGAGCGCAGCACCGGATTCCCCACCACGTAGCTGCTTACATTACCTGTCTTCTTAATAATCGTTCGCCCTATTCCATCCCCTACCAGATTCACACCAGCGTGGAAGCGAAGACCGTTATCGACGTAATAGGTGCCTGCGGGAATATAGACCGTACCCTTTTGCCCCTTGTCATAGAAATGCTTCATCGCGGCGTGAAATGCAGCCGACTGATCCTCCGTCACCCCCGCACGTGCCCCGAAGTCACGCACATTGACCTGCTCTGCTGCCTGAATCTCGCTTCCCGTTCCTGGAACATACCATGTAGCCGCCAACAGAGCTACACTTAATACGGCCATCCAACCTCGCCTCCAACGAATACCTGCCTTCATTTTGTGTCAACCCTCCATATTAAATTATTTTATTAGCAATCGCTTACATAGATAATTATAACAAATAATTAAATTTAGAACATTTATACAATTAATTATCATGGAGTTTATTACAAGCCACCTGTTCTCACAGACAAATAGCAGTGCCCCTACATATAGAAGGCACTGCTATGATTTCTAATCTTATAGCCCTTGGCCGATTTTCCGCTTTTTATTTTGCCAGCATCGTTCGGTTTCTACCTTGGGATTTTGCCAAATACATAGCTTGGTCAGCCTTGTTTAGAAGCTGCTCAGCAGACGCAGCATCATCAGGGCAATGCGCTACACCGAGAGATATCGTAATTCGTGAAGGAATCGGCGCTCCACTGCTCTCAATGTCTTTACGAATGATCTCTGCCAGCTCGAAAGCTTCCTCCTTAGCGCAATCCGGCAGCAGCACAATGAATTCCTCTCCGCCAAATCGGAAACACGCATCCGTCGGACGTACGTTGCTCAACACCTTATCACTCACATGCTTGAGCACTCGATCACCAACCAGATGACCATAGGTATCATTGATCAGCTTGAAGCGATCCACATCGAGCAGAATCAGCGAGAAGGAAGTGCCCGCTTCCAGCCATTGCTGCATCATTTGCTCCAGGGATCTGCGGTTCAGCAGCCCGGTCAAGCCATCTGTAGCAGCATCCTGCTCAAGCTGGTCCTGTTGCTTCTGGATATCCGCGACAGCCAGAAATACCGCCTTCGTCAGTAGATCAGCCTCTCTGTTCCAGTGTGATTTGGCCTCAGGCAATACCACCCTTTCCTTGCCGAGCTTGCTCATTAAATCTGCAAGATACACGAAAGGACGGGCCAATTGACGCGCAATCAGAATGACACCGATGAGCAAAATCATGAAAGGTAGGCTAGACACCAGAATTTGGGTGTACAAGTTGTCCATAAGCTCTTTTTGGATTCGCTCCAGCGGGGATACCGCCACCACTCCCCAGCCATTCGAATCCACATAGGAGTAGCCAGCGATCATCTGCCGACCGAGATGGTCCACTGTGAGCTGACGTCCACTTTTGCCCTCTAGCAGACTTTGCACGACCTCCTCCTGGGCCAGATCCGAACCAATCACCTGCTTGTCTGGATGATACAACACACGGCCATGAGCATCCACAATGTAATAATATGAACCGGAATCATCCACAGAATTGTTGCCAAAAATACTTGATAAAATATTGTCCTCCTGTAAATAAAGCGAGCCGCCAACGAATCCCGTATAATTGCTATTTTGATCAAATAAGGGCTGGCTCATGAACACAATAAGTCTGTGCGAGTTGGGTGTTACATAGGGAGACGAAATATAGGGCCGCTGGGAAAGCAAAGCATCTAGTGCATATTTCGTGGTGAGATGCCCTCCGATCCTCTGGGGATTATAGGGAGATATTCCACGGATCTGCCCGTTCTCATCTATACGATACAGGGAATTGAAAAAGTTGCTGGAATTGCGCATGAGATTCAGATAGTCAGCGAGCTGCTTGGCAGTCATGCCCTCCACATCTTTGAGTGAATTGGCACTATACTGCAGACTTCCCCTCATGGAGATGAATAAGGAATTCAATGTCTGGGCCTTGCCGCTGGCATTATTATAATTCAAGCGTAGGGTAGTCTCGATTAGCGAATTTTTCTTGGACACATAGGAGCCTGCCAGAAGGATCGTAGAGGTGAGCACTACGACAAGCGTCACAAGGCCGATTAGCAATGATGTGAGACTAAGCTTCTTGCGCTGGGGAAACATGGCCTTCATTGGACTAAACAAAAGACACCCTCCTAGGTTCGGGGAACCAACGTTTCATAAATACATCATACAACAAAAAACGACAGTCATCGACCATTATACTTTCTGTGATGGCTATAAGGAGTAGAAAATTTCGAGGAATACAATGTCTTCCTTGCCAGTTATGCGGCTCTCTTGTCTGTATTCATGTTGGAATATGGATGATGAAAAAGCTATAATGTTGTTCATATGCACAATTCATATGTTGACCGTGGCTACTATTAGATGAACCAGTGGAGGGGGGCCATTCCTTGTTCCAGCTTTCGGAGAATCAGGCACAGGATATTGTCGATAAGATGATGAAGGATATTCCTTACAACATTAACATTATGAATGCAAAAGGGATTATCGTGGGTAGCGGGACTCGGGAGCGGGTGGGCACCATCCATCAGGGTGCCGTTAAGGCTCTGTCCACCGGACACATGGTTGAGGTGTGGGAGGATGGGACCAACGAGAAGCAAGGAACCAACGAGCCGATTTTCATAGGAAATGTCTGTGTCGGAGTCATCGGAATTACGGGCAATCCTGATGAGGTGCGCCCTTTTTGCAGTATTGTTAGAACGACGGTCTCCCTGCTCATTGAACAGCGCACCATGCTGGAGCATCGTGCGGAGGAGGCAAATCGCAAGAAGGCCTTTGTGGAACTGCTGCTCTCCCATCATGGAGCCTATTCCCAGAAGCTGAGAAAAGAAGCCATAGCCTATCAGCTGGATCTCGTCATAAAGACAACGGTCCTGTATGTGAAAAGTTCCTCACTAGCTAGCGAGGACTCTATACTGCTACGATTCAAGACTGCCTTTCAGGTGGAAAAGGATACATGGCTCCTGCTAGTGCAGCAGTCTGAGGATGTGAATAAGCATATTCGAAGACTGCTCCTTGATCATCCAAGCACTCGGATCTCCAGGGGACGGCACGAAGCCAGTATTGCGAGTAGCTATGCTCAGGCTAAGGCTGCCATGTCCATCCTGTTCGCGCTATGGCCTTCGCAGCAGGTAACGACCTACGATGAAGTGGAGTTCCTCATCCAGTGGAGTCAGGCAAGGCTTGATGGCCCTGCCCATACCACTCACAAGCTGGAGGATACACCGGAGCTGCTGGACACACTTCGAAACTTCATTCATCACAATGGAAGCATGTCTCTGACCGCCGAATCCCTGAACATACATCGCAATACTTTACAATACCGACTGAAGCGAATTCATACCATCACCGGGCGAGATCCACGCGATCTACTACAGCTCACCGAGTTGATCTATGAGCTACTGCGGATGCATCAATAAGTAATGTAGCGATTGGAGGTCAAGCCAATGAGTCCACATGTCATCGTTAAATGATCTTCAATCCAGAGTTGAAGCAGTCAGTGAATCCTTTTCTAGCATAAGCTATCGCCGAATTGCAACACACGCGCAATATTTTCGGCTGTACGCTCTACATTTTCGGGACCCTCGGCCAGCAAATGCTCTAAAGCAGAAGCTCCAGGGACAATCCCAAAGATCGCATCAATGCCCTCATTATACAACGTCTCGATTCCGGCACCAACATAACCCGCCAGAGCAATGACCCTCTTGCCTTTAGCTTTGGCGGCTCTCGCTACGCCGTAGGGTGTCTTCCCGAATTTGGTCTGGAAGTCAATTCCGCCCTCGCCTGTGAATACGACATCAGCCGTAGCTATTTTATCACTAAGCCCCGTATATTCGATGACAATATCAATCCCTTTTTGTAATACCGCCTGCGTAAAAATCAACAGACCTGCACCAAGACCGCCTGCAGCACCCGCACCTGGTATATCCAATACATTCTTGCCCAGCTGGCGATTCACGACCTCTGCATAGTGAGCGAGATTGGCATCAAGCTGCTGCACCATGTCTGGTGTAGCGCCTTTCTGTGGACCAAATACAACCGAGGCCCCTGTAGGACCACAGAGCGGATTGGTCACATCACAAGCCACGATCAGCTGTACCTCCTGCAATCGTGGGTCCAGTCCAGAGAGGTCAATAGAAGACAGACGACCGAGACTTCCTCCACCCCATGGTAGCTCTTCCCCTGCAGCATCCAGAAAGCGGGCCCCTAGCGCTGCAGCCATCCCTGTGCCACCATCATTTGTCGCACTTCCACCAATCCCAATAATGATCTTGTGAACGCCACGATCCAAACATTCGCGTATCAGCTCGCCTGTACCGTAAGTGGTCGTAATTAGCGGATTACGAGCTGACTTTTCCACCAGATGGATACCACTGGCTGACGCCATCTCGACAGCAGCTGTCGTTCCATCTCCCATAATGCCATAGGAAGCCATTACCTTCTGTCCCAGCGGACCCGTCACCTCCGCATTCAGCAGCTGTCCATCTGAGGCATCTACCAAAGATTGTACCGTTCCCTCACCGCCATCTGCCATCGGCACATGAATATAATTGGCTTCCGGATACACTTTCCGTAGTCCCTTCTCCATGGCTACGCATACTTCCTTGGCGGTCATGCTCTCTTTAAAGGAATCAGGCGCCAGTACAAAATTCTTGTATTGCATTCTCTCTCACCCCATCATTAATGTAGACACATATCTATCGACAATCTCTGTATCTGTATAGCTTCACTCAATCATCATGTCATAGTTTTAGCACAGCTTACGCGGCTTAACGTAGTTGATTTAGCTTATTTAGCCAGTAACTTATTTAGCTTATAGCTGACTTAGCTTGGTTAGCTTGGTTAGCTCACTTGGCTACGTGGCTCACATCGCTTCACTACAGTAAGAAGCCGTATACTACGGTAGCGACAATCGTCATCGTTCCGCCCACAATCGCCTCATAAGGAACTACACCCATACGTTGCTTGATCGACATCTTCATGCTATCCGCAGTTACGTGAAAATAATTGCCCTGTGGCAGGGAATCAATAACTGTAGCACCTGTGTGCACCATTACGGATGCAGCTAGCGGTGGTGTCCCCATATTCAGGACAGCCTGTCCGAAGGAACCCGTAGCTAGAATTACACCAGTTGAAGTAGAAGCTGTGGCAGCCGCCATCAGAATACCCGAGATCGGCGCAAGGAATGTCCCGGCGATACCTGATCCCTCAATCAGAGCTACGACCTGCGTGGAGAGATCCGAAGCAGCGATGAGCCCAGCAATCCCGCCAGCACCGATCAGAATCAGTACGGTTGCCGTCATTTTATTGAGACCAGACGCACTATATTCCAGCATCTTGTTGCCCTTACCCATGGCCAGCAGCCCGATGATTCCCGCGATTGGCAGAATATACAGAGCATCGACCTTCATATTAGATAACAGCTCAATGCCAGACAGCGAGCCAATAGGATTAATCATTAGTAGCACGATAGCAACCAGCGGTGCCACAATCGCTCGCCCCAATGGTGGATAATCATTATTCTCGTTCTCGCTATATTGTGCTTCATCCCCCGACACCATGGTTCCCTTCTTCTTCAGCAACGAAGCCACAATGACTGTAACTGCGAGACCGAAGACTGCCGGCAGAAGCCCTGCGAGCATCACATGACTCAAGTCAAGCTCGAACCCACGAGCAGCAGCAATCGTATTGGGATTAGGTGAAATGATGTTGCCTGCCTTCCCTCCACCCGAGAGCGCTACCAGTAATGCCAGCTTCGAGATCCCCATTTTATTGCCGACAGACAAGGCAATGGGCGCCACAATCAGTACAGCGACAGGGATGAATACGCCTACAGCTGTAATTAGCATTGTAGCCAGCGCCAGTGCCAAAATGGCCTTGCTCCCGCCAAATTTCTTCACAATCGCCTGTGCAATCGTCTCAGCCGCACCGGATTCCATCATGACTCCAGCCAGCACGCCAGCCGCCAGAACCCGCAGTACGGTTCCGATTACACTTTGTGTACCGCTTACAAGAACACCTACGGTCTCCTCCAAATTTGCGCCACCGATTAATGCGCCTGTAATCGCTCCCAAAAATAGAGCATATACGGGGTTGAGCTTCTTCAGTATGAGAATGATTGCAAGCGCCAACCCTGCCAATGCACCATACCATCCAATCATTAATCCTTCCATTCCTTGCAGCCTCCTAGCTTGCTCTTGTTGAACACGCTTTCAGTATAAGAGTTTGCGCCACAAAAAAATATTGATGAAAAGACGAAATTGATTGTGCATTTGCACAACCAATTCTCATCCAGGTACATTAGAAGCTCTCTAATGAATCTATGCAAAATATTGATGAACACTACGGATCGTAAGATCAACCAGGCTGCGAACATACCCCTCGTCGAGCGGATCACCAGTAACCAGCAGACGATAAAAAATCGGGCCGTATACCAGATCAATAGTGACTCCCACATCAAGGTGCTCTGGCAGTTCTCCGCGCTCTATTCCTCTCTGTAGCAGCTGTCCTGCCTCTTGGCGACGGGGCTGGATATAACGCGAACGTAGCTCCGTTGCCAGGGCTGTGTCGAATTGTCCTCCCCCGATCAGCTCCGTAATAATCTGCCCTTCACGACTTGTCATAAACCGGACCAGATTGGATACATGCAGTAGTATATCCTCGGTGACCTTGCCTGTATCGGGAATCGGTAATCGGGCCGAAGCTGCATGCATAAAGCCATCCATCACCACCGCTGCTTTATTCGGCCACCATTTATAGATCGTTGCTTTACTCACCTGCGCCTGCTCCGCAATCTTCTCAATCGTTACTGCACCGAAGCCATGCTCCAGCAATAATTCGTATGACGTATTGAGAATTGCATGCTGCGTCTCCAGATTGCGCGGTCTTCCTCTTTTGCCGCTCATACTGTACATCCTCCTTCAATTCTTCGCCAGTCGCTGATCCAATAACGGACTCGATTTCGTGGTTAGCTCAACTTGCTCGGTGATAAGTAGATCTACTTGCTCGGTGATATTGGAATGCAGTTGTTCTCATTCGACTGTAGTCTCCCGCGGGGGGCGTAGTGGCTTCGATCCTAAAAATCATATGTGTAGTATATCAAAAAATCAGCCTATTTACAAAACGGAACGTTCAGTATATTATTTACTCATACAAATTAGTGAACTGACCGTTCATTAAATCAAGGAGGTTATTCTCATGATTAAAAAACGTCCCCCCCAAGAAGCAACGCTCACTAACGGCCTGATCTTCCTGCTGGCAGCCGCATGTGGGCTCATCGTCGCCAATCTCTATTATTCCCAGACACTTGTTGGTCCGATCAGTGCAGCAACAGGCTTAAGTGCCGAGACTGCCGGATTCATCGTAACTATTACCCAGATCGGATATGTCATAGGACTTCTGTTCATCGTGCCACTCAGTGATCTATTCGAGAATCGCCGTCTTGTCATCATCGCCCTAATCGCTGCTGTATTTGCTCTGATCGGTGCAGCTCTGGCTCCGAACGCAGAGTTGTTCCTCGCCTTCTCGCTGCTGCTCGGCTTAGGCAGTGTTGTGGCTCAGATATTAGTACCTTTCGCTACCTATCTGGCATCTGAAGAACAACGAGGACGTGTCGTTGGCAATGTAATGAGTGGGTTACTGCTCGGGATTATGTTCGCACGGCCTGTCGCCAGCTTCGTAGCGGATGTCTGGGGCTGGCAGTCCGTATTCTGGATCTCGGCCGTAGCCATTGCCGTGCTCGCTATCCTCTTGTCCCGTGCCCTGCCTACCCGCAAGCCGTCACCATCCCTGAGCTATAAGGGGCTGATCGCATCACTCTGGACCTTACTGAAGACACAGCCAGCCCTGCGTCGTCGTGCAGCCTATCAGGCCTCTCTATTCGGGGCATTCAGTCTGTTCTGGACAGCAGTTCCCCTGTATCTGACGGACCACTTCCGCCTGTCGCAGCAGGGGATCGCATGGTTCGCACTAGCTGGAGTAGCGGGAGCGATCGCTGCCCCTATAGCCGGAAGGCTCGCAGACAAAGGATGGACCCAGCCATTGACCGGATTGGCATTCATCATCGCCATTCTGTCATTCCTTGTCGCCTACCTGAATCAAGGAAGCTCCACGTTTGCCCTTGCACTGCTTGTCGTTGCTGCTATTACGCTGGACATGGCCGTGTCCGGTAACCTCGTGCTCGGACAGCGTACCATCTATTCTCTAGGCAATGAGACCAGAGGCCGACTGAATGGGCTGTTCATGGCCATCTTTTTCTTGGGCGGAGCTGCTGGTTCTTTTCTTGGAGGATGGTCTTACGCACATGGCGGCTGGGGACCTACAGCCCTTATAGGCGTGGCAATGCCATTCATCGCACTGCTCTACTATCTCACGGAGCTGACTCCCAAGCTCGTTCGAGGGATCAAAGGTAGCTAATTGCTGGAGCCATACTTCAACGAAAAATAAGCCTGCACAAGTAGTGCAGGCTTCCTTTTTACTACCTATAGTTATCTTACATAATACGTTATCATTACATACTAAAGCTATAATTACATACCAAGGCTATAATTACAGACTACATACTGAAATCATATTCAGTCAAGGTGCTACCTAGACGACAATCCTCCCGCACGTTCGTAGCTATTGCCACATAGACAGGCTTAATAGATTATTCGCCGCTCGCGGTCCTCAATACCACTCTTACGGTAGAAATACGTATTAATTTGGTCCCTCCATTCCTTGGCATGCTCCGCTTGCTCCTCCAGCCTAGCCTCCACCTGCTCAAAATAAGTCTGCTTCATGCGTCCCTGTAGCTCCCGCCAAGTGGACAGCAGTGCTGCTGCTCTGTCCGCACCTGCGAAATGAGTATCATAGATATGCTGAATGACGGTTGTGCCTGACTTCAAGCGGTGTTCATAGGGAACATGGTGGAAAAATAACAGCAGCTCATCTGGACATTGCTCCAGTGACTCGTAACGCTCAGCATTCGTCCCCATATACTGTGAGCTATAGCCGCTACCAGAATGGACTGTGCGGTCAACTCCAATCCCTTTGCTATCTGCGTAGTGATATGTGCCCCACTTCGAGTATTCATATCCGTCCACGTTGGGACCATAATGATGATCCGGATTCACCATCCAGCCTACTCCGAGCGGGGAGGTATACGACTCGTAGATCGGCCACGAATCCATCAGCATCTGCGTGATGGCACTGACTACGAGTTCATCCAGGCCAAAGACTAGCTTCACCCATTCCTCCGCAATGGCCTCTGCACTCAAGTCAGGATTCCAGGCAAGCCGTCCATAGCCATACAGATTCGCCTGTGCCAGCAAATGCCCGGTCCAGTTCCAGTCTGCGCCTACGTTGGTCACGGCTGCTATCCCATTTCGTGCCCGCTCCCACAACGACCCATCCACCACATGCTTCACTGGAGCATATTTGCCTTGTGCACACGTATCGAATTCCAGAATCTCCTTCCACTGCGGTACCAGATAGCAGACATGTCGCTGCTGCCCGGTATATTCCTGGGTAATCTGAAACTCCAATATTTGATGAGTATGCTCCATGCCACCGAGCAGCGGCGACACAGGCTCCCGCACCTGAAAATCCAGCGGTCCATTCTTAATCTGCAGCACGACATTATCGTGGAACTGACCGTCCAGCGGCTTAAAATGATCATACGCCGCCCGGGCTCGATCTGTTGAGCGATCCCGCCAATCCTGTTTGCAATTGTATACAAAGCAGCGCCAGATAACGATACCGCCGTATGGCTGGAGCGCCTCTGCCAGCATATTCGCCCCATCCGCGTGATTGCGTCCATAAGTGAACGGACCAGGGCGATTCTCTGAGTCTGCCTTGACCACAACACCGCCAAAGTCCGGGATGAATGCATAGATTTCTGCAGCCTTTTCCGTCCACCACCGTCGGACTGCATCATTCAAGGGATCTGCCGTCTCAGGGCCACCCAACTCCAGCGGACTGGCAAAGTTAATGCTCAGATATAGCTGAATACCATAGATTCGGAACACCTCCGCAAGCTTCGCAACATCTGGAAGATAACGCGGAGTGATCAGCTGTGTCTCCTGCTGATGGACATTCACATTATTGATACAAATCGCATTGATGCCGATAGAGGACATTAATCTGGCATAATCGCGTAATCGTTCCTGATTGGCCGTGAACTGATGCTGCTCGTACAGAAAGGACGGACCTGCATAGCCCCGCTCAATACTGCCATCCATGTTGTCCCAATGATCGAGCATTCTCAGACCGTTGACCGGGACAACCGCCTCATCAAGCGTATTCAATGGTCGTCCTGTTCCCATATGACGTAATAAATGATACACACCATACAGCACCCCGACAGGCCCAGCAGCTCCAATGGCAATGCAGCGCTCAGCATGACATGTACGGATGACAAAGCCTTCTGCTCCAGTAGATTCACGATCGGTTGAGGTAAATAACTCCGCCGGGTAACTGGAATCTTTCCCAAACATTCCGCCGAAAGTTCCCAGCGCAATATGCGGCTGATCCGTTGTAGCGGTGCTTATCTCGGTATGAACATCCAGCATGGATGTAATACCCCGCTGCAGCTCTATAGCCGCGGCCTCTATGGTCGCATGCGGCTCGCTGACATAGATTGCACCACACCAGGGGCGATATTGAGCCGCAGTAGCGATAGGCAGCGACGATTCGTAGCTTAACCAAGCATCATAGCCATGTGCCTTCATGTGCTCTAATGGCTCGGAAACAGGGTTAGTCATCATATGTACCCTCCTCAGGATTACCAGATTGATAGCGTAATAACGTTGCTCAGACGTTCGATAAGAGCATGGTTCATGGCTCGGCATATCAGGGTCAGGATTTCACATTTTTCGAAACGCTTTCACAAATCCAGTCACAAAGAAGCTCCTTGTATAGAGCCTCCTTGTATGTTGATTATTACTGTTATTCATTTCTATTTTTCATTTCCGTTGTCTAATTCTGTTATCCATTTCGCAAACATTCAGATATGCTAATCCTATCACTACCCCTGCGGTAGAACCATGGCCAAATCGAACGACTATTTAGCCAAATCAAGCCTGTTACATGATTAGGAAATGAGCCCTCCTTTTTCTTCCATAGCATATTTCGACTCATGCCACTTCTCCTTATAACGGATTTTTTACAAAAAATTTCAAAAAACCTCTTTTCGAAACTATAATTCTATGATACTATCAGTTTCAGATTCGAAGGGTTTACAAATAATTACTTTTATGTATCAACGAACCTTAACCCCTTCTTCATCCCAGCTCCGCACCCATCCGATCCTTGAAGGGAGGAGTGCCCGGCTTACTTGCCACGACTCTTACTCCTGTATTCAGATTCACAACTCTTCTGCACCTTAGTTATTCCTCTTCATGCGTTACTTCACTTTTCTTCCCGTACCTGCTAAAGCTGCTTCGTTTTAGAGTGACCGTCTAGCATTACTGATGCTAGATCGGCAGATTAGAGACAACTAATTTTCTTTTGGGAGAGTGTATAAACCATGCAAATGAAAAAAACGACTGCACTTATAGCAGGAGGTACGCTGCTGTTCAGCGCCCTTGCATCAGGTGCGGGTGCTGCGCCTTCAGGCGACAGCCCATTTGAGTTAACGCCAGCCTTTGTAGCCGAGGTTGCCAATGCCCCGAAATCCGCTTCTAATGAGGAGAAAGTGTGGAACTATCTTCAGAACTCCTCCAAATCACTCGGCTTGAACAGCACAGATGTACAGAAGCAGCTGAAAATCATTAATCATGAGAAGGATAGCAACGGATTGAATCATTATCGTCTGCAGCAATACATTGATGGCATCCCGGTCTATGGCGCAGTACAGACTGTACATTTGGATAAAAATGAGCAGGTTACTTCCCTTCTCGGCGCCACGATCACCAAATCCAATCAAAATATCCCTGGCGGGACAAGCCCCAAAATCAGCGCAACAGATGCCGTGTATATTGCAGAAGCTGAAGCTTCAGAGCGTATATCCAAGGAGCTTAAGCTGATTGATAAGGAACAGGCAAGCGAAGATACGGTCGCCAAGGAAGTCGTGTCGGATGAAGCTGTATCGAAGGAAGCCATCACGAAGGATGCTGTAACAAATGATGCGGTAACGAATGACGTCTACGCCGAAGCGAGTGAAAATGATGGGAAAATTTCACTTTCAGACCCTGACGTCGCCGAACATGCTGTGAAGCCTACTGCAAAGCTGTACATTTATCCTGAAAAGGATTCTGCACGACTTGTATATATGACAGAGGTCAACCTGCTTGAGCCTGTTCTACTTCGCACACGCTACTTCATTGATGCCCTGGACGGAAGTATTGTGTACCAGTACGATATCTTGAGCATGGCCACAGGTACAGGAAAGGGTGTACTAGGTGATACCAAGTCGTTCACAACCACACAGTCCGGCAGTACTTATCAATTGCGAGACAATACCCGTGGTAACGGAATCCTGACCTATACAGCTAATAAAAGAACCATATTTCCTGGTACATTGCTAACCGATTCAGATAACGTCTGGACGGATGGAGCTGCTGTCGATGCTCATGCCTACGCTGCCAAGGTATACGATTACTACCTCACTAAATTCAACCGCAACAGTCTGGATGGAAGAGGATTCCAGCTCCGCTCCACAGTCCATTACGGCAACGCCTATAATAACGCGGGCTGGAATGGCGTTGGGATGGTGTATGGCGATGGTGATGGTGTCATGTTCCGTCCGTTATCCGGAGATCCTGACGTTGTCGGACACGAGCTGACTCACGGCGTGACCGAATTCACGGCGAACCTAGAGTATGTCAATGAATCTGGCGCACTTAACGAAGCCTTCTCCGATATTATTGGCAACGACATTCAGCGCACGAACTGGTTGATTGGCGACGAAATCTATACGCCTAATATTCCTGGAGATGCCCTGAGATCCATGTCTAACCCAACGCTCTATAATCAGCCTGATCATTATAGAAATCGCTATACAGGCACATCAGATTACGGTGGAGTTCATATCAACAGCGGCATTATCAATAAAGCCTATTACTTGACAGCAGCGGGTGGAACGTTCAGCGGAGTCACCGTACCTGGAATCGGTCGTGACGATGCTGTGAGAATCTACTACAACGCCCTTGTCTACTATCTGACTCCAACCTCGAACTTCTCAGCAGCACGGACTGCACTTGTGCAATCGGCCCGTGACCTGTACGGTGCGAATTCAGCTCAAGCCAGATCGGTTGCTCTCGCATTCGATGCTGTCGGGGTTAACTAAAGCATGAACTGAACTGATCTTGAACTGATCTTGAACTGATCTTGAACTGATCTTGAACTGATCTTGAACTGATCTTGAACTGATCTTGAACTTATCACGAACTTATTAACGAATCATGAATTATGCAATAACCAAGCATTTGTCAAAAAGTGTATAAAAACAGCCTGTAACCTATGGGTTCCGGCTAGGAATCTACAGGCTTACAGGCTGTCTTCTATTTCACTTTCTCTATTGTAGGCGGCATTGCAGTTTCTCTACTGTAAACAGGATAGCAGATGCATTTATCCCTTGTGTTCTATTTACAGAGATGCGTATTGTTCATAATATTTTCGTAATGAGGAATTGCGTTCATCATTTGGACTGAAACTGTGGCAAATGCTGTTGATGCGCCTCCAGCATTTCATCCAATAATGCCTTGGCTAAGTCCCCGCTTTGCACCAGTGGATTGAGCGTAAATGCCTGCAATGCGGTACCATAATCCCCAGTAACAGCCGCTTCAATCGTAAGCTCCTCCATAGCCTTCATCACCTGAAGCAAGCCCCGCTGCGCCGGAGGGAAGGAACCAAAATGAACAGGTTCGGCACCATGAGCCGTAATCATGCTGGTGATTTCGATAGCACTTTCCTTAGGCAGATCCGGGATCGCACCGTTATTGCGTGTGCTGACGACCATAAGCGTTCCTTTATTGTTATAAATAGAGTTAATGATCTCACAGGCAGCATCACTGTAATAAGCTCCACCCCGTTGCTCCAATTCCTTAGGCTTGTAATCCAGATTCGGATCCTTGTAGAGCTCGAACAGACTTTCCTCCAGACGCTTGACGACTTGGCCGCGTGTGCCTTCTTTTTGCGCCTCCTCCAGCTCTTCCTTCAGCATCGCATCTGTCATGTAGTAGTACCGATGGTATGGACAAGGCAGCATTTTCAATTGAACAAGCTGCTCGTGCAGGAAACGCATGTTTCTAATATTCTCCACCATCTTCTCAGGCTCGGCATCAGGACCATACATCTTGTCGATCGCTTCTCCTGTAAGCTCCTGTCCAGCTTGATCATAGATCTTGTGCCAGTGCAGGTGATTAATGCCCGCGAATTTGAAGAACAGCTCTTCCTCCGCTTTGCCCAGCACGGCCGCTTCGGTCTTCGTAGCCATGATCGGGACGTTGCATAAGCCGATGACCCGTTCCCACTGTCCATAACGGAGCACTGCCTCGGTAACCATCCCTGCCGGATTGGTGAAGTTGATCAGCCAGGCGTTCGGACACAGCTCCTTCATATCCTCCACAATTTGTAGAATCACAGGAATCGTACGGAAGGCCTTGAACATCCCCCCTGCTCCATTCGTCTCCTGCCCAATTTGCCCATGCTTCAGTGGAATCATCTCATCCTTAATACGAGCGTCCATCTGACCTACACGGAATTGCGTGGTGACAAAATCTGCATTCTGCAGTGCTTCACGACGATTCAACGTCAAATGAACCTCGCAATCAATCCCTGCTGCCTTGACCATGCGTTGTGCCATCGCCCCTACAATTTCCAGCTTTTCCTTACCCTCTTCAATATCAACAAGCCATAATTCCCGAATAGGAAGTTCTTGATAGCGCTTAATAAAACCTTCAATAAGCTCCGGAGTGTAGCTGGAGCCGCCGCCAATGGTTACGATCTTTATTCCGTTTTTCATAGGTCACCCTCCTGAAATGGTATTGAATCTCTCTACACTCCCAATGTAATGTATGTAATGCATTACAGGTCAAGCACTAAATTCAACTTCATGAAATAACGGTATGATCTGCTTTGTAGCCGCTTCCCGAACTGTGTTATGCTTGATGCTGAGGTGAACACAGATGCCAAACATTCAACAAATCGCCCGCATGGCAGGTGTATCAACAGCAACCGTCTCACGGGTCTTGAATAACTACCCCTATGTAAGTGAGACCACACGTCAAAAGGTACTCATGATCATGGAGCAGCTGGACTATGTCCCCAACGGAAATGCGATTACGCTGAAAAAAGGAGCCACCCATCTTATCGGGATCATTTCCGTCACCTTCAGTCCGCTGCTTATTAGCTTCCTTGATGCGTTTAATCTGGCGGCGGAGAAATACGGATTTAACATTACGCTATTCATTACTAATGGAGACGCAGGCAAAGAGCATGTGGCCCTAGAGATGCTAAAGCGCAAGCAATTGGATGCGCTCGTATTTGTGCTGCGGACAAATGAATGGGAGGTCATTGAATCCTATACGAAATACGGGCCTATTGTGACCTGGCAGCGGCTTGAGAATGAGCGTATTCCATCCGTATTTATGGATCAGTATGACGCCTACGCGACAGGACTGGAGCATCTGTACGCCAAGGGATATCGCAATATTCTCAATGTCTATCCGATGTCTACAGGTCTGAATACGCTGGAGCGTAGACGTGCTTACGCTGATTTTGCACATCGACGTCAGATCACAGCAGATGATTTCCCTCTCTTTCAGGACAAGACCTCCACTCGAGACGGTGAAGAGCTCGCCTCATGGTGGATAGCACAGACGCATCGGCCCGATGCTATATTCTGCGCAACGGATGAGGTGGCCGCGGGCTGCATAACCGCTCTGCACCGGATGAGAATATCCGCTCCAGGAGAAGTGGGAATTATGGGCTTCAACAATACGGAGGTGGCGCATCTGCTTGATCTGACTACCATTCATTATCCCGTTCAGCAGCAGGCAGAGAATGCATTCGTCATCATACACAACATGCTGAATGACAGACAGGAAGCTGTGGCTCCCCTGGAGTATCGCCTGATTGAACGGCATTCAACATAAAAGACATAATACCGATGATATAAACTTTGTGGCCTACCGGAAATGAAGATAGCATGCAGCATTCTCGTTAATCATGAGCTTGGCATACCGACACGATGGAGTAACCAGCGTCTCCGTATATTCAGGCATGCATTCAGTTGTTCATTGGACATGGTCACATTATTCATCTCCTCAGATGCTTGTAGAATCAGAATCTCTTCTTGCCTGCATCGTAACAAAGTTCCCTTGGAAAATTCTATTAAATTTCTCGCGAAATAGAAGCTACCCGTGATATGACGTTTCTTGCCTCCATTAAAGTCGCTCGTCCTCAGGGTGCCTCCTCCCGTTTAAAAATGCTGAAATCGCCAATCCTATCCAGTAAGTACATACAATAATTTGGAGGGATACAAGTGACTTTTCCAGAACCGCTGTGGCGAGATTCCATCGATTTACCAGCGTTCAAGGCATTAGAAGAAGATGTGCAGGTGGATGCTGTGATTGTAGGCGGCGGAATGGCAGGTATCACAACGGCTTACCTGCTAGCCAAGGAAGGCGTCAAGGTCGCATTGCTGGAAGCCGACACGCTGCTAAACGGCACAACAGGGCACACTACGGCCAAGATCACTGCACAGCATGATCTGATTTACGATGAGCTGATCCAACATTTCGGAGCTACCAAGGCCAGACATTACTACGAGGCTAATATGGCAGCCAAGCAATTTATCGAGCACACGATTCGGGAGCAGCAGATTAATTGCGAGCTCCTTACGCAAGATGCATATTTGTATGCGACGACTGAGCAATCTGCACATAAGCTAGAGACGGAGTACAAGGCTTATGATCAACTGGGTATTACAGGCGAATTGGTCGACAGTATCCCCTTTGACCTCAAGATATACAAAGCGCTTAAGATGGACAACCAGGCACAGTTCCATCCTCTGAAATATTTGAAGCACCTGGTACAACAGTTCGTAGAGGCTGGCGGTCTTATTTTCGAGCACACCACGGCAGTCAATGTAAAAGAAGATGGTGAACAGATCGCCGTCCTTACCCGTAATGGACCGAATGTAACGGGAAGTCATGTTATTGCTTGCTCCCACTTCCCCTTCTACGAGGGAACTGGGCTGTATTCGGCAAGAATGCATGCCGATCGCTCGTATGTCCTTGCATGCAAGACCAAGAAGCCCTATCCGGGCGGGATGTACCTGAGTATCGATCAGCCAAGCCGGTCACTTCGGTCAGTACAGCATGGCAATGATACGCTGGTGCTCATCGGAGGCGACAGCCATAAAGCCGGGCAAGGAGAGGATACGGAGACACACTACCAGGCACTGGAGAGCTTCACTCAGGAGGTGCTGGGACTGGAGAGCATCGTATTTCGCTGGTCAACTCAGGATCTGGTGACGCTGGACAAGCTGCCCTATGTTGGTCCGATTACCTCCTCCCAGCCGCGGGTCCTGATCGCAACCGGTTTCCGTAAATGGGGAATGACGAATAGTACAGCAGCTGCTCAGCTTCTCAAGGATCTAGTCTTGGGTAAAGACAACCCTTATACCGATCTGTATACGCCGTTGCGCTTCACCCCCGATCCGAGTCTCAAGACTTTGGTCAAGGAAAATGCGAATGTCGTCAAGCATCTGATCAAAGGGAAGCTGGAGACGTCGGAGATTATGCCGCAGGATCTGGCAAAAGATCAAGGGGCCGTCATTACGCTGCATGGGGAACGAAAAGGAGCCTACCGTGATCAGGAAGGACAGCTTCACATTGTCGATACGACCTGTACGCATGTTGGCTGTGAGGTGAACTGGAATGCCGGAGACCGGACATGGGATTGTCCTTGTCATGGATCGAGGTTCTCCTATACGGGGGATGTTATCGAAGGCCCGGCAGAGAAACCATTGCAGCGAACGCATTATGATATGCTGGACAATCTAACTAGCCCGGAATCAGGTTATTAGGACCTTGAACATATTAAGTGATTAATGTGAGTGCCGTGCCTCCATCACCGGTCTGCTGCTGATGCTGATTTGACCAATTCATTAGCCACATGACGGATGTATTCAGCCGTTATGTGGCTATAATTTAATATCTCAGAGTTTTCAAGTGCAAAAGTTGAGTTACTAAATTGGATAGTTATGTCTCAAAAATTCATTCACTTCGTTTAACGTTGGAAGTGATGAAATGGCGCCAACCTTTGTGCAGACTATCGCAGCTACTTTATTTGCAAATTGAACATGATCCTTTAAAATTTCAAACGTTAATTCCTCTTCATGATTTACCATGCTAATTTGATAGAGTAGTGCTCCAACAAAAGCATCCCCAGCACCCGTTGAGTCAATTGATCGAACGGGATAGCTTGGAACCTGAACTGCGTTCACTTCGTCGGAAATATATGTACCTGCCTTACCGAGCGTTACAGCAACACGCTTTGCACCCCATCGATGCAAGGAATCCACTGCAGCTTCTCTCTCCGTTAAGCCTGTAATTATTTGAAGCTCCTCCTCGCTCACCTTAACCAAGTCAGACATGGCGATTCCTCGCTTTGAAAACACAATAAATTCCTCGATACGTTCAAGCCACAAATCCACCCGATAATTAGGGTCAAAGGAGACAAAGCAATCATGTTTACTAGCCTCCTCCATGGCATCAAAATAAGTCTGCCTGAATGGCTCATCCATCATGGCAGTCGCCGATCCGAAGTGAATAATCGCTGCTTGACACAGTTTATTCCAATCCATGTCCTCTAAACTAATATTAGCGTCAGCACCGCGATGGAATACAAAATCGCGCTCACCATTCTTGTCTAAAGAGACAAAAGCTATCGTAGTTGGAGCTGACTGGTCAAATCTAAGCATGCTCGTGTCGACATGATATCGATCCAGTGTCTGCTTTAAGAAGTGTCCGAAAGGATCATCCCCCACCTTCCCTGCAAACAAAGAATGCCCGCCTAAACGAGCTATAGCTGCACTGACATTTGCAGGTGCTCCTCCCGCCTGCTTCTTGAAATTGTCACCGTCTATCAGACTTGTTCCAATATCCATACAGAAAAAATCGATGAGTACTTCTCCTAAACAAATGACCTTACCTTTTTCTTTAATCACTGGATTCACCTCTCCAAAGAACTTTAACCGCACAGTAATTTCAATATGTCAACCGGTTGTCATAACATTAAAAAACCACCTAAGTGGTTTCTCTTTCCAAGAGTGTAACAGGAAGATAACGTTCCTCGGCTTCATGATCCGCTTCCCCATCTATTTTCTCCAGCAATATCCGGATAGATTCCTGCGCAATTTCTTCTATGGGCTGGCGTATGGTAGATAACTCAGGTAGAAATGCCTGTACATTTTCCGAGCCATCGTATCCGATGACCTTGATATCTTCTGGGACACGTATTCCTTGTCGTTTAGCATACTGCAAAAAAGTGGCTGCGATTAAATCATCACTGGCAAATACGCCATCCAATCCTGGATTCTCCTGAACTATTTGATCAAATAAGTCGATGTAAGCTTTTTGATTAAATGACTTGTGATTTTCGTATACTTTTGCAGCCATACCATGTTCCCTCATGACGTCCTCGTAGGCTTGCCGTCTCAGGTTCGCTGGCGTCTCCAACTCAATTGGCCCGTTAATGTGAATGATGTTGGTGCACCCACGACGAAGCAGCAGTTCTGTCGCGAGCTTTCCACCTGCATAGTTATCGGACCCGACAACAGGAACTGAGGGTGACAGGTAACGGTCAACTGCAACGACCGCCAGCTTATTTTGACTGTAGTCGCTAATCCCTCTATTGTGAGAGCTCACTATGACTCCATCTACCTGATTACGCATTAACATTTCGATATATCGTCTCTCGTTATCCTCACTTCCAAGGCTATTACACAGAAGCACTTTATAGCCCTTTGCTGAACAAATGCTCTCGATGTGAAAAGCCAATTCACTAAAAAACGGATTATTAATTGTCGGTACGATTAGTCCGATCAGATTCGTCTTTTTATTAAACAGCGATCTAGCAACATCGTTAGGAAAATAATTCAGTTCCCTCATTGCACCAAAAACGGCAGCTTTCGTTTCCTCGCTAATATAACCTCTATTGTTCATCACACGTGATACAGTTGTTTTTGAAACGCCTGCTCTTTCTGCGACATCTCCAATCTTCGGATTCAAATTCATTCACACCGTCCTATTGTCAAAATTCCTCAAGTATTCGTTACGCTAATCATAACCTATTCCTTTACCATTAAACCACAATTACCGCTTTTATGAAACCGGTTGACATATGTTATCCGGTTGACATATAATTGCTCTCGAATCAGGGTCTTCTTTATCAAAGGTGACTACAACTTGGAAGCGCAATCTTGGGAGGAGCTATGAACTTGAAAAACACAACCGTTATAGCGACACAAAAAAACAGTTGGATTCATTATGTATTCAGAAATTATATCCTTTACTTATTTTTGCTTCCCGCTTTGATCCTGACCATCATCTTCAAATATGTGCCCATGTATGGTTCCATCATCGCATTTAAGAACTTTAGTCCAATGAAAGGCATTTGGGGGAGTGATTGGGTAGGTTTTGAGCATTTTTCTCGTTTTCTGACGTCACCTAACTTTTACGACATATTTCTGAACACGTTTAAATTAAGCGCTTACGGGTTGATTCTAGGATTTCCTATTCCAATCGTGCTGGCTCTTATGCTGAATTTACTGAAAGGGCAAAAACTTAAAAAGAATGTCCAGTTGATCCTATATGCTCCCAACTTCATATCAGTTGTAGTTATTACGGGGATGCTATTCGTCTTTTTATCACCAACGGGACTTGTCAATTCTATGGTTACTCTATTTACCGATAAGCCCCTCTCTTTTATGTCAGATCCCGCATACTTCCGTACCATCTATATACTATCCGGGATATGGCAAAGTGCTGGGTGGTCGTCAATCATCTACGTGGCAGCGCTTTCCAATGTTGATCCGCAACTGCATGATGCAGCTACTGTGGATGGAGCCTCCCTGCTTAAGCGCATTTGGCATATCGACCTTCCTGCCCTGAAGCCAGTTATGGCGGTGCTATTTATATTATCTGCAGGCGGTATCATGTCCATTGGTTATGAGAAAGCTTTCCTGATGCAGACACCATTAAATTCCCCTACCTCAGAAATTATTGCTACCTACGTGTACAAGGTAGGGCTACAATCCGGTGATTATGCTTATTCCACAGCTATAGGTCTTTTCAACTCCGTAATTAACGTGATTCTGCTGGTGTTCGTTAATGCGGTTGTAAAGAAGCTGAATGAAGGCGAAGGCCTGTATTAGAAGGAGGACCCATGAATCTTCAATTATCGAAAAAAGACCGTGTACTGCTTGGGGTCAATTATGTCATCCTTGCTCTTTTCGTATTAATCATCCTTTTTCCACTGCTCTATGTCCTGCTCGCCTCTTTTCTCAACCCCAACGTGCTCATCACGAAGGGTCTGGCGATCAGCCCATCGGATTGGAGCCTGGTGGGCTACCAGAAGATATTAGGCAACGAAGCTATGATTAGAGGTTTCTTCAACTCCTTGCTCTACTCGGCTGCCTTTGCTGCTGCAACTGTGATCGTATCCGTGCTGGCAGCTTATCCATTGTCTATCGAAGGATTTGTCGGTAAAAGATTCTTTATGATCTTATTTCTAATTACGATGTTTTTCAGTGGCGGACTGATCCCTACCTTTCTAGTTGTAAAGGATTTGGGTATGCTGGATACCATTTGGTCTATCATTTTGCCTAGTGCTGTCAGCGTATTCAATATTATATTGGCCCGCACCTATTTTATGGGTCTTCCGAAAGAGCTATTCCAAGCAGCCCAGATCGATGGAGCATCAGAGCTCGGCATCTTTTTCAAAATCGTCCTTCCACTCTCCAAACCAATCGTGTTTGTACTCGCGCTATATGCTTTCGTTGGACAGTGGAATTCCTATTTTGATGCCATGATCTATTTGGAGAGTAACCGGCTATACCCTCTTCAGCTTGTTCTTCGGTCCATCCTCGTCCAAAACCAGGTGGACCCAGGTATGATTTCAGACGCGCTCGCCCAAGCAGAACTTAAAAAACTGTCAGAAATGATCAAGTATTCTTCCATTATTGTCTCAAGTTTGCCACTTATGATTATGTATCCTTTCTTCCAGAAATATTTCGAGAAGGGTGTTCTTGTAGGCTCTATCAAATAACCATAGGCAAGGAGAATTCATATGAAAATAAACTTTAAACCTGTTGCTCTCTTCGCTTTATCTGTAGCTGTCCTTACGGGGTGCGGAGGCAATGCAGGCTCGTCCGCTTCTCCAGAATACAATCTGCAGAACGTCACATTCCCCCTTCAAGAGAAAGTAACGCTGAATTTCATAACCCAAAGCTCGCCGCTCGCCCCCTCAGACCCGAATGAGAAGCTGATCTATCAAAGACTGGAGGAGCACACGGGGGTCCACATTAATTGGAAGAACTATACCTCTGATTCATTTACCGAGAAAAGAAACCTGGCTATCGCAAGTGGTGATTTGCCTGATGCCATTATGGACGCTGGATATACCGACTATGAATTATTGCAGCTTGGAAGCGATGGAACCATTGTCCCGGTGGAAGAGCTTATCGAACAGTATATGCCTAATTTGAAAAAGGTGCTGGAAGAAGCACCTGAATACAAAGCGATGATTACTGCACCTGATGGTCATATTTATGCCTTCCCCTGGATTGAGGAGCTTGGCTCTGGCAAGGAGAGCATCCATTCCGTTAACGGTATGGCCTGGATCAACATGGAGTGGCTAAATAAGCTGGGTCTAGACATGCCTTCGACAACCGAGGAACTGAAGAATGCACTGCTTGCCTTCAAGGAAAGTGATCCGAATGGTAACGGTGAGGCGGATGAGATTCCAATGTCCTTCATTATGAACAACGGTAACGAGGATATGAACTTTCTGTTTGGGTCCTTTGGATTCGGTGACAACGGGGATCATACAGTCGTGACCAATGACGGCCAAGTGCTGTTTACCGCAGACCAGGATGGATATAAGGAGGCGATCAAATATTTCCATGAATTGTATGCATTGAACTTAATTGATGAAGAGTCCTTTGAGCAGGACTACAATACTTACTTAGCCAAAGGACAGGATCATCGCTACGGCCTTTACTTTCAGTGGGACAAAGCTAACATCACAGGCAACAATGACAAATACGAGCTCCTTCCACCTCTGGCTGGACCGGACGGGAAGAGTAACGTAACACGAACGAACAATTTCGGATTCAGTCGTGGCAAGATGGTGATTACGAGCACGAATAAAAATCTGGAGTTAACTGCGAAGTGGATTGATCAGCTCTACGAGCCCATCCAATCTGTACAGAACAATTGGGGAACATACGGTGATGAAACGCAACAGAATATTTTCAAGCTCGACGAGAACAAGAACATGCTAACTCATCTCCCCCTTGAAGGAAGCGCACCTGTTGAGCTACGACAGAAAACGAATATTGGCGGTCCACTAGCCATCCTGGATGAATATTACGGAGTGTATACGACTAAGCCTGACGATGCTTCCTGGAGGCTTGACCTTATGAAGGAGAAGCTTGTTCCACATATGAAGGCTGATCACAATTATCCGCCGATCTTCTTCTCTCTTGAAGATCAAAAGCAGTTGTCCACGATCGAAACGGACTTATTTGCCTATGTGAACCGCAAACGGGCGGAATGGATTAAAAATGGCAATGTCGATGCGGAATGGAATGAATATTTGCAAGAGCTTAATAGACTTGGTCTGGATAGATGGCTGGCTATTAAACAAAAGGGATATGACAGTTATAAAAATTCTTAATTGATGGAGGTCACCTCATGAGTAGTATAGAAATAGCGAAATATAGACCAGCATGGCACTTTTCTCCGAAGGAAAACTGGATGAATGATCCTAATGGGCTTGTCTATTTTGAGGGAGAGTATCACTTATTTTACCAGTATCATCCGTACGGAACGACATGGGGTCCTATGCACTGGGGGCATGCGGTTAGTACCGATCTGATTCATTGGGAAGAGCTCGATATAGCCTTGCACCCAGATGACAACGGAACAATATTCTCCGGGAGCGCCGTCATTGACTGGGATAATACAACTGGATTCTTCCCAAATAAGCCAGGAATTGTAGCCATATTCACTAGCCATAAGGACGGAATCCATGGAGGTCCGGCTGTTCAAGCCCAAAGCCTGGCCTACAGCCATGATCAAGGGAGAAGCTGGACGAAGTATGATGGCAATCCAGTCTTGCGCAGTGAAGACAAAGTCGACTTCAGAGATCCTAAAGTATTCTGGCATCCACCTACTGAACAATGGATCATGGCTCTTGCTACCGGGCAGACTATAACCTTTTTTATCTCTTCTGATCTGAAGGAGTGGACACTGGCCAGTGAGTTTGGTGATGGAATTGGTATACATGATGGCGTGTGGGAATGTCCTGATCTTTTCCCGTTAACGATTGAGGGTACGAACACGACCAAGTGGGTGTTATTAGTTAGTGTCGGAGATAATCCTGAATTGGAGTCAGGCTCACTAACGCAATATTTTATCGGGTCCTTTGACGGAATCACGTTTAGGCCCGACGATGAAATTGTCCGTATCCTTGACCATGGACGTGATAACTATGCAGGTGTGAGCTTCTCAGACATACCTGAGCAAGATGGACGGCGCATATATCTGGGCTGGATGAGCAACTGGCGTTACGCCAATCAAGTGCCCACATCTGGCTGGAGAGGTGCAATGACCATACCACGTGTGCTTGGACTAAAACAAGTAAATGATGAAACCATTCTTGTGCAAAGGCCTGTTGAAGAAGCAGACAGCTTCTTCTCACAAATACATGTGACTAGTACCGATTTGGAGATCATGGATGGCACGCCAAAGGAATTTACTTGGGGGTTACATGCCCTGGATTTGAACGTAAAATTCGATATGGGCTCTGCCCACTTATTGAAACTCATTATAAAGCACGCTGATCAGCAGCAATCGGCCATCACTTACTCTGCAACGGATGGTACCTTTACATTAGATCGAAGAGGCTCTGGGCAAATAGCTTTCTCAGAGATGTTTGCCAAGCCTCAATCCGTTACGATCAATCCTAGAGATTCGCTTGAGCTTCGTTTAATGTTGGACACCGGCTCCATGGAGCTATTCATGAATGGCGGTGAGCATGCGTTAACCAGTTTACTGTTCCCCGAAGGCATATGTGAGAAAATAACCATTCAAGCAACAGGTGGTTCCGTCAACATAAGAAAATTAACTTTGTCGGCTCCAGAAAATAAGTCCATAATCTAAAGTAAAAGAAACGACTTTAGTTCTAACTTCCCTTAGACTAAAGTCGTTTCTTTGGCTTACTGTAGACATTCCACCATCAAAAAATTATCAAGTGTTGCTGCCATAATGCACGTTCCCTATAGCTATTTCATGGACTCGGACAGCTCTGTGAAAATAACGCCTAGTGCGTATGCGCCAGCATCTGGGTATCCCAGACTACGATCACCGACTGTTCCTGCCCGGCCCATGCGTGCCACGATATCTTCCGTTTTCTTCGCACCCTCGACGGCTGCTGCTGCACCTTTGGCAAATGCGGATTTGAAGTCATCGCCAGACTCTGCACTTTGTGTCCAGGCATCAGCACATGGAACGAGTGCATCAATCAATGTCTTGTCCCCTACAACGGCACCGCGACCGAAGGAGCGCTCTCCTGTCGACTGAATACCTTGAACCGCCGCCTGCATCATTTCGGCAAATTCAGCAACGCTCAATTGCTGTACATCCCCCACAGCCTTGCCTGCTGCACGGAAGGCCGAGCCCCAGATCGGGCCAGACGCACCGCCACAGTATTCCATGATCACAAGCGAACAGGCATCGAGGAACGAACCAATGTCTTTCTTCTCTTCATGAATGATGTGATTCCACTCGCGCTTCAATTGACGGAAGCCCTTGGCCACACTCATGCCGAAATCGCCATCACCCGCATGGGAGTCCAGCTCACAGAATGGCACTTCGTTCTTGATGATGATTTCACTCATTTTATCAATCAGGTAGACCATGTTATCCAGGGAGAATTGATTGTTGCTAATCACCGCAGACGAAGCAGGCGTCTCCACTTCATAAGAGACCGGAGCATCCTCCGTCTGAGCAGCCTCAAATGCATCGGAATATGCCACTTGTGCTGCAGGAGGACCGGATACTTTGAACGCAGGAGCTTCACTTTCCTTGAACAACAGAGCCTTCAGCTCCTCGTCCAGCTTCAGTAGGGTAACGGACGCCCCCGCCATATCTATACTTGTCATATAGTTGCCAACAAACGTCGTAGCCACCTGTAGACCTGCATGTCCTGCAAGCTCCCGTTGAACCGAATTGTTCAGCAGGTACAGCTCCTGAAGCGGTGTTGCACCAAAGCCATTCACAAGCACCGCTATCTCGGCAGAAGCATCCTTGTCCAGCTTCATGTCTGCTAACAATGCCGCGACCATCCGGCCTGCCAGCTCATCTGCGGTTACGATTTTCTCACGGCGGATACCTGGTTCACCATGGATGCCTACACCGAACTCCATTTCGTCCTCTGCAATGTCAAATGTCGGGGTGCCCTTGGCTGGAACCGTGCAGGATGTGAATCCAAAACCAATGCTACGCACATTCTGTGCTGCTTTCTCCGCCACTGCTTTTACCTCTGCCAGACTGCGTCCTTCTTCTGCTGCTGCTCCGGCGATTTTGTGAACGAGTACCGTACCAGCAACGCCGCGACGACCTACAGTATATAGGCTGTCTTGTACAGCAATGTCATCCTCAACCCGTACATATTGTACGTTGATGCCATCTTCCTCTGCCAGATGCGCCGCATTCTTAAAGTTCATCATATCTCCGCTATAGTTCTTGATGATCAAGAGTGTACCCTTGTCGCTGGCTGTGGCCTTGATCGCCTGATACACCTGGATTTGGGAAGGAGATGCGAACACATCCCCACACACCGCTGCATCCAGCATGCCTTTTCCGACGTAGCCCGCGTGAGCAGGTTCATGTCCACTACCACCGCCACTGATGAGACTGACTTTATCAGCCTGGATCTCTCTGCGCTTAATCACTTTATATTTCTTCAAAAATTCAAGCTCTGGGTGCGCAAGCGCAATCCCGTTGCACATCTCCATGACAACATTCTCAGCCTGATTGATTATTTTTTTCATTATTTCCCCTCCCGGCGAGCCTTGTACTCCCGTCCGATCCGGTCAGCTGTTGCAATAGCGCCAGCAACCTCAGGAACTGTGATCGGGAACGGCATCGAGTGAATGGATTCCTCCGGAATACAAGCAATCTCTGCCACCTTCAGCAGCTCTTCTTGGCTAATCGTATCTACTCCGATATCGGCCAGACTGACTGGCAGGCCAACTTCAAGACAGAAGTCGAGTACCTGATGCAGCTCCTCGGTTGGAGCATTTTCAAGGACGAGCTGTGCAATGGTTCCGAACGCTACCTTTTCCCCGTGGAAGAAATGATGTGTACCCTCCAGAATGGTCAACCCGTTATGGATCGCATGGGCTGCAGCCAGACCGCCACTTTCGAAGCCAAGACCAGACAACAGGATGTTGGTCTCCACAATATTCTCCAGCGCCTGCGTCACCATGTTGCTGTCACTGGCTAACTTGGCCTTCACGCCATCGCTCAGTAGCATTTCATAGCACAACTTCGCCAAGGCAAGTGCCGCATTTGTACCGAATGCTGACGGTGTGTAGCCTTCACGAGAGCCCATCGGCAGACTTGCATTCACGCGGGAATAAGATTTCGCTGTTGCTCTTGCTTCAAAATACGTTGAGAGTGCATCTCCCATACCAGATACCAGGAAGCGTGTGGGAGCGTTAGCGATCACCGTTGTATCCACGAGAACTACGCTCGGGCTTTGTTTGAAATAAGCATAGTCATCAAAGGCACCCTCTGGTGTATACAATACGGCGGAGTGGCTTGTCGGTGCGTCGGTTGCCGCAATTGTTGGGCAGATGATCAACGCCTCACCCTCTGCTACACATTTAGCCGCGTCAATCGCTTTACCACCACCGAGGCCAATGGTACAGGTGCAGCCTTTGTCCTTCGCAATCGCTTGCAGGCGCGCAACTTCCTCACGGGAGCATTCTCCTCTAAAACCGCTTTCAACAAAAGTAATATTGAACTTCTCTGCGGTTGCATCCAGCTTCGCCTTTACGCGCTGAACATCATCCGGATGTGCAATCAGCAACGCAGAATTCCCGAAGGATTGTACAAAGTAACCCAGGTTCAACAGCTCATCTTCGCCTTGCACATATTTGGTTGGACTGATAAATGCTTTTCTCATATAGATATACGCCTCCTGATCTGATATGAAATCAGAAATATGTTTTAATTTTAATCGCTTACAATAACCCTAATATAACGCAGGAGATGGACGTTTACAGTGGACTTTTATAACAAATAATTATAATTTTCAATCGTAAATTTTTGCTTTTTCACACAGTCGTGGTATGTTATTGTCATGAGATGGTTGAATATTGACCTCCCATACTACATTACCCTTCGTTATTCCATCTTAATATGTACAAATTGCTAACTTTTAACGGCCAAATTCATGGATTCAGGTTAGCTATGGGGGTCGCACCTATGATCAAAGAATATCTGCATATTCATAAAATTCTGGATCTTAACAAATGGAAACGTCTACAGGACTCACTTGCAACGGTGACCAAGCTCGCGATACTAACCGTGGATTATAAAGGTATTCCCGTAACCAGCCATAGTAGCTGCCAGGCCTTCTGCCAGAATGTTCGCCAAGATCCCGAGCTTCTTCCCTACTGCCAAAAATGCGATGCGCGCGGCGGTCTGGAAGCCGTTCGACTAAATGAACCCTACGTCTATCTTTGTCATTTCAATATTATAGATATTGCGATTCCCATTACGATCGATGGTAAATATATCGGCGCCGTGATGGCGGGACAAGTGAAGCTCGCCGACCCCGAGAAAGGGACTGAGCTGGAGCAGATCGTCACTTCTAAGAACGTGCCCATGCATGCCGGGAAGCTAGAGGAATTACAGAGCGACTACGACCAGTTGCCTGTCATGACCTATGATGAGATTGTGAGCATCTCCAATATGCTCTCCCTACTCTGTAGCTACATTGTGGAGGAGGCGCTGAACAAGCATTTGCTGGTCGAAATGTTCGAGAAAGCCTCCGGGAATCAGGAGACATTGAACCTGTCCACCATTCTGCCTGGCTACTCCATTCGCAATATCGAATCCATCAAAAAAGAGATGACCAACGCGATTGCAGATGCCTATCTCAAGAACAGCCCGAGCGATACTGACATCACAAGCCCGGTGCTACAGCCTGCTTTTGAATACATACACAGTCACAAGAGTGAACAGATTACGCTCAAACAAATGGCCGAGCTATGTCACCTGAGTCCAAGCTATTTCAGCAGGTTGTTCGCCAAGGAGACTGGCGAGAACTTCACGACTTATCTGGCAAGGCTGAAGATCAAATGGGCCAAGCAATTGCTAGAGGTCACCGACATGCCCGTCGCGCAGATCAGTGATGAGCTGGGATTCAATGAATCGGGGTATTTTATCAAAATTTTCAAAAAGTTCGAGGAGATCACGCCTGCGCTCTATCGCAAGTATATTCAGGAGAAATCTGTTCGGTAAGGGTGAAGGCGTGAACCGTGTTGCAATGATGATGGGGCTACGCGGCTTGGGGACACTTCTGACAAAATTGCTTGTCCCCAGTAGTGAACTTAAGGTACGTGCCTTTTGTTATAGGTGGTATAACTTCAATTATTAAAAAAAGAAAGAATCCCTTAAATATCAAGGGATTCTTTCGATAAAATATGATGCCGAGGACGGGGGTCGAACCCGTACGGTAGTCACCTACCGCAGGATTTTAAGTCCTGTGCGTCTGCCAATTCCGCCACCCCGGCATAAAATCATATGTGCTTCCGCTTATATCCAAAGCAATAATTGGAAGGCTTTTAATTCATATCCGTTTTGCGGTCACCAACATATCTTACGATAAATTAGAGATGTTTGCAAGTATTTTTTTCAGTCCTTTGAAAAATCCTGTATTTGCGGAGACCCCGAGGCATTTATCTCCTATAACAAATTCAAACTTCACACAAATACAACCACGCATATCCTGTTGCGCTTAAACACACAATAATGCTGTCTTTCATTCTGATCTGTGAGGAGTGTTATGTATGCGTGAAGGGTTAGTTCCAACCGTTCTTGGTACCGTTGTGTCTGCCTCGGGAGCCGTACTGCTTGCAAGCAAGTACAAGCTCGCCGCCACTGGCATTCTTGGATTTGGTCTGGCCCATTTGGTGCTGGGCACCATCGATTTGGTTGAACACCGAGTTGAACACAGATAAGCACGAAGGACCTGGCCGGAGAGGTACAACTTCTCCGGCTTCATTTTGATTCAAGATCAAGAATGCGGTTAATAGCATCATATAGCGAATCGTAAAGTCAGCGAAAAATTACTTTATGTTGTTTCACTTATTACTTGTCTCCAATATAGGCTCAGGTGTTGGCTCACTTACAATATCACTTGAATCACAAACAGTTCTTTTCGAAGAAATGAGGTGTAATAGATGAGCAAAGCTTCTAATCATGAGAAAGACAAGCCATTGGAGGAGCGAGCTCCAGGGTTCAATGAGCTCCCTGATGTAGACCCCAGCCGTCCAGCAGCAACCGATATGATTGACGAAGCCGTCAACAAAGGAATGGAGAAGCTCGCAGAGGATTTTAGTGGCGAGCACACCCAGCATGAACCTGAGGAGGAATAATGTCCCCTTAGGCTTACTTATCAACCAGGATGGGTCTAAGGTGCTACAGGCGTGGTACAGGCGTGTACAGGCTTTATAGGAGTTTATAGGCAGGCACAACGGATATGCAATCCTAGCCCCTCTTTTAGACAGCAAAACACCGCCACAGATATCTCTGGGCGGTGTTTTCTCGTATTACTACAATTAATTGCTTTACTACAATTAATCGCTTACTACTACAATTAAAGGCTATTTCGATACTTATTCCTACGATAACAAAACGTTTCTACTATGTTTTAGATAATTTCACTTCAGATATATGTAGTCTGCAGCTACCTCCAGGAACAGGGCTATCGTTGTTCGCTGCTCCTTTACGTCTTTGCGTTAGCTTCTGTAGCTGCACAATGTTTACTTATTAGACCTTCAATAACATTGAAATCCAGCCAATAATAGATACCCAGAGTACCGCACTGAGCACGAGTCCCCAGATGATCCCGGTCGTAAAGCTGCCTTCCTCCGTTGATCTGGCAGGATGCATGCCAAGACGCATGCCAAGCTTAACCTTTATTGCATTCCAGTTCATACAACCCCCTCCTTAAGTTCTATTTCGACATATATGACCCGATTATTTAGACCTATAGGCACATTCGTTCAACTTTTTTATAGGCTTTTGCGACGAATATCCCCATAATAGTACAGGACCTTCCTCTCAACTCCCATTATGTCCCCTACATTTGTCCACAACTGTACCAAAAGTCATACTTGTTAAAATTTTAATAAAAGCTGTTCAGCATTGTTCATGAGACCGTCATAGCCTGATGTCAAAAAAACACTTGACGAATGAAATGAAAATGTTGTATATTAATTAACGCCGCTGTTTGATGTTTCCTAAAAAATAATCAGCAACACAGCATAGCATTGAGGGCCCTTAGCTCAGTTGGTTAGAGCGGTCGGCTCATAACCGATTGGTCGGGGGTTCGAGTCCCTCAGGGCCCATACATAGCAAATCCTCTCCTGTTCATTCAGGAGAGGATTTTTGCTTTATCTCATGTTTTTTTGCTGTGTTCACCATACAGATTTCATCCATTTCATCTTTCCAAAAAAATAATCCTTCTATACTATTCCTTCAATCACGGTATGAAGCGAACGCCGTAGCGCCCCCTGCGTGACTGATAGATCTCCACGGCCTTGGGGTCCTGATATCCGTACATCCATCCGTCCTCCTCAAGACGCTTGGCCAGGCAGCCGGCTTGGAACTTTGTTGTATACAGCTTACCGAAATAAATCCACTGCATGAACGTCCCTCTTTCGCTACAAGTTGTCCCTGCTAGTGTGCCCGGCTCGTCGCAAAAATAGCATTATCTGCAATGATTCCCTGTCATACACAAGTTTTCTTCCATTGATCATCCATAAAATGAGCTTCCTAACAGCATGGGTTTCCTTACGGTATGGGTATGGTAGATCCCCTTCCCCTTTTGGCTTTATTAAGTACATATGGGCAGATGCCCATGGATCATGAAATCATCGGTTCCCTGGCGTCCAGAGCTTCTTCTTGTCAAGCTGGCGCTGGCGATGCTCCGAGGGCGTGACCGTATAGGTCTGCTTGAAGGTACGGGTAAAATAGTCCGGCTCCATCCCTACATGAAGCGCAATCTCCTTCACCGTCATCTGCTGCTGATGATCAAGTAGCCAAGTGGCAGTCTCCATACGTATTTTTTTCAAATACTGATGTGGTGTCATTCCTACTCGTCCTGTGAACAGCCGCACCGTCTGCTTCGCTGAATATCCAATGTACGCTGACAATTCATCAAGCGAGAAATCTCGCTCTAGATGATCATGCAGAAATGAGGTAATCGCTTCTACCACACTATCCGGCTGACGTGTCGGCACGATGTCCGTTCTCTCCGCTTTCTGCAACCGATGCAGCTCCACGCAGAATGATAGCAGCAGCTCGGCAGACTTCCACAGCTGAGGACGCTCCCCTGTAATCTCCCACATCTCCTCCATTCGTGCATACAGGGAATCCACCTCGGTCAATGGCATACAATAAGGCTGCTGCCCGAAGCCTAATTCGGCCATCCATCCCTCTCTTCGCTCCGTGAAGGTGACGAATCCCAACAGCCAATGCTGCTGATCCAGCGCCATGTATTCATGCGGCAGCCCAGCAGGTATATACAGCAGACTGTGCTCGGGAATAGCCGACCATTCCTCCTCCCCATAGATTCGAAATACCCCGCTCCCCTGGAGCGAAATCATGCATTGCATCGCTGAGAAGCCCTGCGGTCGCGTCATAGGCGCTTGAGGCTCCACCCCAATAGTATATAGCTGAATTGGCATCCCCTCCGGGCTTTGCTGATACAGATTGATTCGTAGCCCCAGCTTCTCCACTGTATTGCCTCCTTAGATAAAATGTCCTTTTTGTGAGGTTAAATGTCCATTTACCACCTATGTATTAACTCACTTTGTCTATATAATCAGATGTGTTATTACAGTGATCTTACCATGACAAGGAGTCTGATGAAATGATCCGTATCGAACCCTATTGGGAAAATCCAAATATTCTACAGGTGAATCGCGAACCGGCCCGCGCTGCCTTCATACCTTATGATAATCAGGCCGATGCCATCTCCAGAAAAAGAGGGTTTTCACCCTACTACCAATCTCTGAACGGAAGCTGGAGCTTCAGCTACAAGGCAAGTGTTCATCAGGTTAATGAGCCTTTCTATGAGAAGGACTTCGACACCTCCTCCTGGGATCAACTGTTGGTGCCGTCCTGCTGGCAGACGAATGGGTATGATCAGCAGCACTATACAAATGTAAACTATCCAATTCCATTCAATCCACCTTACGTTCCGAGCGAAAATCCTGCCGGATTGTATGCACGTAGCTTCTATCTGTCGGAGAAGGAGACCACGAAGCAGCAGTATATCGTGTTTGAAGGGGTCAACTCCTGCTTCTACCTGTGGGTGAACGGTCAGTTCGTTGGTTACAGTCAGGGTAGCCGTATGCCTGCAGAATTCCGAATCAGCGACTATGTACAGGCCGGCGAGAATAAAGTCGCAGTCATGGTGCTGAAATGGTGTGATGGAACGTATTTGGAGGATCAGGATGTCTGGCGTTATTCTGGTATCTTCCGTGATGTCTACTTGCTGAGCCGCGAGGATAGCCATGTGCGTGACTTCGAAATCCTTCAAGCCTTCAATGAGGATCTGACCTCCGTCAACTTGCATGTACAAATTCAAGCGTCTGACTTATCGACAGACGAGCTTCCTGTGACAGCTACACTGCTGGACCACAATCGAAACTCTGTCGGCACTGCACATAGCAAGCTGACGAAGGATGGAAGTCTGTCCATAAGACTAACCAATCCAACACTATGGAACGCCGAGCAGCCTTATCTCTATGAGCTGATTATTCAGGCCGGAACGGAGACCTTCGCTCATCATGTTGGCTTCCGCACCGTATCCATTGAAGATAGCGTGTTCAAAATCAACGGCGTCCCCGTCAAATTAAAGGGTGTGAACCGTCACGATTCTCATCCTGTTCTGGGTGCTACCGTCTCCATGCGGCATATGAAGGAAGATCTGATGCTGATGAAGCAGCATAACATTAACACGGTTCGTACATCGCATTATCCGAACGATCCGCGTTTCCTCGATCTGTGCAATGAATATGGCTTCTATGTCATTGATGAAGCAGATCTGGAGTGCCACGGGCTCATTCGAGCTTTCCCTGGTAAGGAAGAGGCCTTCCACATGATCTCTGCTGACCCTCTCTGGCGTGAATCCTTCTTAGAGCGGGCTGAGCGGATGGTAGAACGGGATAAGAATCATCCGTGCGTCATCATCTGGTCTATGGGGAACGAGTCCGGCTATGCAGACAATCACATCGCAATGGCTGCCTGGACCAAGCAGCGGGATGCCTCAAGGCTGGTGCATTACGAGGGAGCGGCTGAGCGCTACAATGGCGACAAGCGCAAGGATGTCCTTGACATGGAGAGCGAAATGTATGCCTCCACAGAGAAGGTTCAGGCTTATGCAGAGGACCCGAATCAGACCAAGCCATTGTTCCTGTGTGAATACAGCCATGCGATGGGGAACGGCCCTGGGGATCTGAAGGAGTATTGGGATTTATTCTACCGCTATCCGAAGCTCATGGGTGGATGTGTATGGGAATGGTGCGATCATGGTATCCAGCAGACTACTGCCGATGGTACCAAGTATTTCGCTTATGGTGGAGACTTTGGAGAATCGCCACATGACGGCAACTTCTGTATTGACGGATTGGTATCCCCTGATCGCAAGCCACATACAGGTCTGCTGGAGCTCAAGCAGATTATCGCGCCTGTCCATACGGAGCTGGTGGATTTTGCAAAAGCAGAGATTCGCATTCATAACCGCTATGATTTCACGGATCTGTCCAATGTCATGCTGCACTGGAAGCTGGAGCAAGCTGGGCAACTCATCGCGCAAGGTCTACATTCAGAGCTGAACGTTCAGCCCGGTGATCAGGCCGTGATTCAGCTGCCCTATTCTCTGGAGGAGCTGGTGCAAGAGCAGGATTCGGTCTGGCTTACACTCACGTATCGGAGCAAGCTGGAGACGGCCTGGTCAGTACCTGGCTACGAGCTTTCCTTTGCTCAATTCGAATATGCCGCACAGCAGCAGGCTGTCGCACCGATGGTCTCGTCGTTACCGGAATGGCCACTGGAGACTGTGGAGGAGAATGGTCAGCTGTTGATTTGTGGTCGTCATTTTCATTACACCTTCGAGCTTGGTCTGGGCACATTCACTTCGATCTCCAAGCAGGGTGTGGAAATGCTCGCTTCACCGCCGAAGCTATCCGTATGGCGAGCTCCAACAGATAATGACATTAACATTAAGAAAGATTGGTTGAGCTGGCAAATGCATGAGCTCCACACGAAAATCTACAGCTGCTCATGGAGCCGCACCGAGACAGGTATCATTGAGATTCGCGTCTCCTACGGACTTGGCGGTAGCATTCGTCCGATGCTGATTCAAGGTCGTTCGGTATGGACAGTGGACAGTCAAGGCCTGATCACCTTCTGCACACAGGCCGATGTGAACGAAGAGGCTCCTTATCTGCCGCGCTTTGGTCTTCGTCTAGAGATGCCGAAGGGTGCGGAGGAAGTCGAATACTTCGGCTATGGACCACATGAGGGCTATGCTGACAAGCATCACAGCACCCGTAAAGCCGTGTATGAGACCACCGTTGACCAACTGTTCCAGCACTATGTGATGCCACAAGAGAATGGCGCACGCTTCGGTACAGGATGGGCAAACGTAACAAACCTGCTGGGCATGGGACTTCGCTTCACCGCCGAGGAGGATTTCTCCTTCCAGGCGCTGCATGTGACCCCAGAGCTGCTGGCTAAGGCAGAGCATACCTATGAGCTGCAGACGATTCCGGAGACTGTAGTCCATATTGATTACAAAATGAGCGGTGTCGGCTCCAACTCCTGTGGTCCAGAGCTGCTGCCAGCCTATCGCTTGTCCGAGAAGAACATTCGCTTCACTTGTCAGATCCGTCCTGTATTCAAGGAAGATGAATAAGGAGCGACATTGTGGATGAACCCCGTTCACTGAGTTACTGGGTTAGTTTCAGGCATATCATTCACTTGATCAGTCAGCAGAAAAAATGTTAGACATCCACTAGTAAAAAGCAGCGGGAGACCAAGACTTGATTAAAAAGTCTTGGTCTCCCGCTGTTCTCATTTAACTAACGCTTCCCGTTAGCTTCACTGTGACTTCCAACGTTCTAAACTTTCGCAAAGAGCCATATAGGCTCGCACCGCTATTTTAGCCTCATCTGCGAGGATGGTGATTGAATCATCGAAATACGAGACAATGATTCGCAACACGAATTCTCCATCTCCTTCAATCCAGTAATAAATTTGATAAATCTCCTGTTCTTTACTGGCGCGCTCTAGTACCACTGTAGCATCTATAAATTCATTAGCGATAGCTTCAGGGAGAAAAGGTAAATACGTGCGCGAACCCAGGGGCTTCCTGTACCCGTAGATGATCAATTTATTTTCTAAGTCTCCAACAATTCTATAGGCCATCTTTAAACTCCCATCCAGATCAAATACTTCTCATGATATTAATTTACACTTTCTTCTAGAGAAGCGAAAGGTCCTGTTCCAAGTACTCGAAGACGCTGGTGCGCTACTAATCTGGGAGTCGATAGAACCAAGTCCCCACTCCTAACCTTCATTTTAACTTGCGCTATTGTTTCCAGTTAGTTCAGTATGGTAAGATACGGCTCTCCGCGTTGTCTTTAACGGCAAGTATGTCGACTTCTTTTTCGTGTCCTAATTGCACGAAAAAAGAGAGTCAACCAACAACACTACTTCCCGCTGTTCGTTCGCCTCTCCTTTCTCAGAACCACTTTCCACAATATCAATTAAACCTGCCGTTAATGCGAATCGTCTGTCCCGTTATCCAATGGGCTCTGTCACTGACGAGCAACTCGAGCGCATTCGCAATATCCTCCTTTTCACCGAGCCGTCCGAACGCGTTCATTCGACGGAACGAATCGACCACCTCCGGCGATTTACCATTGAGATTTTGGGGTGCGTTCACATTGGTCAACGGCTTTCTTGGTGTCAATGAGCTATAGTGTCCCGTTAATTCAATAAAATGAATAGCTAGCATCCGCCGAGCATAGAAAGACCGCCATTGAAGGCGGTCTAAAAAATTCATTATTTCTGCACGACAATGACAAGGGGAAAAGGTAGCCTTGAACCAGCGCGGCGTAATCAAGTCTAGAATGAGATTCGTAGGCAAAACGATTAATGCCTATACCATCATAAATAGTACTTGTTTCAACTTCATAGCCAGCGTTGTGAATGAATCGCTGGGCATCTTCCTTCTGCATGCGGTAATCAATGAAATGATATTCATCAAAAATAATGTTAGTCTGATACACGCTAGAAGTGTCAGATTAGACAAATGCACAATCAGTTGGACATCCCAGTTTCCCAAAAACTGTGCGCGCGGCAGAATCTACCGGCAGGAAAACCTCAATTTGCGGATATAAGCGGCCACCTGCAGAGATCGAAACCTGTCTGTAGCGTACGGGAATAAGGTCTCCGGAGCTTTCCATTCTGGCTAGAATTGTTTGTGTTTGATCAGCATTTCCCCTTACATCCGGCACACTCAGATATTCGCACGCGTTATATTTCCGAACTCTATCCAGCAATTTTTGATACCAAGCATCATAACGCGAGAGCATGTGCTCACTCTTAAATGCTTGTATTCCGTTTATGATGTGCTCCTCCCACTGCTGAAACGACGCCTTATCAAACGTGGAGCGGGACCGGATAGGAAGACCAGAATTAAAATGTAAATCAACCCTATTCATTAAACCATCATATGAACGGTCGAGAGGAATTTCGAACAATTGATGAAACGGCTCATTTAATCCCTTAATGTCCTGAGTATGTGTTACGACCATGGCGGGAAAAGGAATACTTCTCATCGTTTGCTGAGCCCACTCTAATGCACGTTCCAACGACCGTCCATACAATTCCGTCTGAATTGGAAGATAACCGGCTGCCATAAGTAAATCGTTACGCTCGTCGGATGTACACTCAAGATATTCTGCAATATTTATGATCGTCTGGCGGGTCGGTATGCGGCGGGTACGTCCAACCAGCAGATTTTTATACGAAGGAAAAGCCTCGTCGTTCAGCTCTTGTTGAGTAAATCGTTTCAAGGACGGTTGAGGTAGATCGACAAGCTTTTGCTGACGTTTTATCCGCAGGGCTTCAATTTCTCCCATTACGATTCTATGTCTGGAATTCTCCATATCTATATCCATCTTCTCTTCCCTTCTCTTATGAAGTGTAGTTCTGCACTTGGGCCGAACCTTTATTTAAAGTATACTCCTCATTGAAATGAAGGTCATCTAATGACCATAACCAACATGGAGGAAAACCGATATGATTCGTACTATTGTAGTTGATCCGCATGCCCCGTCACATTTGGCGTTCAAGGAAGTTGACGCCCCGCAGGCCAAGCCTTGGGAAGCACTTGTGCAAGTGAAGGCCGTCTCACTCAACCGCGGTGAAGTGAGTGACGCTAAAAATCAGGAAATACCTAGTCGTCCTGGCTGGGATTTCGCCGGGATTGTCATCGAGCAGGCTGAGAACGGCGCAGGACCGCAAAAAGGGGCCAGGGTTGTTGGTCTGCTCCCGATGGGAGCCTGGAGCGAGCAAGTGGCTGCTCCCGTATCGTTGTTGGCCGAAATCCCAGACAAACTCACTTTTACGGAGGCGGCTACCCTCCCCGTAGCAGGGCTCACGGCTCTTTATGCACTCCGCAAAGGCGGCATGCTGCTTGGCAAACGCATTTTCATTACAGGCTCTAACGGCGGAGTTGGGCTATTCGCCCATCAGCTTGCAGTCCAATCCGGCGCATACGTTGTAGGTACGGCAAGCACGGAAGAGAAGGCTGAGCTTGTTCGGGAGGTAGGAACCGACGAAGTGATCGTTGGATATTCCCTAATTTCATCAGCCCGTAAATTTGGACCGTACGATCTGATCATCGATTCAGTAGGCGGCGATACACTGGCGGCGTTGCTGCCGCAGTTAGCGCCCCAAGGGGTTTGCGTTGCGGTAGGATTTTCCTCTTCAAATACCGCAACGATCGATATGATGAATCTGGTGACCAGCGGAGGCAGAACCTTGTACAGCTTCTTTCTAGGTGAGGAACTCACTCGTCAATCAGCGGTGGACGATCTGAGTTTGCTAGCCCGGATGGTAACAGATAAGCGGTTAATCCCCCGGATCGAAGTGGAGGCGCCTTGGACCGAAATTGACACCGTTGCCCGTAACATGATGGAACGGAAATTCTCCGGCAAAGCCGTGCTTCACATAGGTTGATTGTATAAGTTTGCAACAATAATGCCAGGAATCTAAAAACGAATCTGTTACTTTCTTACTTTCTACGCAAAAAACCCGTCATTTCGACAGGTTGAATAGCATCAAATGTGCAGCGCCAAAACATGGGCTGTGCTGGTTAAGTTATTGTCTGTTTGGCTGGAACTCCTCTTGTTATTTGCGAGCTTATCTTATAGTTGCCCGTGACTTGCCAGCTTTGGCCGATACGGAAAAATAACTCATCTCAGCGGGTGAGACGGACTTGGGATTCGGTTCTCCAGTTATATGCTCTGACACGCCGTCTTGGCTTTCATCCGAGCAGTGCCGGCGGTATCTTCCCTCCTCGAGCTTCATGTCGATAAAATCGACGACCTGCTGTAGCGAAGCGATTTGGCTGACGATATTTTCCCGGTGGCTCCTTATGTGCTCTACTAGCTCAGGATATTCTCCGGGATCTGCGTCGGCGGAGACTGCCAAAAATGGCCGCATTTCCTCCAGTGGCATCCCCGTTTTTTTCAGGCAGCCTATCAGCAGGATCATATTGATGTCTTCCTGCCGGTAGATGCGGTGCCCGTTGTCCTTCCGATCCGCCCGAGGTAGCAACGCGATCTTTTCGTAATAACGAATCGTATCCTCGGAGATTCCTGTTTGCTCGGCGGTTTGCTTTATTGTAAAGGTATGCTCGGCCATCATCCTATTTCCTCCCGGAGATCGTTTTTTTGTGCATTATACATCTTGGTGCTGACTCCAAGTCAAGTCCCTTATCCTTAAAACAAAAACTCTGTTTACGTTCCTTGACTTAGAGTCGACTCCAATGAATAGAATATGCGCTATCAGGGAAATATCCCACCTCAGGAGGAATCTACAATGAATACGAGCCAACGAGAAAATATAGCACTGATAACTGGTGCAAGCAATGGAATCGGGTTGGAATTAACACGGAAGTTGCTGTCGGAGGGCTGGCAGGTGGTTGCTTTGAACCGTTCCGACTTTCCTACCGATGATATGAAAATCCAAAATGCCATAAATAGTGGATGGCTTCGTATGTATAAAATAGCGGATCTTGCCGATTATGCCAGCTTGAGACGTACTTTGGAAGAGATCAAAGGAAAAGAGCAGCAGATCGACATCTTGTTCAACAATGCGGGCGGAAGCTTTCATGAACTGAGCTATTCGAAACAAGGGCGTGAGAAGCATTATGAACTGATGACGGTCGTTCCATATATCATTCTGATGGAATTAAAGGAGCTCTTAAAAAACGCTGACTCAAAAACGGTAATCAACACCTCATCTTCAGCACTAAACTTTGTGAAAGAATTTAATATCGAAATCCTGGAACACCCCAGAACCTTTCGCAAGCTGCTTGGTCCATATGCCACTTCAAAGCTTGCGCTTTCACTGTGGACTCAGGCTATCGCACCACAGCTTGCCAAAGAAGGCATTAAAATCCGCAGCGTTGATCCGGGTGGCAATAACACGCTAAGAAAAGGGAAACCGTCGGGTTTACCCAAAGTGGTTGAATTGCTAATGAAGCTGTTTTTCTCTCCACCGATCCACGGTGCGAACAAGTTGTATGAGGGGGCCCTCGGGCAACACTGTAATGAGACTGGCGTGTTTTTGCTAAAAGACCAGGTTGCAGATTTAAAATTCAAAGATCAAGCGCACAACGTTTTGGATAGGATTAATGCGATTTACACACACGAATTTCTTGATGAGCGCGTCTAAAGCCGCGCTCCACCGTTCACCACCAGATTAATAAGTAAAAGGGCCTTACCCCGTCACTAGCTGACTGTTGGGAAGGCCCATGCATTCAAACAAATCACTTTATTACATTTACATACTATTTATATCGTTACTTCTTCTCTGCCAGAGAGCCTTGAAGATCTGCCGCACTGAAATCTGGCTTGGCCTCGATGGAGGTATCTCCAGCAGCCTTTGCCTTCTCCAGCGCTGCATTGTAGCGAGCGTTCAGATCTGCGATATCTTTATCCAGATCGCCGCCAGCGAAGATAAAGCGGTTAAAGATATCGACCTTCTTCATTCCCTCTACACGCCCTTCTGTAATGATCAGCGGAGTAGCCGGGTAGATACCGTCATTGGCCGTTGGCAAGAAGTTCTCGATGCCAGCAATATCAGGCGCCTTGGCAGTTGCTGCTACGGAAGGAATTACGGATAGGCCATAGCCACCCTCTTGGTAAGCTACCTGTACTTCATCACTATACATCCATTCAATGAACTTCCATGCCGCTTCCTTGTTCTCGGAATTCTTGCTCAATGCAAGGTAGCTACCGGAAATGACCTGATCTGCACCGTTCGCTTGTCCGTCAATGGTAGGCGGCATAGCTGCTGCCCAGCGAATGTCTGTCGGGAATTGGGTCTTGTATACAGTCGGCTCTACAGAGTGGTTGAAGTACATGCCGATCTTGCCTTGCGCAAATTGCGCACGCAGTGGATCGATATCCAGCGATTCCGAGCCTGGCAGCATGCTTCCATCTTCTTTAATCTGATGCAGTGCCTCAGCTACTTCTTTATACATACCGAAATCAAATTGTCCCTTTTGGAAGTCATAGCCTTCGTTACCTACATTCTTACTTAGCGTCGTAATCGGATAGGCAATACGCTCAAAGCCACTTGCACTCTTGAAGTTGCCCGCGAAGCCATAAGCACCGATATCCTTACCTGCCTCTGTGATCTTCTTGGCATCTTCAACCATTTCCGCAACGGTCGTCGGAGGACTGTCGATGCCTGCTTTTTCGAACAGGTCCACATTATAGATCAGACGCCAGAATTGACCGATATTCGGCAGGGTGTAGATCTTGCCATCGACCATATTCTTCTCCTCAATCAGCACGTTAGCGAAGCGCTCCTTCATCTCAGGCGAGATGTAATCATCGAATGATTCCAGATAGCCCCGTTTCACCCAGGTCGGTACGTTACCAGGATCGACCCGTAGAATGTCTGGTGCTTGATTGCTTGCGAAGGCAATGTCCACGGACTGTGAATAGTTGTCCGCCATCACCTTCATTTCAATCTCTACATCTTTATTCAGTTCCTGGTATTCCTTAATCTTAGCTTCAATAAAATCGGAGTCATGTCGGTCAATGGTCCAGTATACCAGCTTGGTCTTCTGTCCCTCCGTACCACTGCCTGTCTCAGGAGCAGCTGTCTGTCCCGAGGAGCATGCAGCCAGGGAACCCACGAGCAGCAATGAAGCTCCAGATAACAACCATTTTTTCATACCCATACCTTTATTTCCTCCCCTTTTGTAATCGCATTCATTTACAACTAAATCATAATCCAATGTCCTCTGATGTCGTGAAGGAGAAAACAACTGTTCAGGGGAGAGAAAACCATCATTCTAATTGGTAGCCGGCGATGCGTATTTTGCACGAAAATCCGTAGGCGTCATCCCGGTATGGCGCTTGAATAGCTCCGTGAAATAAGGGCGATCCTCATACCCTAGCGAGCTGGCAATATCCTGTACCTGTAGCCCCTCCAGGACAAGCTCCTTAGCCCGTTCCATGCGTTGACTCGTAATATACTGAGCGAGAGTCATCCCCATCTCCTTTTTGAACAGATTGGAGAAATAGCTTGGACTTAAATGCACCACCTTGGCGCAATCCCCCACAGATAGATTCTGATGCAAATGGCTCCGTATATGTGAAATCGCCCGCTCCACAAGAATGCGGGAGTCACTAACCTGTCTCACCTTCAGATACTCGCAGCCCTGGCGGCACAATTCTCTGATCTGGCTACGTAGATCCTCGAAGGAGGTCGAATTATTCATGTCCGACAGCTTGCGATCCAGATCATTCTGTTCCTCCTCGGATACTTTCTCTGAGAATGCCCGATGGATCGAGTGGGCCAATTCCAGACAAAGTGTCTTCACATGAGCTGGATCAGGACGTGTCGGACAAGCGATCCATTCGTTCCATATCTGCTCCAGCTGCTCCTCTGCCTTTGGCAAATTGGAAGAACGTAGACAATAGAGGAGCTCCTTCTCCTTCTCATAGGAGTAACGAAGATGACCCGCTCTGCTCTCGGCCTCTTCCTCGAAGCAATAGACACTGTTGCCCCCGGTCAGGAAGGTATACGCCAGCGCCGTCACTGCCTGTCTGTAGGACATGGCGAGCTGGGATGTCTGCTTCACCTCCGTACCAACACCAATGGAAATGGTCTGATAGGTGTGGAGATGTACATTTTCACGGCAATGCTCTGCCAGTTGCTCCATCGTTAATGCCTCGCATGGATTCACCACGATCACAAGCTGGTTCACCTTCTCACGGAAGACAATGCCCTTCGTGTAGCGGAAGATGGTCTCTTCTATAATATTCTGCACAGCAAAGCGGATCAGCTCTACCTCGTTGACGGGCAGCTCGGCGGTACGATCTGCGAAGAAATCAATCTCAGCGACCATCACGCCAAAATCCTGATCCTTCATCGTAATCCCATAGAAATCCCATTGCTGCTGATGACGATCCTGCTGAATACCGTAGCGAATTGCAAGCCGCATGAATTCCTGTCTTAAGTACGGAAGACTTTCACGCAGCTTCTTCTCCATGCCTCGCATCTGCTCTACCTGACTGCGTTCTCGTTCGATAATTTCCTTAGCCTTCAGAACAGACTCCAGTACCTGCTCCTTCGTGAATGGCTTGACAATGAAATCGAAGGCTCCGAGCTTCACAGCTTCCTGTGCGTAAGCAAAGTCCGTGTAGCCGCTCAGGAAAATCAGCTTCAGGCCTGGTAACTCATCTTGTAGGCTACGCATCATTTCAAGTCCATCCAGAAACGGCATGCGAATATCCGTTAGCACAATATCCGGCTTCACCAGCCGGATCTGCTTCAAGCCTTCTTCACCGTTGCTGGCCGTCGCAGCTACCGTGATTCCATGCTCCTCCCACGGAATACGCTGGGATAACCCGCGCACCACCGTCGCTATATCATCAATAATGCAAATTTTGATTCGCTCATCAAATGTCATGATTCATCCTCACCTTCCAGTGGAATCAGCAAGGTAGCTACAGTAGCCTCGTAAGGTATGCTGGTGAAGTGGATCGCTGCTGCTTGTCCGTAATAGAGCATAATGCGGTTACGAATGTTGGACAGCGCATATCCTCCACTGCCACCTGCTTCTCTCAAGCTGGCATTAAGCTGGTCTGCATCCACGCCGATTCCATTGTCCGTTACTCTAATGATCAGAAAGGTCTCATCTGACGTGACTTCAATATGAATTTGTCCTTGCTCCCGTTTCTCCTTCAGACCATGCAGGATGGAATTCTCCACCAAGGGCTGGATGATAATCTTCAGCACTGGCTTGTTCAGCAGCTCAGGCGGGGCAGTAATGGTGTATTCGAACAAACCCTCGTAGCATTGCTGCTGCAGACTTAGATACTGACGCACATGCTCTAGCTCTTTATCCAGCGTGGTTATCTCCAGGCCATTATTCAGCCCCAGCCGGAACAGCTTGGACAAGGAGATCAGCATTTGCTTCACATCCTCATACTCATCCATTTCACACTTCCAGAAGATCGTATTGAGAGTGTTGTACAGGAAATGCGGATCAATCTGCGCCTGCAGCGCCTTGATCTCTGCCTTTCTTTTCTCCTTCTCCGTAGCCTTAACCTCTACAATCAGACCATTGATCCGGTCAAGCATCTCATTGAATTTCTGACCAGCCTCTGCAATTTCATCCTGGAAAGGGCTTTCAAATCTGGCGTTGAGATCCTCTTCCCCCACACGCTTCATCGTACGCTGCAGCTTCTGCAGGGGGGTAAGCAAAAGGCCGGATAGATAAGCGGCCAATAATAGCGTCAGTAGTGTACAGCCTGCTATAATCAACAACACCATCCATTGGATCGTACGGACAGGCTGCAGCAGTCCCTCCTTGGAAAGGTAGCTAATGAGCGCCCAATCTCTGGCGTAACTGGACTGGGCGTAGCTTACCAGCATAGTTCCTGCATCCGTATTATATTCAAATTCACCCGCAGGCTCCGCGCCAAGCTTGTCAACAAAAGAAGCCGATCGTGTCCAATCTGGACGATTCTGATCGCCAATGACGCTGGTGCCATCCTTTTTAATAAGCAAAAAGCGGGTGGAGCCATGATCGGCCCCTCCGCTAACGACTTTCTCCAGCATAGCTTCTTTTACATTAATGGTCAGAAATACATCCGGTACATAATTCTCGGTCAAGGGCTGAAGAATTAAGGAAATGACCCGATTTCCCCCTACGAACAGCTCATCCTGATGATACTCAATCCAAGGTGATGCCGGGTCCTCCTTAATCCGCTGATACAGGCTGGTAGATTCGAACGGTACCCCCGCCTTGCGCAGCTTACTATTGGAGTAAAAATCGCCATGAGGCGTACTGATCAGAATGGAATCAATCGTATTCTCCGTAAGCTCAGCCTGTGTGAACTGGCCTTGCAGCAGAGAGAAATTCACAAAATAGCGCTCTGTATTATTCGCCTGAATGTCACGGATCGTCTGTTTGAAGGTCTCACTCAGCATCATCGTAGATGAGGCGACAATGATCTGCTTGAGCTTCTGATCCAGCACATTCACGGATTGGCTGATGACATTTTTGTTGAGCTGCGATGCATTCCGCTCCATAGCTCGGGCTGCAATCATATATGCGCATATCCCCGTCAAGGCTACGCAAAACACCGTTAAAATCGTGAACGACACCCATATACGTTTCTTGAGCGAGGTTCGGTATAACCAGGCTTTGATCACAGCTTAACACCTCTTCACCGCAGATTCTGCCCGCTTGCTGTAGCGATTAGCCTTTGACAGAGCCTGCTGTCATCTGCATGAACGTTTTGTTCGCAGCGACATAGACCAGCAGCATAGGAAGAATGGACAAGCACGCTCCTGCCAGCATCAGCTGGGATTGCGCCGCATCGCCTACACCGTATTTCAGACTCGCGAGACCTACGGTCAGCGTCTGCAAGCCTGGCTGCGTCATCGTAAAGACCAATGGAAGAATGTACTCATTCCACGCTCCGCGGAAGGTCCATAGCGCTGTAACACCAATCGCAGGCACCAGCAGCGGCAATATGACTCTGTAATATACACTATAGAAGTTGCATCCGTCAATATAAGCAGCTTCATCCAGATCCTTCGGAATCGCCCGCACAAAACCGATGAGCATGAAGAAGGCTGTCGCGTGAGAACTGATCAGGATAATTATAACCGCCCATAATGATTTTTGCAGATTCAGAGCTACCATCAGGTCGAACTGCGGACGCAATACCACAGCACCGATGGAGATGAACAAGGTCGAGGATTGGAGAATGATATATAGACGCTTTCCGATAAAGTCCACCCTTGCTACGGCATAGGCCGCCATCGTACCGATCAGAATGGTGCCTGCCGTCGTGAAGAAGCTGATAAACATACTATTCCACGTAAACTGTGCAAAATTCGCCGAATTCCAAGCCTGCACATAGTTATCCCATTTCCATGCCTGTGGCAGCAGCGTAGAGCCAGTAGATAGCTCCAGATTGGACTTCAAGGAACCGAAGAACGCGAGCAGGATAGGAAACAGGGCAAAAACGGCTACCGCAATCAGGAAAATCCACAGGATAATATTCGCGACAAGCTTCCGCATTTTGCCAAGCTGTGCACTGGACTCCAGTTGCTGTTCAGTACGACCAGCGGATGGATTGGCTGTATTCATGGTAGATTCCCCCTTCATTAATAGACGTCATTTAATTTCTTGGAAATGTAGAAGTAGATCAATGTAATCACACCTACGATGACTGCTGTGGCGAAGCCGACGGCACTACCATAGCCGAATTGTTGAATGCTGGAGCTTCCACTGGAGATCGGGAAGAACAGCTTGTACAGATAGAGATACATAACCTCGGTACGTCCATAAGGTCCCCCCTCTGTGAGGACCATAATGCTCTCATAGCCCTTCAGAGAAACCGTAATAGCAAGCATAATGATCATTTGCAGCACAGGGCCCAGCATGGGCACAGTGATGCTCCACATTTTCCGGAACGGCCCTGCGCCATCAATGGAAGCAGCCTCATACAGATCCTCTGGAATATTCTGCAGACCTGCGATGAACAAGAGCATGTAGTTCCCGATCGCACCCCAGATCGCAATAATAATGGAAGTCAGCAGTGCATATTTAGGTCCAAGCCAATCGATGGGAGCGGATACAATTCCGTAATTCACCAGCAATTGGTTCACCATACCGTTGTAGGAGTTGAACACAACATAGAATACGATGGCCATAACCGAAGCACTGACTACGGTAGGTAAGAAGTAAATGGCCCGGAGCAGCTGTCTACCTTTCAGCGCACGGTTCAAGATGACCGCAAGTATGAAGGATACGGGGATTGTAATAATCAGCTTGCCTCCGGCATAGATGAAGGTGTTCAGTACAGCATGCCAGAACTCGGTATCTCTGAACAGACGTGCGAAATTGTCCAGACCGATGAACACAGGCTCGCCAAAGCCCTGATAATCATAGAACATGTACTTCAAAGCCCAGATGATGGGATAGACACCGAAGATCAATGTCAGGATCAGACTGGGAGCAATAAACGTCCAAGCATTCAGTTGGCGTTTGCTATGGTGCATGGGTGATTCCTCCTCATGGTCAACTCAATTTCCTTATCCTCATCATAAGAGCGACTTGTCAGAAGGAGTTATGGAGAATACCACTTGCCAAGGGGGAGAAATTCACTTTTTCAGTGTATTTGCCTTTTTTCAGTTGCTTTACCCCCTTTCCTCCTTATGTTTATCCATCCCTTATTATGTAAGACCCACGATATAATCAGATCAGAACCCTGCAACGAATTCTATAAAGGAGGTCAGAACCTTTCATGTCTTCCATACACAATCGTATTCCCAATGCTCCATTTGGCTGCTATGAAGAGTCAGAGCTGGAGTCCATTCGTACTCGTGTCCGTGCTTCGACATTCATGCAGCAGGAATACGAACGACAGGTATCTCTGTCCGAGCAATTCCTGCGGGCTGAGGAAGCCTCCTCCTTACAGGAGCTTGGGTCCTTCCGCACGGACCCGTTCGTGTTTCGAACACCGGCTGCTGCGTCCTACCTGCATATTGCCATTCAAATCGTCGGTCCAGGCACTGCACGAATTCGCGGTATTCAGCTCACTCATTCCGAGTGCGGACTTGCAGTAGACTTGGCATCCCCATATCTGGGTCAGGACCTGACAGGATGGCGAGCTTCTCTCCCTGAAGGGTCATTTATGCAGGCTGTTCCTTACCTATCTACAGAAGCCTTCGCGCAAACGTCAGGTATTACACCGTCAGGTGGAGCTACCGAGGTTGTAAAGACTAGCTGTCTCGAGTTAGTCAGCAACGGGCCAGAGCCGATTGTACTAGTATATGAACAGCCAGTGTCTATTCAAGGGGATCAATATTACAGTGTGCAGACAGCACTTAGCCTTCTTCCCCCAAGCTACGCTGGAGTTCAGGTCGAAGTATCGTTCACCAATGAACAGCATCAGCCCGTGGCTTCACCTATGCGCTCTCCCCTATTCCAGCGAAGCACCTGCACGAACTGGGCCTATCTCCTTGAGGCAGCTGGCGCAGACGCTAACCGCTATATGATGGAGGATGACCCCCGCCATGCCAGATCTAGCGCGGACAAGCTGCTCTACATGCTGGATGATATGCTGCAGGGGATGGAGATTTTCCGGGCAACAGGTTGGCACGATGACGATGTATACGGGGCCGTTCACATCGGGCGCGGGCTTGCTGTCATTTCCATTATCTATGGGCAGATTATGGGTGCAGACGTACTAGAGCAAGGGGAAAAGCTACGGATACAGGAATATCTGGGCTCCATAGCCACCATGATGATGGACACCCAATATTACCGATATGATCTGACCGAATTCCCGGATGAAAAAGGCGGCATGCGCAGCAACTGGAATGCGGATCGAGCTACAGGACTTGGAGTATATGCTCTAATGTTCCCGCAGGAGAAGGATTCCGAGACATATCTGGAGCACGCCCGAAAGGTCGTGGATTGGCAGCTTGAGCATGTAGTTGACGCTCGCGGAGCATGGCCTGAGAACATTCGTTATCATGGGGCCGTCTTGCACCGATATTTTCTATTCTTTGTCTTGTTGAAGCGGCTTCGAGGGATTGATTATTTTGGTAACGAGCGTGTACAGGATATGTACCGCTTCCTGATCGGCTCGGCTATTACCTTTGACCGTTCTGTCAAGGTAGGAGCGGATGAACATCCGAGTCCTCGCATCGTCACGCCAAGTGTTGGCGATGCGAATGTCCATGAGCAATGGTGGCGTCTGATGGCTTATGCTGCGCCGCAATATAGCGAGGTGAATCCTAGCCTTGCGGGTGAAATGATGTGGGCATGGCAGCACGGAGGCAGGGTTGTACGAGATAACGGTGCTTTCCCCTATCCACTTGCCGCTCTGCTCTATCCGCAGCCTGAGCTGCAGGCACAGGCTCCCACGCTGGGCTCGGACTACTATCCAGACATGGGCTATGTTATATTCCGAGACCAGACAGATGAGCCTGATAAGAGTCATTATCTGCTCTACGAGGCTTCACCCTTGACCTATCATGCCCATAACGATGAAGGACACTTCTCGATCTGGGCTGAGTCTGTGCCGCTGACACTGGATTCGGGAACTGGCGGATATTATAACGGAGATCGTCATTGGTATCTGTCGAGTAGCGCACACAATGTCGTACAGTTCACTGATGCAAATGGTATCCTGCAGAATGGACCATTACGTAGTACTTGCGATACGGTCTATTTCTCGGAGGAGCTGGATTACGTATCGAGCACAATTCCTGACGAGCTGGCCCGCTCTTATCGGCGGCATATAGCATGGGTCAAAGCGGACTGGCACGTCTACCTCATCTGGGACCAAATAGACAGCGACTATGATTCCGTATGGAATCTGCATACGCTCAGCGAGCATGCGGATCTGGCAGCCCAAAGAATTACGGCTTACGGTCTGCAGGGAATGTGTCTGGATACTATGATTGCATCCCCTCAAGCTCCTGTAATCACTAGTGATGTTGGTGCCATCGGCGGTGGGTATGAGCTGGGAGCTCAGCAACACTTCAGAGTGCATGGAACTGCGGGACAGGATTATATCACTTTGCTGCATCCGAGAAGGCAGGGTTCACCACCACTTGTGGTTAACGCTTTACATGATGTGACGCTGCCCGAAGGTATTCACATGTACCAGCTCCGTTCTCATGACGGACGAGAACTCGTATATGTGCTTAACGCCAGCAAGCTTGGACAAGAGGTTCCATTTGCACTCGAAGGGAAGTTCCGCCTGTTAACAGCTGAACGAGACCAACATGCCTTTGACAATCTCTATACAGCAGAGCGCAAGTTACCGATTGGAGTCAATCAAATTCATATTTTCTCAAAGGAGGATGTTCAATCATGAGTAATATTGGTGTATGGGAGCAAGCAGAGCCTGGGGTACAACGCAAAATACTGAAGGCCGGCAAGGACCTGATGATGATGGAGGTTCATTTTGAAAAAGGGGCTGAAGGCTACGAGCACAGTCATGTGCATGAGCAGATGAGCTACTGCCTGAAAGGAAGCTTCGTATTCCGGATCGACGGCAAGGAGTATGCCGTATCCCAAGGCGATAGCATCGTCATACCAAGTGAGGCCAAGCATGGAGTCACCTCCCTGGAGGAAGGTTCAGCACTCTTGGACGTGTTCACTCCTTTACGCGAGGATCTGCTGAAGCGCTAAGGCAATCGGTGGTGCATCGGTGACGCAGAGATAAGAACTAATACCATATGAAACAAAAACAAGAGACAACGCGTGTTCTTCTGACTGCAAACAAAGCTACCAATGCTACCAATGCAGGTGCTTTAAATCGTCATGAGTGAACGCTTGTCTCTTTTTTGCTGCATGCGGGTCAGCGATAGCTGCTTATTCAAACTTTTATTCGATAATTCATAGGACTTACATTCGACCATTCCTATGTTATTCGGTGTTGTCTTCTCCACCTATCTACTCACGTGGTAGCTTATCCACATATCGTCCGCGCAGCGCTGTCAGTCGCTCCAGATTGGTGAGCGCATGCTCCTTCTGCTTCAGTCCAACTGCTAGCACGAGCTGCTCCATCAGCAATAGCGGGGTCACCATAGAGTGGAACTCTCCGAGCTCTCCCCGACTTACATAAAAAGACAACGACACAGGCAGTCCATACAATAAGTCCTCGCGGTCAGTCACCAGCATCGCCCGACTGCCAGCTTCTCTAGCATAGTCAAGGATGACTTCCGCTTCAGGCAGTAGCCGGGTGAAGCACATGAGCAGCACCACATCCTCTTGGTTCATATGCATCAACGTCTCCAGCAATTCATGCCCACCTCCAAGGCGAATGATGCTCATACCGAAGCGGGACAAGCGGAAGGACAATAGCTCAGCGAGGCCAGCGGAGGGACCTGGCGCATAAATATATAATCTCCGTGCCTCGGTCAGAAGTGCTGCGGCCTGCTCCAGCTCTCCTTGCTTCATATGTGATAATGTATCCTGCAAATGCTGGATAGAAGTCTCCAGCATCTGTACAGGCAAGCTGTCTGTATCGAGTCGTGAGATGGTCTTGTTCAGCTTCAGTGCAGGGGTGGTATCTGCTGAGGTGCGCAGCCGGATTTTGAACGCCTTGGCGTTATCGTAACCAACTGCACGCCAGAAGCGGGATACCGTAGCAATACTGACACCCAGCCTGTCGGCGATCTCCTGCTCCGTCATGAACAGCAGCTCCTCCGGGTGACGTTCAATAAAGTCTGCAATCTTTAGATGTCCTGGGGATAATTGCTCCCTTTTTGCAAATAAATTCATTGGCTAAGTTCTCCTTTTCCTGCTGTGACTCCAGTATAACAGTTGTTCAGACAGAAAGTAGGTCGCCTATGTAATATTTTTTTCAATAAATTTTATACCTTGTAATAAAAATTACATTTGATTTACAAATGTCCTTCCTCCCGTTAATAATCCGCCTCTAGACTGTGGCTATAATCGTTAACTTTCAGAGGAGGCAAGTATCGATGAAGAAAATAACCGAGCGTTACACACTCACGTCCTCGCAAAAAATGATGGTGTTTGTACTGTCCATGTCACTGTACGGCTTGTCCAACATGTTCACAGAGCTGATCCCGAAGCTCCAGCTTGGCCCCATTGAATTGTCTGTCGAGTATTTCGCCTTCATTCCACTCACGCTATGTATTCTGTTCCATCCCATGATTGCGGCATTGGGAGCGGCTCTTGGAGAGGTGATCTTCGGTGAGCTGATGCTGGGTCAATTCGGCGGACTGGGTGAGCTGGAGAAATTCATTACCTTCTCCTTCGCCATGTACGTTGCTGGACGTATGGTCAGTGACCCTCGCAATCGCAGACAGGTAGGCATCGCGGCGATTACGGGCGTCATCATTCACCAATTCCTCAGCTCCCTGGTCGATATCGGCAAGGTATGGATCGGAGTCGAGGAGCTAGAAGCCGTGCCTGGACTAGCAGAGAGCGTAGTTGTTATTGAAGGTGTAGGCTTCCTGAATGACGTATTGTTCTCAGGCATCCTGTTCGCGTTACTGCCCACACTCTATCTTGTTCCTATGCTTTACGGCAAAATCGAGCCTCTGCTCGGCATCAAGCCACGGAATCCTGGTATGAAATACGAAGGGATTAGCATCTTCCGTCCGAAGCTGGTTCTGATTGGACTTGTGCTGTTTGCCCTGGCATTTGGCGCAGAATCCCTATCCGAGATGGATATCAACTTTGCGGCATGGGAGACAGACTATGCAGATTCCCTTGGCACCACTGCGATCTGGATCAGTCTAGGTGCAGCAGCATTAATTGCCGCCATCACGATGCTGATTATGCGGAGCAGACGCAGCAAGAACAAAGCCGTCAGCGACCTGGAGAACCCACCTTATGCCTAAAACCGAGCAAGCTATCTCGATTCAGCAGGTAACCTTTACTTATCCTGGCTCTGAGCAGCCTGTCCTGAACGAAGCCACTCTGGAGCTGGCACGCGGCAGCTTCACGGCGATTATCGGGGGCAACGGGTGCGGCAAATCAACGATGTGCAAGCTGTTTAACGGTCTGATTCCCCAGTTCTATACCGGGGATTTCTCCGGTGAGGTTCATGTACTGGGTACCTCTGCAGCAGGTCGGGCTGTAGCAGAGCTGAGCAAGAACATCGGCTACGTCTATCAGGATTTTGATAATCAGCTAGTACGGCCTACCGTGCTGGATGAAGCCTGCTTCGCACCATTGAATTATGGTCTTCCCCACTATAGGGGGCTAGGTGAAAGAGCCCTTGCGATGTGTGGTCTAACAGGACTTAATGAGCGGTATATCTGGGAGCTGAGCGGCGGGCAAAAGCATCTACTCGCCTTGGCCGGGGCATTGTCGATGGACCCGGATATTCTGATCGTGGATGAGCCTGTCTCTCAGCTAGACCCTCAGCATGCCAGACAGATCTATGAATGCTTGTCTCGCCTGCATCGTGATCATGGCAAGACCATTATTGTAATCGAGCATCATACGGAATTTATCGCTGATTTCTGCGAGGATGTCGTGCTCATGGAGCAAGGACGTGTCATGTGGAAGCTACCTGTCAGGGAAGGACTGAACCAAATTGATGATCTACAGCGGCTTGGGATTCAGCCTCCAGAGGTCACCCGTGCAGCTATAGCTGTCGCTGAATATTCGGCAAATAACACCTTAAAGCAGACTTCATTTACTTCCAAGGTGGAGATCTACGCTCCGAATACTGAGGCAGTTGAGGCAGCATTACAGACAGAGCGCACATCATCCGAAAAGCTGGCAGCCGAAGCCCTGCTTAAGACTTCAGCTCAGAAAGGAGAGCTGTACCCGGTGACCGTCGAGGAAGCGGCGATGTATTTTTCAACGCGATACCCGTCCACTCCCTCGGGAACAGATTATCATCACACCGAAGCGATTAATCCGGGGGCCGATGATGCAACAGCATCACCGCTCATGAGCAGGAGTTTACAGACCCCAACAGGCTTAAGGGCAACGAGGCAGATAAGTTCCCTGGAGCCCATGCCAGTAGACATGCCTACTGGCACACAAGCTTGTAGTCACGCTATCGCAACCACACCTGTCGTTGAATTCAGTCATACGAGACTAAGCTATAGAGGGCTCGGCAAGCAGGAGCACGAGGTTATTCGCGGGCTGAACCTCACTCTGTACGAAGGGGAGCGTATCGCGCTGGTCGGCAACAACGGTGCAGGCAAATCCTCGCTATTGAAGCTTATAGCAGGAATCAGCCTACCGCAATCCGGCAGTGTCAGCGTACTTGGTCAGATCACGAACCGATCTTCCTTGGAACGTCTCGCTGGTCAGGTAGCCTACATTTTCCAACAGCCTGGTGAAATGTTCATTGAAGACAGTGTGCAGAAGGAGGTCTCGCACTTCATGCGAGCACGTCGTATGCCGGATACAGGGCAGCACAGCCAGCATGTTCTGGAGCGCTTCCGGCTGGGTCCGTTGCAGGATCGAGATGCTCGTCTTCTGAGCGGAGGACAGCAACGGCGGGTGACACTTGCGATTGGTGCAGCAATGAGGCCCTCTCTGATGCTGCTTGATGAACCGACTGCCAATCTAGATATGGCTACCCGGGAGGAGCTGATTGCAACCTTGGCTGAGCTGGATCAGCATGTACGCACCACCATCATTGCTACACATGATATGCAGCTCGTTACTGAGTGGGCCACCCGTGTCATTGTTCTTCATCATGGTCAGGTTGAGGCAGATGGTCCACCAGCTGATATTTTCACCGATGTCGCCCTGCTTCGACGCTGCGGGCTTGCACTAACACAGATTATGGAGCTTTCGCACCGGATGGAGCTGCCTTCACTCTGTTCAACAACAGAGGATTTTGTGACCACTCTTCTCTCAAGGTCTCTCATAAAGGAGGATGCTCGCCATGCAGCTTGTCCGCAACTGGCTTGATAAAATAACCATTGAGCGCATTCAGCTGGAGCTGATGAATACCGTATACGGTAGTGGTCATGCCAGCCTGTCGCGTCTTGATCCACGAGTAATGCTCATCTGGTATCTGTTCTTCGGAATTGTACCCTGGTTCATCCATAACGGCACAGTGCTGCTCGGGATGTTCTTATTGATGGTGACGACCACCATTCTATCGCGAGCCGCTCCCTTCATTATTATCATTCTGTGTCTGGGCTTGGTAGGACAGGTCGGCTGGATGTTCATCATCTCGCTATTTTTCGGTGGAAATCTGGAATCGGCCATGCCTCTCCTGCTGCTGACTCTGAAGCTGTCTATTGTCTCACTGGCAAGTATCACCGTCTTCTCTGGTATGGACCCGGAACGGATCGGAGACGGGCTGCTCGCACTAGGAATGCCCGCTGCCTTTTCTTTCAGCCTGTCCTATGCGTATCGCATCCTGCCCGTGCTGTTCGGTGAATATCGCAATATCATGCTATCCTACAGACTGCGTGGACAGGTGCCTTCCCGACCGGGATGGCTATACTGGCGGCTTGCAGTGTATTATATGAGGCTGCTTATGGTCTCCTTCTTCCCTCTCATGCTGGCTACGGCCAAACGATCACGCACAACCGTAGAAGCTCTGGAGACTAGAGGGTTCTCCTATGGCATGAAGCATCCTGCTTCCACACGCCTCAAGCTGGCCCATTTAAAAATTACAGTACGTGACATAGCTTTCCTTAGCGGATCAGCTATATACGTCGGTATGCTTTTCTGGCTGGGCGGACAGATTAACATTTTATAATAAGGAGTGTCACAAATGCGCATTGATCTTCATACTCACGGCAAATTGTCCAAGAAATCCGATTTCTCGGCAGCCTATTTTACAGAAATGGTGGCTGAAGCCAAGGCCAGCAGACTAGACGCGCTCGCCCTGACCGAGCATTTTAATACCCGTAATTTCTATGATGTCTATGAGTCTTTGGATCGCCTCTATCCTTACAATGGGGAATATTATGAGGCAGAAGGTCTACGTATCTTTCCCGGCATGGAGGTAGATATTCAGGAGGTAGGACATATCTTGCTCATCGGGCAAAAAGAGCACATTCTGGCAGTTCGCAAGCTGCTGGAGCCTTATACAGCTAAAAACTCGTTCATCCCGTTCGCAGATCTACTGGATCTGGCGGAGGCTTGGCCGTTGCTCAAGATCGGTGCACATCCCTTCCGTAAATCCACCCCACTCTATTTACATGACCGCAGTCTGCTCGCTCGCCTGGATGCCTTTGACCTGAATGCCAAGGACATGTATGAATATGGAATTCAGCCTTGTCGTGAGCAGGTGGAGCAGTTCGCAGCGTCATTCAACAAGCCAGTTACAGCTGGCAGTGACACACATCAATGTCTGCAATACGGTAGCGTCTTTAATGTGCTCGAGCGTCCCTGCGCCTCTGTAGCTGAGCTCAAGGAATTAATTCTGACTCAGAAGTATCATATTGAGGTCTCTTCAGAGCTGCCCCTACGTGTCAAAGCCTCCGTTATGCTCAAGAAGCTGATGAAGCGTCTGGACAAGCTGGAAGCCGGGTCGGTAAAGGAAATGCAGGAAATATAGCACGCACAAAAAATGAGCCCGAAGGAATAACTCCTTCAGGCTCATTGAATTTTCACAACCCATATGATGTGTCGAATTACTTACCGAAGGACGATGGGTCTTCTCGCCATGAACGAAGCAGTTCCAACTCTTCCTCCTGAATAGCCCCTGTGCGCAAGGCTACCTGCATCAATGCACTGTAATTCGAAAGTGTATCCAGCTTCAAGCCAGCTTCTGCGAATGCTTGCGTAGACTTATCCAGCTCATAAGTGAAGATCGCCAGCACCGCCAGTGGCTCTGCCCCTACTTGCTTAATAGCCTCTGCAGCCTTGATGGAGCTGCCCCCGGTCGAAATCAGATCCTCGATGACGACGACCTTCTGCCCCGCTTCGATGCGGCCTTCAATCTGATTCTCCTTGCCATGACCTTTGGCCTTGTCACGTACATAAGCCATTGGCAGCTGCAGCTTCTGCGCAACCCATGCCGCATGGGGAATACCCGCTGTCGCAGTTCCCGCAATGACCTGTGCTTCAGGATACCTCTCCTTGATGACTGCGGCGAATGAATCAGCAATCAGCTCTCTAACCTCTGGATGGCTCATCGTCAAGCGGTTATCGCAATAGATCGGGGATTTGATGCCTGATGTCCAGGTAAATGGCTCCTGAGGTCTAAGTGCTACTGCCTGAATCCGAAGCAGATGCTCGGCTATACTCTCGGGGATCGCTGCTAATGTGGTCATGCTTGAACCATCTCCTCAATAATTTGTAGGGCAGCCTGTCTTGGATCTGCTGCTGCTGTAATCGGACGGCCCACGACAATGTATGTACTGCCGCCGGCGATCGCTGATCCTGGTGTCGTGAAGCGGGACTGGTCTCCAATGTCACTTCCGGCTGGACGTATACCTGGTGTTATTGTACTGAATTCAGGACCACAGGCTGCTTGTATTGCTGCAGCTTCCAGTGGGGAAGCTACGACACCTTGCAGTCCTGCCTCCTTCGTCAACACCGCATAACGCACTACTGTATCTTCTACAGTACCCGGTATACCAATCTCTTCATTCATCACCTGCTGATTCGTGCTGGTCAGTTGGGTCACCGCAATAATGATAGGCATGGACAAGTCTGTGTTCTCCTCCAGTGCAGCCTCAGCTCCTTCGCGGGCAGCCTGCATCATGGCAGCGCCTCCGGCTGCATGAACGTTGAACATATCTACGCCGAGGTGTGTGATGCTGTTCGCTCCGCCACGTACCGTATTAGGGATATCATGCATTTTCAGATCAAGAAAAACGGAGTAGCCCTTAGCCTTAAGCTCCTGTACGAAGGCTGGACCTGCCGCGTAGTAGAGCTGCATCCCTATCTTCATGTAGCAAGGAATCCCCTCCAGCTGCTGAACCAGTTGACGGGCTGGCTCTGGATTCGGATAATCCAGTGCAACAATCAGCCTTCCGGCCATGCGCTTGAATTCATCAGTCATGCATTTATACCTCCTGTTGCTCGATTTCAGCTCATTCTAGTGCACTTTCGGGATTTTTGCCCGTGATAAAGGACATCCATCAGACGGTGCTGAAGATGTCCTCTCATCATTCGTTGCTGTGTTCTAGTACCTTGGCCGGATCATAATTGAAAATAGAGTCGCTGCAAGCAGGGAGCCATGTCGACCGCTGTTAAGCTTGCTGTTCTTTGATCCAAGCTGCTTCGGCGGTTGAACAGCAAGCTTAAAGGCGGACACTTCGTTTCTTTATAGCTTCCCCGCTTTCCGCTAACAATGTGCTTCCCAGGCCATTCAACCCGAAACCATATCCAGTCGTGGTACTAATGTTGTAGGAAGCTTATGCTCTTTACTCTATCCGCTAGCTCAGAACAGGCATCGCCTCGGAGGAGAAGTTCAAGGTCTCCAGCATACCGAGCAATGCTTTTACCGTATCCAGGGACGTCATGCAGACAATACCGTTCTCCACTGCCTCACGGCGGATACGGAATCCATCACGAGTAGGCGTCTTACCTTTGGTCAGCGTGTTGAACACGAAGTTCGCTTCGCCCGTACGGATCAGATCCAGAATGTTCGGTGTACCCTCACTGAGCTTATTCACGATGGTAACCGGGATATTAGCGGCCTGCAGGGCAGCAGCTGTTCCGCCAGTCGCGTAGATCTTGTAGCCCAGCTTGTAGAAGCCGCGCAGCAGCTCTACTGCCTCTTCCTTATCCTTGTCAGCCATCGTAGCGATGATCGCACCCGTAGAAGGAATCTTCATGCCTGCACCTACAAGACCTTTATACAGTGCCTTGGCGTATTTAGCGTCACGTCCCATAACCTCACCTGTGGACTTCATTTCTGGTCCGAGTGTAGGCTCTACGCGGCGCAGCTTGGCGAAGGAGAAGACCGGTACTTTGACCGATACATACTCGCTCTCAGGCCACAGACCATCCGTGTAGCCCATATCCTTCAGCTTCGTACCGAGGATCGCTTGAGTAGCTACATTTGCCATCGGAATGTTCGTAACCTTGCTCAAGAAAGGCACTGTACGTGAAGAGCGTGGATTTACCTCGATGACATACACTTCTCCGCCATGAATGACGAACTGAATGTTCACCAGGCCAATCGTCTTCAATTCCTTAGCGATGCTGATTGTGATATCCACAATCTTCTGCTTCGTAGCTGCATCCAGATGCTGAGGCGGATATACCGCGATCGAGTCACCAGAGTGAACTCCGGCGCGCTCTACGTGCTCCATGATTCCAGGAACGATTACCGTCTCACCGTCACAGATCGCATCGACTTCCACTTCTTTGCCAAGCATGTAGCGGTCAATCAAGACCGGATGCTCAGGATTGATCTTCACCGCTTGCTCCATGTAGCTCAGCAGCTCTTCATCAGAATATACAATCTCCATTGCGCGTCCACCCAGTACGTAGGATGGGCGCACCAGCACTGGATAACCCAGACCTTGTGCCGTCTCTACTGCTTCATCTACAGAAGTTACTGTACTACCCTTAGGCTGTGCAATCTTCAGACGAGTCAACAGCGCTTCGAACTTCTTGCGATCCTCTGCTTCATCTATGCTCGCAAGGTCTGTACCGAGAATCTTGACACCTGCCTTGCTAAGCGGTGCGGCGAGGTTAATCGCTGTCTGTCCACCGAACTGCACGATCACTCCAATCGGCTGCTCCTGCTCGATGACGTTCATGACGTCCTCGAAGAACAGTGGCTCGAAGTACAGACGGTCTGATGTATTGAAATCCGTCGATACCGTCTCCGGGTTGTTGTTAATGATAACCGCTTCGTACCCGGCTTTTTGAATCGCCCATACCGCATGCACCGTGGAATAGTCGAATTCGATCCCCTGCCCGATCCGAATCGGCCCGGAGCCCAGAACGACGACCTTTTCCTTCCGAGTCTCGGTCACTTCATTCTCAGTCTCATATGTGGAGTAGTAGTATGGCGTTGTTGCTTCGAATTCCGCCGCACAGGTATCTACCATTTTGTATACAGGGCGAAGATGATGTGATTTACGGAATTCAGTTACCTCTGCTTCCGTCTTATACCCGCCACCCAGTGGTGATGCACTACGCAGCTCAGCGATGGAACGGTCCGTGAAGCCCATGCGCTTCGCTTGGTACAGCGTATCGTAAGTGAGCTCTTCCTCTGAAGCAAGCTTCTTCTCGAATTCTACAATGCCTTCGATCTTGTCGAGGAACCACCAGTCGATGCTGGTCAGGTCTTGAATCTCCTGCTGTGTATATCCACGTCGGAATGCTTCTGCCACCAAGAACATCCGCTCATCATCTGGCTTGTTCAGACGCTGCTTCAGCACCTCGTCGGACAGCTCTTCCGCTTCCTTCAGATGAATACGGTTCACACCGATCTCCAGGGAACGAACAGCCTTGTGCATCGACTCTTCAAAGGTACGTCCAATCGCCATGACCTCTCCAGTCGCCTTCATCTGTGTGCCCAGCTTCCGATTCGCCGATGTAAATTTATCGAATGGCCAGCGTGGGATTTTGCTGACGATATAATCCAGCGTGGGCTCGAAGCAAGCGTAGGTCTGCCCAGTTACCGGATTCACGATCTCGTCAAGCGTATATCCGAGTGCAATCTTCGCTGCCATCTTTGCAATCGGGTAGCCTGTTGCTTTGGATGCAAGCGCAGAAGAGCGACTCACACGAGGATTAACCTCGATAACATAGTATTGATAGCTGTGTGGGTCCAGTGCGAACTGAACGTTACAGCCTCCCTCGATATTCAGCGCGCGAATGATCTTCAGGGAAGCTGAGCGCAGCATTTGATACTCACGGTCAGACAGCGTTTGGCTTGGAGCCACTACGATGCTGTCCCCTGTATGCACACCGACTGGATCAAAGTTCTCCATATTACATACGACGATACAGTTATCATTACCGTCACGCATAACTTCGTATTCTACTTCCTTCATGCCAGCGATGCTCTTCTCGACCAGACATTGTCCGATCGGGCTATAACGAAGGCCAGAGGCTACGATCTCACGCAGCTCTTCCTCATTTGCACAAATTCCGCCGCCTGTACCACCGAGTGTATAAGCAGGGCGCACGATAATTGGATATCCGATCTCATTTGCAAAATTCAGCGACTCCTCAAGCGTAGTAACAATCACGCTTTCAGGAACTGGCTGCTCCAGCTCGCGCATCAACTCGCGGAACAGGTCGCGGTCCTCCGCTTTCTCAATTGAGCTTAGCTGTGTACCCAGCAGCTTCACATTCTCGCTCTCAAGCACACCTGCACGAGCCAGCTCTACAGCCATGTTCAATCCCGTCTGTCCACCCAGTGTTGGCAGAAGACCATCTGGACGCTCCTGACGAATAATCTGGGTTACGAAATCAAGTGTAATCGGCTCGATGTATACTTTATCCGCCATATTGGTATCGGTCATGATCGTAGCAGGGTTGCTGTTGATCAAAATGACTTCTACGCCTTCTTCCTTCAGCGCTTGACAAGCCTGAGTACCTGCGTAATCGAACTCAGCTGCCTGCCCGATGACAATGGGACCGGAACCGATGACTAGTATTTTTTTGAGATCTGTATGTTTCGGCATGAATTAACGGGCTCCTTTCCCGGCAGCTGCGATGACTGCCTGACGCGGTTGTTGAGGGTGATTAAGCTTGTGCTCCCGGATCATTTCCAGGAAGCGGTCGAACAGATAGCTGCTGTCGTGCGGCCCTGGGGCTGCCTCTGGATGATACTGCACGGAGAAGGCTGGGAAGCGTTTATGCTTGAGTCCCTCCACCGTTTTATCGTTATTGTTGATATGTGTAATTTCCAGCTCTGTTCCCTCTACGGACTGCTCGTTTACCGAGTAACCGTGGTTCTGGGAGGTGATGAAGCAGCGTCCGCTCTCCAGCTCCTTAACCGGATGGTTGCCACCGCGATGACCGAATTTCAGCTTCTCAGTATCTGCACCTGCCGCTAGGGCAAAGAGCTGATGGCCGAGACAAATGCCGAAGATCGGATACTCGCCAAGCAATTCACGAATAGTATCTACTGCATGTGGCACATCCTTAGGGTCCCCAGGGCCGTTGGATAGCTGAATGCCATCCGGGTTCAGTCTGCGGACTTCATCGGCAGTCACATTGTGAGGCACGACGACAACATCACAGCCACGCTCGTTCAGCTCGCGCAGAATACCACTTTTTGCGCCATAATCGATCAGTACAATGCGCTCACCGTTACCAGGGCTGCTGTACATATGTGGAGTCGAGGTCATCGGTACCTGATTGCGGAGCTCAGCTATTGTCGTGTCATTCATCATTTCCAGCAGCTCTTCCACGGACTTGGAGGAGGTTGTCAAAATGCCTTTCATCGTACCGTGATGACGGATGATGCGGGTCAGCATCCGGGTGTCAATGTCGCTGATCCCGATAATGCCATATTCCTTCAACAGAGCGTCAACGCTGTATTGTGCTCTCCAGTTACTTGGAACAGGCTCATAGCGGCGCACCGCAAAGCCATGCACATAAGGACGGACGGATTCAAAATCATCACGTGTTATCCCATAGTTCCCGATCAACGGATATGTCATCGTAACGATCTGACCACAATACGAAGGGTCTGTAAGTACCTCTTGATAGCCTGTAATTCCTGTGTTAAATACCACCTCGCCCGTCTTTTCACCTTCAGCACCGAATGCTGTGCCGGTGAACAGCGTGCCGTCTTGAAGCAATAATCTTGCCTGCATTCCGTCTCACTCCTCTAATTGATCTTGTCTATTAAGCATTCTGCACATATCCTCGCCCAGCCATCTTTCACTTTGGCGATTGATTTAGCAAAATGAGTATTATTGTTCTGTTTTTACGCTCCAGACGATCTGACCATCTACCCAAGTAGCAACCGGCCAGCCCTTCAGCTTCCATCCACCGAAAGGTGTATTGTGGCCTTTGGACACGAAGGTCTCTGGGTCCACTGCCTGTTCCTGCTCCAGATCAATCATAGTTAGGTCAGCAGGTGCTCCCTTCGCAAGTCGTCCCGTCTCCAGTCGGAATACCTCTGCTGGAGCCTTTGTCATTTTTTGCACCAGGAATTCGAGTGTCCACAGCCCTGTCTCCACGAATCTCGTATAGAGCAGCGGGAAGGCTGTCTCGAAGCCCACGATGCCAAACGGAGCAAGCTGCATTCCCTTAGCCTTCTCTTCTGCACTGTGCGGTGCATGGTCCGTCACGATTATGTCGATCGTTCCATCCATCAAGGCCTCAATGCAGGCCTGCACGTCGCGTGGACTGCGTAATGGAGGATTCATTTTCCAATTGGCATCCATTCCCGGGATATCCTCTTCTGACAGAATCAGATGGTGTGGACATACCTCAGCAGTCACTCGAATCCCAATCTCCTTGGCCTGGCGAATCAACCTTATGGATTGCTCCGTGCTGACGTGGCATACGTGATAATGTACACCCGTAGCCTCAGCGAGCAAAATATCCCGTCCGACATGAATCGCTTCGGATTCATTTGGAATGCCCTTCAAGCCATGCTTGGTTGCAAACGAGCCTTCAGCAACAGGTGCTCCTTCTACAAGGGTGTTGTCCTCACAGTGGGCGATGACTGGCATGTCGAGCGCCTGTGCACGGTACATGGCATCCTTCATCATCTGCGCACTCTGTACACCCACTCCATCATCGGTGAAGCCAATGGCTCCGGCTTGTCGCAGAGCTTCGAAATCTGTCAGCTCTCGTCCGAGCTCACCCTTCGTAATCGCGGCGTATGGTAGTACCTTCGCCAATCCAGCTTCCTTCGCTTTGTTCAGGACCAGCTCCACAATCTCCGGGCTATCCGTGACTGGGCGTGTATTTGGCATACAGGCGATTGTTGTAAATCCACCCTTGACTGCTGATCTGCTACCTGTCTCAATCGTTTCTTTATGTTCGAAGCCAGGTTCACGCAAGTGTACGTGCATATCGATCAAGCCCGAAATGACCAGCTTGCCGCCAGCATCCACGATCTCCGCACCCTCCTCCGGATTCGGAAGCTCTTGGCCGTAATATACGCCCTGAATTTGTCCTTCAGCTATCTGTACCGCTCCGTTAACCTGCTCACCTTGCTCATTCAACAAGCTTGCATTTATGATCCATTGGGATATCATGTGCTTCGATTCCTCCGCTTCAAGTCTCTGATCTTTCATCCTTACAGCTTCATAGCCCGTTCCATGACGGCCATTCGAATAGGCACGCCGTTCGACATTTGTGGAAAAATCAGCGATTGCGGACTTTCCACGACCTCGCTATCAATCTCCACATTCCGATTGACTGGAGCCGGGTGCATAATAACCGTATTGCGATTCAGACGCGAGGCTCTCTCTGCCGTCAGACCATATTGCTCGCGATAGTGCTCTGCAGATTTCAGCATGCCTTCTGCATGTCGCTCCAGCTGTACGCGCAGCATCATCACAACATCACTGCGCAGCGCCTCCTCCATGGATACATAAGCTGCATGCTCAGCCAGCTCTGGTGCCTGCATATTTGGTGGTGCACAGAAGCGAACCTGCGCTCCGAACTTTTGCAGGGCCCACAGATTCGAGCGGGCAACCCGACTATGCAGGACATCTCCGATAATTGCTACATTCAGACCTCTCAGCTCACCAAATGCTTTGCGCATCGTGTACAGATCCAGAAGACCTTGCGTCGGATGCTCGTTGTTCCCGTCACCTGCATTGACCAGCGGGACACTGACCGTCTCAGCCAGCTGTTGGAGAACGCCTGCCGGCTTCAGCCGGATGACCCCAGCATCAATTCCCATGGATTCCAGTGTACGAACTGTATCATATATGGACTCGCCCTTCTCAACACTGGAGGCTGCGGAGGCGAAGTTCAGCACCTGAGCTCCGAGACGTTTTTGTGCCATTTCGAAGGAAAAGCGGGTGCGTGTACTGTTCTCGAAAAACATATTCGCTGCGAATTTGCCCTCCAGCACGGGAACCAGCTTCTGCTCCTGTCCTTCCCAATAGGCTGCACGATCCAGAATGGATTCAATCTCGTTACGGCTTAATTCCTTAAGTCCCAGCAGGCTGCGATCTTTGAGTTTGGTTTGGAGTGCCATCATTCCTGTTCCCCCCGATTCTGGATAATCACGACTTCATCTTTGCCATCGGTCTCCATGAGAGCAACTTCAATCTGCTCCGATCTGGAGGTAGGAATATTCTTTCCAATATAGTCAGGACGAATCGGCAACTCTCTATGTCCTCTGTCCGCCAGCACCGCCAGTTGAATCATACGTGGTCGGCCGCAGTCCATTAATGCATCCATCGCAGCCCGGATCGTCCGACCCGTGTACAGTACATCGTCGAACAGGATGACTTTCTTGTCCTGAATGCTTACTGGGTGGCTCATCTTGAGCTGCTCCGCGCAGTTCTTCTCGACAGTCGCGCTACGATCATCACGATAAGGCGTGACATCCAGCTCGCCCCAAGGAATCGGTGTTCCCTCGATCTCTTCAATCTTGGCTGCCAGCCGCTCTGCCAGATATACACCGCGTGTGCGTATTCCAATGAGCAGACAATCTCCGATCCCTTTGTTCTTCTCCAAAATTTCGTGGGCAATACGAGTTAGTGCACGGCGTATTGCCGTCTCATCCATAAGTACATGTACTTCACTGCTCATGCTTCCAGCCTCCTCGGGTATCCCTTCCGATATGGTCCCGTGACAGATACAAAAAAAACTCCTTGCCTAAAAGATGGCAAGGAGTTCCTACGACAGAGTACACCTGTCGCTGATCTCATCGGATACAACAAAGCATACCACCGCAGTGGATGCAGTTGTTCCATTCACGTTACCTTGCCAGCCTCACGGGACTGATTTAAAGGTGCTATTCAGATTTCCTTCATGCATTATGACATACAGGAAATGGCCTGTCAACACCTTGCCTGCCGGAGCACCGGAAGCATTTGCAGATTATGAAGTTGTTGAGAGCACGAATCCTTTAGAAATAAGTTCTACACATTGCCCACAAGAAAAGCTGTAATAAGATTCCACACTTACATCGGTTCATTCTTATTGCTGGTAAGTAACCTGAAATTCACCTGGAATGTAAGCCATCTGATCTTCGTTTATAATTATACAGCTTCACTGCATAATTATCCACTCCGATTTTTTCAAGTCTTCTTCCATTTCTTATTCCTTTAAGCTTAATCCATCTCCACAGTGAGTTGAATGTTGAGTTATCATGGATCTTTGTACGAATCGCAACTAAATTATCCAAAGCGAAAAAGCCTCTCACTCCACTTCATGTGGTAGGAGAGGCTTCTTTTATCCGATATGCATACGTCTGCAGTTGATCCCGGAGCTTCCGCACAATCGCCCAATTATACATGCCAATATGAGCTTCCCAAAAAGGGAGACAACTCACCACATGTTGTTAAATAGAGTAGATTTGATTACTCGACATCTGAAGAGGACGATATTTACTGATTATAATCAACTCTAGTCCACTCCGTTTCACCAAATGGTTTCTTGGCCCCAGGAATTACAAGTTTGTTATCGTTAACGGCAATCTCGAATACATGACTTGTATTTTCTACCGAGGTAGTTTTATAGTCTGGGGGAGTTGCTAACGTCCATAGCTCATACTGGAGTTTCAAGCGTGTATTGTTGCTAAAGGAATACGTCCCCGAAAATTCATAGTAATCGTTCTCACCTTCATAAGTACCTCTTGCAAATGTGCCGTCCCTAAAGAATTCCATGTACCCATTTGGAATTCCAGCAGCCTTCCATCTTCCAATAATGAGGGTACTTGAATCCAAGCTTGAACTTACCTTCGGCGATTCTTGTACTACATTTTCTGAAGATGACATCAAGGATTGGACCGGCTCCGGTTGCAAAGAATCCTCGGGTTGAGTAACTGAGGAATCAGCTGCCTCTGACGAATTGTCTTCAGCATTCGGTGGATCGGTCGTCTCCGACGAATGAGACTTTGTAGTTGATGGGGTTTTCTCGGTTGAAGATGGCTGCAAAGCATCCCGCTTGACCTCTGCATTCTCGTCATTTTTAGTGTCTGGTGAAGAATCCGTCGTAGATGAACTGTTATTCGTCTGTAATAGCTGCGGCATGGCTGAAGTAATGTATAAGGCCACTCCTAAAAATAGTACAGCGAATACAGCTACAGAAATAGAAAACACCTTTAATACTTTCATTCCTAACCTCCGTCATGTAAATAGGTACAAATATTAACTGCATGCCGCCGTAACCGATGTGGAATAGGAATGACCATTCTTTTTTGGGTGATCTACTTCCTTAACAAAAAAACACCCCAACAACTTATCCAGCAGGGTATTACCAAATGCATTCATATGTATTGTCTCAAGTATAATAATCCATTGGGTCTATTTTGTAAATAAATATAGTAATTTATTCCTGATCCTTATAGACTATATGCTGGCAGTTGATAAGTGAACAAGGGGCAATGATGAAGGTTCCCCCTCTTTTTGTAAAATGTAAAAAGCACCCGCTACTCCCGAAAAGGAAGAGTGAGTGCTCGAAAAGCCAGCTTTATATCAGCGCATGCAGTGCAATATTGGACTACCTGCTGCGTAGAGAAGCAAGTACATCTTCTATATCCTCAGGCAGAGGAGCACTGAATTCAAGGTATTCTCCAGACGATGGATGAACAAAGCCAAGTACCGCTGCATGCAGTGCCTGTCCATCCATTCGGATCCCTTTGTTTCGCCCATACATAGGATCGCCTACCAGCGGATGACCGATGAATTTCATATGCACACGAATCTGATGCGTACGCCCCGTCTCCAGCTTCAGCTCCAGCAGTGTGTAATCGCCAAAGCGCTCAAGTACCATAAAATGAGTCACCGCATGCTTGCTGTTGCGTTCTGTCACGGCGAACATCTTGCGATCATTCGTATCTCGTCCAATCGGAGCATCGACCGTGCCTTGATCGTGACTGAGATTACCGTGCACCAGCGCAATATAACGCCGAGTTACACTGTGATCCTTAAGCTGGGCAGCGAGCGAGGCATGGGCCTTATCATTCTTGGCTGCCATGAGCAGGCCGGAGGTATCCTTATCAATTCGGTGTACAATGCCCGGGCGAAGCTCACCATTAATGCCGGATAGATCTTTGCAGTGGTACATCAGAGCGTTCACCAGCGTACCCGAGGAATGTCCAGGGGCCGGATGCACCACCAGCCCTCTTTGCTTATTCACAACAATGACATCTCGATCCTCATAGACGACCTCAATAGGAATCGACTCAGGCTGTAGGTCTACAGCTTCAGGCTCGGGGACAGATAGCTCAATATGATCCCCGATATTCAGCTTGTAGTTGGACTTAACGACTTGGCCGTTGACAAGGACTTTTCCATCCCCAATCCATAGCTGCACCTGAGAACGAGATACATCCGGTAGCTGCTCCGCAATGAATTTATCTATACGTGTCTTGGATTCTTCTGCGATCCATGCCAGCAGCTCCTGCACAGTAGATTCACCAATCTCATCTGTAACATCACTTTGGTTATGGTTATTCTGTTCCATCATGCTGCCCCGTTCCTTTCGTCTGCTCCTGAAGCTTTGTCCGTCTCGAATCCAGAATGGTATCCAGAATAATTAATCCAACTCCGATGCAGATGGAGGAATCGGCTATGTTAAAGATCGGAAACGTATAGCTACCAAAATTAAATTGTGCGAAGTCCACTACTTCTCCCATCAGGGCCCGATCCAGGAAATTCCCGATTGCACCACCCAGCACAAGACTTAATCCCCATGGTAACAGCCGTTGCCCACTCTTAAGAGCTTTTCTCATATACCAAATGATCGCAATCACCACTACAATGGTAATGATAATGAACAGCCAGCGTTGACCCTCAAGTATTCCGAATGCCGCGCCGCGATTCCGATGGGATGTAATCAGAAAGAAATTGCCGATTACCGGAATTTGTTCTCCTAGCTCAAGTCTTGTAGCTATTAAGTATTTGGTGCCTTGGTCCAATAAAAAAACGAGTAGAGCGATTACATAGTACAGCACAGCGATATGTCATCTCCGTTCTTTCTAATTCCGTATTCATTTCTTGCCAATTTCAGACCCGTTCATTGTAGCATAATCGTCCAGACTCAGTCCACGCACCATCTATTTCACTGCCCGTATTTTTCCTTCGCTAAAACCATGCCTCTCGGCGCACCCTATTCCTATATTGGAAAGGAGGCCACTTATGTCCCTGTTAGACACGGAGCAGCTGCAATGGCTTCAGAATGAGCTGCTTGACCGCAAACGCAGCATTGAGCAGCGTCTGGAGCATAATGATCATTACGGACTTGAGCATACGCATCGTTATGAGACCGGAGAATTGTCGACCATTGATAATCATCCAGGCGACGTCGGTACTGAAGTATACGAGCGAGCCAAGGATGTCTCCTTGACGGAGCATGATGAGTTCATGCTGGAGCGGATTGACTCTGCCTTGCATGCTATGAAGGAAGGCAGCTATGGTAGCTGCGCAGCATGCGGAGCAGCGATTCCGTACGAGCGATTGCAGGCCATTCCCTATACCATCTATTGTGTGCAGCACTCCCGGGAGACGCAAGCTTCAAATAACAGACCTGTCGAAGAGGAGTTTTTGTCCCCTCCATTTGGACGTAGCAGTCTTGATGAGCACGAATATTCAGGCTTTGATGGGGAGGATGCATGGCAAATTGTCGAAAGCTGGGGCTCCTCCAACTCCCCAGCCATGGCCGAGTCCAACGAGATTACCCATTATGATGACATTGAGATCGAAGCAGGCGATGACCTTGGCGGCTTCGTTGAAAGCTATGAGAACTTCGTCGCTACCGATCTATATGGTCATGATGTCACCGTGATTCGCAGTAAGCAGTATCTGGATTACCTGGATAAAGGTGAAGGCGTTCCTTTACTGGAGACCGAACATGAGGATGAAGAGTAACACCTGTGGCACCTATATCACCTATTGCACCTGTAACCTAATGTATACATGCTTATATCTCATTCTTATCAGTTCAGTGCTTTAATCGTATGGCCCTAAGTGCGTGCATCTATCTCATAGGGATAATTTGATGCACTCCCAATGCTGTTAATAGCTGGTCAACTCCAGCTGCCGCTGTACGATGCGGACGATATCTGCAATGTAATCCCCGATAATGGGGAGATTCAATGCTCCTAGTACTTGCAGTATATAAATAATGGTCGCCGCAAAAAAAGTGAAGCCGATAGCAATGCCGACGCCTCGGAAGGTACCTGACAACAGGTTCAACCAGATCAGACGCAGGGGACGATTGAGCAGCAGGGCATAGTCGGCTAAGCGAGCATATTCCATCCTTGTAGCCGCACTCCTGATGACGGCCTTCGTGACAGTTCGTTTATCGTGCTTCCCACGGAGTGCATGACGGTTCATGGATTTTCTCTGACGCCGAGTGGCCATCCCTGTTCCTCCTTCAAAGCAGCATTAGTTCGCTTTATGACCTCACACAAAGCTAAAACAGCTAAAAACAGACTTAAAACAAATCACGAGCCTAGAAGTCATAGCTTCAGGCTCGTGATTTGCTAATCATTACCTATATTTTGTTCCCATGCATGCTTGATTATTCAGCAATGTGAACGCCGATTGTTTTGCCGCCTGCCTCAACGCGCTCCATCGGCTCAGCATGACCGAATTGCACATCTGTAACCAGTACGTTCTCGCGCAATACGGCATCAAAGGCCGTGATCGCTGTACGCAGCTCATCATCGACATCCAGCGTCAGAGCTACATATTTCTCGATCGGAAGATCCAGCTTCTTACGGTAATCCTGCACGGCACGAACTACCTCACGAACCCAGCCCTCTTGCTCTAGCTCAGGCGTAATATCCGTATTGAGCGCTACTGTCAGGCCATAGCCAGAAGCCGATGCGAAGCCTTCCTTCGCTTTCTTCTCCACAAGCAGCTCCTCAGCAGTCACCTGCAGCTCCTCACCATCTGGAGATACGATATTCAACAGCCCCTGCTCCACTACTGTACGAGTCTCGGCTGCAGACATGCCCTTGAAATGATTTTGCAGGAAGCCAACGTTCTTGCCGTATTTCTTGCCTGCTACCTTGAGATTAAGCTTGAGTGTGAAATCAACGAACCCGCTGTCATCTGTCTCCGTACGAATCTGCTTCACATTGATCTCATCTTTGATGATCTCCTCATAATCCGCCAGATGGAAATCATTGTCCAGAGATACAATCAGCTCAGATAGTGGCTGACGGGTCTTGAAGCCCGTCTCGTTACGCACGTTCCGAGCGAGTTCAACCACACGGCGTGCCGTCTCCATATCCCGTTCCAGCTCCAGATCGATCAGCTGCTCGTTGGCTGCAGGATAATCCTCCAGATGCACGCTTTCCCCACCGCTCAGATTCAAATAGATATCTTCTGCAATCATCGGCATGAACGGCGCAATCAGCTTCGAGGTTGTCAGCAATACCTCAGTCAACGTGCGATAAGCATCCAGCTTATCCTCTGTCAGGCCACTACCCCAGAAGCGATCTCGGGAACGACGGATATACCAGTTGCTGAGCTCATCCACGAAGCCCTCAATGGCTTTTGAGGAATTCAGGAAGTCGTTCACAGCAAGCGCCTTATCGACCTGCACAATCAAGCTGTTCAGTCTCGACAGAATCCAGCGATCCAGCTTGTGGGCAGACAGCTTGAATGGATGCTCTGCTGGGTTGAACCCATCAATCGTCGCATACAATGTCAGGAACGCATGGGTATTGACGAGTGTGTCCACCATCTTGGACTTCGCCTCACCAACAATTCCCTTGGAGAAACGTTTGCTGTTCCAAGGAGCGCTATCAGCTAGCATCGCCCAACGGAAAGCATCCGTTCCGAATTCCTCAATGATCTCCCAAGGATCAATTACATTTCCTTTGGACTTGGACATCTTCTGTCCTTGCTCATCCAGTACATGGCCGGTCGCCATAACAGCCTTGTAAGGTGCTTTGCCTGTCAGGAGTGTGGACACCGCCAGCAGACTATAGAACCAGCCCCGAGTCTGGTCAATTCCTTCGCAGATCATATCTGCTGGGAACTGCTGCGCGAAAATCTCTTGATTTTCGAACGGATAATGCTGCTGCGCGAATGGCATCGAGCCGCTATCGAACCAGACGTCGATGACTTCTGGTGTTCGTGTCATCACGTATTTACCGCAGGAGCTACGAACCTTGATCTCATCTACAAATGGCTTGTGCAGCTCGATATCCGCAGGGACGTCGCCAATCGCCCGCTCCCGAAGCTCTGCGATGCTGTGCGGCGCGAATTCTTCACCGGTCTCCTCACATTTCCAGATATTTAGTGGCGTCCCCCAATAACGGTTACGGCTAATGTTCCAATCCACTAGCTCCTCCAAGAACTTACCGAAGCGCCCTTCACGGACGTGACCCGGATACCAATCCACCTCATTGTTGTTCGCAATGAGCTGCTCCTTGATGGCTGTCGTCTGGATGAACCAGCTGTCCATGGCGTAATACAAGAGCGGTGTATCACAACGCCAGCAGAACGGATAGCTATGCTCATATTTTTCCTTGCTATAGAGCAGCCCCTTATCCGTCAGCATGCGCAGGATATCAATATCGCAATCCTTCACGAAGCGACCTGCCAACTCAGTGACTTGCTCTGTGTAGCAGCCCTGGAGGTTAACTACATTGACGAAGCCAATTCCGTGCTCACGAATAACACGATAGTCATCCTCACCATGCGCTGGTGCCATATGAACGACACCTGTACCACTTGAATCCGTAACGAAGGAGGCACCCAGGATTGTACTTCCACCCGTCACATCTACATAGTTGAATGGTGGTGTGTAGGTCTGACCCACGAGCCCCGAGCCCTTGAGTGTGCCAAGCAATTCATACTCGCCGTTAATTACCTTCTCCACGAGATTCTTCGCAACGATGTACACTCCATCCTCTTGCTTCACGCGTGCATATTCCATATCAGGATTCACAGCGAGAGCAACGTGACCCGGGAGTGTCCATGGTGTAGTCGTCCAGGCCAGTACATACTCGCCGCTCTCATGAAGCTTGAACTTCGCCGTGGCACTGAGATCCTTGACGTCTTTGTAGCCCTGTGCCACCTCGTGGGAGCTTAGGGTCGTCTGGCAGCTCGGACAGTAAGGACTTACGCGATGACCGCGATACAGCAATCCTTTGTCATGCACCGTGGCGAGAATGTTCCACACACTCTCAATATAATCGTTCTCCAATGTTACATATGGATTATCCAGATCCGTCCAGTAGCCGATGGCTTCCGTCAAGTCACGCCATTGCTGCTCATATACGAAGACACTAGCCTTACATTTCTCTACGAACTTTTCGACACCGTATTCCTCGATCTCATGCTTATGAGTGATGCCCAGTTCCTTTTGCACGCCCAACTCAACAGGCAGTCCATGTGTGTCCCAGCCTGCTTTACGCACGACACGATAGCCCTTCATTGTCTGGTAACGACCGATGAAGTCCTTGATGACGCGGCCCAATACGTGTCCGATATGTGGCTTTCCGTTTGCTGTAGGTGGTCCTTCGTAGAATACGAAGTTCGGCTTTCCTTCCCGATTGCTGATCGATTTACGGAAAATATCCTCCTGCTTCCACTTGTCGAGCACGCGCAGATCGCGTGTTCTGGCCTTTTCCTTGATATCTACTCGTTGCATCCTCATCTGCTTCCTTTCATCTTCAAATCACACTCTGGTGAGTCAAAAAAACAACACCAAAAAGCCTCGCCCCATAAAGGGACGAGGCTCTGCTCGCGTTACCACCCTGATTCCGACATCTGTCACTTCACTCTATTCTATAGAATGATGAGCAAACAGATCAAACCGGCTCTCTAATCCCCGCCTTCAGCAGGGAGCCACATGATAACGTATGGCATACGGTGACCGCTTACACACGCATAACGCGCTTCAGCTCACTTCTCGGGGAGGATATTCGATCATGCCTTGAACGTTGGCTTGCACCGAAATGCCAACTCTCTGCTGAACAAGCTCATGACGTACTGATTCCCGTCTTGGAATTTATCGTTTGTGATACAGTTGTGCTACAAATATGTCGCAATGCAGATAATATACTCTGATTACCAGCAAAAGTCAACCGCACGACGAATGGAGAAATCAATAAATCTCCTTCATCTCACGCTCGCGATCAAGAACCTCACGTTCACGATTCTCCAGAGCTTCCCAACCGTCCTGACTAAGCAAGTCGAGCTGAGCCTCCACCAAGGTACGGAACCGGGCACGATAGATCGAAGCCTGCTTCTTGAGCTCCTCGACTTCAAGCGCGATCTTGCGTGATTTCGCGAGTGCATCGTTCACGATCCGGTCAGCATTCTTCTCCGCTTCCTTTACGATGAGCTGCGCTTCCTTCTTCGCGTTATTCTTGACCTCGTCTGCTGCTTCCTGAGCCACGATAATCGTCTTGCTCAGCGTCTCTTCAATATTCGCAAAATGATCCAGCTTCTCCTGAATGGACAGTAACTCGTTTCTGAGCTCCTTATTCTCGCGAAGCACGATATCATAGTCTTTGACCACCTGATCCAGGAATTCATTAACCTGGTCCTCATCATAGCCGCGAAGTCGACGGGCAAACTCCTTGTTATGTATGTCCAATGGTGATAATGGCATGATGTCCACCTCCTGTGAATTTGTCTTCTTGGGCATGCCAGAAGATTAGTCGTAAGACGCCATACAATGCGGACTGTCATGCGCCCGTGCATTCCTGCCTTCCTACACTCTACTGTATGCATCGGAAAATTCGTGCCAACTTGTTAGCTTAAACAATTCGACACAGTGTCCGAGAATCCTGCAATGATTTATACAAATTTCCCGATTTTCACACGCAGTCTGCCTTTTTTGGTGACACCATCTGTCTCCAGCAGCCTGAATCGACCAAATCCATGAAAGGATACCACATCTCCAGCCTTCAGCATACAGGAAGGATTCTCCTCCTGCTTCCAGTTTACCCGACAGCGCCCTGCCCGAATCGGTGCAAGTACTTTACTGCGGCTCAGGCGGTATACGTCACTCACAATGCCGTCCAGACGTAAAGAGGCCACCGTGAGGTCCATGGTCTCATAGGCAGTCTCTGTCCTGATCAACTGATCAAGAGGAAGTAGCTCTGTTCGAACCTGTACCCGGTGGACTTGCCCCAGATGGGATGTAATGAATGAACTGATATCCGATGTCATCAATACATGACAGCCTTCATCCCGGACATGAAAATCGCCAATCTTGCCTCGCTTAATGCCAAGGCCAAGAATGGCACCCATATAATCACCATGCTCCAGCTCGGACAGCTTCTTATCCTCTGATGAGATGGAGAGCACTACGACTCCCATATCCTCATCGTCTAAATAACTGTAATCCGGGGCGATTAGTGCCCGCTGTCGTTCGGCTCCGTCGTAGCCGCCGTCCAGACGGACCTGCACATCCCCGTTTCTGGATGCAATGGTGCTCAGTATGTAAGCCTGCCGAGGATCAAGGAATTCGCTGAGCTTGCGCTCATGTAGCTCACTCGCACGCTCGATCCACTCCGAAGCACGATCTATGAAGTCCTTCTCATCAGCGTGGAAGTGCTCATATATCTCCGTATGCATGACATCCTCCTACACAAAGTAACGCAGGACGGAGATCAGACCTGAAGCAGCAAAACGCAGCACAATCAGAGCAATGATCGGCGAAATATCAATCATACCGAAGATCGGAGGAATGAACCTGCGGAAAGGCGACAGATAAGGCTCTACAAGCTTCGCAAGCAATTCCCCAATGAAGCTCTCACGGGCATTCGGAAGCCAAGACAACAGCACGTACACAATAATCATATAAGTATAAATTTGAAGCAATAAACCAACAACAATCTCAATACTCAAAACGCAATCACCTCATCCTATCTAGTTCAGATTCACTATCGGCTAAAATTTCAGTAATCGAGCCCTGAATTTCCACCGTGTCTGGCGTGCATAAGAAGATATTATGCCCTACCTTGGAGATACCACCGTTCACGGCATAGACGGTACCGCTCAAAAAATCAATAATCCGCAAAGCCTGATCTTTGCGTATACGTTGCAAATTAACGACTACGGAGCGATGAGAGCGCAGATGGTCGGCAATCTCCTGGGCTTCATCATATGAGCGCGGCTCGTAAAGGACAACCTTCACATTCTTCTGGGAATGAATACTGACTACATTGCTTCCTCTTTGGTTCTTACGCTTATCAAAGGCTGGAGTTTCAAGTTCTTCTTCCTGTAGCATTTCCCGCTCAACAACCTGCTCTTCCTCCTGCAGGCCCAGAAAGTTCATAAACTTATTCATTACGCCCATACTAGCCCTCCTCTTTTCCTACCAGGACAGATCCCAGACGCAGCCAGGTCGCACCTTCCTCAACGGCCACTTCAAAATCATTGGACATGCCCATGGATAATTCAGTCAAAGGCTCGGAAGTCAAGGCTTGTCCGTTCAGCTCATCCCTAAGCTCACGCAGCCCGCGAAAGACCGGACGGGTCTGTTCGGGGTCCTCCTCATGCGGAGCCATCGTCATCAGCCCAATCACCTTCACATGCTTGAGGTGGGCTATATCCTTCAGGAAGGGCTGTACCGCTTCCGGTGCCAATCCGTACTTGCTCTCCTCGCCCGATATGTTCACCTGCAGAAAGGCTTGAATCTGCATGTCCAATCCTGAAGCTCTGCGTTCGAGCTCCTGAGCAAGTGATATTCGATCAAGAGAGTGAATATACTTGAATTTATCCACAATATCCTTAACCTTATTCGTCTGTAAATGGCCTATAAAATGCCATATTCCCCGTTCGCCAAGCTGCTCCCACTTCTCAGCAGCGTTCTGCCAGCGATTCTCACCGACATGCACAAGCCCACTGTCCAGAACAGCGGACATGGCTGGGACAGCCACATATTTCGTGACAGCAATCACATTCACATCATGACTGGCTCGGCCGCTCCGACTACAAGCTTCGCCGATTCGGGCCTGGACATCCTTTATTCTGTCTTCCAAGGACACAGGAAGGTTCACCTCTCTTCAAAGCCTATCCAGCTAGCCATCCTTCCCGTCATGCCATTCTCCTTGCGATAAGAGAAAAACAAATCGTTCCTGCAGCTGGTGCATAAAGTAGTACATTCGATATTAGACGCCAATATTCCTGCTTTCATCATAATCTGTCGATTGCATTGTTTCAAGTCAAGCATCGTTTTTCCCGCATCAGTGGGGTAATATACCTTCTGGTTCCAGGAACCATTACCCCCGGATTCTTCCTCCAAAACCCGTATATGACGCATCACATGCTCATCTACCTCATAGCAGCATGAGCCAATGGAAGGCCCAATTGCTGCGCGCAGATCGGCTCTTGATGTGCCGTATTGCTCTTCCATAGCTGTAATCATGCGCAGTGCGATCTGACCGACTGTGCCCTTCCAGCCTGCATGCGCCAGACCTACGACTCGTTCTACGGGGTCCCAGAAATACAATGGGACGCAGTCAGCATAAAAAGAGGTCAGTAGCACACCGGGTACATTCGTAATCATTCCATCAGTATCTGCAAAAGCAGAAGCACGACCCCGGAAGCCCTTGCCCTTATCCTCAGCTGTCACGACAGCAATGCTTGTTCCGTGCACTTGCTCGCCACATGTCCAGGCCTCTGGTTCAAAGCCAAGACGACCTGCAAGCTGTATACGATTATTAAGCACAGCTGCAGGATCGTCTCCCACATGATAAGCACAGTTCAGGCTATGGTAAGGCGGTCTGCTGGTTCCCCCGCTCCTTGTCGTGAATCCAGCCTGCAGGCGTTCATCCTGTGCCCGCCAAGCCTCAAGATTCATTAAGCGCGGTACGGGACCTGACGAAAGTTCGCCTCCGCTCGTTGCTCCTGTCCATTCTTCAATCACAAATGGTTCCAATTCATTTCACCTCTACAGCCCAGTGTACCAAAATCAGCTCCGGGTGTCTCTACGTACCTTTGCGTTCCCATCGTTCCACATAGTCCCCTTGGGGTGTACGACGTCTCTCCGTCTGAACTTCTGCAAGCTCCTCCAGTCGCACCAGGATTACATCCGTCCCGATCTTGACAATATGCTCCCACGGAATGACCAGCTCACTCCCTCCACCGAACCAGCCTTTGAACACACCCGCTGCTGGTACAGTAATCGCCTCAATACGCCCGTATTCCAAATCCACCTCAAGATCGCCAAGCTGCCCCAGCCGCCTGCCATCCATGACATTAATGACGTCCTTCGTCTGAAATTCGGATATTTTAATCGTTCGCATGACAGTCCTCATCTCATCCACAGCCTCACATCCTTTACTTTGCAAGTATATGAGGGAGAATGTAAAAATGTCCTGTCCCACTAAATTTAATGCAGCAGTCCATCAGCTTTCAAGATGAAAAGGGCATCCTTCAAGATTCCCGATCTTGAAGAATGCCCTGATGGAAGCCATTTGAGATGGAAGCCATTTATTTAGGATTTCACATGCTTCTGCATTTGCTGGATTGCCGACTTCTCAAGTCTGGATACCTGGGCCTGGGAGATGCCGATTTCATCAGCTACCTCCATTTGCGTCTTCCCTTCAAAAAAGCGCATGGACAATATCATTTTCTCACGCTGGCCCAGCCGTTGCATCGCCTCACGCAAGGCAATCTCCTCAATCCAGGATACATCCTTGTTCTTGTCATCGCTGATTTGGTCCATCACATAGATAGGATCACCGCCGTCGTGATAGATCGGCTCAAACAGGGATACAGGGTCCTGTATGGCATCCAGCGCGAAGACTACATCCTCCTTTGGAACATTAAGCACCTCGGAGATCTCAAAGATCGTCGGCTCTCTGGAATTCACAGTCGTCAGGTTATCCCTGACCTGAAGTGCCTTGTAGGCAATGTCTCGCAGGGAACGAGATACCCGGATCGGGTTGTTGTCACGCAGATAACGCCGAATCTCTCCAATGATCATAGGAACAGCGTAGGTCGAGAATTTTACATTCTGGGACAAGTCGAAATTATCTATAGCTTTCATCAGCCCAATACAGCCAACCTGGAACAGATCATCCACATATTCTCCCCGGTTGTTAAAGCGCTGGATGACGCTGAGGACGAGCCTCAGGTTCCCGTTAACCAGCTTTTCCCTGGCCGAGCGTTCATTGTGTTGCTGTAGAGCTGTGAATAGTTCGCGCATTTCCACATTCGTCAGTACAGGCAGCTTGGCTGTATCCACACCGCAGATTTCAACTTTATTACGGGTCATCGTGTCTTACCTCCCAAGGAGCAACATTAATGTACATTATCTCCTTGAGGTCCAATTTTATTCGTCCCTCACACTCGTTCCTGGACTCTGCTTCACTAACTTCATAGCTGCCGACGGGCGGCAGTATGCGATTGATAGCGCTACACCATTTTATTAAATTCCTTGCGCAGACGACGAATGATTCTCTTCTCCAGTCTTGAGATATACGATTGGGAAATCCCAAGCAGATCCGCGACATCCTTCTGCGTCTTCTCCTCACCATCCTGTAGTCCAAAGCGTAGCTCCATGATGAGTCGTTCACGTTCTGTCAGCTTGTCGAGCGCCTTGTGCAGCAGCTTGCGGTCCACCTGCTCCTCAATATTGCGATAGATAGTGTCATTTTCTGTACCCAGCACATCAGATAACAGCAGCTCGTTACCATCCCAGTCGATATTTAGTGGCTCGTCAAAGGACACCTCTGTGCGAGTCTTGTTGTTCCGTCTAAGGTACATCAGAATTTCATTCTCGATACAGCGTGATGCGTAGGTCGCCAGCTTGATCTTCTTCTCCGGGTCAAATGTATTCACCGCTTTGATGAGGCCAATCGCCCCAATGGATACGAGATCTTCAATATTAATCCCCGTATTCTCGAACTTACGGGCAATATAGACAACCAGGCGCAGATTGCGCTCAATCAGGACTGCACGTATCGCCGAATCTCCTGAGGGGAGCTTCTGTAGCAGATAGTCCTCCTCCTCGCGGGTTAACGGCGGGGGAAGGGCCTCGCTGCCTCCGATATAGTAGATTTCCTCCGTCTTCAAGCCCAGCAGGAACAGCACCCGATAATACTGCAATTGAATAGACAGCTTCCATTTGACAGGCAACACTTGTAAACGCATCAAATTCCTCCTACCTCAGGATTTAAAGAAGCGACGATCAGATCAGGATGAATGACAGCCCGGTAACGACCTTCAGACGACAGCGTACCGCTGTCCAGTCCGATTAATACCCGCTTGCTTGTGGAACGAAGGCCGTTCATCGTCACAGTCACCTCATCAGGCTTCAGGGCCAGCATGAACGCCGTACCTTTGTTAATGCCCCGATACGGAATCAGCCGTAGCCGATCCTGCCATCGGAACTCCTCTTCGCCTAGCTCGGTGACCAGGTTGTCCGCCTCTCCATTTTTCAATTTTCGCTCCCACGATTCTGGAAAATAGGTACTCCATAAGGAAAGCTCCATGATCATCACGGGAATCCTCGTTAGCGGGTCAACAAGCTGATTGCCCGTATCCAGCAGGCCTGTACAACGGACAGATACACCATCAATGCTGGCTTCTACCTCTCCCAGATAGCTGCCAAGCTGTTCAGAGCGTTGTCTCGCCGCCTGAACTGTCTTGAAGATAATCATCACCACCGCGAACATGCACAGCACGAACCAGAAGCCAATCTTCAGCTCAAAGGATAATCCCCCCGAGGCTGAAAACCAGATCCCATTCATGACCTCACCAGGATTCTGTACTAGATAGTGCGTCCCCAGAATACCTCCAGCCGCTACAAAATTCACGATATAGAACGCCCCCAACGTCCGTAGGAAGCGCTGTAGTCCCCCGAATCCAAAGGAAATCAGAAGCATGATGACAGACAGCATGAACTTGACAAGAAAGGTAAAGGCAAACGTAAGCGGCGGAAAAAACATCATTACGACGTAAGCGGCACCTACAGTCGAGGACAGAAGCACTCTCCACCATGCTGGCCGCAGCTTTCTCATCCAGGCCGTCACCATAATCAATACTGCGTCGATAACCAGATTGACCAAGAAGATGAGATCCAGATACACTACCAATCGTTTCACCCGCCTGTGCAATTTACAGGATACGGTTAAGTATAAGAGGAGTGAATCTCAAAGTCTGTCTAACTTTGTAGGCATGTGCCCAACTAATTTTGTCGGATAGAGGGGGCGAGCGCTACGAGTTGAAGGTTTCGGGTTTTAAAGGCGAGCACTTTGTTTCTCCAGAAATCCTCCAACCCTCCGCTACAGCATCGCAGTTCTCCCAAATCCTCCAAACTTTCGCTACCGTGGTTCAGTCTCTTATCTATTTACTTTCGTCTGGTACGTACTCAATCAAATCAGATAATAAGTTCCTTTTTTTGGATTATACAGATTATTATGACTAGAGGTTTCGCAAATCACGTGTTAAAGTCCTAAGTACACTTGTAACATTCAAAGAAAAAGGGGAAGATTGTGAATGAAGAGAAACGCGATAGTATTTGCAGCTTTAGCACTCATACTGTCAGGGACTATGCTGTTCCCTGCCGTGTCGTCTGCAGCCGAGGCCGATACCACTACGGATCCCTTCGGTACAAACATCGAATTAGGAGAAGAAATCTCTCCAACAGACGAAACGGTCACAGATGAGGAATTGTATGGGGATTTGGATCCAGAGCTTGTACAGGAGTATATCGAGTACATGGATTATTGGGATCAACTGGATCAGCTCGATGTTTATCAAGGCAAGGCGGTAGATGCATACAACAATGCTCCTAGACTTACCAACGCAACCCGCAAGCAAATTTTTCTCGCCCTGAATAACACAATAATCCCTAATTACACCAAATACGTATCAGGACTCAAACAAATTCAACCAGCCAATCCGGAGCTTGCCGCCATTCACCAAAAGATTATCCGCGGCTCTTACTTACAGCTTGAAAATATGATGCTCTACAAAAAAGCAGTATCCAAAACGAAAATCAACTGGACTTTGTATTATCAATCCAATGCCAAAAATGAGGCGGGCAAAAAGCTGATGTATCAGGCCAAATTAGATTTGTATGAGTATGAGGGCAGATTTAAGTAGTGCTTACTTCGTCCAACTTCAAAATCAAATATTGACGAAAAAGAACCGGTGCGCCCGGTTCTTTTGTTTTTTCATAGATACTATTATTTACTCCAGATATGACGGAATCATATCTTTGATTAACCAACGTCCACTCTTAATTCTAATCCGTCACCAAGGCTACTTGCCTGACATCGCCAAGGCCTGATCCAGAACTGCCGGACCATTCCCTCTGCCGTAGGCCACCGTGTCGATGACATCGACCGGAATGCTGTACGGGGCCGCAATTTCAGTTACAGCATTTTTACGCATGCGGACCTGGGGACCGAGCAGGATCGCAATCACATGATCGCTGATGCCCGACAGCTCATCCTTGATTGTGCTTTCGGGAATGGCTATAATGTCGATTTCGAGAGATCTTGCTTCCGCTTCTTTTTTCATCTTGGATACCAGAATTGAAGTAGACATGCCGGCTGAACAGGCAAGAATAATTGTTTTCATAGTTAACGCCTCCTGATCTGATTTTTTCATAAATTCAGTTATTTGTACTCTTCATCCAAATCAACTGTAAGCGAACGTTCAGCGATAATGGACTTGTACCAGTAACCGGATTTTTTCAAATGCCGGCTGCGTTCGTTCTCCAGGTTGATTTCAACCAGTCCATAGCGGTTCTTGAACGCATTCATCGGGGATACATTATCCGTGAAGGCCCACAGCATGTACCCTTTGCAGTTGGAGCCGTCCTCTACGGCTTTGAGTGTATAGTACAAATGCTCGCTGATGAAGGAAATCCGGTAATCATCCTGAATGATCTGATCTTCATTTTTGAACATCGCCTCGTTCTCGATACCCATTCCATTCTCGGAAATAAACCATTCGATATTGTTGTATTCGTTTTTGATACGTATGCCCATATCGTAAATGATTTTAGGGTAAATTTCCCACCCGCGCGATTTATTCATTTTCTTGCCTGGAAGATCAAAATGCTCATAGTAGTAAGACGGATGAAAAGGTGCATTTTCATTCCATGCCTTGGTTTGCGTCTTTACCCGGTGCGGATAATATAGATTAATGCCCGCGTAATCAATCGTGTTGTTTTTGATGATGGCCAGCTCTGCCGGTGTAGACTCGAACGTAATGTCATGCTTATTCATCAGTTCGAACAATTCCTCGGGATATTCCCCTTTGATCAGAGGGTCCATAAATACCCGGTTGTAGAACAGATCGTATACATGAGCTGCATACTGATCGTGCGGCGCGCTTGAGCGGGCATATGTTACCTCGGGATTGAGAATGGCGCCGATCTTCGCACCGTTTTTGCCGTAGCCTTGCTTCTTGAACAATTGCACGCATTTGGCGGTTGCGAGTGTTTTATTGTAATTCCACTGCATCCATTTGCGGGTGTTCTGCTCATAGGGATAACGCAACGCATCCAGATAGACGCGGGTCTGCACTACAATCGGTTCATTAAAGGTAAACCAGTGCTTGACACGGTCGCCGTAGCGTTCAAACACCTTATCCGCATATTTTACGAATAGTTCAACCACATGTTTTGATGACCATCCATCATATTTATCCAGCAAATACGCCGGCAGCTCATAGTGCTCCAGACAAATCATCGGCTCGACACCACTCTCTATCAATTCGTCAATGACCCGTCCCACGTAATCCGCATAGGTTTCGTCCACAATCACATTTTCATAGTCGGTTAAAAAACGGGACCAGTTAATCGAGGTACGGAAATGCGTCAGTCCAATCTGTCTCATAAGTGCGATATCTTCGCTGTAGCGATTATAGAAGTCAGTCGCGCCGGCCGGACCATATCCGTTATGCCAGACATAGCGGTCATTGATATACCATCTGTCAAGATAAGAATCCTGCCCTTCCTTCTTGCCGCTCCACCCTTCTGTTTGCCAGGCGGATGAAGCAGCCCCTATTATAAAATCAGCCGGGATGTTCATTGTATGCTTAGCCATTGATTACTCCTCCTTAATTCCGCAATGATTTCTGCTTACTCTACGGTCCGCTTGTTGGCAATTCTGACGAACGGCAGATAGATTAATATCGCAACTGCAATACACACAAGCTGGGTAATGACCGCCCCTATGCTTCCACCTGTTGACAGATAGGCATTAATAATCGGCGGTGTGGTCCATGGCACCATGACGACCGTACGGCCAGCAAAACCAAGCAATGTCGAGAAGTAACCGATGGTGCCCGTAACAAGCGGCGTGATGATGAACGGAATAGCCATAATAGGGTTCAACATGATCGGAAGTCCGAAAATAACCGGCTCATTAATATTAAATAGTCCCGGACCAATTGATAGCTTAGTAATCTCCTTCATATCCTCGCGTTTGGAGGCGATCAGGATGCTGATAAGCAGAGCCAGAGTAACGCCGGAACCGCCGATGCTCATGTAGATGTCCCAAAACGGCATCGTAATAATATTAGGGATAGGCAGCCCTTGCTCATAAGCGGTCATGTTAACGGTAATGGCTCCAAGTAGCAGTGGCTCGCGAATCGGCTTTACCATCTGATTGCCGTGGATGCCGATGACCCAGAAAATTTGCGCAACCAGCATCAAGGTCAGGATACCCGGTAGACCTTGCACAACCGTCTCCAGCGGTTTTTGCACCACATTGTACACGGCATCATACAAATACAGGCCTGTAAACATATGAAAGAAAAATCCGACGGCCGAGAACACGGTTACGGTAATAATCGTCGGAATCAGCGCCGAGAACGACACGGCCACATTGGGGGGCACACTTTCCGGCATCTTAATTTTGAGCTTATCCGATTTGCCCAGCTTGCTGTACAGCTCGACAGACAGGATAGCCACAAAAATACCGAGAAACAAGCTTTTCGTATCTGTAAATTGACGCGCAATCACATTCGTAACCTCTTGCATCTCACCGTTCACCATTAGTTGAAGCGTTGTTGGCGTAACGGAAACAAAGCAGATGACCGCTAGCAACCCTGGAAAAAAGTTCTTCTCTCCGTTAATTCTACCTAATTCCAGACCAATCATAAAGATGGCGAGTATGGTCAGAATATTTAAGCTGGCATAGTTGATCGCGGTAAAAATCGGCTTGTAATCCGCCAAAAATGCAAACGGGCGAAAATGAGCCAACCCGTTCGTCGGGTCCATCACCATATTGGATATAAGGACCGCGAAAGCGCCTACAATAATAACAGGCATCAGTGTGATGAAAGCAGATTTGATAGCCATAATATACTTAAAATTGTTAATGGCGTTCGCTACAGATGTAAGACCATTAACAACTTTATCCTTGAGTGCCATCAGAAAAACCTCCCTCTACGATTTCGACCCCAATTGTTCAATGCGTTCATACAAGTTAACAAACTCGGAGGCCATGTCGTGAATGGAAATCGCATTCATTAAATGATCCTGGGCATGAACCATCATGACGGACACCTCCATTTTCTCCCCTTCTGCTTCCTTCCGGATTAATCCGGTCTGGATTTTGTGAGAGGATATCAGTTCTTTTTTGGCAGCTGCCAGCTCCCCTCTTGCTTCGGTGAACTTGCCTGCTTTGGCAAGCTCAATCGCTTCCATCGCCGAGCTGCGGGCATTGCCTGCGTACAAAATGATCTGAAACACAATTTCAGTCTCATCCAGAATCTCGTCACCAACGGAATTGTTTATTTCTTTTTCACTCACTCTTATGGTCCCTCCTTCAGAGTAGCCCTGATCTAGCAGCAACCCTTACTGTAGCTGTTGGCTGTAAATTTATTATAAATTGCAATGGTTTACAATTTAACATAAGCTTTTTCCTCTTCTTAACGGAAAATAACTATATACAAAAAGAGGAATATCCCTCTTTAGAGAATCGGGATATTCCTCCATACGTCGTTTCACTGAATTAAATCTTATGCATGTTCATGAAGAACTCGAGCAAAATCCGAATACGTCTTACATTTAATAAGCTGCTGGACCAGAGCTTCGTTATTCAAAATCGTAAGCAAAATATTGTACATGCTCTGTACATCCTCCGTTTTACTGCGCTGCATGCACAGCACGCATACAAACTGCACCGGCTTGCCGTCCCAATCAATAGGCTTTAGCAGCGTGCATACAGCCCAAAAGGTCGAATCAGCAAAAGGCTCCATCGGATGGGGAATCGCTACAAAATTGCCGAACGAAGTGGGAGACATCGCTTCACGCTCCAGCACAGACTCCAGGAACGGGCCTTTGACAAGCCCCGCCTCCTGAATCCTGTCCGCCATAAACGCCAGCACTTCCTCCTTGTTGTCCATTTTCTGCTGAAGAAAAACGAGCTTTTTTCGTATATAATGGATAGCCGGCAATCCAGTTTCCGAGATAGCCTGTTCAATCTTGTCTACGTCTGCGCCGCCGAGAAACGTATTGACATGTATGATCGGTACCGCCAGCTTTTCGGAGACAGGTATTGTGCTGATTACAAAATCCAGCGAATCAAGCGACATCTGCTTGAGCTTGTAAAATTCAGTCGTACCGACAATGTCCAGCTTGGAGCCAAATACCGATTGCAGCTTGTAATAGAGCAATTTGGCGCTCCCCCTGCCCGATGCGCATACGATCAGGCATCTCTTAGGAGTGTTCTGCTCTTTTTTTCGCTCAATTGCAGCGCCGATATGAATAGCAAGGTAGCCAATTTCATTTTCTTCAATTTCGAAGCCAAGCCGCTTCCTAATCGTTTCACCCGCCAGTATACCCGCTTCAAAGGCCAGCGGATAATTGGATTTGATCTCATCCAGCATCGGATTGCGCAAATTCATGCCATACCTGAAACGGTTAATGACGGGTTTGAGGTGCAGACAAAATGCCACAAGCAGCTCCTTGTCATGGCGGATGCCTAATTGCATTCCTTTTTCAATATGATCCAATATTTCAACTGTCAGGTTGTATATTTCGCCGTCTATCATCCCTTTAATTTCCGTATCGTCCATATTAGCCGCTACAATTGTTCTTACACCAAGCAAATGTACCGCTATATACGCAACCTCAGCGAAAGGAAAGGAATGATTCATCTTGCGCTCAAGACTGGACACAATCTCAGACGCCACGCCAAATTCCTTCTGCGCCTCAATCTTTTTCATTTCCTGCGGATAAAAAGAGACATACCTTTCATCCCGTATCCGCTTACAAGCTATTGCGATATGAATGACCAGATTGTTGAGCGCAATATCCGATAATATAATGTCATTGACTTCAATGCGTTCAAGAATAACCTCTCTGATTAAATCCATTTCTTCATCGGAAAGAATGGATGGAGAATGTGTGCTCTCGGGTGCAATCTCCGTACGGCTAAAAATATAATCGGACATGCAGTAGCGTAGCTGAGTCTCGCTTCCCTTGATTTTAACACCGTAATGGGGACGATTCTCCAGCGTCAAGCCGTAATTCTTCAATATTCGCCGTACTTCCCTGATGTCATTTTGTATCGTTGGACGGCTTACATACAGTAGATCAGCCAAGTCTTCAAGCCTGAAATACTCCTCCGTCAACAGCAGCTTCCTAATCAGAAAACGATGTCTGCTCTCGGATGATCCGCTTACTTGCTGCGGTGTAGCCGCTTCATTTTCTTTCAATTGCTTCAGCAAATGTCGGAAACGCTGCTCATCATGGATTTCAAGCTGATATCCTGCTCCTTTTAGTGACTTGACCGTGGCTCCATGGGTGGACAACAATGCGGATAATTCCTTCAGATCCGTCCGAATGGTGCGTGATGACACATTCAACAGTTTGGCTAGATACTCGCTGCTAACAATTTGCTCGGAAATCAATAGGTGAAGAAGATGAAAAATCCGCAACAACGAAACTCCTTTCAATATTAGGATCGACCGTATCCTTCAATAAAAAAAAGGAATGTCCTGCAAGTAGAATACTACTTGGGGACATTCCTGCTAATTTATGTTAGTCATTGTTGTTCCGCGGACGGTTGCGCAGGAAGGTCGGGATATCCAGCTGATCGCTCTGCTGGTTGCCGAACGGACGCAGGTTGGACGGACGCTCTTCCTGTTCTGGCTGACTTGCTGCCGGCTTGCGGGAAGGAGCAGATGGAGCTGGCTTGCCTTCGAAGCCTGTAGCAATAACAGTAACTTTAATCTCTTCTTTCATGTCATCGTCAATAATCGCACCGAAAATCATATTCACTTCCGGATCGGACGCAGAAGTCACGATCTCGGCCGCTTCATTCACTTCATACAGAGAGAGATTAGCGCCGCCTGTAATGTTCATGATTACCCCGCGTGCCCCTTCAATCGACGTCTCCAGCAGTGGGCTCATAATAGCCTTGCGCGCAGCCTCGGCAGCACGGTTCTCGCCTGTTGCCAGTCCGATCCCCATCAGGGCTGAACCACGCTCAGTCATGATTGTCTTCACGTCAGCGAAGTCAAGGTTGATGAGACCCGGTACAGCAATCAGATCAGAGATGCCTTGTACCGCTTGACGAAGTACATTATCTGCCTCGCGGAAAGCCTCCAGCATTGGAGTCTTCTTATCTACAATCTCCAATAATCGATCATTCGGAATGACGATCAGGGTATCTACCTTCTCCTTCAGCCCTTCGATCCCTTGCTCGGCATGTGTCGACCGCTTGCGACCCTCAAAGGTGAACGGGCGTGTAACCACACCTACTGTCAATGCTCCGCATTCCTTTGCAATCTCAGCGATAACTGGCGCAGCACCTGTTCCGGTACCGCCACCCATTCCGGCTGTCACGAACACCATGTCTGCCCCTTTCAGGGTATTCATAATCAGATCACGGGACTCCTCAGCAGCCTTCTTGCCCACATCAGGGTTAGCGCCAGCACCCAGGCCGCGAGTCAGCTTATCGCCGATTTGCAGCTTATGCTCGGATTTGGCCAGATGAAGTGCTTGGGCATCCGTATTGACCGTAATGAATTCAACGCCTTGTACTCCATTATCAATCATGCGGTTGACAGCATTGCTGCCGCCCCCACCGACGCCTATCACTTTAATTTGGGCCAAACTCTCCATTTCAAAATCAAATTCCAACATACTATTCCCTCTCCCCCTCAATGTGCATGGCTAGCTCGTCCATGTATGGCACTCAACCGTTATATAAATTCACTGAACATGTTTTTCAAACGTTCGATAAATCCCGGTTTTTGCTCTTTTTCCGGAGCGGGACTGCTCTTCGTTCGATTGGCCGGCTTCTTGGCACTTACGTTGCCACTTTGGCTGCGCACACGATATTGGCGTACCGCATTTTGCAAAATACCGACTCCGCTAGTAAAACTAGGGTCACGAACACCAATGAAATCCGGCACGGCAATCCTTACCGAAGCAGCCAGCTCACCTTGAGCTACTTGAAGTACACCTGGCATGGATACAGTTCCTCCCGTAAGTATATAACCCCCAGGAAGCTCCGTATAACCAAGTCGTCTTACTTCGGCCTGAACCAGCTGGAATATCTCCTGCACCCGAGGCTCGATGATCGCAGCCAAGTCCTGCTGATTAAATTCCTTGTCCACGTTACTACCGATGCGCGTTACCTTGAACAGGACATCTGTAGCCGCATCATCATAATTGGCACAGCCGTATTTCAGCTTCACCTTCTCAGCTTGGTCGGTTAACGTTCTCAATCCATAAGCGATATCATTGGTTACGAATTCGCCACCAATCGGCAAAGTCGATGTAGCCACAATGCTGCCTTCCTCAAAGATCGCAATCGTGGTAGACCCTGCCCCAACATCGACAAGTGCTGAACCCATCGTCTTCTCATCCTTGGACAGAGACAATTGTCCCGTACCAAGCGGAAGCAGGACCAGATCAACAATACGCAAACCACTCTTCTCAACACAACGCAGTAGGTTATGTATAGGCGTCTTGGCTCCTGTCACGATGGTAGCCTCTACCTCAAGTCTCACCCCGATCATGCCACGTGGGTCCTGAATACCCTCCAGACCATCCACGATATATTGCTTGGCCACTACATCAATAATTTCTCTCTCCGGAGGAACTGCAATGACTTCCGCAGCCTTCAGCACCCGTTCGATATCCTCTTCACCGATCTCGCGATCCTCATTAGAGACCGCCACCACGCCATGGCTTGTCTGCAGGCCAATATGATTGCCAGTGATACCTACGTATACTTCAGTTATCTGAATACCTACCATGCGTTCCGCATGATCAACTGCACTGCGGATCGATTGCACGGTCTGATCGATATCTACGATTGCACCTTTGCGAATTCCTTCCGAGTCGGCAGATCCAACTCCAATAATATTAAAGGTTCCATTATTCATTTCACCTATAATAGCCCGAACTTTGGATGTACCGATGTCCAAACTAACAATGATGTCATTGTTACTCAAGTCTGTGGCACCTCCTAACTCCAAATGATTTGTCATCTCTAAACATACCTCTACAAATATTCAACACTATTTATACGATCCCTCTTTTTTCTACAAATTTTTTCGGTGCCAACTTCTGGCCAAAGATATAAAAATTTCAAGAAAAAAGAAGGAATACCGAGCTAGAGCTCATAAAACTCATTTTATCATTTTTTCAGATTACTGAGTAGTGGCATTTTCGATGCTACCATCTTCCTCGCGCGGTTTGAAAGGAACATACGTATCCGCTTGAAACATAGTGATCATGCCTGGCTCTTCCGTCTCAATGACCTGATTCAGATAGCTGATCTTCTTCTCAAGTAATGATACAGCTGTCAGCACTTCGAACTGGCTCCGGGTATACATTCGAATACGATCCGGAAAGGAAGGAGTAGGGTCTGGTAAAATCTCTGAAATATCAGCAGTCCACTCACTAGGAATGTTGGCTAAAGTCTGACTAAGCTTAATTTTAATGGGATCATCAGATTTCCATTGTGTCAGAATGGGCTTCTCTACAGCAATTCCACTGCTGGATACCTCCACGCTTGTCCCGTTCGAGAGAATGGCTCTAAGTTCTCCATCTGTATTTACCTCGTAGGCTACTGTAGGGTATTCCTTGATCTGGATGCTAATCTCCCCTGGAAAATGCTTGTCCACATTCACCGTCTGGATGGATTGAATCTGCTTCAGGCGGCTAATGATATCTTCCTTACTGGCACCAAAAAATTGACCACCAATCTCCAGACCACTCTGCTCCAGGAGCTTGTCCTGCGGCGTAAACGTACTTCCCTGAAATTGAACCGCTGTAATTTGGCTTAATGAGGACCTGAAAAACAGGACCGCCAGCAGCACGATAAATAAAATGATAAGGGTCCAGGCTATTTTTCGACTTGTATTCCTTTTTGGCCTGCTCTCTCTGAGTGCAGGGATCTGGGCTTTATGCATATGAACTCCCCATAGAAGCCTCTCGTCCCCTCCGACAGGGAGGGGACGCTGCAGGCAATGTTAATTAGCAAAATCAAGCTCCTCCGGTACAACAGACTGACGACGCATCTTGGCTCCAAGACTCTGGAACAGTAGCTCAAGTCTATCATAACCTCGATCAATATGATGGACCTGCTCAACGATCGTTCGTCCCTGAGCAGCGAGACCTGCAATCACCAATGCGGCTCCCGCACGCAGATCCGTTGCTTCGACAGTAGCACCGTAGAGACGGGGAACTCCCCGAATCAAGGCTGCATTCGCGTCCACTGAAATGTCAGCACCCATGACGTTCAACTCGTTCACATGCTTGAAGCGACTTTCGAATACCGTCTCCTTCATGATGCTGAAGCCATCAGCCAAGGACAGCAGTACCATTACCTGAGACTGCAGATCGGTTGGAAATGATGGGTAGGGTGAGGTGACAATACGGCCAACAGGCTTGGGACGGGTCATACAGCTTACTTTTATTATATCATTGCAAGCATTGATTTGAACACCAGCCCGCCGGAGGACGTGCAGGAGCGACGAGATATGACCCGGATTACAGCCTGTAAGCGTCACGTTACCACGAGTTGCTGCTGCCGCAATCATAATCGTGCCTGCAACGATCCGATCAGGAATAATCCCGTACGAACAGGATTGTAGCGATTTTACGCCAGTAATCGTAATCGTATCTGTCCCTGCTCCAATGACCTGAGCGCCCATGGTGTTCAGAAAGCGCTGAAGATCCTGGATTTCCGGCTCCCTTGCCGCATTGGTAATCGTCGTCCTTCCTTCCGCAAGTACCGCTGCCATCATGATATTCTCTGTGGCTCCTACGCTTGGGAACTCCAGGTGAATATCTGCACCAGTCAATCGTGACGCACGACAGGTAATCTGCTCGCTCTGTTCGATAATTTCTGCTCCGAGCGCGCGCAAGCCATCCAGATGTAGATCTATCTTGCGTTCTCCGATGGCACACCCACCTGGCTGGTATACTGTAACTTCACCGTATTTGGCCAGGAGCGGTCCCATCAGAAAGATAGATGATCTCATCTGCTTCATCAGGTCTTCCGGAATGACGGTTGTGGATAAAGTTGAAGCATCTACCTTCACTGTCTGCTGTTCATAGCTGACATTGCATCCCAGGCGTTCGAGAATGCCAATCATGACCTGGATGTCCAGCAGATTCGGGACATTGCGGATTTGCACTTCACCATTGGCAAGCAGACTTGCTGCCAAGATCGGGAGCGCCGCATTTTTGGCACCGTGAATGCCAACAGTTCCGGACAGAGGATATCCGCCCTCAATAACCAGTTTATCCAATGTATCACCTCCGAGTTCTACCGCTCACCCACCACGAGGTTACTCCGGCTCAAGGAGAATGCCGGCATGAGATGATATTTGCTTTGAATATGCTGCAAAAGGGTAAGCACGTCCTCTGCTGTCGCTAGCCCGGTGTAAATTATCGCTTTGGCGCAGCACAGCCTCAATGGACTGAGTTGTATGGACACATCTGACCCTGGGTCCGGCTTTTATCCGCGTTCTCTTATCAGCGTAGCTTACTGGTGCCCCGTCCAAACAGAAGCCAGAGAAGGCTGTGCCGAGAACAGCGTTCATCTGTGTCCAGGAACTGTCAGCTGTTTCCCCATCCGATTGAGCATGGCGGAGATCTAAAGGTCGGGCGTTAGCCGGCAGCCCGGGTGGTGGTCACAATGTATAAGGTATCTTATGACAGGATGACGCCACGTGTGACAACCGCCCAAGTCTGTATTTAGTTCCTTGTCTTCCCTGCTATTCTCACCAGCTCCTGTACCAGCACCTCAGCAGAATCCGGCTTGCCCAAGGTAGCGGAGGCCGTCGACATGTGAGCCCGTCTGTCAGCATTGTGCATGATATCCGCGATCTCATCGAATAGCTTCTTGCCCGTAAGCTCTGGCTCACGGATCATGACAGCCGCCCCTTCCTCCTCCAGTCTGCGTGCGTTCGCCTCCTGATGATTATTCGTCACATTTGGCGATGGAATGAGAATGGACGGGATACCCAATGAGGTAATCTCCGACAAAAATGATGCCCCTGACCTACTCACAATCAAGGAAGTGCAGGCGAGCACCTCCGGCATATTATGGATATAAGGAAGAATATGCACATAATTAGGAAGAGAACCAATCTTGCTGCGTACTTGCTCTGTCGTGCGTTCGAAGTAGCTTTCACCCGTTACATAAACAAAATGTACGTCCTTCAATTTCGAAAGTTGCGGAGCCATGTCAATCATGGCGTCATTAATCGCCTTGGCACCTCTGCTGCCTCCAACCACGAGCACCACAGAACTTTCCATCGGGAGTCCCAGCGTAGCAAAGCCACGGTCCCTGTTGGCATGTCGTACAGTAGTTGCACGTGGATTACCGGTATAGACCGCATGCTTGGCTTTTGGAAAAGCTCGTTCAGAGCCTTCAAAGCTTACAGCTACCGTATCTGCATAGCGGCTCAGGAATGAATTGGTTAATCCAGGGATGGCATTTTGCTCATGAATCATGCTAGGAATGCCGAGTCTCGCTGCTGCATATACCACCGGACCACACACATAGCCACCCGTGCCGATAACGACATCCGGCTTGAATTGGCGCAGCAGAGCCTTTGAAGTCCGTACTCCTTGGAAGAAGCGCATAATTGTTTTTACATTTTCAAAAGACAAGCTCCGGCGAAAGCCTGTAATATCGATCGCCTCAAAATCTATTTTTTCCTGGGGAACCAGCTTGCTTTCCAGCCCCCGTTTGCCGCCAATATACAGGAACTCCGCATCTGGAAATTCCTCTTCAATCTGTCGGGCTACAGCAATCGCCGGGTAGATATGTCCTCCAGTCCCGCCGCCGCTTAACACCACTCGCATGAGATCACCTCGTATTACGTGATAGACTTAATAATATACCCAGTGCTGTCAGCATCAAGGTCAAAGAAGAGCCGCCATAGCTGATTAACGGTAGTGTGATCCCTGTTACGGGCATGAGTCCGATGACGACGCCTATGTTAATCACGACCTGGACCGCGACCATCCCGACAATTCCAACAGCCAGCAGACTCCCGAATGTATCCTGAATAGTCATCGCTGTTCGCATGCCCCGCCATATCAGCATCAGAAACAGTAAAATAACGATACAGCCGCCAATGAAGCCCAGCTCTTCTGAAAGTATTGAAAAAATAAAATCTGTCTGTGGCTCGGGCACATAACTGTACTTCTGCCGACTCATACCCAATCCGAGTCCCCCCAGTCCACCAGGACCGATGGCATATAAAGATTGAATAATCTGATACCCCGCACCCAGCGGATCGGACCATGGGTCCAGGAAAGCCGTAATCCGCTTCAGACGATACGGCGCTGCAGCAATTAATGCTGCAAAACCGGCCACACCGCCAAGCGCCAGCCAACCAAGCTGCTTGAGACTTGCCCCTGCAGCAAAAATAATCAGCATGGACGCACCCAGCATAACCGTGCCTGTGCCCAGATCAGGCTGAAGCATGATAAGACCAAAGGCAAGGCCTGCAAGGCCCATAGGTGGGAGTAGTCCTTTAGTGAAGGATGTAATGTTATAGCCAGGCCGGCTCAGCCAGCGCGCCAAAAACACGATCATCCCAAGCTTCATGAACTCGGAAGGTTGAATGCCGAAGGAACTAATGCCTAGCCAGCTTCGAGCTCCTCCCCGCACGACTCCAATGCCCGGAATCAAAACTGCAAGCAATAGCAGAAAGCAGACCAGAAGCATGGGCTTCGCGAGTTGTCCCCACAGCCGATAATCCATTCTTGACGTGAACCACATCGCGATCAGACCAAGCGAGGCGAATAGCAGCTGGCGTTTGACAAAATAATAGGAATCTCCATATTCACGAAAAGCCAACACTGCGCCGGCGCTATACACCATCACAAGGCCGATCGCAAGCAGGGCAATAATGCAGACGAACATCCATAAATCCGGAGCCGGACGCGATTGCTTCATATAGGAGGCCACCCCTTGCACCATAAGTAGGGGCTTATCCACCCCCCTACTTACAATTTATGCACCGCCTCTTTAAAAATTCGTCCCCGCTCTTCATACGACTGGAACATATCCCAGCTTGCGCAGGCTGGCGACAGCAATACGACATCGCCTTCAGTAGCCAGACTGGCAGCTCGGTTCACAGCCGTCACAAGGACAGACGCGGCATCCTCCCCATTATCGACGATCTCTATACGTTCTATGCCTGCTAGCTTCGCGACAGAAGCCAGCTTTTCTCTGGTCTCTCCCAATAGTACGACCCCTTTCACGCCTTCCTGCAAGGCGGGGAGGAGCTCCATATAATCGGAGCCGCGGTCAAGCCCCCCAGCAACGAGTACAACTGGCTGGTGGAAGGATGTGAGAGACATGAGTGTAGCTTTGCTATTTGTAGCTTTGGAGTTATTATAATAGACTGCACCGTTCTTCTCGGCTACGAATTCCAGACGATGCTCCACTCCGCGGAAGCTTGCCAAAGGCTCGCTGAGAGCCTCTAGCCTCGCACCAGCGGCGATGGCAATAGCACATGCAGCAAGAGCGTTCTCAACATTGAACACCCCTGGAATGCCAAGCTCGCTAACCTTAATAATGTTATGCTCTTGTCCTGTAGAGTCGCGATACACTACCTTGCGCTCCAGATCATCCTCAGCACCGTCAACATAAGGCGGGTTCACGAACACCCCCTCCTGCAATTGCTCGGACCGTGAGAAAGGCAACAGCCTGCCACGCACATGCGTAATCAACTCCCGACATACCGGATCATCCCAGTTCAGGACAGCTGCATCCGTGTCACGCTGGTTCTGGAACAATCGTGCCTTGGAGGTAACATAGTCCTCCATGCTGCCGTGGTAATCCAGATGCGTCTCTGCAACATTCAAGAGGCAGGCTATAGTTGGCCTGAAGTCTGTAGTACCCTTCAACTGGAAGCTGCTAAGCTCAGCAACAATCCATTGATCTGAAGTAACCTCTTCGGCAATCTCACACATCGGCGTCCCGATATTGCCAGCAACTACAGGCTTTAGACCAGAAGCCTCCAGTAGCTTACCTACCCATGTGGTAGTTGTAGTCTTGCCGTTAGAGCCTGTAATGCCAATAATCGGAGCCTTGGTAAGATGGTATGCCACCTCAACCTCCGTTACCAGTTCGATACCAAGCTCCAACGCCTGCTGTACAGGCGGAGCTGTATAAGGAATGCCTGGATTCTTGACCACCAGCTGAATGTCAGAGTTAATCAATCCCTCCGGATGTCCTCCGCATAAAACGGAAATTCCCAAAGCCTCTAATTCCGAGGCTTCGGGACACTGTTCTCTCTCCTTCATGTCACTTGCAGTTACAATCGCACCGGCGCGATGCAAGGCTTTGGCTACTTGCACGCCACTTTTGGCCAGTCCAAGCACAACGACCTGCTGGTCTTGATAGGTATGTGGATGATTCATTAATTACAACCCCTTGCTGATATAGAGTCCAATTCCTGCAAGTATAATACCAACCGCCCAGAAGGTCATGACTACACGCCATTCAGACCAGCCTGATAATTCAAAGTGATGGTGTATCGGGCTCATTTTGAATACACGCTTGCCCCGTGTCTTGAAGGACACTACCTGAATGACTACCGACAGCATCTCGATCACGAATATACCGCCAATAATCAGGAACAGCAGCTCACTCTTGGTAACAATGGCTATAGCGCCGATCGCCCCACCGATCCCGAGCGATCCCGTATCTCCCATAAATACCTTGGCCGGGTGCGCATTATAGACCAAGAAGCCGAGCACGGCACCGATCATCGCAGCAGCACAGATGGCCGCAGGTAAAGATGTGGCTTGAATAGCAATCACCGCATAGGCACCAAAGGCGATGGCACTCGTACCTGACAGCAGCCCGTCCAGACCATCTGTAAAGTTAACTGCATTGCTGATTGCTAGCATCATGAGGACAATGAATGGATAGTAGAACCATGCTCCCCAGTCAAAGGACCATTCAGTGCCTGGAACAGCGATAGCCGTGCTATGACCATTTTGAATCAGCAGCCAGCACATCAGTCCTGCAAAGAACAGCTGTCCAAATAGCTTCTGACGTGGTGTCAGGCCAAGGGACCGTTTGAACACGATTTTAATATAGTCATCCAGAAAACCAATCAGCCCAAAGCCAAGTGTAGCGATAAGCAATACATAGAAATCCGTGTTTTTCACACTGGAGAATTTGAGGAATGTCAGTGTAAAAGCCAGCAGAATCACTACGCCCCCCATTGTCGGCGTTCCCGTCTTCTTCAGATGACTCTGTGGCCCATCATCACGTATCTGCTGTCCGAACTTCATCCGCCGCAGGAGCGGGATCAGCAGGGGGGCGGCGATCACCGCCAGTATAAATGATACGCCGATCGTAAGTAGCAACAATTGAATATCCATGGTAGTCCCCCTTTCTTCTCCTTAGTTCTGTAGCGGAGCGTTGATCAATGCATTCACAACGATCTCTAATTTCATGCCACGTGAGGCCTTTACCAGTACAATATCCTCTGGCTGTAGCTCCTGCAGCAAATGATTAATCAATGCGTCCTTGTCGGTATAGGCTGCTACATCTGCCGTAGCCATCGTTTCCAGCGCCCCTTGTGCAATGAATGCACCTAAGCGTCCGAACGCGTAAAGCTTCGCAACTCCGGCATCAGCAGCATACCGTCCAAGCTGTGCATGATAATCCTCTTCTTGCGGTCCCAGCTCCAGCATATCGCCTAATACCGCAATCTTGCGGCCTTGTCTCGTATAGCCTGCCAGGGTATCAATCGCCGCCTTCATGGAGGAAGGACTAGCGTTATAAGCATCATTTAGCACCATCAGGCCCGTATTACTTGTAAGTATTTCAATACGCATTCCTGTTAATTTCAAGGAAGATAATCCCTGACGAATCTCGGACAGCCCTAAATTAAAGTGTCTGGCAACTCCTATTGCTGCCAAAGTATTCAAAACATTATGATGACCGAGTAACGGGAGCTGTAATTCTTCTTGCCCCATAGAATGTGCAGTAAAGAGAATTCCCCTCTCCTGAGTTGTAATTGCTGTCGGATAGTCATCATTATTCTCAGAGCGACCAAACGTATACAATTGAAGGTTCTCTGGCTGCTCCGTATTAGCCTCCTTCAGCACTTGTGGAAGCAACGGCTCATCTCCATCCATAACAAGCAGACCGCCTGGCTTCAATCCCGCTATAATCTCCAGCTTGGCTCTTGCAATCTCCTCCCGGGAGCCTAACTGCAGCAGATGCGCCTCACCGATATTCGTAATCACTGCCACATCCGGCTGGGCAAGCTCGGATAGGAGACGGATCTCTCCACGACCACTCATACCCATTTCAAGAATAGCGATGTCCGTATCTTCCGGCATTTGCAGAATAGTAAGCGGAAGGCCTATATGATTGTTCAGATTCCCCTGTGTCTTATGAACCTTGTACTTCGTAGACAGCAGCGCCTCTATCATATCCTTCGTCGTCGTCTTCCCATTGCTGCCGGTGATTCCCACAACTGCAGCGGGAGTACTCTTCAAATACGCAGATGCGAGCTGCTGCAGCGCCTTAAGCGTATCGTCTACCAGTATGACCGGACCTGGCGGCATATGGGGATGATCCTTTTGCCACAGTAAGGCAGCTGCACCAGCCTGTAAGCACTGCTCGCCGAAGGTATGTCCGTCAAAATTCTCTCCTTGAAGAGGAACGAACAGCGCTCCCTCTACCGGTGTACGTGAATCGGTGAATACACCGCGGACCACAGCGTCCGCTGCACAGCCCTCTACGACTGTGCCGCCGCACATGTCGGCAACTTCTTTTAACGTTCGAATTATCACTTCAATTTGCCCCTTATCGCTTCTTTGGCCACGATGCGATCATCAAAATCAAAAGAAGTCTTACCAATGATCTGATACGTTTCATGACCTTTTCCCGCAATCAATACTACATCTTCCGGGCTTGCCATTTCAATAGCTTTAAATATAGCTTCTCTGCGATCTTCAATCATATCGTAGATTTCCCGGGAAATCCCAGCTTCCAGCAGCCCCTGCTCAATATCTTTGAGTATGGCCGCAGGCTCTTCGGTGCGAGGGTTATCCGAGGTAACAAATATGTGATCACTGTAGCGTGCAGCGATTCCACCCATTAATGGACGCTTAGTGCGATCCCGATCCCCACCACAGCCGAATACACATACAATCCGTCCCTTGGCGAATTCCTTGACGGAGCGCAGGACATTCTCGAGACCATCTGGCGTGTGGGCATAATCAACAATGACTGCAAACGATTGCCCGGCTTCTACTGCCTCTACCCTGCCATCAACCCCGGGAACAGATTCAAGACTTTTGCGAATTTGCTCTAATGGAACACCTTCCAGCAGGGTTGCTGCAATCGCTGCAAGGGCATTATACACGTTGAATTTCCCAACCATCCGCAGTTGTATGTCTGCTTCTCCCCTAAATGTGCTTACATGAAAAGAAGTTCCCTTGGCGGTGATCGCAATTTGTGATGCTCTGACATCAGCGCCTTGTTCCAATCCGTATGTAATTACTTCTGCAGCAGTAGCCTTGCTATAATATTCAGAAGCTGGGTCGTCTGCATTCAGGACAGCATACTTTCGACTATTCGGGTCTTCACTGTAGGCATTTCCCAATCTAGAAAACAAAAGCGCCTTCGCATCACGATACTGCTCCATCGTATGGTGATAGTCCAAATGATCCTGTGTAAGATTGGTGAAAACAGCTATTCGGAAGTCCGTCCCCTTGACTCTGCCTTGCTCAAGCGCGTGGGAGGACACTTCCATAACACAGGACTTCACTCCCTCGTCTACCATTAACCGCAGCTTTTTCTGAAGATCCACCGCTTCAGGTGTTGTTCCAGACATCGGCACAGTCTTGCCATTGTAACGCATCTGGATGGTACCAATCAGTCCTGTAGGCACTCCAGAGTCTTGTAGTATTTTCTCAATTAAGTAAGAGGTTGTTGTCTTGCCATTAGTACCTGTAATGCCAATCATATTCAACTGATGACTGGGTGATGCAAATAATTGGTTTGACAGGATCGCCATCGCAAGGCGAGCATCTTTGACTAGCAGTTGCGGAACCTCGATATCCAGTTCACGCTCGACGACTAATGCTGATGCTCCCTTACTGACAGCCTGTGCCGCATAATCATGCCCATCTACCGTGAAGCCAGGAAGGCACAGGAAGAGATCTCCTGGCTGAACGAGGCGTGAGTCTGCCTGTATGCCTTGACACTCGACATTTCCATCACCAATAATGCGGGCTGTTGCTATAGCTGAGGCCAGAAATTGTAACTGCATAATCAATCTTCCTTTCCAGATTCGTCACCAGATTCGCCAGAATGCTCATCAGCATGTTGCCCCATATAGATGCGAATGGTCGAGCCTCTCTCGACTCTTGAGCCGGCTTTCGGGGATTGGCTGATGACAGTATTCCCAGAGCCTGATTTGACGAGCATGAAGTTCATGTTCAGCTCCTCATAGAGATCCTGAACAGAAGCTCCAACCAGATTCGGTACTGTATCCATTGGCGTCTCGCCGTATTTATATTGCTTTGGTATTTGCTGCTCCCGTGGTGGAACCTTCATTACGTGCAGAGCATCCTCAAGAATATTTTGCACAATTGGAGCGGCTACAACACCACCAAATTGAATCCCAAGCGGATTATCGACAGCCGTATAGACTACAATTTGCGGGTCATCTGCTGGAGCGAAGCCTATAAAGGATACGATATGCTCCGAAGTAGAATACCGTCCATTGACTACCTTTTGCGCGGTCCCCGTCTTGCCGCCAACACGGTATCCATCAATAAAAGCTGGGCGGCCTGTTCCCTTGGCTACTACACTCTCCAGAGCCTCCCGTACCTGTCGAGAAGTATCCTCCGATATGACCTTGCGGACCAGCTCGGGCTCGATGCTCTCCAGTACCTCTCCGGTCTCTGGATGGATCCAAGCCTTTGCAATGTGCGGCTTATAGAGATTTCCACCATTAATAGCTGCCGATACAGCTGTGATTTGTTGGATTGGGGTTACAGACACCCCCTGTCCAAAAGAGGTAGTAGCAAGCTCCACCGGACCTACCTGAGCTGGCTTAAAGAGAATTCCGTTACTTTCACCGCTCATATCAATACCTGTCTTGCTGCCAAATCCGAAGTCACGAATGTACTTAAACAATGTATCCTTACCCAGCCTTTGACCGAGAGCGACAAAGCCAGGGTTACAGGAGTTCTCGACGACCTGCATGAACGTTTGGCTACCATGACCACCCTTCTTCCAGCAGCGCAGTCGTGCACCTGCCACCTCAACATAGCCCGGATCGAAGAAGTGGTCATTCTTCAAATTCACTTTCTTTTCTTCCAGCGCAGATGCCAGTGTAATGATTTTGAAGGTAGAGCCTGGTTCATAAGTCATCCAGATGGGCAGATTGCGATTGTACACTTCCGGCTCATATTGCTTGTAAAGAGAAGGCTCGTATCCAGGTCTACTAGCCATCGCCAGAATCTCTCCTGTCTTCGGGTCCATCGCAATAGACAGGGCTGAGGCAGCCTGAAACTTCACCATGGCCTGATCCAGCTCACGTTCCATGATCGACTGAACGGACTTATCAATGGTGAGCTGCAGCTTCAGCCCTTCCTTGGGCGGTATATATTTCTCCGAGGAACCAGGCATCAGTCGACCGCCCGCATCAGACAAATAGGCAATGCTACCATCGATCCCCTGTAGCCGTTCATTATGGCGCTGCTCTACCCCTGTAAGGCCTTGATTGTCAATACCAGTGAAGCCCAGAATGTGGGCCGCCAGATCACCGAATGGGTAAAAGCGCTTGTTATCCTCTGTAACAACGATACCCGGCAGCCTTAAATCACGAATTTGTTGAGCTTTCTCCATCGTAATTTTCCGGCCACCGGGCTGTAGTTTTTGGCTTGATTGTCTCTTAGTTATCAGCTTATATACGCTCTCTTCGCTCATCTCCAGGATAGGAGCCAGCTTCTTCGCCGTCTGCTCCGGGTCCTTCACCTGCACCGGGATTGCGATAACCGTAGGCGAAGTAATATTATACGTAAGAGCTGTGCCCTGCCTGTCTACAATTTGGCCTCGCTTGGCTGCAAAGACGATATTGCGCCTCCAGGAATCTTCAGCCTTCGCTGCCAGTTCTGTTCCCATGCCCAACTGAACATAAGCAAGTCGAATCAGCAAGGACGCGAACAGGATCAATAACCCCGCCAGCGTCCATAACAATCTTTTTCTTAGTCTAACATTGGAGACCTTCACACCGTTCCCTCCCCGCTTAAGATCCATTAGCTCATGACTTGTCTACATCATGACTATTCGAATCTCAGCGGGTTTAGAACATTTGTCCCTACTAGATAAAACCACCGAAGAGCCTGCTCTTGAAGAACCTGCTATTAAGGAGCAGAGGTGGTACTAGATGCCTCTGATTCTAATTCAACCCCGGATTCATCCGCTGAATCCCCAGGTGCATCTGTATCCTCTTCCTGCGTCTTCCCGTCTGTCTCCTCATTCGTATCTTCAGATAGCTCTGGAACGACGCCTGTCACCGTCTCCTTTGCAGGCTGCAGCAAGAGCGAGAGCACTCGCTTATCCCCCTGCTTCTCTTCTTTCTGACGAATAACATAGCCTTCTCCATCAATCTTCGCACTAATCTTCATCAAGGTCAGTAGCTCCAGGCTGTCTCGTAACGACACTCCTGTCAAATCCGGAATCTCCATATTACCGCTATCCTCTGTCAGCAAATACATCCGCTGGCCCGGAGTCATTAGCGCAGAAGGTGCTGGATATTGACGGACAACGGTAGAACCCTTACCGACTGTCTCATAAGCTACACCTTGCTGTAGTAGCATATTTTGGGCATCTTTTCTCGTCTTGCCTGTTAGCTGTGGAGCATTGAAGGGCTTAAAGGCTTTGGACGTCTTCTTCTCGCCTTCTCCCTTGCTATTAGCCTTAGGCACGCCCATATACTGCAGGGATTGAGAGACAATTTCCTTGAAGATCGGAGCAGCTGCTGTACCGCCCCCAACATTGGCTACACGCGGTTCGTCAATTACGACCAGCACTGCTATCTTCGGATCATCGACGGGTGCAAAGCCGATAAATGACACTACGTCCTTGTTCTCATCATATTTTCCGTTAACAACCTTACGCGCCGTTCCTGTCTTACCCGCTACACGATAACCATCTATGTATGCGTAGCGCCCAGTACCGATATCGCGGTCAGCTACTACCTGCTCCAGATAACCGCTGACATCCTTCGCAGACTTCTCGGAGATGACTTGACGGATTACCTTTGGTTGAATGGTTTGTATTGCCCCAGTCTCTGTATCTATAATATCTTTGACGACATGCGGCTCCATGAGCTTACCACCATTTGCGATGGCTGAGATCGCTGCCACCTGCTGGATCGGCGTAACCTGTACAAGACCATGACCATAGGCAGCAGCAGCCACTTCGGAATCATAGACAAGCTCTTTGATTGGAGACGGTACCTCAGCAGGGAGATCAATCCCTGTCTTGCTACCAAAACCGAATTCATCAATATAATGGCGGAGCTTCTCCCGACCTAGCATACGGAAGCCCAGATTGACAAAGGCTATGTTACTTGAACGTTTAACCCCAGCCAGATATGACATATCTCCATAGTATCGACCGTTATCACTGATTCGGAAGCCACCTATTACGGTTCTCTGGGAGACAAAATGAGCATTCGGGTTGAACATTTTCTCCTCCACTGCACCGGCAAGCGTTACAATTTTGAAGGTTGATCCCGGCTCATAGATCGACTGAAGAGCATGATTAATAAAGTTCTTCTGATCCTTGGTCTGACCATACGTATTGGGGTCATAGGTTGGCAGATTGGCCATGCCTAAAATCTCCATCGTCTTGGGATCTGCTGCAATCACCGTCATACTGATCGGGTTGTATTTGGCAAAAGCCTCCTCCATTGCCTCTTCAATATAATATTGAATCTTGTCGTCGATTGTCAGCCTTAACTTTTTACCATTGACAGCTGGCTCATAGACCTGCTCCGAGTTCGGAAGGCTAACCCCTTTGCGATCCCGCTCGTAGAGGAGCTTGCCGTCTATCCCCTTCAGCTCATTATCGTAATAGGCCTCAAGGCCAGTTACAGCATTTCCCTCCTTGTTCACATACCCCAACACATGGGCAGCCAAGTTGTTCTGTGGGTAGAAACGCTTGGTCTCCTTCACCGTGAACACGGCGTTAAGCACTTTGTGCTTCTGCTTCAGCTCTTCATTGAATTCGTCAATCTTGCGTGCAAGAGCAGGCTCAATCTTCCAGCCCTCCTGACGCACCTCACGATATTCACGATACTCCCCATCCTCTTTCTTGTTGCGCACATGCTGTTTGATTTCGGACTCCGGCTTGTTCAGTAACGTGTGGAGACGAGCTACGACTTCATCCTCCAGATTGTATTCCTGAATGATCTTCGGATTCACTACAACGGTATATGCGGGAGCGTCGGTAGCCAGAACGTCATTGTTACGGTCAGTAATTGTTCCCCTGCTGGCCTTAATTACCTGATCTTTCTGGATCATGGTCTGAACCTGGTCCTGCCATTCCTCCCCATTTACCACCTGAATCCAGAACACGCGGAACACCAGCACGAGAAAAAAGAAGGTTACACAACCCAGAATTAGCAGGGAGCGTAGCTTTACTCTTTTCAACATGACATTCAACCTTTCTATCCGCTGCTATTTACTATTGCTCTCAGTAGATACGCTAGACGTCACATTTTGCTTCACACGAATGGGCAGCTGCGTTGGCTCTATGTAACCCAGTTCTTTTGCCTTTGGCAAAACCTGATTCTCAAGCTTCTCCTTCTCCACCTGAAGCTCGGCTATGGATGTATTCAATGTACTGATTGCTACATCTGCCCTATGAATCGACGTATTAAGTTGATACATCTGTGCATAGCGCCCAATTAAAAATCCGGCAACCACTACACAGGCCACAATCGTCGTCAAATACAACAGCTTCTCCCGAATCGGTAGCTCACGCCGCCGGGTTACAACCTTCGTCGTCTCCCGGTAGCGCTGCTGACTCGATCGCTGCTGCTCTTCTTTTTGCTTGACAGCAAGATTTCCGCGTGTATAAGCCATCCAATCGCTCCTTATCTTAATCATATTTTTTTCAAAATCACAGCTTCTCCGCCGCACGTAGCTTCGCAGAACGAGAACGAGGATTCAACTTCAGCTCCTCCTCGCCAGCCACCAGCGGCTTGCGATTGACCAGCTTCAAGATTCCCTTGCGACCACATACACACATTGGGAAATCTGGCGGGCATGTGCATTTCTCCAGATAGCTTGCAAAAATCTGCTTGCAAATCCGGTCCTCAAGCGAATGGAAGGTAATCACAGATACACGCCCACCGGGCGCCAGGCAATTGACAGACTGATGAAGCACATCCTCTAGTGCCCCAAGCTCATCATTGACAGCGATCCGCAAAGCCTGAAAGCTTCGCTTCGCGGGATGGCCGCCCGTTCGTCTGGCAGCAGCAGGAATTCCTTCCTTGATCAATTCAACCAGTTGACCTGTTGTCTCGATTGGGGTATGCACACGATACTCCACAATCCCTTTCGCAATCCTTCTGGAGAATTTCTCTTCACCGTATTGATACAAAATGCGCGCAATCTCCTGCTCGCTCCATTCGTTCACGATGTCTCTGGCGGTAAGAGGACCGTCCTGATCCATTCGCATATCTAGCGGAGCATCGTGATTATAGCTGAAGCCCCGATCGCCTTCATCGAACTGAGGTGATGAGACTCCAAGATCCATCAAAATGCCATCTACCTGGGGAACCCCATTCAGCATTGGCACGTTCAAGCGCGCTAACTCCTCTTGCAGATGTCGGAAGTTGGACTTAACCAAGGTGACTCTGTCCATATACTCCGCAAGCTTGTGCTGTGCATTTTCATGTGCCCAGTCATCCTGATCGAAGGCTATAAGTCTTCCTTGTGGACCTAGCTGGGACACAATAACAGAGCTATGCCCTGCCCCACCTAGTGTACAATCCACGTAAATCCCGTCCTGCTTGATCTGCAGAGCATCCGTCGCTTCTTCCTTGAGTACGGTAATATGGTGAAACAAGCGTTAGACCTCCAGACATTATAATTCAAAGTTAAAATCAACCAGTTTCTCGGCAATCTCATTAAAAGTATGCTCTGACTCGTTGAAATACTGCTCCCACGTCTCCTTGCTCCATATCTCTACGCGCGAGGATACCCCAAGCACCACACAATCCTTATCCAGCTTGGCATATTCGCGCAGATTTCCAGGCAAATGAACCCGGCCTTGCTTATCCAGTTCACATTCGGTTGCCCCCGAGAAAAAAAAGCGACTGAAGGCGCGTGCATCGGCTTTCATCATCGGCAGTGCTTTTAGCTTCTGCTCCATATTGCCCCACTCTTCCATGGGATATACGAATAAGCATTGGTCAAGACCGCGGGTAACGACAAATGAGGCTCCGAGAGCATCACGGAATTTGGATGGGACAGTTAAGCGCCCTTTGTCATCCATGCTATGTTGGAACTCCCCCATAAACACCGTTTAGCTCAACTCCTTACCCCAATCTCCCACTTTGACCCACTTTCCACCACCTAAGCATAATAGATTCGTTAAAAAAAATCAAAACCCTTTATCTACGCAAGTTCCAAAAACAAAGAAAAACTTATAATTTCAAATAATAAATGTAAAATAATTATATTTTTCCCAATTCGACACTATTCATCTTACTTCGACGTCGCGCGTAAGTTATTGTTAAGTTTGTTACAAATAAATCCAGATTAAAGTTTGGAATGTTGGGCTGCTGTTACAAGCATGTTGGCAAACTATCTCGGCGCAAATGCAACTCAATCACAAATTGTTACAAAGATCTATGGTTCAGCAGTTAATAAGACAGGCACTGTAATCGATATGAAGAATGCCTTATCTAACTGGAATATAAGATCAACAACCATTCTTAATAGCGTGTCATTTGGCGAAATTATAAGTAACATTGATAAAAACATGAACCTTAGTGCTGCCATCGCTTGGACGGATGGTAATGGACATGCTCTTTTAATAAAGGGCTACTATCAAGACACAAATAAATCAGTTCGAAATGTTTATTACATCGATCCCGCTGACGGGACAGGATATATTAAAAAATTACAATGAATTTGTAAGCAATAGTGCTTGGGATTGGCGAAACACCTTGAGCACCGTTTATGTGAAGTAAATAATTTATAATTGTAAAACAAGAGTTATCATTTTGCGTAAAACATATTTTAAGGAGGGTAACACATTGAAAAGAACATTTATTTATACACTATGTATTGTGTTGAGTATATTTTTATTTAGCTTTGATACGGATTCCTTAGCCCATGCTAATGAAGGAATTCCCGAGCCTCAAATTAGGAAAGAAATCGAAGCAGATTTTAGAGCAAATTACCTAGATTCTCTAAATGCGGTGAAAGAAGACTATGGTTTAACTGAAAACGAAGATTTTACTAAAGCTAAATTAAGCGACGGAAGAGCCTTCTATACGATTTCTGATGATGTATATAACAGTGATACTAATTTTAGCGGTTATGTATTTTCAATTAGTGTTAACGAGCAAGATACTGGAACCATTTATAGTAATAATGATTCAGGACAGTGGAAGGTATCGAGTATTAGCACTTTTGTATATCCTGAAAGCGTAATTACGGCAGTTGAAACGAATCTTCACCCTGATGAACAGCTAAAGCTCATTGATGACATACGATACGGCCTTCAGCCTTACTGATTGAGGGTGGAGATCAAGAACGAGTTATGGACCTAAGCACTACGGATAAACTTAATATCAATAACCTTAACCCCAGTTCCACCAAGACCATTACGAAGTCCTTGTTCGATCAGAAAATTAAACAAATCAAGTCAGAGCGATCTAGCCCGACAACCAGAGATGGTGCAATCATTATGGGATCCGCTTCATTTGATTTTAGTGAGCCTGCGACAACCACTCCCCCTCTTTCGGTTATATTGTTCGCTATTGGTATATTGGCTTTAGTACCGATCATCATCATTGGTTTTAAGAAGAGAAAAAGCTAAGCACACATAAATAAAGCGACGATATCAAAGGACTCCATGTCCGTCTGATATCGTCGCTTTATTTGTGATCCTGTTTACTCCAAATCAAGCGTTCCAGCTATCCAGATATTTGATCTGCTCTTCGCTCAGCGTATCAATGCCAATGCCCAGGCTCTCCAGCTTGAAGCGTGCTACCTGCTCATCAATCTCATAAGGCACATTCACGACTGTTGCTTGCAGCTCATTATAGTGATCGTTCACATACTTCAGACCAAGTGCTTGCAGCGCAAAGGTTGTATCCATAATCTCAGCAGGATGCCCGTCAGCAGCAGCCAGGTTGACCAGGCGACCTTCGGCAATCAGATACATTTTGCGTCCGTCCTTGAAGGTATACTCCTCGATATTACGGCGCACCGTCCGTACAGAGCTTGAACGCTCCAGCATTGCTGGCTTGCTCACCTCTACATCGAAGTGCCCTGCATTGCTCAATACAGCTCCATCCTTCATGACATCAAAATGCTCTCCAGAGATAACTGCTTTATTCCCAGTAACCGTAATGAAGAAGTCACCCTGCTTGGCAGCCTCTACCATCGGCATGACATGGAAGCCGTCCATATGCGCCTCTACAGCCTTGATCGCATCTACTTCCGTCACAATTACATTGGCTCCAAGTCCCTTGGCACGCATCGCTACTCCCTTACCGCACCAGCCGTAGCCTACAACGACTACCGTCTTGCCAGCAATGACTAAGTTAGTAGTACGGATAATGCCATCAAATGCAGATTGCCCGGTACCATAGCGGTTGTCGAACAAATATTTACAATAGGCATCATTGACAGCCACCATCGGGAACTTCAAATTACCTTCCTTAGCAAGCGCCTTGAGGCGGATAATACCTGTCGTAGTCTCTTCGGCTCCACCACGAATGGTAGCAGCCAAATCTGGACGTTCGGATTCCAGCAAGGTCACGAGGTCCCCACCATCATCAATAATCAGGTCCGGCTTGGTCTCCAAAGCCTTGATCTGCAGCGCCTTGAATTCTGACGGATCAGGATTGTATTTCGCGAATACTGTAACTCCGTCCTCCACCAAGGCTGCACATACATCATCCTGTGTAGATAGTGGGTTACTTCCGGTAATTGTTACTTCAGCGCCGCCCGCCTGGACCACTTTGGCAAGATACGCTGTCTTGGCCTCAAGATGAAGACAGATCGTTACCTTCAAGCCAGCGAACGGCTGCTCTGCTTCAAATTGCTTGCGAATCCGATTGAGCACTGGCATGTGCGCTTCTACCCAATCAATTTTCAGATGACCTTCACCCGCAAGTGAAATATCTGTGATGATGCTATTTTGGAGAGATGCCGATGTCATAGTACTGCCTCCTTTGAAAATATGGACATCCTCGCTCAGCAAGGATGTTCCCTTACAAATACACCACTCGGTGGAGATGCTCCCAATCCAGCTCAATATCCATAAGCTGTTCAAGCAACTGATTCCCGTAACGGTTCATATACAGAAGTATATTATACACTCGCTCCTGTGGTCGCTCCAGCGGAAATAACGATGCACCCATCAGATTCCACTGGTTCAAGGCTGTCTCATGCTTGCGCTCCAAGGCTTCCTGTACTTTCGACTCTAGGTAAGACAGTTGCTCTTCAATTTTGGACTGATTCGTTGCACCCACCCGTGCCAGCCCTTTCTCAATCGTCGTAGCCCGCTCAAGCAGAGGTTCATATAATGTACGGAATTGGCTTCGGACACGTCCGAACTCTTCTTCCATTCCGTAATCATCCTGAGCAGACAGCCATTGCTGCTTCTTCTGATCCAGCCCATACAATACATCTCCGAAGGTAACATCGTACCTGGTCATATACTTATACACGACTGGCTCCACAAGTGTGTAGGACATGCGTGGAAGCAACGGTGGCATTTCCATACCCATGACTTCAAAGGCTCGGCGGGTCAACGCCCAATAAGAGATTTCACCATTGCCAAGCACAGTTCCTAGCACTGGAAGTAAGTAATCCTGCATTAATGGCCGTGTGAGGACATTGTTGCTGAATCGTTCGGGATGAAGTCGAAGCTGCTGAAGCAACTCCTCCTGACTGAACACCACTTGACCACGACGATCCATGAACCGATCCCGTTGCCTAAATAGTAATAGTCTTTCTCCTTCATGAATGTAGAAGAGGTTCACCCCTCCATCTACTACATCGGCTTGTGGAGAGTAGCCACGCTCGATAACCTGTTGTTCAGCCTGCTGATAGGCTCGATTCAGCACTTCATTTTCCTGAATTAGACGCTCGAACATAGCCTGCTCCAGCCGTCTTAGCTCTGGATCTGCCGAATCCAGCAGAATGAGTCCGTATGGGCCAAACAGCATCCCCAGGATCTTGGCAAAAGCTTCGCTTAATGTAACTGATGCATACAATAGCCCTTGGAGGTTCTCCAGTAGCTGACCCTTATGCTCAGAATCCGGTAAATTCTGCTCCAGATCACGCAGGAGCTGCGCCCATTCCTCGCTGGTAATTTCCACTTCGCTCACCTGACTACGACCCGATGGCTGGGCGGAGAGCGCCAGCTTGAGCGGTGATGAGGCTCCTGACATAACGTAGCTCTGGTTAACCTCATCCCAGTCGTGATCCTCACCTGCAATCCAGAATACAGGTACCACAGGGCGTCCGAGCTTCGCTTCTGCTTCTTTTGCTGTTTTGATAATCGTGATAGCTTTGTAAATAACTAGCAACTGACCGGATAAAAGTCCGCTCTGCTGCCCTCCTACGATGACCAGTGTCTCAGGCCGCTTAAGGCGGTCCAAAGATGCCTTAACAGCTTCATGTGCATTGTGACGAGTATTATATAATTCTAGACAGCGCACAACCTCTTCACGGTTCATGCGCAGCTCAGTAGTAGCATCCAGACGCTTCGCCCGAAGTGCATAGGTATCCGTTTGACGTATGTCGTATGTATACAACTCCATTGCCTTAACGGTTCCTCGTGCATAATCTTCGGCCAGGATCGAGCCTGCACGAAGCGCCTCAGGAACGATATTCATGAGTAGGCCTCCTATTCTGCAGCTAACCTATTTGATTGTACCCAATACAACTGCCCTACGTCAAAAGAAATGATGAACAGATTTTTTTATTATGAAAAAAAGATACCCAGCCACGCAAAGCAGCCGGATATCTTATATGGAGCAATGAATTACTTAAGCTTCTAATTCCAGCCCTGCAGGGCCTCAATCAAGCGTAAGGCTCAGCCACGAAATGACCTTTGGATACCTCTACCAGCTTGGAGTTCTCAAGGTTAAATACCTTTTTCTTCGCAGCCAATGGGTCACCATTGTCATCTCCCACTTCAATACCATCCTCTGGCATAAAGATCCGCTTCTTGTTCGCTTCAACGTCCGGGTCTGGAAGAGGAATAGCGGATAGCAGCATCTTCGTGTAAGGATGGACAGGATTGGAGTATAGCTCTTCACTGTCAGCCAATTCCACCATTTTACCCATATACATTACCGCTACACGGTCACTGATATGCTTAACCATGGACAAGTCATGAGCGATGAACAAGTATGTCAGCCCAAGACGCTCTTGAAGCTCCTTCAACAGGTTAACTACCTGAGCCTGGATCGATACGTCCAGTGCAGAGATCGGCTCATCACAAATAATGAACTTTGGATTCACAGCCAAGGCACGTGCAATCCCGATCCGCTGGCGCTGTCCACCGGAGAATTCATGCGGATAACGGGAAGCGTGATCCGGGTTCAGACCTACAAGGTCCAACAGCTCCTCAATACGCTTCTTGCGTTCTGCACGTGAACCAGCCATATGGTGAATATCGAGTGCTTCGCCGATTATATCGGATACTGTGAAGCGTGGGTTCAATGATGCATAAGGATCCTGGAAGATCATTTGCATGTCACGACGCATTGCTTTCATTTTACCAGGTGACAGCTTGTAAATGTCCGTACCATTGAAGGAGACACTTCCAGCCGTTGGTTCATACAGACGAAGAATGGTACGGCCAGCAGTGGACTTACCGCATCCGGACTCTCCAACCATGCCCAGTGTCTCGCCTTCACGAATGTAGAAATTCAGGTCATCTACTGCTTTCAGCACCCGACCCTTACCTACGTTAAAATGCTTCTTCAATCCACTTACTTCGATTAAATTTTTGCTCACGATACGGTCCCCCCTGTCGCCATTGGATGCAAATTCAGTCAAATCCCTCGTTCAAATAAGTGCCTGGATCTTACGGGTTATGTCTGACTTGTATGCTCAAAAATCCCCGAATAGCGGCCCTTAGCAGCTGTAGCACTCCGATCAACGATCCGGATTGACCGATGTGCTGCAGCTTCGGACACAGACATACTGGGATATAAGATTAAATGAGGATCAACAGCTGACCTCTCGAAATATACAGTATACAGGTATTTCTCGTGAAGAGATCATACCACTTGGCTGCATAGTACCGCCACATGCTATCTCTTAACGCTTAAGCTTAGGATCAAGCGCATCACGCAGACCATCACCAAACATATTGAAGCACAGCATAATCAGTGCAATCAGAGTAGCCGGGAAGAGCATACGCCATGGGAAGTACATCCATCCAGTCAACGCAGATTCGATCATGGAGCCAAGCGATGCTTGTGGGGCTTGTACACCTAGTCCCAGGAAGCTCAGGAACGCCTCTGCGAAGATCGCTTGTGGAACCGTCAATGTCAGAGTAACGATGATCGGCCCTACAGCATTCGGCAGCAAATGACGGAAGATCAGACGGTCTGCACCAGCACCCATGGAACGGGAAGCAAGCACGAACTCGCGGTTCTTCAATTGCATCATTTCGCCACGCACAATCCAGGACATGTTAATCCATCCCGTCACACATAATGCGACAATAATGGTGATTACACTTGGCTCCATCACGACCAGCAACAGAATTGTTACGAGCAGATAAGGAATGGAATAGATGATCTCAGAGAACTTGTTCATGAACTCATCCACACGTCCACCAAAGTAACCCATAATACCGCCGTAAATAATACCGATCAGCAAGTCAATCATAGCAGCCGCAGCACCAATAATCAGGGAAATACGAGCGCCCATCCATGTACGAACGAACACGTCACGTCCCAGATCATCCGTACCGAACCAATGCTCAGCTGAAGGCGGCTTATTCGTATTCAACAGATCATTCGAATAGAAATCGTGAGGTGAAATCCATGGACCTACGATGGAAGTCAGGACAATCAAGGCAAGAATAACAAGGCTTGTCATGGCTACCTTGTTCTGCTGCAGACGCTCCCATGCATCACGCCAAGCCGAAAGACTTTCGCGCTTGATAATCTCTGAATCCTGACGATTCGCTCCAACCTGGCGGAAGTCATCTGGCTTCAGCCCTTGCTTGTTCACGTTTAGTTCATGTTCAGTTGCTGACAAAGCTTAGCCCTCCTTCCTGCTGGTTAGCTTGATACGGGGATCGATTAATGCATAAGCGATATCCGTAATAAAGCGAGCCAACATCAGTATGGCACCGTAGAAGATGGTAACACCCATGATCATAGTGTAGTCCCGAGTTGTAATACTCTCAACCAGAACCTTACCAATTCCGCCGATTCCAAAAATTCTTTCAATAACGATAGAACCTGTAATAATATTTGCTGTCATAGGTCCAACGTAGGTAACTACAGGCATGATCGCATTACGAATCACGTGTCTGAACATGATTGTAATGGCATTCAGACCTTTGGCCTTAGCCGTCTTGATGTATTCTGCATGCAGAACCTCAAGCATACTGGAACGTGTCAAACGAGCGATAAACGCAATCGGCTGTGCCGTCAAAGCAGCTACCGGCAAGACATAGTCCAGTGGACCTTCAAAGCCCATAACATTGAACCAACCGAGCTTCAGTCCGAAGAAATACTGGATCAGTGATGCAAGCACAAAGCTTGGAACAGCGATCCCTAATACAGCGAGGAACATCGCGAGATTATCAATCAGTTTTCGATGGTAGAGTGCTGCAAGCATACCGAGTGCAATACCCAGAATGACTGCCACCACAATCGCTACAAGCCCGAGCTTCAGTGATACCTGGAACGTCTGGCTAATAATATCTCCAACATTTTGATTCAGCTTCTTCATCGAGATTCCAAAATCACCAGTTGCGATATCACCCAGGTATTTAAAATACTGTTCATAGACAGGCTTATCTAAACCATACTGCTGCATCAGGCGAGCCTGAATTTCGGGAGACGTTGCTTTCTCGCTCAGAAATGGGTTGCCCGGAATGGCTTTCATCAGAAAAAACGTAGCCGAAATCAGAATAAACAAAGACAACAGCATGAATAAGAACTTGTTCGTCAAATAACGTAGCATTGCCCGTCTGCACCTCCCTATTTTTTAGTCATAAGTACAATTTTATCGAAACAGAATTAGGTTGTCTAATCCTATTTGTTTTCAAAGTTACAAGAAACTGGATATAAATAAGGCACACAAAAAAATCGGGATATATATGGAGTAACCACACATATATCCCGAAGCGTCTATCCAACTTCAGAAGCACTTCATTTGTTATTATTGAGTCAGGTAAGCTCTAGTAAAGTCAATAGCTCCACTGAAATCAAGTGCGATTCCTTTTACGTTAGGCTTGGTCAAAGAAACGTTAGTGTAGTAATAGATCGGAGCTACAACTACATCATCTTGAATCAGAAGTTTTTCTGCTTTTGCAAATTCTTCCATACGTTTCGCTTGATCAGTTTCACTACGTGTAGCTTTGATCAGTGCATCATATTCTGGGTTGGCATAACCGGAATCGTTATTTCCGTTGCCTGTTGTCCACATATCCAGGAAGTTGATTGGATCGTTATAGTCAGCAGACCATCCAGCACGTGCAACTTGATAGTTCAGTTGCTTACGGTTTTCAAGGAATACGCCCCACTCTTGGTTTTGTGTCTTCACATCAACACCAAGGTTACGTTTCCACATGTCAGCTACAGCCAAAGCGATTTTTTGGTGCGCTTCACTGGAGTTGTACAGCAATGTGATTTCTGGAAGAGTAGTGTAGCCTTCTTCCTTCATACCTTCTTCAAGCAATTTCTTAGCTTCTTCTACGTTCTCAGTGAAGTAGCCGCTGTCTGCATGCTCTTTACGGAACTCATCGGATGCACCCTTGATACCTGGAGGTACGAATCCAAATGCAGGCAATTGTCCACCTTGAGTTACATTGTCAACGATAGGCTGTCTTTCGATTGCCATCGCGAATGCTTTACGGATCTTAACATTGTCAAACGGTTTTTCAGTTACGTTGAACATATAATAGTAGGTACTTGCGATACCCGTGATTTTGAACTCGTTAGGAAGCTCTTGCTTCACGCCTGGAATTTGATCCGTAGGGATCTCACCGTTAGGATGTCCAGTGTAGTCAAGCTGACCACTTCTGTAGGAAGCAAGTTCAGTAGCACCACTGTTAACAAGAGACATAGAAATTTTGCTCAGCTTGATGTCATCTTTGTTCCAGTAGTTTTCGTTTTTAGTAACTTCGATCTTTTGGCCTTTAGTCCACTCAGTCAGAGTGAAAGGTCCATTTACAATCATGCTATCTTTGTTAACTGCCCATTGCTCGTTACCCTCAACGGATTTGTGAACTGGGTAGTATGTGTAGAAAGCAGTCAGACCCAAGAAGTAAGGAGTTGGATTTTCCAAAGTTACTTCGAGTGTGTGCTCATCGATTGCTTTAACACCCACATCTGCGAAATCAGTAACGCCTTGTTTCAGGTTGTACGATTCAGCATTCTTGAGGTAGTACAACTGATAAGCATAAGGAGGAGCAGGAGCTGTACTTGGATCAAGCACACGCTGCCAAGCAAATACGAAATCATTAGCAGTTACAGGATCACCATTGCTCCATTTAGCATCTTGACGAAGCTTGAACGTGTAAGTCAGACCATCAGGGGAAATTTCCCAAGACTCAGCTGTACCTGGTTGTTCTTTACCGTCTGCACCGATTCTTACCAGACCTTCATACATCGTCTTCAGCACTGTGTTTGTTTGGCTATCTTGTGCTTGAGCCGGGTCAAAAGTTGGTGGTTCTGCACTCAGGTTAATGCGCAATACCTGGTCAGCTGCAGCTACCGGTTCAGATGGAGATGTGTTGCCTTCAGGACTTTGTGCACTGTTCCCGTTGTTGGACGAGCAAGCTGCAAGCAGCGAACCCAGAGCCAGGATCAGTGTCAAAAGGACTAACGTACTTTTCCTTTTCATCTAGCTTTTCCCCCTAAGTGAATGTGGTATATGTTTATAGATTATACAACCACCGGTCAAAAAAATCTACATTTGATCCCTTAATTTCGAGGATTTTTTCAAAAAAATGCGACTTTTTTATGTAATCCGGCACATCTTATGTCATTTATGTTTACATCATATTGAATATGTATCTAAAAAGTCCAATAATAGTAAATAGAGCGTAACATATGCTTGTTCCAATAAATGTTATTCTCCACACGGCTCTGAATAATCTTGTCCAATTCACCTCACCTTTAAGACGGTTCTGAGCACCGCCAATGAATCCCATCATAATTATTAGCAGCAGCAGGATTAAGTAAAAGCCAAATGATGAATTGAAAATATTATTGAATAGTGCCGCTACAGATACGACCAGGAAGACAGTGGTGATGTCAAACGCAGTAAGTAGTGCTTGTTTTTTATCTTTTTTGAGGGCATACACTGTGAAATACACGATCAAAAAAGGAAAAAAAGGAAGCAAACTCAATACAATGAAGGTATTGTGCAAGAAGTCCATTGGCGTCACCTCTCTTCGATTTGTATTCCCGCTATCAGCTCAAGGAGCATACGATGCGAAGGTGCTGCTATTCCAGCCTTGGCTGCAAGATTTACAAGCCCGCCGTTAATGGCCATAATCTCTGTCTGCCGTTCATGAAGTACATCAGTCAGCATAGAGGATTGATTCGCTGCTGTAGCACGGCATACACTGAGCAGTTCCTCCCACCAATTTGAGCTAGTTGCAATTCCATTTGCTTGATAGATAATAATTGCTTCATTATATAGCTCTTTCATAAGCCTGATTCGTCGTTCAGATTGCAGGAGCTCACCATTCGTAATTCTCCAAATAGCTGTAAGTGGGTTAATGATGGAGTTGAACAATAGCTTGCGGTAGATGGCTGTATCGATTTCATTCGACATGTGCGAGGAAAATCCTGCCTCATTGAATAAGGCGATTAGTGCTTGATCTAATTCATCTACCTGGTCAGCATGCTGTAGCAAGCTTGAAGCGTCTTCAGCTTCGCCCCTAGCTACATCATTTCCAATCTCTGTCTCCCCCGAACCTGCGTGGACTACTGTAGTTGCATCTAATCTTTTGGCCCCTTCCGTAGTCACGGCTGGTCGAACTCTAGCCCTGGGAAGTAAGCTTGCAATTTTCTCGATATGTCCAACACCATTTTGAAAGCATATAATATGTAGATTATTAACAGCCTTATTCATGCTCGCAGCTATATTTTCCACTGCTCCTTGCTTGGTAGCCAGCAAAACAACTGTTGGAGTTGGGCTGACCTGACTATGCGCATTGCCATGAGTCCTGTTCCAGTCTTGCATAGGACGGACTATCATTCTATCTCCAGCATAACAGTTCTGCCTTCCATCCTGCTCAATTACAGTAACACCCTTTGTTTCTAGTGCATGAGCCTGCTCCAAGGTGCGCACCCACAAGGTAACTTCATTCCCTGCACCTACTAGTCTACCCGTGAGTAGTAGTCCCAATGCACCACCACCGATAATTTGAATCTGCATTGGATTCCTCCATGTCTATAATAAATTTAACGAATGATACGCCCCAAACCCAGTCTCAATGGCATATGCTATTCGTGTATTTAGCACAATCGTGTTCCTGAGTGGATGACATGTTATTCTTCTTACTATACAACATAATCGTAGTCCAGGGAAAAAGGTCTACACTCAAATCACTTCAGGCCGACCACACTAACAATGTATACTATAGCGTAATATACGAAGATACACACACGCTTCAGCAATTTTTTAGCTAAAAAAGAGCCGTCCGCTCGCATAGTATTATGCAAGTCGACAGCTCTCTTTGTACCTTAATTTCCTATACTCACTACTCGATTCGCTCCAGATTGCCATTAGCATCCATTTTGAAGCGAGATTTCAGTTCTTCCTCTTCTTCACTGAGAAATGCAAGTTTACGAGCACGATCCATGATCTGGATTAACGCTTTGTAATCATCGTTAACGACTCTATAATCCGTCTGCACTTCGCTGACCTCTTTGGATAAACGGTCATTTACCCGGCGCAGTTCGCCTAACTCTTCTTCCTTATCCCGTAGCTCCTTCTCAAGCACCTTCACTTGTCGCACCGATTCCTGATAGTTTCCTTTCCACTGACGCAAAAATCGCAGAACTGCATCCATAGAAAGCGTTTCTTCATTCATCGAATCCAGCTTGTACTTGCTATCCTCCACCAATCCGTCATAGGAGGCTATCTGGGATACAACTACAGAGCTCTGCTTTCTGAGATAGCTTCTTTTCTGGCGCTGTGCCTTAGCATTGCTGATGGCTTCTTCATATCTCTTGCGAACGCAGCTGTTCCAGCGGAAGCCGCAGGCTGCAGATGTTCTGGCAATCCTCTGCCCTACTTCCTCAAAAGCGGCCAACTGTGTCCCGCCTTCGCGAATATGGCGCAGAGTGACTTCAGCCAAAATAAGATCGTCCTCCGCACTCCATGCATCTTGTCTAACTGCTGTCATGCCAATGCCCTCCTAACAACATCATAAATAACCATCTTCATGAACCGGAACCGTCCCGGTATGTGAATGAGGTATAAAAGCTGCTCATTTCATTCCTATGCCTCTCGTAGAGTTCATAGAATCTATTTGATACTAAAATGTATTTCCAAAATGGGCATGCGCCATACGTTTATTTTTAATTTTGGTTCTTTCATGTAAAAAGTTCATGGTTTCAAGCGTACGACTTATGTTTTACAATGGATGAAGGCTATATTCTGGGCTACATTCATATACATACATTACAAGCCATCATTTAAAGGAGAAGAGCATTGACTACTACTTATTATGTGAAGGGAATCAGACTGGTAGCTCTGGCATTACTGGTCTATGTTCTTTGGGGCACACCCGTAGATGCTGCTCCTACGAGTGAGGAGACGAGGCGAATTCTGGAGGACAGTCTCTCGATCGTTGAAATGGATCACGAGATCGGGCGGATTAGCAGTGAACAGGAGCAATTAATCCAGCAGCAATCCCGGCTCAGTGTGCAACTAGCAGCTCAACAGGAGCAAATTCAGTTACAGCAGGAGCGCGCCTCTCAAGTGGTGCGTGCTTATTATATGGGTGATCGGGATCAGTTGCTTCAGGCTCTTCTTGAAGCTGAGAACTTACACCAGCTACTAACGTTATACGATTATTACGATCTGATCATGAGTCGTGATCAAGAGGTGCTCGCGGCCTACCAATCCGATTATCAAGCTTTGCGCCGGACAGAACAGAATACCGCTAGGACCGTTGCAGAATTAGCAAATGTAAAAAGTAGACTACTGGAACAACGAGAACGACTATCCAGACTCAAGGATCAGGTGTCTGCTCAGATCGCGAATAGCTCAGATCCTGAAAATATCAGGCTGTTAGCCGAGGAAATGACAGCTTATTGGGAAAATATCGGGCTCTATGAGGTTAAGCGTCACTTTCGGGCTCTTGCCAGTGCCATGCAGGACCTTCCAGCATTTATCCAAAGTCAGCCTGGCGCCATTTCCACCAACGGCAGAACATATCATATAACCTTGCAGGAGCAAGCCTTTAACCAGTTCCTCAAATCCAAAAGCAGCTTGTTCCAGCAATTTGGCTTCACATTCGGTCAGCATCAAATCACGGTACAGGGGAAAAGCGGCTCCATGGACCTGCTGATCGCTGGCTACTATTCAGTAGAAAATAACACACAGAATGCAATAGTTTTTCATGTTGAACGCTTGGTCTTTAACGGATTGGAGTTACCGGAGTCAACTCGAAAGGCGCTAGGCGAAGAATTCGATCTCGGATTTTATCCGCAGCAACTAATCTCTTATGTTAAAGCAACCGATGTTCGGATTATACCCGGAACTATGGAGGTCACCCTGGAGCTTAGCTTGTAGGTTGTTCATTAAGCTTATTGAGTTCTGATCCGTAAATCTTCATTTAAATTCGGAAAAAGCTATAAGGAAAAACCTTCAACGACCTGTCTCGGTCATTGAAGGTTTTTTTCATATCAGTAATGATTATTATAATAGATCTGCCGCCAGTTGAGCCAGTTTGGAGCGTTCACCCTTCTCAAGGGTAATATGCCCGCTGATCTCCTCCTGTCTAAATCGTTCCACAACATAGGTCAATCCGTTGCTCGACGCATCCAGATAAGGATGGTCAATCTGCTCAGGATCTCCCATCAGAATGATTTTACTGCCCTCTCCCACACGAGAGACGATCGTCTTGATTTCATGTCGAGACAGATTTTGTGCTTCATCTATAATAATGAATTGTCCTGGGATCGAACGACCGCGAATGTAGGTAAGAGCCTCGACTTGGATGCTACCAAGTCCCATGAGAATTTTATCAATATCTCCTGCCTTCTTAACGTCAAAGAGATATTCCAGATTGTCATAGATCGGCTGCATCCATGGCCGGAGCTTCTCCTCCTTCTCCCCTGGCAGGTAGCCGATATCCTTCCCCATTGGTACGACGGGCCTAGCAATCAGAAGCTTCTTGTACTTATGCTCATCCTCGACCTTCAACAGACCCGCTGCGAGGGCGAGCAAGGTTTTTCCCGTACCGGCTTTTCCCGTAATCGTAACTAGAGGTATATCGTCGTTGAGCAGCAGCTCCAGCGCCATTCTCTGTTGAACATTGCGGGCTGCAATTCCCCACACTGGCTCATTACTCAGATAGAGTGGCTCAAGCTTGCTTCCCTCCTTGTTCACCCGTAATAGAGCCGATTTGCCTGTGCCCATTTCATCCTTCAAAATGACAAATTCGTTAGGATACAACTTGAAGGACAACTGCAATGGTGCAATGGCCAATTGCCGGAATGAATAGAATTCATCAATGATCGAAGGATGCACCTGAATGGTGAGGCAGCCAGAGTAAAGCTCTTCAGGACCTGCCGTTCGATCCGATAGAAAATCCTCCGTCATGAGCCCAAGTACATCAGCCTTGATGCGAACAAGTACATCTTTGCTCACAAGCACTACGGTTTTCGGCTCAGCCTGCTCCTTCTCTTCCATCTGATAATTCAAAGCAACGGCCAGAATTCGATTGTCGTTGGACAGTTCTCCGAACATTTCTTGTACCTTCAAAAAGCTGCGATGATTGAGCTCCACCTTCAACCTGCCTCCATGCGGAAGCGGTACGCCACTATGCAAATGACCGCTCTCCCTTAGAGCATCGAGGAGACGGGATACGTATCTGGCATTGCGTCCAATCTCGTCAGCATTGCGCTTTTTCGAGTCAATTTCTTCTAAGACCACTGCGGGAATGATGACTTCATGTTCTTGGAATGCAAATATGGCTTTAGGATCATGAAGCAGGACATTGGTGTCGATCACAAATATTTTCTTCATAGCTATCCCCTCCAAAGCGGCATCTGTTCCAGGACGCACATGCTGATCATGCACGGACAATCATGCGCTCCATACATATTAATATTCCCGGCGGACACAATAATTGCAGGTTCCCGTTAAAATTGCCTCACCTCCTTTTCAGAACAGGGAGGAACATACGAATCAGATACAAGTAAAGGAGGAGTCTTTGTGAAAGTCTATGCATGTATCATGCTGCTCAGTCTAGTACTGACTGCCTGTGGTGTATCCAGACAAGAGCAAAATATTAGAGAGCATAGCGTGCCAAATGGCCCTGCAGCTCACCCCGTAGAAGATGTAGCCCGCCTACCACAGGAGGCTAATGCTACTGAGCAGGCTGATCATCTAGCCAAAATAGCTCGCAGAGTCAACGGGGTGGCGAATGCGAACTGTGTAGTTCTTGGCAACACGGCCATCGTCGGCATTGATGTGGACGGAAAGCTGGAGCGTGCCGATGTAGGCACCATCAAGTATTCCGTAGCCGAAGCCATTCATAAGGACCCGGATGGTCTCAACTCCCTTGTCACGGCTGACGCCGATATTACCCAGCGCTTATCAGAAATGGCTGCAGATATCCGGGCGGGACATCCCATTCAGGGATTTGGCCTGGAGCTGGCTGATATTATGGGACGCTTAATTCCGCAAATGTCTACAGATACTCAAATATCCGAGAACGAGCCACAGATGAATAAAGGTAAACCAACAACCAACACCGGCCAGCCATACACAAATAAAAACGAAAAAGCCCAGTGATCACTCACTAGGCTTTTTTCATGGCAGAAAAGACCTGGGCATCCAGCTTCCGGGCTGCACGCTCATCTTGAACTCTTGCATATTGAGGCGGCGAAGCCAGCTCCATGCCATAAAACAAGGCATTACGAACGGCCTCAATCGTAATATCAAAGCAACAAATTTTAAAAGGTACATCCTTCAACGGGTCCTGCACAACACTGGCACGTCCGTTAATGGCATAGATTGTCCCTTCACCGAACACAGTCACTGTGACCAGCGGAGACTTGTGCATGTTGTGAACAAGACGCGAACGATGATCCACAGCAATACGTAATGTGGCAGGGTTCACCGCATAAATCCAGGAGAGCACCGTGGAAGTGGGTCCTCCACTATCCGCATCAATCGTATTGATGATGACGAAAGTCTCTTCCTGCAGTTGATTCCACAGCGTATCTGGCAAATGGGTGACCATCTCGGACATCTACGTCCCTCCCTCAGCACCACTACTCTTACTTATTAAAAATTATATCACAGAATCATAGTATCATTCAAAGGCTAGAGTTGTCATGTATTGCTGCCAGCATCTCCACTATCATCGGTTCCACCGAGATCCTTCTTGATGTGTGCTCCATCATATTCCGCCTTGAGAGCTTGCTTGGCTTCCTCCAGCTTCTCTTCGTCAATATATACATACGGACTTCGCCAAGTACCAGCTACTGGATTGTATGTGACATTGTCCTTGGATATATTCCAATAAGTAGAGACAAGGTTCTTCATTTGCGCTGTCTCAATGTCCATCGTCAGGTTTTTGTCCACGGCTTCAATGACATTCCCGAATTTCGTGAGTCCATTAAAGCTCTGCATCTGATCAATCAAAGCACGCAGCACCTGGTTCTGACGCTGATTACGTTCAAAATCATCAGAAGCTGCGGTACGCGGTCTGCAATTGGATTTGCGATATCTTACAAAATCGAGCGCTTTATCACCATTCAAATGCTGCTCTCCAGCCTTCAAATTGATGTCAGTACCGTCTGCTGTATCACGATAGCACATGTTCTTGTCCACCGTAACGCTGACGCCTCCCAGCTCATCTACCACATCACGGAAGCCCTGGAAGTTCAGAACGGTCACATAATCAATTTTCAGCCCCATATACTCGCTGATCATCTTCTTCATTTCTTCCTCAGCACTTACACCTGACTCTTTTTCCCGTGATTTGAAGACCGGATAGTATTCATTCAGCTTGCGTGATCTGTAGCCATCTAGCTCGAATTTTGTATCACGTGGCAAGGATACCAGCGTCGCTGATTTTGTCTTCGGATTCAATGTAGCTACCATAATCACGTCCGTAAGGTAGGTCTGATGCTTCGGACGATAGTCTGTCCCGAGCAGCAATACCGTCAGAGGCTTAGCCTCTGCTAACTCCGTCTGTGGAACGGGCTTATTGATTCCTGTATCCAGAACGGCCTCGACCTTGTTCATGATGTAGTATGCGTATAGACCTCCGGAAATCAATCCAATGATCATAAGGAAAAGAACAAATTTCATGAAGGAGCGAAAGAAGCTTTTTTTCTTTTTTTTGCCTGCTTTGGCCCGTTTTCCAGCTCGTTGACGTGGAGGCAGATTATTCTGGGAGTTGCTCATGATTCAACACCTTTTCGCTTAAATAATGAGGACACAAGATCTAGCGATATCATATAAAAAACAAACGTCTTTCCATCTATTCTCACAGGAGACAGACGGTACTTAGAAATGTATAATACAATTTTTAATCTCCAAAAAAACGCGAAACGGCGCAGCCCCGGAAGGGACTCGCCGCCGCGGCTGACCAGCATTTGGAACAGATGCTCTCTCTGGCCAAACTGCCGATCTGTGCTATTAGGAATTCGCTTGTGCCATTTTACGTTGCTTCTCGGCACGCTCACGCTCACTCTTGTTGAGAATTTTCTTACGCAGACGGATGGATTGTGGAGTAATCTCACAATATTCGTCATCATTCAGATATTCAAGTGCCTGCTCCAGTGAGAAGATACGTGGTGTTTTCAACTTAACCGTATCATCCTTGGTAGCCGATCTCACGTTCGTCAGCTGCTTTTCTTTGCAGATATTCACGACGATGTCGTTATCACGAGTATGCTCACCAACAATCATACCTTCATAGATCTCAGTACCTGGCTCAAGGAACAGAATACCGCGGTCCTCTACTCCCAGCATACCGTAGAATGTGGAGGTCCCATTCTCAGTGGAGACTAGTACGCCTTGATGACGCCCGCCGACTTGGCCACCAACCAGTGGTCCATAGCTGTCAAATGCATGATTCATTACACCGTAGCCACGGGTCAAAGTCAGGAAGTTCGTGCTGTAGCCAATCAGGCCACGAGCCGGAATCAGGAACTCCAAACGTACCTGGCCGCTACCATTATTGATCATGTTCACCATCTCCGCCTTACGCATACCCAGGCTTTCCATGACAGATCCCATGCTCTCTTCTGGAATATCAATCAAGAGGCGCTCGATCGGCTCCATCTTCTTGCCGTCGATTTCCTTAATGATAACTTCAGGCTTGGACACTTGCAGTTCATAGCCTTCACGACGCATATTCTCAATAAGAATACCCAAGTGAAGCTCACCACGTCCGGATACGATAAAGGCATCTGGGCTATCCGTCTCATCAACACGTAAGCTGACATCCGTCTCCAGCTCTTTCAGCAGACGATCACGCAGCTTACGGGAAGTAACCCATTTACCTTCGCGTCCAGCGAATGGACTGTTGTTAACCAGGAATGTCATCTGCAGCGTAGGCTCATCAATCTTGAGTACAGGCAGTGCCTCTGGTTGATTCGGATCAGCAATCGTCTCACCGATATTGATATCCTTAATTCCAGCAATCGCTACGATATCTCCAGCGCCAGCTTCTTCAGTCTCGATACGCTTCAATCCCTGGAAGCCGAACAGCTTCTCGATCCGTGCGGACTTCTTGCTACCGTCACGCATCATGACTGCAACCGGTTGTCCCTGACGGATAACGCCACGGTTCACACGACCAATGGCAATACGGCCAAGGTATTCATTATAATCCATCAGAGTAACGAGGAATTGCAGAGGCTCATCGACCTTCTCTGTTGGAGCTGGGATATGATCTACGATCATCTCATAGAGAGCCTGCATGTTCTCATCCTGCTTCTCAGGGTCCGTACTGGATGTCCCGTTCAATGCGGAAGCATAGACGACAGGGAATTCCAACTGATCATCATTAGCACCGAGCTCGATGAACAGATCCAGTACTTCATCGATCACCTCTGCCGGACGAGCGGCAGGACGGTCAATTTTGTTCACAACTACGATAGGTGTCAGATTCTGCTCAAGCGCTTTGCGCAATACGAACTTCGTCTGTGGCATACAGCCTTCATAAGCATCAACTACGAGTAGTACGCCGTCAACCATCTTCATAATCCGTTCCACCTCGCCACCAAAGTCGGCGTGTCCCGGGGTGTCAACAATGTTAATCAGATAATCTTTATACGTAATGGCTGTGTTCTTCGCCAAAATTGTAATTCCGCGCTCCCGCTCGAGATCATTGGAATCCATGGCTCTTTCCTGTACCGCTTCGTGCTCGCGAAATGTTCCGGATTGTTGAAGCAGCTTGTCGACGAGCGTCGTTTTTCCGTGATCGACGTGGGCAATGATCGCAATGTTGCGAAGATTCTCTCTTGCATGCATGGTTTGTTCATTATCCTTTCCTATGTCAAATAATGGTCTATATATCTCTATATGCTGCGGATTTTGCACGACTGTGCAGACCCGGAACCATTCACTCACAAAACAAGCGCCGGGGAAACACTCCGACGCTGCACAATATCCCTTATATTATAGTTGAATTTAAGGAAAAATCAAGAGTTTTCAATTACCAGCCCTTGTTTACCAGATCCGTTTGCCCCCTCGGCGAAGGATAAGCCACAGACCACCCGCGATCAGTAACACCGCTAGAATGTAGCTGATACTCGTCTGCAGCAGCGTAAAAATCAAGAAAACGATGGACAGAACCCCGCTCCATATGCCAAGAGCAAAGGCCAGACGAGGACGTTGAACCTCAGAGACAGCATACTCCAGCAGCCCGACCGCAACACCAAGCAACAAAAACGGCCATAGGTATGTCATCAGACCCCAGCCCCAGGTGTTGCAGAGAAAGAACAAAACCCCGTAGACGGTCAGAATCCCGGCTGGTATGAGTGTGTAAGCAGGCAGAAGTCGGGACATGTAGAGAATGTGCAGCACGATTCCTGGAGCCAGAATGAGCAAAGGCCAGAATGCCTGTCCAAGAAATGCGAACACCCCCAGCTTGCCAAGCAAGATAATAAGCCCTGCAGCGACGATGGCTATACCGATCAAGCGTTCTTTTCCGGAATTCATATATTCACCTTCTTTTGTGAGATTCACTGGGAAATGGATAGCGACAAAGCGCTCCCTAACTGTGTTGTTATGATTAGTTTAGCTGATGTTCTCCGAAAAAACTACTTCATCCGTCTTTTTTCTTCATAGCCATTTTCTGCGGTTTTATGTTAACGTGTTATCCCCCTGCCAGAGCTCTGGTTCGACGCACGATCTGCTCATGAATAATTTCATTCAGAATCATTAGACTATTATGAGGTCATGCCTGTTCTCTTACGATATTGGTAATATATACCCACAAATACTAGCAGGCATGCCAGCAGCAACGGTAACAGTGGATGGGACGCGTAGGCTAGCTGCGACAGCCAGGAGCCCAGCTTGGGGTCCTGAAGTATCATCTCGCCGGATGTATAGGCAAGGATGGCTGAGCCGGCCATGACGAGTGCTGGATAGCGATGTAGCAGATCCGCAATCAGGGTACTACCCCATACAACAATTGGGATACTGAGGGCAATCCCGATAACTATTATGGAGAGGTCTCCACGGGCAACCGCAGCAATAGCCAGCACATTATCAAGACTCATCACAAAGTCAGCCGCTAGAATAATCTGAATTGCTTTTCCGATGGTCGCTGCCTCACGCACCTGTTCGGCATTGCCATCATCAAACAGCAGCTTGAACGAGATCCAGAGCAATAGTAGCCCGCCTGCAGCCTGAATATAAGGAATTCCTAGCAGCAGCACGGCTGCAAAGGTAAGAATACAGCGCAGCAGCACGGCCCCCATGGATCCCCACCAGATGGCCTGTCGACGCTGCCCGGCTGGCAGGTTCTTACTTGCCATCGCAATGACGACGGCATTATCTCCGCTAAGTACTAGATTGATCATGAGTATTTTGGCAAGTAGCAGTATATGCTCCATTGTATAATCCCTCCCATCCTAGCTCTATGCGGAAGGGGGCCAAGCTATGCTTGACTGGGTACACGTAGAGGACTATAATTGGTCCATTTAATAGGCATTAAATAGGGTTATTAGGGCTTTAAAAAAGTAGATCAAGGAGTGAATGAAGTGGAGCTATCCTGGCTACAGTTTTTAGCTATGCTACTAAACGTCGTATTTGTTGATCTGTTACTGGCCGGAGATAATGCTATCGTAATCGGGCTCGCTGCTCGCAAGCTCCCTGCAGATAGCCAGAAGAAAGCGATTATTTACGGAACCACAGGTGCTGTACTTATTCGAATTTTAGCCACCATCGTGGTGCTGTGGCTTTTGCAAATTCCGTGGCTGCTGCTCGTGGGTGGAGCCATGCTGATCTGGATCGCTACCAAGCTGTTGCATGATCAGGAAGAGCATACAGATATACAGGCAGGTACCACACTGTGGCAAGCCGTTCGTACGATTGTTGTGGCTGACGCCGCAATGGGACTGGACAACGTCATTGCTGTTGCTGGAGCGGCGCAGCAGCATTTAATTCTTGTAGTGCTTGGTCTCATGATTAGCGTTCCTATCGTCGTATGGGGCAGCACGCTCTTCATCAGGCTGATCGAGAAATTCTCTTGGATTATCTATCTGGGGGCTACCGTGCTTGGATATACTGCAGCGCATATGATTACACAGGAGCAAGGACTCGCCTTTATGTTCGTAGGTCACCCGGTATGGCAGAACCTGTTCATCATACTAATCGTCGTTGGTATTCTTGTTACGGGCTACTTGCGCAATCGTAGACTTCGATTACGACAGCACAACAGCTCCTTTTCTTGAGCAGACTAGGAGTCTTTCTTCTAACAGATGGGTGTTATATTCGGAAAGTATAACTAATAGGCCGACATCTCGCATAGCGAGCTATCGGCCTTATTTGCATTCACTCATACTGAATGATCTGAAGAGCATACTGACAGGACTCCCGCTTTCAGCAGCTCTACACTTTCATATTTGCTCTGGTCAGGTACTAGAACCAATCCTCGTTGATGGTCTGTTCATCCAGCCCCCTCACATCTTTGCCTGCCTCCAGTGTGATCGTTTCCGTCTTGGCGACAGCCTCTTCAATGAGGGTTGGTAGCTCCCGCAGGCTTGCTTCGATCTTCTCAACCACCCACAGATTGGGGTTCGTTGCCGGAGATTTGGGTATGAACAATGTGCAGCAATCCTCATACGGCAAGATGGACAAATCATAGGTCCCAATCTCTTTGGCTTTATCAATAATATCATTTTTGTCCATCATCACTAAGGGGCGCAGGAGCGGCAAATTCGTCGCACGTCCAATCACATTCATGCTCTGCAGCGTCTGACTTGCCACTTGCCCGAGGCTATCCCCAGTTACGAGGGCGAGAGCCCCTTCCTTCTCAGCCAAGCGAGTAGCAATACGCAGCATAGCCCTCCGCATCAGCGTTATGATCAGATTTTCCTGACGTGTCTGCGTGAATGCCGTCTGCACCTCTGTAAATGGTACCAGATGCAGACGGATGTGTCCGGCATAGCCTGACAGCACCTTGGCCAGATCAATGACTTTTTCCTTGGCTCGCTCGCTTGTATAAGGATAGCTGTAAAAGTGAACACACTCCACCTCCAGACCACGACGCATAGCAGACCAAGCCGCTACCGGACTGTCAATCCCGCCGGACAAGAGCAGCATGGCCTTGCCGTTCGTCCCCAGTGGATATCCACCAGCCGCAGGGATGACTTCACAGAATAGGTAAGCTCCTTGCTCACGCACCTCAAGACGAAGCTCTACATCCGGCTCTCTGACATTCACCTTTAGTCCTGGACAAGACCGAAGCACCGGAGCACCTATCAGGTGGTTAAGCTCATGAGAGGAATGAGGGAACTCCTTCCACACGCGCCGAGCATTCACCTTGAAGGTGGCTTCTTCAGGCAGATTTAGCTCCTGCATAAGCGCAACGGCCTTGCTTGCAATGTCCTCCACATCAAGCTTCGCAAGCTTGACCGGACTGATCGACGTAATGCCGAACACCTTTTGCAGCACCTCGATCATCTCTTCTCCAGATTCACCATTCAGTACGATATAGAGACGTCCGAATTCACGTTGGATGACAGCCTGCGGAAAAGCCTGTAGCAATGCTCTGACATGCTTCAGCACAGCCTTCTCAAAACGAGCTCTGTTCTTTCCCTTTAATGTGAATTCCCCGAATCTGAGTAATAATAGATCATAATTCATCTTCTTTTGTTCCACCCTTCCCATCCTTTCACCCTCTCCGACATCTGCTTCAGTGCTGTAATCAGCTCTCCAATATCAGAGTCTGTATGCTCCTCCCCGAAGCTGATGCGAATGCCTTGTGACGCAAGCTGCTCGCTTCGCCCCATTGCCAGAAGCACACGACTAGGCTCCGTGGCACGTGAAGAACACGCTGATCTGGTTGACACGAGCACACCAAGCTCCTCCAGCATATGCAGCATAACCTCGGCCTTCATATGCTCATGTGAGAAATGAACGATATGAGGCGCCTCCTGCCCGCTATTGATGTGAATGCCCTGGATACCCTCCAGCACCTGTGTAATCCGGTCTCGGTAGTCTGAGCATCGCTTGGCAAAGCCTTCCTGCCTTTCACCCGCTAATCGAACGGCTTTGGTCATACCTACAATGAGAGGAATATTCTCCGTCCCGCCGCGCAAGCCACGTTCCTGCCCACCTCCCGAGATCAATGGAGTGAGCTGAACTCCTTCACGAACATATAGCAGCCCAGCTCCCTTTGGCCCACGAAGCTTGTGAGCGGATATGCTGTATAAGTCGATACCGCTGGTTCCAAGCTGTACAGGTAGCTTTCCGAAGGCTTGAACACCATCCACATGGAATAGCACTCTGGGAAAATGCGATTTTAACAGCGCTCCGATCGCTTCTACCGGGTTCACGCGACCAGTCTCATTATTCACCTGCATAATGCTCACGAGTATGGTATCCTGGCGGACTGCGTTCAGTACTTGTTCTGGAGAAATATGCCCCTGATCATCTACACCCAGCACCTCCACCTCGAATCCTTCGCTTCGCAGTTGAAGGCACGCTTCATAGACTGATGGATGCTCCGTCGCAGATGTGAGGATATGACGTCTCCGGGATGCATATCTCCGTGCTGCTCCTTTAATGGCCATATTGTTACTCTCCGTTGCTCCCGAGGTGAACAATACTTCTTCAGGCTTTACACCAAGTGCACGCGCGCACACCTCTCGTGACCGCTGTAGCAATTTATGAGCTTGATCTCCATATTGATGGATGGAGGACGGGTTCCCGAACTGCTGCTGCATGACCTCCGTGATGGTCTGAATTACAGACGGATCAGGGGGTGTCGAGGCTGCATGATCAAAATAAAGCAAAGGCTTTGTCTCCTCTCTACGCCAACCAACACAAATAGACCAACAGGAGAAATCAGGCAACGGATTGTATCCGCGCGAAAATATCCCCATATTGATCCTTTGGCTGATTACTTGTGCTCCACCTAGTCAGATACTGGCAGATATTGAATTCACCCTATTATTAGCCAAGAAGATACTTGCTACGAGCATCCTGTATCTTGGAAATGTACTTCTGAGTCTCTAGTGGCAATTGACCGAGCACGCTCATCAGTTCCGCATCAGTGGACACTCCCAAGCGGTTAACCCGGGTTGGTCCTGCATTGTAAGCAGCCAGAGCCATTTGCTCCTGCCCATTGAAACGCTTGAGCTGATAAGACAAGTACCTGGTACCTGCATCTATGTTCTCCGCCGGATCGAAGGAATTGCTAACGCCTAATCCCTGTGCCGTAGCGTCCATTAATTGCATTAGTCCCTTGGCCCCTGCCGATGACACAGCGTGCGGGTTAAAGGAGGACTCTGTATCAATGACTGCCTTAATCAGCGATTCTGCAACTCCATATTTACGACTGGCATCGGAGATCAGCGCATCATAAGCTGTTGGCTTCGTCTCGCCTTCCTCTACACCAGTAGCTTGGAATAATAAAGGATTGTAGGCTGAAGCTCCCTTGGATGGGCCAATATGAAGCCAGAGCAGGCCATCTTCTTCCGTGACATCTCCTTGAATCGTACCTTCCGAAGACTGCGCTGCAGCAGCGGCAAGGATATTTGAGAAATCCGTACTGGTGTCAGATACCGAATTAGCCGTAGAAGGATTGTTATATTGTGATTCCAACAATGTCTTCGTCACGTGAGGGTCTATTTGCATGTCCCTTGTCCCAACTTTCTATATGGCATTATAGCCTATCATACACCGTTTTACTAAGGTCTGCCATAAGTATTTGTCGAAAAAAGAGGCTCGAAAGCTCATTTAATGAACTTTTCGGAGCCTCTCACGCCAATTTTCTACAACAGCTAATGGGTTATCACTACCTTATGAATGGAAGAAAAGCAAAATAACCAATCGTAGCTAGCACACCAAGGCCAATGGACCAGCCACCTGACACCTTGCGTCCTTGCGAGTAAGCATAGAACCCCAGAATCACTGCGACAGGGCCCAGGATGACGGACCACATGAACATCGCAAGAATCCCCAGAGCAACTCCGATATATCCGGATACTCGTCCTGCATCAGAAGTTCTATCCGCGGTATCAGACACTCTGTTGGAAGACACCGGGGCTACCTCTGCTGCATACTCCTCTTGATGATCCATACGAGGATAATCTACTCGTTTTCGGTCCTCATGCTTGTGCGTATGCTCCACAGGCTTGGGATCATCACAATTTTTTCCTTTGAACTCCATTTCAAGCACCTCCTCAGCAATTAGACCGCTACTGCTAGATCAGGAACAGCATTACTTTCTAGGCTTGAATGTGTGACAGCAGGTTGCTGCGGATGTCTCCGCATGGCCTTCCTGTTCTGCGCCAAAGCTTTCACTTGCATACTCTTCCTTGAGTCTGCTCTTGGCATACTCATCAATGTTGATCAAGATCGCTTCGGCATTACAAACATTGTCTTGTCCCCAATAATTACAGTTCGACACACTACAGCGTACGGTTGGGCGAGCTTCATGATTCATTTGTAGGATCACCTCATCAATAAGTATCCCCCCCTTTTCATCTGCTATCCTGCTCGCAGTATGCCAGTTGATGGAGAGCGAGACACAACACAAAAAAGACGCACATGCTCAAAGAGCTGTACGTCCTTCTTTCATGCAATATATGATTGGATTTATTTATATGCGTTTCTTGGCAATAATGCAAATTTATTTATTTGCTTCAAGTGTTGTCCTAAGCGCGACGAGTCTGCATGCGACGCTGAGTCAAATAGTCACTTTCATAATAAGACAGGTCATCACGAAGCTCTTCATACACCTTAGTTACGTCCATTACAACGGAACGCACCTCTTCAAGCGGCTTTTTGCGGAAGCGAATGGCGTCCTGCCCTGTATAGGCATATCTTCCATCCTCTGCATACGTCTCATTCTTGGGATAGAAAAAGCTGTTTACACAGTCGTGATAAACATTATATAAAGCCTTCTCAGCAAAATCGACATCAAAATTAGCGCGGCGAAGCACGACTCCCAGCTTCTCATAGGACACTTCAGAGTACACGAGCAGATGTCTGAGATCCGACAAGAACCCTTTGTAATAATGAATTGTTTCCTCGTCCTGATTCACAGTCAGCTGCGGAAGCGCATTCTCGTTCAAGAATAATTCCAGACGCGCAATTGCCGTTTTAAGCTTCTCCTGAGAGGACTCACATAATTTTTGAACATTGACTGCTGACATAGATACAGCTCCCCTTTGATCAGTTCCTTAATTGCAAATTCAATACATTAGCTACCACTCAATGGTTACCCGTTAACACCTATGGTCAAACCGAATTCACTTAATTTGCTCTATAGGCCTTGCTTATAATCAGTTCTAATCCTACCACAAATCAAGGACAAACGGTATAAAAAACTACAAACCAATCCACGCTAAAGCAAAGCTAAATAACTCAAGCACAGGAGGCATTGCATATGGCCCGTTCCACATGGGGAAAAGTGGCAGGAATCGCTACGGCAGCCGCTATATGTGCGGCACTGATCACTACCTTGAATACAAATCCGAAGGAGCGTCACGCTGCACCTGCCAAGCCGCAAGCTACAGAGCTGCCCGCAAGCCCTCAGCAGGAGCAGAAGCTGAAAAGAATGATGCTAAGCCAGGATCTGCAAGCAACCGAGCAACTGTCACGACAGGATACCAAAGCCCACCTCAAGGAGCTGTTGAACTCCAGACACGATCATAATACGAAGCACATGCGTGATGTTGCTGGCAAGCTGCGCAAGACACATGATCATTTTCATACTCTGATATGGATGGATCTGCGTCATGGCAAAGAATCCAACATCACGGAATCCAGTGGGAAACTGAGCTCTCTAACGAGCAGCAAGCAAGCAAGAGAAGCACTAAGTGCCGCCAAGAAAGCACTACACCAGGGCCGAACCTACGAATCAACAACCTTTGCTGCAGGCGACAAGAGCTATTACATTATGGCTGTTCCAGATCGGGATCACACACATGGGGTCATAGCTGTCATGGACCACAAAATTCTTGCCAAGGTCAGGGATCATCAACGCAACAATCTGCGCATGATTCCATATCCCAAGGAGGGTGAGTACAAAGTTGAGTCTGTACTTCCCAACACGATGAAAAATATGACCGTCAAGACGGGACACGACAATGCAAATGCGAGCCATTTTTACGAAAATGAAATCGTCGTTCGCTTCCGCTCCGACCCAACCGAGGAACATATGCAAAAGATTATGACCGCGCTGAACTGTGACAAGGGACGCAAGCTGGGCAACAATTATGTCTTCAAATCCAAGCACCATAACTACAAGGAATTAAAGCATTATTTCACAGTGAACTGGGACCCTCTGTACACCGAGCCGCATTACCTCTATATGACGAACGAAACTGTAACTGAGCGCCCAGGTTTTCCTAATGATCTGCTCTTTTCTGAATATCAATGGAACCTGCCAGCCACAGAGACAAACAAAGGGTGGAATCTATCGCGAGGCAGCAAGGACGTAATTGTAGGGGTAGTAGACACCGGTGTGGATCTGGATCATCCAGATCTTCAAGGGCAACTGCTGGAAGGCTATAATGTCGTTGACTCCGCTCAGAAGCCATATGATGATGTCGGACATGGTACGCATGTAGCAGGAATCATATCTGCTCTCGTGAACAACAATGAAGGTGTGGCGGGAATGACCTGGTACAATAAAGTACTCCCTGTAAAAGCACTTGACCAATCTGGCTCCGGGACGACCTATTCGGTCGCCGAAGGCATCATCTGGGCTGCAGATCACGGTGCAAAGGTCATCAATATGAGCCTCGGCAATTATGTCGATTCAGAGTTCCTGCATGATGCAGTTAAATACGCGTACGATAAGGATATTGTGCTGATTGCCGCCACAGGCAATGATAATACGGAGCGGCCCGGCTATCCTGCGGCGTATCCTGAAGTATTTGCGGTATCTGCTACCGATGCCAATCAGGAGCGTGCATCCTTCTCCAATTATGGCGATTATGTCGATGTCATGGCTCCTGGCGCAAGCATTGCGAGCACCTATCCAGGTAATCAATACGCCGCCTTGTCAGGGACATCCATGGCTAGCCCTCATGTAGCCGCATTGGCTGCGCTCATCCGCTCTCACAACCCTAAGCTTAAGAATCATGAGGTCATGGATGTGATGAGGCAGAATGTCATTGATCTTGGTGAGCCGGGGCATGACAAATATTTTGGCTACGGACAGATTGATGTCTATAAAGCGCTTGTAGCCGCAGAGTCCAAGAGCAATGCACTGCAATTCTGGCCACAGCAGCTCCGGGACAAGCTGAATGCCATCCTGCGGAGACGTTATTAGAAGACCGGCACATAGAAGGTAATTAGAGGGATGACACGTACACAAAAGGTGTGCAGTATCGCTAGGACTAACATGGCGAACTGCACACCTTTTGTTTATTTAATCATTTATCCATATCATTTATCTTACCTTCTACAGAACATGCATTTGCTCGGGAGGAAGCGGCTGTTGATCTTCACTCAACAGCTCACAAAGCAGCTTCAGCCCCTCCCTCAGTTCCTCTTCGCCCGCAAACGAATAAGATATCCGAATTTCCTTCATTCCCGTCCCTCCAGCGTAGCATACTTCACCTGGCAAAAATGAAATCCCTCGCTTGTCAGCCTCACGGCTGAGCCTTCCAAGATCCGTATCATCCGGTAGCTTGATCCAGAGGTTCAGTCCTCCCTTGGGTGCGACCCAGCTAATACGTCGCGGTGCGTGAGCAGCCAGAACTGCGACTGCAATCTGTAGGCGTCGGCTTAATAGTCTCCTCAGATTCGAGACGTGCTTGTCCCATTGCTTCGTCAGGAACGGCAAGAGCGCTTTTTGTGTAAGTAGCGGACTGCCCAGATCCGCTGTAGACTTCGCAGCAATGAGTCGTGACAATACACTGCCTTGGGCCGCCATACAAGCGATACGGCAGCCTGGAGCGAGGATTTTGCTAAAGCTCTTAATGTAGACCACATGTCCCCCCCGATCAAAGGACTTAATGGGAGGTGGAGGTGGAGAGTCAAAGTATAGCTCGGAGAACGGATCATCCTCCACGATCAGACAATGATAGCTTGCAGCCAGCTCCAGAAGCTGCTTTCGACGAGCCAGACTCAGATTCAGACCTGTCGGATTATGGAACGTTGGATTCGTGTAGATCAGCTTGGGCGGATGCTGGTCACATAGACGCGTCAGCATATCCAGCTTCATACCCTGCTCATCCATAGGAACCATGATAATTTTTGCGCCCCGACTGGTAAATACATCAATAGCCCCTGTATACGTTGGAGCCTCGACATAGACGACATCCCCTGGCCCGACAAATGTTCGTGCTACCAGGTCAATGCCTTGCTGCGCTCCGCTCGTAATCAGCACTTGATCTGCCGACACCTGTATACCCTTTTGCCGCAGAAGGTCTGCGAACTGAGCCCGCAATTCGAGATCCCCCTCGAAGGCACCATAATGAGCCATCAATTCTGGATTGTCCGACAGATGTCTGTAGGCGTTATCGACAATATCCCGTACAGGCAACAGCGAAGGATGAAGCGCCGCCAAATGGAACGGATAGCGAGAATGAAGCTGATGATTGAAATTACGCCACAGCTGTGCTCGGGGCAAATAATCGACGAGTGTCATTTGCCAGGTCTGGTCCGCTTCCTCCTTAGCAGGGGTTGCTGGTGCTGAGGCTGCTACGAAGCAGCCTTTTCCCTGACTGCAGGTGATCAGATGCCCTGACTCCAGCTCAGCGTAGGCCCTGCTGATGGTCACCTGACTGACAGCAAGGCTGGCAGACAGCTGACGGACAGATGGCAAGCGTGTACCCGGCGCAAGCAGACCCGAGCGGATGCGATCTGCAATCGTACCTGCTATTTGCTTGAACAGCTTGACTGATGTACCTGATCGGTTAAGCTCAATATGCATGAATCTCTCCTCCAGCTGAATACGGTTAGCTTTACTGTTATACTGTTAGCTTTACTGTTATACCACTTTCCATGTATGATACTACAAATTTAATCTATACAGAGCGGGTATGCCGAAAATTGATGTGGTTTGGAGCATAGTATACCACGGCATAGAATAGCTGTCTGTTATAGGAACCATAGGAGATGAAAGCAGTGAAGGACAGATTTTCGGCTTTGGCCAACAACTTGGGCTCATCCGCTGTAAGGGACATCTTGAAGCTGACGCAAGGGAAGGATATTCTATCGCTGGCTGGCGGACTACCGGCGGAGTCCTTTTTCCCAGTAGATGCGCTTCGTGAAGCCTACGCAAAAGTGTTCGAACATGGCGGAGCTGCACTGCAATATGGACTAACAGAAGGATTAACGCGTCTACGGGAGCAGCTTGCGAGTCAAATGAGCGGGGATGGAATTGAAGCTCAGGCAGACCAAATCATCATGACCACGGGATCACAGCAATCGATTGATCTGATTGCCAAAATTCTGCTTGATCCTGGTGACCACATTTTGGTGGAATCCCCGACCTATTTGGCTGCCTTACAGGTATTTCAATCCTATCGTGCCTGTCCGACCATGGTAGATACCGACAAGGATGGAATGCTTCCTGACGATCTTGAAGCGAAAATTATCCGTCATCGTCCAAAATTTATCTATGTCATTCCAACGTTCTCCAATCCCTCCGGGCAGGTGTGGAGTATTGAGCGTCGAGCCAGTGTGGTAGAGCTATGCCGTAAGCATGGGGTGCTGATCGTAGAGGATGATCCATACGGCAAACTGAATTTCCATCAGCAGAAGTACCCTTCGCTGTATGCGCTAGATCAGCAGTACGGTGGGTCAGGTAATGTGCTATATACTAGCACTTTCTCGAAGATGGTGGCTCCGGCGCTGCGCTCTGGCTGGGTCGTTGGTGATCTTGAGATTATCAAAGTCATCGCCAAAGCCAAGCAAGCCGCTGATCTGCACTCCAGTCTGATCGACCAACGTGCTCTATCTGAACTGCTCGCTTCCTTTGACCTCAAGGCTCATATAGCCACAGTATCCGCGGAGTACTACAAGCGTCTGCTTAAGCTTACGGACCTTATCAAGTCTCGCCAGTGGGAGGGAATTAACTGGGTTGAGCCACAAGGCGGGATGTTCATGTGGGTGCAGCTCCCTGAGCACATTCAATCTGATGTCCTGCTGCGTCACGCAGTGGAGGCCGGAGTGGCCTTTGTACCAGGACAAGTATTCTATCCCGATGGATCAGGCACGAACCGAATCCGTGTGAATTTCACCCATACAGATCCGGGATTGCTCCCTGAGGCAGTCGAACGGCTAGACCGCGCCCTACGTCAATATGCTGCGGCAGAAGTATTGCAGTCCTAAACAGCGCATGTGAAGTCAACCGACTACGGCAGGAGTATTCGAAGCATCAAGACACCACATTGCTTCAAGATACTAAAAAGCTTCAATAATACCAAAAAGAACCTTCAGACTTCAGCAGCTGCGAAGTTCGAAGGTTCTTAAGCTTTTGGCTATTAAAGATACAGTATAAGTATCTCTCATGAAAGCACGTAGAGCGTGCAAGGTTGCAGTTAGGAAAGTCTTCCGTAAGCCGGGTTCTGTGCTCGTTGTGGTCCTAACGGGAACTACCCTTCCACTATAAAGCGACAATCATCTATCTAGGCCATCCATTACTGAACAGCTCCAGCGACCAACCCAGACACACCTCGGGCTAAGGCTGCTTCCGTGAAGAAGCTGTGTCCCATTAGGTCTTGCTCCAGATGGGGTTTACCAGGAATGAAGTCACCAGCATTCCTCGGGGTCTCTTACACCTCGGTTCCATCCTTGCCTGTGCCGCCATGAAGCGGCCATCGGCGGTCCATTTCTGTGGCACTATCCTTCGACTCGCGCCGACTGGACGTTATCCAGCATCCTGCCCTGTGGAGCCCGGACTTTCCTCTCGCGGCTGCCGCCGCCAGCGATTGTCTGTCAAACTTTCCGTACAACATTACATAGTATACAAGGATTCATCCCTCGTTACAAGTCCTGTTACAGTAATTCTGTTGGATATTCCAGCAGTATTTACATTAAGGGATAACATAGAGCTACATAAAGACAAATGGCTCTGTATTGATCTCCGACGCAAGTACCTCCGTCTCATAGCGCTGATCAGACAGCTTCTCTCCTAGCCACTCTGCTAGCTTGGACTTCATAATTTTCTCCGTGTTATGTCCTGGATCGATGATAGTCATCCCTGCCATGAGTGCATCATGAGCCGTATGGTAATCAATATCTCCTGTGACAATGACATCGGCTCCCTTGAACTGCGCCTTGCTCACATAACGACTGCCAGAGCCTCCGAGAACAGCCGCCTTCTTGATCGTCTTGTCCAGATCACCGACCACACGAACCTGATTTACATCAAGTCCCTGTTTAACTACATTCACATATTCACGAAGCGTCATGCTCTGCTTCAGCTTGCCGACCCGACCTAGACCAAAGGCTTTACCTTGCAGCTCTACATGATACAGGTCATATGCCACTTCCTCATAAGGATGAGCCTTGATCATCGCTTGCACGACTCTACTACGTGCTTGAGCTGGCACGATGGTCTCCACCCGAACCTCATCTACCTTTTCCACACGGCCTACCTGACCGATAACAGGACTAGTACCCTCTCCCGGCAGGAATGTGCCTGTACCTTCCACATTGAAGCTACAATGACTGTACTTTCCAATATGTCCGGCTCCTGCACCCAATACGGCATCCAACACCTGCTGGTGGTGCGTCTTGGGCACGAATACTACCAATTTATACAACTGCTCGGTATACGTAGCCTCCAGCGCAGAGCCGCTCTCAATACCGATAGCCTCAGCCATCCAATCATTGATTCCGCCCTCAGCCGCATCCAGATTGGTATGGGTGATATACACTGCAATATCATGCTTGATTAATTTTTCATACAGCTTTCCGACTGGCTGGTCGGTATTCAACGACTTGAGTGGTCTGAAAATAATCGCATGATGGGCTACGATCAGGTCCGCCTGAACCTTGATCGCCTCCTCTACAACCTCATCATTGACATCTAACGCGACCAATACACGCTTGATCTCTTTTTGCAGACTGCCCAGTTGAAGACCAATCCGGTCATCAGGAACCGCCAGATACTTGGGAGCCAATTGCTCCACGAGGCTGATTACGGTTTGTCCCTTGGCAAACATGCAAGCACCTCCTCTAATTGTTGAATCAATAATCGCAGCTGCTCCTTCTTCTCTTGGGCGGCTTCCTGGCCCGCGAGCTCCAATTGCTGTGTCACATGCTGAAGCTTGGCAATCTCCCCCTGCCATTTGCGAATGAATACCTCATTCACCTTATGCAGCAGAAGTGGCCCCATACGAATCATGAGATCCTCATCCACCCGGACAGAGCAGCCAGCGATCGTGAAAGGCTTGTACAAATCAGAATGTGTTGTGCTAATTGATGTGCCAGGAACCGCAGTGAGGATTTCATACACTTTACCGTCTTCCTCCAAAATGTGCTCATTCACCAAAATCCAGTTATGGCGAATGAGCCATTTGCGCAGAATATCCTCACCTACATTCGGCTGCAGAACAAGCCGTTGAACGCCTGCCAGCTTCTCCTGACCGCTGTCGAGGATGTGCGCGATCAGCGCGCCACCCATGCCTGCGATTGTAATAACATCCACTTCATCCAGCTGCAGCACCGCCAAGCCATCTCCCTGCCGTACATCAATACGGTCACCAAGGCCTGCATCCAGCACCTGCTTGCGTGCTGCCTGAAGCGGGCCAGCATTGACCTCGCCAGCCACTGCGCTCACTGCCCTACCACTCCGTACGGCAGCCACCGGCAGCAGAGCATGATCCGAGCCGATATCTGCCATACGGGAATGTGGTGGTATTTGCTCCATAATATACTGCAATCGATCCGAGAGTTTCATCCGTTCACCTACATCTTTTAGATTGTACTATTGACTGATTCTCATCTTCTTGTTTATTAATTCTTACCTTTCGGGGTCCCAATCATTTGCAATACCTGTAAAAAAAAGATAAAATAAAAACACAGTCGAAGCAGAGCAAGGGATTTCTTAAGATAATGAATTATAAGTGTTCAGCGAATCTGAACAATTCGATTATCGCAAGAAAAACTTCAGTTAATGGTGATCTGGCTTCTGCGAAAGTACGTCGATGGACGTTTTTCTCACAAAAGAAACCGCTTCTGCCATACGTCCATAGCCCGAAAAAAAGACCCTCTGCAGTCTAGCCCGCAGAAGGTCCGCAACGTTCTCTATTCCAGAAAATCCTTAAGCCGTTTACTCCGGCTAGGATGGCGAAGCTTGCGAAGGGCTTTGGCTTCAATCTGGCGGATCCGTTCACGAGTAACGCCGAACACCTTGCCTACTTCCTCCAGGGTCCGTGTACGTCCGTCATCCAATCCGAAACGAAGACGCAATACATTCTCTTCACGCTCCGTCAACGTGTCCAGCACATCCTCCAGCTGCTCCTTGAGCAATTCATAGGCCGCAGCATCCGCAGGAGCAAGCGCCTCCTGATCCTCTATGAAGTCTCCAAGATGGGAATCGTCTTCCTCACCAATCGGTGTCTCCAACGATACAGGCTCTTGTGCGATTTTCATAATTTCTCGTACTTTCTCAACACTCAATTCCATCTCAGCTGCGACTTCTTCAGGTGTCGGTTCACGCCCCAGCTCCTGCAAGAGCTGCCGAGAGACACGAATGAGCTTGTTGATCGTCTCCACCATGTGAACAGGGATACGAATCGTTCTTGCTTGGTCTGCAATAGCACGGGTAATGGCCTGACGGATCCACCAGGTAGCATACGTACTGAATTTGAAGCCCTTGCCATGATCGAACTTCTCAACAGCCTTGATCAGACCCATATTACCTTCCTGAATAAGATCAAGGAAGAGCATTCCACGTCCTACATAACGCTTGGCGATACTGACCACGAGACGTAGATTGGCTTCAGCCAGCCTGCGCTTCGCTTCTTCATCCCCGTTCTCGATTCGTTTGGCAAGCTCGATCTCATCATCAGCTGACAAGAGCGGTACGCGTCCAATCTCCTTCAAGTACATACGAACAGGGTCGTTGATTTTGATACCTGGAGGCAAGCTCAGATCATCATCAAAGTTGAAGTCATCATTATCATTGGAATCTGGATCATCACTTGGACGCATTCTGGCGATGTCTTCGTCGTTGTCATTCACGACATCAATCCCCATATCACCCAGCTGCTCATAGAATTCATCCATCTGTTCGGGGTCTTGATCAAATGGCGATAATTTTTCCATGATATCCTTGTAGTTCAAGGAAGATCTCTTTTTACCTAATTCAATTAGCTGATCCTTTACCTGATCCAACGTTAGTTCCGTTTCTAGTTCAGTATGTTGATCATTCGCCATAATTCGACTCCCTCCTCCCTAGAAACATCCGGCCTACTCCTTATTGTCTCTCTAGGGCTATAATATCACTTGCTATTTGTGCTGCCAGCAAAAAATCACCAGAACGCTCTGCGGCGATCATCTGCTCTCTTTTCTCATTCAACTGCTGCTGCAGCGGATACCTCCTGACCTCCCGGATACAATCATCCAGCATGGATGGCTCCCAATGACCTGGTGTGTCCATCATCGTAATCGAGCTTACAGCCTTCTCCAGACGATCATCCTGAAGCGAGGACATGAACCTGCTTGGGTCAGGGGGTTTACCTTGTGCATAATATGCATACAGATAAGCAGCAATAGCTGCATAATCATCGATATTGAAAGCATCTCCCAGATTCTCCTCTACATACAGGGCGGCATCGGCATCCTGAATCATCCAGGACAGCAATCTTCGCTCAGCTGCATGATAAGCAGGGAGTACTTGAGGGGTTGGTATTTGGGCTTTTTTATGCCTACCATTATTCCACCTTTTGGCGTTATTATCCCCAGGCAACTGTTTTTTTTGCAGAGATTGCCTCAGCAAATTGCACTCCTGCTTAAGAGTCTCATAATCGACATTCACTTCAGCAGACACCTCTCGCAGGTATACCTCGCGTTCCGTAGGTGAAGATAACGGGGCGATAACCTGAAGTGCCTCCTTGGAATAAGCGATTCTTCCCTCTTCTTCTAGGAGTATATGGTTTTTTTTCAGATATATAAGCTTAAATTTGACGGTTGAAACGGCCCCATCAATAATCTGACGTTTGAAGCGATCGCTCCCGTAACGTCTGATGAAATCATCCGGGTCCAGCCCATCACTTAGCAGGGCCACCTTCACCCGCAAGCCGACTTCCTCTAAGATCGGAAAGTTCTTCAAGGCAGCTGCTTGTCCAGCCGAATCTCCATCATAGCACAAAATAACCTCTTCACACAGACCCTTTAGCATCAATGCATGATGTTCAGTAAGTGCTGTGCCCATAGCCGCGGTGCCCTGATGAACACCTGCCTCCCAGGCCGCAATCACATCCCCGTAGCCCTCAAATAGTACCGCCTGACTCAGCTTGCGGATAGCAGGCTTGGCTTGATGCAAATTGTAAAGGGTTCGGCTTTTGTTAAACAATCGACTCTCGGGTGAGTTGAGATATTTCGGCTGTCCCTCCCCCATAATCCGTCCGGCAAAAGCAACCGTCTTACCGTTGCGGTTCCAGATCGGGAACATGACACGATCCCGAAAGCGATCAACATACCCATCTCCTTCATGACGGGCAGACACCAGGCCTCCTCTTTCCATCTCCGCCAGATCAAAGGATCTCTTCTCAAGAAACTGGACTACAGTATCCCATCGGTTGGGGGCATATCCTATCTGGAATTGATCAATGATCTTGTCCGTGAAGCCTCTTGAACGAAGATAGTCCATAGCCGCCTTGCCATGTTCGGTATTCTTCAATAAGAAATGGTACAGCTTCGCAGTCAATTCATAAGCCTGCAACAGTCTTTCTACCTCAGGATGTTGGTGTGACGTATCACGCCCCTGCCAATCCCCCAGGGGGATATGACTTTCTTCTGCCATGGATCTGACCGCTTCGGGAAAGGATAGTCCTTCGATTTCCATCGTAAATTTGATGGCATTGCCTCCCATACCACAGCCATAACAGTAGAAAATTTGGCGATCAGGCGTCACCGTGAACGAAGGGGTCTTCTCCGAATGAAACGGGCACAGACCTTTCATGTATTTCCCCTGCTTGGTTAAATGCACGTACTTGCTTACCGTATCTACGATATCATGCTGCTGCAATACCGCCTCAATAATCTGCTCCGGTATATTGCCATGTCCGGCACTCATTCCAACCACCTTCATCTCTATAGCACCTAAATTATTATTCGCTATTCCTGTTCATTCTCCTGCAAGAGTTGTAAAAGTTTTGTCAATTTATGTTGAAAAGCCTTTCGGTCCTCCACGGTGAATGGTCGCGGGCCTTTGCCATAACGGCCTTGCTTCCGCTCCTTAGCAGACGTATGACGACGATCCAGCATAAATTCAATGGTCTCATTCTCATAGGATGTTCCGCGAAAGGATAAAGCATAGCAGCGCTTAGCCAAAGCCAGTGCTGCCAGACCATAATCATTGGTTATAACCATATCCCCCTCGTGGATATGGTTGGCAATGTACAGATCCGCGCTTTGATCACTACGATCCACCGTGACAATGCTCACCCCAACTCCACCCTGCAGAACATGATCATATGAAGACACCATGATGACCTCAATATTATAATGTCGTGCCGTGGATATAATCACTGCCTTAACCGGGCAAGCATCTCCGTCAACGACGATTCGGGTGTTATGATTCACGCAGCTCGTCACCCCTCTAAGACATGAAGTCACACGATGCATAAATTTCATAAGAAAAACGACTATCGACGTGCTTTCACAGAAGACATAACGCATCTAGTTGAAGTGGTCAGGCGATGATCGAATGGTTCAGCTACATTGAAAACTTATACATTCTATCATCTTAAAATACGGAACGGCTGCATTATATGATGCGCAATCGTTCCGTATCTTATATCTATACCCAGTAATTCTTTAATTACACACGGCTTACCACACTAACTTGGAGAAATCTGCAAATTGCTTGAGATCTCCGTGAATGGATGCCAGTAGTGCAAGTCGATTCTCGCGTATATCCTGATCCTCTGCCATGACCATAACAGCATCGAAGAAGGAAGTAACGGCAGGAGTGAGTTCAGCTGCGAGTGAGATTGCCTTGCTTGCATCATGCACTTCCAGCGCAGCCATATACGGCACATGCAGCTTGCCCCATACCTCATGTAGATCCTTCTCCTGTTGCTCCGTCAGCAGCTCTGGCTGGATCGTTGTACGTGAGGCTTTGGCAGCAAGATTGGCCAAGCGATTGAAGGACTCGACAGTAATCTTGAAGTCCTCCTGTTCTTGAACTGCAGACATCAGCGCTTGTCCGCGGGCAACAACCGATGCGATCTGATCAAAACCTGCTGCGATCACAGCATCGACGACGTCGTAACGCAGTGTCTCGGAGAGCAGTTTTTTCACACGCATACCGAAGAAGTCCATCAGATCTTTACGAATTTCATCACTGCTGCGTTTCATATGCCCGAAATCCACATGTACGTTCAATGCTACATCGAACAGATCGCTCAGCTTCAGAGCCAGTTCACAGTTCAGAAGAATCTGTACAATCCCGGCAGCTTGACGACGCAATGCATACGGGTCCTGCGAGCCTGTAGGAATGATCCCGAGTGAGAAGCAGCCTGTGATCGTATCGATCTTGTCTGCAATGCTGACGATTGCGCCAGCCATTGTTGTTGGAACAGCATCCCCAGCAAAACGTGGCTGGTAGTGCTCGAAAATGCCTGTTGCAACATCCGCCTTCTCGCCAGCCTTAAGTGCATAATCCTGTCCCATGACACCTTGCAGTTCAGGGAATTCATACACCATTTGAGTGACCAGGTCGAATTTACAAATATCAGCTGTACGGCTTACGGATTCCGCGTCATTGGAGGACACATTCAAGCTCTGTGCCAACGTATCTGCAATCTTGCGAACGCGGCGCACCTTATCTCCGACCGTACCAAGCTCCTCGTGGAATACAATGCTCTCAAGCTTGGACAGCGCATCCTTGATAGCTAGCTTCTGATCTTCTTCATAGAAGAATTTGGCATCGGAGAGACGGGCACGAAGCACTTTCTCATTCCCTTTAGCGATGACATCAAGTGACTCGTTTCCACCATTACGTACCGTAACAAAATAAGGAAGCAACTCACCTTGCTGATCAAATACCGGGAAATAACGCTGATGTTCACGCATGGAAGTAATCAGTACCTCACGCGGGATGTTGAGGAAAGCCGGATCGAATGTGCCAAATAGCACGGTCGGTGTCTCAACCAGGTACAGCACTTCCTCTAGCAGGTCCTCTTTGATGGAGATATTCCAGGATTTCTCTTTGGCCAGCGCCTCGATCTGGTCCACGATCATCTTCTTGCGTACATCAACGTCAGCTACAACATGCTGCGCACTAAGCGCTTTTGTATAAGCGGATGGCTCAGATAGTGTTACTTCCGTGCCCAGAAAACGATGTCCGCGCGTTACATTCCCAGCCGTTACACCTGCAATTTCAAAAGGAACCACTTCCTCTCCGAACAACGCTACCATCCAACGGATCGGTCGTACGAACTTGAAGTCGTAGTTGGCCCAGCGCATGAATTTTGGGAAGGTCATGGATTGCACAATATGACGCAGTCCATCAGCAAGAATTTCGGTAGTCTGAACACCCTTGCTGCTCTTGGTCGCATAGATATACTCTACGCCGCTCAACTCTTTAAAGGTGAACTGCTCCGGGTCTACTCCCTGACTGCGGGCAAACCCGAGCGCTGCTTTACTCCAGTTGCCCTGATCATCCAGTGCAATCTTTCTGGAAGGCCCTTTTACTTCTTCCTCAATGTCTTCTTGCTTCTCGGCAACATCATGGACCAGCACAGCAAGACGGCGTGGAGTAGCGTATGTCTCTAGGGTGCCATGCTCCAGACGAGATTCCTGTAGCCATTGCAGCATGCGTTCCTTCAGCTGCTCTGTTGCTGCAGGCAGGAAGCGGGCAGGGACTTCCTCCAGACCAATTTCAAACAGAATATCCTTAGACATGCTCTACATCCCCTTTCTTCAACAACGGGAATCCCAGCTTTTCGCGTTCCTCCATGTAGGTAGCGGCAATTTGCCGTGCCAGATTACGGACACGTGTAATGTAGCCCGTACGCTCTGTCACGCTGATTGCTCCGCGAGCATCCAGCAGATTGAAGGTATGTGAGCACTTCAGTACGTAATCATAAGCCGGGAACACCAGATGCTGTGCCATGGCCTTGTTTGCTTCTTCCTCATACATATTGAACAGGGTGAATAGCATCTTTACATCAGATACTTCGAACGTATATTTGGAATGCTCATACTCAGGCTGATGGAATACATCACCATAAGTTACGCCTTCCACCCACTCTAGCTCGAATACATTTTCTTTTTCTTGAATATAAGAAGCCAGACGCTCCATACCATACGTAATCTCTACAGATACTGGGCTTGTCTCAATACCCCCTACCTGCTGGAAATACGTGAACTGCGTAATCTCCATCCCATCGAGCCATACTTCCCAGCCAAGACCAGCACAGCCCAGCGACGGATTCTCCCAGTTATCCTCAACAAATCGAATATCGTGCTTCAGCGGATCTATTCCAAGGCGCTTCAGACTCTCCAGATACATCTCCTGAATGTTATCCGGTGAAGGCTTGATAATGACCTGAAATTGATGATGCTGATACAAGCGATTCGGGTTCTCGCCATAACGACCGTCTGATGGGCGACGTGAAGGCTCCACGTAGGCCACCTTCCATGGCTCCGGTCCCAACGAACGTAGGAAGGTCATTGGGTTCATCGTGCCTGCACCCTTCTCGGTATCATAGGGTTGAACGATAATGCAGTTCTCAGCTGCCCAGAAATCCTGGAGCGTCAAGATCATCTGCTGAAAATTCATAGTACACGCCTCTCTTCTGTATATTGTATTTCCTTATGTACAGACGACATCTATGGCAAGCCGGACATGAAAAAGCCCCCGCCCCTCTACGTCTGCACAGACGTAGGGACGAGAGCATTGCTCCCGCGGTTCCACCCTACTTGATTATCAGTCCACTTGACTGACGATCCGCTTTTCGGTGTCATTGTTAAATCCATGCTCCTGAGTGCCCATCACAGCTTGCTCCCACCGGGCTTTCACCATCCCCGACTCGCTATAAGAAGCTACATTCTGCTACCCTCTCGATCATAGCATAGCCATCTCACTCACAGTGAAATGAATTCCTACACAGCACCACACAATATCACATTGAATGATGCCCAGATAAAAGTATATTACTACTGAATATCGTATTTATCAAGCTGATCCAAAAAATTTCTCGTTTTAAGCTGCAAGCCTAGCTGCATATCCATGAATTGTCTCATGATTTGCTTCATCTCTTGCTTGGTGGAATCACTGATATTTACATTGCCCAATCTCGTCAGATCCAGTTGCGAATACAACCGCAGTAGCTTGAGCGCTTTGGGCGACAGCTCTAGTGAAGCTGGGTCAAAATGACGACAGGCCCGGCATAGCACACCTCCAAGACGGGGACTAATGAAGATCGGGCCCTCCTCCAGCACTTTCCCACAAGAGATACATGCATCCAATTGGGGGCCGTAGCCGGCAGCCTGGAGGATTTTCATTTCGTACATATTCGTTACAGTTAGCGGGTCCTTTCCTTCAGACATGGCCGAAAGACAAGCCTTAAGCTGCCTGAACCAGAAGGCCCCTGTCTCTTCTTCTTGCAGCACACGATCCAGCAGCTCACATACATAAGATGCATAAGCCGCCTTGACAATGTCCTCACGAAGCTCATGATGGGACTCCAGAATCTCTCCCGAATTCAGCGTACCCAGTCCCGTATTACGGAAGAATACATATGAAGCATACGTAAAGGGCTGTGTTAACGCTCCATGGCGGCTTTTGGGCTTTTTGGCCCCACGGACGAGTACCCCAACTTTGGCTCCGTTCTCGGTGCAAAGCGTAATAATTTTATTTCCCTCACCGTAGTCCATGCTACGGATGACGATTCCTTCCAACCTGTAGAGCATAACTGTTCCCCCAACCATTGCCTAACAAGCCAATCATTCATTGACTTCGTCCTCTTCATCCAACTCTGCATCCACCGCATCCTGCTCAATTGCTTGAGCGTGCTTGTACAATAAATACGCATCGACATCTCCAGTCATCGTAAAATACTGCCACGAAAAATCTCGCATTCGTATTCATCCTCTCTTTTCGGAAATGGCGCCCAAATTAACGGAATGCATTTACGAAATAGGATGTTCGCTGACTGTCGTTGTATGTGTTGCAATTATTGGATGAGCCTAGGCATCACGGTGAAAACCAAGATCACGCAGCACACGTTCCTGATTGCGCCAGTCTTTCTTCACCTTTACCCACAGCTCCAGGAAGATTTTGGACCCGAGCAAGTTCTCGATATCCTTGCGCGCTTGCTTGCCCACTTCCTTCAGCATAGCTCCCTGCTTGCCAATGATGATACCTTTTTGTGAATCCCGCTCCACGTAAATGACGGCCGAGATTTGCACGATCCCGTTGTCCTGCTTACGCATATCCTCAATAATAACAGCAATGGAATGGGGAATTTCCTCACGGGTCATATGCAGAATCTTCTCACGAACCAGCTCCGCAATTACGAATTGCTCGGGGTGGTCGGTCACCTGATCATCGGGATAATATTGCGGTCCTTCCGGGAGATATCTCGCAATCTGCTCCAGCAGACGGTCCACGTTATTTCCCAGCTTGGCTGATACAGGTACAATCTCGGAAAAATCATACAGCTTGCGATATTCTTCGATTAGTGGCAAGAGAGCTTCCGGCTCAATCCGGTCAATCTTGTTGAGTACCAATATTACAGGTGTGTTCACCTTCTTAAGCTGCTCCGCAATAAAGCGGTCCCCTCCGCCCATGCCTTCCGCAGCATCGACCAGGAACAAGACAGCTTCCACCTCGCCTAGTGTATTAAAGGCTGTCTGATTCATATAGTCACCAAGCTTGGACTGTCTCTTGTGAATACCTGGCGTATCCAAAAAAACGACCTGACTGTTCTCTGTTGTGTATACTCCATGAATTTTATTACGTGTCGTCTGTGGCTTATCCGACATGATCGCTATTTTTTGGCCAATTACGTGATTCATCAGCGTTGATTTACCCACATTCGGTCTACCCACAATGGCTACGAATCCAGATTTGAATTGCTTCTTGGACATTTATTTTCCTCCTGAAAGATCTTGCTCTAAATTAGGGCCTGAATGCAAACCAACTCCGTTGTCCGCTTCAAGCAAATTATAATCTTGAACTTGTGTACAAACGAGCTCGGGCTGCTACTTGTTTAAAAGTGCCTCTAGGCAAAAGGCTCATTCGTTGAACTCTTCGTCTACTCTTTGCCTAAATCAGAAGGTCCGAATGCATAAGGAAGCAGCTCCTGCATCGTGGTCTCACGCATCTCGCCCTTCAAATTACCAAGAATAACAGGCATATCCGGCGCACATAGCTCTGCCATGACCTGACGGCATACACCACATGGAGCAATAGGCTGCTCCGTATCTCCAATTATAGCCATCGCCTTGAAGCTACGTGCCTTTTTCCCTTGAGCCATCGCGCTGAACATGGCTGTACGTTCGGCACAGTTGCTCGGCGTATATGCAGCATTCTCAATGTTGCAGCCATGATGAATATTTCCGTCCGCATCCAGCAGTGCAGCCCCAACCTTGAAGGAGGAGTAAGGCACATAGGCCTTCTCACGGGCAGCCCTCGCTTCTTGCATTAACCCTGACCAATCCATCATTATTCTAACCTCCAGCTATAAAAAATTAACGTAAAGATAAAAGTTGACCTGCAAAGTGCATTACAGGTTCAAAAAATACGATACAGCCGACAATAACGGCAAATACCGCAGCCATGAGCACAGCCCCGGCAGCGGTATCCTTGGCGATTTTGGCCAAAGAGTGAAACTCCGGGCTGATCAGATCCACCGTGGTCTCAATGGCCGTGTTGATCATTTCCGCCACCAGTACCAACGCCATGGCCGTGATGACAAAGAGCCAATCTATTAACGAAATATGTAGAATGTAGCCCATGACGCCGACCAGCAACGTAGCCGCCACATGGACTCTCATATTGATCTGGGTGCGAAATGCGTACACAATACCTTCCCAGGCATGGCGAAACGTAAGCCTCCATGATCGTTCTCTCATTATCTCAACAGCCCCACCTGAGCCAGCACAGCCTCTTGCTTGCCCATCATCTCCGCTTCGCTCGCTTCATCCTGATGGTCATAGCCGAGCAGATGGAGAAAACCGTGTACGAATAAGAACCCAAGCTCTCGATCCAATGAATGACCGTACTCTTCACTTTGACGCTTGGCCGTCTGCACCGAAATGATAATATCACCCAGCATATCGGGCAACTCCAGCTCTGCTTCAGGTTCCAGGCTGTAGATAATATCAGGCTCCTCTTCCAGCTCCTCATTCATGGCAAAGGACAGCACGTCTGTCGGTCGGTCAATGCCCCGATATTGCCGGTTCAGCTCGTGAATTTGTTCGTCAGTCACAAAAGTAAGGGCCACTTCCCCTTCTGTTACACCTTCAGCCTCTCCAGCACGCTCCAGGAGGGTCTCCAGCGTGGAGATCAGGGCATCTGTTATTTCCAGATCATCCTGTTCGCTATTCCATACCAATTGCAGGCCCATACATAACGCTCCTTTTATCGTTCATTTGAAGCCAATCATTTCACCCTAGCTGGCTAAGCCGCTGTGGTGTATCTATCATCCTATCCAGACCCCGGCATGTCAATGAGTACACATCCCTTTCCATCCAGCTTCTAGGAATAATTCTCTATGACTGCCGGTTTGCACGGATTTGCACGATTTGTAAGATCCGCGAGACCTTTATAGCTAGCTACCGCTACATTTACATGGACACTTTACTTGCGCTCGCTCGATTTCTAGCTCTGCTTGGTCTCATTAGCCTGGCCCGGCTTGCCTTCCGGGTACTCGATTCTGGAATGAAATATTCCCATGACCGTCTCCTTCAATGTCTGAGCTATGATATCTAACTCTCGCATCGTCAGATCACAGTCATTGAATTGATGGTCATCCAGCTTACTCTTGATAATCTTCTCTATCATCGACTCCACTTGCTCCACTGTCGGCTTACGCAAGGAGCGAACCGCCGCTTCTACACTATCAGAAATGCCAACGACCGCTGCCTCCTTGGATTGTGCCTTCGGCCCCGGATAGCGGAAATCGTCCTCCGTGAAATCAGGCTGAATGCCCTGCTCCTCAGCTTGTCGTAAAGCTTTGTGATAGAAATAATGGAGGAAGCTGGTCCCATGATGCTGCTCGGCAATGTCACGAATCGGCTTAGGAAGCTTGTAATCCTTCTGCATCTCCACACCATCTCGTGCATGGGCAATAATGATGGATTTGCTCAGCTTCGGGTCCATGGAATCGTGAGGATTCTCCATTCCATTCTGATTCTCTATGAAATAAGAAGGACGCTTCGTTTTTCCTATATCATGATAGTACGAGCCAACACGGCACAACAGGCCATTCGCACCAATCGCTTCGGCTGCCGCCTCCGACAGATTACCAACCATAACGCTATGATGATACGTACCTGGCGTCTCAGTAAGCAGCTTGCGCAGTAGCGGATGGTTCGGATTCGACAGCTCTACCAGCTTAAGCGCAGATAGAATGCCGAATGTTGATTCGAAGAATGGCATCAGCCCAATGACCAACACCGCCGTAACCAATCCACCAGCGAAGGCGCCTGCTGCAGCGTATAATGTTGTGGTCTGTGACCAGCCTCCCTCATCAATCCATGCAAGAGCGAACACGGTCAGACTGCCGAAAATACAGCACATAATGGCTCCCTTGAAGAGTGCTGATCGCTGACTAACCCGGTGGATCGTGAAGATGGCAGTCAAGGAGACAACAATGGCAAAAAAGCCGAAGTTATAATCGAAAATTTGATTTTGATGGACATTGAGAATAATGCTGGATAATACACTGAAGATGAGAGCACTCACAAAGGCAAGTGAACGGTCCAACAGCAGTGTAATCAACATGGCACCAATAGCGACAGGAGCAAAATAGCCCAAATAGGACCGGTCATTGTTCTGTACAATGCTAACTAGGTAGAGTGAGCCGATCGTAATAAGGAAAATGATTACCAGCATGAGAAGTTGAGCGTTATTATACTTGAATTTGGGAGAGTCTGACTGGCGTATATACATGAGCAGACCGCCTGCCAGCAGGCTCGACAGCACCAAAAGCCCCAACTGCGGCCAATAATTAATCTCGTCCTTGAGCAGGTTGTTCTCATCTAGCAGTGCATAGGTCTCAGGCGTAATTCGCTCTCCTTTTTGGACAAGCACCTCACCTTGCTTAATGAATACCGTAGGTGTATTCTCTCTGGCCTGCACCTTGGCTTCCTTCGTTGCTTCATCATCATAGAACTTATTAGCTGTGATAGCGAGTCGGGCAAGCTCCTGCACGACCTCACGCGAAGTCCTGTCACTGAGCGTACTGGTGCTTACCAGCTCGGCTACCTTCGCCCTCGCACTTTGCGCATCGGTAATCTGATCATTCATGAGCCGAATCACAATCTCACGGGTAACTGGCTTCATAGCGGTAATTTGCTCGGAAGTCAGCCTTGGAATCTTGATGAATGTCTCCTCACTAATGCGATAAGTCTGTTCCTTCGTCCGTTGCAATACCTCGTCCAGTAGCTTTTGCGGATAGGTGTCTGATTTGGCGCTATTATTCACAAAATTCTGCACAAAATCGCTGGCACGCTGCGGAATCTCCTGCTTATAGATCCCGATTTTATCCTCACGTGATACCTGGTCGTCCTGATTGAGCCGTTCAATCCGATCCAGGATAGATACCACGAAATTCTCATTGCGCATCGGAACAATCGTATAGATCGACTGCACACGCTCGGCAGCCTCTTCTTGCGCCTTCAGGGTAGCCTTGTTATTCGGCAGCTGCATCGGAGCTACAATTTCTTTCTCGCTTGGCATGTTCACCTGAATATCGTAACGCTCCGGTAATAGACGGGGAGCCAGGCTAACAAAGAAAAGAAGCATCAAAAATAAAAACAGAAGATAGCGTGTTGCCACGCTATACTTCCATCCGCTTGTTCTATACTGGAGCGCTCTGTCCTTCAATGGTTCTTTCGAGGTCATTAAAACAATCCCTCTCTATACTTGATTTTCAACAGCACGGTCATAGGCCACGATGATTTTCTGCACTAGAGAATGCCGTACCACATCCTCCTCCGCGAATTGTACGAAACCAATCTCTTCAATTCCGCTAAGGATGGACTTTGCCTCCACCAGACCAGATTTTTTGCCCCGAGGCAAATCGATTTGCGTTACATCCCCGGTTATGACCATTTTGGACCCAAACCCAAGACGGGTCAGGAACATCTTCATTTGCTCCGGCGTCGTATTCTGTGCTTCATCCAAAATGATAAAGGAGTCATCCAATGTACGACCACGCATATAGGCCAGCGGCGCAATCTCGATCAGTCCGCGTTCTAGTGCCTTGGCCGTCTGATCCGGTCCCATCACATCATATAACGCATCATACAGCGGTCTCAGATACGGATCGACCTTCTCCTGCAGATCACCTGGCAAGAAGCCTAGATTCTCACCCGCCTCAACAGCAGGCCGTGTAAGCACGATTCTCTTGACGGAGCCTTCCTTCAGAGCAGCCACAGCGAGCACTACAGCCAGATACGTCTTGCCCGTTCCGGCAGGGCCGATCCCGAATACTACATCCCGCTTCTTGATCGTCGTGACATAATGCTTCTGCCCGATCGTCTTGACGCGGATGGGCTTGCCGCGGAACGTGCTCGTAATCTCGCCCTTGAACAAGTCCAACAATTGATCGGCACGATGATCCTTTGCCAGTTCAACTGCATACAACATATCACGTTCAGTCAGTACATAGCCGTTACGAATCAACTGCAACAGCACATCAAAGAGCTGCCCCAGCATCTCAACCTCGCGCACTCCGCCATAAATCGCAATCTCCTGCTCGCGCGAATCAATCTTGGCTGTCGTAACGCCTTCAATTATCTTCAGAAACGAATCCTGCGGTCCGAAGAGCGATTGCCCCTCCCCCGCATTGTGAAGTGCAATGCGTATGCTGCCTTGTTGTTCAGCCAAATATCCTCAATCTCCTTGGTTATAAACTATCGGAAGCTCTTCCGTGATATACTGCTCAACTTCAAATAATACTTTCATATAAACTTTACCATTCTCTCTCTTCTCATGCAAAATTTTTTGTCCTAAAATTTCAGTTCCTTTGCCATATTTGGCTAAAATCTGCTTTTTGGCATGTTCTATACCGCTAATCTTAGCCTCTGTCTCACTCACTACATGAGTGGCCTTCTGCGACTCCATAACGCGTTCAGTCATCCATCCGACGGGCAAGCGAAGATCTCTCCATGTAAGCGGATTATGCTCCGTTACGGTTTCATAAGCAGCATATGGCTTCTGGCCATAACCCCACATCTGGATGGCACGATTCCCGAGCACCAGATACAGTTTATCATAACTGTTCCCTGTATAGCTCTTTCTATGCTGCACAAGAGGAATCTCGATCTCATATTCATGCCATACCATGCCCTTGACCTCACCCTTGGCTACCACCATCTGGGCGTGCTGCTCGTCGCCGATCATGCCGGAGATCAGAATGTCGCCCTTCTTGACACGTGTGTTCCGACTAACCACAGGTCTGCCCTGCTCTGCATAGATCTCGGTAATTACTGCATCTGCCTTGCTAATTAAATGACGTGGACTAAGAAGCTTCGTCGGTTCAGGCTTCTCGGCTTCCACGATCTGAATAATGACCTCCGTACCACGAATTTCCACCCCCACCCATGAGGTGTCGGGTAGTCTGCGCATAAGGGCCTGAGACAGCTTGTCCTGGCTCATGAGCCGGAATTTCCATTGATAAGGGTACAGACCTTCGCTCTTGGCAGCCTGCAGCACCCGGTCCACTGTAAGCCGATCATTGCCCCTTACCTCCACATCCCACACTAACGAGCTCATCAATACCAGCACCAGAATAAATATACCCACACCTGCTGCAAAAAAAGCCCTCCTACCCAGGCGTGACAGTTGAAACGGAAGCCCCCTGCGTTCATATACATGCATACGGGAGCCTGTCCGCTTCAAAAGGGGACGAAGCCGAAAGAAATCCGGCAGAAGTACCCTCATGCTGGTCATTTGCTCACCTAAGGAAACTACATCCCACACATGTATGCCCTGCACGGTCAGCAGATTCACCAATTCAGCAATTCGTTCTCCCTTGACTACAAGTCGAACATGGCCTTGAATCCAGGTTAAGGTTGAATTCTTCAAGGTTCATCCCCCGTTCTCTCCATGCGTATATGGATAATCTCACCCTCTATACTTATCTCTTCTGGCAAAATAGAGGTGATCACAAGCTCCCTGCCCTCGATTCTCAGCTTCCCGTAAGCATGCGCCAGCAGCAGGTGCTCAGATGTGAAATCCATCAGGCCCTTGTGATTCTCGATATACAGCTGCCTGCTGCCAATTAAGATGACGCGGGGCATATCCAAAAGAATGTCCTGAGGCAAATCCAGAGCCTCACTGGTCCATTTCCGCAGCCTGCGGCTGAATCGGGCCATTAAGCAGCCTCCCCCTTCCTGTACTGCCGCACGATGCTGTAGTTGCTTGATCGCGCTATGAAGGGCACCCAGGCATCATAGTCCCCTTCCATACACCCTATTCACAGACGGTATTTTTTATGTAAGGTGTACGCAAAAAAGCTGTATGTCTTCAAGAGACATACAGCTTTTCAGATACTAACACAATGTGATCGTATGCAGTTCAATGCAGTTCGATTCCATGCACCGCTTAACGTCCTATTTTACATCAGCTCAACGGCTTCACTCGTGCTTAATAGAGCATGCTTGAGCACTAGCTTATGAGCGGTAGCCGTCATCAGTTCGCAATTTTGTGGGAATTGTAGCTTTAGAACAGGATTAATCTAGAGCATGTTGCGACGATAACGCGTGGATCTGCGCTTCGACTTTGGAGGTGACAATATTTCGGACCAAATGATCCCTTGTCTGACATCGTCTGCAGACATTCGACGAAATTTGCTGCCACTGCTTGCAGACTCCGATAGTTCCTCTGCCGGTTCAAAGAGATTGGTGCTTGAAATCCGATTCAATCGCTCATTCAAACGTGCTCGCTCTTCCTCCATTCTGCGCAAACGCTCATCCAGAGTGCTAGCCTCGCCATTATGACGACCCATGGATAACGTATCCCGTTGAGTAGAACCCGTGTCCGTGCGTTCATTCAGCTGTCTGCGCTTCTGATCATTCTCACGCTCGTACTCATCATAGTCATCTTCATCATCGTCATCGTCCCAGGAAGGATCATACCCGTCATCTTCATCCGGGTCATATCTACGATCCTCCCCGTACCCTCGACCTGTCTGCGGGTCATTGGGATCGGCGTGAGAAGGCGACGGCTGAGCTGGTCTAGTTGGCTGCTGTGTAGATTTGGTTGCTCGACCAAGAAGCGAGAACAATCCGAAGAGAATTGCTGCCACAATATAAAAATTATCAAATATCCAGCCTATCAGGTTCATGATTCACCGCCTCACTTACGGTATCCGCTGCAATCATCTGTTATTGTCCGATGAATCTCTGTCGGAGTTATCACTAGGCTTACCAAGTGCTTCACGCATTTGCGTATCTGCCTCAAGATTTTGCATATTGATATAATCCATGACACCGATATTCCCGCTACGCAGCGCTTCCGCCATAGCAAGTGGTACCTGGGACTCGGATTCTACAACGCGCGCGCGCATCTCTACGACGCGAGCCTTCATTTCCTGCTCTTGTGCTACAGCCATCGCACGACGTTCTTCCGCCTTCGCCTGCGCAATCCGTTTGTCAGCCTCAGCCTGCTCTGTCTGCAGGAAGGCACCGATATTTTTACCTACATCCACATCAGCAATATCAATAGACAGAATCTCGAACGCTGTACCCGCATCAAGACCCTTGGACAACACTGTACGCGAGATCAGATCCGGATTCTCCAGTACATCCTTGTGAGAGTCAGAGGAACCATTTGTACTTACAATCCCTTCCCCAACACGAGCAATAATGGTCTCTTCACCCGCACCACCGACGAGACGATCAATATTCGCGCGCACGGTAACACGAGCTCTTACCTTAACCTCGATACCATCCTTGGCAACTGCGGAGACAATAGGCGTCTCGATAACACGTGGGTTAACACTCATTTGGACAGCTTGTAGTACGTCACGACCAGCCAGATCGATAGCTGCTGCGCGTTCGAATTCCAATGGAATGTTAGCACGCTGTGCAGCAATTAGAGCATTTACGACACGGTCTACATTACCACCCGCCAAAAAGTGACTTTCCAGTTGATTAATATTGAGACCAAGGCCTGCTTTAGTTGCCTTGATCAGAGGATTAACAATCCGGCTTGGCGTAACCCGGCGCAATCGCATCGCAACCAGCGTAATGATTCCGATCTTTACACCCGAAGCCAATGCGGAAATCCACAGCATAACCGGGAAAAAGCTAAAGAAGACACTAAGGACAATAATCGCCAGCACAGCGATCAGCAATACTCCGATGAATCCACCTTCGAACAATTCGATCATCCTCCAAGTATAAATACGTATTTTTTGAAGCCTCACCGCTTGGAATTCAGCCAGAGTCTATACAATCATCCAGCATCCGCCCTGCTTAGACTAGACCGAATCTGTCACCTCAGCAACGACAACTCGGCCTCCCTCCACTTTAATGACGACGATCGGTTTGTTCGCTTCAATAAAGCCACCTTCAGTCACCACATCAAAACGCTCACCATCAATACTCACTGTACCTGATGGACGCAGGGGAGTAAGACTGCTACCTGTCTTGCCCGTAAGCGCGTCACGATTCGTGACCGATGAATAACCACGATCGGCTGTCAGGTTCTCACTAAGTATAAATTTATTCCATACCCCGCGGTCCTTAAAGGCAATCGCCACGATCACAATGATTACCGACGCAGCAGCTGTTGCAATACCTAATGATAAGAGTGCATGCGATGTATCATAGGCAGCGCGTACCACTCCTGTAATCAAGCTGATGGAGCCCAGCAACCCGAGAATCCCGTAGCTTGGCACGAATATCTCAATCATCAACAGCACCAGACCAATGATGAACAACAGCCATGTCTCGTAGCCTGCAAAGCCAGCCGCATAATTACCGAAGAAGTACAAGCCAAAGGCGACGATGCCCACAATTCCTGGCACACCAAAGCCTGGTACCAGGAGTTCAATTACCACACCAGCAATACCAAGGAACAACAACAGCACTTGTACCCAAGGATTGGTCAAAAATTCCGCGAACCGCTCCAAGGGAGTCTTGTTCACCTCGAAGACATCGTCGGTTCCGTATCCCATCCACTCAATGACTTCCTGTCTTGACGAGGCAATGTGATCCGCATAACCCGTCTTCAGGGCCTCTTCGCTGGTCAAGGCAATAATCTCGCCTTGTTGCTTGACCTTGCCGATCTCATCCATGCGAACTTCGATCTTGGTATCGACCATGCCCTCAGCTATCTGCGGATTGCGTCCATTCGCTTCAGCTACAGAGGCCATATCACTCTTCCACGCTGCAATCAGCTTAGGATCATCAATATGATTCCCCAGCCCATCGACCAGCGCAGCCGCTCCAATCATACTGCCCGGCTTCATGACAATCTTGTCTGCGCTAAGGGCTATGTAACTGCCTGCCGATGCGGCATTGCCCTGTATATAGGCTACCACGGGAATCTCGCTGCCCTGAATCAATTCACTAATTCGTTCTGCAGTGTCGACCCGCCCGCCAGGCGTATTAATCTCTAATACAATCAACCCAGCCTTGGATACTACAGCTTCACTGAATCCACGCTTCAACACGTTCTCTAGCCCCTGCTCAATCGTCTGTTTTACGGGGAGTACATAGACTGCCCCCGTCTCAGCGCGTTCTTCCGTAGCAGCCGCTGGCTGCACCATGAAGGCGGACATCAGCAGGATACCTAGCATTAGAAAAGACAAGCTCAGCCTGAATAGCTTCCGTTGGTTGAACCTAGCCATTCTTTCTACCTCCTTTCCCACCTAGTATATACAGCTTACCAGATTTTTCACCTGAACATTACGCAAATCCCAAAATGTATCTCACTGAATAATGCTTCACTCTAGTAACATTCACTCTTGGGATCTGCCATGCACATTTTTACGCAGCAAACGCATTCAGGTTTCAAAAAGTCGACACTTCGCCTACCGCTCATGTCACACCTTGTCTGAGCAGGCCAGATTAGAACTTGTTCTGCAACAGCATTTGTAGGGTAGCTCAAGGCTCAGCCCATAGCACGTGCTCTCCAATCCATCCAATACGATACTTACTTTTTATTACCCTCTAGTTGAGCTATTCCTCACCGGTTGGATGATATTTATGTCGTTGTTAGTAAGCGCAAACGTCAGTGTCATAAAGTACACTTCAGCGGTGTATACATGTATGTACGCATAGAAAAAACACCCCCTCAGGTTCGAGGGAGTGTTTAGCTTCTTTAAATTATTGCAGAAATTGTTGAACCGATTGGTTCACGAGTTTACCGTCCGCGCGCCCCTTTACCTTAGGCATCAAGGCGGCCATTAATTTACCCATATCGGCTTTCGAAGAAGCACCGGTTTCCTGGATGGTCTGCTGTACAATAACTTTAATTTCTTCTTCGGTAAGCTGCGTAGGGAGATATTGAACAAGAATCTCGATTTCTGCTTTGGTACTTTCCGCAAGCTCGTCACGGCCAGCTTTTTCAAATTCTTGGAGGGCATCTTTCCGTTGTTTGATCTCACGACTCAGAATATCAAGCACTTCGTTGTCATCCAGATCACGTTTCAAATCTATTTCAAGATTTTTGATCGTAGAACGAACCATTCGAATGGTGGAGAGTTTGAACTTGTCCTTACTCTTCATCGCCTGCTTCATATCTTCGTTCAATCGTTCGCTCAAATGCATGGTATTTAGCTCCTCCTAGAACTTTCTCTTACGAGCAGCCTCGGACTTTTTCTTGCGCTTTACGCTTGGCTTTTCATAATGCTTGCGTTTCTTCACCTCAGCCAATACGCCATCTTTAGCGATGGAACGTTTAAAGCGACGAAGTGCAGCATCAATTGTCTCGTTTTTGCGAACTTTAGTTTCAGACACCAGTTTTCCCTCCCTCCGACCAGACCGTCCAAGAGCAATAACACGGTTCATCACACCTCATTATAGGTGAAAATTTTGTCCCGTGTCAACCTTAACTGTAAATAGATTTTGAATGCACCCCAGAACATATTCAAGAACGCATTCATGCCCTTCCTTTCAAGCCCAATTATTAAGCGTATGGAGGGCGTAACTAAGCGTGTGAATCCGAGATTCCCGTCAGTGCACCAAGCTTTGCCCCACCCAGAAGATGGTAGTGAATATGGTGTACTGCCTGTCCGCTGTCCGGACCACAGTTATTAATCAACCGGTATCCTGATTGCTCCACACCAAGCTCACGTGCTACCTGCTGTGCTACGCTGTGCATGTCGCCAATCAGCGCCAGATCTTCATTTGTTACCTCGTTCATAGAAGCAATATGCTTCTTCGGAATAATCAACACGTGCACTGGAGCTGCTGGCTGAATGTCATGAAATACAACCACATTGTCTGTCTCCATTACTTTTTTGCTCGGAATTGTACCTTCAACAATTTTACAAAACAAGCAATCCATCCGTCTGCCTCCTAATATCAAAATCATTCTATAGCTATCATACCGGAAATAGAGCAGGCCCGTCCAATAAAACCCAAGTGAAGGACCCGCCTGTATAAACAGAGCGGGCTCACGCTTCCACGATATCGTTGCGCTTAAAATATCAGCATCAATAGTAAGGCAATAGGCTTATGGCAGTCAGCACATACAATGGCAGCACAAGCTGCCGGAAGCGGCGTCTGCCATATCCGAATGGGCCACCAAAGCCAAACCCCGGGTAGCCGAAGGCACGCATTCCACCGCCACACCCACAACCACAGCCTCCATGCATGCTTGGCGCCATGTTTGTTGATTCATAGGGCATATTTGCATTTTCACCACCTACGGGCACGGCGAGATAGAGATTCTCATCGTCGACATGCTCCACAATTCCATCGTGAATCCCGCCATCTCTCGTCCACACGCATACATAGCGGTGCATGTGCTTCTTGCACAACCCCTTGGCATCATCCTTCTCAGCCGTAGCTGGAGATGTCGCTCCCGGCATCGGGGCATTAATGTTAGTTGGCATGGAGCCTTGGGCAGGGCTCACTACAACCGGATTGTTATTTTCCATATCCTGCATTCCTCCTCATAGCTTCTGCTGTATAGTATTCAGAAATAGGCTCTTTGCTACTTGAAATTCAGCATTGACCTATAGACACAGAGGAAGCTAATACGCAGCGCTTGTACTCCTTGGCTATATCGAGGAGATGAAGAAATCACAGCCAGTAATATTTATTAGGATAAAAAAAAGCATCCCCTCTCGGTCTTCGGAGACCGGGACAGCATCTCATCAATTCGGATGATCTGCCCTAGGGAATGCAAAGGTATAGTATGTCGGCTTAGCTGTATTATAACAGCACCTTGAATCTGTCTCTGTGAAGAATATCACGTTGCGAATGACGTTACGAATGAATCGCTACTTACAGCGTCTCCATCACTACTCTAGAGCCGCCACCCTCTCGGTCAGGTGGAAGCACTACAATTTTACGTGGAAGGCGTGCACGCAGCTCCGGGACGTGGCTGATGACCCCGACGGATAGCTGATCATGGTGCAGCTTCTCCAGCGATGAGATGACCGTATCCAGTAGCTCTGGGTCCAGTGTGCCGAACCCTTCATCGAGGAAGAAGAACTGAAGTGGATATTGACCACGCAATTGAATCTGGGCAGAAAGGGCCAATGCCAAGGCTAGCGAGGTCAAGAAGGTCTCACCTCCCGATAGTGTGGACACAGGCCGCTTCATCCCCCCATTCGCATCATCCACAATGACGAACCCGCCTCCTGAATCGACTTCCAGCGCGTAGCGTTGTCTCGTCAGGAACCGAAGCCGCTGTGAAGCCGACTGACTGACTTGAATAAGCTGCTCCTCGGCAATGTATTCCACAAAGGCATTGCCTCGCAGACAGCTCTGCAGCTTGGACAACTGCTCGCTCTCAGCGACAAGCTGCGTCCGCTGATGCTCCAGCTCCTTCCATCGAACATGACGAAGCTGGATATCTTCCCAGTCCCGTTCCGCCTTCGCCTTCTCGCTCATCGCTGTTTCGTCACGTTCACGGGCTTCCCTCAGCCGGGCCTGGTGTTCTTGCCACTGCTCTTCGGTCAGTTCAGCACCAGACAGACGCTCCTGAAGATGTCGTACATGTGTACGCACCTCTTTCTCCAGCTCTCGATGATTCAGCACCTCCTGACGATGCTGGTTCGCACTTGCTTCATCCAGAATAGAGGATAGCACCTGCTGCTCCGTGGCAAAGGAAGACCTCCCAAGCTGCTCATTCCATTGCTCCTCGGCACTTGTTCTCCGTTCTACAGCTGCTGTTGCTGTCTGCCTTGCCAGCAGCAGCGTTCTGGAAGTATCGTGCTTACGCTCCTCGGATTGCAGCTTGACAGCGCGATTGCTTCGAGACTCCTCCCGGAGTACCTCAAGACGGGTACGGGACTCCTGCAACAACTGTCCTGCATGTCCATCACCGATCCAGGAATGAAGGCGGCTGGACTTCTCCTTCAGCAGCTCTTGTTTGCCTCCAAGCTCCCCATCCAGCGTGATAATCTGCTTGTCCAATTGGACTACTTCCTGCTCCAGTTGCTGCACAGCAGCCTGCTTCTCTTCAAGAAAGCTCACACTGGTACTCAGCCGTTTTCGAATATCCTCAGCTCGTTCATCTCGCTCTTGCAGCACACGATATTGCTCCTCAGTCTGCTGAATCGACATTCCAGGATGCTCCTGTTGCCAGCTGGATTCGGCATTCGTCCGGCGTTCGAAGAGGGTATTGCGCTTGCGCTCAGCCTGTATGTAAGCCGCTTCGGCGGCTTCGCGCTCGGCAAGGGCTCGTATGTGCTTCTGGTGAATAGACTTCTCACGCTGCTGAAGAGCTGTGAACTGCTCCTGAAGCGTCTGGGTATAGCTCCGAAGCTCCGTCAAGGATTCCTTCAGCTCACTCAGTGCAGATTGGCAATCCTTGACGCTACGAATAGTGCCAGCGACTTCGCTTGGGCTATTTGTCCGTGCAGATGCTACATCGGTCACTGACATGGGCTCTGCTAGTGCTGCTGCAGCCTCTGCTGTATACGACGGTAGCTGCAGCTGTATATTCTGGTACTCCTGAAGCCGCTGGCGTAGCTCTATTCGCAGGTCCTGCAGCTCGCTACTAAGCTCCTGAAGCTGCTCCAGCTCAGAAGCTGCCTGCTGCTCAGCAGTTATTACAGCTGCTGGCGCAGGATGCTCCAATGAGCCGCACACTGGACAAGCCTCACCCTGTTGCAGGCCAGCCGCGAGTCTGGTAGCGAGTCTATGGAGCTCCTCTTCCTGCCGCTCCCTACGCTGGTGCTCAAGCGCTGCCGATAGGGCTACTCCCTCATCCTTCATACGCTCCTGCAGGCTAAGCCAACGTTCTACTTGACTGGACGCAAGCTCAGCAAGCTGTTGATGGCTGGATGCAAGCTCTGCAACCTCCTCTGATAGCTGCTTCTCTACGGCCCTAGCACGCGCCACCAGCTGCTCCTGTGCTGTCAGTTCCCCTTCGGCTTCATGAAGTTGCTCTGTCCATGTCCGTAACTGCTGGACCTGCTGTAGGGCATTTAGAAGGAGCTGCCGCTCTTCGAGTTTTACCTCAACCTGCTCCAACTCCTGCTGCAGCTCCTTCTGACGGGTAGCTCCACGAGCATACAGCTCCCGTTCACGCGTAAGCGTGCTCTCAAGCTGCTCTCTTTGTTGCCTGGCTGCGGTTAACTGCTGCACTACTTGGTCACAACGGATCGAGAGCTCCTCGACATCCCGTTGAAGCGCCTGAGCCTGCTCCAACTGATCTATGCGAACGAGAAGCTTTGGTTCTTCCTCCGTGAGTGCCCTTTGCGCACGCTCATCAGATTCAGCAGCTTTCATTGCTGCATCCTCAGCTTGCTGCGCCGCCAACTGAGCTTCACGGGCGCTTCGCTCCTGCTGCTCGGCATGCTCAACCGAGCGTCTCCACTCCTGCAGCACAGGCAGCAGCGAAGCTGCACTTTCCGCCATGGCCAGCCGCTGCTCAAGCTCAGCGATCGCCGACTCGCGGGAAGTAAGACATTCAAGCTCGACCTTGCGCCCGTCCAGTTCGACAATCAGTTCACGCAGCTTGCGCATAGCCTCCGCCTCACCTGACAGCTGCTCCAGCTCAGAGCGGATCTTCGCAGCTGCAACTACAGCTTCCTTCAGTCGTCCCTCCGTCTCCTTGAGCGCTTCCTCTCCCGCTTGCCCAAGCCCCTGCTGCTCAGCCTCCAGCGTTCTCAAAGCCGCCTCGCTCGCCTTCACGCGCGCGCTAAGCTTCTGGGCAAGCTGGTCGCCATAGCGCTCGAGGTGAAATAGCCGCTGAAGCATCTGTCTGCGCTCACTGCCCTTCAAGGACAGGAACTCGGCAAATTTTCCTTGCGGCAATACTACGGCTCTCGTAAAATCATCCATCTTCAGACCGATGATATCCTCAACGCACCGTGTAACATCTGCGAGCTTGTCTGCGAGTACCTGATCACCCTCAGGCGTAATAGAGACGATTCGGCTCAGTGTATTGCTGACCGATACACCAGATGTCCGCTTAAAACGCCGCTCCACCCGATAGCGCAGCGGTCCGTCAGCAGACATCAGCTCAAAGGTGAACTGCACCGAGAGCGAATCCTCTGCATGATTCATGATGCCCTGTGTTCCATTAACCGCTCTCTCTACCTTCCCGTACAAGGATAGTGTAATAGCATCCAGTAGCGTTGATTTCCCACTGCCAGTAGGCCCGAAAATCCCGAACAGACCTGTCTCGGTCAGCTGCTCGAACTGAATCTCCTGCGTCTCCCTGTAGCTTTGCAGACCTCCAACTTTTAATAGAATCGGCTTCATGACGGTATCCCCTCACCACTCTCACCAACTGAATCCTCTGAAAATACAGCTTCACGGTCCGCATCCTCGTCCACCAGTTCCAGAAAAAGCTTCACAAGCGCATCTTCCGCTTCAGCCCCCCCAGTCTGTCGCTGGTAAAAGGAGCGAAACAGCTCAGGCAAGGGTAACTCGGAGCGCTGCTGCTCTACCATAGAGGTGACCATCTCGGGATAAATTGGGCGAATATGGATAATGCCGTCCCTGCTTTTGCGTAGACGCTGAATATCCCCCATAGACATCGCTTCGGTCAAGGTAATCTCCAGATCAATGTAGGCCGTCTTGTCCAGCCCTTCATCAAGCCAGCGATATACCTCCTCCAGACCTCCCTTAGCCCGCCAACGAACTAGCGGACGACCGCTCGTCAAATGCAGTTCCTCAAGCTGTATATCCTTTCCAGGAGAAGCATCAATAATCGTGACCGATTTCGCCTGCCCCGCCTCCGAGAAGCTGTAGGCCAATGGAGATCCGCTATAACGAATTACTCCCTCACCTTTTACATGCTGGGGTCTGTGAAGATGCCCAAGCGCAGTATACTGGGCACCAGTAGCCAGGGCTGAGGGATCGACAGTATAGGCTCCTCCGACTTGAATGGGTCTTTCCGAATCTGTCTCCAGACCGCCTAGAACATAAATATGGCTCATTGCCAAATTCACGGTGTCTGGTCGGAATGACGCTGCCATGTGAGACATTAATTTACCTACTCGTGTACTGTAGGCCCCACGCAGCACTCCCTCATCCCCCTCCACCGTCAGCAGCTCGTTCAATCGAGCCTCTGACGGGTAAGGAAGGGCCGCCAGACAAGCTACCTCATCTGTACGGGGCACATGGATTCGAAGGGCCTCCGAGCCAGGCAGACCTACTAGCTCAATGCCTCGGCGTTGGACAAGAGGCTTGACGGAAGCCACGCGCTCCGGCTGGTCATGATTCCCGGCAATAACCGCTAGCTGCCGACCATGATCCGTAAGACGCGCCGCTGCTTCATAGAACATCTGCTCGGCAACCGCCGGCGGATTCACGGAGTCATATACATCGCCAGCCATCAGAATCAAATCCACCTGCTGGTCATCAGCGATTCGAACGAGCTCCTCCAGAAAGGCTTCCTGCTCCTTTACACGACTTCGCCCTTCCAGTGTCCGGCCTAGATGCCAATCTGCGGTATGCAATATTCTCATGCTGGTTCCTCCTTTCGCACACACTTGTACTTATTCACCTGATTTTTATTTACTGTATTTATTCACTTGTACTTGTGCACTGTATTTATTTCACTTGTACTTGTCCACTGTATTTATTCACTTGTGCTTGTGCATGTACTTATTCACTGTTATTATTAATTGCTTGCATCTGAACGGACTTCTACACGTACGAATTCGCCTGTCTCTAGGAAGCACAGCCAGCACTCAGCTACAGGCTTATGCAGGATACCCTTCATCACTCTGGCATACAGCTCTAGCTGAAAGCTATACTGCTCAACAAGCCTGTCCATCGGTCGATATTCAGAGATCTGATCGGTCTTATAGTCAATCAGGACCAGTCCCTCTGAATCCTCAAACATACAATCCACGATCCCTTTTACCATCACCTTATCATTCGCGATCTCAGTTGATCGTGAGGATAAGAGCTCCAGACCCCCACGGTAGCGGGACATACGCAGATATTCGTTTACTGGCAGTGCGTAGCTGAACGGTTGTTCTCTCCAGACCTGCTCCGCCGTTAACATTCGCTGTCCAATCGGACTTGCAAAAATACGTTCGAGCACCGCAGCATCCACCACCGCTGCATGCTGCTCCAGCAAAATCTCCGCGTCCACAAGATGCCTCCGGGTAGCCTCTATGCTTTCTTGTGTGATAGGTCCTTGCAAGGGAAGATGAAGCAGCATGGTATGGTAGACTGTGCCTCGTTCCGTAGGACTAAGCGCTTTATTCTCCATGAATCGGGGTCTCCGAAGCTGCAGTGCTGAGGTCTTTCCCGCTCCTAAAGGAACAGTAGCCTGACGAACGGATGTACCAGCCTCAGTTGTCCCCCCCTGACTCAGATTCTCCCGAGGCAGCTTATTTGCAGGCGAATCCTCAGCCGGCGTGTCAACCCTGCCTAGTGAATCAGTAGGTCGCTGCCGATCAGCACCTTGCCATTCCTCCCAGGTTACAGATAGCTGCTCCTGTACATCGGCTGTTCGCTTCATCTCCGTAGCTGAGGTACTGGCTGCAATCTGCCCAGCCAGCGCATACGGATAAGTCCAGATTAGCGCTGCGAGCGTATCAGCAATCTGAGCTTGTTCCAATACTTCCGCTTCTGTGCTCTTTTCTTGCACAGCATCCTCTTCTGCCCCGTACTCGACTGTTGGATACTCTGTCTTATCACCTGTTACAGCACCATGTTCTTGTTTATCCGTATCCCCTGTTCCAATGACCTGACCAGCGCGTAACGCTCTTATTCTGCTCTCAAACGCTAGGTCCACAGCCTTGTCGGCTGCTGCGCCTGTGCTAGCACCCTGATCCATAAGCAGCTCGTCAGAACGATGTACATGAACCTGCCAATCTCCTTGTAGCAGAGCTGATGGAAGCGATGACGCCCCTGGAACCTCATGCTCCAAGCCGACCGCTTCTCTTAGCACGACGGCAGACGGATGACGAATTAATGCTGGACCCAGCCAATCTAGATAGCTGCGAGCAGAAGCAAGCACATAGTCAGGTAATGCGGGGGAATCATGGCCACTTACACCAGACCATGCAAGCACCCGCGCGGCGAGATCACGCACCGTTCCTGTCATAATCAGCTTCTCGCGCGGGCGAGTCAGGGCTACATACAGCACCCGAATCTCCTCGGCAAGCAGTTCAAGCTGCAGGCGGCGCCGAATCGCCAGATGGGCCAGTGTAGGATAGCTTACGCGCACCTTCTCTGCTACATATTTCGGACCAAACCCCAGCTCTTTATGCATCAGGAATGGCATGTTCAGATCCTGCCGATTGAACATCTTTGCTGTTCCTGCCACAAAGACAATCGGGAACTCCAACCCTTTACTCTTGTGAATCGTCATGATGCGTACAGCCTGATCTGTATCCGTCTCCGTAGCGACTGCACCCAGATCACCGCCATGCTCACGCAATCTGTTCAGGAAGGTGAGGAACCGGAACAACCCTCGATTCGATGTGGACTGCTCATATAGACGAGCCCGATCATATAGTGCCTTAAGATTGCTCTGGCGCTGCATACCACCGGGAAGCCCTCCAACCCAGTCCAGATAGCCTGTCTCCTGATATAGTCGCCAGATCAGCTCACTGAGACGCCCAAGTCTTGAGGCTCGTCTCCAGTCTTCAAGCTGGTGCATGAAGTGTGCAAGCCTGGAATCCTCTTGCCGTTGCTGATGTGTATCTGTCTGCAGACCAACAGCAGCCTCCGCAATGCCCTGTGTCTCAAGTGGGGACACAGCTAGTTGGACTGCATCGTAGAAGGAGCCTGAAGGCTGCTGCAATCGAATGCGCGCCAGCTCTTCCTCCGATAAGCCCACAATCGGCGAGCGTAGCACAGCAGCCAATGGGATATCCTGTCGTGGATTATCTATAACCTGCAGCAAGGACAATATAATCTCCACTTCAGTAGCCTTGAAATACCCCTTCGTCTGCTCCCCTGTGGCCGGAATACTGGCTAGACGAAGCTCCTCCATGATTAGCGGAGCCCACAGTGCAGCAGAGCGAAGCAGGATAACTATGTCACCGTAACGTGCAGGACGCATGGCCTTCAACGCCTTGTCATACACCGGAAGAGCAGGAGCCGTATCTCCGATCAGTTCCTTGATTCTTCGCACAATTAGCCTAGCCTCCAGCCGAGCTGTCTCCAGCTCAGCCAGTTCCTCCTCGTCCCTGGTCTCTGCATCGCCCTCCTCAGCAGATGAGGAAAGACCGCTGGAGCCAGAACCATAGCTCTCTTGTGAACTCGTCCGTTCAATCAGCAGCAGCTCTGGCTCATATCTTTGCTCCAGCGACATCGGTTGTGTGACTGCCGCTTCCTGACCATTCTCTGCTTGTTCGTACTTTTCTTGTCCACTCCTATCTTCGGCTAAACCAGCTACAGCTGAAGCCTCCGGAAACGAAGCACCGTGGACCAGCATAGCCCGTTCATCGTAGACAATCTCAGCGACCTCTGCACTCATAATCTGTGAGAAAATTAAATTGACTGCATCCACTACCTCACGACGACTGCGGAAATTACGAGCCAGATCAATCAGCAGACCCTCATTCTCCTCCAAGCCAAAGCGATGATATTTATCAAGGAACAAGCCTGGCTCCGCAAGTCGGAAGCGGTAGATGCTCTGCTTGACGTCCCCTACCATGAATCGGTTCCCAGGCTGCTCCCGCGCCAGCAGACGCACGATATCCTCCTGGACAGTATTCGTATCCTGATACTCATCCAGGAGGACTTCATCGAACAGAGCGCGATACTCAAGTGCCGCATCTGACGGCAGCAGCTGTCCCGGTGTGGAATCGGGATGTCGAAGAATGTGCAGACAATAATGCTCCAGGTCATTAAAGTCCACTAGTCCTCTCGACTGCTTCTCCTGACGGAAGCGCTCAGCGAACGCATGGATCACTCTCGTTAGCTCCTCCATCAAAGGTGCCGCATCGTGCAGCTCCGCCAAAAATTGCTCGGGTCTGCGACCGAACAATGAGCTCTTGAGCTCAGCTATTGTTTTTTTGGCACTATCGCGCAGAGCCTTTACACGCTCCTGTAGCACCGGGTCCGTCTGGTCCTTCTTTACGGGCTTCAATTTGCCAAAAGCAATCTCCTGAAAAGCATCGTATAAAGCGTCCCAAGGCTCCTGCTCCACCTGCTGCAGTAAATCTCGCACCATGTGCAGCTCTTCCTCAACCGTTACGGCATAGGGGGCGGGTCCAGCGGGCTGTACTGCTGCTTCCCTGGCTTGCTCCAGTAGATTAGCTGCCCCACGCAAGGACAGGATGGCATCCTGCTGGATGCTCCTTACCCATGCGGATCTTCCGAGCTGCTCCAGATCCTCGGTACGGAATGCTGCAGCCGTACTGCTTAACCAATATTCCGGCCATGGGTGGCTTCGCGAAAAGTCATACAATCGCTGCACCAAGCCATAGACAGCATCGTCAGTCCGTTCACCGCTGAACCAATCGACCATACTCCGAAAGGCACTGCCCTCCGGGTGTAATCCATACTGCTCCTCGAAAATCTCCTCCAGTAGCTCCTGACGCATAATCTCAGTCTCATGCTCGTTCATGATGCGAAAGCCAGGGTCCAGCGGGATGGATTGATAATGACGCCGAATCACTTCCATACAAAAGGAATGAAGCGTAGTAATCGAGGCTCTGCCCAGCAAAGCAAGCTGACGGCGGATATGCTCACTATTCGAATTCTCTTCCAGCGATCGCTCCAGCGCTTCACGAATACGATGGCGCATCTCGGCTGCAGCGGCCTTGGTAAAGGTAGCTACTAGCAGGCGATCTACGCTATAGCCCGATTCTGGATCGGCTATTTTGCGAATAATCCGCTCCACCAGTACTGCCGTCTTGCCCGAGCCTGCCGCAGCCGCCACTAGCATGTCCTGCCCTGAACGGGAGATGGCCTCCCACTGATCATCACTCCATATGCTGCCTTCCGGCTTAGGTATAGATTGCTTCGTCATTTGTCCCCGCCTCCTTTCTGCTCGATCATGCTCCATGCCTGCTCCTTACCCGGTCTGCCCAACCATTTGTAGCCGTTGCTCTCCAGCGTATCATCGAATTGACATACAGGCTTGAAAGAGCAGAAATCGCAGGCAGTCTCTTGTTGAATCCGATAGGGCTCAATACGTGTCTCCCCATTGGTCATCCTGCTCCCGATATCGCGAATATTATGTCGCACGGCAGACAGCAGACGATCCCATTGTCCAGGACCAGCTACGGAGGAGCTGCTGTAAAAGGTCCCGTCCGCTTTGATTGCTACAGGCAAAATGGAAGAATAGCCCTTGTCGAGCAGCATATCCATCTTGCGAATAACGCCTGGATCAGCCATCAGCAGGCCCTTCATTTTGAATTTCTTCAGCATCTCCTGCTGCGCCTGATCCTCACGCAGTCCATTCGCCGCCTGCAAGAGCGGATTATGCACATGGAAGTACAACGTGCCCGCAGGATAAGCAGGCTCTCCGAGCCACTGCTCGGCATGCGTCAGCAACACATCGAGATAAGTCAGCATTTGCAGTGATAGGCCGTAATACACTTCATGTAGACGAAGATCCTTTTGACTTGATTTGTAGTCAATCACTCGCAGCAAGAGACCTTCTTCTCCCTCAGCCACATCGACCCGGTCAATACGCCCAATCACTTCCATTACGACCCCGTTGTCGAGCTCGAAGCGCAGAGGAGGAATCTCCTTGCCCGGTCCAAAATCCAGCTCTAATCCCAACGGCTCAAAGCTTCCTTGCCGGGCATGCTCCCCCAGAATAACTGACGCACGACTTACGATGTCCTTTAGCTTGCGGAAAATATAGCCATACCGCTTGGAGCTGAGCAGAATTTCGCCCTGCAGACGAGGAGCCAGCTGCTCCACCGTATTCTCCGCCTCTTGTCTGCACTCCTCAGCGCTCAGGCTTCCCCAGCTCTGGTTACGCTCCTTCAAGCTTGTAGCCATCATGCCAAGCGCGGCATGGAAGAGCTGACCGATATCTGGCGCCTTCAGTCGATACACCTGTCTTTCCTTCAGCTTAAGTCCATGTGAGGCAAAGTGTGAGAACGGACAGGCGACAAATCGTTCCATCCGAGAAACGCTCGTTCGTAGCGTATTTCCATACAGCTGGCGACTCGTATCCTCAAGCAGCGTGCTCGTGTGGTTCGCATAGAATAGCGAGGTGAGTAGCTGGCGCAGGCGTGAATAATAAGGCCCGTCCGAAGCAGATGACGCGAACCAATTGTATACGGACCACCAAGGACCCGCGATGGATTCTCCCCGCATCCACTGACGCAGCTGCATAACAAGCTGAGGTAATGCATCCGCCGGATGCGCCGCATATGTGGCCTGTAACGCCCATTCGCTGCCAGGCAACGGTCCGGCAGCCAACGGCTGCTCCCGCAGACTACGGAACATGCTCCGCAGCTGCCTGATATATTCAGAGGGCAGCAAAGGCTTGCCTTCGTCATCAGCTACAGGGTAGCTAAGCCAGAGTCCTCTCCCAGCAGCTGTCATCGCCGTGTAAGCCAGGAACCGCTCGTCCAGCAAGCGCCGATTCACCTCGGGAGCCAGCTGTAGACCCAGTTGCGTCAGGCGTGCCCTTTCCTGCTCGGACAGTACTCCATCCTCCTGCGGAACGGCAGGCATAATCCCTTCGTTCATTCCCAGCAGAAAAACATATTGAATATGATTCACTCGGGATCGGTCCATACTTCCGAGAATAACCTGATCGAGTGCAGGCGGAATTAATGCCAGTCGGTATTCAGCCAATCCTGTCTCCAATATCGACGCAAACAGCTCCTTGTCCCACTGCTCGTCCCCCATCATCTGGGCCACCTGATCCAGCAGCTCCAGCACAGCATCCCAGATCTGACGGTGCTCCCGCGCCGTCTCAGGGTCCCCTTCTGTCTCAGCCTGCTGAATCAGGAGGTCGAGCTTCTGACCAGCCTCAGCTTCCTCCAGTAGCAGATACAGTGCCTCACATTGTGCAAGTACGCTTTTCGCTCGTTTCATTCGCCGTTCAAAAGCGTGTAGCGGAGTCACAATGGCCTGTCGACATAGCTCCATTCGCTCCAGCAGTTCATCTTTATGGCGGCTCCGCTCCTGTTCCTCCATATCCAAGGACAGACTCGGAACCGACTTCCACGGCTTGCCGTCCGTCCAGCGTGAACCATGAATGCCGCAGGCTAGGACATAATTCTCAAGCTCGTCCATTAGCGCCCGATTCACCGGGCCATCAGATGGCAGCAGCAGGTCTGTCTTGATCGCACGGAATACATCCTCATAGCGCCAGCCTCGCCGCACAATATCCAACGAAGCCCGCACTAGCTCAACGAGTGGGTGATGCAATATTCCTCTCTTCTCATCAACGAACACTGGAACCTCATACTTAGCAAACAGCGGCTGTGCCAGATGCTCATAATCGGCAGGATTCCGCACAAGGATGGCCATATCCTTATACCTGACGCCATGCTCACGAGCCAGACGCCTCATTTCCCGAATCGCGCCCTCCAGCTCTGCACGTCGGTCAGAAGCAGCATACAGCCGAATATCCTCTATCGGGTCTATAAATGGTCGTGCTCTTGGCTGCTCAAAGGCGGCTTCCAGACGCATCAGCCCTGAGCCAGGCAGATAGCGGGGCGGAACCTCAGGACGCAACACTTCTGTATGCTGCTCAATTCCCAGCTCCTCTGCCATCCCCCTCAACTTGGTGTACGTCATCGCCGTAGGGTGGAACATGTCCAATTCATGCGGAGAACGCCCTGTCGCATAAGTAGGGTCTAAAGTCAAGGAGACCGTAAATTCCTCTGCTACAGTCATCAGTTCACGAATGACCTGATACTCCAATGGAGTAAAGGTACGGTGTCCATCCAGCCAGATGCGGGCGCCTTTTAGCCACTGTGAATGCTGGACCTGTCCGGCTAGCCGTAGCATCGTATCCTCACCGTCGAGATATAGTGGCGCCATCTCCTGCTCGAACTCCCGATAGATCAAGGCGACGTCCTGGAGCTTATCACCCAGAATCGGCATATCTTTCATCGCCCCGACACGCCCTAATTGCTCTGTCAACGATTCACCCTCTGCACTGTATTGCTTGTGCTCCGTGAAGAGACGGTTCAGTCGATCTACGAAGCCGAGCTGGTCGCCTGAATCGCGAAAGACACGTAGCTCTTCCTTGTGTCTACGCAATATTTTATATAAAAGCATCTTCTTGCCCTCTTCGCTTACCGAAGCAATGGCCGAGCCACCTGTCTCCTGAAGCACCCGATGCGCCAGTCTCCGAAAGCCGAGCACCTGAGCACGCATGCTGCCCTGAACACTACCACCAGACAGCAGTTCATACTCCGTATGGAAGGTTATTTGCTCCGGCACCAGTAGAATGAGCGGAGAGCCAACAGGGCTATCCTGCAGGTGTGCATCAATTTCGCGGTGAATCCGGGTACTCTTCCCGGTCCCGGCACGTCCTATCATCAAACGGATCATGCTCCTGTACCTCCTAGCCTTTTACGTCTTGATCCTATATTCAGACGGATTGTCCGTCCCTATCCAAGTATCAATCATGTGCACAGTATAGCACAATAAGCCTGAAACAAAGAACATACGTTTGTCACAGCCTCGCGACCAGCCTGTATGCCAATACCGAAAAGCCCATGCAACCATGCATGAGCCTCTCCAGCTTTAACCAATTGAAAAACATTAATTTACAGGCGGCAGACTATCTCTCAGGCCTCTACGGATCAGATTAGCCGAAGGCGGCTGCATTCCTAACTCCCGTGACCAAACAGAAAGCTGCCCTGTGTGGTGTATCTCGTGAGCAACAATGTGGCGCATAATCTCCCCCCACATATGCTCCTCTACACTACCATCATGACGATGGTTAACAAATACTTTGTGCTCCAGACCATCATGCCAGTGTTCTATGAACGGAGAGACATCCTGATGGTATCTGGCATCAAGAGCCATTACCTTAGCCAACGTGCTATATTCCTCAAAGTCTTCTTCCGTGTCAGGCTTGTCCTCCATGACTCTGATCCAGCTCCACTCTACATCCACGATATGGAAGAGCGTCTTCAGAATCCCTCCCACTCCGCCTGTACGAGCTCTGAGCAATTCTTCCTCATCCAGCGCTTCACACCAACGATACCATTCCTTGCGTACCTGCCAATTGTATAAAAACAACGTCTTCATGCACCCTCAACCTCCTGCTTCTCTGAGATAAATGGTACATCTGAGGACAATCCGAACTGACAGCTAACAAAAGCTACAGAAGGTGCTTACTTCGAACCTCGAAGATGGCGAATTTCAAATAATGACCCTCCTCAACACCCAGAATCTGGGGATGGTCCTTGCCTGCCGCACGCCACTCGACTAATCTCAGAATTTTGCCTGCATCCTCTGCCGCTTCCTTGATCGTACTCAAAAAGAGGTCAGGTCTCATGTGGAAGGAACAGCTTGCCGTCACCAGATATCCGCCCTCATTCACGAGCTTCATGCCGTGCAGGTTAATGTCCTTATAGCCCCGACATGCGCCTTTGACGGCATTACGTGTCTTCGCAAAAGCTGGCGGGTCCAGAATCACTACATCGAAGGTCTTCCCACCTCCTGCGGTAAGCGGCTTGGACGTATCGACCTTCTGACCGCTTGCGCGAGCTACACGTTCCTCAGTACCTTTGACCTGATCACGCAAATATTGGAAGGCATCCTCCACGACAAACTCGACTCTGTCCTCAAAGCCGTTCAGCCGTACATTTTCGCGTGCACTCTCGATCGCATGCTCGGATATGTCAAGACAGGTTACCTTCTTGGCACCATGCTGGCAGGCGTTTAACGTAAAGCTGCCGGTATGTGAGAAGCATTCCAGCACGGTCGCTCCGTCCCAATAAGGAAACTCCACACGCTTGCCGCTCTTGTTCACCGGAAGCTTCACAAGCTCACCATTCTCCTCCACGTCCTGCAAAGTAATGCCACTTCTCGCTCCCCAGCCTGTCATCAATGGGGCGATGGCTGCACGATTCTCGCGTTGATCGAAGAAATATCCGGTCTTCTGACCTTCTACAATGTCTACCTTAATCTTCAAGCCATTCTCTGTCACGGTCACATAGCGCGGACAGTCCCCTAGCAGCGGGCCCTTCACCTGCTCCAGCCCCTCCAGCTCACGGATGGACACATCACTGCGCTCGTAGATGGCAGTTGGCTGCATGACCTCTGCCAGTGCATCCCGAATCTCATTTCGACGCTGGTCCATGCCCAAGGTCAGCAACTGCACGACCAGCACATCACCAAAGCGATCCACGATTAATCCTGGTAGGAAGTCCGCTTCACCGTACACCAGACGATAGGCATCTCCATCTTTCAGGAAGCGTTCACGATGTTGTAGACACTCTCGAAATCTACGTACAAAAAAGGCTGTATCCATCGCCTCAAGTGGTTGATAGGACACGACACGGACCGTGATCTGGGATGCCGGATTATAATAGCCTGCAGCCAGAAAGCGCCCCTGATGATTCATTACACTCACGAGCTCGCCAGGAGACGGATTCCCGTCGACAGAGGCAATTTCATTTTTAAAAATCCATGGATGAGCCTGTTCCAGTCGTTTTTTGCGACTGCGCTCTAATATTACGGAAGGCAAATGTGTTTCGCTCCTTTTTTACAAATACCAGACTAACTAACTTATTCATTATAGCTCAATTGCAGACAGGCATCTACTTCTCGCTTGCTGCGGTATATCATTCAACCTGCTTTTGACCTACTCATCTGCAGAGTACAGTAATGGTCAAGCCGGGCTTGTCATGTCTCCGTCCGCTACCTCATATATGTAGTATGAAAAACATCTATTGGCATGTAACCAGGCTGATCCTCATCAACAGAATCGGGAAGGAGTGGACACGCTTGTTCTATCAGATCATCATGCCACTGGGCTGGGGACTGTTCGTATTCCTTGGAGGAATGAAGATCATGGAGTCAGGTCTGCGAAAGCTTGCAGGTCCTATGCTCCAGCGAGGGCTCCAGCACGCCACAGCCTCTCCGCTGAGAGGGCTGCTGGTCAGTACAGGAATAACCGCACTATTGCAGAGCAGTAGCGCCGTGACCGTCATCACCATAGGAATGGTCAACGCTGGCTTGCTAACCTATGGCCGTACGCTTGGCATTATATTAGGTACTAATATTGGTACGTGTCTTACCACAGAGCTGATGGGTTTGCAGCTAGGCACGATTGCTTTGCCTCTGCTGGTATTATCAATCCTAAGCTGGGTACTTGCTGTGATATGGTATGAGCATACCGGCAGAGGCTTGGGCCTACAGTTTGTCAGTCTCACTATCACTGGCTTTGCACTCATCATGACAGGCATCCGCATCATGCAGGCCATCGGTCCATGGGTCGAGGAAGCAGGGATGTTCCAGTGGTTCCTGACACATGCCACCCAGAACATGTGGTGGGCATTTATTGCAGGAGCCTGTCTGACGGCCATCATGCACAGCGGCGTTGCCGTTATTGGTATTGCCATGAGCCTAGCGGCCACAGGAGCGCTACCGCTGGATGTAGCCATTGCAATCGTCATCGGCTCGAATGTCGGCACCTGCGTTACTGCATGGATGGCTTCAATCGGAGGTAGTACGTCCGGCAAATTCGTGGCCTGGACCCACATTCTGCTGAATGTTGCTGGCGCGCTGATCTTCATGCCCTTAATACCATGGCTGCAAGGGGCAGCAACTCTGATCTCGAGCGAGGCGGGAGCGCAGGTCGCCCATGCCCAGACCTTGTTCAATCTAATCAGCTCGTTGCTGGCTCTCCCCTTATGCTACCTCCCAATCTGGACACGATTGGAGAACACCAGCGATCCGAAGGATACACTACCTGTAATCAGATCGTAGTCCATGTAGTCGTGAACATCATCAAGATCATACCCGATCTTTGATGATCGGCTAGGACTCTTGCAATTGCCCTGACTCCCGGCGCCGCCAACTCATGAATACCAAGGACAATGCAATGAATGTGAGGATCAGCCCAAGCACTCGGAATCCCTGGAAGCTGAAGTTACTCCCCATTACGCTGCCAATCAATAATGAAGAGAGAATGGTCCCCAGATATCTTGATGTATTAAATATTCCAGATGCTACCCCTATAACTTCTTTTGGAGAGCTATTGAACAAGGCCGCTTGCATACCGACACTGTTCAACCCGTTACTAATACCGAACGCAGCTAAAGCCACACATACACTGATAACCGGAGAAGTTTCATTCAATGTGACGATCCATATTGAACCAAATGTCATCAGTATTCCGGACACGAGCAACGCTGGTCGAGGTCCTGCTTTATCAATCCAACGTCCTGCCATTGGAGAGGTAACGAGTGAACACAAGCCTAAGCTTAGCATGAGAATGCCTGTATGGAACTCGCTGACATGGCGTACCATTTGTAGGTAGGAAGGAAGTCCGAAAAAAAGCGAGTAAAAAAGTGCATTCACAAGCAGGAATTCGACATTCACCCAAGTCATCGCAGGATATTTAGCAAATGTACGCAAAGGAATAAAAGGTGACTTCGCTTTGAGCTCATGCCGTACAAAAGCTCCCAGTGCAACGAAGCCCATCAGCGTAACACTAACATTACTTAACGAAATTTGAGCAGAAGATTTGGCTGACAGCAATCCAACAAGCAAGGCAATCAGCCCTACCGTGAACAATAGAATCCCTTTCACATCCATCCATTGAGACCATTCACGAAAGGACATGTTACGTGCAACGGATGATGCTGACGGCTCGTCCTTTGGAATATGGCTCCAAGCCAATAGAAAGCTTGTCACCACGAACGGAATATTAACGAGAAAGATGGCAGGCCAACTCCACCAGTGAATGATGATCCCGCCTATAAAAGGTCCGATTGCTGCCGCTCCAGAGAGGAATATGGACAACACTGACAGCGCAGTCGCTTGTTTCTCCGTAATGTGAATTCGCACGAGGGCCATTCCGACCGCAACCATCATGCTTGTGCCAATGGCTTGCACTATGCGGAACACGATAAGCCATCCAAAATTAGGCGACATGGGGGCTAATAAAGATGCAACGAAGGATACAACAAGCCCAGTAAGAAATATCCTCCTCCGACCCAATAAATCACTGGCTTTTCCCATGATTGGTTGAGCTATCGCGCTTGCTATATAGAAAGAAAAAATAATCCAAGAAACTACTGTAAATCCAAGCTGGAACTCGTTTTGTATCCTTGCAATAGCAACCGAGACCATTGAAGAATTTAAAGGGTTCAGTAGTACCCCCAGTCCAACGGAAATCATTAACCACCTGCTGCGATCACCCATTTTGCTCCCTCCAATATCTTATTCATCTCATCTTACTCGAGATTCATTATTCATTCCAAAGCATTTTATGTTATGATTTCATTGATTTGAAGGAATGAATGGAGGGTGCGAAATGGAACTTCTTCAACTGCAATATTTTATCGCAGTAGCTCGTCTGGAGCATATGACTGAAGCTGCACGCAGTCTGCACGTTACTCAGTCGTCATTAAGCAAAACGATTCAACGATTGGAGGAGGATCTGGGTGTCCCTTTATTCGATCGAATAGGGAGAAAGTTGCGATTAAATGAGTTCGGTAGTACGTTCCTTCGCCGTGCAGAAAGAGCGTTGTTTGAATTACAACAGGGTAAGCAGGAGATTAACGATTTGTCCAGCCCAGAACATGGCACACTGGAATTGGCGGTGACCACCGCAAGCAGGTTACCCCATATTCTGCGAGAGTTTCGGAAAAAGCGGCCCCATATCCAATTTCATGTGCAGATGCTGACTACGCAGGAGATGGTTACACGCCTTCATAGAGGAGAGGTCGATTTCTGCTTAGCCTCACCTCCTATACAAGGAGAAGACATTGAATGTCGAATCGTGTTCATCGACCCTATCGTTGTGGCTGTTCCAAACAGCCATCGGCTGGCAGATCGAAGTAGTGTATCCTTGAATGAGCTAAGCGATGAATCGTTTGTTGGTGTTAAGAGAGGTTACGGTACTCGCGATCTGGTAGACTCCATATGCGAATCGGTTGGATTTTTACCTAAATATGTGTATGAGGGGGACGAACCTGCAAGGCTAAGTTCTCTTGTAGAAGCAGAAATTGGCATAGCCTTTATACCAAGCACGGCTAGGAATTCATCGGAGCACATCAAATATCTCAGTGTAGAAAATCAGGGATTGGTACGGGAGATCGCTTTGTTATGGCACAGGAGTCGATACATTTCGCGGGCTGCTCTCGAATTCCATGAGGTAGTTGTAGATTATTTTGAGAAGATATCCAAACACACGAGTGGAGAAATACAGTAGATTACGCACCCTTGATCTACTGTATTTCTAATGTGGATCTTAATCAGGATACATGAATATCCAGTTGGGACAGTGCTTTTTGCAAAATAATATCGTTATTGTCATAGCCACCGCTCCGTTGCAGAGACCAAGCCTGCTCAGGGCTGTACCATTCTACTCCTTTAATCTCCTCAACCTGAGCCTGCAGCTCACCACTCAGCGCCTCCACGAGATAATAATGCACTTCCTTATCGACTTGTCCATAATCAGGATGCTCATACGTATAAGCAATCATATCTACCTGATTGATGATCTTCCCGGTGACGCCCGTCTCCTCCAAAATTTCACGAAGAGCAGTCTCCTCAATGGTCTCTCCAGCCTCCATTTTCCCTTTGGCCAAAGACATTTTCCCGTAACGATCCGTGATCAGTTGAATCTCAAGCTGCCCATCCACATGACGATAGACCACACCACCTGCAGATATTTCCTTTTTTACGGCTGTCATATCATGCCCTCCTTGTGCAACAAGGATTTTATCCTCCAGTGGAAGACAAAATCCTTGTCCGTTAATGTTGTCAAGCGATAATGCCTTTACAAAGCCGCAGCACGCAGACTACTGTCCACGACACGAACGAGCTTGCCCTGGCTTTCATTCACTCCAGCTTCTGTAAGCAGAACCTGACATACCTGACCATTCAGCTCGGTAGATCCCTCGAACACGATATCAATGTAATTGTCGCTATAGCCATGTACCCTGCCACTATTCTTCAAGCCCTTCGGTTCTCCCTCAGGAATGACCTCCAGCACCTGTCCTACGAATTTTTGGGCATAAGCCAACTGCATTTGCTCTGACAGCTCAATCAGTTCATGTACACGGGCATTTTTGATGTCCTCGTCAACCTGATCCTCCATACGAGCGGCAGGGGTGCCTGTACGCTTCGAATATGGGAAGACGTGCATTTCGGAGAAACCAATCTTCTTCATTAGGTTATACCCATTGCGGAACATTTCGTCCGTCTCCCCCGGGAAGCCTACAATGACGTCCGTCGTGATCGCTACATCTGGCATTGCCTTGTGGATCATTACCATCTTGTTGTAGAACTCTTCTGTTGTATATTTGCGACGCATGCGCTTCAGCACCGTATCATCTCCGGCTTGCAGCGGAATATGGAAGTGACGCACCAGCTTCCGGGAACGCTTCAGAACGTCCAGCATTTTCTCGTCAATCTGACTGGCCTCAATCGAACTAATCCGAATGCGCTCCAGTCCTTCTACCTTTTCCAGATCCCACAGCAGATCAGACAGATCGTAGTTCTCCAGATCATCTCCGTAGCCACCCGTGTGAATACCTGTGAGCACAATCTCCTTGTAGCCTGCCTCTACAAGCTGGTGAGCCTGGGCAATGATGCTCTTGGCATCCCGACTACGGGACAGCCCACGTGACCAAGGAATTATGCAGAATGTGCAGAAATTGTTACAACCATCCTGAATTTTCAGAAAAGCACGCGTACGGTCTGCGAAATCCGGCACATCCATTTCCTCGAAGACACGAGTCTTCATAATGTTGCGTACCGCATTGACGGGCTGACGGGACTCCTGAATCTGCTTGACATAAGGCAAAATCTTATCCCGATCCTGTGTACCTACAACCAGATCAACACCTGGAATGTCCAGAATTTCGGCTGGCGAGGTCTGGGCATAGCATCCTGTTACCGCTACGATCGCATCCGGGTTACGGCGAATGGCACGACGAATGATCTGCCGACTCTTCTTGTCGCCGGTATTGGTTACCGTACAGGTGTTAATCAGATAGACATCAGCCGTCTGCTCATCGAAATCAACCTGTTCATACCCTTCCTGCTTGAACAATTGCCAAATCGCTTCTGTATCATAAAAGTTGACCTTACATCCCAGTGTATAAAATGCCACGGCCGGCATGTCAAATCCCTCCCATTTCTCCTGATTCATAAAGTATGCAGGCAAGTGCAGTCATCCCAGCCGTCTCAGCGCGCAAAATGCGGCGTCCGAGCCCTGTCGACTGCGCACCTGACGTCTCTGCTGCTGCGCTCTCCTGCTCTGTAAATCCGCCCTCCGGTCCGATCACGAGCAAAATACGCGGAGCCACAGCACCATGATCTCTCCCCTGCATAAAGGGAGCGATCACGTCACGCAGCTGGCGTCCGCTTTCTTTTTCATAACAATAGCATACCAGATCATACCCCGTAAAAGAGGCCAGTAATTGCTTCCATGAGAGCGGTGCTGCCAGCTCCGGGATTCGATTGCGGTGACTCTGCTCTGCCGCCTCCTTGGCAATCTTCCGCCAACGCTCCAGACGCTTCGCTTCCTTCTTCCCATCATACTGCACAACCGTCCGATCAGACAGAAATGGAACAAAGGCATAGGCCCCAAGCTCCGTGCACTTCTGAATGACCAGCTCCATCTTGTCACCTTTCGGTAGACTTTGTGCGACTGTAACCTGCACCTGCGGCTCGGATGTCATATCCAGCTTCTCTATAATTACAGCAGTGACACTCTCTGCCCCGATCTCCTCAATCTCTACCCGAGCTTCACGTGATATTCCGTCACTAACGATAAATTGATCTCCAGGCCTGCTCCGCATCACTCTGGTGATATGACGAGCATCCTCGCCTTCCACAACGACGCGATCCTCCAGAAAATGTGCCGGAGGGATGAAATAACGCTGCATTGCTTGTGCCTCCCTACCTGCTTCAGTCACGTTCATTACGAATGCTTCCAAAAATATATCATACAACTTTTGCGGATGGATGACCAGTATTTCGGATCATTTGGCGCTTGCCTCAACAAAAAAAGGAGCCGTTAGGCTCCCCCTACTCCAAACAGCATGATGGCAAATCTGAAAAACTGATCGGCAATCACATTAATCATCGAATAAAGTGGATCAATCGTAAAGGCGCGTACAGGCGGCAGCACCAGAATTAGCAGAAAAATAAAAATAGAGTATTGCTCGAACTGCTGCAACCGACGACGCAGCGGCCCAGGGGCCACATCCTCCAGAATCCGGTACCCATCGAGTGGTGGCAGCGGAATCAGATTGAACAGGAACAGCAGGATATTCAGCGTCACCATATAATTAACAAAAATGCGAATGGCCTCAAAGGCATTCGGATTAGCTTCGCTAATCGTCGACCATAGCCCAGTTGCTGCAAGCCCTACATAGAGCAATGTAGTCACAAAGGCCAGTAGCAGGTTACTTAACGGTCCGGCAGCGGAGACCACAATCCCCATGAGCCGGGGATTACTGAAGTTGTCGCGATTCACCGGGACAGGCTTCGCCCAGCCAAAGCCCGCAATGACGAGCAGTAGCGTCCCTAGCACGTCCAGATGCACTGCCGGATTAAGCGATACCCGCCCCAGGAGGCGGGCCGTCGGGTCTCCAAATTTATTCGCAAAATAGGCGTGCGAGAACTCGTGAATCGTAAAAGCAAACATGAGTGTCAGCAGTACGAATGGTAATTCAGTCAATGAGAACCTGAATATGGAATTCAAGAAATCCATGGATTACCCCTTTCTCGCTATGAACGCAATCCAGTCCTCGTCCCGGTGCTTATCCTCGATCTGGAAGCCAGCGGCAACCAGCGCTTCCTCCACGACCTGCTCCTTGTTCTTCCAGATCCCTGAAGCAATGTATACACCGCCTGGAACGAGCGCTTGGTACACATCGTCAATGAACAACAGAATGATCTCAGCCAAAATATTCGCGACGACAACCTGAACCGGGAGCTTGACGCCAAGCGACGGATCTTGAACGTCCAGGACAGACAGCAGGTCGCTTTCCTTGACTGTAATCTGCTTCTCTAGCCCATTCAAGCTGGTATTCGCCAGTGCACTTGACACCGCTACAGGATCAAGATCCAAGGCTAAGACGTGCTTGGCACCGAGCTTCACTGCACCGATGGAGAGGATACCGGAGCCTGTACCGACATCAATGACCTCTTCGCCACCCTTGATGACCGACTCCAGCGTACGCAAACACAGAGATGTGGTAGGATGTGTCCCTGTTCCGAAGGCCATACCCGGGTCCAGCTCGATAATCTGCTCATTGCTACTAGTTGGCTCGTAGTTCTCCCATGTTGGCTTAATGGTCAGACGTTCTGATACTCGCTGCGGCTTGAAATACTGCTTCCAGGCGTCAGCCCAGTCATCTTCATTCACGGTCTGTTGCTCGAAGCGATACTCCCCAGGATCAATATCGAATGCTCTCAGTTCTTCAATTCGCGGTACAAGCTCTCCCTGAATATCATTCAAATCCGTCTCTTCAGCGAAGTAACCCTTAATGACAGCCTGCCCCTCAGGAATATCGTTCAGCGGTCTTTCGTACCACTGTCCAAAGGAGGTATCACGCTCTTTGTTCAGCGTCCCCGATTCCTCAATGGATACCCCCCCAGCTCCGGCTTCATGCAAAAAGTTGGAGATCATCTCCACCGCTTCTTCTGTTGTATGTATGGTTAATTCATGCCATAACATGTAGCTCTACTCCTCCTCATTTAACAAGCATCCATAGTATTGTACTATACTTGCTGTCCCTAGCACAAAAAAAGAGAGGACTGCTTATGACCAGCCCTCTCTAGCCCTGTCCTTCATTTATCCTTCAAGCCCTCGTTGCAGCATTCTAGAGATCGCTGAGCTCAGGTTTGTTCATAATGCGATCCTGTCTACGGTCTGCCGCCTCACTACGACGAAGTGCTTCGACATCATCATGATCGGCTAGCTCTGCCGAGAATTCTACGTCCTCATTCTTGGCGGACTGTAGTTTCTTCAGTTTGTCAGTCTTGGTTAGTACTCTGTCGTGACGTTTATTTCTGGACATGAAGCAGCCTCCTGTCGAGATAAAATGTTAATTTCCCTGGATTTATTCACTTGATTTTATTTTCATGCTTTACTTTTACTAAAGCATGCCTCCGGCTTGTTCAACAATCTGCAATGCCTGGTGATGAATGGATTCATCGACGACAGCCGTTAGCAAAATATCCTTCCCTGTCGGTCCTCCCTGGCCGCCGTCACTCATCCCGCTCGCAGTAATATCGGCTGCAGCAAGTATGGATGAGGAGCTTCCGTAAAAATCGGCACCTGATGTTAAAGAGGACAGGCTGCTTACTTTCCCGGAAAAGACAGGAATACCTGAGCTCATACCTGCACCTGGATAACGACTGAACCGATCAATGGACATATCGACGACTCGCAGTGCCTTCAGCTTGTTAGCCGCCTCCTGCGCCTGTTCGGGTGTGTTGAAGTATGCTAGAATATTTTTCTCGCTCACAAGCCATCCCTCTTCCTGTAATGTCCGACGGTTCATTTATGCCCTAGTACCAACGCCAGCATAGCCCCACCAAATGCAATCGTACTGCGTGTAATCCTTTCGAAGTAAAATTGCAGAATACGTAGGTCCTAGCTTCTATAGTACTGAGCCCCTGCCGCCTCACTTTAGGGTGTGCACGGCATCGATTCTTATGCATGGGTGCTTGGCTTGTACGCTATAACACAATAAGCCAGATCACAGCATCCTTTGATCGGATCACCGCAATCTGGCTTATTCACACATCTATTCATTTGTACTCATTAGAGTCATACAGACAGTAATAGTACTTCAAAGCACTACAACGATTATCTTCAGTTCGGAGCCTTAATCTCCACGGAATGCGCGCTTCACCCGGTCAAAAAAGGATTGTTCATTCTCGTGTGTCTGCTCTCCACTTAAGGAACCGAACTGACGAAGGAGATCCTTCTGCTCATCGCTAAGCTTGCTTGGTGTCACTACGACTACCTTGATATGCTGGTCACCCTGACCGACACCACGAAGTCTTGGCACACCCTTGCCCTTCAAGCGGAAGTACGTTCCAGTCTGTGTTCCGGCAGGAACCTTAAGCTTGACCTTCTCCGTAAGCGTCGGTATCTCGATCTCATCCCCAAGCGCTGCCTGAGCAAAAGTCAACGGAATCTCACAGTAAATATCGTCACCCTCACGCTCGAAGAAATCATGCGATTTCACGCGAATAACGATATACAGGTCGCCAGCTGGACCACCACGCAATCCGCCTTCACCTTCACCTGTCATACGTAGCTGTGCACCGTCGTCCACTCCCGCAGGAATGCGAACATGTATAGTGCGTTGCTTACGGACTTTACCACTGCCGCTGCATGTCGAGCATTTGTCCTTGATGATCTTCCCTGTACCGCTACAGTTGGAGCAAGCACGACGATTCACCATGCGACCGAACGGCGTGTTTTGCACAACCTCTTCCTGTCCTGTGCCACGGCAGACCGAGCACGTCTCAGGATGAGTTCCCGGCTTTGCACCGGAGCCATGACAGGTATCACAGCTTTCGGTTCTAGGAATCGTAATATCTGTCTCCTTGCCGAAGACGGCTTCCTTAAATTCAATCGTCATGTTGTACTGCAGATCATTTCCCCGCTGTGGTGCGTTCGGGTCACGACGACCACCGCCGTTGCCACCGAAGAACATATCGAAGATATCCCCGAAGCCACCAAAATCACTGCCGCCAGAAAATCCGCCGCCCATGCCTTGGTTGGGATCTACATGCCCATATTGATCATAGCGCGCTCGCTTCTGACCATCGCTAAGCACATCATAGGCTTCCTTGACTTCCTTGAACTTATTCTCGGCATCCGGTGCTTTGTTGACATCAGGATGATATTGACGGGCCAGCTTTCGGTACGCTTTTTTGATTTCGTCCTCGCCGGCGTTTTTATTTACACCAAGCACCTCATAGTAATCACGCTTGTCAGCCAACATTCCACCCCCATCCTAACGCACTGATTGGCTAACCCAAGTATGGCATGGAAAAAGCAAAGTCAAAGCACGGGAGGTCCCGGCTTTGACCTTTCCATCATGACATGGCTGCTCAGCACGTTATATTTATGCATTCGGCATGATGCGACAATTATATGTGTTCACGAGCTTCCTGTGAAGTTAACGCTCACGTCCTTTTGTTCATCATCATGCCATTTTTAATTGTAGCTTACTTCTTATCCTGATCGTCATTAACGACTTCATAGTCTGCGTCTACGACATTATCGCGAGCAGGACCTTCGGAGGATGCGCCACCCTCAGCAGCTTGCTGTGCTTGTGCTGCTTGCTCATAGAGCTTCACGGACAGCTGTTGCACGATTTCTGTCAATTCTTCTGTTGCAGCCTTGATCTCGTCAACATTGTCGGTTTCGAGTGTTTTTTGCAGCTTGTCTTTGGCTGCATTTGCCTTCTCAATCTCGGAAGCATCGACCTTATCACCAAGATCCTTGACGGTCTTGTCTACTTGATAGATCAATTGGTCTGCAGAGTTCTTCGCCTCAACAAGCTCCTTGCGCTTCTTGTCTTCTTCCGCATGCAACTCGGCATCCTTCATCATGCGTTCAACTTCCTCGTCGCTCAGACCGCTGGAAGAAGTAATCGTGATTTTTTGGCTCTTGCCTGTTCCCTTATCTGTTGCAGATACGTTCACAATACCGTTGGCATCAAGATCGAAGGTAACTTCAATCTGCGGAACACCACGTGGTGCTGGAGGGATGTCTCCCAATTGGAAGCGACCCAGAGTCTTATTGCCAGCAGCCATCTCGCGCTCGCCTTGCAGGACATGAATCTCAACGCTTGGCTGGTTGTCCGCATAAGTAGAGAATACCTGGGACTTGCTTGTAGGGATTGTTGTATTGCGGTCAATCATCTTCGTGAATACGCCGCCTGCAGTCTCGATACCAAGGGACAGAGGTGTCACGTCGAGCAGGACAACATCCTTAACGTCACCAGTCAATACACCAGCTTGAACAGCCGCACCCAGAGCTACAACTTCATCCGGGTTAACGCCTTTATGTGGCTCTTTACCTGTCAGCTTCTTGATTGCCTCTTGCACAGCAGGAATACGAGTGGAACCACCGACCAGGACAATCTTGTCGATCTCACTAGCATTCAAGCCGGAATCGCTCAACGCTTGACGAGTAGGGCCCAGTGTGCGCTCAACAAGATTCGCGGACAGCTCTTCGAACTTCGCACGAGTCAAGCTCAGCTCCAAGTGCTGTGGCACGCCGTCTACTACTGTAATGAACGGCAAAGAGATCGTTGTCGTAAGTACTCCGGACAATTCCTTCTTCGCTTTCTCTGCAGCATCCTTCAGACGTTGGACAGCTGCTTTATCCTTGCTCAGATCAATACCTTGATCCTTTTTAAATTCACTTACGAGGTAGTCGATGATTACTTGGTCAAAGTCATCACCGCCCAGTTGGTTGTCACCACTGGTTGCCTTAACTTCGAAGAAGCCATCTCCAAGCTCGAGAATAGATACGTCAAACGTACCGCCACCCAGGTCATATACCAGGATAGTCTGATCTTCGGATTTCTCCATACCGTATGCCAATGCAGCTGCTGTAGGCTCATTGACGATCCGCAATACTTCGAGACCAGCGATCTTGCCTGCATCTTTTGTTGCTTGACGCTGACTGTCATTGAAATAAGCTGGTACAGTGATAACAGCTTGGGTTACTGTCTGACCCAAATATGCTTCCGCATCAGCCTTCAGCTTTTGCAGAATCATTGCGGAGATTTCTTGTGGAGAATACTCTTTGTCTTCAATCTTCTCCTTATGGTTGGAACCCATGTGACGCTTGATGGAGCTAATTGTGCGGTCTGGGTTGGTGATCGCCTGACGCTTTGCAGTCTCACCTACGATCCGCTCGCCGTCCTTCTTAAAGCCAACTACCGAAGGAGTTGTACGGGCGCCTTCCGGATTTGGAATAACGACTGCCTCGCCGCCTTCCATGACAGCTACACAAGAGTTGGTAGTTCCCAAGTCAATACCGATTACTTTACTCACAAGAATATCCTCCTTCTATAAGTACCATTGGCCTTCTGACCGTAGTTTTTGTAATTCATCTATGGAATCAAGTAAGTATTACATGCTAACCTTCACCATCGCAGGGCGAAGTACTTTATCCTTCAGCATGTAGCCCTTCTGTACCTCTTCAACAACAATGCCTTCCTCATGCTCATCACTTTCGACCTGCATGATGGCCTGATGAAACTCTGGATTAAATGGCTGCCCTACAGCCTCCATCGCACGTACCCCCTCTGCTGTGAGGACGCTCTCCAGTTGACGGAAGATCATACTTACACCCTTCGTGAAGGATTCTCCTTCATCGGATTGCGGAGCACTAGCCAGTGCACGCTCAAAATTGTCCAGGACCGGTACCAACTCGGTAACCAGCTTCATGGATGCGTACTTCGCAAGCTCTTCCTTCTCCTTTTGGGTACGGCGGCGGAAGTTGTCGAAATCCGCTTGCGTACGAAGAAGACGTTGCTGCTGCTCTTCCAGTTCGGCGGCTAGACGACTCTGTGCGCCAGCTGCCTCAGCTGCAGGCTCCTCTTGTTGAGCGGCTTCCTGCTCTTGTGCTTGCACATGATCGTTAACCGTTTCTGCAGCAGTTGCAGAAGCTTGCTCCTCAGTATTCACTGCCTCTTCCCCTTGAAACGTTTGATTGTCTTTCAAGATGTTTCACCTCCTTCGATCAATTGCTGCGAGTAAGACTTCAATCATTGTACGGTTATTTAAAGCGTTGACTCAACATATGGGTAAGATCCTTGGAGAGTATGCCCAGAATATTGATGACTCTGGCATATTCCATCCGTGTCGGGCCCAGAATGCCAATCGTGCCAAGAGCTTCCCCATCTATAGCATAGGTAGCCGTAATGAGGCTACAATTGGAAAAGGCCTCGTGATGATTCTCCGTGCCAATTCGCACCTGAATGTCTGGAGCACCCATGACAGGGGTCATCATTTTCAGGAGCGTAGGAGTCTCCTCCAGTAAGTCCAGAATATCCTTCACCTTGTCTACATCCCTGAACTCAGGCTGGGTCAGCATATTCGTGGCACCGCTCAGATACAGACGCTGATCACTCTCGTTCTCAAGTGTCTTATCCAGCACATCAATAACGTTCTCAATCTGGGAGATATGACGCTCCATCTCCTGACCGAGCACCGTGTGCATTCGTGTCTTCAACTGGTAGATGGGGGCACCCGCCAGCTTAGCGTTCAGCATGTTGACGATATTTTGCATATCCGAGAAGGACACACCCTCCGGTATCGAGATCGTCTTATTCTCCACTTGACCAGTGTTAGTCACGATAATGGCCACCGCTGAATCCTCATTGAGGGGCAACAGCTGAAAATGACGCAACGAAGTATGAAAAACCTCCGGTCCCAGCAGGATGGAAGTGTAGTTCGTCATATGCGACAGAACATTGGATGCATGCTGGATAACCTGCTCCATAGCATTTAGTTTTTGTGCATAAAAAGCCTTCAGCTCTCTCATCTCTGCAGATGCAAGCTTGCTGAGCGGCACCAGATGATCCACATAATAGCGATATCCCTTATGTGAAGGAATCCGTCCGGCAGAGGTGTGGGGCTGTTCCAGATAGCCCTGCTCTTCCAGGTCCGACATCTCGTTGCGGATGGTTGCCGGGCTGAAGCCGACATCTTCTCTCTTGGATATGCTGCGGGACCCCACCGGCTCAGCCGAACGAATATAGTCGTCAACTATAGCATTTAGTATTAACCTTTGACGCTCGGTCAACATGCGAGTTCCTCCCTTGCTGTCCAAATGATGTAATGTATTTTCTTCAAACCAAATACAATATCTGCATCCACAATCATCCATAATCATTAGCACTCACTCAAGATGAGTGCTAAGCGATAATACAAAAATACCAAACCGACCTGATTGTTGTCAAGTCAGTTCAGTACTTTGAGTACAGCTATTTCATCACAAGCATGCTGCTTGCTGCAATGGATGCAATCGGTCCACACTTTTTCAGGAAAGATATCCTTCGTCACTACCGAGAACCCGTTCTTAATGAAGAAAGACACCTCGTAGGTCAGAGCCATAATCTTGGGAATCCCCTGCTTCTTCGCCTCGACGATAAGCTGATCCACGATCTTGGAGCCAATCCCCATTCCCTTATGGCCTTCGGATATACCAAGCGAGCGAATTTCCACCAGATCTGTGCCCAGTCGGCAAAGAGACCCACAGCCAACCACTTCGCCATCAACCTCGGCCACCACGAAGTGTTCAAGTTGACGATGCAGTACCTCCCGTGATCGCGGAAGCATAATTCCCCGCTCTGCATATCCGCTAATCATTTCATATAAAGGTTCCACATCCTCGGGAACCGCACTCCGACATATGACCTGCTTGCACACCGATGACATCCGCTCTCCTCCTGACGCCTGCTGTAAGATATGAATAAATATACAACACGTCGTATAGAATTGCAAGCGAGGAATTCAGATGTTTTTCGGCGTGGCAGTGGCATAACGTTCCTCATCACCAACTTTGTCGGTTGCCTTCTCTGAATCTTCATTCGGCATAATCATTAGGAATATTAATATAATCTGTTTAATTATACGCTCTGCGTCTTGGAGGCAGCACCGATGAATTCAGCAAATACATCATTGCCAAAAAGGATGCCCTGTGCGCTCAGGCGGTATCCGTCTGTAATCGGCTCCAGAAGACCTCTTTGCAGCATTTTCTGGAGGGAAGCAGAGAACACCTCATCCATGGATTGTCCAAATTGCTGCTGAAAACGACTTATTGAAGCTCCTTCATGCATCCTCAGACCCACCATCATGAAATCCTCCATAGCCTCTTCCATATCAATATCGACGCTATCCAGTCGTGGCAGACGCTGCATTGCAGCTTCATTATAGGCATTAACTCCCTTAATGTTAATATGACGCAGGCCTGCCGCATAACCATGCGCACCAGCTCCCAGACCATAGTATGGCTCGTTGCGCCAATATGTCATGTTATGTCTGCTCTCATAGCCTGGCTTGGCAAAATTACTGATCTCATACTGCATATATCCGGCTGCCTTCATCCGATCCATAAGCAGCTGATACATCTGGAGCTCGTCATCCTCATGCGGGAGCGGCAGCTGGTTCTTCTGAAAGAGTGTATGGAAGAGGGTATTCTCTTCCACCTTGAGGCTGTAGATCGAATAATGTGGCAGGCCCAGCTCAAGAGCCTTGGTCACACTTTCGTCCAGCATATCCACCGTCTGATTCGGCAGGCCGAACATGAGATCAATGGACAGATTGTTCAAACCGACCTTCTGGGCATTCTCAAGACTGCGGTAGACATCATCCGTATTATGAATACGTCCTATACCTGATAACAGCTGATTCTGGAATGCCTGCACCCCAAAGCTGACACGGTTCACACCGCCTTCCTTCATGACTGCGAGCTTCTCTAAGTCAGTCGTACCCGGGTTGGCCTCCATAGAGAATTCAATATCCTCGGCCCAATTCGGGAAATAAGTCCGCACCGATTTCAAGAAATAATCCATCTCGGCAGGTGTAAGCACCGTCGGTGTGCCGCCGCCTACGAAGATGGTCTTGATGGTCCCTGGTGGGTGCAGTTGTACGGTCTGCTCCATTTCGCGCTCCAGCGCTCGCAGATAATCCATGACAGGCTGGTCCTTCAGGACGTAGGAATTGAAATCACAGTAAAAACATTTATTCGTACAAAAAGGGATATGAATATACACGGCCTGCGGCGCAGACGCATGCTGTCCCTGTTCCAAAGCTGACATATTGTTCACTCCTGCTGAACCAGACTCCGCCAATCAAGAATCGGCCCGTATATTTGGAAAGGGAAAGCCTGAAGGCTTTCCCTTGGTATATTGGCTACTCATCAATTTTCAGTACGGCCATGAAGGCTTCCTGAGGCACCTCTACATTACCGACCTGCTTCATCCGCTTCTTGCCTTCCTTCTGCTTCTCGAGCAGCTTACGCTTACGGGAGATGTCACCACCGTAGCACTTGGCAAGCACGTTCTTCCGCATTGCCTTAACCGTCTCCCGGGCAACAACCTTCGTACCCACAGAAGCCTGAATCGGCACTTCGAACATCTGACGTGGAATGAGCTCACGCAGCTTCTCACAAATAATGCGGCCACGATGATATGCACGTTCACGGTGCACAATGAAGGACAGCGCATCCACTTGCTCCCCATTCAGGAGGATGTCCATCTTGACCAGATTGGACTGACGATAGCCTGATAGCTCATAGTCAAAGGAAGCATACCCCTTCGTGCTGGATTTCAGCTGATCAAAGAAATCGTAGACGATCTCGGATAGTGGAATCTCGTATGTGATCGTAACACGAGTCGTATCCAGGTACTCCATGTTCACATACTCACCACGCTTGGACTGACACAGCTCCATAACTGTTCCAACATAATCGTTAGGAACGATAATTCCCGCCTTTACGTACGGCTCCTCAACATAATCAATACGCCCAACCTCTGGATAGTTCGAAGGGTTATCAATCTGGATCATCGAGCCGTCCGTCAATTGAATTCGATAGATAACGCTCGGTGCCGTCGTAATAAGAGGAATATTGAATTCCCGTTCGATCCGCTCCTGAATGACATCCATATGCAGGAGGCCAAGGAAGCCACAGCGGAAGCCGAAGCCCAGGGCGCTGGAGGTCTCTGGCTCGAAGCTCAGGGAAGCATCATTCAACTGCAGCTTCTCCAGCGCTTCACGCAGATCATTGTAGTCTGAGGTCTCGATTGGATACAATCCGCAATACACCATTGGATTGATCTTACGGTAGCCTGGCATCGGCTCGATAGCCGGATTCTTGGCATCGGTGACCGTATCCCCGACACGCGTATCACCGACATGCTTGATTCCAGCTACGATGAAGCCAACATCACCGACATTCAGCTCGTCCACAATGCTCATACGCGGCTTGAAGGCACCGACCTCGATAACTTCAAAGGTCTTGTCCGTTGCCATCATTTTGATCTTGGAGCCTGCTTTAATCTTCCCATCAACTACTCGCACATACACAATTACACCCTTGTACGGGTCATAGTGTGAGTCAAAGATCAGCGCCTTCAGTGGCGCATCAGGATTCCCTTGTGGAGCAGGTATTGCCTTTACGACTTGCTCCAAAATCTCCTTGATCCCGATCCCTGCCTTAGCAGATGCCAGAACAGCCTCGCTCGTATCCAGGCCAATAACGTCCTCAACCTCTTGCTTCACCCGGTCAGGGTCCGCACTAGGAAGGTCAATCTTGTTAATGACCGGCAGAATCTCCAGATCATTATCCAACGCCAGATACACATTTGCGAGCGTCTGAGCTTCGATTCCCTGAGCCGCATCCACTACGAGCAGAGCGCCCTCACAAGCCGCAAGGCTACGGGATACCTCATACGTAAAATCGACGTGTCCTGGTGTATCTATCAGATTCAGGATATATTCCTCTCCGTTATCTGCCTTATAAGTTAGACGTACCGCCTGCAGCTTGATTGTGATGCCGCGTTCGCGCTCCAGATCCATCTGGTCGAGCACCTGTTCCTGCATTTCACGAGAGGTCAGAGCACCCGTATACTCAAGAATACGGTCCGCCAAGGTTGATTTTCCATGGTCTATATGTGCAATGATACAAAAGTTTCGTATTTTCTGCTGTCTTGCCAAAATGTCTGTCATGCCTTACCCCCACACCACCTAGTGTCAATCGCTTCATTATACCAGTTGAAGAGTAAGGCTTCAATATGAACAGTGGAAGCTTCTACTCCGTCACTCCTTCGAACATGGAGACGACCAGATGAATCCCTTTCTTGGATAGCTTTTGCAGGAGGCCTGCTGTTTTATCCGCCATGACGTCAACCGAGGCTTGCTTGCTCTTCGCGACAGGAACAAGTGGAACAAATTTCGCTTCTGTCAGGCTCGCATCAACTACCGTCTGCTTGATCGGCACCTGTGGTTGCACTGTCGACGATTGCTCCGTGGGCTGCGAGATCGGCTGCGATGGCACCTGTGCTACTTCCGTTGCGATCGGAGCTGTCTGGGTCATTACCGTCTGACTCATGGTACCTTGTTCCCGGGCGGACTCTGACTGATCCCATGTAGGTCCATATACCGTGCGCAGCCCCGATCCAGCCAATTGCATCCCTAACAGCATACCCATGCCAACCAGACAGGTAAATACGATAGCCTTGGTTCTGAAGCGAGCCATGATTATTTCCTCCCAACATAACTTTGCTTGTTTGTGAACAACCTCATTTGACATAGTGTAAATATGCTGATGAATTCCAGCTTATGATTTCAAGCTATGAGGTTAAGCCATGAACCTATTATTATCCGCTCTATTCCTATCTGCTCGTTAATGTTTGTCTGTTCCAGGCGCCTCTGGAAGAGGCGCGCTCGCTTTCACCGCGGCCTGATCCTCCCAATACACTTCTGCAATCGCATCGGCCAGCACCTCGGATGTGCGCTTTAGCTCTTCATCATTGTTATCAATGCCACCAACCTCCACCAGGATGCCATTGGGGGACAGGGATTGATTATATTCGCCGTTATTCCCTCCCCCTTTATCCTTGCCCCAGATTCCTCGTGACAGGCCCGGATACTTTTGTTCGAGCTTCGCATGTATACGATTGGCAAATGCTTCATTTTGCCGCCAGTTCTTGTTGTCATGACCGATGATAAAATAGAGCTTGGCATATCCCGTGCCATTAATCGTCGCAGTAGTCTTGGCATGGCGCTGTGAATCACGATGGATGTCAATCAGATAAGTAAGCTGCTTATTCATACTCATCGCTTCCTTCACGGTCTGGCGTGAGTATTTATAAGAATAATTCCAGTTGTAATCCTGGATTGTCGTCACATAGTCCTCCTGAGCATGGAACGTACCGACCCCTTGCTGCTCCAACCTTTTGGCTACATAATCCCCCACTCTGTTCACTGTGGCCTTAGGGGAGGCGGAGTTCGGATTCGTACTTGCTGAGCTAAGCAGTGGGTTGTACGCTTCTCGCGGATGAGAATGGTAGATTAGTACTTCTTTGGTTACAGGGCCCTTTGTCTTGCTAGAGTCAATAGATGAAGGGTTCTTGACTGGGCCTGATCCATCTGCCCCCTCCGTACCTCCGCCCGTGCCTTCTGAACCACCATCACCAGCACCAGCACCTGAGCCACCTCCATCAGGACCAGCAGCTTCACCATCCTCAGCATGTGACGAATCGACCAAGCCCGGATCTGGCTGATAATCCTCTGGTGCCTCCACCTGTAGATTCCCTGAGCCGGAGCGCAGCAGGACCGGATTACCTGAGGCCATTCCAGGAATCTCCCTGGCAATAAGGCTTTTGGGATCCTGTGGATTTACACCGGTCAGCAATTGAAATGCGAATGTACTTACTTGCTCTCCAGACAGGACGGATACCTTTTTATCTGCACTTAGATGGGGAATCTCCATACCTAGCATATCTGCAAAAAAATCAGAAGGAACTGACGACGCAAAGCCTTTCATAGACGAGACGGGAGAGGATTGAATGCGCTGCTCCACCAGTCCTCCGAGACCTAGCAGCACAAATAGCACAGCTGTACCAACCATTAGCGCAATCAGCGTCTGCCCCATACTCAAGATTCTCAGCCCTGTACTCTTCCATTTTGCAACGTTCCAGATTTGATATTTGCTCATCTCAGGGATGTCCTCCTTCTTCCCACTTAAGCTCTACCAGGGAATCTCTCATACTTCAACTCTATGAACGAATGGAAGATACTAGAACAAAACAGTAGAAAAAAAGACCACATTTCCTCCAGAGAGGAATGCGGTCCCTTGTGTCTTATCGTTCATCGAATACGTAAAGTAACAATCAACGGCTCAATGCGTATAAGCGGCAACATTACCAGGATCGACCGCTTCATGCAATGCGGCATTCAATCCCGTAGCTATAATATTGGATATGTCCTCAATGAACTTGTCCACTTCCTTAGGTGTCACGATCAGGTCATGCCCGAGCGGCTGCAAGACCTCCTTCACCAGCATGAGACGCTCCTGCTCGGAGATCTCGTCGAGCATACCTAGAATAGCTCGTTTCGTGTTAGCACCGAAATGAGACTTCATTAATTCAATGGAGTCATTCACGATGGTCGAAGCATAGCATACTGTTGGTACCCCAATCGCGATACATGGAATGCCCATGATGTCTTTCGTAATGCCTTTACGCTTATTTCCGATACCAGAACCGGGATGAATGCCAATATCCGCAATCTGAATGGTCGTGTTGATCCGTTCCAGGGAACGGGAAGCAAGCGCATCAATTGCAATCACCAGATCAGGACGAGTGCGCTCAACGATGCTTTGCACGATTTCACTGGATTCGATGCCTGTGATACCCAGCACCCCTGGTGCAATGGCACTCACTTCGCGGTATCCGGGGCTGATCTGATCAGGCACCAATTCGAAGTACTGCCGCGTAATCATGAGATTCTCAACTACAAGAGGCCCCAATGAATCCGGTGTGACATTCCAGTTACCGAGTCCAACCACCAATACTTTGGCCTTCGGTCCAATCCCTATCTTGGTCATGAATTGTTCCATCTCTCTAGCAAGCACCATAGATACCTGATCCTGAAGAGGTGTATCACCCTCCCGCAGTTTAGGGACCTCCAGCGTTACATAATGCCCCACGACCCGACCAATTTGACTAGCTCCTTCTTCATTCTCTACATCCAGCCTCGTAATTCGAATATCGTCTTCATTCTCCACCTGCTCCCAGACACCCGGTATAGACTGCTCACGGCCCTTGCCAGCCAGCTCTTTCGCTTCTATGGCCAAATCCGTCCGAACGGAGTATTTCTGCAAATCCAGCTCCATCATTATCCTCCTCTATACACATGTTCCTCTTATTGTGCTGGAGAGATGCCAACTTTATGCATCATTTATCAGACCACACATTAGACTACACATTAGACCGTACATTAGAACATACATTAGGTCGTCTTCTGCTCCCACCCATACGTTTCTTGTTTTGAATAGCAGACTTCCTTATAATCTGAGGTACTAGGTAGGATAGTGCCTTGATCGAAACGTCAATCTTAACAGCGGTTGATAGGGATCACCGCTTGCAACAGCTCCATACTCAGACTTAATACGATCAAGGTACAAGGACAAAGATCAATAAGAAGGTGAGTCTTGTTGAAGCGATTTGAGGATGAAGTGGGCTTTACATACAATTTCTATGTTATTCTCCGCCGGGGAGAGCAAGTGGATGTCAAATGCAGACAGTGTGATGGACATGCGTACATTCTGAGTAAGAACGGTCAATTGGAGTGGCGCTGCACACAGTGCTTCACCCGACAAATAGAGCAACCTTTATATCAGTATTATGCCAAGAAGGTCTGCACAAGCTGCGAGCGCTGGTTCAATGTACAAATAAAGGATGAGAAACGTACCCTGCACAAATCGGCTCATGTGCCCTGTCCCCATTGCGGATGGACTCAATTATGTGAGCTACACCGCAAGCCAGCGTATCAAGGATGTTACCCGGATATTCGAAATGGGCGCGATCCAGTCTTTCATCTGGAGTTATATTTTCTGGACTATGTGCGCGGCAAAGTCGTATGGGCCATGAATCGAGCTCATTTGAATTATCTAATCTCCTACGTGTCGGCAGATTTGCGGGTTAGGCGCTATGCTACACCTCTCAGAACTGCATCTCACACCATACCTGCTTATATGAAGCAAGCCAAGAATAGAGCTGATGTCGTTCGGACGTTGAAGAAGCTGCAATACAAATAAGCGCAACGACAGCAATAACAGGGGCCCAGAATTAGCAAAAGGCGTATTCATCCATTGAAATAATTTTTGCATAAATAACAGTTGAAAACTTCGCCCATATGCCGCATAATATATTTTTATCGCATAAGCCGTGAGGAAATACAGATTATTGGGTTGAAGTAACGTACTTATCCATGTTTTGTATTGCATTTTACATAGGCTCATGCTAAAATATTTTAAGTTGTGAAACGTTTGTGTTCATAGTAATGCCTTTACAGGAGGTGAATGGAATGCCGAACATTAAATCCGCTGTTAAACGCGTAAAAACGTCTGAAAAGCGTCGTGCGTTGAATGCTTCGCAAAAATCCGCGCTTCGTACTGCAGTTAAAGCTGCTGATACTGCGCTGGCTAGCAACGAAGTTGAAACTGCAGCTGCTGCTTTCAAAGCTGCTTCCACAAAGCTGGATAAAGCCGCTACTAAGGGCCTGATCCACAAAAACGCTGCAGCTCGCAAAAAATCCCGCTTGGCTAAAAAGTTGAACGCTCTGAAAGCTCAAGCGTAATGCGCTTCTTCATATGATGATGACAAAAATCCTGACCAGCCCGTGCTGGATCAGGATTTTTTGGTTGTTTCTATGCTTTTGCTGCAGAGGCTCGCTTGCACAGCACTCCTAAGCGGACTGACCCGCTCCTAGCTTCAGGAACAGAAGCTCAATCCCCAACACTTTATCAATCTGACCGCTCTTCATACGATAGTCCAACTCAGCCAGCTCATGAAGCATGCTGCTAAGCTGCTGCAAGCTAAAGCGCCGCGCCTGCTCTCCAGCGATCTTCACCGCATAGGGATGAAGGCTCAGCTGTCCAGCAATCTGCTGTTGCGAATAGTTCTGGCGCATAAGCTCCTTGACCTGGAGCATGATACGGAATTGCCTTGTAATCAGCGCTGCAATCTTGATGGGCTCCTCCCTCTGCTTCAGCAACTCATAGAAGATTGCGAGCGCATTCTGAATACGCAGATTGGCCAGCTCCTCCACCATGACGAACACATTTTGTTCCGTACTTCGTGGCACAAGCTCCTCAATATCAGAGCTGCTTACAGTCCCGCCCCGGCCGGCATACAGACAAAGCTTATCGATCTCAGCAGCCAATGTCTCAAGCCCAGTGCCTGCATAACGAATCAGCAGCTCCGCTGTACTTGTGTCCAGCATGACCTGCTGTTCTTGTGCCTTATGACTGATCCATTGCAGTAGATCATCACTACCAAGCGGAGAAAAGTGCAGTACTACACCCGCGCTCTTGAGCTGCTTCACAAGCTTCTTACGCTCATCCAGCTTGTCTGCATAGACCACAAAGACGATGACGCTATATTCCGCTGGCTGTTCAATGTAGCTCAGCAAAGTCTCAATCCGGTGCTCGATCTTGCTATTGTCCTTGGCAGCCGACAACAGATTGGAGTCACGCACGGTTATAAGCTTGCTCGGCACGAGAAACGGCGCCGTGTTCGCTTCCTCCACTACAGCCTCAATCGGCGTATCCGCCAGATCATATGATGCCACCGCGAACTCCTGGTGATCTGGCTCAATCATTTGCTCCTTCAGCGTATCAAGGAACTGCTTCATCTGATATTTCTCCGTACCATACAGCACATAGATCGGGGCAGTTTTTCCTTTGCGAATAGCCTGCATCGCTGATTTAACGTCCATTCCAACACCCCCACCGATTTATCCTACCAGATATCAGCTGTTGGGGAAAGAGCGCTCGCACAACAAGTCCCATATGTACAACGACTATTGGCGTAATTTCACAAAGAACTGACCGCTTTTGCTGCAGGATTCTTACAAATAATGAATGATTCAGCCCCGCTGAAAACTTATAAATTCTGTTATCTTCAAAAAAAAGGCCAGCCGGGAGCTTCGCCCCGTGCTAGCCAATACAGCATATTTGTAGCTCTTTCACCTAGATAATCATCGAGTCTTTGCGTAATTGTACCATTACTGACCTGCCGAACGAGGCACGGTATAGGTATATTTGCTGGTAATCCCGTCTTGCTCTGTCTCATAAGTGAAGGTCTTGCTATCGTCAGACCAGTTGCCTGATACCCATGTTCCGTTCAAGGTTCGGACCTCCATGGATACTTTGCCAGCGCCACTATTCGTCAGTTGATACACGGTAAGCTTCTTTCCTTCAACAACAACTGAATATTGCCCGTCTGGCGAATTCGTTGCTGCCCCTCCGCTGCTACTGGTAGTTGCTGAACCTGTATTGCCCTTGGTTGCCCCGGTATCACTAGAGCTAGGAGTACTGCCAGTATTACCAGCACTTCCAGAATTTCCAGTGTTGCTGGATGTATCCGTACTTCCGCTAGCTGGACTATCTCCTGTAATGGACATCATGAGTTCAGGATCCTCGTTAATTTGAATTTCCTGAATGAGCATGTCATTATGGCTGAATTCCTGCTGCTCAGAAGAAGCCATGTCTCCATTCAATTCTGGATTAGCTTTTGGTGCCTTATCCATAGGAGGTTCATCTGCATGGGTACTCTCTGCCGGCTGATCCACCTCTTGTGAGAGAAGTGAACGACTGTTGGCACTCGACTCTTGCTGGGAGGATGAAGCAGGGTCCTCTTTCTTAGAATCTGTGGAGTCAGAGGCCGCCGGCCTGCCACTCTCCTTGGAGCTTGGTTCTTCGCCTGTACGAGAAGACCTTTCGGCTGGAGAATTATCTCCTGCTGAGGACTGGGCTGGCTGGGATTTATCATCCGATGGCGGGGCTTCATTTTGTGCAGGCTGATCGCCATTTTCACGCTCCACAGCTTCGCCCGTTGAATCCTTGGCCTTCACGCCTTCATCTGCAGGTGACGTGGAATTTATATCGTCGGATACGGAGGGCTCCTGTGCAGATCCACTTCCGTTACTCGTCTCCGTCAATCCTTTGTCTTCCTGCTGCAATTGGCTTGACATAACGTCTGCATTTTGGAGTTCTTGAGGTTGGTAGGTCATCACGACGATTCCAAGTACAGCCGCTGCAGCGGCTACGCCGATCGTAACTCGTCCACCTGTGCGATTCCACCATGGAAGTGGTCTGCTACGTTTCATACCGCTTGGCTCCTGCTGAGCAGACATTGGTTTCATTTCCTGCAATGTACTACTCTGTTCCTTGCGAGCTTCGTCGATCGCATCCAGTTGAGGCATGATAGCATCGACCAGACTGAACTTGGGCGTGACGGCAGGCAGCTGCTCTAGCTCTTGGGACAACGCCTGCAGAATTTCGAACTTCTCTGCACAGTCATCACACTGGGCTACATGCTTCAACAGCTGTACCGTCTCATCTTCGCCCAGATCGTGATCAACATAACGCTGCATCCAGTCCATCACATCATCGCATTTCATCCTGATACACCACCTTTCTGATATTCTTGGAGCAGCCCCTGAAGCTGCTGTCTTGCACGGTACAAATAAGATTTAACGGTATTCAAAGGCAGATCAAGTGCATCGGCAATTTCGTTGTAAGAAAAATCCTGAAGATAACGGAGCACAACAACCGTACGATGATGCTCGGGCAGCAGGTTAATCGCTTCTCGAACATCCTGTGCCATATAGGTCGTTAGCACCTCAGCCTCCACGTTTTGCGAATCACTAAATACTAATTCATGCTCATCCATGGACACCGATGGCTTTGTGCGCCTGAATTTGTCAATACATATATTCGTCACTATGCGCTGCACCCACGTCTTGAACTGGGCTTTCTCTTCATAGGAGTTGATCTTGGAATAAATCCGGATCAGTGCCTCCTGAGCAGCGTCCATAGCATCATGCTCATTATTCAGGATATAATAGGCAGTTCGATATACATGCTGTTCTATTTCTCTTAAAAGGGTAACTAGTGCGTCGCGATCGCCAGATTGAGCAGCTCTGATGAGCTCCTGCTCTACCACAAGGGATCCCCCTCTCCTTGTTAATATTACAGACGGATTCAGATTTTAGATTGTTGCACCCGAACTCTGTATTTTTTTCATTTTGTTAAGAGTAATTATTGGAAATACCTTGGCTGCCGAGCTTCATTTTTTGGGTTCCCACATTGGCTATACCTGGGGTTCTACACATCAACAAGAGGCTTCTCTGAAAGAACATACTGTCGATTGCAGTCCAAAGAATTAGGCCCCAAGAACAGCCTGGATCAAATGAGTAGCAACCTTACAGGACCTATGTATGAAGGGACACATTTCAGGACCCATGAACTAATAGTAACATATGTCGAGAAGCTCAGTCAGTCTGAGCCGCACTCTATTATATTCCAGCTAGCTCAATATAAAATAGCATATTATCCGAAGTAAATGGCCCTACGGAAAGCTTATCTAAGAATAACAGAAAAAAGAAGACTAGTCACCTGTGACGAGCTTGAGCAGCATATGTCCGCCAACTGATTGCCAACTGATCCGCTACCTTTCCCTAATCGGGACATTTCTACTACAACTACTGTACAAGCTTATGGCGGTATTCCAGCAAGCCATCCTTGGCTCTGAACTGAACCTCCCCCATAAGATCCGTCCTGAAAATACGCGAACCATAGGCTTCGATTCGCTTCAGCACCTGCTCATTTGGATGTCCATATGCATTGTTGACCCCTGCTGATATGACAGCATTGCGAGGCTTCCAATAGGAAAGCCACTCCATACTTGTAGATGTCTTGCTTCCATGATGAGCAACTTTCAGTACATCAATCATTTTTGCTGGTATCATCGTATGCCCCTCCTTCTGCATCAGTGCTTCAACCATACTCTTCTCCACAGACGTTACCGTATCTCCGGTCAAGAGGAAGGAGACTCCCCCCATTTCAAGGTAGAATACTACGGATTCGGCATTCTGTTCTTTTCGGGTAGGTACCTCTTCCCCCCGCATGTCAGGGGCCAAGAATCGGAGATTCGTATGAGAATCTGGTTCCAAGGTAAGACCACTATAAGCTGAATATATAGGAATCTGTTTGGCAAGAGCCAATGTAATCAGTTGGTCAGGAGCTTTCCCCGTTAATGTTCCATTAAATATAAAAGCTTTAACGGGGATCTGCTCCAGCACTGCCCTCATCCCTCCAGCATGATCTTCATCACCATGAGTAACGATCACGGCTTCCAGTTGATGCACACCTCTTTGCTTTAACAGAGGTACGACCGTTTGCGCTCCAACTTCATAAGGCTTTTTCCTCTTTCTCCAGGCATTTTTACCCTGCGCAAAGTCCATCGTCCCACCCGCATCGACCAATATATGCTTGCCTGCTGGTGTCGTAATCAGAATACTATCTCCCTGCCCAACATCCAGAAATTGCACCAGACCCGCACCGCCATAAGTCGGTGTCTGATATCCCGTCACCAGCAAGATAATGAATGATAGCAATGTGAGTGTTAGACGGATATAAGCGCCTTTAGTCATTCGACTTCTGGCATAAGCAGCCGCAGGTGGACGCCATGTCACGGACCATTCCGGGACAGCCGCAAGCGGCAACGATGACATGGTATTAGCTGCCCCCGCATGTGTAGGCCGGCGGGAATGGAACAGAGAGCGAACCCATCCATATCGCTCATTGGATTGGGAGAGAGGAGCTGTCATATCTTGACTGTGCGAGTTCAATGATCTGCATGCATCGATCCATCTCATCATCTGACGCAGCAAAACATACAGGATTACAAAATAAGCACAAAGCCAGGGAAGAGAAACGGAAGGCCAGATGTTAACTGCTCCACCATAACCGTTCACCCATTCAATGATGACAAAGCTTAATTCATTCAACCTCTCGGCGGGCCAAACTACAACCACCGCGGCTGGTTGCCACACGAAGCCAAGTAAGAGTGCAGCAGCACCTAAAGGCATCACTATTGAAGTTATTACCGGCACCAAGGCAAAATTCGCAGCAAGTGACAACAGAGAGAATTGATTAAAGTAATAAATGGTTAACGGAAAGGAAACCAGTTGAGCGGTAATAGTCACCGAGGCAGCCCCTCCAATCCCCTCCTTCCAGCCATGAAACAACGGTCTTAGAATAGGGCCGTAGATGATTAATCCGGCGGTTACAAGAAATGAGAGCTGAAAGCTTACACTCAGTAGGAAATAGGGTTCCCATAGAAGCATGACGAGAGCAGCTGCACATAATATATTCAGACCATCCTTCAGAATGCCCTTCCTGGCTGCATATAGTCCAAGCATCGCCATTATGCCTGCTCGAACAACCGATGGTGATCCACCGGAAATCAGTACATAACCAGGGACAACCCATAGCATCAGCAATAAAGTATGCTCACGTGGAAGCCTGATCAATCTGCATAAGAAGGATAGTCCCGCTGTAAATACGGCAACATGCATACCAGAAATCGCTAGTACATGTGTCAATCCCAACTGAGTGAATTCATCATACACTCCGGCATCCATATCCTCTGTCACGCCAAGTACAAGGCTCTTCATATAGCCTGACTGAACAGGGCTTGTAAACACTGCGTCCATCTGTCCGCCCAGTTTATTTCTGAGGGCATCATTCCAGCGTAGCAGTGTATGTTGGTTCCAGCCTGATGGCGGTGTGACGCTCGCTGCATTAATTCCATTTGCTTTCACGATCCAGTGTATTCTCTGCGTATGTAAATACCTTCTATAATCGAATCCACCATAATTTCTAGCAGGAGAGGGTTGCTTCAAGGTCCCTTGCAAGCGAATCAAGTCTCCTCTTTGCCATTGGTTAGCAATGGACTGTTCCTCTACAACTGCCAATCTGATTTGTACCAGGACAAGTTCACCTAGAGCTTGTGGCTGAGTCTGGTTATCGGCCTGGATCTGGCTCATTTTCATCTGAAATTGCACCCGATCTCCATCAATCTTGAGCGCAGAGGCTATATTGCCTTCAATGACTACAGATTGATCTTCAACTACCAATTGAGCTTCAACTACAGATTCTCCCTGTTCAGTCGCAGAAATGGCAGACTCTAGTACCGTATGATGAAATATGGATGGTATCTGACTGGAATTGTGGCTGTCATTCCATTCCCAGTATAATCCGGCAATCGTCAGAGTCACCCATAGCAATAAGCCTCTTTGCACGGGGACACGCAAGATTAGTAGTACTGCAGCCAGTACTATCGACAATCCGATCCAGATCAGGAGCAACTCACGTCCAGAATACATACAAGCAATTGCATTGCCAGCAATCCAACTCACGGTCACGCATACCAAGAGTCTTCGTTGCATGGTACACCTCCCTTTCTTATGCTGACGATTTCTATGGAACAAAAAAAGGAACCTCCGGGCGACATATCGTCGCTCAGAGGTTCCTCCTCTAACATAAGTAGCAGTGTATTCTCGCATCCTACAGCCCTTTGCCTGTAGTCATACAACTTAGCCTCTCGTTACCTGTCTAATCCTGAATCTTCATCAGAGTCTCTTGCGGAGGATGATAGTCCACTATTTGTCGAAAGGCAATCCCTTTTTGCTCCATTAGCTGCTGTACCTTCCGCGTATCCTTTGGATATGGCCTATGATAGATAACTTCCACAATACCGCTATTGGCCAGCATGTTGGAGCAGGTCCAACATGGCTCATCCGTCACATATACAGTCGACCCTTCGCGGTCAGAGCGGTCTGTGAACAGTAGCAGGTTCTGCTCAGCATGAATTGTGCGGATACACCGCTGTTTCTTTACATGCTCCTCATTCCCGTCAACCATAACCAATTCGATTTCCTCCGAAATCATACAGCCAGCTTCCGAGCAATCTGGCACGCCAGAGGGAGCTCCATTATATGCAGTTCCGAGTAGCTTCTTGCCTTGTACCAATACAGCACCTACATGACGGCGTGAACACCTGGAGCGTGTAGATACCATATAGGCAATATCCATAAAATACGTATCCCAGTCTTTTCGTATCGTTAAGCTCATATTTATTCGCTCTCCTGTAACAGGAATAGATATACATCATCATCAAGTCAAGCCGTAATTACAGACCGACGTATGGCCTCATCTTCTCCAGCATTTTCGGACCAATTCCCTTCACATTCTCCAGGTCCTCAACTTGTCTGAAGGCACCGTGCCGTGTCCGATAATCCATGATAGCCTGTGCTTTTTTCTCGCCGATGCCCGGAAGCTCCATCAACTGATCGAGCGACGCTGTATTCACATTTATTTTGCCATCTGCAATAACATGAACACCCTGCTCTGTAGGAGATGCTGCCGTTATCGTAGCCGTGTTCTGTACAGCTTCTTTCGCTCCCGCCGCTTCACCAACTACCATAGACGGAGTCGGGTGCTCACCCTTATCAGAATTATTGCCTTCTTGAGCTTTTGGTTCTATACGCTCCCCGGCAGTATTCATGGTTGAGGTTACCGACGGAGTAACCGAAGTGTTCTGCGACAGAGACTTGGCTTCCGCTACAGGCAATCCGCTGTCGGAGGATTGTTCAAGCTGCCGCTCAAGTTGCTGATTCAGAGGCTTCCATACTTCCTCATGTGGCTTCTCGCCTCCGGAGAATAAAATAAACCCACTGCCGAGTACAGCTAGTACAACAGCGGCTAATGTTGTTCCTCGCTTCAAGCCTGTCATCCTTTCTCGTCCTCATATGTAAGTTCCATCCTGCAATGCCCAGTCTATAGTCTGCTCCCTTTTTCAATCCAATCCTGAATTCCTTCATAAACGTGACATGTTGGCCAAGACTGGATGCATATACTCTGAAGAATGACTATGCCTACACCTTTACAGTATGAAAGGAGGACGTTGAACGATGAAAGTGGGATTTATCGGGACCGGAAGCATGGGAAGCCTGCTCATTGACGCCTTTATAGCAGCGGGTGCTCTCACACCGCAGCAAATCATGGCGAGCAGCCGCACCACGACTAAAGTCTTGGAACTAGCTGAACGCCATCACGGTCTTCATGTCTCATGGAGTAACCGTGAAACAGCCGACTTCAGCGATATATTATTTATATGTGTCAAGCCCCTTGAATACAAATGTGTCCTGGATGAAATTAAGGACCTCATATCTCCTGAACAAATTGTTATATCCATTACAAGTCCGTTACAGCTTGTTCATCTTGAAAAGGAGCTTCCAGCCAAAATCAGCAAAATCATACCCAGCATCACAAATCTCACCAGGAGTGGATCCTCTCTCTGTGTACACGGTGAGCGAATGAGTGAACAGGATTGTGCTGTCGTCGAGAAGCTGATGTCCTTCATCAGCAGACCCGTACGTATTCAAGAACAGCACACCCGTGTCGCTTCTGATTTCGCCAGCTGCGGCCCTGCATTCCTTGCTTACTTTCTACAGGAATGGATTCAAGCAGCCACAGACGCAACTGGTGTGGATTCACAGACACTATGCCTACTGGCTGGAGAGATGCTTATCGGTACAGGCAAGCTATTGCAAGAGGAGGGATTCACTCCCGCTGAGCTGCAAGCACGGGTGTCCGTACCTGGCGGCATTACAGCGGAAGCGCTCCGTGTCCTCAGCATGAGTCTGGACAGTGTATTTCCTGAACTGACCCGGACAACTCACGCGAAGTATGATGAGGATGTACAGAAGCTTGATGCGCTATTCGGCGACAGTTCCATTAACCAGCAACGATATTAACCAGCTTGGCTGGAACCGCGATGATCTTGCGAATCGTCTTACCAGCAAGCGCCTCTGTCACGGACTCCAGTGAGAGGGCATGCTCCTCCAGTCCCTTGGCATCCAGCTCCTTGGAGACCGTTGCACGCTGTACAATTTTCCCGTTGATCTGAATGACAATCTCCACCTCGGCGTCAATAGCCCAGGCTGCATCATACTGCGGCCAGGCCACATACGTGATGCTCTCTTGATGCCCCAAGCGCTCCCACAGCTCTTCAGCAATATGTGGAGCCAGCGGGGAGAGTAACTGCAAGAAGTTCTCCATCGCGGCACGAGGCAACGTTTCAGCCTTGTATGCATCATTGATAAAGATCATGAGCTGGCTGATGGCGGTATTGAAGCGCAGATGCTCCATGTCCTCCGTAACCTTCTTCACAGTCTTGTGCCATGTGCGTCTGAACTCATCACTGCCGACTTCGTCAGTAATCTTGTCATTCAGCTCACCAGCGTCAGTAATGAACAGACGCCATACACGAGAGAGGAAACGATGGATTCCCTCTACGCCCTTTTCATTCCAAGGCTTGGTAGCTTCCAGCGGACCCATAAACATTTCATATACACGTAATGTATCCGCACCGTAGGCGTTAACAATATCATCAGGGTTAATAACATTTCCACGGGACTTACTCATCTTCTCATTGTTGTCGCCCAGAATCATACCCTGGTTAACGAGCTTATGGAAAGGCTCCTTCGTCTCAACCACACCGATATCATACAGCACCTTATGCCAAAAACGGGCATAGAGCAAATGCAAGACCGCGTGCTCAGCACCGCCAATATACAAGTCAACAGGCAGCCATTCGCGCTGCTTCTCCTTGGAGACAAGCTCCTTATCATTGTGTGGATCAATGTAGCGCAGGTAATACCAACAGCTTCCAGCCCATTGCGGCATAGTGTTCGTCTCACGGCGTGCCTTCATACCCGTCTCTGGGTCAACAGTCTCTACCCATTCCTTCACATTCGCCAGCGGAGATTCTCCCGTTCCTGACGGCTTGATCTGCTCCACATCTGGCAGAACAAGTGGAAGCTGATCCTCAGGTACCGTCTTCATTGATCCATCCTCAAGATGGAGCACAGGAATCGGCTCTCCCCAATAACGTTGACGGCTGAACAGCCAGTCACGCAGACGATAGGTAACTTTACCAGTTCCTACGCCTTTCTCCTCCAGCCAAGCAATCATGGCTGCAATGGCTTCTTCGTTCTTCATGCCATTCAGGAATTCTGAGTTCACATGCTCTCCATCGCCCGCATAGGCTTCCTGAGTGATGTCCCCGCCAGACACGACTTCAACAATATCGAGATTGAACTGCTTAGCGAATTCCCAGTCACGTGTATCGTGCCCAGGCACAGCCATAATTGCCCCAGTACCATAGCCAGCCAGTACATAATCAGCAATCCAGATCGGGAGCTTCTTGCCGTTAACCGGGTTAATAGCATAAGCTCCTGTGAATACACCCGTCTTCTCCTTGGCCAAATCCGTACGTTCCAGATCACTCTTGTGCGCTGCCTTATCCACGTATTGCTGCACCGCATCCTTGTATTCCGCTGTAGTAATTTGCGCCACAAGCTCCTGCTCTGGAGCCAATACGCAATAGCTTGCGCCGAAAAGTGTATCCGGGCGAGTCGTAAATACTGTCAGCTGTGCATCATGTCCATCGATAGCAAAGGTAACCTCTGCTCCTGTGGACTTGCCGATCCAGTTACGCTGCATGTCCTTGATGCTCTCGGACCAATCAAGCTCCTCCAGATCCTCCAGCAGTCGCTCAGCATATGCTGTAATCTTCAACATCCACTGACGCATCGGCTTACGAATGACCGGATGACCTCCGCGCTCACTCTTGCCGTCGATAACCTCTTCATTTGCCAACACCGTGCCCAAGGCTGGACACCAGTTCACCGGAACCTCAGCCACATAGGCCAAGCCCCGCTTATAAAGCTGAATGAAGATCCATTGTGTCCATTTGTAATAGTCCGGGTCCGTCGTACTGAACTCACGATCCCAATCATACGAGAAGCCCAGAGACTTAATCTGACGGCGGAAGTTATTGATGTTCTTCACGGTAATGTCCCGTGGATGCTCTCCAGTATCCAGTGCGTGCTGCTCAGCAGGCAGACCGAAGGCATCCCAACCCATAGGGTGAAGTACATTGTAGCCCTTCATCCGCTTGTATCTCGATACTATATCTGTAGCTGTATACCCTTCTGGATGGCCTACATGAAGCCCTGCGCCTGAAGGATACGGGAACATATCCAGTGCGTAGAATTTAGGCTTACCAGCCTCTTCTCCGGTACGGAAGGTATGGTTGTCCTCCCAATAAGTCTGCCATTTCGGTTCAAGCTGCTGTGGCTGATAGCCGTGCTTCGGCTGTGTCGTGTCGCTCATCTTATTTCCTCCTCCAACAATGTACACTTACTCTTGTCGCATGACAGGCCGTACTCACTGAAATTCAGAAGAAATTACGTCTACCGACGTACTTTCCCTGAAGACAGACCTCATTTAGCGAAAATTTTTCTCGATGATCGAGTGGTTCAGCTCCACTGGGAACCTTAAATACTCTATCATCTATAAAAAAAACCTCTACATCCCTAGCGTGTTCAGCGCTAGGGACGAGAGGTTGAATTCCCGTGGTACCACCCTAGTTAGCGTCCAGCGTGCTTCGCTGTTCGCTCCCTTTACACCTGATAACGGCGGTGCGCCGATACGATTTACTGACTGTGCACAGTGAAAATCTGTGCCTGCGTTGACCGTATATCTCCGAGGCGAGTTCATTCATTACTGACAATCGACTTGCACCATACGCCGACTCTCTGCTATGTTCAGTGTGAATTACTAATCCTCATCATGGATTACCTATGCTATAGTGCCTTACGTTAGAAGCACTAATTTTCGCCTTATTATAGTTGAAAAGTATCCATAAAGTCAATCAATTCAATCACTTTACAGCAACAAAGAACAGACGAGCCGTCTCTTCATCCGGCTGCTTCCATTCGAAATCCGCATACATATGTACTTCACGGAACCCTGCCTGCAGGAGTGCACTCTTCATCCAATCAGGATCATAGGCACGCTGTAGATGAATCTCCTCGAACCGCTGGTACAGATCCCCGCGCTTGTCTTCCGTTCTGGCAAAAATGCTCAGATGATGCTCGATCTCGCAGGTAGCCTCCTCCAACTCACAGGTCCATATATAAGAAATGGATTTATCATCCAGCACAAAGGGCTGCTCTTCATCATAACGCCTGAACGTACGGGGATGGTGCACGTCAAAGAGGAATGTGCCGCCTTCCTTGAGACCAGCATAGGTCCGGGCAAAGGTAGCACGAATATCATCCTCCTGCAGCAGATAGTTCAGGCAATCGCAAAAGGATATTACCGTATCAACTGATTCTGGAAGCGTCCAATCCCGCATATCCTGTTGCAGCCAGCGAACACTCCCTTGCCTGAAGAGACGCTGTCCTTGCGGGGTGTTCTCCATCTTCTGCCGAGCTACGGCGAGCATATCTGAGGACAAGTCAATTCCCGCAACCTCGAAGCCAGAGTGGACCAAGGGAATCGTAATGGCACCCGTACCGCAGCCGAGTTCGGCCACAGTGTGGGGCATTCCATATCGACCCCAGGCCTCTCTAGCAAAACGAAGCCAGTCCGGATAAGGCATATCCTCCATTAATTCGTCATACACATAGGCAAATTTTCGGTATGAAGCCATATTACACCGCACTTTCTATACCCTCTCCAAGCTGTTGTCTTGGGGAGCTTCATTTCGTTTTATTGGCATTCATCATAAGGAAGGCCCAATCCTCATATCAGCGCCGTCAAGTTCAAATGGTGCTTCAGGATGAACCGCTGATTCTACAGCATTCCTCTGCCTGCACATTATTCGCACTTCATGTCAACAGCTGATATTTCAGATCGAGCCTAAAATAAACAATATATTATATCTCCTGTATGACAGTGACTGCGTAACCGTAAGTTATGAATCCTGCCCTTTGCCTTCCTTCTTCGGCAGCCTGTCCTTCAGGTAAGTCCAATTCTCCTCCTGAACGACGATGCCTTCTTTCATGAGCTTGCCGATCGCTCGCTTGAACGCCGATTTACTGATTCCAAACCGTTGCTTGATGATATCCGGAGGGGTCATATCGGAATACGGCATACCGCCACCTGGACGTTCCTTCAAGAAAGCAAGCAGGCGTTCCGAGTCTTCATCCCGGCCAATTTCCTTGCGTGGAGCCATAGCCAGATTAACTCTTCCATCCTCCCGTACGTGTGTAACCCGTACCTTGACCTGCTCACCAAGACGAAGCAAGCGGCTCCGTTCGGAGGAGTGGATCATACCAATGGCTCCGAATCCAAGCACCCCACCATCTACCAGAACAAAAGTCCCCATCTGTAATGGCTTGTACACGGTAGCTTCGACCCAGGTATTCACCCAGGACTGAGGGGCATGGAATGCCCGCGGTGCCAGCTCTTGCTCACCGGCTAGCTTTGCCCGTAGACGCCCCTGTTTGTCATGCTCCATAATCGCGAATACATAATCACCGACCTTCGGATGAAGATCCTTGTTCTCAGGTAGTTCACGGATTGGCAGTAACAATTGGCGTCCAAGGCCCATCTCCAGGAAGCAGCCCAGGCGCGGATGAATATCCGCCACCTGTAGCTTGGCCATCTCGCCTAACGTCAAGTAAGGCTTTTTCATCGTTGCTGCAATACGATCTTCCGTATCATAGAAAATAAAGACGTCCAGACGCTCCCCAATCTCAATCTCGCGGGTCAGCTCTGTGTAATGCAAGAGCACGTCCTGAGCACCAACGCTTAGAAAATACCCATAAGGGGAGACCTCACGGTCTACCATAATATTGGCATAGGTTCCAGCTGTCAGCATCATACGGTCTCCACGACTTTGGCATCTGACCAGAGCCGCTCAATATTATAATATTCGCGTTCGTCCCGGTGGAACACATGTACGATGACATCGCCAAGGTCTACCAACACCCAACGTGCTGAATCCATACCTTCTATTCCCTTAACTACGCCTCCTGCTTGCTGCGCTTGCTTCTTAATCTCGGTAACAATCGCCTGCACCTGAGTGTCAGAATTACCGTGGCAAATCACAAAATAATCTGCTACAAGCGAAATTCCACGCAAATCCAGTGCTACGATATTCATTGCCTTCTTATCATCTGCCGCCGCTACTGCAAGCTGCATGATTTGATCCGCTGCTACTGCCATTCACACGCCTCCAATAATCATTTATTGATGTACTGCTTCATACCTAAACGCCTAGATGCCTGAATCATATATCCAGCCAACAGTTTTCTTTTATATTACTTTGAAAACGAACACATCCACATATTCATGGACTATCGTTCAATACACTCGATAGCCATTAGTTATCATTGATTATCCGTTATGATCTTTAACGGACTTAAGCTGGAGCAGTAGGTCATTCCGGGTCAGCACCGTCTGCGGATAGATAACTTTCCCTTGCTGCAGAAGATGTGAGATGGTGCTATCCAGTCCAGCTACGAGAGCCTCCTCCAGACTGTGCTCAGCCAGCTCACGAATCTGTTCCACACCTGGAAAGTCACGACCAGGCTCCATATAATCAGCCAGACAGACGATCTTGTCCAGCAAGCTCATTCCAACACGGCCTGATGTATGCCAACGTATGGCATTCAGCACTTCGGAGTCCTCTACGCCATAGTCACGGCGGGCTACGATATAGCCTACCTCGGAATGCCACAGCTGCTTCTCATGCTGCAATAGCTCCCGGTCAGCCTCCGGACTGTCCATAATGACAGCCTCCATGTCCTTGACTGGCCAGTATTTGGCTACGTCATGCAGGATCGCTGCCAGCTCCGCCTTCTGTGCATCTCCACCATAACGACGGGCCAACAGGACAGAGGTCTCCATAACTCCAAGGGTATGCTGCCAGCGCTTCTGGGGCATTTGCTCTGAGACCTTCTCCATTAGCTTCTCACGGCTGTAATTCATACATACGCCCCTTCCTTATATATTCATACACGGATTCAGGGATCATATAACGCACGGAGTGCCCTGTCGCAAGTCGTTCCCGAATATCTGTAGAGGAAATATCCACGACTGGCATATCGGCAAGTAGAACCTTGTTATGCAAGAAGGGAGGTAGTGAATCCAGCGCCAGCTCAAACCCGGGTCTTCTGAGCCCGATAAAAGTTATTCTGGAGGCCAGCTCCTCAATTTGCTCCCATGCCGCGAGATAATTCACCATATCCGCTCCGATGATGAAATAGAAGTCCTTGTCAGGATGAAGCTCCTGTAGTGCCCGAATGGTATCGATCGTGTAGCTTACTCCTCCACGTCGAATCTCCAAATCCAGCACCTCAAATGCAGAATTACAGGCCACAGCCTCCCGTGTCATAGCCAGACGTTGCTCACCAGTTGCCCCTGCTGCATGCTTGTGCGGTGGAATATGAGAGGGCATGAACCAGATTTGATCTAGTGCGTAGCCATCTCTCGCCGCTTCAGCAGCCAGCATATGACCGATATGAATCGGGTCGAACGTCCCGCCCATTATACCGACTTTCATAGCATCACCTTTGTCTGTCATCTAGTTCAGTATTTAGCATCATTCGATTTATCACACTTATGGCAATAGGTAGACGAACAAGAACTCATTTGGAGCTACATATTGCTGATTGGACAACTCGTGGGATTGATGCAAAATTACTCAGTTAGGAAGCTGGATCTCCTTGTGATCACGGGATTCCTTATACAGAATAATCGTCCCGCCGATGATCTGCACGAGCTCTGCTCCTGTGCCTTCGACCAGTTCCTGAGCGATATCCTGCTTATCATCCAGACAGTTATTCAGAATGGATATCTTCATCAGCTCCCGCTTCTCAATGGCATCATTGATATGGCGGAAAAGATGCTCGTTGGTTCCCCCTTTGCCGACCTGAAAGATCGGATCAAGGTGATGCGCCATAGAGCGCAGATATCGCTTTTGTTTACCAGTTAACATAATTATTGTACTCCTTCATAGCTTCGTCTGCCTCCAACAGTTGCCCTGGACAGACTGCTTTTCATTTAAGCTTTTTACACATATAAGCACAGCCTTGTACATGTAGATCATACAATACTTTAGCTATCACTCAGTCTGGTTGCCCAGAGATTGTAGCAATGCCTCACGCATATGAGGAATCGACGGAGTCTGTCCGAGCCAATGCTCGTAGGCAATCGCCCCTTGGTAAATGAACATCCCAAGACCACCATGCGTCTTGCAGCCACGCCTCTTGCTCTCCAGCAACAAACGCGTCTCCAGCGGATTGTAGATCAGATCACTGACCACAATTCCCTCAGGAATCCATTCAGCCGGAAAGGGTAGCTCGTCTATAGCTGGATACATGCCTACAGAGGTTGTATTGATCAAAACATCGACCTTGCGGACAAGCCGCTCAGCGTCCTCTAATCCGTAACCCTCTACCTTGACAGCTCCGTTCCACTCTGCTGCGAGGCTCGCTGCTTTATCCACGGTCCGATTCACAATATATACGGTATCCGGCTGCTCTGCAACCAAAGCATCTAGTACACCTCGGGCGGCACCACCAGCCCCGAGCATCATGATCTTCAGCCCCGACAGCTGGGCTATGGCCTCTTCCTTCAATGATCTTACGTAGCCGACTCCATCCGTATTGTACCCCTTCAGGCGTCCCTGCTCGTTCACCACGGTGTTGACAGCACCAATCCGTCTGGCTGCTTCATCCAGCTCGTCCAGGTAGTTCATGACCTCCACCTTGTGGGGGATCGTTACATTCACGCCTCGGAAGCCTTGCACCCGTATGTCACGCATTACATCACCAAGATGTTCCCGAGTCACATGAATAGCAATATATTCTCCCGGTATGCCAGCAGCGTCCAGGGCCGCCTGATGCATGAGCGGAGAGCGAGACTGTGCAATCGGATCTCCTAATACACCCAGCTGGACACGATGCTCCTGCCCCGACTCCATAACCCTTTTCTGCATACCATAGCCCCCTGCTTTGCCAGTATCATTTCTGTAATGCTTATTTATCCTGATCATTTATCTGATCATTTATCTTCATCATTTGTCTTCATCATTTGCCTTGCTCAGCTAAACTATGACTGTGAACCGTCTTATATCAATGATGGTCGCATCAGCACACGGATTCCTCGCGGCGCATGAATAGCCACTACAGCACCGCTGCTGCCGTTTACCTTAATCCATCCCAATCCCGAGATGAACAAGTCTACATCAGCACCCTTAGGTACTCTGAATTCATGTCTCGTCCAAGCAGGCATCTCAGCCAATTCAGCCGTATGGGGAGGAGATAGCATCTCACCCTTATGGGTAGCATACAGCTCATCCGCTCGCTCCAGCTTCGTCCGATGAATCTTCAACGCACCTGAGATATACGAGGTGAACGATTGATGCACACCCTCAATGAAATCAAAACGAGCCATCGCGCCATAGAACAGCGTCTGTCCCGCATCAAGCTGATACACAGCAGGCTTAAGCGGCTTATCCGGCATAATAGCCCCCAGATCGCGCTTCGATACAATCTCGCTGAACCGCCAAGGATACACAATCCCTGGAGTATCGATAATGTAATGACCATCATCCAGCGGAATGTTAACCATATCCAAGGTTGTGCCTGGATAGCGTGAGGTCGTCAACTCCTGCTCCAGATCACTGTAATCCTTAATCAATCGGTTGATTAAGGTGGACTTACCCACATTCGTTCCGCCTACGACATACACGTCTCGATTACCGCGCTGCTCGGCAACAGCCTCAAGCAGACGCTCGAAGCCCTGATTCTTCTTGGCGCTGCACAAGACAATCTCGGAGGTGCGAAGTCCCTGCTCCTTGGCTTGCTTTTGCACCCAGTTACGCACCTTGTTCCAGTTGGTTACCTTGGGCAGCAGATCAATTTTGTTAACTGCCAGAATAACTGGATTACTGCCTACAAAGCGTTGCAGACCAGAGATCAGACTACCTTCAAAATCAAACAAATCAACGATGTGAACGACTAGCGCATCCTTATCACCAATCTTGCTAAGCAGACTCAGGAATTCGTCCTGGTCCACAGCCACAGATGATGCCTCATTATAGTTCTTGATACGGAAGCAGCGCTGGCAGATTACAGGCTCGCGCTCCATGGTCTTCTCCGGAATATAACCCGGAAGCTCGGGACTTGCAGATTGCAAAGCAATTCCGCAGCCGCTACAGCGCAGCTTAACGTTGTCCCTCTTGGATTCTGTCATTTATTCTTTTCCTCCTCAAGCCAAATCCCTTTCTTACGTAGCTGTGTCAGGGCAATCCGCTCCAAGCGCCGATTGATGCGTGTCGTCCAGCCTTCATCCTGTTCGGAAATAGGCAATACGAGGACAGTGTGCAGCTTCATGCGGTTACCGCCGAACACGTCTGTCATCATCTGATCGCCTACCATAATGGTCTGCTCAGGTGTTAGCTCCATCAGCTTCATCGCTTGGCGGAATGCCTTGTTCGTAGGTTTTCTTGCGCCATGAATGAATTGGATATCCAGTGGCGTAGCAAATAGTGATACACGATTCAATTTATTATTGGACACAATAATAAGCTTGAAGCCGGCCTTCTTCACCTTCTCGAACCATGCAATGAGCTCGGGAGTTGCGTTAGGTGCTTTGGCTCCTACAAGCGTGTTATCCAGATCCGTGATAATACCACGGTATCCTTGGGCGTATAGTCCCTCTAGATCAATGTCAAACACTGTATCTACCCGCAATTTGGGCATGAACAATTCAAACAATTCGGTCACCTCAGCTTCATACGACAAACTATACCATATTACGGGAGCTTAGTAAAAAGCCGCTTACGAAGCGTAAGCGACTCCTCACTTGCTATCCATTCACATCTGCTTGATGCGCATTGCTTCCAGGAGGACCTGACTGTCTTCCTGCTTTCCGAAGCTGGGCTGCGTATACGCGCACCAAGCGCCAATCGTCTTCAGACACCTGTGCGGGGCTGTATCTGGCTTGCTCGAACAGCTCCAGCAGCTTATTCAGCGTAACCGTAAGCTCCGCTGACTCAGACTGCCAGCGATGGACGGCTTCCCTCAGCGTATCGCCACGCTGGCGTCCATAGCCTCTGCGCTTCATATAACGTAGCCATCGCTCCGTCTCTACTACTACTTTCTCGGCAGCATTCAGCGGACGTCCGAGCCGGACATGAAGCATGTAGAAATGTATAAATATCCGGTTGCGCCATAGAATGTACCCTGCCCATAATACCAGCACAGCAACTGCCACCCAAACGATGCTTTGCGGAATGCTTGTCTCATTGTTTTGGTTAGCAGGTGTCTCCTGCTGCGGCTCCTGAACCTGCTCCTCTTCCTCCAGCTCTGGTGCCTGAACAGGCTGTGAGTCCTCACTTTGCGTCAGCAACGGCATATCAAACCCAGGTGTAGCTTCTACTGGTATCCAGCCATACTCTTCACCAAAATAGACTTCTGCCCAGGAATGGGCATCTGCATTCGTTACAGAATAAGCGATCATATTCTCCTCTTGAGACGCAGATGCAGCTTGCTCGTTAAAGGTAATCTGGCCTGGGGCATATCCCTTCACCCAGCGGGCAGGAATCCCCAAGGACCGTGACATCATAACGATCGAGGTCGAGAAATAATCGCAGTAGCCTTCACGAATATCGAACAGAAAGCCTTCCACAAAATCCTCACTGTTGCTACGCGACAGATCCGGATTGTTCGTGTACGTGTAGTTTTGCTGCAAATATTGCTGCAGAAGACCAACCTTCTCATATGGTGTATCTGCTGACTCGGTAATGGTCTCTGCCAGCTCGGTTACACGGTCGGGGAAGCTCCCGGGCATTTGCAAATATTCTTCAAGATCACGATTGCCATAGAGCTCACTAAAGCTCTTGGAGCGGAGCTCCCGCTCCGGAATAACAGGTACCTGGGAGATCAACGTATACGTCCGTGGGTAACGATTCGTACGACGTGGAGAATTCCAGTGCAGCTCGCCTTGTTCTTCTTTCCAGCTAAGCCAGTCTGTATTCGTAGTGCCGTCTACCGATTCGACCCTGTTAATGGCAAAGGCACCGAACAGCACCGGATAGGAATTCTCATTCTGCATCATCACTGTCTGAACGACTGACTCTGTCTGGATCGAAGGAGTCTCCCCAAGTCCAAGCTCCTGGTTAGCCGCAACATCCTCAAAATCAGCCCGACTACCCGCATTGTCTGCCCAGCCAAGACCGGTATACACTCTCCGGCTCTCTCCCCTCCAGTAGCTGCGCTGATTGGTGATGACTGTCATAACAGGTGAGTAGTCAAAATTAAAGCCGCCCCCTAGACGATTGTCCTGACGGCTGTATCCGGATTCCGAATTCATCTGCTGTACTGGTGATCCCGTCACCCCATTCCCACCTGCCGTACCTGTACCAGACATATTTCTCCAGGCTGTATAGGGATCCATTAATGAAGGAGGAACCTCAGGCATATTAACGCCAGCCACAATGACCAACGAGAAAATTATCGCAATATTGGCGGTAATCTTGAACGGATAACGTCGCAAATTGCGCCAGCCCTGCGGGTAACGCTGTCTAAATTGCTCAAAATGCTTGGTCACAAGCCAGCCCATGCCGGCAAAAAATATCCAGGCCACTTCCTGCCAGAGCACGAAGGGTGTGAAGGAATCCAGTACCCCCAGAGCAACAATATTCAGACCGATAAAAACGAGAATACGCTTCTTATTTGTGACTAGCATCGGAATGAGCTCAAGTAGCAGCCAGGCAATCATCGCATACCAGATGTATGGGGTGACCATACCTGTAAAATATATAACCTGCTCCAAGGCATTCCCGTCACTCAGCATAATGGAGTAGTCACTTAACGTTCTGAAGAGGATAAATAGCAATGCAATTGCCTTCAGGAACAGCTTCCACCAGGAGCTGAAAGGAAGAAGTATATTGATGACTGCGACAGCAATCAACGTCTTAAGGACAATCGTGGTGGTCTCCTCAAACCATAATATAGAAGCAAAGGACAGCCACTGAAAGGAGATGACCATAATCCACAATATTGCAAAAGACAGATACCAATTCGACAGCATCAGTCTTACCCATTTATTCATCGTCCCCCTCCTCCCATCACAGCAGGTAACTCTTCAAGAGAGGATACTGTATAAGCCTTAATGCCTCTCATGCGTAATAATTCCTTCCACTCCTCTTGAGATGAGGTTGCACGAGAGCCTCCAACATGTACATAGCAGGGAATCATCCCGCGTGTGTCTGCCCAACGCAGCAGCTCCAATATCCGATCATCTGTACAAGGGCTAATCAGCACCATATACGACCCGGATGGAAGCAGATGAAGCTGCTTTTCCAAGGCAATCTGCAGGTCGCCATTCTCCTCCATGTCGACATCCACGAGATGCTGTATCATTTTCTGAATATCATTGATATTCTCACTTGCCGTGAACACCTTTAGTTCGTTACCTGCCACACCCAAGCCAATACGCATTCGCTCACGACCACCATAATCCAGCAGTGAAGCCGCGTAGGAGACAGCAAGCTCGAATTGATCTCTTGAAGCATAATGCGTAGCCAGTTGATCCAGAATTACGATGGTTTTCGGAATCGTCTCGTGCTCATATTCTTTGGATTTCCAGCTACCCGTTCGGGCTGTTGCATTCCAGTGAATACGCGATAGGCGGTCCCCATATACATAATCACGAACTCCGTTGATCTGAGTCGTCTCTCTGCGGGTACGAATGTGGGTGGATTGCTGGCCGGACCGTCTGGTCTTGTAGTCGTTCAGATCCCAGTGGGGAATGAACGCTGTCCGGGGAAGGACTCTGAAATCCCCCGGCACCTTAAGACGTCCCTTATTCTCCAAGAGACCAAATATATCCTCACTGACAATCTCGGTCTCTGCAAAGGAATACCTTCCCCGCTCCAAGGACGGAGTCTGATAGGAGAGCTGCCCCTCCCCTTTCATGGATGGAATAATACTTTCCTCAAAAGACCATGTCTCGCCTGTATGACGGTGCAGCACCTCTCTGACAATGACATAAGGCAGCGGCAAAAATCCAGGGATGCTGACATTGTGTCTGACATGCACCTGATCCCCCGCGTGAAGCAGATCATCATATTCCTCTCCAGAGGACAATCGCCGGACGCCTGTGGCACGACTTACACTACTGAGCCCCGAAATCCACAAATATAAGCCCAGCAACGTAATCATGGACAGCAGCATAAAGGATGTCTTGCCGCCTTGAAACAACACATAGAGGAGGCAGACCACCCAGATCAGAATAAAAGTACCTACTTTAGCGTTAATATAACGTAGCTTGGTACTGAATTTACCCGTGCTCATGTTCACAATCTCTCCAGCTGTACGGGCACCTCAACCTGCCGCAGGATCGAATGCAGCACAGCCTGCGAATTTGCGTGATCCATGCGGGCCTCAGGGCGCAGCAGCAAGCGGTGTGCCAGCACATAAGGAGCCAAGGTCTTCACATCGTCAGGAAGCACATAGTCTCTCTCTTGCAAAAAGGCATAAGCCTTGACAGCCATAACAAAAGATAGGGCGGCGCGAGGGCTGGCCCCGAGCAGTACGGCTGAATTTTCACGCGTCGAACGAACCACTCCCAGCAGATAGGATGCTACATCCTCATTCAGATAGACATCACGAATCTCGCGCTGAATGGCTGCGATCTGCTCCATATTAGCTACAGGCTCCAGTTTGTCCACTGGCTGGCCTTGCTGATGGCTGAACAGTAGATTTCTCTCTGTCTCTTCATCTGGGTAGCCCAGACTGAGCTTCAGCATGAATCGATCCAGCTGCGCTTCAGGAAGCATATACGTACCTTCGAAGTCAATCGGGTTCTGGGTGGCACACAGCATGAACGGGGATGGTAGTAGATATGTCTCGCCATCCACAGTGACGCTCCGTTCCTCCATAACCTCCAGCAGGGCAGATTGTGTCTTGGTTGTGGCTCTGTTAATCTCATCAGCAAGCAAAATATTCGTCATGACCGGACCGGGTCTGAAGTAGAATTTCTCATCCTTGGGGTGGAAAATGGATACCCCTGTAATATCACTTGGCAACAAGTCGGGGTTACACTGAATCCGTCTGTAATCGCCTCGCATGGACTTTGCCAATGCTTTGATCATCTGAGTTTTGCCAGTACCCGGCACATCCTCGATGAGTACATGCCCTCCCGCAAGCATCGCGGTCATGAGCAGCTGTATTTCAAAAGATTTACCTAGTATGCATGATTCTAGATTCGTACGGACTGCAGAGATCGTCTGCAGAGATTCTTGGCGAACGGGCATATAATCGTGTACCTCCTAAAATATCAACATGCAGTCCGTTCACAGGACGTAAACGATTCAACTGCTATTCTATTAAGGGCATTCATTAAATTTATTGAGTTTGTTGAGTTTATTGAAGTCATTGAATTCATGAGTAAGTGCATTAAGATGTTGGAATCTACGATATAGCTTCTATTAAAAGTAGTTTCTATTCATTATTGTACATGAACATGAAGCGAGAGTACACTTGCCACAGCTTCCAGTTTCCAGTATTCCTGTGATTTTCTCTATAACTATCAATTTCTCATATCTATGTACAATACCCAGTGTAGCTAACAGCAAAACACCCCGAAACTCTGCTCCGGGATGTCGGCATTCGCTTATTAGATGATGAGGCTTTTGAATTCACGACCTGATCTGCAGGTCGCCGCAGAAACCGATGTATACGACATGTAAATGTTATGTTCAGCTAATACAGCTTTATCCTTTGGGCCGAACGACCAATGCTGCCAGAAAGGAAAAGATTATCGCAGAGGAGATACCCGCACTCGTCAGGCTGAAGATGCCGGTAATAACCCCCATCCATCCTTGTGTCTCCAGCTCTGTCAATGCTCCGTGGACGAGTTGATTACCGAAGCTGGTAATGGGCACGGTTGCCCCAGCCCCTGCGAACTTAATTAATGGATCATAAATGCCTACTGCATCTGCTACTGCCCCCGCAACGACAAGCGAACTCATGGTATGGGCAGGAGTCAGCTTGAATACATCAATTAAGATTTGCCCCACGACACAGATCGCGCCGCCTACTAAGAAAGCCCATAAAAATTGCATATTATTGTCCTCCTGCTTCTAAAGCTACAGCATGTGCAACACATGGAATACTGTCTCCTTGCTGATACGAAAGTGGCGATAAGAGTGCTCCTGTAGCAACAACCAGCACTCGCTTTAGTTCCCCACGCTGCAGGCGCTTGAGCAGATGCCCATAGGTCACTACTGCTGCACAGCCGCAGCCGCTTCCACCCGCAATAACTTGCTTCTGCTTCTCACGATCAAAGATCATGAGCCCGCAGTCGTTAAATTCCGTCGCTTCGGTATCCATCCCATGATCCTTGAGTAATTCCTTCATTATAGGAAGACCCACAGATGCGAGGTCACCAGTCACAATCAAATCATAATCCTGAACACTTCTTCCTGTGTCTCGAAAATGAGAAAGAATGGTGTCTGCTGCTGCTGGGGCCATAGCGCCTCCCATATTGAACGGGTCCTTAATTCCCATATCCTGTACCCTGCCTATGGTCGCACAGTCAACAATTGCACCATTGCCGGTTGTACCAACGACGGCACAGCCTGCCCCAGTAACGGTATATTGTGCGGTTGGCGGCTTCTGAGAGCCATATTCCGTAGGATAGCGAAATTGCTTTTCTGCCGTACAGTTGTGACTGGAAGTACCCGCGATGGCATAATCTGCGCCCCCTGAATCCACAATAAGGGAAGCCAAAGCAAGGCTCTCCATCGAGGTGGAGCAGGCACCAAATACGCCCAGGTAAGGGATGCCAAGCTTACGTGCAGCAAAGGAACTGCTAATAATCTGGTTCAGCAAGTCGCCGCCCACAAAAAACTGAATATCATCCTTGGTCAGATTGGAGTTGACCAGAGCAAGCTGTGCGGCTTGCTCCAGCAAGCGGCGTTCAGCCTTTTCCCAAGTTTTCTCATCAATCTCAAGGTTGTCATACACATAGCTGAAATCTGCGGCAAGGGGACCCTCGCCTTCATCAGGGCCAACTACAGTAGCGCTTCCCGCAATCCGCGGACGTGATTCGAATTTCCAGGTCTGCTCACCCAATCTTTTCATAAATGATTGCCTCCTACACCTAGAGCTGCATAGACAAGTCCAATGATGAACGCAGCGACCACGCCGAATACAATGACGGAGCCCGCAAGCTTGAACATACTGGCACCGACACCAAGCACCAGACCCTCTGACCGATGCTCAATTGCTGCTGAACACATGGAGTTGGCAAAGCCCGTTACAGGCACGGCTGTCCCTGCACCCGCCCATTGTGCGAACTTGTCATATACCCCCATGCTGGTCAAAATGACGGAGATCAGAATCAAGACTGCAACGGTTGGATTTCCTGCATCTTTGGCCGTCATATCGAATCCGGCCATAAAAGCACGGAGAATGACCTGACCGATAAGACAAATAAAACCACCTACTAAAAAAGCACGGATGCAGTTCACCAGCACCTTTCTGGAAGGCTCATGCTTCTTGGCAAGTTGCTGATATTCTTCCTCGTGAAGAGTCAATTTCGGCTTGATCTGTTGTCCAGCATTGGAACGCCCTGTTTTCACAGCCATCCCCGCACCTCCTGTATCGTATTAAAATAAAGAACTAAAGGACAATCTTTCTCCATGTTCATTATTTGTCGAGGGAGGCCTTGTTATGATTGGTAATTTCGTACTGATCACCACTTCTGACAAGCGGATTCAGCATGGACATTTATACATAATGCTTTATACTTAAACATAATAACTATCCGGTGGTTAATTAATGAGGAGTGATTACATACATGGATCAGCACACTTTAGAGTTGTTCAGAACATTGACTGAATTCCCTTCTGCACCAGGGCATGAACGAGAGCTCAGAGCATGGGTAAAAGACAAGATGTCATCCTACACCAATGAATTCGTACAGGATCATCTGGGAAGCCTATTCGGAGTTGTAAGAGGCGATGAGGAAGGACCTCGCGTCATGGTAGCGGGACATTTTGATGAGGTTGGCTTCTTGGTCAACGGCATTACAGATACTGGCATGATCAAATTCCAGCAGCTCGGCGGCTGGTGGAGTCAAGCAGTCATGTCTCAGCGACTTCAGGTCATCACGCCAAATGGACCGATCGAAGGCGTTGTAGGCTCGACACCTACACACCTGCTCGATGATGCTGCTCGCAGCAAACCCGTTGAATTGAAGCACATGTATCTAGATATTGGTGCAGATAGTCGTGAGGAAGTAGAGGCTTTGGGGATCGTGCCCGGGACATCCATTGTTCCAGTAAGCAAGTTCACACCTCTGGCTAACCCCAAAAAAATAATGGCCAAAGCCTGGGACAACCGCTATGGTGTCGGCCTGGCAATTGAGCTGCTTGAGGCTGTACATAAGGAAAAGCTGCCAAACACGTTATATACGGGAGCTACTGTGCAGGAGGAATTGGGGCTGCGAGGAGCAAGAACGGCGGCCAATCTCATTCAGCCGGACATTTTCTTCGCACTTGATTGTAGTGCAGCTAACGATATGACCGGCGACAAAAATGCCTATGGGCATCTCGGTCACGGCGCTTTACTGCGCGTATTTGATCCTACGATGTTGACCCACCGTGGGTTGGTGGAATATGTGAAGGATATGGCGGATACGCATCGTATTAAGTATCAATATTTCATCTCTCCAGGTGGAACAGACGCTGGTCAGGTTCATTTAAGTGGTAAAGGTGTTCCTTCCACTGTCATTGGCATATGTGGTAGATACATCCATACTTCTGGCTCCATTATTCACACAGATGATTATGCAGCTGCAAAAGAACTGATTATCAAGCTTGTGAAGCATCTGGATCGCACCACACTCAATACCATCATTGAGAACTCCTGATCATGCCGAGATCATGAGACTTACACAGCCACAATGACCAAAGCCATGCTCCTGGCTCGTCTATCCTGAAAAAGGGATACGTGCCGCAGGGCATGGCTTTCGTGTGTTGTCACTACTCATTCATCAAACGGATCGAAAAATGTACGCGACTGTCACCAGTAACAGCGTCAGAGCAATGCAAATGTTCTCGACCCTGGCTCCCTTCTTCGTCCCTGTGCTCATCAGGCGGAAGCGAAGGCGCAGATTCAGGGGAGGTAGTGGCTTAATGCCATTATTGGTCAAGGAATCCGCAAGGAGATGCACTATATAGGCTATACCACCTGCCAGCCAGATGCTGTCTCCATAAGCGGCTGTCGTGCCATACAGCAGCCCTGTCCAGGCTACCGCTCCATAGAGCGTATGCGTCAGCCCACGATGAGGGACAATGGTGCAAATTACGAGCAGACTGCCCGCAATATAATTCCACGGACTATAGGCACCACCGTACCAGGCGAACCCCGCCCCTAGCGCAAACAAAATGACCTTCCGTAAGGAGCGGGAAGGAATCCACGCCACGATGGCCATAATCCCTGCCAGAATCCAATCCCATGGGTAGCTGAATACACCTGCCATGAACACAATCACAGCACCGACTAGTGTCAATATCTGTACCCAACGCAACAGCTTCCGTGGCATTGTCCTGCTAAGCAAGAGCGAATTCGGTTCATCAATATCCGGCAGCAAGGATCCAATCACAGCCGCTGCGGCAGCGGGCAATGTTACATCATAGCCTTGCAGCACAAGCACTGACCAGCTAACGCCAGTACCAATAATAATATGGGCTCTTCCCATCATGATGTCATGCATCCTCTCTATTCATCTGGGCAGCCACAATGTAAATAATGGATGTTACCGCTCCATTCCCTCATATATTGTATAGCAAGTTATCATAGGGAACAATAGTTCGCATTTCTTATTTTACTATCAGGTTCGCAGAAAGCTTATAAATTCTATCATCTTAATAAAAAGAGGCAGCGACACCCTTAAAGGGCTCGCTGCCTATCCATGATATGAACATTATAGTAGCTTTATCGTCGAATTAGATGTGTAGCTTCAACAGTGGCTGCTGAAGCTGAACCTGACCATCTGCGGCAGGCTTCACCTCTGCATAATCGGCCGAGTTCGTAATAATGACTGGCGTTACCGTATGATAACCAGCCGCCTTGATTTGCTCCAGATCAAATTCCAGCAGTAAATCGCCTGCCTTGACCTGATCGCCTTCCTTAATATAGGAAGTAAAATGCTGTCCATCCAGCTTGACTGTATCTACTCCGACATGAACGAGAACCTCTGCTCCTGTCTCGGAGACAACAGCCAGAGCATGCTTCTTCTTGAAGGCCACAGTAACCGTTCCATCGAATGGAGCCACTACCCGTCCTTCGGATGGTTCGATCGCAATTCCTTGCCCCATGGCGCCTGATGCAAACGCTGGATCTGGCACTTCAGACAGAGGTACTACTTTACCTTGGATCGGGCTGAGCACTTCTTGATTCGCACTGGCTACAGGAGCCGTCTGATTAGATGGCTCAACGGACTTGGTAGCCTTGTCTTCCTCTTCCACCGGATCTTCGAAGCCCAGAATATAAGTGAGCGCAGCTGAGATAATAAAGGATGCCGTAATACCCATAATCAGCCCCGGGAAGCCTTGTCCACCTGGTCCATAGAAGATTGGCAGCGTCAACAGTCCAGGTGCGCCGGAAGCGAACGCCTGTGTACCCGCTTGACCAATGATGGCACCACCGACAGCACCACCGATAATACCAGCGATGAACGGACGCTTCAGCGGGAGCGTCACACCATAGACAGCAGGCTCGGTAATTCCGAACAGGGCACTCAGTGTAGCGGAACCCGCCAATGTTTTGAGCTTCTTGTTCTTGGTCTTGAGCATAACCCCGAAGGATGCACCGGTCTGAGCAAATACAGATGCTGTTGCTGCAGGCTTGATGCCATCACGTCCATGAACAGCCACGTTGTTGATGAAGATCGGAACCAGACCCCAGTGTACTCCAAAGATAACGAGCAACTGCCAGCATGCACCCATGATCGCACCAGCGATCAGTGGACTGAAGCCGAAGGCAGCTACCAGACCGGAAGCAATAGCATTACCAACATACACACCGAATGGTCCAAACACGATCAGCGTAAGCGGAACCATGATTACCAGAAGCAGCAGTGGCGTGATGAAGTTCTTCACGCTCTCATGAATCAATCGGTTGAACAGCTTCTCCAGCTTGCACATTACAATAATGGCGATAATAATCGGAATAACGGTGGATGAATACGTCATCATAATGACTGGAATCCCGAAGAAATCAGTTGCTACACCTTCTGTTTTCAAAGCCATGATGGACGGATACAATAATGATCCGGCTATGGTCATTGCAATAAAAATGTTTCCTCCGAACTTCCGAGCGGTTGTAACCGCTAACAGCACTGGCAGGAAATAAAATAAAGCGTCAGATGTACCATACAAAATTGTATACGTGGTCTCTGTTGTCTCCAACCAGCCCAGATTGCTGGCGATCAGCAGCAAGCCCTTGAGAATACCCGCACCAGCCATAACTCCAAGCAATGGAGCAAAAATACTGGAGATGACATCGACGATAGCACCAATACCTTTAGCGGATTTGCCACTTGGCTCCTTAGGTCCGTCATCCAGCAGCTTGGTAATTTTGCCGATGGCGCTATAGACCTCAGGTACCTTGTTACCTACGACAACTTGAAACTGTCCGCCATTTTCTTTGACGGCAATGACCCCATCCGTTCTCTGCAGACCCGCCTTGTCTGCCTTGCTATCGTCCTTCAGTACGAAGCGCAGACGCGTGGCACAGTGTACGAGAGATACGACATTCTTCTCGCCACCTACCAACTCAATAATTTCCTTTGCCAGTTTCTCCTGACTCATGCTGTACACCCCCGTGTGTTATTAGAACAGGTGGAACCGATTTTTTGAGCACACAAAAAACCTAAGCCATTGGCGAGGGGACACATGTAGTCCTATTCCTCCCATGACTTAGGTTTTGCCTGCATAACCAGTAACAATCCCAGTTAAATCATTATTCAGTTCCTGTTAGACATATCGTAAACGACAGCCTCGAAGATTGTCAACAACTATTTTAAATTCATATAACATCCTGATAAAGCGCTATTTCAATCATTCGCAACCTCAGGACCGCGCGTAATCACTCGCTGAATATGAATCATCAGATACAGCTTTTCCTCGTTCGTAAGAACATGATTATACTCATTTTGGATAAAGACATTAATCTTCTCTACACAGGCTGCTGCCTCAGGATGCTTATCCCGAATGAGGTCATAGAAATGGTCATCATGGTTATCATAATGCGTGCCGTTGAATATCCGCTGCGAGAAGAATTTCAGATGCGTAATAAAACGAAAATAGCTTAATGATTCCTCATCCAGCTCCATTTTAAAGTGATATTTGGCAATATTCACAATCTGCTGAATGAATTTGGTAATATTCATAGTGGTCGCTACTTCTTCATTCATCTCCGCATTCACAAGATGGATCGCAATAAAGGCCGCCTCATCCTGAGGGAGCTCTACGCCCAGCTTATGCTTGATCTGCTCCAGTGTCTTGAGACCCAGATTGAACTCCTCTTTGTAGAGCTGCTTAATCTCCCACAAGAGGGCATTTTTTATCTCTATCCCCTGCTCATAACGTTCCATGGCAAAGTGAATGTGATCTGTCAGCGATACATAGATATTCTCATTCAGGTTCCGGTCCTGATCACGCTTGGCGTCACTGATAATTCCTTCCACAATCTCGATTAGCTCCAGCGGTACCTCACGTAGCAGCATCTTGAAATTATCGGTAGTCTGTTTGTTTTTCAGTGCAAATACCTTCTGGATCCGCGTCTCGTCAACCTGATCTCCTGGCTTCTTCTTAAACGCGATCCCACGTCCCATGATAACAGCCTCTGTACCGTCCGTCTGATATACGCTGATTACGTTGTTGTTAATGACTTTCGCTATTTTCATGCTGATCCCCCGTTCTCACTGCACCAACCGCCCCTTATTCACCTGGGTCTCGGGATACAAAAAAAACCTAAAGCAGGCCAGAATAAAACAGGCAATATTGCCGGTCCTCTGACAGCTTAGGTTTTGCCTACACAGTCAGCACCATGCATGAGAGTACGCATAATACCCGTATAGTAACAATCCCAATAATAAAGATGGATTCGCGTCAAGTATAGCCTGAAAACAGGGATATGTCAACGCTTTCAACCGAAATACGCCTGCCGCAGCCTTATCCCCTCATTCCGAGGAGAAAAAAGGACTCCGGCAGACGATTAAAAGACATCAGGTGGTCGAGATGCGGTTACTTTTGTTCGAGATCGGCTCCACGGGATGCAATGACTTGCTTGTACCAGTCAAAGCTCTTCTTCTTGATGCGCTTCAGCGTACCTTGGCCTTCGTTGTCACGATCGACGTAGATATAGCCATAGCGCTTCTTCATTTCACCAGACGACGCACTGACGATATCGATCGGCCCCCAGCTGGTGTATCCAATAATTTCGACACCATCCTGAATCGCTTCTCCCATCTCGGCAATATGACGCTGCAGATAGTCGATTCGGTAGGAATCGTCCACCTCTCCGTCTGGAGTGACTGTATCCACCGCTCCAAGACCATTTTCCACCACAAATAGCGGCTTTTGATAACGATCATGCAATTGGTTGGCAGTAATACGGAAGCCCTTAGGATCAATCGTCCAGCCCCACTCGGATTTAGCCAGATAAGGATTGGAGACCGAGCCAAACACATTACCACTGGTCATCTTCTTCACGACCTCTGGGTCGGTACTGGTTGTACGGCTGGAGTAGTAGCTAAAGCCAATGTAGTCTACTGTGTTATTCTTGAGAATGTCTGCATCACCAGGCTCCATCGCTATATTCAGACCATGGTCCTTGAAGAAACGCTTGGCATAGCCTGGGTATTCCCCACGGGATTGCACGTCAATGAAGAAGTAGGACTCGCGGTCCTTCTCCATACCCTGGAATACATCCTCAGGATTGCAAGTATACGGATAGAAGCTTCCTGCTGCCAGCATACAGCCGATGATGGCATCCGGTATGAGCTCATGACAGGCTTTTACCGCAAGCGCACTTGCGACCAGCTGATGATGTGCTGCTTGATACTGAATTTGCTTCACATTATCGCCTTCCTGGAACGTCAGCCCTGCACCCACGAATGGCAAATGCAGCAGCATATTGATCTCGTTGAATGTCATCCAGTATTTCACTTTGTTCTTGTAGCGCTCCAGCACCGTGCGCGCATATTTCTCAAATAAAGGCACCAGCTCGCGACTTCTCCAGCTTCCGTACTTCTCTACCAGACTGACTGGCACGTCGAAGTGAGCCAATGTAACCACCGGCTGGATTCCATGCTTCAGCAGCTCATCGAACAGATCGTCGTAGAACTTCAGTCCTGCTTCGTTCGGTGCAGCCTCTTCACCTGTCGGATAAATCCGAGCCCATGCGATCGAGACACGAAGAGCCTTGAAGCCCATCTCTGCAAATAAAGCAATATCCTCTTTATAGCGGTGATAGAAATCAATCGCTCCATGTGATGGATAAAATTCCCCCTCAAGTGGAGTCAGGGATGGAACATATCCTTTCATGATATCTCTTCTCTTCTCGCCTGCTGGCATAAGATCGACAACACTCAGTCCTTTGCCATCCTCCAGATATGCGCCCTCAACCTGGTTCGCAGCCAAGGCACCTCCCCACAGGAAATTCTCAGGAAACACAAAATTGGACATATTAACTCTCCTTCCGAATAGTTCGAATTCGCTACCGTATAGCTTGCCCTTTACAACAAAAAAACCCGAACCAGCCTGTATGCATTAGTAGGCAACGCAAACAAGCCGGATCAGGTTATGCCCTCTTACGGTAACATCCCTAATGATACAGATTATGGATTTGATAAAACTCTAGCAAAAAAACAGCTAGCCTGTCAAATACAATATGTCTCTGATGTCCCCAAGTGATGTCAGGAAAGCGTTGGTTCCAGCACAGGACCTACGTCTTTTTGCACATGCAAATCAAACATTTATCTGCAATAATTGTAATCAGTACGGCTGAATTCGGGTATATATGGATAATGATTCCACTCCGATAGACAGTCAAGCAGAGATGGAGCGGAGTATACAACCTCTTGTTATCTTACATAACCTCTTACATCTATGTTATACAATCCATCTATTCAATGTAATTATATCTATCTACAATATGACGTTAATCTATCTTGATTACAGTAGTGATATTGACTTCGCCACAGGCCTGGAGCAAAATCGGTTCAGAGTACATGATGCTACATCCAGAAAATAACCGCCAGGTTATGAAGAAAGGACGCTGATGCTTGTGAAAAATACTTCAAGACAATCGCTGATGCTCATCAAAGCATTTACACTCACTTTCCTGTGCCTGCTATTGTTCACCGGCTCTCAGGACTCCACTTCTAGTGCTGAAGCGGCCCTCAAACCCATCAATCCGAATGCCTCGGACAGCTCTCGGCAACTATTAGCTTTCCTATCCGATATATCAGGTGAATACCTGATTACAGGCCAGCATGATTATCTGGAAAGCCCAGACGAGCAGAAAAATCGTCTTGGGAAAATCAGCGGTTCAATGCCTGGCTTGCATGGATATGAGCTTGGTGCAATCTCCAATCAAAGCCCGACAGTAGCTGCTTCCCAGCGAAAAAGTGTCATCCATTCAGCTATCCAGTGGAGCCGCTCGGGCGGGATTGTGGTGATGACCTATCATCAGCCTTTGCCAGGTACGGCACCTACTTGGAAGAATGTGCAGCGCAAGATTAGCCAAGCTGAATTCAATGCTTATGTGACTCCCGGAACTCCCCAATACCAGCGGCTAATCCGCGATCTGGATCAGGTCGCCGCCTCCTTGAAGACACTCAAGAACGCAGATGTACCTGTCTTGTGGAGGCCCTATCATGAGATGAATGGAGGCTGGTTCTGGTGGGGGGAGAAGGATAATTTTGATGCCCTCTGGGGCATTATGTATGATCGCTTCGTCAACGTTCACCAGCTGGACAATCTATTATGGGTATGGAATCCTAATGCTCCGAATGCCTATTCTCTGGACTACGAGGCGTTCTTTCCTGGTACGGCGAAGGTCGATATACTGGCGGCCGATATCTATGAGCATGATTTCAAGCAATCCTACTATCAGGAGCTGCTTGCACTCGCAGGGGGCAAACCGATCGCCATCGGTGAGAATGGAGGGCTTCCTAGTCCAGAAGTACTCAAAAATCAACCGAAATGGGTATATTCCATGACTTGGGGTAGCTCGCTTACCCAGGACAACTCCACTACTGAGATCCGGACATATATGAGTCAAAGCAAGACACTCACCCTGCCACAGCTAGTAGAGAAAATGAAGCAGCACCGAGAAAGCGAACGCAAACGTTAAGTAATGTGCGAAGTATGCGGTACAGCTCCCTACCCATAGCCTCAGCCCTGAGCCCAGAATTCGTATTCTGGACTCAGGGTCTTTTTCACATGATGTAGTCCAGTTATTTCAATGTCACATAGCCCATATTAAAAAAAGCCCTACTCGCGTATCGCGAATAGAGCTGTTGCATACGATCATAACCTCTTCTACCTACTTCAGAGAAAGCATTTGCTGTACAAATTCCTTCAATTTCTTGCTCGTCTGATTGAGCTGCTCGATACTATTCACAAATTCATTAACCAGTATCGCCTGATCCTGAGTCGCTGCCGTAATCTGACTGATCTCGACCTCCATATGCTTCATTGAGGCCTGCACATTGACGAGCGATTCTTCAATGCTCGCAGCCGCTTGCTTGGTGTGATCAGATAGCTTACGCACCTCACCTGCGACAACGCCAAAGCCACTTCCCAGGTCGCCAACACGCGCCGCTTCGATCATCGCATTCAGCCCAAGCAGATTGGTCTGCTCCGAGACCTCACGAATCACACCAGTCACCTTGGTGACACCTGCTGAGTTCTGGACGGCTAGCTTGGAATTGCGGAGCATCTCCTCCGAGGTGGCGGATAGCTCCTGCGAGTGGGCAGCTACCTGCTGAATCCCACCTAATAGCGAACCGATAATTGTCTCAGTCTCCGAAATGAGTGATTCCAGCGTATGATGACTATCCAATGAATAGTTGACGCCTAGTATTCCAACGACCTGCTCGTTCTCCTTGATTGGGATAAGAATGGCATCGAAGGGTCTACCTTTAAGATCACCTGGCATCCGTACGACGGTTCTAGAGTCACGATTCGTTAGCATCTTGAAATTCTTATAGTCATTGTGCAGCTCGTCGCCCACCTTCACTCCGATATCAAGTGACTGGGCCTCCAAAAAATACAGCACCTTCTCATGATCATTGATGGATATCGAGACATCATCACGAAACATCTGACTTACAAATGGCATGCTATGGACCAAAGCTTCAAGCGTATTCATCCTCTTACCCCCAGTTAAAAAATGGAACACTCCTAGTTCCTATATCGGTAAAAGAAAACGATTTATAAACCATTTGTTAATAAATTTGTATATAAGGAGTTTCATAGGTGGTTCCGCCATTTCATAGGGAATAGGATATGAACAGCTGTTACTGAGCTTGGAGGGCTGCCTAGGGATTCAGAGAGGAAATATCATTCTCCGCCGTGACGTCCTGTCTAAGAACCCACATAAAATACAGTGCTTTGGCTGCTTGCTCGCGGGTTACCCCGAGCTTCGGCTCCAACTCCGTGCCATTGGTCATTTGGCCTCTCGCAATCCCCTTCTCCGAGCGGATCAGCCCCAGATCATAGGCCCCCTTCAGCTTGGCTAACAGTTGCGGTTGGGTCTTCTCCGTATCCGTCAACTGCTGCCAGGACACCAATGGATAATACATGGCTCCCCGCGCCCCTGAATCCAGATTCGGATCATAATCCGGGTCCCCAGGCACCACCGTCGAGCCATTAAAGTCCGTCATGAACCTTGGCTTGTCGATGAAACTGGACTGGTATGCATCATACAGCATAGCTCCCATCAGCTCGCGAGATAGCTCTCCATTGCTATATCCGGCCAATACTGAAGGATTCACATTCATGAGTCGGGTAAGACTATCCGCGAACTCCTCCACACTGATCATCGCTCGCGGGTTAAAGTTACCCTGGTGGTCTTTGTTCATGACTCCTAACTGTAGCAATTTCTCAATCTGATTCCGGTAATAAGCCCCTTCCCCAGTGGTAGTGTCCTTGGCCATCTCCGGGAAAATATCTGTCCAGTCAGCTGTCGTAACCGCCAGCTTCACATGATCTTTCAGATGAGATGAAATATCGGCAGCGACGGAATGGCCTGCCTGTGCCTGCTTCACCAGATCAGTTACAACCATCCGCGCCAATTGCTTGGAGAGCGCCTCCTTGTAATGTGTACCGTCAATCTTCTTGGATGGATGCCCGTTGGCGTAGCTTCCGTCATTGGTCTTGCCAGGCGTCTCTCCGGCTTCAATAGACATGAAGATTGCTGTCGTAGCTTTGACGCCAATCTCGTTGTAATATTGCACACTCTCGGTGTTCAGATCAATGAGCGTGATGCTCTCTTCGGCCGCAATACGCTTCAGAATGTCCGGGAACTTACGATTCGTGAAGGAATTGCTGTACACGTAATCCTGGGCTGCATCACCTTTTATTCTGGAGACGGGAGTAATCAGCACAGGGACCATGCCTCTTGCGCGAATCGCTGGAAGGTAGACTTCCTTTATATATATCTCATACATAGCCTCTGTAGAGCCTCGCCCATAGCGTCTGAATTCATCCATGCTCTCGTCATTATGTCCGAACTGGATCAGTACATGGTCGCCAATTCTGCCGCTGAGCAAGATATCGTTCAAGCGCCCTTCCGCGTATGCATTTTTGAACGAACGGCCACCCATGGAATAATTAATAACTCTGACCTTGCTGGGATCAAACATGGTATCAAACACCTGGCCCCAGCCGCTCATCGGTGCCTCGTCGAAGGTATAGGACTTGACCGTCGAATCCCCAAGGGTAAAAATGGTCGGAAGATCCCCTGAAGCCCGCTCCTGCGCTGCAATAGGCTCCAGTACAATCTCTTCAATACCTACCTTCGTGCCAACGCGATTCGGCTCAATTTCAATATCCAGATATTCTCGTCCGTTGACATAGGCAAAGGTCCAATCCTTCCCTCGTGCCTCGGCCTTGAATTGCTTGGGTACAAGCTTGGCCGCATCCCAATGTCCACCAGACAGCAGACGACTCGCCTGCATGCCTGAGATCGATATTGCAGTATCCGCCGTGTCTGAGGTAGTCCTCACATATACATTATAAGCACCTGGAGGAGCTGCAATTCGAAAAGTCATACCGTAGTTGTTATAGTTGTCTTTCTCGAATTTTGGTTCCGCATAGAATTCAGGCTCTGTGATGAAAAAGCCTGTTCCATCGGAGGTAATCGTATCTGTATGTACCTCTCGTGGTGGGAGGGCACTGGTGTGCTCGACAAATCCGTAGCCGACTGAGGCGTTATATAAAGGGGCACCCATGTGTGTATCATACACTACAGACTGGTAACCAGGCTTGGTCTGGCTGGCAAAATTGAACCGATACGAATCAGCAACGATAGCATGACTTCCCTCCTGTATTGGCTCATTGGCGGCAGCTGCTAGCTTGCCATAACCAGAAGTCAGCATCGTAGTTAGAAGCAGTGATAAGGAAAGCAGCATGGTCCAGAATCCTTTCATCTCAATTCTCCCTTTCTCCTTACGCATATTGCGATACCGCTTGATAGTGCTCACGCGCGCTTCCTCCATTATGACTTTTTATGTAAGCGATTCCAATGATGATTTCTCTCTATTTTTTGACCATTTGTAATACTAATTGCTATCGTATCTGTCGCATAGTATGTATAATTATGGAAGTACAGTGGAACTCCAAACCTAGAGGGAGGCTAAAGCTTTGACTTACAAGGTTGCCTTTCCAGACATGATGAGCACTCTTCATCTTATTGGCTTTCATTTTCGGGTAGCCGAGCCTGGTTGGACTTATCCCAATCATCATCACAAAATTTTTGAGCTCCTGTATTGCTATGATGGTTGCGCCATTCAGTATATTGATCAATGCTCGATTCCATTTGGCAAAGGAGATTGGTTGGTGATTCCGCCTGGTCTTCGCCATCATGTCGTTAGCTCCGATGCAGGACCCTATGTTTATCTTTCCATTCATTTTGACATCGATGACCTGGAGTGTCGTCAGTGGTTCCAGGCGCAGCCTCTGCAAGCATGGAATCATGAGCAGCCCCCCCGCCCCGAGTTCAGTCGCCAGCTTGAGCACCTGGATGAATTCATTAAGAACAGCATTCTGGCGACGACAGCATCCACCCACTATCCGGAGAAGGTTAAAGGCTTCTTGCTGATGAAAGAGAGACTGCGGCTCCACTCCACCATCCTCATGATTCTAAGTGAGATGATGACTGCACAGCTCCAGCAGACATCGGTACCTGCACAGTCCATCCAACAGAAGCATTCCCTCTACGAGGTAGAGACAGCACATTGGATCGAGCAATATATGATGAACAATCTGCATTCGTCAAGTCTTTCGATACAGTCGATGGCGGACGAGCTCTGTCTAAGCCGCGTGCAGTGCCACAAGCTGTTCTCCAAGGTATATAAGATCTCTCCAAGACAGTATATGACCAGTAAAAGACTTCAACATGCCAAGCACCTGCTTGTCTACTCAGACTTGAAAATTCAGGACATTGCGGAGCAACTGGGCTTCACCTCCCAGAGTCATTTCAGCAGACAATTCAAGCGTTGGACGGGCATGTCTCCACTCCAGTACCGACCTAGATCATATACAGGTCCAGCTATTATTAATTCATCCAAAGTAGGGCCAATTTCCGAGAAGGATGTATATGAATAACATAAAAGACAGGCCTCTGAATGAATCAGAAGCCTGTCTCTTCATAATGTCGGATACATCCTCCGCATGCCACGCCTTTCGCAAACTTCGAGAGAGGGAACAATGGTATGTCTAGAGCTCCAACCCGTTAAACCGCCTCAGCATTTCGGTAAAAGCTTGCAAATCCGTATTCGTCCAATTTTTAATTCTTTCGTAGAAAATGGACTCCTTTTCTTGGGAGGCACGAATCATATTTTGCTGTCCGGCATCTGTTAGGGATAGAATAACTCCCCTGCCATCCTCAGACGACGCCTCTTTTTTGACATACCCCAAAGCCTCTAGTCGCTTGACAAGCCTACTGACTGCACTCCGATCCATAGCAATTGCTTCTGCTAAGGCTGCCGCATTGGTCGGCCCGTAGGAATAGAGCCAACGTACAATGTGGAAGGCAGCTGGCTGCAAAGAAGAGTCATACCGGGCGGCAGCTTCCACATGGAGTGCATGAGAAGCACTAATCAGCGCATTCAGCTGTTTACCCAGATCCAATTCCAATTGAGCTCTCGACACAGGGAAAGATTGCTCCTCCTCCATCCTCGTTCACCTTTCCTTCGTAAAGTCACAACAGAAGTATAGTTGACATATATCAATCAAATTAATATAGTGGATATATGTCAATTATATTATTTTAAAGTCTTGCTTCTGTTGCTGATTCTTCAATCTCTTCTTCCCATATTTATTAAAATTGTATCACACAAAGGAGCATGAGTATGAGTAATAAACCAATAGCTGTCATTACGGGCGCAACGAGTGGTCTGGGAGAGCTGGTTGCCGTTCAGCTAGCCATGTGCGGCTATGACCTCATCCTGACGGCAAGAAGCATGGAACGTGCAGCCGCCACTCGAAAACGAATCTATGAGCTTGCTCCTTCAGCACAGGTAGATGTGTTCTACGGGGATTTATCGGTCATGCGTGACGTAGTTCGCGTAGGAAACGAGATCGCCAATGCTCATCCTAGAATCGACGTGTTATTAAATAACGCTGGCATTCATGCCTTTGAACCTCGCATCACCTCCGAGGTGCTTCCCGAGATGATGGCCGTGAATTATTTGGCCCCATGGCTATTAACGCATCTGCTAAGGCCTTCCTTGCAAAAAGCGAGCATGGCCAGGGTCGTCAATGTCGCTTCCGAAGCTTCTCGTCGCCATGGCGTGCTAACCCTGCCCGACGACTTAACGGATACCACTCCTTTTACAGCCCGAGGCTCCTCTGCTATCTATGGCAAGACCAAATTGTTAAATATCATGTTCACTGCGGAACTGGCTCGGCAATGGACCGGAACTGGAATTCATGTGAATGCACTCAACCCCGGATTTAATGTTACGGGGCTTGGTCGTGAGCTCAAATATGCGGGTATAATCGAACAGATTCTGAGATTCCTTCGACTCGGTAACCCGCAAAAGGGAGCCGCAATCATCACACGCCTGATTATGGATCCGGAATTCTCCAGCGTCACGGGTGGATATTTCAATGTTGGAAGCGGAAGATCTATTAAGCCAGCGGAACCTGGGGGTAATGTCGGATTGCAGAAAAAGCTATGGCAGGCTACACAAGAGCTGCTCGTAGAGCATGGTTACCTTCACCACACGTTCAAGTGAAGCTGCACCAACACTAGGCCTAATCCTGACATCTACATTAGAGCAACGTAATTAACATGGCCTCATCCAGATGACAGTCCCTCATGATCGTCAGTGCAAAAAAACGGCAGTTGAATCTACAAACGATTCACTGCCGCTTATTGCAATTCGATGAATTAGATTACACCTTGTGCGATCATGGCATCTGCCACCTTCGTGAAGCCAGCAATATTGGCTCCTACGACCAGATTGCCAGGATGACCATATTCATCCGCCGCCTGGATTGCCGAAGCATAAATATTCTTCATAATTTCATGAAGCTTCGCGTCCACCTCTTCAAAGCTCCAGGAGTATCTCATGCTGTTTTGTGCCATTTCGAGAGCCGATACAGCGACACCACCGGCATTTGCAGCCTTGGCAGGCCCGAATAGTACGCCAGCTTGAAGGAAAATATCAATAGCTTCGAGAGTAGAAGGCATATTGGCTCCTTCTCCAACCGCCTTGACCCCGTTAGATACCAGCAAGTTAGCTGAATGCTCGTTAATCTCATTCTGTGTGGCACATGGGAGTGCAATATCACACGGGATAGACCAAATTTGCTCACAGCCCTCTGTATACACCGCATTTGGATGCTCCACCACATATTCGCTGATCCGTTTGCGCTCCACTTCCTTCAGGCGCTTGACGGTCTCAAATTTAATACCATCCGGGTCGTAGACATATCCGTTTGAATCACTACATGCCACCACTTTGGCTCCCAGCTGCGTTGCTTTCTGGATCGCATATAGCGACACATTGCCTGATCCGGAAATGACAACTGTACTTCCCTCGAACTGAAGTCCTTTGCTCTGCAGCATCTCGTTTACGAAGTAGACCGTGCCGTAGCCTGTTGCTTCTGTACGGGCCAAGCTACCGCCATACCCGATTCCTTTGCCTGTCAGGACACCCGCTTCGTTGCCGCCGCGAATTCGTTTATATTGTCCGAACATATACCCGATCTCGCGAGCGCCGACACCGATATCTCCGGCAGGTACATCGGCATCTGGTCCGATATATTTGTACAGCTCCGTCATGAAGCTTTGGGTGAACCGCATAATTTCTCCGTCCGATTTACCTTTTGGATCAAAGTCCGATCCACCCTTCCCGCCACCGATCGGCTGGCCAGTCAGTGAATTCTTGAAGATCTGCTCGAAGCCAAGGAATTTAATGATGCTGGCATTCACAGAAGGATGAAAACGAAGACCGCCCTTATAAGGTCCGAGCACGCTATTGAACTGGACACGGAAGCCACGATTCACTTGTACAACTCCTTGATCATCGACCCAAGGTACGCGGAATGTGATCATTCGTTCCGGCTCTACGATTCTTTCCAGAATACCGTGCTGTATGTATTTTGGATGCTTGGCAATGACAGGAACAAGCGATTCAAGAATCTCTTTGATGGCTTGATGAAACTCGTATTCATGAGGATTTCGTTTCACTACGGTTTCATATACACTCTGAATATACTCATTTGCTGATGCTTCGGCCATTGTTGTTCATCCACCTTTATCATTTAAAATAGTCAGTAGCCTGCAGGATCTCTTGGAAGGAATGAAGCTCAAGAACTCTGCAAAGCGTTACCGCGTTGAAATACAAAAACAGACCTATGAATCAATTAATTTATTTAATTCAACATATTACTTGAAATATCCATCAGTCGGCAAGAATTATTTACACGACATGTTAAGTTTTATTTTTTCATAGTGATAAATTTTATTTTTCACACTTATTAATTACCGCTCATCAAGGCACAACTTTCACGACGGAGTAAGTGTAATCTCAGGGGTGCAGATTGAACATCATCGAGCAAAAATGGTCACAACACCGCCATAACTTACTATGATGCTAAATCATTATGCAGTCATTCTGGATGTACCTGAGGCGGGCACGATCATCTGCACTGGACTTCTTTACATGCTGCCAGCACTTCCGCTGTTCTTCCCATGATTTTCAGAAATGCTATCTGTTTATGTTAATCTACTATAAAAAAAACACTACTGACAACAACGTGTCAGTAGTACTTAAACATTTTCTCGATCTCTTGTCGTACACGCTCACGGAAGGACTTCGGCTCCAGCACCTCAATATTCCCTCCCAGGCCCAGGATGTAAGGGAGCAGCTCTTCAGCCTGCCTGACTCGAAAAGTGACCCGAATCTCATCCTTTCCCTGCACCATTGCTTCCATGTAGAAGCTTCCTGATTCTAAGATCTTGTCGATCATGCTCCGATTCACTCTTACCACTACGATCACATGACGATCATCCGGTGGACGGTAATGATTCAGATCGAACCCTGTCGGGAACGCGAAGCCTTCCTCCAGCAGGGTCAACTCCGTCATTCGGGACAACCGGAAATGGCGAAGCTCCTGCCTAAAATTACAATGTGCAATCAACGTCCAATGTCCCCGAACAAGCGCTAGCCCATAAGGATCAACCTTTCGCCAGCTTTTGCGATTCCCGTCTGCTTCCGACATTTTCTTTACATACCCGAAGCTTAGCTTACGCCTATTCATAATCGCATGCCGAGCTATGGTTAGATAATCCTTTTCCTTCCGACCAGTTATCGGCTCATCAACATGAATGAGCCGCATTGTCTCACGTATGCGTCTTGATTCCACTCGTACAGGCTCAGGCAATACCGCTTCAATTTTGCGTCGTACGGATTGAGCTACACTTGCAAAATCGGCATCCAGTCTCTGATCCATGAAATCCGTACCCATGAGCAGAGCAACAGCCTCTTCTGTCGTAAAACCGATTGGGGGTAAAAAATAGCCTTCCAACAGAGAATACCCCTGTCCCGTAGTTCCGAATATCGGAACCCCCGCCTCACTTAATGCTTGAATATCACGGTAAATCGTCCGGACACTTGTCTCGAATTGAGCCGCCAGATCCTCTGCCCTTAGCATTTTACTCCGCTGCAACTCAAGCGTGATGGCAAGCTGTCTTTCGGTTTTATTCATTGTCTTACTCCCCCGTACTCCAAGGTCTAGCCTATTCTTAATTATTCTATCACACAGGGCCACTCCATGATCATCACGCCATAAGCCGGAAGGTGCACTCGTCCACTAATGTTCTCTCCAGTGAGTAGCTCCCTGCGAGGCTCATGTAGTACAACTTCTACGGAATCAGACCCGTAATTGAGAAGAAATACGTATCGCACATCCTTCCCTTCGCGAATGCCTATCTCCACTTGCTCCGGCACCTCAAGCCATTGTGCCACCGGCGAGGTCAGCTCCAGCCTATCTATCAGCGTATCCACAACAGCTTCGTTAAATGCCGCTCCGTAATACCAAGCAGCTCCACGCCCATGTATACGCTTCGTCATAGCCGGGCTACCTGCATAGTAATCTGAAGCATAGGTAGCCACGACCTCTACGTTTGGGTCTTCTAGCTGCAAAATGTCATTAAAGGCTTCGGCAACGGTATCCCGGGAAGGGTCATCGCCCTCCCACTTTAATACCGGGGGCTGCACCGTGCCCTTAATCAGTGTAAAATCATTCACGGATATTCCGCACAAAGCGGCTACAGGTCCCGGGAGCGGCTGCATACGAGCATGACCATGCTTATTTTTGTACCCGGTTCGGGCACCGAAGATAACTGTACCTCCCCCTGCTACATACTTCTCCAATAGCTCCGCAGCCTCATCGGTCATAATCGCCGCATGCGGATAGATCAGCAGTCTATATTTCTGTAATGCAGTCAGGTCTTGATCCCGTAAGTAGACCACATCTACCGGAATATGCCGGTACTGGAGCTGCTTGTACCAGGCGTTGACACTACGGGCTGTAAGAGGACCATGCCAGACATCGAATTCTCCGTCCCACTCATTATCATAATCCCGCAAAATCGCTACATCAGCCATATATTTCGTACCTGCAAGCTCGTGGCCGATCGTTCCGAATTCTTGGCCTACCTGAGTAGCCTCCAAGACGCGACGGTTAGGCCTGTTGTGGTAGTCATTCAGACCATGCCAGTAGATTTCTGTCCCTACGGTCGCTGTACGCCAGCGGAAATACAGAACAAGATCAGCCCCATGCAGTACCGACTGATATGTCCATAGCCGTAATTGACCAGGTCGAGGGGACGGCATATCAATCCGGTTCACCCATCCTCCAGGACCAGCCTGCTGCTCCATAATGCAGAAGTTACCCGATATGTCCCGCACAGCGCTTAGATTCAGGCTCCATTTCCGGTCAAGTAGTGGCTTATCCTCCTGCCCCGGGAAGATCGTAGAGAATTGAGGATAGGAATCATAAGAGAAGAAATCCAGCATGGACTCGGTCAGTGCATGACTGTCCAGATGTCCAAACATACCATTGGTCGTAATCCAGTGCTGCGGAGCGAGCTCCCGAATGATATCTGCCTGGATCTGAGCAAATGTAATCGCATTATGGGAAATGAACCGCTTCTCATCCAGCGTATGATGTGGATTAGGCGAGTCAGCCGTCGTTTTACGCGGCAAATATACTTGCTCCCAAGCACTGTAGGTCTGACTCCATACGACGGTTCCCCAGGCATGATTAAGGGCCTCCAGCGTTCCATATTTCTCCTTCACCCAAGCTCGAAATGCTACATGGTCTGCTTCAGAATAGAACACATTTATTTCACAGTTGAACTCATTGTCGATCTGCCAGCCTACGATGGCCGGATGATCCTTATAATGGTTAGCCATCTCACGGGTAATTCGGGCGCACAGCTCCCGATATTTCGCACTGCTGTAATTATAGTGACGGCGCATTCCGTGCTGATAGGGAACACCCTCAGCCGTTGCGTTCAGCACTTCTGGATACCTGTGCGTCAGCCAAGCTGGTGGTGTCGCTGTAGGTGTGCCCATAATGACTTTCAGTTCGTACTGATGGGCCAAATCCAGTACCTTGTCGAAGAGCTCAAATTGAAATCGTCCCTCCTCGGGTTCCAAGATGGCCCATGCAAATTCAGCAATGCGAATATATGAAATATTCATGCTCCTCATTCGCTGAAAATCATCCTCCCACAGCTCTTCGGACCAATGCTCCGGATAGTAGCAGACTCCTAATTGCAAAGCATCTAATTGAATGGATTTAGTCACGAACATTCCCTCCGTTCTTCTGATGCTACCATTTTAAAATGATTCATTGTAAGCGTATATAATGACTTTTTGCCTTGATATCATTTTTTTGCGATTTATAAAGAGCATTTCCCAGATAAAATGATATAATTAGCAGAGTTCATAACAATAATTTCTCATTTCGAGGTACTCATCATGAGGGAGCATCTATTCTTTCCACCCCCTTCCATGCAGCATTACATCTGTTATCCAGACTTCATTGGCGGGTATAAGGACGATCCGACGCATGCGGTTCAGCGCTTGCCCCGGACGAATGACTTGAAGCTGAATCAACTGTACAATCTTCACTTTATTCTTAACGGATGCGGCTATGTGACCTGGTCTGGCACACGCTTCAAGCTCGCTGCAAGAACCGGATTCTTATACGGCCCTGGCCTTCCGCAGCACTACGAGGCAGACCCTCAAGATCCCTGGGATATACGGTGGATTCACTTTGCCGCGCATGGTATGGAAGCACTGCTGGGGTCACGCGGGCTTGGAGAGGTATGGCTGTTCGAGCTGAAGGATATCTCGGCGGTGAATCAGCGTATGGAGGAGCTGTTGCAGCTAGGCAGAGCATTTGACCTTGACCGGGAGATTCGTACCTCTGTCGCACTCTATGAGCTGTTATTGCACATTATCAAAGACGCGTCGCCGCTTTCATTCCCCCGAGATCCGGCCATTCCCAGTATCCACGCCACAGCCGACTATATTCGAGCCCACTGCACTCAGTCGTTATCGGTTGCTGACATGGCCGAATTCACAGGCTACAGTGTCCCTTACTTTAGCCGCAAGTTCCATCAGTTCATGGGTAAGACAGTCACGGCATATATACTTGAGTCCCGAATTCTGCACGCGAAGCAGCTACTGGTCTCTACGAATAAGACGATTAAGGATATCGCTATCGCTTCTGGCTTCTCACAGAGCAGCTACTTTATTCAATGCTTCAGGAAAGTTGTTCATATGACACCAGAGCAATTTAGAGCGAGCTGTAGGCCCTGATTGCTGGTTGAAGCCATTAGAACTCATCGTCTCTGAAAAAAGAATATTAGACCAAAATGAGGACAGCAAAGAGAGCAACGAAGTTAACTCGTCGCCCTCTTTTACATAATACAGTCCAGTTATTCATTGCTATCGAGCATGACCGTTTGGGTCTCTGGAGACCACTTCACGTCTATTCCAAGCTGTTCTGCCAAAAAACGAAGAGGAACATAAGCTCTGTTCTTGTTCACATAAGGTGCTGCATTCAATGCTCCAACTGTCTCTACTCCACTAGCCTCTTTAAGTGTATAGCTTTTGGAACCAAGATTAAGCTGGATAGCACGGTTATCCTTCGCTAAGCTCACAGTGCGACCATCCGACGAAAATCTAGTTTCGTATCCAAGCGTCTCGGCAATTTGCCGGATAGGCACCATCACGCTTCCGCCGGTGAGCTCTGGAGGTGCGTCAAACTTGATCTGCTCTTGTCCAAGGATGACCTTAATGCCGGACGGACGGTCGCTGACAGCTACCGGCAACGTAGTAGACGCTATTTTCCTAATGATGTTATCGCCTGGGTCAGCCACATAGATGGTTCCATCAGATGCCACTGCTACATCCTGTGGGGTGTTAAAAAATACGGTGCGCCCCTGACCATTCTGCAATCCGGCCTCTCCAGCCTGGCTACCCGCTATCGTTGTGACATGTCCATTGTTGAGATATCTTACGACATGATTGAGAGAATCTGCGATAAGAAGGCCTCCTGACTCATCCAGAGCGATGCCTTTCGGAAAATAAAAGGCCGCAGCATGAGCTGCTCCATCCTTGTAACTCCCCGTTGCATATAAGGCATTCTTGCCATAGACGGACATACCCCCGGGTGTAGGATCACCTGCAATGGTTGTCACCTGGCCGGTAGCAAAATCAATATAACGAATCCGCTGATTCCCCGAATCGCTGACATATAAATTCCCTTTAGGATCAAGCACAAGCCCTGTAGGCTCATTAAATAGCGCCTGCTTAATCGGACCGTCCTTGTAATCCCCCGCTGCAAGTACAAGTCCTGGATGATGCTCAACAACCCTGTCTGATGCAGCTGTCAGCGTAGATGTGGTCCCATCGGGCGTAATTTTGCGAATGACATGATTGAGTGTGTCTGCTACATAGATAACGCCACTGTTGGTTACGGCAATGCCCTGCGGGTGATAAAAGGTAGCCTCAGTGCCTTTACCATCGCTCGCACCGATTTTGCCATTTCCAGCAATCGTAACAACCGCTCCCGAAGGAGCGATTTTACGGATAGCGTTGTTACCACTGTCTGCCACGTAAATGCTTTTATCAGAGCCATAAGCTAATGCCGCAGGAGCATTGAACAGGGCGCTTGCCTTGTTACCATTCAGGAGAGCACCCAAGGGTTGTCCTCCAGCATCTCTGAGCACAGAGGATGAAGGACCTGCATAGGTACTGACAGTACCCGAGCTCAGTCTGCGAATCTTATGATTGCCAGTGTCAGAAATATACAAATCGTCACTCGCACCAATCACTAAGCCTGTCGGTTTCCTGAAGGAAGCTGCCAAAGCAACCCCTTCCTGCTCACCATACATTCCGTTACCGGCACTTATATTAGTCTGATCCATCATGCTGTTATTAGCATTGGATGGTGGAGTAACATCATCTGCTTGTACGACATTCAAGCTAAAAGCAAGAGTAGAAGCCGTGAATGCAAGAGCTGTTCTTCGTAATAAGTTCATAGATACTCCTTGTGAGCTGATTTTCTGAAATATGGGATTAGGTCATTTACTTCGTGAAAGTAAGGACTGGAGGCAATCCGGGATTAGGATCAGTTAACTCCAAAATAACCTTCCCAGTCTTATCTACAATCTTCACATAGGACAGCTTGAGCGTCCCATCTCCAGTCACAGAGAAAGGTATCGTAGCCAGCACTCCATCCGAAATTGTGATGTTGGAGGCATTTCCGAACTGGGTTGCTGCATAAATGATCTCCTTCTTGGTCGCTGCAGAGCTACCTACTGTTCCCATTTGGCTTTTAACGAGGTCCACACTATTAGTGGACGCAAAATAGGATTCATTCAAGAAACGATTGTCTGGATTCATAACTTCCAGGTTATTGTCACTGACAAAGTGAAACTCTGTTCCGTAAAAAGCATTTGAGCCCGTAAAACGCTTGAAGTGAATGGACAGGTTGAAGCCCTGTGCTGTTTTGTCTTGAACCAAAGTGATACCGGGAGTAACCCGGGAATTAGAACGATCTGGTATAGCAGGTGCTGTTGTGTTCGTGTTCGTATTCGCGTTCTGTGTGCTCGGGGAACTTGAGCTTTCGTTCTTCAGCTGCTGCTTGTTCTGTTGATAGCTCGCAAGTTGATCTGGCGATAACTGAGAAATATACATTTTTTCCGCCTCACTCTGAAGTTGCTCAAGAATTGACTGATTAGCCGCATTAAGCTCTTGTTGGATGTTTAGCAGCTGCTGCATCGTTTCGCCCAGTTTGGCTTTGATTTCAGACTGAAGACGCAACTGCTTCTGTTCCTCTTCTTTCCGGAAGGCCTCCAAGCGCAATAACTCCTGCTCTTTTTGCTGAGCAACACCTGGATCCACACCTCCCAGCGGATTGATGGATTGAATAGGATTCAAGCGAACCTTCTGATCTACATTCGGGATTTCTCGATTGACCTGATTAAGAATCTCATTCATCGCGTTCGATTGAATCTTGCCAAGACGGACAGCTTCAGAGGCAATATTGGATACCAGGTTATTGATATTCATCAAGTAAGCATCAAGATCTTCTTGTCCCTTAATACTGATGTCAGATGAAATACCGCCGCGTTGAAGTGCTGGTTTAACTTGTTCTCCCAAAGAACGCTGCAATTGTAATCTCAGCTCGTCATTCTCTGAAGTAATAGCAGCAGCACTGCTGATCATGGCTTGTAGGACAACAGGATCCGCCTGATTGGCGAGCTTCGTTACATCCACTACAGATACGGCATCCTGTAGCTGCGCAGGCAGAGACAGGGCATTAACATTCAGCTGCTGTGTCGGTGCTATTAGAACAGGTGCAGCTGGAGATAGATCATTATTGAAGCTTGCAGCGACAAGACCTGAGGCCACAAACACCGATAATGTACCATCGGACTGAATACCAACATAAAATTGAGTTCCCTTGACACGAAGTGTGGATCCTGGTATCTCAATGGTGTCCTGATCGGCTCCACCTAAAGCAGCCACAGAGCTCCACATCGATCCATTCCAGAGCTTGATTGAAAAAGTATTACCAGACGCACTCTGGCTAAGCTTGGTGATGGTTGCATTCGAATTGTGGCCCAGCGTTCTTTCTGATTCCGGTTGCTTGACCTTGATCGTAGCACTCCCATTGTCACCCGTAATAATCTGATCTCCCTGGGATAGTCTCATATTGTCAAAGGCTGGAATGGCTTGGGCTCCTCCTGCTTTGGTCACACTTACTTCACCTTTCACAGAAGTAAGATAAGCACCTCCGCTCTCAAATGCCGCTGCGCTCACGCCATAGGAGCCTGTTATCAAGACTGATATGACCAGGAAGAGTATTAAAACACGAGGTATTTTGATCATTAGAATATCCCTCTTTTTCACATAGGAGCGTGTTAGACTCACTGAAATAATTGCTGTACTCGCTGTGTTTGCTGTTTCATGAATTCAAGTTTTCTATCTATGTTGCCAGCATGAGGAGCCTTAGCCTTCACCCCCTGTAGTATGGCTGCGCCTTCTGCAAAATGACCATTAAGCACTAGAATATCGGATCGTAAAGCGTCAGCCTTCCATAAATGGATATCCTGATCTGGAGCAACCGCACCACGATAGGTATGGAAGCCACTCGCAGCTTCTTGTACATGCTTCAAGGCATCAGCCAATAGCTGCTGGGCTTTGAGCGTCGAGATATGAGCTAGTTGAAAATGAGCGTCAGGATAGTCCGGATGAACGGCCAAAGCTTTCATGAAGAACTCTTCAGCCAGCTCCAGCTGGTTCCGGGATCTATGAATCTTACCTTGCAACATATAAATCTCTGCGATACGTCCAAATTGTCGATAGGACTTCCCTAGTTCAATAGCCTTCTCAAAATAGGCTACTGCTCTTGTGTTATCCTCAGAGCCCATTGTTTCTCTCCCAAGGAAATACCACCATCCTGGATTCGTGGGATCCTCCTCCGTCATTAATTCTAAAAGCTTGATATTTCTGGTCGCTTTGTCTTTTTGGGTCTTGATCTCTGGCTTATACCCATCATGATACAACCGAATGCCAATCGGCTTGTGCAGAACATTCGTGGTGAAAATTCCTTCTTGTTCTGTAGCAATCTGCTCATGTATACGCCCGCTATAATAGATACCTCTGTTCATCTGAAAAAAACGCGGAACAGAGTATTCCTGAATAAGTCCACTTTTCACATAATTCATGAGACAAGGCTGCAATGCCGGAATCAAGGCCTCCATATTGTGATAAAGACCTGCAGCAAGACGAATAAGGTCATTGTCCTCCTCGTGAAGCCATTCATCCGCATCGAGCCAAAATACCCAATCCGATGTGATATGCCGCAGAGCTTCATTGCGAAGCTCTGCAAAATTGTCATTCCATTTCAGCGTGAACACCTTGACCTGCGGAAAGGTCTTCAAGATGGATAAAGTCTGATCTGTTGAACCTGAATCCACAACTATGATTTCATCCACCGCATGGAGAATGCTCTGAATGCACCTCTTTATGCTGCGTTCCTCATCCTTTACGATGATTGCGGCAGAGACAGTAACTCTGGGAACGGATAGAAGCTGCTCAATCTCTTCGCTGACTGCCTCACTGTGATTTACGTTCTCCATCTCACGCTTCATAAAAGGCATCCATTTCCCCTTCGGATCGAGAAATAACGCCCGGTCGAACAGTCGTTGTGCTGCTTGACCTTGATCCTGGTTCATTAATGCTTCTCCCAGCAGCAGCCAGCCTTGACCGTCAAGCGGGAACTCCTGCACATGCCGCTTTGCAATCAATTCTGCCGCTTCATAGGATTTCTGCAATATTAAGTCTGAAATCTGCTTATGCCTTTGATTCATGGCTATGTCCCTTCTAGTCGGTTTCTACAACGAAATTCACTCTGTCTGAGGTAGTTGAACATATTTGACTTCCGAGACTCCCTGCTCGTCCTCTACCCTGATAGCAACGACCTGTGAAGATGGCATCTCTCCAGAAATGTAAAGAACATTCTCCTCGATCCAGGCATTAGCTTCACCGCTAGCATCGTCCTCAAGGGTATAGGAATGGTATTCAGAACCCTCGTGCATAAAATAGGCTTGAAGGTCGACCTGACTGAGCTGGCCGCTTGGCGGGACCGATTCCTGAACGATCGTATTCAATGACGTATCTCCATTTTCAACAATCCCTTCTTCCACAGACACATTTTCATTTGAATCTTCTACAAGCATGTCTTCATTGGGATCTACTAAAGGCACGTACTCATTCGGGTCAATGGAAATTGTTGTCTGTCTTAACGTCACTGCTGTTTGGTTCTCACCGATTAATTCCACTTTGTTGTATGCGGTATTTCCTCGTTCATCAATGGCCGATACGGGAATCTCCATCGGTTGCACGATCATACCACTCAACAGCAACTGATCTCCTTCAATCCATGCTGTAAACGACTGACTTAGGTGGCTTATATTGCCCAAGGCAAAAGAGAGCATCTCGTTATCCCGATCCACGAAGTACTCATTCAGATCAACCTGAGTCAACGGACCACTTACTTGCACCCCACCATGAGACCTTAGCGCCTCGGGCACGAAGTCCAGCTTGCCTTCCACATCCGCATACAGTCCTTGTGGATCTGTTGCTCGTACCGTGAAGGTAGTCGGGAGAGTCGGAGTCCCTCCTATGTTTAAAATACTTCCCTGCAAGTCCAGATTCAGACCGCTCTGTGAGCTCGGCTCCTGGACAATTGCATAGGACAAC